>NZ_CP172712.1:0-5538673 GCF_057073705.1 Labrys sp. E2SS-1L | reverse complement strand
ATCAAACAAATTCCTGCCGCGGGGTGGAGCAGCCCGGTAGCTCGTCAGGCTCATAACCTGAAGGCCGCAGGTTCAAATCCTGCCCCCGCAACCAATTCTGTCATAAATCAATCGCTATCTGGGTCTAACCACCCCGATGGCGTTTTGTGTTTATAGGCTTGAACCACAATTGGAGGCTGTAGCGCTGCTGGCATCGCGGCCTGCTAAGCTACCGATGGTTGGTCATTCCCCCGATGCGCGCCCAGCTTCGGCGGCGATTTTCGCCACCTTGCCATTGCCGCCTTGGCCCGTTCTCGCTTGCCGAAGTTGGGCCAGGCGAAGGCGCCAATGACTGATTACCGGCCCTTATCTTACTTTCATCCGACATTTCGCGCCAAGAAAGAATGAATCTGAGCGATGACGGCCGCGCCCTCACCGACCGCGGCGGCGACCCGCTTGGTGGAGCCGGCGCGTGCGTCTCCCACGGCAAAGATGCCGGGGCAACTCGTTTCCAACTGCAGTCGCTCGCCGTGATCGATGTGGTCTCCCGTGAGAACGAATCCCTTTCCGTCGATCGCCACACAGTCATCTAACCAGCGGGTATTGGGATCGGCACCGATGAATAGAAAGAGATGGCGCGACGCACACTCTTCTGTCTCGCCGGTTCGGGTGTTGCGGAAGGTGGCACCGGTCAGACCTGTCTCTCGGTCGCCATGCAGGCCCACAATCTCCTTGTCCACATGAAGTTCGACATTGGGCAATGCTGCGATCCGATCGATCAGATACTGGGACATAGTCTGCTCAAGCGGGCGCCGGACCACGAGATGTAAATGCCTGACGTATGGTGATAGGTAGGCAACGGCTTGGCCGGCCGAGTTTCCGCCGCCGACGAGAGTGACTTCCTCTCCGGAGCAGAGGCGGGCCTCGATCGGCGATGCCCAGTAGGAGACGCCAGCCCCCTCCAGCTCTTCGACATTGGTGATATCTGGCCGACGATAGCGCGCTCCTGACGCGATCACGATGGAACGCGCCTGTGCGATACATCCATTGCTGAGCTCGAGAGAGAACGGAGCTTCCGCTTCATTTCCATGACAGCACAGCTTTCCGACGGTCAGCGGGATCGCGAGCTTGGCACCGAACTTCGTCGCCTGATTGAAGGCCCGGCCCGCAAGAGCCTGTCCCGAGATGCCAGTTGGAAAGCCAAGATAATTTTCAATACGGGCGGATGCGCCTGCTTGGCCACCGAAAGCCCGTGAATCGAGAACCAGAACGGACAGTCCCTCAGATGCCCCGTAAACGGCAGTAGCCAGCCCAGCCGGTCCCGCTCCGACGACTGCCACGTCATAGACGCTCGTCGGATCGAGGTCCGGGATGATGCCAAGGCAGGTCGCGGCATCCGCGTCGCACGGATTTTTGAGCAGTGTGCCGTTCGGGCAGATCATCAAGGGCAGATCTTCCGGTGCGATGCCGAGCCGTTTAACCAACTCGCGCCCCTCGGCCTCGCATGCGGCGATGATGGCGTGGGGATAGCCGTTGCGGGTGAGAAATCCAGACAGCCGCACGATATCAGGGCTATCCCGGCGTCCAACCAGAACCGACCCTGCACCGCCAACCCGCCCTTCATCGATCAGTGAAACGCGACGGAGGATAAAGGCGCGCATGATCGCCTCACCAACATCTGCCGACCCGATGACGAGCGCGCGAAGATGCGGTGCATCAAAGGGTATTGCCACTACGCCTTTCTCGCCCGCGACCACCGATGCCAGGGTTGCATGGCCAGACAGCTGATTGGTCTCGCCGGTGAACTGGCCGGGACCGTAGGTGGCGATCACGGACGACCTGCCGGACGCACCACGCTGGATTGCATCGGCCGAGCCCTCTAGAATAAGCCAGGCAGGGACGTTACGGGTGCCGATCTCATAAAGGATGTCGCCTGGGCCAAACCGACATGGCTCACCGCTCGCGAAGCGTCGAGCCGTGCTGATTTGGAAAGTCGAAAGTGTTGGATATGTTTGCTCTCGCCGAGCCTCGCTGATCGTCATGGTATGAACCCCGTATTGGCTTATGCTTGTGCGGACGGCACCTGGATCAGTCCGTTAGCTATGCTGCACACCACTGAAGCCAACTCTTTTCGCGGCCTTTTCCGCGGACATTTCTAAGTGTCCATGGTGGATCATGCGGACGCAAGCTGAGGTGCCTTCGGCAGGGTGAGAGCGAAGACGAGAAGACCTAGAAGGGTCAGTCCGAAGCCCGCCCACACGGCTGAGAGCAGGCCGTAGCCGGCTGCAATGGTCAGGCTGCCCGCCCAAGCGCCGATGGCGTTGGCGACATTCAACGCCGCAAGGTTCATGGCGCCCATCAGCGTGGGCGCCTCCGGAGCGAGGCGTGTCAGGCGCACCTGGATCGTGGGAATGGCGACCATCATAGTCGTGCCGACGCCGAACAGCGCCGGCATCAGGATCCACACATTACCGCCACCGGCCGCCAGCGCCGCAAGCACGATCAGGGCGCTACCGTAGCCCAGGACCAATCCTCGCGCGGGATAGGCATCTGCCAGCCGTCCGCCGATCAGGTTGCCCATGGTCATGCCGACGCCGAACAGCGCGAGCGCCGCCGGAATCCATGCTTGATCGAGCGTTGCCGCATCGGTGACGAAGGGACCGATAAAGGTATAGACGGCGAAGATGCTGGCCACGCCGAGCGCCGCGACGAGCATCATGGCCCAGACCGCCGGTCTGCGCAGAGAGGTTAGCTCCTGTATCACGGGGCCGCCATGGAGCGCTTCGGTTCGAGGCACCCAGGCCCACAAGGCCAGAAAGGCCAGGCCAGCCACCATGGAGACACTGAAATAGGTGTTTCGCCAGCCCAGAGTCTGACCGAGGAAGGTTGCCAGAGGCGAGCCGACAATCGTTGCGATCGTCAGGCCGGTCATGACCAGTGCGAATGCCTTTCCAGCGTGGCCGGGGCCAACGATGTACGACGCCACCACAGCGCCGGCACCGAAATAGGCTCCTTGCGGCATACCGCTGACGAAGCGGGCCAGGGCGAACATGCTGAGGTCGGCGGCGACCGCCGACAGGACGTTTCCGAGAATGAACAGGCCCATTAGGCACAGGAGAAGCGTTCGCCGATTTAGCCGCGCCGCCGCCAGCGTCACGAGAGGGGCGCCGATCACCACACCGAGGGCATAGGCCGCAATCGCATTCGTTGCGGTGGGGATATCGATGCCAAGGCTCGCGGAGAACAACTGGAGCATCCCCATGCTCGCAAACTCGGACGTCCCGATGCAGAAGCTGCCGAGCGCCAGGGCGAACAGCGTGAGGCTCCGCTTGCTTCGTTCCGCTTCGTTCGTGCAATGCACTTTCACGGCAGCGCATTGACCGCGATAGGCTTTCTCCAGCATCCCTGCCTCCATTCGTGGTGGTTATGCGGCGCACACCGATCCGCGTGTAGTGATCTTCATCCTATCTGATCCAAGGCGGTTACCGGGGCGGGCGAAGCATGCGTGTGCCCAGCCGGCAGCCGGCTGGTCTGCCAGCCGTCTTCAGCTATGCCGAGAAGTGTCACCGCCTCGCCGCCCGATGCCCTCTTGCTGTCGAGGCAATGGCAGATCGCAAGAAAGTTGGGATTGATGTCGAACCCCCATCTCACCGCGCCGGATTCGCATTGGCCGGGATGTTCCTTGATCATCGATGGCGCCAGTGCTGAACACCAACACGGCACAACCATCATGCCTCCTTAGCTCGGGCAGGGCTGTCCGGCTGCCCCCCAAAGAGCCATGTCTCTGACATGATCCTCGAATGTTCCCGGCGGTGTCACGCGGCCGGCACCGGGCTCCCATGCCCTGGGAATAAATCCGCTTAGCGATGCATCGTGCCTCAAATGCTCAACGAGGCCCACAGCGTCGCGACCGCCATTCCGCTTGGAATCCTTAAGCTGGGCACAGATCTCGGCGCCGCTCTTGCCAAACCAGATGAATTCCACCGGTGCAAGTTGCCAGTCGATGCCTGCATGCAGGGGCGCCGGTGCGGGCGGGTTCGGTAATGTTGAAGTGAGATGGCACGTCGAACATGGCACTGTCTCAGCTCCAATTCGGCTTTTTCCGCCGTGGATGTTCATGCCGTGTACTCGGGATTTGCTTTCACCGGCCGGCGTCCAAATCGGCACAGCCTTCGCATCGACATGACAATTGGCACAGCGCGGATGTGTCACCACTGCCTCAATTCTCTTCCAGGCCTGCAATCCCTCGGCCCGGCTGATGCTGCCCGGAGGCAATGCATCCCTTGACTTCTCCTTGGCCAAGACAAAGCCCGTCAGGGCGACAATCGATGAACTGGCAAAGGCGAGTGCTATCAGAGTTGTCCTCCTCATGGTCCGCCCTCACACGAAATCGACGAACTTGTTGAAAGGCATTTCTCGGATGCGTTTGCCCGTCGCAGCGAAGATAGCATTGGCCAGCGCGGGTGCCGCAGGCGGTACGGGGGGCTCCCCTATGCCTCTGATCGTGTAATCATTCTCCAGGCCGCGCACCTCTATCGCCGGGCATTGATACATTCGCATGGCTTCATGGTGGTTGTAGTTCCTCTGCTGCACGGCCCCCTTGGCATAGGTGAGTTCGCAGTTCATGGCGTGGCCAAGGGCCCAGACGACGCCGCCTTGGACGAGATTCTCGAAGTTGACGGGGTCCACAATCTTGCCGACATCGGCCGCCACCCAGACCTTGTCGATCTTGATGCCTGCGTCGGTCATGGTCACTTCGATGATCTCGGCGACAGCCGTTCCGAACGACTCGACAAACGCAACGCCACGGCCTTTTCCGCGTCCCAGGGGGCCTTTCCAGTCCGCCATCTCGCCGACGGTCTCCAGGAGCTTCCGATAGATCGGAATCTTGCACATCTCGATGCGCGCCATCAGCGGGTCAAGCCCCGCGGCGTGAATCAATTCGTCGATAAACCCCTCGGTGAAGAATCCATTGGCGGAAGCGCCTACGGATCGCCAAGTCGTGGACGGCGACAGTCCTTGCACTTCGAAGCTTGTCGCCCGGTAATTCGGAATGTCGTAGTAAACGTTCCAGATTCCGACCCCCAGCTGGCCATCGGGGTCCTTCGAGGGCGAGCCCATCCTTGCTAAGAGCTCCTTGAACGGCGCTGTTGCGGCCACCTGCAAATCAGCTGCGACGATCTTTCCATCCTTGACGCTTCCCCTGCATCGGCCCATCGCGATCTGCCGAGGAATGTCCTGCAGGAAGTCCTCCTCCCGCGAGAAGACGAGCTTCACCGGCGTTCCGCGCATCTGGTTGGCGATCTCGGCAAGCACCCTAACATTCTCGAATTCGAGCCGATGCCCGAAGCTCCCGCCCATCCACTCGTTATGAAAGATCACTTGTTCTGGCTTCATGCCGATCGCAGTGGCCGCGATGTACTGCACGGATTGCGGCGTTTGATGCCCGACCCAGATTTCCATCCCCTTGTCGGTGACGATGCCTATGCCGTTGAGCGGTTCCAGCGGCTGATGCCCCACATAGGGCGCGCGATATTCCGCCTCGATCAGGGTCCCGTCTGTTAGTCCAGCGTCGATATTGCCGTCGTTGCGCCATTCCTTGGCGAGGAATTGTGGCGTGAAGGACGAGGCCACGGTTTTCCAGTGATCGGCCTGCTCGGCCGGATATGTGCTCGGCTCCCATACACAGTCGACAACCTCGGCCGCCTGCATCGCGTACCAACTGTTCGTTGCAATGACCGCGATGCCATTCGATACTTTGAGAATCTTCTGGACCCCCGGCATCGCCTGAGCCTTGCTTGCGTCGTAGGACTTGATCGGCTGTCCCTTGTTTGGGTTGAGCTTGACGGCCGCATACACCATGCCGGCCATCGTCCGGTCGATACCGAACTTCATCTCGCCGGTGACTTTCGAACGGACGTCGAGTCGCTCCATCGGCTTTCCGAGAATTCGCCATTGCGATGGATCGCGGAGCTTGGTGACCGCGACCGGAGTGATCTTCGCCGCCTCGGCCGAAAGCGCGAGGTAGGGAATTTTTGTCCCGTTCGGCAAGATCACGCTTCCGGCTTCCGTGCGGAGGTCGGCGGCCGGGACGCCACTGCGCTTGGCTGCAGCCGCCTTGAGCGTTTCGCGTGCAATCGCGCCGGCCATGCGCAATTTCTCGTAGGTATCGGGAATCGCGCTGGAGCCCCCGGTCATCTGCAGACCGGCCTTCCTCAGCCATTCCAGCGCGGCCGCGCGAGCCTTCTCAGCTTCGGGGCTTTGGTCTGGCGCCATGAAGGGCGCAAGTTCGTGGGCAAAGCCGGTATTGAAATAGGCGGGACTGGGCCCGGCGAACCGAATCTCGAATTGGCCCGGCTCGAGGTCCAGCTCTTCGGCGATCATGAGGGGCTGGATAGAGCCGACGCCTTGACCCTTGTCGGCGTGCTGGGCAATCAGCGTGATTTTGTCCGGACTGATCTCGACCCAGGGATTGAAAGTAACCGAACGCGGGCCGAGGTCCGCGATCAGCGGATTCGTCGCGGCTGGGGAAGAAGGTGCTTGTTGCGCCTGACCATACTGCCCGAAGGCCACACCGCCGGCGAACGCGGCAGAACCGAAAATGAAGGTGCGTCGCGAAAGATTCGGCATCTGGCCCATGTTATTTCCCTCCCATCTTCTCGGCAGCCGCATGGATCGCAGCGCGAATGCGTTCGTAGGTGCCGCATCGGCAGAGATTTCCCGACATGACCTCGTTGATGTCTTCATCGGTCGGCTTGGGAATCGCATTGAGCAGTGAAATCGCCTGAATGATCTGGCCGATCTGACAATAGCCGCATTGCGGGACCTGATGCTCGATCCAGGCTTCCTGGACCGGGTGCAGCTTCCCGTTGCCAACCGCTTCGATGGTGGTTATCGCCTTGCCTGCGATATCAGCCATACGCGCCTGACACGAGCGCACGGCGGCTCCGTCAATTTGCACCGTACAGGCGCCACACTGAGCTATTCCGCAGCCATATTTGGGGCTCGTGATGCCGAGCTCATCGCGCAAAACCCAGAGTAAAGGCATCTCGGGGACGACATCGACTTGGTGTTTGGTTCCATTGACGGTTAGTTCGATCATATCGACGCCTTCCCTCAGTAGACGTTGCAGTTCGTTGCCGCGAGCATGACCTATTAGGAGCCCATGCTCTGGCAGATGGCCGCGACCGCCGCCTCGGCCACCGCAATGTCCTGTTCGATCGAACCTGCGCTGGTGCCCACCGCGCCGACGATCTGGTTGTCGATCTTCACCGGCAAGCCGCCTCCGAAGATCACGACCTTGCCGCCATTGCTCTGCCCGATGCCGAACAGTGGCGCGCCTGGCTGCGCCATTCTCGCGAGATCCGAGGTGCGCTTATCGAAAAGCCGCGCCGTGATCGCCTTGCCGATGGCGAGATCGATACTCCCGATCAGGGCGCCGTCCTGTCGTGTAAACGCGACAAGCGCGCCGCCGGCATCGACGACAGCGATATTATAGGCAATACCCATACTGGCGGCCTTAGCTTCACCCGCTTCAAGCATCCGCTTGGCATCTGACAGCGACAAAGTGGTGGAGGAACGCGGCATTGTCTTGCTCGCTTTTCTCGATCCAGATTCCAATCGTCTCGGACTAGACACGCATCTTCGATATGACCGACCGAGCGGCCACCTGTTCAAATTGAGGAGTTCTACGCGAATACCTGCCGCCAGCGTGCCCGGACCACCGTTCTCGCCATCCTGGCTCAGGGCTTACGTATCATCAGAGGCAGTGCATGGGTGGTTAAACGAGGTAAAAAGAGAGCAGGATTGCCTGCAGCGCCTGCGTCCAGCCAGGGCTTCGTCCAGCGACTATGGAACAACAAGGAGCGGCGCGCGATACGAAACGATTGCGAAGTCCGCCGCGGAGAGAGGGGGAGCGAGGAAGGACCCGGCTGTTCTGCTACCACCTGACTACCCCGATATGAACCCCATCGAGCTGGCTTTCGCCAAGCGTTTAAAGCGCTTCTGCACCGCGAGCCAGCGCGACCGTCATGCCTTGATCAAATGCATTGGCGGTCTACTAGATCGCCTTTTTCTGTCCGAATGCGCCAACTTCTTCGAAGCTGCTGGATATCAACTCTCATTGTAAAAATGCTCCAGCCGGTGAGCTCGCCGAGCGCAGCAACAGCGTGGCGGTACGAAGATCCTGCGTATCAAAGCCTTCGCTGAATTCCCGATAAAGAGGGGCGAGTAATGCGATAGCCTCGTCCGAGCGGTACGTATCGATATAGTGGGCCGCAAGGTCGCTTGCGGCGCGCAGCTCGAACGACTTTGCTCCGATCGCATGCGCTTCATTCACGGCGTCCTTCCACATCCGTTCGGCAGCGGCATGATCTCCGGCCCTGTGTTGAATGGCTGCATCAATCCGTATCAATTCGCTGCGACACCATCGCTCACCCTGCCGCTCCTGAAACTGGAACGCGAGGCTGATCGTGTCGGCTGCCTCGTTCAGCAAGCCCCGGTGCAAGAGGACCCGAGCGAGGCCGGCGATATACATGCCGATACGCAACAGATATCGACATTCGATCATGTGGTCGATCGCGTCTCTTACTTCGCGATAGGCCTCACCATCTCCCTTCAAGTAGCTAAGCGTGCCCCTGAAATAGTGATGAACCGGGATCCAGCGAGGAATGATTTCCCGCTCCATATTGCGTTGCATCAGCACGGAATAATGTTCGAGAAGGGGGATGTTCCCCGTCTCCAAGGCCAGCGGCAGCGCAGCCAGTCCCAACGCGTTGGATTGCGACAGCCAATGTCCAGCCCGCCCAGCCTGCTCCACTGCGTCGCGCGTGGCAGCGTCGGCATAGTCGGCGCGGCCGGTCATCCAGGCGATGAAGGTAAGGTAGCATCGGACCGACACAAATCGGATGATGTCCTGCCCTGCCATGGCCGCGCGCTTACCGGCGAAGGAATGTTGCACCGCGAGCCGGTCGAGGACCTTCCCGCTTTCGACGAAGTCGCCTCGATGCGCTTTGGCCCAGGCCAGCGCGCGGTCTCCCTCGGGGGCGGCCGACCAATCCCGATGCCGCGCCGACAATCTCTCGGACGCCTCCAGGCAACTGATCGCCTCATCGAGCTTGCCGACCTCCATCCGATAATAAGCGAGCCCCTCCAGGCCGCGCTGTTCGTATTCGAGGCTATGTGCGCGTTGGGCCAAGCCAATGGCGCGGAGCCAGGCATCCTCGATCTCCTTGCGCATCTTCGAGTAATACAGGCTCCAGGCGTGCGAGCAGGCCAGCTTGGCCTTGAGGAGATCGTCGCATGGAATGCTCTCCGCGAGCTTTAGCGCCACTTCCGTGCGTTCCTGGGCTTCGGAAAGGATCGAGGTCTCCGACCACAGTGGAATGGCCGCGACCGTCAGCTTTATGCCGAGCGCGATATCGCCGTCGACGCCGAAAGCCCAGGCGAGTGCGGCGCGTAAATCGGCGAGCCGGCTCACATAGCGCGTGGTCCAATCGCCCTTTTCGAGCCAGTACCACTCATCTTCCGATCTCTTGAAAAGATCGAGGACGCGTTGCGCATGATATTTGAGGATCAGGGCGTCGGCCTTATCGGTATGCCGTTTCTCGGCGGCGTAATGTCGGGTGCTGGCGAGCTGTCGATAGCGCAGCCCCGGCCCATTGACTTCCGCGTTCAGCAGCGATTTTGCAACGAGGGCGCCAAGGCCGGCCACGACGTCGATGGGATCCAGACCCACGGCTCTGGCGACGTGAACGGCGTCCTCCAACTCGAAGAAGTCGGCAAAGACCGACACCAGGCGGAAGATGGCTGCCTCTCTCTGCGAAAGAAGTCGGTAGCTCCAGTCTATCGTCGCCAGCAGCGTTTCATGACGCGGAGCCACCCCGTCAGGGCGAAGTTTGGAGAAGCTTGTGTGCCGATCAAACATCGCCAACAGCTCCAAAGGTGAATAGTTCTCAAGCTGCGCCGCCATCAGTTCGATCGCCAGCGGCAATCCGTCCACCGACCGGCAGATCGACACGACCGCGTCGCAATCGGCATCGCTGATTTGATATCCTGCCCATTGCAGCGCCCGAGACGCGAACAACTCCACGGTCGAGAATGAAATAGCCCTTTGCAGGGACAAACCCGGTTCATCATCAGGAAGGGCAAGCGGTCCGATCCTAATTAGATATTCCACGTCAAAATTCAGCGGCTCGCGGCTTGTCGCCAAGATCTTCGACAACCCTTTTTTGGATGCCAGGCTGCGTGCAAAAATGGTTGCGGCGGGCAGCACATGCTCGCAATTGTCAAGAATGACGAGCATCCGGCGCGAAAGCAGATAGTCGAGTATCGCAGTGAAACTGTCGTCAGGATTGCCCCGAATACCGAGCGCGGTCACGAGCGCGACTGGAAGTAGAGTCGCGTCGTCTATTGTCGCCAGATCCACAAGGCAAATGCCGTCAAAGCCTACGTCGGCATAGGCGCGGGCCGCGGCAATGGCCACGGTTGTCTTGCCGATGCCGCCCGCGCCCACCAGCGTCACATGCCGTTCGCGGTGCAACGCGGTCAGCACGTCGGCAAGCTCCGCCTCCCTGCCCACGATATGTCCCTGCGGCGGCAAATGACCCAAGCCGGAACTTTCCGCAAAGGTGTCGCCTTCCTCGAATGCCCCGATTCCGGCCTGTACCGGCGCAATGAACCGATATCCGCGGCCGACGACTGTAGCGAGATAGTTAGGATTCAATTTGGTGTCGCCCAGCAGGCGGCGCAGGTTGGACATGTTGACCTTGAGATTGCTCTCGTGAACAAAGATACCGGGCCAGGCGACAGCCATCAGTTCTTCTTTGCTAACGAGTTCGCCACCGCGCTGCACGAGTAGCCGCAACAGTTCGAAGCCTCGACCGCCAAGCTTTACAGGATGGTCCTCAAGAAGAAGAAGTTGGCGGCTCGGCACTAATCGGTACGGTCCGAACGAGAATACCAGCTCGGGTTTTAAGCGCTCCGCAGCTTCGTCCATGATGCAGCCCCCCGCAATCAGATCGGTGCCGCGATCAGGTTCGGCGGAACTCGATCGGCATCACTAGAATATCAATCACCAGAGATTTGTTTAGTCCCAGTATGTCATTGATTGGTGGCCGAACGAGCGGTTTGTGTTGCAGACTTTTCACTATGCAGTGTGCAGCATGAGAACGCATCCGGCCGACAGAGTGTGCTTAATATTCAAGATCGCGTTTTCAATCGCCCGGTAAACCTATTATGCGCGTGCTGATACCCGCCCTAAGGCCTAAGTTTATGCGCCTTAAAGGAACAGGTGATTAAGTCGAGCACCGCAGTAACATTTCCAAGCGAGCGGATAACACCAACGGCAGTATATGAAAAAAGCCGCCCAAGATCGAAATCGACACGGGCGACCCAAGTCAAGGGAGGAAACGCCCAGGGAGGGCGGCAGCAATGGCGCTCAGCGTTCTTGTTGCGATGCACAATGTAGGTCGGCAGCATTGATGTCTGCAAGCTCAAAGGTTGGGCAATTCATGCTGAATTCCGTTGCGTCTTTGTAAATCAGCATGGAACACAGCCTTTCGCCATCATACGGGTTCTGTCGCTGGACGATTGAGCAGACCTTTTCACGTTCGTTCGACAGGGAGACAGGCACGACCTCCACTCGATCTGTCGAGGCCGCCCGGATCAAACGCACGAAGACGCTCTTGGAGATATCAGACGGGCCCTTGGCTCGTATTGCCGAGCGGGCAGGCTTTGAAGCCTCCATGCTTTGCATAGGGCGTTCCAGAAGCAGCTTGTCACCGCGCCCGCTTTTTGTCGTCATCGCTTTGGGGTAGGGCCCAAATTTAGAGCTGTGGCGTGGCGCAGCCAATCGCCTCAATCGTAATCCGCCGTGGGAAATCGCGGTTTCAGACCCTGTAGCGTGCCACGGCGTAAGACTTGGTTGCCCGCCCCCGCAACCAATTCTGTCATAAGTCACTCGCCATCTGGGTCTAACTATCCAGGTGGCGTTTTGCGTTTAAAGCCTTGAACTTGAGCGAGGTTCGCGTCGTCGACTTATTGAGCGCTAGGCGTGAGACCGCTCTCCGGTTCTCTGGTGATGTACGGCGCCAATCGCTTGTAGCCATTCAGTTGGCGAAGATGTTCAAGAAAACATGTGGAAACGGCGCTCTAACCGCCTCATCGAGCAGAAGACCCAAGGCAATAAGTTGTCGTTCTGCCTGCTCGGGTGATTTTTACCGAAATACGAAGTGAAGTTGCGCATCACGCAATGCAAGTTGTGCTTGCTGGCTTCCACCTTTCGGACCTCATCGGTCTTCGCTGAACTGAGGGAATAGCTCTTGGAGCAATGCGATCAGCTGCAATGGCTCCGGTGGCCGAGTAGAAAAATAGCGCTTGTCATTGGATGACATAATCAAACCTATGGTAGCAGCCGGTCTGAAAGTCCTTTCCTGCCAATTCCAGGACGGAGGCTCGGCAAATTAACCGATCCGGGCCGTCCCTGGCGTAGAGGGGCAGGGCATCCTGGCGCGTCAGCGCGTATCGTATTGCTCTGGTTGGTTCGAGCTTCGAGGACAGATGGCGGGATTGCGCCTCGAACCGGACCATCAACTCATCAAGGTGGAGCGCCGCACGTCAAACGCGCGGCCAGCCGACTGCGATGCAGCTGGCTGGCGCCATCGTTGGATATAGAGGATTAGTCCGCTATTCGCGGATCATTGCGAGCATATTCCAGCTGAAGAGCGACAAGATCTGCCGTGGCATTGCCATAGCGGTTGGCGATTGCGGTCAAGGCATCGTCGAGGGCCTTCGCCGACCTCGTCTTGGGGAGGGGCAATTGGAGATACTCGTTCGCCCGGGCAATTTCTGGCAACAATAGGAGGCCATGACGCGATCGGACAGGGCGCTTGGATGGACCCACGATCGCTTGAGAGCGATAGGTCCTCGACCATGCATCGGCGATGAGAGCCAGCGCAATTTCATCGAAACCGTCTGCCGTCGGAATGGACAGCGTTTCATGCCGCCAGGGCGAAAGCGCGTTCTTGGTGACGGTCCATACGTGTCTCCCCGTGAGGTGGAACCGACTTGAATTGTGCGCCGGTTCCCAAGCTCTATCCCCGATTGTGGTCGCTATACTCTCAGCCTTGGCACGTCCTGCCAGCGCTTCGACCAGGGCAAGGCTTGCCGGAATGGAGGCGCTCACACCTGTTGTGGTCATGACGTTGCGATCGACGACATAGCGCCTGTCTCTTACCCACGATATCTGCGGAAATGTCCGTGCTATCTTGGCCAATGCGTACCAGTGGGTCGTTGCAGTCCGGCCATCGAGAATGCCAGCCCGCGCGGCAACCCATGCACCTTCGCAGATGGCGGCAATGAAAGCCCCCTTCTTTGCCTGCCCACGTACCCAATCGATGACGATTTCGTTCCTGTCGTCATGCAAGGCCGGCACGATCACAATGTCCGCCCCGGCGGGATGACTCGCATCGAATGCGCGCATGGTCGTGTCCGGTTGGATTGTGAGGGTGGGCATCAGGGTGACTGGACCGGGATGCGTTGCAACGATAACGACATCAGCGACATCGGCTTCCTTCAATACCCCATAGGGAACGATGAGATCGGTCGTCTCGGTGCCGGCATTCTCCGCTACGATGGCTATGAGTGGGCGAGGGCGCCCGGGTTTGGCAGGCGGTAATCGCAAGGCACCCATCTCGACGGCCGCGACTTCGCCGGCATGAAGCGATACCGGCAGGACCATGAAGAGGAAGAAAAGGGCTTTCAGAAGAAGGCGGTACATCGGGATCTCGAGTTGAAGCAGTCACCGCCAGCGTAGATGCTGCGACGCACTGGCGAAAATGTCAAAACTATCGCATTTTACGCCAATGCAGGATCAATCTCGAAAACCAAGACTCGTCGCCATGGTCGGCTATGACGGCGTTCAGGCCCTGGATGTGGTCGGGCCGATGGAGGTCTTCGCGATGGCGAACCTTCACAAGGCTGGGCATATGCCGCCCTACGAGCTCATTCTCTCTTCTCCGACAGGCGGATCGGTAACGTGCAGTTCCGCGGGAGGGATTTGCCTCGGCGAGGCCGTCGCACTCGACGATCTGCCTGATGACATCGATACGATCATCGTTGCCGGAGGCAGCGAAGACGGATTGCGAAAAGTCATCTTCCAGACCGGGCTGATCGAGTGGTTGAAGTCGCGCGCAGGCCGAACGCGCAGGCTTGCCAGCGTGTGTACGGGCGCCTTCGTTCTTGCTGCCGGGGGCTTTCTCGACGGCAGGCGAGCGACGACCCACTGGAACTCGGCAGCTCTCCTCAAGCAATTACGCCCGCAGGTCGATGTCGAGCCGGATGCGATCTTTGTAGCCGAGCCGCCAATATATACCTCTGCCGGTATCACGGCCGGAATCGACCTGTGTCTTGCTTTGGTGGAAGCCGATTGTGGCCCGCAGACGGCTCTGTCCGTATCCCGGCAAATGGTGCTTTTCATGCGCAGGCCCGGAGGTCAGTCCCAGTTCAGCCCGGGGCTGGCAACTCAGGCTATGGCGACGCCGCGCCTTCGCAACCTGGTCAATGAAATCGTGGAGGACCCTACCGGCGATCTGTCAGGACCCGCTCTTGCGATGCGCGCCGGCATGAGCGAGCGCACCTTTTCGCGCTCGTTCCACAAGGAGACCGGCACGACACCGGCGCAATTCGTTGAGGCCGCTCGGATTGCACGCGCAAAGACGTTGCTGGAGACGTCGGACTGGCCATTGGCTCGCATCGCCGAGCGTGCGGGTTTCAGGAGCCTCCACGCACTGCATCGGGCATTCCAGAAGCGGCTCGGCATTACGCCGGGTTTCTATCGTGATCGCTTCGGGGCAGGGTAGAGCGCCATTGTTACGGTGACATGAGGCGGCCAATCGCCTGCGTTGTAATCCGTCGAGAGAATATTGTGGCGTGCTGTGGAGTATGACTTGGCTGCGCTCCCCCCGCGACCAATTCTGTCATAAATCGCTCGCCATCTGGGTCTAACCGGCCAGGCAGACCGGTTAAATGAGTGAGGTCGGACTGGCCGTGATGACCTCGCGGTTTGTCCGGCTGCCGTCGACGATAGCGCGTGCGGGCGCCGGAGTGCCCTGCGGATAAACCGTTCGCGACCGCCACATCCCGGTGCTCGTTGAAGAAAAATGCAACCGTGTCGCTAACACCGTCAATGGTTCGGTACATACACACCCAGTGTCCGCCGTCCCAAATGTAAATCTTGCTGCTCAGCGCTCCCCTTCGGGTCATCGATATGCCATCGTCTCGTGATGATCGGTTTGCGCCGGTTGAACCGCTCGAACAGCGGCGGAGAGAAGCCAACAAACCAGCGGTAGATAGTGGACTGATCCACGGGGATACCATGCTCGGCCATCATCTCTTCCAGATCGCGCAAGGCTGAGGTTTGTACGCCAGATCCCAGCGAATGCGCAGCAAGATCTCAGAACGATCGAAGTGGCGACCTTTGAACATCACGAGCTGCTCAAAGACGGAGAGCTTCATGGTCTGACATAGCTTGCCGTCCGTTTGCGACAGAGCCGATTATCTCGCCACTTTGCGCTTGTAAAAGCTCCAGAAGGTATCGATCAGCACGGGATCGAAGATTTGGTCCTTCTTTGCCTTCAGCTCCGATGCAGGCGTTGTTTTGTAAGGTAACTGGGTGGCGAGCAGTTGCATCTGCGCGCGGCAAGCCCCTTCAAGAAAAATGCCCATCAACGCCGCCTCCGCAATCGAGCCGCCCACGAACAGGACGCCATGGTTGCGCATGAGCACTGTCGATTGCGAGCCGAGTGAGCGGGCCAGACTCGCGCCAAGCGCCGGCGTGTCGATCAGGCCGGTCGTCTCATCGAAACGCCCGACCGGCAGGCCAAGATTGGCCGCCTCATTGGTGACCGCCTGCAGTTCGACATCGAGGGCGGAGAAAGCCGTGGCAAAGAACGGATGACTGTGCCCAACGCAGTGCACATCCAAACGGGCGCGCAAGACTTCGGTGTGGATGGGCCATTCCTTGTGGATGCGCCCCTCTCCTGTGAGCCTGCGTCCCTCGAAATCGATCAGTACGAAATCCTCCGGCCCCACCACCTCACCGAGCCCGATGCCGGAGCGTTTGATCCAGACGCCCCGCCCGGAAGGGTCACGTAGCGACAGGTGGCCGAGTGTCATGTCGGCATGCCCTTCCATATGCAGAATACGGCAAGCGGTCGCGACCTCCAGCAGGTCGTCATGGGGAATGTCGGTCATTGGTGTTCTCCGGGTTTTGTGATTGTGAAGCTGAGGGCGAGGCTGCTGCCTATCTGGGCGCATGATCTGTGATGCGACGCCTGAAACCGACCAGGGCAAGGATCAGGGCACATCCTGCCATTGCGGCTGCGACCCGGAACGTGCTCTCCATGCCTCGTGCAATTGCGGCCTGTGTGGCTGCGGTAGTGCCGCCGCTCGCTGGACCGGTCTGGCCGGCAGCGGCACCGAAGATGGCTCCCATCAAAGATGCGCCGGTGATCAGGCCGAGATTGCGGCCAAGGGCGAGGAGCGCCGACACCAGGCCGCGCTGCTCGGATCGCGCAGCGCTCATCACGGCCGTATTATTGGGCGTCTGGAAGAAGGCCAGGCCCACGCTGACGAGAACGATCGAGGCGGCATACTCCTGAACGCCGTGCTCTATCGTGATCAACGACATGAAGGCCGAGCCGATGGTCATCAAGGTGAGACCGCCTAGCAGTGTGAGCCTTGGCCCAACGCGGTCGGACATCCAACCGGCTGGAATGCTCATCATTGCTGAAGTCAACGGGCCAACCGTCATGACGAGGCCGGTTATACGGGTATCGAGGCCGACTCCTCGTGTCAGAAAGATCGGGCCCAGTACCAGCGTCGCCATCATGACTGCGTAGGCGAGGACGCTGACCATCATGCTTGTCGAGAGTAATCGGTCCCGGAACAAGCCCAGCGATAGCAGCGGCTGCCGGGCCTTGATCTCGATTGCGAGAAAGAGGACCAGTCCGAGAACTGCTCCGGCGAGGTACTCGAGGACCAGGGAGTGGTTGATGCCATGACTTCCCGACAACGTCATGGCGACGCAATAGGCAAGAAGAGTAAGGCTCAGGACGATCGTGCCAGACCAATCGAAATTGCCAAGGGATCGAACGCTGCGCGCCGGGTCGACGGTCCGAGGCAAATAACGGCTTAACAGAACATAAGTGAGCAGCCCGAACGGCAGGTTTATCCAGAACATCGCCCTCCAGCCGAAGGTCACGAGCGCGAGGGAACCGAGCGAAGGGCCTAGTGCGATGCCCAGAGCAACCATCATCGAGAGGACGCCCATGGCCAGGCCGATGCGATCTTTTGGCATGATCTCGCCGACAAAGGCGAAGCTCAAAGCCATGATGACAGCGCCGCCCAGGCCCTGGAGCCCTCGGCCGACAATCAGCACGACCAAGTTCGGCGCCAAGGCACAGATCACGGATGCTGCCAGGAAGCTGATGAGCCCGGCAAGATAAAGCCTCTTCTTGCCCAGTTGATCGGCGAAGCGACCGACACCGACGATCAAGGCGGTGACGGTTAGAAGATAGGCGACGACTACCCATTGGACTTCAGCAAAGGTCGCGCCGAACTCCTGCATGAATGTCGGCAGGCCGACGCCGACGACGTTCGTACCGAGCTGCGACAGCAGGATGCCCACGGACAACCCCGTCAACGCGTATCCGAAATGAATGGGCCGATGATGCAGCGCAGGATGACAGTGCTGATGAACTGTCTGAGCCATTGCTATGCCGAGGTTGTCATCCTGCAACGCGGTCAGGTGGGGCCGGCCGCCACACATTTCGCATGGGGCACGAGGGAAGTAGCAGCACGGCATTGATGTGAAAATTGCATGCTTGTAACTCTATTCGTGCATCAAACGCACTTCAGGAAGCATGCTCACCCGGAAAGCGCAGCCAATGATTTTGCCCGATCTGAACCTCCTGATCGCGCTCGATGTCCTACTGACAGAAGGGAGCGTCGCCGCAGCAGCGAAGAAGATGAATCTGTCTCCCCCCGCCATGAGCCGGACACTCGGCCGTATTCGGGATTTGCTCGGCGATCCGGTGCTTGTTCGCTCGGGACGTGGTCTTACTCCAACAGTGCGGGTCGAGGCTCTGCGCGAGCGTTTACGTGCGGTCGCAGAAGATGCGCAGGCCATCATCCGCACCGAAAGGCGACTCGATCTGGCGCGATTGGAGAGAACGTTCACCATTCATGCCAATGATGGCTTTGTGGAAACCTTTGGCGCGCCCCTGATCGCAAAAGTCACGGAGGTGGCGCCCGGGGTACAGTTACGCTTCGCTCAGAAGCCGGAAGGTAATGATATGGCGTTGCGTGAGGGGCGCGCAGATCTAGAGACCGGCGCGACAAGCCGACCTTTGCCCGAGCTACGGGTTCAGGCTCTCTTCAAGGATCGTTTCGTGGGTGTCGTTCGCGTAGGGCACCCCTTGCTTGAAGGCAGGGTGACACCGAAACGCTTTGCGGCCTTCGGACATATTTCCGCGTCAAGACGTGGCCTCGACCATGGACCGATCGACGATGAACTAGCTACCAAGGGGCTTCGGCGCCGAGTTGCCGCAGTCGTTCCGGGCTTTTCTGCAGCACTGGCGCTTGCTCGAGATTCGGATCTCGTCGCGAGCGTACCGGAAAAGGAGACGAGCCGTGCCCGCAACGGCTTGGCGATGTTCCCATTGCCTGTTAGCACGCCGACCATCACCGTCTCTCAATTCTGGCACCCGCGCCTCGATGCGGACCCGGCCCATCGATGGCTGCGATCATGTGTGAAGGATATCTGCAGATAAGATGTCACCGAACCGCGCCAGCAACCTCTCCGAAGCAGATGATTTGACCGGCACGCTCCTTGGTTTGGTACCCAGCACACACCTTCGGCCATAGTTCCATTTTAGCCATTGGCCGTTCCCAAGGCCGGGCCGGTCGAGATGAATCAAGCAGCTCCGCGCCGGCGGTGTTAGGCTGGCCGCGCTATGGAAATCGGCCAAGGCTTTGCAGCGGCCGTCGCGAGACGATCAAGCCCGCAATCGAAGGTGACGTGCTTTGACTGGCTGCCAGTAGACGAGGCCAGTGCAGGCCACCGCAAGGTTCGGTTGAAGCTTTCCGCGCCACGGCAGAATTTGTCCGCGCAGCGCCCGGCAATGACAGCATATTCTCCCCTCTCCGCGCGATACAGGGGCGCGCGGTATCCGCATCCCAGCGTGCCGCTGTTCATAGCGAGGTTATGCATGCCACAGGTCAGGAACAACTATATCGATGGTGCATGGCGTCCGGCCGAACTTTGCAGCGAGAGCTACAATCCGTCCGACACGAGCGAGTTGGTCGGCCGCTTCGCCATTGCCAGCACCGCCGATGTCCGCGACGCGGTGAACGTCGCCCGTAAGGCTTTCACCCACTGGAAGGAGACCTCACCGCAACAGCGTTCCGATATTCTCGATCGTGCGGCCGACGCGATCGACCGCCGAACGCCGGAGCTGGCGACGCTGTTGTCGCGCGAAGAGGGTAAGACCTTGCCGGAGGCCGTCGCCGAAGTGACCAAGGCCGCGCATACCTTCAGATATTTCGCCGGCGAAGCCGTGCGCCTTGCCGGTGCGAGCCTGCGTTCCGTGCGCAAGGCCGTCGATGTCGATGTTCGGCGCGAGGCAGTCGGCGTCGTCGGCCTTATCACGCCATGGAACTTTCCTTTCTCGATCCCGGCTTGGAAGAGCGCACCGGCGCTGGCCTATGGCAATTGCGTGATCCTAAAGCCGTCGGAACTGACCAATGCCATCGCCTGGGAACTGGCCAGCATCCTGCACGAAGCTGGCGTGCCGCCTGGCGTCTTCCAGATGGTCATGGGCGGCGGCGACATCGGCGCGGCCCTGGTTTCCAGCCCTGATGTCGATGCGGTCAGCTTCACGGGATCGGGAGCTGTCGGTCGCCTGATCGCGGCACAGGTCATCGGCCGCGGCGCCAAGCTGCAGCTCGAACTCGGCGGCAAGAACCCGCTTGTGGTCGCCGATGACGCCGACCTTGACAAGGCCGTGGACGCCGCCGTGCGGGGCGCCTTCTATTCGACCGGACAGCGCTGCACGGCATCCAGCCGCATCATCGTCGACGCTGCCATCCACGATGACTTCGTCGAACGGCTGCTGGAACGAACGGCCAGGCTGCGTGTCGGCCATGCCCTGGATGAGGCGTCCGACATCGGCCCGCTGGTCAGCGCCGCGCAACTGGAGCGCGTGTCCCGCTATGTGCAAGCCGCGCCATCCGGCGGCGCGCGCCATGCCTACGGTGGTCGCGTGCTTGAGACGCCGGCAAACGGCTACTACTTCGAACCGGCGATCTTCCTGGACGGCAACATGCGCCAGAGCATCAACCGAGAAGAGGTCTTCGGGCCGATCGTCTCGGTGTTCAAGGCTACCGATTTCGAGGATGCCGTGCGCCTCGCCAACGCTACCGAATTCGGCCTTAGTGCCGGTATCTTCACCGCCTCGCACGCGAAGGCCCGCGCCTTCATCCGCGCCAGCAACAGCGGCATGGTGATGGTCAATCTGCCGACCGTCGGTTCCGACTACCACGTGCCGTTCGGCGGGCGCGGCGCCTCCGCCTACGGGCCGAAGGAAATGGGGCTTGGTGCGGTCGAATTCTTCACCCAGACCAAGACCGCCTACATCGCGGACTAGATCGGAGGGTGTCACGACACCTTCTGTCATGAACCCAGGCAAGGCGACAAAATCCGCTTTCTGCAACCGGGGAAACGGAAACTTGTGCTCCTCCCGGTGGCCTATCGTCGGCTTCTGACACCGGCAAAGAGGCCGGCGCATGAAAGGAGCCAAGATGTCCAATTCGCCGCACGTGATCGATCCCGCAAGCATCGAGCCGGATACGAGATCGACCTATCCGGAGCATCTGCAGGGACCTGTCAAAGGCCGCCGCAAGCGGCGGCTTGGCTCGCTCGCGGGTCTTGGCAATTTGTCGGCCGTCCATGTCGAGCTGCCCTCTGGCTGTGCATCGTCGCTCAGAGTCTGGCACAGCCACGAGGACGAGCTCATCATCGTGCTGAAGGGCGAGGCGACGCTGGTCACCGACCAGGGCGAGCAACTGGTGCGTGCCGGTCAGGCGATTGGATTCCCGGCGGGGGAAGCCAATGGTCATCAGATCGTCAACCGTGGCGAAGCGCCAGTCGTCTTCATCGAGGTGGCCAGTTTTGCCGAAGCCAATGTGTCGACCTATCCGGACGACGACCTGTTGCAGATACCGGACGGCCGCGGCCGCCGCTTCGTGCGCAAGGACGGCACTCCCTACTGAGGTCCGGTATCATGCAATCGAAGATTTCGCCGCGTCTCGCCCAGCCACTGGCGCCCGAGATACTCGATCTCGTCTTCCGGCCGCGCATCGAGCGCGAGCTGGCGCTTGGGATCGACGATCTGTGCGCGGTCAACGAGGCCCATCTCGTCATGCTGGCCAGTACCGGCTTGATCCAGCCTGCGATCGCTTGCGAGCTTGCCGATGCACTGTCCGGCATCCGCGAGGAAGGCGAGGGTGCCGTTCCACGCGATCCGGCCCGCGAGGACGGCTACTTCAATTTCGAGGCCCTGCTGATGGCCCGCGCCGGTGCGAAGGCAGGTGGACGGCTGCATGTCGCACGCAGCCGTAACGATATCAACGCCACGCTCGACCGCCTGGCGATGCGGCGGATGGTTCTCGACCTCCTGGCGAAAACCATCGCGTTGCGCCAGGCCCTGCTGCGTCGGGCGAGCCAGTTTGCCGACACCCTCATGCCCGGCTACACGCATATGCAGCCGGCACAGCCGATCACGTTTGGCTTCTACCTGACGGGCGTCGCGCAGGCTTTGGCTCGCGACGCCGAGCGGCTCTTCAACGCCTATGGCGCGGCCGACTCCTGCCCACTCGGAGCCTGCGCCTTTGCCGGCACATCCTTCCCAATCGACAGGCAATTGGTTGCAGGCCTGCTTGGCTTCGGTGCCATCCAAGTCCACGCGCAGGATGCGGTGACATCGCGCGACTATGTCTGGGATGCAGGTGCTGCCGTTCTGGCCATCGCGGCGAACTGGGGGCGATTCGCACAGGACATGTATGTGTGGAGCACGCAGGAATTCGGCCTCATCCGCTTTCCAGACAGCATCGCCGGCACGTCGAGCATCATGCCGCAGAAGAAGAACCCGGTGGCAGTCGAATATCTCAAGGCGAGTTCCGGTGAAGTGATCGGTGGCCTGACCGCCACCTTCGCGATCCTGAAAGGCGGACATTTCAGCCATGCGGGCGACACCGGCCGCTCGTCGCTGGCGCCACTATGGCCGTCCTTGCGCCTCGTCGGCAATGCATTGACGATCGCCCGTCTCGTTGCGGAGAAAATCGAGCCCAATGTCGAGACGATGCGGCAACGCGCCGGGGCCGGTTTCTCGACGGCAACCGACCTTGCCGACTGCCTGGTGCGTGAAGGAGGCTTGTCGTTCCGCGAGGCGCATCACGTCGTGGCCGACCTGGTAAGGGATGCCCTTGAGCGCGGCTTGAACCCAGACGAGCTCAGGCATGGCGATGTGCTTGCCGCTATCGAGCGCGTGCTCGGTCGGACCATCGAGTTGCCCGACGAAGCCGTCGCGCAGGCGTTCGACCCGGGTCGCTCCGTCGAGGCACGGCGATCGGCGGGTGCTGCTTCGCCGGCCGAAACGCGGCGCATGATCAAGGCGGCTCTGGTCGAGCTGGATCGCCACCGGTCCAGGCTCGACGCGCTCCACGCACATCTGGCATCGGCGCGCGGGCGGCTAGAAGAGCGGCTCGATAAGCTCAGGCAGGCGGTTCCGTCGAACTGATGCGGCAGGCATCCGATGTTTGGAAGAATCTGCTCGTGGAGACATTTCATTTGGAAGAGTCCGCGAGCGGACAATCGCTAGGTTAGTCCTGGTATTTCGAGTTTTGATCCAATGACAGGCAGCAGTGCAGGACAATTCATCCGCTTGGGCGAGACCGACAGGACGCCGGTTGCGATTCTTATCGATGGCGAGAGTGTCTCTTGCCTCGCCGGTGATACGCTCTTGACCGCGATACTCTTGAACGGCCGGTTCCTGCGTCATTCCGAATTTGGCGACGGGCCGCGCGCTGGTTTCTGCAACATGGGCGCCTGCCAGGACTGCTGGCTGACGCTCGCATCGGGAGAGCGGATTCGCGCCTGCACCACCGAAGTGCGCGACGGCATGGTCGTGTTGACGCGCGAGGCAAGGTGATCATGGCCAGCAATGACCGCATCGTCATCGTGGGCAGTGGGCCAGCGGGTACGCGGGCAGCCGAAACGCTCCATCGCGCCGGCTGCCGCAACCTCACGGTGATCAGCGAGGCCCCGGCAAGCGGCGGCCAGATCTACAGGCGTCAGCCCCATGGCTTCAGGCGCCCGCCGGCTAGCCTCTATGGTGACGACGCGCCGAAGGCGGTGCGCTTGCACGACATGTTCGATGCCTTCGCGGGCAAGATCGACTATCGACCCAATACGCTGGTCTGGAACATTTTCGATCATGCCGTGCACACCAGCGACGCATCCGGTACGGACAGGCTGGAGTTCGATCGGCTGGTGCTGAGCACCGGTGCCATGGACCGGATCGTCCCGATACCGGGGTGGACCCTGCCTGGCGTGTTCACGCTCGGCGGTTCGCAAATCGCGCTCAAGAATCAGGCCTGTTCCATCGGCCGCGCCGTCGTCTTCGCCGGCACGGGACCGCTGCTCTATCTCGTTGCCTACCAATACGCAAAGGCCGGCGCCAATGTCGCGGCGGTGCTTGATTGCGCCTCCTATCTCGACAAGGTGCGCGGTGCCGCGCGCATGGCCCGCCTGCCCAGATTGCTGCTGCGCGGGCTTACCTATCGCCGCTATCTCTCGCGCAAGAATGTCATGCTGCGGGAGGGTGTGCGGCTGCGTTCGATCGCAGGTAGTGACAATGTGCAGGGTATCCACTTCAGCGCTGTTGGCCGGGATGAATTCGTGCCATGCGACGCCGTTGGCTTCGGCTTCGGACTAAGCCCCGAGATGCAGCTTGCGGAGATCGCCGGATGCCGAACCCGCTTCGATGCGGCCAACCGGCAGTGGGTCGTCGCGCATGACGGACAGGGCCGCGCGGGCGATGGCATCTATGTCGCTGGCGACGGCAGCGCGATCGGCGGCGCCGATGTGGCCGAACTGGCTGGCGAGCGTGCGGCACTGGCGCTGCTTGCCGATATTGGAATGCCGTCGTCGAAGGCGCGGCTGCGCCAGATCGAGCGCAAGCTCGGCCGGCTGTCGACATTCCGCAGGGGCGTCGAGACGAGCTTTCCCTTTCCAGCAGACTGGATCGGCGAGGCGCCCGACGAAACCATCCTTTGCCGCTGCGAGAACGTCACCTTCGGCGAGGTCCGAGCC
The DNA here is from genome assembly GCF_057073705.1 of Labrys sp. E2SS-1L. NCBI lineage: Bacteria > Pseudomonadati > Pseudomonadota > Alphaproteobacteria > Hyphomicrobiales > Xanthobacteraceae > Labrys > Labrys sp. E2SS-1L. The sequence continues at coordinate 5,514,264 of NZ_CP172712.1, read as the reverse complement.
GCCATTGCCCGGTTCGAGCCGCAGGAGGTCAATAGGCTGAAGGCGCTTGCACGTCCCGGTATGGGACGCTGCCAGGGGCGCGTCTGCGGCCCGGTCCTGGCCGAGCTGCTTTCAGCAACGACCGGAAAGCCACTCGATCAGGTCGGCAAGCTTCGCGGGCAGGGACCAGTAAAACCGATTTCTTATGGACGCACTTGCGGCCAGGCCGACCCACAGGTCGACGCCTGGATGCGTGCCGGTGAAAAGCGTGACGGCGATGACCAGGGTTTTTGAAACGGATGTCATGATCATCGGCGGCGGCATAGCCGGCGTCTGTTCGGCCTATTATCTCGCACGGCGCGGCGCCCGGGTCAGCCTATTCGAACGTGGCGCGGTCGGAGCCCAGGCCAGCGGCGTGAACTTCGGCGGTTTACGCACGAACGGCCGCGCCGAACCCGAACTGCCGCTCAGCCTGCGCGCCCGCAATCAGTGGCAGAAGATCGACGCACTTGTCGGCGATAGTTGCGAAACGGAAATCACCGGACATGTGGAGATCTGTGACCGCCCCGACCATATGGCGGCGGTCGAGCAATGGGCCGTCATGGCCGAGCGTCACGGCGTCGGCGCGCAGATGCTGACAAGTACCGAAATTGCCAGGCGCTTCCCCTGGATCGGCACCAAGGTACTCGGCGGATGCTACGTCGCCGGGGATGGCGCGGCCAACCCGCGGCTGGTTACGCCGGTATTCGCCATTGCCGCACGCAAGCTGGGCGCCGACATAGTCGAATACGACGCGGTGCGGACTGCTCATTATGACGGGACGTGCTTCAGAATCGAAACAGAGGCCGGCACCAAAGCCCGCGCACCTACCCTGATCAATGCTGCCGGCGCCTGGGGCGCACGTCTCGCAGCCCAGTTCTCGGAGAGCTTCCCCCTTGACGTCATGGCGCCGCAGATGGTCGTCAGCGAGCCGTTTCCGCGCTTGGTCACGTCGACGGTGGACTATCCGGTCAATGGGCGCTTCTTCTATGCCCGGCAGATCGGGCGGGGCAATCTGCTGTTCGGGCGCGGTCCCGGCCGCGCCGACCTGGATACAGGCCGCGCGAAATATGTTCCGCAGAACCTGTTCGATGCCTCCCGCATCGCTGTGGATGTCCTGCCTTTCCTGCGCGGACGCAATTTCATCCGCAGTTGGGCCGGCGTCGAAGGCAAGTCACCGGATTCACTGCCCTTCGTGGGCAGGAGCCGTGCCGTCGACGGGTTGATCCATGCCTTCGGCTTCTCCGGACACGGTTTCCAGCTCGGGCCAGGCATCGGCGAAGTGATAGCCGAGTTGGTGCTCGATGGCCGCACATCCACGCAGATCGAAGGTTTCGACCCCTACCGGTTCGACAGACGGGCCGATGGCGCGGGCAAGTCGACACACGCCCAGACCGCCTGAACCGAGGCGGTCCGGCCCAGGTCACCGGATCAGGCGACCCGCCGCAATTCATCCTGTGATCCCTGCAGCGAGGCGAGCGCCGGCGACAAGGGCTCGTTCTTGATCTCGCGCAGCACCACGAAGCTGTCGAAACGCGAGAAGGACACGTCGCCGTCGAGAAGTTCACGCGAGATCGCTTCATAGGCCGCGATATCGCTACAGTCGAAGCGCAGCATGTAATCGTAAGGCCCGCACAGTCCGAAGCAGTTGGTGATTTCCGGATGGTGTTTGATACGGCGCTCGAAGGTCTGGAAGTCGGCAGAACCGTGATTCTTGAGCGACACGGCAGCGAAGACCGAGACGTTGGAGTAAAGCCGGGACCAATAGATCTGCGCGCGGTAGCCCCTGATCAGCCCCATCTTTTCCAGGCGGCGCACGCGCTTGTGACACGGGCTGGCGGAGATGCCGACGATCGAGGATAGCTTGAAGTTCGTGATCCTGCCATTCTTCTGCAATTCGGTGAGGATGCGAAGGTCGATGCGATCGACCTTGCCGGGCAGGCCTGCGAATTCCGGTTTCAAGGGCACCATGTTCATTGTGTTTTCTCCTGACGAGGCTCAACTGTGGCGGTATGCGCACCGTCGGCCAGTTGGTCTGCTGGGGCACTGTCACAATGAGAGGACGCCCTGGGCTTGCAATGGAAAAATGGTAACGCCTGAATGAGCATCAGACATGCACAGACCGTCAGGCTCCCCTGGCTCAACACACTGGTCGCATTCGAGGCCGCATCCCGTCTCGGCAGCCTGACGCTTGCGGCCTCCGAATTGAACCTCACCCCCGGCGCAGTGAGCCGGCAGATCAAGCTTCTCGAACAATCCCTCGAGGTGACGCTGTTCCAGCGCAGCCACAACGCCATCGAACTGACGGATACGGGCAAAGCCTTCCTCGGCCATGTCAGGAATGCACTGGCCGAAGTTCGCAAGGGTGTGCGCGAGGTTTCCGGCCAGGCCACCAAGCTGACCATACGGGCACCGCTGACACTGACGCAGCGCTGGCTGATCCCGAGGATAGAGCACTATCGTCTCGGCCACCCCGGGGTCGACCTGCGCTTTCGCACCATCGGGTCGGCGGGCGGCGACCGGATCGACATCGAAATCAAATATGCCCGCGGCTTGCCAGCGGCAGCGGATGCCGAGGGCGAGGTGTTCCTGGCGGACAACACGGCGCCGATCTGCCGGCCGGAGCTCCTGGACGGCAGCTCCCTCGAGGTCGAACCGGCACAGGTTCTCGCCCTGCCGATCCTGCAAGACACGGCAGATGCCTGGTCCTGGCGACAGTGGTGCAAAGGGGCCGCCATCCCCTTCGAGCCGCTGGGCTGCAGCATGGTCTTCGATACCGACGAAGCGTCGATCGACGCCTGCCTTTCGGGTCTCGGCGTCGCCCAGGCCAACACGGCCTTCGTCGCCTCCCTCCTGCAGTCCGGGAGCATCGTCCGGCCATGCCCGTCGGTCGAAGTCGTGCTTGGAGCCTACTATGCCGTCGTCCATACGCCGGGGCGGGTCTCGGAGGCATTCGTGGCTTGGTTGAAGAGTCAGGGAACCCAGATCGAGCTGGCGAAATAAACTGTCGGGCCGAGCGCTAAACTAGACATATTTTGCCACCTGCCGCGGCTCGTTTGACCAAACGTGGCTGTCTTTCGGCCTACTCTCGACAAGGCTCCGCGCAAGACGTCCGTTCCGGGCGCTTCATGGGCGGCGTAAACGAGAACAGAGGGTGAGCGAAATGAACATGAAGAGACGAGTTCTGCTTGTCTCCGTGGCGACGCTTGTCGCCGGAGCCGGAATGGTCCATGCGGCTGATCAGCGGGTGGTGAAACTCGCAACCGATGGCACCTACGCGCCATTCAACTATACCGATCCTTCAGGCAAACTGGTCGGTTTCGAAGCCGATCTGGCCGATGACATCTGCAGACGCATGAACGTCAAATGCGAGTGGGTCATCCAGAATTTCGACGGCATGATCCCGGCCCTCAACGAGAAGCGGTTCGACGCCATCCTGGCCTCGCTCTCCATCACAGACGAACGCGCGAAGGCCGTTGATTTCTCGATCCCCTACTATGCCGGTCCGACGCGCCTGATTGCCTCCGCCGACAGTCCGCTCGGCCAGTTCAAGAGCGGAGAAGGCACGACCATCCTGGTGGGTTCGATGAGCGACAAGGATAAAGCGGTCATTGGTGATGTGGCGATGGCCCTCAAGGACGCAACCGTTGGCGTGGAACGCGCCTCGACCCATGCGAAGTTCTTCGAGGAGACCTTTCCGGGCATGAAGGTGAAGATCTACGACAAGGGCGAGAACATGCTGCTCGATCTCGTCGCTGGCCGCATAGATGCCGCCGTCGACGGCGCAGGCGCAACGCTCAATTTCATCGGCGAACAGGAGAAGGCCGGCAAGAAATTCATCGCCTTTGGTCCTGCGCTGAAGGGCGGTGCCCTCGGCAAAGGCGTGGCGCTGGCATTTCGCAGGGGTGAGGAAGCCGAACTGCGCGAGCAGTTCAACAAGGCGATCCGCGAAGCGACCGCCGACGGCAGCATCTCGAAGATGAGCGTCAAGTGGATCGGTGTCGACGGCTCGATTCCCGAAAACCTCGCCAAATGAAGATTCTCGATCTTCTCGCCTTCGGGCCGACCGGCTGGGGTGACGAACTGGCATATGGTGCTGCAATGACCTTGGTCATCGCAGCACTGGGTTTTGCCGGCGGCCTTGTCGTGGGGTTGCCGATCGCGGCGGCCCGCCTCTCTGCGAACATCCTGCTGCGCGCGATTTCCGGTGTCTATGTCACGGTCGTCCGCGGCGTGCCCGAACTCCTGGTGATCTACCTTCTCTTCTTCGGCGGCGGCCAGTTCTATCGCCACATCGCCAATGCGATGGGATATTCTGGCACGGTCGCAGCCGATGCCTTCAGCGCTGGCGTGCTCGCCATCGTCCTGATCTGCGCGGCCTACAGCGCTGAAGTGTTTCGTGGTGCGTTCCAAGCTATTCCGAAAGGACAGATCGAGGCCGCCAATGCCTTCGGCATGAGGTGGGCCACCCTGTTTTTCCGCATCAAGCTGCCGCAGATGCTGCGCTATGCCTTGCCGTCCATCGCCAATGTCTGGCAGCTGGTGCTGAAAGACACGGCGCTGATCTCCGTCACGGGCCTGGTCGAACTCATGCGCACCATCGACGTCGCAGCTGGCTCCACACGCAGTCCGTTCTTGTTCTACATGGTCGCCATCCTGATCTTTCTTTTCATCACCTCCGTCTCGCACAAGGTTTTCGAAAGCGCCGAACACCATTTCAGCCGCTCCGTCATCGGAGGATACGGCAAATGAGATGGGATGTATTTTTTGACTCGTTTCCGCCCTTGCTTTTGGCACTGCCGCTGACGCTGGAACTCGCCCTGACATCGATCGCGCTCGGTTTCATGCTGGCGGTGCTGCTGGCGGCGGCAAGGCTTTCGAAGGTCCGCACGTTATCGGCGCTTGCCTACTCCTTTGTCTACGTCATTCGAGGCACCCCGCTGCTGGCGCAGGTTTTCTTCGTTTACTACGGACTCGGTCAGCTCGATGCGATGCGCAACTCCATCCTGTGGCCGATATTTCGGGAAGCCTATGCCTGCGCTCTCATCGCCCTGTCGCTCAATACGGCGGCCTATGGCAGCGAGATCATCCGTGGCGGGCTGCTAGCGGTTCCCCGTGGGCAGGTCGAAGCTGCCAAGGCGTTCGGGCTCACCGCCACGCAAAAGTTCCGCCTGGTGGTCTTCCCACAGGCCCTGCGCACCATGTTGCCAGCCTATGGCAATGAATTGATCCTGATTCTCAAGGGCACGTCGCTCGCCAGCATCATCACGATTATCGAGTTGACCGGGCAAGCGCGTATACTGGCTTCCGAGACCTATGCCCCGATCGAAGTCTTCGCGGCGGCGGGCGCGGTCTATCTCGCGCTCAACATGGCACTCAGTTTCGGGGTGCGGCTGCTTGAAGGCCGGATCAAGCGCAGCGGCGGCCTGGCGATGGAAGGCTGAGGCGCAAGCCATTCCCAACCCCGCCCAGCCAGGCGATCCCGACAAGACGACGAGAATGCGCATTCCAGCAATGGCGTGCCAGGCGGGACTCTTTGTACCGCCGCCAGAGCATCACCGGAGGAAATGATGAGTGTAATCGAACTGCCTCCCGGCAAATCCGCATCCGCGGTGCCGACAATCGAGTCGCGGGACTTGCGCAAGAGCTTCGGCGTCGTCGAGGTGCTCAAGGGCATTTCCTTCAAGGCTTACGAGCATCAGGTGGTTTCGATCATCGGTGCCAGCGGGTCCGGCAAAAGCACCTTCCTGCGCTGCCTCAATTTCCTTGAGACGCCGAGTTCCGGCGAGATAGACTTCAGGGGTCAAAGCCTCAAGATCGGCGGCGGCAAAGCGCCGGCCCGGGCGGATGTGGAGCGGCTGCGCCGCCGCACCGGCATGGTGTTCCAGCAATTCAATCTCTGGTCACATTGGACCGTGCTTGAGAACATCATCAAGGTACCCATTCACGTGCATGGCACGCCGCGCCAGCAGGCGGTGGAGAAGGCAATGGAACTGCTGGCCAAGGTTGGCCTGCAGGAAAAGGCCAATGCCTATCCGACTTCGTTGTCTGGCGGCCAGCAGCAGCGCGTCGCCATTGCACGGGCACTTGCCGTCGAACCGGAGTTGCTGCTGTTTGACGAACCGACCTCGGCGCTCGATCCCGAATTGGTGGGCGAAGTGCTGGCCGTGATCCGCTCCCTCGCGAAAGAAGGCCGCACAATGCTTGTCGTGACACACGAGATGAGCTTCGCCCGCGAGGTCTGCGATAAGATAGTGTTCTTCCATGACGGCCGTATCGAAGAAGAAGGCCCGCCGGCCGAACTGCTACGCCAGCCTCGTAGTTCGCGTCTCGGCGCGTTCTTGAGATCGGTTCGCTAGTAGCACGCTGATCCGAAGGAAGTGCCAGGAATGATCCTATCTCCATAGTGGGTTGGATCGCCGCTGAGTTGTTCGCGTCAGCGATCGCTTATTCACCGCAGGAGGAGCCGCTCTTCCGGGATCTGTCTATTCGCGACAGCCGACGTCTGTCCTGCATTCGGGCAATGCAGCACCTCAAATCTGAGGGGGAGGGCACATGGAAAGCCTGTTGGCACGCATTCCTGCCTCTTCCAGAATCTGTCGATAGAAATCGGGGTGCGGGACATTGTGGCGTGCTGCGGAGTATGACTTCGTTGCGGGCCCCCGCAACCAATTCTGTCATAAATCAATAACCGTCCTGATCTGACCATCAGGGCGGTTTTTGCGTTTGAGTCCCTTGAACTGGAGTGACGTTCGCCGCGCTGTCCTCGCTAGGACAAAATTGGAGGAGAGGGCGACATCCGACGAGGTGGCAGCCTGTATTTCAATCGAATTGGGTCGAATGCGATCGGCGGTGAGGTCCACCTACATCGCTACCTTTAACAAGAGGCTATCGCGCCGCCCTTGACCACTCACCGGACCCGTAGCCTTCCCGCTCCACCGTCACCGGGCCACGGAGACCCAGGGTCGGTTCATACCCTCTGCCTGCGGCGAGCTTCAGTCCCACGCATTCGTGCGAGTGTTTTCAGAACGGGCGGGTCAACGACGTTCGCCGGGATGATGGGCGGGTCATCGGGGTCGAGTGCCATCATGTCCGGGTCGTTGGGGCCGATTTCCCATCCCTGCCTTACGCACAGGTCATACTTGCCAATGCCAAGTTCGACCTCAACGGACGGCGTCGCCGTCACCGTTGGAAGATGTGCCGGAGCTAGCAGGAAGCGCCCATGTCGCTCGAATTCCGCAAGAAATCTGTCGAGGTTCTCCGAGGACGAAGGCGTCATCGTCTGAATTCGCGAGACGAATTCAAACATGGTCGTGGCATCCGTCGAGATATTATCAGCGTTTGGTCCTACGATGACCGCGTAAGCGTGCGGGTTGGATGCACGTACGCCCCTGATGACGGCTATCCGAACCGTGTTCAGCGCATCGTCCAACCCGAGCCGGCCGCGCCATCCCCTGAAGATCGCTGCCCCACGTTCGGCGTTTTCAAACACAAGCCCGAAAATCGGCGGGACAACACTGCCGGGAATCGTCATGAAAAGCGCGGCACGCCATTTCGCGGCGTTCCACTGATTGACGTCGATGGGACTGATGACACGTATGTCGGTGTGCTTTTGCCGCTCCATGTTGAGCATGTCATCAGACGGTGAGGCGTCCGAAAATAGCGGCTTTTCGGACGATGCGGTTTTCACCGAGAGTCTTGGCACCCACGGAGTGGTCCGTATATTGCCGTGCAGAACGTCGGCGTCTTCCATCCATTCTTCGATCGACAGCCGTTGTCTCTCGGTTCCGAAGATGGCGTTCATCGGAATTAGAACATTCGAGAATGTCAGGGCCCGCGAGAACGCATTCTCGTTCGTAAGCACATTGTCGCGCCACTTCTCGAACTGTTGTGGGACCGCCAGCGCGATAAACGTCTCAATCACGGCCTGATGTAGCCAGTCCATAAACCGGACGACATCCTCCCGACTTGCGAAATTCAGGATGTCCGCGTGCGTGATTTTTCCGACTCTTTGACCGGCTTCCTCCACGAATTCCAAGACCGGCGCGGCGTTATCCACACCGCCACCAGAGACGCGAATCCGGAGACGTTCGGTATTCGGCAACAACTGGTAGTTCAAACTGGTGGCAAGCAACGCCTCCAGTGAACCAAGCAGCGATTCCGCGATTGAAATCGATGTCAGGTTGTTCGCGCAGGACATCACCAAATCGCAGCCGATGACCCGCGAACGCAGCTCGACAACATCACCGAGCATGAAATCAGGCGCTGGTACGTGCGCCTCCCGACCAAGAAATACCCACTGTTCAAAGAGCTTGGCGTATCCCTCGGCAGTTTCTTCCTTCGGAACCCAGCCCTCTGACCGCAGAACGTCTTCGCGGCCCAGCATGAACATCAGCGCCATGCGCGCCTGCGGCAGCCCCATCCGCTCCAATCCGTCGGGTAGCCGCCGGACCCTGTCCAGCACATCGAACGGCGTCTGGAGTAGCAACGCGCCGATTTGCTGATTTTGGGCGGAGACGCGCTTGGCGAGTGACGTGCGCCTTTCGTCCGTCGTGGCACGCGCCTGACCAATCATAGCCCCGAGATGATACGCGGCCAAAACATACGGGACACGGCCAAGACGAAACTCGCGCGCATACCACTGGGTCAGGACTGCCGGACTGACTTCCTCCACCGAGCCGGAGCGTTTGAATGCGCTGAACTGCTGGCTGGCGGCAGCGAGCGCGTAGTTCCGTGCCGCCCAAGGCAGACCGGCATCTGCATAAGCGATGCTGCATCCGACGAGCGCGTGCACAAGGTCTTCTGCGTATTCAGCCTTGACCAGCAATCCGACTGCACGCCCAAACCAGCGGATGGCCTCATACGGAAGCTGCTTTTCCAGCTTCTGGTATCCACGCGCCATGTTTCGTCTGGCAGCTTCGCCTTCACTTCGGCGCTTCACGAGCGCGTCGGTCAGCGCCTCATAGAGAGCATCAAAAGCTTCGCTCTCCGGTACGAATTCCCCCACCTCGGTAAGCGCATTCGCGATTGGTTCGAAGGGGAATGTCCCCAGTCCATGTGCCTGCTCTATGAGGTTGCGGAACTCGCCCCATAGTTCTTCAAGCCCGCTGATATCCGCCCCATCTCGTACGGCAGGACCGAACTCGGCCAGACGCATCATCAACGCCAGACTGTGTGCGTGCAGCGCGTTGTTCGGACGGCTGCCATCGGCCTCGACACGGGCAAGCGCCTCCTTGAGCCGGGTAGACCTGACGCCCAGCTTTCCGGCCTCCGGCGACAGAATGCCGAAAGCGACATTGGAACTCATGCACGTCAAAAGGTTCGAAAGTTTTTCAAGGTCATCAGCCACATCGCTGTCGATGGCGAGAGTCTCGACCGCGTCGTAAAGCACGCTCGCCTCGCGAGGGTCTTCCAGCCAGAAATTGGTCGTCCATGCCCAATCATAGGCGGCGGCCAGCTCGAGCTCGGGCAATTCGTGTTCTCTGGCGAGCCGGATCGTGCGCTGAAACCGGCCATCGATTTCATAGCGCGACCTTTCGAGGCCACGGGCGAGAAGCGCAGACCTATGGCTGTCTTCAACCAGTGCATGCCGCGTCCCCTGGTACTCGCCCGGGTCGCCGAGCACCCGGTCCAATTCCGCCAACTCGGTCTGACGGCGAAGATCTTCCGGCCCGACTTGCCGTTCCCCCCGAGCGGCGCCCGCGCCAACACCAAGCGTGTCAACGGCGATATCGAGACTGTCATCATCGAAAACCCGGTCCAGCAGCCACGTCCGATCGAGGATATTGACCGACACACCGAATTCTTTCGTCAGCGCCTCACGTGCTGCGGTGTTGTCCTTCGAGGGTATGTACTGATTGGATACGAAATAGATTCTGAGGAACCCGTGCCCGGCTCCGACAATGGACATGACGTCCTTACGCACCTTGCTTCGCCAATCCTTCTGACAGCTAAAGGCGAAAGCCCAGTGTTCATGCGCACCAGCAGTATCCGAGACAAACCAGCGCTGCGCGACTGCGTCTGCGACCGGATAGGTTTCCGAGTCGGTCTTTCCATCGCCCCCGCCGAACGGCCCCGTCTGCGGTTTGAGGTTCGGCGATATGAATTTTCCTGAAAGACGGCGGGCGAAAGTTTCGAACGCCGATTCCTTCGTCTGGTTCGTCAGTGTTTCGATGTGGTTAGAAAGCACCTCCCGCGTAATAGACGGAATCAAAATCTGCTTCGAATCGGAAAATAGATTTGGATGCCTACTGCGCATGTAGCGCCGTGGGCTGAACCGTTCTTCTTCGCTATTCTCCGATGCTGTGTTTTGCATGCGTGTGATTGTAGCAGAAGGGCGCTCGCAACAGCAGGGCTGAGTATGACGTCCACCACCGGAATCCCGTGGAAACTGCGGCGCTCGCCGGAAGTAGGGAGCCATTCGCCGTTGGATGGGGCGACGTTGCCTCTTGGACCTAACCTGTTTTGAAGTTCGCTCTGGCCTGTCATGAGGATCAGAGCATGAAGCGTATCCGCTTTTCGGAAGAACAGATCATCGGCATCTTGAAGGAGCACGAGGCTGGCGTCTCGGTCGCGGATCTGTGCCGCAAGCACGGGGCAGCGACGCCAGCATCTACAAATGGAAAGCGAAATTCGGCCGGATGGAGGTAGCCGAGGCCAAGCGACTGCGGGCGCTGGAGGACGAGAACGCCGAGCTCAAGCGAGAAGGCTTCGTGGTCAATCACAAACGCCTGTTCCGGATCTACCGCGAGGAACGGCTGACCGTGCGTCGTCATGGCGGACGCAAGCGGGTGGTCGGAACTCGGGCGCCGATGATGGTCCCATTGCGGCCGAATGACCGCTGATCGCTCGACTTCGTTTCCGATCGACTGACGGACGGCCGCCGTTTGCGCATCCTCTCCGTGGTCGACGACTGCATCCGGGAGTGACTGACGCTGGTGGCCGACACCTCGCTCTCCGGCCAGCGGGGCGCACGCGAACTCGATCACCTTATCGATGCGCGTGGAAAGCCGACGATGATCCTGGATCAAGTCCGGGACCAACGACATTGGCAACGAACTCGCCAGCAATGCTGTCCTGACCTGGACCGAAAAGACCAAGGTCGAGTGGCACTACATCGCGCCCGGCAAGCCGACGCAGAACGCGTTCATCGAGTCCTTCAACGGCCGACTACGCGATGAGTTTTTGAACGAGGCCCTATTCTCGACATTGCAGCAGGCCCGGATCGCCCTGGCCACATGGTGGGCGGACTACAACGGAGCTCGCCCACACTCGAAGCTCAGTTGGCAGACGCCGGCCGCGTTTGCCGCAACCTTCCACCCGCGCTGGGATCTGGCGCTGCGCTCTGCCAATGGCTCCGCGTCAGCTCCCGTCGCTTACAGCGCCCATAAGGGCTACTCCAACCACCGGAGCGAACTCAGAGCCGGCTAAAACCTGGGGGCAACGTCACCTACTACATCTTCTTTGCGCTCCGAGGTGTAGGTTAAGGCTCGGAGCTTGGCGTCATCGAACGAAAGAAACCACGCATTTCCTCGCAGGCGGATGATAGTAGGTTCTTTGTCTTGGATTGAGAGAGCGGATGATGGTTAAAATTGCCTCGGGCACCTCGCCGACAAGATCGGTGCTAAAAGGCCAGAAGCTGCCGACGAAACTGAGCCACTATACTACTCTTTCCGGCTTGGAGGGTATCGTTAGGACGAAGAGTTTATGGGCTTCTAATGCGTCATTTCTGAACGATAAAGCTGAACTGACGCATGCGCTGAACGCTTCGAAGAAAGCTATCAAGCTGCTTTCATCAGAAAAGGCATTGCGAGCTTGGGGGCCAGCCATCGAGACCGCTTTTGATGAACTCAAGAAAGGTCTCCAAGCACAAAGTTATGTTGCATGTTTTTGTAGCGATGATGACAATCTAAGCCAGTGGCGCGGTTATGGTGGAGCCGTTCAAGGTGTCTCTCTCACATTCGAGCAGTCCGCGCTGACCGAGAGGCTTAGGATGGACTCCGCCCATTTACAGCACGTAGTTTATGCGAAATTTTCAACTGCACAGAAGCTACGCGATGCGCTGGAAGCTGAGCTACGAGACATCGCCGAATTGGAAGAAGCTCTCGGCGCCTCTGATGAGGAGGAGCAACAGGCTGATATCATGGCGAGAATCTCCCGATTGCTCCCCAAGTTCAAGCACCTTGGCTTTAGGGATGAGAGGGAGTGGCGATATGTCGTGCAGAAGGACATTCCCGCGAGCGACATGCAATTTAGAGTACTGCAGAACAAGATCGTACCGTACATTGAGATCGGCAGCAGCGAGGCTAGATTGCCTATTAGGTCAATTCGAATCGGACCAGGTACAGACCAAGAACTAACCGCCCGAAGTGTCGAAGCTTTCATGAAGGCCCACGGATACGACGCGGATGTAGCGCTGTCCGAGGTGCCATTCAGACCATAGAGGTCAGAAAGAGCCTTTGCCGATTTTAGATTGCGATGTCGGCTTCCAGGATCCATCGACAGTGGGCTTACATCCGCAATGGGGTCGGTTGCTGAACGGCAGCTACCTTCGCAGTGGCTCCAAGAGCCGATGGTCTGCTCTCGGCGCCCGATCACATAGGACAGCTGAGCGCCCCATGCACGTACCCGCTTCGCGGGAGTGTTACCTGGCGGTGAGGTGGCGTAGTATTCACAGCCTTTGAGCGGTTGGCAGCGGCCGACCCGACCATGGAGTTCCCTCCAACGAGAGGAACTCGCCATGGCTACTGTCGACTGGTATATCCGTCTCACCCCTGCGCCAGCGCATGCAGCACGACATGTTCCTGCGTGGTCTGGGCTCGCACACGCAGCAGGATTACGTTCGTCACGTTCGACGCTTTGCCACGTTCCTCGGACGATCGACCGACACCGCAACACCGGAGCATATTCGCGGCTTCCAGTTGAATTAGCATGAGAACGGTATCGGTCCGGCGACGACCAACGGTGCAGTCTCGGCACTGCTTTGCCAAAACCTGCAAACGATAAAAGAGCACCGCTTTGCGCGCTGCGATCTATCGAAAATCGAAGTGATATCGCACTGAACCGGAGCGCACGACCTTGAACCTGTTACGAGTGTTCTCGCCCAGCGGGTTTTGAAGCGGCAGAACCCGCCATCGCGTCGGATCAAAGACATAAGGGACATACAATATGCGGTAGCGACGCCTGCCTTCGCTCATGGCGCTACCGGCAACCTTGATTTCATTTGCAGTCAGTTCGAACTCGCCACCGGCGTCCTGTGCCGATTTGACTTCGTACAACCACTCGTTTCGAGCTGTCACAACGCGGAAGTCATAACCTAGGCTGTCGTTGCCTTCACTCCCGCCACAGAATTCCAGGCGATTGGTCGAAACCCAGCAATCGTCATTCATCTCCCGAGGATGGCGACGCCTAAGATATTCGCGCGCCAGAAACTCGCTTGCTAGGCCCATCGCTATGCGGATCGCTTCGGGCGCCTGGTCGGTTCGTCCCGGCCCGCCGGGACCTCCGCCCTGTCGCCGAGCGGAATCGGATGGCTTTTCCTGCAACGCTAGTCGGGGCGGACTGCTCCGCTGATACCAATCGTCCGCCTTTGAAATTTCCGCGGCTGCCAGTTGTGAGAACTGAGCCGCAAATGCCGATCGGTCGCCGGTGTCGAACTGCTTGTCGTGGATCCAGACTGATCGAGACCTCACCTCGTCTTGACGTTTCCGCTCGCACGCCTCCTGTTCCTCAAAATTCAGATCGTCGACTTCCAGCCCAAGGGTCTTGAGGTCGAGCGACTTGGGCATTCGCTGCGGCCAGAATCCCAATGACGCGTACAGACTGGGCAGTTGAAACGGCACGACCGGGGCAAAGTCGAGCAGCCCGGAATTTTCAAGCGCTCTAAAAGCGACATGCGCGTCGGACGGCAAGGTCTCATCCCCAGCGCCCGTGTCTTTCCGCCGCCATGCTCTGACCGTCTTCGCGAGTTGATCGTGGTTCGCACTGACGATTTTGCGATTGGCTTCCCTCAAGCCATACAGTTCCGGCAGTGCAATCGCCTCATCATCCGGCCCAAGCGCGGCTTCTGCCTGTTCGTCGAGATAGTTTCGAACGAAATCCGGTTCCAAGCTCTCCCGGGTCAAAACCCAGTTCGGATCGTAGATGGCAAATGGTAGCCCTCTCATCGTGATGTACAGACCGAGATCTTGCCCTTCCTGATAGGCCTTAAGGAATCGCCGTCTTACTCGATTGCGGAGCGCAGGTCTGGCATCGTTCAAATAGACCTCGAACAATCTTTGGAACTCCGCGTCGCTTGCTAGCGGCGTATAACCCAATTCAATTAGAGCGTTGTTGTATCGTGCGTAATCAATGTCCAGCTGTCTTCGGATGGAACGGTGATCGTCGGCGGTGTCAACGGATTCTAGCAGCCTGTTGCCCATGATCTCGCCAAGTGTGCGTATAAGCCACGCAGAAATCTCGGCATTTGGGGCGCCCGACCGACTGATGTCTGCGAGCTGACTTGCCGCCTCCGCGCTCAGCAGACACGCAACGGCAGGCAGAATCAGGTCAACCTTCCTGCGATAGACGTCGCTGGCCGACGCAAAATATTCGCGCACGACCGAAACGTCTCGTCGAATTGCCCGCGCGAATTCCTGGTCACTCGGTCTGGAAACGCCGTTGTCGATGCGGTCGCGTCTGAGTTTGAGCAGAATCGTCTCGAGGAAGTTGGAACGCGCGCCGATCAATTTTGCCAAGGCAGGCGCAGCATCGATCAGCAAATCAAAATCAAAGTCGGCATTACCGGCGATGATCAGCGTTGGCCGATGCGGATCCTGGACCTGATAGACACGCTCCGTGATGGCTGCGGAAAGTTCGGTGCCTGCCACCATCAAGCCGAAACGATCGCATCGACGTATCCGAACCTGCCGCAGCATGCGCTCAATAGCGTCCGCGCCAAGTGTGCGCCTCTCTAGTGGGTCTCCCAGGTGCTCATGTGCCAGGATCGCGGCGTCAATCAGCCAACCTAGGTTCAACGAGATCAGAAGAGGGTCCGTTTCGTTGTGCGCGAATGGTAAGCCGTCAACCAGCAGCTTGACATCACTGGCAAGGCGCGCATCAAAAGCGCCGTGATCTGTGAGCATTGTGCAGATTCTACCGGCGTCATCCTCTCCGACAAATAGTACTGCCTCGCCCTGATCGTTGAGAGCTCTCGAAGCGAAGCTTTCGCGTTCCGACGTCACAAAAAGCGTTGGTGGCTCGGAGGTGTCACCCTGGAGGGGCTGGAGCTCGGAGCGGCGCTCGACAACGAGCGTAAGGTTGGTCGGCAGCGAGGCCTCGACCGAAAGGGCATCCTCCCAGGCGCGGCGCAATTGATCCCGAAACACCCGTCTCTCGGCGGAGGACAGGTCAGGCAGGGCATCTGCCAATGCCATCAATCGCGCAACTGCGGTCTCCTTGCGCGACCAGTCGCGCACACCGATACGCTCGTCAAAAAGAAGAGGCGGAGGGCCTTTCGCCAAGCCTTCGTGGATTGTGCGGCCAATGAAGCGGGGCGGCAGATCGCGCGGAGTAAGGCTTGACCACGAATTTCGGGGGCTTCGAAGAACGGTTTCTTCCTTGAGGCTGCTCGCGACCCAATTGCCCTGTCGCAAGAAAACAGCAAGAGGCGTTGGCAACTCGATTTCGTTGTACCCTCTGTAGTGACGGATCTTGAAGGCAAACTGGCTATCGTCGTTCGCAGCAAGGTATTCCAGGATGAGGCCTGATAGGCCCGTCTGCGCTTCAATCGATAATCGCCCGTGTTCGATCTGTCCTGGTAAGCGCCAGGCCTCTCCGCGGCGCACATAATTTGTTTGCGGGTTCTCGAATGCCTTGGAATTTGCAGCCGCAACCCAGTCGACGCCAAGCCCTTCGCTCGCCTTTCCCTGTCGCATCAGGTTGTGCCAGATCCAGCTAGGAAGTCCTTCAAGCGGAATTTCAGCGGCAAGGGGACGCAGCCCGACGGTGACGTTGAGATTTTCCAGGAAATGTATCCAGTCCGACTTGCGATCGTTGTTCGTCAGACATGGCCATTTGTCATAGGCCACGAGAAACCGTCCTGCGGCAATTTTGCAATCCGGCGAATGGGCGGCCGCTTCAAGCAGGTAGTCTTCGAGACCTCTTTGCTGAATTTTCCATGAGCTCGGAAATGCGGCGTCCGCCGAAGCGACCCAACCCCCAATCGTTGGCACAGAGATGGAAATCGTCTTTGCCGCCTGTTCGAGAATGGAGGGTGAAACCTTCCATACCCGAAAAGCCCAACTTAGCGCTTCAACCAGCTGGTTTTCGGTCGGCTTGGGACCCAACGCACCAGCCAGATCCTCCAGCACTTCAAGCGCATCGAAGCGCCTGATTAGCTCGGCGCGCTCGAGCGCTGCAAGTGTCGTTTCGTTGAGATGGACACCCTCGCGGAGAAAGCGCCAGCGCCTGGAGAGTGAGGATGGAGGAAGCGGCGGGACACCGCTGCCCGATCTTCGCTTGCCCCCCGGTGGCCTGTAGAAGATCGGGCGACTATCGTCTTCGCCCTTTGCGCGAGCCGGCAGCAACTTGCCTGCCGACCCGATCATGATCGATTGGCCCTCAAGCAACTTCAGGTCCAGGGAAAGAGCTTGGAAAAGTGCTACGAGATCATTGTAAAAGTCGGACCACGCCGACGATTTTCTATCTTTTTGCAGTGCCAGATCCTTGGCCAGCTTTATCAGCCAAGGACGAAGTGCGTCTGCGGTAACTGAAACTGGAAGGCCCAGGGAAGTAGCGATCGCTCGAATACGTGAGACGCGCTCCTTGCCAAGGTTCGCATCGAGAAGATGAGCGCCCGCAATACGGGAAAGTCGGCGTGGCTTGACCCAACGCGTCTGGCAAATCGGCCACTCATAGAGGGTGTCGAAACTTGCCCGAGACTCGCCGCCTCCCATCTCTATCGGCCAGATTTTGGCCGGTCCCAAAGGCGCTCCAATCGCCTCGAAGCCCACTTTGATCAGGCCCGTATGTGGGGGCCCCCATGCGGCTAAGTCCACGACGCACCCGGGAGACAAATCCCGAAAATCTTCGGCAATCGTCTTCGCGGCCGCGGCGCAGGTTTGTGCGGCCTGCTTCAACAGGTAGTGGTTCAGAGGGAGGTCGGCCTTGATCGAGCGCCTATCGATATCGGCGAAAAATGGCGCGTCCAGATATCCCGCAAAGGGTGCAACCTCATGCTCGCCCATCGGCAGGAAGTTGAACATGCGCGGCCTAGCAACCATTGCGCCTGACATGGGAACTGCCACCGAAATGACGGCGTCTCCCTTCCAGGCAAGCCACCGCTTGAGTTGGGGCGCTGCGCCAATACTGGTTTCAACTGCTTGCAGGACTTCTGTCTTGGGCAAGACCCTGCGGGCAACCAGAAACGATTCCGTCGCATTGGTGAGCTTGATGCGTTCCAGTTCGCATGTCGGCAGACCGGGAACCATCGCCAAATGGGTTGATTCACGGCCGAGCGTCACATCCCTTGGCGGGCAGCCGGCCTGTTGGATGACGATGCGAAGTTTATGCACGCGCTCCAGAAAGAGAAGCAGTGGCGCGTCCAGCGATAAGAGATCGTCCATCTGCTGCCGTGCCAAAGCAACTGCCTCTGCAGATGACAGTGGAAGCACGATGACGGTCGCAAACCCTTCTCGCGCAAATCTTTTGACGTCATCAGGTTGGCCGTCAATCGGCACCGCGATCAGATAGCGCGGAATGGATCCTGCAATTGCCGAAGTCGCGTCTTCCGGCACGGCCAGGTCTCTCAACCGCTCCACGACTTCGCGATCCGTGGCGAAGCGAAAGCAAAAGCCGTCGAATTGGTCCGATGGCCCGGCCGTCTGCCTGGAATAGATATGCACGTCATCGGTTAGGGCCTCAACGCTGCGGAAGCCCAGCCCTTTGTTCCCGATGCCTTCACCGACTTCCTTATCGCTGGTCCCGATATTGCGCACGGCGTCAAAGTTGGAAGACGTAAAGCCCCTGCCCCTGTTCGCGACCAGGAGCACGCCCGACCCATCACCCTCAATCTTCAGGTGTATTTCGATATACCCGAGGTCACCTGCGCTATGCGCGTCATGAGCATTCTGGATCAGCTCATAGAGAACGCGGTCGCCATATTCGGTCCCGATGACATCGTTCAAACTCTTGAGGCTTTGATAGACGCGCAACCCGCGTCGGTGAGCGTCAATGACATGTTGCAGTTGCGACCGGGCAAGCTCCTCCAATCGGTCAGGCGTTGCTTCAAATGCGATGAAATCATTGTCGATGTTTGCGTCGTTCACCACATCATCCCAACAGCTGTCGATCTGTTTTGCACCCGCACTATCTCTTCATTGGCCATGTTGGCCAATGGGAGAAGTGTTACGGGTATTTCACAGTATGATCCGGCTGCTAGAGGCCGGCCAGCTTGGAATGCAGGTAAGCAGGTTGGCGTCAAACGTGCTCTCAAAGTCAAGCAGATCTGGCTGATCTGGTTTTTCCTCGATCACGAACGTAGGATGCGCGACCGAGCGTTGTTTGATCCTGCGATCGACAGCAAGCTTCGCGGTTGCGATCTCGTGAAAATGAAGATCGGGTCGCTTGTTTCCGGTCCGGCGATACGTAATCAATCGATGGTGATCCAGCAGAAGACAGGCCGACCTGTTCGATTCGAGGCTACAGCCGACACAAGAGCAAGTCTGCTCGCGCGGCACCTCGATTTCGATCCGTCCCGGCTCGGTCGTCACCGTCTTGCGGCCGTAGCCGTTGCGGCTGTTGTGGCCCTGCGCCTCCTGCTCGAGATGATGGTCCATCTCGGCGTTGAGCGCCCGTTCCGCCAACGCCTTCTTCAGCATGTCCAGCAAGCCGCCTTGGTTCAGCGCCGCCGCAGAGTCAGTGCCTGTCGGCAACTGATCGAGAAGCTCCTTCGGTATCGCCGGGTCTTTCCGTCGTGACATACTGGGTCTCCCTTCTACCCATTATGCCAGCCCGCACACGAAATTCCTGACAGTCCCATTAACCCTGGCCAAGACAACCGAAATCTGAACGTCGTCTCGTGGTCTCGCCACAATTCGTGGAGCACCATTCTGGAACGTGCCCCCAATATCGCCGTTCAGGAGGCCACGCGCCTTTCTCAACACCAGTCAACCCTCCGGAAACCTGATGGCCCATCTCCTAACGGCGGCAGTGGGAGCTGACCGGAACGGCCCCTTCGGGTCGCTTGCAGACCTAGCTGGCAGCTCACTCCCCATGCAAAACCTACCCCGCAGGAGGAGCGCCGCGCTTGAGATTATTCGGGGTCAGAGCTGTAGGGTTCGGTTGCGGCATTCTTCGCCTCATTGAGGTGATTCAAGTCTGCCAGCAGTTCGTCGCTGACTTCCGGGAATGACAAGGCGATGATGCAAATGATGGCAAAGCCAAAATCGAGGCAGGCGCATAGTCCGCGGATCGTTTCGATATGGGTGGTGCCGTAAAGGCTGGTGTGGCTGACAGCTGTAAAGCCGTCATCGCGTTGATCGCTTAGCCTCACATGGCTGAATACACCCTTGATGTTCGGATGGGCTCCATAGTCGATCGCCCCCTCGTAGCCGAGGATAGCCAGGTCATAAATATCGGGCGCGCGCTCCTTCAGCGGCATGATTGCTTTCTCAAACGTGAAAGCCTTGCGGCAGGCCTTCTTCTCGGCCTCACCACGATGCCGTTGCCTCCAAACGTCCTGCAGTTCGGGACGCCGCGCGATAAGTCCGCCATAGGCCGCGTTTTCGAGGGCGGTGCGGAGCAGCGAAAACACGGCCGCAGGATGCCCACTCAAAGCAATTCGTACGCTGGCGAGGAAGAGCTGATAGGCGTTTATGTACAAGACGAGGGGCAGCGCGGGGGGCTGGTGCTGGCGCCATAACCCTTCGCGGAAGTAGGCGTCATAGTCGCGCAACACGGAGATCATCACATCATCGGACGCCAGCAGTTCGGCCGTCGTTTCATTGGCCGCAGCCATATAGGCGTCGATTCCTCCATTCATATTCACGCGGACATTGCCAGTCATAGTCAGCCTTCCCAATGGACAGCGCGAATAAACTCTTCCCGCTTCAATCGGCAATAGGCGAAATATCCTTTTTCCAGGGGCCGACCGCCGTTGGCTCGTCTTGAAACTGCTTCGCCAGCGAGGAAGAAAATATAGCCCTGGTAATCGAAGAAGACGTGTGCAGCTGATCGCTTCCATTTTTCGATAAATTGGCTACTGCGCGACGCGAAATGCGCGATTTCAAAGATGTGGCCGTCAACCGTCTCAGAGCGCGCGCCGAGCCCCAGCGATAGGCGGAAGCTAGTGCCGGTAAAGCTCTTCTCGTCGTGTAGATGCACCAGCCAGAACATGCGGTGCCGCTGGCTATAGAAGGCCTCCCGCTCAATGCGCTCCTGCTCGCTAATGCTGGAATGCTGCAGCTCCAACACCGTCGCCTTTGGCGTACCGGCACCGCATAGTACGTCAGCGCGGTGCCACTCGCCGGCCCTCTCATCATAGAAGCTGATTTCTCGGCATTCCTCGGGGAACATCTCCTTCCAGCCGAGATGCCAATGGCCTTCTGGCTCGCTCCACGGGTCGCAATCGCCAGCCTTGTGCCTCCAGTGCCTCACGTTCTCGACGGGCATGACGGAAGTCAGCCCGCCACCGCAATCCCGGCATGTCGTGCTTTCACCCTTGGCTATCGGCGGACGTTTTACTCCATCTACCCAAGCGTACAGCATTCGGCCTCGCTATATTGACCTTACCTTCTGAATATCAGCTGCCCGGAAGGTATCGCAGGGGACCGCGAGAGGAAAGTCTTCTGTGGGTGTTTTCATACCGCTTGAGAATCTGCATTCTGCAGAGATAGCGGATATGCTTCAGGGAGCGGTCAATTCGCCTAAGACAGACGTTGCTGGCGACCAAATCGGGATCGTCAAGGTGTCGCAAATCGCCTGGGCGCAGCGACAATGTAGGCTCCGACCTGTGCGCGAAAGCGCCGTCGAGGTCTCAGCCACTTTACGGCAGCTATTCAACCCTCGACACACGTTTGCGGACGGTCGGCCTGCGGCCCCATTTCGGACCTTCGACCGTACGCGTCACAATGTTGGTACTTGGCGCTCAAAGGTCCAGGTAGCCGCCGTAGAGTAGTAGCGGGTCGGCTAAAACCTCGGCAGGTTTTGGCCAAAACCGACGTTTGCTATTGGTGAAGATCTAACGCACGTCCTGCAAGACGCCACGATCGGATTTTACCCGTGATTGCCGTCAGATAGTTGGCTGCTGACGGACGCATCGAAGTCCGGCGTGTCTTGTTCAAGGCAACTCGTTGAGGCGGGTTGTGAATGATGGGTCCGAGGCCGCATAGACAACCTCGGCCAGGTTGTCGTCGGCATAGGCATGGCTGTTGGTCAAATGCCCGTCATAGCCGCCAACCTTGGAGAGGGTGGTGCCATTGCGCCAAACCAGCATGAGGCCGTGCTCTTCTTCCCAGCCGCAATTGGCCTCCATGACCACATACCAGTTCTGGTCACCCTCGTGGCCCTTCGTCACGTCAATCTGATCGCTGGGCGTAACATATTTCCAAATATCGGCCGGCGTTTCAGGGACACCCATTTCGTCGTCCAGCCAATCCTCGCCGCCTACTGCCTGGCGATAGTCCTTGTAGTAGGCGAAGACATGGCGTGCATCGGCGACACGGTTTGCCGGAGTGAGCTCCACAAACGCAGAAAACGCAGCGATCGCGCCTTCGTCGGTCACCTCCTCGATCGTCTCGATTCCAGCGTCGTCGAAATAAGGCACTTTGAACATCGAGTCGTTCTCACTCGCTTTGGTGTTTCTATTCGCCGACTTGTCCAAATCGCACCAGCTTAGGGCCGGCAGGGCCAAATTCGAGCGATTTCAACTCGCCAGCCATTGCGCGATGAGCTTTGCCGCTGCGCGCTTGCGACCGACGCGAATGTCGGCGGCCTCAACATCGAAATCCAGACCGCTCTTGCCCCGCACCTGCTTCAGCCATGCCGGGAATGCATACAGATTTCCTGATCCAAGCACTGGGAAGTCCAGATCGTTTTGAAAGCTCTTTTTCTCGCTCTCTGAATATCTGCCCCGCTCGGACACCCGCGCACTGAGATCCCACTGCCAATCCGGATTGGGCCTGATATGCAGCCGCACGGCGTCTTTGGCGATCAGAGCAGGGCCATCACTGCCTCGTAAGGGGATCGAGATATGGATATCCCAGTCCTCTTCCGCGTCGAATGGCAGACCCAGCCTTTGCGCTAGGGCGACGGATTCGGTGGCGTTGCGCCGTGCATGCTCGATGTGCCTGAGGCGTAGGGCCAAGGCGCGGAAACGCTCCTCGTCGGAATCGACATCGGGCAGGGCCGCCTCGACATAGCGGTGTAGCATCGCGATCTGCTCGTCCTGCTGCATGAGGTCATATTTCCCCTCGACCATGTCGGCGACGAGATCGGCGCGGGTTGATTTGTTGAGCAGACCGATGAAGACCATGCCCCAAAAACTGAGATTGGTGACGTCATAGAGGTCTTCGCCATAGCGTCGATCATGACGATAGCCGAGATGCCGGAAGGTTTCGAGAATGCGCCCCGCCTGGTCGGCAAATGGAACAAACCTAGCCTTCTTTTCGCGTTGAGCTGGCTGGGTCGTATAGTTGTCAACCTGCGCGATAAGCTTGAGGCGCGCTTTCAGCGCCTTTGCTGAAATCGCCTCGCCGCTGGGCAAAACGCCGGTGTCATCGAAGCCAAACACAAACAACAACGTGTGCCGCCGGCTCATCTGAATGATGCCACCCAGATCGAGAAACGGCAGAATGCGCTTGTAAGCGTCGAGCAGCAGCGACATTTCCTTGTCATCGACCGACGGCACCCCCCCGGTCACACGCATGAAATGGAAATAGAATTCCGTTCGCTCGCTCGGATCGAGCAGTCCGGACACCTTAGTCGCCAGCGGACTTATTTGGTAGTGATTTGAAGGCCAGAATTGGCCTTGACGCCGCTCGGAGAAGGCTTGGTTCTCGTCATCGAGGAAGTTTCGCAGCAGCCCCACAGTCGCCTCGGTCATGAGGTGTTTATGCTCCTGTACCAATTGCATTATTCCCTGGGGCCGACTTTTGGTGTCAGCTAGCGATCACGGCCCCTCTACGTAGTGGTTCCTCGCCTTGTCGTGTCTTGTGCCTGAGTTATGCGACAATCGATCTCGACTGTCACGACGCATGGTTTTCGTTTGGCGGGTTGGCTGGATCGTAGCTTCGGACTGACACGGCCTAGATGTAGAATTGCACCCGGGCGTGTCGACCTGTCCGGGTCCTTATCATTTCCATTGTCAATCATGCCTGCAGCAAGAATGTAGTGACCGAGCCCCTCATTCCCGCCATCCAGTAGATGCATGCAGGTGATGCTAATGGGCATGGCACGCTCTAACTGCGTGAAGTGTTGACTTGCCAGGCGATTGCGGATCCTCTTCAATTCTGTCCGAACGCCCGCTTTCCTTTAGCGACCCACAGCGCTCGCGCCTGCTCACCTTGTTCGCTCTTGAGCTTGTCCGCCATCCAGAGCAGCGCGCCGTAGATCATGGTGCGATCATCGCCGGTCAGGTCCACGACGCCTGCCTTAACGACAAGACCACCGAGTTCGATCAGATGGCGCGTACGTTTGCGGCGTTCGACTTGCCACGTCCGCATGTCATGCCGCGCCCGCGCCGCCTGATGTCGGTTGCGGTCGATCTGGTTGCGTCGGAGTGCTGTTCGTATCGCGATCAGCCGCCGGCACAGATCGCCGTGCTCGCCCCTGGAAAAACATGGCGCCGCGCCTCGCGCACACCTCTCTCCTGCTGGCGTCTTTCGTCTCGGTCAGAAGGAGCAACGCGCCGGCGAGTTCTTCGGCGCTGAGGGCGTCGGCACCGGTGGCGATTACCAGTTCGCCGAGCTGCTGCACCTTTCGGGCCTTGAGCTCCCGTGCCTTATCTTCGAGGGCTTTCAATTCGGCATCGAAGTTCCGTGGTTTGCGCATCATGTCCTCCAAAATGTCGATGCGGCGATGATAGTCGAGCCCCTGTCGAACCGCTGCAGGGTTGCCGAGACTGGCTGGGACCGGATAGTCGCTCCCGAGATTTTTTTCGAGGGAGGGCGCGCTTATACGTCGTTCCGACGTAAGCTCGACTGTGCCACATCCTGATCGGTGGCGATCTATCATCTGCACGTCAAGGTCATCGGCCGCAAGGCCGGCTCCAGCGCGGTGGCTTCCGCCGCCTACCGCTCCGGCTCGCGCCTGCGCGACGAGCGCCTCGACCGCAGCCACGACTTCTCCGCCAAGCGCGGCGTCGTGCATTCCGAGGTGCTGCTGCCCGATGGAGCCCCCGAGGCCTGGAGCGACCGCGAGCGGCTCTGGAATGACGTCGAGGCCTTCGAGATCCGCAAGGATGCCCAGCTCGCCCGCGAAGTCGAATTCGCCCTGCCGCGCGAGCTGAGCCAGGCGCAGGGCATCGAGCTTGCCCGAGACTTCGTGCAGGCCGAATTAGTCGATCGCGGCATGATCGCCGATCTCAATGTGCATTGGGATGTCGGCGAAGACGGCGTGCTCAAGCCCCATGTCCATGTCATGCTGACGATGCGCTCAGTTGAGGCCAACGGAGATGAGACCCGCTTCGGTCAGAAGGTGCGAGAGTGGAACCGCACCGAGATGGTGGAGCATTGGCGCGAGCGCTGGGCCGAGTTTGCCAATGAGCGCCTGGCCGAGCTCGACATCGACGCCCGCATCGACCATCGCAGTCTGGAAGACCAAGGCATCGCCTTGGAACCGCAAAGCCAGATCGGCGCGCCAGCGCAACGCATCGAGCGTGAAGGCATCGAGGAGCTTGGTGTCGAGGATCCTGGAGCCGCTGCCGATCGTGCCGAACTGCACCGCGAGATTGCGCGCGGCAATGGCGAGCGCATCATTGCCGATCCCTCCCTCGCCTTGGACGCCATCACCCATCAGCAATCCACCTTCACGCAACGCGACATGGCAATGTTCGCCCATCGCCACAGCGACGGTCTCGACCAGTTCAATGAGGTGATGGGTGCGATGCGCGGCGCCCCTGATGTGATCGAACTCGGCCAGGACGGACGAGGCGAGGATCGCTTCACCACCCGCTCGATGATCGAAGCCGAACAGCGCCTACACCGCGCCGCCGAATTGATGGCGGAGCGACAACGCCATGCGGTCGATGACGCAGATCGGGATGCGGCTCTGGCACGAGCAGCAGACCGCGGTCTGCTCCTGTCGAGCGAGCAGGCCGATGCACTGGCGCATATCACCGACGGACGGGATCTTGGCATCGTGGTCGGCTATGCCGGCACCGGCAAGAGCGCCATGCTGGGCGTGGCACGACAGGCCTGGGCGGCAGCTGGCTACGAGGTCCGTGGCGTTGCCTTGTCCGGCATCGCGGCGGAAAACCTCGAGAGCGGATCGGGCATTGCCTCGCGCACCATCGCCAGCATGGAACATGGCTGGGGGCAGGGCAGGGATCTGCTCACCTTGCGTGATGTCCTGGTGATCGATGAGACCGGCATGGTCGGCACACGCCAACTGGAGCGCGTGCTCTCCCATGCCGCCGAGGCGGGTGCGAAAGTCGTGCTGGTCGGCGATCCGCAGCAGCTGCAGGCGATCGAGGCGGGCGCTGCCTTCCGCTCGCTGCACGATCGGCATGGCGGCGCCGAGATCGGCGAGGTGCGCCGCCAGCGCGAGGACTGGCAGCGGGATGCCACGCGGGATCTGGCGAGCGGCTGGATCGGTGGAGCCATCCACGCCTATAGCGCCCATGACAGGGTGCATGCCGCTGAGACCCGGGAGCAGGCCCGCGAGGATCTGATTGAACGCTGGGATCGCGACCGGCAGACCTCACCCGATGCCAGCCGCATCATCCTCACCCACACCAATGCAGAGGTGCGCGCCCTCAACGAGGCGGCCCGCGATCGGCTTCGAGTTGCCGGTGATCTCGGCGATGACGTGCAGCTCACGGTCGAGCGCGGCGAGCGCAGCTTCGCCAGCGGCGACCGCATCATGTTCCTGCGCAATGAACGCAGCCTGGGCGTGAAGAACGGTACGCTCGGCACAATCGAGAAAGTCAGTCAGCAATCCATGTCGGTGCGCACCGACGACGGCCGATCCGTTGTCTTCGATCTCAAGGACTATGACCGCATCGACCATGGCTATGCCGCGACGATCCACAAGGCCCAGGGCATGACGGTGGACCACACCCATGTGCTGGCAACACCAGGTCTGGATGCCCATGGCAGCTATGTCGCCCTGTCGCGCCACCGCGACGTCATGGAACTGCATTACGGCCGCGACGACTTCGCTGATCGAGATCGACTGGTCCGAACCCTGTCGCGCGATCGATCCAAGGACATGGCGTCGGACTACGAGCAACGGGATCCGGCGCAGGATTATGCCGAGCGGCGCGGCATCAGCTTCCGCGAGCGCGTCGCCGAGATCGTGCGAAAAGTCGTGCCGGAGAAACTGCGCGATCGGATCGATCAGTTGCTCGATGGGTGGCGCTCGTCAGCGGATGGTCCACCCAGCAGAGAAGCAGGGCAGGGGCCGGAACGGGAAGCTGGAAGAGTCCGGACAGAGGTACGGCCCGAACCCTCGGTACCCGAAAAGCAAGCTGTCGAAGATCCCGAGGAGGCGTTGCGCAAAACCCGCACGCGGGCTCTGCTGCGCCATGCCCGCGCGGTGGATGCCATCTTCGCCGAGCAGGAAATCGGCGGCAAGGCCAGCCCCGAGCAGAGGCGCGAGCTGAAGGATGCGCGCGATGCCTTTGAGAAGGTGAGGCCCTATGGCTGGCGCGATGCCGAGGCGGCCTATCTCAAGGATACGGGTCTTGCCCGCGAGGCGGCCGACGGCAAGCTCGGGCGCGCCATTCGCGCCCTCCAACTCGAGACGGAGATCCGCACCGATCCGAACCGTGCTGCTGATCGCTTCGTGGAGCGCTGGCACAAGCTCGACCAGACCAGCCAGCGCCAGTATCAGGCGGGCGACATGTCCGGTTACCAGGCCACACGCGCCGCCATGGGCAACATGGCCTGGGGCCTGGAGCGTGATCCACAATTGGAATCCCTTCTCGCCAACCGCAAGCGGGAGCTCGGTATCGATGTCGGGTTCGACTCAGGCCGCCGTCTCGGTGTGGAACTCGCCTTCAGCCATGGCCTCGGCAGGGAGCGAGGACTGGATATCGGCATTTGACTCATCCGATCTGCCGCCGTCTCCTCGCCACGGTACGACGAAGCGGAAAACGATCTTGCGCGCCCGTGACTACCTGTTCTGTGTAGTCCCAACACCAGTCAGAAACAGCCAGCAGGAGGCAGCCTGTCATGCGCGAGCCAGACCGCATCATTCGCATGAAGACCGTACGGTCGCGAACCGGGCTGTCCCGGTCCACGATTTATCGCAAGATCGCCGAAGGGACCTTTCCGCCCCGGATCAAGATCAGCATCAACGGGGCGGGTTGGCATGAATCCGAGATCAGTCGATGGGTTGCCGATCCCGCCGCGTGGAGAAAGCGTTCCCATAACGAGTTTGATATCCTCGATTCATAAAGGAGTTGCCCGCACCGGTCTGCAGGTGGGCTGCACTTCGCGTCATGGGCTCCTTACAGACTCGGCGGTGCTGTGCCGGTGAAGCGGAACGAGGGTTTCTCGCCGTTGTAAAAATCGCTATTTTGCGACGCGGCAAAAAACAGATGCAAAAGTCTCGCTTTAATTGGGACTTTTGCGACGAAGACGCTACTGATCGAGGCTTTGATGACAGATGTGGCGGACATTGACCGTACGCCGTTCGGCCGTCTTCGTTACGGCAAGGAATATGGCGCCGAGTTTTGGCTGGGCGGCGTGACGCTTCCCGGCTTCGACCAACCGTTCTCAATTGTCGTGCGGGCGGGACGGAGTGGACCATCGGAGCGACAAACGGCGGCGATGACTGCTGTTGCAGCGAATGCTTCCTTGCTTCGGCAGCAAGCGACCCAGCCCATGGCAGAACTTCATAGAGAGGCTCCTTTGCCTTTTTCAGAGGAGGCCGAGGATAGCGAAGTGTGGGCGATCCTCCAGCCGGGGGAGATCGAGGTGTCGGACGAGAGCTATTATCGCGACGGCCGCATCTTCGTGGGGCTTATTTTTTACTCCACGGTAGAGCCGGATTTTGCCCCTGCTATTGAAACGGCCGATGGTCATTTCGTACAAGTCCTCTCCGGTACATAGGTGTCGCGCAATTCCTAAGACCGGCTACGTCACATATGTTAGTCGCAAGAGGTGTCGCAGGTTTCGGAATTTCTGGGAATGGTAGACGGTTAGAATTGCTCCGGTTACGGCCATTCGATGAGTATATGTTCTATGGATGAAACGGTAGAAATAGACGGAGAAACATATCGAGTTATAATCTTTAGTAACATCGTGGATGACACGATGTGTCTGGAGCTCTGGAACTCAAAAGACAAAATGGTTGCTTGTATTGACCGCCACGATGAGGATGGGCGCATGACCTTTGGCAGCCTGATCCAAGGGCTTCCATTGACGGTGGTTGAATGGATGATTGAGAGTGCGAAGAAGCGCCTGCCACCCGTGTCCTCATAAACCGATATCCGGGCGGTGACTGCTTGAAACCTGAGAGTGCTACATTCCTTTGTCGCGCTGTCCAAGGCCTCGCGCGGCCACATTGGTAAGGTTGACAGATCATCCAGCCAGGCCTTTCCTTAAGGAAGGCACGGACCACACAGAGGTCCCCATCTCTGGTGTGGAAGCCATTCCTGCACGGTGGTTCGTGTCACGCCATCCGACGACAATTCTCAGCCGCCGCAGAATGCGGGATTTCTGCGAAAGTGGCGGATAAGACCAGAAAGCAGAAGGCGTGATACAACTAGCATGCCGAGTTTGCGGCAGATATCTTACCCACCCACGCAATTGGGGTGGTTTGGACCAAAGAGACGAATCTGTGGGGGACGGGCAATCGCCTGTACCACGTGATCTATTGATCCAGATGAAGGAACGGTCCTCGCCCATATATCGCGGCAGCCAACAGATCGGCACGCATATATTTTCGCCGGAAGGGGCAATAGCCGTTCATCCCGAGACCGTTATTGAAGCCTCGCTTCTATCTTGTGGCAAAGATAGCGGCTGCTGTGGATCAAGTGGTTCGGATGGCCCAAATCGGGCTTGTATCTGTGGAAATGTTGTCGCCACTCAGTGGAGTGACTGCTGGACATGGGCAGAAGTGCGCTTTCTTCCCAATGCTGTTGTCGAGATTTCAACCGACCCATCTAACTAAGCGGCTGTCGAAAATATCCTGATTTTCGTGTCAGAAAGCGCCTCCGGCTGGGCGCGGCGCGCGCATATTGCGAGCCTTTCATTCTAATCTTGGCGAAGGCCACACGATATCTTCTAGGTCGAGCAGGCTTTCAACGCGATCTTCCCAGCCATCGATATCGATATTGCGTAGATCGCTCGCCCGATGGAGAAGCATCAGCGTGAGCAGGCGACGCCGCATGCCGCGGTCGCAATCGCTGGGAGCCAAGCCGTAACCTTCGAACAAATGTTCGACACGGCCGGAGAGCCCTGCGCACATGAAGGCACTGGGGCCGAGGAGGTCGTATTCTCGCCATCCAATCATGACGTCACCGAAGTCTATCACCGCTGCGAGCCTCCATCTGCCGTCGTTCTCTGACAGAAGAAAATTCTCCGGAATCCACTCTCCGGTGAGGATAACAGGTGATACATCCAGCGGAACAATCGACGATGCGTCCGACAGAAGCTCGGGGAGGTCTGACAGAAGCCGGGAGGGCAGACCTTGCCGACGATGTCGTTCGATACAATCCGTGAGCTGTTGTGCAATAAAATCAGGCCATGTTGGCTTGATCGCTGCGAGTTCTCCCAAGGGTGTCGACTGCACCTCGGCGATCGTCCGGCCAATCTCTTTGAGGATTTGTTCCTTCTCTTTTTCAGGTAGGCATGGCCAGGCTTCCGATCCGACTACGCCTTCCAACTTGGTCATGACGAGCCAGGACCAACCGTCGTGCGCTCCTTCGGCAAGAATGCAGGGAATGGGAACGGACAGCCTGCCAGCCAACTGACGAAGGGTCGCGCGCTCGCTAACGAACTGTTGCCGGTAGATCGGTGGGAAGAGTTTCAGGACTGATCTGCCGTCGAGATCGATGACGAGATTGGTTCCAGTTGCGAAGGACGAAAGAACGCTTGGCGAGATGTTCTCCGACAAGGCAATCTGACGCGCCATCGGCAACCAGCAATTTGGGTCCGATCGCCATTTCGCGAAGTCAGCGTCATTCGTAAGGATCGGAAGCTCGATCATCTTGGTTGCGTTGCGCCTAATTTGAAAATAATGCCACGGTACAATAGGCAAACGTCAACTTTCTAGACCCTCCAGGACTGTAGCATGCCGCGCAACTCCTAAATTTTGAGGCGAGAATCTCGGAACGCGAGCAAATCACCATGATCCCAGTGAGCCGAAAAGAACTGGCAATCTTCATTGAGCACGCCGTTAGGTCCCGTCACGATAGGCGGTCGTGGGAACGAATTATGGTCAATCACTATCATGATGTTGAAATGGAACATGCTCGCCGGGAGTGCGTGCGAATATTGGGGATCAAGGCCAAAGGCGATTGGACCATATTAACCGAGCTGGAGACCGAGCATTTGAAATCGCTGGCTACCTCACTCATATCATCGCAAGTGGCGCGGAATTCCTGATTTTCACAGCGGCATCAAAGCTGGCTTGCAAGATTCCCGCGAAAGCGGGGATCATCGAGTTCGTTGCGATCGAATTAGGAGTCCATGCCCGTGCCGAATATTCGCCCCTTTTTGACGTCAGACAAGATCGCGTTGACAACTTTGTTGGAGGAGATGCAGGACTACTATGGTGTTGCCTGTCCACCACGTGGCGCCATCGAAAGCGATCTGTCCGCGCTTCCGGCAGGCGTAGAGATTATTGTGGCCGAAACAGACAAGATTATTGGCTTTGCCGCATTCTCCGCGATTTATCCCGGTCCTGGTCTGAAGTCCGGTTTGTTCATGAAGGAGCTCTTCGTCACCGCTGCGGCTCGGGGGAACGGTGTAGGGAAGTGCCTGATTCAAACGGTTGCACGCGTTGCAGTCGAGCGGGGGCATAAACGGGTCGATTGGACCGCCGATCGTGATAACCCTAGATTGCTCAGCCTCTACTCGGCTTTGGGAGCCCTTGCGCAGAACGAAAAGGTTTTCTTCCGCCTAGAGAGCAACGCGCTCACCTTATTGGCAGAAATGCGAAACCCCTGAGTTTTGATGCTTGCAGCCTATACCCCGGCTACCCTTCGTCGGGCGCCTCGAACTGCATGGATGCCTGAGGGTCCTCTGGTGGCAATGGAAGCTCGGCTAGTCGGTAGGCCTCCATGCCGGCTTCGCGCGCGTAGTTGCACACGTCCTCATCGTCCGAATAGACGACCGACGCGCGCTCGACCGACGCGACAGCGACGATCATGCGGTCGAATTTGATCTTGGCTTTAGTCGCCTCAGGATTGCCCCCCCTGCGCTGGCCGCGCCGTCTTGCGTCGTAGACCCTGGCCGCAGCCTCGATAGCAGCGCGTTCATCGAACGGCACGACGCGAAAACCAGCTTGCCGGTGGATGATCGCCAGGTAGTCGGGGCCAGCCGGGCCGGCTCCGACCAGGCACTCGCTCAATGCCGGGGTCGGAATGATGATCGTTTCGTTCACTTCGGACAGCGTATCGATCAGGTGCTCGACACGCTCCACGGCCCTCGGAACGGAAGACGGAGTGTTCTCATCAAGGAAGAACAGGAGGATCGAGGCATCGAGGACGATCATTTAGTGCAACTCATCCTCGTCGCGACGCATATCGGCAAGCTCCGTCAGCGGATCATCGAAGTCTTTCCAGCCACTGCCTTTCACGCCGCGAAGTGCTCCCACGATGTTACGCAGGCTGTCCTGCTTCAGCACCTCGAAGCGGTGAATTCTGAACCGCAACAGGGTCCAGACTCCGTCCGCCTCGCGCGTCCAACGGCCCGTGCCGTGGATGCGGATTGGCTCGAACAGATGCTTGCCCAAATCGCGGGCAATAGCCCGGTTGGTTTCGCAGTTGCTGTAGGTCACATCCCCGTTCTGCAGGCGGATGCTGACGGTTTGATCCTTGCCGCCGACCGAAATCAGAATGCCCTCGAGATGGCCTTCCTGGTTGAACGGGCCATAGGTAAGGGCTTTAGGTCGATCACGGCCGGGAAAGGCTAGCAGCTCGGCCGAACGCTCCACGCCCTCGACATAGATGCGACCAGTTGCGTTGTCGTTCGCTAGGCGATTGTCGATCGCCTCAAACACTTTCACGACATCCTTGGCTGCATTTCCCCTGCGGAGATCCCCTAGGCGGCTCTCGACCTTTGGCACGTCTTCATATTCGACGATGGCGGCAAGCTGCGTGCTACCCTTGGTGAGGCCTCCAAAATGCACTGCATTATCTTTGCCAAGCAACGCCGCAAAATCTCCCATATACTCCGCTAGCTTCGCCATCGGAATAGTTTCCGGCGAATAGGCGTCTATATGTAAAATTAGGCGTTTATCTTTGGTCATTTTCTTCTAATCTATGCCTACATCAAATTTTTTGGATTCATTCGCCAATTTAGCCAAGCCTGGTTCCTAAGATCATCATACCTTATCGGTGATTGCGAAGTGGTTAGTACACTCTAGAGAGCCTCACTCGCCGACTTCGTGCTGGAATACACTGGCGCTCTATGCTGACGATCGGATGGAACTGCGCAAACCTCTATAAATTGTCGCTGGATGCACGCCTAGCACACTAGCGACCTGGCGGGCAGATTGCCCCTCATCGAGGAGCTTTTGGCCCAAGGCAATCTGCTCACCCTTGAGCGCCGGCGGCCGGCCGAACCGCACGCCCTTGGACCGCGCTGCCGATCGGCCGGCGCTGGTGCGCTGATGGATGAGGGCGCGCTCGAATTCGGCGATGCCGGCGAACACCGTCAGCACCATGCGTCCTGCCGGCGACGTCGTATCTGCCCACGGCTCAGCAAGAGAACGTAGCCCGGCTTTCCGCTCATTGAGTTGCTCGGCAATGTCGAGGAGGTTTTTGGTCGATCGCGCCAGGCGATCGAGTCTGGTGATCATCACCACGTCGCTCTCGCGCAGATGATCGATCATGCGCGCCAGCTCGGGCCGATCGCGTTTCGCTCCGGAGATCTTCTCCTCGTAGATCTTGTTGCACCCGGCCGCCGCCAGAGTGGCGCGTTGCTGGCTTAGATCCTGGTCGTCGGTCGAGACGCGGGCATAGCCGATCAGCATGGGCAAATCCGTCGCATAAATCGTTCGCAAAACAATACTTTTGCGGTCGACTTTTGCAACACGAAAACAGCTTAGATTTCAGCGGATCGATCGCGTGTCGCGAAACTCAGGAGTTGTGCATCTCATGAATCGCCGACTTTGGTAGTGGGTCAGTTTGAAATTCAGCGCCGCTTGACGAAATGCGGCGTCTCGCCGTCCGGGCCATAGTACGAATAAATGAATGCGCAGAGCCGCGGACCGGTAGCCCTCGCGAGCTTTTTGCGCTCCGCCGGCAGGGCGGCCGCGACGCGCAGCGCGATCTCGCTAGCGCTGAGCCCCGTTGACTTCGGCATCTCAGCGCGCGCCCAGTCGGGTGCCAGTTCCGGGCATCGCTCGAGTCCAATTTCGGTCCTGGCGAGATGAAGCACGACGGTGTCCGGCCAGTCCGCCGAATAGGCGAAGGCTGGCGATGGCGAGACCGTCGCCGCCAGCACGATCAGGGCCGCCTTCGCCAGTTGGTTGGCGTAGCGGTGGCGCTTGGGCTGCTTTGTCCTCATGTACCTAACATAGCATGCCGAGCGCCCGGGCTTCTACGCTCGTCAATCAAGGTCCGCCCGGCTGAACAAAGTGTTGCGGAGCTTAGGACTTGCGCGACGCTATTCGCGTGGGTCCTCTCAAGGCCCTGGGGTGACCCAGGCCGTGTCGATTAGGCCCTTTGAATCGAGCGCAATCCGCCAATGTGAAGCACCATTTGCATGTCGCACGGTATAGACGTCTTTGCCCTCGCTATCGACACCGAGGAATCTCACAGTTTCGACAGCGCCTAGTTGTTCGTGGCCAGGATGGAGATGAGACAATTGCTGACGGGTCGCTTCGGCCAAGTCAGGGCCCATTTCATGATAGTTAGGCTTTCCGCTTGTGAGGCCTTCGATAAGTCGAAGGAGCGCTTCCTCGGTTCCTGGGGTGGCCGACTGGCTTCTCATCTTTTCGGCCACATCCGCCTCAAGCCTCTGCGCAGTTGCAGCGTCAACTCGCTTCATAGGGTAATCGCTGCCGCCCTGGCTCTGAACGAGAGACAAAGCGTGCCCGCTTTCGTCGACGATGAACTTGACCTGTGCATCGACGACTTTGGCAAAGAACTCAGTATTGCTCTGAGCATAGAACGGAACGTCATCTTGCCCCGTTATTCGTGTGAGAAGATGGCCTCCATCACGTGTAACCGTATAGGTGAGCCGGTTGCCGAGTTGGTAGAATCCAACATATCCATCGAGAATTGCAGCATCCACGGTGATTTCCCGGCGCGGTTCGCTAGATGGAAGCTCTTTGGGCGAGGTCTTGTTTGATTGGACGATGGAAGCCTCGATCTCTGCGGACAGGACATTCCAGTCCTGAAAGCCCAAAATCTTGGCAATCAGTTCCAGACTCTCACTGTGCGTAACGGAGATGGATTTGGCTGTGAGAAGGTCACGTAGCGTACGCGCCATAGCTTTGGCGTCGCGGAAATCGCGCATAAAATATTCCTCTGCATAGACGAACGGCGAATGTCAGATGCTTGCGTTACTGACCCGTTCGTCGGGCAAAGGAAGCCTTGGTCGGCCTGATACATTTCACCATACCCCGGAAGAGGCGCAAGCAGCAGGCTGTATCTACCCGAGGCAGAGTAAGCTCCAAGGGCTCATTATCTGTCAAGCTAGCGATGTCGAAGTCAGCAGCGGGAGGGGCACTCTGATAGGGTACCTTGCTGACGTTCGAACCCCGGAAAAATGGCACAAATGTTCGCAAAACTCCCGATTAAAGCATCACTTCTGCTGCCGACTCTTGCAACAACGGATCTCAATCATAGCGACAGCTATCGTTTGCCAAGGCGACCGCGTTGCAGCTTTGGGCCGGCCCATCCTAATGACCGCCGTCTCCCCTCCATAATACAATGGCACGATGTTCCCCTTGCGCATCCACGGCGGCTTGGCCTCGCTGCCCTGGAAATAGCCAACACGAGGCAGTGCAGCCATGCGCGACCCAGATCGTATCATCCGCGTGAAAACTGTCCTTGCCCGGGCCGGGCTATCCCGCTCCACGATCTACCGCAAGATCGCCGAGGGCACTTTCCGGCGCCAGGTCAGGATCAGTGTCAATGGCGCGGGCTAGCATGAATCCGAACTCAATCGCTGGATTGCCAATCCTGTCTCATGGCGTCCCAAAGGCGAGTTCGATGGGGTCTGACAGGGGATTAACCTGCTACTCGGTCCACCGTCAGTAGCCGAGTATGGCGTAGCAGCACAGGGCGAAGCCGCCGGCGGCACCCGCCAGGCCGGTGTAGCCGATGATTTCGTCGCGGGACTTGAGCTGTAGTTTGTTCAAATGCTCGGTGCTGCCTTCTGCCCCTGAAACATCATAGCCGAATAGACTTGCAGCCTTCCGAGTGGCTGGGTGATCCGTTCCCGTCTTGCGCAGAAACCAGCCGAACAGGGCCCCGATGAGCAGCTTTTGCAGAGTGCGGGTAATGGTCCCGATCACACTGAGCTTAAGGCTGATGCCGCTGACAAACATAAGGCAGAAGCCCGCGGCGAAGAGCCAGATGTTCATACCGGTCTCGACAGTTCGGGGAACACTCTCGCTCAACAATCTGGATGAGCTGGCAACGAGACTCAAGTCGCGTTTTGGTTGTAGCAACGCGACATTCCCCTCCCGAGGCCCTAGGCTGTGCTCTGCGCTCCGCGAGAATTGGGCTTGTGTCGGCTCACTATCCGCCGGGGGAGGCGGAGGCGCCCACCCCGAGGTCCGGAGGAGCATCGGGGAAGCGGGGCGGCATGGATCCGCGATCGGCCGTTGGACCACGGATCCAGGGTCGGGCAGCCCAAGGGCGAGAGCGATGAGTTCTGATGAAGGCGAAGGCACTTCGGGAGGCTATGCGCCAGAAGCAGGTCGGCGAGCACGAGAAGTCTCCCGGTCGCTGCCAGGTATGAAGACATTCGGTTCGATGGTCTGAGCGATACAGATCAGGTCGCGGAGCGCTGAGCGGATCTGCGGCTGGGGAAACTCGGTGTCGTCTTCCCAGATTCTGCCCTCGTGGAAGATCATATCGAGCTTGCCCGCGATGCCGGCGAGTGAGGTGGCTGGTGTGGCGGTCAACGCTTCGACGAGTTCTTGTTCCCGCTCGCCCGCTTCCACCTCCGCCTGCTTGGTAGCCGAATAGCCTATCCGTTCATCGACCACGTCCCAGCGCGCCTGATGCTCGGCTAACTCCGACTTGGCCTTCGTACACAGGTCAGCCATCTCAGGGGCTGAGCCACAAACGGCCTCGATGTCTTCCGGCGAGAAGAATTCCAGTGCCTCGCTGCTCCCCGGCAGGCGAAGTGTGGTCCGGGGGAAGCCGATTTCTCGGACCAGCTTCGTCTCGAGCCGCTGCTGCTTGTGGCAAAGCGCTTCGGTCCTGAGCGCTGCAGTTTTCCATTGCTGCCATGCCAGTAGCGCTGGATCGGCGTTATCGCAGTTAGCTAACGTTTCTGCAGCCGGCCCTTTGCCCTGAAATGGCCAGGCCAGTGTGGTTACCGCCGTGCCCATCAGCAAGCGCCGTCGGGTGACGAAAGACAAAGTCGTGCTATGGTCGGAATCAGCCATGATCCGAGCTCCTTGCAGCTTGGTTGTGGTCAGGCCGTATCGAGTGTTCGCCCACTTGATGCGGCCGCTTTCTAAAAACGAAAGGATTGTCTGTTTTCGGAAAGCTATTGTCAACGCTTTCCGAAAAAGCTTGCGATTTTCGAGAGTTATTACCAGTTTGCGGAATGGATTCTGCGCAGTGTCGCGCCGCACGGGCGCTGTTGAAATGGACACAAGAGGAACTCGCTGCCCGCTCTGGCGCGAGTGCCGTTACCATTCGCAATTTTGAAAACGACCGCTCCGTTCCTCAAACGGGAACTCGATACCTTCTCCAAAAAACACTCGAGCATGCCGGCATCGAGTTCATTCCTGAAAATGGAGGCGGTGTCGGTGTGCGCTTGAAGAAACGTTCATCCGCTGAATGAATAGCCTGCCAAGCGCATTTGCTTCGGTGCACCTGAGGCTTGGACCAACCACTTGACTGTCCGGGGGCGAAATTAGTCGCCAGGTACTGCTTTGCCTTTGGAAGGATAGGCGGATCGACAATACTGGGTGGAGTCGGGCAGTACGGCCAGCACCCGCAAGCCCCCCTCTGCCTCAAAGCGTGCCGGATCACGCAACGGCCCGGCATGGCAGGCCATGAACCATCTCGCGACATCCTGATCATAGAGCCGGGCAATCATCGCTTCGATCCTGGAGGTGACATCCGTCAGTGCCTCGCTTAAGTCTCGGCTACGAAAGCTCGCACTGCCGCGCAGCACTTTGTGGCCACGTCTGGCGCGGCCTGCGACGCCTTGTAAGCCGCCATCACTCACCAGCAGGGCGAGATAGTGATAGCCGTGAGGTAACACGCTGACCCGGAGGCGCCTGGGACGCATGGCATCGAAATGCGCCTCGATCGCCGCCAGCCGCGCCTCGACTTTCTCCGCATCCTGCATGCATGGGTTCTCCTCCACCGGTGCCTCAGCAAGGCGCGTCAAGCGGTCGGCGAAACTGCGCTGCGCCTGAGCCCTGCCATAGTCATCCTGTGTCAGGAAGACCACCGGGTATTGCGCCAGCCAGGTTTCACGCTCAGCCATCGCCAGATCCCGGGCTCGTTCCTCGCCATATTTGTTCACCGAGAAACTTTTGCGCCGGGTGCCGTGCTTCAGCTCCAGCGTGGCACGCCAGGCAAACCCGCCATGGCCCATGCGCACACGTGCCACCCCCGCCATGCCGCTGGTGTTGTTCTTGTGCAGCCGCACGCTGCGTTCCAGATTGGTCGCCGGCGGCAGAACCGCGATTACGGCATCCCGATAGGCCCGGGCCTGCGCCCGCGCCGCTTCGCTCGAACCATAGACCGCGTCGGCGAACCGACGCAGCACTGTGCGCCCTTGCCGCGTCATCATCACCACGAAGGTACCCGTCTTCTGTTCGCGATAGAGGCCATATGTCTCGACTCCATCGGGAACAGTGTCATCGCCGGGGCGAGCCGGCGAAAGCGGCTGTAACATACGTATGGGATGCAAGACTGACATGCTGGCTTGTCTAGAGTAAAGGCCGCGGTGTGGTACGGCGTTCGGACCAGGAATGAACCCCACGAAACAGCGTCGTGCTCTTGGTTCGAGCTAAGTGCGGGAGATGATATCGCTCATAACTTCACCGAAACGTAAACTGTACTAGTATGATTGTGAGAATAAGAGCATGTCATTTGCGGTACGATTTTGCAGTTGATCTTGGACGTCGTCACGATACGTTTAATGACGTAAGGTTAGTTCGGCAAGAACGGCAGGAATGAGGCCATGGAACTATTGGACGCGGCGAGTGCCGGCTACATTCAGGCAGGCCGAATCCTGCGCATCGAAACGCCGCTCGGTGCCGATGTGCTTCTGCCCGAGCACATGGAAATGCGCGAGGCCATCAACGACCTGTTCACCCTCACCATCGCCGTGCGGTCCAAGAAGACCGACATCAAGCCGGACGAAATCGTCGGCAAGCTCGTCGACGTGTCTCTCGAACTGGGCCAGGGCGAGCGGCGCACCTGGAATGGGCTGGTGGTGCGCCTGGGCGAAGGCCCGGCGGTCACGAGAGGGCTGCGCGCTTACACCCTCGAACTGCGTCCCCAGCATTGGTTGCTGAGCCAGCGTTCGGACTGCCGGATCTGGCAGGACAAGACCTCGCTGGACGTCGCCCGCACACTGCTCTCCGAGCACAAGCTGCAGGCGCCGGTGACCTCCGGCGTCATCCCCGAACCCAAGCCCCAGCATTATTCGGTGCAATATAACGAGACGGATCTGGCCTATCTGGTCCGACGCCTGGAAGAGGATGGGCTTTTTTACTGGTTTGTCCACACCGGCGGCGAGGCCGGTTCTGTATCCGCCAGGCATGTCATGCATATTGCCTCGCATGGCTCTGGCTATATCGCCGGTTCTGAGCCCGATGTGCGCTATGCCCTCGGCTCTACGGACAGAAATCATCTCACCAAGCTGGAGCGCAGCTTCCACTATATTCCCGGCAAGCGCTCGGCGGGGGACTGGAACTTCCTCACACCCTCGACCACACCGGCTGGCCAGACGCCCAGCCTCATCTCGCTGCCAGGCAACGAGGCCTATGAGCTCTATGAATACCCGATGGTCGGCGGCTATGGCTCCGACAGCGCCTCCGAGGGCATCGCCAATGACCGGGTGGAGCGCCAGTCCAAGCTGAGGATGCAGGCGGCCGAAGCCGATTACGAGCGCATCGAGGGCGCCTCCACCATTCGTACTCTTGCGCCCGGTCAGCGCTTCAAGCCCTATGACGTTGCCAATCCCGGCAACAGCTACGAGGAGCATATCACCTTCCAGATCATCCATACGGCCCGCGACCGCTCCTACGAGACGAATGAGGGCGAGCCGGAGTATTCCAACCGCTTCATCGCCTTGCCGAGCCGGGTGCCGGCGACGCCCCACCGCTCGACGCAGCGCCCGCGCATCGACGGCACTGACATCGCCATCATCGCCGGCCCGCCGGGCGAGGAGATCCACACTGACAAGTACGGACGGGTGAAAGTGTGGTTCCCCTGGGACCGCCGCGCCAAGAAGGACGGCACCGACACCTGCTGGTGCCGAGTGGCACAGAACTGGGGCGGCGGCAATTGGGGCGGCCAGATCATCCCGCGCGTGGGTATGGAAGCGATCGTTTCCTATCTCGGCGGCGATCCCGATCGGCCGATCATCACCGCGCTGGTGCCCAATGCCAGCCAGCAGGTGCCCTACCAACTGCCCGAGCACAAGACCAAGAGCATCTTCCGTTCCAACACCTACAAATCCAAGGACCCGACCAAGTTCAACGAATTCTCCTTCGAGGACGCGCCGGGCCAGGAGAATTTCCACCTGCATGCCCAGAAGGACATGACCTCGAAGGTGCTCAACAACCAGATCCACACGGTGGATGCCAGCGCCCTGCATTCCTATGGCCAGCAGCACCAGCTCACCGTGGGTGCCAATATGAATCATCAGGTTGGCGGCGGCCTCAACCAGGTGGTGGGCGCCACCACCGGCATGGGCGCAGCCGCTCTGCTGGCGCCGCTCGCCGGCCTGATGGGCCAGAGCGCGGGCATGCTGCAGCAGGCCATGGCGATCGCGGCGCAGGCCGCCGCGAGCCAGCCTGGCAGTGCCGCCAGTAAGACAGCCGGCGCTGCGGCCTCGGCGGTGACGCAGGCCGCTCTTGGCGGTCTCGGCGGCGGATCCGGCTCCGGCAGTCCGGCGGCGGGAGGAAGCGGCGGTGCCAGCGATGGCGGCATCCTCTCCACCCCGCCCTTCGTGCCGCCGGCTGATGCCGGCGGGCAGGGCGGCATTGCGGGGGGCATTGCCGGTTCCCTGATGAACAACGTCCTCGGCGTCGCCTCCGGCCTCTTCGACCAGGGCCTGAAGGCCGCCGCCAATGTCGCCCCCCAGGCCCTGTTCCAGGCCGGCGGCGCTCCGATGGCCGCGGCTGGGACATCGGCGCTCGGTACGCTGGGCGGATTGCTGGGAGGCGGCGTGCTCAGCCAGACCATCGGGCGGATGCAGGTCAAGAATGTAGGGGTGGCCAGTTCGGAGCATATCGGTACGGCGAAGGTGTCGAATGTCGGGCAGGTGTTCAAGCAGAAGGTCGGTAATGCCTACCATGTCGATGTGGGCGAGGAATTCGTCATCGGAGTCGGTGCTAGTGTCGACACAGAAGGCAAACCGACACCGCCCAAGGCTCTCCTGGTGATGAGAAGCAACGGCGATATCATCCTGCAAGGCGTCAAGCTATATGGCCTTGCGGATGCTCATATCCAGCTTATCTCCGATATGATCGACAACAATCCTCCAAGCATTGGTTAAGAAATCTGTCTGGAGGATCTTGATTGTGCCTCGATTGATCAATCATGCGCCTTTCCCAAATTTTCGGTATTACTCGTCCGATAATACGGGAAAGGAGTTCGGTGTCGTCATCGTCAAGGGGACGTATGAGTTCGCCCCTTCCGGACGGCTGCTGCTGGCCGAGGAGCAGGCCGCTTTGGTGTTTACCGATCTATGCCATGGCGTCGTCAACGTTACCTCGCTG
Source organism: Labrys sp. E2SS-1L (assembly GCF_057073705.1). Classification (NCBI taxonomy): domain Bacteria; kingdom Pseudomonadati; phylum Pseudomonadota; class Alphaproteobacteria; order Hyphomicrobiales; family Xanthobacteraceae; genus Labrys; species Labrys sp. E2SS-1L. The sequence goes on along the minus strand of NZ_CP172712.1, from coordinate 5,472,774 downwards.
CGGCACCCCTCGGATCTGGTACCCAACAAGCCAAGCACGGACATCATCGTCAATGCCACCACCTGGGCGCCGCGCGGCGAACCGACCTCCTCATGGACTTGCGGTCTGCGCGTCGAAGCTCGCGACGGCAGTGCCGTTGTCGAAAAGAGCCTGCGCGCCACCGGTCCGCGCCAATGGGTGCCCCGATGGAAGAAGCAGCTGTCGGAACGCGAAACCCAAGAATGGCACAAACACCGGCGCTGGTTCGAAGGTTGGCAGTTGTCGGAGCCCGAACCGATTTCGCATCTGCCGCTTCACTACGAATATGCCTATGGCGGTCCCAAGCCGATCGGGGAGCAGGAGAACGGAGAATCCATTCTTGATTTCGACCCGCACAACCCGCTTGGGCGCGGCGCGCTCGACGAGGAATGGAGCGATCCCACAACTTCTCATCCCGCACCACAAATCGAGGCGGTGGGCGATCCAATCAGCGATCCCTACAAAAGCTATACTCCACAAAGCCTGGGTCCGATCCCACCAGCCTGGGAACCGCGTCTGCCTCTCGGCGGCACCTATGACGACGAGTGGGACAAGAACATCTGGCCCAATTGGCCGCCGGACTATCAGTTCGCCTATAATAATTCGGCGCATCCCGACTTGATTTGCGGCAACTATTTGCGTGGTGACGAACGTGTCACCCTTGTCAATTTGATCGCGAATGAACCGACGACGGTCTTTGATTTGCCGGGTGATGGGATCGATCTGGATTTCATCAAGGCAAATGGCGGCTACGACCGGCGGGAAATGGTATTGGATACCGTCTTTCTCGACGTCGCATCGGACAAACGACACAGGCGCCACGTTTTCTTGACTTGGCGCGCGAATTTCGAGCCGGACACGTACGAACACATTCGCATCATTCATCGACGCCGCAACGCCGACTCAAAGACGACGCGGGACCAAATTCAGCAAATAGGCGCCAAGCAAAGGTCAGTAGCATGAGCGAGGCCAAGGTTTCGGCGCGCAAGACGCACGCGCACACTATCGTCTCAAAGGGCCCGGATGTGTGCTGGACGCCGCGGGGCAATACCAGGGTCAAAGTCGCCTACAGCTCGATCGCCTTCATGGATACGGCGGTACGAGTTTCGACCTCGGTGCGCAACAACGGCGACTATGATTTCCAGCTGAATTCGCGCTGCGCAACATCCACGGGCCACGAACCGGGTATCGACAAGGGGGTACACAAACCGGGATACCTTGGTCCGGCTCATGTCGATACGGCCGCGAACTTCCTCTACTCGGAAGGCTTTGCTAGCGTCAGTCATCGCGATCCGGCCTGGATCAACGGACCGGAGATTGGTCCGCGGGAGGCACAGAAGGCACGCGGTGATACCTCCAAAGGTGGCAAGGGGAACGAGTGAAATGGGTGAACCGGCTCCAAGTGCGCCTTCGCCGCAACACAAAGCCCCACCGATTAGCGACCTTGGAGCTCAAGCGAACGCAGCTGCGCAGACTGCAAAGAGCACGGCAGCAGCAATTCCGGGAACAAGTAAAACCTGCGACACGAACAAGAATGCGAAAGGCGAGGTTTGTACAGATTCCACGGCGCCGGGGGTGCTCGATCTGATTACCCACGACCTCGATAATGTGTACAATAAAAATGCCCAGCGGATAAATGAGTTAGATAAACAAATAGAACAAAGAAACGATCAATTACGAAAAGACGACAATTATTCGGATATTGGAACTTCGTATAAATTAAAAGACAACGATAATTGGGCTGATTATGAACCAAATAGTTATGATGGTGGCGATGGTGAGCTTAAAAATCTTTTTGAAGAAAGAAATAGCAGATATGGCTTCCAATCCTATATGGATGATATAAGGCATAAAAAAAATTTAATTGATGAAACTAAGAAAGGAAATTACAAACCTCTTCGCGATGAAATAATTAGAGCTGGTATAATATATATCTTTGCCAGATATCTTGGGCCCGAAGCTTCTCTTGCCTCCTCCGCTGAGAGAAAAGCGGTGACAACGGCAGAAGGTTCCGCTGCCCGCACCGCTGCCGGCGAACCAGTCTCCGTCGCTAATGGCGAGTACTTGGAAACTTGGCGCGATTTCTTGATTCCCGGTGCAGCCTTAGCGCTCGACGGCTCGCGCTATATGGGCCTCAAGCTGCCGATGCCGACGCGCTGGCGCAATCCGCTCGGTGTCTGCCAGATATCCGCCTTCGACGAGTTTTTCACCAATCCTCAACGGGGAATGCTGGAGTTTCATCAAGCCGACGGTAAAGTCGTCGCCTTCGAGCGCCCGTTCAACTTTCTGCCCTCCATCAATGGCAGCTATCCGCATCTGGAGCTGAAAGCGCCCTGGCTTGGCCAGCTCACATTAAAAGACAGGCGCATCGTCAAGCATTTTACACAATATGATGATCGCTTCTATCGCCTTGAAAAGATTGAGGATCTCAACGGAAACGCGCTCATTTTTACCCGCTCGGAAACGGGTGTACTGGAGAAGATCGAGGCCAGCGACGGCCTGTCCCTGCTGTTCGACAATGATGGAGAGGGGCGCCGCGTTTCGATTACACTGATCGGCGCCGATCGCTCGGAACTGGAGCTGGCGCGCTATGCCTATGATCAGCGCGGGCGCATGCTTTCGGCGGACTGTGCCTTCGGCATGTCAGTGCGTTACTATTGGTCCGAGACCAAGCCGTTGCTCAAGCGCTGGCACAATCTGACGCGCCGCAGCGAAACGATTTTCCAATATGACTCGGAGGGGCGCGTCGTTCACACCGCCACCAACGGCATCTGGAACGACGATCGCTTCCGCTATGATCGAGAAAAAGGCGAGACCACCTATCTACCAGCCGGCCAGGAAGAGCGGGCTCAGCGTTTTCAGTACGACGAGCACCAGAACGTCACGGCTGAGATCGACGCCTTGGGCGGGGCAGTCAGACATCGCTATAATCGAGCGGGTATGCGCGTCTCCACCACGGATGCCCACGGTCATGCTGCCAGTACCAAATACGACCAATACGGCAATGTGCGCGAGTTCACTGACGCCGAGGGACGCAGCACCGTCTATGGCTGGGGGCCAAACGGGAATGTCGACACCATCATCGACGGCGCCGGCGGCGTGCGCAAATTCGAGAATGACCGCTTCGGCAATGTGGTGGTAGCGCGCGATGCCGAGAAGCACGAGACCCGCTTCGAGCGCGACGAACGCGGGCGCCTCACCAAAACGATCTTTGCCGATGGAACTGAGGAAACTCGCACCTATGACGAATACGGCCGCCTCGCGCAGATCCGCGACGCCAAGGGCGGGCTGACGCGCTTTGGTTATGACGCCTTCGGGCGGATGGTGGAACGGGTGGACGCGCTCGGCGGCGTCACCAAGCTCGACTACGAAGCCGGCGCCGGCGGCTTTGCCACGCCGACACGGCTGACGCGGCCGGATGGGGTGAGCATCGGCCGGCGCTTCGATGCCGAGGGCTCGCTCGCTTCGGTGAGCGATGGCGAGGGGCGACAATGGCATTATCGCTTCGGAGCCTTCGAGGTGCTGGAGGCGATCACCGATCCCAAGGGCGGCGAACTCTCTTTCGGCTATGACAGTGAGGGACGCCTCATCGCCGTGACCAACGCGATGGGGCGGGTCTATGCCCTCAACCGCGACGTCGCGGGCCGGGTGATCGAGGAGGAGGATTTCGACGGGCGGGTGACGCGCTACACCCGGGATGCCGGCGGGCGGGTGATCGAAACCATCAAGGCCGATGGCGGACGGTTGGTCTATGGCTACGACAAGACCGACAGGATCACGCGCATCGAAACCTTCGCGCCGAAAGCCAAGCCCGAAGACGCTCCCCAAGATGTGACGCGCTTCTGGTATGACGGGCGCGGCCTAGTGATCAAGGCCGAGAATGGCGCCTCCCTGGTCGAGTATGAGCGAGACAAGAATGGCGCCATCGTCGCCGAGACAGTGAACGGGCGCCGGGTCGAGGTGAAGCTCGACGCGGTGGGCCGGCGGACCGAGCGTCGGCTCTCCACGCCCAAGGCCACCAACCCAGGCGAAAGCCTGGTTGCCTACAGCCATGATCCGCTGGGTCTGATCGAAAGCCTGACCATCGACGGCCACGCGCCGCTGTCCTTTCAGCATGACGCGCTGGGGCGGGAGACACGGCGATCGAGCCCTGCCGGCTTCCAGCTCACCAGCCGGCACGACGCGGTAGGCCAGTTGATCGAGCAGACCGGTGGTAGTGATCCGGCTGAGCACCTACGCCAGGCGGCGTTCGGCGAGGCTTTCTCCCGAAGCGCAAGCCCAATCCCTGGGCGTGACCCGGGGATCGAGCGCCGCTATCGCTGGGACCGCGCCAACTCGCCGCTCGCCATCCTCGATGGGCTGTGGGGCGAGACAAGCTACGAATACGACGCCAATGGCCAGGTGGCGGCGACCAAGGCAGGCGAGGGCACCGGCGACGAACTGCGCGAGCGTTTCGAATATGACGCGGCACGCAATCTCGTCGGCACGGCGGCGGCCGGCGCCGGCAAGCTGCACGGCTTCGGCGAGGCGCTTGGCAAGCTGACGGCCTGGAGCAACACGCCGGGCGGTGTGGTCAAGATCGCCCGTGGCCCGCGCGGGGAAAGGCTGGCCCTGAGCCATGACGCCTGCGGGCGGGTGACCGAGCGCAAGGTCGAGCGCAACGGCTTCCGTTCCAAGGTCTGGCGCTATGCGTGGGATGGGCATGACCGGCTGGTGAAATGCATTACGCCAGAGGGCGATATCTGGCGCTACGGCTACGATCCGTTCGGGCGGCGGGTGTGGAAGGTGCGGGAACTCACCCAGGCCGAGGCAAGAAGCCATGCAGGCCGCTACCCGGACCTGATTGCCGCCAGTCGCGTAACGCCGGACTATGCCAGCAGCCTGTTGCCGCCGCCTTCTGAGCGCCGGGGCGGACTGCTGGGGCAGTCGGATGATGGTGAGGAGAAGCCGCCGGTCGTCGGTGTCGCTTATAGCTGGGATGGCGATGTCCTCGCCGAGGAGGCGCCGTTGCGGCTTGACGGTGCCATCGATTGGCACCTGACGACGCGCTGGCATTACGAGCCGGGCACGTTCCGCCCGCTCGCCAAACAGGAGGCGTCGCAACGTTCAAAGACGCCGGAGGGAAATCGAAAGGGGGATCCTGGCGCGTTGCTTTACATCGTCACCGATCATCTTGGCACGCCGAGGGAGATGGTGGACGAGAGCGGCAGGGCGCTCTGGGCAGTTAGCTTCACGACCTGGGGTGTTGTACGCGGCATCAAGGTCGCGAATGACGATCGTGTCGGGACCGTTCTGCCGGCTGGAGAAGGTGAAGCAAGTAGCGTTGCCTACCGCGATGCCCGCGGAACTTTCGTGCTTAAGCCGGTTACTCATGATGCGCCGCAGGTTCAGCATTGCCCGTTGCGTTTCCAAGGTCAGTGGCAGGATCAGGAAACGGGTCTATATTACAATCGCAATCGACACTATGATTCACTGGCGGGGCAATATTTAAGCCCCGATCCGATTAGATTAGAAGGAGGAGATAGAACACAAGGATATGTATCAAATCCTATTTTTTCTATTGATCCCCTTGGCTTGGCTGCTAGATGGCCCCTCACGCCGTATACCGGAGACAAGCTTAGGCTCTATCATTACTCAACTCCAGAGAATATAGAAGGCATTAAGCAAAGCGGGTCTATAAATCCGTCGAAAGGGTTTGATCGCGCGCGTCACGGCGATGGTGTTTATGTTACGGACATCCCGCCAGAAAACATAGTTGTGGAGGCAGCGACCAAGCGCGCGCTCACCCAACAGCAAATACAAAGCGGAAAAATTTCTGCGGGGCAAGCTACATCGAAGCTGTTTATACCCCCCGATAAGTTGAAGGGGTTCGTTGAAATCGACGCCTCAAATCTGGGAGTTTATCAAGCTCTCACTCCATCTGGCGTACCTAGGTCAGGTATATTGGTAATACCAACCGAAACGCCATTGCGAATTGATATAACGAGATCTCATCCATGAAGTATAATCTGGTATACCACAAATGGTTTTATCATTCTGCCGAAGGAGAGGATGGTGAATTTTATGCAGAATCTATCGATTCTCCTGAAGTTGATGGAGATTTGATCCTACGACATGTCGTCCATATAGAAAATAATTTCTATTGGTCAACTAGAGATTCTTGGAAAGATGAAAGATTTATGTATATGGAGCATCCATTTTTAACATGCTGGAAAGGTTCGATAGATTTTCAGGAAATATCCAAGGAAGAATTCGATAGAGTGTGGAATGTCTCCATTAAAATATGAAACAATCCAGGCTGCCTGTCTGAATCCTAACTTAATAATATATCATTCGGAATTACAGTAGTGCGGAGGGGCGTGTCGTCCACGCCGCCAAGCCCACGGTTTTGAATTGCCAGGAGTCGTTTTCGATCTCGATGATCTCGCAATGGTGAGTAGGTTGTCGAGCAAGGTGGTGGTTATCTTGGCTCGTGGGCCTTGGCACGGGCGATATGGCGGCAACGACTCAGATGCAATCGTCAAGATATCGGCCCAATGATGTCTTCCAAGCTGAGGGGAGCCACGCCGCCTTCCACGAATGTCTTAAGTCCGGGTGCCAATGCGCGGACCACATGCACGCCTTCGATCGGACATGGCAGGTCGAAGAAAAAAACGTCACGATATCCGGCTTTTGCCAACTGACAGGCCAGGAAGTTAAGCGCTTCCGAAGGCGAGAGATTTGTAGGAAGCGTATTTCGGGCCGCCAATTGCCCTAGCGTTTCTCCGTGATCGGGCCTGGACGGCAAGGCCAGATCCAAATTCTCGTATTGCGAGATGTCCAGATCATCGCGAGAACCGGAAATGTTCGTCAGGCGCGATTGCACGGCCTCGAGGAGGGCTGCTAGCGTCGCTTCCGCAAAGTCGAGCCGACAGGCATCACCGCCTGAAAACCTAATACCAGCCCCATCCTTGTCCCACACCGGCCGTACGATCATCGCGCTGACGATGGGGACGCCGATTTTGCTGGTCTTGTTGAAAAAATGCGGCTCCAAACCTGCGTTGCGTACCTTTGTGACCGCTTCATCCAAACCCAGATGGACGCCAGGCTGCCATATCAACGGGCGAGAAAGCCCTTTTAAATGACCGAGCCCGTCAGAGAGTGTCGTACCGTCTCGTTCGATCAATTCGAGTAGCGCAGAGAGGGCGGCTGAGGCGTAATCGAACCCTGCGCCCAGACCGTCAGAGCTTACGTGGAAGGCAGCGTAATCCCACGGGAAGTCATCCCGCATATCCAACCCCACGAGTTCGTAAGGTGCGTAAACGGCCCTATTCGTTCCATGCCAAACCCCACGTACCCAGGCGCGGGGGCGACGCGGATCGAATTCAGAGAAATGACATCGCACCAAGGACCGCAGCGGCACGGCAAGAAGCTTCCGCTTCGCCAGTCCAGCCGGCGTTCCGAACTCTGCAATCAGGGGGCGGGTCTGCTCGGCAACCGCCCCTTCGATGGCCTCCATGATAGCCGTTAGCCGGGCCCTCTCGTGGTTGAGCCCTTTGCCCTGGCTGACTGCCAGGCAACGAGAATTCGGCCGCGCGGCGAACCAGACGGGAATGCCAATAATGTCGAGGTCAGTAAGATCCCCGACGCGCGAGATGCCAAAGGGGGCGAGTGGGGGAAAGTCCGGCGAAACAGAATTCATCGCAGTAAGATTGCTTGCAACGGCCGGACTCCCATCAGAACTTACCGGCGCCCCTTCAATAAGACACGATCGCTGTCAAAAGTGATAGCGATCATCGGGCTCAGCATTTGTTATCATCGCTGCCACCATCATTGAGGATGGCATCAAACAAAGTACTTTCCTCGCCTTTAGCGCCATTAATAAGGTGACACAGCGCCGATTTTATTTGCTGATTGTGTCCTTTGTTAGCTTGTAAAGAGTTTGTAGAAATATTCGCTTTGAACACAAATTCTACCTCGCTGATATCCGCACCCGTTTCAATAAGCGACTCGATACCAGCAATTTTATCCCTATCAAGCAGACGCCCTCGCCCTTCGGCGGCATTGTGATCAGCAATGAGGTGCCACAAAAGTGCACCCACTTTGGCGTATCCGTCGCCGCCAGTAGCCTTGCCGTATCTCTGTATCTCCTCATCCGAGATTTGGACCACCCGCAACGGCTTGATTTTTACAATGCAAATGCCGACCCCCCGATCGCCGATCACATATAGTCTTTCTTTGTTCCCAGTGCGCTTAGGCATTTTTGATCCTCAAGGTGACATTTTACTATATAAAAACTTTGGGTTTGCTTACGAGTGATCTCATTCTAATTCAGGCCCGCAATTCGAAGTCCTTCCGCCATTAAATTGCGATCTTCTGCTCTTCTATCCGGTGCAAGATTCACTATGTCCGAGATGGTTATTCCCGGATACATTTCTCGCAATCTCGCGCCATACTGGCGAGCGACGCTTTCATTTCCTAACAATCCATGTGATATCGCTAGTAGTCGCAGCACTGATTCATCAGAACTCATACGGTCACACAACTCTATGGCACCGCGATAATCATGCCGGCGTATCGCTATTGTAGCCCCGCTCCACCAATAATAGTCAGGTGGAAAAGGATTCAGATCCAGCGCCATTTGAAAACGCTTCCAACCCGCTTCGGCGTCGCCGAGGTGCGACAGGGCATCCGCATGCGATAGCAGTAAATCTGCTGAATGCGGATTTAGGACCTCCGCTTCCAAGAACTTGCTGCTGGCAGTGTCGAAATCGCGCTGATTCAATGAAACCACAGCCGCCATTCGATACCCTGCGCCGTCGCCAGGATCGATCGAGATCGCAGCGTCGGCCTCCAGACGCGCTTGATGGAGAAGGAAGGGGTCATTGGCTCCCAGCATTAGCCATTCCAGGTAGAGGGTCTGCGCATGTGCACTTCGCGCGGGTGCAAAATGCCGGTCGACATCCGCCGCCCTTCGAAACTCTCGGCGTGCACGCCGCAATTTCGATAGATCACAATCTTTGAGGAGCAGTTTGCCTTCGAGGTAGTGTCGATAGGCGTGCGGCTGAGGGTCCGCTCGCATACGCTTGAGTTGATCTTGCTCGATCTCGGTCGCCAGCGTCACCGCGATTTGCCGAGAGATCAGTTTGAAAGCTGTCGGCAGATCACTCCCGCCGATCCGAAATTCGGCAGCCCAGAGGATCTCGCGGCCGGGGTACAGTTCCAGGCGCAGAGCAAGGCTCGGGTCGCCGGGAACCATAAAGCTGCTTACCAAATATCTGTTGCGCAGCGCGTCGAGGCGTTCCGGCTCTCGCAGGTCCACGGCGCCAAAACTGCTATGAGGGGCGACCACCGCGAAAGTGCGATAACGCGACAAATCATTGGCGACCTCCTCGACCAGCACCCGAGCCAGCGGATCGCACTCCTCGCCCATTGTCGGATTGGGGGGCAACAGGGCCACGCGCGGCAGTTTCGCCAGACTGCGAACAATGACAGGTTCGCTCTCTTTGGCGGCGTTGAATTCTCCAACTGCATCTGCAGGGCAGTGATTGACCTCTGCGGAAGGCTTGGGATTGTTGGCCAAAATGCGACGCACCAAACCGATAATTTCGGCTTTCGGTTCGGCATTGAATTCGCGTTGCATCATGGCTTTGAGCAACTCGAATGTGCGGCTCACGGCTTCGAGGTTGTTATTGCGTCCGTAGGCCTCGATCAGAACCCGAAACGTCTCTTCGCGTTCGGGTTCCAGCATCAGCATATGTTCGCCGATTTCTTCGATGTCGTTCTTCTGCGCCCGGGCAAAGCGCGTCATTTCCATGAGCACATCGCCCGCCAGGGACAAAACTCGCTGGCGGAAACGCTCGCGCTCGCTACGGAACCATTGCGACAGTTCGTCCCCACCAGTATCGAGTGTGGCGAGAAGGTCTCCCTTTATCAGGCGAATTGCTGCCACACGCTCAGCCAGTACTTGGGACTTGCGCCACCTCATAATTTTGGCGAGGTCACTGCAAATCGCTGCCGGGCCAGCTACCAGGCTGGTGCCCTGCGCTTCGATCACAGCTTCGTCCAAGGGCCAGAAACGATTAATCCTCGCTAGCAACTGGCGGAGATTGGTGAAGGCCTTTTCTTCCGGCGCGTCCTCCCAAAGGAGGGTGGCAATGGCCTGCCGGTTCATTCGTTTTCCGCCGGCCAGTAAGAGCATCGTTAAGAGAATATATCCTTTGGCCGGAAATACGCCTTCCATTGGCTTGGCCATATGTGGCACGCCTGACAAATTCAGAACTATGTCGCTTTCGGCCTTCATCCGATCCTCCTTGCGCTAGGAGGCTGGACTCGCGTCCCATTGACGCCGTTGTTTCTCACCCAAAATGGAGTGCCACCCATAATAAAACTCGCGCGCGTGAATGAGGAGGCTCGCGCCAAATCCAGTATTTGACTTCCACCTCCCTAACTGTTCGCCACGCGCTGCGAAGTCAACAAGTCAAAGCCGATTTCAAAGCGGGTTTCACGCTCGTGTCACGGATGAGTAGTGTCGCCTAGGGTGAAGATTGAACTTCCATGACACAGGCAATCCTCACTAGCCGGTTTCACTGTAGCTCCTGTGGCGTTTGGTTGCTTCGTCCTTCGTGCAGGACAGTGGCAAGAGGGAGAACCGGGATGCGGTTGAGAACACTCTCTTGATCTTTCGGCAGTGCGCGGGGAGGGAGAACGCTGCTCTCCCTCCCCAGCAAGCATGAACTGGGGTCTCCCCGAAATTCTCTTCGCTGCGCTCAGACAATCTCGCCGCCGATAGGGGCGGCGCCCTGCAGGCGGGTGATACCCCTCCCCAGTTCAAGCTTGCCCCCCACCCACACGCTGTTCCGCACGAGCTCGGGAAGCAGGCGGGCACCTGCTTCGCCGATCCAGGGAAGGGCAGCAAGATGGGCAAGTTGAGCAAAGCGGAGATGAAGGTGCACGCGGAGGCGGAAGCCTTGCTGATGCAGGATGTGCTGAGCGAGGACGAGAAGGACTTCGTCCTGGAGAACTGGCATCCGGGTGCGGAGAACAATGTCGCGGCCGCTGGCGCGTTCTTCACGCCGATCGATCTGGCGGCCGATTTTGCCCTTGAGCTAGGGTGTGGCCGGGTCATCGACCTCTGTGCTGGGATCGGTGGTCTCGCCTACTGGGTTCACCAGCGTGCCAAATGGCGGGGCGAGGTGGAACTGACCTGCGTCGAGATCAATCAGCGCTTCGTCGAGATCGGCCGCAAACTATTGCCGGAAGCGCGCTGGATCTGCGCCGATGTGCTCGACTGGCGGCAGTGGTGGAAAGACGAGCTTGAGGGAGCCATGTTCGACTGGGCGATTGCCAATCCGCCCTTTGGCAGGGTCGCGACCTCAAGCGATCGTCCCGGCTCCAAATCCTTCGAGTTCGCGGTGATCGACATTGCCTCTGAGATCGCCGACAATGGCGTATTCATCCTGCCGCAAGGCTCGACGTCGTTTCGCTATTCCGGGCGCCCCTGCTTCGAACGGCTGGCCTCAGGGGCCGGCGTCAACTTCGAGCAGCGAACGGGCCTGTTCATGGACTGCGGCATCGGCATCGACACCAGCGTCTATCGCGATCAATGGCGAGGCGTCGCACCCTTATGCGAGATCGTCACCATGGAATTCGCCGAGTGGCGGGAACGTCGCCAGGCGCGAGTTCTGGCTGACAAGAGCGAGCAGCTCGTTCTGCTTTAGGCAGATGGTTCGATGTTCGGAGACAGGCGAATGTAATTCGAATGTTCCCCGGCTGTCGACAATTGTCCTGATTGAGACAGGACAAACCGATGGTTGAGGAATAATCCACAAATCATCGGAACAGTGCTGCTGAGATTGCGGTCTTTTTTGAAGATGATGTTTACAGGCACCGGAATTTGCCTGAGAATCCGAGTCAGCGTAGCGATCGGGTCCACAAAGCTGCGCATATAAAGAAAAATGTCACTCACTTCGACATCAACGCAAAAAAGAAAGTGACTGAACATGCTCGAAGAAGACACGAGTCTGGTCGACCTGACGGTCGACATCGTCTCGGCCTATGTCGCCAACAACCAGGTCGCCACCGCTTCCCTCGCGGATTTGATCCGTACAGTGCATGGAAGCTTGACCGGTCTGAATAATCCCAAGCCGGTCGAGGCGGATATTCCTCTCAAACCCGCCGTTCCGATCAAAAAATCGATCACGCCCGATTACATCATCTGCCTGGAAGACGGCCTCAAATTCAAATCGCTGACTCGGCATCTGCGAACCGCCTATGGTCTGACGCCGGCGCAGTATCGGGAAAAATGGGGCTTGCCCAGCGATTACCCCATGGTCGCGCCGAACTATTCAGCCACACGCTCACGTCTGGCCAAGGAATTGGGACTAGGTCAGATGAATCGGAAGGCCATCAGCGCTCCGCCACCACCCCCTCCCGCATCCAGCAAGGGCAGAAAGAAAAAGGCAGCGTAGCGGTTTGGGCGTCAGACATGTCTATTTGCGAAGGGCTGGATGATCGAGATCAAGGTTCTCCAGCCTCGTTTCCGGCAGGTCTGGCGTATGAGGCAAAACCGCCGTTTGCAAGTCATTGCACGCCATGGCCCTGCGCCATGAACTTCGTGCTTTCCTTCCTCCTTTGGAGGCATCTGATGGCAGGTCGATCCATCGTCAGGAGCGACCGCCATGGCAGAAGAAACCAAGACAGGGCCGACACCATCGGCCCCGTCCAACGACAACATCAAACGCGCTGGCTCGAGCTATGCCGGCGAGGACAGCGGTCCCGCCAAGCTGGATCGCATCGTGCTCGATATCGCGCGGGTGATCGGCCGGCAGCTGGCCCGGGAAGCGTTCGAGAAACACCGGGCCGCCAATGACAATCGGCAAGGCCGCCGAGAGAAAGAGGGCAGGGGGGAGGAAGGATGATCCCCCATTAGGAAAGAGAGAGGTTGATCCACCATGACCCGTGTCGCGCTCTATGCCCGCTATTCCTCAGACAGCCAGCGGGATGCCTCCATCGAGGATCAGTTCCGTCTATGCCGCGAGCTGGCGACGCGCGAGGGCTGGAACGTGACGGGGACCTATCAGGATGCGGCCATCTCCGGTGCCAGCACCATCTTGCGGCATGGCATCCAGCAATTGGTGCGCGATGCTCAGCGCGGCCAGTTCGAGATCGTGCTGGCCGAGGCGCTCGACCGCATCAGCCGTGACCAGGCCGATGTCGCCACCTTGTTCAAGCATCTCAAATTCGCGGGCGTCACCATCGTCACCCTGGCCGAGGGCGAGATCAGTGAGCTCCATGTCGGCCTCAAGGGCACCATGAATGCCCTGTTCCTGAAAGACCTGGCCCTTAAAACCCATCGTGGTCTGCGGGGCAGGGTGGAGAAGGGCAAGGCCGGGGGAGGGCTGTGCTACGGCTATCGGGTGGTGAAGAAGCTCGATGCCGAGGGTGAACCCATCCGGGGTGACCGCGAGATCGTGCCGGAAGAAGCAAAGATCATCCGCCGCATCTTCCGTGAGTTCGGGACGGGCAAGAGCCCGAAGGCCATTGCCGTCGATCTCAACAAGGACGGCATTCCCGGTCCGCTCGGCCGGCACTGGGGCGATACCAGTGTGCGAGGTCATGTGAGCCGAGGCACCGGCATCATCAACAATGAACTCTATACCGGCGTGCTGGTCTGGAACCGCCTGCGCTTCATCAAGGATCCGACCAGCGGCAAGCGCGTGTCGCGCATCAATCCGCCGGCCAAATGGATCCGCACCGAAGTGCCGCATCTGAGGATCGTCGAGGACAAGCTCTGGCAAGCCGTGAAGGACAGGCAGAAGGTCATCGCCAGCAAGTTCGAGGCGGTGACCATCGGCATCCGCGATGCCAGGGCGAAGAGGCTGCACACCATGAAGCGGCCGGCCTCCCTGCTTTCCGGCCTGCTGACCTGCGGCTGCTGCGGCGGACGCTACGGCCTGTTCACGAAAGAGCGTTTTGGCTGCCTCAACCACCAGCGCCGAGGCACATGCGACAATGGCCGCACAATCACCCGCGAGAAGATCGAGGACCGCGTTCTCTCAGGCTTGAAGGACAGGCTGGTCTCGGCTGATGCCGTGGCCGAAGCGGTCAAAGCCTTTGCCCAGGAGACCAACCGGCTCAACCAGGAGCGCCGTGCTCAGAGCGAACAGGATCGCAAAGCCCTCGACAAGGTCGAGAGGGCCATCGCCGGCATCATGGTGGCGATCGAGGAAGGGCTATACCGGCCGACCATGAAGGCGAGGATTGAAGATCTGGAACGCCAGAAGGCCGAGATTACCGAACGCCTGGCTCAGGCTCCTACCGATGTTCCGGACCTGCATCCCAACATCGCCAATCTCTATCGCAAGCGGGTGGAGCAATTCACGCAGGCGCTCGCCGACGACGAGGGCGGAAGACAGGCCGCTGAAGCTCTACGCTCACTGATCGGACAGATTGTACTCACGCCCGGCGAGAAGCGCGGCGAGATCCATGCCGAGCTACGCGGCGAGCTGTTTGGCATACTGGAATTTGCCAATCCTGAACGAAATCAAAGGGTTGGCGATGTTATGATGAAAGCCGTTGCGGGCCCCCGCAACCAACGTTCTCGAATAAGCCCTGTCGCCAAACGCGCAGGGCTTTTTTGCGTTTGCGGCCCCCAGTGTCATGATGGCCGCTGACCTGCTCCCCTATTTGTCCGCGTCTATAGGTTAGCTCTGTTCATGTTGCGGTCCGTTGCGGACCGGGTTGCAAACTCGTTTGGGGTGAGCCCGCCGAGGCTCGTGTGTGGTCGGCCCAGATTGTCGTCGGTCCTCCCGTCCTCGATGATCTGACGAGCGTGGCGATAGCTGTTGAGGCATTCGTCCCACAGGCGCCTCTTGAAGGACTCCACGAAGCCATTCCGCATCGGCTTGCCCGGCACGATGTACCGCCATTCGACACCATTCTCCTGCTGCCATTCGAGCATGGCGTTCGAAGTGAGTTCGGTTCCGTTGTCGCTGATCACTATCGGCGGATAGCCGCAACGCTCGGCGATCGCATCCAACGCCCGCGCCACGCGCTCGCCGGAGATCGAGTCATCGACCTCGGTCGTCAGACATTCCCGGCTGAAGTCGTCGATGACACACAGTATGCGGAAGCGGCGGCCGTCGACCAATGTGTCAGAGACAAAGTCGAGGCTCCAGCGCTGGTCGACGGCCGCCGCGCTTCCTTACCATCACCCGTTCCTCGCGTGGCGATGGAGCTTCCTCCAGCTAACCTCGACGCCCTCGCGCTTCAGACTAACCTCAAAGCGGTGACTTTCCAGGGGCAGTTAATCTCATCGCCATGGCCTTTGCCCGACTCAAAGCCCGTCCGAGGGCGGCTGCCGCTCGAATTTTCGAACAACTCTGGAATGCAATCGGCGATATCTGCGATCACCGCAGCCCCAAAAGGCTGGAACTATTTCAACGCCGCCGGCTATGCGTCTGACTAAATGTCCGATGCTCTAGAAAGAAGCCCCCAATCGCCCGTTCTCGAGAGGCGGACGTTGCATGCCAAGCGAACCACGACACGTAGCTCGGTAGAAAGTCGCATGAAAGGCAGCTGAGATCGACGGCGCACTGACTTCTCCGGCTTCGCCGCAGCCGGAGGTGCCTTACTGTAACGATTTGATTAAAAACATTTTCGCACGGCCTGGATGACCTGTCGCGCTTGCCAAGTGCCATGAAGAAGGAATGGCGGAGAGGGAGGGATTTGAACCCCCGATGGAGTTGCCCCCATGCCGCATTTCGAGTGCGGTGCATTCAACCACTCTGCCACCTCTCCGCAGCTGGTCGGGGGCTTCATATAGATATGCGCCGCGCGGGGCAAGACCGGAATGGCGGAAAAATTGGGAGAAAGTTACGGCACGGTGCTGCGGGAGACCGGGGCGGGATGGTCGGCCATCTCATCTCGGTTCCGGAGGGGCGGCAACAAAATCGCAGCCCATCTCGGTGTTTCGATTGCCAGCGGCAAGCGAGGTGCTTAAGTCGGGAGGGCGCCTGCGTCGGGCAGGCGCCCTCGCGGCATCACAGCGGAGCCCATGTCCGTCCTCTCTTCCGCCTATTCGGGATTTCGTCTCGCGTTCGAGGCGTTGCGCGGACATCGCGGCTGGGGGCCAGCCTGGCGCAAGGCGGCGCCCAAACCGGCCTATGACGTGGTGATCGTCGGCGGCGGCGGGCATGGCCTGGCCACGGCTTACTATCTCGCCAAGAATCACGGCATCACCAACGTCGCGGTGCTGGAGCGCGGCGGCATCGGGCTCGGCAATGTCGGGCGCAACACCACCATCATCCGCTCCAATTATTTCTCGCCCGAGAACATCCGCTTCTACGATTTCTCACTTCGGTTGTGGGAAGGGCTCGAGGCTGAGCTCAACTACAATGCCATGGTCTCCCAGCGCGGTGCGCTCAATCTCGTGCATGCGGACGGCCAGCGCGATCTGCTGGCCCGGCGCGCCAACCAGATGCTGCTCGAAGGCGTCGATGCCGAGCTGCTCGACAAGGAAGGCGTCAAGCGCTTGGTGCCGCTCATTGACGTCGACAATGGCCGCTTTCCCGTACTCGGCGGTTTCCTGCAGAGGCGGGGCGGCACGGTACGCCATGACGCTGTGGCCTGGGGCTATGCCCGTGCCGCCGACCGGCGCGGCGTCGACATCGTCGAGAATTGCGAGGTCACCGGCCTCACGCGCGAGGGCGATGCTGTGACCGATGTTGAAACCAGCCGCGGCACTATCCGTGCCGGCAAGGTGCTGTTCGCGGTGGCCGGGCATTCCTCGCTGCTGGCCGGCATGGCCGGTTTCCGCCTGCCGCTGGAGACCCATGTGCTGCAGGCCTTCGTCTCCGAGGCAGTCAAGCCGCTGATCGACTGCGTCGTCACCTATGGCGCGGGGCATTTCTATGTCAGCCAGTCGGACAAGGGCGGCCTCGTCTTCGGCGGCGCGCTCGACGGCTATAATTCCTATGCAAGGCGCGGTGCCCTGCCGATGGTGGAGGACGTGCTGGCGGCCGGCCTCACGCTGATGCCGGCCCTCGGGCGCCTGCGCGTGCTGCGCCAATGGGGCGGGGCGATGGACATGACAGCCGACGGCAATCCCATCATCTCGACCACGCCGGTGCGCAATCTCTACCTGAATGGCGGCTGGTGCTATGGCGGCTTCAAGGCGATCCCCGCCGGCGGCTTCACCACGGCCCATCTGGTGGCGACCGGTGCACCGCACCCGCTGATTGCCCATTTCGGCCTGGAGCGCTTCCGGGAGGGACGGGTGATCGACGAACGGGGCATCGGCCCCTATGCCTGGATGCATTGAGATGGGGGAGCTCGTGGCAGCATTTACCGTCATTGCGAGCGCAGCGAAGCAATCCAGCCTTTGCGCCCTTTGGCCCCTGGGTTGCTTCGCTCAAGCCAATCCATATGGATTGGCCAGGCTCGCAATGACGTCGAGCTTTAATGCCAAGGCTTGCCCGTCATGCTGAGAATTGCCTGTCCCCATTGCGGCTTGCGCGACGAAGTCGAATTCCGTTATCGGGGCGATGCCTCGGTGCACCGGCCGGGCGAAGAGGCCGAGGCGCAAGCCTATTACGATTATGTCTATGAGCGCGCCAATCCGGCGGGCTGGCATCTGGAATGGTGGCAGCATGTGCATGGCTGCCGGCAGGTGCTGAAGGTGCTGCGCGATACGGTCAGCCACGAGATCCAGGCCGTGGTCAGCAGACATGACGAGATCCCCTTGCCGGAGCGTTCGGCATGAGCGGTCCCCATCGCCTCGTCGAGGGCGGGCAGGTCGATCGCGGCAAGCCGCTGTCCTTCCGCTTCGACGGCAAGATCCTGCATGGCTATCGCGGTGATACGCTCGCCTCGGCGCTCCTGGCCAATGGCGTGCGCATCGTCGGGCGCTCGTTCAAATATCACCGGCCGCGCGGCATCTTCACGGCCGGGCCCGAGGAGCCCTCGGCCCTGGTGGAACTGCGTCGGGGCGCCTGGCGCGAACCAAACGTCCCCGCCACCACCATCGAGCTCTTCGAGGGGCTGGAGGCGGTGAGCCAGAACCGTTGGCCCTCGCTCGGCTTCGACCTCGGCGCGATCAATGGCTGGCTGTCGCCCTTTCTGCCCGCTGGTTTCTACTACAAGACCTTCATGTGGCCGGCAGCCTGGTGGGAGAAGGTCTATGAACCGCTGATCCGCCGGGCGGCGGGGCTGGGGCGGGCGGCGCGCGAGCCCGATCCCGACAGCTACGACACCATGCATGCCCATTGCGACCTGCTGGTCGTCGGCTCGGGGCCGTCTGGGCTCGACAGCGCCCTGGCGGCGGGGCGGGCCGGCAAACGCGTGATCGTGCTGGAGCAGGATTTCGCCTTTGGCGGCTCGGCACTGCTCGACCCCGCTGCGCGTGAAGGCCTGACCGACAGGCTGGCCGAACTGGCGGCGCTTCCCGAGGTAATGCTGCTCAACCGCACCGGCGCCTACGGCCTCTATGACGGGCTGGTCGTCGGCGCCGTCGAGCGGGTGGCCGATCACCGCATCACGCCCGGGCAGCGCGAGGTGCGCCAGCGCCAATGGATCATCCGTCCGGGCCGGATCGTGCTCGCCACCGGCGCGCAGGAACGCCTGATCGCCTTTCCCGGCAATGATAGGCCGGGCGTGATGCTGGCGTCGGCGGCGGCGGTCTATGTCGCGCGGTTCGGCGTGGCGCCCGGCCGGCGGGCGGCCTTCTTCGTCAACAATGACCGCGGCTACGGTGCGGCCCGGCTGCTTGCCGAGGCCGGCGTCGAGATCGCCGGCATCATCGACACCAGGCCCGATTCCGCCGCCGGCCGCGAGGCGGAACGAGCTGGCATCCCCGTCTGGTTTGGATCGCAGGTCTCCGCCACCGAGGGCGCCCCCCTGCATGTCCTGACCATCACGCCTGTCGCAGCCAGGCTGCGGCCGCAAATGCTGCTGGCCGACCTGCTCTGCGTCTCCGGTGGGCACGATCCCCGCCTGCAACTCGCCGGCCAGGCCCGACTGCCCTTCGAGTGGGACGAAAGGGCCGTATCCTTCTGCGCCAGGGGCAATGAGCGGATCGAGCTCGTGGGCGATGCCGCGGGAACGGCGGGCGAGGGCACGCCGCCCCACCCCTTCTGGGAGGCCAAGGTTTCGCGCGGCTCCGGCAAGGCCTTCGTCGATCTGCAGCATGACGTCACCGCCGACGACCTGCGGCTGGCGGTACGCGAGGGCTATGCCCATGTCGAGCATGCCAAGCGCTACACCACGCTCGGCATGGCGACCGACCAGGGCAAGACCGGAGGCCTCGTCGGCAGCGCCATCCTCGCCGGCGAGAAGGGCGAAAGCCTTGCCGAGACGGGCCTGCCGACCTTCCGCCCCTATGCCTCGCCCGTCTCCTTCGGCGCCCTCGCAGGGGCCGAGACGGGCGAGCATTTCCGCCCCAAGCGCCGGCTGGCCTTGCATGACTGGCACTCGCGGCAGGGCGCCGTGTTCGTCAAGCTCGGCCTGTGGCTGCGGCCCCTGGTCTATTCCCCCAAGCGGGACACCAGCTGGGCGCCGGTGCTGGCCGAGGCCCGGACGGTGCGCGAGGCCGTCGGCGTCACCGACGCCTCCTCGCTCGGCAAGATCGACGTCCAGGGCCGCGATGCCGGCGCCTTTCTCGACCGTATCTATGCCAACACCTTCTCGTCCCTGCCGGTGGGACGGGCCCGTTACGGCCTGATGCTGCGCGAGGACGGCATCGTTCTCGACGACGGCACCACGTCGAGATTGGCCGAGGATCATTATTTCGTCACCACCACCACGGCCAATGCCGGGCCGGTGTTGGAGCATCTCGAATTCCATCACCAGGCCGTATGGCCCGATCTCGACGTCCAGATCACCAATGTCGCCGATCAATGGGCGACTTTCGCGGTAGCCGGCCCTAAGGCCCGGGCGGTGCTCGCCCGCATCACCAGCCAGGACCTCGACGATGCGGCCCTCCCCTTCATGGCCGTTGCCGAGACGATGATTGCCGGGGTTTCCGGCCGGCTCTTCCGCATCTCCTTTTCGGGCGAACTCGCCTATGAGGTTTCGGTGCCCTCAGGCCATGCCGAGCCGGTGTGGGAAGCCATCCTCGCGGCCGGCAAGCCCTTCGGCATCAAGCCCTATGGGCTCGATGCCCTCAATCTGCTCAGGATCGAGAAAGGGCATGTGGCGGGCAGCGAGCTCAACGGCCAGACCACGGCCGATGATCTCGGCCTTGGCCGCATGCTCAAGAAAAAGGGCGATTATGTCGGCCGCGTCCTGGCTGGTCGTCCCGGCCTGACCGAGGCTGGGCGCCTTGTCCTGGTTGGCGTGAAGGTGGACGATCCCGGGCAGAAGCTGCGGGCCGGCGCCCATCTTACCGCCTCCGCCGAAGCCAAGGAGAGTCTGGGCTTCGTTACCGCCGCCTGCCCAACCACGCAGGGGAAGGGCTTCATCGGCCTTGCCCTGCTGCGCGGCGGCAAGGAACGGATCGGCCAGAGGCTGCATGCTGCCGATCCCGTGCGCGGTGAAGCCTGTGAGGTCACCATCGTCTCCCCGCATTTCGTCGATCCGGACAATCTCAGGGTGAAGGATGCCTCGCCGGTCGGGGTCGTCGAGCCGCTGGTCCTGCCGCGCTCCGTACCAGGTCATCACGCCTTGATCCCGGACCGCCCCTCCGATCGCGTTGCCGAGGTGCAGTTGGCCGAGCGCAGCCCCGACATCGCCGAGATCAAGCTGCGGCGGGATGGCGAGGCGGGCTTGCGCCGTGCGCTCAAGGCGGAGTTCGGGTTGGATCTGCCGGAGCCCGGCCGATCGGCGGTCTCGGGGGCGCTGAAGGTGCTTTCGCTCGGCCCTGGCGACTGGCTGGTGCTGGACAAGCAGGGACGGCCGGGCAGCCTTGCCGTGAGCCTCAAACATGCTCTCGGCGAGAACGCCTCGGTGGTGGATCTTTCCTCGGCCTTCGGCGTGCTGCGCCTGTCAGGCCCCAAGGCGCGCGGTGCGCTGATGAAACTATGCCGGATCGACCTGCATCCGCGCGTGTTCGGGCCCGGCCATGTCGCGCGCACCCTGATGGCGCAGATCCCTGTCCTGCTGCACCAGGTCTCCGACGAGCCTGCCTATGACCTCTTCGCTCCCTCGACCCTGGCCCAGGCCTTTGCCGAGACCTTGGTCGAGAGCGCGGCCGAATATGGCTTGAGGCTGGACTGATCCTGGGACCGCCAGCATCCTTGCTGGCTCTTTGACACGCTGCGTGTGCAGAAAGTGAGGGCCAGCAAGGATGCTGGCGGTCCCAGGAAAAGCGCTCCGCCGGAGAAGGCGGAACGCTCATTTGCGAACGATACTGCGAGCCTCAGTGCTTGCTCGCCGCCGTGGCGCCGATGCCGGTCTGCGAGCGCACATATTGGTCGTCGAAGCCGGCCCGGTCCTCGGCGGCGCGCTGGCTGTTGTCGAGCTTGGAGAACAGCCAGATGCCGGCGAAGGCCAGCGCCATCGAGAACAGCGCCGGATTCTCATAGGGGAACGGCGCCGAGCCCTTGGGATGCTGGAGCACGGCTTCCCACACGCCGGGCGAGAAGATGACGCCGAGCAGAGCGGAGATCAGGCCGAGATAGCCGCCCATCACCGCCCCGCGCGTGGTCATGCCGCGCCACATCATCGACATCAGCAGCACCGGGAAGTTGCAGGAAGCCGCGATGGCGAAGGCCAGGCCCACCATGAAGGCGACGTTGACGTTCTCGAAGGTGATGCCGAGCCCCATGGCGATCACGCCGAGCACGATGGTGGTGATCTTGGAGACGCGGATCTCGTCCTGTTCCTTGGCCTTGCCGCCCTTGATCACCGTGGCATAGAGGTCGTGGCTGATGGCCGAGGCGCCGGCGAGCGTCAGGCCGGAGACCACCGCCAGGATGGTGGCGAAGGCGACGGCGGCGATGAAGCCGAGGAAGATGTCGCCGCCGACGGCGTCGGCCAGATGGATGGCGGGCATGTTGATGCCGCCCCGGATCGCCTCCAGCCCCTTGGCCGGATCGGTCAGGAAGGCCGGGTTGGTCGACACCAGAGTGATGGCACCGAAGCCGATGATGAAGGTGAGGATATAGAAATAACCGATGAAGCCGGTGGCGTAGAACACCGACTTGCGGGCTTCCTTGGCGTCGGCGACGGTGAAGAAGCGCATCAGGATATGCGGCAGGCCGGCCGTGCCGAACATCAAGGCAAGACCGAGCGAGATGGCCGAGAGCGGGTTGGCGAGCGTGCCCGGCTGCATGATCGCCGCCCCCTTGGGATGGACCTCCACCGCCTTGGCGAACAGGGCCTCGGGGCTGAAGTTGAAGGTGAGCAGCACCATCAGGGCCATGAAGGTGGCGCCGCCCAGCAGCAGGCAGGCCTTAATCAGCTGCACCCAGGTGGTGGCGACCATGCCGCCGAAGGTGACGTAGAGCATCATCAGGACGCCGACGATGATGACGGCGTAGCTGTATTGCAGGCCGAACAGGAGCTGGATCAGCTTGCCCGCGCCGACCATCTGCGCGATCAGGTAGAAGGCCACCGTCACCAGCGTGCCGAAGGCGGCGAGCACGCGGATCGGCGTCTGCTTGAAGCGGAAGGAGGCGACGTCCGCGAAGGTGAACTTGCCGAGATTGCGCAAGGGCTCGGCGATCAGGAAGGTGACGATCGGCCAGCCGACCAGCCAGCCGATCGAATAGATCAGGCCGTCATAGCCCTTCATGTAGACCAGGCCGGAAATGCCGAGGAAGGAGGCCGCCGACATGAAGTCGCCGGCGATGGCGAGGCCATTCTGGAAGCCGGTGATGCCGCCGCCCGCCGTGTAGAATTGCGAGGCCGATTTGGTGCGGTTGGCAGCCCAGGCCGTGATTCCCAGCGTAAGGAGCACGAACAGGCCGAACATGATGATGGCGTGCCAGTTGGTCGCCTGCTGCTGCACCGGTCCGGAGACGGCGTCGGCGAGGGCCTGGGTGGCCGTGAGGGCCGGCAGGAAGGCCGCGAGGATGAGGGTACTGCGCTTCATCCGCGTGCCTCCTTGACGATTTCCTGGGTCAGCGTGTCGAATTCGGCGTTGGCCTTGCGGACATAGATGCCGGTGAGGATGAAGGCGGCGACGATGACGAGAATGCCGATCGGAATGCCGATGGTGGTAACGCCGGTGCCCAGATGCTGCCCGAGCACGCCGGGCAGATAGGCGACGACCAGGATGAAGCCGAAATAGATGACCATCATGATGGCCGAAAGCGTCAGGCTCAGCGTTCTTCGGCGCCGTACCAGTTCCTGATATTTCGGATTTTGCTCAATGGATTTGTAAGAAGACATGTCGTTTCCCCCGACGCCGCTTTACCGGCAAGGCAGCCCAAAT
Source organism: Labrys sp. E2SS-1L (assembly GCF_057073705.1). Taxonomy (NCBI): domain Bacteria; kingdom Pseudomonadati; phylum Pseudomonadota; class Alphaproteobacteria; order Hyphomicrobiales; family Xanthobacteraceae; genus Labrys; species Labrys sp. E2SS-1L. The sequence continues at coordinate 5,449,403 of NZ_CP172712.1, read as the reverse complement.
GTTTTGCGGGTCCACCGTCCGGTTCAACCTAGGATTAAGCCAACATGTCGCGCAACGGACAATTGCGGCTATGCCCAATTCATTGAACTCGTATGTTTGTTGTTGTGCGTTATTCCGATGACGAAGTCTTGTCCGAGCCGGAATCCTTAGGAGAGGCGCGACCGGAGAGCCCGAACGCCGGAGCCGGTCCATCCGTTTTCGGGTTGGTGAAAACTCGGACTGGTCAACAATATCTTAACAGGCGCTTCCTAGCTTGACCGCGTCACGAGCGGATAAGGCGGGCATGGAGACGATCTCGGTCATTTTGTTGTTGTTGCTGGCGGTCGTTCTCAGCGGCGCGCTCGCGAGGATGCTGCCGATCGTCCTGCCTTTGCCTCTGGTCCAGATCGGCTTCGGCGCACTGATCGCGTCCTTCGCCAGTTTCAGGGTCGAGCTCGACCCGCAGGTCTTCTTCCTGCTGTTCCTGCCGCCGCTGCTGTTCCTGGATGGCTGGCGCATTCCCAAGGACGGCCTGTTCCGCGACAAGGGCACGATCATCGAGCTCGCCTTCGGCCTGGTGGTGTTCACCGTGATCGGCGTCGGCTTCTTCATTCACTGGATCATCCCGTCGATGCCCCTGGCGGTGGCGTTCGCGCTCGCCGCCGTGCTGTCGCCGACCGATCCGATCGCGGTATCGGCTATCGCGGCCAGAGTGCCCATTCCCAAGCGGCTGATGCATGTGCTGGAAGGCGAGTCGCTGCTGAACGACGCTTCCGGCCTGGTCTGCATGCGTTTTGCCGTTGCCGCGGCCTTGACCGGCACCTTCTCCTTCACCAGCGCCCTCGGCACCTTCCTCTGGGTGGCGAGCGGCGGCATCGCCATCGGCATTGCCGTCACCTGGGGCGCGTCCCTGGCCAATCGCTGGGTGGCCCGCCGCTTCGGCGACGAGGCGGGCTCGCAGGTGCTGGTCAGCCTGCTCATCCCCTTCGCCGCCTATCTCCTCGCCGAAGAACTGCATTGCTCGGGCATCCTGGCGGCGGTCGCCGCCGGCATGACCATGAGCTATGTCGAGCGCCTCGGCCAGTCGCTGGTCGCGGCCCGCATGCGTGGCGGTGCGGTTTGGGACATGGTGCAGTTCGCGGCCAACGGCATCATCTTCGTGCTGCTGGGCGAGCAGATTCCGCAGATCGTCGCCGCCGCTGCCAGGAGCCATGGTGCGATCTGGATGATCGTCTATGTCCTCGCCATCACGCTGGCGCTGGCGATCCTGCGCTTTCTGTGGGTGTGGACCTCGCTGCGCTTCACCCTGTTTCGCGCCGCGCGCAAGGGCAAGGCGATCATGCTGCCAAGCTGGCGGCTGATTGCCGCCGCCTCGCTCGCCGGCGTACGCGGCGCCATCACCCTGGCCGGCGTGCTGACGCTGCCTTTGGCCCTGACCGACGGCACGCCCTTCCCGGCGCGCGACCTCGCCATCTTCCTGGCAGCCGGGGTGATCGTGATGTCCCTGGTGGCGGCGAGTGTCGGCCTTCCCCGCCTGCTCAAGGGGCTGGAGCTGCCGCCCGAGCCTTCGCACCAGGAGGAGGAGGACGAGGCCCGCATCGCCGCGGCGGAGGCGGCGATCAAGGCGATCGAGCGGACCCAGCACGAACTGGGACTGGGGCGCAGCGATGCCGATCTCTATGCCGATGCCAGCGTGCGCATCATGGATCTCTATCGCCAGCGCATCGACGGGCGACTGCAGACCGGCGAGGAAGCCGAACTGACGCGCCGCATCGACGAGATCGAGCGCCAGTTGCGCCTGGCGGGCCTCAGGGCCGAGCGCGACCAGATCTTCCAATATGCCCGCACTCGGCGGCTCTCGGACGAGGTGGCCCGCAGATTGGTGCGGGAACTCGATCTGCTCGAGGCCCGTTTTGCGACGGGTTGAATCCCTGGGATCGCAGGCTTCCAGCCTGCATTTTGGAAACGCTACGCCTGGGGCAGGGGAAGATGCAGGCTGGAAGCCTGCGATCCCAGGATCAATCCGTTTTCTTATCCATCAATTGTTTATTCTTCTAACTTTTGATCCATAAAAACCGATAAGTTCACTCTCGTCATGTTTGTTTTGTCATCGATGCGTTTTCCCTACCATCGTCGCGAAGCGGGCTGATGTCGTGTATCAGGGACTCCTGCTTTGAGAGGGTCCCGGGAATGAAGAGCGAAGTGCGTGCCGTGGTGATCGGCGGTGGCGTGGTGGGATGTTCCATCCTCTATCACCTGGCCAAGATCGGCTGGACGGACGTCGCCCTCATCGAGAAGAACGAGCTGACCTCGGGCTCGACCTGGCACGCTGCCGGCGGCATGCACACCTTCAATGGCGACGCCAACGTCTCCAAGCTGCAGAAATACACCATCGACCTCTATCGCGAGCTGGAGGCGCTGACGGGCCAGTCCTGCGGTATCCATGCCAATGGCGGCCTGATGCTCGCCGCCAATGAGGGCGAGATGGACTATCTGCGCCTGGTGGCCAGCCGGGCCCGCTATCTCGACATGGAAACCGAGATCATCCCGGTGGCCGAGGCCAAGCGCCGCAACGTGCTGATCGAGGAGAAATACTTCACCGGCGCGCTCTGGCGCTCGGATGGCGGCCATGTCGATCCCTGGGGCACCACCCATGCCTATGCCGCCGCGGCCCGCAAGCTTGGCGCCGAGATCCACCGCTTCACCCGCGTCACCGGCCTCAGTCAGCGCCCCGACGGTTCCTGGGACGTTGCCACCGACAAGGGCTCGATCCATGCCGAGCACGTGGTGAATGCCGGCGGCCTGTGGGCCCGCGAGATCGGGCGCATGGTCGGCATCGAGTTGCCGGTGCTGGCGATGGAGCATCACTACATCGTCACCGAGGCCATTCCCGAGCTGGAAGGGTTGGACAAGGAGATCATCAACACCACCGATTTCTCCGGCGAGATCTATGTGCGCCAGGAGGGCAAGGGCGCCCTGCTCGGCACCTATGAGCACAACTGCACCCCCTGGTCGGTCGACAAGACGCCTGACGATTTCGCCACCCAGCTGCTGCCCGACAATTTCGACCGTATCGCTCCCGAGCTCGAAGTCGGCTTCGAGCATTTCCCGGCGGTCGGGCGCGCGGGCATCAAGAAGTCGATCAACGGCCCCTTCACCTTCGCCCCCGACGGCAATCCGCTGGTCGGTCCGGTCAAGGGCCTGCCGAATTTCTGGGTCGCCTGCGCCGTGATGGCGGGCTTCAGCCAGGGCGGCGGCATCGGCCTCACTTTGTCACGCTGGATGGCCGAGGGCGATCCGGGCGCCGATATCATGGCCATGGACGTCGCGCGTTTCGGCGTGTTCGCCACGCCACGCTACACCAAGGCCAAGGTGATCGAGAATTATCGCCGCCGTTTCCGCCTCGCCTTTCCCAATGAGGAATTGCCGGATGCGCGCCCGCTGCGCCGCACCCCGATCTATGGCCGGCTGAAAAAGGCCGGCGCCGTGTTCGGCGCCAATTTCGGCCTGGAACACGCGCTCTGGTTCGCGCCCCCGGGCGTCGAGCCCACCGAGAATCCGACCTATCGCCGCTCCAACGCCTTTCCGCATGTCAGGGCCGAGTGCCTGGCGGTGCGCGAGGCCGTCGGCCTCTACGAGACCTCCAACTACGGCAAATACGAGATCACCGGTGCCGGCGCACGCGCCTGGCTCGACAAGCTGCTCGCCTGCAAACTGCCCCGGCCGGGCCGCATGGCAATCGCGCCGATGCTCAACCCTGAGGGACGCATCGTCGGCGACCTCTCCATCGCCTGCCTCGCGATGGACCGCTATCTGCTGATCGGCTCGGGCTTCGCCGAGGCCTATCATATGCGCTGGTTCTGGCAGCAAAAACCGCCCGAAAACGTGCATGTGCGTTCCGCTGCCTCGACCCTGACCGGTTTTTCCATCGCCGGGCCGAACGCTCGCACGCTGATGCAGCGCCTTGTGCGCGAGGATCTTTCGCCCGACGCCTTCAAGCTCTTTGCGGTCAAGGAGACGGCCGTCGGCATGTCCCCGGTGATCTTCTCGCGCGCCGGCTTCACCGGCGAGCTCGGCTACGAAGTGTGGACCACGCCGGACTTCCAGGCCACGCTCTATGACGAGATCGTCGAAGCGGGCGCCGACCTCGGGCTCAGACTGTTCGGAGGCAGGGCGCTCTCTTCCCTGCGCCTCGAAAAGGGCTATGGCTCTTTCAACAAGGATTTTCGGCCCGACTACACGCCGGCCGAAACCGGGCTCGATCTCTTCATCGACTTCAGGAAGGAAGGCTTCACCGGCCGCGACGCCGCTTTGGCGGAACGCGAGCGCGGCCCCAGGCGCCGCCTTGCCGTCCTGGAGGTCGACACGGATACGGAAGTGATCGGCTATGAGCCGATCCTCAAGGACGGCACGGTCGTCGGCCACGTCACCTCGGGTGGCTATGGCCATTATGTCGGCAAGAGCCTCGCCATCGGCTATGTCAAGAGCGAGTATCACGAGGACGGTGCCGCTTTCGCCATCGACATTTTCGGTGAGGACCGTCCCGCTATCCTGCGGGCGGCGCCCCTGCACGATCCCAATGGCGGGAGGCTGCGCGGATGAGCCGGGAAAACACCGGGTCCGAGCACGGCCGTGCCGGCCGCCGCGAGCGCGGCAGCCGCAACACCGGGGCGGCCACCCCGCCGATGCCGCGGCTGGCCAATCGCTTCGCGCCGGTCGACATCCTCTCGCCCGAGCAGGTCGAGCGCATCCTCGATGCCGCCTATGCCCTGCTCGAAACCGACGGCATGAAGATCCTCAGCCCGCGAGCGCGCCAGGCCTATGCCGCCCATGGTGCCCTGGTGGATGAGGCGACGCAGATGGTGCGCTTGGGGCGCGACATCGTCGAGGCCATGCTGGCCAAGGCGCCCAGCCGCTTCGTGCTGCATGCGCGCAATCCCGAGCGGGACCTGCATGTCGGCGGCAATGTTGTCAATTTCGGCCCGGTCAACGGCGCACCCAATATTCGTGATCTCGAGCGCGGCCGGCGCTATGGCGATCTCGAGGCCTTTCGCGACATCCTCAAGATCACCAACGGCCTTGGCCTCCTGCACTGGCAGGGCGGCGTGGTGGTGGAGCCGGTCGACATCGCCGTCCCCGTGCGGCATCTGGAGATGTACCGCGCCCATATCGAATTGTCGGATCTGGTCTGGGCGGCGCGCGGCGTCGGCGGCGTGCAGGCGCGCGATGCCCTGGCGCTTTCGGCGATCGAGCATGGCTGCAGCATCGAGGCCCTGGCCGAACGTCCGACCCTGATGACGGTGACCAACGTCAATTCGCCCCGCGTGGTCGACGAGGACATCCTCGACAGCATCATGATCATGGCCGAGCACGGCCAATGCGTGGTGATCACCCCCTTTACGCTGATGGGGGCGATGGCGCCGGTGACCCTGGCCGGCGCTTTGGTGCAGCAGACGGCCGAAGCCCTCTCGATCATCGCGCTCTGCCAGATGCTGAGGCCCGGCGCGCCCTGTGTGATGGGCGGCTTCACCTCCAATGTCGACATGAAGACGGGGTCTCCCGCCTTCGGCACGCCCGAATATGTCAACGCGGCCCTGGCGACCGCCCAGCTCGGCCGTCGCCTTGGCGTGCCGGTGCGCACCAGTGCCGTCAATGCCAGTCCGGCGCCGGATGCGCAGGCGACCTGGGAGACCAGCTTCTCGCTGTGGGCAGCGATCATGAGCCACAGCCACCTGATCAACCATGCGGCCGGCTGGCTCGAAGGCGGGCTGTCGGCGAGCCTGGAAAAGATCGTGATCGATGCCGAATTGCTGCGGGGCTGGGCCGAGATCCTCAAGCCCATCGAGTTCGGCGACGACGAGATCGCCCTCGATGCGATCCGGGGCGTGGCGCCGGGCGGGCATTTCTTCGGCTCGCCCCATACGCTTGCCCGCTACGAGAACGCCTTCTATCGCCCGGTGCTCTCCGACTGGTCCAATTTCGAAAACTGGCGCGATGCCGGCGAGCGCACCGCGACCGACCGGGCACTGGATGTCTGGAAGAAGACGCGCGATGCCTATGTCCCTCCGCCCCTCGATCCGGTCGTGCGTGAGGCAGTGGATGCTTATATCGCTGGGCGCAAGGAGGAGATCGGGGGGTGAGTCCAACGGTATCAAGGCCGAACAAGCGATAGGCGCAGCACCGGTTTTCTGGGACCGCCGGCTTCCAGCCGGCTCTTCTTTCTTGACGAGTACAGTGGTTGCAAGAGCCGGCTGGAAGCCGGCGCAGACCGCTGACAAACCCCGCCATTTTTGGCGGGGTTATTTTATGTGCCTGCTGCAAAGGTTTGAGTTATCGACTTTTTTGAGAAAGAGCCCTTTCAGGCTGGTGCTGACCTGTAAGCGGGAGCCAGCAGAGTGGCGATGCGCTTGATGTTCTGGGCGACAGCGGCCAGGAGGCATTGGCAGGCCACGCGTGTGAGACTTCGGAAGCGGGCATAGCGGTGGCCGTGCAACTGTTTGGCATCGGCGAAGGAACGCTCCACCGTCTCCTTTCGTCGTTTGTAGATCAGCTTGCCATAGGGCGTGAGGCGGTTTGCATCGGTGCGCTCGCGCGCTTCGTGCCAGACGTGCCGGGTGATGACGCGTCGGTTGTCGGCGGAGCGGGTGCATGAAGCCAGCAACGGGCAGGTGCGGCAGATGGCCGGATCGGAAGCGTACTGGCGATAGCCGTCGCGGTCTGTGGTGGCATAGGCCAGCAACTGCCCCTGCGGGCAACGATAGCCGTCCCGTTCCTCCTCATAGATGAACTGGCTCTTGCGCATCATGCCAGGCTTGGGCGGGTTGGGGGTACGATAGCCGGTCACACCCAGGATGGCTCGATCCTCCAATCCCTTGGCGATGCCAGCACTGGCATAGCCCGCATCCAGCCCTACCGCCTTCACCGGCAAGGCAAAGCGCTCGCGCTGGCGGTCGAGCCGGCCCAGATAGACGATGCTGTCATGCACATTGCCGGGTGAGGCAAAGGTATCGGTGATGATGCCGACCTTGCCGTCCACCGTGCGGTGATCGAGATAGAAGAAGCCTTTGGGCTTGCCATCGCGCACCATGTAGCCGCTGTCCGGATCCACCCGCGAGACCTTGGTCTGCTTCACCTCGGGCTCACGTTCGCGCACCGGCAGGGGGGCCTGGCCATGCGCCGCCCGCTCCGCCTCGACAGCCGCGTCCAGGGCTTGCCAGTAATCGGCTCGTGACTTGGCAACCTGGGCTAGGTCGAACTTCTTGGCGTTGGCATTCGCCTTCAGATGGGTGGAGTCCGTGTACAGCACCTTGCCATCCACAAGCCCATGTCCGATCGCCTGCTCCACGATGGCATCGAAGATGGCCTGAGCCACATCCGTGTCGTTGTAGCGCCGGCGCCGGTTCTGCGACAACGTCGAGGCGTCGAACACCGGCGCCATCAGCTTGAGCCCCAGAAACCAGCGATAGGCCACGTTCACTTCGATCTCGCGCACCAACTGGCGCTCCGAGCGGATGCCGAACAGGTAGCCGATGAACAACGCCTTGAACATCAAGGTCGGGTCCAGCGGAGGACGGCCATTGTCCGCACAGTAAAGCCCCGACACGCGATCATGGATGAAGGAAAAGTCGATCACCGCGTCGATCTTGCGCAGCAGATGATCCTTGGGAACAAGCGCATCGAGCGTAACCATCTCGATCGCCGTCTGCTCGGGGCCGGGTTTCTTCAACATGACCCACTGAATCAAAAACTGCTGACTAACGCTACTGGTTTGTCAGCAGTCTGAGCCGGCTGGAAGCCGGCGGTCCCAGGAAGGGTGGCCCCTACAGATCCCATGCTCGATAGAGCTCGTTGAGCGCCTTCGCCGTATGGCATTCGACGGCGGGCAGGCCGGATTTGCCGATGATTGCTGCATACTTGCCGCTGCTGTCACGAGTCTTGACCAGGATCCAGTGGATCATCTCCCATTTGAGACTGTCCTGGGCGCCTTCCAGGTGGCCGGCCCGGCTGGAGCGGTTCACCAGCGTGCGCTTGAGATAGCGATAGAAGCGCAGCCAGTGATGGGAGGTGATCAGGATCGCGCCCGTGGCCCGGGCGAAGCGCTGCGGCATCAGGCGCGAATAATTGCCCTCAATCACCCAGCGCTCTCCCATGATGGCAGCATCGTGCAGGGCCTTGAACTCGGCTTCCGGCCGGGGTTGCCAGTCGGTATGGGGCCGATGGTGGAGCTGGTCGAGATGCACGGCGGGAACCGCGAGTTTTCTGGAGAGGGCGACGGCGAGCGTCGACTTGCCGGCATTGGAAGGGCCGAGGACGACGATGCGCTCGCCGAGGCAGGCCAAATCTTTCACGGTCGTGGGCAGCATGGTGGCACCGATCATGAAAATTGGGGGCGAGCCCAATGCGCCAGGCAGGTGGCGTTGTCAATGGCGGATCGATCAATGCCGCTTGCCGCCGACTCAATCACCTCTCTGCATCGCCGTCCCGCAAATAGCCCCGGGCGATCGCCTGCATGGTGGCACGGTCCATGCTGGCGCCGTGACCGCCATGGGCCACGGCGACGTCGAGCCGGGCGAGGCGCTCCATCGTCTGGCGATAGACTGTCCTGTCGGCGCCTGGCACGTCGTCGACGAGGCCGCCGCGATAGATCGCATCGCCACTGAAGAACAGGCCGTCGTGTTCGTCCAGCAGCCCGATCGATCCGGGGGAATGGCCGGGCAGATGCAGCACGTGCAGCCGGGCATTGCCGAGATCGAGGCTGTCGCCTTCTGTCAGGAGCGTCGTCAGGGGAGCGGGAGTGAGGCTGAAATCGGCGGCCCGCCAAGCCGGAGTCGGCAGCTGCGTGACGGCTTCGTCGATGTCCCGGAACAACGCAGCAAGCGTCTCGCCGTCGCGCATCTCGGCGAAGGCAGCCTGTTCGGCGGCGTGACCGAAACGCCGCTCGAATTCATGAAAGGAGCCGACATGATCGACATGGCCGTGGCTCGCCACCGCCAGGACGGGCTTGCCTGGGGTAAGATCGAGGGCGTCTCGCAATGAGGCCAGGCCCATGCCGAAGTCGAGCACCAGGTCGGCGTCGCGGCCCCTGAGATGGAAGATGTTGGCCTGGAAGAAGGAATGGACGAAAGGCTCCCACAGTCGGGTCAGGTCGGGCGCGAGGTGTTCCTTGGCAAACCAGGTGTTGGAAAGGGCCACGGTTATGCCGTTCCTCCAGGATGCGGGCGCGATGTCTTCGCACGGGGCAGTGCGATGGTAGCGGAAGGCAGGGCCATCAGCGCCGGCCTCTTGCGAAGAGTGCCTCGGTCCGCATCTGGATGGCGGTCAGGATCGAGACCATGACGAGATAGTAGACCAGCGCCGCGCCATACCACTCCATGAAGCGGAAGCTGGTGGCGATCGCATATTGGGTGACGGTCATCAGTTCCTTGAGCGAGATCACCGTGGCGAGCGAGGTCGTCTTCAGGAGCGTGATGAACTCGCTCATCAGGGCGGGCAGGGCGATGCGCATGGCCTGGGGCAGCGTGATCAGGACGAAGATCTGGCCGCGATGCAGGCCGAGCGCCGCCCCGGCTTCGCGCTGCCCCGGACCCACCGCCGCGAAGGCGCTGCGCAGGATCTCGGTGAGATAGGCGACCTGGATCAGGGTGAGTGCGATGAAGGCGGCCAGGAAGGGCGAGAACCAGCCCGCCCGAAATAGCGGAGAGAGCTGGGGCAGCCCGTTCCAGATGAACAGCAGCACCAGCAAAGCCGGCGTACCGCGCAGCAGCCAGACATAGCCGACGACGCTCCAGCGCAGCAGGCGTCGCGGCGAGGTGGCCAGGGAGGCCGTGCCCATGCCCGTCACCATCGAAACGGCCATCACGGCAAGCGACAGGGCGACGGTCAAAAGGGCGCCTTCGGCCAGGGGCCAGCCGAAGACGGCGTCGAGGAAAAGCTGGAAGTCGAACATTGCACCGCTTCATCGAGCCGCAGCGCCATCGACCTCGACGGCCTCGGGCGACAGGTTCCACTTCTTCAGCATGTCCTGCATGCGGCCTTCGGCCTTCAAGGCTTCGAGGCCGGCGCGGACGGCCTTGCGGTCGCCGGCATCCTTGCGCAGGTAGATCGCGTAATATTCCTTGTCCGGATAGGTGTAGGGCACTTGCAACCGGCCGGGCGTCTGGGCCATGCGATAGGCTGCCGTGGTGTCCAGCGTGATGGTGCCGGCGGCCCGGCCGACGAGGATCTGCTGGATGACGGCCGAGGCTGAAGGATAGGGCTGCAGCACGGCCTCGGGCCGGCCGGCTTTGGCGAAGGTGGCATTGAGGGCGGCAAGCGTCGGTTCGAAGGTGGTGCCCGCCTCGACGGCGACGGTCTTGCCGCTGAAATCCTCGGGCACCTTGGTCCCGCTGTCGCCGGCGGCCGTCACCATCACGGTGGAGGTCGTGAAATAACCGATGCCGTCATATTTCTGCAGCCGCTCGGGCCTGAGCGTGATGCCGCTCATGACGGCATCGCAACGCTGGGAATCGAGCGAGGGCAGGAGGCCCTTGAAGTCGCCGACGACATAGTCGGTCTTGGCGCCCCATTGCTGGCCCAGCGCCTCAGCGACGTCGATCTCGAAACCGACAAGGGCCTTGTCGCCGGGCTTTTCGTAGAATTCCATCGGCGGGAATTCGCCGGAGGTACAGACCTTGAAGGTGCCGTTCCTAGCGAAGGAGGGCACATCCGCCGCCCAGGCCGCCTCCGTGGAAACGTTGAGGAGGGCAGCAAACCCGCAGAAAGCGGTGCATGCAAAATGGGTCTTCGTCGAGCGCATGGATGCGTTCCCTTCGTGCCGTGGTTTCGGCTGTTCTGCTCTGGATCACCCGACTGTCCGGCACGCGATGCATGGAAACAAGCTAAATGTTCTGCTAGTTTTAGCGTGATTGAAACTAAACAATTAGGGGCGCATGCTTCCGCCACTTCATGCTTTCAAGGTCTTCGAGGTCGTGGCCCGGCTCGGTCATGTCGGGGCCGCTGCCGCCGAGTTGCATGTCACGCCGGGTGCCGTGAGCCAGCAGTTACGCTCACTGCAACTCCATCTCGGCATGGATCTCTTCGCGAAGGTGGGGCGCCGGCTCGTGTTGACGGAGGCCGGCCTGACGCTGCAGCAATCCGTCGGGGTCGCCATGGCCGAGATCGGCGAGGGTGTGCGCAATCTTTCGGCGCAGCGCATCGACAGCCAGGCGGAGGTCGTCGTGAACATCTGCATTCCGCCGGTCCTTGGCACGACATGGCTCGTGCCCCGGTTGTTCGCCTTCATGGCGGATCACCGGCATGTCAGACTGCAGGTCTCCACCGGCGTCGAGTTCCATGCCATCGACTGGCGCAGGAGCGATGTCGCCGTCGTCTACGGCAATCCGCCCTGGCCGGGTTTCTGGTGGCGCATGCTGCATGGCGTCTATCTGATGCCGGTCTGCAGCCCGCAATTGCTGCGTGGGCCGCATGCCATCCGCCACCCCGCCGACGTGCTGCATCATCGGCTGCTGCACGAGGAGGACGGATCGGAATGGCGCCGATGGCTGGCACAGGCCCGGGTTAGATATCCGGGTGCGTCCGACATCTATTTCGGTGATTTCGCCCTCATCCTCCAGGCGGCACGGGACGGTCACGGCGTCGCCTTGGTGGATGACGTGATCTCGGCCCGCGATCTCGACGAAGGCCGGCTCGTACAGCCGCTGGCGCAGCGTGTGCCGGCGGCCAAGAACTATCATTGCATCTGTAGCGAGGAGACCCTCGCCAAGCCCGAGATCGGCGCTTTGGTCGACTGGTTGATCGATCAGGCCTCGCGCACGCCGGTGCCGCGGATCGGCCTGGGCTAGCAGCAAGTACTCGTTCACCCCGTTGTGATCGGCCCATCGTCCAGGATACGAATAAAATCCAGCACGGTGTGTTTTCCAGACGAACCCTTCTTCGCGACGGATCGAGACGGAACTGAGCCATGACCACCGCAAGTATGACCACAGCAAGACTGAAGAGGCTCTCCCTGGGAGCCATACCCCTGATCGCCTGCTTGCTCGGCGCCAGCCAGGCCGATTCCGCCCAGGCGCGCAACTGGCGCATCAATCCGGCCAGGACGTCCGTCGGCTTCGTCGTCGACGGCATCGGCTGGCCGCGTACCAAGGGGCGTTTCCACGATTTCGACGGCAGGATCTCGATCAATTTCGACAATCCGGCCGCCAGCCGCGTCAGCTTCAAGGTTGCGGCAAAATCGGTCGATGTCGGCTCGCCCTCCTTCAACGATTACCTGCGCACCGATGCCTTCTTCAACGTGGCGCAGTATCCGACCATCACCTTCACCTCCACCAGAGTCGAGAAGGTCGATGGCAGCCATGCCCGGGTCACAGGCGACCTCACCATCCGCGGGATCACCCGCCCGCTCACCATCGATGTCGCCCTGGACAAGCCGGCCGACAAGGCAAGCTCGCAGATCGGCTTCCGGGCGACGGGCGTGATCAAGCGGCTCGCCTTCAACATGAGTGCGGGCTTTCCGGCGATCAGCAACGATGTCGACCTGATCGTCACCACCGAGGCGCAGGCTCAGTGACGGGAGGCGTGGTGATGAAGGCGAGGCCTTCCCTCCGCCATCGCTGGAGCGCCACCGGGCAAATCCTGCACTGGTCCTGCGCTGCCCTCATCCTGTTCATGCTGGGGCTCGGCCTTGCCATGGTGGAATGGGTGGAGGACCAGGGCCAGCGCTTCGATCTCTATCAGCTGCATAAGAGCCTTGGCGCCCTCGTCTTCCTGTTGATGGCGCTGCGCGCCGCCTGGCGCCTTCTGGCCCGGGTGCCGGTCTTGCCGGAGAGCATGCCGCGTCATGAGCGCGTGCTGAGCAAGGCGGTGCATGTCGCCCTCTACGGGCTGATCTTCGCCATGCTCGTCACCGGCTATGTGATGATCTCAGCCTCGCCGCTGCCGCTGCCGATCCAGCTGCCGGGGGGAGGGCATGTTCCCAATCTCGTTGCGCCCGATTTCGAGCTTTCCGAGCAGATGAAGGCGCTGCACCATCGCTTCGCTTTCGTGCTGATCGCCCTTGTCCTCCTGCATGTGGCGGCGGCCCTCAAGCACTGGCTGTGGGATCGCGACGGCGTGCTGCAGAGCATGCTGCCGGGGCGGGGCTGAGGCCGCATTACTTTTGCAAAACAGGGCCGACTCCGCGTAAGACAAGCCCCTGTTCTTGCCTTGCCCGGAGTTATCAATGAACGGTGCGCAGGACCTTGGCGGCATGATGGGCTTCGGGCCGATCGCGCCGGAAAAGGACGAGCCTTTCTTCCATGCCGCCTGGGAGAAGCGGGCGATGGCGGTGACGCTGGCGATGGGCGCGACCGGTTCCTGGCCGCTCGATGCCGGGCGCTATGCGCGCGAGAGCCTGCCGCCGGCGGATTATCTGTCCTCCTCCTATTACGAGATCTGGATCAAGGCCCTGATCAAGCTGATGCTGACGCAAGCGCTGGTCAGCGAGGCCGAGCTTGCCGAGGGGCGGGCTATCGAGCCGGGCAAACCCCTGAAGCGCGTGATCAGGGCCGCCGAGGTGCCGGCTGCGCTCGCCGCCGGCACGCGCTGCGACCGACCGGCGAGCCGGCCCGCGCGGTTTGCCGCCGGCGAGGAGGTGCGGGCGCGCAACGAGCACAAGATCACCCATACCAGGCTGCCGCGCTATGCGCGCGGGCATCTCGGCACCGTCGTCGAAGCTCATGGCGCATTCGTGCTGCCCGACAGCAACGCCCATGGCGAAGGCGAGAACCCCGAATGGCTCTACACGGTGCGCTTCGCCGGCACCGAACTCTGGGGCCCGCAGGCCGACCCAACCCTGACAGTGATGCTCGATCTGTGGGAGAGCTACCTTGACCCCGCTTGACGCCATTCCTTCCATTCCGCGCGATCGCGGCGAGCCCGTGTTCCGCGAACCCTGGGAGGCCCGCGCCTTCGCGCTCGCCGTTTCCCTCCATGAAAAAGGCGTGTTCACCTGGCCGGAATGGGCTGAGGCGCTGGGCCGCGAGATTGCCGCTGCGCCCGCCGACGACGGCTCGCATTATTACGAGCACTGGCTGTCGGCGCTGGAAAAACTGGTGGGAAGCAAGGGCCTGACATGAATGGAATAACGCGCCGAGGGATCCTGCAGCTTGGTTTCCTAGCCCTGGCTGCCGGTGCCGGCGGTGCGGCGAAGGCGCAGCCATCCGGTGCTGGGGAAGACTGGCGCAAGGCCCTGGTGGATGCGGCGCGCAGCCAGATCGGCGTCACCACCCTTTATGATCCTGCCTATAGGCGCATCGCCTATCCCGGCGGCGACGTGGCGCCCGAGCGGGGCGTGTGCACCGACGTGGTGGTGCGCGCCTATCGCAAGGCCTTCGTCCTCGATCTCCAGCGCCTCGTGCACGAGGACATGAAGGCCGGTTTCGCCGCCTACCCGAGGAACTGGGGCATGCGGGCGCCCGATCCCAACATCGACCACCGCCGCGTGCCCAACCTGATCGCCTTCTTCAAGCGCAAGGGCACAGTGCTGCCGGTGACCGCCGATCCGGCGGACTATTTGCCGGGCGACCTGGTCACCCAGATGCTGCCGGGCAGTCTGCCGCATATCCTGATCGTCTCTTCGCAGGTCGCGGCGCCGACGCCGGGGCGCCGGCTGGCGATCCACAATATCGGGCAGGGCGCGCGGGAAGAGGACACGCTGTTCGCCTTCCCGCAGACCGGCCATTTTCGCTTCGCGCCGGCGTAAAATGCCTTCTCCCCTTGTGGGAGAAGGTGGCGCGAAGCGCCGGATGAGGGGTGGACGAGGCCCCTCTCACCAAGGCAGCCCGGCCCGAGCCAAAATGGTATCCTGGATCACCGTGGGAGATTGCAGGATGTCGGCATTCCAGAACCGGACGATGGTATAGCCTTGAGCTGCCAGCCAGCTGTCACGCACCTGGTCGTGTGTGCTTTCGGCGTGCTGGGAGCCATCAGCCTCGACAATGAGGCGATACCGAAAGCAGGCGAAGTCGACGACATAGCGGCCGATCGGCACCTGGCGGCGGAACTTCAGATGAGCGAGCCCTCGTCCGCGTAACAGACGCCAAAGGGCAGCTTCGGCGTCTGTCGGATCGCCGCGCATTTTGCGGGCGAAGTCGCGTTGCTCAGGCTTCATGGTTTCGGCATCCAGAGGCCTGAGCAGTTTAGTGCTGGGAGGGGTTTCGTCCACCCCTCATCCGCCCTTCGGGCACCTTCTCCCGCAAGGGGAGAGGGTTTTTCGTTCACCGCACCAGGATGTTGCGGAACTGCCAGGGATCGGAGGTGTCGATGTCCTCCGGGAAGAAGCCCGGGCGGCCGTCGAGCGGGGTCCAGTCGGTATAGTAGCCCTTGACCGGGCCGAGATAGGGCTTCTGCACTTCCAGGCAGCGGCGGAAGTCCATTTCATCGGCTTCGACGATGCCGGCTTCCGGATTCTCCAGCGCCCAGACCATGCCGGCCAGCACGGCCGAGGTGACCTGCATGCCGGTGGCGTTCTGGTAGGGCGCGAGCTTGCGGGTCTCCTCGACCGTGAGCTGGGAGCCGTACCAGTAGGCATTCTTGCCGTGGCCGTAGAGCAGCACGCCGAGTTCGTCGGCACCGTCCTCGATTTCCTTTTCGTCGAGGATGACGAACTTGTCCTGCGCCTTGCCGGCGGCGCCGAACATCTCGTGCAGCGAGAGTACGGCATCGTTGGCCGGGTGATAGGCGTAGTGGCAGGTCGGGCGGTAGACCGCCTCGCCGTTCTCGCGCACCGTCAGATAGTCGGCGATCGAGATCGCCTCGTTATGGGTGACGAGGAAGCCATATTGCGGGCCCGGCGTCGGGCACCAGCTCATCACGCGGGTGTTGGCGCCGGGCTGCAGCAGGTAGATCGCCGCGCCACAGCCTTCCTTGTGGGTGCGGCCGGTCTCGGGCATCCAGGTCTCGTGCGTGCCCCAGCCCAGCTCGGCCGGCTGCAGGCCTTCGGAGATGAAGCCTTCCACCGACCAGGTGTTGACGAACACGCCGCGGGGCTTGGGATGCTTGGCGCGCTGGGTGTCGCGCTCGGCGATGTGGATGCCCTTGACACCGACCTTGCGGGCGAGCGCCGCCCATTCCTCGCGGGTCTTGGGATCGGCCGAACCATGGCCGGTCGCCTCGGCGACGTCGAGCAGGGCCTGCTTGACGAACCAGGAGACCATGCCGGGGTTGGCGCCGCAGCAGGAAACCGCCGTCGGGCCGCCGGGCGTGCGGCGCTTGGCAGCCAGCATGCTCTCGCGCAGGGCGTAGTTGGTGCGCGCTTCCGGGCCGGCATTCTTGTCGAAATAGAAGCCGAGCCAGGGCTCGACCACCGTATCGATATAGAGCGCGCCGAGGCTGCGGGCGAATTCCATCAGGTCGACCGAACCGGTGTCGACCGAGAGATTGACGCAGAAGCCCTGGCCGCCGCCGGCGGTGAGCAAAGGCTGCAGCAGGCTCTTGTAGTTGTCCTTGGTAACGGCCTCCTGCACGAAACGAATGCCGTGCTCCTCGATGATCTTGCGGTCGGCATCGAGCGGATGCGGGTCGATGATGACCATGCGCTCCTTGTCATATTCGAAATGACGCTCGATCAGCGGCAGCACGCCGCGACCGATCGAACCGAAACCAATGATCACGACGGGGCCGGAAATCTTACCGTAGACAGGCCATTGAGCCATTCAATCCTCCAAAATGTGCAAGCCCCAGCGTTTAGGCGCTGGGACCCGCGGGTGCAAGTTTTGTCGCGTGAATGTGAAGCAGGGATGACACGATCCCTGGGGCCGCCGGCTTCCAGCCGGCTCTTTTCATCGGCTTAGGCCGCGAAACGCAGGCCGGTGTCGTTGGCTGCCTGGGCGACGAGCGCCGCGAAGTCGGGCGCGGTTTCGAGGTCGCCGGTGGCGTTCACAAGGCCGGCCGCCCCCACCAGCCCGTCGGGCACCAGCTCCAGGCCGAGGAAGCGGTTGCGCTCCACCGGGCCGGGCAGCCAGAGGCGCTCGGTGAGGTCGGTCGAAAAGCCGAAGCGGCTGTAATAGGGCGCGTCGCCCACCAAGAGGATGGCCTTGTGGCCATAGTCCTGGGCATAGCCGATGCCGTGCCACATCAGGCGCGCGCCGAGACCTTCGCTGCGATAGCGGGCATCGACGGCGAGCGGGCCCAGCAGCAGGGCCGCCCGGCCGGGGCCGGCGGAGACGTTCCACAGGCGCAGCGTGCCGATCAGGCTGCCATCATCGACGGCGGAGAAGGCCAGGCCCTTGGCCGGCAGGCGGCCTTCGCGCAGGCGCTCGCTGGTCTTGGCGAAACGGGACGGACCGAAGCAGGCGTCGAGCAGGGTCTCGCGCGCTTCGAGATGGGACGAGGATTCTTGGACAATACGGATCATGGCCGTGGCTCCTGGCAAAAGGAGAGCGACAGCCCTCGCACCGATGAAACGGCCGTACGGGACGATGAATGGAGCGCGGACATCACAGCGACATGCCTGCATGTCGCGATGTCCGCTCTTGGAAACGGGAGGCTTGAGAGAAGAGCGGACAGGATGTCCGCGCTCCGATCAAATCACCACGGAGGCCAGCGGCGGGAAGCCGTTGAAGCCGATGGTGGAATAGGTGGTGGTGTAGGCACCGCAGGCCTCGATCAGCACCTTGTCGCCGATCGACAGGCTCACGGGAAGATCATAGGGGGTCTTCTCGTAGAGCACGTCGACGCTGTCGCAGGTCGGTCCGGCCAGGACGCAGGGCGCCTTGGCATCGCCGTCCCGCTCGGTGCGGATCGGGTAGCGGATGGCCTCGTCCATGGTCTCGGCGAGGCCATGGAACTTGCCGATGTCGAGATAGACCCAGCGGATCTCGTCCGTTTCGGCCTTCTTGGACACCAGCACCACCTCGGCCTCGATCATGCCGGCATCGCCGACCATGCCGCGGCCCGGCTCGATGATGGTCTCGGGCAACTGGTTGCCGAAATGGGTGCGCAGCGCGTTGAAGATCGCCTCGCCATAGGCCGGCACGCCGGGCATGGCGCGCAGATACTTGGCCGGGAAGCCGCCACCCATGTTCACCATCGACAGCGTGATGCCACGCTCGGCCATCTCGCGGAAGATGCCGGCAGCCGTGGCCAGGGCGCTGTCCCAGGCCTGCACATTGCCCTGCTGCGAGCCGACATGGAACGACACGCCATAGGCGGTGAGGCCGAGGGCCTGCGCCTGCTCGAGCACGTCGGGCGCCATGGAAGGCGCGCAGCCGAACTTCTTCGACAGCGGCCATTCGGCGCCGGCGCCGTCGCACAGGATGCGGCAGAACACGCGCGAACCGGGAGCGACGCGGGCGATCTTCTCGACCTCGGCCACGCAGTCGACGGCGAACAGGCGCACGCCGAGCTCGAAGGCGCGGGCGATGTCACGCTCCTTCTTGATGGTGTTGCCGAAGGAGACGCGATCGGCACCGGCGCCGGTGGCGAGCACCTGCTCGATCTCGACCACGGAAGCGCAGTCGAAGCTGGAGCCGAGGCCGGCCAGCAGGTTGAGGATCTCGGGGGCCGGGTTGGCCTTGACGGCGTAGAAGACGCGGGTATCGGGGAGCGCATGCGCGAATGCCGAATAATTCCGCTCCACCACGTCGAGATCGACGACGAGCCGGGGGCCGTCGGCGGGGGTACGTCGGAGGTAGTCGAGGATGCGGTCGGTCATGGCGGGTCTCCCCAAAATCCAAAGGGTGTCACGGATCGGTGCGACGTCACCGCCGCCGCGGGGTGGAGCCGCGGACGTTCGATGCTGACGCGCCGCCCACCGCCGGAAAGGCCGGATGCCTCGCCGCGACGGGATGCAAATCGCCACGCAACGGATCAAGCCGCTGCATGGTTCGAAACTGCCTTGGATTGGATCGGGATACCCGGTCCGCACGCCTGGCAAAGAGAAACAAGCCTCTTCAGTCGCTGGATATGGAAACCAGCCGAGACCAAAAAAGCCCGCTTCGTCGTTGCTTCAAGCTGCGTCCCCCGCGGAGTACGGGGTTCACCGGTCGCCTCCGGCTGCCGATCGTTGTTCGGGATTCGATGATTTCGGCACGTCATGCCTGATCACCTCAAGGGACCACTGCCGCGATCCCTAGTCCATCCCTGGCGACCGTCCAGCCTCTTGTCTGGATGTCCACCGACCGACACGCGGCCACAGGCACGTGCGAAATTGGGCAAGCCGGGAAATAGGAAGAATGGACGTCATATGCAAGAAAAATTTTCGCCCGGGCCGAAATTTTTCTGCGCTGCAAAAACTGAAAATTCACGTGGCCGGCAAAGGAGTTATGCCGGGGCACCCGCTCACGCGCCAGCCAGGGGCGCTGAAGCGGGGCCATGGGCCGGTTTCAGGCGCGAAGACCGCCATTTGCGGACGGGTAACGGACATGCCCGTTGCCGCTGCCCTGCGCTGTGGCGGTGTTGGTCGTGAAGGCGGCTTCGGCCAGCTTGTGTGCATGCCTGCTGACGTCGTCAGGCCAGTCGGCGATCATGGCAGCGAATTTTTCGTCATCGCCGGCGAACAGGGCGCGAATCGCTTCCTCGTAATGCGGCTCGTTGCCGGCCATGGCGCTCATGAAGCGATAGGCGGCCTCGCGCGCCTCGCGCAGCCGGTCTGTCGCCTCGGAGGCATGGCGCGCTTCGTCCACCAGGCGGCGCAGGGCCACGGAGGCCCCACCCGGCTGCGAGGCCAGCCAATCCCAATGACGCGGCAGCAGGGTGATCTCACGGGCGACGACGCCGAGCTTCGGACGCCCCGGCCCGCGCGGCGGCGGCTCGATCAGGGCATAGCGATTGCGGATGTCCTCCGCGCTGCCGCGCAGGTCGAGATCGACAGGCCGGCCGGTGGTATCCTCGAACACCTGCACGGGCGAAGCCTCGCCCGCATCCTGGGCCTGGCGGATGGCCAGCGCAACGGTAATGGCATCGCCCTCGGCCAGACATCTGCGCCCGGCAAAGGCGATGAGGGCAAGATGGGTCATGATCCCTGATCCTGTTGGACGCGCAAAATAGGCCCGGGTGGAATTCATGTCAATATTATCCGGGTGAATATGGATCTCAGCCACTGGAAACGAGACTGCAGAGAAAAATGTCTGCAAGCGGTGGAATAAACGCCGCCTCCGGTTGTCCACCCATCCGAAGGGGTTCGAAACATCACGGGACAGCAAACATGATCGTTCAGCGCAGGGCCGCCCTCGTCGGGCTGGCCTGGATCCTGGCAGCCGGCTCCGTGCCGGCTGTCGCCGACGACACGGCGCATCACGGACACGAGGCCATGCCGGCCTCCGCCGAAACGCCGTTCCTCCAGGAAAACGATGCGGCCATGTCGAAGATGATGAGCGCGATGGCGGTCAAGCCGACCGGCAATGTCGATCGCGACTTCACCGAGATGATGATCCCCCATCACCAGGGGGCGATCGACATGGCGCAGACCTATCTGCGTTATGGCCGCAACGAGCAGCTCAGGCGCATCGCCCAGGAAATCATCGTCGAGCAGCAGCAGGAAATCGCCGCCATGCGGCTGGCGCTCGGGGACCCGCCGCCGGCTCCGGCTGCGGCACCCACGCAGGCCAGCCCCGCCGTTGACCTCTCCCTCAATCCACCCGCCGACGCCAGTTCCCCGCCTCCCCCCATGTCGATGACGGGAACGGACAAATGAAGGACTCATGCATGCATCGCATTCTCTTCGCTCTCGGCCTTCTTGCAGGCACCATGCTGGCACCGGCCGCCGCTTCCGCGGGACAGATACCCGGCCCTGCATCGGCGGCGGATATCCCTATCAGCCACAAGGATCGCCTTTATGCGGCCGAGCAGTTCTCGAACACCGTCTCGGTGAGCGATCCCGTCGACAACAGGCTGCTGGGCGTCATCCGGCTCGGTGAGCCCCAGCCGGGCAATCTCAGCCCGCTCTACAAGGGCCAGGTGCTGGTCCATGGCATGGGGTTCTCGCCCGACCACAAGACACTGGCCGTGGTTTCGATCGGCTCCAATTCCGTGACCTTCATCGACACGGCGACCAATGCGGTCAAGCACACCACCTATGTCGGGCGTTCCCCGCATGAAGCCTTCTTCACGCCTGATGGGCGCGAAGTCTGGGTGACGGTGCGGGGCGAGGACTATGTCTCCGTCATCGATACCGGCAGCTTCGAGGAAAAGCTCCGGATCAAGGTTCCGGGTGGCCCTGGCATGCAGATCTTCTCGCCGGACGGCAAATACGGCTATGTCTGCTCCTCGTTCAATCCGCAGACCGTGGTCATTTCCCTCGCCGACCACAAGATCGTCGGAAGCGTCAAGCAGGCGAGCCCCTTCTGCCCGAACATCGCCGCTTCGGCCGATGGCAAGCAGGTGTGGTTCACCCTCAAGGACATCGGCAAGACGCAGGTCTTCAAGGCCGAACCTCCCTTCGATCTCGTCAAGACGCTGGATACCGGCCCGATCACCAATCACGTCAACCTCGTGGTCAACAAGAAAGGCAGCTTCGCCTATGTCACCGTCGGCGGGTCGAACGAGGTGAAGGTGTTCCGCACCGATGATTTCAAGGAGGTCGCGACCATTCCGGTCGGCAATCTGCCGCACGGCATCTGGCCCTCGGGCGATGGCAGCCGGGTCTATGTCGGGCTCGAGAATGCCGACCAGTTTGCCGTCATCGACACCTTGACCAATCAGGTGATCGCCACCATTCCGATCGGGCAGGCGCCCCAGGCCGTCGCCTATGTCCCCAATGCCGTGCCCGAGGGCGATGGCCTGCAGAACCTGATGCCGCTCGGCGCCGCCGGCGAGGCCGCCCATCTCAAGCTCGCGCCCAGAGGTGCCGGTAGCAAGACCGCTGCGACCAGCGTATCCTTGTTCGATCAGGGCCTGACCCAGATTCTCCAGGCGGCGGTCAGTGGCCTCGAACCGAAGAAGCCCTATGTCCTTGCGCTGTCGAGCCGGGCGGATGGGGGTGGGGCGCTGCAGCCGCTCTCGACCTTCACCACGAACCCGGCTGGTTCCGCCATCGTCAACGCCGTCGGACCGATACGCCAGATCGTCGAAGCCAGGCATGAGGATGAAAGGCGTTTTCTCGTGGTTGCAACCTCCACCGAAGGAAAAGCCGGTGACGTGGTCCAGGTGCAGGTTCAATGAGTAGCGGGCGCGCTCGCCTCGGCCATGCCGGTGGGCGCGCCGTCGACCGGAAGCAGTGTCAAGGCCATGAGTGATCTGCAACGGCTCGTCGAGCCGATGATCCCCGCTCTGCGACGGTATGCCCGCGCCTTGCTGCGGGACACCGTCGCTGCCGATGACCTGGTCCAGGATTGCCTGGAACGGGTGGTCGCCCATTGGCAGCAGCGGCGCGGCAAGGATCCGCGCACCTGGGCTTTTGCCATCCTGCACAATCTCGCCGTCAACCGTATGCGGCAGAAGGCGCGGCGCGGCGACCATCTGCCGTTCGAGGCTGTCGAGGAGAGCGTCCTTGCCCGCCGGCCGGCCCAGGAAGACGCCTTGGTCCAGGCCGAACTCGTCTCGGCGCTGGCGCAGCTTCCGGATGACCAGCGCAGCCTGCTCCTCCTGGTCGGTGTCGAGGATCTTTCCTATGCCCAGGTTTCCGAGATATTGGCGATCCCGATCGGAACCGTGATGTCGAGGCTGTCGCGTGCCCGCGAGCGCCTGCGGCAGCTTCTTGAAAACTCTGATCGATCTGCCACCAGGCGCGGCGGCCATCTGCGGAGCGTGAAATGATCGACAAGCCGATTTCCGAGGATGATCTCCACGCCTATATCGATGGCGCTCTGGACGAGGCCCGCCGCGCGGAGATCGCCTCCTATCTCGAGGCACATCCCGAGATTGCGGCCCGCTTCGGATCCTATGCCGATGATCGCTCCGGCTTGCGATCCGCCTTCGCCGCGATCGCGGAAGAACCCATTCCGACCAGGCTCAACCTGGCCCATATGATCGATCGGCAGCGGCGGCCACGCATTTCCGGATTGTGGGCTGCGGCGGCGGCCGTTCTGCTTCTTGCCGTCGGCGGATCCGGGGGATGGCTGTTGCGCGAGATGACGTCCATACCCCAGGAGGGCGTGGGCGCCCTGGCCCGCGAGGCGTCGGCGAATTTCAGCGCCTATGCTTCCGACAACGTCAGGCCGGTGGAAATCCGCGCCGACAAGGCCACGGAACTGGCCGATTGGGCGGCCGAACGGATGGGGCGCAAGCCTGCCTTGCCCGACCTGTCGAAGGCAGGTTACCGGCTGATGGGCGGGCGGGTGGTGTCCACGCCCCACGGCCCGGCGCTCATGCTGATGTATGACGACGACCGTGGCGGCCGCCTCGTGATGCTGACCAGGCCGATGGCCGTGGACCAGGACAAGGCGATGGCCGCCCATACCGAAGGCAAGGTCGACGGCTGGAGCTGGGCAAGCCGCGGCATGGGCTACAGCCTCGTCGGAACGATGCCGGCCGAGGCGCTGCATCCCCTGGCCGACGATATCCGCAAGCAGGTTTCGGGAGACATATAGGCGTTGCGCCCAACCCCGCCCGGGCGCGCGGCAGGTCAGCATGGCCGAAAGGCCAAGCAGCAGGCATCACTTCCCGCATGGCAGCCTTGTGTGCAGTGCGACGGAGATCGCTTGCAATTTATGCTGCGGTGCACAATATTTCGGACATAGGGAGGTGACGACTCGGGGGTAAGCCACGAGGACTGCGAGATGAACCAGATCACCACCATGGCCCCCAGGGGCATTATCCGGCAGTTGAGACCGTCCGATCTGCCGAAGTTTCGCGATCACCTGCTGCGGCTGGACCGGGAAAGCCGGCATGATCGTTTCAACGGCGGCATCAGCGCCAGTTTCGTCGCCGACTATGCCGAGCGCAGCTTTCGCGGTGGTGCAACCGTCATCGGCTATGTCGAGGACGGCCAGGTTCTCGGCGCGGCTGAATTGCACGAACTGCCCGAATTGGCGGAGCCGACGGCCCAGATCGCCTTCAGTGTCGAACGTCACCGCCAGCATCAGGGCATTGGTGGGCGGCTGTTCGCGCGCCTGCTGCTGCACGCGCTCGGCCTCGGCTATACCCGCCTCGAGGTCTCCACCCATGCCGACAATGCCAGCATGAAGGCGCTGGCCCGCCGCTTCAACGCCAAGCTCAGCTTCGCCCAGGGCGAGACCATGGGCGTGATCGAGCTCGATCCGGCGGTGACGCTGGAACATCCCGCCTTCGAGGCGATCGGCGAGATGCTGCCGGGGCCGCTGACCCTGACGATCGTGGGCGAGGGCATCGCCAGAGCGGCGGCCTGAGCCCTTCAAGTCTCCAGGTCAGATATCTTCCCGGCTTGATCCTATTTGTAGCGCCGTTGGTTCTTCGGCTTCCAGCTGTCGAGCCAGCGCCGGATACGGGCCATGAAGCCGGTGGCCCTGCTCGAAACCGCGACGGCATGATCATCGACGGCATCGGCCGCCGCGCTGACATGGTTCTCGATGCGGGTCAGCATCGGATCGATCCGCTCGCGCTTGAAACGTCGCAGCCGGAAATAGAGCCAGATCAGTCCGATCGCCAGGCCGCCGAACACGAAGATCCGCATCCAGGGGATGACATATTCATCCGGCCCCGTCGCGGCCCGGATCGAGAGCGCGTTGGGGAACATGGTCAGATAGGTGACGCGCCAGCCATAGCTCTTGATCACCACCCATTTCGGAGTTTCCGAGCTGGACTGGAAGGACTGGGCGGCCGCCATCAGGTTGCCGGAGTCGAACTTGTAGTACCAGGGAAAGCCCCAGTCGGTATCCTCGTTGCGATACACGCGCAGTGCGCCGCCGGGATAGACGGTGTTGATGAAGCGCACGTCGCGCGTGTTGGTCGCCTGCACATTGGGCGCCTCGCTGTCGAAGAAGCCGGAACTGTCGAGGCGCTTGGTGTCGGTGCCGACGATGCGCACCACGTCATAGCGCGGCAGCACCTGGTCGAGCCAGCAATAGCCGACCACCAGCGCCAGGACGATCAGGAACCATTTGAACAGGCGCAGCATGAACTCTCCGGGGTGCGCGGGCGTCCCAACGACATGCCAGCATGTCGTGATGCCCGCTTCTTCCTATCCGACAGGTGGGGTGTTTCCAAGAGGCGGGCAAGATGCCCGCGCACCCGGAATCACCCTTTCGGGATTGCTCCCCAGGGTCCGGCCTGTGGTGCCGGCTCTTCCTCCGGCGTGCCGTCGCCGAACAGATCCTCCCAGGCATCGTCGTTCCTGAGTGCTTCGTCCCGGGACAGGAATTCAACCACATAGTCCTGCTTGCGCGCGGTCCAGCCCTGATAGGCTTTGTAGAAGGCCGGCTTGTTGCACAGGAAGAGCTGGCGGATGTCGAGGGGCGTGAACTCGCTCAGGAGCTGGTTGACGAGGTCGCGATCCGGCAATTGGGCGGCCCGGTAGAGATAGAAGCAGCCCGGTTCCGTCGGTCCGGGCAGGCGGGGCTCGAGACCCTGCTCGGCGGCGCGCAGGGCCGCCTCGACCACCTCGAATTCCGGCGGAAGGTCATCGGCGTGGCGCATGGCGAAGCGGCGCAGATCCTGCCGGTTGAGGCGGGCCAGTTCCGCTGGCGCGTCGGCCTTGCCGGCAAGGACATTGGCCAGCATGAAGTCGAGCCGCTGGCGCAGCAGCGCCTTGGCATTCAGGTCGGCCGCCTCGAAGACTGAGGTGATCAGGCCGTTGAGCTGCAGGAAGTGCCAGACATCCACGGCGCTTTCGAGATTCTTGGTCTCCACGGCCCCGATCTTGGGAAAGCCGGGCGCCACGCCGCGATAGAGCATGGCGGGGTATGACAAGTCCCGGAATAGATAGAGCCCGTCGAAATAATTGGTGTAGAAATTGCCCTGGCTGTAGTCGGTCTTGCGAAAACGCACCGGATTGCGGGTGATGTCGCCAACCCGGCCGGCAAGCTTGATCATGGTGTCGATATAGGCGTCGTCCTGCCACAGATCGTCCTTGGCGCGGAAATCCTCGACCAGGCGCGACAGCTGCTCGGCCTCGCCCAGCCGGTCGGTCGGCGTATTGGCCTCGACGGTGACGGAGCGCAGCTCCAAGAGGTCCGCCGGGCTCTTGATGCGCCACATCGAATGCACGAGCTCGCCCATCACGGCCTCGCGCACGCTGAGGGCCATCAACTCCCTGGCATTGTCCTGGATGAAGTTGCGCAGCACCGAGCGCATGGTCGAGAACTGCGCGTTCAGGAGCGGCGCCTTGAGCTGGTCGAGGCTGAGCAGGATGAACATCCGGTTGCAGCCCTCGGGATTGAGGTAGCGGATGTCGTCGAGTTCGTCGCCTACCTCCGGCGAGAAGCCGGAGAGGTCGATGTGGAACTCGGTGAGGGTGGTGCGCTTGCCGATCAGCTTTTCCAGCGCCGCATTGTAGCGTGCCACCATGGTGGGGGAGGAGACCTCGATGAGGTTCCCGAACATCAGCCCCGCTTCGATCAGACGCTCTAGCATGATGGCGCTTCCCGGAAGTTATCTGTCATTCCCGGCGCCGCCACAGGCGGCGGGAAGGGGATCCAGGGGCTATGTGCACTATTCTCTGGCCCCTGGATCCCACTCACAAGCAAGCTTGTGAGGATACCAAGGCCTTCGGCCTTGCCGGGGATGACAGAACGTCCAACGCCGACGATCACTATCATGTGCGCTGCTCCAGATAGCGTTTCTTGGCTTCCTCCATGCGGCCCATGTCACGCACCGCATTGTCGATGGCGGCCTCGTCCGACTTGTCGGCATAGCGGAATTCACTGTCGGCGTAGCGGTTGATCTCCTGGATCACCATCTCGACCGTGATGGGCCTGGCTAGCTCGGAGATCATCGCAAGCTTGGTGGCATAGTCCTTGGTCAGGAACAGCTCGGGCTTTTCCATCCATTCGTCCGGCAGCTCGAAATCCATTGCCCTGACCTTGATGGCATCGGTGATGTTCTTGATGGCACGGCCGGTGAAACGCTCATCGGCCTCCTGGATCGCCTTGAGATAGGCGCCGAGCCTGGCGACGGTGTCGAGCGCCCCGATCTTGCCCTGCACGCTGTCGAACACCTTTTTCAGGGCTTCCTCCTGCGGGCGCGAATGCGCGTCATAGGAAGCGGCGACCGCCTTCTTGATCTCCTGGGCGGCGAAGAGATCGTGCTCTCCGAGCGGAATCTGGTGGCGCTTGCCGAGCAGCAGGGAGAGGAGGTCGATATAGTCCTCCTTGCTCTGCGGGCCGTCGACCAGGAAGCGGGCGCCGGCGCGTTGACGCAGGGCGTCGTCGACATTCTCCGGGAAGTTGGAGAACATGCCGAAGGTGCAGTTGCCGCGCACCACGGTGTTGGCGCCGGCGAAGCTTTCCATCAGCACGGCGGTGATCTCGAGCTGGCCCGAGGAGGATTGCCGGTCGCCGCGCTTGCCGGCGAGCTGGTCGATGTCGTCGATGGTGCCGAAGCCGATCACGGCCGGGTCGATGATCTCGCGGATGAAGGCCTTGGCGTTCTGGGCCGACTTGCCCTGGTAGGAATCGATGCTCTCGGTGGAGAGGTTGGCATAGCGGAAGGGATAGCCGGCAGTGGCGCAATAATCGTTGAGCAGGCCCGCCATCATCTGGATCAGCGTGGTCTTGCCGGTGCCGGGCTTGCCGTCGCCCATGAAGGTGAAGATGAAGCCGCCGAGTTCGGCGAAGGGGTTGAGCCGCTTGTCGAAATCATAGGCCATCAGCATCTTGGCCAGCTTCATCGACTGGTATTTGGCGATGTGGTTGCCCACCACCTCCGTCGGCTTCTTGAAGGCCATGGTCAGCGTGGTGGAGCGCTTGTGGGTGGCGGGCGTGAAACCGTTGACCTGGAAGTCGTCGGCCTCGACACGGTAGGCGGCGCTGGTGAAGGCCTCCAGGCGCGGTGCGGTGCCGGCGCGCATGGCGACCGCCTCCATCAGCCGCTCGCACCAGGCCGTCAGCGTCGGCACCAGCTTGAGGCTGCCATCCATGCGGCTCAGTATGCCGTCGAGCTCCCACAAGGCGCCCTGCAGGGCGAGGGCGGGATTGTCGGTGAGAATCTCTTCCAGCTCGCCGACTTCCGCCTGGCCCTCGCTCGCCTGGGCGGCGAGCAGGAAGGAAAGCATGTTGGCGGTGACGTGCAGGCCGATCAACGAGGCCGCCGCGAGCAGTTCGGCGAATTCGGTACGCCGGGCAGGGTCGAGGCGGCCCTCGCGATTGTCGCGCTTGAGCTGGCCGAGGGCGGTGCGCTCCTCATAGAGCTCACCGACGGCCATGGCGGTGGCCAGCGCCCGACGCAAAGCCTGCAGCACACTGGCCTGGGCCGGGCTCATCAAGGCTTCGCCGGGGTCGGCCTGGCTGATGCGTGCGATCAGGTGGACGCCGTCCTGCGCCGCGCTGGAACGCGCGGTCAGGCCCGGCGTGGTGGCGCGGAACAGCCGGCCGGTCGCGGTCGGGATGCCGGGGGAGCGTTCGGCCGGCGCGGTGCCCGTCGATGCGGGCCGTGCCTTGGCGATGCGCGGGGCATGGTCGAAGCCCTCCATCAGGGCCAGGGCCTGGGGATACTGCGCGCGGATCGCCGCCTCGCGGATTTCCATCAGGTTGAGGGAAGCGGTCATGGGGTCCTCGTGGTCAGGATGGGGCGCGGAATGCCTTCTCCACGTAGTGGGGAAGGTGGCGTTGCGAAGCAACGACGGATGGGGTGCGGCCCGCTAACGGTACTCGATCCGGACAGGGCGCAGCTAGCGGCCCACACCCCATCCGACCCGACTTCGTCGGGCCACCTTCCCCGCTTCGCGGAGAAGGCCGGTCGCGCTTTATTCTGCGCACTCCCATCACAGCCCCGTCAGCAGCGACCCGTCCTCGCCCACCACATATTTGCGCACGTCCCGGAAGCCGGGGGGATCGCGGTCGACGAGAACCTGATAGGGCAGCACCGGCAGGACGAGAGAGCGCTCGAGCCGGGTGACGCCGGCCTCGGCAGCAGCGGGCTGGTACTGGTCGAGGTCGAAGATCTCGCGCTCCACCGTGGACAGCAGGCCCGCGGGCACCCTTTCGCTGCGGGCCGAGACCAGCGTCTCGATCGTCCAGGCCAGGGCCCAGTCGCTCTCCTCGGTGCGCGAGACCTCGGCGAGGATTTCCCGCAAGGGGCCGGTCTGCTCGGTGAAGGCATGCGAATACATCGGCCCGACATGGATGCGCCTCAGGAGCTTGGGGTGCAGATTGTCGAAATCGACGTCGAAGCCGCGGGCGATGGTGAGGAGCTTGAGGCTGGAGAGCGACTGCGCCATCAGGTGGGACTGCACCTGCGGCCAGCGCATCTGGTCCTCGTTGAGGATGACATGGCCGGTATCCTCGACCACCAGGAGATAGATCACCGGCAGGCTGAGGGCACTGTCATAGACGGCCCAATGCAGCAGGTAGCGCCGGCGCTGCGCCTTGGGGTCGGACAGCAGCACGAATTGCGGGTGGTTCTGGGCGAAGAACAGGCCGCGCGATTTCAGCGTCTCGTAATAGATACGCTGGCTCATCGCATATTGCAGGTTGGTCGGCCTTGCGCGTTCGGAGAGGATGGCCGCGATCATCTCCTCCTTCAGCCGGGCCTGGTCGGGCTGGTTGGCGAGGTGGCGGTCGACCTGTGCCAGGTCGTTCGCCATCGTCATGATCTCCTGGAACACCGGAAAGCCGCTTTCCGAGCGGTCGATCGCTAAAGTGAGCGGCAGCGAGGAGACCCGGCCCGACATCAGGTGCTTGAGGCTGAGGGCGGTGAAGGTCTTGGCGAGGCGCTGGAGATAATTCTCGATCAGGTCGAGCTGGATGTTGGCGAACTCGCCGCCGCCATATTTGGCGTCATCGGCCAGACTCGCCTGGTTTCCCTGGCCGGTCTGGCCGGCGATCTCGCGCAGATGGCGGATGATGCGTGAGAATTTGCCGAAATAGCGCCGCATCGCCTGGGGGTCCGGCAGGGTGACGTGATCGTTACCGGGAGGGGTCAAGGGCGGCCTCGGACTCTCTACCCTCCCCTGGAGGGGGAGGGTCGGCCCGCAGGGCCGGGGTGGGGTGATTTTGCCGGAAGGGCTGACACGTTACGGCGCATCCCGAGGTCGGGCGGTGTTGCCACCCCACCCCGATGCTTTGCATCGACCCTCCCCCTCCAGGGGAGGGTAGGCGCGCCTCATGCCCCGCCATAGAGGTTCTTGTCGTGCTTCTCGACGATCTTGGCGAAGCGGCGGGCGAAGCGCTCGTCGGATTTGGCCTTTTCTTCCAGGATCTTGCGGGCGAAGACCATGTGGTCCTCGTGCTTTTCCATCATCTCGGCCATGCGCTGGTTGGTGGCCGAGCCGATGGCGGCCATGGCGGCCTGGGCTTCCTGGTCGGTCTTGACGCCGATCTCGTTGATGCGGTGGGCGACGTCCTGCTGCTGGGCCGTCTTGAGCGACTTGGTGAGCGCATCATAGAGCACCACGCGCTGCTTGGTGTCGGTCTGCAGCTTGTTGATCAGCACCATCTGGGTGGCGGCCTGGTTCTGCAGGCTGTCGACCCAGCTCTTGCCCTGCTCGATATAGCGCTCCAGCGTCTGCGACTGCGCGAGCTTGACCTGCTCTTCCTGCACGAGATTGTTGTAGGCCGCATTGGTCTGGGCAAGCTCGGTCTCCAGCCGCGTGCGGGCGGCGGCATCCTGCTCCATCGAGATCTTGTTTTCGAGATCGATGATCTTCGGATCCATGGCCAGGACCTGGGCGCGGATCTTCTCCAGGTCCGCCACGGTGCTCTCGCGATCGGACAGGGTGCCGGACAGATTCTTCTCGACCCGGGTCTTGTGGTCGTTGAGCACGCCGAGCTGGCTCTGCAGCAGATTGACGATGATGTCGGACTTGGAGATCAGGTCCTGCAGCTTGTCGTCGATGGAGGCGGCGCGCAGGCGCTCCTCGCGCATGGAGTCCGACTTGGCGGAGGAGAAGATGCCCACGAAGCTCTCCCAGCCGGACTTCTCGCGCATGGCGTCGAATTCCTTGGAGAAGCCGGCGGTGACATCGTCCAGGCCCATGATCAGCTCGGCGATGTTGGCGTTCATCGCGTTGGAATGGGCGTGAACGTCGTCGAGCGTCGCGTTCTGGATATCGATGGAGATGTCCTCGCCCTTCTCCATCTTGGAATGGGCGAGCTCGATCTTCGAGCTGACCTCGGAAATCTTGGCCTGGGCCGCCTTGATTTCAGCTTCGGCGGACTTGATCGCGGCGTCGAACTCGGCCATGCGGCTCTCCCCTGGGTTGGCCACCCCGGAGCGTGCGGCGTTCATGCCGAACGCTTGTCTGCTCCGGGTTCGTTGTTGCCAAGCCAATCCAACGGATTGGCTTGGAGCGTCTTTGCAATTCTTGGCGATTGCGCCAATTCGGAAGACGCTTTGACTGTTGAGCAACCAAATAGGGGAAATCGAGCCAAGTTTAAAGGGCGCACTCCGGTGTCGGCAACTGGCGTGTGACGTAGGGCACAAAGGGGAGGGGAAGAGGGAGGCGGACCCGCTTGATGTGGCCATGCGAGGCCGGGAAAGGAGAAATGTGCGGCCTCGGCATATCGGATCTCGGAAACAGATCGATAGCCTTCGGGATCCCCGCCGCACATATCCGCAAGCTTGATCGTTCACGCGAATTTCAGACGCACGGATGACCTCACTGCGTGTTTCCGGCGTGGAGGAATGCTATCAAGTCAACTCGATGTCGAAAGAAGGGCGCCAAGCGTGCGTCATCACTGACGTGCGTCACATGAATTTGCCGCCGTCGCCTGTGGCGCGGGATGCGACGAGTATTGGTCGCCATGTCTGCTTGACTTGCCTCCATCCTCGGATGAAGAATAAGAAATTCTTCGGCAATTGAGGAAGAAATTATCTTTTCTTTTTATCGTGTCGGAATTCGGCTTAAGGAGTTGTGATGTCATCAAGTCCGGCGTCCTCCTATTCTACCTGGTTATCTTTTGCGATTATTGGGGTGGTCGTCGCAGGTGGAGGCGCTGCTTTTGCCTACACTGCCGGGTGGCTTTCACCCCAGGCCCTCACCTCGCAGAAACTCGTCGATGCCCTGGCGCCCGCCACCGGGCCGGCGCTCGGCCACCGGCGCAATCATGCCAAGGGCATCTGTTTCACGGGGCAGTTCGAGGCGAATGGGTCAGGTGCCAGCCTGTCGAAGGCCAGCATGCTGGCGGCCGGCAGCTATGCGGTCGTCGGGCGCCTCAATCTCGGCACGCCGGACCCGAAGGCCAACGATGCCACGGTCCGGGTGAGGGGACTTGGCATCCAGATCACCGGAGCCGACGGCCAGCAATGGCGCAGCGCCATGATAGACCCGCCCTTCTTCCCGGTTTCCACGCCACAGGCGTTCTACGAGCTCCTCATCGCCTCGGCGAGCAAGGATCCGGAGGCGATGAAGCGTTTTGCCGGTGCCCATCCCGAAATCGCGGCGTTCGGCGGCTGGGCCAAGGCTACGCCATGGACGGCAAGCTATGCCGAGGACCGTTTCAACAGCCTGAACAGCTTCATCTTCACGAATGCAGCGGGCGCGGAGCAGGCGGTGCGCTGGTCATTGGTTCCCACGGTCGCCGCCAGTGCCCTTGCGCCGGACGATCTGGCCAAGCGCAACGCCGATTTCCTCGAGCAGGAAATCGCGGAACGGGTGAAGGCGGGACCCGTGCAATGGAAGATGGTCGTCACCCTGGCCAATCCGGGCGATCCCACCGCGGATCCGAGCAAGGCCTGGCCTGATGATCGAAAGACGGTGGAGGTGGGAACGCTATCCGCCACGCAGACCCTCGCCGAGGATCATGGGCCGTGCCGGGACATCAACTTCGATCCGACCGTGCTTCCCGACGGCATCCGCACCTCGGACGATCCATTCCCGGCCGCCCGTTCGGCGGCCTACGCCGTCTCGTTCGACCGGCGAACGGCCGAAGCCGGCAGCTATCCCACCCAGCAGGGAGCACAGCAATGACAGCGGCCAGCGGCTCCTTCTCGCTCCTGCAGCGACTGCTGCACTGGGTGATGGCGATCTGCATTCTCGCCATGCTGTTCATCGGCGTGGCGATGGTGCGGACGATCGGGCCGGACTATCTCTCCCTGATTTCAATTCACAAGAGCCTCGGCGTCGCCATTCTGGTGCTGGCGCTCCTCAGGCTGGCGGTCCGGCTGAGAAAAGGCGCGCCTGCCTTGCCCTATGATCTGCCGGCGCCCGTGAAGCTGGCGGCCTATCTGTCGCATCTGGCCTTCTATCTGCTGATGATCGGGATGCCGCTGATCGGATGGGCGATGATGTCCGCGGCGGGTTACCCGATCGTCCTGGCGGGCGGCCTGCGCCTGCCTGCGATCCTGCCGGCCAGCCGCGAAATGCATGCCCTGCTCTGGGATGCTCATTTCTATCTGGCAATGGCCTTCTTTGCGCTGGTCCTGGTTCACATCGCGGCAGCTCTCTTCCACCTGCTGGTAAGGCGGGATGAGGTCTTCAAGCAAATGACGGTTGGGACCGAGTAAGGCGTATGGATCAGGCTCAGTGACGAGGCGGATGCCTCTCGGGGGCCACTCTCACGCGTCCGGCGCCTCCGGCACGATCGGCGTGATCCTGAGCGAGGCGATGCGGTTCTTCTGCTTCCTCAGCACCTGGAAGCGGTAGCCGTGGAAGGTGAAGGTCTGGCCGGCCTCGGGGATGGTGCGGGCCTCGTGGATGACGAGGCCGGCAATGGTGGTGGCCTCTTCGTCCGGCAGGGTCCAGTCCATGGCGCGGTTGAGGTCGCGGATCGGCACCGAGCCGTCGACATTGACGGCGCCGTCCGCCTGTGGGCGCACGCCCGTCACCACCAGATCATGCTCGTCGGAGATGTCGCCGACGATTTCCTCGATGATGTCCTCCAGCGTGACGATGCCGAGCACCGAGCCATATTCGTCGACCACGAAGGCAAAATGCTGCTTGCGGCGGCGGAAGGAGCGCAGCTGGTCGACCAGCGAGGTGGTGTCGGGCACAAACCAGGCCGGCAGGGCAATCTCCTCGATGTCGAGCTTGAGGGGATCGTTGCCGGCGGCGTCGAGGGCACGCAGGAGGTCCTTGGCATGCAGCACGCCGATGATGTTCTCGGGGCTCTCCTTCCATACCGGGATGCGGGTATAGGGTGCGGCGAGCACGCTCTGCACGATCTGGGCCGGCCCCTCTTCGAGGTCGACGGAGAACATCTTGGTGCGGTGGACCATGACGTCGTCGACGGTGAGCTCCTGCAAATCGAGCAGGCCGCCGAACATGTCGCGGTC
The DNA here is from genome assembly GCF_057073705.1 of Labrys sp. E2SS-1L. NCBI lineage: Bacteria > Pseudomonadati > Pseudomonadota > Alphaproteobacteria > Hyphomicrobiales > Xanthobacteraceae > Labrys > Labrys sp. E2SS-1L. The sequence continues at coordinate 5,415,167 of NZ_CP172712.1, read as the reverse complement.
GGTCTTCTCCACCGAGCCTTCCTTGTGCAGGAGGTCGACGGTGCCGCGCAATTCGTCGGTGGCCGAGAGCAAGGAGGGGTGCTTGCCGACTTCCAGGCCGACGAGGCGTAGGATGGCGCGCACCAGCCAGCCGAGCAGGCCCGTCACCGGCGAGAAGATCAGCACCACCAGCCGGACCGGCCAACCGACCGCCAGGGAGAAGCTCTCGGGATAGTTGATGGCGATGGTCTTGGGCAGGATCTCGACGAAGATGATGGTCAGGACCGAGATGACGATGGTGGCGTAGAAGATGCCGACATCGCCGAAAATGTCGAGCAGGATGCCAGTCGTCAAAGCCGCCGCGGCGGTGTTGACGATGCTGGTGCCGACCAGGAGCGAGCCGATCATCGCCTCGCGGATGTCGAGCAGCTTGTTGACGATCTTGGCGCGCTGGCTGCCATTCTTCTCCAGCGACAGCAGCCTGGCCCGCGAGGCGGCGGTGAGCGCGGTTTCCGAGCCCGCGAAGAAAAAGCCCGCCAGCAGGAGCAGGAAGACGATGAAGAGCGAGTACCAGGCCTCGGGATGCATGGGTTACTTCCGGCTCGGCCCAAGGAAAGAGATCGTCATGGCGGGCGCAGCGAAGCAATCCGGATCTTCATGGCGGGCCAAATCCGGATTGCTTCGCTGCGCTCGCAATGACGGTTCAGACATCATCACGCTCCCAGCTTGCCGGCGTCGGCGAGCTTCTCTTCCAGGAAGCCCGTCACGGCACTGGGGTCGACGTCGTTGGCGATGAAGCTTTCGCCGATGCCGCGGGTGAGAATGAAGGTGAGCTTGCCTCGCTTGACCTTCTTGTCCTGCAGGATCGCGTTCATCAACTCGCCCGCCGTGCCGGCGCCGCCCGGCACTTGGTCGATGCGGGTGGGCAGGCCGGCTGTGGCAAGATGGGCGGCGACGCGCGAGGGCGTTTCCTGCGAGCACAGGCCGAGCCGGGCCGAGAATTCATGGGCCAGAACCATGCCGATCGAAACGCCTTCGCCATGCACCAGGCGGGCGGAATTGTAGCCGGTGACCGCTTCCAGCGCATGGCCGAAGGTGTGGCCGAGATTGAGCAGGGCCCGCTCGCCGGTCTCCGTCTCGTCGCGGGCGACGATGCCGGCCTTGGAGCGGCAGGAGGTGGCGATGGCCTCGACGCGCGCCGGCCCGCCGGCCATCACGTCCTGCCAGTTGTTTTCCAGCCAGTGGAAGAAGGGGGCGTCGTTGATCAGGCCATATTTGGCGACCTCGGCATAGCCGGCGCGGAATTCGCGTCTGGAGAGGGTGTCGAGCACCTGCGTATCGGCCAGCACCAGGCTGGGTTGATGGAAGGCGCCGACCAGGTTCTTGCCGTGGCGGGAATTGATGCCGGTCTTGCCGCCGACCGAAGAATCGACCTGCGCCAGCAGGCTGGTGGGGATCTGCACGAAGCGCATGCCGCGCCGGACGGCGGCGGCCGCAAAGCCGGCCAGGTCCCCGATCACGCCGCCGCCAAAGGCGACGACGAGATCGCCACGCTCGACGCGGGTGGCGATCAGGCCTTCGCAGACCTCGGCGAAGGTGGCGAAGCTCTTGGACGCCTCGCCGGGCGCGACCGTGATGGTCTGGTGCTCGAGCCCGGCCGCATCCAGGCTCGCCGTCAATGTCGCCAGGTGCAGGGCCGCGACATTGGCGTCGGTGACGATGGCGAGGCGCGCTTTGGGCACGAGGGCGGAAATGCGTTGGCCAGCCTCGGCGAGGAGGCCCGGGCCGATGGCGATCTCGTAGGAGCGCGCGCCCAGCGCGACGGGAACGACGATGGGCTGGCTCATGCCGGTTTGTCCGATCTTTCTGTCGATAGATGATGTTCGAGGGCGGTGACGACGTCCTCGAGCACTGTCTCCTGGGCGACGTCGCGCGACAGCACGGTGACATCGGCGCCGGCATAGATGGGATAGCGGACTTCGATCAGCTTGCGCAGCGTGCCTTCCGGATCGGGTGTCTGCAGGAGCGGGCGGGTCGGCTTGCGGCGAACGCGGCGCATCAGCACGTCGAGTTCCGCCTTCAGCCAGATCGAGATACCGCAGCGGGCGATGAGGGTGCGGGTCTCCTCGTTCATATAGGCGCCGCCCCCGGTCGCCAGCACGATCGGCTTGTCGCAGGCAAGCAGCCTTGCGATGACGCGGCGTTCCTTGTCGCGGAAGAAGGCTTCCCCATCCGAGGCGAAGATTTCCGAAATGGTCTTCTGGGCGGCTTCCTCGATCTCGGTATCGGCGTCGCGGAATTCGAGGCCGAGCCGGCCCGCCAGGCGCCGGCCGACGGCGCTCTTGCCCGCACCCATCATGCCCACCAGCACGACCGACCGCCCCGCGAGGGCTTCCGCCATTTTCTTCTCGCGCTCGGCCGGGACAGGGGGTGTCGCAAAGCCGCTCATATCGTCCTGCATCAACAAGTCCATCGTTCTAATGAACCGGAGAGGGGCCTCGATGCAAGAGCCTCACGGGTAAGCGGAGGGCACAACGCCATGGTGCTGCCCTCAATCGCGCACTATCCTGGCACCGTTGCGTTTCAGGATCCTCATGCCCAGCCTCTTCCGTTTCCTTGTCATTCTCCTGCTGCTGGGCCTGGCCGGGTTCGGCCTCGTCTATGCCCTGGGCACATTCGTGAAGCCGGCGACGCGGCCGATGAGCCAGGATATTCCGCTCAGGAACCTGGAGCCGCCGAAGGAGCCGGCCAAGCCCTAGCCTGCTCGCATGCTGGCGGTTTCGGGGCGGGAGCGGCCCTGTTTCCCGTTGGGTGTTCCGAGAACTGCATTTTCGCCCAATACCTGCGGGATGATGCCGTTGCCGCATGGGGACAATGGCCATGATCGTCAAACTGGTCCTGCAAAACCTGGTGTTCGTCGGCATCATGGGCCTGGTGCTGTTCCTCTCCGCGGGCACTCTGGCTTGGACCGCGGCCTGGTTTTACCTGGTTGTTTCCCTGATTGTCGGCCTTGCCGCCGGCTTGTGGCTTGCCTGGACCGATCCGGGCCTGCTGGCCGAACGCATGAGGCTGAAAGCTCCCGAGCAACCCAGCGCGGACAAATGGTTCATGCTGGTCTTCCTCGTGGTCGCCGTGGTCTGGTTCGTGGTGATCGGGCTCGAACGGCGCCTACGGGCCCCCACCATGCCCCTCCCGCTCGAGGCCGTCGGGCTCGTGCTCTATCTGGCTTCCACGCTCTTCGTCATGTGGGTGTTTCGCGAAAACTCCTTCGCCGCGCCAGTGGTCAAGGTGCAGGCCGAGCGTCACCATCATGTGGTCTCGACGGGCCCCTATGCCTTTGTCCGCCATCCCATGTATGCCGGCGTCATGCTCTATTTCATCGGCACGCCGCTGTTGATCGGCTCCTGGTGGGGGCTTGCGATGATGCCGGTGTTCTTCCTGGCGTTCGCGCTCCGCTCGCGCATCGAGGAACGCACCCTGATGACAGGCCTGCCAGGCTATGCCGATTACGCCCGGAGCGTGCGCTATCGCATGCTGCCCGGGATCTGGTGAGGCCGGAACAGGTTCGGAAACGATCGTTTCCTATTCTCATGACAGCAGCTTGCGCCTCGCAGCGGCAGCATGCTCTTCATCATCGCGCGCCATGATCGGGTACCAAATCAGCGACAAACCCTGTATGGCCGGTGTGATGCCTCGCTCGAATTTCCTGCCTGCCCGTCCATCGCTCAGCCTGCCGCATCTGGCCATGCCGCCGCGGGCCGACTGGATCTTCGCATTCCGCACCACCGCAGTCGGGCTCGTTGCCCTGGCGATCGCCTATGCGCTCGGGCTTGAACAGCCCCAATGGGCGATGATGACCGTCTATATCGTCAGCCAGCCCGTCGCCGGCATGGTGCTCGCCAAGGGGCTGTTCCGGCTGGCCGGCACGCTGATCGGCGCCCTTGCCTCGGTGGCGATGGTCAAGCTCACGGGCAGCGAGCACCTGTTCTTCCTGGGGCTGCTGGCCGCCTGGATCGGCCTGTGCACCTTCGTGGCCTCGACCCTGCGCAACCCCGAAGCCTATGGGGCGGTACTGGCCGGCTATACGGCCGCCATCATCGGCCTGCCGGCTTTCGACAATCCTCATCTCGTCAACGAACTGGCGGTGGCGCGCTGCATCGAAATCATGCTCGGCATCGTCTGCGCCGGCCTGGCCAGCCGCTTCCTGCTGCCGCAACTCGCGCGCGACGTACTGGTGGAACGGGCCGGCGCCAGCCTCAGGGACATTGCCCGCTATGGGGCCGGTGCGATCGGCGGCACGGCGAAGGCCGAGCTCGACACGCGCTACCAGCGCCTGATCGTCGATATCGAGGCGCTGGCAGGCATGCGCGCCTATGCCCGCCTGGAAGCGCCCAGCCTGGTCACGCATGGGCGCATGGCACGGCACACGATCGGCCACATGCTCTCGGCCATCTCGGCCGTGCACACGCTGCTTGCCCATGCCAGCGCGCCCGATTCGAGCTGGCGCCCGCTGCTCAACCGCATCAGGACCATGCTGGACGGCATCGCCCAGGGCGACTGGCTCACCCAGGATGTCCGCCCCTGGCTGAGGCAGATCGAGGAATTCTGCCGTGAGTCCGAGGCGATGCGTGGCGCACCGCTGCAGCCGCACGAGGACCGCGCCGCGGCGGCGGCTCGCATCACTTTGCTGATCGAGTTCCTTACCGCCATCCGCCAGGTGCTGGAGGGACTGGCCGCCCTGCGGCTGCGGGCGCCCGACCCACCCGGCCAATGGAAGCTGCCGGCCCTCACCATCGATCGCGACTATGAGGTGGCGGCCGTCAACGCCATCAGGGCGGCGATCGCCACCACCATCGTCACCGCCTATTGGATCGCCACGCGCTGGGCCGACCTCGCCGGCGCGGCGGTGATGGTGGCGGTGATGTCGAGCCTGTTCGCCACCATGCCCAATCCGCTGCGGTCGGCCTGGGACTTCCTCAAGGGCACGGCCTATTCGGTGCCGTTCGCCTTCCTGGTCGGCCAGCTCATGCTGCCCCACCTGCCGGGGCTCCCCTGGCTGCTGGCGCTGATCGGGCTGGTGCTGCTGCCGGCGGCGCTGGGCATGGCCAATCCGCGCTTCACGCCGATCGCCACGGCCTTCGCCATCAACTTCCTGCTCTTTCTCAACCCGCGCCAGCCCATGGTGGCCGAGCCCTGGTTGTTCATGAATGCGGCGATCGCGGTGCTTGGCGGTGGGTTGCTCAGCCTTGCCGTGTTCGCCGTGGTGCTGCCCCGCCGGCCGCAAAGCGTGGTCGAGCGCGTGGTCGAGGCTTTCCGGGCCGATCTTACCCGGCTTTGCCTGCATGAGCGCCTGCCCAAGCCTTCGGCTTTCGAGAGCCTTGCCTATGATCGCATCAACCAGCTGATGGCACCGCTGGAGCGCGTGGGCAGCAAGGGCCAATATGTGCTGGACGGGAGCCTGGCCGCGGTGACCATGGGGCTGGAGATCCTGCGCCTGCGCCGCTTCCTGCGCGAAGGCCTGATCGAGCCCGACCATGCCGCCGCCGTCTCGGAGATGCTGGTGCGTGTCGCCGGTCTCCTCGCCATCCGCATTCCGCATGCCAAGCTGTTGCGCGACATGATCGTATCCCTGAGGGGATTGGCGGCCGAGATCGTCAAGGAAACCAGTCCCAACGCGCATCTGCAGGCGGCTGCTTCGCTCAGGGTGATCGCCTTGGCCCTGGAGGATCATCCGCTTTATTTCTGAGCTGCGGCCCGGCAACGTCACGGCGTTGTCATCGACCACTGCCAATCGGACGGCGCCCCCACCCACAGGAGCGCCCCATGCGCACGATTCTCGCCGCTGCCGCCTTGCTGGCTCTTGCTGCCTTCGCCCCCGCGAAGGCCGAGGATGCCAAGCCCTTCACCGATGCGAAGATCATCGATCTCGTCACCATCCTGCCGCCGCCGCCGGCCAAGGACTCCGACAAGACCAAGGCCGAACTAGCCGAGATCCTCACCCTTCAGGTCGAGCGTACGCCGGAGATGGTCGCCCATGCCAAGGCCGACGACGAGGAGACGGTCTGGCGCTTCGCCGGCGAGCTGTTCGGTCCCAAATTCGACAAGGACAAGCTACCCAAATTCTCGGCTTTCTTCGACCGTGTGGTCGAGACGGAGGCGGCTGTCGTCGATCCTGCCAAGAAGATCCTCAACCGGCCGCGCCCGCATATGGTGAGCGATATCGTCAAGCCGGTGGTGAAGCTGTCGAACTCGGGCGCCTATCCCTCCGGCCATACCACGCTGGGCACCTTGATGGGGATCGTCCTCGCCGACATGGTGCCGGAGAAGCGCGCCGAGATCATGGCGCGGGCCTGGGACTATGGCCATAGCCGTCTGGTCGCCGGCATCCACTATCCTTCCGACATCGAGATGGGCCGCATCTCCGGTTCGGTGATCGCCGCAACCATCTTGCGCCAGGATGATTTCAAGGCAGAGTTCGCTCCGGCCAAGACGGAGCTGCGCGCGGCGCTCGGCTATTGAGCGGGTGCCATACGGCGCGGTTTTCCGGCTGTTAACCTCGGTGGGCTTAGGCTGGTGCCATGTCCAAGCCCGCCAGCGACGCTCGCCTGATCAATGCCTTTCTCGACATGGTGTCCGCCGAGCGCGGTGGCGCCGACAACACGCTGCAGGCCTATCGCCGCGATCTCACCGACTATAGTGATTTTCTGAAGGGGCGGGGCGCCGCGATCGCCACGGCGGGCGCCGATGAGGCGCGGGCGCATCTCGCCGCCCTCAGTGATCTCGGCTTCAAGGCGACCACGCTGGCGCGCCATCTGTCGGCGATCCGGCAGTTGCACAAATTCCTCTATGCCGAAGGCTTCCGTACCGATGACCCGACCGGTGTGCTCGACGGGCCGAAGCGTGGGCGTGCCCTTCCCAAGGTACTGGATGTGGCCGAGGTCGATCGCATGCTGGCGGCGGCGGCCGAGGGGATCGAGGATGCTGCCCGTCCATTGTCGGAGCGTCTGAGGGCGGCGCGGATGAGCGCCTTGCTCGAGACGCTTTATGCCTCGGGGCTGCGTGTCTCGGAACTCGTCAGTCTCAAGCGCACCGCGGCGCGGCCCGGGCTCGCCATGCTGAATGTGGTCGGCAAAGGCGCCAAGGAAAGGTTGGTGCCGCTCACCGAAGCGGCCCAGCGAGCCATGCAGGCCTATCTCGGCCTGCTCGCGCAGGCGGGCAGGGAAGGAACTTCGCCCTGGCTGTTCCCGTCCTTCGGCGAGAGCGGCCATCTCACGCGCCAGCATTTCGCGCGGGAACTGAAGATGCTGGCGGCGAGCGTCGGTATTCGTGCCGACCGCATCAGCCCGCACGTGCTGCGTCATGCCTTTGCCAGTCATCTCCTGCAGAACGGCGCGGATCTGCGTTCCGTGCAGATGATGCTCGGCCATGCCGACATCGCGACGACGCAGATCTACACGCATGTGCTGGACGAGCGCGTGAAGTCGATGGTGCGCGATCTGCATCCCCTTGCGGATTGAGACTGCGGCCGGGGGCATTGCGCGTCACCATGGCACCGCCATCCGCGCGGCCGGCCTTGCTGCCTGGTTTCCCGCCCTGCCCCTGATCTTTCGAGCCAGGCGGTAGTATCGGGGCAGCCCACTCGTCGTATGCCGTTGTTTCGCATGCCATTGTTCTTGCGTCTGTGTCCGGAAAGTACTCGGGGGCTGCCAGCCGGAATGCACAACCGATACTACTTCAATTGTTTTGAGCGGGTGGTGGCGCATCTGATTGCGATCAGGTAAACCTTTCAAGTGAAATGAGCGCACCCAAAACACCCGGATAAATCAATAAACTTAAGCAAATGGTGAAATTTTATTATGAAATTTCGAGCATAGTGACAAATTTAAATTATATGATCTGTTGTCATAGAAGAGCTAATTCGATTGATGTTGTCATATCCGCTTAAATATTATTATAATTTAGATTAAATTTATTTTCAGACTTCATCCGATATTTTGAAATGAACCCCTATTTGGAGTATTATTCCCTGGCGTAAATGAACTTACTTGTACGACTTATGTAGTGAAGCGAGTGAGTTGTCCGCAAACTTTCGGGATTTTTGCGGTGTAATTGTATTTTATGTCTGTATATTTTGTATTTGAAAGCAGTATTTTACCTCCCAAAAACTTCTATTTTATGTGTTATATACTAAAATTTAATGACAGTTTTACTTGATTTGAATTCTTGTCGTTTGATTCATGACGTAGATTAATGTAAATCGATTTTTATACTATATTGTTCATTTTGGCTTAAAATATAGACTTGACATGAATGTCTTGCATCAAATACATCATTTAAAGTTCTGGTGAGTGCTAGTATGATGATTGTCGAGCGCCTGGCCATCCCTGAAGTCGTGCGAGTTCGCCCTCGACGTTTTGGTGATGCCCGCGGCTACTTCTCGGAAGTGTTCAGTGCGCGCGGGTTTTGCCAGCAGGTTGCCGAAGTAGAATTCGTTCAGGACAACGAGGCCTTGTCCGGCGCCGCGGGTACGCTGCGAGGCTTGCATTTTCAGCGTTCGCCGATGGCGCAGGGCAAGCTGATTCGTGTCATCCGCGGTGCGATACTCGACGTGGCGGTCGATATCCGCCAGGGCTCGCCGACCTTCGGCAGATATGTCTCGGCCCGCCTGGACGGGGTCGATGGCGACCAGCTGTGGGTGCCTGTCGGCTTCGCCCATGGCTATTGCACGTTGGAGCCGGACACGCTGGTTGCCTACAAGGTCACCAATTACTACAGCCCCGACGACGATGGCGGCATTCTGTGGAATGATCCTGCGATCGGCATCGAATGGCCCGTGCTGCCACAGGGCCCCGTGCTTTCGGCCAAGGACCAGGGGTTGCCGCTCCTGAAAGACTTGCCGGCTCAATTTCATTACAACTCCGAACAGGAAGGTGTCGCATGATGCGTGTTCTGGTGACAGGCGGTGCAGGCTTCATCGGTTCGGCCGTGGTGCGCCTGCTGGTGGGGGAGGGGGACGTCGAGGTGCTCAACTTCGACAAGCTCACCTATGCGGGCAATCCTCATTCTCTGCGCTCGATAGCTGGCTCACGAAATTATCGCTTCATGCGCGGCGACATCACCGACAGGCTGAAGCTGGATGCCGTCATGGCATCTTTTCGCCCGAACGCGGTGATGCATCTGGCCGCCGAAAGCCATGTCGACCGCTCGATCGCCGGAGCCGATGACTTCATCCAGACCAATATCGTGGGGACCTACACCCTGCTGGAAGCGTCGCGCGCCTATTGGCGTACGCTTTCGGGCCGGGAGCGTGACGCGTTCCGTTTCCTGCATGTCTCCACGGACGAGGTCTATGGTTCGCTCGGCAGCGACGGCCTCTTCACCGAGACCACGCGCTATGATCCGAGCTCGCCTTATTCGGCCAGCAAGGCGGCGTCCGACCATCTTGCCCGAGCCTGGATGCGCACCTATGGCCTGCCGGTGCTGATCTCCAACTGCTCGAACAATTACGGCCCGTATCATTTTCCAGAAAAGCTCATCCCGCTCGTCATCCTCAACGCATTGGAGGGACGCACATTGCCGGTCTATGGCGATGGCAGCAATGTGCGTGACTGGCTTTTCGTCGAGGACCACGCCCGTGCCCTGTGGACGATCGTGCGGACGGGCCGGCCGGGAGAGACCTATAATGTCGGTGGGCGCAGCGAGCGCAGCAATCTGAGCGTGGTCGAGACCATTTGCGACGTCCTGGACGGGCTCGTCGCCGGTTCGCGTCCGCGGCGGGATTTGATCGCCTTCGTGCCGGACCGCCCCGGCCATGACCAGCGCTATGCCATCGATGCCGGCAAACTCGAGGCGGATCTGGGCTGGCGCGCCCTCGAGACCTTCGAATCCGGCATCCGGCATACGGTGCAGTGGTATCTCGACAATGATTGGTGGTGGCGCCCGATCCGCTCGGGGGTCTATGCCGGCGAACGGCTGGGGCTCGTCAGCGCCTGAGCCTGCCGGCAGTCCGGATCCAGGAGGTTTCGTGATGCGTATTGTGGTGACGGGCAGGGAAGGGCAGCTGGCTCGCTCTCTGCAGGCCGTTGGCGCATCCTCTGGCGTGGATATCGTCTGTCTCGGCCGGCCCGGGCTCGATCTGGCCGCGCCGGCGAGCATTCCTGAGGCGCTCCTCGCATCCGGGGCGGATGCGGTCATCAATGCCGCCGCCTATACGGCGGTCGACCGGGCCGAGAGCGAACCGGAGAAGGCCCATGCGGTCAACGCCGTCGGCGCAGGGCTCGTCGCGGAGGCCGCGCAACGGCTCGGCGTGCCGATCGTGCATGTCTCGACCGACTATGTCTTCGACGGCGCCGCAGGCCATCCCTATCGCGAGGAGGATCGGGTCTGTCCACTCGGCGCCTATGGTGCATCCAAGCATGAAGGCGAGCTGCGCGTCGCCGCCGCCAATCCGCGCCACGTGATCTGCCGCACCTCGTGGGTCTACTCGCCCCATGGCCAGAATTTCGTGAAGACCATGCTGCGGCTCGCCGGCGAGCGCGACGAGGTCGGCGTCGTCTCCGACCAGTTCGGCTGCCCGACCTATGCCCTCGATCTTGCCGAGACGCTGTTGCGGATCGCCCGGAAGGTCGTCGAGGAGAAGGCGGCGGCCTCACCCTTGTTCGGCGTGTTTCATGTCGCCGGTAGCGGTGAGGCGAGCTGGGCCGATCTCGCCGAGGCGGTGTTTGCGGCATCGGCATCGTCGGGTGGCCCCTCGGCCCGCGTCAGGCACATCGAGACCAAGGACTATCCCACGCCGGCCCGCCGCCCTGCCGATTCAAGGCTGGACACGGCCAGGCTGCAGCAGCGTTACGGCATCGCCTTGCCAGATTGGCACGCCTCGGTCGGCGACTGCGTATCGCGCCTGCAGGCGGGGCGTGCCGGCGCAGGCTCACCCTCTCCCGTTTCTCCTCTTGCTTCGTCCTAACGGCCTTCGCAATCGGCCGCCCGTGGTGTTTTTGATCAAGGAAGTTATTGAGAATGCGCGGTATCATACTGGCCGGCGGCAGTGGCACCCGGCTCTATCCGATGACCAGCATCACCTCCAAGCAGTTGCTGCCGATCTACGACAAGCCGATGATCTATTACCCGCTCAGCACCTTCATGCAGGCGGGTATTCGCGAAATCCTGCTGATTTCCACCCCGCATGACCTGCCGCTGTTCCGCAAGATGCTCGGCGATGGTTCGCAATGGGGCCTGAAGCTGAGCTATGCCGAGCAGCCGCGCCCGGACGGCCTGGCCCAGGCCTTCGTGATCGGGGCCGACTTCGTGGCGGGCGAGCCTTCGGCGCTCATCCTGGGCGACAATCTGTTTTATGGGGCCGGCCTGCCCGGCCTGATGCGCTCTGCCGTCTCCCGCCGCGAGGGGGCCACCGTGTTCGCCTATCACGTCACCGATCCCGAGCGCTATGGCGTGGTCGGCTTCGACGAAAAGGCGGTGGCGACCTCGATCGAGGAGAAGCCCAGGCAGCCCAAATCCAACTGGGCGGTGACGGGGCTGTATTTCTACGATGCCGAGGTGGTCGACATCGCCCGGACCATCAAGCCCTCGGCGCGCGGCGAGTATGAGATCACCGACGTCAACCGCATCTATATGGAGCGAGGCAGCCTGCATGTGGAGCGCATGCGGCGGGGCTATGCCTGGCTCGACACCGGCACGCCCGACAGCCTGCTGCAGGCCGCCGAGTTCGTGCGCGTGCTCGAGCACCGGCAGGGCGTGCGCCTGGCCTGCCCGGAGGAGATCGCCTTTTCCAGCGGCTGGATCGATGCCGATCAACTGCGCCACCTCGCCAAGAAGGTCGAGAACAGCAGCTACGGCAAATATCTCCTGCGGGTGCTGGAGGAAGAGTCGCTCCTGTGGTGAGGCCCGTGCGGCCGAAAAACCAGCTTGGAAATCGGGCGAGGACATGCTGTTCAACATCGAATCGGACGAGGGCGGCGAGATCACCGGCTATGTCGTCCCGGACGATTTCGAGAAGACGCCGATCCTGCATGTCCTCGTCGACGGCCAGGTGGCGGCCCGCATCCGCTGCAGCGAGCCGCGCCCGGCCCTGGTCACGGCGGGGCGCCACCTCAACGGCCTGTGCGGCTTCCTGCTCAACGATGCCAATGTGCCCGGCCTCGGCGCCATGCGCTATGTCGAAGTGGTGGACGAGGAAAGCGGCATCCTGATCTATCGCCGCAATCTGGACGCTCCCGGCCTGCCCAACCGTCTGTTCCGGCTGGAGACCCATCTGTTTCCGCTCTGGGGGCTCGATGCGGCGCTCAAGCAGCATTTCAACTATTTCCACCGCGGCATCGAGCGGCTGGGAAGCGAGACGGCGACCCAGATCTTCCATTTGTTGAACACCACCTCGCTCTATGTCAGCGGGCGGCTCACGCTCAGGCAATATGACGCGCTGATTCATGAGCGCTTCACCTGGGTGACCCTGCTGCACGATCCCTATTACGAACTGGCCGAGCGGCTGATGGCCCTCAAGCTGGTACCCAAATATGGCGATGCCCTGCTGGGCCAGCGCGATCTCTCCGTTTTCAAGCCCGCCATCGATTTCGTCGCCGACCTCGAGACGGACGAGGAGGGATTGGTGAAGGCCTTCGCCGAGATGCCGGGTCCGGTGATTTCAATCCTGTCCAACCCGCTTGCGCGCCAGCTTGCTGCCGAGGGCTTCGACGCGCTGTTGCCGCGCGGCGCCGTGGCGACGGCACTCGCCAATCTTGCCAGCGCCGGGGTTGTCGGCATTCGCGAACGGCCGCATGTCTTCGCCGAGGACCTCGAACAGATCATGCGCATGCCGCAGGGCGCCGTGCAGATCGCGCCCCTGCTGCCGCCGGTCCAGGCCCTGGCGGAACGGCTGCGCAGGCTGCCCGAGACCGAGGTGCTGCTCGAGGCCGATCTCGACATCTACGGCCAAGTCAAGGCGGCGGTCGCAGGCGGCGGCTGACAGGGTCGAAGAAATGCGGTTTGCGCATCGCCTGTCGACATGTTGGCAGTCGCGAGTTTATGTTTGCGCAAAACAAACTTTTCGTGCTATTTCAAAAGGCGTACACGATACCTAATCGGAAGTACGGGTGGCCGTGGGGGACAGGCCGGAATTCCGACGGATGCAGGAGGAATGAATGCCTATTTTCGGACCCAACGCTGGCGGCGTCAGCTATGACATCAGCAATCCGGATATTCTTGGACAAAGCGACGTTACTATCTCGGGCGGCGCACTCAACGGTACCGTCTTAAATAACGTACCTGGCGGTAACATCATCACGACCACTGGCGGTTCCGCGGGCGCTCTCGTAAGCCTTGGAAGTGTTTATGTTGTCGCGCCCGGTGTAGCCAACAGTAACGTTAATATCCTGGCCGCGGTTGGCCCGCAGACAATTTATGTTGGTGGTACTACCACGATCAATAGTACGCTTGCTCTTCTTAGCGGTACTCAAATCAATGTTACCGGTGGCTCTGCCAGTCTTGCTGATGGAATCTTGGCAAATGCCCTGAGCAGTTCAACGGTGAATTTGACGGATGGTGGCTCGTTCACCAATGGGAATAATCTTGCCAACGTGTTGACCGGTACGACCATCAACTATGGCGTCGGTGGCGGTACCTTTACTGTCAATGGCGGCGGAACGCTGATCGATCTCTCAAATACGACGATCAACGGCTTTGCGACCAACAATGGTCTGAACCATCTGGAGTTCCAGAATACTTCGGCTGCGGCAGCTACCTATCAGATTTCGAATACGGGTAGCGGACAGAGCATTGTGGTTCGTGATGCCAACGGCAACATCATCGCGCAAGCCAATATCGCAGGCCAGACGCTCAACACCGGCACGTACACCCCTGGCGATCCAGGCCCACTGACCATCAGTGGTGACGGCACGAGCCTGACTATCACCGACTTGGCCGTTGTCTGCTTCCTCGCTGGCACGCTCATCCGTACGGCCACAGGCGAAGTCGCAGTCGAGAAGATCAAGGTCGGCTATGAGATCTATGTGTCCGTCGACGGCAAGGATGAACTGCGTCCCGTGACGTGGATTGGATCGGGGCATGTGATGAGCAATCCCTCGCGTCCCATGGATATGGGCGGCTACCCCGTCCGCATCCTCAAGGATGCGATCGCCGAAGGCGTGCCCTATCAGGATCTGCTGGTCACGGCCGAGCACAGTTTCTTTTTCGAAGGCAAGCTGGTGCCGATCCGCATGCTGGTCAACGGCCGGAGCATCTTCTATGACCGCTCCTTCCAGACCTACACCTATTACCATGTCGAACTGGCCCAGCATGGCATCATCCATGCCAACGGCATGCTCTCCGAGAGCTATCTCGACACGGGCAACCGCAAGAACTTCGTTGCCCAGCACGGCGTGGTGCCGTTCCCCGGCAAGGCCAAGGACTGGTCAGTCGATGCCGCGGCGCCGCTCTGCGTCGAGCGTGCCTTCGTGGAGCCGATCTTCCGCGCCATCGAGGCCCGGGCGGCCCTGCGCAACGATCCGGTGCAGTCGCAGCCGGTCGAACTGACCCGCGAAGCCGATCTGCACCTGGTCACCGAGAGCGGCCGGGTCATCCGCCAGGCCCGGGAAGCCGATGGCATGGCCCTGTTCATGATCCCCTCGAATGTGCGGTCGGTGCGCATCGTCTCGCGCGCCAGCCGTCCGGCCGATACGATCGGGCCCTATGTCGATGACCGCCGTTTCCTCGGCGTGCTCGTCGGCGCTGTCACGCTGCAGGACGGCAATGTCCGCCGCGAGATCGACACCCATCTGACCACCCGCACTCTGCGCGGCTGGTCGGTGCCGGAAGGGGCTCGCCGCTGGACGGATGGCGATGCCGTGCTGCCGCTCGGCGAGCGCGCGCCCAACGCGATCGCCATGCTGGGCCTGCAGATCGTGGCTGCCGGTCCCTATGTGGTCGAGGCTGACGCCGCCGTGGATGCCGCGCTGAACGGCTGACAATATCGACGACAAGAATCAGCCAGCCCTTGAACAGGGCTGGCTGACATGCTTTTCAGGGGCATGCGCTACGCCACGATCCTGCAGCCTGGCCAGATTTGGATGTCTTCCGGTCGCGAGGATTCCCAGCGAATCGTCGTCGATGTCTTCAAGGGCAAGGTGCTCTATCGCCTGGCGTCGCAATCGGCCGATGATGCGCCGCAGGAGGCCTCCCGCAGTGCGTTCCGGCGCTGGATTGCCGAGAACGGCGCTGAATTGACCGATCAGGATGCCGAGGCGGGACAGAAGGTTTCACCCAGCGCCGAACTTGGAAAACGGATCCGGGCATTGCGGCAGGCCGCCGGCATGACCCAGCAGCAGCTTGCCGATGCGGTCGAGGTTTCGCGTGCGGCGGTCGCCTTCTGGGAAACCGGGCGAGAGGGCAGCGTCAACAAGCATCTGACGGCTTTGTGCCAGGCGTTGGGTGTCGGGGAAGACACTTTGCTGAACGGGCTCGCCGAAGAGCGTATCGAGATCACCCTGTCGCCCGACGAGGCCGATCTCATCGCACTCTATCGCATGCTCAGCCCGAGCCGGAAACTGAGCGCGCAGAAATGGCTGGAACGCCAGACGAATCAGCGCGAATCCGATGATGGATGAGGCGCCCGCGCCTGGGTGAGATGCAAGCTCCTCGTCTCGTTCCCGGTGCAGGACTCCTCGTTTTTTTCAACGGTTTCCCAGCCGAAAACCTGCCGGCCTCGGCGGAGAATGCTGCAGCCTTGCCATGACGACCGGTCAGAGCGTCCCCGGGCATCGCATTGCCATTCCAGAAATGGGCTGGATTAGCCAAAAGTAGAATTATATAAAATCAAAATAGGTATTAACGCCGCCGCGTCGCCGCCTGCGAGCGACGGGTTGGCTCCTAACCTCGGAAGGGATTGCCTGGTGTCGGTCAGTTTTGCGAAGCCGTTGCATTCGCACCGGCCCTCAGGCCTGTCTCCTGTCCCTTCCGGGCCATGAAGGGTAGGGACATGTTGGATTCCTTGCCTCCGGCCGAAACGGCGGATCCCAGGATGGTGGGGGATCCTGCCCTGCGCCTCTGGTTCGATCAACGCGAATGTCGGCCGGTCTCGATCGAAGGCGCCATTCATACCTTTGTCGTGCCGCCGGACTTCAGGCAGGCGCGCCTCGTCTCGCGATCCGGCCAGGTCGAAGCTGTGGAGGACGATGACCGTGTGCTCGGCGTGGCTGTCGGGCGCATCTGCCTGCGCGGCGAGCATGGCCTTCGCGAGGTCGCGCTCGACCATCCCAGGCTGGAACACGGATTTTATGCCTGCGAACGCGAGGGGCAGGTCATGTGGCGCTGGTCGAACGGGGACGCCCGGTTGCCCGCCGACCTGCTGGATTATGACGGCTCCGCCCCGGTCCTGATCGAGATCCACCTTCACACAAAACTGTCGGCCTACCGGGTCGATCCGAGCGAGGGCGGCAGTGCAGCCGATGGTTCGGCCGGCCGAAACGCGGTGGCGTAGCGGGAGCGTTCGTGGCTGGCAAAAGTTTTCGAAAGACAAGGTGGAATCGCCGCAATGATGCATTCATTGCTGTATTCATGACGGACGGTGTTTCTCCTCTGCAGTTTTTATCGCGCGATCCGGCTCGTGAAATTGCGTGATATTTGCTGCCGAACCGATAAAGATCACCAGCCGGAAGAGGACAACGGGCAAGAGCTGAATCGCCTGCAGTCTTTTTCCGCCCCTGCGATTTCCCGTGGCACTATATCCACAAACCACATGTCGTGCTGGACCAAGATGTAATTGTCATGGCGACGGCGATCGTCAACAGATAGTAATGTGTTCGACGTATCGATGTAGGTCTTGATCAGGAGCTTGAAGCCCAAGGATGATTGTTTTGCCATTTGGCTAAGCCTCCCCGTTTGATGGGGTGTCTCTACCGCCCGAGACGCGGATGCAGGACCGGTACTGACCGGCCGCCGCGATCGGAACCAAAAGCGTGTTTGAATACCGGTGTAGTATGGGCAAGAGCTCTCGTTTCTGGACAAAATTGGCACCGATCAAGAAGATGCCTTCTTTCGCGTCGTCGGGGTATCAGGCCAATCCGGACCTCAATCTACCGAGTGATTTCGACTGGCAGGTCTACGTCAGCGCCCACACCGATCTGCAATCCTTCTCGCAGGCCAGGGCCGAAAAGCACTATGCCAGCCATGGGGCGGCGGAAGGTCGTCTCTATAGCGAGAAGGGTATCGGCCACTACATTGCCGAGCTCGAGGCCGAGCATGGCAAATTGCCGGAGCTGTTCGACTGGAAGGAATATATCGAGCGCTATTCCGACCTCTCCTCCCTCGGTTCGTCCTATGCGGCCGCCAGGCACTTCCTGCTGCATGGCCGCAAGGAAGGGCGCGTTCCCTACCAGTTCGATGCCGATCTCTACCGTGCCCTCTATTTCAAGGGCATCCAGATACCGAACGACGCCCTGCTGGAGCATTATCAATCCATCGGCAAACCGGCCGGCGCGGTCGCGACGCTGGACCAGCTCGCGCAGAGCGAGGGGCTGCAGGACGGGTATTGGCTGCGCTTCCTCAATCTTGAGGAGTTCAACCTTCTCAACTCGCGCTGGGTCGGGGAGGCCGCCAACAAGCAGGAGGCCCTGCAGGCGATGATCCGCGAAGGATTCGAGCGCCTGGCGCCGATCTCCTTCGTGCACGCCTTCGATCCGGTCTATTTTGCCGATGCCAATCCGGCGCAGGCCGGCAAGACGTCGGCCGAACTCTATCAATATTGGCTGTTTACTGGTCTGAAAGCCAAGGTGCCCGGCAATGCCGCCGAACATCTCAAGCTGCACGGCCTTGCCTTGCTCGAATATCCGGCCGGGTTCGACTGGCGGGCCTATGGCAGCCGGCCTGGCGTAACGCCCAAGCATCGCTGGGACCTGCTCTATCATCTCACCGTCAACGACGCGATCCCGGCGCATGAGATTCCGCTCGGCCCGAGCGGCGGCCAGGACTTCCTGCTGGCCCTGGCAGGCGCCTTGAAGGCGCGCAATCCCGACCGTGCGGCCAGCCTCTATGCCTTCCTCGACCGCAAGGGCCCGCTTGGGCCGGTGGAACGGGAGCGCTGGGCCGATTGCCTGGCCGCGCGGGAAAAGTGGGAGGAGGCGCTACCCCTCTATCGCCAGGCCATCGACGCCGGCTCGATCCAGGTCCAGACCGCCGTCAAGGCGATCGAGGCTGCCTTGAAGCTGCGCGAGCCCGAGCAGGCCGTGGAGGTGCTTCTCCAGACCCGGACGGCTTCCGGCGGCGACATCCGTTGGCGCGAGGCGCTGCGCCAGACCATCGATGCCGCGTTCCGGGAAGCCTGGATGGCGGCCGAGGAACTCTATGCCAAGGAGCGCCGCCAGGAAGCGGACGATGTCATGACCAAGGTGGTCGCCGACATCGCAAGCTGGTGGAACACCTTCGATCCGCCCGGCCCGCCGCTGCCGGCAACGCCCGATCAGCGCGTGGTGATGCTGGCCAATGTCGATTTGCGGCAATGCACGCAATATCGCGTGACCCAGAAGATCGAGATCGCCAAGGTGGCCGGCCTCAAGCTGGAAGTCTACACCCAGGCGGAGGTGGATGACTTCATCACGGCCATGCCGGGGGCCAGCGCCGCCATCTTCTATCGCCTGCCGGCCCTGCCGTCGAACATCCGGGCGATCTCGATCTGCCGGGCGCTCGGCATCCCCAGCTATTACGACATCGATGACCTGATCTTCGACGGCACCCATTATCCCGAGCCGATCGAGACCTATGGCGCCTCGGTCAGCAAGAGCTTCTATCATTCGCTGCAGATGGGGGTGCCCCTGTTCCGGGCGGCGCTTGCGATGTGCGACTATGGCATCGCCTCCACGACCCTGCTCGCCGGCTACATGGAAAAGCTGGTGCGCACCGGCCGCTGCTTCGTCCTGCCCAACGGCATCGACAGCCATGACGCCGACCATTTCCAGCAGCGCATTCCGCGCGTGCGGCGCAACGATGACGTCGTGCTGTTCTACGGCTCGGGCACCAAGGCGCATAACAGCGACTTCCTCGATCTCGTCGGCGGGCCGTTGCTGAACCTGATGGAGCGCCACCCGAATGTGCGCCTGATGGTGGTGGGCTATCTGTCGCTTGACGAGCGTTTCGATGCGGTGCGCGAGCGTATCACCCAGCTCGAATGGACCAAGGACGTGCAGTCCTATTGGTCCTTGCTGGCCGAAGCCGACGTCAACATGGCCGTGCTCGTGCCGGCGCCGACCACCAACGGCAAGAGCGAGATCAAGTGGCTGGAGGCCGCCGCCTTCAACGTGCCTTCGGTGGTCAGCGCCACCCATCGCTATGAGGAAGTGCTCGAAGACGGTGTCGACGCCTTTCTCGCGCGTACGCCCGAGGAGTGGGAAACCGCGCTCGAGACCCTGATCCGCTCGCCCGAGCGCCGTCAGGCCATGGCCGAGGCGGCGCGCGCCAAGGCCGTGAGCTTCCACAGCCTCGAGCGCAATGCCGAACGGTTCAAGGAGCTGCTGGCACCCGCCTTCAATCGCAGCGACACCCGGCTGCAGCTTTCCCGGCGCAAGAAGCGCATCCTGTTCTTCAACATCTTCTTTCCACCGCAGACCATCGGTGGCTCGACCCGCGTCATCAGGGACAATATCGACAGCTTCATCGGCTCGAACTTTGCCACCGAATGTGATTTTGCGGTGATGACGTCGGACAATGACAACCGCAAGCCCTACCAGCTGCGGGTCGAGAACTATAAGGGCATCCCGGTCTTCCGGGCCAATTCCCCGATCGAGGACATCCAGGAGTGGCGGCCCTTCAACGAGCGCTATGGCCAGCTCTTCGCCCGCGTGCTGGAATTCTGGCGGCCCGATCTGGTGCATATCCATTCCCCACAGCGGGGGAGTGCCTCGCTGATGACCGCCTGCATCCGGGCAGGCGTGCCCTATATCAACACCGTCCATGACGGCTGGTGGGTCTCCGATTACAACTTCCTGACCGATATCACCGGCGCGCCGGTCGAGCCGGAGGAGGCGCTGCCCTCCAGGCCTCCCTTCGGCAAATCGATCGGGCGTTCGCTCGAACGCCGCCGTCGCCTGCGCATCCTGCTCGAACGCTCCGCCGCCATCCTGGGGGTCTCGGATGCGTTCACCCAGATCATGCATCGCGCCGGCTACCCCGCAGCGCGTTCGGTGCCCAATGGCGTGCCGGCGATGGAACGCATCAGGAAGACCCGCTCCCCCAATGGCAAGGTACGCCTGGTCCAGGTCAGTGGCGAAACCCACCACAAGGGCTTCCACCTCGTGCAGGCCGCCTTCAAGCAGGGGCGCTTTGCCAATCTCGAACTGACGATCGTCGATCATCAGCGCTTTGGCGGGCCGGTCCTGGAAACGCGTTGGGGCGAGACGCTGGTCCGCTTCGTCGGCAAGACCAAGCAGGAAGACATGCACACGCTCTACGCGCAGCAGGACGTCCTGCTGGTGCCCTCGGTCTGGCCCGAGAGCTTCGGCCTGGTCTCGCGCGAAGCCACGTCCGCCGGCCTGTGGGTGATCGCCTCCGACCGCGGGGCGATCGGAGAAGGCATCGAGCATGACGTCAATGGCTGGGTGCTCGACGTCGCCACGATCGAACCTTTGTTGAGTACGCTCGAAGAGATCAACGCTTCCCCCGAGCGCTATCTCGCTTCGCCGCCGGCCCTGGCCGTCAAGCCCCGCACCGCCGCGGACCAGGCGCGCGACCTGATCGCGATCTACCGCGACATTCTCAAGCGCGCGCCCGAACAGCAGCCCTGGCCCTATTTCATGACCGGCGACTTCGTGGAAGACGAGGATGCAAGCCCGGAGGATCGCGACTGGCTGAAGGGCAAGCGCAAGACCTTCTTTGCCGATTTCGGCAGCACCAAGGGAAGTGGCACCAGATGAAGCTTGATCTTTGCGCCCGATGACGTCGCTCGAAGCCACAAAGACAAGCAGAAACAAAGAGTTGTAGAAGAAGCTCGTTTTTCCGAGAGGCGTTGCTCAGGCGCTGCCGGATATTGGGGGAGTGGAAGGCGTTGGAAGGGGTGGTTCTGGACACGCTCACGGGTTCGGCTGGCGGAGGCGGGCCGTTATGGGGTCGGTTCGACCCGGACTGGTATCGGCGAACCTATCCCATTGCCGCCGAAGAGGCGGATCCCCTGGAGTTCTATCTCACCCAGGGCATGAAGCTCGGGCACTCGCCCAATCGTTATTTCGACGAGGCTTTCTACGTTTCCGAGCATGAGCAGGTGGCCCAGGCGATCGCCGAGGGGCGGATCACCTGCGGTTTCGAGCATTATTGCCAGAGCGGGCGCAACGAGCGCTCCGCACACTGGCTGTTCGAACCGGGGTTCTATCGCCAGCTCTACGCGGATTTGACCGATGCCGCCCTGATCAAGGGGGGCTTTGCCAATCTCTACGACCACTATCTGAAAAGGGGTGCCCAGGAAGGGCGGCAGGCCCATCTGCTGTTCTCGCCGCAAATCTATCGCCGGCACATGGCCGACATTGTCGGCCAGCCGGTCCCGACCGCCACGGGCGCGTTTCAGCATTATTTGGCCTGGATCGACGAGGGCAGGGGGGATGTCCCCACCTCGCCCTATTTCGATGCCGCCTGGTATTGTCTGCACTATCCCGAGGTCGAGCAGGCCGTTGCGGAGCAGCAGTTCAAAGGCGCTCTGCATCACTATCTGTCGAACCCGGATCCATCGTCTTTCGATCCGCTCGAATATTTCCGCGAGCGTTTCTATATCGAACGCTATAGCGACATCGAGAAGGTCATCGGCCGGGGCAAGTGGTTCCGCAATGCCTATCTGCATTTCCTGCGCTATGGCCAACATGAGCTGCGCAACCCGACCAACTATATCAATCTGCAATATTACTGGGCCCGCCGCTCCAGCGTGGTGGTCAATGCAGAACTGGCCAAGGTGGCCGATCCCTTCGCCCATCTCCTCACCGTCGGTCTCCTGAAGGGGCTGCCCTTCGCGCCGACCGGCGCCCCGATCGACGTGCCGGAGAAGCAGGCCCGCGCCCTGTTTCTCAGCCATGCCGAGAACATGGCTCCCCAGCATGCGCGCCGGCCGATCGACTTCACCGTCGAAGGCCGCGCCGATGTCTGCGTCATCGTGGTGGTGCACAACCACCTGGCCATGACCTTGATGACCCTGGCGTCACTACGGGACAACTACGCCGGCGGGATCCAGCTCATCCTGGTCGACTCGGGTTCGACGGACGAGGTCAAGCAGATCCAGCGCTATGTCAGGGGCATGGTCCATCTGCGCTTCGAGACCAATATCGGCTTCATTCATGCCTGCAACAGCGCGCTTCTGCATGCGAATGCCCCCGCCATCCTGTTCCTGAACAATGATGTGAGGCTTTCCACCGGGGCGATCGCCGCCGCCATGGCGCGGCTGGAGGCCGATCCGCAGATCGGCGTGGTCGGCGCGAAGGTGATCCGCACCAATGAAAAGCTGCAGGAGGCCGGCTGCATCATCTGGCGGGACGGCAAGACCAACGGCTATATGCGGGACTGGGCGCCGCTCAGCCCGGAAGCGAATTTCGTCCGCGACGTCGATTTCGTCTCCGGGGTCTTCCTGATGGCGCGCGCCGATCTGATTGCACAGATCGGCGGCTTCGATCCGCAATTCGCCCCGGCCTACTACGAAGACGCCGACCTCTGCCTGCAGGTGTGGAAGGAAGGCTACCGCGTCGTCTACGATCCCAATGTGGTGGTCTACCATTACGAATATGGCAGCTCGCGTGACTCGGGCGCCGCTTTCGGGCTGATGCACAAGAACCAGAAGGCTTTCCATGCCAAACATTTGCAGGCATTGAAGCATCGTTTTCCGAACACGCCGGAAGCCCTGCTGGAGGCGCGTTTTGCCGGCAAGACCCAGCCGAAGATCCTCTATGTCGAGGACTATATTCCGCTGCGCGGCCTGGGAGCCGGTGCGGTCCGGAGCAACGACCTCATCCGCGTGATGGCGGGGATGGGCTATCAGGTGACGGTCTTTCCGGTCCACGGGACTGCAGCGCCGATTGCCGAAATCTATGCGGATTTTCCTGATAACGTCGAGATCATTCACGATCTCAATCATCATGACTTCAATAAATTCATTAATGATCGAAAGAATTATTTTGATTGTATCTGGATTTGCCGCGCTCACAATCTGAATTTTCTTTATAGATACCTTGAAGATCTCAATCTCAACCCGAACAAGACGAGCGTCGTCCTTGATACGGAAGCGGTCTTCTCGCTGCGGGAGGAGCTGCAGGCGAAGCGTGAAAACAGGCCCTTCGATCTCGGCGAGGCCATGGCGCGGGAATTCGAGCACGGCCATTTCTGCCAGGAGATCGTCACCGTCAGTCCGTCTGAAGCCGCCGTGCTGCACAAATTCGGCTTCCCCCATGCCAGGGTGGTGGGGACCTACCGGCCCGTCACCCCGACCCCTCGCAGCTTCCAGGATCGGGCCGGCCTCCTCTTCGTCGGCAGCCTCTATGCCGAGAACACGCCCAACTACGATTCATTGAACTGGTTCATCGAGGAAATCCTGCCGCTCGTCGAGGCGGAGCTCGGCTGGGAAACCCGGCTCAACCTGGTCGGGCATGTCGCCCCCGGCCTGGCCCTCGACCGTTTCCTGTCGCATAGCCGGGTCACCTGGCACGGGCCCGTGGCCGATCTCGCTCCGATCTACGATAGCTGTCGCATTGCCATCGCGCCGACGCGCTTTGCTGCCGGGACGCCCTACAAGGTCTATGAAGCGGCCTCGTTCGGTGTGCCCGCCGTGATCACCGACCTGCTTCTCGGGCAGCTTGGCTGGAGCAACGAGCGGGAAGTGCTGTCCGTATCAGTCGATGACACGGAGGGGTTCGCCGCTGCGATCGTCCGGCTCTACCGTTCCGAAGAGTTGTGGCATCGTCTCCGGCAAGGCTGCTGCGACAGGCTCCAATCAGAGCACAACGAGGACAGGTATAGGGAAGCCCTGTCGCAGGTCCTGCCTGCCCTCCATCGGTCGCAGTGATGCCGATGCCCGGCCATTTGAATAGTGAATTGGGCGTGAAGCTGATATGGTGTCACCGTCCGCGAGGGACGGGGCGTCAATCCTGGATGGCAGTTCTTCGGTCGACATGATTCAACTCAGCAATGTGACGAAGTACTACAAGGTCGAGAAACATCGAAAGATGATCCTCGACCGTGTCTCGATGATCTTCGATACATCCTATGCCTACGGCCTCATGGGCGTGAACGGGGCGGGGAAATCCACTCTGCTGCGGCTGATTGCGGGGACGGAGATGCCCAATGGCGGCAAGATCCGCCGCTCCGTCCGCATATCCTGGCCGATCGGATTTGGAGGCGGCTTTCATCCCGCCATGTCGGGCCGCGAGAACGTGCATTTCGTCGCCAGGGCCTATGGCGCCGACATTGCCAGGGCAGCCCGCTTCGTGGAGGATTTCTCCGAACTCGGCGACTATCTCGACGTGCCCATCAAGACCTATTCTTCCGGCATGGCGGCCCGACTTGCCTTCGCCCTGTCGATGGCGATCGAGTTCGACGTCTATCTCATCGACGAGATCATCGCCGTCGGCGATGCCAAGTTCCAGCTGCGCTGCCGCCAGGCCTTCGACGAGCGGCGCAAGAATGCCGGCCTCATCGTAGTCTCTCATTCGATGGGGACGATCTCGACCTTTTGCGACCGAGGCGGCGTCCTGGCGGATGGCCGGCTGACCATGTACCCGAACGTGCCCGACGCCATTGCCATGTACAACCGTTTGAACCGCTGACGGATCGATGAACGATATCCAGACTGAAATCGACGATCGGCAAAGCAGGTCGATCGAACGCGTGCGGTCCGTCTCGAAGGCGCTGTCCGATGCCTCGCGTCGTGCCCGTTTCTCCAGCCGGTCGAAACAGGCCTTCTATGGGGCACAGGGCCTGCGCCGGCGGGCGCGCGAGCGCATTATCCGCCTGGTTCTGCTCGTTCTCGTCGTGGTTCTGCCCAATATCGCGTCGATAGCCTATTTCGGCTTCATCGCTTCCGACCAGTATGAATCGATCGCCAAATTCACGGTCTCCAGCGGTGCCCTGCCCAAGATGGACGATCTCGGCTCGGCTACCGGCCTGCCGCCGATCGCGATCGTGCAGGATACGATGATCGTGGTGTCCTATGCCGAAAGCCAGGCCCTGGTGGCCAAGCTGCAGGACTCCATCGATCTGCGTAAATATTACAGCTCGGACAAGATCGACCGTTTCTCCCGCTTCAATGCGGCGTTGCCGATCGAGAAATTCACGAATTATTGGACACGGCGCTCCTCGGCTGCGGTGTCCATGCCGTCCGGTATCGTCACGCTCCGCGTGCGGGCGTTCAGCGCCGCGGATGCGAAGACGATCGCGACCGCAGTGATCCAGCAATGCGAGGCAATGATCAACCAGCTCAACGAGCGCATGTTCAAGGACACCGTCTCGGCGTCGGAACGGGATCTGCAGCTGGCCGGGGAGGCTCTCAAGACCACGCGCGTCGCCTATGAGAAGGCCCGTAACGCGGAAGGGATCTTCGACATCAAGGAAGAGAGCAAGAATCTGGGCACGCTCCTGACCCAGCTCGAGGGCCAGTTGCTGACGATGCAGTCGGAATATGCGACCCGCTCGGCCTATGTTGCCGCCGATGCGCCCCAGATGCGCTTGGCGGCCCAGCGGATCGCCTCGCTCAAGGAGCAGGTGAAGGGCGTGCAGAACCGCATCACCACGATGCAGCAGCAGGGCGACAAGGGCGCCCTGTCCCAGAAGCTCAGCCTCTTCGCCAATCTCGATCTCGAGCAGAAGATCGCGGAAAAACGCTATGCCCAGGCCTCGATCAGCCTGAACATGGCGCGCATCTACAGCGAACGTAAAATGCTCTATCTGCATACCGTGGAAATGCCGGCCGAGGCCGAGGAACCGCGTTATCCGCGCCGCTGGCTCAGTATCGGCGTGGTCCTGCTGGGCTCGATCCTGGCTTGGTTCATCTGTATCGGCCTGGTCGGGGTCATTCGTCGCCGGCTGGCTTGAGACGTGCCATTGCGCTGCGTTCAGCGCAGCGCAATGGCACGATAGAGATCCGCCAGTTCGCGGCCCTGGTCTGCAGCCCTGCGCAGGAGGCCTTGTGCTGGAGGGGATCCGGCCCGCCATGCCTCGGGATTGGCGTTCATCGCCCCCAGGATCTCGGTGAGCGCCGCATCGCTGGAGACATCGATGACCACGCCTTGCTCGGGCAGGCGGATGCATTCGCCGATCGCTCCCCTGTCGGAGGCCACCACGCGCAGGCCCAGCGAGGCCGCTTCGCGGGCGACCAGGCCGAAGCTCTCCGGCCAGACCGAAGGCGCCAGCACCGTGTCGAGCTCGGCATAGAGCGCCGCCACCTTTGACGGAGGGCAGGGGCCGCGCAGGAGAACCGGCGTGGCGCCCCAACAGGTGGGCAGGCGTTCATCCGGTGCGAGGGTGTGATCGATCATGGTCAGGGCCAGGCGCTCGAAACGGCCTTTGCGGAGAGCGGCCTCGACAAGGGTCGCGCCTTTCTGGATCGAGCGGCCACCCAGATGCCCAAGGGCGAGACGGCCGTCCGTTCTGCGGCGGCGCGGATGGAGCTCCAGCGCGGGCACGCCATTTTCCAGCGCCTCCGCTGTGACGATGCCGGCATCGCGATGGAGGGCGGCAAAGGACTGCGACACGGCGAGCACTGCCGCGGCCTTACCCAGGAGCGCGGCCAGTGCCTGGCGACGCGCGACCGACTGCGGCAGGCTGACCCCCTCGACGGCGCAGGTGTCGAACGGGTTCTCACCCGGCAGCCGCAGGATACCATCGCGATCGATGAAGAACTGGGAATCGCTGAGCCACCAGCCGTCATGGAGCGTGATGAGATAGGGGATCCCGGCCTGCTCCGCGGCTTCGACGATGGAAGCGCTGAGGCGCTGGATGCAATGGAAATGCACGATGTCCGGCTGGACGAGATCGAGCACTCGACGGAATTGCCTGCCGTGGTTCGGGTTGAAGGGCTGCCAGTCCCGCAGAGGGGCCGGTGGGACGGAAACCCGGAAGACCGGACGGCCTCTGTAGCTGTCACAGCTCAGGCTCTCATAGGGCAGGCGTCCCTCGTCGCTGGCGAAGATACTGACCTCGATATCCGGGCAATGATCGATGAGGTGATCGACATTGTCCTCCACCACGCGGGTAGCGCCGCCATGGCTTTGCGGTGCGAAGAAGACATTGCAGACCAGTACCTTGAGAGGCGATGATGACGACGGGGAGGTGCTTTCGCGTCCTGCGGGGGCGAAGGTCTCGGCCAGAATGGCGGCGCCCCTGTCGAGGGCGTAGCGCTGCCGGGCTTTCTCGCGGGCCCGGTTCCCGATGTCCAGCCGTAGTTCGGGGGAGTCGATCAGAGCCTTCAGGCAATCGCGCCATTCCTGCCCGTTTTCGGCCAGAAAGCCGTCGACGCCGTGCGACAGCACCTCGCGATAGGTGGCGGTGGCACTGACCACGGATGGCATGGCGCAGGCGGCGGCCTCCAGCCATTTGATTTCGCTCTTGCAGTCGGCGCTCCCTCCAGGCGAAAGCACGGCGAGATTGATGTCGCAGGCCTGCAGCACACTCCAATATTCGTCGATATCCTCGACGAAGCCGACCCGGGTGATCCGGTCGGCATGAACAGCGAATTCCGGCCCGAGCCGCAGATGACCGGCGACGACCAGGCGCAACTGCGGATAGTCGCGCAGGAGGTCGAGAAGAATGGGAGCAAGCTCCCGGGTGAAATCGAGATTATGCGCCTTGGTGCCTGATCCGTAGAACAAGGTCACCGGCTTGTCGGACGGCTGCAATTGGCGCCTGCGGGCGAGGAAGGCGTCGTTGCGCGCGTCGAGCCCGTTGGGCAGCACCAGCGACCTACCCAGGCGAACCAGCGGCTGCATGTGCCGGGCGAGCGCGGAGGTGGAGGCGATCGCCGTGTCGCACAGCCTCATGGCGAAGCGATGGAGCGGTACCCCGAGCTGGAGCTGAAGGTGCTCGTGCGGCGTGATCTGTCCCTCATAGGTCGACAGGTCCGGTGGGAAATAGCGGCCGTCGAACAGGAGATCATCGATTTCGTAATAGGTCGGCAAGCCGAGGGCGCGGGCATGCAGAATGGCTCGTTGCACGGCAGGCGTTGCGGTCACCCGATAGAACAGTGCGGCCTTGGCGCCGGCAAGAGCGGCAATGAACGCCTCGGCCTGTGTCTCGTCAAAGGCCTCGGCCTGCAAGCCGGCCTGTTCGAACTGGCGCAGTTTCTGCTCCACCCGATAGTGCCGGCATTGGCGCAGCTGCTGGTTGGCCAGAATGATGACGGTGCCCCCGGCTGGGAGCGGCAGTGCGGGCGGCAGGCGGTCGAGCGCGACGAGTGCCGCCTCAATGCCGGCGAGGGCGGCCTCGATCACGCTGTCGGCTTCCTTGCGCCTCCCGAGGGCGTAGAGCTCGAGCGCGCCGGCCTTGGCATGATCGAACCAGGCCTGAAGGGTGCGATGGACGCAGGCGAGGAAGTCGGCACGCTCGTTCCAGCGTTCCTGTTGTTCGCGCAGGACGTGCAGGGCCTGCTCGAAGGCGTTTTCGCCGATCAACAAGGCGATCGCTGCCTGCACGGCATCCCAGGGATGGTCGTCTCGCGCGATTGCCAGGCGGAAATCGGACAGGGCTTCGCCGGCGGATCGAGCCTGTCGGGCCTTGCCGCGCCGACAGAGCAGCGAGCCGTCGAACCCGGCCGCATCGCGTGCCTCGGCCTGGTCATAGGCTCGGGCCGCCAGGGCGAGACGGCCACGCCTGAGCTGAAAGTCTCCGATTGCCGCCAGGAGATCGAAACCGGCGATGTCGCCGACGTCTCCATTTGTCTCGAAGCCTCGTTCGAACAGGTGCGCCAAGGCCCCGGCACGATTGGCTATCCCGGCGCTTTCAGCCGGCGGCAGCCCCGCCCGATAGGCCTGCCAGGCGAAATCCGCGGGATAGCAGCGCCCCCCGAGATAGGGCTCCAGGAATGCGGTTTCGTTGGGCGCGCGGCCGGCCGAAACGCCTTCGGTGAGCCAGGTCCGGTAGAGCTCAGCCGCATCGGTTGCCTCGGCCCGGCCGTAGGTCTGGCGATAGAACTGCGGGTCGAAGCCGTGCTTGAAGCTGATCGGAGCGAGGCGCTCGATGCCACTCTCCACGAAGATGCGCAGCGCCTCGGCGCGCGACAGGGCGCTCGAGGGCAGCCAATCCAGGGCCATCGCCGTGAATTCGGGCGTGCGGAACAGAGCTGGCCAGGCGCCGGGAACGGCGTTCGTTCCGCCGGTCGGCATGTCGAGGAGGAAGGGGCGGCCTTCCTGCCTGCCATGCTCGAGAAAATGGCGGATGAACTGGTGGTCGTGCACGTAAGCGAGGGCAAGGTCCTCATTGAGGAGGCGATAGGCCGTGACGTCGAAGGCGGGTGGTAGCGGACCAAAGCGCCGCTCCCACTCCGCGATTGCCTCGCCGAGATTGCGTGGACGCCCTTCGCGTCGGCCATGCTCGACATAATGGGCCCACAGGCGCTCGGCACTGGGCAGGCCCTGCAGATCGGGATGATGGGCGGCGTAGAAGACAGGGTCGAAATCGGCTGCGATCGCCGGGCGTTCACGAAACGATTTCAGCAGGGACCTGAGCCGTTTCACCGACCGTGGCCTCCCACCCGCATGGCCGAACCGGAGTGCTGGTCGCCGCTGCTCACAGCCGATGGTCTTCCACGGACGCATAGGTGAGGGCGCCGATCGCCCAGATGATCAGCAGGGACAGGAAGAACATCAGGGGATAGACGAGGCGGTAGGGATATTTGGCGAATTCGGGCAGGCTTGGCGGCACGAACATGCTTAGATAGACGGCCTGTCTCTGTGCCCTGATCTCGGCGCGATCCAGCGCCGCCTGTGCCCGGGCGTATTTGCGTTCGTTGAGCAGGCGGTCGACGTCGAGCTCTTCATATTTGGCAAGCGAGGTGGCCAGGGTCTGGGAGTCGCTGCCGGTCAATTGTCCGCGCAACGCCGCGATCTGCTCATCCAGGGAGGCGATGCGATTGCGCAGGACGCGCAGGCTGGGGGCGTCGGGCTGAAGCTCGGCCGCCATCACCGCCTCGTCATTCTTCAGCTTCAGCCGTTCCGTCATCAGGGGCATCAGCAAGGTCGCGATCTGGGTACCCTGTTGGCTCGGATCGATCAGCGCGTCCTTGTTGCGAAAGTCCTGCAGCGCTTTGAGGCTGTCCTGCAACTGCTTGAAGACCTGGCGCGTTTCGGCCTCTGCGGCCTGGGTCGCGTCCCGCCGCGCCCGCTCCGACATGCGATTGATCAGCTTCTCGCTTTCGGCCAGCACGGCCTGGTTCAGCCGCAGGGCATCCTCGGCGCGAAAGGCGGTGACATCCACCGTGACGATGTTGGAGACGGGGTCGACATAGGCATCCACCTTGCGCTGCCAATAGTCGGTGAGTTCGTCGATCGAAGCTTTATTGGACAGGCGGGCGATGCGGTCCACTTCCGGACGCTGGAAGATCTCGCGGATGTTCAGTTGCGCGCCGATGTCATCGATGATGGCACGGCTGCGGATGTAGTTGGCAACGATATGCGCGTTCTGGGCGGTTGCTACGGGTATCATCGAGCTGCTCGTCGGGGTGGCCGCGGTTTCCGATTCGCCGCCCTTGTCCGACATTTCCGGCTCCATGGCCCGCACGGTAAAACGGGCTTCGGACTGGAACTGATCCGATGCGATGACGAAGAAATAGACGAACGCGGCGATGCTCGGGATGAGCACCAGCAGGACGAAACTCCACAGATAAGGCCTGGACTGGCGCGAACCGAGGTCGGGAACGGCTTCGGGCGAACGGGTATCGTCGACGACGGTGACGTCTGTGCTCCGCCCGCGGAACACCTTGGTGGCATTGGCGAACTGGCGCAAGGCGAGCCCGGTCCGCCTGGGCCGTTCCTCCGGGCCGGGGGGCGGCAGGAGCTCCTTGGCTTCGCCGTCCTTTTGCTGCTTCAGATCCGTTCTCATATCCAGATTGCGCTCATCCGCACCGTTATTCCTGTCCGATCGAGCCTGCCGCGGGCGCCGGCCTGCTCGAGGATCTCGGGATCGACCGTTCTATTTCCGCGCATAGATCGACATCGCCGGCCCGTAGCGATGGTCGGGATCCTCATCCTCCAAGGTGATGTGGGCAAAGCCGACCGCCCGCAGGGCGGCCAGCAAATCGTCGCGGTTGAGCCAGCGATGCCGATCCATGGGACCGCCGCAGAATTCGGCATGTTTGGCGGCACCGCGATAGGTTCGCGGATAGGTTCGCACGGCGATGCCGTGAAAATCCTGGACCTGCGGCTGGCGGGCGAAGACGGCTCGTCTCGGATCCGATGGCGGCATGAGTTCATCGTCCACGAAATGGGTCCAGAAATAGACCGCGTCGGTTCGCCTGGCGATCAGTTCGATCAGATGCAGCGGATCGTCGGCATGGTAGAGCACGCCGGACGCAACGATGAGATCGTAGGTTTTCTCGGTGTTCTCCAGCCATTTGACGAAATCGCCGAGCCAGATGCGCGACCGCGACAGGCCGAAGATCTCCTTGGTGATCAAACAGCGCAGAAAAGCCGACTGATTGGCCTCGACGGCATCGACCATGGCGCCGGCGCGTTCGAGCATGACGGTATGGCCGGCCTCCAGCGGTCCCAACTCCAGGACGACCTTGCCCTCGAGCGGGCCGTGCTGATTCATCATCCAGGCGATCCGCGGGTCCAGATAGGTCGCCAGCGGCCCGGCGCTAATACCCAGTTCCGGCGGAAAGCCACTGTTCCAACCCGGGATGACATCGACGGCGTTCTGATGGCTGGGCATCGAAACTACATAGCGATCAAATACTTTTAGCGATTTCTGCTCGGATAGGAATGCGGGAACCGATTGGCGCCGCAGCTTGCCAAGCCATCTCGATAGCATTTACTTTTCCAGTCGGCAGTGTTTCTCGATATGCCACTATGATGGCCCAGCCCCCATCTCTTCATAGCGCAATTCAGCATGGATGAGACCTTAAAATCGCTGCGCCGCAATATGTAGCCCGAAATTTATGTCCAAATAATCTACCTCGAGACAAAATCTCAAAAAACTGCACTCAACCGAGGGCCGCCCTATACCACTCCAGCGAGAGCGCGGGATGGAAGTAGGGGTCGTTCCTAAGTAGGTGGAGCCATTTCGAACGGAAATATCCTATCTCTTTTCTGTACAGCACCTCGGACGGCATCTTGTTGCTGCGCGAGGCGGACTCGTGATGGTGCAGTACCACGCACGGATCCAGCAAGGTTCGCCAGCCGCGCTCGTTGAGGCGCAGGCACAGATCGATGTCGTTCAGGTCGATCGGAAGATTGTGCTGGTCGAAGCCGCCGATGTCGCGAAACTTCTCGCGCGAGACCGCCAGGCAGGCGGCCGTGACCGCCGACAATTCATGCGGCAGGGAGAGCCGTCCGAAGAAGCCGGTATCGGTGCGTGGCAGGCGTCGCTCGAAATGGGCAGCCCGCCCGCCCATGCCGAGCACCACGCCGCCATGTTGCAGCGTATCGTCCTTGTAGAGAAGTTTCGCGCCGACGGCCCCGATGTCCGGTTGCCGGGCCCAGCCCGTCAGCCGGGACAGCCAATCGTCGGACAGGATCTCGGTGTCGTTGTTCAGGAAGACCAGCGTGTCACCGCGGGCCCGCCCTGCTGCCTCGTTGCAGATGGCTGCGAAATTGAAGGATCCGGGGCTGCGCAGGATGGAAAAGCGAGGGTCCTTCGTCACGTTCTCCAGATAGGCCAGGGTGTCCGGATCCCTGCTGCCATTGTCGATGATGACGACCTCGAAACGGTCCTGCGGGGTGCGGTCGAGCAGACTGCCGATGCAGGCCGACAACAGGTCGGCCCGATCCCGGGTCGGAATGATGATCGTCGACATCGGCGACTGCCCCCCGGCGAGCATGACGGCCGGGCTGAGCGGAGGAAGAGGAACGGCCGGGCTGGCATGCGGGGTGGCGAGCAGAATGCGGCGAACATGCACGGCCCGGACGAGGGCGTCGACGGGCGGACGAAACAGCAGGTCCTCGACCGTGGCGCCGGAGGGCATGACCTGACGCAGCCAATTGGCACGAGCGAACCAGGCCCGCCCGAGCAGCGCCGCATGGCGGGCGAGGACGGGGCTCCAGTCCGGCTTGAAGCGGGGCGTGCCGTCACATTCCTCGTCGCCATAATAAAGGGCTGCCGGGTCTTCGACGGCTCGCTGGGCAACGGCGGCCAGGGCGAAAGCGGTCAGCCGGTCGTCTGCCCGCAGGCCGATCACCAGATCATCCTCCGCGATCCCGTTCAGGAGGGGAGCAAGGGAGGTTTGGGGGGAAGCCCATGACAGGGCGATGCCCTTGAGTGGTTGGGAGGCGAGGAAGTCGTGCCACGCCGCCGCATGCTTCGATGGATCCCCGATGATGACGAGATGGAAACCTATGCCGAGGGCAGCCGGCGATGGCATGTCGAGGCCTGTCCACTCGATGGCGCGGCTGCGCTCGAGGCGCCAGGCCTCGTACATGGTGAGGGGCGTCGCCCCCAGCGCACGCCTGAGCCGGGTTTGCTCCACCTGCCGATTGCCGCGCATGCCGGCCCACAGCGCGCTCATGACCGCCTTGGGGTGGCGCCGTGCGCCTCTGGCCAACCGCCGGAACGGGCCGACGCGGCCAAGGCTCACCAGCCGGAACGCGAACGGGCCGGCCCAATCGACCGGCGACAGGTGCAGCTCGGTTGCATCGGACGGCAGGAAGCCGATCCAGCTTCCGCGGCCGAAGGACGGAGCGGGCAGCATCACTTCCTCCTCGCCGCCTGGGCGGACGATGCGCAGGATCGGCCGGGTCAGGGGGTCGAGCAGGCTGGCCTCGAAGACGAGGCGGACCCAACGCCCGGCCCATAGCCGCGCCGGCGCTTCGATCCTGAGCCAGGGCAGGCCACTTTGCGAGATGGTCCGGCCGTCCCGCAGGACGACATCGACGAGCGGCGTAAGCTTCATGCCGGCGGCCGTGCCTTGCGGGATTGGCGCCCGGTGATGACGGTCATGCTTGGTCGGCCTTGAACAGGAGGGACATGTCGGTTTCGCCGGAACCAGTCGGGATTGTCGTCCAGGAGCGCGGCGATGGCAGGCTTGGCGGCAGAATTTCTCGGGGGGTGGCCAAATGCCTGGAATACCAGGGGCTGTAAGCTGGATCCTCGAAGGCATCCGTATGATATTTTTGGCGCAAGGCCTCCTTTTCGCGTTGGAAGCGTTCCTTGTTCGCCTTGGTCTCGTCACTGCCCCGTGAGGCGGATTCATGATGGGTGAGGGTGGCGAAGGGCGTCCACACGGTCCGCAGGCCGGCGGCGGCTGCACGCAGGCAATAATCGACATCGTTATAGGCGATGGCAAAAGCCGTCTCGTCGAACTCGCCGACCCGGGCGTAGCATTGGCGCGAGATCAGCATGCAGGCGCCGGTGACGGCACTGAGCGTCTGGCGTACCTTGAGACGGTTCATCGGTCCCGACGAGTCCTGCGCTGCGTTGGCGTACCAATGGCCGGCCAGACCGCCGAGCCCGACGATGACGCCCGCATGCTGCAGCCTGCCGGTGGGATAGAGCAGGCGGGCACCGACGATGCCGGTTTGCGGATAGTCGAGGCAGCTCACCATTTCCTTGAGCCAGCCGGCGGCGGCGATCTCGATGTCGTTGTTGAGCAGCAGGATCGCCTGCCCCTTTGCTTCCCGCATGCCCCGGTTGACCTGGCGCGAGAAGTTGAAGGGCTCGGTTGTCATCACTGTCCGGAAGTTATCGTGCTGGCCACGCATGGTCTCGTAGAGCGACAGCGTCTGTGCGTTCGTGCTGCCATTGTCGACGACGATGATCTCGAAATCGGCATAGTCGGTGCGTTCATAGAGGTCGGCCAGCAGGCGGCCGATCAAAGCGGGACTGTCGCGATTGGGAATGACGATACTGACGGAGGGCCACCGGTGGCGATCGGGTACAAGTTCGACACGGTGAAGATCGGGTACCAGTGCCGGACCAACCGGCGCGGCGATGCCGTCGCTGGCATAATGCGCGGCCAGGGCCCGGCGGGCGTGGCCGACCGCCGTGGCCAGGTTGGCGTTGGAAAAGGACGTCCGGTGCCGCCGCCACAGATAAGCGGGGTAGGGCAGGTGGACGATGGTCTCGGCCGGCAGTCCCGAGAGATAGCGCAGCAGGAGTTCATAATCCTGCGAACCGTCGAAGCCGGCGCTCAGGCCGCCCAGCGCCTGCAGACGCTGGCGCCGATAGAGCGAGAGGTGATTGATGTAGTTGACCCCGGACAGCAGCACGGGGTCATAGGCGGGCTTGAAGAAATAGCCCGTCGGTTTCAGCTTGGCGTCGGTGATGGTTTCATCGGTATAGATGAACTGTGCGTCGGGATGGCGGCGGATGGTCTCGTTGAGATAGTCGAGGGCCAGCGGCGCGAGGGCGTCGTCATGGTCGATGAGGCCGACCCATTCCCCCTGCGCCGCGGCGAGGCCAAGATTGGTGGTGTCGGCAATGCCCTGATTGCGCGGATTGCGCAGGATGCGGATCCGGGGCTGTCCCTCCAGGCGTTCGAGCCAGGCGAGGGTAGCCCTGTTGCTGGATGCATCGTCACACAGGAGCAGTTCCCAGTTGCCGGCGCGCTGGCCGCGCAGCGAGTTCAGGAGGGTATCGAGAAAGGCGGTCGGCGTATCGCGAAGCGGAACCACGAAGGACAGCAGCGGTGCCGGCGGTCTTTCCTCGGATGGCTCCATCTGCCGAAGGCCGGCCTCGGCCAGATGCAGGACGGCCCGAAAATGCTCCTCCGGCGGGAGCTGGCGCGGAGGTGGCGGCGCTTTGGCCAATTCGTCGAGCTCGAGCAGATGCAAGTGGTCGGCGGCGGTGCCGAGCTGCCGGCGGAGCGAGGCCAGGGAGCGGGCCGTGCGGATGTTCAGGGTGAAGCTGCCCTGCTCCCCGTTCGCCCCCGGATAGTCCTCGCAGGGGTCGAAGCGCACGCGACGGAAGCCTTTGATGCCGCTGGTCCGGAAGGCATAGACGCCGTGACGCGCCGCCGGCAGCGGCAGTACCTGTTCGGGCCGAAAACCATAGCCGGTATCGATGTAAAGGTGCGGTTCGAGCTCTGGGCCGTTCGAAATGACTTCGATGGCGACATATCTGGCGGGCCAGGGGCCGAGCTTGAAGACGAAGTGAGGATCGACCTCGCATACGCTCCATTGCGACGCTCCGACGCGAACCAGCCCCTTATGGCCTTTCATCAAGGGCGCAAACACGATGCCGCTTCCTCACATGGCCAGTCATTCATCACGAACCGGGGAGACATGTCGTCGTTGGTCTTTAGGCTCTTGCGGTCATCCGCGACTAAACCGGGAGATTACAGTAGAGGAAATAACGCGAGAATATTGAAAGATAAACTGTACTGTCCCTTGCGGCAAGGAGCCGGAGAGGTGAACTTGACGGGCAGGTAAACAATGCTTTCATCGACGGTATAGCGTTCAAGAACTCATCGCCGATCCTATAGCTGATTCTGGAATAAAAGCGATCTTCCAGTCAATGATCCGACATTTGACGTTTTCTCAGCGCCGGTGCCATAATCGGCTCGCGATGTCCGGCTGCAGGGATGTACTGGCGTGAATGCAGCGCCTGACATCGGCATAAAAACACAAAAACGACATTTGGGAGGGATGAATGGCTTCGAAAGGCGGAGTTGTTGGCGCCGCGTTGATGGCTGCGGCGCTCGCGGGAGCGGCGCTGCCGGCCAAGGCGGGCGAATTCGATGGCGTCACCGTCAACATCATGACGCAGACGGGCGCCATCCAGGAGCCGCTGCAGCGGCGCGCGCCGGAATTCGAGAAGCTGACGGGCGCCAAGATCAACGTGATCGCGGTGCCCTTCTCCGATCTCTACCAGAAGGTGCTGACCGATTGGGCGAGCGGCACCAATTCCGTGGATGCGGCCGTGTTCGCGCCGCAATGGATGGTGGACTATGTCGCCGGTGGCTATCTCGAGGACATCGGCGGCCGGGTCGCTAAGGACAAGGCAATTGCCTGGGACGATATCGCCCCTTTCTTCCGCGACTTTTCGTCGAGCTATGGCGGCAAGACTTATCTGGTGCCGTTCGATGGCGATTTTCACATGCTCTATTACCGCACCGATATCTTCGACAAGGCAGGGCTGAAACCGCCGACGACCTGGGACGAATATCTGGAAGCGGCCAAGAAGCTGAACGGCATGGAGGTCGACGGCCAGAAGGTCTATGGCTCCTGCATCGCCAAGAAGCGCAACGCCCAGAGCTATTGGTTCGTCACCGACGTGGTCGGCTCGATGACCCAGTCGAAGGGCACGTCACAGGGCACCTTCTTCAACACCAAGGACATGACGCCGCTCGTCGATAACGAGGCTTTCCGCAAGGCGCTGACCTTCCTCAAGGAATCCGGCAAGTATGGCCCGCCGGACGAATTGAACATGGACGTGTCGGACACCCGCCCGCTGTTCACTTCCGGCAAATGCGCCCTCAATCTCGACTGGGGCGATGTCGGCGTGCTCGCCATCGATCCCGCGACCTCCAAGGTGATCGACAAGACGGGCGCCACCATCATGCCGGGGGCCAAGCAGGTGCTGAACTGGGACACCGGCAAGCTCGAAGCCTGCTCCAAGGAGACCTGCCCGAATGCCATCGACGGCGTGAACCATGCGCCCTATGCCGCCTTCGGCGGCTGGAGCGGCGGCATCAACGTCAAGGCCAAGGACAAGGTCAAGGATGCGGCCTATGCCTTCTTCTCCTATATGAGCGCGCCGGCCCAGTCGAATGTCGACGTCACCATCGGCAAGACCGGCTTCAACGCCTATCGCACCTCCCAGCTCAGCTACAACGACGGCTGGAAGAAAGCCGGCATGAGCGAGAAGGCGGCGGCCTCCTATCTCGGTGCCATCAAGGACAGCCTCAACAGCCCGAACATGATCCTGGACCTGCGCATCCCGCAGAACCAGAAATATCAGCAGGTGGTGCTGGATGAGGCGATCGCCCGCTTCCTGGCCGGCGAGATCGACGAGGAAGCCACCGTCAAGGCGGTCGCCGATGGCTGGAAGGACCTCAACGACCAGATCGGCACCGAGGACCAGCTGAAGTTCTACAAGAACACGCTGGGCGCGAAATAGGGGGCTACCTTCCTCCTGGAGGGGGAGGGGCGAACGAAGTCCGGGGTGGGGTGAAGAGACGCTTCGTTCTGGCAAGACGAGCGAGGCTGCAGAACGCCCTTCGCCGCGAAAAAGTCACCCCACCCCGACGCTGCGCGTCGACCCCAGGCCATTCAAGAGGAATGGCCGATCCCTCCAGGGGAGGGTAAAGAGCGGCGCCATCTCAAAACCGGTTGAATCTCAAAACGACGCGTTGAGAAAAATATGGCCGTCAACCTCTCCATCCCCGATGAAACCGACCGGCGGGAGCGTCTCTCTCAATGGGTCGATCGCCATTCCGGCCGCATCATGGTGCTGCCGGCGGTGCTCATCCTCCTGGCTTTCGCCATTTTTCCGCTGGTCGCCTCGGCCTATCTGTCGCTGTCGCGCTTCAAGCTCGCCGGCGGCAGCTTCACGCTCACCTTCATCGGCTTCTACAATTATCTGCGCCTGTTCCTCGGGGCCCAGCAATATCACTTCCTCGGTACGCTCAAGGTCTTCGGCCTTCTGGAATGGCTGCTCTTTGCTGCGGCTCTCGCTTTGCTCGCGCTGTGGCTGGTGCGTTTTGCCCGCGACGGCTTCACGCTCTTCGGTTTCCTCGGGCGGCTGATCACCGCCGGCCTGGTCGCCGGCATCGTCTATGTCGTGCTCGCCACCACGGTGGCCGGCGGCATTCCCGGCACGCTCCTGAACACGCTGCTCTATGTCGTGGTGGGGGTCTCAGTCCAGTTCCTGATCGGTCTCGGCCTGGCGCTGCTCTGCGCTCAGCCGATCCGGGCCCGCAGCTGGTTCCGCGTGATCTTCTTCATTCCGGTGATGGTGACGCCGGTGGGCGTCGCCTACATCTTCCGCATGCTGGCCGACATGCAGAAGGGACCCTTCGCCCCGCTCAGCCAGCTCTTCGGTGTCAGCCAATGGTCCTGGGCCACGGAAGCCTGGTCGGCGCGGCTGATGGTGCTGGTCGGCGATACCTGGCAGTGGACGCCCTTCATGTTCATCGTGCTCCTGGCGGCGATCGAGAACCAGCCGCGCGACCAGCTCGAGGCGGCCCATCTCGATGGCGCCGGCCCCTGGCAGATCTTCAAGGACATCACCTGGCCGGCAATCGCGCCGGTGGCGGCCACGGTGGTGCTGATCCGCCTGATCGAAGCCTTCAAGATCATCGACATGCCGAACGTGCTCACCGCCGGTGGCCCGGGCCTGGCGACGGAATCGCTGACCCTGCATTCCTTCATCGCCTGGCGGACCCAGGATTTCGGCGGCTCGGCGGCGGTCGGCTACCTGCTCCTGTTCGTGTCGACGATCACCTGCGTCTCCTTCTTCAATTTCGTGGTGCGACCCAGCCGGAGGTATCAGGGATGAGTGCAACTCCTGATGATCGTCCCTTGCTGCGCCGCCTGTTCGAGCGCCGCAGCCTGGAGGAACTGGCCCCGATCCCGAAGGTCTTGACCTATGCCGCGCTCGTGGGCTGGACCTTCGTGGTGCTCTTCCCGCTCTATTGGGTGCTGGTCACCTCGCTCAAGGTGCAGATCCAGGTCGATGCCGGCCCCTATTACCTGCCCTTCGTCGACTTCCAGCCGACGCTGGATGCCTGGAACTTCATGCTGTTCCAGAACAACACGCTCTGGCCCTATGTGAACTCGATCATCGTGGCGCTGGTGAGTACCGTCCTGGCCCTGATCATCGGCTCGCTCGCCGCCTATGCCCTGGTGCGCATCCGCTTCCAGGTCAAGCTCGCGGCGATCATCGCCTTCATCGTCCTGGCCGCCGGCGTCATCGTCGCCGTCTCCGTGTTTGCCGTGCCCTGGCCGGCAGCGGTGGTGGCGGCCCTGGTGCTGTTCTTCATGATCCTCGGCACCATCGGCCGGCGCTTCAAGGCGGCGCTCGGCAACAACGACATCGAGTTCTGGATGATCTCCAACCGCATCATGCCGCCGATCGTGGCCGTGCTGCCGATCTATGTGATGTTCCAGAACCTCAAGCTGCTCGACACCCAGATCGCGCTGATCTCGACCTATACCGCCGTCAACCTGCCGATCGTGGTCTGGCTGACGCGCGATTTCTTCGCCGGCATTCCGCTGGACCTGGAAGAGAGCGCCGAGATCGACGGCGCTTCCAAGCTGCGCGTGTTCTTCACCATCGCTTTGCCGCTGGTGCGCTCGGGACTGGCTGCCACCTTCATGCTGGTGCTGATCCTGGCCTGGAACGAATATCTCCTGGCCCTGTTCCTCTCCAATGCCAATGCGCAGACCATGCCGGTGCTGGTCTCCGCCCAGAACACCACGCGCGGCCCGCAATGGTGGTACATGTCGGTGCTGATCGTCATCATGATCGTGCCCGTCATCGTGATTGCCGCATTCCTGCAAAAGCATATTGCGCGAGGCCTGATGGTCGGCGCCGTCAAGGGTTGAAGATGCAAGTCACGCTCAACAACGTCCACAAATCCTTCGGCGCCGTCGACGTGGTCAAGGGGCTCGACCTCGAAGTCAGGGATGGCGAGTTCCTGGTGCTGCTGGGCGCCTCCGGTTCCGGCAAGACCACGGCCCTGCGCATGATTGCGGGGCTGGAGACGGTGACCTCCGGCTCGGTGCGGATCGGCGAGCGCGACGTCACCCATGTCCTGCCGAAATATCGCGACATCGCGATGGTGTTCCAGTCCTATGCGCTCTATCCGCACAAGACGGTGTTCGCCAACATCGCCTATCCCCTGACGGTGCGCAAACGCCCCAAGGCCGAGATCGAGGCGGCGGTGAAGGACGTGGCCCGCCAGGTCCAGCTCGATCATCTGCTCGACCGCCTGCCGCGGCAGCTCTCCGGTGGCCAGCGCCAGCGCGTGGCGCTCGCAAGGGCCATCATCCGCCGCCCCGCCGCCTTCCTGATGGACGAGCCCCTGTCCAATCTCGATGCCAAGCTGCGCGGCCATATGCGCGCCGAACTCAAGCACATGCAGCACGAGCTCGGCATCACCACCATCTATGTCACCCATGACCAGGTGGAGGCGATGACGCTGGCCCATCGCGTGGCCCTGCTCGACAAGGGCGTGCTGCAGCAACTGGATACGCCGGCCAACATCTACAACCGGCCCGCCAACCTCTTCGTCGCCGGCTTCATCGGCTCGCCGCCGATGAACTTCCTGGAGGGAGAGCTGAAGGAAGGGCGCTTTTCCTCCGAGGCCGGCGGCTTCGGCACCACCAACACCAGTTCGACGTCACGGGCGGTTGCCGGCATCCGGCCCGAGGATTGCCGGGTGACCGAGCCGGATCTCGGCAAGTTCGCCGGCGAGGTCTTCGCCATCGAGCTGATCGGCGATCATTCGCTGGTCACCTGCCGCTGCGGGGCGGCCAGCGTGACGGTGAAGGTCGACAAGGAGTTCCAGCGCGAGATCGGCGAAAAGGTCGGCATCGGCTTCGACGACAGGGCCCTCCACCTCTTCGATGGCGAGAGCGGGGAGAGGCTGGGGTAGGTCGTGGATGGTTGGAGTGGTTGGAGCGCGCGAGTGTAACTATCTGATATCGCGATTGAAACGCTACCTTTTGTCATGCCCGGTCTTGACCCGGGCATCCAGGTGCCGAGGGCTCACTGTGCTGAAAAGAGACTGGGTTGCCGGGTCAAGCCCGGCAATGACAAATGTCGCGCTAGGGTTTGTATAGTTACGCTACGCGCGCAATCTGCACAGGAGTACAAGATGGCCACCGTAAGACTTCTCAGCGACGACGAGGTCGCTGCCAACCCGGCCGCGAAGGCGGTGTTCGACGACATCAGGGCGACGCGCAAATCCGATTTCGTCAATAATTTCTGGCGCGGCCTCGCCAATGATCCGGTGCTGCTGAAACGCACCTGGGAAGAGGTCAAGGCGGTGATGGTGGGCGAGGGCGCGCTCGATCCCCTCACGCGCGAGCTGATCTATATCGCGGTCTCCACCGCCAATTCCTGCCAATATTGCGTACATTCCCATACGGCGGCCGCGCGGGCCAAGGGGATGGATGACGCGCAATATGGCGAACTGCTCGCCATCATCGGCCTGGCCGGCAAGACCAATCATCTGGTCACGGCCATGCAGATTCCGGCCGATCCCGAGTTTCTGGTGACGGGCTGAGATCGCGTTTTCAGCCGTCGTTCTCAGCATTCAGCTCGTCCGGCCGAAGACCGGGCTAAAGCGTTTTGCGATTTGACCGAGTCACCGGGAATCGCAAAGACGCGTCGAACCAAAGAGTTAGAGTAAAAAAGCGTTTTCGTGAAAACGCGTTTTGCTCTAGTGATCCACGCCGGAAGCCTCCCGCAGGATCGCATTGATGCGGTCCTGCCACCCGGGTCCATCAGCCTGGAAGTGCTCCAGCACGTCGCGGTCGATCCGCAGCGAAACCAGTTCCTTGGCATTGGGCAGAGCCGGTCGTGGCGCGGCCGCCGCCGGTGCCTTGGGTGCTGCGGGCTTGAAGACGGCCTCGGCATTCTTCCAAGGATCGCCCGGGCGGCGTGTTCGGTTGTTGCTCATGGCTAAAACTATTTCTTGGGCTGAAACTATTTCTGTTGCCGAAGGATCGGATCTGTCTATCTGCCGCCAATTCGCAGGTCGAGTCCATAGCTGGCACCGATGGGGCGGCGCCACCTGCAACGGCAGGTCTTTCCTCCCGTCCCTGGCCATGCCAAGAATGAGTCGAATCCATATGTCGGACTTATTCTCGGGAGCGAATCGCGATGGCCAAGACGCGCTGGGGCATCCTTTCAACGGCAAAGATCGGCACGGGCAAGGTCATTCCAGGCATCCAGCGGGCGAAGGGCGCGGAAGCGGTCGCCATCGCTTCGCGCGACCTGGCCCGTGCCGAGGCCGTCGCCAAGGAGCTCGGTATTCCCAAGGCCTATGGGTCCTATGAAGCCCTGCTGGCCGACCCCGATATCGATGCCATCTACAATCCGCTGCCCAACCACCTCCATGTGCCTCTCACCCTGCAGGCCGTGGCGGCGGGCAAGCATGTGCTGTGCGAGAAGCCGATCGGCCTGACGGCCCAGGATGCGGCGCAGCTCCTGGTGCTGCCGCGCGACCGGCTGGTGATGGAAGCCTTCATGGTGCGCTTCCATCCGCAATGGCTGCGGGCGAGGGAGGCCGCGCGCTCGGGCGAACTCGGCGAGGTCAGGGCCGTGCAGGCCTTCTTCTCCTATTACAATGTCGATCCCGCCAATGTCCGCAACCAGCTCGACATCGGCGGCGGCGGCATCCTCGATATCGGCTGCTATCCCATTGTCGCCGGCCGCTTCATCTTCGAGGCCGAGCCAAGGCGGGTGGTCGCCCTGGTCGATCGCGATCCGGCGACGGGCGTCGACCGCCTCGCCTCGGCCATCCTCGATTTCGGCGAGGGGCGCCGCACCGAGTTCACGGTGTCGACGCAGCTCACCCCGCTGCAGCGGGTCGACATCGTCGGCACCAGGAAGCGCTTCGAGATCACCATTCCCTTCAACGCACCGCAGGCCGAGGCCGTGACCGTCTATACCGACGACGGCTCCAGGCTCGGCGACGCCTCGGCGGTGGCCGAGACCATCGCCCCGGTCGACCAATATGCCGAGGAGGTCGATGCCTTCTCTGCCGCCATCCGCGGCGAGATCACGCTGCCCTATGGTCCGGCCGACGCCGTGCAGAACATGAAGATCATCGATGCGCTGTTCCGCTCGGAAAAGAGCGGCGCGTGGGAGGCGGTGTGAGGATATTGGGGGGCTGGTCTTCAGACCAGCCTGCAGGCGCCAAGCCGGTGCGGTATAAGGCGGGTCTGAAGACCCGCCCCCCGAATGTCACCATCGTCTTTGCGAAGAGGGAATCTGCCTGAGATTGCAGATCTGCGTGCGCGTGCGGATCGGGCGGCCCTGATAGCGCGAGCCGGGCCGGTACCAGCGGCAGCCATACCAGGGCGGGCGCCGCGTCGTCGTCTCGATATGCACCGATCCGTAGCGGCGGTTGGAGAAATCATGGCCGCCGATGAAGACGTTCCTGCCGAAGCGGACTTCGGCAAGAGCAGTCCCGCCGGCGCTGAGGAGCGCCAGCAGGATGGTGACGGCGAGGAGCCGGAAACGGCCCATCGCGACAGGCTTACTTGGTGCCGAGCAAAGCGGCTTCGAGGATGTCGAGGCCTTCCTTGAGCACCTTGGGCTGGATGGTGAGCGGGGCGAGCAGGCGCACCGTTTCGCCATAGACGCCGCAGGTGAGGATCATCAGGCCGCGCTCGAGGCATTCGGCGGCGAGAGCCTTGGCCGCCGCGGGATCGGGCTCGTTGCCGCCATGGCTGGTGACGAGCTCGAAAGCCGTCATGCCGCCCAGGCCTCTGATATCGCCGATCGGGCGCCCGGTCTTCTTGCGCTTGATCGCCTTGAGGCGCTTGAGGATGAGCTCGCCCTGCTTGGCCGACTTGTCGA
The DNA here is from genome assembly GCF_057073705.1 of Labrys sp. E2SS-1L. NCBI lineage: Bacteria > Pseudomonadati > Pseudomonadota > Alphaproteobacteria > Hyphomicrobiales > Xanthobacteraceae > Labrys > Labrys sp. E2SS-1L. The sequence continues at coordinate 5,370,554 of NZ_CP172712.1, read as the reverse complement.
GCAGGTCCTCGGCCTCGAAGGCCTCGAACACGCCGAGCGCGGCGGCGCAGGCCACCGGGTTGCCGGCATAGGTGCCGCCGAGACCGCCGGGCTCCGGTGCATCCATGATATCGGCCTTGCCGACGATGCCGGCCAACGGGAAGCCGCCGGCCAGGCTCTTGGCAGTGGTGATCAGGTCGGGCTCGACGCCGGAATGCTCCATCGCGAACCACTTGCCGGTACGGCCGAAGCCGGTCTGGATCTCGTCGGCGACCAGGAGGATGCCGTGCTCGTCGCACAGGGCGCGCAGGCGCTTGAGGAATTCCGGCGAGGCGATGTAGAAGCCGCCTTCACCCTGCACCGGCTCGATCACGATGGCGGCGACGTTCTTGGGATCGACATCCGTCTTGAACAGCCACTTCAGCGATTCGAAGGTGTCCTCGACCGAAATGCCCTTGTGCTCGATCGGATAGGGCACGCGCCAGACGCCGCCGGGGAAGGGGCCGAACTTGGTCTTGTAGGGCACGACCTTGCCGGTCATCGCCATCGCCAGCAAAGTGCGGCCATGGAAGGCGCCGTTGAACACCACGACGTCGGAGCGGCCGGTATGGGCGCGCGCGATCTTGATGGCGTTCTCGACGGCCTCGGCGCCGGTGGTGACCAGCATCACCTTCTTGGGGCCGGAGATCGGTGCGATCTCGATGAGCTTTTCTGCGACCTGCACGGCCGGCTCATAGGGCGTCACCATCAGGCAGGTATGGGTGTAGCGCTCGAGCTGCTCCTGCACCCGCTTCATCACGGTCGGGTGGCGGTGGCCGGTGTTGAGCACGGCGATGCCGCCGCCGAAATCGATGAAGCGGCGGCCTTCCACATCCCAGATCTCGGAGTTCTTGGCCTTGGCGGCGAAGACCGGCTGGCCCGCGCTCATGCCGCGCGTGAAGACGCTGGCGCGCCTTTCCAGAAGGTCCTCCGTCTGGGTGCGGTTGGCGCCATGCGCCTTGGTGGCGGGTGCATTCATGGATCGAACTCCGATTGCTTGATCAATGCGCTGTGGGCGCATGCTATGGCGCTGTGCGACCGGCTCGTCAATCTCCGTGCGGGACCATCGACGGGCTGTTGTCCGATCGGTTCGGAGCCTTTCCGTGACGACGCTCTTGGATTGCGGCTGATCAGGCGCTTGGGGCGAATCCTGCCACGTCTTGCCGCAAGGCGGCAGGTGCTTTATGCCTGCCGCGGTGGTGCGGATTTGTAACCACTGAAACCTTGAGGCACCAGTCACCCGGCGCATGGCCGCAGTCGGGGCTGCGGGGCAGGATCGGGCATGGAAAGGGCGTGGCGCGGTGACGGGTCCAGGCAACAGGCCTTCGAGCGAAGCTGCATCCGGCACCAAGGAGGAGGATGCCGGCGATGGCGCCGGGTCGGCTTTCGGCGGCCGGCTGCCGCCTTTATCCATGCTCCGGGCCTTCGAGGCGGTCGGGCGCTTTTCATCCATGCGCAAGGCCGGCGAAGCGCTCGGTGTCAGCCATACCGTGGTGTCCCGGCATGTGCGCCACCTGGAAGCCTGGTTCGATCTTCAGCTTGTCACCTCCGGGGCGCGTGGCGTCAGGCTGACCAAGGCCGGTGCCCGGCTGTTCGAAGTGACGACTGCGGCTTTCGGTCAACTCGCCGAAGTCACCATGGAGCTGCGGCCGGCCCAGCGCCTGCGCGGCCAGTTGCGGCTGTGGTGTGCGCCGGGCCTGGCGGCCCGCTGGCTCACGCCGCGGCTCGATGCCCTGCAGGCCGTGCTGCGGGATACGATCATCGTGGTACGCGCGACTTCGGACCAGCCCGATTTCGCCCGGCATGAAGCGGATGCCGCCATCATCTTCGCCGAGGAGGCGCCGGCATCGCCTGTGACGGCTGCGCTGCTCCAGCGCGTGCGCATCTTTCCCGTCGCCAGCCCGGCCTGGCTGGCGACGCAGGCGCCGATTGCGAGCCTCGCCGATCTTGCCGGCCAGAAGCTCATTCATGAAGACAATGCCAGCCAATGGCATCGCTTCTTCCGTCTCGCTGGCTACCGGGCCGCCACGCTGAAGGGGCCGTGGCTGTGGTCGGCCTCGTCGACCCATGACGCCGCCCTGGCGGGCCAGGGTGTGGCGCTGTCGACCAGCCTGCAGGCGGATGGGGACATCGCAGCGGGACGGCTGGTCGAACTCCTCGACACCGACGTCTCGCTGGGCGGCTATTGGCTGATCGCGCCCGAAGCACGCTGGCGCCATCGCACCATATCGACCCTGCTCAAATGGCTGCGCCAGGAAATCGGCGAGCGGGCCCCAGTGCTTGAGCCCGTTAACCAAAGGGCGCTTCCGACCCCCTAAAAGTGTTGCAAATCGGGCACGGCTGGCAAGATTCGGGTAACCATCCCGTTAAAAAGACACCCGTATGGAGAAGTTTTGCAGGCTCGTTGCAATTCCGCCACAAAAATGATTACCGGTCGTTAACTTTCTCAACGCACAACGAGCGCATGAAGACACGAACCCTCACATCTGCCCTGCGTTTCCTCGCGATTGCGGCGGTCACCTCGGCTCTTGGCGGCTGCGCCCTCTTTTCGACCTCGCGTGTGGCCAGCACCACGAATGAGCGTGAGTGTCTGGCACGTGCCATGTATTTCGAATCCAACCGATCCAGCGATGACGGCATGCTCGCCGTCGGCACGGTGGTGATGAACCGCGTCGAGTCCGGCAAATATCCGCGCTCGATCTGCGGCACGGTTGGCCAGCGTGTGCAGTTCGCCCCGGGCGTGCTGACCAAGAAGATGAACGATTCCGGCCGCGAGCGCGCCTTCCGCATCGCCGATGCGGTGATCAGTGGCAAGCGCTATCCCGGCATGTCGAAGAACGTGCATTTCTTCCATACGGCCGGCTACACCTATCCCTATAACAACATGCATTATGTGGCCGTTGCCGGCGGCAATGCCTTCTACGAGAAGCGCCGCCGCGGTGGCGATGCGCCTTCCGCTCCGCCGGTGATGGTGGCCCAGGCCGAGATGCCGCCGCTGCCGACGACGGTGGCCGCCGCCGAGCCGATGCCCTCGCCGCAGCCGCGCAGATATTCGCGGCCTGCCACCCGGCCTCTGCCGACCGTGGCCTATCAGGATGCCGCTCCGCAGGCCGATCCGGTCATCGACATCCTGCCTCCGACCCGTCCCCGTTTGAGCCCGGCCAAGCGCCGTGCCGTGCCTGACGTGCAGGTTGCCCAGAATGATCCGGATGCCGGCATGGTGCCGGAGGCATTGCCGCCGGTGCGTCCGCGCGGTTCCGTCGGCAAGGTGCATCTGGGCGCAGCCCAGCAGGATGGTTCCCACATCGCTTTGCCGCCGGCCCGTGGCAACGCGCAGCCGCAGTTCAACTTCCAGCAGGGACCGTCCGGTGTCGAGGCATCGGCGCCTGTGGCCAAGCCGCGGCGGCCCATGGTCGCCCAGTCGCGCACCGTACCCACGGTCCGTATCCAGCCCGAGACCGTACAGGCGGATATGGGCGGCATGCCTGAGCCGGCACCCCAGCCCAGGACCAACAAGAGGCGTTCGAGCCTGGAGCCGGAACCACTGTACTGATCGGCTTGCATCAGAGATGACGCCCTTCCGGATTTGAGGGAGGGCATTCGAAGGGCGGATGAGGGGGTCTCTCCGCCCTTTTTCTTTGCCTGGATTCGGGTGAAGGGGGCCAGCGCTCAGGCGATGGTGGTGTAGCCCTGTTCGCGGGCTTCGCGGTCCCAGGCCAGCGTCCTGTCGAAATCGGCCTGCTCCACCGGCGCGAAGCCGTTGAGCCGAAGCGCTGCGCCGAGTGGGGCGAACCAGGGCTGGTGATGGGCGGCGGCGAAGGCGGCCTTGAGCCGCACGATCGTCTCTGCGGGCAGGCCGGGAGCCGCCACGAAGGAGGGGATCGGCGCCAGGCCGGTCGAGCCGATCACGCGGATGCCCTCGGTGAGGTCGGGGCGATAGGCGCGGATCAGTTCATGCCAATAGCCGTCCAGCGGGCCGACATCGATCTCGCCGGCCAGCACCTTGTCGAGAATGCCGCGCGCGGTGACGAGATTGCCGACGACCTCCCGGTAGAGTGCCGGGCGATCGGGGGAGCGATGCGGCAGCAGGTGATGGCGCAATGCGTTGAAGCCGGAGTGGGAATGCTCGACGGTCCAGCCGATGCGATGGCCGAACGTATCCTCGAGGCGCTGGAAGGGACTGTCGGCCTTCACGATCAGGTCGGAGCGGTAAAGCGGCTTGCCGCCCGCCCATGCGGCGGCCGGAATGGGCGCCGCGATCGGGATCACCTCCGAGAGCTGGAAGGCGATCGGATAGCCGCACATGAAGACGCAGCCGAGATCGTCACGCTCCCACAGCACTTCCAGGGGCTGCGGGGCGGGATAGGGCTCGTAGTCGAAGTCCACGCCGGCGCTCGCCATGACATGGCCGAGCAGGACCTTCCAATGCTCCTCGACTTCCGGCGTGACGGAATACATGCGGGCATTGGCGATGAAGCGGGTCATGGGCTTTGAGATCTTTCGAAAACGGATGGATTGTCATCCCCGGCGAGGCCCCTTCCCCTCGCGCTCTCTCGCTATGCTGGCGAGTGGCTCGGTCGGGGATGACAAGGTGCGTGTTGACGGCTCTCACAGCCCGCCCGGCTGGATGGCGAGGCCGGTGCCGATCATGGCATCGCGGGTGACGAGCTGCGCCAGCGCCATTTCGCTCCAGCCCTTGGTGCCGTCGGGCCGCTGGGGCAGCACAAGATAGCGCAACTCCGCGGTCGAGTCCCAGACCTGGATTTCGGTATCGGGCGGCAGGGTGACGCCGAACTCGGCGAGCACCCCGCGCGGATCGATCACGGCGCGCGAGCGATAGGGCGCGGATTTGTACCAGACCGGCGGCAGGCCGAGCACGGACCAGGGATAGCAGGAGCACAGGGTGCAGACGATGAGGTTGTGAACGCCCGGCTTGTTCTCGACCACCTTCATATGTTCGCCCTGCCGGCCCGAATAGCCGAGCGAGGCGATCGCCGCGGTGGCGTCCTCCAGCAGCCAGGCTCGGAATTCCTCGTCCCGCCAGGCATGGGCGACGACATGGGCGCCGTTGCGGGGGCCGACCTTGTTCTCATAGGTATCGATGAAGACGTCGAGGGCCGCCGGGTCGACATAGCCCTTCTCGACCAGCACGGTTTCGAGCTTCTTCACCCGCTCGGCCATGGGGGAGGGCGGCGCGCCATGATGATGGTCGTCGTCATGGTCGTGGTCGTGATCATGCGTGCTCATGGCGAATGTGTCGCAGAGATCGCGGTGAGAGGCAATGGCGCGATGTCCGCGGTCCCAGCCGGTTGCGCTCCCGACGCGAACCCGGTCAGGCTTGCGGGGGTGACGCCGCGGCTGGGCCGTGGACGTCTCGTCCGCCTCTTCTGGATCCCCCACACTTGCGGTGCACCGTCCCGGTCGCTAGATCAGGGCAGGTGTGAATGGCCCGGAAGGCTTGGAGACCCGATGCGCGCGATCCTCGACATCATCCTCATCCTGCTGCAGCTCTATATCTATATCGTGCTGGCTTCCGTGGTGTTTTCATACCTGGTGGCATTCAACGTGGTCAGCCGGCGCAATCCCACGGTGGCGGCGATCGGCGATGCCCTCTATCGCCTGACGGAACCGGTGTTCGCGCCGATCCGGCGCCGCCTGCCCGATTTCGGCAGCATCGACTTCTCGCCCTTCGTGGCGATCTTGATCGCGATCTTCATCGAACGGATCATCGCCTACTACATCTATCCCTACGTGCCTTGAGCGCTTCAGATCCTGGCGCCCCCTGGCGAATCACGCCGGACGGGCTGCTCGTCGCGATGCGCCTGACGCCGCGCGGCGGCAGGGATGCGCTCGGCAGCGTGGAGACCCTGGCGGATGGCCGTGCCGTGCTGACGGCGAAGGTACGCGCCGTGCCTGCCGACGGCGAGGCCAACCAGGCCCTGGTGAAGCTGGTGGCCAAGGCCCTGGGGGTATCCGCGAGCCGTGTATCGATCAGGCAGGGGGCGACCAGCCGGATCAAGATGGTGCTGGTGGAAGGCGAGGGTGCCGCACTGGAACGATCCATTCTCGCCGCGATGGGCCGGTAGCCGCGGAACAAACGACCTCACCTTGCGTTAATCAGGGCAATTTTGCTGGAGCAAGAGTGGGGAACTGGCCATATGGCGATGATTTTGCGTTCACTTCTGGCCGCAGGCGGGATGATGCTGGCGCTCGACGCCCGGGCGGCCGAGGCCCCCGAAGTCGCGGCCTGCAAGGCAAGCGGCCTGCTGGCGCTCCAGCAGAAATCGCCTGACGTCGCCGATCTCGTCATCGACCAGGAGAGCATTGCGGTCTCGGCGGCGGATACCAAGGTCGGAGACGTACCGGTCAAGACCGTCGTGCTCGGCGAGGCCTATATCAAGCGGGCCAAGGAGACGGGCCGGCCCGACCGCTTCGTCTGTCTGATCGGCGAGAAGGGCAAGGTGCTCCTGACCTTCTTCACGGCGAAATAGCGACACGCGCCCAAGCGCTTCCCGGCGCGACGCCTCAGACCGGCGGCTTGTCCCAGCGCTTGCGGATCAGGCCTTCCTGGGCCACCGAAGCGATCAGGCGGCCCTCCTGCCAGATCTCGCCGCGGGCAAAGCCGCGGGCTCCGCCGGTGAAGGGGCTCTCCTGGGCGTAGAGCAGCCACTCGTCCATCTTGAACGGGGCATGGAACCACATGGCATGATCGATCGACGCCGGCTGCACGTCGGGATCGAACACGCTCTTGCCATGAGCGACGAGCGTGGTGTCGAGCAGGGTCATGTCGGTGGTATAGGCCAGCACGGCCTCGTGCAGGGCCCGGTCGTCGGGCAGCCTGCGGGCAGCGCGGATCCAGATATATTGCCGGGGTTCGCGGGGCGTGCGGGCGGTGTAGCGCTTCATGTCCACCGGCCTGAGCTCGATCGGGCGCTCGCGCTCCCAATAGTCGCGGACGACCTTGGGCAGATGGCCGAGGAACTGGTCCTTGAGCTCGGCGAGCGAGGGCAATTGGTCCGGGGTGGGCACGTCGGGCATGGTGGCCTGGTGGTGCCAGCCCTCCTCGGGGCGATGGTAGGAACAGGAAAGCGAGAAGATCGGCTGGCCATGCTGGATGGCGATGGCGCGGCGGGTGGTGAAGCTCTTGCCGTCGCGCAGCCGGTCGACCTGGTAGATGATCGGCACGGCTGGATCGCCAGGCCTCAGGAAATAGCCATGCAGCGAATGGACATGGCGGTCGGGCTCGACGGTACGGGTTGCCGCCACCAGGGCCTGGCTGATCACCAGGCCGCCAAAAACGCGCTGCCAGCCGCCCTGCGGGCTCGTGCCGCGGTAAAGATTGTGTTCGAGCTGTTCGAGATCGAGTATCGAGATGAGATTCGCAAAGGGATCGGACATGAGGCTTTCCTTGATGGAAGGCAGAGCAGCGATCCTTCCTAGAGCAAAGCGTGTTTTGGTAGAAACGCCCTTTGCTCTAGCTCTTTGGTTGGATGCGTCTTTGCGATTCGAGGTGATTCCGTCAAATCGCAAAACGCTTTGGAAAGTCAAGCGCGGGGTTCGGACATGGCCAGCAAAGCCGATCTTGTCATCGCCGGAGGCGGGTTTGCCGGCCTCGGTCTCGCCTTGGCGCTGAAGACCGAACTCGGTGCGGGCTTTTCGGTCGTCATCGTCGATCCCATGCTCGGCAAGGGCCCCTCGCGCGATCCGCGTTCCTCCTCGATTGCCACGGGTGCCCGGCGCTTCCTGGAAAAGCTCGGCGTCTGGGAGGCGGTGGCCGATGAGGCCCAGCCGATCCTCGACATGGTGATCACCGATTCCAAGCTCGACGATCCGATCCGGCCGAGCTTCCTGTCCTTCGCCGGCGATGTCGAGCCGGGCGAGCCCTTCGGCCATATGGTGGAGAACCGGCTGCTGCTCGATGCCCTGGTGGCGCGGGCCGGGGCCCTTGGCATCGAATTGCGCGGGCAGGGGGCTTCCGTCAGCCGCTACAAGCTGACCGAGGACGGCATCACCGCCGAACTGCCCTCGGGCGACGACATCGCCACGCAATTGCTGGCGGCGGCCGATGGCGGGCGCTCGCGCCTGCGCGAGCAGGCCGGCATCGCCATGCATGGCTGGGACTATGGCCAGTCCGGCATCGTCACCACGGTCGAGCATGAGCTCGACCATGAAGGGCGGGCGGAGGAGCATTTCCTGCCGGCCGGTCCCTTCGCCATCCTGCCACTGACGGGCCGGCGCTCCTCCCTGGTCTGGACCGAGAGGACCGAGGAGGCGACCCGCATCCTCGGCCTCGACGATGCCGGCTTCCATGCCGAGCTGGAGCGCCGCTTCGGCCTCAAGCTCGGCGAGCTCAAGGTGATCGGGCCACGCGCCGCCTTCCCGCTGTCGATGCGCATCGCCCGCAGTTTCATCGCTGACCGGCTGGCGCTGGTCGGCGATGCCGCCCACATCATCCATCCCATCGCCGGACAGGGCCTCAATATGGGCATCCGCGATGCGGCCGCTCTGGCCGAATGCGTGGTGGATGCGGCGGCGCTCGGGCTGGATATCGGCAGCCCGGACGTGCTGGAGCGCTATCAGCGCTGGCGGCGCTTCGACACCGTCTCGATGGGCCTCGCCACCGATGGCCTCAACCGCCTGTTCTCCAACGACCACGACGCCATCCGCCTGGTGCGCGATGTCGGCCTCGGCCTGGTCGAGCGCTTTCCGGCGGCCAAGCGGCTGTTCATCCGGGAAGCCACCGGCCTGACCGGCACGGTGCCGCGCCTGATGCGGTGAGGGATGGAGCGCGGACATCTTGTCCGCCCTTGCAAGAGCGGACAAGATGTCCGCGCTCCACACGCCACTCTGACACTGTCGCGCTTCGAGCGTGAATGAGGCCCGCATGGATCTGGAATTCGCCGGCAAGGTCATCGCGCTGACGGGTGCTTCGCGGGGTGTCGGGCGGGCCATCGCCGAGCGCCTGGCGGCGGAGGGCGCGGCGGTGGCGATCGCGGCGCGGTCGGCGCAGGAACTGGCCGAGGCCCATGCCGTGATCGAAGGCCATGGCGGGCGCTGCCTGGCCTATGCCTGCGACCTTTCCGTGCCGGGCGAGGCGGCCGCCTTCATCGCTGCCGTGATCGAGATCTTCGGGCGCCTCGACGGTCTGGTCTGCAACGCGACCATGGCGGCGGGGCAAGAGCGCGAGGGGCAGGAACGGGAGGCCTGGCAGGCGGGGCTGGCGCTCAATCTCGGCCATGCGGTCGAGGCCCTCCAGGCGGCGTTGCCGGTGCTGGCCGCACCGGGCAGTATCGTTCTCGTGGCGCCGAAATCGGGGGATGACTGGCCGGGGGCGGCATGCCGCGGAGGGCTGGAAGCCATCATTCACCATTTCAGCGGCAAGGCGGCCGGCCGTATCAATCTGATCGGCAGGGACAGCGCAGCCCTCGCCGATAGTGTCGCTTTTCTGCTGTCTGCCCGCGCCGTTGCGATCGACGGCGCCGTGCTGGGGATTTGAGGCGGCAAGGGCTCTGCCACAGCGGGTCCATTATGACCGCCCGACCGGCAGGCCGATGGCGTCGCCGGGACGCACGAAAACGTAGCGAAACGAAGAATTGGAGCCAGGTGTGTTCCCGCCTAAACACATCTTTGCTTCAGTGCATCAGGATGCCTTGACAATGATTCTGGGGCAGGAGTAACCGTAGCGGGAATGAACGGGGGCAGAAAACTTCGATTCATTGTCATGTCGAACTTAATCTGAATGCCTATTCGATAATGACAGATCGGATTTGATATTAAAATCGCCTATCAATGCTGCGGTAAAAGAAATGAAAAATATAAATACGAAGATTTATGCTTTTGGATCAGTTGTGTTGATAGGCCTGACGCTCTCTACATCGGCTTTTGCAGATGGGACGGTGACGGTGGTCAATCGTAATTCGGGCCGTTCCATTCAGGAAGTCTTCTTTGCCAATGCTGGCGAAAGTGATCCCTGGCAGCCTGCCGACCTGGCGTCTCCCGTCGCGCCGCAGAGCTCGAAGGTGCTGAACATGAGCGGGTCCAACTGCTTCTTCGACATCAAGGTCCGGTTCAGCGACGGCTATGAGGCCACCTTCACGAATGTGAATGTCTGCCGCGACGATCGCGTCCTGGCAGACTGACGCTTATGCAGAATTTCCCCGCGAAACCCACGGATGGGTCTCGCGGGGAAATTCTGCAAGTGTTTGATATCTTGCAAATTCCTCTTGATCGAGCCCGTGGCTCGATCAAGAGGGGCCTGCCTAGGCCGCCAGCGCCTCCTGCTGCAGCACGGTTTCGCGCAGGAAGGTGGCGAAGCGCTTGGTGGCGACGCTGGCATTGGCGGGCACGACCAGGGCGATGTCGAGATGCGGCAGCTCCGGAAAGCCTTCCTCCTCGCCCAGGCGGCGCCATTCCTTGGGAATGGAGGAAATGCCGAGAATGGTGATGGCCATGCCGGCATTCACGGCCGAATGGATGCCGGGCATGTGGCTGGACGTGTAGGCGATGCGCCAGGGCTTGCCCATGGCGTCGAGGGCGGCGAGCGCGTCCGGCCGGCAGCGGCAGCCTTCGGGAAACATCGCGAGCGGCAGGGGATCGATCAGTTCGGGCCGGTGGTCGCGTGCCGCGCACCAGGCGCGCGGCTCGCGGCGCAGCACTTCGCCGAGCGGGCGGGCGGGATCCTGGGTGATGATGGCCAGATCCACCTCGCCGCGCTCCAGCATGGGCTCGAGGCGGAAGGAGAGGTCGCAGCGCATTTCCAACTGCACGCGCGGGAAGCGGCGGGAGAAGGCGCCGATCAGCGGCGACACCATCATGTCGACGAAGTCGTCGGGCACGGCCAGGCGCACCCGGCCGGCGGCCTCGTCGCCGCCGATGGCGGCGAGCGCCTCGTCCTCCAGGCTGAGGATGCGGCGGGCATAGCCGATCAGGATCTCGCCGGCGAAGGTCGGCGTGACGCCCTTGCGCGAGCGTTCCAGCAGGCGCTTGCCGATGCGCGCTTCCATGCGCGAGACGATGACGCTGACGGCCGCCTGCGTCTTGCCGAGGGCATCGCCCGCCGCGGTGAAGCCGCCACGGTCGATGATGGTGACCAGCGTTTCCAGGCTGTCCGTATCGAAATGCCGCATCGGGATAGATCCATAAGGAAATGAAATCCTGCCATAAGATACATTCGTTTTCGCTTATGTGAAGCGCGGCTTATCCTGGCAGCAAGTGACGATCCGGAAACAATTGAAACACCGCCTTTGTCATGTCCGGCAATGACAAAGGTCGAGCCAATTCGATCCGTTCATCCGTCGACAAGTCCCAGTACACGAGTACCAGCTCCCGAGCCTGCCATGAGCGACATCGTTTCCACCCCGCGTCCGGCCAGCCTGCCCGCCCTCGATTCCGTCGGCCTGGGCGCCATGATCGCGTCCGTCCTGGCGATCGCCTGGTCGCCCATCCTGATCCGCTTCGCCGATGTCGCGCCGGCGGCCGCCGCCTTCTGGCGGCTGGTGTTCTCGCTGCCGGTGCTGTTCGTCTGGGCCGAGGCCGAGAGGCGGCGGGCCGGGCGCGGCAGCATGGCATCCCTGGTGACGCGGCCGGGCCTGCTGGCGGCCAGCCTTGCCGGCGCGGCCTTTGCCGCCGATCTCGCCTTCTACCATGCCGCTCTGCCGCTGACTTCGGTGGCCAATGCCAGCTTCATCTCGAACCTGGCGCCGGTGGCCTCGGTGGTCGCCGGCTTCGTGCTGCTGCGCGACCGCATCCGCCCGGCGGTGCTGGGGGCTCTCGCCATCGCCCTGGTCGGCGTCGCCATCACCAGCGGCGCCCATCGCACCGGCCTCACCATGGGCAGGGGCGATCTGCTGGCCCTCGGCGCGGCGCTCGCCTATGCCTTCTATCTCGTCGCCCTCAGGGTGGCGCGCAACACCCGCCTCGCCGCCGATGCCTCGCTGGTTTCCACCGTGGTCGCGTCCATCGGCCTCATCGCCATCGTGCTGGTCGAGGGCGGCCCCTTCCTGCCGCAGTCGCCGCAGGGCTGGGCCGTGGTGATCGGCCTCGGCCTGATCTGCCAGGTGCTCGGCCAGGGGCTGAGCGCGGTCGGCATCGGCCGGCTGCCCGCCGGCGTGGTGGCGATCATCCTGCTCTCGCATCCGGTGCTGTCGGCGATCATCGCCTATTTCGTCTTCGGCGAAGCCCTGAGCCTCGACCAGCTCGTCGGCGGCGTGCTGATCCTGGCCGCCGTGATGATGACGCGCATCAACATGAAGTGATGGGCCTACGCCCAATCGCGGACTCGACAGCACATCGAGCCGGGCATACCTTACCTTAGGTCGCGTCGACGCTCATGGATTGCAATCCGGTCCATGAGCGACGGTGCGGCCTGAGGCATGCGAAGCGGTGGGCCGTTGCATGCTGTTAGGTGATGCATGCGTTTGTTCCTAGCCCTGTCCGCCCTGATGATCCTCGCGCAACTGCCGGCCGCCGCGCAGGCCGCCGCCCCGCAGGACGTCGAGGACCCCATCTTCGACGATGTCAAACTCTACCGGCCCGCCGACAAGCCGGCCAATGTCATCGTGCTGCTGTCCGACGCCGACGGCTTCGGCCGCGACGAGGACACCCTCGCCAGCGAATTCCGCCAGCGCGGCGACCTGGTGATCGGCCTCAACTGGCCGACGGCGCGGCGCACCGCCGGCGGCCGCCGCCGCATGACCTGCCCCGAGCTCGCCGGCCATATCGAGGACACCACGTTGCGCATCGAGCGCGAGCAGGCAATCGCGCCCTATGTCACGCCCGTGCTGGCCGGGGCTGGCCTCGGCCGCGATGCCGCGCGCTCCCTGGCCCTGCAGGCCGACAGCCATCGCATCGCCGGGGTGATCGCGGTTCATACCACCACGATGAGGCCCGACACGGTCTCGGCCTGTGCCATCGACAAGGCGGCGCTGGCCAGCGCCGACGTCTCGGCCGCGACCACCGCCAGTTTCATGGCCCTGCGGGAAATCGAGGATGGCGACGAGAGCGCCGCCGAGGAGGCGGCCGAGGCCCTCGGCAAGGATGCCGGCCCGCATGGCCCGGGGGATCTCTCCGACCTGCCGCTCTATGTCTCCGAACCCGCCGAGCCGGCCCATCGGCTCGCGGTGGTGCTGACGGGGGATGGCGGCATGGGCCAGCTCAACGTCGACCTCGCTACCGCGCTGACCCGGCGCGGGGTCGGCGTGGTCACCATCGATTCCAGGCGCTATTTCTGGGCCAAGCGCGATCCGGGCGAGGTCGCCACCGATCTCAAGCGCATCATCAAGCATTACCGCGCCGCCTGGCCGGTCGATCGGGTGGCGCTGGTCGGCTATTCCTTCGGGGGCGACGCGCTGCCGCTGGTCTATAACCGCCTGCCCAAGCGCATCAAGAGCATCGTCGCGGTGGTCTCCCTGCTCTCGATTGCGCCGGCGACCGACATGCGGGTCGAGCTGAGCGACGACGACTATCCCAACGAGATCGCGCTCCTGCCCGAGGCGGCGCGCATCGATGCGCCCAATGTCCAGTGCATCTACGGCCAGGAGGACCGCATGGCCGCCTTGGCCTGCCCGGCCCTGGCCAAGGCTCGCCCGGATTTCGCCATCCTGCGCGAGGCCGGCGGCCACGGCTTCAGCGGCGATGCCGAAAGGCTGGCCGACCTCATCGTCGCGCCCCTGCTCTCCGCCGATCCGGTGCCGCGCCAGGCGAGGGCCGGCATCGGCGCCAATCACGGGCATTGAGAGTGGGGTGTAGCGCGCGGATGTCTTCGTCCACGGGCGCTGATCAAGGGATGGAAGGCTCGACACCCGCCACCCCTTCGCCCCGTAAACGGGGAGAAGGTAAGGATGAGGGGCTGCGCGACCTCATAAATTGCACGCTCGGCGGAGCCCCTCACCTCTATCCTCTCCCCGTAAACGGGGCGAGGGGGCTCATATGTCGAGCTTTATCTCCAAATGCCTCATCTCGCCCCCACCTCAGCCCTCCATCTTGATCCGCCCGCCGACGCCGGTGGTGAGGGTGCCCTTCTCGCGCAGATAGACCATCACCTCATTGGCGAGCAGCTTGCCGTCGGTCGCCCCGATCAGCACGCGCCCACGGCCGATGGCGTCATAGCCGTCGCCGCCGGCCAGCATGAAATTGTTGGAGGCGACCTTGTAGCGCCGCGCCAGATCGAGCGTCTCGCCATTGACGCTGACCGAGGCGATGCGTGCCCCCACCGGCGCCTTGGCGTCCACCACGATGGCCAGGCCCGAGACCTGCGGGAAGCGGCCGGCATAGTTCTCCAGCTGCGAGACGCCGTTTTCGAGCGCGGCCTTGATATCGGCGCCCTTGAGCTCGACCAGCACGCTGGTGTTGCCGAAGGGGAGTTCGGAGAGGATGTCGCGCCGGGTCAGCTTCGCGCCGGCCGGATAGAGCTTGTTGGCGCGGATGCCGCCGCCATTGATGATGGCGCAATCGGCGCCGGTGCGGGCGCGGATGGCATCGGCGATGAGATCGCCCATGGCGGTTTCCTGGGAGCGCACGCTGGCGGTGCGGCTGTCGAGCTCGACCGCGGTGGTGGCGATCGTCACGTCGAGTTCGCGCGACAGCTCGGCCTCCAATTTGTCGACCGCGGCCTGCACCTCAGGATCCGCCTCGACCGACAGGCTGTCATGCACGCGAAAGCTCGGCAGCCAGGCGATCTTGCGGCTCAGACCTTTTGAACCTTGGCCTTCGCCGCTCGCCGTCGCCACGAAATCGATGGCGGTGACGAAATTGCCCTCCTCGTTGGATTCCACCATCACCGTGCGGCCGTCATAGCTGATGGCGAGATCATGGTCGTGGCCCGTCAGCAGCACGTCGACCAGCCGCGAGCGCACGATCTCATTGTCCATGGCGCGATCGGTATGGGCGACGCAGACGATGAATTCGGCGCCTTGCTTGCGCAGGATCTCCACCTCGCGCTTCAGCGTCTCCAGCTCCGGTGCGAAGACGAGGTCGCCGCTCTGCGACATCTGCGGCGTCGCCGCCAGGGCCAGACTGGTGACGCCGACCTTGATGCCGCCGAGCTCGTGGATCGAATTGTCCTTCATGCCGGGGACCGGGCTGCCATCGGCCCGGCGCATATTGGCGGCGTAGAAGGGAAAGTTCGCTTCCCCCATGCGCTTGAAATAGACCTCGGTGCCGAAGTCGAACTCGTGATTGCCGGGCACGAAGATGTCGGGCCGGATCATGTTGGTGAGGGCGACGATGTGCTCGCCCTGGTCGAAGCCCGACATCAGCGAGGGCGAGAAGCAATCCCCCGCATGGCAGAACAGCATGGGCACGCCGCGGGCGCGCTCGGCCTTGACCACGGCCGCGAGCTTGGCAAAGCCGCCGCGGCCCTTGGTGTCGCCGGCCTTGTAGATGTCGTTGACGAGCAGCAGCGAGAAGGTGGTGCCGGCAGGCGCGGCTTCGGCGGTCTCGGCCGCGCCCGACAGCATGGTGACGGAAAAGCCGGCGGCAAGGCCGAGGCCCAGCGTCTGGCGGCGATTGAGACGAGGCATGGCGGGCATCCCGAAAGGCGGTGGAGGAGGGAAAGTTCCACAGGGATGTGACGGGGGCAAGTCGGGGGGGAGGAGTGGGAGATTCGGGACGGTCGGCTATCGAGTGAAGTCAAGGGGAACTGACATTCATTTTTGGGATGCGGACCTCACCGAGATGGTGATTTTGCGAACCTTATCGGAATGTCCGTTTTGCGCTCCATTTCGGTTGTATGGCCCAATTTTGCGATTGCTCAGGAGCAAACATTGACCAGTTGAGAACCGGGAGGACGTCTTCGTTGACGGGGCGCAATAAGTTCTAACCGAAAGAGGGCTTCGCCCCGCTGGAGCGCTGAGCCGGGTTAAGTTCGACGCGAGCCTCAGCAACCGCGCGAAGATGCCCTGTTAGGCTAGCTGTTTCGGACGTGTTCCGGCATGCAATTGATCAAAAAATCGCTTTCGCGGTGTAGATGGTGTCTTTGTCGAATAATTTTAGAATCATGAGCCGATCTACTTTACAATAGACTTGATTGAGAAGTATTAGAAGATAAGAAAGCGAACATATAGGCTGATCCGATCGAGTGGATCAGGTTCTCGCTTTGAAAGAAGGCGGAGGGGGGCTCTCATGCGTGTTCTTATAGCTTTGTCCGGCCCAGTCGGCGTCGGAAAATCGAGCTTCTGCGAAGTCTTGAAGGCTCGGTTTGACGCTGATCGGTTTTCGACACGCGAATTACTTTTGACTATCGGTGCGAAAAGAGAGCGAGAAGATCTTCAAGCGACTGGAGAGCGCCTTGATCGGGAAACGGATGGAAAGTGGGTGTCTGACGCGCTCGCGAGGAAGTTGTCAGAAAATAGTCCCCAAGTCATTATCGTCGACGCGATCCGTATCAAAAAACAGATTGATCACATCCGCCGCCATTTTGGCGATCGGGTTCGCGTTTGGCACGTCTTCATCGACGCTGACGACGAGGTTCTCCGCGCACGCTACCACAATCGTCACAGCCAAATCGGAGAGTTCACCGACTACGACCAACTCCAGAACAGTGAAACGGAGCGTGCCATTCGATCGCTGAAAGCGGTCGCGGACCGCGTCGTTGACGCCTCCCGCTGCGAACCCGATTCTGTCGTCGCTCAGGCGGTCGCTGGCCTGGGTCTTTATCCCCTCGAGCTCGATCGTCTCGTCGACGTTGTCGTGGGTGGCCAATATGGCAGCGAAGGCAAGGGGCACGTCTGCAGTTATCTCGCCTCCGGGTATGACATGCTCGTCCGCGTCGGCGGCCCGAACGCCGGACATTGGGCAGCTCTCCCGGAGAAGATCAAATACATTCAGCTCCCCTCCGGAACCGCCGCCAACGCGAAAGCTGACATCGTCATCGGCGCCGGAGCGACGCTTTACCTGCCGCAACTTCTGAAAGAAATCGGGGAGCGCGGGCTGACCGCCGTGCGACTGTCGATCGACCCCCAGGCAATGATCATTGAAGATGCCGACCGGACTTACGAATCTACCCATGGTGACGCCATTGGCTCAACCAAGCAGGGTGTCGGCGCCGCGACTGCCCGAAAGATTCTAGGACGGTTCCACCCCAGTCCAATCGACATTCCAGTGAGATTGGCCCGAGACGTCGCAGAACTAAAAAACTTCGTGCGGCCCGCCATCCCGTTATTCGAGGCGGCGTTCGCGAGGGGCAAGAAGGTCTTTCTGGAAGGCACGCAAGGCACTGACCTGAGCTTGCACCATGGGGTCTGTCCGAGCGAGGACGGCCCGATCGCTAAAGGGGCTTGGCCGCACGTGACGTCGCGTGACACCACCGCCTCGGGGTGTCTCGCTGACGCGGGCATCGCCCCGGGGAGGGTCCGGAAGGTGATCATGGTGACGCGGACCTATCCGATCCGGGTCGGCGGCACGTCCGGGCCGATCGCGCGCGAAATAACCTACAAGGCGATTTCGGATCGCAGCGGTGTGCCGGCGGAGGAGATCGCAGGCACCGAGAAGGGCTCAATATCGAGAAACCCGCGTCGTATCGCCGAGTTCGACTGGGAGCAGGTACGTCGCGCGTCCTCCCTCAATGGCGCAACCGACATCGCTTTGTCGTTCTCGGACTACATCAGCATTGAGAACCGAAAGGCGCGGCAATACGCTGACTTGACCGAGGAGACGCGTCACTTCATCGAGGGAGTCGAGCGCGTAACGAACGCGCCAGTCTCGCTGATTTCGACCAGGTTCGAGCCTCGGGGGATCATCGACCGAAGGAATTGGTTATGACCGTCGACGAACTCCTCGCGACGTATCCTCGTCTTTGGCACATGGCGATGGATGGGAGTTGGCCGTCGATCGAGAGGCACGGCCTTCTCAGCACCAGCGCTCTGCTCGATCTCTACGGCTACGTAGGCAAGAAACGCCATGCGATTGAGGCGGAACACCGCCCGGTCTCGATCCCGATCGAGACCGACGGATTGCCAGGCGCGATCGTGCGGGACCAGAAGCCAATGTCGGACAGTGCGCTTAAAAAGTGCCTGCTCGACGGGCTGACACCCGAGGACTGGTACCGCTTGCTGAACAAGAAGTGCTTCTTCTGGCTGTCGCGCAAACGCCTGCAGCGGCTGCTTGGGGCAAGGGCGTATCGCGCAGATCCACAGGTCGTGCTGACCGTGGACACAGCGAGCCTTTTCAAAGCCAACGAGAAGAACGTCCTGCTCTGTCCCTACAACAGCGGCTCCACGATCATGAATCCCGTGAAGCGCGGAAATGACACGTTCCAGACGACCGCCGACTATGACTTCGCGACTTGGAGAAAGGCTCGCGGCAAGGAACAAGCCGTCGTCGAGCTAGTCATCACTGGCGGCGTACCAGACATTCGGAATCATGTGCTCGCCGTTCACCGCGTACATGAGGAGAAAGCCACGCCGCTTTGGCGCAAGCCTGGCTCGTCCGAGGATGAGGGACCTTACGTGAAGACCTGACCCGGTCAGCTAACGACGATGCGGGCCGGTCTTCCAGCCTTGCGGACGACATCGGCGATATGGCTCGTCAAGCCGACATTGCCGACGAGCGCTAGGCCGGCACCGGGGTGTAGCGTGCGCAATGCGGCCCGCAGCTTCTCAAGACCGTCTCGAGCGTCGAAGCGAACCCAGTCTTCGGCATCGCCCGGAACCAGCACCTTGGACGTGCTGCGAGTGGCGCCGAGGTGCAACTGGACTATCCACACCCGATCACCGTCGTGAACCCATTCGAAACGAACCGGACCGAGTGCGTCCTCAAGCCTACGATTGGTGGCTTTGACTGAGTCCACGATCAGCGCCGGCAGAAGCTCCGGCGCTTTCACGCCCAGCATGAACAAGTCGCCTTCTCCCTCGCGTCCCTCAACCGCCAGCGATCCGTCGCCGGTGACGATCGCCGCACCAGAATAGCGCGCTGGAACGGCGGCTTGGCAAAGAACCGACCGGATGGCGTCTCCGGTCTTGTCTTCCTCGGCAAGCAGAGTGAACGGGTCAATCCAACCCTTGACTGTCGTATAGAGGCCGGGCTCTGGCTCGCGCGGGCAGGTTCGCGTCCACACTTCGCGGCTCGCGGTCGCAAGGCCGAAGCTGAACGGAGCAACGCGACGTCCGATAACAGTGGTTCGAGGCGTTGGAAGTCCCACTAGATGGGCCATCAACAGGCCGTAGGCCTTGTCGCCGAGATGCCGGCTGAAATTGTTCGGCCAGATCAGCGCAGGTTGGTGCTGCTCCAGGCCGATCTCTTCATGCTCCCAAAGCAGTGTATGCGTGTGCCGCCATCCGCGCGGACGCGGATGTACACTGAACTCGATGCGTACGCCGCGAGTTTCGCCGAGCTCTGGCCTGAAGCCATAAACAGTCTCAAGCATCGATAGGCCAAGATGCAGCGGCAGGGACGCGACGCCGTCTTTCTCCACGCAGCGCGGCGTGTCGTCGGGCGAAAATTCGATAACGCCGCCCTGTGCGACACCAGACACGCCGCCATCTTTTACATCAACGGTCTCATTAGCGATGACGAATAAGCCGTCACCGGACAGCCGATCGAGAACGCTGACCGCATCGTCGACGTTGGTTATGCCGTAGACAAATTCGCGGCTGCGTGGATCGTCGGGACTGAAGCTCCTGAGATTTATCGATGCCTCGGGGCTGCGCATCAGCAGCGTCTCTAGGGCGAGGCGCTCAGACAAGAACGGATCGTTGGGCGTGTGGCCCGCGACTCGGCTGAACTCCTGACGCGTCCCGGTGCCGTCTGGCGAGAAACTGATGAACTGCGCAACGTTTCCCGTCTCGGCTAGTCGGTCGAGGGAACGGTCCTTACGGATCTTGGGCGCGTAGTTCGGCTTCATCACAGGCGCAATCTCGGCGAATTCGCGGTTGGCAAAGAGTCTCAAGTGCGACGCGCTATGCAACGCGGGAGCGCCTCGTCGCGGTCGCATGTAAGGTGAGATCGCGATACCGCGCCAGGAACGCTTCCTTAGCCTCAGTCGGCGTCAGGCATTTGACCGTAATTGGCGCGGGCTCAATTCCATCAGAAAACGCCCACAGCGATGTCTCGCGTGGCATAATTTGTACCTGTTCGGCGGCCAGCACGCGCAAATCGGCAGCCTTTACTTCTTTCGGCATCGGCTGCTGTACACCGAAACGGCCAAAGATCGCCTTCTCGACGCGGGCTTCGATCTGCTTGAAGTCAGGCAAAAGCTGCTTCAGAGGACGCGTGATGTCGCCGATGAAAGCCTCTGCCGCGTCATGCATTAGCGCCGCGTAGGCATAATCGTGCGCGACCTCGCTCACCAGCAGGCTGTGCTCCGCGACGGAGTAGAAAGTGGAGCACTGACCAGCATATCGGCATGTGTTGGAAAGGCCAGCTGCGATATCTTCTATTCTGAAGTCACTGCTCTCTGGATCGAGGAAATCGAACCATGTGCCACTTTGCAGCATTATTCTCGGGCCAACGGCAACGCTAACGGCTATCATCTCATCATCCTCGGCCAACAAGCGGTACTTGAACATCGAACGATCGCTACAGCGCAAGCCGCAAAATTAGGTTGTCCACGCTCCTCACATGGCGTCGGAGAAATCGCGATGCCGACGCCGCAGCTTACAATGCTCGCTATCGGTGCTCGTGTCGATTGCCCGAGAACCTGACGTGCTGTGTCTGTGGTCGCGCCGTTCCCCAGTTGCCGCTGAAATGCTACGGTAGTAAGTCTGCTGGAACGACGGTAACAGTAGATTTAATCTTCTTTAGATTTTCCGTCCTCGATTAAATGCGCTGTCACCCTAAGTTGTATCTGCGTAATTCTCGCTACAAGATCTGCTCGGCCTATTCTTTAATCGCCGCTTGCCGATACTACAAAGGCTCGAAACGAAAGCCCTTGCCCGTGCGTGAGAGACGGCCGACACCGGGCGAGTCGAGATGGGCCCCTGCGATGCAATAACCATTGTCGGCTGCCAGGGCCATGAGGCGCATGCGGCTTGCGCGCGCCTGTTCCTGGTCGGCGTCGAACTCCCAGGTCAACTCCGGCCTGTCGAATTGCAGCGATGGTACGTGGATCGTGTCGCCCCAGATCAGGATGGTCTCGCCCTCGCTGGTGACGCGAAAACAAGTATGGCCGGCCTCGTGGCCCGGAGCGGCCAGGGCCTCGATATCAGCCCCCAGGAATTGCCCCGGCTCGAAGGGTTCCGCTCTCTCGTGGAACCCCTGGAGTCTGGCTTCGTCCCGGAACAGCCCGAGTTCTGCCCGCGGCACCAGCAGGCGGGAGAGGTTCGGGAAGGCATCCTCGCCATTGGGCAGAATAAGCCCGTGAATATGATCGAGATGCGTGTGGGTAAAGGCGACGGTCCGGATCCGCTCGACGGCAATGCCCGCCTCGCGCAAGGCCTGAGGCAGAAAGCCCATGCTCGGGTGCCAGGCGTTCGATGATCCACTGTCGATCAGCGTAACCGCCTCGCCGTCATCGATGGCGAAGGCGTTGACCGATAGCCTCAATCCGCCCTCGACGAGATGAAGCTGCGGTGGCAGGTCGGGGCCGAAGGGGCGGTCGCCCGGCTGGCGCAACCGGGTGACAGGCATGTCGACATAGCCGTCCCGGAGGGAAATCAACGCCAGGCGACCGAATTCATAGGCGGCATGATGCTCGCCGGCGGCAACGCGCTTCATCGATGTCTCCTATGATGCCGCCCTCTCGCGTGGCGTCGGGAATTGAGCCGCGAGACGAGCGATGGCCATCCAGTCGTGCCAGGGAGCCCGGAGATGGGCCCTGGCCGATGCTTGGCGCTACTTCTTCAACCTCTCCAAAATCGCCCGCGCCACAGGCTCGTAATTCCCGTCGAAATGATGCCCGCCCGGCCGTTCGATCAGCGTGGCCTTGCTCATTTCGGGGAAGACGCAGGCGGTGCCGTTCTCGACCACTTCCTCCTTGCCGTAGAAGCACATGGTCTTCTCGAAGGGCAGGCTGGGCAGATAGGGCTTGAGGTCGACGTCCGAGGAGGAGGCGACGCCGAGCCAGCCGGAGACGGAGATCTCGAAATCGGCGGTCGGCTCCAGGCCCAGCATGGCGAGAAGGTTGATCTTCTTCTGCATGGGCGGCGGCAGTTTCTGCCAGACGAAGGGGATCACGTCGGCGCCCAGCGAATAGCCGATCACGGCGACGCGCTTGGCGCCCCACAGCTTGGTGTAGTAGCCGATGATGCGGGTGAGGTCGCCGGCGATGACATCAGGCTCCTTGGTGCTCCAGAAATAGCGCAGCGAGTCGACGCCCACCACGGCGACGCCTTCCTTCTGCAGGATCTCGCCGATGGTCTTGTCGATGTCGCGCCAGCCGCCGTCGCCGGAGATGAAGATGGCGAGGCCCGTCGGCGGGCCGGAGGCCGGCAGCTCCACCAAAGGCAGGTCGCCGAGTTCCTGGTTGGGCGGCGCGCCCATCTCGACGGCGGCCTTCACCGCGGCATCGACGAGGGCGTCCGGCCCGCCATCGGCGACGACGGACTGGGCATCCTTGGTGCCGGCGACGAAGGCCTGGGTGGTCGCGTCGGGGGCGGCGGCGCCGACATAGGTCCAGCGCCCGGGCACCTTGGCGAGCGGCTTGTACTGCCATTTGCCGTCGGCCGCCTTGGAGACGGGGGCGCCCTCGCACATGCGCAGCTTGGAGGCCATCTCGTCGGAAAAACCGGTCGAGACGGCGCCGGCGGCGGTGTTTTCCGGGGCCTGGGCGAGATTGATATAGGCGAAGGTGCCGCCCAGCGTGCCGAGGCCCATCACCACCGGCCAGCGCCAGGTCTGCATGCCCAGTTGGCGCTGCGCCTCGCGGGCCGAATCCTCGATGTCGCCGAAGGCGTAGTGGCAATCCTCCTCGTCGCCCTTGGCGAGGCCGTCGATGAAGGCCTGGCTGTCGATCAGCATCACGGCGGCGCCCTGGCCGACCAGCTTGTCGGCGACGGCCCGGTAGGCCGGCGTGAGCCCGTCCTTGTCGGAGAGCAAGGCGACGAATTTGGTGGGCTCTTCCTCGGGGGCGAGCACGGTGACGGTGCCGAGGATCTCCTCCTGCACCTTCACTTCGCGCGGGGCCGCCAGGGCCGATGCCGTCGAGGCCAGCAGGGCGAAACAGAACAGGGCGATGCGGCGCATCAACTGGCCTCCTCGGGCAAAGCGCGTCTCGGGCTCGAAGCGATCAAGCCGGTAACATCCATGAGAATCTGCGGTAGGGCCAGGCCCCCCGGAAAGGCAAGATATTTCGGCCGCCAATCCGGCTTGAACTTGTCCTTGTAGGCCCTGAGGCCCTCGAAATTGTAGAAGCGGTCGCCGCGCTTGTAGACGAAGGAGCCGACGCGGCTCCACAGCGAGGCGAGGCGGTGGCGCGGCAGGCCGGAGAGCGGCGCCATGCCGAGATTGAACCAGGCGAAGCCCTCGCTTTTGGCCTGGGCCAAGAGGCCGATGAACAGCAGGTCCATCATGCCGGCCGGGCCCTGCGGCAGATAGCGCATCAGGTCGACCGTGTATTCCTGCTTGTCGGCGCCGCGCCAGATATTGGCGAAGGCGACGATGCGGCCGTCCTGGCGGATCACGGCCTGGTCGTAGCGGCGGATATAGTCCGGCGACCAGAAGCCGAGCGAAAAGCCCTTCTCCTTGTTGCCCTTCTCCTCGAGCCAGGCATCGGAGACGGCCTGCAGCTCGGGCAGGATGGCCTCGACCTCGGCCGCGGGCACGATCTCGAAGGAGGCGCCGGAGCGCTCGGCCTTGGCGCGGGCCTGGCGCAGGCGCCGGCCCTCGCTGCCTTCGAGCGTGAACTTGTTCAGGTCGACCCAGGCTTCCTCGCCGAGCTTGGCGAGCGAAAAGCCGGCGTCGAGATAAGCGGGCAGGTGGCCGGTGGTGACCTGGTAGAACACCGGCGTGCCGCCATTGCGGTCCACCAGCTCCTTGAAGCGCCAAACCATGGCGTCGACCTCGTCCTCGGGCGCCACCGGGTCGCCCATGGCGATCCAGCTGCGCCCCTGCACGCCATACATGGTGAAGCCCTTGCCGCTGGCCGAGAGCAGGAAGCGCTTGTCGCCGAGCAGGGCGAGATGCGCGTCCGAGCGGGTGGAATCGCTGATCAGCGGCACCAGCGTTTCCAGTTCCTCGGGCGTTGCCGGATCGAAGGCGGCGCGGCTCGGATGCATCAGGATATAGGCGGCGATGCCGATGGCGACCACGGCCATGGCCAATGTCGCCCGCAGGAAGCGCGGAGCATCGGCGTTATAGGCGAAATCCCACCATAATTTGTGCTGGTAGTCGACATTGGCATAGGCGAAGAAGCCGAGCCAGATCGTGGCGCCGATGGCGACGACGCAGGCCAGGATCCACTCGAAGGAGGGCCTGACCGAAAACAGGTCGGCCTGGCGGTAGAACTCGTCCTTGTAGAGCACGAGCAGGCCGGCGACGATCGAGCAGATGATGGCCTCTTCGATGTCGAGGCCCTTGAACAGCGCGAAGACGGCGCCGGCGACCAGCAGCAGCACGGCGATGCGCTGGGCATTGGCCATGCGCCGGACCAGGCCGTAGGAGATCACCAGCAGGACCAGGCCCGAAATGCTGCCGGCCAGCTGCGAGACCTCGACGAAGGGCAGGGGGATCACGCCGCGCAGGATGGCGATGCGGTAATGTTCCTCGGGCGTGGCGCTGGAGAACAACAGGATGACGCCGCCGATGAACACCGCGATGCTGGCGGCTCGCGGGATGATCGGCCGGGCGATCTCGTGGATGGTGCGGGCGATCCGGCCCACCGATTGCCGGCGCTGGCGGATCTCGTAGCCGCCGAACATCAGGCAGGCGATGGCGAAGGGAATGACGTAGTAGACCAGGCGGAACAGGATCAGCGAGACCAGCATGTCCGCCGCCGGGATCTGCGGCTGGGCCAGGATCAGGGTGGTCTCGAACACGCCGACGCCACCCGGTACATGGCTGATGACGCCGAGCACCGTGGCGACGGCGAACACCGCCAGGAAGCTCATGAAGCCGGCATCGGGGCCCGCCGGCATGATCAGCCAGAGCGCGCCGGCGGCGGCCACCGTGTCGAGCAGGCCGACCAGGATGGCCCCGAGCGTCGCCCCCGGGCCGGGCAGGGGCATGGCATGCTCGCCGACCCTGATCGTGCGCGGGCGCAGGGCCGAGACGATCACCCAGATCGCGACCCCGCCGAGCACGGCAAGGCCGATGGCGAGGTTGAGGCCGGGGGCGAGCCCGTCCAGCGGAGCCAGCACGGAGGGCTGGAACAACAGGCAGATCGCCGCGACCGTGGCGATGCCGAGCCAGAAGGTGAGGGTGGTCAGCGCGCCGACGGCCAGGATCAGGCTCGGCTTCACGCCGTGCGACTGGTAGATGCGCCAGCGCACGGCGCCGCCGGTGAGCACGCCGAAGCCGAGCGTATAGGTGAAGGCGTGGCTGATGAAGGAGGTGAAGGCGATGATCGGCAGCGGCACCTGCCGAGCGCCGACATGGCGCAAGGCGAGCAGGTCGTAGCCGATCAGGGCGCTGTAGGAGAGGGCGGTGGCGAGGAAGGCGAGCGCCACCTGGCCCCAGGCGATGCGCGACAGCGCATTGTTCACCTCGGACCAGGTGATGCCGGAAAAGATCTGGTAGAGCGCGGCGGCGGCGATGGTGAAGATGGCGAGACCGACCAGGAGGCCGGCCTTGCTCCAGTCGATGCGCCGGAGCAGCCCGGTTTTCGGGCGCTCGGCCGTCGGGATGGCGGCCGCCGGGACCTTGGGACCGTCGTCGCGCGCCACGGCGCGGTCGAGCGAGCCCACCACTTCAGCCATGCCCTGTTCCCGTTTCAATGCGACTATCCCAGCTGCTGAATCGTTTCTATACGATCAGAGCCTCCTGTCAGCAGTAGAACGGGTTCGAAGTGGCCACCGTACCCGGTATCCACTCCTGAATTGTTCAGTCCAGGATCAGGAGACGGGCCGTTCATGCTGACAGAACATGGCATTCCAACGGCAGCCGCGTGAATTGTGAGTCACAATCCGGCCATCGCCTCGGAAGGGATGATGGCGCCACGATGGGTGATTACCCGCGCGGCAAGGCGGTGACCCTGCAGGGCGGCTTCCACATTGCTGCGATCGCGCCGGCGGGCGGCAAGGTAGCCGGCATTGAAGCTGTCGCCGGCTGCGGTGGTGTCGACGGGCGAGACGGCCTCGGGCACCGGCACATGGCCGTCGACGCCGTCCCGGCGCAGGAAGGCGCCGTTGGTGCCGTCCTTCACCGCGATCTCGCCGATGCCGTGGCCGGCCAGGCGGGCGATGGTGTCCTGCGGCGTGGCATCGCCCCACAGGGCCTGCTCGTCGTCGAAGGTCGGCATGATGATGTCGACCAGCGGCAGGAAGCGGCCGAAGACCTGGCGGGCGCGGGCGGGATCGCCGCCCCAGCCGCGCGGGCGGTAATTGCCGTCGAAGGCGATCGCGGCGCCGCCGGCCTTGGCGCGGGCCAGCACCTGCGCGAAGCGCTCCAGGCCCGCCGGCGCATAGAGCGACAGCGTGATGCCCGAGAAATAGACGATTCCCGCGCTCTCGATGCGGGCGATCAGCGCCTCGGCCTCGGGAAGCTCGAACAGGCTGCGCGCCGGCGCGCTGTCGCGCCAATAATAGAAGCGCCGCTCGCCCTTGGCATCGGTCTCGATGACATAGAGGCCGGGCACCCGGCCGGCCAGGCGCGGCACGCCGGCCATGCCGACCTTCTCGCCTGCGGCAAGGTCGGCGATCGCCTGGGAATAGGGATCGTCCCCCAGTGCCGTGGCATAGGCGACGTCGAGCCCGAGGCGGGCCGCATAGACGGCGGTATTGAAGGTGTCGCCGCCATAGCCCAGCGACATGCCGTCCCCGCGGCGCGACAATTCCACCATGCATTCGCCGATGGAGACGAGATCGGTCATGTCGTTGTTCCTTGCGAATTCAGATCGAAGTGGAAGCGTGGGGCACTATGCTGGCGTGTTAATGGCGCGACGCTGGCCGCTCCTTCGCCCCGTTCTTACGGGGAGAAGGTGAGGATGAGGGGCGGCGCGAGGGGACTGGGTGAGTATTGAGGTGCCCCTCACCCCTCGCACTTGCAAAACAAGTGCGGACCTCTCCCCGCTCGCGGGGCGAGGGGGACATCGGCGTTGCGCCTCGGCTTGCTTCGTCCCACCTTGTCCAACGCGGATCACGACGTCCATCTCCTACGCCTGCGTTCCCGGA
The DNA here is from genome assembly GCF_057073705.1 of Labrys sp. E2SS-1L. NCBI lineage: Bacteria > Pseudomonadati > Pseudomonadota > Alphaproteobacteria > Hyphomicrobiales > Xanthobacteraceae > Labrys > Labrys sp. E2SS-1L. Next base: position 5,343,339 of record NZ_CP172712.1, on the reverse strand, counting down.
TTGGCGCTGAGGAATTCGCCCATGCGCACCAGTGCCCGCCGGATGTTCTCGGCGGAATTGGCGTAGGACAGGCGGATATAGCCCTCGCCATGCACGCCGAAATCCGGCCCGCCGATGGTGGCGACGCCGGCCTTTTCCAGGAGGGCGGAGGCAAGCGGCTTGGCCTTCCAGCCGGTCGCCCGGATGTTGGGGAAGGCATAGAAGGCGCCCTTCGGCACCACGGAACTGACGCCGGGCAATTGGTTGAGGCCGTCGACCACGATCTTCCGGCGCCGGTCGAACTCGGCGACCATGGCGTGCACCGCGTCCTGCGGGCCGGTGAGCGCGGCAAGCCCGGCCCATTGCGCGCTGGCATTGACGCAGGAATAGGAATTCACCGCCAGCTTGCGGGCGGCATCGCCCCAGGCTTTCGGCCAGAGCGAGAAGCCCATGCGCCAGCCGGTCATGGCATAGGTCTTGGACCAGCCGTCGAGCAGGATCAGGCGGTCGCGGATGGAGGGATAGGACAGCAGCGAGACATGCTGGAGCCCGTCATAGCTCATCTGGCTGTAGATCTCGTCGGAGAGGATGGCGACATGCGGATGGGCTTCCAGCCCCTGCACCAGCGCGTCGATCTCGGCCTTGGGCGTGACGCCGCCCGTGGGGTTGGCCGGCGAGTTGAGGATGAGAAGGCGGGTCTTCGGCGTGATCAGCGCCAGCGTCTCGGACGCCGAGAAGGCAAAGCCGTTCTCCTCGCGGATCGGCACCGGTACCGGCGTGGCGCCGGTGAACTCGATCATCGAGCGGTAGATCGGAAAGCCGGGATCGGGATAGAGGATCTCCGCGCCGGGCTCCCCGAACATCAGGATGGCCATGAACATGGTGACCTTGCCGCCCGGCACCACGATGACCTCGTCGGGCGAGACGGCAACGCCGGTGCGGCGCTGGACGTCGTCGGCCACCGCCTCGCGCAGCGGCAGGATGCCGGTAGCCGGCGTATAGCCGTGATGGCCGTCGCGCAGCGCCTTGATGGCGGCTTCGACGATATGGTCGGGCGTGGGGAAATCGGGCTGGCCGATGCCCAGATTGATGATGTCGCGCCCCTCCCGCGCCAGATCCGTCGCCCTTGCGAGCACGGCGAAGGCATTCTCCTCGCCGATGCGCGAGAAGGCCGGAACGAGACGAGGCGCGCTGGGGGAAGTCATCGGGATGGCATGTCCTGGCGGTGCAAGGGCTGTGGCGGGAATCGCGAGCAAGGCAAGATTTAATGCGGGCGCATCCTCCTGTCTTTGCAAATCGCAGTAGGGCGCGTGTCAAGGAGGATTTCGACTTCATCCGAAAGCCGGAGAGGCGGGCAGGCCAGGCATGATTGCCTCCTTCCGAAGTCTAGTCGGCGTAGGCAGACGCTACCATGTGGCTGAATTGACGAAACAGGCGCGATCTGGCTCAGGTTGATCTTGAACAAGATCGACGACTGAAGGTTACTGGCGATGGCCGTGACGAAGCCTCAAGCGCTTTGCTCTGGGGAGCAGGAGGCTGGCCGCTCGCCGCAGCATTTGGCATCCCTGGACGGCTTGCGTGGCTTTGCCGCCCTGTCCGTGCTGATCTTCCATCTCGGCCACTGGTTCGGCATCCCGGGCCTGGCTTCCAATGCCAGCCTTGCGGTGGACCTGTTCTTCTGCCTGAGCGGTTTCGTGCTGAGCCTGGCCTATTGCAAGCGCCGGCAGTCCCTGTCGTTTTCCGGCTTCATGCGCGCCAGGCTGATCCGACTTATGCCGCTGATCGTGCTGGGGCTGGTGGTCAGCGCGCTCTATGTCGGGCTGCGTTCCGGGCACCTGGAGGGCGAGGTGCCCTTTGCCGCTCTGACGCTGGCTCTGCTGCTCGGCCTGGTCAACCTGCCCTATCTCGATGCGCCCGACGCCATCGGCGGGCCCCAGGTCTTCCCGCTGAACGGCCCGCAATATTCGCTGTTCCTGGAACTGGTGGTCAATGCGTTCTGGTGGGCGACCCGGCGGGTGAGCCAGCTCCCGCTCGCGATCGCGCTCTTCCTCGGCTGCCTGGCGATCCTGCCCTTCACCGGCCTGGGCGGAGATACCACGGACACGCTCTGGCGCGGATTTCCGCGGGTGGGAGCTTCCTTCTTCGCCGGCGTCGCCGTTTTCCATCTGCTCGACCGCCTGCCGGGCTGGCTGGGCGGCCCGCGCCTGTTCTGGACGCTGGCGGCGGGGATGGCGGTGCTGTTCTATCTGCCCTTCGAGGTGCCGCTCTGGATGCAGCTCGTCTGGATCGCGGTGCTGGCGCCCTGGCTGATCCTGGCCGGCGCGCGCACGGCCCTGCAGGGACGGATTGCCACCTGGTCCTCCCTCAGCGGCGACCTGTCCTATCCGGTCTATTGCCTGCACTATCCGCTGTTCTGCTGGATCAACGGCCTCTATCGCCTGCGTTTCGGGGAGCAGAACGCCGGCATCGAAGGGCCGGCCGTGATCGTCATCGTCTGCGTGGCGAGTTTCGTCCTGCTCAAGCTCTATGACGAACCGCTGCGGCGGGCCCTGGCGGAGGGCGTGCGCCGCTGGACCTACCGGCCGGCATCGTCCGCCGGCGCGTGAGCCCCGCCAACGACCATCCTTCACGACGATCCTTGGCGCATTTTCCCGAAAAGCCGCTGGACTTTTCGATTGAGAAAATGCGTAAAAACAAAAGCTTATCGAGGATGGCTGCGCATCTTTGCGATTCGCGACGATGCCGCCGGATCGCAAAGCGCCTCGTCCTCCGATCTCGCCCTGAAACGCCGCCCAAGGCATCGTCCTGCTATTCGTCGCTTAGGCGTTGCGAATAGTCTGACAAAAGTGTTAAGTCGTCTGGTTGCAGGAAGACTGCCACCTGCCGACGACGCAGGCGGGGCACGAAGACAGGGAGGCTTGCCATGGCTGACACCAAGAACAAGACGAAAAGATTGCGGTCGCAGGCCTGGTACGACAACCCGGACAATCCGGGCATGACCGCGCTCTATATCGAACGTCAGCTCAATTTCGGCCTGACCCGCAAGGAATTGCAGTCGGGCAAGCCGATCATCGGCATCGCCCAGACCGGCTCGGATCTTTCCCCCTGCAACCGACACCATCTCGTGCTGGCCCAGCGCGTGCGCGAAGGCATCCGCGAGGCGGGCGGCATCGCCTTCGAATTTCCGGTGCATCCGATCCAGGAGACCGGCAAGCGCCCCGGCGCGGCGCTCGACCGCAACCTCGCCTATCTCGGCCTGGTCGAACTGCTCTATGGCTATCCGATCGACGGCGTGGTGCTGACCATTGGCTGCGACAAGACCACGCCTGCCTGCCTGATGGCGGCGGCCACCGTGAACATCCCGGCCATTGCCCTGTCGGTCGGCCCGATGCTCAACGGCTGGTGGCATGGCGAGCGCACCGGTTCGGGCACGGTCGTCTGGAAGGCGCGCGAGATGCTCGCCACCGGCGAGATCGACTACGAGAACTTCATGGAGATGGTGGCTTCGTCGGCCCCCTCGACCGGCTATTGCAACACCATGGGCACCGCCACCACCATGAACTCGCTGGCCGAGGCGCTCGGCATGCAGCTGCCCGGTTCGGCCGCCATCCCCGCGCCCTATCGCGAACGCCAGCAGATTTCCTACGAGACCGGCAAGCGCATCGTCGACATGGTGCATGAGGACCTCAAGCCCTCCGACATCATGACGCGCGAGGCCTTCGAAAACGTCATCGTGGTCAATTCGGCCATTGGCGGTTCCACCAATGCGCCGATCCACATCAACGCCATCGCCCGCCATATCGGGGTCGAGCTCGACATCCGCGACTGGCAGACCATCGGCCACAAGGTGCCGCTGCTGGTGAACCTGCAGCCGGCCGGCAAATATCTCGGCGAGGACTACCAGCATGCCGGTGGCGTGCCGGCGGTGGTCAACGAACTGATGAAGCACAAGCTCATCCACGAGAATGCGCTCACCGTGAACGGCAAGTCGATCGGCGAGAACTGCAAGGACGCCAAGATCGAGCTGCCCGACGTGATCCGCAGTTTCGACACCGCTTTGGTGCAGGATGCCGGCTTCATCGTGCTCTCGGGCAATCTGTTCGATTCGGCGATCATGAAGACCAGCGTGATCTCGAAGGAGTTCCACGATCGCTATCTCGCCGATCCCAAGAACCCCGGCGCCTTCGAGGGCCGCGCCATCGTGTTCGAGGGGCCGGAGGATTATCACCACCGCATCGAGGATCCCTCGCTCGGCATCGACGAGCATTGCATGCTGTTCATCCGCGGCACCGGGCCGATCGGCTACCCCGGTGCGGCCGAGGTGGTGAACATGCAGCCCCCGGCGGCCCTGATCAAGCGCGGCATCACTTCGCTGCCCTGCATCGGCGACGGGCGCCAGTCGGGCACCTCGGGCTCGCCTTCCATCCTCAACGCCTCGCCGGAAGCGGCAGCGGGCGGCGGCCTCGCGATCCTGCAGACGGGCGACAAGGTGCGCATCGACCTCAACAAGGGCGAGGCCAACATCCTGATCTCCGACGAGGAACTGGCCAAGCGCCGGGCCGATCTCGCCGCGGCGGGCGGCTTCCACTATGCGCCGAGCCAGACGCCCTGGCAGGAAATCCAGCGCGCCATGGTGGATCAGCTCGGCGACGGTATGGTGCTCAAGCCCGCGGTCAAGTATCAGAAGGTCGCCCAGACCTATGGGGTCCCGCGCGACAATCACTAGTCGGTGACAAGATGTCACCGACATGATTTTGACGGGATGCTTGCATAGAAGGCGGGGCCGGCCAATGCCGGCCCTTCACGTTCTGCCGGGACCCGCGCCATGACTTTGAAACGCTTTGCTTTTCCTCTCGCCGCCGGATTGCTCCTGACGGTCGCCGTGGGTGGCAGCGCTCAGGCGGGCCTGTTCGACTTCCTGTTCAGGCCGCGCCAGGAATCGCGACCGGCGCCGGCACCCGTGCCGCAACAGCAGCCGCAGCAGCAGCGTTCGCGCCCGGCTCCGGCCCCGGTGGTGAGCACGCCCAAGGCGCGCGGCTACTGCGTGCGCACCTGTGACGGCTATTATTTCGCCACCGGCTTCATCCGCTCCCAGCGCGACGAGGACATGCAGACCTCGATGTGCGAAGCCTCCTGCTCCGGCGGCCAGATGGTGCTGTACAAAGCCAGCGGCTCCAACGATGGCAGCAATGGCAACACCAAGCCGGCGATCGAGTCGGCCGTCGACAAGGCCGGCGCCCTCTACACCGCCCTGCCCACCGCCTATGCCTTCCGCGACAGCGAGAATCCGGCCTGCACCTGCCAGTCCAATGCACGCGGCCTGCCGCAGATCCCGATCTCGGTCGATCCCACCTTGCGCAATGGCGACATCGTGGTGATGCCGGATGGCCTGAAGGTGTTCCGCGGTGCCGGCAATGTGCCGCATCCCGATACGGATTTCACCTCCGTCGCCTCCTCCAAGGCCCTGTCCGGCGTGGTGCGCCAGCAGGTGCTTTCGCTTGAACAACGCATCGCCACGCCGCAATAATGTGATCATCTGATCGCATCTGCGCGAAGGACATTCGATGGATCTCTCGACCTGGAACGGCGTACCGCGGCCGGAGCGCGTCGTGCTCGATGGACGCTATGCCCGCCTGGAGCCGCTCGATCCGGCACGCCATGGCGCCGATCTCCTGCATTCGGCCCAGGAGCCCGGGGCCGATGGGCGTTTCCGCTATCTGTTCGAGGGCGTGCCGGGGAGTGCCGCCGACTTCTCGGCCTGGCTCGACAAGGCGTCCTCGACCGCCGATCCGATGTTCTTCGCGGTGATCGACAAGGCGAGCGGCAAGGCCGAAGGCCGCCAGGCCCTGATGCGGATCGACCCCGTGCATGGCGTCATCGAGATCGGCAGCATTCTCTGGGGCCCGGCGATCGCCCGCACCAGGGTGGCGACGGAGGCGCTCTATCTCTTTGCCCGCTACGCTTTCGAGACGCTCGGCTATCGGCGTTTCGAATGGAAGTGCCACAATCTCAACGAGCCGTCCAAGCGGGCTGCGACCCGGTTCGGCTTTACCTTCGAGGGTGTCTTCCGCCAGCACATGGTGGCCAAGGGCCAGAACCGCGACACCGCCTGGTTCTCGATCATCGACGGCGAATGGCCGCGCCTGAAGGCGGGCTATGAAGCTTGGCTCGACCCCGCCAATTTCGAGGCGGACGGCCGGCAGAAGAGCAAGCTGAGCTTCGATTGAAAAGGCTCGCTCTAGGACGGGTTTGAACCCGCTCGATCGGCAGTTCCGTCGCTGCGATTGCGCAGCGGATTGACGTCGTGCACCAGGCGGGCGGCGGTGGTCAGCGCCTTCATGGCCCTGTTCTTGACCTCAGGCGGCAAACCGGCCTGGTCGAAGGCCTTGTCCATGCTGCGGATCCAGATGTCGCGGGTCTCCGCGGTAATCGGCACATGGGCATGGATGGCGCGGACGTCCGAATGTCCGTGGAATTCGACATAGAGGCGCGGCCCGCCGAAGAAGCCCATCAGGAAGCGGGTCTGCTCGACCCGGGAATGGACGACGCCATGGCCGTCGAGATGCAGCACATGGAGGGCCGCCGCCGCCGGATCCTGCTCGACGATGTCGTAGAACAAATCGACAAGGCGAGAGATACCGTCTTCGCCGCCCAATTGCTGGTAAACGGAGGGAAGCTGCTGTTGCATCGTTTCGACCTGTCGAGCGCTGCACCGGTTGTATCGGTATCGTGCTTGCAATTTGCCGGCTCGGCAATCTGCCATCACGTCGCGGCTGGCCGGACCGGGCGGGGCGGTGGGCGGCCCGATGTGCTGCCGCTTGCGACAGGAAGCGCTGGAGGGGCCAGAGGTTCGCCCCCAGCCCCTTGGGGCATTCCGATGCCTTGCCGTATAGCCCGCGAGCTTAGCCGATCCGCATCGAGAGCTCGACGTCCTCGCCGAAGGGGGTCGACAGATAGCCCCGGGCCGGCGAACGCACGCGGGCGAGATAGTCGGGGCTGTAGTCGGCATTGTCGGCGACGATGAGGGCGCCGGGCTTGAGCCGGCTCTCCACCAGATCGAGGATCTCAGGATAGAGGGCCTTGGCGCCGTCGAGCAGGACGAGATCGATCGACTCGGGCAGGTCGGTGCCCAGCGTGCGCAGTGCATCTCCCTCTCGGATCTCGACGAGATCGAGCACGCCGCCGGCGGCGAGGTTCTGCCGAGCCCGTTCCAGCTTGGAGGGCTCGAACTCGCTGGTGATCAGGTGCCCGCCGCCATTGTCCCGCAGCGCTGCCGCCAGATGCAGGGTCGAGATGCCGAACGAGGTTCCGAATTCGATGATCGTGCGGGCCCGGCAGCTTCGGGCCAGCATATAGAGCAGCAGGCCGGTTTCGCGCGAGACGGCGAGCGGCAGGTCCTTCAGCCGGCCATAGAGGTCGAGATATTCGGTCTTGCTGCGCATCAGGCGCTCCCGTTCCGGGCGGGAGAGTTCGGCCACGGCGGGGATCGTTGTCGGCGAGGCGGCATCGGCTTCTTCGAACAAGCGGTCCAGCAGGAGCGCAAGCGGGGCGCTGGTCAGGGTGGACATGGTAGGCTCCGGTTTGGGAAAAACGCATTCTTGCGCCGGACTAGAAATACGACTAATTCGTCGCATTCACTATTCGCATTGGCGCCTATCCCGATGACCGATCGTCGAAACTCTTGCGTTTCCTCACGAAAACAGCCTCGGCAGACCCGCTCGACCGAGCTGGTCGCCGCGATATTGGAGGCTGCCATTCAGGTTTTGCGCCAGGAAGGCGCGCAGCGCTTCACCACTGCGCGGGTGGCTGAGAAGGCCGGCGTCAGCGTTGGCTCGCTCTATCAATATTTTCCCAACAAGGCGGCGATCCTGTTTCGGCTCCAGAGTGACGAATGGCGGCAGACGAGCGAGCTGCTGCGCGCCATCCTGCAGGATGGCGCCAAGCCGCCGCTCGAAAGGCTGCGTATTGTCGTCCATGCCTTCATCCGCTCCGAATGCGACGAGGCTGCGGTGCGGGTGGCGCTCGACGATGCGGCGCCGCTCTATCGCGACGCACCCGAAGCGGAGGCAGCCAGGGCGGCGGGGGACGGCGTCGTCGAGGCCTTCATGCGGGAGGCGCTGCCCAAGGCTGCTGAGACGACACGAACCCTGGCCGGCGACCTCATCACGGCGACATTGAGTGCAGCGGGCAAGCAGTTTTCGGAAAGCCCTCGAACGCCATCCGAGATCGAAGCCTACTCAGATGCCATGGCCGACATGTTGTGCGTCTATCTCGAACGCCTCGGCGCGGCCTGAGCCGAAGCCGGAACGGTTGACGGCGTCCGGCGCGCGAGGATGGCGGCCAGAGCCAGGCCACCGATGAGGGAGAGATGTTCGAGCGCCACCGTGAGGTCGCGCAAGGCCTCTTCGCCCGTCTTGGTCCAGAAGGGATGGACCAGCGGGATGGTGAGCAAGGTGAAGACGGCGAGGGCGCCTGCCGCCAGCCAGGCACCGCGGTTGAGGATGATCGCCGCCGAGGCGCCGAGCTGCAGGACGAGGGTGGCAGCATTGACCAGCCAGCCCGGCCTGAGGCCGAAGCTCTCCATGATGGCCGCATTGGCGCTGAAGTCGATCAGCTTGGCGAGCCCGCTGGACCAGAACACGAAGGTCAGCAGGATGCGGGCAAATACCAGGAAGGCGGTCGAGCCGAGGATTGCGGCAATGACATGCGACATGGCTCAGGCTTTCCCGCGGGCGAGGCAGATCCTGCCCGATGCGATGCTGGGGGCATGAAGCCTGTTGCAACCGCTAGGCAGTTCGCAGCGGCCCGGCGGCTGGGTCTTGTCATCGATGGTGTCGTGCACTGTCGGCTCTCCTGATGCGACCGCGGTCGCTTGCCGACAGGATTTATAGAACCTCAATCATGGTTGAGATCAAGAGGCGTTGCGCGGCTAGAATCGGGAGCGGCGTTTCGTCGCTCCCGATCGGCTTTATCGCTTGGATGTCAAGCATCTGGGCCCGGATCCTTGCCTGGAGAGTTCGTCGTCGGGATTGCGCAGCGGGCATTCCTCCAACGACAGGCAGCCGCAGCCGATGCAACTGGCGATCTGGTCGCGCAACTGGGTGAGGCCAATGATCCTCTCCTCGAGCATGCCTTTCCAGGCATCGGTGAAACGCTGCCAGTCACGTGCATTGGGGACATGGTCGTGCGGCAGATCCGCCAGCGCCTCGCGAATCACCGCCAGCGGGATACCGGCGCGCTGGGCAATGCGGATGATGGCGATGCGGCGCAGCACGGCGCGATGATAGCGCCGCTGATTGCCGGCGCTGCGCCAACCCTCGATCAGGCCCTTGGTCTCGTAGAAATGGATGGTAGAGACGGCGATGCCGCTACGTTTGGCAACATCGCCCACGCCGAGGGGCTGCTTGACGGTGACTTCTGCCATGATTCAAGAACCTCAATTATAGTTGAGGGTGTAGCGAGATCCGTTGGCGTGCGATAGAGCCTCTCCCTGGCGTGCGGCGCTTCCCGAGGCGGACGTCGCGACATGAAGGCACATTGCTGAGATGTTCGCGTTCCAGGGAGGTTTGCCGATCGGAGCCGATCAAGCCGATGTTCCCGAATCATCGTCTCATGCCACGAGTCCTGTATGTCTCTCCGCCGCGCCACCAGAACCGAGATCCCTGCTGTCACCACCCTGCAGCAGGCAGCCTATGCTCCCCTGAAGCAGCGCATCGGCATGGCCCTGCCGCCGCATGATGCCGATTTCGCGGCCCTGTTCGAGACGATGGAGATCTGGGTGTCCGGTCCGTCCGAGGCGCTGGAGACGGCCCTTGTCATCGAGCCGAAATCCGATCACCTGCTGATCTGGAGCCTGGCCGTGGCGCCCGCGCTCAAGGGCCGGCGCCTCGGCTCGGTCCTGCTGGACTTCGCCGAGGACCGGGCGCGACACGACGGGCATGGCCTGGTGCGGCTCTATACCAATGAGCGTTTCACGGAGAACGTCGCCTGGTACCAGCGGCACGGCTATGCGATCGAGCGGATCGAGGAACGCCCCGATCGCCGCATCGTGCATTTCAGCCGCAACGTCACGGTTCCTGCTTCGTAGTTCGGCCTCAGCGGCCGGCCACCAGGACTGGATCACTGCGATAGACAGTCGGGAAGAGCTGCTGCAGCGCGGCTACCTTGGGCAGGTCGTTGATAGCGATATAGGGCTGGGTCGGATGGCGGGTCAGGTAATCCTGATGATAGGCCTCTGCGGAAAAGAAGCCCCGCAACGGCGCGATGCGCGTCGCGATCGGGCGGGCGAAGGTTTTGGCGCCGTCGAGCTGGCTGACATAGGCGGCGGCGATCCGGGCCTGCTCCGCGCTGGTGGTGAAGATCTGCGAGCGATATTGCGTGCCGCTGTCGGGGCCCTGGCGGTTGAGCTGGGTGGGATCATGCGCCACCGAGAAATAGATCTGCAGGATCCGCCCGTAGGAGATGAGGCGCGGGTCGAAGCGGATGCGCACCGCCTCGGCATGGCCGGTGGATCCGGTCGAGACGGTTTCATATCTGGCGGTGTCGGCCGTGCCGCCGGCATAGCCCGAAACCGCCGAGGTGACGCCCTTCACGTGCTGGAACACACCCTGCACGCCCCAGAAACAGCCGCCTGCCAGCACCGCCGTCTCCGACGCCGCGCCCGGGCGGCTATCGAGGGTGGGGGGCGCTACCAGGCGCGGCGCTTCCTCGGCGCTCGAGGCTGAAAACCACAGGCCGGTGCCGAGGCTGGCCGCCAGGCCCGCCGCCATGAACAGAATGCCGCGCCGTTTCATCATCGTCCTCCATCCGTCGGATTGCCTGTGATTATACGAGCGGATGGGGAGGCTTCGTTACGCCTCACGCCGATTTGAGGCCGGCCCCGGGGGCCAATGCCGGCGACGTGATCAGCCCCGGAAAGCCTGCAGGAGCTCGGAAAGCGCCGGCCCGATGGCCGCCAGTTCCTTCAGGTGGGTTTCCGACAGGGTCTGCAGCTTCTGCCTGCCGGCTTCGCTCAGCCGCACCAGCACACGCCGGCCATCCGCCGGATCGGCCATGCGTTCGACCAGGCCGAGCTTGCTGAGCCGGTCGACCAGCTCGACCACGCTGTGGTGGCGCAGGATCAGGATCTCGGCCAGCTCGCCGATCGAAAGGGCGCCGTCCTGCGACAGGCCCGCGATGGCGAGCAGGACCTGATGCTGCTGGGCCGTCAGTCCCGCCGCGCCGGCCGCCGCTTCGCTGAAGACCAGGAATTTGCGCAAGGCATGCCGGAATCGCGCCAGGGCGGCGTAATCAGGATCTTGCTGCCGCTTGGGGTCCATGGTTCTGCGATTCTCCTGTCTGCTGCCATCTCTACGAAAATCCATTGACTTGCGCAAAATATATCGTATTGCGATACAAAATTCAGCCGGGGCTAGCCCCGACAGATGGATATCAGCGACATGACGACTTCGACTCTGGGCACGCCCGGGCAGGATGCCGAGGCGGGAACCCGCGAATTGCCGGCGCGCCTGGGCGATTTCACCACCGATCGGCGGGTGATCCTGCTGATGGCGATCGCCGTTTTCGTCGGCACGGCCGGCGTGGGGGCGGCCTTCGTGCTGCTACGCCTGATCACCCTGTGCACCAACATCGCCTATTACGGCCGGTTCTCGCTCGAGAACCTGTCGATCTCCGGTACGCCGCTCGGCTGGACCGCCGTGTTCGTACCCGTGATCGGCTGCCTGATCATCGGCCTGATGGCCCGCTTCGGTTCGGAGAAGATCCGCGGCCATGGCATTCCCGAGGCGATGGAGGCGATCCTGATCGGCAAGAGCCGGATCAATCCCAAGGTGGCCGTGCTGAAGCCGCTCTCCTCGGCGATCTCGATCGGCTCGGGCGGCCCCTTCGGCGCCGAAGGCCCGATCATCATGACCGGCGGTGCCATCGGCTCGCTCGTCGCGCAAATGATCCATCTCAGCGCCAATGAGCGCAAGGCCCTGCTGGTCGCCGGTGCTGCCGCGGGCATGACGGCCGTCTTCGGCACCCCGATCGCCGCCGTGCTGCTGGCGATCGAGCTCCTGCTGTTCGAATGGAAGCCGCGCAGCTTCCTGCCGGTGGTGGTCGCGGCGTCGGTGGCGGCGGCCGAGCGCGGCCTGCTGCTCGATCCCACGCCTCTGTTCGGCTTCACCGGGCACATGGCGCTGACCTTCCCGGGTTTCCTCGGCTGGGTGTTGATGGGCATCGTCGCCGGGCTGGGCTCCGGGATCCTCACGGCCATGGTCTATGCCAGCGAGGATTTCTTCCACCGCCTGCCGCTGCATTGGATGTGGTGGCCTCTGTTCGGGGGCTTGGCGATCGGCATCGGCGGCCTGTTCGATCCGAGCGCGCTCGGGGTGGGCTACGACAATATCCGCCACCTCCTCTCAGGCGAGATGGCCGTGAAGGCGGTGATCCTGCTCCTGGTGGTCAAATCCCTGATCTGGTCGATTTCGCTCGGCTCGGGCACCTCCGGTGGCGTGTTGGCGCCGCTGATGATGCTGGGCGGCGCGCTCGGCACCCTGGCGGGCCTCGTCCTGCCGCAGGCCGATCCCGGCTTCTGGGCCCTGCTCGGCATGGCGGCGATGATGGGCGGCACCATGCGTGCGCCCCTGACGGCGACGCTCTTTGCCGTGGAGCTCACCGGCAATCTCGGCGTGCTCCTGCCGCTACTGACCGCCTGCGGCATGGCCTATGCCACCACCGTGCTGACCATGAAGCGTTCCATCCTGACCGAAAAGATCGCTCGTCGAGGCCATCACATCTCGGGCGAATACCACACCGATCCCTTCGATCTTGCCCGGGTGGCCGATCTGATGGTGCGCGAGGTCGATACGCTGCCGGCGGCGATGACCGTGGCGCGGGCCGTCGCCTTCTTCACCAGCGGGGAGCCCTGCCATAAGAGCTATCCGGTCGTCGATGCCGAGCGGCGCGTGGTCGGCATGGTCTCGCGCGCCCATATCCTCGACTGGTCGGTGCATGCCTCGGAGGATGACGACATCCAATCCCTGTCGCTGCAGGAGATATTGGAGGGACAGGATCTCGAGATCGGCTATGCCGACGAACTGGCCGGCGCGCTCGCCGATCGCATGGCCATCGCCGATATCGGCCGCGTGCCGGTACTCGATCGCCAGAGCGGCCGCCTGGTCGGCCTGATCGCCCGCAAGGACCTGCTGCAGGTCAGGGCGCACAGGCGCGCCGAGGAGCACGATCGCGGCGTGATGATAAGGCTGCGGGCCCGGGGCGCGCGGGGAATCTGAGCTCGGAAAAGACCTTCAGGGTTTGGCTCGAAGATCCGGGCAGTCCGATGAAATCGGCATCTTGTCATCCCCGGCGGGATCGAAGATCCCGGGAAGGGGATCCAGGGCCAATGGTCTCGACATTGGCCCTGGATCCCCTTCCCGCCGCCTATGGCGGCGCCGGGAATGACAGGCGCTTCCAGAACTTTTCAGAAGAACAGGTCATATTCTCGCGGGCTTAGCACCGAGAGGAAATCCTCGTGCTGGCCATGGACCAGGTGGGCGTAGGTCTCCAGATAGCGCTTGGAGAAATAGTCCTTCAGCAGCCTTGCCCGCGCCAGCCGGCGGGCCGCCTCGAAGACATCGCCTGGCAGGCCGGGATCGCGCGTGAAGCCGGCATGCTTGCCGACCACGGGCGCATCCGGCTCCAGCTTTCGCGTGATGCCGTAATGCGCGGCGGCGAGGATGGCGGCCAGCACCAGATAGGGATTGGCGTCGGCTCCGGCGACGCGATGCTCGATGCGCCGCCCCGCGCCCTTGTCGGTGGGGATGCGCAGGGCGACGGTGCGGTTGTCCTCGCCCCATTTGCGGTTGACCGGCGCGAACAGCCCGCCGAAGCGGCGGAAGGAATTGTGGTTGGGTGCGAAGAAGGCGAGCGATTCCGGCATCAGGCGCTGCATGCCGGCGATAGCGTGACGGATCAGCTGCTCGCCGGTTGCCGGATCGGCGAAGAGATTGCGGCCGTCGGCATCGCACAGGCTGACATGCACGTGCAGGCCCGACCCGGCCTCGTCCTCATAGGGCTTGGCCATGAAGGTGGCGTCCCAGCCCTCGGCACGGGCGGTGCCGCGGATCAGGCGCTTGAGCAGCACGGCGTGATCGCCGGCGAGCACGGCGTCGGGCGTATGATGCAGGTTGGTCTCGAACTGGCCGACGCCCATCTCGGCGATGATGCTGCCCATCGGCACATTCTGTGAGCGCGCCGCGTCGTCGGCCCGGGCCGACCACAGCGCCACTTCCTCCAGCGTCAGCACAGAGAGATTGGTGGGCGGGCCGAGCGGGCGGCCGGTGCGCTTGAGGATCGGCGGGCGGATGCGGCCATCGGCCTCGCGCGTCCCGTCGGTGAGGAAGAATTCGTATTCGCAGGCGACGGTGGGATGGAGCCCGTCGGCGGCGAGGCGGGCCAGGATGGTCTTGAGCAAATGGCGCGGATCCGTCCACAGCGGTTCGCCCGATACCGCATAGGTGATGTCGAGCATGACCTGCGCCGTCGGCACGGCCGCCCAAGGCATCGGCTTCAGGGTGCCCGGGATCGGCACGCCCTTGGCATCGGGATCGCCATCGTCCCAGCCGATGCCGCCGGAGCCGTAACCGTCATGCCGGGCATCGAGCACATAGGGAGCGGCGGAAAAGCCCATGCCGGAGCGATAGAGGCTGTCGATCTCCTCGATCGGCAAGCGCTTGCCGAAGCCATAGCCGGTCAAATCGGGGGTAAAGGCTTCGATGAAACGGGTATCGGGATGGGCGGCAAGATAGGCGGCGACTTCGGGGTGACGGGAAGCGCTGGTGTCGGCGGACATGGGGAGGGGTCTCGATGGGGCTCCACAGAACGCGCCTGCCGCTGCGTCGTCAAGTCCCCTCAGCTTGCGGTCGACGGCCGCGCCGTCTCCAGCAGGGCGGTGTACCTGGCCAGCGTATCCGGCGGCAGGGCGCCGCGCCGCTGCAGCAGATCGATGCAGCGTCCGCACAGCTCGATGCTGCCATACAGATATTGGGCGATGAGGCACAGATGCTTGAGCTGCTCGTCGCTCATGGCGTCGGGGTCGACGAAGTCCCGGACATAGACGATGTCGGCTTCCAGGAGCTGGTTTGTGGCCGGCGTCCAGCTCTCCGGCCTGGCATAGGGCGCCATCGGGCTGAACTTCACCGCCTTGAAGCAATGCGGCACGAAGCCTTGCGCGCGCAGCTCGATGTCGATCTCTCCGAAACCCGGCTGGTTCTCGTAGAGCGCGACGAAGGAGATCTCGGTCTGGATGGCCACGGCCGAGCGCAGTTTCTCGCGGGCATTCCGAAACACGGCGAGCTCGGCGCCCTGTACGTCGATCTTGAGCATGTCGATCTCCGGAAGCACCGTCAGGTCGTCGAGGCGGGTGGTGCGTACCGGGATGCGACCGATCACCTGTGCATTGGGCTTGAAATAGGAAAACACCTCCAGCGCGTCCTGGCGCGGGGTGAGCAGGCTGCTCCAGCCCGAATAGGCGCAGAGATTGAGATAGGCCTCGCCGCCATCGCCGATGGCGTGGGGCAGATAGCTCTCGTTCGGCCCCTTGGCCGCCTCGAGCCTCGCCAGCGCCTCGGCCTGCGGCTCGAAGCCGGTAAGCCGGGCGAGGCCCGCCGCCAGCATGGATTTATAGGGCGGGTCGCCGTCGATGGGATTGGCGCCGATGTCGACGATATGGGTGCGGCGCGCCGGGCCGAGGAGCTCGACCAGGGGTGTCGTCATGGCCTGCTCCGACATTCGCCTCCCCGCCGCTTCGAGCCGGCCCTACCAGTGCCCTTGCTGCTTCAGGCTGGTCTCGACATCGCCGACATAATTGTACTGGCCCAGATGCTGCAGTTTGGACTGGGAATCGATCCAGACCTTGCCGCCGATGTCGCGCCAGCGCCGGCAGAAGGCATAGTCTTCCGACAGATAGCGCCCGGAATCGGGATCGACCATGCAGTCAAAGAACAGCCAGTGCAGCGGCTTGAGCGGGTTGTTCGGCGGTCCGTCCGGCGTGTAGTTGAGATGGGGATAGGCCTGCATCAGCTTGGGGAAGACATGGCGCTTGATCACCATGAAGCCGGTGGGCGCCTCCGAGACCTCGATGAAGCCTTCATCATCGACATGCTGGCCGATCGGCGTCTTGCCGTGGTCGACGGGATTGAAGGCATAACGGGCGAAGCGGATTTCCATCTCGTCCTTGGTCAGGCCGGCCGGCAGGGGCTCGGGCCAGGCCAGCGACTTGATCGGATAGACCCCGCCGGCCACGTCGCGATCGGCGAGCAGCAGGCGGATGACCTGCTGGGTGGTGAAGGAAATGTCGGAGTCGATCCAGAACAGATGCGTATAGGATTCGTCCTGCATGAACTTCAGCACGACCATGTTGCGTCCGCGCGTGATCAGGCTTTCCGAATGCATGTGCAGCACGGTTTTCAGGCCGAGCTGCGTGGCATCGCAGGCCAGCGAATACATGCTGACCACATAATTCATGCTGACGGCAGAGATATAGCAGGGCGTTGCGAACAACACCTTCATCGACTGGAGGGCTGAAATATCGAGCATGACCTGCTTTTCGATTGAGGCCTGGCGGGGCGCCGGACGGGGGATCGCCACGCCGGCGATTAGAGCAGGTTGGAAAGGCGAATCAAGCCATTCCCTTCCGTCATGCACAGCCGGCCCGCTGGACGTCTTCTTGCGTTCCCGGGTTCATTTCGGCGGCTGGGCCGTCGGCAGGATTTCCGAGCTCGGCGGCATGGCCGGGGCGGCATGCGGCACGATAGAATCGGGGATCGGCGAGGGCGCCGAGGGCGGCGGCGATGCCGGTCCGAGCACGGGTGATGCCGGGGCCTGAACGACCGGCCCCGGACCGAAGCTGGAATCGACGGAGACGGCGATGCAGGTCTTGTTCACGCCCGGCAGCAGGAAGATGCGCTTGCCGTCGCGGTCGATCATGATCTGGGTGTTGAGGATCGGGATCGGGCTGGCACCGGAAGAGCGCATATAGGCCTGCGCCGTGGCGCAATCGCTGGCGAGCGGGAAGACCTGTACGGTTACCCCGTCGCAGCTGCCCGACGGCGTCGGCGTGGCGATGATGGCAGCCAAGCCGTTGGCCGGCGTCACCTCCGGGCGATCGATGACGGCGACGCTCTGGAAGACGTGCTGCGTCGGAGCCTGGCGGTTCCAGCCCGACTGGACGTCATATCTGGCATTGAGGGCACCGCGTGACATCTGGTCGACGAGGCTCGCGCATTGGGTCAGGCCGAGCTGGTTGACCTGCCGGACGGGCAGGGGTGGTTCCGGCAATATCACCGGAGCCCGGGGAGCGGGAGCAGGCTTGGCCGGCTGCCTTGCCAGCGGTTTGCTCTTGCGGGCGGGCTTTGCGGCCGGCTGATCCTGCGCCAGGGCTGCAATCGGTGAAATCGTCCCCAAACCGCCAGCGGTAAGGGTGAGGAGAAGGCAAACGGCACGAATGTCCATTCTTTATTCCGTAACGTTGTCGCACCGAAATACGCGGCGGTGGTGTTATGATGCTTATCGATCTGTCGAGATCGCATGTATCGAGTCTACACAGGCGAGGATAGATTGGAACTTGCAAGGTGACAGACGGGTATAAATCTGTGAAACCTCGGGCATCGCGCCAAACCCAACGAGGCCTGGATCCTATGAAACGTCGCCCATCGCAGAGCAGACCCTGGCGGAGACGCCTCACTCCCGTGATGCGCCGAGCGGGGCTGCTCGCCGTCGCGATTGCGGCGAGCCTGGCACTGCCCGCCATGGCGCAGCAGCAACAGCCTGTGCCCGTTCCGGCTGCGCCGGCTCCCGCCAATGCGGCACCGGCGGGGCCGCAGGCGATGAACCTCGATCCCAAGACCGTCCTGATCCTGGTGCGCTCCACCCTGATCGCGCTCGACCAGGCCAACAAGACCGGCAACTACTCGGTGCTGCGCGATCTCGGCTCGCCGGATTTCCAGCGGGAAAACAGTGATGCCAGGCTGGCCGAAGTTTTCGCCAGCCAGCGCAAGGCCGATCTGGATCTCGCGGCGGCGCTGGTGCTCGAACCGACGATCACCCTCCCGCCCCAGGTCGAGAAAAACGGATTGCTCCACCTTGCGGGCTTCTTTCCGGTGAATGCCGATACGAAACTGACATTCGAGCTTCTTTTCCAAGGTGTCGATAAGCGCCTGTTGCTTTATGGGCTGAGTGTCAACATTGCCCAGGCCGGCGTTGTGCCCGGTGCCAGCGGACCGAATGCCGCTCAAGGTCCGATACCGACGCCCGCGACACCGGCGGTTGCGCCGGATGCCAAGCCTGAAGGCAAGCCCAAGCCTGAAGGCAAGCCCAAACCAAAACCCAAGCCAAAACCCAAGCCCAAGCCGGAACCCGAACCGGCTCCGGTCCAATAGATTTTGCAGTGAGGGCGGCCTTCGGGCCGCCCTTTTCTTTCAGGGGCTAGACAGGGGCAAGCGTCCCTGATGACTGCATCGGGTGGACGGTCTTTCTGGGCGCTTGCTTAGTCCACCCACTGAGGCGAAGAGCTGGCCTGGCGGGCGGCGGGGCTGATTTTTCTCGCTTTGTTGCATGTGCGCAACAGCGCCGGGAACGGCGATGCCCGGCCGATAGGCTTAATTCCTTCGTGTTAGGGCGCGCGCCTCCTGTCGCTGGTGGCAAAGTCGTCTATTCGCAAAAGCACTCCCGGCCAACTTGGTAATTCAGAATTGATTTCACGTATATTGAGATACGAAATTATGTATCTTCAATGATTTGAGACGATTAAATTTTGTACCTGATATAGAAATCACCTTTGAAATATGAATTAAATAGAGTCGATAATCAATTCATCGATTTATCATATTTTAAATATGAACCCTGGGATTCATTTTATTTTATGAATAATTTTTCAATCTTTTTTCAAATTTTTGACTCCAATTTTCGATAATACTCCTTTTGAGCTATAAATATTTTCCAGATTTCAAATTAATTCGATTGAGATCGATAGTTTATTTTAAATTAGAGGTAAAAATGTACTTTTAATGGAATCTCATACAGTATTTACACCCTTACGGAATCATGAGTATTAAACGGATATGCGGAGGATTCTGTTTATCTGACGCTACGGCTGCCGGTCCTTCGTCAAGGGATATGGAGAGTCGGGGGACCAAGTATTCGGAATACGAATCGCTACCCGGTAATCGGGAATCCCTAGGTCAACTGCTAACAAAGCTGTCCTCGGACGAGACGGCTTTGCCTGTGAGACGCGGCGTTTCAGATAGACCGGGGCCCCATGCCGAACCACGACAGCATTCATCTCGCCAAGCATGCCCATCGCAGCTTGCGTCGACGCATCCATGCCGTACTGCGCATGGCGCATCGCGTGATGGGTATGAGGGGCAAGCGCCTGGGCATCGGTGCGCTCGCCAGCGGGGGGCGGGTGAGTTGTGTGCTCGGAGGTACCGCGATGGCGGCGATCCTGCTGAGCCTGTGGAGCGGGGGAGCGGCCCTTGCCAACACGATCAACACCTCGCCGTCCTGCGTGACGGGTAGCAACAGCGTTGTGGGGCGGACAAACCCGGGGGGCACCACAAATCAGGCTACCGATGGAACGGGTACCTATTCGACCGTGGCGGGTTGCGAATCGAGTGCGTCGGGTGTGACGGCAGGCTCGGTCTACGGATCCTTCGCCAAGGCAACCGGCGAAGGCGGATCAGCCTTTGGCGTGATGAGTCTTGGGGGCAAATGGGGCACGGGGATCGGCTTGGAGGCCCAGGCGACCGCGACGGCAGCCACTGCCGTCGGTTTCGGCACCCGGGCGACCGGAAACAATTCCGTGGCTATTGGTGGCGCCGGCGGCAATGGCACGAATGCCTTGAGCGTGGCCAACTCGACAACGGCATCCGGCCAGAGCTCGATTGCCATCGGTGCGAATGACGTACGTGGTGCCCAGGCTGCCGGTGCCAATTCGATTGCCTTTGGCGGACAATCGACGGTTACTGCCGCTTCGACGTCCGGCATTGCCATCGGCCGTGGCGCCAATGTCGCCGCCAGCTATGGCATGGCGCAGGGCGATGGCGCGCTGGCAAACGGCTTGAACGCGATCGCAATAGGCACCTCCTCCTCGGCGTCCGGCGGAGCCGGTTCATCGGGATCCACTGCAATCGCCATCGGCACCGGATCCAATGCTGTGGCGGGTTCTGCGGGCAGCGCCATAGCCTTTGGCGGCGGAGCGTTTGCCAAGAGCAACACCAATGCCGGTGACACGTTGGCCTTCGGCGCCAGTGCCCAGTCGACGGGGCAGGATTCCGTCGCGATCGGTGCGCAGTCGATCGCCAACAATGTCGATGCCATCGCGATCGGCGGGCAAGGATCCCTCGGTGGGACGACGACTTCGTCGGGGGTCGGCGCAGTGTCGATCGGCCTGGGTGCCCAGGCTACTGCCAATGCCGCCTATGCCATGGGCTATGGTGTCAGGGCGACCGGCGAGAATGCCATCGCGGTGGGCCGCTCCTCCAATGCACTGGCCCAGAACGCCATGGCTTATGGCGTGTCGTCGAACGCCAGCGGTGTCGACGCCGTTGCGATGGGCAGCAATTCGCTGGCGACGTCCACCAATGCGATCGCCTTTGGTGTTTCTTCCAAGGCGAACGGAACCAATGCCGTCGCCTTCGGTGGGGGAAGCGTGGCCAACGCCGCCAATGCCATCGCATTCGGACAATCGGCGAATGCTGCGCAGGCCAATGCAATTGCCTTTGGTATTAGCGCGACCGCCAATGGCGACAGCGCGATTGCCTTCGGTCTTGCCGCCAATGCCAATGCCGCCAACGCGACTGCGATCGGCACCAATTCCAAGGCGGCCGGCGCCAATGGCGTGGCCGTCGGTCTGAACTCGATTTCCGGTGCAACGGGCCAGAACGTCGCCATCGGCGTGGGCGCCAATGCCAACGCCGCGACCGCGGCTGGAGGGGCCGTCGCCATCGGCCTGGGTCAGAAGGCCATCGGTGATGGCGCGGTGGCGATCGGCGACCCGAATGTGGCCAACGGCACGGGTGCCGTGGCGCTCGGCGCCAACAATACCGCCGCCGGCAACACGACCGGCACCACGGCGGCCAATGGCGCGGTCGCGCTGGGCAATGCCAATTTCGCGGTCGGGCAGGGTTCCGTTTCGCTCGGCAATCAATCCAATGCCGCGGCTGCCGGTGCTCTTGCTTTCGGTGACAAGGCCACGGGCGCAGCCGCCAATGCCGTTGCTCTCGGCTCTGGCTCGAATGCAGGCAATGCCAACGACGTCGCTCTGGGTGCCGGGTCGACCACAGCCGCCGTGGTCAACACGCCGAGTGGTACGATCAACGGCACGAGCTACAATTATGCCGGCAATGCCGCCAATTCCACGGTGAGCGTCGGCTCCTCCGGCAATGAACGGACCATTACCAATGTCGCGGCCGGCCGGATCAGCGGCACCTCCACCGATGCGGTGAACGGCTCGCAGCTCTTTGCCACCAACCAGGCGGTGAATGCGATCGGCACGTCGGTGACGACGATCGGCAACAACGTCAACAATCTCGGCAATTCGGCGGCCTCGACCCTCGGCGGCGGCACGACCTATAATCCGGCCACCGGCGCGCTGTCCGGTTTCAGCCAGACTATCAATCCGGTCAGCAACACCGGCGCGGTCGGTGCGGCAGCCGCGCAGACGACGGTCGCAGGCGCGCTGAACCAGTTGAACACCAACACCTCCAACCTGGCCAATATCGCGGTCAAGTATGATGCTCCCGGTGGCAGCAAGATCACGCTCGGGGCGACCGGCGGCGCGGGAGCGCCGGCCGGTGGCGTGACGATCACCAACCTGGCCAATGGCGCGGTGACCGCGGCCTCCACCGACGTCGTCAACGGTTCGCAGCTCTTTGCCGTTCAGCAGACGGCCAACAAGGGCTGGAATGCCAATACGGCAGCGGTCGCCGGCAGCACCGGTACGGTTTCGGGCAGCGCGCTCACCAATATCGCGCCGGGCGGCACCGTGACCTACCAGGCCGGCAACAACATCGCGATCACGCAGACCGGCAACGCCATCGCCATCGCCACCTCGATGACGCCGACCTTCACCAGCGTCACGGCCGGCAATTCTAAGCTCGACACCACCGGCCTCACCATCACGGGTGGGCCGAGCGTGACGACGGCCGGCATCAACGCGGCCAGCAAGGCGATCACCAATGTGGCCGCCGGCACCAATGCCACCGACGCGGTCAATCTGAGCCAGCTCAACACGGTCGCCACGTCGGTGACGAACCTGGGCAATAACGTCAACAATCTGGGCAATTCGGCCGCCTCGACCATCGGCGGCGGCACGACCTTCAACACCGCCACTGGCACGCTGTCGGGCTTCAGCCAGGGCATCAAGGCCGTCGATGCCAAGGGCAATGCGGCGGCCGCCACCACGAACTACACGACGGTCGCCGGTGCGCTGACGCAGCTCGACACCAACACCACCAATCTCGCCAATGCCGCGGTGAAGTATGACGACCCGGCGGTGAAGAACAAGATCACGCTGGGCAATGCCGGCACGCCGGTGACGATCACCAATGTCGCCAATGGTGCGTTGACCACGACCTCGACCGATGCGGTCAATGGCTCGCAACTCCTCGCCGTGCAGCAGACCGCGAACAAGGGCTGGAACCTCTCCACCAACAAGGGGGCGACCACCAGCAACATCGCGCCCGGCGGCACGGTCGATCTCAACAATTCCGATGGCAATGTCGTCATCACCCAATCGGGCCCGAACGCCACCTTCAACCTGGCGAGCAATCTCGCCATCGCCAGCAGTGTCACCGTCGGCAACTCCAAGCTCGACGCCACGGGCCTCACCATCACAGGCGGGCCGAGCGTGACGACGGCCGGCATCAATGCCGCCAGCAAGGCGATCACCAGTGTCGCGGCCGGCACCAATGCCACCGACGCTGTCAATCTGAGCCAGCTGAACACGGTCGCCACATCGGTGACGAACCTCGGCAACAACGTCAACAATCTCGGCAATTCGACGGCCAGCAATCTCGGTGGCGGCTCGACCTATAATCCGGCGACGGGCACGGTGAGCGCACCGAGCTACAATATCGGCGGCACCACCTACAACAATGTCGGCAACGCCTTCAATGCGGTGAACACCTCCGTGACGGCGTTGCAAACCGATGCGCTGCAGTGGAACAAGACGCTCGGTGCGTATGATGCCAGCCATGGCAGCGGTTCGCCGCAGAAGATCACCAATGTCGCCAATGGCGCGGTGACTTCGACCTCCACCGATGCCGTCACCGGCCAGCAGCTCTTCGACGTGCAGCAGACCGCCAGCAAGGGCTGGAACGCCAATACGGGCACGGTTGCCGGCAGCACCGGCACGGCTTCGGGCAGTGCCTCGACCAAGATTGCGCCCGGCGATACCGTGACCTACCAGGCCGGCAACAACATCGCGATCACGCAGACCGGCAACACCATCGCCATCGCCACCTCGATGACGCCGACCTTCACCAGCGTCACGGCCGGCAATTCCAAGCTCGACACCACCGGCCTCACCATCACCGGCGGTCCCAGCGTCACCACGGCCGGCATCAACGCCGCCAGCAAGGCGATCACCAATGTCGCCGCCGGCACCAACGCCACCGACGCAGTCAATCTCAGCCAGCTCAACACCGTGTCGACCTCGGTGACCAATCTCGGCAACAACGTCAACAATCTGGGCAATTCGACCGCCTCGACCATCGGCGGCGGCACGACCTTCAACACCGCCACTGGCACGCTGTCCGGCTTCAGCCAGGGCATCAAGGCCGTCGATGCCAAGGGCAATGCGGCGGCCGCCACCACGAACTACACGACGGTCGCCGGTGCGCTGACGCAGCTCGACACCAACACCACCAATCTCGCCAATGCCGCGGTGAAGTATGACGACCCCGCGGTGAAGGACAGGATCACGCTCGGCAATGCCGGCACGCCGGTGGCCATCGGCAATGTCGCCAATGGTGTGGCGGCCACTGACGCGGTCAATGTCAGCCAGCTCGACGCGGTCAGCCAGACCGCGAACAAGGGCTGGAACCTCTCCACCAACAAGGGCGCAAGCACCAGCAACATTGCGCCGGGCGGTACGGTCGATCTCAGCAATACGGACGGCAATGTCGTGATCGGCCAGTCCGGGCCGAACGCGACCTTCGACCTCGCCTCCAACGTGAAGATCGCCAACAGCCTGTCCGTCGGCGCGGTGACGATCGATACGACCAGCGTAGTGGTGGGCGCGTCCAAGCTCGACGCGACCGGCCTGACGATCACAGGCGGGCCGAGCGTGACGACTGCCGGTGTCGATGCCGGGGGCAAGAAGATCACCAACGTCGCCAATGGCGACGTGACGGCGACCTCGACCGATGCGGTCAACGGTTCGCAGCTCTTCGCCGTGGTCGGCAATGCCACCGCCAATGCGGTGCAGTATGACGACGCCACCAAGACCAAGATCACCCTTGGTGGTGCCGGCGCGACGCAGCCGACCCAGATCACCAATCTCGCCAATGGCGCGGTTGCGGCAGGTTCGACCGACGCGGTCAACGGCTCCCAGCTCTATGACGTGCAGCAGACCGCCAACATGGGCTGGAACCTGACCGCCAACGGCGCCAACTCCTCCAATGTTGCTCCCGGCAGCACGGTCGATCTCAACAACACCGACGGCAATCTCGCCATCACCAAGACCGGCAACGCCGTCACTTTCAACCTGTCCAAGGATGTCACGGTCGACAGCGTCACGTCCGGCAATTCCAAGCTCGACACCAGCGGTCTCACCATCGCGGGCGGCCCGAGCGTGACGACGGCCGGCATCGATGCCGGCAACAAGGCGATCACCAATGTGGCCGCCGGCACCAATGCCACCGACGCGGTCAATCTGAGTCAGCTCAACAGCGTCTCCACCTCGGTGACGAATCTCGGCAACAACGTCAACAATCTCGGCAATTCGACCGCTTCGACCATCGGGGGCGGCACGACCTACGATCCCAACACCGGCACGCTGTCAGGCTTCAGCCAGAATGTCACCGCGGTCGACGGCAAGGGTAATGCGGCCGGTGCGCCGACCCAATACACCACGGTGTCCAATGCGCTGACTCAGCTCGACACCAATACGACCAATCTCGCCAATGCCGCGGTGAAATACGACGATCCGGCGATCAAGGACAAGATCACGCTGGGCGGCATCGGGGCATCGGACCTCACCCTGATCACCAATCTTGCCAAGGGCAATATCAGCGCCACCTCGAGCGATGCGGTCAACGGCTCGCAGCTCTACGCGGCCTCGAACTCGATCGCCGACAATTTTGGGGGCGGCTCGGTCGTGAACCCGGACGGCACGGTGAGTGCACCGAACTACAATATCGGCGGCAACACCTATAACGATGTCGGAAGTGCGCTGAATGCCGTGAGTTCGACGGCGAGCGCGGGCTGGAACCTGTCGACCGGCGGCGATACCGCGGGCAAGAGCAATGTCGGTCCCGGCGGCACGGTGGATCTGAGCAACACCGACGGCAACATCGTCGTCGCCCATAACGGCTCGAACGCCACCTTCGACCTCGCCAAGAGCATCACACTCGACAGCGTCACGGCGGGCGGCAACACGCTCGACGCCACCGGCTTGACCGTGGGCAACACCACGGTGACCACCGACGGTCT
Organism: Labrys sp. E2SS-1L; assembly: GCF_057073705.1. Taxonomy (NCBI): domain Bacteria; kingdom Pseudomonadati; phylum Pseudomonadota; class Alphaproteobacteria; order Hyphomicrobiales; family Xanthobacteraceae; genus Labrys; species Labrys sp. E2SS-1L. The sequence continues at coordinate 5,317,665 of NZ_CP172712.1, read as the reverse complement.
CACCATCACCGGTGGGCCCAGCGTGACCACCGCAGGCATCGACGCAGGCAACAAGAAGGTCACTAATCTCGCCGACGGCAGTGATCCCAATGATGCGGTCAATTTCAGCCAGCTCAACACCGTCGCGACGTCGGTGACCAATCTCGGCAATAACGTCAACAATCTCGGCTCGACGACGGCCTCGACGCTGGGCGGTGGGGCAAGCTATGATCCTGCTACCGGCAAGATCGCTAATTTCAGCCAGAACGTCACGGCTGTTGACGGCAAGGGCAATGTCGGTGCCAGCACGGCCTATACGACGGTGGCCGGGGCGCTGACGCAGCTCGACACCAACACCACCAACCTCGCCAATGTGGCAGTGAAGTATGACGATCCTGCCACCAAGGACAAGATCACCCTGGGCAATGCCGGCACGCCGGTGACCATCGGCAATGTCGCCAACGGTGTGGCGGCCAATGATGCGGTGAATGTCAGCCAGCTCCAGGCCGTGGGCAACAATGCCAATGCCGGCTGGAACCTGTCGACCGGCGGCGATACCGCGGGCAAGAGCAATGTCGGTCCCGGCGGCACGGTGGATCTGAGCAACACCGACGGCAATATCGTCATCGCCCATAACGGCCCGAACGCCACCTTCGACCTCGCCAAGAGCATCACGCTGGACAGCATCACGGCGGGCGGCAACACGCTCGACGCCACCGGCCTGACGGTGGGAGGCACCACGGTGACGACGAACGGCCTGACCATCACGGGCGGGCCGAGCGTCACCACCGCAGGCATCGATGCCGGCAGCAAGGCGATCACCAATGTCGCAGCCGGCACCAACGCCACCGACGCGGTGAATGTCGGCCAGTTGCAGACGGTGAGCAATGCCGCCGGCAATCTCGGCAATTCGACGGCGTCGACCCTGGGGGGCGGCACGACCTATGACCCGGCGACCGGCACGCTGTCGGGCTTCAGCCAGACCGTCACGGCGATCGATGGCAAGGGCAATGTCGGCACGACCACGGGCTACACCACGGTAGCCGGCGCGCTGACGCAGCTCGACACCAACACCACCAACCTCGCCAATGCTGCGGTGAAGTACGATGATCCCGCGGTGAAGGACAAGATCACGCTCGGCAATGCCGGCACCCCGGTGACGATGACCAACCTTGCCAACGGTGCGGTGACGGCAGTCTCGAGCGATGCGGTAAATGGCTCGCAGCTCTACGCCGTGCAGCAGACGGCCAACAAGGGCTGGAACCTCTCGACCAACAACGGGTCGACGACCGCCAATGTGGCGCCCGGCGGCACGGTGGATCTCAACAACACCGACGGCAACATCGTCATCAGCCAGTCCGGCTCGAACGCCACCTTCAACCTCGCCAGCGCCATCACGGTTGCCACTCTCACCGCCAACAGCGTGACGACCGGCAATGCGACGCTCGACACCAACGGCCTCACCATCACCGGCGGGCCGAGCGTGACCACCAACGGCATCGATGCCGGCGGCAAGAAGATCACCAATATCGCCAAGGGTGACGTGTCCTCGACCTCCACCGATGCCGTCAACGGCTCGCAGTTGTTCAGCCTGGGCAATTCGGTGGCAAGCGGCCTTGGCGGCGGCTCGAGCTTCGATCCCAGCAGCGGCACGGTGATCACCAGCCTCAACTATGGTGGCAGCACCTTCACCTCGGTGCAGAGCGTGCTCGACAAGATCGGCGGCTCCATCAATGGCGGTGGCATCAAATATTTCCACGCCAATTCGACGGAGGCGGACAGCGTCGCCAGTGGGGATGGTGCTGTAGCGATTGGTCCGAAGTCCGTGGCGAGCGGCGCCAAGTCGATCGCCGCGGGCAACGATGCCAACGCGGGAGGTGCTTCATCCGTCGCGGTCGGCAATGGTGCCGAGGCCAGCGGCAATGACTCGATTGCGACAGGCACCCAGGCCAAGGCTAGCGGCGAGGGGGCGATCGCCACCGGTAAGAATGCCGAGGCGAGCGGTACCGGTTCCACCGCCATGGGCTCCGGCAGCAAGGCCACGGCTGATGGCGCCACGGCGGTCGGCGCCAATTCGAGCGCGACGACGGCCAACTCGACCGCGATCGGCAATGGCGCCCAGGCCTCGGCCAATGAAGGCGATGTCGCGCTCGGTGCTGGTTCGGTGACCTCGACGGTGATCAACACCACGGGCACGACGATCAACGGCACGCCCTACACCTTTGCCGGCACCAATGCGACCAGCACGGTGAGCGTCGGCTCGGCGGGCAATGAGCGCACGGTCACCAATGTCGCGGCTGGCCAGATCTCGGCGACCTCGACGGATGCGGTCAATGGCTCGCAGCTCTACGCCACCAACCAGGCGATCGAGGCTGCCAACCAGCAGGTCACGCAGCTTGGCAATAACGTCAACAACCTCGGCACCTCGACGGCCACGACCATTGGTGGTGGCGCGACATACAACTCGACCACAGGCAAGATCGAGAACTTCAGCCAGGGCGTGACCAAGATCGACAAGAATGGTGATGTCGATGCGAATGGTCCCACGCAATACAGCAGCGTGTCGGATGCGATGACGCAGCTCGATCAGAACACGACCAATCTTGCCAATACGGCGGTGAAGTATGACGATCCCAGCAAGACCAGCGTCACCTTGGGCAACGCCGGCACACCAGTGACCATCAACAATGTTGCCAATGGCGAAGTCTCAGGCGCTTCAAAACAGGCCGTCAATGGATCGCAGCTTTATGGCACGGCCAGTTCAGTGGCGGCCGCTCTAGGCGGCAACACTACCGTTGATGCCAATGGTCAACTCACGGGCACTAAGTATCAACTGAGCACAGGCACATACAATGATGTGGGAAGTGCGCTGACCGCCCTCGACAAGCGCTTCGACGGCATCGGCGGCAGCATCGCCAATCTGCAGAGCCAGGTGTCCAACAACCTCAAGGAAGCCCGGCAGGGCATCTCCCAGGCCATGGCGGCCTCGGCTTTGCGCTACGACGACAGGCCGGGCAAGGTCTCGGCCGCGGCAGGCATGGCGGTCTATCACCGCCAGGTCGGCCTCGCCGCCGGCCTGGGCTGGACCTCGGAGGACGCCAAGTGGCGCGCCAATATCGCCGGCACCTATTCGGCGGGCGGCCGCAAGCCGGACTTCGGCGTGATGGGCGGCCTGTCCTACACCTTCAATTGACGGGGACGGCGTCGCGCCCTGTCGACACGAGGCCCCGGGAAACCGGGGCCTTTGCCTATGCGGGGGCAGCGGTTTAGCAGAGAGCGGCGAGATCCTGCCTGAGGCGGATGGCCTGGCCGCCCGCCAGCGCCGTATCCAGCAGGGCATGGCTCTCCTGCCAGATCGGCACGGCCCGCGCCAGCAGCGACCGCCCCGCCGCGGTAAGCGCGAGCAGGCGGGACCGCCGGTCCGCCGGATCGCGCAATATCTGAACGAGGCCGCGGGCCTCGAGCCGCTTGAGGGCGGCGGTGAGGGTGGTGCGATCCATGGCCAGCAGTGCCGCCACCGGCCCCATTGGCGGCGGGGCAGGGCGGTTGAGCGCCATTAGCAACGAGAACTGGCTGTTTGTCAGCCCGACCGGACGCAGGGCGTCGTCGAAGCGGCGAGCCAGTGCCCGCGCCGCGCGCTGGACGTGCAGGCACAGGCAAGTATCGCGCACGAGCAGGGTCGTCGCGAAGGGAACGAGGGTTTCCTGCGTGCCCTCCGCGTCCGGGGGATCTGCCTCATCGAGGCCCGGCTGGGATGAAAAGCGCCGATGATCGGTGTGTTTTGACATGCACTAATAATGTTGATATCAACCTATTTAGTCAAGCGATCCAGAATCCGCTATCCAGGAACTGCTGCAGGGAGGTCGACATGCCAGCCCATCAGGTCGTGTCTCGGGAAGAATGGCTGACGGCGCGCAAGGCGCTGCTGATCAAGGAGAAGGAGGCGACGCGGGCACGCGACCGGCTGAATGCCGAGCGCATGGCGCTGCCTTGGGTCAAGGTCGACAAGGCCTATCTTTTCGACACGCCCCAGGGGCGGCGTACGCTCGCCGAGTTGTTCGAGGGCCGCAGCCAGCTGATCGTCTACCATTTCATGCTGGGCCCCGACTGGGATGCCGGCTGCACCGGCTGCTCCTTCCTGGCGGATCATCTCGACGGCGCCGTGGCCCATCTCAACCACCACGACGTTACGCTCACCGCCGTCTCGCGGGCGCCGCTTGCCAAGATCGAGGCCTATAAAGAGCGCATGGGCTGGCACTTTCCCTGGGCGTCGGCCTTCGGCAGTGATTTCAATTTCGACTATCACGTCTCCTTCAGCCGGGAGGACCTGGCGGGCGAGGAGATCGTCTATAATTTCACCAGCCAGCCGAGCGCCCAAGGCCATGACGAATTGCCCGGGCTGAGTGCCTTCTACAAGGACGAGCAGGGCGAGGTGTTTCACAGCTATTCGAGCTATGCCCGCGGTCCGGAGGAACTGATCGGCACTTTGATGATCCTCGACCGCGCACCCAAGGGGCGGAACGAGGCTTCGACCATGGATTTCGTGCGGCGGCATGACGAATACGAGGACAAGCCCGCTGCACATGGCTGCTGCAGCTGACACCCGTTTCGATGGCTATCGCCAAGGGGCTGTGATCGGGCCGCCATGGTCTCGGCCTATCGTCCCCTGCCAAGAAATCTGATCCGCAATCTGATCCGAAACCGACATCAAAGGGAGCCCGTCATGTCCGTCACGCATGGAAGCTTTGTCTGGTACGAACTGATGACCACGGATGTGAAGGCGGCGGCGGCCTTCTATAGCGCCGTGCTGGGCTGGGATGCGGCCGATTCCGGTATGCCGGGCCTCACCTACACGCTGTTTTCCAACAAGGGCGCGCTCGTGGCCGGCCTCATGGACATTCCGCCCGATGCTGCCGCCCGCAACGTGCCGCCGAACTGGACCGGCTTCGTGGCCGCTGACGACGTCGATGTCTCCGCGGCCGAGGTGGTGAAGCTCGGAGGCCAGGTTCATCGTGCGCCGGATGACATTCCCGGCGTCGGCCGCTTTGCCATTGCCGCCGATCCCTATGGAGCCGTGTTCGGCCTGTTCAAGGGGCAGGGGGAACCGCCGGAAATGCCGGGCCTGGGCACGCCGGGCCATATCGCCTGGCGGGAACTGCATGCCGGCGACGGGCCCGGCGCCTTCGAGTTCTATTCCAGGCTGTTCGGCTGGGAGAAGCACCAGGGCCTCGATATGGGGCCGATGGGGGTCTATCAGCTCTATGGCCAGAACGGCACCGATTATGGGGGCATGATGACCCGCACCAAGGACATGTGCGGGCCGATGTGGGTCTACTACATCCAGGTCGACAATATCGACGAGACGGCCAAGCGCGTCACAGACAATGGCGGCAAGATCCTGATGGAGCCGATGGAAGTGCCCGGTGAGATGTGGGTGATCCAATGCCGTGATCCGCAAGGGGCCCTGACGGCGATGGTCGGGCCGCGTTCCTGATCGTGTCCGCTAACGCGAATGATGGCGAGGCCCCGGAAGCGATGACGGGGCCTTTGTCATGCGCCACCATGTCCTTGTTTAATTTGTAAGACAAGAATTGGCCCAATTTGTAAGACAAGAACTTGCCTCACCTCGGCAAAGGCCTTATCGCTAGGCTGAGAAACGGCGGATTCGAGCCGTCTTCGGGCCCAGAACGGGCATCATGAGACAAAAGATGCGGTGCGATGCGCGAGGCTTCGGCTGGGTGTTTTCGGTCGCGGGGAAATGACGAGGCGAGGCGATGAAAGTCCTGATCCTGGGTGCGGCCGGCATGGTGGGCCGCAAATTGCTGGAGAGCATGAGCCGCGACGGCAAGCTTGGCGGCAAGTCCGTCAGCGAAGCATTGCTCAGCGACGTCGTGCTGCCCCAGGTTCCCGCCGGTCTGCCGTTCGCCTGCAGCGCCAGCCAGGACGATCTGCCGGTGCCCGGCACGGTCGAGCGTCTGATCGGCACTCGTCCCGATGTGATCGTCCATCTCGCCGCCATCGTCTCGGGTGAGGCGGAGGCCGATTTCGACAAGGGTTATCGCATCAACCTGGAAGGCACCCAGCGCCTGTTCGAAGCGATCCGCCAGGCCCATGGCGATGCCCGGCCGGGCGAGGGCTATTATCCGCGCGTGATCTTCTCCTCCTCCATTGCCGTGTTCGGCGCGCCCTTCCCGGAGCGTATCGGCGACGAGTTTTTCAACACGCCCCTGACCTCCTATGGCACGCAGAAGGCGATCGGCGAGCTGCTGCTGGCCGATTACAGCCGCCGTGGCTTCTTCGACGGCATCGGCATCCGCCTGCCGACCATCGCGGTGCGCCCCGGCAAGCCCAACAAGGCAGCCTCGGGCTTCTTCTCGGGCATTTTGCGCGAGCCGCTGAATGGGCAGGAAGCCATCCTGCCGGTCTCGGACGATGTGCGCCATTGGTTTGCCAGCCCTCGCTCGGCGGTCGGCTTCCTCCACCATTCAGCGGCGATCGACACGGCCCGCCTGGGCGCGCGCCGCAATCTTTCCATGCCCGGCCTCTCCGCAACGGTGGCCGAGGAGATCGAGGCCTTGCGCCGGGCCGCCGGTGACAAGGCCGTGGCGCTGATCAAGCATCAGCCCGATCCCGTGATCGAGAAGATCGTGGCGGGTTGGCCGCGCGACTTCGACACGGCGCGTGCCCTCGAACTCGGCTTCGTCGCCGATCGCGACATGGACGCCATCGTGCAGGCCCATATCGAGGACGAGCTTGGCGGCAAGCTGCCGGCCCTCTGAGCAGGCGCTTTCCTGGAGCGTCGTACCGAAAAGTGAATGCCGATTTTCGGTAAAAACGATGCAGCAACAATAGTCCATGGCGTGGGATCTGACTTCGAAAATCAGATCCCACGCCATGGATCTGCCTGCCTGCCGGAGCTTCTCGTTCCAATGCATTTTGCGATTTGGTGATTTCGCCAGACCGCAAAACGCTTTAGGTCTTGGCGCTATCCTTCGATCCATTCCATTCCCTGAGAGTTCCCTCGGCATGTCCGCACCCGATCTTCTGATGCCCAAGCCCATGCTTGCCCAAACGGTCGAGGCCTTGGATCAGGCCTTTACCGTGCACAAGCTCTGGCTGGCGGATGATCCCGATGCGGTGCTGGCGAGGATCGCCGACCGGGTGCGCTTCCTCGCAGCTGGCGGCCATGCCCATGTCGACGAAGCGCTGATCGCTGCTTTACCCAAGCTCGAAATCATCGCCAATTTCGGCGTCGGCTATGATTCCGTCGATGCCGCCGCGGCGGCACGGCATGGCGTCGTCGTCACCAACACGCCCGAAGTCCTCAACGAGGACGTCGCCGATCTCGCCATGGCCTTGCTGCTGGCGACCATCCGCGAAGTACCGCAGGCCGACCGCTTCCTGCGGCAGGGCAAATGGCTGAGCGAAAACTATCCATTGACGCCGGCGACGCTGCGCGGGCGCACGCTCGGTATCGTCGGCCTGGGGCGGATCGGCAAAGCCATCGCCCGCCGCGCCGAGGCCTTTGGCCTGAAGATCGCCTATTACGGGCGCCGGCGCCAGGCGGATGTCGCCTATGCCTACCACTCCAGCGTGAAGGCGCTGGCGGAGGCGGTGGATACGCTGATGATCATCGTCCCCGGCGGGGCGGAGACGCGCCATCTAGTCGATGCCGAGGTGCTCAAGGCGCTCGGCCCCGACGGCGTGCTGATCAATGTCGCCCGCGGTTCTGTCGTCGACGAGGGCGCCCTGATCGAGGCGCTACGCAATCGCACCATTCTCGCGGCGGGGCTCGACGTCTTCGCCGACGAACCGCAGGTGCCCGAAGCGCTGGTGGCGCTCGACAATGCGGTGCTGCTGCCGCATGTCGGCTCGGCCACCATTCACACCCGCCGGGCCATGGGCCAGCTGGTGGTCGACAATCTCGTCTCCTGGCGCGATGGCAAGGGGCCGCTGACGCCGGTGTCCGAGACGCCCTGGCCCCGAGAGAAGGCCTGACGGCCGTCAGCTTCAGCCATAGACAAGACAAGCAAGCACCGCTGGACCATCGGTCCGGCGGTGCTTGCTTGTGTCTGATGCGGAGAGATTTCTCGTCTCGTTGCATGGCATGCCACCTGCAAGCAAAACGGGATATCGGATAGGAACTTTTCCGAACTCATTCCGGCATCGATGTGCGGGGGCGGTGGATCGGTAAGTCTTATATTACCACATGGAAACTGATTGGCCTGCAATGACGGGCTTGTGGTGTCTTTTGCTAAGAGATAGAGGTTTCGTGTATTAATTTTATGTGTTCCAATTATAAAACACCGAAATAAACTTATATTTTGTTGGTATATTAATTAGATATACCCTTAAGGGTAGTCGATTCTTTGGTGTAAGCTACGATGCTCTGGATGTGTCTTTTGAGTGACACATATTCGCCAAAATGTTTTCTGTCGGTGCCAAGGTAGAAAAACTCTATTGTGGCGCTTTCTAGAATATCGCACCTTCATTGCGACGATTCACGTGGCGGCCAAGTGCTTTCCAAGCATGCGCCAAGTTCGGTCGGCTGTTGCGAGTGGGGTGTCATGACAAGAAGTCCCCTCGTGCAAGTAAAATAATGTCCCGGAGGGGGTTTTGATGACGATTAAATCCGCACTTCTCGGCGCTGCTGCAGGCATCGCCGCCATCGGCGCCGCCCAGGCTGCCGACCTGCCCATGACCAAGGGCGAGGCCGTCGAATATGTGAAGGTCTGCTCGGCCTTCGGTCCCGGCTTCTTCTACATCCCCGGCAGCGATACCTGTCTGAAGATCGGCGGCGAGATCCGCGCCGATTATCGCGCGTTCGGCGGCGACCGGGTGGGCATCAATACGGCTCCGACATCCATCAACAATGTCTTGACCAATGTTGGGCAGAACCGGAATGATGATCGCTCGGCCTTCAACACGCAGGCCCGTATCTGGTTCGACGCCCGCACCGAGACCGATTGGGGCGTGCTGCGCTCCTACTTCCAGATCAATGCCGACTCTCATCCGATTTCGGCTCAAGGTCGTGGCGGCACCTACAACGGCAACACCTTCACGATCGACAAGGCCTTCATCCAGTTCGGTGGCCTGACCGCTGGTTACGCCCATTCGTTCTTCGGCTTCTACGACAACGAGTATGGCGATACGATCTGGGCACCCTACTACGCAGAAACCAGCACGGTTAACCTCATCGCCTACACCGCTCAGTTCGGCGGTGGCTTCAGCGCCACGCTGTCGATCGAAGATGGCCGCGACCACCGTGTCAACGACGTTGGCTTGGATAGCACGGTCCTCGGCTTCGGTAACAGCGTGGACATCAATCTGCAGGGCGGGCAACAGCTTCCGGACGTCGTTGGTCAGTTGCGCTATGATGCAAGTTGGGGATCCTTGGCCGTCCAAGGAGCTCTCCACCAGCTGCGCTCGCCCGAGACTGTTGACGTGACGGCGACGTTGGGTGGCAACACTGGCACTCTTTCCATCCCGACGACTCACGACAACAAGTACGGCTTTGCCATTGGCGGTACCGCCCTCATTAAAATACCGGTCATCGACGGCGGCCATTTTATCGTTGAAGGTCAGTATGCCGATGGCGCTACCGAGTATCTCGGTGTCAAGAACAGCCTGGGCACGCTCATCGGCTTGTCGGACCTCTTCCCCTCGTCGATCGGGCCCGGAGGTATCTCGGGCTATGACACGACCAAGGGCTGGTCGATCGTGGCCGAACTCGGTGGCAATATCACGCCGCAGCTCAACGCCAATCTGGTGGGCAGCTACATCGACGTGAAGGCGGACGGCATTCTGCGCAACGTTGTTCCGGGTATCGATATCTCGCTCAAGGAATACTCCATCGCGGGCAATCTGACCTATACGATCGTCAAGGGCCTCTCAGTGGCGGGCGAAGTCTCCTATACCCACACCAAGCAGGAAGTTGGCATCGGGCCGCTCGGGTCTTTGGATGGCTCCGCTAACTCCTGGCAGGGTGGTGTTCGCCTGAAGCGCACCTTCTGATCCGAACGAAACGATCTGAGAGCGGGGCCTGGCGTGAGCCGGGCCCCGCTTGGCCTATTGTGCTTGCGGTCTTGAAGTTGTGCTGTGCGTTTTGGCAACGTCCTCAAGAAATTGTGATGTTACGAATTTGATCTGTAACGCTGAATGCATTCCGGTATGGTAACGTATATTGGAGTGCCTTACGTATAGCAGTTGAAGTCCAGTGCATTTTGCGGAGTCTTCCCGGTTCTGGAGAAGTCGCGATGAAATATTTGAGAATGTTTGCTGAAAGAGTTCCAGGCAATGTAGCGCGATCTCACCAGGCGTGAAGTGAGTGAAGAAATGCAGGAAAGAGCGAGCCGTCCCTTCCAGAAGAACTCCACATCGCTCCAGATCGATTGGAAGCGATTTGGCGACGATTTGCGGAATGCGCGCGCCGCGCGCGGGCTGACCTATCGACAGTTCGGCGCACTTACGGGTGTGACCTTCAGTACGCTGGCGCGGCTCGAATCCTCCTACCTGCCCTGCAATGCCGAAACCTTCATGACGCTGGCGGTGGAAATGGGGCGTGATCCCCTGGCCTATGCGATCCGCGGCAATGCCAGCGCGAGCGGTGTGCTCGCCCAGGAGACGGATGCTGCGTGATTGAGGTGCTGCGAAAGCAGGACCAAGCATGCGCTGTTGCTGGAGCGGTAAAGCTGGTAGGGTCGCGCATCCTTCTCGCCGATTTGCCGCTTCATGCTCGATCGTTCCACGCCGGTTCCCCTTTATTTTCAACTCGCTGAAACCCTGAGGGCCGGAATTTCGCAAGGCCTCTACGCCGCGGGTGAGAGACTTCCTTCCGAACATGAGCTGTGTGCCCGTTACGACATCTCGCGTAGCGTCGTGCGCCAGGCCCTGCAGTCGCTGGCGCTGCAGGGATTGATCGAGACCGAGCGCGGCCGTGGTGCCTTCGTGCGCGAACGCAGGGTGCCGATCAATCTAAGCCAGCGCCTCGACCCGCTGCGGGAGGATCTGGCGCGGGCCGGCTTCAAGCTGAGCACGAAGATCCTGGCGCAGCGCCTGATCGAGGCCCCTGCGGCCATCGCCGAGCGCATAGGTGATGCCAGGGCCGTGCTGATCGAGCGCCTGCGCTATGCCGATGGCGAGGTGCTGCTTCTGGTGCGCAACTATCTGCCCTATGGCCGTGTGCCGGGATTGCTGACCTATCCCGGCCTCGACCAGGTCTCGCTCTACGAATGCCTCGAGCGGGATTTCGGCGTCATCGTCTCCAGCGGGCAGCGCACCGTGGAGATCGGCACGGCCGATGCCGAGATAGCCGGTCATCTCGGTCTCGATCCGGGGTCGCATGTGCTCTTCAACCGCGAACTGACCTATGACCAGGAAGGCAGGCCGGTGGAATATTACGAATCCTGGCACCATCCCGATCGCACGCGCCTGACCATCGAACTGCATCGGGCGCGCTGACGTCCTTCTCAGGTGCCGACCGCCAGCAGCGCCCTGGCCCTTGCCGCCACCGCCTCGGCCGTGAGGCCGAAATGCTGGTAGAGCAGCGGGCCGGGCGCGCTTTCCCCGAAGGCGTCGATGCCAACAACCGCGCCAGGGCCGCGCAGGAACTGATACCAGTAGATCGACGAGGCCGCTTCGACGAACAGGCTCGGCAGGCCCGGCGGCAGGACGGCGTCGCGATAGGCCGCCGACTGCTCTGCAAAGATGTTCGCGTTGGGGATCGATACCACCCGGGCATGGATCCCCTCGGCCGCGAGATGCGTCGCCGTTTCGGTGACGAGGCCGAGCTCGGAGCCGGTACCAGCAAGGACGAGATCGGGGCGCTGCGTTGGCTCCGAGAGGACATAGCCGCCGCGCCGGATCGCCTGCCGGTGTTCCCCGCTGTGCGTGATGGCTGAGCCGTCCTGGCGGGCGGCGACGATGACGCTGGGACCCTCGCGGCCCACCGCGTCTTCCCAGGCGAGCAGCGCTTCGAGCTCGCTGCCGGGGCGCCAGAGCGACAGGCCGGGAATGGCGCGCAGGGCAAGGAGCTGTTCGGCCGGCTGGTGAGTCGGGCCGTCCTCGCCGACCCCGATGGAATCATGCGTATAGAGAAAGATCGCCTTCAGCTTCATCAGGGCTGCAAGGCGCACGGCGTTGCGGGCGTAGTCGCTGAAGACGAGATAGGTCGAGCCGAAGGGGATCAGGCCGCCATGGGCTGCCATGCCGTTCATCACGGCGGACATGCCAAATTCTCGGACGCCGTAATGGATGAAATTGCCGGCGAAATCCCCCGGCAGGATCGACCTGGAAGCGGCGGTCCAGGCCAGGGTGGACTGGCTGAGGTCAGCCGAGCCACCGATCAGTTCCGGCAGCAGCGCGGTGAAGCGGGCGAGAACCTTGCTGGAAGCCTTGCGCAGAGGCTGGCGGGCTGGCGGTTCCGCCAGCAGGGCATCGGCATAGGCTGCCACGACGGAAGCAAAAGCGACTGGTGCTTCGCCGGCCATGCGGCGCTGCAGCTCCGCGGCAAGATCCGGATGGGTCGCCCGGTAGCGGGCGAACAGGGCCTCCCAGGCTGCCTGCCTGTCCGCTCCGCGCTTGCGCGCATCCCAGCCGGCGCGGATGGGAGAGGGCACTTCATGCGGCGGATAGCGCCAGCCCAGCGCTTCGCGGGTTGCCGTGGCCTCGGCAGCGCCCAATGGGGCGCCATGAACTTCTTCCTTGCCCTGCTTGGTGGGCGCGCCGAAGCCGATAATGGTGCGACAGCAGATCAGGCTCGGCCTGTCATGCACGCCACGCGCTTCCTCGATCGCGGCCTCGACGGCGCCGGGGTCATGGCCGTCGACATCAGAGACCACGTGCCAGCCCAGCGCCCGGAAACGCGCCGGCGTGTCGTCGGCGAACCAGGCCCTGACTTCGCCGTCGATGGAGATGCCGTTGTCGTCATAGAAGGCGATCAGCCGGCCGAGACCGAGTGCGCCGGCGAGCGAAGCGGCCTCCTGCGCCACGCCTTCCATCAGGCAGCCATCGCCGACAAAGACGTAGGTGTGATGGTCGATGACGGGAAAATCGTCGCGGTTGAATTCGGCCGCGAGCTTGCGCTCGGCGAGCGCCATGCCGACGGCATTGGCGAAGCCCTGGCCGAGCGGCCCGGTGGTCGTCTCCACGCCGGGCGTGATGCCGTATTCGGGATGGCCCGGCGTCCTGGATCCAGGCTTGCGATGGGCCTTGAGCTCCTCGAGGGAGAGGTCGTAGCCCGACAGATGCAGCAGGGAATAGATCAGCATCGCGCCATGGCCGTTCGACTGCACGAAACGGTCGCGGTCGATCCAGCTCGGGTCGGCCGGATTGTGCTTGAGGAAGCGATTCCATAGCACCTCGGCGATATCGGCCATGCCCATGGCGGTGCCGGGGTGACCGGTCCCGGCCGCCTCGATGGTATCGACGGTCAGGAAGCGGATGGCGTTGGCGAGGTCGCGCTGGGAGGGGGCAGGTCGTTCGTCGAAGCTCATGGCGTTTCCTGTGCGGTCGGCTGGTCCATTCAGGGCGAGCTGGTTTCGCTTCTTGTAATCCTGTCCGTACAAGTAGGCTGGACAATCGATGCTGTCAAACACGACCGCTCATGCGGGCCGGATGGCCTGCAGCGGTCACAGCGGCGGATGACCGCTTCTGCTGAGCCATCCTTACCCGAGGGACGACAGTCGTAATTCAACTGCTGGCAAAGACGCTGGAAAATCGCCTGGACAACAGAACTTCGACTGTAACCCTATCCATGGTCCATAACAGCCTCTAGCCTTTCACGTAACGCCGCCAGGGATGCTCTTCGCGGAAACCCAGCAGCTCGCGGGCCTTCTTGTTGGACAGCAGCGTCTCGTATTCGCCGAGCGCGCCCTTGACCGGTACCTCGGGGTAGAAGCGGCGGAGCAGTTCGGCTGTCGGCAGATTGGACGAGGTCTCGTCGTTGACGGCATTGAAAACCTGGAAGCCGAGGCCCTCCTTCTCGATGGCGAGCCGGGTGATCTGGCCGAGGTCGCGCGCATCGATGTAGCTCCAGGCGATGCGCTTGCGAAAACCGGGATCGGCGAACCATTTGGGAAAGTTCTCGGTGTAGTCCTCGGGAATGATGACGTTGCCGATGCGCAGCGCGTAGATGTCGATGCCCTCGCGCAGGGCAAAGGCCCGGGCCGTCTTCTCGTTGACGACCTTGGAGAGGGCATAGCTGTCCATCGGGTCGACGTCATAGTTCTCGTCGAGCGGGAAATAGGCGGGATTGCGGTGCTCATGGGCGAAGACGACGCCATAGGTCGTCTCGCTCGAGGCAATCACGACCTTGCGGATGCCGAGCTTGGTCGCCGCTTCGATGACGTTGTAGGTGCCGAGCGCATTGACGCGGAACACCTCGTTGTCAGGCACGATCATGATGCGTGGAATGGCGGCGAAATGGACGACGGCGTCGACCTTCTGCGGACGCAGCGAGGCGTCGAACTCGTGCGTGCCCATATAGCTCGACAGCGCATTGAAGACCTGGCCGGCATCGGTGATGTCGGCAATCAGCGTGCGAACGCGCGGATCGTCCAGCGGCTTGGTGTCGATGTTGAGCACCTCATAGCCGTGATCGAGGAGATCCTTCACGACATGGCGGCCGGCCTTGCCGCTGCCGCCGGTGAACATGATGCGCTTGGCCATTGTCCGCTCCCTCATCTTGTCATCGTATTTTGTATGACAATAGTGGGAGGAAGCCGAAGCGCAAGAGCAAGATTCTACCTTAGATTTGCGCCTCGGCAGGGGGGAATTATCCTGACGGTCGGGCCAAGCATGGCCGCCATCGGCATCACCCCTTCTTGATGATCACATAGCCGAGCACCAGCGAGATCGCGGTGGCGACATAGATCGAGAGCGACTGCTCGACGAAGCGCATCCAGAACAGATGGATGGCGATCAAGAGGACCACGGCGATGAAGCCGCGGTCGAAGCCGTTGGTGTGGATCGGCAGGAAGCCGGTCTTTTCGACGGGAGGCTTTTCGAGCTCTTCGTCCTGCTTGTCGAGATTGGCGAACTGGTTCATGGCCTCATCCCTTCACGGCGCCGAAGGTCAGGCCGGCGACGATATGGCGCTGAACCACGCCGAGGATCACCAGGGCGGGGATCAGCGTCAGCATGGCGGTGGCGGCAAGCTGGCCCCAATTGGTGCCGGTGACGGAGACATATTCTGCAAGCAGCGTGGTGATGGTGCGGGCCTCCACGCTGGTGAGGGTGGCGGCCAGGAGATATTCGTTCCAGGCGAAGATCCAGGTGAGGATCATGGTGACGGCGAGGCCCGGCCGGGCGAGCGGATAGATCACCTTGGCGAGAAGCTGGAAGGTCGAGGCGCCGTCGATGGTGGCGGCCTCGTCGAGTTCCTGCGGGATGGAATCGAGCACCGGCCGCAGCGTCCACACGGCGAAGGGCAGGTTGAACACGCAATAGAGCAGGACGAGGCCGATGCGCGTATCGAACAGTTTCCAGTCGCCGACGACGAAGACCTGCGTGTAGAGCAGGAACAAAGGCAGCAGGAACACCGCCGGCGGGGCCATGCGGTTGGTGATGGTCCAGAAGAAGACGTTCTCCTTGCCGACCAGCTTGTAGCGCGTCAGCGCATAGGTGGCGAGGAAGCCGAGCAGGGTCACAAGAAAGGCATTGGAGGTGGCGACGATGACCGAATTCAACATGTATTTCTGCAGGTTCGGGTCGGTCAGGGCGTTGGCGTAGTTGTCCGGGAAGAAGGAAGTCAACAGGAAGCTCGGCCGGCCGAAGAGCTCGACGCGGCTCTTGGCCGAGACCACGAACAGCCAGTAGATCGGCGCCAGCGTGATCAGGCTGAGCACGATCCAGAGCAACAGGCTGACGAAGACATTGGGCTTGCGCATCACTCGGGCCTCCTGAGGTCGCGGCGGGCCACCAGGGCCGAATAGAGCAGCCAGCACATCACGATGGTGAGGTAGAGGACCAGCACGGACATGGCGCCGCCATAGCCGTAGTCCTTCTTGGGAAACACCACGCGGAAGATATAGAGGCCGACGAAGCGGGTGGCATCGCCAGGGCCCCCGGAGGTCAGCATGAAGATCTCGTCGAAGGTGCGCAACGCATCCATCAGGCGGATGAACACGGTGGCGAGAATGGCCGGCTTCAGCATCGGCAAAGTGATGTGCCAGAAGATCTGGAAGCGGCTGGCGCCGTCGATCTGCGCCTGCTCGAAGGGATCCTTGGGCAGGGACGACAGGGCGGCGAGCAGGGTCAGCGTCACCAGCGGCGTCCAGTGCCAGATATCCATGATCACCACGGCGGTGAAGGCCTGGTCGGAGAAGCGGCTGATGTTGAGGTCGTAGCCGAACCAGCTTCGAAGATAGCTCGGCAACGGGCCGAGGCCGGGCGTCAGCAGCAGACGCCAGATCGCGCCCACGGCGATCGGCGCGATCACCAGCGGCAAAGTATGGATGGTACGGAAGAAGCCCTTGCCCGGGAAGTCGCGCATGAAGAGTTGGGCGAGGAAATAGCCGAGCACGATCTCGCTGACCACGGCGAAGAAGCCGAATTTCAACGTGCCCCAGATCGACTTGAGGAAGTCGGTATCGAAGACCAAGGCCCGGAAATTGTCGAGCCCGTTGAAATGCATGGTCGGATCGGCAGCGAAGCTGTTCCACTGCGTGAAGGAGACCACCATCACGTAGATGAACGGCACGACACCGAACAGAGCGAGGATGAACAGGGTGGGTGCCAGCAGCAGCCAGCCGGTTGTCGACGATCGCATGAGGGTTCCTTCACCCGCGAGGCAAGAGGGATGCCGATCTCGAAAGCTACGGCACCTCGAGCAAGTGAGCGTTCAGGCGTGAACGCTCACTTGCTCCAACTCTTTGATCCAACGTGTCTTTGCGATTTGAAGTGTCTCGTTCAAATGGCGGCCCGCTTTGGATCGATGCGGCCTTTGTCATTGCCGGGCTTGGCCCGGCAATCCAGTCCCCACCTGGCCAGTACTCACCTGGCGAAGGCACCCGGATGCCCGGGTCAAGCCCGGGCATGACAAAGGCCGACGTTCTTACTTGCGATAGCCCAGCTTCTTGAGTTCGGCTTCCGTCGTGGCCGCCATCTGGTCGAGGGCGTCGGAGGCGGAAAGGTCGCCCGTGATCGCCTTGTAGAAGATCGAGGCGGTCGCTTCACGCACCTGGGCGTGGAAGGGGTAGGGCGGGGCACCGGCAAAGAGTTTGCCGTCCTTCTTCATCAGCGAATAGTAGCCGTTCGTCTTCTCGTCCTGCGCCTTCACCTTGGGATCGTCATAGGTCGCGGTGTGGGTGATGCGCGAACCGGCGACGGCCCAATCGGCCTGGACGCTCTCCTGGGCGATATATTGCAGGAAGAGCAGGGCCGCTTCCTTGTTCTTGGAGGCATAGGAGATGCCGAAGGCACCGCCGTCATAATAGCCGATATAGCCCTTGCCGGCTTCCGCGGCCTCGATCACGCCGGGGGAGGTCGGCGGCAAGGCCACGCCGACCTTGCCCACCACCTTGGACTTGGAGGCATCGGTGGCGATCCAGGCGGCGTTCTCGCCATAGACCAGGCCCTGGGCCGCGCGGCCGGCTGCGAAGGTGGCGGCGACTTCGTCCCAGGTGCTGGCGGTGGATTCGGGCGGCGCGTCCGGCAGCAGGCTCAGCCAGTATTCCAGGGCCTTCTTGGCCTCGGGGCTGTTCATCGAGCCGCCATTGGCGACGGTGGCGGCATAGTTCTTGGAAGCGTCGATGCCCCAATTATAGACGCCGAAGGTCGGCGCGACGCTTTCGAAGAATTCGTACCAGGAGGCGGGGTGGCCGGTATTGGCCTGCACCGTCGAGCCCCACAATTCCTCGCCCTTGTCCTTGCCCCATTCGGTGAAGAAGTCGGCGATGGCCTTGTAGTCCTCATGGGTCTTGGCGGGCGCGAGATCCTTGCCGGTCTTCTTCTTGTAGGCTTCCTTCACCGCCGGATCATCGAACAGGTCCTTGCGATAGAGGTAGATCTTGATGAAGGCCTCCATCGGCACGCCGTAGAGGTCGCCCTTGTCGTCCTTGAAGTAGTTGGCGAAGCTGGTGAACTTCGCGGGATCGTAGTCGGGCGCCTTCAGCGCCGGCTTGTCGGCGAGGGTCTTGGTGATGTCGACCAGGAAGTTGCGGGCCAGATAGCTGTAGATGATGTCCTGCTCGATATAGACGAAGTCATAGACGCCGGTCTTGGCCTCCATGTCCTTGATCGCCTTGTCGTACATCTGGTCCCAGGAGGTGGCTTCGAACTCCACCTTGATGCCGGTGGCCTTGGTGAAGGCTGGGCCCAGCACGTTCTTCACATAGTTGGAGGGCGGCGTGCTTTCCGAAATACCGTGGATGGTGACGCCCTGGAGGTCCTTGGAGGCGTCGGACCAGAAATCGGCATAGGCGGAGGTGGTGGCGAGCAGGACGCTGACCGTCAGTGCGGCGAGGCCGGCTCCTATCTTCCTGTACATCTGATTTCTCCCTGGAAATGGCTTGTTTCTTATTGCCCGCGTGGCGACGGGATTGGCGCCGGAGCCACATCATAGGGGCGCCCTTCATTTTGTTGCGCATTTCCACAAACTGAGTCAATGGGCAAGGTCACGCGCAAGGTGAAGTTGTATGAAGAATCTTGCGCAAAGTCATCCCGAAAATGTGACGAACCTTCTCCATTGTGTGAAGAAGGTTCGTCGCACACTGCCTATCCGGGAGAATGAATGCCGTTGCCGGTCTCAATCGGGCAGAGGAATATGCTCGGCGCGATCGTCCGGTGGCAGATCGAACAGGCCCTGGCCCCAGTTCTGGGCCTGCCATTGCGCCTTGGCTTCCTCGATGCGTTCCTTCGAGGAGGCGACGAAGTTCCACCAGATATAACGAGGTCCGCCAAGGGTGGCGCCGCCCAGGATCATCAGGCGGGCGCCCCGGTCGCCGGCCGCAACCGTGATGGCGTCGCCGGGGCGGAAGACCATCATCTGCCCGGCCTCGAAATCCTGGCCGGCAATGGAGACGGAGCCTTGCGTGATGTAGAGGCCGCGATCCTCATGATTATCCGGCATGGGCAGTCTTGCGCCGGGAGAGAGGACGACGTCGCCGTAGAAGGTCTCCGAGAACATCGTCGCCGGCGCCTTCTCGCCATAGGCATTGCCGAGGATAAGCTTCACGCTGACGCCGTCACTTTCGATCACCGGCAGGGCCTCCTTGCCGTGATGCTCGAACATCGGCGCCATGTCCTCGTGGGTTTCCGGCAGGGCGACCCAGGTCTGGATGCCGAACAGGCTGTTGGGACCGCGGCGGGCTTGCGCCGAGGTCCGTTCCGAATGGGTGACCCCGCGCCCGGCCACCATCCAGTTCAGGGCGCCGGGGTGGATGACCTGGTCGGTGCCCAGGCTGTCGCGATGGTGGAAATCGCCGCGATAGAGATAGGTGACGGTACCCAGGCCGATATGGGGATGCGGGCGGACGTCGACGCCCTGGCCGGTCAGGAATTCGGCAGGCCCCGCCTGGTCGAAGAAGATGAAGGGGCCGACCATCTGGCGCTTGGGGGCGGGCAGGGCGCGGCGAACTTCGAAGCCGCCGAGATCGCGCGAACGCGGAACGATCAAGGTTTCGATCGCGTCGATGCCGATCGCGTCGGGGCAGCCGGGTGTCAGGGCGGGGTTCCAGCTCATTCGATCCTCCAGTCCACTTGGTGCTTCGGACGTTGTCGGCCGCAAGATCTCAAACTTTGCTCAGGCGGCCCATGGCTCAGCATAGGTCGGGAACTGGTCGCTCAAAACCCTTTTGCCGTTCGACAATCGAGAACGCCGATTTCGATGTCAGTGACTTGGACGAACGCAGACGATCATGCGAGTTTGGAAAACATCGACAGGAGAGAGACGGGTAGCAATATGACGGCAATGGCCGCGAGCGGGATCCACCACGTCACCTTGATGACGCGCAACGTGCAGGCGAATGTCGATTTCTATGTCGGCTTCCTCGGCCTGCGCCTGGTCAAGCGTACGGGCGGCTACGAAGATGCCCAGCAACTCCATCTCTTCTATGGCGATCGTCTCGGCTCGCCCGGCTCCATCGTCACCTTCCTCGTCTGGGAGGACGGTGCCCCCGGCCGTGTCGGCAATGGCCAGGTTTCCGAGATCGCCTTTGCGGTGCCGTCGGCCAGCATCGGCGACTGGATGACGCGGGCCCTCAGCCATGGCGTGCCGATGACGGGGCCGTCGCAGGAATTCGGCGAATCCGTACTGCGGCTCAAGGATCCCGACGGCGTCATCGTCAAGCTGGTCGGTGCCGACCTGCCATCAGCCGCGTCCTGGGGCAACGAAGCGACCGCGCCGCGGCGCTTGCGTGCGGTGACCCTGCTGACGGACCAGCCGGAGGAAACGGCGGCCTTCATCGCGCGTTTCGGCTACCGGCCCGGGCCGCGCGAGGGCAGTGTCCAGCGCCTGCTGTCGGATACGGATGCCGTCGATGTCCGCGATGCCTCGGGCTATGTGCCGGGTGTTCCCGGTACCGGCACGGCCGATCATGTCGCCTTTCGCGCGGTGGATGTGGCTGAGGTGCGCAAGCACGAGGCTGCGCTGTCGCGTCTCAATTCGTCGCCAACCAATTTCCATGATCGCAACTACTTCACCTCGCTCTATGTACGGGAGCCAGGCGGCACCTTGATCGAAGTGGCGACGGATGGTCCGGGTTTTGCCATCGACGAGGCAGCCGACCGTCTCGGCGAGCGCCTGTTCGTACCGCCCGGCGATGCCGGGCGGGCGGAGGAGCTGAAGGCCATGCTGCCGCAGTTCTCCCTGCCCGGAGAGCCGCGCCTGCCGCACCGGGATCTGCCGTTCGTGCATCGGTTCCATACGCCGGACCAGCCCGACGGCAGCACATTGGTCCTGTTGCACGGAACCGGCGGGAACGAGGCCGATCTGATGCCGCTCGCCCGACAGATCGCGCCCCATGCGACCTTGCTGGGCGTGCGTGGGCGTAGCCATGAGGAAGGCGTGCTGCGCTGGTTCCGGCGCATGGGAATGACGAAGTTCGATCAGGCCGACATCGCCTTCGAGGCGAAGGCCTTCGCGGCTTTCATCGAGGGGGCCGTGGCAGGCTATGGCCTCGACGCCGGCCGCCTGACCTTTCTGGGCTATTCCAACGGCGCCAATTTCATCGCCGCCGTAATGGGGCTGCATCCCGGCATCATCACGCGCGCCATTCTGCTGCGGGCGATGCCGGTGCTCGAGGCCTTGCCGCAGGCCGATCTTGCCGGGACATCGGCCCTGATGTTGACCGGGGCACGGGACCCCTTCGCGCAGGAAGCGCCCCGGCTTGAGGCCTGGCTGCGGGACCAGGGCGCCGACGTCACCGCCCGCAGCATCGACGCCGGCCATGAATTGTCATCCGCCGACCGGTCGGCGGCACGTCAATGGTTCGAAATCACTGAGGGAGGCCGCAATGGCTGACATCGACATTCGTCGCGACGAACTGGCCGAACCGCGTGGGCGTTATGTCGCGCGCATCGACGGTGTGGAAGGGGAGGCCGAGATCGTCTTCACCAGGCACGGAGCCGGCTTGATCAGTGCCGATCATACCGGTGCCCCCGAGACGATGCGCGGCACCGGCGCTGCCGCCGCTCTGGTGGCCTATATGGTGGAGGACGCGCGCCGTAACGGCTTCCGCATCCTGCCGCTTTGCCCCTATGTGCGGGCGCAATACCGCAAGCACCCTGACTGGGCCGACGTGATGACGCTGGCGCCGGGCGAGGATCCGCCGGCGACGGCGTAGCTCTACGGCTTTTCTCCTTGGCGAAAGATCTAAACGGAACGGCTCAAGCCGGGATGATCGGATCTGGCCTCATTGCCTCCCGAGTGCAGTTGCGGCACCCTGCGAGGGTCGAACCTCGAGGTCGTCATGCAGTCTCCCGAGACAATCGCCACGCACGCCTATTTCGGACAGGTCACGGCGGATGGGTGGGATCTCATCTTCCATCCGCCTGATAATCGCTCCGACGTCGTCTATCGGGCGGGGTATGTGTGCCATCCGACGCGTGAGCACTACGAGGCGCTCCTGCCACGCCTGCCGGCCTTCGAAGCCTTCTGCCGCAATCTGGAAGAGAATGACCGGCGCGTTCGCCAACATTTTCGCTCCTGGCCACTCACGGCAGGAGCGTTCGAACTCGTCTGTGCCATGATGGGCGGTGACGACGAGTTGCTTCCATCCTCACTCACGCCTTATCCCTATGATCAGCGGCCCTTCGCCCTGCAATATCGCGCGCTTGACCAAGCAGCCTGGGAGTTTGCCGGCGTTACCTGGTGGCCGCCGGTTTTCGCCGCTCTTTTCGATGCCACCGGAAATTTCTCGGGGATCGAGTACCAGGTCGAACAGGCGATGCGCGACCTGCCGGATTCAATCGCACCGTCTCGATGGGAGGCGGGATATCGCCATCCCTATTTCGGGCGACGCAAGCTGTCGGATTTTTCGCGACTGACAACGTCGACCGTTGCGGGGCGCAAGATTCCGTTCGATCTCTTCATGACCAAGAAAACCATGGCTGCCTTCGAGCCGGAGCATCTGGATCCGTTCGTATCCTTGGTCGAGAAATTGGATGGGCTGGATGCCGGCGTACGGTCGGGCTTTCCCGAGGCAATGCGCATGGAATGGCTGGAGGAGCGTTTCACCTATGGTACCCCGACCCTGCGCCGGGCTCTCGATCAGATCTTTCCCGATGCAACGGATCCGAGTGCCGTCTCGCCGCAGGCCTTTGCCGCGGCTCTCGTTCTCAAGCGTGGATGTTTTTCACTTTCGCCCGAGAAAAGCGGCGGCGCGGCACTGACCCTCGACTATGCGATCCTGCCGGCCCGCAACGACAATGAATTGTTCGCAGCCAAGTTTTCGCTCGATGGCGAGTTGCTTGACCTCGTGATCGAGAGTTGAGGAAGAGCGCCCGGTGCCGCCTCAGGCCCAGACGTCGTTCCGGGCCGTACGCTCGCCACCTTCATGGCCGGTGTTGAGGGTGCCGCGCGGTTCGATCAGCAGGAGATGGACCTCGCTTTCCGCATAGGGCTTGTGCTCCAGGCCCTTGGGCACCACGGCCATCTCGCCGGGATCGATGACGACCGCACCATGGCGGAAATCGATGCGCAGGCGGCCGCTGAGGACGATGAAGGTCTCATCCGTTTCAGGATGGTCGTGCCAGATGAAATCCCCCTCGATGCGCACCAGCTTGAACTGATAGTCGTTCATCTCGGCGATGACGCGGGGCTGCCAGAGATCGCCGATCTTTGAGATCTTCTCTGCGAAGTTGATCGCTTTGGGCGTGGTTTCCATGGTGCCTTGCTCCGTTCTCGAATGATGCGACTTATGGAGCCTGCCGCGGTTGCGATCTTGAACGATTGTGCGCTTTCGCCGCGGTGCGGTTTCAAGGCTTGCCTCCAACAAAAACAGCGCCGGGGGATACCCGGCGCTGGCCTTGCGTTGGTTGGACGATGTTTGTGGCCGATACTACAGGGGCTGCAGACCGGCTTCGATGGCGGCGCGGCGGCCTTCGAGGAAAGGCGGCAGCGACAGGCGCTCGCCCAGGCTCTCCAGCGGCTCGTCGACGGCGAAACCGGGGCCATCGGTGGCGATCTCGAAGAGATTGCCGCCGGGCTCGCGGAAGTAGAGCGAGCGGAAGTAGTAGCGTTCCACTTCGCCCGAGCTCGGAATGCCGAACTGGCCGAGCCGTTCGGTCCAGGCATGGATTCCCGCGACGTCCGGGGTGCGGAAGGCGACGTGATGCACGGCGCCGGCGCCCTGGCGGGCAGTGCCGAGCCCCGGCTGCACGGCGACATGCAACTCGGCAGCGGCACCGCCTTCGCCCATGCGGTAGACATGCACTCGGCCCTCGCCGTCGGGCGAAGCATAGTCGCGCTCCTCCTTCATGTTGAGCACGCGGGTGAGGACGGCATCCGTGGGCTCCTTCTTCGGCACCGAGATGGTGATCGGGCCAAGGCCCCTGATCTGGTGTTCAGTCGGTACGGGGCTGCGGCTCCAGGGGTGCAGGGCGCCGTTGCCGCCATCGTCCACCAGCCGGAAACGCTGGCCCTCCGGATCCTCGAATTCAAGGCTGGCGCGACCGTCGATCAGGCCGACGTCGCCGGCGGTTACGCCCAGATCCTTCAGGCGGGCCGCCCAATAATTCAGGCTATCCTCGCCGGAGACGCGCAGGCCCGTGCGGCTGATCGAATGGGTGCCGCGGCGTTCGGGTGCCACCGGCCAGTCGAAGAAGGTGAGGTCGCTGCCGGGCGTGGCCTCGCCGTCGGCATAGAAGAGATGATAGGCGCTGGTGTCGTCCTGGTTGACGGTTTTCTTGACCAGCCTCAGGCCAAGCGTGTCGGTGTAGAAGCGCTTGTTGCCGGGTGCGTTCGCGGTGATCGCGGTGAGATGATGAATGCCGGTGAGCTGCATGGCAGTCTCCTTCGTGTTGCGTTGCCCGGAATATCGGCGCGAACGGTCGGGCCGGGTAGCGCGATCCTTGCACACGCCGCGTTCGAAGATTTCGAACGGCAAGGCTTGGAATGAGAGCGCTCACGGGGTAGG
Organism: Labrys sp. E2SS-1L; assembly: GCF_057073705.1. Lineage (NCBI taxonomy): Bacteria > Pseudomonadati > Pseudomonadota > Alphaproteobacteria > Hyphomicrobiales > Xanthobacteraceae > Labrys > Labrys sp. E2SS-1L. The sequence continues at coordinate 5,293,111 of NZ_CP172712.1, read as the reverse complement.
CAGAGTACCTGGGGTGCACCGACCGAGACGCTCGCCATGAAATGGACCATCGACGAGATCAAGACCTTCCTGGATGTGATGGAGACCGGCACCGTGTCCGGCGCGGCGGCGCGGGCGAACCTGTCGAAATCGGTGGTCAGCAAGCGCATCGCCGATCTCGAGCTGGCCCTGGGCGCGCCGTTGTTCCAGCGCCATGCCGGGCGCATCCTGCCCAACGAGACGGCGGGCGAACTGGCGGTACGGCTAAGGCCGGCCCTCGCTGAGATGACCAACGCCGTCGAGAGCGTGGCCTGGGGCATGGCGGGCCTGCGCGGTTCGCTCGCCATCTCGGCGCCGATGAGCTTCGGCATCCGCCATCTCAGCCCCTTGCTGGCTGCCTTCGCCCTGCGGCACCCCGATCTGGAACTGGTGGTCGACTATGAGGATCGCTTCGTCGATTTGGTGCGCGGCGGCTTCGACCTTGCCGTGCGCATCGGCCAGATGTCGGATTCCGGCCTGATCGCCCGCAAACTCTGCGACGATCCGCGCGTCGTCTGTGCCAGCCCCGACTATCTGGAGCGCCGGGGGGCGCCGAAGGATCTCGCCGACCTGCCCAATCATGCCGCTATCGGCTATCGCAACCTGCAGGCGACGCAGGTCTGGCAATTGGCCGATGGCTCGGGCGGTGTCGTCGGCGTGCCGATGCGCGGCCGCATTGCCGCCAACAATGGCGAGGTGATGCGCGACATGGCGATTGCCGGCCTTGGGCTGGCCCTGCTGCCGATGTTCATTGCCCATGAGGCCCTGGCCGATGGTCGCCTCGTCGCCCTGCTGCCCGGCAACCCGCCGCAGCCTTTGCCGATCGCCGCGGTCTGGCCGCCGGTCAAGCCGATGCCGCGCAAGCTGCGGGCCATCGTCGACCACCTGGTCGAGGGCTTCGGTGAGGTGCCCGACTGGCTGCGCGAGCCCGCGCGATGATACCGGTTCTCTGCCCGCGGATGTGCCGATGCCGATAGAACGATATGACGGCCCGCGCGACGCCCTGCTGGCGCTGTTCGCCCTCGCCGATGATTCACCGGTTCAGATCGCCTCCTATATCGGGCTGGGCGATGTGCTGGTGGCCCGCCGGGAAGGCATCATCATCGGCCACGCCCAGATCGTCGCCACCGATGAGCCAGACGTGCTCGAGCTCAAGAGCCTGGCGGTGCTGGCCGAGCACCGCGGCACGGGGATCGGGTGCGAACTGGTCGAAGCGGCCATCGCGTTTGCCCGGGATCAGAGCGCTCTGTCGCTGGTCGTCTCGACGGCGACGGCCGATATCGGCAATCTGCGCTTCTACCAGCGCCGGGGCTTTCGCATGACCCGAATCGTGCCAGATGCCTTCCGGCCGGAAACGGGTTACCCCGACGGCATCATGATCGATGGTATAGTCCTACGTGATCAGGTGTTTTTCGAGTTGAAACTTGCGGATTGAGGGAGAGAAATCGATATTTTCTTGGTGAATTGACGGCGTGATCTGGAATAATGCAGGCGTTGCTTTCGAGAGGAAGCCGTCATGGATCAGCAACTGGTCGATCGGATCTACGAATGTGCCTTCGTGCCGGAACAATGGCCGGACACGCTGGACACGCTTTCGCGCATGACGGCGGGGGCAGGCGGCAGCCTCTATGTCTTCGGCAAGGACGCCACCATGCTCACGGCCTCGCCCGACGCCCGGGAGAGGGCCAAGGCCGCTCTGGCCGGCGGCTTCGCCCAGCGCGGCCATGGGCTGAGCCGGGTGTTGGCATCCTCGCGGGCCGGTTTCATCACCGAGCGGGACATCATGACCGAGATCGAGCTCGAGCAGGAGCCGCTCTATCGTGATTTCTGGCGCCCCTCGGGCATCGGCTCGATGATCGTGACCACGGTGGAGCTGCCAACCCGGGAAATGCTGCTGCTCCTGTTCACGCGCTGGCTCGCCCAGGGGCCGGCCGAACGGGCCCTGGTCGATCGTTTCGACATATTGCGCCCTCATCTGGCCCGCAGCGCCCTGATGACCGCACGCCTGCAGCTCGAGCGGGCCCGCGCCGCCAGCCAGACCCTGGCCGCTCTCGGCCTGCCGGCGCTGGTGCTCGACCGGATGGGCAAGGTGCTGGCCGCCAACAGCCTGATCGAGGATCTCGGCGCTTTCGTGCATTGGCGCGCCTTCGACGGCGTCTCCTTCGTCGATCGGGCGGCCGACAAGCTCCTGCGTGACGCCATCGTCACCATCGACCAGCCGCATGGCGCGAGCGTGCGGTCCTTCCCGGTGCGGGGGGAGCCCGAGGCGATGGTCGCCCATATCGTGCCGATCCGCCTGAGCGCGCGCGACATTTTCGTGAGCAGCGCGGCGGCCCTGATCCTGACGCCGGTGACCGCGCCGCAGGCACCGCCGGTTGAGCTGGTGCAGTCCCTTTTCGACCTTACGCCGGCGGAGGCCCGGGTCGCGCGCAGCCTCGCGACAGGCGACAGCGTGGAGCACATCGCCCAGCATAGCGGCGTGACGCCGAATACGGTGCGCACCCAGGTGCGCGGCGTCCTGGAGAAGACCGGTTGCAGCCGCCAGGCCGAGGTGGTCGCCCTGCTGGCCGGACTGGCGCCACTGCCTCGCATGGCGTGATCCCGGCGGGGTTGATAGGTGCTTCCTCACCTCATCTTTCCGGTTGCGTTGCCCCTCACCCTAACCCTCTCCCCGTAAGGACGGGGCGAGGGGACTTCAGCCTTGTATTTCAGGCCGAAAGTGTCTCATCTCGCCCAGCGGTTGGGCGAGATGAAATCTCCGACGATCATTCGTGACGTTTGCGCCTCCCTCGCCCCGCTTCTTGCGGGGAGATGGTTAGGGTGAGGGGAAGCGCTCCCGTGTGCAGTCATGTTGATAGACACTTTGCTTTCGATGAGCACCGTGACGCAAGAAATCCGGCTGCGCCTCATCTGTTTTGATGATGTTTCCCTGGCAGGAATGGCGAAACTGGAGCTGCGGCTGAGACAGCCGGAGGCTTCCTGCAAATCCTCCTGCACTTTTTCGGCGGCACCACAGACGGAGCGGGGACAAACCTCGCCCAACCCCCACTGCCGAGAGAGTAGAGACATGGATCAGGAGCTGACTTACAGGCTCGGCGAATCCGTTCTGGATCTCAGCCGAGGTACATTGCGCAAGGCCGGCGCGCGCGTGCCGGTGCGCTCCAAAACCTTCAAATTGCTGAGTTATCTTGCTCGCAATGCCGGAAGGGTCGTCCGCAAGGACGAATTGTTCGCCGCGGTCTGGCCGCATGCCGTGGTTACCGAAGGGGCCCTGCTGCGCTGCATTCGCGATGCGCGCCAGAGCGTCGGAGACGAGCAGCACCGTATCATCCACACCGTGCCGGGGCGGGGCTACATCTACATGCCGCCCGAAGGCTTCGCTGATGCGCCGGAGGCACCGGAGCAGGGCACCGATGACATCGATCTCGATGCCGGCGCGGCGGAGCCCAAGGTCGCGGTGATGCCGTTCAGCCTGCGTGGCGTGGATGGTGGGATGAAGCCTGCCTTCGAGACCATCGTGCAGGAAATCAGGGGCGCGATCGCCAATTCGCGCGTGATCGTGGTGCAGCCGCCGGCACGGCGCAAACCGTCACCCAAGACGGTCGCCGGTGTCGACTATCTGGTCGAGGGCCAGGTCGTGGCCGGCGAGCCGCATCTCAATGTCGTCGTGACCTTGTCCGATGCCCGATCGGGCCGCCGCCTGCTGACGCAGTCCTTCTTCCTCAAGGCCGAAAGCGTCGTGGCCTTCCACCAGAACGTCGCCAGGCAGGTCGTCAGTGCGCTCGTCTTCAATATCGAGACGGCCTCCTGGCACGGTACGACGCAGGGCACGACATCGCTGCACATGTGGTGAAGGCCAAGAAAAAAAGGCCTTTCTCGTGCGCCGATATAGGCAAGGGAGCGGTTTTCGCCTGCCGGTGGCTTGCTATTGTGGGTTGCAGTCACACATGAGGATGTGGGGATCTCGCAACGGGCGGGAGGCGGCTTTTGTCCAGCAATGGCGATCCGGACAGATCCGGGCTGTTTTCGTTCGTCTGGCGGTACAGCAGGCGACATCAGCTTTTATTACTGGCTGCGACCGTGGCTTCCTTTCCGGTGCTCTATCTGTCGCTGGAATTGCCGAAATATATCCTGAACGGCGCGCTTCAGGGGCATGTCACGCCGCTCAACCACCTGGGCCTGCATCTCGACCAGACCACGCTTCTCATGGTGCTCTGCCTGGCCTTTCTGGTCTGCACTTTGGCCAATGGCGTCATCAAGATGCAGCTCGGCATCTACCGGGGTGTCATCGGCGAGAGGCTGATCCGGCGGCTGCGCTACAAGCTGATCGCCCAGGTGCTGCGCTTTCCCCTGCAACGCTTCGACACCGTCTCGCAGGGCGAGGTCGTCTCGATGGTCACCGCCGAGGCCGAGCCCTTGAGCGGCGTGATGGGCGATGCCTTCGCCCAGCCGGTGTTCCAGGCAGGCCAGATCTTGACCATCGTCGCCTTCCTCTTTCTCCAGAATGTCTGGCTCGGCGTTGCCGGCATCGGCCTCATTCCGGTGCAGGCCTATCTGATCCCGCGCATGCAGCGCTATGTGAACAGGCTGCATCATCAGCGCGTCAGCCGGGTACGAGCCCTGTCGGAACGCATCGGGGAAAGCGTCGCCGGTGTCGCCGATCTCCGGCAGAATGGCGGTTTGCGCTATCGCCTCGCCGAGTTCAGCCGGCAGCTGGGCGAGCTCTATACGATCCGGCTGCGCATTTTCGAGCGCAAATTCCTGATCAAATTCGTCAACAACTCGATCACGCAGCTCACCCCCTTCCTGTTCTTCCTGATCGGCGGCTATCTGGTCATCCATGGCCAGCTCAGCGTCGGCGCCCTGATCGCGGCGCTTGCCGCCTCCCGCGACATCGCCGATCCCTGGCGCGAATTGCTGACCTATTGGAACCAGGCCCAGGAAGCATCCTCGCGTTATGACGCCCTCCTGGAGCAATTCGAAGTGCCGGCGGTTCCGGCCCCGGCGGTGGCCGATGCCGATGTGCCGCGCCTGAACGGCACCATTCATCTGCGCGACGTCACCGTGCCGGGCCTTGGCGGCGTGCCTCTGCTCGATCAGGTCGATCTCACCATTCCCGGCGGGGCGCTCGTCGCCATTCAGAGTGCGGACATGCTGGTGCGCCGGGCCTTGTGCGACCTCTTCTCGGGCGCCTCGGCGCCGAGCACCGGGCAGGTGACCATATCCGGCCTCGATCTCGTCGGCGTCAGCCCGACCGTTCTGGCGGCGCGTATCGGCGTCGCCACCAGCACGCCCTACCTTTTCCGCGGCACCATCGCCCAGAACACCAGGATGCCCCTCTATTTGGAACCCGTGCCGTCGGGTGAACCGTCGGGCGAGGAGGCCAAGGCTGTGGCCGAAGCCGTGGAGACCGCCAACAGCCCCGATCGGCTCGACATTGCCTGGAACGATGGCGGGCTCGTCGGTTTCAAGGACGAAAGCGAGGTCGACGCCTGGTGGCTCGCTGTCATCGAGGTGATCGGTCGCTCGGAAATGCTGCTCGATCGCGCTCTCGACGGCTATCTGGTTCCGGGCCAGCATGACGATCTCGCCGGCCGCGTCCTCGCCCTCAGGGAACGGGTGGCGCGACGCCTGGAGACTGATGGATTGGCCGGGCAGATCGACCGGTTCGATCCCGGCGCCATCAATCCAGGCCTGACCATCGGCGAGAACCTGCTCTATGCCGTCCACCATCACGGTGAGACCGAATCGAGCCATCCGGGTGAACGCCTCCTGGCCGAGATCGCCGGGCTCGACATTGCCGAACAGCTCCTGGCCTTCTCGATCGACCTTGCCTCGACGCTGGTCAGGGCCTTTGGCGAAGTCGGGCCTCGCCATCCGCTGCTGCGCCGCTTCACCACAATCGGCCCCGAGCTGTTCGAGCGCTTGCGGTCGGTCGCCTCCAAGGAGCAGGCCCACGACGTCGCCGGCATGAGCGCCGCCGAGCGTGCCACGCTGCTGTCATTGCTCTTCAACATCGCGCCGAGTGATCTCGGCACCGATTTTCCCGCCGAACTTGCGGCCGCCATCGTGGCCGCACGTGCCCGCCATGGTGCGCGCCTGAGGGAGCTGGCAGGCGGAACTTTTTCGCCGATCCAGGCCGATGCCTATAATTATGACCTGACCGTACTGGAAAACTTGGTGTTCGGCCTGTCGGTGGCGCCGTCGGAGGCGACCCGCCGGCAGATCCACCACGTGCTGATGGAAGTGGTGGAGGCGCAGGGCCTCGCCGGCGCCCTGCGCCTGCTGGTGGGAGAGGTGCGTACCGCGATCGCCGGCACCAACCTCTCGCCGGCGGTGCGCGAGCGCATCGGCCTCGGCCGGGCCCTGATCCGCCGGCCCGATCTCGTCCTGCTCGATCATGCCATGGCGAGCGCTTCGGAGGCGGACCGTCGTGCCATCTGGCTCAGGCTGCGTGCCCTGCTGCCTGACAGCACCATCATCGTACTGGAGCCCCAGATCACCCAGAGCGAAGACTTCGACCTGGTTGTCACCATCCGCGACGGTCGTTTGATCAACGGGGCCAGCCGCCCGCCGGCGCCGGCCTATCACGCCTCGATCTCGGGCGACCTGCAGGCCAAGGTCGAGGTGCTCTCGGCGGTGGAGAGCTTCCGCGGCCTCAAGCGAAGCCAGATCGAGCTGCTCGCCTATGCCTCGCGCTGGATGTCGACGAAAGCCGGCGACTATGTCTTCCGCACCGGCGAGGTGCCCGATGGCGCCTATGTCGTCGCCTCCGGCAGCGCCGAACTGCGCTGGCTCAATTCGCTGGGCGAGGAGGAATTGATCGATACCATCCTGCCCGGGCGGCTGATCGGTGATCTTGCCGTCATCCTCGGCCAGACGCGCATGGTGTCGATGATCGCGACGGCCGACCTGACCGGCCTGCGCATCGGCACGCGCGAATTCCTCGACATCGTCGAAAGCGACATCACCGTCGCCCTGCATTTGCTGCGCACCGTCGGGCATCACCTGGTCGAGGTCGGCGAGGAGGTGATCACCAAGGGCGCCTACAAGCCCAAGCAGCCGGGCGAGGTCGCCACCGGTCGGCCATAAGAGTGCTCGGGCGTTCTCCGGAAAAGCCAATGGGGAATGGATCACTCCCTGTCGCCGAGGTCGCGCAGCCCCTCACCTCTATCCTCTCCCCGTGAGAACGGGGCGAGGGGACCTTGACGGTACATTTTATACTGAAAACGTCTCATCTCGCTCAACCCCCGGGCGAGATGAACGGCCCGAGGATGAATCGCGACGCCTGCGCCCCCTCGCCCCGTTCTTACGGGGAGAGGATAGAGGTGAGGGGCTGCGCGACTTTGATGGGACGTGCCATTACAAGCGGGGTTGCTTGTAATGGTGCCGACCCTATTCGCCGTAGGGCACCCAGATGTTCTTCACCTGGGTGGCATGGCGCAGATAGTCGGCGCCCTGGGCCTGCGCATCCTTCAGCCAGTCGATGGCCCGGCCCTGGTTGGTCCAGGTCGCCTTGAGGTTGCCGGCGGAGGCCTTCTCGGCGGCCGCGGCGCCGCTTCTGGAGCCGTGATACCAGAGGGCGTCGACGTCGTCGTGCTCGGCCAGGGTCTTGGCGAGTTCGTCGCGCGCGCCGGTGACGATGTTGACGACGCCGGCCGGCACGTCCGAGGTTTCCAGGATCTGGTAGAAGTCGGTCGCCGCCAGCGGGAAGGCCGGCGAGGGTACCGCGACGACGCGGTTGCCCATGGCGATCGCCGGCAGCACCAGCGAGACGAAGCCGAGCAGCGGCGCCTCGTCCGGGCAGAGGATGCCGACCACGCCGAAGGGCTCGTTCATCGCCAGCGTCACGTTGCGCGAGCGGGTGGCATGCACGCGGCCGTCATATTTGTCGGCCTGGGCGGCGTAGTAGAAGATGCGCCGGATCGCCTTCTCGACTTCCGCCTTGGCTGCCTTGGCGCTGTGGCCATAGCTCACCAGGCGCTGCTCGAACTCGGCCGCACGGGCCGACAGGTTCTCGGCGATGTAATAGAGCACCTGGGCACGGTTATGCGCCGTGGCGGCGCCCCAGCCGCCTGCCTTGGTCGCTGCTTCGACCGCGTTGCGGATGTCCTTGCGATTACCCAGGCCCGCCTGGCCGAGCGTGGCGCCGGCCGTGCTTTTGACCGTGTAGCTGTAGCCGGAATCCGGGCGGGCCTGCTTGCCGCCGACGAACAATTTGGCGGTGCGGTCGATGCTGGGCAGGCCGGTGCTGGCAGGCGCGTCGGCCGGCGTGACGCCAAGCGTAGCGGCCTTGTTGTCCTCGGCCGCCGGCAGGGATTTCTCCCAGTCGGGCTTGAGATATTCGTAGAGGCCTTCGCGGCCGCCCTCGCGGCCGAAGCCGCTCTCGCGATAGCCGCCGAAGCCGGCGGCGGCGTCGAACAGATTGGTGGAGTTGACCCAGACCACGCCGGCCTTCATGCGGGCGGCGGTGTCGAGGGCGCGGTTGATGTTCTCCGACCAGATCGAGGCGGCGAGGCCATAGCGGGTGTGGTTGGCGAGCTGGATCGCCTCGTCGGGCGTGCGGAAGGTCATCGCTACGGCGACCGGGCCGAAGATCTCGACCTCCGAGACCGTGGAGGAGGGCTCCACATCGACGAAGATCGAGGGCGGGAAGAAGCTGCCCTTGGCCGGCAGGGCGCAATCGGCCTGCCAAAGGGTGCCGCCCTCCTGCTCTCCCTTCCTGACGAGGTCCTGGATGCGCTGGAGTTGCACCGGCGCGACGATGGCGCCCATGTCGACGGATTTGTCGAGGGGATCGCCGACGCGCAGCGTCTCCATGCGGCGGCGCAGCTTGCCGAGGAAACGCTCGGCGATGCCTTCCTGGATCAGCAGGCGCGAGCCGGCGCAGCAGACCTGGCCCTGGTTGAACCAGATGGCATCGACCACGCCTTCCACGGCGCCGTCGAGATCGGCATCCTCATAGACGATGAAGGGCGACTTGCCGCCGAGCTCGAGCGAAAGCTTCTTGCCGGAGCCCGCCGTGGCCTGGCGGATCAGGCGACCGACTTCGGTGGAGCCGGTGAAGGCGATCTTGTCGACGTCGGGATGGGCGACGAGGGCTGCACCCGTGGCGCCGTCGCCGGTGACGATGTTGACCACGCCATCCGGCAGGCCGGCTTCGCGGCAGATCTCGGCGAAGGCCAGCGCCGTCAGCGGGGTGAACTCGGCGGGCTTGAGCACCACCGTGTTGCCGGCCGCGAGCGCCGGCGCGATCTTCCAGGCCAGCATCAGCAGCGGGAAGTTCCAGGGAATGATCTGCCCGCAGACGCCGACCGGGCCGTAGCCGGCGAATTCGGTCTCGACCAGCTCGGCCCAGCCGGCATGGTGGTAGAAATGCCGGGCGACCAGGGGAATGTCGATGTCGCGGCTCTCGCGGATCGGCTTGCCGTTGTCCAGCGTCTCCAGCACCGAGAGGAAGCGCTCGCGCTTCTGGATGTGGCGGGCGATGGCATAGAGATAGCGGGCGCGCTCGTGGCCCGGCAGGGCGGACCAGGCGGGAAACGCCTTGCGTGCAGCCTTGACGGCGGCATCGACGTCCTCGGCCGTGCCGGCGGCGACCTTGGCGAGCAGCGTATCGCGGGCGGGATTGACGACCTCGAAGGTGTCCTTGCCCTTGGAGGCGACGAAGGCTCCGCCGATGAAGTGCTTGAAGCCCTTCTCATGGCTCGCCAGCCAGGCCGTGACGTGATTGTCGGCTTCGGGCGCAGGACCATAGTCCATGGTTTGCAGAATTTCCTTTACGGTGGGCATCGGTGTGTTCCTCCAGCCGGCGAGGGCTGTATCACCCTCCCCTGGAGGGGGAGGGTCGACGCGAAGCGTCGGGGTGGGGTGAAACTGGTACGACACTGATCATTTGGTGCCGGCAGGCGAGGGGTAAGGAAGTCACCCCACCCCGGCCCTGCGGACCGACCCTCCCCCTCCAGGGGAGGGTGAAAAAATCAGGCCAAAGCGTGGTGGGTCAGCGCCGAATAGCGCCCGGTCACGAAGTGTTCGAGCTGGCGCTCGATGTCGGCGAGCATCGAAGAGGCTCCGATGCGGAAGAGATTGGGTTCCAGCCAGGGGCGGCCGAGCTCTTCCTTCATCAGGGCCAGCCAGGCGAGGGCGTCCTTGGCGGTCCTCAGGCCGCCCGCCGGCTTGAAGCCGACCGCCTCGCCGGTGAACTCGCCATAATCGCGCAGGGCGCGGAGCATGGTGAGGCTGACGGGCAGGGTGGCGTTGACGTCCTCCTTGCCGGTGGAGGTCTTGATGAAATCGGAGCCCGCCATCATGGCGACCATCGAGGCCTTGTAGACGTTGCGCAGCGTCTTGAGGTCGCCGGTGGCGAGAATGGCCTTGAGATGGGCTTCGCCGCAGGCCTCGCGCATGGCGCGGATCTCGTCATAGAGGGCGTTCCAGTCCTGCGTCAGTACCTGGGCGCGGTTGATGACGATGTCGATCTCTCCGGCACCCTGGTCGACGGCATAGCGGATCTCGGCGAGGCGCTGGGGCAGCGGGGTGAGGCCGGCGGGAAAGCCGGTCGCCACCGAGGCGACGGGAATGCCGGAGCCGGCGAGCGCCTTGACGGCGGGGCCGACCATGGTGGGGTAGACGCAGACGGCGCCCACCGTGGGCGGGGTGTCGGCGAGGCCGAGAGCGGCCACGATGTCCTCGCGGATGGGGCGGCGCGCCTTCAGCGCGAGGCGATGCACGCGTCCGGGCGTATCGTCGCCAGCCAGTGTGGTGAGGTCGATGCACTGTACCGCCTTCACCAGCCAGGCAGCCTGATATTCCTTCTTCACCGTGCGGCGCCCGCCGAGGGTCGCGGCCCGGCGTTCGGTGGCGCTGAGATTGACCTCGATCGCGTCGAACCATTCCGGCTTGAGGGCGGTGCCGGGATTGCGGGCATGGGCGCCCTGGCCTGACACGGTGAGGGCGGAGCTGACAGGCACCACGCTGAGGGCAGGGACTGTTTGACCCGAGGAGACCTGGGCGGGCTTTTTGGAGGCAGCCGGCGTGCCTTTTTCGGTCTTATCCATGGTGGCTTTCATCCAGGAGGAAGCGTGCCGTCTCTTCGTCGGTGACGAGCACATTGACATAGCCGGCCCGGAGGCAGGCAAGGGTTACAGGCTGTTTGGACTTGCCGGCAGCGACGCCGATCGAGAATTTGCGTTCCCGGCAATAACGCAGGTCCAGACCGATGGTTCGGGCATCGATGTCCGCATCGACGATATTGCCATGAGCGTCGATATAGCGGCTGAGAATGTCGCCGACGGCACCCTTGGCCTTCAGAGCGGCGGTCTCCGCCTCGGTGACGAAGCCCGATTGCACCAGGACGGAATCGGGGCTGATCGTGCCCATGCCGAAGCAGATCACCGGGGCCTGGCGGGCAAGCTCCAAGACGCTGGCGATGGTGGGGTCCTGCTCCAGGGCGATGCGGGTGGCGGCATGGCCGAGAATGGCCGGCACCGGCAGCAAGGTCGCCGTGCCATTGGCCGAACGGGCGAAGAGCTCGGCCGTGTTGTTGGTACGCACGGAGGGCGAACGGATATTCATGGCACCGTTGAGCAGCACGACTTCCACGCCTTCGTTCCAGAAGGGCGGCAGGCGATGGGCCACCGCGCTCATGGTGCGGCCCCAGGACACGCCGATCAGCGGCACCTTGCCGAGGCCGGCGAGCATGCGTGCGGCGGCCTGCGCCACGGCATCGAGCAGGAGCCCCTCGTCCTCCTCGCCATTGTTGGGGACGACGACGGCCTCCTTCAGGTTCCAGCGGCGCTGGAGCCTCGACTCGATATCGGGCGAGCGCGGCGCCCGCGGCACGATCTCGATGCGCACGATGCCGGCCTCGCGTGCCTCGGTCAGCAGGCGGCTGGCCTGCCAGCGCGTGAGGTTGAGCTCCTTGGCAAGGTCGCCCATGGTCATGTCGAGCTCGTAATAGCGCTTGGCGACCTGGATCATCAGGAGTTCGCGCTGCTCGCCGGACATCGTCCTGAACTGGACGTCTTGGTCGAGATTGCCGACACTCATCAACGCGGTCCCTCAAGCTGTCTTGATGCCAGCCTGCGCGAGAGTGGCGCAAGAAGCTCGGTGGCTTCAAGATAATCCTGCAGCAATTCACCATAGCGGGCATGGGCAGCGAGGTCGGGCTCGACCAGCGTGACCGGCTGGGCCACCGCGTCCGCCGCGGCAAAGAGGTCGTCGAACAGGCCGGCGCCGGTGGCGGCTGAGGCGGCGGTGCCGACGAGGGTGAGATTGGTCTGGCCGAGGAGTTCGACGGGCATGCCCATGGCATCGACGGTGGCCCGCAACCACAGCGGATTCTTGGCATAGCCGCCCGAAGAGACGATGCGGTTGCAGGGAATGCCGAGGTCCTGGATACGGCGGAACACGTTGGCCGAACCCAGCGCCACCGCTTCGACGGCGGAGCGATAGAGATCCGCGCGAGTATGGCTGAGGGCGAGGCCGAGCACCGCGCCGCGCAGCAGGGGATCGCGATAAGGCGTGCGATTGCCCATGAAATAATCGAGCGTCAGCAGGCCGGTGCCGCCGACCGGCAGGGCGCTCGCTTCCTGTACCAGAGCAGCGCGCTCCTGCTGGTCGAGCCCGAACATGTCGCGCGCATACCAGGACATCACCGAACCGGCCGAAACCTGGCCGGCTTCCACCAGCCAGTAGTCATCGACCAGGGCATGGGGATAGGGACCCCAGAAGCCGGTGACCGGGGCCTCGGCCGCGAGCTGGAAGAGATGGACGATCGAGGTGCCCCCGATCAGCAGATGCTCGCCCGGTTTCAGGGTGCCGGCGCCCGCGATGCCGGTATGGGCGTCGATGCCGCCCTGGGCGAGGATGGGCCGGTTGACGAGGCCGAGATGCTCGGCCGCGGCGGCACTGACGGGGGCGATCGGCGCGCCCACCGCCTTGATATCGTTTGGCAGTTTCGTGGCGAGATCGGCAATGCCGAACTCGGCATAGAGCTCGTCGGGGAAGCGGCGGCTGACGGAATCGTAGTTCCACTTGCAGGTCGCGTTCATGCGCGAGCCGACCCACAGCCCCGTCAGCTTGAAATTGATGTAGTCGAGGCACTCGCAGACGATCTCGGCCTCGGCATAGACGTCTGGCTCGTGCCGCGCGAGCCACATCGCCTTGGGCACCAGCCATTCGGCCGCATCGCTGCCGCCGGCATAGGCCAGCACGGGGTGCTTCGAGCGGGTCGTCCGGGCCGCTTCCTCGGCGGCCCGGCAATCCATCCACAGGAGGGAGGGGCGGAGCGGCGTGCCGTCCCGCTTGCAGGCCACCACGGTCGAAGCGGTGGTCGCGGCGCAAACGCCGTCGATGACGGGCGAGCCGAGGTCGCGCATCAGGCCGCGGCTGGCCTGGCCGAGTGCCTCCCACCAGTCGGTCGGCGATTGTTCCGCCCAGCCCGGATGGGGGTGGCGGGTGGGGTACTGGACCTCCCGCTCACCGAGCATCGTGCGGCTGTCGAGGTCGAACACGCCGACCCTGATGCCGCCGGTGCCGAAATCCAAGCCGAGAAGACGTGGCATGAGGTTCTCCAAGATAGAGCGCAACTCCCTTCTCCCCTTGCGGGAGAAGGTGGCGCGTAGCGCCGGATGAGGGGTGGAAGAGGATGCCTTGCAAGGTAGCGCATCTCCCCTCATCCCCCTGCCGGGACCTTCCGCCGCAAGGGAGAAGGGACCCAGTCTACGGCCTGAACATCACCTTGGAGAAGAACTCGTTCTTGCGCTTGAAGCTCTCGAACATGCCGGGTAGTTCCTCGAGCGTGAGCTCATGGGTGATCATGAACTCCCATTTGAGCTTGCCGGTGGCGAGGGCGTCGAGGGACACGGTCCATTGCTTGCCAGGGAAGGGGGCGCCGAAGGAGTTCCAGGCCCCGTGCAGCGACACTTCCTGGCGCAGGAAGTGCTGGAAGGTCTGGTTCTCCAGCGCGACCTCGCCGACGGGAATGCCGATGAACACGACATGGCCGCCTGGGCCGGCCAGCTTGGCGGCAAAGTTGATCGAGGAGGGATGGCCGGCAGCCTCGACGATGAGGTCGCAATTCAACCCTGATGGCAACGGATCGGTGATCAACTGGGTGTGGGTCGCACCGGCCTCGCGCGCCTGTTCGAGCTTCTGCTCGGAGACGTCGACGGCGACGACTTCCGTGCAGCCCATCAGCTTCATCCACTGTATCGCGAACAGCCCGATCGGGCCGCAGCCGATGACGCCGCCGCGCTGGCCAACGGTGGGCGGGGCCTTCCAGACGGCGTGGAGGGCGATCGAAGCCGGGTCGGTCATGGCGATGGCGCGGGGATCGGCGTCGGCTGGGGCCTTGAGCAGATTGCCCACCGGCACCGAGACGAATTCGGTATAGGCGCCGTCGCGACGGCTGCCGAAATAGTCATAGTTGCGGCAGCGCGAGAAATTGCCGGTCGCGCACTGATCGCAGACCCGGCAGGGGATGAGCGGGGCGACGCCGACGAGCTCCCCCTTCTCGAAACCGCTTACGCCGGCGCCGATCTCCGTGATGTGGCCGGAGAATTCATGGCCGCAGATGATCGGCATGCGATGGGCGCCCTTGGTCAGCATGCGGGGAAGGTCCGAGCCGCATACGCCCACCGCGGCAACCCGCAGCAGCACCTCACCCGTTGCGGCAACTGGCTTCGGAACATCCTCGAGGCGAATGTCGCCCGGCGAATACATGACGGCTGCGCGCATGGTCAAAGTCCTTGAATAGGGGAGGAGGTGTGTCGGAAAAGGGGAAGCAGGGGCCGTCAGACGGCCTGCCGCTCCGCGCCGAAGAGCGAGGAGGTGAAGGCGTCCAGGGCGATGATGGCATCGCGGACGATCTCCACCGACAGGGGCACGGCGACCCGCCAGGTGATCGACCCTTCCTTCAGGGCCGCCTTGGCGACGCGCTCGATGTCGGCGGCGGTGGCCTTGCCGAGCCTGAGGTCGGCTAGGGTGGCGGGCAGGCCCAGCGATTTGCAGAAGCGGGCGGTTTCCTCGATCTCGGCGAGCGGGCGCCCCTCCAGCATCAGGAGGCAGAGCACGCCGAAGGCGACCTTCTCGCCGTGGAAGAAGCCATGGCTTTCCTCGAGAGCGGTCAGGCCGTCATGGATGCCGTGGGCGGCGGAAACCGCGCAATTCTCGAAGCCCAGGCCGCTGAGCAGCGTATTGGCCTCGATGATGTTCTCGACGGCCGGCGTCAGCGCGCCCTTCTCGACCGCGAGCTTGGCCGCCAGCGCATCGCGCATCAGCACTTCGTGGCAGGCCTTGGCGATGGCGATGCCCGCGAGCGGGGCGGGATAGCCGCCAGCGATGAAATTGTCGGAACGCGATTCCAGGTTGGAGCGAGCCTCGAACCAGGTGGAGAGCGCATCGCCGATGCCGGCGACCAGGAAGCGCGCGGGCGCCTTGGCGATCAGGGCGCTGTCAACCACCACCACGTCCGGGTTGCGCGGCAGCATGAAGGATTCCTTGAACACGCCCTGCGGGGTGTAAGTCACCGCGATGGCGCTGGTCGGCGCGTCCGTGGATGCGATGGTCGGCACGATGGCGATGCGGGCCTGGTTGGCGATCGCGGCCAGCTTGGCGGTGTCGGCCGTCTTGCCGCCGCCGATGCCGACGACGACATCCGCCTTGGCCTCGGCGACCAGGGCCGTCACCCGGTCGATCTCCTCGCGGCAGCATTCGCCGTTGAACTTCTCCATGGTCAGGCCGAGGCCGCTGCCCTCCAGCGAGGCAAGGATCGAGGGGCCGAGTTTCTCGAACACGAAGCCATCGACGAGCAGGAAGGCCTTGCTGCCGAGCGGACGAAGATGATCGGCGAGGCGGTCGATCTCGCCGGCGCGCTGAATGTATTTGAGCGGACCACCGAAGGCCCGGCCCTGTGCGCTGTGCCATCCCTGAGTTGCGGCCATTTGAAGGAATTCCCTGTGTCGCACCGCCTGGCGGCGGTGAATGACCGATATTCACATTTGTGAAATATGATCATATATGTGAAAAACTAGACAAAAAGAGACGCGCTGTCAACGGAGTCGGCAGCGCGTCGGGTCGTGTTCTATCGTTTCAAGGTGCCGGTGGCGTATTGCAGCAGCATCGCCACCACGATGATCAGGCCGGTATAGAGCTGCTGGCTGTAGCCCGGCACCCCGGCGAGGTTCATGATGTTGGCGATGATGCCCATCACCAGCGTGCCCAGCAGCGTGTTGACCACGTCGCCGCGGCCACCCATCAGGCTGGCGCCGCCGATCACCACCGCAGCGATGACGTTGAGTTCCATGCCGACGCCGACCTGCGCCGAGCCGATGGTCGTGCGGCTGGCGGAAATCACGCCGGCGAGCCCGGCCAGCGCCCCGGAGATCACATAGACGGAGAGAACGTAGCGCGGCACCGCGATGCCGGAGAGCCGCACGGCCTCCTCGTTGGAGCCGATGGCGGTGATGATGCGGCCGAAGCGCGTGAAGGAGAGCACGATGCCGCCGACGATGAACACCGCGAACATCAGGATGACGGGCTGGGGTATGCCGAGCCAGTAGCCGGCGCCGAAATCGGCCAGGGCCTGGCCGCCGTCACCGATCGAGATCGGCCGCCCTTCCGAGATCATGAAGGAGAGCGAGCGGGCGATCGCCATCATGGCCAGCGACATCACGAAGGAGGGCAGGCGCATATAGGCGACGAAGAAGCCGACGGCGAGGCCACAGGCGGCCCCGCACAGGATCACCAAGGCGATGCTGACGCCGACGCCATAGCCGAGCTTGGCGATGAAATAGGCTGTGAGCACGCAGCCCAGCGCCAGCACCGAGCCGACGGAAAGGTCGATGCCGCGGGTGAGGATGACGAAAAGCATGCCCACCGACATGATGCCCGCGCCGGAAGCGACCTGCCGGAGCACGTTCAGGATGTTGTTCTTGGTCAGGAAGCTGTCGGTCCACACGGAGGCGACGATGACCAGGACCAGGAAGATGCCGAGGGTCGCGAAACGCTGCACCAGGGCGCCGAGATCATAGCCGCGCTTGCCGTCGCCGCGGTTCTCGCTGAGAGCTGTCATTGTCCTATACCGTTCCAGCTTGAATTGGTTTGCCGGGCTGCCCACCCTCGCTCATGGCCAGGGAAAGCAGGTTTTCCTCGCTGTAGCCGTCCGGCCTGAGTTCGCCGCGGATCTCGCCCTCGCGCATCACCAGCACGCGGTCGCACAGGCCGAAGAGTTCCTGGTGCTCGGAGGAGATCACCAGCACGGCCTTGCCGGCCTCCGCCAGGCGATTGACCAGCGTGTAGATCTCGGTCTTGGCGCCGACGTCGACGCCGCGGGTCGGCTCGTCGAGGATGATGAGATCGCCATCGGCATGGAACCACTTGGCCAGCACTACCTTCTGCTGGTTGCCGCCCGACAGGCTCGAGACGGGCGCGTCGACGCTGGCGGCCTTGAGGCGCAAGCTCTGGCCAAGCTCACTGACGGTACGCCGTTCCAGGCCCCGGCGCAGGAAGCCGAGTGCAGTAGTGATCGACGACATCCGCGCCATGGTGGCGTTCACCCGGATGGGTTTGTCGAGGATGACGCCCTGATGCTTGCGGTCCTCAGGGACCAGCCCGACGCCGGCCGCGACGGCATCGCGGGGCGAGCGGAAATGCACCGGCTTGCCCTTGAGCTTGATGGCGCCGCTATCGGGTTTGTCGGCCCCGAAGATCAGGCGGGCAACCTCGGTGCGTCCGGAGCCGACCAGGCCGCCGAGGCCGACGATTTCACCGGCACGCACCGCCAGGCTGACATTGCGGACCTTGCGGCCGGCATGCAGGGCGGAGACGCTGATCACTTCCTCGCCGATCTTGCGCTCCCCACGCTCGGGGAAGAGGGCGGAGAGCGGCCGGCCGACCATCATGCGGATGATGTCGTCGATGCTCACGTCCTTGGCAGCGACGGTGCCGACGAGCTGGCCATCCTTCATCACCGTCATGCGGTCGGAAATCCGCATCACCTCTTCGAGGCGATGGGAGATGTAGACGACGCCGACACCATGGGCGCGCAGGTCGGCGATGACCTTGTGCAGGCGTGCGGCGTCTCGGTCCGACAGCACGGCGGTCGGCTCGTCGAAAATGATGATCTTGACCTCGCGCGACAGCGCCTTGGCGATCTCGACCACCTGTTGATGGGCGACGGCGAGATTGCCGACGCGCTCGCCCGGATCGATGTCGAAACCCAGCCGCTTGATCAGTTCGCCGGCGCGTTTCCTCAGCCCAGGCCCGGCGAAGACGCCGGGTAGTTCGCCCAGGAAGATGTTCTCCGCCACCGACAGATCGGGCGCCAGCGCCAGTTCCTGGTGGATCACGGCGATGCCGAGGGCCTTGGCCATGCGCGGATCGCGGAAATCGACATGGCGGCCGGCGATCTTCACCTCGCCGCTGCTGGGCTGGAGCTCGCCGCCCAGCACGCGCATCAGCGTCGACTTGCCGGCCCCGTTTTCGCCGAGCAAGGCATGGACTTCGCCGCTCTGGACGTCGAAGTCGACGCCCTTGAGGGCGTGCACGCCGCCGAAGGATTTGGTGATGGCGGTGAGCCTGGCGAGTTCGGACATCAAGACCTCGCTGGTTTGGATATCGCAGGGCGACTATTGCCTTCTCCCCTTGCGGGAGAAGGTGGCGCGAAGCGCCGGATGAGGGGAGACGCACGACCTTGCCGTGTCTGCGTTTCACCCCTCTGCCGGGACCTTCTCCCGCAAGGGGAGAAGGCGCATGACTCGAAGCGGCCGCTTAGAACACCGCGTCCTTCTTGTAGAACTTGTCGACGTTCTCCTGGGTGATCACCGCGGGCGTGGTGAGCTGGAGCTTGGGCGTGTCGGCGCCGAGCTCGCCCTTGAGGGCCTTCAGGCCGATATCGACAGCGGTACGGGCTACCAGATCGGGGTCGTTGAGGCCGGTCGCGCCATATTTGCCTTCCTTGATGAGGGCGAGCGCTTCCTTCTGGCCATCGGCGGCAGCGAGCACCAGCACGTCGTTCTTGCCGGCGGCCTGCAGCGCCTTCATGCCGCCCAGCGCCATCGAGTCGTTCTCGGCCAGCAGCACGGTGACGTCGGGATGGGCCTGCAGCAGGTCCTCGGCGGCCTTGAGGCCGTCTTCGGTCGCCCAGTTGCCCCAGCCCTGGCCGAGCACTTCGAAGCTGGCCTTGCCGTCATTGACGAGCTGGCCTTCGACCAGGCCGCGGAAGACGCCGAGGCGACGGTCACGGCCGACTTCATTGCCCTGCGAGCCTGAGAGCAGGATGATCTTGACAGGCTTGCCCTGCATCTTCTTGGCCAGCCACTGGCCGACCAGGAAGCCGTTCTGGTCGTTGGAGGAGCGCACCTGGGTGACGATGTTGGCCTTGGTGTTGATGGAGGAATCCATCACCACCACCTTCACGCCGGCCGCGCTGGCGGCATTGGCGGCGCCGACGAGGCCTTCGGGATCGCGCGGGTTGAGAATCAGGAGGTTGACGCCCTTGGCGACCATGTCCTCGACGTCGGAAATCTGCTTGCCCATGTCGTTCTGGCCGTCGGAGGTGGTAACCTCGCAACCCGCCTTCTTGCCCTGGTCGATGGCGGCGGCCTGCTGGGCAGCGAAATAGGGGGCGCTCAGCGTGTACATCGCCACGCCGATCTTGCAGTCGGCGGCGCTCGCCATGCCCATCGTGCCGGCCAGCAATGCTGCGGCCAGGCTGCCGCCCAAAAGGGTCTTCTTCATTGGCTCTCTCCTCCACGTCGTCTGTCAGGGCATTTTTTCGGGCCCAGTTCTGTAGCATAAGTACATTTTTTGATAGGGGTCAAGCGAGTGAAATTTTAAAAAATTGAAACAAAATCACATTCGTGAAATATTGCAACGCAATATTGCATAAATTAGCTTGAAATAGGTTAAAATAATGCATCTGGGGTTGTCGGGGTGCTGATAAAAATGTAGTGATGCTACAAAATGGCGAACTTCCTAGATTGCCGCAGTCGAAAGAAAGGTTGGTTGATATGTCCATGCGCGAGCCGGGCCTGTGCGTCGTCGATATCGAGAAGGGGGAATTGCGGGGGGCGACCAACCGCTACACCAAGACGATGGCCGACCTTGCCGGTCTCTATGAAGACGAGGCGGCCTACCAGGCGGTCCTGGCCGAACTCGGCGACAAGGTCGTCTATGAGGTGACGGATTACAAACCCTCGGCGGATGCCGGGGACATGATCATCGGGGTCACCCGCATGATTCCCGGCAAGGTGGGGCGGGAATATTTCCTCACGCGCGGCCACATCCACGCCAATCCCAATCGTCCGGAAATGTATTACGGCGAGAGCGGGCATGGCATCATGCTGCTGGAATCGCCGGCCGGAGAGATCCGCACCGTCGAGATCGGGCCGCGCAGCCTATGCTATGTGCCGCCCTACTGGATCCACCGCTCGGTCAATGTCGGCACCACCGATCTCGTCATGACCTTCGCCTATCCCGCCGATTCAGGGCAGGACTACGACATCATCGCCAAGGCTGGCGGCATGCGCAGCCGTATCGTCGACGACGGCAAGGGCGGCTGGGCGGCCGTCGACAATGACGGTTACCAGTTCCGACCGAAGGATTTGGTCGAAGCCATCATGGCGAGATGAATGAGGCTTCCCTTCTCCCCTTGCGGGTGTCGTCAACTCCCTTGAGTTGACTAGAGGTCCCGGCAGGGGGATGAGGGGTCTCGCGACTTATCTAGGTCATGTTGGCGGCAGGTCGCCAAGAACGGTGAGGTTGCAAAACCCCTCATCCGCCCCTTCGGGGCACCTTCTCCCGCAAGGGGAGAAGGGAAGGTGGGCTGCTTCCCACCTTCACGCCTCGTCGGCGTCGCCCTCGTCGTCGTCATCGGCGTCCATCTCGCCGCCGAGTGCATGCTTGAAGCCCTTTTCGACCCGCTTGAGCAGCTTGCGCAGGCGCTTGCGGTCCTTGTTGTCGAGATGGCTGGTGGCTTCCGCCTCGATGTCGAGCGCCAGGGCTGCGATGGCGGCGGCCTTTTCCTTGCCGTCCGCGCTCAGGCCCACGCGCACGACACGGCCATCGCCGTCCGTCGCCTTGCGCTCGATCAGGCCGGCGGCCGACAGGCGTGCGATCGTCTTGGAGGCCGTAGGCGGCCTGACGCGCAGGATGTCTGCCAATTCGCTCATCGAGAGGGCTTCCCGCCCGGCAAGGGCTTCGAGCACCTGTTCCTGGCCCGGAAACAGGCCGAGCCCTTCGAGGAGCTTGGCGGTGCGGGCCCGGTGCAGCCGGGCCACGTGGATCAACTGATAACCAAGTGTCTTGGAGGCCGGATGTCGCATGGCAATGATCCGCCGGCTGATGATTTGCTGTAGCCGGCTTCAGATACAGTTTCTGGCAGAAAATGTCGAGGATTTCGTGGGCTTTTACCTGGAATCAGGTAAAAATTTCCTATCCGGCGCAGCTTTTAGATCCTGGCGAGCGTCCGCTTCACCTTGGCCAGGAAGGCAGCACGCGACCGGTCCGTCGACAGGTTCATCGAATAATGGGCGAGATAGCGAAAGCGCGCGAAGGGCTTGACCACGCCCCGCAGCATGCGCGTGATCACGCGTCGCGGCGGGTCACTCATCAGCAAGGCTTTCAGGTGCGAGCCGCCATAGGTGGTGACGGCCACCACCTTGGTGATGTTGTGTAAATTGCCCTGAACCTTGCCGTCGACCAGGGTGAAGGATACGCCGGGCAGGAAGACCCGGTCGAAGAAACCCTTGAGGATGGCGGGAAAGCCATAATTCCAGATCGGCGTGACGATCACCAGCACCTGCGCCCGCTGCAGGCGTTCGACGTAAGCCGCCACGCCGTCACGGTTTCGCGCCAGGTCGTGATAGGCGCGCCGTTCGGCGGCCGTCAGCACGGGCTGGAAGCCCTCGGCATAGAGGTCGCAATCGTCGACCTCGTGGCCGGCCTTGCGCAAGGACTCCACGACGCAGGCATGCAGTGCCGCGCCGAAGGATTCCTCGCAAGGGTGGGAGAAGAGGACGAGGACCCGCATCAGCCCTTCATCTCGACCTCGACGAAGGCCATGTGGGACTGGCCGCCATTGAAGACATTGTGCTCGACGCCGGCCGGGCGCGAATAGGAGATGCCGGCTGCGAGCGGCACCAGCTTCTCGCCCTGCGCGTCGACGATGCGCAGCGTGCCGTCGACCAGCGGCACCACGGCATAGGGATATTCATGCCGATGCCAGCCGGTTTCCTGGCCGGGCTGGAAATCGTAGCGAGTGATGCGCACCCGATCGTCGTCGACCTGCAGCGTTCCTGTCGCCAGATTGGTGTTGTCGCTGTTGTGTGCTCCACACATCGTCAGGCCTCCATTTGCATGCCCCGGAACAGATAGGTCCGGTTCTTGGTGTAATCATAATCGGGATCGTCCCAGGCGATCATCTTGCCGGGATTGAGCAAGCCCTTGGGATCGGCTTCGCGCTTGAAGGCGAGCTGCACCTCGTCGGTCTGCTTCATGCCGCCTTCCTCCAGCGTATAGCGGTGCGGATTGAACACCGGCGCGCCCATGTCCTCATGGATGCGGATGATCTCGTCGAGACGCTCCTCGGTGGTGAACTTGACGAGCGGCAGCCCGAAACAGGTGATCTTGCCGTCGAAGCGCACGAATTCGAGATGGGCCACCACTTCGTCGCCGAAGACAGCGTGGATCCTGGAGACGAGGTCGAGCTGGTTGGGGAAGGGATAGAGCGTCTGCAGATAGGTGATGGTAGGGTCGATCTTGAGGGCACGCAGCGTGGTGTGGTTCCAGCCGAGCTCGTAGATGTCAGGCAGGCCCTTGCGGTCGGCCTCGCTCATATCAGATGTCGAGAACAGCAGTTCGGCGCCCTTGCGCCGACGGGTGATGGTGAGGAAGGCGTCGTAGTTCTGCGGGGCGATCATGGCGCAGACGATGTGCTTGTCGCGCGGGATCCAGCGCCGGTGCCGGTTGAAATAGTCGTGGGCAGCCGGTGCGGCCACCACGGCAAGCTGTTTCTTGAGGATGCCGTCGGCCTCACCCGTCTCATTGGCGAAGGCGGCTGCCTCGGCGAGCGTATCGAAGCCGACGATGACGTCGATCCATTTGAAGGCGGTGGTCAGCGGCATCTCGACTTCGGTGATGATGCCATTGGTGCCGTAGGCATGGCTGACCTTGTGCAGGTCCTCGCCGGTGAGATCGAGGATGCGCGGGCTTTCTTCCATCGTCACTACCTTGAGGCGGGTGACGTTGCCCCAGTCACGCAGCCCGCCCCAGGTGATCGAGCCGACGCCGCCCGAGCCGCCGGCGACGAAGCCGCCAATGGTGGCGGTCTTGGCGGTGGAAGGATGCAGGCGTAGTTCCTGGCCGGAATGGACCTGCGTCTTCTTGTCGATCTCGGCCATCACCGCGCCGGCTTCGGCGACCAGCACGCCGGGCTCGATCGAGATGATCTTGTCCATGAAGGACAGATCGAGCACGGCCCCGCGCGAAAGCGGCATGGCCTGGCCGTAATTGCCGGTACCGGTGCCGCGGGGGGTGACGGGAATGTCGAGCTTGTAGCAGGCGGCGAGCGCGGCGACGACGTCGGCGGCCGATTTGGCGAAGATGATGCAATCGCCGGTGATGTGGTCGAGCTCGCGCTTGAGCACCGGCGAATACCAGAAGAAGTCGCGGCTCTTCTGCCGCACCAAAGTCGGGTGATCCTCGATGCGGATGTCGGGCAGGCGGGCCTTGAGGGCGGCGATGTCGGTCATGCGATCGAACCTGGCGGAGATTTTCGGGGGGCGGGTCTTCAGACCCGCCGATTCGAGCGATCAGGGGTGGTGGGAAGCAGGCGGGTCTGAAGACCCGCCCCCCAGCACCGCGTCCAGCTCTTCATAGTCCGGCAAAGTGGTGTCGATGGCCCGGCCATCGCGCACCACGATGCGGTCGGCCTGCGGGCGGGACAGCAGTTCCGTCCAGGTCCTGGCCTTGAACAGCACGAAATCGGCCGGTCCCCCGACGCGCAGCCGGCCGGCATCGATGCCCATCACCGAGGCCGGCGTCGCCGTGATGGCCTTGGGCCAGTCGCCGAAGGGATGGTCGAGATGGGCCACGCGCGTCGCCTCGCGGAAGACCTCGAGGGCATCGAGATCGCCATAGGCATAGAAGGGGTCGCGGGTGTTGTCGGAGGAGACTGCGACATCAACCCCCGCAGCCTTCAATTCGTGCAGCAGCGTCACGCCGCGCGAGCGCGGGGTGCGGCCGGGAACACGATCCTGCAGATAGAGATTGCACATCGGCAGCGACACCACGGCGATGCCGGCTTCGGCCACCTTGTCGATGGTGGCCTTGATCTCGTCCTCCTCCTGCCGGGCGAGGGAACAGCAATGGCCGACCG
Source organism: Labrys sp. E2SS-1L (assembly GCF_057073705.1). Taxonomy (NCBI): domain Bacteria; kingdom Pseudomonadati; phylum Pseudomonadota; class Alphaproteobacteria; order Hyphomicrobiales; family Xanthobacteraceae; genus Labrys; species Labrys sp. E2SS-1L. The sequence goes on along the minus strand of NZ_CP172712.1, from coordinate 5,268,714 downwards.
TGACCTGGCCGGCGAAGCGATGGCGCAGGGCCGCTTCGGCGACGTGGCGCAGGGAACGGGCGGTGGGGTCCTGGGTCTCGTCGACGTGGAAATCGAGGTCGAAGCCATTATCGGCGGCGAGACGGAACAGCGTGTCCAGGCCCTGGTCAAGCTCCGGCACCATATAGGTGACGCCGCCCAGGATGCCGTCATGTGCGCGCAGGGCTGCGATGATGTCCGACATATGCGCACGATCGGCCACGTGCTCGATGGAGAACAGCGCCACCGCCTGCAATTCGATGCTGCCAGCCCATTTCTCCCGCATCTCGGCAAAAACAGGCCAGGAAATGCCGATCTGCTTGCCGATCGAATCGAGATGGGTGCGGATGGCGGATGTGCCATGCGCATAGGCGCAGCGCAGCGAGAAATCCATGCGGGCGGCGACGTCGGCGGCCGACCAATTGGCTTCGCGATCCAGGGTGACGTTGTCGAGCGCGCCGAAGAAGGTGCCGTCGGGATTGCGGCGACGCGGCCAGATATGGCCCTTGTCGAGATGGGTGTGCAGTTCCACGAAGCTCGGGAACACCATGCCGGTCGAGAGCGCGTCGGTGGGGCCCGTCACGGCCTCGATCGCCTCGATGCGGCCGTCGGCGACGGTCAGGCAGACGCGCGCCAGGCCGTCTTGGTCGATGCCGGCAAGCTGCTGCGGCACCAGGCAGGCCGGCACGCTGGCCTCGACCGCCCAGCGGCCGGCGGGTGGGATCTTGGCGGCTGATTGAACGGATTTGGGCACGATCAGTTTTCCCGCTTCAGCGCGCTCTCATGCCATTTGTGCAGCAGGAGATGCGACAGATAGGACAGGGCGAGGAAGATGACGATGCCGCTCAGCGACAGCAGCACCAGCGCGGCATAGGCACGCGGATAGGCAAAATAGCGCGGCGCGAGATAGATGATATAGCCAAGCCCGCCGCGGGCGCCGCCCGCGCCGGTGGCAAGCTCCGACACCACGGCGCCGATCAGCGACAGGCCGCCGGCAATGCGTACGCCGCCGAGGAAATAGGGCAGGGCGCCGCGCAGCCGCAGCAGCCATAGCTTCTGCCAGGACGAAGCGCGGTAGAGCTCGAACAGATTGAGCAGATTATGGTCGGTCGAGCGCAGGCCGATCAGCGTGTTGGCGAGCACCGGGAAGAAGGCGACGAGCCACACGCAGATCAAGAGCACGGTGGCCTGCGAGAAGATCACCAGCAAGAGTGGCGCCAGGGCCAGGACCGGCGTGACCTGCAGGATGATGGCATAGGGATAGAGCGTATATTCGACCAGCCGCGACAGCGAGAACAGGATGGCCAGGCACACCCCGCCCACCACCGCGAGTACGAAGCCTTTCAGCGTTACTTCCAGGGTGAAGAGCCAGGCCGGCCCCAGTGTTTCCCATTCGCGGAAAAAGGCCGCCCAGATCTCGCTGGGAGCGGGCACCACCTTCATCGGCGTGAGACCGGCCGCCACGCAATATTCCCAGGCCCCCAGCACCACCACCAGAAAGGCGAGCGGCAGCAGCCATTTCAGCAGGGCTGGCGGGCCCCGGCGGGATGCTGCGGAAGGGGCGGCGGCATCGCCCGCTGAACTGATCGCGCTCATCCTGTTCCTGCCCTCCTGATCCAAATCTCTCGCGATCAATGCCCGTCGACGGTCCCGGCGGCCTTGCCGATGGCCGAGGTCAGCGCGGCGGAGGCCTGGCGGCAATAGTCGACATAGATGGGCGTGGTGCGGAAGGCCGCGCCGCGCGGGCGTTCGGCATCGATGGTGAGTTCGGCGAAGGCCCGTCCCGGCCGGGCCGCCATCACCACGATGCGGTCGGAAATATAGACGCTTTCGAACACCGAATGGGTGACGAACACCACCGTCCAGCCGAGTTCGCCTTGCAGGCGCATCAGGTCGTCGTTGAGTTTCTGGCGTGTGATCTCGTCCAGCGCAGCGAAGGGTTCGTCCATGAGGAGGAGCCTGGGGCGGGTCACCATGGCGCGGGCGATCGAGACGCGCATGCGCATGCCGCCGGAGAGTTCGCGCGGATAGGCATCGGCGAAGGCGGCCAAGCCGACGCTTTCGAGGGCCTGCATGACCGGATCCCGGACGGCCTTTCGCGATACGCCCTTGAGGCGCGCGGGCAGCCAGACATTGTCGAAGACGCTGGCCCAGGGCATCAGCGTCGGTTCCTGGAAGACGAAACCGACGTCGCGGGAATGGTCCGCTCCGCCATCCGCCCAGACCACGCTGCCGCTCGAGGCCTCGCCCAGCCCGGCGATGATGCGTAGCGCCGTCGACTTGCCGCAGCCCGAAGGTCCCAGCAGAGAGAGGATCTCACCCTGGCGAATGTCGAGGTCGAGATGCTGGAGCGCGGTCGTGCCCGAGGAGAAGGTCTTGCCCACGTCGCGCAGCGAGACGACGGTCGGGCGGGCCGGAGGGTTCAAGATGGACCTCCGGTACGTTGGCTTGGCCTGTCGCCTCGGCGAGATGGCCCTTTATTGCCGGGGCAGCGCCACCCCGACCGGGAGGCGTGGCGGAACTCTGCCGGTAACACTCGACCCAACATCGTCACTTCTTGATCAGGTCGGAGCCGACATTCTTGTTCACGAATTTCAGCGTGTAGGCCTTCTTGTAGTCGAAATCGGGCTTGTAGAGGCCGACGGCGACCATCTTGTCGAAGAAGGACTTCATATGCTCGTCGGTCATGGCGCCGATGCCGCTTTTCTCGGCGTCACCCGACATGACGATGCCATAGGCCTTGATCTGCTTGACGGCGAAGGCGAGGTTCTCGTCGGTCATGTCGGGATTGTCCTTCTGGATCGCCGCATTGCCGAGCTTGTTGTCGCCGTAGAGATAGGTGGCCCAGCCGATCGCCGAGGCATCGACGAATTTCTGCACCACGTCAGGCTTGGCATCGATGATGTCCTGACGGGTGACGATCAGGGTCGAATAGGTGTTCCAGCCCTGGTCCGCGATCAGGAAGACATTGGGCTTGAAGCCGCCGCCCTTTTCCACCTGGAGGGGCTCGGACGCCACATAGCCTTGCTGGACCGAACCCTTGTCGGCGATGAAGGGGCCGGGATTGAAGTCATAGGGCTTGACGGCCTCGTCGGTGAAGCCGAAGGCCGCCTTCATCCAGGCATAGCCGGTGGCCTGGAAATCGGGGCCGATGAAAATGGTCTTGGCCTTCTTCAAATCCTCCCAGCTGTCGAGGCCGACGCCGGGATGCGTCATCAGGATCTGCGGGTCCTTCTGGAAGGTCGCGGCCACCGCGACGAGGGGAACCCCCTCCTTGGCGGCTGAAAAGACCTCGACCAGATTGCCGCCCATATAGAAGTCGTTCTTGCCGGCGACCAGGGCAGTGGCGTTGTTGGCGGTCGGTCCCCCCTGCACGATCTCGACGTCGAGGCCGAACTTCTTGTAGGTGCCGTCGGCCACGGCCTGATAGTAGCCGCCATGCTCGCCCTGGGCCAGCCAGTTGGTGCCGAAGCGTACCTTCACCAGTTCCTCGGCACAGGCGGCGTTCAGGTTGGCAAAAAACACGGCCGTCGCTGCAAGCACGGCGGTCTTGAGCATGCTGTTCATTCCTGTCGCCTCTGTTCGGTTTCGTCTTGGGAGTTACTGGTATCGGATTGCCGCAACGCCGGTGCCCGATTGTTAGCGCCAATTCACGCTTGCACAAGTCGTGATCACGATTAATTTTGCGCCGGCCAGATTTTCGAAGGACCCGCCATGCTTCGCGCCGTCACACCGTCCTCGCTGCGGGCTCCCTTCGCCCGCTACAGCCACGCCATGGAGGTGCCGGCCGGCGCCCGCATGCTATTTTGTTCCGGTCAGCTCGGCATCGGCCCGGACGAGTCGATTCCGGAGGGGGCAGAAGCACAGGCCAGGCTGATCTTCAAGACGATCGAGACGATCCTGACCGAGGCCGGTATGGCGCTCGCCGATATCGTCAGGATCAATGCCTATGTCACCGGCCGCGAGCACATGGCAGGTTATATGAAGGCCCGTGATGCGGTGGTGGCCGATCCGCCGCCCGCCTCCACCCTGATGATCGTCTCGGGCTTCACGCGGGAAGAGTTCAAGGTCGAGGTGGAGGTGGTGGCGGCAAAGGCGTGAGAGCCGAGGGAGGCAGCCGGTCGCCATAGGCCCTTGTGATTTTCGATCGGTATGGAACAATGCCCACAAGCGTCCTGGGCCTTGAAAGGGCCGGCCGGCACAGGCGGGGACGCCAGACCAGGGGATCGAGAGCATGGACCACCCTATCCGGCGCCCCGCGGCGCACGTGCCGCCGTCATGCGTCCCGCCCATCCGGCTTGCCGGCTCTTCGCCGCACTCCGCATGCTGAACCTCGATCCCTACCTGCTTCGCGCCTTTCTCTCCGTCGCCGAAGTGGGGACGGTGAACGGCGCGGCGCTGTCGCTGCATCGCACGCAGGCCGCGGTCAGCATGCAGATCCGCAAGCTCGAAGCCCTGGTTGGATCGGACCTGTTCGAGCGCAGCCCCAAGGGGCTGACGCTGACCGCGGACGGGCTCCTCCTGGTGCCCTATGCCCGCGAGATCCTCACCTTGACCGACGAGGTCGGCAAGCGCCTGAACGGCCGGCAGATCGAGGGGCGCATCCGCCTCGGCGTGGTCGAGGATTTCGCCGCCACCCGGCTGATCGAGATTCTCCGCGATTTCCGTGACAAGAATGCCCGGGTCGACATCGACATCCTGGTCGAATCCAATGCGCGGCTGGCCGCCATGCTGGAGAATGACGAACTCGACATCGCGGTCTGCGATACCAGCCGCTGCAGCCGCAAGCCGGCGCATGTGTGGAACGAATATCTGCACTGGGTCGGGCGCTCCGACATCGAGTTCACGCCGGACACGCCGCTGCCCGTGATCATGTTCGTGGAAAGCTGTCCCTGGCGCGGACCGGCCATGGCGACGCTGGCCATGCGCAACCGCAACTGGCGCATCGTCTGCGAGGCCTCGACTTTGGTGGCGATGGCGACGGCGGTGCGCGTGGGCATCGGCATCGGTCCGATGATTGCGGCAACCATTCCCGAGGGCTGCCGTGCCCTCGACAAGACCATCGACATGCCGGGCTCGGCCCGGGTCGATATCGGTCTCTATGTCCGCAGCGGCGCGCGCGAGGAATCGCGTTTCCTGGCCGATTTCGTGCTGCGCCAGGTCGAGCTCGGCCACGCCTGAGCTGTTTTCAATAGGCGACCCGAGCTCGATAAGATCGCCACGAGAAGTCGAGCTTGCACACGCCTGATATCGATCTGGGCGAATGTTTTGTCATCCCCGGCCGAGCGAAGCGAGGGGAAGGGGCTAAGGTATTGAAACCGTTGGCCGCTGGATCCCCTTCCCGAGGTCTGTGGCCTCGCCGGGGACGACAAACAGACACTCGGTATCGTCGGTATGAGACAATCCGCATGTCCGGGGGCATTCAGCAACGCTTATACCCTCACGCGAATTATCCGGCTACCGCAGGCGGCCTTTTTCGGGCCCCCTTGGCCTCGCCTGAACCTGTCCATAACAGTCGATCCACGACGAGGACATGGTGATCGCTACCGAGGGGAACATCATGGTCGAACTGTCGCGCAGGAACCTGCTCGCTCTCATGGGCTCGCTGAGCCTGCCCGTCTTGCTGGGGCAGGCCGCACCGGCCCGGGCCGCCGGCACCAAGCTGACCGCCGTCGAATGGGGCGGCGACGTCGTCAAGGCGATGAAGGAAATCGCCGCCCAGCAAAGCGCAGCCGAGATCGACTGGGTGCTGCACCAGGGCGGCGCCGCCGCCATCCTGCCCAAGATCAAGGCGATCTGGCCACGCACCGATTTCGACTATGTCGCCGGCTGGGAAGGTTCCTTCAACTCGATGATCAAGGAAGACTGGCTGGAGACCGTCAACCCGGCCGACATTCCCAATCTCGCCGACATCCCCGCCAAGATGATCATCAAGAACGACAAGGGTGGCATCATGGCGGTGCCGCGCGCCGTCGGCGGCATGTATTTCGGCTATCGCACCGACACCGTGCCGATGCCGGTCACCAAGATCGACGACCTGTTCGATCCCAAGCTGAAGGGCGCCATCTGCTGGCCGGGCCCGACCCAGAGCATGATGCTGCAGATCGTGGCGCTGGCCCTGCATGGCGGCGGCGACGAGAAGAACATGGAACCGGGCTGGAAGCTGATGGCGGACCTGGCCAAGTCCGGCAATATCGGCCGCATCGCGGTGACCGATGTCGACTTCACCAATTCCTTCACCGCGGGCGAAACCTCGGTCGGCTTCTTCGCCGAACCGAGCTGGGCGGCGGTCGCCAAGAACTTCCCGGTGACCCGCCTGACCAAGCAGAAGGGCATGGCGACCTTCCTCTATCAGAGCGGCTTTGCCGTGCTGAAGAACCGGCCCAACCTCAAGGCGACGCTGGACTTCATCAATTTCGCCATCAGCCCGGCTATGAACACGCTCTACGCCAAGGTTGCGGGCGAAGCGCCGCTCAACGCCAAGGCCGAAAAGCCCGACAATCTCAAGCACCTGATCTTCACCCCGGCCGAAATGGACGAGTTCGTCCATGTGCCCGACTACAATGTGGTGCTCTCCAACCAGGACGCCTGGGCCAAGCGCTGGGAAGCCGACATCGCCCCGCTGCTGTGAAGTAACTTCGAGTGGGCGCATCGGAATCGATCTCCGGCCTAGTAGGCAACAGCCTTGCGGGTCGCGCGAGATGACGGACTTAACGAAAGAGTGCGACGCGTGTGCCCCCCTCGCCCCGTCCTTACGGGGAGAGGATAGAGGTGAGGGGCTTCGCAAAGCGCTTAATCACTAAGGTCACGCTGCCCCTCATCCCTACCTTCTCCCCGTAACGACGGGGCGAAGGGGTGGCTGGCGTCGCGACCATGAAGCCAGCCCTGACCTCCGGATTGCCCGCTCCGTCTGCAGGAGGATTTCGCCTTGTCGGCCCCAGCCCTTTTGACGGCCAGCCCCACGACGTCATCGCCCAATCGTGGCGCGATACTGCTGCTCGTGCCGGCGCTCGCAGTCTTTGCCCTGATCTTCGTCGCACCGCTGATCGACCTCGCTTTGGAGAGCTTCCGTCAATTCGTGCCGGGACGCATCGGTTCGGCGGCGGATTCGCCCTTCGTACTCGACAATTATCGCGAGCTGGCCAGCCCGTCCTTCGCGGGTGTGCTGGTGGAGACCTTCCGCATCAGCGTCGCTGCCTCGCTCGTCGGCCTCATCATCGCCTTCCCGATCGCCTATGGCATCGTGCGCCGCTTCTCGCCGCGCGGGCGGGTTGCCTGCATCGGCCTGATGATCACGCTGGTGCTGCTCTCCATGCTGGTGCGTACCTATGCGCTGGAGCTGACCTTCGGCTCGGTCGGCATTATCAGGCCTCTTCTGACCCTGCTCGGCATCGCGCCCACCAGCCGCTGGTATATCGAGACCCTGGTCGGGGCAGGGCTGTTGCATGCGGTGATCCCGATCAGCGTGCTGACCTTGATGGGCACGGTGCAGAATCTCGACCCGCGCCTGATCGATGCCGCCCAGTCCCTGGGGGCGCCGGCCTGGCGCGCCCATCTCGACATCACCCTGCGGCGCAGCCTGCCGGCGCTGGTGTCGTCCTTCCTGGTCTCGCTGACCTTCTCGATCAGCGCCTTCGTCATTCCGATGGTGCTCGGCAAGGGGCGGGTGCTGTTCATCTCCAACGTGATCTACAACCGCTTTAGCGACGTCTCCAACTATCCCAGCGGCGCCGCCGTCTCGATCACCATGCTGATCCTGACCCTGATCGTCGTCTATCTGGTCTCGCTCGTGCAGCATGGCCGGAGGAAAAGCGCATGACCGCCGACGGCAATGCCAAAGTGTGGGGCGATCGCCTCGCCATTACCGGCACCAACATGGTGATCGGGCTCGGCCTGGTCTTCCTGATCGTGCCGCTGTTGGTGGCGGGGCTGCTCGCCTTCGACGCCCGCGACTATCTCGGGCCACTGCCGCCGCCAGGCCTGTCGCTGCACTGGTTCGAAAAGCTGTTCTCGCAGGATTATGTCGTTGATGGCCTGACCACCAGCCTCGAGATCGCCGTGCTGGCGACCGTCATCAACGTGGTGATCGGCACCGCGGCCGCCGTGGGGCTCGATCGCGGCGAGTTCCGCGGCAAGGGCGTGATCATGGGGGCCTTCCTGTCGCCGCTGATCGTGCCGGCTGTGGTGACGGGTTTCGCCCTGCTGCTGTTCCTCTCCAAGATCGGCGTGGTCAGCGGCTTTCCGCGCCTGCTGGCCGGGCACATCATCATCACGCTGCCCTATGCCCTGCGCGCCACTTTGGCGAGCCTGGTCGGCCGCGACAAGCGCCTGACCGAGGCTGCCCTGATCCTGGGGGCCACGGAGAAGCAGGCCTTCTGGAGCGTCACCCTGCCCTTGATCCGCACCGGCATCGTCACCGGCGCCGTCTTTACTTTCGCGATCTCGATGGATGACGTCGCCGTCAGCCTCTTCCTTACCGATCCCACCACCTACACGCTGCCGGTGGCGCTGGTGAGCAATATGCGGGCCTCCTTCGACCTCACCATCGCGGCCGCCGCCGTGCTGCTGGTCGGCATCACCGCCATCCTCATCATCATCCTCGAACGCCTCGTCGGTTTCGACCGGCTGATCGGGCAGGGCATGTTCAGGTAACAGGAGCCAGACATGGCGAACTCCGTGGAATTCATCAATGCCGTCAAGCATTTCGGCGATGTGACGGCGGTCGACGGCGTTTCCTTCTCGATCGCCGGTGGCGAGACCGTCGCCCTGCTCGGCCCGAGCGGCTGCGGCAAGACCACCATCCTGCGCATCATCGCCGGTTTCGAACGACCCGATTCCGGCGTGGTGCGCATCGCCGGCGAGGACGTCACCCGGCTCCGGCCCTATCAGCGCAATGTCGGCCTCCTGTTCCAGCATTATGCGCTGTTCCCGCACATGACCATCGCCGAGAACGTCGCCTATGGGCTGCGCTACCGGGGCTGCCCGCGCAACGAGATCGACGACCGCGTCGCCCAGATGCTGGAGCTGGTGCGCCTGCCGGATTTCGGCCATCGCAAGCCCCATCAGCTTTCAGGCGGCCAGCAGCAGCGCGTCGCCCTGGCCCGCGCCCTGGCCACGCGCCCCGGCCTGGTCCTGCTCGACGAGCCGCTCTCTGCACTCGATGCCAAATTGCGCCAGGAATTGCGGGCCGAGCTCAAGCAGGTGCTCGCCGCCGTCGACGCCACCACCATCGTGGTCACCCATGACCAGGAGGAGGCGATGAGCCTGGGCGAACGGGTCTTCGTGATGAAAAGCGGCACGATCGTGCAGGCCGGCCCGCCCAACGAGGTCTATGGCCAGCCGCGCTCACGCTTCGTGGCCGAATTCATGGGCCGGGCCAACTGGTTCCGCGGCCGCCTGGAAGCCCATGGCAACGGGCTTGCCGCCTTTGTCGGCGCCAATGGCATGAAGCTGGTGGTCTCCACCTTCGACGATGCCACCGGGCGCGGGGAGGTGGATCTGTGCGTGCGGCCCGAAAGCATTGATCTGATGCCGTTGCAGGCCGCAGCCACTTCCGGTGAGCGCAACCGCATTCCCGGCCAGGTGCTGGAGGTGACGCCGCTCGGTGCCATGCGGCAGATCCTCGTCGAACTACAGGGCGGCGGGCAGGTGCTTGCCGTCCAGCCCAACCGCAGCGGCGAGGCGCACGGCCCCGGGCAGCCTGTGATCGTCGGCCTGCCGGCGGAGGGCTGCGTGGTCGTGCCGGTCGCCGCCTGAGCCTTTGCCTGCCGTTACCATCAACCATCCAGAGAAAGGAACGACATCATGATCCTTCGCAACATCCTGCGCGCGGCTGCCCTGACGGCCGCCTTGTTCGCGGGCAGCCTCGCCGCCAAGGCCGATGCGCTCGACGACATCACCAAGGCCGGCGTGATCAATGTCGGCGTCTTCGCCGACTTCCCGCCCTTCTCTTCGGTCAACCCGGACATGAGCCTGAAGGGCTATGACATCGACGTCGCGCAGATCCTCGCCGACGGACTGAAGGTCAAGCTCAACCTGGTCAGCGTGACCGGCCAGAATCGCATTCCCTTCCTGACCGAAAAGCGCGTCGACCTCCTGATGAGCGTCGGCTACAGCGCCGAGCGCGAGAAGGTGGTCGACTATGTCTCGGCCTACGCGCCCTATTATATCGCCGTGATCGGCCCGCAGGCCCTCAAGGTCAGCGGCAAGGAAGACCTGGCCGACAAGTCCATCGCCGTCAATCGCGGCACGCTGGAGGACACCTCGCTGACGGCAGTGGTTCCTGCATCGGCCGATGTCCGCCGCTTCGACAATTATAACTCGGTGATCCAGGCCTTCCTCTCCGGCCAGGCCCAGGTGATGGTGGTGGGCAACGATGTCGGCTCGCAGGTGCTGGCCAAGCGGGTGGACCTCAAGCCCGAGCAGAAGTTCCAGCTTCTGTCCTCGCCCGACCATATCGCCATCAACAAGAACGAACCGCGCCTCAAGCAGGCCCTCAATGATGCCGTCGCCAAGCTGCTGGCGGATGGCAAGCTCAACGAGATCTCGGTGAAGTGGTTGCAGAAGCCGCTCGACCCCAAGGATCTCAAGGACTGATGCCAAGGCAGATGTTCGATCTGTCATCACCGGCGGGCCAAAGGCCCGGAAAGGGGATCCAAGGGCCAACGCCGTCGCGATTGCCCCTGGATTCCCTTCCCCCCGCCTTCGGCGGTGCCGGGAATGACGAAGACATCGGTGGATCGGTCAAATGCACAGCCGTCGGTGCGGCGCGGCTTTGAGGGGAAGGGCCTTGTAATGGGCAGTAGTCTCGACTTCGGCTGGCTCGGCGAGGCCTTCGCCGCAATCGCAAGGGGGGCGGGGATCACGATCCTGATGATCCTGGTCTCGGCCCTGCTCGGCATCATCCTCAGCGTTCTCGGGGCGGCCGCCCGGCGCAGCCGCCAGGCGCCGTTGCGCTATGCGGTGACTGCCTATGTGGAGCTGATCCGCAACACGCCCTTCATCGTGCAGATGTTCTTCATCTTCTTCGGGCTGCCGACAGTGGGCATCCTGCTCAATCCCCTGGTGGTCGCCATCCTGGCTGTCACTATCAACCTCACGGCCTATGGCATCGAGATCGTCGGGGCGGGGCTCGATGCCGTTTCGCGAGGGCAGAAGGAGGCAGGGCTTGCGCTCGGCCTGCGCCCCCGCCAGGTCTTCGTCAAGATCGTGCTGCCTCAGGCCCTCAAGGTGATCTTTCCCGCGCTCAGCAGCCAGATCGTCATCATGATGCTGGAATCGGCCGCCGTCTCGCAGATCGCCGTGAAGGAGCTGACCTATGAGGCCGACCTCATCCAGGCCCGCACCTTCCTGCCGTTCGAGACCTATCTGGTGGTGGCCCTGATCTATCTGGTGCTGAGCATCGCCCTGCGGCGCCTGCTGCAGTTCGGCGGCCGTCGCTACCTGTTCGGAGGCCTGGCATGATCGAGTTCACCTTCTGGGACATTGCCCGCAACCTGATGCTGGCCGCCCGCTGGACCGTGCTTCTCTCGATCGTCGCCTTCATCGGCGGCGGCCTGGTCGGCCTCGCCATTCTGATCGCGCGCATCGACCGTCGCAAATGGCTGAGCCGACCGGCCGAATGGTATATCGGGCTGTTCCAGGGCACGCCGCTCCTGCTCCAGCTCTTCCTGGTCTTCTTCGGCCTGCCGCGCATCGGCCTGCGCATCGATCCCTGGCTGACGGCGGTGCTCGGCCTCACCCTGTGCGCCAGCGCCTTCCTGGCCGAGATCTGGCGTGGCGGCGTCGAAGCCCTGCCGCGCGGCCAGTGGGAGGCGAGCGCGAGCCTCGGCCTGCACTATTGGCGGCAGTTGCGCCTGATTGTCTTGCCGCAAGTGCTCTCGATGACGCGCGCTCCGACCGTCGGCTTCCTGGTGCAGCTGGTGAAGAGCACGGCGCTGACCTCGATCATCGGCTTCGAGGAATTGCTGCGCACGGCCAACGCCATCAACAACGCCACCTTCCAGCCCTTCACCGTCTATGGCTTCGTGGCGCTGATCTTCTTCGTGATCTGCTTCCCGCTGACGCGCTATGTCGATGCACTGGAAAAGCGCAGGGCATAGAGTGGCGACACAAGCCGCCGTGCCGGCTCACTGGTCGCCGTCGCGATCCCGGAAATCGGTCTCGCCCTTCTTCCAGTAACCGGATGCGGTGATGCGGCGGCGATCGAGGCCGAGATCGAGCTGGAAGTGACGGCGCAGCGTGCGCACGGTGCCGGCTTCGGCAGCGAGCCATACCTGGCTCGCCTGCGGGGGCAGCACCGCCGCCATCATGGCATCCTGCAGAGCCGTGCCGACGCCGGCCGGCAAGCCGTGGCGAGGCAGCCAGGTGAGATGAAGCTGCGCCTGCGTATGCAGGATCTGGATATCGGCGGGATCGGGGATTTCGACGAAAGCCTCCACCGTGAGACCCGCCGGCAACGCCTCGATGATGGCACCGATGGCCGGCAGGGCGGTCTCGTCGCCGCCGATCAGGAGATGGCGCAACTCGGGCTCGAGCCGGAAGCCGCTGCGAGGCCCGGCGATCTGGATGACGTCGCCGGGTTTTGCCTGTGCGGCCCAGAGCGAGCAGGGGCCATCGCCATGCAGGACGAAGTCGATATCCATCTCACCCTCGGCCTGGCGGAAGGCGCGGATGGTATAGGCGCGGCCGCTCGGCCGTTCCAAACCGGGCGTCGGTACGAAGACCTTCACCCATTGGGCGGGCTTGTTTGCCAGAAAATGCACCAGGGCCGTGCTCGCGAGGGTGATGCGCTGCATATGCGGGGTCAGTTGCCTGGTGGTGCGGACTTCGGCGACGTGCAGGCGGCGCTCGGGCGAAACCGGACGCGCTTCGGTCCGTTCATCGATGTCATGGGGTGTCATGGCTGTTGTCCTGTGGGAGGAAGGTCAGGCGCGGCGACGGCGGAGCGTGGCGAGCGCCAGGAGGAGGGCCAGGACGCCCATGGCGCCGCCCCATTCGAAAACGATGCGCATGCCGTGGGCGATGGCCTCGGGCGCAGCGGTGGCGCTGTCGCCGCCGACCGCCAGGGCGAAGACGGCCCCCATCAGCGAGGCGCCGGTGACCAGGCCGAGATTGCGCGAGAGCGCCAGCAGCCCGGAGACGAGGCCGCGCTGTTCGGGGCGGGCATCGGCCATCACCGCCGTGTTGTTCGGCGTCTGGAAGAAGGCGAGGCCGATGCTGATCAGCAGGATGGCGGCGATATAGACCGGCAAGCCGTTGCTCACCGTGAGCTGGGCCATGCCGAAGGTGCCGACGGTGAACAGGCCGATGCCGGCCACCATGGTTTTTCGAGCGCCGAAACGGTCGGCGACGTAACCGGCGGGAACGCCCATCAGCGCCGCGGCTATCGGGCCGACGGTCATCGCCATGCCGACGCTGCGCGTATCCAGGCCGGCGACCTTGGCGAGGAAGAAGGGGCCGAGCACCAGTGTCGCCATCATCACGGCATAGATCAGCACGCTCATCGCCATGCTGGCCGACAGCAGCAGATTGCGGAACATCGCAAGACGCAGCAGCGGCGTGGCCGTTTTGACCTGGGCGGCAAGGAAGAGCACCAGGCCGGCAAGCGCGGCGACGATCAACTGCAGGACCAGCGGGTCGGCAAAGCCGCGCGAACCGGACAGGGTCATGGCCAGGCAATAGGCGGCGAGCGTGGCGGCGAACAGCGCCGTGCCGAGCCAGTCGAAGCGGGTGGCGGGCATCGGGTGCCTCGGCGCATCGACGGCCGTGGGCAGATAGCGGCTGATCAGCACGAAAGCCAGCAGGCCGAAGGGCAGGTTGAGCCAGAACATCGCCGGCCAGCCGAAGGCGGCCAGCGCCAGCGAGCCGAGCGAGGGGCCGAGCGCGATGCCGAACGAGACCATGGTGGAGAGCACGCCCATGGCAAAGCCGGTGCGTCCCCGCGGGAAGACCTCGCCGACAAAGGCGAAGGACAGGGCCATGATGACGGCGCCGCCGAGCCCTTGCACGGCTCGCCCTGCGATGAGCACGGGCAGGCTGGGCGCCAGGGCGCAGGCGACCGAGGCCGCCATGAAGATGACGAGACCGGCCAGATAGAGCCGCTTCTTGCCGAGCTGGTCGCCGAAGCGGCCGACGCCGACGATCAGGGCGGTGACGACGAGCAGATAGCTCACCACCACCCATTGCACCGCCCCGAAGGAGGTGCCGAACGCCGTCACCATATGCGGCAGGCCGACATTGACGATGCCGGTGCCGAGCTGGGAGAGCAGGATGGCGAGGGACAGGCCGGTGAGCACAAGGCCGCTGCGAAGAGGCCGGTGGGGTACTGCCCGGGCGGCGGGATGGGAATGAAGGGCTTGATTCATGATGGACCGCGCATTCGAGGCTCCGAGGGGAGCGGTGAGCCCGGGCGAGGCCGGGCTGATGTCGATCCGTTTGTAGGTGCCTTCAAATGATGCATACAGTGCAATGATGGAAATGTATGATTGCATCATATGCATTTATGGATATCGATTCCGATGAACCGTCCTGCCTCTGTCACGCCGTCGTCCCTGGTGGACATGAACCTTCTGGTCGCCCTCGATGCCCTGCTCTCGGAGGGCAGCGTGGCCGGTGCGGCGCAGCGCATGAATCTCAGTGCCCCTGCCATGAGCCGCCAGCTCACCCGCATCCGCCATTTGCTGCGTGACCCCGTGCTGGTGCGGGCCGGGCGCAGCCTCGTGCCGACCCCGCGTGCCGAGGCATTGCGCGAGCGCCTGCGGCGCCTGGTGCTCGATGCGGAGGCGGTGATCCGCGGCGAGGGGGAGATCGATCCGGCGATGTTGGAGCGCAGTTTCTGCCTGCGCACCAATGACGGCTTCGTCGCTGCCTTCGGCGCGGCGATCGCCACGACCCTGGCGCGCGAGGCGCCGAAGGTCAGGGTGCGCTTTGCACCGCAGGGCAAGGAGGATGTTGCACCGCTGCGCGAAGGCAGCGTCGATCTGGACATCGGCGTCATCGGCGCCATGGGGCCGGAGGTTCGGCTCCAGGCCCTGCTGCATGATCGCTTCGTCGGGGTGATCAGGCAGGGCCATCCGCTGGCTGGCGGGCCGGTGACACCTGAGGCTTTCGCGCGCTTTCCCCACGTCTCCGTCTCGCGGCGCGGGCGCTTCGAGGGGCCGGTGGATACGGGGCTTGCCGTTCTGGGTTTCACGCGTACCGTTTCGGTCGCCGTCGCCAATTTTGCCGATGCGCTGACGCTGGTGCGCTCGAGCGATCACATCGCCTGCGTCGCCGCACGCCTGACCGAGCCGCTGCGCGACGGCATGGTCACTTTCGACCTGCCGGTGAAGACCGACGCCGTCGCCATCTCCATGGCCTGGCACCCACGCTTCGATGCCGACCCGGCCCATCGCTGGTTGAGGTCGCGCGTCAGGGCCTGCGTCCGCTGATCCAGAGGCATGCGGCCTGGCTTGCGATTCCAGGGAACGCCATGCCGAGCGATGCCCACCCTATCCGGCCAGCGCCTGTTCGACCTGGACTCGCTCGACCTCGACAAGCGGCGCCAGCACCTTGTAGGCCTTGGTCTTGACGCCCGGCTGCATCACCAGGATCACCGTCTCGGTTCCCGGGCAGGCGGCGTCCCCGCACTGGATTTCGCTAACGGAGATAGTGGTGTCCTCGCCGAGATCCAGGATCTCCCGCACCATCTGCTTGATGGCGGCGGCCTTGTCGCGGTCGGCCTGGCTGGGTTTGCGGAACAGGCCGAACACCACCTCAGGCGGCTCCGGGCAGAGTAAGGATGCCGGCGGCGCCATCCTCGGCGCCGAGGGCGAGCTGGGCGCCGGTCTTGTCCCAGGCAAGTGCCGTGATGCCTGATCCGGGCATGGCGCGGCGCACCAGGATTTCGGAGGCGTCCGTCAGGCGGCAGAGCAGCACGCAGCCGTCCTCATAGCCGAGCGCCAGCACCAGCGCCTTGGGGTGGAAGGCGACCCGAGTCACCTTGGCATGGCGGATGCCGCATTCGCGCGGCGCCTTGCCCATCGGGCCGTCCTTGCTCTGGAAGGGCCAGACGATGCCGGCATCGGCGCCCGAGGTCGCCAGCCAGTTGCCGTCATGCGACCAGGAGAAGGAGCGCGTCTTGGAGGGATAGCCCGACATGCGCATGTGCTTCTTCTCGGCGACCGTCCAGCCATGCAGGGTGTTTTCCTGCATGGAGGTGACGATGAAGCGGTTGTCGGGCGAAATCGTGATGTCGAGGTGGCTGCCCTTCCATTCGTAGAATTCAGGCGCTGCGCTCGAATTGGGGAACCAGGCCGAGACGCCGTTGTAATGGGCGATGGCGAGGCGGTAGCCCTTGGGCATGAAGGCCAGGCCCCGCACGCTGGACGGTGCCGTCCACTGCTTCACATTGCCCTTTTCGTCGCGGGCATAGACGGCTTTGCCCGCCGACCAGGCCGTGGCGCCGCCTGCGGATACCGCCACCGCATCGATCCATTTGTTGCCGGCTTGCCCGACCTGGCTGATCTCGCCATTGGCAGAGAGCGCCATGATGCGCCCGTCGTCGCCGCCGGCCACCAGCATATTGGCATTGGCGGTGACGGCGAGCAGGCCGGCATCGCCGAACAGGGCATCGCGCTTCTCTTCACCGATCTCCGCCCTGAGCACGGTGCCGTCGGCCAAGGCGAAGACGGGCGTGCGGCTCAGCCAATGGCAGGCCAGCACATGGCTGCCGGCCTCGATCGGGGTGACACTTTCGGACAGCGAGGGGAAGGAGGTGGTATTCAAGGCGGGGCTCATGGACAAGAGGCGGGGATGTTGTGGGGTTGCGCGGCGATTCACCCCTCATCCCCCTGCCGGGACCTTCTCCCGCGAGGGGAGAAGGAGTTTGATTCGGCTCGACACATCCCATTGAAATCCCTTCTCCCCTTGCGGGAGAAGGTGGCGGAAGCCGGATGAGGGGTGCAATCTCCTCCCTACGCCGCGCAGGCTTTGAAACCCTTCTCGAGTTCGTCGCGGTTGAGGTTGTGCCCGATGAAGACCAGGCGCGACTCGCGCTTTTCGTCCGGCTTCCAGTCGCGCTGGAGGTCGCCGTCCACGATCATGTGGACACCCTGCAGCACGAAGCGGCGCGGTTCGTCCTTGAAGGCGAGGATGCCCTTCCAGCGCAGCAGGCTCGGGCCTTCGCTCTGGGCGATGCGGTCGATCCAGGGCATGAACTTGGCCGGGTCGACATCGCCGTCGATCTTCAGCGACAGGGATTGCATGGTCTCGTCGTGATAGTGCTTCAGGCCGTGATCATGGTGATGATGGTGGTCATGGCCGTGATGATGATCATGGTCGTGGTCATGGTCATGCTCGTCGACCTCGAGGAAGGCGGGCTCCAGGTCGAGGATGCGGTCGAGGTCGAAGGCGTTGCGGCCGAGCACGTCCGCGATCGCCACGTTGGAGCGCGTCGCCTTGTGCAGCTTGGCATAGGGATTGAGGGCGCGGATGCGCATCTCGACCTCATGCAGCTCCGGCGCCGTGACGAGATCGGTCTTGTTCAGGACGATGACGTCGGCGAAGGCGATCTGGTTCTTGGCCTCGGGCGCGTCCTTGAGGCGATCCTTCAGCCATTTGGCGTCGGCCACGGTGACCACGGCGTCGAGGCGGGTCTTCTCGGCGACGTCCTGGTCGACGAAGAAGGTCTGGGCCACCGGTGCCGGATCGGCCAGGCCCGTGGTCTCCACCAGGATGGCGTCGAACTTGCCCTTGCGCTTCAGGAGGCCGTCGATGATGCGGATGAGGTCGCCGCGCACCGTGCAGCACACGCAGCCATTGTTCATCTCGAAGACTTCTTCGTCGGCGTCGACGATGAGGTCGTTGTCGATGCCGATTTCGCCGAATTCGTTGACGATGACGGCGAAACGCTGGCCGTGCGGCTCGGTCAGGATGCGGTTGAGCAGGGTGGTCTTGCCGGCGCCGAGATAGCCGGTGAGAACGGTAACGGGAATCTTGTCGGACGTCTTATCCTGCGAGGCAATCGTATCGGCCATGGCAATCTCCGGAGCGCAGGCGCGCTCTTCAGCAAAGAACAGGCGCGCGGCAAGGGGCGCTGCTACCCCGCCGCATTCGCTCAGCCTTATATTGGATCGATGCCGTCGGATGTAAGCCCCAAAGTGCGATTCTTCCCGCCGCTTCGAAGATGGAGCGTGGGTTGCCGTTCCCTGGTTTTGGGAAGCGCCTACACCCTATAGGCTCTGGGAACGGCGCAGCACACATGGCTATACTGCATTGCTCGACGGACTGCGGGTGTCGTGCAGGATCTGGGCCATGATGCATCCTTCGATTCAGCCAAAATGAACCGATGAGAATAGCGACCATCCACGATATCTTTCGTTCCAGCGTGCTCGGCATGCCGGAGGCCGATCCCGTCATCGGCCACTGGTTCTACAATCGGTTTCTCCAGATTTTGAGGCCGCTTCGAATCGAGGTCGAGCGTGTCTCAATCCTGGCGAATGGCGAGCCTTCCCTGCTCGAGGACCTCGTGGCCCGGCATGGGTGGTCGCGGGACAAGAAGGGCTGGGCGCATGTCTTTTCCCACCCGGATGTCGCCGGCCTGATCATGCCGACACTCGAGCGGCTCCGGACATTCGACCTGGTGCTGGGATTCGAGATGCCTCCCAATTTGATCCGCGCTCTCCATGCCAACGGACAAAGACTGGTTGATATCTCGGTCGATCCCATCCGCTTCTGCGAGGATTTGTTTCTGCGCATGCGCAGCAACGACCCCCTGCTTCAGGCGCGGCTGGCCGAACAATCCGCGCCATCCGCACAGATCGCTGCCGGCGCGGCAGAGCTCAAAGCCCGAATGCAGCCGTTGCCTGCCCAGCCAGAGGCCATCGTGTTCGCAGGACAGGTTCCCGATGACAGCAGCCTGATTGCCGGGAGCCGCATTCAAAGCGCAGCGCCTTTTGCCGATCGATTGAACGAGATTGCCGCCGGACGCCACATTCTGCTGAAGCCGCATCCCTACGCGCCCGGCAATCCCGACCTTGCCATGCTGCATCGCGCTTTGCCCATTAGCCGCTTCACGCGCGACAACATCTACGCCTTGATGGCGGCTCCCTGGCTTGGGGCCATCGTCACCCTTTCATCGAGCGTGGCGACGGAAGCCGCGTATTTCGACAAGCCTGCCATCCGGCTGATCAAGCCCGATGTGGAGTTTGTCGAGCCCGACGTGATCGGCCCGTTCCAGCGCATCGACGGCAGGGCTGCGAGCGCGCCTTTCTGGGGGGACCTGCTCGATCAAGCCGTTCAGATGCCGAGCCGAGCATCCCCGCTTCCCCCGCTGCGTCATCTGTTCGGGGCAAACTGGGGGCTGCCGCGGCCGATGACGGCCATTGCCCCCTTGCCGCTTTCGCGAGGCGAAACGACGACGAATATCCAGCCCTATTGCGTATTCGGCTGGAGCGGAACGGAACCGGATGGCGTCTGGAGCGACGGAGCCTTGGCGGTTCTTCAGCTGCCCGCCTGTATTGACGCGCTGGCATCGACACTGGTTCTGACGCTGAATGCGTTCGCGCCGGATGCGGCCCACCGACAGGAACTGACGATTTCATCACCGTCCGTTGGCTTCATCGAGAAAATCATATTGGCAACCGCAGAAATACGCGAATTGCGGATTCCGCTTCCGCCGGCACCGGCCGGTTCGATGCTGGAAATTTCGATCGGCATGGACACCGCGATCAGCCCGAAGGAACTCGGCATCGGTCCGGACGAACGCCGCCTCGGCATCAAGCTGCGTCGAATGGCGATTGCCTGAGACCTGCCGTCACACGGCCATCGGCCAGCAATGGGGGCTTCGAAAACTGCGTGGCGAAGCTGCACAGCCGATCGGTCCTTGCGATCGGATCGACGGCAAAGTGACACCTTCCCCGAGGCTGGGGAAGGTCGTAGCACCTCTTTCGGCGTGGTCTAAGCCTGCGGCCGTCGTCAGGCGCCGCCGCCGAGGCGGCTGAGGCCGCTCTTGGCCGCGGCATTGCTCGAATCGATCGCCAGCGCGCGCTGGAAGCTCTCGCGTGCCTTCTGGGTGTCGTTCAAGCCGGCCTGGGCATAGCCGCGGCCGGCCCAGGAGGCGGCATTGCGGTTGTTGATCTGCAGGGCCTGGTCGAAGTCGGACAGCGCCTCCTTGTATTTCTGCAGCTGCAGATAGGAGCTGCCGCGCGAATAATAGGGGGCTTCGGCGCGCGGATCGTTGGAGATCGCCGAGGTGAAGTCGTCGATCGCCACTTCATGATTGCCGCCGGCCTGGCGGATCAGGCCGCGATTGTAATAGGCCTCGGCCGTTTCGGGCTTGATCTTGATGGCCTTGTCATAGTCGGCCATGGCTTGCTGCGTCTGGCCCTGCAGGCGGTAGATATTGCCGCGGCCGACATAGGCAGGCGCATAGTTGGGATCGTTGGTGATCACCTGGCTGTAATCGGCCATCGCCTGGGCGGTCTGGCCGGTCTTGCGGTAGACCAGAGCGCGGTTGGCCAGGGCCTGCACGAAATTCGGGTCGATCTGCAGCGCGCGGTTGAAGTCGGAAATGGCCGGTCCGTACTGGTTGGAACGGGCATAGGCCGAGCCGCGCATGTTCCAGGCTTCCGGATCGTTGGGATTCTTTTCGATCACCGAGGAAAGCGAACCGATGTCGGCGGATGCCACCTGACGGCTGCTGGCATCGCCATCATCGCCACCGCCGCCGGTGGAGGCGCAGCCGACCAGGCCGAGGCCCGCAACGCCCAGCATCAGGAGCGCGGCAATGCGGGAGATGGAGGTTCTGGCTGGGGGCTCTGCCGTGGTTGTCGTGGAAAGTGTCATCTTGTCGGTCCGGGTCCATCGAGACGAATTTACAAGGGGGCCGTAAATCTGGCCAAGGTCCAACTGCTGCCCAATCCTACCGGTCCTATCCCGGCGCCCGCAATGCCGGTGTTCGGCATTGCGGCGATGCGCATCAGCGGACAGGACGGAAACTGAGCCATGGTGGTCCGGACAGATTGGAAAAAGCGATACGGGGTGCAATCTGCCGGATTAACCTTGCCGGAAAGTAAAGCCTCTCCGCCCATCTGCCCGTTGACGATGAGCCGCGCCCGCGAGAGCAAAGTGCGTTCAAGCGAAAACGCTCCTTTGCGCGAGTTCGTCGTTCGAATGCGCCTGTGCGATTCCTGCTGATTCCACCGGGTGGCGAAACGCCATGGGCAACACAAACGCAAACGCCCGGCCAAATTGCCCGGGCGTTCGTCCCAACCAGTCAATGGCTCGGAGAATCAGACTTACTTCTTCACAACGCGCGGCGTTGCGGGAATCAGGCCTTCGCGCTGCAGCTTCTTGCGGGCCAGCTTGCGGGCGCGGCGAACGGCCTCGGCAGCCTCGCGGGCGCGCTTCTCGGACGGCTTCTCGTAATGGCCGCGCAGCTTCATTTCACGGAAGATGCCTTCACGCTGCATCTTCTTCTTGAGCGCCTTCAGCGCCTGATCAACATTGTTATCGCGAACGAGAACCTGCACGCGTGCTGTCCTATTATCCTGGTGTGAATCGCTGCGGCGGCTTGGCAACAGAGAGACCCGGTGCCAAGGCACCGCCGAATTTGGAAGCGGCGTCATAACAGAAGGGATCGCCGCTGTCCATATTGATTAGCATGGATTGGTGAGATCCAATTAGCGGGACCTTGGGCTGATCCGGGTGACATGGCCCATTTTCCGGCCGGCACGCGCTTCACGCTTGCCGTAGAGATGCACCGAGGCGTTCGGTTCGGCGGCCAGACCCTGCCAGGAATGCACGCTGTCGCCGATCAGATTGGTCATCACGGCATCGGAATGGCGTTCGGTTGAACCGAGCGGCCAGCCACAGACGGCGCGCACGTGATTCTCGAACTGGCTGACCAGGCAGGCGTCCTGCGTCCAGTGCCCGGAATTGTGCACGCGCGGGGCGATTTCGTTGACCAGGACCTGGCGGTCCGAGGTGACGAACATTTCGACGGCGAGCACGCCGACATAATCGAGGGCTGCGATGATCCGGGCTGCGATGTCGCGGGCCTCGACCTCGACCAGGGCTGAAAAGTGCGAAGGCACGATCGACTGGTCGAGAATGTGGTCGTGATGCAGATTTTCGGTGAGGTCGTAAGTGCGCACGGCCCCGTCGTCGGCCCGGACGGCGATCACCGAGACTTCCGTCTCGAAGGGGACGAAGGCCTCCAGGATGGCGGGCTGGCCGCCCATGCGCGCCAGTGCTTCGGAGAGGTCGTTGCCGGGGCGGATGATGGTCTGACCCTTGCCGTCATAGCCGAAGCGCCGGGTCTTGAGCACGCTGGGCCGGCCCAGGGCCGCAACGGCGGAAGCAAGGTCGGCATGGCTGTCGACGGCCCGGAATTCGGCGGTGCCGATACCGAGCGAACGCACGAAGCTCTTTTCCGTTAGGCGGTCCGCCGTGGTTTCCAGCGCCCGCACGGCGGGCAGGACCGGCCGGGCTGCGGAGAGGATGGCGGCCGCGGCGGCAGGGATGTTCTCGAACTCGTAGGTGATGGCGTCGACGCTTTCAGCGAATGCCGCCAACGCCGCCTCGTCCTCATAGGCCGCGCAGGTGAAGCGCTCGGCGACCTGGAAGGCAGGGCTGGTATCGTCAGGGCAATAGATGTGGCAGCGTATGCCGAGCTGGCTGGCCGCCAGGGCCAGCATGCGGCCGAGCTGACCGCCACCGAGAATGCCGAGCATGCCGCCCGGGCCGACACGTACCGCATTCATGCCTTCACCGTGTCGTCGGAAACGGGGTGATCGGCGACCGCGGCCGTCTGGGCGGCGCGCCAGCGCTCGAGCCGCGTCGCCAGGGCTTCGTCGCCGAGGGCGAGCACGGCGGCTGCAAGCAGGGCGGCGTTGACGGCACCAGCCCGTCCGATCGCCAGGGTGCCCACCGGTATGCCGGCGGGCATCTGCACGATGGAATGCAGGCTGTCGACGCCGGACAATGCCTTGGATTCGACAGGGACGCCGAAGACGGGCAGGGGGGTCAGGGCCGCGGCCATGCCGGGCAGATGGGCCGCTCCGCCGGCGCCGGCGATGACCAGCTTGAAGCCTTTCCCCTTGGCCGATTTGGCGAAGTCGTAGAGGCGGTCCGGCGTGCGGTGCGCCGAGACGATGCGAGCTTCATAACCGATGCCGAGCGTGTCCAGAGTCTGCGCCGCGTGACGCATCGTGGCCCAATCGGACTGACTTCCCATGATGATGGCGACAGGTACGGCCTGCCCCGCCGCGGTGCTGGATGGCATCGGGACTCCCTTCGGCAAAAGGGGTGTCTAGAGCAAGATGCCGGATTTGGGAAGGTGGCCCGTTGCCTCCCCGTTGCCTCCTGGCCTATGCCGCCGCGCCGTCGGGCATCACGCGGCGCATGAAGGCGTCGAAGAGCGGCACGGTGAAAGCGGTATCGCCATGGGCGGGGCTGTAGAGCATGCCCTTGCCGATCAGGCTGTTGCGCGTGGGGGCGACGCTCGACACCTTGACCCCCATGGTGTCGGCGATGTCGCCGGAACGGTGCGGTCCCGGTCCGAGGGTCGCCATCGCCCGCAGATAGCGCTTCTCCGCAGGGGTCAGCCGATCGAAACGCACCCGGAAGAAGCTCGCATCGAGGTCCGCCAGGGCCGTGCGCGTTGCGACTTCGATGTCCTCGAGGGTGATGGGCGTGGCATCGGCGACATCCCAGCCATGCTTGCCCCATTCCTGAAGGAAATAGGGATAGCCCTGGGTCTGGGTGAGGATCAGTTCGAGAGCCTCGTCGTCAATGGCTTCCTCTTCACGCTCGATCGGCATGCGAATGGCATCGCGTGCGGCATCCATGTCCAGCGGCCCGACAGGAACGAACTCGAACAGGCGCTCGGCATAGGATTTGGCGCGGCCCATCTGCCCGAGCAATTGAGGCAGCCCCGCGGCGACCATCGTCACCGGAAGCTGCTTCTGGCTGGCACGATGCAAGGCGCCGATGAGCGCCGCCAATTGCTCCTCGGGCACATATTGCAGTTCGTCGACGACGAGGATCACCGCCGATTGCCGCTCCCGGGCCGCTTCGCCCACGGCCAGGACAAGGTCGGTGAGGTCGGTTTCCAGATCGCCGCTGTCGGCCAGGCCCGGTTCGGCCTCGAAATCGAGCGCGACTTCGAGATCGTCATATCGAACCTTCAGCTTGGCAAAGCCGGCAAGCGCCCGCAACGCGCGCTTGACCCCCGACGAGGCCTGTTTCATGCGATCGAGCCGAAGCAGGGCGGCCCGCAGCGCCGGGACCAGGATGCCGGGCAGCGAACGGTTCTCCGGCGCCTCGATCGCCACCACGGCCATGCCTTCGGCTTCCGCCCTGTTGGCGATTGCCGTCAGCAGCACGGTTTTTCCCACCCCGCGCAAACCATAGAGAATGCTGGGGCGCGCCGCACGGCCGGCACGGATCCGATCGAGGGCGATGGCGTTGTTTTCAAGCAGCGCCTTGCGCCCCGCGAGTTCGGGCGGCGGCGTTCCGGCACCGGGTGCAAAGGGGTTGCGTCGCGGATCCATAGGGATCTTATGGTAAGTTATCGTTTTTTTGTAAATAGCCTAATCTTGCTTGATTAGGCTTAGCGGGACTGCGTCCTGACGGGGTGTGCCGATGGAGGACTGCGTGAATTTCGCGGTTGGTGGCCCACCACCGCCGATATCAGGCCCGGTGTGGTGGTGCGCCCTCGATCGGTTCATAGAGCGACGCCGGCAAGCCGAAGAACCGAGGGCCGTGAAGCGTGCTTCCACCCAGTGAGCCGCCTTGGTCGAGAGCGTTGCCTATGGTGGCGAGAAGCCCGCTCCTGTCCGCGATGTTTTTCATTACATGCCGTGGTCCGTTGTGAAAGACATGTTGGGCAATCTCGATGGCGACGGCAAAAATGGGCTCGCGGTTGAAGGGGAACGGTTGCCAGCCTCCCTGATCGTCCTGGGCGTAGAAGCAGGTCGGAAGCGACACACCCGAGGCGGCGGGTATATGGGAAATGAGCACCAGGCCGAACGCCTCAGGGATGACGTCTGCAAGCCGGTGCATGGTCAGATCATCGTTTACGAGATGGCGGATACGCTCCTCGACGCCGTCATCGGGATAGTGCTCCTGTGCCCCGAGAAGGTCGACGGTAGCATAAATCGTATCGAGGGAAACGGGCGTCATGCTGTCCCGGGGCCTATTGTATCGATAACCTGGAATATCACGACATCGATGTCGATGATCGGTTTTGCGGCCAGACCGGGAACCGAAGTGCTGCCAATGTGCCGGATTTCACGCGCAATTGGCCCGAGAGCCATCGCGATTTCGTCTCTAATCCGCGCAAAAACCTCGGGCCAGGTCGGATCATACGGTACGATAATGACGGGGCCGACCATTTCTACAACCAATGGTCGCCCGGGGGCGCAATGCAGCCCCGGATCGCCAGAGTGTGATGTCCAGTACGTCCCGCCGCTAGGCGAAGGGGTGGTACTGATAGAGCCAGGTCTCGCTCAGCACCTTGTCACCGAGCTTGAGATAGCAGCGCAGTTCCACCGGCTCCGGTCCGGTGGCGTGCAGGTCGAACTGGGCGCGCCAATGGCCGTTGATGCCGTCGGGCACCGCCTCGGTGAAGATATAGGACAGTTCGCCGCGCGAGGCCGTGATGATCGGCTCGGGCTTGACGCCATAGGGCAGGTCCTTGAGCGGGTCGCCGAGGAATTCGATCACGAATTTGCGCAGCCCCACCGGGCGCTGCGTGCCGGGATGGCCGCCATTGCCCAGCCTCGTCGCCACCACGCGGGCGAGATTGGTGGGGAAGGGCTCGTCCGCGGCCCAATGCAGGCGGTATTTCAGCGTGAATTGCTGGCCTGCCTTGACCGGATCCTTCGGCACCCACATCGCCACGACATTGTCGTGGATCTCGTCATTGGTGGGGATCTCGATGAGCTGGACGGTGCCTTCGCCGAACGGAGCCAGCGGTTCCACCCACAGCGAAGGGCGCAGATCATATTTGACGCCGTCGAGATAGTGATCGAACAGGCGGTCGCGCTGCAGTAGCCCGAAGCCGCGCGGGTTGGTGTCGGTGAAGGTCGAGGTGGTGGTGGCCGGCACGTTGTTGAGCGGACGCCAGATATGCTCGCCGCCGCCCGTCCACATGGCCAGGCCGTCGGAATCGTGCACTTCGGGACGCCAGTCGATCGCGGTCTGCTTGGCCGTCTCGGAGAACCAGTACATCGAGGTCAGCGGCGTCAGGCCGAAGCGGCTGATGTCGTTGCGGGTGAAGACCTGTGCCTCGATGTCCATCAGCACGGCCTTGGAGCGCGTCATCAGGAAGGAGAAGGCACCGGCGACGGAGGGGCCGTCCAAGAGGGCATAGACCTTGACCTGGTCAGTGGAACCCGGGACCGCTTCCAGCCAGAACTCCTTGAAATCGGGGAATTCTTCCTGATGAGGCGGGTTGGGGTCGGCGGCATTGACAGCAAGGCCGCGGGCCGACAGGCCATATTGGTAGAGTTCGCCGATGGCGCGGAAATAGGAGGCGCCCAGGAAGGCGACCCAGTCGTTCTTCTTCCAGTCGACGGAGCCGGCGCGAGGCTCCTGGAAGCGGAAGCCGGCAAAGCCGACGCCGTCGGGCATGGCCTGGGCAGGGCTGTCCGGCGGCATGTCGAAGGAGGCCTTGCGGTAGATGATCTCGCTGGCGTTCTTGCCTTCGACCACATTGATGGTGACCTTCTTCTGGAAGAAGGTGCCGAGATGGAAGAAGGTGACCGGGAAGGGCGCCGGACCGTTGGCCCACAAGGCGTCTTCGGTCTTGAACTTGATCTTGCCGAGTTCCTCATAGGTCAGCTTGGAGGTGATGTCCGGTGCCGGCTTCTCTGTCGGAACATAGGCCTCCATCGCCAGCTTCTTGGCGCGCTCGACCAGACCCTCGAAGGAGAAAGGCGCAGGCGGACCGAAGGTCAGCACGCCCTCGTCGGCGAATGCTGCGGTGGGAAGGCCCAGTGCCATCAGGGTCGAGAGACTTACGGCTCCCTGGAGGAAAAGCCGCCGGTCGAAAGCGTCGTTCATCAAAAAGTTCCTAACTTCTACTGCGTCCGCAAGCTAAACAGGGATTATCGCCTGTCAATGCCGTGGCGCTTCAAACCACGTCGATTTCGTGACAATAGATTAATTTGACTGATGATTTTGCGCAAAAAAGCGCAAAAGAGCCCAATAATCTTTCAAAATCTGAGAAATGCCCGATTCCGCCCTGGTCTATGCTCCCGCCGCGTTCTACAGGCGCGACGTTCTCGCCGTCGCCGAAGATCTGATCGGCATGACTCTTCTGGTCGACGGTGTCGGTGGCGTCATCGTCGAGACCGAAGCCTATGATCGCGACGATCCGGCCTCCCACACTTTTCGCGGGCCGACGCCGCGCAACGCTGTGATGTTCGGCCCGCCGGGCCACATCTACATCTATCTGTCCTACGGCATGCATTGGTGCGCCAATATCGTCTCCGGAGAGCCCGGCCGCGCCAGCGCGGTACTGCTGCGAGCGCTGGAGCCGACGGTGGGCCTGGATCGCATGGCGCAGAGGCGAGGGCTCGACAAGCCGACCCTGTTGTGTTCCGGACCCGGGCGGCTTTGCCAGGCCTTGGGGTTGACCGGCAGCCAGAACGGGCTGGCGTTGACGCAGCCTCCCCTCGAACTGCTGCGCCGATCCCATGAGCCGCCCATCGTTTCCGGGCCACGCATCGGCATCAGCAAGGCGGTCGAGCGGCCCTGGCGTTTCGGCTGGAGCGGCTCGAAATTCCTCAGCAAGAAGTTCTGACATTCCGGCGCCCAAACGGAAACGGGCCCCGCAGGGGCCCGTCAAACGCGCATTGCAATGGCCTGGCTGCTTGGCTCGACGCCCTTACTTGCCGCCGAAGGTGTCGCAGATCTTGGAATTGGGCGTACCCGTGCAATGCTCGGTGGGCGAACCCGCGGCAGGCACGATGCGGATGATGCGGTCTTCGCCGACCAGCGCGGTCTCACCCGGCTTGACCAGCTTGCAGTAGCGGATGGGGCGGCGCGGTGGGCAGATGAAGGTCTTGCCCTCATAGAGCGTGATGGCGCTGGTAGGGGTGCGCGAATCGACCTGGAATTTGGTGCCGCGTACGCCGATCGAGGCTTGGGGAGCGTGGATCTTGTAGGCGCTCTTGGCCGAATCGCCGGTGGCGAAGCGGAAGGCGCCCTTGGCGAATTGCAGCACGACCGACTTGGCCTTGCCATTGCCGGCATAGACGAAGCTATCGAGCGTGACCGACGACTTCGAGCCGAGCATCAGATGGGTGTTGTCGAGAAAGCGCAATTCGATCACGCCGCTCGGTCCGGTGACGATCTTCTCGCCCTGATGCACGCTGGAGCCGATTTCCAGGCGCCCGGACATCGAACCGTGCACGGCCGGCGTCAGGCCGACGACGTCGCCGATGACTTCGGGTCCCTGTTTCGCCGGGGCGGTCTGAGCGGTGGCCGTCTGCGCGGAGAAGGCAGCAAGCAGGGTGAGCAGCACCGGTGCCAGGCGGAGGAAACGTAATGTCATGACAAATATCGAACCGTTACTCGAAGGTGGGATCAACGCGGTATCCAATTGAAACGATCATAGCGCTGCGGCAGCTGAAAAGTGAAGGCTTATTAAGCATGTTCCGAGCTCATCCCTTGGAAATCGGGCGGCCTGTTGCGTTTTTGCATCGCGATCTAGCGCAATCTATCGCGTTGCGATCAGATGGTGACAGGTGTTCTGATAGCAGTAGCTACGGAAACGCTCGGATTAGAATTGTCATGATTAGGCGATTTAGGGAGGGGGTTTTCTAGAATTCCATTGGGTCATTCATCCTTTTTGGGTATTTCTTACGCAGAGGTATTTGAGGCGCAGTGCCTCCTTGCGTCGTCTGATCCCGCCCTAATCACGCATGGGTTGCTGAATGAGGTCTCGCCGTCGTCGATGGTACTTTGTTTGGCCGGAAATTATTGCTGACCCGGCTGGAGAGACGTGCCGGACATCCCTAAGGCAGCGGCATTGTTCGTACAGGGCTGGCGGCGTCCGGGGCGCGGTCGTCCCAACATTTGCCGAAATTGCAACGCATAGCTGCTCAGCCTTTGTTGCACTGCAACATTGCGCGAATCCTGCTATGGTGCCGTCAAGTGAAAGAGAAGGCATAGATCCGTGAGCGAGACCTGGAACACGAAATTCGGCAGCAGGCGCGTCAAGCAGGCCCTTCCGACCATCGAGGAAGCCTTGTTCGCCGCCGAGTGCCTCAATGACGACTTCGACCAGCAGGTCGAGATTGCCGCATCGCTGCTCGGTGTCGGTGTCGAGGAAGTGCGTGCGGTCGCCAAGCGGTCGGTGAAGCCGGTCGAGCGCCGTCTCAGCCTGCCGATCGCCAAATCCCCCCGTGCGGCTGTCGCGCCGCGCGCCGTGGTGGTCGAATATCGTACGCCCAAGCGCCTGGTCGGCATGCGCTGAGGCGCTGGCTGCTTCCCATCCCTGACGAAAATCTACCGGGCGCCGTGGGAAACCGCGGCGCTTTTCATTTGCGCATGCAATGAGCAACCCCAAGGCGCCAGAAGGCGCAGCAAACCGGTGGATGCAATGGAAATACTTGCTCAGGCGCCTGAAAAAGCGAATGGCGCTCCCAAGGGGACTCGAACCCCTGTTTTCGCCGTGAGAGGGCGACGTCCTAGGCCACTAGACGATGGGAGCAGCGGCAAGGAGTGCGCCTATAGCGGCAAAAAAGGCCGGCGGCAAGCGGCAATCTGTGCGATCGGCGCATTTGTGGTTTGAATTCCTGGCATTGCTGGTTTTCCGCGCCGGGCACGGCATGCGATCCAACGGAATTGCGAGAATTGCAAAGGCGCGTCGAAACAAAGAGTTAGAGAAAAATCACGTTTCCACTCAGCCCCATTTTGCTCTAGTACCCGCCCATGAACAGCATCGACAGCAGTGCCGAAGAGACGTTTTTCGAGGTCACCGAAGCCGGCGAGCGCATCGACCGCTTCCTGGCTCGCCAATGCCAGGCGGCCGATAGCAGGCCCGACCTGCAGCCCTTGTCGCGTACGCGCATCAAGGCCCTGATCGAGGCCGGCCATGCCAGTATCGACGGCCGGGCGGTGCTCGATGCCGGCCAGATCCTCAAGCCAGGGCAACGGGTGGCGCTTCGGGTGCCGGAACCTGAGCCTGCCGAACCGCAGGGCGAAGACATTCCCCTTGCCATCGTCTATGAGGATGACGATCTCCTTGTCATCGACAAGCCGGTCGGTCTGGTGGTGCATCCGGCCGCCGGCCATGAGAGCGGCACGCTGGTGAATGCGCTCATCGCCCATTGCGGTGATTCGCTCTCGGGCGTGGGCGGCGTGAAGCGGCCTGGCATCGTGCATCGCCTCGACAAGGACACGTCGGGCCTGCTGGTGGTCGCCAAGAACGACAGGGCGCATCAGGGCCTGGCGGCCCAGTTCGCCGATCACGGCCGCACGGGACCGCTGGAGCGGGCCTATCTCGCCTTCGTGTGGGGTGCGACGCGCCCGCACGGCACGATCGAGACCGGCATCGACCGCTCGACCCGCAATCGCGAGAAGATGGCCGTGGTGGCGCTCGGCCGCGGGCGGGAAGCCATCACCCATTATTCGCTGGTCGAGGCTTTGGGCAGCCAGCTTTCGGGCAGCCACGGCGGCCAGCCGCTGGTCAGCCTGGTGGAGTGCCGGCTGGAGACCGGCAGGACCCACCAGATCCGCGTGCATATGGCCCATCTCGGCCATCCGCTGCTCGGCGATGCGGTTTATGGCAGCGGCTTCAAGACCAAGGCCGCCCTGCTGCCGGAGGCCCCCCGCGCAGTGCTCGCCGGCCTCGGCCGCCAAGCGCTGCACGCCCGGCTGCTCGGTTTCGAGCATCCGGTCAACGGCAGGCATCTGGTGTTCGAAAGCCCACTACCGGCCGATCTTGCGGCCTTGGCCGAGGCCCTGCGCAACGGCTAAGAGCTATTCAGCGTTTGCGGCCGAGCCAGAAGCCACCGGCCAGGGCTGCGAGCGCCAGGGCGCCGCTGACCGTCTTCTTGTCTGGCAGGCTCTCCTGCACGACGCCAGCCGCCGTCACCATGGTCGCAGCCAGGAGCCGGCGGCGCTTGGCTTTCTTCTCGGCGGCCTGGGCCACCACCAAGGCAAGGACGGCGAGCACCGCAAATCCGCCGCCGAGCGCTGCGTCGGCCCAATAGGGACCATAGGTTTCAGCCAGGAAGCGGTGCAGGCTGATCAGCCCGATGATCGCCATCGCGACAAGGCAGCAGCCGGCGACGAGGCGCCAGAGGATGACGGTCCCGTACTGACGCAGGACGGCGCTCAACTCCTCCTTGGCGAGGGCGCCCAGGGCAAGAAGACGGGTCACGAACGCCCCTTGCTCCACAAGCCGAGGATCAGGCCAATGCCGGCGGCGAGCGCTACCGATTGCAGCGGCTTGCGGGTGATGTAGTCGAGTGTCGCCTTCTGCAGGTCGGATGCCTGTTCCTGGGCGGCACCGCGAAGTTCGCTGGCCTTGGCCCCTGCCTCGTTCACCTTGTCGTCGAAGACCTGCCTGGCATGCCTGGCTTCTTTGGACAGGAATTTCGACCAGGAGCTCTTCTCCGCATCGACATAGGCGCTGAGCTGTTCGGTCAGGCGGGCAACTTCGGCCCTCAAAGCATCGAGGTCCTTGCCGAGGCTTTCGGAAAGATCGGCCTTGGCCTGAGCGGTGCGCTTGTCGCCGTCCATACTGGTGTCTCCTGTCTGGTCAACAGTGAAGGGCCGCGCCGGTTTCCGATCGCGGGTTGCGATGGCGGAAGGCATTCCTGGAAGAGTTAAGCCGGCTGGCCGCAGGTGCAAGGTAAACAAAACGTTACGGTAAACGCGGCGGGGCGGGCGGCGGTTCCCTCCGCCCGGAAATCGATTAACATCCCTTAATTTGACAATGTTACCGAGCTGTCACATTAATGCATGGCCGCCCGCAAAAGATTGCAACGCGAAATCGCCGCAATCGGGCGCATGATAGTTCGGGTGATCGGGATTGGTCCGTGCCTCAGCGGCCTGGGTGACGAATGTCCCATGGCAGGCGAGATGTCCTCGGTGGAAGCAGGTCAATAGATTTGCCGGGGTGGCACATGCGGGGCCGCTAGATATCGCGCTTTGGAAGGTCCGCCAGGGTCTTCACAAAGGCCGGTGTCGTCCCCATATCACGTAGGCGCCGTCTGCTCTGAAGGAGGGATGGCGATTTGAACCGCCCTCGATGGGGGTTCAGAGGAGAGGAACATATGGCTTCTGCCGCGCTTCCCGTCTTGGCCACCGAGAGTGGCCTGTCGCGTTATCTCGATGAAATTCGCCGCTTCCCGATGCTCCAGCCGGAGCAGGAATACATGCTTGCCAAGCGTTGGCGCGAGCATGGCGATCGTGAAGCCGCACATCAATTGGTGACCTCGCATCTGCGGCTCGTGGCCAAGATCGCCATGGGCTATCGTGGCTATGGCTTGCCGCTGGGCGAAGTGGTCTCGGAAGGCAATATTGGCCTGATGCAGGCCGTCAAGCGCTTCGAGCCGGAGAAAGGCTTTCGGCTCGCCACCTATGCGATGTGGTGGATCCGGGCCTCGATCCAGGAATATATCCTGCGCTCCTGGTCGCTGGTGAAGATGGGCACTACCGCCAACCAGAAGAAGCTCTTCTTCAACCTGCGCAAGGCCAAGAGCCAGATTTCGGCGCTGGATGAAGGGGATCTGCGTCCCGACCAGGTCAAGTCGATTGCCAAATCGCTCGGCGTGCAGGAGCAGGAAGTGGTGGAGATGAACCGCCGTCTCGGCGGCGACGCTTCGCTCAATGCTCCCGTGCGCGAGGAAGGCGACGGCGAATGGCAGGATTGGCTGGTGGATGATACGGCCAACCAGGAGACCCGTCTGGCCGAGACGGAGCAGAGCGAGAACCGCTCCACTGCTCTGCGCCAGGCCTTGAACGTGCTGAACGATCGTGAGCGCCGCATCTTCGAGGCGCGCCGTCTGGTCGACGATCCCATCACGCTGGAGGAACTCTCCGACGAGTTCGGGGTCTCGCGCGAGCGTGTGCGCCAGATCGAGGTGAGAGCCTTCGAAAAGGTGCAGGCGGCTGTGCGCTCCGGCGTCGCCCGCCTCGAAGCGGCGCACGCACCGGCCTGATCCGCTTGTGATAGCCGAATGGGGAGCCGCCTTCGGGCGGCTTTTCCTTGAGCAGAGTGCGGTGCGAGCAATTCGCGTTTAGGCCCGACTTCCTTGTCCTGGCCTATTTTCGGGATCAGGAAGCCCGGTCGCCGCATCAGAAAATGCCTCCGGCCTCGGCATTTCCGGCCGGTGAAGAGACATCGTTCGAGCCGGCTTGACAGGATCGGCATCGACCAACATGGTGGAACCATGAGCACCGTGGTCAAAATCACCCTTCGTCTCTTCCCGATCGCGGAAGCGTAGCCCCGGGCTCGGCCATTTGCGCCCCGAGCTGCGGGGCACGCCGCTCCTCATAGGGTGCGGCCTATCATCCGGCGCATGCTCAATCCGTCAAATCACACACCATAGCCGCCAGGTTCTCGCCACGCGCGAGGGCCTGTGCATCCCTTCTTGTCGTCATGCCCGGTGGCTAGCCGCGGGCAGGCGGGCGCGCTGCGTCGCGCCCGATTTTGAGGTATCCAGTCATGAATCAACCCCTGAAGAACCAGGCCAAGCCCAATATCATCGTGAACGAGGTCGATTTCGAGCGCCTGACCCAGCTCGCGACCTCTGCCCTCGATCGATTCCCGGAGGTGGCCGAGGCGTTGCTCGGCGAACTCGACCGGGCGGAGATCGTTCCCGCGCTGCAGGTTGGCAACAACGTGGTGCAGATCGGCTCCGTCGTCACCTTCGAGACGGAAGGCGGTGCCCTGCGCGAGGTGAAGCTGGTCTATCCGGGTGAGGCCGATATTGCCGAGGGCAAGGTCTCGATCCTCACGCCGATCGGCACGGCCTTGCTCGGCCTGTCGCCGGGGCAGTCGATCACCTGGAAGGCCCGTGACGGTCGCGAGCACGAATTGCGCGTCACGGTCGTGAAGGCGTCCTGAAAGGGGCGCTTGAGACCTATTGCGCCGCCGCAGCGTCGGCGTTCCAGGCGGCCATGGCGTCGTTGAAGGCCTTCTCGCCCGTCGGTCCCTTCTCGAAGGTGAACACGGCGTTGCGGCCATTGGCGAAGGTGAATACCAGATCGAACCACTGATTGGCCTGCAACATCTTGGCGTTGCGGCCCTTCTCGTCGGGCGGGTCGAGCAGGCCCATCAGGAAGACGCCGGTCGTGACCTTCATCAAGGCACCGTCGAGCTGCAAGCCCGGGACCTGAGGGTCGGACTTGACGTTGACGCTCTTGACGTCGCCGACGGCGCCGCTCGGGTAGTCGGCCGGCACGCTCATCTGGATGTTCAGGAGGTAGTTCGCCGGCAGCGAGCGATCGGAATTATGCCTGAGGGTGAGCAGCACCTTCATCTTCCGGTCGGGAACATTGATCTCGCCGACGACGACGGTATCGAGCGGGCCATTGGTGCCGCTGGCCTGCGATTCAGTGCGCCAGTTCACGGTACCTTCGAAGAGGCGGCCCTTCATCGGGGCGCTCGGATCTTCCTCCATCAGGCGCGCACGCTGTCCCTCCGGCGCCTCGGATTGGGTCGAGGGCAGCAGTGGTGCCGGAGCAGACGGAGCCTGCGGAGCCGGCGCAGCAGGTTCCGGGGGCGCTGGCGAGGGAGCCGGGGGCGGGGGATTGCCGGTAGCCACCTCGGTCTGGGGCGTGCCCGGCGTGCCGCCGAGGCGGTCATTCAGCTTGCCGGGTTCGGGCGCCGGCTTGGGCGCCGTCTGCGGTGCGGTTGCCTGTTGAGGCACCAGGACGGGGCTGTCGTCGCTACCGCGCAAATAGAGTGCGGTGGCGGCGCCTCCGCCAATGATGACGGCCGCCGTCGCGGCCATGATGGCATACCGCCTGAGATTGCCGTTGGATCTGGTGCGGCGAGGTGCCTGGGGCCGTCGCTTCTCGGCCCTGCGCTCGGCAAAAGCCGGAAGGCCGTTGGATCGTGGCGAGGCAGAGGTCGATGCCTCGTCATCGGTCGCGTCACCATTGGCTGGCTCGTCGTCGGACTGAGACTGCGGGGCGGCCGGGCGCTCGGAGACCACCGGTTCAGGTGTGAATTCGGCCTCGTCATAATGGTGCTCGACGCGTCGGATCGCCTCTTCGAGCAGGTTGCGTTCCCTGGCAATCTGTCCTTCGGTCAGCGCGGGATCAGCGGCATTAAGCTGGCGGAGAAGGGCGGAGCGGGCTTTCTCATAGAGCGCCTGGCGGGTTTCCTGCGTATTGGGGGAAAGACCCTGCACGGCTCGCTGAATGGGAGGAAAATAGTCCGTCGACACGCGTTCTGGCTCGATCTCTTCACAGAAGCATTTTCTGGAAAAGTCGATGGACTTTTCAATCAAGAAAATGCGTCAAAACAAGACGTTAGAGCAAAATACGATTCGGAGGAATCGCACTTGCTCCGGGCCCATGGTCCGCTGCAGACAGGCCTGCCCGCCAAGATGTGGCAGAAGCCACGCCCGATCCTGCCCCGAAGGACAAGATCGCCGCCGGACAAGCACGGCGCCACGCGGATCGCAACCCGCGCAGTGCCATCGCAGCAGATCACGCACTAATGCCCGAATCTGACGGGATTAGGTCTGCTCTTAGACTTGAAAGGGATTTTGCACAAGGATCGTGTCGTCACGGTCGGGGCTGGTGGAGAGCACGGCCACCGGCGCTCCGATCAGTTCCTCGATGCGGCGGACATATTTGATCGCCTGCGCCGGCAGGTCCGCCCAGGAGCGCGCCTTGGCCGTGGTTTCCTGCCAGCCCTCGATCTCTTCATAGATGGGTTTCACGCGGGCCTGGGCAGCCTGGCTGGCCGGCAGATAGTCGATTTCACGACCATCGAGCTCGTAGCGCACGCACACTTTGATGGTTTCGAAGCCATCGAGGATGTCGAGCTTGGTGAGGGCGATGCCGGTGATGCCGGAGGTGCGGATGGTCTGGCGCACCAGGGCGGCGTCGAACCAGCCGCAACGGCGGGCCCGGCCGGTGACCGTGCCGAATTCGCGGCCGCGCTCGCCGATCAAGCGGCCGGTCTCGTCGGTGAGCTCGGTCGGGAAGGGGCCTTCGCCCACGCGCGTGGTATAGGCCTTGGTGATGCCGAGCACATAGTCGAGCGCACCCGGCCCGAGGCCTGAGCCGACGGCAGCCTGCCCCGCGACCGTGTTGGAGGAGGTCACATAAGGATAGGTGCCGTGGTCGATGTCGAGCAAGGCGCCCTGGGCGCCCTCGAACAGGATACGGCTGCCGGCCTTGCGCTCCTTGTCGAGCAGGGCGCCGACATCGTCCATGAAGGGCAGAACCTGCGGCGCGACGTCCGCCAGTTCCTGATAGAGCGCTTCCGGATCGATTTCGCTCTGGCCGGTGCCGCGGCGCAGGGCGTTGTGGTGGTTGAGCAGGCGGGCGATCTTCGGGCGCAGGGCGCCGAGATCAGCCAGGTCCATCAGGCGGATGGCGCGCCGGCCCACCTTGTCTTCATAGGCGGGGCCGATGCCACGCCCGGTCGTGCCGATCTTGGTGCCGTCGGTCGCCGACTCGCGCAGGCGGTCGAGGTCCTGGTGCAGGGAGAGGATGAGCGGGGTGTTCTCGGCGATGCGCAAGGCTTCGGGCGTCACGGACACGCCCTGCTCCTTCAGCTTCTTCACCTCGGCGATGAAGGCGCGCGGGTCGAGCACGACGCCATTGCCGATCACCGAGAGCTTGCCGCGCACGATGCCCGAGGGCAGCAGCGACAGCTTATAGACATTGTCGCCGATGACGAGAGTGTGGCCGGCATTGTGCCCGCCCTGGAAGCGTACGACGACGTCGGCCTGTTCCGACAGCCAGTCGACGATCTTACCCTTGCCTTCGTCGCCCCATTGCGACCCGACCACGACGACATTGGCCATGGTGATCTCCCTTCTCTCTCTGGCCCTCGGCCCCGAAATTCCCGAGAGCAAAACGCGTTCAGATGGAAACGCCGTTTTGCCTCCGTTCGTTCGCTTCGACGCGCTTTGCGATTCTCGGCGGATCCACCAAAATCGCGAAACGCTTTCGTGCGGAATTCCAAAACCCGGACACGCAAAAGCCCGGCTCATCCGATGGCCGGGCTTTTTCACTTCCTAACGGATCGGACGGGCGTCGTAAACCCGTAAAAATAGCTGCAAACAGTGAATTTGCGGGCTGTCATATATGACAGCCGCTATTGACACAAAAGTGTCAACCGTCATTGATACCAGCGCCGCTGTAAAAACCCTTACGGAGAAAATGGGCCTTGCGGCACCATCAAGGAGTTGGACAATGAGCAGGAAAACGTGGCTGGGTATCGCATCGGTATCCGTGCTGGCTGTGGCGGCTTCGATGGGCAGCGCGTTTGCCCAGAGCCAGGAGCTGATCGACGCCGCCAAGAAGGAAGGCCAGCTCACCACGATCGCGTTGCCGCATGACTGGTGTGGCTATGGCGCCATCATCGAAGGCTTCAAGGCCAAGTATGGCCTCAAGGTCAACGAGCTCAATCCGGACGCCGGTTCGGGCGACGAGGTCGAGGCCATCAAGGCCAACAAGGGCAATACCGGCCCGCAGGCTCCCGACGTGATCGACGTCGGTCTTTCCTTCGGCCCGACCTCCAAGAAGGACGGCCTGATCCAACCTTACAAGGTGGCGACCTGGGATACGATTCCGGACAATGCCAAGGATGCCGACGGCCATTGGTATGGTGACTATTACGGCGTGCTCGCCTTCGAGGTGAACAAGGACATCGTCAAGAATTCGCCGAAGGATTGGTCCGACCTGTTGAGCTCCGACTACGCCAATGCCGTGGCGCTGGCCGGCGACCCCCGCACCGCCAACCAGGCGATCCAGGGCGTCTATGCCGCCGGTTTGTCGGCCGCCAAGGGCGATGCCAGCAAGGCTGCGGCCGAAGGCCTGAAATTTTTCGCCGAGCTGAACAAGAAGGGCAATTTCGTGCCCACCATCGGCAAGGCCGCCTCGCTGGCCCAGGGTGCGACCCCCATCGTCCTGCGCTGGGACTACAATGCGCTCACCGATCGCGACACGCTCAAGGGCAATCCGGACGTCGACGTGGTGATTCCGGCCAGCGGCGTGGTTGCCGGCGTCTATGTCCAGGCCATCAGTGCCTATGCACCCCATCCCAATGCCGCCAAGCTGTGGATGGAGTACCTTTACTCCGACGAAGGCCAGATCGGCTATCTGAAGGGCTATTGCCACCCGATCCGCTTCAACGACCTCGTCGCCAAGAAGAAGATTCCGGCCGACTTGCTGGCCAAGCTCCCGCCGGCCGAAGCCTATGCCAAGGCCGTGTTCCCGACGCTTGATGAGCAGAGTGCCGCCAAGGCCGAGATCACCAAGGATTGGGACAGCGTGGTCGGCGCCGCCGTCAAGTAAGATCGTTTGTCATCTCCTGCGCGTCCTGCCCGGTTTCTCCAGGCGGGACGCGTGCTATTGTGGTCGCCGCGATGAATACCACCGCAAACACTGCCCCAGCTGCAGCTCCAGGCTCGGTCAGAGCCAGTGGAGGGCTGGCCGTGCTGGGCATGGCGCCCTTCGTCCTCTTCGCCCTGCTCTTCCTGGTGGTTCCGACGGCCTTGCTGCTGGTTGGGGCTTTCTTCGACCGGGAAGGGCATTTCACCTTCGGCAACATCACCGAACTCTTCACCAATCCGGCGATCGTTTCCTCCTTCTGGCTCAGTATCAAGATCAGCTTCGCCTCAGCCCTCGGCGGTGCCTTCATCGGTTTCTTCGTGGCCTATGCGGTCATTCTCGGCGGCCTGCCGGAATGGATGCGCGGCGCCGTGATGACATTTTCGGGCGTTGCCTCGAACTTTGCCGGCGTGCCGCTGGCCTTCGCCTTCCTGGCGACGCTGGGGCGGGTGGGGCTCGTCACCGTGCTGCTGCGGGACTGGCTCGGGTTCAACCTCTACTCGACCGGATTCAACATCCTCAGCTTCACCGGTCTGACCCTGGTCTATCTCTATTTCCAGATTCCCCTGATGGTGCTGGTGATCGCGCCGGCCCTGGACGGGCTGAAGCGCGAATGGCGCGAGGCCAATGCCGTGCTGGGCGGCAGCAATTTCCACTATTGGCGGCATATTGCCTTGCCGATCCTGCTGCCGAGCATCTTGGGCGCGACGCTGCTCCTGTTCGCCAATGCTTTCGGCGCGGTGGCGACCGCCTATGCGCTGACCGGCTCCAGCCTGCCGATTATTCCCATCCAGCTCTTCGCCCAGATCCGCGGCGACGTGCTCAGCAATCCCAATCTGGGCTACGCCATCGCCTTCGGCATGGTGGTGATCACCAGCATTTCCAGCGGCGCCTATATCTGGCTGCGCAGCTATAGCGAGCGGTGGGTGCGATGAAAAAGTCCTCCGTATTATCCTGGCTGATCATCCTCCTGGCGATCAGCTATTTCATCATCCCGCTGCTCTCCACCTTCGAGTTCTCGCTGCGCATGCTGCGCGGGCAGTACAGCTTCGAAGCCTATCGCGTGGTGTTCGCCCAGGCGGAGTTCCAGCATGCCTTCATCCGCTCGATCCTGCTGGCGCTCGCTACCATCGTGCTGAGTATCGTGCTGGTGGTGCCGGCAGCCTATCTGGTGCGCCTGCGCCTGCCGAGCTGGCGCTCGCCGGTCGAGTTCGTCACGCTGCTGCCACTGGTGATTCCGGCGATCATCATCGTCTTCGGCTATATCCGCATGTTCAACTCCTCGTCCTGGCTGCCGCTGACCGACAGCGAGTGGACCACGGACCTCCTGCTGACCTTCGGCTATGTCGTGCTGGCGCTGCCCTACATGTATCGTTCTGTCGATGCGGGTCTGCGCGCCATCGACGTCAAGACACTGACCGAGGCGGCCCAGAGCCTGGGGGCGAGCAGCTTCACCATCCTCTGGCAGGTCATCCTGCCGAACATCCGCTCGGGCGTGCTCAGCGGATCCTTCATCGCCTTCGCCATCGTCATAGGCGAATTCACCTTTGCCAGCCTGCTCAACCGGCCGGTCTTCGGTACCTATCTGCAATTGATCGGCGCGAACCGGGCCTATGAGCCGTCGGCGCTCGCCATCGTTGCCTTCATCATCACCTGGGCCTGCATGGGCCTGCTGCAGCTCGTCGGCCGCTCGCGCGGCGCGCGGGCGGCGCGTTGAACCAGCACTGGGAGGCCAGCATGTCCTTTCTCGAGATCACCGGGCTGCAGAAGAGCTTCGGCGCCAACCAGGTGGTGAAACGCTTCGATCTGTCGGTCCAGAAGGGTGAATTCATCACCCTGCTCGGCCCGTCCGGCTGCGGCAAGACCACGGTGCTGCGCATGGTCGCGGGCTTCGAAACACCGTCCGCCGGCTCGATCCGCATGGACGGCAAGGAGATTTCGGGGCTGGCGCCTAACCAGCGCAATGTCGGTATGGTGTTCCAGGCCTACGCCCTGTTCCCCAACATGACGGTGGCCGAGAATATCGGCTTCGGGCTGAAGATCGCCAAGAAGCCGCAACCGGAGATCGATGCCCGCGTCAAGCAGATGCTGGAGATGATCAAGCTGCCGCAGATCGCCGATCGCTATCCCTTCCAGCTCTCCGGCGGCCAGCAGCAGCGCGTGGCGCTGGCGCGGGCGATTGCGGTGCGTCCGAAGATCCTGCTGCTGGACGAGCCGCTCTCGGCCCTCGACGCCAAGATCCGCGTGTCCCTGCGCGACGAGATTCGCGTGCTGCAGCAGGAACTCGGCATCACCACGCTCTTCGTCACCCACGACCAGGAAGAGGCGCTGTCGATGTCCGACCGCATCGTGGTGATGAGCGCCGGGCAGATGGAACAGGTCGGCACCCCCTTCGAGATCTACAACTTCCCCAAGACCCGCTTCGTCTCCTCCTTTGTCGGTACGCTCAACTTCCTCACCGGCGCGGTCGTCGATGCCGCTGCCGGGCGTTTCTCCGTCGACGGGCAGGAAGTGATCACCAGCCGC
This sequence comes from Labrys sp. E2SS-1L, assembly GCF_057073705.1. NCBI lineage: Bacteria > Pseudomonadati > Pseudomonadota > Alphaproteobacteria > Hyphomicrobiales > Xanthobacteraceae > Labrys > Labrys sp. E2SS-1L. The sequence continues at coordinate 5,227,641 of NZ_CP172712.1, read as the reverse complement.
GGCCTGCAGGGCGCCAGCAATGGTGAGACGCGCACGCTGGCCCTGCGCCCGGAAGCGGTGGTGCTGGGCAGCGGTGGCGAGGGGCGCAACAGCCTCACCGGCCGCATTGAGCTCGTCAGCTTCCTCGGTTCGATCGTACGCATCCGCGTGCGCTTCAACGAGAATGTGGTTTCGCTCGATACCTTCAACAATCCGGGCGCCCCGCCGCCGCAGATGGGCGAGGACGTTACGGTATCCTTCGGCCGCGGCGACCTGCAATTGCTGGAAGAGGCCGAGAAGGTCGCGGCTTGAGAATAGAGCTCCCTTCTCCCCTTGTGGGAGAAGGTCCCGGCAGGGGGATGAGCGATCTTGGGACCCTTCCTGATCACCTTCCGGGGAGCCGCCAATAAAGAGAGGTTTCATCAACCCCTCATCCGGCGCTTGGCATCACCGCGCTCAGTCTTTCAGCGGCCCGTTCCTCAGCCGCGAGAGATCGAAGTCGCGGATATCCCTGAGCAGGTCGACCAAAGCCTGTGCGCCGAACTCTGCCGAGAGCTGGCCATTTTCGGGCGTCGCCTTGCTGGCGTCGCCCGCCGCCCCCTCGGGGCGAATGTCCTGGGCCATCCAGCCGAAGCCGCCGGGGCGGCCGGTGCGCAGATATTTGAAGATCTCTTCCATCTCATAGGTAACAGGGCGGAAGTCCTTGGCCTTGTCCATGCGCACGAGGTCGGGGCGGAAGGCGAGCATCAGCGCCGTCTCGATCTCGCCGGCATGGATGCCCAGGCGGGTTTCGTCGTCCGAGAAGGCGCCCTTGGGGTAGCCGAACATGTGCCAGGACGTGAAGGCGACCAGCATGCCGTGGCGTACGCGCAATTCGCGGGCGACGATGTCCATCGCCGACATGTTGCCGCCATGGGAATTGACGATCAAAAGCTTGCGGATGCCGGCCCGATGCACGCTCTCGCCGATCTCGGTCCAGGCCCGGATCACGGTTTCGGCCGAGAGGCTGAGGGTGCCCGGGAATTCCAGGTGCTCGTTGGACTTGCCGATGGTCTGGATCGGCAGGAAGGTCGCCGGAATGTCGGCCGGGATCAGCGGGATGGCACGGTCGAGATAACCCCGCATGATCATCGAGTCGACCCCGACCGGCAGATGCGGGCCATGCTGTTCCACGGCGGCGATCGGCAATACTGCGATCCAGTTGGCGGTATCGCCGGTGCGGAAATCCTCCGTCGTCATCTCGAACCAATGGCGGCGGGGCAGGGAAGCGGTGGTGGTCATGATCGAATCCAGGGCGGGAACTGCCTGAACCATAGCGCTGCGAGGCGCCATTTCAACGCCCCGCTTGCTGCGATCATCGAATCACCACCCGGATGACGGAGCGCTGTCGGGGGTGGGCCGCGGGCGCCAGCGATAGCGCTGACCGGAATTGGGCTTGGTCGGGTTGTTGGAGGGGGTGATCACCGGACCGGGCCTCGGATAGCGGGGCGGCCTCTGGACCACCGGCCCCTCGTTCCAGACGGGTGGGCGGCGCCGGCGCGGCGGGATGTAGATCGGCGGTTCGTCGCCATAATACGGCCCGGGCTCGTCATAGACCCGCCGTCGGCTACGGGGGGCGTCCGGGATCATGGTCTGGCGTACTTCCCGCCGCCTGCTGGAGCGGGGTGGCGGCGGGCTCCAGGATTTCATGCGGGGCGCGGCGGGGGCGGGCACGGCGATGGGCGTGGCCATCGGCGCCGCCGGGGGTGGGGGAGGTGCGCAGGCAGCGAGACTATCGCCGACGCTGAGCGAGGCGGCGGAGGCGGCGGTGTTCAGCCAGAGCAGCCATTCGCCCAGGAATTCACTCGACCAGGACGCCACCGGGCCGGTGTCGTAATCGACGATGAGGGTCGGCGGCGGCAGCACGAACACGGCGATGCCCCGTACGATCTTGAAACGCGTCACCGGGGTCGAGCCGGCGAAAGTGCCGGCTGGCGCGGCGGAAGGCCCGTCGTCGCAGCGATTGCCGAGCTTGACCGTCTCGATGAAGGTCCATTGCCTGTCGACGTTGAAATTGGCGAGGCTGATCTCCTGCTGGTCGCTTGCAGGTGGTGTCGGCGCCCAGCCGGTCCAGTCACCACCGCTGCGCCAGATCACCCAGGCGGGGCTCCACTGCGTGCCGGGCACCCAGACCCAGCCATTGCTGCCGTCCGAGGCCCAGCGTCCATAGTGATGGACAATCTTGCCCCAGACGGAGGGATCGTCATACGTCCAGCCGTAAGTGCGGTCATAGACCCAGCGGCAGGCTGGATAGGGATGCCAGCCGGCGGGGACCACCGAGGGTTTCCAGACTTCGCCGTAGCGTTCGGAATAGATGTATTGGCCGTAGCCCGACAACACGGCCTTGAATTCGTCGAGGCTGGGCGCCTGCGCCTGGATGGCGGCGACGGGCGCAGCCCGGGCCGGGTCGGTCAGAGCGCCGGGAGCGGGCAGGACGGCGCACGCCAGCAGGAAAGAAGAAACGAGGCCAAGCCCCCAATGCCGACTCGTGCTGGCCATAGCAAACCCCTCCATGGGTTATTGCTTCGATCGCAGCCGATCCTGAACCTGTCTGGGGGAGACGTCCGTATCAATTGGCACGTGGATCAACTGAGATCCGGCCACAAAATGAAACCGCCGGTACCGGATGATGCTCCGGTCCGGCGGTCAACATACACCAGCGGTGACTGGTTCAGTGCAGCCTCTCGGCGCTCTTCAATCTTGCAATTTCGTCTTTGAGAAGGAGTTTCTTACGCTTCAGCTCTGCGATTTTGAGGTCATCCGAGGAGGGATGAGCCAGTGCGATGGTGAGTTCTGTTTCAAGAGCGTGATGTTTGCGCTCCAGTTCGACCAAATGCGACTGCACAGGCATTAACGGCTCCTTGTGTCACAGTTCCGACATTCAACGTTCTCACGAAAAGGCGCGCATGTCGAAGGAAAATCGCGGATTCCGACGTTGAATCGATTGTGCAAAGCAACAATAAATTTAGTCAGAACAATAGCTTACCGCACGGTAATGCAGTGTGGCCGGGCCAAAAAGAATGCTGGATCAAAGGCCTAGGAAGGGCTTGTGAAAGTTGTCCGGCAAGCTTCGCCAAACGGGTGTAAATAGATGGCGATATCTTGCCGCAGCGCTTGCGGGCGAGGAATCGGCTCGGCATAGTTCGGCACCGTGCCCGGATGGGCATGGAGCGGCAGAATGGTCGAAATACCGAAGCTGCCATTCGGAATGGAAGGGTATGGGCTTGTCAAATCCGCTCACCGAGGAGGAGGAAGCCGCGATGGTTGCGGAGCTGGGGCAGCTTCGCCAGGAACACCGCGATCTCGATGCCGCGATTGCCGCTCTGGAACAGGTGGGAACGCCCGACCGTCTGCAGCTTCAGCGCCTGAAGAAGCGCAAGCTCCATCTCAAGGACCGCATGTCCCTGCTCGAGGACCTGCTGACGCCGGACATCATCGCCTGACGCTTGATCGCCTGACGCTTGTGATCGTCGGGCATGGCCTCGGCGTGGCTTCGACGGGGATGGAAGGCGATCCGGACGATCAAACCGCCTTGCCGCTGGCGATTTCGGCGAGCACCCAGTCCCGGAACGCCTTGATCATCGGCTTGTCCGCCTTGGCCCTCGGCGCCACCAGGTGATAGGCGAATTCCGGCGCGATCTTCAAAGACAGATCGAAGGGGCGTACCAGCCGGCCCGCAGCCAGGTCGTCGCCCACAAGGCTGGTATTGCCGAGCGCTACGCCCTGGCCGTCCACGGCCGCCTGCAGGGTCATGATCGACTGGCTGAAATGCAGGCCGCGCGTGGGATCGGGCTTGTCCGCCTTGGCGGCCATCAGCCACATGCGCCAGTCCGGCCACATCGAATCCTGACTGTGCCAGTCGAGATGGATCAGGGTGAAATATTGCAGATCGTCGGGTTCCCGCAGGGGCACGGGCCCGTGCAGAAGCTGGGGGCTGCAGATCGGAAAGACGTCCTCGACGAACAGGCGATCCGAGCGCAGGCCGGCATAGGCGCCGCGGCCGAAGCGGATGGCGACGTCGATTTCCTGGCGGCTGAAATCGGCGAGCGTATCGGAAATGTCGATGCGCATGTCGATATCGGGAAATTGCTGGCGGAAGCGTGGCAGGCGCGGCACCAGCCATTTGGCGGCGAAGGATGAACCGGAAGAAACGGTGAAACTCATGCGCTGGGTGGTGTTGGCGGCCCGGCGCAGCGCTTCGTCGATGGTACGCAGGGCGCCGCTGGTCGATTCGAGCAGCTCTTCGCCGGCATGGGTGAGCTTCATGCTGCGGCTGGTGCGGAAGAACAGCCGGGTGCCGAGGCGGTCTTCGAAAGCGCGGATCTGGCTGCTGACCGCAGCGGGGGTCACATCGAGCTCGATCGCGGCCTTGGCGAAGCTCAGATGGCGAGCGGCGACGGCAAAGGTCCACAGCGCTCCCAGACCGGCTCCCGATTTGCTCATGCTCACCCTATGATCATCAAGCTTTTGTTGATGGTGAAGAAAGGTCATCCCCGTTGATAACCTAGCATAAACCATTGAAAATAGGAAACATATCGCAAGAGCGCATTTACTTTTTGTTGAGGGTACGAGTATGTCGAGCGTCGAATTCCACGAAGATGAATGGGGCCGGCACTGGAGCTATGCCCCGGCCCTGCACGGGACGCAGGTGCGCCTGCATTATTCGATCGTCGCCGCTGTGGTGGGCGCCACCAACGCCGCCGTCGAGGCGGCCTCCACCGGCCTGGCGCAGTTCAGGAGGCAGGATCAGGCAGCCGCGAAGGCGGGGCGCCAGCGCGACCTCTATGGCGACGACGACGTACCGCCTGTCGGCTATGTCCGTTACGAGGGCGTGCGGGACGAATTCGGGCGTCCGCTTCCATAAGCGTAGAGACCGGTAATTCGGTGGGATATGAGGGCGTGATCGTCGATCGCGCCCTTTTCCTGTTGCTGGTACTGCCGGGATTCGACGCAGCAGGGGCCGGCGAAGAGGCGCTGCGCCGGGGATCGTGGGCACCGTCGATGGCTTACGCAAGCAAAAGGGCCTTTCCGCCCCGGCGGAAAAGCCCTTTTCGATGACGGAGTTGGACTGGCCGGCGAGGGCGTCAGTCTTCCTTCTGCTTGATGCCCTTGAGCTTGGCGAACACGTTGGCGACGTCGAGTTCGTCCTCGTCTTCCGTCTGGCGCGGCTTGTTGCCGAGTGAAGCGAAGGGGTCGTCCTGCCTCTGGCTCCGGTCGGCTGCCGGCCCCGTGGTGATCTCGGCAGGCAGCAGCGTGGCGCTCTCGGCCTCGGGCGGCCGGTCCTTGGAGGCCCGGGCGACTTCGAAGTCGAGGTCGATCTGGGTGCACAGGCCCAGCATGACCGGATCGGCCGGGGTCAACTGCGCGGTGTTCCAATGGGTGCGGTCGCGGATGGCTGCGATCGTCGTCTTGGTGGTGCCGACCAGACGCATGATCTGGGCGTCCTTGAGCTCGGGATGGTTCTTGACCAGCCAGAGAATGGCGTTGGGACGGTCCTGGCGCCGCGAGACCGGCGTATAGCGCGGGCCCTTCTTGACCTTGGCGACGGCGATCTTGACCTTCGGTTCGGCCAGTCGGAGGCGATGATGGGAATCGCGCTCGCCGCGGGCGATCTCCTCACGGGTGAGCTGGTTGGAGATCACGGGATCCTGGCCCTTGATGCCGGCCGCGACTTCACCGTCGGCAATGCCCTTGACCTCCAACGGATGCAGTTTGCAGAACTCGGCGATCTGGTCGAAGGTGAGGGCGGTGTTCTCAACCAGCCAGACAGCAGTGGCCTTCGGCATCAGCGGGGCGGTCGACATTTGCATCTCCTCGGAAAGCATGGGCTCGCTGCCGCCTCGCTCCAGCCTCCTGGAACGAAGCCCGACGCGAGCTGATTGTCGGGATTCAACACTTCATATAGTCGTCGTCGGCTCGAAAGGAAAGCCTGTTACGCCGCTTTCTCGCCAGGATTGTCGAGAAGGAACCGTCCTGGCTAAGGTGATCGCCTCGAGGGGCTAATGCGCGAGGGCGTGATGACGAGGCGGAGCCAGGGCGGAATCGGGCGTCGTCGGGTGCTGCAAGCAATATTCGGGCTGGCCGCTGCCGGCGTCACAGCCGTGGCGGCGCGCGCCGACGAAAGCTTTCGCGAAGAGGTGGTCGCCCTGCTGCGCCGACGGCGGCCTGCTTTGGCATTCACGCTGCCCGGCGATGATCCCGAGGGTATTCATGTCAAGGTCGGCGGGAATACGCTCCAGGTCTATCTCGGCAATCTGGAGCGTCAGCTCGGCAAAGCGAGGGGGATGGACCGGAAAGGGCAGATCCTCGACTTTTTCGACCGTATCGTGGCAGTCAGGCCCGCCGATGACGAAGAGCGCGCGCGCTGGCAGGAGGCGCGAACCAAACTGCGCCTGCAGGTCGTGCCGATCGAATATCGCCGGCAGACCAAGGAACTGGTCTCACGCGACCTGGCGGCCAGGGTGGTGATCGCCTATGCGCTCGATCAGGGTGGGCGCTATGCGCTCGTCACCACGGATGACCTGAAGACATGGGGCGTGGCTGCCGATGCGATCCATGAAGCAGCTCTGGCCGGGCTGGAGGCCGCCTCCGGCAAGCTGGCGATCGAGGCAGAGAGATCGGCGAAAGGTCGGGGCGCCTACGCCACCATCCTGACCAATGATGGTTATGATGCCGCCCGCTTGCTGTTGCCCTCGGTCCGGCAGAGACTGCTGCAGGCGTTGGGCAGTGACCTGGCCATCGCCGGCATTCCCAATCGGGACTTTCTGGTGGCCTGGACGCCCGATTTTTCAGCGCGGGCCGGTTTTGCCGCAAAAGTGAGCGAAGATTCCAAGTCGCGCTCACATCCGCTCACCGATGAGCTTTTCGTAATCGAGGCGAATGGGTTTAGAGTGGCCACCGCGGCCGAGCTCGTCGAGCAGCGCCGCATATGATGGGAGGTGAGGAGACGAGATGGCGATTTTCGATGAAGAGCCGCGAAAGGTGACGGTGGGACATCAGATCGGGCAGGACCTCTCGACCCTGTCGCTGCATGAACTCGACGAACGCATCGCGGCCCTGAAGCAGGAGATCGCGCGCCTGGAGGAAGCCAAGGCCAGCAAGGCAGCCTCGCTTTCGGCGGCGAGCGCCTTTTTCAAGAGTTGAGCCTTGCAGGAGAGCTCCGCCGGTCAGCGGGATGACGCAGTAGGCCGTTCAGTAACGCATGAAAGGCCTTCACCGCCTGCTTTGACGCTGCCTTGGGATCGGCGGCATTGGCGATCCATTGCGAGGCATGCCAGGTGGCGCCATTGACCAGCCGGGCCGCAGCCTCCGGGTCGACATCGGCCAGAACCCCGTTCCGCTTCAGCGCGATCAATGTCGCACGCATCGTGGCGATGCAGCCATCCTGGCTCGGCCATTGCGAGGGATCGCCGAGGACGGCCGGACCGTCGCGAAACAGGATGCGCTGGATCTCCGGCTCCAAAGCCATCTCGATATAGGCCGAGCATTCGGCGATGAAGCCCTGCCAGGGATCTTCGGTCTGGGCTGAAATTGCGGAGAGGCGCTTGGACATTTCGGCGTCGAGTTCCGTGATAACCGCTGCGAACAGGCCCTTCTTGTCGCCGAAATGATGATAGAGCGCGCCGCGCGTCAGGCTGGCCGCCGCGGTGAAATCGTCCATCGACGCTTGCGCATAACCGACAGTGCCGAAGGCCGCGCGCGCTACGGCGACCAGTTTGGCGCGCGTCTCGGCGATCATCTGGGTTCGCGGCCTACGGGCCATGGCATCTCCTTCGCAGCCAATCATCTCCTTCACATACGTTGTGTATATTATTTGACATACGAGGCGTATGCAACTATGTCGAATACATACGTTGCGTATGTCAATGCATCCTCTTCCGCTTTGGAGTGACCGATGTCCAATCCTTACAGCCAGATTTTTCGAGCGCGGGGGGCAAAGGCCTTCGCGGCTGCCGGATTCCTGGCGCGACTGCCGCTCGCGATGGTGACCATGGGTATCGTCGCCATGATCTCTCAGACACACGGTGAATATTGGCTGGCCGGCGCCGTATCGGCCACCTTCGCCCTCGGCAATGCCTTCATGTCCCCGCAGATCTCCCGCATGGTGGACCGCTACGGCCAGAGCCGAGTCCTCGTTCCCGCCACCAGCCTATCGGTTGCCGCTTTTTCGGTTCTGCTGCTGGCCGCCCATTTCCACTGGCCGGCCTGGATCCTGTTCGTCGCGGCGCTGTTCGCCACCACCATGCCCAGCATGCCGGCCATGGTCAGGGCCCGCTGGTCGGAGCTCTATCGCGACACGCCGCAACTGCACACGGCCTTCGCCTTCGAATCGGTGGCCGACGAGGTTGTCTACATGGCTGGATCGATCCTTTCGGTCGGCCTGAGCGTGGCCTGGTTCCCTGAGGCCGGTCCCTTGGTCTCGACCGTGTTTCTTGCCGTCGGCACGGCGCTTTTCGTGGTGCAGAAATCCACCGAGCCGCCGGTCCGCTTCTCCGAAAGCGGCGGCTCCTCGGCCATCCGCCTGCCGTCGGTGCAGATCCTGACCTTCGTCCTGATTGCCATCGGCACCATCTTTGGAACGGCCGAGGTCACGGTGATCGCCTTTACCAGGGAATTGGGGCAGGCGACGGCGGCCAGCTTCGTGCTCGCCGGCTATGCCGCAGGCTCGCTCATCGTCGGGCTGGTATTCGGGGCACTGAAGCTCGGCATGCCGCTCGAGCGTCAGTTCGTGATCGCCATCGCGGTGGCCGCGGCCACCACCGTGCCGCTGCTGTTCGTTTCGAATGTCGCGATGCTGGCGCTGTTGCTGTTCTTGTCCGGCGTGTCGATCTCACCGACGCTGATCACCGCCATGGGCCTGATCGAGCGGCATGTCCCGGCAGCCAGGCTGACGGAAGGGATCACCTGGGCGATGACCGGCATCGGCATCGGCATGGCGGTCGGCTCTTTCGCCTCGGGCTGGGTCATCGACCGCTTCGGTGCCGCCGACGGCTTCTGGATCTCGCTTGCGGCCGGCATCGTTGCGTTGACGGCTGCGCTGCTGGGCTCGTGCCGGCTGACGCCGGTATCGAAGGAGGACAGGCTCTGCGCGGCCGCCGCCTGATCGGGACCGGGCGTTAACCGAATATCAAGACTTCTGCGATAGCCTCGCTGCCATTCCAGCTTGCTGGATGTTCGAGTGGCTCCTGTTCACTCTGTTTGACGCCTCCCTGTTTCGACTTGGACAAGCCGCGATATCTTATCGCGGCTTCTTTTTGTGTGTGTGGGCGGATCTTCGGATCCGCCTGGAGACACGAGGCTCGATGAGAGAGCAGGGCGGGTCTGAAAACCCGCCTCCATAACCAAGACAGCCCAAAACAAAAGCGGGCCCGAAGGCCCGCTTGCGTCGATATCCGAATGTTCGTGCTCAGCGCTTGAAGCTGATGCCAGCGAAGCGCTGGTTGAACTTCGACACGCGGCCGGCGCGGTCGAGAAGCTGCTGCGAACCGCCGGTCCAGGCCGGATGGGTCTTGGGGTCGATGTCGAGCTGAAGGGTGTCGCCTTCCTTGCCCCAGGTCGAATGGGTGTAGAACTCGGTGCCGTCGACGAAGACAACCTTGATCTTGTGGTAGTCGGGATGAATGTCGGCCTTCATGGGGTCAAATCCTGCTCTGTGCCGGAGCGCTACCCCGGTCGGACAAGTCAAATTCGAATGAGTGGGCGGCTCGATAGCGCAATTTCGGTCCGGATACAAGCACTGGCCCCGCATTTCTCACATGCGGAAATCACCTTTCTGCACCGTCTACAGCAACGTTCCTCTCAGAATGACCAGGGCAACGGTGAAGTAGATGACGAGCCCGGTCACGTCGACCAGGGTCGCGACCAGCGGTGCGGAGGCGCTGGCGGGGTCGAAGCCGACCTTCTTGAGGATGAAGGGCAGCATGGAGCCGGTCAGCGAGCCGAAGGTGACGATCGCGGTGAGGGCGCAGCCGATGGTCAGGGCCAGCAGGGCCCAATGCGGCCCGTAATCGTAGAAGCCGGCCTTCTGCCAGACCACGATGCGCACGATGCCGATCAGGCCAAGGATGGCGCCGAGCACGACGCCGGTGGGCAGCTCGCGCAGGGCCACCCGCCACCAGTCCTTCAGCTTCACCTCGCTCAGCGCCAGGGCGCGGATGAGCAGGGAGGTTGCCTGCGAGCCGGAATTGCCGCCCGAAGACATGATGAGCGGGATGAACAGGGTGAGCACCACCGCCTTCTCGAGTTCGCCCTCGAAAAATTGCATGGCGCTCGCCGTGAGCATCTCGCCGAGCAGCAGCACGGACAGCCAGCCGGCACGCTTCTTGATCATCGACCAGAAGCCGATCTGGTCGTAAGGGTCGTCAAGCGCCTCCATGCCGCCGAACTTCTGGGCGTCCTCGGTGCCTTCGGCCACGATGGCGTCGATGATGTCGTCGAAGGTGCAGATGCCGATGACATGCATGCTGTCGTCGACAACCGGCACGGCCAGGAGGTCGTATTTGGCGATCAGCCTTGCCACTTCCTCGCGGTCGGCCGTGGGGGCGACGGTGATCGGCTTGTCGAAACGGGCGGCCGTCAGCACCGAGGATTTGGGATCGGCCGTGATCAGCCGGCGCAGCGCCACGGCCTTCAGGAGCTGGCGGGTCTTGGGATCGAGGACATAGACCGAATAGATCGTCTCGCGCGTGCGCTCGACCCGGCGGATGTGATCCAGCGTCTGCTCCACCGTCCAGGACGAGGGCACGGACACGAATTCGGTGGTCATCAGTGCGCCGGCGGTGTCCTCGGGGTAGGACAGCAGCCTGTCGAGCGAGGCGCGGGTCTCGGGATCGAGCCGGTTGAGCAGATCGGTGCGCGGCGGATCGTTCATGTAGCGGAAGACATCCGCCACACGGTCCGAGGACATGCCGGCCATCAGCTTGAGGGCCCGTTCGGCAGGAAGGGCCTCGATCAACGCCGCCGGATCGTCCAGGCCCGGCTGGTCGAGCACTTCGATCGCCCGCTCGTCGGGCAGGTGTACGAGGACATAAGCCTGTTCCTCGATCTCCTGCTCATTGAGCAGTTCGACGATGTCGGCTACGTGCTCGAGGCCAAGGCACACCTCGAGGATGTCGCGGTCGGCGACGTCAACGGTCTTTTCAGCCAGGTCTTCCATGGCTCTTCCTTCCTCTCGGCCGTTGCCGGCCGGAAGGACGAGCCCGCGAGCGGTCAGTCCTTACAGGCCGTCAACGGCGCGAACATTCGACTGCTACTGTCGCTTGGCATGATCTCGTTGATCTCGTGGGGCCCGGCCAGGACGATTCCTTTGGAATAAATCCAAAGGCCGGAACAATCGCGACTTGCGCCTCTCAGCCGTCGCAGTCAAGCGCTTTTTTGCACTGCGCGATAATATGGAGAGCGCGGCAAACTGAAGCGGTTTGGGCCGGTGCGATTGCAGCCGCGCCCACAGCGGGGCATTGTCCCGCGCGCTCGAAAGGAAGAATAGTACGTGGCCACGGAAACTGACCCGAAAACCCGAGAAAATACCGCGGAATCCTCCAGGAATAGCCGGACCTTGCGCCCGCTGATGGCGTTGGCACCCTATGCCCTGGCCTATCGCGGCCGCATCGTGCTGGCTTTCCTGGCTTTGACGGTGGCGGCGGCGGCTACGCTGGTGGTGCCGGTCGCCATGCGCCGCATGATCGATTTCGGCTTCTCGGTGGGACATGCCGCCGCCATCGATTCCTACTTCCTGGCCATGACAGGCGTGGTGCTGATTCTCGCCTTGGCCAGCGCGGCCCGTTACTATCTGGTGATGACCCTCGGCGAGCGCGTGGTCGCAGACGTCCGTACCGCCGTCTTTGCCCATCTCACCCAGCTTTCGCCCCTGTTCTTCGACACGGTCAAGACTGGCGAAGTGCTCTCGCGCCTCACGGCGGACACCACGCAGATCAAGGCGGCTTTCGGCTCCTCCGCTTCCGTTGCCCTGCGTAACCTCTTCCTGTTTGCCGGCGCCGTGGTGATGATGGTGTGGACCAGCCCCAAGCTTTCGGCGCTGGTGCTGATCGCCATTCCGCTGATCGTGCTGCCGCTGGTCGCCTTCGGCCGGTCCGTGCGCACGCGCTCGCGCAAGGCGCAGGACACGCTGGCCAACGCCTCCGCCTATGCCAGCGAGATCATCGGCGCGATGCGCGTGGTGCAGGCCTTCACGGCCGAACGGCTGGCCATCGGGCGTTTCTCGGGTGAAGTGGAAAATGCCTACCAGGCTGCCGCGACCTCGACCCGCTCGCGCGCGATGCTGACGGCGATCGCACTGTTCCTGGTGTTCGCCTCGGTGGTCGGCGTGCTCTGGCTCGGCGCCCATGACGTGGTCGCCGGCACGATGACAGCCGGCACCTTGTCGCAATTCGTGCTTTATGCGGTATTCGGCGCCGGCGCCCTTTCGGAGCTCGGCCAGGTCTGGGCGGAGATCGTACAGGCAGCCGGCGCCGCAGAGCGCCTGGGCGAGCTTCTCGGCGAAAGGCCGGCGATCTCGGCGCCCGCCCGGCCGCTTGCCCTCCCCGAGCCGGCGCGCGGCGCCGTCGCCTTCGAAGGCGTGACCTTCGCCTATCCCGCCCAGCCCGACAAGCCGGTGCTGCACGATGTCGATCTTGCCGTGAAGGCGGGCGAGACGGTTGCCATCGTCGGACCGTCCGGTGCGGGCAAGAGCACGCTGTTCCAGCTCCTGCTGCGCTACTACGATCCCCAGTTCGGGCGCGTGAGGCTGGACGGGGTGGCGCTGCCGCAGGCCGATCCCAAGCGCGTGCGCCAGCGCATAGCCGTGGTGGCGCAGGACCCGGTGGTCTTCGCGGCGACCGCCCGCGACAATATCCGCTTCGGCCGCCCCGATGCCAGCGATGCCGAGGTGGAGGAGGCGGCCCGCCTGGCCGCCGCCGACGGCTTCATCCGCGCCATGCCGCAGGGCTATGACACCCCGATCGGCGAACGCGGCGTGACGCTGTCGGGCGGCCAGCGCCAACGCATCGCCATCGCTCGCGCCATCCTCAAGGATGCCCCCGTGCTGCTGCTCGACGAGGCGACCTCCGCACTCGATTCCGAAAGCGAGAAGGCGGTCCAGGCAGCCCTCGATGGCTTGATGACCGAGCGTACCACGCTGGTGATCGCCCATCGTCTGGCCACGGTGCAGGCCGCCGATCGCATCATCGTGCTCGATGACGGTCGCATCGTCGAAGAGGGCACGCACGAAGCCCTGGTGGCGCGCGGTGGCCTGTATGCGCGGCTGGCGCAGCTGCAATTCAGGGATGCAGCCTGAGCGAGGTCGGCTACAGGAAACCGATCCAGCGCCCGGCCACCAGCACCGAGAGCCAGAGCAAGGCTGAGACTAAGGCCGATACCCGCACGCTTGCAGCCAACGGCCCGCCGGCGAGCGCAGCGCGGAAGGCCGGGCGACGGTGCTGGAGGCCGACATTGATCAGGGCCAGCATGAGCAGAACGAGCTTGGCCTGAAAGGCGGCATTATCGGCATAATGCCCTGGGCGCACGCTGAACAGCCACAGGCCGCAGGCAAGGGTGAGCCCGAGGCCAATGGCGGCCACGCGTGTCAGGAACGGCCCGATGAACGCGATCGGCACCGCGGGCCATAATCCGGCAAGCCGCAGATCGAGTGGCAGGATGGCGCCGAGCAGCAGGCCGATACCGAGAATATGCCCGGCATTGACGAAGATATAGGCCGTGGGTGTCTGGCGCAGCAGCACCGCGCCTGGCCAGGCAGCGAGAACTTCCAGCATGGCGGGCCGCCGGGTTCAGCGTGTCTGGATCCGATCGGGATACATGTCGTAATTCTTGCCGGCGATGGTAACGCGCACGGCCTTCATCCAGGCCTTGCTGCGATCCTTGGCGCGGTTGCCCAGCACAGTGACCGTGTCGCCCGGCCTGGCGGTGTCGCCGCTAAAGCCGGAGCGTTGCGTCTGGCCGGGATTGGCGAGGTCGACCCGCCAAAGCACGCCGTCCTCGGCGGTGACGTCCAGCGAAGGATGGGGCGGAGCCATCGAAACCGCCTTGATGGTGCCCTTCAATTCCATCTGTTCGCCTTCGGCCCATGACCAGCCGTGATGGGCAAAGGCCTTGGGCGCAAAGGTGATGACGGCTCCCGCTCCGACGAGACGGAGAAAAGCGCGCCGTTCGACCGCAATCGTCATCGATGCCCCCTCGTGCCGGCTTCGGTTGACGGAGAGTGGCCGGCGAATGAGGCGGAAATCATGCGCGGATCATCAAAACCCTGTGTCCAGCCTCGCGGTCCGGCAAACGGGCCCGGTGCCACGCATGCTAACGGCCCGCAGCGTTCACGACGCGGCAGATATGGGAGCGCAGGGCGTCCTGGGTGGCGATCTGGCCGGCCTGCACATGGAATTGCAGATCGATGCGGGTGCCGCCGCCGGCCTTGCGGGCGGTGACGCGGATGGTCTGGAGACGGCCGTTGTTGGCGCTGTCCTGGTCGGCGATCAGTACGCCGGCCCGCTTGTCGACACTGACGACATCGATGCCTTCGGCGGACAAGGCGCGGCCGACATTGTCGAGGGCCTTGGCGGGAGCGACCTTGGGAAAGACGGCCCAGGTCGAGTAGGTCAGGCCGGTGAGCAGGGGAACGCCGGAAGTCTTGAGGTTCTGCGCGCAGCTCTGCGCCGCGGCGGGCGATGCGGCGAAGAGGGCAAGCGCGGCGGCGCCGGCGAGATATTTCAGCATGGGACGGTCTCTGTCTGCCGCCTGGGCGGCTGGGCTGGAGGAGGTCGCCGCTAGGCCTGCAGAGGCACTGCGACATTGCTGCATAGTTCACCGCCCTGAAGCTGAACAGTGGCAATTCGAGGCGAGGAGAGGCGTTGTTTCGCCGGTGACACCATTGGAAAGGATTTGCCGGCTGCCTCTGCGATTTGCGCCAGCGTGGCATCCATCAGGATGCTGCGGGCCGGTCCCTGCTGGAGGCACCCACAACATGAAAAGGCCGGTCTCGCGACCGGCCTCCATCAATATTGGATATCTTTGGCCCTCAGGCCGAAGGAGCAGGCTCCATGCCGCCTTCCGGCTGCGGTGGCGGGCGGCGCGGCTTGCCGGCAGAGATGGCCGAGCCGCGCGTCGTCTGGGGCTCCTCCAGCGGATCGCGGGATGGCGGCTTGCCGTCGAGCAGGTCGCGGA
Source organism: Labrys sp. E2SS-1L (assembly GCF_057073705.1). Lineage (NCBI taxonomy): Bacteria > Pseudomonadati > Pseudomonadota > Alphaproteobacteria > Hyphomicrobiales > Xanthobacteraceae > Labrys > Labrys sp. E2SS-1L. Next base: position 5,212,455 of record NZ_CP172712.1, on the reverse strand, counting down.
TCTCGTCGCCGGTCAGCGTCTCATATTCGAGCAGCGCCTGGGCCAGGGCTTCGAGGTCGTCCCGCTTTTCGGTGAGGATGTGCTTGGCGTCGTCCCAGCCCTGGTTGATCAGGCGGCGCACTTCGGCGTCGATCTTCTGGGACGTCGCTTCGGACACGCTCTGCGTGCGGCCCATGGACATGCCGAGGAAAACCTCGTCCTGGTTCTCGCCATACATCACGGTGCCGAGCTCGTCCGAATAGCCGTAGCGGGTGACCATGGCCTTTGCCATGCGGGTGGCCTGCTCGATGTCGCCCGCGGCGCCGGAGGTGATGTTCTCCTTGCCGAAGATCATCTCCTCGGCCACGCGGCCACCCATGGCGACGGCGAGCTGGGAGGTGAACTCGATATATTTCATCGAGTAGCGATCGCCCTCGGGCAGGAACTTCACCATGCCGAGCGCGCGGCCACGCGGGATGATCGTGGCCTTGTGCACCGGGATGCCCTTGGGCACGTTGAGGCCGACGATGGCATGGCCCGCCTCATGATAGGCGGTGAGGCGCTTTTCCTCTTCCGACATCGCCATGGTCTTGCGCTCGGCACCCATCAGGATCTTGTCCTTGGCGTCCTCGAACTCGAGATGGGTGACCATGCGCTTGTTGCGGCGCGCGGCGAGCAGGGCCGCCTCGTTGACCAGGTTCATCAGGTCCGCGCCGGAGAAGCCGGGCGTGCCGCGGGCGATGATCTTGAGGTCGACGTCGGGAGCGAGCGGCACCTTGCGCACATGCACGCGCAGGATCTTTTCGCGGCCCGACAGATCGGGATTGGAGACCACGATCTGGCGGTCGAAGCGGCCGGGACGCAGCAAGGCAGGATCGAGCACGTCGGGGCGGTTGGTCGCCGCGATGATGATGATGCCTTCGTTGGTCTCGAAGCCGTCCATCTCGACCAGCAGCTGATTCAGCGTCTGCTCGCGCTCGTCATTGCCGCCGCCGAGGCCCGCGCCACGGTGGCGGCCGACGGCGTCGATTTCGTCGATGAAGATGATGCAGGGCGCATTCTTCTTGGCCTGCTCGAACATGTCGCGCACGCGGCTGGCGCCGACGCCCACGAACATCTCGACGAAATCGGAGCCGGAAATGGTGAAGAAAGGCACATTGGCTTCGCCGGCGACAGCACGCGCCGTCAGCGTCTTGCCGGTGCCGGGAGGCCCGACCAGCAGCACGCCGCGCGGAATGCGGCCGCCCAGGCGCTGGAACTTCTGGGGATCGCGCAGGAACTCGACGATTTCCTGCAGGTCCTCCTTGGCCTCGTCGATGCCGGCGACGTCATCGAAGGTGACGCGGCCATGGGCCTCGGTCAGCAGCTTGGCCTTGGACTTGCCGAAGCCCATGGCCTTGCCGCCGGCGCCCTGCATCTGGCGGGACAGGAAGATCCACACGCCGATCAGCGCCAGGATCGGCAGGGCCTGCAGCAACAGCTGTAGGAGCCATGGCGTCTCGGCGGGCGGGGCAGCGCTGACCTGTACGTTGAGGTCGTTCAGCGTCTTGGCCAGATTCGGATCATTGGGCAATTGGGTGGTGAAGCCCGTGCCACCATTGACGTAGGTGCCCTTGAGCTCGCTGCCCTGGATGGTGACATCCTTGATTTTGCCTTCCTTGGCGGACTTCACCAATTCCGAATAGGAGATCGAGCCGTCGGCGGCGGCGCTCTGGCTGCCCGTCTGCCGGAACAGGGTGAAGAGTGCCAGCAGCAGCAGCACGACAATCACCCAAAGCGCAAAATTTCGGAAGTTCGCGTTCATCTCTCGCCTTTCGCGGCGGACGGCCTGCCTTCTGCAGGAGACGCCACAGCATATCGCGGCTAAAATAGGCACAGGCGAGCCAAATGCCAAGGCAAGCCCGTGGGATAGATAGCCCTGCGCTCCCTTACAGAAGTGCCGAGGGCTTGTCACGGTGAAGATTCGAGTGGCGCATGCGCCGCTAATTTCTTGAAATAGGCCATTATTTTGCCGCTTCTAGGGCAGGGCTGGCGGAAAATGACAATTTCTACATCTTGGTTTTCGTGATGCCGCGTCGGCGTTCAGGCTCGCGGGTGACTTGGAGATTGCCGGACTTGTCCAGCCGCAGCAGGGTGCCGCCGAGGCTGCGCTGCCAGTGGGCTCCCTGGCCGTCGCCCAGGTCGAGAGGTTGGTCGAGAACCTGGTCGAGCGCCGCCGCCAGTGCCTCCAGGCGTTCGAGGCGCAGGCCATAGGCCGATCCCGCGTTTCTGTCCCGCATCTCGAGCACCGCCCGCTCCAGGATGCGCAGCCTGATATCGGCGGGGCAGGCCGCAAGGCCGCGGCCGTCGAGCCGCAGGCAGTCTTGCTCCCGACGGACCAGAACCTCGAAACGCTCGGCCGCGATGGCTTCCAGCGCGTCGCTGCTGCGTGCGGCCCGGCGGGCGAGCAGGCCCAGGCGCTCCGGATCGAGGCCGAGCGGGGCAAGCTGGGCCAGAAGGGCGCGCAGGCGTACGCGCTCGAATCGGGCATTGCGATTGGACGGGTCCTCGAGCCAGGCCATGCCGGCGGCCTGCAGGGTCGCCACCAGCCGGGCTCTGGTCGTGCCGAGCAGGGGGCGGATGAGGCTGAGACCAGCCAGAGGCATGACGGGGCGCATCGCGGCCAGGCCGTCGACGGCAGAGCCGTGCATCAGGCGCATCAGCACGGTTTCGGCCTGGTCGTCGAGCGTATGGGCCGTGGCGATCGCATCCGCTCCGATTTCGGTCGCGGCTTCTGCCAGCAGGGCATAGCGGGCGTTGCGGGCTGCTTCCTGCAGGCGTGCGGCCGGCTTGTCGCCCTCCCAGCGCTTGATGATGCAGGGCAGGCCGAGTTCCGTGGCCCTCATGGCAACGATACGGCATTCCCCGGCGCTTTCGGGACGCAGGGCGTGATCGATGCTTGCGACGGTGAGGCAAGTTTGCGGGTTTTGCTCGCGCCAGCGTGCGGCCAGCAACATCAGGGCGGTGGAATCGGCGCCCCCCGAGACCGCGAGGATGACATGCGTACGATTGCCGAAATCGGCAAGGAGGGTGCGAAGCTCTCCCAGGGCAATGGGTGCGGACAAGGCACGGCTCCCGGATGCATGACCGGCATCCGCCATGGCGGTGTCCCGGGCGCCGAAGGCCGGGATCACCCGACCTTGCAGGCGTTCTTCTTGATCTCGCGATCGGCACCGCTGAGAATGGTCGGGCCGGCCTTGGGATATTTGCTGCCGACGGCCTGAAGCGCGGCGCAGGCCGCATCCTTCTCGCCCATGGCCGCCAATGTGATGCCGAGCTTGAGCATGCTTGCCGGCGCGCGCCTGGAATTGGCGTAGGTCTTGGTGACCTTCAGGAACTGCTCGGCTGCATCGGTATATTGCTTGCGCTGATAGAGGCTCTCGCCGATCCAATGCACGGCGTCGGGCACGCGCTTGTCCTTGGGGTGGCTGGCGATGAAGTTGCGAAAGGCAGCCTCGGCCTGGTCGTAGCGCTGGGTCTCGATCAAGCGATAGTCGGCGGCGTATTCGGCCTCCGGAGTTGCCGGGGCTGCGGGTGCCGGCTCGGCGCCGGCATTGGGTTCATTGCTCGCCATCGGCCGCGACGTGTCGACGGCAATGCCCGGCAGGCCGGGGGAGACGGTGGAGTTGCGCGGGCGCGGCGTCGAGGGCGGCGGAGCCTGGTCGGGAACGTCGCCGGTGGAGTCCTGCATGGCGACATCGTTGCCGCCGCCGGCGGGAAGGCTGCCCAGGGAGTTGGGCTGCGTGGCGGGAGGGGCGTTCTGACCGCTCTTCTGGCGCGAAGGCGTGCTGGGGGCCGGCTTCGGAGCGGACGCCTTGCCACCACCGCCTTCAAGGGCCTGCAGGCGATATTCGGTATCTTCCTGCTGGCGCTTCATGTCATCCTGGAGGCGGCGCACCTGCGACTGCAGATCCTCGACGGTGCCGAGCAGCCGGCGGTTCTCACCCTCCAGCCGCTGTACGCGTACGAGGAGATCGCCCATGGTGGATTCCTGGGCCACGACATAGCCGCCTTGCGACGGGCTGGGTGCCGCAGCCGTGGCCGCCGGGGGGGGCTCGGCGGTCGAGCCGGTGACGTTGCCGTCATACTCGGTTTGGGCAGGATACGCGGCCTGGGCAGGCGGCTGCGGATAGGGCTGGTCGGGCGTGTAGCCATTATCCTGCGCGGACTGGTCCTGCCCGACGCTGCCGGGCGGCATCAGTCCTTCGTCATAGGACGCTGCGCGCACCGGGCCCGAGGGCAGGGCCAGGGTCACGGCCAGCAAAAGCGCGGCGGAAGCGGGGCGGAGCATAGGGCGGCTCATTCGGTTGCAATCAATCCAAGGCGTTCTGCGATCTGGCGGAATCGCCGTAAATCGCAAGGATGGGTCGAAACTCGGCATTCGAGCAAGGCGCGTTCTCACCACAACGCATCATGCTCCGGTCACGTCGATACCACACAGGTCAAGTCAGGCGAAACTTTGAACAAACGGCTTTCCCCATGATAGAAAAGGCGCAAACCCCGCCAAATTTCGGTGGCGTGCTTAACGATATCTGCCACAGGCTGCCTCTTCGGGTCTATTACGAGGACACCGATTTCTCCGGTATCGTCTACCACGCCAATTATCTGCGCTTCTTCGAACGCGGGCGGACCGAGTTCATCCGCGCGCTCGGCGTCGACCAACTCGCCCTTCACCGCGAGGAGGGAATCGCCTTCGCCGTACGTTCGATCCAGGTTGAATTCCTGCGTCCTGCCTTGATGGACGACATCATCGAGGTGGAGACCAAGGCTGGCGAGGTGCGCGGGCCTTCGCTGCACCTCGAACAGTCGATCCGGCGGGGCGAGGAAGTCCTGACCACTGCCAAGGTGCTGGTGGTATGTATCCGTAACGGCAGGCCCCAGCGTCTGCCGGAGAGTCTGCGCACTGTGCTGTCCAAAGCATGATGGCTCGAGGCGTGAACGCTTTTTGGCTCGAACCTTTTGTTTCGACACTTCTTCGCGGTTTGGGTCGTTGTCCTCAAATCGCGGAACGCATCAGTCGGAATCAGTAATCGGCCAGCGTTGAAGTCGCTGCCATCAATGTTGCAGCGCATCGTAAATAAGAATTCGCGAATCGAAGCCGGCCGTAACCCGACATTAACGGTACCGATGATCAATAGGCCTGGAATCCGCCGTTTATCGCGGTTGGGAAGGGGTGCCGCACTGCGGTCACATTCAAACGTCAAAAGGAGCCCGTGACGCCTGGAGTTGTTGCTCTGCACAATCAGGCGCGTGGATTTCCCGAGTAACGTTTGGTGTGTGCCGGGGCGGCGCCCTAGAGCAAAACGCCTTCGGCAGGCTTGATCTTGGCTTGAAGCTCAGGATCGGGATCGAACTCGCCGAGTATTGTTGCGAATAGGCCGATCTTGCGCGGATCTGCCTGGCTACGAATGTGCCGATCCTCCGCGGACCGGATAGACTGAGAAGACGCCGATCCTCGGGATCGGCTTTGGCCCGCCGGCCTCAGGACGAGGAATTGAAGGAATGGAAGCGACCGCCGATATGGCCCAGACGGCCCTGGCTCCGGTAACCGATGTGAGCCTGCTCGGATTGATCATGAATGCCGGTCTGGTCGTCCAGATCGTCATGCTGGGCCTGATGGCAGCCTCGGTTTGGTGCTGGGCCATCATCATCGACAAGGCCATCCTGTTTTCCCGGTCGCGCGCCGCCATGAACCGCTTCGAGCAGGTGTTCTGGTCGGGCCAGAGCCTGGAAGAGCTCTATCGCTCGCTGTCGCAGCGCCAGAACTACGGCATGGCCGGCCTGTTCGTCTCGGCCATGCGCGAATGGAAGCGCTCGCTCGAATCGCCCGGCCGTTCCTTCCTCGGCCTGCAGGCGCGCATCGAGAAGGTGATGGATGTCACCGTTCAGCGCGAGGTGGAGCGTCTTGAATCCAAGCTCCTGGTGCTCGCCACCGTCGGCTCCTCCAGCCCGTTCATTGGCCTGTTCGGCACGGTCGTCGGCATCATGACCGCCTTCCAGTCGATCGCGGCCACCAAGAACACCTCGCTGGCAGCGGTGGCGCCCGGCATTTCCGAGGCGCTTTTCGCCACGGCGATGGGCCTGGTCGCCGCCATTCCCGCGGTGATCGCCTACAACAAGTTCAACGCGGAAGTCGCCAAGCAGCAGGCTCGCCTGGAAGGCTTCGCCGACGAATTCTCCGCCATCCTGTCGCGCCAGATCGACGAGCGCCTGGCCGCCTAAGCGGTCACCTCGTTCGGTCCTTCATCTCAAGGAAAGCATCATGGGTGGAAGTGTTGCGACAGGATCCGGCGGCTCGGGCGGCGGGACGCGCCGCCGGCGCCGTCACAAGGCGCCGATCGCCGATATCAACATGACGCCGTTCATCGACGTCATGCTGGTGCTGCTCATCATCTTCATGGTCGCCGCGCCGCTGCTGACCCAGGGCGTCGATATCGATCTGCCGCAGACCCAGGCGAAGGCCATCTCGGTGGACAAGCGCCCGATCACCGTCTCCATCAAGGCGGACGGCCAGTCCTATCTGAATGACAGCGACAAGCCGGAGCCTGATCTGCTCGGTCGCCTCAAGGCGATGACGGAGAACGGGGCTGGGGCGGATGAGCGTATCTTCGTCAAGGGCGACGGCAAGGCGAGCTGGGATCAGATCGCCAAGGTGATGAGCGACATCACCGGCGCCGGATTCAAGAAGGCCGCGCTGGTGACCCAGCCGCAGAGCTAGGAACGGGGCATTCACATTCCCCTGTCTCGACCGATGACCGCATGGGTAGGCGGATGACACAGAGACAGGGATGGCTTGGCGACGTCGAAGGGGCGAACGAAGACGTCGGGGTTGGGGTTTGAAAGGCCGGTTTGAGTACGATGCGTGATTATGGACTTCCCGTTTCGGCGGCGGTGCATGTAATTTTGCTGGGAGCGTTGCTGTTCGCGTTTCCGGCCGCCAAGCCGCTCGACTCGGCCCCGGCCGTCCCGGTGGACATGGTCACGCCGGAACAATACGACCAGATCATGAAGGGCGATCCGACACCGTCGGCCAGTGGTGGCGGCGGGCAGGAAGCGCCGCAGCAGGCGCAGGCTACGCCGACTCCGCCGACGCGCGACGTGCCGGATGCCGAAGTCGCCGACAATTCCGACGACGCCCCGCCGCCCTTGCCGACGCCAAAGCCCGATCCGAAACCGGACACGCAGGCCCTCGCCAAGCTGGCGCAGGCTGCTGCCGCTGCCGAGGCAGCCGCCAAGGCGCAGGAACAGGCCAAGGCCGAAGCTGCGGCCAAGGCTGCACAGGCCAAGGCGGACGCTGCCGCGAAGGCGGCCCAAGCCAAGGCTGCCGCCGATGCCGCCGCCAAGGCGCAGGCGCAGGCCCGCGCCGAGCTTGCCGCCAAGGCCGAGGCTGCGGCCAAGGAAGCGGCGGAAGCCGAGCGCCAGCAGAAGCTCGCCGAGGCTGCGGAAGCCGCCAAGAAGGCGGAAGCCGACAAGCAGCGCAAGGTTGCCGAGGCGGAGGCCGCCAAGAAGGCGGAAGCCGAGAAGCAGCGCAAGATCGCGGAGGCGGAGGCCGCCAAGAAGGCTGAGGCCGAGAAGCAGCGCAAGATCGCTGAAGCCGAGGCCGCCAAGAAAGCCGAAGCCGAGAAGCAGAAGCAACTGGCCGATGCCAAGACCAAGGCTGACGCCGAGCGACAGGCCGCCATCGACAAGGCGATTGCCGACAAGAAGGCGCAGGAAGCCAAGCAGGCCGCAGCCGCGAAGAATGCTAAGCAGCTCGATGGCATCGACGGCATCCTGGCCAAGCGTAAGGCCAAGGAAGGTCAGCAGGTTGCCAGCAACGGCCCTGCCACGACGCCGAGCAAGCCGTCTGGCCGTGCTGGCAATACCCGCGACAATATCGGCCAGACCGCGTCAACCGGCAGGCCGGAGGCCAATGCGCCCAGGCTCAGCCTGAGCGAGCAGGCTGCAATGGGGCGGATGGTCGAGAAGCAGGTAACACGTTGCATGCCGCCGAACTTCGGCGTGAATGCAGGCTCGGCCTTTGCCAAGGTCAAGCTGTCGATGAACTCCGACGGTACCCTTGCTGCTGCCCCGACCTTGGTGAATTCCAGCGATGCTGCGACCGGCAATGCCCTGATCCGGGCGATCAAGCGCTGCATCACCGCCGACAACCCCCTGCCGTTCAATCCGCAGACCTACGCGGCATGGAAAGAATTCAACTACACCCATGAACCCGGCGGCTTCTGATCTTCCGGGCAACATGGCCGAACGTGACGAGAGACACATGCGAATGAATCTGAATCGACGCGGATTTATGCAGGCTGGCGCTGGGGCGATTTCTGCGCTCGCAGGCCTCGCGGCCATGCCGGCCTGGGCGCAGTCGGCTGCTCCCATCCTGGAACTCAGGGGCCGAGGTCAGGGCGGTATCCAGCCCGTCTCGGTTGCCGTCATGGGCATCAGCGGCAGTGGGCGCGATCTTTCCGGCATCATCAGCAACGATCTCAGCCGCTCCGGCCTGTTCCAGCCGATCGATTCCAAGGCCTTCGTCGAACAGGTCGGCCCCAATGCCACGCCGAATTTCGGCAGCTGGCAGACTCTCAACGCACAGGTGGTCGTCGCAGGCCAGGTGGTGCCCGCAGGCGGCGGCCTCGGCATCCAGGTTCGGGTCTGGGATGTCGCGCAGGGTAGGCAGATTGCCGGCCAGCAGTTCTCCGCACCGGCCAACAGCTGGCGGAGACTGGGCCATGTCGCTGCCGATGCCGTGTTCAAGGCGGTAACAGGCGAACCCGGTCCCTTCGACACGCGCATTGCCTTCATCTCCGAATCCGGGTCCAAGGACAAGCGGGTGAAGCGCCTCGCTGTGATGGACCAGGACGGTGCCAACACCGTCTATCTCAGCCGCGGCACCGATCTGGTGTTGACGCCCCGCTTCTCGCCGACCACGCAGGAACTGACCTATCTTTCCTTCGCTGATGCCGATCCGCGCGTCTTCCTGACCAATGTCCAGACCGGCCAGCGCCAGGTTGTCGGCAACTTCCCCGGCATGACCTTCTCGCCGCGCTTTTCGCCGGACGGGCGCAAGGTCATCATGAGCCTGGAGAAAAACGGTTCCTCGACCATCCAGCTGCTGAACCTGCAGACGAAACAGGCGACGCAGCTCACCAATGGCAGCGCGATCGATACCTCGCCTTCCTATTCGCCGGATGGCGGCCGTATCGTGTTCGAGTCCGATCGCGGCGGCACCCAGCAGATCTACATCATGGGTGCCGACGGCTCAAACCAGCAGCGCATCACCTCCGGCGAGGGCGGTGCCCGCTACTCCACGCCGGTCTGGTCGCCCCGCTCCGACCTGATCGCCTTCACCCGCCAGAAGGGGGGGCAGTTCGGCATCGGCATCATGAATCCCGACGGTTCGGGCGAGCGCATGATCACCGAGGGTTTCCACAATGAAGGCCCGACCTGGGCGCCGAACGGCCTCTATCTGATGTGGTTCCGCGATCTCGGCCAGGGGCCGCAGCTCTGGCAGGCCTCGATCTTCGGCACGCCTGAGCAGCGGGTGCCGACGCAGGGCTTTGCCTCTGACCCGGCTTGGTCCGCCTCCTTGTCCAAGCAGGCCTGACGCCGGGGGCGAGCTCCGGGGGGGCGTGGGTCATCCGGCCCGTGCCTGGAAACGCAGCGTTTGGGTTATAGGAAGAACGGGCAGGATGCTCGAGCATGCGAATGTTCCCCTCTCCGGTTTCAATGCCGGGGAGGGGTTTTTATTTGGCCCGGGATGACGCTTCCTGAGCACCGGGCTCGATTTCGGGCCAATCCTCGGTGGGGTCTTCCTCTTTGCTCGCGGCGAGGGCCTTGAGGCGGCGGGCATAGCGCTGGGCTAGGATGGCGCAGGTCATCAGCTGGATCTGGTGGAACAGCATCAGCGGCAGCACGATGGCCCCGATGTTCTGGCCGGCGAAGATCACGGTGGCCATCGGCACGCCAGTGGCCAGGCTCTTCTTGGAGCCGCAGAACACGATGGTGATCTCGTCCTCCTTGGAGAAACCGAGACGGCGGCTGCCATAGGTGGTGATCAACAGCACCAAAGCGAGCAGGGCGGCATCGACGAACACCATGGTGAGTAGGGCCGTGGCCGAGAATTGCCGCCACAGCCCGCCCGTGACGGCCTCGGAAAAGGCCAGATATACCACCATCAGGATCGAGCCGCGGTCGACGAAGCTCAGCACGAAGCGGTGCCGGCGCACGAAGCCGCCGATCCAGGGCTGCAGCACCTGGCCGAGCACGAAGGGCAGCAGGAGCTGGGTGACGATGGTGATCAGCACCGAGCCCGAAAAGCCCACGCCGCGCGAGGCGAAGAGCAGGCCGGCCAGCAGCGGCGTGATGAAGATGCCGAGAATGTTGGAGCCCGATGCCGCGCAGACGGCAGCGGGAACATTGCCGCCCGCTATCGAGGTGAAGGCGATCGAGGACTGCACCGTCGAGGGCAGGATGGCGAGAAAGAGGATGCCGCTGGCGAGCGTCGGCGTCAGCGCCGAGACCAGGCCATAATCGAGCGCGAGCGCCAGCACCGGAAACAGGGCATAGGTTGCGAGCAGGATGGTCAGGTGCAGGCGCCAGTGCGACAGGCCCGCAATCACCGTGTCGCGCGAAAGCCTGGCGCCGTGCAGGAAAAAGAGCAGCGCGATCGCACCATTGGCCAGGGCCGCGAATATTTCGGCTGGCCGTCCTGCAATGGGCAGGAAGCTCGCCAACGCCACGACGCCCAGAAGCATCAGCATGAAATTGTCGGGGCGGAAGCGCGAAAGCAAGTTGATGACCACCTGACCGGGAAAGACGGCGTTGCCTCATGGGCTGGCGCCGGAACCGCTGCCTTGGAACGCCGCCCAGCGTTAACCCATCCTTGCGAGGGGCGGAAGCCTCACTCGCAGCTGCGCGTGCCGGTGCAGACCTGCTATGCACGCGCCGTAGGGCCGAGGGTACTGGAGATGCAGCCGCTCCACGGCATCGGTAGGCTCAGGCGCGCTGGAAGGCGCTCGGCCGGACCACCACCGGCTCCGTGGCCGCGCCGCGGAAATAGCGGGCCTCGCCATTGGCGGCGAAAACGGCGGCGTTGAGCAGTTTGAGGCCGACCGGCTTGTTGTTCTCGCTGCTGCGCAGGCTCGGCGTGTCGACCTCCACCACCGTGCCCTGGGTACCGAGGGCGACCTCGAGGCGGCGGGTGGCGCCGACGCGGCGCTGCGCCACGATCAGCCCATTGAGAGCCGATGCGCCCGGGTCGACCGGCGTGACGTCGTGCGGGCGCACGAACAGGCTGGCCGGCCCGTCCGGCAGGCCGTCGGCATTGAAGGGCAGGGCCGTGCCGTCGAGCAGGATCCGTCCCTGCGAGATCGCCACCGGCACACGGCTGGACTCGCCGATGAAGCCGAAGATGAAGGGCGTGGCCGGATGGTCGTAGATCTCGTCGGGCACGCCGAGCTGGTCGATGCGGCCCTTGTCGAGCACGGCAATGCGGTCCGACAGTTCCAGCGCTTCGTCCTGATCATGGGTGACGAAGATGGTGGTGTGGCCGGTCTTGTCGTGGATGGTGCGCAGCCAGCTGCGCAGATCCTTACGCACTTTGGCGTCGAGGGCGCCGAAAGGCTCGTCCAGCAGCAGCACCTTGGGTTCGACAGCCAAGGCACGGGCGAGGGCGACGCGCTGGCGCTGGCCGCCGGAGAGCTGGGAGGGGAAACGCTGGCCGAAGGCGCCGAGCTGCACGAGATCGAGCAATTCGTTGACGCGCCTGACGATCTCCGCCTCGGCCGGCCGCTTGGCCCGGGGGCGCACGCGCAGGCCATAGGCGACATTGTCGGCCACGCTCATATGGCGGAACAGCGCGTAATGCTGGAACACGAAACCGACCCGGCGTTCCTGCACGGTGAGGCCGGCGGTATCGTCGGCGCCGAAGAAGACGGTGCCCGTGGTCGGGCGCTCCAACCCGGCGATGATGCGCAGCAGTGTGGTCTTGCCCGACCCTGAGGGGCCGAGCAGGCCGAGGAGCTCGCCGGATTTGATCTCGAGGTCGATGCCGTGCAGGGCCGGCGAGACGCCGTAGCTCTTGGTCAGGCCGGTTACGCGGATGTCCATGGGACGGTCCTCAGTGTTTGGCGCCATGCGCCAACTCGTCGCCATAACGCCATTCGAGGATGGTCTTGGCGACGAGAGTGACGAGCGCGAGCATTGCGAGCAGGGAAGCGACGGCGAAGGCGGCGATCGCGGCCGAGCCTCCGCCTTCATAGAGAATCTGGATATGCAGCGGCATGGTGTTGGTGCCGCCGATGACGTGGCCGGACACCACCGAGACCGCGCCGAACTCGCCCATCGCCCTGGCATTGCACAGAAGCACGCCATAGAGCAGGCCCCAGCGGATATTGGGGATGGTTACCGTCCAGAACATTTTCAGCGGCGAGGCGCCGAGGGTCAGCGCGGCTTCCTCGTCGGCCTTGCCCTGGGCCTGCATCAGCGGGATGAGTTCGCGCGCCACGAAGGGAAAGGTGACGAAGATGGTGGCGAGCACGATGCCGGGCAGAGCGAAGATGATCTGGATGCGATGCGCGGAGAGCCAGGGACCGAGCAGGCCTTGCGCGCCGAACAGCAGCACGAAGACCAGGCCCGCCACCACCGGGGAGACGGAGAAGGGCAGGTCGATCAAGGTGATGAGCAGGCTTTTGCCCTTGAAGTCGAACTTGGCTACGGCCCAGGCCGCGATCACCCCGAAGACGATGTTGAGCGGCACGGCGATCAGGGCGACGATAACGGTCATCCACACGGCGGTGCGGGTGTCCGGATCCTCGAAGGATTCAAAATAGGCCGCGGCCCCGCTGCGGAAGGCCTGGTAGAACACCTCGATCAGCGGCATCACCAGAAAGGCTGCGAGGAAGACCAGGGCGATGCCGATCAGCACGCGGCGGACCCAGGATGTCTCGGTGGTGACGGCATGTTCACGGCTGACGGGCGGTTCGCGATAAAGCTCGATCGCCAGTTCGGAGGTCGAATTAGGCATCGCCCATCCTCCTGCGGCTCCAGGCCTGGATCAGGTTGATCGCCAGCAGCATGGCGAAGGAGATCGCCAGCATGATGATGGCGATGGCGGCGGCATCGGCATATTTGTTCTGCTCGAGCTTCTGGAAGATCAGGCTGGGCACGATCTCCGAAACATAGGGAATGTTGCCGGCGATGAAGATCACCGAACCGTATTCGCCGACGGCGCGGGCGAAAGCGAGGGCAAAGCCGGTCAGCACGGCGGGCAGCAGCGGGGGCAGCAGCACGCGCGTCACGGTCTGGAAACGGGTGGCGCCGAGCGTGGCGGAAGCTTCCTCGATCTCCTTGTCGATCTCGGCCAGCACCGGCTGCAATGTGCGCACCACGAAGGGCAGGCCGATGAAGACCAAGGCAACGAAGATGCCCTTGGTGGTGAAGGCGACCTTGATGCCGGCAAGAGCGAAGAACTGGCCGATCCAGCCATTGGATGCGTAGAGGCTCGACAAAGCGAGGCCCGCCACGGCCGTCGGCAGGGCAAAGGGCAGGTCCACCGCAGCGTCGACCAGGCGCTTACCCGGGAAGTCATAGCGCACGAGCACCCAGGCGACGATGACACCGAAGACGACATTGACCAGGGCGGCGATGAGGGAAATGCCGAAGGTGACCTTGAGGGCCGCGGCAACCTGTCCCTCGGCCGCAATGGCCAGGATGCCGGAAGGGCCGAGTACGGCCGCCTTCTGCAGCAGCGCGGCTAGGGGGATCAGCACGATCAGGCTGAGATAGAAGATCGTGTAGCCGAGCGTCAGCCCGAAGCCCGGCAGGGCGTTCGGCTTGACGAAGGGAGCTCGCAAGGTGGCGGCAAGAGCCATGGGCGGTTCCTGGTGGGGCGACTTCCTTCTCCCCTTGTGGGAGAAGGTGCCCCGGAGGGGCGGATGAGGGGTGAAACGATGCGCTATCTCGTCGCGCGGCCGCAAGACGTACCGGGCAGGTCGCAAGACCCCTCGTCCGGCGCTGCGCGCCACCTAAGGCACTTCCATAGGAAATGCCAGATCCCGCAAGGGGAGAAGGTTTTCACCCCTTCGGCTTGTAGATCTGGTCGAAGATGCCACCGTCAGCGAAATGCTTGGCCTGGACCTTGGCCCAGCCGCCGAATTGCGGATCGGAGATGGTGAACAGCTTCAGCTTGGCGAAACGGGCGAGATCGGCCGGATCGGCGGCGGCTTCGTCGCTGGCACGATAGCCGTTATGGGCGATGATCTTCTGGGCGGCCGGGGTGTAGAGGAAGTCGAGATAGGCCTCGGCCTGCTTCCTGGTGCCCTTGGCGTCGACATTGGCGTCGACGATGCTGACCGGCGGCTCGGCCAGGATCGAGATCGAGGGAACCACGACTTCGAGCTTGTCCTCACCGAATTCCTTCAGCGTCAGGAAGGCCTCGTTCTCCCAGGCGATCATCACGTCACCCACCTCGCGCTGCGCGAAGGTGATGGTAGCGCCGCGGGCGGCACTGTCGAGTACCGGCACATTGCGATAGAGGGCCGCCACGAATTCGCGCGTCTTGTCCTCGTCGCCGCCCGTCTTGTCCCAGGCATAGCCCCAGGCGGCCAGATAGTTCCAGCGCGTGCCGCCGCCGGTCTTGGGATTGCCGGTGATCACGGCAATGTCGGGGCGCACGAGGTCACCCCAATCCTTGATGCCCTTGGGATTGCCCTTGCGCACCACGAAGACGATGGTGGAGGCGTAGGGCGTGGAATTGCGCGGCAGACGGGACTGCCAGTTCTCCGGGATCTTCTTGGTCGCCTTGGCGATGGAGTCGATGTCGTTGGACAGGGCCAGCGTCACCACATCGGCGTCGAGCCCGTCGATGACGGCGCGGGCCTGCTTGCCGGAACCGGCATGGGACTGCTTGATGGTGAGGTCCTCGCCTGTCTTGGCCTTCCAATCCGCCGCGAACGCCTTGTTGATCTCCTTGTAGAGTTCGCGCGTGGCATCATAGGAGACGTTGAGGAGCTCGGCGGCGTGAGCGCGCGAAGGCGCGCCGAAGGTCATCCACAGCACGAAGCCGAGGGCCAGCAGCACGGCAAGGGTGTCGCGAAGGCGGGTGAGGCTGGTCATGCCGTTCATTTCACAACCTGGAAGTGGGAAAGGAGAATTTACAACTTCTTCATATATCCACTAAATCAATCGACATTGTCAATGTGTTAAATGTGATAAAATCCACAAGAATAATGTGTTATATGATTTCCTGGGGGGTCTCCAAACCCGCCTGGAACCGGCGCACCTACAAAAAAGGCGGGTCTGAAGACCCGCCCCGAAAAATTGCTGCGCTGCCTCATTGCGGCTTGTAGATCTGGTCGAAGACCCCGCCATCTCCGAAATGCTTGGGCTGGGCGGTCTTCCAGCCCCCGAAGCGGGCGTCGTCGATCGTCACCAGCTTGAGCTTGGGAAAGCGGGCGAGGTCGGCCGGATCGGCGGCCTTCTCATCGATCGGCCGATAGAAATTGTGGGCGATGATCTTCTGGGCGGCCGGGGTGTAGAGGAAGTTGAGATAGGCCTCGGCCTGCTTGCGGGTGCCCTTGGCGTCGACATTGGCATCGACGATGGCGACCGGCGGCTCGGCCAGGATGGAGGAGGAGGGCGAGACGATCTCGTATTTGTCGGCGCCGAACTCCTGCAGCGTCAGGAAGGCTTCGTTTTCCCAGGCGATCAGCACGTCGCCGGTGTCGCGCTGGGCGAAGGTGACGGTGGAACCGCGGGCGCCCGAGTCGAGCACCGGAACGTTGCGATAGAGGGCGGCCACGAAATCGCGGGCCTTGGCCTCGTCGCCGCCATTCTTGTCGAAGGCATAGCTCCAGGCCGCCAGATAGTTCCAGCGCGCGCCGCCGCTGGTTTTGGGATTGGGCGTGATCACGGCGATGCCGGGCTTGACCAGATCGTCCCAATCCTTGACGCCCTTGGGATTGCCCTTGCGCACCACGAAGACGATGGTGGAGGTGTAGGGTGAGGAATTGTGCGGCAGACGCGACTGCCAATTGTCGGGAAGCTTCTTGGTCGCCGTGGCGATGGCATCGATGTCGCCGGATAGAGCGAGGGTGACCACATCGGCCTCGAGGCCGTCGATGACCGAGCGCGCCTGCTTGCCGGAGCCGCCATGTGATTGCTTGATGGTGAGATCTTCGCCAGCCTTGGCCTTCCAGTCGGCGATGAAGGCCGTGTTGACCTCCTTGTAGAGCTCGCGCGTCGGGTCGTAGGAGACATTCAGCAATTCGGCAGCGCGAGCCCCGGCGAGCGCGCCGAAAATCAGCCAGAGCACGAGGCCGAGAACCAGGAGGACGCCGAGCGTATCCCTCAGGCGCGCCAGGCGAAGCGTTTTGATCGTCATGGGTTCGGTTTCCAGTCGAGAGAAGCTTGGCCAAATCTCCACTAAATCAATCAACCTTGTCAATCTATAAAATGCATAGAGTAATGGTGTTATAAATCAATTCACACGCTGGGGATGTGTGACATGAATGCGACAGTGGTCGAGAATGACGGTGCGCCTCGCTTGAGCCCAGCCGGGGCCACCATTGTGCCGGAATTGATCAGCACTTGGTTAACCATAGTGGCAGTTTGGCTCTTGCAGTGAGGCGCGACGGCTGCGCGACCGCCAAGAAATCGTCGCGAGCCGTGTTTCCAGAACGTTCGATTAACCAGCTTTCGCTATGGCTGATTTACCAATTCTGACGACCGGAGGAGTAACCGGAATGATGACGTCCCTGCGCGCGGTCCCTGCACTGCGCTTCGCCGCTGCACTGACCTGCGTGCTCGCACTGGCGGCCTGTAAGAGTAAGTCGGGTGCCGGCGACGGTCTCGGTGGCCCCGGCGGTGCCGGTGGCGGCGGCTATGGAGCGGGCGGTGCTGCATCGCCCGGCAGCCAGCAGGACTTCGTCGTGAATGTCGGCGATCGCGTGCTCTTCCTGGTCGACCAGTCCGACATCACCCCCGAGGGCCAGCAGACGCTGAACAAGCAGGCTCAGTGGCTGAAGGCCTATCCGCGCTACTCCGTGACCATCGAAGGCCATGCCGACGAGCGCGGCACGCGTGACTACAACTTCGCCCTCGGCCAGCGCCGTGCCCAGTCGGTGCGCGACTATCTGATGGCGCAGGGCATTTCCGGTGGCCGCATGCGCACCATCTCCTACGGCAAGGAGCGCCCGGTCGCGACCTGCAATGACATCTCCTGCTGGTCGCAGAACCGCCGCGCCGTCACCGTGTTGAACGGCGGTAATTCCTGAGTTGCAGGCGGGTCTTCGGACCCGCCTGATCCTGCGTGTATTTGAGGCGGACAGAATGTCCGCGGTCCCAGCCGATGCGTTGACCACACGAACCTTGCGAGGTTTGCAACGGCAACGTCAAGGCTGGGACCGCGGACATTCTGTCCGCCTCTTGCTTTTCAAAAGTTGCGTCAATCCTCGTCGCCGAACAGCGGCATTTGCGGTGGTGTAGAACTCGGTACCGCCAGGCCCAGATGGCGATAGGCATGCGGCGTCATCACCCGGCCGCGCGGGGTACGCTGCAGGAAGCCCTGCTGGATCAGATAGGGCTCGATGATGTCCTCGATGGCGTCGCGCGGTTCGGATAGCGCGGCGGCGATCGTCTCGATGCCCACCGGGCCACCGCCGAAGCTCAGCGCCACCAGGTTGAGATAGCGATTGTCCATGGCATCGAGCCCGGCCTGGTCGACTTCCAACGCGCTCAAGGCCTTGTCGGCGATGGCTCTGGTGATGGTTTCGGCGCCGAGCACCGAAGCGAAGTCGCGCACGCGGC
Organism: Labrys sp. E2SS-1L; assembly: GCF_057073705.1. Classification (NCBI taxonomy): domain Bacteria; kingdom Pseudomonadati; phylum Pseudomonadota; class Alphaproteobacteria; order Hyphomicrobiales; family Xanthobacteraceae; genus Labrys; species Labrys sp. E2SS-1L. The sequence continues at coordinate 5,194,638 of NZ_CP172712.1, read as the reverse complement.
GCAGCAGGCGGCCGGCGATGCGAGGGGTGCCGCGAGCCCTGCGGGCGATCTCGTTGGCGCCGTCCTCGGCGATCGGCGTGCCCATCACCCGGCCGCCGCGCTTCACGATCAGCTCGAGCTCCTCCACCGTGTAGAACTGCAGGCGGATCGGAATACCGAAGCGGTCGCGCAGCGGTGTGGTCAACAGGCCGGCCCGGGTGGTGGCGCCCACCAAAGTGAACTTGGCGAGATCGATGCGCACCGATCGCGCTGCCGGTCCCTCGCCGATGATGAGGTCGAGCTGGAAATCCTCCATGGCTGGGTAGAGGATTTCCTCCACGGCCGGATTGAGGCGATGGATCTCGTCGATGAACAGGACGTCTCGCTCTTCCAGATTGGTAAGCAAAGCGGCAAGATCGCCGGCCTTGGCGATCACCGGCCCGGAGGTGGCGCGGAAATTGACGCCGAGTTCGCGCGAGACGATCTGGGCCAAGGTGGTCTTGCCGAGACCTGGCGGCCCGACGAACAGCACATGGTCGAGGGCGTCGCCGCGCTTGCGAGCGGCCTCGATGAAGATGGACAGGTTCTCGCGTGCCTTGGCCTGGCCGACGAACTCGCCGAGGTCCTGCGGGCGCAGTTTGGAGTCGGTCGCATCCTCGTCACGCGAATCGCCGCTCAAGAGGCGGGCGGATTTGGGCGCCTCGCCGCCGGCGTTCTTGCGCGTGGGCTTCATCGCGACAATTCCTTCAGGCCGAGGCGGATGAGCTTGGCCGTCTCGGCGCCTTCACCCGCTTCCCGCAAGGCGGCGGCGACGGCGGCCGAGGCCTGGGTCTGGGCGTAACCGAGATTGACCAGGGCCGATACCGCATCGCTGACCGGGCCGGCAGCGCGCTGCTCGCCGAGATCGGCCTGCAGGCCGATGACGTCGGCGGGGACGTGGCCGAAGCTCGGCACCTTGTCCTTGAGCTCGGTGACGATGCGCTGGGCGACCTTCGGACCGACGCCCGGCGAGCGCGCCACCGCCCCCTTGTCGCCGAGGGCGATGGCGGAGGCGAGATCGGCGGGCTTGAGCGTGGACAGAATGGCGAGCGCCACCTTGGTGCCGATGCCCTGCACGGTCTGCAGCAGGCGGAACCAGTCGCGCTCGTTGTCGCTGGAGAAACCGAACAGGCGGATCTGGTCCTCGCGCACATGGGTTTCGATGGCGAGCATGGTCGCCTCGCCCGGGGAAGGCAGGGTGCCGAGCGTGCGGCTGGAACAATAGACGATGTAGCCCACGCCCTGCACGTCGAGGATCACCCAGTCCTCGCCATAGCTGTCAACGATGCCGCGCAATTTGCCGATCATGAAGGTCCTCTCACGGCAGTTCTAGCGCTTTGCCGTGATTCGCGGCATGGGGCGATCCTGGTCGCCAGCGGCCCCAGGGTTTCTCACTTGCCGAACAGGGCGCTGAGTTCGGCATAGGTCATGGCGTCCTTGGCAAAGCCGAAGGTGCCCTGGTCGCGCAGTTCGAGGGCAGCCCGCTTCAGGGCGCCGAAAGCCGCCCGGGTGAAGGAGCCGCCGACACTGACGCGGCGCACGCCGAGCCTGGCGAGATCGGCAACGGTGAAATCCTGACCGCCCACGGTGAACAGGACGTTGAGCGGCCTGTCGATCGAGCTAAGCACGCTGGAAATCTGGTCGAGCCGAGTCAGGGCCGGTGCGTAGAGCACCTCCGCCCCTGCTTCCTGGAAGGCCTGCAGACGACGGATGGTGTCGTCGAGGTCGGCGATGCCGTGCAGGAAGTTCTCGGCGCGGGCGGTGAGCACGAAACCCCCGGCGCGTGCCGTCTCTGCCGCTGCACGCACCCGGTCGACGGCGTGGCCGAATTCATAGATCGGCTGGTCGGGCCGACCTGTGGCATCCTCGATCGAGCCGCCGGCAAGCCCCACCTCGATGCCGGCAAGGATGGTGAGCCGGCAGTCCTCGGGAGCGTCGCCGAAACCGTTTTCGAGATCGGCGCTTACCGGCAGGCTGGTCGCCTCCACGATGGCTCGCGCATTGGCGAGGGTTTCCTCGCGCGACATCTGGCCGTCCTTGCGACCCACCGTGAAGGCCAGGCCGGCACTGGTGGTGGCGATCGCCGAAAAGCCGAGGGAATCCAGCAATTTCGCCGATCCGGCATCCCAGGCATTGGGAATGAGGAAGAGTTCGGGACGCTGATGCAGTTCGGAGAAGACGGCGGCGCGGCTGGCCTGGGTCATGGCGAATCCTCGGATAAATTCACGATTTGTTCTAAGGATGGAGGCCGCGGGAGGCAAGCGCAATTTCCCGGGACCGCCAGCCGTCGGCCGGCCTGGAACCTATTTCAGGAGCGCTGCCAGATTGTGGCTGGTGCGATGATGGGCATGGGTGATGGCGACGGCGAGGGCGTCGGCCGCGTCGTCCGATTTCGGATCCGCCTTGGGCAGCAGCACCTTGATCATCAGGCGGATCTGCTTCTTGTCGGCATGGCCGGAGCCCACCACGGTCTTCTTGACCAGGTTCGGTGCATATTCGTTGACGGCGAGGCCGGCCTGGGCCGGTACCAGCATGGCGATGCCGCGGGCCTGGCCGAGCTTGAGGGTCGCCGTGGCATCCTTGTTGACGAAGGTTTTCTCCACCGCCGCCTCGTCTGGCTCGAAACGCGTCACTACCTCGGTGAGGCCCGTATGCAGCTCGAGCAGGCGGTGGGCGAGCTCCTCATTGTCGTCGGAAAACACCGTGCCACAGGCAATGAAGGACAGCCGGTTGGCCAGCACCTCGATCACGCCCCAGCCGGTGCGGCGCAGGCCTGGGTCGACGCCGAGGATGCGGATGGGGGTCTGTGACATGATCGGAGCGCGGACATCCTGTCCGCTCTTTCTTCGAAAAAAGGTCGGGCTTCCAAGAGCGGACATCGCGACATGCGAGCATGTCGCTGAGATGTCCGCGTTCCGATTTACTCCGCCAGTTTCGCCATCAGCGCGTCGGAGAGCTCGAAATTGGCGTAGACATGCTGGACGTCGTCATGATCGTCGAGATTGTCGACCAGGCGCATCAGCTTCTCCCCGGTCTCGTCGTCGACGGCGATGGTGTTCTGCGGACGCCAGACCAGCCCGGATTTGCGGGCTTCGCCGAGCTGGTTTTCCAGAGCCTTGGTGACCTCGGCAAGGTTCTCGGCGGCGCAGATGAATTCATGGCCGTCCTCCGAGGAGGCGCAATCGTCGGCGCCGGCTTCCAGTGCCGCTTCCAGCATGGCATCGGGCGAACCCTTGTCGGCGTCATATTCGATCACGCCGACGCGGTCGAACATGAAGGACACCGCGCCCGTCTCGGCCAGGTTGCCGCCGGCCTTGGTGAAATAGGAGCGCACGTCGGAGGCCGTGCGGTTGCGGTTGTCGGTGAGGGCTTCCACGATCAGCGCCACGCCGCCGGGCCCATAGCCCTCATAGCGGATCTCGTCATAGTTCTCGCCATCGGCGCCGGCTGCCTTCTTGATGGCGCGATCGATATTGTCCTTGGGCATGTTTTCGGCGCGGGCGGCCAGCACGGCGGCGCGCAGGCGCGCATTCATGTTCGGGTCGGGCAGGCCGAGCTTGGCCGACACCGTGATTTCACGGGCGAGCTTGGAGAAGAGCTTCGAGCGCTTGGCATCCTGCTTGCCCTTGCGGTGCATGATGTTGGCGAACTGGGAATGACCGGCCATATGTCTTGCCTTGATGTCGTCTTGGGGACTCGGTGAAGTACGAGCCGAATGAAACGCCGGTCCGAAGATCGGCAATTGTGGCGCGGCTTATAGAATTGGTGGCGAGAAAAATCCATCCCGCCGCGTCGTTTGCCGTGGATTCACCAAAACGCCGGCTCGGCCTGCGACAATTTTCCACCGATTCTCACCGGGGCGATCTTCACCGCCAGGCCCGTACGGTCGTCAGTCTCCACCGCCAGGCCCGACAGGGTCGCCTCGCCGGTCGCCGGCTCGAAGCGCAGGCCCGGCGTCTTCTGGATGAAGCGGCGCAACGGCTCCTCCTTGTCCATGCCGAGCACGCTGTCATAGTCGCCGCACATGCCGGCATCCGACATATAGGCGGTGCCGTGGCTGAGGATCTGATGATCGGCCGTCGGCACATGGGTATGGGTGCCGATCACCAGGCTGGCCCGCCCATCGGCGAAATGGCCGAGCGCCTGCTTCTCGCTGGTGGCTTCAGCATGCACGTCGACCACCACCGCATCGGCGCCAAGGCCGAGCGGGCAGGCGGCGAGCTCGCGCTCGAGGGCTGCGAAGGGGTCATCGAGTGCATCCATATAGACGCGGCCCATCACCTGGATGACGAGCAGGCGGGTGCCGTTCTTCAGATCCACCAGGGTCGCGCCGCGCCCCGGCGTGCCCTTGGGATAATTGGCCGGGCGGATCAGCCTTGGGGCTCGCTCGATGAAAACGAGGGCCTCGCGCTGGTCGAAGGAATGGTTGCCGAGCGTGACCACATCGGCACCGGCGGCGACGACCTCGTCGAAGATCGCCTCGGTCAGGCCGAAGCCGCCGGCGGCGTTCTCGCCATTGATGATGACCGCATCGAGCTTCCAGGCTTCGCGCAGGCCCGGCAGGCGTTCGATCACGGCATTGCGACCGGTGCGGCCGACGATGTCCCCCAAGAACAACAGACGCATATCAACGCCCCGTCACTGTGATGATTTCGTTTTCGGTGGCGATGGCGTCGAGCGGCACGTCATGGTGCTCGGACGGCAGGAATGCGACTTCCTGGCAGGCAAAGGCATAGCCGAGGGTGAAGACGGGGTGCATTGCCCGCAATTGGGGAATGGTGCGGTCGTAGAATCCCGCGCCATAGCCGATGCGGTAGCCGCGGCGATCGAAAGCGACCGGGGGCACCAGCAGCACCTGCGGATGGACTTCCTCCGCCTCGGGCGCAGGCTCGGGGATGTTGTGGCGACCGACCACCAGGGGGTCGCCCGGCGCCCAGGAGCGGAAAGTGAGGGGGTGGCCATAGCGAGGCGTAGTCGGCAAAGCGAGCCTACGGCCCGTATGGTGCAGGCGTTCGGCAATCTCGTCCGGATGGATCTCGTCGCGAAAAGCCTGGTAGAGGCCGACGATGCCGCTGGTGTATTTCAGGCGGCTGAAGGCGTGATGGGCGGCTCTGGCCGTCGCTGCCTGGCGCTGATGACCGCGGATCTCTGAGCGCGCCGCCATTGCCTTGTGGCGCAACTGGGTCTTGTGATCGGTGGAGGCCATTACACGCTTGGCAAAGACAAATTTGGAATGAGGAGGGAGCGGGCCACCTCGGCCGTTGGACGGTTCGATCCCGGGCGCCTACTGATGTAGGTGGGCGCCGTAATGTCCAAGCCCTCGAGCGAGAACAGTGACAGCTCCCTTGGGAGTCGTATGGCCCCGGGGATACAGTTGTCCTGACGAACCAGGCAGCACCGCACCGAGATAATAAGGGCGAGACGGTGCGAGCGCCAGAGGTCGATGAAAATATTCAGGCGTTTTCCCGGAGCGCGGACTTCCCAGGATCGCACGCATCTCAGCGACGTGCTTGCATGTCGCGATTGTCTGCCGTTTCTGCAAGCACAGTGTTTCCAAGAGCAAGCAGGGATGCCTGCGATCCCAGAAAATACGGAAGCGCTAGACGCCGGTCTTGGACAAGGAATCGATCAGCTTCTCGACTCGGCTGGCGGCGTCCGTCAGGGCCTGCGTCACGCGCATCTGGGTCTGCTGCTCGCGCTGCAGCGCATTGTCGCGGGTCTGGCGCAATTCATCGAGATCATGCTGCAGGGAAGCCGCCCGCCGCTGCATTTCCGACAATTCGTCTGCGACCATGATGCCGGCCATCACGGCAAGGCGCATGTCGCCGATCTCGCCGAAAGAGGAACGCAGGGCATCGATCTTGGCGTCGAGCTGACGACCGAGGCCGAGGAGATGTTCTTCCTGGCCCTCGTCGCACGCCATGCGATAGGCGCGGCCCGCAATGGTAACGGATACATGCGCCATGCTAGCTGTCCTGCGGCTCAAGCACGTAACGGATGGAATCCATCGCCTGGTCGAGGCGTCGCGATACATCGCGATTGGCGGTTTCCATAGCAGCGAACCGTGCATAGCTCGCGTCGAGTTCCAGAGCTAGACGGTTGCGATCCTCCGAGAGTGCCTGCACTTCGATGCGATGTCCGCCGATGGTGCGATCGAGTTCCGCGCGATGTTCGGCGGCCTCCTCGAGCTGGGCCAGGGCCGTATTCAATCGTTGCAAGGCTGCATCCACAGACAAGGGCCTACTCACTCTTTCCCTATGGCGGCATTCCATCGAATCATGACGGGACCGCTCCGCGTTTTTGCTTAAATATCAAAGTATCGCGGTTTCGCACCACGGCCAAGCGAAAGCCGCCGGCCTTCCCCTGATGATACCTCCTGCTTTCGATCACCCCACCATCGGTTGCGTGAATTTCAGGCACAAGCCCGGGGATCATTGACAGTCGGGGATGAGGTGCTAAGAACCCACCGCTCTTTTTGCCAAATTCCGGCGAATTTCATCAGGAAACACTCCATGGCACTCACCGAAATGCAGAACCGCCTGGCCAACGCCATCCGTGGCTTGGCGATTGATGGGGTTGAGGCCGCCAAGTCCGGCCATCCCGGCATGCCCATGGGCATGGCCGATGTCGCCACCGTCCTGTTCACGCGTTTCCTGAAGTTCGATGCCGCCAATCCCCATTGGGCCGATCGCGATCGCTTCATTCTGTCGGCCGGCCACGGCTCGATGCTGCTCTATTCGCTGCTCTATCTGACCGGCGTGCCGGGCATGACGGTCGAGGAGCTCAAGCATTTCCGCCAGCTTGGCCACAAGACCCCCGGCCATCCGGAGAACTTCCACACCGTCGGCGTCGAGACCACCACCGGCCCGCTCGGCCAGGGCATCTCCACCGCCGTCGGCTTTGCCTTCGCCGAGAAGATGCTGGCTGCCCAGTTCGGCAAGAAGGTGGTCGACCATTTCACCTATGTGATCGCTTCCGACGGCGACCTGATGGAAGGCGTCAGCCAGGAGGCGATCGCGCTCGCCGGCCACTACAAGCTCAACAAGATGATCGTCCTGTGGGATCACAACGGCATCTCCATCGACGGCCCGCTGACGCTTTCGGACTCGGTCGACCAGATCAAGCGCTTCCAGTCCGCCGGCTGGCGCGCCGTGAACGTCGACGGCCATGACCAAGATGCCATCGCTGCCGCCATCGAGGCCGCCCAGAAGTCGAACAAGCCGACGCTGATCGCCTGCAAGACCACCATCGGCTTCGGTTCGCCCCACCGCGCCGGCACCTCCAAGGCCCATGGCGAGCCGCTCGGGCCGGAAGAAGCCAAGCTCTCCAAGGAGAATCTCGGCATTACCGGTGCACCCTTCGAGGTGCCCGCCGACGTGCTCAAGGCCTGGCGCGAGGCCGGCTCGCGTGGCGCCAGCGCCCGTCAGGCCTGGGAAGAGCGTTTCGCGACCCTCTCCGAGCGCAAGCAGGCCGAGTTCACGCGCCGCATGGATCACGTGCGCCCCGCCAAGCTCGGCAAGGCCATCCTCGCCCACAAGAAGGCGCTCGCCGCCAATCCCACCGCGATGGCCACCCGCAAGTCGTCCGAAGCGGCTCTCAACGTCATCGTCGAGGTCATGCCGGAACTGGTGCTCGGCTCGGCCGACCTGACGCCCTCCAACAACACCAAGGCCAAGGGCCTGGTCGAGATCACCCCGAAGGATTTCAAGGGACGCTATATCCATTGGGGCATTCGCGAGCATGGCATGGCCGCCGCGATGAACGGCATCTATCTGCATGGCGGCTTCGTGCCCGCCGGCGGCACCTTCTTCGTCTTCACCGACTATGCCCGCCCGGCCATTCGCCTGGCGGCTTTGATGGGCACCTGCCCGGTCTATGTCATGACCCATGACTCGATCGGTCTCGGCGAGGACGGCCCGACCCACCAGCCGGTCGAGCATCTGGCCGCCTGCCGCGCGATCCCGAACATGCGCGTCTTCCGTCCCTGCGACGCGATCGAGACCGCCGAGTGCTGGCAGCTCGCGCTGGAGCGCACCAACGGCCCGACCATCCTGGCGCTGACTCGCCAGAATCTGCCTCTGCTGCGCGAAGCCACCACGGCCAATCTGTGCGCTCAGGGCGCCTATGAGCTGGCGGGCACCGGCGGCGGCAAGGCCGCGGTGACGCTGTTCGCTTCGGGCTCCGAGGTCGAGATCGCCATGAATGCCCGCTCCATCCTGAACCAGCGCGGCGTGCCGACCCGTGTGGTCTCGGTGCCTTCGCTGGAACTGCTCCTGGCACAGCCGGAAGAGGTCAAGGCCAAGATCATCGGCGATGCACCGGTGAAGGTCGCCGTGGAAGCGGCCGTCCGCTTCGGCTGGGATGCCGTGATCGGTCCCGATGGCGGCTTTGTCGGCATGACCGGTTTCGGCGCCTCCGGCCCCATCAAGGACCTCTACAACCATTTTGGCATCACGGCGGAAGCCGTGGCCGAAACCGCCCTGCGCCGCCACAACGGCTGAGCATGAGCTGTAAACGGGCGGGGCGCATATGAGTGCGCTCCGCTCTAACTCTTTGTTTTGACGCGTTTTCCTAATCGAGAAGTCGATCGGCTTTTCCGGAAAATGCTCTAGCTGAAGGCAGAGAAAGGAAATATCGGATGACAGTTCGTGTCGCCATCAACGGCTTCGGCCGCATCGGCCGCAACATCCTGCGCGCCATCGTCGAAGGCAAGCGCAAGGATATCGAAGTCGTCGCCATCAACGACCTCGGGCCGGTGGAGACCAACGCCCATCTGCTGCGCTACGATTCGATCCATGGCACTTTCCCCGCCGAGGTGAAGGTCGAGGGCGATTCCATCGTCGTGCAGGGCAAGAAGATCAAGGTCACTGCGATCAAGGATCCGGCCCAGCTTCCCCACAAGGAGCTGAACATCGACATCGCGATGGAATGCACCGGCATCTTCACGTCCCGCGACAAGGCGGCCGCCCATCTCAAGGCCGGCGCCAAGCGCGTGATCGTCTCCGCGCCCTGCGACGGTGCCGACCTCACCGTGGTCTATGGCGTCAACCACCAGGACCTGACCAAGGACCATCTGGTCATCTCCAACGCTTCCTGCACCACCAACTGCCTGACGCCGGTGGCCAAGGTGCTGCACGATGCCTTCGGCATCGAGCGCGGCTTCATGACCACGATCCACTCCTACACCAATGACCAGCCCTCGCTGGACCAGATGCACAAGGATCTCTACCGCGCCCGCGCTGCGGCGCTGTCGATGATCCCGACCTCGACCGGCGCCGCCAAGGCCGTCGGCCTGGTGATGCCCGAGCTCAAGGGCCGTCTCGACGGCACCTCGGTCCGCGTGCCTACGCCCAACGTCTCGGTGGTCGACCTCAAGATCAACACCAAGAAGAAGACCAGCGTCGAGAAGGTCAACGAGGCCATCATCAAGGCTGCCAAGCGCGGCCCGCTGAAGGGCGTGCTGACCTATACCGACGAGCCGCTGGTGAGCCGCGACTTCAACCACAACCCGGCGTCCTCGATCTTCGCGCTCGACCAGACCAAGGTCATCGACGAGAAGTTCGTGCGCATCCTGACCTGGTACGACAACGAGTGGGGCTTCTCGAACCGCATGTCCGACACGGCGGTGCATTTCGCCAGCCTGATCTGAGTTCGTTTTCAATGAAATGAGCAAGGTGCCGCGGGTAACTGCGGCACCTTTTCTTTTGAGTAGCTTCCTGACCGGAAGTACTGCCGGCCGAAATCGGTTGCTTGTCCCCGGGCAGGCGGCTGTGATTGACTGGTGCTGCAGCGAAGGGGAGTGAAGCCACATGGCTCGGCGAGGCGTCTGGTTGTTCGTTCTGCTCTTCGTCGTTTTGAGCCCGATGGCGGCTCGAGCCAGTTCCGATAGCGACTGCAAACCGGGCTGGAGAGTGGCGGGTACCGAATCCAACAGCTGCAGCAATCTGGCCGTCCTGCAGCCCGGTAATGACACGCGCGCCAATCTGCTGCTCCTGCTCGCCGATCTGGAGGACAAGCAGCCTGCCCCGGTTCGGCCGGATCAGGAGGGTGCGGAAAAGACGCTCATAGAACCGAGCGATTGGGCGACCTTCCGCGGCACGCTCTATCCCTCGGCTGCAATCGGCGGCAATGGGCCCTACGCTGCGGGCGAGGGCTCGCGCTGCCGCAGCAATGATGCAGGCGCCGCCGATTTCGTGGCGACGCTCAAGGCGGAGCAGGGCGTGACGGCGGGCGAAAGGGACGAGTTGATCGCCGCCCGGCAGGGCCTCAGGCCCGATTGCACGGGAGCCGGCGCTGGCCAGGAGGCCGTTTCCGCGGCCGCCGCGCATGCGCGCTCGCCCCTGGCCAAGGACTTTGCCGCCTACCTGTCGGGAGCGGCGGCCTTCTATGCCGGCGATTTCGACACCGCTGCCCGGCATTTTGCAGCCCTGGGCGGTTCTGCCCAACCTTGGCTGAAGGAGAGCGGACGCTATCTTCTGGGCCGCGTCGAGGTGAACAGGCTGCAGGCTGGTGCCTTCGACGAGTATGGCAATCTGAGGGAGGTTGCGCAGCGCGACATCGGCAAGGCGACCGAGGCGGAAACGGCCCTGCAGGGCTATCTGACAGCCTATCCGAACGGGCGCTATGCCGCCTCTGCCCGCGGTCTGCTGCGCCGGGTCTATTGGATGAGCGGCGCCAACGCCAAGCTGCTCGCCGACTATGAGCGCCTGTTGGGCCAGAAGGCGAGCGAACGGGGCGTTTCCGCTGCCGACCTTGCCGAGGAACTGGATACCAAGCTGCTGCCCCTGCTTGGGACCGAACAGGTGCGCTCGCCTTTGCTGCTGGCGACCCTGGACCTGGTTCGCATGCGCAAGGGCGGCGCCCTCAGCGGCGAAGCGTGCTGCAGCAAGGCCCTGACCTTGGATGAGCTGAACGGGCAACGTGAATTCTTCGCAGGCAAGACGGAGCTGTTCGATTTTCTGCTCGCGTCCTATCAGTTGCATGTCGCCCGCCAGCCGCGCGCCGTGCTGGGCCTCATCGCCGATCGGGCGCAGCAGAAAAACTATGACAACTTGGAATTCAGCCGGCAGGTGTTGCGTGGGGTCGCGTTGGATTCTGTGAAGGACCGCAATGCCCGCGGCTTTTGGCTCGATCTCGTCGGTGGGGCGAACCCAACCAGCCAGCGTGTCGTCATCGAGCTTGCCCTGGCCCTGCATGACGAGCGGGCGGGCAAGCCCGAACGGCTCTTCGAGCCGGCCTCGCCGGTGCGCAACGAGACCATTCGACAAACCTTGCTGCGCTACAGCGCCGGTCCCCAATTGCTGCGCGGCCAGGCAAAGGATACCGCCGCCTCGCCGGCCGAGCGGGCGACCGCCCTTTATACGCTGCTCTATCGCGATCTCACCCGCGGCGCCTACAAGGCCTTTCCAGGGGATTTGGCGCTGGTGCCCACCGATGCCAAGCCTGAGGCGGATCCCGGTGACGCCGAAGGCGACGGCGCGCCATCCTCGGATGTGTTCATCAAACCGCAAACGGCGTCGGATTTCCCTTGCCCCGATCTCAAGAGCAGCATTGCAACGCTGTCCGCCACTCCACGCCACATCGGGGCACGCTTGTGTCTGGGGGAGTTCATCCGTCTCAACGGCCTCGATCAGGCTTTCTTGGACACGCTGCCGGCGAAGGATGAACTCGGTGGCAATGGGGTACTTTTCCCGGGCCGGAAATTCTCGCGGCTCGAAGTGTATCGCTCCGTTGTAGGCGCGGCGGGTGCGACCGCCGATCAAAAGGCCTATGCTCTCTATCGTGCCATCTGGTGCTTCGCGCCGACGAGCAAGAATGGCTGCGACGACAGTGTCGTGCCCGTTGCCCAGCGAAAGGCCTGGTTCCAGAAGCTGAAACGCGATTATGCGCAATCACGTTGGGCGCAGTCTCTCGAATATTACTGGTAGACATGCTGCGCTCGGCGTGTGCCCTCGTCATTGCCCTGGCGGCTGGCGGTGTCGCGGCCGCGGAAGCTCCCGTCGATGCCGCCCGCCATTACAGTTTCTGGTTGTGGGCGGGCGTGAGGACGCAGCCCGAACTCGCACGGGCCCGCGAGCTCTATCTCCTTGCGTCGGAGGTCGGTGCCCGGGAACCGGTTCGCCTCCTTTCGCGGCGAAGCGCCGTTCCCCACCTTCCCGATACGCCGTTGTGGCTGGTGGTGCGTGTCGAGACCCTGGCATGGCCGCCGCAGATCTACGGCCAGGTTCTCGCCCAGCTCGGGCGCTGGCGTGCGGCAGGCAACCGCGTCATCGGCCTGCAGATCGATTTCGACGCCCGGACGCGCCATCTGGAGAGCTACGCTTCCTTCCTCGCGGGCCTGCGCCGCCAATTGCCGGCGGAGTACAGGCTCGGCATTACCGGCCTGATGGATTGGAGCAGCAATGGCGATCCCAAGGGGCTGGAAGCGCTCGGCGGCGTCGTCGACGAAGTGATCATCCAGACCTATCAGGGACGCCGCACGATCCCCGGCTATGCCGCCTATCTTTCGCGTTTGGGCCGGCTGCGGATGCCCTTCCGCATCGGCCTCGTGCAGGCCGGCGACTGGCAGGAGCCGCCTGGCCTCACCGCCAATCCCTGGTTTCGCGGCTATGTCGTGTTCCTGCAGAATCCGGCGCGGCCTTGATCTTGGGATCATGCGGTTGCCGCTCGTTCAATGAGATGTCGCGCCGCCGGCGGAGCGGCACTCATCGGCAGATCTCCCGAGATGTTCGGAGCGCGCTGCGCGTGACTCCTGGTGCTGGTCCCGCCGATATCCGGCCAGGAAGAGCCGGACGCCGCTTTCGATCACGCGGTCGATCTCGGCATCGCTGACGGGCTGGGCGGCGAGCACTTCGCGCAGGTGCAGATTGCCGTGGACCAGGCTCAGGAATTGCTGCGCGGCGAGATCGGGATCGGAGACGGCCAGGCAGCCTTCCGCGCTGCGGGCCGCGATATAGGCGGACAATCTTTCGAGCAGCACCCGTGCGCCGTGCTCGTAGATGATGCGGCCGAGATGGGGAAAGCGTGCCGACACGCAGATCAGCGAGCGATAGATCTCCGTGGCCCGGTTCGAGCCGAACAGTCCGACATAGTTGCGCGCCACCTGCAGCAAGACGGTTTCCATGTCGGTCGATCCGATCGTTCTGCACCAGATCTCGACCGCAGCGGCGGCCATCTCCTGCACGACGAGCGATGCGAACAGCTCTTCCTTGCTGGCAAACAGGCCGCAAGCCTTGGCCTCGGCAATGCCGGCACTTGCGGCGATGTCCTCCATGCTGACGGCATCGTAGGGCCTGGTGAAGAACTTCCTCCGGGCGGCACGCAGCAAGTGCCGGGCGCAGACGATCGCATCGTCACTGCCCTTCATTGTCATGAGAGGGGAGGATAGGTCGGAGTTGGGATCTGCAGTCACGGTCGGCTCCCTTCACAGCCTCGCGAGCGATAGCTTCGCATTGGAAATTTATATCGTATTACGATATAAATGTCATGCACAAGCACGTTTGCGACAACCGTGGAGACCATGATGATTTCGACTCTTTTTTCCGGAAAGCGGGTACAGGATTGGCTGCTGCTCCTGCTGGCACTCGGTCTGTTCAGTACGCCCTGGCTCGCCGGGTTCAGGGCGATGGAGGTGCCGACTTGGCACGCCTGGGTGATGGCTTTCCTGCTTGCCTATCTGGCCTTGGCGGCTTTGAGCGAGGCCAGGCAATGGGAGGAATGGGTGACGCTGGGACTGGGCCTCTGGCTCATCGTGGCGCCATGGGTGCTGCGCTTTTCCTCCGACACAGCGGCCGAACGCGCCCATTGGCTGGTGGGCGGGCTGGTGATCGTGATTTCCCTGGCGGCTGAGTGGCGTTTTCGCCATGCCCGGACGAGTTGAAGCCGAACGCACTGCTCGCCTGCCTTGCCGACAAAGGAGGCTTTTGTGATGGAGTATCGTCTCGAAAAGATCCACGTCGCCGACCGGGCCGATCGCTCCGCCTATATCGTGCAGCGGCTGAACGAATATGCGGCCGAGGGCTGGCGGGTCGTCAGCATCGATCTGAGGATCCACCCGTCTTTCGCAGTGGAGGATCTGCCGGTGCTGCTCGAGCGCAAAAGGGTCTGACGGCGGCGGACCGGTGCGCCTGCCGTTTCGAGCCGACGGCGCCCCGTCATCCCGGCGCCGTCATGTGCATCACCGCCGCTGGCAGTGGCTCCGGGTTCACTGCGGGTCGAGGATGCGCCAGTCGAAGCTGCCGGCCCAATCGGCGAAGCTGTGCCAGTTCACCTCGGGAAAATCCCTGCGCAGGGCAGCGATGTCGACGTCGTAGCCGATCCGATCGAACCACTCGAACATGATGGCGGCATCCTCGCTCTGCTGGCGGATCGCGGCGGTCGGCACTTCCTGGTAACGGATCGGACGGCCGGTTGCCTGCGAGAGAATTCGCACTTGTTCCTCACCGGAAAGTTCGTCTCCTGCATAGTCGAAGCGTTTGCCGAAGACCCTTTCGCGACGCTCGACCAGAGCGGCGTTGAACGCACCGATATCGGCCAGCGCCACCTGCTGCAAGGCGCGCTTGGCCGGGACAGCGAGGGCGTGCACGCCTTGGCGCAGGCCGCCGATCGACCAGGAGGCCACGATGTTTTCCATGAAAAAGACTGGGGCGCTGATCGTATAGGGCACACCCAGCCCCGCAATATGCCGTTCGACCTGATATTTGCTGTCGAAATGCGGAATGCCGGTGGCCTTGTCGGCGTCGGCGACCGACGAGTAGATCAGATGCCCGATGCCGGCCGCCTTGGCCGCATCGGCGGCGGCGATGCCCTGGCGGGTTTCTCCGTCTGTGCCATCAGCCAGCATGGTTCCCATCAGGAACATGGTGTCGACGTTGCTGGCTGCCTTGACGATCGAGGCCGTGTCGTCGAGATCGCCAGGCACGATCTGTGCACCCGCCGCCGCCAGGGCCTGCGCGCCGGCACTGTCGGGCCTGCGGCTCAATGCCTTGACGTTGTGTCCCCTGGAAAGCAGGGCGCGGGTAACGGCACCTCCCTGCTGACCCGTGGCGCCGGTCACCAATATAGTCCGCTTCGTGGTCATTGCATCGCTCCATTGCTTGTGATGAAGCCAATTTAGCGCTGCCGCATCGAACCATAATGGGCTATTATCGGAAAACATCGTCCCAAATTTGGATATAATGCTCGATCTCAACGATATTCTGGTCTTTGCCCGGGTGGTCGAGGCCGGCAGTTTCACCGGGGCTGCCCGGCTGCTCCGCGCGCCCAAGACGACAGTGAGCCGCCGGATCGCCGCACTCGAACAGGCCGTCGGTGCGCGCTTGCTGCAGCGCACGACGCGGAGCCTCGCCATGACGGAGGCCGGGCGTCTCTATTACGAACGCAGCAGCGAGGCGCTGAGGCTGATCGACGAGGCAAACCTGCGCCTTGCCGAAGCAAGAACGGAACCTTCGGGGACGATCCGCATCTCCGCCCCTGCCGGATTTGCCGATCATCTGCTCAACAGTGCCGTGTTCGACTTCCTGGCCGCCCATCCCAAGACCAAGGCTGAATTGATCCTGACCGACGACCGGCTCAACCTGATCGAGCATGGCATCGATCTGGCCTTCCGGACCGGGATCCTGCCGGATTCCACTTTGATCGCGCGCAAGCTTGGCACCACGCATCGAATTTTGTGCGCCAGCCCGGACTATCTCACGCGATTCGGAACGCCGCAGGTGCCAGCGGATCTCGCCCGGCATGCCTGCGTGATCGTCGGCCCCTCGGTGGAGGGGGCGTCATGGCTGCTTGAGGGGCCGGAGAGCCAGGAAACAGTGGCAGTTTCAGGCCGCTTTGCCGTCAACGACATGCATTCGGCGCTATCGGCGACCATTGCCGGCTATGGCATCGCCCAACTGCCCCACCAGCTCGCAAGACCGGCCCTGCAGGATGGGCGGCTGCAGCGTATTCTCGAAGATCATACCATGTCAGCCGGTGGTCTCTATGTCGTCTATCCCAGCAGCCGGCATCTGTCGCCTCTGATCAAGGCTTTCATCGAGCTGGCGGTGCGAAAGCTCGACACGCAATTGTTCCGATGAGTGCCGACGCCGAAAGGATCGATATGTCCGTGCCGAGCTATCTCTCGATGCAATTTAGATCCTTCGGCCGTCTTGAACGCTTTATCGATCCGCCGGCTTGCTCTATTGCTCGCCGGTGATTTTGCGAGGCAGGCGGGGTGTGCTAGGGCGTGTGGTGAGTATGGCTTGGTGCCAATCCATGCTGACGCCTCGGGCACTTTGCCGAAAACAGATGGACAGGACAGGCATGAGCGCTTTTCGCACCCTCGACGACGTGAATGTGGAAAACAAGCGCGTTCTGGTCCGCGTCGACCTGAACGTCCCGATGGAGAACGGTGTCGTCGGCGATGCCACCCGCATCGAGCGCATCATCCCCACCGTCCTCGAACTCGCTCGTGCCAAGGCCAAGGTCATTCTGCTCGCCCATTTCGGCCGGCCCAAGGGCGTGGACCCCAAGGAAAGCCTGAAGCCCGTCGCCGCCAAGCTCGCCGAGATCGCCAAGCGGCCGGTCGCCTTTGCCGAGGACTGCATCGGCGAAGCCGCGGCCAAGGCGGTGGCGGCGATGCAGCCGGGCGACATCCTCTGCCTGGAGAACACCCGCTTCCATCCGGGCGAGGAAAAGAACGATCCGGACTTCGTCAAGGCGCTGGCCGCCAATGGCGATATCTGGGTGAACGATGCCTTCTCGGCTGCGCATCGCGCCCATGCCTCCACCGAAGGCCTCGGGCACGTCCTGCCCGCCTATGCCGGCCGCACCATGCAGGCCGAGATCGAGGCGCTGTCCCGCGCCCTCGAACAGCCCAAGCGCCCGGTCGTCGCGGTGGTCGGCGGCGCCAAGGTCTCGACCAAGCTCGAGCTCCTCGGCAATCTCGTCGCCAAGGTCGATGCCCTGATCATCGGCGGCGGCATGGCCAACACCTTCCTGCATGCCCAGGGCGTCGGCGTCGGCAAATCGCTGGCCGAGCGTGACCTTGCCGATACCGCCCGCTCCATCCTCGCCAAGGCGGAGAAGGCCAATTGCGCCATCATCCTGCCCGTCGACGCCGTGGTGGCCTATCATTTCGCCGCCGATGCGCCGAACCATGCCTATGGCCTCGATTCGATCCCGCTCGACGGCATGATCCTCGATGCCGGCCCGCAATCGGTGGAGCGCATCAAGGGCGCCATCGACGAGGCGGAGACGCTGGTGTGGAACGGCCCGCTGGGGGCTTTCGAGCTGCACCCCTTCGACCACGGCACGGTGGCGGCGGCCAAGCATGTCGCTGCGCGCACCAAGGCCGGCAAGCTGCTGTCGGTTGCCGGCGGCGGCGACACGGTGGCGGCGCTCAACCATGCCGGGGTCGCCGACCAGTTCTCCTATGTCTCGACCGCGGGCGGCGCTTTCCTGGAATGGCTGGAAGGCAAGCCGTTGCCGGGTGTGGAGATCCTGCGCGCCTGAACGGCGCCGTACGGCTCGCCGTCCACGCCGATCGTCTCGGAGATCTCGCAATGGCACGCATCACCCTTCGCCAGCTGCTCGACCATGCCGCCGAGCAAGGCTATGGCGTCCCTGCCTTCAACATCAACAATATGGAGCAGGTGATCGCCATCATGGAGGCCGCCAAGGCCACCGGCTCGCCGGTGATCATGCAGGCCTCCCGCGGGGCGCGCCAATATGCCAACGACGTCATGCTGACCAAGATGATGGATGCGGCGGTCGAGATCTATCCCGACATCCCGGTCTGCGTGCATCAGGACCATGGCAACAACGAAGCCACCTGCCTGACTGCCATCCAGGCCGGCTTCACCTCGGTGATGATGGACGGCTCGCTCAAGGAGGACGGCAAGACGCCGGCCGACTATGCCTATAATGCCGGCATCACCCGCCGTGTCGTCGACATGGCCCATTGGGTCGGCGCCTCGGTGGAGGGCGAGCTCGGCGTGCTCGGCAGCCTGGAAAGCGGCATGAGCGAGGCCGAGGACGGCCATGGTGCCGAAGGCGAGCTCTCGCATGACCTGCTGCTCACCGATCCCGACGAGGCGGTGAGGTTCGTCAAGGACACCAAGGTCGATGCGCTCGCCATCGCCATGGGCACCTCGCATGGCGCCTACAAGTTCTCGCGCAAGCCCGATGGCGCCATCCTGGCGATGAATGTCATCAAGGAGATCAACCAGCGCATGCCCGAGATGCACCTGGTCATGCATGGCTCCTCCTCGGTGCCGCAGGAACTCCAGGACATCATCAACAAATATGGCGGCGAGATGCCGCAGACCTGGGGCGTGCCGGTGGAGGAAATCCAGCTCGGCATCAAGCATGGCGTGCGCAAGGTGAATATCGATACCGATTGCCGCATGGCGATCACCGGCCAGATCCGCCGCATCTTTGCCGAAAATCCGGGCGAATTTGATCCGCGCAAATATCTCAAGCCAGCCCAGGATGCGATGATCAAGCTGTGCAAGCAGCGCTATGAGGAATTCGGCACGGCCGGCCAGGCTGCCAAGATCAAGGTCATTCCGCTTCACGAGATGGCCAAGGACTACAAGGCCGGCAAGTTCGAGCCGAAATTCGCTTGAGCGGCGCCGGAAAACCGTTTCGCGTTCCCCAGTCGATGCGAAGCGATGGCGAAACCTTACAGCATCGGCGCCGATTCCGGGATCGGCCCCGATGCCGTAGTGAGAAGAAGGACACCCGGGATTCCTGCCATGGCTGAAGTTCCACCCCGCCCCCCCGTCCAGATCTATCTGGTCACCCCTGCCATCGACGATGTCGCTGCCTTCCTGCCGGCCCTGCGGGCCGCGCTGTCGGCCGGCGACATTGCCTGCGTGCTGTTCACGCCGGTGGCCGGCGACGACAGCAGCGCCAAGAAGCTGATCAAGGAGATCGCGCCGGTGGTGCAAGGCGCCGGCGCGGCGCTGCTCGTCAGCGGCTGGAGCGCCGTGGTGGCACGAGCGGGTGCCGACGGCGTGCATCTCAATGACGGCCGCAAGGGCCTCGCCGATGCACTCGACAGCTTCAAGCCGGAGCGCATCGTCGGGTCAGGCGGCATCCGGACGCGCGATGAGGCCATGACCGTCGCCGAAAGCGGGGTCGACTATGTCATGTTCGGTGAGCCGGCGCGCGACGGGCGCCTGCCGCCGCTTGAGGGGGTGGTTGAGCGCACCGCCTGGTGGTCCGAGCTTTTCGAGGTGCCCTGCGTCGCCTTTGCGCCGGATCTGGCGGCCGTGCCGCTGCTCGCCGACGCCGGTGCCGATTTCGTGGCGCTCGGTAATGCCGTCTGGAATCACGAGCAGGGGCCTGCCGAAGCGGTTGCGCTGGCGGACCGGCTGCTGAAGCAGAGAGGGAGTCTCGCATGAAGCGCATCGCTGTTGCAGCCGCGCTGGCGCTGCCCGTCCTTCTTGCCTCGCTGCCGGGCCGGGCGGAGCCATCGGCTCCGGCCGATGCCGCGCAATCCGCCGGCGCCGATGGCGGCGAGGCTGTCAAGCCGGCGCAGACGGGCACGCCGGCACAGCCTGCGCCTGACGCTGCCAAGCCGGCGGAGGGTACGCCTGGCGAAGCCGCCGCTCCGGCCGATTCGGCCAAGCCTGCGGAGGCTGCGGCTCCCGCCGCACCGGCAGGTCCGCCACCGGATCTGGCTTATGGCGCCTTCCAGCGCGGCTACTATCTCAAGGCGCTGGAGGAGGCCACCAAGCGCGTGGTATCCGACAAGGATCCTGCGGCGATGACCTTGATCGCGCAGCTCTATGCCAATGGCCTGGGTGTGCCGCCCGATCCGGCAAAGGCGGCGCAGTGGTATTCCGAGGCGGCCGAGCGTGGTGACCGCAATGCCATGTTCGCCTATGGCATGACCAAGCTCCTGGGCAAGACCGTACCCAAGGACGAGCCGGGCGGCATGTTGCTGCTC
Organism: Labrys sp. E2SS-1L; assembly: GCF_057073705.1. Taxonomy (NCBI): domain Bacteria; kingdom Pseudomonadati; phylum Pseudomonadota; class Alphaproteobacteria; order Hyphomicrobiales; family Xanthobacteraceae; genus Labrys; species Labrys sp. E2SS-1L. The sequence continues at coordinate 5,174,687 of NZ_CP172712.1, read as the reverse complement.
AACCGCGCCGCCGAGCTGGGCGTGCCGGAGGCGGCCTATAATCTCGGCATCATCGCCCTGCGCACGACGAATGGCCCGCCCGATTATGCCACCGCCTATAAGCGTTTCAGCCAGGCGGCGCTCGCCAACAATGGCGATGCCCTCTACTCGCTCGGCGTACTCACCAAGGAAGGCAAGGGCGTCACGCTCGACAAGAAGAAAGCGGCCGACTACTTCCTCGCCTCGGCCAATACGAACAATGTCGACGGCATGGTGGAATATGCCATCGCCCTCTTCAACGGCGAGGGCGTGCCGCGCGACCAGGAAATGGCGGCCGATTGGTTCGAGCGCGCCGCGCTGCGCGGTTCGCCGATCGCCCGCAACCGCCTGGCGCGCATGTATGCGGCCGGCATGGGCCTGGCGCCCAATCCGGTTCTGGCCTGCATGTGGCATCTGCTCGCCAAGGCGGCCGGGCTCGAGGACAAGCAGCTCGACGAATATGTCGCACGGCAGACGCCGGAGGTACGGGCGGCGGCCATTCAGGGGGCCCGCTTCTACGGCATGTGATGCCAACCGGTATTTTCCGCGGGGTGGCCAGGGGATCGACAAGGGGAGGCCGACGGTGCTGGATGCAGCGGCGAGGGCAGTGATCGAGCGCCATTCGCTCGGCTATGTGGCGAGCGTCAATTCCGACGGCACGCCCAATCTGTCGCCCAAGGGCATGATGCCAAGCGTTTTGCGATTTGAGGCCTCACCTCGAATCGCAAAGACGCGTCGAGCCAAAGAGTGAGAGCAAAAGGGCGTTTCTACTAAAACGCGCTTTGCTCTGGTGCTGGACGACCACCATGTCGTTTTCGGAGAGGCACGCTCCCCCGGCACCCTGCGCAACATCCGCGAGTGCCCGGTGGTGGAGATCAATTTCGTCGATGTGCTCGCCCGCAAGGGCGTGCGCATCCGTGGCCGCTGCGAGATCATCTCGCGCGAGAGCGAGGCTTTTGCGGCCCTGCGCCCCGCTTTCGATCGCTGGGGCCCGCTGGCCGAGCGTATCCGCCATTTCGTGCGGGTGCGCGTCGAGGCCGTGAAGCCGATCTCCTCGCCCGCCTATGACATCGGCACCGAGGAAGAGGCGCTGCGTAGCCATTGGAAAGCTTACTATCAGGCCTTGTGAGCGTCGCAGGCCGCGGCGATTCGAATTTTCACACCGGTCGCATTTTCCCGTTCATATCGGCGGCATTTTCCATTAGACAGGCCGCTTCCCATTCCCGCGCCCCGATCTCCGGGGCGACCGTTATTTGAAAGTTCCATGATGCTGCGTTCACCTTTGATGAATGTGATGGTTGCTGCCGTGCTCAAGGCCGGCAAGGGTCTCAAGCGCGATTTCGGCGAGCTGGAGAACCTGCAGGTCTCGGCCAAGGGGCCGGGCGATTTCGTCTCCATCGCCGACAAGAAGGCCGAGCGCACGCTGCATCAGGAACTGGAGCGGGCCCGCCCGGGCTATGGCTTCGTGATGGAGGAGGCGGGCGTCGTCGAAGGCGCGGACAAGACCCATCGCTGGCATATCGATCCGCTCGACGGCACCACCAATTTCCTGCATGGCGTGCCCTTCTTCGCGGTTTCGGTGGCGCTGGAGCGCGAGGGCCTGCTGGTGGCCGGCGTCGTCTACAATCCCGCCACCGAGGACCTGTTCGTGGCTGAGCGCGGCAAGGGCGCCTTTCACAACGAACGTCGCATCCGCGTCTCCGGCCGCCGCCTGATGGAGGATTCCATGGTGGGCATGAGCCTGGCGCGCCTCGGCCGCGGCCAGCACCAGACCAATCTTGCCGATCTCGGCGCCGTGATGGGCAAGGTCGCCGGCGTGCGCAATTTCGGCGCTTCTGCCCTGGACCTGGCCTATGTCGCTTCCGGCCGCCTCGACGGCCTTGCCTCGCGCTGGCTCTCCTCCTGGGACCTGGCGGCCGGCATCGTGCTGGTGCGTGAAGCCGGCGGCTTCGTCAGCGACATCCGTGGCGGCGACACCATGCTGGACACCGGTGACATCGTGGCCGGCAACGAGGCCATCCACAAGGGGCTGCTCGGCCTCTTCGCCAAGGCCTGACAGGGCGGCCGCAGGGGCGAAACCGTAGCAAAAACGGGGAGGGGAGAAGATTTCCTCTCCCACCCGCTTGACAGTTTCGGCCCAGCCTTGCATAAGCCGCCCGTCCGGCAGCGCCGGGCCTCGTGGCGGGGTAGCTCAGCTGGTTAGAGCAGCGGAATCATAATCCGCGTGTCGGGGGTTCAAGTCCCTCTCCCGCTACCAAAATTTTCCTAATGATATCAGCGACCTAGCGTCATGCGAGGTCGCTTTTTCTTTTTCGGGCATGTTGCACGCGGTTTCCGCAAATTTCATCGTGTTTCCAATGGGTTCTCAGGGCTGCTCGCAAATCCTTGCGACATGAACTGCAACACGAAATGCATGGCGAATTCGTCGTCTGTTCCGGCAGTCGGCATTCTCCGAGGGGGGGAGATGGAATTTACCGAAGGGCCCGCAATGGGCTTCAACACCATCCCAATTGAGGGTGGGCACAGTTACTCTCTAACAACGCTACTGGGGGTATTTCTTAGAACCCTGCAGGCCGAATTTGGACCGCGCAACAAGGATTACACCCCCTTAGGGATCGAGTTTGGTCGTAGTGGTCCAGAGATTTGGTATCCTGGCAATTGTGGGAATGTTTCCATTATGCTCGGCGATGAGACCCGTGCGGATCCGAATTGGGCGGCCTTTCAACTCGCTCATGAAAGCGTGCACCTTCTTTCACCAAGCGGAAGTGCTCAAGCCAATGTTGCCGAAGAGGGCCTAGCAACATGGTTCGCCGACAAGATGTCGCACGACATGGGTTTGATCTATCTCACCACCATGCCGTCCTATTTGCAGGCAAAGCAAAAGATTGAAGAGCTTTTTGCCATCGATCGCGATGCAATTCGGAAGGTCAGGTTGACGGAACCCCATTTCTTCAAATGGACCGCCGGCCTACTGACGTCCGTTGTGCCAGATATCCCCAGAGAGTTAGCTGAAGACCTGTGTCAAAGGTTTATCCGTTAGCACTTCAAGGACCTCTTGCCGTCGATATGCCAGGTGCGTAACGAATTTTTCACGCCACGGCGGTAGGGTAGCTGACTAAATTTTCTGTGGAGTGAGCTTGACAGCCTTGGGCAACTGGTGCTTGCTCGTCGTGCATGATCGTTGATCATGTGGGGCGTCGAAACCCCTGAACACCCAAGGCGCGTAAGCGCCGGCTATATTGCTACGGCGCTATTTTTTTGCCTTTCGCTATGGCGGGAGGGCGGAGAATACAACACCCCTTTGGGGGAATAATCCCGCCTGTTCCCTTGGGTTCCAGGTTTCGAACCTCCCGCCGCCCGGCCGGGCATACCGGCTCGGGCTTCAAGCTACGGAGAGGCGAAATGGTGCATATACGAGAAATTCTTCAAGCCGGCGACGTCGTTCTGATGACGGCGACGGTGGTCACTGCTGAACGCGGACGCATGACCGTCAAGACGCGCGCAGGCGACCAGGCGAAGGTCTGCATCGAGGAGATCGAGGATGTGGTCGAGAGGGCGCTCGCGCCCGGCGATCGTGTCTTCTATGAGAAAGATCCGTCGAAACGGCCCGCTACGGTACTGGGGATGGATCGCCATTGGGCTTGGATACGCTGGGATGAGACTGAATACATGGTCTATCCGAGCACCTATTTGGTCCGGCTGTCGGCCAAGTCAGGGAAGTGACATAATGAAAGAGCGCCGCGACATCCTTCCGATCTCGCTCCCTCCAAGGGGGCTCAATCGTGAGGAAGCGGCGCGCTACATTGGCGTGTCGCCTTCCCTGTTCGACCAAATGGTCGCCGACGGTCGAATGCCAGGTCCAAAGCAAGTCAATGCGCGAAGGGTCTGGGATCGGCTGAAGCTAGATCTAGCCTTTGACGCTCTGCCGGACGGAGATGCCGAACAGCAGGATCCACAGCTGCAAGGCTGGGATGACTTCGAATAGGCTGCCGCTTCAGATCACTCTATGCGAAGTCGCCCCAGCCGTCCGTCCCGTCGGCACGGTTACGCAATGGCAGCGGGGCGATCGCCTCATTCATAAGCATCCCACGGGTTGGGTGCTTCCGCCGGCTCATCGCTATCGATGGCATCGAAAGCCAAATCGAGGGCGTGCCGATCCCAGACGGTTCTGGACAACAGCCTTTTCGGCTTCGGCATGGCCCCATCCTTCACTAGAGTGTCGAACGTTGTGGGCGAAACTCCGACGTACCGCGCCGCCTGCTCGCGGTTGAGACCGCGAGGCGGCAGAGAAATCGGCAGAACTTCTCTACGATCGGCCATTGTGCACCGGCTGCAAAGGGATCCCCGGCGAGAGTATGGCCGGATTGGCGAGGATCCAAGCCTTGAGCAGGGCGCTTCCGTCGGATGCCCTTCCCGTGCCCTACCGTGGCCGCTGGCGGGCTTCAGGCCCGCCGCGCTGTCACAAGGCGGGCGCATCGCCATAAACGGCCCGTGCAGGCTTGTACCCGGCAGTTATCGCGCTTGGCGCTTGGCACGCATATCCAGCACAATGATCACCAGATCCCTCCATCGAAAACTCTTCAACTGGTTCATGTTCGATGAGTATTCGGCCATGCCCGCCTTCTCTTTGAAGACGACCTCTTGATGATAGCATCGGACCATGGCTTCAGCTGCCACCCAGCCCGGCTTCTGGTTCACATAAGCCATAGCCACTGCTTCCTTGCGAGTGCACTCCTTCCAGCTTGCATAGGCCGCTGCGGTCGCAGGATCATTAGCATTTGGATATTCGACGCGCCCAGACACGACGATCGCAGCGGCAACCGTCAGACATAATCTTGAACGATGCATGATGGCTCCCCAGCCAAATATTCACACGACGGATATCGGCGGACCTCTATCGTGGCGTCAATGCTGATCTGCGTGCGCTACCGCTTCGACCTTCGCCAGCCAGCGGCACGGGCTTCGGCCTCGCTGCAAAACCAACGTTCCCCGTGTCGGGCGCTGATGGCCGTTCTGGCGTAATATTTCTGGCCTGGCATGTGATAGATGCGCTCGCCGCTGGTCGAGACATTGCCCTTGATGTTGCAGGATGACGGGTCGGCTGCTGCCGAGGCGGAGGCTGCCTCGCCAGCTGTTTCGGGCGGCAGCACGGCGCCACCGGTCGCCCCGAGCGCCGTCACCGCAAGCGCAGCGATCACGAGGGGTGCCTTACGGCCAGTTCGTCGCCAGCTGCGCAAAGGGTTCCGGTACATCGTCGTTTCCTCAGACCATGCCCGGCTTCATCAACATCTGGCGTGATCGCGCCGTGAAATTCGCAGACCGTCTTACTCGGCCGGTAAGGCCTCGGATTTCAAGATCACCGCGCTGTCTAACCAAAAAAGTCCTGACTGTTCTGGCGGTGCGAGCGAAGCCACGATCATGGACATTGTAGGGCGATCAGTATTGTGCACCATCAACCTCGGCGCATACTATCGTTCCTAAAGGCGGGAATGGCAGAATGAACCAAGCGCAGGGTGCCGATAAACAGGGCACTGGATGGCTACCGACACGGCGTGAAGCGTTCGTCGGGACAATCTTCTTTTTAAGTGGGATTGTCGGCAATCTGGCATCAGAATGGGTCAAGGCACACTGGGAAACCGACAATGACTTGATGAAGGCTGAAGTTCTCGAAGTACGTGCTAAGGTCGTAGCTACGATTGACGGTGATCGGCGGCCAAGGACCGCACAAGATTGTGAGGCCGCTATCGAAACGCTCCAGCAGTATAGAAGCCTTTATCATTCCGAGCAGGCTATCGCCCTTTTGGACGACGGGATAGAGAAGCTGAGGTTTGCGAAGCTCGGCTTCGATAGCATCGAAATAGATAAGCGCTTCAATGAAGCGGCTACCAAATTCCTGGAGCGCACGGGACCGGATGACAAAGGTGCCGAAGACCTAATGAAAGCCTTAGCACAATCCAATGAACGCGCAGGCTACTCCGCTGCTTTCGCTAGAGACGCAATCGACGGGGCGATTGCGATAGGCAAGACCCCACTTCGATAGACATTGGAAGCTCGGTGTGCAGATCCCGCACCGTCGCGGCGGTGACGACCTCGCCTGCGGCGATGAGGCGCTCAACTTCTTCGCGGACCTCGTCGGGCGTCTTGGGGGCCGCGAGTTCGTAGAGCGCTTTCGGAGCCAAACTTGCAACGGTTGCAACTTTTCCCGCGAACCGGTCAGCAACATTCATCATGTTGTACGCGGTGCGTTGGCTCATATCGAACTCAGCCTCGATCCACGGCAGGAACATGCCGTGGGGCAAGCGTTCCTTCTGGCGCTTCAGTGCGAGGCCAACCTCGATGATGCTTTCGGCGGCCGATCGCATGTGCAATTTCGCGGGTGCGCAGATCTTAGGAGAGGGCGCTAAGCAGGGCTTGGCGCTTGACTGTAAGAAGAATAGCGTTTGTTCCAAATCGTTTGGTGTTTTCAGGTGTAAGCCCGGAGCTAAGGTCGTCTCTAAGATTTACAAGGACCTGTTGATATTCTTCGGCAATCTTCTTTTGATCGTCTTTTAATATTGGCGAGAGCTTATTTAGCGACGAGATTTGTGTTTCAATATTCTCATTTAATTTTTTATATTGATCTCGGTCTAAACTTTCAAAGCTGTTCCCTGACACAAACAGCGAATTCAACCTATTTTCAAAATCTGCAGAGCTCGTAACTAGGTCGCGCGATCTTTCCGCAATCAAAGCGCCATACGAAGATGCGTTTGATATATAGTAATTAATTATAGTGGTTGCGGCGAGCATAAATATGCCACCTACTATAAGGTGCCATATGCGTACCTTGTCATCAATCAGAATATCTTGAAGTTTCCTGAGCATTTACCTACTTCTCGCGGCGCTTTACCTTGGAAGTAATCGGTGTCTGCACTTGTCCAAGCTGTTTGGCCTTGACAGCCACACGGCAGAGCTTTTCAAGCTTGTCAAGCGCCATAGTTTGGGCGACTAGCTTTGATGCCTCGGCAACTGGGATGTCGCATTTATCCAACTCTCCTCCCGCCGCCGAGTTCACAAACTCCAAGTTTGATGCCTGCAATTCGGCTGCAGGGTACTGCATGACGGCAAAAAGCATCGCGGCCAATATGGGCGTCATCCGCAGACATTTCAAGAGATTTGTGCCGGGAGAGTTAATGCTGATTTTTTGATCGGCTGTATAATCATCGTCAGCAAGGTCTAACAGCCACTCTTCGAGTGACTTCGACAATACGTCCTCCAATCTATCCGTTTCAAATCCCCTGCTAACTTCAGCCGCAAAGTTAGCGATAATCTTTAAATACATATCCGGTATTGTAGAAAAACGCTCAGATTTAACATCAAACAGAGAAGTAGAATTGTTTACTTTGAAATAATTTTCGTATGCGGCCGCAAAAAACAGGTCCTCGTACTGTTTTCCGAGAAGCGAAAATGCGTTGGGTGATACCAAATGACGAACGACTTCTTCAGGGAGAGTGTGGTTAGCGACGCTGCCCAGCCATTTTATGCGGCGCGCGGGAATTCGTTCGCGCTGATCATTGCGGGTATATTGCTCATAGGTAGTGAACACGATATCTTCAGGGCCGTCCTGAAGCTCGCCGACAATGGTTTGTCCCCACGCTTGGCCCTTTGTGGTAACAATTACCAAATCGCCTTTTTGGGCCCTGGAATACAATCCCAAGGCCACTCCCTTGGAGTTCAGGCGCTTTCCTGTCCAACTATATCCAGAATAATCATTTGGATCCAAAGAAGGATAATTTTCCTCCGCCTTTCTATCGATATAATAATTTCTAACTTTGTCAGACAGAGCTAGCCATTTTTTTAAACTAGTATCGTCCGATAGGTCAAATTTATCAATTAATAATCCAGGAAAATCACCAAAGATGACGCCTTGATTGTTAAAATGATCAAAAAATTTGTAGCGGTTGCCTGGGAATGCCACCCATACACGGGTGTCCGGTTGAATAAATTTGGTGTTGAAATCAAACTCGATGGTTTGCTTCCGATCTGGCATCTGATCTCTCCGGAACTTCCTCAAACTCGCATGAAGATCCTGTAGTCGAGTTAGAGAATTGGTCAACGGTCAGAATTGACGATATTTGCGATATCCAAGGAACAATCATAACGAGCGACGTTGTTCGGCATGCTAGCAGCAAAAAGCCCGACCCTCGATGGGCCGGGCAAGGTCGTCGCGATAGGTGGCTCTGAGGGCCGTCAGACTATGTCCTTCAGCTTCACGGGCCGATGCTGAATTGGCTCCATCGTGACCCGCACCTTCATAGTTTTGGGTTCAGGAATGGGCACGGTGTGCACCCTGATCGTGGGCGGTCGAGCACTAGGTGGATCCGCCACGATCTCACTGGCTTCGCCAACATCAAGCCCGTTGGCCGCCGGGGGTGTGGCACACTTGGTTACGGCGTGGGAAGCTTTGCGCACGGCAGCATGGTGACGACGACCGGCCTTCGCCGGGAAGGTAATGATATTCATGGGGTGACCCTTCGAAAGACCTGCACGTTGCAGGGGAAGAAGCCACGCCTTGCCGAGCCATGCCGGCACCCGAAGGTGCGATCCGCGCAGATATCGGTGATCCCGCGAACGATCGGAAGATAGGGCCAGCCCAGCCCAAGTGCAAGAGCAGGTAGTCGGGGGATCGACAGCCCGTCGGGCGTAAACGCCGGCATGCAGCTTGTGCGGGAAGATCTGGCCCGGCCCTGGAAGGCCGGGGCCGCAGCGCGCGAGGAACGCAGGCTGTGGTGGTGTGATCCAAGCTGACGCTCAAGCTTCTAGCGACGATCATCTTCTTGCTGGGATCGAACGACGTCACGTCTCGCTTTCAGATTGGATCTAAGCCACGGCATGAGCTTGTCCAAGAACAACGTCGCCGTGCTCATTACCGAGATAAACCAAGCAGGCAGGAATACTCCGCAAGACCAGCTGAACGGGAAATGGACCGGCGAGAGTGGGCAGGTAGCCACAGTTTGGCCGGTCGACATGGCCAAGGTCCAGCCCGCTATTGCAGCGGCAGCAAGAACCAGGGTTCCTTTGCTCAACCCCAAACCCAAAGCCATGACGCCCAATCCCTGAGCCGCAGCGCTTTCATTCTCCAATCAATCGTCCTGACACCTTCGATTGTCAAATCGCGAGGGTGTCTGGAGGTCGCGCTACCAGGCCGACGGCGGTCGCAATCGGGTGGCCTCGATGCTGCTGCGGGACGGGATCCAGGACGGCTGATCGGGATCCCTCAACGACTAGGCCTTCAACCTAGCCGTGTGATTTCGCAGTCCAGTACGATTGCTGCGCCGGCTAGTAGGGCGCACAAAAGGGCTGCACCAGGCGCGCCAGCGAACAGCACCAGCAGTGTCACTGCCCCGCCTAAGAGCGCTACAATCTTGAGATCGTTCATCGCAATACCTTGCATTTGTGGTGGTTCGTACCCGCCTCACGGTACACGATGCTTGTGATAAGCAAAACGCGCCCTAAAGGGCGCGCTGCGAAGAGTGTGGGGCCAGCCGTGGCCGGCCCGATCAGGCCGGGGCGCGGGCTACTGCAAGAACCGGGCGGAAGCCCGGCCATCGAGATCGCGGAGAAGGCGGGCGAGAGTGTCGTCGTAATCGAACAGCGCTTTCTCGAAGGCGCCGCGCTTGTAGGACGGATCCACGCCATCCATGTGGCCGATGCAGGCGGCGAACAGGTTGTAGAGGCGGAAGAACCGATTGCCGGCCTTGGCGGCGGCATCGATGCTCTCTTTCGACGGTGCGGCTTGGGCTGCTTCGATCGCCTCATTCGACAACCTATTGAGATCGGCAAGGGCCTCGGCGGCAGCCCGCCACTCGTCGCCGAATTCGCCATCTTGGGCTGCGAAAGCGAGGCCGAGATGCAACCGACATTCGTCAACATCCCACCCGTCAGGCCCGCCCTGGGGAAGATAACCGGACTGGATCAGTGAGATTGCAATGTTGGCGTCGAGGCCAAGGGTGGTCAGGAGTTTGGTCCAGCCGATATTCGGCATCGTTTGCCTCCGTGGCTGTGAAGAGAAACGGGCGCCCGCGAAGGCGCCCGTCGTCGGGTGATCGGTCAGAGGGCCGTCGCGGGGTTCTTGAGGAGGCCTCGCCAATCGATCGTTTTTGCACCGACGTCCATGCGGACTTTGACCTCGACACCATCGATGTCGAAGCCGGTGCGGGTCTCGGTGTAGACGCCGCGATTGCCTTCCAGATAGGCGAGCTCGACAGTGTCGATCGCGCCGGGGGCGGCGGCCAAGTACCACGCGAACCTGGATCCGGCGACCGCCTGACCATTTGCTGGATTGACGAAACCATTGTCGAGCCTGGGCTCGGAGATCGCGGTCAACAGTTTCATGTAGCCGGGCACCGCATTGGCGATCTGGGCCGGCGTGATCTGGGTCAGCAGCTGGGCCGCCTTCGTCTCGGCCGCTACTGAGGTGATCAAGAAGCCAGGGGTGATGTTGAGGCTGGTCACCCCGTCGAGGCCCTTTTGGAGGCGCATCAGTTCCCGGCCGGCGGCGATGCTATCGATGCTGATCCCAGCGGCAGCAGTGAGATTGCCATGCTTGGCGTGGAAGAGCGGGTTGCCATCGCCCATCGTCGGGTTCGACAGGATCTGTGCCCAGACCAGGTCGCTTTCAAGGTTGGCAGCCTGGATGCCGAAAGCCATCGGCAGGCGGGTGAAGGCATTGAGGTCGTCGTTGATGAGCACCTGGCGAGTGATCGCCACGACCTTGCCGAAGGTCGAGACCTGATATTTCTCGACGGCCTCGCCCATCGAACCGCGCTTGAATTCGCCGTGTTCGTTGACCTTCTCCAGCTGTGGGGCCTCGCCCAGCTGATTACGGCTGACCTCCTTGAAGTCTGGAACAGTGGTCTCGCGGACGATCGGGCGGAAAGTCTGCGGGGCCGCTTCATAGGCGTCGCGCAGGGTCTTGTTCGCCACATTGGCCAGGATATTCGGGAAGTCGGACGTCGACATCATGCCACCCGACCGGGTAGCCGCTCCAAGGGCGCGCTGGGCGATCTCCAGACGGCCGAGGCCATCGGTGCGGACACCCTCGGCTTCAAGGCAGGCGCGGCCAATTTCCATCAGGGTCTGGCCCCGGAAGGACCGGGCATCGTCCGTCAGCTGATACTTGCCAGCGTCGTAGCGGTGAAGCAAGGCGGTGGCGATGGCCTCGCCGCGCTTTTCAGCATTCGCCGGACCGTAGACGCCATTGCGGGCAAGGCCGGTGCGCGGGGCGAGACCGGTGTATGGATCGAGCCCGATGGAACTGTTGATGCCATTCGGGAACTGCCTCTGTTGATCCTCGTATCGCTTGTTGATCAGATCTTCCCGGAAGACCCTAACCGGGGATCCTGCCGCGATATGATGGTCGCCGAGTTCGCGCTCGTTGAAACGGGTGGCAAGTGCAAGGATCTCCGAAACGCGCTTGCGTTCGGCTCGAACGGAGACCTCGTTGGTTTCATCGGTCTCGTCGATATCGGTGGTGTCTCGAATTTCAGACATGGAGTGCCCTCCTTTCGGGCGGGTCGCGTTGGTGTTCGTTCCAGATGCTCGCGACATCAGGCATGGGAACGTTTCATCGTCATCTGCTGATCTGACTTGGGCGCCGGGATCGGCAGGGATGGGCACGGCCGAGATTTCCATCGGCTCCCAGTCCACCACTCGCCACAGCGCGGCGTCCTGGCCTTCTGTCTTTTCGACACGGTGGATCCGGTAGCCGACTGAGATGTTACGGATCACTCCGGATCGGATCTTGCCTACGACGTCCGCGTCGGCGACAGCGTCGGATAATTTGATCGTGGCATAGCCCTTGCCGGCCCGGATCGTGGCGGATCCTGGCACGACGGAACCGATCACGTCGGACAGGTCGTAAGATCCGTGGGTGTTCAGGAACGGTGCCCCGGCGTTGAGCCGATCCAGCCGCACCGCACTGGCGCTGACGATCAATTCTTCGTCGTACGGGCCATCATCCCAGTCCCGGCGCCGAACCTTGGCGCCCGTGGTCCAGATCACATCGATGGTGTTGTCGACCTCGCTATACGATGCCGCCCGGACTTCGGCCGATCGGCGCATCGCTGGCAATTCAACGGTTGTGGTGTGTGCGTTCATTTTCGCTCCTGTCGAGCCCGGTTCGGGCTCAGTGGACCCCTTCGTCGGAATAGCTGCCGCCACCGCTGCTGCCGGATGGCATTCGGACCGATGAATTGTTGATCCGATCGATCATCGAGATGATCCGCTGAAGATCGGAGATGACCCCGGGCATTCCGCCCGGGTTCACGTTGACCGTCGCGGAGATCCCGTTGGTCTCGGTGATTTTGGCGTGCAGGTCGTCGACCTGTTTCGTGGCCGCTGAGACCTGGGAAGCGTCTACCTGGGGTGCCACCGGCGGCGGTGGCGTGCCGCCGATTTCGGTCGGCCGAGCGACGGGCAAGGGTACGGCCTGGCGAGCCCGACTTTCTGGGGTTGGGGTCGGTGAGAAGGGTCGGGCTGGGGCTTTGAAGTCAGGGTGCTCGGACTGGAATGTCTGCGCCTCTCGATCGGCGATCTGCGCATCGAGATCTTTTAGCCGGGCCTGCCATTTGGCGTTTTCGGCAGCGATGAAGGCATTCGCTGTCTCCATCCGCTTTTTGTATCCGGCATAGTCGACGCGCTGGGCGTCGCTGGCGGGGCCGCCGCCATCGTCAATGTCGGCCATCGCCTCTCGCGAAAAGCGGGCTTCCTCAACGGCGGCGTTGTATTCGGTCGTGTTCGGCCGGCCCAACTTGCGTTCGTCGATCAGCGCTTTCGTTTTGGCCTTGAAGGGCTCACCCTTGCCGGCCAGCCAGCCCTTTTTCGTGGGGTCATTGGCGGCCTGCTCATTCATTTCATGGAAGCCGTCCATGAAGCCGAGAGGCCCCTTCTCCATGTGCTTGGAGAGGGTTTCGATGGCTGTGGCCGCTTTATCGAGTTCCGTCGTCAGTTCCGTCAGGAAGGTCGTGACGCCTCCCTTGTGCATGGCATTTCCCATCGCGTTTGCGGTGGCACCGACTGCATTCTCAAGCTTGGTCAACCCGGACATCGCATCGGCCTGGACCTTTGCTAGGTCCTTTTGGACGGTACCGGCGACGTTGCCCAGCTGCCCCTGCAATTCGCGAAGCATTTGGCGCTGCGAGATCAGTGCCCGCATGCCTTGGGCCATTTGCATGTCGTTAAACAGCTGCGGGATTTTCGATAGATCGCCCTTCAGCGCTTGCTCTGACAGGTCCAGAAAGACTTCTAGAACGTCCTTGCCCTGCTTTTTCGCCTTGGCGAGCCCGGCTTCGAGATTGACGCCCATCTTTCCGAATTTTTTGACGGTCGCGTCGGACTGCATCTTCTGGAAAACATTCTGCAGGGCCGTCGCGGCTTCCTCGGCGGTTCCCGTCTGGGTCCTGATCACCTGCAACATCGCGGCGACGCGCTTGGTGCCATCCAGCCCTTTCAGGCCCACCGCATTGGCGCCGGCCGCCAAGGACGGCAGGTACCGCGCCATATCCTTGAGTTCGAACTTGCCGGCTTTACCGGCCGCCGCAAGGATGTCGAAGGCTTGCTGCATTTCGCCAGCATTGACCTTCAGGTTCGATCCCAGTGCGTCGGCAGAGCTGGCCATGTCAGCGACATCTGCCCCCGAAGCCTGCGCCGTTGCCGAAACCGATGGCAGGAAGGCCAGGGCATCCTTCATATTGCGCCCAGCTGCAGTGAGGCTGTCGAGGCCGCGCACCGTTTCGGCCGTCTCAAGGCCGTACTGATTGGCAATATCGCGGACCTGCTTCTTCGCCTGTGCCACTTCCTGGGCGCTGGCATCGGCAGTGATGCCGATCCGCGTCATCTGGCGATCGAACTGGGCAAAATCCCTGTAGGATTTGGCCGCGAAGGCAGCGGCCCCAGCGGCGCCGCCGAAGGCCAGCATGCTGCGCGCGGTTTCGGAAGCTCGTGCATTCATTCGCCCGAAAAAGTCAGAGCTTCTTGCCGTGCCGGCCCGGCGCTTCAGCCGCTCAAGGGCAGCCCCTGCTTTCGCAGCTGGGGCGCTGATGTGATCTTTGAGGCGGGCGACGAGCTCGGAAGTCAGTGTAGGCATGGCGACCTCAGTTCAAAAATCGGACGGCAGAGCGGTCGTCCAGCACTTGGCCGACGGCGGCGAGGCCGGCGGAAAAGGCGTCGATGTTGAGGGCGTGGACGGCGGGGCCCATCTGGGGCGGAAGGCGGTCAGCCAGGGTGGCGATGCAGAATGACCATGCGCTGAAGTAGGCGGCGCCGGCGTCAGCTGCGGATCGGGCTGTCTCCGGCGTCAGTTCTGCGAGGGCCTTAGCCAAGGCGGCCGAGGCTTCGCGGGCCAAGCGCTCGAAGTCGTCGAGGAATTGCAGCCATGCGGGGGTGGAGCCGAAGCGGTCGGCGGTGGCGGCCAAGGCCAAGCGCTGCTGGCAGTCGGCCAGGTCCCAGCCCCGTCGGCCCCGGGCGGGCAAGATCCCATCTGCGACCAACCGATCGAAATCGGCCGGGGTGAGGCCGAGGGAGGCGGCAAGTTCCGTACGGGTCACGCGCTTCGTGGACATCGGTTCTCAATTGAGTGGGTGCGTCGGCGGCCCGACATGGGCGGAGGCTCCCCACCGCCGACGCTCGCAACGACCAGTTGCAAGTGCAAAATATGATATATCGCTAGATGTGACAATACATATTGTAATGATGGAAAATGTATTAAAAAGTAAAAAATGGAAACGCGCGGAAACACATGGAAATATTTAGCTGACATGTGAAATTTTTACATGTCTATTCTGCGAAGACGGCGGCCCGGCAATTCACGAAACTCTTGGTCGATTTGTCCCGCCTGCTTCAGGGGTGTAGAATAACGGCCGAAATGCAATCGGCCCCCGGAGGGGCCGATTGTCATCTAATGAAGGTCAAGCTCAGGCAGTCGGGAGATCCGCTTCGGCGGTTGGCCACTCCGGTGCAATCTTGGCGAGTTTCTCTGCAACGTCTTTCCGGACATCATCGATCACGGCTTCAATCCTGCGCCGTTCACGAGGGTCCCGCGATAACCGGGCAGGCAGTCCAATGAGAGCATCCAAGCAGTGCCCCGTCAGCGTATCCACAACGGCAAGATGTTCGGACATGTCGATCAGCTCACCGTCGAGCTTGGCAGCTTGAAGTTCATGCACGCGAGCCCTGGCAGCGATTGCACGCGCCCTGGCTTCCGCCAATGGACCGGGATCGCGGGCTTCTTGCGCTTGAGCGAGTGCAGCCTGGATCAGCGGTGCTATGGGGAACTTGTTGCGGCCGGCGGCAGCTATTCCGCGTTCGGCGGCGATCTGTCGGACCCGACGGCCGGTGATGTTCAGCAGGGCGCCAATCTCATCGGCTGGGGCAGTTTCGGGGATCACGTGAGGCCTCCGTGGTGAAGTGGAAACGCGAAAACGAAAATCAGGAACAGTCCCAAATCGAGGGGGCGGCGTGCCCGCACCAGGGGGGAGGGGTCGGAAAGAACCTACCCGGGGTGGGCGGAGCGGCGGGGGCCGATGCCCCGCCGCTTCACGCTGCCCGTCGACGTCGTGGCCGGGCGACCGGCTGGCGGTCAAGGCAGCCAAGGCTATGCATCGTCTGGCGAACGACTTGGGCAATGACCACGGGGTCACGGTGCTCGCCAGAGTAGACCTCGGTCCAGATCTGAGCAGACCAGGCAGAAGTCACCCAGACCCCGTCGTCATTAAGCACATCAAGCGCCCGCTTGTAGAGATCGTACGCATCGTCGCGGTTGAGAGGCGCATGGGCGGCGCGATTGGTTGGGGCGGTGATCATCTGCACCACTCGCATTATGGACGTTGTCTCTTTCTACATCAATTCGCGGTGGATTACACCTTACACGTCGCTGCTATGTACAATCCTTGGGCGACGCGCTCGATCTCACCCCGGCGCGCCAGCCGTGACAACTGACGGCGCAGGGCGACGTAGTCGAGCCCGGTCGCGGCCAGGATCTCTAGCGGAGACAGCGGCCGGCCGGCGGTGCGCAGCGCGACCATGATCGCGGTGTTGGTAGCACCACGGCCGGTCGGTGGTGCTGGCAAGCTGCTGGCCAGGACGTCGTTTAATCGGAGGCGTTTTGTCATGTTCGTTCCAATGGCGCAGATGGGGTGGGGCGCGCCCGGGGGCGCCCCACCTTCAGGCAACCCGCCTTGCTCTCAGCAATGCCGCAGCGTAGTCGAAAGTGAGGATCGCAAGGTCATCGGCTTCGAGTACCCGGATGCCACAAGGCAACAACGTGTCGAGTTCATCCGCGACGGCGCCTGTAATCTCGGTGCTCAATTGTGCCCGCGTCGGATCGGCTTGACGCCGACCGCCGCTGCGACCGGTTCGATGTTTTGATATGGGTGGTGGCACAGTTTCATGCCCTCCGTGTCTTACTACGTAAGACGCTGCGCACGAATTTGTGTCAGCGCATGAATTTGTGTCAGGCTGGACGCTGATTTTGCCTGACCGCTGGTCCCGATAATATTTGCTCCTGCTGATGCCCATAGCGAGCCAAGGCTGAGTTCGGGACAACGACAACGCATGCGGCTGCGCGCCGTTCTTCAGTCTCCGCTCCGCCTCTCGGATCCGCTGCTTCTCTTTGCGCAGTCCTTTGCGCTTCGTCTTGCCGAAGTCGATTGCGCCGATCGTCGTCAGCTTCAGCGTGAGACGTAACGCGCTATCTATGCCGAGTAACTCGGCGACCTGGTCGGCGGTGAAGGTGGCCTTGGTGTCATGGAGCTTCCGAATGATCGCACGGGCTTCGTCCGGTTCCATTCGGGGGAGCCACGTCGACGCCCACCTGACAGCATCGTCTTCCGGCATATAGGTGGCGACAGCCGCAAGGTACCGGTCACCATCGTCGGTATCGCAAGGACCGCCGAAACGGTGGGCGATGATATGTTGCACCTCGGCTCGGCGAAGTGCCCCTTTACCACCGCGCCGGCCCCGTGATTTCTTGATCTCGTATCCGAGAATGGATTGGCCGCTTTTGACGACCCGGGCCCCATCCGGTGGATCCAGCTTCGCCAAGGATGTGCGATCCGCAGCTTGCCTTTCCCCTAGGAGAAAGGCCGAAGATGGTTCAGCGCTGATCTTCTTGACCCGCGCTCTCATGCGGCACCGCCAGGGCCAGCCGGCCTCTGCGGGGGCCTTCCCGTTTCCCGGCCCCCACGCTGGGCGCTTTCGGTAGCCATCGCCTCGTCGACGCGGTCATTAAACCGGCGCAACTCATCGAGCAGATCGCTATCCGTCGCGCCTTGGCGCCGGAGTTCGTCGGCGATCTTGAGGTTCGCCCGCCAAATTGCTGCATCACCGTCGCCGTGGGGCCACATCGCCTCATGCGCGATCTTGGCGATCAAGCGGCGATTGAGGTGCCTGGGGAAGATCACCACCCCTGCCGCCCGTTCGGGGCGGCAGCGGGCGAGATGATGCTTCAGCGCCTCCATAAAGTCATCATGTGTCATCTTGCGATCTCCCCACAGACGCTGCATCGCAACCGCCGTCCCGCCCAAACCGACGGCACCACCACCGTGCCGGAGTGCCCGCAGCGGCATTCGATCCGACGAGTGACATGGTTCATGGCTACTGCCAGGGCCGCGCGCTGGTCGGCCTTGCTGATCCGCTGACGGGGCGGCGCAAGGCCCCCTGGCAGGCCGTCAATGGTGATATCGTCGACGCCCTGGCGCGCAGCCCGGGAGCGGGACGTGGCGCGGCTCCAGTTAAGCTGTCTGGCCATCGACTGCCCCGTAGCGCTTGTGCGCGGCTGCGAGCGCACTGAAGGTCACGGCTAGCACGGAAAGGATGTGGCCCAGTGTATCCTCCGCGTTGTCGCCCCAGACCGCGTCGTGGTTGGCAGTCATGGCGAAGAAGACATCGGCATCAAACTCGTTGAGCAGCAGTGGCAATCCACTGGCGTGCGCCCAAAATTTGCGTGCGGCCTGCTCGGCGTCGGTCAAGAGTTCATCGGGCTGTTGCCATTTGGGCAGGTGCCCATACCGTGCCCGCAGGGTCTCGATCTTCATCTTGCCCATCGTCAGCCCTCCGCCTCGTTGACAAGCCCCTTGCGAAAAAAATCCAGCAGTTCCTGGCGGCTCGCGGCGTAGCGACCGCCGATCCGCTTCACCGGGATCGCTTTGTTGTAGATCAGCGTGAATGTCTGGCGCGCTGTGGCACCGATGACGTCGCCGATCGCCGCTGCTCCCCACACGATATCCGGCTGATCTCCGTCGCCGGTCTTCCCGATATCGACATCGGTTTGCATCGCGCTAACTCCTCTTGCAACGATAATTAGAAATTTACCGTAACTAGCTGTAGACTTTTGCAGCGAAAGAGTGCAACGGTTATTTTCCTATAGGCGTTACATGCGAGAATTAGAGGTACAAGCGAACCATGCAGTTGTCATTGGACTGGAAGCGGCCGGCTGACGGGGTCGAAGTCGTGTCCGCTTCCGAAGCTTTTCCCGGATACGATGTGAGGGGAGACGCAATTCGAGGTAAGACCGAACGCCTTATGCCCGTGCCGATCCGTGCAAGAGACCTCAGCGATCCGGTTTCTATTCGCCTGATCAACGCGCATTCTGAGAAGACTATGGCCGACTTCGTGGCGCGGTTCGGTGTCCTTGAAGTGCTTGGCTACAACCACGATCAGCGCGGCGAACTCGTGTCGGCGCTGTCGGATATGCGCGATGACCTTACCGCTGGTATGGAGCTACTCGACGTCGTCGACGACGCTGCCTGGATAGCCTGGGCGCAAGAGCACCTGCACACTGCATCGTGCTTTCCGTCTCTGGAATGGAATGAAAGCGATCGTCGGCAACGCTTGGTTTTCAAGCCAGGCAGTCTTGCTGCACTCATGAAATGCGAAGTCGCGATGGCCATGGAAGCCGGGGCGGCGATGCAGCGCTGCGAGCGCTGTGGCAGTGCCTTTCTGACGGGCCCGACGACGGGACGTCGATCATCATCTGCTTATTGTTCCAACCGTTGCCGCGTTGCAGCACTGCGCGCTCGCAACGCTGGCAAGGGCACATCCTAAGGGAGGGCGGAATGGCTATTCGAAAGCGTAGATGGACGAACGCCAAGGGGGCCGAGAAAGAGGCGTGGGTCGTCGACTACTTTGACACGAAGGGAGCACGGCGCCTCAAGACTTTCGGCAAGAAGAAGGATGCCGATCAATTCGCGGCCACTGCGAAGATCGAGGTCCGCGACGGTGTCCACGTCGCTGATCGCGACAGCGCCACTGTCGCCAAGGCCGGCAAGTTCTGGATCGCGGCCGGCGAAGCGGCCGGGTTGGAGCGCTCGACGATTGATCAGCGCAAACAGCACCTCAAGTTCCACATCGAACCGCTGATCGGCACTGTTCTCCTGACCAAGCTGAACGTGCCGGCGGTTCGTGATTTCGAGGACAAGTTGCGCGCCGACGGCCGGTCGCCCGCGATGATCCGCAAGGTGCTTGGGTCTCTCGGCTCAATTTTGGCCGATGCGACCGAGCGCGGTCTTGCCGTCCGCAACCCTGTCCGTGATATGCGCGGCGCGCGACGGAAGGGCAGGGACCGCCAGGCCGACGGTCGCGTCAGAGGCAAGTTGAAGGTGGGCGTCGACATCCCGTTGCCCGATGAAATCCGCAGGCTTGTCGCTAAGCTGGATGGCCGCTGGCGTCCTCTAATCCTGACTGCCATTTTCACCGGCCTGCGATCTTCTGAGCTTCGCGGCCTTCGCTGGATTGATGTCGATCTGTCCACGATGGAGATCAGCGTCGTGCAGCGGGTCGATAGGTTCGATGATGTGGGCCGGCCGAAGTCTGAGGCTGGGGAACGCAAGGTTCCAATCCCGCCACTGGTGTCCAACGCCCTACGGGAATGGAAACTGGTCTGCCCCAGGCGAGACACCGGCCGGCGCAACGCTGCGGACGATCCCATCAAGGAACTGCATTACGTGTTCCCCAACGGATCCGGCAAGCCGGAAAGCCATGCCAACATCATCAATCGCGGGCTGACACCGCCGCAGGTGGTGGCCGGCGTCACAGCTGATACAGGGCAGATCGATGAGAAGGGAAAGGCGATCCTGCGGGCAAAATATACCGGCCTCCATGCCTTGCGACACTTTTATGCCTCTTGGTGCATCAATAGGACGGAGGATGGCGGGCTAGGATTGCCGCCGAAGGTTGTTCAGGAGAGGCTCGGGCACTCGACAATCGCCATGACACTCGATACCTACGGACACCTGTTTCCGAGGGGGGATGACGGTTCAGCGATGGCCGCCGCCGAAGCCTTACTGATGGGTCGGTGACCTGCTGACTGCAACATGATTGCTGCATAGGGCCAAAAAGACCAACAATTTCAATAGCAGGCTACGGCATCATAATCCGCGTGTCGGGGGTTCAAGTCCCTCTCCCGCTACCATCTCTCTCATAGAAAAGACAATCGAACCGCGGCGAGATTTTCGTGCGCGGCACTTGCGAGAAGCCGAAACGCTTCTTGCGCCAACCGTTGGTTGAACAGCTTGCCTAGTGCCGAACCTCGACGACCTGACTGGCCGCAGTCTCTACGGATTGGAGCGCGGCCGGGCACGATCGCAGATAGACAAAAATGTCATAGGACGCGGTCTTGGCGGTGCTGGAAAGTCGTTTCTATCGCTTTTCATTGATCATCGCCGAGGTGAAGGCACCACAGAAGATGAGCTGGTCCTTTTCCAGCGCAGATCGAAGCGACTCCTTGAACGGCGTCGTCACATAGGTCCCGATCACAACGTCTCCTACCTGGGTGAAGCAACGGCGATCCATCAGACGCATCTGGTCTGGCGGTCCCTTCTCGCCAGCCTGCCGCATTTCCACCTTGGTGCAGGCCATCTCAATATTGTCGGCCTTGAGCGTGTGCGTTTGAACCGAGCCTGTCCAGTAGCTATCTCCCAGTGCCTTGGTACCCTCCTTGAGTCCCGCCGCCGTGGCATCCAGGAGCACGGCCTGCGAGGCCCGGGTGACGCCATGGGCATCCTCGCCGCTTACGGGCAGGATGAAGACCGTGGCTCGTCCCGCCTTGCCTCCGTAAAAGGCAATGACTTGCCCGTCCGTCGCTGTTTTATGGATCTTGACCTGAGTCATGCCCGCAATGCTTTTGGGAAGTATGCGCTCAAAATCGGAAAGATCTTTAGCGTTCACGGGGGGCGCAAGAACGGCAAGCGCGCCCAGCAAGGCAAGTTTGAGCGGATGAAGCGGTGCCGTTCCAGCCTGTCGCATTCCTTGCATTCCTCCTGGTTCTCAAACTGTCAGCTGCGGTAGTAGGGCCCTTTGGCAGGCTATACGTTTATCGTCGGTGCGGGCAATGGCGCATGCCTCGCCGGGCCACAAACGCATGAGGTGCTGCAGAACGGATATTGGGCAAAGCCGGATGACGTTATTGGGAGCAACTGTCCGTTCAACGAAGACGGAACTGCCGGGCCTTCGCATCTGGAAGCACTAGTACTAAAGAGGCGATTGCTCCTGAACCGGGTCACAGGATAGCCTCGGTGCGCTTCCCGCCTGACGAGGATGGAGGCCGGAGGCCCGGATGACAGCCTCAGCAACCGTCCGCCCGGGCCTCCCTCTTTCATCAACTATCAATCGGTGACCTGTTCCGCCTACGGGACCGACCTCCTGCAACGGGAGGCTTGTATGACAGGAAGGCACATCCAGCGCTACAGCTTGCGCACGGCGACCTGGCTGCCGACCGCCAATTCCAATTGGCAGCGCTCACGGCCGAGCAAGGCGTGAACGGGCGCGACCACGCCATCTTTCCACCATCCGCTCAATGTGTAGTCGTCGAAAGCCATGATGCCGCCGGGCTTCAATTTCGGCCAGAACGCATCAATATCGGCGGTAACGGCATCCTTGTTATGATCGCCGTCGACATAGACATAGTCGAGCGTCGCATCCCCAACCTTATTGGCCCAGTTGGTGGAGAAGTCTCGAACGATCTCGACAAGTCCGGCTTGTGCCTGTTCGCGAAATCGTTCGACGACTCGAGGATAGCGCCCTTCGACTTCCTCGCGCGTAAAAGCCGGCCCGCCATAAAGGGTTGTCGTGTGCGCAGCATCGTCGAAATGCATCCATGGGTCGACCAGATATAGTTTCCTGGGTTGTGTGATCTGCAGCAATTGGGCGGAGAAGTCGCCCATGAGAACACCTATTTCGACACCAATGCCTCCCTTTGGCAGCACTTGCAGCAACATTCCTCTGGGGTCCGGAAACATATGGCTTCTCTCTTGCATTGCTTTGCCTGGGCCCATGCTATCCACGAGCGTAAAGACATTGTCCAGACTATTCGAAGCATTCCTATTGCTCCACGTGCCAAGATGATCCGGCGTGAGCAGAGGGGGAATTCGTATACGCTGCGCCCGCAAGATCAATGCGTCACTGGATCTATGCCGGGTGGGCGAAGCTGGGCCTTTGCTTCGTACTTCGGGAGACAGTTGGTTGGACGCGTCGAACAGCCTCCGGGCGGAACCAGTTGAAATAGCGCGCCGTAACCGGAGCGGCGGTTTGCGGCCCGAACTGCTCCGGCCGGAACAGTGGCGGCGGCGGGCCGGGTGCTATTAGATGCCCGTTATCGACGCCTGTCTGGCAGGAGTACATCGATGCTGGGTGCGATGAGGCGGGGCAGGTTTCTGGCGGCTGGCCCGTGGGAACGAGCAACAGGCAACAGCAATGTGCCATCCCTTCGCGTCGGTCCTGCCGGGACACTCTGCCTGGGAATAGGGCTGGGCCTATTCCTGGCGGCGTCTGCCCATGCCGGAAAGCCCGTGCGCTGGCAGCCTCTGGAGCTGTTCGGACGCAAGATAGCCTTGATCGAGACCGACGATGACGGCCGCCAGCTCGAGGTCGAGGGCAAGATCGTCGCCGAGAACGGGGTGATCGCCCTCGAGAAGATCGGTGTCATCGGTGGGATGGGCTATGCGATCGGCTATGCCGGCAGCGGCGGCAATGCCTGCGCCCCCGCCCGGTTCATCATTGCTTTCCCGCCGGGCAAGCCGGCCCGTTTCGATGGCCCCATCGGGGAGTGCCAAAACGTGGAATTCACGAGTTCCGGTGTCGGCTTCGTCTTCGAGGAGACCACGTCCTATGGCAACGGCACCCGATGGGTATGGCTGCCGGAGACGGGTTTTTCCGCCCCGCAGACAACGGCTACCGCGCCCGATCCGATGATCTGGCAAAACGCGCTCGACCTGAAGGCGCAGCATCCCAGCCAGATCTTCAGCTATGGCACGATCGCCAGCCGGCTGGTCGAGATGCTCGGGCCGGACGAGGCGACATTCAAGCGCCTGCTGAACGGTTTGGGCAGCGTCGACGTCGAGGGCGATGCGGTGATCGGCTCGTCCTGCCTGAAGATCCGCTGCCCGGACGAGACGGCATTCTACATCGTCGACGTCTCGAAGAAGCAGGCTTTTCTGGCCTGGAAGGAGAGCAACAAGCCCATCGCCGTCCGGCCGGACGTGAAGGCCTGGCCGCCGGCCTTCAGGCGCAGGCTTGCCGAATGGGCGCGCCCGTTCAAATAGGGACCTCCCGGCCGAGGCGGGAAGCGAGCCGGCGAAGCGGGCCTCGTCCGCAACAGCTTGTTTGGGCGTGTTTTTCCAACCTGAAAAGTCTGCCGGCTTTCGGCAAAAGATGCGACATTGCAATCCGGAATGTCGGGAGCACGCGATGAAGAGCGGCAGCTGGCTTTCGGCGAGCCGATTGCTCATGGGGGTAGCGCTCTGGTCCTGCAGCGGCCCGGCGCAGGCGCAGAGCTATGATGCCTGGCTCGCCTGGCCCGACGACTATCGGCGGGGTTTCGCGCTGGCCATCGTGATGGAGCAGCTCTCGACCTGCCTCGGTGACGGCTGCAGTATCACGCGCCACCGCCGGCAGTGCCTTGCCGGCATGACCGACAGGGCGGCAGTGGAGCTGCTCGGCCGCTATGTGGATCGCCATCCCCAGGCCAGATCGCGCCCGGTCAATGCGACGATGGGCCAGGCACTCTACGAGTTGTGCGGCCCAGCCCCGTGATGGGCGCCGATGGGGCAGTCTCGAAACCACGATCGCAGCGGGAGACACGGGCGGGTCATTCCGCCCGCAGGGGTGCTCAGGATGAGGGGGCCGCCGTCCAGGCGCGTGGCGGGCCCGCGCTCCTCCTTTGCGTCGTTTCATGCAGAGCCGAAACAAAAGCGCGATAGGATGGTGCCTGCGCATGCGCGCTCAACACGGGTGAGGAATACGATGGCTAAGGATACGACGATTGTGCTGGTCCATGGCTTCTGGGGCGGGGCGGCTCACTGGGCCAAGGTGATCACGGAACTCACGCGCCTGGGGTATGACAAGGTCCGTGCCGTGGAATTGCCGCTCACCGGCTTGGCGGATGATGCCGAGCGTACCCGCCAGATGGTCAAGCAGCAGGAAGGCAGGGTGGTGCTGGTCGGCCATTCCTATGGGGGTGCGGTGATCACCGAGGTCGGCGGCCTGCCGAACGTGGCGGGCCTGGTCTACATCGCCGCCTTCGCACCCGACGCCGGCGAGAGCCCCGGTGCAATCAGCCAACAGCTCCCGCCCGAGGCGTTTCCGAACATCGCGCCGGACAGCGATGGCTATCTCTGGATCAAATATGACAAGTTCGGCGAAAGTTTCTGCCAGGATCTGAGCGCCGAGGAAGCCCGGATCATGGCTGTCACCCAGAAGGCGCCGCTGGCCTCCACCTTCGGCGACAACGTCACTGCACCGGCCTGGAAGGTGAAGCCGGTCTGGTACCAGATTTCCAGCCACGACCGCATGATCGCCCCCGACAACCAGAAGCGCATGTCCGGGCGCATGAATCCGCGCAAGGTCATCACGCTCGAGGCCAGCCATGCTTCGCTCGCTTCCAGGCCGGCTGAGGTCAGCCAGCTGATCGACGAAGCCGCGAGCGCGGTCGGATAGGACATTTGCAAGGCCCGGGCCACAATGCCGATCCGATCCCGGATCGGCATTGTGGCCGGCCGAAGCGGATGATGGTGTGACTATTCCCGCAGCATCCTCGCGATATCCTCGATCGGATGCGAGGTCAGCTGTTTGGGGATTTCACGGCTGACGCGTTCCAGGACTTCCTGGTGGAAGGCCTGGCGCAGGTCGCCGAGCACCTTTGGCGGGGCGATCACGACCAGCCTGTCGAATTGGCCGGCATGAGCGCGTCGATAGAGTATTTCGGCGAGCCCGGCCGCAAAGCGTTCTTCACCCAGCCGATGCCAGTCTGTTTCCTTGATGGCGCTGGTACGGCCATTGCTGCCTGTGCCGGTACGCCCGGGCTGGTCTGTGCCCTGCTCCCGTGTGGCAGGGTTGTCTTCCTGCAGGACCTGGTCCACGGCGAGACTGGCCTTGTTGCCATGGCCGATCTGGCGCAGAAAAAGCGCCTTCCTGCCATCACCGACCAGCACGAGGGTGTTCTTGTCGTCTAGGATCATGGTTGCAATACCTCTTTGCAAGCAAATGCATCCAGGCGCTCAAATGTTCCTATATTAGGCGCGGGATGCCAGGTTTGTTGCTCCGCGGCAGGGTGCGTCGATTGACGAAGCTCCCATCCTGCGATGTCGTCGCGATTCCTGCGGGGTGGAGATCGATCACAGGAAATAAGCGATATCGCAGCGTAAGGGTGCACGGTCGCTTTCGCGGATCCAAATGGCATGCATTCCCGTAGAATTGCTTCCTCCAATAACGCCTTGATTCCGCGCATTTTACGATCGTTGTCTCCTATTTTGAACCAAAATGTACCGTCATTTCTTGAGCCGAAACGCCAGGAATTCATAAGACTGCTGTGCTATTTCGCACAGAGCGGAGCACCGGTCCGCTGTCATTGAGAGGCATCGGAAGCCTGTCGTGACAGAGGGAGTGCTGCCATGCCTCGCGACGAAACGCTGTTGGACTTCACCGAGGAAAACCATCGCCTGCGCCGCGTCTCAAGGGGCGATGCCGGCCGGCAATTCCATTTCTCCGTCTGCATCGTCGCCGTTCTGGCGATCGCGATCCTGGTGACCATGATTGCAGAATCCGCCACCTTGAGGAAAAGGCCGATGTCGGGGCCGGGCCGCTCTGTATCGCTTGGCCAGCCGCTGCGCTAGGTGTGCGGCCCCAGAGTGCGGTGGTGCATTGTCGATGCCTGTTTCGTCAGGAAGAGGATGCCCGGTGCCTTCGGATGCTGCTGCCCTCCCGGCCGGATCAGGTCGCGAGCATGCGCAAAAACAGGCCGGACAGCAGGTGGCATAGCGGTTCGGGCGCATGCTCTCCCGCTGCGATGGCATCGTCGACGACACCGTGCATGCCGTCGAACAGGATGAGCGCCACGGCGCGGCTTTGCGGAACGGCCCAGACTCCCGCGGCCCGCCCCTCGTCGAGCAGCGTGGCGAGCTGGGCGATGACGGCGTCCTTCTCGCGCGACTGCCGTTGGCTATGGGGGAAATCGTGGAAGACCACGTCGTGGAGCTGGAAATTCGCCAGATAGGTCGCAACGGCGCCGCTGATCCAGGCTGAAAGCCGCGCGGCATGGTCGTCGCGAGGGCAGGCGTCGATGGCCGCAGCAACCCGGGACAGGAAATCCTGCGAGAAGCGTTCGCGCAGGGCGCGGATGACATCCGTCTTGGTATCGAAATAATGGTAGAAGGTGCCCTTGGCCACACCCGCGCGTGCCACGATATGGTCGACCGTGGTGGCCTCGATGCCACGGGCAATGAAGAGCTCTGCTGCTGCGGACATCAGGTCGTCGACCCGCACCTCGGCCGGCTGGATACGCCGTTGGCGCGGTCGCTCGCCTCGCAGCGGCACACCGGTGCCTCCCATCTTTCCGGCCATGCCCAGCCTCTTCCATCCGAGTCCGAATGAATGACTTTCTGTCATGTTTAGAACGATTTTGGAATAGCTTATAACAATTGACCGACCGTCGGTCGATATGTATCGATGCTGAAAGTCTCTCCTGTCCAGTGACGGTCATGTCCCCCTTGCGCAGAAAAACCGCTGTCGCCGCGATCTATCTCGGCACTTTCATGGCGACCTTGGCGATCAGTATCGTCACGGTCGCGCTCCCGGCCATCCAGAAGGGGCTCGACGCCGAACTTTCCGATCTGCAATGGGTGGTTGGCTCCTACGCCCTGTGCCTTTCAGCCTTCATGCTCTCGGCCGGTCCCCTTGGAGACCGCTATGGGCGCAAGCGCGCCTGGCTTACGGGTATCGGCCTGTTCACTCTGGGATCGGCGATCTGTGCCGCAGCGCCGTCCCTCACCGTGCTGGTGGCAGGCAGTGCCCTTCAGGGCGTCGCGGGTGCTCTGGTCATCCCGGGCGCGTTATCGATCCTCACGCAGGCCTATCCTGATCCCGCCGAGCGTGCGCACATCATCGGTGGCTGGTCATCCTTCAGTGCCGTTTCGCTAATTCTCGGCCCGATGCTGGGTGGGCTATTGGTCGACAATGTCGGTTGGCCCAGCATCTTCCTGGTGAATCTGCCGCTCGGCGTGCTCGCCTTCGGCCTCGGGCTGGTCGGCATCGCCGAAAGTGCCGATCCCGGTCAGGCCGCACTTGACCCGCCGGGCCAGTTTCTCAGCATTCTGTTCCTGGGTACGCTGACCTATGCGCTGATCGCTGCGGGGCAGGCAGGCTGGACCGCGCCCACGACACTCGGGGCACTGGCGATCGCCGCACTGGCCCTGCCGGCCTTCATCGTGATCGAGGGCAAAGCGAGTCGTCCTGTGCTGCCGATCGATCTCTTCCGTAACATCCCTTTTGCCTCGCTCAATTTCGCTTCCTTCGCTCTCGGCGTGTCCGGCTATAGCAGTCTGTTCTTCTTCTCGCTCTTCCTGCAGCAGGCGCAGGGATGGCCGGCCATGCAGGCCGGCTGGCGCATGGCACCGGTCTTTGCCGCCATGGCGGTAACGGCGGTGCTGTTCGGCCGGCTCTCCGCCCGCTATGGCCTGCAGCGTCTGATGCTGCTCGGCTATACGTTGCTCGGCGGCGCCATGCTGATGATGTCACGGTTCGAGCCGGATACGTCGTATGTCGCCATCGCGCCGCTTTTCACGCTGCTTGGAATCGGCATGGGGCTGGCGGTGCCGGCAACCAGCGCAGCCGTCATGGCCTCTGCTCCGCGAACACGCTCTGGCGCCGCATCCGCAACCATGAACGCTCTGCGGCAGGGGGGCATGACCATCGGCATCGCCTTGCTCGGCACCATGATGGCGGGACGCGCGGTGGCGACGATGGCACAGGCCCTGGCCGAAACCGGGCAGACATCGTCGCTTGCACTGGCCAGCGTCGCCGTACGGCGGCATCAGGTGCCAGCTGGCCTGGCCATGGCTGCAGACGACTTCCGGCACCTGCTCGCCCATGCTTTCGCGGATGGGTTCCGCCTCGCCATCGTCCTTGCCGGTCTGGTCGGGCTGGTAGCGGCCCTGGTGTTGATACTCGCCTTGCATATCCGCGCGCAGCGCCCAGGACCACATCCCGCCCTCGACGATGCCTGACCTCTTCAAAGGAAGGAGCCTGCCGATGCGATTCTGTCGCGGGGCCATGCCGAATGCCTTCATCGGCAGGCGGCGTCCGTGCACCGACCGGCGCGATTGGGCTGAACACGCAATTGTGATCACACCTGGTTGCGGGCCGGCGAGGCTTTCATCCATCGGCATGCGAGTGCCTCAAGCCCTGCCGGCAGGGATGGGAACCAAGGGGCGGTCGAAAGCGAACGCTGCCCGCACCGATGGCCGTTTCTTCAAAAAACAAGCCCCTCACGAGCTGATTCATGCAACCCAGGGCGCCGATGCCGGTTGGGAGAAGAAGCGCGGTGATCGCGCGGGTTATCCTGCGTCAGGTCACCAAATCATGTCTGACGAATGAGGAGGGATGGTATTTGGACAAATATTCCCGGCTTAGGTGTCAGGCTGCCTCAATATGTCGCGGTCGTCGGCAGTCGGTCCAGGCAGAGGTTCCTAACTATAACGAAATGTAATGTGCTTTTTTGCCCCAACGTGGCAAAATGCTGCTTTCATCAAACGTAACTCGGGGATCATTCCGGATATGCAGGAAGCTGACAATAATTTAATCGATGTTACGGTGGATATCGTCGCAGCTTACGTCGCTAACAATTCTATTCCGACGGACGGATTGCCATCTTTCATATCAATGGTTCACGACAGCCTGTCCAAGCTTCGCGAACAGCCGGTAGTCGAGGAAGCGACACCGTTGCGTCCAGCCGTACCAGTACGCAAGTCCGTGACGCCCGATTTCATCGTCTGCCTGGAAGATGGCCAGAAATTCAAATCGCTGAGGCGGCATCTGCGCAGCAAATACAATATGTCGCCGGAGGAATACCGTAGCAAATGGGGCCTCGCGGAGGACTATCCCATGGTTGCACCGAATTATGCTGCGGAACGCTCGCGCCTCGCCAAGGCTGCAGGCCTCGGGTCGTTGCGCTGGGGCCGCAACAACCCGCCGGCCAAGACCGCCAAGGCTGGGTGAGGGCACTTTTCGTCGCATCTCACGCAAAAGGCCTGAGGGATTCCATGCGGGTCCCTCAGGCCTTTTTGCGTTTGGCCGAAGAAGTGCGGACAGATCCAGAACCGCCATGGCGCTGCGGCTGCCTCGTGCCGCAGCGGCAAATCTCACCTTCGGCCTTCGCGACCAGGCCGGAGATCGTGGGGGTGGACCTTCGTGCATCACCGCCGATTCCGATCACCTCCGGCCTTGAGGAGTTCGAAGAAGGTCACCCTGGGCCGGCGTCAGGAATACATGCGCTGAACATCATGCGGCGGGCCGAGCGGCGAGCCATTTTGGCAGGTAACTCCGCGCCGTCAGCGTGATGTCGCCTGCCGGCGTGACTCCGGCTTTGGCGAGGAGCGATACCAGTTTGCCGGCATCGTGAAGTTGAAGGAGATCGACCGAACCGCCAACGTGAATGCCGCCGATGAAGATCTGCGGGATCGTGGCTGCGCCGGTCATCGGGCGCAGCACTTTGCGGATGTCTCCGCCCAGACCGCCAGCCTGCATCGCCACCGAATCAAGATCGACGGAACGGAAGGGGACGCCCATGTCCTTCAGGAACCTGCGCACGGCCCAGCAGAACTCGCACCATTCCAGCGCGAACATCACCACGGGTTGGCCGGGATCCTTGATCGCCTGGTCGACGAAGCTGTGCGCATGATCGGGGGCCGTATCGATCGCCGCCGCGGAAACCGCAGCAGGTTGTGCTGCCGGGACGCCGAAGCGGCATAGTGGCGTTGAGTTCGAGATTTTTCTCTCGGCCGCGTCCATCTCCTGCTCGATCGTCTCGAACAGCGGTGTCGAGAGGTAGCGCTCGCCGGTGTCGGGCACCATGAACAGGATCCGGCTGCCTGGCCGCGCCGTCTTCGCGACTTCGAGCGCTGCCGCCAATGTCGCACCGCCCGTGACACCGCAGAAAATGCCCTCCTGCCGTGCGAGTTCCCGGGCCAGACGCAAGGCCTGCGAGCCGCCCACGGGCTGGATGCCGTCGATCAGGTTCGAGTCGACGGCATCTGCGGTCAGTTTGGGAATGAAGTCCGGGTTCCATCCCTGCATGGGATGCGGGCGGAACAGGGGATGGCTTGCGGCCGGGGTGGCGTCGCTCTTGTATTGCTGGTCGATGCCGCTCGCCAGCATCGGGGCGTTTTCAGGTTCTGCCACGATGATCCGCGTGTTCGGGCTCTCGGCGCGCAGGACCCGCGCCACCCCCTTCAGCGTGCCGCCGGTGCCCGCTCCGGTGACGAAATAGTCGGGGCCGCTCCCTCCAAAATCTCGCAATATCTCGCGCGCGGTGGTGTCGCTGTGAACATCGGCGTTTGCCTCGTTCTCGAACTGGCGGGTCCAGAACCATCCATGCGCCGCCGCAAGCTCGCGGGCCTTCTCGACCATTCCGGTTCCTTTCTCGGATGCAGGGGTCAGCACGACTTGTGCACCGAGGAACCGCATCAACTTCCGGCGTTCGACCGAGAAGCTCTCGGCCATCACGATGACCAGCGGGTAGCCCTTGCGGGCGCAGACCATCGCCAGGCCTATGCCGGTATTGCCGCTCGTTGCCTCGATGACGGTCTGGCCCGGCTGCAGCCTGCCGTCGCGCTCGGCAGCTTCGATGACGCCGAGAGCCAGCCGGTCCTTGACGGAGCCAAGCGGGTTGAATGCTTCGAGTTTGGCGTAAAGTTCGATGCCTTTCGGCTCGAGGCGGGCCAAGCGTATCACGGGGGTATTGCCGATGGTTTCGAGAATGGAGCTGTAGATGTCGGGCATGATCATTTCCTTTCAGGGGCGTTGGGACCAGTGCGAGTCAGTGGCGATGCCGAGTGCTTGAACCGGGTGACGCCTGCCGGAGGCCCGTCCGTCGGAAAGCAAGGCTGGTGCTTTCCCGACAACGGGGGGCGGTCGTGGCCTGCTGCCGGTTTTTCGTGCTGCGACGATTGCACCAACGGTCAGCAGCGCTGCACCGGCTGCCTCGGCCATGCTCGGACTCTCATGCAGGGCGACTGCCGCTATGATCACCGAAAACAACGGCACGATCGCCGCGAAGACGGAGGCGCGCGTTGCGCCAAGCCGCCGGATGGCCTGGCCGTAGCAGTAGAGCGCGGCAATGGCCGACAGCAGAGACTGGTAGATAGTCTGCAGCAGCAGGTCTCGAGGGGCGGCCGTGAACAGATGTCCTGGACCGGATATGATCAGCCAGACCGGTGTGTAGAGCAGCAGCGATGCGACGCAAATGATCGCCGTCGCGGTCAGAGGCTGTAATCCCGTACGTCTGAGCGAAACGGTGTAGGCCGCCCACATGAGAGCCCCGACGACGAAGAAGCCGAGGCCGGAGCCGCCATGACCGGCATTCCATGTACCGGCGATCACGCAGCCTGCTCCCGCCACGATGCAGGCAATGCCGGCAATCAGCACCCGTGTGACCGGCTCGCGCAAGAACAGCACGGACAGGATCAATGTGAACGCCGGCAGGAGGCCGACGGTGATTGCGCCGCCAAGACCGGCCGATGTCAGTCTGACGCCGGTGGCTGCGACGAGCGCATAGGGCGCGCCGGCACCGATGGCCATGAACACTAGCTGCAGAGGCGCTACCAGCCTGATGGTCGGCCATTCACGCCAGATGAGGGGCAGGAACAGAAGACCCGAAATGCCAAATCGCAGGGCGGCAAGGTCGGCGGCAGCAAGATCGCTGACCACGCCGAGGCGTGTCACGGTCCACCAACCGCTCCAGATCACTGCCGCGCCGAGCCCCGAGAGATAGCCGCCCGCACTGGTCGCCAGGGCGGGCCGACGAAGAAACTGGAAAAGTGCAGCTGCCGGCGATGCCAACGCTCTTGCGCGCAGAACCAGGCTGGCGCTCGGCATCGACAGCCTGCTTTGGTGAAGTTCGGGCATGTTGCTTTTCATCCGCAGTCTGGTTTCGTAATGTGACTGCGAAATTGCGATTAACGCCGAAGTTAGTCCTTATCGGCGGCTGATCGTTTGCTGATCATTCCGAGTTTTGCGCGCTTCTACTGAGACTGGCCTCGATGCTGCACCGTTTCGGATTCTTTGAACTCGATGAGGACGCGCGCGCTCTCAGGTTGCGGGGAGCTGCGCAAAAGCTGCAGCCGCGCGTCTTCGATCTTCTGGTCTATCTCGTCCGAAATGCCGGCCGCGTCGTCCCGAAAGACGAATTGATGGATGCCTTGTGGCCAAATCTCCATGTCACCGAAGCATCCCTCCAGCGCGCCGTCAGCCTGGCCCGCGCGGCCCTGTCTGCCGGAGGGCTCGAGAATGCGATCCGCAGCTATGTCCGGCATGGCTATCGTTTTGCGATCGACGAGGCGAGCGTTGGTGCCGCTGTTCCGGAATTCGACGTGCAGGAGTCCGATCGTGCCCAGGCCCTGGCGCTTGCCAAGGCCAAGGACTGGCACGGCGCCGCGATGGTCTTCGAGAGGCTCGATGCCGGTGGACAGCTCTGTGCGGCAGACATCGATGTGTGGGCACTGGCGGTGGAATGCCAAGGCCGCCCTGCCGCGGCGATCCCGGTGCTGACCCGCGCGCTTGCCGCCTATGTCGTCGAGGGGCGGCCCAACATGGCCGCACGGGCCGCGGTAACAATCGCCAAACTCGAGTTGGAGCGCTCCGCCCCGGCCGCCGCCTCCGGCTGGATGGGGCGGGCTGAAGCCCTTCTGGGGGACATGGAAGACCCGCGGACCACGGCCTACCTTTTATGGATGAAGGCCCGGCAGGTGATCTTCCAGGGCCGTGCCGCAGAGGCGCTCGAACTGTCATTGCAATCGCACAGCGCTGCCAATGCCTGCGCCGACCCGGGCCTGATTGCGCTCACGCTGGTCTATATGGGCTTCTACAACATCTCGCTTGGCCGCATCGAACAAGGGGTGAACCAGCAGAACCATGCCGCGGCCATTGCCTTGTCGAGCAATGTGGATCCGGTTTTCGGAAGCCTTGTCTACTGCAACATCCTGTGGAGTTGTCGTACGTTCCCCGACTGGTCGCGCGCCCGGCAATGGAGCGAAGGCTTCGACAGCTGGAGCGAGGCGAGTTACGCCACCATACCGGGAAGTTGCGATCTGCATCGCGCCGAGATCCTCGGGGCGCAACGCGACTTGATCGGTGCGCTTGCGGCGATCGACCAGGCTCTGCCGAAGCTCTCGGAGGAGGAGGCCTGGTCGATAGGCGACGGCTACCGCGTCCGCGGTGACATTCGAGCGATGATTGGTGATCTGGACGACGCTCGGAAGGACTACGCCGCCGCCTATGCCGCGGGTTGGGATGCCGAGCCCGGAAACGCGGTCCTGCTGGCGGAAACGGGCCAGGTGGGTGTGGCCCTCGCGGCGCTCGACCGGGTGCTCGATGGTGCGAGCTGGTACCATATCCAGCGGCGTGGAATCCTTCTGGCGCACAAGATGCGCATCGCGGCATTGGGCGGCCTTCGCGAGATCGTTTCCGGGGCATTGGCCGAACTGGAAGGACAATCCGACCGCTGGACGCAGCCGGCCGTGCATGCACTCATCAACGAGGCGCACTATCTGCTTGCGAGCGACAATGAAGCGATCCGGTTTCTGGTGCTCGCCCGCCAGCTGTGGACCAGCGCCGGAATTGAGTACCACGCGGCCCGTGTCCGGCTAGAACTCGCCCGCATCCTGATTGCAGCGGGGGACATCGCTGCGGCACGGACCGAGATGGACGCGGCAGAACGTACCGCCGTCCGCATTGGCTCCCGCCGGCTTCGGATGCTGGCAGCCGAGCTGCAACCGAAATTGATTTCCGCTCCACCGCCCCACCGGGCCGCACAAGCATAGTCTGACCGTTGCCGGCCTTGGTGAATGATCATTGCGAGATCAGCCGCCGGTAAGGACGGCCAGGCCACCTCGCCCTTAGGTTCCACTTCGTCACGCATGGTGCGTGGCTGCAACACGGCATGGCTCGAGTAATGCCCGGCCATTCGAAGGGAACGACGACAATGCAGCTTTATGTCATTCGCCGGCCAAGCGCCTGGGCCTCGCTCGCCGAGCTGGAAAAGGCCGGCGCCAAATCAGCTCAGATCGGAAACGAACAGATGTCGGATCGGGTTCGCTGGATCCGTAGCTATGTGGTGAACGAACCGGACGGTCGCATCGGCACCTTTTGCATCTATGAGGCCAAGGACGGGGCTGCCATTCGCGAGCATGCGCGCCATGTCGGCATGCCGGGCGAGGAATTCTATCCGGTGGCGACCACGGTCGTCGTGCGTCCGGATCCCGTGCCGGCCGAAGCCGTCTGAAATATCGGCACCGTGCGGTCCACATGGCCGCCGGTGCACGAAGTCCTGCCCAGAGCTCATTCAATCGGAGAGTAAAATGAAACGTGGCTGTTGGGCTCTCGCCCTTGTGTCCCTTCTTGGCGCCGGCTCGGCATCGGCGCATTCAGGCGGCGAGGCGCCCTTGCTCGATCATGTCCGAAAAGCGAACGATCGGTTCAAGCATGTTTCGGCAGCGGTCGCTGAAGGTTATGCACCCATTCCCTGCGCCAGCGGCCAGCAAGGCGGCGCAATGGGCATTCACTACGTCAATGGCGCTTTCCTCAAGGATGGCGTCATCGACATCGCAAAGCCCGAAGCGGTGATGTATGAGCCAACTTCCGACGGCAAGCTCGTCCTGGTTGCCGTGGAATACATAGCCTTCAAGGGGCCGGCTGCGTTGGAGGGCCATCTTTTCAACTTCAACGGTGCGCCCAACCGCTATGGTTTGGATCCATTCTACGAGCTGCATGTCTGGGCCTGGAAACGAAATCCGGCCGGCCACTTCGCCGACAACAATCCGAACGTATCGTGCAACGCCGCGAAACCCGAATAGGTAAGCAAGGCGCTGTCCTGGACGCTCGACGTGATAACGTTCGACGCCGTGCATCCGGGAACAGGAGCGGATTTTGAACGATCGCATCCGCCCCGATTTCGGCATCGGGGCCGGCATGGTTCGCTGATGGGCCGATGCGGCTTAAACGGTGAGCACGATCTTGCCGCTGTGGCTGCTGCTTTCCATCAACGCATGTGCCTTGGCCGCCTCCGCCAGCGGGAAGACGGCATGGATCAGCGGGCGGCAGCGCCCCTGCGCCAGCAAGGGCCAGGCGTTCTTCTCCACGTCCGCTGCGATGGCCGCCTTGGCCGTCACCGATTGGGCCCTCAGGGTGGAACCCATATGGCTCAGGCGCTTGGTCATCAGCCGCACGAAGTCGATCTCGACCTTCGAGCCCTGCAGGAAGGCGATGTTGACGATGCGCCCTTCCAGCGCCGCCACCTCGTAATTCTTGGCGATATAGCTGCCGCCCACCATGTCGAGGATGACATCTGGGCCGCGCTTGTCGGTGGCCTGCTTGACGGCCGCGCTCCAATCTTCGGCCTTGTAGTCGATGGCGACATCGGCACCGAGCTTGCGGCAGATCTCGCATTTCTCCGGTGAGCCCGCAGTGACGATGACGGTGGCGCCCAAGGCCTTGGCCAGCATGATCGCCGTGGTGCCGATGCCGGAGGAACCACCGTGAATGAGGAGGGTTTCGCCGCTCTGCAGGCGGCCACGCTGGAACACATTGTGCCAGACGGTGAAGAAGGTTTCGGGGATGGCCGCAGCCTGGACCATGTCGAGGCCGGCGGGAATAGGCAGGGCGTGGCCGGCATCGGTCACGGCAAAGGGCGCATAGCCGCCGCCGGGTGTGAGGGCGGTCACCTTGTCGCCGACCTTCCAGCGGGTGACCTTCGGCCCGATGGCAACGACCTCGCCGGCAACTTCCAATCCCGGCAGGTCGGAGGCATCCTTGGGTGGCGGATAGGCGCCGGCGCGCTGCAGTACGTCCGGGCGATTGACGCCGGCGGCCGCAACGCGGATCAGAATCTCGTTGTCGCCGGGGCGCGGCACCGGACGCTCTTCCGGCACCAGCACTTCGGGGCCGCCGGGCCGGTTGATGGCGATGGCGGTCATGGTCGCGGGCAGGTCGGGCATGGCGGCTTCCAATCGTATCAGGGCAGGGGAGCGATCAATGCTGTTTGCCCTGATCGCTTGTCGCGAAGCAAAGCTCGTTTCCGCAAAAAAAAACGCCCTTTTGCTTCAACGCTTTGTTTCGACGCTTCCTTGCGATTCATGGTCGTCCAACCCAATCGCAAGGCAGTTTGGCGATGAATCAGTCGAAGATGCCGTCGCTGTGCTTGGCGACATAGTCCGCAAGGCCCAGCGTGTGGTCGCGAGCATAGGCTTCGGCCTTGGCGACGTCGCGCTTTTCGAGCGCCTCGATGATGTTGAGGTGATCGACGATCGACTTGCTGGCGCGATCGTCGCGGCCGATGGTGATCTGGCGGATGCCGCGCACATGCAACACCAGATTCTCGGTCATCTCAGCCAGGATCTGCGAGCCGGAAAGCTCGATCATGGTCTGGTGAAAGCGGATATTGGCGGTCGAGTATTCGTGCGGATAGTCGGCCGGCTTGTGGGCGTCGTTGAACTCCTGGAAGATCGTGCGCAGCCGCGCGATTTCCCGGTCGCTGGCGCGCTGGCAGATCAGGCGCACCGCCATGCTTTCCAGGGCCGCCCAGGCCTGGATCATCTCGATCACCTCGCGCTTGGTCTTCTTCAGCACGATGATGCCGCGCCGGGGCAGGGATTTGACGAAGCCCTGCTGCTCGAGCATGGCGATGGCCTCGCGAACCGGCGTGCGGCTGACGCCAAGACGCTCGGAAAGCTGGCGCTCGTCGATCCAGGTCGGCTCTGGCGAAGAGTAGATGTCCATATTGGCGATGGCATGCTTGAGCGCGGTATAGACCTTGGTCTTGTAGGTCTGTTCCGGAGAGAAACGTTCCAGCACCAGTTCGGGAGTGGATTCGTCGGCAATCGGCCAACGCGCTTGAATTTTTGGAGCCACGAACTCTTCCTCTCTCAAATCGCCCAAAGCGTACTTGTGATTTGGCGGCATCGCCAAGAATCGCAAAGACGCGTCGGAATCAGCAGCCGGAGCAAAGCGCGTTTCGTTCAAACGCGCTTTGCTCCGGCCGGACCAGATAGCGCCATGCTCTTCATAACGCATATACGCTATCCGGTCTTGCATTAGGTATACCTAAAACGGTTTACGGGTCGCCCTTGAACCGATGACGGCTGGATCAGCCGGTTCGGAAGAACGATTCCCTTCGTCGTGGCTTCTTCGTTGCAGCCTGTCGTCGTTCCACCATCGTTTTGGCGGCGGGCTTGCACCGCTGCGCGCCCGCCGCCGGAAGGAAAGGCCCATACCGCCCGGGAGAAGGCGGTATGGTGAATGTCGGGGGACCGGCATTCATGAGTGTTTCGGAAGCGTCGGCTCAGCCCGTGGCTGCCTGCCGGCGCCGGGGCGACCAGTCGCCCAGCAGTTCCGTCAGCGTGGTGCCGAGGCGCGCCGGGGAGGGTGATACCCTGACGCCGGCGGCTTCGAGCGCGGCGATCTTGGAGCCGGCATCGCCCTTGCCGCCGGAGATGATGGCGCCGGCATGGCCCATGCGCCGTCCGGGGGGAGCGGTGCGCCCGGCCACGAAGCCCACCGTCGGCTTGGCCCGCCCGCGCCTGGCTTCGTCCGCCAGGAACTGCGCCGCATCCTCCTCGGCCGAGCCGCCGATCTCCCCGATCATCACGATCGAATGGGTGTCGGGATCGGCCAGGAACATCTCCAGCACGTCGATGAACTCGGTGCCCTTGACCGGGTCGCCGCCAATGCCCACCGCCGTGGTCTGCCCCAGCCCCTCATGGGTGGTCTGGAACACCGCCTCATAGGTCAGCGTGCCCGAGCGCGACACGATGCCCACCGAGCCCTTCTTGAAGATGTTGCCCGGCATGATGCCGATCTTGCATTCGTCCGCCGTCATCACCCCCGGGCAGTTCGGCCCGATCAGGCGCGACTTCGAGCCCGACAGCGCCCGCTTCACCTTGATCATGTCGGTGACCGGAATGCCCTCGGTGATGCACACGATCAGCGGGATTTCCGCGTCGATCGCCTCGCAGATCGCATCCGCCGCCCCCGGCGGCGGCACATAGATCACCGAGGCATCGGCCTTGGTGACATGGCGTGCCTCGGCCACGGTGTCGAACACCGGCAGGCCCAGATGCTGCGAGCCGCCCTTGCCCGGCGAGGTGCCCCCCACCAGCTGCGTGCCGTATTTGAGCGCCTGCTCGGAATGGAAGGTGCCGTTCTTGCCGGTGAAGCCCTGGCAGATGACGCGCGTTTGCTTGTTGATCAGGATCGACATTACTTGGCTTCCCGCACGGCTTTGACAATCTTCTGGGCGGCATCGTCGAGGTCGTCGGCCGCGATCACGTTCAGGCCGGAATCGCGGATGATCTGCTTGCCGAGTTCGACATTGGTGCCCTCCAGGCGCACCACCAGCGGGATGGTCAGCCCCACTTCCTGCACCGCAGCGATCACGCCCTCGGCGATCACGTCGCAGCGCATGATGCCCCCGAAGATGTTGACCAGGATGCCCTTCACCTGCGGATCGGCCGTGATGATCTTGAAGGCCGCCGTCACCTTCTCCTTGCTGGCGCCGCCGCCGACATCCAGGAAGTTGGCCGGCTCCTCGCCATAGAGCTTGATGATGTCGAGCGTAGCCATGGCCAGGCCCGCCCCGTTCACCATGCAGCCGATCGAGCCGTCGAGCGCGATGTAGTTGAGATCGTAGCGCGAGGCCTCGATCTCCTTGGGGTCTTCCTCGCTCTCGTCGCGCAGCGCCACGATGTCGGGATGGCGGTAGAGGGCATTGGAATCAAAGCCCATCTTGGCGTCCAGGCATTTGAGCTGGCCGTCCTTGGTGACGATCAGGGGATTGATCTCCAGGAGCGCCATGTCCTTGGCCACGAAGGCGGTGTAGAGCCTGGTGGTCAGGCTCACCGCCTGCTTGGCCAGGTCGCCCGAGAGCCCGAGCGCCTTGGCCACCGCCAGGCCGTGATGGGCCATCACCCCGGTGGCCGGATCGACCGAGAAGGTCACGATCTTCTCCGGCGTCTCATGGGCCACCTTCTCGATGTCCATGCCGCCCTCGGTGGAGACCACGAAGGCGACCCGGCTGGTCTCGCGGTCGACCAGCACCGAGAGGTAGAACTCCTTCTCGATGTCGGAGCCGTCCTCGACATAGAGGCGGTTGACCTGCTTGCCGGCCGGCCCGGTCTGCACCGTCACCAGCGTGTTGCCCAGCATCTCCTGCGCATGGGCGCGCACGTCCTCGATCGACTTGGCAAGCCGCACCCCGCCCTTGGCGTCGGCAGGCAGTTCCTTGAACTTGCCCTTGCCGCGCCCGCCCGCATGGATCTGCGACTTCACCACGTAAAGCGGACCGGGGAGCTCTTTCGCCCCCTTCACCGCTTCCTCGACGGTTCGCGCCGCGGCGCCGGGGGAAATCGGCAGGCCGAAACTCTGCAGCACGGCCTTGGCCTGATATTCATGGATGTTCATTCTTCTTGGACCTCGTCGCTGTCATGGGATGGTGCCACCCGGTCATGGAGCATGCTTCCGCCGTCCCCGCGATCCAGGTGAGGGAGCGCAGGCAGGACGGGCTGTTCGATTGAAGGAGAGGAGGGGAACGATGCCGGCTTGGTGTGGCCGGCGTCGTCAGCTAGGCCTGCCCTCAGAGCAACCCGGCGCCGCGGGCCCATTTATATTTGGCGCCCAGCACTTCCACCGGCAGTTCGGTGGAATAGGCATAGGCCGGTACACCATGGGCGTAGAGATATTCGGAGGCTTCCTCGACCTGCACGTCGCCAGCGAGGGAGGCGACGATCGGCTTTTCGATGCCTCTCGCCTTCATCTCTTCCTTGGCCTCGATCACCAGCTTGGCGAAGGTCATTGGCGGCGTGATGATGGTGTGCCAATAGCCCAGGATGATCGAGTGGATGCGGTCGTCCTCCAGGCCCAGCTTGATGGTGTTCTTGTAGGTCGAGGGCGGTTCGCCGCCTGTGATGTCGACCGGATTGCCGGCCGCGCCGAAGGGCGGGATGAACTTGCGGAAGGCCGCATCGAGATCATCCGGCATCGACATCAGCGACAGGCCGTTGTCGACGCAGGCATCCGACAACAAGACGCCCGAGCCGCCGGCCCCTGTGATGATCACCACGTTCTCGCCCTTGGGCGTCGGCATGATCGGCACGCCGCGAGCGAATTCCAGCAATTGCCGCAGCGAACGGGCGCGGATGACGCCGACCTGCTTGAAGACGTCTTCATAGATACGGTCGTTGCCGGCGAGCGCGCCGGTGTGCGAGCTTGCCGCCTTGGCGCCTGCCGAGGTGCGGCCGGCCTTCAGCACGATCACCGGCTTCTTCTTGGAGACGCGGCGGGCGACCTCGGCGAAGGCGCGGCCGTCCTTGAGGTCCTCGCAATGCTGGGCGATGATCTTGGTGTTGTCGTCCTGCTCGAAGAAAGTGAGCAGGTCGTCCTCGTCGATATCGGACTTGTTGCCGAGGCCGACAATCGCCGAGACGCCCATCTTGGCCGAGCGCGAGAAGCCGATGATGGCCATGCCGATGCCGCCCGACTGGGAGGAAAGGGCGGCCGAGCCCTTGACGTCATAGGCGGTGCAGAAGGTCGCGCAGAGATTGGACGGGGTGTAGTAGAAGCCGTAGATGTTCGGCCCCATCAGGCGGATATTGTATTTGCGCCCGATCTCCTGGATCTCGCGCTGGCCTTCCTCATTGCCGGTTTCGGCAAAGCCCGAGGGAATGAGCACGGCACCCGGAATGCCCTTCTCGCCGCATTCGACCAGGGCGCCGGCCACGAATTTGGCAGGAATGGCGAAGACGGCGGTATCGATGGCGCCGGGCACATCCTTGACGCTCTTATAGGCCTTGTAGCCGAGGATCTCGTCGGCCTTGGGGTGGATCGGGTAGATCTGACCCTTGTAGCCGCCATTGATCAGGTTCTTCATCACCGAATTGCCGATCTTGCCATCCTCGGAGGAGGCGCCGATCACGGCAACGGCTTCCGGACGCATGATGCGGTTCATCGCGGTGACGATGGCATCCTGCGAGGGCCTGAAACGGGCCGGCTTGGCCTCGAAGTCCACCACGATGCGCACGTCCGCGGCGGTGGCGCCGTCCTTGGTGGCGAAGACGGGGTTGAGATCGAGTTCGGTGATCTCCGGGAAATCGGTGACGAGCTGGGAGACCCTTGCCAGCGTGTCGGCGAGGGCATCGCGGTTGACCGGGTCACCGCCGCGCACGCCCTTGAGCATCTCGGCGGCCTGGATGCCGTCGAGCATGGAGAGGGCTTCGTCGCGGTTGATCGGCGCCAGGCGGAAGGTGATATCCTTCAAGACTTCGACCAGCACGCCGCCGAGGCCGAAGGCGACGAGCTTGCCGAAGCTGTCGTCGGTCACGGCGCCGATGATGACTTCCTGCCCGCCTTTCAGCATTTGCTGGACCTGGATGCCTTCGATGCGGGCATCGGCCTTGTAGGCCTTGGCATTGGCGAGGATCTTGTCGTGGGCGGCTTCGGCCTCGGCGGCGGAAGCCACGCCGACGATCACGCCGCCGGCTTCGGTCTTGTGCAGGATGTCGGGGGAGACGATCTTCATCACCACCGGAAAGCCCATGTCGCCGGCAAGCTTGGCAGCCTCGGCGCTGGAGCGTGCCAGGCCCTCCTTCGGCACGGGAATGCCATAGGCGTCGCAGACGAGCTTGCCCTCGGGGGCGGTGAGGCTGGTGCGGCCCGATGCCTTGACGGCATCGAGAATGGCCCGGACATCGGCCTGGATGGATTGCGCGGGTCTTGCCTGGATGTTCATGGTGTTTTCTCCCTGGTCGTTGCCGGATCGAAGCTTCGTCCTGTCGGTGGGAATCTAACTTCTGGTATCTGGTATGCCAGATTTGAATTTGTCAAGCGCGACTTTCGCTATCGACCG
Organism: Labrys sp. E2SS-1L; assembly: GCF_057073705.1. NCBI lineage: Bacteria > Pseudomonadati > Pseudomonadota > Alphaproteobacteria > Hyphomicrobiales > Xanthobacteraceae > Labrys > Labrys sp. E2SS-1L. The sequence goes on along the minus strand of NZ_CP172712.1, from coordinate 5,132,260 downwards.
GGGTAGAACGCGTCGAAGCGAAAACCGCGCCTCTTTTCTATTTCTGTGTCGATGTGGCTTTGCGTTTCCCGGCGATTTCGCCTGACCGCAAAACGCTTTAGCTATAAAGAACCAGATTTTGGTTCATTTTCGCGTGTCGCGTGGAGCCAAAGGCTCGAGCTTTGGCTGTATCCTATAGCGCTTTGCGATTTCATGGAGTTACTAGGAATCACAAAGACGCATCCAAACAAAGAGTTAGAGGAAATAAGCGTTCACACTTGAACGCGTTTTGCTCTAGAAGATATTGTTCTTATTCAATGGATTAGGCGGTTTCTGGCCCCGGCTATGTCTGCACTGCCGGGACCTGGCATAGGATGCGGCGATACTGAATGAGATATCGCCGCGGGATCCTATGGTGATCTTCCTGGCCGGTGCCTGTCAGGGCACCGGCTTTTGCGATGTGACGTGGCGGGCTGATGCTCGCCACGCGAGAGCTATGCCGCGGCCGTGTTGGCCGGCTGCTGTAACTCGTGCTTGCGCACCACGCCCGCACGCCAGGGTTTGAGGACGCCGATGGCGAGGATGGCTGCCAGGATATTGGCGCCCGCCGCGATGATGAACACCACGTCCCAGGTTCCGGTCTGCTGCTGCAGTACGTTGGCGAAGGGAACGAGCAGGGCCGCCGTTCCCTTGGCCGTGTAGAGGAGGCCGGCATTGGTCGCGGCATATTTGGAGCCGAACGTGTCCGTGCAGGTCGAGGGGAAGAGGGAATAGATCTCACCCCAAGCGAAGAATACGAAGCCCGAGAGCAGCACGAACCAGACCGGATCATGGCCGAACAGATGCAGCATGTAGATGCCGACACCTTCCATCGCGAAGGCGATGAACATGGTGTTCTCGCGGCCGATCTTGTCCGACACCCAGCCGAAGAAGGGGCGGGTGAGGCCGTTGAGGATACGGTCGAGGGTGGCGGCGAACGTCACGGCCGTCATGGTCAGGCCAAACAGAGAGACCGGGACGCCGTCGAGCTTGAGATCGGCGCCGATCGGCTTGAGGTTGGCGGTTACCATCAGGCCGCCGGCGCCGACGATCACGAACATGAAGTACATCAGCCAGAAGATCGGCTGGCGCAGCACTTCGGTCGGCGCGAAGTTGCGGCGGGTCTGCACGATGTTCTTGTTCAGCACGGGAGCCGGCACCTGGCCGCTGCGGGGCGTGTGCATGAACAGCGCGAAGATGATGACGATGATGCCCTGGCCGAGACCGAACCAGAAGAAGGCAGCCTGGAACCCGTCATTGGCGATCATGGCCTGGATGGGCGCAACCGTCAGGGCCGAGCCGGCACCGAAACCGGCCGCCGTGATGCCGGCCGCAAGGCCGCGTTTGTCCGGGAACCATTTCAGCGCGTTGCCCACGCAGGTGCCGTAGACGGCGCCGGCGCCGATGCCGGCAATGATCTGTCCCAGATAGAATAGAGTGAGCGAGGTGGCGTAGGAATTGATCACCCAACCGACGGCGCAGAGCGCACCACCGAAGACTACCACCAGTTTTGGCCCGTATTTATCGACGAACCACCCTTCGATCGGCACGAGCCAGGTCTCGAACAGGACGAACAGGGTGAAAGCCCATTGAATGGCTGCCCGGTCCCAGCCGAACGTCTTCTGGATATCGGGAACGAAGAATGTCCAGCCATATTGGAGATTGGCGATCATCACCATACAGACGACGCCGATTGCAAGCTGTGTCCAGCGGAAGGCATCAGATACCCTCGGCAGGTTTTCCTCTCCTTGCGACCCTACCATTGCAGTCCCCCTTGGTTTTTGTTGGAGGTTGGACGGAGCCCAGGCTCCATTAAGCAGGTTATGTCGCCATATTGGTATCTTGCATGCCAGTTGGCAAGCGCCGTTTTTCGGCAAGGCACGCCAAATTGCCCCGGAAGAGGCGTCTTCCAGGGGGCTTGGGAGCGAATCGAGAGAAAGGGCAATCGGTAGCAAGTTACGGAAAGAATTGAGATCTTCGCTCGGTGCGCCTTGGTTGCCGGCACAGTTGCGAATAGATCAAAAAAAGTTGCATAGAAGCAGCCGTAACTCTGCTTAATGTCGTATCTATGCTAGAAATAGTCGCTTATCAGACATAATATTCTGGCATGCCAGAGCGGAATTCGTCTCCCCAACGGCTACCAGCTGCCACGCCTAGCGGGGCAAGCCCTGTGACCGGACCTGGTCTCCCAAATGCGCCCCTACGCCCCCTTGCCTGCTTTGAGCGGTGGCGAGTGCTACACCGGCCTGACAGGCTGTGCCTCGCCCGGAGTGGCTCGGCTCGCCGCAATAAAAGGGCAGCCAGAATCACCGGAGCCGGCCTGGCAATCGCCCCAGTCGAATCGATCCGGCCGAAGCCATTCCCAGGCTGCCGCCCCGGATCTCGGATGAAGGGGCGGCGGCGATCCAGGCCTTCAGAGGCCGAAGGGTTCGCGGGAACCGGCGCGGATATCGGCCTGGGCCATCTTCATCAGGAAGCCCGAGAAAGCCGCCCAGAGACGGTTCGACAGCGGACGGGCAGCAGGGCTGCGGGACAGGGCGGAAGTGGTCATGGTCGTTCTCCACATTGGGTGTTCGAGGAAAGATCCTGTGTTGCCGTGAATCTGGCATGCCAGATCCCAGAAGAGAAGGGCCTATGTTGCAATGCAGTCATGCGCTCTTTGCATTGCGAAGTAAACTGCCTCAGCTCATCTGCAATCCGCTTGTTCCCCCGCCTGATGGGCGGTGTGGGCTAAACCAAGTTTAGGGATACCCCTATACTAAACACGAAAATGCAAGGTTTACTTTGCAGGCTTTACTGCATCGCGGCATGAAATTACGGGCGCCACAAACCTGCGAATTCGTCGATGCAGACGGTCCTTCGAGCCGGCAGAGTCCGGTTTCCTGCGGCCGCAATTTTACTCGCTTTCCCCGACGAATTGAATAGCAAGTATTTGAAATAAAAGAGAATTCATCTCCCCTTCCGGTGAAGGAAGAGGCCGGTTCCAAGCCTGTTAGAGGGTGAAAAATGCGGATTGACACTCTGGTATCTGGCATGCCAATGTACCAGCTGTACGGCATGCCATGGCGTCATTCCGCCAAGTAGAAGGCGATTTCGGCATAGTTGATTGCACCCCTCTTCATCGGAGGCGGTTTCATCGAAGCCGATGACCCTCAGCGGCATATCGTTGCGAAGAACAACGGGAGGAATTGCCCCAATGGCAACGGTTACAGCACTGCAAAAGCCCGTGACCACGACGGCCGAAGACACGCTCAAGCAAAAAGCCCGCGACGGCAGCGTTGTCTCCGGCGGACATCTCGTCGCCAAGGCGCTCAAGGCTGAGGGTGTCGACACGATCTTCACCCTGTGCGGGGGGCATATCATCGACATCTATGATGGCTGTCTCGACGAAGGTATCCGCATCGTCGACGTCCGTCACGAGCAGGTCGCCGCCCATGCCGCCGACGGCTATGCGCGCCAGACCGGCAAGCTCGGCTGCGTGGTCACCACGGCCGGCCCCGGCTGCACCAATGCGATGACCGGCATCGCCACGGCCTTCCGCTCAGAAAGTCCCGTTCTGCATATTGGCGGGCAGGGCGCGCTGACCCAGCACAAGATGGGCTCGCTGCAGGATCTGCCGCATGTCGACATGATGAAGCCGATCACCAAGTTCGCGGCGACGGTCTCCTCTACCGAGCGCGTGGCCGACATGATCTCGATGGCGGCACGCGAATGCTTCGCCGGTGCCTATGGCCCGTCCTATCTCGAGATCCCGCGCGACGTGCTCGACCGGGAAGTCACCCTCGACCGTGCGGTCCTGCCGGAATCCGGCAAATATCGCGCTTCGACCAAGTCGATCGGCGATCCCGCCGACATCGAGAAGCTTGCCGATATCCTGGTCGCCGCCGAGCGCCCCGCCATCCTCTATGGCCAACAGGTCTGGACCGGCCGTGGGCAGGAAGAGGCCATCGCATTGCTGCGTGGGCTCGACATTCCCGGCTATTTCAACGGCGCCAGCCGCGGCCTGCTGCCTCCCGGCGACCCCCATCATTTCGATCGCACCCGCTCGCTCGCCTTCGCCAAGGCCGATGTGCTCGTCATCGTCGGCACGCCCTTCGACTTCCGCATGGGCTATGGCAAACGCATCAGCAAGGACCTCAAGCTGATCCAGATCGACATGGATTACCGCACCGTCGGCAAGAACCGCGACATCGATCTCGGCCTGGTCGGCGATCCCGGTGCGATCCTCGGCGCCGTGCTGCAGGCGGCCTCCGGCCGCATGGACAAGGGCAAGCGCCAGCTGCGCCAGCAATGGATGAAGATGCTCCAGGACGCCGAAGTGGCCGCGACCGAAAAGCTGATGCCGCTCTTCCTGTCCAACCAGACGCCGATCCATCCCTATCGCGTCGCCTATGAACTCAACGAGTTCCTCGGCGAGGACACCATCTATATCGGCGATGGCGGCGACGTAGTGACGATCTCGGCCCAGGCCGTGCGTCCGCGTGGACCGGGCCAGTGGATGGATCCGGGCGCGCTCGGTTCGCTCGGTGTCGGCACCGGTTTTGCCCTGGCGGCCAAGCTCGCCAATCCCAACAAGGAAGTGCTGTGCTATTACGGCGACGGTTCCTTCGGCATGACCGGTTTCGACATGGAAACCGCCGATCGCTTCGGGGCGCCCTATCTGGCCGTCATCGGCAACAACTCCTCGATGAACCAGATCCGCTACGGCCAGGTCGCCAAATATGGCGAGGAGCGCGGCAATGTCGGCAACAAGCTCGGCGATGTGGCCTTCTCGAAATTTGCCCAGATGCTCGGCAATCACGGCGAGGAAGTCCGCGATCCCAACGAGATCCAGCCGGCCCTGCGGCGGGCCCGCGAGGCCATGGCCAGGACGGGGCGTTCGGCCCTGGTGAATATCTGGGTCGATCCGGACGAGTACGCGCCCGGCACCAAGAACCAGACTATGTACAAGTGAGATGGCGGGATGGCCGGCCGCGTGGGAAACGCGCCAGCCGGCCATCCCGGCCCCTCGCCATAACAGATGACATTTCCGAGGAGGGAACGATGGGACAGGCACTCGAAGGCGTGCGCATCCTCGACTTCACGCATGTTCAATCCGGTCCGACCTGCACGCAATTGCTGGCCTGGTTCGGTGCCGACGTGATCAAGGTGGAAAAGCCGGGCGTCGGCGACATCACCCGGACCCAGCTGCGCGACATCCCCAATGTCGACAGCCTCTATTTCACCATGCTCAACCATAACAAGCGTTCCATCACGCTCGACACCAAGAACAAGGCCGGCAAGGCGGTGCTCGAGGAGCTCGTCAGGAGCTGCGACGTGCTGGTGGAGAATTTCGCTCCCGGCGTGCTCGATCGCATGGGCTTTTCCTGGGCCCGCATCCAGGAACTCAATCCGCGCATGATCGTGGCCTCGATCAAGGGCTTCGGCCCCGGTCCCTACCAGGACTGCAAGGTCTATGAGAACGTTGCCCAATGCGCCGGCGGCGCGGCCTCGACCACCGGCTTCGACGACGGTCCTCCGCTGGTGACGGGCGCGCAGATCGGCGACTCCGGTACCGGCCTTCATTTGGCGCTCGGCATCGTCACCGCGCTCTATCAGCGCACCCATTCGGGGCGCGGCCAGCGCGTGGACGCCGCCATGCAGGATGGCGTGCTCAATCTGTGCCGGGTGAAGCTGCGCGACCAGCAGCGCATCGAGCGCGGGCCCATGAAGGAGTATCCGCAATATCCCAATGGCAAATTCGGCGATGCCGTGCCGCGTGCCGGCAATGCCTCGGGCGGGGGGCAGCCCGGCTGGATCCTCAAATGCAAGGGTTGGGAGAGCGATCCCAACGCCTATATCTACTTCATCACCCAGGCGCCGGTCTGGGGCGCGATCTGCAAGGTGATCGGCAAGGAAGAGTGGATCACCGACCCCGACTATGCCACGCCTGAAGCGCGCCTGCCGCGGCTTCGCTCCATCTTCGACACCATCGAGAAATGGACGGAGACCAAGGACAAGTTCGAGGCGATGGACATCCTCAACAAGTTCGACATCCCCTGCGGGCCGATCCTGTCGATGCGCGAGATCGCCAACGAGCCTTCGCTCAGGGTGACGGGGACCGTCGTCGAGGTCGACCATCCCGAGCGTGGGCCTTATCTGTCGGTTGGCAATCCGATCAAGCTCTCAGACAGCCCTACCGTGGTGGAGCGCTCGCCGCTTCTGGGCGAGCACACGCAGGAAGTGCTGCGCGACGTCCTCGGCTTCGACCAGGGCCGGATCGATGAGATTGCGGGAAGCGGCGCCCTTGGCGCTCCCGTGGCGATGGCGGCCGAGTGAGGTTTCATCATTGAGATGATGGGGGCGGGTGCCGTTGTGGTGCCCGCCCCTTTTTATATGGAGCGCGGACATCGCGACATGCCCGTATGTCGCGATGTCCGCTTTTGCCATCCGTTAGGCCCAGCGTTCCCAAGAGCGGACAAGATGTCCGCGCTCCTAGGCTTCCTCTTTGACAGCTTCCGAAATCTGGTATACGTTATGCCAGATAAGAGCGATATCCAGGTGCGGGAGGGAATGATGAAACTGCACGAGTTCCAGTCCAAGCAGATCCTGGCACCCTATGGTGTCGAGGCGCCGCAGGGCGCCGTCGCCATCACCGCCGACGAAGCGGGGCAGGTGGCGCGTCGCCTCGGTGGCTCTCGCTTCGCCGTGAAGGCGCAAATCCACGCCGGCGGGCGCGGGCGGGCCGGGGGCGTCCCTATCGTTTCCTCCCCCGATGCAGCCGAGGAGGCAGCCCGGGCGCTGCTGGGCCGGCGCCTCGTCACCGAGCAAAGCGGTGCGCATGGCCGCGTGGTCGAACGCGTGCTGGTGGAGGCGGCCGTCGATCACATAAGCAGCTTCTATCTGTCGCTCAGCGTGCATGCCGCCAGCGGCACCCTGGTCCTGGCTGCCAGTGGGGCCGGCGGCGATGATATCGAGGACCGCGTCCTTGCCGGAGAAGGTGGTCTCGAGCGCCTCTCCCTGGGGGACGGCAGCCAGGCGAGACGCGAGGACCTGCAGGCCCTGGCGGCGCACCTCGGCCTGACCGGGCAGCCGGCCGAAGCCTTCAGGGCTCTTGCCGATGGCTTGCGCCGCGCTTTCCTGGAACTCGATGCCAGCCTGATCGAGATCAACCCGCTGGTTCTGACCGCCGACAACAGGCTGCTGGCGCTCGACGTCAAGATGATCATCGACGACCACGCCCTGTTCCGCCAGGCCTCCCTGGCGGAGCTGCGCGAAGAGGATGGGGACGAATACGAAGTCAAGGCCCGCCAGCGCCAGCTCAATTATGTCCGCATGGATGGCAGCGTCGGCATTGCCGCCAATGGCGCCGGGCTCGGCCTTGCCACCGTCGACCTCGTCCATGCCGCCGGTGGCGCGCCGGCCAATTTCATGGATATCCGCACCACGGCGACCAGCCTCGACATCGCGCATGGCTTCGGCCTGCTGCTCGACAATCCCCAGGTCCGCGCGCTGCTCATCAATGTGCATGGCGGCGGCATGCAGTCCTGCGACACGGTTGCCGAGGGGCTCGGAATCGCCATGCGACGGGCCGGACGCACCCTGCCGGTGGTGACCAGGCTCGCCGGCAACAACGCCGACTATGCCCGCTCGCGTTTCGCCAATTTCGGCTGCCGCATCATAGAATGCCCGGACATGTGGACGGCCGCCGCGAAGGCCGTTGCTGCCGCACGCTGACGGCGATTTTGCTGCAGTTTTAGACTAATTAATCCAAAAATGCGTTAGCGCCGTCGGCGCTCAAGGGAGGGCGGAATGGCTATCCTCATCGACAGTGAAACCCGCGTCGTCTGCCAGGGCATGACCGGCTGGGCCGGAACCCATCATACCGCCGCGATGATCGAATATGGCACCAAGGTCGTGGCGGGTGTCACGCCCGCCAAGGGTGGGCGGTTCCATCTCGGGGCGCCGGTGTTCGATAGCGTCGCTGCGGCTGCCAAGGAGACCGGCGCCAATGCCAGCATGGTCTTCGTGCCGCCGGCCCAGGCCAGCGCCGCCATCATCGAGGCCATCGAGGCCGAGATTGCGCTGGTCGTCGCCATCACCGAACGGGTGCCGGTGCTCGACATGATCAGGGTGCGCCATGCCCTGGCCGGCTCGAAGACCCGGCTGATCGGCCCCAATTCGCAGGGGATCCTGTCCCCGGGCCTGTGCAAGATGGGCGTGATGGCAACCGGCAGCGAGCGCCCGGGCAGCGTCGGCATCGTCTCGCGCTCGGCCTCGCTGACCAGCGAGGTGATCGCCCAGGTTTCCGCCGCGGGTCTCGGGCAGTCGACCACCGTCGGGGTGGGCGGCGACCCCGTGCATGGGCTGTCGATGCGCGATTGCCTCGAATTGTTCCTCGCCGATGCCAAGACCGAAGGCATCGTGCTGATCGGCGAGATCGGCGGCGAGGAAGAACAGGAAGCGGCCGATTACATCGCCTCTGTCAGGCCGGCCATGCCGATCGTCGGCCTGGTCGTCGGGCTGCATGCCCCGGCCGAGCGGCGCATGGGCCATGCCGGGGCCCTCGCCATGCATGGCCGCGATCGCGCCGACGCCAAGATCGCCGCCTTCGAGAAGGCCGGGATTACCGTGGCATCGAGCCCGCATCTGGTCGGCGATACGATCGGCCGGGCGCTCTCTGCGAGGGCGAAGGCGGCTTGAAAGCAAATCTTTCGGGAAGGAATGATGGCCGGTCTTCAGACCGGCCACTTTTTTGACAAGGAGCGATAGTTCCGTTTCGGTCTGACGACCGGCATATCGCGCCGGCACGTCCTTCGCAGAACAAGCATCCTGCCAGCGCCCGGGCCTCCTCACTGCACGAAGCGGTTCTCCAGGCAGCCGATGCCCTCGATGCTGACGCGGACATCGTTCTCCGCTTCCTTCATGGCACCGACGCCGAGCGAGGTGCCGCAGCAGATCAAATCGCCCGGGAGCAGGGTCATATCCCCCGAGATCAGGCTGACCAGCCTCGCCGGCGGGAAGATCATGTCGGCAACGGGATAGTTCTGACGCTCGTCGCCATTGAGCAGCGTCTTGACCACCAGGGTGGCGGGATCGATGTCGGTGGCGATCACCGGGCCGAACGGCCCGAAGCCGTCGAAGCTCTTGGCGCGCACCCATTGGGCGAAGGTCGAGTCTCGCGTGATGATGTCGCCGGCGGTGATGTCGTTGACGCAGGTATAGCCGAAGATGGCGTCCGCGGCCTCCGCCTCGGAGGCATTGCTGCAGGGCTTGCCGATGACGATGCCAAGCTCGCCCTCATAGACCACCCGGCCGTCATAGGAGGGGGGCCTTGCCACGGTCGCACCCGGCGCGGTGACGCTGGTGGGCGCCTTGAGCAGATAGAGCGGTTCCGGCGGCACGGCGACGTTCAGCTTGGCAGCGAGCTGATGGAAATTGTTCCAGAGCGCGATGATCTTGCTCGGCACTGTCGGCGCCAGCAGCCTGGCCTGTGCCAAGGGCAGTGTGCGGCCAGTGGCGGCGGCGATGCCGAACATGTCGCCGCGATGGACGTGGATGGCGTCGCCTTCGAGCGTGCCGAACTGGGCCTGCCCGTCTTCCTCGAAACGGATCCATTGCGACATGGCGGTTTTGCCTTTCCTGAAAAGTTGGGAACGAGATGTTTGTCCGCCCGTCAGAACCCCTTGATGATTTCCTCGACCATTTTCTTGGCATCGCCGAAGAGCATCATGGTGTTGTCCTTGAAGAAGAGCTCGTTTTCGACGCCGGCATAGCCCGAACCCATGCCGCGCTTGATGAAGAGGACGGTCTTGGCCTTCTCGACATCGAGGATGGGCATGCCGAAGATGGGCGAGGCCGGGTCGGTCTTGGCGGCGGGGTTGGTGACGTCGTTGGCGCCGATGACGAAGGCGACGTCGGCCTGGGCGAACTCGGCATTGATGTCCTCGAGCTCGAACACCTCGTCATAGGGCACGTTGGCCTCGGCCAGGAGCACGTTCATGTGCCCGGGCATGCGGCCGGCGACGGGGTGGATGGCATAGGAGACGTCGACGCCCTCTTCCTTGAGCTGGTCGGCCATCTCGCGCAGGGCATGCTGGGCCTGCGCCACCGCCATGCCGTAGCCGGGCACGATGATGACCTTGCCGGCATTCTTCATGATGAAGGCGGCATCGTCGGCCGAGCCCTGCTTGACCGGACGCGTCTCCGGGCCCTTGCCGCCGCCGCCGGCCGCCGCCGCATCCCCGCCGAACCCGCCCAGGATCACCGAGATGAAGGAGCGGTTCATGCCCTTGCACATGATGTAGGACAGGATGGCACCGGACGAGCCCACCAGCGCCCCGGTGATGATCAAGGCAAGGTTGCCCAGGGTGAAGCCGATGCCGGCCGCTGCCCAGCCCGAATAGGAGTTGAGCATCGAGACCACCACCGGCATGTCGGCCCCGCCGATCGGGATGATGATCAGCCCGCCCAGCACCAGCGAGGCGATGACGATCAGCCAGAACAGGGTGTGGCTGGCCGAGAGCACGAAGGCGATGATCAGGGCGACCAAGAGCGCGGCCAGGGCCGCATTGATGACATGGCGGCTCGGCAGCAGGATCGGTGCACCCGACATGTTGCCGTTGAGCTTGGCGAAGGCGATCACCGAGCCGGTGAAGGTGATGGCGCCGATGGCCACGCCCAGCGACATCTCCACCAGCGACTGCGCTTCGATCTCCCCGCCATGGGCGATGCCGAAGGCGGCGGGGGCATAGAGGGCGCCGGCGGCCACGAACACCGCGGCCAGGCCCACGCCCGAATGGAAGGCGGCCACCAATTGCGGCATCGCCGTCATCGCCACGCGCCTGGCCACCACGGCGCCGAGCCCGCCGCCGACGGCCAGGCCTGCGACCACCAGCAGCCAGCCCGACACGCCCGAGGGCGGGGACACTGCCAGCGTGGTCAGCACGGCAAGGCCCATGCCGATCATGCCGAAGCGGTTGCCCTGGCGCGAGGAGGTCGGCGAGGACAGCCCGCGCAGCGCCAGGATGAACAGCACGCCGGCGACGAGATAGAGGAACTGGGTGAGATTCACGGACATGGACGCTTCCTCACTGGCCGGCGCCGGCGGCCGAAGAGGCCCCGGTCTTCTTGGTCTTGTCGGCGGTCTTGTCCTTGGGCTTGTACATGGCCAGCATGCGCTCGGTGACCAGGAAGCCGCCGAAGATGTTGATGGAGGCCAGCACCAAAGCCAGGAAGCCGAAGCCGCGGGCCCACCAGGGACCGCTCTCGTCCCCGGCCAAGGCGACGCCGACCGAGAGCAGGGCGCCCACCACGATCACCGAGGAGATGGCGTTGGTCACCGACATCAGCGGGGTGTGCAGGGCCGGGGTGACCGACCACACCACGTAATAGCCCACGAAGATGGCGAGCACGAAGATGGCGAAGCGGAAGACGAAGGGATCGATCGCCCCGCCGGTGGCGGCATGGGCCACGCCTCCCAGCGTGGCGGCGAGCTGGTCGGCATAGTCCTGGGCGTGTCTGGCGGCCTCGCCGGCAGCCTGCGCCGCGGCCTGGGCCTTGTCGAGAAGCTCTTGGGGCGTGTCGGCCATGTCGGTCTCCCTCGATGGGATGGATCTGATTGGGGGCGGACCTTCAGATCCGCCTCTTGATGAGATGCAGTCCGTTCCAGGCGGGGCCCTGCTCCATCTCTCGATGGAGCTGAAGACCCGCCCGCCAAAGATCCGTCAGGCCGGCTGGGGCTGGAAGGAAGGATGCACCACCGCCCCGTCCTTGGTGAGGAGGGTGGCCTTGACCAGTTCGTCCTCCCAATTGGGCGCCAGCGTCTTTTCCTTCTTGTCGACCAGCGTCTCGACGAAGGCGAAGAGGTTGCGGGCATAGAGCGAGGAGGCGGAGGCGGCCAGGCGGCCGGGTACGTTGAGATGGCCGATGATCTTGACCCCGCCCGGCGTGACCACGACCTCGCCGGGGCGGGCGCCCTCGACATTGCCGCCGCGCTCGACGGCCAGGTCCACCAGCACGGAGCCGGGCTTGAGGCTGTCCACCATCGCGGCCGAGACCAGGCGCGGGGCGGGCCGGCCGGGGATCAGGGCGGTGGTGATGACGATGTCCTGCTTCTTGATGTGCTCGGCCACCAGGGCGGCCTGCTTGGCCTGGTACTCCGTCGACATCGGCTTGGCATAGCCGGCCGCGGTCTCGGCCTGCTTGAACTCCTCGTCCTCGACGGCGACGAATTTGGCGCCGAGCGAGGCGACCTGCTCCTTGGCGGCCGGGCGCACGTCGGTGGCGGTGACCACCGCGCCCAGGCGCCGTGCCGTGGCGATGGCCTGCAGGCCGGCGACACCGGCGCCCATCACGAAGACCTTGGCGGCGGGCACGGTGCCGGCGGCCGTCATCATCATCGGAAAAGCCCGGCCGAACTCGGCACTGGCGTCGATCACCGCGCGGTAACCGGCAAGGTTGGCCTGGGAGGACAACACGTCCATCACCTGCGCCCGGGTGATGCGCGGCATCAGTTCCATGGCGAAGGCCGACACGTTCGCCTGCGCCAAAGCGGCCAGCGCCTCGTGCTGGCCATAGGGATCCATGATGGCGAGGACCAGGGCGCCCCTGGGATAGGCGCCGAGCTCGTCCGCCCGCGGGCGGCGCACCTTCAGCACAATGGCGGCCCCTTCCAGCGCTTCGGCATTGGAAGCCACCACGCTCGCTCCGGCCGCCGCATAGTCCTCGTCCGTGATCCCGGAGGCCAGCCCCGCACCGCTCGCGACCCGAACCGCCGCGCCAAGCGCAAGCAGCTTCCTGACCGTGTCGGGCGTCGCGCCAACGCGAGGTTCGCCGGGCTCCGTTTCCGAGGGAATACCGATCTTCATGATGATGTCCGCTCCGACAGATCAGCTTTCATGAGTCAGGCCTGGCCGACGGCGCGCAGCGGAGCCGGCGCCGCCTCTTGCGGGAAAGTGGGGTAGAGCCCCTTCACCCGCGCCATCTGCTGGACCAGGGCGAGCACGGCATCGATATGCGGCGTCTCGATCTCGGCGATGCGCCCCATTTCCTGCACCGAGGTGAGCAGGGCGTCGATCTCCAGTGCCCGCCCCTTGTCGAGGTCCTGCAGCATCGAGGTGCGATGGGCGCCGACGCCCGCAGCCCCATCGATGCGCCGGTCGACCCCGACCCGGAAGCGGGCCCCGAACTTGAGGCCGATCTGCTCGGCCTCCACCATCATGGCGCGCGCCAGCGCCCGCGTGCCCGGCTCGGTCGCGATCACGTCGAGCGTGGCATGGGTGAGGGCGGAGATCGGGTTGAAGCACAGATTGCCCCAGAGCTTCAGCCAGATGTCGTCGCGAATATCCTCGTAGAGGCGGGGCTTCAGGCCGCCGGCCGTCATCGCTTCGGCGAGCCTGGCGACGCGCAGGCTCTCCGTGCGGTTGGGCTCGCCGAGGCCGAACTGGTTGCCGTAGATGTGCCTGACCACGCCGGGCTCGATGATCTCGGTGGCCGGATAGACCGTGCAGCCGATTATGCGCTCGGGGCCGATGGCCTGCCACTGCCGGTTGCCCGGATCGACGCTGGCGAGGCGGGTGTCGCCATGAGGCGCGGGCAGGCCGTAGAAATACCACCAGGGCACGCCGTTCTGGGCGGTGACCACGGCGGTGTCGCGGCCGAGCAGCGGCTTGAATGCCTCCGCCGATTCCCAGGCCTGGTGCGCCTTGAGGGCGACGATCACATAATCCTGCGGTCCCAGATCGGCTGGGTTCTGCGTTGCCGTGAGCGAGGCCGTCAGTTCCTGCCCGTCGACGAGCAGCTTGAGGCCGCGGGCCTGCATGGCCTTGAGATGGTCCCCGCGTGCGATGACCGAGACTTCGGCGCCCGCCTGCTGCAGCATCACCGCCATGTAGCCGCCGATCGCGCCGGCGCCATAGATGCAGATCTTCATGATGTCGCTCCCCTTCTGCCGCCCGCCTTGCGGGTCTTCGTTTCAGCTGGTGGTCGTGGTGACGGCGTGGTTGGCCATCAGTTCGAGGGCCCGCACCATGGCGGAATGATCCCAGTCCTTGCCGCCATGGGAGGCGCAGGTGTTGAAGAGTTCCTGCGCCGTCGCCGTATTGGGCAAGGCGATGCCCAGGGTGCGTGCGCCGTCCAGCGCCAGGTTGAGGTCCTTCTGGTGCAGGGCGATGCGGAAGCCCGGATCGAAGGTGCGCTTGACCATGCGGTCGCCATGCACCTCCAGGATGCGGGAGGCGGCAAAGCCGCCCATCAGCGCTTGGCGCACCTTGGTCGGGTCGGCCCCCGCCTTGGAGGCGAACAGCAGGGCCTCGCCGACCGCCTCGATGGTGAGGGCGACGATGATCTGGTTGGCGACCTTGGTGGTCTGGCCATCGCCATTGCCGCCGACCAAAGTGATGTTCTTGCCCATTGTCTCGAACAGCGGCCTGGCGCGCTCGAAAGCGGCCTCGGGGCCGCCGACCATGATGGTGAGGGAAGCGGCCTTGGCGCCGACCTCGCCGCCCGAGACGGGCGCATCGAGATAGTCGCAGCCGAGCTCGTTGATGCGCCTGGCGAAGCCCTTGGTGGCGATCGGCGAGATCGAGCTCATGTCGATGACGAGCTTGCCGGCGGAAAGGCCCTCGGCGACGCCGTTCTTGCCAAACAGCACCGTCTCCACGTCCGGGGTATCCGGCACCATGGTGATGATGATGTCGGCCTTGCGGGCGACATCGGCGGCGCTCGCCTCGGCCTTGCCGCCGGCGGCGGTGAGCTCGGCCGGAACCGGGCCGAGTGTGGTCAGGTAGACGGTGTGGCCGGCCGCGATCAGGTGTCCCGCCATCGGGGAACCCATGATGCCCAGTCCGACAAAGCCGATATTCATGGTGAGAGTCCTATATGGTTAAGGTCGAAACGCTGGGGCCTTCCCTTCTCCCCTTGCGGGAGAAGGTGGCGCGAAGCGCCGGATGAGGGGTGGAGGCACTTCGTTCTGGCAAGTTGGAGAGACCCCTCATCCCCCTGCCGGGACCCCTAGCGGTTCCGCAGGAACTGCGGAGTCCCGCAAGGGGAGAAGGGAGTTCATTCAACTCAGCGAGCGGCACCCGCCGCCTTCAGCCAGCCCAGGCCCGCTTCGGTCTCGCCCTTGGGCTTGTATTCGCAGCCGATCCAGCCGGCATAGCCGAGCTGGTCGAGCCACTGGTAGAGGAAGGGATAGTTGATCTCGCCGGTGCCCGGCTCGTTGCGGCCGGGATTGTCGGCCAGCTGCACATGCCAGATCTGCGGCAGGTATTTCTCGATGGTGCGGGCCAGGTCCCCTTCCATGATCTGCATGTGGTAGATGTCGTATTGCAGGCCGATATTGTCCGAGCCCGTCTCGGCGATGATCTCGGCGGCCTGGCTTGTGTTGGTCAGGAAGAAGCCGGGAATGTCGCGGGTGTTGATCGCCTCGATCACCAGGCGGATGCCGGCCTTCTTGAGCTCCCCGGCGGCATAGCCGATGTTCTCGACGAAGGTGGCCCTTGCCTCGACCGCGTCGACGGAAGCGGGCGCGATGCCGGCCAGGCAGTTGACCAGCTTGCAGTCGAGCGCCTTGGCATAGCTGATCGCCTGGGCGACGCCCTCGCGGAACTCGGCCTTGCGGTCGGGCAGCACGGCGATGCCGCGCTCCCCGCCCGCCCAGTCGCCGGCCGGCAGATTGTGCAGGACCTGGGTGAGCTTGTGCTCCTTCAGCGCCGCGGCGAGGTCGGCCGCCGCGAAGGGATAGGGGAACAGATATTCCACGCCCGAAAAGCCATTGCGGGCGGCTGCCGCGAAGCGCTCCATGAACGGCACTTCGTTGAACAGCATGGTGAGGTTGGCGGCAAATCGGGGCATGGCTGGCTTCCCGGTTCAGGCGAATTGAGGACGAGGCTGTCCGATCGAGGAACGGTTTCCTCGGCAGGGACGTGGGCGTGGGATGAAGCGATAGCCGGCTATTCGGCCGCGACGGCTTCCGACCGGATGGGCAGGTCGAGGATGTCCTCGAACTCGGTGACTGCGTCGATCTCCGGACCCATGGCGATGTTTGTGACACGCTCGAGGATGAACTCGACCACGACGGGCACCTGATGCTCGCGCATCCATTCGCGGGCCTTCTCGAAGGCCTGGCTGAACTCGTTGGGACTGCGGACCCGGATCGCCTTGCAGCCGAGCCCTTCGGCGACGGCGACGTGGTCGACGCCATAGCTTTCGAGGTCCGGCGCATTGATGTTCTCGAAGGAGAGCTGGACCTGGAAATCCATGTCGAAGCCGCGCTGGGCCTGGCGGATCAGGCCGAGATAGGCGTTGTTCACCACGACATGGATATAGGGCAGCTTGAACTGGGCGCCGACGGCCAGTTCCTCGATCAGGAACTGGAAGTCATAGTCGCCGGACAGGGCCACGATCTCCCTGTCGGGATCGGCGGCACGTACGCCGAGCGCGGCGGGAATGGTCCAGCCGAGCGGGCCGGCCTGGCCGCAATTGATCCAGTGGCGCGGGTGGTGCACGCGCAGGAACTGGGCGCCGGCGATCTGCGACAGGCCGATGGTCGAGACGTAGCAGACATCCCGGCCGAAGGCGGTGTTCATCTCCTCATAGACGCGCTGGGGCTTCAGCGGCACATTGTCGAAATGGCTGCGTCGATGCAGGCTGCTCTTGCGCCCGCGGCATTCGTCGGCCCAGGCCGAGCGGTCCTTGAGCCTGCCCTGCGCCTGTAGGTCACGGGCCACGTCAAGGAAGAGATCGAGGGCAGCGCCTGCATCGGAGACGATGCCGAGATCCGGGTTGAAGACCCGGCCGATCTGGGTCGGCTCGATGTCGACATGCACGAATTTGCGGCCCTTGGTGTAGACCTCCACCGAACCGGTGTGGCGGTTGGCCCAGCGATTGCCGATGCCGAAGACGAAATCGGAGGCGAGCAGCGTGGCATTGCCGTAGCGATGGCTGGTCTGCAGGCCGACCATGCCGGCCATCAGAGGATGGTCGTCGGGAATGGTGCCCCAGCCCATCAGGGTCGGGATGACAGGCACGCCGGTCAGCTCGGCGAAGGCGACGAGCTTGTCGGCGGCATCGGCATTGATGATGCCGCCGCCTGCCACGATCAGCGGGCGCTCGGCTGTCTGCAGGAGCGCGATGGCCTTCTCGGCCTGGAGCCGCGTCGCCGCCGGCTTGTAGACGGGGAGCGGCGCATAGCTCTCGTCGTCGAACTCGATCTCGCCCAATTGCACGTCGAGGGGCAGGTCGATCAGCACAGGGCCGGGGCGGCCCGAGCGCATCAGGTGGAAGGCCTGCTGGAACACGCGCGGCACCAGAGCCGGCTCACGCACGGTGACGGCCCATTTGGTGACGGGCTTGGCGATGGCCTCGATGTCGACGGCCTGGAAATCCTCCTTGTAGAGGCGGGCGCGCGGCGCCTGGCCGGTGATGCACAGGATCGGAATGGAATCGGCCGCCGCCGAATAGAGGCCGGTGATCATGTCGGTGCCAGCCGGGCCGGAGGTGCCGATGCAGACGCCGATATTGCCGGCCCTGGCCCGGGTGTAGCCCTCGGCCATATGTGAGGCACCTTCGACATGGCGGGCAAGGTAATGGTTGATCGAGCCGCGTGCCTTCATGGCCGAATAGAGCGGGTTGATCGCAGCGCCCGGCACGCCGAAGGCGCACACCACGCCCTCGCGTTCCAGCACCCTGACGGCGGCGTCGATTGCTCGCATTCTGGTCATGGAGGTTCCGCCCTGTTTCTGATTTTTCTGGTATACAAGATGCCAGCATTTGGAGGCGTGTCAACTGCTTTATGCAACCTGGCCTTTGCGCCGGCCGCGGCGGATTGGCGCAAATTGCTCCCGAATCCGCCAGTTCGGCGAAGCGAAAAGACCCTTTCTGTTGATGAACGGCGCTACCGTCGTACCGGTCCGATGCCTCCAGCCGTAATCTATGAGAAGCTGGCGTATCTTCACGATCACCCTGCCATTTCAAGGAGAACGGCCATGCGGCTACCCGACCTGATGCGAACCACTGTGGTAGGACTTGCGCTCCTCTCCACGGCAGGGTCGGCCCTCGCGGCCGCGAACTGCGCCAATGCCAGTGACGAGGCTGCCTTGAATCAATGTGCCAGCACATCGCTGAAGGCGTCCGATGGTGAGCTCAACACCCTCTACAGGCAGATCCAGAAACGCCTGAACGGTGATGCGGATAAAACGAAATTGCTGGTCGCGGCGCAAAGAGCCTGGGTCACCTTTCGCGACGCCGAATGCAATTTTTCAAGTGCCGGTGTCACCGGTGGCACCCTCTATCCGTTGGCGGTGACGCAGTGCCGCGATGGCCTGACCAAGGATCGCATCAAGACTTTCAAGACCTATCTCAACTGCGAGGAGGGCGATCTGAGCTGCTCGGTTCCGGCCGCGAATTAATCATCCGCCGTACCTTCGCCCGACTGCATTTCTGACACGATCCTCGTCGATAGGCTTTCTGCCGTCGCTCTCCCTGAGCAGGCCTGCGTTGATCGCCGATGGCTGGAACTTTATAAAGCCCCAGGATTCGATCGAAGAATCACACAAACGTCATGATGAAAGGACAGGAGTGTTCCCGTCAATGACGTAATCCTGCCGCTCTGACACTGAAACTGTCGTTCGTTCAACTGATACCGAACATCTCGCAGAGCGCGGGCAACTTATCGCAACATATACGGATCATGATATGTCTCGACCGACCCTAGCCGTCATCCTCGCCGCAGGTGAAGGCACCCGCATGAAATCGTCACTGCCGAAGGTGCTTCATGCCATCGCCGGCCGTTCCATGCTGGCCCATGTCCTGGCGAGCGTGAAGCAGGCCGGCATCACCGACGCGGCCGTCGTCGTCGGCCCCGGCCGGGAGGATGTCGCCAAGGTCGCCCAGAAGGAACTGCCCGGCTGCGCCGTGTTTACCCAGGTCGAGCGCAAGGGCACGGGTCACGCCGTGCTGGCGGCGAAGGAGGCCCTGGCTGATGGCAAGGACATCATCGTGCTCTATGCCGACACGCCGCTGGTGCGTCCGCAGTCGATCGAGACGCTCAAGGCAGCCTTGGCGGATGGCGCCAGCGTCGCCGTTCTCGGTTTCCATGCGGCCGATCCTACCGGCTATGGCAGGCTGATCGTCGAAGGCGATGCGCTCACCGCCATCGTCGAGGAAAAGGATGCCACGCCTGAGCAGAAGGCTGTCGGCTTTTGCAATGGCGGCCTGATGGCCCTCAGCGGCGAGCATGGCCTTGCCCTGCTCGAAGCCATCGGCAACGCCAATGCCAAGGGCGAATATTATCTCACCGACGCAGCGGAGATCGCGCATCGGCGAGGGCTCCGGGCTGTCGCCCGCCCGATCGCCGAGGAGGAGGTGCAGGGCGTGAACGATCGCCTGCAACTGGCCGCGGCGGAGGCCGTGATGCAATCGCGTCTGCGCGCGCATGCCATGCGCGAAGGCGTGACCATGACTGCGCCCGAAACCGTGTTCCTCTCCCATGACACCCGCATCGGCAATGACGTGGTGATCGAACCCAATTGCTGGTTCGGCCCGGGCGTGACTATCGAGAGCGGCGCGGTGATCCATGCCTTCTCCCATCTGGAAGGTGCGCATGTCGGCAGTGGCGCTTCGGTCGGCCCCTTTGCCCGGCTGCGGCCGGGCGCCGACCTTGCCGAAGAGGTCAAGATCGGCAATTTCGTCGAGGTCAAGGCGGCAAGCGTGGAGAGGGGCGCCAAGATCAGCCATCTCAGCTATATCGGCGATGCCAGGGTGGGGGCCGAGGCCAATATCGGTGCGGGCACCATCACCTGTAATTATGACGGCTATCTCAAGCATCGCACCGATATCGGTGCGGGCGTGTTCGTCGGCTCCAACTCGGCCCTGGTGGCACCCGTGACGATCGGGGATAACGCCAATATCGGCGCCGGCTCGGTGATCACCCGGGATGTGCCCGCCGATGCCCTGGCGGTGGCCCGTGGCCGACAGGTCGGGATCGATGGCTGGGCCAAGACCTATCGGGCCAAGAAGAAGGCGGAAAAGGCGGCCAAGGCCAAGGGCTGAAGAAAAAGCTCCGAGGAGCGCGGGCGAGCCGTCCGGGCTCCCCGGGAGATAATGGTCCGTTTGATCCTGTCTGCAGAAAATCAATGAAAATAGCCGGCTGAAAGCCGGCTATTTTCATGTCGAACGTCCCGTATCGGCCGGCGCTGCTGCGATCAACCTTCCGCCCGGAGCAGCACCACGCCGGATCGCGGCTTGAGTTCGATCGGACCGTTGACCGCTTGGCCGGACAGATCGCGCCAGCTGCCGGCGGGCGGCTGGATCGTGGCCGATTCCCGGTCCGAGAAGTTCACGGCAGCATAGCCGCGCTGGTAGTTGCGCCAGGCGGTTGTGCCCTGAAGCTGGGAAGCGCCGGTGGGAGGCCCGACAGGCGGATCGAGATTGGGATATTCGACCCAGCGCCCGGTGTCCTTCTGCGGCAGTACGGCGAGATAGCTGCGATTGTTGCGGTTCACCAGGAAGCTGGCGACGATCCAGGACAACTCGGCGTTGTCGGGGGGAGCGGAGCCGTTCGTGCAAGTGTAGTTGATCGAGACATAGGCCCGATCCTTGCGCTGCTGGATCAACTCACGCTTGAGACGCCAGGCGTCGTCGGTGATGCGGCGCCGGCAGCTGTCGCTGAAGCCGCCTTCATCGACCCAGATATCGGCGAGATTGATCAGGGCCTTGGTCTCGTCGGGTTGCTTGGGGTCGATCTTGGCATTCAGTGCGATCAGGCCGCCGCGTTGATGGATTTCCTTGGCGAGCCAGCCGATATAATCGAGCTTCTGGGCGGTATGAGCCGGATCCCGCGACTGCCCGCTGAAAAGCTGCACCCATTTGCCGTCGCGCCAGACACCGCAGCGCTTGTCAGTGTTGGGCAGGGCGACATTGTCGAAGGCAATGGAATGATAACCCTTGGCCAAGGCCGGCTCGATATAGGTCTTCAAGAGATATTGGCGCACCTCGGGATTGCTGGTGTCCAGCGGCGCATAGGCACCCCAGGAATAGGTGTAGCCGAAGGAGGGCGTCTGCTGATCACACTGATAGGTGATCCAGCTGGGATGATTGGCCTTGTACCATTCCGCCGTATGGGCGCGGTTGAGATCGCGCTGGTTGGGGTAGTAGAAGCTGTCGATCACCTTGTTCGAGCGCAGGGGTGTCTTGGAGCCCCAGACGAAGCCGACATTGGGCAGGTTGGCAGGCGACTTCATGCGACCGTTGAAGATCTGGGCGCGCGGGATGCGGTCCACGGTCTCCGGATGCGCCACGCTTTGTTGCCCCAGGGCTGCGGTCCCAACCAGGAGGGAGGCGGTGACGGCAATGCCGAAACTCACATGTTTTTGCAGCATGGCTCTTCCGTTGATCTATATGCGCATGCGCGGCCTCTCGACCTCGCCCGCAGGGTGAAACAGCCTCCAGCGGAGCCGGAGGCCGTCGTTTATTCCCGGCCCGGCAGGAGATGTCCGAGGAGGACCAGCGCAGTCGGATCCTCGTGGCGCAACGCGAGGGCATCGAAGCAGGCGCCGATGGCGTTCTCGATGTCCTGGCTGGCCCGGCAGGCACGTGCAAGCTGGACATAGTCGTCGGCGGTGGCAGCGCCCTGCGCGGAGACCGCCTGCAGCAGCGTCTTGGCCTGTGCATAGTGACGGTTGGCAATCAGGGCACGTGCATGCAGGCTGCGGGCGGCGCCGTCCTCCGGATAATCCGCGAGCAGGGCGGCGGTGTGCTCCTGGCTGTCCGGCTCCTTGGCGACCAGCACCTTGCGGGCTTCGGCGAGCCGGCGCGCCTTGATGCGTTCGGCAAGATCGCCCGCTGCCTGTTCGAGGCCGAGCCGGCCGCCGGCCTGCAGCCATTCATGGGCTTCCTGCCAGCGCTGGTCGCGGAAGGCCTGCCTGGCGCGATTGCCGACATCGCGGGCAAGGGTGGCCGAAGCATCGGCGAGGGCCGTTGCATCGGTAACCAGTTTGGCATTGTGGGCAAATGCTCCGGCTTCGCCTGCCGAGGCCAGCAGCCTCAGGAAATCGATGCGAAGGGCGGCATTGTCCGGAGCAAGGGCGAGCGCCATTTCGAAGGCTGCCATCCGCTCCGGTGCCGGGTTCTGCTTTCGCAGTGCCTGCTGGCGGAGCAGGGTGACGATGCGCGGCAGCACTTCGGAATCGCAGGATTCGATCCTGGCGGGTGCCACCGCCGAGACGCGCGCCGCCGCCTGTACCTCGCCATGGCGCAGCAGGGCGCGAATGCCGGCAACGGCCTCGTTGACCGAAGAAGGCAGGAGATCGGTGAGGGCCGCGATGGTGCCCTCGATATCGCCCAGGCTCAAAGTGCTGCGCGCCAGGGTACGCAGGGCAATATTGTCGTCGGGCGTGATCGCCAGGGCGGTCCGTGCTTCCTCGGCAGCTTCGGCGAAGCGTTCAAGCTTGAAGAGTGCCACGCTTGCGCGCGTATGCGACTCCGCTGGAGAGGCTAGGGTCATCTTGACAACTCGGCGTTTGCCCCAGTCGGGGGAGGTGGATCTGGCTTTCGGCCCGTCGCGAAATTCCTTCGCGGCGAGCCGGGCCGGGGGGTGTCTTGCAAGTCCGAGCTCAACTCAGACCCGGTAGTAGGAGCGGTACCATTCGACAAAGTTCTTGACGCCGACATCGATCGTCGTCGTCGGCTTGTAGTCGATGAGCTGCTCCAAGAGATCCGCGGCAGCGAAGGTCGCGGGAACATCGCCCTTCTGCATGTCGAGGAAGTTCCGCTTCACCGGCATGCCCAGGCATTTTTCGACGGCATCGACATAGTCGAGCAGGCCGACCGGCTGGCCGCCGCCGATATTGACGACGCGATAGGGCCCGGCCGGCGACAGGGAATCGATGTCGCTGACCGGCTGGCCCTCCACGGGCGGCACCTTGGTGAGGCGCGCGATAGATTCGACCAGATCTTCGACATAGGTGAAGTCGCGCTGCATCTTGCCATGGCCGTAGACGTCGATCGGCTCGCCAGCCAGCGTCGCCTTGACGAATTTGAACAGGGCCATGTCGGGCCGGCCCCAGGGGCCGTAGACCGTGAAGAAGCGGAAGGCCGTGGTCGGGATCTTCCACAGATGCGCATAGGAATGCGCCATGTCCTCGGTGGCCTTCTTGGTCGCCGCGTAGAGCGTGAGCGGATGATCGGTGCGCTCGCGCTCGTTGAAGGGCATGTCCTTGTTGGCGCCGTAGACCGAACTCGTCGAGGCGAACAGGAAATGGCCGACGGAATGAGCCCGGGCCAACTCCATCACGTTGAAGGTGCCGACCAGGTTGGCATCGACATAGGCGCGCGGATTTTCCAGGCTGTAGCGCACGCCCGCCTGGGCGGCGAGATGGATGATGACATCGGGCTTCTCGTCGGCGACGACCTGCTCGAGCGCACCGAAATCCTCCAGCATCAGGATGTGTTCGCGGAACGCATTGGTCTTGCCGAGCATGGCGTGCCGGGCCTGCTTCAGCGTGACGTCGTAATACGGCGTCATGCCGTCCACGCCTGCCACGAAGTGGCCGTCGGCCAACAGGCGGCGGGCGAGATGGAAGCCGATGAAGCCAGCCGTGCCGGTAATCAGAAAGCGCATAAAGGGTCAGTCCTTTCATAGCGTTTTGCGATTTGGCGGTATCGCCAAGAATCGCAAAGACGCGTCACGATGAAGAGCTGGAGCAGAGCGGCGGTTGCACCAAAACGCGCTTTGCTCCGAGGTGGATAAAACCGACGCGGCGGGCCGTCAGGCCGCCAGGTCGGGAATGACGGAAGCGTTCGGCTTGATCACGCGGTTGAGCAGATACCAGCCATACATTTGTTCGAAGCCCGGGTCGTAGTGATCGAGATCGGCGCCCTGGCGTTCGAGGGCACGCGTGCGGCCGACGGCCTCGATCACGCCGCGCGGCTCGAAGACTGGAATGCCGAGTTCCGCCCCGATCTTCTTCACCCGGGCGATGAAGGTTTCACGGCTCTGCAGCACCCGCCCGTCCTGCAGCGGCAGGCCGACATGAGATACCGCAGCCATCGGCTTGCCCCACAGCTGCTTGAGCTCGATCAGGCCCTGGCGCAAGGCATCCTCGTCGGCAAGTTCGCAGCGGGCGTTGCGCAGGATCCGGGCGTCGGCCTCCCCGAAACCCGCCTCGGCGAACTGTTCTGAGGCGATGACCTTCTTGGCGGTTTCGGCCGAGATGCAGCGTTTTTGCAGCATCTCCTTCCACCACAATTTGCCTCCTTCGCCCAGCGGGCTGAGCAAATGGCGGTGGAGATAGTTGAGCTGGAGATAGATGCCGTCGCAGATCAACTCCTTCTCGGAAGCGACCTCGACAAGGAGGAAATCGGCCTTGGCCTGTTCCTTCTGGGCATTGGCGGAAAGCCTGGGCACGCGCTCCGTCGAGAAGACATAGGGCGCCATACCGTCGGGGATCTGGCATTCGCCGCGCATCCAGCGCAGACGCTGCACGGCCTCGCCGACCGAGTGCAGATAGGCGCGTGAACCGCCGTCATAGTGGCTGCAGCGCCCGGTGGCGGCGATCTCTTCCATCGGCCTGTGCAGACGGCAGGAACCCAGAACGAATACCTTCATCGCGCGTCACTCCTTGCATGAATGGGATAGCGGGAGAATTGGAGAGTTGAACAGCCGGAGCCAAGCTTCATCGCCAAACCTCACCGGCCCGAGATCGCGTTGCGGATCAGGCCGCCGGTCACCGAAGCGAGAAAGGCCAGGGCCAGCCCCACCAGCAGGGCGGAGCCGAGAGCGGTCAGCTTCTGGGGATAGGTAGGCGTGTAATCGGCCTTGGGCTGGGCGATCGGCGAGACATAGCGCTGCTGGCGCAGGATCGCCACGCGCGCCTGGTCCAAAGACTGGCGTGCGGAAGCCAGGTTGGTGTCGGCGAAGTCCTGCGCGATCTTCAGGCTTTCATAGCTGGAAAGCTGCTTGGCCACCGTTTCGCTGCCGCCACCCAGCCGCTGGCGGGTATCATCGATTTCCTTGCGGAGAGTGACGATCCGGGTCTCCACGCTCTTGCGCCGCGGATTGTCGCCCTGCGTCGCCTTGATCTGGCCGAGATCAGTCTGGGCAGCCGCCAGCTGGGCTTCGAGCTGTCCGATCAGATTGGTCAGCACGGTCAGGTCACCCGTCGGATCGACATTGGCATTCCGGTTACGCCAGTTCGCCACTTCGAGGCGAGCCGCCGCCGAACGCTGTTCGCTGCGGCTGACTTCCTCCTGCGCGACCTTGAGGGCGTCGTCGAGGGCGCGCTGGTTCATCTTGTTGGCGAAGGTGTCGGACAGGTCGATCAACGCATTGGAGATCTTGACGGAGTCCTCCGGGGTGAAGGCCTCGACCTGCAGGACGACGATCTGCTCGATCATGTTGTAGCGCACCGTGACCAGCGACTTATAGGCCCGATACAGCTCGTCCGGCGACGGATTGTCCGGCAGGCTCACCAGCGGATCGGCCGGATGCTCGGTGAGCATCTTGGTGAGGTCGATCTTCTTGGCGAGCCCGTCCATCGCTTCGCGCGACTGCAGGAAGTCGCGCACGGCGTAGCCATCGACGAAGCCGCTGACACCCATGCCGGACGAGCCGGACGAGAGCAGGCCACCGACGCCGACCGGCTGCTGGACATCGCCGCCTCGGATCGCGAACCGCGACTCCGCCGTATAGAGCGGCGTGGCGACAACGAAGACATAGAATGCCGTCAGCGCCAGTGGCAGTAAAGCAAGCATCAGTCCGATCAAGGAAAAACGCCGCCGCCGGCGCCTTACCTTGTGCTGGTAGCGCAGAAACGCCGCACTCTCTTCCGGAGCGATCTCGCCTTTAAGCGAATTGATCGTCGACAAGGGGCTCGGGTTGACCTCGTCCAGTGTCGTTGATGTCGGGACGGAGAGGGAATTTGCGGAGGACTTCGTCAAGTTGGCTCTCTATTTCGATCAGACCCTGATTGAGGATGAGGGCGGTGTCACAGAACTCATCGACTTCGGATTTGCGGACGGTCGACAGGAGAAGCGTGCGACCGTCAATACGCTGCTCGAAAAGGGCTCTCCACAGCAAGGTGAAGCGATCTTTCCGATAGGGGAACGTGCCGTCGACGACGTAGATGTCAAATGTCGGCAGGAGCGGTAAAATATACCCTAATTCCTGCCGCGCTGTGGCCGGCCAATGCTCTACGAACTCGTCGAGATATTCCGGCAGAGTCAACATCGACTCGACGAGGTATATACAGAATCTATAGTCAAGATGATACAAACGGGAGATTAAGGCTACAATTTGTCTCCCGCTCAATTTACCGCGAACAAAGCCTGCTCGTCCGATAGGCCAGGAACAACTGCCTCCTCGAACGACACGGCCGCTGGTTGGAGGGCGCAGGCCGGCGAACAGGTCGATGGCGGGTTTGCGCGCGATTGGATCCGGCGAGACGACGGCATAGCGCCTGACGGGCAGCGTCATGGTGATGTCGAGCGCTATCGGGTAGGGCGTTCCCCCCACCATGGGCGTGTCCACGACATGTTCGAGCGCGATCATGGTCCTCACACGGGTTGAATGCGAGGCCGTGCGTGCTTTTCGGCCAGAAGGCCGACGCCCAACACAGCGATCAGACACAGAAAGAAATAGGTCGGGTTGGCGTCCGAGGAAGCGTAGCCCGGGAAATAGGCGGCACGCAGAAGCTGCATGCCATGGGCGGTCGGGGACCACAGCACGTAGGCGCGATATTCCTCGGGCAGCTGCTCGGTCACGAAGAACACCGATGAGAACAGCTGCAGGCCGCGTTCGAGCACCGAAGCCAGGCGCAGGAAGAACGGCCAGTGCACGGCGATGCTGCCGAAGATGAGACCGATCGCCAGGCCATACGACCACATCGCAACGACGTAGCTGACCACCTTCGGCACGTCGGCGGGAAGGGTGATCATGTTGACCATCCTTCCGCAGGTCAGCAGGATCATGAAGACCACGGCGTAGATGATCAGATATTGGATCGCAAAGGCGAGCGCCTGATGGATCGGCCGGACAGGAGGCAGATTAATGAAGACGCGGTTATGCGCGACTGCCGTGCTGACACGGAAGATCACCTGGCGACACATGATCCAAGTCGTGCTTCCGAGCAGGGCGAAGGTCGGCACGTCCATGTTCATGATGAACTGCGTCTGAAGAATGAAATAGATCAGCGAGATCAGCGTCAGCAACACGGCCGGCTGAATCAGCATCCAGAGAATGCCGAAGCGACTTTCGGAGGCGATGAGCTGGAACTGGACGATGAGAATGGCGCGCACCACGCCGATCGCGCCGGCAACCCGGGTGCCGCGACCGTTCTTCCCGCGGGCAGGATCGGCCAGGAACAGCCCGTTGCTGAGATGGGCGATCAGCTCCAGGTCCTGTCGGCTGGCACGACTGAGATAGTCTTCCTGCACCCCGCCATCGACAAGCCGTGCCTCCCTGGCTGCGGCGTTGCGCTTGCGGGAGCGTCTGAGATCGCGCGCTTCGGCCAGCTTGTTGGCGGCCTCTCGCAGATCCGGCGGCGCATAGTTGTCGGCGAAGACGTCGATGTCGGCACGGATGTCGTTTTCGAGGATCCGGATCGTCGTTCTCAATAGACGATGATGATAGTCGAGATCCTCTGCATCGGTCTCGCTCTCATCTTCGTCGAAGATCTGCTTTTGGGTCTTTTCAGCATGATTGTAGACGGCTCGCCGCGTCTTGACATTGTTGTCAGGCAGATCGCGCAGCGCGTGGCGCAGCAGGATGAGATATCCGTCCCAATCTTGTTGGAGGACTTCAGCTGACGTCATCGGCCATGATCCTTCTGTCTGCCATGGGCCGGTGACGGCTGGGGAAGTAACGGGCTGCGTGCTGCCCGGCAACGCAATGGGCGTAAGGCCTCATCCTCACGCCGGGTCGACGCAAGGGGATGCCAGAGCCCATGCCTGCCCCGCGGAAGCGGGACAGGCATTGCGCCGAAGCGCCTATGATGCGTTGAGCGTTCAAGAGTGCGAGGTCACAGCCGCCAGACCGTGACACCCTCCGGCGCGGTCGCGCGATCGAGTACGCCCTTGACGTCCATGACCACGCCCGTGCCGTTGCGCAGGCGCGACTTGATCAGCGGCCAACCCTTGGCGGCATATTCCTTGTGGGGAACGGCCAGGATGATGGCGTCTGCCGGTTCGACCTCGTCCAGTTCGGAAAGCTCGACACCATATTCGTGCAGCGCTTCCTCATTGGAGGCCCAGGGATCGTGCACTGCGGTCTGGATGCCGAAACGGTTGAGCTCCTTGAGGATGCTCGCCGCCTTGGAGTTGCGCAGATCCGGCACGTCTTCCTTGAAGGTCAGGCCGAGCTGCAGCACGTTCTCGACCTTGCGGCCCTCCTGCAGCAGCAGGCGCACGCATTCGCGGGCGATGCGCTCGCCGACGGAGTCGTTGATGCGCCGGCCCGACAGGATGACCTGGGGATGGTAGCCCGCCTTCTCCGACCGGTAGGTCAGGTAATAGGGGTCGACGCCGATGCAATGGCCGCCGACCAGGCCCGGCTTGAAGGGCAGGAAGTTCCACTTGGTGGAGGCCGCTTCGAGTACGTCGCTGGTATCGACGTCGAGGAGCTGGAAGATGTGCGACAGCTCGTTCATGAAGGCGATGTTGATGTCGCGCTGGGCATTCTCGATCACCTTGGCGGCCTCGGCCACCTTGATGGTGGGAGCGACATGCACACCGGCGGTGATGACCGACCCATAGACGTCGGCGACGATACCGCGGGTCTCCTCGTCCTGGCCGGACACCACCTTCTTGATCTTGGTGAAGGTGTGTTCCTTGTCGCCCGGATTGATGCGCTCGGGGGAGTAGCCGACGGTGAAGTCGACGCCGCTGGTGAGACCCGAGGCCTTTTCCAGCACAGGCACGCATTCTTCCTCGGTCGCGCCGGGATAGACGGTGGATTCATAGACGACGATGTCGCCGCGCTTGAGAGCGCCGCCGACGGTGCGCGAGGCGGCGCGCAGGGCGCCGAGATCGGGCTGGTTGGCGCTGTCGACAGGGGTCGGCACGGTGACGATGAAGAAATCGGCTTTGTTGAGATCGGCCGGATTGAAGGAGAAGATCGGCGGCGTTGCCTTCAGCTCTTCGCTGGAGATTTCGCGGGTGCGATCCTCGCCGGACTGTAGTTCCTTGACGCGGGTCTGATCGATGTCGAAGCCGATCGTGTCATAGCCATGCTTGGCAAAGGCTACCGCGACCGGCAGGCCGACATAACCCAGCCCGATGACTGCGATCTTGCGTTTCTGACTCAAGACATAACTCCTTGCGGTTTGTCATTGCGACGCCCTGGGGGCTGTTGCGTGGGTCGATCGCCTGGAACGGCAGATCGTCCGTAGGTCACCGTCCTCCTGCGGGAGGCGGACAGGTTTCGAAAAAGGGATGGAGTTCCTTCGTGGATGGAGATCTCGTCGTCCCATTCCTCTTGCGCTCACAAGCAGGCCTGCGAGGTTCGATGGGGGATGACTGGTTATGTGTGAGGGGCGGAGCCATCAGCGGATCCCCCGCCAGATGCCGCCGCTGAGCCGGAGGTTTTCGGGGCCGCGCAGGATCTGCCGTTCGACTTCCCGGAAGAAGGCGTCCTGATAGGCTTGGGCGAAAGCGGGGAATTCCTGGCCCTCCTGCTTGGCGGGCATGGCCTCGACGTGGAATTTCACGCGGCGGTCCTGCCAATAGGGGATGGTGATGAAGCTCGGAACGCCAAGGCGGTAGCACAGCCCGGCGGCGAACGGAGAATAGGTTACCCGCCGCCCCTCCCAGCCGACGCGTGGGGCCGCGGGGCTCATCGCGCCGTCGATGGCGATGATGACCGCATTGCCGTGGCGCAGGGAAGTCATCACCTCGCGCGTCACCTCCAGTTCCGAATGCTCGCTGGTGGAGATCAGGGAGCCGACATGCGGGAAGGAGGCGATCTTGGGGGCGGATGCGAGCCATTTCATTGGAATGCCGGCCATGTGCAGCGCCAGGGGCCCGGCATACATCGGTCCCATGTGCGGGCTGATCAGCAGAGCACCCTTGCCCTTGTCCAAGCCGTTGCGGAGGCCGGCTACGGCGGCATCGATACCGTCGAGCATTTCAGCCACTTCGCCCACCCGCTCGGGAGCGCATTCGAGCCAGTCGAGGAGCAAGAGGTCGGCCAGGCAACCCCAGCGCACCCGGTCGTCCCAAGCGTTGCGGTCCGCAGGCTCGCTGCCGGCAAGCCGGCTGGCGAGCGACCAGGCGAAGTCGAGCCTGCCTTTGGGGATGGGCGCACTGGCCAGGTTCTGGTCGAGGCGGGCGAGCGCATCGGTGAAGGAACCCTGGAGATAGGCGCGTTTGCGGACGACCAGATCGGCATAGTGTCCCTGGGCTTCATCCTCCAGACCCGCCTGCAGCAGCGTCGAGATGGTGTAGCGCTGCAAGGCCGGCGAATGGGGGTCTTCCTGTGCCAGCTTGCGCAGCAGCGTGGCCGCCTCGTCATAGTGGCGTGCCAGCCGCAGCGCGCGTGCCAGCAGCATCTTGAGATTGCGCAGATCCGGCGCCAGCGCGCTCGCCTGCCTGAGGACGTCGACAGCCTCTTCATTCTGGCGCAGCCTGAGCAGGGTCTCGCCGAGGGTGCGCAGGAGAAGCACGTCCTTGGCGGCCTTGTCGCGTGCCTGGCGCAGGTGCTCGAGGATCTCCGCGTCTTCCCCGCCGAGTGACAGCATCGCATTGGCGACGACGAGGTGCAGCCTGGGCGACTCCCCGCCCTGTTCCAGCGCCTTGCGGCCGATGGCCAGCGCCTCTTCGTGGCGCCCCGCCAGTTGCAGGACCTGGGCGACTTCGAGGGCGAGGTCGGCGGTAAGGTCGGGCTGGTCCTGCAAGCGCTCGACGATGACGAGACTTGTATCGAGATCACCCGCTCGCGCTAGAGCGATCAGGCAGAGCTGAGCCAGCCGTGCATGGTCCGGGCTGCGGTCGGCATAGCGGCGTGCGAAGTCGCGGGCGGCGTCGAAATCGGTCGCCTGGACCAGGGCCTGCAGCCGCACCGCCGCGATGGCGAGATTGTCGGGGTCGAGTTCTCCGGCCCGTTCGATATGCGCCTGGCCTGCGTCGCGGCGGCCGGCACGCATCATCACGCTGCCAAGCGTGAGGAGGTCGTCGCTGGAAGAGGGATTGGCCTCGACCAGGCGTTCCAGGAAGAGGCGGGCGGTGTCGAGTTCACCGGCGCGCATGGCGGGGGCGACGACCAGGCGGCGGACCTGGTTGCGGTTGCGCGGAATGGCGGCCACGGGCGGCGTCAGCAAGGCGAGAGCGTCCTGCATCCGGCCGTCACCGGCCAAAGCGAGGACATCGTCGATCGCCTGCCTGGCATCCGCAGCCTTGGTATCTTGTTCGGTCATTCGCTTCATGCGTTGTCGCCTCGCGGATTAGCGGTCGAGATAGGCATCGACGGTCAGTTCCAGCATGCGGCGCATGGAAAAGCGTTCGCGGGACCATTTCGCCACATTGGCGGCGAGTTCCGCGCGGTCCTGATGGTCGCGGCGCCAGGCCAGCACTTCGCCGGCGATGGCATCCGGTTGCAGATTGTCGATCGAAGGCAACACGGTGCCGCTCACTCTCGGCATCAGCGTTTCGGCCGCGCCACCTGCCGGCGTGGTCACGACCGGAACCCCGCTGAACTGCGCTTCGATCAGCACGTTGGGCAGGCCTTCATGGCGCGACAACAGCAGGAAGACGTCCATATGCGACAGCCAATGGCCGACGCGGGGGGAGCGGCCGGTGAACAGCACGCGATCGGCGATGCCCAATTCCTCGGCATAGGCGGTCGCTTTGCCGAGCAGGGGGCCGTCACCCACCAGGATGAAGCGGGCATCGGGCACGCGGGCGGCGAGGCTCGCGGCGGTCTCCAGCCAGAGCAGCGGGCGCTTGTTGTCGTCAAATCGCATGACCGAGCCGACGGTGAAGCCGGCCTTGACCTCGAAGCTCTCAAGCTTTTGGGTCAGGGCCAGGGTCTTCTCGTCGGTTGCCGTGCTCAGGGGATCGAGCCCGTTGGGAATGATGCGCACCGAGCCGCGCGGCAGTTTGAGCCAGGCTTCGTAGCGCTCGCCGGCGGCCTGGGAATTCGCCACGATGGCAACGCCCCGTGCCGAGAGCAGCGAGCGATAGACCGCCTCATATTCAGGCTTGTTGCGTTCGAAGCGATCTTCCGGCGGCAGCGTGCGCACGCCGAGCAGGATGCGCGGCACGCCGGCCAGCAGGGCGGCGAGGCCGGTGGCGAGGACCGAGCCGTCCTGCCAGATATGCACGATGTCGGGGCGGATATAGTTCAGTGCGTCGGTAAGGCGGACCACGCCCGTCCGCATCTGCGTCGGAAGGTGGTCGAGGAAGCCGATCAGCTCCTTGACGCGGGAATAGCGCGGGCGTCCGCCATATTCGGCAAACAGCGAATATTCATGGATCTGCAGGCCCGCTTCCACGAATTGCGGCACGAAGAAATCGGCACCGGCACGCGAATGCAGCGAGCTGCAGACCACATGGATGGGGCCCATGATGTCGGTATCGGCGATCGGGCTGGCCGAGTGGATCGCCCGGTTCAGGCCGAGCGCCGTGTTGGTGAACTGGCGTTCGGCCCCGCCCGATCCCAGGCTGCCATTGATCAGCACCACCGGCCCGACGAAGCGGCGCGGCTCGAAGTCCGCGGTCGCCGCCCGCTGGGCGATGGCCATCTCGAACACGCGCTCGATCACCAGATTGGGCAAATGGTCGTCGCTGTCGGCGTGATCGGGCACGAGTTCGCTGAGGCTGCGCAGGTCCTGTTCGATCCGCGCCTGCGTCTGGGCGATGTGCTTGGTCTCGCCGAACTTGTCGCGTGCGAACTCGATGATCTCGCGGGCCCGCATCGGCTGTCCCAGCGAGACGTAGAGGCGTCCGAGCGCGACCAGCACGGATTCGGGTGTGTTGTCCATTTCGACGAGCTGGCCGAAGGCGGCCTCGGCGCCGTCGAAATCCTTCAATTCGATCAGGCCGCGGCCATAGATCAGCAGCTGCGAGGGATCTTCCGGCTCTTCGGGGAAGCGCTCGCTGTGAAGTGTCCTACCGGCATCGACCCCGTCGATGCGGATGGTCCAGCGCAGCACGCGGAAGAAGGCTTCGCGCGAGGTCGGGAAGCGCTCGTCTATGCCGCGCCAGACCAGGAGGGCACGCGGGTCCTGCACGCGTTCGAGCGCCCGGGCGACCAGGGCCTGGAAGCGCTCCTCGCGCGGATGCTTGATCACATAGGGAAGCAGCTTGTCGAGGGCCTCGGTGAGTTCGGGCAGCCGGCGCATCGCGTTGGAGATGTCGCGGGCCCGGTTGACTTCGGCCGTGGTCACGCGCTGCACGCCATTGCCCGCGCGCAGGCCGTTGGCCACTGCGGCCGAGACGATGTCGCGTGCCGAGATCTCGTGGGCTACCGGTGCCGACGTGGCGCCGCTTGCGCCGGCGTCATCCACCGGCTGCACGGCAGGCTGGGTGCGGAAGGCCATCATGACGAGGAAACCGCCCGGGCCTTGCGGAGTCGTTCGACCAGCGCGTTTGCCGATGACAAGGCACGCCACTCCTCAGCCCGGCTCGCGCTCTTCTCCTGCTGCGCATGGCGCAGCGAAGCGTCACCGGCGAGCCGGCGCAGCGTTTCGGCCAGGCCGTCCTCGCCGTCCTCGATCCAGACCGCGGCATTGCCCAGGATGGCGCGCGCCACCGGGCCGTCGGACGCCACGATGGTCTTGCCATGCATGAGGGCATCGACGAGGTCGAACCGGGTCCGTTCGCTCCGGGCCACACCCGCCAGGGCGGGCGTGACGAAGATGTCGATCGCCTTATAGGCCTCGGCGATGGAGCCGACCTTGGGACGGCCGGGGAAGAGCACGCGCTCGCCATGGCCCATATGACTCAGGCGCTCATGCAGCTTGAGGAAGCGCGAACCCACGCCGAAAACCGCCAGCCCGGCGTCGATCCCATGGCCCACGAGCTTGTCGAAGGCGTCGGCGATGCCGTCCAAGTCGAGGTCGTCATAGGGATCGCCGACATAGCCAAGGACCAGCCGGTCCTTGAGGGCCGGGTCGCTGCGCCAGGCGGGAGTCTTCTCGTCGTGCTTGAAGGCGGGTGCATTCTCGCCCAGCAACAGGAGCTTTTCGGCCGGCACGCCCCGGGCCGAGAGGGCCTCCGTGGCGCCGGGCCAGCGGGCCAGCATCAGGCTCGCCTCCGCCACCAGGACGTCGTCCGCCTGTCGAAAGAGCGCTTCGCGGTCGTTGGCGGGCGCGGCATCCGCCGTCGATGCCAGGCGCTGGCAGTCGAGAACGAGATCGGCGCCCGTCATGCGGGTGGCGATGGCGGCGGGATAAGCCGCCTCCAGCTCACCGGATACCATGATGACGTCGGCTTCCAGTGTCCTGGCGATCCGTCCGAGCGCCACGCCGGCCTCGCGGGCATATTGATCGATGATGGCCGGAGCGGCCTCTATCGGGGCCATGCGATGATAGGCGATGCCATCCACCATATCGGGGCCGGATTTGCGCGAGGCGTCAGTGTTGCGGACGGGATAGCCGGGCTGGGTCACCACCCGCACCGAACAGCCAAGGCTCGTCAGATCCTGGGCCAGGGCATGCGTGCGCATGCTGGTGGCGGACCAGTGATAGGGCAGGGATTGCGGCACATAGAGCAGGATGTTGAGACGCGTGCCCTGTGCCTTGCGCGATACGGGCTTGGGTAGGCGAATGCCCTGGCCCTTGAACCGTTCGAGCGCCATCAGCTCTTCATAGCGGCGCGTTTCCGTCGCATTGAGGGCAGCGCCGGCGCGCAGGGCTTCCTGGAGAATGGCACTGGCCTCGTCGATCGAGCCGGTATCCATGAGCGTGAAGGCCAGGAGCTTGATCCGTCCCTCGTTCGGGTCGGCCTCGGCGGCGGCCTTGGCGAGCGCGACGGCCGCGGCCGGATCGGCGGTTCTGGCCTGCTTGGCCAGGTCGAGCAGCACGCGCGACAGCACGCTGCCACGCGGGCGCTGGTCGTGGATCCAGCGCTCGGCTGCGGCCAGGCCGTCCTTCTGCGCCTTGGCGAGGGCGATCTCGGACAGCTGCAGATATTCGGGGGCTGCACCGGTCGGCACCAGATCGGCCGGCAGCGAGAGGGAATGACGGTAGTCGCGATACCATTCGGCGATGCGGGCCGGCAGGCGCATGCCATCGCGCCAGCTCGAAAAGCCGGTCATCATCACCTGGCCGAGCCGGTATGTATGGCCTTCGCGCAGCTTGGCGATGCGCTGCTCGGCGTGTTTCCAGACGCTGCGCGTGTCGAGCACGGCCAGTTCAGCGCTACGCTTGGCCTCGCGATAGACGTCGAGGTCGCGTTCCAGCTGCTGCAGCCGGGTGGTGAGGGCGACATTGTCCTCGGCCAGGGAACGCTCGGCCAGTTCGGCTTCGAGTTCCCTGATGCGCCGTGTCGCAGCCGCCTCGCGGTCGAGCGCGGCCTGGAGCTCGGTGTCGGAAGAAGAAGCCTGCAACGTTGAAACGGCTGCAAGCTTGGCTTTATGGCGAGCGGGAGAACCGGAACCGTGCAGGGCGCTGCCCATGGCAATTGCCGCCCCTTCGAGCTGGCTGTCGTCGAAGGAGGTCGTCCTGGAACTTACATGTTCTGCCGGCACATCGCCGTTACGATGCAGCTTCGGCGCTTCGGTCACTCTGCTCACCTTGATCTCCGGCTCCTCAGAACAAGGCGCGTTCAGGGAGAACGCGCCTTTGCTCCAACTTTTCGTTCGGATGCGTCTTGCGAGGGCCGGCGCGAACGCCGGATCGCAGGAGGCTCTGGGCTCAGCTCGCCAGCTTGAGGTTCAGCAAGCCTTCCAGGTTCTTGCTGGCGCTGTTGTCCGGGGCGAGCTCGCGACTGCGGGTCACGGCCGCCGAGGCCGTGGCGAGATCGCCGGCCCGGTGGCTCGCGCGCGCCAGATGCAGCCAATGGGTGGCCGAGTCCGGCTTGAGCTCGAGCACGCGCTGGTAGTAGTTGGCCGAGTCGGCGAAGGCGTGCGTCTGGTAGAGATGATGCGCCACCGCCGTCAGGGCCGGCACGTTCTCCGGATCGATCTGGAGCAGGAGATAGGCGACCTCGGCAGCCTCCGCCGGGCGCTTCTCGCGGCGATGGGCGCTCAGCTCCTTGGAAAGGATCGCCGCGACCTTGCGGCGCAGCAGCTGCAGTTCGTCGTCGTCCTGGCCGACCTTGGCCAGCAGGGCCAGATGGAGCGCTGCCTGGCGGGCCTCGCCGCCGCGCAGGGCGAGCTTGGCGGCGCGACGGACGCGCTGGATCAGGCGGCCGACATAGTCGACCTCGGGCGCGGCCAGGCCGGCCTGATAGAGGGTCACCAGGCCCGTATATTCGAGCTCGGCTTGTCCGGCGGCACGGGCGAGGCGCTTGGCGGCAACCTGATCGGTGGGATCGATGTCGAGCAGACGCGACCACAATTCAAGGGCGCGTTCCGGGGTACCGGTCCGTTCGGCTGCAGTCGCCAGACGCTTGGTCGCCGTGGGATGGCGTGGATCTACCTTGAGGACCTGTTCCCAAGCGGCTGCAAAGCCGGCGGGATCCTGTTCGAGATCGGTCTGCTTGGCCTGGTCCACCACGTCGTTGCGCAGGGCGATGATACGCTTGCGCAGGACCGGATCGGCGGGAGCCACCGCGTTGCCGAGGCGAAGCACGCGACGATAGCCGTCCTGGTCACCCGCCCGGTCGAGCTCGGCGGCGGCCTTGGCGAGATTGCTGCCGACACGTGCGGTGATGTCGTCGAAACCCTCGATCGTGCCGGCATCGGCATGACGAATGGCGATCAGGACCTTGGCAGCGTCCTCGACTTGCTGGCTGCTCAGGAGCTTCTTGGCTGCCAGGAACGCGGTCGAGGGATGCACTTCGGCAGCGGCGATTGCCGATTGTGCGACCTTGTCGAGCTGGCCGGCATTGATGGCCGCTCTCAGACGCATCTTCAGCGCATTGGCATGACTGGGCGAAATCGCCAGCAATTTGTCGGCCTCGGCGATCACCGCGTCCCAGTTCGAAGCCTGCCAGGCATCGCGCATGGTTTCGAGATGGTTGCGCAATTCCGGCGCCGAAGGCGAGATGCGCCGCTTCGACTGGGTCCAGCTTGCAGGGCCGGGAATGACGCTATGGCCGAAGGAGGCTTTCGAGAAGGCGTCGTTCGCAATGTCCATCTTCTATCTCACTCGTCATATTGCCTGGGTAGGCACTCGGCGATCACCACATGTGATCAATTGATCTGATCGTAAGGAAGCGACCAGAAACGTTCGGTACGAATCTGTGTGTATTTTTGGGCCAGGAGGCCAGTTAAGCACCTGAATTTGACGGCATAGTGGCAATAATTAAACAAAAATTAATTAAATTATATTTCTAATAGTTCGCAAATTAGGATATTATATTTGAAAATATACATTTAATTTCGATTTTAAGTTTTGTTTTCGCCAACTGACGCTGGCGATTTGCTTGCTGCCGGGTTGTCATCGACGACGGGACTCAGCGGGCACGGGCTCTCTTGTATTTCCGCGGTTGCTCGGCCGGAGGATCTGCCGCCGGCGGACTTGCCAACAAATCCACGGTTCGCTGCACCATCAGGGTGGTGGAGAAACGCTCGGAAGCAATTTGCCGGATGCGGTCCGCAAGGCTCGGATCCGAATGCCGCCAGTCGACGACGTGCCCGACCTTGGCGCACAAGGCGTCGAGATCGACGGCCTCGACCGTGTCGGTGGCCAGCCCCGTCACACCCGGCGTGAAGGTTTCGCAGGCGCCGCCTGCCGGGGTGGTCACCACCGGAATGCCAGCGAGCTGGGCTTCGATCAGCACGTTGGGCAGGCCCTCGAAACGCGACAGCAGCACGAAGGCATCCATCTTCGCCAGCCAATAGCCGACGCTGGCCGAACGGCCCACGAACAGGATCCGGTCGGCGATGCCGAGTTCGGCTGCACGCTGGCGTACGCGGGGCAGCAGAGGGCCGCTGCCGACCAGAACGAAGCGGGCATTCGGACGGGCCTCATGATAGGCGTGGACGAAATCGATCCAGAGTTCGGGGCGTTTGTCGACATCGATGCGGAAGACGCCGCCAATCGTCTCGGTGGCATCCGCGGTGCGGCGCTGGAATTTCTGCCAGCGCTCCTCGTCGGTCTCGTTCGGCTCGGGCGGCAGGTGCTCGACCCCGTTGTGAACGATGGTGAAACGCTCCTGCGGCAGGTCGAGCCACTCGCAATAGGCCTTGGCGGCCGCATGGCTGTTGCTCATGAACTCGACGCCGGGAATCCGAGCCAGGGCCCGATACATCGGCTCATATTCACCCCGGAACAGATGGGGCCGCAAAACCGGCGGCAGGCCGCGTACATTGAGGACGATGCGGGGGACGCCGGCCACGAGTGCCGCCAGGGCAGCGAACAGGACGGCGCCGTCCTGCCAGATATAGGCGACCTCGGTTTCGTGCCGCCGAAAATGCTCGACCAGGCGTTGCGTGCCGAAGGCCGCATGGACCGGCACCAGGGACAGCAAATGCCGGAGATCGCTCTCCTCGGGCACGAGTTCCGCCGGGCGGGCCGGCGTCATGTTGTCGATCTGATAGGCCTCGACCTGCTCGCAGGCGATCATGGGCAGAAAGAAGTCGTGATTGTTCTCGCGGCTAAGCGATTTGACCACGACCTGAATCGGACCGCGGATCTGCCGGCCGGAGATGCTGCCGTTTTCGCGCCGGGTGCGTTCCAGCCGGGCTGCGGTTCGGGCAAGCTGGCGTTCCGCTCCGCCGGTGCCGAGGCTGCCTGTGATAAGCGAGACGGAGCCGAGCCGGCCTGGCGCCACCGAACGCACGGATCGGTTGCGGAAGATGTCGATGGCCGCCCTCAGCACCACGATGCGGGCGGGGATGCCGCAGGTCTGCCAGTCCGGTACGTGCCGGCCGAGCACCTCCATACCCTTGCGCAACTCCTCGGCCATGACCGAGGCGTTCTTGGGGGCTTGCCCGGTCGCCAGCAGCCGGTCCAGGATCAACAGGGCTTCGGTTAATTCTCCCCATTCGCGCAACCGCTTGGCATAGACGAGCGGCGCGTTCTTGGAGTCCGGGAAATCGGCCAGGGTTGAGACGAACAGCGCCTTGGCTTTGGCGATTTCACGCAGTTCGACGAAAAGCTCGGCCTTGCCGAGGCGACGATCGACGTCCGAGGGCACGCCGGGGTAATGACGCTCGAGGATCTCGAGCCCCTCGGCAATGCGCTGATGCCGCGACAGCCAGCGCAGGCGATATTGCAGGGCCCGGTAATTGTCGGGGAATTTTTCGTGGACGCCGGTCCACAGCTCCAGCATGCCCTCGCGGACACGGGTCATCTCGGCGACGAGAGCGTGGGAGAGATTGACGTCCAACTCCCCCGGAAAGCGGGAGAGCAGATATTTCAGGCGCGGCAGCGCAACCTGGGCGGTTTCGACATTGTCGGCACGCTTGACCAGATCGGCGCATTCGGCGCGCACGGCTTGCGAATAGACGTCGGAAGCGGAAAACCAAGCGTGGCCATTTTCATGGACCGCGAGTAAAGGCACCTCGGCGGTCTCCGACGATGGAAATCTGTTAGGTTTCAAGAGTGCCTGTCCCGTGGTTGCCCATGTATAGATTCCATACTCAATCATTAATTCCATAAAGATCAGATAATCTTTACAAAAGAATGACGCAAGTAAGGCAACTATTTGGTTTTCAACTGATGATTATCTAGGCGACTACAGAAAGAAATTTGGACTGTTTCTGTGAACAATTCCAATTTCGCTCGTTTTCCCCTCGGGCGGCATCATGTCCGTTTTGGACGGTTGGTGGTTGCGGCGCGTGGCGATGGATCGCCCCGCATGACCGCGCCGAATGGCCGCTCGGTACAGGCTCTGCGGATATTGCAATGCAGCAATGTCCGCGCAGCCGGATAGAGCGTCGGGGCTCTGGCTGTTGGATGGGCAGCGTGAGCGAGGGGTACTGCTGCGCCCAGAAACGTCGATAGCGCACAGGCCACTTTCGCCATCCGTCCTCCGATTCAACCAATGCCCCATACGGCACGATTCATCAGTACCTATGGCATTGCCAACCTCAGCGAGTCGGCTTTTTAGACTCATCGAAAATGGATTGCAAGCTTATAATGTTCTCCCCTTGGTGAAGCCAGCTTTGAATGGTTGCAAATAGGCTGATCAAACCCCATTTTGTTCATCTATATGAACGATATGGGTATAACAGAAGAAATATGCTGTATTTACACTGACCATATTCTGACCATATTGTGTATGTTGAGTTTGATTGGCTGACTGTTGATGAATCTTTTATGACCGGGGTGTGATCAGTTGCGAGGCAGGGAAGTATGAGGCGGCTCGATTTCGGGCTGCCGTTCCACGTGTTTTGGCGCTGTGTCCGGACCGGTTGCCGTAGGGTGGGCAATCCAACACCAGCCTGTTGCGGCAAGGGATTTTGGCGGCTGGCCATCAACTTCATGACAACAAATCGGCAGGGGGTGGCGGGCACTTCGTGAGGTGCCGGAAGCTTGCTCGGATGTCTGGCAAAACCCGCCCTGCGGCCTTGGCCCGAGGCGGGTTGCGGCCGTCTGTCGTTACAAAACGTAAGGCATTTTGAATATGCCTTCTATCCAGAGTTCCTTAATCGAAAACACGATTGTTTTGATTCGGATCAAGATAAGGTAGAGCACATGTGTGGTATTGTTTGTGTTCTTGGCAACGAATCAGTGGCCATGCCGCTGGTGGATGCGTTGCGAAGACTGGAATATCGGGGGTATGATTCCGCCGGTATTGCGACCCTGGAAGGTGGCGCCATTGTCCGCCGGCGCGCCGAGGGCAAGCTGGTCAATCTCGAGGCCAAGCTCGGCCAGGCGCCGCTCAAGGGCACCAGCGGTATCGGCCATACGCGTTGGGCGACACACGGCAAGCCGACGGAGGACAATGCCCATCCTCATGCGACCGAGCGAGTGGCTGTCGTTCATAACGGCATCATCGAGAATTTCCGCGAGTTACGGGATGAATTGAGCGCAGATGGCGCCGATTTCCAGTCGGAAACCGATTCCGAGGTCATCGCGCATTTCGTCACGCGCGAGCTCGAGAAGGGCCAGTCGCCGATCGAGGCCGTGCAGGCCTGCCTCAAGCGCATTCGTGGTGCCTTCTCGCTCGGCTTCCTGTTTGCCGGGGAGGATGATCTCATCATCGGTGCCCGGCTGGGGCCGCCGCTGGCAGTCGGCTATGGCAACGGCGCGATGTTCCTGGGATCGGATGCTATCGCCCTCGGTCCACTGACGAATACTTTCGCTTATCTTGAGGATGGCGATAGTGTCGTGATTACTCGCTCCACCGCAACGATCTACGACGCCGGGTTCAATCAGGTCGAACGCCCCATCCAGAAGGCGGAGATTTCGGCGGCCATCGTCGAGAAGGGCAATTATCGCCATTTCATGGCCAAGGAGATCCACGAGCAGCCCGAGGTGATTTCCCATACCTTGGCTTCCCTGGTCGACATGACCAGCGAAACCGTTCGTTTGCCGGACCTGCCTTTCGATTGGAAGAACCTCAGTCGCCTGACCATCTCGGCCTGCGGTACGGCGTCCTTCGCCGGGCAGGTGGCGAAATACTGGTTCGAGCGCTATGCCCGCCTGCCGGTCGAGGTCGATATCGCCTCGGAATTTCGCTATCGCGAAGCGCCGCTCGAAAAGGGTGGATTGTCGCTCTTCGTCTCCCAATCGGGCGAAACCGCCGATACCATGGCGGCCTTGCGCTACTGCCAGGAGAATGGCCAGCATACGCTTGCCGTCGTCAATGTGCCGACCTCCACGATGTCGCGCGAGGCGGACGCCATGGTGCGCACGCTTGCCGGTCCCGAGATCGGCGTCGCCTCCACCAAGGCCTTCACCTGCCAGCTGGCCGTGCTCGCCTGCCTGGCGATCGGTGCGGGCAAGGCTCGCGGGACGCTGACGCCCGAGGCGGAAAAGGAACTGGTGCAGGCCCTGATCGAGGCACCGCGCCTGATGGCGGAGGCGCTCCGCCTCGATCATGAGATCGAGGCCTGCGCGCGCGATCTCTCCAAGGCCAAGGACGTGCTCTATCTCGGCCGCGGCACCAGTTTCCCGCTCGCTCTGGAAGGTGCGCTGAAACTCAAGGAAATCAGCTACATCCACGCCGAGGGTTATGCCGCGGGCGAACTCAAGCACGGCCCGATCGCGCTCATCGACGAGAGCATGCCGGTGGTGGTGATTGCTCCCTTCGATGCGATCTTCGAGAAGACCGTCTCGAACATGCAGGAGGTCGCCGCGCGCGGCGGGCGTATCATCCTGATCACAGACGAAGAAGGGGCCAAGGCCGCTTCGCTTCCGGGCGCCAAGACCATCGTGATGCCGGTAATGCCGTCGGTGGTTTCGCCACTGGTCTATTCCGTGCCGATCCAGCTTCTGGCCTATCATGCAGCAGTGCTGATCGGCGCGGATGTCGACCAGCCGCGCAACCTCGCCAAGAGTGTGACGGTGGAGTAGGCGCCGGACCGGCAAAGCGTTCGGCGATTTGACGGGAGACCTTGAATCGCGAGGACGCGTCGAAACGGAGAGACGGAGCAAAACGGCGCCCTGCGATGAAGACGTTTTGCTCGTGAGACCGCGGCATCGGGCCGGAATGACGCTGTAAAAAGGCAGTTCGACCGGCCCGATGCATCTGCAGGTAAGATCAGTAACGCGGAAACAATAACTGAGGCGCTGCAGGAATGATGCTGCAGCCATGCCTCGAAACCTCAGGGTTATCACATGAGCCGCAAATATTTCGGCACGGACGGCATCCGTGGCCTGGCCAATAGTGTCATTACGCCGGAACTGGCGATGAAGGTCGGCATGGCGGCCGGCCTCGCCTTCCAGCGCGGCGACCACCGCCATCGCGTGGTGATCGGCAAGGATACCCGCCTGTCGGGCTACATGATCGAGAATGCGCTGGTGGCGGGCTTTACCGCCGTCGGCGTCGACGTGATGCTGCTGGGCCCGATGCCCACCCCGGCTGTCGCCATGCTCACCAATTCGCTGCGCTGCGATATC
Source organism: Labrys sp. E2SS-1L (assembly GCF_057073705.1). NCBI lineage: Bacteria > Pseudomonadati > Pseudomonadota > Alphaproteobacteria > Hyphomicrobiales > Xanthobacteraceae > Labrys > Labrys sp. E2SS-1L. The sequence goes on along the minus strand of NZ_CP172712.1, from coordinate 5,089,154 downwards.
GGCGTGATGATTTCGGCCTCGCACAATCCCTATGAAGATAACGGCATCAAGCTGTTCGGTCCCGACGGCTTCAAGCTCTCCGACGAGACCGAGCGTGCCATCGAGGCGCTGATCGACACCAACCTGTCCTCGCGGCTGGCCGGCTCGCGCGATCTCGGCCGGGCCCGCCGCATCGACGACGTGCATGCCCGCTATATCGAATTCGCCAAGCGCACCTTGCCGCGCGGTTTGCGCCTCGACGGCCTCCGGGTGGTGGTCGACTGCGCCAATGGCGCCGCCTACAAGGTCGCCCCGGAAGCCTTGTGGGAACTCGGCGCCGACGTGATTACCATTGGTGTCGAGCCTGACGGTTTCAACATCAACCGGGATGTCGGCTCGACCGCGCCGAGGGCTCTCGCCCAGAAAGTGCGGGATCTGCGCGGCGATATCGGCATCGCCCTCGACGGTGACGCCGATCGCGTCCTCATGGTCGACGAGAAGGGGCATGTCATCGACGGCGACCAGCTGATGGCGGTGGTGGCCTCGGACTGGAAGGACGAGGGCAAGCTCACCCAGCCCGGCATCGTCGCCACGGTGATGTCCAATCTCGGCCTGGAGCGCTATCTCGGCGGGCTCGGCCTGCAGCTCGAGCGCACGGCGGTCGGCGACCGCTACGTGCTCGAACGCATGCGGGCGCAGGGCTACAATGTCGGCGGCGAGCAGTCGGGCCACATCATCCTGTCCGATTTCGCCACCACCGGCGACGGCCTGGTCGCCGCCTTGCAGGTGCTGGCGGTGCTCAAGAAGGCCGATCGCCCGGTCAGCGAGGTCTGCCACCGCTTCGACCCGCTGCCGCAGATCCTCAAGAACGTGCGGATTCGTCGTCGCAAGGTGCTTGATGATCCCAAGGTCGCTGCCGTGATCGAGGGCGCGCGCAAGCAGCTCGGCGATGGCGGCCGCCTGGTCATCCGTCCCTCCGGTACCGAACCGGTCATTCGCGTCATGGCCGAGGCCGACGACCGTGCGAATGTCGAGACTGCCGTGGACGAGGTGATCGACGCCATCACCAAGGCCGCCGCCTGATTCTTTCGGGGGGCGGATCGGAAGATTCGCCCCCACGATTGCAATCAGGTCGCAGGGAGTGGCCATTAGACCTTGCGTCAACGCAAAGCTGGTTTGCTCGGCTGCGCAGGCACAGGGATGCTGGCTCGACCGTTCAGCGCGCGAATTTGCGTATGAGCGCGACCAGTTGGGGCTCGTCGATCAGCAGGGCGGCGTCCTCCGGTGAGAGCCATTTGCGCAAACGCTGGGTCTCCTCCGGCCAGCTTTCGAGTTCGTTTTCGACCTTCAGCGGATAGACGTCGACCTCCACCATGCCGAAATGGCTCTTGAAGCGCTTCCAATAGCGATATTGGCCGATCGGCTTGCGCTTGATCTTGCCGAGGATGCCGGCTTCCTCCAGAGCTTCGCGCTCGGCCCATTTCCAGGTCTTGGGGCCCTCGGCCCAGCCTTTGGGAATGATGAAGCGGCGGGTCTGACGCGAGGTGAGCACCAGCACCTCGATGCCGCCGCCCTTGCGCCGGCGAAAAGGCAGGGCGGCGACCTGCCGAAGCGGGGTGCCGCTTGTCAGCGCCTTTTGATTCTTGCCCCTCGGCTTCGCCATCGCCGCCCCCCCGCTCAGGCGCCGTGTTTGCGGATGGCGGCCGAGATCTGCGCCAGGCCCTGCTTCAGCTCGTCCTCGAGCGGATAGGCAAAGCCGATGCGCAGATGGTTGCGTGGCATTTCGAACCAGTGCCCGGGACCGACATAGGTGCCGAAGCTCTCCAGCAGATCCTTGTAGAAGGCGTCGAAGTCGAAGCCAGCCTGATGGCGGAAGCGAGGAAAGCAGACCACGCCGCCCTTGGGCCCCACCCATTGGAGCTTGGGGTCGCCCGCGATCCAGTCGCGCATGATGGCGAGGCGGTCGGCGATCAATCCGGCCTGTTCCTCGAGAAAAGGGCCGCGTTGTTCGAGCACGCTGCCGGCGATCCATTCGTCCACCACGCTGCCGCAGATGCCGATCTGTTCCTTGGCGGCGAGGAAGCGCTCCTGCAGCTCGGCGTCGCGCGTGATGATCCAGCCGACGCGGATGCCCGGCACGCCATAGGCCTTGGAGAGCGAGGAGACGCTGATGGCGGCCGGGCTCAGCGAGGCCGCCACCGGCAGGATCCCGCCATGGCTGAGGTCGCGATAGGTTTCGTCGACCAGCAGCTTGCAGCCGGCCTGCTCGACCAGGGCGATCAGCCCTTCGAGTTCGGCCCGGCCGAGCATGGTGCCGGTCGGATTATGCGGACAGGTCACGCTGACATAGCGGGTTTGCGGCTTGATCGCCTCGGCGACCTTGGCAAGGTCGAGCGCAAAGCCCTGGTCGAAATCGAGATCGACATAGGTGATCGCGCAGCCGATCGCACGGGGCGTCTCGATATTGGTGGCGTAATTGGGCCTGACCACGACGAGATGGTCGCTCGGCGACAGCAATGTCGTGGCGATGATGAACAGGGCGCCGGCCGCGCCCGCGGTGACGAGTACATCGTCGGGCGAGAGGCGTTCGGCCTGCGAGGCGATCAGGCGGCGCAGGCGCTCCTCACCGCGATGTTCGCCGTAGAACAGCGTGAGATCGGGAATATCGAGGCCGAAATCGGAGAGTTTCCTGTCGCGGACCGAGCTCTCTGAGAGGTTGTAGCGGATACGGTCATAGCCATACTCCTCCGGCGCCTCCTTCTCGATCACCATGCGGGCATATTTCATCGCTGTTTCTCCCGCTCAGGATTTCGCTGCGAAGCGGGTGAGTGCCTCGAGGGTGGCATCGACCTCGGCCATGCTGGTGTAGTGCGACAGGCCGAGACGAGCGACGCCGCCGCTCTCGCGCAGGCCGAGGGCACCCGACGCCTCATGCGCATAGAAATCGCCGGCCCAGCCGAAGATGTTCTGGGCAGCAAGGTGCTCCATGGTCGCCTGCGGTGTCCGGCTTTCCAGGCGGAAGCTGAAGGTCGGCACGCGCGCATCGAGCCGGTTGCGGCTGGCAATGCCGAAGAGCCTGAGCCCGGCGATGTCGGCGATGCCGGCCAGGAAGCGGTCCATCAGCCCGGCTTCATAGGCCGTGGCGGCCTGCAGCCCGGCCACGATGCGGCTGCGGAGCGGCTGGCTAGCCTCCACGCCGCCGAAAGCCTCGCCGAGCCAGGCCATATGCTCGATAGCGGCCTGCGTGCCGGCGAGTGCCTCGAAGGACGGCGTGCCCGGCGCAAGACGCCAGGGCATGTCGGTCGAGGCAGGACGGACCTTGAGGGGGACCAACCTGTCGCGCAGGTCGGCCCGGACATAGAGCACGCCGGCATGGGGGCCGAAGAACTTGTAGGCCGAGCAGGCGAGGAGGTCGCAGCCGATCGCCTTGACGTCGACCGGAATATGCGGGGTCGACTGCACCGCATCCACCATTGTCACCGCGCCCACCGCCTTGCCGGCGGCGACGATGCGGGCGACGTCATTGATGGTGCCGAACATGTTGCTGGCATGGTTGCAGGCCACCAGCCGGGTGCGTGGCCCGATCAGCCGGTCGAGCGCCTCATAGCGATATTCGTAGGTCTCCGGATCGAAATCGAGCCAGCGTACGGTGACGCCGCGTTCCTCGGCGGCGATCAGCCAGGGGCCGACATTGCCGTCATGGTCCATGCGAGTGAGGACGATCTCGTCGCCTTCCTGCCAGTCGCGCGCGATCATGCGCGAGAAATGGAAGAGCAGCGAGGTGCTGTTCAGCCCGTATACGATCTCGTCAGCCGCCGCGCCGAGCAGGGCTGCGGCTGCCTGATAGGCTCCGGCGAGGATATGATCGCTATCCTGCGAGGTGCGGAAGGGACCGCCTTCGTTGGCGCAGCTGTCGACCAGCACGCGCGTCATCGCCTCGACGACGCGACGCGGTACCTGCGAGCCACCGGGCGCGTCGAGATAGATGCGTGGCTTGCCGTCGTCGCGGAGTGAAAGCGCCGGGAAGGTCGCCCGAACGGCGTGGATATCCCAGGGACTTGTGGTCACGGTCAAATCCTTCCTGGCGTCAGCGGCTGGCGCGCAAAGCGGGAGCCCGCGTGGACAGGCAGGCGAGCACCTGCTCGTGCAAGGCCGGCGTGGCGCTGGCCGCAATGGCCTGGCGGCCGGAGCGGATGGTCAGTTCCTCACCCTGCCAGGTGCTGATGACGCCGCCGGCATTGCGGATGATCGGGACCAGCGCGCAATAGTCGAAGGCATCGAGCCCGCCATCGGTGCTGATGTCGAGCGCGCCATCGGCGACGCGGCCATAGGCATGGCAGCCGCCGCCATAGACGCACCAGCGTGTCTGGCTGCGCAGATCCTGGAACGCAGCCTGTTCGGCCGCGTCGAAGGGCTCGGGATTGCCATTGGCCAGGATCGCGTTTGCCAGTTCGGTGCAGGCGCGCGTGCGGATTGGCTTGCCGTTCAGCGTGCTGGGAATGCCGTCGGCGCCGATCCAACGTTCACGGGTGACGGGATTGTCGATCACGCCGAGCACCGGCACGCCGCGAAAAGCGAGGGCGACCAGGGTGCCGAAGGTCGGGATGCCGGTGATGAAGGCCTTGGTGCCGTCGATGGGGTCGATCACCCAGACCCATTCGGCATCGAGATCGGCCGGTTCGAATTCCTCGCCGAGAATGCCGTGTTGAGGGTATTGCTGCGCGATCCGGGCGCGCAGCGCGGTTTCGACCCGCCGATCGATCTCGGTGACGGGGCTGGCATCGTCCTTGGTAAGAAAATCGCGCTGATTGGCGAGGGCCTCGCGGATGATGGCGCCGCTGGCGTCGGCGAGGGTGCCGGCGAAGGTGGTGAAGGCTTCGAGATCAGGTCGCTGCATGGGAGCTTTCGGCAAGGTTGGGATGTGTCTGGACGAGGGGACGTCTATGCCGGCTCAGCCGATGCTCCAGGGCACGCAGGGCCGAGGTGAGGACATAGGTGATGACGAGGTAAATCAGCGCGGCGGTGATAAAGAGCTCATAGGGAGCGAAGGTGCGTGCCACGATGGTGTTGGCGACGCCGGTGAGCTCCATCACGGTGATGGTGCTGGCGAGCGAGGTCGACTTCAGCATGCTGACGACCTCGTTGCCATAGGCCGGCAAGGCCAGGCGGAAGGCATGGGGCAGGATGATGCTGCGATAGGCCAGCGCCGTCGACATACCGCAGGCCCGGGCTGCCTCGATCTCGCCCGCCGGCACGGCCTGGATGGCGCCGCGCAGGATATAGGCGGTATAGGCTGCGGTGTTCAGGCTGAAGGTGAGGATGGCGCAGACCGAGGCCTGGCGCAGATAGGGCCAAAGGGCGCTGTCGCGCACCACATCGAACTGGGCGAGGCCGTAATAGACCAGGAAGATCTGGACCAACAGCGGCGTGCCCCGGAAGAAATAGATGTAGCAATGCAGGATCAGGCGCACCACGCCATTGCCGTTGATGCGCAGGATTGCCACCGGAATGGCAATGAGCATGCCGCAGGCGAGCGAAGCGGCCAGGAGCTGCAACGTGATCGCCGTGCCTTTGAGCAAAGCGGGCAGGCTTTCGAGCATGAGGTCGAAGTTCATTGCGCGAGCTTCCTTTCGCCGCGCGCGGCCCAGCGCTCGAGGGCGTCCACCGCCGAGGTGTTGACGATCGTCAGGATGAGATAGGCGAAGGCGGCGATGACGTAGAAACGGAAGGGGTCCCCGGCCACCGAGGTCGCCATGGAGCTGACGCGCATGATCTCCTCCAGGCCAACGATCGAGATAAGCGAGGTGTCCTTGATCAGGGAGATCCAGTTGTTGCCGAGGCCCGGCAGGGCGTAGCGCCACATCAGGGGCAGGCGGATATGGATGAAGCTGGTCAGGGACGGCATGCCGAAGGCCTGGGCTGCCTCGACCTCGCCCTTGGGGATGGCGAGGAAGGCGCCGCGCAGCACCTCGGAGGCATAGCCGCCGAAGACCAGGCTGAGCGCGAAGACACCGGCCGGCAGCGCCGGGATCTCGACATAGGCGGCGTCGGGACGGATGGCCTTCATCAAGGCCGTCAGCGCAACGGTGCCGCCGAAATAGACGATCAGGATGATCAGGAGTTCGGGCGTGCCGCGCACGACCACGGCAAAGCCCCGGCCGAGGCCGCGCAGGAAGGCGTTGGAGGATAGTTGTGCCAGCGCCCCCAGCATGGCCCAGACGAAGCCGAGCAGCAGCGAGAGCACGGCGACCTCGATGGTCACCAGCAAGCCGAAGGCGATCTGCGTCCCCCAGCCCAAGAAGAAATCCATGGCCAACACGCTCCGACGGCGGGGTTGGAAGAGAAGCCAGCGCAGCTGACGGCGAGGCGTTTGCTTGTGGCTCGTGTCCCGTCATCCCCGGCGCCACCGGAGGTGGCGGGAAGGGGATCCAGGGGTCGTTGGTCGAGCCCTTCAGCCCCTGGATCCCCTTTCCCATGGCCTACGGCCATGCCGGGGATGACGGAACATATGCCTGCCAGCGCAGCCTTACTGGGTCGCCGCCGGCAGCACGCTGAACGACCAGTATTTGTCGTTGATGGCCTTGAAGGCCCCGTCGGCGAACATTGCCTTCAGGGCGCCGTCGACCTCGTCGCGCAGCTTGGCATCGTCCTTCCTCAGGCCGATGCCGACGCCGGGCCCGAAGAACTCCACGTCGTTGATCTCGGGGCCGACGAAGGCGTAGTCCTTGCCGCGCGGCTTATCGAGGAAGTCCTGGGCGAGCTTGATCGGCCCGGCAAACACCAGGTCGACGCGCTTGGAGGTGAGATCCAGCAACATGTTGTCGACGGTGTCGTAGAGCACGATGTCCGCGTCGGGGAACTTGTCGCGCATGTATTTCTCATAGGTCGAGGAGCGCTGGATGGCGATCGCCTTGCCCTTGATCCCATCCGGGTTGGCCTTGCCGTCCGCCGTCAGCGGGGCGAGGCTGGAGCCTTTGGCTGCGATGAAGCGGGCGGTGGAGGAGCGGTAGGGCAGGCTGAACTCGATGCTCTTCTTGCGCTCGGCGGTGATCGACATGCTGGCGGCCAGCAGGTCGAACTTGCCCGCCATCAGGGCTGGGATCAGCGAATCGAAGGGCTGGCACACGAAGCTGATGTCGGCGCCGATGCGCTTGCCGACTTCGCGGGCGACATCGACGTCGAAGCCCTGCAGGGTGCCGCTGGCATCCTTGAAGTTGAAGGGCGGGTAGGTGCATTCGCTGCCGACCCGAAGTTCCCGGGCCTGGGCCATGGTCGCCAGGCAGGCGAGGGCGCCGGCGGCCATGAGCATGGTGATCTTCTTCATGGAATTCCCCTCCATTGTTCTCGAAGTTCTGGATGTCTCGTCAGAGCACGCGCTGCAGAAATGCGCGGCAGCGCTCGGATTTCGGCGCACCGAACACCTCGGCCGGCGGGCCGCGCTCCTCGATCACGCCCTTGTGCAGGAAGACGACTTCGGCCGAGATCTCGCGGGCGAAGGCCATTTCATGGGTGACCACGATCATGGTACGGCCTTCCTCGGCCAAGGTGCGCATGACGCCGAGCACCTCGCCGACCAGTTCGGGATCGAGGGCCGAGGTCGGCTCGTCGAACAGCATCAGCCGCGGTTCCATGGCGAGGGCGCGCGCAATGGCGACGCGCTGCTGCTGGCCGCCGGAGATATGGGCCGGATAATGCGAGCGCTTCTCCCACAGGCCGACCTTGGCGAGATAGGCCTCGCCCCGCTCCAGAGCCTCGCGTTTGGACAGGCCGAGCACCTTGATCGGCGCGATGGTGACGTTCTCCAGCACCGTGAGCTGGCTCCAGAGATTGAAGTTCTGGAACACCATGCCCATGCGGCTGCGCAGGCGGTTGATCTGCCTGGCATTCAGCTTGGTGCGGTCGCCGCGCCGGTCGAGCGTGATCTCCTCGCCCTCCACGGCGATGGAGCCGGCGCTCGGGATTTCCAGGAGGTTCATGCAGCGCAGGAAGGTGCTCTTGCCCGAGCCGGAGGCACCGATCATCGAGATGACGTCATGCGTGCGGGCAGTGAGATCGACGCCGCTCAGCACCTCCAGCGTGCCGAAACTCTTGCGAATACCCGTCGCGCTGAGCACGACTTGTTCTTGATTCCCCATGGAATTTCCCGTGCTCCAGAACAGAACGCGTTCAAGTGCGAACGCTTGTTTGCTCTGGCTCTTTGGTTGGACGCGTCTTTGCGATTCTTGGTGACGCCTTCAAATCGCAAAACGCTATAGCGCGGTGGTGTTCGCACGAGAGTGGGCGACTTGCCGGCCGTGCCCAAGAGCCAATTTCCGGTGGCGATGCAGTCCAATTCCGCCGCGGGGCGCAGGCTCAGCCGAGCTCTTCGATGGTGCGGGCCAGGATTTCGGCATAGCGGCGAATGCGCTTGACCGGATTGTTGCCGAAGCCGAGCACGAAGCCATGCCGCTTCAGCGTGCTGCGGCAATAGCGCGAGAGGGGCGGGCAATCCATTTCGTGATCGAGCAGTCGCTTCGAGACGGCGCGATCGTCAAAGGGCCGGGGCGACCGGATGGTGAGATGGAGCCCCGCCTTGACGTCCGGAACGAGGAAGTCGCCGCCGAGATAGCTGCGCAGGCCGTCCGCGAGCGTCCCCGCTCTTTCGCGATAGATCGCCCGCATGCGCCGCAGATGCGAGGCCAGATGGCCCGAACGCATGAATTCGGCGACGAGAGCCTGATCCGGCAACGGCGCATAGAAGGAGAAGATGCGCTGGGCCAGCTTGAAGGCCTCGATCAGCTCCTGAGGGGCAACCAGATAGGCAAGCCTCAGGCCGGGTGCCAGCACCCGGTTGAAGGAGCTGGTATAGACCACGCGGCCGGAATTGCCGGCATGGAGCGGCGGGACGGGTGCGCCCGACCAGCGGATCTCGCTGTTGAAGTCATCCTCCAGGACCCAACCGTCTTCGGCCGCCGCCCAGTCGAGCAGGGCCTGGCGGCGAGCGGCGGACATGGTGCAGCCGAAGGGGAATTGTTCGACAGCCGAGACGATGGCAAGGCGTGCCGGTGACGCGGCATGGTCATGGGCTGCGATGTCGAAACCGTCGTCGTCGACGGGAACGGGCTCGACCCGCAGGCCGCAGGCCGTGAGGGTCGCCAGTTGGGTGACATGGCCGGGATCCTCCAGCAGCACGCGATCGCCCTGGTTCAGCAGCACGTGGGCGGTCATGGCGGCTGCCTGCACCGTGCTGGAGAAGATGATGACCTGCTCGGGGCGGCAGACGATGCCGCGTGTCTCCTCCAGATAGGCGGCGATCTGACGGCTAAGCGGCAGGGTGGCCCGGGCATAATCGTAGCCGGTGTGGGAGGCGGCATGGGCACGCCAGTGCTGCCCGGCAAGGCGGGCGAAAACCTCGTAGGGAAATTCGTTGAGAGCGGGAATGCCCGGGCTGAGGCCGAACCGCTCGATGCGCTCGGGCGGCACGTCGAGGGCGAGCAGGGCCTCGGCATGGATGGAGGGACGAGCAGGCCGCTCGTCGCCCCCCGGCATCGCGACGGGCGGACGTGGCAGGTGATCCTCCGGAAAGACCTGCTCCACGAAAGTGCCCGCGCCGAGCCGCTTCTGCAGATAGCCTTCCGTCGCCAGCTTCTCATAGGCGAGCACTACTGTGTTGCGGGAGATGGCGAGTTCATCCGACAGCATGCGGCTCGGCGGCAGCCGCGCGCCGCGCGGGATCCGTCCATCGGCGATCAGGCCGCGCAATTGGGCGAAGAGCTGCTGATAGAGGGGGATGGCGGAGCCACGCTCTAAGGCGATCAGGTTCCAGGCAGGATAGTTAAAGACTTCCATCGGCATCCCAGCGAGATGATCGTCCGGCCAGGTTGCATTGTTTCATAAAGGTGGCGGTGGACTGCCGTCGATATCAGGCCGTTCTGCTCCGCTATGCAAGTGATTACACACGTCCCGGCGACGTGGTTCATCCGATGAAAGACGGCTCGCCGTCCTACCAGGCGATGCTTTTTCCATCGAAAGCGCGGAAACTGCCGCTGTCGGCCAAGGCGGCCCGAGCGATCAGGTCGTGCAGGGCCGCAGCGCTGTTCGACACCGGGACTTCGGCCCCTGTGCCGCCCATATCGGTCCGCACCCAGCCGGGATGGAGCGCCAGCGCGGTGATCCGGTCGCTCCTGAGGTCGAGCGCGAGCTTGGCGGTTGCCATGTTGAGCGCCGCCTTGGAGCAGCGATAGGCATAGTCCCCATCGTCGTCGCCGATCATGCCTTCGGCGATCGAACCGGCGCGGCTCGAAATATTGGCGATGATCTTGCCGTGCCCGATGCGCAGATTGGGCAGCAGTGCCTGCGCGACAAGCAGGGGTGCGAGGGCATTGACGCGCATCACCTCGAGGAAGTCATCGGGATCGAGCGTGGCAAGGCCGCCGGTATCGCCGCGGATGGCGGCATTGTTGATCACCACGTCGAGCGGTATGCCGGCAAGGCCGGTAGCGAGTTCGGCGATCGAGGCCGGGCAGGCGACATCGACACGGCGCCATTCGAGCCTGTCTTCATTGGGGGGCAGCGTGTCGGCGCGGATGCAGGCGATCACCCGCCAGCCCGCCCCGGCATAGTGCCGAGCCAGGGCCAGGCCCAGGCCTCGCGAGGCGCCGGTGATCAGTAGCGTGCCGGGTGTCGATGCTCGTTCTGGTGTGTCGTTTGCGTTTCGCATCGAGCGATTTCAGGAAAGAGCGCGACCAGCCTTCTCCCCTTGCGGGAGAAGGTGGCCGAGCGTAGCGAGGTCGGATGAGGGGTGTCGGCGATTGCCCGGCAGATATTGTGCATCACCCCTCATCCGTCCCTTCGGGCCACCTTCTCCCGCAAGGGGAGAAGGCTGGTCGCGCCTCATTCGGCGAAGTCGAGACGCACGAATCCGACCATTCTTAAGCACGGGCAGTATTCCACACCGGCTTCGCAGCGCTTCGTGCCTCATTGGCGATCTGCGCGTAGACCTCACCCGAATATTTGATCCGCCGCTCCTGGGTTGCGAGATCGACATGGGTGATGCCGAAGGGGGTGGTGTAGCCATAGGCCCATTCGAAATTGTCCATCAGCGTCCAGGCGAAATAGCCCTCGACCGGCACGCCATCGGCGGCGGCCTTGGCCACCTGTTCGAGGTGGTCGACGTAGTAGAGCGCCCGCTGGTCGTCCCAGACGCGGCCGTCGGCGGTCACGGTCTCGGGTGCCGTCGCCACGCCGTTCTCGGAAATCAGGATGCGCCTGGGCTGGTAGTTGGCGTGGACGTAATGGAGGACGTCGTAGATGCAGCGCGGCCAGATCTCGTAGTCGACGGCGGAATAGACGCCCTCGGGCCGCACGCGCCTGTAGTTGAGCGGCGCGAGCTCGCCGCCCTCCGCGATCACCGAGCGGCGGTAAATGTTGACGCCGAGATAGTCGACCGGGGCGGCGATGATGGCATTGTCGCCGGGGCGGATGTCCGGCAGAAGCGGGCCGTAGAGCGCCAGCATGTCCTCGGGGTAGATGCCCTTGAACACGGCGTCGAGGAACCAGCGATTCTGGGCGCCGTCGAAACGCCGGGCGGCCGCGACATCGCGCGGGTCGGGGCTGGCCGGCTCGACCACGTTGAGGTCGAAGACGATGCCGACGGAGGCGTCGGGCACTTCGGCACGCACCGCCGGCACGGCAAGGCCATGGCCGAGCAAAGCGTGATGGCTGGCGGTCACGCCGCCCTTGGTGCCGTCATGAAGGCCCGGCGCGTCCTCGCCGGTGGCGTGGCCCGACCAGCAGAAGGTCCAGGGCTCGTTCAGCGTGGTCCATTGCTTGACGCGGTCGCCGAAGGCGCGGGCGATCATCGAGGCGTAGGTGGCGAAATGCTCGGCGGTCTCGCGGTTGTACCAGCCGCCGCGATCCTGCAGCATTTGCGGCAGGTCCCAGTGATAGAGGGTGAGGTAGGGCTCGATCCCGGCTTCCAGCAGACCGTCGATCAGCCGGTCGTAAAAGGCGATCCCCTTGGCGTTCGGCGTGCCCGTGCCCTCGGGCAGGACGCGCGTCCAGGCGATGGAGAAGCGATAGGCGTCGAGGCCAAGCCGCTTCATCACCGCGATGTCCTCGCGCCACAGATGATAGTGGTCGCAGGCGACCTCGCCGCTGCTGGCGTCGGTGATCACGCCGGGCTTGCGGCAGAAACGGTCCCAGATGCTCTCACTCTTGCCGTCGAGGTCGTGGGCGCCCTCGATCTGGTAGGCGGCCGTGGCGGCGCCGAAGACGAAGCCCTTGGGGAAGACGAGGCCGCGGGCACGGGCTTCGAGAGCCTTGCGGCTCTCAGCGATGCTTGATGTCATATTTTCTCTCGATGGTGTTGACCAGGCTCGCCGCGGCGAGGGTCAGGACGATGTAGAAGATGGCGGCGGAGTTGTAGGGCGCGAAGGGCAGGAAGCTCGCCGACTGGAACTCGCGCATGCGCTGGGTGATGTCGCGGATCGACAGGATGGAGAGCAGCGAGGTGTCCTTGAGGATGGCGATCAGCTCGTTGCCGAGCGGGGGAATGATGATGCGGAAGGCCTGCGGCAGCACCACCAGCCGCGCCGTCTTCCAGCGCGACAGGCCGATGCTGCGGGCCGCCTCGATCTGGCCCATCGGGATGGCGTTGATGCCGGAGCGGAAGATTTCCGCCAGATAGGCCGAATAGGCGAAGGCCATGGCGACGATGCCGCGCAGCAGATTGGGCGGGTCGAGCGCGCCCTGGGTGGCATCCTTGAGCGCGCCGCTGAGCGGCAGGCCGATATAGAGCACGATCACCAGCATCGGGATGCCGCGGATGGTGTCGACGATGAACTCCGAGCCGATGGCGAGCGGGTGGCGGAAATTGAGATGGCCGCCGAAGGTGAGCAGGCCGAGGATGATGGCGAGTACCGCGAAGGTGATGCCGGCCGAACGGTCACGGTCGTTCAGGAGCTCGGTCTGCCAGAGCACCGGCAGGCCGGCGGGTAAAGCTGCGGCCGGGATGAGCGCTGCCGACACGTCCTGTTTCCTGGCGATGGCGGCCAGGGCCTCGGGGGCGCCGGCGAAGCTGCGCACCGGCACCGGGGCGTTCGGCCCGCCGGGGAAGTCACCCTCGCGCACCGAGGCGATCAGGCTGGACGGCGTATTGCCGACGACCGCCACCTTGCCTTCGAGTGTGCCGGCCAGGACATAGCTGTCGCGCGGCTGCATCAGGAACCAACCCGCGGCCACGGCAAGCGCCAGAGTGAGGGCGACGAAGATCAGGCTGGCCCGCTCGCTGTAGCGCAATTGCAGCAGGCCGACCCAGACGAGGCCGAGCAGGGCGGCGAGGAGATAGGCGGCGACGGCGGCACGGATGGTGGTGGCGACGCCGGCCGCGAAGGCGACATGGGCGAAGAAGAACAGGCCGACGGCGCCGACGCCGTTGACGAGGCCGAGGATCCAGCGCCCGGCGCGCCGCAATGGTGTTTCGCGCTCCTCGCTCGGCCGCCCGCCCGCGAGGAACAGGCCGAGGCCGAGCAGCGTCAGGCCGAGATAGGCCGGCAGGAGCCAGGCTTCGACATGGCCCAGCATCAAATCGGCGTCCGGGGTAAGCTGCCGGGGCGTCACGCCCTTCACCACCAGGGCCGAGGTGAAGGGATCGACGGCGTTGGCCAGGACCGAGGCGAGATAGGGATGGCTGAAGCCGCCCACTGCGATCGCCAGCGCGGCCGTGAGATTGAGGCCAGCGGCGGTGAGGGCGAGCCGCGGCCGGTAGGCATGGGCCCGTGAGAAGAACAGCACGGCAAGGCCCATGGTGAAGGCGATGGCCAGGGCTGCGAAGCCCGGCACGAAGGCGGACGAACCGTTCTCGACGCCGAGGATCGCCCGCAACGAGCGCTGATAGTCGCGCGAGGTCGAGAACAGATAGATGATGAAGGGCAGGGCCGTCAGAATGATCAGATTGCTGGGGCGTATGCGTCTGAGAGTATCCATTCGGTCCTCACCCACCGGGGCGATCGTGGTTTCGATGATTCTTTGGGAGCGCGGACGAGGGTGCCTATGGGCGTTGGGAACAGGATTGGGCGAGATGACAGGCCCATCGTGGAAGCGTGACGCTTGTGCCCCCTCGCCCCGTTCTTACGGGGAGAGGATAGAGGTGAGGGGCTGCGCAAGTGTTTGTGAGGTCACACTGCCCCTCATCCTTACCTTCTCCCCGTAAGAACGGGCGAAGGGACGGCCGATGTCGCGCCCTTTTTCCTTATCCCAGTGCAACCGGTAGAAGGTCCGCGCTCCCAAGAGAACCCTATCGTCAGAGCGGTAGCGTCCCTACTTGGCGCCCCAATATTTGGCGATCAGCTTGTCGAGCGTGCCGTCGGCCTTGATCTGGCTGAGCCCCTCGTTGAAGGCCGCGACATTGTCGTCGCCCTTGCGGAAGACGAGGCCGAGCGGGTCGGATTCCAGGCCCTTGATGCCGACGACGAGATCGCCGGCGAATTCGCGGTCATAGGCCGGCGCGTTGGCGCCGTTGATGACGACGCCGTCGACATCCTTGTTCTTGAGGGCGATGACCGAGGCGCTGAAGCTGTCATAGGCCACGACATTGTCCTTGCCGACGATCTTCTCGGCGACCTGGGCATCGGTGGTGTTGGCCTGGGCCGAGAGCTTCTTGGCCTTGCCCTTGAAGCCGTCGAGCGAGATGTCCTGGTCGGCCACGCGCACCAGGATCGCCTGGCTGTTGACGATATAGGGATCGGAGAAATCCATCGCCTTCTTGCGTTCGTCGGTGATCGACACGCCCGAGGCGACCAGGTCGAAGCTGCCCTGGTCGAGGGCGGCGAAGATGCCGTCCCAGCCGGTGGTCACGAATTCGGCCTTGCAGTTGATCTTGGCGCAGATCGCATTGACCACGTCGACATCGAAGCCGACGATCTGGTTGGTGGCGGGATCGACGCTCTCCATCGGCGGCGAGGTGGTGTCGGAGCCGACCTTCAGGAGCTTGCCGCCGAGGTCGGCCGCCTGCGCCCCGCCGGCGAAGGCCGACAACAGCAGGGCAGCCGCGATCGCGTTCAGTTTTTTCATGGTTTCCTCCTCCATTGGTTTTGTTGGTTTTGTGGGTCAGCTCCCGCGGCCGCCGCGATCGTCCGGCTGGCGGACCACCAGCTCGGGCCTGAAAGTCTGCTTCAAGGCGAGAGGTGCGGCGCCGGCCATGCGCTCCAGCAGATATTGGCCGAGCAGCCGTCCGCAGATCTCGATGGGCTGGTAGAAGGTGGTCACGGGCGGCGTGAAATAGGCGCTGACATTGATGTCGTCATAGGCGATGACGTCGATGTCGGTGCCGACCCGGCGCCCGAGCCCGGCCAGGCCCGAGAGCACGCCGAGCGTGGTCGATTCGTTGACACAGACGAAGGCGGTCGGCGGGTCGGCGCGCCCGAGCAATTCGATCGCAGCCTTGCGGCCGAACGCCGTCGAAAGATCGCCCTCGACGATCAGATCCGCGGAAGCAGGCAGGCTCGCCTCGGCGAAGGCACGTGTGAAGCCGTCGATCCTGTCCATGGCGTAGGACAGGCAGGCTTGAGGATTGACCAGGGCGATGCGCCGGTGTCCACCGGCGATCAGCCTCGCCGTGGCGGCGTGAGAGGCCCATTCATTGTCGATGTCGACATAGGCATAGTCGAGCGTCTTCCGGCAGCGCCCGAGCGAGACGAAGGGAAAGTCACGGGCGACCAGGAGGTCGATGCGCGGGTCGTCGGCGAGAATCCCCGAGAAGATCAGGCCATCGGCGAGGCCCTGCTCGACGATGCGGCGGGCGACCTCGCAGCCATCGGCGGCATCGCGGATGACATGGACGGAGAGGCTGTAATCACTGCCTTCGAGGGCCTGGCTGATGCCGCTGAGGATCTGGGTATATTCGACGCCGTCCCACTCATAGTCGGGGGCGGCCGTCACCGGCATCAGTACGGCGGCCTGATAGGTCTTGCCGGTGCGCAGCGCCATGCCACGCGTATTGGCCTGGTAGCCGATCTCTTGCGCAGCCCTGAAAATGGCATCGCGCGTCTCGGGCGCGACCACGGCATGGCCGCGCAGCGCCTTCGAGATGGTGGCGATCGAATAGCCCGTCCTGTCAGCCAGCGTCTTGATGGTGGGCGGCGCGGGGCGCGGCGGTTGCGATGATTTTTCGGCCATCCTCCCCTCCAGATTTGACGATTGTTAGATTTTGATATCAGCCAATAAAAACGTTTTCAATAAAATAAAAACGTTTTTATTTAAAGGTGTACACGCTGTGAGTGATCCACGCGGATGGCGCCGCGGCATTTAGCGCGGGGACTGCAACCGGTTCGAAACTCGACGGGCAAGGGACGAGGTGGCTATGGTCGGCTCGATTCTGAATGAAGGGCCTGTCGATGAAGACCATCTCCACCTCGCGATCCCATGGCGGGATCCAGGGCGTCTATTCCCATGCCCCGTCGAGCTGCGATTGCGAAATGACCTTCGCGGTCTTCGTGCCGCCCCAGGCCGCCGAGCGCGCCTGCCCGGTGCTCTGGTATCTGTCGGGCCTGACCTGCACGCATCAGAACGTGATGGACAAGGGCGAATATCGCCGCCTTGCCGCCGAGCTGGGCCTGATCGTGGTCTGCCCCGACACCAGCCCGCGCGGCGAAGGCGTGCCGGACGAGAAGGACAATTGGCAGTTCGGCTCCGGCGCCGGCTTCTATCTCGACGCCACGCAGGAGCCCTTTGCTCGCAATTACCGGATGTATTCCTATCTGACGCAGGAACTGCCGGCCCTGATCGGCGAGCATTTCCCGGCCGACATGGCGCGCCAGTCGATCTTCGGCCATTCGATGGGCGGCCATGGCGCGCTCACCATCGCGCTGAAGCATCCGCAGCGCTACAAGAGCTGCTCGGCCTTCGCACCGATCGTGCAGCCGAGCACGGCGGGCTGGTCCAGGCCGGCGCTGGAGAAGTATCTCGGCGCCGATGAAGCGACCTGGCGTCCCTATGACGCCACCGCGCTGATCGCCGACGGCCACCGTTTCGAGGCCTTCCTGGTCGACCAGGGCACGGCGGACGGCTTCCTCAAGGAAGGGCTGCGGCCCTGGCTCCTGGAAGAGGCCTGCAGCAAGGCCGGCATCGCGCTGACCCTGCGCATGCAGGAGGGTTACGACCACTCCTACAATTTCATCTCCACCTTCATGGACGATCATCTCGCCTGGCATGCCGAGCGGCTCGGCAAGTGAGGGACGGGGTGTAGCCAGCGCCATAGAACAGGCGCTTCCGTCATTCCTTTCGCAGTCGGGTGGCTTCAGCCGCCCGTCGACCGCAATGGATGGTCGGTGCCGATCCCAGGCCTATCATCCGCTCCCATGGCGGCAGCGTAGCCTGCCGGATCGAAACGCGTGGCGATGAGGGCGGCGATCGCCACCCAGGTGAGATGCATCAGCCACCCCTCGACGAAGCTGCCGCTCCAGCTGTGCAGAAAAGCCATAGCCAGGGGAGCGAGGCCGGCGATGAGGAAGCCTCCGCCCTGCATCAGGGCGGCGAGGGCGCCAGCTTCCTCGGGGCGCGGCAGATGGTCGAGTGCCGTCACCAGCGAAAGGGAGAAGCAACCGCCGAGCCCTGCGCCCCCCAGCGCGATCCAGAGCAAGGGCATGGTGCCGGGCAGGAAGGCAAGACCGCAGAAGCCTGCTGCCTGCATGGCGAGGGTGAGATAGAGCCAGGGACGCCGGTCGCGGCTGCGCGAGGCCAGGATCGGCAGAACCAGGGCGGCGACGGCCTGCGCCACGGCCATGATGGCGACCAGGCTACCGCTTTGCGCTATGCCCCAGCCGCGCCCCTGCATATAGGGGGCGAGCCAGGCAACCATGGAGGAATAGCCGCCATTGACCAGGCCGAAACAGGCCATCAACTGCCAGCTGCGCGGACGATGAAGCAGGCGCGACACCAGGGCCTTGTCGGGTCGGGCCGTCCTGCCATCCGCCAACACGCGCCAGGCCAAGAGCAGCGCTGCCGCCGTCGGCAACGCCAGCCACGCCAAGGCAAATCGCCAATCCTGTCCGCCATGGGCGAGGACCGGTGTCAGCTGGGCGCCCACGGCGCCGCCGCCCATGATCATCGCCGAATAGAGACCGGTGACGGCGGCCACCTTGTGCGGGAAGCCCTGCTTGATGATGCCCGGAAAGGCTGCCTGGATGAAGGCGACGCCCGCGCCGCACAGGGCCGCTGTCAGAATCAGGGAGAACCCGCCGGCAGACCAGAGCCTTAGCAGCGATCCCAGGAGGAGAAGGCAGAGCGCCCACAGCATGCCCCGTCTGGTGCCGATCCTGGCCTGCAGCCCGGGCACCAGGAAGGCGCCAAGACCCATCAGCAGCATGGGCAGCAGCGTGAGCATGGCGATGCCGCCATAGCCCAGGCCCGTATCGGCCTCGATGCGTGCGATCAGGGGACCCGGCCCGGTCAGGAAGGGACGCAGGTTGAGCCCGATCAGCACCACCAGGGACAGCAGGACCAAGGGCGAAGACGGGGCGGAGGATTGGGGGGGCGTTCGGGGCATGATCAATCAGGGGGCGATCAGCGCGCGCCGGCGGCTTCGAGCAACGAGGTGATCTCGCGATAGCGCCGCTGCCGGGCATGCTGCAACGGCGTGACGCCGTCCTTGTCGGCGAGATTGACGTTGGCTCCCGCGGCGATGAGAAGCCTCACGATCTCGACATGGCGCGGCCCGCCATCGCTGAGAATGATGGCTTCCAGCAGGGCGGTCCAGCCGAGCCTGTTGACGTGATCGACGTTCACGCCGGCCTCGATCAAAGCCCGTACCGTGTCGACATGCCCCCGTTCGGAGGCCGGGATCAGGGCGGTGCCGCCATAGCGATTGGTGCTCTTGAGATCGGCTCCATGGGACAGCGTCAGCCGCAGAATGTCGAGATATCCGCGTGCGCCGGCCAGCAGATAGGGGCTGTCCTCAATGGCGTCCTTGGCGTTGACGTCGGCACCGGCTTCGATGAGGTGGCGGGCGACCGCGACGTGATTGCCCTGGACCGCTGCCAGCAGGGCCGTGCGGCGGTTGCCGTCCCGCTCCTCCAGTGAAACGCCAGGAGCCAGGGCCTTGACCGCGGGCAGGTCACCACGTTCGGCCGCAGCGATGAGGGCGGATGGCGCGGCTTTTGCCGGGACGCCTTGCGATGCGATGGACATGAGAATGGTTCCCGCCACGATGATCAGGACATTGCGTTTGGACAAGGGTCTGCGCATAGCCGGCCTCCTACCGGGGCCATGCGTATCTCCCCGTCTGGTCATTTGGAAATTAAATGTCCCCATGGCGGCTATTTGAAATGCAAATGACAGACCTGGCATCAACCAGGCCTGTCATTTGTCGCCCGTACGAGTCACAAAGGCCGGCGGCTGGTCTTCAACTGCCGGAACGGCCGGCGAGCTGCGGCACGAACATGTCGCTCCACTGGGCGGGCTTGACCTTGATGGTACCGGCCCGGTGCATGAAGTCGGCGAACTGCATCACGCCCTGGGGCGTGGTGGAGAAGCGCGCATCCGGGTCCTCGAGCATCTGCTGGACCTCGGACACGTCGACCTTCACCTTCGAGCTCCGGGTGAAGATCTCCGCCGCCAGCTTCTTGTCCTTGGCGATCAACTGGTTGGCATCATCCATGGCATCGATGAAGGCCTGGGTCATCTTGGGATTGGCATCGACGAACTTCTTCGGCGCGAAGGTGACGTCGAGCGTGATGTTGCCCAGATAATCGACCGAGCTGAGCACACGGTGGATGCCCGGCGCCTTGGCCTCGATATATTGGAAGGGCGGCGAGGTGAAATGAGCCCGGATCTCCGTCTTGCCGCCGATCAGGGCGGTGACTGCCTCCGGATGTGGCAGGCTGACGGTGGCCGGATCGAGCTTGGCGTAGTTCTCCGGGCCGAACTCCTTGGCGGCGATCATCTGCAGAACCACGGCGGAGAGCGAGGTCTTGATGCCGGGCAGGGCGATCTTGTCCGCCGAGGTGAAGTCTTCCAGCTTCTTGATCTCCGGCTTGTTGGTGTTGAGCCAGAGCGAGGTCGAGCTCATGCCGGAGACGCCGACCACCTCGACATTCGGGATGCCCTTGGCTTTCGCCCACAAGGTGACGAAACCGGGCGCGCCGGTGCCGGCGAAGTCGAGCGTGCCTGCCATCATGGCGTCGTTGATGACATTGCCGCCGTCCAGCATCAGCCAGGTGACCTTGACGTCGCCGAGGCCGGCGGCCTTGGCGCGCTTTTCGAGCAATTGCTGGTCCTGCATCACGATCAGCGGCAGGTAGAGGATGCCGAAACCCTTGGAGATGCGGACCTCGCTCACCTCGGCTTGCGCACTGCCCGATGCCAGAGCCGGCGCGAGCATTGCAATGGCCAGGGCTGTCCTGAGCCAGCGTTTGAATGTCATGAAGAATCCTCCCTGATGGATGAGCCGTTCCGGCTTTGTCGGTTGGTGGTGGTTCAGTGCTGCATGCCCCAGCGCCGGATCGTCCTACGCTCGATGGCGGCGAAGATGACGTTCTCGACGAACAGGCCGATCAGGATCACGGTGAACAGGCCGGCGAAGACATTGGCCGTTTCGAGCTGGTTGCGGTTTTCGTAGATGAACCAGCCCAGTCCGCCGGAGCCGGAGGAGACGCCGAAGACGAGCTCGGCGGCAATCAGGGTGCGCCAGGCAAAGGCCCAGCCGACCTTGAGGCCGGTCAGGATGGCGGGGAAGGCGGCCGGGATCAGGATGAGACGCACCAGCCTCAGATTGCGCAGGCCATAATTGAGGCCGACCATGCGCAGCGTGTTGGAGACGGCGCGAAAGCCGGCATGGGTGTTGAGCGCGATGGCCCATAACACGGAGTGGACGAGCACGAAGATGATGCTGCCCGTGCCCAGGCCGAACCAGATCAGGGCCAGCGGCAGCAGCGCGATCGCGGGCAGCGGGTTGAACATGGAAGTCAGCGTTTCCAGAAGATCCGCCCCGATGCGCGAACCGATCGCCAGGGTGGTCAGCAGGGCGGCAAGTCCGATGCCGATGGCATAGCCGATGAGGAGCGTCTGCAGCGATACCAGCATGCGCTCGGGAATGATGCCGTTGGCGATATTGGCGAGGAAGGCCTGCGCCGTCTCGCCAAAGGTCGGAAACAGCAGGGGGTTGCCGAGCCAGCGCCCATAGGCTTCCCATGCTAGGGCCAGCACGGCGAGGATCAGGCCCTTGCGCACGAAGCCGAGCCGATAGAGCCGTTCGGCGATGCCGAGGGATTTGGCGACGACGGGAGCACTGCCCGAATGGACTTCCCGGATGATGTCGGGACGGAAGCTGAGAAGATCGGTCATGTCTGGGATCCCCGGCTCAATGCGCGGCAAAGAGCATGTCGTTGATGCGGGTTTCGAGCGCGGCCTGCGTGCCGGTACCCATCTCTTCGGGCGGCACGCTGTTGAGCTCGGCCTTGACCTCCCCGGGATGAGGCGAAAGCAGCAGGATGCGCGTGCCGATACGGATGGCTTCCTCGATGGAGTGGGTCACGAAAAGCACGGTGAAGCGGGTGTCGTCCCATAGCCGCAGCAATTCGTCCTGCATCTTGCGGCGCGTCAGGGCATCGAGGGCAGCAAAGGGCTCGTCCATCAGCAGCACGTCGGGCTCCATCGCCATGCCGCGGGCGATCGCCACGCGCTGCTTCATGCCGCCGGACAGCATATGCGGATAGGAATCGATGAACTTCGTCAGCCCGACCTTGTCGATATAGGAACGGGCGCGCTCGGCGGCCTCGGCAACCGGCACCCGCCGGCTCGACGTCAGGGCGAAGACGACGTTTTCGCGCACGGTCTTCCAGGGCAGGAGCTGGTCGAATTCCTGGAACACCATCATCCTGTCGGGACCGGGTTCGGTGACGTCGGTCCCTTTCAGGCTGATGCTGCCTTCGACGGGCGTCAGATAACCGCCGATCGCCTTGAGGATGGTGGATTTGCCGCAGCCTGACGGGCCCAGGAGCACGAAGCGGTCGGAGGGATAGACATCGAAGGAAACACGCCTGGTGGCGGTGACGAGGGCGTCCGGTGTCTTGTATTGCAGCGTCACGTCCTTCACCGACAAAAGTGGTGTCATGGCGCTGGGGCTCGGCGAAGCGGGCAAACTTTCCTCCCTTGGATGGCTTTCTTGCGCACTATTGGCGCTTGCGATAGGCCTAGCACTCGAAGCTGACTTGGAACTGACTCCAGGAAGACTTGGAACTGACTCCAGGAACCTGAATCTTGGAACCTGAATCTTGGGACCTGCCTCTGTCGCTGCGGAGCCGCCTTGCGCGTTTTGGTCGTCGAAGACACTGCCGATATTGCCGAGGCCGTGGTGGCGCGGCTGGAGGCGATGGGGCACGCCGTCGATTGGGAAGACAATGGCCGCACGGCCTCCGAGCTCTTGGAGGTCCAGGCCTATGACCTGGTGGTGCTCGACCTCAGCCTGCCGGGCGAGGACGGGCTCGAGCTCCTGAGGAAATTGCGGGCGCGGCGGGCCAAGATGCCGGTGCTGGTGATCACGGCCCGCTCGGCTGTCGATGCCCGGGTCGATACCCTGGATCTGGGTGCCGACGACTATCTGACCAAGCCCTTCGATTTTCGCGAGTTCGAGGCCAGGGCCCGCGCCTTGTTGCGCCGGAGCGCCGGCCTGCCCGACAATATGCTGCGCGTGGGCTCTCTCGCGATCGACCGGGCCGGGCGGGTCGCCAGCGTCGACGACAGGCCGCTCAACCTCACCCGGCGCGAATTGACGGTGCTTGAAATCCTGGCGATCCGGCCCGAGCGGATCGTGCCAAAGGAAGAACTCGTCGAACAGCTCTTCAATTTCGACCAGGATCCGAGCCCCAACGCGGTGGAGCAGTTCGTCGCCCGCCTGAGGCGCAAGCTGACGGGATCTCCGGTCGAGATCCAGACCCTGCGGGGATTGGGCTACCGGCTTGCAACGCGGTGATCTCCGCCTGTCGCTGCGCATCCGCATCATCGCCGTGCTTTCGGCGGTGTTGTCGGCGGGAGCCGTCGTGCTGGGGTTGGCCGCCTGGCAATATGCCTCGATCGCGGCCCAGCAGGCCTATGACCGGCTGCTGAGCGGGGCCACCATCCAGGTGGCCGAGAACGTCTATGTGCAGGGCGGGGTCGTGGCGCTCGATCCGCCGGTGGCGGCCTTTTCGACGCTCTCGGCCTATGACCTGGTCTACTACAAGGTCGTCGACCCGCGCGGCGTGATCGTGGCGGGTTACGAGGACCTGGCGTCGTCTGCCACCCCGGCTGCGATGCGCAGCGGCATCGTGCTGGAGGAGGGGCATTACCAGAACCAGTCGGTACGGATCGCCACCATCGCGCGCCGGATCGACGACAAGGACGCCGGACAGTGGGCCACGATCATCGTCGCACAGACTGTCAATGCCCGTACCGCTCTGGCACGTGACCTTACCCTGAAGGCGCTTGCCGTGATCGCAGCGATGAGCGTGCTGGCATTGCTGGCGGTAGGGTTCGCCGTTCGCTTCGGCCTGAAGCCGCTGGCTTTGATCGAACAGGAGATCGTGGAGAGGCGGCCCGACGATTTGCGTCCGATCCGGGCCGGGCGTCCCGCCGAGATCCGCAACCTCGTCCAGGCCATCGATGATTTCATGCGCCGGTTGTCCGAACGGATGGCGCTGATGCAGCGTTTCATCGCCGACGCGGCGCATCAGATCCGCACACCCCTGGCGGCGCTCGATGCTCAGGTCGAGCTGCTTTCGGGACCGCAGGATGCGAAGCGGCGGGCCGAACATTTGTCGCGCGTTCGAGAACGGACAACCGAGCTGGCCCGCCTGACCCGGCAGCTTCTCGACCACGCCATGGTCGTCCATCGCGCGGATGCGGCGCAGACCTCGCCGATCGATCTCAACGAACTCGCCAAGGCGACGCTTGCGAAATCCGTGCCCCTCTCACTGGCACGCGAGGTCGATATCGCCTTCGAACACGCTGTTCCGCCACCTGTCATCGAGGGCGATGCCATCAGCCTGCGCGAGGCGCTGGCCAATCTGATCGACAACGCCCTGGTCCATGGTGCGAGCAGTCGCCTCACCGTGGTGGTCGGCCAGGTGGGCGACCGGGCCTGGATCGAGGTGCGGGACGATGGCGAAGGCTTCCCTCAGGAAGAAGGGGGGAGCCTCGTCGCCCCCTTCCAGAAGGGTGAGCGATCCGCGGGGTCAGGGCTCGGTCTGGCGATTGCCGACGAGGTCGCACGCGCCCATGGCGGTGCCCTGGAATTCGCCGAGGAGGACGGGCTCACGGTGGTGCGCCTGTGCCTCTCGGTGTCGCGCAAATGACCGCAGGGCGGAGGCGGCCTATTTGTCCGCCAGCAGGTGGCGGATGAACTGGTTGAACAGCTCCGTTTGGCTGGAAATGCCGAGCTTGGCATAGATGTTCTTGCGGTGGATCTTGACCGTGCCCTCGGTAATGTCGAGCAGGCTGCCGATCGAGAGGCTGGAATGGCCGCGCAGCACCAGGCTGACGATGGTCTGCTCGCGCGGCGTCAGCAGCGCCGGCGCGAAGCTGAGAAAGGCCTGTTCGATGGCATGCTCGCGCGGAGCGGGTGCGGCTCCCGGGTCCCTTCCCTCTGCGAGGGCCTGCCACTGGCGACCCATGAGTGCGAGCACCATCGGCGCTGCCCGGGCGAGATCCGCCATTTCAGCGGTTGCGAACGGGGATGAACCGTTCTGGCGCAACAGCGAATAGGCGAGATAGAGATCCGGCCTGAGGGCGTGCAGGAAGACGATCTCCTCGGTGAGGGAGCCGCTTTCCATCGAGATGCAGGGGTGGACGTCCGGCGAATTGAAGTATTCGCCTTCGAAGAAATCATCCGGGGCGAGATCGTGCAGGCGATAGAGGCCTGACGGCGTGGTGTGCACGCAGGCGGTGTAGACGGCGTCGAGGAGATAGGTGCCGGCGAGATAATTGGCCATGATCTGCGAAGAAGACACCGCCTTCAGGCCGTCATGCAGCAGTGTCGGCCTGTCTTCGAGCGGATAGGCGAAGATGCAGCTCAGGTCGAAGGGAGCAATCTGCCCCAGGGCTGCGTCGAGGGCAGCTGCAAATTGCGGAGAACCCAGCAGGGCGACCAGGTCCGGCGTCGCATGATGCCAGCTGTCTGCGGCCGATCGTTCGCGGCTGTTCATGGCCGTCCCTTCATCCTCCGTTTCCTGCTTGCCTGTATGCCCGCTCCCGTCAGCGGCAGCCTCTATCTCTTTAGGGATATTTATCGCAACGCTGCTTTTCGGATCATCGGGATGTCGCAAAGAGGAGAATTTTACAAGCTCCTCGGCAAGAGGGGACTTCCATGACGATCGAGACGACCAGCCGCCCGACCGGCGGCGTAACCTATCAGAGTGTCGACGAGGCCTATTTCGAGCAACGCCAGCTCAAGCGCCATGCCGGACTGTTCACCCTGTGGATGATGGGCGTCGGCGCCGTCGTCGCCGGCGAATATTCGGGCTGGAACATCGGCCTTTCGCAAGGCGGCTTCGGCGGCATGCTGCTCGGCGCGCTGATCATCGGCTTCATGTATGTCTGCCTGTGCTCGTCGATCAGCGAGATGAGCGCGGCCCTGCCGCATACGGGCGGCGCCTATTCCTTCGCGCGCACCGCGCTCGGGCCCTGGGGCGGCTTCACCACGGGCCTGGCCGAGAACATCGAATTCGTGCTGGCCCCTGGCGCCAACATGTTCTTCATGGCCTCCTATCTCGCCGCCATTTTCGGCACGCCCGACAGCTGGCTGCCGCTGTGGTGGGTCGCCGGCTATATGGTGATGCTCGGCCTGTCCGTGCGTGGCCTGGAACTGTCGATGCGGGTGGTGGTCTGGATCACCGTCGCGGCCGTGCTGGTCCTGTTGTTCTTCTTCGTTGTGGCCCTTCCTCATGTGGATTTCGTCCGGCATGCGCTCAACATCGGCACGGACGGCAAGCTCGTGGCCGACGGCGCGGGCCCCTGGCTGCCCTTCGGCCTCACGGGCGTCATGCTGTCGCTGCCCTTCGGCGTCTACATGTTCCTGGCCGTCGAGCAATTGCCGCTCACCGCCGAGGAAGCCAAGAACCCCACGCGCGACATGCCGCGCGCCCTGATCCTGTCGATCCTGACGCTGATCGCGCTCGCCCTCGGCGTGCTGTTCTTCAGCGCCTCCATTCCGCCGGGCGCCCATGCCATGGGTTCGTCGGGTGAGCCGCTGCTCGATGGCTTCCGTACCATCTTCGGCGATGGCTGGGCCAAGCTGCTGGCGGGCGTGGCGGTGCTGGGGCTTGCCGCAAGCTTCTTCGCCGGCAGCTTCGCCTCGGGCCGCAACATCTATTCGCTGTCGCGCGCCGGCTATCTGCCGACCGTGCTGTCGGTGACCAATCCGCGCACCAAGACGCCGAACATCGCGTTGGCGACCGGCGCGGGCTTTGCCCTCATCGTGCTGCTGGCGATCTGGTTCCTGGGTGGCAAGGACAATGTTGCCTTCATGGCCGGCTTCCTGGTCAGCATGATCGTGTTCGCGGGTATGGTGTCCTACATCCTGCAGAGCATCGCCTTCCTGCGCCTGCGCCGGCTCTATCCCGATATCGCCAGGCCGTTCCGCAGCCCCTTCGGTGCCTTCGGGGCCTATGCCACCATCGGCATCTGCATCCTCACGCTCGGCTACCAGTTCTTCGATCCGCTCTATCGCTGGGCGGCGATCGCGGCGGCGGCCTGGTATCTGATCGGCCTCGGCTATTTCGGCTTCTACCGCCGCCATCGCCTGGTGCTGTCGCCGGAGGAGGAGTTCGCGGTGTCCGGCGGCACGCGCGGCCGCCCGCTCGGCGAGCATTGAGGCGCCGGCCGGAGCGAACGGATATCGGCCGGGTGTTCCGGTCGATTATGGATCGAATAGTCTAAATTTAAGCGAGGACATCATGGCCGCAAGGCTAGCAGGCAAGACCGCCATCATTTCGGGCGGGGCGACAGGCATGGGCGGGGCGGCTTCGAAGCTGTTCGCGGCCGAGGGGGCCAAGGTCGCCATCATCGACCGCAATGCCGCCGCGGCAGAGGAGACGGCGGCCGCAATCCGCGCGGCCGGAGGCGAGGCGGCGGCCTTCGTCGCCGACGTCTCGGAGGAGGCCGAAGTCGAGACGGCGGTCAGGGCGGTGCAGGAGTGCTTCGGTCCCGTCACCACCTTGTTCAATCATGCTGGCACCATCCTGATCAAACCCTTCCTCGAGATCTCGCTCACCGAGTGGGACTGGCTGCATGCGGTCAATGTCCGCTCGATGTTCCTGATGACCCGGGCGGTGCTGCCTCAGATGATCGCCCATGGCGGCGGTTCGATCGTCTGTACCTCCTCGATCTCTGCGGTGGCGGCGACGCCGATGGAAGTGCTCTACGACACCACCAAGGGCGCCTGCCACATGTTCGCCCGGGCCATCGCCGTGGAGTTCCGGGACCGCAACATCCGCTGCAATGCCGTCTGTCCGGGCTTCATCCGCACGCCGCATGGCCTGCGCGAGGTCGCCGAGCTGCAGGCACATGGCGTCGACGTCTCCGATGCCGCCATCGCGGCCCAGCAGGGGCGGATCGGCGAGCCCGAGGATGTCGCGCGGGCGGCGCTCTATCTCGCCAGCGACGAGTCGAGCTTCGTCAACGGCGCCCATCTGTTCGTGGACAACGGCTTCACCGCGATCTGAGCCTCTGCCTTCCGCTTTCCTCCG
Source organism: Labrys sp. E2SS-1L (assembly GCF_057073705.1). Classification (NCBI taxonomy): domain Bacteria; kingdom Pseudomonadati; phylum Pseudomonadota; class Alphaproteobacteria; order Hyphomicrobiales; family Xanthobacteraceae; genus Labrys; species Labrys sp. E2SS-1L. Next base: position 5,061,480 of record NZ_CP172712.1, on the reverse strand, counting down.
GCCGGCGAAGCACGATATCGTGGTGCCGGCCGGATCATGATGGGGGAGGGCGAGGTGAGCGCCAGCGACGAGACGCAAGCGGACGGCCTGTCCGCCCTGGACCTTGCGTTCCTGCGGCAGTCGATCGCCCTGTCCGACGAGTCCAGGCGGCGCGGCCGCCATCCCTTCGCCGCGCTGGTGGTCGACGGGAACGGCAATGTCGTCGCCTCGGCCGGCAACAATTCGATGCCGCCCGAGGGCGATCCGACCCAGCACGCCGAACTGGTGGCAGCCGCGGCGGCGGCCAAGGCGAGGACGCCGGAGGAACTCGCCGCCTCGACGCTCTACACCAGCGCCGAACCCTGCTGCATGTGCGCGGGCGCCGTCTATTGGACGGGCATCGGGCGGGTGGTCTATGCCCTCTCGGAACATCGCCTGCTCGAACTCACCGGCGCCCATCCCGAAAACCCCACCTTCTCGCTGCCCTGCCGCGAGGTTTTTGCGCGGGGACAGCGTCGGATCGACGTGGTCGGCCCCGCGCTGGAAGACGAGGCGGCCGTGCCTCACCTGGGTTTCTGGAGGTGAGGAGCGGGGGGCTTCGAGACATATGTCTGGCGTTGCTTTCCTACGACGATCATTGCCGCGCTCTGACGCCCATCTCGGCGAAATGCGCATAGCAGGGGGAGCAGCAGTCTTGCCTTGCTGCGCCATCCGGTATCTTGCAAGCTTCGAAGATCCAGCCGGTTGTGCAAGGCCTTGATTCGAAACGCGTCCGAAACCTCGAGGCGGTGAGAGCGAGTGCCTGACCGCGGGTGGCATGGCAGGATTTCTATCGAGCGTGTCAACAAAGAGCAGGGCGATGGTTCCAGACGATAGCGACAATATTTTCGATCTGGCACCCATGTCGCTCTGGCTGGAAGACTACACCACTCTGCGTGAGCAATTCGAGGCATGGCGCGCAGAGGGGGTGACGGATCTGCGAGCCTTTCTTTTGGCAGATCCCGCCAGGCTTGCGCATTGTTCGAGCCTCATTCATGTGCTCAAGGTCAACCGCAAGACCCTCTCGCTGTATGAAGCCGACAGTGTCGACCATCTCGTGGCCAATCTTGGCAGGGTGCTGCGTGACGACATGCTCGAGGCGCACATCGATGAGTTGAAGCAGCTTTGGGACGGCGCCACGGAGTTCCGCAGCAACACGGTCAACTATACGTTGGGCGGCAAGCGTCTCGACATTCAGCTGCGCGGCATCATCCTGCCAGGACATGAGCAGGTGTGGGACCGTGTGCTCCTGGCCATCGAGGACGTGACCGCCCTCGAGGATGCCCGCCGCCAGACGGCGAAACAGCAGCAATATGCTTCAGCCCTCTTCGAGCACTCGCCGGTTTCGCTCTGGGTCGAAGACTTCAGCCGCATCAAGCAGTTGATGGACGACCTGCGGGCGCGCGGCATCGTCGATTTTCGGGTTTTCACGGATGTTCACCCCGAATTCGTGCGCCAATGCATGAGCGAAATCCGGGTTCTCGACATCAACAAGGAGACACTGGCCCTCTTCCTTGCCGCCGACAAGCCGACACTCCTGCAAAACCTGCCGCGCGTGTTCCAATCCGATATGGAAGCCCATTTCCGCGAACAATTGATTGATTTGTGGAATGGCGTTTTCTTTCAGCGCCGGGAGGTGCTCAATCACGCACTCGACGGCACCGAACGCTATCTTCTCCTGCAATTGTCCCTTCTTCCGGGACATGAAGAGGACTGGTCGCAGGTGCAGGTCGCGCTGACCGACATTACGGCGCGCAAGAAGGCGGAAGCCTATCTCGAATATCTCGGCAAGCACGATGTCCTGACGAAATTGTTCAATCGCGCCTTCTATGTCGACGAGCTGAACCGGCTGGAGCGCAACAATTTTTCGCCCGTGTCGATCATCGCCATCGATCTCGATCGGCTCAAATCCGTGAACGACCAGTGGGGTCATGCGACCGGTGACGCCTTGTTGCGGCGCGTCGGCGAGATCTTGAACGAGGCCGTCAAAAAACCGGGGCACGCCGCTCGCATCGGCGGCGACGAGTTTGCCGTCGTCCTTCCCTATGTCGACGAGCGCGGTGCGACGGCCATGATGGAAAACATCGAGCGCCTCGTCGAGATCAACAATCAATATTATTCACAGATGGCCCTGAGCGTCTCGATGGGTGCTGCCACCAGCCAGGACGGAGAAAAGCTCGAATCCGTCGCCAGGCGAGCCGATCTCCTGATGTATGAGAACAAGCACCGGCATCATTCCGATCCAAGCTAGTGCATCGCCGGGCGTCCTTCAGGTCGCGGCCACGTCCAGCAGCGACGCGACGGCTGGGGCATCGAAGCCGCCGATGCCCTCGCCGATATCGGCGCCGACCGACTTGACCAGCGCCGCCGGGTCGCGTTGTCGCAAGGCCTGGATGATCTCCTGGTGGCGGTCGACCACGTAGAGTTCGGCGACATGTTCCATGGCGACGCCCTGGACCGGGCCGAGCTGCAGCCAGACGCTTTCGATCATCGGCAATACGATGCGATCGGGGCTGATGCTGTAGATGGTGCGGTGAAACTGCTGGTTGGCAAGCAGGGCACCGACCTTGTCCTGCCTGGCGATGGCCTGGTCGATGGCAAGATCCATCTCGACCAGCTGGTCGATCTGGCGCTCGGTAATATGCGCGACGGCCCGCCGCGCCGCATGCTGTTCCAGCACGACGCGCAGCGAGATCAACTCCTCGAAGAGCTCCGGCGTGACGGCCGGAACCTGGATCCGGCGATTTTCGAGCAGTTTGAGAGCGCCGATCGAGGTGAGCTGCCTGAGCGCCTCGCGCACGGGCGTGGAGCTGCTTTCGAGCGCGGCGGCGAGGCCGCGTATGGTCAGCGAGGTTCCGGGCCGGAAAGCTCCCACCATGATGGCCTGCCTGAGGCGCAGGAAGACATAATCATGCGTCGTCGTACCATCGGCCCGGGCCAATGGCGGCAGTACCAACTTCTTCAATAATCTCGCCTCCCTGCGAACCTCACATATTTGCTTATCGCGAAGCCGGGCTTGATTCCAGTCGGATATGATGTCACATACTTAATAATGTGATCACAAAATGGAGCGCGCATGATGACGGCCGACAGCATCGATCGGGACACCCTGGCAGCTTTGCTGAAGGAAGACAGCCCGATCGAGAGCATCCAGGCCGTGGTCTGCGACCTCAACGGCATCATGCGCGGCAAGCGCGTACCGGTCAGCCAGGCCGAGAAGGTGCTGGGCGGCGGCATCCGCATGCCCTTGTCGATCGTCGGCGTCGACGTCTGGGGCGAGGACATCATCGACAGCGAGCATGTGTTCGCCTCGGGCGACATGGACGGCATCTGCGGGGCGACCGGACGCGGCATCCTGCCGGTGGCCTGGACCTCGCGGCCGAGCGCTCTGGTGCCGCTCTGGCTCTTCCTGGAGAGCGGCGAGCCCTTCCTCGCCGATCCGCGCCAGGCGCTCGCCGCCGTGGTGCGCGAATACCAGAAGCTCGGCCTGCGGCCGGTGGTGGCGACGGAGATGGAGTTCTATCTGATCGACCCGGAGCCCGACAGCGCCGTGCCGCCGATCTCGCCCTACACCGGCAAGCGGCTCGATTCGGACGCCATTCTCTCCATCGACGAACTCAACGATTTCGGCGAGTTCATCTCCGACGTCTATGCCGAATGCGAGCGCCAGAACGTGGCGGCGGATGCGGCGATCGCCGAGAACGGCATCGGCCAGTTCGAGATCAACCTCCTGCACAGCGACGATCCCCTCAAGGCGGCCGATGACGCCGTCTTCTTCAAGCGCATCGTCAAGGGTGTCGCGCGCAAGCACGGCCTTGCGGCCACCTTCATGGCCAAGCCTTACGGCACGCGCTCGGGCAATGGCATGCATGTGCATTTCAGCCTGCTCGATGCCGAAGGTCGCAACGTCTTCAACGACGGCAGCAAGGAAGGTTCGCCGATCCTGCGTCATGCCGTGGCCGGTTTGCTGCGCGGCATGGCCGAGACCACGCTGTTGTTCGCGCCGCATTTCAACTCCTATCGCCGCCTCAGGCCCGACACCCACGCTCCGACCACGATCGCCTGGGGCTATGAGAACCGCACCGCAGCCGTCCGTATTCCCGGCGGCAGCCCGGCTGCACGCCGTATCGAGCATCGGGTCGCCGGGGCGGATGCCAACCCCTATCTGGTGGTCGCGGCCATACTCGGCGCGGCCCTGATCGGCATCCGCAAGCAATGGACGCCGCCCGAGCCCATCATGGGGCGCGCCCATCTGCCGAGCGCATCGGCCAAGATCCCGTCCGAATGGGGACAGGCGGTCGATGCCTTCGAGGCCGGCGAGATCGCCGCCGAGATTTTCGACCCCGTGCTGCGCTCGATGCTGATCGCCTGCAAACGCCAGGAGATCGCCGGTTTCGCCGAACAGGTCACCGACTACGAATTCGCCGCCTATCTCGAAATCGTCTGAGCTGTCTTTCAATCCATCGCCTTCCGGCCGTGGCGCCGACCAGACCTCCGGTTTGGTGCGCGCGACGGCCGGTCCATGAGGTATGTCCGCCATGTCCACCGTCGAGTTCGCCACCGCCCATCCGCCATCATCCAGCGCCGGCCACGCGGCGACCTACTATGCCGCCACCGCCAAGGGCGCCTTCGAACGTCCCGTCCTCAACGAACATTTGACAGCCGATATCTGCGTGATCGGCGCCGGCTTCACCGGCATTTCCGCGGCACTGGAACTGGCCGAGCGCGGCTATAGCGTGGTCGTGCTAGAGGCCATGCGCATCGGCTTCGGCGCCTCCGGGCGCAATGGCGGCCAGATCGTCAACGGCTACAGCCGCGACCTCGATGTGATCGAGAAGCGCTATGGCGCCAAGGCGGCCAAGGCGCTCGGCGCCATGGCCGGGGAGGGTGCCGACATCATACGCGGCCGCATCGCCCAATATGGCATCGATTGTGACCTGGTGCCCGGCGGTTTCTTCGCTGCCTTCACCGACAAGCAGCTGCGCGAGCTCGACGAGCAGCAGCGCATCTGGGAGCGCCATGGCCATGGCGGCCTGGAGCGCATCGACAAGGCGGGCCTGTCCAAGATCGTCGCCTCGGAGCGCTATGTCGGCGGGCTGGTCGATCACAAGGGCGGCCATATCCATCCGCTCAGCCTGGTGCTGGGGGAGGCCGCGGCCGTGGAAAAGCATGGCGGGCGGATCTTCGAGCGCTCGCCGGTGCTCTCGGTCGAGCAGGGAGCCAAACCGGTGGTGCGCACCCAGCACGGGGCGGTGACCTGCACCTATCTCCTTGTCTGCGGCAATGCCTATATCGGCGATCTTCTGCCCGAGATCGGCGGCAAGATGATGCCGGTGTCCAGCCAGGTCATTGCCACCGAGCCGCTGGACGAGGCGGTAATCCGCGACCTGCTGCCGGCCAATTATTGCGTCGAGGACATGAACTATATCCTCGATTATTATCGCCGTACCGCCGACAACCGCCTGCTTTTCGGCGGCGGCATCGTCTATGGCGGCGGCGATCCCGCCAGCATCGAGGCCAAGATCCGGCCAAGCCTGGCCAGGACCTTCCCGCAGCTTGCCAATATCCGCTTCGACTATGCCTGGAGCGGCAATTTCGCCTTGACCTTGACGCGCATCCCGCATGTCGGGCGGCTGTCGCCCTCGATCTATTTCTCGCATGGCGACAGCGGCCACGGCGTCACCACCACCCACCTGCTCGGCAAGATCCTGGGCGAAGCGGTGGCCGGCCAGGCCGAACGTTTCGATGTCTGGAGCAGCCTGCCTTATTATCCCTTCCCGGGCGGCAAGACCTTCCGGGTGCCGCTGACCGTGCTTGGCGCCTGGTGGTACGGCCTGCGCGACAAGTTCGGCCTGTGACGGCAGACTCGGAAAGATGTTTCTTGTCATGCCCGGGCTTGTTCCGGGCATCCAGAGATCGTCTTTCTCGGCGAGTATCTCCTGGATTGCCGGGTCGAAGCCCGGCAATGACAAAGGACGGAATAGCTCGAATTCTGGTCACATGCTTTGGGACCTCAACCCGCTACCATCGCACCTGCGACATGATGGCTGTTCCAGTGGATCGGCGCGTTGGGGCAGTGTAAGTCCGACATATTCACGAGGGGCGGGAGACCGTCTCCGCAATCAGGGAGTGAGCGATGCTCGACAAGCGCAAGTTCTTCATCGACGGCAAGTGGGTGGATCCTGTCGTTCCCAACGATCTGCAGGTGCTGGATCCGGCCACCGAGCAGCCGGTCGCCGTGATTTCCATGGGCACGCCCGCCGATGTCGACAAGGCCGTCGCCGCCGCCAAGAAGGCCTTCGCCACCTATTCGCGCACCAGCGTCGAGGAGCGCCTGGCGCTGCTGGAAAAGCTGCTCGACGTCTACAAGCGCCGCTATGAGGAGATGGCCCAGACCATCACGCTCGAACTCGGTGCGCCGATCTCGATGAGCCGGGCCCAGCAGGCCGATGTCGGCGTCGGCCATCTGCAGGGCTTCATCGATGCGCTGCGTCATCTCAAGGCCCGCGATACCCTACCCAATGGCGATGTGGTGCTGCGCGAGCCGATCGGTGTCTGCGGCCTGATCACCCCCTGGAACTGGCCGATCAACCAGATCGCGCTCAAGGTGGTGCCGGCGCTCGCCACCGGCAGCACCTGCGTGCTCAAGCCGAGCGAGTTCACCCCCCTCAACGCGCTGCTCTATGCCGAAATGGTCGAGGAAGCCGGCTTCCCCGCCGGTGTGTTCAACCTGGTGAACGGTGACGGTCCCTCGGTCGGTGCTGCCCTCTCCAAGCACAAGGACATCGACATGATGTCCTTCACGGGTTCGACCCGCGCCGGCATCGCCGTCAGCAAGGATGCGGCCGAGACCGTCAAGCGCGTCACGCTGGAGCTCGGCGGCAAGTCGCCCAACATCATCTTCGAGGATGCGGACCTCGAGGATCGCGTCGCCGGCAGCGTGCTGGAATGCTTCAACAATTCCGGCCAGTCCTGCGACGCACCGACCCGCATGCTGGTGCAGCGTTCGGTCTATGACAAGGTCGTCGACATCGCAGAGCGTACCGGCAGGACGCAGGCCGTCGGCGATCCCAAGCAGGAAGGCGAGCATATCGGCCCGCTGGTCAGCGATATCCAGTTCGGCCGCGTGCAGGCTTTGATCGAGGCCGGCGTCGCCGAAGGCGCGCGCGTGCTGATCGGCGGTCCCGGCAAGCCGGAAGGCTATGAGAAGGGCTATTTCACCAAGCCCACCATCTTCGCCGATGTCGATCCCAACATGCGCATCGCCCGCGAGGAGATCTTCGGCCCGGTGCTGTCGATCATTCCCTTCGACACCGAGGAGCAGGCGATCGAGCTCGCCAACGACACCAATTACGGTCTTGCCGCCTATCTGCAGACCGGCGACGACAAGCGGGCCGAGCGGGTCGCGGCCAGGCTGCGCGCCGGCATGGTGCACATCAATGGCGGGCCTCATCGCTATGGCAGCCCGTTCGGCGGCTACAAGCAGTCCGGCAATGGCCGCGAGGGCGGCATCTTCGGCCTGGAGGATTTCCTCGAGGTGAAGACCGTGCATCGGCCCTGATGGGATTGTCAGAGGCGGGCTTCGGCCCGTAGCGCAACAAAACGCCGCCGGGATCGTTCTCCGGCGGCGTTCTTCGTTCGATGCGTCGATTACTTCATCGTCGGCATCACGAAGTCGGCCCCGGCGCGGATGCCGGTGGGCCAGCGGCTCGTGATGGTCTTGAGCTTGGTGTAGAAGCGCACGCCCTCGGGGCCGTGCATGTGGTGGTCGCCGAACAGCGAGGCCTTCCAGCCGCCGAAGGAATGGAATGCCATCGGCACCGGGATCGGCACGTTGATGCCAACCATGCCGACCTGGATCTGGTGGGCGAATTCGCGGGCGGCGTCGCCGTCGCGGGTGAAGATTGCGGTGCCGTTGCCGAACTCATGCTCGTTGATCATGCGGGCAGCGGTGGCATAGTCGGGCGCGCGCGCCACCGCGAGCACCGGGCCGAAGATCTCTTCCTTGTAGATCGTCATGTCGGTGGTGACATGGTCGAAGATCGTGCCGCCGAGATAATAGCCGTTCTCGTAGCCCTGCATGGTGAAGCCGCGCCCGTCCACCACCAGCCTGGCTCCTTCGGCGACGCCGGTGTCGATATAGCCGCGCACCTTGTCGAGATGCTGCTTGGTGACCAGCGGGCCCATCTCGGCTTCCGGATCGGTGCCGGGGCCGATCTTGAGGGCGCGCACCCGGGGTTCCAGCTTGGCGAGCAGCGCCTCGGCTGTGGCTTCGCCGATCGGCACGGCAACCGAGATCGCCATGCAGCGCTCGCCGGCCGAGCCATAGGCCGCGCCCATCAGGGCGTCGACGGCCTGGTCGATGTCGGCGTCGGGCATCACGATCATGTGGTTCTTGGCGCCGCCCAGCGCCTGGCAGCGCTTGCCGTTGTGCGAGGCGGTCTCGTAGATGTAGCGGGCGATCGGCGTGGAGCCGACGAAGCTGACGGCCGAAATATCGGGATCGGTGAGGATGGCGTCGACGGCCTCCTTGTCGCCATGGACCACGTTGAAGACGCCGTCCGGCAGGCCGGCTTCCTTGAGCCACTGCGCGAGCAGCAGCGAAGCGGAGGGATCGCGCTCGGAGGGCTTGAGGATGAAGCAGTTGCCGCAGGCCAGCGCCACCGGGAACATCCACATCGGCACCATGGCCGGGAAGTTGAATGGCGTGATGCCGGCGACCACGCCGAGTGGCTGGCGCAGGGAATGGCTATCGACGCGGGTGCCGACATTCTCCGTCACCTCGCCCTTGAGGAGCTGGGGCGCCGAGGTGGCGAATTCCACCACTTCCATGCCGCGCTGGATCTCGCCCTTGGCATCCGACAGCACCTTGCCATGCTCGGCCGTGATTACGGCGGCGAGTTCGTCGGTACGCTCCTCCAGGATGTGCAGGAACTTGTTGAGGATACGGGCGCGGCGCAGCGGCGTGGTGGCGGCCCAGCCGGGGGCGGCGGCCTTGGCGGCGGCAGAGGCCTCGCGCACTTCGGCGACGGAGGCGAGGGCGACCTCGGCCGCGGCTTCGCCGGTGGCGGGATTGTAGACCGCCGCCTTGCGGCCGCTGCGGCCGGCAACCAGCTTGCCGCCGATGAAATGGGAGATCTCGCGCGTCATCCTCTTCCTCCTGTCCTTCGCCTGCCGGTGGGCGGCGTTCGGCGAGATCTATGCAGTTGATCCGTTCGCACAGCAATGAGAGGGATTGCACTTCCGATGTGCAAAAATTAAAGTCATCAATAGACGATCTTCCCCGGGTGCACGGGCATCTTGCCCGTTCTTGGAAACGTGGCGGATGTCGGTCAGGCAGAACGGGCAAGATGCCCGTGCACCCGGAGTTCGCCATGAACTGGGACCACATCCGCATCTTTCTGGCGGTGGCGCGCAGCGGGCAATTGCTCGGCGCGGCGCGCCAGCTCGGGCTCAACCATGCCACCGTCGGCCGCCAGCTCACGGCGCTGGAGGAGACCTTCGGCGCCAGGCTCGTCGAACGCCAGACCCAGGGCTGCACGCTGACGGCGGCCGGCGAGGCCCTGCTCGTCGCGGCGGAGAAGGCCGAATCCGAATTCCTGCGCGTCGGCGCCCTGGTATCCGGCACCACGGCGGAGATCAGCGGCACGGTGCGTGTCGGCGCGCCGGACGGGCTCGGCAACTACTTCCTGTCGCACGAACTGGGCGCCCTGGCGGCCCGACACCCGGAACTGGTGGTGCAGCTGGTGCCGCTGCCGCGCACCTTCTCGCTGTCACGGCGCGAGGCCGACATCGTGGTGACGCTGGACCGCCCCGTGCAGGGGCGGCTGATGGTCAAGAAGCTGACCGACTATACGCTCAGCGTCTATGCCTCCCGGGGCTATCTCGAAGCGGCGCCCCCCATCGCCAGCGAGGAGGACCTTGCCGGCCATCTCTTCGTCACCCATGTCGACGACCTCGTCTACAGCCGGGCGCTGGATTATGCCGAGACGCTGGGCCGGCTGATGCGCCGGCGCTTCGAGTGCGGCAGCGTGGTCGCCCAGATGGAAGCTGTCAGGGCCGGCCACGGTATCGGCATCCTGCACGACTATGCGGCCCGGCAATATCCCGAGCTGATGCGCCTGCTACCGGGCAGGCGCTTCACCCGCAGCTATTGGCTGGTCTCCCATCCGGATACCCACAACACCCGCCGCGTCGCCGCTGTCGCCGACCACATCACCCTGCGGGTCCGAGCCGAACGGGCCCATTTCGCCCGGGATTGAGAAGATTTCCTGGGACCACCGGCATCTTGATTGCCCCACGCTCGCTGGATCGGAAGAGGCCGGCAGGATGCCGGTGGTCCCAGGGAAGCTTTCACGCTCGCACTGGAGTCGCCACGACTTGCGGCGTGTCGTTGATCGGGAAATGCAGCGCTGCCGCCATCAGGCTGGCAAGGGCGGTCGCCCACCACACCAGTGTGTAGGAGCCGGTGAGATCGAAAGTCAGGCCACCCAGCCAGGCGCCGAGAAACGAGCCGATCTGGTGGCTGAGAAAGCAGATGCCGAACAGGGTGCCGAGATGGCGCACGCCGAAGACCTTGGCGACGAGACCGCTGGTGAGGGGAACCGTGCCGAGCCAGGTCAGGCCCATCACGGCCGCGAACAAGGTGACTGATATGTCCGATTTCGGTGCCAGGAAGAAGGCAGCGATGGCGACGCCGCGGATCAGATAGAGCCAGCCCAGCACATGCTGCTGCCGATAGCGCCCGCCGAGCCAGCCGCAGGCCCAGCTTCCCGCCATGTTGAACAGGCCGATCAAGGCGAGAGCCTTCGCACCGGTTCCCGACGGCATGTGGCAGAGCGAAAGATAGCCCGGCAAATGGGTGGCGATGAAGGCGAGCTGGAAGCCGCAGGTGAAGAAGCCGAGGGTGAGAAGGCAATAGCCGCGATGGCCGAGAGCCTGTTCCAGCGCGACTTTCAGCGGCAGGGCCGCCTCTTCCTTCTCGGCCGCGGCCAGCCTTGGTCGGCCATCCAGAAACAGGCCGAAAGGCGCCGCGGCCAGCATGACCAGCGCCAAGACGATGAGGGCGGTGGACAGGCCCGAATATTCCGAGACGATCTGGGCCAGGGGAACCATCGCGACCTGTCCGAACGAGCCGCCGGCGCTGGCAATGCCCATGGCCAGGCTGCGTTTTTCGGGCATGGTCTCGCGGCCGACCGCAGTCAGCACGACACCGAAGGCCGTGCAGCTGATGCCGATGCCGACCAGCACGCCGAGACCGAGGACGAGCATGATCCCCGACGGCGCCATGGCGGCAATGCCGAGGCCGAGAGCGAAGGCAGCGGCGCCGAATGCCACCACGGGCGCTGCGCCATAGCGATCGGCCGCAGCCCCCGCAAAGGGTTGTGCTGCTCCCCAGACCAGATTGTGGATGGCGATGGCGAAAGCGATCAGGGTGACGGGAAGTCCCCGGTCAAGCGAGAAGGGCTCGACGAAAAGGCCGAAGGTCTGCCGGATGCCCATGGCCGCGCTCAGGATGACGGCGGCGGACAGAATGAGCAGGGTCTGGCGATTGAATGCGGGCCTGGCTTTGATCGGATCGGACAGCGCCATTTCCATCTCCTCGGGAGAGAGGCGATCGCATTCCTGACGCCGCCGCTTCATCCCGCTTCTTGGGGAATTCGATAGATGGCGGGGACGATTCACCCGAATGGCCGGCCTGTACACTCACTGTACGGTATACTTGACGCATCGGGCGATATGTCCTGCGGCCTTGATTGACGAAGCGGTCCTGCTTGCGCCAAGGGATAAGGGGCAACGACGCGCAAACCGGGTGGGCTGGAGAAGAGCAGGAAGAGTGCCGGACAATTCGCATTCCCGGACGGTGGTCACCGCCCGCCGCATCGAGGCGAACGTACCGCGGTCGTTGCGGCCTTTCCTGGCGCTTGCGGATTTCGAGCCGGCGGCCCGCCGTCATCTGCCGCGCCAGATCTATGGCTATTATGCCGGTGCTGCCGAGACGAATGCCGCGCATGCCGGCAACAGCCGGGCGCTGGCCGCCCTCGGGCTGGTGCCGCGCGTGCTCGTCGATACCAGGGCGCGTTCGACGCGCCATTCCCTGTTCGGCCAAGCCTATGCCCTGCCGGTCGGCATCGCCCCCATGGGGCTGTCGGGCCTCGCCACTTTCGAAGGAGACCTGGCGCTCGCCAGGGCCGCCGCAGCCGAGGATGCCCTGATGGTGGCCAGTGCCACTTCGCTGATCCCCTTGGAGAGGCTGGCCGAGGAGGGTGGGGCGCGCTGGTTCCAGACCTATCTGCCGGGCGAACCCGAACGCATCAGCCGCATGGTGGCACGCGTAGCGGCCGCAGGCTTTGAGACGCTGGTGCTCACCGCCGACGTGCCGGTGGCGGCCAATCGCGAGAACAATGCCCGTACCGGTTTCTCGACGCCCTTGAAACCGAGCCTGCGATTGTTCTGGGACGGCATCACCCATCCGTCCTGGTCGCTGGGGACCTTTGCCCGCACCCTGGCCGGCGGCATGCCGCGCTTCGAGAACATGGATGCCTTTCGCGGCCCGACCCTGCTGTCCCGCAATGCGGTGCGGGATATCGGCGCCCGTGACGGGCTCGACTGGAGCCATCTCGATTTCATCCGGCAGTCATGGCGCGGCAAGCTAGTAGTGAAGGGCATTCTCGCGCCCGAGGACGTCGCGACTGCGCGCGCGAGAGGCGTCGACGGCGTCTGGATCTCCAATCATGGCGGGCGCCAGCTCGATACGGCGGTCGCTCCGATGACGGTCCTGCGCGAGGCCGTTTCGGAGGCTGGCGAGATGGCGGTGCTGATCGATGGCGGCTTCCGCCGGGGCACGGATGTCCTCAAGGCGCTGGCGCTCGGGGCCGACTTCGTCTTCGTCGGGCGTCCTTTCCTGTTTGCCGCCGCCGTGGCCGGGGAAAGCGGAATCCGTCACGCTTTCGGCCTCCTGCAGGCGGAAATCGCCCGCAACATGGCCATGCTGGGCGTGAGCGGCCTCGACGAATTGCAACCGGTGCATGTGCGGGCGGTAGGCTGATCGCGGCGCATCACCGAAGCCGCAACAAATCGTCAGCTTTCCGAAAACTCTCTTGACCTTCCCATGATGTCAAGCCTTACGCCCTGTCCCGGAAGGCTGGGAGACCAGCGCGAATCGATTGAGAGGCATGGGACGGGCTGATGAACGACCATCACCATCATCACGGCCACCACCACGATCATGCCGGGGCACATTCCGGCGTGAAGGACCCGGTCTGCGGCATGGATGTCGATCCGGCGACCGCCAAGCATTCCATTCAGCATGAAGGGCACCCCTATTATTTCTGCTCGGCCGGCTGCAAGTCGAAATTCGAGGCGGAGCCGGGACGGTATCTCGGCGGGCGCAAGCCCGCGGTGTCCGCGCCTGAGGGCACGATCTACACCTGCCCGATGCATCCCGAGATCCGGCAGGAAGGACCGGGGTCCTGCCCGATCTGCGGCATGGCGCTCGAGCCGCTGCAGGTCACGGCCGAAGCCGGCCCCAATCCCGAGCTCGCCGAGATGACGCGCCGTTTCTGGGTCAGCCTGGTGCTGACCCTACCGGTCTTCATCCTGGAGATGGGGGCTCATCTCGTCCCGGCGCTGCATCATCTGGTGCCGCCGGCCCGATCAGCCTGGATCCAGCTCGTCCTGGCCAGCATCGTGGTGCTGTGGGGCGGCTGGCCTTTCTTCGTCCGCGGCTGGCAGTCCGTGCTGCGCCGCAGCCTCAACATGTTCACCCTGATCGCCATGGGCACCGGCATCGCCTGGGTCTACAGCCTGGTGGCGGTGCTCGCACCCGGCCTGTTCCCCGACGCCTTCCGTGGTGATGACGGCAGCGTGGCCGTCTATTTCGAGGCGGCCGCGGTGATCACCGTGTTGGTGCTGCTCGGCCAGGTGCTCGAACTCAGGGCCCGCGAACATACGTCGGGGGCGATCAGGGCCTTGCTCAACTTGGCTCCGAAGACGGCGACACGCATAGGGGAAGATGGTTCGGAGGAGGAGATCACGCTCGACAAGGTGGCGGTCGGCGACAGCCTGCGCATCCGTCCCGGCGAGAAGGTGCCGGTGGACGGCAGCGTGCTGGAGGGGCGCTCCTCACTCGACGAGGCGCTGGTGACCGGCGAATCCATGCCGGTGGCCAAGGCCGTCGGCGACAGCGTCATCGGCGGTACGCTCAACCAGACCGGCGCTTTGGTGATCCGCGCCGACAAGGTCGAGGGCGACACCATGCTGGCCCAGATCGTCCAGATGGTCTCGCAGGCGCAGCGCTCGCGGGCACCGATCCAGCGCCTGGCCGACCAGGTAGCCGGCTGGTTCGTGCCCCTGGTCATCCTGATCGCGGCGGTGGCCTTCATCGCCTGGGCGATCTTCGGGCCGGAGCCTCGCTTGGCCTATGGCCTTGTCGCCGCGGTCACCGTGCTGATCATCGCTTGCCCCTGTGCTCTCGGCCTGGCGACGCCGATGTCGATCATGGTCGGCGTCGGCAAGGGCGCGGGCCTCGGCGTGCTGGTCCGCAATGCCGAAGCGCTGGAGCGGCTGGAGAAGGTCGACACCCTGGTGGTCGACAAGACCGGCACGCTCACCGAAGGGCACCCGACCCTCACCGCCATCTGGCCCGCCGAAGGCTTTGGCGAGGACGACTTGCTGCGGCTGGCGGCCAGCGTGGAGCGGGCTTCCGAACATCCGCTGGCCCGGGCCGTGGTCGCGGCGGCGGAGGCGAAGGGCCTCGCCTTGTCTGCGGTTGTGGATTTCGACTCCCCCACGGGCAAGGGTGCGCGGGGGACCGTCGAGGGTCAGCTGGTTCTCCTCGGCAATGCGGCCTTCATGGCGCAGGAGGGCGTCGCGGTCGCCCTGGCTGCGGAAGCCGACCGGCTGCGCCAGGACGGGGCGACGGTGATCTTCGCCGCTGTCGACGGTCGCCTGGCCGGCCTGCTCGCCATTGCCGATCCGGTCAAGGAAACCACGCCGGCCGCCCTGGCGGCTTTGCGTGAAGAGGGCATCCATGTCGTGATGGTCACAGGGGACAACCGCGTTACCGCCGAGGCCATCGCCCGCCGGCTCGGCATCGATGCCGTCGAGGCCGAGGTCCTGCCCGAACGCAAGAGCGCGCTGGTCGAGGCCTTCAAGCGCGAGGGCAAGGTGGTGGCCATGGCCGGCGACGGCGTCAACGATGCGCCGGCCCTGGCGGCGGCCGATGTCGGCATCGCCATGGGCGCGGGCACGGATGTGGCGATCGAGAGCGCCGGGGTCACCCTGGTCAAGGGCGATCTCCTAGGCATCGTGCGGGCAAGGCGGTTATCGCAGGCCACCATGGCCAATATCCGCCAGAACCTCTTCCTCGCCTTCGTCTACAACGCCGCCGGTGTGCCCGTCGCGGCCGGGGTGCTCTACCCCGTCTTCGGCATCCTGCTGTCGCCCATCATCGCCGCGGCCGCCATGGCGCTCTCCTCCGTCAGCGTCATTGCCAATGCGTTGCGCCTGCGCACGCGCCAGCTTTGAGCAAGGATTATCGGTATGAACAGACGTGAATTTCTGCTCTCCGGCGTCGCCGCCCTGGTGATTTCAAGCCCTGCCGCGGCGCAAATGCAGGATCATTCCAAGCATGGCATGGATATGCCGGGCATGTCGCCAGGGGATGGCAAGACGGCGGTTCCCGCGGCCTTGCCTGTGTTGCCTGAAGGCGCCCCACTGCGCGACCTGCCCCGTCTCGCCAATCGGGCCAGCGGGCCTGGGCGTTTCGAGGCCGATCTCACGGCCAAGCCCGCCATCGCCCGCTTTGCCGAAGGGATCGAGACGCCCGTCCTCGCCTATGACGGCGAGACGCCCGGCCTCCTGATCGAAGTGACCGAGGGCGACAAGATCGCCATCCGCTTCGCCAACCATATTCCGGGCGAAGAGACCACCATCCACTGGCACGGCATGCCGGTGCCGGCGGAGCAGGACGGCAATCCCATGGACCCGGTGGCCTCAGGCGCCGATCGGCTCTACGCCTTCGAGCTGCCGGAAGGCAGCGCCGGCAGCTACTGGTACCATCCCCATCCCCATGGCCGCACGGCCGAGCAGGTCTATCTCGGTCTCGCCGGGGCCTTTATCGTCAAGCCGCGCCAGGATCCCATCCCGGCCGCCTATGGCGATACGCCGCTGTTCTTTACCGATCTGAGGCTGGCAGCCGATGGCTCGATCCCCGCCAACACCATGGCGGACCTGATGAACGGGCGGGTGGGCGACCATGTCCTGGTCAACGGCCAGAAGAAGCCCGTCTTGACACTGCCTGCCGGCAGCCGGCGCCGCTTTCGCCTGTTCAACGCCAGCAATGGGCGCTTCCTGCGCCTGACCTTCGGCACGGCGCCGGTCACCCTGATCGGCAGTGACGGCGGCCTTCTCGAAGCGCCGGTGCCCGGGCTTCGGGTCATCGATCTCGCGCCCGCCGAACGGGCAGAGGTCGTCGTCGCCTTCGACGAGCCGGGGCAAGTAGTGCTGCGGACGGAGGATGTCGATCATGGCTGGATGGGGCCGGGACGTCCCGACACCGCTGCCGATCTGATGACCATCGAAGTTACGCAGGAACGGGCCGGGCCGGTCCCGCCTCTGCCCGCCAGGCTGCGCAGCATCGCCGATCTCGGCCCGCCCGTCGCTACGCGCCGCCTCGAATTCACCGAAACCATGTCGATGGGGGAGGGGGGCATGAAGATGGGCTTTCTTATCAACGGCGCCTCCTTCGACATGAACCGGGTCGATGTCGTCGCCAAGGCGGGGCAGACCGAATTGTGGGAGATCGCCAATCTGGCGGACATGGATCACCCCTTCCATCTTCACGGTACGCAGTTCCAGCCGGTGGAGACCGAGCGGGACGGCCGGGTGAGCAAGGCGCCCTATCGCGCCTGGAAGGATACGATCAATGTGGCGCACGGCGAAACCGTGCGCCTGCTGGTGCGGCAGGAACAGCCGGGCCTGCGCATGTATCATTGCCATATCCTGGAGCATGAGCAGCTGGGAATGATGGGCGTTGTCGAGGTGCGGGCCTGATCCTATCGCCCGCCTTGGCTGCAAAAGCCTAAGTCTTCTGCATGAGTTCGGGGGGCTTGTAGACGAAAGGGTTTCAGCTAGGATGAATGACTGGCCGCGGGTAAGGAACTCGAGGAACTTACTTTGCGGCCGGTACCGGAAGAAGCGTACACATCAAGAATAGAGCGGTATCATCGTCTGGGGACGTTCGTTGAAACGGACTGTCCCGGCAGGGAGGAGGCCGCCGGCTTGGCGGTGTCGGGTCCGGTTTTCCCCTGATCCACCACCCCCTCGTCTGGAAAGCCTCATCATGCCGATCCACCGCCGTTCACTCCTGGCTGGCCTGTTGCTTGCCGGAATACGGCCGGAGAGAGTCCTGGCTCGGGCAGCCGTGGAGGCGGGCTCGATCCTGGGCGCCAGCGGCGAAAGCACCGCGCAGGCCCGTGGCCGCACCCGTCTGCTCGCGGTCGGCGATCCCGTCTATCTCAACGATCTCCTGGCGACCGGCGAGAGCGCGCGGTTGTCGGCGCAGCTTGGCGAGGCCACCCGCTTGCTGCTGGGCGCCCGCACAAGGGTACGCATCGATAAGTTCCTGATCGACCGGGGCGGCAAGCTGGTGCTCGAGCGCGGCGCCATTCTGTTCGACCGCCCGCACGATCGCCCGTCGGGGGAACTCGGCGTTACGACGCCGTTTGGCCTGATCGCCGCTCGCGGCACCCGGTTCTTCGCCGGGCCGAGCTGGGGCAAGTTCGGCGTCTATGTCGAGGATGGCATCGTCGACGTCGCTACCAGAGGAGGAACGGTGCGGCTCACCCCTGGTTTCGGCACCGAGCTTACCAGCATGCAGGTCCCGCCGGCCAGGCCCGCGGCCTGGAGCCGCCTGCGCATCGGCGAAGCCTGGGCCGCCGTGGTCGGGTCGCGCCACACTTTTGGTGGTGGTGACATCTCGCCTTCGGGTGGTGGGGACATGCCGTCGCCGGGCGGTGCCGGTAAGCCGTCGGATCACACATCGGGCGGCAGTCACCCCGCGCCGAAATAGTTCCGCCGCTTCACTGAAGCGGAACAGACCGGCGCGAGTGGTCGCGTGTTGGAGACGATCTGCTGGGCGACCGGCATCGATCATGGTAGCGCGGCGATGGGGCTTTCCGCCTTGTTCAGTGCGCGGTCCGAGCCTCGATGGCCCGGATGACCGCCGCCATGTCGGACGTACCGAGGCCGAGATCCTGTGTCTCGCCATAGAGGGTATGGCAGATGTCGAGCAGGGGCGAGGCAAGCCCAGCGCGGCGGGCGGCGTCGGCGACCAGGCGGTTGTTCTTCAACACATCGGCGATCGAGGCCTGCACCGCAAAATCACCCTCGACCAGTTTTTGCAGTTTGATGCGGGAGACCGGGCTCGCCATCGGGCCGGCATCGAGAATGGCCCGGAATTGCTGCATGTCGAGACCATGCTGCCCGGCAAAATGGGCGGCCTCGGCAAGGCCCGTCACCATGGTGATCAGGAACAGGTTGACGGCGAGTTTCATCGTCAAGGCGCCGGGAACGCTTCCGCAGTCGAAAGCCTGATGGCACATCGCAGCGATCAGGGGGCGGATCTCGGCAAGCGCGCCCGCATCACCTGCCAGCATGGCCACGAGCTGTCCGGCTTCGGCCGGCTTGCGGGAGCCGGAAACCGCAGCTTCGACATAGTGGCCGCCGGCGGCGCGGATGTCCTGGTCGAGCCGGCGCGAATCTTCCGGCGAGATCGTGCCCATCTGCACGATGATATGGTCGGCGACCCGGTTTTCGAAATCCATCGAGCCGCGGCCGAGCACCGCATCGATCGCGGCCGAGTTCGCCAGCATCAGGATCACGATGTGCGCCGTGGCGAAGACCTCGCCGGGGCTGACGGCCACCGCGGCACCGGCAGCTTGCAAGCTGGCGTATTTGTCCGGGGAGCGGTTCCAGACCACCAGCGGCGTTCCCGCCTTTACGAGATTGAGCGCCATGGGTTCCCCCATGACGCCGAGACCGATGAAGCCGACAGGCATGATGACGCGTTTCTCGTCCTGAAATCTTCGGGGAAAGGATCCTATCCAGCGGTCCCGCGCCAATCTTGAACGATTGTGCGGGCTCGCAGCACGGGGCCACCCTGGTGCTCTGGGGCAGCGTGGCGGATGGATGAGCGTTGCTGCCTTCCCAGTGCCGGGGGGAAGCTGATTCAGGGCTCGATCCGCTTCCAACCTTGCAGCAGCCGTCGTGTCGCCACCTCGAAGCTGAAATAGTTGCCGCCGCCCGCCGCCTGGTCGTGGCGGCGGTCGATCGGGGCGGACAGGAGGCGGCAGAGCAGGAGCGTGCCGACCCCGCCATGGGCGACGATGGCGATGTCGCCATGGCTGCGATCGGCCGCCAGGATGGCGTCGACGGCGGCGGCGATGCGGTTCTGGGCGTCGATGGCGCGCTCCCAGCCGCGAATGCTGAGCTCCGGATTGGCGAAGAAGGCGTCGGCGGTGGCCTCGAATTCGGGTGACGGCGGGAATCCGGTCGCCGAGCGGTCATTCTCATGCAGGGCCGGCACCACCTGTACGGGCAGACCGAGATGACCGGCCAGGATCTCGCCGCCGTCACGCGCCTTGCGTTCGTCGCTGGAGTGGACGGCGGTAATGCGAGCGACGAAACCATGCCGGTTGAAGGCCTCGTGCCGAGCCCGGCCCCTGGCCGAGAGCCGCCATTGCAGCACTGGAATGGCCGGGTCGATCTCGACGTCCGCATGGGTGATGAAATGGGCGATCCTGGTGGCGGCCAAGCGTGGGTCTCCGGCGGTCGCGGCAACGAATCCTCGCGGTTCATCCTGTCCGAAGGGAAGGGCGATTGCCATCCCCTTCGGGCTGATCGCCTCAGGCGCGGCCCTGGGGCTCGGGCAGCCGCATCGCCGCCTGGCGCTCGATCATCCAACCGGGATATTCGCGGGGCAGGGCACTGACGGCATCGAGACGGGCGAGTTCGTCGGCGCTCAGCACCACATCGGTGGCGGCCAGGTTGTCGTCGAGCTGCTCGATGGACTTGGCGCCGATGATCACCGACATCACGAAGGGCCGATGCAGCACGAAGGCCAGCGCGATGCGGGCAACGGACACGTTGTGGGCCTGCGCGATCTCGCGCATCACATCGATGCAGGCGAAGGCTCGGTCCTTGTCGACGGGCGGAAAATCGAAATTGGTCCGGCGCGCACCGTCCGGGCCTTTGCCGTCGCGATCGATCTTGCCCGAGAGCAGGCCGCCGGCGAGCGGGCTCCACACCATCAGGCCGAGCTTTTCAGCCTCCAGCAGCGGCACGATCTCGCGTTCGAGGTCACGCCCGGCGACGGTGTAGTAGGCCTGCAGGGTGGAAGGCCGCGTCCAGCCATGCCGGTCGGCGAGGCCGAGGGCCTTCATGATCGTCCAGGCAGACCAATTGGAGAGGCCGACATAGCGTATGTGCCCCTGCCTTACGAGATCGTCGAGGGCGCGCATGGTCTCCTCGATCGGCGTGAAGCGGTCGAGGCCATGGATCTGGTAGAGATCGATATAGTCGGTGCCGAGCCGTTTCAGGCTGGCCTTGACCGCATCCATGATATGGCCGCGCGAGGCACCCCTGTCGTTCGGCCCCGGGCCGACCGTGCCGAGCGCCTTGGTGGCGAGCACGATATCGGAGCGTTTGCGGTCGGAATTGACGATGGCGCGGCCGGTGATCTCCTCCGACAGGCCACCCGAATAGACATCGGCTGTGTCGATGAAATTGATGCCGGCATCGAGGGCGCGGGCGACGATGCCGTCGGCCAGGCTCTGGTCGAGCGTGCCGATCGTGTTCCAGAACTCGTTGCCGCCACCGAAGGTCATGGTGCCCAGGCAAAGCTCGGATACGAAGAGGCCGCTGCTGCCAAGTGTCTTGTAGCGCATGAGATGAAATCCATGAATTAAGGGGATGGAAGCTGCCGCTCTGGCGGCAGGCAAGGGGCGGGAGCCCGGCTCCCGGCCACGCTTCGAAGATAGACCCCTACCGGCGAGGCCATAAGCCGGCGCCGGCTCCACACGCTGTATAGCTGTGCTATACAGTCGAACCGTATTCCCTTCCAGCGACGCAGAGATGGCACGTAGCGACCCCTTCGACGGCTTGTCCGAATTCCTCGCCATCGTGCGCCGGGGTAGTTTCCGCGCGGCAGCCATCGAACTCGGCGTTACTGCCGGGGCGGTGAGCCAGGCGCTGCAGGGGCTGGAGCGCCGGCTCGGCCTGCCGCTCCTGCACCGCACCACGCGCAGCCTTGCCCTGACCGAGGAAGGCGAGCGCCTCCTGGCCCAGCTCGGGCCTGCAGCCGAGACCATCCTGGGCGCGCTGGACGATCTCGTGCAGTCGCGGGCCAAGCCTTCGGGCACGCTGCGCCTGCTGGTGCATCGCATGGCGCTGGTGCATGTCCTCGAACCGGTGCTGCCGCTGTTTCAGCAGCGTTGGCCGGAGGTGCATGTCGACGTGACAGTGGATTCCACCCATGCCGAGCTGGTCGAGGGTGGCTTCGATGCCGGCATTCGTGTTGGCGAGTTCATCGACAAGGACATGATCGCCGTGCGGGTGACGCCGCCCTTTCGCTGGATGGTGATGGCCTCCCCGGCCTATCTCGCCCGGCATGGCCGGCCGCAAGCGCCCGAAGACATCGCCCGGCACCAATGCCTGCGTTACCGGCGGCCGGATGTCGGCGATATCTATCGCTGGGAGTTCGAGCGGGACGGCCAGGCGCTCAGTATCGAGCCGCCCGGCGCCATCGTTGCCAATGATCCCTGGCTGCTGCGGACCCTGGCCGTACAAGGCATGGGGCTGCTCTATGGCTCGACCCTGCAAACGGCCGGTGAGCTCGCCCAGGGGCTGTTGGAAACGGTGCTGGAGGAATTTTCGCCGGCCGGCGACAGCCTTTTCGTCTATTTTCCCCGCACCAGCCGGAGCCAGCCCAAGCTGCGCGCCTTCGTAGAAGCCTGCGCCGAGCATCTGCGTCAATCCGGTGTTTCCGGCCTTCCGTAGCATCGGGTTTGGTGCCACAGATGAATGGTCGGACTTTTGAGTCGGCGTTGCATCGCCGCTTTGGGGAACGCGGCAATCCAAGAACGAGCAGGCTCGAACAAGAGGAACCTGCAAGATTTCAAATACTTGCAGGATTTCTCATTATTGCCCGTCCGCGGAGAACATTGAGAAATCCTGCTTAGGGGAAACGACCATGGGCGAACAGGGACATCCGGCGGAACAGGACGGCGCGGTCAGCCTGACCGATTTTTACGGGCTGGAAGGCAAGGTCGCGGCCGTGACCGGCGGTGGCAGCGGCATCGGGCTGGCGGCGGCGCAGGCCCTGGCCGCGGCCGGGGCCGAGGTGGTCATTCTCGATCGGGCGCCGGTGGGCGAGGACGTGCTGGCAAGCGTCAGGGGCGCACACCGCGCAGAAGCGCTCGTCATGGACGTGACCGATGAGGCCGAGGTGACGGCGCGTTTCACTGAGATCGCCGCCCGCCACGGCCATATCGACATCCTTGTCAACAATGCCGGCCTCGCCATCCGCGATGCGGCCGTGGATCTCAGCCTGGAAGCGTGGGACAAGGTGGTGGCCGTCAACATGACCGGCGTCTTCCTGTGTGCGCGCACGGCGGCCCGCCACATGATCGCGGCCGGGCAGGGCGGAGCGATCATCAACACCGCCTCGATCATGGCGCTGTCGGGCGGCGGCGTCTATCCGAACATCTCCTACCAGACCACCAAGGGCGCCATCGTCAATCTCACCCGCGCCCTGGCGGTGGAATGGGCGCCGCATCGCATCCGTGTGAATGCGGTTGCTCCCACCTATGTTCGTACGCCCTTCATCGCGCCCCTGCTGGCCCAGCCCGAACTGATGCAGCGCATCGAGGCGATGACGCCGTTGCGCCGCATCGCCGAGCCGCATGAGGTCTCCCCGGCCATTCTCTTCCTCGCCGGTCCGGGTGCCGCCATGGTGACCGGCCATACGCTTCCGGTGGATGGCGGCTATCTGGCTCAGTAAAGCCGAGGCTCAGACGTTGCGTGATCCTCAGTTTCGTGGAAGTTTGCGCGCGAAGGCGGCGCTTTATCCGCGAAATTAAGAAGAAAATATTGAGGAAACACCAATGAATAGTAGCGCTTCTGCCGAAGCTGGGGATCTGGCGCCTGGTTTGTTGGATCGTGAACGCATCGTGGCACAGCCGGGCTTCAATCGTTGGCTCGTACCCCCTGCGGCACTGGCCATCCATTTGTGCATCGGCATGGCCTATGGCTTCAGCGTCTTCTGGCTGCCTCTAGGACAGGCACTCGGCATCAGCAAGCCGGTGGCCTGCGCGGTCGATCCCGGCTTCTGGGGAGCGCTCGCTGGTCTCGGGCGGGCCCTGTTCACCACGAACTGCGACTGGCGTGTCTCCGACCTCACCTTGACCTATACGCTCTTCTTCGTGCTGCTCGGCTCGGCCGCCGCCATCTGGGGCGGCTGGCTGGAGCGGGCCGGGCCGCGTAAGGCCGGTGTCGTGGCCGCCCTGTGCTGGTGCGGCGGACTGCTCATCTCGGCGGTCGGCGTCTATATCCACCAGCTCTGGCTGATCTGGCTGGGCTCGGGCGTGATCGGCGGCATCGGCCTGGGCCTCGGCTACATCTCTCCCGTCTCCACGCTGGTCAAATGGTTCCCGGACCGGCGCGGCATGGCCACCGGCATGGCGATCATGGGCTTCGGTGGCGGTGCGATGATCGGCTCCCCCCTGGCCGATATCCTGATGAATCATTTCAAGAGCGCGGACAGCGTCGGGGTCTGGCAGACCTTCGTGACATTGGCCGTGATCTATTTCGTGTTCATGATGGCGGGCGCCTTCGGCTATCGCGTGCCGCCGGCCGGCTGGCGCCCGGAAGGGTGGACGCCGCCCGAGAGCACCAAGGCGATGATCACCTCGGGCCATGTCCATCTGTCCAATGCCCACAAGACCCCGCAATTCTGGCTGATCTGGGCGGCGCTCTGCCTCAACGTCTCGGCTGGCATCGGCGTGCTCGGCATGGCCTCACCGATGCTGCAGGAGATCTTTGCCGGCTCGCTGATCGGCAAGCCGGAGATCGCCTTCGGAGCGCTCGATGCGGGGCAGGCCAAATTGGTCGCCACCATCGCCGCGAGCTTCGTCGGCCTGCTCTCTCTGTTCAACATCTTCGGGCGTTTCTTCTGGGCCTCGCTGTCCGACAAGCTCGGCCGCAAGCTTACCTATGCCACCTTCTTCGGCCTCGGCATCGTGCTCTATGCCTCGGCACCCTGGGCTGCCCATGCCGGGCTGCTGGCGGTGTTCGTCGCCTTTTTCTGCGTGATCGTCTCGATGTATGGCGGCGGCTTTGCCACGGTTCCGGCCTATCTCGCGGACATGTTCGGCACCCAGTTCGTCGGTGCCATCCATGGCCGGCTGCTGACGGCGTGGTCGACGGCGGGGATCGTCGGGCCGGTGGTGATCAACTACATCCGTGACGCCCAGATCGCCGCCGGCGTGCCCCGAGCCCAGGTCTATGACCGCACCATGTATGTGCTCGCCGGCATGCTCGCCGTCGGCTTCGTCATCAATCTCATGATCAAGCCGGTGGCCTCCCGCTGGTTCATGAGCGATGCCGAGGTCGCAGCCCTGCA
The DNA here is from genome assembly GCF_057073705.1 of Labrys sp. E2SS-1L. NCBI lineage: Bacteria > Pseudomonadati > Pseudomonadota > Alphaproteobacteria > Hyphomicrobiales > Xanthobacteraceae > Labrys > Labrys sp. E2SS-1L. Next base: position 5,036,780 of record NZ_CP172712.1, on the reverse strand, counting down.
AAAGCGCGGCGGGACGCAGGAGGGGAAATCCTCAGGCATCGGGCGGGGCGGATTGAACGGCCCGGCTGCCTTGGCCTGGCTGGCCGTCGGCATCCCCATTCTCTGGGGTGTGTGGATCACCTTCTCCAATGCGTTGAAGCTGTTCCACTAGAGCGAAATCCCCCCGTATCGAGAAAGAACGGGACGGAGAACCCAATGCAGTTCACTTAAGCGTTTCGAGGGGCTCGACCTTTGTCATTGCCGGGCTTGACCCGGCAATCCAGCTCCCCGACGGTTCGTCCGTGCGGCTTCTGGGTAGCCGGATCAAGGCCCGGCTATGACGAGACGGGGAACCGGTCTTCCGGTTGATTGCTTGCCCTCCTTAGGAACGGCTTGCCACAACGCGATCGAGAGCGGCGACCTCGTCTGCCGGCAGGTCGAGCTCTGCCGCTGCGAGGTTGGCGTGCAGATGCGCGACGGAAGACGTGCCTGGAATCAGCAGAATGTTGGGCCCGCGGCGATAGAGCCAGGCGAGCGCGACCTGCATGGGCGAGGCACCGAGGCGCCGGGCAACCTCCGACAGGGTCGAGGATTGCAGCGGCGTAAATCCGCCGAGCGGGAAATAGGGCACATAGGCGGTACCCTGGCGGGCGAGATCGTCGATCAGGGCGTCATCGGCCCGGTGGGCGAGATTATAGTGGTTCTGCACGCAGACGATCGGGCAGATGCGGCGTCCTTCGGCGATCTGCGTCGCGGTGACGTTGCTCAATCCGACATGCCGGATGAGGCCCTGCTCCCGAAGCTCGGCGAGAACGGTCAGCGGCGCTTCGATCGAACCCTCGGCCGGCCCGTGAACGTCGAACATGACGCGAAGATTGACGACGTCGAGGACATCAAGCCCGAGATTGCGCAGATTGTCGTGCACCGCCTGGGTGAGGGCCTCCTGCGAAAAGGCGGGAAGCCATGACGCGTCCTCGCCACGCCGGGCGCCCACCTTGGTGACGATGACGAGATCGTCGGCGTAGGGGTGCAAGGCCTCGCGGATCAGCCGGTTGGTGATGTGCGGGCCGTAGAAGTCGCTGGTATCGATATGGTTCACGCCGGATGCGACGGCTTCGCGTAGCACAGCCAGGGCCGCGTCCTGATCCTTGGGTGGACCGAACACGCCGGGACCGGCAAGCTGCATGGCGCCATAGCCGAGGCGCTTCACGGCACGGTCGCCGAGGTTGAAATTGGCGGACTGGTTGGTTGAGGTCATGGTCGATCTCCTGTTCGTCCGGTGTAGCTAGGGCCTGTCAATTGGCGCGACAATCGGCCATAATCCGGACAGGTTGTTCGGAGTTACGAACAGTGAAAGTCGATCTCAACGATCTCCATGCTTTCATGGCCGTCGCCCGGGCTGGGGGCTTCCGTGACGGCGCTCGTGCGAGCGGAGCCAGCCCGTCGGGCCTGAGCGAGGCGGTGAGCCGGCTGGAGACGAGGCTCGGCGTCAGGCTGCTGAACCGTACGACGCGCAGCGTCGCCGCCACCGAGGCGGGCGAGCGCCTGTTTGAGCGGCTTGGCCCGGTCATGAGCGAGATGGAGGCGGCGCTGGATGTCGTCAACGGTTTTCGCGACAGACCGGCGGGGACCCTCAGGCTCAATGTGCCCGTCAGCGCCGCCCGGCTGGTGCTGCCGGCGATCGTGCCCGGTTTCCTTGCCGCCTTTCCCGATATCCGGCTGGAGGTGATTGCCGAGGACAGCTTCGTCGATGTGCTGGCGGCGGGCTGCGATGCCGGCATCCGCTACGACGAGCGGCTGGAACAGGACATGATAGCCGTGCCCATCGGGCCGCGCATGCAGCGCTTTGCTGCTGGAGCGGCGCCCGCCTATCTCGATCGGCGGGGGCGGCCAGAGCACCCGCGCGATCTGCTTCACCATGCCTGCCTGCATGGCCGTTTCTCATCCGGGGCAATGCCGGCCTGGGAGTTCGAGCGCGACGGCGAGATCGTGACCGTCGACGCCACCGGGCCGCTCCTGGTGAGCGTCGGTACGGCGACGGATCTGGCGGTTGAGGCGGCAATTGCCGGCACGGGTATCATTTTTCTGTTCGAGGATTGGCTGCGCCCGTATTTTCAGAGCGGGGCTCTCGAACCTGTCCTTGAACCCTGGTGGCAACGCTTCTCCGGCCCTTTTCTATATTATCCCGGGCGACGTCTCGTTCCCGCACCGCTGCGGGCATTCATCGATTTCATCAAGACGTCCGGGCCACGCTCCCTGGCGGGCGCCGAGGACAGGCCTCTCCGGTGAGGGGAGTTGAGCAACGGCATCAGGCCCTCGCGGCAAAGGCGTCCAGTTTATCGAGCAGGGCGGCCAGTTCCTCGGCGCTCGGCTGGAAGGACTTCATGCCCATGCTGATGAGAATGCCATAGGAGGCGAACAGCACCAGGGTCGAGTCGATGCTGCCGGCCTTGTCATCCTTGCCCGCTCGCTCGACCAATGTGCTGAACATGGTGGCCAGCACGCCGGCCGCTTCCGGGATTTCGGCAGCAGTCACCAAGAACGCCGGCGACACACCGCCTTCCTCCAGGGCGACGCGACGGGCGAGCTGAGCCAGGGCCGAGGCGAAATTCACGGTCGCATCAGCGGTCTCGTCGATTTCCATCATCAGCGTTTCCATGTCCTGGCGCATGGCGGCGACGATCAAGGCGGTCTTGGTCGGGAAATGATGCAGCACGCCGCCCTTGCTGACGCCGGCCTCTGCCGCCACCAGATCGATGGTGAGGTTGTGAACGCCGATGCGTTCGATCACCGCGATGGTGGCGGTCAGGATTTGCCCGATGGTTTCCATGCTGCGCCGCTGCAACTTTCGCGCGCGCAGGGTCTGGGGTGGGGGAGCAGACTGGGGCATAATTCCTGAAAGGGTCTCCGTTCAATAAAAACCGTCTGGACGGTTTTGTTTTTAGTTGATATGGGAACGCTCGACAAGTGAAATGATCGTTCCCGACCGGGTGTCCCGGGAGGGGACCATGGCCTCTGGACGCCGCGGAGCGGGTGAGGACGATGCTACAATTGCAGGATCTCAGGCCTTCCCGTCGAAGCGGCTTCCTCGAACGACATTCGCATGAATCAGCGAGGACGACGATGATCTCAAACCTCGGCAATCCCGCATGGCCGCGCCGCGCCGTAAGGTTGCAGCGCGCCGTCCTGCTCGGAAGCCTGATTGCGATGACCTTGCCCGCCGCCGCCTGGAGCGGAGGGGCGCCGGCCCGCGTTGGCGTGGTGACCGCGCGGGTTGCCGATTACCGGCCGAGCGTCAGCCTGACCGGCGACGTGGAGGCCCAGGTGCAGAGCGACATATCGTTCCGCGTGAGCGGGCGCATCGTCGAAAGGCTGGTGGATGTCGGTGATCACGTCACGCCGGACCAGGTGCTGGCACGCGTCGACGGACAGGAGCAGCGCATCGCCCTCGACACCGCCAACGCCGCGCTCGCTTCAGCCCAGGCGCAGCTCCAGCAGAGCCAGGCTGCGTATCAGCGCCAGAAGACACTGATCACCTCGAATGCCACCTCGCAAAGCAGTCTCGACGCCGCGCAGGAGAATCTCAGCGTCGCCCAGGCTTCCGTGGCGGCCGCGACGGCACAGGTCGAGCAGGCCAAGGAACAGCTCGGCTATGCGGATCTGCGCGCCGGTGTCGCCGGCACGGTGACGACACGCAATGCCGAGGCGGGGCAGGTCGTCCAGGCCGGCCAGACCGTGGTCAGCATCGCTCAGGACGGACCGCGCGACGCGGTCTTCGACGTCTACGAGGCCCTGATCGACAAGCCGCCGGGTTCACCGGAGATCGGTATCACGCTGGTGGCGGATCCCAGCGTGAAGACGACCGGCCATGTGCGGGAGATCTCGCCCATCGTCGATGCCCGCAAGGGCACGATCCGGGTGAAGATCGGCCTCAAGGAAACGCCACCGGCCATGTCGCTCGGCACGGCCGTGCGCGGCGAGGCCAGCCTTGCTGCCCAGAAGCGTTTCGTGCTGCCGTCCTCGGCTCTGTTCGAGTGGCAGGGCAAACCGGCTGTCTGGACCGTCGCTGCCGACACCCATGCGGTCGAACCGCGGGTTGTCACGCTCGATCGTTACACCACGCAGGACATCGTGCTGTCGGCCGGACTCGAAGATGGCGAGAGCGTCGTCGTGCGCGGCGGTCAATTGCTGCGGCCCGGCCAGGTCGTCGAAGTCGTCGTCGAAACCGTCGAGGAGCAGGCGCGATGAGCTTTTCCCGTCTCATGCCGATGACCTCGGCGGCCCTAGTGGCCCTGGCCGGGGGTGCCCTGGTACTGGCTGGCGACGCCTTGGCGCAGGACCGCATCGCCCGGCCGGTGCTGACCTTCACGGTGCGCAGCATCGACACGGCCAGCTTCGGCCCCTTCGTCGGCAGCGTCGACGCCCGCTACCAGACCGATCTCGGCTTCCAGGTCGGCGGGCGTATCATCGCCCGCGAAGTGAATGTCGGCGACAGGGTCAAACAGGGTGACAGGCTGGCGGCCGTCGATGCCACGCTGCTGCGCCTCGCCGTGCAGTCGGCCGAGGCCGATCTCGCCAATGCCAAGGCCCAGCTCGCCAATGCCGTGCTGACCGAAAACCGCAGCCGCGCCTTGGTGGTCACCGAGACGGCTTCGCGCGCGCAGGTCGATACGGCCGTGGCCGCGCGGGAGACGGCGGACGCCAAGGTCTCCCAGGCCGAGGCCTCGCTGCGGCAGGCCCGCAACGTGCTCAGCTATGCCGAGCTCGTCGCTCCCTATGACGGCGTGATCACCGCCGTGAATTCCGACGTCGGCAAGGTGGTGTCGGCCGGTGACATCATCGTCACCCTGGCTCGGCCCGACGTGCGCGAGGCCGTGGTCGACGTGCCAGATTATCTGGCCGACGAACTCAAGGCCTATCCCCGCTTCGACGTCGTTCTGGCCGGCGAGCCCAGCATCCGCACCACGGCCACGCTGCGCCAGCTCGCGCCTGCCTCCGATGCGGTGACGCGCACGCGCCGGGCTCGCCTGGCCCTGCAGGATCCACCCAATGGCTTCCGGCTCGGCTCGACCATTTCCGTGTCCGCCACGCGAAAGGTCGCGCCCCATGTCGCCGTTCCCGTCTCGGCCTTGGCCGGACCGAGCGACAAGCCGTCCGTCTGGGTGGTGGATGCGGCCAAGGCCGTGGTCGTGGCCCGGCCGGTGACCCTGGTCTCCACCAAGGCCGGCTATGCCGTGGTTGATGGCCTCAAGGACGGGGACATCGTGGTGGAAGCCGGGGTTGGCAGCCTGCAACCCGGCCAGGCCGTCGATCTCCAGCGCAGCCAGACTCTCGAGGAACAGAAATGAGCGGCTTCAACCTGTCGGACTGGGCGCTCAAGCACCGCTCCTTCATCTGGTATCTGATGATCGCCTCGGTGATCGCCGGCGCTCTCTCCTATGTGAGGCTCGGCCGCGAGGAGGATCCGTCCTTCGACATCAAGACCATGGTCGTCCAGGTGAACTGGCCGGGCGCCACGCTCGACGAGACCCTCAACCAGGTCACCGACCGGGTCGAGAAGGAGCTCCAGCAGATCGGCGCGCTCGACTATACGCGCAGCTATACGCGGCCGGGCACGGCCACCATCATGGTCAACCTCAAGGACACCACCAACGGCCGGGCCCTGAGCGATGCCTTCTACCAGGTGCGCAAGCATGTGAACGACATCTGGTACACCCTGCCGAGCGGTGTGCAGGGGCCCTTCTTCAATGACGAGTTCGGCGACGTCTACGGCAATGTCTATGCCTTCACGGCCGACGGCATCGATTTCCGCCAGCTGCGCGACTATGTCGAGGAAGTACGCAATCGTGCGCTCGCCGTACCCAATGCCGGCAAGACCCAGATCCTCGGCGCCCAGGACGAGGTGATCTATCTCGATTTCGACACGGCGCGCCTTGCCAGCCTCGGGCTCGACCGCCAGGCGGTGATCGCCTCGCTGCAGGCGCAGAACTCCGTCTCGGCCGCCGGCGTGATCCAGGCCGGGCGAGATCGCGTCAGCGTGCGGGTCGATGGCGGCTTCAAGTCGGAACAGGACCTCAGGGCAATCAATCTGCGCGTCAATGACCGCTTCTTCCGGCTGAGCGATGTCGCCACCATCACGCGCGGCTATGTCGATCCGCCGACTTCGCTCTTCCGTTTCGACGGCAAGCCCGCCATCGGCCTGGCGGTCGCCATGGCGCCGAACGGCAACGTTCTCCAGTTTGGCGAGGACCTGAAGGAGGCCATGACCGAAGTCACCGGCACCCTGCCGATCGGCGTCGGCGTGCATCTGGTCTCCGACCAGCCGGCGGTGGTCGAGGAGGCGATTTCCGGCTTCACCCGCGCCCTGATGGAGGCGGTGATCATCGTGATGGCGGTGAGCTTCGTCAGCCTCGGCCTGCGTGCCGGGCTGGTGGTGGCGATCTCCATCCCGCTTGTGCTGGCCATCGTCTTCCTGGTGATGGAATATACCGGCATCTCCCTGCAGCGCATCTCGCTGGGCGCGCTGATCATCGCCCTCGGCCTGCTGGTCGACGACGCGATGATCACGGTGGAGATGATGATCAGCCGGCTGGAGGCGGGCGACAGCCTGGGCAGGGCAGCGACCTTCGCCTACACCTCGACGGCCTTTCCGATGCTGACGGGCACGCTGGTGACGGTGGCCGGCTTCATCCCGATCGGCCTCAATTCGAGTTCGGCGGGCCAATATACTTTCACCCTGTTCGTGGTGATCGCCGTCGCCCTGCTGGTATCCTGGATCGTCGCGGTGCTGTTCGCGCCCCTGCTGGGCGTGACCGTGCTGCCTGCGACCATGAAGAAGCATGACGAAAAGCCGAGCCGGCTGGCTTCCGCCTTCAAGAGCACGCTGCTCGCCGCCATGCGCTGGCGCTGGGCGACCATTGCCGTCTGCCTTGGCCTGCTCGCTGCCTCCGTGGTGGCCATGGGCCATGTCCAGCAGCAATTCTTCCCTTCGTCCGATCGGCCGGAACTGCTGGTCGACATGACGCTGCCGCAGAACAGCGCCATCGGTGAGACCAAGGTGCAGATGGACCGTTTCGAGCAGGCGTTCGTCGGGGATGACGACGTGGTGCGCTGGAGCTCCTATATCGGGCAGGGCGCCGTGCGCTTCTACTTGCCGCTCGACCAGCAGCTCTCCAACCCCTTCTTCGGCCAGGCCGTGGTGGTCACCAAGAATATCGAGGCCCGCAACCGCGTGCAGAAGAAGCTGGAGGCGCTGGCCCGCGACAAGTTCGTCGGCATCGACGTGCTCGTCCATCCGCTCGAGCTGGGTCCGCCGGTCGGCCGCCCCGTGCAGTATCGCGTCAGCGGCGCCGATCTCCAGAAGGTGCGCGAGCAGGCGATCAAGCTTGCCGGCATCATCGCTGCCGACCCCAATCTGGGCACGATCACCTTCGACTGGAACGAGCCGGCGCGCGTGCTCAAGGTCGAGGTCGACCAGAACAAGGCGCGCCTGCTCGGCGTCACCTCGCAGGATATCGCCTCCATCCTCGATGGCACGCTGGCGGGAACCGCCTTCACCCAGGTGCGTGACAACATCTATCTGGTCAACGTGGTCGGCCGTGCCACTGCGGATCAGCGCAACTCCGTGGAGACGCTGGAGAACCTGCAGATCCCGCTCTCGGGCGGGACAGTGGTGCCGCTGCGCGCGGTGGCGAATATCGGCTACGGCATGGAGCAGCCGATCGTCTGGCGCCGCTCGCGCCTGCCCACCATCACGGTGCAGGCCGCGCTGGTCGGCAATGTCCAGCCGGCGACGGTGGTCGACAGGCTGGCGCCGAAGGTGGCCGAATTCAAGGCCGGGCTGCCCGACCACTACAAGCTCGAAGTGGGTGGGGCGGTGGAGGAATCCGCCAAGGGCCAGGGGCCGATCATCGCCATCGTGCCGATCATGCTCCTGACCATGGTGACCATCCTGATGGTACAGCTCCAGAGCTTCCAGAAGCTGTTCCTGGTGATCAGCGTGGCGCCGCTCGGCCTGATCGGCGTGGTGCTCGGCCTCCTGCCCTTCAATCAGCCCATGGGCTTCGTCGCCATCCTCGGCATTCTCTCGCTGATCGGCATCATCATCCGCAACTCCGTGATCCTGGTGAAGCAGATCGAGGATCATGAGGAGGCGGGCATGGATCGCTGGACCGCCGTGGTGGACGCGACCGTCCACCGCATGCGTCCGATCATGCTGACGGCGGCCGCCGCCAGCCTCGGCATGATCCCGATCGCCCGCGAGGTGTTCTGGGGCCCGATGGCCTATGCCATGATCGGCGGCATCCTGGTGGCAACCGTACTGACGCTGCTGTTCCTGCCGGCCCTCTATGTGGCCTGGTACCGGATCAAGGAGCCGACGACACCGGCTGCCGCCTGACGAGCGCCTCCAGATCGTCCCAGGCATAGACGAGGTTGTGCGAGCGCCAGAGCGGGCCCGGATCGGTGTAGGATCCGGCCGGCCTGCCGCCTTGCGCCTCGTAGAAGGCAATCGCGGGTCCATTGCCGGCGACGACGCCGATGGCAGCGCTCCGGCGGCCCTGTTCGACCAGCCGCGCCGCCATCGTTTCGAGCAGGGCCCGTCCGATACCCCGGCGCTTATGCTGTGGATCGACATAGAGATGCTTGATCTCGCTGCGTCCGTCGAAGATCGCCTGCGAGGGCGTGCCGGCCGCGGCAAAGCCGACCAGCCCGGCCCCGCTTTCGGCCAGCAGCACGATCTGGTCGGCGGCAGGGGAGGACAGCCGCTTGTGCCAGCTTGCGAAGCGATGCTCCTCGTCCAGTGCGACGAAGGCCTTGGAAGGCGCCAGCGCATGATAGGTGTGGCGCCAGACCGCGACATGCAGGTCGGCCACCGCCTTGGCGTCGTCGAGACGGGCAGATCGGATGTTGACTGCGCTCATTCCATCGCTCCCAAAGCTGGCAGTTACCCGTTCCGGAAACACTCTTGGGGCATGAAACGCGGCTCAAGCGCCGACGTTCCAAGACCATACGCTGCAAACGCTTAGGCCAGCATCATTGCTGGCCGGTCCCGCCATGTAGATGGCCGGCGTGGATGAGCCGAGACCCTGATGATGGCAGGACCCGCGCTCCCTACTGAAACACGCATGGGGTCCCGATGGAAGGGTGCTGCTGGGCGCCGCATCCGTCCGGATGACGAGGATGCGGGAGCAGGAAACGGCGGCTCCTAGAGCAAAACGCGTTCAGGCGTGAACGCTTGTTTGCTCTAACTCCTTGTTCCGACGCGTCTTTGCGATTCTGGATGATTCCACCAAATCGCAAAACGCTTTAGAGTCTCGCCTGCGTGCTGCGCGGCGTGGCGAGCAGCAGGTGGGTTTCGGAAGCAGTAACGCCCTGGATCAGGCGGATGCGGCGCAGGACAGCGTCGAGATCGCTGAGATTAAGGGTGGCGAACTCCACCACGATGTCCCAGCGGCCATTGGTGGTGTGCACTGCGCTGACCTCGGGAAAGCCGCCGAGGACGTCGATGACCCGGTCCGCGGCCCGTCCTTCCACCTCGATCATCACGATGCCGCGCACCGGCATGGCGATCGCGTCGGCCTTGAGGATCACGGTGTAGCCGATGATGTCGCCCTGGGCTTCCATGCGCTCGATGCGTGCCCGCACCGTGGCGCGCGACAGGCCTAGCTCGCCGGCGAGATCGGAAATGCTGCGCCGGCCATTGTGGCGCAGCAGGGTGAGGAGCTGGCGGTCGATGTCATCCATGCGTTTGCCGAACTGATCATAAGTTTATAGCAATTCGATAAGGGATATTGAGCTCTTTGCCAAATTGCATCGTTCATACCGCCAAGCCTGGGCGATAGACTGCCGCCGGATTTCAAGAGGCTCGCATGACTTCGAAACATTGTATCTTGCTGGGTGTGCCGCTGCAGGAAGGCACGGGACGGCTTGGCTGCGATATGGGCCCCGGCGGCTTCCGGGCCGCAGGCCTGGCTGGCGCCTTGCAGGAACTCGGCCACAGCGTCGAGGATCGCGGCAACCTTGCTCCCGCACCCCAGCGCCCGCTCGGTCACCCCAACCAGGCCATAAAGCATCTGCCTGAAGTGGTGGCCTGGACCGAAGCCCTCGCCGAGGCTTCCTATCGTCTCGGTGCCGAGGGCATGCCGATCATCCTCGGCGGCGATCATGGCCTGGCTGCCGGCACGCTCAGTGGTTTCAGCCGGCGAGCCGCCGAAACGGGCCGGCCCTTCTTCGTGCTCTGGCTCGATGCCCATCCCGATTTTCACACGCTGGACTCGACGGTAAGTGGCAATCTGCATGGCTGCCCGGTGGCCTATGCCACCGGCCGGCCCGGCTTCGAGGGCTATTTCCCGCCGCTGGCCGCGCCAGTGAATCCCGAGAACATCTGCATGATCGGCATTCGCAGCGTCGATCCGGCCGAGCGCACGGCCCTGACCGCCGCAGGCGTCACCGTGCATGACATGCGCGCCATCGACGAGCATGGCGTCGGCCCGCTGCTGCAGGCCTTTCTCAAGCGCGTGGCGGAGGCGAACGGCGTGCTGCATGTCAGCCTCGACGTCGACTTCCTCGATCCCGGCATTGCGCCGGGCGTCGGCACCACGGTGCCGGGCGGTGCGACCTTCCGCGAGGCGCATCTGATCATGGAGATGCTGCATGACAGCGGCCTCGCCACCAGCCTCGATCTCGTCGAGCTCAACCCCTTCCTCGACGAGCGCGGCCGCACGGCCCTGCTCATGGTCGATCTCGTTGCCAGCCTGATGGGGCGGCGGGTGATGGATCGGCCGACGCGCGCGGGCACGGCCTAAACGGCCTAAACGGCCTAACCTGTCATTGCATCTGGGAAGCCAGACCTGCAATCGTGGCGTTGGGAAGAGGGATCTGCCGCCGCCATGTCAGCGCAGCGGCGGATGATCGGAGGAGGCGGCATGCCACAGAGCGTTCGTGACACCAGGGCCATGATTGCGGGCATGACGCCGCGCCTCAAGGAAGGGGCCTTCGTCTTCTGCACCACAACCTCGCCGGCCGTGATCGAGGCTGCTGCCGGGCAGGCGCTGTCCTTCTTCCGGGAAGAGGAAGGCGTCACCTTGATCCTGCCGGTGGAGGTTGCCGCCACCTTCGGCTTCGATACCGCCCTGGCGATGAAGCGCATCAAGTTGGAGGTCTTCTCCGCGCTAGACGGCGTCGGGCTGACGGCCGCCGTGGCGTCCGCCCTGGCGGCGGTTGGGATTCCCTGCAACATGGTCGCGGCCTTTCACCACGACCACGCCTTCGTTCCCGCCGGGATGGCCGAGCGCGCCGTCGCCGTCCTCGAGGCCGCACAGCGGCAGGCTGCAAGCTGAGGCGCCAGCTTATGCGCCGCCCAGGCGTTCAGTCCCGAACGCGCCTTGCTCTGTTGGCATAGGGCAGCACGAACATATAGAGGCCGCTGAACAGCAGCAGGAAGAGCGGCAGCAGGGGCGCATAGACCACCAAGGCCGGTGGTTCACCCAGTGCCATGGCAACGAAATTGGCAATCACGGTCACCGTGAAGGCGATGGACAGCCAGCGATGGGTCTGCCGGATCAGGGCGTTGAAGTTCAATGCAGCCTCCCTTGTGAGTATCGAGTCGTTATGCCGCAGTGGGGCCGGAGCTTAATTCAGCTCCGCCACGACCTTTTCCAGATTGGCGAGGAATTGCTGCCATCCGGCCTTGGCGCCGCCATAGGCCTGCCGCTGGGTCGGCCGGAAGCCTGCCTGCTCCATGCGCAGATGCGTGCCGGTGCTGCTGGGCGTGAGCGTGAAGGTCACCACGCTCTTCAGATCGTAGGCGGGATCCTCATGGCTGAAATTCCAGCTATAGGACAAGGTCCGGTGCGGCTCGACGGTGAGGACCTCGCAGTCGAGCACGCCGCCCCATTCGCCGCGCAGATTGAAGCGGTGGCCGACCACCGGATCGAAATCGTTCTTCATCAGCCACTCCTCGATCAGATGAGGCTGGGTGAGGGCGCGCCAGAGCTTTTCGGGCGGATGCCGAATCTCGCGTTCGACGACGACGGTACGGGTTTCGCTCTCGCTGTTGGTCATTGGTCCATCCTGTTCAGCAAATCTTCGAGATCGTCGAACCGGGCTTCCCAGAATTGCGTCATCTGGCTTGCCCAGTCGATCAGAGGGCCGAGGGCGCCGAGTTGTGCGCAATAATGGGTCTGCCGGCCCTCATGGCGGTCGCGGACCAGCCCGGCCTGTTTCAGCATGGCCAGATGCTTCGAGACAGCCGGCTGCGAGACCCGGGCATGGGTCGTGAGAGCCCCGACCGTCTGCTCTCCCTTGCGGCACAGGCGCTCGAAGATCGCTCGCCGGGTCGGATCGGCAAGCGTTCTGAACAGCAGGTCGGGGGAGAGGGGTGTCAAAATCAATAACTCCTAAGTTATGGGTTTGATCCATAGCTCAGTAGTTATGAATTTGTCAACTCTGCAGCAAAGGGCGCAACCGTCGTCAGTCCGCGACATGGCTCTAACGGGGTCACACAGGACATTATCCGGAAAAGCGGATCGGCTTTTCGCGAAGAAGATGCGGTCAAAACGGCGGGGAAGCGGGGAGTGCAGATTGCCGCTGCCGCCGGAGATGTCGCCCGGCGGTGCGCTATCCCGGCGCCGCAAGCGTCAGGAGCAGGGCCACTTCTCCTGCAGGGCCGTGGTGGCGAGGACCACGAAGGGCTCCTTGAGCCGGTCTGGATGGGCGTCGAGGAAGGCAGAGACGACGGTTGCCGTCTGCGCGACCGAGACGTCGACCGGCTTGCAGATACGGCTGTTCGACGTCAGCAGGCGGCCCATCGAGGCAAGATCCTCGATCTCGATCGCGCAACCCAGGGAAGGAAGTACGAGTTCACTCGGTGTCGGCCCGGTATTGGCCGCCAGGCTGCGGCAGGCGGCGCGATAATAGTCGCCGCTGTTCGGCAGGGTTTCGGCCGTTACGGGTATGCAAAAGCCGGTCAAGCAAAGGGCTGAAAGCAGGAATTTTCTCACCATGGGGAAATCCTCGATGTGCCAGCTTGTCCTGGCAAACTGGCATTTGCGGGGCGGCATGGTCAATCCGAACCCACCACGCGGTATGGTCTGGCCCGGCGCGTACCGTGGCAACTGCCGGCGCTGGGACACTCTTCACGGTGCGAAGATCGCAGAGATCATTCGCGAATTCCATAGTAAAACAATACAAAAGGAATTCCTCCGATCGTATAGACTTGTGTTCTCCGACCACGCACGCAAGTGCGCTTGTCCGCTGGGGAAGCCATGTTCATTTCAAGCACCAAACGATTTCTCGCCTTTTTGGTCGTGGCGACGCCTATGTTTGCGCCGATGGCGAGCCATGCCGGCGATATCGAGCTGCAGCCGCAGCAGTTGCGGGAAGATCTTGCCTTCCTGAAGGAGCGTTGGGCACCGCTCGACAAGAGTTTCAGCGACGAGCAGCGGCAGGCCTTCAACCGCCGGATCGAGGAAATCGCGGCCGCGGCTGACAAGCTCACGCCGGAAGATTTTGCCCTGGACGTCATGGGAGCTGTCGCACTTGCCGGCAATGGGCACACTAACGCCAATGTCGCTGCCTATCTCGGCGCTGACCTGCCAGTCCGCGCCTGGTGGTTCGCCGACGGGCTGTTCGTCGTCAAGACCCATCCGGCCTATGCCCATCTGCTCGGTGCCCGCATCGACAGGATCGGTGCGCTGCCGGCGGAGCAAGCCTTGCAGCAGGTCGAGCCTTACCTGGCCGGCGTGCGCCAGCGCAGGCGCTTCCTTGCTCCAGGCTACCTGGTCAATCCACGGATCCTGAAGAAGATCGGTGCGGCGGATAGCGCCTCCGCCATCCCCTTCACGGTGCGGTTGGCGGATGGCAGCACGCAAACGCCGCGCCTCGAACCCGTCGCGGCGGATCCGGGTGACGAGCGCAGATCCGGACTGAATCGGGGCTATTCCGTCCTGATCCCGGATCCGAGGGATCTGCCGGAGCGCTGGCCGCATATTCTCGATGGCAAGGGCGATCCTTCGCCGCTCTACAGCAAGCGTGGCGACGTCAAGGCCTTCATGATGACGCCTTCAAACAACACGCTCTATATCCGCAACGATACCGTCGCGAGCATCGACGATACGCCGCTCGTCCAGAAGCTCTCCGCCATCGTCAGGGACGAGATCCTCGCGCACAAACCCAAGCATGTCATCGTCGACCTGCGCCTGAACAATGGCGGCGATTTCTTCAATACGATCCTGTTCGCCCAGGCCCTGCCACGTCTCCTGCCCGAGGATGGGCATATATTCGTGCTGGTGAGCCGGGCGACCTTTTCCGCCGGCATCGTCACCGCTGCCATGATCAAGGGGGCCGGAGGCGACAAGGTGGTGTTCATCGGCGAGCCCATGGGCGATGCAGGCCAGTTCTGGGCTGAGGGCCGGAAGATGACGCTGCCCCATTCGAAGATCGCGGTGCGGTACAGCGACCAGTTCGAGGATTACGAGAAGGGGTGCACGGATACGCGCAATTGCTATTGGGCGACGGTGGCGTTCGGTCCGCGCGGCATCTCGCTGGCGCCCGACATTGCCGTCGACGTCACTTTTGCCGACTATGCCGCCGGGCGCGATCCCGTGCTCGCCAAGGCGCTCGAGCTCGCACGATGAGCCCTGGCGGTTTTCGGGCGATTGGCCGCGTCGGAGCGAGAAGCGGATCGGTAACAAGGCGGGCTCGGTTGTCGTAGGATGGAGGAGAGGCCAAGCCACCATCCTGCGAGGAGACCTGCCCATGCCGACACGCCGCGATTTCCTGGGCCTGGTCCTGCTGGGAGGTGCGAGCTTCGCCTTCGCGCAAGCGGCCGCGGCGGGGCCTGCTCGCCTCACGCTCAGCGAGGCGGAATGGCGCCGGCGTCTGACGCCAGCCCGGTTTGCCATTCTGCGGGGAGCCGGCACCGAACCGGCCTTCACCAGTTCTTTGCTGCATGAGCAGCGGGCGGGGCGCTTCACCTGCGCGGGCTGTGGCACGGCCCTGTTCTCCTCCCGGACCAAATATGACAGCGGCACAGGCTGGCCGAGCTTCTGGGCGCCGATCGGCCGGTCGGTGCGCACCAGCCGGGATGCCAGCCTCGGCATGATC
Source organism: Labrys sp. E2SS-1L (assembly GCF_057073705.1). Classification (NCBI taxonomy): domain Bacteria; kingdom Pseudomonadati; phylum Pseudomonadota; class Alphaproteobacteria; order Hyphomicrobiales; family Xanthobacteraceae; genus Labrys; species Labrys sp. E2SS-1L. The sequence goes on along the minus strand of NZ_CP172712.1, from coordinate 5,021,696 downwards.
AGGACGGCGGTTGCCTGCGCCCGTTGCGAGGGGCATCTCGGCCATGTCTTCGACGATGGCCCCAAGCCGACGGGGCAGCGCTACTGCATCAATGGATTGGCCCTGGCCTTCACGCCAGGCACGGCATGATAAAGGCCGTTTGAAGCACAGCCGTAATTTGTTCGTGAATTGTTCTTGTTTCCGGCGAGCGGCTGGGTATGATCAGGCATTCCTTCCTTCGGAGAGATTGCGCAATGCCCATCTTCAGCCGCGCTGGCCTGGCCCTGATCGCATTGATGGCCCTGCAAACCGGCCCTGTCCTGGCCGAGACGACGGCCTGCAAGCCGTTCAAATGGCCGCTGACGCGCGAGCAGGGCTGGTTCCAGGCTTCGCCGCCGACTTTGGCTTCGGGCGGGACACTGGCCAAGGTCGACGGGGCCGCCGACCTGCAGCTCAGCCCGGTGGCGGACCTCAAATTTCCCGTCACGACCGGGCGCAAGCCGGCGACAGGCACCTTTGGGGCGCTGCTGGCCCTGCCGCCGATCGAAAAGGCCGGCCTCTATCAGGTCACGCTCTCGGATGAGGGCTGGATCGATGTCGTCCAGGCCGGTGCAACGGTGAAATATTCGGCGGCGACCGGCCAGAAGGCCTGCGCCGGTTTGCGCAAAAGCGTGCGCTTCAACCTGGCGCCGGGGCCGGTTTCGCTACAGATCAGCGGCGTGAAGGCGCAGTCCATCAAGCTCGCCGTGGCGCCGGCCGAATAGAAGCCGACGCCTGCTGCCCATCCCGTATGGTCGCCCGCTGGACCGGACAGGTCCGGTCGAATGCCGACCGTGCCTCGAGGATGGCGGCGCGGTTGGCGAAGGCCCATTGGCCGAGGGCGTTCACCGGCATGCGCAGCGAATGGCCAAGTTCGGTGAGCTCATAGTCGACGCGCGGCGGAATGCTGGGCGTCACGCTGCGGCTGATGAGGCCGTCGCGTTCCAGCCCTCGCAGCGTGAGCGTCAGCATGCGCTGCGAGATGCCGTCGATCCGGCGCTTGATCTCGCTGAAACGCAAAGGCCCCTGGCTCAGTGCCATCACGATCAGGATGCTCCATTTGTCACCGATACGGGACAGGATCTCGGTGACCGGCCGGCAGCTCTCGGTCAGGTTGTCCTTGTCCTCGTTCAGGCCGGTTACACCCATGTCACCTACGGCCATGAATGTGCCTCCTTGTGCCTCACATGCCTGTACCATATTTAGCCTCAGTTACGTTTTGTAACCAGAAAATTTCAACCTGGAAAACTCCGGGGCGCTTCGTTCCCGGTGAGGCGCGACACCTATGGAACTCGGCCTGTACACCTTCGCGGAAACCACCGCGGATCCCGCCACCGGCACCGTCATCAGTGCTCAGGAGCGCATTGCCAATCTGATGGAGGAGGTCGAGCTTGCCGACCAGATCGGCCTCGACGTCTTCGGCATCGGCGAGCATCACCGTCCCGACTTCGCCGCTTCCACCCCTGCGGTACTGCTGGCGGCGGCGGCCATGCGCACCAAGCGCATCCGCCTTACCAGCGCCGTCACCGTGCTGAGTTCGGACGATCCGGTGCGCGTGTTCCAGGAATTCTCGACCGTGGATCTGTTGTCGGGCGGGCGGGCCGAGATCCTGGCGGGGCGGGGCTCCTTCATCGAGTCCTTCCCGCTGTTCGGCTACGACCTCAAGGATTACGACAGCCTGTTCGCCGAGAAGCTGGACCTGCTCTTGAAGATCCGCGAGCAGACCACGCTGAGCTGGCAGGGCGAGCATCGTGCGTCGCTCGATCGCCAGAGCATCTATCCGCGTCCGGTTCAGCAGCCTCTGCCGGTCTGGGTCGGCGTTGGCGGCAATCCCCAATCGGTGATCCGCGCCGGCACGCTCGGTCTGCCGATGGCGCTTGCCATCATCGGCGGGGAGCCGGCGCGCTTCAAGCCGCTGGTCGATCTCTATCGCGAGGCGGCGCGCCGGGCCGGGCATGATCCGGCCAGGCTTCCGGTCAGCATCAATTCGCATGGCTATATCGGCGAGGACGGCGACAGAGCGGCGGATGAGATCTTCCCCTATTATGTCGATGTCATGGGCCGCATCGGCCGCGAACGCGGCTGGCTGCCGCTGAGCCGGGCGCAGTTCGAAGCCTCACGCGCCCCGCAAGGGTCCGATTTCGTCGGCGATCCCAGTGCCGTGATCGACAAGATCCTGGCCGAGCATGAATTGTTCCGGCACCAGCGCTTCCTGATCAAGTTCTCCATGGGCAGTATTCCCCATGCCAAGATGATGAAATCGATCGAGCTCTTCGGCACCGTGGTTGCCCCGGCTGTCCGGAAGGCGCTGGCTCCCGTGCCGGCATGAGGCGGTATAAAGCAACACTTTTGCCTGAAAATAGACAAAAGTGTTGCTTTGCTGGCAATGGCGCCTAAGCTGAGCCTGCACAAGTGGGAAAGGCGCAGCCATGACACGTCGCTATCTGATCGGCCTCGACTATGGCACGGAATCGGCGCGTGGCGTGCTCGTCGATGTCGAGAGCGGCAAGCAGGTCGCCAGCCACGCGGTGCCCTATCGCCATGGCGTGATGACCCGCCTGCCCGAGGGACCGGCCTTGCCGCCGCTCTGGGCGCTCCAGAACGCCGACGATTATATCGAGGCGGCTCAGGCCATCCTGTCGGCCCTCGGCCGGGACAGGCAAGTTGAAGGCATCGGCCTCGGCTTCACCGCCAGTTCGCCGCTGCCGGCCACGGCGGAGGGCGTGCCGCTCTCGCGCCTCCACCCGCAGGAGCCGCACGCCTATGTGAAATTGTGGAAGCATGGCGCCGCCCAGGCGCAGGCCGAGGCCATTAATGCGCGGGGCGGGGCCTTCCTCGATAATTTCGGCGGCAAGCTCTCGGCCGAGTGGCTGTTGGCCAAGGCGGCGCAACTGGCGCAGGAGGCACCGCGACTGTGGCAGGAGACGGGGCGTTTCATCGAGGCGGGTGACTGGCTCGTCTGGCAATTGACCGGGCGTGAGACACGCAGCCTCGGCTTTGCCGCCTACAAGGCGCAATATGCCGATGGGGCGGGCTATCCCGATGGCATCGTCGAGGGTCTGGCCGACCGCCTGAGGCCGCCCCGGCGCGCCGGCAGCTCGGCGGGGGGCCTGTCGGCCGCCTGGCGTGAGCGTACCGGCATTCGCGGGCAGGCGGCCGTTGCCGTGGCGGTGATCGATTCCCATGTCGTGCTACCGGCCGTCGGCGGCGTCAGTGATGGCTGCCTCGTCGGGGCTCTCGGCACCTCCGCCGTCTATCTGATGCTCGGCCGCGAATTCCGGCCCTTGCCCCAGGGCATCGAGGGCGTGGCGTTCGATGGCTCGATGCGTGACCTATGGTGCTATGAATCGGGCCAGGCCGGCTTTGGCGATACGCTCGCCTGGTTCGTCAAGACCTTCCCGCGCGCTGCGGATGCGGCTGAAAATTTCAGGCTCTACAATGAAGAGGCGGCTGGTCTTGCACCGGGCGCCAACCATCTCCTGGCACTCGACTGGTGGAGCGGCAACCGCGTGCCTCTGGCCGATTCCGGCCTGAGCGGCCTGCTCCTCGGCTTGACCACGGGCACGACGGCGGCCGGCATCTACAGGGCTCTGCTGGAGTCGCTCGCCTATGGTGCGCGCAGCATCCAGGATCTCTTCATCGCCGGAGGCTTTCCCATCGACCGCCTGATCCTGTCGAGCGGCCTTGCCCGTAACAATCCCCTGCTGGTGCAGATCATGGCCGATGTCTTCGCGCGCGCGGTCGAGGTGCCCGAAATCGACAATCCCACCGCGGTGGGTGCCGCCATCCATGGCGCCATCGCGGCCGGGGTCGTCGCCGATTATCCCGATGGCGGCGCGAGGTTCGGCGCCCGGGCGTTCAGGACCTATCGGCCGGACGCCCGGGCCGCATCCACCTATGCCGATCTCTATCGCAGCTACGCCGCCCTGGCAGGTGATGCTTCGCTGCGAACGGCCATGCATGCGCTCAACCGGATCGGTAATATCCAACAGCTCCCTTAGCGGCGCCGCCGTTATGCCTGAAAACAGGCAAAATATATTTGCAATCATTCAGCGATGATGCATTAATCCGCTTCCTGCGATGGAAAGGCCATCGTCGAGAAGAGAGCGCCAAGCTCCATTCAAAAATCTGGGAGGATTTCATGTCAGCGCTCCGCCTGAGCCGCATCTTCACGTCCACTGCCCTCGCCACCACGGCCGCCCTCGGCTTTGCCGTGTTTTCGTCCCTCGCCGTGGCCGACAAGGCCCAGGCGGCAGGCGAAGTGATCGTCGGCCTGGTCACCAAGACCGAGGTCAATCCCTATTTCGTCAAGCTGCGCCAGGCCGCCGAGGCCGAAGCCAAGAAGAAGGGCCTCAAGCTGATCGCCCGCTTCGGCAAGTTCGACGGCGACAATGAAGGCCAGGTCGCGGCGATCGAGGACCTGATCTCTGCCGGCGCCAAGGGCATCCTGGTGACGCCCAACAATTCGACCGGCATGCTCGGCATCATCAAGAAGGCACGCGACTCCGGCATCCTGGTGATCGCGCTCGACACGGCGACCGATCCGGCCGATGCGGTCGACGCTACCTACGCCACCGACAATTTCGAGGCCGGCGTCAAGCAGGGCACCTATGCCAAGAAGGCCATGGGCGACAAGAAGCCGGTGCTCGCCATGCTCGACGGCACGCCGGGCGGCACGGTCGATACCTTCCGCCACAACGGCTACCTGCAGGGCTTCGGCATCAAGGAGGGCGACTCGGTCATCGCCGGCTCCGCCATCACCAATGGCGCGCAGGACAAGGGCCAGACCGGCATGGAGAACCTCCTGTCGAAGAATGGCGACATCAATGTCGTCTACACCATCAACGAGCCGGCCGCGGCCGGCGGCTATGCGGCACTGAAATCCTTCGGCAAGGCCAAGGCGGTGATGCTGACCTCGATCGACGGCAGCTGCCAGGGCGTGAAGGACGTCAAGTCCGGCAAGGTCGCCGCCACCGTGATGCAGTTCCCTTACAAGATGGCAGTCGCCGGCGTCGATGCGGTCGCCGAATATGCCAAGACCGGCAAGAAGCCGACCGGCTTCATCAACACCGGCTCGGAGCTGATCACCGACAAGCCGATGGCGGGTCTCGACTCCAAGGACACCGCCTGGGGCCTCAAGAATTGCTGGGGCGGCGAATAAGCCCAACCCTACCCAAAACGTGATCGGAAAATCGCAGGAAGCTCGACTTTTTGTCATCACCGGGCTTGTCCCGGTGATCCGGAGAGCCACAATCTCGCTGGGTTGCGGTATCTGGATGCCCGGGACTAGCCCGGGCATGACAAAGGCCGAGCTTTTCTCGATATCGTCGAGGATCGTATGAGCACGACCACGGTTCCCGCACCTGAAGAGAAGCGCAGCCTGCTGGCGCGCATCTTCGCGGTGCCTTCGGCAGGGCCCTTCCTGGTATTGGCGCTGTTCTGCGTCATCTTTGCCAGCATCAACGAGCGTTTCCTTGCCCTGCAGAACATCTCGCTGATCCTGCAGCAGACCGTGGTGGTCGGCACGCTGGCGATCGGCCAGACCCTGATCATCCTGACCGCGGGCATCGACCTCGCCGTCGGGGCGATCTGCGTGCTCGGCACCATCATCGCCGGCAAGATGGCGGCACTCGGCTATGATCCCGTGCTGTCCATGGGCGTGGCGATCGTGCTCTGCACCCTGTCGGGCACCGTGGCCGGCGGCCTGATCAGCGGGCTGAAGCTGCCGCCCTTCATCGTCACGCTCGGCACGCTCGGCATCATCACGGCTGCCCTGCGCCTGATCTCCGCCGGCGGTGCCTTTCCGGTCGATGACGAATTCCTGAGCTGGACCGGCAATGGCGAACTCATCGGCGGCTTCGTGGTCACCTATGGCGTCCTCGCCATGCTGCTGCTCTATGCCTTGGTCTGGTATCTGCTGAACCAGACCAAATGGGGCCGTCACGTCTATGCCATCGGCAACAATCCCGAGGCGGCGCGGCTGGTCGGCATTCCCGTCAGGCGGCATCTGCTTTCGGTCTACGTGCTCGCCGGCCTGCTCTATGGCATCGCCGCCTGGCTGGCGCTCGGCCGCATTCCCAATGCCGATCCCAATTCGCTGCAGACGGCCAATCTCGACTCGATCACCGCCGTGGTGATCGGCGGTACCTCGCTGTTCGGCGGCCGCGGTGGCCTCGTCGGCACGCTGATCGGCGCGCTGATCGTGGGCGTGCTGCGCAACGGTCTGACGCTCGCCGGCATCGATCCGCTCTGGCAGGACTTGATCACGGGCATATTGGTGATCGTGGCGGTGGCCTTCGACCAGCTTTCGCGCGGGAGGCGCTGATGACCGCATCCGCTTCTTCCGAGGTCATCCTCGAGGCCCGCAACGTCATCAAGCGCTATGGCCATGTCACGGCGTTGGACGGGGTGGATTTCGAGCTGCGCAAAGGTGAGATTCTCGCTGTCGTTGGCGACAACGGCGCTGGCAAGAGCTCCCTGATCAAGGCACTGACCGGAGCCCTCAAGCCGGACAGCGGCGAAATCCTGCTCGATGGCCAGCCCGTGCATTTCAAGGGGCCGCTCGATGCCCGCCATCGCGGCATAGAGACCGTCTACCAGGATCTGGCGGTGGCACCCGCCCTCGACATTTCCTCGAACCTCTTCCTGGGGCGTGAATTGCGCATGCCCGGCGTGTTCGGGACAGTGTTTCGGCGCCTCGACAAGGCACGCATGCGCGAGGAAGCGCGCAAGGCCATGGCGGAACTGAAATTCCGGCTGCCGTCGATCCACAACGCGGTGGAGGCTCTCTCGGGCGGCCAGCGCCAGGGCGTGGCGGTGGCGAGAGCCGCCTTGTTCGCCAAGAAGCTGGCGATCATGGACGAGCCGACGGCGGCGCTCGGCGTGCGCGAGACCGGCCAGGTGCTGGAACTGATCCGCACCATCCGTGACCGTGGCCTGCCCGTCGTGCTGATCAGCCACAACATGCCCAATGTGTTCGAACTCGCCGACCGTATCCACATCATGCGACTGGGCCGCCGGGCCGCCGTGGTAAGTCCCAAGACCCATTCGATGGCCGACGTGGTGGCCATCATGACCGGCGCGGCCAAGGTCGAGGATTTCGAAAAGCGCGGTCAGGGGTGATGCCATCAAAGAGGTGCTTCCGGATCGTACGTCGTGGTCGGAACTTGTCGCCTGTCTTGGCCTGAGACGGGGCGGAGCGAGGAACGATTTGTCTTCTCCACTGCGCGGTTATCCGCTGCACACATCTCAGTATTGCCAGTACAAGGCGCCGGCATCCGTTCCCAACTTCGGGGACGGATGCCGGCGCCTTTTCTTACCAACGTGGCATGTGTGCCGGCGTGGATGAGACTATTGGATAAGCTGCCTGTCGAGCGTTGCCGCCCCGCCCAGTCAGCGCCGACGTCCCCATACCAAGGTATGGTCTTCACACACCAAGGCACGGTTGACCCCGCTTTGGGGCAATGACAGAAGGGCTCTGTATCCGCGGTGCCCGACACCTTGGATAACACCCGAACAATCAGCTGTGGAAGCACATGGACAACGATCGCAGTAGCCGTCCGGCTTCGGCTCCCAGCCGTCGCCGGAGGGGTGCGCCATCGATCTGGAACGCCGGCGGTCTCGCGCGCCGGGCTATGACCGGCCGGCCTTAAGTCCGCGCCGTCTTGCCTCGCGGGTCTGGCCAAAGGCGGCCCGACGAGGTGAAACATGAACAACGTCATTCCGTTCCGCGGCCGTGTCACGGCCGTCACGCCGCCTGTTCGCGGCGTCGTCATCCTTGCCTTCCGGGCCAAGGCCCGTACAACCGCGCCCGACGCATCGCTCACGCCATCGGATGCCTCTTTCCGGTCTGATCGGATGGAACGACAACCCGGCACGATCCGCGGTTGTCTCCGGGCAGCCTGGCACCTGAACCCGGACACGGGTCGGCTCGAATGCCGCTGGCGCCTGTCCGACGCCGGTGAAGAGACGGACGCTTTCTACCCCCCTTGTTCGAAATGCGCCGGAACGGCCGTCGGCTCGCGCTGAGTGTCTCTCGGTGCGGGCCCTGCAAGAGCTCGCCTTTTTCCCAGCATCCTGCCTTTTCCGACCTTGCCCTCCCACGAGGTTCGCCATGGTTTTCCTGCCCCATGACCGTTCCGGTCAGCGCTCCGTCGCGGCTTTCGCCCGCGGGCGCCTCCTGCCCAATCTCTACGATCTGATTGCCTGCGGGCTAGTGATCGCGCTCATTGCCCTGGTGCTGCATGGCGCTGTTGCGATGCGGACACCGCTCGACGCCCTCTCAGGGGCCCCGGTCTCGCTCGATCCGGCCCGCCTGCCGGAATATGCGCTTCGCACCACGCTGCGCATGTTTGCCGCCATCATCGCCTCGCTGGTCTTTACCTTCGTGGTGGCCACGCTCGCGGCCAAGAGCCGGCGGGCCGAGCTGATCATCATCCCGGCCCTCGACATCCTGCAGTCGGTTCCGGTGCTCGGCTTCCTGACCTTCACCGTCACCTTCTTCATGGGCCTGTTTCCCGGCAGCCAGCTCGGAGCGGAATGCGCCTCGATCTTCGCGATCTTCACCAGCCAGGCCTGGAACATGGCCTTTTCCTTCTACCAGTCCCTGCGCACGGTGCCTGGAGACCTGGACGAGGTCAGCCGCGGCTTCAGGCTGTCCGGCTGGCAGCGCTTCTGGCGCCTGGAGGCGCCGTTCGCGGCGCCGGGTCTGATCTGGAACACCATGATGTCCATGTCCGGCGGCTGGTTCTTCGTGGTCGCCTCCGAGGCGATCACGGTGGGCAATACCACCGTGCAGCTTCCCGGCATCGGCTCCTTCCTGGCGCTCGCCATCGACCAGAAGAACTTCGTCGCGGTCGGCTGGGCCGTGGCGGCGATGGGCATCCTGATCGTGCTCTACGATCAGCTCCTGTTCCGGCCGGTGGTCGCCTGGGCCGACAAGTTCCGCGTCGAGCAGACGGCCAGCCAGCAAAGGCCGCGCTCCTGGGTCTACGACCTCATCCGCCATACCAGGCTGATGAAGCGGCTGATCGCGCCGCTGGCCTGGATCTGGCAGCGCCTGATGCTGGTGCGCATCGGACGATCGGGCAAGGCATCCTTTCGGCCCGGACGGGCGACCTCGCCTTTGATCGATCGCCTCTGGCTTGGCCTGGTGCTCGCTGTCACGGCCTGGGGGATCTTCTTGGCGATCGCCTATATGCGCCAGAGCCTGTCCTGGAGCGACGCGTTCGAAGCGCTGGGCGGCGGCCTCGCGACGCTATTGCGCGTCATCGTCCTCATCGCGGTGGCAAGCCTGATCTGGGTGCCGATCGGCGTGCTGATCGGCCTGCGCCCGGCCCTGGCCGAGCGGGTTCAGCCCCTGGCCCAGTTTCTGGCCGCCTTCCCGGCGAACGTGCTGTTTCCCTTTGCCGTCATCGCCATCGTCGCGACGGGGGCAAGTCCCGACATCTGGCTGTCGCCCCTGATGGTGCTGGGGACGCAGTGGTACATCCTGTTCAACGTCATTGCCGGTGCCGGCGCCTTTCCCACCGATCTCAGGGAAGCGGCCTCGATCTACCAGATCCGGTCCTGGACCTGGTGGCGCCGGGTGATCCTGCCGGGGATCTTTCCCTATTACGTGACCGGCGCCCTCACGGCCTCGGGCGGCTCCTGGAACGCCAGCATCGTCGCCGAACTCGTGAGCTGGGGAAATACCAGGCTCGAGGCCCACGGCCTCGGCTCCTACATCGCCAGGGCGACGGAGGCGGGAGACTTTCCGCGCGTCGTGCTCGGCATCGCCGTGATGTCGCTCTTCGTCACCTTGTTCAACCGCCTGCTGTGGCGCCCGCTCTATGTGTTCGCGGAACGCCGCCTGCGCCTCGACTGATCGCCTGGAGATCTCGCCATGAACGCTCCCGTCACCATGAATGCCCCCGTCACCATCAAGGATGCCCCGCTGGTGTCCGTCCTCGGCGTGCGCCAGACCTATGACAAGGGTGGGTCGAGCCCGCTGGTCGTGCTCGACAGGGTCGATCTCACGCTGCGGGCCGGCGAAATCGTCGGCCTGCTCGGCCGCTCCGGCTCCGGCAAGTCGACTCTGCTCCGCGCGATCGCCGGCCTGATCCGGCCCAGCGAAGGCAGTGTCTCCTTCCAGGGCGAGCCCGTCAGCGGCACCCGCGGCGGCATTTCGCTGGTGTTCCAGAGCTTTGCCCTGTTTCCCTGGCTCACCGTGCAGCAGAATGTCGAGCTCGGGCTCGAGGCGCAGGGTGTCCTGCCGGCAGAACGCCGCAAGCGGGCCCTGGCCGCGATCGACCTCATCGGGCTCGACGGCTATGAGAACGCCTATCCCAAGGAACTGTCGGGCGGCATGCGCCAGCGCGTCGGCCTGGCCCGCGCTCTGGTGGTGCATCCCAAGCTCCTCTTGATGGATGAACCCTTCTCGGCCCTCGACGTGCTCACCGCCGAGACCCTGCGCACGGACCTGCTCGATCTGTGGTGCGAAGGCCGCATGCCGATCGAGGCGATCCTGATGGTCACCCACAATATCGAGGAGGCGGTGCTGATGTGCGACCGCATCCTGATCTTCGGCTCCAATCCGGGCCGGGTGATCGGAGAAGTCCGCGTCGACCTGCCACAGCCGCGCAACCGGCTCGATCCGGCCTTCCGGGCCCTGGTGGAGGACATCTACGCCCGCATGACCGCACGTCCTGGTTCGGCTCCGGCGCGGGACGGCCTCTTCCCCGGCACGGGCATCGCCATGGTGCTGCCCAAGGTTTCCTCCAACGAACTCGCCGGCCTGATCGAGGCGGTGGCGGCGGCTCCCTATCACGGCAAGGCCGACCTGCCGCCCTTGGCTGCCGGCCTGCATCTCGAGATCGACGAACTCTTCCCGGTAGCCGAGACCCTGCAGCTGCTGCGTTTTGCCGAGCTGGAGGGCGGCGACATCCGCCTTACCGCGGCGGGGAAGCGCTTCGCCGAAAGCGAGGTGGACGAGCGCAAACGCCAGTTTGCACAGCAATTGGCGACCTATGTGCCGCTGGCGGCCCATATTCGCCGCATCCTCGACGAAAGGCCGAGCCATCAGGCGCCGGCCCGCCGCTTTCGCGACGAGCTCGAGGACCACATGTCGGAGGACTATGCGGCCGGTACCGTGCGGTCCGTGATCAGCCTCGCCCGCTACGCCGAATATTTCGCCTATGACGAGGCGGCGGATCTCTTCACGCTGGAGAACCCGAGCTGAACGCCTCGAGCGCTTGGTGATCGTCGATATCGTGGTCGTGCTCCCGCCACCGGCGCCGGCGGGAGCCTTGCCATCCTTCATGGCGAAGGCAGGTGAAACATGCTCCGGGACAATCAAGAACTCGCGCGGACCATCATCGCGCTGCAGAAGGCGGGCGGCCGGGTCGAAAACAGGGCATCGTTGCTCGCCATCGGCCTCGTCCTGTCGGGCGCCGACGGCCTGTCCTGGCTCACGCGCCGCCTTTTCCTTCGCAGGCAATTGCTGCCGCCGGAGACGCAAGGCTTGCTTCGCATGGCCGCAGGCCTCAACAAGGTGGGCGTGGTGCTGTTGCGCCGACATCTGCGGCGGTATTCCCGCCATCGCGCCTGAGGGACGCGCTCGCAGGCTTGGCGTGGATGGCGGCAAGGATGTGGGACAGCCCTTCCATGACGGGGAACGCAGTTGGTGAAACGCGAACGCCTGGGATCGACCATCGACATGCCGCTGCTGTGGCTCGCCATGGCCGGGCTGGCCTTGCTCATTTTCGTGGCGGACACCGTCACCGATCTGGAAATCGCCGTTGCCGTGCTGCATGTCGTCGTGGTGCTGATCTCGGTGTGGACGGGGCGGCCGCGGACCGTGCTGATCGTCGGATTGGCCTGCAGCCTCCTGACCGTGCTCAGCTTCTTCATGACGGTGAGGGGCGATACCGAGGCGGGTATCGCCAACAGCTCCCTCAGCCTGGTGGCTATCGGCGCGACCACCTATCTTGCCATCCGGATCGAGCTTGCCGATCTCGCCGTGCGCCGTGCCGAGGCCGACCTTGCCCGTATCTCGCGCATCACCATGCTGGGCGAGCTCACCGCCTCCATTGCTCATGAGGTCAGTCAGCCCCTGGCCGCCATCGGTGCCAGCAGCAATGCCGCGCTGCGCTGGCTTTCCGCCTCGCCCCCCAATCAGGACGAGGCTCGGCATGCCCTCAATCGGATCGTGGAAGCCGCCGAACGGGCTGGCGAGGTGGTGGAGCGGGTGCGCCGCCTGGTACGCCGCGCCCCGCCCTCGCGCGAACCCGTCGACATGGTCGAAGTGATCGACGAGACATTGGCCCTGATGCGGGGCAAGCTGCGTGCGAATGCCATCCTGCTGCGGACCGAATTGCTGCATGGCCTGCTGCCGGTGATGGGCGATCGGGTTCAATTGCAGCAGGTCCTGCTCAACCTCGTCGCCAATGCCGTCGAGGCGGCGGTGGAAACGAAACAGGGAAACCGGGAGATAACGGTCAACACCTCAGCCGACGACAGGGAGGTCACCATTGCCGTCACCGATACCGGCCCTGGCCTGTCGCCACAGGCGATAGAGCATGTCTTCGATCCCTTTTTTACCACCAAGGAGGACGGTATGGGCATTGGATTGGCCATCAGCCGTTCCATCGTCGAGGCGCATGGCGGGAGTATAGAGGCCCGGGCCGCTATGCCGCACGGCAGCATTTTTCGCTTCACGCTGCCGCTGGCGCGAGAGCGCGGACGCAAGGATTAGACCCATGTCGGAAGAAATCGCGACCGTCTATGTGGTGGATGACGATCCCATGGTCAGGGATGGGCTGGACAGCTTGCTGAGATCGGTCGGCTATCGCGTCCGCTGCTTCGCCTCGCCCCGCGAGTTCATGCAGTGTCGGCGCTCGGAGGGAGCGTCCTGCCTGGTGCTCGACGTGCGCATGCCGGGACAGAGCGGGCTCGACTTCCAGACCGAACTGGCCGGCGCAGGAGATGCCATTCCGATCGTCTTCCTCACCGGTCATGGCGACGTGCCGATGTCGGTGCGGGCCATCAAGGCCGGAGCCATGGAATTCCTGCTCAAACCCTTCCGCGAGCAGGATCTTCTCGATGCCGTGGCGGCGTGCCTGGAAAAAAGCCGCGCGGAGAGTGTCGAGACGGCCCTGGGGGAGGATCTGCGCAACCGCTACGCCGCCCTGTCACCGCGCCAGCAGGAGGTGATGGCGCTGGTGGTGCAGGGGCTTCTCAACAAACAGACGGCCGCCGAACTGGAACTGAGCGAGATCACCGTGAAGATCCATCGCGGCCAGGTCATGCGCAAGATGCAGGCCAATACGCTGGCCGATCTCATCCGCATGGCGGACCGCCTCGGGCTGCCCGCCAAGCCGGCAGGGCGGGGATAGCGACGGCGATGTCGCCAAAGCGCTTGACGGGCCTTGCGGCTCAGCCCCATATCCGGGCCGAGATGATTGCTGAAAAACCCGCCCTCACCATTCTGCTCTGCTCGCCCCGCGGTTTCTGCGCCGGGGTGGTGCGGGCGATCGACGCCGTCGAGCAGGCCTTGAAGATCTATGGCCCGCCGGTCTATGTGCGCCATGAGATCGTGCACAACAAATATGTGGTCGAGAATCTCAAGTCGAAGGGCGCGATCTTCGTCGAGGAGCTCGACGAGGTGCCCGAGACGCGTGCGCCGGTGATCTTTTCGGCCCATGGCGTCGCCAAATCGGTGCCGTCAGCCGCCGCAAGCCGCAATCTGTTTGCCATCGACGCCACCTGCCCGCTGGTGACCAAGGTGCATCGCGAGGCCGAGATCCACCACAAGCGCGGGCGCGAGATCGTGCTGGTCGGGCATCGGGGTCATCCCGAGGTCATCGGCACGATGGGGCAGCTGCCGGACGGCGCCGTCAGCCTGATCGAGACGGTTGCCGATGTCGCGGCTTTCACGCCGTCCAATCCGGATGCGCTTGCCTATGTGACGCAAACCACGTTGTCGGTCGACGATACGCGCGACATCGTTGAGGCGCTGAAGGTCCGTTTCCCCTCGATCGTCGGGCCCCACAAGGAAGACATCTGCTACGCCACCACCAATCGCCAGGAAGCGGTCAAGGCGGTGGCGCCGCGGGTGGAGGCCTTCATCGTGGTCGGTGCGCCGAACTCCTCCAATTCGCAGCGCCTGCGCGAAGTGGCCGAGCGCTCGGGCTGCCTCATCTCGGAACTGGTGCAGCGCGCCTCCGATATCGACTGGAACCGGTTCGGTGCATTGAAGTCCCTGGGTGTCGCCGCCGGCGCCTCTGCACCGGAAATCCTGGTCGAGGAAATCCTCGACGCCTTTGCGGAGCGCTATGCCATCACCGTGGAGACGGTCTCGACCGCCGATGAAAGCGTGTTCTTCCCGCTGCCGAAGGATCTGAGGGAGAACGACATGCGCAAAATTGCAGAAGATGTTGCCCGCTGATGGCTGTTTACACCGAAGTCAATGACGAGGATCTCGCCTGTTTCGTCGCCGAATACGATATCGGTGGGGTACTGGCCTGCAAGGGCATCGCCGAGGGCGTCGAGAACACCAATTACATCCTGCGCACCGAAAAGGGCGCCTATATCCTCACCCTCTATGAAAAGCGGGTGAGGCGGGATGACCTGCCCTTCTTCATGGCCCTGATGGAGCATCTTTCCGCAAGCGGCGTGACCTGCCCGACCCCGATCCGGCGGCGGAACGGCAAGGTGCTGGGGGAACTCGCCGGGCGGCCTGCCGCGCTGATCAGCTTCCTGGAAGGCGTCTGGATCAAGAAACCGAATGTCGAGCATTGCGGTGCCGTCGGCCGCGCGCTCGCCGCCATGCACAATGCCACGCTGGGCTTTCCGATGGAGCGGCCCAACGCCTTGTCTCTCGCCGGCTGGGAGACGCTCTACAGTCAGGCGGATGGCCGGGCCGACAGCGTGCAGGCCGGGCTCGATGCCGCCATCGCCGAGGAACTCGCCTTTCATCGCGCCCATTGGCCGCAAGGCTTGCCGACGGGCGTCATCCACGCCGACCTCTTCCCCGACAATGTCTTCTTCCTGAACGGGCGGCTTTCGGGCCTGATCGACTTCTATTTCGCCTGCACCGACATTCTCGCCTATGACGTCGCGATCTGCCTGAATGCCTGGTGCTTCGAGCCCGACCACGCCTACAACGCCACCAAGGGCAGGGCGCTCCTGGCCGGCTATCGCGCCGTCAGGCCGCTCTCGGACGCCGAGATGGCAGCCATGCCGGTGCTGGCCCGGGGCTCGGCGCTGCGCTTCATGCTGACGCGCCTGGTCGACTGGCTCAACGTGCCGCCCGGCGCCCTGGTGAAGCCGAAGGATCCGCTGGAATATTGGAAGAAGCTGCGCTTCCACCAGCGCGTCGCCAGCCCGGCCGAATACGGGTTCGACCTATGACGGTCCAAGGGACGGCAAAGCGGGTGACGCTCTATACCGATGGCGCCTGCTCGGGCAATCCCGGCCCCGGCGGTTGGGGTGCCATCCTGATGTTCGGCGAGCATCGCAAGACCTTGTGCGGCGGTGCTCTGGAGACCACCAACAACCGCATGGAACTGCAGGCGGCGATCGAGGGGCTGGAAGCTTTGACGCGCGGCTGTGCTGTCGACCTGCATACGGACAGCCAATATGTCAAGAACGGCATCACCGGCTGGATCCATGGCTGGAAGCGCAATGGCTGGCGCACCGCCGACAAGAAGCCGGTGAAGAACGAGGACCTTTGGCGCCGCCTCGACGCGGCGCTGGAGCGCCATGACGTCGAGTTCCATTGGGTGAAGGGCCATGCCGGCCACCCGCTCAACGAGGAGGCCGACCGGCTGGCGCGCGAGGGCATGGCGCCCTATCAGCAGGAAAAGCGGGACAGGGCGGCGGCGCTGTCGTGAGATGCTGGGGACTACGTGCGCGCTCAAGACGCAAGGGTGTACCCGTTTTCCAAGCTCTATGGTCGCAGCCCTTGCCGATTTCCTAGGACATTAACAAGGCACTGACGAAAATCATTCAGTTGAGTTTCATTGGAAAATATTCTTTTTGGAATCACGGTTCTCATATTAGGTGACATGAAGAATACCGTCACTTTCTTGTTATCCATCCATCCGATGTAATCACTCCAGTATGTGATCCATGATCCACGATCGGAAGTTGTTTTAATACCGTCTTCGGACCATGACATCGAACAGGTAGATTTTAAATCCTTTCTATATTTGTATTCTTTATCTACAGCAATTGGTATAAATATTAGGTAGTTTAAAATTGGCCACAAAAAAGCGATTAACGCTAATGTAACGCATAGAACTTGACTGGATGTTAGTCCAAATGACCATTTGACATCGGGAAGTTGGGTGGCAAAAAGGGCGGTGAGCCAAATCGCTAATATTAAGTTAGACTTAAACCAAAATCTTCTAAGGTGATATCTATAAATCAACCTCGCGAAAGATTTAAACTCATCTTTGGTGACGTCTAATTCAACAGATCTCTGGATATCGCTCATTGATAACCCATGCCATATGGAGCGAATCTAACACTCCTCAGAATGTATGGTAGCAGAGCGTTGATCTGATTCACCTCTCTGGAATTTGTTGCCAAACTCCCGGGATAGCCCGTTTGGACGCCGACCGTTCTTGCTCATGGCATGATCAAGCCAGGTCGTATGAAAGGGGCTGGTCCGAAGACCAGCCCTCCTAATCAGAGCGCCTTGAGCAGCGTGTCGGCGCCGGAAATGTCGAGCTTGCCGCCATCGTCGAGGTTGAGGACCTTCACGACGCCATCTTCCACCAGCATGGCATAGCGCTGCGAGCGCACGCCCAGGCCCGCGGCGACGCGATCGAGCTCCATGCCGATCGCCTTGGCGAAATCGCCGCTGCCATCGGCGAGGAATTCGATCTTGCCCAGGCCGCCCGTGGCCTTGGCCCAGGCCTGCATGACGAAGGCGTCGTTGACGGCCGTCACGGCCACCGTGTCCACGCCCTTGGCCTTGAAGGCATCGTAATGTTCCAGATAGCCCGGCAGATGGTTGCGGTGGCAGGTGGGGGTGAAGGCGCCGGGAACGGCGAACAGCACCACCTTCTTGCCGCCGAAGACGTCGGCCGTGCTCTTGGGTTCGGGCATGTCCTGCGTCACCGCGCGGAACGTCACATCGGGGAGTTTGTCGCCGGGCTTGATCGTCACTGATATCTCCATTGGTGACGCCATGGCGAACGCTGCCCTGTCACCCCTTGCGCCTGCGCGCGATCGGGATGGCCGGTCAGTAGCCATGACGAGAGTCTACGGCAACCGATATAGGCTTTCGACGCCGGCCTCGCCAGTCGAGAGCGTGAAGCGCAGTTCGTTTCCGGCGAGGGTCGCGCCTTTGGGCAGTCCCTCGAGCGGCAGCACGAAGCTCTGGGGATTGGCCTTGTCCGCCTTGTCGGCCGGCTCCGGCATCGGCAGGTACCACTTCATCGGCCCTTCGACGAACAGGGCGGAGGCGGAGGGGGTGCTGACATCGATGGTCAGGCGAGCCGGATTGGTCGCGGTGTCCAGGCGGATCTGCTTGATGGCGAGGGGAGCCGTGGCGCCGATCTCTTGCGATACCGGTACTTTCTTCAGGGCCTGTGCGATCTCGGCGCTGCCTTCCCCTCCCGTCACCGCGCCCGGGGAGAGGACGACGTCGGCGCTGCCCTTGGCCGGGACGCAGATCGTCTTGCAGGCGGCATAGTCGAGGCCGAGTGCCAGCTTGACGGGCTTGGACGGATCGATCGCGCTGATCTTGAGGGGCAGCACGACCTGATCGTGATAGACGGCCGACGATGCGCCCTCCTGGTCGTAGCGGCTCGGCGCCGGCCAGAGCACCGTCACTTCGCGCAGATTCTCCGACTTGGACCAGTCGAAAGTCGGAGGAATGCCGGCATCGCCCGGATTGCGCCAATAGGTCTTCCAGCCCGGCGCGAGCTGGATCTCCAGGCCTGCCAGGCCTTCCGGATGTGCCTGGCCGGCAAGCAGCTGGATGACGGCGTGCGGGTCCGCCTGATTTGGATCGGACTGGCTGGGGGAGCCGGCCAGGGCCGGCAGGGCACACAAGGCGAGGCACCCGGCGAGTATGGCAAGGACAGGACGGCTGGACATTCGGATAGCTTGCGGCTCCAAACAAGGGTCTCGGCAGACGGATAACTGCGAATGGTCAATAGCGCCATGCACGAAGGCGTGACACTCTTGTGAAGCCTACCGTCGGCGCTTCGCCAAGGTTGGCCAAATTTATGCCTTAACAAAGCCGATACGATGCGGCACGATCATGTCCATGACAGGGTACATTCCATTTGGCAGCGATTCATCCGGCGGTTTCCTGGACGGCAAGATGCTCGTGGCTACGCCGTCCATGCAGGATGAGCGCTTCGCGCGCACGGTGATCTATATCTGTGCGCATTCGTCCGACGGTGCCATGGGCATCGTAGTCAACCAGCCGGCCAAGAATATCCGCTTTCCCGACCTCCTCAAGCAGCTCGGCGTCATTGACGGCGTCTCGGACATGCGTCAACCGAGGGGCGCGCCGATCCGCATCGTCAATGGCGGCCCGGTCGAATCCGGCAGGGGATTCGTGCTCCATACCAACGATGTCTTCATCGACAATTCGACCATGCCGATCGAAGACAATATCTGCCTGACCGCGACGCTCGACATTCTGCGCAGCATCGCCATCGGCGAGGGGCCGGAACAGGCCTTGTTGGCGCTGGGCTATGCCGGCTGGGGCGCCGGGCAGCTCGAGCGCGAGATCCAGGCCAATGGCTGGCTGCATTGCGATGCCGATCCGGGGCTGCTGTTCGACGACCAGGTCGACACCAAATATACGCGGGCGCTGCGCAAGCTTGGCATCGAGCCCGGCCTGTTCTCGCGGGATGCGGGGCACGCGTAGGCGAGGAGCGCGGACATCCTGTCCGCTCTTGATCCTCAATCGGTTCCACTAAATCTGTGATTGCCGAACGTCTTTGGTCGTGCCTCACAACTCGACTTCATTACTTCCCCTTATGCACGCTGCACTCGAATGAGGCCAGTCCTCGGCCCGGGCACACAAACCGGCGCTTACCGCATTGGTCTCGATGTAGTAAAGCGCGCGTTGAAAGTGGCCCTCATCTCTGATCCGACGATCAAAATATTCAGGAAACCACAGCATTCCCTGCCGTCCTAAGGCGCGATTGATCTGAAGTGCCGTAAAAGATTTCCACGAGTGAATGATGGCCGATAGCGCATGCGGTACAAGCGGTGTGGCGAGTACATGAACGTGGTTGGGCATGATGCTCCAGGCGTGGAGACGATATCGTACCCCATCGAAATGAAGCAGAGCTGCTTGCACGATCGAGCCGGCATCGGGCTGCGCGAGCAAAGCTTCCCCATGGCCCTTGTCAAGCGCTTCCTCATAGCGCCGGCGCTGCTCGGTTGAATCGAGTTCGGGGTCGGACTCCTTCAGATCCCGCGCCCAACGGCTCAGCAGCTCGCTAGGCAGGGAATCCGCGAGACGGAAGGTGATGCTTTGTGGATGCTCGCCAGCTTCCCAATGCGGGAGATATCCTCGGGAATGCCACTCCACTTGTGGCCGCAGCGGGTGTTTCTTCTCCACCATGGCGGTTCCCTCGAAACGTCCTGCAAGGGGCAGGTTTCAAGAGCGGACAGGATGTCCGCGCTCCAGGTCACGCCCGCAGCCGCACCGGGCCGGCGATCAGCCTGCGGGCTTCCTCCGCCGTGACGGGATCGCCGAAGGCCTCGCCCTGGGCGAACTGGCAGCCGAGCTCACCGAGTTCGGCGGCATCGCTATCGGCCTCGGCACCGTCGGCGATGATCTCCATGCCGAGGTCGCCCGCCATGGCGATGATCGAGCGCAGGATCACCGGCCGGCCGCGCTCGCCTTCCTTGACGAAGCTCGGATCGATCTTGAGCATGTCGAAGGGGAAGCGTTGGAGGTAGGACAGGCTGGAATAGCCGGTGCCGAAGCCGTCCATGGCCAGGCCGACGCCGAGATCGCTGAGCTGGGCCAGGATCTGCGCGGCATATTCGGGATTTTCCATCACCAGGCTCTCGGAGACCTCGAGCTTGAGCGAACCGCGCTCGATGCCGGCCCGCGCCATCACCGCCTTGATGTCCTGGACGAGGTCCTGGCGCAGCAATTGCCGGCTGGAGATGTTGACCATGCCGAACAAGGGCGGCTCGACCTCGACGAGGCGCTGCCAGATCGACAGCTGGCGGGCGGTGCGGTCGAGCACGAACAGGCCGACATCGACGATCAGCCCCGTCTCCTCGGCCATGGCGTTGAATTCGCCCGGCGGCAGGCGGCCGAGCTTGGGATGCTCCCAGCGCACGATCGCCTCGAAGCCGGCAATGGTGCGATCCTGCAGGCGTACCACCGGCTGGAACAGCACCTTGAGCTCGTCGCGTTCGATCGCCCTTCTGAGGTCGGCCTCCAGGGAGGAGCGGTCCGGCCGCTCGACCCGCATGGCCGACCGGAAGATCTCGATGCGATCGCCGCCGATCTTCTTGGCGTTGTACATGGCGATCTCGGCGTCCTTGATCAGTTCGTCCGCCTTGACCGGGGCCTGGGGATCGTACATCGCCACGCCGACCGAGGCGGTGAGGAAGATCTCGCGGTCGGCCACGGCGATGGGGGCGCGCAGCGAGCGACGGATCGACTCGGCGAAGGCCGAGATCCGTTCCGGATCGGGTTCCGACAGCAGAAGCACGCCGAACTGATCGCCGAAGATGCGACAGACGCTGTCGCGGGGCTTCATCAGGCGCGAGAGGCGGCGCGACACCGTCAGCAGGATCGAATCGCCGACGGAATGGCCGACGGCGTCGTTGACCTGCTTGTAGCGGTCGAGATCGAGGATCAGTACCGTCGGCTTGGTGGTGCCGTCCTGCTTGGCCTGGACCAACGCCGCTTCCAGCCGATCGGTGAACAGCTCCCGGTTGGGCAGGCCGGTCAGATTGTCCCTGACGGCATCGTGCAGCAGGCGCTCCTCGGCCGTCTTCTGTTCGGTGACATCGGAGACGGTGCCGACGCAGCGTACCACTTCGCCGTCCGAGCCCACCACGGGCCGGGCCTTGAGGTTGAGCCACATATAATGGCCGTCGGCGGCCCGGATGCGGAAATCCAGGCTGACGCGGCCGCGGCGCTGGTCGATCACCGCGTCGAGAGCAGTACGGAAGCGGTCGCGGTCGAAGATATGGACGAGCTCGAGCCATTCGGCGGCAGGCCCGTCGAGGGCGCCGGGGGCAACGCCGAGCAACTGGTCGGCCTCGGGGCTGACATAGATGCGATCGGCCGGCACGTCCCAGTCCCAGACCACGTCGCCGGAGCCGGTGAGGGCGAGGGCCTTGCGTTCGGTATCGGTCATCAGGCCGGGTGCGAAGGCACTGCCGGCAAAGGCGTGTTGCATCACCGTGAAGCCGATCAGCATCACCACCAGCACCAGGCCGCCGGTGAGGGCCGGCTGCACCAGGTCGTTGGTGAGATGGCCCATGATGGTCAATCCCGCCGCCGCCACCCAGCCGAGCAGCAACGTCCAGGTGGGTATCAGCATCACGGCCCGGTCATAGCCGTAGAAGGCCAGCAGCAGGATGATCAAGAGGCCGACGACGGCCAGAGTGGCGATGGAAATGCGGGCGACGCCGGCGGCGACGGGGGCGTTGATCACCGCAAGGCCGACGAGGGCGGCAAGGGCGGTGAGCCAGAGCGCCGAGACCACGGAATAGCGCACATGCCAGCGGTTGAGATTGAGATAGGCGAACAGGAAGACCAGGAGCGTCGCCGAGAACACCGCTTCCGCGCCCGCGCGCCACACCCTGTCTCCATCCGGGGGAATGGCGAGGAATTTGTGCAGGAAGCCGAAATCGATGGCGAGATAGGCCAGCACCGCCCAGGCCAGCGCCGCGGCGGCTGGAAACATCGCCGTGCCCTTCACCACGAAGGCGATGGTGAGAAACAAAGCGAGCAGGCCGGCAATGCCGAGCACGATACCCTTGTAGAGGGTGAGCGAGTTGACCTTGTCCTTGTAGGCGTCGGGATCCCACAGGAAGAGCTGGGGCAGCTTGGAGGTGCGCAATTCGGCCACGAAGGTCACGCGCGAGCCCGGATCGAGCGTCACCCGGAAGACATCGGCGTCGTCATCCTCCTGCCGCTCGGGCTGGAAGCCCTGGCTGGGCGTGATTTCCGCGATGCGGGAGGCACCGAGATCCGGCCAGACCAGGCCGGAACCGACCAGGCGGAAATGCGGTGCCACCACGATGCGGTCGATCTGCTCGTCGGTGGTGTTGGCGAGGGCGAACACGATCCAGTGCGGATTGGTTCCCGGCTGCTTCGAACGCACTTCGATGCGGCGCACGATGCCGTCGGCGCCCGGGGCGGTCTGGATCTGGATGCGGTCGCCCTGGCTGGAATAGCTTTCGACAGCGGGCAGGAGATCGATGGCGTCGACCTCGCCGTTGACGTCCACCGGCTCCAGGGCATGCGCAACGCCGCCGACCATTGCCATGACGAGCATCATGACCATGGAGGCTGCGACGACGCGAATGAACTGCAACATACGATCTCCAGCCAGGCTTCCCGGCGCCCCCTTGCGACGGTCCTGGTTCATCTCACTTCGAAGGGCCTGCCCACCTGCCACTCAATTGTGTCGAGAAGCAGTAGCCAGCAATGCGAAATTGGGCAAGCTGCCCCGGTCGGATTCCTGTTGGCGGAATAGAGATTGAGTGCCCGCAGCTCCGTCCAGCGTCATCATCGTGCAAGCCGAGCCGGTGTAGGCCGGGTGTTACCGGCGATTTCGCCGTGACCTCATTTTTGACGTTCAAAGCTGGCAAGGCTGAGATTGCTGCAGGGCCAGACTCTGAGTAGGCTTGCATAAACCGTTCCTTCATCCGAGGGGGCAATAAGAACAACCAACCTTCCCCAAGGGCACCGATCAAAGGATTCCTATGACGCGCATTCGCAAAGCTGTATTTCCCGTCGCCGGCCTCGGCACGCGCTTTCTGCCTGCCACGAAGTCGGTGCCCAAGGAGATGCTCACCGTGGTGGACAAGCCTGTCATCCAGCACGTGGTGGACGAAGCCCGCGAAGCCGGCATCGAGCACTTCATCTTCGTGACCGGCCGCAACAAGGGCGTGATCGAGGATCATTTCGATATCGCTTATGAACTCGACGCCACGCTCAAGGAGCGCGGCAAGATGGAAGCCTATGAGGAATTGCAGCGTTCGCTGCCGGCAGCGGGCCAGACCAGCTTCACGCGCCAGCAGGCCCCGCTCGGCCTCGGCCATGCCGTCTGGTGCGCGCGGGAGATCGTCGGGCGCGAGCCTTTCGCCCTGCTGCTGCCCGACATGCTGCATCACGGCAAGGGCAAGGGGTGCCTTGCGGAGATGGTCGATGCCTATGACAAGGTCGGCGGCAACCACATCGCCGTGTTCGAGGCGCCGGAAGACCAGACCCATCAATATGGCATCGTCGGCAAGGGCGAAAGCGTCGGCGGCAATGCCTTCGAGATCACCCAGATGGTCGAAAAGCCCAAGAAGGGCACGGCGCCCTCCAATCTGGCGGTCTCCGGCCGCTACATCCTGCAGCCGGAGATCTTCGATCTCCTGGAAAAGCAGGAACGCGGCGCGGGCGGCGAGATCCAGCTCACCGATTCCATGCTCAAGCTCGCCCAGGGGCAGAAATTCTACGGCTCGGTGTTCAAGGGCCGCATCTACGACACCGGCATGAAGATCGGCTTCCTGACCGCCAATGTCGCCTATGCGCTGGAACGCGAGGGCCTCGGTGACGAACTGAGGGCCGAGTTGAAGGCCCTGCTGGGCTGACAAGGTTCTGGATGAAATGGCCCGGGAAACCGGGCCATTTTTCTGGGCGCGGACATGGCAATGCGCCTTCGGGCCGCGACGTTCGGGCTCAACCGGGAAACTCGTAGACCACGTCGGAAAAGCGTCCGGTCGGGAAGACATAGAAGAGCCGGAGCTCGGCGTCGCCTTCGTTGCGCAGCGCGTGCCAGGCATTGCCGGGAATGAAGATAGCCGCTCCCTTGCCGACGGGGCTTTCCGCGCCATCGACCGTGAGCACGCCGCTGCCTTCCAGGATGAGATAGAGCTCTGCTTCGGCATGGCGGTGCGGCGGATTGGTGCCGCCGGGCGGCAGGACGGCGATTCCAGCACTGAGGCTGTCGGTCGGCGTGATATCCGCGCTGATCAAGGTGTGCCAGGCCACGCTCCCCTTGGTGGGATCCTCCCAGGCTTCCCGTGGCCGCTCCTCTGCCCGGGTGATGACAAGTTGAGTTTCCCCAATCATGGTGCCCTCCGCGCGGTGATGCTGTGAATTTACGTTCCTGCCCTCCGGGAGCGCCTGGTGAAGCCAACGCTTCTCACCCTGGAAAGCCTCAACGGATCTCGTCGCTGGAGAGAATGGCGTAGAGCAGATGGTCGCGCCAGGCGCCGGCGATGCACAGATAGGAGCGGGCATAGCCCTCTCGGATGAAGCCGACACGCTCCAGGAGCCGGATCGAAGGGCCGTTCTCCGGCAGGCAGGCGGCTTCCACCCGGCGCAGGCGCAGCGTGCCGAAGGCATAGGGCAGCAAAGCCCGCACGGCGTCGCTCATCAGGCCCTGGCCGGCATGAGCCTGACCCATCCAATAGCCGAGCGAACCGGTCTGCGCCACGCCGCGGCGGATCTGGCCGAGCGTGAGGCCGCCGACCAGCGCGCCGTTATCGGAGCGGAAGACGAAGAAGGGATAGGCGGCGTCGGCCCTCGCATCCTGGCCATAGCGCTTGATCCGGGCCCGAAAGGCCGGGCGTGTCAGATCATTGGGTGGCCAGGTCGGCTCCCAGGGGCGCAGGAATTCCCGGCTTGCGCCACGCAGGGCAGCCCAGGCCTCGAAATCGCGCATTTCCGGGGCGCGCAGCTCGACCTTCTCGCCACGGACCGGCGGTACGACGTCGGCGAAGGAGAAGGGGCGCAGGAAGGACATTCACCGCCTCATGCCGCCAGATGGGTGCGGATCTTGTCGAGACGGGGCAGTTTTTTGACCGGTCCGAGGGCGGCCAGGGTCGGCGGCGACGCCAGCACGGCCGCGCCGGCCTGGCGCACGTCCTCGGCGGTGACCGCATCGATCTTGGCAATCAATTCGGCCGGCGGTAGGGGGCGGCCCCAGATCAGCATGTGGCGCGCCATCTGCTCGGCACGCATGGCCGAGGATTCGAGCGCCATCAGAAGGCCCGCCTTCATCTGCGCCTTGGCGCGGGCGATTTCGGCCTCTGTGGGGGACGAGGCGGCGGCAGCCACGGTATCCAGGATCACCGGGACGAGATCGTGCAGCTCGTCGGCGCCGGCGCCGGCGGATATGCCGAAAATGCCGGTATCGGCATAGCCCCACTGAAAGGCATAGACTGAATAGCATAGGCCGCGTTTTTCGCGCACCTCCTGGAACAGGCGCGAGGACATGCCGCCGCCGACCAGATTGGTGAAGATGCCGAGAGCCGGGCTGAGGGCATCCTTGTAGGAACGGCCGGCAAAGCCGATCAGCACATTGGCCTGCTCGTGATCGGTCTCCATCACGTCTTCGCCGCCACGATAGACGGCCGAAGCCGGTTCGGGGCCGCTGCCCCCTGGCAGATGGGCGAAAAGGCGGCCTGCCTCCTCGACGACGCGATCATGCTCGACTGCGCCGGCGGCAGCGACCACCATGCGTCCGGCCCGGTAATGGGTGTCGAGATAGCTCTGGATCGCCTTGCGGTCGAACGACATCACCGTCTCGGGCGTGCCGAGAATGGGGCGGCCGAGGGGCTGATGCGGAAAGGCGGCCTGGTTGAACATGTCGAAGACCAGATCGTCCGGCGTGTCCTCGACGGCGCTGATCTCCTGCAGGATGACATTCTTCTCCCGCGTCAGTTCATCGGTATCGAAGACGGACTGGGTGAGGATGTCGGCCAGGATGTCGAAGCCCAGGCCGACATCTTCCTTCAGCACGCGGGCATAATAGGCCGTCTGCTCGCCCGATGTCGCGGCATTGAGTTCACCGCCGGCGCTTTCGATCTCCTCGGCGATGCGCTTGGCGTCACGGGTCCGCGTGCCCTTGAACGCCATATGCTCGAGCAGATGGGCAAGGCCGTGCTCCTTCTCGCCCTCCGAACGGGCGCCGGCGCCGGCAAAGACACCGAGCGAAGCGGTTTCCAGATGGCTCATCGCGTCGGTGACGACGGTCAGCCCGGAAGGGAGGCGGGTAACCTCGACGCTCATGCCGCAGCACCCTGGGCCGCGCGGGAATGCTTGCGGACGAAGGCCTCCAAGACCCCGAGGTCATTGGGAAGGACGGTAAAACGCTCGGGCCGCTCATAGAGATCGGCGAGGGCATCCGGCAGCTTGGGTTCGATGCCGGAGGCATCCTTGACCGCAGCGGGGAACTTGGCGGGATGAGCCGTGCCGAGCACGACCATCGGCACGCGGCGATCGGGTTCGGCCTTCCACGCCGCCATCACGCCGACGGCCGTGTGGGGGTCCAGGAGATAGCCGGCATTGCGCCAGATCATGCCGATCGTCTTGGCGACTTCCTTCTCGTCGGCGCGCTCGGCGTCGAACTCCGACCGAATGGCCTCATAGGCGCCCTCGTCGATCTCGAAGGCACCGGATTGGGCGAGATTGCCCATCAGGCGGCGGATCTGACCGGCATCGCGGCGATAGGCGTCGAAGAGCAGGCGTTCGAAATTGGAGGAGACCTGGATGTCCATCGAGGGAGAAGACGTCTCCTTCACGCCGCGCGCCTCATAGACGCCGGTCGCGATGGTGCGCGCCAGGATGTCATTGACATTGGTGGCGATCAGGAGCCGCTCGATCGGCAGGCCCATGCGCTTGGCGACATAGCCGGCGAAAATGTCGCCGAAATTGCCCGTGGGCACCGAGAACGACACTTTGCGATGCGGCGCGCCCAGGGCCACCGCGGCGGTGAAGTAATAAACGATCTGGGCGACGATACGAGCCCAGTTGATGGAGTTGACGCCCGACAGGCCGATCTCGTCGCGGAATTCGAGATGGTTGAACATCGCCTTCAGCTGCGCCTGGCAATCGTCGAAATTGCCCTCCAGCGCCACGGCATGCACGTTGGGGGCGTCCACCGTGGTCATTTGCCGGCGCTGCACCTCGGAGACGCGGCCATGGGGATAGAGGATGACGATATCGACCTGTTCGAGGCCACGGAAGGCCTCGATGGCGGCACTGCCGGTATCGCCCGAGGTGGCGCCGACGATGGTGGCGCGCTTGTTGCGCGCCTTCAGGGCATGATCCATCAGCCGGGCGAGCAACTGCATCGCCACGTCCTTGAAGGCGAGGGTGGGGCCGTGGAACAGCTCCTGCACGAACAGATTGTCGCCGATCTGCACCAGCGGCGCGACGGCCGGATGGCCGAAGCCGGCATAGGCCTCCTGGATCATGTGGCGCAGGGCCGCCGGCTCGATCTCGTCGCCGACGAAGGGCGCGATCACCGCCTCGGCCACCTGCCAATAGGATTTACCCGCAAACGAGGCGATCTGGGCGTGGGACAGAACCGGCCAATGCTGCGGCACATAGAGGCCGCCGTCGCGGGCAAGGCCGGCGAGGAGGGCATCGCAAAAGCCGAGGACGGGAGCTTCGCCCCGCGTGGAGACATAGTGCACGGTTCTATCCTTTCGGTGCCGGAAGCGCCGCCAATGCCGGCCGCGCCGTCCCGGAACACAGTCTTCATCCTGTAATCCGCCCGGGCCCGACGGGCAAGGCGCGTATCGCCGCCTCCCATGCAGTTTCCCGTTGATCGGACCACAGGCCCGATCAACGGGAAACTGCAAGATATCAAATATTTGCAGAATTTCCCGGCGAGACCCGTTCGCGGCCCTCGCCGGGAAATTCTGCTTGCCCAGCGGCGCCGTCCTTATCCCGCCGGTTTGCGCCTCAGGCGCAGGACGAAGGCGATGTAGACCCCAACCAGACCGAGGGCGAGACCGAACCAGGTCAGCGCATATTGCAGGTGGTTGTTGGGGAAGGTGAGAATGGTTTCTCCGCCCTCGGGCAGGCCGCCGGGGGCGCTGGCATCGGCATCGATGAAGAACGGTGCGACCCGCGTCAGCCCCTCGGCCTTGGCAATGCCGGCAATGTCGCGCGTGAACCAGTTGCCGGTGGCAGGATCGTCTGCCGGCGTGAAGAGATTGCGGTCTTCCGTCCAGCGGGCGAGGCCGGTGATGGTGACGGGACCGGCGATCTGCCCGGCCTGGCGGCTGGCGGGATCCTTGGCGTTCTCGGGCACGAAGCCGCGATTGACCAGGATGGTGGAACCGTCGGGACGGATGAGCGGTGTCAGCACCCAGTAGCCCACGCCGCGAAACTGCCCTTTGGCATCGGGCAGGTTGGTGAAGGAGCGGATCTCCTTGGCATGGTCGAAGGTTCCCGAGACCTGCCAATGCCGGTATTCGAGGCCATCCCGCGTCAGGCGCGGCCAATCGGCTTCGGGGGGCGGAGCAACGGGAGCCGCGGTGGTGCGGTCGGCAATCTCCTTGAGCAGGCCGAGCTTCCATTGCAGACGTTCGAGCTGCCAGATACCGAGCCCGACCAGGAAGGCGCCCATCACCAGCATCGAGATCGTCAGCGCCACCAGCGAGCGCGGACGCGAGGAGACTACGGCCGTCGTCATTCTTCCAGCCGGCCTTCGGCCGCCCTGTTGGTATATTGCAGGGCGACCAGCACGCCCTTCATCCAGCGCAGCAGGCCGAGGCAGACGGCGAGGGAGAGCGGCAGCCACAGGACGATGTGGACCCAGACCGGAGGCGAGAAGGTGAATTCGACATAGACTGCCGCACCCAGCAGGATGAAGCCGGCGACCAGGATGACCAGCACGGCCGGCCCGTCGCCCGAATCGGCAAAGCTGTAGTCCAGGTCGCAGGCGCTGCATTTCGGCTTGAGGCTGATGAAGCCATCGAAGAGCTTGCCCTGGCCGCAACGCGGGCATCTGCCGCGCGAGCCGGTCTGGAAGGGCGAAAGCGGCGCATAATGGTGATCTTGCGGCATCTCGGGCCTCAAAAAGGAAACGGCCGGGTGATCCCGGCCGCCTCGTTGATCGTATGAAGGCGGCTCAGCCGTGCACGCCGCCGGGACCGTAACCCCAGATGTAGATGCAGGCGAACAGGAACAGCCAGACCACGTCGACGAAGTGCCAGTACCAGGCGGCGAATTCGAAGCCGAGGTGATGGCGCTGGGTGAACTGGCCCAGATTGGCGCGCAGCAGGCAGACCGCCAGGAAGATGGTGCCGACGATCACATGGAAGCCGTGGAAGCCCGTCGCCATGAAGAAGGTCGAGCCATAGATGTGGCCCGAGAAGGAGAACGGCGCGTGGGCATACTCGTAGGCCTGGCACAGCGTGAAGATCAGGCCAAGGACGACCGTGAGGATCAGGCCGTTCTTCAGGCCCTTCTGGTCGCCCTCGAGCAGGGCGTGATGGGCCCAGGTCACCGTGGTGCCGGAGGTGAGCAGGATCAGCGTGTTCAGGAGCGGCAAATGCCAGGGATCGAGGGTCTCGATGCCCTTGGGCGGCCAGACGCCTCCCGTCAGGGTGGTACGAGCGACCTCGGCGGCATCGCCCGGGAAGAGGGCGACGTCGAAATAGGCCCAGAACCAGGCGACGAAGAACATCACTTCCGACGCGATGAACAGCATCATGCCGTAGCGGTGATGCAGCTGCACCACCGGGGTGTGATCGCCCTCGGAAGCTTCCTTGATGACGTCCCACCACCACATCAGCATGGTGTAGAGCACGCCGATCAGGCCGACGCCGAACACCAGCGGGCCGTAGGAATATTTGTGCATCCAGGTGATCAGGCCGATGGCCAGGATGAAAGCCGCCATCGAGCCGACGAACGGCCACGGGCTCGGATTGACGAGGTGGTAATCATGGTTCTTGGTCTGAGCCATGGCTTTCTCCAGATGCCGGTCGCCCGGGAACTTATAACTGCGGTTTGCTCGACGTGTCGGTTTTCGGTTCGGCCGCCGCGAGCGGAGTCACGGGAGGCTTGGCCGGATAGTAGGTATAGGAAAGCGTGATCGTGTGCACGCCGGCAAGATAGTCGACCTTGTCGATCGCGGGATCGACGAAGAAGACCACCGGCAATTCCTGGCTCTCGCCCGGCCCCAGCTTCTGGTTGGTGAAGCAGAAGCACTGGATTTTCGAGAAATACGCACCGGTTTCCTGCGGCGTCACATTGTAGGCGGCCGCGGCATAGGTGGTTTCCTGGGAGAGGTTGGTGATCTTGTAATAGACCGTCTTCACCTCGCCGGCCTTGACCGTCACCGAGCGCTGCTCGGGCTCGAACTTCCAGGGCAGGGCCGGGTTGATGTTCGAATCGAAGCGCACCTCGAAGCTGCGGTCGAGGACTTGGCCCGGGGCGGCCTCGGCAACGCGCGTGGTTCCCGCGAAACCGGTGACCTGGCAGAACAGCGTATAGAGCGGCACGGCGGCATAGGCCGCACCGACCATCGATGCCACGAACGCGATGCAGGACACCGCGATCACGCCATTGCCGACCGTGGGGCGCGAAGAGGAGGGCTTGTCGGGCGTTCCAGCCATTCTAGAACCCCTTGTCGAGCACGCCGGGGCCCTTGACGAAGCTCACGGCATAGACGAGCAGCACGAAGGCGATGAGGGCGGCGGCGATCGCGATGGAACGCCAGTGCAGCTTACGCGCCTGGTCGGCTGGCAGCCTGGCGACCCAGCTGTCCTTGGGCGGGCGCTGATAGGCGAGGGGACGGAACAGGATGATCAGCAGCAGGATGATCAGGGCCGGTCCGATGAACCAAAGATGATGCGCCATCATGCCAGGACCCTCATCACCAGCGCCTCGCCGAGCAGGCAGGCGAACAACACGAACAGATAGAGGATCGAGTAGCCGAACATGCGCTTGGCCGGTCCCATGTCGCCGGGCTTGCGCCAGATGTCGATGGCAAGCCAGAGCATGCCGAGCCCACCCAGGCCCGCAACCACGCCATAGCTCCAATGCGCATAGCCGAGCAGCCAGGGCAGCATGCCGATCGGAGCCAGCAGCACGGTGTAGATCAGGATCTGGCGGCGGGTCTCGTGGTCTCCCGCCACCACGGGCAGCATCGGCACGCCGGCCTTTTCGTAGTCGCCCGACTTGAACAGCGCCAGCGCCCAGAAATGGGGCGGCGTCCACATGAAGATCAGGGCGAAGAGCACGAGGCTTTCCACGGTTACCGTGCCGGTCACCGCCGCATAGGCGACGACCGGGGGCAGGGCGCCCGCCGCACCGCCGATCACGATGTTCTGCAC
Source organism: Labrys sp. E2SS-1L (assembly GCF_057073705.1). NCBI lineage: Bacteria > Pseudomonadati > Pseudomonadota > Alphaproteobacteria > Hyphomicrobiales > Xanthobacteraceae > Labrys > Labrys sp. E2SS-1L. The sequence continues at coordinate 4,990,394 of NZ_CP172712.1, read as the reverse complement.
CGTCCAGCGCTTCAGCCACATCGTGTAAACAACGACATAGAAGAAGATGGTGAAGGCGAGCAGGCCCGCGGCGAGGAAGTTGGTGAAGACGCCCAGCGCCAGCACCGATAGGCCGGACAGGATGATGCCGAAGGCGAGCGCCTCGCCCGGGCTGACCCGGCCGGCCGGAACCGGACGGTTGCGCGTACGCGACATCACGGCATCGATGTCGGCGTCGTACCACATGTTGAGGGCGCCCGAGGCGCCGGCGCCGACCGCGATGGCGATCAGGGCGGCGAGGCCGATGACCGGATGGATCGGGCCGGGCGCCACGACCATGCCGGTGAGGGCGGTGAACACCACGAGCGACATCACGCGCGGCTTGAGCAAAGCCAGGAAATCGCCAACCGACGCGATGCTGATCACGGGAACAGCATCGTCAGCCTCGCCTTGGATGGGCATGCCGATATCGGTCAAAGAACGTTCCTTTTCGTCGAGCCGGCCAGACAGGAGATGCTTGGTCTGAGAGCATTTGGCCGGAGGCCCTTGCGGGCCGGTTTTCTTCTCGAGCCTTCGGGGAAAGGCTCGAGAAGAAAACCTGTTTGCTGGAGGCGGGAGGGCGGCCGTCGAAACGGCCACCCTCCCGAAAGCTCATGCGTTCGAGGGGCTCAGCGGATGCGGGGCAGTGTCTCGAACTGGTGGAAGGGCGGCGGCGAGGACAGCGTCCATTCCAGGGTGGTGGCGCCTTCGCCCCAGGGATTGGCGGCCGCCTGCTCCTTGCGGACGAAGACCGCATAGAAGTTGATGGCCAGGAACCAGATCACGCCGCCGAAGAAGATGAAGGCACCGAGCGAGGAGACCAGGTTCCAGCCTGCGAAGGCCGGGTTGTAGTCGACGAGGTGGCGGGGCATGCCGGCGAGGCCGAGGAAGTGCTGCGGCATGAACAGCATGTTGGCGCCGACGAAGGCGATCCAGAAATGCACCTGGCCCATCCAGTCGGGGATGACGTAGCCGAACATTTTCGGGAACCAGTAGTACCAGCCCGCGAAGATGGAGAAAACCGCGCCCAGCGACAGCACGTAGTGGAAATGCGCCACCACGTAATAGGTGTTGTGCAGCGAGCGGTCGACACCGGCATTGGCCAGCATCACGCCGGTGACGCCGCCGACGGTGAACAGGAAGATGAAGCCCGTCGCCCACACCATGGGCGCCTTGAAGTCGATGGAGCCGCCCCACATCGTGGCGATCCAGGAGAAGATCTTCACGCCGGTCGGCACCGCGATCACCATGGTGGCGAACACGAAATAGGCCTGGGTGTCGACGTCGAGGCCGACGGTGTACATGTGGTGGGCCCACACGACGAAGCCGACGACGCCGATGGCGACCATGGCATAGGCCATGCCGAGATAGCCGAAGATGGGCTTGCGCGAGAAGGTCGAGATGATGTGGCTGACGATGCCGAAGCCCGGCAGGATCATGATGTAGACTTCGGGGTGACCGAAGAACCAGAACAGATGCATCCACAGGATCGGGTCGCCGCCATTGGCCGGATCGAAGAAGGCGGTGCCGAAGTTACGATCCGTCAGCAGCATGGTGATGGCGCCGGCGAGGACGGGCAGCGACAGCAGCAGCAGGAAGGCGGTAACCAGCACGCCCCAGGCGAACAGCGGCATCTTGTGCAGCGTCATGCCGGGTGCGCGCATGTTGAAGATGGTGGTGATGAAGTTGATGGCGCCCAGAATCGAGGAAGCGCCGGCCAGATGCAGCGACAGGATGGCGAAATCCATCGCCGGTCCGGGCGTGCCCTTGAGCGAGGACATCGGCGGATAGGCCGTCCAGCCCGTGCCGACACCGAGGTCGTCGGCGCCGGGGCCGCCGGGCACGAACATCGAGATGATCAGAAGGCCGAAGGCCGGGATCAGCAGCCAGAACGAGATGTTGTTCATGCGCGGGAAGGCCATGTCCGGCGCGCCGATCATCAGCGGCACGAACCAGTTGCCGAAGCCGCCGATCATCGCGGGCATGACCATGAAGAAGATCATGATCAGGCCGTGCGCGGTCACGAACGCATTGAACGTGTAGGGGTTGGTGAAGAATTGCTGGCCCGGGAACATCAGTTCCGCGCGCATCGCCACCGACAGCAGGCCGCCGATGATACCCGCGACGAGCGCGAAGATCAGGTAGAGCGTGCCGATGTCCTTGTGGTTGGTCGAATAGACATAACGGCGCCAGCCGGTCGGATGATCATGCGCGTCATGGGCATGCGGATCTTGGGCATGATCCCCATGCGCCGATGCGTTGTGGGCAGTGGCCATCACATTCAATCCTTTAGTCGAGCCGTCAGGCCATTACTTTACTACGACGGAGGTCGCGGCTGCGACCTTGTCCAGGGCGGCGCCGTTCATTGCAGTCTTCTTGCTGGCCACCCACTTCTGGAACTCTTCCTCGCTCACCACGCGGAAGGCGATCGGCATGAAGGCATGGTCGCGGCCGCACAGGCGCGAGCACTGGCCGTAATACATGCCTTCGCGGGTGGCCTTGAACCAGGTCTGGTTCAGGCGGCCGGGAATGGCGTCGATCTTGATGCCGAAGGAGTTCACCGAGAAGGAGTGAATCACGTCGTTGGAGGTGACCTGCACCACCACCGTCTTGTTCACGGGCACGACGACCTCGTTGTCGACCTTGAGCAGGCGCAGCGGATCGCTCATGGGCAGGTCGCGCACCATGGTGGAGGAGAAGGAAATGTCGCCATTGTCGGGATATTCGTAATCCCAGTACCACTGGCTGCCGGTCGCCTTGATGGTCAGGTCGGCCTTCGGAATCACTTCCTCCATGTAGAGGAGCTTGAACGAGGGCAGGGCGATGCACACCAGCACCAGAATCGGCAGCACCGTCCATGCCACTTCCAGGATGGTGTTGTGCGTGACCTTGGAGGGGACCGGATTGGCCTTCTTGTTGAAGCGGACGATCACGTAGAGCAGCAGGACCATCACGAAGAGGGTGATCGGTACGATGAACCACATCACATAGGTATGGAACCAGTTGATATATTCCATGACCGGCGTGGCGGGTTCCTGCAGGCCCATCTGCCAGGGCTGCGGCTCGCCGAGGCCGCCCTTGGCGGCCTCTTCGGCACCGGCCGTGCCGATCATGAGGCCCCACAGCAGCGATGACAGTGCCACCCCGCCCATTTTCTTCCTAGCCTGGAAAGCCATCCGCCTTCTCTCCAATTCCCCGCCGACACGACGCAGCCGATACGGCACGTGGTACGCCTCTTGGCTCGTTACCGGTCGGGAGCGCCAATCGCGCAAAACTCTCTGGCGCGCAGATTTCACGGATTGGAACTCATGTAAAGCACACGGTCACTCAAAAACCACAATCCACAGCGCATCGCAATGGTTCGACGTCCACGGTTTGTGCGGCAATTGGGCGCGAAAGCGCCATGATGTGCCGTCAACCTGGGTGGAACACCGTTGCGGCGCCGTGCTTGACAGTCAGGGCCTGTCTGCTACCCGTCGCGACTGAAATCCAAACCGGGCCTGCGGGCCCTGATTCGGCGAGGATGTAACTTGTTGGCACACATGCTGAAACATGCTCTTGCGACCACGCTGCGGCGGGTAGCCGGCCTTTCCTTCGCGGGCCTGCTGGCCGGTGCCGTGCTTGGCGGTCCTGCCGCGGCGCAGCAGACCGATCAGCTCGGCGTGCTGCGCTCGACCCACGACAATTGGCAGGTGCGCTGCGATACCCCGCCGGGAGCCCAGCAGGAACAATGCGCGCTGGTACAGGCCGTCACCGCATCCGATCGCCCCAATGTGGCCCTCTCGGTGCTGGTGCTGCGCACCGCGGACCAGAAGAGCCGTCTGCTGCGGGTGATCGCGCCGCTCGGCGTGCTCCTGCCGTCCGGCCTTGGCCTCAAGATCGACGGCAAGGATGTCGGCCGCGCCGCCTTCGTGCGCTGCCTGCCGACGGGGTGCCTGGCCGACGTGGTGCTCGACGATTCCCAGATCGGTATGCTGCGTACCGGTAAGGAAGCCACCTTCATCATCTTCCAGACACCGGAAGAGGGCATCGGCATTCCGCTGACCCTGAAGGGCTTTGGCGAAGGTTTCGACAAGCTGAAATGAGGCATTGGAGGGTCGATCTCCGAAGCGACCTTTCGTGGATCTCGACGGTGCCGGGTCGATCCGGAGATTGACCCTCCAAGGGTGCCTTATACTGTCGCCCGATCCAGAATCGGCCGCAGGTTCAGGCCGGCAGGGAGGGCGCCGTAGCAGCCACGCATGCCGCCAGCGAGGCGGCCGGCGATGAAGGCCTCGGCCATCGGTGCAGGGCCGTGGCGGAGCAGAAGCGAGGCTTCCAGCGCCAAAGCGAGATCTTCCACCAGACGGCGGGCCAGGCCTTCCTGCAAGCCGCCAGCACGCATGGATTTCTGGATGGCTGCGACGAAGGCATCGTAGCGCGGATCCGAACCCCGTGCTGCCTCCAATTCGCTGCGCAATGCCTCGACGGTCGCGGGCTCCTTGGCGAGCGCCCGCAGCACGTCGAGCGCGTTGACATTGCCGGAGCCCTCCCAGATCGCGTTGACAGGCGCCTCGCGATAGAAACGGGCGAGCGGTCCCTCCTCGACGAAGCCGTTGCCGCCGAGACATTCCAGTGCCTCGTAGCTGAGATTGGGCAGGCGCTTGGTCACCCAGAATTTGGCGATGGCCGCCCCGATCCGCGCAAAGGCAGCTTCCTCAGGCGTATCGGCATCGAAGGCCCGGGCGACTCGCATGACCAGCATGGTGGCCGCTTCCGCCTCGACCACCAGGTCGGCGAGGACGGGCTGCATCAGGGGCTGCTCGATCAGGAGCTTGCCGAAAGCCCGGCGATGGGTGGCGTGGTGTACGGCCTGTACCGCGCATTGGCGCATCATGCCGGCACAGACCAGGGCCGCGTCGAGCCGGGTCTGGTTGACCATGGCCATGATGGTGGCGACGCCGCGTCCTTCCTCGCCGACGCGCCAGGCCAGGGCACCGGCATAATCGATCTCGGCCGAAGCGTTGGAGCGATTGCCGAGCTTGTCCTTGAGGCGCTGGATGAAGATGGGATTGCGGGTGCCGTCCGGCCGCCAGCGCGGCACGAAAAAGCAACTGAGCCCACCGGGCGCCTGCGCCAGGGTGAGGAAGCCATCCGACATCGGGGCCGAACAGAACCATTTGTGCCCGGTGAGTTCGTAAAAGTCTTCACCGAGGGGGGCTGCGCGGGTGGTGTTGGCCCGGACATCGGAGCCACCCTGCTTTTCCGTCATCGCCATGCCGATGGTCGCCGCTCCCTTGTCGGCTACCGGCCGGGCCGAGCCGTCATAGGCATTGGCTCGGACGAGTGGGCCCCATTGTGCAAAGAGAGTCGGCGCCTGGCGCAATACGGCCAGGCTGGCGCCGGTCATGGTGATCGGGCAGCACACGCCGGGTTCGATCTGGGTCAGCATATATTCCAGGACGGCATGGGCGACGAAGCCGCCGGAACGCCCCGAGGCCGGCAGGGAATGGATGCCGGCCTCCAGGCCGCGTGCCATCAGGGCATGATAGGCGGGGTGGAACTCGACATGATCGATGCGCTGGCCGAAGCGGTCGAAACTATGCAGTTCGGGCGTGTGGCGGCCGGCGGCCTCGCCGAGCGCGATCGCTTCGGCGCTGCCGATCGAGGCCCCGAAGGCGCTCGCGGCGTCCCGTGCCCAGCTGGCGCCTTCGCGCTCCAGGGCAGCCTGCAGCCCGGGGTCGCTGTCGAACAGGTTGTAGTCCAGCAAAGGCGGGACCTGGTTGGTCACCTGATGGGTCGGCAGGTCGGCGATCGGCTCTTGCGCAATCATGGCGTGGCTTCCTGACTGCGGGCCAAACTATCGCGTGGGAGCACCTCTGGCGAGGGGGGAAGGGAGGGCAGGGGTTTTCCGCCGCAGGATATCGGCCTATATCGATGCCCTTCGCCCACCATGGGCAACGGGGCGTGCGGATCGTCCGGCCTTCTTCCGAATGCCGCAACGAGGTTCGCATTCCCAGGAATTGGACTGAAAATGCGCCATCCCCAAGCCGACGACGATGCCGCGCCCGCCGAGGTGTCGGTGCAGCCGGCCGCCCTGTCGCCGACGGCGAAATTCGTGACCGGCTCGATCATGCGCCATGTCGTGGTGATGACCACGACGGGTTCGATCGGGCTGATGTCCGTCTTCGCCGTCGACCTCATCAACCTGTGGTACATCGCCCATCTCGGCGACACCGCGGCGACGGCCGCGGTTGGCTACGGCGCGGCGGTGCTCTTCCTGGCGACCTCGATCTGCATCGGCGTGATGATCTCGGCGGGTGCTCTGTGCTCACGCGCATTGGGGGCCCGCAATCGCGAGCTGGCGCGACGCTACGGGGCTTCCATCCTGGTGTGGATGATCCTGATCAACGCGCTGGTGGCGGCAGTTGCCTTTCCGCTGATTCCCTGGCTGCTTACGCAGTTGGGCGCGACCGGCCGCACGCTGGAGCTGGCGACCATCTTCCTGCAGATCAGTGTGCCGAGCGGCGTGCTCATGGGCAGCGGCATGGCGCTTTCCGGCGTGCTTCGTGCCGTCGGGGATGCCAGGCGCTCGATGTATGTCACGCTGTCGGGGGCGATCGCCGCTGCGATCCTCGATCCGATCTTCATCCTGTGGTTCGGCCTCGGTGTCGAGGGGGCGGCGATCGTCATCGTGATCTCGCGGCTGGTTACCGTTGGAGTTGGCTGGTATGGCGCTTCCCGCGTGCATGATCTGGTGGGCCGGCTGTCGCTGCGCGAGGCACTCGCCGATACCGGGCCGATCATGGCGATCGCGGGGCCGGCCATGCTCGCCAATCTCGCGACCCCCGTGGCCAATGGCTACATGACGGCGGTGCTGGCCCCCTTCGGCGACGGCGCCGTGGCGGGCAATGCCGTGATGGGGCGCCTGATCGCCTTCTGCTTCGGGGGCATCTTCTCGCTCTCAGGCGTCGTAGGACCGATTCTCGGGCAGAACTACGGTGCCGGTCGACTCGACCGCGTGCGCCGTGCCCTGACCGATGCCTTCACCTTCACCACGATCTATGCGCTGGTCGTGTGGGCGGTGCTGGCGGCCGCGCACCAGCTGGTGATCCGCCTGTTCAACATCGTCGATCCGCAGGCTGCCCAGCTCATCACCTTTTTCTGCCTGTTCGCGGCGGGATCGTGGGTCTTCCACGGGCTGCTCTTCGTTGCCAACGCTTCCTTCAACAATCTCGGCTTTCCGATTGCCGCGACCCTGTCAAATTGGGGCAAGGCCACGCTCGGTACCATTCCCTTTGCCATGGTTGGCGCAAAATATTGGGGAGCGGAGGGGGCATTGGCCGGACAGGGGCTTGGCGCCGTGATCTTCGGCGTGTTTGGTATATGGTGGGCTTACCGCTCGCTGCGGTGGCTTAAGGTCCCTGGACAGACCTAGAGCAAAGCGCGTTTGGACCGAAACGCTCATTTGCTCTAACTCTTTGGTTCGACGCGTCTTTGCGATTCTGGGCGTAACCGCCAAATCGCAAAACGCTTTAGGGCCGCGGCGGCGGTGGCATGGGAAGCGGCATGAACACACTTTTCGATCTATTGAACGCCGCGCAGAACGGGCAGGCGATCGACAATCTGGCCCGCCATTTCGAGCTCAGCCAGAAGCAGGCTTTGGCGGCGGCCGAGGCGCTGATGCCGGCCTTTTCGCTCGGCCTGAAGCGAGAGGTGGAGAAGGCGAAGACGGCTTCCGAACCGCCGGATTTCTTCGGCTTGTCGGGAGTGCCGCAGGTCGACAGCTTCCAGGATGCGGCCCTGGCCTTCACACAGCAGGCGACCCAGCAGGGCCAGCGCGTGATGGCAGCCCTGTTCGGTACGTCCGAGATGACGAAGGCTCTGTCCCAGCTCGCCGCATTGCAGAGCGGCGTCGCCGCCCCGGTGATCGCCGCGATGCTGCCGTCGGTGGCGTCCATCCTGGTCAGCGGCCTGGCGCGGGCAGGGGCGCCGGCGCCCAGCAATCCGTGGGGCGACATGGTCGAAGCCATGATGCGGGCTTTCCAGCCATCTCAGCCCAAGCCGGCTCCCTGGTTCGACAACAGCGCATTGGCAGCGTTATGGGCGCCGTTCCTGATGCCGAGCCCGGCCCCGGTTCCCAGAAATGACGCGGCGGCGGTAATGGATCAGATGCTCGAAGCGGGAAGCCGGATCCAGAAAGCGCAGGCTGATGCGATGCAGTCGCTCCTGGAGAGCTGGTTCGGCAAGAAGTAGCCCACGAAAAAGCCCGCTTCAGGCGAAGCGGGCTGAGGTGCGGAAGTCACGCTTCCGGGGCGTTCTGCCGCAGGGGAAGCGGCCAGAAGTCGTGCCGGTCGGGCATCAGGCGTGCAGACCAACGAAATTGTCATGCTTGGCGGCCTTGGCCGAGCAGCGCCAGTCCATTTGCGCCGCGACGAGCTGGGCCGACGGATCGCGCCAGAGCGGCTGCGACAGGGCGCCTTCGACGTCGGTCGGCGTCAGGCCGAGATCGCGCAGCATCGCTGCATCCGCAGCGGCCAACTGGTTGATTTCCCGGCGGTTGTGAAGCGCGACGGCGAGACTGGCGATCTTGCCGAATACAGCGCGCACCATCTCGGTGAGGGTCGAGACGAGAGAGGAAGACTGGCTGTTGACGACGACGCTGTTCATCGGATTCTCCATCGGGCGGCCGGTGATGCAGCGCTCCCGGATGGAACGCTCCACTCATCACCAATACTGAACGGTAACACTATGAAACATCGGCATTGATCAATCCAACGAATGTTTCTAATGTTCAGCATAAGCGATTGTTATCGTGCTCCTTGATGGCGCGTGGAGGCACGCACCTCAGGCAATAGCGAGGCGAGGGTAGCCATGGCAGTGCTGTTGGATATCGATCAGCTCAGGACCTTCATTGCCATCGCCGAAACGGGCAGCTTCACCCGCGCCGCGGACATCGTCTTCAAGACCCAATCCGCCGTCTCCATGCAGATGAAGAGGCTGGAGGAGCGCATCGGCAAACCGATCTTCGAGCGGGACGGTCGCGCCTCCAGGCTGACGGAAGACGGGGACAAGCTGCTCGACTATGCCAGGCGCATCGTCAAGCTCAACATGGACGCGGTCTGCGCCTTCTCCCAGAACGAGCTGACCGGGCGCGTGCGCATCGGCATTCCCGACGATTACGCCGACCGCTACCTGCCCGAGATCATGGCGCGCTTCTCGCAGGCCAACCCCAGGGTCGAGGTGACCATCGTCTGCGAACCGACGCCCATGCTGATCGAACGTATCAACACCAATGATCTCGACCTCGCCATCATCACCCATGTCGAGCACAAGGGAGCAGCCGAATTCGTGCGGCACGAGCGCCTGCTCTGGGTGACCTCGAGCCGGCATCAGGTCCATACCGAGACACCGCTGCCGCTTGCGCTCGGCCGTCCGAGCTGCGGCTGGCGGCAGGCGGCGCAGGAGAAGCTCGAAACCATCAATCGCAGCTATCGCGTACTTTATTCGAGCTGGAATTCGACCGCGGTCGGCGCCATGGTCCTTGCCGGCCTGGCGGTCTCGGTGCTGCCCGAGAGCGCGTTGAAGCCGGGCATGCGTGTCCTCGGTCCCACCGACGGCTTCCCGCCGCTGCCCTCCTGCAAGATCGGGCTGGTGCGCAATTGGCGCGAGCAGACTTCGCTGACCGATGCGCTCGCCAGCCTGATCATCCAGAGCCTCGACAATCTGGCGCAGAACGAAGCGGCGGAATAAAGCTGCCGGTTTGGATGAGGCGAGGAGCCGTCGATCCGACAGCCGCTTTCCCAGATCCCCGGTGTGCTCAAGCCGCGCTTTTCAGCGGGCTCGGCGAGCCCTGGTTCGCCAGGACCAGGGCCGAGGCGGGATTGAGGCTGTCCACCATCGTGGTTGGGATCAGGATGGTGGCGCCCCGCTCCTTGGTCGTTTCGTAGATGATGTTCATGGCCCTGAGCTGCAAGGCGGCCGGATGGCTGGCATAGGTCTCGGCCGCCTCCACGAATTTGCTGGCGACTTCGGCTTCCGCCGAGCCGAGGATGACGCGTGCCTCTCTTTCCCGCTCGGCCTGGGCCTGGCGTGACATCGCATCCTGCAGGGCCACGGGGATGGCGACGTCGCGGATCTCCACCGACATCACGGTGATTCCCCATTCGGCGGTCTTGCCGCCGATGACATCGCGCAGGCGCTCGTCGGCCGCCTTGCGATCGGACAACAGGGAGGACAGCATCGAGGCGCCGATCATTTCGCGTAGCGAGGTCTGGGCGACGCGGTCGATCGCCTCTCGGTAATGGGTGATCGCCAGCGCCGCTTTCTCGGCATCATGCACATGCCAGAAGATGATGGCATCGACATTGACGGGCACGGTGTCGCGGGTCAGGGCCTGCTCGGCGTTGAAGGCGGTGGTCTGGATGCGTTCGTCGATCACGGCGACGACATTGTCGATGACCGGAATGATCGCGAACAGGCCGGGTCCGTAGACGCCCTGCAGATTGCCGGCGCGCAGCACCACGAATTTCTGCCAGGTATTGGCCATCTTGAGCGAGGCCGCAACGATGAGGGCGAGCAGGAACAGGACACCGGCAAGCCAGTACTGACCGAGATAGGCCGAGCCTGCGCCGGCGAGGGCGAGAATGCTCGTGGCGAACAGGGTGATGGGGTTCATGGCGATACTCCCGGAGCGGGCGTGGAGGCGTCATCGCCTCCTGGCGCCAGTTCCTGGTTCCGCCGCATCCTGCGGGTCCTGGTGATCCCGTCGGGAGCAAAGCACTACGGCGGAGCAATCCCGAGCATGGCGGGCCGGGGCCGCAGTCCCAACCTGCATATGGCCATCGCCGCCGCGCAGTTAAAGAGGAGTGCCGGCAGCGCCCGGAACCCGGCTGGGATCAGGGATGCGTCATCAACTGGTTGGTGAGCAGGCGCCGGTAGAGCAAAGCGAGCACCACGGCGAAAAAGCCGTCGAACAGGGCGAACCACAGGAAGCCGCCGCCGCAGAAGAGCCAGATCAAGGCCATCCACAGGCGGCCGCCGATGCCGATCACATTGGGCATCCGAGCAATCAAGGGCTGGTGCCAGCCGGGGATATAGAGCACGGTGACGAGCAGGAGCGTGGCGCCCCAGCCACGCTCCCAACCCACCGGAATGGCGTCCGGCAGGCCGGCCATCTGCGAAACCCAGCCGGGGCAGAAAATGCAGGCGAGCCCGATCAGCACATGCACGGCCATGTTGAAGCCGAGCACGAGCCGGTAGCTGCGCAGGGCCCTGGCGGCCTGCGCCATGGTCCATCCGAGGGTGAGGGTCTGATCGGTCATGGCGGGGTTCTCCCGGTCAGAAGGTGAGCAGATAGGCAAGCAGATCCGATTTGGCGGGTGCCGGCAGATCGGTGCCGTAGAGATGGCCATCCTTGCCGTTGCCGGTCTGGGTGGTGTCGAAGCAAAAGCCGGTTGCCGGCGGCGGGCTCTTGGGATCGCAGGGCGGCGAGAGGAAGCCGCCATTGACGCCATCGATCACGTCGCTGCCGCGCAGATAGGCTGCTGGCCGCTGGGCAGGCGGGGCGAGCAGATCCTTCAGCGTGGGAACGGCACCATTGTGCAGATAGGGGCCGCGCAGCCACAGGCCATCGAGCGGGAGATTGGCGTAGCCGTCGGTCTTTTCGAAGGATCTGAAGGCATAGGGTGTACCGGCGAACAGTTCCGTGAGCTGCCTTTGCCGGAAGGCCGGCGTGTAGCTGTCGAGGCGCGCTCTGTCGGTGCCGAGCCGCGCGATGGGATCGACCTTGCCGATCGCGTCGCCCTGGAACTGATAGCCCGCCGGATCCTGCTCGCCATGGCAGGAGCTGCAGGCGCTCCTGTAGACGGTGCGGCCCCGCTCGACGGCTCCGGCATCGGGCCGGTTGGGAGAGGCCGGCGGCTTGAGCGTGAGCAGCCAGTCGGCAACGCGCTTGATGGCGGCATGATCGACCGTCTCGGGGGTGACGCCGGCACCGAGCGCAGCCGAAAGATTGCGTTCGGCCAGCGAGGTGTTGTTGCCGTCCCAATGCAGATGCATGCCCTCGCGCGGTCCCTGCTCGAAAACGGCAGGGAAGTCGGCGGCGCCGATGACCTCGGCCGGCGTCAGTGTCGAGGCGGGAATCTTCATCTGCACCGCCTTGTAGGGATTGAAGGTGTCGACCCGGCCCGGACCCCAGTCGGGCTGGCGCGAGAGCAGCGATTCGAGCCGGGCATGCCGCGCGATCAGGCCTTCGCGCAGGGGAGGCAGCACGAGATAGCGCCAGGCGACTTTCTCGACCACGCCGAAGCGATGGCCGGCGGCTTCGGCCGCGGGAATCAGCGTGTCCGGCGCCATACGCTCGTCGGCGGCCGTCGACAGGACGAAGCGTACGAAACGTTCGAACTGCAGATTGTTGGAGGGCATTGCCGGTACGGTGGTGCGGGGCCCGTTCGCGCTCAGGCGATAGGTGCCGGTGTGGCAGACGGCACAGTTGAGCCAGACCATGTCGACGCCGCGCACCGTCCGGCGCGAGACCCCGATGGGCAGGTCGCGCTGTCGCCCCAGGTTGTCCTTTTCATAGAGGAAGCCGAAGGCGCTGTAGTCGTCGCGTTGTTCGAAGGCATCCGGGAACAGCCTGGGCAGGGCCTGCCAGACCCGGTAGGGAATGCCGCTTTCCGTCTCCGAGCCGATCGAGCCATATTTGAAATGCTCGATCACGTCGCCATAGCGCGGTGTGTCGTTGCGCGTGAAGAGGATGGCCGCCGTCAGGGCGAGATAGACAGCCGCCACCAGGGCGGCGATGAGCACGAGCCGCACCGGCCGCCATCTATGGCGGCGTTGCGCCAGTTGGCGCTCGACTTCGGTGACGAAATAGGGTTCCGGCATCGTGCTTTTCCTTGAATGTGGTCGAGCGGCAGCCTCCGATCGGCTCATGAAACGGGGTGAGGGGGTGTGCGTTTTCGTGTGGCTCTGGGGGGATTGGCCACCGCGGGAGCAGGGCTCGAACCGGATGGATCCGCGCCGGGAATGACCAGGTCGGGCTTCGTTGCATAGATCGAGTAGAGGGCGGCCAGCATGGCGTCGCGGTCGGGAAAGCGCTGTTCCTCGTAGCAACCCAACGGGTTCTTGGCCGCGTTGACCAGGCATTTGTTGCAATAGGTGCAGGGATTGGCCGGGCGATCGTGCCCAGCCTGCCATTGCCGGGGCAGATCGTTGTTGGCGATGAGGGAGCGGGCAATCGCTACGCCGTCGCACTGGCCCGAGGCGAGCGCCTGACGGACCACCGAGGCCGTCTGGAAACCGCCGGTGACCAGCACCGGGATGGTGAGGGCCTGCTTGAACTGGCGGGCTTCCTCCAGGCTGATGCCCTCGATGCCATGGCCCTTCTTCATGCGGAACCAGAGCCAGCGGAAGATCGGCCGCAGGGCCGGGTAGCGGAACAGCAGAAAATTGCGCAGGCCGTAGAGACCGGAGGCGATCATGGCGTCGTAGACCACGGCCAGGGTCTCCAGCGAAAGGTCGCCCGGCGGATTGAGGGGATGGGGGAAGAGCGAGCCGGTGGAGACGTGAATGGCGTCGACCCCTGCTGCCTGGCAGTAGCGCGCCACCTCGATGGTCTCGTCGATGGTGTTGCCCTTCTTTTCCCAGGGAATGACGTTGTTGCGATCGACCGCGGAGAGCTTGACCTGCAGATGGAAGTCCCGGCCGACATGGCAGCGGATCGAGCGGATGACCTCCAGGAGGAAGCGCGCCCGGTTGGGCAGGGAGCCGCCATAATGGTCGGTGCGGTCATTGATGCCGGAGGAGAGGAACTGGGTGAAGAGATAACCGTTGGCTGCGTGCAGTTCGACGCCGTCGCAGCCCGCCTCGCGGGCTCGCCAAGCCGCCCGTCCGAATTTCTCGACCAGGATGCCGATCTCGCCCGGCGTCATCGCCTGGGTCGGAAAGCCGTGCAGGGTCTCGCGCGCATTGGTGGGGCTGGCCACCGGGCGATGCTGGTTGGTGACGCCAGGCACGTCCATCTGCCGGCCCGAATGGCTGAGCTGCATGATGAAGCGGCAGTCATGGGCGTGGACCGCCTCGGCAATCCGAGCCCACAGCGGAATGAAGGCATCGCGATGGTTGGTGGCGTAATTGGCCGCGATCCGCCCCTCGATCGCCACCGGCACGAAGGAGGTGATGATGGCGCCGACACCGCCCTGAGCGAACTTGCTCTCCCAGTTGAGGCGGGTCTGGGTAGGCGAGCCGTCTTCATTGTCCCAGCGTCCGGAAATACTGGAGCGTAAGATGCGGTTCTTGACCGTGAGATTGCGGAAACGGAGCGGCGTGAAGATTGGATCCTCGCCGATTGACTCGGATGGTCTCATGGCTCGTCGTCCTGCATGCGGGCTGCCGTCCAGATCCCGGCGAGCAGCCGGAACACGAAGCCGGAGGCCGGGCAGGCGCTCCAGGAGGCGGATTGGAAGGCGGTGGCGGGATCGAGCGTACGCCCGGCGGCATGGGCGAGCTTGAACCTCACCAGGGCGCCGGGTTCCAGCGAGCCACCGGGGATATCGGCCACGCCCTTGGCCTGGCGCAACACCGAGTCGGGTGCGGCGAGCGAGGCGATCGCCGCCGCCCTGCCGTCGAGGGCGAAGCGGCGGCCAGGATCGTCGTGATGGCCGCGCAGCCGGTCGAGGCTCGCCACCAGATTGTGCACGGCGATGCCGACGGCATGGATGGCAACCGGATCGCGCCCGACAGCGCCGGCCAGGATGTTCCTGTCGGCCTGCAGGGTGCCGAACAGCGCCTGCTGCAGCCAGAGCAAGGGATTGGCGGTGCGGGCGGCGGCATCGAAGCGCACGGCCGCGTCCCACAGGCGTTGGGCTTCCGCTTCCTGCGGCGTGAATGCCGGGTCGAATTGGCGGGCGATCACGGCCTGCAGCGCCGGCCCGATCTGTTCGCGCGGGCCGGTGCCCCTGACATAGGCGACCAGCGGGTGCTTGCCGGACAGTTCGGGCAGGGCCGCGTCGTGCAATCGGGCAGCGAGGGCGGCCTGGGCCGCGCGGCGCTCTCCGTCATGGCGCGCCCGCATGGTCGGAAACGGGATGCCGTCGATGGCAAATATCCGTGCCAGCCGGCCGGCCAGCATCCGGTTGAACAAGGGGCCGGCCTTGCCGAAGGCGCGGTCGAGACGGGGATCGCGGTCGATCGCAGCGATGGTGGCGGCGTCCTCGACTTCGAGGAGATCGATCAGCAAGGGGATGCGGATGCGCCGGGCCATCTCACCTGCTCGCCTTGGTCCAGGGGAAGAAGACATTGCGGGTGACGGCGAAAGCCGGCGCGAGTTCGGGGAGATGGCGCTCCAGCACGCTACGCAGCGAATTGTCCTGGACCCAGCGGAAACCGGCCGGCGTATAGATCTCCGGGCGAAAATCCTCGGTGAAGAAGCGATCGCTCTTGAAGCGACGCGAGGCCATCAGGATGAAGATGCGAAAAACGGTGTCGGAAAAGCCGAATCCCGGTGGGGAGCCGTTCGAGGCGTTGCTTTCCGCCAAGGTACCGACCAGGAGATCGACCTGCTCGACCGAGCCGTAGACATCGCTGAGTTCCTGGCGCCAGCGAGGGTCGTTGGTGAGTTCCTCGAAGCTGCGCGGTGCCGGCGCGCCGATCAGGCGGCGGAATTCGCAATAGCGCGGCACGCCTCGTTCACGGTCGCGCAAGATGTCGACGGCCGCCAGGTCGATGAACAGATGATCGTCCACACGCTTGTCGAGCCGGCGGAGCGCATTGGGGTAGTTATGGAGCACCAGCGCGCCGGGATGGGCGGTGGCGAGGGAATAGAGCACATTGAGGAAGCCGGCCTTTTGGTAGACGGTGCGCGTCTTGTCGGCGAAGACATCGGCGAGCCCGCATTCGAACAGGGCGTCGTCGTCTTCGTGCCGGCGAAAGGAAAAATCGTCCGGCAGCAGCGAATGCAGTCGGTAGGAGGCGGCGAACTCCTCGGTCATGGCATAGGGCACGCCGCCATGGTCCTTGGGCGAACCCGGAATGCCCGAGAGGATCTCACCGTCACCGATGCGGCCATGGCTGTTCTTGAAGGTCTCGCCGAGCAGCCCGAAATAATTGCCGCGCATGGCGAAACGGCCCGCTGGCGAATTCATCAGCGCCGGCGTCCATTCGACGGTATGGATCTTGGCGAGCAAAGCCGCGTTGACCAGCCGTGCTTTCTGGAACAGCCATTCGCCGGTCTCTCCGGGATGGTCGATGCGCAGACGGTCGACGATGGCGTTGTGCTCGCGTGCGAACAGGGTGTGCAGGGCGGAAAGGCCGACCCACCAATTGCCGTTGACCCCTGCAAGCTCCAATCCCTGCTGTTTGGCCTTGGTATCGACAGGCAGGTGACCCTCTTCGTCGAGATGGATCTTGCCGTCGGGGCGAACGGCATTCGTTGCCGAGTCGGTGCGGATCTGAAGCTGGCGCTCGAGGCAGGAGCCATAGATCTGCGAGGCGTCCCACCAATGGCTTTCGACATTGGTGTAGGTGGGCGGCCGTCCCGGCTGGTCGGCCGATGGGACATCCGACCTGGTGCGCCTTACTTTCATCGAAGGCGTTGGCCAGCCATCGCCCTCCGGTACGGGAAAATGATGGGGATTTTCCTGGAGATTGGGCCCATGGCTCAGCCAGTCATGCACCATGAACTGGATCCAGGCCGCCGCCAGCACATTCAGATGCGGGACCGGCGCAAAAGCCTCCCGCGCAAGCAATCTGGAGCTGACCAGGCGTGGATTGGGCTCATACAGGGTTGGTGCCACCTCGCCATAGGTCTTGTCCAGCGGGACGTTGCGGCCAAAACGCGTACCGGCCCGCCCCATCCAGGGCTGGGCGAGATCGTTGTAGCTGCCGTCGGGCGTGCGGAAATGCTGGATGTCGAAACCGTTGGCGAGGGCGGGTTGCGCCGGTGCGGTTTCCGTATCGAACAGGTTGTTCCGCCGCAGGATGCCACGAAGCCCGAGAAGGATGGCATCGCTCAAAGGGAAGGGCCAGAGATACCATATCTTCAGGCGGCTGGTCACACGTGCCAGCAATATCAGCGTGTTATCGACGATTGCGCTCATCGCTGCCTCCCCTGCGGCCGCAATGATGAGTAGGAAGCGTTGGCTTGTCGACTTCGAAATCCCGATCGACAGAATCGGAATCACGGTATTGTCACGGTATTTGATGCAATGAATTCTTCAGAATCGAGAGTATGGTGGGTTATTATACCTCGAAGGCGAACGCCTTCGGGAAAGCGCATTTGTTTTGTCTGATTTTTTGTGAATTTACATTGACGTTGAGGTAGGGGGCTATCGCTTGCGCTGTTCGAGAGGCCGTCGCGGTTTCAGGCGGCGCGCGGGCGCTGATGCCGAAGGATTGTGCGCTCGATCGTTTCGGGGCGCGTCTGCATTTCGATGACGAGCAGGGCCGCTCCGAGCAGCAGTCCGGTGCGCAGATCGGACTGGGCCGACGCGATGGAGAGGTTGCGCGTGGCCAGTGGCAGCGAGCGCTGATAGACCAGCTCGCGGATGCCCGACATCAAATCCTCACCGGCCAGGGCGAGCGTACCGCCGATCACGATCACGCTGGGATTGAGCACGCTGACGACGTCCGAGGTCACTTCGCCGAGCACCCGGCCGGCTTCGCGTACCAGCCGCACGGCTTCCGGCTCGCCTGCCTGGGTCAGCGCGATGATGTCGCGGGCGGCCGAGGCCTCGATGCCATGGCCCCTCAGATCGCGCGCGATGGCCCAGCCGGCGGCCCGTGCCTCGACACAGCCGAGCTTGCCGCAGCGGCAGAGCGGGGCGGGAGCGTGGGTGAGCTGAATATGACCGATATCGCCGGCCGCACCCTGGGCGCCGCGATAGAGCCGGCCGTCGGTGATGATGCCGCTGCCAATGCCGGTTCCTGCCTTGATGTAGAGGAACTGGCCGACATCGGGCCAGAAACGGCGATATTCGGCCAGGGTCATCAGGTTGACGTCGTTCTCCACCACGACCGGCGCGTCGAAATGCCGGTGCATCCAGCCCCGGATGTCGAAATCGTCCCAGCCCGTCATGACGGAAGGACCCACCACGCGGCCGCCCTCATGGTCGACCGGCGCCGGCAGGCCGAGACCGATCCCGAGAACCTCGTCGCTGTCGCGTCCGATCTGCGCCAGCAGTACCTGGAATTGCTCGACGATCCAGCCCAGGACCGGTACCGGGCCGCGGCGAATGTCGACGCTTCCCACCGCTTCGGCCAGGATGCGCGGTTCGAGATCGGTGACGGCCAGGCGCACATGACTCTCGCCGATATCGGCGCACAGCGTCACACCGAAGGCGGTGTTCAGCCGGATGAGGCGCGCCGGCCGCCCGCCGCTCGGCATTGCATCCGGTGCCTCCTCGATCAGCCCGGCGGCGAACAGGGCGGCGAGGCGTTCGGTCACGGTGGAGCGCGACAGGCCCGAGGCCTCGATCAGGGCGGACCGCGAACGCGCTTTTCCGGCGGCGATAAGCCAGAGGATTGCGCCGGCTCCGGCCGCCGAGCCCGCTTCCTGCCCCGACCTGATACTGTCTTTCACCGCCACTCCTCGCTGCCGGCCCTGTTTCCTGCGGCCGGCAAGCTTATGACTAGAATCAGTCATAAGCCAGAGCTGGAGCGCCAAGCTGAAAAGGAAGGCGTGGGATTTGGAGTGTCAGCCTCCTGCTGACATATCTGTCGACGGATACGGTGGTTTCTGGATGTCAGCCCCGCTCCATCAAGCGATGGAGCTGTGAAGCTGGCGCTCCAATCTCCGTTCAAGTCAAAGCGCCTGGTCAGCGGCGACCGGTCAGCATCAGGAGATTGCCGGCCAGCACGACCGCCAGGCCTGTTATGGCGAGCGCGCTCCAGACATAGCCCTCGAAGATCGTCGAAATGGCCAGGGCGACCACCGGGAACAGCACGGTGGAATAGCCGGCCCGGCTGGCGCCGATGCGCGACAGCAGGGTGAGGTAGGCCGCAAAGGCCAGGACCGAAGAGAGCAGGGCCGACCAGAGCAGCGCGCCGAGATAGGGCAGGTTGGGCTCGATGATGAAGGCCTGCCCGCGCGCGAGGCTGAAGGCGAACAGGAAAAGCGAGCCGTAGACCATGCCCCAGGTGGTGGCGGAGGTAAGGGAAATGGCGCGGTTCTTCAGGCTGAGAGTCAGCATGTTGCCGAAGCAGAAGCTGAGGGTGCCGACCACGCACAGGATGAGGCCGGTAAGGGCGGCGCTCGAAAGATGGTCGCCGGCAAGCTGCGGCACGAACATCAGGCCGACTCCGGCAAAACCCATCAAGGCGGCGGCAACCGAGCGCAGGCTGGGTTTCTGGCCGAAAATCAGGGCACTCAGCACGATGTTGAACACCGAAGCCAATGAAAAGACCACGGCGAGCAGGCCGGAGGGCGTCGACAGGCCGCCATAGTAGAAGCACAGGAAATTGGTGGAAAAGAGCAGCAGGCCGAGCCCGGCGAAGCTGAGATGGTCCTTCCAGGCAAAGGATAGCGGAGCGCCCGACAGCACGACCCAGCCCAGCATCATCACCGCGGCGAGCAGGAAGCGCCACAGCAGCGACACTTCCGGCGCGACCACGCCGAGCTGCATGTGCAGCGCGATCCAGGACGTGCCCCAAACGAAAACGACCCCGGCATAGAGGCCGAGATCGGTAGCTCCGAGAGGCGCTGCCTCGCTCGGTCCTGCCTTCAAAGTCGTGCTGGTCATGCCTTGGATTATCGGGGGATTTGCCGGGCTGGTCCAATCAAGCTCGCGAATGGAAATCATCGCGCCGGTTGATGGTTGCGCGGGATGGATGCTTCAATCCGTCCGTGATCATCGCGCTCCGAACAAGCCCCCTCCCCGGCGATGGGAGCTGCGCGGCATGGATTCTTCGTTTCGCTCGATTGACAAAACTCAGTAAGAATTTTTTACTTATATGAATATTTTTTTCTAATAGGTGAAGTATCGAATAGGATTTCCGTTAACTGATAGGAGAAATGTGTATGTCGAGGCGTGATACGTATCCAATCCGCATATTTCTGACTGTCGTGGCCGTTACTTTCCTGTTTTCTTCGGCGCCACCAGCGAGAGCGTTTGAAGACACCGGCAAATACCAGCCGATCAGCGAAACCGAGGCCGAAAGGACGATCACGCTGACGGGGCGCGACCTCACCTACCAGCAGGTTGTCGAGATCGCCCGCAACGGCGCCAGGGTCGAGCTCAGCCCCGAAGCGCGACAGCGCTCGGCCGATGCCTATGGCCTTCTGCTGCAGGGCGCCGCCGAGAACGTCACGATCTATTGGTTCAATCGCGGCGCCGGGGATCAGCGGGAGACGGTGATCTTCTCCGGTGATCCGACCACCCCGGAGAACACCAAGCTTTTGAAGGACCAGCAACTCGCGCGGTTCAAGGACGGTGTCAGGGACGGTTATGGGCCGGAGATCCGGGAAGAGGCCCTGGTGCGTGCCATCATGGCCATTCGCGCCAATACGATGTCATACGAGGCCGCCAGTCCGCCCCTGACGCAGATCCTCGTCGACATGCTGAACAAGCGCGTCACGCCCGTCGTGCAGTCGCGCGGCACGCTCGGCGAGGGCGATCTGAACACCCTGGGCAATATCGGCGCCGCGATGGTCGGGGAGGGGGATGCCTATTACCGCGGCGTCCGGATGCCCGCCTCCCAGGCTCTCGCCCAGGCCGGCATCAAGCCCCTCGAACCTTTTGCCGCGGATGAAGCAGCATTGATCAGCACGAATGCCTATGCGCAGGCACAGGCGGTTCTGCTGCTTGAGGACTCCCGCAGGCTGCTGGAATGGACCGATCTCGTCTATGCGATGGACCTGCTTGGCATGAATTCCAGCGTCACGCCGATTTCCGCTCCGGTCCAGTCGATGCGCCCTTATGGCTGGCTCACCTGGAACGCCGCCCGCATCATGGACATGATCAAGGGCAGCTATCTGTTCGACGAGGACGCCGCCCGTATCATCCAGGATCCGGAGAGCATGCGGGCCTCGAGCCAGCGGCAGGGCTCGGCCTGGCAGGCCTGGGCGGATCTCAGGGATTCCGTCAGCCTTTCCATCAATTCATCGGATCACAACCCGGCGACCATACCGGGGCTCACCCCGGAAAGTTCCTGGGAACTGAGCACGCCGCAATTCATGAAGTACCACGTCAAGGGCGGCAAACTCAGCGGCGGCAAGTCGGGCTACATCTTCTCCAACGCGAACTGGGATCCCTACCCGCTCGCCAATCAGGTCGAAGCGTTCACCCTCGCCCTGACGAATATGGGCGTGGTGATCGCCCAGCGGATCGAACGGTTCAAGAACCCGTTCTTCACCGTGGTCAAGCCGGCCGATGTCCTGAACGCCGAAACGCGGAAGAACGCGCCGACATTCGGTGGTTACCTGCCGACCGACCTGTGGCAGGAGCTTGCCGAGATGGGCACGCCCGTCACGCCGGCCGGCCAGGCCATCGTCTCGACGGTCGAAGACCTCCAGGCGCAGACCAGGATCAAGACCGAACGTGCCCGCAAGGCCGTCGACCTCTCTTTCGAACTGCTCGCGCATGACCTGCTGACCGCGAGTTACTGGATGGAGATCCGCAAGATCCAGAATCCATCCCGCAATTTCGGCAAGGCACCTTCCGAAGCGCTCGCGGCGCTGCGTCAGGTCGTGCCGTGGCAGCAATCCGCACAGGATCGTCCGAAACGCCCGATCGGCATGGTGGTCTATGATTTCATGCAGGCCAACCCGGCATCGAAATTCTATGCCGGCGGACCGAAGCCACCGCAAGGCCGGCCATTGCCGAAGGCGGGGCCGCAATAGCCGACAGGCGACGGGTGCCGCTCCGCGGCGGCACTCGCTGTATCAGATCGCGAACAGCCTGACCTGTCATTCCCTTCCCACCGCCTTTGGCGGTGCCGGGAATGACGGCACTTCCGTTTGCATAGAGGTCAAATTGCGTGACCTGGTGGCAATTCGCGGCGCTGCGAATCACGGTCCTGGCGGAGTGCGGCGTTTTGCCCGAACGTGCTTTGCCCGGCTGGTTCAGTAAGCTTTCTCGTCGAAGATCGGATCGATCTTTCCGCCCCATTCGCCGTGATAGCGGGCCAGCATTTCGTCGGCGGCGGTCACGCCGCTTTCGACGACGTCGTCAAGGCCGTCGAGGAAGTGCTCTTCGTTGCGGCCTTCCCAATCCTCGATGTTGCGGGCCTTGAGGCCCTGGCGCGCAATGGCGAGGGCGCGCAGGGCGATGTCGCGCACGCTTTCATTGCGGAACGGCGTTTTCAGGGCCTGCCGGCTGACGCTGTCGCGCAGGGCCTGGCGCTCGGCCTCGCTCCAGTCCTTGACCAGGTCCCAGGCCGCGTCGAGCGTGTCGTTGTTGTAGAGCAGGCCGACCCAGAAGGCCGAGAGTGCGGCAAGCTTGCCGGTTGGCCCGGCATCGGCGCCGCGCATTTCCAGATAGCGCTTCAGCCGCACTTCCGGGAACAGCGTGCCGAGATGGTTGGCCCAGTCCGACATGGTGGCGCGGACGCCCGGCAGTTGTGGCAGGGTGCCGGCCAGGAGGTCGCGGAACGAGGCGCCGGCCACGTCATGATAGACGTCGCCGCGCTTGACGAAATAAAGCGGCACGTCGAGGGCATAGTCGACATAGCGCTCGAAGCCCATGCCGTCCTCGAAGGCGAAGGGCAGCATGCCGGTGCGGTCGAGATCGGTGTGGCGCCACACTTCCGAGCGCAGCGACAGGAAGCCGTTGGGCCTGCCCTGCAGGAAGGGTGAATTGGCAAAGATGGCGGTGGCGATCGGCTGCAAGGCGAGCGAGACGCGCAGCTTCTTGACCATGTCGGCTTCTGAGGAGAAGTCGAGATTCACCTGCACCGTCGAGGTCCGGTACATCATGTCGAGACCCATCACGCCGACCTTGGGCATGTAGTTCGTCATGATCTCGTAGCGGCGCTTGGGCATGCGCGGTGTCTCTTCCCGCGTCCATACCGGCGACATGCCGAGGCCCAGGAAGCGGATGCCGAGCGGGCCGCCGATCTCGCGCACCTGGGCGAGATGGGCGTGGATTTCCGAACAGGTCTGATGGATCGAGTTCAGGGGCGCGCCGGAGAGTTCGAACTGGCCGCCGGGTTCCAGTGAAATGGCACCGCCGCCGGTGATGTCGAGCATGCCGATGATATGCTCGCCTTCCATGATCGGTTCCCAGCCGAGCATGGCCTGCAGGCCCTCGAGCAGCGCACGGATACCGTTGGGGCCTTCATAGGGAACTGGCTGGTGCGTGCCGGCCCGGAAGGGAAACTTCTCGTGTTCCGTACCGATGCGGAACTGGGACGGAGGTTTAACGCCCTTTTCGATCCAGGCGACGAGTTCGTCGCGCGAGCCAATGGGAGTTGAATCGATTACGTCGCGGGCCATGCGGGCAGAACCTTACAAAACGGCCCGGACCATAGACAGTGCCATCCGGGAAAACAATCAGGCGCCGACACAAGATCGCGTCAAAAGTGTGAGGGGAAAAGGAGAAGGCAAGTCCCGCCCCCTCCTGCCGCGGCCGGTGCCATGTCTCAGCGCCAGTCTCCACGAGCGGCCTGCACCAGAGCAAGGGCCGCCACCGCCGCCGTGTCGGCGCGCAGGATGCGGGGGCCGAGCGAGAGGCGGGTATGGGACGATATCCGGCCGATCGCACTGCGCTCGATATCGTCGAAGCCGCCTTCCGGGCCGATCAGCACGGCCAGCGGCCCCCTGGGAACGCTGGCGAGCGCCTCGAGCGGGCTGGCGATCGCGGCGCTCTCGTCGCAGAAGATCAGGTGCACGCCGGGATCCCAGACCTCGGCAAGGCGCATGAGGTTCTGTTCAGGCCTGATCTCGGGCACGGAAATCACGCCGCATTGCTCGGCCGCCTCGATGGCGTTCGCCCGCATGCGCTCGAGATTGACCCGGGAGACCTGGGTGCGACGCGTGATCACCGGCTCGATGGTGCCGACGCCCATCTCCACCGCCTTCTGCACCATGTAGTCGAGCCTTGCATGCTTGAGCGGCGCGAACAGCCAGCGCAGCGTCGGCATCGGGGTCTGGGGCCGGGTCTGTTCCTCGACTTCCAGGCCGATGCGCTTGCCTTCATGGGCGACCGCGGCAGCGAATTCGCCGTCCGCGCCGTTGAAGACCAGGATGCGGGCGCCCGCCTTCAGGCGCAGGACATTGCCCAGATAGTTCTGCTGCGTCTTGTCGAGCGCGACGGGCTGTCCTTCGCCGAGCGGCGCATCGACGAAAAGCCGGACGGAAAGAAAATCATAGGCGGCCATGTACCGGGTCTTTTTTCTCTAGAGCAAAGCGCGTCCGCGCATGAACGCTCGTTTGCTGCAATTCTTTGTTTCGAAGCGTCTTTGCGGTTACTGCCATCACGTTCGAATTACAAAACACACCACAAAAACAGGGGGCGGACGTGCCATCAAGCTGCCCCGAACTTGCGAGATCAATAGTTCCTCTGTATCGAGAGTGTCACCACCAATCTTGCGGATGTCCTCATGTTGCGTCTCGTTTCGATTTCCCTCGTCGCCGGCACCTTGCTGGCTGCAGCGCCCGTCGCAGCGCAGGAGTCGGCGCCGATCGGCAATCAGTTCTGCAACAAGGACCTGCAGCCGATGATCGATCGCCGGACGAAGATCGCGACCGCTTTGCAGGCGATCAACAAGCGCGGCCGGCCCAAGACCTTCGAGCAGGCCAAGAAGACATTCAACGAGTTCTGCGGCAGCCTCTCCTCCTATATCGAGAATGACAAGAAGATGTTGGACTACATGCAGTCCAACAAGGAATTCTGCTCGATCACGGACGAGAACATCAAGCAGATCACGGCCGACCTGACCCAGACTCAGAAGACCAAGGCCAAGATCTGCTCCCATCCGCCGCGCCAGCAGGCCGCTCCGCAGCCCGGTCGTGGCGGCGGGGGGGGGCCCGCTGCGCCCAAGCCGCCCGTCAATCTGCGCCTGCAGTAAGGGGAGAGCGCCGGCATGGGGCCGCTTCCCGCCGAGGCTGGTCCAACCGGGCTGGCGAACAAGGTGGCCGACGCCCCTACCGGCAATTGGGTCGACCGCTATGCGCCGGCTGCCTGGCGGCCTTTTCTGCGCCTGTCGCGCGCCGATCGTCCGATTGGCGGCTGGCTCCTGATGTGGCCCTGCTGGTGGTCGGCGGCACTTGCAGCCCTCCACCACGGCACCGTTGCCCAGACGCTCTGGCATCTTGCCCTGTTCCTGATCGGCGCTTTCATCATGCGCGGTGCCGGCTGCACGCTCAACGACCTCGTGGATCGCGACATCGATGACAAGGTCGAGCGTACGCGCTCGCGGCCGATCCCGTCCGGGCAGGTCACCGCCCTTGCTGCCGCGGCCTGGCTGGCAGCCCAGGCCCTGGCCGGCCTTGGCATCTTGCTGCAGTTCAACCTTTTCGCCGTGCTGCTGGGCATTTCCTCACTGGCGGTGGTGGCTGTCTATCCCTTCATGAAGCGGATCACCTCCTGGCCGCAGGCCGTTCTCGGTCTTGCCTTTTCCTGGGGTGCGCTGATGGGCTGGGCGGGCGCTGCGGCAGGGCTGGCTCTGCCGGCGCTGTTGCTGTTCGCCGGATCGGTGCTGTGGGTGATCGCCTATGACACCATCTATGCCTGCCAGGACAAGGAGGACGATGCGATCGTCGGCGTACGCTCGACGGCGCTGCTGTTCGGCGACAAGGCCCGCGGTGCGGTCGGTGTCTTCTACGCCGGCGCCGTGGTGCTGATCGGGCTGGCCCTGGCAGCCAACGGCGCCGGCCTGCTGTCCTATCTCGGCCTCATCGGTTTTGCGTTTCATCTCGCCCAGCAGGTCGTGCGCTTCGATCATCGCGACGGTACGCTGTGCCTGAACCTGTTTCGCTCCAACCGCGATGCCGGTGCCATCCTGTTTGCCGGCCTGATGGCGGATTGCCTCTGGAACTGGCTCTGAAGCGGCCGTCAAGCCATCATCGCCGGCAGGGCCGCAGCCAGGGCATCGACCGTCACGCGCACCTTCCGCGGCAGATGCGGCGTTTCCAGCCATAGCGCATAGGCATCGTAGAGATAGTCCGGCTGATCCGGCAGGAGCTTGATCAGTATCCCGGCCTCGAGGCGCTCGCGGACCAGCCAGGAGGGCAGCCAGGCCAACCCCATGCCGGCCGCCGCCGTGTCGGCGATGGCGGCGAGATCGTCCAGCCGCAACCAGCCGTTCGGCATGAATTCCCGCGGCTGTCCCTGCGCCGCCGGGAAAAGCCAGGGGCGGATCCGGCCTGAGCGGCGATAGATGACGCAGGCATGACCGGCGAGGTCCTCGACCTGTAGGGGCGTGCCATGATCGGTGAGGTAGGAGGGGGCGGCACACAGGATCATGCGCTGGCGCGCGACACGGCGCGCGATGATGCCGGCCCTGTCGTCGAGCATGCCGGTGCGGATCGCCAGATCGCAACCGTTCTCGGCAAGGTCGATGATGGGATCGCCCAGCGACAGATCGAATTCGAGGGCAGGATGCCGTTGCGCGAGTTCCAGCAGGACCGGCATGACGCAGTGGCGGCCGAACAGGGCTGGCATGGCCACCCGCAATCTGCCCCGTGGTTCGGACAACTGGTCCGCCGCGAGCGCGTCCGCGGCCTCGGCCTCCGCGAGCACGATGCGGCAACGCTCGTAATAGGCCCGGCCGAAATCGGTCAGACTATGGCGGCGGGTGGTCCGGTTGAGCAGGCGGACGCCGAGGCGCTCTTCCAGGAAGCGGACATGCTTGCCCGCCATCGGCCCCGACAGATCGAGGGCGGCCGCCGCCGCGGCGAAGGAGCCGAGATCGACGGCCCTGACGAAGACGGCCATGCTTTCGAGGCGATCCATTATTCAAAACCAATGGTTTCTTCTGCTCTGCCAGAACCATCATTTATCGCGGAAACTCGCTGACGCATAGCTTATTCAGTTCAATTGATTAGGAGTTGCGTCGATGTCTCGCGTCATTCGCTTCCATCGGCATGGCGGCCCGGAGGTCCTGCTCATCGAGGAGGCAGAGCTTCCTTTGCCGGGTCGGGGCGAGATCCGTATCCAGGTCAAGGCACTGGGGCTCAACCGGGCGGAAGCCTTGCTGCGCAAGGGCAGCTATATCGAGACGCCGGGCCTGCCGTCGGGACTTGGCCTGGAGGCAGCGGGCGTGGTCGAAAGCATGGGTGCCGGTGTCGACGGTTTCTCGCTCGGCGATGCCGTCAGCATCATACCGCCGCAATCGATGGTACGCTGGCCGGCCTATGGCGAGTTGGCAACCTTTCCTGCCGACCTCCTCGTCAAGCATCCGTCGTCACTCGGCTGGATCGATGCCGCAGCGCTCTGGATGCCATATCTCACCGCTTATGGGGCCTTGATCGACATTGCCGGGCTCCGGCCGGGGGAGTTCGTGGCGATCACGGCCGCCTCGAGCAGCGTGGGGCTGGCGGCGATCCAGATCGCCAACCATGTCGGCGCCCGGCCGATTGCGATCACGCGGACTTCCGCCAAACGGCAAGCCTTGCTGGCTCAGGGGGCCGGCGCCGTCCTTGCGGCCGAGGAGGAAGATCTCGAAGCGCGCCTGAAGGCGATCGCCGGGCCGCAAGGGGTGAGGGTGGTGTTCGATGCGATCGGCGGCCCGCTCTTCGTACCGCTCACGGTCGCCATGGCGCGCGGTGGCATGCTGATCGAATATGGCGGCCTGAGCAGCGAGCCGACGCCTTTTCCGCTGTTCACGGTGTTGAGCAAGAGCCTGACGCTGCGTGGCTATCTCGTCCACGAGATCACGGGCGATCCCGCGCGCCTGAAAGCTGCCAAGGGCTTCATCCTCGATGGGGTGCAGAAAGGTGCGCTTCGCCCCGTGATCGCCAGGACCTTCGCCTTCGACGAGATCGTCGAGGCTCATCGCTTCCTGGAGAGCAACCTGCAGCTCGGCAAGGTCGTGGTGACATTGTGAGCGATCTGCCCCGGTTCCGGTCGGAACGTGGTTCTGTCCGGAACCGGGATGCTGATTTCCGAAGTGTTCAGTGCTCCTGCAGCTGTTCGGCGAAGCGGATCAGATTGCCGTGGCAATCCGTGATCGAGAATTCGCGCGTCCCCCAGGGCTTGGCCTCGAGATGACCCTTGCGGTGCACGATGTTGAGCGCGTTGAAATGCTCGTAGAGTGTCGCGATGCCGGTGACTTCCAGCCAGCAGCTGGTCGCCTGCGGCACCCGGCGGTTGCCTGTCAGCCAGAAGCTGAGGCGCACGCCGTCTCGATGCAGGAGCAGGAAGGAAATGTCGCTGTGCAGCACCTCGAAGCCGAGCTTCTGGTAGAACTGCGTGGTCTCCTCGAAGCTGAGCGAGGCAAGGGTGGGGATGGCGCCGGTGAGGCGTGCGGTCACGGCCTGGTTCATGAGGTCGCCACCTTTTCCAGGATGCCGCGCCAGGCTGCCTGTTGAACGGCAGTGGCACCATCGTCGGCGTGCAGCCGTGCGGCCTCGCCGCCCGAGGCAAGGTGCAGCACCAGGCTCGGCCTGTCGCCGGGCTCGACGCTGCCGCCCGACAAGGGCTTCTCGTTGAGGTGCCAGTCGAAGCCGGGGTCGAGCACGTTCAGCCAGGGTCCCATCCTGACGATCCTCACCAGCGGCCCGCCATGGCTCTGCCTGACGCCGTGATTGGCGACTTCCAGCCTGACCGGAATGGCTTCGGCGGCTACGGCCTCCAGCACGGCCTGCAGGTCGACGGGCTTACCGGCCGGGGCGGCATCGGCTGCTGCCGCGGCAGGCCGGGAGAAGGAGATGGGCTGCACGTCTTCAGGCCAAGCAAGGTCGGCCAGGAGCCGCTCGAAGGCGGCATGATCAGCCCTGTCACGGGCGTAGATCTTCCAGAGCGCGCCGCCTGCCGCATCGAACAACTGGATGCTGCGCAACGGCCCCTTGGGGTTGGCATCCTCTACATAGAAGGCATGCGCAACCGTTGATGGTATTAAGGTAAGAGAAAATCCTGCGCCGGTGAAACGAATCTCGCCATCGGATTCGACGCCAGCAGGAAAGGTCACATCCTTTTCGTGCACGGCCGACTCGTTGCGGATGAGTGACATGACGGTACCCAGGTGCGGCAAGGCAGCGCAGAGCGCGTCGATCCGGACGGCCAGGCGTTTCACACCTTCGTCGATCCGGGTCTCCAGCAGGGCGGCTTCCGAAACCCCCAATTGCGCCGCGGCATCGCGAATGCGCAATCCGGACTGACTTTCCCGGAGAGACTGCCACCGTTGTTTTAACTCGCTCATTTCCCTTCTTTCCTTCGGTTCTGATCGGCGCAAAATAGAAAAATTCAAAACTGGACGTCAGAAGGAATTATGCAGTTTAGAATAAAGAAAAACTGCGCAAATTATGCTAATAAAATCAAGCATTAATTCCTTGACACGTCCTGTTTGCTGCCGCAAATCGCTCAAAATTGTATGAAACGGCGTCTGCTTCTACAAGATAAATTATCTGCAGCGCAGTTTTGAATAATTATACGTTGCGGAGCCGAGATGGTCAGGTCGAATTACATGCGCAGTCGCAGCCTTGCGACAGTAGCTGCTCTTGCCTTGCTGGCGGGAAGCGTGACGCTGGCGCGCGCCCAGCAGGCTCCTGCCGGCCAGGCTGCCGCGGCCGACGAGCCGGTGGTGCTCGATACCGTAACGGTAACGGCGACCAAGACTTCGGAGAAGCTGATCGACACGCTGGGTGGTGTCAGCCAGATCACCCAGGCAGAGATCGACCGGGCCCAGCCCGCTTCGGTTTCGGATCTGTTGAAGACGGTGCCGGGCGTCGCCACGCAGGTGAGTTCGAACGACCCGATGCAGTCGATCAACATTCGCGGCCTGCAGGATTTTGGCCGCGTCAACGTGCTGGTCGACGGTGCGCGGCAGGACTACCAAATCTCCGGCCATGGCGCGAATGGCAGCTTCTATCTCGAGCCGGAGTTCATCGACAATATCGACATCGTGCGCGGGCCGATCTCCAATCTCTACGGCTCGGGCGCTATCGGCGGCGTGGCCTCCTTCACCACCCGCGGCATCGATTCCATCCTGACTCCGGACCAGAACTGGGGCGTGGAGCAGAAGGTCGGCGTGTCCTCCAATGGTCTTGGCGCCTTCACCTCGACCTCGGCAGGCATGCGCTTCGGCACGGTCGCCGACATCTATGGCCAGTTCATCTATCGCGGCGCCGGCGACTATCGCGACGGCGCCGGCGATCGCGTTCGTGACAGCAACAGAGACAATTTTGGTGGCTTGCTGAAGTTCAATTATCACCCTGGTGATGGGCAGACGATCAGCTTGAGTGCCCTAAGTCAGAAGTTTGATTTTACAAACAATGGTACAAGTAGAGAAGGATCACGCTTTCGGAACGACGTGAATACGTCGACTCTCACGGCAGGGTATAAATTCGAAAGCCCGGACAATCCCTGGATTAATTTCAACGCGAAAGTCTATTACTCGGAAACCGAGAACGAGCAGACTTTGATACGCCCGGACGAAACCTATGCGGGCCTTGGTGCGAAGCCGGGTGATAAAATCAACGACCGCATCGGAACTGTTGGTTTCGACATATACAATACCTCGCGCTTTTCGACAGGCGTGATTGATCATACCCTGACCTATGGCGGAGATGCTGCATTCGACAAGGTCAAGGTTCACGATCAGGCGGGCGGCTATGTCTCAGCATTCACGCCGTCTGGCGACAGGCGACTGCTCGGCGCTTATATTCAAGATGAAATGCGTTATAGCGACTGGCTGCGTGTGCAGGCTGGCTTACGTTACGACGACTACAAGTTGGAAGGCGGGAGATACAATTCGAGTGGCTCGCATTGGTCACCGAAACTTACTATCGGTGTAACACCGATCAAGGGCATCGAGCTCTATGGTACTTATGCGGAAGGTTATCGCGCACCATCTCTTTCGGAGACGTTGATTTCCGGAGTGCACCCGTTCCCAGCCTTCTTTATTTTGCCAAACCCCAATCTGCGGCCGGAAGTCGGGCGGAATATCGAGGCGGGTGCCAATATAAAGTATGACAATGTCTTTCGCGGGGGTGACAATTTCCGAGCCAAGATCACGGGCTTCGTGAACAATGTCGACAACTACATCGATACCGCAAATGTCGGAAATGCCTATTTCGTTCCCGGTGTTCCTGGCGCTCCTCCTGGAATTTGCTCGACTGTCCCTCCATTCGGACCCCCATATTTTTGTTTCCCAATTCGGTCGCTGCAATATGTGAACATCGCTAAGGCGCGCCTGATGGGTGTCGAACTGGAGGCGGCATATGATTGGGGCGGCGGCTTCGTCTCGATTGCGGGCTCGCATACCAATGGCAAGAACACGTCCACCGACCTGCCGCTCAACACCGTGGCGCCCAACAAGGTCAGCGGCACCGTGGGCCTGCGCTTTCTGGATGACCGCCTGACGATCGGTTCACGCGTCACCCTGGTCGGAGCGACGTCCCGCAAGGTGGACGAGCCCAGCGGGGGCTATGGCCTGGTCGACGTCTTCGCCAGCTACAGATACAGCGACAATGTCAGCGCCAGCCTGGCGGTCGATAACATCTTCGACCGCCGCTACAAGGCGTTCCTCAATTCCGATTACTCCACCGGCCTGGCGGCGAAGTTCGCGCTCACCGTCAAGCTCGCAGGCAAGTGAGGGGGCGGTGATGGGAAATTCCGAACTCAATCGTCGTGGTATCCTAGGTGGAGCCCTGGCCGGTGCGTTCGCCTTGCTGGCCCTGCCGTCCGTCGCGCGCGCCGAAGGCATCCAGCGCGTGGTCTGTGCCGGCGCGGATGTCACCGAGATCGTGGCCAGGCTGGCCGGCGTCTCGGTCATCCAGGGCGTCGATTCCACATCCAAGGCCCCGGCCGAGGTGACCAAGCTGCCATCCATCGGCTATCTCAGGCAGATCTCGGTGGAAGGCATCCTCTCCCTCAAGCCGGACCTCCTGATCGCCAATCGCGATCTGGGACCGCCGACGGCGGTGGAGCAGTTGCGCAGCACGGGACTGCGCATCGAGATCGTCTCCTTCCCCCTGAACGGGGAGGGCATGGCGGCCAAGATCAAGCATGTCGGCGCCTTGCTCGGCCGCGAGAAGGATGCCGAGGCGCTGGCTGCGACGGTAAGTGCCACCATGGTTGATGTCGCCAAGCGCCTTGACGGCATCACCAGCCATCCCAAGATCGGCTTCATCCGCTCCATCGACGGCGGCACGCCGATGGCGGGCGGCAAGATGGGGCTGGTCGATGCCACTTACGCCCTGGCCGGCGGCGCCAATGCCTTCGGCGATTTCCCCTTGTTCAAGCCAGTGTCGCGCGAGGTGCTCGCTGCCACGCCGCCGGATTTCGTCCTGGCCGACAGCGCGGTCGTTGCCAATACGGGCGGGGCGACGGCCTTTCTCGATCAATTGGGACTGACCTCGGCCTTTGCCGGCAAGCCCGACCGGCTGGTCGAGACCGACCTTTCCACGCTGTTCAGTTTCGGACCGTCGGCGGCCACGCAGATCCAGTCGCTGGCGCGGCGCCTGCATCCGGATCGGTTCTCGGGGTAGGATGATGAGTCTGGTGCAAGTCACACCGCGAAGCCTTGCCCAAGGCCTCTCGCCGCACCGGCGGGAGGCTTTGGTGCAGGCTGGCCTCGCGCTGCTGCTGGCGGCGGTCCTGGCCATGGGCCTCAGCTTCGGCGGCGTGCGCATTCCGGTCTCGACCTGGTTCTCGACGGCGACGGGTAGCTGGGATCTCTATTCGGGTATCCTGGTCAACATTCGCCTGCCGCGCGTGCTGCTGGGCATGCTGGTCGGAGCCGGCCTTGCCATGTCCGGGGCCGGTATGCAGGCCCTGTTCCGCAACCCCCTGGCCGATCCCGGGCTGACGGGGGCGGCGTCCGGCGGCATCCTCGCCGTGGTCGCCGGCATCGTCTTGCTGGAGCATGTCGGTGGCACCGGCGGCCTCGGCAGCTATGCGCTGCCCGCCGCGGCAGCGGCGGCCTGTGGCCTGTCCACGGTGATCACCTATCGCATCGCGCGCGATCGCGACGGCCATGTCAGCATCGCCAATCTCCTGCTGGCGGGCATCGGCATCAACGCTTTGGCCATGGCCCTGATCGGCCTGTTCATCACCATCGCCGACGACGCCCAGCTCCGCTCGATCCAGTTCTGGATGATGGGTTCGCTTTCGGGTGCCAACTGGATCGCCGTGCTGGCGGCGGGCGTGGCGCTCGCAATTGCGGCCGTGCTGCTCGCACAACAGGCGCGTGGGCTCGACGCCTTCACGCTCGGCGAAAGCGAGGCCTTTCTTTCGGGCGTCGACACCGTCCATCTCAAGCGCATGGTGATCGCGGCGACAGCCCTGGCGATCGGCGCGGCCGTCGCCTTTACCGGCCTGATCGGTTTCGTCGGCCTGATCGCACCCCATTGCGTGCGCCTGCTGGGCGGGCAACGCTACCGCTTCGTACTGCCGGCCTCGGCCCTGCTGGGAGCTGCACTGGTGGTGGCGGCCGATACGGTGGCCCGGGTCGCGATCACGCCGGCTGAGCTGCCGATCGGTCTCGTCACCAGCCTGATCGGCGGGCCGGTCTTCATCGCCATTCTGAAGAAGGCCCAGCGCGCATGAGCCTTCAATTCGGCAATCTTCAAGTCCGCGATCTCCAAGTCCGCGATCTCAAGGTCGAGCGCAATGGCCGCCCGGTGCTGCACGACATCTCGTTCGCAGCGGTATCAGGCCGCGTTCTCATCGTGATGGGGCCGAACGGTGCCGGCAAGACGACCTTGCTCGCCGCGATCGGCGGAGCCATCAAACCGGCCAGCGGCGGGGTCGACTTCGGCGGGGTCCCGCTCACGGGCCTGCGCCCGGCTGCGATGGCGGCTCAACGTGCCTATATGGCGCAGCATTTCGATTGTCCCTTTGCCTACAGCGTCGAGGACATCGTGGCCCTGGGCCGGCTTTGCCATGCCGGTACGCCGCGCGCCGCGCGGGACAAGGCAGCGATTGCGGCAGCGCTTGCCAGCGCCGATCTCGCAGCCCTGGCCCGCCGACCCGTTACCATGCTCTCGGGCGGCGAACGCCAGCGCGTGGCCTTCGCCAAGGCCGCGGCGCAGATCTTCGACCGCAGCCAGGCAGGCGAGCCGCATCTCGTCATCCTGGACGAGCCGGTGTCCAGCCTCGATCCCGAACACCAGCACCGCCTGCTCGGCCAGGCCCGGCAACTGGCCAAGCAGGGCGCGACCGTGGTGGTCACCCTGCACGACCTGACGCTGGCCTCGATCTATGGTGACGATGCGCTGGTGCTCGATCGCGGCCGCATTGCGGCGCAGGGCGCCATGGCTGAAACCCTTACCCCTTCCCTCATCGAGCGTGTCTTCAAGGTGCGTGTGGGTACCGCCATCCAGGATGGCGGCCCCAGCATCATGCACGCCGTTCCACAGGACCAAGCCGCATGACGAAATTGTCCCGCTTCGCTGCCGTACTGGCACCCGCGACGATGCTTTTCCTGGCACCCCTGCCGGCCCTGGCTGCCGATGTGTCGATCGACCTCAACAAGCTCGAGACCCAGAACGGTAATTGCCGGCTGACCATGGTGCTGGTGAACGGACGCGCGGAAGCGGCGCAGAGCCTGCGTGCCGATCTGGTGATGTTTGGAGCGGACGGCGTGGTCGCCAAGCGGCTGGCCGTCGATCTCGCCCCGATCCCGGCCAACAAGACCATCGTCAAGGCTTTCGACGTCGCCGGGCTCGCCTGCGAGGGCATCGGCAGCATCCTGCTCAACGACGTGCCGAGCTGCCAGTTCACCAATGGCAAGGCAGGGGCTCCTTCCTGCCTCGAGGCGGTCAGTGTCAGTTCGAAGGCCGGACCTAAATTTTTCAAGTGAGGCCGAATTCTTCAATTGAGGCTTGGTTCAAACAGGCGTCGAAACAAAGAGTGAGAGCGAGAGTGCCATGACCGAAACCGCCACGCATTTTTCCTTCGTGAATATGCTGCTCAACGCCGATCCGGTGGTGAAGGCCGTCATGCTGATCCTTGTGATCTCCTCGGTCTTGTCCTGGGGCCTGAGCTTCGAGACGGTGAGGCGGCAGGCGAAGCTGCGTCGGCTGCTGAAAGCCGCAACGGCCAAGGGCCTCGGCGCGGCGCCGGCCGTAGGGCAGGCCTTGCATGCGCAGGGCGAGCAATCGGCCGGGCTTGCCGTGCCCGGCGAAACCGGCGGCGAATATCGAGCCCGGATCGAGCGAGCCATGCGCGAGGCGGCCGGCGGGCTGGTCGGCGCCAGCGATGCCGGTCTGTCGATCCTCGCCACCATTGCCGCCGTGACGCCCTTCATCGGGCTGTTCGGCACGGTGTGGGGCGTGATGAACTCCTTCTCCGCCATTGCCGGCGCCAACGACACCTCGCTGGCCACCGTTGCTCCGGGCATTGCCGAAGCGCTGTTCACCACGGCGCTCGGCCTGGTTGCGGCCATTCCCGCTCTGATCGCCTATAATCGATTGTCGCAAGGCATGGCCGGCCTCGGCCGCTTGTTCGAGCAGGTCCTGCGCCGCGAAGCGGAAACCATGGCGGCCCGCCGCGGAACGTCCGCCAAGGCCATTGGCTTCAGGGAGGCGGCAGAATGAGCTTCTCCCTCCACGAGCCCGAAGGCGGCGAAGCGTCTGGCTATGGGTCTTGGGCGCCCAAGGCCGTTTCAGACATCAATGTGACGCCCTTCGTCGACGTGATGCTGGTGCTGCTCATCGTCTTCATGGTGACGGCGCCCATGCTGGCGGCCGGCGTCAAGGTCGATCTGCCCAAGGCGAGCGGCGTGGCGGCGATGTCGCCCACCAAGGAGCCGCTGGTGGTTTCCATCAAGGCGGATGGCTCGCTCTATATCGGGCAGGACGCCCGCAGCGGCGAGGCTTTCGATGCCGATATCCGTGCCCGTCTCGCCGCCGATCCCAAGGTGATGGCGCATATCCGCGCCGACGCCAGCGTGCCCTATGAGAAGGTGCTGGATCTGATGGCCGATCTCAGCCGCAACGGCGTGAGCCAACTTGCCTTCATCGGCAAGGCCGACAAGGCGGCTGCCCAGCCATGACGTCGGCCGACATCTTCAGGGATTGGCGGGTCGGCATGATCGCGGGAGCGGCGCTCCTGCATCTGACGGCGTTCGCCGGTGCCTGGGTGATGGTGCCGCATGACGGCGTGGAAACGCGCTTGAATCGCCCGATCGAGGCATCGCTGATGCCAGCGCCTTCGAATGATGCCGTAAACGAGGTAAGTTCGCCGCTGTCGCAGGAGGTCGTCTCGCCGGTAGCCGAGAGCGAGGCGCTGACCGAGGATACCGTCACCGAGATATCGCCCGATGCGGTCGCCGCCGAGCCCGCGGCGCCTCACGAGCAAAGCGCGGAATCCCCGCCCGTACAGGTGGCCGAAGAGGCTCTCCCGACGCCTGTCGAGCCGGACAGGATGGCAGCGCTGGTGCCTGACGTCGTCACCACAACGTCGACGCAGCCCAGCGCGACCGTTGCAACCGTTCCCGACACTGTGCGGAGCGAGACGGTGACGGAGCCGAAAAAGCCGATGATCGAGAAGCCCATTCCGGAAAAGCCCAAGAAAAAGGTTGAGAAGCCTAAAGAGCAACCCTTGAAGACGAAGGCGGTCGAAACGCCGGTCAAGGATAAGCCGGAGGTCAAGCGATTGGCCAAGCTCGATACGACCACGCAGACTCGCCATGCGCAGAAAGGCGGAGAGGGGGCGATGTCGGACATCGGTGTCGCCGACAGTGCCCGAACCAATGGTGCTGCGGTGAAAAAATACAATGCCATTCTTGTCGCGGCCGTGAATAGTCGCGTGAGGGCCATGGGCGGAATCGCGTGCCAAGGTGGCAGGCGTGCCAATGTTGGCTTCAATGTCTCCGCATCGGGTAGCGTTGGCAGCGTACGTCTCAGCAGCCCGTCGGGGGACTCTGCACTGGACAGAGCCGCGCTGGCGGCCGTCCGCGGAATATCGCCGCCGCCTCCACCGGGAGGCGCCGTTTCGCGCATCGTCCCCGTTCAATGTCCAAGATCCTAACAACGAAAGGAACCACCCATGTTCATCGCCATGAACCGCTTCCAGGTGAAGAAGGAATCCACCGCGGATTTCGAGACCGTCTGGCGCGATCGTGAAGTGCATATCGACAAGCTGCCCGGCTTCGTCTCCTTCCACCTGCTGCGCGGGCCGGAGCGGGAGGACCATGTCCTGTATTCCTCGCATGTGGTCTGGCGGTCCAAGGCCGATTTCGAGGCCTGGACTCAGTCGGAGGCTTTCCGCCTGTCGCATCGTAATGCCGGCAAGGGCCCGGCGCTGACGCTCGGCCACCCCGTCTTCGAAGGTTTCGAGGTCTTGCAGACTTTGGATGCGCCGACTGAGAGCAAGGCGGCCTGATCATCACGCATTTCCCCCCGCTACGAGGGGAATGACGGGCGGGTTTCGGCCTCGTCCTCCCGGGAGAAGGCGACCTCCAGCTTCCGGGGAGACCAGGGCAGGAACCCGCCCGTTTTCTATGCACTGCCTTGTGAGAGATGCTCGTCTGGCATCGCAGGCATCTCAGTGACATGCTTGCATGTCGCGATTGCCTGCTCTTCTTCTCAAACGGTCGAAGTGCTCTAAAGGCAGGCAGGGATGTGATCCCAGAAGTAGCGATTCCTCTCACAGCACCGTCCGCTTGAGGATCTCCGCCGTCTCGGCGTTGGCGGGGTAGAAACATTCCAGCGCCAGCTCCGACAGGGTGATGTCGACGGGCGTGCCGAACACGGTGGTGGTGGAGAAGAAGCACATCAGGCCCTGCGGTGTCCTGAGCTCGAAGGGCACGACGATGCCGCCGAGATCGGCGCGGGGCTTGCTGCGCGAAGCCGGAACCGGATAGGCGGAAAGTTCCTCGAGGAGACGAGCGAGGATCTCGTCGCCGCTGACGGCGATCTGCTGGCGCAGGCGCTCGAGCAGATGATCGCGCCATTCGGGCAGATTGGCGGTGTGGGGCGCGAGACCGCCGGGATGCAGGCCGAGGCGCAGCACATTGACCGGCGGCTCCAGCAGGCTCTTGTCGGCAACTCCGACCAACAAGGGTGCGATCGCCTTGTTGGCGGCGACCAGCGTCCAATGGCGGTCGACCGCAAGGGCGGGGTAGGGCTCATGCCCGCCGATCACCAGGTCGATCGCCTCGCGGGCCGGGGCGAGGGCCGGATCATCCAGCCCGCGCTCTTGATAGACCGGTGCGTAACCGGCCGCGAGCAGCAGGGCATTGCGCTCGCGCAGCGGCACTTCCAGCCTCTCGGCCAGATGCAGCACCATCTCGCGGCTTGGCTTGGAACGGCCGCTTTCCATGAAGCTGAGATGGCGCTGGGAGATTTCCGCCTCCAGCGCGAAATCGAGCTGGCTCATGCGGCGATGCTGGCGCCAGGCGCGCAGATGGTCGCCGACTCCCCGGGGGGCCCTCGCCTGCGGCGAGCCGCCCGGTCGGCGGGCGACCTGGATGCTGCCACGGGCGCTCATGCCGCTGCCGGGACCTGGTCGAGGAAGCCATTCACTTCGCGCAGCCGCCCCTGGTCGAGCCGGGCGAAGTCGGTGCCTTTGATCGGCCCATCGGCGCCTTCCGGACCGAGCTGCCAGGAGAAGCGGATCTGATCGCCATGGCCGTCCGCCTCGCCGATCAGGGAGAAGAGAAAATCGGGGAAGCGCTGCTGCACGGCTGCGATCAGGCCATCGATCTCGTCATGGCCCTGGCCGCGCATCAGCGGGTCGACATAGAGGGCGTCATGCGTCCAGGAGGCATCCAGCAGGGCGCGCCGGCGCCCAGGATCGGTCTCGTTCCAGGTGGCGATATAGATACGGGCAATGGTGGCGGGATCGGTCATCGACATGTTCCTATTGGCAGGCCTGATTGCTTCAGGCCCGCTCAGCATGGCCGGGAGAAGGGGGCGTCTCAATTACGCGCCAGGTAATCAAGGCGGTCTTTCTGGACGAATCTTTCCGAAGGCACATTATCGTCGTTGTCGACATGTCCTGGCCTTCCGGTCGCGCCTGTTTACAAGGTTGCAGGAAACACGGAGTGTCAGCCTCTGGCTGACATCTTGTTTCCTTTCTTCAAGATGTCAGCCAGAGGCTGACACTCCAAATCCGCTTTCATGAAAACCGCAAGCGGCGACAGGGATGTT
The DNA here is from genome assembly GCF_057073705.1 of Labrys sp. E2SS-1L. NCBI lineage: Bacteria > Pseudomonadati > Pseudomonadota > Alphaproteobacteria > Hyphomicrobiales > Xanthobacteraceae > Labrys > Labrys sp. E2SS-1L. The sequence goes on along the minus strand of NZ_CP172712.1, from coordinate 4,951,201 downwards.
TCGGTCGGCAGGCCGCAATTTCGTGAGCGGAGAACACTGTGTCCCTCGATCCACCGCCCGCCGGCCTTGTCAGCGAACGTCTTCTGCTCAGGTCCTTCACACCCGATGACGCCGACGAGATCTTTGCCTGCATCACGCCGAGCCTGACGCGTTTCATGGCATGGGAGCCTTTGCCGTCACGCGAGGCCTTTGCCTCGATCTGGCGCAATTGGGAGACCTTGGCCGAGGTGGGCAGCGATCACATTTTCGTCGTCCGCCGGCGGGATGGACTGTTTCTCGGCCTGGCAGGGCTGCATCGGGCCGCGAGCAAGACGCCGGAACTCGGTATCTGGATCCGGGAAGACGAACATGGGCGCGGCTATGGCCGTGAGGCTGTCGCTGCGATTGCCGACTGGGCGTCCGAGGACCCGGCCGTGCGATATTTCGAATATCCCGTCGCAGAGGCGAATCTGGCAAGCCGCCGGATTGCCGAGGGCCTGGGTGGAATCCCGGCGGCCGAGCGGCGTGACAGGAAATATACCGCCGTGATTTATCACGTGCCGCGGCGACGCCGCTGACACGCCTTGCGTGGCCAACCGCTCAGAACCCATGGTTCTCGCTTGCACGTACTGGCCGGCTCGCCTAAATCCGAGCCATGATCGAGAAGGATGGGGCAGGGCGTATGGCCCGGGGGTTGAGTGCGGGCGAGGCGTTGCCTCTGCTGATCGAGGCTGTGAGGGAAGCGGGCGAGATCGGGCTCGGCTTTGCGCGCGAAGGGGCCCGTGTCTTCGACAAGGCCGACAAGTCGCCGGTCACCGAGGCCGATCTTGCCATCGATGCTCATCTGGCCAAGCGGCTGCGCCACGTCTCCAGCGCGGTCGGCTGGCTGTCGGAGGAAGCCGTCGACACCGCCGAGCGGCTGGACAAGCAGCAGGTCTGGGTGGTCGACCCCATCGACGGCACGCGCGGCTTCATCGCCGGCAACGGCGAATGGGTGATCTCGGCCGCGCTGGTCGAGGCCGGGCGTCCGCTGGCGGGCGTGCTCTTGCGTCCCAGCAATGGCGATCTCTATACGGGCGGTCGCGGCCTGGGCGCCTTCAAGAACGGCGTTGCGCTCAATGCCAGCCAAGGGGCTCTCGCTGCCATCCGCACGCTGGCGGGCCCCAAGCCGATGTTCGATCTGGCCCAACGCGCCTTGCCGCGGGTCGAGCGGGCCTCGTCGATGTCGTCCTTGGCCCTGCGCATCGCCATGGTGGCGGAGGGTAGCGTCGACGGCGCTTTCGCTTCGGGATCCTCGCATGATTGGGACATTGCCGCAGCCGATATCATTCTCAGCGAGGCCGGCGGGCTTCTCACTACCGTGGCCGGCAGGGACATCGTCTATAACCGCCCCGACCCCGTGCACCGGCCGCTCGTGATGGCTGGGCGGGAGCGTCAGGGCGCCCTGGTTGCCCTGTTCGAGGGCATGAACTGAGTTTTAGAGCAAAATGACTTTTCCCTGAATTGTCATTTTGATCTAACTATTTGTTTTAACGCGTTTTCTTGATCTAAGAGTCTGTCAGATTTTCCGGAAAACGCTATAGGAGCATGGGATGAGCGAACCTCAGAAACAATTGCTGCATCTGGTCTTCGGCGGCGAGCTGAGCTCGATCGAAGGCGTGGAGTTCAAGGACCTTCAGGGCCTCGACATCGTCGGCATCTACCCGAATTATGCCAGCGCCCAGGCGGCCTGGAAGGCCAAGGCCCAGGCGAGCGTCGACAATGCCCAGATGCGCTATTTCATCGTGCATCTGCATCGCCTGCTCGATCCGACGACCGACACGACCAAGCGCTGATAACCATGGTCGATGATAGGCCCCTGGAATGATCAAGAATATCGGCCGATCCCGCTTCGTGCAGAAGGCCATCGGCGAGGGCCTCGCCGCATGGCTGAAGCTCGTGCACGGCACCAGCCGCTTTGCCGACAGTCCGGCCGATCTCTACGGGCCCATTCGCGACCAATATCCCTATATCGTGGCGATGTGGCACGGGCAGCATTTCCTGGTGCCCTTCATGCGCCGCGAGGGGCATGAGTTCCGCATCCTGATCTCGCGCCATGGCGACGGCGAGATCAACGCGGTTGCGGTGACGCGTCTGGGGCTCGGCCTGGTGCGCGGCTCGGGTGGCAGGCCCCAGCGCCAGCACCACAAGGGCGGTCCCGCGGCCCTGCGCGAGCTGGTGGCCACCCTGAAGGACGGCCAGTCGGTGGGCGTGACGGCGGACGTGCCGCGCACCGGCGGCGTGGCCGGGCTCGGCATCGTCACGCTTGCGCGCCTGTCGGGACGGCCGATCGTGCCGGTCGCCGTGGCGACCTCGAACATGATCCAGCTCTCGACCTGGGACAAGGCCGTGATCAACATGCCGTTTTCGCGCGGCGCCTTCGTGGTCGGTGATCTCGTGCATGTGCCCGAGGATGCCGACAAGGCGCTGATGGAGGCGAAGCGCCTGGAGGTCGAGAACGCCCTCGATGCGGCGCATCGCACCGCCTATGCCATGGTCGGGCGAACCTTCGTGAAGGCAGGTACGTGAGCACAGCGCTTCCCCTCAGCCTCAGGGCCTACCGGCTGGCGACGAGCTGCTTTCGTCCGTTCGCCGGCCTGTTGCTGGACAAGCGCCAGCGCCGCGGCAAGGAAGATGCTTCGCGCCGGTCCGAACGCCTTGGCATTGCCGGCCGGCCTCGGCCCGAGGGGCGGCTGGCCTGGCTGCATGGTGCCAGTGTCGGGGAAGCCATTACCCTGTTGCCGCTGGCTGCGCGCCTGGCGGCGGAAGGCTATCGTATCCTGATGACGACCGGCACCGTCACCTCGGCGGCCCTGATGGCGGAGCGCCTGCCGCCCGGGGCGATCCATCAGTTCGTGCCGCTCGATATTCCCGCCTATGTCAGGCGTTTCCTCGAGCACTGGCGGCCTGATCTCGTCTGTTTCCTGGAATCGGAACTCTGGCCGGGGATGATCGCCGAGATCAAGGCGGCGGGCATTCCCCTGGCGCTGGTCAATGGGCGGATGTCGCCGCGTTCCTTCGCGCGCTGGTGCCGCGTGCCGCGCACCAGCGCCGCGCTGCTCGGGCGCTTCGACCTCATTGCCGCACAGAGCGAGGATGACGGACGGCGCTTTGCCTCGCTCGGGGCACCGCGCGTCGTGGTCACCGGCAATCTCAAATTCGACGCACCGCTGCCGCCCGCCGATCCCGGCGTGCTCGAAGGTTTGCGGCAGGCGGTGGCGGGTCGCCCGCTCTGGCTCGCGGCGGTGACGCATGAGGGGGAGGAGGCTCTGGCGGGTGAGGTGCATGCCGCACAGAAGGACCGTTTTCCCGGCCTGTTGACGCTGATCGTGCCGCGGCATCCCGAACGTGGCGAGGCGATCGCCGCAGCCTTGCGGGAAAAGGGATTGAACGTCGCCCTGCGCTCGCGGGGCACTGCCCTGGAAGTGCGGCACGATGTCTATGTCGCAGACACGGTTGGGGAAATGGGCGTGTTCTATCGCCTAGCCCGCATCGTCTTCATGGGCAAGTCGCTGCTCGGCAAGGGCGGGCAGAATCCGATCGAACCGGTCAAGCTCGGCGCAGCCGTGCTGCATGGGCCCCATGTCCAGAACTTCGTCGAGGCTTATGGCGCGCTCGATGGCATGGGGGGGGCCGTGGTCGTGCACGGCTCGGCTGAGCTGTCCGGTGCCGTTGCGCGGCTGCTGGCCGAGCCGGCTGAGGTCGAGCGCGTCGCAGCCGGCGGCGCCAAGGCAATCGCGACGCTGACCGGGGCGCTGGAGCGGACGCTCATTGCCCTGCTACCGCTCGGGGCGGGGCGGCCATGAGCATGCGCATGAGCCTGAAGGCGCCGGCCTTCTGGTACCGACCGCGGGGCTGGCTGGCCCGCCTGCTCATGCCGCTGTCCCGTTTCTATGGCGGAAAGGTCGCGGCGCGCATGCGCCAGCCAGGCAGCCGGGCCGGCGTTCCCGTGGTCTGCATCGGCAATTTCACGCTTGGCGGCGCCGGCAAGACGCCGCTGGCGCTGGCGGTTGCCGATATCCTGATCGCGGCGGGCCAGCGCCCGGCCTTCCTCACCCGTGGCTATGGCGGCAGCGAGAAGGGGCCGCTGGTGGTCAAGCCCGACGCTGCCGCCGACAAGGTTGGCGACGAGGCTCTGCTGCTGGCGCGCAAGGCGCTGACGGTGAAGTCGATCGACCGGCCGGCCGGTGCGGCGCTGGCCATCGAGCAGGGGGCCAGCATCATCATCATGGATGATGGCTTCCAGAACCCCTCTCTCACCAAGGATTGCTCGATCATCGCCGTCGATGGCGAGACGGGCATCGGCAACGGCCTGGCCTTTCCGGCCGGCCCCTTGCGGGCCGATATCCATGACCAGATCGGCTTTGCTTCGGCGGTGGTGGTGATCGGGCCCGGCGATGCGGGAACGGCCGTCTATGATTTCGCCCGCGGCTCGAGTGTCGCCGTCTTCCGGGCCCGCATCGGCCTCGATCCGCAAGCCCCGTCTCTGCGCGGCAAGCGGGTGCTGGCCTTTGCCGGCATCGGTCGTCCCGAGAAGTTCTTCAAGACCCTGGCCGATATGGGGGCCATCATCGCCGCGACGGAGGTCTTCGCCGACCACCATGCCTTCAGTGAGGAGGAGGCGGCCAGGATCGCGGCGCGGGCACAGGCCGCGAAGCTCGTTCCGGTGACGACGACCAAGGATATGACCCGCCTCACAGGAGGCCCTGCGCGCATCGGCCTCGCCTCGATCAGCCAGACCGTGCCGATCCAGCTTTCCTTCGACGACGAGGAAGCAATGCACGATTTCCTGGTGAAGCGCTTCCGCCTGGCGGGGTGAGGACGCCTTGGAGCGCGGACATCCTGTCCGCTCTTGCTTGACTGCAAGCGCGCTGTTTCCAAGAGCGGACGAGACGTCCGCGCACCCGGATTCTCAGATCTCGCCGAGCCCTTTCAGCCGCTCCAGCACGGCCTCGCGGCTGGCATAGGCTTCCTGGCGGTCGACGTTCCAATAGCGCAACTCATCGATCGGGATATGCGTGCCGGTCACGGCGCAGCGCACGTAATTGCCCGGCTTGAGGATGCGGAAATCGGAATCGAGGTACTGGACCTGTGCTTCGCCGGGCAAAGTCATGCGGCTTTCGTGACGGTTCATGGAGGCGCTGGCCTATGTGTTGCTGATCTTGTCGAAACTATAACAGAGCCAATTCTAATCGTCGAACAGGCTCGGTTGCGGACCGGCCTGTCCGCTCTTCGGCTTGGCTTTCGCCACGCCTGGGGCCGGCGGGGGCGCACCCTTGCCCACGATGAAATGGCCATCGGCGAATTGCAGGTCGAGGCTCGCTGCGGCCTGGGCTGCCGCGACATTGCGTATGGGGCTGCCTTGCTCGTCGCGCACCAGGGCAAAGCCGCGCTGCAGCACGCCCTGGTAGGAATAGGCTTCCAAGAGCACGGCGAAGCGGTCGAGCCTTTCGCGCTGGGCCGATGTGCGCGCGGCCGCGGCCTGCAGCAGGCGGCCGGCGAGGCTCGACAGGCGCTCGCGCCCGGCCTCGCTGCGGCGGGACAGCAAGAGCGGGGTGAGCTGGCCGGCTCGGCCGGCAAAGGCCTCGCGCTTGCGGGCGAGGGCGATGCGCGCCGAAGCCTCCAGGCGTTCGGCGATGGCGTGGAAGCGGTCGCGGCTGCGGTCGAGCCGGTTGGCGGGGCTCTGCGTCAGCAGCCGGCGGGTGAGGGCATCGTAGCGCTGGTGGTGGCGGCGGGTGTTGAGCGTGAGCGCGTGCACCAGGCGGCCGGCGGCAAGGTCGAGTTTCTGGCGCGGAGTCGCGAGCAGGGCCTCGCCACTGGGCAGGGCCCGGCCGAGATTGCGCAGGTCCTGGCGCCGGCGCTCGATCATGCGTAGCGCATGGCCGGTGAGGCGGGCGCCGAGATCGTGCAGATTGGCGAAGAGGTCGGCCCTGACCGGGACGGCCATTTCGGCGGCACCGGTCGGCGTCGGGGCCCGGCGGTCGGCGACATGGTCGATCAGCGTCCAGTCGGTCTCATGGCCGACCGCCGAGATCAGCGGGATCGAGCACGCCGCGGCGGCGCGCACCACGACTTCCTCGTTGAACGACCACAGATCCTCCAGGCTGCCGCCGCCGCGCGCCACGATCAGCACGTCCGGGCGCGGGATCGGGCCGCCGGCCGGCAGGGCATCGAAGCCGGCGATGGCATTGGCGATCTCGGCGGCGGATGTCTCGCCCTGCACCCGCACCGGCCAGACGATGACCCGGCGCGGAAAGCGGTCGGTGATGCGATGCAGGATGTCGCGGATCACGGCGCCGGTCGGCGAGGTGACCACGCCGATTACCCGCGGCAGGAAGGGCAGGGGACGCTTGCGGCCCTCGTCGAACAGGCCTTCGGCCGCGAGCTTGCGGCGGCGCTCCTCCAGGAGCGCCATCAGCGCACCGAGGCCGGCCGGTTCGAGCCGGTCGATGATGATCTGGTAGGAGGACTTGCCGGGGAAGGTGGTCAGCCGGCCATGGGCGATCACCTCCATGCCCTCCTCGGGGCGCTGGCGCAGCCGGGCGAGATTGCCCTTCCAGATCACCGCATCGATCTTGGCGCCTTCGTCCTTGAGGGCGAAATAGGCGTGTCCCGACGCCACCGGGCCGCGATAGCCCGAGATCTCGCCCCGCACGCGCACATAGCCGAAGGCATCCTCCACGGTGCGCTTGAGGGCGCCGGAGAGCTCGGAGACGGACCATTCAGGGGCGTTGGAGGGCTGAGAATCAGGAGAATTGTCGGGCATGGCGGCCATCTTACATGGAGCGCGGACATCTTGTCCGCTCTTCGCTCTGAACGCTGGCGGTTCAAGAGCGGACATCGCGACATAAGCATGTCGCTGGGATGTCCGCGCTCCAAGGAAATGCCGGCGGGTACTATCCCGCGGCCCCGAATCCGGCCTAGAATTGTATGAACAATCAAAACAACAGGCGGAGGCAACGATGAAGGCAGTGCGGCTCGATGCGGTGGGAGAGCTTTTTCTGAAGGAGGTGGAAAGGCCGAAGCCCGGGCCGGGCGACCTGCTGGTGCGGGTCGAGGCCTCCGGCATTTGCGGCACGGACCGCCATCTGCTCAAGGGCGAGTTTCCCTCCAAGCCGCCGGTGACCCTGGGGCATGAATTCTGCGGCATCATCGAGGAAGTCGGCCCCGGCGTGCAGGGTTTTCGCACCGGCATGCGGGTGACCGGCGATCCCAACATCGTGTGCGGGCGCTGCGTGCACTGCCAGAACGGGCGGATCAATCTGTGCCGCAATCTCACCGCCATCGGCATTCACCGCGACGGCGGCCTGGCCGACTATGTTATCGTGCCGCAGCAGCAGGCTTATGAACTGCCGCTGTCCCTGAAGGCCAGCCATGGCGCCTTCTGCGAGCCGATTGCCTGCTGCCTGCACGGCATCGACATTGCCGATATCCAGCCGGGCTCCTCGGTGATCGTGCTCGGCGGCGGCATGATCGGGCTGATCACGGTGCAACTGGCCAGGCTCGCCGGCGCGTCACGCGTGGTGCTGTCCACGCGCCAGGCGGTGAAGCGCGAGCTGGCCGAGCGCGTGGGCGCCACCGCCAGCATCGATCCCACCCGGGGCGATTTCATCGCCAACGTGACCGGCCCCGACGGCCTGCTACCCGGCGGAGCCGACGTGGTGATCGAATGCGCCGGCGTGGCCGAAACGGTGGAGCAATCCTTCCGGCTCGCCCGTCCCGGCGGCACCGTGGTGATCCTCGGCGTGATGGCGCAGGGCGAGAAGGTGGCGGTCGAGCCCTTCGACATCCTGTTCCGCGAGCTGAAGGTGTTCGGCTCCTTCATCAACCCCTTCACCCATCGGCGGGCGGCCGAGCTGGTGGCCAGCGGAGCCCTCAAGCTCGACGAGCTGATCTCGCGCGAGGTCAGGCTGGAGGAGGTGCCCGCCATCATTGCCAGGCCGGCCGGGCCGGGCGAGGTCAAGATCCTCTTCGTGCCCTGACAAGCCGCCGGACCGTAAACGTTTCGTGAACAAAATACTGGCGCGGGGCTGGCGACTCGGCCGGGAAGACCTATCTTGCAGGGCATGAAGGCTGGGAGCGTGCTCCCAGCCGCCCCGTATCCTGGCGAGATTGCATGCCCCGTAAACTGCCTTCCATCGACAAGACGCAGGCCCGGCGCATCTGGCTGAGGGCCCAGCGCCTCGACAGCCTGGCTCCCTTCGGCGACGGGCCGCAGGCGACTCCTGCGGCGACCGCGCATCTGGGCTATGTGCAGATCGACACCATCAACGTGATCGAGCGCAGCCACCATCACATCTTGTGGACGCGCATTCCCGACTATCGCCGCGACCATCTCGTCCAGGCGCAAAGCGCCGACAAGTCGGTGTTCGAATATTGGACGCATGCGCTGTCCTATATTCCCACCCAGGACCTGCGCTACTTCCTGCCCGACATGAAGGCCTATCTCGACCGGCCCAATGGCTGGTTCGAGAGCGTGTCGAAGGCCGATCTGCGCAAGGTCCTCAGCCTGATCCGCAAGGGTGGGGCTCTCTCCATTCGCGACATCGACGACGACGTGCTGGTGGAGAAGACCCATCCCTGGGCCAGCCGCAAGCCTTCGAAGAAGGCGCTGCAGCTGGCCTTCTATACCGGCGTGCTGACCATCAGCGCCCGCGTGGGCATGCTCAAGACCTATGAGCTGATGGAGCGCCATTTCGGCTGGGCTGAGCAGCGGGACCTCAAGCCCAAGCCGGCCACCGAGCGCCAGCGGCTCGACTACATCATCGACCGGGCGCTGCGCGCGCAGGGGCTGATCAGCCTCGATTCCATCTGCCATCTCGATGCCGGCCGCAAGGGTGCGGTGCGCGAGCGCCTCGAAAGCCGGGTGCGGCGCAAAGACCTGGTGGCCGTGGAGGTCGAGGGGGCCGGCAAGACCGAGCATTGGGCCAGCCCCGAAACGCTCGACGCCGTCGCCGCGGCGCCGCCGGCCGAGCTCGTGCATATCCTCTCGCCCTTCGACCCCCTGGTGATCCAGCGCAAGCGGTTGAAACTCTTCTTCGACTATGATCACCGCTTCGAGGCCTATGTGCCGAAGGAAAAACGGGTTTTCGGCTATTTCGCTCTGCCGGTGCTGGTGGGCGAAGAGGTGGTAGCGGCCATCGATCTCAAGACGGACCGCGCCGCCGGCAAGGTGCTGATCCAGCAATGGAACTGGGTGGGCGAGGGCGATGCCGCCGCCCACAAGCCCGCGATCGAGGAAGCGCTGGGACGGTTCGAGGCCTTCCAGCTGGCGGAGTGATGCCGGCACGTTATCGATGCTGATGGGCAGCATCCACTGTTGCCTAAAAGACATGTCATCCCGGGCGGGGTCGAAGACCCCGGGAAGGGGATCCAGGAGTTACAGGACGAAACTCATAGCCCCTGGATCCCCTTCCCACGGCCTTCGGCCGCGCCGGGGATGACGGGAGCACTTGTTTTCCAATTCTGGTCAGATCAACGAGTACTCGGACCGGATGCTCGTTCGTTCTGGTTTGCCGTGCCCTTTCACGGGCACGGCGTTACTGGTCGGCTATTTTGCGTCGGCGCGCAGCTTGTCGTTGCCGCGGTTCCCGTCGGGGATCTTGTGGTCGGGATCGAGGGTGGCCTGCACCACCTTCTTGCCGGGCTCCACGATGACGGTGGTCGAGGCTTGCCTGATCCAGCTTTCGGCGGGCAGACGATAGTCGCGATGGCTGCCGTCGGCGAAGTCGACCCGCAAGGTCACCGGCATGACCAGCTTGTCGTGGCTGCCGACGGTGATGGCCGTGCCCTTGGGCGCCTTGTCCTTGTTGTCCTTGTCCTTGTCGTCGGTCGCCGGCCCGATCTTGTCGATGGCGAGGTCGAGCGTCCAATTGTGGTCGTACCAGCCGCGCCACCACCAGGAGAGGTCCTCGCCGGTGCTGCTTTCCATCGCCCGGAAGAAATCGTCCGGCTTGGGATGCTTGAAGGCCCAGGCCGCGGTGAACTGGCGGAAGGCCGCGTCGAAGCGCTCCGGCCCGAGGATCTGCTCGCGCAGCAGCACGAGGCCGAGCGCGGATTTGAAATAGGTCACCGGGTGGCGGTATTTCTCGATCACGGTGTCGGCCCGCGAGAGGATCGGCGGCGCGTCGCGGTCCTTCAATACCTCGATGATCTCGTCGACGGGATTGCCACCGCCCGGCGCATATTCGACATCGCGTTTGGGCGCATATTCGCCATGGTTGAAATCGTCCGACTCATAGACGTCGATGAAGGTGTTGAAGCCTTCGTCCATCCAGGCGTCGCGCCGCTCGTCGAAACCGACGACCATCGGAAACCAGGTGTGGCCGATCTCATGGGCGGTAACCCAGAACAGGTCCTTGGTCTTGTCGCCAATGCCGTCGAAAAGCAGGCCGGGATATTCCATGCCGGCGAGATCGTCGGGGCCGGCGATATTGACAGCGACCGGCCAGGGATAGGGATACCAGCGGGCCGAAAAGCGTTCGACCGCGTCCTTGAGATATTCGGTCGAACGGCCCCAGCGCTCGCTGCCCTGGCTTTCAGCCGGGTAGAAGGACATGGCGAGCGCCGACTTGCCGCCCGGTAGGTTGATGCGCGCCGCGTCCCAGGCAAAGGCGACCGAGGCTGCGAAAACCACGTCGCGGCTGTTCTGCATGCGATAGTGCCAGGTCAGCGTGCCGTCCTTCTTCGGGCGTGACTTGGGATCATCGATTTCCGGGACGCTGCGGATGGTCACGGTCTTGTCGCTGGCGCGGGCCTTCTTGAGCCGACTTTGCTGCTCGGATGTCAGCACCTCCTGCGGGTTTGCCAATTCACCCGAGCCCGCCACCAGCATGGTGCTCGGTGCCGTTACCCAATAGTCGAAATTGCCATAGTCGAGATAAAACTCCTGGGCTAGGTAGGGCAGCGTGTCCCAGCCGCGGATGTCGTCATAGACGGCCATGCGCGGATACCATTGCGCGATCTCGTAGACGGGCCCGGCCTTGGCCTTGCCCCAGCCCATGCGCCCGCCCCATTCGCCGGGAATGGCGAAGTGATAGCGGATGTGGAGCTTGACCTGCCCGCCCTTGGCGGCCAGCGGCATCGGCAGGGCGATGCGCAGGCGTGTGTCGCTGACGGTATAGGAAACGGGTGCTGCCTTGCCGCCGCCGATCGCGACGCTGTCGAGCACGAAGCCGTCCGTGGTGCCCTCGCGCGCCTTGCCGTTGGCGTAACCGCTGCGGCTGTCGGTCTTGTAGATGTTCTGGTCGAGTTGCAGCCAGAGCTCGGTCAGCCGGTCGGGGCTGTTGTTGGTATAGGTGATGACCTCATCGCCGCTGATGGCAGGCTGATCAGGCTGGAGCGTGGCATGGATCTGATAATCGGCCTTGTTCTGCCAATATTGAGGACCGGGCAGGCCATTGGCCGAGCGATAGGCGTTGACGGCCTGCGCCGGCGGGCGCGGCGCAAAGGTTTCCCGGGGCTGATACTGTGCCAGGGCCGGCGTCGCAGCCAGACAAAGGAATGCAATCGGAAAAAGATGCGCGGGCCGCCGCCTATGATGCAAGAATCGTTGGTATATTTCTGCCGTATTCATGGAAATACCTGCTGTCGATGGACTGTCCCCTCCATCCCAATCGGATATCCCCGCTCACTTCTTAGAGCATGAACGCTGTCCTCGCCATGATTTGTACGACCGATGCAACAAATTGATGCCGGCGGCGGGACGACTGCCCGGTCCCGACATCTTGCCGGGTGTCGTCGACATGAATAGGATGGGTGCGTCGATCGGATGTTACATGTGCGACGTCCCGGCACAGGGAGGCGCGGCGTGAGCGAAGCGGGGACAAGGAAGCCGGCTCGGTCCGAAAAGCAGGCGCCGCGGCTGTCCGTCGGCTTCATCCTGGCGCGTCACTTCACCCTGAACGCCTTTGCCAATTTCGTCGACGTGCTGCGCCTGGCGGCAGATGAAGGCGACCGCAGCCGGCCGATCCGCTTCGAATGGAGCGTGCTGTCCGACACCATGAGCCCGATCGCCTCCAGCAGCGGCGTGGTGGTCGCGCCCAGCGAGAGGCTGGGGGACCCCGGCAAGTTCGACTATATCGTGGTGGTGGGCGGGTTGATCGACGAGGTCCCGAAACTCAGCCCCGCCTATTCGCGCTATCTCCAGCGGGCGGCGGCGGCCAGGGTGCCGCTCGTCGGCGTGTGCACCGGCGCCTTCATCCTGCACCATGCCGGGCTGATGGAGGGCTATCGCTGCTGCGTGAGCTGGTTCCACCACACCGATTTCCTGGAGCAGTTCGACGGTCTCCAGCCGGTGTCCGACCAGATCTTCATCGTCGATCGCGACCGCCTCACCTGTCCGGGCGGCGCCAGCGCGGCCCATCTGGCGGCCTTCCTGGTCGAGCGGCATTTGGGCAAGGCCGCCGCGACCAAGAGCCTGCACATCATGATGATCAACGGGGCGGAGGTCGGCGAGGCGCCGCAGCCGAGCCCGACGCTCGATTTCAACACCTCCGATCCCTTCGTCAGGAAGGCGCTGCTGCTGGTGCAGCAAAGCCTGGATGCGCCGCTCTCCGTCGGCCAGATCGCCCGGCATCTGGGCATCACCAAGCGCCGGCTCGAGCGCCATTTCGAGAGCGCGCTCGCCACCTCGCCGCGCGCGGCCTTCATGGAGATGCGGCTGTCGCTCGCCCGGCATATGGTCGAGACCTCCAACAAATCCTTCGCCAAGATCGCCATGGAGTGCGGCTTCTCGGATTCCGCCCATTTCAGCCGGCGGTTCCGTCAGCGCTTCACGACAACGCCGAGCGAATTCCGCAAGGAATGGCAAATTAATTCGGGGACAGTTTACTAATTTAACGCGACCGATCATGATCGGCGCATGGCCCGTATCGCCCGTCTGGTCGTTCCCGGTTTTGCCCATCATGTCACGCAGCGGGGCAATCGCCGCGAGCGGGTGTTCTTCTGCGACGAGGATTACCGGGCCTATCTCGATCTCCTGAAGATCTATGCCCCGAAATCGGGCACGCGGCTGATCGCCTGGTGCCTGATGCCCAATCACGTTCATCTGCTCGCCATTCCCACCGAACCGGACGGGCTCAGGGCCATGCTGGGCGAGACGCATCGGCGTTACACCGCGCGCATCAACACGCGCCAGCAATGGACCGGGCATCTGTGGCAGGGACGCTTCGGTTCCGTGGTCATGGACGAGACGCACCTGGCCCATGCGGTCCGCTATGTCTGCCTCAACCCCGTCCGCGCGCGCCTGGTCGAGCGGGCGCAGGACTGGCCCTGGTCGAGCGCGCGGGTCCATCTCGACGGCCGCGACGACGGGCTGACCGATCTCGGCCCCGTGCGCGAACGTTTCCCCGATATCGCCGGCCTCCTGCAGGCCGGGGAGGACGAGAGGGCGGCGAACGCCCTGCGTCTGGCGGAGACGTCGGGCCGGCCGCTCGGCGGCGGCGCCTGGATCGAACAGCTGGAGGCCGTGACCGGCCGTGTCCTCAGGCCGCAGAAGCGGGGCAGGAAGAGCAAGCTGGACGAAGGGGACCGGTCGACATCGCGGTGAAATGAACGGAAAATCGGAGACAGTTTACTAATGACGTAGCTTCGCTTGATCCGTACGTGGACTCATCGTTGAAATTAGTAAACTGTCCCTGAATTAATTTAATTTGCTCCTCGCTCACGGCACCAGGTCAGTGTCCTTGACCGATTCCATCACCACGAAGGTCGAGGTGTTGGCGACATGGGGCAGGCTCGAGATGCGTTCGCCGAGCACCTGGCGATAGCGGCGGATATTGGCGGTGCGCACCTTGAGGAGATAGTCGTAGGAGCTTGCGATCATATGGCATTCCTCGACTTCCGGGATCTTGAACACCGCCGCGTTGAAGGCCTTCAGCGCGGCCTCGCGCGTGTCCGAAAGCTTCACTTCCGTATAGGCGATATGGTCGAGGCCCATCTTGCTGGAGTCGAGAATGGCGCGGAAGCCGCGGATGTAACCCTCGTCGACAAGGCGCTTCAGCCGCTGATGGCACGGTGTCTTGGAAAGCCCAATCTTTTCAGACAGTTCGGTGATGGAGATGCGGCCGTTTTCGACCAGCGCATCGATGATCTTGCGGTCGTAACCATCCAGATTTCCTGTTTCTGTCGTTTTTGCCATCCAAAAGTCCTGGATATCGATGAATCAAAAGTGATATTGTCTACAAAGGCGCATAATCTTGGCAAAAATGCAAGAATGGGGCGTGCTATGTGATCGCCACGACGCGAGGTATCATCGCCGATCCGGCCCAATGGCACCTGACGTTTCCCCAGAGCGAGACAGCCATGACGACATCTGCCGCACTCAGCCAAGGTTCCTTGCAAAATCCCCAGCCTGCCCCCAGGCCCTTCGCCGATTTTGCGCCGCCGATCCGGCCGCAGACGCCGCTGCGCCAGGCCATCACGGCGGCCTATCGCCGTTCCGAGGAGGAATGCGTGGCGGCGCTCCTGGAGCAGGCCAGCCTGCCGGCGGGTGTCAAGGAGGCGATCAGCGCCACCGGCCGCAAGCTGATCGAGGCGCTGCGTTCCAAGCGCCGGGGCGGCGGTGTTGAGGCGCTGGTGCATGAATATTCGCTCTCCAGCCAGGAAGGCGTGGCGCTGATGTGCCTCGCCGAGGCCTTGCTGCGCATTCCCGACATGGCGACGCGAGACGCCCTGATCCGCGACAAGATCGCCGATGGCGATTGGCGCTCCCATGTCGGCGGCGGGCGCTCGCTCTTCGTCAACGCCGCGACCTGGGGCCTGGTGGTTACAGGCAAACTCTCGAACACCGTCAATGACCGCGGCCTGTCGGCGGCGCTGACCCGGCTGATCGCCCGTTGCGGCGAGCCGGTGATCCGCCGCGGCGTCGACATGGCGATGCGCATGATGGGCGAGCAGTTCGTCACCGGCGAGACCATCGCGGAAGCGCTGAAACGCGCCCGGCCGCTGGAGGAGAGGGGCTTTCGCTATTCCTACGACATGCTGGGCGAGGCGGCGACCACCGCTGCCGATGCGACGCGCTACTACAAGGACTATGAGACCGCCATCCACGCCATCGGCCGCGCTTCGGCAGGCCGCGGCATCTATGACGGGCCCGGCATCTCCATCAAGCTCTCGGCGCTGCATCCGCGCTATGTGCGCGCCCAGGCCGAGCGGGTGATGGCGGAATTGCTGCCCAAGGTGAAGGCGCTGGCCGCCATCGCTAAGCAATACGACATCGGCCTCAACATCGACGCCGAGGAGGCCGACCGGCTCGAACTCTCGCTCGACCTCCTGGAGAGCCTGTGCGAGGACCCCGATCTCAAGGGCTGGGACGGCATCGGCTTCGTGGTCCAGGCCTATGGCAAGCGTTGCCCGTTCGTGCTCGATTTCATCATCGACCTGGCGCGCCGCACCGGGCACCGCATCATGGTGCGCCTGGTCAAGGGCGCCTATTGGGATGCCGAGATCAAGCGGGCGCAGGTCGACGGCCTGCCCGACTTTCCGGTCTTCACCCGCAAGGTGCACACCGACGTTTCCTATATCGCCTGCGCGCGCAAGCTGCTGGAGGCCACCGACGCCGTCTTCCCGCAATTTGCCACGCACAATGCCCAGTCGCTCGCCACCATCTATCAACTCGCCGGCGCCGACTTCAAAACTGGCCAATACGAGTTCCAATGCCTGCACGGCATGGGCGAGCCGCTCTATGACGAGGTGGTCGGGGCGCACAAGCTGCGCCGGCCGGCCCGCATTTATGCCCCCGTCGGCACGCATGAGACGCTGCTTGCCTATCTCGTGCGCCGTCTCCTGGAAAACGGGGCGAATTCCTCTTTCGTCAATCGCATCGGCGACCCCAATGTTTCGGTCGACGAACTGATCGCCGATCCGGCCGAGGTGATCAGCGCGATGGCGGTGGTCGGGGCGCGCCACGACCAGATTTCCCTGCCCGCCCAGCTCTATGACGAGCGTGCCAATTCCGCCGGGCTCGACCTTTCCAACGAGACGACGCTTGCCGAGATCGGCGCAATCCTCAAGGAGAGCGCCGGCCGGGCCTGGACGTCCGTGCCGCAGCTTGCTGGCGCTCGCAGTGCCGGAGAAAGCCGGCCCGTGCTCAATCCCGGCGACCATGAGGATGTCGTCGGTGAGGTGACCGAGGCCACCGAGGCCGATGTCGCCACGGCGATGGCGAACGCGCAAAAGGCGATGCAGGGCTGGTCCCGCTGGACACCGGGCGAGCGCGCGACCGCATTGGAGCGCGCCGCCGACATCATGCAGAGCGAGATGCCGGTGCTGCTCGGCCTGATCATGCGCGAGGCGGGCAAGTCGATGCCGAACGCCATCGCCGAGGTGCGCGAGGCCATCGACTTCCTGCGCTATTACGCCGACCAGGCCCGCCTTACGCTGGGCGTCGCCCACAAGCCGCTCGGGCCGGTCGTCTGTATCAGCCCGTGGAATTTCCCGCTGGCGATCTTCTCCGGCCAGGTTGCCGCCGCTTTGGTGGCGGGCAATGCCGTGCTCGCCAAGCCGGCGGAGGAAACGCCATTGATCGCCGCCCAGGCCGTGCGCATCCTGCACGAGGCCGGTGTCCCGGCCGATGCCCTGCAGCTCCTGCCGGGCGACGGCCGGGTCGGCGCGGCACTCGTCGCCGCGCCGGAGACCTCTGGCGTGATGTTCACCGGCTCGACCGAGGTGGCGCGCCTGATCCAGGCCCAGCTCGCCACGCGCCTCGGCTCCCATGGCAAGCCGATCCCGCTGATCGCCGAGACCGGCGGCCAGAACGCCATGATCGTCGATTCATCGGCCCTGGCCGAGCAGGTGGTCGCGGATGTGATCGCCTCTGCCTTCGATAGCGCCGGGCAGCGCTGTTCGGCCCTGCGCGTGCTCTGCCTGCAGGAGGATGTCGCCGACCGCACCCTCACCATGCTCAAGGGCGCGCTGAAGGAGCTCAGCATCGGTTCAACCGACAGCCTGAAGGTCGATATCGGCCCCGTCATCACCGCCGAGGCCAAGGCCACCATCGAGGGCCATGTCGAGGCCATGCGCGGCCGCGGCCGCAAGGTGGAGCAGGTGGCGCTGGGCGAAGCGACGCAGGCCGGTACCTTCGTGGCGCCCACCATCATCGAGATCAACGAGCTGGCCGATCTCACGCGCGAGGTCTTCGGGCCGGTACTGCATGTGGTGCGCTACAAGCGCGACGATCTGGAACGCCTGATCGATGCGATCAACGCGACCGGCTATGGCCTGACCTTCGGCCTGCACACCCGCCTCGACGAGACCATCGCCCATGTCACCAGCCTGGTGAAAACAGGCAATGTCTACATCAACCGCAACACCATCGGCGCGGTCGTCGGCGTGCAGCCCTTCGGCGGGCGCGGCCTGTCGGGCACCGGTCCCAAGGCGGGCGGGCCCCTCTATCTCGGGCGCCTGGTCGACACCCCGCCAATCCCCCCGCGGCACAGCTCGGTCCATACCGATCCGGTGCTGACCGACTTCGCCAAATGGCTGGGACAGCGCGGCATGAACAATCTGGCCCAGGATGCGCGCGAAATCGGCGGCGACTCCGCCCTCGGCCTGGAGATCGAGCTGACCGGCCCGGTCGGCGAGCGCAACCTCTACGCCCTGCATCCGCGCGGCCAGATCCTGCTGGTGCCGCAGACCGAGATCGGCCTGCACCGGCAGCTCACGGCGGCGCTCGCGACCGGCAACAGCGTGGTGATCGATATGGCTTCCGGGCTGCAACCCGTGCTCAAGACCCTGCCGGCCAGCGTGGCGGTGCGGGTGAGCTGGAGCAAGGACTGGAGGAAGTCGGGCCCGTTCGCCGGTGCCCTGGTCGAGGGAAACCCGGATGAGATCCAGGAGGCGAGCAAGGCCATCGCCGCCTTGCCGGGGCCGCTCGTCCTGGTGCAAGCGGCCTCCTCGCAGGAACTCGCGGCGAAGGCGGACGCCTATTGCCTCAACTGGCTCCTGGAGGAAGTTTCCACCTCGATCAACACCACGGCCGCCGGCGGCAATGCCAGCCTGATGACGATTGGGTAGGGGACAGGCAGATGCTCGCCTTACCGTGCCCGAACGAACATCGCCTTGTTCCCCCGGAAACCTCTATCCCCAGCCGAGCTTGAAACTTCGCTCCATGGCGATTGTCTTGTCGCCGCGCGCCGATATCTTGGCGCCTGCGCCGATCCCATGAATCGGCAGCAGTGGAGACGACAATGACGGATGGACGGCGGGCTGTGGCGAATACCGGGAAAGGCCGGACTTTCCTCGCGGCATCTTTGGCGAGCGCGTTGATGCTGGGCGCCCCGGCGGCCATGGCTGCGGCGATGGGCATGGGGGACGAGCCGCCCTCCACCAGCAGCGAGGTCAAGGGCGTGGCATTCCGCCTTCTGACCACCCTGCCGCGTGCCCCCCGGGCGGTGGAAGGAGCAGACGAGTGCAGCCAGCTGGTTGTCAAGCCTGCCTCTGAAGCCGGCCGTGTCGTGGCGGAGCGCGGCTGGGCCGTGACGGGCGAGGCCAAGCTGGGGACCTCCCTGCGCGCCGTCAGCTTCGCCGGTGGGTTCGAGCCGGGCACCAGCGGTACCTGCCTGGTCAATGACGGCAATGTCGGTGTCTTCGACGGCGGCAAGCTGGTTGCCCTGCTCTATGCCGAAAAAGGCTCCAAGCAGTCGCTGGGCCGCGTCCAGGCTCTCGAAGGGGGCGGGGTGCGTGTCATCGACGGCGATTATCTCGCCACACCGATCGGCGATATCCGCTCGATCGACGACTACAAGTTCGAGTTCAACCCGGTGGCGGCCAGTGACGGCGTCTGCGGCGGCCGTGCCAAGGTGCCCAACATCAACAACATGCCGATCGACAAGGCGCGCGCCGCGCTGAAGGCGAATGGCTGGGAGCCGGTGCCTTCAAGCGAGCAGGATCGCACCGACAGCCGCGTCGCCGAACTCGTCAAGCTCGGCGTGATCGAGGCGGAGGCCTGCTCGGGCACCGGCCTCGGCTATTGCAGCTACAATTATCGCGGCGAGGCGGGCACCCTGTCGGTCACCACGGCGGGTGACAACGACTACCCCTCGGTGTCGGACTATGACGTGAAGTGCAATTGAGGCTTCGGCCGGCGCAAGCAGATTTGAACTCACGCGACCATTGTCATTGCCGGGCTTGACCCGGCAATCCAGCTCTTTTCTCGCCATTGCGCAGGGCACTGCGGTGGATGCCCGGGTCAAGCCCGGGCATGACAAAGCTCAGCGCCGCCCTTCATGGACGGGTCCTCACACCGTCGGGTCGACCCAGCCGAAGGGCGGTTCGAAGCCGGCCATGGTCGACGGGCCCCAGGTACCGGGTTGGTAGGGGGTAACGGGCACGACATTGCCGATGACGGGATCGAAGATGCGCCAGGCGATTTCGGCGGCATCCTGCCGGGTGAACAGGGCGTTGTCGCCCTCCATGGCGTCGCCGATCAGTCGCTCATAGGGGGCGAGGTCACCGGTGCCGTCATCGACGGCGACGAGTTCGACCGGCTCGCCCACCAGGTTCTCGCCGGGCGCCTTGATACGCGAGCCGAGTCCGATGGTGATCTGCGGATTGATGCGGAAGCGAAGCTCGTTGGAGGGCCCTTGCAACCGTTCGGCGAACACGTCGTGCGGCGGCTTCCTGAAGCGGACCACCACCTCGGTGCAGCGCACCGGCAGGTTCTTGCCGGCGCGGATATAGAAGGGCACGTCGGCCCAGCGCCAGCTGTCGACGAACATCCTCACCGCCGCGAAGGTCTCCACGGTGGAATTCGGTGCCACGCCGGGCTCGTCGTGATAGCCGACGAACTGGCCGCGCACCACGTCCTGCGGCGTCAGCGTGCGGATCGCCTTGAAGATCTTGACCTTCTCCTCGATCAGATCGTCCTCGAGCCGGCCGGCCGGCGGCTCCATGGCGAGCAGGATCAGCACGTTGACGAGATGGTTCTGGATCACGTCTCTGATGGTACCGACCTCGTCATAGAACTTGCCGCGGCCCTGCACGCCGAAGTTCTCGGCCATGGTGATCTGGATGCTCTCGACGAAATTGCGGTTCCAGACCGGCTCGAGGAAGGCGTTGGCGAAGCGGAAATAGAGCAGGTTCTGGATGGCTTCCTTGCCGACATAGTGGTCGATGCGGAAGATGGCGCTCTCGTCGAAGAAGCGATGCAGGACGGCGTTGAGTTCCTTGGCGGAAGCCTCGTCATGCCCGAAGGGCTTTTCCACCATCAGCCTGGCATTGGCGGCACAGCCCGATTGCTGCAGGCCTTCAGCCACCGTTTCGAACAGGCTCGGCGGGATCGCCAGATAGTGCAGGGGGCGGCTGGCCTGGCCTAGGGCCGCCTTCAGCTTGGCGAAAGTCTCGGGGCTGCGGTAATCGCCGCTGACATAGCCGAGAAGATCGGAAAACCTGGCGAATACGCTCTCGTCGAAGGCATCGCCATAGGCCTTCACCGTGCTCTCGCGGGCCCGGGCGCGCAGCTTCTCCACGTCCCAGGGATCGAAGGCGACGCCGATCACCGGGACGGAGAGGGCGTTGCGTCGGACCATGGCATACAGGGCAGGAAAGATCTGCTTGAAGGCGAGATCACCCGTGGCGCCGAAGAGAACGAAAGCGTCGGAATGCGGTGCCGGCATGATGTCTTCCCGAATTGAACTGCCACCCAGCGAAACTACCAGTTGGTAAAACGGAAGAGGCCTGATGGGAAGTCGGAAAGACGTTACGTCAGCGCAGCAGGCGACGGACACCGGCAGGATGGACCTTTTGTCCGCCAGCGCCCCTATAGCCGCATGCCCATATAGATGCTTGCCGGTCGTGCGATCTCCCGAAAACCCAGTTTCTCGTAGAAGCCGATCACCTTGGCGTTGCCGGCGCTGACGCCGAGATGCAGGCCCGGCACGCCTTTGGCTCTGAGAGCCGCGAGTTCGGTCTCGACCAGGCGGCGGCCCCAGCCGCTGCTTTGGAACGGCGGCAGCAGATTGATGTGGAGATGGGCCGGATAGTCGGCGATCATGGCAGGATCCTTCCGCTCGGGGCGGCGGATCAGCGACAGGGCTCGTTCGTCACTGGCCTTGCTGGGCGTCAGGTCAGCAACCTCGAGGCGCACCTGCGGCCACCATTCGCTGTCCAGTCGGTCGGCGAAGGCGGTGGTGT
The DNA here is from genome assembly GCF_057073705.1 of Labrys sp. E2SS-1L. NCBI lineage: Bacteria > Pseudomonadati > Pseudomonadota > Alphaproteobacteria > Hyphomicrobiales > Xanthobacteraceae > Labrys > Labrys sp. E2SS-1L. The sequence goes on along the minus strand of NZ_CP172712.1, from coordinate 4,930,051 downwards.
CTGGCGCGGCCACGACATAGCCCACGGCTCTGCTACCGGCGTCGAGGACGAAGGCGAAATCGGGTGCCAGGGCCTGGTAGGGTACGGCCCAAATGAAGCCCGGCAGGCGCGGCTCGGAATAGAGATGGCCGGCATCGGAGCCGTTGTCGGCCGTGCGCAGGCAGATTTCAAAAAGGGCGGGGCGGTCGGCCTCGGTGGCGGGGCGGATGACGGCGGTGTCGGCCAAGGAGGAACTCCGTGCGGAACCGGCGGGGAGGGGAGGTATGGGAAGAGGCTCCTGGCCGGCCATTCAGCCACTATCGTCTTACCAATACGCAATTGCAACTTGCCAACGGCCTGCTTCCCCGTGATGGTAGCGCCAACCAAGAATGGGGCGCGGCCGTTCGTACATCCAATTCGGACAGGCGACCAGCGTCCAGCATAGCGCAACGCAGAGGGGGACCACCGATGTTGCGGACTGGGACGTCTTCTTTGAGAACCAATGCTCTATTGCGCCGGCTTCTGCCGCCGCTGGCAGTTGCCGCCCTGTGGTGGGGAGGCACCATTCAGGGCGCCGGTGCGCAGACTCTGACGGTCTGGGACGACAATGCGCTGCCTTCCCAGGCCAAGGTCATCACCGATATCAACGCCAAGTTCGAGGCGGCGCATCCGGGTGTGAAGATCGCCCGCACGGCGCGAACCTTCGATGATCTCGCCATGACCCTGAAACTGACGCTCTCCACGGGCGAGGGGCCCGCGGTGACCAAGGCCAATCAAGGCGCCCAGGAGATGGGCGCCATGGTCAAGCAGAAGCTGCTGCTGCCTATCGATGACTACATCAAGAAATATGGCTGGGACAAGAAACAGTCGGACAGCGTGCTGGCGCGCGACCGCTGGTCCGAGAAGGGTGAGTTCGGCACCGGCCCGACCTATGGCATTTCGGCCCTCGGCGAGTTGGTGGGCCTCTATTACAACGCCAAGGTGCTGAAGGAGGCCGGTATCGACAAGCCACCGGCCACGCTGGACGAACTGGCCAAGGACGTCGAGACCTTGAAGGCCAAAGGGGCCGTGCCCTTCACCATCGGCCTGACCAAGGGCCACATGTCGCTCCATATGTACGCTGCCTTGTCGCAGGCCATGATCGGCGCTGCCGATCGCAAGGGGCTCGATGACCTCGTCTATGGCCGGGGCGGCAGCTGGAATACGCCGAGCTATATCGCCGCTGCCAAGCAGATCCAGGATTGGGCCAATGGCGGCGCCTTCAACGATGGCTATCAGGGCATTGCCGATGACGATGCCGTGCAGCTCTTCGTGGGCGGGCAGGGCGCCTTCCAGGTCACCGGGACCTGGCGTTTGGGCGACATGCAGGCCAATCCCGACATCCATTTCATGGCGCTGCCGCCCGCGGCCGGCGTGAAGGACCCGCTGGTGGTCGGCGGGGTGGAGCTTGCCTGGGCCATCACGGCGCTCGCCAAGGACAAGGCGACGCAGGATCTTGCCGGCGACTATATCAACTATCTCCTGTCCGACGATGCCGCGGCGGCCTGGGCGGCGGCGGGCTACCTGCCTGTCGCGGCGCTGGAGAAACCCGACAAGGTGCAGATCCCGGCCCTGCTCGGCGAGACCATCAAGGTGTGGAACACGGTCAACGCCGCCAATGCCCTCGGCCATTATCCGGATTGGGCCAGCCCTACCATGCTGAAGACGCTCTCCGATGGCCTGACTCGGGTGATTGCCAAGGAGGATACACCCGAAGTGTTCGTCGCTGCGGTCGACAAGGACTATCAGGGCTATATTGCGAGCCTGAAGAAATAGGGAACGGAAGGCATCTTCACGCATTGGCCTTGCCGGATGAGGCGCGGCAAACCTTCTCCCCTTGCGGGAGAAGGTGGCCTCGCGAAGCGAGGTCGGATGAGGGGTGCAAAAGCGTACTTTCCAAAGGTTGCGTATCTCTCCTCATCCGCCCCTTCGGGGCACCTTCTCCCGCAAGGGGAGAAGGCTTCTCGTCCATCTTAGGATCGGATCCGAGACAGCCTCATGCTCGATGCCTCCAAATACCGCAATCTTCTCTATGTGTTGCCGTCGCTCCTGATCTATGGCGCTTTCGTTCTGGTGCCGATCCTCAGCTCCATCGTCCTTGGTTTTACGGCCTGGGACGGTATCAGCGCGCCACGTTTCGTCGGCTTGGAAAACTATATTGCGCTGTTTTCCGACCCGGTGTTCACCATCGCGCTCAAGAACAATCTCCTGCTGCTGGTCTTCTACGTGGCCTTGCCTTTGCTGCTGGGCCTGGTGATGGCGGCCATCGTCACTTCGATCCGAAGCAGTGAGCAACTCGTTCTCCGCACGCTCTATTTCATGCCTTATGTGATGCCCACGGCCGTACTCGGCATTATCTGGCGCTGGCTCTACAATCCCGCCTTCGGACCGCTCAACCAGGTCCTGAAGGCGATCGGCCTCAAATCGCTTGCTCTGCCCTGGCTCGGCAGCTTCACCTTTGCCCTGCCGGCCGTCGGCTTCGTCGCCACCTGGTATTATGCAGGGTTCTGCATGGCCATCTTCATGGCGGGCCTCGCGCGTATCGAGCCCTCGCTCTACGATGCCGCCAAGGTCGACGGCGCCACGCCGATCCAGTCCTTCCGCCACATCAGCGTGCCTTCGCTGCTGCCGGAAATGCGCATCGTGCTGCTCCTGACCGTGATCGCCTCGATCAAGAGCTTCGATCTCGTCTTCACCATGACGCGTGGCGGCCCCGCCAATGCAACCCTGGTGCCCAACCTCTACATGTATCAGCTCGGTTTCGATCTCGGGCGCTACGGCTATGCCTCGGCGGTGGCGGTGATCGGGGCGATTCTGATCTTTGTGGTGAATGCCGTCATCCATCGCTTCATGCCAGAGCGGGGAGGGGATCGCTGATGGCCGCCTCACCACGCCGCGCCGCCTCCATGCTGCCGCTACGGGCCTTGCTCTGGCTGTTTGCCCTGCTGACGGTCTCGCCTTTTGCGCTGCTGCTGCTGACTTCGCTCAAAAGCCAGAAGGACCTTCTGGCCGGCGCTTTCGTCCTGCCCCAGCAGCCGCATTTCGAGAATTTCGTGCGGGCCTGGGTAGACGGGCATTTCGGCACCTATTTCCTCAATTCCGTGCTGGTGGTGGTGCCCGTGGTCGCCATTGCCGTCATGCTCGGCATTCTCTCGGGCTTTGCCTTCGCCTTCCTCACATTGCCGCTCAAGCGCACGCTCTTCGTGATGCTGACGATCGGCATGATGGTGCCGACCGAGGCCTTCATCATTCCCTTGTTCTACGAGTTCCACTGGCTCGGCTTGCTCAATACCTATTGGGCGCTGATCCTGCCGCAGATCGGCATGTCGATCCCTTTCGCGACCCTGTTCATGGCGAGCACCATGCGGCAATTGCCGACCGAGCTCGTCGACGCCGCGGTGATCGACGGCGCGACGCGATTGCAGGTGCTGCGCCATGTCATCCTGCCCTTGATGAAGCCGGCGATGTCGACGCTCGCACTTTTCCTGTTCATCTGGACCTGGAACGAATTCCTGATCCCGTTGATCCTGGTCAACAACGATGCCGTGCGCACGCTGCCGATCGGCATGCTGTTCTTCCAGGGCAAATATATCGTCGACATCCCGACCCTGACGGCGGGCGCGGTGATCATCGTGGCGCCGATCATCGTGGTCTATCTGATCTTCCAGCGAAATTTCATCCAGGGCCTCACGGCCGGAGCGGTCAAGTGAGGTGCCTCCAGGCTGTGGGGGAACGTCCGTTGCCACCAAGGATGTGTTCAATCGTCCGCGGAAGCCCTGTAGGAATTGTCTGAACAGTCATGGAGCGGAAACGATGAAGGTCGGCATTATCGGGCTCGGTTATCGCATGGGCTATCTCGCCCGCATCTTCAGCCTGATGGTGCCGGGCTTCACCGTGGTCGGCTATGTCGACCCGGCGCCGGCGGGCCTCGGCTACATGAAGGAGCATGGCATCGAGGCGGGACGCGTCCATGACAGCCCCGAGGCCTTGCTCACCGCCGAAAAACTCGACCTCCTGATGGTCGGCTCGCCCAATGCAATGCATCTCGGCCATATCCAGGCGGGACTCGAGCATGGCGTGAAAGTCTTTGCCGAAAAGCCGGTGGTGACCTCGCAGGAGGACACCTTCAAGCTGCTTGAACTCCTGCGCATCCATGGCACCGACAGCGTGATGGTCGGCCTGGTGCTGCGCTATGCCTCGCTCTACCGCGATCTCACCCGCATGCGGGACGAGGGGATCCTGGGCGACATCGTCTCGATCGAGGCGTCCGAGCATCTGGCACCCTATCACGGCGCCTTCTTCATGCGCGACTGGCGGCGCTACCAGCATTATTCTGGCGGCTTCATGCTGGAAAAATGCTGCCACGACATCGATCTCTACCAGGGCCTGGTCGGCTCGCGTCCGGTCCGGGTGGCGAGCTTCGGCGGCCGCCGCACCTTCCTGCCAGGCAATGCCCCCACGGCCGTCGGCATCAACGACATGGAGGTCTATCACCGCAAGCCGAGCGGCTGGCTGAGCACGGACAAGGTGTTCGATTCCGATGCCGACATCATCGATTTCCAGGTGGCGATCGTTGAGTTCGAGAACGGCGTTGCCCTCAATTTCCACACCAATATCAACGTGCCCGACCAGTTCCGGCGTTTCTGCGTGATCGGCTCCAAGGGCATGGCGGAAGGCGATTTCGTGCGCAACTACTTCCGGGTGCACGATGCGCGCACCTCGCAGAAACTGATCGACAAGAGCTATGAGGTGACCGAGCTTTCCGCTCATTACGGCGCCGACGAGCAGATGGCCGCCGATATCGGCAAGCATCTGATCGACGGCGCGCCGCTGCCGGTCTCGGTGGTGGACGCGCTCGCGGCGGGCCTGACCGCCATCAAGATGGACGAGGCTCGCGCCAGCCGCGCCGTGCTCGACCTCACCGACAGCTGGCGCCGCTTCGATGAGGCGCTGACGGGCGCGTAGCGCCCTATAGCTCCACCACGCGGTTCGGCAACTGGTTCCGCGGTTGGCTCTCGGGCGGAAAATGCTGCGCCAGCAGGTTTCCGCATTGGCCGATGGCGGTGACCAGGCCCTCGGCGAGACGCCCGGCCGCAGCAGCCTCGGTCAGGCCGGCGATGGTGTCGTCCCAGACCTGCTGCTCGACCTTGGCGTCGATACCATCATCGGCGATGAGCACGGCCTGCCGCTCGGCCATGGCGATGAACAGCAGAAGGCCGGTGCGATCGGCTGTCTGCTGCAGGCCCTGGGCCAGGAACTGGCTGCGGGCTGCAAGCATCACCTTGTGCCGGCGCATGGGCGGCGGTGCGAACCAGAGCCGCACACGCTGTGGCCAACTCAGGGCCGTCACCACCGCAAAAGCGGCGATCTGGATCAGGCTGACAGTGAGCAATCCCCTTCTGAGGGAGGACGCCATGTCGGCCTGGCTGAAATTGCCGCTGCTCCAGTCCGCGCCGAACAGTGAGACGTGCAGCAGCCCGGGCGCCAGCAGGCCGATCAGCACCGGCGTGAGCAACACCGCGACCGCGCCCAAGGTCACCGGAATCCAGCGATAGCTCGCCACGGCATGGCTGACGACGCAGTAGATCTCGCCCGACGTTTTCGCTTCCGCCGCGCTTATGGCCGCTGCGATGTGCCGATGATCGTCCTGCGTCAGCACCCGGGTCATCTCACCAGCTCCCACTCGAACCGCCGCCGCCGAAGGAACCGCCTCCGCCGGAAAAGCCGCCGCCGGACGATCCTCCCCCACCGCCCCAACTCGAGCCACCACCCCAGCCCGACGAGGTCGGGATGAAGACGGGACCGGAGCCGCGCCGCCTGGCGCCCGGTCCTCGCGGGCCGCCGCGCGAGGAATCGATCCAGCCCGAGGCGATCACGAAGATGAAGAACAGGATGAAGAGAATCACGAAGACGGTCTGCGGGTCGAAACCCTCGTCGCTGCGGGCGCCATCCCTGGCGCGCTGCTTCCATTCGCTCTCATTGTTGAGCAGCACGTCCTCGATGGCGGCGACACCGGCCTTGATGCCGGCTGGCATGTCCCCAGCCTTGAATTTGGGCAGGATCGCCTGCTGGATCACCACGCTGGAGAGTGCGTCGGTCAGGGTGCCTTCCAGCCCGTAGCCGACTTCGATGCGTACCTTGCGCTCGTTGGGGGCGACGATCAGCAGCACGCCATTGCTGAGCTTGCCTTGGCCGATGCCCCAATGACGGCCGAGCTGATAACCGTAATCGGCGATCTCCAGGCCTTCCAGGCTCTTAAGGGTGACGACGACGAGCTGGTCGCTCGATTTGTCCTCCAGAGCCTTCAGGGACTGGTCGAGGCTGGTGCGTTCGCCGGCCGGAATGATGCCTGCCTGGTCGACCACGCGATCCGTCAGTGCGGGAAAGTCGATCGCGAAGGCGGAGGAGAGGAAGAAAAGCAGCAAGGCGAGCGCAGCAAACAGCGATGTGCCGATCTTCTCGGCTCCACCGAGAGATGGAGCGAGACCGGCTTGTCCTGCAACGCATGTCGGTCTGACGACCGGCACAACGAAGAACGCGCGATCGCTCATGCCGATCCCGGCCTCAGTTGAAGTTGACCTTCGGGGCCGCCTGGTTTTCCGGCGCCGCGCTGAAGGTCTCCATCGGCTTGGTGCCGCTATAGAAGATCGCCTTGTAGATGCTTTGGGGGAAAGTGCGCAGGTCTGTGTTGAAGACCCGGACCGCCTCGATATAGTCCTTGCGCGCCACGGCAATGCGGTTCTCGGTGCCTTCGAGCTGCGACTGCAGCGACAGGAAGTTCTGGTTCGACTTCAGGTCCGGATAGGCTTCGCGCAAGGCGATCAGACGGCCGAGGGCGCCGGACAGGCCCTGCTGGGCTTCCTGGAACTGCTTGAATTTCTCGGGATCGGTGATGGTGCTGGCGTCGATCTTCACGCTGGTTGCCTTGGCGCGGGCTTCGACCACCTCGGTCAGGACCTTTTCTTCCTGCTTGGCATAGCCCTTCACGGTTTCCACCAGGTTGGGCACCAGGTCGGCGCGGCGCTGATACTGGTTCTGCACCTCGCTCCAGGCAGCCTTGGCCTTCTCCTCGTCGGTCGGAATGGTGTTGATGCCGCCGCTGACCACCAGGCCGACGACCACCACGATAACGGCAAGGATCGCAAGAATTCGTGCCAATCCCGACATGCAAGGCCCCCTTTGTCGCGCCGGCGATGAGCCGGCCATCATGTCCTTATATCCACGCGGCCGGCGGGGGCAAAGCATCCCGAAGAACAGCCCACAGCCCCGTATGTCGTTGTCACGGCGCGATAACGCCCGCCATTGCATGACAACAGGCGGAACGTTCGGCACGACGGCAGGCAGGGGGAGGTCATGAGATCCTATGTCATTCTGCGTCGACCCAAGGCGGCTCCGCCCGGTCGGATGGGGCTGGAGAGGCTCGAGCCCAAGCCGCCGGAAATCACGGTCGAGAACCTGCCGGACCATGCCCTGCGCGAGCTGGAGGCCGATCCCGACACCTCCTATGCCGAGAACATGCCGACGGCGCTGATAGAACCCCTCGACAGCCCTGCGCCGGCGGCGGCCGAGGCTGGCGCAAGCTGGGGGATTGCGGCCGTCGGCGCCGATACCAGCCCGTTTAGCGGCGCCGGGGTCACGGTTGCCGTGCTCGATACCGGCATCGAGGCGGCCCACCCGGCCTTTGCCGGCGTGGCGCTGGTCGAGAAGGATTTCACCGGCATCGGCAATGGCGACGTCAAGGGCCATGGCACCCATTGCGCCGGCACCATTTTCGGCCGCGACGTCGGCGGCCGGCGTATCGGCATCGCGCGCGGTGTCGGCAAGGCCCTGATCGGCAAGGTGCTCCGCGATGACGGCAAGGGTGATTCCGGCATGATCTTCGAAGCCCTGCAATGGGCGTTGACGGAGAAGGCCGACATCGTCTCGATGTCGCTCGGCTTCGATTTCCCGGGGCTGGTGAAGCGCCTGATTTCGGAGGGCTGGGACATCGAGCCGGCCACCTCGATGGCATTGGTGGGCTATCGCAGCAATCTGCGCATGCTCGACACTATCATGGCGATGCTCAAGGCCCATGGCGCCCTCGGCACCTCGCCGCTGGTGGTGGCGGCGGCGGGCAATGAGAGCAAGCGGGCCGCGGCGATACCTTATCGCATCGCCGCATCCCTGCCGGCTGCGGCCGATGGCGTGATTGCGGTGGCCGCGATCGGGCGGGACGCCGACACCTACAAGGTGGCGGCCTTTTCCAACATGCTGGCCGCGGTGGCGGCGCCCGGGGTCGACATCACCTCGGCCTGGCCAGGTGGCGGCCTTCACACCATCAGCGGCACCAGCATGGCCTGCCCGCATGTCTCGGGCGTGGCTGCCTTGTGGTGGCAGGCGCTCGAGCAGAAGGGCATCAGCGGCAGCGCCGCCAGCGTCGGCGCCCGCATTCTCGCCAGCGCCCGCAGGACCGTGTTCGCCGCTGATGTCCCCGAGGTCGATATTGGCCAGGGCATGGTTACGGCACCGGAATGAGATGTTCGGAAGTCGATTGTGATAGTCGGGCTTGACCCGGCTATCACAAAGGTCGTGCGAACTCGAAGACGCCTAAGTGAACCGCATTCGAGGTCAAGGCCTACTTTTTAGCCTCGAGTGCGGCCTGTGCGGCGGCCAGCCTGGCGATCGGCACGCGGAAGGGCGAGCAGGAGACGTAGTCGAGCCCGCTGCGCTCGCAAAAAGCGATCGAGGCCGGGTCACCGCCATGCTCGCCGCAAATGCCGAGCTTGAGATTGGCCCGCTGCTTGCGGCCACGCTCGACGCCGATCTCCACCAGCGCGCCGACGCCTTCCTGGTCGATCGAGACGAAGGGGTCGGTAGCGAAGATGCCCTTCTGCACATAGGTACCGAGGAAGGAGGCCGCGTCGTCGCGCGAGATGCCGATGGTGGTCTGGGTGAGGTCGTTGGTGCCGAAGGAGAAGAATTCGGCGCTTTCGGCGATCTCGCCGGCGCGAATGGCGGCGCGCGGCAGCTCGATCATCGTGCCGACCTGATAGACCAGCTTGACGCCCTTCTCCTTTTCCACCGCCTGCGCCATGGCATCGATGCGGGCCTTGACGAGGTCGAGTTCGGCCCGGGTCGCCACCAGCGGCACCATGATCTCGGGTGTCACCGGCTGGCCGGTGGAAGCGGCGGCCTCGACGGCCGCCTCGAAGATGGCGCGCGCCTGCATCTCGGCGATCTCCGGGAAGGCGATCGCCAGGCGGCAGCCGCGGAAGCCGAGCATCGGGTTGAACTCGTGCAATTCCTGGGCGCGGGCCCTGAGCTTGGCGGCCGAGGCTCCCATCGCGGTCGCGACTTCGGCGATTTCCTCCTCCGAATGGGGCAGGAACTCGTGCAGCGGCGGGTCGAGCAGGCGGATGGTGACCGGCAGGCCCGACATGATCTCGAAGAGCTGGCGGAAATCCTCGCGCTGCATCGGCAGGAGCTTGGCAAGAGCCGCGCGCCGGCCCTTCTCGTCGTCGGACAGGATCATCTCGCGCATGGCGACGATGCGGCCCTCGTCGAAGAACATGTGTTCGGTACGGCACAGGCCGATGCCTTCGGCCCCGAAACTGCGGGCCTGGCGGGCATCGGCCGGGGTCTCGGCATTGGTGCGCACCTTCATGCGCCGGACACCGTCGGCCCAGGTCATCAGCTCGGCGAACTCGCCGGAGAGCTCAGGCTGCACCATGGCGATCTTGCCGGCCAGCACCTGTCCGGTCGAGCCGTCGATGGTGATGACGTCGCCCTTCTTGTAAGTCTTGCCGCCGGCCAGCAGCGTGCCGGCGGCGGTGTCGACGCGGATGCTGCCCGCGCCGGAGACGCAGGGCTTGCCCCAGCCGCGCGCCACCACGGCGGCGTGCGAGGTCATGCCGCCGAGGCGGGTGAGGATGCCCGAGGCGGCCAGCATGCCCTTGATGTCCTCCGGGCTGGTTTCCTGGCGCACCAGGATGACGGTCTTGCCGGCTGCCTTGCCGGCTTCGGCCTCCTCGGAGGTGAAGACGATCTCGCCCGAAGCGGCGCCGGGGGAGGCCGGCAGGCCGCGGGCGATCTCGACGCGCTCGGCCTTGGGATCGATGGTGGGGTGGAGGAGCTGGTCGAGGGCGCCGGGATCGATGCGGCCGACCGCTTCTTCCTCGCTGATCAGGCCTTCCTTGGCCATCTCGACCGCGATGCGCAGCGAGGCCTTGGCCGTGCGCTTGCCCGAGCGCGTCTGCAGCATCCACAGCTTGTTGTCCTCGACCGTGAACTCGATGTCCTGCATGTCGCGGTAGTGCTTCTCCAGCACCTTGGTGATGCCGACGAATTCGGCGAAGGCTGATGGCATCGCCTCTTCCATTGAGGGCTTCGTCGAGGCGCCGGCCTGGGCCGCCGCCTTGGAGATCGGCTGCGGCGTGCGGATGCCGGCCACCACGTCCTCGCCCTGGGCGTTGATCAGGAACTCGCCATAGAGCGCGTGCTCGCCGGTGGAGGGGTTGCGGGTGAAGGCGACGCCGGTGGCGGAGGTATCGCCGCGATTGCCGAACACCATGGCCTGCACATTGACGGCCGTGCCCCATTCGGCGGGAATGGCGTGCAGCGAGCGATAGGTGATGGCGCGGGCGTTCATCCAGGAGGCGAACACGGCGCCGATCGCGCCCCAGAGCTGCTCCTGCGGATCCTCCGGGAAGGGCTTGCCGAGCTCTTCGAGTACCAGGGCCTTGTACTGGCCGACCAGCGTCTTCCAGTCGGCCGCCTGGAGGTCGGTGTCGAGCACATAGCCCTTGCGTTCCTTGTAGGTGTCGAGGATCTCCTCGAAATGGCCGTGGTCGACGCCGAGCACCACATCGGAGAACATGGTGATGAAGCGCCGGTAGGAGTCCCAGGCGAAGCGCTCATTGTTGGAGGCGGTAGCTACCGCAGCGACCGTGGTGTCGTTGAGGCCGAGATTGAGCACGGTATCCATCATGCCCGGCATCGAGGCGCGCGCACCCGAGCGCACCGAGACCAGCAGCGGGTTCCTGGCATCGCCGAAAGCCTTGCCGGTGATGCGGCCGATCTCGGCCAGGGCCGCTTCGACTTGGGTCCGCAGCTCCGGTGGGTAGCTGCGGTCATTGGCGTAGTAATAGGTGCAGACTTCGGTGGTGACGGTGAAGCCGGGCGGCACCGGCAAGCCCAGATTCGACATCTCTGCCAGGTTGGCGCCCTTGCCGCCCAGCAGGTTCTTCATGCCCTGTTCGCCTTCGGCCTTGCCGTCGCCGAACCCATACACCCACTTCGTCATTGCACTTCCTCAGTGATTTCGGATTGGCCGATTGTGCCGGCACGTATTTGGCGCAGAGCCTTTCCACAGCCGGCCGATAAATTCAATTCTTCAAACGTCTAAATCGATAGGTTGGGCGGATAACAAAATGTGTCAGAGTGTAATAATTGCGCCTGATCCCGCTTTTGTCTGAAGAACTGGCATGTTTGGGGCGCAATATGTCGGATTAATCCGGTCGAACGCTCGATGATGGCTTTGCCTGTCGCTTGTTTGCCGGACGAGCGCGGCGGTTCGCCGGACATGCGGCCATTTTTCCGCTTGCCATAACCGGCCCGGGCCTTGAAAACGCCAGGATACGATCTGGACACCAGACAGCAATTGCAGGAGCGTGCATGTCGACTTTCAAGGCTCTCGTCGTCACCAAGCCGGATACCGGCTATGCCTGCAACTTCGCCGAATTCGACGAGCGCGATCTGATGGACGGCGATGTCACGGTCCGCGTCACCCACTCGACCGTCAACTACAAGGACGGTCTTGCCGTCACCGGCAAGGGGCCGGTGGTGCGGCGTTTTCCGATGATCCCGGGGGTCGACTTCGCCGGCGAGGTGATCGCCTCCTCCTCGAAGGACTGGGATCCCGGCGACCATGTCATCCTCAATGGCTGGGGCGTGGGCGAGACCCATCTCGGCGGCTATGCCGAGCGAGCCCGCGTCAAGGGCGAATGGCTGGTTAGGGTGCCCTATGGCATGACCCATGCGCAGGCGATGGCGATCGGCACGGCCGGTTATACCGCCATGCTCAGCCTGATGGCGCTCGAGGCCCATGCCATCACCCCCTCGCGCGGACCGGTGCTGGTGACCGGGGCGGCCGGCGGCGTCGGCTCGACCGCGGTCGCCTTGCTCGCCCGGGCGGGCTACACGGTGATCGCCTCCACGGGACGCCCGGAGGAGGCCGATTATCTCAAGAATCTCGGCGCCTCCGAGGTGATCGACCGCGCAGAGCTGACCGGGCCGGTGCGCCCTCTCGGCAAGGAACGCTTTGCCGGTGCCGTCGACACGGTCGGCTCGCTCACCCTGGCCAATGTGATCTCGCAGATCAAATATGGCGGCGCCGTCGCCGCCTGCGGCCTGGCCGGCGGGGCCGACCTGCCCTCCAGCGTGATGCCCTTCATCCTGCGGGGGGTCTCGCTGCTCGGCATCGATTCGGTGCAATGCCCCCAGGTGGTCCGCCAGGAAGCCTGGCGGCGTCTGGCCAACGAACTCGACCGCGACAAGCTCGACGCCATGACCACTTCGATCCCCTTCGACGAAGTCCGCGAGACCGCCGCCAACATCCTGGAAGGCAAGGTCAGGGGGCGCGTCGTGGTGGAGATCGGCTGAGGCGCGGCAAGGACCGTTTGCGCGACCTTTGTCATTGCCGGGCTTGACCCGGCAATCCAACCGCGACTGCCGAGCCCCTGGATGCCCGGGTCAAGCCCGGGCATGACAAAGGTTGCGTTTTGCCCCCAAGCACTCTCCGCAATGGGCAAGCCAATCAGACGCGTCATTTACGAGGCACCAGCCTCGACGCTCATTCTCCCTCATGCCAAGGCCGCCATGCGCAAGGATCTCTTTGTGGGCATCGTGCTCGTCCTCATCGGGGCCTCCTGCTATGGCCTGCAGTCGACCTGCGTGAAGCTCGCCTATGGCCAGGGCTATTCGCCGGGCGAGGTTATCGGCACGCAATTCGTCATCGGCGCCGTCGTCCTCGGGCTGATCAAGCTGGCCAGCCGGATGCGGCCGGCCAGGCCCGGCAGCCTGCCGGTGCGCTGGCCCGACCGGCTCAAATTGATCGCCGGCGGTGCCAGCATCGGCTTCACCGGCTCCTTCTATTATCTGTCGGTGGCCTATACCTCGGTCTCGGCGGCGATCGTGCTGCTGATGCAGAGCGTGTGGATGGGCGTGGCGCTCGATGCGGTGCTGAGCCGGTCCTGGCCGTCGCCGACCAAGCTGGTCTCGTCCCTGCTGGTGCTGCTCGGCACCGTATTGGCGACCAATCTCCTCGGCGATGCCGCCCATTTGAGCGTGCTCGGCGTCAGTTTCGGCCTGCTCGCTGCCGTGAGTTACACCGCGGTGATCTGGTGCTCCAACCACGTGGCCGTGCATGTCGACGTGATCAGCCGAAGCTTCCTGATGGTGTTCGGCGGTGCGGTCGTCGCCGTGCTGATTGCCCTGCCGCAGCTGACGGTGCGCTTCGATCCGAGCATCATCTGGGGCTGGGGCCTCGTCATCGCCCTGTTCGGCACGGTGCTGCCGCCCTTCCTGTTCAACAAGGGCATTCCGGCCACCGGGGTGGGCCTGGCGGCGATGCTGTCCTCGGTGGAACTGCCGGTGGCGGTCGTCATGGCCGGGCTGATACTGCACGAGGCCTTCCTGCCCTCGCAATGGGCCGGCGTCGGCATCATCCTCGGCGCGATCGGACTAGCCAATGTCGGCGCAGGGCGGGCCGCGGCGTAGGACGAAACCGGTGTGCGAGTCTTCGGACCGGCAATCCTGGCAACGCGGCGTTCCGTCCTGAGGCAGGCGCCGGTCTGGAGGCCGGCACGCACGGCAATTCCAAATCCGCGATTTTCGTGCTATCCAGCCGCTTCGGAGGGATAACCGAAGCGCTGCCTCGAAACCCGATCTCACATATCGGGAAGACCAGATGGATCGGCGCGTCCTGCTCCTCGCACTTGCCACTTTCGTCACCGGCACCGCCGAGAACATCGTCATCGGCATTCTGCCCGACATTGCCGGCAGCCTCGATGTTTCTCTCGGCCTGGCCGGCCAGCTTACCACGGCCTTTTCAATCACTTTTGCGCTGGCGGCGCCTGCCGCACTGCTGCTGACCGCGCGTTTCCAGCACAAGGCAGCCTTCCTCGCTGCCCTGGCCGCCTTCGCTCTTTGCAATCTCCTTGCAGCCGCCGGCCCCGGCTACGGCGCGCTGTTTGCCGCCCGTGTCGGCATGGCGGCGGCGAGTGCCACCATCGCGCTGCTGGCGACCATGCTGGCCACCGAACTCGTCGACGAGAGCATGAAGGGCCGGGCGATCGGCGTGATCTTCATGGGGGTGAGCGGCTCGCTGGTGCTCGGCGTGCCGATCGGCATGCTGGTCTGCTCGCTTGCGGGCTGGCGCAGCGTGTTCCTGGTGCTTGCCGCCCTGGCCGTCATCGTCCTGGTGGTCTGCCGCTCGAAGCTGCCCGATGTCGGTGCCCGCCGGCAGGGGCCGCCCGACTACCTTGCCCATTTGCGGTCTCGTCCGCTGATCTGTGCCCAGCTCGTCTCGATCCTGATGATATCAGGCCATTTCGTGCTGTTTGCCTATCTCGCCCCCTATCTAGGTGCCGTTCTCGGCATTGTCGGCATGGGTACCGTGCTGGCCTTCATCGCCTTCGGCATTGCCGGCGTCTCGGGCGGCTATCTCGGCGGTCTCGCCGCCGACAAGCTCACGCCGCGCCGGGCGATCATGCTGGTGCCGATGGGCTACCTCACGGCCCTGATGTTGATTCCGCTGGTGACGGGCACGAGCCTGTCCTTCTTCCCGGTGATGATGGCTTGGGCCTGCCTGAGCTGGATGATTTCGCCGGCAGTGCAGAGCTTCCTGATCGCGATGGGGCCTGACACCGCGGAGGCTGGGGTGAGTCTCAATCTTTCCGCCATGCATGTCGGTGTCGGCCTCGGCACGGCGCTCGGCGGCGTCGCGGTGGAGCGGGTGCCGATCGCCTATCTGCCGGGCATCGGTGCGGCCCTGGCCGCCATGGCCCTGATCGCGGCAGCGCTGGCCCATCGTGGCACTGCAAGGCCAGCGGAGATGGCCGCGCAGAGGGAAGCAGGCGATCGCCTTGCTTGAAGGGTAGAGCGGCGATCGAGCCTGGGGAGACGGAGCGCGCTCAGACCTCTGCCGTTCCCTCCAGCACGGGCCTGAGCTTCGTCAGTGCTTCCCAGCCATGGTCCATGAAGGCGCGAACCTTGGCGGAGTGCTTGAGATCGGGATGGGTCAGCAACCACAGGCCGGCGCCGACGCCCGGCAGCGGCTCGGAAAGGCGCGGCAGCGGCAGGGCGTCGCCGATATAGCAGGGCAGCAAGCCGACCCCGAACCCTGACCGCAGGGCCTCGGCGACGCCGAGAATGGTGTTGAGGCGCATCACGATGCGCTCGTTCGGCACTTCACGTTCCACCCAGCGTGCCGGCGGAATGTTGGAAAGACCTTCGCCGGTGGCGATCCAGCGCTCGGCGAAGAGGTCGGCGAGCTCGGCACCCTTCAGCCGCTCCGGGCCGTAAATGGCCCAGGCAATGGTGCAGACCCGCCGCCCCACCAGCGTGTCCGGCGGCGCCGAGGTGGCACGGATCGCCACGTCCGCATCCCGCTTGGACAAGTTCAGCGGCAGGTTGGAGACGACGACGTCGAGGCGGATGTCGGGAAAGCTGGTCAGGAAACTGGTGAAGACCGGCATGGTCAGGTGCGCCATGATGCTGTCATTGGTGGTGACGCGCAATTCCCCGGACGGCTTGACATCCCGGCCCGCCACACGGCGCTCGAAGCCGCTGATGTCGTCGGCCATGCGGCCGGCGAGGGCCACCATCTCCTCCCCCGCCGCGGTGAGGGCGTAACCGCTGCGCCCCCGTTCGAACAAGCGGGCGCCGAGCAATTCCTCGACGGCATTGATGCGGCGGAAGACAGTGGAATGGTTGACGCCAAGGGCCGTCGCCGCGCCCACCAGGGATTTGGTCTCCGCCACGGCGCGGACATAGCGGTAGTCATCCCAATTGGGGGAGGGACGCTGTAGGGTAGAGTCAGAAACGGTCATGCAGGCGTCCCCGGCGACAAGAAACGCAGATCCGGTGAAAGCTTTCTAGTGTTAGCACCGGCGAGCAATGGTGCAAGATCGTCTTGTGGAGACGAGCTCGGCCTGTGTTTTCATAGCAAGCATATCCGTCATTGCGAGCGCAGCGAAACAATCCAGCCTTCGCAAGATCGCTGGCCTATAGCCCCTGGATTGCTTCGCTGTGCTCGCGATGACGGGTCGATGAGGCTCGTTGGGGCCGAGTAGGAGAGCAAAGTGCGTCTAGGTGAAAACGCGTGTTTGCTCTCCCTCGTTGGTTCCAAGCCAATCCTGCGGATTGGCTGGAGCGTCTTTGCGATTCTCGGCGATTCCGCCAGATCGCAAAACGCTTCAGCCCTCGATGCGCGAGAAATCGGCGACGCTACGGGTTGCCGTGCGGATCTCTTCCAGCAGCTTCAGGCGGTTGAGGCGCAGGGCTGCATCGTCGGCGTTGACGAGGATCTTGTCGAAGAAAGCGTCGACGGGCCGGCGCAGCTGCGAAAGGGCCGTCATGGCGCCTTCATAGTCCTCGGCGGCAATGGCAGCCGATGCTGCCTGCCGGGCCGCCTGCAAGGCGGCCTGCAGCGCCTTTTCCTCCGGCTCGGTGAGGCGAGAGGCATCCGCGCCGCCGGCATAGGCACCGGCGCCGTCCTTCTTCTCCTCGATGCGCAGGATATTGGCGGCGCGCTTGGCTCCCGCCAGCAGGGCCTTGCCGTCCTCGCTGCCGAGGAAGCGGCCGAGTGCCTCGACCCGCCGGACGATGAGCAGGAGATCGTCCTGCCCGCCGAGACCGAAGACCGCGTCGACGAGATCGTGGCGCGCGCCCTGTTCACGCAACTGCACCTTCAGGCGGTCGGCGAAGAAGGCCAGGAGATCGTCGGCGATGTCGTTGCTCTTGGCGAAGGGAGCCTTGGCGACGGTCGTGAGGAGGGGCAGGCGCAGCCTGTTGTCGAGCACCAGGCGGATGACACCGAGGGCGGCCCGGCGCAGGGCATAGGGGTCCTTGCTGCCGGTCGGCTTCTCGTCGATGGTCCAGAAGCCGATCAGCGTGTCGAGCTTGTCGGCGAGCGCCACGGCGACCGCGACCGGATCGCTCGGCGCGCCGTCACCGGCGCTCTTGGGACGGTAATGATCCTCGAGCGCGGCGGCGATGGCGGCGTCCTCGCCCTGGGCGGTGGCGTAATAGCGGCCCATCAGCCCCTGCAGTTCGGGAAACTCGCCGACCATTTCGGTGGCAAGATCCGCCTTGGCGAGCCTGGCCGCTCGCTCGGCCTTGGCGGGGTCGGCACCCACGACAGGCGCGAGCGCCTTGGCCAAAGCGGCGATGCGCTCGATGCGCTGGCCCTGCGTGCCGAGCTTCTCGTGGAACACCACATTCGAGGCGATGATCTTGGCGAGGCGCTGGTCGAGCGGCTTGCCTTCAGCTTCATAACCGGGCAGGGGCTTCTGGTCGGTTTCCCAGAAGAACTTGGCGTCGGAGAGGCGCGCGCGGATGACGCGCTCATTGCCGGCGACGATGGCCGCTCCGCCGTCGACAGCCTCGATATTGGCGATCAGGATGAAACGGTTGGCGAGGCGCCCCGTCTTGGGATCGCGCACCACGAAGCATTTCTGGTTGGCGCGGATGGTGGCCTGGATCGCTTCGTCCGGTACCGAGAGGAAGCTCTCCTCGAACGAACCCATCAGCACCACCGGCCATTCCACCAGGCCGGCGGCCTCATGCAGCACCGCGTCGTCCTCGACCAGTTCCAGCCCCTGGGCGAAAGCGAGGTTGCGGGCATCGGTAAGGATGATGTCGCGCCGGCGGGCCGGATCGAGCACCACCTTGGCGGCCTCCAGCTTGGCGACATAATCTTCGAAGCGCCTGACCTGGATGGTCCCCGGCGCCATGAAGCGATGGCCCTTGGTGGTATCGCCGACGGCGACGCCCTCGATCTCGAAGCGTACTACTTCCGGGTCCTCGGTCTCTGGGCCGAAGGTGCAGAGGATCGAATGCAGCGGACGCACCCAGCGCAGGCTGCCCGAACCCCAGCGCATGGATTTGGGCCAGGGG
Source organism: Labrys sp. E2SS-1L (assembly GCF_057073705.1). Classification (NCBI taxonomy): domain Bacteria; kingdom Pseudomonadati; phylum Pseudomonadota; class Alphaproteobacteria; order Hyphomicrobiales; family Xanthobacteraceae; genus Labrys; species Labrys sp. E2SS-1L. Next base: position 4,911,877 of record NZ_CP172712.1, on the reverse strand, counting down.
AAGCTGCGCACCACTTCCGGCACGATCTCGGCGATGAGGTCGGGTAGGGCCCGTCCGGCCTTTTCCACCACCGCCACGTAGAACTCGCCCTTCTTGGGATCGCTCTCGATGCGGGCCTGGTCGAGCGAGGCGAGGCCGGCGGCCTTTAGGAAGCCCTGGATAGCGCCGTCGGGGGCGCCGACACGAGGGCCCTTGCGCTCTTCGCGCGTATCGGGCTGGCGGGCCGGCAGGCCATGCACGGTCAGGGCCAGGCGGCGCGGCGTGGCATAGGCCGAGGCGCCCTCATAGACGACGCCGCGCTCGACGAGCGCATCCGTCGCCATTTTCTTGAGGTCCTCGGCCGCCTTGGCCTGCATGCGGGCGGGGATTTCCTCGGAGAAGAGTTCGAGCAGGAGGTCGGGCATGGGATTGGTTTCGAAAGCTGGTGACCTGGAAGGCCGGAAAGGGAAGGGATGGGGAGCGCGGAGAGGGTCTACGATCAGGCCCCGCCGGCTTCGGTCTTGACCCATGCCTCGCCGCAGGCCTTGGCGAGGTCGCGTACGCGCAGGATGTAGCTCTGGCGCTCGGTCACCGAGATAGCGCCGCGTGCGTCGAGCAGGTTGAAACGATGGCTCGCCTTGATGCACTGGTCATAGGCGGGCAAAGCGAGCTGATGCCGATTGCCCTTGTCGCCGGCGGCAAGCAGGGCCTTGCACTCCTTTTCGGCATCGATGAAGTGCTGCTTGAGCATCTCGATGTCGGCATGCTCGAAATTATGGCGCGAATATTCCTGCTCGGCCTGCAGGAAGACATCGCCATAGGTGACCTTCTCGGCGCCGTCGCGGCCGTTATAGTTGAGATCATAGACGTTCTCGACGCCCTGGACATACATGGCCAGGCGCTCGAGGCCATAGGTCAGCTCCCCGGAGACAGGATTGCATTCCTGCCCGGCGACCTGCTGGAAATAGGTGAACTGCGACACTTCCATGCCGTCGCACCAGCACTCCCAGCCCAGGCCCCAGGCCCCGAGCGTGGGGCTCTCCCAGTCGTCCTCGACGAAGCGAACGTCATGGACCAGGGGATCGAGCCCGATGGCGGCCAGCGAGCCGAGATACAGGTCCTGCAGCTCCGGCGGCGAAGGCTTCAGGATGACCTGGAACTGGTAATAATGCTGCAGGCGGTTGGGGTTCTCGCCATAACGCCCATCCTTGGGGCGGCGCGAAGGCTGCACATAGGCCGCTTTCCAGGCCTTGGGGCCGAGCGAGCGCAGGGTGGTGGCGGGGTGGAAGGTACCGGCGCCCACTTCCATGTCGTAGGGCTGCAGCACGACACAGCCGTGATCGGCCCAATAGCGCTGAAGGGTCAGGATCAGGCCCTGGAAGGAGCGTTCAGGGCGCATATGGGCGGGGGTAGCGTCGGCCATGACGGTTCTCGAACTAGAGCATTTTCTCCAGAAAGCCGGCCGGCTTCTCAACTGAGAAGATGCGTCAAAACAAAAGAGACCGAGAAAATTGCGGTTCAGGGAAATCGCACTTTTCTTCAGCTGAGCCGTGCCGGAGAAACTGTTTCCGCCGGTACAGACCAGGGCCCGACCCTTAGAGCAAGATCGACACTGGGGAAACCTGTTTGTGCGGCGCGCGGCCTTGTGCCTGTCCGCACAGATGCCGGGAAGCACTCATGAGACAAGGGACGCAACGGGACACCACAACCGATCCCGTCCAAACCAAAGCTCAGGAGAGTAAGTATTATGTCCAGGCAATCCCTTCTTCGTACAGGACTTATCGCGGCCTTGATCTTCGGCTCGGTAGCCGGCTCGATCTCCACGTCCTTCGCCGCTACGACCGGCCCGGGTGCCGGCGGCAATGGCGGTGGCCGAGGCGCCAGCTCGGGTGCGTCCGGCGGCGGCGGTGGCGGTAATGGCGGCGGGACCTCGCCGGAGGCCCGTGTGATCATCACGAACCCGCCGCCCTGCCGCACCCATGCCTGCAATCCGCCGCGGCCCCGCCCGGCCGTGGCTCCCGTCAAGGTCAAGTTCGTCGATCAGCAGCGCTGCACCAATGTCTGGCGCCAGGTGGTGCTGGACGACGGCTCCATCATGGAGGACCGCAGCGTGCCGATGCGCAAGCATTGCCGGATCATTCGCAACTTCGATTGATCCAAGCCCCGCCAAAAAAGCAGAAGCAGGTTCGCGAGAACCTGCTTCTTTGCATTTGGCGGATCTGCATGAGGACCCGCAACCGGAACGGCCGCGCCGCTTTATTCGGGGCGATAGACGCCGCTACGCGGGTCGCGGCGCAGGTTGATGGCTTCCTGTCGCACGGGCTGGGGTTTGTAGAGTTCGTTGTTCACTCGCTCCCATTCGCGCTTGACCAGGCGCGCGAGAACCACGGTCCCGACAAGGCTGGCGACGGCTAGAACGACAGGATGCATGGCAGGTCCTCTTCATTCATCATTCCGTAACTATAAACCGAAACGGGCACGAATTGCACGCCCTTCGAGTGCGGCAAGAATGCCTTCGGTTAATTGCTCGCTTTCAGCAGCCGAGAAATGGGCGCCAAGGCCGAAGCGCCGGGCAAGCAGGCCACGCGGTTCCGACACGGTCTTGAAGCGTACCTTCTCGCCATAGCGCGCGCGCATGGTGGACCTCACATCGCCCATGGCATCGGCAAGGCCGAGCTCGATGGCCCGCGGCGCGAGCCAGAACTCGCCCGAGAACAGCAGCTCCTCCTCGCCCTTGAGCTTGCCGGCGCGGCGTTCCCGGACCAGGGCGATGAACATGTCATGGATGTCATGTTGCAGCGCCGCCAGCCTTTCGACATCCTCGGGCTTTTCGGGCCGGAAGGGATCCAGCATCGTCTTGGAGCGCCCGGCCGTGTGAACGCGGCGCTCGACCCCGATCTTCTCGATCAGCTTGTCGAAGCCGAAGGAGGCGGAGACCACACCGATGGAGCCCAGGATCGAGGCGGGGTCGGCAACGATCTCGTCGGCGGCGCAGGCGATCATGTAGCCCCCGGAGGCCGCGACGTCCTCGACGAAGGCAAAGACCGGCAGCTTTTTCTCGGCGGCGAGGGCGCGGATACGGCGCATGATCAGATGCGATTGCGCCGGCGAGCCACCGGGTGAATTGATCACCAGCGCGACCGCCTTGGCGCCTTTCACGGCGAAGGCACTGTCGATGAGCTTGTCGAGCTTGGTCATGTTCAGGCTGCTCGAGAACCGCGAGCCGGTACCGATGGTGCCGGAAAGCGGAAGGACGGCAACCACGGGCGCCGGGTGACGCCATTTCTCGGGCAGTAATTGTCGGATCCGGCCGATACTTCGCTTCAATGGATTGGTCGATCGCGGGATATCAGGTGTCGTCAACGCAGCTTCGCCTCTTCCTGTGCAGCAGGGGCGGCAGTCCTCACGAGAAGGTGATGAACGCCTTTGCCGCATATAGGCATGAAATCCCGGCGGTACGATAGGTTGCCGCGCCGGCTGAATGCAGGATGAACGGGTCGATCAAGTCGCATTCAGCCAATGCCGGGATAGTGGAAGCGGGAAGGGACGAACGATAATCGCCGCTCCCCCCGGAACCTTCACGGTTTCGGCAGTTAGTATCATAGTAAGCCGGCCCGTCGGGGTCGGGTCGAGCTTTCGCCGATTTGAATCGCAGGAGGAACGAATGTTTCGCAAACTCGCTCTGGCAGCCGCTCTGGCTTTCGGCATGGGGGGCGCTGCAATGACCGCGCAGTCGGCCCAGGCTGCGGTGATCCATCCCGCAGCCAATGCTGGCGTGATCCAGGCCATTGAACAGTCGGCCCCGTCACCGGATGCCGCGCAGAAGGTCTATCACCGCGGCCGCCCGCATTATTATCGCCCGCACTATTACCGCCCGCATTGGCGTCCGCGTCCGGCACGTTACTGCCGCTGGCAGCGTGTACGCGTCCACACCTATTACGGCTGGCGCTGGGTGAACCGTCGCGTCTGCTGGCGCTGATGAAAATCGTCTCCGCTGCCTGACGATCGACACCCCCGAACTTGGTTCGGGGGTGTTTTTCATCGGGGCCTCGGTCGATCAGAACGCATCGATGCCGAGCGCCCGCCAGGCTTCGGTCAATTGCAGGGAGATCGGCAGATTGAGATTCTCCCCGGTCGGCGTCGGCTGGAGGAACCATCTGCGATAGGTCCTCACCAGCCTGCCCTGCTCGGCCATGGTCGCAAAGGCGCGTTTGACGGCCTCGGCCATCAGGGGATCGTCCTTGCGGAACATGATGCCATAGGCGTCATAGGTGATGAAATCGCCGACCACGGCCAAGGTCTTCTGGGCATGGTTGCGCGCGATGAAACCATAGAGCAGCACGTCGTCTGTGGCGAAGGCATCGGCCTTTCCGGCCGCCAGCATGTCGTAGGACTGCTGATGATCGGGCGCCGAAGCGATGGTCATGCCAAGATGATATTTGTCGTTGAGCTGCCTCAGCGCCGCTTCGTTTGTGGTGCCCGCCGTCACCACCAGGGTCTTGCCCTGCAGATCCTTGTAGGAGCGGATGCCCGAGCCGCGCTTGACCAGCAGCTTGGTGCCCGCGACATAGGTGACGGGCGAGAAGGAAACCTGCTTCTCGCGCTCGCGATTGGCCGTGGTCGAACCGCATTCGAGGTCGACCTCGCCCGAGGTCACCGCCGCGATGCGGGTGTCCGAGGTGACGAGCCTGTAGTCGATGCGAACCGGCTTGTCATGCAGCTCGCGCGAGATCTCGTCGACCACGCCCTTGCAAAACTCGATGGCGTAGCCTTGCGGTTCGGCCTGTTCCGGCCGTTTGAAGGAGAAAGGGAAGGAGGCGTCGCGATAGCCGATGATGATGGCGCCGGTCTGGTTCGCCTTCAGCAACGTGCCGGATAGCTCCAGCGGAAAGTAATCCTGCTTCGGTGCGGCCGTCAGGTCCTGCCCGATCATGTCCTCGGCCTTGGCGGGGACATTTGCCGCCAGAATGACGATGGCCGCTAGCGCCAAGAGTTTATGCAAGACTCTCTCCTGAAAAATCCGGACAGCGGGTGGATTGGCACCGCCACGCTGCAGCAAAATGGCTTTTCCGTGAGGTGCCATTTCCCCTAACTCTTTGTTTTGGCGCATTTTCCTGGTCGAAAAGCCTGTCGACTCTTCTCAAAAATGCTCTCGGATGCTCGACGACGGCAGGCGGCGGCACGAGCCGTGCCGCCGCCATTGGCTCAGGCGGGTGCCGCTGCGGGCGCCACTTCCGGCGCGTTGATGTCGTCCTTTTCCGGACCGAGGCCGCCCTCGAACTTGGCGACTGCCGACGCCGCCAGCGAGTTGCCGATCACATTGGTGGCGCTGCGGCCCATGTCGAGGAACTGGTCGATGCCGATGATCAGATAGAGCCCCGCATCCGGGATGTTGAACTGGTGCAGCGTCGCCAGGATCACCACCAGCGATGCCTTGGGCACGCCGGCCACGCCCTTGGACGTCAGCATCAGCGTGCCGGCGATGGCAAGCTGGGTGCCGAGCGAGAGTTCCATGCCATAGGCCTGGGCGACGAACAGGGTCGCGAAGGTCGTATAGGCCATGGTGCCGTCGAGGTTGAAGGAATAGCCGAGTGGCAGCACGAAGCTGGCGATGCGCTTGGGGACGCCGAACCGCTCGAGCTGGTCGAGGATCTTGGGATAGGCGGCTTCCGAACTCGCCGTCGAGAAGGCGAGCAGGAAGGGCTCGCGCATGCGCCTGATCAGATTGCCCATGCGGGCACCGAGCAGGAAATAGCCGATGGCGATCAGGAACCCCCACAGGATGAGCAGCGTCAGGTAGAAGCCGCCGAGGAACTTGACGAAGTTCAAGAGCACGCTTGGGCCGGACGTGGTGATGACGGAGGCCACGGCCGCGCAGACGGCCAACGGCGCCAGCGTCATCACATAACCAGTGATGGTCAGCATCATGTGGGCGACGTCATCGGCAAGGTGGACGAGAGGCTTGCCGCGCTCGCCCAGGGCCATGATGGCAACGCCCGCAAACAGCGAGAACACAACGATCTGCAGGATCTCGCCTTCGGCCATCGCCTTGAAGATCGAGGTCGGAACCAGATGTTCGATGAAATTCTTGAAGCTGAAGGAGGCGGTCGCGATATTGGCGGTATTGCCGCTCTGGTCGGCGATCACGATGCCGTGGCCGGGCTGGATGAGATTGGCCATCACCAGGCCGAGCAGCAGCGACACGATCGACGCCGAGATGAACCAGCCCATGGTCTTGGCGCCAACCCGTCCCAAGGTGGCTGCGTCGCCCATGTGGCCGATGCCGACGATCAGGGTCGAAAGCACCAGCGGGCCAATGATCATCTTGATCAGCTTCAGGAAGATCGTGCTGACGAGGGACATGTAGTCGGCGATCGTGGCCGCGGTTTTCTTGTCGGGGAAGGAGTAGAAACAGGCGATACCGATTGCGATGCCCAGCACGAGACCGACCATCACGTAGATGAAGTTCCTATTCAAGTTGACCCCCCTCATTTGACCTAACGGTTGCATCTGGCGGGATGCAGACAAGCGAGATTCCCCTGGGCAAATCATCAGACAAACGACGCTGGAGAGACGCGTATGCCAAAAGTTTGCAACAGATTTGTCATGTTATTGACATAGTTGCACTCCAGCCGGCGGCCCGAGTCAAGCCTTTTCAAAGCGCTTTTGCAGATGTCGACCGACACATTTCCTGCCGAATATTGACAGGGTGTTTTGCTCGAAAAACAGGAGCGTTCATTTTGGTCAACGCGAGGCAGCACCATACCGTCCGCGTGGAAAGGCGCGCGGGAGGCGAGCAGAGCCGATTTGCATATCAGGAATCCTAAAGGCCACCCCGTCATTGCTTCGCTTCATTCGCAATGACGGAACGAGTAAATCAGACGTCATCCGCGTTGGCCCAAGCTTGCGGCGACGGCCCATGCCAAGTCTTTGACACTTCCTACGATGTCTTTGACACGTCCTACGATCGCGGGAAGGCCATGCTTCGGCACGTCGGCATCCCCGAGGCTTGGTATCAGCCGATACTCTCGCCGCCGTCGACGACCAGAGCCTGGCCGGTCATGAAGGCGGAACGATCCGAGACCAGGAAGAGAATGGCCTCGGCGATCTCTTCCGCCGTGGCCCATCGGCCCATCGGGATCTTTTCGCGAACATAGGCCTCGATGGCGGCACGGCCGCCCATCTGGGCAATGAAGGGCTCGTTGAAGGGGGTGTCGACCCAGCCGGGGCACAGGGCGTTCACCCGGACCTTGTGCCGGGCATAGTCGAGCGCCATCTGGCGCGTCATGGCCACCACGGCATGCTTGGAGGTGGCATAGGCGATCATTTCCCGGTCGTAGAACACGCCGGAATTGGAGGCCGTGTTGAGGATGACGCCGCCGCCCGCCGCGATCATCGCCGGCATGGCCAGGCGGGCTGCCAGGAAATGGGCACGCACGTTGATGCGCCAGGAGGCATCGAGCCCGTCGAGGCCGACTTCGGTGAGCGGCCCACCGACCTGGATGCCGGCATGATTGTGCAGGATGTCGATGCGGCCGTGACGGTCGAGTGTGCCGCCGATGAGGCGCTCGACGGCCGCGTCATCCGCCACGTCGGTGGTGACAGCATCGGCACGGCCGCCTCGTGCGCGGATCATGCTGGCGGTCGCCTCGCCGGCGTCCTTGTCCCGATCGGCAACAATGAGGATGGCGCCCTCGCGCGCCATGGTAAGGGCGCCGGCCTGGCCGATGCCGGAGCCGGAGCCGGTGACGATGGCGATGCGGTTTTCGAGGATCATGGTCATTCACTCAGGAATTGGTGGCGCGAGGGCCGTTATCGGCGCTTGCGCAGCAGGAACTGGGCCAGCAGCACCATCAGCACCGAGGCGACCAGCACGAGCGTGGCGATGGCGTTGATCTCGGGGGTTACGCCGCGGCGGATCGAAGCGAACACATAGATCGGCAGGGTGGTCTGGGGGCCCGCCACGAAGAAGGCCACGATGAAGTCGTCGAAGGAGAAGGTGAAGGACAGCAGGAATCCCGCCAGGATGGCCGGGAAGATCTGCGGCAGCACGATGGAGCGGAAGGTGGTGAAGGGCGTGGCGTAGAGATCGCTCGAAGCCTCCACCAGGTCCCGGCTCAGGCTGCCGAGCCGGGCCCGCACGATCATGGTGACCAGCGCCATTGCGAACAGGCCATGGGCGGCGATGATCGAACCATAGCCGAGGCCGAGCCGGGGCGGGGTCTCGCCCGGCCAGATCGCCGCAAGCAGCGGGTTGGCGAAGGCAAAGACCTGCACCAGCGCCACCAGCGTGGCGATGCCGATGACCACGCCGGGCACCACGATGGCCGCGCCGAAAAGGGCGTCGAAGACGAGGCGGGTCCGTGCTCCCACGCGCGACAGGCCAAGGGCGGCGGCAGTGCCGAACACCGCGGCCAGCAGGGCGCTGCTGGAGGCGACGATCAGGCTGTTGCGCAGGGCTTCGGTGAGGAAGGGGTTGGCGAGCGCGGTGCCGTACCATTTGGTCGAAAAACCGACGATCTCGCTGGCATTGCGGCCGGCGTTGAAGGAGAACAGCACCAAAAGCCCGATGGGCAGATAGAGGAAGGCGAAGACGGCGGTGACGAAGGCTCTCATCAGATCAGGTCCACCTGCCGGGCGCCCGAGACGCGTGCGGTGATACGGTTGGCGATCATGAGCACCACGACCGAGGCGACCACCAGTGTCACGGCGATGGCCGAGCCGAACGGCCAGTTGCGCGATTGCAGGAAGAGGTCGACCAAGGCGTTGCCGATGAAGAACACCTTGCCGCCGCCGAGCAAGGTCGGGATCAGATATTCGCCGAGCAGCAGGATCATCACCAGGCTGAAGCCGGTCATCACCCCGGGCAGGGACAGCGGCAGCGTGACGCCGAAAAAGGTCGAAAAGGGTGTGGCGCCGAGGTCGGCCGAGGCTTCGAGCAGACGGCGATCGAGCCGTTCGAGGCTGACATAGATCGGCAGGATCATCAGCGGCAGGTAGCCATAGACGATGCCGATCAGGACCGAGCCCGGCGTATTGAGCAGCCTGACATCGGGAATGCCGACGAGGTCGAGCAGGGCCGGGATGCCGCGCGAGCCCAGGATGTACATCCAGGCATAGGAGCGCATCAAAAGGCTGGTCCAGAACGGGATGACCACCAGTGCCAGCAGGATCAGCCGCCAGCGCGGCGGTGCCTTGACGGCCAGATAGTAAGCGACGGGATAGGCCACCAGCAGGCAGGCGAAGGCGCCGGCGGGCGCCAGGATCGCGGTGTTCCAGAAGGCGGTGGAGCGTGCGCCGAGATTGGCATATTGCGCGAAGGAGAGTGCGGCCTGGTAGCCGCCTTCCGGCGCCCTTTCGCCGACGCTGAAGACGAGCACGGCGATGAAGGGCAGTACCAGGAAGACCACGAGCCAGGCACTCGCCGGTGCGAGCAGCAGGGTCGTCACGAGTGTGCGGCGGGCGCGTGAGGAGACCACTGGATCGTTTCCGAGGGAAGGATGGAACTGCACTGGCGGAATAGGTTCTCAGCGTGAGGGATGCAGTCATTCCCGGCCGAGCCGCTCGCGAGCGAAGCGAGAGAGGGTGAGAGGAAGGGAATCCAGGGGCAAACACGGCGCCCCTGGCCCCTGGATTCCCTTCCCGCCACCTGCGGTGGCGCCGGGAATGACGGAGCGACCTTACCTCCAGCCATCCTGAGGCGGCCGGTCAGGCCGATTTGAAGCGGGCCATCAGCTCGGCACGTCCCGGATCGGTCAGTGTCGCCGCCGCCCCGAATTCCAGCGGCTTCAGCAGTTCGGCGGCCGGATAGAGAATGGGATTGGAGAGGAAGTCCTTGGGAAGCAGGGCGTTGACGCGCGAATCCGTGCAGGGCGCGCCATTGGCGATGTGCTCCTTCACGGCATTTTCAGGCGTCATCAGATAGTTGAGCAGGGCATAGCCGGCCGGCTTGTTGGGGGCGTCCTTGGGAATGGCGTAGAAATCGGTCCAGATCTCGCCGCCCTCCTTGCCGAGGATGTATTTGATGTGGGGCAGGTCGCGGTTGAGCTGGGCCCCGTCATTGGTCCAGCACATCGTCATCCAGGCATCGTTGGCGCGCATGGGCGGCTGGTAGTCGGAGGACACCGCATAGAGATGCGGCTTGGCCTTGATCAGCAGTTCCTCGGCCTTGGCAAGCTCGTCCTGCTTGAGCGAGTTGAAGGAATAGCCGAAATATTTCAGGGCATTGCCGATGGTGGTGAGCTGGTAGTCATGCACCATGGTGCGGTTGGAACCCTCGGCCATGGCGGTGTCCCAGAAATCCTTCCAGCTTGCCAGCGGCTTGGTGAGCTTCTGGGTATTCACCGCAAAGCCTGTGGTGCCCCAATTCTTCGGCACGGCATAGACCGTGCCGTCGACGGTGCCTTCGGCCGTGAAGCGGGCATCCTCGGTCGAGGCGCTGTAGGCCGGCAGCTTGGCAAGGTCGATGGCGTCGATGAGGCTGAGCTTCTTGTAGGTGGAAATGGTGTAGTTGGTCGGCACGAACAGGCTCCAGCCGGTGGCGCCGGCCTGGAGCTTGGCCAGCATCTCCTCGTTGGAGCCGAAGACATTGACCTCGACGGCGACGCCCGTCGCCTTGGTGAAATTCACGAAGGTCTGCGGGTCGTGATAATTGGGCCAGGTGGCGATCGACATCTTGTCGCCGAGTTCGCCGGCCGCGTAGGCGGGGGCGGGCAGCAGGCCGTTCTCGCGGCCGAGCACGGCCATCGCCAAGCCGAGGCCGGTGGCGCCGAGGAAATGGCGACGGCTGATCGAGCCTTTGCGATAGCGCAGGAGTTGGTCGACAAAGCCCTGGGCCGAGATTGGCAGGTCGTCGCGATAGGATTTCGACATGGCTCATTTCCCTCTGGTAGCGTCGCTTTTTGCGGCTTTTCAGGTCGTTCAGGCGGCGAAGGCGAGTGGAGCACCCGGTGCGAAACCGACCGAGACGCTATCGCCCGGCCCCTTGAGGCCGGGACCGTGTGCCAGGTGGTCGGCCGCGACCAGGATGGTTCCGACATCCCGGATCTCGATGGCGTATTCGGCGGTCGAACCGAGAAAGATGCGGTTGTGCACGGTACCCTGCAGCCTCGGTCCGTCACCGGTCTCCAGCCGCATAGCTTCGGGGCGGATGCTCACGCGGGCCGCCTGGCCGGGTCGTAGTGGCATGTGGGTCCGGGCCTGAAGCGTAGTGCCGTCGGCCAGCACGATGCTGGCCGCCTTGCCCTCTGCTGCGGTGACCTTGCCGTCGAGGAAATTGGACTTTCCGACGAAATCGGCGACGAAGAGATCGGCCGGATCGTCATAGATCTGGCTGGGAGCCCCGGTCTGGACGACACGGCCCTTGTTCATCACGCAGACGAGGTCGCTCATCGACAGCGCCTCTTCCTGGTCGTGGGTGACCAGCACGAAGGTGATGCCGAGGGACCGCTGCAAATTCTGCAGTTCGAGCTGCATCTCGGTGCGCAGCTTCTTGTCGAGCGCGGCGAGTGGCTCGTCGAGCAGCAGCACGGCAGGCTTGTTGACCAGGGCACGCGCCAGGGCGACGCGCTGCTGCTGGCCGCCGGAGAGCTCGTGAATGCGCCGGCGGCCATAGCCGGAGAGACGCACCATGGCGAGCGCCTCGTCGACGCGCCGGGCGATCTCCGAACCGGCCAGGCGCGGGCGGGCCTGGCGCAGGCCATAGGCGATGTTGTCGCCGACGCTCAGATGCGGAAACAGGGCATATTGCTGGAAGACCATGTTGACCGGGCGGCGAAAAGGCGGCGTTCCGGCCATGTCCTGGCCGCGGATCAACACCTGCCCGCTGCTCGGCTGCTCGAAGCCGCCGATCATACGCAGGCAGGTGGTCTTGCCGCAGCCCGAGGGGCCTAGCAACGCGACAAAGGCACCGTTGGGGATGGCAAGGTCGATGCCATGAACCGCGATGACCTCACCGTAGCGCTTGGCGACGGCGCGAAATTCGATATCGGGCGAGGTCGTGTCGTTCATCCGCGCTTGTCCCCTCGATCGGTGCCGAGCCGTTTCGTTCTGGCCGGTTCGTTCTTGCTTTTCGGCCCTCGGCGAAGAGAAAGCTAGCAGAGCCGATTTCCTCTCGTATATACCTATCCGGGGGTATATGCTGCATGTTTGTTCATCACAGGGGGTAGAAATCGGCAGCTCCAGGCATAATTTGGCGGCATCCACGGCGCTGGCGGAGGCGATAAAAGTGGCGGGCCACGCTGGGCCGGGCGAGTTCGAGCGTGCCCTGCTGGCCTGGCTCGGCCTGCATGCGCGCTTCGATCACAGCGTGGTGTTCGCCTATCGCGGTTCGGCGCGGCCGCCGATGCTGTACGAGACCTTCTCGCCTGCCGAGAGCCATGTCTTCGTCGCCCTCTACCAGGATGGCGCCTATCTGCTCGATCCCTTCCACCGGGCTGCGATCGGGGGATGCGAGGGCTTCCGTCGCATGCGCGAGCTGGCGCCCGACCGTTTCTACACCAGCGAGTATTTCCGCTCCTATTACAGCCAGACCGGGCTGGCGGAGGAGGTCGGCTTCTTCGTGCAGCTTCCCGAACAGACCTCGGTGGTCTGGTCCCTGATGCGCCTGGCCGCCTCCGGCCCGTTCGGCACGGCGGAGGTGCGCGGCCTGCGCGACCTGGCCCCGATCGTCCTCGCGCTCTGTGCCCAGCATTGGCGCGACCTGCCGGAGTTCGGCGAGGCCGGCAGCCGGGTGACGACCTTGCCGCTGCCGGGCAGCGATCTCGACCGGGCTCGGCTCTGGGCCAGCCAGTCGCTGACGGCGCGGGAGGGAGAAATCGTCAATCTGGTGCTGCAGGGGCATTCGTCGGATTCGATCAGCCGCCTGCTTCATATCTCGACGGGCACGGTGAAGGTGCATCGCCGCAACATCCGCCACAAGCTCGGCATCCATTCCCAGGCCGGCCTGTTCGCCCGTTTCCTCTCGCTTCTGAACGAGACCGGCTAAAGCGTTTTGCGATTTGGTGGAATCACCAGGAATCGCAAAGACGCCTTAGCCAATCCTCTGGATTGGCTTGGGAACAAGGAGTTAGAGCAAACAAGCGTTCACGCTTGAACGCACTTTGCTCTAGGCTTGCCAGTCGATCGAGGCTTCGCCGCGATGCAGGGCGTCCGCCTCGGCGGTGAAGCCGCCGTCCTCATCATGCAGGATCAGCGGCGGCAGCAGGAGGAAGGGCGCACGCGAGCCCTTGATTGCACGAATGAGCAGGCGGGCGGCCGGCAGGCCGACGCGCGGCTGCACGGGCTTGACCCGGATGTCGCCGAAGCGGCGGTCGAGGCTTGCCAGAAGCCGGGGCAGGGCGTCGGCCCGGTGGATGAGGGTGAGGCTGCCCTTGGCGCGCAGGAGGGCGAGGGCGCAGAGGATCCAGGCCTCCTCGTCGGCCTGGCCGTGCACATGCGCGCCGGCGCGATAGGCGTCGGGCGCGGGGCGAATCGTGCCGGGAAGGTGGAAGGGCGGATTCATGATGACGTGATCGGCCGTGCCGGGCAGCAGGGGGGCGTCCTGCGACGGCCTTTGCGTGACGTCGGCCTCGAGCGTGGCTACCCGCTCAGCAAGGCCGTTGCGTGCTGCATTCTCGGCCGCCAGCGCTGCAATGGCCGGATCGATCTCGACCAGGACGAGGCGGGATTGCGGACAACGGACGGCAAGACCGAGGCCAGCGGCGCCGATCCCCGCGCCGAGGTCGTAGACGGTTTCTCCTGCAGAGGGCGAGAGGCAGGCCGAAAGCAGGGCCGCGTCGGTTCCGACACGATGACCGCTGGCGGGTTGGGCGATTTCGAGCCGGCCGCCCAGAAAGGCCGAGAGCGTGGTCCCGGCCGCGGTCCCAGTCGTAGGCTTGGTCACGGCGTGCGCAACTCCTTGCCGAGGCCTGCTTCGGTCAGCCGCTGACGGGCCAGCACGCTCTGGTCGGTGTCGACCAGGATGCGGCGCTGGATCATGCCGAGCGAGCCTTCCAGTACGCTCATATGGGTGTCGAGCACCAGGTGGACGACGCCCGCCTCGGTCAGCAAGGCCTCGATATAGGAGATCAGCACGGGATCATTGGTACGAACGATTTCTTCCATGCCGCAATCGTTGCGATTATCGCAACAATTGCAACGAGCTTGTTGGCGCGACAACAGCAAGCTTGTATGGGGAGCCGCGCATTTCTATGGTGCCGGCAAAACGGAGTGCATGTATTGGGCGTCGTTGTCGCATTCGAGGACAAATCCGGGTCGCAAGGCTCGCTTCAGCCGATCGTCGACCTGACCAAGGCGGATATGGCGCGGGTCAACACCACCATCCTGTCGCGGACGGGATCGGAGGTGACGATGATTCCGGAAGTCGCCAACCATCTGATCTCCTCCGGAGGCAAACGTCTGCGCCCGATTTTGACCCTGGCAACCGCGCAACTCGCCCGCTATCAGGGCGATGGCCATGTGAAGCTCGCGGCCTCGGTGGAGTTCATGCATACGGCCACGCTCTTGCATGACGACGTCGTCGACGAAAGCGACATGCGGCGTGGCAAGCCTGCCGCCCGCATGCTGTGGGGCAATGAGGCGAGCGTTCTGGTCGGCGATTTCCTGCTCGGCCAGGCTTTCAAGATGATGGTGGAGGTCGGCTCGCTCAAGGCGCTCGACATCCTGTCCACGGCCGCGACCGTCATCGCCGAGGGCGAAGTGGCCCAGCTTGCCGCCGCCAAGAACACGGCGACCACCGAGGACGAATATCTGGCGGTGATTCGCGGCAAGACGGCGGAACTCTTTGCGGCCGCCTGCGAAGTCGGCCCGGTTCTGGCCGAGCGCCCCAAGGACGAGCAGGCCGCCTGCCGCTCCTTCGGCATGAATCTCGGCATCGCCTTCCAGCTCGTCGACGATGCGTTGGATTATGGTGGTTCGGACGCCAAGCTCGGCAAGAATGTCGGCGATGACTTCCGCGAGGGCAAGATCACCCTGCCGGTGGTGCTGGCCTTCCGGCGCGGCAACGAAGCGGAGCGCGATTTCTGGCGCCGGACGTTGGAGCGCGGCGAGATCGCGGAGGCCGACCTCGAGCATGCCATCGGCCTGATGCGCCGCCACAAGACGCTGGAAGACACCATCGAGCGCGCCCGTCACTACGGCGCCATGGCCAAGGACGCCCTGGCGCTGTTCGCCGACAGCCCGATGAAATCAGCCCTGGTCGATGTGGTGGAGTTCTGTATCGGCCGCGCTCACTGAGCCCGGTCGGCCTCTTTCCGGCCGGATGCGGAACTCTCCACGCGTAATGCGGACGGTTCGAGGCCGTCCAGGGAAGCAAGCCCATGGCTGATCTCTTCGACGTTTCCGTACCGGTTTTCCTGCGCTATCTCACCAATCTCGACGCGATCCTCGACAAGACGGCCGAGCATCTGCAGCTCCAGGGCACGGAGCAGGCGGAGGTCCTCAACCTCGCTTTGCAGCCGAACATGTTCCCCTTGAAGTGGCAGGTTCGCATCGCGCTCGGCTTCTCCATCCGGGCCATTAATCCGGTGCTGCAGCAGCCGATCATGCTCGATGACGGCCCGATCGAATCGATCGAAGATATCCGCCTCCTGCTGGGAAACACCATTGCCCGGCTCAGGAACGTCTCACGGCGCGATTTTGCCGGCGGGGAAGCGAGGCTGGTGCGGGAAAAGGCCGGCCAGGCCGTGTTCGAGGCCAAGGCCGTGGACTTCGTCACCCAATATGCCCTGCCGAACTTCTTCTTTCATCTCGGCATGGCCTATTCGCTGCTGCGCCTCGCCGGCTGCCCGATCGGCAAGGGCGATTTCGACGGCTTTCATCAATATGAAGCAGGCGTCAACCTGGTGCGGGAGGTGCAGCCGGAGCCCAGACCGCTGATCCAGCGGCTGCCTGGTTGAAGCGTAGGTGCTTGGCTTCGAAGGGAGCGCGAGCCCTTCGTCAAAGTGCGGTGATCAGCTTTCTGAGCAGGCTATCGAGGGTTTCCTGCTCGGCCTGCGTCAGCACCGACAGCAGCCGCTGCTCATTGGCAACATGGCGCGCAATGGTCTCATCGATCACGATCTTGCCGGCCTCGGTAAGGGCGATCAGCTTGCCGCGACGGTCATTAGGATCGGGACGCCTCTCGACCAGGCCGGCGCGCTCCAGCCGGTCGAGGCGATTGGTCATGCCGCCCGAGGAGATCATCGCCGCCTCGTAGAGTCGCGTCGGCGACAGCATGTAGGGCTCGCCCGAACGCCTCAGCGTGGCCAGCACGTCGAACTCGCCCGGCTGCAGGCCTGCGGTGGCGAAGAGCGGGTTCATGTGGTCGCGCAGCACCCGTTCGGAGGCATCGGACAGGCGGCCGAATACCGCCATCGGTAAGGAGGGAAGGTCGGGTCGCTCGCGAGCCCATTGTTCGACGGCTGTGTCGGCGCGGTCCATCGGCAGGTTCTCTTGGCACAAAGTATCTTGACATTAAGATACTTTGTGCTTACTAACATCACAGCGAGACAATAAATCAACTCGCCCATTCGGTGAAGGAGGAAGTGATGGCCAAGATGATTTTCTTGAATCTGCCGGTGCGCGATCTTGCCGCCGCGACCGCATTCTATGTCGCCCTGGGCGGCGAGGTGAACCCGCAATTTTCCGACGAGCAGACCAAATCGGTGATGCTCTCCGACGCGATCGTCGTGATGCTGCTCACTCACGAACGCTATGGACAGTTCACCCAGCGCCCGATCGGCGATGCGCGCCAGTGGAGCCAGGCGCTGATCGCCCTCAATGTCGATACGCGCGATGCGGTGGACGCGACGCTGGCCCGCACCACGCAAGCGGGCGGAAAGGCCGACCCCAACCCGGCGCAGGATCACGGCTTCATGGTCAGCCGCAGTGTCGAGGATCCCGACGGCAATGTCTGGGAAATCGTGTGGATGGATCCTGCCGCGATGGCGCCGCAGGGCTGAGGCGCGAATTCATCACTCTCCCCCTCCAGGGGAGGGGGAAACTTGCGCTTGGGCTTCACCTGCATCCAGCAATTTAGGGTGCGTCCTGGGGATGTGCGGCGCGGCCCGCCAGGATGCGCGTTCCCGCAGCCAGGATGATCGCCACCACGATCAGGAGCGCGGCGGTGCCGAATGTTGCCTGCATGCCGAAGGCGACGGCCTCCGGCGGGGCCTTGGCGATATCACCCGTTCCCGCGGCGAAACGGAAGATGGCGCCCATGGCCGAAGCCCCCGTTATCAGGCCCAGATTGCGCGACAAATTGACGAGGCCTGATGTCACGCCTCGCCGGTCCGCTGGGATACTGGCCATGGCGGCGGTGTTGTTGGCGGCCTGGAAAAGCTGGTAGCCCGGCGTCAGGATGACGATGCCGGCAATATAGCCCGCGACGCCGAATGCCGGGCCCATTGTAGACAGGACGATGGCTCCGACCGCCATCTCGGTCAGGCCGATGAGGATCAGGCGAGGCGCACCCAGGCGGTCGACGATGCGTCCGGCAAAGACCCCGCTCAGGATGGAAAGGACGGGGCCGATCGCCATCACCGCGCCGATTTCAGCCTCGTCGAGAGCGAAGACGCCGGACAGGTAGAATGGCCCGACGACGAAGGTCGTCATCATTACCGTGGCGACCAGGGCGCTCGTCGCCAAATTGGCGCTCAGCCCCTCGCTGCGGAAGGCGGCCAATTGGATCAGGGGTGAGCTGATACGTGCCTCGACCAGCAGGAAAAGGGCGCCGCCGATGACGGTTGCCAGCAGTAGGCTCGCACCGGTCCAGGCGGGAGCGCTGCGCCCCGTGGTCATGGCCAGGGCGTAGGCAGCGAGCGTTGCGGCGAGCAGGAATGTGCCGAGGCTGTCGAATCTGTTGCGGGCATCCCGGGATTTGCCGCCATCCTCGCGCAGGAAGCGACGAGCAAGATAGAGGGCCAGGAGGCCCAAAGGGATATTGAGAAGGAAGATGCTCCGCCAGCCGAAGGCGGAAATCATGAGGCCTCCGAGCGATGGCCCCAGGGCGGTGCCGACGGCCGACATCGTGCCGAGCAGCCCCATGGCACTGCCGGTCCTTTCCCTCGGAACGGCTTCGCCGATAATAGCCATGCCGAGAGCCGCCATGATGGCGGCGGCGAGGCCCTGTGCAGCGCGCGCCGCGACCAGCAGCCCGAAGGTCGGCGCTACCGCGCAGCAAGCCGAAGCCAATGTAAACAGCAAGAGACCCGACAGCAGCAGCCTTCGCCGCCCGACGATGTCTCCCAATCGCCCGACGCTGACGACCAGGGTGGTCATCGCCAGCAGATAGGCCAGCACGATCCACTGCACCTGCTCGAATGAGGCCGAGAAGGCCGCGGCCAAAGTCGGCAAGGCGACATTGGCGATGCTGGTGCCCAGGGAGGACAGCAGGATGCAGAGGCTGAGGCAGGCGAGGGCCCCGTGGAACGGAGGCGTGGGTTTTTCATGCACCCGTCCATCATCTCTCGTCGCTGATTTCGGCATGGATTGCGTCTTCCGTCGGTTCGAAGGGGGAACCGCTGAAAGATAGGCCTGTGCCTGATATGGCGGAATGCGCATCATTTGCACTTCATTGGTGCATCGAACGCCATGCCATAATTACCCTTGGATGCTATGATCGGTCCATGACGCTGCCCGATTTCAATCTTCTCATCACGCTCGACGTCCTGCTGACGGAAGGCAGTGTCGCTCGAGCGGCCCGTCGTCTCAGGCTCAGCCCCTCGGCGATGAGCCGAGCCCTGGCCCGATTGCGGGACACGACCGGCGATCCGCTGCTCGTTCGCGCCGGCCGCGGCCTCGTACCGACACCGCGGGCTTTGGAACTGCGCGAAAACGTCGGCCAACTCGTCCAGGCGGTCGAAAGCGTCCTTCGTCCGGTGGAAGCGCTCGACCTGAAAAAGCTCACGAGAACCTTCACACTGCGCAACAGGGAGGGTTTCGTCGAGAATTTCGGACCCGATCTCATCGCTTATGCCCGCGAACAGGCGCCGGGGGTCACGCTGCGTTTCGTGCCGAAAGCCGACAAGGACAGCACGCCCCTGCGCGACGGCAGTGTGGATCTGGAGACGGGCGTCATCGGCGACTCGATGGGGCCGGAAGTGCGCGCGCAGGCCCTGTTTCGCGATCGTTTCGTCGGTGTCGTCAGGATGGGCCATCCTCTGAGCGAGGCTCCGATCACGCCGGCCCGCTATGCACAGGCAAGCCATGTCCTGATCTCACGCCGAGCCCTCTATAGGGGGCCGGCCGATGGCAGGCTCGAAGCCCTCGGTCTCGAGCCGAACATCGCGACGATCGTCAGCAGCTTTTCCGAAGCGCTGGCCCTGGCCCGCTCGACCGACCTGGTCGCCACCGTGCCCGAACGTTCGACCGGCCGCCTGCGTGCCGGCCTGTTCTGCTTCCCACTGCCGTTTCCCCTGGCGGAGATCACGATCTCCCTGCTCTGGCACCCGCGGCTCGATGCCGATCCGGCCCATCGCTGGTTGAGGGACTGCGTCCGGAAGGTCTGCACCGAGCAACTGGCCGGCTAGGTAGGCGCGTTTCTTCCGGGATCGCAGGCATCCCAGTGAACGGTGTTTTATGGCGCCATCGCCGGCTTCAGGCCGGACAGCAGCTTGGCGAGGCCGGGGTCGTCCACGATGATGGAAGCATCGCCGAGGCCCATCCATTGCACACGGCGCTGGGTCTGTTCCTTCCAGGCCGGCAACATGCCGGTGACGCGCAAGGGATAGACATTCACCTTGATCAGTTCGAAGCGATCGGTCAGGCGCTTCCAATAGACAAAGGAGCCGAGCGCCTTCTTGCGTGGCTTGCCGGTTACACCGGCCTCCTGCTCGGCCTCGATGCGGGCGGCGACATGATCCTTGCGGCCCTTGATCGGCCAGCCCTTCGGCACGGTCCAGCGATGGGTGGTACGGGTGGTCACCAGGCAGACCTCGATGCGGCCATCCTTTTCGCGCAGCGGCAAGGCCGCAACCTGGCGGCGCGTCGGATTGGGCAGGATGTCGATGGCGATACTCGGCATGGTACTCTCACGCTCTTGATTGGAGCAAAGGCTCCTACGCGACTGACTTGCTGATATCCTCGCTCAAATACCGCTATGCCGGCGTGACATGGCGCACGTGGTGGGCGAGTCTGCAGACTCGCCTTTTTCAAGGTGTTTGACGCGGTCGAGTCAGGTCTGATCGTCGAGGTCGCGCTGCCCCTCACCTTACCTCTCCCCGTAAGGACGGGGCGAGGGGGCTTTGACGTCGAATCATATTCGGGAAATCTTTCATCTCGCACGACGGTTGGGCGAGATGAATGCTCCGAGAACCAGTCACAACGCTTGCGCCTCCTCGCACCGTCCTTACGGGGAGAGGTAAGGTGAGGGGCGGCGCCATCCAGCGTATTTATGGACTATTTTACAAACCTTTCCCGGTTCGTTCCAAACACCTTGAAAGGGGTGGTCATCAGACCCGCCCCCCGCGGATTGGATCGCAGCCTGGCATCACTCCTCGGCCGGCAGCACCTGCTTGCGCTTGCCGAGCAGAGCCAGGATCGCGGCGCCCTTCACGGCAAGGGCCAGGACCAGCGTGATCACGATGATCAGGAAGGCGGCCGCCGCGATGGCCGGGCTGATGTTCTCCCTGAGCGAGGAGAACATCTGCCGTGCCAGCGTAGTCTGGTTGGGGCCGGCGACGAAGAGGGTGATCACCACCTCGTCGAGCGAGGTGGCGAAGGCGAAGGCCGCACCGGTGAGGATGCCGGGCAAGGCGAGCGGGAAGGTCACGGCCCGGAACACCGTGCCGGGTGAAGCGCCGAGGCTCGCCGCCGCCCGTTCCAGAGCCGGATCGATGCTGGCGAGCGAGCCGGAGACGTTGACCAGCACGAAGGGCACGCACAAGACGGCATGGGCGATGATCACGCCGGCATAGGAGGAGGCGAGGCCGAGCCTTGCATAGAGAATCTGCATGCCGACGCCGAGCACTACCGCCGGCACCACCATGGGCAGCAGGAAGATCGAGCGCAGCACGCCGGAGAACGGCACTAAATTGCGCCTCAGGCCGAGGGCGGCGAGCGTGCCGACCACGGTGGACAGCACCGTCGCGCCGGTGCCCACGATCATCGAGTTGACGATCGAGCGCTGCCAGGCGTCGCTGGTGGCGAGCGTGTCGAACCAGCGCGTCGAGGGCCCCGTCATCGGATAGGTCAGGAAGACACTGTCGGTGAAGGCCAGAGGCAGGATCGCCGCGAGCGGGACGACCAGGAACGCCACGACCAGTGCGCCGAAGGCGAGGCGCAAGGCGTTGAAGGAGCTCTTGCCCAATCCCGTCATGTCTGCACCATCGGCGTGCGCGAGAGCCGTCCATAGACCAGATAGAGCACCGTTGTCGGCACCAGCAGGAAGATGCCGAGCGCCCCGGCCATGCCCCAATTGGCGGTGCCGGTGGCATAGAAGGCGATCACCGAGGAGATCATCTGTTCGTTCGGGCCGCCGACCAAGGCCGGGGTGATGTAGTAGCCGAGCGCCACCATGAAGACGAGGAGCGAGCCCGAGAGCACCCCCGGCATGGCCAGCGGCAGCAGGACGTGCCGCATGGCCCGCAGTGGCGGGGCGCCGAGCGAGGCGGCGGCCGGCATCAGGTTGCGCGGGATGGCGACGAGGCTGGCATAGATCGGCAGCACCATGAAGGGCAGCAGCACATGCGTCATGGCGATGAGGATGCCGGTGCGGTTGTAGATCAGCGGCAGCGAGGCATCGATCAGGCCGAGGGCCTTCAGCGTCTGGTTGATCAGGCCGTTCTCCTGCAGGAGGATCATCCAGGCGGCGGTACGCACCAGGAGCGAGGTCCACAGCGGCAGCAGCACCGCAAGCAGCAGGAGATTGCGCTTCCAGCCGGAGACGCTGGCGGCCAGCATGGCGAAGGGCAGGCCGATGGCGACGCAGAGCAGCGTGACCTGCAGGGCGATCATGAAGGTCCGCAGCATGATCATGCGGTTCACGGCCATATCCGGCGGCACATTGGCGATACTGCCGTCATCGGCCCGCTTGAGATCGACGGCGGCCAGCAGGTTGGCGTCCGTATAGGCCGGCATCGAGCGCCTCAGCGCCAGCCAGAAGGCGGGCTGGTTCCAGCGGGGATCGATGGTGGCGAGGGCAGGCGGGCTGTTCTCGGGCGCGTTGCGGATGGCGGTCGCGGTCTTGGGCAGCAGCGTGCGGAAGCCTGCCTGCTGGCTGTTGAGGGCGCGCACGGCATCGCCGAACTGCTCCTGGGGGATGACCGTCCTCAGATCCTTGGCGAGCGCGGCCTGGACCTCGGGCGGCGGCAGGCCTTCGCCCTGCCAGCCGGCGATCGCCTCGGCCGTCTGAGGGAAGGCGTGCCGCACGGTGCCACCCTGCACGGAGGTGACGATCATCATGCCGAGCGGCCAGAGGAAGAAGATGCCGAGGAAGGCAATGAGGGGCAGCACCAGGAGAGCGGCCTTGAGCCGCGGGGCCGCCGTCATGGCAGGACCAGCGTGCAGTCGTCGGGCGCGAAACCGACATGGGCATCGGAGCCGATGGGGCGGCTCGCCTCGCGCCGGTCGGCCTTGGCCACCAGGCGTCGCTCGCCGCTCTTGAGATGCAGGCGGACGTGATCGCCGTGATAGACGTCGTCCTCGACGCGAACAGGCAGCGTATTGGCCAGGGCCGGCGCGTCGCTCAGATGCAGCCTTTCGGGCCGCACGGAGACCAGCACCGGTGCACTCGGCTTGGGAGAAAGCTCGGTGCGGCAGGAGACAGTCGGCCCCAGGGCCAACTCGACGGTGGCGAGGCCGTCCGAGCAGGACTTCAGGGTGCCGTCGAGCAGGTTGGTCTCGCCGATGAACTCGGCGACAAAGCGTGTGCGCGGGCGGTCATAGAGGCCGGACGGGGTATCGAGCTGCTCGATCTTGCCGAGATTGAGCACGGCGACCCGGTCCGACATGGTCAGGGCCTCGCCCTGGTCATGGGTGACGAAGATCACGGTGAGGCCGAGCTTGCGGTGGAGCTCGCGGATCTCGAGCTGCATGTGCTCGCGCAACTGCTTGTCGAGCGCGCTGAGCGGCTCGTCCATCAGCACCACCTTGGGCTCGTAGACGAGGGCGCGCGAGAGGGCGATGCGCTGCTGCTGGCCGCCCGAAAGCTGGGAAGGCCTGCGATCCTTGAGATGGCCGAGCCGGACGAGATCGAGCGCCTTGGTGACCCTGGCGTCGCGCTCGGCCCGGCCGATGCCGCGCATCTTGAGCGGGAAGGCGACGTTCTCGGCGATGGTCATGTGCGGAAACAGGGCGTAATTCTGGAAGACCACACCCATGTTGCGCTTGTAGGAGGGCAGGGTCTCCACGCGGGTGCCGTCGACGAGCAGGGCGCCGCTGCTGGGTGCCTCGAAGCCGGCCAGCATCATCAGGAGAGTGGTTTTGCCGGACCCGGAGGGGCCGAGCAGGCTGACGAATTCACCCTGGCCGACATGGAAGTCGAGATTGTCGACGACCTTCATCGTGCCGAAGGATTTGCTGACACCGTCGAAGTGAATGAACGAGTCCATCGGATCCGAAAAGCTCCTTCCAGGTGCGGGCCTTGGGACGTTGGAATGAGCGATGCCCGGGCGGACATCGAGACACAACCCAGCCGGCATTAACGCAGCCTTGTCATGCCCGGGCTCGACCCGGGCATCCAGTGCCTCGCCTCAACCTTGAAAGCGATCCTGGATTGCCGGGTCAAGCCCGGCAATGACAAAGGTCTGTATTTGGGGCGGGAGAATGCCGTCGGACGGCTATTGCCCCAGCCAGGCGTTGAAGCGCTTGGTCAGGTCCTCGATGTTGTCGTTCCAGAATTCGGTGTCGATGGAGACCGAATCCGTCATGTTGGCCGGCGAGGTCGGCAGGTCGACGGCAAGGTCGGCAGGCACCGCGGCGGCGGCAGCCTTGCTCGGCAGGCCGTAGGCGATGTCCTGCGGCAGCTTGGACTGGTTCTCCGGCAGGCTGGCGAAGGCGATGAAATCCATCGCCGCATCCTTGTTCGGGCTGCCCTTGAGGATGACCCAGCTGTCGACGGCATAGATCGAGCCCGGCCACACGCCCTTGAAATGCGTGCCTTCGGTCTTGTTGATGCCGGTGATGCGGCCATTATAGGCCGAGGTCATCACCACCTGGCCCGACTTCAGGAGCTGGAGCGGCTGGGCCCCCGATTCCCACCAGACCATGTCGCCCTTGATCTCGCCGAGCTTCTTGAAGGCGCGGTCGACACCTTCGGGCGTGCGCAGCACGGTGTAGACGTCCTTGGGGGCGACACCATCGGCCATCAGCGCGAATTCGAGGGCATATTTCGGGCCGCGGCGTAGCGCGCGCTTGCCCGGGAACTTCTTGGTGTCCCAGAAATCGGCCCAGGATTTCGGCGCTTCCTTCAGCTTGTCGCTGTCATAGGCGAGCTGGGTCGACCAGACGATGGCGCCCACGCCGCAATCGCTGACGGCGCTGTCGATGAACTTGTCCTTGCCGCCCAGTTTGTTCCAGTCGAGCGGCTCGTAGATGCCGTCTGCACAGCCGATCGCCAGTTCCTCGGCCTCGACCTGCACGGCGTCCCAATTGGGCGTGCCGGCCTTGACCTTGGCCTGCAGCACGCCGATGCCGCCGTCCCAGGCCTCATCGAGCACCGGCTTGCCGGTCTTCTCGGAGAAGGGCTTGAAATAGATCTTGCGCTGGGCGTCCTGGTAGTTCCCGCCCCAGGATACCACGGTCAGGTCGCGCGCCGAGGCGCTGGCGACGCCGGCAAGGGCGGTACCCAAGGCAATGCCGGAGGCAAGAAGGAGGTGTCTGAAGCGCATAGCGGTCTTCCCCACTGGTTCGGTCTCTGGTTTGCGTCGCGGTGTCTCTTTCCTTTGGGAAAGGACCCGTCTCTTCCGTTGCACGCGGCTCGCCGCCGCATGGGATTGTCGCATCGGAACCTGCGAGGCCGCCAATGGCAATGGCGGCGCCCGCGTCCGGTGAAAAAATTAGACGCCGATCTCCGCAAGCAGCTGCTTGGGAGAAAGGCGCAGGGCTGCCGCCCGGCGATGGCCTTCCAGCCCCTCGCTGGCGCTCTGCCGGATGGCCGGCGGGGCGACGGCGGCGATGCCGCGATCGTCCAGCCACTGATGGGTACAGGTCTTGAGGTAGGATCCGACCCACAGGCCTCCTGTGTAGCGCCCCGCGCCCATGGTGGGCAAGGTGTGGTTGGTGCCGCAGCACTTGTCCGAATAGACCACGCTGGCCGAGACGCCGATGAACAGCGAACCGTAATTGCGCAGCCTGGCCGCGGTGGCGTGGGCATCGCGCGTATGGACCTGCAGGTGCTCGGCGGCGATGAAGTCCGAATAGGCCAGCATGGCCGCCTCGTCCTCGCACACGACGATCTCGCCATAGTCGCGCCAGGCCGGGCCGGCGACATTGGCGGTGGGCAGATTGGCGAGTTGGCGCTCGACCTCGGCCAGGGTCGCTTCGGCCAGAGCCCTGTCCGTGGTGATCAGGCCGACGCGGGTGCGCACGTCGTGCTCGGCCTGGGCCAGCAGGTCGACGGCGATGGTGACCGCGTCCCCCGTGTCGTCGGCCACCACGAAGATCTCGCTGGGGCCGGCGAGCTGGTCGATGCCAACCAGGCCGAAGACCTGGCGCTTGGCCTCGTTGACGAAGGCATTGCCGGGCCCGAAGATCTTGTCGACGGCCGGGATACTTTCGGTGCCATAGGCCATGGCGGCGATGGCCTGGGCACCGCCGACCCGGAAGATGCGGTCGGCGCCGGAGAGGTGGCAGCCGGCGATCATGGCCTGGTGGGCGCCCGGCGGCAGGCAGGCGATCACCTCGTCGCAGCCGGCGACCTTGGCGGGCACGATGGTCATCACCGGCGCCGACAGCAGCGGATAGCGCCCGCCCGGCACATAAGCGCCGACGCGGGCAATCGGGATGATGCGGTGGCCGAGATGCAGGCCGGGCAGGGCCTCGATCTCCAGGGGCAGCAGCGTGGCGCGCTGGGCTTCAGCAAAAGCGCGCACCCGCTCGATCGCGAATTCGGTATCGGCGCGGGTCTGCGGATCGAGGGCGTCCACGGCGGCCTGGCGCTCGGCGGCGCTCACCTCGAAGTGCTCGACATCAATTTTGTCGAATTCGCGTGAATAGTCGCGCAGCGCCGCATCGCCGCGCTTGCGCACCTCGTCGATGACCTGCTTCACGGTGGCTTCCACGGGGCCATTGTCGGTCAGGGCGCTGCGTCCCGGTGCCTTGATGGAGGTGATGCGGGCTTGGATGGCGGGGTCGAGCATTGCTGGCCTTTTCGATCGAATGAGATGCCGAAAGACTTGCCGCCGCAAGCGCCCGGTGCAATTGCCCCGGACGGGTCTGTTTAATATATTCACCATGTGAATGGTACGAAGCCAGGAGAGCAACGATGAAGATCGGAGACAAGCTGCGCGAATTGCGCCACCGGCGCAAGCTCAGCGTCAGGGAGGTCGCCCTGCGCTCGGGCGTGTCGCATTCCTCGGTCTCGCTGATCGAGCGGGACCTGATCAGTCCTTCGCTCGACACGCTGCGCGCGGTGCTCGACGCGCTCGGCACCACGCTGCCGGGCTTCTTCATCGACCTCAAATCCGCGCTGCCGCAGAGCCCCTTCTACCGGGCTGGTGACCTGACCGAGATCGGGCAGCCGGATGCGATCTCCCATCGCGTCATCGGCCTCGATTATCCCAACAAGTCCATGCTGCTGCTGCACGAGACCTACGCGCCCGGTGCCGATTCAGGCGAAGCCTATGCCCATTCGGCGCAGGAAGGCGGCATGGTGCTGAGCGGCGCCATCGAGATCACCGTCGACGGCAAGGTCGAGGTGCTCCACCCCGGTGACGGCTACTACTTCGACAGCCGCCTGCCGCACCGTTTCCGCAACATCGCGGACGGACGCAGCGAGATCGTCAGCGCGATCACGCCGCCGACCTATTAGGGCCCACCCTTTTCAAGATGTTTCGGGCAGGCCGGGAAGGGTTGATGGAGTAGTGCATAAATACGTAGGACAATGCTGCCCCTCACCTTACCTCTCCCCGTAAGAACGGGGCGAAGGGGCTTTGACGTCGAGTTATAGGCAGGAAGCTTTTCATCTCGCGCGACGGTTGGGCGAGATGAAAACTCGAGAATCAAGCGCAACGCTTGTGCCTCCTCGCCCCGTTCTTACGGGGAGAGGTAAGGTGAGGGGCAGCGCGACGTCGACGACAGGTGCTTTGGTCGATTTACCGACCATTGCGCTGGCTCTCCCGCCACCCAGGGGTTGCGTTGCCGCCTGAGGGATGGGAGAGGGAGGGGCCATGGCGCTTCAGCAGACATCGACCGTTCTCTCCACGCCGGCTCCGCCTGTTTTCAAGGCGCGTGCCGAGGCCATCATCCGTGATCATTACGGCCTCGACGTCGAGGCCTTCCCGCTGATCGGGGAGCGCGACAGCAATTTCCGCCTTCATGCGGGCGACGGGAGCGAATTTCTCCTCAAGATCGTCAATCCGGCCGAAGACGTGTCGGTGACCGATTTCCAGACGGAGGCTCTGCTGCACATCGCGCGAGGCGGCGCCGACCTGCCGGTACCGCGGGTGGTGCGCACGCAAGCGGGCGAAGCCTATTTCTGGCTGCGCGAACCGGACCAGCAGCCGCGCCTGGTGCGCGTGCTGACCTATCTACCCGGCACGCCGCTGGCCAAGCTCGAACGCGGCCCCACGCTTCGCCGCAATCTCGGTGCGGGCCTGGCCCGGCTCGATCGTGCCCTCGATGGCTTCGAGCATGCCGGCAGTCCGACCGATCTGTTGTGGGACCTCACCCACGCCCCCAGCCTGCGGCCGCTGGTCGTGCATATCGAGGATGAGGATCGCCGTGGCCTCGTCATCGCCGTGCTGGATCGGCTGGAGACCCATACATTGCCCCTGACCGCTGGGCTCCGCACCCAGGTGATCCACAACGACTTCAACCCTTCCAATATCCTGGTCGGGCCGGGGAGTGACGGTGCGTTGGACCAACTCGCCGGCATCATCGATTTCGGCGACATGGTGCGGGCCCCGCTGATCAACGAGGTGGGCGTGTCGGCCTCCTATCACATCGGAGAGGGCGCAGGGTTCCTGGAGCCGGTCAAGGAGTTCGTCGCCGGCTACAACCGCGTCCTGCCCCTCGCGGACGAGGAGATCACCTGCCTGTTCGACCTCATCCAGGGACGCATGACGTTGACGGCCATCATTACGGCGTGGCGCTGCACGCTAGAGCCCGAGAACCGCGACTACATCCTGCGCAATGCCGGCCGGGCCTGGGCGGGATTGGCGGCTGCGCGCTCGCTCTCGCCAGCCCAGGCGGCGGACGAATTCCACCTTTATTTGAGCAAGGATCGCCTCCCATGACGATGGTCAATGCCTTCGATCCCAGCAACACGGCCGGCTTCGCCGCCGAGGAGGCAGCCCTGATCGAGCGTCGGCGGCGCGTGCTCGGCCCGGCCTATCGGCTGTTCTATGCCCATCCGGTGCATGTGGTCAGGGGCGAGGGGGTCTGGCTCTACGGGCCAGATGACACCGCCTATCTCGACGCCTACAACAATGTCGCCAGCGTCGGCCATTGCCACCCGCATGTGGTGGCGGCGCTGGCGCGCCAGGCCGGGGTGCTCAACACCCATACGCGCTACGTCACCGACGGCATCCTCGATTATGCCGAGCGGCTGGTCGCGACCATGCCGGCCGAGATCGCCAACATCATGTTCACCTGCACCGGCAGCGAGGCCAACGACCTGGCCCTGCGCGTCGCCAAGGCCGTGACCGGCGGCACGGGCGTCATCGTCACCGAGAACGCCTATCATGGCGTGACCGACGTGCTCGCCCACATGTCGCCCTCGCTGGGCGCGGGGGCCCCGATCGCCGAGACGGTGCGGGTGGTGCCCGCACCCACCTCCGCCGACACGAGCGGCGAAGCCTTTGCGCAAGGCGTGAAGGCGGCGATCGCCGACATGGGGGCGAACGGCATCCGCCCTTCGGCGCTGCTGGTCGACACCATCTTCTCCAGCGATGGCGTTTTCGCCGACCCGCCGGGCTTCCTGCGCCCGGCGGTGGAGGCCATCCGTGCCGCCGGCGGCCTGTTCATCGCCGACGAGGTCCAGCCCGGCTTCGGCCGCACCGGCGCCGGCATGTGGGGCTTTGCCCGGCATGGCCTGGTTCCCGATCTCGTCACCATGGGCAAGCCGATGGGCGATGGCCATCCGATGGCCGCCATGGCCGCGAGGCCCGAGCATCTGGAGGCTTTTGGGCGCGAGGTGCGCTATTTCAACACCTTCGGCGGCAATCCGGTCTCCTGCGCTGTGGGCATGGCCGTGCTCGACGTCATCGAGGACGAAGGCTTGATCGCCAATGCTCGCGATGTCGGTGCGGCGCTCAAGGGTGGCCTGGAGGATCTCGGCAGGCACGATGGCCGTATCGGCGAGGTGCGTGGTGCCGGCCTGTTCATCGGCGCCGACATCGTCGATGCCAAGGGCGCTCCCGATGCCGCCGCGGCCGCCGCCATCGTCAATGGCCTGCGCGAGCGCCAGGTGCTGATCTCGGCCACCGGCCGGCAGGGGCACAGCCTGAAGATCCGCCCGCCCATGGTGTTCTCGCATGAGAATGCGGCCCTGCTGATCGAGCGATTGAAGGCGACGCTGGCGGACCTGTAGGGACCCAGCAAGATATGGCCCCTTCTCCCCTTGCGGGTGTCGTCAACTCTCTTGAGTTGACTAGAGTCCCGGCAGGGGGATGAGGGGAGAGACACCTCCCTGCATAGTATTCTGCAACATCCCTCATCCGGCTGCCGCCACCTTCTCCCGCAAGGGGAGAAGGGGCTTGTTTCTGCCAGTGTGGCGTACGGGCCAGGGTCTATGGAAGGCCCGGCCTTGACATCGAAGCCGCGAGAGAAGCCCCTGTTGCCCAGAGCTACCCGTGCGTTCGCGCACGGTCCCTTCCCGGCGCCCCTGGTCCAATACCCTGTCGCGAGCCGGCGGGGTGGGAGGCCGTAGAAAAATCTTTTCTCAACCCGCCAAGGAAATCGCCTCGTCCTGCGTCTGATGGAACGGTCAACAACTGGCCGGGAGATTGGAATGCGATCATATCATCTTGACGGGGCCGGCTCGTCCGGTGCCGGCGGCGAGGGAGAGTGCCATGACGGCCCTGGCAGCAAGCTTTGATGCAAGGAACCTTGGCCTCTCGCCGCCAAGGCCGCAGGCGTGGCCGCCGCGGCTGGCCTGGCTCTGGCTGCCGACATTGGCATCGGAGCCACCCGAAAGCCTGGGTGCGGTGCGTACGAGCGAGGGCACGGCGGATGGCGCCGATGACGGCGACGCCGGTCTGGTCGCCCGGGCCTGCAGGGGCGACAGCCGTGCCTTCGAGAAACTGATCCGGCGCCACCACGCCATGATCCATCGGGTGGCCTGGCGCCAGACGGGCTTCAGCGAGGAAGCCGAGGACATCGTGCAGACCGTGCTGATGCAATTGGTGGAAAAGCTGGCGAGCTATCGCGGCCAGGCGCGCTTCACCACCTGGCTGATCGGCATCACCATCAATGCCTGCCACGATCATCGCCGGCGCAAATCGAGCTTCGGACGCATGAGGCAAGCGCTGTCGAGCTTCGTGTCCGTTGGCGGAGCGGCGAGCGATGACGGCGATCTCGTCCGGCAAAGCTGGCTGAAAAGCACGCTGGCCGGCCTGTCACCGGAACTGCGTGCCACTGTGGTGCTGGTGGCGGGGGAAGGGCTCAGCCATCGCGAAGCCGCCGCCGAGCTCGGCATATCCGAAAATACCGTGTCCTGGCGCATGCACCAAGTGCGCAAGCAGCTTGCTGAAGCAGCCGGACACGAAGCGGCGGCCACGGGCCGCAAGGAGATCCGCGATGAGCGTTGATCACGAAGATCGCAAGATCGAACTGCCCGATGCCATCGCCTCCGAGACGGCGCGCGAGAAGGCGATATCGCAGGCCATGGTGGCCTTCGAGGCCAGCCGGCCCAGGCAGGGCGCCGCGCCAAAGTGGTGGCAGGGCCTCGGCCTGGCGTGGGTTGGCGCACGCCCCAGCTTGCGCATGGCGTTGGTGACGGGAGCGGCTCTGCTCGTGATGGTGCCGATCGGCACGTATATGCTGAAGCGGCAGGAGGCACTGCTGCGTCAGGGCGGCACCGACATCGAGGCAATCACCCAGGTCCAGGTCGAAAGACTGCGTAGGCCGGACGACAACCAGAACGTGGCTCAGCAGGCACCGGCAACACCGACTGAATCGGCGCAGGACAAGACTGTGCTGGCCAGGCCCGTGGCGGCGCCGCCGCCCAGTCCCAGCGCTGCGCGCGACACACGGATGATGCCGGGGATGATCGGTGGCTATTCGGCAGAAAACCGCTATGAGGCTTCCGACACTTTCGGCCCCAGGGCCTCGCAGGAAATCGGCCGCGACAAATTCTCCAACGCGCCGCAGAACGCCTTCAAGGCTGTGTCTCAGGATCCGGTCTCGACCTTCTCGCTGGACGTCGACACCGCGTCCTATTCCTATGTACGGGCTGCGCTCAACCAGAACCTGCTGCCCCGGCCCGAAGCGGTGCGCGTCGAGGAGATGATCAATTATTTCCCCTATGACTATGCCGCCCCTGCCAGTGCCGAGGAGCCGTTCTCGACGGCCGCCACGATGATGCCCAATCCCTGGCAGCCAGGGCACAAGCTCCTGCGCATCGGCATCAAGGGCTACAGCCTCCAGGCCCAAGAACGGCCGGCTGCCAATCTTGTCTTCCTGATCGATACCTCCGGCTCGATGAACGAAGCGAGCAAGCTGCCTTTGCTGGTCAAGTCGCTCGGCATGCTGGTCGATACGCTGCGGCCGGAGGACAAGGTCTCGATCGTCACCTATGCCGGTTCGGCCGGCGTGGTGCTGCCGCCGACCAAGGCGTCCGACAAGGCCTCCATCCTCGCTGCCCTCGACAGGCTGCAGGCCGGCGGCTCGACGGCCGGCGGGGAGGGGATTCGCCTCGCTTATCAGCAGGCCGAGGCGAATTTCGACCCCAAGGCGGTCAACCGCGTGCTGCTCGCCACCGATGGCGATTTCAATGTCGGCATCACCGATCCCGGCGAACTGCGCGGCTTCGTCGAGCGCGAGCGCGGCAAGGGTATCTTCCTGTCCGTGCTCGGCTTCGGCATGGGCAATCTCAACGACCAGATGATGCAGGAACTGGCGCAGAACGGGAACGGCGTCGCCGCCTATATCGACACGCTGAACGAGGCCCGCAAGGTGCTGGTCGAGGAGGCGACGTCGAGCCTGTTTCCCATCGCCAAGGATGTGAAGATCCAGGTCGAGTTCAATCCGACGGCGGTGAGCGATTATCGCCTGATCGGCTACGAGACCCGCATGCTCAAGACCGAGGAGTTCAACAACGACAAGGTCGATGCCGGCGATGTCGGCTCGGGGGCGGGCGTGACGGCGATCTACGATGTCGTGCCGGCCGGTGCGACGCGCCCGGTCGACGGCAGCCGTTATCAGGCAGCCCAGCCGGTCCTGCCGTCGGACAAGGCCGACGAATATGCCTTCGTGAAGATCCGCTACAAGCTGCCGAAATCCGAGACGAGCCGGTTGATCACCACCCCGGTGACGCATGCCGGAGAAGCCGTCACGCTGGCGCAGGCATCCAGCGATGCGCGCTTTGCCGTGGCCGTGGCGGGTTTCGGCGAATGGCTGCGTGGCGGCAAATATGCCGGCACGCTCAAGCCCGACGACATCATCGCGCTCGCAGCCGGTGCCAAGGGCGACGACCCCTATGGCTATCGCGCCGAGTTCGTCAATCTGGTGCGGGCGGCCAAGACGGCGAAGGGCTTGCCGCAGCAGCCGTAATGTGGTCACCGCCCATCAAGATAAAATACCTTCTCCCCTTGCGGGAGAAGGTGGCGGCAGCCGGATGAGGGGTGGACGCGCCATACTCGGTATGCGCAGCAAAACCCCTCATCCCCCTACCGGGACCTTCTCCCGCAAGGGGAGAAGGGATCCGATTTTGCGCGCTTTCCGCAAAAGAAAAAGCCGCCCGGCCTTTCGGCGGGCGGCTTTTCAAGATGTTGTGCCAGTCCTGCTCAGTTGAGCTTGGCGCGCACTTCGTTGAGGGCAGCCGACATCAGATTGCCGGCGCTGGCAGCGGGCTGGTCGGCAAGGATCGTGGTGGCAGCCTTGACGGCGGCATCCGCGGCGGCAGCCTTGACCTCGGCAACGGCCGACGACTCGGCTTGCGCGATCTTCTGATCGGCCAGCTTGGTGCGGCGGGCGACGAAGTCTTCGATCTTGGCGATCTGCTCGGCCTTGAAACGCTCGGCCTCGGCCTTGGCAGCTTCGATCATCGCAGCAGCTTCGGCTTCCGCTTCCTTCTGCTTCTTCTGATAGTCGGCCAGCAGCTTCTGGGCTTCCTCGCGCAGGGAGCGGGCCTGCTCGAGTTCGGCACGCACGGCGTTGCCGCGGGCGTCGAGGCCCTTGCCGATCTGCCCGAAGGCACCGAGCTTCCAGGCGATGGCCAGGAAGATCAGCGTGGCGATGAGGATGTAGAACTCCGGCCCGGCAGGGTTGAAGAGTTCGTGGATCATCTCGGCGAAATATTCGATCACGCCCGCCTCCTTACTTGGCCATGGCGGCGTCGACGGCGGACTGAACCGTCTGCGGCTCGGGCGCCTTGCCGAGCAGTTGCTCGACGATGGCGTTGGTGGCGTCGACGGCGATGCCGTTGACGTTGCCGAGCGCAGCCTGCTTGGTCGCCAGGATCTTGGCCTCCGCTGCCGCCAGCTTGGCCGAGAGATCGGCTTCGAGCGACTTGCGGGTGGTATCCGTTTCGGCGGTCACGGCAGCACGTGTTTCGGCTGCAATGCTCTGCGCCTTGGCGCGGGCCTTGATCAGCGCGGTCTGATAAGAGGCCACGGCCTCGTCACTGTCCGCCTTGGCCTTCTGCGCAGCCGCAAGGTCCGCCGCGATCTTAGCCGACCGCTCGGAGAGGATGCCGGCGATGCGCGGCAGCGCGATCTTCGACATCAGGATGTAGAGAAGCCCGAAAGCGATGACCAGCCACACGAGCTGTGAGGCAAAGGACGAGCTGTCGAAGGGCGGGAATGCGCCCTTGGCCCCATGTGCATCGCCGGGAACCTCGGTTCCTGCGTGACTTTCAGCCATGAAACACCTTCAACGGATGTGCACTCACGTCTTTGCAGGCCAAGCTACAAACAGATGGAGCCACAAACAGGGGATTGCTGCATTCCAGCCAATCAAACGATGAACGGCCTCGCGATTTCTGATCGCGAAAGCCGTCCCGTTCGGCGTGGCTGGCGCGGATCAGACTGCGAAGAGGAGCAGCAGAGCGACGAGCAGCGAGAAGATGCCGAGAGCTTCGGTCAGAGCGAAGCCGAGGAGCAGCGTGCCGCGCTGGCCGTCGGCAGCCGACGGGTTGCGCAGGGCGCCCGAGAGGAACTGGCCGAACAGGTTGCCGAGGCCGATACCAGCGCCGGCCATGCCGATGCAAGCGAGACCAGCGCCGATATACTTAGCTGCGACGGGATCCATGGAGAACTCCTGTTGGTGTAGGTTTTGTTGGATTTAGACGGGATCAATGGCCGGGGTGAAGGGCGTCATTGAGGTAGATGCAGGTCAGCGTGGCGAAGACATAGGCTTGCAGCACGGCAACCAGCACTTCGAGCGCCACCAGGGCGATCACGAGAAGCAGGGGCAGGGGCGATAGGATCGCCGTCGCCACGCCGGCACTGGCGAGCATGACGATGAAACCGGCGAAGATCTTGAGCGCGATATGGCCGGCCAGCATGTTGGCGAAGAGACGGACGGAGAGGCTGATCGGGCGCGAGACGAAGGAGATGATCTCGATCGCCACCAACAGCGGCAGCAGCACGGCCGGTACGCCGGAGGGCACGAACAGCTTCAGGAAATGGGCGCCGTTCTTGTAGAAACCGTAGAGGATCACCGTTGATATCACCAGAGCCGCCAGCGCAAAGGTGACGATGATGTGGCTGGTGACGGTGAAGAAGCCGGGAATCAGGCCGAGCACGTTGCAGAACAGCACGAACATGAACAGCGAGAACACCAACGGCATGAAGCGCATGCCCTCGTTCCCGGCTGAGGAACGCACGGTGCCGGCCACGAATTCGTAGAAGGTCTCGGCGAGGGACTGCCAACGGCCCGGCACGGTGGCGCGGGAAGAAGTCGTCGCGATCATCACCAGCGCGATGAGGATCACCGCCAGGAACATGAAGAGAGCCGAATTGGTGAACGCGATGCTGCCGATATGGAAGAGCGGCTTGATCTCGAACTGCGTAATCGGACTATGCATCGCCAGCGAGGCCCTGTCTTCTAGTGTGGCGCGAAGCGCCGGTTCATTCCTGTTTGTCGGGCGTTTTGCCCAACATATTCGAGGCGCGCAACAAGTTCCGGACACCTGCCGCAAAGCCCAGCATCAAAAAGATGATGAGCCCCCACGGCGAAGTACCGGCAAACCGGTCCACGACCCATCCAAGCAGACCACCGGCGACGATGCCACCGACGAACTCGGACGAGAGGCGCATGGCCTTGCCGATCGCAGAAGGATCGCCCTCCTGCTTGCGCACCTTGGCCGCTTCGGCTGCTTCCCCGGCCTTGATGGAACCGAGGCGCTCGTCGAGACGGCGCAAGCGTTCGTTTAATTCACGATCGCGGGATTCGTCTTTGCCGGATTTGCCGGCCTGGTCCGCTTCGTCGCTCGCCATTGCGGCAACATGCTCCCTGGCCGGCCAAAACAGAGCCGGACGCCCCCCTTGAAAACGGCGGGACCATACCCACGCCCCCTTGCGGTGTCAAGGCGAGGCGAAATTATGCCAAGTCTTTGAGAACAAATAAAAAATGGGGAGAATGGCATCGGCTGCCGGCTTTTCTTCACGGGACAAGCCATGGTTGCGACGTCACATTTGGCCATGTCGGCCTGCGCAAGCCCGCCTTGAAGCCGCCGCGACGCCGCCACAGATGGGCGGCGGGGCGGAAATCGGCACGAGAATCAGACCCTCATGCCACCTCCAGGCGTTCCGGCGCAACGTGATCCACGAGGCCCCAGGCCTGGGCTTCGTCCGCCGACATGAAATTGTCGCGGTCCATGGCCGCCTCGACCTCCGCGACGGTGCGGCCGCAATGCTGGGCATACAGGCCGTTGAGGCGGGCTCTCGACTTGATGATGTTGTTGGCGTGGATGAGCATGTCGCTGGCCTGGCCCTGATAGCCGCCGGAGGGCTGGTGCACCATGATCGAGGCGTTGGGCAGGGCGAAGCGGCGGCCGGCCGTGCCGGCCATCAGGATGAAGGAGCCGAGGGAGAAGGCCGATCCCATGCACAATGTCGAGACCGGGCTCTTGATGAACTGCATGGTGTCATAGATGGCAAAGCCTGAAGTCACCGATCCGCCCGGGGAATTGATGTAGAGCGAGATCTCCTTCCTGGAGTTTTCCGCCTCCAGGAACAGGAGCTGGGCGCAGACCAGGGCGGAGACGCCGTCATCGACGGGGCCGTTGATGAAGATGATGCGCTCGCGCAAGAGGCGGGAGAAGATGTCGAAGGCGCGTTCGCCGCGGGTGGACTGCTCCACCACCATGGGGACGAGAGAATTCATCACGGGTTCCTCAAGCCGCCTTTAACAGCATGGTCGGCTGGTTGAGATTGGCGGCGACGGGCCGCAGGACGAAGCTGCCCTGGGTAATGCGCAGCAGCGTGGAACCCTCACCATGCGGCGCGAGCTCGAAGGTGACGACGCTGTCGAGGATGCGCTCCTGCATCTTTTCGCTCCAGGCATAGCGCAGCATTTGCTGGGCCTCGGCGGCGAGCAGACGGCAATCGACCAGTTCCGGCTCGCTGGAATCCCGCCGTGGCGAATGGGCGGCATCGGTGCCGTTCTCGGCCGGCCTCAGCCAGGCGGCGACATAGTCGGGAATGGTGAGAGCACGCCAGACCTTGGCAGGCGGGGCTTCCAGCACGCTCTCGAAGTGGAGGTCGTCCGGCGCCGCCTTGTCTTCCATACTCTTGGTCGTCGCGTTGCGCAGGATCGTCATTGGTCCATCTCCTTCAGCACGGCCTTGAGTCTGTCGATGCGCCCGGGCCAGAAGCTGGCATAGCGGTCGACCCATTCGGCCAGAGGGGCGAGGGCCTGGGAGGCAGCACGGTAATGCACCATGCGCCCCTCGCGCCGCTCGGCCACCAGGCCAGCCTCGCGCAGCACGGCCAGGTGCTGCGAGATTGCCGGCTGGGAAATATCGAAGCCGGCCTTGATCTGTGAAACACTCATCTCGCCGTCGGCGAGCCGCTCGAACACGGCACGGCGGGTGGGATCGGCGAGGGCGCGGAAGAGGTTCGTCTGCATCATGCAAAACACATAAGCATTTACTTATGGATTCGGCAAGGGAAGATCGTGGTGCAGATCACCAGACGCCGGATCATCATGTTATTTTCTGGAATTGCCTGCTCTTGGAAACGCGATGCCGTGGGCCGAGAAGCAGGCGGGGATGCCTGCGATCCCAGGGACTACACTGCTTCCAAAAACTTCTCGGCTTCGCTCAGATTGACCGAAACGAGCTGGCTGACGCCGCGCTCGGCCATGGTGACGCCGAACAGGCGATTCTGGCGCGACATGGTGATCGGGTTGTGAGTGATGGTGACGAAACGCGTCTCGGTCTCGCGAATCATCGCATCGAGGAGATCGCAGAAGCGCTCCACATTGGCGTCATCGAGCGGCGCGTCGACTTCGTCGAGCACGCAGATCGGCGCCGGATTGGTGAGGAACACCGCAAAGATCAGTGCCATCGCCGTGAGGGCCTGCTCGCCGCCCGAGAGCAGGGACAGGGTCTGCGGCTTCTTGCCCGGCGGGCGGGCCAGCATTTCCAGGCCGGCTTCCAACGGATCGTCCGACTCGGTGAGCTGCAGTTCCGCCGTGCCGCCGCCGAACAGGGTCTGGAACAGGCGCTGGAAGTGACCGTTGACCACGTCGAAGGCGGCGAGCAGCCTCTCGCGCCCTTCGCGGTTGAGGCCGGCGATCGCCTGGCGCAGGCGCTTGATCGCCTCGACCAGATCGTCCCGCTCGCTGACGAGGCCGTCGAGCTGGGTCTGCACGTCCTTCTGCTCGTCCTCGGCCCTGAGATTGACCGCGCCGAGGCGCTCACGCTCGCGCTTGGCATCCTCCAAAGTGCGCTCGACCGCACGCCGGTCGGGAATGGGTGCGTCGGCTGCGAGATTGGCGAGCTTCAGGAGGCCCGTCGGAGCAACGTTCAGCGCTTCCTCGATCTCGGCCACGATCTGGGACCGGCGCGCGCGCAGGGCGTCCAGCTTCTCCTCCGAGCGCACCTGCTCCTCGCGGGCCTGGCTCAAGGCAACCAGCGCTTCGCGGCCCTGGCGATCGGTCTGGGCCAGGCGGGTCTCGGCCTCGGCCAGGCGATCGGCGGCAATCTTGCGTGCCTCTTCCGCGGCTTCGGTCTCCGCGATCAGGCCCCGCCGCCGTGCCGCGAAGACGACCGGTGCGTCGTCAAACTCCGCCCGTTCGATTTCCAGCTCCGTCAGGCGGCTGGTCAGCGTCTCGATCTGGGCCGCGCCATTCTCCTGGCGGTCTTTCCAAGACTGGCTTTCCTGGCCGATAGCGGCAAGGCGCCTTGCGCGCAATTCGTCCTCGCGCGCCAGCGTTTGGGCCTGGGCGCGTGTCTCGGCGACCTCGGCACGGCCTTCCGCCACGGCCTGGCGCAATTCCTGCAAGCGGGCATTGAGGGCGCTGCCGTCGGGCAGCGCCGACAAAGTCCGTCTTGTCTGCTCGCAGGCCTCGCGCGCTTCGGCAAGGTCGCTGCCGAGGCGGCTGCCGGCCTCGTCCAGAGCCGAGAGCCGGCTGGCGAGTTGAGCAGCCTGACGCTCGGCCGCGACGGCGCGCTCACGCAGCTGGTCGGCTTCGTGGCTGAGATTGCGCCATGCGTCGCGCGTGGTGCGCTCGCGCTCGGCGGCCTGCCGCGAGGCGGCCTGCGCCATCTCGGCTTCGCGGCGGCGGGGCGCGACGGCATCCCGGGCCTCCTGGGCCTGCTCTTCCAGTTCGGCCAGACGGTTGCGCTCGGCCAGGCGTCGGGCGGCGGGAGAGGGGGCTTCCGCCGCGGCCACGAAGCCATCCCAGCGCCATAGATCGCCCTCGCGGCTCACCAGCCTCTGCCCTGGGGCGAGCAGGGCCTTGAGGCGGGGACCGTCGGCCCTGTCGACGATGCCGATCTGGGCCAGGCGGCGCGCCAGGCCGTCGGGGCCCTGGACGAAGCTCGCCAGCGCCTCGGTACCGGCGGGCAAGGGCGGATCGCCGTCGGCGACGGCGGCACCCGACCAATGGGCCGGTGCGTCGAGATCGGTGGGGGCGTCGATATCCTCGCCGAGTGCGGCGCCGAGCGCGATCTCATAGCCCTTGGCAACCTGGAGGGCGTCGGCGATCGGGGGGTATTTCGCGCCGGCCGGCGTCAGCACCAGCTTGGCCAGGGTCCGTGCCTCGGTTTCCAGGCGGTTGGCCGTGCGTTCGGCTTCCTGGAGAGGCCCGCGTGTTGCGGCTTCGGCGTCCCGCGCCTCGGTATGGGCAGCCTCGGCTTCCATGGCGGCCTGCTCGGCCTGGCTGCGCCGCTCCTGCAGCTCGGCCAGCTGTTGCTGGAGCTGCCCGGCGATGGCGGCGGCATTGGAGCCGGTGCGAAGGGCTTCGCCCTCACGCTGGATCTCGGCGAGCTGGCGTTCCAGACGGACCATACGCTCCCTGGCCTCGCGCTCGCTGCGTTCGGCCTGGACGCGCGAGGCCTGGAGTTCGGCCAGGGCGCTCTGGGCCTCGCCCATCGCCCTTTCCTCGCCGGCCAAGGCGGCTTCGGCGTCCCGCAACAGGCCGGCGGCCTCGGAGGCCCGTTCCTTGCTGCCATCCTGCTCGGCCCTCAGGGCGGACTCCTCGGCCGTCAGACGCTGCAGCATGGTGCCGGCATCCGATATCATCGACTTCT
Source organism: Labrys sp. E2SS-1L (assembly GCF_057073705.1). NCBI lineage: Bacteria > Pseudomonadati > Pseudomonadota > Alphaproteobacteria > Hyphomicrobiales > Xanthobacteraceae > Labrys > Labrys sp. E2SS-1L. Next base: position 4,871,898 of record NZ_CP172712.1, on the reverse strand, counting down.
CGCGCGTGATGTCGGCGCCGGCCTGGCGGATACGGTGGTCGAGCTCGATGCGCCGCTCGCCGGCCCGCCGCTCCTCCTGGTCCAGCTGCTCGCGCGCCAGCACCAGGCGATGCAGGGCGGTGCCGGCAGCATGTTCGGCCTCACGCAAAGGCGGCATCTCATGGGCGGCGATGGCGGCGAGGCGGGCGGTCTCGGCCTGTGCGCGCGTGCGCTCGGCCACGGTGCGGGTATCGAGGTCGAGGCGTTTCTCAGCCTCGATCACCAGCCGCCCCGCTTCCTCGAAGGCGATGTGGAAGATGAGGGCTTCGGCCTGCCGGATCTCGTTGGAGAGGCCGCGATAGCGAAAAGCCTGGCGGGACTGGCGCTTGAGGCTGTCGAGCTGGGTTTCGATCTGGGTCAGCACGTCCTCGAGCCGTTCCAGATTGCTTTCTGCCGCCTTCAATCGCAGCTCCGCCTCATGGCGGCGCGTATGCAGGCCGGAGATGCCGGCCGCCTCCTCGAGGATGCGGCGGCGCGATTGCGGCTTGGCGGCGATGAGTTCGGCAATCTGTCCCTGGCGCACCATGGCGGGCGAGCGCGCGCCGGTGGAGGCGTCGGCGAAGATGAGCTGCACGTCTCGGGCGCGCACTTCGCGGCCGTTGATGCGGTAATTGGAGCCGCGATCACGCTCGATGCGGCGGGAGATTTCCAGGATATCGGCGTCGTTGAAGGCAGCCGGGGCGGTGCGGTCCTTGTTCTCGACCGTCAGCATCACCTCGGCCATGTTGCGGGGCGGCCGGTTCCCCGAGCCGCCGAAGATGACATCGTCCATCTCGGCGGCACGCAGGTTCTTGTGGCTGCTCTCGCCCATCACCCAGCGCAGGGCTTCGACCAGGTTCGACTTGCCGCAGCCGTTCGGCCCGACCACGCCGGTCAAACCGGGTTCGATCAGGAAATCCGTCGGTTCGACGAAGGACTTGAAGCCGAGAAGCCTGAGCTTGGTTAGTTTCATCCATCACCCCGCAGTCCGGCGGGGCCGGGACTGCTTTCAGGATTTGAGGAACGGATCGACGACCTGGGAGAACTCGTCGATCGTGATCTCGCCGCCCTTCCTGATACCGTTGATGAAGAAGGTCGGCGTGCCATCGATACCGAAAGCCGAAGAACCACGCTCCTTCACGGCATTTACGCCAGCATAGAGCGTCTGGTCTTTCAAGCAGGCCTGGAACTGTTCCTGTGTAAAACCGGACTGCTTGGCGATGCCGAACAGGGCCGGAAGCACCTGCTTGGCGTCGTTGACGAACGCCCAGCTCTCCTGCTGCGAGAACAGCACGTCGAGCATGGTGTAATATTTCTCAGGCGGTGCGTCCTTGGCAATGCAGCGTGCCAGCATGAAGGCGGCCGTGGCACGCGGATCGAGCGGGAATTCGCGCATCGTCCACAGCACCTTGCCGGTATCGATGTATTTTTGCTTGATGGCCGGGAACACGTCCTTGGCAAAGCGCGCGCAATGGGGGCAGGTCATCGAGGCATATTCATAGACCTTGACCGGCGCATCCGGCTTGCCGAGCGCGATATCGGGGATGGGGCCGGGCACGGCCAGTTCGAGCAGGCTGACCTTGTCGTCGGCCGCGAGGGCGGGCAGGGCCGCAAGCGCCGGACTCGCCGCAAGGGCTGCGATCAGGGTACGGCGGGAAAGCATCGGGCTCATCGGCGACTCATGTCCTTTGTCATTGCGCGCGTCGGCGCACTCTATGTGTGCGGTACTTGAGCCTTGCAATTATGGCAACAGGCAGACCGACCACCTTCACGTAGGTGTGACCGGCTTGACTGTAGCCGGCTTGGTGCGGCGGGGCGAACCGCGAACCTGCCGCCCCAGCCGTTCCAGCGCCTCGCGCAGGCCAGGGTTCTCGATGCCGCTGAGATCGTCGGCCAATTGGCGCGAGGCCTCGGGGGGCAGGTCGGGAATCCCGGGCCTCTGCCTCGGTGCCGGATGGTCCACCGGCCCCTGCTTGAGGCGCAGCTTGCCGACGCAGCGCCAGCCGAAGACGGCATTGATGCGCTCGACGATCTGGCCGGCCGACATCTCGACCTCCAGCGCGAAGGCGCTCTCGACCCGCAGGATCAGGGTCGCGGCAGCAGGCGCCGCATCGGAGGCTTCGCCCTTGGGGCGAGGCGGCCACTGCATCTTCACAGGCAAGGAATGGGCCGAAAGGCGGGCGCCGACAATATCCGGCCAGTGCCCGATGATATCGGCCGTGGCGAAGCCGCGTGCCTTGAGGGCGTCGGCCAGGGCCGGGCCGACGAGATCGGCGAAGGGGCGAGCCGACCTTCGCTTGATGGACACCCGCTGTTGAGATGCCTGTTGTGAAGAGTTGGGCTTGTTGATCATGGCCGATCTGTGGAATGAGGGGCCATGCTTAATAGTGTCGCTCCCGAGGTCAAGTCCCCAGAAGGCCTGCACGCAGATGCCCTGCTCGCCTGGTATGACAGGCATCGCAGGAGGCTGCCCTGGCGGGCGCTGCCCGGCGAGAAGCCGGATCCCTACCGCGTCTGGCTCTCCGAGATTATGCTGCAGCAGACCACGGTGAAGACCGTCGGCCCCTATTTCCAGGCTTTTCTGACACGCTGGCCCACGGTCGACGCCATGGCCGAGAGCGATGAGGAGGATATCCTCAAGGCCTGGGCCGGGCTCGGCTATTATTCGCGAGCCCGCAACCTGCATGCCTGCGCCCGTTTCGTCAGTGCGAGGCTGGACGGTCGTTTTCCCGACACGGTCGAGGGCCTGAGGCAGCTGCCGGGGATCGGGGCCTATACGGCGGCGGCCGTGGCCGCGATCGCCTTCGACCGGCGCGCGGCCGTGGTCGACGGCAATGTTGAGCGGGTGGTGACCCGGCTCGAAGCGCTGGAGACGCCCCTGCCGCAGGCCAAGCCTCGGATCGCCGAAATCGTCGACGGCATGACGCCGGCCGACAGGCCCGGCGATTTCGCGCAAGGCATGATGGATCTCGGGGCGACGATCTGCACCCCGAAACGCCCGGCTTGCGGCCTGTGCCCCTATCTGCCCTTCTGCCGGGCACGCCGGGAAGGCACGCAGGAGACATTTCCGCGCAAGGCCCCCAAGGCCAGGCGTCCGTTGCGCAGGGGCGCGGCGTTCTGGATCGTCAGGCCGGACGGCTGGGTGTTGGTGCGCAAGCGCCCCGACAAGGGTCTGCTCGGCGGCATGACGGAGATTCCCTCCAGCGTGTGGAGCGAAGACTTCGATTCAGGCACTGCCGTCAACTACGCGCCGCTGAAGGCGAAATGGCGCAAGCTCCCGGGCGAGGTGAGCCATGGCTTCACTCATTTCGAGCTCGCCGTCAGCGTCTATGCCGCCGATGCCCTGCTGAGCACCAAGGCGCCCGCCGATTGCCGCTGGGTTCGCCTCGATGAGCTCGACGGCGAAGCCCTGCCCACCGTGATGCGCAAGATCGTGGCACTGGCGCGGGGGAGTTAAATACGCGCGAGCGGGATACCGTTCGCGCGTCTTCCTTGCTACGGGCGTTGGTCAATTCCGGTGCCCGTTACCGTTCTCGATCGCGGCGATCATCAGATCCACCGCCGAGCCGATGGGCGCGATGATGGGGATGTCGAATTGCGTGCGCAGATATTCTGCTGCCTCGCCCAGCGGCCCGCCGCCGATGATCACAGCTTCCGCGCCGTCCTCGATGCACTGCCTCACCGCGGCTGCCAGCTCGCAGCGCAGGCGTTCCGCATCATCGGCAAGCTTGACCGGATCGCCCGGCGTGCAGCGTATGCCCGTATAGAGGTGTTGAAGCCCCAGGCTTGCGGCACGCGCCGCTATGGCTTCGGCCAGATCCGGTGTGACGGTGGCGACGCCGAATTTGCGTCCGCCCTGCGAGGCGTCGATCATGGATGCCTCGCAGATGCCCATGACCGGCACCTGCAGGTTTTCCTTGAGGTGGACGACGCCGGGGTCGCCATAGGCACTGACGATGATGCCGATGCAGCCCGCATCCTGCGCCCGGCCGATCTCGATGACCTGGCTTGCCGAGGCGGTAAGCTGGGTTTCGTTGACGATCATCGAGGGGCTGCGGGTTGCCGTGGCGGCTTCCAGCCGAAGCCGCCCATCCGCTTTGCGGCGGGCAATGGCCAGCATCATCCCCGTGGTCGCTTCCGAGCTGTTGGGATTGATCAATAGGACATGAGGGGACGATGCTTGCATTGTCAGGCCTGTTCTCTGGCGATTTTGGTAAAATCGACGGTCGGGGTTTCGGATTCGGCCGGTTGGGTCAGGTCTTCCATGGAACGGCCATAGGTCTCGGGCCCGAGCTGAATGCAGAAGGCGAAGACCGCATACATCGAGGCAGCGAGGCCGAAGACCCCGAGCATGCCGAGATTGTCGAAGAGGAAGCCCGCCAGGGTCGGCACGACCGAGCCTGCGGCCGAGCCGCTCGCCAGGATCAGCGCCACGCCGAAGCCGCGAATGCGGGTTGGATAGAGTTCGGGCGCATAGATCCAGATCGAGGTGTTGAGCAGCAGCACGAAGAACTGGAAGAGCGCGCCGAAGAACAGCACCAGATAGAGACTGTTCCCCAGACAGACGATGGCCAGGGCTGCCGCGCAGGCACAGACGGAGCCGATGCTCAAGACCCTCTTACGCGGGAAGTAATAACCGAACATCGAAGCGGTGATCGCCCCCAGCACGCTGCCGCTCTGGATGATCATGCTGAAGAGCAGGCTGCCGGAGAGCGTGTGGCCCATCGACATGAAGATCATCGGCATGAGGGTGAGCACGGAAAGCTGTGCCCCGTAGCTCATCAGGATCGCGATCGCCACGGGAATGGTGCGTCCGAGATAGGGTGCCTGGAACAGCTCCCGCCAGCTGCTTTTCGCAGGCTGGTCGCTGCCGTCTTCGGGTTTCGACAGATAGGCCTTGATCCGCAATTCCTTCGGGCGCAGCGAGCCTGAGGCCAGGATGGAGAGCACCTTGTTGGCTTCGTCGATCTTGCCCTGCGAGGCCAGGAAACGCGGTGTTTCCGGCACGTAGCGGCGGAAGAACACGACGAGGAAGGCCGGGATCGCCAGCACACCGAAAAGCCAGCGCCAGGCGTCGTCCCGCGCGAACAGGGTGAAGACCACGAGCCCGAAGGCGGGGGCGAGGAAGTTCCCGAAGCCGCCGGCGCCGACATTGACCAGGCCTGCCGCGGTGCCGCGGAATTTCGGCGAGCAGAACTCGGCAAGCATGGTGACGGCCGTGGAGATCTCGCCGCCGACTCCGAAACCGACGATGGCGCGCGCGATGCAGAGCACGCCGAAGCTCGGTGCAAGCGCGCAAAGCGCAGACCCGAGCGTGAACAACAGCAGATTGATGGTCAGCATGACGCGGCGGCCGTAGCGATCGCCGAGGATGCCGGAGAGGAGGCGACCCGCAGCCGCACTCGCGAAGGTAATGGTGTTCAGGAAACCGATGTCGGCGCCGGTGAGGCCCCATTGCGCCTTCAGCATCGGCGCGATCAGCCCGATGGTGTTCTGCTCGAAGGCGTCGAACAGACATCCGATCAGGATGAGTGCGAGAATCTGCTTGTGGGCCGTGGTGACGCCGATCGTCCCCAACGCCTGTTCCATCTGCTTTTGTACCGGCGACGATGCGCCGGATGGGATCATCTGTTCCCCTGCCATGGCGATTTAATCCTCTGGATGACGTTTTGAAATTATTTTTTCATAGTTAAACTCAAAGAAAATATTTTTGCAATTGGTATTTTTGTTTCTTGTTCAGGGCGCCGATTTGTAAGGATTTTGGGCGATGTGATTGTACAAGCGGTCAAAATCTCTTACTGCTCAGAGCGCCCTGAAAATGAGATTTCAGCTGTCTTGGCCATGCAGTCTACCGAGAGATCATTCCTGACCCGCGTGCGGGACGTCCTCGACGAGCTTCCGCCGGCCGAACGGCGGCTTGGGGAATTCGTATGTGATTTTCCCGGTGAACTGGCGAGCTACTCGGCATCGGAACTGGCGACCTTGGCCCATGTCTCCAATGCCACCGTGACGCGGTTCGTGCGCCGCCTGGGCTATGAGACCTACGAGGAATCGCGTCGCCACGTCCGCCAGGAGAGGCAGACCGGATCGCGGCTGTTTCTTTCCAGTGCGGCTGATGCTGTTGCCGGCCAGTCGCTTTCCAGCCATGTCGGCCAGGCCATCGCCAATCTGGAGCAGACCTTTCTGTCGATCCGCGAAGCCCAGATCGATGCGGTGGTGGATGCCATGCTCGGCGCGCGCAGGACCTGGGTCGTGGGTTTTCGCTCCAGCCAGCCCTTTGCCGCCTATCTGCAATGGCAGATGCTGCAGGTCATCGACAATATCGTCGCCATCCCCGGCCCGGGCCATACACTCGGCGAATATCTGGCGAGCATTGCAGCGGACGACGTGGTGGTGGTTTTCGCCTTGCGCCGCCGCATTGCCAAGCTGGACGATATCCTGGCCGCCATCGAGAGGAGGGGCGCCAAACTGCTCTACATCACCGATGAGGGCGCGCCTCTGCGCTCCTCGGCACAATGGCATTTTCATTGCCAGACCCTGGCGCCCGGCCCCTTGTTCAACCACACGTCGGTGATGGCGCTGTGCCATCTCATCACCACCCGCGCCATCGAGAAAGCCGGTGCCGCCGGGCGCAGGCGCCTGCGCGACATCGAAACCTTCGGGGATGCGCTCGAGGAACTCTAGCTGTGTCAGGAGGACCGGTGCCCAGAGCAGTGCAGTTGCCTTGGGAAAGACGCTCCGATTTGTCACAGCCGGGCTTGACCCGGCTATCCGGAAGCCATGTGCGCAAGCGGCCAAGACGCCGGATTACCGGGTCAAGCCCGGCAATGACAAAGCTCGCGCCAACTCAAAGATCCGTAGGTCAATTGCAGGGGTTCTAGGGGCGATATTGGAACCTGTTGCCGAGAAGGTCTCCTCTCCCGCGAATGGCTATTGCCTTTATACCATCCTACCTCCAGCATGAGGGCTCATCGGCACAGGGGGGCTGCATGTCGTTGCTCGGCGCGTTTCTGATCGGCGTGGTCGCGGGGCTGCGCACCTTCACCGCTCCTGCCGCCGTGAGCTGGGCGGCCTATCTGGGCTGGCTGCCGCTGGACGGCACGCCGCTGGCCTTCCTCGGCCATCCCGTCACAGCCTATGTCTTCACGGCGTTGGCCCTGCTGGAGTTCGTCGGCGACCAATTGCCCTCGACGCCCAGCCGCACGGTGCCGATGCAGTTCGGCGCCCGCCTCGTCAGCGGTGCCTTCAGCGGGGCTGCGATCGGATTGGCCGGCGGTTCCTGGCTGGTCGGGCTCGTCGCCGGCGTGGTCGGTGCCATCGTCGGCACGCTGGGCGGCCATGAGTTCCGCCGGCGCCTAGCACTTGCCTTTGGGCGCGACCTGCCGGCCGCCCTTGTCGAGGACGCCGTGGCGGTCCTCGGGGCGCTTCTGATCGTCAGGGCGCTGGTATGAGCACCGCGTTCGACGCCATCATCATCGGGGCCGGCCAGGCCGGACCGTCCCTGGCTGGCCGCTTCAGTTCGGCGGGGCAGCGTGTCGCCGTGGTCGAGCGCAAGCATGTCGGTGGAACCTGCGTCAATACCGGCTGCATGCCGACGAAGACCCTGGTGGCCAGCGCCTATGCCGCCCATCTCGCGCGCCGCGCCGACGATTATGGCGTGGTGCTGGGCGGCGGCGTCGGCATCGACATGAAGAAGGTCTGGGCCCGCAAGCAGGCGGTGACCATGAACGCGCGCACCGGGCTGGAGGACTGGCTCGGCGGCATGCCGGGCTGCAGGCTGATCCGGGGCCATGCCCGCTTCACCGGCCCTCATGAGATCGAGGTCGATGGCGAGCGGCTGAACGCGCCGAAAATCTTCCTTAATGTCGGCGGGCGGGCTCTGGTGCCCGACATGCCGGGGCTCGATGGCATCGATTATCTCACCAACACCTCGATCGTGGAGCTCGATACGCTGCCCGACCATCTCATCGTGATCGGCGGGAGCTATATCGCGCTCGAATTCGCGCAGATGTATCGCCGCTTCGGCTCTGAGGTCACGGTGATCGAGCGAGGACCACGCCTGACTTCGCGGGAGGACCCCGATATTTCCGATGCCATCCGCGACATCCTGGCCAAGGAAGGCATCGATATCCGCCTCGGGGCGACACAACTCGCCTTTGCTTGCGATGGCGGCGGGGTTGCCGTCACCGTGGCGGGGGAGGGGCAAAGTCCCATGCGGATATCGGGCTCGCATGTGCTTGTCGCCGTCGGCCGGGTTCCCAATACCGACGATCTCGGCCTGGACAAGGCCGGCGTGCACACCGATGAGCGCGGCTATGTCATCGTCGATGATGAGCTGCGCAGCAACGTCGAGGGCATCTGGGCGCTCGGCGATTGCAACGGCAAGGGCGCCTTCACCCATACCTCCTACAATGACTACGAGATCGTCGCCGCCAATCTGTTCGATGCCGATCCGCGCCGGGTCAGCGACCGCATCACCGCCTATGCCCTCTATATCGATCCGCCGCTCGGACGCATCGGGCAGACCGAGGAGGAGGTGCGCCGGTCCGGACGGAAGGCCCTGATCGGCAAGCGGCCGATGACGCGGGTCGGCCGGGCGGTCGAGAAGGGCGAGACGCAGGGCTTCATGAAGGTGATCGTCGATGCCGACAGCTATGCCATTCTCGGAGCGGCCATCCTCGGTGTCGGCGGTGACGAGGTCGTCCACGGCCTGCTCGACGGCATGTATGCCAAGGCGCCCTACACCACCATCCAGCGCGCCGTGCATATCCATCCGACCGTTTCGGAGCTCGTGCCGACCATGATCGGCGAGATGCAGCCGCTGGTGTAAGAGGGGAGCGTCATCCCGGACGCATCCACACAAGCTTTTGCTTGTGTGTGGCAGCACGTAGTGATGCGGTGCAGTCAGACCAAACCAAAGGTTTGGTCCGGGGACCGCTATGTGAAGCTGGTTCTGCATACGGTCCCGTGTCTGCGTCCCAGCATTTCATGCTGCGCCGCGCACGGGATGACCAAGCTCACCTAATCCCCCAGAGGTTCCATCTCCTTGCCGGCACGGCGGATCTGCACATTATATTTGATACGGCGCAGCGTCTCGCGGGCCGAGCCGCCGAGCTTGTAGCCGGTCGCTGTCGCCATCAGGTCGATCAGCGTCAGGAAGGCAAAGCGCAGGGCCGTGGGCTTGAGCGTGTCGGGGAATTCGGGCACGGCCACGGTCAGCCTCACGTCGCAGGCGCGGGCGAGATCGGTGTCGGGCGCGGTGACACAGATGGCGGTGGCCCGGTACTGGCGGGCGATCTCCACCGCCTCGACGACTTCGCGCGTGCGCCCGGTCGCCGAGATCGCGATCACCACGTCCCTCGGCTTCAGGGTCGAGGCCGTCATGCGCATGACATAGGGGTCGCAATGGGCCGATACCGCGACGCCATAGCGAAACAGGCGATATTGGGTTTCCTGCGCCAAGGCGGAGGCGCTGCCGCCCAGGCCGAAGACGGCGATCTGGCGGGCACCGGCGATCAGGTCGGCCGCCTTCTGCAGTTCAGCGGGATCGAGCTGGCGCTCGGTTTCCTGGATGGCACGATGGGCCTCACCGAATACGGCATTCCAGTACGGCAGTTCCGGGGCCTGGTAGCCGGCATTGGTGCCCGGCTTGCCGAGATAGAGCCCGCCAACCACTAGGCTCTGCGCCAGGCGCAGCTTGAAGTCCCTGACGCCCTCGCAGCCGATGGCGCGGCAGAAGCGAGTGACGGTGGGTTCGCTCACTCCGGCTCGCCTGGCAAGCTCGCCATTGGAGGCGGCGACGGCGGCCTCGACATCTTCGAGCACCACATCTGCGACGCGCCGCTCGGCCGGGCGGAGCTCGCGATAACCGTCCTTCACCAGGGAAATGATGTCCGGGATATGGGTCATGCGCTCGGAAGCGGCGCTGCCCGGCTCACTCGCCTTGCCGTGCCGGGACGCTCGCTTCCTGTCCTGGCTCATCAGGCGTTTCTCCCTGGGATTAAAGTGTGCACCGTCGCGGGACAGCGTGATCCATGTAGGAAAGTAACACAACCTTCATGTTGCAATAACACAAGATAATTCCGATAGATAGAAGGTATTTCGGTGCGCTGGTCCTGCAATGGTCCTACCATATGCTTGACACTAAAGTAGGATAGTTACACAGTGCCGACTGCGATGAGATGGCCCTTGAGGGCCACGGCGCATTCTCCGAGGGATGGAATGAAAACGGGGCTGGCATCACACCCGAAGCTTGCCGTGCGGGAGGCGAGCAAGGTCTATCACACCGCTTCGGGCAATCTCGTTGCGCTGGACCGCTGCAGCATCGACATTCAGGCCAACCAGATCGTCTCCATCGTCGGTCCCTCGGGCTGCGGCAAGACCACCTTGCTGTGGTCGATGTCGGGTCTTCACCGCCTCTCCAGCGGCGAGATCAGGCTGGACGGGAAAGCGATCACCGGCCCGCATCCCGATATCGGCCTCGTCTTCCAGGACGCCAACCTGCTGCCCTGGCGCAACCTCGACGCCAATATCGCCTTTCCCTTCGAGATCAAGGGCACCCGTCCCGACCGGGCCTGGATCGAGCATCTCCTGCAACGCGTCGGCCTTGCCGGCTTCGGAGGCAAGTTTCCGCGCGAGCTTTCCGGCGGCATGCAGCAACGGGCCTCCATCGTGCGTGCTCTAGCGCTCAAGCCTTCGGTCTTGCTGATGGACGAGCCCTTTGGTGCCCTCGACAGCTTCACGCGGGAGGAGATGAACAGGCTGGTGGAAGAGATCTGGCTGGATAGGCCGACAACCATCGTCTTCATCACCCACAGCATCGAGGAGGCCATCTTCCTCTCGGACCGGGTGATCGTGATGAGCGCCAGGCCCGGGCGGGTGGCAAGGGAATATCAGGTGCCCTTCGCGCGCCCGCGCTCCCTGGAGATCATGGCCACCAAGGAGGTCTTCGACCTGCAGAACGCCATCAAGCTGGACATCGTCGGCGGCCGCGCCAGCCAGACGCAGGCGCCGCTGCGCAGCGCCGTGGCCGCAAGCTGAGGATATCGCCGTGAGTGACGCCGTTCCCCAATTTTCCAAGGCGAAGTCCGGCGATGGCCGGGATGTCAGCCTCACCAATCTGTCGGCCTTTTCCTCCGGCCCCGGCATCAAGTCCGGCTTCGAGATTGCCGCGATCATCGCGGTCGCGGTGATCCTGATCGGCGGCGCGGAGGTGGCGCTCCGGCTGTTCAAGGTGCCGCTCTATATCATGCCGCCGCCGAGCGCGATCGCCACGGCGCTGTTTACCGAGTTTCCGCTGATCCTGCCGCATCTGGGCTATACGCTGGTGGAATTGGGTGGCGGCTTTGCCATCGGTGCCTGCATCGGCCTGATCCTTGCCGCTTTGATCACCCAATTTCCTTTCGCCGAGAAGATCATCGCGCCCTATATCCTGCTGCTGGTCACCACGCCGATGCTGGCCTTGGTGCCGCTGCTCATTCTGCGCTTCGGCTTCGGCTATACGCCGAGGATCATCGCGGTGGCGCTTGCCGCCGGCCCGATGGTGATGATCAACGCGGCGACCGGCTTCCGGCGGGTCGACAATGCCAAGATCGCGCTTGCCCGTTCCTATGGCGCCTCGACGCTGCAGATCTTCTGGAAGATCCGCGCACCGATGGCCCTGCCGATGATCCTGGTCGGCCTGATGATCGGCGCCATCTTCGGCCTGCTGACGGCTGTTGGCGCCGAGATGGTCGGTGGCGGCTTCGGGCTCGGCAACCGTCTGACCACCTATTCCTCCATGATCCAGATGCCGCAATTCTTCGCGGTGGTGCTGGTGCTCTCCATCCTCGGCATCCTGATCTACGTGCTGTTCTTCCTGATCGGCAAGAAATGGGCGAGTTGGGAAGCCTGAGCAGGAAAGCGGGCGATGGCAAAGCGTTAGAACGAACAAACCACACACCATTCGAACTGCCGGAAACAGGCGGGATGCAACCGGAGGAAAGCCGTGACGAAGAACGAGATCGTATCGACAATGCCGGGCATCAACCGGCGCTATTTCCTGCAGGTGGGTGCCGGCGGCCTGGTGACGGCGACGGCCCTCGGCGCCTCCGGCCTGCTGGCGCCGGCCCGTGCCGCAGCCTATGAGAAGTTCACCTGGATCTCGCCGCGCGGCACGCTGGAAGTGCTCGACGACTATCCCTATTGGGCGGCGAAGAAGGCCGGCTATTTCGGCGATCTTGCCACCGACATGCAGCCTGGCCCCTCCGACGGTACGGCGACGGTGAAATTCGTCGATGTCGGCCAGGCCGACATGGGGTTCCCGTCTCCGGGCGTATTCTCCTTCGCCATCCAGAACGGCATGAAGCTGAAATCCGTGTTCCATATGGGTGCGCGCGACACCTTCAGCTTTGCCTTCCGCAAGGGCGAGGGCACCAAGGATCTCAAGACGCTGGAAGGCAAGACCATCCTGCTCGGCTCGGCCGCCTGGCAGGCGATCACCGATCCGCTGCTCGCAGCCCAGGGCGTCGACGTCAAGAAGGTGAAATATGTCGAGGCTGGCTGGCCGACCTGGGGCACGGCACTGGCCGGCGGGCAGGGCGATGCCGCCCTGTCCTGGGAAGGGCTCAGGGCGGAATGGATCGCCAAGGGGCTCAGCTTCGACTACTGGCTCGGCGTCCAGCATTCGAAATTCCCGGCCAATACCTTCGTGGTGCGCAGCGCCGATCTCGAAGATCCCGACCGCAAGGCCTTCCTGGAGAAATATCTGCGCGGCTGGGCCATGGGCCTGGAATTCGGCTACCAGAACCCGCGCGCGGCGGTGGAGGCGGTGTTCGAGCAGTTCCCGACGCTCGCCAGCAATCTCGGCCCGGAACTCGGCACCACCTCGATCCTGCAGCAGGTCAACGTCTTCCGCGGCGACATGGACAAGCGCGGCGGCTGGGGCTGGCACGACATGGCGAGCTGGCAGGGTTTCTTCGACCAGATCCACAAGATCGGCCAGATCACCGCACCGGTGAAGGCGGAGGACGTGCTCACCAACGACCTGATCAAGCCGGCCAATGATTTCGACAAGGCCAAGGTCAAGGCCGACGCCGATGGCGCCAAGCTTTCGGACGGCTTTGCCAAGGTCGACGTCGAGAAGATCAAGGCGAACCTGTTCAACGGGGCGCTGTAGGGGGAATGTGGTTCACATAGGGAGGTAACGCTGCGATTTGTCATAGCCGGGCTTGACCCGGCTATCCAGGATCCCGCGAAGGGGCTGGATTGCCGGGTCAAGCCCGGCAATGACAAAGGTGGCGCAAGCTCCAGGACGCTCAAGTGAACTGCATCGGTCCTTTAGGGGTCGCTTTGCAAAGCTTTGAAATCCGGCGCGGATCCCGGTCTGCGTCGGACCATGTGATTGGCATTGGGGGAGGGCGCATGTCCGACAAGGTCAGGATTCTCGTGGTGGGGCTCGGCAATATGGGGGCCTCCCATGCCAGCGCCTATCATCGCAATGATGGCTTCGAGATCGTCGGCATCATGAGCCGTTCGATCAAGTCGAAGCCCGTGCCGGCCGAACTCGAAGACTATCCGCTGTTCGAGGATTACGAGACCGCGCTGAGGGAGACCCGGCCCGATGCGGTCTCCATCAATTCGTGGCCGAACACCCATGCCGACTACGCGCTGAAGGCGATCGAGGCCGGCTGCCATGTCTTCATGGAAAAGCCGATCGCCACGACGATCGAGGATGCGGAGAAGGTGGTCGCCGCCGCCCGCGCCAAGAACCGCAAGCTGGTGCTCGGCTATATCCTGCGCGTGCATCCGTCCTGGGTGAAGTTCATCGAAATGGGCCGGACCTTGGGCAAGCCCTTGGTGATGCGCCTCAATCTCAACCAGCAGAGCAGCGGTCCGGCCTGGCACTGGCACAAGAACCTGATCGATTCCCTGATCCCGATCGTCGATTGCGGCGTGCATTATGTCGATGTGATGTGCCAGCTCACCGGCGCCAGGCCGCTGCGCGTGCACGGCATCGGTGCCAAGCTCTGGCAGGAGGCGGCCCAGCAGAATTACGGCCACCTGCACGTCACCTTCGATGATGGCTCGGTCGGCTGGTATGAGGCCGGCTGGGGCCCGATGATGAGCGAGATCGCCTATTTCGTGAAGGATGTGATCGGGCCGGAAGGGGCGGTCTCCATCGTCGCCGGGCAGACCGAGAGCGCCAAGCAGGGTGAGGAACTTTCCGATTCCGCCGACATCGATCGCCACACCAAGACCGATGCCATCAAGATCCACTACGCCAAGGTCGACGCCGACAAGAACTTCGCCAAGCCGGACGAGATCTTCAGCATGGAGGACGAGCCGGGTCACCAGGAATTGTGCGACCGCGAGCAAGCTTATTTCCTCAAGGCCATCCGCGAGGATCTCGATCTCACCGAATCCATGGCGGCGGCGGTGAACAGCCTGCGCATCGTGCTGGCTGCCGAGCAGAGCATCCGGGAAAAGCGGGCGATCGAGCTGAGCTGACCGGCCCGGCGCGCGCGATTAGTGCGCGCCGTCCCTTCGATTTTCATCACCAAGGATTGATTGTCATGACGTCATTGCTGGAGACCTATGTCGAATCCGATGCGCTCGGCCTGGCCGCGCTCGTGCACAGAGGCGAGGTGTCGCCTGTCGAAGTGGCGGAAACCGCCATCACCGTGATCGAGCAGGTCAATCCGAAGCTCAACGCCGTCATCCACCGGCTCTACGACATCGGACGGGCAATGGCCGCCAAGGTCGACCGCAAGGCGGCTTTTGCCGGCGTTCCCTTCCTCGCCAAGGAACTCGCCAGTTCCTGGGAGGGCGCACCGCTCACCAATTCGTCGCGCTACCTGAAGGATCTGGTGGCCGAGAGCGATTCGGTATCGGTGCAGCGCATCAAGGCGGCCGGCCTGGTGCTGCTCGGCAAGTCGAATGCGCCCGAGAATGGCTGGTCGATCTCGACCGAGCCCAAGCTCTACGGCGCCACCATCAATCCCTGGAAGGAAGGCATCACCGCCGGCGGGTCGAGCGGCGGTACGGCGGCGGCCGTGGCCTCGCGCATGGTGCCGATCGGCGAGGCGAGCGATGGCGCCGGCTCCATCCGCGTTCCCGCCTCCTGCTGCGGTATCGTCGGCCTGAAGCCCTCGCGCGGCCGGGTAACCCTCGCTCCGGCGGGAGACTTCTGGTACGGCGGCGCCTATTTCCTCTGCCATTCGCGCAGCGTGCGCGATACGGCCGCCTATCTCGATGCCGTTGCCGGCGCCCTGCCGGGCGATCCCTATACGCCGCCGAGGCCGGCGCAGAGCTGGCTGGAACTGTCGAAGCGCGCGCCTGCGCGGTTGCGCATCGGCTACACCGTCACGCCGGCCAATGGCACGCCGATCGATCCCCAGGTGAAGGCGGCGGTGCTGGCGACGGCGAAGGTGCTGGAAGGTCTCGGCCATGTCGTCGAGGAACACGACATGGCCTTGGACGGCAATGACGCCTGGAAGACCTATACCCATATGTCTCCGGTCGAGACGGCCGCGATGTTCGACGGACTGGCCGGCGTGATCGGGCGTCCCGTCACCCGGGACGATGTCGAGCCGGTGACCTGGGCGGTGATCGAGCGCGGCCGGTCGATCAGCGGCGTGGAACATGCCCGCGATGTCTGGAAGCTGCGCGAACTCAGCCGCGCCATCGCCGAGGACCTTGCGCCCTACGACATCTTCATCACGCCGACCCTGACGCAATTGCCGCGTCCGATGGGTTATTACGACATGTCGATGACCGATCTCGACCAGTACAATGCCAGATGGACGGATGCGGTCTTCGCCTTCCCGTTCAATCTTTCCGGCCTGCCCGCGATCTCGCTGCCGCTGGGCTCGACGCCGGACAGCATTCCGATCGGTGTGCAACTGGTCGGGCGTTATGGCGACGAAGCGAGCGTGCTGGCGGTGTCGACGCAGCTGGAGCAGGCCATGCCCTGGAAAGACAGGCGCCCGGCTATCAGTGCGTGAGGTGATAGATGCCTTCTCCCCTTGTGGGAGAAGGTCCCGGCAGGGGGATGAGGGGTGTTGGCGCATAGGTCGGTGAGGCAGAGTTGCTCCCCTCATCCGTCATTGCATTCGTAATGCCACCTTCTCCCGCAAGGGGAGAAGGAAGCTCACCCGGCTGCCGCTAGTTCCTTGCGCAGAATGGCGCGCAGCTCGTCGATCAGCACCGGCTTGCCGCCGTCGTCATAATGCCAATAGGTCCAGCCATTGCAGGCGGGCAGGCCCTGGGCGAGGGCGCCGATCTTGTGGATCGATCCGACGATGTCGCCGAGCATGATCGAGCCGTCGACCCGCACGCGAGCCTGATGGCGGCCATTGGCATCGGTCAGGATGGCGCCGGGCTGCAGGAGCTGGCGTTCGATCACGTTGGCGAAGGGAATGCGCGGTTCGGAGCGTTTCTCGGCCGGTGCCAGCATGGCGGCATCGTCGACAGGCGCGGCGAGGGCGATGCGTTCGCGGGCATGGGCGATATAGGCCTGGTCGCGTTCGATGCCGACGAAGTGGCGGCCGAGCTTCTTGGCGACGGCGCCGGTGGTGCCCGAGCCGAAGAAGGGGTCGAGCACGACGTCGCCCGGCTTGGAGGCGGCGAGCAGGATGCGCCCCAGCAACGCCTCCGGCTTCTGGGTCGGATGGGCCTTGCGCCCCTCGTCGTCCTTGAGCCGTTCGGAGCCGGTGCACAGCGGAATCAGCCAGTCGGAGCGCATCTGCACATCCTCGTTGCCGGCCTTCAGCGCCTCGTAATTGAAGGTGTAGCGTGAGCGCTGGTCGCGCGAGGCCCAGATCAGGGTCTCATGCGCATTGGTGAAGCGCTTGCCGCGGAAATTCGGCATCGGGTTGGATTTGCGCCAGACGATGTCGTTGAGGATCCAGAAATCGAGATCCTGCAGGCTGGCGCCGACCCGGAAGATGTTGTGGTAGGAGCCGATCACCCACAGCGTGGCATCCGGCTTCATCACGCGCTTGACGGCGGCGAGCCAGGCCCTGGTGAAGTCGTCATACTCGCGCAGGGAGGCGAACTTGTCCCAGTCGTCATCGACGGCATCGACCATGGAATTGTCGGGCCGCTGAAGATCGCCGCCCAACTGAAGGTTATAGGGCGGATCGGCAAAGACGAGATCCACGCTTGCGGCTGGCAGGCGCTGCAACGCGGCAATACAATCGCCTTCGATGATGGTATCGAGCGGTAGAACCGCGCCCGCCACAAGCGACGAACGCGATTCTACACGCTTCAACCCAGGGCTCATCCGAAGCGCTTGGGCGGCTCCGGTACGCGAGATACTCATGGGGTACTCATACGCAACGCTTACTGACAACACGTTGGATCCTGGGCTGGTTTGGTAAATTCCGCGTTGCCGCCGCGATAAAAATTTCGTGCCGGAACGGGACGCTTGTGTCGTGGCCGAGCTTGCTTGTGATTGTCCGGGTTCTGCTCAAATTGATGACTTGACGCGGTTCAAATTGTCCGACCATTCTAGCCGCCGACCCTGGCACGGAAACTGCGCTGCCATCGGTCCGGGCCCGTCGGAACAAGGGCCCAAACGGGAGAGAAAAATGATCACGCGTCGTTCCTTGCTGCAGATCGCGGCCGGCAGTGCTGCGTTCACCGGCCTCGGGCTGGTGCCGGCCTATGCCGACCTGCCCAAGCTGAAGAAGAAGGATACTTACAAAGTCGGCTTTGCGCAGACGGAGAGCAACAATCCCTGGCGCCTTGCCCAGACCGCCAGCATGAAGGACGAGGCCCAGAAGCGGGGCTGGCAGCTCGTCTACACCGATGCCGCCGGCTCGGCCGCCAAGCAGGTTGCCGACGTACGCTCGATGATCGCCCAGAAGGTCGACGTCATCCTGCTGTCGCCGCGCGAGGAAAAGCCGCTGGTGCCGGCGGTGATGGAAGCCAAGAAGGCGGGCATCCCGCTCTTCCTCATCGATCGCGGCGTCGATGTGAATCTCGCCAAGGGCGGCAAGGATTATGTCGCCTTCATCGGCTCGGACTTCATCAAGGAAGGCGAGATGGCTGGCGAATATCTGGCCAAGGCCGTCAATGGCAAGGCCAAGATCATCGAATTGCAGGGCACGGTCGGCTCTTCTCCGGCCAATGACCGCAAGACGGGCTTCGAGAAGGCGATCAAGGCCTATCCCGACATAAAGATCATCGCCTCCCAGTCGGGTGACTTCGCTCGCGACAAGGGGCGCCAGGTCTTCGAGACGCTCTACCAGGCCCATCCCGACGCCACCGCCCTCTATTCGCATAATGACGAGATGACCATGGGCGCCATCGCCGCCATGGAGGCTGCCGGCAAGGTGCCGGGCAAGGACCTGATCCTCGCCTCGATCGACGGTACACGCGATGCGGCCCAGGCCGTTTCGGATGGCAAGATCCTCGTCCTGATCGAATGCAATCCGAAATTCGGTCCGGCCGCCTTCGATGCCATCGTCAAATATGCCGCCGGTGAAGCCGTAGCGCCGCGTCTCGTCAATACCGACCGGCTGTTCAACAAGGACAACATCGCTGCTTATCTGCCGGAATCCTATTGATCCGGTTGTTGTAAGGCACTGACCCCTGTCGCTGCCGGGCTTGGCTCCTTGCGGCTCGTCCACTTGGAGTTGGCGCGACCTTTGTCATTGCCGGGCCTGACCCGGCAATCCAGTCCCTGTTGCCCGATCGGCTGCGTGGCTTCTGGATAGCCGGGTCAAGCCCGGCTATGACAAAAGGGAGCGTTTCCTCCTTGAGTGGGCCGCATTGGGTCTCGATCGGCAATCCAGCTCTTCTTTTACGATGGAGAGCCTGGATGTCCGGATCGAGCCCGGACATGACAAAGATTGAGCCTATGCTCGATTGTTTACAATGATAGAGGCGGGTTTTGCCGCCATTATGAGCCGGAGACCGAATGGCAGCATCGTCTGCGCTTCTTTCCATGGAAGCCATCACCAAGAGCTTTGGCGGTGTCAAAGTCCTGCATGGCGCGACCCTCGAGATTGCTCCTGCCGAGGTCATGGCCTTGGTCGGCCAGAACGGGGCCGGCAAGTCGACCATGATCAAGATCCTCAACGGTGCTCATTCGCATGATGGCGGCACGATCACCTTTGGAGGGGCGCCCTGGCAGGCGAGCTCTCCGCAGCAGGCCCAGCGCCTGGGGGTGAGCACCATCTTCCAGGAACTCAACCTGATCGGCTATCGCTCGGTTGCCGAGAACATCTATCTCGGTCGCGAGCCCAAGCGTGCGGGCCTGTTTATCGACTGGAAGGCGATGAATGCCGGCGCGCGGGAACTGCTGGCCCGTTTTGACGTCAATATCGACGTTACCCAACCCTTGGGGGGATTCCCCACCGCCATCCAGCAGATGGTGGCGATCGCTCGCGCGGTATCCTTCAAGGCCCGCCTGGTGATCATGGACGAGCCGACCTCCTCCCTCGACGAGGCCGAAGTGGCGGTGCTGCTGCGCACCATCCGGCAATTGAAGAGCGATGGGGTCTCGGTGCTGTTCGTCACGCACAAGCTCGACGAGCTCTATGCGGTCTGCGACCGGGTGACCATCATGCGGGATGGGCGCACGGTCGCCGTTTCGGCCATGCAGGAGATGCCCAAGCTCACTCTGGTCACCACCATGCTTGGCAGAGCCCTGGCCGAGGTAATGGCCGGCCCCACCGCCGCTGAGCGCGACGAAGCGCCGTCACGCCGGGAGGAATTGCTCGGCGTGCGTTCGCTTGCGGTCGGTCGGCGGGTGAGCGACGCCACGCTTTCGATCGACAAGGGCGAGATTGTCGGACTGGCCGGCCTGCTCGGTTCGGGGCGGACCGAGACCGCTCGCGCCATCTTTGCCGCCGATCGCCGGGCCAAGGGAGAGATCGCCTTCGGCGGCGCCAGGACGGATTTCCGTTCGCCCGCCGAGGCCATCAAGGCCGGCATGGGTTTCTGCTCGGAGGATCGCAAGGTCGAGGGCATCATTCCCGACATGTCGGTTGCCGACAATCTCACTCTTGCGCTGATGCCTGCCCTCTCTCGCTCCGGCCGCTTCGACCTGGCCGAGCAGAGGCGGATCGTCGAGCGCTTCATCAAGGAAATCGGCATCAAATGCTCGAGCCCGGATCAGAAGATCCGCGAATTGTCCGGCGGCAACCAGCAAAAGGTCCTGCTCGCTCGCTGGCTGTGCATGAATCCCAAACTTCTCATTCTGGATGAACCCACCCGCGGCATCGATGTCGGTGCCAAGGCGGAAATTCTCAACCTGATCCGGCGCTTTTCCGCCGAGGGCCTCGGCGTGCTGGTGATTTCGTCCGAACTTGAGGAAATCATCGAGGCAGCGACCCGCGTCTTCGTGCTGCGCGACGGCTTGAGCGTGGCGGAACTGCGTCCGCCCGATATCAGCGAGGACAGCATCATGGCCGCCATGGCCCACGGCGCCAGCCCTGTCGCCGAAGAGACTGGAACGCCAGCCCACGGAAAACCCGGCCATGCGTGACGTTCCTGCGTTCCTGCAGCGCTACGGTGTCTTCATCGCGCTGCTGCTTCTGATCGGCTTCAATTTCGCCGTCACCCCCAATTTTGCCACCACCCAGACCTTGCTGCTCAACCTCACCCAGGTCTGCACCATCGTGATCGTCGGCATCGGCATGACGCTGGTGATCGCGACCGGCGGCATCGACCTGTCGGTCGGCTCGCTGATGGCGATCGCCGGTGCGCTGTCGCCGATGATCTTCATCGGCAAGCTCGTGGATTTTCCCAGCCTCTATGTCGCGATCGCCTTCGGTATCGTCATTCCGGTGCTGGTGGCCGGCCTGTTCGGCCTGTTCAATGGCTGGCTGATCACGCGCTACAACATCCAGCCGATCATCGCGACGCTGATCCTGTTCATCGCGGGCAGGGGGCTTGCCCAGGTCTCCACCAATGGTGACCTGCAGGTCTTCAAGGTCCCTGAATTCCAGGCGATCGCGCTCGGCAAGGTCCTGGGATTGCCGTTCCAGGTCTGGATCATGGCTGTTCTGGTGATCGCGGCCGCCTATGTGCTCAAGGGCACCGTCTTCGGCCGCCAGGTCCTGGCGGTCGGCGGCAATGAATCGGCGGCCCGGCTCGCCGGCGTGCCGGCGGCTCGGGTCAAGGTGCTGGTCTATTTCATCTGCGGGCTGTGCGCCGGCATCGCCGGCCTCATCGAGATCGCCATGAATTCGGCGGCCGATGCCAATCTGATCGGCATGGGCAAGGAACTCGATGCCATCGCCGCGGTGGCGGTGGGCGGCACCCTGCTTTCGGGCGGCCGGGCCACCATCGTCGGCACCCTGTTCGGAGCCCTGATCATCCAGCTGGTGCGCTATACCTTGCTTGCCAACGGCGTGCCGGATGCGGCGGCCCTCATTGCCAAGGCGGTGCTGATCGTGCTCGCCGTCTGGCTCCAGCGGCAGGGAACGGCGTGATGAAGAAATTCCAGTTCACGCCGGTGATCGGCGTCCTGCTCGCCCTCGTGCTGCTCGCGGCCTTCGGCGCCTGGCGCTATGACGGCTTCCTCGGCACCTACAACATCCAGACCGTGCTGCGCTACAACTCTATGTTCATGCTGGTGGCCCTCGGCATGTGCTTCGTGATCATGACCGGCGGCATCGACCTGTCGGTCGGCACCACCGCGGCGCTGGCGAGCGTGGTCTCCGCCTATCTCAGCTCCTATGGTCTCCTCGCCGGTGCGGCCGGCGGGCTTGCGGCGGGTGCGATCGTCGGCCTCATCAACGCTCTGATCATCACCCGTTTGAAGATACTGCCTTTCATCGCCACGCTGGCGACCATGCTGGCGGCGCAAGGAACAGCCTTGCTGCTGGCCAACAACCAGTCGGTTTCGGCTTCCTACGATACCGCCTTCACCGTGCTCGGGCAGGGCGATCTGCTCAGTTTCATGAGGCCCGAATGGGTGGATGCCGAAAATGCCGGCATTGCGGCCAACATTCTCGGCTTCATCCTGAGTTTCCCGACGCCCGCCTGGATCGCCTTGGCGGCCTATATCGTAGGGGCGGTGACCCTGAACTCCACCTCCTTCGGCCGACACGTGCTGGCGGTCGGCGGCGGCACGGAAGCCTCCCGTCTGATGGGTTTGCCGGTCAACCGCACCATCTTCGCTGTTTATGTGATCTCCGGCGTGACGGCCGGCATGGCTGGCGTGATCCTGGCCTCGCAATTCGGGGCGGGGCAGCCGATCGAAGGCATTGGCTGGGAGCTGATCGCCATTGCCTCGGTGGTGGTGGGCGGCACGCTGCTGACGGGCGGCAAGGGCTCCATTGGCGGCACGCTGGCCGGCGCCTTGCTGCTCGGCCTGATCTACACCATCCTCAATTTCGAGAACGGCATGGGCTGGATCTCGCTCTCGGCCTATTGGCAGTCGGTGGTGCGCGGCGCCTTCCTGCTGGTCGTCGTCATCCTGCAGGCCAAACTCATGCAGACCAAGCCTGCGCAGATCGCAAAATAGGAAAGTATCATGCTCAAGAACATCGATCCGTTGCTGAATGCCGATGTGCTCTATGCCCTCAGGGCGATGGGGCACGGCGATACGCTGGTGATCTGCGACACCAATTTCCCGGCCGACTCGGTTGCCCGCGAGACGGTGCTGGGCGATCTCCTGCGCATCGACGGCGTGACGGCGGCCCGTGCGGTCGAGGCCGTGCTGTCGGTCGTGCCGCTGGATACGTTCGTCGACGACTCGGCCCGCCGCATGGAGATCGTCGGCTCGCCCGACGAGATCCCGCCGGTGCAGCAGGAGGTGCAGGCGGCCATTGACAAGGCGGAAGGCAAGTCCTGGCCGATGACATCGATCGAGCGCATGGAATTCTACGAACACGCCAAGAAGGCCTATTGCGTAATCGCCACCGGCGAGCGCCGCTTCTATGGCTGCTTCATCTTCCGCAAGGGCGTGATTGCGCCGTAGGAGGTGTTGCACCCCTCATCCCCCTGCCGGGACCTCTAGTCAACTCAAGGGAGTTGACGGCACCCGCAAGGGGAGAAGGAGCCTTTGTGGGACAGGCCGCGCGATGTTGAAGCGGCCGGATGTGGCAAAAGCGAGCCCGATGAAATCCCTTCTCCCCTTGCGGGAGAAGGTGGCGGCAGCCGGATGAGGGGGACGCGCTGTCCCTCCTCTTCAAACCCGATAAGCCTTGAGCCTGCCAAACGTCAGGCGGTGGTGCGGACAGGGGCCGTGCGTGTCGATGGCGGCGGTATGTTCGGCGGTGCCGTAGCCCATATGACGCTCGAAGCCATAGAGCGGGTAGGTGGCCGCGAGCTTGATCATCAGGCGGTCGCGGGTGACCTTGGCGATGATCGAGGCGGCGGAGATGGCCGGTACCAAGGCGTCGCCGTCGACGATGGCGCGGGCTGGAAGCTGCAGGCCGTGCGGCACGTCCTTGCCGTCGATTTCCACCGACGAGGGGCGCAGGGACAGGCCCCTGACCGCCCGCCGCATGGCGTCGAGCGTGGCACCGCGGATGTTGAGCCGGTCGATCAAAGCCGGGCTCGAGAAGGCAACCGACACCGAAAGCGCCGACGCCATGATCTCCTGATAGAGCTCCTCGCGCCGTGCTGCGGTGATGACCTTGGAATCGGCCAGGCCGACGGGCACTCTGTCAGGATCAAGGATGACCGCGGCTGCCGAAACCGGGCCGGCCAGCGGTCCCCGGCCAGCCTCGTCGACGCCAGCGAGAAGAAGTTTTGTCATGAACTGGCGTTAGAAGATTCCCGCCGACAGGTCCAGCGCGGAGGATGGGTCGAAGCTGTACCGATACAATTCGTGACTTGCTTTGTATCTCTGCCGTGTCAAGTTGAGCCGCAATATTTCACGGCATGTTGCCGACAACGGTAGCTGGCGTCTGGGCAGATAGCGTTTGTTGCAGGGCGAGGTGGAATGCAAAAGAACGTGACCGATATCGAGGCAGTTGCGCCTTCTCAGGACCATCAACCCAAGAGCGAAGTGGCATCAACTCCGGCTCCGGCCAAGGCCGGCCTTGCCTCCGACAATGTTTTCGATCGTCTGGTGCATGACGAGGAGGATGTCGTTGGCCTCCTCGCGTTCTCCCTTTCCATGCAGAACAAGCGTGACTGGCTGGTGGCGTTCAAGAAGGAAGTCGGTCGTGACCCGACACCCCAGGAGCTCGCCGCCTATGACATCGGCGAGCGGATCGATCGTCGCCTGGCGACCTATCGAAAGCTCGCCGAGCACGCCTTGGCCGGCAATTCCTTCTGGGCCTCGGCCACCCTGACACCGGTGAGCGAATTGCCCGGCCCCACCGTGAGCGAGCCTTCTTCTGCCCCGGCCAAGCCGCAACGCTCGTCCTGGTTCGGCAACAGCAAGGGATGATTGCCGCCCGCTGTCGAGATGGCGGGCAACGCGACCGATGGACGAAAGAGTGGCCTGATCAGAACAGCGCCAATTGTTCGCCCATCCGCACCGGGCGGGTGAACAGGTCGGTGCGCAGTTTCAGCCGCCTGGCGTTGATGCCGAGCCGCGCGGCTGCCAGTTCGAAGCGCCGGCCGATCATCCAGGCATAGGGCCCGGTGCCGGACATGCGCAGGCCCCAGCGTGAATCATAGTCCTTGCCGTCGCGGCTCGAGCGCATCAGCGAGAAGACATGGTTCATGGCATCGGGGCGATGCTCGTTGAGCCAATCGCGCATCAGGCCCGAAATTTCCAGCGGCAGGCGCAGCATGACGTAACCCGCCTCGCGGGCACCAGCCGCACGGGCCGCCTCGAGGATGCGCTCGATCTCGGCATCGTTGATCTTGGGGATGATCGGCGCCACCATCACCGTCACGGGAATGCCGGCATCGGCCAATTGGCGCATGGCCTTCAGCCGCAGGGACGGCGTGGCCGCGCGCGGTTCGAGCGAGCGGGACAGCTTGGCGTCGAGGGTGGTTACCGACAAGGCGACCTTGACGAGGCCACGCCGGGCAAGACGCGCGAGAATGTCGATGTCGCGCGTGATCAGGCCCGATTTGGTGACGATGCCGACCGGATGGCTGGTTCTATCGAGAACCTCCAGGATGGAACGAGTGATGCCGCGCTGGCGCTCGATCGGCTGATAGGGATCGGTATTGGTGCCCATCGCGATGGTGCGCGGCTGGTAGTTCTTCGCCGCCAACTCCTTTTCCAAGAGGGACGCGGCATTCGGCTTGGCGAACAGCTTGGTCTCGAAGTCGAGCCCCGGCGAGAGGCCCATATGCGCGTGCGTCGGCCGGGCGAAGCAATAGACGCAACCATGTTCGCAACCGCGATAGGGGTTGATCGAACGGTCGAAGGAAATGTCCGGCGAGTCGTTGAAGGTGATGATCTTGCGGGCCTGCTCCTCCTGGATTTCGGTGCGCAGGGTCGGCAATTCCTCGATCGAGTTCCAGCCGTCATCCTCGATGAAGCGCGACAGCCCCTCGAAGCGCCCGCTGGCATTGGAGCCGGCGCCGCGTCCCCGCCGCCGCTCGATGTCGACAACGGTCGTGCCCACCGGCACCGCATCGGTGAGAGAGACCTTGCTTATCGGCACGCCCATGGCCGCCTCCGCGAATCAAATTTCTCTGTTCTCATTAGAACAAAAAGAGAACATTCGGGCAAGCGAAACCAAAATGCCAATCATTTGAGCAGGATCGTGCCTTCGCGCCCCTCACGTCGGGCGGTGGTGCATGATATGCGGACCTTTGAAAAAAGTGACCGTTCCAGTCGGACCAGACTTGCCATGATCAGTGTTGTCATCGCCGCAAACGGCCAGGAAGTCGCGCTGGCGGAAACGCTGGCTGCTCTTGTCCCGGCGGCGGCGGATGGCTTTGTGCGCGAGGTGGTGGTGGTAGCGGAATCCGGGCCGTCGCAGGGCACGCGGCTGGTCGCCGACGCGGTCGGTTGTGTCATCGTCGAGGGCGATGCCAGGACCGGGCTGGAGGCTGCCCGCAGCGACTGGGTGCTGGTGATGGCGCCGGGCGTCCGGCTGGAAAGCGATTGGTTCCGCGAAGCCGGCGTGATGATGCAGCGATTGCAAAGAGCGAACGACCGGCCGGTTGCGATGCTGTTTCGTGGCGCTGTCGACGATTATGGCTGGCGCGCAAGGCTCAGCGAAATCGTGCTCAAGCTGTCGCGTAGCCGCAGACGGAAGCAGGCCATGCTGGCGCCGCGCAAGGCGCTGCTGGCGGGCGGGCGCTTGGGGACTCATGCCTTGCGCGCGCGTGCTTTTACGGGTGGAGTGGGGACGGTGCGGTGAGGCAGGCGCTCCTGGGACCGCCGGCTTCCAGCCGGCTCTTGGAACCGTCGCACGTGCGGAAAGGAAGAGCCGGCCGGAAGCCGGCGGTCCCAGGGAACCTATCGCTGCAGCGAAGCTCCCCCGCTGTCGAAGACATGGCAGAGGGCGGGGTCGGCGCGTAGCGGCACGGTTTCGCCATGGCGGACCCGCAACTGGCCGGGGGCCGAAATGGTCAGGTTCTCGCCGCCCGTGGTGGTCGCATAGAGCACCGTCTCGCCACCGAGATGCTCGACCAGATGGACCTTGACCTCGCCGAGCGGCTCGCCGGCCTCGCCGCCGACCAGGATATGCTCGGGGCGAACGCCGAAAGTGACGGGCGCCGCTGCCGCCGCGCCTGGCAGCGGCGCGCCGAGGCGAACCGATTGCCCGGCGACTTCGATCGCATCGCCGGTCCCAGTCAGGCGGCCGGCCAGGAAGTTCATCTTGGGCGAGCCGATGAAGCCGGCCACGAACTGGTTGGCCGGTGCGTTGTAGAGGTCGAGCGGTGCACCGACCTGCATCACCACGCCGTCGCGCAGCACCACGATCTTGTCGGCCATGGTCATCGCCTCGACCTGGTCGTGGGTCACGTAGATCATGGTGTTGCCGAGGTCCTGGTGCAGCTTGGCGATCTCCACGCGCATCTGCACGCGCAGTTCCGCGTCGAGATTGGAGAGCGGCTCGTCGAACAGGAAGATGCGCGGTTCGCGCACGATGGCCCGCCCGATGGCGACGCGCTGGCGCTGCCCGCCGGACAGGGCCTTGGGGCGGCGCTGCAGATAATCCTCGATCTTGAGGATCCTGGCGGCATGGCGCACCCGCGTCTCGATCTCGGCCCGCTTGCAGCCGGCGGTTTCCAGGCCGAAGGCGAGGTTCTTGTACACCGTCATGTGGGGGTAGAGAGCATAGGACTGGAACACCATGGCGATGCCCCGGCGCGAGGCCGGCACATTGTTCATGCGCTCGCCGTCGATGAGGAGGTCGCCGCCCGAGATCGGCTCGAGCCCGGCGATCATGCGCAGGAGGGTGGACTTGCCGCAACCGGACGGGCCGACGAACACCGTGAACTCGCCCGGTTCGATGACGAGGTCGACGCCATGAATCACGTCCAGCGAACCATAGCGCTTCACCACCTTGTCGAGCCTGATGCTGGTCGCCATGCCGTCCTCCCTACAAGCCATTCGCACTTGATTGAACCCAAGGGACTGTCATCCCCGGCGGGGTCGTAGACCCCGGGAAGGGGATCCAGGGACTATTAGGTGTGTCCAACGGCCCCTGGATCCCCTTCCCACGGCCGTTGGCCGTGCCGGGGATGACACGTCCTCATTTGCGGGCGGTTCTCTAAGGCCGCCAACCGCGATATTTGGGGTGATCCGGCCCGATCGGCAGCTTGACGTCGCTGCCGGTCTGGGCCGAGTGATAGAAGGCAGTCGCCAGTTCCAGCGCCCGGCGCGCATCATCGACCGTGACCGGCACCGGTCCGCGGCTATGCAGCGCCTCATGGAAAGCGTCCATCTGCCCGAGGAAGCGGCGGCCGACCGGGGGCAGGTCGGCGACGAGATCCTTGATATCGGCGGCTACGGCCTCGTTCGCCGGCAGGATGGTCCAGGGTTCGTCGCCTGGCGAATAGGCCTCGCCGCCGCTTTCGAAGGTGACGTTTTCGAAACATAGGCGCAGCCGCGAAATCTCGTTCTGCGAGCCCAAAGTGGCGCTGGCGGCCACCAGCGCGCCATTTTCCATTTCCCAGGACGAGGAAACGCAATCTTCCACCTCGATGGCATTGACCCGCGTGGTCGCGCGGGCAAACAACCGGCGCACCGGGCCCATCAGATAGGTCATCATGTCATGCTGGTGGATGGCATGGGTCATCAGCACGCCGCCGAGCTCGGTGTCCCACTTGCCGCGCCAATAGACGGCATAATAGTCGGGCGTGCGCCTCCAATGGGTTTCGACGGTGCCGAGATAGGGCTTGCCGGCCAGTCCCGACTCGATGATGCGCCTGGCCTTCTGTACCCCCTCGCCGAAGCGGTACTGGAAGATCGGCATCAGGATCTGGCCGCTCTGGGCCTGGGCATTGGCCAGGAGGTCAGCCTCGTGCAGCGAGCCCACCAGCGGCTTTTCGCAGACGACATGCTTGCCCGCCGCGAGGGCCCGGCTGACCAGATCGAAATGGGTGGCTGGCGGCGTGGCGATGTCGATCACGTCGATATCGTCGCGCTTGAGAAGTTCGTCGAAATGCAGCGTGCGGCTCTCGGCGGAGAATTCGTCGGCCACTGCATCGAGGCGCTCCTGGTTGCGATCGCAGACGGCGGCGAGACGCCAGCGCTCGGGGCGTGGCTCATAGGCCTCGGCGATATGCGAGCGGCCGATGTTCAGCCCGACCACGGCGACGGATTTGATCTCGCCCATCACGCGGCCTCCTCGGCTCGTTGCTGGGCCTTGAGGGCGAGTTCCATCGCTTTGAAGCAACGGGCCTGCGGCATGGCTGTCTCGGTGCGTTCGAAGACATCGGCGATGAACTGCCGGCCGAAGGGAAGTTCGACCGCCGAACAATCGATATGCTGCATGCCCTTCCGGTCAGTCAGGAAGAGATGGTCTCCACCGGGACGGCCGGCGACGTCGACATATTTGCGCAGCTCGATGGTGCCTTGCGTGCCGGTGATGAAGAGTCGTCCATCGCCCCATACCGGCAGGCCGTCAGGCGTGAACCAATCGACGCGGATATAGCCGGTGACGCCCTCAGGCGTGCGCAGGTGGACATCGCCGACATCTTGCAGGCCGGGCTTGTCGGCATTGGCGCGATTGCCGACGGAGGCCGAGAGAATGTCGGCGTCCTCCGCACCGGTGAAGAACAGGAATTGCTCGAACTGGTGGGCGCCGATATCGACGAGGATGCCGCCATAGCGTTCGCGCTCGAAGAACCAGCCCGGCCGCTGCGGCTTGCGCAGGCGATGCGGGCCGAGCCCGGCCATGGTCACGATGTCGCCGATGGCGCCCGAGGCCACCAGTTCGCCGGCCTTCACGGTGGCGGGCACCTCGAAATGTTCCGAATAGAGGATGGAGAGGATGCGCCTGGTCTCGGCCTGAACCAGGCGCACGCTTTCGAGCTGGTCGATGCTCGTCATGCCCGGCTTGTCGAGCAGCACGTCCTTGCCGTGGCGCATGGCTTTGATTGCCACATCGGCGCGGTCGCCTGGAATGGCGGCGCTGACGATGACGTCGATCGCAGGATCCTCATAGAGCTTCGCCGCCTCGGCGACGCGCAGTATCTCGGGATAGGTCGCGGCAAAAGCGGCCGCGAGATTGTCCTCGGCTGCGTGAAAGCCGGTACAAACTGCGCCGGCGCGCCTGAGCGCCGCGATCTGGCCGTGGATATGGTCGTGATTGATGCCGATGATGGCAAATTTCAAAGGTCTCATATCAATTATCCGCTCGGGCGTTTTACTTGCAGATTAAATCACCAGAATCGCAAAATGCGCCTGTTCCCAGTGTGTTAAGTCGAACGAAGGTTTTGGCTTGAACGCATTTTGCTCCCGATGTCAGCGTTTCATGCCGGTGGTGGCGATGCCCTCGATCAGAAGGCGCTGGAAGAACAGGAAGACCAGGAAGATCGGGATCAGGGAGAGCACCGACATGGCGAAGAGGGCGCCCCAGTCGGAGGTGCCGCTGGCATCGACCAGGGACCTGAGGCCGAGCTGCACGGTGTAGGTGTGGATGTCACCCAGATAGATCAGCGGCCCGAAGAAGTCCTCCCAGGTCCAGATGAAGGAGAAGATGGCGGCGGTGGCGAGCACGGGGACGGAAAGCGGCAGCACGATCTTCCAATAGATGCGCCAGGCGCTGCAGCCATCCATCATCGCGGCTTCGTCGAGCTCGCGCGGCAGGCCGCGGAAGAACTGCACCATCAGGAAGATGAAGAAGGCGTCGACGGCCAGGAATTTGGGCACCACCAGCGGCAGCCAGGTGTTGACCCAGCCCATGCTCAGGAACAGCACATATTGGGGAATAAGGGTGACGTGGTAGGGCAGCATCAGCGTGCCCAGCATCAGGGCGAACCAGAAATTCCGGCCGGAGAACTGCAGCCGCGCGAAGGCATAGGCCGTCAGCGAGGCTGCCATGACGTTGCCGATGGTCGCCAACACGGAAATCGCCAGCGAGTTGAGGAAGAACGTACCGAAGCTCACCTGCAGGCCGAACCAGCCGGTCTGATA
This sequence comes from Labrys sp. E2SS-1L, assembly GCF_057073705.1. Lineage (NCBI taxonomy): Bacteria > Pseudomonadati > Pseudomonadota > Alphaproteobacteria > Hyphomicrobiales > Xanthobacteraceae > Labrys > Labrys sp. E2SS-1L. The sequence goes on along the minus strand of NZ_CP172712.1, from coordinate 4,841,429 downwards.
GGCCCGGATCGAGACCTGGGAAGGGATCAGCGAGGTCTGGCCGCCGAAAATGTCGTCGGCCGGCCGCACCGAGCCCGCCAGCATCCAGAGCAGGGGATAGAGCATCACGAAGGAGGTGCCGATCAGGGCGGCGTGGATCAGGGCGGAACGCAGGATCGAGCGCTCCGGTGCGTGCACGGCGGCGGCATCAGTCGTCATAATGCACCCAATAGCGCGCGGTGAGGAAGGAGAAGGCGGTGAAGAAGGCGATGATCAGCACCAGGATCCAGGCCAGCGCCGAGGCATAGCCCATGCGGAAATAGCCGAAGGCTTCCTGGTAGAGATAGAGCGTGTAGAACAGGGTCGAGTTGATCGGGCCCCCATTGCCTTCGGAGATGATGAAGGCGGGCGTGAAGGCCTTGAAGGCCTCGATGGTCTGGATGACGAAATTGAAGAACACCACCGGGGTGAGCAGCGGCAAGGTGATCTTGAAGAACTGCCGGGCCTTGGAGGCGCCGTCCAGGCTTGCGGCCTCGTACATGTCCTGCGGAATTTGGCGCAGGCCCGCCAGGAAGATGATCATGGGCGAGCCGAACTGCCAGACCGAGAGCGCCACCAGCGTGTAGAGCGAATAGCGTGGATTGGAGATCCAGCTCGGCCCATCGATGCCGACGAGCGCAAGCAGCGAATTGACGAGGCCGTCGGCGGCGAAGAGCTGGCGCCAGAGCACCGCGATCGCCACGGAGGCGCCGAGCAGCGAGGGTAGGTAGAAGATGGCGCGATAGAACGGCAATCCGCGAATGCCGCGATTGAAGGCCATGGCCAGGGCCAAGGCGAAGATCAGCTTGAGCGGCACCGACAGGAGGACGTAGGTGAAGGTCACCTTCATCGCCGCCGCGAATTTCGGATCGGCGGTGGCGATGCGCACATAATTGGCGGTGCCGGCAAATTGAGGGCTTTGCAGCAGGTCGTAATTGGTGAAGGACAGATAGAGCGAGGCTAAGGCCGGCCCCAGCGTCAGGCCGAGAAAGCCGAGCAGCCAAGGGGCGAGGAACAAATAGCCGGCGGCGTTGCGGCGCAGGGCCTGCCGCAACCGGCTTTCGGAGATCTCGCTCGGACGGGCTAGAGTGGTCGAGGCCAGGGTCGTCGGGGCCATGGCGGTCAGCCCCGCTTCAGGATTGACTCGGCTTCCGTGACGAATTGTTCGCCCCCTTGCTCGGCTGTCGTGCCGAAGGCGACCTCCTGGCTGATGCGCAGCAGCACGAAGGAGATCTCGCCGGCGCCCTTGGGCGGGGCGGGGGGAAGGGGGCCGACATAGGGGTCGAGCTTGCCGACATAATCGACCATCTGCCTGCTGACCTCGTCGAGCGAGGCGGCCGCGAGGTCGCGCATGGCGGGCGAGGCAGGCACGCCCCGTTCCACGCCGAGGATCTTGACGCCGGCCGGATCATGTACTGTGAAGTTGGCCAGCTTGACGGCAAGCTCCGGCGCCTTGGTATCCGAGGAGACCGACCACATCTGCGAGGGCTTGAGATAGTGGCCGGGCTTGCCGCCGGTCGTGACGGGATAGGCCGTGATCGAGAGCTTGGCCTTGCTGAGCTGCTGGGCGCCGATGAACTGGTTGGAATGCAGGAAACTGGCAGCGGCATAGCCGAGGGCCAGCGGCGAAGTCTCCAGCGTCAGCTTGTCGAGAGCCTGGATGTCGGCGGTGACACAACCGCCGGAATCCCGCAGGGCGCCCCACAGCTTGAACCAGTCGGCCGCGTCCTTGGCATCGAAGGCAAGCGCGCCCTTGTCGTCATAGAGAGCCTTGCCCCGCTGCCGCAACCAGAGCTCGAAGGCCGGCTCGAGGCCGCTGGCATCGACGGAAGCGTAGAACTTCTTGCGCTTGTTGGCCTTGCCGAAGGCCTCGCATTTGCTGGCGAATTCTTCCCAGCTCGTCCCGAATTTCGGCGGCTCCACGCCCGTCTGCTGCCAGGCGGCCCCGTCAAGGGCCATGGCGGAAGAATTGACGCCGAGATTGATGCCGTAAAGCTTGCCGTCGACGCTGCAGGATCCCAGATTGGTCTTGCCGAAATCGGTGATGTCGAGAAGATTGCCCAGATATTGATCGAGCGGCACGATCGCGCCGCGGCGGGCATATTCGAACATATAGCGGTAATCCATCTGCACCAGGTCCGGCGCATTGCGTCCGGCGACCCGCGTGGCGAGACGGGGCCAGTAGTCGCTCCATCCGGTGAATTCGGTCTTGGTGTCGATACCGGCATTGGCGGCCCGGAAGGCGTCCACCGCCTTGTTGGTGCGATCGGCCCGCTCCTGCGAGCCCCACCAGAATACCCTCAGTTGCTTGTCCTGGGCCCGGACCGGGCTGCCCAGCATGATGGAGGCGGCAAATCCGCATCCGGCTCCCAGCATGGCACGACGACTGACGAGATGGGCACTCATGGCTTCCCCCTTTTCCGGTCCGTTTGGGTGGTCGAAGGCCGGTTTTTCTGCGTTCCTGTCTTTGTACTCGTGCGTTTCGATATCGATATGACGTTACGTGACATTACGCGCCGCCACGGCATGCAATGTCAGAGTTTGTAGGCGCGCTTGGCGAGGTTATAGGCAAGGTCCACGGCGATCTCGGCGGCCTCGTCCTCCTCCAGGCGATGATCGGCGACCAGCCGGGCGAGGAAGGCACAGTCGACGCGGCGAGCCATGTCGTGGCGAGCCGGGATCGACAGATAGGCCCTGGTATCGTCGTTGAAGCCGACCGTGTTGTAGAAGCCTGCCGTCTCGGTCGCGAGTTCACGGAACCGGCGCATGCCCTCCGGGCTGTCGAGGAACCACCAGGGCGGCCCGAGCCGAAGCACCGGATAATGGCCGGCGAGGGGCGCGAGTTCCCGACTGAAGGCCGTTTCGTCCAGGGTGAAGAGCACGATGGTGAGACCGGGCTCGTTGCCGACGGCGTCCAGGAGAGGCTTCAGCGCCTCGACATAGCTGGTTTGCCTCGGAATATCGGCACCGACATCGGGACCGAAACGGGTGAACAGCGCCGGATTGTGGTTGCGGTGGGAGCCCGGGTGGATCTGCATGGTGAGCCCGTCCGTGAGGCTCATCCGTGCCATTTCGGTGAGCATCTGCGCCCGGAACAACTCGGCATCGGCGGCCGAGGCTGGGCCGGCAAGCAGACGAGCGAACAGTGCCATAGCATCGGCCCTGTCGAGATCGGCCGTGCGGGCGCTGGGATGGCCGTGATCGGTCGAGGTCGCCCCCAGCGACTTGAAGAAGGCGCGGCGTTCGCGATGCGCCATCAGATAGCCGTCCCATGTGGCTGGCTGTCCGGTGAGATCGAGGAGATGGCGAACCTGGCTGCGGAAATCGGCGCGGTCGGCGTCGACGACGGCATCGGGGCGATAGGCCGGCAGGACACGTCCCTTCCAGCCGGAGGCACGAATGGCCTGATGGGCCTTCAAGGCGTCGGTGGCGCTGTCCGTGGTAGAGATCGCCTCGATATTGAAGCGGTCATAGAGCGCGCGCGGGCGGAATTCCGGCCGTTGCAGCGCGGTCGCGATCTCATCGTAAAGGCGGTCGGCATTGCCGGGTGCCAGGCGCTCGGTGATGCCGAAGCCGCTCTCCAGCGAATGCTCGAACCACAAGCGGCTCGGCGTGCCCCGGAACAGGTACCAATGGTCGGCGAACAGCCGCCAGATCTTGCGGCCATCGGCTTCGACATCAGTCCCATCGCGGCTGGGAATGCCGAGCGCTTCCAGCCGCACGCCCTGCGAATAGAGCATGCGGGTGATGTAGTGGTCCGGCTTGACGAATAGCGTGGCAGGGTCGGGGAAGGCCGCATCCTCGGCATACCAATTGGGGTCGGTATGACCATGCGGGGAGAGGATCGGCAGGCCTGCCACCTGCCCATAGAGGCGGCGCGCAATGGCCCTGGCGTCCGGTTCGATCGGCAAAAGCCTGTCTGGATGAAGTGCCATGCGGGGCTCGGCCCTGTTCTGGTTGGCGTCTCCTCTTGACGTTGGCTTTAACACTAAGATACTAGTGTGTCAAAATCTGATCATCGCGATGCCGCGAGAGGTCGCATCAGGCCGGGGCCATGGAGAGCCAGGACACGAGCCATTCGCTGGAAATCCTGACGGCGCGAGGCAAGGCGGCGCAGTCCGGCGTTCGCCCGAGGCGGCCGCGCGTTACCACGGCGACCCTGATCTATGATGATCTGCGCGAGGCGATCCTCGGCATGCGCCTGGTGCCCGGCACGCCTTTGCAGGAAAAGGCGCTGACCCAGCGTTTCGGCGTGAGCAAGACGCCGGTGCGCGAGGCCCTGATCCGCCTGGCAGAGGACGGCCTGGTCGATATCTTCCCGCAATCGGGAACCTTCGTCTCGCGGGTGCCGGTGGCCGCTATTCCGGAGGCGGTGGTGATCCGCCAGTCCCTGGAGGACACGGCGGTGCGGCGCCTGATCGAGATCGCCACGCAAGCCGATATCGCCACGATCGACGCCATCCTGGCGCGTCAGCGCCTGCTGGCCGATCTCAGCGACAAAGATGCCTTTCACGAGGCGGACGAAGCCTTTCATCAGGCCATTGCCCAGATCGCCGGCTATCCCAGCATTCCGCGCCTGCTGCGCCAGATCAAGGTCCAGATGGACCGGGCACGGCGGCTGACCCTGCCGGTGGCGGGCCGGATGCATCAGGTCATCGCCGAGCACAGCTTCATCCGCGATGCCATCGCCCGCCGCGACGTCGAGGTGGCCAGCAGGGCCATGAAGGCCCATCTGAGCGCCGTGGTTCCCGATATCGACAGGCTGCGTTTGCAATATCCCGATTATTTCGTCTGAGCGCTCCGGAGAAGGATCCCGTTCCCGGGCGCCGTCAACAGCCAGAACCGCATGAGGAAACGCTATGACGATGCAAGCGACGAGACATGAGGAAGGGGCCGAGCGGCATCGGGTGGCCCTGGTCGGCACCGGCCATCGCGGCGCGGGTATGTGGGGCAAGGAATTGCTGCAAGGCTGGCGCGACCGGGCCGAGTTCGTGGCGATCTGCGACGTCAACGAGATGCGGGCCACGGCCGCGCGCACCGCGATCGGCACCAATGCACCCGTCTACACCGACGTCGACGAGATGCTGGCGAGCGTGAAGCCGGAGATCGTCATCGTCTGCAGCCGTGACGACACCCATGACGAGATCATCGTCAAGGCGCTCGAGGCGGGCTGCCGGGTGATCACCGAAAAGCCGATGACCACCACGCCGGAAAAGTGCCGCCGCATCCTCGAAGCCGAGGCACGCACCGGCCGCCCCGTCGACGTGACCTTCAACTATCGTTTCGCGCCCACGGCCGCCCGCATCAAGCAATTGCTGCGCGAGGAGACCATCGGCACCGTCACCTCGGTCGATTTCCACTGGTATCTCGACACCCAGCATGGCGCCGACTATTTCCGCCGCTGGCACGCCAAGGAGGCTCATTCGGGCAGCCTGTTCGTGCACAAGGCCACCCATCATTTCGATCTGCTCAACTGGTATCTGGACTCGGTGCCGCGCGAGGTCTCCGCCTTCGGCACCCAGCGCAATTACGGTCGCAACGGGCCGTTCCGCGGCGAGCGTTGCCAGACCTGCGTCCATGCCCAGGATTGCGACTTCTATTTCGACATGAGCGGGGATCCCTGGCTGACCATGCTCTACGAGGATCCGTCGGCCGAGGACGGCTATGTGCGCGACGGCTGCGTCTATCGCGAGGACATCGACATCGCCGATACCATGACGGCGATGCTGCGCTTCGAGAACGAGGTGATCGTGTCCTATTCCCTCAACACCTTCATGCCGATCGAGGGCTATCACCTGGCCTTCAACGGCACCAGGGGGCGCATCGAGGTTCGCCAATATGAGCGCCAGGCCTTCGCGACGCCCGACCATGACGAGATCGTGCTGATGCGCAATTTCGGCGATGTCGAGCGTATCAGGGTGCCGCATGCCGGTGGCGGGCATTTCGGGGGCGACGACCGCCTGCGCGACATGCTGCTGCGCCCGGGCATGGCCGATCCGCTCGGCCAGCGCGCCGGCGCGCTGGCCGGTGCGATGTCGATGCTGTGCGGGGCGGCGGCGCTGGCCAGCATGAAGTCGGGACGCCCGGTCAGGCTGGCTGAGCTCGGAGGCCTGCCAGCCTGAACGGGAGGACGGGTCCTCGTTTTCTGACCTGAATCTTTGCATACCGCCTGAAATCGAATGAGTTTACGGGGGCGGTGCTGCCCCTCACCGTACCTCTCCCCGTAAGAACGGGGCGAGGAGGCGCAAGTGTTGCGATTGATCTTCGGAGCTCTCATCTCGCCCCACCGTTGGGCGAGATGAGAGGTTTTCGGCATAAACTCGACGTCAAAGTCCCCTCGCCCCGTTCTTACGGGGAGAGGTACGGTGAGGGGCTGCGCGACCTCAATAACAAGGGAGTGAAGTATTCCCCTCAGATGGCGCCGGAGGTGTCGCAGGAGCGGATCTGGCCGCTCTTCAGGCCGGTAACGAACCAGCGCTGGCGCTGGGCAGCCGTGCCATGGGTGAAGCTGTCGGGCACGACATAGCCCTGCATCTTCTTCTGCAGCATGTCGTCGCCGATGGCCTGGGCCGTCTGCAGCGCGCCTTCGATGTCGCCCTGTTCGATGAACTTGAAATCCTGCTGGGTACGGTTGGCCCAGACGCCGGCCAGGCAATCGGCCTGCAGTTCCTGGCGCACCGAAGCGCCGCCGGCCCCGGCCCCGCCTTCGCGCAGGAGGCCGAGTTCGTCCTGCACGTGGTGGCCGACTTCATGCGCGATCACATAGGCCTGCGCGAAGGCGCAGGCGCCCTGGCCGGCCGGGCAGGCGTTGAAGCGGTTGCGCATCTCGTCGAAGAATTCCGTGTCGAGATAGACCTTCTTGTCATTCGGGCAATAGAACGGGCCCATGGCCGATTGCGCCGTGCCGCAGGCCGAACGCGTTACGCCGCTGAACAGCACCAGCTGGGTCGGCTGGTAGCTCTTGCCCCGGACCTGTTCCTGGAACAGCTTGGTCCAGGTATCTTCGGTCGAGCCCAGAATCTTGCGCACGAAGGTTCCCGAAGCGTCGTTGGCGCCGCCTGCCTGGCTGGAGGGGCGTGGCTGCTGCTGTTCCTGGACCTGCGGCTCGCCTCCGCCGCTGAGGCCCTGCAGGGCATTGAAGGCCGCTTCGGGGCCGACGAGGAAATAGAGCGCGGCCACGATCACCAGGCCGCCCAGGCCGATGCCGCCCCGTCCACCCGGGAAGCCTCCGCCGCCGCCACCGCCGCCGAAACCACCGCCTTCGCCGCGACGATCGTCGACATTGTCGGATGCGCGCATATCGTCGAGTTTCATCGCCCTGTCTCCTGCTCCCCGGATGCCGGCCTTTCACCGATGTCGGGCCGGCACGGTGATTTGTGCTGTGCAAGCCATACCCAATAAATATGTCTTCGCAAAGCCTGTTACAGGGGTTCTAGGTGGTGCTTACGTAAGGAAATATAGTTTTCCCAAAATGTGCCCTCTTGTTTGGTACAAGCAGCGGTAAACGACAGCACTCTCCCGGCGAAAAAAGGAGCCAAAGGGGCGTTTGCCTCAGGGCGCATCCTGCTCCAGGGCGGTGCGGATGGCGCGGAAGTCGCGCCAGGCCAGGCGCTTCTGCACCGGCTGGCGCAGCAGATAGGCCGGATGCAGCGTGGCGATCGCCCGGATGCGCTGGCCGCCGAGATCATAGTCGAGCCAGCGCCCGCGCAGTTTCAGGATACCGTCGGTGACGCCGAGCAACGCCTGGGCGCTGCGGGCACCGAGGCAGACCAGGACCTTGGGGGCGACCAGCTCGATCTGCCTTTCGATGAAGGGACGGCAGATCGTGGTTTCCTGCGGGGTGGGATCGCGATTGCCGGGCGGACGCCAGGGCACGACATTGGCGATATAGGCCTTGGTGCGGTCGAGCCCTATGGCAGTCAGCATGCGGTCGAGCAACTGGCCGGAGCGGCCGACGAAGGGTTTGCCCTGGATGTCCTCGTCTCGTCCGGGTGCTTCGCCCACGAACATCACCTTGGCGTCGGGAGCACCGTCGGCAAAGACGAGACGGTTGGCCGTGGCCTTGAGGGCGCAGCCGTCGAAGCGCTCGAGCAGGTCCCGCAATTCGTCCAGCGTGCGGGCACTGCGCGCCTGTTCGCGGGCCGCCAGTTCCACCGCGTCCGGAGAGGTGGTGAGCAGGGTCGGTGCCGGGGAGGCCATGCGGGGCTGCGCCGTGGCAGCAGGAGGCCTGCGCGCCGGATCGGGATTGGGCGCGGAACGCATGGGGGAGGAGGCGGGGGTAGCCTGGGCGCTCTCGGCAAAGCGATCGAGCGGCTCGTCCCCGATCGCCACGTCCACGCCCATATCGGCATACCATTGCAGCAACGCGACGATCTGTTCGGGAGGCATGGACGCGGACATCATGGCGAAAGGATAGAGCAAAGCTTCCAGAGTTGGAACAGGCTGGCAGCCTCTGTTAACTCCCCATCAAGGTTAATGCATCATCAATGGGCTCATCGGCGACGCCGTGTTGGTTGAACCTGTGAGTCTCGTCCATGCTGCTGCGCCGGCCCGTCATCATCGCCCTTCTGCTCTGCGCCGGAGCCACCAGCACGATGATGTATCGCCGCTCGACAGCCGTGCAGGCGAGCCCGGCCGTTGCCGCCAGCATGCATGGCGCCTTGCAGGGCGGCGTGGGTGTGCTCGGCGCCCGGCGTGCCTCGGTGATGCGAGCCGGCCTGTTCGCGATGCCGCAGCTCAGCCTTGCCGATATCGGCTCGGCGCCGCAGGCGGCCTTCGGAGACGGCTTCACGCTGCGCGCCATGCCGGCCAGCCTGACACTGACGCCGAGCCGAAGCGATTTCATGCCGCTTCCCGACGATGTCGGTCCACCCAGCGCGCCGATCCGTGACGCCACCAAGAAGGGCATGACGATCTGGCCCGAGGTGATCCGGACCGCCAAGGGCGACCGCCGGCCGGACCGGGGTGCCGGAGAGAACGTCGCCTATATGGTATCGGGCGATCCGCATGTGCTGATGCCCAAGACAGGTGCAAGGCCGATGGGGCGTCTGTCGCGCAAGCTCCAGCCGCCCGAGACCGCCGAGGGCCTGCAGCAATTCCAGCCGTCCCGGCTCAGCGCCATCGTGGTCACCAAGCTTGCCGAACGGCTCTCGATCGCCGACGCCGAGCTCGGCGGGCACGACGGCGCCGTCCCTCTCGATCATTCGCTGGCGCCGGCCGGCGGCATGTCGCCGGCGGCGAGCCGTCCCGATCTTGCCAGTTTGACCAGCAGCACCACCCGTGCCGACGAAGCGCTGCCTGTCGAGCTCGCCATGGCCGAGCCGGGTGCCCTCCAGCCGGTGGTGGCCCAATCTTCCATGACCTTGGCGAACGTACAGCCGGTGATGACGCCCGACGATGCCCAGACCCTGCCTGAGATCGGCAGCGACGAAGGCTTGACCGATGCGCAGAAGAAATCGCGCATCGCCGGCCTGCCAGGGCTGGACGACGGCAAGGCCCGCCCGCTCGACCTGCCGCCGGCCGCGTTCACCAAGGCACAGATGTGTCTGGCGACGGCGATCTATTTCGAGGCACGCGGCGAGAGCCGCGAGGGGCAGGTGGCCGTGGCCCAGGTCATCATCAACCGCCTGCGCTCACCCTTCTATCCCAAGAATGTCTGCGACGTGGTCTATCAGGGCGCCAGCAACAAGCGCTATGGCGGCTGCCAGTTCTCCTTCGCCTGCGATCTCGTCGCCGACAAGGTGACCGAGAAGGAGCCCTGGGAACAGGCCCTGGTCCTTGCCGAGCGGGTGATGAACGCCAAGGACTGGATCCCCGAAGTCGGCAACGCCACGCATTATCACGCCAACTATGTCCGTCCGCGCTGGGTGCGCGACATGCGGGAGAAGGACAAGATCGGCAAGCATATCTTCTATCGCGTCAAATGGTGGGCGTGACCGGCAACTCTCCTGGAGAGGACGTCCACAGGTCCTGTATCCGGCGGGATACCCGAGAGCCGAATTCTCGCGTATGGCTGGCATCGAAGTTGCGTTTGTTGATGGCATGTTTATCGCATCGTCGATGCGAGCGTCGTGAAGCAAACCCAAGATCATCGATGCGGCAATTGTTGCTGCTGCATTGGCGCGCTACGCTTGCAGTGACGGCAAAGACCTTGTCCGTGATCAAGCAACCTCGATTGCCGGGCCGATCGTCGGCGATCACATCCTGACTCCGCGCGGAGCCCGCGCTGTAATGACCTGCCACGGGTGAGCATGTCCGAAGAAAGTGCCTTCCTCCTCATCGGCCTCCTGGTGCTCGCCTTTCCGGTGCTGGCGATCGTTGCCTTTGTGATGACGCTTGGCCTCAGGCGCAGGGTGCAGGAACTGGAGGAAAGGGTTCGCCAGCTGGCGGGCCAGCGCCCGGTGCCGGGCGACGCCGTCAGGGCCGCTACGCCGGCCTCTCCGGCGCCGACCGAGGGGAAAAGGGCCGCTGAACCCGTACGGGAAGCGGCTGCGTCGGTTCCCGCTGTCGCGCCTGTCGACAAACCGTCGACTGTCGAACTGGCGCCGGCTCGGCCGGAGCCGGCGGCTTCCGCACAGACTGCAGGCCGCGCGGCGCCGGACAGGCCCAAGGTCAGCCTCGAGGAGAAGCTCGGCACGCGCTGGGCCGTCTGGGTCGGAGGGCTGGCGCTTGCGCTCGGCGGTGCCTTCCTGGTGCGGTATGCCATCGAGGAGGAGCTTCTCGGTCCCGGTGCGCGCATCCTGGCCGGTCTTGCCTTCTCCCTGGCGCTGATCGCTGGCGGCGAATATCTGAGGCGCCGGCCCGTGGCGCCCGCCGCGAAACAGGCGGCCTACATTCCCGGCGTGGTTACGGCCGCGGGCACGGTCGCCCTGTTCGCAACCGTCTATGCCGCCTATGCGCTCTATGACTTCCTCAGCCCGGCGCAGGCCTTCGTCCTGCTCGGCCTGGTCGGCATCGCCACCATGTATGCGGCGGCGCTGCATGGTCCCTGGCTCGCCGGCCTCGGCCTTGTCGGCGCCTATGGCGCGCCCCTGCTGGTGTCCTCGAACCAGCCCAATCCCTGGGCTCTCGCCCTCTATGTCGTGGTGGTGACGGCAGCCGCCTTCATGCTGGCCCGTATTCGGCTCTGGCGCTGGCTCGCCATCGCCGCTGGTATCGCTGCCTTCTGCTATGGCTTCGTCCTGGGAAGCATCATGGGCGAGGACACCGGCGCCATGGTGTTCTACATCCTCGCTTTGTCCGCCTTGGTCGGCGCGGTGCTGATCTACGAGCCCCATCACGGCAAGACCTATCAGCGTTTCGATCCCATTGGCCTCGGCGCGGTCGCGGGCCTTGCGGTCCTGGCCGTCTCCTTTGCCGGCGCGGATGTGTTCGGGCATGCCTCGCTTGCCACCTTGCTGATCGTGATGGCACTGGCGCTGGCGGCTGCGCTCGCTTTCGACGCGCTGGCCCCGGCGGCCGTAATCGCAGGCCTGGCAGGGCTTGCCTGCCTGTGGATCTGGCCGATCGGTGGGCAGATTGCCGCCGAACCATTGGTGGTGGTGCCAGGCCACCTCTATCTGCCCTTCCTGATGCCGGACGCGCTCCAGGCCTATCTTGAGATCGCGATCATTCCGGCTGCCGTGCTGTTGCTGGCCACCACGATCAGCCTGATGCGCCATCCAAGGCCGCAACGGCCGGCATTGGCGCTGGCACTGGCGGGGACGGCAACCCCGATCTTCGCCCTGGCGATCGCCTATCTGCGCATCGAGAGTCTTCGTGCCAGCCTGCCCTTCGGGGCCGTGGCGGCCGGGCTTGCGCTGCTGTTTGCCGCGACGACCGAGCGTTTCCTGAGGCTCGAGGGGCAGGCGGCGCAGGATGAGGCATCGGGGGCGGGTTCCTCCCTCCATGCCGTCGCGAGCGCTTCGGCAGTGGCGCTGACGCTCACCTTCCTGATCACCGATTCCCCGCTCACCCTGGCTTTCGGCCTGTCGGCGCTCGGTGCGGCCTGGGTCTCGACCCTGCGGCCGCTGCCGGCCCTGCGCTGGTGCGCGGCCGGATTCGTCCTGCTGGTGCTGGCGCGCATGGGTGGAGCCTGGACCCTGGCCGGTGCCAGCCTCGAACGCTTCCCGGATTGGCCGGATATCGTGCTGCGTTATGCCGTACCGGCCGCGGCGTTCTACTATGGCGGCATTCTCCTGCGCCGGCGCAAGGCGGACATTCCCGCCGCCATCCTCGATCTCGGCGCTATCCTGCTCGCCTGCGTGGCGGTGGTCTTTGCCATCCGCCTCGGCCTGCGCGGCGCCGAGGAAGCCGCCCATCCCGGCATGTCCCTCGCCGAGGCCGGGCTCTACACGGCGCTCGCCTTTGCCGCATCGATGGCGCTGGTCTATCGCTCCGGGGCGACCACCAGCGTGGTGTATCGAGCGGCGGCACCGATCAGCGTCATCATCGCGCTTTGCCTGACGGTCTCGGGGCCATTGATCACCGCCAATCCTGCCGTCAGTGGCGAGATGATTGGCGGCGGCGTCCTCTTCAACACCTTGCTGCCCGGCTATGCCCTGCCGGCGCTGCTGGCGGGAGCGGCGGCGCTGTTCTGGCACTGGTATGGCCGCGCCGTCGGCCAGGGTGAAAACAAGAATTTGGGCATGGAGAATGCGCCCTTCGCCCTGCTATGCGGGGTCTGTGCCTTCGTACTGGGCTTTGTCTATGTCACGCTCGAGGTGCGCAAGATCTTCGCCGATGGCGTGCCCGATTTCGACACGATCTCTTCGGCCGAGAATTGGGGGTACACCATCGCCTGGCTGCTCTACGGCCTGATGCTGCTCGCCCTCGGCATCTGGGCGAAGGCGCGCGCAATCCGTCTGGGTTCGGCCATCGTGATCATGCTCGCGGTTGCCAAGGCCTTCCTGTTCGACATGTCGGAGCTGGAAGGGATCTGGCGTGCCTTGTCCTTCATGGGGCTCGGCGTCGCCCTGATCGGCATCGGCCTCGTCTATCAGCGCCTGTTGTTCGGACCCAAACTCGGATCCGGGCAGGAACCGCGGCAGTAGCAGTGGATGGCTGGTATCGAACCATGTCCCGACAATGTCTTGCAGCGTCTCAAGCCGGGAATCGTCTTGTTGAACTTTGCCGCAAGCCAGTTCGCCCGACAGCACCAAAACCATGGCAGGCTGGCCGACGACATCTGGCTGGACCGGACGCAAGGCAATCCGCCACCCGAGGAGGTTGCTCGGTTCGAGGCCGCATATGAGGCAAGACGCGCGGCCTGGACGGCGGATCCCGCCTTCCTTTCGGCCATCGGGCGGCTGCAGGGTGTTGGCGTGGACTGGGCGTTCAGCCATGAAAGCGATGTCAGCGGCGAGTTCTCCCTGCTGCGCCTGTACATCGCCGCCGACGATCTCGGCGCTCTGGAAGCGCTGGCCGCCGAGAATGCCGGCTATGTCACGCCCGAGGCGAAAGCCTCGGCCGCCGAACGCTTCCGCATCTTCATGCTGCGCAACTATCATCCCGACTGGCGGCGCAACCGCCAGCTCTATGCCGATGTGGGTGGCTCGCCCTATGCGGCTCCTGCTACCTGGTCGCGCGAAACCTGAAAGCAGAGGCCTTCCGTCCCGCAGGCCGCGCATTCGGTGTCATCGGCCCGTCATCGGCCTGCGCCATGGTCGCGGCCATCGAGCTGTCCGTTCCTCGACGGCAATGCGATGTTTGACCTTCCCCTGGCCTGGCCCCCGCGCCGGGCCTCTTTTTTGGGTGGGCTGCCGAGCGGTGCTTTCCTGTCGATACGCCCTACAACTGCAAGGCGAAAGGCACGCCTTCGAAGCAATCCTCGCCACGGCCGATGGCGTCGATCGCAGCCAGCATGCGGCCATTGCGGCCGAGCCGCATATCCGCCAGCGCCACGATGCGGCGGTTCGGGGTGGCGGTGGGCGACAGCCGGCGGATGGTCTGCGCCAGCTCATGCTCGTCGAGTGACGGGTTGAGGGCGCAGGCGACCGTGAAGGCCGCTGCCGTCGAACGGCTGACCCCGGCATAGCAATGCACCACCAGCGGCGTCGCCTGGTCCCAGGCCCGGGCAAAGGCGAGAAGCTGGGAGAGGTGGTCCTCGCCAGGCAGGATCTGCCCCTCTTCCGCGAGCTCGACGATATCGTTCATGCTCAGGAAAAGGTGGCGGTCCTCCTCGATCGTGACGGGGCGGATCACCTTGGTGCCGGCATTGATCAGGGTCAGGATCTGGCGGGCGCCCGTGGCGGCAACGGTGGCTTCGAGGCGGGAGAGCGAACAGACATTGATTTGCATGGCGGTCACCGGAAGATCTGAGCAAAACGCTCGAGGAAGGCTTGCTGGGCCTCGGCCGCCGGCAGGGGCACCAGCCGCGTCTGGTCCATCGGCCGGGGCAGGGGGCGCGGATCGCCGAAGATACGGCAGGATTCCTCGATGCCGAAGCCGGCAAGCTGGGTCGCCTCGAGGAAGGCGGCCACGGTGTCGGCCTTCTTGGTCAGCGCCTTGATTGCCGGCGGGGGAGCGGTCGGCAGGCCGAAGCGCAGATGGATGGCCCCGAGCAGGCGGGCCTCCACGCTCTTGTAGCTCTCGCCGATCACCGCCTTGAACGGCGAGATCATGTCGCCGATCACATATTCGGGCGCGTCGTGCAGCAGCACCATCAGCCTGACCGCATCGGACTGGGCAGGCTCCATCGCATCGAGCACGTCGAGCACGAGCACGCTGTGCTGGGCCACCGAGAAGATGGCGTCGCCGCTGGTCTGGCCGTTCCAGCGCGCGACCCGGGCCAGGCCATGGGCGATATCCTCGATCTCGATGTCGAGCGGGGAGGGATCGAGCAAATCGAGCCGCCGGCCCGACAGCATGCGTTGCCAGGCCCGATGGGGAGTCGCTTTCTTCACGCGTGCCATGGTCAGCCCGGATGTCCCGCCTTGCCGAGCTCGGCGCATTCGGCATAGCGGAAGCAGTCGACGAGATGGTCGTTGACCATGCCGACCGCCTGCATGAAGGCATAGACGATGGTGGGGCCGACGAATTTGAAACCGCGTGCCTTGAGGTCCTTGGAGATCTTCTGAGACAGCGGCGTCTCAGCCTGGACATCGGCCGTGGTGCGCAGGGTGTTCTGCAGGGGGCGGCCGTCGAGGAAGTCCCATAGATAGTGCGAGAAGCCCTGGCGTTCCTCGATTTCCAGCCAGAGGCGGGCGCCGATGATGGTGCCTTCCACCTTGGCGCGATTGCGCACGATGCCGGGATCGGCCATCAGGGCTTCGACCTTTTCCGGCCCGTAAAGCGCGATCTTGGCCGGCTCGAAATCGTCGAACACCTCGCGGAAGCGCGCGCGTTTGCGTAGGATGGTGATCCAGGACAGCCCCGCCTGGAAGCCGTCGAGGATGAGCTTTTCATAGAGGGCGCGGCCGTCATATTCCGGCACGCCCCATTCCTCGTCGTGATAGGCGACATAGAAGGGATCGAGCCCGGGCCAGGGGCAGCGCTGTTTGCCGTCCGCATGAAGAATGACTGTGCGTTCCATGCCGCCTTCTTGCCATGGCGAAAGCCGACTCGGGAAGAGGGAAGAACATTTCGTGATCGGGTTGGGGCCGGAAAAGCCTTCTCCCGCAAGGGGAGAAGGCCCAGACCGCTGACAAACCCCGCCATTTTTGGCGGGGTTATTTTATGTGCCTGCTGCAAAGGTTTGAGTTATCGACTTTTTTGAGAAAGAGCCCTTTCAGGCTGGTGCTGACCTGTAAGCGGGAGCCAGCAGAGTGGCGATGCGCTTGATGTTCTGGGCGACAGCGGCCAGGAGGCATTGGCAGGCCACGCGTGTGAGACTTCGGAAGCGGGCATAGCGGTGGCCGTGCAACTGTTTGGCATCGGCGAAGGAACGCTCCACCGTCTCCTTTCGTCGTTTGTAGATCAGCTTGCCATAGGGCGTGAGGCGGTTTGCATCGGTGCGCTCGCGCGCTTCGTGCCAGACGTGCCGGGTGATGACGCGTCGGTTGTCGGCGGAGCGGGTGCATGAAGCCAGCAACGGGCAGGTGCGGCAGATGGCCGGATCGGAAGCGTACTGGCGATAGCCGTCGCGGTCTGTGGTGGCATAGGCCAGCAACTGCCCCTGCGGGCAACGATAGCCGTCCCGTTCCTCCTCATAGATGAACTGGCTCTTGCGCATCATGCCAGGCTTGGGCGGGTTGGGGGTACGATAGCCGGTCACACCCAGGATGGCTCGATCCTCCAATCCCTTGGCGATGCCAGCACTGGCATAGCCCGCATCCAGCCCTACCGCCTTCACCGGCAAGGCAAAGCGCTCGCGCTGGCGGTCGAGCCGGCCCAGATAGACGATGCTGTCATGCACATTGCCGGGTGAGGCAAAGGTATCGGTGATGATGCCGACCTTGCCGTCCACCGTGCGGTGATCGAGATAGAAGAAGCCTTTGGGCTTGCCATCGCGCACCATGTAGCCGCTGTCCGGATCCACCCGCGAGACCTTGGTCTGCTTCACCTCGGGCTCACGTTCGCGCACCGGCAGGGGGGCCTGGCCATGCGCCGCCCGCTCCGCCTCGACAGCCGCGTCCAGGGCTTGCCAGTAATCGGCTCGTGACTTGGCAACCTGGGCTAGGTCGAACTTCTTGGCGTTGGCATTCGCCTTCAGATGGGTGGAGTCCGTGTACAGCACCTTGCCATCCACAAGCCCATGTCCGATCGCCTGCTCCACGATGGCATCGAAGATGGCCTGAGCCACATCCGTGTCGTTGTAGCGCCGGCGCCGGTTCTGCGACAACGTCGAGGCGTCGAACACCGGCGCCATCAGCTTGAGCCCCAGAAACCAGCGATAGGCCACGTTCACTTCGATCTCGCGCACCAACTGGCGCTCCGAGCGGATGCCGAACAGGTAGCCGATGAACAACGCCTTGAACATCAAGGTCGGGTCCAGCGGAGGACGGCCATTGTCCGCACAGTAAAGCCCCGACACGCGATCATGGATGAAGGAAAAGTCGATCACCGCGTCGATCTTGCGCAGCAGATGATCCTTGGGAACAAGCGCATCGAGCGTAACCATCTCGATCGCCGTCTGCTCGGGGCCGGGTTTCTTCAACATGACCCACTGAATCAAAAACTGCTGACTAACGCTACTGGTTTGTCAGCAGTCTGAGCCTTCTCCCGCAAGGGGAGAAGGCCCTCCGAGCCTTTCCTTGCCAGGGCGGCAATGCCACCTATATTAGTTCGATCGCCATCGAATTTTGTCGTGCCCTTTTCATGATCCCGATTTCAGTCCTCGATCTTTCGCCCATCGCCATCGGCAGCAATGCCGGGCAGGCCCTCCACAATTCGCTGGACCTTGCCCGCCATGTCGAGCGGCTCGGCTATAACAGGCTGTGGCTGGCCGAACATCACAACATGCCGGGCATTGCCAGTGCCGCCACGGCGGTGGCGCTCGCCCATGTCGCCTCCGGCACTTCCACCATCCGCCTGGGAGCCGGCGGCATCATGCTGCCCAACCATGCGCCCTTGATGGTGGCCGAGGCCTTCGGCACGCTGGCGGCCCTGCATCCTGGCCGTATCGATCTCGGGGTGGGCAGGGCTCCTGGTACCGACCAGATCACCGCCCAGGCGCTGCGCCGCAATCTCAACGCCGAGATCGACGCCTTTCCGCGCGATGTCATCGAGCTGATGAACTATTTCAAGCCGGCGAGCCCGGATCAGCGCGTGCAAGCCGTTCCAGGCGCGGGGTTGGCGGTGCCGGTCTGGATCCTCGGCTCCAGCCTGTTCGGGGCGCAGCTTGCCGCCATGCTCGGCCTGCCTTTCGCCTTCGCCTCGCACTTCGCGGCGGCCGATCTCGAAGGGGCGATCGCCATCTATCGCGGACGTTTCGAACCTTCCGAATATCTCGACAAACCCCATGTCATGCTGGGCATGAACGTGGTCGCCGCCGACACCGACGAGGAGGCCCACTTCCTGCAGAGCTCGCGGCTGCAGGCCTTCGTCAGCCTGCGCACCGGGCGGCCGGGCCTGATCCAGCCGCCGGTGGAGAATTACGAGGAGACCCTCGATGCTATCGGCCGTGCGACACTGCAGCACATGAACCATGCCTCGGTGGTGGGTTCGGCGGCGACCGTCAAGGCGGGTATCGAGGCATTCGTCGAGCGTACCGGCGCCGACGAGATCATTGCCACCAACATGATCTTCGACCATGAGAAGACCAAGCGTTCCTATGAGATCCTCGCCGGTGAGCTGATTGCCGCGCCGGCTCAGGTGAGCGTGTCATAGAGGCCGAGCGCCCAGACGATTTCGCCGAGCAGCGCCAGGATGGCGAAGACGAGCTGAAAACGCTGGTTGGATATCAAGATCGCGGCGGCGCAGCCGGTGATGTACAGGGCGAAACGTACCCAATATTCGGGGCCGAGGGCCGCAGTATAGTCTCTTCCCTTGATGAAAGTGTCGATGATGTCGAGGAAGAAGGTGCCGATCAGAATGCCGAAAAACCATTTTCGGCGGGACATGAAATAGTCCTCGAATCCCTTGTACTCATACATGGTGTCCGGAAAGAGCATCGTGCACATGAAGAAGAACACGCTCGCATAGAAGGCGACGAAGCCATAGAGCGGGAAGCTCCACTGCACGTTGACCAGATGGAATTCCCACCACCAGAACGAGATGATCTGCATCAGCATGAAGAAAGTCCATACCAGATGGACGCCGTAGATCTTGTGCTGGCGCGGATGCTGGACGAAGCGGGCAAGGCCGGTGAGCAGTCGGCCCATGCTGAGGCCGACGATGATGCTGATCACCGTGCGGACATGGCTGAGAACGGTGGGGTCGAAGGCGTGGGGCTGGTTCACGGAGGCATCCTCGCGCTTGAGGGCGGCAGCATGCCATTGCAACCACGACGCCCGGCACACTCACGAAGAGTCCCGCGCTCGGGCGGGTATGAAACTACTTTCCCAGCATTGCCCGGAATCACCACGGGAGCAAGACAGGCAGGGCAGGGGGTTGGGGAAGACCGCTTGGCGGCGTGTAAATACGGTGCCGACCGAGATTTAGTTTGGGCCGGAGTCACATTCTTGGGTCGCCATCTCGTCTTGAGGGCAGGACCATCAAACGGGAGAGGACGGCGTGCTCGACCTGCCCATTCAGGACACCAACCTGTTCAACGCATTCCGGCCTCGTCTCAAGAGCCTGGCCTACAAGATGCTCGGCTCGATCGCGGATGCCGAGGATGTCCTTCAGGATGCGTTCATTCGCTGGCTGCAGGCTGATCGCAGCCTCGTACGGGAGCCTGAAGCCTATCTCAGGCAGGTGGTGACCCGCCTGTGCCTGGACGAGCTGAAATCGGCGCGAGCACGGCGGGAGGCCTATGTCGGCTCCTGGCTGCCGGAGCCCCTGCTGCAGGAGGAGCCTTCCGAGGACATCACCCTGCCGCTTCTGCTGGTGCTGGAACGTTTGTCGCCGTGCGAGCGAGCCGCCTTCCTGCTGCATGACGTCTTCGGGGTCGCCTTCGACGAGATTGCGCTGACGATCGGCCGGGATGCCGCCGCCTGCCGGCAGATGGCGCGGCGGGCCCGCCTTCGCATCCGGTCGGAAAGACCTCGGTTTCTTCCGCAGGGGGCAAGAGGGCAGGAAATTGCTGCCGCTTTCTTCACCGCCTCGCGCACCGGCGACATAGACGGGCTTCGGGCTCTGCTCGCTCGGGATGTGACGGTCCAGGCGGATGGTGGCGGCAAGGTTGCCGCTCCTCCGCGCCCGATCGTCGGCATCGATGCCGCATTGAAGCTGATGGCTGCTTTGGCGAGGCTGTTCTCCGCCCAGATGTCGCAACTCCTGCGCTATGCCAGCGTCAATGGCTTGCCGGGGTTCGTGACCATCGAACGGGGATGCGAGCTCCAGACCACGGCCCTGGATGTCCGGAGAGATCGGATTGCTGCGATCTATGTCTGTCGCAATCCGGAAAAACTCGGCCACCTCGTGATCGACCGCACCGTCGCGAACCAGATCCGGCCTGCATCGAAAGGGACCTGCCAGTGACAAAAGCCACCATTGCCATCGTCTATCACAGCGGCTACGGCCATACCGCCCGGCAGGCACATGCGGTCGAGCAGGGGGCGACACAATTGCCCGACGTCGCCACGCTGCTGCTGACGGCGCAGGAAGCGCCGGAACATTGGCACAGGCTGGCATTGGCCGAGGCGATCATCTTCGGGGCGCCCACCTATGTCGGCGGGCCATCCGCCGTGTTCAAGGCCTTTCAGGAAGCCAGTTCGAATGCGGTGATGTCGAAAGGCCTCGGCTGGAACAACAAGATCGCGGCGGGCTTCACCAATTCGGGCTCACGGTCGGGCGACAAGCTCGCAACCTTGATGCAGATGGCCCTGTTTGCCGCCCAGCACGGCATGCATTGGGTCAATCTGGCCCTGCCGCCGGGCAATTGCTCCTCGGTGGGTAGGGAAACCGACCTCAATCGCTTCGGCTTCTTCCTCGGCGCTGCCGCCCAGTCCAACACCGATGAGGGGCCGGAGGTGGCACCACCCGAAGCGGATCTCGCCACAGCCCGATATCTCGGCCGGCGCGTTGCCGAGACGACCCTGCAATTCGTGCGGGGGCGCAATCCCGGTTGAGGCGGGTGCCAGGGTCAGGCCGTTGCCTTGTGCGCGCTGCTCGATGCGACCCACCAGGATGGCTTGTCGATCGTCAGGCCAAGACCTTCAGCCATCAGGCTTGCGCCGGCAGCCAGCCCTTCCTCCACCCTGTCGAGCCGGAGCAGGGCCAGTCCCCTCTTGCCAACCGAGGAGCCGAGCGTGCCCGCCGGCCGGTCGCCGATACGGATTTCCGTGCCGGCGGCCGGCAGGGTGGCGCTGGCTGTCACAGGCACGATGCGAGTGCGCGCAGTGCCGCGATGCTGCATGCGGCTGACGACTTCCTGGCCGACGAAGCAGCCCTTCTTGAAGTCGACGCCGGCGAGCATGTCCATCAGCACTTCGTGCGGGAAGGCCTCGCCGAGGCGAAAATCCTTGCCGCCTTCGGGAATGCCGAACTCGATGCGGCGGTCGTGATAGGCCGTGGTTGCATCGTCTGCCGTGGCTGCGACAGGTGCGAGAATGCGAAGCCCGAGTTCGGGCCGCCTGGGATCCGGGAAGATCAGAGCACCCTCGATGTCGACATTTTCGGGGGGCAAGGCAGCGTAGACTCCCCAAGCCGGCAAGGCCTCGACCGTCACCTTGGCGCGCAGCCGATAGAAATTGAGCCTCTTGGCGAAATCGGGGGCCAGGGCGGCGTCCGCATCGAGGTAGAGCCCGTCCTCGCCGATCGTGGCCAGGAAATCGAACAGGATCTTGCCCTGCGGCGTCAGCAAGGCACCCCATCGTCCCTGGCCGGGCTCGAGATGGGCGATATCGCAGGTGACGAGATTGGCGAACCAGGATCGCGCATCCTCGCCGCTGAGGCGGAGTATGGCGCGGTCGAGCAGATGGATCATGGCAAGGCAATCCCGTTTCAGCCCCTCCTATATGGCAATCCCTGTGCGCGGCGTGAAGAGGCGGCGGATTGGCGGTTGAAAGCTGGCGCTGCCTGGGGGAAAAGCGCAGGGTTTCAGCTTCGTCATCGAGGAGAGCGCCATGCCCCAGACCTTCGACCGCATCTTCCGCAATGGCGAGATCGTCAACCAGGATGGCCGGCATCATGGCGATGTTGGGGTCAGGGACGGGCGTATCGCGGCGCTGGGGGATTTGTCGCGGGCCAGTGCCGGCGAGGTGATCGACTGCACCGGCCTCACCATCCTGCCCGGCGTGATCGACAGCCAGGTCCATTTCCGCGAGCCGGGGCCGACGCATAAGGAAGATCTTGAATCGGGCTCGCGCGCGGCGGTCATGGGCGGCGTCACCGCTGTATTCGAAATGCCGAACACCGATCCCTTGACCGTGACGCCGGAGGCTTTGGCCGACAAGGTCAGGCGCGGCACGCACCGCATGCATTGTGATTTCGCCTTCTGGGTCGGCGGCACCCGTGAGAATGCCGCTGACGTCGCGGAGCTGGAGCGTCTGCCGGGCGCGGCCGGCATCAAGGTGTTCATGGGCTCTTCCACCGGCTCGCTGCTGGTGGAGGACGATGAGGGCGTGCGCGAGATCCTCAAGCGCACACGCCGGCGCGCTGCCTTCCATTCGGAGGACGAATATCGCCTGCGCGAGCGGCGCGACCTGCGCGTCAAGGGAGATGCCTCCTCCCACCCGGTCTGGCGCGACGTCGAGGCCGCGCTCAACTGCACGCGGCGGCTCGTCGCCATCGCCGAGGAGACGGGCGCGCCCATCCATGTCCTGCATATCTCGACGGCGGACGAGATTCCCTTCCTCGGCGCGCACAAGCGGCTGGTGACCTGCGAAGCCACGCCGCATCATCTCACTCTGGCTGGGCCCGAGGCCTATGAGAAGCTGGGCACGCTGGTGCAGATGAACCCGCCGGTGCGTGACGTCGGTCACCGCGACGGCATCTGGCAGGGCATCCACCAGGGCATCGTCGATGTCCTCGGTTCGGACCACGCGCCCCATACGCTGGAGGAGAAGGCCAAGCCCTATCCCGATTCGCCCTCCGGCATGACCGGTGTGCAGACGCTGGTGCCCGTCATGCTCAACCATGTGAACCGCGGGCGACTATCGCTGGAGCGTTTCGTCGACCTGACCAGCCATGGTCCCTGCCGGATCTTCGGCATGGCCGGCAAGGGCCGCATTGCCGTCGGCTATGACGCAGACCTCACCATCGTCGACCTCAAGCGCAAGGAAACCATCCGCAACGAGTGGATCGCTTCCAAATGCGGCTGGACGCCCTATGACGGCGTCGAGGTCACCGGCTGGCCGGTCGGTACCATCCTGCGCGGCGCGAGGGTGATGTGGGAGGGCTCGCTGGACGAACATTCGCGTGGCGAGGCCGCACGCTTCTGGACGGCGTGAGGCTGGGAGCGCGGACTTCCAGTCCGCTCAGACCGCTGACAAACCCCGCCATTTTTGGCGGGGTTATTTTATGTGCCTGCTGCAAAGGTTTGAGTTATCGACTTTTTTGAGAAAGAGCCCTTTCAGGCTGGTGCTGACCTGTAAGCGGGAGCCAGCAGAGTGGCGATGCGCTTGATGTTCTGGGCGACAGCGGCCAGGAGGCATTGGCAGGCCACGCGTGTGAGACTTCGGAAGCGGGCATAGCGGTGGCCGTGCAACTGTTTGGCATCGGCGAAGGAACGCTCCACCGTCTCCTTTCGTCGTTTGTAGATCAGCTTGCCATAGGGCGTGAGGCGGTTTGCATCGGTGCGCTCGCGCGCTTCGTGCCAGACGTGCCGGGTGATGACGCGTCGGTTGTCGGCGGAGCGGGTGCATGAAGCCAGCAACGGGCAGGTGCGGCAGATGGCCGGATCGGAAGCGTACTGGCGATAGCCGTCGCGGTCTGTGGTGGCATAGGCCAGCAACTGCCCCTGCGGGCAACGATAGCCGTCCCGTTCCTCCTCATAGATGAACTGGCTCTTGCGCATCATGCCAGGCTTGGGCGGGTTGGGGGTACGATAGCCGGTCACACCCAGGATGGCTCGATCCTCCAATCCCTTGGCGATGCCAGCACTGGCATAGCCCGCATCCAGCCCTACCGCCTTCACCGGCAAGGCAAAGCGCTCGCGCTGGCGGTCGAGCCGGCCCAGATAGACGATGCTGTCATGCACATTGCCGGGTGAGGCAAAGGTATCGGTGATGATGCCGACCTTGCCGTCCACCGTGCGGTGATCGAGATAGAAGAAGCCTTTGGGCTTGCCATCGCGCACCATGTAGCCGCTGTCCGGATCCACCCGCGAGACCTTGGTCTGCTTCACCTCGGGCTCACGTTCGCGCACCGGCAGGGGGGCCTGGCCATGCGCCGCCCGCTCCGCCTCGACAGCCGCGTCCAGGGCTTGCCAGTAATCGGCTCGTGACTTGGCAACCTGGGCTAGGTCGAACTTCTTGGCGTTGGCATTCGCCTTCAGATGGGTGGAGTCCGTGTACAGCACCTTGCCATCCACAAGCCCATGTCCGATCGCCTGCTCCACGATGGCATCGAAGATGGCCTGAGCCACATCCGTGTCGTTGTAGCGCCGGCGCCGGTTCTGCGACAACGTCGAGGCGTCGAACACCGGCGCCATCAGCTTGAGCCCCAGAAACCAGCGATAGGCCACGTTCACTTCGATCTCGCGCACCAACTGGCGCTCCGAGCGGATGCCGAACAGGTAGCCGATGAACAACGCCTTGAACATCAAGGTCGGGTCCAGCGGAGGACGGCCATTGTCCGCACAGTAAAGCCCCGACACGCGATCATGGATGAAGGAAAAGTCGATCACCGCGTCGATCTTGCGCAGCAGATGATCCTTGGGAACAAGCGCATCGAGCGTAACCATCTCGATCGCCGTCTGCTCGGGGCCGGGTTTCTTCAACATGACCCACTGAATCAAAAACTGCTGACTAACGCTACTGGTTTGTCAGCAGTCTGCGCGGACTTCCAGTCCGCTCTTTCTCTCATCCAGGCGCAACAGTTCCAGGAGTGGACATCGCGACATGCTCCTGCATGTCGCTGTGATGTCCGCGCTCCATTCTACCGCCTGCTGGCGTGCGCCGTGCCAAATATCCAGGCCAGGGCAATGCCGGCGATGAAACCGATGCCGTGCGCGGTGAAACTGATCTGAGGCAGTGAAAGGTCGATCGCCGCCTGGATCAGCAGCACGATGACGATCAGGCTGAGATTGTGCCGGTCGGCGATATGGCGGGTCGCCAGGAAATCGGACAGGCGTCGCAGGGCAATGGCTCCGATCAGGGCGAAGATGGCGCCGGAAGCCCCGACCAGGACATCCGGCTGGGTGAAGCCCGCCTCGGTGAGGGCGAGCACCCCGGCCATGGAGACCAGGCCGCCGATCAGATAGATCAGGCCCATGCGCAGGCTTCCGACCGTGGCTTCGACCATGCGCCCGAGCAGGAAGAGCCCGATCATGTTGCTGATCAGGTGTTCGGGGCCGGCATGCAGGAACATGGCGCTGAGCAGGCGCCACCATTCATGATCCCGGACCACCGCGTCGGGCCATAACCCTCCGAGCCGGAACAGGTTTTCGGCATCGGTGGTGTCGCCATTCCACAGCTCGATGCCGAAGGCGGCGCAATTGGCCAGGATCAGCAGATAGGTCACGGGGGCGGCGCGCCAGCCCGTGCGGCGCAGGGGGGCGTTGCGCCGGATATGCGCCTCCAAATCGTCGAGGAAGGCGGTTGCCTGTGGCGAGAGCTGGCCTTCGGCTAGGCTCGCCGGCTTGTCCAGGCGAGCGACGATCGCCTCATGCTGGGCGGGCGTCAGGGAAGCGGCAGCAAAGCCGCGCAGTAGGGGCTCGGCGAGTTCGCCCCGTGCCGCCGCCTGGAGGGCGGTCGCCTGCCAGAATGCCTTCACGGAGACCGGCATGGCGTGAAACGAGGCGAGCATCGAATCCGTGGCCTGGACGCGCCCGCAGAAGGCGAGGAGCATCAGGGTCGACAATTGCCCGGCGCCCAGCAGGCCGCGATAACGCATGGCTGTCGCCACCATGGCTTCCAGCTGGCCGGTCTCCCCGAGGGCCCGGATCGGGAAGGCGACCGCATCTGCGCCTGCCGGCATGGGGTTGCGGGCAAGATAGTCGACGATGCCCTGCCAGTTCTGGCGTTGCCGCAGCAATTGCAGGTCGAGGATCACTTCCTGATCCGGCTTGCCGGTCTGGCGCAGCGCTTCGAGGGCATCGATACGTTCTTCGCGCGTCGATTCGGAAAGAGCCTTGAACAGACTGGCCGTGAAGCGGACTTGGCTGGTGGGCTGGACGAAGCTGGCCAGGCGGGCGAGCAGGGCGGCACGTTCGTTGCGGCCGGCCAGCAATTCGCGATTGGCCCGGTTCAGCAGCGGCCCCGGCGCAATGATCGCCAGCAAGGCGAGAGCCGCCAGGAAACCGTAATAATCGGGCAGAAACCTGTATCCCGCGACAGCGATGGCGATCACGACCGCGTGCCCCGCCAGGTAGATCGCGATGCCCGGAAAGCGGTAGGCTCGGGTGACGAACACCTGGGCGATGGCCACGGCTGACAGGGAACCGGCGGAGAGCGCGAGGAAGGTCTGCAAATCCATGCGCCGCTTTTGCCGGAAGCGGCGCTGAGCCGCAACCTGTCACTCTCCCCCGCCTTATGCACGGTTGGGTCATGCGGCTTGCATGGCTTTTTCTTTCAATGCAGCGAGGTTCGGGGCTATAGAGGGGAAAATCGAGAGCGTTTTGCGATTTGGCGGAATCGCCAAGAATCGCAAAGACGCGTCGAACCAAAGAGTTAGAGCAAACAAGCGTTTCCCTCTAAACGCCCTTTGCTCTAGAGATCCGACAGGTTGATAATGGCCGACAAGCCGTCCGATATCGCAACGCTCAGCTTCGAAAAGGCGCTTGCCGAGCTCGAGCAAATCGTGCGCAGCCTCGAAGGCGGCAATGTGCCGCTGGAGGAATCGATCACGCTGTTCGGGCGTGGCGAGCAGCTCAAGGCTCATTGCGACAAGCTTTTGAAGGTTGCAGAGGCCAAGGTCGACAAGATCCGGCTCGATGCCGAGGGCAAGCCCGCCGGGCTCGAGCCTCTACCTGAAGCCTGACAGGCGACGGCCTGCAAGGCGCCCAGCACTCCACCAGAACGGCCGTCATCGCAAAGGCGCGTCGGAACAAAGAGTTAGAGCAAAATGATGTTTCCACTTATGCGTGCTTTGCTCTAGTCTCCCCGGGTGAACAATTTGGCAAACACTTCCGCAACCCCGCTGCTCGACACCATCCATCTGCCGGCCGATCTGCGCCGCCTGCCCGAGGACAAGCTCCAGCAGGTGGCGGACGAGCTGCGCCGGGAGACCATTGACGCCGTTTCGGTGACGGGCGGGCATCTCGGTGCCGGGCTCGGCGTGGTCGAGCTGACGGTCGCCATCCATGCCGTGTTCGATACGCCGCGCGATCGCCTGATCTGGGATGTCGGCCACCAGGCCTATCCGCACAAGATCCTCACCGGGCGGCGCGATCGCATCCGTACCCTGCGCCAGGCGGACGGCCTCAGCGGCTTCACCAAGCGTAGCGAGAGCGAATACGATCCCTTCGGCGCCGCGCATTCCTCGACCTCGATCTCGGCGGGCCTGGGTATGGCTGCGGCGCGCGATCTCGATGGCCGCAACAACAACGTGATCTGCGTGATCGGCGACGGCTCGATGTCGGCCGGCATGGCCTATGAGGCGATGAACAATGCCGGGGCGCTGGGCTCGCGCCTCGTCGTCATCCTCAACGACAACGACATGTCGATCGCCCCGCCCGTGGGGGCGATGTCGGCCTATCTGGCCCGGCTGGTTTCCGGCGGCACCTACAAGAATTTGCGCGATTTCGGCAAGATGCTGGCCAGGAAGCTGCCGAAATTCTTCTACGACAAGGCCAAGCGCACCGAGGAATATGCCCGCGGCTTCTGGACCGGCGGCACGCTGTTCGAGGAACTCGGCTTCTACTATATCGGGCCGATCGACGGGCATAATCTTGACCACCTCCTGCCGGTGCTCAAGAATGTGCGCGACCAGGCCGATGGGCCCGTGCTGATCCATGTCGTCACCCAGAAAGGCAAGGGCTATGGCCCGGCCGAGAATGCGCCCGACAAATATCATGGCGTGGTGAAGTTCGACGTCATCACCGGGGCGCAGGTGAAGGCCAAGGCCAATGCGCCCTCCTATACTCGCGTCTTTGCCGAAAGCCTGATCAAGGAAGCCCACAAGGACGACAAGGTCGTGGCGATCACCGCCGCCATGCCGTCCGGCACCGGGCTCGACTTGTTCGAGCAGGCCTTCCCGCAACGGCTTTACGATGTCGGCATCGCCGAGCAGCACGCCGTCACCTTCGCGGCGGGCCTTGCCAGCGAGGGCTACAAGCCGTTCTGTGCGATCTATTCCACCTTCCTGCAGCGCGGCTACGACCAGGTCGTCCACGACGTTGCCATCCAGAACCTGCCCGTGCGCTTCCCGATCGATCGTGCCGGTCTCGTTGGGGCCGACGGCGCCACCCACGCCGGTTCCTTCGATGTCGCCTTTCTTGGCTGCCTGCCCAACATGGTGGTGATGGCGGCCGCCGACGAAGCCGAGTTGGTGCATATGGTCGCAACCGCGGCCGCCTATGACGGCGGCCCTATCGCCTTCCGCTACCCGCGCGGCGAGGGGGTTGGCGTCGAGATGCCTGAAGTCGGCATGCCCCTGCCGATCGGCAAGGGGCGCGTCCTGCGCGAGGGCAGCAATATTGCCCTGCTTTCCTTCGGCACGCGCCTGGCCGAGTGCCTCAAGGCTGCAGAAGATCTGGCGGCGCTCGGCCTGTCGGCGACCGTTGCGGATGCCCGGTTTGCCAAGCCGCTCGACGAGGAGTTGGTCCTCAGGCTCGCTCGCGAGCACGAGGTGCTGCTGACCATCGAGGAAGGCTCCGTGGGGGGCTTCGGCAGCTTCGTGGCCCAGTGCCTGGCCGAGGCAGGCGTTTTCGACAGCGGCCTGAAATTCCGCTCCCTGGTGCTGCCCGACATCTTCCTCGACCAGAACAAGCCGGAGGCGATGTATGCGCAGGCCGGGCTCGATGCCGCCGGCATCGTCACCAAGGTCCTGTCGGTGCTCGGGCGCGATGTCGTAACCGGCGCCAAGCGCGCCTGATGCGCAAGCGCGCGGACGTGCTGTTGGTCGAGCGCGGTCATTTCGACAGCCGCGCTAAGGCACAGGCCGCGATCTCCGCCGGCCTCGTGACGGCCGATGGCAAGCCGGTGCGCAAGGCGTCGGAGAGCCTGGCAGCAGAGGCTGTGATCGAAGCGCAGGCGGCCTTTCCCTTCGTGTCGCGCGGCGGGCTCAAGCTCGAACATGCCCTCGATATGTTTTCGGTGCCCGTAGAGGGGCGCGTCGCGCTCGACATCGGCGCCTCCACCGGCGGCTTCAGTGACGTGCTGCTGCGGCGGGGGGCGGCACGGGTTTATGCCGTCGATGTCGGTCATGATCAGCTTCACGCCAGCCTGCGCGGGAATGACAGGTTGATCTCGCTGGAAGGGCAGGATGCACGCAAGCTCGATCGCGGCCTGGTGCCCGACCCCGTCGACCTCGTCGTCGCCGACGTCAGCTTCATCTCACTGGCGCTGGTTCTGCCGGCGGCGCTCGCATTGGCC
Organism: Labrys sp. E2SS-1L; assembly: GCF_057073705.1. Taxonomy (NCBI): domain Bacteria; kingdom Pseudomonadati; phylum Pseudomonadota; class Alphaproteobacteria; order Hyphomicrobiales; family Xanthobacteraceae; genus Labrys; species Labrys sp. E2SS-1L. The sequence goes on along the minus strand of NZ_CP172712.1, from coordinate 4,812,252 downwards.
GCGCCGGGTGCGGATCTCGCCGTTCTGGTCAAGCCGCAGTTCGAAGCGGGTCGCGAGCGGGTGGGCAAGGGCGGCGTGGTGAAGGACGAGGCCGTGCACGCCGAGGTCTGCGATCGTATCGCCGGCACCGTCTCGTCACTTGGCTGGAAGGTGCGCGGGGTCGTGCCGTCTCCCATCGAAGGCGGGGATGGCAACAAGGAGTTTCTGCTGTCTGCCCATAGGGTTAGTGTAGCCGGGCTCATAGATTGAATCAGAGGACTTGCGCGCCTGGATTGAGATTTTGATTCATCTCTTTCAGGCATCGCTTGATGAAGTTGAGATCGTGAATCAGCACGTTGAGACATCGCTGGAACTCAAGATCGAAAGGCTGGGGCATCGCGGTGACGGCATCGCGCCGGGCCCGGTCTTCGTGCCCTATGCCTTGCCGGGCGAGACGGTCCTGGCCGAGGTGGCCGGAGAGCGGGGGCGGCTGGTCGCCCTGCAGGAACCGAGCCCGGATCGCATCGAACCCTTCTGCCCCCATTTCACGCATTGCGGCGGCTGTGCCGTCCAGCATTTGTCGGTGCCGGCGTACCAGGCCTGGAAGCGGGACCTGGTGGTCGATGCACTGAAGCAGGCCGGCATCGAAGCGCCGGTCGAGCCGCTTGTCGATGCCCATGGCCGCGGCCGGCGCCGGGCAACCCTGCATGCCCGCAAGGGCAAGGTCGGCTTTGCCGAGGCCCGCTCGCATGCCATCGTCGAACTCGACGCCTGCCCGATCCTGGTGCCGGAATTGAACCGCGGCCTGGAGGCGGCGCGGGCGCTCGAAAAGCAATTGCGCGGTCTCGGCAAGCCGCTTGACCTGGTGCTGACAGCCACGATCACCGGCCTCGACTGCGACATTCGCGGCGCCGGTCGCGTCGACGACAAGATGCGGTTGAGGCTCAGCGACCTTGCCCGGCAGTTCGACCTGGCCCGGCTTTCCAACCATGGCGACGTGGTGATCGAACGCCGGGCGCCGGTAGTGCGGTTCGGGACGGTGGAGGTTTCGCCGCCGCCGGGCGCCTTCCTGCAGGCGACGGCCGAGGCAGATGCCGCCCTTACGGCCCTGGTGCGCGGGGGCCTTGCCGGTGCCAAGCGCATTGCCGATCTCTTCTCCGGCTGCGGCACCTTCGCCTTGGCGCTGGCGGACGCCATGCATGTGCAGGCTTTCGATTCGGACAAGCCGGCAATATCGGCGCTCGACCGGGCCGCTCGGCGAGCCCAGGGACTGAAGCCTGTCGGCGCCACCGTGCGCGATCTCTTTCACCGTCCCTTGCTGGCCGAGGAACTCAAGCCCTTCGATGCCGTGGTGTTCGATCCACCGCGCGCCGGCGCGGAGGCGCAGGCCAAACGCCTTGCCGCTGCCAAGCTACGCCGTATCGTCGGTGTCTCCTGCAACCCGACGACCTTTGCCCGCGATGCTGCACTGTTGATTGCCGGGGGCTACCGGCTCGTCAGGGTGACGCCGGTCGATCAGTTCCGCCACTCCGGCCATGTCGAACTGGTCGGCGTGTTCGAGCGAAGATAGCGTTTTGCAATTGGATGGAATCGTCAGGAGCCGCAAAATGCTCCTGGCACCCGCGAGTTGATCTAGAGAATGATCTCAACCAGACCGCATTCTGCTCCAGGAAATGTCATGACTTCAGAGCCGCCTCTTCCCACTGCCCTCATCGTCATGGGTGTTTCCGGTGCTGGAAAGAGCAGCATCGGCGAGCGGCTCGGGCTCCGGCTTGGCTGGACGTTCCGCGATGGTGATTCCTTCCACCCGCCGGCCAATGTCGCCAAGATGCATGCCGGCATCCCGTTGACGGACGAGGATCGCTGGCCCTGGCTTGCGGCCATCGCCGCCTGGATCGCCGAACTGAGAGGGGCGGGGCAACACGGCGTCGTCGCCTGCTCGGCACTCAAGCGCGGCTATCGCGATGCCCTGCGGAATGGGCATGTGGATGTCCGCTTCGTCTTTCTCGAAGGTAGCGCCGAAGTGATCGCGGCCCGATTGGCCAAGCGCAAGGACCATTTCATGCCGCCGAGTCTGCTCGCCAGCCAGTTCGCCACGCTGGAACCCCCGGGAGCCGACGAGGCGCCGATCCGTGTTTCGATCGAGGCGGAACCCGACGCGATCGTCGCCAATGCGCTCCGCCAGCTTGCCCGTTAAAGCGTTTTGCGATTTCTTGGAAGCACCAAGAATCGCAAAGACGCGTTGAAACAAAGAGTTAGAGCAAAGCAGCGGTTATGCATAAACGCGCTTTGCTCTAGGATAAGGCAGGTTCAAGTATGACCGCGCCTTGCTCCGACTCCTTCATTTTGGCGCGTCTTTGCGATTCCGGTTGCGTTCGGCAATCGCAAAACGCCGTAGCCAGGATACCCATTCCATGTCCGCCCTGCTTTCTCCTGAACTTCTTGCCCGCTTCGCTGCTCTGGTCGGCGAGCGCTACGCCATTGCCGATGCGGATGCCCAGCAGCCTTTCCTGAAGGAATGGCGCGACCGCTATCACGGCAAGACGCCGTTGGTGCTGCTGCCAGGGACGGTGGACGAGGTTGCGGCGATCCTCAAGCTGGCCGACGAGACTGATACCCCGATCGTGCCGCAGGGCGGCAATACCGGCCTGGTCGGCGGCCAGGTTCCGCATGCGGAAGGCAATGAGCTGCTGATCTCGCTCAAGCGGCTGGACAAGGTTCGTGCCGTCGACCCCGACAGCAATACCATCGATGTCGAGGCCGGCGTGACGCTGCAGCGCGTGCAGGAGGCGGCGGAGGCGGCCGGGCGTTTCTTCCCGCTCACTTTGCCCTCGGAGGGGAGCTGCACCATCGGCGGCAATATCGGCACCAATGCCGGCGGCACCGGCGTGATCGCCTATGGCAATACGCGCGATCTGGTGATGGGCCTGGAGGTCGTGCTGCCGGGCGGGCGGATCTGGCACGGCATGCGCCATCTGCGCAAGGACAACACTGGCTACGATCTGAAGAACCTCTTCATCGGCGCCGAAGGCACGCTCGGCATCGTCACCGCGGCGGTGCTGAAACTGTTTCCCAGGCCTCGCTCCGTCGGCACGGCCTTCATCGGCGTCGACAATCCGGCGGCGGCGCTGGCGCTCTTGAACGTTGCCCGGGAAAACGGCGGCGGCACCGTGACGGCTTTCGAATTGATGCCGCGCATCGGCATCGATTTCGTCATCCGCCATGTTGCCGATGCGCGCGACCCCATCGAGGGCAGCTATCCCTGGTATGTGCTGCTGGAGGTGTCAACCTCCGCGGAAGGCGGCGTGAACGAGGCGCTGGAGGCGATGCTGATGACGGCTTATGAGCGCGGTTATGCCCGCGACGCCGTGATCGCGGCCTCGCTCGACCAAGCCGCCGATTTCTGGCGCCTGCGCGAATTGCTGTCGGAAAGCCAGCGCTTCGAGGGCGGCTCGATCAAGCACGACGTCTCGGTGCCGATCCGCCTGGTTCCGGCCTTCCTCGACAAGGCCATCGCGGCCGTGGAGGCCTTCATTCCGGGTGCTCGTCCCTTGCCCTTCGGCCATCTCGGCGACGGCAATATCCACTTCAACATTTCCCAGCCGGTGGGCGGCGACAAGCAGGCTTTCCTGGATAAGTGGGAAAAGACCAACGAGATCGTCCACGCCATCGTCGCCGAGTTTCATGGTTCCATCTCGGCCGAGCACGGCATCGGCCAAGCCAAGCGCAAGCTGCTGCCCGGGGTCAAGGACCCGGTAGAGCTCGAGATGATGCGCGCCATCAAGGCGACGCTCGATCCCAAGGGCATCATGAATCCCGGCAAGGTGCTCTGACATGCGGGCGATGGTCGTCATCGGCCATCCCGCGCCGGCGAGCTTCAACCATGCCTTGGCCGAGGCGGTGCGACGGACCTGGCTGGAGGCTGGCTGCGACGTTGCCTATCACGACCTGACCGCCGAGGGCTTCGATCCGCTGCTGACCGCCGACGAGGCTCGCGGCCGCCCGAGCGAGGATGCCCTGGTGCGGGCCCATATCGCCGAGCTGCAGTCCTGCGATCTCATGGCGGTCATCCATCCCAATTGCTGGGGCGCGCCGCCCGCGATCATGAAGGGCTGGATCGATCGGGTCTTCGCGCCGGGCGCCGCCTACGGTTTTGCCAAGGGGGACGATCGGGGCGACGTGCCGCAGGGGCTCCTGCGGGCGCGCGCCGCGCTGGTGCTCAACACCGGCAATACGCCTCTGGAGCGCGAGCAGGCCGATTTCGGCGATCCGCTCGATCGCATGTGGCGGGAGGGCATTTTGCGCTATTGTGGCGTCCACCATGTACGGCGTGCGCTCTATGGCGTGGTCACCACCAGCACCGCGGCCGAGCGGGCCGGCTGGCTCACGGATGCGAAGGCCTTGGCGCTGCAGGTGCGGGATCTCGCCGCGGAGACGTGATCAGGGAGAGGACGATGCTGCAAGCTTGCCTGAACGGCAGCAGGAGCCGCGATTTCCACCCGGCACTGCCCTGCACGCCGGCCGAATTGGCGCGCGATGCCAAGGCGGCCGTCGCTGCCGGTGCCGAGGAACTGCATGTCCATCCCCGCGGGCGGAATGGCGAGCAGAGCCTGGAGCCGGCCGATATCGCCGCGGCCTTGCAGGCTATCCGCATGAGCGTGCCGGACGTGCCTGTCGGCATCTCGACCCTATGGACCATCCCGCCGATCGGTCGGGCGCGCCAGGCGCCAATCCGCGAATGGCAGGTTCTGCCGGATTATGTTTCGGTCAATCTCGGCGAGGAGGACGCGCCGGAGATCATGGCGCTGATGATCCAGCGCCGCATCGGCATCGAAGCGGGCCTGGCCACGGTCGCCGACGCCTTGCGCCTGGTGGCGCTGCCTTCCGCGGAGCGCTGCCTGCGCGTGCTCGTGGAGATCGAGGAACAGGAAGCGGCGGCAGGATTGCATGTCGCCCACGAGATCCTCGCTGTCCTCAGCCACGCCAATCTCGGCCTGCCGGTCCAGCTGCACGGCAGCGACCTGACCCAATGGCCGATGCATGACGAAGCCGTCCGCCGGGGTCTCGACCGCCGCATCGGCCTCGAGGATGGCGCTGATCTGCCCGATGGGAACAGGGCCGCCGACAATGCCGAACTGCTGCGCACCGCGGTGGTGCTCGCGGCGCGGGCGGGTGGCTGACCGCCGGGCGGTTCGTTCCAGCGCCGATCGGCCGTTGTGCATGTCGCAAAAAGGTCGGAAGCGAACGTCATAGAAACGCTTGATTGATTGGGCTGCTTCGGCGGCCGAAAGGGATACGGATAGAATGTTTTGGAAGAGTCTTGGATGCCTGGCGCTGGTTTTGGCGCTTCACGGCCCTGCGCGCGCGTCAGATGCGACGCCCATTCTCGTCGTCGATGTCGCGAATGATCAGGTGCTCCATGCCGAGGAGGCAGGGCGTCCCTGGTTTCCAGCCTCGACAACAAAGTTGATGACGGCCTTCGTCACCTTCGAGGCCATTCGCGCCGGGCGTGTGTCGCTGGAGACGCCGGTGGTGCTTTCCAAACATGCTGCGAGCCAGAAGTTCCTCGACTCGGGGCTGCATGTCGGCAGCACCATGACCATGGAGGACGCTCTTTTCGCCATGATTTCGGGCTCCACCAACGATGTCGCCATGGCCATCGCCGAAACGGTTGCCGGCTCGGAGGAGGCCTTCGTCAAGTCGATGAATGACGCCGCCAGGCGATTGGGAATGACAGGAAGCCGATTTGTGAACCCGAACGGATTGTTCGACCGCCGGCAGAAGTCGACGGCGCGCGACATGGCGCTGCTGGGCATCGCCATTGACAGGCAGTTCCCGCAATATCGTCGCTTCTTCGAGACATCGGCTGTCGTCATCGACGGAAAGACCGTGGAATCGCACAACGAGTTGCTGACCCGTTTTGACGGCGCCAGAGGCCTGAAGACGGGCTATCTCTGCGCGTCGGGCAACAATGTGGTCGCTCTCGCCGAAAGAGGCGGGAGGCAGGTCATGGTGGTCGTGATGGGCGCGACGACCGAGCGCGAACGCAACGAACGGGCGGCGATGTATCTGACCCAGGCGTTTACCGGCGAGCTTTCGCCCGACAACACCACGCTCTCCGCCCTTGCCAACGACACCAAGCGCAGCCCCCCGGACATGCGGGCAAAGCAATGCGGCGAGCAAACGCGGGACTATGAGCGAATGCGCGATGCAGCTTATCCCATGGGGCTGCCTGGGCAGACCAGCTATCTCGCGCAGGCCGAGGCCGCCAAGAAGGTACGCCAGATCACGACTTGGCTGACCCCCAGCCCCGCCAAGCCCGAAAAGACCTCGACCTCCGCCAAGCCGAAGCGCGGATGATGCGGCGAGGTTCAGTCCTCGCCGCCATCGGCAGGCCGCGTCACGCAGCCGCGCTGGCGGTGCACGCCGCTGCCGCTTGCGTCGGGAGCCTCGATGCTGGCGCCGACGCTGCGTGAGCAATAGGTCGACCCTCGCTCATCGGCGCTGTAGGTCGCGCTGCCAACCCCAACGCCTGCACTGCAGCTGGCGAGGGCTGCTGCGGCTGTAAGCGCGAGGGTTGCGGATAGAGCAAAGCGTGATTTTCTCGAATCGCTCTTTTTCTCTAACTTATTGTTTTGACGCGTTTTCTTAATCGAAAAGTCTATCAACTTTTCTGGAAAACGCTTTAGGGTCTTCATCATCGTCTTTCCTTCGGGAATCGAATCTCGTCGAACAGGAAAACGTCCTCTCTCACAAGATTTCGCTAAGAATTTGAACACGCGCCATATTCGGCTTCGGCATGGCGAGGGGTCAAAGACCGTGCCTCAGATCCGGTGCATCCGGCGCCAGTTCGAGCCTATCGGCGGCCGGCGGCCGCAGCAGGGCGGCTGCTTCTCCAGGCTTGGTCAGCGGATCGAGCCAGAAGGCCATGGCGTCGGCCTCGATCAGCACCGGGCTGCGGTCGCCGAGCGCCGCCAGCGTGCCGCTGGCATCGGTGGTGAGAAGGCCGACCGTGTCGATCTCGCTGCCGTCATGGCCCGACCAGGTCTCCCAGATGGCGGCCAGGGCCATGAGGCCGCCGCCGGGCCGGCGCAGCAAATAGGGCAGTTTCGTGCGCCCCTGCTTTTGCCATTGGTAGAAACCGTCCGCCGGTATCAGGCACCGCCGCCGCGCAAAGGCGTTGCGGAAGGAAGGCTTCTCCTGCACCGTCTCCGAGCGGATGTTGATCAGCAGCGGATAGCCGGCCGTGTCCTTGATGAAGGCCGGGATGAAGCCCCATCGCATGAGAGTGAAGTGCCGGGCCGAGAAGTCGGCATGCACGACGGCAACAGGCTGGCTCGGTGCGATATTGGTACGCGGCGGGAAATCCGGCTCCTCGACATAGCCGAACCAGTCCCGCACCTCTCGTGGCGAATGGGTGAGCGCAAAACGGCCGGTCATGACCTCGAAAGGGGTTGCGGGGCAGGGCGCCGCCGCCAATAGTGGCGCCATGACGGAAGCGCCGCGATCCTATCCCGCCAGACCGATTCTTGCAGCCAGCATCGCTCTCTTCCGCGACGGCAGGGTGTTGCTGGGCGAGCGGGCGCGAGCACCGGGACAGGGTTTGTTCTCGCTGCCGGGTGGTGTGGTGGAACTGGGTGAAAACCTGGAAGCGGCGGTAAGGCGGGAAGTCCATGAGGAGACCGGGCTGGAGATCGAGATCGCCGGCTTCGTCCGCCATCACGAGGTGATCGCCCGTGATGAAGCGGGGATCGTGCAACGTCATTTCGTGGTCGCGGTCTTCGTGGGGCGTTCGGAGCAGGGGGAGCCGCGGCTCAGCGAGGAAACCTTGAGCTTTCGCTGGGCCGATGCCGTCACCCTCGACGGCCTGCCGCTGACCGACGGACTGGCTGATATCGTTGCCGCTGCCAGGAGGATGCTGTGAGCGGCCGCCAGGTCCTGCCAGCCGCCTTGCTGGCATTCGGAACGATCGTGGCAGCGGCCTACGCTCAGACGCCGCCGCCCAAGCCGGTGCAGCCACCGCCGGCGCCAACGGCTCCGCAGATCGCCCCCTATGAGCCGCAATTGCTGCGGCTCGCCGAACTGATGGGAGCCTTGCACTACCTGCGCGGCCTGTGCGGCTTTGCGGATGCGCCGGCCTGGCGGGACAAGATGAACGCGCTGGCCGAGGCACAGGGCTTCGACGAGGCCGCCAAGGCACGCTTCGCCGGTGCCTTCAATCGCGGCTATCGCAGTTTCAGCGAGAGCTATCGCAGCTGCAACGAAGCTGCCGGGACGGTGATCCGTCTCTATCTCGATGAGAGCGGCAGCATCATCAAGGCACTGGAAGCGCGTTACGGCCGTTAACGATTAATTTGGAAGTGTCTATTCCTGGGACACCAGCATGCTATGGTCCGGTTCGCCCGCAGCCATCGCTGCGGCAGGATTTTGTCATGTATGATCGCGTTACCCATCTGAAACAGCAATTCGCCGCAGACGATGCCCGGCGGGCAGCGCTCGACTATCTGCTGCAGGCCTGGGAAGAGGCCATTCTTGATGGCATCGACGGCGATTGCGTGGCCAATGCGGCTCTTTTTGCGGCCTTCAAGGAATTGGTCGCGACCTATGGCGAGGAACCCGTCGCCCGCTTTGCCGAGCGCCTGCCCGAGCGGGTGCGCAATGGCGAGTTCACGGTCAAGGGAACCCATCAATAGAATGTGACGGACGGCAGGCGTCCGGGAAGGCTCGCATTCGGACGCGGCTGTGGCTAGGCTGGCGCCGAGCGAATACCGTGATTCGCCTGATCCCGGATTGATGCCGCCCATGCGCCTGATAACCCTTGCCGCTCTCGCAGCCACCCTGCTCGGCGCCGTGCCGTCGCAGGCGGCCAACGATACGACCAAGAATGCGCCGGGCTCGTCACCGCCCGTCAGCACTCAGACCCCCACGGTGACGGTCACCACGCCCGCAAATGACGACAGCGCAGCCTCCCAGGCCACGCCCCAGGTCTTCTATGGTGACGCCGACCTGCCGGCACCGGTGAGGGAACTGCGGCAGAAACTGCTGACGGCGATCAAGACGGGCGAACTTGAATCACTGCGCCCGATCTTTGCCGCCAATGGCGGCAATCCGGATCTGCCCGGTGGCGAGAGCGACGATCCGATCGCGACGCTGAAGCTTCTGGCCGGCGATCCGAAGGGCCGGGAGATCCTCGCCATCATGGACGACGTGCTCGAGGCGGGCTATGTCCATGTCGATGTCGGCACGCCGCAGGAGGCCTATGTCTGGCCCTATTTCGCGCGCTATCCCCTCAACAAGCTGACCGGCCCGCAGATGGTCGAGCTGTTTCGCCTGATCACGGCCGGCGATTTCCAGGACATGCAGGACAAGGGCGTCTATTCCTTCTACCGCCTCGGCATCAGCCCGCAGGGCAAGTGGCAGTTCTTCGAGGACGGGGATTGATATCCCCCACAACATCATGTTGCCGCCGGTAAGAAGAACGCGGATCGCAGCTTTTGCGACTGCAATCGCGGCGATGGCTGTGTGGGCACCGACGGCCCTTGCTGGTGCCGGCAATAGCTGCCACGGCAGGATACCAGACGAAGTGACGTTTCGCGTCAAACGCGACCCGGTCGATAAAGCCTACCCTTTCAGCCCTTATGTCCATCTGCAAAATCCGGACAAGAGCATTGCCGGCATGGAGGATGCGGAGCAGATCGTTCTGCCTTGCCGGAATATCATCGTGATCGCCGACTATCCGTTGCGCTCGGCATTCAGCTTTCCCTTAAAGTCGGCCGATGATGCAGGCTTTACGCGTGCCGAACTCGCAAGGCAGATCGGCGCCATCTACCGGCATATCTATGCCGAGGAAGAAAAGACGACGCGTCAACCGATCATTCCGCCGGATCAGCGCCAGGGACTGGCCAATCGCAACGGCACAGACGGTACTTACGGCATTTGGGGACACGATCTCGGCGATCTCGATCTCAGCGCGGTGACACCGGAGCTGCGCGATGGCGTCGTCTATGTTCGGCTGGAAATCGATTCGTAATCCCGTGTCGGTGGTAGGCCGCAGCGATTTCGTCAGATCGCCTACAAGGCTCAAGCCTGCATCAAGGTGGCGACATGCACGGCGCTGGAGCGGGCGAGGGCGGTCAGATCATAGCCGCCTTCGAGCACGGAGACGATGCGCCCGCCTGCGGTCCTGGCTGCGAGATCGATCAGCACCGAGGTCGCCCAGGCATAATCCTCCTCGACGAAATTGAGCCCGCCAAGCGGATCGCGCTCATGGGCATCGAAACCGGCTGAAATCAGGATGAGATCCGGCGCGAAGTCCTGCAGGCGCGGCAGGATTACGTTCTGCATGGCCTCGCGGAATTCGCTGCCGCCCTGGCCGGGCCTGAGCGGGGCATTGACGATGGTGCCGGCCTCGCCGGTTTCGCTGGGCGCGCCCGTGCCCGGATAGAGCGGCATCTGGTGGGTGGAGGCATAAAGCACGCTGGGGTCGTTCCAGAAGATCGCCTGGGTGCCGTTGCCGTGATGCACGTCGAAATCCACGATCGCCACTCGCTCGGCGTCATGCGCCTTCTGGGCGTGGCGGGCGGCGATGGCGACATTGTTGAAGAGACAAAAGCCCATTGCCCGTTGCGGCTCGGCATGATGGCCGGGCGGGCGCGAGGCGCTGAAGGCGTTCTTGGCCTTGCCGGTCATGACATGGTCGACCGCCAGCGTCGCACCGCCGGCGCCGCGCAGCGCTGCCTCGAAGCTGCCCGACGACATCGAGGTGTCGCCGTCGAGCTGCGCCAAGCCCTCATCGTCATGCGGGCTCAGGCGCTGCAAGGTTTCGACATAGGCGCGCGGATGGCAGGCCTCGATCATGTCGATCGAGGCCTCCGGCGCCTGGACGCGCTCCAGCCCGTCAAACAGGGGAGTAGCCAGCACGGCTTCCACCGCCAGGATGCGGTCGACCCGCTCGGGATGCCCTCGCGGCGTCTCGTGGCGGGCATAGGCCGGGTGCGTGACCAACAGCGTCGTCATGCCGGATATCTCCCTGCGACCTATGGCGTCTTGCGATGTGCCGACATCGGCAAGAACCACAAGGACGCGTCGAAATGAAGGACTAGAGCAAACAGGCGTTTCCGTCTAAACGCGCTTTGCTCTAGTGCATGGCCTCCCCGATTACCACGCCGGGGGGCGGTACGGAATCGTCGGGCACGAAGAAGTCGGGCGCCAGGGTTTCGCCCGGGACCGCGCGATAGGCTTCGAAATCGGTGACGCCCTCGCCATGGAGAAAAGTGTCGTCGATCAGGAAGTTGCCGGTGAAGCTGACCGGCTTGTGGAAGATGCGATAGGCGGCGTCAGCCAGGATGTCTGGCTTGCGCGAGCGGCGCATCAGGGCGTCGCCGCCGAGGATGTTCTTGATCGCGGCAGTGGCGATGGTGGTGCGGGGCCACAAGGCGTTGACGCCGATACGCCCGCGCGTCTCGCCGGCAAGGCCGAGCACCACCAGGCTCATGCCGTATTTGGCGATGGAATAGGCGGTATGGGGCGCGAACCACTTCTCCTTCATGTCGAGAGGCGGTGACAGCATCAGGATATGCGGCTGCTCGGCCTTTTCGATATAGGGCAGGGCGGTCTTCGAGACCAGGAAGGTGCCCCGCGCGTTGATCTGGTTCATCAGATCGTAGCGCTTCATGTCGGTATCGGCGGCCTTGGTCATCTGGATGGCCGAGGCGTTGTTGACCACGATGTCGATGCCGCCGAACTGCGCCGCCGTCTTGGCGAAGGCGTCCTTGACACTGTCCTCGTCACGCACGTCCACCACCAGCGGCAGGGCCTTGCCGCCCGCCTTTTCGATCTCTTCGGCGGCCGTATAGATGGTGCCTTCGAGCTTGGGGTGGGGGGTTTCGGTCTTGGCCGCAATGGCGATGTTGGCGCCATCCCTGGCTGCCTTCAAGGCGATGGCGAGCCCGATGCCACGCGAGGCGCCAGTGATGAACAGGGTTTTGTTGGCAAGCGACATTCAGGAGTCCTGTCAGAGAACGGTTTCGAGTCCGGCGGCAACGTAGCCGCTAACCGCGCTTTCTGCGAGCCCCTCGGCCTGCGGCGAAATCTGCGTGGCATAGAAATGTGCGGTGTCGATGCGCAGGCGGTTGGCGGGCTCGTGGGGATCGATGGCGGCGGCGGCCAGCGCTTCCTTCACCATCACGGCGCCGCCGGCGGCGATGGCGAAGACGCGCAGATAGGGCGTGGCGCCGGCCAGGACGTCTTCGGGCTGCTCGCGGGGCGCCAGCATATAGGCCGTGGCGCGCTCCAGGGCATCGACGGAGCGCCCTAACGAGGGCGCGAGCGCGGCGAAGCGCTCGCTGGCCGCGACGGCCGCGACGGTTTCCCGTAGTTCGGCGATGAACGCCCTGACAACGTCCCCGCCTTCGAGCGGTAGCTTGCGGGTGACGAGGTCGATCGCCTGGATGCCGTTGGTGCCCTCATAGATCGCGGCGATGCGGGCATCGCGGAAATGCTGGGCGGCGCCGGTTTCCTCAATATAACCCATGCCGCCATGGATCTGGACGCCGAGCGAGGCGACTTCGTTGCCGATATCGGTGGAGAAAGCCTTGGCCACAGGGGTGAGCAGGGCCGCGCGGTTGGCAGCTTGTCTACGCCTGTCGACATCGGTCTCGTGATGGGAGCGATCGATTGCCGCGGCAAGCAGGTAGGAGATGCCGCGGGCTGCCACGGTCTTCGCCCGCATCTCCAGCAGCATGCGCCTTATATCGGGATGTTCGATGATCGGGCTCATGCCGCCATTCTGCCAGAGCGGGCTCTTGCCCTGGCGGCGCTCGCGCGCATAGGCGAGCGCCTGCTGATAGGCCCGCTCGGCAATGGCGACCCCCTGCAGACCGACGGCGAGGCGGGCATTGTTCATCATGGTGAACATGCAGGCCAGGCCCTTATGCTCCTCGCCGACCAGATAGCCGATGGCGCCGCCCTCGTCGCCGAACACCATCATGCAGGTCGGTGAGCCATGGATGCCGAGCTTGTGCTCGAGGCCGGAGCAGAAGGCATCGTTGCGCCGGCCCGGATTGCCCTCGGCATCGGGCAGATATTTCGGCACCAGGAACAGCGAGATGCCGCGCGTGCCCGCCGGCGCGTCGGGAAGGCGGGCAAGTACCAGATGCACGATGTTGGGCGTCAGGTCGTGGTCGCCATAGGTGATGAAGATCTTCTGCCCGAAGATGCGGTAGCTGCCGTCGTCCCGCCGTTCGGCTCGGCTGCGCAAGGCGGCGAGGTCGGAGCCGGCCTGCGGCTCGGTCAGGTTCATCGTGCCCGTCCACTCGCCGCTGACCAGCTTGGCGAGATAGGTCTCGCGCAGATCCGGCGTGGCATGGGCGACGAGCGCCTCGACCGCGCCCATGGTGAGCACAGGCCCGATGCCGAAGGCCATCGAGGCCGAGTTCCACATTTCCAGGCAGGCGGCATTGAGCAGCAGGGGCAGGCCCTGGCCCCCGAATTCGACCGGCCCCGCCAGGCCGTTCCAGCCGCCGCCGCTCCAGTCGGCATAGGCCTCGCGCCAACCGGGAGCGGTCACCACGCCCTGCTGCTCGAGCCGGGCGCCGACCCGGTCGCCCTCGCGATTGAGCGGAGCAATGCGATCGGTCGCGAAATGGCCGGCTTCCTCCAGGATGGTGTCGACGAGATCCGGCGTTGCCTCGGGGAACAGCCCCTCGCTCTGCAGCGCATCGACATCAGCGACGTGACGAAGCGAGAAGGCAATGTCGGCGACAGGCGCTTGATAGGTCATTGTTGGTTCTTGAACTCCATTGCGCGCCTTCGACCTTGACGGAATGCGTGGCTACGGGCAATGGCGCATCACGCATCGATCAACAAAAGAGCGGACGGCGAGCCCGGATGACACATCGAAACACTCTGCATCTCGGGGCGGACCCATCTTCCCTGGCGACGGCGGGACGCATCCTGGTGGAGGGGGGGCTGGTCTCCTTTCCCACCGAAACGGTCTATGGCCTGGGCGCCGATGCCACCAATGGCCGGGCGGTCGCAGGCATCTACGAGGCCAAGGGCCGTCCGCGCTTCAATCCGTTGATCGCCCATCTCGCTTCTTTCGAGCTCGCCCGTGGCCAGGGCGTCTTCTCGCCGGCGGCCGAGCGCCTGGCGCTGGCGTTCTGGCCGGGACCATTGACTCTGGTGGTGCCGAAGGCGCCGAGCTGCACGGTCAGCGAGATCGCGACCGCTGGGCTCGACAGCGTCGCTTTGCGCGTGCCCGACCACCCCGTGGCCCATGCCGTGCTCGAGGCGGTCGGCCGCCCCGTCGCCGCACCCTCGGCCAATCGCTCCGGCCATGTCAGCGCCACCACGGCCGCCCATGTCGCGGCCGATCTCGATGGCCGCATCGATGCCATCGTGGATGGCGGCGCCACCCAGGTCGGTGTCGAATCGACCATCCTGTCGTGCCTCGGCGATCGCGTGGCGATGCTGCGTCCCGGCGGCCTGTCGCGGGACATGATCGAGGACGTGCTCGGCTTTGCGCTCGCCGAGGGGCCGGAGGGCGCCGGCGACGAGCCGGTGGCGCCTGGCATGCTGGCGTCCCACTATGCGCCTCGGGCCCATGTCAGGCTCGATGCCGAGGAAGCCGGACCGGACGAGGCTTGGCTCGGCTTTGGCCCGGGTGGGGATGGGCGGGCTCGCATCGCTGCCAATCTCAGTCCTAGCGGCGATCTGACCGAGGCCGCCGCCAATCTGTTCGGCATGCTGCGCCTGCTCGACCGGGCCGACATTCATGCCATAGCCGTCGCTCCCATTCCCGGCGACGGACTGGGAGAAGCCATACGCGACAGGCTCGCTCGCGCTGCCGCCGAACGATAGGGCAACTGGCCGGCGACTCGCCCGGCTGAACGGGTGGTGCTGACGTCACCGGGATGAAGGTGTCGTGACACCGTGTCATGTCGCCGATTAAGTGGCTCCGTCCTTCGCGGTCTTGCTTCCTGGTCGCCGCAGGTGAAGGGTGCAGTCCTCGAGGAATAAATTTTTGTTGATCGGATAAGTGCGGGTTAGGCAGTTGGTGTCAGGCGCCGACAGCGAATTCAGCATATCCCCACATCTTGGTTCGACCTTCGTGGCTTTTGGCCCGACGTGATCCATCCGAGTTCATTTTTGTAATGATTCCAGAATGATAGATATTGCGGTTTTGTCGGGGGCGGTCAGTAAGACGCGTAACCGTTGAATGGTTTGCCAAGCCTGGAACTTTGGACGAGAGCCGGCGTTCTCTTATCGCCCGTCTGCCGAATGCTGGCCTCAGTGGAAAAACAGAGACTAACCGTAGGTTGAACCAGCCGGGAAAGTATGTTTCCTGTGGTATGACGCTGGGTAGTTGCTGGGGGGCGCTGAGTAGCAAAGACAATTACCCGATCATGGAGATCAATTGTTCGAGCGAAGGAGACGCGATGTCGCACCATGTTCTTGTGGCCTGCATGCCGAAATCGGCTTCGACATTCATAAGCAGTGCCATAGCAAACGCGGTGAACCTTAATTCAATCAATTTGATTCCAAGTTACGGACGCCGCGAGCAGGAACTTTGTGAAATCTGCCTGGCCCAAAACGCCAAGCTCGACTATGTCGCGCAGCACCATATCAAGCATAGCACCTGGACCGAGGAGCTGTGCAGCGACTACGATGTCTCCATCATCGTCCTGATCCGCAGCCTTTTCGATGTCGTAGTCAGCATCCGGGACCATGTGCATCGCGAGAGCCCGGTCAATCCCTTCTTCTATCTCGACAAGCAGCATTTGAGCCGGGACCGAGCCGAGCTCGAGCACATGATCGCCATGCTGGCGATGCCCTGGTATATCAATTTCTACATGGGGTGGCGCAGCTCGAAGGCCGCGCGGATCTTCATGTATGAGGATTTCATTGCCGATCCGGACAAGGCGATAGGCGAGATGCTGACGTTTGCCGGTATCCCGGCAACTACGGCGCAAATTGCCGCCGGCCTGGAGGCTGCGAAATCCAAGGGCAGCCGCATCAATGTCGGCAAGGCCGGTCGCGGCATGGACCTCAAGCCGGAGACGGTCATGATGATCATGGACATGATGGCGGCCTATCCTGAAATTCAGGATGACCCCTATGTCCAGATGATGAAGACACAGGCTGCGCGTATCCTTGCCGCGGGGACCGACCAGGTTGCCGCGCCGTCGCCGCTTCCGGCTGCCGCCGGGGCGACACTCCGTCCTTCCTTTGCGATGCGGGCGAGGCGCTATTTCAGGCGCAAGATGAGGCTGCTGGGCAAAAGACGAAACCCGCTCATAGCGGCGGGATTGCTGGCCATCGCCGGTCTTTATTACGCTTTCCTGTACAATCTGATTCCGAATTCGCTGATGGGCGGGCGCATCGATGATCTCATCGTGCCGGCCGCCTGTGTTTTCGTCGCTGCCAAGCTCTTGACGAGGACCAAGGTCAGGCCGGTTCCGGTGCCATTCAGGGCAACCGATGCTGCAGCCTCGGTGTCATCGCACTGATCTTGGCCCGGGAAGGTCGCGCCCGGGGGGCATCCCTGCCGATGCCCCCGGTCGCCGTCACGGTCAGGCCTGCAGAAGGCTTTCTGCGCTGACATAAGCCAGATTATGCGCTTCCGCGACCGGGTGGCAGGTGATCTTGCCATCCACGACGTTGAGGCCGTTGCGCAGATGCGCGTCGTCGCGCAGCGCCTGCTTCCAGCCCTTGTCCGCCAACGCCACTGCGAAGGGCAGGGTGACGTTGTTGAGCGCGAAGGTCGAGGTGCGCGCCACCGCGCCCGGCATATTGGCGACGCAGTAATGCACTACGCCATCCACCACATAGGTCGGGTTTGAATGGGTGGTTGCCTTCGAGGTCTCGATGCAGCCACCCTGGTCGATCGCCACGTCGACGATCACTGCGCCAGGCTTCATGCTGCGCACCATGTCGCGGCTGACGAGCTTGGGAGCCGCCGCGCCGGGAACCAGTACCGTGCCGATCAGGAGGTCCGCCCGCTTCACCAGTTCCTCGATGGCCGAGCGGGTCGAGAACACGGTGGAGATCGACGTGCCGAACTGGGCGGCAAGCCGCTTGAGAGCCTCGGCCGAGCGGTCGACCACGGTGACTTTCGCCCCCATGCCGACGGCAATCGTCGCCGCATGCGTGCCCGAGACGCCGCCGCCGAGAATGACGACCTCGGCTGCCGGAACGCCGGGAACACCGCCCAGCAGGATGCCGCGCCCGCCCTGAGCTTTCTCCAGGCTGTGGGCGCCGACCTGCGGCGCCAGGCGACCGGCGACTTCCGACATCGGCGTCAGCAGGGGCAGGGCGCCGGTGGCCGAGGTCACGGTCTCATAGGCAATGCAGACGGCGCCGGAGGCGACGAGGTCATGCGTCTGTTCGGCATCGGGAGCCAGGTGGAGATAGGTGAACAGGATCTGGTCCTGGCGCAGCTTCCGGCGCTCGACCGCCAGCGGTTCCTTCACCTTGACGATCATCTCCGCCTTGGCGAAGAGGATGTCGGGGTTGTCGACGATCTCGGCACCCGCGCCGATATAATCGGCATCCGAGAGGCCGGCGCCGACGCCGGCATTGGTTTCCACCCAGACCTTGTGGCCGTGATGCACCAGTTCCGCAACGGAAGATGGGATCAGGCCGACGCGAAATTCATTGTCCTTGATTTCCTTGGGGACGCCGATCAGCATTGTTTTCGCCTTGTATGGTGATGAAGCCAGCCCTTGTCGTCGGGCTTTAGGCTAGAAAGGCATGTTGGCGCGGAAATCGCGCAATTTCTCGCGGAAAAGTCTGGTGTTCAGGGCGTTCTGTCGCATAGTATGCGACAAATTGATCAAATGATCGCTGTTTATGCCAAGATCCGAGATCTCGCTCGATATCCGCGACCGTGCCATTCTCAGGCTGTTGCAAGCCGATGGGCGCCTGACCAATGTCGACTTGGCAGAGAAGGTCAATTTGTCGCCCTCCGCCTGCTTGAGAAGGGTCAAGCTTCTTGAAGAGCGCGGACTGATCTCGCGCTATGTCATGCTGCTCGATGAGAAGGAAGCTGGCCTGCCGGGGGTGGCCTTCGTGCTCGTCACGCTGGACCAGCAGGGACGCGGTGCGCTCGATGCCTTCGAGGCGGCGATCCAGCGCCATCCCGAAGTGACGGAATGCTGCCTCTTGGCCGGTGCCGCCGACTATATGGTGCGGGTCGCCTATGCCGATGCCGCTGATTTCGAGCGCATCCACACCGAGATCCTGACCCAGCTTCCCGGTGTGGTCCGCGTGCAATCGACACTGGCTTTGCGCAGCGTCAAGAAGACGACTGCGCTGCCGGTGTGAAGAGAGGGGCGGTCTTCAGACCGTCTCCGTGCCCTTGATCTCGATGCCGAAGCCCGAGAGGCCGATATAGGTGCGCGGCTTGGTCGAGAGCAGCTTGATCGACGAGACATCGAGGTCGCGCAGGATCTGGGCGCCGAGCCCGACCTCGCGCCACTGCTCGTTGCGCGCGGCTTCCGAGCCGTGGTCCGAGCCGTGCGTCACCATGGGGACGCCCGCAGTACCGTCGCGCAGATAGACGATCACGCCCCGGCCTGCTTCCTTGAACTTGGTGAGGGAGCTGCCGAGCGTCTTGGCGCCGCCGAACACATCCGTCACCACGTCGGCGCGGTGCAGGCGGGTCGGTACGTTCTCGCCGTCACCGATCTTGCCATAGACGAAAGCGAGTTGCTGCACCTCGTCATAGGGCGTGGTGTAGGCGTAGGCGGTGAGCGGTCCGATCTCGCTTTCCACGGTGAAGGTCGCCACCCGCTCGACCAGCTTTTCGCGGGCCTGGCGGAAGGCGATGAGATCGGCGATCGAGACCACATGCAGGCCATGGGTTTCGGCGAAGGCCGCGACTTCGGGGCCACGCTTGACGGTGCCGTCATCATTGGCGAGTTCGCAGATCGCGGCGACCTGGGGCAGGCCGGCGAGCTTGCACAGGTCGGTGGCTGCTTCGGTGTGGCCGGAGCGCATCAGCACGCCGCCTTCCTTGGAGATCAGCGGGAAGATGTGGCCGGGGCGCACGAAATCCGTGGCGCCCATATTGGGATTGGCGAGCGCCCGCACCGTGTTGGCGCGCTGTTCGGCCGAGATGCCGGTGGTCAGGCCGTGCTTGACGTCGACAGTGACGGTGAAGGCCGTGCCGAGCGGGGCATCGTTCTGCGACACCATGGGATCGAGGCGCAGGCGCTTGGCCTCTTCCAGCGTCAAGGGGGCGCAGACGATGCCGCAGCAATGGCGGATGATGAAGGCCATCTTCTCGGTGGTGAGATGACTCGCGGCGATGATCAGGTCGCCTTCGTTCTCGCGGTCGTCGTCGTCGACCACCACCACGATCTCGCCACGGGCAAAGGCCTCGATGGCGGCCTGAATCTTCTGATGGGACACGACAGTCTCCTTGAGGGTGTCTCGAACCGGGGCAAGGCCCAGAAAATCATTGGGAGTGACGCTGCCACCGGTTGCTTCGGCAATGCGCGCGGCGGTCTCGCGGGAAATCCACGCCGTCTCGTCATTGCACAGGGCGGTGATGCTCGCAGGCGACAGCGCCACCGTCTTGGCGAAGGCACTGCGGGGGGTGGCGGTCTGTTTGAGCCAGGCGTCGAGTTTCATGGTGCCAAGGTAGGCACGAAGAATTTTAATTTCAACCGAAATGTGGAATGAATTTCAGTATTACTGAAAAATCAATATTATCAGATCCCGATCAAGGCCCGCAAGGTCGGCGTGGCGAGGTCGAGAGCCAGGCCGACGGCGACTCCGGCTGCGAAAATGCCGACATAGGTCCAAAGCGTGCTGTCACGATGCCAGGCAACCGGCTTGTCGTGACGCAGTTTCAGCATCATCGAAAGGGGCAGGGGCTCCCGCACGATGGGGGCGAGGGCGGCATGCAAGGCTTCGCTCTGGCGCTGCCAGGTGGCGGCACGCTCGCTGCCCTGGGGATCGGTTTCCAGCGCTTCGCGCGTTTCGCGCTCGACCCGCGCGGAGAGCCGGCCATCGACCAGGGCGTTGAAGATCCGGTCGGGAATGCGGGTCGGTTCGGTCATTTCACGATCCGCAGCACGGCATGGCGCTGGCCGTCCACCTGGCGCGAAAAGGCCTCGCGAGCCCGGGTGAGGCGGGCGATGAAGGCTTCTTCGCGCACCGCCAGCACGGCCGCCGCCGTCTCATAATCCAGGCCTTCGATGATGATCAGCGCCAGGACCTCGCGATCGGTCAGGGGCAGGCGGTCGAAGGCGCGCAGGATGTCGGGATGGCTGGAGCAGCCAGCCTTCATCGGCGGCCGCTGTGCCTTGAGCTGGTTTTCCCGGTCGTCGAGGTCGCGGCGGCGGGCGATCAGCGCCGTGAGCAGGCGGGGATAGTCGAGACGCTTGCCTTCATGCGCGGACAGGATCTCCAGGACCAGCGCATCCGCCCCATCGGAATCATGGCTGAGCGCCCGGGCAAAGCGCCTCAGGCGCTGGACGACGGCTTCTATCTGCTGGCCCATCGGTCGATCCTCCGGCCGCCCCCCGGCTGGCCGCTTCTCCCTGCGGATTGAGCCGGAAATTCGCGCTGGGCGCGCCTCTCGGCACGCCTTGCCGCATCATACTGCGCAGCTTTTTGGGGGCCAAGCATTTTGGCGATGACGGAGCCTATGCAGAGGGTAAATTTATCACGCCGGCCAGCAGGATGAGCCCGAGCGCAAAGACCATGAAGGCAAGGCCCATTTCGAGCGTGCGCACCGTGACGGCGGCGGCAAAGCTCTGCGGGGCGGCAAGGCGCACGGCCAGGCTCTTGGCCATCACCGCGACGGTGGCGATGACGGCGATGGTGAGGGCGGTACCCAGGCCCATGGCGAAGGTCGCGATGATGCCCGAGCCGTAGATTCCCTGCCGCCAGGCGAACACCAGCACGATGATGGCACCCGTGCAGGGCCTGAGGCCGGCGGCCAGGATGGCTCGCATATTGTTGCGCTTGGCGGTGTCGCTGTCGGTCGGCAAGGCGAGATGCCCGCAATTGGCGTCATGGACGTGGATGCTGGCGCCGGGCAGGCCGAAACGAGCGGCGATCAGTCCCCAGAGCGCGCGACCCTTGCGCCAGAACAGCCAGGCGCCGACCGCCATCACCATGAAGTTGGAGAGACGCTCCAGCATCAGGGTGGAGGCATCCATGGTCTGGGCGGTAACGTTGAGGATGGCGGCCAGCACCGACACCATGGCGATGGCGGACAGCGCTTGCACCAGGGCGAAGGCGCCGGACAGCGCGATGCCACGCTTCACCGCCTCGTCATTGGCGAACAGATAGGAGGAAATCACCGCCTTGCCATGGCCGGGGCCGGCCGCGTGGAAGACGCCATAGCCGAAACTGAGGGTGATCAGCGCCAGGCTGGCCGTGCCGTTCTGCTTGGATTCCTTCAAGGCATCGACGAGCAATTGGTAGTAGCGCGCCGTCTCGGTGAGGATCCAGGCCAGGAAGGGACTGGCGGGACCGGTGATCGATTGTTCGGGCCGGCTGATACCAAAGGGCGTGCTTTTCTGGGCCAGCGCTTCGCCGGCCATCAGCATAAGCAGGACCAGGACGGCTGGTGCCGCCTGCGCGACCCGCTTGGCAAAACGGCCTGTCCCCGCAATCACGGGCAGTTCACCTGGATGTTGTTGGCGAATTTGGCACCGAAATCCTTGTTCTGGTCCAGTGCGCTGAAATAGGCCTCGTCGAGCTGCAGGGCGGCGGCCTTCTGGTCCTCGCTCGGCGGCTTGGGCCTGATGACGTTGAGTGCGCAACCCTGTGGGGAACCGTCGAGTTTGGCAGGGGTCTCGTCATCAAGGGTGAACGCGACATAATAGGTCGGGTCGTAGATCTGGATTGCCAAGGCCTTCTGCCCCTGTGTCTGCGGGGAGGACAGGGGCAGGAAGAAATGCAGGGTCAGGACGCCGTTGGTAAAGTCGAGATAAGGATCGACCGGATCCTTGAACAAAAGCTCCTTGCCGCCGAGCTTGGCAAAGGTGAAGTAGCCGAAATCCTTGAGGTTCTCGACATTGGTCTGGGCCAGAGGAGCGAGAGCCTCGCGGGTGTAGCCACCATTCGCGCTCTGCTGCAGCCCCTGCGTGGCATAAGAAGAAAAGGCCTCGTCGAAGGTCCAGTGCTGCTTGACGCCGGTTACTCGCCCCTTGTCGTCGTAGACGATCTCGCTGGCCGAATTGACGAAGACATGCGGATGGGCCGCAGCCCGTCCAATGAGACAACCGAGCAGCACGGTGGCGAGAAGAAGCGAACGCATGAACGATCCGGTTTGCAGAGGGCGGGAGCTGTAGCGATTCACCACTCGGAGGGTTGTAACCCGCCGAGTGGGGCGGAAGCATGGCGCTCCCTAGAGCAAAGCGCGTTCAGGCGTGAATGCTTTTTTGCTCTGACTCTTTGGTTCGACGCGTCTTTGCGATGCTTGGTGATTCAACCAAATCGCAAAACGCCACAGCCTTTGGTCCGGGAGCGCGCTGTTTGATAACAGCTTCCGGCTTCGGAACCTGTCAACGCGGCCGGGTTGTCCCGAACTCTTCACGGGCGCGGGAACTCAGCGCCCGCGCGCCGCTCGCATTTCTCAGAAGCCCTCCAGCACGATCTTGCCCTTGGCGCGCCCGCTTTCGATCAGGGCGTGGGCCTGCTTCAAATTTTCGGCATTGATCGGACGCAGCACCTGGCTGAGCGTGGTGCGGATCCTGCCTCCGTCGATCAGTGCGGCGACCTCGTTCAGCAGTTTGCCCTGCTCGTCCATGTCCGGCGTCTGGAAGATCGGGCGGGTGAACATCAGTTCCCAATGGATCGAGGCCGCCTTGCGCTTGAAGCCCATGATGTTCAAGGCTTCGGGATCGTCGATGAGCCCGAACCGGCCCTGCGGGGCGATCAGTTCGACGATCTCGTCGAGGTGGCGGTGGGTCTCGGTGGTGGAAAAGACAAAGGCGGGTGCTCCGATTCCGAGCGCCGCAATCTGTTCGGCGATCGGCTTGCTGTGGTCGACGACGTGATGGGCGCCCAACTCGCGTACCCAGTCCTGTGTCTCCGGGCGCGAGGCAGTGGCGATGACCGTCACATCGGTCAGCGCGCGGACGAGCTGGATGGCAATCGACCCGACCCCGCCGGCGCCGCCGACGATCACGATGGCATTGGCCGCTCCGGGCACGGGGCGGCGAATGTCGAGCCGGTCGAACAGCATCTCCCAGGCCGTGATCGCCGTCAGAGGCAGGGCCGCAGCCTCTGCATTCGACAGGCTTTTGGGTTTGTGGCCCACGATGCGCTCGTCGACCAGATGAAACTGGCTGTTGGCGCCGGGCCGGGTGATCGAGCCGGCATAGAACACTTCGTCGCCGGGCTTGAAGGCGGTAACCGCCTCGCCGATTTCGGCCACCCTGCCGACCGCGTCCCAACCCAGCACCTTCCACTCACCGGCTTCAGGCGAGGCCCTGCGGCGCACCTTGGTATCGACCGGGTTGACGGAGATTGCCGCGACCTCGACCAGAATGTCGTGGCCGGTTGCCTTGGGCCGGGGCAGCTCGAAGTCCTCGAGCGCCGTGGTGCTGTCGATGGCGCCGGCTGTCCTGTATCCGATTGCTTTCATGGCTCGTTCCTCGTCGCTGATTGCTATGGGCGGAACTTGTGCTTATGATTGCTTATCGTCAATATGCACAAAAAACGCCTATAGTATCACAAAGGATACTGTCATGGCCAAAGCGCGCCATTCGCGGTTCGATTGCACGCCGGGCTGTTCGGTCGAGGCAGCCATCGGCCTGATCGACGGCAAGTGGAAGTCGATCATCCTGTTCCATCTGCTCGCCGGCACGCTGCGCTTCAGCGAGATCCGCCGCCACATCGCCAATGTCACGCCGCGCATGCTGACCAACCAGTTGCGTGAACTGGAGGAGGACGCGCTGATCGAGCGCAAGGTCTATGCGCAGGTACCGCCCAAAGTGGAATACAGCCTCTCCCCCCTCGGCCGCAGCATGGAGCCGGTCCTGCTGGCGCTGAAGGCCTGGGGGGATGCCCATATCGGCTTGTACGGCAAGCCGCATGCCGCCGAAAAGGCAGACGCGGCCTGATCCATCCCAGGAAAGCCGCCGCCGTCAGCCCTGGAGCGTGGCGACGTCGATCACCTGGAAACGCCCGCCATCCTCTTGGCGAAACAGGCCGAGGCGGTCGATGCGCAAATGCGGAGCGACCTCGAGCTCCTGGGCTCGGGCGTCCAGGTGTTCGCCGATGGCCGCGGCATTCTCGATGGCGCCCGACAGCGTCATGTGAAAGCGGAATTCTTCGAGCACATGGGGGTAGCCATGGGCATGGAGATAGCCACGCTGGCGCTCGCTCAGGCGGTCCGGGTTGCGGCGCGCGATTTCGGAGGGCGTGAGCGGCGCACGCAGCCTGTCGAAATGCCTGACGATGCTGCTCTCGAGGACGGCCAGCTCGGCCGGCGGCTCGGCGGGCACCATGGCGAGAAAGGCGCGGCCGTCGCGCGAGGACGGAATCGGCAGAATGGCCCAGGCGCCGAGATCGACCGGCCGATGGGTCTTGGCGAAGGCAACGAAGTCCGATGCAAGAGCCGTTTCGTCCACGCCCTCGGCCGCGCGGAAGGGAGCCTTCAAGGTGGCATGGAAGCCATAGAGCCGGGGATCGGCGGTCATCTCATGCCAGGCGGACGCCGAGGCAAGGGCAGGGTGCCATTGCGGCACGTCCCGGCCGGTAAAGGCATCGTAGCCCAGGACTTCGCTGCCGAAGCGCCAGAGCGCCGAATCTGCAGCGGGCACATAATAGATCGCGTAGCGTGTCGCCATTCTCGAACATCCATAAACCTGCTCTGCAGCATCGAACTTGATCCCGAAGGTGAGATCGATGCCATAATTTGTTGTTTCCAAAGTCCCTTTTATTAAAGGGCCGATATCCCCCCCCTCGGCTCGATGGGCTAGAGCCCGAGGGCCCCGCCATCGGCGCGCGGGTCGTGCACCGCCTCGATGCGTCCGTCCCTGATGTGACGGACGAGCGCGCCAGCATGGCCGAAGCTGTCTGCATAGGGCTGGCCGATGTCGATGGGATGACCAGCGCGGTCGAGCGCGTTGAGGAGGCTTTCGTCGAATCTGTCTTCCAGCTGGAGCACGGATTTCCTGGTCTTCCCGTCGCGAGCGAGGACGAAACGCGGGGCATCGACGGCAGTCGCAAGGTCCTCGCCGAGGCGATAGCGTGAGAACAATTGCGCCAGGATCTGCGGCTGGGCATCGCCGCCCATGGTTCCGAAAGGCATCACCCGTCCGTCGGCAAACAGGGCCATGGCCGGGGCAAGCGTATGGAAGGGCAGGCGCCCCGGGGCCAAGGCGCGCGGCGAGCGGGCGTCGAGCGAAAAGGCAAGGCCACGATTCTGCATCAGCAGGCCGGTCTTCGGCAGGACCAGGCCCGAACCGTAGTCCCAATAGATCGATTGGATGTAGCTGACGGCAAGGCCTTCCTTGTCGATCGCGCCCATCCAGACGGTGTCGCCCTTCGCACCCTGCGGGGAGGAGGGAGCGGCGCGCGCCATCGAGATCGCCGCGGCTTCGCGCTCCAGGAAGGCCGGGATGAGGAAGGCGCCCGGATCTGCGCTCATCGAGGCAGGATCGGCAATCTCGCGATCGGCGATGGCCGAGGCCCGTTTGGCCGCCTCGATCAGGCCATGGAGGTGTTCGAAGCCGCCTGCTCGCTTGAGGCCGAGGCGTTCGGCGAGGCCGAGGATGATCAGGGTGGACAGGCCCTGCGTCGGCGGCGGCAAACTAGAGAGTGTGACCCCCGGCAGGGCGAGGCTCAGCGGCTCGCGCAGCCGTGCTTCATAGCGTCGGAAATCCTCCCGCGTGACGAGGGCACCGGCGCGGTCGAGATCGGCGGCGATCTCGCGGGCCGCGTCGCCACGATAGAAATCGTCGAGCCCGGCATGGGCGAGTTGCTCCAGCAGACCCGCGAGAGCCGGCTGCAGGAGGCGGTCGCCGGCCTTGAGGGCTTCGCCTGATGGCATGAAATGGGCTGCGAAGCCTGGCACGGCCTTGAGTTCATCGATCTCTGCCGCTTCGACGCGGGCCTGCGAGGCCGAGACGGTAATGCCGTCGCGGGCATGGCGGATGGCGTCTTCCAGCAATAGGGCCACAGGTAGCCGTCCCCCGAAAGCCCTGGCCATCTCGGCGGCGATCTGCCAGCCGGCGATTGCGCCGGGAACCGTGAGGCTGGAGAGGACGCCGCGAGACGGCACTTCGTCATAGCCGAGATCGCGCAGGGCCGAGATGGTGGCCCGGCTGCCGGCGGGGCCGCAAGCCTGGATCGCCCGGACGCGGCGGCTCTTGTCGGCCACCAGCCAGAAACCGTCACCACCCATGCCGTTCATATGCGGATAGGTGACGGCGATGGTGGCCGCCATGGCGATCATCGCCTCGATGGCATTGCCGCCCTGGATCAGGATGCGCTGGCCGGTTTCGCTGGCCGGATGATGGGGCGTGGCGACGGCAGCGTGACCGAAAACGGGGGGTTCCATGGGCAGGGGACTTTCCAAGCGAAGGCTTACATGGACGATTTGTCATCTCATGCACCCCGAGATCCGTCGGGAATCCAAAGGCGCCTGAAAACAATGCGTTAGCGCAGGAGTGCCAATTCGCTCCAGCGTGCTTCGTTCCAGAAGGGGCGTAGCAAAGCGCGGCGCGATGGTATAGAGGCATGGGACGACATTCACGGAAGCCGCCAGGGAGCCGCCTTTGCCCAGCTCTGACAAATCCATCAATTGGACCAGCCTGATCACCATTTGCTCGGTTGCCGTTCTGATCGGCACCGAGTTGCTCGGTGCGGCCTGGGCTTCCGGCTGGGCGCTGGCGGGATTTTTCCAGCTCGGCCCCACGGTCGAGATCATCCTGCAAGGCGTGTTCGGCCTGATAGCCCTCTATGCCATTTTCGTCTTCCTGAGGCAGGCCAGCCGGGTCGAGCCGATTTTCAAGCGTGAAGGCGCCAGCTCCTAAGGCGCAAGGCCCTGAACCGCTATCCGGCGGCGGGATGGCGAAAGCCGTCGAAGGCAGCCTCGCCGCGCGCTCGCTGCATGGCCTGTTTCGCCTGCTGAGGGTGAAGGATTGGGCGAGGCCGCCGGTTCTGAAGGCCTTGATCCGCCTGAGCCGCCATACCGGTCCTGCACTGCCTCCCGCCCGTTTGCGCAATCTCTGCGAGATCCGGCAGGACATGGCGCATGGTGACCGCGTATTCCACCTCGGTCCACGGGATGGCGGGCAGGCGCCCTTCCATCTGCTCTACTTGCATGGCGGCGCCTATTCGTTTGCGATCAGCTTCCTGCATTGGCGTTTTCTCGAAGATCTGATCCGCCGTACCGGCTGCAGTGTCACGGTGCCTTTCTATCCTCTGGCTCCGGAAAACGATCCTCGCGACGTGCTGGCGAGCGTGCTGGCGCATTACACGGATCTGTGTGCCCGCATCGCCCCGGAGCGCATGGCGGTGATGGGCGATTCGGCTGGAGGCGGGTTGGCCCTCGCGCTGGCCCAGGCCCTGGTCTCGGCCGGTCGGCCCCAGCCGGGCCAGATCGTCCTGCTCTCGCCCTGGCTCGACCTCACCATGGAGGATCCCGCGACGCTGGCTCATAGGCCACATGACCCGGTGATCACGCCCGAGGCAGCCCGTGTGGCGGCGCGCCTTTATGCCGGTGACCTGCCGCTGGACGATCCCGGTATCAGTCCGCTTTATGGCGAGATGCGGGGGCTCGCGCCAGTCGCCGTCATGACCGGCACGGCCGATCTCCTCAATCCCGAGGCCCACAGGCTGGTGCAGCGTCTGGAGGCGGCGGGACAGCCCATCGACCTCCTCGAGCAGGCTGGCATGGTGCATGCCTGGATGCTGCTGCCGCTGCCGGAGGCCGTACGCGCGCGGGGGCAGATCGGCGATCTGCTCAATGCGCGCTTCCGGCCGGAGGGCAAGGTGACCCATCCGGCCTGATTTCCGGCCGCTCAGGTCAAGAGCCGCGCCGGTCTCTTCGACCAGACGAGGCGGTAGTAACAGGCCTGAAACAGCAGATTCGCGGCGAACCCGGCCGCATAGCCGATCCAGATACCGGACAGGCCGAGCTTTGCATCGAGCAGGCAGGCCAGCGGTACCTCGACCAGGGCGATGGCGGCCATGAACAGCACCATCGGCACCAGGACCGTACCATCTGCCCGCATGACCCCGCTTAGCACCGCCGACCAGCCGGCGAGCACCACACTCCACAGCACGATGCGCAGCAGACCTGCGGCGGCAAGAGCCGTGGCGGAATCGGTGATGAACAGGCCGATAGCCACCGGGGCAAGCAGATAGGCGCCTACCACGAAGGCGCCCGTGGTAACCAGGTTCAGACGCAGTCCCGTTGCCAGGATAGGCCCGACGGCGCCTGGCTTGCCCGCGCCGATGCTGTGGGAAGCCAGGACCGTCGCCGTGATGCCCAGCGACATCACCGGAAACTGCACCCAGCTCATGATCTGATTGATCGCGCCGTAGCTGGCCGTTGCGCCGATGCCGTGCCGATTCACCAGGCCAAGCAGCACCAGTTCCGCCACTGCCAGGCTCATCATCTGGCCGGCGGTCGGCAAGCCGATGCGCAGGATGGCCGGAACGAACGAAACATCGAAGGCAGGTGACAGCGATGGCGCCAGTGGATGTCGGCGGCGGCGCCAGTGCCAGGCAAGCCAGAGCAGCGACAACGCATAGGCGCCGATGGTGGAGACGGCGGCGCTCGCGATGCCGAGACGAGGCAGTCCCGCCCAGCCCTCGATCAAGGCTGGCGTGGCGACAAGAGACAGTGCGGTTGCGAGGAGGAGCACGAAGAGCGGCGAGACGGTATCGCCGACGCCTCTGCTCATCGAGGTGACGAGCCAGAGCAGGAAGATCATGGGGCAACCCACTGTGATCAGGCGCGCATAGTCGATGGCCGCCGGCAGGATCGTCATGGGCGTGCCGAGGGCCTGCAGCAGGCCGGGAACGGCGAAGTGGCCGAACAGGGCGATCGGCAGGCTGAGGGCGAGCATCATCACGATGGCGGTGGCGGCGATACGGCGAACGCGCGGGCGATCGCCTGCCCCCCAGGCCTGGCCGATCAGCACGGCGGCGCCGCTGCTCAGGCCGATCACCAGCGAGAGCGCCAGGAACAGGATCGGAAAGAAGGCCGATACCGCGGCAATGGCCGGCAGGCCGAGCAACTGGCCGATCCAGATGCCGTCGAGCGTGCCGGAGGCGGCCTGGAGGACATTGGTCAGCATCATGGGCAGGAGGATGCCGAGATAGAGGCGCCATAGGGGGCGGGAGGTGGGAGACGATGACATGGCGGATACCGGGCAAGCGCATGCAATCCGGGCGGCGGACCGCCAGGTGCATGCGGGAAATCGACGGGTGAAAATCAGGCAGGAATCGGTAGTTCCGTCAGCGGCAACAGGCGTGAATCGACCAGCGCGGCGGTGCGGTGCCCGAGCCCGGCGAGATAGTCCCGGTCTTCGGCAAAGGCGAGGAAGCTCTGCACCGAGGCCTGCCGGATCAGCATGACCAGGTCCCAGCGTTCGGTTTCGGGGCCGATCAGGAACGCACCACCGTTCCCGAGAAACTGAACTTCGCCGCCACTTCGGGACAGGAAGGGCAGGGTGTGGACGATATATCGCCGGAAGGCTTCCTCGCCGGTGATCGGCGCGGCGGGGGCGAGATCCGGCGAGGCCGAATAGTCGGCAACCTCACGAAAACGCAGGAGATTGAGCATGGTGATGGGGCCGGAAAGGCCCCGCGTCACGAAGGCTCGTCCGGCCTCCTGCGTAGGAGAGAGAAAGGGCGGCATGATTTTTCCTCGGCATCCTGCGGAGTCCAGCCTGGGCAGGCACTTGTCTGCCGCCGAACGGGTGGACTGTGAATGGCGGCCATTATACCCGGGTAAAATTATGCAGTCAATATACCCGGGTAATATTGCCTCACATGCCGATCTGGTTTATGGCTGCCTTCCAACGTGCAACGCCAACCCGGTTCGGCCGAAGGAGGCCGCCCATGAAACGCGAAGATCGCAAGGCGGCCGTCGACGCCTATAGGAAGCGCAAGGTCGCGGGCGGCATCTATGCCGTTCGCTGTGCGGAGACGGGGGAATGCTGGGTTGGCCGGGCGCCGGACCTCTCCAAGATCCGCAACCGGCTCTGGTTCACCCTGGGCCAGGGTGTCAGCCTGAATCAGGCCTTGCAGGCCGCCTGGAACCGACACGGAGAACAGGCCTTCACCCTCGAGATCGTCGAAGAACTCGAGGATGAAGAGGTCGCCTTCATACGCGACCGGGCCCTGAAGGAACGGCTCGATCACTGGATCGTGGTGCTGACGGCAAAGCCGATCTGATGCCGTCATTGTCCGGTGATGGAGGCGTCTTCGTCGGTACGCCGTGCTCGAGCGCTTGGCGATGCTGAAGGCAGTCGGTCCGGATCCGGTCGGGCACCCAACCCATTCTTGTAATGGTCATGAACGACGTGGCGCTTCTCATTTGACGCCGGAACAGCGCATGATGCAGATCGCGATTACCGGGGGCCTTTCGCATGTCCGATCTTCCAAGCGACGATCAGCTTCGCATCACGCTTGCGCGAACGCTCGGCCTCGTCTTCGAGGATTGGAGCATGCCCGATCCGACACGCATGGAACTGGATGTCGAGCAGGCGATTCGACAGGCGGTCCGGCGAGCCTGGCCGGACTTGACCGTCACCGCGGTGGTGGCCGGACTTCGGCACGAAGGCGAAGTCGATAGCATCGATCTCCTGATGGCCGACACCCGCAGCGGCATCAAGAGACGATATCTGGTGTTTCCCTGACATGCGTCGCGTTCGGGGCAGGGCGCTTGCAGGCTCCAACAGTGCCGATGCCTGTTGAGGCACCCTTGCATCTGCTATCGAATTCATTCGCAAGTCGCTGCCGATGGCCGCACCTCGTCCCGTAAAGGGGCGAGGACGGGCACCGAAATCGGGATCATTGCGGCAGGGCCAGCTTCACCTCATTGCGTATGCCGGCCTTGATGTCGACGTCCTGGACGACGCTGACATCGCCCTTCCAGGCGCTGATCTTGTATTTGCCGGCAGGCAGGACGTAGTTCGCCGGCAGGGTGTAGAGCCGGGTAATTTCTTTCGCCTCGCCATAGATATCGGTTTCGGGACTGGTGATGCGCACCGAGTCCGCACCCGGCGCGTCGAGGGCGGCAAGGCCTGCATCGAGGGGGAAGGAAGCCGTGACCGTCTCGCCCGCCTTGATCTCCAGGGGGAAGACGCGATCCACCCCGTCGATCTGGACATGAACGCGATAGGTACCGGCAGCAATGTCGAAAACGGGTTCGCCGTCATAGGCATCGGCCAGGAACGACTCACCATCGACCGGCGTGGCGCCGGCGAGGATCTCCACATGGGGATCTTTCGCGACGGGGCCTCCGGAAACGAAGACAATCTTGCCCTTGAGCTTGCCCACGCCGGCGATGACCTCGACGGGGACCGTTTCGGCCGGTGCGACCTCGACGTCACGGGATTGAATGGACGTGCCGAGCTTGAGGGTGACGCTGTATTCGCCCGCCGGCAGGATGACGGACGTCTCGGCATCATAGGCGGTGAACAGGTCGTCGGTGCTGCCCTTGGCCTTGACGGTCCAGGTCGCGTTTTCCAGGGCCGTTTCAGTCGCGGTCCGCTTGGCGCGCAGCCCAAGGCGGCCGGCATTCAACGCCATGTCGACGCGGTTCATCTCGCCGGCCTTGATGGTGATGGGAGCCTTCACGCTGGCCTGTCCCGCCGTGAGCGTCAGAATGTAGTCACCTGGGGCGACCTGCTCGTGGATGTTGGCGTTGTAGCTCGTCATCACCGTTTCAGGCGCCACGCCTTCCGGCGCCGGGCGGGCGAGTTCCCACTGCACATTGTCGGTGAGCGGGTCGTCGCCGGCCGCCAGTCTCGCATAGCCGGTCAGGTTCCAGTCAGGCTTGGGTTCCGCCTTCGGCTCGGCCTTGGGTTGCGGAGCCGGCGCAGGCGGCGGCGGATTGCCTTGCGCCGTGTGAACGGCCTGTTGGATGGCCTTGGTGAGTTCGCCGGCATCCTCTGCCTGCAGGGCGATGCCGCCGGTCGCCTCCGCCATGCAGCGTAGTTCCCGGTTGGCCTCGGGATCCTTGATGTCGAAACCGACAGTGTCGACGACGAGGTCGATATCGGCCTTCTTCAAGGCAGCGGCGACCTCGCAGGGGTCGGCATTGCAGGTCTCGACGCCGTCGGAGACGAGAATGATGGTCGACCGGCCCTCCTGCCCCTTCATCGCTTCGGCGGCGGCTCGCACGGCGTCGGTCATCGGCGTACGGCCCTTGGGCGACAGGCCCCCGACCATGGCCATGAAGGCCTGCTCGTCGACGGGGCCGACCGGTTTGAGCGTCTCGATGTCCTTGCAGTCGCCCTTGCGGCGGTGGCCATAGACCATCAGGCCGAGCTGATCCTCCGAAGGCCAGCCTTTCAGGATGGTGCCGACGGTTTGGCGGGCCGCTTCGATCTTGGTGATGGCGCCTACCTTGCCCCACATCGAACCCGAGGCATCGAGCACCAGCATGACGCGAGCTCCTTCTTCTGCCCTCGCGCTCGCCGCCATCGGCGACAGGGCGCCCGCCAGGCCGAGGAAGCCCAGAAGGAGGAAGCAAAAGCCTTTCTGCATGGAAAACTCCAATGGATCTGCCGATCGGAAGCCCGTCCGGCCATGCTCGCCGGTTGCCGGTTCGAACACAAGCGAAGGTTGCGTGCCCTGGCAGGGCGCAGAATGTGTCGCCGTCGTCCGTTACCTCTGTGCGCTTTCGCATAGGGGGGACGCGAGGTGATGGTGTTCATTCGGCATTGACGGCGCCACCTCCCGCGCACCGCTTGAATGCCCTTCTCCCGCTTTTTGGACAGGCGGCATGCTGATACCGCCCCGCAGCGATGTGCGAAAACGCACAGCGCGAAGGGGCCGTTTCCAATTAACCATTGCTGTATCAGCTGGGCCGGAAATCAGCACGAGCCCACGCAAAATCGTCGGGGACTATC
Source organism: Labrys sp. E2SS-1L (assembly GCF_057073705.1). Lineage (NCBI taxonomy): Bacteria > Pseudomonadati > Pseudomonadota > Alphaproteobacteria > Hyphomicrobiales > Xanthobacteraceae > Labrys > Labrys sp. E2SS-1L. The sequence goes on along the minus strand of NZ_CP172712.1, from coordinate 4,779,205 downwards.
GATGTTGACCTCAAACGCACGCCTGGACTGGAACGACGACATCGACATGTCGGCGCCAGACATCACCGAGCTGCATCGCGCTTATATGCTGTCGATCCGGCAGCACCAGCGTCTACTGGGCGAGCTTTGCGCGACGCTGTCCAGTCTCGGTGTCGCCATCGACAATTCTCCTCTCGACTCGCAGATGCGGGATGCCCTTTCCGCCGGTGTCGGCCGTCATGTCGACCTGGCCCGCGGGATCATCGCTGGAATCGACAGCGCATTGAGCTTCTCGGCGCCGACGCGTCCGTCGACCGCTCATTGACGAATAGTCGCTGCAGCGGCAGCCGGCTGTGCCGAAAGGCACAGGGGTGCAGCGGCCGGGAAACCGGGTTGCCGTGGACGTAACTCTACTCTCCATAGCAGTACCTTGAGCGGGCAGGCCTTGCAGGAGGTTTGTCCGCTCCTTTCAGCTTGGATTTCCCGTAGAGAGCGAACCTTACGCTTGGTTGCTTCAGGAAGCCGGCGCAGCTCTTCCAAGGAAGAGGCACGATGCGTGTCCTCACCTCGCCTGCGTTACAGTAAGGCAGGGGCGGCTTCGTCGGGGTAGAGCACGTTCTTTTTCGATCTCTCTCCTGCCCAAACTGTTTGTTTCTGCGTATCTTTGTCATTTCCTGGGGTTCCGCTAGGTTGCAAAACGCTCCAGGGGCGGGTTTCCGAGTGGGTCACGGGGGCGGCGTATGATATCGGCAACACTTCTTGTTTTTTAATCAAACCGCATTGACACCCACTGGCTGTTTCATTTTTGTACTGCTGATGTGTTGATGTTTCCGGCTCTCGTCTGCCTAGTACCGCCGGACTTAACCGAACAGTAACCATAATGATGTCGGTACTAGCTACGCGCTGACGTATTCGGGGGTACTATGAAACTGGTCCATTTCGCCGTGCTCGCGGCCATGTCGCTGAGTCTGGGCGCCTGCCAATATACCAAGACGGCCGATCCCGTGCTCTCGGAGCGGGACGCTCAGTTCATGGCGATGATTCCCACCGGCGATGTGGACAAGATGTTTGCCCGCTACATGGTCGACAATCCCACCGGCGAGCCGCCGGGCGTGGTGGTGGTCGAGACCAAGCAGCATCTGCTCTATTATACGCTGCCCGACGGCAAGGCGATGCGCTATGGCGTGGCCCTCGGCAGCGAGGCTTTCGGCTGGACGGGCGAGGCCGTCATCGACCACAAGGCGGAATGGCCGACCTGGAATCCGCCGGCCGAGATGATTGCGCGCTGGCCGCATGTCAAGCGCACCGAGGGTGGCTGGACCAATCCTCTCGGCGCCCGCGCGCTCTACCTCTTCCAGGGCGGCAAGGATACGCTCTATCGCATCCATGGCACCAACGAACCCGAGAAGATCGGCCGCAGCGTATCGTCCGGCTGCATCCGCATGCGCAACATCGACGTGATCGATCTTTATAACCGCGTTCCCGCCGGCACGAAGGTGATCGTGCGCTGAGATTTGCGGTTTCGGGCATCCCGGCGCGTCCGGGCTGGCCTGCCCGGCATTCGTTCGACATGAAGCCCCGGATCTTTCCGGGGCTTTTTGTTTGCCCGGCCGGCGCTGCATGGTTGCCGAATGAGGGGCGGTCTTTCTGGCCAGGTTGAGGGAAATCCCTCATCCGAGGCGCGTGGCATGGAGACTATCCTCGGTGGACGGTTCATATCAGCCCGGAGAGACCAACATGACCGACCGCTCGGAAGACAGACGTCCTACCCCCGATCGTGCCGAGGAGAATGCCTTCTTTCCTTCGCCCTATTCACTGAGCCAGTTCACGTCCGCCAAATCCGGCCTGGGGGATGCACACTACCCCGACGCCTATCGCGGAGGGCGCTGGAAAATCCTGATGATCGCGGCGGACGAGCGCTATCTCCTCATGCGCAACGGCACGATGTTCTCGACCGGCAACCACCCCGTCGAGATGCTGCTGCCGATGTACCACATGGACCAGGCCGGTTTCGAAATCGAGATCGCCACCCTGTCGGGAAACCCGGTCAAGCTGGAGCTCTGGGCCTTTCCGAAGGAGGACGATGCAGTCCAGGGCATCTATCGCAAATATCTCGACAGGCTGAAGCAGCCACTGAAGCTGTCCGACGTCATCGAGGGCCGGCTCGGCAATGCCTCGGATTATATCGGCGTCTTCATCCCCGGGGGACATGGCGCCTTGATCGGCCTGCCGCAAAGCCGCGACGTCAAGGCGGTGCTCGAATGGGCCCTGCGCAAGGACAAGCACATCATCTCGCTCTGTCATGGCCCTGCGGCCTTGCTGGCCGCCTCGATCGGCGAAGCCAAGGCAGACTCCCCCTTCAAGGGCTACAAGATTTGCGTGTTCCCCGATTCGATCGACGCGAAGACGCCCGATATCGGCTACATGCCCGGACCCATGCCTTGGTTCATCGGCGAGAAGCTGCGGGAAGCCGGTGTGGAAATCCTGAATGACGACATCACCGGCCGAACGCACCAGGATCGCAAGCTCATTACCGGCGACAGTCCTTTCGCATCGAACAATCTTGGCAAGGCAGCAGCCCGCGCTCTGATCACGGAGGCAGCCGCGCTATAGTCGCCCGGATGACGGCGCATGAAGATACGGATCAAGACATGGATCAGCTCCACGGCACGGTCTTCGCCATCGAGAGAAGCGACGACCTTGCATCGATCCAGCGCCGCGTCCGTGCTGCCGCTTTGCCGTTCGGATTTGATCGTTTCGTGCTGTTTTCTGCAGCCCCGGTGCGCGACGACCTGATCGAGAAGATCTATTGGGCGGAGGGGGATTGGTTTGGCGACGGGACTGTCGTGGATGCGAAGACCTATGTCCGCCGCTGCCCGGTGACGCGCCATATCCTGTCCACGGACGAAGCCTTTTTCTGGACCAAGACGGTTTCGGGCCGCGGCGAGAAATATCGCGTGGTCCGCACGCCTAGGGGGGCAGGGGTGCATGGGCTGCAGATTCCCGTCTTCGGCCCCGCCGGTCTCGAGGGCGCCGTGACCTATGGCGGTGAGCGGATCGACAGCTCTGCGCGGGCTCGCATCGCCCTGACGATCATCGGCGTCACGGCTTTCCGCTCGGCGCGGCGCCTCATCGAAGGTGGTGGCGACGACACGGCCGCCAACCTTACGCCGCGGGAGCGCGAAGTCCTGCGCTGGACGGCAGCGGGCCGGCGACAGGCGGACATTGCTGCGACACTCGGCTTGTCGGAGCGGACGGTTGAAAATCATCTGCGCCGGGCACGCCTGCGCCTGGGAGCAGCGACGACTGCGCAGGCGGTCCGAACGGCGATTCGACAAGGCGAAATCGAGGACTAAGCGAGTCGTTTCGGAAAACGCGCTTTGCTTCCGCATGTCTTACCGGACGTCACCGAGGCTTGCCCCAGGACGCGCGAACCGTCGCCGGATATACCGACCTGCAATATTGCCAAGTCTTACGACTGGGCCATCTGCTGAAGGCGAGTATAGGCCGCCTCCGCGCTCATCTGGCGCTGGTCCTTTTCCTTGCGCGCCGCGCCCACGGCGGCGGCCAGAGCCGGGATGGCGATCTTGCCATAACGATCCTCGAGCTTTTCCCGCTTCTCTTGCGCGGGCTGCTGGAGACGCGATCCCTCGATGTCCATAATCTGGTCCTCAACCAAGATACACGACAAGTACGTGCACGGATTTACGCAGTTACGACAACAACTTATCCCATAATTGACAGCGAAGGCGTGGGAATTATGACGGAACGGCGACATGATTAGCCCAATTGCGACATTGACGTTATTTTGCTGCAGCATGTTGCAAGAACGTCACAAGTAAATGAGCCGCATGGCCATAAAGAAAGCCGCGCTTTGCGGCGCGGCTGCGATGCATTCATAAGTTCAATGTTACCGATATGCCGCGCGCATGTCGTTGCAGCCGCGTCGCATATCGATAAATGCAGGATGCTTCCGCTCAGGCGGCGAGATCGTCGTCTTCGTCGCGCAGGCAGGCCGGCATTTCATGCTTGGGCTTTTCGGGTTTGGCCACGACCCGGGCCACCTGCGCCGCGGCAGCGGCGACGGCCGAAATACCGATGGCGCGATAGAGATGCTGCAACTGCTCGCGCGGGGACCCTTGCTGGGGCGCGAGCCCTTCGCCCGGTCGGGCGGCGGAAAGAGGGGAGGTCGTCATAATTAACTCCATACGCAACGACACGCTCTACTTGCATTCACCCTGGAGGTGCTTTGAAGCGAGGTGAGGGCCGGACTGTGAATATTTGGCGGCGAAGCTATCATGGTTAACGTGAAGGCTCCGTGATACTTCGCACGGCATGGTGGGCAGTATAGACCCCGCCACCTGAATGTTCGATTAACCGGGCCTCCGGCACCGGCAAATTCATGCCCTCGGCAGGGCCCAGGGCTGGACGCTGACGATCGACCAGGCCGTACCGCTCTTGCGGCAGCCCTTGCCCTGGTACCATTGCGCCGGGTTCGATCCCCGGACCAACCCCCCGGTCTGGTCCGACTGCGCCGCCACAAAGCTGCGGCAGGTGAGCTTGTTCTCGACATAGGTCTCGGCCACCGGGGTCACCGAACCATGGGCGCCGGTCGTCATATTCGACCATTGGATCGACGCGCCCGGATTCTGGGGGTCCATGGCAGCCTGCAGCGCAGCTTTGGCTTGCTGCCAGTCGGCATCGGTCATGCTGGCATTGAGGCGGATGTCCTGGGCGGGAATCGAGCCGGTCGTGGTCTGATCTTCGGCCGAACCGAAGATCGGGCCGAGAGGCGTCGAAATGGCGCAGCCTGTCAAAATGACACTGGCGATCAGCGCTGACAGTGGGCCGCGGACGCGGTACGCGTTATAAGCGCCCTTGAAGACGAACAGGCTGAACACAGTGGAGCCACCCCAATGACCATGACGTTAGGTAATCTTGGCACGGGCGAGTTAACGCCGGGTGACTCGGCTGGCTTCCTCGGCGCGTCCGAACCGTTTTTGCTGTTTGCGCAATGGCTCGCGGAGGCGGAGAAATCCGAGCCCAACGACCCCAACGCCATGGCGCTCGCCACGGTAGATCCCGATGGCTTGCCGGACGTTCGCATGGTGTTGCTCAAGGGCCTCGATGACAAGGGATTCGTATTCTTCACCAACACCCAGAGCACCAAGGGCCAGGAACTGGCCGGCACGCCCAAGGCCGCCCTGCTGTTTCACTGGAAGAGCCTGCGCCGGCAGGTGAGGGTGCGCGGGCCGGTGGAGCGTGTCACGGATGCGGAGGCCGACGCCTATTTTGCCACGCGCCCGCGCGGGAGCCGAATCGGCGCCTGGGCCTCGCAGCAGTCGCGGCCGCTCGAGGGGCGTTTCGCCCTCGAAAAGGCGGTGGCGACCTACACGGCCAAATTCGCCATCGGCGAGATCCCACGTCCTCCGCACTGGACCGGTTTTCGCATCCTGCCGGTGCAGATCGAGTTCTGGCACGACAGGCCGTTCCGGCTGCATGACCGCCTGGTTTTCCGGCGTGCCGAAAGCCAGGGCGGCTGGAGCCGCGAACAGCTTTATCCCTGAGGACAGCGGCGCTGCAATTCGGGATGCCATTCGCGGCGATCCGCCGCCCTATTTCATTTGGGCGTCGTGATATCTATGTCTTCTGGCATGGCTCTTGGGAGCCGCCCCCCTTTTCGATCGGTTACATCAATGACAAGCAGTTCCTCCCAGCATCCGCAGCGCGCGATGATCCTCACCGGCGCCTCCCGGGGGATCGGGCATGCCACCGTCAAGCGCTTTTCAGCGGCAGGCTGGCGGGTCATCACCTGCTCCCGCCATGCTTTTCCGGAGGAATGCCCGTGGGAGGCGGGCCCCGAGGATCACATCCAGGTCGACCTGGCCGATCCGGCCAATACCGAGGAAGCGATCCAGGAGATCAAGCGCCGTCTCGACGGCAGCGGCCTGCATGCACTGGTCAACAATGCGGCGATTTCGCCGAAGGGCAAGGGTGGCTCGCGCCTGAGCAGCATCGAGACCGGGCTTTCGGATTGGCAATGGGTATTCCAGGTCAATTTCTTCGCACCGATCATGCTGGCGCGCGGGCTGATCCAGGAGCTCGAGCAGGTCAAGGGCTCGGTGGTGAACGTCACCTCGATAGCGGGCGCGCGCGTTCACCCCTTTGCCGGGGCCGCCTATTCGACCTCCAAGGCTGCCTTGGCCGCCCTGACCCGCGAAATGGCCTCGGACTTCGCGCCGCGGGGCATCCGGGTCAATGCGATCGCGCCCGGTGAGATCGATACCTCGATCCTGTCGCCCGGCACCGAAAAGATCGTCGCGCAGATCCCGATGCGCCGCCTCGGCACGCCGGACGAGGTGGCCAAGACCATCTACTTCCTGTGCACGGACCAGAGTTCCTATGTGAACGGGGCCGAGATCGCCATCAATGGCGGCCAGCACGTCTGACGGCGGTGTTCCGGGGGCGGGAAGGTTGCCCACAATGCTCCCGGCATGACAGGGATGGTCTATTCCTCAACAAATAGGTCTATCGCCCCTTCCCCCCTGCGCAGCCTTCCGTTATTCATGCCGTTCCTTTCGAATAGGCAGTTGCGGAATGACAGCAAGTGGATTGATGGCCGGCAAGCGCGGCCTCATCATGGGTGTGGCGAATAATCGATCGATCGCCTGGGGTATCGCCAAGGCGTGCAGGCAGCATGGCGCCGAGCTCGCCTTCACCTATCAGGGGGACGCCCTCAAGAAGCGCGTTGAGCCCCTGGCTGCCGAACTTGATGCCCTGGTCGTCGGCCATTGCGACGTCACCGACGGCGCCAGCATCGATGCGGTGTTCGCCGAAGTTGCCGCCAAATGGGGCAAGCTCGACTTCATCGTCCATGCGATCGCCTTTTCGGACAAGGATCAGCTCGACGGCCGTTATCTCGAGACGACCGAAGAGAATTTCACCAAGACGATGCTGATCTCCTGCTATTCGCTCACCTCGGTCGCCCAGCGCGCCGAGAAGCTGATGACGGATGGCGGCTCGATCCTGACGCTGACCTATTACGGCGCCGAGAAGTGGATGCCGCACTACAACGTCATGGGTGTGGCCAAGGCCGCGCTCGAGGCGAGCGTGCGCTACCTCGCCGCCGATCTCGGCGAGAAGGCGATTCGCGTGAACGCCATCTCAGCCGGCCCGATCAAGACCCTTGCCGCTTCCGGCATCGGCGATTTCCGCTACATCCTGAAGTGGAACGAATACAACGCGCCGCTGCGCCGCACCGTCACTATCGAGGAAGTGGGCGAAGCGGGGGCCTATCTGCTCTCCGACATGTCGCGCGGCGTTACCGGCGAAGTGCACCATGTCGACGCCGGCTACCACGTGGTCGGCATGAAGAATCCGACCTCGCCCGACATCACGCTTGCCGGCAAGGACTGAGCGGCAAGGGCAGGCTTTGGAGCACCGATCCAGCGATTCTGCGGGAGCGGGCAGCACGAAAACGAGACGGGCGTTCGCCGGTTGGCGTCATGCCCGTCCAAGAAGGATCTGCAAGATATCAAACACTTGCAGAGCGTCTGGGTGTCAACCGTAAGTGGGCGACCTTGAGAAGCTCTGCTTGGGGAGGCAGGACGGCCTCCCGTCAGGTTCATGCGTCCAAAGCAGGAGTAAGCCCGTGGCGCCAACACTTTACTTCATGCGCCACGGCGAGACCGACTGGAACGCTGAAGCGCGCCTGCAAGGCCAGCAGGACATTCCCCTCAACGAAGCCGGACGCAAGCAGGCTGCCGAGGCTGGCCACAGGCTTGCCGAGATTCTGCCTGAGCCGGACGGCTTGCCCTGGCTGGTCAGCCCGCTGGGACGCACGCGCGAGACGGCGGAACTGGCGCGCAAGGCGATCGGCCTGCCGCCGCAGCGCTACACGACCGATGATCGCCTCAAGGAGCTGACCTTCGGCGATTGGGAAGGCCGAACCTGGGCCGAATTGCGGTCGGTGGACCGCAACATGGTGAAGGCGCGTACGGCCGACAAATGGGCCTATGTCCCGCCGCGCGGCGAAAGCTACGCCATGCTGCACGACCGCATCGCGCTCTGGCTCAAGACGGTGACGCAGGATCAGGTGGTTGTCAGCCATGGTGGCGTTGCCCGCGTGCTGATGGTGCTGCTGGCCGGCAAAGCCAGCGCTCAGGCGGCCGAAGAACCGATCTGGCAGGGCAAGCTGCTGGTCTTCCGCAACAAATCGGCCGAATGGGCTTAAGGCATTTTCGCGGCTGACCAGAACCGCCGAAGCAGATAAGCGTTTCGGCGGTTCTGGGCATCAGGCCCGGCGAGGCCTGCCGGCCTCGTCGAGCAGGGTCGCTTGCAGCGGCAGTGGATCGGGTCAGGTAACCGGGCCACCCTTGCGCTTGCAGCTTGCGCGGAACTTTTTACGGGGCGCGCCCTTCAGTCCCTGCTTGTCGGCGGCATCGGAGCAGGCCTTGGAAATGGCCGCCTTTTTGCTGGCATCGACCGTCGGCTTCTTGGCCATCGGGGTCGTCGGCGTGGCACTCGGCGCCATCTGTTCGGTCGGTGCAGCCGTCGCCGGTGGCGTGGCTTCAGGCGTGGTCTGTGCGGATGCTGCGCCGACACCCAAGGAAAGCGCCAGTGCAATTGCCGGAAGCAGGCCAAGATGGCGGACGTTCATGGTATTTCCTCCAGTATATTCGATTTCGGGTAGCGATTTCGATATCCAGCCCGACTCAGGCATGGAACCATGACATGGCCGAATTTTGACCTTCGTTTGAGAATTCAGCGGCGGCATCTGATCGAATCCTATTTCGATCCTGGATTATGCCTTGCTTATTCTGATCAGCTGCCCTGGCAATGAAGGAGTTTGTCGGACACCTTCGACCCTACAGGGACACGGTCGAAATTGAGTTTTGGCGCGAATGCTGTAGAAGGCGGCCATCATCCGTTCCCTGCGAGTTCCCATGTCCTTCAACAGCTTCGGCCATCTCTTCCGCGTTACCACCTATGGCGAGAGTCACGGCGTGGCGCTGGGCTGCGTGATCGATGGCTGTCCGCCGCGCCTGCCGATCAGCGAGGCAATGATCCAGGGCTTCCTCGACCGCCGCAAGCCGGGCCAGAGCCGCTTCACAACCCAGCGTCGCGAACCCGATGCCGTACGCATCCTTTCCGGCGTGATGGCGGACGAAGCGGGTGGGCAATTGCTGACCACGGGGACGCCGATCCATTTGATGATCGAGAATGTCGATCAGCGTTCGAAGGATTACGGGGAGATCAAGGACAAGTATCGCCCCGGCCACGCCGACTATGCCTATGACGTCAAATACGGCATTCGCGACTATCGCGGCGGCGGGCGATCCTCGGCACGCGAGACCGCAGCCCGCGTGGCGGCCGGAGCGGTGGCCCGGCAGGTCCTGCCCGGCGTGACCGTTCGCGGAGCACTCGTGCAGATGGGGCCGCACAAGATTGACCGCAGCCGCTGGGATTGGGAGGCGGTGGACACCAATCCCTTCTTCTGTCCGGATCCGGTCGCGGCTGTCTTCTTCGAGGAGTATCTCGACGGCATACGAAAGGCGGGTTCGTCGATCGGCGCGGTGATTGAGGTGGTGGCCGAAGGGGTGCAGCCCGGCCTCGGCGCTCCGATCTACGGCAAGCTCGATTCGGATCTGGCGGCGGCGATGATGAGCATCAATGCGGTCAAGGGCGTGGAGATCGGGGATGGCTTTGCCGCTGCCGAACTCGGGGGCGAGGCGAACGCCGACGAGATGCGCATGGGCAATGACGGCAGGCCGCTGTTCCTCTCCAACCATGCCGGCGGCATTCTCGGCGGCATCTCCACCGGCCAGCCCGTGGTGGTGCGCTTCGCCGTGAAGCCGACCTCTTCCATCCTGCAGGAGCGACGCACGGTGGATCGTTATGGCCACGACACCGATATCGTTACCAAGGGACGCCATGACCCCTGTGTCGGCATCCGGGCGGTGCCGGTGGGCGAGGCGATGATGGCCTGCGTGCTGGCGGACCATCTTCTGCGCCATCGCGGCCAGGTCGGCACGCCGGTTGCCTGGCCCTTCGAGAAATAACGGCGGGCGGGTTTGAAGACCCGCTCCCCAATTCAGCGCCCGATATCGTAGCCCTTGTCGCGCAGCTTCACGAGGGCCGCCTCGAGTTCGGGATCCATCGTGCCGGGCATGATGATCCTGGGCTGGACGATGAGATCGCCCGGACCGTCCTTGGCCTGCACGCCCTTGCCCTTGAGGCGGAAGGAGCGCAGCCCCGTGGTGCCGGCAGGCAAAGTGAGATCGACCGAGCCGTCCAGCGTCGGCACGCGTACCTTGGCGCCGAGAGCGGCCTCGTAGAGGGTCACGTTGACGTCGACGCGAACATTCCTGCCTTCGGCACGAAACGTCTCGTGCGGTGCCACGGCCACCGTAATCAGCGCATCGCCTGGCTCGCCGCCGAACGGGCTGGGCTCGCCCTGGCCCCTCAGGCGAATGGTCTTGCCTGGAGCGATGCCGGCCGGAATGGAGGCATCCACCATGCGGCCCGGCCCGAGCTCGACCCGTGTCTTGCCGCCCAACGCCCAGACCGTGAAGGGAATCTGGCCGGTGACCTGGATATCCTCGCCGCGGGGCGCCGAGCCGCGCGAACCGCCGCCGCGCTGGGCGCGTCCGCCGAACATCTCGCTGAGGATGTCGTCGAAACCGCCCGCAAAACCGCCGCCACCACTGCCGCCCCGACCACCGCCGAAATTGAACTCGAAGCCACCGGTGTCGCGCCCGAAGCCGCCGGGACCACCCGCAGCCTCGAAGCCCTGGAAGCGGGGCTTGCCCTCGGCGTCGATCTCGCCACGATCGAACTGGGCCCGCTTCTTTTCGTCGCCGACGATTTCATAGGCGCTGTTGACCTCGGCGAACTTCGCCGCGGCCTTGGCATCCTTGTTCTGATCGGGGTGGTACTGCTTGGCGAGTTTCCGGAAGGCCTTCTTGATCTCAGCCAAGCTTGCCGTCTTGGAAACGCCAAGGACGCTATAGGGGTCACGCATGTTTCAAAATCTCTCCCGCCGGCCCCCTGATGGGCAGCCCGCCACCGTGGCACAAGGCCCACGTGCGCCCAAGACATGGGATTTAATACGGGATTCCGCAATATGCTTGCACTGCGAAATCTCCGAAAAGGCGGTGAGTTCCAGCAATGACGGCTCAGGGGTCGTTTTTGACGCTTGATGGACGATCTCTTGTTCCAGCCTCCTGTTTTCGCGCGAATTCGGTATGCCGCGCTTGCCAAATTCCTTATGGAGGGCGGGAAAGGGCTGTAGACTGGGATTCGCCATGCCGATACGCGCCATACTCTTCGACAAGGACGGAACCCTGGTCGACTTCCATCTCACCTGGAGCGCTGCGGCCTATGCCGCCATGCAGCGCCTGAGCGGTGGCGACCCCGAGAAGATGGCTCGGCTGGTCGAGATCAACGATTACGACCTGACGAGCCACCGCATCCTGCCGCATTCGGTGCTGGTGGCCGAATCTTCGGCCGATTATGGGGTCGCCTGGGCTGAAGTGCTCGGGGAGGTCGCCGATACCGCCTTCTTCGAACAGATGGACCGCATCTTCATCGAGGAGGGCCTGAAACATGTCACGCCCATCGGTGATCCGCCCTGGCTCCTGTCCACCCTGAAGAGCCGAGGCTATCTGCTGGGCATCTGCACCAACGATTCCGAGGCGGGTGCCCGTGCGCACTGCGAGAAGCTCGGCCTGATGCCCTGGCTCGACGCCGTGCTCGGCTATGATTCGGGCCATGGCCGCAAGCCGGAGCCGGGTCCGGTGCTCGGCTTTGCCCAGGCGTTCGGGGTGAAGCCTCAGGAAATCGCCCTGGTCGGCGACTCCACCCATGACCTTCATGCCGTCAAGGCGGCCGGCGGCACGGCTATCGCCGTGCTCAGCGGTTTTGCCAAGCGGGAAGAACTCGCGCCGCATGCCGATCACGTCATCGACAGCGTGATGGACCTGCCCGATCTCCTGCAGTCGCTGGCGGGCGCGCCCTGATGCTGCGACGCCCGGCGCCTCCGCCGACCGGCTGGGCCCGTACCGCGCAGAGCTTGGCGGTCTTCGCCTTCGAGGTGGTGCTGATCTCCCTGGTGCTGCTGCGCTTCCATCTCGCCCCGCTCAAGGCCGGTTTTGCCGCCCTGTGCGCGGGACTGCTGGCAGCCTGCGCCGCCTTGCTCTGCGCCGTGGTCGCCTTCCAGGTGATCTGGCGCAAGGGCGAGCGAGGTTTCGGCAGAGCCTTCAGTGCCTTCCTGCTTGCCATCCTGGTGCTCGGGCCCGCAGCGATCGCCACCAGCCTTGCCCTCAGCGTGCCCGGAATCGTCGATGTCAGCACCGATCCCGAGGATCCTCCGCCCCTGGCCCATGCTACCCGCACACGCACGGCGGACGCCAATTCCACCGCCTATGCGGCGGGGCTGGCGGCGTATCAGCGCGAGGCCTTGCCGCAGGTCCAGTCGATTCTCCTCGACGTGCCGCCGGACGATATCCGCAAGATCGCGCTTCGCCTGATGCGGGAGAGGCGCTGGCAGGTCGTGGGTGATCTGCGCTTCGGCGAGATGGCCGCGCGTATCCGCCTGCCGGACAGCATCCGCGAGGATGGCGATCCCGTGGACGCCGACGCGATGGGAGGCCCGACCGCGGGTTCGGCCTCCACGCAGAGGCGCTTTGGCGATCGTATCGAGGCGGTCGCCTCATCCACCATTCTGGGTACTGTCGACGACATTGCGCTGCGCATCCGGAGCGAGGGCGGCAAGACGCGCATCGACATGCGCTCGGCTGCTCGCTACGGCTCCTATGATTTCGGAGCCAACGCCAAGCATGTGCAGAGTTTCATGGCCGAGTTGCGCGATCGGGCGCTGACGCCGGATCAGGCGAGCCAGTAGCGGCCCGCCATGGAAGGGGCCCCCTCGGTGGCGACCTTGCCGCGCTGGACCAGGTCTTCGAGATGGGCGAAGAGGTTGAGGGCCGCCGCTCCCTGCAACCCGGCCGGCAGCCCCGCATAGACCCTGGCGGTCAAGGGCGTGATCGGCGCAGGGCCTTCGCCGAGGGCCTGCAGGATCGAAGCCTCGCGCATGCGGCGATGCTGGATCATCGCTCGCACGAAGCGCTGGGGCTGTTCGACCGGGCCGCCATGGCCAGGGAAATAGCGTGCCTCCGGCCTGCCGAGAAGTTTCTCCAGCGAGGCCATGTAGTCTCCCATCGAGCCGTCGGGTGGGGCGACGATGCTGGTGGACCAGGCCATGACATGGTCGCCCGACAACAGCACCTTGTCCGCTTCCAGCGAAAAGGCGAGATGGTTGGCGCAGTGGCCGGGCGTCGCCAGTGCCGTCAACGGCCAGTCCGGCGGACCGAAACGATCGCCTTCGGCCAGGACAATGTCGGGCTGGAAGGCGAGGTCGCCGGCGGCATCGAGCAGATTGATCTCGCCGTCATGCAGGGGGCGGGCGCTGCGATGCGGGCCGGCGCCGTAGGTGGGCGCGCCGGTGGCCGATACCAGCGCCGACACGCCCGGCGAGTGGTCGCGGTGGGTGTGAGTGACGGCAATCGCCACCACTTCCTCGTCGTGCACGGCTGCCAGCAGGGCAGCGGCGTGACCAGGATCGTCCGGTCCGGGGTCGATGATCGCGACCTTGCCGCGTCCGACGATATAGGAACAGGTACCGGTAAAGGTGAAGGCACCGCCATTGGGAGCCAGGATGCGGCGGACACCCGGCGACAATTCCTCGAGGATGCCCGGCGGCGGCGCCTCGCGGTTGTAAGGTATGTCTTCGCCCATAGGAATTTCCAGTATCGGTAAAATTTGTCCGGTGCGGCAAGGGCCTATCGGTCCGGCCGCCGATATCGCCTCTTGCGTACAAACGTCCTTTGGATGAAACTCATTGCGTACTGGTGTGGAATGGATCTGGTCATCCGGCCAGATCGGGACTGGGAGCGTAAGATGGCGCAGAGCGGCACCGTCAAGTTCTTCAACACCCAAAAAGGCTATGGCTTCATAACGCCTGACGATGGTGGACGCGACATCTTTGTTCACATCACCGCAGTCGAAAGTTCCGGTCTGGGTACATTGTCTGAAGGCCAGAAGATCTCCTTCGATGTCGAGCCCGACAAGAAGGGCAAGGGACCGAAGGCCGTCAATCTGGTGAAAGCCTGATCGGTATTTCCGCGCTTGCGGCTGAAATGCGGTAATGGATGGATGAGCGCTTGCAGGCGCTCATGATTCCAGCAGCTGGATTTCGGCTTCATCATGCAATTGCGCTCCTCGCCTCCTTCGCCCTTCGGTCGGAAGGTCAAGATCGCCGCCCACTATCTCGGCCTGTTCGATCGCATCACCGTGGTCCCGGCGGATACCAATGATCCGCAGGATAGCCTGCGCGAGCAGAACCCGCTCGGCAAGATCCCGGTGTTGATCCTGGATGACGGGACCATCCTCTACGACAGCCGGGTCATTCTCGACTATCTCGACCACCTCGCAGGAGGCGGGCGGATCATGCCGCAGGGCCCGGAACGCTATGAGGTGCTGACCCGTCAGGCCCTGGCGGACGGCATCATGGATGCCTCCCTGCTCCAGGTCTATGAAGCGAGGATACGTCCCGAGGACCAGCGCAGTGCCAAATGGCTCGATATCCAGGCCGGCAAGGTCGCGCGCGGCCTGGCTCAATTCGAGGCACGGGCAGGGGCCTTCGACCCGGCACTGGACGCGGGAAGCATCGCACTGGCCTGCGCGCTCGGCTATCTCGATTTGCGCTTTGCCGGAACCTGGCGGCAGCATCATCCCAAGCTGCAAGCCTGGTTGGCCGCCTTCGAGGCGGAAATCCCGGCTTTCGGCCTGACGCGTCCGCAGTGAGGCGATGGGCCTGAATGGTGGCCCCTATCGCTTCCGCCCGGCAGCCGTGGGCGACCTGCCCTTGCTGGCGGCCTGGCTGCGCGAGCCCGAAGTGGCCTGCTGGTGGCAGGATGCGGACAAGCAGCTGGAATTGCTCAGGGAGGACCTCGCCGATCCGCGCATGGTAATGCGGATCGTCAGCTTCGAAGCGCGACCCTTTGCCTATGTCCAGGACTATGAAGTCCACGCTTGGGAACAGCCGCATCTGGCCGCTTTTCCGGTCGGCACACGCGGCATCGATACGTTCATCGGGGATCCCGCCATGCTCGGTCGTGGCCACGGCCCGGCCTATCTGCGCCTGTTGGCACAGCATTTGCGGGCAGAGGGGGCGCCGATGGTCGTCGTCGATCCCGACCCTGCCAATCGGCGAGCACAGGCGGCCTATGCCAAAGCGGGCTTTCAGGCGCGAGACCTGGTGGCAACCGAGGATGGCCCGGCTAGGTTGATGGTGTTCGTCTGAAAGCCTGATCGGATGCCAAAGCGTTTTGCGATTTGGTGGAATCACCAAGAATCGCAAAGAAGCTCTGGCCAATCCTCAGGATTGGCTTGGGTACAAGGAGTTAGAGCAAATAAGCGTTCACGCTCGAACGCGCCTTGCTCTAGCGCTGTGGCGCCTCTTCACGCTGGCGTGCTTCCCAGGCAGTGCGCAAAACCGCGCTTTCGCCCTCGAAACGCTCCTCCATGACCTCGCAATGGCGAATGCGGTCGGCCCTGAAGCTGCGGAAATCCCGGCGCAGCTCGCACCAGGCTACGACATGCATCACCTCGACATAGTAGACCATGGCGATCGGGCGGACGATCCGCCGGCTTTCCCGTCCCTCGACGTCGGCATAGTGCAGCAGCAATTTGCGTTCGTCGCGAATGGCCAGGCGAATGGCGGCAAGGTCGATGCTGATCGGCTCGGGATGGATCCATTGCGGCACGAAGAGGCTGGTCTTGTCGATCGGCTCGCGGTTGGCAACCGGCAGGACGGTGGCGATCTTGGCGCGGATCGAGCCTGCTGCCGCTTTGAGCGCACGGTCGTCGGTGCGCTCCAGCAGTCCGAGCGCGACCACGAGGGCCTCGACTTCCTCGATCGACAGCATCAGCGGCGGCAGGTCGTAGCCGGAGCGCATGACATAGCCGATGCCGGCTTCGCCATAGATGGGCACCGACAGGGCCTGGAGCGAGGCGATGTCGCGATAGATGGTACGTTTGGCGACTTCGAGCTGCGCCGCGATCGCCTCGGCGGTTACCGGCTTCTTGGCGACGCGCAGCAACTGGATGATCTCGAACAGGCGTGTGGTGCGGCGCATGGGCAACAAGCCATTGATTGCGGTCTGTGCAGAGACTGCTGACAGATTCTTGGCAGCAGGGTTCTGCTTCAATCGGCATCTGTCAATCGGCATCAGCCGTATCGGAGATTGCCATGTCCATCGAAGGGAGCATGCCGGCCGCATTCACCCCGCGCCATCTCGGTGTGGCGCTGGTGACGGCCTCCGCCATCCTGTGGAGTTCGGCCGGCTATTTCACCCGAGCGGTACCCCTCGACATTGCCGCCCTGCTGTTCTGGCGTGGCCTGTTCGGTGCAGCCACCAGCCTCGCCTTCATCCTGGCGCTGGAAGGCCGCAACACCTGGCGCAGCTTCAGGGCGATGGGATGGGTCGGCCTGGGCTTCTGCCTGCTGTCCAGCCTGGGCATGGCCTGTTTCGTGGCATCGCTGCGACTCACCAGCGTCGCCCATGTCTCGATCATCTACGCGACGGTGCCCTTCGTGGCGGCGGGCCTGGCCTGGCTGGTGATGCGCGAACGGGCTTCAGCGGCGGTGCTGGTCGCCAGCCTGTTCGCGGTCGTAGGTGTGGCGCTGACCGTGGCCGGCGGCGGCGGGCAGGGGAGCCTGATCGGCGATGCCCTCGCACTGGCAATGACGGTGCTGGTGGCCGCCTTCGTGGTGATGCGGCGGCGCTTTCCCGATGTGCCACTGGTGCCGGCTGCCTGCCTGTCGGCGCTGGTGCCGGCCCTCATCAGCGCGCCTCTGATGTCGAGCTGGCCGGCGAATGCTGATGAAGTTGTCTTGCTGGTGGCATTCGGCGTGAGCAATATGGGCCTGGCTCTGGTCTGCTTTACCATCGGCGCGAAGTTCATTCCGGCAGCCCAGACGGCGCTGATCGGCGCCTTGGAGACGCCCCTTGCGCCCCTGTGGGTCTGGCTTGCTTTCGGAGAAGCGCCGGGAACGGCGGCCCTGGCCGGCGGCGGTGTGGTTCTCCTTGCCGTGGTGGGCAGCATGATCTGGGAAGGCCGGATATCGACCATCAAGGCCGGCTGACGATCATCGAACGAAAAAGGCCCGGCGTTGTGCCGGGCCTTTTCGGAGCGCTGTCTTCTGAACGGATCAGAAGTGATAGTTCACGCCCAGCTTGATGTCGCTGCCGCCATAGCCGGCCT
This sequence comes from Labrys sp. E2SS-1L, assembly GCF_057073705.1. Classification (NCBI taxonomy): domain Bacteria; kingdom Pseudomonadati; phylum Pseudomonadota; class Alphaproteobacteria; order Hyphomicrobiales; family Xanthobacteraceae; genus Labrys; species Labrys sp. E2SS-1L. The sequence continues at coordinate 4,761,898 of NZ_CP172712.1, read as the reverse complement.
TGACGATACCGCTGCGGATGTCGAAGTCATCCTTGCCGTAGCTGGTATAGTTGTATTCAGCCCGGACCGACACTTCCGGGGTCACGCGATATTCGGCACCGAAGCCGGCGGTCCAGCCGACCTGCCACTGCGAATCCTTGGCGCCGAAGCGGTTGATCTCGACATCGCCGAAGGCAAGGCCCGCCTTGATATAGGGCAGGAAGTCACCCATGGCGTAGCCGATGCGGGGCGTGATCGAGCCGTTGAAGCCGTAGGTGCCCTTGTGGCCGTCATATTTGTCGGTGATGTCGGCGTAGTTCAGCGAGCCTTCGAGGCCGATCACGATCGGATCGTACTGCATGTTGTAGCCGGCCTGGACACCGCCGGTGAAGCCGCTGGCCTCGTTCAGGCGGACGCCGCGATCGGCATCGAAGTCACCGGAAAAGCCGTAGCCGAGATTGATACCGGCATAGAAGCCCGTCCAGGTCACATTGGAGGCCGGTGCCTGATAGGCCGGAGCGGGCTCCTGATAGGGCGGAATGTCGGCCGCGAAGGCGGACCCGGTGATCAGCGTCAATGCTGTGGCGAGAAGAAGCTTTTTCATCGTGAACTCCTGGAACTCATACACGCGATGACGCCGGTATCCCCAACCCATCGAACAATCATGCGACCGTGTTACGTGAAGACTATTAAGAGAAAGTTGCCTGATGGGTTTATTAAGTAGATTTAACAAGGCGACATTATGGCAATAACTTAAATTATATTTGAAATGATTTGTTAACTATAATGTATGTTCTAAAGATTGCCTTAGGGTAATTCAAAATTTATTATAGTTAATGAGAATTTAATTTCATGAATTCTGGTGTTGTCGGAATGATTTTTCATTCCCATCCGGCGGCATAGGGCGCGGGCGCATTGGCAAAATCGGAATGAACCGTGCCCAAATCATAGTTGAACGCCGTCGCGCGGGCCGACCAGCGATTATTCTGGGCGCCGCCGCAGGCCAGATCATCACCCCGGCCGGAGGTGAGGCCGGGCAGAAGACAGAGGCCTGCCGGGCGTGCAGTGCGCATGGGCGAGCGATTCTTGCCACTCTCTCCCGAGGGATTGGCCGGGATGGAGCCGACGATGTCGACATCGTCATAGCCAGCCGTCGGGCGGGCCGGCTTGGCAGCGGCCTGCGGAGCGACGCCCGCCAGCACCGGCGCCTTGGTTACGGCAATGAAGCGACCGGTCCACACCAGCGACAGGGCGGAGGGCGCCCCAGGCACAGCCTCGCCGGCCTGCGCTGCTCCAATGAGGGGCTGCCAGGCCAGGATCGCGCAAGTGAGGAAAGTGACCTTCAGCATCGTGTCCCAGTGTTGCCTGTTCCAGTGCCAAAGCGTCTTGCGATTGAAGGGAGCTACCACGAATCACAAAGACGCGTCGAACCAAAGAGCTGGAGCAAAAAACGTTCAGCCATGGGCGTGCCTTGCTCCAGTGCTGGCATGGGCCAGTCCGTCACTTGAACACTGTCCAGTGGTTGATCGACGTTAACGCTGGGCAGCAATCTGCCTGCATCGTAAACGCAGTATGAAGACAAGCCTGCGGAAGGAATGGAGAAAATGGTGGAAAAGGCTCGTGCGCAACGCGCTTTGGTGACCGGCGCCGCCAAGCGTATCGGTCGGAGCATCGCGCTTGGGCTGGCCCAGGCCGGATATGATGTCGCGCTCCATTGCAATCGTTCGCGCGCGGAAGCGGAGGATGCGGCGGCGCAAATTGCGGCCATGGGACGCAGGACCTGTATCGTCGTGGGTGATCTGGCCGCGGGTGACAAGGTAAGTGCAATCGTCGAGGAGGCGCGCGCCGGCATCGGCGTCCTCGATCTGCTGGTGAATTCGGCCTCGATGTTCGAGCCCGACGGCATCGGCAGTCTCCAGGCGCAGATCTGGAACCGGCAATTCGCCGTCAACGCCCAGGCCCCGATCTTTCTCGCCCAGGCCTTTGCGGCCCAGGTCGACCCGCTTGCCTACGACCCCTCCATCGTCAATCTGATCGACCAGCGCGTGCTGCATCCCCGGCCGGACTATGTGTCCTATTATCTCAGCAAATCCGTGCTGCATGTCGCCACGCAGACCCTGGCCCAGGCCCTGGCGCCGCATATCCGAGTCAACGGCATCGGACCCGGCCCAACCCTGCAGGCCGCCTCGCAGACACCCGAGGAATTCGCGGCCGAGGCGGCCGGCACGCCGCTCGGCCATGGCAGTGCCGTGGAGGATATCGTGGAGGCCGTGCTCTATCTGGCCCGTGCGCGTAGCGTCAGCGGCCAGATGATCGCCGTCGATGGCGGCCAGCATCTGGCCTGGACTGAGTAAATCCGGGCGGAACAGCCCGCGGCAGGCCGAGGATGGTAGCAATTTCACCGGTGTTTTGCGTGCCCTCTCGCCAGCGCGCTTCCCGCGTCCTATTTATCAGCCATGATCGACTCGCCTGCTCCCGCCGAAACCGAGGAAGCCTCCTCCTCCGTCGACCTTGCCTTCGACGAGAAAGCCGTGCCGTCTTCGCTGCGGGCGGGAACCGCGGTCATCCATGCCTTCTGGAAGACGTTGCCCAATGCGCCGGGGGTCTATCGCATGATCGATGCGGAAGGCACGGTGCTCTATGTCGGCAAGGCGCATTCGCTCAAGAAGCGGGTGGCGAGCTATGCCCGTGGCATTGCGCCGACGGCGCGTATCGCCCGCATGATCGCCGAGACGGCGGCGATGGAGTTCGTCACCACCCAGACGGAAACCGAAGCCCTGCTGCTTGAGATCAACCTAATCAAGAGCCTGAAGCCGCGTTTCAACGTGCTGCTGCGCGACGACAAGTCCTTTCCCTATATCCTGCTGACGGGTGACCATCCTGCACCCCAACTGACCAAGCATCGCGGCGCGCGCACGCGCAAGGGTGATTATTTCGGCCCCTTCGCCAGCGTCCTGGCCGTCAACCGCACGATGAATGCCCTGGAGCGTGCCTTTCTCATCCGATCCTGTACGGATTCGGTGTTCTCCACCCGCACGCGCCCCTGTTTGCTGCACCAGATCAAGCGCTGCTCGGCTCCCTGTACCGGCGAGATCTCCATCGAGGATTATGCCGGCCTGGTCAGCGAGGCGCGCGCCTTCCTGACCGGCAAGTCCAAGGCCATCAAGGAAGCGATGGCGCATGAAATGGAGCAAGCCGCCGAGACCCTGGAGTTCGAGCGCGCCGCCCGTTATCGCGACAGGCTCGCGGCACTTTCGGCCATCCAGTCGACGCAGGGCATCAATCCGCGTTCGATCGAGGAAGCGGACGTCTTTGCCGTGCACGAGCAGGCCGGCCAGTTCTGCATCGAGGTCTTCTTCTTCCGCACCGGCCAGAACTGGGGCAACCGGGCCTATTTTCCCAAGGCCGACCGTACGCTCAGCGAGGCCGAAGTGCTCGATGCCTTTCTCGGCCAGTTCTACGACGACAAGCCGGCGCCCAAGCTCGTGCTGCTTTCGCATGAGGTCGAGGGCGGGGAGATCCTGCGTGAGGCGCTGTCGCTGCGGGCCGGCCATCGTATCGAGATCGCGACGCCGAAGCGGGGAGAGAAGCGCGATCTCGTCGAACATGCCCTCACCAATGCCCGCGAGGCCCTCGGGCGGCGCCTGGCCGAATCCTCCTCGCAGCTCAAACTGCTGGAAGGTGTCGCCGAGGCCTTCAGCCTCGAGGAGGCGCCGCGCCGCATCGAGGTCTATGACAACTCCCACATCATGGGCACCAACGCCGTTGGCGGCATGATCGTGGCTGGACGCGAAGGCTTCGCCAAGACGCATTATCGCAAGTTCAACATCAAATCGACGGAGATCACGCCGGGCGACGATTACGGCATGATGCGCGAAGTGCTGGAACGACGCTTTTCCCGCCTGATCAAGGAGACACCCAAGGACGAGCCGGGCGAGGCGGCGGAGCCGGACGATGTCGTGATGCCGACCTGGCCCGACCTCGTGCTCATCGACGGCGGTGCCGGCCAGTTGCAGGTGGCTCGCGAGGTTTTCGCCGACCTCGGTGTCGAGGATGTCGCGCTGGTCGGCGTCGCCAAGGGTGTCGATCGCGATGCCGGCCGGGAGACCTTCATCGTCGAGGGCAAGCCCCCCTTCAAGCTCGCCCCGCGCGATCCCGTGCTCTATTTCGTGCAGCGCCTGCGTGACGAAGCCCACCGCTTCGCCATCGGTGCCCATCGCCAGAAGCGCTCCAAATCGCTGAAGGAAGGAGGGCTCCAGGAAATCGGCGGCATCGGCCCGCAGCGCAAACGTGCGCTGCTGCGGCATTTCGGCACTCTCAAGGCGATCGAACGGGCTTCGATGGCCGATCTCGAAGGCTGTCCGGGCATCGATCAGGCGACCGCCCGCAAGGTCTACGACTTCTTCCACGACAAGGCATCTTAAACCCGGTTGACGGCGCGGCCCGCGCCATGTTCCTTCAAGCCATGACATCACCTGCGCCCACCAAGCGGACCTCACCGCTCTCCCTGCCGAACATCCTCACCTATGGCCGGATCGCGGCGGTGCCGGTGGTCGTGGCCTGCCTGTTCTGGCCGGAGGTCATCTGGGTACGCTGGGTCGCCTTCGGGGCGTTCGCGCTGGCGGCGGTGACGGACTATTTCGATGGCTATCTTGCCAGGGCCTGGGGGCAGCAATCTTCGCTCGGACGCATGCTCGATCCGATCGCCGACAAGCTCTTGGTATCGTCCTGCCTGCTCATGCTGGCGGCGACGGGAACCATTACCACCGACAATTTGTCCGTGTGGGCGGCGATCGTCATCCTGTGCCGCGAGATCCTGGTTTCCGGCTTGAGGGAGTTCCTGGCCGAATTGCGGGTTTCCGTGCCGGTAACGCGGCTGGCCAAATGGAAGACCACCGTCCAGCTCCTGGCGATCGGTTTCCTGCTGGCGGGGCCCGCCGGCGATGCCGTCCTGCCGGGCTGTACCATCATCGGCCTGGTGCTGCTGTGGGTTTCGGCTGTGGTGACGCTCTATACGGGGTATGATTACTTCCGCAGCGGCGTGCAGCATCTCCTCGAAGATGCGTAATAAGGCTGGAGGACGCGCGATGAAGCTGATCTATTTCGCCTGGCTGCGCGAGCGCATCGGCGTGCCGGAAGAGGAAGTCGACCTGCCGGCCGAGGTCAGGACGGTCGAGGATCTGATGCAGTTCCTGTCCGAGCGCAGCGAAGCCCATGCCCACGCCTTCGAGAACCGCAAGATCGTGCGGGCGGCGATCGATCGGCGCCATGTCAAGCCGGCCGCACCGATTGCCGGTGCGGGTGAGGTTGCCTTCTTCCCGCCCATGACGGGCGGCTGAGCCGGCGGGAGCTGATACGGTGAGCGTTCGTCTGCAGCGCGAGGATTTCGACGTTTCGGCCGAGGTTGCCGCCTTGTCCCGCGGGCGGACCGATATCGGTGCCGTGGTCAATTTCATCGGCATCTGCCGGGCGGGGCCGGACGACGACCGTATCAGCGCCATGACGCTCGATCATTATCCCGAGATGGCCCAGGCCGAGCTCGAGCGGATCGAGGCGGAAGCGCGCGAGCGCTGGCCCCTGCAGGGCGTTGCCATCATCCATCGCCATGGCAGGCTGGTGCCGGGCGACAATATCGTGCTGGTGGTGACGGCCTCGATGCATCGCCAGGCTGCCTTCGAGGCTGCTTCCTTCCTGATGGACTATCTCAAGACCCGCGCCCCCTTCTGGAAGAAGGAAGAGCGTGCCTCCGGCACCGGCTGGGTCGCCGCCAAGGACGAGGACGACGCAGCCGTGGCGCGCTGGGCAACGAAGAAGCCTTGATGCGGTTCCCCTGATGCGTTCCCTTGGCGACAGACTTGGCCGCTTCCGGCGTGCCATTGCCGCCGTTGCGATGGACAGGAGAGATTTTCATGCCGGATGGATTGAGAAAGCTCGCGGGCGCCGCAGCGGTGGCGACCTTGCTATGCGGCGTCGCAGGAGCGGCCTCGGCCGATTCGGAACTGCGGCGTGCCCTGTCCCACGTTCCTGCCAAGGTCGCGATGGATCGCAACGGCATTGCCGCCAGCTTTGTCGGTCTGTCGGAATTACGCAAGCTCTATGCAGGGGATCCCGCCGCGATGCGGCTGCGGGTAAATTTGGGCGGCAGCGACACGGCAAAGGCATTCTTTTACAGCGACGAAGCGTCCTGGAAAGATAGTACCGGCTTGAAGCACGACGACATTGCCAGCTTTACTGAATATGGCACACCGCCACGGGCCGTCGTCATCTGGCGCTTCACGGAGCCCGCCATATCCGCTCCTTTCGTGGAGGGGCTCGCCAAGCGCGGCTTCAGCCAGGTCAACGGCATATGGCGCAATGGTGAGCCGATGAAGCTCGATTTCACCAAACGCAGCGTCACCAATCCTTTTTTCGGTCCTCTGGGGCGGGCATCGATGTTGGCGCCCTTCGCCAGTGGCGTGGCGCAATCGCCCGACCCCGGGGCTGCTGCCGAGGCAGGCGCCGTTTCAGTTAAGACCAGCCTCGCCGGTCTGGCGCCGGTTGAGGCCGCCCTCGATGCCATCGAGAAGGTGGCCGCCCAAGGCTCGGTCCTGCAGGCGATCGTGCTCACCCCGGCGATCTGGATGCAGGGGGACGATGTGCTGGACATGATGGCGACCTCACCCACGGTCGACAAGAAAGCGCTGGCGGACAAGATGGCTGAGCGGGCGAAGAGGCCGCCCACGCCCGTGTCCCTCGGTGTGGTGATCGCCGATGTCGAGACGAAGGAGCCGGCAGGCAGTGGCGTGGTGATCGCGCTGCCCTATGGCGATTGCGACACCGCCAGGGAGGGGGCGAGGATCTTTGCCGACAAGTGGAAGAATGCCGCCGGCCGGGATGGCCAGACCGGCGCCCAGCGGACCGGTCGGGAACCCGCGGTGACGGTGCATCAGGGAAAGGAGGCCTGTGTGGCCTTGCTCTCGCTGATGGGAGCGCCCGATGCCGAACGCGGCAATTCCGTTCTACGCTATATCACCGGCGCGATCTGGCAGCGCGATTTCAAGGCACTTCAGGGCGGATAGACTCGCAGGAAACAATGCAGCGAGCTCTCCACCGAGACGGCGAAGCGCTGCAGAAGCGAAATACACAGATTTTACTTTGTGTAAGGCCTCCTGAAGCGTTGCTCGATTCGCGGATTAATTGAAACGAAACCAGAATCTGTACAAATTGTCGCAGGCGGTCATCTTTCCAGCAACCAGCCGCCACTGAAAGTGGAAGTCGACAATGGAACAGATTCTTATCAACCTGGTAGCGGGCGCGCTCGGCGGCGCCGGCTCCGGCAAGGCTCTGCCGCAATTCGACATGGGCAATATCGGCAACATCATCGCCGGCCTGGTCGGCGGCGGCGTGCTCGGCCAGATCATCACCGCCGTTTGGCCGTCCGTGGCGGCCTCCATGCAGTCGGGGAATTTCGACATCGGCTCGATCGTCACCAACGTCATCGGTGGCGGTGCCGGTGGCGCGATCCTTCAGGTCATCGTCGGCGTGATCAAGAATTCGATGAGCAAATAGTCGCTGCGACCGGGCGGTACGACAGCTGCGTCATCGTGAGCATGATGAAGCGGTCTGGTTTCCCACGGCGGGGGACCGGACTGCTTCACGTCATCCGTGATGATCGATGCGTTCTCAGCGGGCCAGCGCCGAGGCGATATGGCTGGCATCCGCGTTCAGTGCGCTGCCGAGCAGCCAGACACCGATAATCAGGGCGAGACCGGCAAGCAGACCGGTGACGACATCGATCGTCACTCCAGCTATGTCGCCTTCTTCAAATCCGTCCTTCGCTGTAAACAATCCCGCCAAACGCATCGTACTGACTCCAACTCACCTTTCATTGTAACGCGGCGCAGTTAACGCCTCGTCTCTACTTGTAAGACTTATTGCGACTTTTCGGTGTTTATGTAGTGTCGAAATGCACGCCGTGGGCATGTTATTCGGCATTGCTGCTATGGGCGTGGAGCATAGCGGCGGCAGGCTCCGCCAGGAGCCTTAACCATTTGTTATTGCTTAATTTTTCGTGAAGGGTGGTGCGTGCCTGGCAGCAGGCCGTTCAGCCGCGCAGGAAGAGGCGATAGGCGTCGTTGGCGCTCTCGTCCTCATAGGGGTAGCCGAGCTCTCCCAAACGTTCGAAAAGGCGCGGCCGATCAGCCTCGGGAACCTGGATTCCAACCAACACGCGGCCATAATCGGCGCCGTGATTGCGGTAGTGGAACAGGGTGATGTTCCAGTCGAAGCCGACACCGTCGAGAAAGCGGAGCAGGGCGCCGGGACGTTCGGGAAACTCGAAGCGCAGCACCAATTCGTCCGTGAGACCGGGCGCCCGTCCTCCCACCATGTAGCGCACATGCAGCTTGGCGGTCTCGTCGGCGCTGATGTCGACGACGCCATAGCCGAGCCGCTCGAGCTGACCGACGATCTCGCTCTTCTGGCGCTTGGCATCGGCCAGCTTCAGGCCGACGAAGACATGGGCCTGGCTGCCGCCGGCATAGCGATAGTTGAACTCGGTGACGATGCGGTTGCCCAGCACGTCGATGAAGCGGCGATAGCTGCCCGTCTCCTCTGGGATGGTGACGGCGAGCAGGATCTCGCGAGCCTCGCCCACCTCGGCGCGTTCGGCGACATGCCGCAGGCGGTCGAAATTGAGGTTGGCGCCGCTGTTGACGGCGATCAGCGCGCCGCTTCTCTCAGGATTTGCCTGGGCATAGGCCTTCAGGCCTGCCAACGACAGGGCGCCGGCCGGTTCGGACAGCACCCGCATGTCCTCGAAAATGTCCTTGATTGCGGCGCACATGGCGTCGGTGTCGGCGACCAGGACGTCGTCCAGCAGTTCCCGGCAGATCCGGAAGGTCTCTTCACCTGCCTGGCGTACCGCGACACCGTCGGCGAACAGGCCGACACGATCAAGCACCACCCGCTCGTCGGCCTCGATGGCCGCCTTCATCGAGGCGGCGTCGACGGGCTCGACACCGATCACCTTCGTCTCCGGACGCAGGAACTTGACGTAGGAGGCGATGCCGGCGGCCAGGCCGCCGCCGCCGATCGGCACGAAAACCGCCTCGATCGGGTCGGGATGCTGGTGCAGGATCTCGACGCCCACGGTGCCCTGGCCGGCGATGACGTCACCATCGTCATAGGGATGCACGAAGGTGAGGCCGTGCTCGCGTTCGAGTTCCCTGGCATGGGCGTAGGCTTCGTCGAAGACGTCGCCCTTGAGCACGACCTTGCCGCCCCAATAGCGCACGGCGTCGACCTTGATGCGCGGGGTGGTGATCGGCATGACGATGGTGGCGGCGATGCCGAGTTTCGTTGCCGAAAGGGCGACGCCCTGGGCGTGGTTGCCGGCCGAAGCGCAGATCACGCCGGCGGCCTTGGCCTCCTGCGACAGGCGTGCGATGCGGTTATAGGCGCCACGGATCTTGAAGGAGAAGATCGGCTGGAGATCCTCGCGCTTGAGCAGGATTTCCGCATTCAGGCGCTGGCTGAGCCGCACCATCGGGTCCAGGGGCGTTCTCTGGGCCACGTCATAGACACGGGCATCGAGGATTCGGCGGACATATTCGATCACAACGCACCTGACTGTCGAAAGAGGGGAGCTGTTGAGCGCTCCCATGTAGAAAAGCCTGTCTGCTTCCATCTTTGAGGCGTTCGCATGGCGCTGTCACGTTTGATTTGCGCGCGCTGGCGGAGATAATGTCGCGCCCTTGCCCTCCTGAGACCTCATCATGGCCTGCCTGATCCGTCTGTTCTTCCTTGCCGCTGTCGTTCTGGCAGGCGCGTTGCCGGCCGGCGCAGCCCAGAAGGCGGCTCTGGTGATCGGCAACAGCGCCTATCGCTCGGTGACGCCTTTGGTGAACCCGGCCAATGACGCCAACGACATGGCGGCGGCGCTGGGGCGGATCGGCTATGCGGTGACCCTGGTCAAGGACGGCGACCTGGCGGCGATGAATGACGGGCTGAGGGCGTTCCTGCGCGATGCCGACCATGCCGACAGCGTGGTGGTGTTCTATTCGGGCCATGGCGTGCAGGTGAAGGGGCGCAACTACCTGGTGCCTGTCTCGGCCAAGATCTCGGACGAGCTCGATCTGGACACCCAGACCCTGTCGTTGGACAAGCTGCTGGAACTGGTCGACAGCGCGGCGCCGAAGGTGAAGATCGTGATCCTGGATTCGTGCCGGGACAATCCCCTGACGCGCCAGCTGACGCGGGGGGCGGGGACGCGCGGGCTGGCCCGCATCGATCTCGACGCCTCCTCGGCCAAGGGCACGCTGATCGCCTTCTCTACGGCGCCGGGTTCAGTGGCGCAGGATGGCAGCGGGCGCAACTCGCCCTTCACCACGGCGCTGCTCGCCCATATGGAGACGCCTGGCCTCGACATCCGCCAGATGTTCGGCCAGGTCAGGGCCGATGTCGACCAGTCGACCCAGGGCGGCCAGACCCCCTGGGTGAACGAGGCCATCATCGGTTCCTTCGCCATGGCCGGAAAGGCGGAGAATGTGCAGCCGGTCAAAGCAGTCGGCGCCACCAGCACGACGCCGGTCAATCCGCCGGCACAGACCGGGGCCGATCTCGCACCCGTCGCGACGACGGAGGGCGACAACCAGGCGAACTCCCCGCTGCAGCAGAGTGCAGCCCTCGACTTTGCAGCACCAGACAGGACCGTGCCAGCGTCCGTGTCGCCGAGCTTTCCCTGCAATGGCCGCCTGAACCCCACCGAAAACGCCATCTGCCAGGATGGCGACCTCGCCACCCTCGATCAGACGCTGTCATCCGCCTATGGCGTGATCAACGCCGCCCTGCCGAAGGACTTGCAGGCCAAGCTGAAGGCGAACCAGACGGCCTGGCGTGCCCAACGCGACGAGTGCGGCGCGGATGCCGCCTGCATCGGTGTGAGCTACCGGCAGCGTCTCGCCTTCCTGAAGAGCCTGGTCGACAAGGCGGCCGGCACGCCCTCCACGTCGCCCAGCTTCCCCTGCGGCGGACGCCTCAATCCGAGCGAGCGCGCCATCTGCCAGAGCGATACGCTGGCGCGGCTCGACCTTGCTCTCGACAGCGTGTTCAAGGCCCGGTTCAGGAATCTGGCGAAAGCCGACCAGGTCGCCCTGTCGGCCAGCCAGACGGCCTGGCGCACCAATCGCGACCGCTGTGGGACAACCGCCAGCTGCATCGAAGCCGCCTATCGGCAGAGACTGAGCTACTTCCAGTCCCTGCAATAGGCCGCTTTGGCCGCACCGGAATGGCGGCGGATCACGTCGCCGGCTTGAGGCGATCCCGCCGCAGCCAGCGCAGCGTCATCAGCACGGCGACGGCGGTCAGCCCGCTTACCAAGCCGGCCCAGATCCCGGCGCCGCCCCAGCCGAAATGGAAGCCGAGCAGGATGCCGAGCGGCAGCCCCGCCACCCAATAGCCGATGGCGGCGAACAGCATCGGGATCACCGTGTCGTGCAGGCCGCGCAACATGCCGGCAGCCACGACCTGGGCCCCGTCGGTGATCTGGAACAGGCCGGCAAAGATCAGGAACAGGCTGGCCCTGGCCACCACATCGGCGTTGACCGGGTCGGCAAGATCAATGAACCGGCCGATCAGCAGATGAGGCGCGATCAGCATGAAGGCCGCTGCCGCGCACATGAAGCCGACACCGAGGACATAGGCCGTCCAGCCGGAGCGGCTGATGGCATGCCGGTCGCCGGCGCCATAGGCGAGGCCGACCCTCACGGTCGCCGCCTGACCGAGGCCGAGCGGCACCATGAAGCTGATCGAGGCGATCTGGATGGCGATGCCATGTGCTGCGAGGTCCGTCTCGCCGATGCGTCCCATCAGGAAGGCTGCGGCGTTGAAGACGGTGACCTCGAAGGCGAGCGTCACGGCGATGGGCACACCCAGCCGGAAGATCTGCCAGAGCCGTTCCCAATCGGGGCGCCACAGGTTCTGGAACAGTTGATAGTGTCGGAACGGTCGGCTGAAGGCCAGGAAAGCGGCAAGCAGCAGGAAGAAGATCCAGGTCGCGATCGTGGTCGCGATGCCCGGGCCCGACACGCCGAGGGCGGGCAGGCCGAGATGGCCGAAGGTGAGGCCCCAGGCCAGCACGGCGTTGATGATAATGCCGGCAAGCGCGCTCCACATGGCCGCGCGGGGCTGTCCCATAGCGGCCGCTGCCGAACGCAGGGCGATGTAGCCGACAAAGGCCGGCAGCGACCAGGCAAGACCGCCGAGATATTGCGAGGCATGCCTGGCGATCTCGGGATTCTGCCCGAGTTGCAGCATGATCCATTCGCCGTTCATCAGGCAGGCGAGGCCCGGGATCGAGACGATCAGCGATGTCCACAATCCCTGCTGCACGGTCCGGCGGATATCGCGGCCGCTGCCGTCACCGGCACCCAAGGCGCTGGCCACCATCGGTGCCACCGCCGTCACCACGCCCAATCCGATGATAGCAAAGAAAAAGAACAGGTTGTTGGCCAGGGTCACGGCGGCGATCGCCTGCGACCCCAATTCACCGACGAGGATGAGATTGGTGGTGGTCAGCGCCAGCTCGACCAGATTGGTCAGAATGAGAGGCCAGGCCAGGATGAGGGTTTCGAGTGCTTCCCGGCTCCAGCTCTGGTGACCACCGAGGCTCGCTTGCGAGCCTGCAGGCGGAAATACCGTAGCCATTTGGTCGTTTCCATTGCTTATTTGAAATTGGAGCGGGGGCCGCGCCCTGATTGGTGCGCAGCCCCCGTTCGGCCTCAGAAATGTCGGGATGGAAAGGCGAGTGGCCGCCTTTCTATTTGAACACTTCCTTCACCGCTTCGACGGGCTGCGGCTTTGGGCGTTCGATATTGGGCAGGAAAATCGTCAGCAGCCCGATCATCGGCAGGAAGGAGCAGACCTTGTAGACGAATTCGATACTGGTCTTGTCGGCGAGAACGCCGAGCGCCGCGGCACCGACGCCGCCCATGCCGAAGGCGAGACCGAAGAACAATCCGGCTATCATGCCGGTCTTGCCAGGCACCAGCTCCTGCGCGAACACCACGATGGCGGAAAAGGCGGAGGACAGGATGAAGCCGATGATCACCGCCAGCACCGGTGTCCAGGTCAGGTTGGCATAGGGCAGGGCCAGGCTGAAAGGCAACACGCCCAGGATCGAGACCCAGATCACATATTTGCGCCCGATACGGTCACCGATTGGCCCGCCGAGCAGCGTGCCGGCCGCTGCAGCGAACAGGAAGATGAAGAGCTGCATCTGCACGGCTTCGGGCGGCAGGCCGAAACGATCTTCGAGATAGAGCGTGTAGTAGCTCGACAGCGATGCCATGTAGAAGAATTTGGAGAAGACCAGTGCCAGCAGCACCGCCAGCGAGGCGATGACGCGGCTGCGCGACAACGAGGCCACGGCCGACACGGTTCTGGTCTTGATACCGGCCGTGTGGCGCCGATAGGCGGCATACCAATTGCCGACATTCCACAGGATGAACATGGCGAGCAGGGCGATCACCGAGAAGATGGCGATCGAATGCTGGCCATAGGGCAGCACGATGAAGGCGGCCAGCAGTGGCCCGATCGAGGTGCCGAGATTGCCGCCGACTTGAAAGACCGACTGTGCCAGGCCGGTCTTGCCGCCGGAAGCCATGCGCGCGACGCGTGACGATTCGGGATGGAAGACCGAGGAGCCGGTGCCGACCAGCATGGCGGCGATCAGAACTGTGGCGTAATTTTGGGCATAGGCGAGCAGCACCAGGCCGATAAGGCTGAGGCCCATGCCGACGGTGAGCGAATAGGGCAGGGGGCGGCGGTCGGTATAGAGGCCGACGAAAGGCTGCAGCAGCGATGCCGTCAGCTGGAAGGCCAGCGTGATCAGGCCGATCTGGGTGTAGCTGAGGGCGTAATTGTCACGCAGCATCGGATAGATCGAGGGGATCAACGACTGGATGGTGTCGTTGAGGCAATGCGAGACGCTGATCGCCATCAGGATCGAATAGGCCGTGCGCTCGGGGCTGAATGCACCTGAGGAGGGCAGGGTGGCTGCTTTGGCGTCCATACGTCACTGCTAGACCCGCGGCGGCACGCGGGGTGCGAACGCGGACTATCCCTTTGTTGCGGCACGAAAAATCGGCATCTTGGCGCACGCCAAGGCCGATCGGGCCTGGTTCCGCTGGGCTATGCGGGTGATGGGAAGAGATGCGGGAGCCGCCCGCTAAACCGTTTTAGCCGAATGTCGCCAATCGGGGAATATCGAGACGCGTCGTCATCAATAAATCTTCGTGATGATATTCATCACGCTGACGCGATGAAAAGCAGGTCGGGACGGCAAGGGTCGGAAAACAAAATCGCGATCCGGGCTGGCCAGGATCGCGATCGGACTATCGGGCGGGCATGGCAGGCCCGAAGCTGGAGAGGAGCTCAGATCGGCTCGTTCTCGGCGCTGGCGACGCGGTCGATATGGCCGCGATACATGCCCAGATCCAGCATGTCGCGATAGCTCAGTTCGCGGCGCACGGTCGCGAGGCGACGGCGGTTGCGATAGGCTACGAGGCGGGCGGAGAGGGCGTTGATGAGAGCGACGGTCGTCACGGGAGTGGTTCCAGAAAAAGCGCTACGTTTACTGCGCTGCATATATAGGCAAATCGCGGCAAAATTTGTGCAGAATCGCACGCGCAAAGTCGTATGCCCGGCATGCTATTTTTGCATGGTTTAGAGGAAGTTACCGGCGGATGTGCCGGGGCGGGATGCCCAAAGCTCGGATGGCTTGCCGGTACGGAGGTCGGCCAGCTTATGCTGCAATGCAACATGGCCAGGTAGGTTTCTGTTCAGCCCTGTGCTTTATTCCTTCCTCGATGAGAAGGATCGGGATCGACATGGCCCGGCGCAAAAGCGTTTGTGGGTTGAATGAAACGCCTCGAACCGCAAACACGCGTCGAACCAACGAGTTCGGGCAAGGCCGCGTTTTCGCCAAAACGTGCCTTGCTCAGGTGGACCGGGAGAATTGCATGCGCAAGAGCTGGCTGGCGGCCTTGGCCGTTTCGACTTTGGTTCCTTTCATGTCGGCCAGGGCCGAAGAGTCGATGAAGGGAATCTTCACGGCGCGGGAGGCCTGCCCGGCTCTCCAGTCGATCCGCAAGCAGACCAATCCCGGCGATGTCAAATTGACGCCCGGGCAGGATTATCGGCTGCTTGCCGGCAACAAGCCCGATCCGACCTTCTATCGCGTCCAGGTCGAAGATGCCCAGCCGGCGCAGCGCTGGGTGCCCGTCTCCTGCGGTGAGGTCAAGGCGGGCGATAATGGCACCCCCGCCACGCCGGGTGCGGGCAAGCCTGGCCCGGCCAGATCTGATGCGGCAATTTCGGCGGGTGGGGCTTCCTATGTCTTCGCCATCAGCTGGCAGGCCGCCTTTTGCGAGGGGCTGCCCGACAAGACAGAGTGCCGTACGCAAACCGCCGATCGCTATGACGCCAGCCATTTCACGCTGCACGGGCTCTGGCCGCAGCCGCGCGGCAATGCCTATTGCGGCGTGGCGCGGCGCGATATCGAGGCTGACAAGGCCCATCGCTGGGAGGACCTGCCCGAGCCCCAGCTCGAGCCGGCGACCCGTACGGCCCTGGAGAAAGCCATGCCGGGCACCGCCTCCTTCCTCGATCGACACGAATGGATCGAGCATGGCACCTGCTTCTTCGAGAAATCGGCCGATGCCTATTTCCGCCGCTCGGTGGCTCTGATCGGCGAGATCAACGCCTCGCCCGTCCAGAAGTTGTTCGCCGACAATGTCGGCAAGGAAATCGACACCAGCCAGATTCGCAGCGCCTTCGACCAGGGTTTCGGTGCGGGGGCCGGCGAGCGGGTGCGCTTTGCCTGCAAGCGTGACGGCAGCCGCAGCATCATCGTGGAAATGACAATCGGCTTGCGCGGCGAGGTCAAGGACGGTGCCAAGCTGGCCGACCTGATCGCCGGCGCCTCGCCGACGGATCAGGGCTGCAAGGCCGGTATCGTCGATCCGGTCGGACTGCAGTGAGGGCCGGCCTTGGAGACGGAACTCTATCTACCGGTCAAGGCCTTCCTGGAGTCGCTTGATTTTGCGGTGAAAGGCGAGATCGGCGGCTGTGATGTCCTGGCCCTGCGCGAAGGCGAGCCGCCGGTGGCGGTGATCTGCGAGCTCAAGCAGAGCTTCAACCTGGAACTGGTGCTGCAAGGCGTCGACAGGGCCGGAGCCTGCGACGAGATCTGGCTTGCGGCCCGTCTCTCCCTACGCGGCAAGGGGCGCGAGAGCGATGCGCGTTTCCGCAATCTCTGCCGCCGTCTCGGCTTTGGATTGCTGGGGGTGTCCGATAGCGGGGAGGTGCAGATCATCGTCACGCCTGAGGCGCCGTTCCCGCGCCGCGATCCCAAGCGCCGTTCCCGCCTGTTGAGAGAGCACCGCAAGCGCCAGGGCGATCCTGTCGTCGGCGGCTCGACCCGTGCGCCGCAGATGACGGCCTATCGCCAGCAGGCGCTGGCCTGTGCCGCCGCACTGGTGGTGGCACCGCAACGCCGGCGGGACCTCGCCAAGACCGTGCCCGACGCCCCGAAGATCCTGCAGGGCAATGTCTACGGCTGGTTCGAGCGGGTCGAGAAAGGCATCTACGGCCTGACATCCGCAGGCCGTGAAGCCCTGGAGCGTTGGCCGCAGACTTGCCCATGACGAAATGAGGGGCGGGCCCCTTACACGAAGGGCGTGAAAATGTCGGGGCGTGGCGGCAGCAGGCGGCGGAAATAGGCCCGGCCTTCTTCCGAGACGGCGTTGGCGCCTGTGAAGAAGCTGTCGGGCATGTGACGGGTGCGCCCGGCGACCTGGTCGAGGGCGACAATGCGCGGCGAGGTATGCTTGCCGTCATGGTGCAGCACCACCGAGCCCGAGCCGGTAAAGGCGCTCTGGGCCGCGAAGGCACCGGCCTCGAAGGCTTCCTTGGCATCGGTCTCGTCGATGATGCCGATATAGCCCCGCGGCAGATAGCCCAGCGTGTCGACACGGGCGCGCGCTTTGGGGAAGCGCTGCTTCAAGGCCTTCTGGATCTCGATGCCGAGATCGCCGCCGGTGAGCTGCACATTGCCATGGGCGTCACGCTCGACCGTGCCGGCGGCGAGTGCCTCGGCGAGGGGACGGCCAGCCTCGTCCTGGACGCCTTCCGACATCGAGACGATGCAGCGGCCGATACGGGTGTAGACCATGTTGACGTCATCGAGGAACTGCTCGACCGAGAAGGGCTTTTCGGGCGTGTAGATCAGATGGGGGGCGTCCTCCGGGCCCTGCTGCCAGCCGGCAGCCGCGGCGCTGAGGAAGCCTGCATGCCGGCCCATGACGATGGCGACATAAATGCCCGGCATCGCCCGGAAATCGAGATCCATGCTGACGAAGGCATTGGCGACGAAAGCGGCCGCCGAGATGAAGCCCGGTACGTGGTCGTTCTCCATCAGGTCGTTGTCGATCGTCTTGGGGGCGTGCACGAAGCTGCAGGAACCGGTCGACTGCTGGCGCAGGAGATCGAGCGTGCCGGCCGTGTCATTGCCGCCGATATAGATGAAGCCGCGGGCATCGAGCTTTTCCAGCGCCTGCAGGATGGTCTGGCAATAGGCCGGATCGGGCTTGTCCCGCGTCGAGCCGAGGCCCGAATTCGGGGTGCGGGCCAGGCGCTCGAGATCGCTTTCCGAAAGCGCGGTGAGGTCGACGAGATCGCCGCGCGTCAGCCCCCGGACGCCGTGGCGGGCGCCGAGGATGCGCAGTGACGGGTCGTGCCGGCGGGCGGCAACGATGGCGCCGCAGAGTGTCTGATTGATCACGGCGGTCGGGCCGCCTCCTTGAGCGATGACAATCGACGACATGGAGCCTCCCTGGCAATCTGGTTTCCAGTTGCTTAGCCTCGAAAGCGCCGGTCGGCAACGAGCGACTTGGGTGAGGGAGCGTGAAGTACAGCCGCCATTGCAAACGAAGGCGGCGATGCTTCATTCGGGGGCAAGGCGATCAGGACGTCGGCCTTCCCATCGGCATGCCGACATGCCTTACGCGATGGCGGCGGCATGCCGGCTTTTGTGTTTCGACTCTCTTTCGGCTTGCCATGGGGCGCTCCGACCGGCCGCGCAGATGCCTGGATGTCGCCGATATGCCAATGGGTTGGCGGCGTTGCGCACGGCATCGAAACCGCGAATGGATTTTGCGGTGGGAAGCGCTCCATCCGCTGTCAGTTCGATGGGATTCAGGCCTTGACAATACAGCCCCGCAATGGAATGAATTTTCTATAATTAAAAAAAATGATCTATTAATCTCGCCCTCGGGATTGAAAGAAATCAATGGTGGTTTCGCTACGTCGGAATTGGGGCAATGCACCGAAGCGAACGCAGGGAGAAGCCGAGGGTAAACCCTGCAACCATATTACCTGTCATATTTGCTTCATTTCTTCGTCATTGAGGCGCAACCAGTGAAGTCTTAAACGACGCCGTCCTTTTAAGAAGCGGCGCATCCTGAGGGAGTATGTGATGAAGTTGAGCGTTCTGGCTTCGGCCGTGGTTCTTCTGGCCAGTGTATCCACCGGGGCCGTCGCGGCCACCGACATCCAGTGGTGGCATGCGATGACGGGGGCCAACAACGACCGCATCGTCAAGCTGGCCAATGATTTCAATGCCAGCCAGAGCGACTATCGGATCGTTCCCGCCTACAAGGGTTCCTATCCCGATACGATGAATGCCGGCATTGCCGCGTTCCGGGCCGGCAATGCGCCCGATATCCTGCAGGTCTTCGAAGTCGGTACCGCCACCATGATGGCGGCCAAGGGCGCGATCAAGCCCGTCTACCAGCTGATGAAGGATGCGGGCGAGCCCTTCGACCAAAAGTCCTACCTGCCTGCCGTCACCGGTTATTATTCCAATGCCAAGGGCGAGATGCTGTCCTTTCCCTTCAACTCCTCGACCATGGTGATGTGGGTCAACGAGGATGCGCTGAAGAAGGCCAATCTGACGGCGGCACCCAAGACCTGGCCGGAGGCTTTCGAGGCGGCCAAGAAGCTGAAGGCAGCCGGTTACGCCACCTGCGGCATTTCCACGGCCTGGACCACCTGGGCCAATATCGAGGAGCTGTCGGCCTGGCACAACGTGCCGCTGTCGACCAAGGCCAACGGCTTGGATGGCTTCGATACCGAATTGAAGTTCAACAATCCGGTGGTGGTGAAGCATCTGGAAAACCTGGTCGAGGCCCAGAAGGACAAGACCTTCGACTATTCCGGCCGCACCAATCAGGGCGAGGGGCGCTTCACCTCGGGCGAATGCCCGCTGTTCCTGACCTCCTCGGCCTTCCTGGGCAACGTCAAGGCCAACGCCAAGTTCAAATATTCGGTGGCGCCGATGCCCTATTATCCCGATGTGCAGGGCGCGCCGCAGAACTCGATCATCGGCGGCGCTTCGCTGTGGGTGATGGGCGGCAAGTCGGACGAATCCTATAAGGGCATCGCCAAGTTCCTGACCTATCTGTCGAAGCCCGACGTGCAGGCCTGGTGGGCCCAGGAGACCGGCTATCTGCCGATCACCCCGGCTGCCTACGAGCTCTCCAAGAAACAGGGCTTCTATGCCAAGGATCCCAACAGCGAAGTCGCCGTGCTGGAGCTGACCAACAAGGCACCGACGGAAAATTCCCGCGGGCTGCGTCTGGGCAACCTCGCCCAGATCCGCGATGTCTGGGCCGAGGAGATCGAGCAGGCCCTGGCCGGCAAGAAAACCGCGCAGGCCGCGATGGACGATGCCGTCCGCCGGGGCGATGCGATCCTGAAGACCTTCGCCCGCACCGCGGGGCGATAACAGGCCCGTAAGCCTTAGCGAAAAGACGCTGACCTTCGTCATGCCCGGGCTTGGCCCGGGCACCCTGTCCAGCACCGTCACTGTCTGGGCTGGGTGCTGGATTGCCGGGTCAAGCCCGGCAATGACAAAGGTCGAGAGCGTTAAAGCATCGCGCCGAAAGGGGTTGCCGGTTTTCGGCAATAGCGATGCGGCCATTAGGATCGACCATGGAAAAACGCTCCGTCTTCTCCGGCAAGACCCTGCCTTGGCTGCTGCTGGCGCCGCAATTGGCGATCACGCTGATCTTCTTCTATTGGCCGGTGCTGCAGGCGATCCGGCAATCCTTCTTCATCGAGGATAGTTTCGGCACCACCTCCGAATTCGTCGGGTTCGAGAATTACCAGCTCCTGTTCCAGCAACCGGAATATTACAAGGCCGTCGGCGTCACCCTGGTATTCGCCGGCCTGGTCTCGGTGCTGTCGCTCGGGCTGGCCTTGATCCTGGCCGTGCAGGCGGACAAGAAGATCAAGGGCGCCTCCTTCTATCGCACCATGCTGGTATGGCCCTATGCGGTGGCGCCGGCGGTGGCTGGCGTGCTCTGGCTCTTCATGTTCCAGCCCTCGCTCGGCCTGGTGGCGCGTGGCCTCAAGCAGCTGGGCCTGCCCTGGGATCCCCTGCTCAACGGCAATCACGCCATGATCCTGGTGGTGCTGGCGGCAACCTGGAAGCAGATCTCCTACAACTTCCTGTTCTTCCTGGCGGGGCTGCAATCGATTCCCAAATCGCTGATCGAGGCGGCGGCCATCGACGGCGCCCGGCCGGCGCGGCGCTTCTGGACCATCATCCTGCCGATGCTGTCGCCCACGACCTTCTTCCTACTCGTCATCAACATCGTCTACGTCTTCTTCGACACGTTCGGCATCATCGATGCGGTGACGCATGGCGGTCCGGCCGGGGAGACCATCACCATGGTGTTCAAGGTCTATAATGACGGCCAGAGCGGCGGCGATCTTGGCGGCTCGGCGGCGCAGTCGGTGATCCTGCTGATCATGGTGATCGCCATGACCACCCTGCAGTTCCGTTTCATCGAGAAGAAAGTGACTTATTGATGATCTGTTTCTCGTTGCTATCGAGAGGAACGGCTCATGGTTGAGAACCGCCGTTTCGGTAACCTTCTGCCCCACGCCATTCTGATCCTGGGCGTACTGGTCCTGGCCTTCCCGGTGTGGCTGGCCTTCGTGGCCTCTACCCATGATGCCACCACCATCATCAACGGTCAGATCGGCGTGCTGCCCGGCCCCGACCTGATCAAGAACTACACCCAGACCCTGTTTCACGGCACGGAGGGGGCTACGCGCGAACCGGTGCTCACCATGCTGACCACCAGCCTGATCATGGCGGTGGCGATCGCGGTGGGTAAGATCGTGATCTCGCTGATCTCGGCCTTCGCCATCGTCTATTTCCGTTTCCGCTTCCGCATGTTCGCCTTCTGGCTGATCTTCATCACCCTGATGCTGCCGGTGGAAGTGCGCATCTATCCCACCTACAAGATCGTTTCCGACCTGCATCTGCTCGATACCTATGCCGGCCTGACCCTGCCCTTGATCGCTTCGGCGACGGCGACCTTGCTGTTCCGCCAGTTCTTCATGACCATTCCGGACGAATTGCTGGAGGCCTCCAAGATCGATGGGGCCGGTCCCTTGAAATTCTTCAAGGACACCGTGCTGCCGCTCTCCATCACCTCGATCGCGGCGATGTTCGTGATCCAGTTCATCTATGGCTGGAACCAGTATTTGTGGCCCTTGCTGATCACCACCCAGGATTCGATGCAGACCATCGTCATCGGCATCCGCAAGATGATCACCACCCAGGACGCCCTGACCGAATGGCAGATCGCCATGGCGACCGCGATCCTCGCCATGCTGCCGCCGGTGGTGGTCGTCGTCGTCATGCAGAAGCTCTTCGTCAAGGGCCTGGTCGAGACCGAGAAGTGAGTAACCGATGGCTCAAGTCGTTCTGAACAACGTCAAGAAGATCTACGACAACGGCTACGAGGCGGTGAAGGGCGTGAGCTTCACCGTGCCGGATGGCGGCTTTTGCGTGCTGGTCGGGCCCTCCGGCTGCGGCAAGTCGACCTTGCTGCGCATGGTGGCCGGGCTGGAGCGCATCTCCTCGGGCGATGTCCACATCGGCGAGCGCCGCGTCAACGAGATCGAGCCGATGGACCGGGATATCGCCATGGTGTTCCAGAATTACGCGCTCTATCCGCATATGTCGGTTTACGACAACATGGCCTATGGCCTGCGCAACCGCAAAACCGCCGAGGGCGAGATCGGCCAGCGGGTGAAGGAAGCGGCCCGCATCCTCGAGCTCAGCGACGACATGCTCAAGCGCAAGCCGCGCCAGCTCTCCGGCGGCCAGCGCCAGCGCGTGGCGATGGGCCGGGCCATCGTGCGTCAGCCGGCCGCCTTCCTGTTCGACGAGCCGCTCTCCAATCTCGACGCCAAGCTGCGCGTGCAGATGCGCGGCGAGATCAAGCAATTGCAGCAGCGCCTGGGCACCACTTCGATCTATGTCACCCACGACCAGCTCGAGGCGATGACCCTGGCCGACGTGCTGGTGGTGCTGAATGGCGGTGAAATCGAGCAGATCGGTGCTCCACTCGAGATCTACCGCAAGCCCGCCTCCACCTTCGTGGCGGCGTTCATCGGCTCGCCCGCCATGAACATCCTGAAAGCGCGGGGGGAGGGCAATACGCTCATTCTCGGGCAGACGCGCCTGACCCTGCCGGGAAAAGTTCCGGGCGAGGTCCTGGTCGGCCTGCGCGCCGAGGACCTGCAGCCGGTCTCAGCCCCGACACCGGGCAGCCTGGCCGTGAAGCTACGCTATGTCGAGGAGCTCGGCGCGCATCGCCTTGTCCATGGCGATATCGACGGGCAGCCAATCGTCGTCGCGCTTGGCATGGAACATGCCGTCGCCGACGACATGCAGTTTGCTGTCGACACGAACATGATTCATCTTTTTGATAATGAAACTCGATTGAGAATCTCGGATTGAATCGCGTATTGATTGAAAGGTAGTCGATGCAGTGTTGGCATCGATTGTCGTGTAATCTTTCGATCATAAAGTTTTTCAGATGAAGAAAGTAAATAAGCTGATATTGGCGATCGCTGCAGGCGTCGCTATAGCACCTTCTTTCGCCTATGCAGGACCTAAGCAAGTAACCGTGCCTCGAGGCAAGCCCTATCCCGTATTGGCCATTGGCATATACGGTGCTGGTACATGCGAAGTTTATCCCGTCAGAGATATCCGTATCGCATCGGGGCCGGCTCATGGTGCCGCGCAACTCATAACCGTGGCGACCAAGCTAGGCCAGAACACAGGCGTGTGTGCGGGCACCGCCACGAAGGCACCGGTCATCGTCTACAGATCCGCGGCCAACTATACTGGCGTCGACCATATCACTGTGACCTGGATGGCCCCCTCACATACTGACAATGTGCGATTTGTACCCAACGAAATGGAGATCGAGATCACGGTCAAATGATGATGCCCTGATCCGACACGACCATGAGGTTGACAGATCATGGGCCCTCTTGGTTGTCTGACCGTCGAGCCGACGATGCGAATGAGGAATGGAGGCGCTGACCCTCCTCGGCTGACGCAGGAGAGTCGCATGCCCAAGCTCGACCGCATTCTCGAAACCGCCATCTATGTCGACGATCTCGATCGCGCTGCGCATTTCTACGAGACGGTGCTGCAACTTCCTTCCTTGCTGAAGATGGAGCGGCTCTACGCCTATGATGTGGGCGGTGCCAGCGTCCTGCTCGTCTTCAAGAAGGGCGCCTCCGATCATGACATGACATCGCCGGTCGGCACCATTCCGGGCCATGACGCGGCGGGGCGCATCCATGTCGCCTTTGCCATTGGTGCCGCTGAGCTGGCGGAGTGGGAGGCGCGGCTGGTGGCGCATGAGGTCGTGGTGGAAGGGCGTACCCATTGGCCGGCGGGCGGAGACAGCATCTATTTCCGCGATCCCGACGGCCATATGCTGGAACTTGCCACGCCAGGCCTGTGGCGGACCTATTGATGCAGAGGGCCGTGGCGTGTGCCGGGCCCGAAAGGACGGAAGTTTCCGATGTCGTTGATCACCACCATCGCCGAACTCGAGACACTCTATAGTGAGCCGGTGCAGCCTGCCGCCCGCATCAAGGTGCTCGACCACGTGTCCGATCAGTATCACGGCTTCATCCAGGCCTCGCCTTTCATGATACTTGCCTCGGTGGGGCGATCTGGCGTCGATTGTTCGCCGCGTGGCGACCCGGCCGGCTTCGTGCGTGTCGCCGATCGCAAGACCCTGATCATTCCCGACAGGCGCGGCAACAACCGGCTGGATTCGCTGCGAAACATCGTCGAGGACCCGCGCGTCCATCTTCTCTTCATGATTCCCGGCATCGGCGAGACGCTGCGCGTAGTCGGCCGTGCCGTGATCTCGACCGATGCGGAACTGTGCGCGAGCTTCACCATGCAGGGCAAGGCGCCCCGCACCGTTATCATCGTCACGGTGGAAGAGGTCTACACTCAGTGCCAGAAGGCGCTGGTGCGCTCCAAGCTCTGGGATCCCTCGACCCAGATTTCGCGGACGGAATTGCCCACCATGGGCCAGATCCTGAGCACGATTACCAAGGGCGATTTCGATGGCGAAGCCTATGACAAGGCCTATCCGGAACGCCTGCGCCAGACGATCTATTGAAACCATCGGCCTGTCTGAACGGTCATATCGCCGTTAGAAGCATGTCGTAAGGCACCGCCCGTGGAGGATGATGTGATGGTCAGAATCAGGATTGCCGTTCTGCTTGCCGCTCTCGCGATGCTGCCGGGTACGGTCGGCACGGCGAGGGCCGAGGAAGCCTCGGTCGCCGACCGCGTGACCACGCTCACGCGCGGGACCGCCTGGAAGCAGGTTGCGGCCATTCCCATCGCCTTCCCGACCTTCCATCCGCAGGGCATGGTCAAGATCGGCGATGATTTCTTCGTGTCCTCGGTGAACATCCTCAAGCCGACCACCAAATATCCGGCGCCGCGCGAGGGCTACGATCGCGATACCGGCGAGGGCGAAGGCCATCTCTTCCGCATTTCCAAGGACGGCAAGCTGCTGGCTGACCTCAAGCTGGGTGAGGGCAGCATCTACCACCCCGGCGGCATCGACTTCGACGGCACGTTCATCTGGGTGCCGGTGGCCGAATATCGGCCGAACAGCCGGTCGATCATCTACAAGGTCGACCCGGCCACCATGAAGGCGGTGGAGGTGTTCCGCTTCAAGGACCATGTCGGCGGCATCGTC
Organism: Labrys sp. E2SS-1L; assembly: GCF_057073705.1. NCBI lineage: Bacteria > Pseudomonadati > Pseudomonadota > Alphaproteobacteria > Hyphomicrobiales > Xanthobacteraceae > Labrys > Labrys sp. E2SS-1L. Next base: position 4,736,771 of record NZ_CP172712.1, on the reverse strand, counting down.
CACGACACCGAGCGTAATTCGCTGCATGGTGTGAGCTGGGGATCGCGCCGCTTCTATGCTTTGCCACTCGGGGCGGACGGCAAGATCAGCAATGCCGATGCAGCGCCGGAGGCGCTGCGTGTGATGAACCCGGCGCAGTATATCGACTATCAGGACTGCCACTATGCCGGCGGTTCGCGCATGCTCTGTTCCGGCCTGAATGCCTACAAGGTGACGCCGGACGCCGCGCCTTTCCGCCTGGGCGGCCTCGAACTGGTCGATCTCGAGGACAACAGGCCGGTCTGGCAGGTCCCCGTCGAGCTCTGGGCGCCTTCCGGCCTGCCGATGACCCAGAATCCGGCGTTCATCGAAGCCAGGGCCGGCGGGTTGCGGGCCTATTTCATGCCCGATGACGACAAGTCGACCCTGTTCGTCTACGAGGCGCAGACGCCTTGATGTCGAAGAGACCTTTGCGGTTGGCGAAGGCCCCGGCGTTCAGCCTCCGGCCGCGGAGTGGATGATCCGGCAGACATCGGAGCGGAAATCAGGGCCCGGTATCTGGCCCGGGTTCAGGATCATGGTGTAGTCGACGCGCGTGGCGTTGCCGCGCTTGCGGGCGACCATCTTGACTTCCTGGACGCGCCCGTTCCGCGCCCCGTCGTTGAGAGCCGTCAGAAGGCCGAGACGGCGGTTCACCTTGATACCGACCCAGTAGCTGTTGAGATGGGCGGTTCGCGTCAGATTGTCGATCGCCTTGGCAGGGCTCAAGCCAGGAAAGACATCCCATGTCGAAATCGCCGGGGCCAGCCCTCCCGAAATGGTGAAGTTGGAGGAACAGGTCTGGGCGTTGGCGGCGGTTGCGCCGAACACAAGCAAGGCCGCGATACCGTATTTGATCATGGGATCCCGCTGCATGGTGAGACAATTCCGGCAAGGATCCTCTCGATAGCATGGTGACGTTAGGTTATCCATGCCGTCGATTGTACCGGGACCTCGGCTGCGAAGTTTGCCGACAGTACTTTGTCGGTCGACCGAAAAACCGTCAGGATTGTTCGCGCAGTGCCTTCGAGCCAAGGGTGCCTCGGTCTCCCTACAGACCCGCCGTGCTCATGATGACATAGGTCTCGCCGCCCTTGCGATCGTGGCGGACCACATAGGCCTGGCCCCGCATCGTGATCTGGATCGGGCCTTCGCTCTCCAGGCTGGCGGCCGGCACGCCCGCGGCTGCACCGACCACGCTGCGGAATTGTTCGGCCACGGCCGGGCCGGCACTTTTCTCGGCCGTGACGGCGCATTCCTTCTTGCCGCGCACCTGCAGGGAGTAGCTGCCATCCGGCGCCATGCCGACCAGACTGGCTCCGAGATCCATCTGCGGCTTGATGCCGTGCTTCTTTGCCGCTGCCATCGCCTTGTCGAAGGCGGGTGCGGTAGCAAGGCAGGCGTCGCGAAACAGCATCACGGCCTTGTCGGTGACGTCGCCGGCCCTGGCCGGCGGCAAGACGGACGGGCCTGCTGTAAAGCCCAGCACCAGGCTTGCTGCGAACATGGCGGCACCGCGCCGCGCGCGAGGCTCGAAACGGGAAGGGGTCATCGGGGGCTCCTTGCCTGGGCCTTGGGCCCGCCGTGTATAGGCGCCAGCGTCTGGTTTGGGAAGCGAGCCGGAGCAATCGACGGTGGCCTTTGATGCAGAAATGCCACAGAGCGACCGGAAATGTCGCGCTTTCGACGCCGACTCTTGCGCCGGAAGCATGTCTGGATTAGAGAGCGCGCCCCGCAACCGTTCGACCCGAGGGAGAACAGCCATGAGATCGCAACAGGGAACGTCACGTTTCGTGCCGGCGCCTGCATTGCGTCCGGCTGTCCATAGTTCCATCAGGTTGAACGACCATGGCACGTTCCATGATTCAGCGCCGGCAGGACGCCGAGCGCGAACGTATCGAGGCCTATGAGGCCACGCTGCGCGCCTGCGCGCGGTGGGCGCAGTCTTCTTCTCCCCTGAGTGATGCCATCGCGGCGGTACGGGTCGGCTTGTCCAGCTTCGTGCTGCGTGATCCCGGTGAATGGCGTCCGCAGCTGAAGACGCGCGATCCCGCCCGCCTGAAGGTCGCGGCGGCGCGCTATCTCTTCGCCCGCTATCCGGTGCCCGCTCCGCTCGAGGAGATCTGGTCCGCTCCCGCGGGCCTGGAGGCGTCCGAGGCGAGGGAACGCAAGCGTTGGTATCTCGTGGCCGCCCAGGGCGGCTCACTCTACAAGGAGTGCGCGAGGGACTTGCTCTCCCGCAAGGAGGTGCATGCCTTTCTCAATCCGCCTGTGGCGCTCTCCTTCGAGGCGGCGCTCTGGCAGGCGATCGCCCGTTCCTACACCGACGATCTCGGTGTGGCGCTGCGCATCGCCCGTTCGAAGATCGCGGCAACCCCGCGCACGCCGAAGGCCCACGCCTTCTGGCGCGAGGTGGCGCGTTTCTTCTGCCTGCATCCGCTACCGCTGGAGGCGATCGACGATCTCTGCGATTTCCTCTCGGCCCGCTTCCGGGCGGATCGTCGCTACAGCCTGAAGGGGCGCACGCCGGCTTCACTGCAGCGGCAGATGCGGGATTGGCACCGCGAGCTGGCCCAGCTGGACCAGATCCGGCGAATGGCACAGCGCCATGCCGGCGCGCAGGCAAGGCGACCGGCCACCGATGGCAAGCCCTCGGATGGCGGGCGCTGGCCGGGCGCGGCCCTGGCCGATTGGTCATGGCAGCCTTCGGCCAAGGAGGCGCGGCATCGCCGCGAGGAAATCCTGGTGGTGCAGCTCAAGACCGGTGCCGATCTCATCGCCGAGAGCCGCGCCATGCATCATTGCGTCTCGGGCTATGCCTATAAGTGCCTCACCGGCAATGCCTCGATCTGGTCGCTGCGCCGCCGGGCAGCCGGAGCGGTGGAGCGCCTGCTGACGATCGAACTCGACCGTCAGCATGTCGCCGTCCAGATCCGAGGCCTTGCCAACCGGCTCGCCAGGCCGGAGGAGGAGGCGATGCTGAAGCGTTGGGCGAAGGCGCGCGGAGTGATCCTGCGCTGAACGGCACCACCTGACGGCGAACCGGCAGGTGGTGCCGCCTGCCCATCCGATCATGGCGAGGGTACCAGGCCGGAAGGCGACATCAAATCCCAGCCATCCTGCTCGCGACGCAGCCAGACCTTGATCCGTGTGCCCTCGGCCGGCAGGTCGCGGATGGTGCCGCCCGGGCCGGCCCAGCCCGGTGGGCGCCCATGGGCGCGCCAGCCATGCGCCGCGATGGTCTTGCCGGCAAGCCCGCGCGACCCCTTCTCGACCGTGCCGACCTCGATCGCCAGGGTGAAGACCTCGTCGACGAACGCGCCTCGTTCGAAGAAGGAAATGTCATCGCGCCTCTTCACCCATTCCGGCACCTTCCTGGTGGTGGTGACGGCCACCAGGCGGCCGGTGAGAATGAGATCCGCCTCGGCGGTGAGGGTGGCCGGGGACATGTCGGGGACCGCGGCGAGCGCCGGGAGGCCGACTGCGGCCATCGCTCCCGTCAGCAGCAGGGCCATTGCGGTTCTGCGGGTGGTGATCATGGTCGAAACATTCCGAGGACTGATGTCGTCACGCCATCCTATCGTGCGCGCAGGCAATCCCTATCCCCGTTGTTACAGGGTTCCGTACGGCGTGTCGTTCCACCAGCATCGCAGCGATGTGCGATCAGCGCACAACCGGGGGCGACAACATCCTCCGCCTGTGCCACTGATTGGGGCAGGCAAGGGGGAGGAATCGCTATGATCGCACGATATGCCGTATTGCTGGCCGCGGCAGCCTGCGCCTTTCCGGCGACGCAGGCGTCGGCTGGATCTGTGCCAGAAGGCTACAAGCTCGAGCAGGTGCTGATGCTCAGCAGGCACAATCTGCGCGCCCCGCTGGCCAATAGCGGCAGTGCGCTCGCCAAGGTCACCGAGAAGAAATGGCCGGAATGGGAGGTGCCGGGCGGCAATCTCACGGTCAAGGGCGGCATTCTCGAAACCTATATGGGCCGCTCGATCGGCGGCTGGCTGGCGGAGAACGGCCTGGTCCCCAAGGATGCCTGCCCGGCATCCGGCAGCGTGCACATCTATGCCAACAGCCTGCAGCGCACGGTGGCGACGGCGCAGTTCTTCGTCGCCGGCGCCTTTGCCGGCTGCGATGTCGCCGTGCACCACCAGGACAAGATGGGCTCGATGGATCCCACCTTTAATCCCGCCATCCACGACAACCAGGACGGCTTCAGGGAGCAGGCAGTCGCGGCGATGGCCGAGAAGGCCAGAGCCACGCCGCTGGCATCGGGCTATCGGCTGCTCGACGGCATTCTCGGTTTCAAGGCCTCGCAAAGCTGCACGCAGGACAAGCTGTGCGATCTGACCAAGGGCGAGGACAGCTTCACCGCCAAGGCCGGCGAGGAGCCGGGCACCAAGGGGCCGCTCAAGCTCGGCAATGCCGTGGTCGACGCCTTCACCCTGCAATATTACGAGGGCTTTCCACCCGGTGACGTCGCCTGGGGCAAGATCCGCAACGAAGGGCAGTGGCGTTCGCTCGCCGCCATCAAGAACGGCTACCAGGAAGCCCTGTTCACCTCGCCCGCCGTGGCCCGTGACGTTGCCGGGCCGATGCTGGCCTATATCGCCGGTGCCTTGGTGAAGCCGGAGGCCGGCAAGGCCGTGCCGGTGACGATGCTGTTCGGCCATGATTCCAATGTCGCTTCCGTCCTCGCCGCCCTCGAGGCCGAGCCCTATGCGCTGCCGGGGCAGGACGAGAAGACGCCCATCGGCGGCGTCATCCAGTTCCAGCGCTGGCGCGACACCAAGGGCAATCGCGACCTGTTCCGGCTCGACTATGTCTATCAGACCAAGGAGCAATTGCGCCAAGGCACCAAGCTCACGCCGAAGAACCCGCCGCGCCGGGTGACGCTGAAGCTCAAGGGCTGTCCCGCCGACAAGGATGGCTTCTGTGCCTGGAGCGATTTCGCCAAGACGATGCCCTAGCTCGGCAATGACAGGCGAGTTGTCCGATCGGCTGCGCGCCATCCTCGAGGCCCTGCCGCTGCGCCCGGGCCTGCGGGTGCTGGAGATCGGGTGTGGCCCGGGCGCGTTGGCGCGGGCGATGGCGGCGCGTATCGGCGGGGGCCATGTCCTGGCAATCGACCGTTCGGCCCGTGCGATCGCCCAGGCGGTCGTGGGCTCCAAGGCCGAGATCGCAGCGGGACGGCTGAGCTTCCGGCAGGCCGCCGCCGAGGCCTTCCTGCTGGAACGGGGCGAGATGCCCTATGACCTGGCCGTGGCCATTCGCGTCGGTGCGCTCGACGGGCGGCACCCGGCGGCCGGCGAGAAGGTGCGGTTGCGCCTCGCGGCCGCACTGACGCCACAGGGCCGGCTTTTCATCGATGGTGGCGATCCGCTGCGAGAAGTTCGGCTCGATTCTGCCTAGATCAGAGCCTGGAGGGAGGCAGCGAGATAGGGGCGCAGCAGGCTGCGGACCTGGCCGAGGCCCCAGGCCAGATGGTCCGGTGTGAGGGCGTCGATACCCTCGTGAAGGTCGAGATAAAGAGCCCAATAGGTCGCTACGATCCATAGATTGGCGAGCAATGGTTGGAACTGCTCGTCGGGCACGATCAGCAGGTCCCGTTCGCGCAGGCGCTGGGCCAGCGCCTCGACCGCCTCGCGCAGATGCGCGCTCAGACCCCGCACGCGCAGACGCAGATCCGGGGAGAGCGCCAGCAGGCCGATCATGTCGCGCAGCAGGAAGCGATAGTCCCAGATCAGGGCAAACCAGCGCTCCAGCAACCCGAAGGACGCCGCCGGATCGGCCACGTCCGCGGTTCCTTCCGCCAGCAACGCCATGGCATCGGCCTCGAAACGGTCGAGCACGGCCGCGACCAGCGCTTCCTTGGTGCGGAAATGGTAATAGAGATTGCCTTCGTTGATGCCGGCGGCGGCGGCGATCTGCGCCGTGGTGACGCGATCGGGCCCGTTCTCGTTGAACAGGCCGAGCGCGAACGTGACGATGCGCCCGCGCGTTTCGCCGCCCTTGCTGGTTGCTGCCGTACTTCGCTTCGTCCCGGTCGCCATGCGTCTCCGTCCAGATTTAAGGTGTTCACCTTAATGCTGCCCAACTCTAAGGTCATTACCTTAAGTCGATTGCTGGTGTGGGTACAATCCAAGCGATGGAGGCCGGCGTGAACATTGCAGTCGATCCCGTGATTTCCGAAGCGAGCGAAGGCGTCGCCGTCAGTCGCAGTTCCCTGCTGGCGGTGTTCTCGGCCATGATCACCAATCCGCTCAAGGTCATTCCGCCTGAGGCCTTCAGGGAGCCGCTGGTGGTCACGCGCAGCGGCGGCAAGCTGAGGATCTTCCTCACCGATCCCGTGTTGATCCACGAGGCGCTGACCACCAACAGCGCTGCTCTCGGCAAGGGCGAGGACACAAGGCGCGGTCTTGGCCCGGCGCTCGGGGAGGGGCTGCTCACGGCCGATGGCGAGCACTGGAAATGGCAGCGCCAGTCGGTGGCGCAGGGCTTTCGCCACGAGAAACTGCTCGCCTTCCTGCCCACCATGATCGCTGCCGCAGAGCGCACCTGCGCTCGTTGGCTCGAAACGCCTCCCGGTGCTGAACTCGATATCGGCCACGAGATGATGCACACCACCTTCGACATCATCGTCGAGACCATGATGTCCGGGCAGGGGGCCATCGATGCCGAGGCGGTGGAGCGCAGCGTCACGCGCTACCTTGAAGGGTCGGGCTGGACCTTCGCCATGGGCCTGCTCAAGGCGCCGGAATGGCTGCCTTATCCCGGGCGCAGCGGCATCACGCGATCGGCCGGCTATCTGCGCACCACGCTGTCGCGCGTCGTGGCCGACCGCCGCAAGTCGTCCGAGCAACGCCAGGATCTGCTCGGCCTGCTGCTGTCGGCCGCCGATCCGGAAAGCGGGCGCCGCATGAGCGACGAGCAGGTGGTCGACAACCTCCTGACCTTCGTCATGGCCGGCCATGAAACCACGGCGCTCGGCCTCGCCTGGACCTTCCATCTGCTCGCTGCCCATCCCGACGTTGAGGCGCGCGTCCTGGCGGAAATCGAGGCCGTCACCGGGGAGGCCGGCGCTGTCCTGCCGGAACATGTCGCCAGCCTGGCCTATACGCGCCAGGTGTTCCAGGAGGCGATGCGGCTCTACCCACCGGCGGCGATCATTCCGCGCGTGGCGTTGGTCGACTTCAAGCTCGGCCAGCATGTCATTCCAGCCGGCGCTGCGATCTATGTGCCCATTTATGCGGTTCACCGCCATGCCAGTCTGTGGGAGGAGCCGGGGCGCTTCGATCCCGATCGCTTCGCGCCGGAGCGGGCGAAAGGGCGCCATCGCTATGCCTATATGCCGTTCGGCGCCGGTCCGCGCACCTGCATCGGCAGTGCCTTTGCCATGCTGGAAGCGATCGCCATCCTGGCCGTGCTCCTGAAGGGCTTCTCGCTGCGTTCCGTCGATATGTCCGAACCCAAGCCGAAGTTGCGCATCACACTGCGGCCGGATCGCAAATTGCGGATGAAGGGTGTGCAGCGGCGATAACGCGGTAACGAAAGCGTTTCTGGGCCGCGCGCGGTGATGATCGCGGCTTGCCGAAGTCATGTCGGTGTAACCAGCGAAACTCGACTGTAATTTCTCAAGAAGAAAGCCGGCTTGATCTGATGACACGCTCGCTGCCCGGCGATAAGACGAGCCTATCGTCAATCCGGATCAAGCGGCCCCATGAGTGTGCTCGACGCATTTCCCACCCGCCCCCTGCGGGCGAACCGTATCGGCATCAGCCGCCTCACGGGGTGTTTCGTCGTCCTGGTCGGCTTCGCCTTCGCCGGCGGCATGGCCTGGTGGCAGGCCGAGGATCTGTGGCGCGATTACAAGATCAGCCGCAGTTACGAGATCGCCGACGATGCGCGGATTTCGAATGGCGAGTGCAAGACCCGCAAGCTCATCTTCACCGATTGCTCGGCCACCATTCTCGCTGCCGACGGCGCCAGCAGCAGGGTCGAGATGATGTTCGTGGACATGCAGACCGGAGGCTATGAAACGGGGGTGGTGCGTTCACGCGAGGATCCGCGGCTGCTCACCCTGGAACTGGGCGTCGAGAAGATCAGCGATCGCATCCTCACCTTTCTCGCATTTGTCGGTGGCTTTGCCGTCCTGGGCATCGCAGGCCTTGCGATGCTGTTCAAGGCATCGAGGCTCAGGCGGGCCGTGGCAAAACCGGTTGTCATGAGGCCTGTCGTCGCCAAGGTCCTGACGCAGGCTCGGACCTGGCTGAACCACACGATCAAGTATGAATATTCGCTCGACGGCAAGACCCGCAAGGCGACCAGTGTCTTGAAGAAGAAGGAGACGCCGTTCTTCCTCGACACCGAGGAGCGCCAGGTGCTGGCAGTTGTGCCCCAGACGACCTCGACGCCGATCCTGCTCGATGCCGGGCTCGAAATGCTCGATCTTACCGACGAGGAACGTGCCGCCGTCCATGCTGCGGTCTCGCCGGTCCAGGATGACATCCGGCTCGACCGCAGCATGCGCTGGTGAGGGCCGGACCGGAGCGTTTTGCTTCAGGCCGCGGCCACGGCCGTCAGGGCGACGACGAGGCGGTCGAGTTCGGCCTCGGTGGTGTAGACGGCCGGGGAGACACGGATGCACTGGCCGGCGGCGACACCGGCGCGGCGCACGGTGAGCACCTTGAACTCGTCCCTGAGCCGGGTGACGATGGCGGTATTGTCGTCCTTGCTCACCTTGCCCTTGATCCGGAACGAGGTGATGCCGGCGTGCAGGGCCGGATCGTTCGGCGTCAGGATCTCAATGGCGCCGATGCCGGCGACGCGCTCGACCCAGTAATTGCGCAGATGGCTGACCCGGGCGTGCTTGGCCGCGACGCCGATCGCCTGGTGCAAATCGAGCGCCGCCGGGATGGTGAGCGCGGCGGCGAAATTGAGCGTGCCGGTGTGGATGCGCGAGCGGATGTCCTCGGCCGGCCAGTCCTTGTCGCCCATATGGGTGTCGATGTCGGCAAGGCGGCCCTTGCGGATATAGAGAAAGCCGAGGCCGACAGGCGCACCGATCCATTTATGCAGGTTGAAGCCGGCGAAATCGACGCCGAGATCGGTCATGTCGAGCGGCAACTGGCCCCAGCTATGGGCGGCATCGAGGATGACGTCGACACCCTTGGCGCGCGCCATCGCCGTGATCTCGCGCACCGGCATCACCAGCCCGGTGCGATGCGACAGATGGGTGAGGAGCAGGAGCCTGGCCTTGGGCGTTTCCTCCAGGACCTTGCGATAGGTCTCCAGCACGGCCTCGCGCGTGGCCGGCTCGGGGATGGCGAAGGTCTTGACCGTGACGGCGCGGCGGCTCTCGAGCATGCCCATGGCATATTGCATGGAATCATAGTCGAGGTCGGCATAGAGCACGGTGTCGCCGGGCTGAAGCTTGTTGTAGCCGGCGATCAAAGTCTGCAGTGCCTCGGTCGCGCCGCGGGTGAGGGCGATCTCCTCGGGCGAGACGCCGAGCGCGCCGGCGACGCGGTCGCGCACGGCGGCGAAGTCGGCATCGAAGGACTTGCGGGCATAGACCGTGTTCTGGCGGTTCACGCGCTGGATGTTCTCGACATAGGTCTCCAGCACCGGCCGGGCCATGATGCCCCAATAGCCGTTCTCGAGATTGGCGGTGGAGCGGTCGACGTCATAGAGGTCGCGGACACCGGACCAGAAGCCGGCATCGGTGGCGGGCTTGCTCGGGTCAGGTGCCGGCAGGGGGACGCTTTCGGCCGCCTGCGCCGGCCGCGTCGCAGCCATAACGGTGGTAAGCAGCCCGCTGATCAGGAAATTGCGACGCTGGATCATGGTAGCCCCCGAATGTTGCATGTCGAACTGCCGGCGTGGATAGGGCCGGGGTATGACGGGGGAATGAAGAAGGGGGCGGACTTTCCGTACCTCCATATTATCTTACCCCAAATACGTCATAATCACTCGATGCAAACGCCAAAGAGGGGGCAGTCTAGTTGTGTCTATATATAATTCATGATTTGAGTCTAAGTTCGAAGATAGACGTTATAAAGTATTTAATAATTATACAATAAAGCAGAGGATTACGCTGAATGGTTGATAGAATAATTCAGATAAATATTTACAATACAGATAAATACAAATTCATATCTGTATGATTGCGGGTTTCCGGTTGAGATGCTTGGCTCTCGAGAAAAAAGGGGTTATGCATTTATGACAATGGATTCAGATGCATTGTGAAATCCGGTGGAATTGTAGTATGCGGGCCGAAGACATAGATCGACTCAACTCACTGGTTGAGAGAAAATCATGGAAAGCATTTGATGGAATCTATCAGAGAGACAAGACAACAGTCGAATCTTTGAATGTAATGTTAAGAGAGTTGAGTAATATTGAGCGAGATTTTGTATTTGATATTTTAGAGGATTATTTAATAATAAGAGAGTATAGTTTTTATATTAGAGATCTATTTAAAATAATAATACAAAATGTGAATAATAAAAATATTATCTTCTCCCCAATTAAAGATGAAAGAGCAAGTAGGCCGAAAAGCGGAGATGCCTTTCTATATGAAATACATACATTGACGGGCTTACTGCATGGAAAAAATATAGAAATAGTTGACACGCCATGGAATCCGAAATGCCAGAGCGCAGATGTATACCATATTATCGTGGATGATTTTATTGGGTCCGGAAATCAATTTCGTACCATGATTGGTAATTTGCAGAGAGATGGTGTTGATGCGAATATAAAAGCAGTATGTGCTATTGTTGTTCAAGATGAAGCTCGAAGGTATTTAGAGGGTAGTGGCTATACAGTTTTGTCATGTATAGATCGGGCAAAAGCAATAGGTGACCCGGAGGGGCGCTTTAAGGACAACATAGATAGTGCGTATGCGTTGTACGATAGAATTGAAGCGCGAACTGCATGTTCTAAATCGTATCGGAGAGGCTACAGTGAAGTGGAGGCGAGCGTAACAATGAAATCAACTCCTAATAATACACTCCCAATATTCTGGTATGAAGGACAGAAAAAATGGCCGGCACCTTTTCCTCGTCCATAAAATTGGACGAATTAAGAAAGGTTATTTTGAAGTCAATATATTACAATCAAAATATCCCAAATCTAATAATACTTAATAATAGCATGGATGTTGTTTCTTCTGAGATTAATTTTTTACAAATCGGAGGATTTATAAAAAAAGCATTTCATCGCTTCGAGCTTACGATAGCTGGTAAGAGTTTGATGGTGGAATTAAATGGGGGGGTGCTGCCTGAAATGATTGACCTCCAGAAGGGTGATCTGCTACCCAGTATCGGTGAGCGTGAGTTCATTGTTGGGGGCTCTTTGGCGGAATCTATTTTCCGCGAGGCTAGACTTGGCGAGTGATTGAAAGATCTCGCGCCGGAGTGGCGAGTCGCCACTCAATGATCGGACCTGTAACGAGCCATTATCGTTGCCACCTTCTCGCGGAGCTGCGATGCCGGCAACGATACGGCGGACGAGGTCCTTGTTCGGAAATCCTTTGGATTTCCAATGATTATATATGTAGCCTTGAGAGCCTCCTGCTATGAACTCAGCGCACGTATTAATTAAATATTCAGATACAGCCGTTCCTGAGCATGTTGCATTTGTTCGGCAGTATATAGAGAAATTTAATCAATCTGGTCTCGATCCGGTCTTGTCGATGGAGCATTTCTCTCTGCTCGTTGGCTTAAAGTCGGATAGAGTATTTGCGATGTGTAATGGTACTGGTTTTTTCTATCGTTCGTTTGAAATTCCGAAGAAGAGTGGTGGGAAGAGAAAAATAAGTGCTCCTTTGCCATCTTTGCTTATGGCGCAGCGTTGGATTTTATCTCACATTTTGGAGAAGGTGGAAATTCATCCGGCGGCAAAGGCTTATATTAAAGGTAGTTCTATTAAAAATAACGCTAGACTTCATAGAAAGCAAAATATTTTGCTGAAATTGGATGTAAAAAATTTCTTTGATTCAATTTCTGAATTTAGAATATATGAAATATTTCATTCATTGGGTTATATTGGATCGGTTTCGACCTTTTTGACCAAGCTTTGCTGTCTAAATGGATGTTTACCACAAGGGGCTGCGACGAGCGGGTATTTAAGTAACATTTTATTAAAGAGCGTTGATGATGGTATTTTTAAATATTGTAGAGATAGGGGGCTAAGATACTCAAGGTATGCAGATGATATTTCGATATCAGGAGAGGAATTTGATGTTTCTTCTCTCAAAAGATTGATTGCTGGCTATTTGGGAGAGGTTGGCCTAAAAGTCAATCGTGGTAAAACCAGTGTTCGTAGAAGGCATGTTCGGCAGGAAGTTACTGGTATTGTTGTGAATGAAAGAATGTCTCCTGGTAGATTGTATCTCAGGAAGTTACGACAAGAACTTTACTATATACAGAAATTTGGCGTTTATGCTCACTCTAGAGCTATTGGCGATGCTAGTCCTATTTACACGATTCAAAGACTGATAGGGCAGGTTGCCTTTGCTACTTATATCGTTGGCTCTTTAGGAGAATTAAAAAATTTTAAGAAAGAGCTTATTTCTCTAAGAAATAAAAATTTTACTCATATATGAAATTTATTTTACATATTTATAGTGAGCGAAGTACGTCTAGCTCGGACGGGGACTTTGTTTGTTATTCTTCATCCTTTGCTTTTCGGCGACCTGGCGAGCGGTGTAGGTGGTTGAATAGCGATAGAGCCGTTGAACGTATCCATGGACATCGGGGCCCACTTGTTCCATCGGAGATAGGCGCGCCGCCCTTTGGCGGCCATGGAGTCTCCAGAACGGTCCGATTGCCCGATGAAACGCTGTCTTGCCCTGTTGCTCTTCCTTGCCGTGGCCTTCGTGCCGGAGGTCGCCCTTGCCGGCCGGCGCGTGGCGTTGCTGATCGGCAATAGCGACTATGCCAAGGTGCCGCGCCTCGCCAATCCGGGCCGCGATGTCGGGTTGCTGAAGGAGACGCTCCAGAAGGCGGGCTTCGATGCGGTCGACACGATTGTCGACGCCGACCGCGCCGGCATGATCGCGGCGCTGCGCCGCTTCCAGGCGAGCGCATCGGGTGCCGATATCGCCGTGATCTATTTCTCGGGGCACGGCATCGAGATCGGCGGCGAGAACTATCTGGTGCCGACCGATGCGCATCTGTCCAGCGACCGCGACGTGCAGGACGAGACCCTGGCTCTGTCGCGCGTGGTCGAGTCGACCGACGGGGCCGGCCAGCTCAAGCTGGTGATCCTCGATGCCTGCCGCAACAATCCTTTCCTCGCCAAGATGGCCCGCACGCGCGGTACGCGCTCCGTCGGCAAGGGCCTGGCACGGGTGGAGCCGGACGGGGACAATGTGCTCGTCGCCTATGCCGCCCGCGAGGGCAGCGTAGCGCTGGATGGCAACGGCATCAACAGCCCCTATGCACAGGCTCTGGCCCGCTATCTCACCCAGCCCGGCCTCGACATCCGCCTCGCCCTCGGCAAGGTGCGCGACGACGTGCTCAGCGCCACCGATCGCCAGCAGACACCCTTCTTCAACGGATCGCTGGGCGGCGACGTCATTACCCTGGCACCGGCAGGCGGCGGGCAGGTGGCCATGGTGCCGCCGGCCGAACCGCCGCCGCCCGTCGAGCCGCCGCCGCGCAAGCAGACCAAGTTCACGCCGCTGGCGGTGCCGCCTTCGCTCTTCCAGAATGGTGGGGCCGGCACGATGCCGCGCATGACCGATCCGCGTGTCTGGCAGGTGGTCAAGGATGTCGACATGCCGGATGTGATCGAGGAATTCCGCGACCGCTATCGCGATTCCCGGGATGCCGGCGCGGCGGAAGAACGGCTCAAGCAACTCCTGGGTGTCAGCGAGCTCGATCCGCTGCCGCCGCCGGCCGGCGAGCGCATCCCGGCGCCCGAAACCGAATGCGATCGGATCGGAGCGGCACCGCTCGATCCCGACACCGTGATGCGCCGGAGCCGTGCGGCCTCGCCCAAGGAGATCGTTGCGGCCTGCGAGGCGGCGCTCAAGCAATATCCGCGCGAGCGGCGCTTCATGCATCAGCTCGGCGACGCGCTCGCCGATGCGGGCCAGAACGACAAGGCCCTGGGCATGAACCTGCGCGCCGGCATCGCCGGCAGCCAGGGCGGCTGGATCAGCTCCGGCCGCCTGTTCAAGGCGAGAGCCGGAGGAGCCAGCAATCCGGATGGCAACAGCTCCATCTCCCTCACCATGGCCTGGCAGCAGCCGCTCGGCTCCTTCTTCTTCAAGCGCGGCTTCGTCGAGCCCTTCGAGCGCCTGCGCGGCAAGGCCGGCGTCACGCGCGAACTGAGCAAGGCGGCCGCGGCCGGCGACCAGGCGGCCAATGTCTGGATCGGCTACATGTATCTCTTCGGCTTCAACGTACCGAAGGACTATGCCAAGGGCATGGCGGCGCTCGACAAGGCTCGCCTGCCGCGCCCGGAAGACACCGGCATCCATCTTGCCTTGATGCTGAAGACCGGCTACGGCGTCCGGCAGGACGTCAAGGATGCCTTGGAGGAGTTCGGCAAGGCGCAGAAGGCTGACAACAGCTACGCCACCTATCAGCTCGCCCTGATGTATCTCGATGGCCTCGGCGTGCCGCAGAACTATGCCGCAGCCGCCCGCATGATGGGCGATGCGGCCGTCGGCGGCGATCCGCGTAGCGTCGACGACATCCTGGCCAATTTCGGCAAATGGCCCAGGGAATACCGGGTCGTGCTGCAGCAGGAACTGCTCAAGCGCAACCTCATCGAAGGCAAGGCCGATGGCGAGCTCTCGCCTGGCATGACGGAAGAGCTGCGCAAGCTCGCTCCGATGCCGACGGCACCGGTGGCGGCTACGCCTTAAGCGTATCCCTTCCAAGGTCTTGGCAGGCCATCGAACCGGAATTGCACTCCCTCGTTGTTGAGGTTGCGGAGCCCCTCACCTTACCTCTCCCCGTAAGAACGGGGCGAGGGGACTTTCATGTCGAGTTTTATGTCGAAAACCCTTCATCTCGCCCAACGGTCGGGCGAGATGAGAGTTTCGAGGATCAATCGCAACGTTGCGCCTCCTCGCTCCGTTCTTACGGGGAGAGGTAAGGTGAGGGGCAGCACCACCGCCTACAAATTCATTCACTTTCAAGCACCTTGCGAAGGCCTCGAAAGGGGGGGGCGCTCCAAGTAGCGCATCCCCTTGCAGGTTTTCGGGCAAACGGTTTGACCTCACTCCCAGAAATAATCCGCGTTGTAGCTCGATATGACCCCGGCGCTGATGCGCCATGCAATACATGCAGATCTGCTTTTGGAGTGAGAGTTGATGCCTTTGAAATAGGCAGGAAGCTCGCTTTCGTGTCGCTGATGCGTCTATAGCGACATGTTATTGCGCAGTATGACTGGAAATGGACCGCGTACCCAGTTTGTAATTCATATAAATATGAACATGGATGCATATAAATACTGAATGAAGGCAATATCCTATCGCACGATAGAATATTTCGATTTGATAAAGCTGGCCGTCGTCCATATGTCGCAGGGGCAGTTTTTCAGATCGTCGCGAGCCCTTCATGACCGAGACCACGAAGACCGAAGCCAGCAAGACCGGGCTTCGCAAGGCGGCCGCCGGTGGCTGGGGAGCGCTCAAGAGCTGTGGCCGGCATCTGCTGGCGAGCGGCTCGCCTTTGACGGGCGCCCGCACCATGCTGAAGGCGAACCAGCCCGATGGCTTCGACTGCCCGGGTTGCGCCTGGGGCGACCCGGAGCATGGCTCCTCCTTCGAATTCTGCGAGAACGGTGTCAAGGCTGTGGCCTGGGAGGCGACCGACAAGCGCACCACGCCGGTGTTCTTTCGCGAGCACACGCTCGCCAAACTGGGGGGCTGGAGCGACTACGAACTGGAAGCCCAGGGCCGGCTGACCCATCCGATGCGCTATGACCGGGCCAGCGACCGCTACGAGGCGATCGGCTGGGACGAGGCCTTCCGCGAGATCGGCGCCCATCTCAACGCGTTGGCCGATCCCAACCAGGCCGAGTTCTATACGTCGGGCCGAGCCAGCAACGAGGCGGCCTTCCTCTACCAGCTCTTCGTGCGGCTCTACGGCACCAACAATTTCCCGGATTGCTCGAACATGTGCCACGAGGCCAGCGGCGTTGCCCTGCGCCAGGCCATCGGCGTCGGCAAGGGTACGGTGCTGCTCGAGGATTTCGAGGAGGCGGACGCCATCTTCGTCGTCGGCCAGAACCCCGGCACCAACCATCCCCGCATGCTCGGCGACCTCAGGCGTGCAGCGATGCGCGGTGCCCGCGTGGTAGTGTTCAACCCGGTGCGCGAGCGCGGTCTCGAACGTTTTGCCGATCCGCAGGACAAGCTCGAAATGCTGCGCGGCGGCTCCAAGCCCGTCGCCAGCGACTATTTTCAGCCACGCCTGGGCGGCGACATGGCTGCCTTCCGCGGCATGGCCAAGACGGTCTTCGCCCGCGACGACGCCGAGCGCGCCGCCGGCCGGCCGACCCTGCTGGACGAAACCTTCCTGGCCGAGCACACCCACGGCCTCGCCGCCTACCGCGCTGCCGTCGAGGCCACGAGCTGGGAGGCGATCGAGGACCAGTCGGGCCTGACACAGGTGGAGATCGAGACGGCCGCCGACATCTATCTGTCGGCCGAGAAGGTGATCTGCACCTGGGCTATGGGCGTGACGCAGCATCTCCATTCGGTGGCCACCATCCGCGAGATCGCCAATCTCCTGCTGCTGCGCGGCCATGTCGGTCGTCCCGGCGCCGGGCTGTGCCCGGTGCGCGGGCACTCCAACGTGCAGGGGGACCGCACCGTCGGCATCAACGAAAAGCCGCCGGCGGCCTTTCTCGACGCGCTGGCCCGCGAGTTCGACTTCGAGCCGCCGCGTGCCGACGGCCACAACGTGCTCGCTGCCATCGGCGCCATGCTCGACGGCAGCGCCAAGGCCTTCATCGGGCTCGGCGGCAATTTCGCCCGCGCCACGCCGGACTCACCCCTGGTGGAAAAGGCGCTCCGGGCCTGCGACCTCACCGTCCACATCGCCACCAAGCTCAACCATTCGCATCTGATGCCCGGGCGTGCTGCCTATCTGCTGCCTTGCCTCGGCCGTACCGAGGTTGACCGCAACAGCGCCGGCAAGATCCAGATCGTCACGGTCGAGGATTCGATGAGCATGGTGCATGGCTCGGGCGGCATCAATCCGCCGGCTTCCAAGGAGCTGCGCTCGGAAGTCGCGATCATTGCCGGCATCGCCGCCGCGACCGTCGGCTCGGACAAGGTCGACTGGGCGGCGCTTGCCGACAATCACGATTTGATCCGCGACAGCATCGCCCGCACCATTCCCGGCTTCGAGGACTATAATGTGCGGGTGCGCAAGCCGCGCGGCTTCCATCTGCGCAATGCTGCCGCCGAGCGCGAATGGAACACGCCGACCGGCCTCGCCAATTTCGCGGCCGTGCCGCTGCCGGAGGCGACCGCCTTCCAGCAGGCCCGCGGACGCAAGGACGTCTTCGTGCTGCAGACTTTTCGCTCGCACGACCAGTACAACACCACGATCTACGGCCATGACGACCGCTATCGCGGTATCAAGGGTGAGCGCCGGGTGATCTTCATCCATCCCGACGACATCGCCGCCATCGGCGCCATGCCCGGCGAGCATATCGATCTCGTCGGCGAGCATGACGACGGCATCACCCGCATCGCCGAGAATTTCCGGCTGGTTTCCTATGACATCCCGCGCGGCTGCATTGCGGGCTATTATCCCGAGGCGAATGTGCTGGTGCCGTTGTCGAGCGCCGGCGAGGAAAGCGACACGCCGACCTCCAAATCGGTGCTGGTTTCTCTCCGGCGCCGGCTGGCGGTGGCCGCATGAGCGAGGAAGAAGAAGATCTGTTGGCGACGATCGAGGCGATACGGCGGCTCGACCCGCGCCTTTCGCCGCTCGACGGCGTCATACTCGCCGCCGTGACCCTGGATATCGCCGATGATACCCGCAGCTTCGCCAGGCTGTTCGAGGTGGAGCATGCCCTGGTGATCCGTGCCGCCCATGAGCTCACCGAGGAGGGGCGCTGGCTCGACGTGGTCGAACGCCAGGCGCGCACGCAGCGCACCAAGGTGGCGATCAGCGAGGCAGGCAGGGCACGGCTGGCCGGGCTGTAGGGGCGCCGGCGAATCGCGGCCAAACCCTATCGGCACCCCCTGGAATCATCCTATGAAAGCGCCTCATAGGAATCCCATCATGACCGATACGACAAGCCACTCGCCCGTGGTGGGCAAGCTCGGGCGCACGGAATTCATCGTGCTGGTGGCCAGCCTCGTTGCCGTCAATGCCTTCGCGATCGACATCATGCTGCCGGGCTTGCAGCAGATCGGCGCCAGTCTCGGCGAGCCCGATCCCAACCGGCGGCAATTGGTGATCCCGGCCTATCTGCTCGGTTTCGGCCTGCTGCAGTTGGTGTTCGGGCCGCTGTCCGATCGCTTCGGCCGGCGCGGACCGCTGCTGGTCGGGCTCGGCATCTATTGCCTGGCGGCCTTGTGCGCCTTCTTTACCACGGACTTCAATGCCCTGGTGGCCCTGCGTCTGGTCCAGGGCGGTGGCGCAGCCGCTTCCGCCGTGATCGCCACCGCCCTGGTGCGCGATGTCTTCGCCGGCAACCAGATGGCCAGGATCATGTCGCTGGTGTTCACCGTGCTGATGCTCTCGCCCATCCTTGCGCCCTCGCTCGGCCAGGGCCTGATGACGGTGATGGACTGGCGCGGCCTGTTCGGCTTCATGGCGGGCTGGGGGGCGATCGTGATCGGCTGGGTCTGGTGGCGCCTGCCCGAGACGCTGCAGCCCGAGCACAAGCGTCCTCTCAGCCTCAAGGCCGTGATCGAGGGCTTCGGCATCGTCTTCGCTAACCGGGTCTCGCTCGCCTATATCATCGGCATGGCGGCGCTGTTCGGGGCGCTGATGGGCTTCCTCAATTCCTCCCAGCAGATCTATCGCGACGTCTTCGGCGTCGAGACGATGTTTCCGCTGTTCTTCGCCGGCGGCGCCGCCTGCTCGGCGCTGGGCGGCATGGTCAATGCGCAGCTGGTCAACCGCTATGGCATGCGGCTCCTGTCCTGGCTGGCGCTCGGTGTGTTCGGCGCGGCAGCCTTGGCCATCCTGGTCGCTGCCTTGCTGCAGGCGCTGCCGCTCTGGCTGTTTTTCGGGCTCAGCGCGGCGCAGTTCCTGGTGTTCAGCATGATCCTGTCGAATTTCGGCGCCCTGGCCATGGAACCGCTCGGCGAAGTGGCGGGAACCGCCGCCTCGACCCAGGGCTTCCTGCAGATGGTGCCCGGCGCCGCCATCGGCATCCTGATCGGCCAGGTGTTCGACGGTACCGTGATCCCGCTCGCCATCGGCTATGTCGCCATGGTCGCCCTGACGGCAGTCTGCGTAACGCTGATGGCGGGGAGGGGACGCGTCACGGGCTGACCTGGTGACGTCGGCCGCGTCAACGCTGCCGCCGAAAGCAAGGCGAGGCTCTTCGCAGGTTGAGGAAAGGTCAGTGTTGCCGGTTACTATTGCCGTATTCTTCCTGGCAGGAACCAGCCACTTTTTGCGCGATGCTCTGCGATAACGCTACGGCAATAAAAAAGGGAGGTCCGAAAACCTCCCTCAGATTTCAGTTTTATCCGGTCATCAAGGTCGAAAGTCGCGCTGGTCTCTGCCTGGGGCGGCAATGACGCTGACGATTGACATCCCCAACTTCCATTCTTCCCTGTAATAGGGCTGTTGGTGGGGAAGATTATACCCACTTTTTGCAATGTCAACTGGGTCAAGGGAGTACATCCAAGTAGTATTGCAGGAAATAACATTTCATAAGGACGTCTCAATAATGTTTGTTCGTATGCTAACGTTTGCTCGGGAGCATTTTTTGGCTGGAGGCAGGATCAGTCCTGGCCTATTCGTCGCCAGAGCTTCGAGCTCACTTTGAAGCAGGATGGTCTCGCGGATAGGCAAGGCTTTTCGCCGCGATTGCCGTAGAGAATCCCGAGATAATGCAAGGCTTTGGCTAGGTCGAAACGCGGCTCGCGGCGCTTGCCCGCCCATGAACCGGGGGAAGGGGTTTGCTTCGGAGCGGTAGGATTCAACCCTGTAATTGCGTGCGAGGCATCAGCGGTCATGCTATTTTAGGTTGCAGATATGGTCCATCACAAGCCACCCGGGAGAGGTGCCATGGACGACAAGACTCGCGCGGCCTCAGCCCAGCCCATGCCTTCGGCAATCCAGGAACCTCCCCCGCATGTCAAGCTGATCCAGATCGCAACCGGCAGCTGGGTCGCGCGCATGGTCTGGGCGGCGGCCAAGCTGGGCCTGGCTGATCAGCTCACCGCCGGTCCGCGCGGCGCCGAGGAACTGGCCGGCCCGCTCGGCCTGCATGCGCCCTCGCTGCACCGTTTCATGCGCTGCCTGGCGAGCCTGGGTATCCTCGGCGAGCGCCCCGGCCGACGCTTCGCCCTGACGGAGATGGGCGAGGCGCTCAGGACCGGCGCGCCGGGCGCGGCGCGGGCCACAGTGCTGACCTTCGGCAGTTCCTGGTTCTGCGGCCCCCTCGACGAGATCATTTATTCGCTGCAGACCGGCAAGACCGCCTTCGAGAAGGTGCACGGCATGCCGGTCTTCGACTATCTCGGCCAGCACCCCGAGGAAGCTTCCCTGTTCAGCGAGACCATGGTCGGCGTGCATGGCCAGGAGCCGGAGGCCGTCGCTGCGGCCTATGACTTCTCGCCTTTCCGCAGCATTGTTGATGTAGGCGGAGCCACCGGCAATCTGCTCGCCGCGATCCTGGCCCGGCATCCGGAACCACGCGGTGTCCTGTTCGACCGGCCCTATGTGGTGGCCGAGGCGCCGGACCTGCTCGAGGCGCGCGGCGTGCGGGAGCGGGTGACGATCGAGCCCGGCGATTTCTTCCAGACGGTTCCGGCCGGGGGCGATGCCTATGTGCTGTCCCATGTCATCCATGACTGGAGCGAGGCGCAGTGCCTGGCCATCCTCGCCCATGTCCGCAAGGCGATGCAGCCCGATGGGCGGCTCCTGCTGGTCGAGATGGTGCTGCCGGCCGGCGATGCGCCCCATCCCGGCAAGCTGCTCGACATGGTGATGCTGACGCTGCCCGGCGGCCAGGAGCGCACGGAAGAGGAATACCGCCAGCTTCTCGCCAAGGCCGGTTTCCGCCTGACGCAGGTGGTGCCGACCGAGTCCGCCGTCAGCGTGGTGGAGGCGGTGCGGGAATAGGGGCTGGCGGGCACGCCCAGAACGCGCTCCTGCGCGCCAAATCAGCCATTTGGAGCGGGGGTTCAGGCTGTTCGCCCGGTCTTTTCCGGCATCGATTTGCGTTTTCGATGGAACGCAGAGGCCGTTCGGGGATTGTCATGGTGGAATGTCCTCTCACCCAAGACCCGTGGCCTCCACGGTCGGATGCAAAGGAAGACTGCCATGACCGAGATCATCACCGGCTTCTACGACAATCGATCCGATGCCCAAGCCGCCCTCGAGCAATTGCTGTCAGCCGGGTTTGCCCGCGACCAGATCACGCTCAATGCGAAGGACGAGAATTCCGACTATGTGCGCGGCGAAGACACCGCCTCCTATGATCACCAGCGCGACGAGGGTGGCTTCTGGGCGATGCTCAAGCACTTCTTCTTTCCCGATGAGCGGCGTTACCTCTACAGCGAGGGCCTGAGCCGCGGCGGCACGTTGCTCACCGTCGAGGCCGAAAGCCACCAGATCGAAACCGCCCGGATGATCATGGAGGAATATGGCTCGATCGACCTGCCGGCGCGGGCCGAGAGCTGGCGCAAGAGCGGCTGGCCGGGCTACGCCGCCGTGGCCCCGGACGGCGCGCTGCTTGCTCCCGAACATGCCGCCGGGGGCGACATCCGCGAGAACATGGAGGTCATCACCTCCGATGGCGTCAATATCGGCACGGTCGACGATCTCGGCGACGACCAGATCCGGCTCGCCAAGAATACCTCGCCCGATGGCGTGCATCATTTCGTGCCGCTGGACTGGGTCGACCATGTCGACGAACAGGTGCATCTCAAGCGCAAGGCGCCGGAGGTACAGGCCGTCTGGTAGGATCGTTCGGCACCGGCTGCGTGATGACGGGCGCCCGAGAGGGTGCCTGTTGTTTGTGAACGGTGCCAGTTATGGAAAACGCTTTAGAGCAAAGCGCGTCCAGGCGCGAACGCGCTTTGCTCTAACTCTTTGGTTCGACGCGTCTTTGCGATTTGAAGTGATTCATTCAAATCACAAAACGCTTTAGCGCGCGAACACGCCGTCGAAATCCTTGAAGCCCTTGATTTCGATCGGGTTGCCGCTCGGGTCGCGGAAGAACATGGTGCGTTGCTCGCCGGGCTCGCCCTCGAAGCGGATCACCGGCGGGATCTCGAAGGCGATGCCGGCCTTTTCCAGCCGGGCAGCCAGCGCCAGCCAGACGTCGAGCGGCAGGATCACGCCGAGATGCGGCATCGGCACCAGGTGGTCGCCGACCTTGCCGGTGCGGCTGGTGGCGAAGGGCGTGCCCAGATGCAGCGAGATTTGGTGGCCGAAGAAGTCGAAATCGACCCAGCTCTGCGTGCTGCGCCCCTCCTCGCACCCCAGCACCTCGCCATAGAAGCGGCGGGCCTGGTCGAGATCGGTGACGTGATAGGCAAGGTGGAACAGCGAGCGCATGGCAGTCTCCGCATTGACCGGGCCAGGGTAGCTGAAAAGCGGGCGGCGATTCAACGCCGGAGGCCCGATGCAGCGAATGTCAGACGCGCGCTGATGGGCGCCATGTTCCCTTGGCCCAAGTTCCCTTGGCCCATGTTCCCTCGGACATTGTGCCGTCGTGTCCCGGGTGCACAAATGCGGCGGCGCGATCATGCCGCTCGGCCGTCGGGCATCCACGCAGCAATCGGGGAAGGCAGCCATGGCCCCCAGCTTGAACGACCTGTTCTTCGCGGAGGCCGGCTCGGCCTTCGCCCGGCAATTGGCGCTCGGCGATCTGATCGGCGACCGCCCCTGGAACGTCGACATCGGGCGCGGCGAGATCACCTTCGGCAGCGATCTTGCCTTCCCGATCCAGGTCCTCGGCACCTGCTCGGAACAGGACAGCAGCTGGCTGTGGGCTTGGGCCAACCATCAGAGCGGCCTGCCGGCCGCCGTCCTCGTGGCGAGCTTGCGCATCAAGGACATCGGCAGCCAGCGCGGCATCGGCGAATTCGTCGAGCCGAAATTCACGCTCGACCGCATCGCCGACCACATGCTCGCCATGCTCTGCGGCGCTCTTCTGGACAGGGGCTGCTACTACCGCGCACCCTATCAGGGCGGCGCCGTCTTCCTCCTGCTCGACAAGCTTCCCGCCGCGATCCGAGCACCGGTGGCGCCTGAGCGGGTGAACACGGTGCTGATGCAGGTGGTCAGCAATTTCGAGGTCGATCACCGCAGCATGGCCGAGAGTTTCCTGCACCAGCAGGGCTTCGTGGTGAAGGCGGAGCCCGCGCTGCTCTCGGCGAGCCGGGACACGGATGGCGCGGAGATCAGGCTTGCCTTCGATACGCAGCGACGCATCGCCAAGGTCGAGGGCGTCATCAAGCCTCGCACAGCGAAGAAGCCCTGGTGGAAGCCGTGGTGAGGGGCGGCGCTTGCAAGAACGCATGAGCCGAACGTCGCCGGCGCTCCGCCCCTTCAGCCCAGCATCTTATCGCCCGGCATGATGGCGGACAGGAATTTGTAGCCGCGGTTCACGCCATAGCGCGGATCGGCCTTGATCAGCGTCATGAACTGGCGGTGGCCGTTCTTGGTGCGGCCGACGAGGCAGCCGGCGCTGGTGCGGCCGAGATCGTCCTGCGGCGCGTCATAGCCCCAATGCTGGTTGATGGCGAACAGGCCGGTATCGAGCCGGTCGCCGGTGCGCTGGAAGTCCTTGTTGAGGTCCCGGAAGACGCTGAGGGGCTCGGCCTGGACGAGGGCCTCATGGGCCGACGGCGAGCCGGCATGGTGGGTGCCGACCACCCAGGCCTTGTACTGGTTGAAGGCGATCCTGGCCGCCCCCTTGGGGTTCATCGGATGGATGGTCCAGAAATCGCCCGGCTCGGTGGTGCCTTCCCAGAGCGAGTCCCCGAAATTCGGGCGGCCGCTCCGGTCGATGGCGAAGACGATCCTCAGGTCGTTGAAGACATTGTGCCTGTCGTCGTTGAGCGTGCCGTCCGGGTTCACCCCTTCGAGATAGGCGATGTTCTTGCAGTCGGGATGGCGGCAGATGAAGTATTTCTGCGCCTTCATATAGGCGATGACCTTGTCGAACCAGGTTCCGGTCGCGGTGATCTCGGGCAGGAGCGCCGTCGGTTCGAGCAGCCGCCGGGCGATGGCGCCGGTGAAGCCGCCGCCGAGCGAGATGCCGTTGAGGTCGCAGAATTCGCTGAGGGCCCAGAGCGAGACCGGGCCGAACTTGCCGTCGGCGGGCGGATCGAGGAAGCCCAGCTCCGACAGCCGCCACTGGATCGCCTTGACCAGGCCGGTTTTGCCGCCGAGCTCGGCCACCGGGATGGCGGCGCCGTCGAATTGCGACAGGGCGGTCGTGCCGCCGCCCGCCGCTGCGGCGGCGCTGCCGTTCTTGCGGAACTTGGCGGGCACGATATGGCTGTCGACATAGTCGTTCAGCCAGGCCCGATAGGCCCGCGTGGTGTCGCCGCCGGCGGCATCGACATAGGTCTGCGCCTTGCTGCGCCCGATCTGGGTCACCAGGTCGCTGAAGGTGTAGGACCGCGTCTGCTTGAGGAAGGCCTGCGCGCCGCCGAGCCCTTCATGGTGGGCGATATAGATGAAGCGGGCCTTCTCGTCGTCGCCGATCTGGTCGTCGACCAGCCCCTCGGCGATCAGGGCGCTCAGGTTGAACAGGCCGTATTCGGCCGCCGAGACGATCGCGAGCTCGGGATCGAAACGCAGGTCGAGCACGGCCTGCCTGCGCGCGGCCATGATGTCGTTGCCGGCGTCGATGAATCCCTTGGCCTTGCAGACCTGGTTCAGCAGCGTCTTCTTGTTGGTGGCGTGCGAGGTCCAGGTGCTGTCGAGGAACTGCGTGAGCCCGGCTGCGCTGCTGGTGCCGGCCTTGGAGTTGGCGTTCCACTGGCCGCTCGGTAATTTGGCCGCCTCGGCATCGATGAGGGCGGCGATGGCGGCGGCATCGATGTCGGTGATGCCGTGGGCCTTCAGGAGGGGCGCGCGATAGACCTCGTTCGGCCCCAGGCTGAGCTCGTCGCCGCTATCGGAACCCGGCCCCTCGGCTTCCTGTTCGTCGGAGTCGCCGCCGCCGGCCGGCAGGTCGCCGGTGTCGATCCAGCCTTCGGCGGCGCTGCCATCCTCCAGCCGGATCCGCACCTTCTTCCAGGGCGGCAGCTGGGCGCGTTCCTCGATGATGCTGCCGGCAACAGGCCTCGGCGTGCCCAGGGGCTCGTCATAGAGCTTGAACGCGGTCGCCTGCGCGATCTTCAGCATGTCGGCGTGGAGCCAGCCGAGATAGGTCTGGATGGCCTTGTCGGTGAACGAGACCTTGGCCCAGTTCGACAGCGCCCGCAGCTGCGAAACCCGGTCGCCCGCCGCCAGGCTGACGAGCGCCGCGGACGTATCGTCGGGATCCGGAAAAAGCGATGCCTGCGAAATCACGATGCAATCAGCCATGGCAGCCCCTCCATTTGGACAGCAGATCTCAGGCGGATAGGTATGGTCGCGCGGTTTTTACTTCCGTGACCTCGCACGGCGTCGCGGCGTGAAAAGGATTCAGGAATTCACGACGGGAAAAGGGCTGCTGGCCGAAATCGATAGTCACAATAGAAGCGCAGGGATGCGGTGCAGAGCGAGGCTTTCTGCTACGAAGTCGGGTATTTCAGGCATGGATAGTTCGCCGATAAGTAACGCACCGCCGGGCGATGTTTTCAACGACTGTTTTGGTGCTCCCGAGCCGGTTTTCACGGGCCTGTCACGGTTGCGGCCTTCATGGTTGCTTGGCTTGGATTCCAGCAAGGCGGCCGGCTGTCATTGCGAGCGCATTTTACTGTTATACCGAATGGAACCGTTGGCCGGTCAAAACAGAGCACCACAAGAATTAAGTAATTTTGGACAGCAGAGGTAACGATGTTGCGGAACTTCATGGTGGCATTGGGGATGTCGGTCTTGCTGGCCGGCTGCGCGCCCTTGGTCGGCGTCAATGCCAACAGCACGACGCCGCCGAGTGCGGAAACCAGGAAGACATTCCAGGGCGGCACGACCAACATGACATTCAGCGCCCATGGCACGCAGGTCGAGTTCCTCAGCAAGGACGGCCGCACCGCCCTCTGGTATCCCGGCAACGGTATCGTGCTGCAGGGTCGCTGGCGTCTCGTCGGCGCCGATCCGACCACAGGTTTCCAGGACAACATCTGCTTCCAATACGGCGCCAACACCTATAATCCGCTGACGCTCAACTATGGCGGCAACTGGGAATGCGAGGGGATCGCCCTCTATCAGGGGCATGTCGTCGAGCGCGTGGCGGGCGATCCTTTCGGCCTGGGCAAGCGCGGTGCCGTACCCTTCGTCCTGCCACGGCAGCGCACGACCTTCGCGGAACTGCTGAAGCGACGGTCCTGACACGTCGTCACGTCTGGCTGAAATCGAGGCGGCAGTTCATCCGCCGCCATTTCCTTCTCTTACAGAGGCGCTGCGCAGAGCGAACGACGAGGTAAGCCGCACTCCATCCCGTGAAGCCGAGAATTCAGGCAAGCCGTCACCGTCGTTTCAACTGCCCCATCGAGTGGAATTCCAGGCAATGAAGACATGGAGGTGGGAATGGAATACGCCCTGTTGCTGCTCACCCTTGCCAGTGGCCTCGCCGGAGCGATCTGGGACAAGCCGCCTCGCTGGGTCAAATACGGCCTCATCTTCATCATTCTCGCGTCGTCAGGTGTCTCCGGATACAAGATCTGGACGGATGATCGGGAGAAGCAGGCAAAGCAGCTGTTCGACACGGAAGTCGACCGAAGAACGATCGCTCTGAGTATTTCCGATCTGAACGTCGTGCATCCCCAGATTCTGGGATGGCTGCAATCAAAGGGTTACACGGCTGGCACGGATTGCCGGACATGGGGAGACGGCGTCCTCTGTGACGTTCAGGAGGTGCAGGGGAGGGACAAGTGGGACCTGCCGCTGCGGCGTACCGATCTGGCGGCTTTGTATCTGTACGCCTTGAAGACGAAACCTTCGCTTTCTCCGGAGGCTTTCATGTATCTGGACGCCTTGTTCATGCGAGGCGGGCGCGCTGTTCCCTTGATGCAGCGAACGGATCTGCTCGATACGACCGCCATACTCGCAGCAAACAGCCTGTATGAGAGTTGCGGTTTCGGACCCAATGCGATGCGGGTGAGCGACAAGCTGGAATTTCTGCTGGATTACCAGCGGGATGCGGCCCTTCACACCGCCGTGCTGGCGCAGCCGGATCCTTCCCTATGGGCCTTGGACGAGGATCCTCCGAAGGTGTTTCATCGCCTGATCACCCAGTACAGGCAGAGCGTCGCGGCGCAGGACCGCCAATGCAAGAGCTGAGCCGGAGCGACGGCGGGTCGAGGTAAAGGGGCATCCCGGACAACAAGGAGCCAGCTTTGGTGGCGGGCTCTTCCCGGGATCGCAGGCGTCCTCGCCTGCTCTTTCCGACCGCCTGCCGAGGCGTTTCCAAGAGCAGGCGAGGACGCCTGCGATCCCGGGGAGGAGCGATCCTTATACGTCCGCTGTCAGTTGGCCTTGGCGAAGAACGCGTAGGTCGCGGTGTAGGGCACGCCGACTTTCGTCCCGGTGCGCACGGGCGGCGTGGCCGGGGCGACGCCGCCGTGGGTGGCGATGCGCTGCACATAGCCGACCTTGTCCAGCACGCCGGCCGCCGGATCGGCGGTGACCTTGACGAGCAGCCAGGGGATGTCGGCGCTGGCTCTTTTTGCCGGCACCGTCACCACGGCCGTATCCTTGTCGCGGACGATCTTGCTGCCATCGGCGGCCTCCCAGGAGGGGCCGGCATAATGATGGACGGCGCCTGGTTTCGCCGCCAGCTCGGCCACGGGGGTCTCGAGCACCCATTTGGGCGCCGCCCCGGCTTCCGCCGTGCTGGTATAGACCTGCAGACCCCTGGCCTTGGCGGTGAAGGCGAGCGTGTAGCCGGCCGGCGGCTGCAGCGCGGCCGGCACGGCCTCCGCCGCTTTTGCAGCCTGTGTTGCTCCGGCGAGCACCATCGCCGCGACGACGAATGCATAGGTTCTCTGCGTGGGCATTCCGATCTCCTGGCCCGATCCCGGGCTGGTGTCTGTCGCGGCCGGGGTAGCATGGCACGGGTATCATGGGCCCGGCAATATGCCGTGCGAGGCAGTCCACGCCGACAGCGCTGGAATTGAGCGCGCTGTCGGCGTAACGCCCAATTTCACCATGACCAGCAAGAACGATAGAGTGTATGAGGCAACAAAATCAGTAAACCGCCATCGTAATTCCGGCCCCTTGTTTTGACACCGCCTTGGCTTTGCCTGATGTTCGCGGAATTGGGAGGCACCGCATGCGGTGGTTGGTTGCCGGCTTGCTGATCTCGTCGAGTCTGGCCGGAGGCTGTCGGGCCCGCGATCTCCATGACGGTTTCGACAGCGGCAGCGCCGACCGGGCGTCGTGGAGCTTCGGCAAGTTCGTCGGCGGCTATCCGTCCAGGCAGGTGCAACCGCTCTTCCCCGGCAGTGGCGGAACCGCAGGCGCGATCTCGATCGTCACGACGGACGCCGATGGCGGCAATGATTGCCCGCTGGAGGAAATGCCGGCGGGCGGCTGCCAGCGGGCCGAATTGCAGGTCGCCAAGAGCGCAGCGCTGCCTTACGGCGCCGACAGCTGGTATGCGTTCAGCTTCCGCATCCGGGGGCAGGTCGCCGTCTCAGGCAGCCACCGCACGGTCATCGGCCAATGGAAGGGGCCTGGTAATGACAGCCCGTTCGTGGCGCAGCGCTACGATGACGGCATTTTCCATATCACCGTGGAAACGGCCAACGGGCGCTGCCTCGTCGCGACCGATCGCAACAACGTGGCCGAGGTGCTCCAGGCCCAGGGCCTTCTCGCTTCCCTGGACGCGTCCGACGATCGGGTGCGCGAACAGGCCGTCGCGCTGATGCGGGGCACAATCGGGCAGCAGCGGCAGGCCGAGGTTCTGACCGGCGTGTTGCCGGCCGACGCTCCCCTGCCGGCCCCGTTGCCGGGCAGGGAGCTGGAGGACCGGCGCAGCGGGGAGAACCGTGCCGCCGATTACCTGCAGGGGCTAGCCTTCCTGTCCGCCCCCGAAAATTATCTCGGCTGTCGCCTGGTCCGCATCGAGCCGGTGTCGAACCGGCCATTGCCGACGCCGAGGGATGCCTGGGTCGAGATGGTCTATCATATCAGGGGTTCGCACCACGACCCGTCCGGCAGACCCGTCGGCGCCCTGCTCGAAGTCTGGGCCGATGGCCGGAAGATCGTGCGGGTCAGCGGCGATTTCGGCACCCGGCCGCCCATCGATCCCCAGGCCGATCCCGGGACGCAATATGTCAAGCTCGGTCTCTATCGCCTCAGGCAGCCGGGGACACTCAGCGTCGATCTCGACGAATTCTCCCAGGCCTCGGATCTGGCCGGGCTGCGGCTCGAGCACATGCATCCGTTGGAGACGCCGTGACAGGTGAATAACGAGTGCGGTGACAGTGTGCTGGATGTGCGTTTCGCTCACATAGGCGTGGCGGGCAATGAGGATACTGCCACCGTGTTACACGGCGGCCAATTTTCCTTTCACGGCAATGTCACGAGCTCTGTTCTTCAAGATTGCTTGGTTCTACTTCGAGCAAGACCGCTGAATGAAGCGGAGAAGATGAGGCACGGAGTTGGTGCACCGTTGTCGTAGTTCAATTTCCTTCGATGGCGACCTCATCAAGAAGGGCGATAGTCGATGCGGTTTTTGATTGCGGTTGGAACCGTCATGGCCTTTTCAACTGTCTCTGCGGCCCAAGACCTTTCATGCAGGGATCGCTACTGCAAGGACATGACATCCTGCCAGGAAGCCGTCTGGCGCTTCGATCATTGTGGCGCATCGAAGCTCGACCGCGATAGCGATGGCCTGCCCTGCGAAAATCTTTGTAAGACCGCTGACACTGTCAGCCGCGCACGCAAGGCGAATGCCGCAGCTCGGCCCGATCCGCCGGTTGAAGAGCCCAGCACTGCAACAGATGGAGAGAATTGATATGCGGATCGGCATCGTCGTGCTGACGATCATCGCGAGCTTGGCGGCAACCGTCGTAGCCGAAGCGCGCAATACGCCCTGTTCGGGGCGTAAGGGAGGGGTAAAGGCCTGTACGGCGGGTGGTAAATTTCTCTGCAGAAATGGTACGGTTAGCCAGTCGAAGCAAACGTGCCACAAGAATTGAATGCTCGAAGCGGCAGCAGTGCTTGATGTACTGCCATCGTAATTCCGGGGGGAAAATGCGGAAAATTTCTCGTTTCGTCACGATTGGGACGCTGTTGCTTACTGCTTGCACTGTTCAACCGCGTCAAGCCAGCGTAGGGACTTCTATCCGCCAGGACTTTCGCTCGAAATGCAAAGTTCCAGACTTCGCAACCCTGATCATTAACGACCGGGCCAAAGCAAAGGCACAGGCAGCGGTGTATATGCGCTGCCTCAATGGCGAAGCCAGACAGCAGGGGCTAGAACGGGCAAAGCCCGTTTGCCTGGCTAAGGGGGTAAGGGACAGCACCGCCGAAATGAGGCAATGCCAACTTGCCGAGGCACATGCGCAGTGTCTTCGATCGATCGGCGACTATGAGGGGTATGCCGGTCAATTGGGATCCGCCAATACCGGCGGCCCCACCGCAGAGAGCACCTGCGCGCAGATCTATCATTGAAAGGCGATTGCTCGCGAATATCTCAATCAATGAAAGCCTCATCATGAAAGACTCATCCAACATCTGGCCGGCTTTCTTTAAAGCGCTTGGCGTTGAGCATCGTGAAGCAACCGAGATTACCGGTCTTAGTGGGTTGTCCCATCCGGTGCAGGCGATCGGTGTTGATGATAAAACTAAGAGAGTTGTAGTTATTTCATCTGAATACAACCCTCGAATTGCCGCCTTAATGCAAGTCGATATACAAGGGACGTTGCCGGATGCGAGGGTATTAGAGCGTATCTTGTTTAAGTTGGTTCATAGCCCGCTGCCTGGAAGTAGTTCGCGCATTCGGCTGGGCTGAAGAGGTGGATGATCGAGCCGACTGCCTCCCATAGGGCATCGATGGTCCTTTCGGCCTTTGCCCGTAGCAGCGCCTTGAGTTTGGAGAACGCATTTTCAATTGGGTTGAAGTCGGGGCTGTAGGGCGGCAGATAGAGCAGGCTCGCACCTGCCGTCTCGATCGCATTACGCACGCCGGCGGTCTTGTGGGCCGGCAGGTTGTCCATCACGACAACGTCGCCGGGCTCAAGGGTCAGGACCAGGACCTGCTCGACATAGGCAAGGAATGCGTTGCCGTTCATGGCGCCGTCATAGACGAAGGGCGCGGTCATCCCGGTCAACCGCAGGGCGCCGGTGAAAGTGGTCGTTTTCCAATGACCGTGGGGAACGCCCGCCCGGCAACGCTCACCACGGGGCGCTCTTCCACGCAAGCGCGCCATCTTCGTCGACAGCCCCGTCTCATCGATGAACACGAGCCTTGCCGGATCGAGATCGAGTTGACCGTCGAACCAAGCCTGGCGGCGTTTCAGGATGTCGGGCCGATCCTGCTCCAGTGCATGTGCGGACTTTTTTTGAACGTCCAGCCATGGCCACGAAGCCAGGCGCTCAGGGCACTGCGGCTGATCCCGACCGATTGCTCGGTCTCCAGCCGCCGCACCATCTCGTTGAGCGTGATGTCCTTACGTTCCTCGATCAGCCCGACGATGAAGGCTTCATGCACATCGAGGCTGGAGGAGCGGCTACGGCCAGGCCGTCGAGGCGCCAACTCGCCTACCTTCGCTCGTGCTATCCAGCGGATCGCACTCGAAACGCCGACACCGAACCGCGCTGCAGCCCGACGCGCCGACATGCCTTCTGCCGAGGCCTTCAGGACCCGTGACCGTAGATCTCCGCTCAGGGCTCTTCCCATCATCAACCTCTCCCACAAGGCAGATGTTGAATCAGCTCACAAGCCACCTGTCACATCACAATCGATTCATCGATCGCAGGACATGCTCTAGTAGCTCGACCAATCCCCTTTAATATTTCTCACACTTTGAAGCAGATATTTCTGAGTGCGTCAGGGCAGGTCGATATAGGGAAGCTTACCCAAACAATCGATTTGATAAAATCTCCAAAAGACAATGATGAGAAAATAAAAGAACTATACGGCCCCGCTGTTGCGACGTTTGTTGATAATGCCTCTAAAATTAAGCTTCCTCCTCTATCGTACATTATCGATGCACTCCAGCAATTGTCGATTTTGGATTGGCACGGAATTTTTATTAAGGATGGCGTTCCTCTTCAAAAGATATTTGAAGCAACAAATTTGCTAATGAATTACGATAATATGCGGGGGGATAGAGAGAATGGGATTTGTCCTCTGCCTACCTATGAATTCATGCCGGTGGATTGGGAGTTGCTGCGGAGTGGAAGTGACGTCGACGCGATTCAGCAGCGCCTAAGAGATTTTAACATCTATCAGTACTTCTTTCCGCCGGCAGATGGCGTCGCATTGAGCTTAATAGACAATCATTTGGGAACGGCGGGTGATATCAGTAAAGGATTGCAAATAGCGACGGAGCGGGGGCATATTATATCGAGGAATGATATTGTTTCAGATGCAAACAGTATACCTGAGCTAATAGAAGAGTTGAAAGCTCGTGGTTACGTTGCCGAAGCTGAATTTGAAACGCAGCTTACTATTGAAGGTCAAAATATTCGTAGCGTGCTTAAGGTGCGGCCATCGGAAAGCTTTTTCGCGAAGATAGCTAAAATTGTCTCTATGAAGGTAGATCTCAATCTTAGAGATCTTCTCATGAAGTGACGACGTTTTTTGGATTACGGAGATAGTGCACTAAATTTCTTTGCCTTCACAAGTGAAAGCTACTTCTTCACCCACTCTGGAGCATCCTTGAGAACAGGAGGCCAGTGTCCTTCACATTCATGGTCTTCTAAAGGAGGGTCAACAATATAGCTCGCATCACAGTAGCTTCTCAGCCATTGCGCGGCACGGTTCTCGCAATAGCGAGCATTAAGCGGAGCGCCGTTCTCGTCGAGTTCGAGGTTGTTGGTAAAAATCGTGTAGACCATTTCCATCGCACTCGGCTCTTGAAGGACTTCCGAATAATCGATGCCATCAAGGAGCGGATTGCCTACGCTGCCATTGGCGATCCACAGAGAGAAACGAGCGATGGCGCCTCGAAGGTCGGGGTGCATTCTACGTGCAGTCACCGCGTTCACCGCTTCCACCCCCGCCCAGGCTTCCCACCACCCTTCTTCCGTGCCTCAGCCCCCAGCGGTACCTCGCGGTCCGTGCCGGGACCCATGCTGTCCAGCCCCGGCTTGGCGGCCCGCGTCTTCGGCAGGTTCGCCGCGTCGCCAT
Organism: Labrys sp. E2SS-1L; assembly: GCF_057073705.1. Lineage (NCBI taxonomy): Bacteria > Pseudomonadati > Pseudomonadota > Alphaproteobacteria > Hyphomicrobiales > Xanthobacteraceae > Labrys > Labrys sp. E2SS-1L. The sequence goes on along the minus strand of NZ_CP172712.1, from coordinate 4,703,111 downwards.
AGGCCTTCGGGCCCTTATAGGCACCGGCTTTCTGGCGCACATTGACCTGACGGGCCGAGCCGTCGTCGGCCACGGCCATTTCGGTCTCGCGCAGGCGCTTGAGTTCGTCGCGCAAGCGGGCGGCTTCCTCGAAGCGGAGGTCGGCGGCGGCGTCGCGCATGCGCTTTTCGAGGTCGGCGGTGACGGCCTCGAAATTGTGGCCGACGGTGGCGACATTGTCGGCCAGGCCCTTGTCGACGGTGACGCGGTCGCGCTCATAGACCGAATTGGTGATGTCGGCGATCGAGCGCTTGACGCTCTCCGGCGTGATGCCGTTGGCCTGGTTCCAGGCCATCTGCTTCTCGCGGCGGCGGTTGGTCTCGGCGATGGCGCGCTCCAGCGAGCCGGTCATGTTGTCGGCATAGAGCAGGACGCGGCCGTCGACGTTGCGGGCGGCGCGGCCGATGGTCTGCACCAGCGAGGTTTCCGAGCGCAGGAAGCCCTCCTTGTCGGCGTCCAGGATGGCGACCAGGGCGCATTCGGGAATGTCGAGGCCCTCGCGCAGCAGGTTGATACCAACAAGCACGTCGAAGGCGCCGAGGCGCAGGTCGCGGATGATCTCGATGCGCTCGATGGTGTCGATGTCCGAATGCATGTAGCGCACGCGCACGCCGTGGTCATGCATATATTCGGTGAGGTCCTCGGCCATGCGCTTGGTCAGCACGGTGACGAGGCTGCGATAGCCTTTTCGCGCGACCTCCTGCACCTCGCCGAGGAGATCATCGACCTGGGTGCGGGCGGGACGGATCTCGCATACTGGATCGATCAGTCCGGTTGGGCGGATCACCTGCTCGGCGAAGACGCCACCGGTGTGCTCCAGCTCCCATTTGCCGGGGGTGGCCGAGACATGCACAGTCTGCGGGCGCATGGCGTCCCATTCCTCGAAGCGCAAGGGGCGGTTGTCGAGGCAGGAGGGCAGGCGGAAGCCATATTCGGCCAGGGTCGCCTTGCGCCGGAAGTCGCCTTTGTACATGGCGCCGATCTGCGGCACGGTGACGTGGCTCTCATCGGTGAAGACGAGGGCGTTGTCGGGCAGATATTCGAACAAGGTCGGCGGCGGCTCGCCGGGCAGGCGGCCGGTGAGCCAGCGCGAATAGTTCTCGATGCCGGCGCAGGAGCCGGTGGCCTCCATCATCTCCAGGTCGAAGGTGGTGCGCTGATCGAGGCGTTGGGCCTCCAGCAGGCGGCCGCCGGTATAGAGCTGCTGCAGGCGGACCTTGAGCTCGTCCTTGATGCCCTTGATCGCCTGGTTCAGCGTGGGGCGCGGCGTCACGTAATGCGAATTGGCGTAGACCTTGACGAATTGCAGGTCCTGGATCTTCTGGCCGGTGAGCGGATCGAATTCGGCGATGCTCTCGATCTCGTCGCCGAACAGGTTGATGCGCCAGGCGCGGTCCTCATAGTGGGCCGGGAACAGCTCGATGGTGTCACCGCGCACCCGGAAGGTGCCGCGTGCGAAATCGGCATTGATGCGCTTGTATTGCAGGGCGACGAGGTCGGCGATCAGCTGCTTCTGCTCGACGCGCTCGCCCACGCTCATGCCGAAGGTCATGGCGGTGTAGGTCTCGACCGAGCCGATACCGTAGATGCAGGAGACCGAGGCGACGATGATGACGTCGTCGCGTTCGAGCAGCGCGCGCGTGGCCGAGTGGCGCATGCGGTCGATCTGCTCGTTGATCGAGGACTCCTTCTCGATATAGGTATCCGTGCGCGGCACATAGGCCTCGGGCTGGTAATAGTCGTAATAGGAGACGAAGTATTCCACCGCATTGTTGGGGAAGAACGACTTGAACTCGCCATAGAGCTGGGCCGCCAGCGTCTTGTTGGGTGCCAGGATCAAAGCGGGGCGCTGGGTGCGGGAGATCACCTGCGCCATGGTGAAGGTCTTGCCCGAGCCGGTGACCCCGAGCAGCACCTGGTCGCGCTCATGGCTCTGCAGGCCCTCGACCAGATCGGCGATGGCGGTGGGCTGGTCGCCGGCCGGCTGATATTCCGAGACCAGTTCCAGGCGGATGCCGCCCTCGCTCTTGTCGGGGCGCGAGGGGCGGTGCGGCGTCCACACCGGCTTGCCGATCAGGCGCGGATCGCCGCTCTCCAGCAGGTCGGTGAGCGCCTTGATGGTGCCGGCCGAGCCGCCGAGCTTGTCGAGCCCGTCGGGATCGGCCTCGCCGCCATCCTTGGCGCGTGCCTTCTTGTCGGGCGCCTTGCGCTTGACCGCCCGGCCTTCCATCTCGGCGCCCCCGCCGGCCGAGGGCACGCCCAATTTGGCGGCCAGCTCCGGATCGAGGCCGGTGACGGCGCCGGTGTCGAAGCCGCTCTGCGGCCCCTCGCCGAAGCCCGGCTTCTCGTCGTCGCGCAGGCTGCTCTTGGCTTCCTTGAGCAGGCCGGGATTGAGCAGGGCCTTCAGATGCTCGTCGAGCGAGGGCAGGGCCGGCCGCGATGCCTTGGATTTCGGCGTGCGGAGTTTCTTCGGAGCAGGGGTCTTGCTCGAGGAGGGGGCTTTGGGTGTATCGGACATGCCCTGATAATGGGGTGAGTCACGCGCGGGGGGAAGGGCCGTCGTCGGAAACTTGCTGACAACGTCCTGTCAGCAGGGTGGCGAAGTTCCCCGCGGCACGACAAGGCCGGTGTCCCTGTGCTAGCGACGGGGGATCATTGCCTTCGGAGTTTCGGATGATCCGTCCTGCAAGTTTTATCATGGCAGCGGCCTTGGCGGTCGCAACTCTTGCTTTGCAAGGCCCGGCCCAGGCCGCCGGCTTCGACTGCCGCAAGGCGCATACCGCCGTCGAGAAGCTGATCTGCGCCCATCCGAAACTGTCCCGCCTCGATGACGAGATGAACCGGCTCTATCAGGCCATCGAAGGCGAGACGCGCGGGGTCGAAGGCGAGACCGGCGCGGTCAGCGATCCCTTCGGCAAGGATCAGACCCGCTGGCGCGAGACGGTGCGCGACATCTGCACCGACGCCCCCTGCATCGAGCGCGCCTATGCGGCGCGCATCGCCCAGGTCAAGAAGGACTGGGCCTCGGCCCTGGGCGAGGGGCAGTAAGAAAAACGCTGTCGTCCCCGGCGAGGCCAGTAGGCCGAGGGTATCGTCACAAGCGAAGCTTGTGACGATACCCTCGGCCTCTCTCGCTACGCTCGCGAGGCGCTCGGCCGGGGATGACAGAGCATCTAGTCCGGATCACCTGTCGCCATTTGTGGCCGGGTTCTCCCCGCCTCAACGGACATGGAAGTCCGTAGCGACCAAAGGCAGGCCGAGGCGGGCGGCGACGGCGCGGGAGGCCAGGTTGTCCCAGGATGTGCTGTAGAAGGGCGCAGCCCCCAGCGCCCGCACGGCCTGTGCCCAGCCGGCGACGACCGCGGCGGCATGGCCCCGGCGGCGGTAATCGGCATGGGTTTCGACGCCGGCGCAATGCACCGCGTCGGAAATGCGCACGCTGGCGCAGATCGCCACGGCGCGATCGTCCTCGACCACGGCCAGGAAGGGCCGCCTGTGCGGCACGTCCGGCAGCCAGTCGGGAAAGAGCGGCTGCAGCAGGTCGGCATTGCCCTCATGGATGGCGACGGGTTGCCGTTGCGGCGGCGGGACGGCATCCGCCCGGTAGACCGGCCCGGCCCAGATCTGCGTCACCGGAGCCTGGTGGCCGAGCAAATCGAGATAGGCTTCCTCCCGGGCCGGGCGCTCCCTCGGCACCTCGCCCAGCGTCTCGTCGCGGCAGAGTTCGCCGAGACGGGCGACCAGGGCATCCGGCATGTCGGCGCGGCAGCGAAACAATGGCCCGGCCGGCGTGCGCATCAGATGGAAGCGGGGTGCCGGGCGGCAATCCCACTCATTGCTGTGCAGCAGGCGCCCGCGGGCGTCGGTGGCATAGAGCGTGTCGAGACGGCGGCTCAGCAAGGCCCACGGGCTGTCGGTGTCGAGAGGCATGGCCCGAACCTATCCGGGCCGCGCCGGGCAGGCAATCGCCGGCAAGCGAGGGCCTGTATCCGCCGAAACTGAGGCCCCGGGCAAACGATGCAAGAGATCGCCACAGCCCTAGATTGTCCTGGCTCCGGCTCATGCTAGATCTCGGATCGTCCCTCCGGAATGGAATCACCGCGACATGAAGCTTCAGCTTGCCCTCGGTGCCGCTGCCCTGGCCCTGATGCTGCCCGGCCAGGCACTGGCCGATTGCGACATCACCGACGCCCTGCTCAAGCAGGCCTATCCCGGCGCGCAGCAAGGCGATAACGGCTTGCTGGTCAAGGGCGGCGGCTATGATCGTGCGATCAACCCGGACGACGTGGTCTGCAAGGCCTGGCCCTACCGCCCCGAGCTGATGCTGGCGGCCGTGCCGCTGATCGAGGCCAAGCCGCCGGTCGAGGGCGAGAACAAGGGCGATGTCGAGATCATCATCGCCGATGTCGCCACCGGCAATCCCGTCGCGCGACGCCTCGAGAAGGGCATGGCGTTCTCGGACGCCATCCAGTTCGGCTCGATGAGCCTCGATACCGCCCGTTACGACGTCGGCGACGGGCTGCGCGCCTTCGGCCTGCGCACCTCGCAATCCGGCAGTTCGCGCGTCAATCCCTATGACGAACAAGCGCTCTGGATGTACACCTTCGACAAGGGACGCATCGAGCGCGTGCTGGACGGGCTGATCGTCGAGCGCAGCAATGGCGAGAACAATGGCGATTGCGAGGGTGAGTCGACCTCGGTCACGCGGACCGTCAAGCTCGGCCCCAAGGTCGAACTGGGCTATCGCGATCTCACGGTCGAGCAGACCGTTAGCCATGACACCTCCAAGAAGGTCGGCGGCGAATGCCGCTTCGACACGCGGCCCGGCAAGGCGGCGCGGTTCGAGCTGATCTATGACAATGGCCATTATCGCCCGGCTGCCGGTGTCAAGCCGCCCGGCGAGAAGGGCGATATCGAGACGGACCTGTTCTCCACCATCGAGGTCGGGGCAAAGCCGTGATCGGGCGCCGTCTCGCCGGCCTTGCCGTCGCCTGCCTCCTGCCAGCCGTCTTCGCGCCCATGATCGCCCAGGCTGCCGGCAAGCCCTCCTTCGATTGCCGCAAGGCCGCGACCGAGGTGGAGAAGGCGATCTGCGCCAGCCCGGCCCTGTCGAAGGCCGATGCCGAGATCGCAATCGCCTATGACCGCTTGCGTAAGACCCTCGATCCTCAGGCCGCCGCCGCGCTTGCCGCTGACCAGCGCTGGTTCGTGGGCGCACGGGACGATGCGGGCACCAGCAAGGAAGGTGTTGGCGCCTTTCGCACGCTGAAGGAGCGTCTTATGGAGCGGGCGCGTTTCCTGAAGGGGGTCAGGACGAAGCCGCAGAACGGCTTCGTGGGCAGTTGGCACAACAACACGGGTGGGTTCGACATCGAGGCCAAGCCGGATGGCAGCCTGATCGTCTCCGGCGATACCGTCGAACCGGTGATGGGGCGCTGGGTCTGCGAGATCAATGCCAGCGGCCGGGAGGCCGGCGGCGTCTTCGAGGCCAGGCAGGAAGGCGACGCCTCCTTCCTCAAGCTCACCCGCGAGGGCGCCAGCCTCAAGGTCGAGACCGTGTTTCCTGATGATGCGAGCGAGCACCGGGTCGAATATTGCGGCCAGAACGGCTCGATGGACGGCAGCTATTTCCAGGTACCATCAGGCAGCAAATGAGGATGGGCATTCACGTCAGGAAACGCTCTCGGCCATGAAGCGCTGGTAGCCGCTGGACCGCAGTTCGCAGGCCGGGCAGGTGCAGCAGCCATAGCCCCAATCGTGCCGATGGCTGCGATCGCCATTGTAGCAGGTGTGGGTCTGTTCGCGGACGAGGTCCACCAGCCGGTCGCCGCCGAGTTCCCGAGCCAGCGCCCAGGTCTGCGCCTTGTCGATCCACATCAGGGGCGTGTGGATGACGAAACGGCTTTCCATGCCGAGATTGAGCGCCAGCTGCATGGCCTTCATGGTGTCGTCGCGGCAGTCCGGATAGCCGGAGAAATCGGTCTCGCACACGCCGGTGACGAGATGGCGGGCGCCGCGCCGATAGGCGAGGGTGGCGGCGAAGGTCAGGAAGAGCAGATTGCGCCCGGGCACGAAGCTGTTGGGCAGGCCGTTCTCCTGCATGGCGATCTCGACGTCGCGCGTCAGGGAAGTTTCGCTGATGCGGCCGAGTATGCCGAGGTCGACCAGGTGGTCCTCGCCCAGGCGCGCGGCCCAGGCGGGGAAGGCTTCGCGAAAGGCGGCGAGAACCACGGGGCGCATCGCCAGCTCGATGCCGTGGCGCTGGCCATAATCGAAGCCGACAGTCTCCACGCTATCGAAGCGCTCGAGCGCCCAGGCCAGGCAGGTGGTGGAATCCTGGCCGGCCGAGAACAGGACCAGGGCTTTGTTAGACATGGTTTTCTCCATCCTGAACTTTGAATTGTCATCCCCGCCACTGCGGTGGCGCCGGGGATGACACGGTCTATCTTTCGCTAATGCGTTGGTCGCAAGACTGGTTGGCATAGGCCCGCGGAATAGCGGAGCTTGTCAGCCTTCCTCAACCGCCGTGGCGAGGCGCGGGCCGAGATGGGCGTGGCCGCGCCGGCGCGCGAGCGTCTCCTGGCGATGGCGTTCGCGCGAGGAGGCTTTCTGTGTCTCGGTGAGCGTTGCGGCGCAATAGGGGCAGCTCACCCCTTCCTCGTAGTCGGGCGATTGCCGGTCCGTTGCCGAGAGAGGCGACAGGCAGCCATGGCAGAGGCTGAAATCCTCTGGCCTCAGGCCGTGGCCGACCGCCACGCGCTTGTCGAAGACGAAGCAGGCGCCCTCCCACAGGCTCTCAGCGGGCGGAATCTCTTCCAGATAGCGCAGCACGCCGCCCTTGAGGTGATAGACCTCCTCGAAGCCCTCGCGCAGCATCAGGCTGGTCGCCTTCTCGCAGCGTATGCCGCCGGTGCAGAACATCGCCACCTTCTTGTGCCTGGCAGGATCGAGATTGTCCCTGACATAAGCAGGGAAGTCGCCGAAGCTCTCGGTCTTCGGATCGAGTGCACCCTTGAAGCTGCCGATGCGCACCTCGAAATCGTTGCGCGTGTCGATGACCAGCACATCCGGATTGGAAATCAGGGCGTTCCAGTCCTTGGGCTCGACATAGGTGCCGACGCGCTCCAGCGGATCGATGCTCTTGTCGCCGATGGTGACGATTTCTTCCTTCAGCCGCACCTTCATGCGCAGGAAGGGCATCTCCTCGGCGAAGGAGGTCTTGTGCTCGATGCGATCGAGGCCGGTGATCGCGCGCAGGCGCGGATGGAAGCTCGCCATCGCCTCGGGCGTACCGGCCACCGTGCCGTTGATGCCTTCATGCGCCAGCAGGATGATGCCCTTGATGCCGAGCGAGCAGGTAAGCTTGGCCAGCGGCTCGCGCAGCTCGGCGAACCCGGGCAGGCGGGCGAAATGATAGAAGGCGGCGATTTCGATGGTCGGCATCGCCGCTCTTTAGCGCCAATGGAGGCGGGGGGCAAATTCCTCATGTCATCCCGCACGCGGTGCAGCATGCAATGCTGCTCCGCAGATGCGGGACCGTTCTTCGGCACCGGCGCTTGGCTCCCTACGCGGTCCCGGATCTGCGCCGCGGCACGATGTGCCGCAGCTTGTCCGGGATGACCCCTCCCTATTGCGCCGCCTGCCGGGACGCCACGATGGTGTCGGCCTGCCGCCCCGAGAGTTCGGCCAGATGGTCGAATTTGGACCGGAACGTGCCGACGCCTGCCGTCGCCGAACGCAGCTCGATGATCAGGTCGGTGATCTCGGCTTCCGGGATCAGCGCCTGCACCACGTCCCAGCCTTCCCAACCGTCGCGGGCATCGAAGCCGAGGATCTGGCCGCGCCGAGAGGAGACGATGGCGTTGGCCTTCGCCGTGGCATCCGAGGGCACCGAGATCTCCACCGCCAGCACCGGCTCCAGCAGCACGGGATTGCATTGCGGCATCGCCTCGCTCATGCCGATGCGCGCCGCCGTCTGGAAAGCCATGTCGGAGGAATCCACCGTGTGATAGGAGCCGTCCGTCAGCGATACGCCGACATCCACCACCGGGAAGCCGAGCGGGCCGCGCTTGAGATAGTGCTTCACGCCCTCCTCGACGGAGGGAATGTAGTTGCGCGGCACCACGCCGCCGGTGATCTTGTCGATGAAGGCGAAGCCCTCGCCGCGGGGCAGGGGCATGACGTCGATCACCACGTCGCCGAACTGGCCATGGCCGCCCGATTGCTTCTTGTGGCGACCGCGCACGCCCGTCACCGGCTTGCGGATGGTCTCGCGATAGCCGATCTGCGGCTGGCTGGAGTCGACGGCGACGCCGAATTTCGAGGCGAGTTTCTCCACGGCCACGCGCAGATGCATCTCACCCTGGCCGCGCAGGATGGTGTCGCCGAGCTCGGCATTCTGCTCCATGGCGAGCGCCTGGTCCTCGTCGGTGAGGCGCTGGAGGGCGGCCGAGAGCTTGACGTCGTCCTTGCGGTCGCGCGCCCGGACGGCGAGCGACATCACCGGTTGGGGCGCCTCGATCTCGGCCGGCCGGGGCACGGCCTTGCCGACAGCCAGCATGTCGCCGGTATGGGCGGCATCGACCTTGCCGAGCGCGACGGTATCGCCGGCCTGCGCCTGCGTCGTCTTCTGGGTGGTCTGGCCCAGCAGCCGGGCACAGCCGGCGATGCGGCCGGTCTCGCCGGAAGAGGTCGTTACCGTCATGCCTTCCTGGAAGGCGCCGCTGAGCACGCGCGTCAACGAGAGCTTGCCGGCATGGGCGGTATGGAAGGTCTTCATCACATAGCCCAGGGGCTCCGATCCCGGCGTGATGCCGAGCCGTGCGGCGGTCTCATGGATGCAGGGCGCCTCATGGCGCAGCGCCTTCATCAGCCGCAGCATGCCGTTGCCGTTGGCCGCCGAACCCATCAGAACCGGCACGGCCAGGCCATCGCGCAACTCGTGGGCAAGGTCGTCGAAGACCCTGTCGCGGGGGGGCTCGACCTCTTCGAGAAGCTGCTCCATCAGGGCATCGTCATGGTCCGACAGCCGCTCCAGCATGGAATAGCGCGCATCCTTGCTTTCGTCGCGCTCGTCCGGCGGGATCTCCACCACCTGCGAGGCCGCATGTTCCTGGTAGATGAAGGCACGTTCGAGCGCGAGGTCGACATAGCCGACGGCAACGCCGTTCTTCCAGAGCGGGATCTGGCGCAGCAGCAGCGGCAGCCGGGAGGCCGGCTGCAGCAGGGGCAGGGCCTCGCGCACGCTCTGGTGCGAATTGTCGATCTTGTTGAGGAAGAGGAAGCGTGGAATTTTCTGGTCTTCGAGTTCTCGCAGGATCAGCTGCAGAGCCGGAACCTTCTTCTCATCGGCCTCGCAGACCACCACGGCGGCATCGATGGCCGGCAGCACCGGCCGCATCTCGGCCAGGAACTCGATCGAGCCGGGACAGTCGATGAAGGTATAGGTCTCGCCCATGAAATCCACGGAGGCGATATTGGCCTCCACGCTCATGGTGTGGGCGCGCGCCTCGGCGCTGGCATCGCCGATGGTGGAGCCGGCCGCCACGGTGCCCTGGCGCTGCAGGGCGCCCATGCGTGCGAGGATGGCTTCAAGAAGGGTCGTCTTGCCGCTTTGGAACGGGCCGACCAGGGCGATGCAGCGCGGCCCGCTGGATCGTCTGCCGTTTGGAGTGTTCTGCGTCATTGTCGCGTCCCTCCTGTTCTGGCCGCCGCTCTTTTGGGCGGCTGACTGGAACCGTCGCGCCGATTGGAGGCCGTGGCAAGGGAAAAGTGACAAGCGCTGGCAAGGGCGGCAAAGCCTATGCCGCCCGGCAAACCATGCTCCGCTCAGGCCGCAAGGCGGAAATCGGCCCGCCAGCCAAGCTCGTCCAAAGCCCTGGCGGTCGAGAGTTCGGCGCTTGCCTCAGCGACATTGTAGGCACCGGGCTGGCCGCGATCGATGGCGAGCAGCGCCGCCAATGCCGCGGCATCGACATGCACCGACATCGACCGTCGCGGACTGTCGCTGCCAGTACCGGGACCGTAGAGATAGCCGTAGCGTAGGACCACGCCTTCGGCCGGCGCCTGGAGCACGGCGTCCTCCAGGGCGATCACCCCCTGCACGCTGACGGCGCCCGGACCCTCGGCGCCATGGTTGAGGGGATCGGTCTCGGCATGTGGCAGCGGCCCGGGCGCGTAGACCCAGGCAATGCTCTGGGCGATGATCCGCCGGGCTCCGGCCGCGAGAGCGGCCGCCACCAGATTGGCGGTGCCTTCCCGGCGAATGCGGGCATTGCGCGGCACGAAATCGGCCATGCGGGCCGGGTCGAGGGCTGGGGGCAGATCGGTGAGCTGATGGATGACGATTTCAGGCCTGGCGGCCGTTACCGCGGCGACCAGCGCGTCACGATCGAAGACGTCGACCACGACCGGCTTGGCCCCCAGTTCTTGCAAGGCGTCGGCTTTGGCGGGCGTACGCGTGGTGCCGACGACGCGGTGGCCGGCCCGAAGAAGCAGGCGCGTGAGCGGCGCGCCGATGGCACCGGTCGCACCGGCCAGAAAGATGGTTCGAGGTGAAGTGGTTTGGGACATGGCTGGCCTCGTCTCAGAATGATCGGTTCTGAAATAGCCTCGCCATGAGGTCAGCGAAAAGTGCCAAGAATTGTATGAAGGACTGTACCAAAAAAATGCGCCGGATGGCGGGGGGACCATCCGGCGCGTTGAGCGACCCGTTCAATTCGCTTGCGGGGGGACTAGGCGAAGAACCCAATGGTCGCTGTTACTACTGTTGCGGTCGCGAGAAGTCCGACGAGCCAGAGCGCCAAGGTCAGCTGACGTTCCGCCTCGGCCGCCGAAACGCGCATGGCGCGGGTGTCGGCCTTGAACATGCGTGCGGTTGCTTGATTGACGGCCATCATGATCTCCTCGAAACACTCGACTGGAAAACCTCTAACGTCCTTCCGTCTAGACCTTCGCCCGGCGGGACGAAGTGCGAAAACGCACGCGGCACTCAACTCGGTTACTCGGTACTCCGCCTCACACCACCGGAACTCGCGTGGCCATGAAGCGCATCGGCTACGATTAAAGCATCGCTGCCGATCACGGCGGGCTTTTGCACGTTCTCGGGCGGCGGTGAGGAAGTTTCGCGGCATTGTTGTGTCGATGTCACCAAGCAATGAACTCGCGCGACCTCTCCGGCAAGTTGTGCATTGGACGTAATCTTTGCGCTTGAATGCAGGCCGGGCGGCGCCTAAGCAGAGGCGCGCCCTGCGGGGCGGGCAGGGGCCGCCCGCGCGGCGGCCGCTAGGTTCCGCTTCAACCCGCATTTCCCACGGCTTACAGGAGTTCCCAGCCATGGCTTTTCTCGCCGACGCCCTCTCGCGCATCAAGCCTTCCGCGACCATCGCGGTGAGCCAGAAAGCGCGCGAACTCAAAGCGGCGGGACGCGACATCATCGGCCTGGGTGCGGGCGAGCCCGACATGGACACGCCCGACAACATCAAGAAGGCCGCAGTCGACGCCATCATGCGCGGGGAGACGAAATATCCGCCGGTCTCCGGCATCCCCCAGCTGCGCGAAGCCATTGCCGCCAAGTTCAAGCGGGAGAACGGGCTCGACTACAAGCCTTCGCAGACCATCGTCGGCACTGGCGGCAAGCAGATCCTGTTCAACGGTCTGATGGCGACGCTCAACACGGGCGACGAGGTCGTCATCCCCACGCCCTACTGGGTGTCCTATCCGGAGATGGTGGCCCTGTGCGGCGGCACGCCGGTCTTCGCCGAAACCACGCTGGCCACCAATTTCAAGCTATCGCCCGAGGCGCTGGAAAAGGCGATCACGCCCAAGACCAAGTGGTTCATCTTCAATTCGCCGTCCAACCCGTCCGGCGCCGCCTATAGCCGTGACGAGCTGAAGGCACTCACCGACGTGCTGTTGCGCCATCCCCATGTCTGGGTGATGACCGACGACATGTATGAGCATCTCGTCTATGGCGATTTCGTCTATTACTCGCCGGCCCAGGTCGAGCCCAAGCTCTATGACCGCACCCTCACCATCAACGGTGTCTCCAAGGCCTATTCGATGACCGGCTGGCGTATCGGCTATGCTGCCGGCCCCGAGAAGCTGATCAAAGCGATGGACATGATCCAGGGCCAGCAGACTTCGGGCGCCTGCACAATCGCGCAATGGGCGGCGGTCGAAGCGCTCAATGGCACGCAGGACTTCATCCCCGAGCGCCGCAAGATCTTCGAGGGCCGCCGCGACCTGATCGTCGGCATGCTCAACCAGGCCAAGGGCATCCAGTGTCCGACGCCGGAAGGGGCCTTCTATGTCTATCCCTCCTGCGCCGGCACGATCGGCAAGACGGCGCCCAGCGGCAAGGTGATCGAGACGGACGAGGATTTCGTGTCGGAACTGCTGCAGGCCGAGGGCGTGGCGGTGGTGCATGGTTCGGCCTTCGGTCTCGGCCCGAATTTCCGCATCTCCTATGCGACCTCCACCGAGGCCCTGGAAGAGGCCGGCCGCCGTATCCAGCGCTTCTGCAACACGCTGGTCTGATCGTCTAGGATCGGGATCTCATCCGGCCCGCCCCAGATGGGGCGGGCTTTTTATTGAGGTGTGACCGGCATTTTCAGGCCTTGCGCGGTTACGTTTTCGGATCCGGATTTTCCGTATGCCCGTCGACCGCGATGATCTGGCCCGACACGAGTCTGGCCGCATCGGATGCCAGGAACACGGCCATGGCCGCGATGTCCTCGGCGCTGACGAAGGAACGCATCGAGGTTCCGCCGGCATAGCCGGCATAGATCGCATCGCGCGTCGTGCCCTTGGCCGCAGCTTCCCTGGCCATGACGGCTTCCATGCGGGGACCTTCGACGGCGCCCGGGCAGATCGAATTCGCCCGGATGCCATAGGGGCCGAGTTCCATCGCCAGCGTTTTCATCAGGCCATTGATGGCCCATTTCGAGGCGCTGTAGGGAGCCCGGTTCGGATAGCCGTAAATGCCCGCCGTCGACGAAGTCAGGATGATGGCGCCCGAGCGCTGTGTCTTCATGCTAGGTGTTGCATGCTTGGCGAACAGGAAGGCGCCCTCGAGATTGACCGCCAGGCAGTGCCGCCAAGCCGCGACCTCGATAGTCTCGATCGGAGCCGTGGGACCGGCGATGCCGGCATTGGCACACAGGGTGTCCAGCCCGCCCCAGGAAGCGCAGATCCGGGCGAACAAGGCTTCGACTGCGGCTTCGTCGCAGACATCGAGCGGCGTACGCTCCCAGGTCGGCGGACAGGAGGCCAGGGCGCCTGCATCAACGTCTGCGACCCATACATGCGCACCCGCCTTGTGAAACGCCTCGGCCATGGCCCGGCCGATGCCGCTGCCTCCCGCCGTGATCAGAACGCGCTTGTCCATGGTGATGCCCCCTGGTTCGCCCGCCATAGTTTGAGGAGGCTACGCTTGTCGACGCCTCGAGCAGGGGGCGGGAAGCGACGCAAAGCGTGCCTGTTGCGACTTTGTCCGGGTGCTAGTCGCTCGGGGCAATCGCCGTACGAAAGCCGAAGATCCTGCCCAACGGCAAAAGCCCCTTCAGCGTTGCCAGCTTCGGGCGGCGAGCCACAGGCCGAACACCAGCACGGCCACCAGGACGACATGGAATATCGTGTCGCCACCTGTCTGTGGTCCGATGCCGATGGCGATCGTGAAGGCGCCGACCAGCGTCCCGAGAAGGGCAAGGCCTTGTGCGACAAGGGCGGCATGTCGCGCTAGGGACGGACGGACAAGGCCGGTGGCGAAGCCCAGCGCCAGGATGACGGCGATGATCGCTTCCGCAGTGGCAGCTCTCGAATGGGGCTCTCCAAAAGGCAGCAGTCCCGCATGCACCAGGGAGGCACAGGCAAAAAGCGTAATTTCGGGGGCGAGCAGGCGTGCGATCGGAGCGGTCATGATACTTGGTTCGCGTTTCCGGTCATGCCCATGCCAAGGCAACGCAGGGCGGCATACAGGGTGTCTGGTTTGCTTTCATCCGGGGAAGAACGCCAGGCGACGAAGCCGTCCGGCCGTACCAGCACGGCTCCATCCGGATCGAGGCGATAGGCAGCCGGCCAGCGGTCGTCGATGTCGACGATATCGCCCTCGGCGCCGATGATCTCGCAGGCGAGCGGCAGGTCGAGCCGCCGACGAGCCTCCTCGGCTGCCTGGCGCCAGTCGGTCTTGCTTGCCAGCAGCACGAGACCTTTGCCGAAGAGATCGAGACTGGACAGGCGCTGGCCATCGCGTTCGAGCCAAAGATGCGGGGCGCGGGTGCCGGGATTCGCCGCCAGCGTGGCATGAGACTCGAAGGGCGTGCTCGACATGAGGCCGGCCGGCGGGAAGGCGCCGGCTTCGAGGCGCTGGCCGAGCACGACGTCGTAATCCGGCACGACCGGAACTGCCGGCGGCAGGCGCTTGGAGGGGTCCTTGAACCAGCTTTGCAGCCGGGCGAGGGCCTGGGCCAATGTCGCCTGCACGATGGGGCGGCGCTCGGCGTCATAGCTGTCGAGCAGACGCGGATCGGCCTCACCCTTCAGCACCATGGCCAGCTTCCAGGCGAGGTTGTGGGCGTCGTGAATGCCGGTATTGCCACCGAAGGCGCCGGTCGGCGGCATCAGATGGGCGGCGTCGCCGACGAGGAAGGCCCGGCCCTCGCGAAAGCGGTCGGCGATGGCGGCGGCGACCTCCCATGCCCTGATGTCGACCGGTTCCGCCTTGATGCCGGGGCGGCCTGCCGCACAGATCGCCAGTTCGCGGCAGCGGACTGCGTCGAAGTCCGCCGGGCGTTCGCCTTTCTGCGGAAAATATTGCAGCGCCAGCAGCCAACGACCGCCGGCGCGCGGCGTGATGGTGCCGTTGAGATCGGTGATGAAGCAGGAGGTGAAGCGTCTGCCCTGCAGGATTGGCGGCAGGTTGGTGTCGAAGATGATGCTGATCCAGTGCTGCAGGGAGCCGGGGCCGCTGCGACCGATGCCGAGCCGTTCGCGCAGGCCGCCATTGGCACCGTCGGCAGCGATCACATAGTCGGCGAGCACGACCTCTTCTTCTCCGCTGGCGAGGTTGCGGATGTGGGCGCGGGCTCCGGTAGCGCCTTCCTCGAAGACCTCGAGCTGGCGGCCAAAGCGGATCTCGGCGCCATGACGTTCTGCATGGCGGCGCAGGATTGGCTCCAGTACGTGCTGGTCGCAGGTGGCAGGCTGGGTGGGGCTGAACGGGGAGGCGTCCGGCCAGCCGAGGTCGCTCCACTGGATGTCGGGATCGGCGAGGTTCTTCGCCCGTGCAATGCCGCCGCCCTGCTGATCGCCGGTCCGCTCGGCGCGGATTTCGTCCTCCAGCCCGATGCTGCGGAAGATCTCCATGCTGCGTGGCGAGATGCCGGTGAATTTGTATTGGATCGAGGTGCCGGCGTGCCGCTCCACCACGAGGCAGCCTATGCCCCGATGGGCGAGCAGCGCGGCCGCCGTCAGGCCGGTGAGACCGCCCCCGACGATGAGCACCGAGGTTCTGGTTTGCGAGATCGTTTCCATGGCTATCGCCTCCGTTCGCTATTATTTTGATTGACTAAAATATTTTAATAGTCAAATATTTTTAGCGAACGAATTTTCGTGTCTGCCGAGGATGCCCTGATGACGCCGCCGGATCGCAGCCCCGACCCCGCTTCTGCGGCCTGGCGGCTGATGTTCGATTATCTGATGCGCTCCTCGCCGCAGCGCCTGGAGAGCCTGCAAAGCCGCGGCCTCACGCCCAATGACTCCAGGGTCCTGTTCACGCTGGATCGGGAAGAGGCGCGTCCGATCGGTACGCTGGCGCGGCAATGGGGCGCCGATCCCTCGACGGCCACCTGGCTGGTCGATCGGCTGGAGCGGGCGGGCCTCGCCGAGCGCTCCCCTGCGCCTGGTGACCGCCGGGTGAAACTGGTGCGGCTCACCGAAAAGGGGGAGGCCACCCGCAAGGAGTTGATGGAAGAATATTATCGCACGCCGCGCGAAGTCGCGGCCCTTGCTCCGGTCGATCTGGCGGAACTGGTCCGCATCTTCTCCAAATTGAACCAAGGCGTGGAATGAAAGGGCGTCGCCACCGGCTCCAAAGGCCGGCGGGCGCAAAGAAAAAGGGCAGCCCGGAGGCCGCCCCTATTCGCTCGTCTTCTCTTTATTGTCTCGCTCAGCGGGCTGCGAGCCGCTCCATCTTCACCTTGGCGGTGCCCGAAGACACCATGCCGACGGCGCGGGCGGCGCCATAGGAGAGATCGAGGACACGGCCTTTGGCGAAGGGGCCCCGGTCGGTGATGCGCACCACAACCTTCTTGCCATTGCGCAGGTTCGTCACCTGCAGCTTGGTTCCGAAGGGCAGGGAGCGATGCGCGGCAGTCAGACCACCCGGGTTGAAACGTTCGCCATTGGCAGTGCGGCGACCGCTAAATTCCTTGCCGTAGTAGGAGGCCACACCGACGGAGTCAGCATAGCTAGTTCCCGTCATCGTTAGTAGAGTAATTGCTGCGGCAAAAAATGTAGCGTTCGTCGTTTTAGACGTCATTCAGTCAAGCTCTCAATAGTTGGGGATGCGCCGGGTTATAAGGTGAATTGTGTTCTCAATATGATTGACAAAAAAGCCCCGATGAACTCAAGGACTTAGGCCTGTTGTCAGCGCTCTGAGGAGCTAATCTGGACTGGATTTCCAAACAAAAAACGCATCTGATTTGAACCCCGGTGGCGTGCTGGCGAAAGGACGTGTTAAGACCGCCGTCATGGCTCTGATTTGGACCCTCACGGATGGCAAGGCGGGCGACGCTCTGCAGTGCCTCGGCGTTGCCGAGGCGGTGCTGGCGCAGACCGGCGGCAACATCGTGGAACACAAGGTGTCGCCGCGGCGCCTCTATGCCCTTGCCATGCCCTGGGGGCCGCCCGACCCGGCCGACCTGCGCAAGCTGGCGCCACCCTGGCCCGACCTGGCGATCGCCTCGGGCCGTCGCGCCGTGAGCTACCTGTCCTGGCTGAAGCGGCGCTCGCCCGCCACGCTAACCGTATTTCTCAAGGATCCTCGCACCGGAACCAAGGCGGCGGATTTCATCTGGGTGCCGGCGCATGACCGTCTGCGCGGGGCCAATGTGCTGGCAACACTGACCTCGCCGCACCGGCAGACGCCGGCCGTGCTGGCGGCGGCGCGCGTGGACGCCCGCGCCGAACTCACCGCTTTGCCGCAGCCGCGTGTCGCCGTGTTGGCGGGCGGTCCCTCCAAGGACGTCGCCTTCACACCCGATGATGTCGAGGGCTTCGTATCGGCATTGTCGCGGCTGGCCGATAGCGGCGCAGGGCTGATGGTCACCCCGTCGCGCCGCACGCCGCCCGCGATGGCGCAGGCGATCGCGCGGGCCCTGGAGGGCAGGCCGGCATGGATCTGGGATGGGCAGGGGGCCAATCCCTATGCGCAGATGCTGGGGCTGGCGGATGCTTTCGTGGTGACCGCCGATTCAGCCAACATGCTCAGCGAGGCGGCGGCGACCGGCAAGACTGTCCATGTCTACCTGCCCAAGGGCGTGCCAGCCAAGATCATGCGCCTTGTCGACGGCCTGATTGCGCACGGGGCTGTGGTGAAGTTCGACGGGCATCTTGAAAACCACCCCTATGAACCCCTAGATTCAACCCCTTTGATTGCTCAAGAAATCCTCGCGCGCCTTCGGGCGGCATCCTGATTGGAACCTCGGCATGGCTACCCGTCACTCCAAGCTCATCATCCTCGGCTCGGGCCCGGCGGGCTATACCGCGGCAATCTATGCAGCGCGCGCCAATTTGTCGCCCCTGCTGATCTCCGGCATCCAGCCCGGCGGCCAGCTCACCATCACCACCGATGTCGAGAACTATCCCGGCTTCTCCTCGGTGATCCAGGGGCCCTGGCTGATGGAGGAAATGCGCAAGCAGGCCGAGCATATGGGCACGGGCATGGTGTCCGACCATATCGCCAAAGTCGACCTGTCGCAGCGTCCCTTCCGCCTGGAAGGGGATACCGGGGACGTCTATTTCGCCGATGCCCTGATCATTGCCACCGGTGCCCAGGCCAAATGGCTGGACATGCCGTCGGAGGAGAAGTTCCGCGGCTTCGGCGTCTCGGCTTGCGCCACCTGCGACGGCTTCTTCTTCCGCAACCGCAACGTCACCGTGGTCGGCGGCGGCAACACGGCGGTGGAAGAGGCGCTCTATCTGGCCAATATCGCCGCCAAGGTGACGGTCGTGCACCGGCGCGACCATTTCCGTGCCGAAAAGATCCTGCAGGATCGCCTGTTCAAGCATCCCAATATCGAGGTGGTCTGGAACAGCGTGCTCGACGAGATCGGCGGCAACGAGATCCCGCTGGGTGTCACCCACGTCAATCTGCGCAATGTCGAAACCGGCGTCGTGACCAAGCATGATACCGATGGCGTCTTCATTGCCATCGGGCACAAGCCCGCCTCCGAACTCTTTGCCGGACAACTCACCTTCAAGAATGGCGGTTATATTCAGACCGTTGCGGGCACGACGGCGACCAGCGTTCCGGGCGTCTATGCCGCCGGCGACGTCGCCGACGACGTCTATCGCCAGGCCGTCACCGCGGCCGGCATGGGCTGCATGGCGGCGCTTGAGGCGGAGAAATGGCTGGCGGCTGAGGAAGTCCACAGGGAAGCTGCGGAATAAATCGATTTCCGCCCTAAATTTGCCACCCGTTTCAAACTTTTAGGCAATCATCATATACTCTGCGCAAATCAGATCTTCGCGCGTCGCCGAATACGCGTTGAACTTGGCCGACGTTGAACCGAAGCAAAGCAAGGGTCGAAGCGCAGAATCTGGAGCGGGGCTGAACTGGGTGCTTCATGGATTGGGATAAGCTCAAGGTCTTTCACGCGGCTGCGGAGGCCGGCAGCTTCACGCATGCGGGCGACGTGCTCGGATTGTCGCAGTCGGCCGTCAGCCGGCAGGTCTCCGCTTTGGAAGGGGATCTGCGCACGCCGCTGTTCCATCGTCATGCGCGCGGGCTGATCCTGACCGAACAGGGCGAAATGCTGTTCCGCACCACCCAGGATGTCATGCTCAAGCTGGAAGCGGCGATGGGCGCCCTCAGCGACAGCCGGGAAAAGCCGAACGGGGAATTGCGCCTGACCACCACGGTGGGGCTCGGCACCTATTGGCTGACGCCGCGCATCGGTGAGTTTCTCGATCTTTATCCCGATATGCGACTCAAGCTCCTGCTGACCGAGCAGGAGCTCGACCTGGGCATGCGTGAAGCCGACGTCGCGCTGCGCATGCGCCAGCCCGAGCAGGGAGACCTCATCCAGCGCCGGCTGTTCACGGTGCATTTTCATGCCTATGCCGCGCCTGAATATATCAAGCGTTTCGGCCAGCCGCGCAGCATCGAGGAGATCGACCGCCATCGCATCATCAGCTTCGGTGGCACGGCGGGCAGCTTCCTTCAGGCGATCAACTGGCTGAATACGGTCGGGCGCGATCCCAAGGACCCGCGTGAGCCGGTGTTCGAGGTCAACAATCTCGGCGGCGTCAAGACGGCGGTGGAGAGGGGCGTGGGCCTCGCCGTGCTGCCCGATTATCTCGTCGGCCGTGAGTCGACCCTGGTCCAGGTGCTGCCCGATGCGGAAATGCCGCAGCTCGAGACCTATTTCGTTTATCCCGAGGAGATGAAGAATCTGGCCCGTATCCAGGTTCTCAGGGATTTCCTGGTCAGCAAGGCCCAGCGCTGGGCCTTCTAAAACCTCGTGCCAAGAAGACGATGCCGGTTTTCGGCAAAACGCTGCGGCAACAATGACTGTGGGCACCGGGCCAGATTCCGAAATCGGATCGGGTGCCGCAGATCCCGCGCGATTCATCCAGGCACCCGCAAGCTTGCATGACCTAACCAGGCATGGCCCGGACACCCAGCGTCTATCCGACGGCAGGCGCAGCTCCCAGCCAATCGGATCGGAACCGCGGCATTCCTTTCCGTGAACTGCGGTGCTTTCCGGCTGGGTTCCCCGATCGACTTGCCTATTTTTACAGCAAAGGTGTGCTGCGCGCCGTCTTGACCAAGGATTGGGCAAAAAGGGTGGCCATTTCGGCGGCAATTGCATCTATGCGCAGCACGCAGGGCCGGCATGTGAAAGAAAGCGTTGCAGGAGGGGGCCGGCAAATATACTCTCAGCCTTGTCAGACGTTCGGGCCATCATCCTCCCGGTGGCGACCTGGAGCATCTGACGTTCCCCTCTGGATGGTGACTTTTGGACTTTGTCCAAGCTACGGCCGGGTTCGTCCCGGCCGTCTTTTTTTGTCCAGAGTGCAAGGCGGTAGTTTTCTACAGCCTGCTTCATCGGCACAATGCTACATGACAACTTTGTAACAACGCTGAAAGGGAAAGTTTTTCCTTCCAGCGTTGCCGGGTTAAGTCTCGATTACGGATGCCGCGATCGCCGATCCAGGTGGGCTCGGGCTCTTCATGTCGAGGAGAGAATACCGCCGCCTGAAAACGGGACGGCATCCATATACCGCCGGACGGTCTCGGCAAGACGATGACCTGGCCAATGCGGCGGCAGCAGGATCAGGTTTTAGGCAGCATGGGCTTGAGCGGTCCGGGGCGCCCTTCGAAAGGCCAGCTGACTTTTCGACGTATGAAAATGCAACGAGACAGGGCGATCGGCAAAAAGCGCGAATCGGTCTTAGGATCGCCCTGAGGGATCGTGGCAATGACGGGCCGGTTCGTTGTAACCATTTGATCGCTTGATCGCAGGGGAGGCGCAACATGGACCGATTCACTGGCGGCTGTTTGTGTGGTGATGTCCGGCTCGTGGCATCGGGGCGCCCATACCGGGTCGGCCTGTGTCACTGTCTCGATTGCCGCAAGCATCATGGGGCGCTCTTCTATGCCTCCGCAGTGTTCCCCCAGGAGGCGGTGACGATCGAGGGCCAGACACGCGACTATGCCGGCCGGTTTTTCTGTCCCCGTTGCGGCTCGTCTGTTTTCGCACGCAGCGCTGACGAAATCGAAGTGCATCTGGGCACCCTCGATGCCCCCGATCAGTTGATGCCCACCTATGAAAGCTGGACCGTCCGCCGCGAATCGTGGTTACCGCCGTTTCCGCTCAAGAGCCACTACGAACGCGATCGTGAAGCTTCGGACCGGTCCGAAGATTAGAGAAGAGGCGATTTTCTCGAATTGTGTTTCTCACTCTGGCAGGCCGGCCTTGCGGCAGCCATCGACGAAATGCTCGAGCGTGGCGGCATCGCGGAAGGGTTCCGTCCTGGCCCAGTGGCGAATCGTGAAATGCGGGTTGCCGACAAGGAACAGTTCGACCTCCGCGCGCGCCTCGTCGAGCCGGCCCAATTGGGCCAGGCTTGCCGCCAGGAAGCGGCGTGAGCTGGTGCGGTAGGTCTCGTCCCTGCGCAGCGTTTCGATGGCGGCTTCATAATCGCCGGCCGCATATTGCGCCTGGCCCAGCGTCAGATAATACCAGCTGGGTGGAAACGGGTTCAGCCGGAATGCCTTGCGGATCTGTTCGAGACCTTCCTCGACCCGGCCGGCTAGGACCGAGATGTCCGACAGGACAGCCCAGATGTCGGCCTCATTCGGATCGAGGTCGATCGCCTTGGCGAATTGCGTGTCCGATTCGGCGAAGCTGCGATCATAGGCCAGCAGATAGGCCAGGACCCAGCGGCAGCCGGCATCGTTTGGATCGAGTGCGACCGCCTTGCGCGCCAGCTCCAGCGCGACGCTGCGGGAGGTTTCGGTCGGCCCACCCGAATGTACCCATCCCATCCAGTGGTTCATGGCAAGCCAGCGATAGGGCTCGGCATAATCCGGATCGAGCAGGGTCGCGCGCGTCAGCATCATATGAGCCTCCTGCGCGGTCTGCGGTGAATCGTCCATCAGTCGGCGTGCGCGCAGGCAAAGGTCGTAGGCCTCGAGATTCCGGGGCGGATTGCGGGGCGACGGAGTGCGCAGCCGGCCGAGCAACGCTTCCATGATCTTGCCGGTGACCTCGTCCTGGACGGCAAAGATGTCGTCCAGGCTACGGTCGAAGCGCTCCGCCCATAAATGGTCGCCACTCACGGCGTCGACCAGTTGCGCATTGATACGAACACGCCCGGCAGCACGTCTGGCGCTGCCCTCCAGCAGATAGCGTACGCCGAGATCCTGTGCGATGCCACGCACATCCATCGCCTTGCCCTTATAGGCAAAGGCCGAGTTGCGGGCGATGACGAACAAGCCCGAGATCCTCGACAGATCGGTGATCAGGTCTTCGGTCAGCCCATCGGCGAAGGATTCCTGCTCGGGATCGTTGCTGACATTCACGAAGGGCAGCACGGCTATCGACGGCTTGCCGGGCAGCGGCAACGGCTTTCGCTGCTCGCGCCC
The DNA here is from genome assembly GCF_057073705.1 of Labrys sp. E2SS-1L. Taxonomy (NCBI): domain Bacteria; kingdom Pseudomonadati; phylum Pseudomonadota; class Alphaproteobacteria; order Hyphomicrobiales; family Xanthobacteraceae; genus Labrys; species Labrys sp. E2SS-1L. Next base: position 4,680,700 of record NZ_CP172712.1, on the reverse strand, counting down.
GAGCTCTTCGACGGCGCCGGTGAACCGATAGCCGATGCGCGGAACCGTGACGATCCACTCGCCGCCATCGGGGGCCGAGCCGAGGAGCTTGCGCAGTTGCGCGATCTGGACGGTGAGGTTGCCTTCCTCGACGGCCGTACCGGGCCAGGCGGCGTCCATCAGTACGGCCTTGCCCAGGATCTCGCCGGGCTTTTCGACCAGCGCCGCAAGCAGCTTCAGTCCGCGATAGCCGGCGGCAACGGGAGCGTCGTCCCGAACAAGCGTTCCCGCGCCTGAATCGAACACGAACGAACCGAAGGCAAAGCGCGATCCCTGCATGGGGCGCAATCTATAGCCCATTTGGAAGTTTTGAGAACTATTTGGAAGAGCTTAAGTACGGCGCCGTTCATATCTTGCAGAATCCAGCCTCAATCAGATCGGGGACCCTGTTGGACCTCGAACTTTATGGAGGTTGCCATGAACGATTTTCCCGCCCTTGGGTCGACCTGCCGCCATCAGGCTTGGTCGAGAGGAGATGAAACATCGCGCCGGCTCTACTGCCTGGCGATGCTGCCAAGAATGATCACGATCTGGCGCGAGCGGATCTATTTTCGCAGGGACCTTGAGGCAATGGCAAAAGCCAATCCTCACTTGATCGACGATATCGGCATGAAGAAGTGGCAGGTCGAGGCGGAGATCGCCAAGCCCTTCTGGCAGCGATAGGGGAAGGGTTTCGGCATTGCCCACGGGCCTCACCGCAGGTCGTCGGGCTTGCGAGCCTTCGCTGCCGAAGCCGAGACGAAGCGACAAGCGGCTTGACAGGCGAGGCTTGGCTCGGCCACTTCCTCGCCATGGCCGAGATCAAGACCCTTTTCGTTACCAAGCTCTACCGTGCCGAACTCGACGAGGCGCAGGCGCCGCTCGCCGAGATCGACGCGACCTGCCGCTCCCTTGCCGAGGATGACGAGGCCGGGCAGGCCTGGTGCCACAAGCATGGCTATCCCGGCTATACCTCCTACGCATCGCTGAACGACCTGCCCTGGCGCTTTCCGGCCATCAAGAAGCTGGTGAAGGTGCTCGACGGCCATGTTGCCGCCTTTGCCAAGGAGCTCGAGTTCGATCTCGGCCGTGACAAGCTCAAGCTCGACGACATCTGGGTGAATGTGCTGCCGGAAGGCGGTGTGCACACCTCGCATATCCATCCGCGCTCGGTGATATCAGGCACTTATTACGTGGCCACGCCCAAGGGCTCCAGCGCGCTCAAGCTGGAGGATCCGCGGCTCGGCCTGATGATGGCGGCGCCCCCGCGCAAGGCCAAGGCCGCCCAGGAACAACGGCCCTTCGTCTATGAGGCGCCTCAGGCCGGCACGGTGCTGCTGTGGGAGAGCTGGCTGCGCCACGAGGTGCCGATCAACCAGGCGGACGAGGAGCGAATCAGCGTCAGCTTCAACTATCGCTGGCGCTGAAGCGACAGTCGCTCAATAGGTGGCACGGCCACCCGAAGCATCGAAGACCGCGCCGGTGGCGAAGGAGCATTCCTCGCTGGCGAGCCAGGCGATCATGGCGGTGACTTCGTCAACCTTGCCGAAGCGGCCCATTGGGATCTTGGACAGCATGTAGTCGATATGGGCCTGCGCCACCTGCTTGAGGATGGGCGTGTCGATCGTGGCCGGTGCGATGACGTTGGCAGTGACGCCGCTTTTGGCGAGTTCCTTGCCGAGGGCCTTGGTGAAGCCGATCACGGCGGCCTTCGAGGCCGAGTAGGCGGAGGCGGTGGGGTTGCCTTCCTTGCCGGCGATCGAGGCCAGGTTGACGATGCGGCCATAGCCGCGCTTCTTCATCATCGCCGCGATGAAGCGGTTGGCATAGAACAACCCGTTCACATTGATCTCGAAGATGCGCTTCCATTCCTCGATCGGATAGTCGATCACCGGCGCATTGCGCCCGGCGACGCCGGCCGAGCAGATCAGGGCGTCGATCTGGCCGAGATGGCGTTCGGAGGTCTTGGCGGCGGTCTCGACGGCCTCCGGATTGGTGACGTCGACCACCAGGCCGAAGGTGCCGGGGCCGATCTGCGCCTTCGCGGCATCGATGCGCGTGGCGTCGACGTCCCAGATCATGATCCGGCCACCTTCGGCGGCGATGCGCCGGGCGCTGGCGAGGCCGATGCCGGAAGCCCCGCCGGTGATGACGGCGCTACGGCCTTTGAAACGATCGGCGAAGAGGGCCATGGCAGCGCTTTCTCCCGATGGTGACGACGGCTTTTATGACATCCTATTGCAGCGCAGCCGTCGGGCAAGCCGGAAATGCGGTGATTTCCAGCCTTGGGGGCTCTAGAGATCACCGCCGACACGGTCGACCCGGTTATCATGGGCGATGCTGACAGGTGTGACGATCCCCTGGTCCTGGATGCGGGTCCAGCAGGCTGCGGCATCACCCGCCGTGCCCTTGCAATCGGGATGGCTGGCCCAGCGCTGAGCGAACAGCGCCTTCACGGTGGGGTTTCGCACCGACAGGTCACCGAAACGGTCGATTCGTCCGAGGGAAATCCCAACGCTCCTGAAAGCCTCATAGGGCAGCTCGCTGCAGTAGATGGCGCTGGGATCGAGGCGGAAATAGAGATCGTAAGGTCGGCCGAGATAGGTCCGTGCCGCCGTGATGACGGCATCCGCCTTGGCTTGATCGAGCCCGCGTACTCGATAGATGGCGAAGCGGCGTTGCGTGCCGCGGGCCAGGAAGGTCTTGAGCGGTGTTTGCCGTACGATATCGGCTGCCTCGATCACCATTGGTCCGGCGGGCGTGAGGGAGACGATGCCCATATGCGTGTAGGTGCTGCCCGAGGCCAGGCGGATCGCCTCGCTTTGGGGGCTCTTCGATTGCTGGAAGACGAGGTCGCCCTGGCGCAGGCGCGGTAGGTTCTCCGCCTGGGCCTGGGCTGCCATCAGCGCAAGCGCGATCGTAAAAAGGATAGTTGCGCGCATGGACCCTCCGGCATTGCGAGCATGAAGGGTAGGGCAGGGGAACATTGCCTGTCGAGCCGGTGTGGCATGGAAAATCCGTGCATGGCTCCATTGCTTCCGGGCGAATGGCGACGGCTCTTCAATCTGGGGAGCCTGTTCTTCGGGGCAAGATTGACCTTCCCTTGCGTCTTCGCGCCGGGCTATGAAACCTGCACGGCTCCGCGGGAGGTTCCATGCTGTCGAAACGTGATTTCGTGACGCTCGCCATCGCAGGCGGGGCATCGGCTGCCACGGGTATTGCCAGCCGGACCGGCTCTTCCCAAATCCTCGTCTTCGTCATCGGTGCCGTGGCTCTTGCCGGGCTGGCCTCGCTGATCGGCGAGGCCACCGATCATCTCGGGCGCTATCTCAGCCCGGCCGCCACCGGCATCGTGCAATCGGCGGTCGGCAACCTGCCAGAACTCTGCGTATGTATCTTCGCGTTGCGGGCCGGCTTGATCGAGGTGGTGCAGGCGTCTCTGATCGGCTCGATCCTCGGCAACAGCCTCTTGGTGCTCGGTATCGCCTTCATCGCCGGCAGTGCCCGCCACAAGGTACTGGTCTTCGATGCGGCCGGGCCACGCATGATCGCGGCGCTGCTGCTGCTGGCGGTTTCCGCGCTGATGCTCCCGACGCTCGCTTCGGTGATGCATCTGCCTGCTGGCGCCCATGAGGACAAGCTGGCCCTGGTCTGCGCCGGCGTCCTGCTCCTGGTCTTCCTGGTTTCCGTCAGGGTCATGCTGGGCGGCAGCGAACGCACCGTGCCAGCCGAGGCGCATGGCCAGCAGGAGGGCGGCTGGCCACTCTGGCTGTCACTGGCGATCCTGGCGATCGCCGGCGTTGCCGCCTTGTTCGTATCCGACTGGTTCGTCGAAGCGCTGAACCCGGCCATCGAGACGCTCGGCATATCGCAGGCCTTTGCCGGCCTCGTCATCGTGGCGATCGTCGGCAATGCGGTGGAGAATGTCGTGGGCATCCAATTCGCCCTGCGCAACCAGGCCGAACTCGCCATCAGCGTGATCCTGAACTCCTCGCTGCAGGTAGCGCTCGCCCTGATCCCGGTGCTGGTCTTCGTCAGCTATGCCATAGGCGGGACGCCCTTCACCCTGGTGATCCCGCCGATGCTGGCCGTGGCCCTGATGCTGTCGGCCATCATCGGCGTGGTCGTCACCGCGGATGGCCGGGCCGACATGGCGGACGGTGCCGCGCTCGTCGGCCTCTACGTCATCATCGCCGCCATTTTCTGGTGGGGCTAGAGTAAAGTGCGATTTCTCTGAATCGCACTTTCTCTCTAACTCTTTGTTTTGGCGCGTTTTATTAATCGAAAAGTCTATCAACTTTTCTGAAAAACGCTCTAGGGCGCTGACCGGCGCCCTAGCTGGGGCGTTCGAACTCAGGCGAACCAGGCCTTTTCGGCGATGCGCTGGTCGCACATGTCGTAGCGCGGATGGGGCGCCGTCCCCATCACCTTCTTGGCATAGCCGTCGAGATAATCGCTGACGGCAAAGCAGATCATGCCGCCATCGTCGTGGATCATCTTCTGCGCCTCGAAATACATCTCCTTGCGCTTGGCCTCGTCTTCCTCCACCCGTGCGGCGAGGACAAGCTTGTCGAAATCAGGCCGCTTCCAATGGGTGTCGTTCCAGGCCGCATCCGAGAGATAGGTCTGCGAGAGCTGCAGGTCGATGGCGGGACGGTCGCCCCAATAGACCGCGCAGAAGGGATCCTTGAGCCAGATGTTCGACCAGTAGCCGTCGGCGGAGACGCGGGTGACGGTGAGCTCGATACCGGCCTGTTTCATCGATTCCTGGTAGAGCAGCGCCGCGTCGGTGGCGCCGCTATAGGCGCCCTCGGAGACCTTGACCTCCAGCTTGGGGCTGCCCGCCTTCTTGTAATGGAAGGCCGCCTTCTCCGGGTCGTAGAGCGTCTGTGCCAGGTCCTTGGCGAAATACTTGTTCATCGGGCTGATGGTGGTGTCGTTGCCGACGGTGGCATAGCCCTGATAGACGGTGTCGACGATCTTCTTGCGGTCGATGCCATATTTGAGCGCCCAGCGCAGATCGACATTCGAATAGGGATCGGCGTCGCACAGCGCCACGAAGGCATAGCGGTTGCCGGTGCCCTTGGTCTGCACCACGCTTACATCGGGCGAGGATGTCACCAGATCCATGGTCTTGGGGTCGAGACGGTTGATGGCGTCGACCTGGCCGGCGATCAGCGCTTGCAGGCGCGAGGAGGAATCGCCGATATATTGCAGCTCGACCGAGTCGAAATTGCCGCAGCCCGGCTTCCAGTAATTGCCGGTGTTCTTGGTCACCACACGCACACCCGGCTCGAAGGTCTCCAGCTTGTAGGCGCCGGTGCCGTCCGGCTTGGAAAAATCGGTGAAGCCGTTGGGCACGCCGAGAATGTGATAATCGGTCAGGTTGTAGGGCAGGTTCAGATTGCCGCCGTTCAGGCTGATCTGGATCTGGGTCGGGGACAGCTTCTTGATCTCGGTGATGCCCGACAGAAGGTCCTTGGCCGCCGATTTGGTGTCGCCGCGATGCAGGTTGATCGAATAGATGATGTCATCGGCATCGAGCGTCTTGCCGGAATGGAAGGTGACGCCCTTGCGGACGTTGAAGATCCATTCCTTGGCGCCGGGCTTGGCTTCCCAGCTCTCCAGGAGCTCGCCGACGGCATTGCCGTTATTGTCGATCTCGATCAGGCCGTTCCAGATCTGATAGCCGTAGTTGAGCGGGATGGAATCGGCGAAGGAGCGCGGATCGAGGGTGTCCGAAGCCGAACCGCCCTCCATGCCGATGCGCAGCGTGCCACCCTTCTTGGGTGCCTCCGCGGCCAGGGCTGGCCCTCCGAGAACGCCGGTCAGGCCATAGCCGAGGCCGAGTGCGGCGGCTCCCTTCATCAGCTCGCGGCGATCCACGATCAAGCCCTGTGCTCCCGACTTGCCGATCCTGTCTGTCATGCCTGACTGTCCCCCGTGATGTTGCGGAAGGAGCGGCCACGAGCGGCCATACCCCCTCTCGATCGCCATGGTGTTGCCTCGGACGCGGAGCAAATGACCTGCAACCGACGCTCTCTGCAGGAGAGGCGACGGTTTGTGTGATTTCGTGGGCCCTTTGACGGGCGAGAAGCTGGCTCGGCAGCGAGGGGTTTTGATTGGAGCCTTATCAGGGTAGACTTGCCCGGCGAGTCGCGAGGCAGGCCAGATTCCTGGAAGCTGCGGCCCCAAATCGGCCTCCCGGGCAAGTGCCCGGTCGATGCGACCGGCTTCAAACCAGCTACCTTCTATCCTTCCATCGTCGGCGTGATCCGGCCTGTTCGCGCGGATGCACTCCGCACGCCCGCTGTCTTTCCCAAAGCACTGTCATTTCAAACAGGAGGAGATCGAGCCTTGCCTCAGATCGATCGTTTCGTCGTCGTTACCGGTGGTCCCGGATCCGGCAAGACCACCTTGATGTCGGCCCTGGCTGCCGAGGGGGTGCGTACCATGCCGGAGGCCGGCCGGGGTATCATCCAGGACCAGATCATCATCGGCGGCGATGCCCTGCCATGGGCCGACCGCGCTGTCTTTGCGAATCTGATGCTCGCCGCCGACATGCGTTCCTATCGCGAGGCGCAGGCATTCGAAGGGCTGGTGGTTTTCGATCGCGGCATCCCCGATGTGATCGGTTACCTTCACCTCTGCGGTTTGCCGGTGCCTGAGCCGGCTCGCAGGGCAGCTGCGCTTTGTCGCTACCGGCGGCAAGTCTTCATCGCCCCGCCCTGGCCGGCGATCTATGCCGGCGATGCCGAGCGCAAGCAGAGCCTCGAGGAAGCAGAGGCGACCCATGCCGCTATGGTCGATGTCTATACCCGCCTCGACTACGAACTGGTTCCACTGCCGCTCCTGCCTGTCGCCGAACGGGCAGCCTTCGTATTGCGCGTCCTGGAGCAGGGCACATGAGACGCCCGTTCAGAAGGTCAGCCATGCTCGGATCGATCTGGCAAAGCCGGGACGGAAGCTGCTATAGCCTGACCATTGCACGCCGTCCGGTCGGCGAAACAAGCATATTCAGGACAATATTCCGGAACGAGGAAACTCCCCGTGTCAGCTTTGCCCCGTGAGGCCGATCGGCCTGGCGACGTCGATTCCGCCTATTCCTGGTTGCGTCTGGTTCTCACTCTCATCCTTGGTACGGTGGCGTGTGTCGGCAACTGGTCGGTCGTGGTCGTATTGCCGACCTTGCAGGTGGAGTTCGATACGCTGCGGGGCGGGGCCTCCCTGCCCTATACCTGCACCATGCTGGGCTTTGCGGTCGGCGGGGTGGTGATGGGCCGCCTGGCTGATCGGGCCGGCATTGTCGTGCCGATCCTGATCGGGGCTGTGCTGCTCTGCGCCGGCTATGTGCTGGCAGCCTTCACTTCCAATATCTGGCAGTTCGCTGCCCTCTCGATTGTGATCGGCCTCGGTTCGGCTGCCGGTTTCGCGCCGCTGATCTCGGATCTTTCGCACTGGTTCCGCAAGCACCGGGCGCTGGCGGTGACCTTTGCCGCGTCGGGCAGCTATCTTGCCGGCGCCGTCTGGCCGCTGGTTATCGAGCACTTCCAGTCCGATTATGGCTGGCGTGCCACCCATATCGGCATCGGCCTGTTCGCACCGGTTGCAATGGTGCCGCTCGCTTTGGCGCTGACCCGACGGCCCGCAACCACCACCTATGCGGCCGCTGAGGCCGCGACGGAGGCCGCGCGCGGAGAACTCGGTCTTTCGGCGAATGCCCTGCAGGCGATCCTGGTGGTGGCTGGCTTTGCCTGCTGCATGGCGATGTCGATGCCGCAGGTCCACATCGTCGCCTATTGCGGGGATCTCGGTTACGGCGTGGCCATCGGGACTCAGATCATCGCCCTGATGCTGGGGCTGGGCGTGGTCAGCCGCCTTGCTTCCGGCGTGGTCGCCGATCGCATCGGCGCCGGGCCGATGCTGCTGATCGGCTCGGCCATGCAGGGGGCGGCGCTACTGCTCTATCTTTTCTTCAACAGCCTTTCCTCGCTCTGGGTCATTTCGGGCCTGTTCGGTCTGTTCCAGGGTGGCATCGTGCCGATGTATGCCGTGATCATCCGCCAGTTCCTGCCGCCGCGCGAGGCGGGGGCCCGCATCAGCCTGGTACTGATGGCGACCGTGCTCGGCATGGCGTGCGGTGGGCTCGCCTCGGGCTTCATCTATGACGCCACCCAGTCCTACCGGCTCGCCTTCCTGCACGGTTTCCTGTGGAATGTGGTCAATCTCGTCCTGGTTGGCTGGTTGCTGATCTGGCCGAAATGGCGCCAGCGCAGCAGGGCGGCACTGGTGAGCTGAAGGTCGGCTTGCGGCTTGATCCCGCCGGGCCCGTCAATCGTTCACGGCGATGTCAATCAGGAGGAAGCCCGCTGGCGTCCTGGTGAAGACAAAGATCTGCTCGCCGCAACCAACGGAATAGGAGTCGTTGCCGTCGCCATCGCGATCATAAACGGGCTTTTCGCGTTGCAGGCAGGCCCGGGTCTTTGCGGTGAAATCGGGCCGGTAGATCTTGGCGCGGAACTGCGCGGCATCGGCGATGGCGCTGTCATTCTGAAATGGCAGTTTCGCCAGGCCGGCGACGGCCGCTGCGTCATTGGCCTTCAGCGCAGCCCGAAACCTGGTGATGAAGCTGCTGAATTCCTTCTGCACGGCGGCGGATGCAGCCGTGCTCTTGGGAGCCTGGGCGAAGGCCGGGATGATGGACATCAGGGCGGCTGCCAGCACGATGCACGATGCCAGTTTCATCATCCTGTCCCCCTCCATCGTCCGCAATGAAACCTACACCCGCGCCGCGACCCGTCAATCCCGCGCGCAGCCTCCTGGCTGTGGAGTGGGCTCAGTGCAATGCATGTCATTTGAGAGTTTTCGATTTCGCAGGACCCTGTCGTTGCCGGGCTTGACCCGGCAATCCAGTCCCTTCGCGCGGCTTCAGGATAGCCGGGTCAAGCCCGGCTATGGCAGATCGGGGTGTCTTCCCTTCAAGGGGGATTGCGTCGAGGGCTAAGCCGCCGACTTCATCCGGTCGATCACGCCGTCGAGGCGGACGGCGAGCGCGGCGCTCACCGGCGTCATCGGCAGCCGCAATTCGCCGCTGTCGATCAGACCGGTGCGCCAGAGCCAATACTTGATCGCAGCCGGATTGGGTTCGGCAAAGAGCAGCGGCACGAGATCGGCAAGGGAGCGCCAAGCGGCGCCGGCGGCTGGCTCGTCGCCCCGGGCAAAGGCATCGCGGATGGCGATGAAGCTCGCGGTCTGGACATGGGCGGAGGCGAGGATTGCACCGTCAGCGCCGGCCGTCAGGGCGGCGTGGTAGAAGGCATCCTCGCCGGTCAGCACGGAAAAGCCTGGAGGCCGACGCCGGATCAATTCGGCCGATTGGGCCGGATCGCCACAGCAGTCCTTCGCCCCGACGATATTGGCCCGTTCGGCGAGCTGCAGCATTGCTTCGTTGCCGATGTTTACGCCGGTGCGATAGGGAATGTTGTAGATCAGGATGGGGTGCCGGCTACTGTCCGCCAGCACGCGAAAATGGGCGATCAGCCCGGCCTGGGAGGGTCTGCTGTAATAGGGGCAGGCAATCAGATGGCCTGCGATCGTCCAGTCCGCCAGGCGGTGAAGCCGCTTGGCGAGCTTGCGCGTATTGCTGCCGGAAAGGCCGAGATAGAGCGGCAGTCGGTAGCCTTGCCGGGCAAGCTCGTCGGCGCTGACCTCGACCAGCCGCTGGGTTTCATCCTCGTCCAGGGTCAGGCTCTCGCCTGTCGTCCCGGCGAGAACGAGGCCATCCAGCCCGAGCGTGCCGTAATGGCGAATGAGACGCCGCAGCGAGGTCTCGTCGAGCGCGCCGTCGCGGAAGGGCGTGATCAGGGGCAGCCACAGGCCCTGCGGGGAAACCTGCGAACGGTTGGCAGAAGAGGGGATTTCCATGGATCATCTCCGATGTGCCGGAGACGGCAGCAAAAAAGAACCCCGTCGAACCGGCGGGGTACATTTTCGATCTTGGTTCGCTGCTTATGGCGCGCGCGACGATCACCTACCCCCGATGAGGAGGTGCTGTTTGGAGACGGCAAGAGTGATGCGCAAAATAGCCATACGCTATCCTGCCGTGGGCAACCCTTCCCTGTCAAGCCGCCATCATGGCACACTTCGGAGAGAATGGGCGGTGCGCGCTCCAGCAACGAGACGGGATCGGATGGGCAATCGCCTCTATCTCGACATGAACAAGGAAAATCAATCGTTTGACGATGAATTATGATGTGATCGGTGACATTCATGGCCATGCCGATGCGCTGCACAGGCTGCTGGCGAGGCTCGATTATCGCGAACGGGACGGCGCCTATCGGCATGCTTCGCGCAAGGTGATCTTCCTGGGGGATTTCATCGATCGCGGGCCGGAACAGGTCGAGGTTCTCAGCGTCGTCCGTGCCATGGCGAGAGCGGGCACGGCCCGGGCGATCATGGGCAACCACGAGTTCAATGCACTTGGCTGGGCAACGCCGAACGGCACCGGCGGCTTCCTGCGGCCCCACACCGAAAAGAACGAAAAGCAGCATGCCGCCTTTCTGGCGCAGATCGGGGAGAGATCGCCGGCCCACTGCGAGGCGCTGGCCTGGTTTGCCTCCCTGCCGGTGTGGCTTGATCTCGGCGGATTGCGGATGGTGCATGCGTGCTGGCATGCCGCCTCGCAAGCCTGCCTCGTAGCGACCTGCCTCGACGCAGCCGGGTGCTTTCACGAGAAGGGCCTGCGCAAGGCCTATCGCGGCGGCACGCCGGAACATCTCGCGGCCGATGTCCTGCTCAAGGGACCGGAAGTGCGACTGCCCGTCGGGCACTCTTTCCGCGACAAGGACGGTCACACCAGGCACGAGGCTCGCCTGCGCTGGTGGGATCGGGAGGCCAAGACTTTCCGGCTCGCGGCCCTGGGGCTGGACGGTCGGAGGAGCGAATTGCCGGATGATCCCGTTCCCCACGACTATCACTATCAAGAGGCCGTGCCCGTGATGTTCGGCCATTACTGGCTGTCGGGCAGGCCGCAATTGTTGTCGCCTACCGCATCCTGTCTTGATTTCAGCGTCGCCAAGGGCGGTGTGCTGACCGCCTATCGCTGGTCTGGCGAATCCATTCTCTCCAACGACAATCTGGTCTGGGTGGCGGCCTGAAAGGCGCACGCGAAACGTCGCACCCTGCGAAGCGACTTTGACATCGAACTGTCATAATGAGAAGGAGGGCACTGAAAGCGCTGGTGAAATTCGTCCCGCGTTTTTGTCTGTCCCTCTATCGTGTGCCACCCGCCAGCGGCACTGCCGCCGCCGGTGGGTGTCCGTCGTTTCGAAGTCCGCCCCCCATGGAATTGCAACTCCCCGTCTTCCTGGCCGTGCTCACTGCGGCGGCCCTGCATGCCGGGTGGAATGCGCTGGTCAAGATCAAGCTCGATCCCTTCCTGGCGATGACGCTGATTGCGGTGTCCTGCGGCATCATTGCCCTGCCGGCCCTGGCGATCACGGGGCTGCCCAACAAGGGAGCCTGGGTCTGGGTGGCACTGTCGACCGCCCTGCATCTGGCTTATTACCTGTTCCTGGCTGAGGCCTATCGGCGGGCTGACATGAGCCAGGTCTATCCGATCGCGCGGGGGGCGGCACCGCTGGCCACCACCGCGATTTCCTTGGCTTTCATCCATGATCCCATGACCTGGGGCAACGTCGCAGGCATTGCCGTGCTGGGGCTCGGGGTCCTGCTGATCTCGCTGAAGGGGCAGCGCGGTTCGCTGGTCCCGAGCCGAACAGCCGTGATCTACGCCCTGCTCACCGCCGTCACCATCTCGCTCTACACCATCGTGGACGGTATCGGTGCTCGCGCCGCGGGAAGCCCGAATTCCTATGCCGCTGCCCTGTTCGCGCTCGACGCCTACCCGATGCTGGTGATCTGCCTGTGGCGCAAGGGCTGGGCCGGCGTGCGACCAGCCTTGAAATTCCTGGTGCCGGGCTTTGCCGGCGGGGCGATGTCGCTCGCCGCCTACTGGATCGTGATCTGGGCGATGACGGTGGCGCCCATCGCCCTGGTTGCCGCCACGCGCGAGACCAGCGTGTTGTTCGGAGGCCTGATCGCCATGGTCTTCCTGAAGGAACCCCTCACGCCGGTGCGCGGCCTCTCGGCCTTGCTCATCCTGGGCGGACTGGTGCTGATGCGGCTGGGATGATCCTGCTGCTGCCTTTACGGCGTCGCCGACTTGTTGCCGGCTCTTTCCTTCAGATATTCGCCCATCACCTCGCTGCCGACCTGCTGCCCCCACCGCATCCCGACGGTCGCCATGAATTGAGCGATGACCGGCTGTTTCTCGACCATCTTCTGTCCGGTCGGCGATTTATAAAAGGCGATGAGATTGGCGAGGTCTTCCTCGCTGAATTCACGCGCATAGACTTGCGCTGCCAGGTCGACGAACTTGTCGAGATCCTTGTCCAGCCGCTCCGCGAAGCGCTTGGAAAATTCGACCGCAGTCTTCTCATCGGCGCCTTGCCGCATGAGCATGGGCTTCATCTGTGACAGAAAAGTCGGGAAGAGCTTGCGCATGTTGTCGGTCGTACGCGCCAGAACGATGATCTCCTTGGCTTGAGCCAGCCGCCCGGCGTCGTCGGCGTGAAGGCTGTTCACGCCGATAAAGGCGAATGCGAGGCCGAGACAGGCCGTACGGAGGCGCAGCATGCGAACTCTCTGGGTGTGGGACATGAGGTAGGGGCGAGATTGAGTAAAATCTCGCCCTTACCTTTCGTCAAGAGAGCTGTTTCCCAGAGCGTCGGAGGAGGGAGCCTGCCGGCCGTCTCCTTTAAAAATCACAGCAATCCGTTCGCCTTCAAAATGGCGTCGGCATTGTCCTTGGTGATGGTCTGGGTATCCAGCACCAGCTTTTTCTCGACCGTCCCGCCGCCCAGCACCTTCAGAGCCTGGCGCAGGCCCTCGGCGCCGGGTGTGGGATAGACGAAGGTTGCCGCAAGCACGCCGTCATGGACGTATTTGACACCTTCATTGGGCAGGGCGTCGACACCGACGAACAGGATGTTCTTTTCCCGGCCGGCATCCTTGGCAGCAAGATAGGCGCCATAGGCCATGGGGTCGTTGTGGCCATAGACCAGGTTGATGTCCTCGAAATTGCGTAGGGCCGTCGACATAACCTCATAGGCCTTGGCCTGTTTCCAGTCGGCCGATTGCTGGTTGAGGAGATGCTTGATGCCACTCTCCTTGTCCGCCTTCTCGTGATAGCCATTGGAGCGGTCGTGGCTCGCCTGGGTGCCGAGGCCGCCCCAGATCTCGACGACATTGCCCTTGGCCTTGCCGGCCCCGCCCAGGGTCTTGACCACGAAGTCACCGACGGCACGGCCGATCACCACATTGTCGCCGCCGATCCACTGGGTGTATTTCTCGGAATTGACGTTGCGGTCGAGCACGAAGACCGGGATCTTGGCGTCCATCGCCTTTTCGACAACCGCAGTCAGGCCGGCCGATTCCTTCGGGCTGATCAGGATGGCGTCGACTTCCTGGGTGATGAAGCTCTCGGTGTCCGACACCTGCTTTTCGGTCTTGTCCTCGGCATCGGCCATCAGCAGGTTGACGTTGGGATGCTTCTCGGCCTCCGCCTTCAGGTCCTTGTTGAACTGGACGCGCCAGGGCTCGAGCGTCGTCGCTTGCGAAAAGCCGATCGTATATTTCTTGTCGTCGGCAAGGGCGCGCGGCGTCCAGCCCAACGGGATCAGCATGGCGCCGCCGCCGGCGAGCGCGGCATGGATGAAGTTCCGGCGATTGATCATGGGGTTTCCTCCAGCTTGTTATAGGTCTTCTCATCCTGTGCCTCGGCTTGCGGGCTCGTCTTGAGCGACGCGAAGATCTGGCCAAGATTGCGTTCCTGCAGCAGCACGGTGAGGATGATGATCAGCCCCTTCATCACCAACTGGACGTTGGTGGAGATGTTGTGAAGCTGCAGGATGTTGGTGAGCAGGCCGAAGATGAGCACGCCGACCAGCGTGCCGGCGAGACTCCCGCGCCCGCCCATCAGGCTGGTGCCGCCGATCACCACGGCGGCGATGGCGTCGAGTTCGAGGCCGACGCCGGCGTCGGGCTTGCCCTGGCGGTATTGCGCCACATAGAGCACGCCGGCGATGCAGGCGAGCATGCCCGAGAAGGCATAGGTCGCGATCTTCACCGGGGTGACGGCAATGCCGGACAGGCGTGTCGCCTCCTCATTGCCGCCGATGGCATAGACATAGCGGCCGAAGGCGGTGAACTTCAGCACCACCATGAAGAGGGCGAGGGCGGCCAGGAAGAACAGGCCGGGCACGGGCAGCACGCCCCAGAGCACGGCGCGCAGGAGATCGATGTCGGTGGTGGCGTTGGTGCCGGAATAGACGGCGACCACGGCACTGTCCTGGCCGGCGACCAGGCGGGCGAGGCCGAGCATGGTGACCATCATCGCCAAGGTGACGATGAAGGGCTGCAGGCGGCCGCTGACGATGATCGCCCCATTGAGCGCGCCGACTGCGAGTCCGACGCAGGACACCGCAATCAGCACGCCGGGCATGCCGAACTGGCTGCCGGCCTGGGAGGCGAGCCAGAGCGTCAGGAGTCCCGCGACGACGATGCCCGCGACGAGAGGCAGCCAGATGGCCGAAAGCGCCGATCGCCGCCGGTCGTGACGGATCAATGTCGCCGTTGCCACGGATCTGCCCATGCCGAGCTGGCCGGAGACGAAGGAAACGATCAGGGCGACGCCGACCATTGCGACCAGGAAGGTGACAGGCAGGGCGATGCCCGCTGCCACGGTGAGACCCGGCTGGGTGAGCAGCAGCGCCGCCAGCACGGTGCCCAGGGCCAGGATCGAGCCGACGGACAGGTCGATGCCGCCGATCAGGATCACCATGGTCATGCCGACGGCGACAAGGCCGGTGATCGAGACCTGGCGCAGTACGTCGGAGAGATTGCCGGAGGTCAGGAAGATGTTCCGCCCCTTGGAGGTGACCGGCGAAAAGGCGACACCGATCGCAAAGAGGGCGGCGAGGCCCCAATACAGCTTGGTCCGCGACAGAAGTCTCAGAAAGGTCATTGACGGCTCATGGAGGAAGGCGAGGGGCGCGGAATATCGGGGGGCGGGTCTTCGGACCCGCCTGCAAGCAAGTCGCCGGCCGGAGACTGCGAACGGGAGCTTCCAGACCGCCGCGGCGAAGCGAGGGTCATGATCGCTTCCTCGCTGGCCTCCCCGCGTTCGAGGATGCCGGCCTGGCGCCCTTCCTGCATGACCAGCACGCGATCGGAGAGCAGCAGCAATTCGGGCAGTTCGGAGCTGACGACGAGGATGGCCATGCCCTGTCCGGCAAGGCGGAAGATCAGATCGTAGATTTCCTTCTTCGCGCCGATGTCGATGCCGCGCGTCGGCTCGTCGAGCAGCAGGATGCGCGGGCCGATGGCGAGCCATTTGCCGATCACCACCTTCTGCTGATTGCCGCCGGAGAGTTCGGCTACGACCTGTTCGTCCGAGCGGCAGCGCACGGAGAGGCTGGCGATCGCCTCGCGGGCAAGCCGGGTTTCCAGGCCGTCGTCGCGCAGGCCGAAGCGCCGCTGCAAGGGCTGGGAAGGCAGGGAGACATTGTCACGGATGGCCGATTGCAGGAGGAGCCCGGTCGCCTTGCGGTCTTCCGTCACCAAAGCGAGGCCGTGCCGGATGGCCTGGCGCGGGCTGTCGATCCGGGCTTCGACGCCGTCGACGACGATCCGGCCCTCACGGCGTCCCATGGTGGCCCCGAAAATCGTTTCCAGAATCTCGGTGCGGCCGGAGCCGAGCAGGCCGGCAATGCCGAGGATCTCGCCGCGATGCAGGTTGAAGGACACGTCGCGCAGCACGCGTTTCCAACCGCCGCGCGTCTGGGGAAGGCTGAGGCCGAGACCTTGCACGGCAAGGGCTTCGGCAGAGCGATCAGGCGTGTGGGGCGGCGTCGCGAGGCTGAGATCGCGGCCGACCATGCTGGCGATGATGCGCTCGGGCGTCAGCTCCGCCATGGCAGCCGTCAGCACGCGCCGCCCGTCACGCATTACCGTGACGCGATCGGCGAGCAGGGAAACTTCATCCATGCGGTGGCTGATATAGACGATGGCCACGCCCGAGGCGGCGAGCTTGCGGATGATGCCGAACAGGCGCTCGCATTCGCTCGGCGACAGGGCCGAGGTCGGCTCATCCATGATCAGGACCCGCGCCTCCAGCGAAAGCGCCTTGGCGATCTCGACCAGTTGCTGCTCGCCGACCCGCAGCGACCCGACCCGCGCTTCGGGATCGAGGGCGACGCCGAAGCCGGTGAGCAGGTTGGCGGCGGCGCGGGCAAGGGCACGGCGGTCGACGAACAGCCCGGCGATACGGGGTTCGCGGCCGAGGAAGATGTTCTCGGCCACGCTCATCTCGGGAATGAGGTTGAGCTCCTGGTGGATGATGGCGACGCCGGCAGCCTGGGCATCCCGTACCGAGGCGAAACGCAGGCCGCGGCCACGGCTGAAAAGGTTGCCGTCGAACTCGGTCAAGATGCCGCTGACGATCTTCATCAAGGTGGACTTGCCGGCACCGTTCTCGCCGACGAGCGCGTGCACCTCTCCGGCCGCGATCGAGAAGTCGACGTCGTGCAGGACGGGGACGCCTGCGAACCGTTTGGAGATGCCGCGCGCTTCCAGTGCGGCATCACTCGGTTCGAGCCGGGTGGCGAGCATTGTGCGTTTCCTCGACACTCTTGTGACCAAAGTGTCTTTTATTTATAGAGAACACTAACATGTGCTGCTGGGGGCGGCAAGGGCACAAAGCGTCGCGTTCATATTGGCCCGGTCACTTCAGCACCGCTTGATTGTGCAGCGATGAATCGCGTCTAAGCGGGCCACGCAGAGACGACCAGACGTCGAGCGAAAACGAAATGCGACTGCAATCTTGAGGAACGGCGATGCCGCGCCCGCGCAATGTCTCGATGAAGGCCACCAATCTGGCCCTCGACATCATGGCGAAGCTGCAGCCCGGCGCGCTGCTGCCGCCGGAGGCGGTGCTGGCGCGCGAAATCGGCGTGAGCCGTACGGCGATGCGTTCGGCCCTCGAAGGCCTGGAACAAGCGGGGCTGGTCCGGCGCGACGGCCGGCGCACCTTGCTGCACCGACTGCCGTTGGCCTCGGATTATTTCGGCGTGGCCGAAACCGAGAGCCGTTCGGATCTGGTGGAACGGCGCTTCCTCGAAATGGCTGTCGCCGGGGATCTGATGCCTGGACGCAATTTCTCGGAGGCTGAACTCGCACGGACTTTCGGCGCCAGTACGGTGAGCGTGCGCGAATTCTTGATCGGTTTTTCACGCTACGGCCTGGTCGAGAAGGCGCCGCGCGGAGGCTGGCGGCTCTGCGCCTTCGATGCCCCCTTCGCCCGTGAGCTTGCGGCAACGCGGCGCACTTTCGAGATCGAGGCGATCCGCCTCTTCACGCAGCGGAGCAGTGACGATCCGGTATGGCGGGAGATTGGCCGGCTGATCGAGACGCATGAGGCCATGAGCCGGGGAGGGGACGAGGTCATCCGCCAGTTTCCGCAACTCGACCGTCGCTTTCACCGCTTCCTGGTAGACCAGCTCAACAATCGCTTCGTGACAAGCTTCTACGATGTCGTCTCCTTCGTCTTTCACTACCACTATCAATGGCGCAAGGATGACGAGATCGAGCGGTATCGCACGGCGCTGGCGGAGCATCTGGGCATTCTGCGGGCCCTGAAAGCCGGGATCATCGAAGACGCGCAGATGCGGCTCGAAGAGCATCTGCAAACCTCGGTGCGTACCCTGCTGGAGTCGGCGATCGGAGCGGGCCAGGAGCGGGCCGGATGAGGCGCGACCAGCCTTCTCCCCTTGCGGGAGAAGGTGGTGCGAAGCACCGGATGAGGGGAGAAACACTGCCTTGCGGGCTTTTTGCCAACACCCCTCATCCGACCTCGTTGCACTCGGCCACCCGAGGCACTTCAAAAGGAAGTGCCAGGTCCCGCAAGGGGAGAAGGCTGGTCGCGCTCTGTCCTGAAAGTCCAAGTCCACGTTGAATGCGGAGGGCAGTTGCCCGCCCTCCGCCGTGCTGCCCTTAGTCGAGCAGCCGGTTGATCACGCCGGCCCCCACCGTGCGGTTGCCCTCGCGGATGGCGAAGCGCGTATTGGCTTCGAGCGCGATGGCTTGGTTGAGGGCGATGGTGAGTACGACGGTATCGCCGGGCATCACCATCTCGACGTCCGGCGGGAGTTCGATGCCGCCGGTGACGTTGGCCGTGCGGAAGAAGAACTGCGGCCGGTAATGGCCGAAGAAAGGCGTATGACGCCCGCCTTCCTCCTTGCTGAGGACGTGGACCTCTGCCTCGAAGCGGGCATGCGGCTCCACCGTACCGGGCTTGGCCAGGACCTGGCCGCGCCGGACTTCCTTGAGCTCGACGCCGCGCAGCAGGCAGCCGACATTCTCTCCGGCAAGACCTTTGTCCAGAATCTTCTGGAAGGTCTCGATGGAGGTGACCACCGTCTTGCGACGGGCACCGAAGCCGACGAGCTCGACCTCGTCGCCGAGCCTGACCGCGCCGCGCGCGATCAGGCCTGTGATCACCGTGCCCCGGCCAGAGATGGTGCGCACGCTCTCGATCGGCATCAGGAAGGGTCGGTCCTCGGCGCGCTCGGGCAGCTCGATCGTGCTGTCCAGCGCCTCGAAGAGCCGGAGGATCGCCTCATCCGCCAGTTCGCCCTTGACCCCGTTCAGGGCCTGCAGGGCGGAACCGCGGATGAAGGGCACCTTGTCGCCCTCGTAGTTCTGCCGTGTCAGCAGCTCGCGGATCTCGAGCTCGACAAGGTCGATCAGTTCCGGATCCTCCACCGCATCGCACTTGTTGAGGAACACCACGATGCGGGGCACCCCAATCTGCCGCGCCAGCAGGATGTGCTCGCGCGTCTGCGGCATGGGGCCGTCCAGCGCGGACACCACGAGGATGGCGCCGTCCATCTGCGCCGCGCCGGTGATCATGTTCTTCACATAATCGGCATGGCCGGGGCAGTCGACATGGGCATAGTGGCGGTTCTCGGTCGAGAACTCGACATGCCCGGAGGCGATGGTGAGGATCTTCGAGGCATCGCGAGTGCCCTGGGCGGCAGAGGCGCGGGCCACGTCCTGATACGAGACGAAAGCTCCCCAGCCTCGGTCTGCCGAGACCTTGGTGAGCACCGCGGTCAGCGTCGTCTTGCCATGGTCGACGTGGCCGATGGTGCCCACATTGCAATGGGGCTTCAACCGGGTGAACTTTTCCTTGGTCATGCTACACCTGTGGTGCTTGCCGGCCCTCGCTTGGGAGATTGCACGGCTCAGGGCACCACGAGAGCCAAAAAAGTGCCCGGAACCGCTTTTGCGTCCGGGCTGGCTCGATCTCAGGTGATTTCGGTCCGGCCTAGGGCAAAGCGCGTGCGGCCGAGGAATCGATGTTCCTCGGGATCATCAGCGATATCGACGATGATTTCCGCATGGGTCCGGTGCCTTGTGGCGGGTAACGAATTGGGATGGGGCAAATAGGGGTTTGCGGAAGGAAAAGCAAGGGGGACTTTAAGAAGAACTCGATTGACGTGCTGACTTGCCGGCAATGGCCATCTCGATGGCAATTGCTCTTTTCCTATCTTGTGTCGAGGACGAGGAGCAGTGATGTGGCCGAATCTCAACTTTCAGTTAGAAGCGCCAAGGCACGAGACCTTGCTCATCGCCTCGCCCGGCGCGAGAGGCGTTCCATTGCCGACATCGTCGAACGGGCCCTCGAGGCCTATGAAATTCGGGAAGCGGGAAGGGAGCCGGCCGCCGCCTTCTATGCGCGTCTTACTTCTCAAGCGGGAAGCGAGATTGATTTGGAAGCCGCAATCAAAGAGTCCCGGCGGCCGCATTCGGGCATCGATCTTTGATTTTTCTCGACACCGATGTCGTCTCAGAAAGCCTTCGCAAAGCGCCGGACGAGGCCGTAATGGCGCGGCTCGTCCGCTTCGACAGCGACCTTGCTTTGCCGACCGAATTTTCGGCCTGACGGAGGAGGCGGTACTCACCTATGGCGACATCATGGCCGAGGCCTTGCGCCGGGGGGGGGCGGCCGATGTCCGCCCCGGACGGCATGATTGCCGCGATTTCGCGCGTCAATGGCGGGCGACTGGCCACTCGAAATCGGGCCGATTTCGAAACGACCGGCCTCGATCTGATATCACCATGGGAGTTTTGAGCGGTCGCGCCCTATCTGTCTCGCCTTAGAGCGTTTTCCAGAAAAGTTGATAGACTTTTCGATTAATAAAACGCGTTAAAACAAAGAGTTAGAGAGAAAGTGCGATTCAACGAAATCGCACTTTGCTCTAGGCCCCACGACCGCGCCTTTTCCCGGGCTTTTCGTCCGACCAAGGCTTCTTTTCATCGGACCACGGCTTCTTCGGACCCTTGCGGTGCGGCTTAGGCTCGCGCGGCGCATCCTCGCCACCGCGGTCGCGATAGGGCTGGATGCGGATGTTTTCCTCGTCGGGCCGGCGGGCATTGGCGGCAAAGTGCTCAGCGGCTTCCTTGGCGATCTCCACCACGGTCTCATTGTCGAGGATCTTGATGTTGCCGATGTCGCGGCGCTTCACGCCGCCGCGGCGGCAGAGCATCGGCAGCAGCCATTTGGGATCGGCATTGTTGCGGCGTCCGATCGAGAGGCGGAACAGCACGGCATCGGGATCGGCCGGCACCTCCTCGCGCTCGAAGCGGCGCGGACGCTCGGAGCGCTCGGGACGGTCGTCGCGCTCGAAGCGGGAGGGGCGCTCGTCGCGGCCATAGCGGTCGTCGCGCTCGAAGCGCGAGGGCTTGCGATCGCGCCGCTCGAAGCGCTCGCCCGGGTCGCTGATCTCCTCGGGCTCGGGCAGGCGAGCGCGATAGACGCGGGCGAGCGCCGCGGCGATGTCCTCGGCACTGCGGTTTTCGAGCAGCAGCTTGGCGATGGCCAGGTCTTCCTCGCCGGGGGCTTCCGTCAGCAGCGGATCTTCCAGCATGCGCTGCTGGTCGAGCACGCGGATTTCATCGGCGGTCGGCGGCCCCATCCACTGAGCTTTCACGCCTGCCTGACTGAGCAGGATCTCCGCCTTGCGGCGGCGCGACATCGGCACCAGCAGGGCGCTGATGCCCTTGCGGCCGGCGCGGCCGGTGCGGCCAGAGCGGTGCTGCAGCTTCTCGGCGTCGGTGGGCAGGTCGGCATGGATGACCAGGCCGAGATTGGGCAGGTCTATGCCACGCGCCGCCACGTCTGTGGCGACGCAGATCTGGGCGTGGCCGTCGCGCAGGGCCTGCAGCGCCTGGTTGCGCTCATGCTGGCCGAGCTCACCCGAGAGCAGCACGGCCGAAAAGCCGCGTTCGCGCAGGGTGGCATGTAGATGGCGCACGGATTCGCGCGTATTGCAGAACACGATCGTGGTGGGGGAGGCGACGAGGCGGAGCAGGTTGACGACAGCATGCTCGGTTTCCTTGGGAGAAACGCGGATGGCGCGGTATTCGATGTCGGCATGGCCGCGCTCGGCGGTCTTCACCTCGATGCGCAACGCATCCTTCTGATAGGTGCGCGCGATGGCGACGATGCCCTTGGGCATGGTTGCCGAGAAGAGGAGGGTACGACGGTCGTCCGGGGTGGCTTTGAGGATGAACTCGAGATCCTCGCGGAAGCCCAGGTCGAGCATCTCGTCGGCCTCGTCGAGCACTACGGCACGCAGGGCTGAGAGATCGATGCCCTTGCGTTCGATGTGGTCGCGCAGGCGGCCGGGCGTGCCGACCACGATATGGGCACCGTCGGCGAGCAGGCGGCGCTCGCGGCGCGGGTCCATGCCGCCAACGCAGGAAACCACACGCCCACCAGCCTTCTGGTAGAGCCAGAGCAATTCACGCTCGACCTGTATGGCGAGCTCGCGGGTCGGCGCGATGATCAGGGCCAGGGGGGCATCGGCCTGTTCGAAGCGCTCGTCGTCGCCGAGCAGGTCGCGGGCGATAGCAAGGCCATAGGCCACCGTCTTGCCCGAGCCGGTCTGGGCTGAAACCAGCAGGTCGCGGTCGGCGGCATCATCGGCCAGCACGGCGGACTGAACCGGGGTGAGTTCTTCGAAATTGCGATCGGTCAGAGCCTGGCGCAGCGCCGGGTTCAGGGAAGGAAGTGTCACGGAATGAACCTGTCAGATGAGAAAACCGGTCATGTGAAATGCCGGGTCCGGGGGCGGCGCGCCCAAAAGACAAGTCCGCGCGCCAGCGTCCACTTCTGCAGGATTTCACTGATGCAGCAGCCCATACAGGAAAGCGCGGTCAATTGCGAGGCCGATCACGCGATGCTGCTGCGCGTTTGCAACATGGCGGCAGCGCCGTCGGGATTGGATCGTCGCCCACAACAATCCGGCTCGACCGCTCTTTGGCGCTCAAATCCACGTTGCCAAGCGGACAAGCCCTCATGCAAACATCGGGGAGGGGTGGCGGGAAAGGCAAGGCGAGCCGATGGATGGGTCTGCGACGGAGCGTGAACATTTTTCCCGCTATTACGCTCGCTATCTGGTCGCCAAACACGGCTACAGGCTGGGAGCCCTGCCACAATCGGAGGCGTTGTTGCAGCACTGCGACTATGTGCTGACCAGATCGGCCGGCAAACGCATCTCGATTGTCGGCATCGTCAATTGCGACAGTACCGAAGGCAAGACCTTCACCATGCCGGCGCAAGGTCTCGCAGGGCTCGCGCAGCAGGTCGCTGGTTCGCTGCCGGCAGCCGAAAAATTCGCAATCACGATCTACGAGATCGGCTCCCGCGCCATCGGACGAGCCGACAAGTTCCGTCTGTCGGGGCATGGGAGCCGTGGCAGGAAGTATGCCACCAAGGCGATCGCCGTCGACGTTTCGAAGCGCCGCGCCTGGCCCTTGCCTTTGTTCGGGCGTAGGTTCAGTCCGGCCGGGCAGATGGAGAAGCTGCTTCGCGCGCCGCGGTTGTCGGCCGCTGAATTGTCCAGGCCGGAACGGGCTGTCAAGTTGGGAAGGTTAATCTTCGTCTGGGTGCTGATGGCCCTGCTGCTGGCGGTTTTCATCGCTGAGCAGGTCTTCGCCGTCGGCAAGACCGGAAAACCGGCCGTGCCGACCGTCGAAACCCTTCAGATCCTGGGAGGCCTCAGCCATCGGCCGGTGATTGGAGATAAACAAAGGCGGCACCTGTTCACGGTACCGGCGCGGCATGCCGACATCACAAACATACCGCCTTCAACTGCCTGGCGCTCTTCCCAACATCTGCTGCGATCGAAAGCCGTTGGGGAGGTTGCGTGATACCTGGTGGCAGCCGGTCTTGGCCGGGCCGATCCTGTTGCAACGACTCCCATTCTTGTGCATCGCAACAATATTATTGACAAATCTGTCCGAAATAGTGTTTCTGATGCCATGGCAAGACCGAGAGAATTCGATCGTGACGAGGCGCTCAAGCGCGCCACCGCCGTGTTCTGGGCCAAGGGCTTCGAGGCGGCATCCACCGACAATCTGCTTGCGGCGATGAAGATTGGTCGCCAGAGCCTCTACGACACGTTCGGCGACAAGCGCCGCCTCTATCTGGAGGCTTTAGGGCGCTATCAGGCGGTCAATCTTGCCAATCAGCTTGCGCAACTCGACGCGGAAGCATCGCCCCTCGCCGGGATCCGCCGGATGCTGCTGGCGGTGGCGGAAGCCGATCCCTCCTTCCGAGCTCTCGGCTGCATGAATGTCGGCGCGATCGTCGAGTTCGGCCGGAACGACGAGGAAATTGCCGGCATGCTCGCCGAGAACGAGGCCGCGCTCGATGCGGCGCTGGAGGGCAGCCTGCGCAAGGCCAGGGCGGCGGCCGAGATCGGTGCGGGCATGGACATCAGGGGCGCTGCACGTTTCATCCAGGCGACATTGCGCGGCCTCAAGGTCAGCGGTAAGGCCGGTGCCGATACACAGAGCCTGCGCCAGAGCGTGGAGTTCGCTCTTGCGGCGCTGACCAAGGACGCGCGCCGAGGCTGAGGCGGCGTTCACAAGCCGGCGAGCCGATGGACGAGGCCGAAGGCGGCAACCCCGACCAGCAGGAGGCCTGCGCTACGCCCGGCCCAGATGCTGAGGGCAGGGCTCGAGGTCAGGGCGTCGCGGCCGCGCGCAGCCATCAGGGCCAGTCCGCCGTAGACGGCAAACTGTACCAGCACCGTCATCAGGCCCATCACCAAAGCCTGGGGCCAGAGCGGCCCGAAGCTCGGGTTGAGGAATTGCGGGTAGACCGCCAGTACGAATAGCCAGGCCTTCGGATTGAGCAGGCATGTCATCAGTCCCTGGCTAAAGATGCGCGCCGGCGCCACAGCGCGGCCGGTTTCGATCTCGCCGACGGTTATCGAGCTGCGCAGCAGCCGGATGCCGATCCAGATCATGTAGGCCGAGCCGACCAGGATCATGGTGGTGGCGAGGGCGGGGACCAGCCGGCTGAGGGCGGCGACGGCGACCGTGCCGAACAAGGTATGGCAGATCCCGCCCGCCATGATGCCCGAGGTCGCGGCAAGGCCCGCGCGCCGGCCGCCCGTCAAGGCATTGGCGAGCACGAAGAGCATATCCATGCCCGGCACGATGATGATGCCGGCGAGCAGGATGAGAAAGAGCCAGAGATTGTCGGTATAGGTCATGTCAGTTGCCAGCCAGGGGCGAGGCCCGTTCGGTGACGTCCTCGCCGCTTTTTCAAAGGGTTGGCTGCCTCTATAGAGAGAGGCAACTGACAGGGATGTGTCAGTTGTGAAGGGGGCTCATGCGCAAGGCGGCACGGTTGTTCGAGATCATTCAGATTCTCAGGCTAGCGCGGAAGCCGGTCACGGCTGCCGCCATCGCCGAGGCCCTGGAGGTCACGATACGTTCGATCTATCGCGACATCGCCGCGCTGCAGGCCATGCGGGTGCCGATCGAGGGAGAGCGCGGCATCGGCTATGTCCTGCGCTCGGGCTTCGACCTGCCGCCCCTGATGTTCTCGATCGAGGAGACGGAGGCGGTGATGCTCGGGCTGGCCCTGATCGAACGTGCCGGCGATCCCGAACTGACACAGGCCTCGCGGCGGGCCGGCGCGAAACTGGCGGGCGCGGTGCCCGAGCCTCTGCGCCAGCTGTTCTCCTCGCGCACGCTGCATGCCTGGGGCGAGATCGCACCGACGCCCGAGCGCATCGATCTCGGCCTGGTGCGCCGGGCCATTCGCGACGAGGAAAAGCTCGCGCTCGATTATCGCGACGAACAGGGGCAGCAGACGCGGCGGACGGTGCGCCCGCTCGCCCTGATCTATTATTCGCAGGCTTTCGTGCTGGTGGCCTGGTGCGAGCTGCGGCAGGCGATCCGTAACTTCCGCGCCGACCGCGCTTTGTCCTGCATGCCGACGGGGCAATACTTCCGCCATGAGGGCGACCGCTTGCGCGAATTGTGGATTTCGGGCTGGCAGATCAACCAGGGACAGTCAGGATAAGAAGCGCTCCCGGGCCAGAGGTTTCGGGTTGCCGGACTCGGCGTACTATGGTCGGTTGGCGACCGAGAACAAAACGGGAGAATTCGCATGACTGGCCAAATCCGCGTCGGCATCGGTGGTTGGACCTTCGAACCGTGGCGCGGCAGCTTCTATCCCGCCAGCCTGGCCCAGAAGCGGGAACTCGAATATGCCAGCCGCCAGGTGACGGCGATCGAGATCAATGGCACCTATTACGGCTCCCAGAAGCCAGAGAGTTTCGCCAAATGGCATGCGGAGACGCCGGATGACTTCATCTTCGCGATGAAGGCGAACCGTTTTGCCACCAACAAGAAAGTGCTGTCCGACGCCGGAAAGTCGATCGACATGTTCATCGGCAGCGGCATCGTCGAATTGAAGAAGAAGCTCGGGCCGATCAACTGGCAGTTCATGCCCACCAAGAAGTTCGATCCGGCCGATTTCGAAGGCTTCCTCAAGCTCCTGCCCAAGAGCCATGAAGGTCATGCGTTGCGCCATGTCGTCGAGGTCCGCCACGACAGCTTCAAGGTGCCTGAGTTCATCGAGCTGGTGCGTGCCTACGATGTCGGCATCGTCCTGACCGACAAGGCGGATTTCCCGCATATCCACGACGTCACGGCTCCCTTTGTCTACGCGCGCCTACAAGCGGCGAAGGAGGAGGAGGATCTCGGTTATTCCGCTGCTGCGCTGGACAAATGGGCGGAGCGCTCCAAGGCCTGGGCCAAAGGTGGCGAGCCTGCCGACCTCGACAAGACATCGGACAAGAAACCCTCCCAGGCGGCCAGTCGGGACGTCTTCGTCTTCATGATCAACGGCTTCAAGCCCAAGGCACCCACCGCGGCGAGGGCGCTGATCGAGCGCTTGTAAGCGCCGTCATCGCAGAACGGGGCAGGGATCGACAGCGCTGCCGTTGGGTCACACAGGCGCCCAGATTATGGGCCAGAACAGGCAGATGATGGATCTGTTCAGCTTCGACCAGCCCAGTCGCCTCGACATTGCCGAGGGCGCCGTGCTGCTCGTCGGTCGTGCCCTCGTCGGCGAGGAAGCCCTGCTTGCCGCTCTCGATACCGTGGTGGCCGGCGCTCCTTTCCGCCATATGGTTACGCCTGGCGGTTTCACCATGTCGGTGGCCATGACCAATTGCGGTCGGGCCGGCTGGGTAACCGACAGGCGTGGCTATCGCTACACGGCGGAAGACCCCGAGACGGGCCAGCCCTGGCCGGAGATGCCAGGAGCCTTTGCAGCCCTCGCGCGCGAAGCGGCGACCGAGGCGGGATTTCCCGGCTTCGAGCCGGATGCCTGCCTGATCAACCGCTATGAGCCCGGCGCCAAGATGTCGTTGCATCAGGACAAGGACGAGCG
Organism: Labrys sp. E2SS-1L; assembly: GCF_057073705.1. Classification (NCBI taxonomy): domain Bacteria; kingdom Pseudomonadati; phylum Pseudomonadota; class Alphaproteobacteria; order Hyphomicrobiales; family Xanthobacteraceae; genus Labrys; species Labrys sp. E2SS-1L. Next base: position 4,653,798 of record NZ_CP172712.1, on the reverse strand, counting down.
TGATTTCAGCAAGCCCATCGTCTCGGTCTCGCTCGGCCTGCCCGCCATTTTTCAGTTCGGCGGTCTGTCGCGCAGCGACAGACCGAGCAAGGTGCCGCTCCAGCATGGCGACGTGATGGTATGGGGTGGCCCTTCGCGCCTGGCCTATCACGGCATCTTGCCGTTGAAGGAGGGGCAGCATCCTCGCCTCGGTCGCAATCGCATCAATCTGACCTTCCGCAAGACCTGACGGACGACGATTGGCTTGTCCGTGTCACGCCGGGCCTGGTGATCGGGAAATCACTCCGTCATCGGCCCAGCCGGCGAAGCTCTTGGCCACCCAGTCGATGAAGACGCGAACCCGCGGCGAGAGCTGGCGGCTCTGCGGATAGAGCAGGGAGACGGGCGTTGGCGTCGGCGGATGCGCCGGCAATATTTCGATCAGTCGGCCGTCGGCGAAATAGGGCAGGAGATGGTAGCGCGGCACCTGAATGAGCCCCAGCCCGGCCAATGCGCCTCCGAACAGGGCCTCCGATCCCGTGACCGTCAGCGCGGTGGGCAGGCTGACATGGCGCAGGGCGCCGTCCACCTGAAATTCGAGCGGCATGACGCTGCCCGTCGCCGAAGAAACGAAGCCGACCATGCGGTGGCCTTCGAGGTCGCCCGGTGTTGTCGGCATGCCATGGCGCGCGAGATAGGCCGGGCTTGCGCAGGTCGCCTCGGCGAGCAAGGCGACCCGGCGGGCTACCATCGAACTGTCCTGGAGATCGCCGGCCCGGATCACGCAATCGATGCCTTCGCGCACGAGATCGACCAGGCGGTCTCCCTCGCCGATATGAAGCTGCAGGCCCGGATAGCGTTCCAGGAAATCGGTGAGGCCCGGCAGCAGGAAATGCCGGGCGAGCGTGCCATGCACGTCGATGCGCAGCAATCCGCGGGGCTTGGTGTCACCAAAGGCCGCTTCGGCGTCCTCGATGTCGGCTAGGATGGCAAGGCAGCGATGATAGTAGGCCTCGCCGTCCAGCGTCGGGCTGACGACGCGGGTGGTACGCTGGAGCAGGCGGACGCCAAGGCGCGCCTCCAAGTGGCGGATTGCTTCGGTCACGGTGGAGCGGGGCAGACCCAGATCTTGTGCCGCCTGGGTGAAGCTGCGGCGCTCGACGATGCGGGTGAAGAGCCGGATGGCGTCGAAACGGTCCATTGTTCGTAACGCCCGAATAGTCATGTCAATTCTTGCATGATTATCCGAAGTGACAGAAGGAGGATAGTGCTCTCCAGTGATCAACCTCACCTCAAGGAGAGAAAAATGACCGTGAATGGCAGCAAAGTCGCCCTCGTCACCGGCGCCTCGCGCGGCATCGGCGCCGCCATCGCCCGGCGCCTGGCGCATGACGGCTTCTCGGTCGTCGTCAACTATGCCGGCAATACCGAGCGCGCCGAGGCCCTGGTGCGGAAGATCGAGAGTGCAGGAGGGCGCGCGCTGGCCTTGCAGGCCGACGTGAGCGATCCCGCGGCCGTGGCCGCGATGTTCGAGGCGGTGCAGGCGGAATTTGGCGGCGTGGACGTCCTGGTCAACAATGCCGGCATCATCGCCCTGTCCCCGCTCGCCGAGACGGACGATGACGGTTTCGATCGGCTGGTGGCCGTCAATCTCAAGGGCAGCTTCAACACCATGCGCGAGGCGGCGCGGCGGTTGCGCGCGGGCGGGCGCGTCATCAACTTCTCGTCGAGCGTCGTTGGCCTGCGCCAGCCGAGCTACGGCATCTATGCCGCGACCAAGGCCGGCATCGAGGCCTTGACCAGCGTGCTGGCCAAGGAACTGCGTGGTCGCGCGATCACGGTCAACGCCATCGCACCGGGCCCGACGGCAACCGATCTCTTCCTCACCGGCAAATCGGCCGAATTGATCGAGCATTATACCCGCATGGCGCCACTCGAGCGGCTCGGCACGCCGGAGGACATCGCCGCTGCGGTCGCCTTCCTGGCCAGCCCGGACGGCGGCTGGATCAACGGGCAGACCCTGAGGGCCAATGGCGGACTGATCTGAGGCGGCAACTGTGGAGGCGAGGCGCCTTTGAGGGCGACTGTTTTCGCGTTCCAGTCGCTCCTATGGCGTCACCCCCGCACAGCATTGTCCTTCATCAGCCTGTCCAGATGCTGGCGGATATGGTTGGCCTCGGCCGCCGTGGAAGCGAGAGCAATGGCCTGGTCGAAGGCTTGATGCGCCTCCTTGCTCCGGCCAAGTTTCAGCAGCAGGCCGCCCTTGAGGCCGTGGAAATAGAAATAGCCGGACAGACGGGCTTCCAGGGGCTCGATCATGGCGAGCGCGGCTTCGGGGCCCTGCGTCTTCGAAACGGCCACGGCCCGATTGAGCGTGACCACGGGCGAGGGCTGGATCTCTTCCAGCAGCGCATAGAGGAAATCGATCTGGCGCCAATTGGTATCCTCGGGCGTCGCTGCCCTGGCGTGCACCGCGGCGAGGGCGGCCTGGAGCTGATAGCTGCCGGGGCTGCCATGGCGGGTGGCCTTGTCGATCAGGGCGAGGCCTTCGGCTATCATCTGGCTGTTCCACAAGCGCCGGTCCTGGTCCTCCAGGAGCACGATCTGGCGCTCCGCGTCGAAACGGGCCGGCGAACGGGCATGCTGGAGCAGCATCAGAGCGGCCAGCCCCATGATCTCGGGTTCGGTCTGGAACAGGCGCAGCAGCAGGCGGGCGAGGCGAATGGCCTCGTCGCAGAGCTGGGCTCGGCTGCCGTCGTCCTCGGCGCCCGCCGAATAGCCTTCGTTGAAGATCAGATAGATCATGGCGGCCACGGCACCGAGCCGTTCCGAACGCTCCACCGCGCCCGGTGCCTCGAAGGGCACGTCGGCGCTGGCGATACGCGCCTTGGCCCGGGTGATGCGCTGTTCCATCGCCGCTTCCCCGACCAGGAAGGCGCGGGCGATCTGCCTGACGCTGAGCCCGCAAACGATGCGCAGGGCAAGGGCGATCTGCTGGGTGCCGGGAAGATCCGGATGGCAGCAGATGAAGAGCAGGCGCAGGATGTCGTCGCGATAGTGCTGGCCGTCTAGGCGTTCGGCGAGCTCGGTTTCCGCATCGCCGAGATCGGAAATCTGGTCCTCGTCCGGCAGGGCTTCCTGCTTCTTCTCGCGGCGTTTGGCGTCGATGCCGGAATTGCGGCCGGCAAAGATCAGCCAGGCGGTGGGATCGCGCGGCGGACCGTTTTTCGGCCAGCTCTTCAGCGCGCGCAGGCAGGCTTCCTGATAGGCTTCCTCAGCGGTATCGAGGTCACGGAAATAGCGCAGAAGCGCTCCCATGGCCTGCGGGCGGGCGGAGGCGAGCGCGCTGTTGATCCAGGCCGCATCCGTCATGTTGCGTGCGCCTTCTGTCCGAGCACCCCGGGCTGGAAGATCGAAAGCGGACGGATCTCGTAGGAGCCGATGCTGGGATTGGCCTTGGCGAGATCGCGGGCGATATCGAGCGCTTCCTCGAGATTTTCGCAGTCGACCACATAGAAGCCGAGCAATTGTTCCTTGGTCTCGGCGAAGGGACCGTCGATCACCAGGGGATCGCTGCCGGTCTTGCGCAGGGTGGTGGCGGCGGTGGTCGGCAGCAGCCGCACCACCGGGCCAAGCTTGCCCGCCGCGGCGACCTTTTCATGGACCTTCTGCAGGCGAGCCATCACGGCGTCGTCCTCTTCCTTGGTCCAGGCACCGACGACGTCTTCGTAATTGTAGCAAAGGATCGTGTATCGCATTGTCTGCTTCCTCTTGAGCCAAGGACGAACGAACCAAGAGGTACCCGACATGAGGGGGCGGAACAATTCATGTTCTTTTGGCGCCTGCGGTCCGAGAGCTGCTGCGCAAACACACCGATGACAATCAAGTCGTATCTAGCAAGTCGTATCTAGATTGTCGTCTCTATGCCGCAGGGAGCCGGGATCGTATCGCCGGGATCGGGAGAGAGCCGGAATGCATCGTTTTCTGTCGAGTCGATGCCGTCGATCTTGCGCAGCGCTGCAATGGTGAAGTCGGTGAAGGCACGCACCACCGGGCGCATATAGCGAACCGAGGGGAAGGCCAGGAAGGCTTCCGTCGGACGGACGACGTACTCGGGCAGGATTCGGACCAAGCGTCCTTCGGCAAGCTCGCGATTCACCAGCAATTGCTGGACCGGCCCCGCCGCGTGCCCTTGCAGGAGCGTGGCGCTGATGACTTCGGCGTCATTGGTTCTGAGGATGGGTTGGGCGGGCAGGTCGAGTGTTTCGCCGCTGCGATGCTGCAATGCCAGAGTGTCGCGTGGAGAAAGCAGCCTGGCACTGCTGACGATGTCGATTTCCGATAGTCGCTCTGGCGTGTCGATCGGCCCGAACCGGGCGAGGAAGTTCGGTGCCGCCACCAGGATACGCCGGATCAAGCCGAGACGGCGGATGATGAGTTCCTGGCCGGCAGGACGTCCATACCTCACCGCCAGGTCGAAGTTCTCATAGACAAGGTCGATATCACGGTTCTCCAGGATGAGATCGACCGTAACGGCGGGATGGCGTTGCTGGAATGCCATGACGATTGGATGCAGGTGCCTGACGCCGATGCAGGAGGGCGCATGCAGCCGGAGCGGGCCTTCGATGGTCCCCATGTCATGCCGGACGCCTTCCAGAGCCGCGTCGATGGTGGCGAGAGCGCCTCGGCTCGCTTCATAAAGGGCCTGTCCCTGTGGTGTCGGGCGTACGATGCGTGAGGACCGTTCCAACAGCCTGGCGCCGACATGCCGTTCGAGATTGCGCAGATGTTTGGTGACGGCGGGCTGGGAGACGGCAAGATCACGCGCTGCCGCCGTTACCGAAGCACGCTCGACGGTACGGACGAAAGCGCGCAGGGCGATTGCGATGTCCATTCATGCCTCATGGTTATGATTGCCATAGCATCATAACATATGGACGTCGAAGTCGTCATCGGGCTCAATCGCCTCAGTGCCGTGTCAGTGGCGTTGCGGAAGGCGTGATGATGATAAGCAGGCGTAGTTTTGTGATTGGTTTGCCTTTCTTGGCAGCTGGATGTGCGCAGGACCGCAAACCCGAGCTCAGCATGCCGGAGGTGGCGGTCGACCCGGAACAAGCCCTGCTCTACGGAGCGATCGAGTCCGAACCCTTTGCCGTGCCTGCCGTGGATCTGCGACGCGTGAAGCCGCAATATCTGCGCCGGGAGGTTGCCTATCCGACTCAGGAGCAACCCGGCACGATCGTGGTCGATCCGGCCGAGCGTCATGCCTATCTCGTGCTGGAGGGTGGTAGAGCCCTGCGCTACGGCGTCGGTGTCGGCAAGGAGGAGGCATTCAATTTCCAAGGCCGTGCAACCATCGCCCGCAAGGCCACATGGCCACGTTGGACGCCGACGGCCAACATGATCCGGCGCCAGCCCGAGCGCTATGCCAAATATGCCGCCGGCTTGCCGGGCGGATCCGGCAATCCTCTCGGCCCGCGTGCGCTCTATCTGTACAAGGACGGGCGCGACACCCTGTACCGGCTTCACGGCACCATCGAGCCCTGGACGATCGGCACCATGGTGTCGTCGGGCTGCGTGCGCCTGCTCAATCAGGACATCATCGACCTTCATCGGCGCGTGCCGGTCGGGACAGCCGTGGTCGTGCTTCCGTCCGGTGCCTCAACGGCTTAGGACTATGGTTGCGTTTTTCATTCGAAAGGAATTTGGAGTGTCGGCCTCACAGCTCCATCAAATGATGTAGCTGTGAGGCCGACACTCCGCACATCCTGCACTTCCTAATACAAACGCAACTGTCGTGTTCGAGCTCGCCTCAAAATCCCAGGCTGAGCTGCTGGGGCTTGTCGGTCTTCTTGCCCGGCTTGTCGTCGACCAGGGGCTTGAGCATCTGAGCCAGCCGCTTGGCCAGCGCCGACGGGTCGGCCTCGGCGAGGGAGGAGCTGGCGATCACGTCGCGCATCAGGGCGACGCCGGCGATCAGGGCGAGGAACAGGGCGGCGCGTTCCGGCTGATCCTTGCCGGGCAGGCCGGCGGCAAGCGGGCGTTCGAGTTGCGCCGCGACGGTTTCGCGCAGGATTTCGGCGGCCCTGGGATGGGAGGCCGAGTGCAGCATCAGCCGGAAGGGATCGACGCCGGTGCTCTCGCCGGGAGAGCTGGCCACCATCGCCTGCGCCACCCGGTCGGCAAGGGAGGCGGCGTCGCCTTCGAACAAGCTGGCATCGGCGCAGGCGATCTTGGCCGCCTCGGCGAACATTTCTTCCTTCGAACCGAAATAGCGATTGACCAGGATGGCGGTGACGCCGGCTTCTCCCGCGATTTCGCGCAGGCCGACGCCGTCATAGCCCGCGCGCGAAAAGGCGATCAGGGCCGATTGCAGAATGGCCTCGCGCGTCGCCGCGGCATTGCGTGGGCGCTTGGCCTTGGGCGCGGGGCTCGATTGGGAGGGATGGAGTGCTTTCTTCCTGGCCATGCCCGCGCCTGCAATGATTTCGGGGCCGCAGGAGTATACGTGCGTAGAGGCAGGCGCAAGGCTCCCCCTCCTGCGATCCACCGTTCATATTGCAGGCTTGGCGGGTGGGGAGGTTTGCCCCAGCCGATCGTCCATGTAGAGCCAGGCGGCAACGGCGCCGGCCAGCGAGACATTCACCGCGAGGCTGCCGTCCGCTGCCTGCAATTGCAGGGAATGGTGTTGCCGCAGGGTCTGGGGCAGAGATGACCTTGCATCGAGGACGAGAGTAGCCTCGGCCAGCCCGCCTTCTTCTTCGGGAGCCGAGAAGGTGATCGGGTCTGCGAGGGCCCCGACGGGCTTGCCATCCGCCAGAAGGACATGAGGCCGGCCGGCAAGGGCACCGGTCGGATCGGCCACCGCGAAGCGAACCTCCGTTGGTGCCGAGATGTGGCGGCGGATGCTGACATAGCCTTTCGCATCCGGGTCGCCTGCGGCCAGGCCGGTGGCCTGGCACTGGTGGTTTGCGTCGCAGCTTACCTGCCAGTCCTTGAAGGTCTCGGCCGTGGCCGAACCGGCGAGCAAGACGGTCGTGACGAAGGCGATTGAAAGGCGGCGCATGAGAGCTTTTCCGGATGTGTTGGCACTCTCGTGATCATGCCGGTCAAGATCGGCGTCCGGGAACGGCAAGGTCCGGTCATTGTTGGCCTTTTTGAGTGCGGACCCGGCGGTGATGTACGGGTTTTTCCGTTGCAAGGCGACGACTCAAGACGGCAGAATTTCATGCGCGCCTGCCGGCCCGGAAAATGCCCATATGACGGATTTATGCAACTCTGCCCGAATTATGACTTGTTTGCTCAATTTTTACGCGATGAAATCCAGGTAAATGAATAAAATTTAAAAGATGAATCGATTTCTATACCTAGGTTATGACGCGAATGCGCGCTATAGTTTTTGCACTGCCTTGACGGAACCATATGTGCCTCGTCGCGTTCAATCGAGCGGGGCCAGAAACGATAGGGTGGAGCCATGAAAGAAAGCCGTGCCGCCGTCTTCTCGGTCGAGGAACTGGAATTCCTGCGCACGCAGGCCGATGACTATGGCTGGTATGTATGGACGGAAGAGACCCGTCCGATCATCGAAGGCCTTTGTGCCCGCCGGCTGATGGCGGCCAATGGTGATTTCAAGGTGGTGCCCAAGGATGGACAGCACCGGGCCAATCTCGAGGGACATGCGCCTCGGGCGGCGGATGCGATGCTGCGCTACTACGAATTGATCGGCGCCGGGCGCATGGCCTTCCATATGGTGCAGCACCCACGCCCCGCCATGACAGGGGCGCCGCTTACCGAATTGCGTGGCAGCCACGCTTTGCATGGCTGAGCGATAGGACAGGACGCAGGGAGAGGAAGCGGACGTTTTGTACTGTCCGCCGTGGCTTTTTGCGCCTTTGCGGTCCGGGTCTTTCAGGCGGCATTTGCGGCCAGGTGCGGCAGGGCCGTGCCGTCCGGCCCGAAGACGTGGGCTGAGTCGCGGTCGATCCGCAAATTGACCTCGCTATGGGCTCGTACCGGGTTCTTGCCGTCGGTCTGCACCACCAATGTCTGCCCATCCGCGATGGCCGTATGAAACACGGTCAGCCCGCCCAGATGCTCGACGATGCTGGTCGTGCCGGCGATGGCATCGCCTGCGTCGTCGGCTCCGTTCAGGAGCGTGATGTGTTCGGGCCGAATGCCGAAAGTGACATCGGAACCGACTTTCAGGCCACCGGCCGAGACGGGCAGAGTGACGCGTTTGCCTCCCGGCAGGGATAGGCTCAAGCCCCTCGCGTCGATTTCGACGATCCGGGCCGGCAGCGTGTTCATGCGCGGCGAGCCGATGAAGCCGGCCACGAACAGGTTGCGAGGATGGTTGTAGAGCTCGAGCGGTGCTCCGATCTGCTCGATCCGGCCGCCATTGAGCACCACGATCTTGTCCGCCATCGTCATGGCCTCGACCTGGTCGTGGGTGACGTAGATCATCGTCGCCTGGAGCTGTTCGTGCAGGCGCATCAGCTCGATGCGCATCTGCACGCGTAGGGCGGCGTCGAGATTGGAGAGCGGCTCATCGAACAGGAAGACCTTGGGATTGCGCACGATCGCGCGGCCGATGGCGACACGCTGGCGCTGGCCGCCGGAAAGTTCCTTGGGACGACGCTGGAGTAGAGGCCCGAGTTGGAGGGTTTCGGCGGCCGCCTGCACCTTGGCCGCGCGTTCGGCTTTCGGCACACCCTCGATGCGCAGCGCAAAGCCCATATTGTCGGCAATGGTCATGTGCGGATAGAGCGCATAGCTCTGGAACACCATGGCGAGACCGCGCTTGGCCGGCGCGATGTCGTTGGACAGGCGGCCGTCGATGAGCAGGTCGCCGCCGGTGATCTTTTCCAGCCCCGCGATCATGCGCAGCAGGGTCGACTTGCCGCAGCCGGAGGGGCCGACGAAGACCACGAATTCGCGGTCCTCGACCTCGAGGTCGACGCCCTTGATGACCTCGACGGCGCCATAGGATTTGCGCAATCCCTTGAGATTGACGGTGGCCATCTCGGCGTTCTCCTTTACGGGTTCGTGCTGCCGGCGCGCAGTTCAGATGCCGGCGAGGCGCAGTGTTTCGCGATTGGCCCTGACGGCGGCGGCGGGGTCTGCGGCGGCGACGTCGGATTCTTCCTCGAGCACCAGCCAACCGTTGAAGTTCGGCCCGGCGGCCACGATGTCGACCACGCTCCTGAGGTCGCAGACGCCCTGTCCCAGCATGCGCCAATGGCCCTCGGCATCGACATCCTTCAGATGCAGATAGCGGATGCGATCCTGGTAGGTGCGCAACGTGTCGAGGATATCTTGGCCCCCGCGCAGGATATGGCCGGTGTCGGGCACCCAGCCGACCAGGGCCGGGTCCAGAAGGGCCATGATGCGGTCATAGTCGGCCCGTGAGCTCAGGAGCGTGTCGTGATGCGAGCTCGGATGCACGGCGACATCGACGCCGACGATACGGCCGAGTTCGCCGGCACCATTATAGAAACGCCCGGCGACAGCGAATTTGTCGTCGAGGGGGCCGGGGCTCATGATCGTGGCGCTGCCCAGCGACAGGATGGCGCCCGGGAAATGTGCGGTGAAGCGCAAGGCGCGGTCGACCATGGCGAGGTCGGCCTCGACGGCGCCGGCTTCGGTGAAGCCGGAACTGCTGCCGCAGGCAAAGGCGACCAGCGTCAGGCCATGGTCTGCCAATGCCCTGGCAAAGTCCTGCGGGCGGTCGGCATAGGGCGGGATCATGGTGTCGGTGATCTCGATGCCGGCATAGCCTGCCGCTGCGATGGCGGCGATGAGGTCGTCGGCATTACCGGTCCAGGCCTTGCCGAGCATTTCCCAGGTGAAGGTCTGGCAGCCGGCCCTCAGCTTGGCGGTTTCATTCATGATGTCATTCCTTGACGGCGCCTTGAGTCAGGCCCTCGATGATGTGGCGCTGGAAGAACAGCACCAGGGCGATCAGCGGCACCGTCACCACCACCGAGGCGGCGGCCACGTCGCCCCAGGGCACGTAATAGAGGTTGGTGAAATTCGCGATACCGACCGGGATCGTCTGGTGCTCGATGGTCGAGGTGAAGGCGAGGGCGAACATGAATTCGTTCCAGGCCGCGATGAAGGCGAGCAGGCCGGTGGTGACGAGGCCCGGCAAGGACATCGGCAGGATGATGCGGACGAACAGGCCGATGACCCCGACGCCGTCCATGCGTGCGGCTTCGTCGATCTCGCGCGGCAGCGTGTCGAAATAACCGAACAGCACCCAGGTCACCAGCGGCAGCCCGAGCGCCAGATAGACGATGACGAGGCCGCTATAGGTGTCGAGGAAGCCGTAATTGGAGGCGGTGAGGTAGAGCGGGCCGACGATGGCGATCTGCGGGAACATCGAGACCGACAGCACCACCCCGAGGATGCCGAAGCGCCCCTTGATCTCCAGGCGAGACAGCGAGAAGGCGGCCAGTGCCCCGATGGCCAGGCAGAACAAGGTGGTGAGCCCGGCAACGATCACCGAATTCAGCACATAGAGCTGGAATTTCTTGACGAAGAAGACATTGGCATAATGTTCCAGCGTCGCTGGCGAGGGCCAGAAGCTCGGCACCGGATCGGTCAGCGCCTTGTCGAGCTGCAGCGAGGTGGAGAACTGCCACAGGAACGGGCCGGCCGACCAGACGAGAAGCAGGGCTGCGCCGGTGTAGACGATGACGAGGCGCAGGATCTCGCGGACCGTCATCCCTGCCTCCTGAGCTGCGCCACGATGAAGATGCCGAAGCCGATGGCGATCAGCGTCTCGGTGATGAACATCGCAGTGGAGAGCGCCGAGCCATAGCCGAACTGCAGGGTGGAGAAGAGCACCTTGTAGCTCAGGGTCGACAGGGTCTCGGTGGAGTCGGCCGGGCCGCCGCCGGTGAGGACATAGACGAGGTCGAAGATGCGGAAGGCATCGAGGGCCCGGAACATGCCGGCGATCAGCAAGGTCGGCAGCAGCAGGGGCAGACGCACATGCCAGAAGATACGCCAGGCCGAGGCGCCGTCCATCTTGGCGGCCTCGGTCAACGAGCGCGGCACCGTCTGTAGTCCCGCCAGCAGCAGCAAGGCCATGAAGGGCGTGGTCTTCCAGACGTCGGCGATGATGATGGTGTCGAGGGCATGGTCGACCGAGCCGTACCAGTTGATGTTGCCGTCGATCAGCCCGACGGATTTGAGGAGGTAGTTGATCAGCCCGTGCTGCCCATCGAACAGCCAGCCGAACATCTTGGAGGTGACCACGGTGGGCATGGCCCAGGGCACCAGCATGGCGGCGCGCACCAGCGAGCGGCCGACGAAGGGTTCGTAGAGCAGGAGGGCCATGGCGAGGCCGAGCACGGTTTCGAGCGCCGTCGACACCGCCGCGAACAGCACCGTATGTCCCCAGGCGTTCCAGAAGGCGTCGTCGCCCAGCAGCGTACGATAATTGGCCAGGCCGACGAAGGCGTCCTCCTGGGTGACCAGGGAGGTATTGGTCAGCGACAGCCAGACCCCGTTGACGATGGGATAGACCGAGACCGAGCCGAGCGAGATCAGCAGCGGCAGGATCAGCAGCCAGGGCGCCAGGTCCAGGGACCGCAGGCCAGCCCCGAGGGGAGGACTGGCCGCGGAGGCTTCAACGCTCATTGCGTCATCCCGCGACGATCGAATTGATCTTGGTGCTGGCGGCCTCCAACTCGGCCTTGATATTGCCGCTGACCAGCGCCTTCGACACGCCGGACTGGATGGCGAGGGTGACCTGCGCATATTTCGGGGTGACCGGGCGTGGCGTCGCGCCGGTGAACACCGATTTGAGCTGCTTCATGAAGGGCTGTTCCTTGCCGAGCTGGGCATCCTCGAACACCTCGGGGCGGGTGGGCGCGATGCCGAGCTGCAGGGCGAACTGGAGCTGGGTGGCGGGCGAGGACATCCAGGTCAGGAATTCGATGGCCGCTTCCCGGTTCTTGGTGTTGGCATTGACGCCATATTGGTAGCCGCCGAGGCAGGCTGCGCTCTTGCCGCCGGCGAAATGGGGCAGGGGCACCACGCCGACCTTGTCGACCACCGAGGACGCGGCCTTGTCCTGCGCGATGGCATAGACATAGGACCAGTTGCGCAGGAAAGGTGCGCGGCCGGCCGTGAAGGGCTGGCGCGAGGGTTCCTCGTCCCAGCTCAGCACGTCGGAGGGGCTGATCTTCGTCTTGTTGATGGTGTCGTAGAGGAATTGGACGGCTGCCACCGCCTTGTCGTCGCTGAGTGCCGACGACTTGCCGTCGGGGGCGAGGATCGAGCCTCCATTGGAGGCAATGGCTTCCACGAGATCGCAGACCAGCACTTCGGCCTGCTTGCCCTGCCAGAGATAGCCGAAATCGGCCTTGCCGGATTTCTGGATCTCCTGGGCGGCGGCCGTGAGGTCGTCCCAGGTTTCGGGTGGCTTAGCACCGATGCCCTCGAGGAGATCCTTGCGATAGAACAGCATGCCTGAATCGACATACCAGGGCAAAGCGGTGAGCTTGTTGTTGTAGGTACAGGCCGCTACCAGGCCAGGGAAGAACTGGCTCTGCACCGAGGCGTTGAAATATTCGTCGAGCGGCAAGGCCCAGCCGGCGCCTGCAAACTCGGCGATCCAGACCACGTCCTGGGTAAAGACGTCGGGCGTGCCGGTGCGGCGCGCGAGCTGCTGCACCAGCGCCGTGTGCACTTCGGTGGAGGAACTGGGCGGCGGCAGCTCGACATAGGTGACGTGGATCTTGCCCTGCGACTGGTTATAGGCATCCACCACCTGCGCCATGGTCTGCTTGCCGAAGAATTTGGCGCTGGCGAAGGTGATTTCCGTGCGGTCGGCGGCACGGGCCCGCTTGGGCAGGCCGAGTGCCAGGGCACCCGCGGCGAGGCCCGCTCCCTGCAGGAAGGTGCGCCGGCTCGGCGCCACCGATCCGGATTGCGAAGCCCCGGCAGCCGGGGTCGAGCGTGACTGAACGTCCGACATCACAAGTCCTCCCTTTGTTAGGTGAATGACCACCCTGATTTTGAGGGCATGCTTGGCCTGGGCCCGCGTACTGTCAAGGACAAATTGTCATTTTCGTTCAAAAAATTTCATTCAAACACAAAGCTTCTCGTGTTTACTTTCTAAATTAATGCAAAAATGAGCAATCAAGCTGGAATGGATGGCGGAGGAGACGCATGGGTAAACTCGGCATCGGTGTGATCGGATGCGGCAATATCTCGATGACCTATCTGCACAACGCCGCGCTTTTCCCAGGCGTCGAATTGAAGGCTTGCGCCGATATCTCAGCGGAATCCGCTAAGATCAGAGCCGAGGAATACGGCATTCGCTCTCTCGGCGTGGAAGAACTTCTTGCGGACGACGAAGTCGACCTCGTTCTCAACCTGACGATTCCGGCCGTCCATTTCGAAGTGTCGATGGCGGCCCTTGCCGCGGGCAAGCATGTCTTCACCGAAAAGCCGCTTGCCGTTACGGCTGCGGAGGGTCGGAGGCTGGTCGAAGAGGCTCGCCGGCGCAATCTGGCGATCGGTTCTGCGCCCGATACCTTTCTCGGTGCGGCAGGACGAACGGCTCGCCGTTTGATGGCGGAAGGGGCGATCGGCCACCCGACCACGGGCACCGCCTTCATGATGACCCGCGGCATGGAGCATTGGCACCCCAATCCGCAATTCTACTACCAGCCCGGCGGTGGCCCGGTCCTCGACATGGGCCCTTACTACCTGACCATGCTGGTCAATCTGCTGGGACCGGCCCGCCAGGTTGCGGCGATGGCCACGACCGGGCAGGCGGAGCGGCTGATCACGGCGCCCGGGCCGAACCAGGGCACGAGCTTCGCCGTCGGTACGCCCACCACCCTGATGGCCCTGGTCGAGTTCGCCGGCGGCGCCATCGTCAATGTCGGCATGAGCTGGGATGTCTTCCGCCATTCCAACCAGCCGATCGAGCTGCATGGCAGCGAAGGCTCGCTCAGCCTGCCCGACCCGGATACCTTCGGCGGTTCTCTCGCCCTCAGCCGTAGGGGCGAGCCCTGGCAGTCCATCGATACGGCCGGCATGACCTATGGCAGCCTGAACTGGCCCTACGCCGCACCCGATCGCGCGAACTACCGGATGATCGGCGTGGCTGATCTGGCCCGCAGCCTCAGGGAAGGGCGGCCGCCTCGGGCTTCCGGCGACCTTGCGCTGCATGTGCTCGAGATCATGGAAGGCATCCTCGAAGCGGCGCGCACCGGAAGGCCGGTCCCCATCGAAGGCGAGGGCGTCCAGCCCCAAGCCTTGTCGGAAGAAGAGGCGGCGAGCCTCGGCCGGGAAGAATAGGGCCGCCGACGCTGGTCAGAGCGTACCCATGCCGCCATCGATCATGAGTTCGCTGCCGACCGTATAAGCCGCTTCGTCGGAGGCCAGGAACACCACGGCCTTGGCGATTTCGCTGGCCTCGCCGAAGCGACCGGCGGGAACCAGGCCCTTGATGCTGTCGGCGACGTTCTTCAGATCCTGCTCGGCAAAGCCGAGCTTGCCATAGAGCGGCGTGGCGATCGGGCCGGGGCTGACGGCGTTCAGGCGAATGCCGCGCCCGATCAACTCGCCCGACAGGGTGCGGATCAGCGACTGCAGCGCAGCTTTCGACGCGGCATAGACGCTGGAATTCGGCATGCCGATATGGGCGTTGACCGAGGTGTTGAGCACGATCGAAGCCGGATTGGCCAGGATCGGCAGCAGCGCCTGGATCAGGAAATAAGGGCCCTTCACATTGATGTCGAAGACCTTGTCGAAGGCGGCCTCGCTCCAGTCCGCCAACGGCTTGAGCTGGGCGATGCCGGCATTGACGAAGAGGATGTCGAGACCGCCAAAGGCCTCGGCGATGGTCTCGGCGAGCCTTTTCTGGCCGGCGACGTCGGCTGCATCCGACTGGATGACTAGGACATTTTCGCCCAGTTCCTTGCGGGCGGCCTGCAGCGTTTGGGGATTGGTGCCGGTCACCGCGATGCGGGCGCCTTCCGCCAGGAATTGGCGGGCGGTTTCCAGGCCTATGCCGGTGGTGCCGCCGGTGATGAGCGCACGCTTGCCCGAAAGTCTGTTCATGATTGCCGTTCCTCGTTCATGGGAGACGCTTTGGATGGGGCGAATATGGCGCAATCGTCATGTTCGGAGTATCCTGCAGATATTGGTTCTATCTTCCGGGATTTCCGAACAATGAAACTGGACGGGATCGCAAGTTTCGTTGCGGTCGCCGAGGCCGGATCGATCAGCGAGGCAGCACGCAGCCTGCGCCTGTCGAAATCGGTTGTGAGCGAGCGGCTGGGTGACCTGGAGCGGAGTGTCGGTACGATATTGCTTCATCGTACCACACGGCGATTGTCGGTGACGGAAGATGGAGCCGCTTTTCTGGAACGCGCCAGGCGGATCCTCCGCGAGGTGGAAGAGGCGGCTGCGGATCTGGCCGAGCGGCGCGGCACCCTGGCCGGCCCGATGCGGATTGGTGCGCCGATCACCTTCGGGCGCCTTCATCTCGGCCCCGCCTTGTTTCCGTTCCTGGCGGCGCATCCCCAGGTCGAGCTCATCCTCGATCTTGACGATCGCCGCGTCGACGTCTCCTCCGGTGCTTATGACGGTGTCATCCGGCACGGTACCATCGCGGATACGCGGCTGATGGTCTGGCGTCTCGCGCCGAGCCAGCGTCTGCTGGTGGCGTCGGCGGAATATCTGGATCGCGAGGGGATGCCGCGTTCCATCGGCGATCTCGATAGTCACAAAGGG
The DNA here is from genome assembly GCF_057073705.1 of Labrys sp. E2SS-1L. Taxonomy (NCBI): domain Bacteria; kingdom Pseudomonadati; phylum Pseudomonadota; class Alphaproteobacteria; order Hyphomicrobiales; family Xanthobacteraceae; genus Labrys; species Labrys sp. E2SS-1L. Next base: position 4,638,057 of record NZ_CP172712.1, on the reverse strand, counting down.
CTGTTCTATTCGAACCGCGGGGCTGCCGATTGGCGTTTCCTCGGGCCTGATGGCGTCGAAATCGTGCGGGCCAAGGTCGCCTTGCGTGTCAACAATGGCGATGTGATTCGTGACGCTGCGCTTGCCGGCCTCGGCATCGGGCTGCTGCCCACTTTCATCGTCGGACCCGAGATCCGCGCCGGAAAGCTGAAAGTCATCGACATCGGTGTCCGGCCCGAGCCGGAATTCATCTTCCTTGCCCATCCCGAAGGACGGCGGCCTTCCGTCAAGCTGCGGACGCTGGCTGAGCATCTGAAACGCAGTTTCGGCGATCCGCCTTATTGGGAGGAGGGGATGTCCAATACGACCTCCGCTTGATAGAAGTGACGCGTCGTCACTGCGAGATCCCGAGATGAGCGACCTGCCGGCACCCGAACCGATCCGTCCCCTCGGTCGCAGTGGCATGTCGGTCAGTTCGGTCGCCTGGGGCATGTGGCGCTTCGGCGGTGAAGACCTTGCTTCGGCCCAGAAGCTGGTGGAGACCGCGCTCGAGGCCGGCGTCACGCTGTTCGATACCGCCGACATCTACGGCCCGTCCGACCTTGGCGGCTTCGGCGTTGCCGAAAGCCAGCTCGGCCGCGTGCTCGAGGCCAGCCCTGGATTGCGCCGGCGCATGGTGCTGGCGACCAAGGGCGGTATCGTCTTCGGCACGCCCTATAATTCCTCCGCCGCTTATCTCGCCTCGGCCATCGATGCGTCGCTGAAGCGAATGCAGGTCGATCGCATCGATCTGTGGCAGATCCATCGCCCTGATATCCTCACCCATCCCGGTGAAATCGCCAGGGCCCTCGAGGAGGCGCATCGGGCCGGCAAGATCGCCGCCATCGGCGTGTCGAACTATACGGCTGCCCAGACGCAGGGCCTGGCGGCCTGCCTCAACCTGCCCATCGTCAGCCACCAGCCCGAATTCTCGGCCCTCAAGCTCGATCCGCTCCAGGATGGAATTCTGGACCAGGCGATCATGAACGACATGGCGGTGCTGGCCTGGTCGCCCTTGGCGGGCGGGCGGCTTGCCCTGCCGCAGGATGAACGGGCGCGGGCGGTAGTTGGCTTGTTCGATGCCAAGGCGGAGCAGGCGGGTGTATCCCGCACGGCGGTGGCCTTGAGCTGGCTGATGGTGCATCCGGCACGAACCATTCCGATCGTCGGTACCCAGAACCTCGACCGCATCCGGGAGATCCCGCAGGCCTATCTGCCGCGCTGGAGCCGACAGGAGTGGTATGCGGTGCTCGTGGCTTCGCGCGGAGAGCGCCTGCCCTAACGGCGCCTCGCCCCTGCTCGACGACCTCGGAAGAAGAATGACCGGCAGCCCGGTGCTTCCCGAATGTTTCTGCCGGGCGCGCTGCGTCATACACAAAACACTGCTGAAAAAGGGCACAAATTCTCGCAGCGCCATTTGGCAATGGCGCCGCTTCTCAGTACCATTCCCACACTTTGAATGCTGATGATTTCGCTCGCGCAGGTGAGATCCGCCAGATGAAGATAGACGCCGGGCTTGGCTTCGGTCGCCTTGATGCGGTCGTACTTCCGGGTGACGTGGCACTGCTTCGCCATGTCGTCGAGCAAGCCGGCGTCGCCATGGCGTTGATCGGCCATGACGGCCGGTTTTGTTATGCCAATCCTGCCTTTTGTCGCCTCACCGGTTACCAGGCCGCCGGCTATGTCGGCATGACTTTTGCCGACTTCGCTCATACGGACGATCGCACCGGTTTCTCTTGGGATGGCCGGAACGAGGACGGCGTGGAGCGCCGCTATCGCCGGCATGACGGCACAGTCTTCACCGGCTTGACCAGTCTCTCCCGGCTTGGCGCGCTGGACGAAGCCTCTCCCTTTGCCGCGATTGTGCAGATCGTGGCCGTCAGGGACCAGAAGCCGGACGAGGCCGGCCTCGCCGAGGCGGAGTGGCGCTGGCGCCAGGCCCTGGAAGGCTCAAGGCAAGTCGTGTGGGACTTCGACGTGCCCAATGAAATGGTGTGGGTGTCGTCGCACTGGCGCACCATGCTCGACCTGCCGGACGAAGAGCGCGTGCATTCGATCGGCAACTGGCTGAGCAAGATGCATCCGGACGATCGTGCCCGCATGGCGGAGGCGGCAGGACGTGTCGGGCGCGATGGCAATCGGGACTTCGACGCGACCTATCGATTGAGGCACAATGACGGTCGCTGGATCTGGGTGGTCAGCCGCGGAAGGGCGGTCGAGTACGCACCGGATGGCACGGTCAAGCGTATGATCGGGACCATTGCCGACATCACCTACCAAAAGGAAATGGAGGAACGTCTTACCGCTGTTTCGGAGCGGTTGGAGGTCGCCGTTCAAGCCGGCGGAATCGGCATCTTCCACGTCGATTATCCCTCGGGCCTCCGGCATTGGGATGCGCGAACCTACGCGCTTCACGGCGTGACGCCCGAGACGTTCGGCAACACGCTGGAAGAGTTCTTCGGCCTGCTCTCGCCCGAAGATGCCGAGAGGGTCGATCGCATTCGCCAGAGCGCGCTGCAGTCGGGTTTGCACTATCAGCTCGACTATCGTGTTCGGTGTCCAACGACCAACCGGTTGCGCCATATCCGTTCCACGGTCAGGCTGATCCGCGGCGATGATGGTGCCCTGACGCATGGAACCGGTGTCTGTTGGGATGTCACCGACGATGTGGAGCGCAATCAGAGACTGCACGACACGCTGGTCCTGCTGCAGGCCGTGATGAACGGCACGCCCGATCTGATCTATGCCAAGGATCGTGACGGCCGCTATGCTCTGGTCAATCCCGCGGTCGAGAGGCTGATGGGGCGATCGAGCGACGAGATCCTCGGCCGTTCCGATACAGACATTTTTCCGGCCGGGATGGCGCGCCGCCTGATCGAGAACGACCGTCATGTGATGCAGAGCGGGGAACCCTCCACCATGGAGGAGACAGCCATGCTCGGCGGCGTGTTGCGCACCTATTCCTCCACCAAGGCGCCGCGGCGCGACGAGCGCGGCGAGATCACTGGGCTGATCGGCATCTCCCGCGATATCACCGATGCAAAGGCGGCGGAGGAGGCTCTTCGACATAGCGAAATGCGGTGGCAATTCGCACTTTACGGCTCGGGCGATGGGGTCTGGGATCAGAATCTCGAGACGGGGGAGGTATTCTATTCGCATCAGTGGAAAGCGATGCTGGGCTACGACCAGGACGAAGTCGGGACCAGCGCCAGCGAATGGTCCGACCGTGTACATCCGGAGGACCTGCCACGATGCCGGGCGATCATTGAAGCCCATCTGCGCGGCGAGACGCCGGATTTCGCCATAGAGAACCGCCTGCTGGCCAGGGATGGCAATTGGCGCTGGATCTATGATCGCGGCAAGGTGATCGAGAGGGCGGCGGATGGGCGTGCCTTGCGCATTATCGGAACCCATACCGACATCACGGCGCGCAAGGAGGCCGAAAGCGCCATCCTGGCCCTCAACCAGCGGCTGCAACTGGCGATCGAGGCAGCTGGCGCTGGTGTCTTCGAATATGATTTCGCCTCCCAGCGCTATAATTGGGACGATCGCCTGCACCGGCTCTATGACATGCCGTCGGACAGCTATGACGGCAGCCGGCAGGCCTGGCTCGATCGCATTCACCCCGACGACGTGGCCGCAATCACGCGCGAATATGACAGGGCAATGCGTGAAGGCACGCTGTTCGACATGGAGTTCCGCCTGCGGGACCGGCATTCCGGCAAGATCCGCCACATCCATTCGCTGGCCCGGGTGATCCGTGACGAGGCCGGCACCCCGATCCGCACGGTCGGCATGGATTGGGATGTGACCGAGCACAAGGAACTGGTGGAGGCGCTGTTCGAGGAAAAGGAGAGGCTGCGCATCACCCTGCATTCGATCGGCGATGCCGTGATCTCGACCGATGCTCATGCCCGGATCACGTTCATGAATCCCGGTGCGGAAGAAATGACGGGATGGCCGGGTCCGGATGCGGTTGGCAGGCGCCTGTCCGAAGTGTTTCGCATCGTCGATGAAGCCACCGGTGAACCCCTTGCCGACCCGGTGGAAACCTGCCTGGCGCGGATGCACCCCTATTATCTCAGTGACGGTGCCGTGTTGCTGCGGCGGGACGGCGAGCGGCGCAGCGTGCGCGATTCCGCTGCGCCCGTGCGCACGGCCTCGGGTGAAATCATCGGCGCCGTGTTGGTCTTCCAGGACGTAACCAAGGCCCGCATCCTGCAGCAGGCTCTGGAACACTCGGCCAATCACGACAGCCTGACCGGACTTCCCAACCGTTCCGCCTTCGAGCGCGAGATCCGCCTGTCGCTCGAGCAGGCGCGCAAGGGCCAGCATCGGCACGTGCTGTGCTTCGTCGACCTCGATCGCTTCAAGATCGTCAATGACAGCGCCGGGCATGCCGCCGGCGATGCGCTGTTGCGCGAAGTCGCCAATCTGATGCGCCGCGTCTGCCGGACGGAAGACGTACCCGCCCGCCTGGGTGGTGATGAGTTCGCTCTTCTGCTGCGTGACTGCTCTGTCGTGGAGGGAGAGGCGATTGCGCAACGGTTTCTGCGCGGTTTGGCTCAGTTGCGCTTTGCCTGGGATGGCCGGACCTATCAGATCGGCGCCAGCGTGGGGCTGACCCGGATCGATGCGGAGGCGCCAAGGCAGGACGAGTTGATGAGCCAGGCCGATATAGCCTGCTATACCGCCAAGACCTCGGGCCGCAACCAGCTTGCCGTCTATGGCGATGGGGAGAGCAAGACCCATCGCAACCACAGTGAGATGCGGGTGGCGGCCGGCATTCGCCACGCGATCGAAGCCAACCGCTTCCGCCTCTATGTCCAGCAGATCTTCGATCTTTCCGGGCGGGAAGGCAGGCAGCGGCATTTCGAGATCCTGCTGCGCATGCTCGACGATGCCGGCAACATCGTCGAGCCGGCTGCCTTCATCCCGGCCTCCGAACATTACGACCTGATGGGCAGTATCGACCGCTGGGTCATTCATGCCACGTTCCGCCGCTATGGTCCCCGCTTGCTCGACGCCGGCGATATCTCCCTCGCCATCAATCTCTCTGCCAATTCACTGAACGATCCCTTCCTCTGGCCGCTGCTGCAGGAGGAATTCGCTCAATCGGGCTTGTCGCCCCGGCGCATCCATTTCGAGATTGCCGAGACGGCGGTGATCAACAATCTGACGGCCGCGCAGCAGTTCCTTTCCAAGGCGCGCGCTGCCGGCTGCGGCGTGATGCTCGATGATTTCGGCAAGGGGCTGTCCTCGTTCACCTATCTCAGGCAGTTCTCCGTCGATGGTCTCAAGATCGATGGCGACTTCATCCGGCAGATGGCACGGAGCGACGTCGACCGCACCATCGTCGAATCGATCAACATGGTCGGCCACCGGTTGGGAACCATTACGGTGGCCGAGCAGGTGGAGGATGAGGAGACGTTGACCCTGTTGCGTGCCATCGGTGTCGATCGTGCCCAGGGTTTCGTTCTTGCCCGCCCGCAGCCGCTGGACACCCTCTTTTGAGCCTGCATGCCGTGGCAGGCGGTCCGAAACGCCCATGCGCGCAGCAGCGGCGGCCTGACGAACCGGTTGCTTGTCGGCGACCGGCATTCGTGGTGAAACTTTTTTCCTGGCATTAAAGTAGCAAAAAATCTTGCACGCGCAGGAATAATCTTTCACTGTGGGTAACAGGCTGCTATGCGTAATAACAATACAGCCCGTATTCGCAAAGGGCAGAGGGATCCATGATTCTCGACGACAAGCGCTGATCGTGCCGGCGTGGCCTGGTCTTGGAAGTGGGCGCCTGAGCAGCATGCTCTCGAATCCACCTCTCGCTAGGCGACGAAGCGACCGGACGACCGAAGTTTTCCGCACTCTTCCCCGGCAAGAAGATCGATGCATTACTCCCTGTTCTCCCTTCTCAAGAATGCCCTGAATGGCCACCGTGGCTGGACGCCGACCTGGCGTGACGCCGAGCCGCGGCTCAACTACGACGTGATCATCATCGGTGGCGGCGGCCATGGCTTGGCCACGGCCTACTATCTCGCCAAGAATCATGGCATCACCAATGTCGCGGTGATCGAGAAGGGCTGGATCGGTGGCGGCAATGTCGGCCGCAACACCACGATCGTGCGCTCGAACTACATGCTGCAGGGCAATATTCCCTTCTATGAGCACGCCATGAAGCTGTGGGAGGGCCTGGAGCAGGACCTCAACTACAATGCCATGATGAGCCAGCGCGGCGTGCTGAACCTCTATCATTCCGATGCCCAGCGTGATGCCTTCGCCCGTCGCGGCAACGCCATGCGCCTGAACGGCGTCGATGCCGAATTGCTCGATCGCGACGGCGTCAAGGCGATGGCGCCCTTCCTGAATTTCGACAATGCCCGCTTCCCGATCCAGGGCGGCCTCCTGCAGCGGCGCGGCGGCACGGCGCGCCATGACGCGGTGGCCTGGGGCTATGCCCGCGCCGCCAGCGACCGCGGCGTCGACATCGTCCAGAATTGCGAGGTGACGGGTTTCGTCCGCGAAGGCGGGGCCATCGTCGGCGTCGAGACCACCCGCGGCACCATAAGGGCCAAGAAGATCGGCATGGCGGTGGCCGGCAATACTTCCAAGGTCGGCACCATGGCGGGATTGCGCCTGCCGATCGAGAGCCATGTGCTGCAGGCCTTCGTCACCGAGGGGCTCAAGCCGTTGATCCCGGGCGTGATCACCTTCGGCGCCGGTCATTTCTATGTCAGCCAGTCCGACAAGGGCGGCCTGGTCTTCGGCGGTGACATCGACGGCTATAATTCCTATGCCCAGCGCGGCAACATGCCGGTGGTCGAGGATGTCTGCGAAGGCGGCATGGCGGTGATGCCGATGATCGGTCGCCTGCGGTTGCTGCGCAGCTGGGGCGGCATCATGGACATGTCGATGGATGGCTCGCCCATCATCGACAAGAGCGGCATCGACGGCCTCTATCTCAATTGCGGCTGGTGCTATGGCGGCTTCAAGGCCACGCCGGCCTCGGGCTGGTGCTTTGCCCATCTCATCGCCAAGGATCAGCCGCATGAGGTGGCTGCCGCCTATCGGCTCAATCGCTTCGAGACCGGAGCGGTGATCGACGAAAAGGGCCAGGGCGCCCAACCCAATCTTCACTGAGGCACGGTTCGATGCGGATTGCCTGTCCCTATTGCGGTGCGCGCGGCGTGCACGAATTCACCTATCTCGGCGATGCCGGGCTCACGCGGCCGGATGCCTCGGCGCCCGACGCCGGCAAGAACTTCTATGAATATGCCTATTTGCGCGACAACCCCGAGGGCGCGCATGAGGAGTTCTGGTATCACGGCTCGGGCTGCCGTTCCTGGCTCAAGGTCCGGCGCAACACCAAGACCCACGTAATCGAGAAGGCGGAACTGGTGATGCCTCAAGCTTTGGGAGCCGCATCATGAGCGAGGCCGTTTCCTTTCGTCTGCCTTCCGCCGGCCTGGTCGATCGCAACAGCACCGTGCGGTTTCGTTTCGACGGCAACAGCTATGAGGGCCTGAGCGGTGACACGCTGGCCTCGGCCCTGCTCGCCAACGGTATCCGCCTGGTCGGGCGTTCGTTCAAATATCATCGCCCGCGCGGCATCTTCACGGCTGGCCCTGAGGAGCCGAACGCGCTGGTGGAACTGCGCAGCGGCGCCCGGCGCGAGCCCAACACCAAGGCCACCACCATCGAGCTCTATGATGGCCTGGAAGCGGCGAGCCAGAACCGCTGGCCTTCGCTGAAATTCGACCTGCTGTCGGTGAACCAGCTCGCCGGCCCGATCTTCGTCGGCGGCTTCTACTACAAGACCTTCATGTGGCCGGCTGCCCTGTGGGAGAAGCTCTACGAGCCGATGATCCGCCGCGCGGCGGGCCTCGGCAGCGCCAGCCAATTGCCGGACCCGGATCATTACGAGAAGGCCGCCGCCTTTTGCGACGTGCTGGTGATCGGCGCGGGTCCTGCTGGCCTGATGGCCGCCTTGGAAGCCGGCCGGGCCGGTGCCCGCGTGATCCTGTGCGACGACGATTTCCGGCTGGGCGGGCGGTTGCTGGCCGAGCGGCATGAGGTCGGTGGCAAGCCGGCTGCTGCCTTCGCCACCGATATCGAGGCAGAACTCGCTGCCATGCCCGAGGTGCGTATCATGCGCCGGACCCAGGTCTTCGGTGTCTATGACACCGGTACCTATGGCGCACTGGAGCGGGTGTCGGATCATCTCCCGGTGCCGCCCGCCCACCAGCCGCGCCAGCGCCTGTGGCACATCATGGCCAAGCGCTGCATCAATGCCATGGGCGCCATCGAACGCCCCATCGTCTTCGGCGGCAATGACCGGCCGGGCGTGATGCTCGCCTCGGCGGCGCGCAGCTATCTCAACCGCTACGGCGTGGCGCCAGGCCGCCAGGCCGTGGTGTTCACCACCAGTGACGATGGCTGGCGCACGGCGGCCGATCTCGTGGCTGCCGGCGTGACCGTGGCCGCTATTGTCGATCCGCGCTCGCAGGTCGATGCCGCGGTGTCGGGTTGGGCCGGCAAGGCCGGAACGCGCACCTTGCTCGGGGCAAGCGTGACCGATGCCAAGGGCGGCGCCCAGGGTATCAAGTCGGTCGAGGTGATCGCCGGGCGCAAGCGCGAGACGATTTCCGCCGATTTCCTGGCTGTCTCCGGCGGCTGGAACCCGCAGGTCGCACTCACCACGCACAAGGGCGCCCGGCCGCGCTGGTCGGATGAGCTTGCAGCCTTCGTGCCGGGCGACCTGCCCGAGGGCATGACGGTGGTCGGTGCCGCCAATGGCGATTTCTCCCTGGGCGCCTGCCTGCGGGCTGGCGCGCAAGCGGGCCGGGCCGCAGCCGGCGATTGCGGTTTTTCCGCCGGGCAGGCCCCGATCCCGGCCTGCGACGACGAGCCTGTCGGCCTCAAGCCGCTCTGGCATGTCGCCGAGACGAAGAGCAAGGCCTTCGTCGACCAGCAGAACGACGTCACGGCCAAGGACATCGAGATCGCCCATCGCGAAGGCTTCCGCTCGGTCGAGCATCTCAAGCGCTACACCACGCTGGGTATGGCCACAGACCAGGGCAAGACCTCGAACATACCGGGCCATGCCATGATGGCGGGCCTGCTCGGTCGTTCGATGACGGCGGTCGGCACCACGGTTTCGCGGCCGCCGCATTTCCCGGTGGCGATCGGCGCCTTGGCCGGTCCCCATCGCGACAAGCATTTCAAGGCGACGCGCCTCACCGCCGGCCATGAATGGGCGATGGCCAACGGTGCCACCATGGTGGAGGCCGGCCAGTGGCTGCGCCCGCAGTGGTTCTCGCGTCCCGGCGAGAAGGACTGGCTGGAAAGCGTTTGCCGGGAGGTCAAGACCACCCGTTCGATCGTCGGCGTGTGCGATGTCTCGACGCTGGGCAAGATCGACATCAAGGGTGCCGACGCCGGTGCCTTCCTGGACCGCGTCTACGTCAACACCTTCTCGACGGTCGCCGTCGGCAAATGCCGCTATGGCCTGATGCTGCGCGAAGACGGCTTCGTCATGGATGACGGCACGGCGGCCCGCTTTGCACCCGATCACTATGTGATCTCCACCACCACGGCCAATGCCGTGAAGGTGATGCAGCATCTCGAATTCTGCCGCCAGACACTCTGGCCCGAACTCGACGTCTCGCTCTCTTCGATCACCGAGCAGTGGTCGCAATATGCGGTGGCCGGGCCGAAGGCGCGCGAATTGCTGCAGAAGCTCTACGGCTCGAGCGCCGATCTGTCGAACGAAGCCTTCCCCTATATGGGATGTGCCACGCTGCAGCTCGGCAATGTCGGCTCGCGGCTCTACCGCCTCTCCTTCTCGGGCGAGCTTGCCTATGAGATCGCGGTACCCGCCCATTACGGCCTTGACCTCCTCAAGGCACTGATGGCGCTGGCCGAGGAGATGGGCGGCTGCGCCTATGGCACCGAGGCTCTCGGCGTCATGCGCGTCGAGAAAGGCCATGTCGCCGGCAACGAGCTCAACGGCCAGACCACGGCCCGCGATCTTGGCCTCGGCAAGATGATGTCGACCAAGAAGGACTATATCGGCCGCGTCCTGGCCCAGCGTCCTGCGCTGGTGGCGGCCGACAGGCCCGGCCTCGTCGGCGTCAAGCCGGTCAATCCGGCCGATCGCTTGCGGGCCGGTTCGCATTTCCTCAAGAAGGGGGCTGCGGCCGTCGCGGCCAATGACGAGGGTTTCGCAACCTCGGTGGTCTATTCGCCGATGCTCGAAAGCTGGATCGGCCTTGGCCTGCTCGCCAACGGTCCGTCTCGTCATGGCGAAGTGATCCGGGCCTATGATCCGGTACGCAACGGCGATATCGAGGTCGAAGTCATCTCGCCCATCTTCTTTGATCCTGAAGGGAGCCGTCTCCATGTTTGACGCAATGAGCGCGGGGCGTTTGGAGTCCCGTAGCGCCTTTGCCGGCCTGCTCAAACCGGTGGGAACGGGTGCAGGCGTCACCGTGCAGGATCGCTCGGGCCTGGAAATCGTCACCCTGGCCGCCCGTAAGGGCCAGGAAGGAGCGCTGGCGGCCCGCATGCAGGCCGCCTATGGCCTCAGGCTGCCAAACGGGCCCAAGCGGGTCGTGGCCGGCTCGCTTGCGGCGCTGGGCACCGGGCCGTCGGCCTGGCTGGTCACCCGCGAGGCAGGTGGGCCCAATTTGCTCGTCTCGGACCTGATCGAGGCGGTCGGCACGCTCGCGTCGGTGACCGACCAGACCTCCGGCTATGCCGTGCTGCGGGTTTCTGGCCCGCATGTCCGCGATATGTTCGCCAAGGGGCTGGACATCGACCTGCATCCGCGCGCCTTCGCACCGGGCGATGCCGCCGTGACCGCCTGCTCGCATATCGGCGTGACGCTGTGGCAGCTCGACGAAACGCCAACCTACGAAATCGCCCTGTTTCGCAGCATGGCCGGCAGTTTCTGGCATTGGCTGAGCGACAGCGCCGCCGAATTCGGCCTGGCTGTATAAAGGAGGCTGGTCATTGGACCAGCCCTCTTCAGGGAGTTTCGAACAAGCAGGGAAATGGTTGGCATGGGGCATTGCGACCCCTCATCCGTCCCATCTGGACTTCAGAGCTAACACTCTGAAAGCGGCGGGTCCGAAGACCGGCCCTCCGATTACTCCTTGCTGAGAAACCGCGTCAGGTGCTCGTTGGCGGCGTTGTCCTGCCAGCCCTTCACCTTGCTCGAGACCAGCCAGAGATCGGCATTGGAGAGCAGGGGAGCCACAGGCTGGTCGCGCGCCAGGAGCGCCTCGGCATCCTCCAGAATCTTCAAACGCTTGGCCGGATCGGTTTCGGCATAGGATTTGGCGACGAGCGCGTCATAGTCCGGACTGGCGAAATGGGAATAGTTGAACGCCTTGTTGGCCGTCGTCGGTAGAGCGAGGAAGTTTTCGGCGTCGGCATAGTCGGCCACCCAGGCCGCGCGCGCTACCTCGAAGGCACCGCCGTCGCGCAGGAAGGCGTAGTGGGACTTGCTGTCCGAATTGAGCAGGGAGACCTCGACGCCGAGTGCCTTCCACATATCCGCCACAGCGGTGGCGATCCGGCGATTATTGTCGTTGGTGCCGAAACGGATGGTGAGCTTCAGCGGCTTGCCGCCCTCGCCGAATCCCGCCTGCTTGAGCAGGTCCTTGGCGGCGTCCTCACGATCGAGCTGAGGCTTGTCGGCGAAGTCCGGCATGGCGGGGGTATAGCCCGGCAAGCCGGAGGGGACGAAGCTGTAGCTGCCGACGCGCGTGCCCGAGAAGATTTTCTCGGCCAGGAAGTCGCGATCGACCGCCATCGACAGGGCACGTCGAACCCTGGCATCGTCGAAGGGCGGGGTGCGGGTATCGAAGGCATAATATTCATTGGTCAGATTCGGCGAGACATGGACCTGATCGCCCACCTTCTCCTTGAGAAGTTTCAGCTGATCGGCCGCGAACTCGAAGGTCATGTCGAGCTCGCCCGCAAGAAAGCGCCGCTGGGCGGCGGCCTGGTCATCGATCGGATAGGAGATCACCTTGTCGATGCGGACATTGGCGGCATCCCAGTAACGCGGGTTCTTCACCAGCGTGACATGATCATTGGCGAGGTTCTCGGTCAGGGTATAGGCGCCGTTGGAGATCAAATTGCCAGGCTTGACGAAATCGGCCTTGAGCTTCTCGACCGAGGCCTGATGCACCGGCAGGGCGGCTTGATTGGCGAGGAGTTGCAGGAGATAGGGCGTCGGCCGTTCCAGCGTGATCTCCAACGTCCTGTCATCGAGGGCCTTGACGCCGAGCGTGTCGACACCGGCCTTGCCGCTGTTCACCGCTTCGGCATTCTTGATCGGATAGAACAGATTGGCGAAGCTGGCCGCTTCCTTGGGATCTTCGAGCCGGCGGAAACTGAAGACGAAGTCAGCGGCCGTGACCGGATCGCCATTGGACCACTTGGCATTGGGACGCAGCTTGAAGGTGTAGGCGAGACCGTCGGGGGAAATCGTCCAGCTTTCGGCCGTTCCCGCCGTGAGCTTGCCGGCAGCATCGAAAACGGTGAGCCCCTCGAACAGGTCCTTGAGGATGAATTGCTCGGCGATGATCGAGCTGTGGGTTGGATCGAGGGTCTGGGCCTCGGCGCCATTGCCTTTGTGCAGGACGGTCTCGGCCAGAGCGGGGCGGGATGCACCGGCCAAAAGGCTGGCCGCGAGGGGGAGGACGAGGGCGAATAGTCTCAGTGCGGGCTTCATGCGGACTTCCCCTTATGGGCGTCCCGGCTGGTGCCGAGATTCGTGATGGGCCGAGTAAACTGGCTCGTCCGGCCCGCGACAACCCTGGACATTTGCTGGGGGAAAGGGCTTGTCTTCACAGGCAGAGATCGTCTCGCAGGACTATCAGGCTGCCGTCCGGCGCAGCAGCAGGATGAGCCCCGCCGAGATGATGAAGGCGGCGCCGAGAAGAGTTATCGCATCCGGTACGTCGCCGAAGGCGAAATAGCCGACGATGGCGGCACCAACGAGTTCCGCATAGACGAGAGGCGCCAGGGTCGAGGCATCGGCGAGCCGGAAGGCGATGATGGAGAGCAGGTGGCAGACCGCCGAGATCAGGCCGAGACCGGCAAAGAGCAGGAGATGATCGACGGCGGGGGCAGACCAGGAAAGCACGGCCTGCGGCGTGAGGAGGGCTGCCCCAAAGAAACACTGGAAAGCCAGTGTCTTGACGGGGTCACTCTGCTGGGCCGCACGCCTGGTGGCGATCAGGTAGAAGGCAAAGCAGATGCCGGAGGCCAGAGCCAGGAGAATGCCGGGTTCGATGCCGCCGCCGGGCTGGAGAATGATGAGCGAGCCCACAAAACCCAGGGCGAGGCTGACGCCCTTGGCCGGTGTCATGCGTTCCTTGAGCACGACGATAGACAGGGCGACCGCCAGGATGGGGCCGACGAAATAGGCGCAGAGCGCCGTTGCCAGCGGGATGCGGGCGATGGCCAGGAAATACAGGGTCATCGCCGCGACCAGGAAGACGGTGCGCGCGATATGAGAAGCCAGATGCTCCGACGGGAACATCCTCCGGCCATGGAGGAGGGCCGAGAGAGGCAGGACCGCCAGGCCCGCCACCGCATAGCGCGCCCAACCGATGAAGAAGGGCGAGTAGTCCGTACTCAGATATTTGGCAATGCCGTCGACGGTCGGCACACTCACCATCGCAATGATCATGGCCAAGATGCCTCGGACAGATCCTGTGGTTTCGGCAGAGGCAGGCATGGCCATGAAGGAACCTATCTATAACCGGTCGCGTCGGCCGGCTTTCCGGCTTCTTCGATCTCCGGAATGTAGCGCCAAGCGTCGGGCTGGGAGCCGTCAAGATCGGTGAAACCGTAGATTCGCGCCAGCTGTCCACTCGAAAGAGACTGCCCGTTCCAGCGATTCCTTTCGGCATCGGCGGCAAGGGCTGCCACGGCGCGCCCGACGAAGCGAGGTGTTTCCGAAATGACGAAATGCGGCACCGTTGCCGTGGCATCCCGCCAATTCTCCTCTGCGACACCGAATGCCTCCAGCATCATTTCCGAGCGCAGCCAGCCCGGGGTGAGCGCCACCGAGGTGGCCCCGTATTTGGCGAGGTCCTTGGCATGCGCCCAGGCGAGACGGATCACCGCCGACTTGACCAGATCGTAGAAGGGCGAGAGGCGGTAGTGGCCGGCATTGTAGTCGGCCGTTCCGTCCGTCATCTCCACGAGAAGACCGCCGGGGCGCTCGATCAGCAGGGGCAGGGCGTGATGCGCGGTGATCAGATGGGTATCGATCCCCAGGCGCAGCAGGCGCAATCCCTTGTCGAGATCGTGTTCCCACACGGCCTTGTTCCACTCGAACAGTTTCTCGCCGCCCCAGACATCGTTGACCAGGATGTCGAGACGGCCTTGCTCGCTCCGTATCCGCTCCACCAGGCCGCGTACCTCATCGGGTACGAGATGGTCGACGCGGATGGCAATGCCCCGGCCGCCGGCCGCATTGACCAATTCGGCCGTCTCCTCGATGGTTTCCGGCCTGTCATACTCCGATCGATGCCCACGGGTGCTGCGCCCGGTGACGTAAACGGTTGCGCCTGCTGCTCCCAGCTCGACTGCAACACCTCGGCCCGCCCCTCGCGTGCCGCCGGCAACAAGTGCGACCTTTCCGGTGAGCATGACCACAGCTCCTGTTTTCGATTGCCGAGCGCTCTTTTCGAGCATAAGAATTGATATATAAATGATCGTTCGGTTATAAATGGATGTCAAGATGCCCCGACATAAGACCCTGCCCGACGAGACCGTGCTGGGAGTTGCCTTGCAGCTTCTGCACACTGGAGGGCCGGAGGCACTGACATTTGCGGGATTGGCGCGGGCTAGCGGCCTGGCGGCTGCAACCTTGGTGCAGCGCTTTGGCAGCAAGGCGCAGCTCAAGCAGGCGGCCTTGCTCCATGCCTGGGACCGCTTGGACGAAAAAACGTCACAGCTGGCAGCTGATATTGCGCGCACGCCCGAGGGGGCAGTCGATCTGCTGGTGGCTCTCTCCGGCGACTATGGCGCCATCGAATCCTATGCCGAAGGATTGCTGATCCTGAGGGAGGATCTGCGCGATCCCCTGCTGCGCGCACGCGGCGCGCGCTGGCGGGATGCCCTCGTCGACGTGCTCGACACCTGTTTGGCGGAGCGGGGAGGCCAGCGCCAAGGGCTTGGCCAATTGATGGCGTCGCAATGGCAGGGCTCGCTCGTTTGGTGGGGTTTCGAGCCCAATTGTCCGGTTGCGGACCATGTCGGCCGCGAACTCAGGCAATTCGTGGCAGCCGTCATGCCGAAAAGGGCGGGCACCTGAACGGCGCCCGTCCCCATCGCCCTATTTGAGGGGCTTATCGGGCTTCGACCGAGCGAAGCTGCGTCACCGGGCTGCGTTCGGGCAGCTTCACCGGCATCGGCGCATCGTCAATGGCAATGTCGTGCAGGGCCATGCGTTCGGCGACCCAGCTTTCGGCCAGGGCCAGGGCATGCGGCGTCATGCGATAGGTGCGCACGCGGCCAGCCTTCTCGGAGACGACGATACCCCCGGCTTCGAGCACGCCGAGATGCTTGAGCACCGCGGGCATGCCCATGGAAAGGGGGAGTGCGAGTTCGCTGACAGAGGCTGGTCCGCGGGCAAGACGATCGACCATGGTGCGACGGCTGGTATCGGCGAGCGCATGGAACATTCTGTCGAGAGCGAGAGGATCGAGGCGAGCTTCCACGTCAGGCTACTTTCTTAGTCGGAGGAGGAAACCGGCCAGCAATGTGCCGGCCGGCGGGGCATCAAGCCAGGGAGAACAATCTGGGAGCACCGGTCTGGCGGGTCCCGGGCCTGGAAAGGGGAGGCATCGGCACCGAATTTCGACGGATGGTTCGGCTCGGCGAACGGCAAGGCTTCACAGTCCCAATCCGGCCCGCGATCTTGCCGGTAATTCAGCTGATACGATGAGGGAGAGAGCGCCATCGTCAGGCCTCAAAATGCCAATGATCTTCCAAACCGTGCCGGGCTGCCAAAGGAGCCTATCGAATTGATATCGTTCGAAATTCCAAACTTATGTCTGTCTTGCCGATCACAAAAAGAAGCCCGCTGCGCGGGCTTGGGAGGGTATCGAGAGAACCGAGCGAAGGTGCGAACAGCACAGCATGGAGGGGATCTGTTTGGAGATCGCTGCGCCGTTCGCAAGATCAATTTAGACGGGCGGCGCTAGGAGCACACTCCGTCAAATATGACGTGTCGAATTTGACGGATTGGCGGGAAAGGCGCGAATGACGCGCAGACCTCGCTGCGAGCGAAGGCGAGGTTTTTCGCATGAAAATGCGTAGATTGGAATAGATCTAGCAGGTTTGGCGGCCGGCAGGAAGCCGATCCGCCTACCTCTTTAGTAGAGGGCCCAGCAATCGCTGTTCGACTGGAACGACATGCGCGCCGATTCGGCCGGGATCGGAAACGGTGCGAGACCGCTGTGGTTGGGCTCATTCCGCCGGGGCGGCGATCTCCTTTTCAGTCAAAGTGAGCTTGGCCAGAATCAGCGCTCCTATGGCGCAGAGGGCGATGATCGTGACCATCGGCAGGGCCGTGCCATTGAAGAAGAGGCTGGCGATCACGATCATGACGGCACCCGTCACCATTTGCAGCGTGCCACCAAGAGCCGAGGCCATGCCCGCAATGGGGCCATGATGCTCCAGCGAAAGGACCATGCTGGTCGGGATGACCAGGCCGAGGAAGGCAAAGGTGACGAAGAGCATCGCGATCAGCACGGGCAGGCTGTCGACACCGCTTGCGACCAGCGCGAAAAGGGCGATGGCCGCGATGGCATAGGCGAAGACGGCGCCGAGGATCACCCGGCCCATGCCGAAACGTTGGCCGAGATGGGCGCTGAACTGGGAGGCGCCGATGAAGCCGATGGCGTTCACGGAAAAGGCCAGGCTGTAGAGCATCGGGGTCAGGCCGAAATGATCGACATAGATGAAGGAGGAACTGGCCAGGAAGGTGAAGAAGCTCGACATGCCCAGCGCGCCGATGAAGGTCACTCCCAGGAAATGGCGGTCACGCAGCAACAGCCCGTAATTCGACAGAACGGTGGGCAGGTCGCCGGCAATGCGTTCGGCCGGCGGCCGGGTCTCCGGCAGCACGAAAGCCGTCAGCAGCAGGCTCAGCACGGCGGCGATGGTGACGGCTACGAAGACCGCGCGCCATCCGAAGGGAATGATGAGGGCGCTGCCTGTGAGAGGGGCGAGGATGGGGGAGACGCTGAACACCAGCATCACTAGGGACATCAATCGGGTTGCCTCGACGCCGGTATGCAGATCACGGATGATGGCGCGCGGGATCACCATCACAGCCGCCGCTCCGATGCCCTGGATGAGGCGCAGGCCGATCAGCCAATCGATGGTTGGGGCCGACGCGCAGCCGATCGAAGCCAATGTGAACACCGCCAGACCGAAATAGAGCGGCAATTTGCGGCCGACAATGTCAGAGACCGGTCCGTAGATGATCTGGGTCAAGCCAAACCCCAGGAAGAAGGCCATCAGGGTCATCTGGGCGGCGGCGGTGCTGGTCTGGAGATGCTCCGCCATCGAGGGGAGGGCGGGTATATACATATCGATGGCAAAGGGCCCGATGGCGGCGAGCAGGCCGAGCACCAGAGCGTTGCGAGCAAAGCTGTGCGGCATGGAAAATCCTGTGACGACCGGCGAGTTGGAGGGGCTTTCGGCCGCAGCCGATGGCAGCTGGCGCAGCATGGCCCTGGAGAACTGCTTCCTGGCACGTGGTTATCGCGAGCCCACTCGTCAAGCAAGGGCCTGGAATACGCACTCGATCTGCCTGCCCGCTAGGCATCCCGGCCGTGACGCTGGGCTTGTCGGCCATTGATGGAAAGGAAGGTGGTACTTGGGTAAGGAAGGTCTCGAGCCGGAAAAGTCAGCAATGGCGGCCGCCGACGAAAACGGGGGAAGAAGCAATGCTTCTTCCCCCGTTCACCGATTTCTCGAAACGCCAAGCTTTCACAAGCGAAATCTGCACTTGGTTGTTATGTGAAGCAACACTTGGCAGAAATGGCGCCCACAACCTCAATGGCGTCTTTGTTAACAAGATGGAATGCTACAATCAATTTCAGGCCTGTCCAGTATGAAATTGAATCAATCCGTCCGTTGCGGAACTTATATCGATTTACCTTTTCAGATGAGAAAAAGAACCGAATTGAGTAGTCCGCAACGGCTATAGGTTGTTTGGCGTTTCGCCCCGCGGAAGGGCGATTCGGAAGAGTGGTGGCGAGGAGACCTTGCCGCATGAACCAGTTATCCCGACAGCGATACCGTCGGTCTCCGGAACATCAGGTCTTGTCTGCGAGAATCTCCCGCAAGGCGCCTGCGACGATATCTGCTTTGTCTTCGGTCATATTGTAGCCGGACGGCAGATTGATGCCGTGCCTGGCGATCGCCTGTCCCTTGTCATGCGGCGTGACCAGGCGCTTGGCTGCCGGACGATCGGCAAAAGCCTGCATGCTCGACAGCGGCGAGAAGAAAGGACGGGTATCGATGTTGCGCTTGTCGAATTCGGCCATCAGGCTGAACTTGTCGAGACCGAGGGCCGGATCGAGGACCACCGTCACCATCCAGAAGGAGTTCTCGCTTCCCTCGGGTTCGGCATTGAGGGTGATGCCGTTGAGCCCGCCGAGCCGTTGCCGGTACCAATCGAAAATGGCGCGCTTATGGGCGATCAGCGTGTCGATGCGCTCCATCTGTGCGACGCCGAGAGCCGCCGTCACCCCATTCATGCGATATTTGAAGGCGATTTCCTGGTTGATGAACCGGCGATGGTCGCCCGGCGCCCGGCCATGATCCCGCAGGCAGAGCACGCGCTGGTGGAGATCGTCGTCATCGGTCACCAGCATGCCGCCCTCGCCGGTGGCGACGGTCTTCGAGCCATGGAAACTGAAGGCGGCTGCCCGGCCGAAGCTGCCCGCGCGCCGACCGCGATAGCGAGAGCCGAGGGCCTCGGCCGAATCTTCGATGAGATGGACGCCGTGCCTGTCGGCAATGTCCTGCAAGGCCTGCCAGTCGCACATCGAACCATAGAGGTCCACGCCCAGGATCGCCTTGGTCTTGGGACCGATGGCGGCCTCCACAGCGTGCGGATCGATGCACCAGGTGTCGGGCAGTATGTCGACGAGCACGGGTTCGGCACCGACATAGGTGACCGGTGCCACCGAGGCGATCCAGGTCACGTCGGGCACGATCACCTCGTCGCCCGGGCCGATGCCGAGCGCGGCCAGGATGAGATGCAGTGCTGCCGTGGCATGCGGCACGCTGACGGCATGCTTCACGCCGACATAATCGGCCATCATCCGCTCGAAGCGGGCATTATAGGCATAGTGATTGGCATACCACGCCGTGCGGGCAGCCTCCGCGGCGAGTTCGGCCTCTCTCTCGGTGATGGAGGGACCTGCGACGGGAATGCGTTCGGGGGCAATGATCACGGTGACTCGGCTCTACTTGATTGGCAGCCGATACATACCGCGCTCACCTGCGCGGCGCCAGACCGATCAAAATGGCCGGCGCAGCGCAGAATTGCCGGTTGCGGCTGTTGCTGCAAAGGAATAGGACATGCTCCGGTTGATGGCCGATAGGAGCCCGTGAGCATGTCAGGACCCTGCGTAACTATAGGGATTCCTATCTATAATGCAGAAGACATGATCGCGGAATGTCTGGAGTGTTTACTGAACCAGACATACAGAAATATTCGCATCGTCATATCGGACAATGCTTCAACGGATGGCACTCAAGCCATCGTCGAGCGCTATGCCGCAGTCGACAATCGGATTACATATCTGCGGCGGCCCGAGAATGTCGGACCGGTCAGGAACTTCCGTGGCCTGGTGGATGCGGCGCAGACACCGCTCTTCCTGTGGCGGGCGCATGACGACCTGTCCTCCGCCGACTATGTCGAGCGATTGGTCGCCGCTTTTGATCGAACGCCGAATGCCTTGCTGGCCGTTCCTACCGTGATGACGTATCGAAGCGACAGGCCTGTCACTATTGCGCGGCCCCGTGAACTGCAGGGGTCGCAACTGCGACAGATTGCGGATCTTCTCTACAATTCTCCTGCAAGCTGGTTCTACGGCCTGTGGCGAACCGATGCCTTGCGTGGAATACTGGATTACGTCAATCGGGCCTATCCCGACCCCTGGGGATCCGATCATCTGGTGATGTACCCGGTTTTCATACGCAGGGCCGTTGCGATGGCACCTGAGGTTCAGTTTTCCCAGCGCATCGTCTGGAAAGAAGCCAACCGTTCGATGAGGATCGTGCCGGCCATGCATCTTGTCCGGTTGCGGCGAGCCTATTGGAAAGCCTGCCTCCACGATATCGATGAAGCCGGGTTTAGCGGGGTCGAGAAGCTTGCCCTGAAGGGGATTACTTTTTTCTATGTCGGTAAACGGGTTGCCCGCATTGGCAAGATCACCCGCGTCGCTTTCAGGCAGGTTCTCGCGCTGTTTAGGCGTAAAAACTGAAGTAAATATTATTATTTATACTAAAATTTATATTCGCTTTTCCATCAGTACGACGTCGTAAATGTCGTCGTTCGTACGAAAGTGGTTCAGCATCGTCCCAACAATTCTAAAATTCATGGACTTGTAGAGGGAGAGCGCGGCGAAATTGTCCGCTCTGACTTCCAGGAGTATTTTTTCCAGGCGATGTTTTTCTTTCGCCGTTGCCACGAGGTTCTCCATTGCAACACGTCCCAAACCCTTGCCTTGCGCGCTCGGCGCTATAACGATGCCGATAAAGCCATGCCGATTGCGATGGTGAATATTGGTGATCTGGGCAAAGCCGATTGGTTCATCCGTCGTGCTATCGGCAATGACCATGAAACTGCCATTGGGGTCGGTCTTCCGGCGCTCCAGCCATCCGGCGACTGCGTCATCATCTGTTGATGTCACCACATTGAGCAGCAGGGCCTGCAGGGCGGAATCCCTCCGAAGCGAAGCGAGAAAATCAAAATCGCTATTCTCCGGAGATCTCAAGCTCACTCGCTTCAACATCGCATTCCTGTTTGCTTGATGGCAGCAGTCGATAGAGGAAGTCTGCCGGTTAACGCGTCATGGCGTTTGCTTTGCCAGAAATTCGCGCCAGTGAACGGTTCGGGGTTTCAGGAATTGATTGGCATCACGGCCGGTGCGGCCGATCAGGTCAAGGATGGAAACATAGGGTGTAAAGGCGCCGCCATCTTGCGGCCATGGCGTCAGGCTGTAGTCCATATATTCGACGCTCACACCGTTCGCTTCGAACGCTTCGTGGTCCATATATCGCGCGGCGCCGTGTCCGGTGAGATATCGCGTCCCGCCCACGCCGAGGACGATGTCCAGCACGCGCTTCCACGAAGAACCGACTATATTCAGCTCACTGCTGTGGGTTATTTTTCGCGACGTCCCAATTCCAATATAGTCGGCAGACAGTTCTATGCTTCGGATCAGGGTGTCGCACAGCTTGTCTTGCTCATACGCCCTGTCGAGAATGTCGATCGCGTCCTGTGCATGGGAGGCGGTGGCGAGCGATTGCTTGAGGAGCAATTGGTGGGTTGCCCGCCAATCCCCGGCCGTGGCATCCAGATCCATGATGGGCTTGTAGGTGCCCCCGCCGGCAAGCGGAATGGTCATCCACTTGGTTTGATCGCCGACCTTCACCTGCACGCGGTTTGTAAAACTTCCTTTCGAGAACTGAGCATCATCCAAATAAACATAAATGTCCGCCAAGGCGAGTTGCTCGAAAAAGCCGGGCCAGGGGAACAGCATGGGTTGAGTGATTACTACAGTTGTCATGCTCGATTTCAGAGTTGTGAGCTACGTGATCTATTTCGCTAAAACGTTAAGGTAACATTTTGATTATGCAATGGCCTAGCAAGCGACAAGGTCACACCACTGTTTCAGTGGGCTGGCATTTCCTCTTCCGGCCGTCCAGCGACATACTCAAAGCTGCGCCACGAACGCGACCGGATCCCGCAGCAGCGACGCCCTGGCTCTAATCGTCTCGTCCGGCCAAGTCCACCAGGCACTGGTCAGCAATTTTTCGATGGTGTCGTCATCGAAGCGATAGCGGATCAGCTTGGCGGGCACGCCGCCCATGATGGCGTAGGGCGGCACGTCCTTGGTGACAACAGCGCCGCCGGCGATCACCGCACCATGCCCGATGGTGATGCCGGTCATCAGGGTTACCCCCATACCGATCCAGACATCGTGTCCGATCACGATCGGGTCGTTCTTGGGATAATGGCGGTCGATCGTTTCGTCGACGATCCCCCAGCCTTCGAGATAGGTGGCGGGACTGGTCGAGACGAGATCGAGAGGATGGTTGCCGCCGGAGACCTTGATCTCGGTGGCGATCGAGCAAAAAGCACCGATTTCGCCAATCTTGGATTGCTTGGTGCACAGCGGGCGATATCCGTAGCTGTACTTGCCGACGCGGATACCGAAGCGCTGCTCGACCAGCGCCCGCATGAAATCGTCGCGCGGACCATAATGCGAGCGCGACCATTTGGAGACTTTGCGCAAGGCGAAGCGAGGCAGCCCGATTTGCAGCAAGCGCCGATGCAGGGCGGAACGAATGACGATGTCGTCAGGCGCATAGGTCAGGGTTGTCGCTTTGGAGGAGATTACCACGGCTGGCTTTCGTTTTTCGCTATCTTCTCTCGGCCGGGTCAGGCCTCCTCATGCGGCGATCGAGGAGGGATCGCCGAGACTTCCGTTGCCTATACCAACTCTGCCCGTTTCCTCAACGGCTTCTTCAGGCAGTCCGCCAGGCGATCCTGGCCTGAAGAACTGTGATGCGGTCCTTGCCGGTGCATTGCCGGCCGGAGAGGAACAGCCACACCGGCCGGTGAAGCGGGGTCATCAGAATTTCGGCATGGGCGGCAAGGGGGCCAGGGGAGAGCCGAACCATTTCTGGTTGATCTGGCTGAGCTGCCCGTCGGCAACAATCTCGCCGATGAAGCCGTTGCACCATTCCTGCAAAGCGGTATCGGCCTTGCGGAAGGCCATGCCGTTGGCCTGTTCCTTCATCTTGAACTTGGCCTCAATGCCGAGGCTGGCATAGTCCTTGGTGAGCTGGGCGAGCACCGTATTGGAGGCACCGATCGACTGGACCTGGCCCGAGATCAAGGCCTGGGTGGTGGTGGCATCGTCGTCGAAGCGCATGATCTGGGTGCCTGATGGCGCGATCTGCGAGACGGTGATGTCCTGTGTCGAGGCACGCGCCACACCCACGGTCACACCGACGAGATCCTCCGGCTTGGTCACCTTCAAGTCCTTAGGACCCATGATATAGGTGGTCAGCGTGCTGTAGGGATTGGAGAACAGCACCTGCTTCATGCGTTCGGGCGTGATGCCGAAAGTGGCGATGAGCAGGTCGACCTTGTTGGTGAGCAGATAAGGGATGCGGTTGGGGCCGGTCACCGGCACCAGCTCGAGTGAAACGCCGAGCTTCTTGGCCATCAGGGCGGCGACGTCGGCATCATAGCCAGCCGGCTTCTGCTCGGCATCGGTGCCGCCGAAGGGCGGGTAGTCGGTGAGGACGCCGACGATCAGCTTGCCGCGCGCCTTGATTTCATCGGGGGTCGCGGCCGCTGCCGGTCCGGCAGCGAGGGGCAGCGCCAAGGCGGCTATGCCGGCGGCGAGGCACAGCCCAAGCCCACGGCGTGAAATCGGATCTGTCAAAGCCATGATCGTTTCCTCTCCTTGATTGAAAATTTCAGCGCCTTGCCACCGTCAACCGCCGCTCCATGGCGCGGCTCCAGAGCGACAGCGGCCAGCACACCAGGAAATAGGCGAGCGCCACCACGCCGAAGATGGTGAAGGGCCTGAAGGCGGCATTGTTGATGATCTGGGCCGCGCGGGTGATCTCGACGAAGCCGATGATCGAGGCGAGCGAGGTGCCCTTGATGAGCTGCACCAGGAAGCCGATGGTCGGCGGAATGGCGATGCGTACCGCCTGGGGGATGACCACCTTGAACATGCGCGGCACATAGGTGAGGGCGAGGGCCCGGGCCGCCTCGCTCTGGCCCGGCGGCACCACCTCGATGGCGCCGCGCCAGATCTCGCCGAGAAAGGCGCTGGCATTGAGGGAAAGGCCGATCGCCGCCGCCGTCCAGGGATTGACGTCGATGCCGAAGATGCCGGGCACGAAGAAGGCGAGGAAAAGCTGCATCAGCAGCGGCGTGCCCTGGAACAGCTTGATGTAGCCCATAGCCAGCCAGCGCAGCGGCCGGATCTCGGCCGTGCGCGCCAGCGCAACCAGGAGGCCGCCTATGCCGCCGCCGATGAAGGCGACCGCCGAAAGCAGCAGTGTCCAGCGCAAGGCCAGCAGGATGTAGAGGATGTCGGCTTCGCTCAATACACGCATGCTGCCCCCTATCGCCGGCTCGGCTGGCGCAGGAAGGCGCGCTCGATGCCGGCGAACAAGCACCAGAACACGATCGACAGGCCCAGATAGATCGCGGTTGCCACGAAATAGACTTCGAAGCTGCGGAAGGTTCGCGATTGGATGTCGCCGGCCGCTGCCGTCAGCTCGCTGGCGGCGATGGCCGAGCAGACGCTGGAATTGAGCATGAGCAGGATGAACTGGCTGGTCAGCGAGGGATAGATCGCCTGGATCGCCGGCTTGAGGATGACGAGGCGGAAG
Source organism: Labrys sp. E2SS-1L (assembly GCF_057073705.1). Lineage (NCBI taxonomy): Bacteria > Pseudomonadati > Pseudomonadota > Alphaproteobacteria > Hyphomicrobiales > Xanthobacteraceae > Labrys > Labrys sp. E2SS-1L. The sequence goes on along the minus strand of NZ_CP172712.1, from coordinate 4,613,340 downwards.
ATCTGCAGTGGCTTGAGGCCGAGCGACTTGCCGGCCTCGATCTGGCCCTTGGAGATGCTCTCGATACCGGCCCGGATGATCTCGATGCCATAGGCGCCGACATTGACCACCAGTGCCAGCAGGGCCGCACTGTTCGAGGACAGGCGCAGGCCGAGGGAGGGCAGGCCGAAAAAGATCACGAAGACCTGGATGAGGAAGGGGGTGTTGCGGATCAGTTCGATGTAGGCGTCGATGACATAACGCAGTGGAGGTGGTCCGGAGGTCTTGGCGAGTGCCCCAATGATCGCCACCACCATGCCGATGGCCATGGCCAGCCCCGAAAGTATCAGCGTGTGCAGGGCGCCGGCCGCAAGCTCCGGCCAATAGGCGAAGACGTCGGCGAACTCGAATTCGTAACTCATGCCGTCCGCTCTTGCGGCAATCCGGCACCGGCTCGGACGGAACAGCCCACGCAGCGTCTCCCCTTGACGTTCCCGTTAAGCGCCCGATCTTCGTGGGCCTCGATCGACGGGGTTAGCTTTGCATGGATGGCCGGCAGGGTGAAGCACCAGCCGGGCAGATATCCAAGGATAGTTGGGACAACCTGCAAAGGAGTTTTCAGGGCAAAGCGCGTTCAGGCGTGAACGCTCATTTGCTCTAACTCTTTGGTTCGACGCGTCTTTGTGACTTGAAGTGATTCATTCAAATCACAAAACGCTTTAGCGGGCCTTGCCGGGCAGGATCAGGCCAGGAGAGACGGCTCCGAGCACGACCGGCTTGTCCTGGCCGCAGCGGAAAGAGCGGGCCTGTTCGTCGGCGATCTTGCGCGCCAGCCTATTCGCGTCGCCATTGGCACGAGCATCGACATAGCCGACATGGCAGGTGCCGTCCTTGCCCAGCCGGGTGACGACCAGGACGCGGCCGGAGGCGGGCGAGGAACCCTTGGCCTCTGCCTTGTGGTCTGCTTCCGTCATCACCTGCCATTGCAGGATGGTGGCGAAGGGCTGCCGCTGGCCTGCGGCAAGACGCCATTCCACCGTGCCGTGATCGGCGCTGTTGAAGGCCGCGAAGGTTTCGTTGGCGGCAATGTCGTTGGCGCCGGCCTTGCCGAAGCTGACAAACATGCGCTGGTCGCCGGCAGAAAGCCGCATGGGGAGGCCACGATAGCCCGGGCAGCGCCAGCTCCCGTAATCCTCCTCGTCGCCTCCCGGCTGGTGAGGACACTTGGCGGTATCGAAGCTCGTATAGGCGCTGGTGAAGGGCTCGGCCGCCAGAACGCCGGAGGACAGCAGCAAGAGGACGGCCAGCCCCAGCAGGAAGCTGGCGAAAATGGTTTCGGCGATGTCGTTGCGTGTCATGGCGCTCCCCTGTCTTTGCGGTTTCGCTGTTGCCCTTCTAGGGAGATGGCGGCGAAGGCACTGTGCAGGATGACACGCAGGCGTTTCGGGCAAAGGGCGTCATTCCGATTTGCGGAAGACCTCCCGGATGGTCTTGATCGCACCGGCTTCCTTCACGCGATAGCCCGGCAATTGCGAGATGGCGGTATGGAATTCCTGGCCGCGCATGACCGCCAGTACGCGCTGCATGGCTGGAAGGTCGAGGATCTGCTTGTGGCAGACGAAGACATAGTCTTCGGTGAGGAGGCGCACGAAATCCAGGCCGAACTGCCGGGCGGCCGCCTCGACCCCGAAGGCGACGTCGGCGAGGCCGCTGGCGACATAGGCGGCGACGGCGGCGTGGGTGAATTCGGAATGCTCATAGCCATTGATGCGGCTGCCATCGATGCCATGCTGGGCCAGAAGCTGTTCGAAGACGAGCCTCGTGCCGGAGTCCGGGTCCCGGTTGACGAAACGGATCGCGGGATCGAGCAGTCTTTCCAGCCCATCGATGCCACGCGGATTGCCGCGCTGTACGATCAGGCCGACTTCGCGCGTGACGAAGGAGATCACGCGATGCAGATTGGAGTTGAGCCAGCCCTTGCTGGCGGCGATGGCGCGCTTGCGCAATTCGCCCTGCGGCAGATGCATGCCGGCAAGGTCGCAGCCGTCATGGACCAGCGAAACCAGTGAGCTCTGGTTGCTGACATAACGAAAATCGATATCGATGTCCGGCTCGCGGCTGAGGAGCTTGCGCAGCTTGGGCACGGCGAAGCCGTGGCTGGCGTGGATGCGCAGGACCAAAGGCCCGTGCGGCAGCATCTGGTTGATCTCGGTTTCGAGTTCCTGAGAGAGATTCTGCAGCAGCGGTCCCAGCCGGGCTTCCAGCCTTTGTCCCGCCCAGACCAGCTTCTCCCCGAAGGGCGTGAGGCTGGTGCCGCTGCCCTGCCGGCGCACGACGATGGGGGTGCTGAAGAACTCCGACCATTTCTCGATCAGGTTCCAGGCATGGCGATAGGAAACGTTCGCTTTGTCTGCGGCGGCGGTGATCTTTCCGGTGGCGCGGATCTCGGCGAGGAAGTCGAGCATGATCTGGAGCGATTGTGCGTCTTCCTGCCTGTGAAAACGCCAAACAGGCTCGATCTCGATCCGGATCATGCCGCTCCTCCCGCTCCAAGTCTCGAGGCTAGTGTCCTCATATATGAAATAGAAAACATATTATATTGATTGCAACATAGGATCATACGTTCATAACTCCGCTCTCTCTTATAAGCAGAAGATTTCATATTCCCATGATTTTATTGGGTAACTAGCATCATTTCTATCTTGCACCCGACGATCCTCGTCGTCGTTTAAAGCGCTAGATATGAACTATAATACATATATGGGAGCTCTGACGTGCTTAAACGGGTATATGGCGACATTCATGACCTTCTGATCGATGGCCGGCGCATCGCAGCGGCTTCCGGTCGCAGTTTCGAGACCTTGAATCCAGCGACCGGTGAGGTCGTTGCCCGGGTGGCGGAGGCGGATGCCGGCGATGTCGACGCCGCCGTGCGCTCGGCCCGTGCGGCGTTCGAAGGCAGCTGGTCGCGCATGAAGGCCAGCGAAAGAGGCGCCTTGCTGCTGAAGTTGGCCGATCTCATCCGCCGCGACGAAGACGAACTGGTACGGCTGGAGAGCCTCGATTCCGGCAAGACGGTTTCCGCCATCCGCCGCCAGGATCTGCCCGCCGTCCTCGACACGCTCACCTATTATGCCGGCATGGCCGACAAGATTAACGGCCAGGTCATACCGGCCCGGACCGACGCCTTGACCTATACGATGCGCGAACCGCTGGGCGTGGTCGGTGCCATCATCCCCTGGAACTTCCCGCTGATGATCGGCATGTGGAAGATCGCGCCGGCTCTGGCCTGCGGTTGCACCGTGGTACTCAAGCCGGCCGAACTGACGCCGCTCACCGCCCTGAAGATCGGCGAGCTGGCGCTAGAGGCAGGGTTCCCTGCAGGCGTGCTCAATGTCGTGCCGGGTTTCGGCAAGATCGCCGGCCAGGCGCTCGTCGACCACATGGATGTCGACAAGATCACCTTCACCGGCTCGCCGGTGGTCGGGCGCCAGATCCTGCAGGGGGCGATCGGCAATCTCAAGCGCGTGACGCTCGAACTGGGCGGCAAGTCGGCCAACATCGTCTTCCCGGATGCCGATTTCGATGCCGCCGCCAAGGCGGCGGGGGCCGGCATCTTCTTCAACACCGGGCAGGTCTGCTCGGCCGGCTCGCGCATCCTGGTGCATGAGAGCGTCTATGATGAGATGGTCGAGCGATTGGCGGCCCGCGCCCGCTCGATCCGTGTCGGCGATCCCTTGGAGGCTTCGACGGGCATGGGCCCGCTGGTCTCCGAGGTACAGATGAAGCGGGTGTTGAACTATATCGACATCGGCCGCAAGGAAGGGGCCTCGGTCGTCGCCGGCGGTACCAGGCATGGCAAGACCGGCTATTTCGTCGAACCGACGGTGTTTGCCGGCGTCCGGCACGAGATGCGCATCTCCCAGGAAGAGATCTTCGGGCCCGTCGCGGCCGTGATTCCCTTCAAGGATGAGGAAGAGGCGATCCGCCTGGCCAATGGCACGGTCTACGGCCTGGCGGCGGGTGTGTGGACAGGCGATATCGGCCGGGCCCATCGCTTCACCCGGCGACTGAAGGCCGGCACGGTCTGGGTCAACACCTACGGCCCGACCGACATCCGCCTGCCCTGGGGCGGGGCCCGCGATTCAGGCTTCGGCCGCGAGCATGGCGATGCCGCCATCGACAATTTCACCGAGCCCAAGGCGGTGTGGATTAACACCGGCGCCTGACGAGACGCCGGCCTTCCCAACGACATGGAACGTTTTCCAACCCCGCGCGAGCGGGGATGGACCTTCTTTGCCTGAATTCATGGAGAAATCATGCGTATCGCAATCATTGGCCAGCAAGCGTTCGGCAAGAGCGTGCTGGAAGCCTTTCTGGCCCGCGGCGACGAGGTGGCGGCCGTCTTCTGTGCTCCCGAAAAGCCCGGCGCGCGGCCCGATCCTCTCCGCCTCGCGGCCGAGGAACGGGGACTCAAGCTGTTCCAACTGCCCAATCTCAAGAGCCCGGCGGCCGAAGGCGCCTTGCGCGCTCTCGATGTCGATCTCGCCGTCATGGCCTATGTGCTGCAATTTGCACCGCAGTCCTTCGTCAACATCCCCAGGCACGGCACGATCCAGTACCATCCGTCCCTGCTGCCGCTCTATCGCGGCCCGAGTTCGATCAACTGGCCGATCATCAAGGGGGACAGGCAGACGGGCCTCACCATCTTCCGGCCGACGGACGGTCTCGACGAGGGGCCGGTGATCCTGCAGAAGACCGTCGCGATCGGCCCGAACGACACACTCGGCAGCATCTATTTCGATCATCTGTTCCCGCTCGGCGTCGAGGCCATGCTCGAGGCCGCGGATCTGGTGGTGGCCGGACATCACTCCGAGCATGTCCAGGACGAGGACCTCGCCTCCTATGAAGGCTGGTGCCGCGAGGCCGAGGCCAGGATCAACTGGAATGCGCATGCCGAGGCCATCCACAATCTGATCCGAGGCTGCGATCCGGCTCCTGGCGCCTGGACGATGGTGCAGGGCAGGAAGGTCCGCCTGTTCGGCAGCGTCCTGCGGCCGGTGCGTCGCTTCGGCGATGTCGCTGGAAAGCCGGGAGAAATCGCTGCCATCGGCGAGCAGGGCGTCGTAATCGCGGTGCAGGGCGGGGTGATCGAGATTGCCACCGTCCGCAACGATGCCGGGCAGAAGCAATCGGCGGCCAGCTTTGCAAAATCGCACGGCCTTGCGGTTGGCGATCGCTTCGAATCCGAGGCCGAGGCAGGCCTCGCCGCCGTTGCGGGCTGACAGTGTAGACAACAATGCCGACGCCGCGATGGCGTCGGCTTCTTCTTCATGTTTCTGAAGGTGGCTACTCGGCAGCCAGGGCGCCGCGCCGGATCTGGTCCTCTTCGATCGACTCGAACAAGGCGCGGAAATTGCCCTCGCCGAATCCCTCGTCGCCCTTGCGCTGGATGAATTCGAAGAAGATCGGGCCGATCACCGTCTTGGAGAAGATCTGCAGCAGGATCTTGGTCATGCCACCATCGCGCACGCCTTCGCCGTCGATCAGGATGCCGTGCTTTTTCATGCGCTCGATCGGCTCGTCATGGCCATTCACCCGGGCATGGGAGCGCTCGTAATAGGTGTCGGGCGGGCCCGGCATGAATTTCAAGCCGTTAGCAGCCAATTTGTCGACCGAGTCGTAGATTCCTTCGGTGCCGACGGCGATGTGCTGGATGCCTTCGCCATGATATTTCTTGAGGAATTCCTCGATCTGGCTGGTGTCGTCCTTGGACTCGTTGAGCGGGATGCGGATCTTGCCGCAGGGCGAAGTGATGGCCCGGCTGACCAGGCCGGTGATGCGGCCGTCGATGTTGAAGAAGTGGATCTGCTTGAAGCCGAAAAGCTCGCGGTAGAAGGCCCACCATTTGTCCATGTTGCCGCGATAGACGTTGTGGGTAAGGTGGTCGAGATAGTAGAAGCCGACACCGGCCGGCTTTGGATCAGGCTCGCCCAGCCAGTCGAATTCCCGGGTGTAGGCAGAGCCCTTTTCGCCATAGGCGTCGATGAAATAGAGCAGGGAACCGCCGATGCCGACGATGGCCGGCACGTCCAGTGTTTTGTCATCGCCTTCATAGGGCGTGGCGCCTCTGGCCACCGCATACTCGAAGGCATGCTTGGCGTCGACCACGCGCCAGGCCATGGAAGGGGCGCAGGGGCCATGGGTTTCGACGAAGCGCATGGCGTGGCTGCCGGGCTCGGCATTGACGATGTAGTTGATGTCGCCCTGGCGCCAGACCGTGATGTCCTTGGTCCTGTGGGTGGCGACAGGCACGTAGCCCATGCTGGTGAACAGCGCCTGCAGCTTGGCGGGCTCGGGATGGGCGAATTCGACGAATTCGAACCCGTCCGTTCCGGCGGGATTGTCGGGAGTGATGGCCGCCGGCGGCGCATCATGCGGGAAAGGCCCCATAATTTCCTCCTGGTTGTGAAGGGGCGATGACGCGCCTTCACTTTGAGAGGAATTGTGCCACCCTGCGCATGCAATGTGCTTGCATCTTTCGCGTGTTCGGCAAAAACTATGCACGAAGCGTGCATGAAATCCCGGATTGATGCAATGATCGATCTCGACGCCTACGATCTGCGAATCCTGCGGGAGCTGCAGCGTGACGGCCGCCTGACCAATATCGAGCTGTCGGAGAAGATCGCGCTATCGGCTTCGCAATGCTCGCGCCGGCGCTCCCGCCTGGAGGCGATGGGAGTGATCTGCGGCTACCAGGCCAGCCTCGATCCGCACAAGGTCGGGCTCGACCTCCTGGTGGTGATCTCCGTGACGCTCGCCACCCATAACCGCGACAATGCCCGTAAATTCGCCCAGCTTGTCAACGACCTGCCTGAAGTGCTCGAGGCCTATGCCCTGACCGGCGAGATGGACTACCACCTCAAGGTAGCGACACGCGGGCTTGCCGGCCTGTCGCGCTTCGTCAACGAAGTCTTACTGCCGCATGATTCCGTGCAGCACGTGAAGACCTCGATCGTCCTGGACACGCTGAAGCGCTTCGAAGGGCTGCCGCTCTCGAGCCTGCAGGAAGAAGAATGATGCTTGCTCCGTGCCTCAAGTCGTCCGGTGTTCCCGGAAGGCCGTGGTGAGGATGCGCAAGGCATCCCGCGCCCGCGGCGACAGGGCGTTGCAATGCAGGATGATTTGCGAGGGCGGCAAGGGAGGCAGGCCGAGCTTGGCGCTGACCTCGACCACGCCGGGCGGGGCGACGCGGTGGGCGAGGGCCGCAACCGCGACGCCGGCCGAAACGGCAAGGTTGAGGGCCGAGCCGCCGCCGCCGACGAAGGTCTCGCTCCAGGCCAGACCCGCCCGTTCGAGAGCTTCCGTGGAGCGCAGGCGATCGGGGCAGGTTTCACACATGCTCAACATGGCGAGCGGCAAGGGATCTTCACGCCGCCATTCGAAGCCGGGTGAGGCGTACCAGCCATAATGGGTCGCCGACAGCGGCGTACCCGGCCTGCGATCGTCCTCATTGTGCACGATGACGGCGTCGAGCCCGCCTTCGTCGAGGGCGGCCATCAGCATGGTGGTGGTGTCGATCTTCACCTTCAAGGTGAGCGTCGGATCGTGGGCGTTGAGCTGCGCCAGCAGGGCAGGCAGTTCGGGGCCGGCGACATGATCGACGAAGCCGAGCGAGAGCCGGCAGGGCGCCGAGGCGAACTCGGCGATCGCCCGCTCGTGGGCGGCGATGAAATCGCGTGCGGCGGGCAGGAAGGCAGCGCCGCGCGGCGACAGGCGTACCCGTCGTGGCGTGCGTTCGATCAGCCTCGCACCGAGCTTTTCTTCCAGCCGCCGCAACTTGACGCTGATCGTCGCCTGTGTGCTGGCCAGGGCCTCGGCGGCCCGGGTGAAACTCTGCAGGTCGGCCACCATCACGAAGGCCTTGACCGCATCGACATCCAGCGTCGTCATTGCATCAATACCATTTTGTCATTTCTGAAATAGATGATGATCGTCTTTTTATATGATCGGCCTTCTTCTATGTGAGGACAACCTTCTTTTTCAAGAGCCGGGGAGGAGTGCGCGGCCATCGCCGCCGGCCCCGGACCAGGTTGTTCGATCATGACTTTTCAGACAGGGCGCAATGCTGTCGCATTGGCGGGCGTATGTCTCGCTTCTCTCTTGTTCGGGCTGGAGATTTCCAGCGTGCCGGTGATCCTGCCGACCCTCGAAACCGCGCTCAAGGCCGATTTCAAGGATCTGCAGTGGATCATGAACGCCTATACCATTGCATGCACCACGGTCTTGATGGCGACCGGCACCCTGGCCGATCGTTTTGGCCGCAAACGGGTGATGATCACCACCACCATTGCCTTCGCCTTGGCCTCGCTGATCTGCGGCCTCGCCCAGGATTCGCTGGTGCTGATCATTGCCCGCTTCCTGCAGGGCCTGGCCGGTGGCGCCATGTTGCTGTGCACGGTGGCGGTGCTCTCGCACCAGTTCCAGGAGGGCGCCGAGCGCGGCCGGGCCTTCACGGCCTGGGGCATCGTCTCGGGTGTCGGCCTTGGCTTCGGCCCGCTGATCGGTGGTCTGATCGTCTCGCTTTCAAACTGGCAGTGGGTTTTCCTCATCCATGTCCCGCTAGCCGGTGTGGCTCTGCTCCTCATCGCGGTCGGCGTCCGGGAATCGCGTGATCCTCAGGCCAAGCGCATCGATCTGGCCGGTATCGTCACGCTGTCCCTGGCGGTATTCGGTTTCTCCTATCTGATCACCCAGGGAGCCGACCTGGGTCCGGCCATGCGCTGGGGCGTCGCCGCAGTGGCGATCGTCGCTTTCGTTGCCTTTCTGGCGGCCGAAAAGGTCAGCCCGCATCCGATGTTCGACTTCTCGGTGTTTCGCATCCGCCAGTTCTCAGGCGCGATCATGGGCTGCATCGGCATGAATTTCAGCTATTGGCCCTTCATCATCTATCTGCCGATCTATGTCTCGAGCGGTCTTGGTTATGACGCGACGCAGGCGGGCCTGCTGCTCCTGGCCTATACCTTGCCCTTCATGGTCGGCCCGCCGCTCGGCGAGGCCCTGCGGCGGCGCTACCAGGCCCGGATCGCCATTCCGCTCGGCCTGTTGACCATCGGCCTCGGCTTCCTCGCCATGAAGATCGGCGCCGGCATCGAGGGCGCGAATTGGCTGACCCTGCTGCCGGGCCTTCTGATCGCCGGCCTAGGCATCGGCATCACCTCGACGCCCACCACCAACACCACCACCGCCTCGGTATCGCCGGACAGGGCCGGCATGGCCTCCGGCATCGATATCAGTGCCCGCCTGATCACCCTGGCCATCAATATCGCGGTGATGGGTCTCGTCCTGGTCGAAGGCATCCGGGCCTCGCTGCAGGCGAGCCTTGGGGCGGCGCTGGGACCCGAGGAATTGCGGACGCTGGCGGAGAAGGTCGCCGCCGGCAATCTCGCTAGCCTGACCCAGGACGTGCCCAAACTCGCCGGGGCGGATCCTTCCGGCTCTCTCGTTCACGCCGCGCTGGTCGACGGCTTTGGGCTGGTGATGCTCTATGGGGGTATCGGCGTGATCGTGCTAGCCATTCTCAGCTTCCTGATTTTCGGATCGAGACAGGCACAGTCGGTGGGCAAGGCTGAGCGGGAGGTCGCGTCTTCACCAGCCGTTGCCCTCAAAGGGGAATGAAGCAATCGACTGTATACTTTGAGCGAAGATGATTGGGCGGCGCCGTTGAACCTATCGGCGCCGCAATGCCCTTCTAGCCCTTGCAGCGGATCCGGGTCGAAAGCAGGAGGCATCATGTCGTCTTCACCGTTCCAGGCGCTCGTCTTCGATCTCGGCGGCGTCGTGGTCGCCCATGACAATGCCGTGTTGTTTACGCGCCTGGCCTCGCGCTGCCGGCCCGATTGGCGGCCCGAGGATGTCGCCGCGCTGTTCCGGCAATCGCGCTGGGGCACGGGCACGCCGATCCGCCTGTTTCATGCACAGCTGGCGGAGACGGCCGGTTATGACGCATCATGGGACGTGTTCATCGAGGATTGGAGCTGCCATCTCGACGTCGATGCCTCGATGCTCGCTGTTCTGCAGCGCTTGGCCGGGCGCAACCGCGTGATGATCTTCTCGAACACCAACCAGGAACATTGGGATTTCGTCCGGAAGGCATCGGGTGGTGTCCTGGCGGGGTTAGAGCCCTATCTCAGCCATGAGATCGGGCATGAGAAACCCTCGCTGCGTTCCTTCCAGGTGGTGGCCGAGAAGGCCGGCATCGATCCGGTCCGCTCGATCTTCTTCGACGATTTGTCCGCCAATGTGGATGCTGCCCGGCAGGCCGGTTTCCAGGCCGAGGTCTTTCTGGGCGAGCCCTGGCTGCTGTCTTTCCTGGAGGCTCGTGGCGTGGCGCTGGGCTAGGCCCCGAGGCCGGTTACGGATCGGACGTCATCCGCCTGCCGCAGGAAATCCCGACCCGTCTCGGTCAGGCCCACCATCGCCTCGCCGTCGATCCGGTTGCGGGAAACGAAGCCGCGCTCATTGGCTTCTTCCCAAACCGGCAGGCGCGGGCATGATGTCCGCCACGCTTCCATGACCTCGGCATAGGGGCGGTCGCCGCACGACAGCCAGGCCAGGAGATCGCGCAGCAGGGCGTCGAGCGGATCGGACGTCGATCTCGTCATGGCCAAAAGCCTCCTCCCGGTCCTCGCCTCAGAACTGGGTGAGCCCGCTCAATCCGATCGCGGCGCCACCCGCCAGCACCAGCAACGGATGGATGCGGGTCGTCGCGGTGAGAAAGGCCGAGACGGCGATGATACCCGCCAGCAGCCAGGTTTCGGCGGAGGCTTCGGCGATCACGGCGGCGCTCGCCGTGACCAGCCCGACCGTCATCGGCAGCAGGCCCGCCTGTACCTTCTGTCGCCAGGGCCGATCGCGGAAGCGGTCCCAGAGCCGGAGGGCGACGCCGGTGATCAGGGAGGAGGGGCCGAACTTGGCGAGCGAGGTCACCAGAACGCCCGGCAATCCCGCGACGTGCCAACCGACGAGCGGCACGATCATCATGTTCGGGCCGGGAGCGGCCTGTGCCAGGGCAAACATCGCACTGAATTGCTGCGCCGACATCCAGTGCTGGATATCGACCACCTGCCGGTGCATTTCGGGCAGGATGGTATTGCCGCCGCCGAAGGCGAGCAGAGAAAGCTCGGTGAAGATCAAGGCGAGGGTCAGCAGGGGGGATGCCATCATGCCTTCCTCCAGGCCAGGAAAATGCCGAGAGGTGCCAGGACCAGCATGGTCGCCAGCAAAGGCAGGCGCAGCACGGCGATCGCCAGGAAACAGGCACAGGCGATCACGATCCCGGCGGGATCGCGCCGCAGCGGACAGGCGACCTTGATCGCCATCGAGATGAGAAGCCCCGCCGCGGCTGCCGAAAGCCCGGCAAAGAGGTGGTGGACATGCGGGTCGGCATGGAAGCGATCATAGAGCACGCCAAGCCCGATGACGATCGCGGTCGGAGCGGCGATCAGGCCGAGAAGGGCCGCGCAGGCACCGGCCACGCCGCGGAAGCGCAAGCCGATGGCCACCGACATGTTGATGATGTTGCCGCCCGGCAGGAACTGGCACAGGCCGAGGAGATCGGCGAATTCCTGGGCACTCAGCCAGCCGCGCTCTTCCACGATCATGCGGCGCGCCAGCGGCAGCACGCCGCCAAAGCCGATCAGGCCCAAAGTGAGGAAGCCGCCGAACAGGTCGGCGATGTCGGGGGATCTCCTCTCCACTGGGAGGGATGGGGTTGCAGCATCCATATGTCGAGCCTTGCCTGGGAAATTTGCGCGAAAGCTAGGCTTCCCGACCCATCATGTCCAATATATGATAGAGGTAATATCCATATCCAAAGAATATGACATGATCGAACTACGTCATCTGCGCTATGCCGTCACCGTCGCCGATGAGGGCCATGTGACACGGGCGGCCGAGCGGCTCGGCATCCAGCAGCCACCGCTCAGCCAGCAGATCCGCGTGCTGGAGCGCGCCGTCGGCGCGCCCCTGTTCCAGCGCTTGCCCCGCGGTGTCCGATTGACCGAGCCGGGACGGGTGCTGGTGGAGCGGGCCCGCCTCGTCCTGCAGGATGTCGATGCGGCGCTGGAGGCAACCAAGAGGGCGGCGCGCGGCGAACAGGGCAGGCTTGCGGTCGGCTATACGACCTCGGCAGCCTTCCATCCGCTGGTCTCCGCCGTCATGCGCGGGCTACGCGAGGCCGCACCCGGCATTGCTCTATCGCTGGAAGAAGGCAGCACCGGCGATCTCATCGAATTGCTGCGCGCCGATCGCCTGGATGCGGCCTTTGTCCGCGCCCCGGCTGCCAGGCCCGACGGGCTCATCGTGGAGCCTCTCCATGTCGAGGAGATGCTGGTCGCCCTGCCGGACCATCATCCGCTTGCCGCCGCGTCCCTGCGCCGGCAACGCCTGTCGCTGGGCGCTCTTGCGAACGAGACCTTCGTGCTCAACCGTCGCCCCTCCGGCCCGGGCCTCTATGACGACATCATCGCGGCCTGCCGTGCCGCAGGGTTCAGCCCGATGGTGGGGCAGGAAACGCCGAGGATGGTTTCGACGCTGAGCCTGGTCTCGGCCGGCCTCGGCATTTCGATCGTGCCGGCTTCCATGGCGAAGCTGGAGACGAACGGCATCGTCTATCGACGCCTCGACGGCACGACGGGGCTGACGGCGCCGCTCTACCTCGCGCGCCGCGCGGACGAGCCGAGCCCCAGCCTGTCGAAGTTCCTCGATATGGTGCGCCGGCAGGCTTGATCGTTATCAGGGGAGTATCGGGCCTGGGCGAGACACATGCTCTGCTCGAGAGTGGTGCTGCCCCTCACCTTACCTCTCCCCGTAAGAACGGGGCGAGGAGGCACAAGCGTTGCGATTAGTTTTTGGAGTTTTCATCTCGCCCGACCGTCGGGCGAGATAACAGGCTTTCGGAATGAAACTCGACGTCGAAGCCCCCTCGCCCCGTTCTTACGGGGAGAGGGTAAGGGTGAGGGGCTACGCTACGGTTCAGGAAGCAGCGCCCATTCCCGGCGATCATTCATAGATCGTTGGCCTGGGGCAGGATCACCAGGTCGCGGATGGTGACGTTGCGGGGGCGGCTGAGCATGAACATCACCGCAGCGGCCACTTCCGTCGGCTGCATGAGATCGCCCGCCGCCAAGGCCGCGTCGAGCTTGGCCTTGGGCCAGTCGCTGATCAGGGCGGTGACCACGGGGCCGGGCTGTACGGCGCCGACGCGGATGCCGTGCTTGGCAACCTGGCGCCGGACCGTATGGACGAAGGCTTGCACCGCATGCTTGGAAGCGGTGTAAACAGGCTCCCACACCACCGGGATCATGCCCGCCACCGAAGAGGTGACGATGATGTCGCCGGTCTTGCGCTCAACCATATGCGGCAGCACTTCGCGCACCGTGCGGAAGGCGGCGTTGATGTTGAGATTGAGCATGCGGTCCCAGGCATCGGGATCGCCCTCGACGACCTCGCCGCCGATATAGGAACCGGCATTGGCGTGGAAGATGTCGAGCTGGCCGGCCTTGTCGAGAATCTCGGGCATCATGCGCGATACGCTGGCTGGATCGAGCAGGTTGGTGACCACCGGAATGGCGTTCGGTCCGAGTTCCGCGCAGATCGTTCTGAGGGCATCCTCGGCGCGATCGACGAAGACGACGCGGGCGCCGGCCGCCAGCAGGGCCTTGGCGCATTCCAGGCCGATGCCTGAAGCGGCGCCGGTGATGGCCGCGACCTTGCCGGTGAAGTTCTGGCCCGAAACGTTCTGGCTATTGAGGCCCTGTTCCATGATTGGCATCTCCTGCATCGGTTTCCGCGAGGGCGGAAGCCTCCCGCTACAATTTTGAGTATCTTGGGAAAACGAGCCGGCAAGCTCTTGATCGACAACGACTTACCGGCTCGGGACAAGGTCAGGCGCGGCCGTGGGAAACGCGGGACCTGCGGGCCAGGGAGTCGACGATCACGGCGATGGCGAGCACGGCGCCGGTGATCATGTAGCGCAGCGACGAGGACAGATCGAGCAGCGTCAGCCCGCTCGAAATCGCCTGGATCACGATGATGCCGAGCAGGGCCGAATAGGCGCTGCCGCGACCGCCGAACAAGCTGGTGCCGCCGATGACCGCCGAGGCGATGGCATTGAGGTTCACCTCGCCGGTGCCGGCCTGCTGGCTGGCGGACGCCAGGCGTGCCGCGGCCAGGATGCCGCCGGTCGCCGCCAGGCCGGCGCAGGTCACGAAGGCGGAGGCATAGATGAAGCGCACATTGATGCCGGCGCGCCGTGCTGCCTCGCGATTGCCGCCGACGGCGTTCATCGAGCGGCCCCATTTGGTGCGGGTCAGCGCGTAGTTCATCACCACGACCAGGACGACGAACAGGGTGAACATCCACGGCACGCCGCGGTCCTGGTTGAGATAGAACACCACCAGTTCGAGCGCGATGGTGATCGCGGCGGCGCGCAGCAGGATGAAGGCGAAGGGACGGGCGGAGAGCCCGGCCTCGCGGCGGCGCGATGCGGTGCGGAAATCGGCATAGAAGATCACCACGCCCGCGATGGCGGCCAGCGCATAGGCGAGCGCGTGGGGCATCGTCATGGTCTGGCCGAAATTCACCACCTCCGAGCCGTAGGGCAGGTTGATGGAGCCGGTCGAGCCGAGCAGATAGAGCTGCAGGCCGAGCACGGCCAGCAGGCCCGCCAGGGTGGCGACGAAGCTCGGCATGCCGAAACGGTTGAACAGGAAGGCGTAGACGGCGCCGATGGCCATGCCCGCCAGGATCGCGGCGGGAATGGCCAGCACCACCGGCCAGTTCAGATTGACCCAGAGCACGCCGAGCAGGGCCGAGGACAGGCCGCTCACCGAGCCGACGGAGAGGTCGATCTCGCCCAGCATCAGGATGCAGACGATACCGAGGGCGATCACGCCGACCGTCGAGCAGTCGAACAGCAGATTGACCAGATTGTTGGCCGAGAGGAAGACCGGGCTCAGGCTCTGGAACACGATGCAGATCAGGATGAGGCCGACGATCACCGGCAGGAAGCCGAGATCGCCTGACCTTATGCGCTCCAGGAAGGCGCTGATGGCGCCGCCGATGCTGTCGTCATGTTTCACCCGCACATCGGCGCGGTCGAGCGGTGTCTTGGAGGCGCCCGACTTGGAGGCGCCCGAATCTGAGCGACCTTGCTCGATATTGCTGGTCATGGCTGGCTCTCCTGGCTCTGGTCGGCCTGTGCCTGGCGTCGCGTCGCGCGGCGGGACACCGAGTTTTCGGCGGCTCCGGTAATGGCGCTGATGAGGTCCTGATGGGAATCATGGGGGTAGAACACCCCATTGTTGCGTCCGAGCCGGAGCACCACGATGCGGTCGGCCACGGCACGCACGTCGTCCATGTTGTGGCTGATCATCACCACGCCGAGGCCCCGGTCGCGTACGCGCTCGATGAGATCGAGTACCTCGGCTGTCTGGGCGACGCCGAGGGCCGCCGTCGGCTCGTCGAGCAGGATGATCTTGGGGTCGAGCAGCAGCGAACGGGCGATGGCGACGGTCTGGCGCTGGCCGCCCGACAGGGAGGCGATGGGTTCGCGCACGCTGGGAATGCGGGCCGACAATTCGTTGAGCAGCTTCCAGGCCTTGATCTCCATCGAGACCTCATCGAGCCGGTAGGGCTCGAGTTCGCGGCCGAGAAAGATGTTGGCGACCGAGTCGAGGTTCTCGCACAGAGCAAGATCCTGGAACACGGTGGCGATGCCGAGATTGAGGGCGTCGCTCGGCGTTGCGAGCGTTACCGGCTTGCCGTGGAAGGTGATGGTGCCGGAGCTGGGCTGGTGGACGCCGGCCAGCACCTTGACCAGGGTCGACTTGCCGGCACCGTTGTCGCCGACCAGCGCCACGACCTCGCCAGCATGCACGTCGAGCTCGATATCGGTCAGGGCGGATACGGCACCGAAATGCTTGGAGACGTCGCGCAGGCTCAAGATGAGCTCGCCCGTGGGCGCATTGGCCGATGTGGAACCGGAAGAAAGGTCAGTCATACCGGAGTCCTTTCATAGATGGATCGGGAATGCCTGGCTGCAGGAAGGGTGTGGCAATGCCTCAAGCCCGAGGCCGGCTGTCATGGTGTGGTGCCGCGCGGCATCGTATGAAGTCTACAGTCGACAACAAGTCCGTGGCAGCCGTGATCCCCAGGCCGCGCGAAGGCGGCCGGGGGACCCGTCATCGGCTTACTGGGTGATGCCGAGCTTCTTGCAGCCTTCGGCATAGCGGCCGCCGCAGAGCTGGTCGGCCGTGGCGATCTTCTTGTCGATGATCTCCGCCTTCAGGTTCTTGGAGGTCACGATGGCCGGCACGAACAGCTTGGAGGGGGTGTCGAACAGGGTGGCTTCGGCCTTGGGCGTCTTGCCGGCGAGGAGCTCGACGGCGACGTCGGCGGCGGCTGCGGCGACGATCTCGCTCGGCTTGGAGATCGTGTTGTACTGGTCGCCGGCGATGATCAGCTGCAGGGCGGCGAGGGTGGCGTCATTGCCGGTGACGGGCGGCACGGGGTCGACGCCGGCGGCCTTGAAGGCCGCGATCGCGCCGCCGCCGGTGCCGTCATTGGCGGCGACCACGCCGACGATCTTCTTGCTGAAGCGCGAGATCTGGCCGCTGGCCCATTGCTGGGCGTTGGACGGCAGCCAGTTGGGCGTGTCGAACTCGGCCAGGGTCTTGTAGCCGCTGTCCTTGAGGCCCTCATGGATGCCGTCCCGGATCAGCCGGGCGGCCGCGTCGGTCGGCGAGCCGTTGATCTGCAGCACGCCCGTGTCCTCGGTCGGTGCCTTGGTCGCCTTCAGATGCTCGACCAGGGACTCGGCAATGGCCTTGCCGATCGCCTTGTTGTCGAAGGAGACGTAGAAATCGGCCTTGGCGTCGGGAATGGGACGGTCATAGGCGATGACCTTGATGCCCTGGCCTTGCGCCTGCTTGACCATGGAAGCCGCCGCGGCCGAGTCGACCGGATCGAGCACGATAACCTTGGCGCCCTGGGTGATGACCGAGTTGAATTGCTGCTGCTGCTTGGAGATCGAGGCATCGGCGTTCTGGTAGAGCACCTTGCAGCTCTCGCACAGCTTCTTCATCTGGGCGACGAAGCCGGGATGATCATGCTCTTCATAGCGGGTCGAACCCTGGTCGGGCATGAGGAACGCCACGGTTGCGTCCTTGACCGCCGCATCCTGGGCCAGTGCCGATGCGCTGCCAAGCAGGGACAAGGCCAGGACGGCCGCGCCGGTGGACTTCAAGGATGTGAGTTTCATTCGGGCTTTCTCCCTTGGATATTATGATTGTGCGAATGATCGATGGTGACGTTGCGCGGCCGGGATCGGTCTTGCATCCGCCGCGTTCCGGGATGGAGCTTGGCGGTACAACGCATTGGCTGGCCGCAAGGTGCCAAGGCGCTGCTATTTTTTGATCGGCCCGTCAGGCACTTCGTGTCGCTGGGGCGCTGCCAATGGGAAGAAGCCGGCTGGCGTGGCGTGCCGGCTCGCTTTCCATGGAGGAAAGTAACGCTTCGGGCCGCACTGAAATGGATCGGCGATGATGCTCGCAGCGCCTCTGCCGGGCTGCGTTCGGACCCCTGGGCATGACCGTCTCCCCCAAAACGCGGCCGGCCTTGCGTGGTGTTCTTGGCCTGGCCGTTTGCTCTCGAGCCGTCGGCTCTCCAGTGACAGGAAGCTAACCCGTTGGGGAAACTACGTGCCACCACGTTTCACGGGGTGTGGTGATACTTTTTTGATCGCCTGAACGCGGGGTCGGCTGACCGCCTGGCCGGCTCCTCTGCCTGGCTCAAAACACGTGCTTCGAGAAGGAAGCGTAGCCGGAGGCGAGGATCTGTCCCCAGGTCATGCCATTGTCAGAAAACTGGGACAAGAAGACCGGGGGTGGGCATTCACAGATCAAGCGAGCGAAGGGTTGGAGATCCGGTCATGAGATATGGTTGCGCGCGATGGAATCTACGCGTCGGTGTGGCTTTGCTTGGTGCTGCCGCCCTGGGGCTTGCAGCCCCGTCGGCGGTTCTTGCCCAATCCGATGCCGCACCGGCCGGCGCCAGGCCCTTCCACACCCTCGACGGCAAGCCGCCGCTGGTGATCGGGCATCGTGGCGTGCCGGGTCTGGTGCCTGAGGAGACGGAGGCTTCGTATGATCTCGCCGCCGCCCTCGGAACGGATGCGCTCGAAGAGGATCTGCACCTGACCAAGGATTGCGTGCTGGTGGCACGCCACAATCCCTGGCTGAGCGACAACACCAACGTCGCCGAGGTGGCCAAGACCAATGCCGACGTCGCAGCGCGCAAGCGCACGGTACCCGGCGTCATGGTCAAGGTGAAATGGGCCCAGACGCCGACCAGCGGGCCTGCCGAATATCTCACCGACCTGACCGATCCGGCCAATCCCAAATCGGTGCTGAAGTCCCTGGTCGTCGATGGCGAAGACCATACCAATGACTGGTCGGTCACCGATTTCACCATGGCCGAGCTGAAGAACTGGATCGCCGGCACCACCTATGACGCGGCCAATGAGCGGCCGAAGGTATTCAACGGCAAGTTCCCGGTGCTCAGCTTCCAGGAGATCATCGATATCGCCAGGGCCAAGAGCAAGGAGACCGGGCGTCCGATCGCCATCTACCCGGAAACCAAGAACCCGACCTGGAACAATGCCCAGGCCATCGCCAATGGCTGCGGTGCGCCGGGCAGCCGTCCGCTCGAGGATACCCTGATCAAGATCATCAAGGACAATGGCCTCAACACCAAGGAGGCTCCCATCCTGGTGCAGAGCTTCGAGCCGAGCAGCCTGAAATATATGCGCGAACACGGTCTGCAGACACGACAGGTCCAGCTCATCGATGCGGATGGTGTCGACCTGAAGACCGGCAAGGTGCTCTATGACGACATCACCAATTCACGCCCCTTCGATTGGACGGTTTCGGGCGATGCGCGCTGGTTCGACGCGATGCTGAGCCCCGAGGGCCTGGCGGAGATCAAGATCTATGCCGATGGCATCGGGCCCTGGAAGCCCCAGATCGTCTCGCTCAAGATCTCGCCCTGGAAGGACAGCAATGCCGATGGCACGCCCTATAAGGGCTCCACGCCCGAGGCCTCGACCCAGGAAGCGACCAGCCTCGTCACCGATGCGCACAAGGCCGGCCTGTTCGTGCATGTCTTCACCTTCCGGAACGAGAAGAAATACCTGGCTGCCGATTATCATGGCGATCCGAGCCTGGAATATCTGAAGTTCTTCCGGCTGGGCATCGATGGCGTTTTCACCGATTTCACGCATACGGGGGTCGCGGCCCGCGCTGCCTATCTGCGCGAACTCGGTTGGTAGGAGGCCGCCCTCGCATCCGCATGAAGGCGGCAATGTTGGTGTAATAACAGCCGAGCAAAACCGCGGAGCGCGGGCAGGACGGTATCGCGCTCTGGGCCTGCGACATGCGGATCTATTGTCTCTGCCTTTGGCTGCTCGCTCCCCTCGCGATGCTGTCGGTCTTCCGGCACAAGCCAGCGATCGCCATTGCCAATCCCGGATAGGACCTCTCGTTGCTCGACGTCATGGCGACTGGGACGCTCGCGCCGGCGGTTGGGCGGGTGGAAATGGTTTGGGCGGTCCCCCTTGGTGGCGTCAGGCCACCAATTTCAAGACCGTGTTCCAGTTGCGGCCGGTCACCAGCGTGCCGAGATGGCGCTCGATCAGCTTGGTGGTGAGCTTGGAACGGCCTATGCCATCCGGGTAATGGGCGTAGAGACAGCGCTCGCCGGCGGCGACGCTCTCGCGTTCCCGGATTGCCACGCGCAGGGAAGCGACGGCAGATGGGTCGATGTCATGCTTGCTGGGGAGTGCCAACAGGTGGGCAGGGTCGTCCGCGGCTTCCCTCGGATAGGGATTGGCATCGATCATGGCCTGCCATTGTGGCGTGGTACGGATGACGAAGGTGGTCGACACGCCGAACTTCTCGAATACGGCTTGTTCCCAGCGCTGCTCAAGATCGGGCAGGGCCGCCTCGCGGGCCTCGAAGGTCAGGTTGCCGCTCTGGAGCAGGGTCGTGACCCCGGAGAAGCCGAGGTCTTCGCCGAGGGCGCGCAGTTCGGCCATCTTGATCGTCGAGCTTCCGCCGACATTGATGGCACGCAGCAAGGCGATGTAGCGCATGATCGGGTCCTTGTTCGGGGGACGTGCGACGTCGAGCCTGTAAGCCAGCGTCGAGGCAATTGGGCGGGATATCGGCTATTCCAGCACGGACTTGGCATGCATGGTCAAGGCAATTCGGGGGACGCGGCGGCCGTCCACGTCGATCATTCAGGGGAAGTTGCGTTGATGTCGTCCGCGAATCTGCGCATGAGCCGCACGAGGTCCCGAACATCGCCCGGCTCCCATCCGGCAAAGATCGCGCGGCCCATCTTCTCGCGGGCAGCGTCGACCAGATCGGTCATGGCCTTGCCCTTGGGCGTAATGGTCGCCTCGCGAATACGTCTATCGGCAACGCTGCCCTGACGATCCACCAAGCCGAGGCTCTCGAGTTTTGCCACTTGCCGGCTGACCGTCGTGTAGTCCCGCCCCACGCGGTCGGCCAATTCCACCACGCCGATGGGGCCGAGCCGCTCTACCATGACCAGCAACGGAAACAGAGCGCGATCGAGAGAGATGCCGGCTGCCCGCACCATCGCCTCGTCACGCTGGGGGCGGTTCATCACGCTGACGATGTCGATCAGCGCGCCGTGAAGCTCGCGCAGCAAGGTGCTAATATGTGTATTTTGCATATTATTAATTGACGGCATGTCCAGTCTCCTATTATGTGCATATTACACATATGGAGATGAGCATGACAGAGAAATTTGCAGTTGACGTTCTCATTTGCGGGGCGGGGGCGGCCGGGTTGACGCTGGCGATCGATCTCGCGCGGCGCGGCGTGTCCTTCCGACTGATCGAGAAAATGGACAAGCCGTTCCACGGATCGCGCGGCAAGGGCATTCAGCCGAGAACGCTGGAGATCTTCGAGGACCTCGGAGTTCTGGACCGGATGGCGGCCGCCGGTGGGCCCTATCCGCGGCAGCGCCACTATCATGATGACGGCAGTCACAGCGATTCTGAACTCATGGAGCAGCAAGCCCCGATACCAGCCGAACCGTATCGCACCCCGTTGATGCTGCCGCAGTTCTTGACCGAGGCCATCCTGCGCGAACGTCTTGCAGAATTGGGACATCACCCTGAGTTTGGGTCAGAATTGGTGGGCTTCGACCAGAACGAGACCGGCGTAGCAGTACGGATCGTCGGCAGGACGGGCGAAGAGAACATTCGCGTGCGCTGGCTCGTCGGTGCCGATGGCGGCCGCAGTTTCGTGCGCCAGGCGCTCGACCTCGGCTTCCCGGGCAGGACGCTCGGCGTTCGCGCCATCGTCGCCGACGTTTCCCTGACTGGTTTGAACCGGGATGTCTGGCATCGTTTTGGGGACAAGGACATGCAGCGGCAGATCTCGCTTTGCCCGCTCGCGGGAACAGACCTTTTCCAGATACAGGGGCCGGTTCCGCTTGAAGGCGACGTCGACCTCTCCGTCGAGGGGCTGAATGCCATGGTGGCGCAACGCACCGGCCGGGACGACATCCAGGTGACATCCGTCTCCTGGGCTTCCGCTTTCGGCATGAATGCCCGGCTTGCCGATCGATATCGCGTTGGTCGCGTATTCCTGGTCGGAGATGCGGCGCATACGCATCCGCCGACCGGGGGACAGGGTCTCAATACCAGCGTGCAGGATGCCTATAATCTCGGTTGGAAACTGGCAGCTGTTCTGGCCGGTGCCCGAGGCCAACTGCTCGACACCTATGAGGAGGAGCGCCGCCCCATAGCCGCAGCCATGCTCGGCCTTTCCACAAGTCTGCTGGAAGATCTCAAACGCGGCGAGATACGGCGTGGCCGCGAGACGCAGCAGCTCGATATCGGCTATCCCAAGTCGTCGCTGACGATCGAGCGGCTAGCACGAGATGGTGACGTGCTTGCGGGGGATCGGGCTCCGGACGCGCCGGTCCAGGGTGCGGCAGGACAATCCATGCGTCTGTTCGACCTGTTCAAGGGCACCCATTGGACGCTGTTGGCCTACGAGGCCAACCGGGCCGCCTTGCCGCCCCGCCGCGGGCTGCATATCCGCCATATCGGCGAACGGGGCGACATCATCGACCATGCTGGCCATGTCCGCGACATCTATGTTCTCGGTCCGGGCGATTGGGTGCTCGTCCGGCCCGATGGCTATATTGCCACCATCCTTGCTTCCGCCGAAATGTCAGTGCTGCAACGCTATCTCGAGGAGGTAGGCCTCGGCCAGCCGGAACAGGCGCATCCGTGACCCGCTGCGGTGGAATGGCGAGCTGGCCGCATAGCTTCGCCGCCCCGGCCAAGGCCTTATTGCGGTGCGACGAAGAAGAAATCCGCCGGTGGCAGCGAGCCGTAGACATAGGGTTCCTGGCGGTTGCCGGTGACGTCGAGCACATCCTGGCGTACGAAGCGGAAGATCTTGTTGATCTCCACGCCCGGCTCGACAAGGCGCCTGGCGAGCGAAAGGGCGAACGGGCTGTTGGCCTGATCGCCATCGGCGGCCGTGGTGCCCTCTTTGGCGGAATAAACCACCAGCGTGGCGCCGGCCGGCTCCACGCGCGATAGGCCGCGATCGATCGAACGGCTCGCCACGCTCCGCTTCATCTGCGCGATGAAGGGATTGTTGCGGCAGGCGTCGAGCACCACGAGCTTGAGCTTGCGCGCGCCGTCGAGCGTGCTCATCACCCGCTCCAGCGGAACGGCTTCATCGGGAACATCGCGGTCGGATTCGAGCACGGCGTCCAGCGGGATCAGATAGTTCTTGTTATCCACCTCGATGCCGTGGCCAGCATAGTAGATTACGGCCCAGTCCGATTGGTCGGCCTTGCGCGCAAAGGCTTTCAGTGCGGCGATCATGCCGGCGCGATCGAGGTCGTGCGCAATCGTGACGTCGTCCACCCCGGTTTGGCGCAGCGCCTGCCCGATGAGATCGGCGTCGCGCAGCGTATTCGGCAACTGGGATACCGAACGATAGGCGGAGTTGCCGATGACCAAGGCGACGCGGCGAGGCGCCGGGCCGGTTGTATCGATCACGGGCGCTGACTTGGTGACAGGGACGGTCTTGGCAATCGGAGCCGTGTCGACGGCGAAAGCCGGCTTCGACGTATCCTGGGCCGTTTCGATCGTACCGCCGGCATTGTCTGGCGAAGCGTCAGCCGTCACCATCATCGAGGCCTGCGGTTCGGCCGGCTGATAGGTGATGGTGCCGTCGGCGCCTTTTTGCCAGCGATAGACGATCAGATCGGGCGTGGTGCGGTCGCCCTTGGCGTCGAAGGCGATGTCGCCGAGAACGGTGCGGAACGGCTTGCCGGCATGCATCGCTTCCGCCAGGCGTCTTGGATCCAGCGTTTGGGCCCGTGCAGCGGCCTGCTGGAAAACCTGGATCGCGGCATAGGCGTAGAGGCCATAGCCTTCCGCCAGAGAGGGTTCCACGCGGATGATGTCGGCGGCCGCAGGGTTCTGGCCATGCGGGGGAGGAAAGGTCATCAGCGTGCCGATCACGGCATCGCCGCCAAGGGCAGGAAAGTCGCTGCCGATCAGGCCGTCGCCGGAAAACAGCACGGTCTTGAGGCCCCGTTGGCGCAACTGCCTGAGAATGAGGGCCGCCTCGGTATAGAGGCCGCCCCAGAGCAGAAGGTCGGCCCGCGCCTTGCCCAGCCGGTCGACGATGGCGGAATAATCCTTCTCGCCGACATCGACACCAGCCTCCAGCACCGGCTTGAATCCCGCCTGCGCGAAGGCATCACGGGCACTAGCCGCCAGACCCTGGCCATAGGGGGTCTTGTCATGCAGGATAGCCACCCTCTTGCCCTTGAAATTCCTGGCGGCA
Organism: Labrys sp. E2SS-1L; assembly: GCF_057073705.1. NCBI lineage: Bacteria > Pseudomonadati > Pseudomonadota > Alphaproteobacteria > Hyphomicrobiales > Xanthobacteraceae > Labrys > Labrys sp. E2SS-1L. The sequence goes on along the minus strand of NZ_CP172712.1, from coordinate 4,589,386 downwards.
TAGTCCGCCCAGACGCCGCCCTGGCGATCGTCGCGGCCAGTGACGCGGAAGACGTTCCACAGGCCGCGCTCGGTTACCCTCGGATTGGTGGCGGAGGGCGAGATCATGATCATGCCGCGCTCGGCATAGATCTCGGAGGCCGGAATGGTGACGCCCGAGTTGAAATGCCCCACCACCAGCTTGATGCCCTGGTCCGCAAGCTTGTTGGCAGCCGCCACGCCCTGTCGTGGATCGGAAACGTCGTCGGCCACGACGATCTCCACCTGCTGGCCGGCGATGCCGCCCTTGGCATTGATGGCTGCCGCAGCCGCCTCGGCACCTTTTCGCATCTGCTCGCCGAAGACGGCGTTCGGACCCGTCATCGGGCCTGCCACGCCGAGCTTGATCTGCGCCCCGGCGGGCGTTCCGGTTGAAAGGCCGATTGCCAGGAGCAGGCAGGTCAACCAGGCCATCCGCATGGCGGGTTCCTCTCGATGTCCGGAAAAATATCAACCATAGGTTGAGGTGAATCATAAGGCATCGCAGCCGGCTGCGACAGTCATGCCGGTAACAAGCAACCGGTTGGCGGGGTCGGTGCAGCAAGGAAAGCGGGGAGCATGATGTCCGGTTTGCGCCGGCGAACGCCTTAACGTCGCTAAGTATAACTCGAATCACGATTTGACGCTGCCAAGTATCTATGAAACCGTCCGAATTTGGGCCCGTGGTTTTTCCGGACAGAGTCGCCGGCGCGTGCCGAAGCTTGATTGAACAGCGCGACGATCGTCTGGGGGATTCTTCGCCTCAGACATCGTCCACCGGCGTCAAAGCCGACAACGGACCGGTCAACGGCCGATGAGGAAACACGACATCCGGCACGGGTGCGGTGGGCTGTGCCCGGCCGGCGGGGGAGAGCATCGATGTCAGTCAGTACGGCAAGTGTAGACCCTTCGGCGCCGATGAGCAGGGAAGACAAGAAGGTTATCTTCGCCTCTTCTCTGGGCACGGCTTTCGAATGGTACGATTTCTTCATTTATGGTTCATTGGCGACCTATATCGCCGCCCATTTCTTTTCTTCGCTGAGCGAGACCGCAAGTTTCCTTGCCACGCTGCTGGCCTGGGCCGCAGGCTTCATCGTCCGGCCTTTCGGGGCTCTCGTCTTCGGTCGCGTGGGCGATCTGGTCGGACGCAAATACACCTTCCTCGTCACCATCACGCTGATGGGCGCCTCGACCTTCCTGGTCGGCCTGCTGCCCAGCTATGCCTGGTGCCAGCAAAATCTTGGCGTCGGCGCCATTGCGCCCACGATCCTGATCGCGCTGCGCATCGTGCAGGGCCTGGCTCTCGGCGGCGAATATGGCGGGGCCGCGACCTATGTCGCCGAGCATGCACCGGCCGGCAAGCGCGGCCTTTACACGGGCTGGATCCAGGCGACGGCAACCGGCGGTCTCTTGCTCTCGCTGATCATCATCCTGCTGATCCGGCAATATATGAGCGATGCCGCCTTCAGCGACTGGGGCTGGCGTATCCCCTTCTGGATCTCGATCATTCTCTTGCTGATCTCGGTCTGGATCCGCATGCAGCTCGCCGAAAGCCCATCCTTCGTCAAGATGAAGGAGGAGGGGGCAACCTCCAAGGCGCCGCTGAGTGAGGCCTTCCTGAAGTGGTCCAACCTCAAGATCGGCCTGATCGCGCTGTTCGGCATGGTCGCCGGCGAGGCCGTCGTCTGGTATTCGGGGCAGTTCTACGCCTTGCTCTATCTGACCAAGACCCTGCGCGTGGATCTCACCACCGCCTCGCTATTGCTGGGCGTCGCCTTGGCGATCAGCCTGCCGCTCTACGTGTTCTTCGGCTGGCTGTCCGACAAGATCGGCCGCAAATGGATCATGCTGCTCGGCTTCCTGCTGGCGGCGGTGTTCTACCAGCCGATCTTCAAGGCCATCACCCACTACGCCAATCCGGCGCTCGAGACCGCACTCGCCAAATCGGCCGTCAGCGTCATCGCCGACCCGGCCGATTGCTCGGTTCAGTTCGACCCGATCGGCACCGCCAAGTTCACCTCCTCCTGCGACGTGGCCAAGAATTTCCTGGCCTCGAGCTCGGTGTCCTACACCAATGAGGCGGCTGCACCGGGGACGCCGGCTTCGGTGAAGATCGGCGAAACCGTGATCCCGTCCTATGTCGCGACAGGCCTCGACGCTGCCGCTGCCAAGGCCAAGAAAGCCGAGTTCACGACGGCCCTCTACAAGGCCTTGAAGGATCATCAATATCCGGTGTCGGAAAAGCAGGCGCCGGTGAAAGACGCCAGCGGTGCCGTCGTCAAGAATCCGGATGGCACCGACAAGACCGCCACCACCTATGCGATGGCGCCGGCCGATCAGTCCGCGATCAACAAGCCCATGCTGGTGGTGATGTTGATCGTGCTGATCGTCCTCGTCACGCTGGTCTATGGCCCGATGGCCGCCGCCCTGGTGGAGCTCTATCCCACCCGCATCCGCTATACCGGCATGTCCTTGCCCTATCATATCGGCAATGGCTGGTTCGGCGGCCTGGTACCCTTCGTGATCTTCGCGATGGTGGCGGCCAGCGGCGATCTCTATTACGGCTTGTGGTATCCGATCGTGGTTGCGGCGCTGACCTTCGTGATCGGCTTGCTGTTCGTGCCGGAAACCAAGGATCGCGATCTCGACAATATTCCGTCCTGATTGCCAGGCAGACGAGTTGGAAATCGGCGCGGCACTCCGGTGTCGCGCCGTTTTCGTTTTGGTGAAGTCTTTCGCGCCAACCCGCGGTGTCACGCTGGAAATCGCGGTCCTCACCAGGATAGACTTGTCATGGAGGGGTTCGAATCGATGTCCGACAATCCGGTGCGCAGGCGCCTGCTGGAACAGCGGCAGGCCTTGCTCGATCTTGGCCTGCGCAATCGGCTGATCAACCTGCCGATGCGTACCAAGGGCGTGCGCACCATCGAGCTCATCGAGGCCAAAGCCCCCGAAACCTATGACTTGCTGGCGGCCGGCCGGGCATTGACCTTCCTGCCCGGACGCGAGCCGGACGAGGCCGCGCAGGGCGAGCTCGCGATCGAAGGCACGCAGGCTTCGCCGGTGGCGCCGGCGGACGCCATGCCGAGCAGCGAGGCCGCGGCGCCGGCTCCCCACCGGTTGCAGACCCGTCTGGCTGCCGAAGCCCTGCAGAAGCGTCTGTTCGACATCTGGTACGATGCCCGCACCATCGAGGAAGAGCAGGGCGTCAACATCCTCTACCTCGCCTTCGGCCTGCTGCGCTGGTACGAGGACGATAAATCCGACATTGCCCGCCATGCCCCGCTCGTGCTCCTGCCGGTGCGCCTCGAGCGTTCCAGCGCCGCCGAGCGCTTCAGCCTGCGTTCGCGGGGCGAGCCGGCTTCGCCCAATTTGTCGATCCAGGCCAAGTTGCGCGGCGATTTCGGCATGGTGATCGAAGATTTCCCGGATGAGGACGAGGTCGACATCGCCGCCTATGTCGCCGAGATCGCCAGGACCATCTCCGGCAAGGCGCGTTGGCAGGTCTTGCCGGACGCGATGGTGCTCGGCTTCTTCTCCTTCGCCAAATTCCTGATGTATCGCGACCTCGATCCGGACAATTGGCCTGAAAGCAATGCCATCCATGAGCATGGGCCGGTGACCGCGCTGCTGGGAGAAGGCTTCGAGGCCTTCGAGCCTATCGTCCCTGACGGCCAGCCGATCGATCCCGTGATACCGCCGCCGGCGCTCAACCACGTGCTGGATGCCGATTCATCGCAGGCCGTCGCCATCGAGGAGGTGCTGCGCGGTCGCCATCTGGTGATCAAGGGCCCTCCGGGCACCGGCAAGAGCCAGACCATCGCCAATATCATTGCCGGGGCGGCCCTGCAGGGCCGCAAGGTGCTGTTCGCAGCGGAGAAGATGGCGGCGCTCGACGTGGTGCATCGGCGCCTGCGCCAGGTCGGGCTCGGGCCGATGACGCTCGAATTGCACTCGACCAAGGCCAATAAGCGTCTGCTCCTGGAGGAGCTGCGGCGAACGCGCGAACTTGCACTGAAGACGCCGGTCCAGGATCCCGGCGTCACGGGGCGCCTTGCCGAGACCCAGGCCGATCTCAACCGGCATGCGGCGATGCTGCATGAGCCGATGGAGCCGAGCGGCATCACGCCCTATCGGCTGCTGGGCCGGCTCGTCGCCCTGCGCGATGCGGGCGGGCTCGCCGGCTTCGCGGTCGAGCGGGCCAGCCAGTGGACGCAGGAGCAGGCCCGGGCCAATCGGGAGCTGATGGCGGAACTCGCCGAACGCCTCGGCACCGTCGGTGATCCCGCCGCCAATATCTGGCGCGGCGTTCGGCGCGATGCCATCGATCCCGCCGAACTCGAACGTCTCGCCGGCCTGATGCGCAGCGTCGAGGCGGATCTGGAAGCGGTAGAAGAGGCGGCAGTCGGCATCATCCGGGATTTCGGGCTCCAAGTGGTGACGATCCGCGATCTCGATGTCGTCTGGCGCACCACCTGTGCGGCCTCCTCGCTGCCCGCCCAGGCCGACCGGCGCCTTCTCGCCCAGCCGGTATGGCGCGAGGACGTCGGCGCCCTCGGTGACCTTGTCGCTCTCGGCAAGGCCTATCGCAAGGTCGTCGAGGCAATGGCGCAGCTCTATCGGGCGGAAGCCTGGACGGCGGATCTGCGGCCGGTCCGTCAAGCCTTCGCCGTGCACGGCGCCTCCTTCCTGCGCTTCTTCTCCGGGCGCTATCGCGGCGCCAAGGCCGAATTCAAGGCCCTGCTCGCCACCGAGATGCCCGGTGATCTCGTCAAGCGGCTCCAGCTTCTCGACGACATGATCTCCGCACAGGAGCTTCGCCGCCATTTCGAGGGCCAGAAGGACATGGGCGCCCGCGCATTCGGTACGCTTTGGGCTGGTGATAAATCCGACTGGGATCGACTGCAGGCCATCACCGATTGGTGGCGGGATCATCGACATCCCGCGCTCGCCCCGGATTTCCTGGATCGGCTGGCCGCCCGGCCTGGCGGCCGCGAGTTCGGCGCCATGGGCGCGGTGATCGTGCAAAGCGTGCCGCGCTTGTTCCACGATCTGAAGGCGCTCAGCGAGTTCCTCGACTACGACCTGGAGGGCGGGCATGGCATTGCCGATTGCGTGGACCTGGAGGTCGCGGCTCTCGTGCGGCAACTGCGCCTCTGGCTGGCCAATCTCGAAAGCATCACCCGCTGGATTGCGTTCACCCATCGCTGCCATGTGGCTCGAGAAGCCGGGCTCGGTGCCCTCGTCGACGGCCTGCTCGATGGCCGCATCCCCGGCGATCATCTGGTAGTGACCTTCGAGCGTGCCTATTACGAAGCCTTGCGCGAGGACCTCTTTGCCCGGCACGCCGATCTCAAGCGTTTCGACGGCGAATTGCAGAATCGCGCGGTGGAGCAGTTCCGCATGCTCGACAGGGCCCGTATCGCGCTGGCGCGCGAGAGCGTGGCCCTCAAGCATTTGCGCGAACGCCCGGCTTCAGCCGGCGGCATTGGCCCGCTTGGCGTGCTCAATGGCGAGTTTGCCAAGAAGCGCAACCATCTGCCGATCCGGCAATTGCTCGACCGGGCTGGCCCGGCCATCCAGCAATTGAAGCCGGTGATGATGATGAGCCCGCTCTCCATCAGCCAGTTTCTCAAACCCGGGGCGCTCAGCTTCGATCTGCTGGTCATCGACGAAGCCTCCCAGGTCGAGCCGGTCGACGCCCTCGGCGCGCTGGCGCGGGCATCTCAATTCGTCGTGGTGGGCGATGAGCGCCAACTGCCGCCGACGCGCTTCTTCGCCAAGCTGACCGGCGAGGTGCCGGAGGAGGACGACGACGAGGAGACCTTCAAGGCGAGCGACGCCGAAAGCGTGCTCGATCTCTGCCTCGCCAAGGGCATGTCCTACCGCCAGCTCAACTGGCACTATCGCTCCCGTCACCAGTCGCTGATCACCGTGTCGAACCGAGAATTCTACGACAACCGGCTCATGGTGGTGCCGAGCCCGCATGCCGGAGGCCGCTCTCCCAACGGCGGCGCTGGAGGCGCGGAGGCGATGGGCCTGATCTTCCGCTATCTCCCCAAAGCCGTCTATGATCGCGGCAACAGCCGCACCAATGCCGAGGAAGCCCGGGTCGTGGCGCAAGCGATCATGGCGCATGCCCGCCATCGCGCCTCCCTCTCGCTCGGGGTAGCCACCTTCTCGGTGGCGCAGCGTCAGGCCATCCTCAAGGAACTCGAGCTGCTGCGGCGAGAGAGTCCCGCCACCGAGGTCTTCTTCAATCGGGAGGGGAACGAGCCGTTTTTCGTCAAGAACCTGGAGAATATCCAGGGCGACGAGCGTGACGTCGTCTTCATTTCGGTGGGCTATGGCCGCAGTGCCGAAGGCTATCTGGCCATGAGTTTCGGCCCGCTCAATCTCGATGGCGGCGAAAGAAGGCTCAACGTGCTGATCTCGCGGGCGAAATATCGCTGCGAGGTGTTCTCCTCCATTCGCGGGGAGGATATCGATCTCACGCGCGCCAATGCGCGCGGCGTCGCAGCGCTGAAGCTGTTTCTCAGCTTTGCCGAAACGGGCCGGCTCGGCACGCCCGTCGAGACCGGCAGGACGCCCGATTCCCTTTTCGAGGAACAGGTCGCCGGCCAGTTGCGGGCGCGCGGGTACCAGATCACACACCAGATCGGCAGCGCCGGCTTCTTCGTCGACCTCGCGGTGGTGGATCCCGATCGGCCGCAGCGCTTCCTGCTCGGCATCGAATGCGATGGTGCCCAGTATCATGCCTCGCGCTCGGCCCGCGACCGCGACCGGCTGCGCCAGCATGTGCTGGAAGGGCAAGGCTGGGTGATCCACCGTATCTGGTCGACCGATTGGTATCTGCGCCCCCACGAGGAACTCACCAAGGTCGAGGCCGCGATCGAACGGGCGAAGGCCACCTGGCGCAGACGGGACGAGGAACTGGCCGTGTCGGCCGAGCCGGAAAGCGCGAAGGAGGAAGAGCCGTTACCTCTACCGCCGCCGCTGTCGATCGACGAGCCGCTGGCCACGCTCGGGGAGGAGCCTGCCCCGTCTTCGCCTGCGCGTCCCTATGTCGAGGCACGCCTTGGCATCACGGGCACGGCGGAACTGCATGAGGTACCGACGGCAGGCATGGCGGCCTATGTCGTGGGCGTGGTCGAGGTCGAAGGACCGGTGCATGAACAGGAGATCGTAGCGCGCATCCGCGATTCCTTCGGTTTGGCGCGAGCCGGCAACCGGGTGCGCGAAGCAGTGCAGGACGGCATCGACGTCGCCCGCGTTACCGGCAGGATCGTCGGCGGGCCCTTTTACAAGCTGCCGGAAGCGCCGGTGGTTCTGCGCGATCGCTCCATGGTGGAAAGCGCCGGCCTGCGACGTCCCGATATGCTGCCCAATGAAGAGGTCGAAGCTGCCTTTCTCGCCGTGATTGCCGCCAATTACGGGGCGCCCCGCGATGCACTGATCGTGGCGGCTGCCCGCCTGTTCGGCTTTGCGGCGACCAGTTCCGTGCTGAAGGAGCGGCTCGACGATGTGCTGACGGTGATGCTGTTCAAGGGGCAGCTGAAGCTGCAGAACGACCTGATCGTCAGCGGTTGAGAAGGTCTCTTCGGAGGAGCACGGTCATTGGGCCGGAGACCGTGAAGGCGTTTTTCCGAGGGCTTCTCCGACCTGTGCGGGCGGAGACCAAGCCTGGAGAACGGAAGGCTCCATCGCGGCGAAATCGTGATGCTGTTAATCTCTTTTTTTCCATATTTTCAAAGTGATGTGCAGGTCTTTGAAACTCGGCTCATCAGGAAACACTTTAACACGATCCCGCCATCGATCAGACACGTCCTGGAAAGGTTTGCCGGGCATGATCCAGCCTTCGTTACAAAGGGTCGTGTCATGTTCTACGCGTTGCTGTTCGCTTTGGCCTCGGCCTGCTGCCTCTATTATGTCAGCTACGACATCTGAAGGGGCTCGACGCATCGCTGTGGCATCGTTCCCTGCGCTCGCAACGAAACTTTACATGTCAGACCGAGGGCGGAAGCATCCAGGCCTGATACTGCATTCTCCATCAGGAGAATTGCCGTGTCGTTTCGAGCCAATGCCGTTTCGGTCTTTCTGCAGGGAGCATTGACGAGCCTTGCCGCGCTCTTGGCGGTGAGCGCGATGCTTGCCGTGCTCATCATCGCCCTTCATGAAGGGGTGACGCATCTCCTGTAGCGATCGGGCGCGCGCGAACCGCAAACGCGCCCGATGCGTGCAGCCTCAGGAGCCGGTATCGCGCAGATCATGCACCAGCCGAGGCCGGTGAATGGCCCCGGAGGGGAGTGCCGGTGCCGGCGGGCGATGGCGGGCATCGACCAGGGCTTGGAAGTGGGAGAGCAGTCTGCGGTAGAGGCCTTCGCCGGCAGCGGCATCCTCCAGGCCGAGATCGATATTGGGATTGTCGTTGATCTCGATGACCACCACACCGGACTTGGTCTGCTTGAGATCTACGCCATAGAGGCCGTTGCCGATCAGCCCTGCCGCCCGCACTGCCGGTTCGATCACCTCGCGCGGCACTTCCTCGACCGGCACGGCCTGGGTGCGGCCTTCGGTATAGGCGCCGGCTTCGCCATGCTGGATGATCTGCCAGTGCCCCGAGGACATGAAATATTTGGCTGCAAAGATTACCTCGCCTGCGAGGATGCCGATGCGCCAGTCGAAGGGCGTGTAGACGTAATCCTGTACCAGGATGAGGCCGGACTGCTTGAGCATGGTCGCGGCAATCTCCTGAAACTGCTGCCAATTCTCGGCCTTCTTCACGCTGAGGCTGAAAGCGCCGTCAGGCACCTTCAGCACCGCGGGATAGGTCAGCTGGGTCTCGAAGCCTGACAGCGTGCGCCGGGTGAGGAAGAGGGTGCGGGGTGTTGCGATACCGTTGCCGGCGAGGAGTTCCGACAGGAAGGCCTTGTTGGTGCAGCGCAGGATCGAACCGGGATCGTCGATCACCGGCATGCCCTCGCTGGCGGCCTTGCGGGCGAAACGGAAGGTATGGTGCGCGATCGCCGTGGTTTCGCGGATGAACAGGGCGTCGAACTGGCTGAGGCGCGGATAGTCCTTCTTCTCGATCAGTTCGACGGCAATATCCATGTCCTGGCCGATGCGCATCATGGCTTGCAGGGTCTTCAGCTTGGAAGGCGGCAGGGGATCCTTGGGGTCATGCAGGATTGCCAGGTCCATGCGCGGGCTACTGGTCGAGGGCGCGTGGCGCCAGGGGCGCCGGCAGAAGCGGGTGAGGCCATCGAGAAACAGGCCATCGCGGGCAGGGTCGATATCGCGCAGGTCGAGCGGATGCAGGGCGGCGACCTTCCAGCCGGCGCCGTCTTCGAGGCGTACGAGGTCGATCGCCAGCAGCGGGCAGCGGAACAGTTCGAAGCTGCGGCCGGCAAACTCCGCCAGCCCGCGATCCTCGACACCGCGATCCTCGGCATTGCGCTCCTCGACCTGGCCGAAAAACACCTGGATGCGCATCGCTTCCACCGCTTTGGGTACGGAGGCGAGCGGGCCGAGGCAGCGCTCCAGGCCGGCGAGCTTCTGGGCCTGCACTGCCTTGACCTGCAGGTCGGTGATTGCCTCCATGCTCGGCGTCACCCGCTCACCGCGCGCTTCGGCGAGCAGGGACACATAGTAGCCGATGCTGAGATAAGCATAGCTGCGGCACAGATTGATGATACGGCGGGGCCGCTGCAGCAGGCCTGGTCCTTCGGCGATGAAGTCCTGCGCGGTGATCACCCGGACACCGGGTACGGACCAGCGAAAATCACTGGATTTTTCGACGATGATCAGTTGAGCGGGCATTGGCTGCTTTCATGTAGGGAAGAAAGGCGATCGGCATCACGATCGCCCACCGCGTCTTTCCGCAGGCGATTTGGAGGGAGCTAAAGATGTGTTAAAATAGGTGGTTACGTGTGTTTGCGTATCTATTGCAGCGCGCTCTGCCTGAGGCAGTCGCGGTCGACCAGACGCTGGAAGCGAATGGCCTCTGTCCCGTCCTCGTAATAGTTCGCCACACGCCTGAAGGGCTGAAAGCCGAGGCGGCTGAACAGGGCCTGGGCAGCGAGGTTGTCGCTGCGTGTTTCCAGGCGCAGCAGATGGGCACCGGTCCCGGCGCTGCTGGCCATGGCTTGTTGGAGCAGCGCCTGGGCGATGCCCTGCCGACGGGCACGTGGCGCCACGGCAAGGGAATAGAGCCGCGCGACGGCCGTGCGGCGATTGGTGAGGACGACGCTGCACCCCGTGAGGCCGGCGTCATCGTCGCTGACGATGACGAGGGCGGAAGGGCTGGTCAGCAGATGGCGCCAATCGCGGCGGCTGAGGCGATCGCCGGCGAAGGCTGCGTTTTCGAGATCGACCAGGGCGGGAAGATCCGCCGAACTCGCCTCGCGCAGATAGGGTACGGTCATGTGCGACAGACAGATTGATAGCGACAATGACCGTGAGGGTAGGGCGTCGGCGCTGCCCCAACAAATCAGGATTGCATAAGGAAACGGTTGCGCGTCCGATTCCGGGAAGCCCTCCATCATGCTGGAGACAAACGTTTTTTTGCCGTTCACTGTCTCGGCTTGATGGGGTCAGGCCCCGGTCAATTCTGCCTGTTCGGGTTGAAACGAGCGGCGATGGAAAGGGAGAATGGACGAGGCCTGCCTCACTTGTTGCCGCCGGGCTCGGGGAACTCGATGGGCCCGCCCGCCTTCTCCCAGGACGAAAAACCGTCCTTGAGGTGAGCCGCCGCGAAGCCCATGTCCTGGAGCGTCGCCACGGTAAGGGCCGAACGCCACCCGGAGGCACAATGGAAGACGAACTTCTTGTCCTCCCCGAAGATGTCCTTGAAATAAGGGCTTTCCGGGTCGACCCAGAATTCCACCATGCCGCGGGGAGCATGGAAGCTGCCGGGAATATAGCCCGAACGCTGCCTCTCCCGGGGATCGCGGATGTCGACGATGACCACATGGGGGTCGCCGACCATGGCGATCGCATCCCTGGTCTCGATTTCCTCGATGCGTGCGCGAGCGGCCGCGACCATCTGAGCCGACGAGAGCTTGAGTTTCTTCATCCTGGCGTTCCGTCCCCGTCTATATCCATTCTGCGTCCTGGCGTCCCCAGTTCAGGCCCGGGAAGCGCTCCGTTCAAGACGGTAGATTGCCGCGAGGCCGGCAGCGCGATCAGCGCTTTCCTCAGCGCCAATTGCTCTCCCGTTCCGAACTCGGTGCGAATTCGGGAGGCACCACCACCATCGGATTCTCGCCCGGAACGTAGTTGTCCACCAGCGCATAACCCTCGGCAATGATGGCTTCGACATTCTGGCGGGTCATCGTCACGTCGAACGGCAGATGCGCTGCAAAGGGATCCCAGTCGGAACATACCGTGCTGACCTCGCGCATCGCCTGGCGCGGCACCTGCAGGGAAAACTGCACCAGTCCCTCAAAAGCCGTGATGGAGTTGATGAACAGACCGTCCGGCATGCGGCCGAGCGCCTGGAAGCGGGCTGCGAGCGCCTCCCGCGCCGATGAGGGGCGGTAGCCGCAGCAGGAAACCTCCGACGTCGTCTCCTGGCCACTGGCCGCCACGGCGTCGCGAAAGCCCTCGATGCGGCGGTCGGTGGCATGCTCGCCGGCGATGCCGCCGAGAAACAGCAGGTCGCGCGGCGCCGTCCGGCGTTTGCGCAGCTTGGCGATCAGCTTTTCGGTGAGGGTGCGTGCACCACCGTAATTGTCGGTGACGACCGAAGGCGCGTCACTGCCGGGCAGGTCGAGATTGACACAGGGAATGCCGGCGGCGCGGCAGAGCGCATTGAGGGGCTGCGTGTTGCGCACGCCGGCGATGAAGAGAAACTCGACCTGTTGGGAGAGAAGGGTGGTGGTAACGCTCGCCTCGATCGCTTCGTCCCGCTGCGTGCTCACCACGATCGGGCAGAGGCCGCGCTGGCGTGTATCCGTTTCGAAAGCCTCGGCCAGGCCGGCGAAGAAGCGGTTGCGGTAATGGGGGATGATCATGCCGGCCAGGCCGGAGCGCGACAGGCGCAGGCCTCGGGCCTTCATATTGACGGCATAACCCAGGTCCTGGGCGGCCTTCAGCACGCGCTTGGCCGTGTCCTCCTTGATACGGTAGCGCGTCCAGCTGCCATTGAGCACCAGGCTGACCGTTGAAGGAGAGGCCTTGGTTGCAGCGGCGATATCATAGATGGTGGACCTGCGTCCGCTGGGTGAGCGCGCCATCGTCCCCTCATTTGTCCTGCGGATCGAATTGGAGACTCGATCATCAAGCCAATGCTAAATCCTTTTAGCTACCTTGACAACAAATGCTGAATGGATTTAGCTCATGGGGCGTCGGCGATACTGCCACTATGCCGGCAACCAGAACAAATAGGGAGGAACCGTTCAATGGCTTCGAATTCTGATTTCACGCACAAGGCGAGACTCGATCGCCGCAGTTTTCTTGCCGCCTCGGCGCTGGGTGCCGCTTCGCTGGTGCTGCCGGGCATGGTCGGTGCCGCTCGGGCCTCCAAGGACAAGCCCGTCATCGGCGTGGTGGTGAAGATCGGTGGCATTCCCTGGTTCAACGCCATGGAAGCCGGGATCAAGAAGAAGTCGGCCGAGCTCGGGGTCGAGGCTTTCATGGTCGGACCCACCAGCGCCGACCCGGCCCTGCAGGTGCGCGCCATCGAGGATCTGATCGCCAAGGGCGTGGACGTGATCGGCGTGGTACCCAACGACGCCGAAGTGCTCGAGCCGGTGCTGGAGCGGGCCCGCAAGGCCGGCATCAAGGTGGTCACGCATGAATCGCCCAAGCAGAAGCAGGCCGATTGGGATTTCGAGCTGGCCTCGGTGAAGGGCTTCGGCGATGCCTATGGCAAGCAGCTGGTCGAGGCGCTCGGCGGCAAGGGCGAATATGCCGTGTTCGTCGGCTCGCTCACCGTGCCGCTGCACAATGCCTGGGCCGATGCGGCCATCGCCTATATCAAGCAGAACGCACCGGAGATGAAGCTGGTCGGCGACCGCTACGGCGTCGCCGAGGACGTCGATGCCTCACGCTCGACGGCTCTCGACCTCATCCGTGCCCATCCCGGCCTCAAGGGCTTCCTGGCCTTCGGCAGCCAGGGACCGATCGGCGCCGCCCGCGCCGTGGCCGAGAAGGGCAAGAAGGGGCAGATCAAGGTGCTCGGCCCGTTCTCTCCCGGGCAGGGCCGCAAACTCGTCAAGGACGGCACGCTGACCGGCGGTTTCATGTGGAACCCGATGCTGGCCGGCGAGGTCTTCGTCACCCTGGGCACCATGGTGGCCAAGGGGCAGGAGATCAAGGACGGCACCACGATCGAAGGACTGGGCGTCGTGCATCCCGACGGGCACAATCTCATCGTCGACCAGCTCGTATCCCTCAACAAGGATACCATCGACGAACTCGCCAAGATGGGCCTGTAGGCCCCGCGAGAAGAGGCGGGAGCCGGCGAGGTTCCCGCCCTGGCGAACCGACCGGGCGTTGCCGGCGCGCTCCATTATTTGGGGGTGCCGGCTCGGCGCGCCGGCGTTTCGCTTCAATCCTTCCCTCCTGGCCGGGAGACCGTCATGGCCGCCACAGCCGCAATCACCGATACGCCTGCGACGCCGCTGCTTTTCCTGCGCAACATCTCCAAGCGCTTCGGGGGCGTGCGTGCGCTCGAAAACGTCTCCTTCGAGGTGCTCCCCGGAGAGGTCTTGTGTCTTGCCGGCGAGAATGGCTGCGGCAAGAGCACGCTGATCAAGCTGATCAGCGGCGTCTATCGCCCCGAACCGGGCGGCGAGATGCTGTTCGATGGGCGCACCATAGACGGCCTCAGTCCGGCGCGCGCCCGGGCTCTGGGCATCCAGGTCATCTGGCAGGACCTGGCACTCTTTCCCGAAATGGCGGTGGCCGAGAACATTGCCTTCGAACGCAATCTCGGCGGCGCCCCGCGCCTGGTCAACTATGCGGCCATGAAGGCGGATGCGCGGCGCATCCTGGACCGGCTGGGTGTCGAACTCGATCTCGATGCGCCCGTGCGCACGCTTTCGATCGCCCAACGCCAGATCGTGGCGATCGCTCGTGCCCTGGTGGCCGACGCCCGGCTGGTCTTCATGGATGAGCCCACCGCCTCACTCAGCCAGGCGGAAACCGATGCGCTGCTGGTGATCGTGCGGCGCCTGTCGGCCGACGGTATCGCCGTGGTCTTCGTCAGCCATCGCCTGGCCGAGGTGCTCGATGTCTGCACCCGCGTCACCGTGCTGCGCGACGGCCATTATGTCGGCACCTATCCGACAGCCGGCATGACGCAGACCCGCCTGACCGAGCTGATGACCGGCAAGACCTTCGACCAGGCCGTGCAGGCGCGCGATCATTCCGCTTCGCCTGTGGTCTTGCAGGTGGAGAAACTGACGCGGCCGGGCGATTATGAGGATATCAGCCTCACGGTCCGGCGCGGGGAGGTCCTGGGCCTGACGGGGCGATTGGGGGCGGGGCGCACCGAACTCGCCCTGTCGCTCTTCGGCCTGACCCGGCCGAGTTCAGGCAGCATTCGTCTCGAGGGCAAGGCCTTGTCGCTTGCCTCCAACCGGGCCGCCATCGACGCCGGCATCGCCTATGTCTCGGAAGATCGCCTGCAGCTTGGCCTGGTCCAGCCGCAGTCGATCGGCGACAACACGGCCGTCACCGTGCTGGACAGGCTGCTCGATCTCTTCCGGCTGATTTCGCCGGCCCGGCGCAAATCGCTGGTCGATGACTGGGTCAAGGCCCTCGCCATCAAGGTCTCCAATCCCGACAATGCGGTGTCGACCCTGTCCGGGGGCAACCAGCAGCGCGTGGTGCTGGCGAAATGGCTGGCCACCAAACCGAAGCTGCTGATCCTGGATTCGCCCACGGTTGGCGTCGATGTCGGTGCCCGCGCCGGCATTTTCGCCATCATCCACCGGCTGGCGCAGGAAGGCATGGCCATCCTGCTGATTTCCGACGAGATCACCGAAGTCTATTTCAACGCGGATCGCATCCTGCACATGCGCGATGGTCGCATCATCGACGAATACATTCCGGGCGAAGTGTCCATCGACAAGATCGAGGAGGATGTGCATGCCTGACAAACGCAACTGGCCGATCGGCGCCACCGAGCGCTGGCTCATCCTGGTGATCCTGGCCCTCGTCGCGGGCCTTGCCCTCACCACCGACACCTTCTTCACCCTGTCGAACCTGTTCGACCTGATGAACACCTCGGCGGTGAACGTGATCTTCGCCGCCGGCCTCCTGGTGGTTCTGATCGCCGGCGGCATCGATATTTCCTTCGCCGTCGGTGCCTCGGTGGTGCAGTACCTCACAGCGCTGACGGTGATGCATCTGGGTGGCGGCAACTGGGCCGTCGGCCTGGTGGTCGCCGGCGGCTTCGGCTTCCTGCTCGGCGCCTTCAACGCCGCGCTGATCTATCATTTCCGCATCGTCTCGATCGTGGTGACGATCGCGACCTTCAACCTCTTCTTCGGCACGCTGATGTTCCTCACCGGCGGCGTCTCGCTTTACGACCTGCCGGACTGGCTGACGGACCGCATCGTGCTGTTCAGCGTTGCGACGGGCGACGGCTCGGCCGAATTGACGCTGCCCGTCGCCGTCATGGCGCTCTGCGTGTTCGCCACCTGGCTGTTGCTGCGCAGGACCACGCCGGGCCGCCAGCTCTACGCCATGGGTGACAATCCCGAGGCGGCGCGGCGGGTGGGCATCAATATCGGCGCCATGCATTATCTCGCCTTCGGCTGGCTCGGCCTGATGGCCGGTATTGCCGGGCTGATGCAGGCCCATTATGCGCAGGAAGTGGTGCCCAACGCGCTCTATGGCCGCGAGCTCGACGTTCTCGCCGCCGTGGTGCTCGGCGGCGCCCGCCTCGGCGGGGGCAGGGGCACGCTGCTCGGAGCCATTCTCGGCATCTTCCTGGTCGCCATCACCGAGAACGGCCTGAACCTGCTGGGCATCACGCCCTATGCCTTCAAGATGATCATCGGCGCCATCATCCTGATCGCCATCACTTTGTCGAGCGACGGTGTCGCGCGGCTGATCGGATCCATGAAAGCCGGGTCCCGGCGCGCGCCCACAGCCCGGAGGGCGGCATGACGACACCGACATCGACCTCCAATCAGGCCGGCAAGTCCGGTTTCGCGAACCTGCTGAGCAGTGACATTGCCGGCCTGATCGGCTTCCTCGTCCTGGTGGTGGCGGCGCTGAGTTTCAGCACCGATCGCTTCTTCACGGCCACGACGTTCTCATCCATCGCCTTCCAGCTGCCCGAACTTGGGCTGCTGACCCTGGCGATGCTGATGCCGATCATTTCGGGCGGCTTCAATCTGGCGGCGACCTTCACGGCCAATATCGCCGGCCTTGCCATGGCCTGGGTGCTGCAATCCTATGGCGGGGTGGATGCCGGCGTCGGCGCCTTCGTCCTCGGGGTGGCCGCGGCATTGATTACCGGCGCGGCGGCGGGCTGGCTGATGGGCATCATCATCGCCTATACCGGCGCCCATCCCATCCTCGTCTCGCTCTCGATGATGATCTTCCTGCGTGGGCTCGGGGAATTCCTCACCCATGGCGGCGATATATCGGGCTTTCCCGATTTCGTGCGCGAGATCGGCCACGGCACGCTGATCGGCATTCCCGTGCCGCTCTGGATCCTCGCCGCGGCGGCCCTGCTCTGGCATGTGGTGATGACGCGGGCCCGGCTCGGTTTCGCCACCCGCATGATCGGCTCCAACATCGAGGCGACGCGCTATTCCGGCATCGATACCCGCCGGTCGGTAACGCTGATCTACACGCTGTCCGGCTTAATGTGCGGCATTGCCGGCGTGGTGATGCTCGCCCGCTTCAACTCGGTGCGTGTCGGCCATGGCGAGGCCTATCTCCTGATTACCGTGCTTGCCTGCTTCCTCGGCCGCGTCGATCCCTTCGGCGGGTTCGGGCGGGTGATCCCGGTGGTGATCGCCCTCATCATCCTGCAGGTCATCGCCTCCGGCCTGAACCTGCTCGGCGCCAACCAGCATCTGGCCACGGCGATGTGGGGCGCCTTCCTGCTGGCGGTCATGATCCTGCGCTGGGTCTGGGCCCGCGAGTTCCTCCAGTCTCTCTTCACCCAAAAGCCAACACATTGAGGATATTGCCATGAAGGGCTTCGGCATTCACACCAGCCTGTGGTCGCATAGCTGGACCCGCGAGGCGGCGGAGCTGTCGATCGCGGAGGCAGCCAAATACGGGCTGGCCTTCGTCGAGATCGCCCTGCTGGAGCCGGCCAAGGCCGATACCGGCCACACCCGGGCTCTCCTGGAAAAGCACGGCGTCGATGCGGTCTGCTCGCTCGGCCTGCCCAACGACTCCCGCCCCACCAACAATCCGGACAAGGCGCTGGAATTCCTCACCCTGGCGCTGGACAAGACTGCCGAGATCGGTGCCAAGGCTCTGTCCGGCGTCGTCTATGGTTCGATCGGCGAGCGCACCGGCAACCCGCCGACCGAGGCCGAATATGACGCGGTCGTCAAGGTGATGGACAAGGCGGCCGCCCATGCCCGTACGCTCGGCCTGGAACTCGGGCTGGAGGCGGTCAACCGCTACGAGAACCACAT
Organism: Labrys sp. E2SS-1L; assembly: GCF_057073705.1. NCBI lineage: Bacteria > Pseudomonadati > Pseudomonadota > Alphaproteobacteria > Hyphomicrobiales > Xanthobacteraceae > Labrys > Labrys sp. E2SS-1L. The sequence continues at coordinate 4,571,751 of NZ_CP172712.1, read as the reverse complement.
GATGAACACCACCGAGCAGGTGGTCCGCGTCATCGAACGCATCGGCGCGCCCAACGTCTTCCTCCATCTCGATACCTACCACATGAACATCGAGGAGAAGGGCCAGGCCAACGGTATCCTCAAGGCCGGAGAGCATCTCAAATATATCCACCTGTCCGAGAGCGACCGCGGTGTCCCCGGCACTGGCACGATCGCCTGGGATGAGGTGTTCGCGGGTCTGGCCGGCATCGGCTTCAAGGGTGGCATGGCCATGGAGAGTTTCATCCATATGCCGCCGCAGCTCGCTTCCGCCCTGTCGGTCTGGCGCCCCGTCGCCAACAGCCGCGAGGAGATCCTGGCGGAGGGCCTGCCCTTCCTGCGCAACAAGGCCAAGCAATACGGCCTGATCTGAACCCGTCTGCCGGTTCGGCCAACAAAAATCCTCCGGCCTCCATGGGTCGGAGGATTTTTGTTTGTCCGGCATGAGGGGGCATGCCCTACCGGCGGAAGCCATGTCGACCGGTTGGCAGCCGGACGGAGGGGACGCAATGTCCGTGCAATATGGGCGAGCGATAGGGGAAACATCGAAGGTTTCAGGGTGATTCGCGCCCTATGCCGGAAGGTGTCATCGTGGAAGACAGGCCATGTGTCCCTATCCCATCGCCGATGCAGCTTTGCTCGGCCTTTGTAGATCGTCTCAATATCTCGCACACGACGATTGTCTGGACGGCCGCCGGCCCAACTCGCAGGCAAGGACCCCTCCCGGTCACGCTTGATCGGAGGCGGCTGCGCGATGTTGGATCCGATCAAGCCGAGTTTCGATCGCATGCCTCGCCCCAATGGTCTGGCGGCGGCCATGGCGACAGCCGGGGTGGACGCCGCCTCGCTTGCACGCCGTGCCGGAGTGAATGCGGGCGATATCGATGCCTGGGTCCACGGGCAACGCGACCTGCGACCGGCCATGGCCACGCGGCTTTCCGCCCATCTCCATACGACGGCGGCCGATCTGCTGATCGGTCTCGGCTGTGGCGAGCCGCTGCGGCAAACGGGCTTGCTGCCATGCGACGAGACCATCGCCGGAGCCGCCGGACCAGTCTGGCTGGAGCGTCTCGCCGGCCGGGACAACCTGGCCGAGACCGTATTGATGCTCTCTGCGGCCATTCTCATGGGGATCGTCGGCTGTCTGGCAGTGCTGGACTAATGGCCTCCTCAGATGTCGAAGGTGACATAGATGAGGCCCAGCAATGCCAGCATGACGAAGAGCATGGCTGCGATGGTCAAGGTCCCGCACCTTCCCGTGTGAAGGATGGCACTATAGCGGAAGGGTGTTTCCCGAGTTTTTCCGCTTTGTGAAGCGCTGCGTCGCTCCCGCGTCGCGCCGGTTTCGGCATTGGGCCAGCGGCATAGGCCTATGCCGTCATATCGTTCTGGCCGAAACCTCTCTTCATTTTTCGGCGCGTTGCTTGGGGTTTGCGGTTCTCCAGGGAACTGTGGCCCGGTATGCCCGAACCTATATCTCGGCGGGATCGGCGCGGCGGCAAGGCCTCTCGCGCAAGCGATTGTGCACGGAGGTTCCATGTGGAAGTTCACTGAGCTCGCGGATTGGTGGAGCCAGCAGCAGAAGGAATCCGAAGCGATCCTGGACAAGTGGGTCGAGGATTCAAACTACAGCCAAGGCGCGATGATCGTGGGGGCCGGTACCAAGGCCCTGATGACGTTCGGTGCCGGTTTCGTTGACGTCTTGCGGCTTGGGGATGGGCTCGCCAAGGGCACGGCGGCCGGCGCCGGGCAGGATGGGCTGCGGCTCCTCGCGATCCTGCCGGTAGGCAAGGCGGCCCAGATGGTCCGCTCCGTCAAGGGCGCGATCATGGCCAAGCTCATCGTCGACATCAATCCGAATGCCGGCATCTGCGCCTGGGTTGCTTCGGCCAAGGCCCTCACGCAGATCGGCGCCAAGGTCGACGGCAAGCTCTTCGTCACCGTGGACGACCTTGCCAAGGCGGCCGGCCTCGACATCGGTGCGCTCGGCGGCCTTTCCATGCAGGGGATGGAGAGGATGCTGACTCGGCTCGGTGCGCGTTGCGGCGCCATCCGTGTCATCAAGGCGGAGCAGGACGTCGCGCGTATGGTCGGACACGATGGCAGCGTGGTGATGGTCATTGTGGAATTCGAACGCTCCGGCTCGATGAGCTACCATGCCTTTTATGCCTATCGAACGCCGATCGGGCAGTTGCGCTACATGGACAGGACGGTGCAGGCGGCCAGTACCAAGATCTACCAGAGTATCGACGAGATCGCGAAGATCTATAGCACGGAAGCGATGAGGCCCATCCAGGCCATGAAGATCGAGAACATGTTCGTGAAGACCGTGGCGCATGAGCTACCGCGCCTGGTCCTGCCGGTACTCGGCGTCGTTGCCAGCGAAGACGGGCGCTGATCGCTCTGCGATTGGCCAGGCCCCGGTATGCCGAACGGGTATTGCCTCAGGCCGCCGCGCGGAGCGGCGGAAGCTCGATCCGCACGTGAGCTCCTTTCCAGGAGCCGTTGACGATCGCGATGCTGCCGCCATGCAGCTGCGCGATCTGGCGGGCGAGATTCAGCCCGAGTCCGGCGCCGCGCGAAAGCGGATGCAGGCGATAAAAGGGTTCGAACACGTTCCTATGCTCCTCGGCCGGGATGCCGGGCCCTTCATCGCGCACCTCCAGGCCACCGGCTGCGTCGACCGCCACCGTGATGGTGCCATGGCCGCCGCCATGCTCGATGGCATTGCGGATGATGTTGGCGAGAGCCTGCTCGATCTGCAGCACATTGGCTTCGACCTCGACCTTGCCGTGCGGCGGTTCGAAGGCCAGGTCGTAGCCGGCCTCGATCGCGAGCGGCGCAAAGTCGGCGGCGACGCGGCCGGCGAGTTCGGCAAGGTCGACCGCCTGCCGGTGGTTGGCGGGGCGATCGAGCAATTGATGGTCGAGCAGTTGCTGGGCCAGATGCGAGAGGCGCTCGATGTCCTGCCTCAGCCGCAGGCTCTGCGGTTCTTCCTTCAACAATTCCGCCCGCGTGCGCAGAATGGCGATCGGTGTGCGCAGCTCGTGGGCGGCATCGGTCAGGAAGCGGTTGTGACGGTCGAAGCCTTGGGCGAGGCGGGCCAATGCCTGGTTGAACGCATGCACCAGCGGCACGATCTCCTGGGGCACGTTCTCGACCGGCAATTGCATGGCGCGCGTGCTGACATCGATGCGCGCGGCCTCGTTGGCGGTGCCGACCAGGCCGGCCAGGGAGCGGCGCACCACGGCGGGCGTCGTCACCAATGTGGTCACGCCCATGACGACGATGATCGGCACCAGGAAGATGGCAAGGCCCACGACGATGCCCGGGAGGACCCGGGCCCAATTGGCACTGCCGTCGGGATTGCGGGCCATGTCGACGGTGGCGGTCACGTTGATGATGAAGCCGTCCGCTTCGGCCCGCGAATGCAGGGTGGAGGTGACGATCTGGACCGGGCCGGCCTTGGTGTCCACTTTCTGCACATAGGCTTCCGGGCGCATTTCCCGGCCCTCTTCCTTGCCGGCGAAGCCGATATTGGCGTGATCGACCGCCCGCAGCAGGTCGCCGAGATCGCGATCATAGTCAGCCGGAACCGAGCCGATGCGCAGGCTCTGTCCCGACTGGTCGCGGATGATGTACCAGACATAGGGATATTCGGTACGGAAGTCGGCCAGTTCCTTGGTGTCGCTGACGATGAGCTTGCCGTCCTTGTCGCGGTCGATGGCACTGGTGATCGCGGCAACCGCCGCCTCGTTGTCGACCATGAGCTGGGGATTGGCGACCGAGAGCGCGGTGATGAACAGCACGATGAAGAAGACGAGCATCGCCGCCTGCAGCAGGATCAGCCGCCGCACCAGGATCCATTGCAGGGAGCGCGCTCGCGCCTGCTTCATGAGGCGGCCCGCAGGAGATAGCCGAGATTGCGGATGGCGCGGATCTCGATGCCGGCGGCGAGGTCGTCCAGCTTGCGGCGCAGGCGGGAAATATGCGCATCGAGCGCGTTGGAGCCGATCTCGTCGTCGAGGGCGTAGACAGCTTCCTCCAGCGCGCTGCGCATGATGGTGCGTCCCGGTCGGCGGATCAGCGTTTCCAGGACGAGGCGCTCACGCCGTGGCAGGTCGAGCGTCTGGTCGTCGATCAGCGCCTCACGATGGCGGAAGTCATAGGTGAGGCGGCCGACGACGGCCTGGTCGGCCCGCAACGTATAGGGGCGGCGGTGCAGGGCGCGCAGGCGAGCGACCAGTTCCTCGGTGGCGAAGGGCTTGCCCATATAATCGTCGGCACCGGCGTCGAGCCCGGAGACCCGGTCCTGCAGGCCGCTCATGGCGGTGAGGGCGATGACCGGCGCCTCGACATGCAGGGCGCGCAGGCGCGGGATCAAGGTCAGGCCTTCGCCGTCGGGCAGGCGACGATCGAGCACGATGGCGTCATAGGACCCGATGCGGGCCATTGCCTCGCCATCGGCCAGGTTCGAGGCATGGTCGACCACGACGTCCTGGCGTTCCAGGGCCGTCTTGAGCACGGACGCCATTTCCGGTTCGTCCTCGATCAGCAGGATGCGCATGGGACCCTTCGTCCGTCTTCAGTTCGCGCCGGTCTCGACAACGAGCCCGGATCACTCGCATTCCAGGCTTGGCTTGCGGAAATTCGTGATGAGCCAGCGCTCGCCTGCGGCGCGGGCGTAGAAGGTATAGAAGCATTCCTGTCGCTCGACATAGCCGGGCGTTTCCGTGGTTTCGACGTCGGTGCCTCGCCGGGTCCGGCGGACTTCGCTCCTGGCGCTGCCGGGCACCACATTGGTGGAAACCTTGCGCCACTGGTAGGCGCGCTGGCCAGGGCCGAGATCGAGTATGCTGGTCGGCGGCCCATAGTCCAGCATCACCGTTTCAACCGGGCCACCGACATAGTTCTTCATGACGGCGGAAGCGCAACCCGCCAATAGGAGAAGGCCTGCGGCGAGCGCGACTGCGAAAGCGCGATGAAAAGACATTGATGATTCCAGACTGTATTTGGCTCTAGAAGCTGAAGATTGCGCCGACATTACGAGGGGCCGACCGGATCCGGCCTGGCGCCGGATCCGGTCGGGGACCCCAACAGCGATCCCTAGAATCGGTAGTTGAGGCCCGCTTTCAAAGCGTGGCTGCCGATGTCTTCCTTGGCATGGCCGAAGGACGAACGCGTCTTCAGGCCGGGGGTACGGACATAATTGTATTCGAGCTTGAAGGAGACCCTGTCGGAGAAGGCCTGTTCGACGCCGGCGCCCATCAGATAGCCGGTCTTCCAGCCGTCCCTGACGCGGGCGCCGCCGGTGCCCTCGAATTTGGTGAAGGCGAAGCCGGCCGTGCCGTAGAGCAAGGTGCGATCGAGGGCGATGCCGGCCCGGCCCTTCAGCGCGGCCCGCCATTTTTCCCTGATCTTGCCGCCTCGCGCCCGCCGCTCGGCGCCACCGAGATTGGACCCCTCGACTTCGGCGCCGATGACCGCCGGGCCAAGGCGCATGTCGTAACCCGTCTGGAGGCCCAATTGGAGGCTGTTGCCCTTGGCGAAGGGGTTGGCCGATTTGGCCGACGCTGCGCCGGCATGCACGCCGACATAGGAGCCGCTGAAGGACGGGGGCGGCGCGTAGCGGGGGGAAGTGTCGTAATAGTCCTCGGCCCAGGCAGGGCCGCAGCCGGTCACGGCGAGGGCCAACAGGCCTGCTGCGAGGGGGATGAGCAATTGCGTACGCACGTGTCTACTCCACTGCACGCGCCGACTGCTGCGCGGCAATTGCCACGGCGAGCCGGTGCGCGGATTGTCAGGTCCGGAGCCGTGTCTCCGCTAAGGGAGCGGCCCCTTCGGGCTGTCTTTCGCTGGTGGTGACGGTTTGCCGAGATCACAACGCCCTGCGACGCACCGGCATCGGTAAGAATCACAGGGACGTACCGCAGCCAGGCGTTGCAGCGCTCGGCGTCAGAGGAGGAAACGACCAATGGTGGTTCGCCTCATCTCACCTGTCTCGATTCGAGCACCTGAAAGACATGGGCCATCATGCAGGCGAACATTACGTCCACATTGCGCTAGTAAATCTTTTGAATTATTTTAGGATCTGTAGGTGTATTCAATTATTATTCACGAATATTTCATAAAATCATTATTCCGGCTTGTATCCGTCAGAAGGTCGTTCGCCCTGTCGTACGAATTGTGGGAGCGGACCCGTGCGCTTGGTGCAATTCCCATCGGCTCGGTGCACGGTTCATGCGCGAGCCGTCTTTCCGCCCGCCGATGCGCGGCCGTCAGGTTGTGTCCAAGCCCGCACGCCTCAGCCAGTCCCATGTCGAGTGCGAGGACGGGCCATTGAATCAGAGGCAAGCGCCGATGTTGTCAGAGGAGGATATCGGCATCGTGTTCACCCCACCGTACGACAAAAAAAGCATCAGGGGCTGTAGAGCGTAGGTGCCCTGGCCAGGACGGCGAATGGCGTCGCCGTCTACAGCCCCTGATGGAAGTCGGGGTCCACGAGCCCCTTGCATAGGTCAGGCGCAGTGACACGGCCGTGAAACTCGCGGTTCGACGCCCCGCGCCCGTATCCGCGCGCAGTTTCCGCAGGAGGGGGCTTGCCCCGGCTTTCCAGCCTGGCGCATGATCGATTCGAATAATTCTTCGGAGGAATACGTGTTTCTAGGGCTTGATATCGGCACGTCTTCGGTCAAGGCGCTGCTCGCAGATGGCGAACAGCGCGTCGTTGCCAGCCACGACGTCGCGCTCACGGTGCAGCGGCCCCATCCCGGTTTTTCCGAACAGGCGCCACAGGCCTGGGTCGAGGCGGTGATATCGGCCGTCGATGCCCTGAAGGCGACCCACCCCAAGGAGATCGCCGCCGTCGAGGGCATCGGCCTGTCGGGCCAGATGCATGGTGCCGTGCTGCTCGGGGCCGACCATCAGCCGCTCCGGCCTGCGATCTTGTGGAATGACGGCCGATCCCATGCCGAATGTGCGGAACTGGAGGCCAGATGGCCTGATCTGCGTGCGGTGACCGGCAACAAGGCAATGCCGGGTTTCACGGCTCCCAAATTACTGTGGGTCGCCCGCCACGAACCGGCGATTTTTGCCGCGACGCGCCTCGTCCTGTTGCCCAAGGCCTATGTGCGCCTGGCCCTGACCGGCGAGGCGATCGAGGAAATGTCGGATGCGGCGGGCTCGCTCTGGCTGGATGTCGGCCGGCGGGACTGGTCGGATGCGGCGCTTGCCGCCACCGGCCTGTCGCGCGAGGCCATGCCGCGCCTAGTCGAGGGCTCCGAGCCTGCCGGTCGCCTTCGGGCCGATCTCGTGGCGCGTTGGGGCATGGCCAAGGCCCCCTTGTTTGCCGGCGGTGCCGGAGACAATGCTGCCGGCGCGGTGGGCCTTGGCGCCATCAGGCCGGGCTCGGCCTTTCTTTCGCTCGGCACTTCGGGCGTGCTGTGGGCGACCACCGATCGCTTCCTGCCCAATCCCGCCCATGCCGTGCACGCCTTCTGCCATGCCGTGCCGAAGACCTGGCACCAGATGGGCGTGATTCTCTCGGCTGCCTCCAGTCTCGCCTGGATCGCCGGCGTGCTGCAGACCAAGGAGAGCGCCTTGCTGGCGCCGCTCGGCGACAAACCCGTGGCGCCGTCGCCGGTGCAGTTCCTGCCCTATCTTTCCGGCGAGCGGACGCCGCATGACGACACCGTCATCCGCGGCGCCTTTACCGGCCTCGCCCATGAGAACGGACGCGAAGCGATGGTGCAGGCCGTGCTGGAAGGCGTTGCCTTCGCCTTCGCCGATTGTCGCGATGCCCTGGCGGCAGCGGGAACCGACATTGCCGGCGCCGACGTGATCGGTGGCGGTTCGCGCTCGCGCTTCTGGCTCGAAATCCTCGCCAATGTGCTGGGATTTCCGGTTTACCGCCTGGCCGATGGCGAGACCGGCGGGGCTTTCGGCGCGGCGCGCCTGGCGCGTCTGGCCGTCTTTGGCGAGGATCCGCTGGCGGTCTGCACCCCGCCGCACCGCGTCGAGACGATCGAGCCCGACCCCGTGCTGGCCCCGGCCTATGTCGAGGCCCTGGCCCGTTGGCGCGGGCTCTATCCGGCGCTGCGATCGGCGACTGCCTGAAAGGCTATATCGCAGAGGTATTTTGCGCCGGGGCGAGCGCAATTTTGCCGTCTTGTACCGTAAGTTGGTCTGGAACAGGCGCCCAATTCCGCGGCGCCGTAGGGATGGCAATTCCGTTGACACGCACTTTGCTGCTCGCGTCCGTTCTGATGAGCCTTTGCCTTGCTCCTGCTGCGGCGCAGGACGCATCGCCTTCACCACCGCCGCCGCCGGCATTGCCACCCCAGCCGTCTTCTCCGCCACCGGCCAAGGCCCTGCCGAGTGCAGCCGCCTTCAAGCTCGCCGAGAGCATCGTCTTCTTCTACGTGCGCAAAGATCCTGCGGCGGTGCCCGACATGCTCGCTGCCATGAGGAACTCGCAAACGATCGCCGGCACCGGTCTCTCGCGTGCGACACTGGCCGGCTTTTTCTCCATGCTGTTCCTGCAGAACCGCGCCCGCGTGGGCGGCTGGATCGGGGCCGGCGCCGACTATCCGGCCGACAGCAAGTCGGTCCTCATCTTCGCGTTGTGGCAGTCGGGCAATGCCGATCTGATTGCTTCGCTTTTCCACGAGGAGCCCGGCTTTCTCAGGGACAAGCCCGGCAATCTCTACACGCTGGCGCCAAGCCGGCCGGTGGAGATGGATCTCAAATGGGGGGCCTTCTTTGCAACCGGCAATCCGGGTTTCCTCGCAACCTTGGTCGACGCGCTCGATCCGGGCAGGGCGTTGACCGGCAGCAACGAGCTCGACAAGTCGATCCGCATCAATGCTGCGCAAGGCCTCGCCTATAATCTGCGCCAGCATGAGGTGTTGGAACGCTATCTGCGGCGGCGGGCCGTAGAAGCTTCGGGCCCTTACAAGCAGGCGCTCGACGCCCTGTTGGCGAGTAGAAGCCAGATCTTCAAGCCTGCCCCCGACCGCGACGGTGATTTTTCAGGCAGCATCGCCATGCTCAAGCTGCCCGACAAGTCAGGAGCGAATGGTGACGTCCCTGAGGCGGCGGTTCTGACCGGGACGATGCCCCAGGCACGCCGCGGCGATACCATCGGCGTGACCGTGCTGTTTTCCGGCATGGCCCTGCAGGAGGATCTTTCTGCGAATGTGAGCTACGACATCAAGGTGACCGGGCCCGACGGCTCAGTCGATCCCCGTTCGGCGCAGCAGGACGTGACGGCGCTCAAGGAAAAGGTTGGCGGCCGCTTCAACCTGGTCGACAGCCGCTCGACCCTGTCCGTTCATTTCGAGCCGAACGACAAGCCTGGCCCCTATCGCATCGACGTCCTGCTCAAGGATAATGTCGGCGATCGCAAGGTCACATTGACCCGCTCGATCGAACTGATCGACAGATAGAGAGGCTGTCATGGTTCACAACAGCCTCTAGCCGCGAGCGATGGGCGGGCCCGAAGGCCCGCCGCCCGACAGAGCATTCCGCTCTGGATTTCAGTTCAAGCCGAGCGTGCCGCGCAGCTTGGAAAGATCTTCCGCCAGCGTGGTGATCGGACCCTGCAGGGCCGTACGGTCCTCAGGTGTCAGCTTGTCATAGGTCTCGTAGCCGTCCTTGGTCTTGTACTTGGCCAGGATCTTCTCGACCGTCTCGAAATTCGTGCCGATCTTCTTGGACAGGTCCTTGTCGGCCTTGACCGTCAGCGGATGCAGGAGATCGACGATCTTGCGGGCGCCGTCGATATTGGCCTTGAAGTCCCACAGATCGGTGTGGCTGTAGCGATCTTCCTCGCCGGTGATCTTGGTTGCGCCGACTTCCTCGATCAGCGCAGCGGCACCGCCCACCATTTTCTCGGGCGGAATGGTGAGGCCGGCGATGCGCTTCTGCAGTTCGGCGACATCGGTGTTCAGCTTGTCGGCGAAGCTGGAGAGACCCTCGGTGCTCTTCTTTTCGAACAGGCCATATTCAAGGCGATGGAAGCCGGTGAAGGCATCGTCGGCCTCTTTCTTCTCATGATCGTCGGCGCGCGAATCGATGCTGCCGTCGAGATCGGAGAAGAGCTCGGCGACCGGCTCGATCATCTCGTAGTGGAAGCGGGTGGGGGCGTAGAGGGCCTGGGCCTTCTTGAGATCGCCGGCCTTGACCGCAGCCGTGAACTTGGCGGTGTCTTCCACCAGTTTCTTGACGCCCTTGCTGATATAGACCTTGTAGTCGGCCACGGGCTGGACCAGGTCCAGCGGGGAGACGGCCGGCGCATTGGCGCTGGCGGTCGTGGCAAGACCGATAATCGCGGCGCCCAGCAGCATGCGCCATTTGAGATGTGTCATGGGGTTCTCTCTCTCTTCAGTTCAAGGTTGAAGGATCGTTCACGCGGTCTCTGCCAGCAGGGACTGGCCGAGAAAGGCTGTCTTGTCGGGAATGCCGGGCAGGATGAAGAAGTAGCCGCCGCCGACTGGCTTGATGTATTCCTCCAGCGGTTCGCCGTTCAGGCGTTGCTGGACCGTGGCAAAGCCGGCATCCAGATCGGACTGGAAGCAGATGAAGAGCAGTCCCATGTCGAGCTGGCCCGACTTGGTGATGCCGTTGGAATAGTTGAAGGGACGGCGCAGGATCAGATTCCTGCGCGAGTCCGCCGTACGCGGATTGGCAAGGCGGATATGGGCGTCCAAAGGCGTACGCTTGCCTTCCGGATCGTCGTGATAGCTCGGGATGTCGGCTTCGACCTTCATGCCGAGCGGTGCGCCGTTCGGCTTGTGCCGGCCCATGATGGCTTCCTGCTCGCCAAGCGGCGTGCGGTCCCAGCGCTCCACGAAATTGCGGATGATGCGCACCACGCCGTAGCTGCCGCCGGTCGCCCAGGCAGGCTCCGTGGCGCCATGCTGGACCCAGACCAGGCGGTTCATCTCGGCCTCGTCCTTGTGGTCGGGATTGGCCGTGCCGTCCTTGAAGCCGAGCAGGTTGCGCGGTGCCGATTGGGTTTCGCCTGTCGCGCGCGGCGGCGGCACGAAGCCTTCCTGCTTCCAGCGCACCATCAGCAGATCCGGCGTGTTCTTCACGATGTCGCGCAGAGCATGCAGGTTGCTGTCGGTGGTGTTGGAGCAGATCTGGATCATCAGATCGCCGTGGCAGAGTTCGGCCGACAGCGCGTCGTTGGGAAATTGCGGCATCTTGATCAGCTGCCGCGGCTTCTTGTCGGCGAGCCCGAAGCGTTGGTCGAACAGCGAGGCGCCCACGCCCACGGTGATGGTGAGATTGTCCGGGGAGACCACGGGCCCCATCAGCCCGGAATCGGGGGGCGGGAACTTCGGATCGATCACCGGCGGCGTGCCGCCCTGGGTGAGGAAAGCGATGCGATCGGTGAGGACACGGAACAGGCGTTCGAGATCGCTGCGTTTGGTGGCGAGGATGTTGAAGGCGACCACCAACCCCATCGGCGGGCGATCGGTGGTGACGCCGGCTTGGTGGGCCCCGAGATAGGTCACACGGTCGCTGAGATGGCCGGTGGAACCGGCTTCCTCCGCAGCTGCCTGCTGACTTGGCAGGGTAGCCAGCAGCGCGCCGCCGCCGGCGGCGCCGAGGCCCAGCAGCATGGAGCGTCGGCCCGGAGAACGCGGGGCGTCCGTGTCAGGTTGGGGCGGGCAGGGGGTCTTGTCGGTCATTGTTCCTTCCCCTTCAGTCGAGGCCTAGCGTGCCGCGTAGCGTCGACAGGCTTTCGGCCAGCGTCGTTACCGGCTTTTGCAGGGCCACACGATCGTCCTGGCTCAAGGTGTCATAGGATTTGAAGCCGCCGTCGGGCGTGCGGTATTTGGCAAGGATGGCATTCACGGCGGCGAAATTGTCGTCGATGCTCTTCTGGCGCGCCGCATCTGCCTTGGTGGTCAGAGGGGCGAGCAGTTCGACGATCTTGCGGGCCCCGTCGATATTGGCCTGGAAGTCCCACAGATCCGTGCGGCTGTAGCGGTCTTCCTCGCCGGAGATCTTGTTGGAGGCGACTTCCTCGATCAGCACGGCCGCGCCGCCGACCATCTTGGAAGGCGGTACGACCAGGGTCGAGATCCGGTTCTGCAGCTCGGTGACATCGGCCTGCAATTTGTCGGCGAAAGGCGCGAGCCCCTCGGTGCTGCCCTGCTTGAACAGGCCGTATTCCAGACGATGGAAGCCGGTAAAGGCCGGATCGGCCTCCAGCTTCTCGAAGACATCGGCGCGGGCGTCGATCGACTTGTCGAGATCGGAAAACAGTTCGGCAACGGGCTCGATGCGCTCATAGGACTGGCGGGTCGGCGCATAGAGTTCACGGGCCTTGGCGAGGTCGCCGGCCTTGATCGCGTCGGTGAAGGCCTTGGTCGCTTCGGTGAGGTCGTCGACCTCCAGGGTGACATAGACCTTGTACTCGGCCAGCGGCCCGATCAACTGCGTCAGGCTCGGCTTGACCTCCTTGGGGGCATTGGCGAGCGCGGTGACCTTGAGCTTGCCCCTGGGATTGGTGAGCAGGCCGCAGGCGATCTCGTAGTCGCCCGGCTCGAGCTTGGCGGTCAGCTTCTGGGTGAAGCCGGGAGCGATGTTTTCGCGCTCCTCCACCACCATCACGCCTTGCAGGATCTCCCATTCCATCGCCCGGTTGCTCTTGTTGGTGATGGCGAAGGTGGTGCGCCCTTCGGGAACCGTCAGTTCGTTCGGCTCGCAGGCCGTCGCCGTGACGGCGATGGCGACGGTATCGCCGGCCTTGGCCGTCTCGGATCCCGGCGGCTTGGCGACCAGGAAATAGGTGCCGACGCCCACCGCCACGATGAGGGCGAGCATGCCGGCCCCGACAGCCGGATAATTGATGCGCGGGGCTGTCACGATCGTGCGGCCTTCGATTTGGATGGGGACGGAGAGGTTGGCGCCATCAGGAAGAGGAACAGCGCCGGGATGAGATAGAGGAGATAGGCGATCACCTCGCCATGGGTGGGCGTGTCGTGATAGCCGAACAGGCCGCCGAGCACGGTGCCGAGCGTGCTGTCGCCGGGCAGGACGCCGGAGATGTCGAAGGCGATGCCCTGCAGATGGTTCCACAGGCCGGCTTCGTGCAGCGAGCGCACCGCCGTCGCCACCAGGCCGGCCGCCACGAAGATGATCAGGATGCTGGTCCAGCGGAAGAACAGGCGCAGATTGAGGCGGGCGCCGCCGTAATAGAGCGCGATACCGAAGACGGCCGCGCAGACGAGGCCGAGCGCAGCACCGAGCGGCGCGCCATAGCCGACATTCTGTTCGAAGGTCGCCAGCAGGAAGAAGGCCGATTCCAGCCCTTCGCGCGCGACCGCCAGGAAGACCATGCCGACCAGCGCAAGGCCTTGATGGTCCGATGAAGCCAGGGCGGCATCGACGGAATGCTGCAGTTCGGCCTTGATGCTGCGCGAGGCCCGCACCATCCAGAACACCATGGCGGTCAACAGGCAGACCGCGATCAGGCCGACCACGGCCTCGAACAGTTCCTGGGTGCGCTGGGGAAATTCGGCGCTGGCGACATGCAGCGCGACGAACACGGAAAAAGAAAGGCCAACGGCCAGGATGATGCCGCACCACACGGCCGGCATCCAGGCGCTTCGCCCGGTGACACGCAGATAGCTCGCAACAATGCCGACGATCAGCGCTGCCTCGATGCCCTCCCTGAGCATGATGAGAAATGGTACGAGCATTGTGTCGTTCCTGCGCGCCCCCACAGCCGATGCAAGATTAACAATCGGCAAGCTATTACACGCGTTCAATTCTGCTGAACAAGGGGCTATGACGCAGAAAACCGTTATGGATCAAAGATAAGAGTGATTCTAAATTATAGTTCATAGCAATTCTAAATTGTGCAATTCCCGATCTATTTTTAGAGTTATTCCAAAGCGGGTAAATAATCCTGTCTTCTCCGAGAGCTGCGCTCGGGCTAACTGCGCTGGCGAGCGTGTGCGGGAAGATTCGACCCGCCCACGATCCCGCTCATGCGGAAGGCCATGCGGTCTTGAATGGACCGTCCGAATGCCGGTGCGTTTGCGATTTGATGGCCTCTGCAAGAATCGCAAATGCGCACCGACTACGACGAGCGAGGGCGAAAAGGCATTCGGCCGGGAGCGCCTTGCTCCGGGATCGGTGAGAAGCCCCTTGTCCGGATGCCCGAAAGATTACCCGCGCCTTTGCGAGACGGCAGCCCGGAATACGGTGGCGACGCGGGCCGCAAAGCTGCGGGCGGCGGTGACCACGACCCAGATCGGGGTGCCTTCCAGCCAGTCGAGCAACATCCGGCGGATCCAGTCGATCAGGCCCATGAGCCAGGCGAACCAGCTTATGGTCATCAGCTTGGGCTTGCCGGCGGCATAGATGCGCTCGATCAGCAGGAAGCTCGCGAGATAGGCGATGGCCAGGATGAGGAGGCCACGAACCAGCCGGCCCTGGCCCAGGAGCAGCAGGCCGTAGATCTTCAAGGGTTCGGCTACGGCAAGAGGTACGGCGAGGAGAACGAGGATGACGAAACGCGGCAGCGCTGCGACGGCGCGCTCCCCGATTTCGACGAGGCGCAGGGCGGCGAAGCGGCGGATCAGCGGTCCGTAGATCGGGCGGGCCAGTTCGTCGATGATCACCAGGATCGCAAGGAGGACCTGCAGCGGCAGGAGGACGAGGCGCTTGAGCGTCATGGCAGTACAGGATCCTCGAACGGACGGCGGGCCAGGGAAAGCCGCATCCGGTGAATGTGAGAAGCTGCCGCGCGGTTGGCAACGCCCATTCCACGATATTCCCACGCGATGTTTACGCTTTCGACCGTCAATTGGGGAGTGGCGATGCTGCCTTGGTGGCATTTCTCCCACTTTTGCCTTATTGCGCGGGGTGTAATGAGCGAGCCCGGCAGGGGGCGTTCGGTTCAGGAGAGACGATGGAAGCGCGCGAACGTATCGGCCTGGCGGCTCTTGGCACGATCGGGCTGGTGTTGGCTGTCGGCGGTTTTGTGCTGCACAGCCCAGCCCCGCATTCCGCCGTGGCGGAAGCGGCGATGGCGGGCGCGGAGACGACGAACCCGCAGCCGGTACCCGCAGTAAAGGCGGGCCAGGCTCCTGCACCGATCCCCGCGGCACAACCCACCCCCTATGCCGACTGCCTGCGCAAGGGGATCGGGATGAAGCTCGGCAGGGCGAGCCTGCGTGTTTCCGGTCCGCCAGCCTTGACGCTGGTGACGGGAGAGAAAGCTGACGAGGAGATCAATTTCTCGACCAAGGCCGGATTGGAGAAAGCCTGTTCGCAGCCCGAGGTGACGGCCAAGGCGTTGGTGCTCACGCTGGAGGCGATGGACAAGCCCTTCGGCGCGGCAGCGAACTGGCGGGCAGAATTCTGCAAGGAGGGCGAGGATACCGCTACGCTCTTCCTGTGTCGCGGCGAGGAACGGCCGAGCGGGGCGCTGCGCTCGTTGGCCACCATTGCGCTCTATGAACCCGCTTCCTTCCAGGGCGACAGCATGTTCCAGACGCAGGCCCCGGACCTCGACAATTTCAAGGCTTGGAAGGATCGGCTGACCAAGGCGGGGACGCCGCCTCCCGCCCAGCCGGACGGCGGCTATGACGTCTATCCAGGCGGGATCTGGCTCGAACGCGATGCCAAATCCGCTGCGCCCTTCCTGGTTTCCTGTGACGTGGACGGCCTGCCGGTCACGGGCGAGCATTATTGCGTCGGCACGCTCGGCCTTGAAGGGGGCCTGCGGGCGCGGCTGGAGTTTCGGACGGTGACGCCGCAGATCGGCCGCGAGGCTGCGGCAGCGGCGGCCCACTTCAAAGTCCTGCTGGCGGCTTGGCAGGCCGCAGCGTCGCAGTCTGCACCAGTCTCTTCCCAGTCCGGAAAATAGCTCTTGCCGCAGCGCTGTCGGGGCGATGATACCGTAGGATTCCTCAGACACAGGCCGTGAGGCCGCCGTCGACATAGAGGTCGACATAGAGGATGTGGCCGTTGACGAAATTGGAGGCATTGCCGGCGAGGAAGATGGCGGCTCCGGCCAACTCCTCGACCTTGCCCCAACGTCCCGCCGGCGTACGCGCCTCGACCCAGGCGGAGAAGGCAGCGTCCTGCATCAGCGCCGTGTTGAGCTCGGTTTCGATATAGCCCGGACCGATGCCGTTGACTTGGATATTGTAGCGAGCGAGTTCTGCGCACAGGGCCTTGGTCATCGTGCGCACGGCGCCCTTGGCAGCGACATAGGGCACGATGTTGGCGCGGCCAAGTTCGCTCATCACCGAGCAGATGTTGATTATCTTGCCGGAACGCCGTGCGATCATGCCGCGCGCCGCGGACTGTGCGACCAGGAAGACACCCTCGACATTGGTGGATTGCACGTCGCGGAAGGCGTCGAGCGGAAAGTCCACGAAAGGGGCCCGGCGCTGGATGCCGGCATTGTTGACCAGGATGTCGAGGCGGCCATGGCGGGCTTCGATGGCCGAGATCGTCGTTTCCACGCCGGCGGGGTCGGTGACGTCGAAGGCGGCCGTCTCCACGGTCAGGCCTTCTTCGGTGAGTTGGCGGGCGGCGGCATCGAGCCTGGCCTGGTTGCGGCCGTTGAGAACGACGGTCGCACCGGCGCCGGCCAGTCCGCGGGCAATGGCCAAGCCGATTCCCTGGCTGGAGCCGGTGACGAGGCCGATCCGCCCCGTCAGGTCGAAAATATCAGTGAGCATGGCGAACCTCCCGCCATCAAGCTATCGCTTGGGCCGGCAGGCAGCCAGGCGTTTTCATCTGACCAATAAAAAAGGCTCCGAGGCGGGCCTCGGAGCCACATCGAGCCGGTCTAGCCGGAGGAGGCTTACTTCTTGACGGCCGCGATCAGCTCGTCATAGGCCTTGCAGAGCTCGTCGGTCGGCTTGCCGCCGGCGGACTGGGCAGCCTGGGCCTTGGTGAGCAGCTCCTGCGCCTTCTGAGCCCAAGTCTGTGCGTTCGCCTGAGCCTTGGCCGGATCCTTCATGGCGTTGGTCATGGCTTCCGTCAGGTCCTTGCCCTTCTGGGTAATAGCCTCGACCGTGCAGCTCGAACTGCCACCGCCACAGGAGGCGAGGGCGAGAGCGAGAGAGCCGAAAGCGGCGGCAAGCAACATTTTTCTCATGGGGCTTCCTTTCCTCACCGTGGAAGGTCGGTTTTGGATCGCCCAAAACTTCGTGGTGCTGCGGCACAGGTGAGAATGCGCCGGCGGCGAACCCCTAGCCGGCCATCATCATGCACGACGTGCGTTTGTGCACATCTCGCCCGAATCGAAAGCCGCCCAGTCCACTCGCCATAAGCGAAGCGATGAGGAGTTTCAACACAATGCTGCCGCATTCGACCCTGTACTGTTCGGTAATATGATGGTTATTCACAATGAAACAGCAAAATTGCACCGACATGACGCACATGTCTCCAGGGAGAGCAGATCGGCTATTCGTTCGCCTCCCGTAGTTTCTATTGCAATGCAACAAGACGGCATCGTTGCAGGAGAAAGGGATTGCATACGACAAAAAAATAACAACATAAGGGTCTATGTGGTGTCTTGTCAGACCAGAACGACCAGCTGTCAGAGGACGCCTGGAAACTTGCCCGCAAGTTCGTTGCCTATTGAGGAAACGCGCTTGTTCGAAAGTGGTAGAACAAAGTTGGTGTGCAAAGGCACGCGAATGCTAAGGAATATTTGATATATTTGCGGTATGAGTAGAGCTGCCGAGTGCAGTGTTGGAGTTTCCTCACGTTACATGGCCAGAGTCGACAAATATCCTCTCAAGTCACCCGTTGCAGCCACGGAGCTTCGCCAGGTCGGTGCGTTGCCCTTGCGGATCCAGCGCGGGAAGATCGAGGTTTGCCTGGTGACCACACGGGAAACGCGGCGCTGGACCATCCCCAAGGGATGGCCGATGAAGGGCCATAAGGACTGCCGCGCTGCCGCCATCGAGGCTGAAGAGGAAGCAGGGCTGCTTGGCAAGATCGGCAAGGAACCGGTTGGCGAATATCTCTACTGGAAGCGCCGCGATCTGCATTTCGATCTCGTCCGCGTCTTCGTCTATCGTCTCGACGTCACCGGCCATCTGCCGGTCTGGCGCGAGATGAACGAGCGTGAAGTGCGCTGGTTCGCCCCGGGGGACGCCGCTCTTCTGGTCGAGGAGCCTGGCCTGTCCGCCCTGCTGGAGCAGGTCGCCAGCCCTGCATGACAGTCGCTACGCGACTGTCATCTCTCTGTCACATGGTTGATCTAGCCCCGTCATTCCAGGCGGCTATCCCAGGGGCGGGGCGTTGCCTGAACTTGAAGCTATGCGGCGTTCGGGCCTCGGGTGGGGAGGCGTGGACCGCTTGGCGGAGGCGCCATGGACAGTATTCAGCAGCAACAACTGCCGGGCGTCAATTTCGTGCCGGCGGCCATCGCCGGCCTGATTTGGGCCTACCGCTTTCGCGAGGGCTACGAGCCCGAAGCGATCGATCCGCGCGACGTGCCGGCAGCGCTGGCGGCGGAGGATGGCTGGCTCTGGCTGCATTTCAGCCTGACCGATCGGCTCGCCCGGGATTGGCTGTCTTCCTTCGAAGATGTTCCCGAACAGGTGCGGGCCCTGTTCCTGGCCAAGGACGAGCCGCTTGGCCTGCACACGATCGACCACGTCATCTTCGGCGTCATCGCCGATTTTCACAGCGAGCTCGGCGGGGAGAGCGACCATCTTGGCCGCCTGCGCTTTGCGCTGAACGAGAGGCTGGTGATTTCGGGGCGTCGGCATCCGCTGCGTTCGGTCGAGGAGATCCATCGTGCCGTGCAGAAGGGGCTCAACCTGCCCGCCGCGGGCCGTCTGATCGAGACGATCATCGATCGCTTCTGTGATTCGGTCGCTCGTCGCGTCGCCGGCATGACCGACGAGCTCGATACCGCCGAAGACCGCGTCGTCGAGGACATGGCCGCCACAGAGCGGGTCCGGCTGATCGAAGTCCGCCGCATGACGGTCCGGGTCCACCGCCAGCTCTCTTCGCTCGGCCATGTGCTGCGCGATTGGGAGGAACGTTCGGACGAGGCCGACAAGCCGGCTTTGCCGATTGCGGCCGAACGCCTGGCCGACCGGCTGGAATCGCTCGACCACGACATCCTCACCCTGCAGGAACGGGCCAAGCTCTTGCAGGATGAGGTCGGGGCGCGGCTGGCCGAAGAGACCAACCGCTCGCTGCGCGCCCTCTCGATCCTGACGGCCCTGCTGCTGCCCGGTAGCCTCGTTGCCGGCATTTTCGGCATGAACACCAAGGATCTGCCCTTCCTCGAGACGGAAGGAGGGTTCTGGTTCGCCATCCTGATCGGCGCGGCAGCGACGGCGTTGTTCTACTGGATCCTCCGGCGCGTCGGGGCGGGGCTGCGCATCTGAGCGCCATGCCTGCCCTTGCGAAACGAGGCGCAACTTCCCACAATAGGGCAACCTTTTTTGAGAATGAGTTCCCCTTGTCCAGAGTTGCGGCGATGCCCTGGCGCCTGAGCGCCAATTTCCTCCCGATCCTCGCCGTCTTCCTGGTGACGGCCGTCAGCCTGGCGACGGGCTGGTTCGATTCAGGCATTGCCGTGTTCGCTTTCGTGGTCTCGGGCTGGCTGATCTCGCTATGCCTGCACGAAGGGGCGCATGCGCTCGCCGCCTATTGGGGTGGGGATCGGTCCGTGGTGGAGAAGGGCTATCTGAGCCTCAATCCGCTTGCCTATGCCGACCCGTTGACCAGCTTCGGCTTCCCTTTGCTCTTCCTCATCCTGGGCGGCATCGGCCTGCCGGGCGGGGCCGTCTATATCAACCGGGCCGTGCTCAAGAACCGGCACTGGGATGCCTTCGTGGCCCTGGCCGGGCCGATGGCCAATCTCGTCTGCCTGATCGCTTTGGGGCTGCCCTTCCTCATCGGCCTGCCGGAGACGATGGGCTCGCCCCAGCTTTGGGCCGGCGTGGCATTCCTCGCTGCCCTGCAGGCCTCGGCCGTGGTGCTCAACCTCCTGCCGGTCCCCGGCTTCGACGGCTTTGCGATCATCCGGCCCTATCTGCCCTATGAGATGCAGGCCCAGGCCAATGCCATCGCGCCCCTCGCGATGATGGGCTTCCTGTTCCTGTTGTTCACCACCCAGGTCAGCGGGGCGATCTGGAACGCGGTCTACAGGCTCGCCGCCTTGTTCGACATCTATCCGAACTATGTGGCGCTGGGCTATTATCTGTTCCGCTTCTGGCGGTAGCCCCATTCGCGGGCAGGGCTGCGCGCTAATTACGGCTGCGCCCTTGCCCCGCTGCCCCCGCTCGGCTACACACCGCCCCAATCCCCTTTCCACGAAAGCTCGAGCAGGCAGCAATGGCCGCGTATCAATTCGTCTACCACATGCAGGGTCTGAACAAGACCTATCCGGGCGGCAAGAAGGTCCTCGACAATATCCATCTGTCCTTCTACCCGGACGCTAAGATCGGCGTGCTCGGCGTGAACGGCTCGGGTAAGTCGACCTTGCTGCGCATCATGGCCGGCATCGACAAGGACTTCACCGGCGATGGCTGGGTGGCCGAAGGCGCCCGCGTCGGCTATCTGCCGCAGGAGCCGCAGCTCGATCCCAACAAGAGCGTGCGCGAGAACGTCATGGACGGCGTCGCCGCCAAGAAGGCGATCCTCGACCGCTACAACGAACTCGCCATGAACTATTCGGACGAGACGGCGGACGAGATGACCCGCTTGCAGGACGAGATCGACGCCAAGAATCTCTGGGATCTCGACAGCCAGATCGACCAGGCCATGGACGCGCTGCGCTGCCCGCCCGACGATGCCGATGTTTCAACGCTTTCGGGCGGTGAGCGCCGCCGCGTGGCGTTGTGCCGCCTGCTGCTCGAACAGCCGGAACTCCTGCTGCTGGACGAACCGACCAACCATCTCGACGCCGAGACGGTGGCCTGGCTCGAAGGTCATCTGCGCACCTATCCGGGTGCGATCCTGATCGTCACCCATGACCGCTATTTCCTCGACAACGTCACGGGCTGGATCCTCGAGCTCGATCGCGGCCGCGGCATTCCCTATGAGGGCAACTACTCCACCTGGCTGGTGCAGAAGCAGAAGCGCCTCGCCCAGGAAAAGAGCGAGGAAGCGAGCCGCCAGAAGCAGCTGGCCGCCGAACAGGAGTGGATCGCCGCGAGCCCGAAGGCGCGCCAGGCCAAGTCCAAGGCCCGCATCAACGCCTATGAGGACCTGCTCGCCAAGGCCAACGAGAAGGGCCCGACCACGGCCCAGATCATGATCCAGACCGGTCCGCGCCTCGGCGGCAAGGTCATCGAGGTCGAGGGTGTCTCCAAGGCCTTCGGCGATCGCCTGCTGATCGACGATCTCTCCTTCTCGCTGCCCCCCGGCGGCATCGTCGGCGTGATCGGCCCGAACGGCGCCGGCAAGACCACTTTGTTCCGCATGCTGCTCGGCCTGGAAAAGCCCGATGCCGGCACCATCACCTTCGGCGATACGGTGCAGCCGGGCTATGTCGACCAGTCGCGCGATGCGCTCGACCCCAACAAGACGGTGTGGGAAGAGATCTCCGGCGGCAACGAGATCCTCTATCTCGGCAAGCGCGAAGTGAATTCGCGTGGCTACACCTCGGCCTTCAACTTCAAGGGCGGCGACCAGCAGAAGAAGGTCGGCGTGCTCTCGGGCGGTGAGCGCAACCGCGTGCAACTCGCCAAGATGCTGAAGGAAGGTTCCAACGTCCTCTTTCTCGACGAACCGACCAACGACCTCGACGTGGAAACGCTGCGGGCCCTGGAAGAGGCGCTGGAGAACTATGCCGGCTGCGCCGTGATCATCTCGCATGATCGCTTCTTCCTCGACCGCCTCGCCACCCATATCCTCGCCTTCGAGGGTGACAGCCACGTCGAGTGGTTCGAGGGCAATTTCGAGGCCTATGAGGAAGACAAGAAGCGCCGCCTCGGCATCGATTCCACCATTCCCAAGCGCATCCAGTACAAGAAGTTCTCGCGCTAAGGGTTAAAAACGTGCAGGCCGATCTCTCGATCTGCCTCTGCGCATGATGCTGCGAGTCATTTGGGGGCGGGTCTTCTGACCCGCCTCTTGCCGTTTTGGGAGGCACGCAATCTAGCGCTGCCCGAGATCTCTTGGCTGAATCCTGGCCGTCGATCGCGAAAGCAGCATCTGGACTGCCGGGACGACGTCAGGCAATGACGGAAGGTTGTGTTTTCGCGGTCTGCCGATCAAGCTCGGCAGGAGGCCATCCTTGACCCCGAGGCGAGCATGGAGACGCCGATGGCATTGTCCCGTTCACCGGCAATCGTCGCGCGAGCCGTCGGGCTGTTGCTCTTCCTGGCCATAGGAAGCCAGAGCCTTGTGGCGATACTGCGCGGTTTTCCGGTAGGGCAGGGTGGCCTGTTCCTTTGTTTCTACATTCATGTCTGGGTGTCGATCTATGACGGCATCTTCGACAGGAAGCGTCGCATCGTCTGGTTCCTCATGAGCTTCGCCTGGATCGGCGCTCTGGCTGCCGATGTCCTCTCCTACGTCCTGCCCTGGGGCCAAATGGCGGGGTGGAGCGCGACGGTTCTTGCCAATCTGGTATCGCAACTGCCGGTGAGCCCCGAATGGCGGGCGGCGCTGCTCGATACGCTTGTCGCTTTCTTCGCCTCCGATATTGGATTGGGGCTTCGTGTGTCGATCATCTTGCTTCCGGTCTTGCTGCTGATGCTTGACGGTGCGCTGATGCATAATCGCGACGAAATGGGGCAATGGCGCCGGCGTAAGGAGGGGCGTGCGGGCCGCCTTGCAATCGCGACACTTGCCTTGGCACTGGGAGCCGCCTCTGCGCTTGTAATTGAAATGGTGACGGCGCCTGCGAGGAATGCGGCCTCGCCGGACGCGTACGCCATCCTGCCACCTTGGAATTTCCTGCCCTTCTACGCCATCCTGCGCAGTTCGCCCGATAAGCTTGCCGGATTGCTCGCCATGGTGGCGGCGATGGCAGTGATCCTGCCCGTGCCCTGGCTCGTCTCGGCCGGCAATCGCCTGCGCCCCTTGCGGCACTGGTTCCAACTGGCCTGTGCGTTGCTGATCACCTGCTGGCTTGGCCTTGGTTGGCTCGGTGGCCAGCCGCCTGAAGAGCCCATCATCTGGATGAGCCGGGGACTGGCCGCTTGTTATTTTGCCTTCTTCCTCGTTGTCTTGCCTTTCTTCGCGATTTGGGCGCGCCGGCAGACGAAAACCCAGGCACATGCGACCGCAGCCGCTTTCGACTAAGCGGATTGAGATTGCATGCCATCGCTATCGAATCGTCTGGCGCCGACCTACTTTCGGAGCTCCCATCGTGGAATGACAGTCGTGGGAAATGCAGCGTTGCCATCCAGACGTCGATCCGATCTGAACCGGTTCGGATTCTATCTGGGCATGCTTGTGATGCTGATCGGGCTGGGCAGTTGCGGCAATCAAGTCATTACCGACAAGCCTCTCTATGCGAAGGCCGGCGATGCCAATTCCGTGCGGCTGCGCGATGGTATCTGGATTGGCGGCGACAATTGCAGACAGCTGCATAACGGAACCCTTTCGGGCCGTGACTGCCAAGGGGTCTTCCGCATCGCCGGAAGGCGCCTGGATTTCATCGTCGAAGAACCCGGGAGCAGGCACCCCAATCCCTCTTTTCGGTATCAGATTGCCGATGGTGGTATTTTGGTCGCTCAAGCAAGATTACTGGTGGAGCCTGGAGAGGCTGCGCGTTCTCGCGAAATGGCGGATCTGAGGCGCAACCCCAAATATCTCTATGTTGGTCTGCGTCCACTTTCCAAGGACGAGCGCGGTCAAATCACGGCGGTGAAGGCCTGGATCCTTCAATGCGGCGTTCCCGGACCTATCGAACGCCGCTACTCAGACTCTGTCATCCGCAGGCCTGTCGCCGGGACATTATTGCCTGGGGTGACGATGGTCGGCGACAACTGCACCGTCGACGGGGCAACGACGCTGTTTGCATTGGCCCGCGCTGGCGAGAATTGGGAAGGGGCCATGATGGTAAAATGGCATTTTCCCCGTCTGGAGCAATTCGTGAAAGCGCAGCAAGGCCGGGGTAAACCATAGAGCTGCTCACGCAGTGTCTTCGTGCCGGTCTGAAGACCGGCACACCGGGTCACGCCGCCTTCCTGACCTCCCAGCGCTCCTTCTGCTTGTCCTGCCCGATCAAGGCGAGGCCATAGGCGATCGACTCGAACTGGTCGGTGGAGACCAGGCGCTCTTCGCCGAACCGCTCGGCGAAGAGCTTGCGGATGGCCGGCACGAAGGAGGTGCCGCCGGTGAGGAAGACGCGCTCGATCTCCTCGGCCCGGGTGTTGGCCCGGCTGAGGCCCTCGTCGAGGCTCGCCTCGATGCGGGCGACGTCTCCGGCGATCCAGCGCTCGAAATCGCGGCGCTTCAGCGGAGCCGTAATCTCGATGTCGCCGCCGGCGAAACGGAACTCGGTCTCGTCCTGGCTTGATAGCGCGATCTTGGCTTTCGATACCGCGCTGTAGAGTGAGAAACCCATGTCGAACTCGATGATCTCGATGAATTTTTCGAGCTTTTCCGGTTCCACCGCGACCTTGGCTAGGTCTTGCAAGCCCTTGAGATCGCCATTGGTCTTCATCATGGCGAGCTGGTGCCAGCGCGCCAAATTGGCATAATAGTGATTGGGGATCGACAGTTCCTTGTCGAAGGAGCGGAAGCGCCCGCCCTTGCCCAAGCGCGGCGAGACGATGCGGTCGACGATCGAATAGTCGAAGGCGTCGCCGGCAATGCCGATGCCGGAATGGGCGAGGGGCTCGGCCTTCAACTGGCCGGCGACCTGCTCGAAACGCATGATCGAAAAGTCGCTGGTGCCGCCGCCGAAATCGGCGACCAGCACGGTCGCGTCGCGCTTGAGCTGACGGGCATAGAAGAAGGCCGCGCCCACCGGCTCATAGACGTAGGTGGGGCTGCTGACGCCGAGGCGCTCGAAGGCGGTCTGATAGCGCTGCATGGCCAGGTCGTCATCGGGCTGGCGGCCGGCAAAGGTCACGGGACGGCCGATGACGAGGTTGGCCGCCGACAGATCGAGCCGGCCGTCCGCATGCTTGACCAGCGTGTTGAGGAAGGTCGCCAGCAGGTCCTCGAAACGGAAGCGCTCGCGGAAGATGCGGGTCTCCTGGAAGGTGGCGCTGGCGGCAAAGCTCTTGAAGGACTGGATGAAGCGGAAGGCGGTGGTCGCTTCGACGAATTGCTCGATGGCCCAGGGGCCGCCCTCGACGCGAATCGTGGACTTGCCCGGGCGGCGCTCGTCCCAGAAGCACAGGGCGGTGACGAAATGGTTCAGGCTCTGGCCGCCATGCTCGAAGTTCAGCGCCTCGGTGCGGCCGTCGGCATGGGCAAAAGCGACCACCGTATTGCTGGTACCGAAGTCGA
Organism: Labrys sp. E2SS-1L; assembly: GCF_057073705.1. Classification (NCBI taxonomy): domain Bacteria; kingdom Pseudomonadati; phylum Pseudomonadota; class Alphaproteobacteria; order Hyphomicrobiales; family Xanthobacteraceae; genus Labrys; species Labrys sp. E2SS-1L. Next base: position 4,546,302 of record NZ_CP172712.1, on the reverse strand, counting down.
TGCCGATAGAGACAGGGGCGCTCTGTCCCGTTGCTGGGGATTGGGGCGGCATGAGGCCTCCTAGGGCGTTTTGCGATCCGTCGGGGCCGACAAGAATCGCAAGGACGCGTCGAAGCTGAGGGCAGAGCAGGTAAAGCGTCCAGGATTGAACGCGCTTTGCTCCGGCGATGGGGAAGAGGGCCGCGGGAAATAGCCCATGAGGCGCGCCAAAGCCAGAGCAAAGTGCGTTCAAGTGTGAACGTCCCTTTGCTCTAGCTCCTTGTTCCCAAGCCAATCCGAAAGATTGGCTCAAGCGTCTTTGCGATTCGAAGTGACTCCGTTGAATCGCAAAACGCTATCGTGCCGATCCAAAATTTCCTGACTTTGATTTGTCAGACTTGTCAGCAGCCTCCCGCCCGCTACCATGCCGCCAAACATGCGGGAGGACGCGATGGAATTTGCCGGCGAGCGTATCGTGGTAACGGGAGCAACCAAGGGCATCGGGCGGGCCACCGCCAAGCTGCTGGCGGCGCGGGGCGCTGAGATCATTGCCATCGGGCGCAACCAGGCCGAGCTCGAAAGCCTGTCCGCCGAGACCGGGGCGGAGATCCATGCCGTCGACCTCGCCGATCCCGAGGCCGTCCGCGCCGTGGCCCGTTCGATCCAGCCCGTCGACCGGCTGGTCAACAATGCCGGCACCACCACGCTCGAGCCTTTCCTCGAAACCAGCGTCGAGGCCTTCCAGGAATTGATGTCGGTGAACGTGGTCGCGGCCATGATCTTCGGCCAGGAATGCGCGCGTAGCATGATCGCCCGGGGCAAGAAGGGGGCGATCGTCAACGTATCCAGCATTTCCTCTTCGATCGGCTTTGCCGATCACGCGGCCTATTGCGCCAGCAAGGGTGCGCTCGACTCGCTGACGACGGTGATGGCGAACGAACTCGGGCGCCAGGGCATCCGCGTCAATGCGATCTGCCCGACGGTGATCCTCACGCCCATGGCGGTGAAGGCCTGGAGCGATCCCGCCAAGGCCGCGCCCATGCTGCAGCGCATCCCGCTGGGACGCTTCTTCGAGCCGGAGGAAGTGGCCGAGACCATCGCCTTTCTGCTCAGCGACAAGGCCTCGATGGTGAACGGCGTCGCCATGCCGGTGGATGGTGGCTTCCTGATCACCTGATGCGGCCGGCCTCGTTCCGTCTGCCGGTGCTGTGGCATCGTGCCGAACAAGCGTGCCTGTTCTCAGCATTCGCGGTGCGACAATGAGACCTGCAGCATCGGGTCCAGTTCCGCTGGCGGATACGGCGCGTTAGACGCTTCGTCGGGGCGAATGTTCAAGGATATTTTTCATGGCCGATTGGAATCCCTCGCTTTATCTGCGCTTCGAGGACGAGCGCACGCGACCGGCGCGCGACCTGCTCGATCGCGTCCCCCTGGCGGCGGCTGCTCTTGCCGTCGATTTGGGGTGCGGCCCCGGCAACTCCACCGAGCTCCTGGCCAAGCGCTGGCCCGCGGCCGAGGTGATCGGCATCGACACCTCCGAAACCATGCTGTCGGAGGCCCGCAAACGCCTGCCTGCGGCGCGCTTCGAGCAGGGGGACGTGACCAGCTGGCAGGCCGAAAAGCCGCCGGAACTGATCTTCGCCAATGCGGTGATGCAATGGGTTCCCGGACATGCGGCGCTGTTGCCGCGCCTGCTCGCCCAGACCGCGCCGGGCGGCGTGCTGGCCGTGCAGATGCCCGACAATCTGGCAGAGCTGTCCCATCGCCTGATGCGCGAGACGGCCGCGGACGGCCCCTGGGCGGCCAGACTCGGCGATGCCTCGCGCATCCGCGAGCGCATCCAGCCGGCTGAGGACTACTACAACCTGTTCGCCGGACAAGCGTCCTCGATCGATATCTGGCGAACCACCTATTATCACGTGCTTGATAATGCGCCGGCCATTGTGTCCTGGTTGCGGGCGACCGGTCTGCGCGCCTTTCTCGATCCGCTCGATCCCGAACAGCAGCCGGCCTTTCTGGAAAACTATACGGCGCGCATCGCGAAGGCCTATCCGCCGCGGACCGACGGCAAGGTGGTACTGGCCTTTCCGCGGCTCTTCATCGTGGTGCAGCGCTAGATCCTGGGATAGCAGGCGTCTCGCCTGCAATTCCCTTCACACCAAGCGCGGTAATTCCAAGAGCAGGCGAGACGCTTGCGATCCCAGAAGAAAGTTTGTCGTTCCCATGAAGAATGTTCTTTGTTTCGGCGATTCCAACACGTTCGGTACGCCGCCTCTGGCCAGCCTGGACGAGGCCCGCCGCTATGACGGCAAGACGCGGTGGCCGGGAGTGATGCGCAAGATCCTCGGCCACGCCTGGCATGTGATCGAGGAAGGCCTGCCGGGGCGCACCACCATCCGCGACGACCTCATTGAGGGCATCCACAAGAACGGCCGGCGCTATCTCGCCGCCTGCCTGGAGAGCCACCGCCCGCTTGACGTCATCGTGCTGATGCTGGGCACCAACGACCTCAAGGCTCGCTTCGGCGCGCCGCCGGAAGACATCGCCGCCGGGGTCGACATCCTCGCCGGCATCATCGCCGCGACGCCCAATCTCGACCGGCCACCGGCCAGGCTCCTGATCGCCTGCCCGCCGCCCATCCGCGTAGTCGGCTGCCTCGGATCGCTCTTCGCCGGCGGCGTGGAAAAATCGCAGGCTCTGCCGCCCCTCTACGAAGCGGTCGCGCGCAGGCACGGTGCCGAATTTCTCGACGTTGGCAAGCTGATCGAGGTGAGCCCGATCGACGGCATCCATTATGAAGCCGACGCGCATCTCGCCCTCGGGCAGGTGTTTGCCGAACGGGTGCAGGCGCTGGGAAGCTGATTGCTTGCCGGCAAATTCGCACGTGACAAAACCTTTCGCCGTCGCTATATGCCTGCCATGACCTTTGCATCCGCCCCCACCTTTTACTGGTATTTTGGCTTTCGCAGGCCTCAGGCGGAGGTAGGGGTGCGCTCGATCTGAACTTAGCAACAGATCAAACCCAGACAACCGCCAGCCCGACTGGCGGTTTTTTTATGCCGCCGGCCGGGACCCACCAGAACCCCAACGAACCGAGACTGGAACCCAGGCCATGTTGAGCACCACCGACGATCTTCGTATCCGTGAAATCAAGGCGTTGACCACGCCGGCTGACGTGATGGGCGAGCATCCCCGCACGCTGGAAGCCACCCGCACCGTCACGCAATCGCGGCAGGCCGTGCACGATATCCTGCGCGGCAGCGACGATCGTCTCGCCGTGGTGGTCGGCCCTTGTTCGATCCACGACCCGGTGGCCGCCCTCGACTATGCCGATTGCCTGATGAAGCTGCGCCAGCGCCTGGGTTCCTCGCTGGAAATCATCATGCGGGTCTATTTCGAGAAGCCGCGCACTACGGTGGGGTGGAAAGGCCTGATCAACGACCCCGATCTCGACGGTTCGTTCCAGATCGACAAGGGGTTGCGCATCGCCCGCAAGGTGCTGCTCGACATCAACAATCTCGGTCTGCCGGCGGCCTGCGAATTCCTCGACATGACCACGCCGCAATATATCGCCGACCTCGTCGCCTGGGGCGCCATCGGCGCGCGGACCACCGAAAGCCAGATCCATCGCGAACTGGCATCGGGCCTCAGCTGCCCCGTCGGGTTCAAGAACGGCACGGACGGCAATGTGCGCATCGCGGTCGACGCGGTGAAATCGGCCTCGCAACCCCATCACTTCATGGCGGTGACCAAGGATGGCCGTTCGGCCATCGCCTCGACGTCAGGCAATGAGGACTGCCATATCATCCTGCGCGGCGGCAAGAGCACCAATTACGATGCGGCGAGCGTCGAGGCGGCCTGCAGCGAAGTCGCCAAGTCCGGCCTGTCGCCGGTGGTGATGATCGATGCCAGCCATGCCAACAGTTCGAAGAAGCCGGAGAACCAGCCGCTGGTGCTGGCTGATATCGGCACGCAGCTTGCGGCAGGCGACAATCGCATCATCGGCGTGATGATCGAGAGCAACCTCGTTGCCGGCCGCCAGGACCAGGTGCCCGGCAAGCCGCTGACCTATGGCCAGAGCATCACCGATGGCTGCATCGACTGGGACACCACCGTCTTCGCCCTCGAACGCCTGGCACTGGCGGTCGAGCAGCGCCGCATCGCCAACCGCGACGCGGTGAAGGTCGGGGCGTGATCGGGGGGCGGGTCTTCGGACCCGCCTTCCACTGTCGCCGATTTGACGCGGCCCGCCCTGAGCCGGCATGGTCGCGCCGGAACGGAGGCGAGGACGTGAGCGATACACAGATCATCAAGAAGGTCGTTTTTGCCGTCTGGTGGCGGATCGGCATTCCCGTGGCCCTGTTCGTCTTCGCCGTAGGCTGGGCGCTGAATTTCCTGTTCTATGTCGCGCCGATGTTGCAGGTCACCGGTTCGATTTCCCATTATGGCGCCATGCTGATCGCCGGGCTGCTGGGTGGCGACGTCTCGGCCTTTCTGGGTGACGGCGGCCTCATTGGCAATGTGGTGATCGGATTCTTCCGCGCCATTCTCGATAATCTGCCGATGCTGGTCGTTCTGGTGCTGCTGACACGCTGGCAGATCCGGCTGCACATGCCCCGCATCCTGCGCGATTGTGGGTTGGTGAGCGCAGGCGAGGAGAGTTGAGGCCAGCCATCGAGCGGCATCTTTGCGTCGCTGCCGATTCGATGGCAGACCGAGATTCCCATGCTGCCAGGCGAGGTGAGACCATGCCGGATCCTTTGATCAACACCACCTCCGACATCGCCGTCAGGCCCGTGCTCAAGCGTGCGGGGCGGGTGGCCATGGTCGCTGCAGCCGGCGGAGATGCGATCGGGGCGGAAAGGCTTGCCGAGCTCGTGCTCACGCATGAGGGCATACCGGGCGATCGGCATGCCGGCTTCCTCAGGCCTGCCGATGTGCGTGTGCCCTGGTTCGAGCGTAATGCGCCGATTCACAACGAGCGCCAGGTTTCCATCGTCTCGATGGAGGAACTTGCGGTGATCGCCGGCAATCTTGGCGTCGAGCGCGTGGAGCCGGAATGGCTCGGCGCCAATCTCGCTGTGGGCGGCGTGCCGGATTTCTCCTTCTTGCCGCGCGGTTCCAGGCTGTTCTTTCCCTCGGGCGCCGTGCTTGCGGTGATGGGCCAGAACGATCCCTGCCGCATCGCCGGCGCTGAAGTCGAACGGCACCTCATCGGGCAGGAGGGGCTGGCCCTGCGCTTTGCCGCCGCGGCCAAGCGCTTGCGCGGTGTGGTCGCCACTGTCGACCGTCCCGGTTCGATCCGGAGCGGGGAGACGTTCAAGCTGCGGGTTCCCGAGCAATGGATCTGGCAGGGCTGAGCCGGCCTCCCCGGAGGGGATGCCGTTTCGCCTTTCAGCTGGCGGGCGCATAGCGCAGCAAGGTTACGCTCTGGGGCAGGCTTTCATTGCCGAGCGGCTTCAGTCCGAGCGACAGGCCTTGCTGAAAATAGGGCTTGCCGCCGCCCAGGACGATAGGGTGCATATAGAGCCGGTATTCATCGATGAGGCCCGATCGCGCCAGTTCGGCGGCGAGGGTCGGACCGGCAACGCTGATCTGGCCATCGCTGTCCGACTTGAGCGAGCGTACCACCGCCATGGCGTCCGAACTTACCAGCCTTGCATTCGGCCCGACCTCCCGCAATGTCGTCGAGAAGACGAGCTTTGGCGTCTCGCGCCAGGCGTGGGCAAAATCGATCTCGACCTCGTCAGCGTCCTGCTCGCGCTCGGGACTGTCCCAATAGCGCATCACCTCATACATGCGCCGCCCATAGAGGGCGACCGAAGTCTGCCTCATGAGCTGGTTGAAATGCCGGTGCAACTCCGCCTGGGGGATCGGCAGGCCAAATTCCTGCTGCGGCCCCGCGACATAGCCATCCAGAGACATCAGCATGGCATAGAAAATCGTGGCCATCGGTACCTCCCTCACGCTTCTCCCTACCATGCCCAAACCAATTGCATTATGCAATCAGTTTCGAAGAAGCGGAGGTGAATTAGCCAGTCTACCGGCACAAAAGTCGGCTGTTCACATTATGACGTCGCTTGTAAAACAAATTCCTTGCGCATTTTAGGAAATGACATAAACATATCTTTATGTGAGAGGCGGTTGCGCGGAATGACGAATTTGGCTCCTTTCGAGACGGTGTTGGGCACGCTCAAGGCGGCAGGCGAGCCGACGCGCCTGCGTCTGCTGGCCATTCTGGCGGAGGGCGAACTCAACGTCACCGACCTCACCGAGATCCTCGGCCAGTCACAGCCGCGTATTTCGCGTCACCTCAAGCTCCTGGTCGAGGCCGGGCTGGTGGAGCGCATCCGCGAGGGCGCCTGGGCATTCTTCCGCCTGGCCGAAGGGACGATGAAAGCCGAGATTTTCGGTGAGATTCTCGCGGGCCTCGACCGCAGCGACCGTATTCTCGCCCGCGACCGCTCTCGCCTCGTCGAGGTGAGGCGCACGCGGGCGGCGGTGGCTGCCGATTATTTCCGCGCCCATGCCGGCGACTGGGATCGCATCCGCGCCCTGCATGCGCCCGACGAGGCGGTCGAGGCGGCGCTGCGCGACGTGGTCGGCAGCCAGCCCATCCAGGCCTTCCTCGACATCGGCACGGGCACCGGGCGTATGCTCGAACTGTTCGCCCCCCTGGCGACCCGGGCCGTCGGCATCGACGCCAGCGCCGAAATGCTGGTGATCGCCAGGGCCAATCTGGAACGCAACGGCATCCGCAATGCGGTGGTGCGGCAGGGTGATCTCTTCGCGCTGTCGGTCGAACCGGGCGCCTATGATCTCATCATCGTGCATCAGGTCCTGCATTATCTCGACGACGGTGCCAAGGCCCTGCGCGAGATCGGGCGGGCCCTGCGCCCGGGTGGCCGGCTGGTCATCGTCGATTTCGCTCCGCACGAACTCGAATTCCTGCGCGAGGATTTTGCGCATCGTCGTCTGGGATTTGCCCGCGAGACCATCGAGCACTGGCTGGAGGCCGCGCATCTGCGGCCGGATGGCTGGCGCCTGGTGGATGCCGGGGAGGGGCCGTCGAGCCTCACCGTATCGATCTGGACCGGGCGTGATCCGCGCCGGGTTTCCGACACTATCACTCTTGGTCAGGAGGTCGCGTGATGGCTGGTCACGCCTTGCCCTCACACGGCGGTATCCGGGTTTCCTTTGAGTTCTTCCCGCCGAAGAACGCGGAGATGGAGGCCTCCCTGTGGGAGGCGATCGAGCGTCTGGCGCCGCTCGATCCCCTGTTCGCCTCGGTCACCTATGGTGCCGGCGGCACCACCCGCGAGCGCACGCATGGCACGGTGGCGCGCATGGTGCAGGAAACAGATATCCGCCCAGCGGCGCATCTGACCTGCGTCGGGGCCACGCGCGAGGCCATCGACGAGGTGATCCGCGGCTATGCCGAAGCGGGTGTGCGCCACATCGTGGCGCTGCGCGGCGATCCGCCGGCCGGCGTCGGTGCCCGCTACGAACCTCATCCGGGCGGCTATGCCAGTTCGGCTGACCTCGTCGCGGGCATCAAGGCACTGGGCGATTTCGAGGTCTCCGTCTCGGCCTATCCCGAGAAGCACCCCGAAAGCCCGTCGCTCGCCTTCGACATCGATATCCTGAAAGCCAAGGTCGATGCCGGCGCCACGCGCGCCATCACCCAGTTCTTCTTCGACAACGAGCATTATCTGCGCTTTGTCGATCGGGTCCGCGAGGCGGGCATCGATATTCCGATCGTGCCGGGCATCGTGCCGGTGCAGAATTTCAACCAGGTCCGCAACTTTGCCGAGCGCTGCGGGACCGAGGTGCCGCAACGCCTCGCCGATCGTTTCGAGGGCCTGGACAATGATGTTGCCACTCGTAAACTCGTGGCCGCCGCCGTCGCCGCCGAACAGGTCTTCGATCTCGTCGACCGCGGCGTCAGCGATTTTCACTTCTACACCATGAACAAGGCCGACCTGGTCTATGCCATCTGCCATCTGCTCGGCCTCAGGCCGAAGGTGGAGAAGGCGGCGGCTTAGCGGGAGCGCGGACTCCCAGTCCGCACCGGCAAACTAAGCGCCAGCCCAAAAGTGCGGACATCGCGACATGTCTGCATGTCGTTGCGATGTCCGCGCTCCAGGAAGGCTCGGTGCTTCATTCCATGCCACGCCAGCGCGCGACCGTGGCATCGACCGCCTCGCGGACAGGCAGGAGATAGGACCGGGCCGATCCCACGATGCCGCTTTGGGCGATGCCGGTCTCGACGAGATGCCGTCCAGCATCCTCCAGAAGATCCACACGCAGGACCGGTGTCTCGTAGGGCACCCAGCGGCGTTCGCCATCGACCATCAAGGGAGCGCCCTCCTGGATCAGGGCCTGATGCGGCCAGGTTCGGCGTTCGGCCAGATGCAGGACGGTGCAGCTCTCGAAGGTGACCCCGAGCAGGAGCACTCGGGCTTGCAGATCATACAATCTTGCCAGCGGCGAGTTCTCGCCGAAGGGGTCTTCGAGAGGCTGATCGCGAAGGATCGCGCTGGCCTGCGTCCCCCAGGCTGCCAGCGAGCTGGCGGGATGGCTGCTGCGCGACACCCCTGGCCAGGTCCGGAACAATTCGGCGATCCTGCCCATGCCCCGCGTCGGCGTCCGCTTGGGGTCGAAGGCCGGCATCGATTGGCGCACGGGTTCATGCCAGGCTTGCGGGATGGGCGGTGCGCCCCAGTGGACGGGATCGGTGAGATCCGCCGACATCGCCGGCATGACGAGCGTGCCTGCAGGCGTGATGACGTCGCAAAGCGCCTGGATCATCGCCGTTTCGGCGCCGTTGACCCAGCCGAGCGCCTTGAGGGAACTGTGCACGAGCAAGGTTTCGCCGGGCCTGACCCCCAGTGTCCGCAGGTCGGCGGCAAGGCTTTCCCGCGTTCTCGGCGTCGCGCTTTGCCGGATGATGCTTGCCTCGGTCATGATGTCCTCGGGGACAGGGCGCGGCGTCAACCCCGCAACCGTGCCATCAAATGGGCATCCGCGAACGCCCCGGCCCGGAATGCGTAATTGCGCAGGAACCCCTCCTGCTCGAAACCGAACCGTTCGTAAAGGCGTATGGCCCGCAGATTGTCGGCAAAGACTGTCAGTTCGAGACGTTCGATCCTCAGCCATTGATCGGCCGCGTCGATGATCTCCCGCAGCAGCGCGGTACCGATACCCTTGCCGCGATGGTCGTCGTGGACACCCATGCCAAGACCTGCGGCATGGGCTCGCCGGCCGCCATAGCGCTCCAGGCCGGCATTTCCCACGACGGTGCTGTCGAGCACGGCGACGAGGTTGAGGGCCTCGGGGCCGAGACCCTCCAGCCATCGTCGGGCCAGTTCCGGCTTCTGATAGGGCAGGCGGAGTGTGCCGTCCCGGTAGCCGGGAAGATTGGCGAGCGCGGTGATCGCGTCGACATCCTCCAGACGCGTGGCACGTATCGACAACCCCGGCGGTGCGGGCCGGGAATCTGAGGGATGGGACAGGGTCGAAGACATGGTCGCTCTCCTTTTTGCGGGGAGAGCCGGGCTGCCATGGACCCTGCTCGCCTCGCAGGGTTCATGGGTCGATCGTATCGCGCTTACAGCAATACCCTTCCCGTGCCCCTAGGCAGGTGCGTGGCGGGATGCATGCAGGTGATGCGCTTTGCGTTCATGCGTCGACACTAGGTCATTGGTTCGAGATCGGCAAGATCACGAGAACACCCTGCGAAAAGGCATTCGTCGCTCAACCCGGCGTAACCGTGGGATTGCTCCTGTCGGCATAGGCGATCGAGACCTTTGCGCCGCAATCGGTAGTGAGCCAGCCGGCGAGATGATTGGCGGCCTCCTCCAATTCGCCCCAGCCATTGGCCTGAACCGTCACCAGCGCCCGCCGGGTTTGCGGCGTGATGGCCGAGCGCATGTCCTGGCGCCAGTTCCAGCGGCGGCACAGCACATGCCTCGTATCGGCGAGCACCACCTCGCCATCCTTGGGCGGGTCGTTGGGATCCTCGCCGGCTTCGGCCCCCATGTCGAGAAAGCTGTCGCCGGGGCGCGAGAAGCGGAAGGCGACCGGTGGCGCGATCCTGTCGAGATCGTCGGCGCCGATGCAAAAGCCATGCTGCAGCGAGATCGTGTTGTAGATGTCGACGAAATTGTTGATGGCGGGCAGGCGATCGCCGGCCAGCACGCGCTTGATCAGCCGCTCGACCGAGGAGCGATAGCTGGTCTTCTTGATGCCGAAACCCTTATAGGCGCTGCGCCAGGCGGCGACGCCCGGAATGGCAGAAAGCTCCAGCCCCTCATGCTGGCTGCGGCAGGCGGCCTCGGAGGCCAGGATGGCCGTATCGAGAGGGCCCGTACGCCCCGTGGTGATCACCAGATCTTCGGCCACGAGGACGGCGACGCGGAAGTCGGGAAAACGTTCGGTCAGTTCGGCAATGGTCAACTGCATGGGTATATCGCTTGCGGGAAGAAGAGGGGGAGGCCGGCTCGAGCAGCACGGGCGTCAGAAAGGAATCATCATGCTTTTGATTGATCTTGCCACCAGTTCGCGAATGGATAAGGTGAATCCGGCCGGCTGGGCAAGCTTTTGTGCGGGTTGGGCTTTTCGGTTTCGTCGGGAGGCCCTGCGCGCTCGGATTGTGGTGAGGCCGCATGGAAACGGTCAACGCGCCGATGGCAAGCTATGGTATCGAACCGGGGCTGCGCTTTGCGCTCCTGCTCGATGGGAAGGGCGGCTGCTGCCAACTCGACATGGCTCAGTCGAGGGCCTGGAAACCGGGAGACGGTGTGCTCTGGCTGCACCTGGAGCGTGATCATCCTGCGGCGGCCGACTGGGTGCACACCCGAGGCGATTTCGATCCCGTGGTCGCCGACGCCCTCCTGGAAGAGGAAACGCGTCCGCGTGTGGAACCGGTCGATGACGGTCTGCTCATCATCCTGCGCGGCGTCTGCGCGACTTCGCCCGAGGAGGGGGAAGAGAAGCCTGCCGATATCGACCTGGTACCTCTGCATCTATGGGTCGACGGCGATCGCGTGATTTCCCTGCGTGACAAGGGTCACTATGTCACCGCGCTGCGCGACATCCGCAAAGCCCTGCACAAGGGCAAGGGGCCCAGCCATTCCGGCGATCTCCTCGCCATGATCGGGGACAAGCTGGTGCGCGACCTCGAGCCGGTGCTGGATGCCATGGACGAGGAGGTCGACGAACTCGACGACTTGATCTTCCACGGCGATGCCGGCGAGGTGCGCGAGCGCCTGAAGCTGCTCAGGCGGCGAGCCGTGCAACTGCGCCGCTATCTCGCGCCCCAGCGCGATGCGCTCAATCGGATGGAGCATGACGACGCGCCGTGGTTGAATGAGCGCGACAAGCTGCGCTTGCGCGAGGTGATCGACAAGCTGATGCGCTTCATCGAATATCTCGATGCGATCCGGGACCGGACCGGCATCCTGCATGACGACCTTTCCACCGTGATCGGCGAGCGCATCGCCCACAATTCCAATCGCCTTGCCGCCCTTGCCGCGCTGCTGCTGCCGCCCAGCGTGGTGGCCGGCCTGTTCGGCATGAATGTCGGCGGCATTCCCGGCGTCGACAAGGGCTGGGCCTTTGCGACCATTGTGGGCTTCGTCACCGTCACTTCGATCGTCACGCTATGGGTTCTCAAGCGCATCAACTGGCTGTAAGGGGTTTTGCTGCCGACACAGCGGATCGGCCGTTCCATCCGCCGCATCGAAAAGACCGCCCTTGCAACTCGATTCATCCCTCGCCAGCCATGCCGTCGCCTCGCCCAATCACGGCGAGCGCCTCGATCCCGTGTCGCCAGCTCTCTTGATCCTGCATTATACCGGCATGCCCGATGGCGCGTTGGCGCTGGCCCGGCTGTCCGATCCGGCTTCGCAGGTTTCCTGCCACTATCTGGTCGATGAGGACGGGCGGATCGTCCAGATGGTGCCGGAGACCCGCCGGGCCTGGCATGCCGGCCAGGCGAGCTGGGAGGGGATGGTCGACATCAATTCCCGCTCCATCGGCATCGAGATCGTCAATCCCGGCCATGAATGGGGCTATCGGGATTTTCCCGCCGTGCAGATGACGGCGGTCAAGGCCCTATGCCGCGATATTGTCAGCCGCCACGCTATTCGGCCTTATCACGTGCTCGGGCATTCGGATATCGCACCCCTGCGCAAGACCGATCCCGGCGAGCGCTTCGACTGGGCAGGTCTGGCCGGGGAAGGGGTCGGCCTTCACGTGGAGCCTGCCGCCATCCAGGGAGGGCGCTTTTTCTCCGCCGGCGAGGCCGGGCAACCCATCGAGGCGCTGCAGGCCATGTTCTCGCTCTATGGCTACGGCATCGAGGTGAACGGGGTCTACGACGCGCTCACCGAGGCTGTGGTGACGGCCTTCCAGCGCCATTTCCGCCAGGCCAGGGTCGACGGCGTCTGCGACGCTTCCACCATCGAAACCCTGCGCAGCCTCATCCTGGCGAAGCAGGCGCTGATGTGACTTTTCGCACAGCGTGCCGGTCCGGCCGGCGCTAATGTCATTGGCGAATGGTTCTCCTATTTCCTCCCAAAGACACAACTTCCGGCGTCCATCCTATCGGTGGGCGCCGGTTTTTCTTTGTTGACGCCGTTGACGCTTGGCGTCACACAGGCGCGGCTAGCTGGCCGGGCGGCCGCTGTTGCCAGGTCTCGACCTGGGAATGGAGGAAAGTCCGGGCTCCACGGAAATAGGGTGCCGGTTAATGGCCGGCGGGGGCGACCTCAGGGAAAGCGCCACAGAAAGCAAACCGCCTCGGCAGGCTCGCTTGCCGAGGTAAGGGTGAAAGGGTGCGGTAAGAGCGCACCGCGCGGCCGGTAACGGCAGCGGCATGGCAAGCCCCACCCGGAGCAAGACCGAATAGGGACGGCCGCGGCGGTCTTCGGACGCGCCGGAGCGCATTTCCGCGCTGCTGTCCGGGTTGGTTGCGTTGAGGTCACCGGTGACGGTGGCCCCAGATGAATGGTCGCCACGTCCGCGCAAGCGGGCCATACAGAACCCGGCTTACAGGCCAGCTAGCCTTGCCTTTCCTGCAGATGAAGCGATCCGGCCTTGAGCCCGGCCGTTCTTGTTTTTGTCACCGAACGCCGCCACATTGCAGCCGGGTGACTTCCCCAGCGGGTATGATTCCGATTCAGGGAGGCGCTGCAGTCAGTTGAAATCGCGCGGAATTCGGGAACGGGCCGCCTGTGGCGGTCCGGCGAGTTTCTGCGGACTTCGAACCGGGTAACATCATGGGTATCGTCTGGACCATCCTTATCGGCTTCATCGTTGGCCTGATCGCGCGTTTCCTCTCGCCGGGCCAGCACAATCCCAGCGGCTTCATCCTCACCACGGTGCTGGGCGTGGTCGGCGCCGCACTGGCGACCTGGCTCGGACAGCAGATCGGCTGGTACACGATCGGCGAAAAAGCGGGCTTCCTCGGCGCGGTCGTCGGGGCGATCATCGTGCTGCTGGTCTGGCGGGCCTTTGCCCGTAGCGCCTGAGCTTCCAAAGCCTTCACGCCGGCCCTATCGATCATTCGCCTTATCGCTCCTGATGCAGATGGATCAGGCCGCTTGATGCCATGGGGTCTTTCGCGATTGCGTGCGACATGCGGCAATCGGGAAGGTAGCCGGACGCAGGCGCGCCGGCCGTGGCAATTCAGGAGGACGGACATGGATAAGGATCGCGTCGAAGGGGCCGCAAAGCAGGTCAAGGGCACCATCAAGGAAGCTGTCGGCAAGGTGACGGGCGATACCAAGACCCAGGCCGAGGGCAAGGCTGAAAAGCTGGCGGGCAAGGTCCAGAATGCGGTTGGCGGCGCCAAGGATGCGGCGCGCGATGCGCTGAAGAAATGAGGAGAGCGGGGAGCGCGGCAACGCGCTCCCCTGCAGCAGTCATTCGGGCGCCTGGCAGCAGGCGCCGTTCCTTTCGCCCCATACCGTTCCGGACTATGGTTCCGTCTGCAAGAAAAGACGTGCCGCGGCTCTCGCCGGCAAGTGGGAACAGGTCATGGCGAACGAGGTTCCGGATGTGAGCATCCTGCGGCGACAGGTGGACCGGCGGCAGCTCCAGGAGATCATTGCAGGGCTGGCCGAAGGCATCTTGCTGATCGATCCTTCCGGGGGGATCGTCTGGGCCAATGAGAGGGCACTCGACCTGCACGATGCGGAAGAACTGGCCGCATTGGGCAGGACGCCGGCTGAATATCGGCAGACCTATCTGCTGAAATATCGCAACAACCATACGCTGGCTCCCGAACAATATCCGCTGGACCGCCTCCTGGCGGGAGAGGTGTTCGAGGATGTGGTCGTCGAAGTCGTCAAGGCGGCGCCGCCCAAAGGGAAAGAGGGATGGCGCAGCATCCATCAGCTCAGGGGACTGGCTCTTGCCGATTCCGCCGGCGATCCTGAATCCTATGTGCTGGTCATCCAGGATCTGACCGAGCGTTTTACAGCGGAGGAGCGCTTCGAGCGTACTTTTGCGGCTAACCCTGCGCCGGCGATCATCTGCCGGCTGGCCGATCTGCGTTATGTGAAGGTCAATCACGGTTTCCTGGAAATGACCGGCTACAAGCGCGAGGAGGTCCTCGGCCGCTCCACCTATGAAATCGACGTGCTGGAGAATGCCGCCGGTCGGGACAGTGCCATCGCCGCTCTGCGCGAGGGGCGCACGATTCCGCAGACCGAGGCTAGCCTGCGCATGGCCGACGGTGATCCGAAGCTGGTCATCGTTGCCGGGCAGCCCATCGAGGTAGGCGAGGAGCCTTGCATGCTCTTCACCTTCATGGACATGGAGCCGCGCAGGCGGGCAGAACTGGCCCTGCGGCAGAGCGAGGAGCGCTTCGCCCGGGCCTTTCGCATGACCCCCGTGCCGACCATCGTGATGGCCCGCAAGGATTTCCGTGTGCTGGACGTCAACGAGGCCTTTGCCGTGGTGCTGGGCTATGCGCCTGATGAGGTGATCGACAAGCCCATCGCCCTGGTGCCGATCTGGTCTTCGAGCGCATCGCGGCGGCAGCTCGAACGGGACATCGAAAGCGATGGAACCCTGCGCAACAGGGAATTCGAGCTGCGCAGCCGGCACGGCGAAAGCCTGGATTGCCTGGTCTCGGCCGAGACCGTCGGCATCCAGGGCCAGGATTGCGTGCTGATCGTCCTGCAGGACATTACCGATCGCAAGCGATCGGAAGTCGAGCTGATGTCCGCGATCGAGGCTGTGATGCAGGATACCTCATGGTTCAGCCGCACCGTGATCGAGAAACTGGCCAATCTGCGCGACGGAGGAGCGTCGAACGGAGCTTCCACGGAACTCGCCGACCTGACTCCGAGGGAGTTGGAAGTGCTCGGCCTGCTTTGCCAGGGGCTGAGTGATGCTCAGATCGTCAAGGCCCTGAAGCTCACCCGCAATACGGTGCGCAACCACGTTGCGCGCATCTATGGCAAGGCTGGCGTGCACAGCCGGGCTGCCGCGGTGGTGTGGGCGCGCGAGCGCGGATTTACCGGGGCTTCGCAAAGGGCTGCACCGCGCCGCTCGAGCTGAAGTGACCTGATGCATCCATACTAGCAACGCTGATATAGCGGCTTCTATTGCTGTCGGTTCCCTGGCGCTAGCCTGCAATCCTCGGCGTGCCGCCACCTCTCCAGCGGGACGAGGATGCAGGCCGGCGCCGCTCATGGGAAAGCCAAGATGCATATCCGCTACGGTTTCGATATCGAGATGCAGTTCTCGCAACCGACCACGCTGATCACCGTCCTCGATGTTCATCCATCGCGGCGCGGCGATATCGTCCGCGAGCAGGACCTCTCTGCCTTGTCGAACCATCCGACCCAGGCCCATATCGACAGTTTCGGCAATCTCAGTCGGCGCATCCATGTCGAGGATGGTTTCCTGCATCTGCATTGCGATGGCATCATCCGCGACAGTGGCGAGCCCGACAAAGCGGTGCAGAGAGCGAGAATCCTGCCCATCATGGCCCTGCCGAAGGAAGCGCTGATCTATCTGCAGGGCAGCCGCTATTGCGAAACCGATCTCCTGGCCGATTTCGCCTGGAAGCATTTTGGAGAGATAACCGATGGCTGGCAGCGGGTTCAGGCCGTCACGGATTTCGTCCATTCGCATCTGAGCTTCGGCTACGAGCATGCCAGCGCGACGCGCTCGGCCCTGCAGGCCTTGGAGCAGAAGGTCGGCGTATGCCGCGACTTCGCCCATCTGGCGGTTGCGCTGTGCCGCTGCCTCAACATTCCGGCGCGCTACTGCAATGGCTATCTCGGCGACATCGGCGTGCCTGCCGATCCCGCCGCCATGGATTTCAGCGCCTGGTTCCAGGCCTATCTCGGCGGGGAATGGTACAGCTTCGACCCACGCCACAACCAGCGCCGGATCGGCCGGATCCTGATCGGTTGTGGCCGCGATGCCGCTGACGTCCCGATGATCAGTTCCTTCGGCCGCCACAGCCTGAGCAAATTCGAGGTTGTGACCGAGCTGGCCGCGGAAGAGCAGGAAGCCGCGAGTGCATAGCGGCAGCGCTCTCGGCTGAAAAGCGTGATCCGCAAGGAGTTTATGGTGCGACGTTCTTGTCGAGAATCAGGATGTCGATATTGCGGTCCGGCGCGTAATTGTTGCGCTTGAGCTCGTAGCGGGTGCTGCTGACCTTCTTGGCGCCGTCTGCACAGAAGGAGACCAGATTGTCGGGAAAGGCCTTGTCGATGACCAGGCCGAATCGGCCGGCAGGGCCGGACCAGCGGCCGCCACCGATAAAGGCATAGCCGAAATAGGTCTGGCGGGTCTTGGGTGCCTGTGCGGTCTCACCCGGCTGCGGCTTGGCTGCGGTGAGGCGCTTGGTCAAGGCATCGGCTGCGCGCAGGAAGCCCTCATTGACGCAGTATTTCTTCTGATATTGCGTCAGGGACTCGCCTGTCAGGTTGGCGCGGTCGAAATAGAGGCCGGCTGCCGAGCCCACGCTCGGCGTGTAGCTGTATTGCAGGATGATCTCCTTGCCGGCCGCCAGAACCTGCTGGCGGACGATCCTCGACCGCAGGGTCCAGAGCGGGACCCAGTTTTCGCCCGCCTGCTCGATGTAGCCCGGCGTGCTCAGCTTGGCTCGGTCTTCGCTGCTCAGGCGCTTGAGGGCCTCGGCCGTCGTCGTGCCGGCGGGTAGCAGCGGTATGTTCATGCCCTTGAGCAGATCGGTGATTTCGCTCTCCTTGCCGCCGTCGGCCGTGAAGAAGGCATGCTGTTCCACATTCGTCTCGACCGATTTGCCGGCGGCCCTGGCCTGGACATTCAGGAAATTCGGTGATGCCGGATTGGGAATGGCCAGATCGAGATCGGTTTCGCCGGTCACCTCGGGCAAGGGGAAGGCGACGGTCAGCGTCAGGTCCTGGCTGGCCTTGTTGAGAAAGCGATAGGCAGCCCGGACCTGCCTGGTCGAGAGGAAGATGTCCTCCGCCTTCAATTCGAGCTGGTCCGCCGGCTCGACGATCAGCCCGCCGGCATCGAGATTGGCAAGGCTCTCCTCGGCCGAGACACCCGTCATGGGTAGCGTGAGGGTCAGGGCTGCAGCGCAATAGAGCGCTTTGGCGGGTCGGGGCATCGGCTGCGAATCTCCACACCGTCGAAACGGTTCGGCGGCGATAGTGCCCGCCTTTGCGGCAGTGCGAAAGAGGCAGGGAGAGAAGGCAGCAGCTCAACTGCTTGGCGAGGATGATGACGTAACGGAATTTTCAAGGGACGAGCCGGGCTCCACGAACCCTTCATTAACCTTTCATGGGCGTTAATGGGATTGGAGAAATCTGCCCGATTTGCGGGCCGGTTCCGCCTGTAATTCCTGCCTTTGAGAGTTCGATGCCCGCTTCCTCCGCAACCGCCAACGATGCCGCCCGGCATGTGCCGGTGATGCTCGCCGAGGTGCTGAAGGCGCTCGAGCCCAGGGCAAACGAGCGCTTCATCGACGGCACCTTCGGAGCAGGGGGTTATACGCGCGCCATCCTGGCGGCCGCGCCCGACGTGCAGGTGCTCGCCATCGATCGCGACCGCAATGCCATCACCGACGGCATGGCGCTGGTGTCCGAAATGCAGGGACGCCTGACTTTGGTCGAGGACCGTTTCTCCCATCTCGACAAGCTCGCTCCCATGCTGGGCGAGGGCGGCGTCGACGGGGTGGTACTGGACATCGGGGTGTCCTCGATGCAGCTCGACGAAGCCGACCGCGGCTTTTCCTTTCGCAGGGACGGGCCGCTCGACATGCGCATGTCGCGCGAGGGCTCGCATGCCGGGCCGAGTGCCGCCGATCTCGTGGCGGAATTGCCGGAGGAGGCGCTGGCCCGCATCTTCCAGGTGCTGGGCGAAGAGCGCCGAGCCCACGCACTGGCTCGCGCCATCGTCACCGATCGGCAGAAAGAGCCCTTCCTCACCACCATGCAGCTGGCGGATCTGTGTGGCCGGGTGATCCGTTCCAAGCCCGGCGACATTCATCCCGCAACCCGTGCCTTCCAGGCCCTGCGCATTGCCGTCAATGGCGAGCTCGACGAGCTCGGCCAGGCTTTGCTGGCCGCCGAGAGGGCACTCAAGCCCGGTGGGCGCCTGGTGGTGGTGACCTTCCATTCGCTCGAGGACCGCATCGTAAAGACCTTCTTCGCCGACCGTACCCGCAGCCAGGCCGGCGGTTCGCGCCATCAGCCGGTGGCGGCGGTGCCACCCCCGACCTTCGTTCAGACCCATCGGGGGGCGCTGGCGGCGAGCGAGGCGGAAGCCGAGCTCAATCCCCGCGCCCGTTCCGCCAAGCTGCGCTTCGCTGTCCGCAGCGAGGCTCCCGCTCGTGACACCGGCACCAGTTTCCTCGGATTGCCTGAGGTAAGTCTTCAATCCGGGAGAGGCCGTTGACCCGTATTCTCAATCTCATCCTGGTCGGCCTGCTGGTGGCTTCGGCCATCGGCGTCTATTCGATCAAGTATGAATCGACCCTGCAGGCCGAGAAGGTGGCGAAACTCCGCCGCTCCATCGAGGCCGAACGCCGGGCCATTGAATCGCTCAAGGCCGAATGGGCCTATATGAGCCAGCCCGATCGTATCGGCGCATTGGCCAAGCGCCATCTCGACCTCGTGCCGATGAAGGTCGTCCAGTCCGTCGATGTCGCCGATCTGCCCGAAAAAGCGCGTGAAGGCGACCTGATTGCCGAAAAACTCGAAGGACTCGGCCTGGCCGGGGTGCCGCAAGTCACAGGATCGACCCCATGAGTGAGGGGAACATGAGCGACGGGACCATCGTGGATAATCCGGCAAGCACGCCGGTGCCGGAAACCGGCGCGAACCCTGATGCCACCAGCCCCGCCAAGGCGCCGCCTAGGCGCCTGTCCAAGCTCGAGAAGAGCGCTGGGCGCATCGTGCTGATCGTGGTGGGGTTCGTCTGCATCTACATGGCGATCATGGCGCGGCTTACCCAGTTCGGCACCGCTCCCGACCAGCAATATGATGCACGCCGCTCGGCGGCCGACCAGTTGGCGGCGGCTCGCCCCGATATCCTCGACCGCAACGGACGGATCCTGGCGACTGACGTGCAGGTGCCCTCGCTCTATGCCGAGCCGAAGAAGATCATCGACGTCGACGAGGCGACCGAGCTGCTCACCGCCCAGATGCCGGAGCTCGATGCTCGCGACCTCAGGGCCAAGCTCGCCTCCGGCAAGGGCTTCATCTGGCTCAAGCGCGAGATCACGCCCGAGCAGCGCAACCGTATCTACGCCCTTGGCCTTCCCGGCATCGGCTTCATCAACGAGAACAAGCGCATCTACCCCAACGGGCCGACGGTGAGCCACGTATTGGGCGCCGTCAACATCGACAACCAGGGCATTGCGGGCCTGGAGAAATATATCGACAACAAGCGCGGCCTCTCCGAACTGCAGGCGCTCGGCTATGCCTCGACCTCCGATGCGATGAAGCCGGTGCAGACCTCGATCGATCTGCGCGCCCAGGCGGTGATGCGCGACGAGCTCATCGCCGGCATGGAGCATTTCAAGGCCAAGGCCGCGGGCGGCGTCATCATGGACGTGACCACCGGCGAGATGATCTCGCTAGTGTCGTTGCCTGATTTCGATCCCAACAATCCCGCCGATGCCCTCGATCCCAACCGGATCAACCGCATCAATGTCGGCACCTATGAAATGGGCTCGACCTTCAAGGCGCTGACGCTGGCCATGGCGATCGAATCGGGCCGCTTCACCACCAATTCCATGCTGGATGCCCGGGCCGGCAGCGTCACCATCGGGCGCTGGACCATTCGCGACTACCATCCGCAGCGCCGCATGCTGAGTCTGCCGGAAGTGTTCACCTATTCGTCCAATATCGGCGTCATCCGCATGGCGCTGGGCCTCGGCGTGCCCGCCCATCAGGCCTTCCTGCGCCAGATGGGCCAGCTCGACCGCCTGGTGACGGAGCTGCCCGAAAACGCCGCGCCGATTCTGCCGCGGCGCTGGGGTACGCTGAACTCGGCCACCATCGCCTTCGGCCAGGGCATCACCGTTGCGCCCCTGCAGGCAATCATGGCGGTCGGCGCGATGATGAATGGCGGCCATCTGATGAAGCCGACCTTCATCAAGCGCAACCAGGACGAAGCCCTGGCCTTGTCCAAGACGGTGCTCAAGCCGCATACTTCGGACGTGATGCGCTACATCATGCGCCTCAACGCCACCAATGGCTCGGCCAAGAAGGTCGACATCTTCGGCTACCAGGTCGGCGGCAAGACCGGTACGGCCGAAAAGCTGATCGGCGGGCGCTACAACAAGAACCTGAACTTCACCACCTTCATGGCGGTGTTTCCCTTCGACAAGCCGAAATATCTGATCACCGTGCTCTACGACGAGCCCAAGGGCCTGCCCGAGACCTATGGCTACTCCACGGCCGCCTGGAACGCCGGCGTCACCACCGGCAAGATCCTGGAGCGTGTCGGTCCGCTGCTCGGCGTCAAACCCCGCTTCATGGAGGTTCCCAATCCGGTCCCGCCGCTCTACGCGCCCAAGGACCAGCTCAACCAGAGCATGGCGTGGCTGGCGGCTCGATAGGCCATTCGATGGGCGGGTCACAAGATCCGCCCATTGCAGTTCGGTCGATGCATGGCCGGGATGCATCGATCGGCCATTGAAACTGCATTGCCAATCCTCATAGGCACTCTAATAAAGCCGCCGATCCCGAATCGCCGAAAACAGGACGTTCATGACCAAGCGCCTCGCCGACATCGTTTCCGAAGGCTCCCTTGCCGCCGATGCCCGCGCGCTCGAGGTCACGGGGGTCACAGCCGATTCCCGCGCGGTGAAGCCCGGCTTCGTCTTCGTCGCCATTCCCGGCACCAAGAGCGACGGCGCCGCCTACGTCCCGCAGGCCATCGCCGCCGGTGCGGTGGCGATCGTCTCCGAAGCCCCGCTCGACGTGCCTGCGCCTGTCGCACTGATCAGGGTCGACAATGCCCGCAAGGCTCTGAGCGAGATCGCGGCAGCCTTCTATGATCGCCAGCCGGCAACCATCATTGCCGTCACCGGTACCAGCGGCAAGACGTCGGTCGCTGCCTTCGTGCGACAGATCTGGGCCAGGCTCGGTCATCAATCGGCGTCGATCGGTACCGTCGGCGTCGTGGCGCCCTGGGGCGAGACCTATGGTTCCCTCACCACGCCGGATCCGGTCGAGCTGCACCGTCTGATCGACGAACTCGCGGGCAGGGGTATCACCCATCTCGCCATGGAGGCCTCCTCGCACGGCCTCGATCAGTTCCGGCTCGATGGCGTGCGCCTTGCTGCCGGCGGTTTCACCAATCTGTCGCGCGATCATCTCGATTATCACGCGAGTTTCGAAGCCTATCTCGAGGCAAAGCTGCGCCTGTTCCGCGACCTTCTGCCCGCCGGCGCAGGGGCCGTCGTGGCAGCCGATCATGCCGAGGCCGGCGCCGTGCTGGCTGCCGCAGGCCAGAAGGGCCTGCGTATCCTCAGCGTCGGTGAGACGGGCGAGGGCATCCGCCTGAAATCGGTCGGGATCGAGGGCTTCATCCAGCATCTCGAACTCGACTATCAGGGCCGGGCCTATCGGGTCAGGCTGCCGCTCGCCGGACGCTTCCAGGTGGAGAACGCCCTGGTCGCCGCGGGCCTCTGCCTCTCGACCGGCGGCGAGCCGGATGCGGTGTTCGCTGCCCTCGAGCACCTCGAGGGCGCCAAGGGCCGCCTCGATCTCGTCGGTACCGTCGAGGGAGCTCCGGTGCTCGTCGACTACGCCCACAAGCCCGATGCGCTCGAGAAAGCGCTGGAGGCCTTGCGCCCCTTCGCGCAGGGCAGGCTGGTGGTGATCTTCGGCTGCGGCGGCGATCGCGATGCCGGCAAGCGTCCGATCATGGGCGAGATCGCCACAAGGCTGGCTGACAAGGTCATCGTCACCGACGACAATCCCCGCAGCGAGGATCCAGCCACGATCCGCGCGGCCATCATGGCGGCGGCACCCGGTGCGATCGAGATCGGCGACCGGCGCCAGGCGATCGAGACGGCCGTCGCGGAGCTGGCGCAGGGCGACGTACTGCTGATCGCCGGCAAGGGGCACGAGCCGGGCCAGATCGTCGGCAAGACTGTATTGCCTTTCTCCGATCACGACGTCGCCCGCGAGGCGATCGCGGCGAGGGCCGGATGATGGACGATTTGGTGCGACATGGCATCCTGGGATCGCAGGCGTCCTCGCCTGCTTTCCTCACCTGCCAGCCGCGACGCTTCCAAGAGCAGGCGAGGATGCCTGCGATCCCAGGGCGAGGCGATCGCCATACGGGCTGGTATCAGCGACGCAAATCCCGGGACAAATTACGGCTAGAATTACCGACGAAACGCCTGAGGTTGAAAGGATTTCCATGTTCTATCTGCTGAGTCGCTTCAGCGAACATTTCGAGCTCCTCAACCTGTTTCGCTACATCACCTTCCGGACCGGTGGGGCGATCTTCACGGCGCTGTTGTTCGTGTTCTTCTTCGGGCCGTGGACCATCTCCTGGCTCAGGGTGAAGCAGGGCAAGGGCCAGCCGATCCGCGACGACGGCCCGCAGTCGCATCTGTCCAAGCGGGGCACGCCGACCATGGGCGGGCTGATGATCCTGTCTGGGCTGGGCGTGTCGACCCTGCTGTGGGGGAACCTCGCCAATGTCTATGTCTGGGCCGTGCTCCTGGTGACGCTCGGCTTCGGAGCCATCGGCTTTTACGACGACTATCTCAAGGTGACCAAGCAGAGCCATAAGGGCTTTTCCGGGCGGGCGCGGCTCGGTCTGGAATTCCTGATCGCCGGCGTTGCCGTGATCCTGATGGCACAGGCAGGTGGGGCGCGCTTCCTCGGCTTCCTCTGGGGCAGCGGAGCGCCGATCTCGCAGGCGACATCGCTTGCCTTTCCCTTCTTCAAGGAACTCCTGATCAACCTCTCCTATTTCTTCGTGGTTTTCGGTGCCTTCATCATCGTGGGTTTCGGCAATGCCGTGAACCTGACGGACGGCCTGGACGGTCTTGCCATCGTGCCGGTGATGGTGGCGGCCGGAACCTTCGGTGTCATCGCCTATCTCGTCGGCAACGCCAATTTCGCCAATTACCTGCAGCTCCATTTCGTACCCGGCACCGGTGAACTCGCGGTGATCTGCGGCGCCATGATCGGGGCGGGGCTCGGCTTCCTCTGGTTCAATGCGCCGCCGGCGCAGATCTTCATGGGCGATACCGGCTCGCTCGCTCTAGGCGGCATGCTGGGTTCGATTGCCGTGGCGACCAAGCATGAGATCGTGCTGCTCGTCGTCGGCGGCCTGTTCGTGGCTGAGACCCTGTCGGTGATCATCCAGGTGCTGTCGTTCCGCTATACCGGCAAGCGCGTGTTCAAGATGGCGCCGATCCACCACCATTTCGAGCAGCTCGGCTGGAAGGAACCGCAGGTGGTGATCCGCTTCTGGATCATCGCGGTGGTGCTGGCCCTGCTCGGGCTTGCCACGCTCAAGCTCAGATAGGACGAAAGATCGTCATGATCCCGATCACTTCCTTCGGCGACCGTGCTGTCGCCGTCTTCGGCCTCGGCGGGTCGGGCCTGGTGACGGCCGAGGCTCTCGCCGCCGGGGGCGCCAGGCCGATCGTCTGGGACGATGGCGAGGCCGGCCGCAAGGCCGCCGCCGACAAGGGGCTTGACGTCCGTGACCTCAATGAGGTCGACTGGTCCTCCGTCGCCGCGCTGGTCCTGTCGCCCGGCGTGCCGCTCACCCATCCCGAGCCGCATTGGTCGGTCAAGCTTGCCGCTGCGCATGGGGTGGAAGTGATCGGCGATATCGAGCTCTTCGTGCGCGAGCGCCGGGTGAGGGCGCCGGGCGCGCCCTTCATCGCCATCACCGGCACCAACGGCAAATCCACCACCACGGCGCTGATCGCGCATCTGTTCGCGGCCGCCGGCCGCGACGTGCAGCTCGGCGGCAATATCGGCACGGCGATCCTGTCGCTGGAGCCGCCGTCGCCCGACAAGGTGCAAGGGATCGAAAGAGTTTATGTCGTCGAGTGCTCCTCCTACCAGATCGACCTGGCGCCGAGCATCGATCCCTCCGTCGCCATCCTGCTCAATGTCACCGAGGATCATCTCGACCGCCACGGCACGCTGGAACATTATGCGGCCGTGAAGGCGCGCCTGGTCGAAGGCGCGGCCACGCCGGTCGTCGGCGTCGACGATGTCTGGTGCGCTGCCATCGCCGACGAGATCGAAGCCAAGGGTCGCCGGCCCGTCCGCATCTCGGTCGAGAGACAATTGAGCGATGGTGTCTATGCCATTGGCGACAGGTTGTTTTCCGCGCAAGCGGGGAGGGCGGTCGAGGTGGCGAGCCTGGCCGGTATCGGCTCCCTGCGTGGCGCGCACAATGCCCAGAATGCCTGCGCGGCGCTGGCGGCAGCGCACGCAGGTGGGTTGACACTGGATCAGATCCAGGCCGGCATGCGTAGCTTCCCGGGCCTAGCCCATCGCATGGAGCAGGTGGGTCGGCTCGGCCCCGTGCTGTTCGTCAACGATTCCAAGGCCACCAATGCCGATGCCGCGGCCAAGGCCCTGTCGTCCTTCCCGACCCTGTACTGGATCGCCGGCGGCAAGCCCAAGACCGGCGGCATCGAGTCCCTGGCCGAGTATTTTCCCAAGATCCGCAAGGCCTATCTGATCGGCGAGGCAACGGACGAATTCGCGGCGACGCTGGAAGGGCACGTACCCTATGTGCGGGCCGAGACGATCGAAAAGGCGGTGCCGCTGGCCTCTGCTGATGCGGCAGCGTCCGGCCTCGACGAGGCCGTGGTCCTGCTTTCCCCGGCCTGCGCTTCCTTCGACCAGTTCCGCAATTTCGAGGAACGGGGCAAGGCCTTCTCCCGGGCCGTGCTGTCCTTGCCGGGTATCGGCAAGGCCTGACGGCCTTTCGGTCAGCCGAAGCGGGCCAGCAGGAAGTCGATGGCGCTACGCAGCATGGCCGTCGGCCGACGATCCGGCGCGTAGACCAGATGCATCGGCGTGGGGCGATAGGACCAGAGCGGCAGCACGGGCTCGAGCCGGCCGGCCTCGATGTCGTTGATCAGCAGCAGTTCCGGCTGAAGCACGACGCCCGCCCCATGCAGCGCCGCCACGTGCAGCGCCGAACCCTGGTTGGTGGTGAAGCGGCCGCCGATATTCACCGTGCAGGTCTCCCCATCCGGGCCGACAAGGTGCCAGATGCCCTGCGTGCGCCAATAGGCATGGCCAAGGCAATCATGATCGCCGAGTTCGCGGGGATGCTGCGGCCGCCCGCGTCGATCCAGGTAGCAAGGCGCGGCGGCCAGGATGCGACGATAGGGCTTCAGCGGGCGGGCGACCAGGTTTTCGTCCGTGAGGTCGCCGATGTGAATGCCGAGTTCGCAGCCCTCGCCGATCAGGTCCACGGTGCGGTTGTCGAGCACGAGATCGACGGTGACGTCGAGATGGCGCTGCAGATAGTCGACCAGGGCTGGCACCAGGCTTTCGCTTCCGAAGCTCACCGGCGCGACCATTCGCAACCGTCCGCGCGGATTGGCCTGCAATTCGGAGGCGCTCGCTTCGGCCAGGGCCACCTCCGCCAGGGCCGTCTTGCAGCGTTCGTAATAGAGCCTGCCGACTTCCGTGAGCTGGTGGCGGCGGGTGGTGCGATGAAGCAGTCGGGCACCCAGGCGCTGTTCGATCTGGCGGACATGCTTGGCGACCATGGTCGCCGATACCCGGCTGGTCTCTGCTGCGGCGGCGAAGCTGCCTTCCTCCACCACCCTGACGAACATGGCCATGCCGGCGAGCTTGTCCATGATTGCAATCCATGCGGTTCTGAATGAAAGGCCTAAGCGGCTATTTATCAGCAAATCGGTTTGGAGAACATTGCGGCAGGTCGACTAACGGACCTTTTCATGAGGAAGTGACCATGCCTGTGCTGCGAGTGGAAATGCACCCCGGACGGACGCTCGAACAAAAGCGCGATTTCGTGCAGGCGGCGACGAAGGCCGTCGTCGAAACCCTGGTTTGCCCGCCGGAATCCGTCGAGATCATCATCATCGAAGTTCCGAAGGACGCCTGGGCCGTTGCCGGGAAGCTGAAATCAGACGGTTGAGCGTGCCTTTCCACGGCGGGACGACAGTCTTGCTGTGGCATATGCGGGAGCCGGGCAGGATCGCGCCGGCTCCACGCGGGCATCAGCCTCTTGTCGATGCAGTTGTGAAAGCAGCGAGTTCCCGTCCGAACCGCGCGGGCTCTTCGTAGAAGGGGCTGTGGCCGCTGTCGGCATAGACCGAGAGCCGGCTATCGGCATGAAGGGCCTTGATGCGCTCGGACATGGCCAGGCGCACCAGCCGGTCGTGGACGCCGTGCGTCAGCAGGACCGGGCCGGGATAGGCCTGGAACACCGGCTCGAGATCGGGCGTGGCCGTCTTGACGAACCCCTCGTTCACGGCGCGTTCGGTCATGCCGTTGACCACTAGCATACGCTGCAGTTCGATATCGGTGAGCGGTTTGTGAAAACAGGCCGCGAGAAAATCGGCCGTCGCAGCGGTTCGTTCGCCCAGGTCGTGTGAGACCGCCGTCTTGGCGAAGCTCACGGCGAGCGGGGTCAGAAGGTCGGGCGACAGCTTGGTGACCGCATCGACCAGGTTGATCCCGGCGATGCGCGAGCCGCCATATTTGCGCAGATAAGTGCCGGCGACATGGCCGCCCAGTGACCAGCCCACCAGGATGGGACGGCGCAGCTTCGCGGCCGCGATCACCGCAGCCACGTCGTCCGCCCAGCGATCCGGGTCGGAATAGGCGTCGGGCGAGGCAGGCTTGTCGGAATCGCCATGGCCGCGGAGGTCGAACCTCACCAGTCGGAAGCCGGTCAGGGCCGCATCGACAAACTGCTTGTCCCAGCTCAGCCGGCTCTGGCGCAGGCCGTGGATGAACAGGATCTCAGGGGCCGCCGGGTCGCCCTGTGCCTCGCCGGCCAGCAGCGTGCCATCGGCCGAACGGGTGAAGAAGCTTTCACGCCCTGAGCCTGGTTTACCTCCATTCGCAACATCGGAGTGTTTCTTACCGATTGCGCCCGCCGCGGAACCTGCAAGTCCCGATTCGACGGCGAGGGCGGTGAGGGCGGCGGCGGCACCCAGGAAAAGGCGTCTTGAAGGATCCATTGCGATCTCCGATGTTGTTTATCGATCACTATTCAACTTGCTTGACGATGCCTGTCAAGATGTTGTTTAGTGTTCGATATGGAACACGGTTCGAAATCGCGTGGCGGACGACCCTGGAGCTTCGATCGGGAACAGGCGGTCGAGACGGCCATGCGGCTGTTCTGGCGCCACGGCTATGAGGGCGTCTCGGTCGGCGATCTCACCAAGGCGATCGGGATCGCGCCCCCCAGCCTTTACGCCGCCTTCGGCAGCAAGGCCGGGCTCTACCAGGAAGCGCTGGCCCGCTACGAGGGTAGCATCGGCCTGCTCGATTTCGCCGCTGTCACGCAGGCGGACGATCGGCCAAAGGCGGTGCGCCTGCTGCTGGAAGCGGCGATCGAGGCCGTCACCCATCCCGATCGCGAGCGTGGCTGCATGATCTCGAGCGGGATGGTTACCTGCCATCCCGACCATGCCGCGCTCGCCCGTGACCTTGCTGCGCGACGCGAGGATATCCGCATGAGGATCGTGCAGGCGCTGCAGCCTTTTGGCGACAACGAGACGATCCCCGGGCTGGCTCGCCATTTAGCGGCCGTGATGCAGGGGATCTCGATCCAGGCCCGGGACGGCAGCAGCCGTGCCGAGTTGCAGGAGATCGTCGAGGACGTGGTGGCGGGACTCGACCGCCGGCAATCCAGGAGCCAAGCATCACGATAGAACAGGGCGAGGCGGCAGCC
This sequence comes from Labrys sp. E2SS-1L, assembly GCF_057073705.1. Taxonomy (NCBI): domain Bacteria; kingdom Pseudomonadati; phylum Pseudomonadota; class Alphaproteobacteria; order Hyphomicrobiales; family Xanthobacteraceae; genus Labrys; species Labrys sp. E2SS-1L. The sequence goes on along the minus strand of NZ_CP172712.1, from coordinate 4,517,919 downwards.
GATGCCGACCGTTGCGAACGGAAGGCGAGCCGGTTCAATCGGCATTTCCAGGCGCATTGCCGGCAAAAACGCGACGAGGCCTTCGCATTTAACCGTTCCTAAACCCTGTCGGGAGCACTGCTAGGGCGATCCTCCCTCAGCTGACGGACTCCCTGTTCATGGCCTCGCGTACCGAACGTTCAGCCTTCAATGCCTGGTGGTGGACCGTCGATCGGCTGATGCTGATGACGATCCTGGCTTTGATGCTGACCGGTATCGTCCTCCTGCTGGCGGCGAGCCCCGCCGTCGCCGAGCGTATCGGCATCTCCGACATGTTCCACTTCGTCAACCGCCAGGCGATGATGATCCCGGTGGCCCTGATGGTAATGATCGGGATTTCCTTCCTGTCGCCGCAGTCCATCCGTCGGCTGGCCCTGGTGATGTTCCTGATCTCGATCGCGCTTGTCGCGGCGACGCTGTTGTTCGGCGCTGAGGTGAAGGGTTCCAGGCGTTGGATCGCCGGTATCCAGCCTTCCGAGTTCCTCAAGCCCGCCTTCGTCGTGCTGGCGGCCTGGCTGTTTTCCGAAAACGTCAAGCGGCCGGACGTTCCCGCCAACATCCTCGCCATGCTGCTGCTGGCCTGCTCGGCGGGACTGCTCATCCTGCAACCCGACTTTGGCCAGACCATGCTGATCTCCATCGTCTGGGGTGCGCTGTTCTTCATGGCCGGGCTGCACTGGTTCTGGATGGTCGGGCTCGGAGGCGTCGGCGTCGTCGGCATCGTGGCCGCCTATCAGTTCATTCCACACGTCACCTCCCGCATCGACCGCTTTCTCAAGCCGGAGGGCACCGATACCTTCCAGGTCGACGTGGCGCGCGATGCCTTCCTCAGCGGCGGCTGGCTGGGCAAGGGGCCGGGCGAGGGTACCTACAAACTGATCCTGCCGGATTCCCACACCGATTTCATCATGGCGGTGACCGGCGAGGAATTCGGCCTTCTTTTCGTCATGGTGGTGGTGGCGATGTTCGCCCTCATCGTGCTGCGTGGCTTCTGGCACGCCTACAAGGTCGAAGATCCCTTCTGCCGCTTCGCCACCGCCGGCCTCACCCTCCTGTTCGGAATGCAGTCCTCGATCAATTTGATGGTCAATCTCCACATGATGCCCGCCAAGGGCATGACGCTGCCCTTCATCTCCTATGGCGGCTCCTCGCTGATCTCGGTGGCCTATGGCATGGGCATGGTGCTCGCGCTCACCCGCCGCCGCCCACGTACCGACATGCTCGAAAGCGCCTTCAGCTTCCGCGACCGCAGGGCCCAGGGCGCAGCTGGTATCGGATTGTCGTCGTGAGCGGCAAGATCGTACTGCTCTGTGCCGGCGGTACCGGCGGCCACCTGTTCCCGGCCGAAGCGCTGGCGGGAGCGCTCATGCCGCTCGGCTTTCGTCCGCATCTTGCCACCGACGAACGGGTGGAGCGCTATACCGGCACTTTTGCCTGGGAGGACATCCACGTCATCCCATCCGAGACCGTGCGTTCCCGCTCGCCGCTCGCCATGGCCAATACGCTCTGGCAGCTCGGCACGGGGACGTTTTCGGCCTGGCGCATGCTGGGGCGTCTGGCCCCCGCCGTGGTGGTGGGTTTCGGCGGGTATCCGACCCTGCCGCCGCTGACGGCTGCGGCTTGGCGCAAGATCCCCACCATGATCCACGAGGCCAATGCGGTGATGGGCAGGGCCAACCGCATGCTGGCACCCAAAGTGACGCGCATCGCCACCGGCTTTGCCGATGTGGCGATGATGGACAATGTGCCGAAATCGAAGCTCGTCCATACCGGCAACCCGGTCAGGCCGGCGGTGATGGAAGCGGCCAAGGTGCCCTATCCTGATCTGGACGGGCCCATCAACCTATTGGTCTTCGGCGGCAGCCAGGGCGCCGCTGTGATGTCGGCGATCGTGCCGTCGGCGATCGCGCGGCTGGACGAACCATTGCGCCGCCGGCTCAGGATCGTGCAGCAGGCGCGCCAGGAGGACCTTGCCGCCGTGCGTGAGACCTATGCCGGCCTCGGCGTTGCTGCGGACGTGCAGGATTTCTTCCGAGACTTGCCCGCCCGTATCGCGGGGGCTCATCTGGTGATCAGCCGCTCCGGTGCCTCGACCGTGGCCGAGCTTTCGGTCATCGGCCGCCCATCGATCCTCGTGCCGCTGCCGGGAGCGCTCGACCAGGACCAGGCTGCCAACGCCCGTACGCTCGCCAATGTCGATGGCGCCCGGATGGTGATGCAGCCGGACTTCACCGCGGAAACGCTGGCAGCCGATCTCACCGCGCTGCTCGCCGATCCGGTGGGGCTGCAGGCCATGGCCGCCAATGCCCGGAACGCCGGCATTCCCGACGCTGCCGATCGCCTCGCCGACTGGGTGGTGAAGCTGGCGGCGATGTGACGGGGGCGGGTCCTCGGAGCACGGACATCCTGTCCGCTCTTTGCAGTCTCGCAAGCGCGGCGTCTCCAAGAGGCGGACTGGAAGTCCGCGCTCCGAATTTTCTCCAAATTTGCCTCCCGGCCCTGTCGCCCCTATACGAACCGAAATCCCATCTTTTCGAGAGACCTCATGAAGCTGCCCCGTGAAATTGGCCCCATCCACTTTGTCGGCATCGGCGGTATCGGCATGTCCGGCATTGCCGAAGTGCTGGTCAATCTGGGCTACACGGTGCAGGGCTCGGACGCTGCCGACAATTACAACGTCAAGCGCCTGAAGGATAAGGGCGTGAAGACCTTCATCGGCCATGCCGCCGAGAATATCGGCGATGCCGAGGTGGTGGTGGTCTCCACCGCGATCAAGCGCGACAACCCGGAGCTCGTCGCTGCTCGTGAGATGCGCTTGCCGGTGGTGCGGCGTGCCGAGATGCTGGCCGAGCTGATGCGATTGAAGACCTGCGTCTCCATTGCCGGCACGCATGGCAAGACCACCACGACTTCGCTGGTGGCGACGCTGCTCGATGCCGGCGGTTTCGATCCCACCGTGATCAATGGCGGCATCATCAACGCCTATGGCACCAATGCACGGCTCGGTTCGAGCGACTGGATGGTGGTGGAGGCCGACGAGAGCGACGGCACCTTCCTCAAGCTGCCGACCGACGTCGCCATCGTCACCAATATCGATCCCGAGCATCTCGATCATTTCAAGACCTTCGATGCCATCAAGGATGCCTTCCGGACGTTCGTCGAGAACATCCCGTTCTACGGCTTTGCCGTGATGTGCCTCGATCATCCCGTGGTGCAGGAGCTGGTCGGCACCATCGAGGACCGCCGCGTCGTCACCTATGGCGAGAACCCGCAGTCCGATGTGCGCCTTCTCGATCTCGACCTCTCGGGAGGCCGTTCGCGCTTTCGTGTCGTCATTCGCGACCGCAAGACCGGCGCGGTGGTCGAGCTTCCCGATCTCGGCCTGCCCATGCCGGGCGGCCACAATGCCCTCAACGCGACCGCTGCGATCGCCGTTGCCCACAATCTCGGCATGGACGCCGAAGCGATCCGCAAGGGCCTGGAAGGCTTCGGCGGTGTCAAGCGGCGCTTCACGCGCACCGGGGAGTGGAACGGCGTCACCGTGTTCGACGATTACGGCCACCATCCCGTGGAGATCTCCGCCGTGCTCAAGGCGGCGCGGGCCTCGACCACCGGGCAGGTGATCGCGGTGGTGCAGCCGCATCGCTATAGCCGCCTGGCGAGCCTGTTCAACGAATTCTCCGCCTGCTTCAACGATGCCGACATGGTCGTGGTCGCCGATGTCTATGCGGCCGGCGAGGCCCCGATCCCGGGAGCCGACAAGGAAGGCCTCGTCGCCGGCATCCGGGCGCGCGGCCACCGCCATGTCGTCGCGCTCGATGGTCCCGGCTCGCTTGCCGGCCTGGTCGCTTCGGCGGCCAAGCCCGGTGACTACGTGATCTGCCTCGGTGCCGGTAACATCACGCAATGGGCCTATGCACTGCCGGGGGAACTGGCGGCGCTCGGGTGAGATGCAAACCGTAAGTGGGGTCTTGCACTTCGGTCGCGTTTTCATACCAAGAGGGGTTGGAGTGTCAGCCTCCCGGCTGACATCTTGAAAAGGAACGCTCGTCGGCAAGCGGGGTGTCAGCCGGGAGGTTGACACTCCACTGATCCGGCGTTCCCTCATGCAGCGCCGATGCGGTGCTGGGAGAATGGGCATGCGCCTGGCCGAGACGATCCGCGCACGTCTGGCGGCCGCTGCCGATCCCTCGCGTGCGCCGGGCATGCAAGCCTATATGAAATCGGCGATGCCCTATCTCGGTGTTTCCGCTGTGCCGCTCAGGCAGATCTGCAAGACCATCTTCGCAGATCTGCGCTTCGAGACCGCAGGGCACTGGCAGGCAGAGGTTCTCGCCATCTGGCGTGGCGCCCGTTTTCGCGAAGAGCGCTATGCCGCCATCGAGCTGACCGGCCTGCGGGCCGCCAGGGCGTTCCAGCGCTTCGACGTCCTGCCGATGTATGAGGAGCTGATCGTCACCGGCGCCTGGTGGGACTATGTCGATGCGATCGCCGCGCACCGTCTCCTGCCGATCCTGCGCAGTGACGGCGCGACGATGCGGCAGGCGATGCTCGCCTGGGCCGTCGATGCCGATATGTGGAAGCGCCGAAGCGCGATCCTCTGCCAGCTCGACGCCAAGGGGCAGACCGATCTCGATCTTCTCTACGCCTGCATCGCACCGTCGATCGGCTCCAAGGAATTTTTCCTGCGCAAGGCGATCGGCTGGGCTCTCAGGCATTATGCACGCATCGATCCCGCGGAGGTTGCCCGTTACGTCGACGAGCACCCCGAACTCAGCAATCTCAGCCGTCGCGAGGCCTTGAAGCATATCGCAGGGTGAGGTTGACCGGGGCTCATTAGTGGTTCCGAAGGGTCATTCCCTTTGCGCGATGGGAGCAGGGTAGCCGGCGGCGGCGAGGAGCACCTGGAGATGACCGTCCTCCCGTTGCCCGAGCTCGATCAGGGCCTGATAGGGATCGCCTTTCAGGCGCAGGGCCGCGGCGAAGGCGGGTTCGGTCTTCAGGCCGGCCCGGCGATGATGCATGACGCTGCTGCGGAAGGGCTCTCCTCCCAGCGTGAGCAAGCGCCGCTCTGCCAAATAATGGCGCCAGCCTGCCTGTTCGGCCACCGGTTGAATGGAGGCGAAGATCTCGAAGCACCAGCCCTGCGCCGTAAAGGTGGCGACCACCGGGCGCCCACCTGCGGTCCATTGATGGATGGAGAAGGCCGGCGCTTCAGCAAGAGCCTCCCAGACTGTCCGAGTGAAGGCGAGGGTATCCGGGGCGTGGCAGAGGATGTCGATGTCGCTGGCGGGCAGGTCGACGCCGAGAGGGGGCGTGCCCGCGACATGCGGATCATAGGCCTGCAACAATTCGAGCAGCCTGGTTGCCTGCAGGGCCTGCGCATAGCCCGGCCTTGCCGTCATGGCTGCAGATCCACCAGGCGCAGTTCGGGCCAGATCGCCTGGGCGCGTGCAGCCTTGGCGGACAGGCCCTTGTCACCCGGGCGCCCCGGATTGGGGCGGATGACCATGCCGAAGACGTCATCGAGGCCGAAGGGGGCGGCGATGTCGATCGTGTCGTCTTCTTCCAGCCGAATGCCGACCGCATGCACGATAGCGGCATAGTGCCCGAAGGCCTCGTCGGCCGAATGGAGTTGCGGATAGGGCAGGCCGAAACGCTGCTCGAACCACAGATGGACCCGGGCCTGGTTGCGGATCTCGACCGGCCAGCGCCCGTCGAAGAGGGGAGCAGCACGCCGGATCACGGCATCCTCGGCTTCCCAGCTCACATCGGTGGCGTCGAAATAGATGAGATCATAATCCTTGATGCCGGTGCCGGTGGATTTCCCGGTCAGGCTGTTCCACACGCTCTGGTAGACGCAGCCCGCCGCCAGCCGCCATTGCGGCAGACGCAGCGAGCGGGCGGCGACGAGAAAGGCCATGAGGTTCTCATCCGTGCGGACGATGGCGCGGAGGCGTTCTTCCGGGGAGGTGGACCGATCCGGCAATGTTCGCTCCAACTCGTTGGTTCGACACGTCTTTGCGCTTCCGCAAATCGCAAGACGCCTTGGCAGAATCGCTGGGCTTTTTAAGCGAATGTAGGCAATAAGGCCGGCATTCCAAATCCCTGATCCCGCTATGGGGCGATCAAGAAGACCCTGCAGGATTTTAAACACTTGCAGAATATCTCAATGCTGCCCATTCGTGGGCAACATTGAGATATTCCGCCATTGGATCTTTTCGGACCCCATGACCTTTCCCGACCTCATTCCCTCGCTTCGCCCACTCATGCCGGGATTGCGCGGTACGCTGGAAGCCAATGCGCCGATGGCGCCGCTCTCCTGGTTTCGCACCGGCGGTCCGGCGCAGCTGCTGTTCACGCCGGTGGACGAGGAGGATCTGGCGCAGTTCATGGCCGGCCTGCCCGCACAGACACCCTGGATGGTGGTAGGACTCGGCTCCAATCTTCTGGTCCGTGACGGCGGCGTCGAGGGCGTGGTGATCCGCCTCGGCAAGGGTTTCGGTGCTATCGCCGTCGATGGCCTCGCCATCACGGCCGGCGCGGGAGCCCCGGATGTCAAGGTGGCGCGTGCGGCAGCGGAAGCGGGCATCCAGGGCCTGTCCTTCCTGCGCGGCATTCCTGGCGCGATCGGTGGGGCGCTGCGCATGAATGGCGGCGCCTATGGTGGCGAGACCAAGGATGTCTTCGCCTCGGCGCGGGCGGTCGGCCGCGACGGCTCGATCTTGATCTATGACGCACCCGCCATGGGCTTCAGCTATCGTCGCTGTGCCGTGCCGACGGACGTCGTGTTCACGCAGGCGACATTCCGGGGCAGGCCGGGGGATCGCGAGGCGATCCTGGCGGAGATGCAGAAGATCACCGAGGCGCGTTCCTCGTCCCAGCCGGTCAATACCCGCACGGGTGGCTCGACCTTCAAGAACCCGCCCGGCCATTCGGCCTGGAAGCTGGTCGACGAGGCCGGTTGCCGCGGCTTGACCGTCGGCGGCGCCCAGGTCTCGCCGATGCACACCAATTTCCTGGTCAATCTTGGCACGGCCTCCTCGGCCGACATCGAAGCGCTGGGCGAGACCGTTCGCGAGCGCGTACGGAACCATGCGGGCATCGAGCTCGAATGGGAAATCAAGCGCGTGGGACGGGCGGCCTGACCCCGACCACGTTTCTCTCGATCGAGCCTCGGGCATGCCTGGGAGCAGCTCGCGAGACACGAACGTCCGTGGAAATTCCCGGCGTGATCCGGTCATGGGCCCTGCCGACAATCCCGGTTTGCCGGGTGCAGAGTGACCTTGCGGCATGTCGAGCCGGAAGTGGTGTCGATTTCTGAGCCGCGCCAGGGCCTAAAGCGGCAAAGCTGAAGCGCTGCTAACCGATTGTTTACTGATTTGTCCGAAAGCTAACCTTAATGGGGCATGAAGCATTTCCCGCTTGAGGGGGGTGGTCAGCTCCTGAGATCGCCCTTCAAAAGACCGTCCCAACCGGCGGTTCCTCAAGAGCGTTGGCTTCGAGCATATGCTGCGTTTGTTCAATCTGTCCTCCCTGCGCCAAGCCGGATTCACGACCAGGACGTTCGTGGATCAGCGCTCGTCGCGGCTGCAGCGTCTGCTGGCAAAGCCCCCGCGGGGACTGGGCCTCATGCTGTCGGCCGCCTTTCTGGTGGGAACCATCGTCTATGGTGCCCAGACCGGACCGGTCTGGCCGCAGATGAAGGTTCAGTATGGCGCGCCGCTCGACATGGCGGCCAATCTGTTCGGTTTCCGGGTCGAGACCGTCGCCGTCACCGGCCAGCGCGAGCTGACGGATCAGAAGATCTTCGCCGCTGCCGGGGTCACCAACACCTCGTCGCTGCTGTTTCTCGATGCCGAGGCGGCGCGCGAAGGGCTCGAGAAGCTGCCGCTGGTGAAATCGGCACAGGTCCGTAAGCTGTTTCCCTCCACGCTCTCGGTCACCATCGAGGAGCGCGCGCCCTACGCCCTGTGGCAGCGTGACGGCTCGGTCAGCGTGATCGCCGAAGACGGCGTCGTGATCGAGGATCATGTCGAGGCCCGTTTTGCCGCTCTGCCGCTGGTGGTGGGCGAGGGGGCCGAGAAGCGGGCCAGCGAAATCGTTGCGGCGGTTGCCGCCACGCCCGAACTGACCGGCCGGGTCAGAGGGGCAACGCTCGTTTCCCAGCGCCGCTGGAATCTCACGCTCGACAATGGCGTGGTCGTTCGCCTCCCCGAGGACAATCCGGACCAGGCCTTGAAGAGCCTGGCCGGCCTCGAGCGGAAGGGCAAGGTTTTGGAAAAGGATATTCTGGCAGTCGACATGCGTATGCCCGATCGCGCTACCTTTCGTTTGAGTGAGCAGGCCGCGGCTGCCCGGGCCGACGCGCTGTCCAAGAAGAAGGCAAAGGGGGGCAAGGCATGAGCCCCTTCGAGAATGGCCTGACCCCCAAGCTCAAGCCGTTGGCGCCACGTCGCACCACGGTGATGTCGGTGCTCGACGTCGGCACCAACAAGATCGTCTGCCTGATCGCGCGACTGCGTCCGCTCGAAGGGGCCGATCTTCTGCCGGGTCGCAGTCACCAGGCCCAGATCCTGGGTATCGGCCATCAGCGTTCGCGCGGGCTGAAGTCCGGCGCCGTCGTCGACATGGAGGCCGCCGAACAGGCGATCCGCCATGCGGTCGATGCCGCCGAGCGCATGGCCGGCGTGCGGGTGGACTCGGTGATCGTCAACATTTCCTGCGGGCGGGTGGCGAGCGAGCACTATTCGGCCACGGTGGAAGTCGGCGGCCATCAGGTCTGCGATCTCGACATTCATCGCGTTCTCGATGCCGGCGCCAGCCATTCGGTGCGTGACGGACGCGCCGTGCTGCATTCGCTGCCGATCGGCCACATGCTCGACGGCGTCGGCGGCATCTCCGATCCCCGAGGCATGCTGGGCCGCCAGCTCGGTGTCGACATGCATGTGGTGACGGCGGAGTCGACGCCGGCCAAGAATTTGATGCTCGCCATCGAGCGCTGCCATCTCCATGTCGAGGCGATGGTCGCTACGCCCTACGCCGCCGGCCTGTCGGCGCTCGTCGACGACGAGACCGAGATGGGCGTGACCCTGATCGACATGGGCGCTGGCACCACCTCTGTCGCCGTCTTCGCCAATCGTGCCTTCGTGCATGCCGACAGCCTGCCGGTGGGCGGGGCGCATGTCACGACCGACGTGGCGCGCGGCCTGTCGACCAAGCTGTCGGAAGCCGAGCGCCTGAAGGTTCTCTATGGCGCCACCATCGCCAGCCCCTCGGATGATCGCGAGACGATCGCCGTGCCGCCCGTCGGGGACGAGCAGGGCGACGGCATCCATCACGTGCCGCGTTCGCGGCTGGTGCGCATCATCCGCCCGCGCATCGAGGAGATCCTCGAAATGGTGCGCGACCGCCTGCGCGGGTCCGGTGCCTGGGCCGAGGCGGGCCGCCGTGTCGTACTGACCGGGGGCGCATGCCAGTTGACGGGCACGGTGGAACTGGCGCGCAAGATTTTGGATCGGCAGGTCCGCATCGGGCGTCCGCTCGGCATCGCCGGCATGCCCGAAGCCGCCAAGGGGCCACCTTTCGCTACGGCAGCTGGCCTGCTGGTCTATCCGCAAATCGCCGGAGTCGAGCATTTCGAACCGCAGGTTCGGACGCGTGCGCAGGCTACCGGAACAGACGGTTATTTCGGTCGGGTCGGGCGTTGGTTGAAACACAGTTTCTAAACTTCGATTTGCAAAAGGGAAATCGAGTTTCGAATCGCAAAGGTAACGTTGAGACATGAAGAATGGCCGGTTTTTCAAGGCCATTTTGACTAATTTTTCCGGTCAAATTTAACCGGATTACACAAATGCCTGCTTCGCAAATCAGTAACTTTCTGATTCAAAGGGCAGGAAGGGGTCGTAAGGCCTTGATGAAGGTCAATTAAGGGGCGCGGCGACGCGTCTTGCAAAAGAGGCGAACCATGACGATCAACCTCAAAATGCCGGATATCCGGGAGTTGAAGCCGCGTATCACCGTGTTCGGCGTTGGTGGGGCTGGCGGCAACGCCGTCAACAACATGATCGAGGCCGGACTGGAAGGCGTCGACTTCGTCGTCGCCAACACGGACGCGCAGGCGCTGACCCTTTCGAAGGCCGATCGTATCGTGCAGATGGGCATCCAGGTTACCGAGGGTCTCGGCGCGGGTTCGCAGCCTGAGGTCGGTCGCGCCGCCGCAGAGGAAGTGATCGACGAGATCCGCGATCATCTCAACGGCGTCCACATGGTTTTCGTCACCGCCGGCATGGGCGGCGGCACGGGTACTGGCGCTGCGCCGGTCATCGCCCGCGTCGCTCGTGAGGTCGGTATCCTCACCGTCGGCGTCGTCACCAAGCCCTTCCATTTCGAGGGCCTGCGCCGCATGCGCCTGGCCGAGTCCGGCATCGCCGAGCTCCAGAAGAGCGTCGATACCCTCATCGTCATTCCGAACCAAAACCTGTTCCGGGTCGCCAACGACAAGACCACCTTCGCCGACGCCTTCGCCATGGCCGACCAGGTGCTCTATTCGGGTGTCGCTTCGATCACCGACCTCATGGTCAAGCCCGGCCTGATCAATCTCGACTTTGCCGACGTGCGCGCCGTGATGCGCGAGATGGGCAAGGCGATGATGGGCACCGGCGAAGCGTCGGGTGAGCGCCGTGCGATCCTGGCCGCCGAGGCGGCGATCGCCAACCCGCTGCTCGACGACGTTTCGATGAAGGGCGCCCGCGGCCTGCTGATCTCGATCACCGGCGGCCCCGACATGATGCTCTACGAGCTCGACGAGGCGGCGACCCGCATTCGTGAAGAGGTCGATCCGGAAGCCAACATCATTCTGGGAGCGACCCAGGATCCGTCGCTGGAAGGCACGATGCGGGTGTCGGTGGTCGCCACCGGCATCGACTCGGCCATCCTGCCCCAGGCTTCGCCCTCCAAGGACGACATTCGCCTGGCGGAAATGACCCAGCGCGTGCGTGACCAGGCTGCAGCCCAGGCCGCTCAGGCTGCCCGCGTTGCCGCGCCGCGCAATGTCGCGCCGGCGGCTCCGGCCCCGGTGGCGGTCGAGCCCGCCCCGATCCAGCAGGAAATCGCCCAGCCGGTACCGGCCGCTCCGGTGGAGCCGGTGGCTGCCGCCAATGACGTGACGCTGCGCCCGCTGGCGCCCAAGCCGACCCTGTTCCGCGAGCCGGTGGTCGAAGAAGCCCAGCGTGCGCCCGAGCATCATCCCGAGCCCGAGCATTTCGTGCCGCCGGCGCCGGAGCGGGCCGTCGTTCGCCCGCCGCGCATGCCGCGCATCGAGGATCTGCCGATGCCGGCGCAGGCCCAGATTGCCGCCCAGCGTGGTCCGGAAGCCCCCCAGGCTGGCGACAAGAAGCGCATGACGCTGCTTCAACGCCTGGCTGCCGTCGGCCTCGGCCGTCCCGAGACGGATGAAGTCGAACATGAGCCGGCGCCCGTGGCGCGCCAGCCCGAGCCGCGCCCGGCTCCGCAGCGTCCGCCCGAAGCCCAGCGTCGTCCGCCGGCGCCGCGTCCGGCCCCGCAGCAGTCCCGCTCGATCGAGGACGATCAGCTCGAGATTCCGGCCTTCCTGCGCCGCCATTCGAATTGAGGCCGATTTCGCCTTCGTGACGAAATCGTAACCATAGTGCGGATCAATGACGGCCCGGGTCCATCGCCCGGGCCGTAATTTTTTGAAATGATTAAGGATTTTAAAACTAGGCTCACAAGCCGGAACTTGGCGAGCTTGTGTTACAGACCGTAAGAAAGCGTGATTTGGCTAAAGCTTTGGTTTTTGCTTTACGTATTTTCGAAGAAAGGTCCGAGTCCATGCCCCCGTGGCAGGGAATGAAAGGACCAAAGGGTCAAACAGAAAGCAGGCCGGTCTAGTTTCGGTTGGGTACCGCCACCCTGGCGGACGGCTTGTGGAATACGCACATGAAATCTGGTTTCCAGACGACTTTGAATGACCGTGTATCCCTCGAAGGGATCGGGGTCCATTCTGGCAAGCCTGTCTCCATCACACTGCATCCCAGCGAGGCCGACAGCGGCATCGTTTTCCTGCGCACGCATCTGGAGAACGGGCGCGAGCGGGAGATCCTCGCCCATTATCACAACGTCGTCGATACGCGCCTGTGCACGGTCGTCGGTGATGCCACGCGGGCTTCGGTTGCCACCATCGAGCATCTGATGGCGGCGCTGCGCGGCCTGGGCATCGACAATGTCACGGTTGAAGTCGACAGCGCCGAAATCCCGGTGATGGACGGTTCGTCCGCGCCCTTCATCGAGGCGATCGATCAGGTTGGCATCGCCACGCTACGGGCGCGCCGCCGGCAGATCAAGGTGCTCAAGCCGGTTCGCGTCGAAATGGGGCGCGCCTGGGCTGAGCTGACGCCCTGGGACAAGTCCGGCAATGCAGGCTTCCGCCTCGACGTCGAGATCGATTTCGAGACGCCCCTGATCGGCCGCCAGCGCCGCGCGCTCGACCTGACACCCGACAATTTCCGTCGTGAACTGTCGCGGGCCCGTACCTTCGGCTTCGTCAAGGATGTCGAACAGCTGTGGGAGAGGGGCCTTGCGCTCGGCTCCTCCCTGGAGAACTCGGTGGCCCTGAGCGAGGATCGCATCCTCAATCCGGAAGGTCTTCGCTATGCCGATGAATTCGTGCGTCACAAGATGCTCGATGCGGTGGGCGACCTGGCTCTTGCCGGTGCTCCGCTGATCGGCCAGTTCCGCTCCTATTGCGGCGGACATCGCGTCAACTACATGATGCTTCAGGCCCTGTTCGCCGATGACAGCGCCTGGACCATGGTCGATGCACCGGTACGTCGCGAGAGCGGCCATGCCGAGCTTTCCAGCGGCCTGGCCGCAGCGGCCTTCGCGCCCGATACCAATTGAGTGCGAAGGCTTTTGCCTCGCTTGACAGCGCCGCCGCAAAGCATTGTACAATTTTGCAGAGGCGGTGGCGCTTGGCCGGACAATCGGCTACAAGGGCCCCTGCATTGCCGCCGGTATAACGGCCTATCCGTCTGGACGGGCTGGTGCTGGCTGTGAATGTCGAACCACGAAGTCTTAACGTTGTGGTGCGAAGCTGATGGATGGGTTCATCCGCCGGAAACGCGCGACAATGCTGGTACTAGTCGAAGTAGAGGTCTGAGTGATGCCGCTGCGTTCCCTCTCGTCTTCCCGCACCGTCGCGACGCGGCTCGCGGTTCGTGCCGTCGCCATTGCGCTGATGGCGACGCCGCTGGCCGCCTGCGGTTTTTGGGATGACGATCCGGGCTACAAGACCCAGGCGACCGACCCGCCGGATCTTCTCTACAACCAGGGCCTCGTCGCCATGAAGGGCGGCGACTATTCCAAGGCCTCCAAGCGTTTCGAATCGCTCGACAAGCAATATCCGCAGACGGAATGGCAGAAGAAAGCCATTCTGATGATGGCTTATTCGAATTACACGTCCGGCAATTACGACGATGCCATTACCTCGTCGCGCCGTTACGTGACCCTGTGGCCGAACGACAAGGACGCGGCCTACATGACTTATATCTGGGCCAACTCCCAGTATAAGCAGATCCCCGACATCACGCGCGACCAGGACCGGGCCAGCCAGGCGCTTGCCGGTTTCCAGAAGGTCGTCACCGACTATCCCAAGTCGGAATATGTCAGCGACTCCAAGTTCAAGATCCAGGTCGTGCGCGACCAGCTCGCCGGCAAGGAAATGGAGATCGGCCGCTTCTACCAGAAGCAGCAGAACTATTCCGCTGCGGTCAACCGCTACAAGACCGTGGTGAAGGACTATGCCCAGACCCGGCAGATCGAAGAGGCGCTGAGCCGCCTGACGGAATGCTACATGGCGCTCGGCCTTTCCAGCGAGGCGCAGACCGCCGCTGCCATCCTGGGCCACAACTACCCCAACAGCCAGTGGTACAAGGATGCGTATACGCTGGTGAAATCGCACGGCCTGGAGCCGCGCGAGGATACCGATTCCTGGCTGAGCCGGACGTTCCGCAACGCGATCACGCTCTAAGGCGCTGGTAGCGACTGTCGAATTTGCAAAGGGCCGGTCGCAAGATCGGCCCTTTGCTTGTGAGCAGCCTCATGTTTTGTCATGCGGCGCAGGCGTAAGCCCGGTATAGATCTGTCATGCTCGTTCAACTCGCCATTCGCGATATCGTTCTGATCGATCGGCTCGACCTCGAATTCGTCGCGGGCCTGTCCGTGCTGACCGGCGAGACCGGCGCCGGCAAGTCGATCTTGCTCGACGCCTTTGCCCTTGCGTTGGGCGGACGTGGGGACGGCTCCCTGGTACGTCATGGTACGGGCCAGGGGCAGGTCAGTGCCGTCTTCGACGTTTCGGCCGATCATGCTGCCCGAGCCGTGCTGAAGGCCAACGACATTTCCGACGACGGCGACCTGATCCTGCGCCGTGTACAGATGGCGGACGGCCGCACGCGTGCCTTCATCAACGACCAGCCCGTCAGCGTGCAGGTGCTGCGCGCCACGGGGGCGGCCCTGGTCGAGATCCACGGCCAGCATGACGACCGGGCCCTGACCGATCCTGCTTCCCACCGCGCGCTCCTCGATGCCTTCGGGGGGCTGGAGGATCTGGCGGCGGAAGTGTCCGGCAAGCATGCGGCCTGGCGCAAGGCCACGCAGTCGCTGGCACAGCACCGGGCCCGGCTGGAAAAAGCCCGGGCGGAGGGCGACTGGCTGCGCCATTCCGTCGATGAACTCGGCAAGCTCGATGTCCAGCTCGGAGAGGAAGAAGCCCTGGCCGAGCGACGCACCCATATGATGCAGGCCGAGAAGATCGCCGTCGATCTCAAGGAGGCCTATGAGGGGGTCGGCGGCAACGGCTCTCCCACGCCGTCGCTGGCGGCCATCATCCGGCGCCTCGAGCGGCGGGGCGCCCAGGCGCCACGCCTGGTCGAACCGGCCATCGCCTCGCTGGACCAGGCGCTCAACGCCCTGGAAGAGGCCCGCATCGCGTTGCAGACGGCATTGGACGAGGCCGATTTCGACCCGGCGGAACTGGAGCGCCTGGAAGAGCGCCTGTTCGCCCTGCGCGCGGCAAGCCGCAAATATGATGTCTCCGTGGAAGACCTGCCGGCCCTGGCCGAGCGTTATACGGCCGACCTGGCCGCCCTGGACGAGGGGGAAGGGCAGCTCCAGGCCCTGGAGCAGGCAGACCGTGCCGCTCGTCTCGCCTATGAGGCCTCGGCTGCGGTGCTCTCCGACAAACGCAAAGCCACCGCCGGCCAGCTCGATGCTGCCGTCAACGGCGAATTGCCGCCGCTCAAGCTCGACAGGGCGAAGTTCACCACTTCGGTCGAAAGCGACAAGACCCTGGCCTCGCCCGACGGGTTCGACAGGGTCGAGTTCTGGGTCCAGACCAATCCCGGCACCCGGCCCGGGCCGATGATGAAGGTGGCGTCCGGCGGCGAGCTTTCGCGTTTCATGCTGGCCCTCAAGGTCGCGCTGGCCGATCGCGGTTCGGCGCCGACCCTGGTGTTCGACGAGATCGATTCCGGCGTGGGCGGCGCCGTCGCCGATGCCATCGGCCAGCGCCTGGCGCGGCTGGCGGGCAAGGTGCAGGTCATCAACGTCACCCATGCCCCGCAGGTGGCCGCCCGGGCAGCCACCCATTTCCTCATCGCCAAGCAGGCCGAGGGCAAGGACAGGGTCGCCACCCGCGTTTCTCCTCTCGACACCGAAAAGCGGCGTGAGGAAATCGCCCGCATGCTCGCCGGCGCGCATGTGACCGACGAGGCGAGGGCGGCGGCTGATCGGTTGTTGGGAGGAGGGCTTCAGATCTAGCCGCATCCGAGGGGAGAACGTTGGAGCGAAAATACAGCGCAAATAATCTGCCAATGGAAGGTGGAGGCCACCGTGGCTGGTACCAACCGCACGGTTTGCCGCACTTTGATACCCCTGAGATCGTGCAGTTCGTAACGTTCCGGCTGGCAGATAGCCTCCCCGCCTGGGTCGAAGATCGCCGCGAAACATCAGTGGAGATGCGACGGCGTGTGGAAAGTAAGCTCGACGAGGGGATGGGGACTTGTTGGTTGGCGAATACGGACATTGCTTTGCTGGTCGAGGGTGCGTTGCTTGCTTTCCACATGCAACGCTATCGTCTGTGGTCTTGGTGCATCATGCCCAATCACGTGCACTGTCTTTTCGACTTGAAGGATGGTTGGCGCCTGGCGGATGTGGTCAAGTCGTGGAAATCTTACACTGCTGCAAGGGCCAATCGAATTCTGGGGCGGCAGGGCGTTTTCTGGCAAGCCGACTATTTTGACCGTTACATGCGTAGTGAAGATCAAATGGCTCGAACGATTGATTATATCGAGCGCAATCCCGTTAAGGCAGGACTTTGCACCCATTGCACTGAATGGCGGTGGTCGAGCGCGCGCCGAAAATTGGGGGGCGGGTCTTCAGACCCGGCGTCTAACTTCATCACCGAGTAGTAGTCGCGGGTCTGAAGACCCGCCCCCCATCCTGGTCGCTCCCCTCTGCCTCGATTGGAATGGTTGTGTTAAGCCACAGCAAAGCAATGCATCGGTTGGCCTGTCATGAACACTCCCAAGCCCGTCTCCGACCTCTCGCTCAAGGAGGCCCGCGCTGACTACGAGGAACTCGCGGCGCGGTTGATCGAGGCCGACAAGGCCTATTACCAGGAAGATGCGCCTGACATCAGCGATGCGGACTATGATGTCCTGCGACGTCGCTACACGGCGATCGAGGAGCGCTTTCCTGAGCTCAAATCGGCTGAGAGCCTCTCGGACAGGGTCGGTGCGGCGCCGTCCGAGAAATTCGCCAAGGTGCGCCACCGCGTGCCGATGCTGTCCTTGTCCAACAGCTTTTCCGATGAGGATGTCGAGGAGTTCGTGGCCCGCATCCGCCGCTTCCTCGGTCTTGCAGAGAGCGATGACCTAGCGATCACGGCCGAACCCAAGATCGACGGCCTGTCCTGCTCGCTGCGCTACGAGAAGGGCAGGCTGGTGGTGGCGGCGACGCGCGGCGATGGCGCCGAGGGCGAGGACGTCACCGCCAATGTCCGCACCATCGGCGACATTCCCAATGTGCTGAAGGGCAATGTCCCCGAGATTTTCGAGGTGCGCGGCGAGGTCTATATGAGCCACGCCGATTTCAATGCCATGAATGAAAGGCAGGCGGCTCTCGGCAAGCCCCTGTTCGCCAATCCGCGCAATGCGGCCGCTGGCTCGCTGCGCCAGCTCGATGCCTCCATCACGGCGAGCCGCCCCCTGCGCTTCTTTGCCTATGCCTGGGGCGAGGCCAGCGCGCTGCCGGCCACCACGCAGTTCGAGGTGGTGCGGGCTTTCGCCGAGTGGGGTTTTGCGGTCAATCCCCTGATGGTGCGCTGCCACGACGCTGCCGACCTGCTCGCCCATTACCACCAGATCGAGGCGCAGCGCGCCACGCTAGGCTACGACATCGACGGCGTGGTCTACAAGGTCGACCGCCTCGATCTGCAGCAGCGGCTCGGCTTCGTCTCGCGCTCGCCGCGCTGGGCGACGGCGCACAAGTTCCCGGCCGAGAAGGCGACCACGCTGCTGCAGGGCATCGAGATCCAGGTAGGGCGCACCGGAGCCCTGACGCCGGTTGCCAAGCTGCAGCCGGTGACCGTGGGCGGCGTCGTCGTCTCCAACGCCACGTTGCACAATGAGGACGAGATCGCCCGCAAGGATGTGCGCATAGGCGATACCGTGATCGTGCAGCGCGCGGGGGACGTGATCCCGCAGATCCTCGGGGCGGTGCTGGAGAAGCGGCCGGCGGATGCCGTTCCCTATATCTTTCCCGAAACCTGTCCCTGTTCCCTGAAGACGCCGGTCATGCGCGAGGAGACGGTGACGGGCGGGGAGGGAGCGGTGCGGCGCTGCTCGGGCGAATTCGCCTGTCCCTTCCAGAAGATCGAGCATCTCAGGCATTTCGTCTCCCGCCGCGCCTTCGACATCGAGGGGCTGGGCGAGAAGCAGATCGCCTTCTTCTTCGAGAACGAGGACCTGCCGATCCGCGAGCCCGGTGACATCTTCACCCTGGCAGCCCGCGACGGCCAGAACTTCAAGAAATTGAAGGATCGCGAAGGTTTTGGCGCAACCTCCACGAAGAACCTGTTCGCCGCCATCGATGCCCGCCGAGAGATCGCGCTGGAACGCTTTCTCTATGCCCTCGGCATTCGTCATGTCGGCGAGACCACGGCCCGCCAACTCGCTCGCGCCTATGGCTCCTGGCAGGCCTTCGAGCAGGCGGCGCTGCGCATCGCCGCCAAGGACGAGGAGGCGGCCGCCGAGATGGATGCGATCGACCAGATCGGCGAGACGGTGGTCGAGGCCATCGGCGCCTATTTTGCGGAAGAGCACAACCTTGCCATCCTCGAGCGGTTGACGGCCGAAATCCGCATCCTCGATGCGGAAAAGCCACGTGCCGAAAGCCCTGTCGCCGGCAAGACGGTGGTGTTTACCGGGGCGCTGGAGCGCATGAGCCGCGACGAGGCCAAGGCCATGGCCGATCGGCTGGGCGCGAAGGTCTCAGGCTCCGTCTCCAAGAAGACCGATCTGGTGGTTGCCGGCCCCGGCGCCGGCTCGAAACTGGCGGATGCGCAAAAGCACGGCGTCAAGGTCATCAATGAGGATGAATGGTTCGAGCTCGTGAATGGAGCGGGGAGCACGAATGACCAGGATACGTGAACTGTGCCTTGGCCTTCTGCTGGCGTCGGGGCTGGCAGTGCAGGCATTGGCGGCTGAGGCCACGCCCGAGGCGGTGGTGAAGCAGATCTATTCGGGAAAGACGCCCGAGACAAAAGGCATCGACCTCATCGGCGATGCCAAGCTGCGTGCCAAATATCTCAGCAAGGACCTGGCGGCCGCGGTGAAGCGGGATATCGATGAATCTGCCAAGTCGGGCGAGGTGGGAGCACTCGATTTCGATCCGGTGAGCGATTCACAGGATCCGATGATCAAGGATCTGAAGATCGAGCCGGCAGCGGTGCAGGGCGACCGGGCCCAGGTGGGCGTGAGCTTCAACCGCGGCGACCCCAAGCGCGACGAGCTCGTCTACGACCTGGTGCAGGAAAACGGCCAGTGGCATGTCTCCAACATCTCCAAGAAAGGCACTGCCGAGGAAGCATGGTCCCTGCGCCAGATGCTGTCGCTGAAATAGAGGCCGCGCATCGCAGCGGATGCAACTTTCATCCAAGCAATTTGCGGGCAAGGAGACTATCTTAGACGCATGCCGTCTGAATCCAGCGCTTTCACCACCCTCGAGGATGCCGCCGAACGAGGCGATGCCGTCCGGTTCTGGCGCGAGCAGCGCTATGACGGGTTGGAGTGCCTGAGCGCGATCTTTCGCCGGCACCGCTATGTGCCCCATACCCACGAGACCTATGCCGTCGCCGCCGTGCTCGACGGTTGCGAGGCCTTCTCGCATCGAGGTAGCCGGCACTACGCCTCGCCGGGAAGTTTCGCGATGGTCTGTCCGGACGAACTCCATGATGGCGAGCCGGCAGGTGAGGGATTCGTCTATCGCGTGCTCTACCCCACCATTGATCTGATGCGCTCCGTTGCCGAGGATACCTTCGGGCGTCCTGCCGCCGGCACGCCCTGGTTCGAGCGTTCGGTGATCGAGGATCCCGCCCTGGCCGCCGATCTGGTGACGCTGCAGATTGCACTCAGCGACCCCGCGGTGACCCTGCTCGAACGCGATGCCAGGCTCAGCCGCTTCTTTTCGACCTTGCTCGGGCGCTGGGGCGGCCATGGCGAGCCGATCAGGCTCGGCGACGAGAGCGGGCCGCTCGCCAAGGCGCGGGCCTATCTCGACCAGCATTTCGAGCACGATGTCGGCCTCGACGAGCTTGCTGCCGTGGCGGGGCTCAATCGCAGCCACCTGGTGCGTTCCTTCCGCAAGGCGATGGGCACCACGCCCCATGCCTATCTCACCGACCGGCGCTACCGGGCGGCCCGGCGCCTGCTGGCGGCGGGCGAAGGGCCGGCGGAAGTGGCGGCAGCCTGCGGCTTCTACGACCAGAGCCACCTCAACCGGGTTTTCAAGGCGCGCATGGGCGTGACGCCGGGGGCTTTTCGCGGATGATGGAGTGTCGGCCGGAGGCTGACACTCTCGATGCAACTTTTGTCCAAGACCGGCGATTGCGTTGTGCCTAATCAGGGCGCTCCATCAGGAGTTGTCCTTTGTCCGCCCGTTCCGAAATCCGTTCCGCGCTGATCGATATCGCGCCGCCAGCCCTGGCGGCGATCCCGATCGGCTTCCTGTTCGGCGCCATCGCCGTCTCCAAGGGTCTGTCGCCGGCCGAGATTGCGCTGATGTCCTTCACCGTGTTTGCCGGCAGCGCGCAATTTGCGGCGCTCGAACAATGGGTGCAGCCGGTTTCCATCCTCACTTTGGCCTTCGGCACGCTGCTGATCAATTGCCGCCATATCCTGATGGGGGCCTCGCTAACGCCTAAGACGGCGCTGTTCTCGCCCGCCCAGCGTTTTCTCGGCTTCTTCATGATGGCCGACGAGAACTGGGCGATGTCCGAGCGCAGGGCTGCGCGGGCCGAGCTGACGCCGACCTATTATTTCGCCATGTCGGTGTTCTTCTATCTCAATTGGGCGCTGTGGAGCACGGCGGGCGGGCTCGTCGGCCAGCTTCTGGGCGATCCCGCCCGCTATGGCGCCGATTTCGCCTTCACGGCCCTGTTCATCGGGCTGATCGCCGGCTTTTGGGAAGGGCGCAGCTCGGCGGCGACCATCCTCACCAGCGCTGTGGTGGCGGCGCTGGTCTATCTGAAGGTGGGCGCGCCCTGGCATGTGCCAGCCGGGGCCCTGGCGGGCATTCTGGCTGCCTTCCTGACGGGCCATCCCGGCCGCAGCAAGCTCGACGCCAAGGAGGCCATCGATGTCGTTTGATCCCCATACGGTGGCAGCCATCCTCACCATGGCCTTGGTGACCTACGTCACCCGCATCGCCGGCATCTTCCTGGCCGGCCGCCTCGCTCTGGCGGGCCGCACCAAGGCTGCCTTCGACGCCATCCCGGCGGCAGTGCTGGTGTCGGTGATCGCTCCGGTAGCGCTGGCCACAGGGCCGGCCGAAACCATCGCCGCCGGCATCACCGCTGTCTCCGCCACCCGCATGCCGCTGCTCGTCACCATCGCGGTCGGCGTGGTCAGCGTGGTGCTGCTTCGCATGGCGATAGGGTAGGGGCGGATCTTCAGGATCGGCCTTATCCTGGGTTGTCAACGCCGGATGGAAGTCTCTTCAGTCGAGAGCGTCTGGGTGCCCGTCCGTCAAAGGGGAAAGGAACCGCCACACTATTCCCTGACATTGCCGCCGGAATCGATGTTTACTCCGGCCTCTTTATAGAAAGTCGGCAACAGCTCCTGCCATGCGGCGTAGCGGGAAGCTGTCTTCTTGGCAAGATCGAGGGCAGATTGCGAGGGACAGGGAAGACCCTTGCCATTGGCCTGTGCCCGACCTCTTGCCTCAGCGATCATGGACGGCACATTCAGGCGCACACCGACGCAGCGTGCCATGGCGGCTTGCGCCCCGTAGATCTTGGCGATGCCCGTAAAACCCATCTCAGCAAGTTTTCGTTCCGGCAGGCCGCAACGATTGAGGCTCTCGATGAAGATGGTCGCTTCCAGGATGTTCATTTTCATGCCCTCGGCACCAATGCAGGCACTGGTGAGCGTCTCACCAGTCTGATGCATGCACAAGGTTTGCAAAATGCGCTGTTGACCCTCCTTCGAGATCTTGCAGACAGGAGCTGCCAACGCCGCCCCGGGTAAAAGCAAGGCTATGATCGAGACCATGGGCCGCAGATATCGAATCTGCCTGAACATGTAGGTTCTCCGTCGCGGAATCTTGGAGCAGATGGTTCACCCGATCGCCTGCGTCACCTCATCCAGCCACTGGCGTTCCGGCTCGTCGAGCAGGGGGCCGAGCGTCTCGCGCACTTGGGCGTGATAGGCGTTGAGCCAATCGATTTCCCGCTGCGTAAGCAGGGACAGCTCGATCGGCCTCACGTCAATGGGCGCCAAAGTGAGCGTCTCGAAGCCGTACATCGTGCGTTCGGCCCCCTCGATGGTGATCTCTTCGACCAGGACGAGGTTTTCGATGCGGATGCCGAAGGCGCCGACCCGGTAATAGCCCGGCTCGTTGGACAGGATCATGCCCGGTTCGAGCGGCGTGGTGCCGAGCTTGGAGATGCGCTGCGGCCCTTCATGCACGGAGAGATAGGAGCCGACGCCATGGCCGGTGCCGTGGTCGAAATCGGTGCCGATCTCCCAGAGCGCAGCGCGGGCGAAGCTGTCGAGCTGGGCGCCCGAGGCCCCCTTGGGGAAGCGCGCCAGGGAGATGGCGATGTGGCCTTTCAGCACGCGGGTGTAGCGGTCCTTCATCTCGGGCGAGACGTCGCCCACCGCGATGGTGCGGGTGATGTCGGTGGTGCCGTCGACATATTGCGCGCCGGAATCGATCAGGAAGAAGCCCGGCGTCACGGCTCGGTTGCTGGCGTGGCTGACGCGGTAATGCGGCAGGGCGGCGTTCGGCCCGGCCGAGGAGATCGAGGGGAAGGAGAGATCCTTCAGGACGCCCGTACCTTCGCGGAAGCGCTCCAGGGCCTCCGCCACCGAGATCTCGGTTTCCCTAGCCCCGGGCACGGTGCGTTCGAACCAGGCGAGGAAGTTCACGAAGGCGACTCCATCGCGGATATGGGCGGCCCTGGCGCCGGCGCGCTCGGCTTCGTTCTTGACGGCGCGCAGCAGCGCCACGGGATCGCCGCCCTTCTGCACCTTGCCGCCGGCCTGCTCGACCAGCGTGGCGAAGTGTTCGACCACCATGGCGGGGTCGAGCCTGACGGCCTTGCCTTTCACGCTGCCGGCCAGCACGGCCTCGATCTGGCGCGGCTCGGCGATCGCCATGTGCTGGGAGAGTTCGTCCCTGACGGCATTGGAGAATTTGCGGCCGTCGGCGAACAGGGTCGGTTGTCCCTCTGCCGGCACCAGGGCGTAGGAAAGCGGCAGGGGCGTGTGGGAGACGTCGCCGCCGCGGATGTTGAACAGCCAGGCGGAGGCATGGGCGTCGTTGGTGAAGACGGCGTCGAGCTTCTGCTCGCGCAGCTTGGCCTGCAGGCGCTCGATCTTGGAGGCGACACTCTCGCCGGCCAGGGCCACATCATGCAGGACGATCTGGGCCAGCGGCGGTGCCGGCCTGTCCGTCCAGATGGCGTCAACCGGATTTTCCTTGACGGCAACAAAACTTGCGCCGGCCTTCTCGCAGGCGGCACGAAGGCGCTCGACCTCGTTCATCGATTGAAGGCGCGGGTCGTAGCCGAGCTTCATGCCGGGCTTAAGCACGCTGCCTAGCCATTTCTCAGGCGGCTCCTCGATGAGATGGCGGGGGGTGTATGTCGAGGTGTCGACCTGCTCGCGCACCTGCACGGTATAGCGGCCGTCGACGAAAATCGAAGCCTCGTCCTTCAGGACGATGGCGATGCCGGCGGATCCCGCAAAACCGGTGAGCCAGGCGAGGCGCTCTTCCGAGGGCGGGCAATATTCGTTCTGGTGTTCGTCGGAGCGAGGGACCACGAAGCCGTCGAGCCCCAGTTCGGCGAGCTTGCCGCGCAAGGCCGTCGCACGAGACGGGCCGAGGCTGGGCTGGGAAATTTCGTCGAAGGACTGAAAAGCCATTTGATCACCCTTGAAGTATGAATGCCTTCTCCCCTTGCGGGTGTCGTCAACTCTCTTGAGTTGACTAGAGGTCCCGGCAGGGGGATGAGGGGAGAAACGCGTCTTTGCAGACTTGGCGCCAACACCCCTCATCCGGCTGCCGCCACCTTCTCCCGCAAGGGGAGAAGGGAATAGTCTTGTTCGCTCAAAGTTTCTTGGGCTTGCCACCGCCATAGGACAGCACCAGCGTCGTCCATTCGTCGATCTTGATCTGGCGGATGAGATGCAGGCCCTGGGCGCGATAGGCCGCCAGGGCCGCATTGGCGTGGGAGTGGAGCAGGCCGGACAGGATCACCGTGGCCCCGGGCGCCAGCAGCCGGCTCATCGGTGCCGCCAGACGCACCAGCGGACCCATCAGGATGTTGGCAAAGACCAGGTCGAACGGCTTGTTGGTCTGCATGGCCCGGGCAGTGGTGCCGCGCGCCACGAAGCTCTCGACATAGGCGCCGGCCTTGTTGAAGCGGATATTGTTGCGCGCGGTGGCGATGGCGATCGGATCGATATCGGAGGCGAGGACCCGAAGGCGCAGGGCGCGTGCGGCCGCGATGGCCAGCACGCCGGTGCCGGTGCCGATATCGAGCGGCCGATTGGGGCGCTTGCGCTTGAGGAGATCGTCCAGAGCGAGGAGGCAGCCGCGCGTGGTGCCGTGATGGCCGGTACCGAAGGCGAGCGCCGCCTCGATCTCGATGCCGATGCTGTTGGCCGGGACCTGCTGGCGGTCATGGCTGCCATGGACGGTAAAGCGGCCCGCCCGCACGGGCACCAGGCCCTCCAGCGAGGCCGCCACCCAGTCCTTGTCGCCGAAGCTGTCGAAGATCACTTCGATGTCGGGACCGGCCGCCAATGCGATCAGGTCCCGTACGGAGGCTTCGTCCGGCTCGGTCCGGAAATAGACCTCGACCAGCCAGGGTGGCTTGGCCGTGCCGTCTTCCTTCTCGAAGGCGGCGATCGCCGTTTCCGTGGGGTCGAAACTCTCGCCGAGCAGGTCGGCGATGCGACGCGCACGCATCTCGTCGGTGACGATGCGCGCGACATGGGTGGGATTGTTGGGATGAAGACCTTCGAGCATATCGCTTGGCTATCGCGCCCGCCGCCGAAGGGCAACGGAAATCGCGCTTACCCGCCGAAACGCTGGAAGCGTTCGCGCAGGGCCTGCAGCTGCTCCACGCCGGCATTGGCGAAGGCGACCCGCATATGCCCTTCCAGGCCGGGGCCGAAATAGGGACCGGGCAGGCAGAGCACGCCGGCCTTCTCCACCAGTTCCTTGACCACGCTCGCCGCGGTATGGCCATGGAAGGGATGGTGCAGGAAGGCGAAATAGGCACCCATCGCATCGATCCGCCAGCCATTGATGCCCTCGAAGGCCGCGCGGAAGCTGGCTGCCCGCCTGTCGATCTCCAGGCGGTTGGCCTCGCGCCATTCGGTCAGTCCGTCGATGGCCCAGGCGACGGGGGCCTGGGCGGTGCGAGGCGCGCAGATCTGCAGCGTGTCGAGGACCTTGCCGACCTCGGCCGCCACGGCGGGGGCGGCGACGAGTGCGCCAAGCCGATGGCCGGGAATGCAGTAGCTCTTCGAGAAGGAATAGAGGTAGATCAAGGTGTTGTCGAAATCACCGGAAGCGATGAGTCCGTGCGGCCGGCCGGTGACGAAGTCGCGATAGGTCTCGTCCAGGATGAGGAAGAGGCCGCGATCCCGGCACAGGCGGGCAAAGGCTTCGATCGTTTCGGGCGGGTAGACGGCGCCGGTCGGATTGTTGGGCGTGACCAGCAGGATAGCCCGCGTGGTGGGATCGATCAGTTCGGCAGCGCTCTCGACATCCGGCACGAAGCCGTTCTCGGGCGGGCAGGACAAGGCCCTTGCCTCGATGCCGAGCATGTCGAGCGTCATCTTGTGGTTGAAATACCAGGGGCTCGGCAGCAGGATGGAATCCCCCGCCTTGGCCACCGCCAGGGCCGCGACGAAGAACGCCTGGTTGCAGCCGGTGGTGATCGAGACGGTCTGCCAGTCGACCTTGCCGCCATAGAGGCTGGAAACATGCGCGGCATAGGCCTGGCGCAGCACGGTGTCGCCCTCGATCGGGCCATAGCTGGCGCTCGCCGCCGCGCTGGCATTGCGGCCGAGCCGTTCCAGCAGCTCCGCATGCGGCGGGTAGCCTGGAACCGCTTGCGAGAGGTCGATCAGCGGGCCGGCCGCACCGTTATAGGCGCGTGCCCAGGCCTGCGCCTCCGGGATCGGCGGGGTGGCGGTGTCGAGGAGATTGGGATTGATCGCGGGCTGGCTGCTCATGCGCCCCTAAATGCCTGCGGCGTCTTGCTCTGACAAGGGGATTTCCGGTAGCTGTGGCGATGACATTGTCGCAGGAATCTCCTACCCCTTCATTCATGTCTTTGCCATCAAGCCTCAGGATCGATGCCGCCCGTGCGGTCGTATCGCTCAGCCCCACCGATGCGGCCTTCGTGCAGCATCCCTATCCCGCCTATCAGGCCATCCGCGACGCCTGCCCGCTGTTCTTCTGGGAGGAATATGGCTGCTGGTGCGCGGTCTCGCACCAGGCGGTGTTCGACCTCTTTCGCGACAGGCGCTTCGGGCGTGAGGTGCTGCATGTGGCCAGCCGTGCCGAACTCGGCTGGCCGGAGCCGCAGGCCCACCTGGCACCCTTCGATGCGGTCGACGCCCATTCCATGCTGGAGCGCGAGCCGCCGGTTCATACAAGGCTGCGCACTTTGGTCAACCGCGCTTTCGTCACCCGGCAGGTCGAGCGTCTGAGGCCGCGGATCGCAGCGCTTGCCAACCAATTGATCGATGGTTTCAAGGGGCAGGGCAGGGTCGACCTGATCGAAGCCTTCGCCACGCCGATCCCGGTGATCCTGATCGCCGAACTCCTGGGTGTGCCGGTCGAGATGGCCCCGCAACTGCTCGACTGGTCGCATCGCATGGTGGCGATGTATCAGTTCAGCCGGAGCCGCAGTATCGAGGACCAAGCCGTTGCAGCTGCTGAGGATTTCTCCCGGTTCCTGCGCGGCTATGTCGAGCGGCGGCGAGCCGAACCGCGCGACGATCTCATAAGCCATCTCATCGCCGTCGAAGCCGAGGGCGACCGGCTCAGCGAGGAGGAACTGATCTCCACCTGCATCCTGCTGCTCAATGCCGGCCATGAGGCGACGGTGCACGCCATCGGCAATGGCGTGAAGTCCATCCTGCAGGCCGGTCTTGATCGCGAGGCGGTGCTGGCGAGCGGCGAGGGCTTGGTGGAGGAAATGCTGCGCTTCGATCCGCCGCTCCACATGTTCAAGCGCTATGCGCTGGAGGACGTCACGCTGGGGCCGGCCACCTTCCGCAAGGGCGATGAGATCGGCCTGCTGCTCGGTGCCGCTAACCACGACCCAGCCCGCTTCGAGGAGCCCGAGCGTTTCCTGACGACGCGGCAGCGCCCGCCTCATGTCAGCTTCGGCGGCGGCATCCATTTCTGCGTGGGTGCGCCCCTGGCGCGGCTGGAGCTGGAAGTGGCGGTGCCGATCCTGTTCGAACGGCTGCCCGGCCTGCGGCTGGAAGGGATGCCGGTTTATGCCGACACCTACCATTTCCACGGGCTGAAGGCGCTGGAGTTGAGTTGGTAACCCTGGGATCGCAGGCGTCCTCGCCTGCACCTTCCTTTCCGGCCACGCGGTGGGTCCAAGAGCAGGCGAGGACGCCTGCGATCCCGGGGACGAGCCCTGCATGAGGGGCGCCCCTGCTTTGTTTCGACTGTGGTTCTCTTTCAAATCCGCCCATGGTATGGATATTGAAAGTGTATAACATATATTTTGTGTTATATTATTGTCGGCACATCGCAAGAGAATGACCATGGCAACCCCTTCCGGCCCACAAGCGACGGCAGCTAAGCCCTTCTATGCCTCCTTCGGTTTTCAAGTGCTCGCCGCCATGGTGGTGGGACTGCTGCTTGGTCTTTACGCCCGCTCCCTCGGGCCAGACGCGGCGGGTAATCCGAATTGGCTGGTGCAGACGCTGACGACCATCGCCTCGATCTTCGTCCAGTTGCTCTATGCCCTGGTGCCGCCTTTAGTCTTCACCGCCATCGTCGCCTCGATCGGCAATCTGCGCAAATTGTCGAATGCCGCGGCCCTGGTCTGGCAGACGCTCCTATGGTTTGCCATCACCGCCTTGATCGCCGTGCTGATCGGCATCACCCTCGGCCTGGTCATCCAGCCGGGCCTGCATTCGAGTGTGCTGGCGGAGACCGCCAAGGCGCCGGCCACCACCGGCTCCTGGCTCGATTTCCTCAAGGGCCTGGTGCCCGCCAACGTCTTCGGCATCCAGGCCTCGACCAAGCTCGTCGATGGTGCCGCCTCCACGTCGCTGCAGTTCAACGTGCTGCAGATCCTGGTGATCGCCATTGCCGTCGGTGTGGCTGCCCTGAGCGTCGGCGAGCGGGCCAATGCCTTCCTCACCTTCAACGAGTCGCTGCTCGCCATCGTGCGCAAGATCCTGTGGTGGGTCATCCGCCTCACCCCGGTCGGCACGATCGGCCTGCTCGGCAAGGCTGTGGCGCAATATGGCTGGCAGACGCTGGGGCAGCTGACCTGGTATGCGCTCGCCATCTATATCGGCCTCGCCATCGTCCTGCTGATCGTCTACCCGCTGCTCCTGATCCTGCACGGGCTGAGCCCGGCCCGCTTCTTTGCGGGCGCCTGGCCGGCGATCCAGCTTGCCTTCGTCTCGCGCTCCTCGGTCGGCACCATGCCGGTCACCGAGGCGGTGACGGAGCGCAGCCTCGGCGTGCCCCGGGAATATGCCGCCTTCGCCGTGCCCTTGGGATCAACCACCAAGATGGATGGCTGCGCGGCGATCTATCCGGCGATTTCGGCGATCTTCGTGGCTCAGTTCTACCAGATCCCGCTTGGCATCGAGCATTACGCGCTGATCGTGTTCGTCTCGGTAATCGGTTCGGCCGCCACCGCGGGCCTCACCGGTGCCACCGTGATGCTGACCCTGACGCTGTCGACCCTGGGCCTGCCACTCTCCGGCGTCGGTCTGCTGCTCGCCATCGACCCGATCCTCGACATGGGCCGCACTGCGGTCAACGTCGCCGGCCAGGCCCTGGTGCCGCTGCTCGTCTCCAAACGTCAGGGCATCCTCGACGAGGCCCGCTACAACCAGGCCGGCGGCATCGACAATCTCGACGCCGGCGTGCCGGCCAAGGGGTGAGGGGGCTTTCGAAGCCTTTTTCAACGCTCGGCGCAATCGTCTTCCCCACTTCGTGGAGAAGGCTGGCTGCGTCTCACTGTTCTTGCAGCAGTGTCTTCCTTCAGGCTGCCTCGACGAAGCTGTCGACCACGCGCTTGCGGCCGGCCTTGTCGAAATCGACGGTGAGCTTGTTGCCGTCGACTTCGGCCACCTCGCCATAGCCGAACTTCAGGTGGAAGACGCGGGCGCCCACCTTGTAGGCCGAGGCCGTGCCGGTGGAGCGGGCCACCAATTCTCCCTCGATGGTCAGGGGCTCGCGGCGGAGCGGGGCCTGGGTGGTACGGAACCCGGAAGCCATGTTGCTCTGGGCCCGCTGCCAGCCGGGCGTCGAATAGTTCGAGCCGGAAAAAGGCTGCGCCTTGTCGAAGCGGCTCATGCCGAGTGAGCCGCCGGAGCCGTAGGAATTGGAAGCCTCCATCACCTCGACATGGGCGGCTGGCAGTTCGTCGACGAAACGCGACGGCATGGTCGATTGCCACAGGCCGTGGATGCGGCGGTTGGAGGCGAACCAGACCTTGGCGCGGCGGCGGGCGCGGGTGAGGCCGACATAGGCGAGGCGCCGCTCCTCCTCCAGGCCGGCGCGGCCGTTCTCGTCGAGCGAACGCTGGTGCGGGAACAGGCCTTCCTCCCAGCCGGGCAGGAACACCGTCTCATATTCCAGGCCCTTGGCGCCGTGCAGGGTCAGGATCGAGACTTTGTCCTCGCTGGCGCCTTCCTCGCTGGCATCCATCACCAGCGAGATATGCTCGAGGAAGCCGGCCATATTCTCGAAGCCCTCCATCGAGCGCACGAGTTCCTTGAGGTTTTCCAGCCGGCCCGCGGCCTCGGCCGTGCGATCCTTCTGCCACATGTCGGTGTAGCCGGATTCCTCCAGGATCAATTCCGCCAGTTCCTGATGGCCGAGCACCTCGCTCTGGGCGGCCCAGCGCGAAAAGGAGGCCATCAAGTCGCGCAGTGTCTGGCGCGGCTTGGGCTTGAGTTCCTCTGTCTCGACCAGCACCCGCGTGGCCTGCATCATCGGCACGCCGTTGTGGCGGGCATAGTCGTGCAGGATCTGTACGGTGGCGTCGCCGAGGCCGCGCTTGGGCACGTTGACGATGCGCTCGAAGGCGAGATCGTCGGCTGGCTGCATGGTGGCGCGAAAATAAGCGAGGGCGTCGCGGATTTCGGCGCGCTCGTAGAAGCGGGGGCCGCCGATGACGCGATAGGGCAGGCCGAGCGTGACGAAGCGATCCTCGAATTCGCGCATCTGGAACGAGGCGCGCACCAGGATGGCGATGTCGTTGAGGGCGTGGCCCTTGTGCTGCAGTGCCTCGATCTCGTCGCCGATGGCCCGGGCTTCCTCGCCCGAATCCCAGGAACCGGCGACGGTGACGCGCTCGCCCTCCTCGTCGTCGGTGAACAGGGTCTTGCCGAGGCGTCCCTCATTATTGGCGATCAGGTGCCCGGCCGCGCCGAGAATATGGCCGGTGGAGCGGTAATTGCGCTCGAGCCGGATCACGGTGGCACCCGGAAAATCCTTCTCGAAGCGCAGGATGTTGTCGACCTCCGCGCCGCGCCAGCCATAGATCGACTGATCGTCGTCGCCGACGCAGCACAAATTCGGCTTTTCGCCCGCCGGCGTCTGGGCCAGCAGGCGCAGCCAGAGATATTGCGCGACGTTGGTGTCCTGGTACTCGTCCACCAGCATGAAGCGGAAACGGCGGTGATATTCGGCCAGGACGCCCGGATTCTCGCGGAACAGGCGGATCGATTCCAGCAGGAGATCACCGAAATCGGCGGCGTTCAGGGTCTTGAGCCGGGCCTGGTAGGCGGCATAGAGCTCGCCGCCTTTGCCATTGGCAAAGGACATGGCCTCGCCGGCGGGTACCTGCGCCGGCGTCAGGCCGCGGTTCTTCCAGCCGTCGATGGCATTGGCGAGCTGGCGGGCCGGCCAGCGCTTTTCGTCGATCCCGGCGGCGGAGATCACCTGCTTCATCAGGCGGACCTGATCATCGGTGTCGAGGATGGTGAAATTGGATTTCAGGTCGACCAGCTCGGCGTGGCGGCGCAGGATCTTCACGCCGATGGCATGGAAGGTGCCGAGCCAGGGCATGCCCTCCACGCTCTGGCCGATCAGCACGCCGATGCGCTCGCGCATTTCCCGTGCTGCCTTGTTGGTGAAGGTGACGGCGAGGATCTGGTGGGGCGCGGCGCGGCCGGTGGCGAGGATATGGGCGATACGGGTGGTCAGCACGCGCGTCTTGCCGGTTCCGGCGCCCGCCAGCACGAGTACGGGGCCGTCCAATGTCTCCACCGCCGCGCGTTGTTCCGGGTTCAGGCCGGTGAGATAGGCGGCAGGCCTTGCGGCGGCCATGGCACGCGCAGCAATGCCGCCGGCGGCCGGCTGATGGGCAAGGGAAGGGGAGCGTGGATCGGACAAATCGAGTTTTCGCGTGATTCTGGACGGCCGGATAATGGCTTAGATGGGGAGCCGCGTCGAGATTGCGAGCGGCAGGCGGTGCTTTGCGTCAACAGGCAAGGACATCCGGTCGTCTGTCTCATTGCCCCGGAGCGCGCTGGGCGATGGTGGTGACGATCACCCCGGCGGCGATCACCCCGGCGCCGAGCCAGGTCAGCCAGTGATAATGCTCTCCCAGCAGGAAGGTGCCGACACCGAGGCCCAGGGCGGCGGCGACGTAGCCGATCTGGGAAAGATAGACCGGCCCGCCCGCCATTTGCAGGCGAAAGAAGAAGGCAAGCATGGCGGCGCTTGCCGCGACCTGGGCCGTGCTGACCAGCGGAGCGTTGGCGAGTGTCCCGAGGCCGAGCTCTCCGCTCGTGGCGAGCAGGGCTGCCGACATCACAAGGGCGGCGGCAAGATTGCTGCCTGCCGCCAGAGCCAGGGGCCGGGCGCCCGGCGGCCAATCCAGAGTGCGGTAGACATTGCCGCTTGCCAGCGTGAGCGGAATGAGGAAGCCGATGGCGATCCAGAGGAAATTGACTTCGCCGACGCGGCCCTTGCCAAGCACGATGAGCATGGCTCCGAGGAAACCGATCAGGATACCGCAGATGCCGAGCAGATTGGGGCGCCGCGCATTCAAGGCGGTCGCCAGGATCGTGGTGATGATCGGCGACAGCGTGTACATGATCGAGGTGTAGCCCGAGCCCAGGTGCGGAATGATCAGGTAGACCAGGAAATTGGGCAGGGCGTAGGAAATGATGCCGCCTATCGCGTAAAAGCGCAGAAAGGGCGACGTCAGGGGCAAGGCCTCCCGGCGGAGGACCAGCACGGCGCCGATGACCAGGGCGCTGCCCGCCGAGATCAGCAGCGTCCATACGGCCGGCGGAATGCCAGCCGCGCCCGACAACTTGCCGAGCGGAAAATACAGACCGAGAAATGCGCCGGTCACGAGAAGCAGAAAGACAGGTGCCGGTGTGTTGGAAGCGGGCATGGATGGGCTTGTGCGGGCTTGATGGAAAGGAAACGCATGCCCGCTTGCGCCGGGACGCCGGCCGTGCAGCAATGGCAAATCCCTTCGCCGCCGGGCCGATTCCCATGTTCGATGTTTCCCTGCTTGCCGCAACCTTTTTTGCCGGCTTCCTCTATACGATCTCACCCGGACCGGCCTTCCTGGCTTTGTTCGCGCTCGGCGCGGCGAAGGGGCGCACGCCCGGCGCCTGGTTCATGACCGGCCATCTCGTCGGCGACATCCTGTGGTCGGTGGCGGCCTTGGCGGCGATCGTCGGGGTGAGCCAGATCGGTCCGACCCTGTTCGACATTCTCGGCATCGGCTGCGGGCTCTATCTGATCTATATGGGCGCGCGGGCCGTGATGACCCGGCGGGACGGCAAGGCGGCCGTGATCGGTGCCGACCGGCCGCTGGTCAACGGGGTGATCTTCGGCATCACCAATCCGAAATCCTATCCGGTGGCGCTCGCCACCTTCGGGGCCCTGGTGGCGCCCTATGGCGATCACATCACCTGGGCTGCAACGCCGGGCCTGATCGTGGCCGCCTTCCTCGGCTTTGTGGCGGCGGATTTCATCCTCTATGTCGCCATCGGCCTCAGGCCGGTGCGGGCCTTCTTTGCCCGTTATGGCCTGTGGGTGACGCGGATCGTCGGCGTCGTCTTCATCGGCTTCGGCCTGAAGTCGCTGCTCGACGGCGCGCGGGGGCTGGCGAGTTCGGCACGGTGACGAGCGGCTTTTTGAGCGGATCTCTGGATAATTGCCACCGGGGGCGTGCTGCCCCTCAGCGAGAAGGTACGAATTCGAACCAATCACCCCAAACGCTGGCGTGCCTTGGCGCTGGCGCCGCCGATCAGGCGGTCGGCGATGATGCCGATGAAGGCGATGGCGAGGCCGGCGACGATGCCGCGGCCGGCATCCGCCTTGGCGAGGGCGATGAAGACCTCCTGGCCGAGATCGCGCGTGCCGATCATCGCGCAGATGATGATCATGCTCAGCGAGAGCAGGATGGTCTGGTTGATGCCGAGCATGATTTCCGGCAGCGCCATCGGCCATTGCACCAGGCGGAAGGTCTGCCAGCGCGTGCAGCCGGCCGTCTTGGCTGCCTCGATCAGGGTCGGCGGTACCTGGCGCAGGCCGTGATTGGTGTAGCGGATGGCCGGTACGATGGCGAAGGAGACCGTTGCGATCAGGGCGGTGACGTCGCCGACCCGGAACAGCATGACGATCGGGATGATGAAGCAGAAGGACGGCAGGGTCTGCAGGGTGTCGACGACAGGCTCGATGATGCGGAACACCCGATCGCTGCGCGAAGCCCAGACGCCGATCGGCATGCCGATCAGCATGGCGAGGACGGCCGAGACGCCACAGAGATAGACGGTCGACATCGTCTTCTGCCACAGCCCGGACGAGGCGCAGAACAGCACGAGCAGGCCGACGAGGAGGGCAAGGCGCCAGCCTGCCAGGCGGTATCCGGCCAGCACCAGCAGCACCAGGGCGGCGAACCAGGGAATGGCTTCGCAGAAGGCCCTGATAGGATTGAGCACATAGACCAGCAGCCCGACGCGCAGGGTTTCGATCAGGTCGAAGAAATGCACGGTGATCCAGTCGACGCCGGCCTTCCACCAGGGCGCGGTCGACAGGGTCCAGCCCGCCGGGATCTTGGCGAGAGCCGGCAGGACGAGGCTGGCCAGCGTGGTCGCAGCCAGCAAGGCCAGGGCCAGGACAAGATGGGGATGGCGGGCGACAAGCCCGACACCCTCGTGATGCACGGGCCGGCCGCCACGATAAGCGAAGGCCTGCGAGAGACGGTCGAGCGCGATGGCGAGCACCACGATGGCGAAACCCGCCTCCATGCCCTGGCCGATCTTGAGGGCCCGGAGGGCGAGCAGCACGTCATAGCCGAGCCCGCCCGCGCCGATCATCGAGGAGATGATCACCATGTTGAGCGCCAGCATGATCACCTGGTTCACGCCGACCATCAGCAGGGGACGCGCGGTGGGGATCAGCACGCGCCAGAGCTTCTGGCGCGGCGTGCAGCCCGCCATCACGGCAAAATCGGCGATCTCGGAGGGAATACGCGACAGCGCCACCATGGTGGCCCGCACCATCGGCGGCGTGGCGAAGATCGAGGTGGCGATCATCGCCGAGACCGGGCTGTTGCCGAACAGGATCAGCATGGGGATGAGATAGGCGAAGGTCGGGATCGTTTGCATCAGGTCGAGCGCCGGCGTGACCGCCAGCCGTTCGAGCTTCGGAAAGCGCCAGGCGGCGACGCCGAGCAGCAGGCCTGTCAGCACGCAAAGCGGCACCGAGATCAGGATCAAAGCGAGGGTGAGCATGGCCCCCTGCCACTGGCCGAAGAGCGCGATATACCCAAAGCAGGCTGCCATCAGTGCTGCGAGCCGCAGGCCACCCGCTGCGTGGCCAGCAATGATCGCCGCCGAAATCACGCCGAGCCAGGATAGCGTCGGCAACGGGATGCCCCACAGTTTCAAAGGCTTGGCCAGCAATCCGAAAGCGATCTGGAGCGGAAGGTCGAGAACGGAGGCGATTGCTCGCGTCAGCCAGCTCAGATTGGTTTTCATCCAGGCCATGAGGGCCGACATCCAGCTCGCGAAGGGCACGATCCAGTCGTCGGGCCAAGCAGACAGCCAACCCGTATTCGATCTCAAGAGGTAGAGCGTGACGGCGAGCAGGAAGGCGAGGCTCCAAATCGCCGCCCAGGCCGTTACCCGGCCGCCATGCGGTGCCTGCGGTTGAGCAAGGGAAAGGGGGGCTGGCTTGCTCAAGCGGCGGTCCTGCGCTGATCGCTGCCGGTCAGGATGTCGAGCACGGCATTGGGCGAGACCTCGCCGAGTAGAGTGCCGGTGAGATCACGGACCGCAAAGGGCGCGGCGGCGCCGATGACGTCGGCGGCAAAAGAGGAAACCTTGTCCGTCGGAGCGAGATTGCCGGCATAGGCGGAGCCTGGCTGGGGAGGGCGCATGAGGCCATGGGCCGAGACCACCTTGGCCCGCTGGACGTCACGGGTAAATTCGGCAACGTAATCGGTCGCTGGCCGCGTAACGAGTTCCTCGGGCGTACCGGTCTGGATGATGGCACCGTCTTTCATGATGGCAACGCGATCGGCAAGGCGGATCGCCTCGTCGAAGTCATGCGTGATGAAGACGATGGTCTTGTGCAGTACCTTCTGCAGCCGGACGAGCTCGTCCTGCATCTCCCGGCGGATCAGCGGATCGAGCGCGGAGAAAGGTTCGTCGAGGAACCAGAGTTCGGGCTTGGTGGCGAGGCTGCGCGCGATGCCGACACGCTGCTGCTGGCCGCCCGAAAGCTCGCGCGGATAGAAGCCCTCGCGGCCGCGCAGGCCGACGAGGTCCACCATGTCCTGGGCCCGTTTCAGCCGCTCGGCCTGGGCGACACCCTGGACCGCCAGCGGGAAGGCGACGTTCTCGATCACGCTCAGATGCGGCAGCAGGGCGAAGTTCTGGAACACCATGCCCATCTTGTGCCGGCGAAGCTCGATCATCTCCGCTTCGCTGGCCTTGAGCAGATCCATGCCGTCGAACTCGACCGTGCCGGCGGTCGGTTCGATCAACCGGGCCAGGCAGCGCAGCAGCGTGGATTTGCCCGAACCGGACAGCCCCATGATGATGAAGATCTCACCCTCATGCACAGTCAGGCTGGCCTCGCGCACGGCGGCGATCAGGCTCGCCTTGGCAAGGTCCTCATCCGTCGGTCGCTGGCCATGCCGGGCCAGCTCGCGGGCAGCATTGGGGCCGAAGACCTTCCAGACGTCACGGCAGGCGAGCTTCACGGCTCGCATGGTGGCGTCCGAGCCCGGCGAAGCGATCGCGCCTTGCATCGGTGCCTCTTGAATGCATCGGGTAGCCGACGGACGGATTTTCGGATCCGCCCGCAACGACGGCGTCAGCCAGGGAGCAGGGCAGGTTGGTCACCCCCTGCCATCGCGATTCACTGCGCCCAGGCTTTCCAGGTCGCTTCGTGATCGGTGACCCACTTGGCCGCGACCTCGTCCAGGCTCTTGCCTTCCAGATCGACCTGGCCGCTCAGCTTGTTGAGCTCGTCGGTTTCGATCGTGTAGGCCTTGGCGACCTTGTAGGCCACGGGCCATTTGTCCTTCATGCCGGACCAGGCATATTTCCAGATCTCGCCATGCGGCTTGCCGCAATCATATTTGGCATCGGGGTTGGTGCCCCATTTCGGATCGGTATAGCAGGCCGGCTCATATTCGGGGAATTGCACCCACTCGCCCTGATATTTCGCCGTGGCCCAATGGGGCGAATAGATCCACAGCATGATCGGCGCCTTGCGCTGATAGGCGGAATCGAGTTCGGCGAACATGGCGCCATCAGTGCCGGCATGAATGACCGTGAAGGGCAGCTTCAGCGCTGCCACGCGTTCGTCATCGAAGCCTTCCCAGGTCACGGGCCCGCCGAGATAGCGGCCCTTGGGCGCGGTATCGGGCGTGGAGAAGGCTTCGGCGCATTTCGGGTCCAGCAGGGCCTTCCAATCGGGCAGGCCGGGGCATTTCTCCTTCATGTAGATCGGGTACCACCACTCCTCCTTGGCCTTGGGGCCGAGCTTGCCCAGGCGTTCGGTCTGCTTGGTGGCATCGGAAGCCTTCATGGCCTCGCCGGCGGTGGTGTCCCAGAATTCGACGCCGAGGGTGAGATCGCCATTGGTGAGGCCGGTTGTCAGGCTGGAGAGATAGTCGGCAGTCGGATATTCGACGGTGTATCCGAGCTTTTCGAGGATGCCGCCCAGGATCTTGGCGTTGAGATTGACGCTGGTCCAGTCGAACAAGGCAATCTTGATGGGATCAGAGGATTCCGGCGACGCCGCCGAGGCCGGCGAAATCCCCACGAGCAAAGCGAGCGCCGCGGCCGCAAAGCCGCTGCGTTGAAATACTTTCAGGCAGTCCATGATTGGCACCCTTCCGTCTCTCTGAATGGCCGGCCGGCGCTTGTGCCTCTTGTGGGCGAGTCTGTCGCCCTGGGTCTGTCGCCACTGCCGATCGTGAAAGTGTGGCCCAGAGATCGCTCTTGGGCAAGTTATTTTCGTACCAAGAATATTGGCTATATTTCAGGACGTTACTGATACTTCTTTGGGCGCTTTGCTCGAAAAGGCGGCGCCCGCTTCATGCCGAGTTCTTGCGTAGTGTCGCCCGATCCTGCACCGGGATTTCACGGTGGGACCAATGCGCCTGCATCGAGGCTGCAAATGCGCCTGCGAGGATTGGGCATGGCAATGTTCAGGCTCTTCCTTCGCGAATTCTGGTTGTTCGGCCTCAAGCAGGCCTGGGCCTGCCTGTTCGGCGGTTCCTTCCTCGCCCTGATCCTGGTAACGCGCTTCTACTATCCGGAGGGGGCCTGGCTCGGCCGCTACGACTTCCTCTGCTTTGCAGCGCTGGGCATCCAAGGCCTGCTGCTCGCGCTCAAGCTCGAGACCTGGGAAGAGGCCGCCGTGATCGCGGTCTTCCATGTCGTCGGTACCATCATGGAGATCTACAAGACCCAGGCCGGTTCCTGGGCCTATCCCGAGCCGAGCCTGCTCAGGATCGGCGAAGTGCCCCTGTTCTCGGGCTTCATGTATTCGGCCGTCGGCAGCTACATCGCCCGCGCGGCCCGCTTGTTCGACTTCCGCTACAGTTCCTATCCCCGCATGCGCTGGACGATCCTGCTGGCAGCACTGATCTATGTGAATTTCTTCACCCACCATTTCCTGCCGGATATTCGCCTCGGCCTGTTCGCAGCCATTGCCATCCTGTTCTGGCGTACGCGGATCTACTTCACGGTCGACCGGGAGCCACGCTCCATGCCGCTGCTGCTCGGCTTCCTCCTGGTCGCCTTCTTCATCTGGATCGCCGAGAACATCGGCAGTTTCGGCCAGGTCTGGATCTACCCCAACCAGCGTCACGGTTTCGCCCTGGTTTCGCTCGGCAAGCTCGGCGCCTGGTATCTGTTGATGATCGTCAGCTTCGTGCTGGTGTCGCTGGTGCACCGGCCGGTGTTGCTGAAACGTGCTTCCCGCCGACCGGCGCCTATTGCCGGCTGAGCGGCGCCGGGGTGCGTATGGCCCGGCCGACGATTTCGGGGGTAGGCAGATAGCCGTGCGAGGTGCGCATCTCGGCAAGATTGTCGATGATGTCGCAGGGGAACGGGGCCACCCGCCGGGTCGCCATGTCGATGTTGAGGGAAATCAGCTCACAAGTCGCCGACACCCAGCCTTCGGTGGCGTGGCAGAGTTCCTCATAGATGTGCAGGCGCTTTTCGTCATAGCCGACCAGTTGCAGGCGCACCCGCACGGGATCGTCGAGGTGAAGTTCACGCTTGTAGATGACATGCACTTCGCCTGTGAAGAACGACATGCCGCGCTCGCGGATGTAATCCTCGCCCAGACCGACGAGCGACAGCGCCTCGCCAAGGGCGTTGTCGAACAGCACGTGATAATAGGCCATGTTCAGATGGCCGTTATAGTCGATCCAATGCGGTTCGATGCGCATCTGCGAGGATACGAACGGCGCGAAGAACAATGCCGGCAATTTGCTGGTGTCAAACATCTCCGCCCCCACGCCACAAAGTCTTCTGCCCTCTCACCCACTTCAAACTGAATATCCGAACCTGTTGGGCAGGCTCGGATATTCAGTTCGTTTCAGAACTGTCCGCACCGAACGGGGGCCGATCGATCACGATCGCGATACCCTCTGGCGCAGGCCTTTCAAGTCAGTGTATGCCAAATGGCTCATACCTCAAGACAAAGTAACATATTATGGTCAATCCCGGCGCAAATTCCCGGCGCTACCAGCCCGAAGATCTGTCCGCCGTCCGCGATGCCCTTGCCGGGCAATTCGGTCCGCGCTTTTCTGCAGGCCAGGCCCTGCGCGATCAGCATGCGAGCACGCTGACCTGGCTGCCCGCCCAGGCGCCGGATGCCGTGGTCTTTCCGGACAATGAGAGCGAAGTGGCCGACATCGTCCGGCTGTGCGCCCTCCATGGCGTGCCCATCATTCCCTATGGCACCGGGACTGGCCTGGAGGGGCATGTCAATGCGCCGGAAGGCGGCATTTCCGTCGACACCAGCCGCATGAACGCCATCGTGGCCGTGCATGCCGAGGACCTCGATGCCGTGGTGCAGCCGGGGGTCACGCGCAAGCAGCTCAACGACTATCTGCGCGACCAAGGATTGTTCTTCCCCATCGATCCCGGCGCAGACGCGTCGCTGGGGGGCATGGCGGCGACGCGCGCTTCGGGCACCAATGCCGTGCGCTACGGCACCATGAAGGACAACGTCCTTTCGCTGCGGGCGGTGCTGGCCAATGGCGAGATCATCTCGACGGCGAGCCGTGCCAAGAAGAGCTCGGCCGGCTATGATCTCACCCGCTTGCTCGTCGGTTCGGAGGGAACGCTCGGCCTCATCACCGAAGTGACCCTGCGCCTGCACGGCATTCCCGAGGCCATCAGTGCGGGTATCTGCCCCTTCGGCAGCGAGAAGGCCGCCTGCGATGCGGTGATCGCCACCATCCAGTCCGGGCTTGCCGTGGCGCGCATCGAATTGCTCGACACGTTGATGGTGAAGGCAGCCAATGCCTATTCCGGTCTCGGCCTGCCGGAGACCCCGATGCTGTTCCTGGAATTTCACGGCAGCGATGCCGGCGTGGCCGAGCAGGCCGAACGCTTCGGCGAAATCGCCGCCGAATTCGGCGGCGGTCCCTTCACCTGGGCCACCAAGCCCGAGGAGCGCACCAGGCTATGGGCGGCGCGCCACAATGCCTATTGGGCGGTCAAGTCCATGTGGCAGGGGGCCGAGATCGTCGCCACCGATGTTTGCGTGCCGCTGTCGCGTCTGGCCGAATGCGTCGCCGAAACACGCCGGGATATCGATGCCACCGGCCTGATCGCCCCGATCGTCGGCCATGTCGGCGACGGCAATTTCCATGTGCAGCCGATGATCGACATGAGCGATCCCCACGAGGTTGCCGCCTGCGAGGGCTTTCTAGAACGGC
Source organism: Labrys sp. E2SS-1L (assembly GCF_057073705.1). NCBI lineage: Bacteria > Pseudomonadati > Pseudomonadota > Alphaproteobacteria > Hyphomicrobiales > Xanthobacteraceae > Labrys > Labrys sp. E2SS-1L. The sequence goes on along the minus strand of NZ_CP172712.1, from coordinate 4,477,397 downwards.
TGGTGGAGCGGGCGCTGGCCATGGAAGGCACCTGCACGGGCGAGCATGGCGTGGGGCAGGGCAAGCGCAAATATCTCAAAGCCGAACATGGGGCTCCGGCCCTGGCGGCGATGCGGGCGATCAAGCAGGCCCTCGATCCGGCAGGCATCATGAATCCAGGCAAGATCTTTCCCGATTGAGCGGGCAAGCCGAGGCGGATCCCCGTTCGACGTAGCGGCTTTCCGGGCCACTGCAAAAAGCGACAGGCGGATGCTTCCCCTGGAAACATCCGCCTGTCGTCTTCATTCATCTTGGGCACCCGTCCCGGATGCCTGTCGAGCCTTGCCTGCGGCCAGGCCCAGCTCTGGTTGTTCAAGGACAATTCCGGCCCGGTCCCTCCCAGCCGTGGAACCTGTCCTCTCCTATGGCGTCACCACCACCGGCTGACCAGCGGCCTTTCCTTCAGTAGCGTCCTTGGGTTTGACACGGACGATGATCGGCATCGTCAAACCGGAAGGGACGGGCCGACCATCGAGATAGCCAGCCTGTTGTGTTTGCTTGTCCACCGAAAGAAATACCAGCATGTTTGCGGCTGCTACACGGCTTGTCGGCTCGCTACGGGCCAACGGAGACTGCCCCGTGCTAGTCCCAACCGTATAAAAGCCTGCGCCGAAGACACCTAACGCCAATACGACTCCGACGGAGCTGATCAAGCGTAACATTGTGTACCCACCTCACTGAAAGCGAGAGATACCGTTCCTCTATTGACGCGACGCTGTTGTGACGAACGGCCAGGAATTCGACCGCCCTTTTTGCCCGCCGCTCATTCTTTTGTGTGGAGCATCCAGGCACAGCACAGCCGGCTCATGCTTTAGCATTTATCCCGGCGGAGGATGTCATAGCACAAATTTTGTACGGGTCTTAATGAAATCTAAAGAATTGGTGAAAATGTGAATATGCAGGGTCGTTCGTAAGACAATTGCCGCCGAATCTGTTCATACTGAGATTTTTGCGCGCGATTTCGGCCTCAAAGGCTACCCGTTCGCTGCCTTGTGCGGTGACCCGGGACCACAGTTTCTCCCTGTTCCCGGTTTCGTCTCGCCTTGGTTTTCGCGTATGGTCGGAGCTGGTAGGGGAGGAGCTTCGAAACCGGATTCACCACGCCGCGATTGGTCGGAATGGAAGGTTTTCCGGCTCGGGAGCAAAGCGCGTTCCGACAGAACGCATTTTGCTCCAATGCTTTGTTTGGACGCGTTTTTGCGATTCGTGACGACAGGAATGGATCGCAAAAGGCTTTGGAAAGGACGTGCGGCGTGCGCGAGGCGCTCACCGTTATCGGTTTTTTGTTGATCGTGGCGTTTGCGGCCGTGTTCACCGCGCCCCTCTACGTCGACTGGAACGCTTGGCGCGAGGACATTGGTGACCGCCTCACGCAGCATTTCGGCACGCCCGTCATCATTCGCGGCCCGATCGAAGCGCGCCTCCTGCCTCAGCCTTGGCTCTCCTTGTCCGATGTCAGCATCGGCGACCCCTATGGCACCACCAGGTTGAACGTTGCCCGCATCGACGGAGACGTCAGTCTCGGCGGCCTGTTGCGTGGCGACGTCGATCTTTCCAATGTCGTGGTACGTGATCCGGCCTTGTCGGTGACGGCCGATGACGAGGGCACGATCGCCCCTCTCTCGAAATATCCGGTGTCTCTCGGGGCGGCGGTCGAGAGCTTCGAGGTCAGCGGTGGCTCGCTTCATTATGTGAACAAGGTCGACGGCCAGGACATCAGTCTCACCGGCATCAATCTGGTCGGTGAATCCGGCTCGGTGCTCGGTCCCTACAAGGCCGAGGGCGGGATCAAGATCGCCGGCGTGCCGCATACGGTGAAGATCGCCACGGGCGTCGCCGAGAAGGGCAGCCTCAATCTGCGTGTCACGGCGGTGCCGGCGGACAAGCCGGTAACGCTCGATCTCGACGGCCAGGTCAAGCTTCAAGGGGGGAAGCCGACATTCGTGGGCGCGGCAACGCTGCTGCGTCCAACTTTCGCCGCGAAGGCAGCGGGGGAGGGAAGCGCCGATGATCAGGGAGCCAGCGAGCAACAGGCCTGGAGCATGTCGGGGCCGGTGACGGCGACGCCGGCAGGGGTGGTCTCCGACAAGGTGGCGATCCAACTGGGGCCGGACGAGCGTGCCCTCAAGCTCACCGGAAGCGTGAACCTGGCTTTCGGCACCACGCCGGTGCTGGAGGCGAACCTCGTCGGCAAGCAGCTCGAGCTCGATCGTTTCGTCGGTATCGGCCCCGACAAGCGCCAACCACCGGCTGCAGTGCTGGCCAGGCTTGCCAGGGTCGTGCCCGTGCTGGCGGGTGCGGCCACCAACGCTCAGATCGATCTGGCCGCCGACGGCCTCATGCTGGGCGGCGAGTTGACCCAGAATGCCCGGGCGAGCATCCGGGTGGCCGACGGGAAACTGCAGGTTGATCGCCTCGAGGCGGACCTGCCGGGCAACAGCCATCTCTTGCTGGCCGGTGACGTCAATGACGAAGGCGGCGGTTTCAAGGGCAATCTCGACCTCAAATCGGATCGGGCCACCGGCCTGATCGGCTGGCTGCAGGGCCAACCCGTCCTGGGACGGCCGGATGCTGCCCGCAAATTGTCCCTGAAGGCTGCTCTCGAAGCCGACGCCGACAAGGTCGATTTTTCGCAGCTGACCCTTGCCATCGACGATGCCGCGGTCAGGGGCAGGCTGGCCTGGAACCGCTTGGCGCAGGGCCGTTCCGCCGGACGGGTCGAAGCCAATCTCGCCGCGCAACGCATCGATCTCGACGTGCTGCCATCGGTGGCCGCTCTTCTGCCTGGCAGCAGCGATCTGTTCAGTGAAGCCGATGTCCGCTTGAAGGCCGAGGCTTTGGCCCTGTCCGGAATCGAGGCCAAGTCGGTCAGCGGGCATATCAAGGCCGGCGGCAAGCTGATCGCCTTGGAGGACGTGGTCGTCAGCGACCTCGGCGGTGCCAATCTCACGGCCAATGGCCGTATCGACAATATCGGCGCCGAGCCCCAGGGCGAAATCCGCATCGTGCTGAACGGCAAGGACCTTTCAGGGCTGGCGACAGCGCTCAAGCGCAGCACGCTGCCGGCTTTCTGGGTCGACGCCTTTGCGGCCCGCGCGGCAGCGCTCTCGCCGGCCAATGCCAGCCTTTCCGTCGCCTTCGGCGCGGCGCGGCGTTACTCGGTCGACGGCAAGTTCGGTGGCAGCGTCCTGCAACTCGACACGCAATTCGCAGGCAAGGGGACAGGGGAGAGTGCCGATATCAGGGTGAAGGCCGACAGCCTCGACGTGGCCACGCTGATGCGCCAGGCCGGGTTCGATTACAGGGCGGGTTCCGTGCCCGGGCGCGCCTCGCTGGAAATGGCTTTGTCGGGCCCGCTCAATGGCGCGATGCGTTGGAACGGCAGTTTCGGTGGAGCGGGGCTGCAGCTTTCCGGTACCGGCAAGATGACCGGCTCATTCGAGGCACCAGCCTTTGACGGACGTTTGACGGCCAGCACCGACGATGCGCTGGTACCCGCCCAGCTCCTGGGTCTGCCGCTTCCCGGCGTGGTCCCGTCTCAGGGCGCCACGCTGGATTCCGGCTTTCGTGCCAGGGCAGGACGCTACGTCTTCGACGACCTGACGGGGACCGTGCTCGGCATGCCGGTCAGTGGTGCGCTCACCGTCAGTGCCGGCAGGCCGGCACGCCTCGACGGGCGGCTGAATTTTCTCAAGGCCGACGGCCAATTGCTCGGCTCGCTGTTCTCAGGAGCGGATCTGAGCGCCGGAAATACCAATGGCAATGCCTTTTCCGATGAGACCTTCGGCCCGGGAACCTTCGATGCCCTGGCCGGTCGGCTCGCCATCTCGGCCAAGACGTTGCGCCTGTCGCGGCGCTTGCCGGAGCTCGACGATGCGCGTGCGGTGCTGAATTTCGGCGCCGGCAAGGTCGCCGTGGACGATTTTGCGGCGAAACTCGCCGGTGGCGACGTCAGCGGTGCCCTCCAGCTTTCGCATGCCGCCCTCGATACCGCGGCGAGCGGGCGTTTCTCGCTGCGCAGGGTGGCGCTGCAAGGACATCAGCTCTCGGGCGAGTTGGCCATGGGGATGGAATTCCAGGGCAATGGCCGTTCGCCCGATGCCGTGATGTCCTCCCTCACCGGTGGCGGAACTGCCGAACTCGCCGAGGCATCGCTGGCCGGGCTTTCGGAAAAGGCCTTCGACCAAACGGTGGCGGCGGTGGATGGCGGGCTTTCCGGCGATGCCAGTCACGTCCGGGAAGCCTTCGAACGCAGTCTCGACGAGGCGCCGCTGCAGACCGGCGCGATCAATGGCAATCTCTCCCTCGCGGGCGGCGTCCTTCGCCTCTCCTCGACGAGGGCGACCTCGGCCCAGGGCAGCGTTGCCCTTTCCGGCCTGCTGGATCTGTCGGACCTGACGGTGAAGGCGGATATCGCCCTCTCGCCTACCAACCCTGCCGATGGTTTTGGCGGCCCGGCCCCGACAATTCCGGTGCAATTGCGCGGCACTATCGACGCCCCGCAAAAGCAGGTCGACGTGTCGAGCCTTGTCGCCTGGCTCAGCATCCGCGGCGTCGAGCAGCAAGCCCGCAAGCTCGAGGCGCTGGAGGCCCAGCGGCGGATCGAGGAGAAGGCGCAGGAAGATGCCCGACGCGCCGAAGCCCTGAAGATGCAGAAGGCAATCGAGGATGCCCGTCGGAAGGCACTGCCGCCGCTGCAATTGGGGCCGGTCGCGCCGGCAACCGGCGGGGCGGGCGTGCCGCTCGCGCCGTCGTCCGGCCTTCCCGGCGCGCCGCCGGTGAAACTGCCTGCGCTCGAAAACCTGCCTGTCTCGCCGGTGACACCCGGGCATACCACGGTGGTGCCGGCCCCGCTTCTGCCGAATGCCGGGCCGGCCTTGCCGCAGGCACCCATCGAGTCCCCGCCCGTTGGTCCCTGAGACGAGGCTGGAAGCCTGGCTTCCCGCTCTCTTGGTTGAAATGAATGTTCAAGACCGCGAGTGGTATTATAACGCCGGCAATTCTGGGCCGCGAAATGAGCCGGCTGGACCAACCATGGTGGCAGGGCTGAGTCCGAAGGAGGCCGTGTCTGCTCGCTTGAAGGGAAAAATGGCCGTTGCCGTAAAGGCAGTCCTTATAACTCGACGACAAACAGCGGACAGGGGCCAAGCCGGTCTTGGTAGCTGTGCATGCTTTTCAAGCAATCGGGCGAATATGATTGCCGCCCGTGTCAAATCATCTCGCGCCTCATCCTCGGCGTACATTCTCCAGGACGAAGAGCCGGATTGCGGAAGACAGATTTCCTTGGGCGCGCGTGGCATCGATCTCGGCAACGACGTCCGAGAGCGTGAGATCGCGCTTGGCGGCCAGTTCCTTCAACGTTTCCCAAAAGGCGTCCTCGAGGGATACGCTCGTCTTGTGGCCGGCAATGACGATCGAACGTTTAACGACTTTGCTTTTCATGGCAGCCCATCACTCTACATTATTGGGCTCCAGGCGGTGTCTGTCGAGGTGCCTTTCGGCCTCCTGCTTGTCCGCCTGCAGCCTTTCCCTATCGATGCGCGAGAGTCCATGGATCGAGCGTTTCCGGGCGGCCTCCTGCCCGGCTTCGGCCCTTGCCCGAGCCTTGCGTACTCTCCTCAAATTCACGATCTCAGCCATCAGCTTACCGGAAAGGAACTTTCTCTCAAGTGAACAACTTCAATATCGACTTGAGGCTCGATTGGGTTGCATCTTGTAAGACATATGCGTTGGTTAGAAAACAACGTTCCTGTCATTCTTTATCTGGCGTGATCATCCGTGCAAGGCTCATCGCACTTTCAAAAGCTCTTTCGTCCATTATTTTTGCCGCCAATATTTCCTGAAGTAGAGTGGTACCGTTACGGTGCGCCGTCTTGGCAATATAAGCTGCCTTATCATAACCTATGACAGGTGTTAGCGCGGTCACCAGCATCAAGGAACGCGCTACGAGATCGCTGATTCGCGACGTGTCGGCCTCGATGCCGCTGACGCAGTGATCGGTAAAGCTGTTGGTTGCGTCGGCAAGCAACCGGACCGATTGCAGCACGGCGTCGGCGATCACCGGCTTGAATACGTTCAGTTCCAGATGTCCCTGGCTGCCGGCAAAGGTGACGGTACTCTGATTGCCGAACACCCGGGTGCAGACCATGGTCATCGCCTCGCACTGCGTCGGGTTGACCTTGCCGGGCATGATGGAGGAGCCCGGCTCGTTTTCGGGCAGTATCAATTCGCCGAGCCCGGCCCTGGGCCCCGAACCGAGCAGGCGGATGTCGCTGGCGATCTTGAACAGGCTGACGGCCAGGGTATTGAGCGCACCATGGGCCGACACCAGGGCGTCGTGGGTGGCGAGGGCTTCGAACTTGTTGGGCGCGGTGACGAAGGGCAGGCCGGTCAGGGCGGCAAGCTCGGCTGCGATTCGCTCCGCAAAGCCCTCGCGGGTGTTGAGGCCGGTGCCGACCGCGGTGCCGCCCTGCGCCAGCGGCATCAATTCGGCGAGGCCGGCCTCGACCCGCCGGATGCCTTGCTGCAACTGTGTGACATAGCCCGAGAACTCCTGGCCGAGCGAGAGCGGGGTGGCATCCTGCAAATGGGTGCGCCCGATCTTGATGATGTCCTTGAAGGTCTCGGCCTTGTGCTCCAAGGCGGAGGCAAGATGGCGCAGTGCCGGCAGCAGGCGGTCGTGGATCTCGCGGGCTGCAGCCACGTGCATGGCGGTGGGGAAGGTATCGTTCGAAGACTGGCCGCGATTGACATGGTCGTTGGGGTGAACGGGCTTCTTGGAACCCATGGCGCCGCCGAGCATCTCGATGGCGCGGTTGGAGATCACCTCATTGGCATTCATGTTGCTCTGCGTGCCCGAGCCGGTTTGCCAGACGACCAGAGGAAATTCATCGTCGAGCCTGCCGTCGGCGACTTCGCGGGCGGCGCGCTCGATGGTGTCCGCCAGAGCGGGGTCAAGCACACCGAGCTCGCGGTTGGCGCGAGCTGCCGCCAGCTTGATCAGTCCGAGGGCGTGAATCAGCGGGCGAGGCATCTTTTCGGCGCCGATACGGAAATTCTCGAGCGAGCGCTGGGTCTGGGCCCCCCAATAATGTCCGGCCGGCACGTCGATCGGCCCGAAGGAGTCGCTTTCCTGGCGGGTGGCGGGGGTGGCTTCGATCATGATGGTCTCCTGCAACTGGCCCTGTGCGTTCATGCCCGGATTCGGGGCTCGCATGGCAGCTCATACTCGGCATTTCCGTGGATCACCTATGGCCGCCATTATGCGCCGGACATGGATGACACAGGCAGGGCAAGATGCCCTCATCCTCAAATAAGGCATGCCAAGCCTGAGGAAAGCTCCGTCAAACCGCAATCGCCTCTTTTTTCTGCCGAACAGGCAGCTTATATTCAGTTTGCCGGCTCGCGCCGGCTATGGCGATAAATGGTCATCGAAATAAACCTATCGGACCCGGGGGCAGTACCCGGCGCCTCCACCAGAGCCCGTCAGGGCGGGCTGCGGCGGGGGCGAAACAGGATCGACGAGGGTGTAAAGGGTGTGCTTTCGCTCGGCATGGTTCCGCCGATATCGGGCCTTTTTTATAGTTGCCAACGACAACTATGCTCCGGTTGCGGTTGCCGCGTAAGCGGTAACTAGACCGAAATCAAGTCCTGACGGGTAGCACCGGCAGGCGGGGTCCGGAGGCACCTGGCAACAGAAGCCTCCACTTCATTCCGGTCTGCCTGCAGGCCATCCGAGATGCGGTCTGCGAGGCGTATGCACGTGCCAGCGGGCCCGACCTAATAAGAGCTGGCCTGGTAAGAAATTGCGCGATGAGTATTGACCATATCCGTTATGATCTTCTCACTCAGGATGCGCTGCGCGGCATGGTTCGCCGCGTATTGGCCGATGCTGCGCGCGTCGGACTGCCTGGCGACCATCATTTTTTCATCTCCTTCAAGACCCAGTTCCCCGGCGTCAGTATTCCGGCGCGCTTGGCGGAAAAGTTTCCGGAGGAGATCACCATCGTTCTCCAGCATCAGTTCTGGGACCTTACCGTCAGCGACTACGGCTTCGAGGTCGGATTGTCCTTCGGCAATGCTCCCGAACGGCTGATCGTACCGTTCGCCGCCATGACGGCCTTCTTTGATCCGTCGGTCGATTTCGGCGTGAAGTTCGAAGTCGACGAGGGCGAGTCGGAAGAGGAGGCCGCGCCCACGCCGGCGCCGGCTGCGATCCGTGCGGTTCCGCGTGGCGACGAGGGCGAAGCCGGCAAGGGTGCGCCGACCAAGGAGGCCGGGGCCAAAGAGATGGCAGCCAAGCCCGCTCGCAAGAAAGCCAGTCCGCCTGTGGAAGAGCCGGTGGCGGCGGATGAGGGCGGTGAGGACGACCGGCCCGCCGAGAGCGAGAAGATCGTCAGCCTCGATCATTTCCGCAAAAAGAAGTAGGCGCGCTTTCCCGCATTTTTGCCGGTGAGCCGCGCGTCGCGGATCTGCGCGGTACGTCAGCTCTTATCGATCTCCGCGACAGCGATGTTCGCGACCTCGAGGGTTCGCGCCACATGCTCGTCCTCGCCATCCTCGATCAGCCAGGTCGCTGAAAGCCCTGCCCAAGCCAGGATCCAGTGAAGCAGGCGGCCGCGCTCCAGCTGCGCAGCCCGAGCGACCACTTCGACCTGCCGCGCAAGGCGTCCCCGCGCGGTGGCGACCGTATGGTCCGGATTGCAGAAGAGATTGGCGTAGTCGAAACCCCGCTCGCCCTTCAGGCGTTTGGGGGCGATGGCAAGCCAGCCTCGCTCGCCGAAATCGAGAATGTTGGCGTGATGAATGTCGCCATGAAGGGTGACGACATCGCGCGGATTGGCGAGAAGCGCTCTGGCAGCGACGGCAGATCGCGCAAAAATCTCCCCTTCGAGTGCAGCCTCCAGTGCCTGAAACCGCTGTTCGAGCGGGATCAAGTCAAGCGGAGGCATCGCGCGCGCCTCATGCAACGCACCGACGACTTTGCAGATGATGCGGCTGGCCTCGTCATCCGCTCCGTTTTTGGCCATGTGGACCAGCGAATGGCGGCCGGTGGCGCGCTCGAGCAGGATGGCCCGGTCGTCATGCGCAAGGACACGGGCAGCGCCACGCCCGCCCCACCAAATCATCAGGCCGGCACCCCAGCGTTCTTCCGCCTCAGTGGCGACCTTCAGCATGGCCGGCGCGCCAGCGTGCAGAACCGGCAGAAGGCGGCTCGAATGGGTCACGATCGGATCACCGTCGGGAACCAGCGCCCATCGTCGGACATAGGGGGCGAAATCAGTGGCCGTCGCCATGCCGTCTCACAGGGTATGCTCCCGCTTTTCCTGCCCGGCCATGACGGTCGCCCGATGCGGATTCGCAAAACCCCCTTTGCCGGAGCCGGAAAGGGGGTTTTTTTGCTCTCTTGAACGCTCAAGAAGTCCGCGAGCGGCTCAGTTCAGCGCCAGCGCTACGAAGCGCAGCTCACCCTGGGTGTTCGACAGCAGCAGCAGGGCCTGCTTGGTGCCGGACTTCTTCAACTCCTCGATGCGCTTGCTCACATCCTCGGGATTGGAGACCGCCTGCTGGCCAACCTGCAGGATGACGTCGCCGACCTTGACCTGCTTGTCCTCGGCCGAGGAGCCATTGTCCACCTTGGTGACCACCACGCCCTTGGCGTCGTTGGCAAGCTTGTACTTGTCGCGCAGCTCCTTGGTGATGCCGGACATTTCCAGGCCGAGCGCCTTGGTGATCTTCGGCTTTTCGGGCGTTTCGGTGCCGCGGGTGGATGCCTTGATCGCCCCGTCGCTCTCATCGAGCCGGGCGACGGTCACGGTCTTGGTCAGGGTCTGGCCCTTGCGCAGGATCACCACCTCGACCTTCTTGTCCACCGGCGTGTCGGCGACGAGACGGGGCAGGTCCCGCATTTCCTTGATGTCGTGGCCGTCGAATTTCAGGATCACGTCGCCCGGTTCGAGGCCTGCCGGCTTGGCAGGTCCCTTGTCGTCGACGCCGGCGATCAGCGCGCCCTGGGCCTTCTGCATGCCGAGACTCTCGGCGATGTCGTCGCTGACGCCCTGGATCCGCACGCCCAGCCAGCCGCGCCGCGTCTCGCCATAGAGCCGGAGCTGCTCGATCACCGGCTGCACGGTCGCCGACGGCATGGAGAAGCCGAGGCCGATCGAGCCGCCCGTCGGCGAGATGATGGCGGTGTTGATGCCGATGACGCCGCCGTCCATGTCGAACAGCGGCCCGCCGGAATTGCCCTTGTTGATGGCAGCGTCCGTTTGCAGGTAGTTGTCGTAGGGTCCCGAATTGATGTCGCGGTTGCGGGCCGAGATGATGCCCAGCGTCACCGTGCTCGACAGGCCGAACGGGTTGCCGATCGCCATCGCCCAATCGCCCACGCGGACCTTGTCGCTATCAGCGAACTTCACGGCCTTCAGCGGCTTGGGCGGATCGACCTTCAGCACGGCGACGTCGACTTTCTTGTCGCGACCGAGCAGCTTGGCCTTGAGCTTGGAACCATCGTTGAAATTGACCTCGATGTCGTCGGCATCGTCGATGACGTGGTTGTTGGTGACGATGATGCCGCTGGGGTCGATGACGAAGCCCGAGCCGAGCGCCTCGGTTTTTCGCGGTCGCTGCAGGCCCTTGCCGTCCTTGTTGTTGAAGAACTGGTTGAAGAATTCTTCGAAAGGCGATCCGGGCGGCAGCTTGGGCATGGGCTGCTTGGGCGCATCCTCGTCGTCATCGTCATTGCTGCCGGCGGCAACCGTCTGCGACGTCGAGATGTTGACGACGGCATCGATCAGCTCGGCCGAGAGATCGGCGACGGAAGGCGGACCTGCCGCAGCCATGGCCGGCGGCGCTACCAGCGTGACCGGGCTCGCGGCAAGGAGGGCGGCGATGGCAACGGCGCCGCTGCGGCGCATCAGGGTGTTGAGTTGAATCGGCATCAAGTCCTCGGATGGTCACCCGCATCGGTGTTGATGTGGGGCGCGGTCGGATTGAATTTCAAGTGCGGAATGCGGCGCGAGCGTGACGTACTCGCAAGTTCACGCAAAGTTGGGGCTTGTCAGTTTCACCCGCAACAGGATGGGACGGTGCATCGGGCCCCGAGGTGTCCGGCTACCGAGCCGACGACGTCACATGCCCCTTACGGCCCAGATTATGATGATACCGATGATGGCGGAAATGAATCCGGCGAGGCGGAGCTGCGCATTGGGGGAGTTGGCGACCGAGACCATCATGCGCCGTACCGGATCGGGAAAGGCCAGGAAGAACAACCCTTCGATCGCAAAGGCCAGTCCGAGCGCAGTGATGAAATCACCGAAAGAGAAACTATCCATCCGCCCCACACATTATGTGAACCGCACCCGAACCTTCCGACGGTTTGCGATCCTGGAGCAAAATGCGTTCATGTCTGAACGCTTGTTCGCTCCAGCTCCTTGTTTTCAGCCAATCCAACCGATTGGCCAGAGCGTTTTTGCGATTCTTGGTGAACCCGTCAAATCGCAAGACGCTTTTGGCAAGGGCAGCCGTCAGAATGTTCACGGCGGTCCTAAGAAAAACGCCGGCCGCAATGAAGCGGTCGGCGCAATGGAGCTTTATATAGGGCCGGCGTCAAGCCTATTGCGCCGGAGGAGCCGGGGGAGAGGCTGCCGGGGCCGGTGCTCCCGTAGGGGCGGCCGGCGAACGCAGATAACGGAAATAATCCCAGTCCGGGCTGATGAAGACCTGCGTGTTGTCGGGCTTCATCGCATCGACGTAGTTCCGCATCGATAGGTAGAACTGGAAGAATTCCGGATCCTTGTTGTAGGCATCCGCCAGGATCTTGATGCGGGCCGAGTCGGCCTGGCCGGTCGTCTCCGCCGCCTTACCGCGTGCCTCACCGAGGATCTTGGCGACCTGACGGTCGGCATCCGAGCGGATGATCTGAGCCTGCTGCGTGCCCTGCGAGCGAATCTGCTGAGCCTCGGTCTGGCGCTGCGACTGCATCCGCTTGTAGACGGCCTCGGAGTTGGCCTGCGGCAGGTCGGCGCCGCGGATACGCACGTCGACCACCTCGATGCCGAGGCCGCCGGCTTCACGATTCACCTCGGCGCGAATCTTCTCCATCAGCGCGGTACGCTGGTCACGTACGACGGCGGCGAAGGTCGATTGGCCGAGAACGCGGCGAACCGCCGAGGACAGGATCGAGGAAAGCTGCAGTTCCGCACCCTTCTCCGACCGCGAGGTCTGGAAGAAGCGCAGCGGATCGGAGACGCGATAGCGGGCGAAGGCGTCGACCTTCAGGCGCTTCTGGTCACTGGCGATGACTTCCTGCGGCAGGCTGTCGAGGTCCAGCACCTGCTTGTTGATGTACTCGACATTCTCGATGAACGGCCATTTCCAGTACAGACCGGGTTGGGTCTTGGCCGGCTGCGGTTCGCCGAAGCGCAGGGGCAGGGCGTAGTCGCGCGGCGTCACCGTATAGGCCGACAGATAGACCAGGACCAGGATGGCACCGGTCGCGATCAGGGCGATGGTTCCGAGCGGGGATCTCATTGTGCCGCTCCCTGCTGGGGTTGTGCCGTGCCGGCCGGTCGCTTGAGCAGACGGTCGAGCGGCAGATAGGGCACCACACCCTGGCCTTGCGTCTTCGAGTCCAGGATCACCTTGTTCGTATCGGTGAGGATGGAGGTCATGGCTTCCAGATACATGCGTTCGCGGGTGACCACAGGAGCCTTCTGATAGGCGCTGTAGACTTCGTTGAAGCGCGACGCCTCACCGGTGGCTTCGGCAACGGTACGCGCACGATAGGCCTCGGCCGCCTGGGTGATACGAGCGGCTTCACCGCCTGCTTCCGGGATCACTTTGTTGGCATAGACCTGCGCCTGGTTGATGGTGTTTTCCTGGTCGGCGCGCGCGGCCTGGACGTCACGGAAGGCATCGATCACCTGGGGCGGCGGATCGACATTCTGCAACTGCACCAGGCGAACCAGCACGCCAGCCCGGTAGCTGTCGAGGGCTCGCTGCATCTCGCCTTGCACCTGCTGCTCGATCGCCTGGCGATCGCCGGTCAGGATCGGCGTGATGTTGCGCTGGCCGATGGCTTCGCGCATGGCGCTCTCTGCGACGGCCCGGATCGTGCCACGGGGATTGGCCAGGTTGAAGGCGTAATCCTGCGGCGCGGCCGGGTTGATCTGCCACTGCACCGTGAAGCCGATATTGACGAGGTTCTCGTCGCCGGTCAGCATTTCATTGGCGCTGTCGCTGTCGCCACGCGTGCCGACATTGATGGTCTCGACATTGGTCACGGTGGGCTTTTCGACCGTGCCGATCGGATAGGGCACATTGTAGCGCAGGCCCGGCGGGCTCAGCGAAACATATTTGCCAAAGACGAGATTGAGGCCGACCTCATTGGGCTGCACGCGATAGAAGCCGGTGAGGAGCCACAGGCCGATCAGCGCCACCGCGCCGATGGCGATGTTGCGCGGCGTGAAACCGCCGCCGCCCTGGAGATTTTTGAGGCCGTCCTTGCTGCGGCGAAGCCAGTCTTCGAGATCCGGAGGCTGCGAACCGCCGGATGGACCACCACCCCAGGGGCCACCGCCCCCCGGACGCCCGCCCCCGCTGTTGCCGCCGCCGCTACCCCAGGGGCCACCACCGCCGCTCTGGTTACTCCAAGGCATGTCTTGGTCCTTTGATTGTTCGTCTGCCCAAAGCAGGACGAAAGCCCATTCCAAAGAACGGAATAAGCTGGAGAGAAGCTGCATATAGGAATGCAACCCCCCCGATCAATCCGAAACCATGTTTGAAAACAAGCCTCTAAATCGACGAAACGGCGTTCGAACGAAGCTGTCTCCACATGGCAAAGCTGCGGAAACTCCTATGCAGCCCCTTGAAATTCCTATGTAAACCCGGCGTCGGGCCGCAATTGGCGAACATCGCGACGGGCACGTGTTAAATTTCGTTCATCAGCGCATCCGAAGCAACCGCAAGTGCTTGAGCAGGCTCGACGAAGCGCCAGCCCGGCATCTGGTGGCGGAACCAGGTGAATTGGCGTTTCGCATAATGGCGGGTGTCAGCCTTGGCACCGGCTATGGCCTCCCCGAGCCCGATTTCCCCGGCGAGGTAGCGGCAGAGCCCGGGCACGCCATGGGCCCGCATCACGGGCAGGGCCGGATCGAGGCCGCGCCGGGAGAGCGCGCGAACCTCCTCGATCGCGCCTTGCCCGACCATCAGGTCGAAGCGGTGATCGATCCTGGCATAGAGCTCGGCGCGCTGCGGGCTGAGAAAGAGGCGCAGGCATTTGCCGGCATCGAGCAGGGGGGGCGAATGGGGTTCGCTCTGCCATTCCGACAGGGAGCGGCCGGTTGCTTCGAAGATTTCGAGAGCGCGGATCAGGCGCTGGCGATCACTGGGTCGCAGGCGATTCGCCATGGCAGGATCCTTCTGGCTCAGCCAGCCATGCAAAGCCTGCGTCTCCAGGCCCTCGGCCTTGGCGCGTACAGTGTCGCGCACGCTGTCGGGAACGGCGGGCATTTCGGCCAGCCCCCGCTCCAGCGCCTTGAAATAGAGGCCGGTACCGCCGATCACGATGGGCAGGCGTTGCTGCCGGCGGACGTCATCGAGCGCGGCTGCCGCGTCCGCGCGCCAGCGTCCCACCGAATAATTGACGGCGCCATCGACGTGGCCATAGAGCAAATGAGGTGCGCGCGCCGTCTCGCTGGCATCCGGGCGAGCACTGAGCACGGCAAGATCGCGGTAGACCTGCATGGAATCGGCGTTGATGATGGTGCCGGTGAAGCGCTCGGCGAGAGCCAGGGCCAAAGCCGACTTGCCGCTCGCCGTCGGACCTGCGAGAAGCACGGCGTCATATTGAATGGCTGTCACTCCGGATACCTGTCCTCATGTCCCTTGTCGCCACGCTGATCTCCCATCCGGACCGTCCCGCCGTCGACGCGGCCGCTTTGTCGCGCGCGGTCGAGGCGCTGGCTGCACCGGGGAAGCCCAGCGTTCTGGCTCCCGGCGTGGCCGTCGACATCGCCTGTACAGCCGATGCGCCGATCGTCGAGATCGAGGCTCGTCTGCGCGAGGCTCTCGCGGGGACTACCGTCGATCTGGTGGTGCAGGAAGCCGAGGGGCGGCGCAAGCATCTTTTCCTCGCCGACATGGACTCCACCATGATCGGCCAGGAATGCATCGACGAGTTGGCCGATTTCGTCGGTGCCAAGGCGATGGTGGCCGAGATCACCGAGCGTGCCATGCGCGGCGAGATCGCCTTCGAACCGGCTCTGCGCGAACGCGTGGCCCTGCTGAAGGGATTGCCCGAGAGCATCGCCGACGAGGTCATCCGCGACCGCCTGACACTGACCTCGGGCGGGCCGGAACTGGTGCGCACCATGCGGGCGAACGGGGCTCATACGGCGCTCGTCTCGGGCGGCTTCACCTTGTTTACCGCCAAGATCGGCGCGATGGTCGGCTTCGATGAGCATCACTCCAATCTCCTGGTGGTCAGGGATGGTTACCTCACTGGCGAGGTCGCCGAGCCGATTCTCGGCAAGGAGGCCAAGCGCGCCAATCTCGAGCGCCTGAGGCAGGCGAGGGGCCTGGCAGCCTCCGATACGATGGCAGTGGGCGATGGCGCCAACGATCTCGCCATGCTGGGCGAAGCCGGCCTCGGCGTGGCCTATCGCGCCAAGCCCGCGGTCGCCGCGGCAGCCCGCATGCGGGTGGAACATGGCGACCTGACGGCGCTGCTTTATGCGCAGGGATATCACGGCGAGGATTTCGCACACTAGATATCGGGCACCAAGGACGAGACCACACCTATCGACGGGAAGCGGGAGCGCCAGATGAGCAAGAACGGTAGCCAGTACTTGTTGGATGTGCTGAAGGCTCGCTTCGATGCCAATATGAAGCGCCACAAGGGCTTCGAATGGGCCAAGGTGCAGGCGCGCCTGGAGGCCAATCCCGAGAAATTGCGCTCCCTCGGCGAAATGGAGCGGACGGGTGGCGAACCGGATGTGATCGGCGAGGATCCGGCAACCGGTGACTATGTCTTCTGCGATTGTGCGGCGGAAACACCCAAGGGCCGCAGGAGCCTCTGCTATGACCGCCAGGCGCTCGACGAGCGTAAGGAGCACAAGCCGGAGGGCAGTGCAGTCGACCTGGCCGCCGCCATCGGCGTCGATCTCCTCACGGAAGAACAATATCGCGCCTTGCAGGAGCTTGGGGAGTTCGACTTGAAAACCTCGAGCTGGGTGAAGACGCCGACCGAAATCAGGAAGAGAGGCGGAGCGCTGTTTTGCGATCGCCGCTACGACCATGTCTTCACCTACCACAACGGCGCATCCTCCTATTATGCCGTAAGGGGATTTCGAGGGCGCTTGAAGGTTTAACCCTGCGAGTGGCCGGATATCGTGGCCGGAGCGACAGCTCGGTCATGGTTTGGCAGGAAATCCGCGCTAGTCTTTCAAAGACTGGTGCACAATCTTTTTTGGGAGTCGCGGAATCGCATGCCGCGGCTAAGATCAGGCCATGCTCGACCGCACCCATAAGCCGCATCCCGAACAGGGTTACCTCGACCTCCTCGACCGCGTCTGGCGCGAGGGCACGCCGCGGGTCGACCGCACCGGCGTCGGCACGCGCGCTCTGTTCGGGCAGAGCCTGCGTATCGACCTGTCCGACGGCACGCT
Organism: Labrys sp. E2SS-1L; assembly: GCF_057073705.1. Classification (NCBI taxonomy): domain Bacteria; kingdom Pseudomonadati; phylum Pseudomonadota; class Alphaproteobacteria; order Hyphomicrobiales; family Xanthobacteraceae; genus Labrys; species Labrys sp. E2SS-1L. Next base: position 4,460,691 of record NZ_CP172712.1, on the reverse strand, counting down.
TCCCCTGCTCACCACCAAGCGGGTGTCCTGGAAGACGATCGTGCGCGAGTTGCTGTGGTTCCTCGACGGCGGCACCAATATCCGGCCGCTGCTGCAGAACAAGGTGACGATCTGGACCGATTGGCCGCTCGCCAAATATCGCAATGCAACCGGCGAGGCGATCAGCCAGGAGGATTTCGAGGCGCGGATCGTGGCCGACGAGGCCTTCGCCGAGCGCTGGGGCGACCTTGGCCCGGTCTATGGTGCGCAGTGGCGCCATTGGCCGCTCTTCGTGCCGACCGATGTCGAAGGCGAGGAGGGGCTCTATCGCCGGGACCCGAAAGGGATCGACCAGATCGCGCGGCTGGTGCACGACATCAAGCACAATCCGACCTCGCGACGGCTGATCTTCACCGGCTGGAACGTGGCCGAGCTCGACGGGATGGCGCTGCCACCCTGCCACACCACCTATCAATATTTCGTCGCCGACGGGAAGCTCTCCGGTCTGTTGCACCAGCGTTCCTGCGATGTCGGCCTCGGTGTGCCCTATAACCTCGTCACCGCTTCGCTGCTGATCCGCATGCTGGCCCAGCAATGCGACCTCGAGCCCGGCGAGTTCGTCTGGTTCGGCGGCGACGTGCATGTCTACCAGAACCATGGCGATCTCGTGCGTGAGCAGTTGAGCCGCACGCCCAAGCCCTGGCCCACGCTGCGCTTTGCCCGCAAGCCTGCCTCGATCCTCGACTACAGATTCGAGGATTTCATCGTGGAAGGCTACGAAGCCCATCCGGCGATCTCCGCGCCGATCGCGGTGTGAACGGCAAGCCATGAGCGTTCCCGTCATCATGGTCGCCGCGATGGCCCGCAACCGTGTCATCGGCGTCGACAACGGGCTGCCGTGGCATATGCGCTCGGATCTCAAGCAGTTCCGGGCCGCCACCATGGGCAAGCCCCTGATCATGGGTCGCAACACCTATCAGTCGATCGGACGCCCCTTGCCGGGGCGGCGTACCATCGTGGTGACGCGCGACCCCTCGTTTCAGCCCGAGGGAGTGGACGTGGTTGATAGTCTGGAGGCGGCTCTCAGGCGCGGACAGCAGGTCGCGACCGAGATGAAGGCCGACGAAGTCGTCATCGCGGGCGGAGCCGCCATCTACGCCCAGGCCCTGCCACGGGCCAGCCGCCTGCTGCTCACCGAACTCGACCTGGAGGCGCAGGGTGACGCCGTCTTCCCCGCACTGCCGGCCGGAGAATGGCGCGAGGTATCGCGCACGCCCCACCCGCGCGGCGAGGGCGACGATGCCGGTTTCGAGGTGGTGGCGTGGGAGCGCATCTGAGTCTGCGACGTCACCGCCAACTTGAGTTGGGGTCTATGGCCGGAAATAACTGACGCTCTACCCCTGTCATGCCCGGCGATGACAAAGGTCGAGCTAGCTCGTTTCGTTCATGGACGGGTGAATCCTAGGTCTGCTGGTAGACGGCGACCACCTCATCGAAACGGCGCTGTTCGAGATCTTTTCGGCGCATCAGGAAGTAGACGGTGCCTTCGCCCCAGGCGCCGGCGCTCCAATCGGCGAGGTCGAGCTGGAACAGCAGTACCCAATCATGGGCTGCCGCCATGACGGCGGAGCGTTCCTTCTTCCATTCGTCCGACGACAAATGCTGCTTGCCGAATTGCGAGACAATGACGGCATCGTAGCGGGGATCGTCCTGTTCCGGCTGCGGGCTGCCCAGGAGTTGCTGCCGGTGCCAGCGTCCTGCCGGCTTGAGCTTGCCGCCGGCGGTGAGCGCCTCGCCATAGGCCTCCTCGAAGCTCTGTCCGTTCTTGCCGCTTTGCGTTCCTTCGGCCGCCGAATAGGCGGCATTGAGTTTGGCCGATGCCTCCATCTCGATGGCACTGGGATCGGGCAGGCTCAGACTGGCACGCAGGGTCATGCCGCGTTCGGGGGCTTCATAGTTGCTGCCTTCCGCCTGCGATGGTTCAGGCAGTTTGTACTTGGCCCGGTTTTCAGCGGCGTCGCGGCGCGCCTTCTCAGCCGCCCGCGCCAGGTCTTCGGGCATGGCCAGCGTGGCGAGCTTGTTCCGCGGTGCCCGATCCCAGATCACCTTGGCCGGCCGCTTGCCGGTCTCCCATGGTCCGACGGCAAGATCGTAGAAGAACAGCAGGCGCCCGTCCGGGGGAAGGGGAGAGGCGGCATTGCCGAGGCTGGCGGCCTCCGCGAGATCGATCTGGGCGATGAAGGTGTAGGGCAGGCCTTGCGCCAGATGCCGCCGCATTTCTGCGCCAGCTTCCGCATTGCCTTGGCTGGCGATCGCCTCCGGATCAGCGGGTGCCGGCGGACGAGGCCAGGCCGAGCCTGCGGGCAGGTCCGGCCGGCCACCGAATTTGGTGTCGCCGACCACGATCCGTTTGCCGGGCGCCACCTCAAAGACCAGGGTCGGCACCAGCGCCTCGACCAGCATCTCAATGCGCGGCGTGTCGAAATAGGCCTGCAAGGCCAGCCTTGCATCCTCGGGGCTGTCGAACATCATGTTTCTCTCTTGATCGGGGCTTGCCGCTGCGGGCGAGGCGGAGGACGGCAATGAAAGACTAGCTTTGCCAGATGTTGCGCAACAATTGCCAATTTCTGCAAATCAGCGCTTGACCGCCCGAATGCCAACCCTTACAACCCCGTAACTTTCGAAAATTGGGAGCGCGATCTTGCGCAACATCCTTATCGTAGGTTTGGCGTTGTCGGTGGAGCGGGGTTAGCCCGAATCTCCTACGATGACGCACATGGGCCCCTCGAGGGCCTTTTTTATTGCCCGAAACACAAGCGAACGATATTCGAAGCTCGAAAAAGCCAAGGAAAAAGGCGATGTCGACGAAGCAAATGACCGGCGCGGAAATGGTGGTGCAAGCCATGATCGACCAGGGTGTGGACACCTTGTTCGGCTATCCCGGCGGTGCGGTCCTGCCGATTTATGACGCAATCTTCCAGCAGGAACAGCTTCGTCACATTCTCGTCCGGCACGAGCAGGCCGCCGTCCATGCCGCCGAGGGTTATGCGCGTTCCACCGGCAAGGTGGGCTGCGTGCTGGTGACCTCCGGCCCCGGCGCCACCAATGCCGTGACCGGCCTGACCGACGCCCTGATGGATTCGATCCCGCTGGTGTGCATCACCGGCCAGGTGCCGACCCATCTGATCGGCTCGGATGCCTTCCAGGAGGCCGACACCATCGGCATCACGCGCCATTGCACCAAGCATAATTACCTGGTGAAGCGCATCGAGGACCTGCCGCGCATCCTGCACGAGGCTTTCCTGATCGCCGCAAGCGGCCGTCCCGGCCCGGTGCTGATCGACATCCCCAAGGACGTGCAGTTCAAGGTGGGCGAGTATTTCAAGCCGACCGACAACATCCACAAGACCTATCGCCCGCGCCTGGAAGGCGACCAGGACAAGATCAAGGCAGCGGTGGCCTTGATCGCCGGCGCCAAGAAGCCGGTGTTCTATACCGGCGGCGGCGTGGTCAATGCCGGCCCGCGGGCCACGGCGCTGCTGCGCGAATTCGCCAAGCTCACCGGCTACCCGGTGACCTCGACCCTGATGGGCCTGGGCGCCTTCCCGGCGGCGGATCCGCAATGGCTCGGCATGCTGGGGATGCACGGCACCTACGAAGCCAATCTGGCCATGCATGATTGCGACGTGTTGATCAATATCGGTGCCCGCTTCGATGACCGTATCACCGGGCGCATCGATGCGTTCTCACCGCACAGCCGCAAGATCCACGTGGATATCGATCCCTCCTCGATCAACAAGAACGTCAAGGTCGATATCGGCATTGTCGGCGACAGCGCCCATGTGCTGGAGCAGATGCTGGCGGCCTGGCGCGAATTGAAGCCGACGGTCGACAAGGCGGCCTTGGCAAGCTGGTGGGATGAGATCGCCGCCTGGCGCGGCCGCAAGTCGCTGGCCTATCGCGGTTCGGACGAGACGATCAAGCCGCAATATGCCATCGAGCGCCTCTACCAGCTCACCAAGGATCGCGACGTCTACATCACCACCGAGGTCGGCCAACATCAGATGTGGGCGGCCCAGCATTTCCATTTCCAGGATCCCAACCGCTGGATGACCTCGGGGGGCCTCGGCACCATGGGCTACGGCTTCCCGGCCGCGATCGGCGTGCAGCTCGCCCATCCGGATGCACTGGTGATCGACATAGCCGGCGAGGCCTCGATCCAGATGATGCTGCAGGAGATGTCGACGGCGGTGCAGTATCGCCTGCCGGTGAAGATCTTCATCCTCAACAACGAATATATGGGCATGGTGCGCCAGTGGCAGGAACTCCTGCATGGCGGACGCTATTCGGAAAGCTATTCGGCGGCCTTGCCCGATTTCGTCAAGCTGGCGGAAGCCTATGGCGGGGTCGGCATCCGCTGCACCAAGCCGGGCGATCTCGACGCTGCGATCAAGGAAATGATCGACACGCCGCATCCGGTCATCTTCGACTGCCATGTCGACAAGTCGGAGAACTGCTTCCCGATGATTCCGTCGGGCAAGGCACATAACGAGATGATCCTGGGCGACGCGGCCATCGACATCGGCAGCGTGATCGACGCCAAGGGCAAGCAACTGGTGTGATGATTTTCCTCGGACCGCCGGCATCTTGCCGGCTCTTGGAACCATCGGGTTCGAAGAAAAAGAAAGAGCCGGCAAGATGCCGGCGGTCCCAGGAGCGCTCCACCGCCCCACATCCATCTGGAACCCCCAATGACCGGATCCGCCTATTTCATGGCCTCGACGGCCGAGACGATCGTGACCCACACCCTCGTGGTGGAGGTCGACAACGAGCCGGGTGTCCTAGCCCGCGTCGTCGGCCTGTTCTCGGGCCGTGGCTACAACATCGAAAGCCTGACGGTGTCGGAGACCCAGCATGCCGAGCACGTCTCGCGCATCACCGTGGTCACCACCGGCACCGCCAGCGTGATCGAGCAGATCAAGGCGCAGCTCGACCGCCTCGTTCCCGTCCATAAGGTCGTCGACCTCACCTTGACCGGCAAGGCCCTTGAACGGGAGCTCATGCTGATCAAGGTGCGCGGCAAGGGCGAGGCGCGTAGCGAGGCCCTGCGCATCGCCGACGCCTTCCGGGCCCGGGTGATCGATGCCACCGTCGAGAGCTTCGTGTTCGAATTGACCGGCAAGGGCGAGAAGCTCGACCAGTTCATCGAGCTGATGCGCCCGATCGGCCTCGTCGAGGTCTCGCGTACCGGCATTGCCGCGATCGCCCGCGGCCCGGAGCCGCTCTAGGCCCTTCTTTCCATGCGCCAACAGGGCGATGGGCGCAAGAAATGAAGCCCATCGCGCTTTTTCTCATCACAAACATTGCTTCAAACCCGATGTCGGGCTATTCGCCCGCATCATTTCCCCATCATGAACTGTCTGAAGGACAAGGGACCATGCGCGTTTACTATGATCGCGACGCCGATCTGAACCTGATCAAGACCAAGAAGGTGGTGATCGTCGGCTACGGCTCGCAGGGCCGTGCCCATGCGATGAACCTCAAGGATTCGGGCGTCAAGGAGATCGCGATCGCGTTGCGCCCGGGCTCGACCACCGCCAAGAAGGTGGAAGCCGACGGCCTCAAGGTCATGACCGTGCCGGACGCTGCCAAGTGGGGCGACCTCCTGATGATGGCCACCCCCGACGAACTGCAGGCCGACATCTATCGCGACGAAATTGCTCCCCATATCAAGGACGGCGCCGCGATCGCCTTCGCCCACGGCCTCAACGTGCATTTCGGCCTGATCGAGCCGAAGAAGACCGTCGACGTCATCATGATCGCGCCCAAGGGCCCGGGCCACACCGTGCGCGGCGAATATGAGAAGGGCGGCGGCGTGCCCTGCCTGATCGCCATCCATCACGATGCCTCTGGCAACGCCCATGACATCGCGCTCTCCTATGCCTGCGGCGTGGGCGGCGGCCGTTCGGGTGTGATCGAGACCAACTTCAAGGAAGAATGCGAAACCGACCTGTTCGGCGAGCAGGCCGTGCTCTGCGGCGGCCTGGTCGAGCTGATCCGTGCCGGCTTCGAGACGCTGGTAGAAGCCGGCTACGCGCCCGAAATGGCTTATTTCGAGTGCCTGCACGAAGTGAAGCTGATCGTCGACCTCATCTATGAGGGCGGCATCGCCAACATGAACTACTCGATCTCCAACACGGCCGAGTGGGGCGAATATGTCACCGGTCCGCGCATCATCACCGACGAGACCAAGGCCGAGATGAAGCGCGTCCTCAAGGACATCCAGACCGGCAAGTTCACCTCCGACTGGATGCAGGAATATCGCTCCGGCGCCTCGCGCTTCAAGGGTATCCGCCGCCTGAACGACGCTCACCAGATCGAAGTGGTCGGCGAGAAGCTGCGCGGCATGATGCCCTGGATCAGCAAGGGCAAGCTGGTCGACAAGGCCCGCAACTAAGCTTTCGAAAGTATTGTTTTCCGAATACTGAAGTGTAGCAATCCTGTCTCCCGGTTCATTTGAATCGGGAGACGGTCTGGACAGTGTCGTCATCACACTGTCAAATGTCATACCAAACCGCTTAAACGGAGATATTGGGTATGACGATCGAATCATCGGCCGGGATTCTCGTTTCTGATCGCAAGCGACTGCACGCCATTGTTGCGGCGACCATCGGCAACGGCCTGGAATGGTTCGACTTCACCGTCTACGGTTTCTTTGCAGCCCTGATCTCGCGGCAGTTCTTTCCCAAGGAAGATCCGCTGACCGCCATCCTTCTGACCGTCACGGTCTATGGCGTCGGTTTCTGCATGCGACCGGTCGGCGCCATCGTCCTCGGTGTCTATGCCGATCGTCATGGCCGCAAGGCCGCCCTCACCATCACCATCCTGACCATGGCGCTCGGCACGGCCTTGCTCGGCTTTGCGCCGACCTATGCGCAGGCCGGCGTGTTCGGAGCGGTGGTGCTGATGCTGGCCCGCCTGATCCAGGGTTTTTCGGCCGGCGGCGAAGTCGGCAGCGCCACTTCCTATCTGGTCGAATATGCCAGGCCTGCCGAGCGAGGCCTGGCGGCGAGCTGGCAGCAGACCAGCCAGGCGCTCGCGGTGGTGCTGGGCGGGTTGTGCGGCGTCGCCATCACCCAGTTCCTGCCGCAGGAAGCGGTGGAGAGCTGGGGCTGGCGCGTGCCGTTCTGGTTCGGCCTGCTGATCGGGCCGGTGGGGCTCTATATCCGGGCCCGCCTCGACGAGACGCCGGTCTTCTCGGCCGAGACCACGCGCAAGAGCGCGAGCCCCTTGTTCGAGACGCTGAGTGCCCATGGCCGCGGCGTCGCCTCCGGTTTCGGCGTCACCATCCTGTGGACTGTCTGCACCTATGTGCTGCTGTTCTACATGCCGCTCTATGTCGAGAAGTTCCTGAAGATCCCGGCCAAGGACGCTTTCATCTCCACCACGCTCGGCGGCATCGTGCTGATGCTGGGTTGCCCTATCGCCGGCCGGCTGTCGGACCGCATCGGCCGCAAGACCCTCCTGCTCATGGCGGCCATCGCCATCGGCATTCTGGTGATACCGTTGTTTGCCTGGCTCAACGCCAATCCGACGCTGCCGGTTCTCATCGCCGTGCAGGTCGTGCTCGGCCTCCTGCTCGCCGCCTTCACCGGCCCCGCACCGGCGCTGCTGGCCGAACAATTCCCGGCCGCCTTGCGCTCGACCGGCCTGTCGCTTGCCTATAATTTCGCCGTGGCGCTGTTCGGCGGCTTCGCCGCCTTGATCGTGACGCTGCTGATCGAGAGGACCGGGCTCACTATCGCGCCCTCCTTCTATGTGGCGGCGGCGGCGCTCGTCAGCGTCCTGACCCTGGCCACCATGCGCGATCGCACGGGGCAGGCGATCGACTGAGGCGAAAAGATCTCTTGCCCGTAGCCGCAGGAAGGGCTCCGATTTGTCCTTGCCGGGTCAAGCCCGGCGAGGACAAAGGTCGTGCAAACTCGAAGGCGCTTAGGCGAGCTGCCTTGTCCCGGCTTTAATGCTTTAGCAGCACTCCCGTTCATTGAGTGATAAGATATTGATTCTTATGGATTAATTCCAAATTCATGTTGCCATTTTCTTAAGGTTGCGGTGCAATCATGCTGTCTCCAATCACCATGGAGGTGACGGAAATGGTGTCTGTTGCGTTTCGGCGTCAGTTGGAAGGGTACGGCCTCACCACGGCCAATATTCTCTATCGTCTGCCGGACCATCCGGCCTTGCTGCAGGCCTATGTCTGGCAGGAATACGATCTGGCTCCAGCCTTTCCGGAGTTGCACAAATTCCTGGGGTTTTGGCGCGACAAGCTGGAAGGGGCGCTCCATTCGGTCACGGTCTGCCATAGCGGGCTGATCAAGCCGGCGGAGCTGCGCGCGATCGGGCAGGAGTTCCGTATCCACTGAGACGCTGGCAAGGCCGGCAAATCACGGTATAAGGCCTCCCAATCGTGCGGAGGCACCGTGGACAAATATCTCAATGCCGCCAAACGGCTGATCTCGCATCTGGCCGATCAGCTGCAGGCCGACCTTGCTGTCGAATTGTGGAACGGCGAGGTCGTGCCGCTCGGCCCGAAGGCCCGCACGGATCTGCGCCTCAAGATCGCGGACGCCGATGCGATCACCCGGCTGGTGCGGCGGCCGCACGCGCTGTTCGACCAGCTCATCCAGCTCTTGGCGGATGGCAGCCTCACCATCGAGGGCGGCACGCTTCTGGATGTCGCCGAACGGCGCGGAAGCATGAACACCAAGGGCCTGTTCAAGCGCCTGAGCAAGCTGCAGCTCGCCCGTGGCCTGTGGCCCTTCGTCACCCGTTCCCTGCCCAAGCAGGGTGCCGGTGAAAAACATGATTTCGCCGGCAAGATCGAGGACAAGGTCGAGAAGGGCCGGGACGACAAGCCGCTCGTCCAGTTCCACTACGACCTGTCGAACGAGTTCTACGGCCTCTTCCTGGGCCCGACCATGGCCTATACCTGCGCCTATTGGCCGAGGCCCGAAACCACGCTCGACGAAGCGCAGACGGCGAAGTTCGACATGATCTGCCGCAAGCTGCGGCTGCAGCCGGGCGACCGCTTCCTCGACATCGGCTCGGGTTGGGCTGGACTGATCTGCCATGCCGCCCAGCACTATGGCGTCACGGCGCACGGCGTGACCCTGGCCCAGGAGCAGTTCGATTTCGCCCAGGAGCGCATCGCCCGCCTCGGCCTGCAGGACCGGGTCACTGTCGAGCTCAAGGATTATCGCGACCTGACCGGCAGCTACGACAAGGTCGCCTCCATCGGCATGTTCGAACATGTCGGGCTCGACAATCACGAAGCCTATTTCAGGAAGATTCACAGCCTGCTGCGGCCGCGCGGGCTCTATCTGCACCATGCCATTGCCCGGCCGGCCAAGCGCGACATGAAGAAGTTCCGCAAGAAGCGGCCCGAATTTGCGGCGCTGACCCGCTACATCTTCCCCGGGGGCGAGCTCGATACCGTCGGCATGTCGTCCAACGGGCTGGAGGGCAACGGCTTCGAGGTGCATGACGTCGAGGCCTGGCGCGAGCACTATGCCCGCACCACCAAGGCCTGGGCCGAAAATCTCTATGCAAGGCGCGACCAGGCTGCGGCCGAGGTGGGCGAGGCCAAGACCCGGATCTGGCTGCTCTACCTCGCCGGCTGCTCGCTGGCCTTCGAACGATCTGCCGTCGGCATCTTCCAGACGCTTGCCTCGCGCAAGGCCAAGGGACCTTCCGGCCTGCCGCCGACGCGCGAGGATCTCTACAGATAGATCTCCGGGACAGGTCGCCCGGGGCGATCAGGCCTCTTGTCGATTGACGGCGATGGGGAACCGCTCTGCGGTCGCACGGCCGGCAAGATCTTCGGGCCGGCTCCAGGAGAACGGGCCCGTCTTGAGACCGGCGAGGGTCTTGACCATTTCGGAGCGCAGCCAGGGTAGCCGGCCCATCGGGCCGAAGGCGAGGTTCCGCACCGGTCCTGTCAGCCGCGAATGCGACTGGAAGAACTGGGTCAGCACGGTGCTGGCCATCTGGTAGAAGCGGATGTGGCCACGGCGCTGCGCCACGAAAGCGGGCAGGGCGTCATCGATATCCCGGTGCAGGCTGAGAGCGTCCGCCAAGGCGGCCGCATCCAGCAGCGCCATGTTGGCGCCCTGGCCGAGCTGCGGGCTGGTCTGGTGCCAGGCATCGCCGATCAGGACGAGGCGCCCTTTAACCGGATCGGCAACGGTCAATTGGGCATAGCGCGCCGGCGTCAGCTGCTCGTGCCGGGTGAATTGCCGCGTCAGCGTCGCTGTTTCCGGCCAGATCGCGGTGACCTCGGCCCGCCAAGCGGCGAGATCGGTCTCGCTCCAGCGATCGAGATCCTCGACCGGCATGCTCCAGAAGAAGGCATTGAGCGGGGTGGGATCATGGGGCAGGCGTCCCACCGGCAGCACGCCGATCATGAAGCGCGCCGTTCGGTAACGCTGCTGCAGGGCGTCGCGGCCGAAGCCGGTATCCCCGGCCACGCCCCAGACCGCGCCATGCCGATAAGGCCGCCGCTGCGGTGCGCCGAGCCTGTCGCGCAGGCTTGAGCGGGCGCCGCCGGCATCGACCACCAGATCGAAGGGGCCGTGTCGCCGTCCGGCCGAGTCCTCGAGCACGGGCCGGTTCTCGATGCTCTCGATGCCGGTGATGTCGGCTGATTGCTCCAGGGCAATGTCGCGCGCTTCGGCCGCCGCCATCAGCAAATGGAACAGGCTGGCCCTGTGAATGCCGATCCCGTGGAGCCCGGGGAGCAGCTCGTCATAACGCCGATCGAAGATCAGGGGCCCCGTCGGGCCGCAGCGTCCGTACAGGCGCTCGATTCGGCTGCCCAGGGCGGAGGCACCCTCGCGCAGGCCGAGGCGATCGAGCACGGCCAAGCCCGTCGGCTGCAGCAAAAGCCCGGCGCCCACCGGTTTGGCCTGCTCGAAGCGCTCGAACACCACCACGCGGTGGCCTGCATCGGCGAGACAGGAGGCTGACGCCAGACCGGCGACGCCCGCGCCGACGATGGCAATGGAAAGCTTGACCATGCCCATGACCGTACTGTGGCCGAATGGGTCTTGCCACCGGGCTGCGGTACCGGTCCACAGCGCTCGCCAGCTTGAAGAAACTATCCGGTCAAAAGAATAGCGGTTGTCAATTGTCGGAACAAACATAAGATGGTGTCAGCGCAGCGGATTCAACCGCCTGCGCCAGGCTCGCAAAGAGCCGCATCGGTGCTGTGCGCCGAAAGCAATATGCCGGAGCGCTTTGCGATTTGGTGGAATCGCCGGGAATCGCAAGGACGCGTCGAAACAAAGGGTGAGAGCAAACAAGCGTTCTGAACACGCTTTGCTCGAGGGAGGAAATGGATGCCTAAGGACAGGACGCCGCATACGCGGCGCGATTTTATTCGTTCTGCTTCGTTCTCCGCCGGCGCTGCCGCGGCCCTATTCGGGGGATTCGGCCTCGATCCGGCCTTTGCCGCCGAGGCCGCGAAGGTGGCCGGCCGCTCCGAAAAGCCGCTCAAGGCGGCCTTCTCCAACGCGGGCCTGCAGGCGACCTGGTGCGCCCAGGGCAAGGAAGCCGCCGAATATTGGGGCAAACTCTTCAATGTCGAGGTCACCTGGTTTGACGGCCAGCTCGATGCGGTCAAGCAGCGCGCCGCCATCGACAACATGGCCTCCCAGAAATGGGACTTCGTCGCCATCCAGGCCTTCGGCATCGGCACGCTAACCCAGCCGGTGCAGAAGATGATCGATGCCGGCATTCCCGTGATCGACATGGACACGCTGATCGCACCGCTCGACAAGATCAACGTGCACAGCTTCCTCGCCCCGAACAACGAGTTCATGGGCGCGTCGGTCACGCAGGCCCTGTGCAACGCCATTGGCGGCAAGGGCAAGATCATCATGACCCAGGGCGCCCTCGGCCACACCGGTGCCCAGGGCCGCGCCAGGGGCTTCGAAAGCGTGGTGAAGCAGTTCCCCAACATCGAGGTGTTGGATACGCAGCCCGCCGACTGGGACGTCACCAAGGCAGCCCGCCTATGGGAGACCTACCTGACCAAATATCCGCAGATCGATGCGGCCTTCTTCCACAATGACGACATGGCGCTCGCCGCCTACAACATCATGAAGGCGCGCAACCGTACCGACATCAAGATCGGCGGCGTCGATGCCATGCCGCCAGCCATTTCGGCCGTTGCGGACGGACGCATGTTCGCCACCGTGCGCAACCCGTCCTGCCGCATCCATGGCGGGGCGATCGTCGCCGGTGTCGCGGCCGTGGTCGGTGGCGAGAAGACCGGCGAAGGCGGCATTCCCAAGAATGTCGTCACCGACGGTCCCGTTGTCACCAAGGACAATGCGGCCGGCATGCTCTGGATGGAAAAGCACTATCTGATCTGAGGTCGGCGTGCCGGTTTGAACGAACAAGCCGGAAGAATGGTGGGAACCTCCACTTTTTGTCATCACCGGGCTCGTCCCGGTGATCCAGGGCCACGGACCCATCGGGTTGCGGTATCTGGATGCCCGGGACGAGCCCGGGCATGACAAAAGTGGCGTTTCTCCCGAATTGGCCGCGACTTTTCGATTCCAGTCCGAAACCAAGCACACCACGGCTTTCCGAGAGGCATGATGGCGCCAGACGACAAGCAATCGACGGCCGATGCGCCTCCGCGCCTGAAGATGACCGACATCTCCAAGTCCTTTGGTGGCGTGGCGGCCCTCAAGGGCGTGGATTTCACGCTGCGGGCCGGTGAGATCCACGGCCTGGTCGGCGAGAACGGGGCGGGCAAGTCGACGATGATGAAGATCATCGCCGGGGTGCACACCGAATATCAGGGCAGCCTGGAGATCGATGGCAGGCAGGTGCATTTCCGCTCCGCCCATGACTCCCTTGCCGCCGGCATCTCCATGGTCCATCAGGAACTCTCGATCGTTCCCGATCTTACCGTCGCCGAGAATGTCTATCTCGGCAAGCAACCGCTCAATGCTTTCGGCCTGGTCGACTGGCCGGCCATGGTGAAGGGCGCGCGCGAGCAGTTGCGCAATCTCGGCATCGACGTCGATCCGCGCATGCGCATCGGGGCGTTGCCGATCGGCCTGCAGCAATTGATCGAACTCGCCCGCGTGCTGTTCTCAGGCGCGCGCATCATCATCCTCGACGAGCCGACATCGGCGCTTTCGCCGCCGGAGGTGCAGCGGCTGTTCGAGGTGCTGCGCAAGGTGCGGGCCGACGGCCGCAGCATTGTCTTCATCTCGCATTTCCTCGACGACATCCTGAGCATTTCCGATGCGGTGACGATCTTCCGCAACGGCCGCCACGTCATCTCCCATTCGACCGAGGGCATCGACAAGAACTGGCTGATCGAACACATGATCGGCCGAGGCCATGAGGGGCTGGAGGAAAGCTATTCGGGGTCGATCGCCTTGCCGGCAAGACCGGAAGGCGCGCCCGTGCTGGCGACGCAGGGCCTCAGCTATGGGCGGGCCTTTGCCGACGTGACGCTCGACGTTCGTGCGGGCGAAGTGCTCGGTGTCTACGGCTTCATGGGCTGCGGCCAGCTCGAATTCGCCCGCGCGCTGTTCGGCAAGCTCAAGCCGGCCCAGGGGCATATCGAGCTGGAGGGCAAGGCCAGGACCCTGCGCAATACGGCGCAGGCGCGCGAGGCGGGTATCGCCTTCGTGCCGGAGAGCCGACGCTCGATGCTGTTCCATCATCAGCCGCTCTATCGCAACATCTCGATCAGCATTCTCGAGAAGATCTCGCGGCTCTGGCTGAAGCCGGGCGTGGAGCGCAAGACCGCGCAGGGACATATCGAGGCCCTGCATATCCGCCCGCCCATGGTGAACGCCCTGCTTGGCTCGCTCTCGGGCGGCAACCAGCAGAAGGTTGCCCTCGCCAAATGGCTGACCCACATGCCCAAGGTCCTGATTCTGTCGGAGCCGACCCGCGGCATGGATGTCGGCGCCAAGGACGATGTGGTGAAGATCGTGCGCGACCTGCGCGACAAGGGGCTCGCGGTGATCGTGGTTTCGGCGGAGCCTGAGACCGTGCTCTCGCTGGCCGATCGGGTCGTGGTGATGAAGAAGGGACGGATCGTGCGCGAGTTCGCAGCCGAGACGATCTCGAAGGACAAATTGCTGGAAGCGGCCTGACGGAGTGTCAGCCTCCGGCTGACATTTCTTTGGCTTGTCGGCCGGAGGCTGGCACTCCAGATCGGTTAGGAGTTTTGAGGAATGAGCACACCGGTTCAGGATGGCAGCCAGGCGCAGTTTGCACGCCAAGGCCTTGGCGCGATCTTGCGCAACCAGATGCGCAACATCGCGCCTTTCGCCACCTTGCTGGCGTTGGTGATTTTCTTTGCAGTGGCGAGCCCTTCCTTCCTCTCGCTCGACAATCTGGCCAATATCCTGGTGCAGATCTCGGTGACGGGCATCATCGCCGTCGGGCTGACTTTCGTGATCCTGTGCGGGGAGATCGATCTGTCGGTCGCCTCGGTCGCCAACGTCACAGGCGTGGCGGTGGCGTTCTTCACGGCGCAGGAATCCTATGTGAACATCGCCAACGCCAATTTCATCATGCCCGGCGGTGTGGCGATCGTGCTGGCCTTGGTGGCCTGCGCGGCGCTGGGGCTGGTGAACGCCTTCGGCTTGACGCGGATCGGCATTCCCTCCTTCATCATGACGCTGGCGATGATGCAGATCGCCGACGGTATCTGTGCGCTGCTGCTGCGGGGCCAGATCGCCTATGCGGTGCCGGACCTGGTCTCGACACTGGGCTCGGGCAGCGTCGGCGGTCTGCCCTGGATCGTCATCGTGCTGGCGGTCTTCCTCGGCGTTGGCCATATCGTGCTGACCTATACGCGCTTTGGCCGCTACATCTACATGGTGGGCGGCAACCGCGAGGCAGCGGAATTCTCGGGCATCAACGTCAAGATGATCCTGGCCAGCGTGATGGTAATCGCGGCTCTATGCTCGGGTGTGGCGGGCATGGTGGGCGTCGCCCATTTCGGCAGCGCACAGCAGAACGAGTTCACCGGCTATCTGCTCGATGCCATCGCGGCCGTCGTGGTCGGAGGTACCAGCCTGTTCGGCGGACGCGGCGGCATCGGCAACACCATCGTCGGTCTGTGCGTGCTCGGTGTGCTCAACAATGGCCTCGATCATGTCGAGATCGACAGCTTCCTCAAGATCCTGATCCGCGGCGTCATTCTGTTGATCGCACTGATCATCAATGTGTACGCACAGCGCCTGCGCGATGAGAGCGCCACGGCAGGATAGAGGATTTCCGAATAGCGCAGTAATTCCATCATGGCCCGCTATTTGCGGGCCATGTCCTATTATATTGTCTCTAGGGTAGATCTGTGGGCAATTCGGATATTCGGGGTTCAAGATCGAGAGAAATAGGATATAGGTAACGGTGGGGGCGCTTCAGAGACTGTCCCCTGACCGGAGCGTCCCAGGATGATGCGGACGCTGTTCGCATCGTGCGCTGCTCCTCATGCGGCACGGACACGCTCCTCAATCCATCCATCGAAAAGCACTGGAGGTACCATGCAGAAGATGTTCTATCCGCTGGTATTCGCCTGCCTCATCGTGACGGGGTGTGTCTCTAACCAACAAGATCCGATGGCGGATCCGCAGGCGGCCGGCATGGCAGCACCGCCGACGCCCGGCATGGCGACGCCACAGGCGCCCGGCATGGCGAATCCGGCCTCGACCTATTGTGCGCAGCAGGGCGGCAGGTCCATCCCCGTGCAGTCGGCGAGAGGCCAACGGGCCGATTGCCAGCTGCCGGATGGCCGGCGCGTCGACGAATGGAAGCTCTATCGCAGCGCCAACCGGCAGCCGCAGGCGACCCTACCTCAGTAAGGGCGGTTTTTCCTGACTTCAGCAAGAAAGAAGCCGGCCTCAGGGCCGGCTTCCTTTTTGTGGCAAGCAGGTTGCCGATCAGCGCTTGAGGATGCGGTTCACACCGGAAGTCACAGCCTTGAGGGCCGATTTGGTGGTGTCCTTGTCGATGCCGACGCCGAACAAGGTGGAGCCGTCGGCAATGCGTAATTCGACATAGGACACGGCCGCCGCATTCGCACCAGAGCCCATGGCGTGCTCGCGATAATTGGCGACATCGAAGTCGAGACCGCTCTCGGCCCGCATCGCAGCTACGAAGGCATCGATCGGGCCGTTGCCGACGCCGGTGATGGTCTTTTCGACACCTTCATCGCGAATGCGCGCGGTGATGGTTCGCTCCTCGCTCTCCGTGTCGCCGACGATCTGGTGAGAGAGGAAAGCGTAGCGCCCGTTGTCGATATATTCGCGGGTGAAGGCATTCCACAGCCGGTCGGCGCCGAGCTCGATGCCTTCGCCGTCTGCGATGCCCTGCACCACCTTCGAGAACTCGACCTGCAGCAGGCGCGGCAATTCGATGCCGTGTTCCTTTTCCAGGATATAGGCGATGCCGCCCTTGCCGGATTGCGAATTGATGCGGATCACCGCCTCATAGGAACGGCCGAGATCCTTCGGGTCGATCGGCAGATAGGGCACTTCCCACACCGGCGAGGTCGCCGTCTCGATTGCCTTGAAGCCCTTGTTGATCGCGTCCTGGTGCGAGCCGGAGAAGGCTGTGAACACCAACTCGCCGGCATAGGGATGGCGCGGGTGGATCGGCAGCTGGTTGCAATGCTCGGCCACGCGCACCAGGCCGTTGACGTCGGAGATGTCGACCTGGGGATCGACGCCCGACATGATCAGGTTGCCCGCCAGGATGACGAGGTCGACATTGCCGGTGCGCTCGCCATTGCCGAACAGCGTGCCCTCCACACGGTCCGCCCCGGCCATCAGGCCGAGCTCGGTCGCCGCCACGCCGGTGCCACGGTCATTGTGCGGATGCAGCGAGATGATGACGCTGTCGCGATTCTTGATGTTGCGCGACATCCATTCGATCTGGTCGGCATAGACGTTGGGCGTCGACATTTCGACCGTGAGCGGCAGATTCAGGATCAGCTTGTTGTCGGGGGTGGGCTGGTAGACGTCCATCACCGCCTCGCAGATCTCCTTGGAGAAGTCGAGTTCGGTGCCCATGAAGCTCTCGGGCGAATATTGGTGGCGGATATTCGCCTCCATGCCCAGTTCCTTGGTGAGCTGCATGATCAGCTTGGCGCCGTTGACGGCGATGTCGCGGATGCCGGCGCGGTCCTGGCGGAAGACGATGCGGCGTTGCAGCTCGGAGGTCGAGTTGTAGAGATGCACGATGGCGCATTTGACGCCTTTCAGGCTCTCGAAGGTGCGGCGGATCAATTCCTCGCGCGCCTGCGTCAGCACCTGGATGGCAACACCGTCGGGAATGCGGCCCGTCTCGATCAGGAAGCGAACGAAATCGAAATCGGTCTGCGAGGCCGAGGGAAAGCCGACCTCGATCTCCTTGAAGCCCATGCCGACGAGCGTGTCCCACATGCGCAATTTGCGCTCGTGGCCCATCGGCTCGATCAGCGCCTGGTTGCCGTCGCGCAAATCGACGGCGCACCAGGTCGGCGCCTGCGTAATGGCACGGGAGGGCCATTGGCGGTCCGGCAGGTCGATCGGCGGCCACGGCTTGTATTTGGCGGCGACGTCAACCTTGGGAGCGGAAAACTGAGAAACCTTGCCTGCATATGTCATGTCGAAAACTCTTAGCCAAAGAAAGGGGCGGCGAGGCTAGTCGACCGCGATCGTATTCCCCTGAGCGCCCAGGCTGAAGCCCGGCCGGCCCTCAGGGGCGGCTAAGGAGGAGGCCGGAAAGGAGGGCGAGCGCGAGCGCCGGCGCCGGATGCGCAAGCGTCTCGAATTTGGCGGGCGATATCGCCACGGCTCGATCCCTTTCCTGTGATGGCCCGGAGCCATCAGGTGCAAGGGCTTGTACAGTGCTGTGATGGAGGGGGCAAGGGGAAATGCCGCGACGGGCACGACGCCAAAATGCCTTTGCGGTGGAGAGGTGGATGCAAGGACTTGAGAGCGACGCGCTTGCCTGCGATCACAGGACATCAACCAATGGACCTACCCGATGCGTTTCCTGATCTGTCTCGCCCTGCTGGCGATCTCGTCATCGTCGGCCTTGGCCGCTTCCTGCTCCGAGCGCATTGCCTTCGTGCAGCGCGTCATCGACGGCGACGTGAAGACCGGTTTTGCCGACAAGAAGGTACATGATGCGATGAGCAAGGATCTGGCCGACGCGGGCCAGGCCTGCCGCGCCGGCGATGACGCCAAGGCCCAGGCGCTGATTTCCTCGACGCAGCGCCGCCACGGCTATCCCGTTCGCTAAGGCGTGCCGTCAGGTATCGAGCCGATGCGCCAGATAGGCGCATTGGAAGGCCGGCATGCGATCGGCGCGGATGTCGGCCGATGACGCAACGACATGCATGCGCTCGAGTTCCGGCCTCTCGTCTTCGGCCAGGAAGCGCTCGATCCCGTCCTTGAGCTCGACCGAAGACAGGGGTGATCGCACCGATTTCATCAGGGCGATGCGCGGGCCGTGGAAAACAGCGGTCCAGCCGGAAGCGATTTCGACGTCGGCCGTGGTGACCCCGGTCTCCTCCTCCAGTTCGCGGGTCACGCTGCCGGCGAGATTGACGATATCGCCATCGAGGTCGGAGGGGTCCGGGGTGCCGGCCGCGAAATAGATCGCTCCGGCATTGGAGGTATGCTCGGCCATCTCGCCGAGCAGGAAGGCGCCGTCGGCGGCCTCGAGCGCGGCCATGGCGAAACAGTTCCACCGGGCCTCGCCCGGCATGCCGAAATCCCGCCAGGCCAGGAAGCTGGCATAATCGGTCATCAGATAGGCGCCGCTGAACCGGCGTCCCATGATCTGCCAGCGATGCAGCAGCAGGATCTTGCCATTGAAGCTCGCCGGCTTGGCCTCGATCACCTTCTGCCAATGCGCTCTTATCGCTTCGGCATTCTCCTCGGCGAACCGCCAGGGCCGTTGCTCCAGGCGGCAATCGATGGCGTCGAGCTCGACGATCTCCGGCTCAGACATGCAGGCTTCCCTCGCTGACGATCACGGCTGCGCCGCCGATCGAGGCTCCGGCCAGACGCGTGCCCTTGATGGTCATGGTGAGGTCGATCAGGGAAGGACGGCCCATTTCGAAGCCCTGCTCGATGCGGAAATGCCGAGTGCCGTCGGCGAGATCATCGAAACGGGCAATCACGCCGGTGAGCCCGGCCACGGCCGACCCGGTGGCGGGGTCCTCGGGGATGCCATCGCCGGGCGAGAACATGCGGGCGTGGAAGCTCGATCCGGCCTGGGCGGTCTGGCGCGTATAGGCATAGGCCGCGCCAAGGCCCTCCTGGCCGAAAGCCTCCGTCCACAGGCTGGTATTGATGCGGATGTGTCCCATGGCTTCCAGCGACCGGACAGGCACGAACGTATAGGGGAAACCCGTGCCGAACACGGTGGGATGGTGGTTCTCGAAACCGATCTGATGTTCGCTCAGGCCGAGCGCTTCGGCGATCAGGTTCGTGGCTGCCGGTGCGCCACGCTCGGTCGGCAGGGCCGGAATGTCGAACCGGGCATAGGCGCTGCCATCCTTGAGCGAGACCGCACAGGGCACGATTCCGATCTGCTCCTCCAGCCCGAACAGATAGTCACCCGGCTTGCGGTCATGGTCGAGCAGTGCCAGGAGCACGGCCGTGCCAACGGTAGGGTGCCCGGCGAAGGGCATTTCGAGGCCCGGCGTGAAGATGCGGATGCGGGCTCGATGACGGCCGTCGTCCGGTGGCAGGACGAAGACAGTCTCCGACAGGTTGAATTCGCGTGCGATCTGCTGCATCGCGGGGGCATCAAGTCCCTCGCTATCGAGCACCACCGCGAGTGGGTTGCCGGCCAGGGCACGGTCGGCGAAGACATCGAGCGTATAGAAACGACGGGGCATCAGAAGGTTCCTCGCAAGGCAAAGGGATGAAGGACCGTACCTGTAGGGCAGGGCTCTGCGCGCGGACGATCCGGCGGAAACGAAAACGTCTTCCAGAAAAGCTGATAGCCTTTTCGATCAAGAAAACGCGTCAAAACAGAGAGTTAGAGCAACGTGCGAGAAGTCGCATTTTGCCCTATACCGCGACGACCTCGAAGCGACGGCTCGGCGTCACGAATTCATCCTGGGCCGCCACGGTGAGGATTTCCCGCGAGCCGGCCTCGGCGGTGCGCTTGAGCAGGCCGTAGATCGAGGCGCTGGCAAGGTCCAGCGCTTCGGCTGCCGAGCCCGAGCGTTTCCAGTGCAGGTTGAACAGTGCGGCGATCGCGTCGCCCGCTCCATTGATGTCGAGCCCCAGCCGGGGCGTGCGCACCCTGTAGAAGCCGTTGCCGTCCGAGGCCAGCAGGTCGATGGCGTCGTCCGGCGTGTCGTCGGTGTCGAGGGAGGTCACCAGCACCACCTTGGGGCCGACGGCATGCAGGGCGGTCACCGCGGCCTTGGCATCGGCGAGCCTGCGTACCTCCCGCCCGGCCAGATATTCGAGCTCGAAGCGGTTGGGGGTGATGACATCAGCGGCCGGCACGGCCTGGTCGCGCATGAATTCAGGAATGCCCGGCCTTACGAAGACACCGCGGCCGATGTCGCCGATCACCGGATCGCAGCAATAGGTGGCGGCCGGATTGGCGCTGCGCACCTTGTCGACGGCGGCGAGAATGGCGTTGCCGATATCGGAAGAACCCATATAGCCGGAGATCACGCCATCGCAGAGGGGCAGGACACCGCGCTCGGCCAGGCCCTCGACCAGTTCATCCACCATGGTGCCGTCATAGACCCGGCCCTTCCAGGCACCGTAGCCGGTGTGATTGGAAAATTGCACGGTATGGATGGCCCAGACCTCGCAGCCCAGGCGCTGCATCGGGAAAACCGCCGAGGCATTGCCGACATGGCCATAGGTGACCCAGGACTGAATGGACAGGATGTTCATGGTGACTCGGACAAGCACACTGAGGGACCAGCACAACAGACGAAATTCGAGCCGAGCGCAACGGTCCGTCGATGCCGCCGGTCATGATCATTTTTGATCGTTTCGATCAAGCGCAGCTATGCAAAGCCAAGGGAACCCGCTTTTCCGCCATGCCGGGGGCGGGGGGAAGGGGACTTTCCGCAAGGCGGCGGCATTCCCATATCGGTGCTCAGTATTCAATTTCTTTGTCTTGGGTCGATACCATGTTGCTCGACGATACACCCTCCGTGATTTTGGACGAGGATACGCATCCTCAACAGACATCATCCCTTTCCACGCCCGAAGACGGGCTGTTGCTTGACGCCTATTCGAACACCGTCATCGACGTCGCCGAACGCGTGGGTCCCGCCGTCGTGAAGCTCGACATCCGCAAGGGCGGCAAGCCGGCAGGGTCCGGCTCCGGCGTCATCCTTTCACCGGACGGCCTGGTACTCACCAACAGCCACGTCGCGCAGGGGACCGCCCGCGTTTCGGTGCAAACCCAGGATGGCCGTCATTTCGATGCGCGCCTGATCGGTGATGATCCCGATACGGACCTGGCCCTCGTCCACATCGAGCAGCCGGTCAGTCTGCCCTCGGCGCGGCTCGGCAATTCCAGCCTGTTGCGGCGCGGGCAGGTGGCGATCGCCATCGGCAACCCTCTCGGCTTCGAGGCCACGGTGACGACCGGGGTGATCTCCGCACTCGGACGCTCGCTGCGCGCCAAGAGCGGGCGGTTGATCGACGACGTGATCCAGACCGATGCGGCGCTCAACCCGGGCAATTCAGGCGGCCCCCTCGTCTCCACGCTCGGCGAGGTCATCGGCATCAACACGGCCGTGATCATGGGCGCGCAGGGGATCTGCTTTGCGGTGGCGTCGAACACGGCGAGCTTCGTGATGGGGCAGCTCATCCGGCATGGCCGCGTGCGGCGCGCCTCCATCGGCATTGCCGCCCAGCAGGCGGTGATCGCCCGCCGCGTGCAGATGGCGGCCGGCATCGATCAGGGCGTCGGCGTGATGATCGCCACGGCCGAAGCCGGTGGCCCGGCGGACAGTGCCGGACTGCTGATGGGCGATATCATCGTCGCCCTGGACGGACGCCGCGTCGCTGCGGTGGACGATCTCATCCGGCTGCTCGGCGAGGAGCGGATAGGCAGGTCGACGCGCTTCGACGTGTTGCGCAACGGCAAACCCCGCTCCCTCGACGTGATGCCGCGGGAGCGGCAGGGATCATGAGGGCGGCAGGCCGCCTGCGCTGATCCGCCTCAGCGTCCCGACACCTGCCTGACGACCTTGCGTACGCTTCGCAATGTCGGCGTGACAACCTGCATGACGGCGGCCTTGGCCCGATCGGCGCTCGGGCTGGGACCCGGGCGCTGCGGATGCATGCCGATGGCGCGCAGATAGCGATTGGCAGCGCGGACGCGCCCGCGCCCACGGCTGGCATTGGTCTCGAAGGAGAAGGCGTAGGAGATGCTGCGCACGCCGCCGGTCCGCACCCAATGGGGGGCATCCTGCGGCTGATGGAAGCCGCGGCCCGGCTCGAGGTCGAAGACATGCTCCTGCTGGGGGTCGCAGCCTTCGAGATCGAGCTGGCCGATATTCACCGTGCCCCTGACATAGAAGCGTTCGAGATCGCTCTCCTCCACCACGTTGGGCGGGAAGACGTGATAATGCTTCGGCCCCTCGATCTGGAAGAAATGCGTGATTTCCGGATCGAAATGGAAGGGTGTGGTGGATGCGGCCGAGGAAATGAAGAGGGCGGATTCGAGCCGTGCGATCCTCTCGTCGCCCAGGCCGCCGCGGAGTGCGGTGACCTTGCGGAAGAGCGTGTCCAGCAGGTCGCGAAAACCGGAATCGTGGTTCTCCAGGCGTTTCAGCAGGACGCGGGCGGGTGCATTGCCCAACTGCGCCAGGACCTCGTGCGGCCTGGCCCGGTTCTGCTCGACGTCATAGAACTTCGTGCCCGGTGTCGGCGCCGATCCCGCGATGAAATAATCCTGCGGGCTGTCGGCATAACGCTCGGCCAGAGCCGCCAGCGCGTCGGGCTGGAACATCGGCAGGCGATGAAGGCCGTGCTCGAAGGCAAGGGGTACGCGATCGTAGGCGGCGCGATAACCATCGGCATCGAGGGTGATGAGTTCGTCGGCGGAAAGGCTCATGGCCGGGACCATTCGTGAAAAGAAGACATGCACTAATTTTGAAAGTATCTTGCTTATTGCGATCGACGGTTACAAGCTGGGAAAAATGTGAAGTGTAGCGGTCTTAGTGGATAGGTTTGGATATACTGAGGGTACTCCGAATTGTACGGAGGGGGTTATCCGAACGTAAGACAGCCCTTATTTGGTCGGTTGCAAGACCCCTGCGATGGGGCGCCGTCTACTTCTTTTGGCGATTGGAGGCGGGAATCGCCTCACAAAGGCGGAGCTTCGCCGCCGCAGGCACGAGGGGGCTGCCATTCCGCGAAGGGGACGATTTTGCAGTTTGGCCAAGCCTGTTCCTTCCGGTCGAGCCACGGCACCGATCAGGAGGAACAGGCGGGGCTCGAACGCTGCTCAGGCCTGCCGGCGCAAATAAAACCCCTCGAAATAGGTCAGTGTGCGCTCGGGATGGAAGGGGATTTCGGCCTGGAGCTCAGGCACCAGCCAGCGATCCTGCAGGCGATAGCCACGCGCCTCGAAATAGGCCAGGAACTTCGCGCGATTGAACAGCCGGCACGGGATGACGGAGGATACGTGGTTCTGGGCCGTCCAGGCATCGGGGGCGTCTGAGATCGGAATCTTGTTGATCAGAATATGTTCGGGCAAGGCCGGCACCGTGTCCAGAATGCCGGGCCCCTGCTCGCCGAAGGGATCCGGCAGATATTGGATCATGCCCAGCATGAGCATGATGTCGGGGGCTGGCGCCTCTGCCAGTTCCGACCCGAAGCTGATCATGGTGGAGCCGAGCCTCGCATGGCGCTGCCGCCCGCGCTCGACCATGTCGGGCATGTCGACCACATGCCAGCTCAGGGGCGGCTTCAGGAGGCCATAACGCTCGCATAATTCATAGAAGATGCCGCCGGCGCCACCGAAGTCGACCACCGTGCTGCCCGGCTGGAGGAGCTTCGACAGCCACAGCATGACGGCGAATTGCGAGGTCTGGAACAGGGTTGGGGCTTCGACTTCCGCATCGCGGACCAGCAGTTCGGCGAGTGTGTCGTCATGCCAGCCGACCTTGCCGATATTGGCAGAAAAGCGCTCGGCTTCGGCGTAGCTGCCGAAGAGCCCGTAGAAAAGATCCATCCGGCCGGCCCAGACATGCCGGAGGTAGAGTCCCTTCAGGAAGGGCAGTTTCCCCAGCCAGGCGCCAATGGCGCTGTGCATCATGAGGGCCTTGAAGAGCTGTTTCATGGAAGTCCTGGCGGTAGGGGTATCATGCTGGCGATCCCGGGTGTCGAGTTTCGACGTCACCACGGACGAAGCCATGCCTTCATACTGTAGTCGGGCCCGATTTGCTTCATCTCGATCGGAGCATGAAGATTAATTGCGTGCAATGAAAGTGGATCGTCGTCGATCATCATGTCGGCTTGAATAGTGTGAAAGCCGATAGGGGCAATGGATTGGAGCCTACCCCAATTACCAACGCGCAAAAAGAAACGCGCCGACGTCGTCGGCGCGCATCAATTCCTCCTGGCTTTCGCTATCAATGGATAGCGAGGAGGGCAGGGCCGATCAGAACTTGTAGGCGAGGCCCACGCGGATCGTGTGGGTCTTCAGATTGATCCGGTCGTTGAACCTACCCTCCGCGGAGGCGGCGTAGTCCAGATAATCCTTTTTGCCATAGTCGGTGTAACGATACTCGACACGCGCGATCAGATTGTCGGTGACGGCATATTCGAGACCGGCGCCGATAGTCCAGCCAATATGGGTGCTTGAATAACGCAGTGAGCTGTCGACTCTCCACGTGGGATTATAGTCGTACTTCCCGAAGGCAACACCGCCGGTGATGTAGGGCAGGAAACGGTCGATGGCGTAGCCAACCCGCAGACGGGCCGAGCCATCCCATTTCAACTTTGCTTCCTGCGTTGTGGCAGTGATGGGTACGACGCCGGGTTCGTCAAAGTTCAGATTTCCCCTGGCGTGTGCTTTGCCCTTTGCGGAATCATAGTTGATGTCGCCTTCGAGGCCGACAACCAGATTGTTCTCGAACTGATAATTGTAGCCGGCATAGACGCCGGCGGTGAAGCCCTTGGCGTCGATCTTACCCTTGTAATCCCACAAACCATCTGAAATGCGGTAGTTGGAATAGTCGGACTTGCCCCAATTATAGCCGGCCTGAACGCCGCCGTAGAAGCCGGTCCAGGAATAGGGGGCTGCCACTGGCGCGATCGGTTCGACGGGCTGCGGAGCGAGATCAGCGGCGTAGGCAGCCGTTGAGGAAAGCAGGATTGCCAGAGCTGCGGCAGAAATTTTCATGGCTACATGTCCTAACAACATTTTCCGAATAGTGACGTTTCTCGGACGTTGAGTCTGTAACAAGAAAGCCACACTGGGTTCATTTTTATAGATGCCGTGGAGATGGCGGTATATAATTGCCATTCTACGATGCTTGCAATTGAAAATTCGGGGAGTATGTCCTAGCTTTAGGTGAAATAAAGCTCATTATTTAGAAATATTAACCTTCAATTGGTTCCAAACGACTTATGGAGACGTAGACCTTGCTATCGATGGGGGAGGGGTTTTGAGCCCAAGCGGACAGAGGCTCTACCTCGAAGGTATTATGTCAGTATCTTTTTGTCGGTGAGTATTCGAACCTACCGTCATCGTGAAATAGCAAAAGGCCCGCGAGCTTGGAGCTGGCGGGCCTGGGAAGAATGGATCGTCGGCTGGGAAGTATCGGTCGAGTGAACCTCAGGCCTGGACGAGCCAGGCGTGGTCCGGATCGTTGTGGAATTTCCAGATGCGCTTGGGACCAGCCATGACATTGAGATAATAAAGGTCATAGCCGTGAGCGGCACCGACGGGGTGATAACCCTTCGGCACGAGCACGACGTCACGATCTGAAAAAGCGATCACTTCGTCCAGCGAGCGGTCGTCCGTATAGACGCGCTGGACACCATAGCCCTGCGCCGGGTTGAAGCGGTGATAATAGGTTTCTTCCAGCTGGCTCTCTGCGGGCAGATTGTCCTGATCGTGCTTATGGGGCGGATAGCTCGACCAATTGCCGGAGGGGGTGATCACCTCCACCACAAGCAGGCTCTCGGCCGGTTCCCATTCGGGCAGGATGTTGCGGACATGGCGCGTGTTCGAGCCCTTGCCGCGGGTTTCCTGCCCGACCTGGTCGGGACCGATCACGCGAGCCGGCAGCGCACCGGTGCCCGGTGCCGCGCAGACGGCCAGTTCGACGGGGGTTTCAGCCCTGACCTCATAGTTCGAGCCGGCGGGAATGTAGACCGACCAGGGCGCTCCTTCGAAGGGATTGCTGCGCTCGCCCAGCACGCCGAAATCCTGGCTGCCGGCCTTGATCGAGGCCTTGCCGGCCACCAATACCAGGCAGATCTCGGTAGCGCCCGTCTCGGCGCTCAGGCTTTCGCCGGCCGCAAGCTCGTGGACTTCGAAACCGACATAGGTCCAGCCGGCCGATTGCGGCGTGACCTGGTGGATACGCGAGCCGGACTTGCCAGGCTTGAGGAGAAGTTTCGACATGATGGCCTCCTCGGGCTCATTGCTGCCGGGGCGTTTTCCTGAAAAGCCGATCGACTTTTCGATCGGAAGAACGCATCGAACCACAGGGTTGGAATAAAAGCGCGTCTTTTGCCAAAACGCGCGCTCTCGTCAGGCTGCCTTCAATCCCGTCTCGCCGAGCACCTTTCGCAGATGCGCATAGCCGGCCTTGGCATAGGTCAGCGGATTGGCCTTCTTGGGATCCTGTTCGGCCTCGACGATGACCCAGCCGGAATAGCCCTGGAGTTCGCGGAATACGCTGGCAAAGTCGATCATGCCGTCGCCGGGAACCGTATAGACACCGGCGAGCACACTATCGAGGAAACTCCAATCCTGCGTATCCGAACGCGCCCTGACCTCGGCTCGCACATCCTTGGTGTGGACATGGCTGATGCGGCTGCGATAGCGGCGGGCGAGATCGGCAGGATCCGAGCCGCCCCAGGTGGCATGGCCGGTGTCGAGCAGGAGGTGCACGGCGGGGCCGGTCGCCGCCATGAAGGCATCGATGTCGGCCTGCGACTGCACGATCGTGCCCATGTGATGGTGATAGTCGAGCTGCAACCCCTCGGCCTTCAGCAGCTCGGCATAGGCGGTGATGCGGCGGCCGTATTCGGCCCAGTCCGCGGACGCCATGACAGGGCGTTGCGACAGCGGTTTGGCCTTGTCGCCGTGGATGGCGTTGGAGGTCTCGGCCACGATGAAGACGCTGGTGCCCATCGCCTTGAGCAGGTCGATATGGGCACGCGTTGCCGCGAACTCGGCGTGCTCGTCCCGGGTCAGCAATTCGATCGAGTGCCAGCCGCCGACACAGGCGAGGCCGAAGGGGGCAAGGGCTGCCTTGAGCGCGTTCGCCTCGCGCGGAAACTTGTTGCCGAGCTCCATGCCCTCGAAGCCGACTTCCCTGGCCTCGGCCAGGCAGGTTTCAAGCGGGGTGTCGCCGCCGATTTCGGGCATGTCGTCGTTCGACCAGCCGATGGGGTTGGCGCCAATACGGATAGGCATGGATAGGCTCCAGGAATATTGGGTTCGGGGGCGGGTCTTCAGACCCGGCATTCTTATGGGTGGGAGTCGGGGAGAAGGCGGGTCTGAAGACCTGCCCCCCGGTGATGCTCAGTCGCCCACGCGCTGTAGGGCTTTTTTCTGGACATAGGCCGCATGGGCCGCCTCGACCTCGCGGCGCTGGGAAACCTCGGGGACGGCAACGTCCCACCAGGCCCCGCCCGCATCGGTTGATTCCAAGGGATCGGTATCGATCACCACCACAGACGTGCGGCTGTGCCCGCGCGCGGCAGTGACGGCAGCCTCCAGCTCGGCCAGGCTCTTCACCTTGACGGCGTGCGCGCCGAGGCTGGCGGCGTGGGCGGTGAAGTCGATGTCCGGCAGCACGTCGTGGCGGGTGTCGCGCAGCAGGTTATTGAAGCTCTCGCCGCCCGTTGCGCGCTGCAGGCGGTTGATGCAGCCATAGCCCCGGTTGTCGAGCACCACGATGGTCAGCTTGGCGCCGGCCATGATCGAGGTGGCGATTTCGGAATTGGCCATCAGATAGGAGCCGTCACCGACCATGACGATGACCTCGCGGTCAGGCTCGGCCATCTTCACGCCGAGCCCCCCGGCAATCTCGTAGCCCATGCAGGAATAGCCATATTCCATATGATAGCCGCCGGGCGCGCCTGCCTGCCAGAGCTTGTGGAGCTCACCGGGCAGGCCGCCGGCGGCGCAGACCACGATGTCGGTGGGCTTGCCGACCCGCTGCACGGCACCGATGACCTGGGCGTCTGAGGGCAGTTCGGCATTGCTGGCGTCGGTGTAGCGGCTGGCCGTCTTCAGCCATGCTTCGCGGCCTGCGATCGCCTTGTCCGTCCATGACGTCGGCGCTTTCCAGTCGCCGAGGGCATGCGAGAGCAGTTCCAGCCCGACCTTGGCATCGCAGACCAACGGCAAGGCGCGGTGCTTGCTCGCATCGAAAGGCTGGGTGTTGAGGCCGACGATGCGATGCGTGTCGGCCTTGAACAGAGCCCAGGAGCCGGTGGTGAAATCCTGCAAGCGGGTCCCCACGGCCAGCACCAGGTCGGCTTCCTCGGCCACCACATTGGCAGCACCGGTGCCGGTGACGCCGATGGCGCCCATGCCGAGCGGGTCGTCCAGCGCGATGGCGCTCTTGCCGGCCTGGGTTTCACCGATCGGAATACCATGTTTGGCGGCAAAGGTGGCGAGAGTGCCTTCAGCCTGCGAATAGAGCGTGCCACCGCCGGTGACGATCACAGGCTTGCGGGCGGCCTTCAGGGCGGTGACCGCGGCGGCCAACTCGTCTTCGTCGGGGCGGGTACGCCGGCTCGTCCAGACTCGTTCTTCGAAGAAGGAAGCGGGATAGTCATAGGCCTCGGCCTGCACGTCCTGGCATAGCGCGAGGGTCACCGGCCCGCAATCGGCCGGATCGGTGAGCACCGTCATCGCCCGTGCCAGGGCCGGAATGATCTGCTCGGGGCGGGTGATGCGGTCGAAATAGCGCGAGACGGGCCGGAAGGCATCGTTCGGGGTGACGGTGCCGTCGCCGAAATCCTCCAACTGCTGCAGCACTGGATCCGGCCGGCGATTGGCGAAGACGTCGCCGGGCAGCAGGAGGAGGGGCAGGCGGTTGACATGGGCAACCGCCGCGGCCGTGACCAGATTGGTGGCGCCCGGCCCGATCGAGGTGGTGCAGGCCATCATGCGGCGCCGTCGCATCGCCTTGGCATAGGCGGTGGCGGCATGGGCCATCGACTGCTCGTTGTGGGCACGATAGGTCGGCAGGGTCTCGCGCGCCTGGTAGAGGGCCTCGCCGATACCGGCGACGTTGCCATGGCCGAAAATGGCGAAGACACCAGCGAAAATCGGCACCGTCTGCCCGTCGACGACTGTCTTCTGAGCGGTGAGGAAGCGGACCAGGGCCTGGGCCATTGTGAGACGGATGGTTGCCACGAAATCTCTCCCTGAGCATATTGGACTCAACTGTCAATATGGTTGAGTGGCCTGCTCCAAATGTCTTTGTCGAGAAGTGGAGGCCCCTTGCGGACCTCGCTTGGAATGCCGGACCATAGCCAGCGCGAAGCTGCTTCGCGAGTGCTATTGGGCCGCCGCAGCCTGTCCCGAGGCACTCTCCCAGGCCTGAACCAGCCTGGCGAAACGCGTTGCCATCGCGTCGACCGCATCATCGTCGCTGAGAGCCCCGCGCAGCCAGGCACGGGCCGGTTCATTGAAGATGGTGCGTCCGACGGCGAAGCCCTTCACCATCGGTTCACTCGCAGCCACGGCGAAGGCAGCCTCGAGGTCCTCCTCCGGTGCTTCCAGGCCAAGCAGTACGATGCCACGGCAGAGCGGATCGTTACGCTCGATCACCGCGGCGACGGCGCGCCAGGCCGCGGCGGTCTTCAGTGGCTCCAGTTTCCACCAGTCGGGTTTGATGCCGAGGTCGTAGAGGCGCTGCACCACGCTCGATACCGTGTCGTCTTCGAGTGGACCATGCTTGCCCGCGATGATCTCGATCAGCAATTCGCGGCCCACCGTGCGTGCAGCCGCGTGAAGACGCAGCAATTGGCGCTCCTGCTGCTCCTTGAGAGCAGGGGGGTCGCTGGGATGATAGAAGCAGAGGCACTTGATCGTGTGTCCGACCGGCCATTCGATCAGGCTGGTACCGACATCGGGGCCACCCTCGAATTCCAGGGGGCGGGAGCCGGGAAGCTCGACCGGCCTGCCGATCCAGAAGGGGTGATCGGCCGCGCGGAACAAGGCTTCGCGGCCATAGATGCCGTCGATCAGCATGCCGAAGCCGGGCCGCCCACCTGCGATCCTGGCGGCAGCTTTGACCGCCAGGGCCTTGAAGGCGGAGATACGCTCTCGAGATACGCCGATTTCGTCCGCCATCGCTTCCATCTGAGCGCGGTGGTCGACGGCGAGCGCCATCAGCCCCTCAGCGGCCGGGCGGCGGGTGGTGGCCCAATGGATATGGTTGATGGCAGCATCCTTGCGCAAGGCCCGTTCCTTGCTGCCATGTTCGAGGAAATAGCTGAGTTCGGTGAAGGTCGGGATCTCGGGCGAGCAGAGCAGGCGGGAGACCGCGAAGGCACCGCTGGCATTGGCATAGGCGCAGGCGGTTTCGAGCGGCTCGCCGCGCAGCCACCCGCGCAGGAAGCCCGACAGGAAGGCGTCGCCAGCACCAAGGACGTTGTAGACCTCAACCGGAAATCCCGGCCCGCGAATGCCGTCATCCAGGCTGGCCGGGATGGCACCGGGAAAGACGACGCAGCCCATCGGGCCGCGCTTGCAGACGATGGTGCCGTCGGAGATGGAACGGATGCGCCGCAGCGTCTCGAGCGTGTCCTCCGAACCGCCGGCAATGGCGAGTTCTTCTTCCGTGCCGACGATCAGGTCGCAATCGGGCAGTATAGTCTGCAGATGCTGGGTGACGTGATCGGCCTTGATATAGCGCTCCTCGCCCGCCCCATGTCCGGCGAGGCCCCAGAGGTTGGGCCGGTAGTCGACGTCGAACACCACCTTGCGGCCGTGCTTCTTGGCAAGGCGGATGGCCTTGCGCTGGGCCGCATCGGTGTTGGGCTGGGAAAAATGCGTGCCGGTGACCACGATGGCGGCGGCAGAGGCGATCAGGGCCTCGTCGACGTCGCTTTCGTCGAGCGCCATGTCGGCGCAATTGTCGCGGTAGAAGATGAGAGGGAATTGCTTTTCGTCGCGCACGCCGAGGATGACCAGCGCGGTAAGGCGAGCGGGATCGGTGTGGATGCCTTCGGTCGCCACGCCCTCGCGCTGCATCTGCTCGCGGATGAAGCGTCCCATCGCCTCGTCGCCGACCCGGGTGATCAGGGCCGATTTCAGGCCGAGGCGCGCCGTGCCGATGGCGATGTTGGCGGGGCAGCCGCCCACGGCCTTGGTGAAGGAGGACATGTCCTCCAGCCTGCCGCCGACCTGCTGGCCGTAAAGATCCACCGAAGCGCGGCCGATCGTGATGACATCGAGTGCGGGCGTGCTCATGCTTGACCTCCAGACAGACGGACCGGCCCGCCATGGAACAGCGGATGCACAAGGCAACCGCAACGGGCGGAAACGGCCGGCTCTAAACGTTTCCTCTTGGCGACTGCGTGCCGGCCTGTCGCCTTGTTGTTGTCTCGCGCGTCGGCGGGCCTTGCGGCGGTTGCTTCATCCCTTCGATCGGCGCTTCAAAAATGAAACATATATTCTATTATGTTGTCAATATAGAATAAAAATGCCATATTTTGACGTGAAGCCTGTGCCGCCGCCCGCTTTTGCGTGCATGGCCGCGATTCGGTGGCATGGCGCGATGGTTGACGATTATCCTACAGCAAACAGGCCCGGTCCTCGGGTCAAATCAAACGATTGGGGAGAGAAATGGTTCGTCTCGCAGTTCTCGGCGCTGGCCGCATCGGCAAGATCCATGGTCGCAATGCGGCACTGCATCCGCAGGCCAGACTGATTTCGGTTTCCGATCCGCACGGGCCCTCCGCCGAGGCCCTGGCGGCCGAGACGGGCGCCCGCGTCAGCACGATCGACGAGGCCATCGCCGCCGCCGACGTCGACGCCGTGCTCATCTGCACGCCGACCAACACCCATGCCGATCTGATCGAACGGGCCGTGCAGGCCGGCAAGGCCGTGTTCTGCGAGAAGCCGGTCGATCTGTCGTCCGACCGGATCCGCCACTGCCTCGCCGAGGTCACCAAGGCCGGCAAGCCCCTGATGATCGGCTTCAATCGCCGCTTCGATCCCAATTTCGCCACCCTCAAGCACCGAATCGCCGAGGACGCGATCGGGGAGGTGGAACTGGTCACCATCATCTCGCGTGACCCGTCGCCGCCGCCGGTCTCCTATATCGAAGGCTCCGGCGGGCTCTTCCGCGACATGATGATTCACGATCTCGACCTTGCCCGTTTCCTGCTGGCCGAGGAGCCGGTGGAGGTGCACGCGGTCGCTTCGGCCCTGGTCGATCCAGCCATCGGCAAGGCTGGCGACGTCGATACGGCCGCCGTGCTCCTGAAGACGGCGTCGGGCAAGATCGCGCAGATCTCCAATTCGCGCCGCGCCACCTACGGCTATGACCAGCGCATCGAGGTGCATGGCTCCAAGGGCCTGATCCGCGCCCACAACGTGCCGAAGACCACTGTCGAGGTGGCGACCGGCTCCGGTTTCCTGGCCGATCCCGTGCAGGATTTCTTCCTGCAACGTTATGCCGAGGCCTATCGTCTCGAGATGACGGCCTTTCTTGACGCCATCCTGGCGGGCAAGTCGCCCAATCCCTCGGGCGAGGACGGTCTGAAGGCCCAGATTCTGGCTGATGCCGCCACGCAGGCGGCCCAGACGGGGATGACGGTGAAAATATAGGCCGGTTGGATTTGCCTTGGAGCGCGGACGTCCCTGGGCACTCAAGAAGTGCCGGACGACCCGCCTTTCATGGCAAGCCGAGCGTTGGCAAGCGCGGACGAGGACCTCCGCGCTCCCAGGGGACACCCCTTGTCAGTCGCGCCCCTTATGTTCGGCCGTGCCCACGGCCAGCGTCATGGCCAAAGCGAAGGTCGCCGCCAGCGAACGGAAGGCACCATGATCGGCTTCTTCCACATCCAGGCGAATGCGGGCGAGGCGGGCCAGGGGGCTTGCCGGGCTGTCGGTAATGGCCAGGATGGCATTGCCGCGCTGATGCGCGATCCCAGCCAGTTCGACGGTGTCGGGCGAGTAGGGGTTGTAGGAAATCGCCAGCACCACGTCCCTGGGCCCCGCCAGCGAAATCTGCTCCTTGCCGAGCTGTCCGACATGGTCGACCAGCGCGCAGCGCTGGCCCAGATTGCCGAAGGCATAGGCGAGATAGGCCGCCACCGGGAAAAGCCGGCGGGCTGCGACCAGATGGATGATGTCGGCACCGGCAAGCAATTCGATCGCCGCATCGATCATTTCGGGATCGGCCGACGCCCGCAACCGCTCGATCGACAGCGTGGCTGCGTCGGCAAAGCCGTTGAGCAGCGGCGCCGACAGGGAGCCCTCATTCGCTTCGGTCCGCAGCAGCGCCACGCGCTGGCGATAATCGGGAAAGCGCTGTTTCAGCCGGGCGAGGAAGACCTGCTGCAGATCGGAAAAGCCGGAATAGCCGAGCGTCTTGGCGAAGCGCACCAGGGTCGAGGCCTGCACGCCGGCATTCTCTGCCACCGAGGCGGCGGTGCCGAGGGCGACCTCATCGGGATGGTCGTTGGCGAAATGAGCCACTTGCCGCAGGCGTTTGGGCAATTGATCGATGCGATCGGCGAGGCGCGCGGAAAAATCGGTAAAGTCGCGCGTCTCGTCCTCAGCCATGGCCATGTCCCGTTCCAGAAGCGGGGCAGTGTGCTCGCTGCCCTCCCTATCATTGACACCCTACCGGTGGTGCCACGCGGCAGCGATGCCGGATCGTGCCGCAAAGGCACGCCCAACGGAAGGGTAGTGCAACTGGAAAGACCGCGAAACCCGTTTCGCAATCGCGGATGTGGATCGGCTCAACACCGGCGCGTGTGCGGATCGATACCGTCGGTTGTCGGCTTCTCCTCATCCCGATCGCGTGGCGCGTCGGTGGAGGGCGGCGGCGTGCGCCGGGCCGGATTGTCGATGATGCGGGCAATCAAGGCCGCGATGATGCCAGTAAACAGCATGGCAGTTGTCCCCTTGGCTGCGACGGCGAACCGCGGAGCCAGCATGGATATCCTTTCTTTCCCCGAGAGACGGCAGCCCGCCCGCGGTGAGTCGAATCGATCTGTGCCGATTTTGATGCACTGCAGCATACAACAAATCTGTGCTGCGTCGCACAATGAAATGGAATGACGGCCATACCAAGGCGGTATGGCGAATGGACATAAAGGGAGAGCAGTGATGAACGCGTTGGCCAAATCGGATGGCAAGGGGCTCGGTGTTGGCCTGATCGGCACGGGATATATGGGCAAATGTCACGCCTTGGCGTGGAATGCGGTCGCCTCGACCTTCGGTGACGTCATCAGGCCTCGTTTGGTCGCGCTTGCCGAGGCGTCCGCCGATCTCGCCCGCACCAAGGCAATGGAACTCGGCTTCGCGACCTCGACCGGAGACTGGCGTGAACTCCTGGCCGACCCGCAGATCGACGTGATCTCGATCACCACGCCCAACCGTTTTCATGCCGAGATGGCGATCGCGGCGCTGGAGGCGGGCAAGCATGTCTGGTGCGAAAAGCCGATGGCGACCGTCTTTGCCGACGCGCAGGCGATGCACGCCGCCTGGCGCGGCAGCGGCAAGGTGGCGGTGCTCGGCTACAACTATATTCAAAATCCCGCCATGCGCCTGATCCGCAAGCTGATCGGCGAGGGGGCGATCGGCGTCATCAATCATGTCCGCCTGGAGATGGACGAGGATTTCATGGCGGACCGGCAAACCCCCTTTGCTACCCGCAACGAGGCCAGCGCCGGGTACGGGGCCCTCGACGATTTTGCCGTGCATCCCCTCAGCCTGCTGCGTTTTGTTCTCGGCGGGGTCGCCGAAGTGTTCGGCGAGATGGCAAGGCCCTATGCGGACCGTCCCCACCCCGATGGCGGCAGGCGAGCCATCGAGAACTATGACATCGCCACCGCCTTGCTGCGCCTGGAGAGCGGCGCTTCGGGGGTGCTCACCGTCAATCGCGCCGCCTGGGGGCGCAAGGGGCGCATCCAACTGCAGATCTTTGGCGATGCCGGCGCCATCGTGTTCGATCAGGAACGCTTCAACGAGGTGCAGCTTTTCCGCCGCGAGGGCAACGAGGAAACCCAGGGGTTCCGGACCATTCTCAGTGCGCCGGTGCACAAGCCCTATGATCGCTTCATTCCGGCGCCTGGCCACGGGCTTGGTTTCAACGATCTGAAAGTGATCGAATGCCGCGAACTGATCGCCCGCATCGAGGGCGAAAAGGCCTCGGTGTTCGACTTCGACGATGGCCTTGCCATCGAGCGTACCATCCACGCCATCGCGGACAGCTTTGCCAAAGGCCGCTGGGTGGAAGTGAAGGCTTGAACGCCTTGCATCAGCGGTAAAAGAAAACGGCCGCGGAGGGTATCCGCGGCCGCATGATGAAGAAGAAGAGAATTAACCTTTCAGCTTCTTGTTGCATTCGCTGTAGTAGCCGCCGCCCTTCTGAATCCATTTCAGGCCGCCATTGCCGTTGTTGGCCTTGTTGGCATTATACTGGTCGAGGCAGGTATGCATGCGCTGCTTGCCGGCCGATTCCTTGGCATATTTCGGATCGATGGCCGACGGGAACACGGCGCTGCCCGAGGTGGCGGCGGTCGGAGCCGGCTTGGCGGCCGGAGCCGGTTTGGCAGCCGTCGTCGCGGCGGGAGCTGCAGGTGCTGCCGGCGCGGTGGCAGCCGGCGTTGCTTCCGTGCCGCATTGTGCCTTGCGGAAGTCGTTCCAGGTCGCGCCGTTCAGCGTGTTCGCGGTCTTTGCGGCCTGATATTTGTCGCTGCACTCCTTCATGGTGAGCGCCTGCGCTGGCGCAGCAAGCGCGACCGCGCTGGCGATCAGTAGTCCGGTACCAATGATGGCGGAACGAAGCATCATTCTAACTCCCTCATTTTCGGCGGATATTGCCCGCCGCCGACTCTGGATAAGCCTCAGCCGGAATGCCTATTTGTGTGATCAGGAATACGGCGAAGGTACGGCACACCCTGGTGATAGACCGAGTCTGCCAAAGAAAAAAGAGGAACCTTCATCAGCTCGGATCAGTTTCCATTTCGGCAAAAGCTTGCCGGCGCTTCACGCCGGCAAGCTTTTCTGATCGAATTTCAGTCAAGGTTTTGCTGTCCTTAACGTCATCAAGGAGAACAAGCCGTGGTTTCACATCGCATCATGGCGTCGGTGCGATGACTCTGCGCCTGCGAAAGATCGCAACGGGGGAACCCAGATGAATGGACTGGCGCAGATATTCATAGCCGCATTTGAGGGCGACACGCTGGGAGTGGATGTTGTCGGGGCTCGTCATGCAGTTGGTATGCGGCAGATCGATATGGCCGTCGAACCAGTTCAGCACCGCCTTGGCTGCCTCGGTGGCATAGCCCTTGCCATGGGCCGCGCCGATCAGGGAGTAGCCGAGTTCGGGTGTGCCTGAGAATTCAGGCTCCATGTCGCGCTCGAAATTATGGATGCCGACTTCGCCCAGGAATCGCCCGTCCGTCTTGTCGGTCACGATCCAGAAGCCGAACCCCATCCAGAGCCAGTGGCCGGCATAACGCAGCATGCGGGTCCAGACTTCCTCGCGCGGATAGGGGGATTTGCGCACATAACGAAGCACCGCGGGCTCTGCCCACATGGCCGTGACGCTCTCCAGATCGCCGGGTCTGTGCGCACGCAAAATCAAGCGCGACGTCTCGATGGTGGGAGCGACGGTGAATGCCGACAGAAGGGGCATAGGTGAACTTTCCTCGATCTCATCCGTGCGATCGGTCGTATTGATAGGTGCAAAATGCGTGTTGGGTCCCTTCGACAACTCGGAGGGCGGTTGGTTAGTCAGGTAGGCGATAGTCCTAGCTCCTGGGTTGGGGCTGTTGCGAAAGGCCCGCATGCCAGCTACGCACTCGCGTCGCTGGAGGCCGGTTGGCGCGCTATATTGCACCGCAACAAACGGTGAATTTCCTTAGGTAGCGATGATCCTTGTCAGTCTCATTGCCAGATTGCACATCTGCTGTCGGGCGTTTCCTGCCTGTCAAAAGCGCCGGGAGACCCATCGGATACCGACCCAAAAGGGTCTTGCCGAAATCGGTTTCAGCCACAGCGCCATTGCGAGCCCGGTCCGTCGTGATTGACCAGACACGGTGGTCGGATGCCCGATTCGAGCCACCCGGTTGCCCGACATGCGAAAGCCCGGCCGCGTTTGCGTGGACCGGGCTTTTCATTGCCTCACGAAGAGCGCAAGCGACCAAGTCCGCCGGTAAGTTGTTACAGCAGTGCGAGGCGAGCGCTTTTGTCCATAGCTGCAACATGCGCTCTTCCTCGATCCTCCCGAACGTTGGTCCGACAACACCAGCACGAGCGTGACGCGGGTGTTATATCGGTACGGAAGCTGACGTTTGGTCAGGCTTGCCAAGCCGCCCTGATCATGGTTCGCGCCGCTTCGGTGCCCGCCAGATGAGCCGATGGCCATATTGTTTTGTCTGACAAACTGGCTTTATATCATCGCGAGGAAACAACCCATAAGGTCCGCCTGCAGAACGCTTCGGGCGGCGAAGACAAGCGATCATGCAAGAGCCGATGAGAACGAGGGGAGCCGTCATCTGCGTCGGCACCACGACGGTGGACCAGGTGCTGGAAATCGATGAAATGCCGCGGCAGGCCATCAAGGTCACGGCCCGGCACCATTTCAAGCGGGGAGGCGGTCCGGCCGCGACGGCCGCGGTCGCCTGCGCCCGCTTGCAGCAGCCGGTCGAATTGTGGAGCCGTTTGGGTGACGATGCCGAAGCGGCTTTCCTATGCGAGCGCCTGCGCCATCACGGCGTCGGGATCGACGGCGTGAAATGCAGCGGGGAGATGGATACCATCTCCGCCGTGGTGATCGTCGATCGGCAGGGCGAACGGCTCATCGTCGGTCACGATCACACCGACCTGCCGGCCTCGCCGGCCCATCTGCCTTTGCAGG
This sequence comes from Labrys sp. E2SS-1L, assembly GCF_057073705.1. Lineage (NCBI taxonomy): Bacteria > Pseudomonadati > Pseudomonadota > Alphaproteobacteria > Hyphomicrobiales > Xanthobacteraceae > Labrys > Labrys sp. E2SS-1L. Next base: position 4,422,374 of record NZ_CP172712.1, on the reverse strand, counting down.
ACATTGCCAAGGCGGGCGCGGTGCTTGCCGATATCAATTGGCACGAAGCCTCTTTTGCGGTGCTGGATGCGGCTGCTGCCGCGGGCGTCCCGTCGGTGCTCGATGCGGAAGTGACCGATCCGGCGCGGCTGTTGGAGCTGGCACGACGCGCGAGCCTGCCGGTGTTCTCGGAGGATGGATTTGCGCTTGCCAGCGCCGGGGCGCAACCGGATGCGAAAGGCTGCGAAGCGTTGTCTCGGCGCCTTGGCGGCACCTTTGGCGTCACGTTGGGCGCACGGGGCTCGCTATGGTGGGTCGACAGCAGGCTGACCCTGGTGCCGGCTTTGCCGGTGAGTGTGCTCGACACCACCGGTGCGGGTGATGTGTTTCATGGTGCCCTGGCCGCCGGGTTGGCGGAGGGGCGGTCCGTGATCGATGCTGCTCGATTTGCCAGCGCGGCCGCGAGCCTCAAATGCGGCCTCGGCAATGGCTGGGACGGCATGCCCGAAAGGCGAGCCGTGGTGGAAGCGGCAGCCAGGCTGGATGCGCGCCTGGTCTCTTGAGGCAGGGTGCGGGGGCAGCAACGGCGCTCTCAGTCAAAACGGTGCCGTCAGGCGCGGATACCAGGTTCGGCGCGGCATTGCAGCCTGACAAGCCGCGCCTGGCCGGAGCGTCCGCAAAGCCTCCATAGGCGTCTTGCCTACGCGATATGGGGGCTTGCCTGGGGCACCGTTTCCGAATGTGAGCCAATTACGCAGGACACCGGTGGCTCGGCCGGATAGGGGAAGAGGGGCGGTTATACGCTACCGCCCCCTGGAACTCGTTTGGTGGGCTCAATAATTGTCCCAGCGGCGTTCGCGATAATAGGGGCGATCCCAGCCGCCATGGCGGGGACGGTAGCCATCGCCCCAGCCCCAGCGGGGACGAGGACCCCAGCCACCGCCATAGCCATACCCGCCGCCATAGCCATAGTAGGGACGGCGGACTGGGACGCAGCGGCCCCAGCGATTGGGCTGCCAGCCAGGGCCACAGCCCCAGCGGACATCCTGGACCAGCGGCGAAGCGCCTGGCGTCGCCGGAGCGACGTTCATGGCCGAGGACGTGCCGACACTGGCCATCAGGCCCGTCAGCGCGAAGGAGGCCGCAATCATGGTCTTGCCGAGAAGGTTCATCGGTTACCTCATTGAGGGGGCTCGAGCTCGTAGGAACTCAAGGAGCAATGAGGACACGATGCCAGTTCCTGCCTGAACGAGGCGCGAACGCCCTGGTCATCTGACGTTCAGAAACATGATGGCGGGGTGACGGATCGTGGAGATTCTTGGCGTGACGCCCCGTCACCAAACGCCACGGCCGCTATTTCTCGACGCGATCCCAGCCATTGGGGCCGAGCCGTTCCTGCGGCAGGAAGCGCCCCTTATAGGCCATCTTGCGCGATCCCTCGACCCAATAGCCCAGATAGAGATAGGGCAGTCCCATCGCCTGCGTACGGGCGATATGGTCCAGGATCATGAATGTGCCGACGCTGCGTGCCGCCATGCCCGGCTCATAGAACGAGTAGACCATCGACAGGCCGTCGGCCAGCACATCGGTGAGCGAAACGCCGACCAGCGGACCCTCGCCTTGCCGGTTCAACGGCAGGCCGGCACCGGATAGCCGGTACTCGACCAATTGCGTGTTCACATGGGTATCCTCGACCATCATCGCATAGTCGAGCACCGTCATGTCGGCCATGCCGCCATCGGCATGGCGCTGGTCGAGATAGGCCCTGAAGGTGGAATATTGTTCCGAGGTCGGCGTGGCACTGCGCATTTGCGAAACGACGTCGCGATTGTCGGCCTGCACGCGGCGGAAAGATTTCGTCCTGATGAAATCGGCAACCGGCACGCGCACCGAAACGCAAGCCTTGCAGTTTTCGCAGGCCGGCCGGTAGGCAATGGTCTGCGAGCGGCGGAAGCCGCCATGGCTGAGCACATCGTTGAGGCGCGCGGCCCGTTCACCGATCAGGTGGGTGAACACTTTGCGTTCCTGCTTGCCCTTCAGATAGGGACAGGGCGATGGCGCGGTCAGATAGAATTGCGGTGAGTCGCGTATTTCAATGCTCAACGCCATTCTCCATGCATGAAGGCGAAAGCTACCACCGGGCGCCGCGTCTCGCCAGAGTCCTGCTGGCGGGCGAGATCAAATTATCGCGCCCGGCGTCGTTTTTGAAGCCGGTCGTCAGACCTGCCGGGGCGTGGCATCGGCAAAGCCGAACAGCCCGCCCGGACGGAAGATCAGCATGAGGACAAGAAAGGTCATCACGGCCACGTCCCGGTGCTCGATCGGAAAATAGGCCTGCCAGACAACCTCGAACAGGCCGAGCACGAGGCCGCCGAGCAGCGCCCCTTCGATCGAACCGATGCCGCCGATGACGGCTGCGACCAGGCCCTTCAAGCCGATCATGGCTCCGCCATAAGCATCGGCTCCGCCGTAATAGACGGTCATGATGAAACCGGCGAAACCGGCCAGCGCGGAGGCGAGGCCGAAGGTCAAGGCCAGCATGCCCCGGCTCGAGATCCCGACAAGGTTGGCCATCAGGGCATCGTCCGATATCGCGCGCCAGCGCCGGCCGAGCTCGCTGCGGTGCATCAGCACGACGACGGCGATGGCGACGATGGCCGCGGCCGCACCGATCGACATCTGCATGACGGTGAAATGGACGACGAAATCGCCCGATCGCACCACCGGCAGATAGGGACTGGTGACCGGCGGTGCCCAGCGATCATTGGGACCCTGGGCGACGCGCATCGCCTCGCGCATGACCGATGCCACGGCCACCGTTGCGATCAGGATGGTCTGGCCGCGCCGGAAGGCGAGGGGGGCGAAGACCAGTTTTTCCACGATATGACCGGCGAGAACCACGAGGCCGACCGCAGCCGCGAACACGACGACGAGGTCCAGGGCCGGAGAGCGGGAGCCGAGCGCCAGCATGATCAGCATGATCGAGACGCTCATCACGCCGCCGAGCGTGGCGAAATCCCCGAAGGCCAGGTTGATGCGCTGGACCAGGCCGAAGACGAGGGCATAGGCCACTGCGATCAGCATGGTCATGGCCGTGGTCGGCACCCCGTTGCCGAGACTCTGCACCAGAAAGGCAATGCTGCTGGGGACCTCGGGTATATCGGCTATGGTTTCACCGGGGCCCGGATCGGCAAGGGCGGCCTCGGGGCGTTCGAGCCAATAGCGCTTGAGGAGGTGGAGCTTCCAGGCAGCAAAGGCTCTGCCGTCCGCGGCCAGGGCACTCAGCTCGATGAACCGGTTATCCGGCGGGCTCGGTCCGAAGGCGCAGAACACGCTGTGATTGCTGCTGCGTCCCTGGTGTAGCGTCCGATAGTCGATGCGGATCTTGAACGGTGGCGAGGCAGGGGTAACGGCAGTGACCGTAAGTCCGTCTGCGTCGAGCGCCACGGCGGGCAATGTCTGCCGGCAGATGCGGATTTCCTGCGGGTCGAGGCTGTCGCGACAGGAAGCCAGGCACAAAGTGACGAGAAGCAAGGCGATGACACGATGGATCAAGGGTGCCGCCTGAATCTTCGCGCCACACCGGTTGACCCGATTTTTATGTCGGCGCTGCCTGCAAGCAGATTACAGGCTTGCCGCGATTCGGACAGCAAACCCGGCCGTCCCGGGTGAGGGGCCACTCAATCGCGAGCTTTTCCTGAGGCGGCGGCGGGGATATCGTCGAATCCCTTTCCTGTTTCGAGACTCGTGATGCGTGACGGCAAGCCCAGTGTGACCATCGTTTATTGTCGGCAATGCCAATGGCTGCTCCGGGCAGCCTGGATGGCCCAGGAACTGCTCTCGACCTTTTCGGAAGATCTGGGCGAGGTTACGCTGGTGCCGGCCACCGGCGGTGCCTTCCGCATCGAATATGAGGGCCAGGAGATCTGGGAGCGCAAGCGCGACGGCGGCTTTCCCGACGTGAAAGCTCTCAAGCAGCTGGTGCGCGACCGGCTCGATCCCGATCGCGATCTCGGCCATATCGATAGGTAGGCCGGCCTGCTATCTGCCGCGCAGATATTCGGCGGCGCGCGGTGCGAAATAGGTGAGGATGCCGTCGGCGCCGGCACGCTTGAAGGCGGTGAGGCTCTCGATCATCGCCTTTTCGCCGTCGATCCAGCCGTTCTGGGCGGCGGCCATGATCATCGCATACTCACCCGAGACCTGATAGGCGAAGGTCGGGCGGCCGAAGCTCTGCTTGAGGCGGGCGACGATGTCGAGATAGGGCAGGCCGGGCTTGACCATGATCATGTCGGCGCCTTCGGCGATGTCGAGCTCGGCCTCGCGTACAGCCTCGTCCGAATTGGCATAGTCCATCTGATAGGTGCGCTTGTCCCCCTTGAGCGCGCCGGAGGAGCCGACCGCCTCGCGGAACGGGCCGTAGAAGGCCGAGGCATATTTGGCCGAATAGGCCATGATCTGCACGTCGAGGAAACCGGCGGCATCGAGTGCGGCGCGGATGGCGCCGACGCGGCCGTCCATCATGTCGGACGGTGCAATGATATCGGAACCGGATTCGGCCTGGACCAAGGCCTGGCGCACCAGCAGGGCGACGGTCTCGTCATTGAGGATGCGTCCTGCTTCCAGCAGCCCGTCATGGCCGTGCGAAGTGTAGGGATCGAGCGCCACGTCGGTCAGCAGGCCGATTTCGGGCACCTTGGCCTTGATGGCGCGGCAGGCCCGGCAGGTCAGGTTCTGCGCGTTCAGGGCCTCGCTCCCGGTGGGGTCGCGCAGCGAAGGATCGGTGTAGGGGAAGATCGCCACCACGGGGATGTCGAGGGCGGCGGCCCGCTGCGCTTCCTCGACGGCGATGTCGATGCTGACTCGGTCGACGCCAGGCATCGCCGCTACGGGGCTCCTCAGATTCTCGCCTTCCTGCACGAAGATCGGCCAGATCAGATCATTGGTGGTGAGCACATTCTCCTTCACCAGCCGGCGGGCCCATTCGCTCTTGCGGTTGCGGCGCGGGCGCTCGACGAGGTCGAGACGGTCCGAGGCGGAGGCGAGGGCGGGCTTGAGCGGGGTGACGGAGGAAGGCATGGCAGTCTCTTCGAAATGAACTTTGGAAAGGTTCTATCACATCCGGTGCAGCGGAGGCATGCCGTCATGTCACACCCCGGCAGCGGCAAATGCAGGGGCTCGATGGTCAAAAACCGGGGAGCACCCGCGAGATGGCGGGCATTCCTCGTCCCCTTCATCGGCCAGGCTTCGATCGCCTCCATGCGGCCGGGTGATTTGCCCTCGGCTCCTTGCACGGTTAGAAGGACCGACAGCAACGAGGCACGACATGAGCGATATCGAGTTTGACCGCGACGGCCCGCCCTATGGCGCCTACCTGTTGTGGTTCATGCGTGCCGTCGCCGTGCTGTGGATGGCCAAGGGCATCATCCATTGGTGCCTGATCCTTGGGATCGGGCAGGCCGATCCGGATCGCTTCCTCGGCATGCCGGTCCTCACCCAGAGTGCGGTGATCGTGTTCGCGGTCTTCGATCTGGTCGCGGCCGTCGGCTTGTGGATGGCGGCGACATGGGGTGGGGTCATCTGGCTGATCGCTTCCGGCAGCTATTTCATCATCTCGCTGTTCCGTCCGGAGATCTTCGGCCGGCAATATGCGATGATGACGACGATCGGTGTTCTGATCCTGCTCTATGTCGGGCTGGCCTTTCTCGCCTCGCGCGAGCGGCGCCATCCGTGAGAGGCGACGACCGGATTGTTGCAACTTTGTCACGCAGGCGCGATTCGCGCTCACATGGCGGTGATCGTGACGGGCCTTGCCACATTTGTCCCGGTTTTGCCGCTTTCTGGCGATAGGGCATTGCGCAAGTTTCGTATACCGGGATCGCAAATGGCCGGTGACGAGGTCTGATTTTGGTCTCGGTTCGTTTACCTCTCCCGTGTAAAGAGCTCGGCTAATTCACGGCCGCAGGAAATTACCGGTACGGTAGGTGCGTGGCGCAAGCGGGCTTTGCTGCAGGATTAGAACAAGATGTCTGACTATTCTCGTCGTGGTTTTCTCTCCACTTTGGCCCTCGGGGCCGCTGCGACCGCCTTGGCGCGTCCGGCTGCCGCGCAGGATTATGGCCTCGGCCAGATGGAGATGAAGGAACGCTACGATTCCGTGGCCAGCCCCATCGGGCAGGCCAGCAGTTCCTCGCCCACTTTCTCGGCCTACACCTTGCAGGCCACGCAGAATGCGTTGCAGAAATATAGCGAAATCGCGGCCCAGGGCGGTTGGCCCCAGGTGACCGGCAAGGGCCGGCTCCAGCTTGGTTCGCGCAGCCCCGACGTCGTCTCGCTGCGCCAGCGCCTGATCGCCTCGGGCGATCTGGCGCCGTCGCTCGGCGGTTCGCCCGTCTTCGATTCCTATCTCGACGGTGCGGTGAAGCGCTTCCAGTCGCGCCATGGCATCCTGTCCAGCGGCGTCGTCGGCGATACCTCGCGCGCCGCCCTCGCCATTCCGATCGATGTCCGCATCAAGCAACTGCAGATGAACATCGTGCGCCTGCGCTCGATGGGCAATCTGGGCAGCCGCTACATCATGATGAACATTCCGGCGACCGAGCTGGAAGCGGTGAACAACGGCGCGGTCGAGCAGCGCCACTCCACGGTGATCGGCAAGCCGGACCGACCCTCGCCGATCCTGTCGACCGTGGTGCAGAACATCAATTTCAACCCCTATTGGACCGTGCCGCTCTCCATCATCAAGAAGGACCTGATCCCTCTGATGCAGAAGGAGCCGAGCTACCTGGCCGATCACCATATCCGCATCTTCAATCCGCAGGGCCAGGAGCTCACGCCCGAGCAGATCAACTGGAACACCGACGAAGCCACCAAGATGCGCTTCCGGCAGGAGCCGGGCTTCGGCAATTCGCTCGGCCAGGTGCGCATCAACATCGCCAACCAGTATGGCGTCTATATGCACGATACGCCCTACAAGTCGGTGTTCGGCTCGGACTACCGCTTCGATTCCTCGGGCTGTGCCCGTGTGCAGGACGTTCGTGAGCTGGTCGCCTGGATCCTGCAGGGTACCGAATATACTCGCGACCGCATCGATGAAGTGATCCGTTCGGGCGCCCAGACGACGGTGAACCCGACCGCCAAGGTGCCGGTGTTCTGGGCCTACATCACGGCCTGGGCGACGCCGGAAGGCCTGGTCGAGTTCCGCGACGACATCTACAACAAGGACGGATTCGCCTCGCTCTCCGTGGTCACCAAGGAAGAGCAGGGCTGATCGGGGCGCCGTCCCCTCCGACCTGAAAGAGATTGACAGCGCCGCAGCCTCGTCTGCGGCGTTGCTGCGTTTGGAGCCCGCCTTTCCAGCCTTGGCGCAACTTTGGTCGCTTGCAGACATGACTTTGCGGTGCAACTCCGTTATGTCGTCTGCCTCTTCTCCAACGAGGCCCTGCCACGATGAATGACGCTCGCTCCGCCGCCCTGTCGAACAGCTTCTTCGCCGCCGATCTGCATTCCGCCGATCCGGAGCTGGCGCGTACCATCGATCTCGAATTGGGCCGCCTGCGCGACCATATCGAGCTGATCGCGTCCGAGAACATCGTTTCGAAGGCGGTCCTGGAGGCTCAGGGCTCGATCATGACCAACAAATATGCGGAGGGCTATCCGGGCCGCCGCTATTATGGCGGTTGCGAATTCGTCGACATGGCCGAGAACCTGGCGATCGAGCGCGTCAAGAAGCTGTTCGGCTGCGCCTATGCCAATGTCCAGCCCAATTCCGGCAGCCAGGCCAATCAGGGCGTGTTCCTGGCGCTGATGAAGCCGGGCGACACCTTCATGGGCCTGAACCTCAATGCCGGCGGCCACCTCACCCATGGCTCGGCGGTCAACATGTCCGGCCGCTGGTTCAACGTGGTGCCCTACAATGTGCGTCCCGACGACCAGCGCGTCGACATGGACGAGGTCGAGCGCCTCGCCCATGAGCACAAGCCCAAGCTGATCATCGCCGGCGGCTCGGGCTATGCCCGCCATTGGGACTTCGCCCGCTTCCGTGAGATCGCCGATGCGGTCGGCGCCTATTTCTTCGTCGACATGGCCCATTTCGCCGGCCTGGTCGCCGGCGATGCGCATCCCTCGCCGTTCCCGCATGCGCATGTGGCGACCTCGACCACCCACAAGACCCTGCGCGGCCCGCGCGGCGGCATCATCCTCACCAATGACGAGGAGATCGCCAAGAAGGTGAATTCGGCCGTGTTCCCGGGCCTGCAGGGCGGACCGCTGATGCATGTCATCGCCGCCAAGGCCGTGGCTTTCGGCGAGGCGCTGCGCCCCGAGTTCAAGGCCTATGCAAGCCAAGTCGTCGAGAATGCCGCCGCCCTGGCCGCCAATCTCAAGAGCAACGGCTTCGACATCGTCACCGACGGCACCGACAACCATCTGATGCTGGTCGATCTGCGCCCCAAGAACCTCACCGGCAATTTCGCCGAGAAGGCGCTGGAGCGCGCCCACATCACCTGCAACAAGAACGGCATTCCCTATGATCCGCAGAAGCCGATGGTGACCTCGGGCATCCGCCTTGGGACGCCCGCCGCCACCTCGCGCGGCTTCGGCGTCGAGGAGTTCCAGGAAGTCGGCGATCTCATCACCGAGGCGCTGGAAGGCCTGGCCAAGAACGGCGCCGACAACAATGGCGCAGTCGAAGAAGCGGTACGCGTCAAGGTCAACAAGCTGACGGGCCGCTTCCCGATCTACTGATCGCTGCCGGGAGAGCGGATATCTCAGCCACATGTCTGCATGTTGCGACGTCCGCTTCTTGGAAACGCATCGCGTGCAGTATAGGAAGTGCGGACATCGCGACATGCGAGCACGTCGGATGTCCGCACTCCCAGGAATAATCCATGAAATGCCCCTATTGCGGTGCGCCCGACACGCAGGTGAAGGACAGCCGCCCCACCGATGACGGAACCTCGATCCGCCGCCGCCGCGTCTGTACGGACTGCGGGGGACGGTTCACGACCTTCGAACGCGTGCAATTGCGTGAACTGACGGTCGTCAAGCGTTCGGGCCGCAAGGTTGCGTTTGACCGCGACAAGCTCTCGCGCTCCATCACCACGGCACTGCGCAAGCGCCCGGTCGATGAGGAGCGCATTGAGCGGCTGGTCAACGGCCTGGTTCGGCAGATCGAGAGCCTGGGGGAAAGCGAGATCACCTCCGAGCAGATCGGCCGCATCGTCATGAAGGGGCTCAAGGCCCTCGACGATGTCGCCTATGTGCGCTTCGCCTCGGTCTATCGCAATTTCAGCGAGGCCAAGGACTTTACGGCTGTTCTCGATGAATTGAGCATCGAGGACGAGACGCGGGTGGACGAGGAGTGAGCTCTGCCGGTCCATGTGGGCGCGGCATTCCCGTGTCGCGCTTGCATGACGCATGCGGCAAGCCTATCTGCTGCTTCGAGCCCCCTTGCCGGTTTGATGCTTTCCCGTGACTTTCGCCATGCCTGTCTCCGCCATCGATGCCCTGCGGCGTGACGAACGCTTCATGCGGGCGGCTCTGGCGCTGGGCCGGCGGGGACTTGGCAATACCTGGCCAAACCCGGCCGTCGGCTGCGTGATCGTCCGCCGGGTCGGCGACGCCGATATCATCGTCGGCCGGGGCTGGACGCAGCCGGGTGGGCGGCCCCATGCGGAGACGCAGGCGCTGGCCGAGGCTGGAGCACTGGCCAAGGGGGCCACCGCCTATGTCACCCTCGAACCCTGCTCGCATTACGGGCGCACCGGCCCCTGCGCCGATGCCCTGGCGCGCGGCGGCGTTGCGCGTGTCGTCGGAGCGCTGCGCGATCCGGACCCGCGCGTGGGCGGGCGCGGCTTCGACATGCTGCGGCGCTATGGCCTCGAGGTTCGCGAGGGTGTGCTGGCGGACGAGGCCTTCCAGGCCCATGTCGGGCATATCACGCGCGTGACCTTCGGCCGGCCCGGAGTCACCGTGAAGATCGCGGTCTCCGCGGACGGCAAGCTCGCCGGTCCCGGCGGGCGCCCGGTTCGCATCACCGGCGAAGAGGCGAGTGCCCATGTGCACCTGATGCGGGCCCAGAGCGATGCGATCGCGGTCGGGATCGGCACAGTGCTCAAGGACGATCCGATGCTCACCGTGAGGTTGCCCGGCATAGCTGCCCAGTCGCCGGTGAGAATCATCTTCGATTCAAGGCTGCGGCTCCCGCTCTCCTCGCGGCTGGTCGAGACGGCACGCGAGGTGCCGGTATGGGTCATGGCTCGCGCCGACGCCCCCGTCGAACCGGAACGGGACCTGGTCGAGGCGGGGGTGGAGGTGATGCGGATCGGCTGCTCGGCCCTTTCGCCCAGCGGGGGAGCATCCCTCGATCTCGGCGAGGCCTTGCGCTTGCTCGGCACACGGGGCGTCACCCGCCTGCTGGTCGAAGCCGGCCCCCAGCTGGCTGCCGGCCTGGTCGAGGCCGATCTCGTCGAGGAGTTCGTGCAGTTCACCTCGCCCGAACCGATCGGGGAGGGGGTGACGGCCCTGACATCGCAGCTTCAGGCGAAAATTGACGGGCAATTGCCCAATCTGGCCGCTCGTATGGTCGGCCGTGATACCATGACCATTCAACGCAGGAACTGAGCCATGTTCACCGGCATCATCACCGACATTGGCGAGATCGTCGCGCTGGAGGACCACGGCTCCGCCAAGCGCATCACCATCGCCTGCTCCTATCCCGCCGACACCATGACGGTGGGCGCCTCCATGGCGGTGGCCGGTATCTGCTTTACCATGACCAGTCTGGCCCTGCGGCCGGGGGGCGACACGCTCTTCACCGTCGATGCCTCTTCCGAGACGATCGGGCGCACGACGCTCGGCGCCTGGCGCGTGGGGCATAAGCTCAATCTCGAGCGGGCGCTCCGGATCGGGGATGAACTCGGCGGACATATCGTCTCCGGCCATGTCGATGGGGTGGCGACGGTACTGGATCGCAAGGACCAGGACGGCACCTCGCAGTTCACCTTCCGCGTGCCTGCCGCCCTGTCGCGCTTCATCGCCCAGAAGGGATCCCTGGCGCTCGACGGCACTTCGCTGACCGTCAACAAAGTGGAGGGGCAGGATTTCGGCGTGATGATGATCCCTCATACCCTCTGCGTCACCACCTGGGGCAATGCCGAGGTGGGCGATACTGTTAACATCGAGATCGACACCATGGCGCGCTATGCCGCGCGGCTGGCGGATGTCGGGACCGAACGTTGGAGTGATCGCGCCGGAGGCTGAGACAGGCCGCGCCCCGCCATGCTTCGCGGTCACATCCCTCCTGCTCAAAACCGGCTTTCCCTTTTCGACACGATGCTCTAGGAACGCCGTCAATCCAACAGCATTCAGGCGGCGCGTGTAGAGCCTGCCTTTCCTCTGAGACGAGAATTCCCATGGCCGGTCCCAGGCGTGTTTCCAGTTCCTCCGCCCCTTCCTTCGAAAATACCGAGTCCGGCTTCGGCGGTCCGCTACCGCCGCATATCCTGATCGTCGAAGCCCGGTATTACGAAGAGATCGCCGACGGGCTGCTCACCGGCGCGACCGGCGCCATCAAGGCGGCTGGCGGCAGCTTCGACGTGCTCACCGTGCCGGGTGCTCTTGAAATCCCCTCGGCCATCGTGATGGCTCTCGACGCCGCGGTACAGCGCGGCCGTGCCTATGATGCGGCAATCGCCCTGGGCTGTGTGATCCGCGGCGAGACCACCCATTACGACATCGTCGCCGGCGAGAGTTCGCGCGCCCTGATGGACATCTCGGTGCAGCGCGCCTTGCCGCTCGGCAACGGCATCCTCACCGTCGAGAATGACGAGCAGGCCCGGGTTCGCGCCAGCATTTCGGAAATGAATAAGGGTGGCGGCGCCGCCGATGCCGCCCTGCACATGGTTGCCCTGAAACGTCGCCTGCATGGGGTCGAGGCATGAGCCGCGCCCAGAAACGTTCTGCTGCCCGCCTTGCCAGCGTGCAGGCGCTCTACCAGATGGACATCCGCGGCACCAATGTCGTCGAGGTGCTGGCCGAATTCGAGAACCACTGGATCGGCCAGGAGATCGACGGCGTGGAATATTCGCCGGCCGAAGAGAGCTTCTTCCGCGACATCGTCGGCGGGGTCGTGCGCGAGCAGCGCAGCATCGATCCCAAGGTCGACCAGGCGCTGGCCGATGGCTGGCCGCTCAAGAGGGTGGATGCCATCCTGCGCGCCATCCTGCGTGCCGGCGTCTATGAATTGCTGCATCGCAAGGACATCCCGCCGAAGGTGACGATCTCCGAATATGTCAGCGTCGCGCATGCCTTCCTCGATCGCGAGGAGGCCGGCATGGTCAACGCCGTGCTCGACAAGATCGCCAAGGCCGAACGCAACGACCATCTCCAGGCTTCCTGAGCATCAGTCCTCGCATGGCGCGGCTCACCGAAGACCAGTTGATCAGCCGCTTCTTCGCCCCGCTCGCGGCCCATCCCGGTGCGCGCGGGCTGACGGACGACGCTGCGACGCTGAGTGTGCCGCCTGGCGAGCATCTGGTGGTCACCACCGATGCGCTTGTCGCCGACATTCATTTCCTCGCCGACGATGATCCCGATCTCATCGCGCGCAAGGCCTTGCGCGTGAACCTGTCCGACCTTGCCGCCAAGGGCGCGCGGCCGCATGCCTATACGCTCTGCCTTGCCCTGCCGCCGGGTTGGCGTGAGGACTGGCTGCAGCGCTTCGCCGAGGGCCTGGCGGTCGACGGCAAGGAATTCGCCTTTGCTCTGCTGGGCGGCGATACGGTCAAGACCACGGGGCCGTTGACGATCGCCGTCAACGCCTTCGGCCTGGTGCCCTCCGATCGCATTCCGCGCCGCGACGGCGCGCAGCCTCGCGACATCCTCTATGTCAGCGGATCCATCGGCGACGGAGCTCTGGGTCTGCTGGCACGTCGCGGCGCGGCTGCCTTGGTCGGGCTTGCAGAGGTGGAGCGCGATCACCTGGCCAGGCGCTACCTCCTGCCACAGCCGCGCACGGCGCTGGCGCCGGCGGTGCTCGCCCACGCCTCGGCCTCGATGGATATTTCCGATGGCCTCGTCGGCGATCTCGCCAAGCTGCTGAGGGCTTCCGGTGCGTCGGCCGATGTCGAACGCGATGCCGTGCCGCTTTCGCCAGCCGCGCAGGCAGCCTGCAAGCTTGACGCGACGTTGCTGGAAACGGCCCTAACGGGAGGGGACGACTACGAGATCCTCTGCGCCGTGCCTTCCGGGCAACGCGCCGCTTTCGAAGCGGCAGCGCGGAAGTCCGGGGTACCAGTCAGCCCGATCGGCGTGGTGACATCGGGTCATCATGTTCCGAGATGGTTCGACAGTGAGGGCAACGACGTCCGGTTCGCCCGAGGCAGTTTCAGTCATTTTTGAGGGGCTGTCCCTCTCCCGATTCGGGAGAGGGAGCCGCAGGCGTTGTGTTCCGCCTTGTTGTCGTGCGCTTCGCCCGACCGTTATCAACCGCGACGCCGATGCTCCCCTCTCCCAGGTTCGGAGAGGGGTCGGGGGTGAGGGCAACTACCCCCACTCTCATCGATGCCCTTATTTCCCTGCCAAGGCCTTGGCCAGATCTTCCGGCAGGGTCAGGCGATAGGCCAGCACCAGCGTGTCGTTGGTGAGGCCGGCGTCGTAGCTCTGACCCTTCATCACGCCTTTCCTGGTGAGGAAGTCATTGTCGTTGCCGACGAACAGGAAGGCATCGTTTGGCGCAGCCGGGTCGAGGGCGGGCACCAGCGTCATGGCTTCCCATTTTTCCGACAGGGTGAGATCGTTGGACTTGGCATTGTCGATGTTGAGGCCGAACTTGCCGAGCTGGGTGGCGTTCAACAGGTTGACCAGCACCTGGGAGCGGGCCGGGGTGATGGCGGGATCGAGGACATTGCGGTCGTCCTTGGCGGGCGCGATCGGCTTGGTGCCGGTTTCATAGTCCGTGCCGGCCAGATTGGTGGCGCCGCTGGTGTCGACCACCAGGATGGCCTTGAACATCTCCGGATTCTTGCAGTCGCAGCCATGGCCGGCGCCGTCGCGGGCGAGCAGAAGGAAGCGGTGGTCGTCGAGCGCCACCATCTCGCTTTGTGCGGCCGTGCTGTCGATCTTGCCGTCGCCTTTCTTGGAATAGACCGGCAGTTCGATCGCGTAGACGGCCTTGGGGGTCTTGGGCAGCGGGTCCGAGGCGACGTCATAGACGTAGATCCGCGTGGTGGCACGGTTCGCCTGGTTCTTGCCGGCCGAGCTGTCCTGCAGCGCACCGCTTTGCAGCACGGCGTAGAGGGTCTTGCCATCCGGCGTCAGCGAGATCGCTTCCAGGCCCTGATTGTTGCGCCGGCCGGTGTCGGGCGCTTCCATCGAGGTGAAGTTGATCTTGCCCTTCTTGGTGGGAACCAGGGCCGGGCCGGGCGGGATGAGGCCCTTCAGCTTGCCGTCCGGTCCGAACAGATAGACGGCGGCAGCATATTCATCGCCGACATAGAAGCTGCCATCGGAACGATAGGCGATCGACTCGGCGTCGAAGGAGAGGGAGCCGGCGCCAAGCGCTCCGGCCGGCGGTACGGGCAGGGTATAGCCGTTCATTTCGACGGTGTTGTCGGCGGGATCGGCCCCCGTCGTCGGCTTGCCGTCGAGGCCGGTGAGGAAGACGCCCTTGCCGTCGAGCGGCTTCAGTTCGATCTGCGACTGCGAGGTGACGGCGGTAGGCAGGGCAGGGCCGGAATAGGGCGTGAAGGCGAAGTCGAAGGCGAGGACGCGGCCCTGATAGTCAAAGAACAGGCCCTTGTCGGGATTGTTGTAGCCGCGGTCCGGCAGGGAGCGGAGCTGGCCCTTATAGCCGGTGGCGGTCTTGCTCCAGCTCTTGGGATCGATCGCCATGGAGGAGAAGGAGCCGAGCGTGTCGCCCTTTTCGTCCTTGAGGTCGGCACTCAGCCGGCCGACGCCGACCAGGCCATGATTGACGAAGCTGCCGCCGGCGAAATCGATCTTCTCTTCGCCCGGGGCGGAAGAAACGAAGGGCTCCTTGATGGCAAGGGGCTCGGCCATTGCCAGCGTCGGCAGAACCGGGAGGGTGGTGAGAAGGATGGTGCGAAGAAGGCGCATGGAAATCTCGCTCGGTGGCCAGAACACAGACGCGCCTCAGCGAAAACGCGTCTTTGCTCCCGGTCATTGTTGTTTCGACGTGTCTTCGCAATTTTCAGCAATATGGCCGAATTGCGAAACGCTTCAGCGTGGACTTCCTTGGCAAGAGCCGATGACAGAGGCGTGACAGTTTTCCGGCGGGTGACGCACCAAGAGGATCTTCGAAAGAACTTGCCGCGAACGCACGGCGTCGGTTGCGCTGCCCGTATGATTTTGGCAGCATCGCGGCAATCCGGACAATCAGACGGCTCCGGTGGGAGGATTCGCCGCACCTGCAATATCCTGACCTTCGATACGAAGGGCAGGGGTCGTTCGTTCGTGCGATTTGTTCAGTGGCTTGTGCGAGTAAAGAACAAGGAACATTTAGTCCATGCTTTCTCTGTGGGTCATTATTGCGTGCGGGGCGCTTTCCCTCGTTTACGGAATCTGGGCATTCCAGTCGGTGATGGCGCAGCCCGCCGGCAACGCCCGGATGCAGGAAATCGCCGGTTTCGTGCGTGAAGGCGCACAGGCTTACCTCAGGCGCCAATACGTCACCATTTCCGGCGTCGGCATCATCATCTTCGCGCTGGTCGCTTATTTCCTCTCGATCCCGAGCGCCATCGGCTTTCTGATCGGCGCAGTGCTTTCGGGCCTTGCCGGCTTCATCGGCATGAACATGTCGGTGAGAGCCAATGTCCGCACGGCACAAGCTGCGATGAACTCGCTGGGGCAGGGGCTCGAAGTCGCCTTCAAGGCCGGTGCTGTCACCGGCATGCTGGTGGCCGGTCTCGCTTTGCTTGGCGTCGCCGTCTACTACTATGTGCTGACCGGCCCGATGCAGCTCTCCTTCGCCGATCCCAAGCAGGCGCGCGAGATCATCGATTCGCTGGTGGCTCTGGGCTTCGGCGCCTCGCTGATCTCGATCTTCGCCCGTCTGGGCGGCGGCATCTTCACCAAGGGCGCCGACGTCGGCGGTGATCTCGTCGGCAAGGTCGAGGCCGGCATTCCCGAGGACGACCCACGCAACCCTGCCACCATCGCCGACAATGTCGGCGACAATGTCGGTGACTGCGCCGGCATGGCCGCCGACCTGTTCGAGACCTACGCGGTCACCGTGGTCGCCACCATGGTGCTCGCGGCGATCCTGTTCGCCGGAACGCCGGTGCTCTCCAACGTGCTGCTCTATCCGCTCGGCATCGGCGCGGCGTGCATCGTCACCTCGATCGTCGGCACCTTCTTCGTCAAGCTCGGCGCCAACCAGTCGATCATGGGCGCGCTCTACAAGGGCTTCATCGCTTCGGCCGTGCTTTCGGTGGCGGGCCTGGCCGTCGCCACGCATTTCCTGATCGGCTGGGGCTCGATCGGCACCATTGGCGGCCATGACGTCACCGGCACCTCCCTGTTCGCCTGCGGCATTGTCGGCCTGGTGGTGACCGGCCTGATCGTCTGGATCACCGAGTACTATACGGGCATCGGCTACCGGCCGGTGCGCGAGATCTCGCAGGCTTCCGTCACCGGTCACGGCACCAACGTCATCCAGGGCCTCGCGGTCTCGCTGGAAGCGACGGCACTGCCCACCATCGTGATCGTCGCCGGTATCGTCGCCACCTACACGCTTGCCGGCCTGTTCGGCACGGCGATCGCCGTGACGACCATGCTGGGCCTCGCCGGCATGGTGGTGGCGCTCGACGCCTTCGGCCCGGTCACCGACAATGCCGGTGGCATTGCCGAAATGGCCGGCCTGCCCAAGGAAGTCCGCAAGTCGACGGATGCGCTCGACGCCGTCGGCAACACCACCAAGGCCGTCACCAAGGGTTATGCCATCGGCTCGGCCGGCCTCGGGGCGCTGGTGCTGTTCGCGGCCTATACCTCGGACCTTGCCTATTTCTCCTCGAATTCGGCCCAGTATCCCTACTTCGCCGGGGTGCAGCCGAACTTCTCGCTGGCCAATCCCTTCGTGGTCGTCGGCCTGCTGCTCGGCGGCCTCATTCCCTATCTCTTCGGCGGCATCGCCATGACCGCCGTGGGCAAGGCCGCTTCGGCCATCGTCGAGGAGGTCCGGCGCCAGTTCCGCGAGAAGCCCGGCATCATGCAGGGCACCGACAAGCCGGATTACGGCAAGGCGGTGGACCTGCTGACCCGCGCTGCCATCAAGGAGATGCTGATCCCCTCGCTGCTGCCGGTGTTGTCGCCGATCGTGATCTATTTCCTGGTGCTGTGGATCACCGGCTCGAAGTCGGATGCCTTCGCCGCCGTCGGCGCCATGCTGCTCGGCGTGATCGTCACGGGCCTGTTCGTCGCCATCTCGATGACGGCGGGCGGCGGCGCCTGGGACAATGCCAAGAAGTCGTTCGAGGACGGTTTCATCGACGCCAACGGCACCAAGCACCTCAAGGGCTCCGAAGCCCATAAGGCCTCGGTGACCGGTGACACGGTCGGCGATCCCTACAAGGATACGGCAGGCCCCGCCGTCAACCCGGCGATCAAGATCACCAACATTGTCGCGCTGCTGCTGCTGGCCATCCTGGCCCATCACTGAGCTTTCGCGATAGTCTATGGCGGGTGAGGGAGGGCAATGCCCTCCCTCTTTCGTTTTGAAACAGGCCGGCACCACGGCCGCGATGGTTCTGACCGATGATCGAGACGCGCCTCCTGCACCAGTTCGTCGTCCTCGCCGAGGAACTGCATTTCCATCGCGCGGCCGAGCGCCTGCATATGGCCCAGCCGCCGCTCAGCCAGGCCGTGCGCAAGCTCGAGGAGAAGGTCGGCGCCCGCCTGTTCACGCGCAGCAATCGTCATGTCGCCTTGACCGATGCCGGGGCCGCGTTTCTGGAGACGGCGAAAGCCTGCCTGGCAACCCTGGAGCAGGGAGCCCTGCGCGCACGCCGGATCGAGGCGGGACTGGCGGGCCGGCTTGCCATCACCTTTGTCGGCACGGCCCGCCGCGATCTGGTTCCGCTGGCACTGCGAACCTTCCGCTCCCGTTTCCCGGAGGTGGAACTGGTTCTGCGCGAGGCGACCACGGCCAAGCAGATCGAGGCCCTGCGAGGCAAACAGGCCGATATCGGCTTCATGCGCTGGCCGGGCGTACCGGCAGCCGATATTCGCTTCGAGCGGATCGAGCGTGAGCCGGTCCTGGCGGCCTTACCCGACGATCATCCCCTCGCAGCCGGTACAGCGATAAGGCTCGAGCAACTGGCCGGGGAGGATTTCATCATGACTCCTCGCGACGAGGGAGTGAGCTTCCATGACCAGTTGATCGCCCTATGCCGCCATGCAGGCTTCGAACCGCGCATCACCCAGGAGGCCTGCGAGATGCAGACCGTCGTCGGCCTGGTGGCAGGCGGCCTCGGGGTGGCGCTGGTGCCGGCCTCGGCCACCCAGGAGAACCGCAAGGGCGTGGCCTTTTGCCCGATCGTCACCACCGCACCGGATGAATTGAGCCACATGGACATGGTTCTCGGCTGGCGCGCCGATATCGCCTCGCCGATCCGCGACAGCTTCATCGAAATCGTCAGCCGGTTGAGCACGTTTGATATGTGATAGCTATCAATCGATTATCTATAATATATTTTACAATGATCGCTGGGTGATCAAAATCGCTTCCGAGCTGAGCGGGAGCGGTTGCCATGAACCTTCAGACCACGGACCGACGCGATGTCCTGAAATGTGCAGCGGCTGCCATGACGGCGGCCTTTGCTCTGCATGCCGGCTCCAGCCATGCCCGAAGGAGCAGGAAACCAATGATCTATCAATTGCGCATCTATGAAATATTCGAGCACAACAAGGCGGCTTTCCATGCTCGCTTTCGTGACCATGCCGTCCGTATCATGAAGACCTATGGCTTTGATTTCGCTTCGCTATGGGAGACGACCACGCCGAAGAGAACGGAATTCGTCTATCTGCTGCGCTGGCCGGATGCCGAGACCATGAAAGCAAGCTGGGATCGCTTTATGGCCGATCAGGAATGGCAACGCATCAAGGACGAAACCGTGGCCCGTGACGGCAAGATGGTCGGCGTGATCGAAGATCGCGCCATGCAGGCTGTCGACTACGCGCCCTTGATCTGAGAGGCGGCAATTTCCCCTGACGCAGGCTCTCTGCCTACCTTTCCGACCGCGTCTTTCATGTCGGTTGACAGGATGGGGAGAACGCGCAAGCTGGATTGGGGTTGAGCCGAAACAACCCGGTATGCTCCTCGATATGCGAGGGCGGCCGGGTTGGCCGCGACCCGCGACGATCCAACGAGACTCAGAGGAGCGGAGGGATATATGGCCCGCAAGCGCGACGTTCCCGGGATCAGAGCCTATGACAGCCCCGCCGGCGGCTGGGGTGCCCTCAAGGCGACGGCAGCGGCCGTGCGCACGCAGATGGAAGTGCTCGAGGCGCCGCTGACCTTCCTGCGGATGAACCAGCCGGACGGTTTCGACTGTCCGGGCTGTGCCTGGCCGGACAAGGAGCACCGCTCGACCTTCCAGTTTTGCGAGAACGGTGCCAAGGCGGTGACCTGGGAGGCGACGAGCAAACGCGTCACGCCGGAATTCTTCGCCGATCACACCGTGACCGAGCTCCTGGGCTGGAGCGACTATCACCTCGAGAACGAGGGCCGCCTCACCCATCCGATGGCCTATGATTCGGAGACGGATACCTATCAGCCGATCGAATGGGACGATGCCTTCGCGCGGATCGCCGCCGCCTTGCGCAGCCTGCCCGATCCAAACATGGCCGAGTTCTACACCTCTGGCCGGGCCTCTAATGAGGCGGCCTTCCTGTTCCAGCTCTTTGCCCGCGAATATGGCAGCAATAATTTTCCCGATTGCTCCAACATGTGCCACGAGGCGACCAGCGTCGGCCTGCCGCAATCGATCGGCATCGGCAAGGGCACCGTCTCGCTGGAGGATTTCGACCATTGCGAGCTGATCCTCTCGCTGGGCCACAATCCGGGCACCAACCATCCGCGCATGATGGGCACGCTGCATGAATGCTCGCGCCGCGGCGTGCCGATCATCGTGTTCAATCCGCTGAAGGAACGGGCGCTCGAGCGCTTCGCCGACCCCCAGAACCCTGTCGAGATGGGGACCTTCGGTTCCACGCGGATCGCCTCGTCCTATTATCAGGTCAAGGTCGGCGCGGATGCCGCTGCCCTCAAGGGCGTCATGAAGGCCCTGGTCGAGATGGACGAAGCATCGGACAACAAAGTCCTCGACCACGATTTCATCGCCAATCACACACGTGGCTTTGCCGAGTTCGCTGCCGACCTCGCTGCGACGTCCTGGCAGGCCATTGAGGCCATCAGCGGCTTCAGCAAGGCCCAGCTCGGCGAGGTCGCGACGGCCTATGCCCGTTCGAACGCCACCATCGTCGCCTATGGCATGGGCATCACGCAGCACAATCGGGGCACTGCCAATGTGCAGCAGATCGCCAATCTCCTGCTGCTGAAAGGCAATTTCGGCAAGCCGGGGGCCGGCATCTGCCCCCTGCGCGGCCATTCCAACGTGCAGGGCAACCGTACGGTCGGCATCACCGAAAGGCCCAATGCTCCCTTGTTCGAGGGTATCGAGCGTACTTTCGGCTTCAAGCCGCCAAGTCATCACGGCCATGACGCGGTGGCCGCCATGGAGGCGATCGACGCAGGCAGCTCGAAGATCCTGATCTGCCTGGGCGGCAATTTCGCGGTCGCCATGCCGGATCCCGAGCGCAGCCATGCCGCCATGCGCAAGCTCGACCTGACGGTGCATCTCGACACCAAGCTGAACCGCTCGCAGCTTCTCATCGGCAAGCAGTCACTCATCCTGCCGGTATTGGGGCGGACCGAGCGCGACATGCAGGCGAGCGGGGCCCAGGCCGTGACGGTGGAGGATTCGATGTCGATGGTGCATGCCTCGCGCGGCAAGCTGCCACCGGCCTCCGAATATCTGCGCTCCGAGACGGCCATCGTCGCCGGCATCGCCATGGCGACGCTGCCCGACAGCAAGGTCTACTGGGCCGAGATGGTGGCCGATTACGATCTCATCCGCGATGCGATCGAGAATGTCCTGCCGGACTTCAAGGATTATAACCAGCGTATCCGCATCCCCGGTGGCTTCCGCCTGCCCTTGCCGCCGACCGAGCGCATCTGGCCGACCCCATCGGGCAAGGCCGAGTTCCTGTCCTTCAAGGGGCTGGAAGAGGATACAGCCAGCGCCGACGCCGACGTGCTCAAGCTGGCGACCATCCGCAGCCATGATCAGTACAACACCACGATCTACGGCTTGAATGATCGCTATCGCGGCGTGTTCGGCCGTCGTGACGTGTTGTTCGTGAATGCGGCGGATCTGTCCCGGCTGGGACTGGAGCATGGCGATCTCGTCGAGATCGAGACGGCGCTGCCATCGGGCGAGCCGCGACGACTCAAGCTTACCGCCATTGCCTATGATATCGCGCGTGGCTCGGTCGCGGCCTATTATCCCGAAGCCAATGGGTTGGTGCCCCTCGACTACAAGGATGAGGAAAGCGGGACCCCTTCCTACAAATCCGTGCCGGTGCGGATCCGGAAAACAGGCTGATGCACAAGAAGGCCAGCCGACGGGGCGCTCAACCCGCCTTCGCGGCCCCGACACACAGGCCGTCGACGAAAACGTCGACGAGCCGCTGCACGGCTTCCAGCCAGCCGGGATGGTCGCGCATGTAGCACATGCCCACCAGGGCCCGCAGCAGATCTTCCGGCGTCACGTCCGCCCGCATCTGTCCGGCGGCGACGGCCCGGTTCAGCAGGATGCCAAGCGCCGTGGTCAGGCGATCGAAGGAATAGGCATAGAGTTCGGACGGGGCGTAGGCAGCGAGTGCCAATGCCGTCAGCATGCCTTTCTTGGTCGCGACCAGCTGGACATTGGCATGCAGCCAGCGGCGGACCGCATCGACCGGCTCTGCATCGTCCTTCAGCTGCTCCGCCAATTCGCTGAGATGATCCACTTCCTGCCGATAGACCGCCTCGAATAGTGATTCGCGGGTGGGGAAGTGGCGGTAGAGCGTGCCGATGCCGACTTCCGCCTGCCTTGCGACCGCCTCCAGACTCGCTTCGGAGCCGCCTCTGCTGAAAACGGTCTTGGCAGCCGCCAGCAGCCGTTCCCGATTGCGGATCGCATCGGCGCGCGGCTTGCGTCTTGTTTTCTCGGTTTGCTCCACCATCTGAATTCAGCCAGCCTGCCCCTTGCAAAACGGAGGGACCCTCCGTATAAATACTGCATGAGCATCAAATCAGACAGATGCTCTCCAATCAAATCGATGCCCGATTCCCTTGGGCAGCCCGTTTGCATCCGGCCGCCCAGATTGTGTCTCGCGGCCTGAAGCCTGGAGTTCGACCCGCCTGGATCGTGCTCCTCCAGAGTCTCTGAAGAGACAAGCGCCTCCGATCCGAGAGAATCGGCCTCCCTCTAAGGCGCCTTGGCCTCGGCAGCCTGGACCGTCCAAAAATCAGTCGATTGGAGCAGTGCATGACTTTCTCCATCAGCCTCACCGTCAACGGTGAGCAACGTCACGTCGAACTCGACGATCCGAGGGTGACGCTTCTCGACCTCCTGCGGGAACGCCTCGATCTCACCGGTACCAAGAAGGGGTGCGACCGTGGTCAATGTGGCGCCTGCACCGTCCTGGTGGATGGCCGCCGCATCAATTCCTGCCTGGCGCTTGCCGTCAGCCATGATGGCGCGGAGATCGAAACCATCGAGGGCGTCGCCCAGGGCGAGCATCTTCACCCCATGCAGGCGGCCTTCATCGCCCATGATGGGTTCCAATGCGGCTTCTGCACACCCGGCCAGATCATGAGTGCCATCGGCCTGATCCGCGAAGGCCAGGCCGGGGACGATCCCGAGCGCATTCGAGAAGGCATGAGCGGCAATCTGTGCCGCTGCTCGGCCTATGCCGGCATCACCGAAGCGGTGCTGGAGGCTCACCATGTCCTCGCCGAGGGCGGACGGAGGAAATCGGCATGAAGAGCTTCGATTATGTGAGACCGTCGACGATTGCGGAGGCGGTCGCGGCGGCATCCCAGCCCGGTTCTGCCTTTCTGGCCGCCGGCACCAATCTCCTCGACCTGATGAAGACAAACGTTGTCAGTCCCGACCGGCTCGTTGACGTCACCCGACTGCCGGATCTCGGCGCGATCGACTGGCTGCCCGATGGGGGCGTCAGGATCGGTGCACTCGTGCGCAATGCCGACCTTGCCCATGACCCGGCTTTCGCAAGAACCTATCCTGCTGTCGCGGAGGCGCTGCTGTCCGGGGCATCGGGCCAGTTGCGCAACGCGGCGACTGTCGGCGGCAATCTGATGCAGCGTACGCGCTGCGCCTATTTCTTCGACTTTGCCGGCGCCTGCAACAAGCGTGCACCAGGCTCGGGCTGCGATGCCCGCGGCGGCGAGAACCGCCTGCATGCGATATTGGGCTGGAGCGAAGCCTGCATCGCCACCCACCCTTCGGATTTCTGCGTGCCGCTGGCGGCTTTCGGCGCCACGGTGGAAATCGAGGGCAGGGCAGGGCGGCGCGAGATCCCGCTGGGCGAGTTGCATCGCCTGCCGGGAGATACGCCGGAGCAGGATACGGCCCTCGAGCCGGGCGACCTGATCGTGGCGGTGCGATTGCCCGCCGACGCCGCCGGCTTTGCCGCTCATGCCCGCTATCTCAAGGTTCGCGAGCGGACATCCTATGCCTTTGCCGTAGTATCGGTGGCCGCTGCCCTGCGTCTCAGGGATGGGGTGATCGATGAGGCACGGCTGGCGCTGGGCGGCGTCGCGGCCAAGCCTTGGCGGCCGCTCGAAGCGGAGGCGGTTCTGGCCGGCGCCACCCCGGACGAAGCCGTCTTCCAGCGCGCCGCGCAGGTGGCTCTCGCCGAGGCGAAGCCCTCCGGCGACAATGAATTCAAGATCGAACTGGCGCGCCGCACGCTCGTGCGCGCCCTGGCCGAAGCGGCTACCGGCACGCCGGATCGTATCCCCGCTCTGCCAGGTTCCCCTTTCTCAACCCTCCCCGGAGCCCGTCGAGATGCCTGAACTCATTACGCCCGACCTCAAGCCGAACCAGGCTCCGGCGCATGTCCGGCACGGTTCCAATATCGGCCAGCCCCTGACGCGCCGGGACGGCGTCCTCAAGGTCACCGGAGCTGCGCGCTATGCGGCTGACAACCATCCCGCCGGCATGCTCTATGCCGTGATGGCGGTTGCGCAGATTGCCCGCGGCCGGGTTTCTTCCCTCGATGTCCAAGCGGCCAAGGCCCATCCGGGCGTGGTGGAGGTGATGACGCCGGACCACAAGCCGGCCTTGGCGCAGGATCCGGATGCCAAGGATCATCCCTTCATGTTCCGGCTCGACGTGCTGCAGAACGATCGCGTGCGCTATGCCGGCCAGCCGATCGCCGTGGTGATCGCGCAGTCGCTGGAGGCTGCGACGGAAGGGGCCGCGCTGCTGGCGCCGCGCTACGAGGCCGAGACAGCGCGGATCGGCCTCGATGGGGACAGCTTCGTGCCGCCGGCCGTTGGCGTCGGCAATCCGTCGCAAGCCGTGCATGGCGACATCGAGGCCGGCTTCGCCGGGGCGGACAGGAAGATCGAGGCGGTGTATGAGACGCCCGCCCAGTATCACAACCCGATCGAGCCGCACGCCATCGTCGCGCATTGGCAGGGCGACAGCCTGTCGATCGACACGCCCAGCCAGGGCATGGCGATGGCGCAGGGCCGCATTGCCGGTCTCTTCGGCATCGCACCCGACAAGATCCACATCCGCAGCCCGTTTCTCGGCGGCGGCTTCGGCTGCAAGGGTCTCGTTGCCGGGCCGCAGATCCTGGGCATCATGGCGGCCCGCCTCGTCGGACGGCCAGTGAAGCTCGTGGTCAGGCGCGACCAGATGTATGGGCCCGTGGGCCATCGCGCTCCGACCCGCCAGACCTTGCGGCTCGGGGTTGCCGGAGACGGGGCACTGACGGCGCTCGTTCATCACGCGCGCACGGCATCGTCCACCTTCGACGATTTCTTCGAGCCTGCTGCCGGCGCTTCGCATGCGCTCTATGCCAGCCCCGCCATCGCCACCACCTATGACGCCGTGCGCACCGATACGGGAACCCCGCTGTTCATGCGGGCGCCCGGCGAGGCCACTGGTTCCATTGCCCTGGAAAGCGCGATGGACGAAGCGGCCTGGGCAAGCGGCATCGATCCGCTGGAATTCCGACTCAGGAACTATGCGGAGATCGAGCCGACCACCGGCAAACCCTTCTCCTCCAAGGCCCTGCGTGAATGCTATGCCGAAGGCGCCAAGCGCTTCGGCTGGGCCGGCCGGCCGCTGAGTCCCCGCCAGATGCGCGACGAGGCAGGCTTTCTCGTCGGCTGGGGCATGGGCACCGCCATCTTTCCGGCCCTGATGTTCCAGGCCGAGGCGCGGGCCGTGATTCGGCGAGACGGTTCCGGTCTGATGGAAACCGGTGCGCATGACATGGGGCAGGGGGCCTGGACGGCTCTCGCCCAGATCGCTGCCGACGGCCTGGGCCTCGATATCGAGCAGGTGGAATTCCGGGCGGGTACCTCCGACCTGCCGGATGCCGGTATCGCCGGCGGCTCGGCGCATACCGCCACGGCTGGCGCGGCCATCCACGAAGCCGGCGCGGCGGTGATCGCCAAGCTGGCGGAACTGGCCGTAGGCGACGAGCGCTCGCCGCTGTTCGGTGCGGGCAATGCCGGCGTGATCGCCCGCGAGGGCCGGCTCTTCCGCCGGGACGACGAAAGCCGCAGCGAGAGCTATGCCGAGATTCTCGGCCGGGCCGGCCTGGCAGAGGTCGAGGCCAGGGGACGCGGCAGCGCCGATCCGGCATCGCAGGCAAGCTATGCCATGCATGCCCATGGCGCGGTCTTTGCCGAGGTCAAGGTCGATCCCGATCTTGGGCAGGTGCGTGTCAGCCGGCTCGTCGGCGCCTTTGCGGCGGGGCGGATCGTCAACCCGCATCTGGTGCGCAGCCAGTATCTGGGCGGCATGATCTGGGGCGTGTCCTTCGCCCTGCACGAGCATGCGGTTGTCGACCATCGCTCGGGCCGGATCATGAATGCGGATCTCGCCGAATATCACGTGCCCGTCAATGCCGACGTCCCCTCGCTGGAGGCCATCCTGGTCGAGGAGCACGACCCCCATGTGAACGCGCTCGGCATCAAGGGCGTCGGCGAAATCGGCATCACCGGTACGGCGGGCGCGGTGGCCAATGCCATCTGGCACGCAACCGGCAAGCGCGTGAGGAAATTCCCGATCGCCATCGAGGAGTTGCTGTGAGGTAGCGGTCATCCCGGACGCGCAGCAGCACGAAGTGGTGCAGCGCAGATCCGGGATCGCCCAAGGAATGGATCTCGTTCTCATTGCGGTCCCGCGTCTGCGGCGCACCACTTCGTGCTGCACCGCGCGCGGGATGACGGTGGACTACACCCGGTCGCAGAGCATTTCGCGGGCGGCGTTGTGGCCGGGGGCGCCGGTGACGCCGCCGCCGGGATGGGTGCCGGAGCCGCAGATATAGAGCCCCTTTATCGGCGTGCGGTAATCGCCGTAGCCGAGCATCGGCCGGGCCGAGAACAATTGGTCGAGCGACAGGGTGCCGTGGAAGATGTCGCCGCCGACAAGGCCGAACACGCGTTCGAGGTCGAGGGGCGTCAGCACCTGGCGCCCGAGCACGCTCTGCTTGAAGCCAGGAGCGTAGCGCTCCACCGTGTCGATCATCAGGTCGGCGACTTCCTCACGATGGGCATCCCAGCTCCCGCCGTTCGGCAGATACGGTGCCACATATTGGCAGAACAGGCTGGCGACGTGCTGGCCCTTGGGCGCGAGCGTGTCGTCGAGCGTTGAGGGGATTAGCATCTCGACGATGGGCTGCCGGCTCCAGCCGAGGCGGCGGGCCTCCAGGAAGGCATCTTCCATATAATCGAGGCTAGGCCCGATGATGATTCCGGCGGTGTGGTGGACGCCCTGTTCCTTGCCGGGTAGGGCAGTAAAGCTGGGTAATTCGGAGAGCGCGACATTCATGCGCAGCACGCCCGAGCCGCATTTGAAGCGGCGGATGCGCTGCAGGAAATCGGCCGGCACGGCTTCCTCGGGCACGATCTTGTCGAAGAGCAGGCGCGGGCCGATATTGGCCGCCACGGCCTTGGCCCGGATGACCCGGCCATCCTCCAGTTCGACGCCGGCTGTGACGCCTTTCTCTATGATGAGCCGGCGGACCGGGGCCTCCGTCTCGATTTCCGCACCGGCCTCGCGGGCAGCCTTGGCCATGGCCTGGGTGATGGCGCCCATGCCGCCGACGGCATGGCCCCAGGCGCCCTTCTTGCCGTTCACCTCACCGAAGACGTGGTGCAGCAGCACATAGGCCGAGCCCGGCGTCGAGGGGGCGGCATAGGAGCCGACGATGGAATCGAAGCCGAACAAGACCTTGGCTTCCGGGCTTTCGAACCAGCCGTCGAGATAGTCGCTCGCCGATTTGGTGAAGAGGTCGAGCAGCACGCGGCGATGATGCATGTCGAGCTTGGACAGCCGATGCCCCAGCTTGCCGGCGCGCAGCAATTCCGGCAGCGAGCCGAACCAGCCGTCGTCGGAGATGTTGGGCGGCGTCTCCAAAATGAGGTCGCGCAGCACGTCGGCAATGGTGTCGATCTCGTCGCAATAGGCCGGGAAGCGGGCGGCATCCTTCTGGCTGAACTTGGCGATCTCGCTCTGGGTGCGGCCTTCGCCGGAGAGGATGTAGCGTCCGTCGGGGAAGGGGAAGAAATTGGAGGCCTGGCGCTCGACTACCTTGAGGCCGTGACGCTCCAGCTCCATGTCCCGGATGACCTTGGGATTGAGCAGGCTCACCGTGTAGGAGGCCATGGAATTGCGGAAACCCGGATGGAACTCCTCCGTCACTGCGGCGCCGCCGACGACGGAACGGCGCTCCAGCACCTTGACCCGCCGGCCAGCTCGCGCGAGGTAATAGGCGCAGGTCAGGCCGTTATGGCCACCGCCGATGATGACCGCGTCATAGGGAGTGTTCGCGCTGTGGACCGCGGGCGAAGTTGCGTCAGCCAATTCCTCGAAGCCTTCTTGTTATGACGCAGCGGCTGGCGCCGCGGACGTCCCGTCGGCTCCTTCTTATGCCGCCTATGCCGCGCCTCCAAGAGGCGGATGTGGCACCTGCTGTGACGCTTCGGCTTCTCAGCCGCGGGCAGCTTCCAGGATATGCTTGCACTCGCCGAGTTCCAGCAGCACCGTCTGCAGCCGTCGGCGACGCTCGTCGCCCAGCGACAATCCACTGCCGCTTTCAGCCTGCGCGACCGGAGGCGGCGCGGGGCGCGGCTCGCTGCGCATGGGCGGTCCCGCGAGGGATGACAGCGGCAGCGAGGCCTGGACTGGCGGCGGCTCGTAAGCTTCGGACTCTTCGTCGAAGACGGGCTCGATCCGATCATCGCGCTCGTCATAGTCCCCGGCCGGATCACCCGGTGCAGGAGCCTCCGCCTCCGGCCATTCGGCCCGCTCACGGCGGCGCTCTTCCTCGTCCGCCCGCGGGATCACCGCGACGGGTGGTACATAATCCTCATTCTGCGCGCGGCCGATCTCGATCACATGCCGGTTGCCACGCTCCTTGAGGATGCGCTGCACGCCCTTGATGGTGTAGCCTTCGCCATAGAGATAGTAGCGAATGCCCTTGAGCAGATCGATGTCGTCAGGGCGATAATAGCGACGCCCACCACCGCGCTTCAGCGGCTTGATCTGGCTGAAGCGGGTTTCCCAGAAGCGCAGGACGTGCTGGGGCAGGTCGAGATCCTCGGCGACCTCGCTGATGGTGCGGAACGCGTCAGGTGCTTTTTCCATGCTGCCGGACTCCCGAGCGGAAAGCGGCGAATCGTGCCTTTCCCCTATCACTCGTCCGATTCTGTGATGAAAGACAAGCGTTTATCACTTGTTTCCAACCCAAAACTTCATCGGATGGTAGTTTGAAACCGTTTGAGGAGGAAAGAGATGCCCATTGCCGACAGGCGATGACGGCTGTCGCTGCGGGCCGCTTCAGGGATGCCTCGCCATGCGGGCGGCCAGCGCCGGCAGACCGGAATTTCCCATCTCGCAGAAAACAGGACTGATTAGTCCATTATTGATTTGGCTGGCCGAGGCCAATGCCCGACTAGTCGTCGGTGACGCCATCGACATTCTCGCCATTGATCTGGGCCTTGAGAATGTTGGAAGGCTTGAAGACCATGACACGGCGCGGGGAGATCGGCACTTCCTTGCCGGTCTTGGGGTTGCGGCCGATACGCTCGCCCTTGGAGCGCACGACGAAGGAGCCGAAGGACGACAGCTTCACCGTCTCGCCCCGTTCGAGGCAGCTCGAGATTTCATGCAGGACCATCTCGACCAGTTCCGACGACTCGGTCCGCGACAGGCCTACTTTCTGGTAAACCGCTTCGCAAAGATCTGCTCTTGTGACGGTATTTCCCGCCATCGCTTTCATGCCCCACGTTGGACAGGCTCCGTGAAGAGGCCACCTGTCTGTTATCCGTTCGATGCAGCCCGGAACGGCGGGAAGCCTGTCCCGCCACGAATCCGCCCCGCAAATCATCCCAGCAGGGCCGGCACTGAAGTCCCGACTCTATGTCACTGAAAACGCGAAGCTATTGACGAAATCGGTCAAGGTCAACCACCAATCGAAACCGGTGTTCGCTTCGACCTCGGTTCGGTAACCGTCAAATTCGTCAGACTACCAGCGGATCAGGGCCGCGCCCCAGGTGAAGCCGCCGCCCATGGCCTCCAGCAGGACAAGGTCCCCTCGCTTGATGCGCCCGTCCTTGACTGCCGTGTCGAGCGCCAGGGGAATCGAGGCCGAGGAGGTGTTGGCATGCTCGGCAACGGTGAGCACCACCTTCTCCGGCGGCAGGCCAAGCTTTTCGGCCGTAGCGTGGATGATGCGGGCATTGGCCTGGTGCGGCACGAACCAATCCACCGCGTCATAGGGCAGGCCGAGATCGTCCATGGTGTCGATGATGATCTGCGGCACCATGCCGACGGCAAGCTTGAAGACTTCCTTGCCGTCCATGCGCAGTTTGCCGACCGTGCCCGTGGTGGAGGCGCCGCCATCGACGAAGAGCTTCGATTTGTGCCGCCCGTCCGAGCGCAGCTTGGTGGCCAGCACGCCCTGATCGTGGATCGAACCGTCATTCATGGTGGCTTCCACCACCACGGCGCCGGCACCATCGCCGAACAGCACGCAGGTGGTACGATCCGACCAGTCCAGAATACGCGAATAGGTCTCGGCGCCGATGACGAGCGCATGCTTGGCCGAGCCCGAGCGCAGGAAATTGTCGGCGATGGAAAGCCCGTAGACGAAGCCGGTGCACACGGCCTGCACGTCGAAGGCAGCGCCGCCTGTCATGCCGATATTGGCCTGCACGGTGGTGGCCGTAGCTGGGAAGGTGTTGTCGGGCGTCGAGGTCGCCAGCACGATCAGGTCGATATCGGAGCCCTTCAGGCCGGCATCGGCCAAAGCGCGCTCGGCCGCCTTGGTGGCGAGATGCGAGGTGAATTCACCCTCTGCGGCCTGGTGGCGGGCGCGGATGCCGGTGCGCTGCACGATCCACTCGTCGGAGGTGTCGACGAGCTTGGACAACTCGTCATTGGTGACGCGTTTCTCGGGCAGATAGGAGCCGATGCCCCGGATAACAGAACGGATTGTCGCCATTATGCAGCGTCCGGATTGCTGGCGGCGGCCATCACGGCGCGGTGGTCGAAGCTCAGGCTTTCGGTGATTTTCGTCATGAGTTCTTGTTTCACCATATCATAGGCCAGATCGATGGCGGCAGCGTAGCCTTCGGCATTGGCGCCGCCATGGCTCTTGATCACGATGCCGTTGAGGCCGAGGAAGACGCCGCCATTGACACGGTTGGGATCGAGCTTTTCGCGCAGGGCCTGGAAGGCACCGCGGGCGAAGAGATAGCCGATGCGCGCCATCAGGGTACGCGACATCGCCGAACGCAGATAGGAGGCGATCTGCTTGGCCGTGCCTTCGGCGGTCTTGAGCGCGATATTGCCGGCAAAACCTTCGGTCACCACCACGTCGACGGTGCCCTTGCCGAGGTCGTCGCCCTCGACGAAACCATGATAGGTCAGGTCAGGCAGGCTGGTCTCACGCAGGATGCGGCCGGCCTCGCGCACCATTTCGAGACCCTTGACCTCCTCGACACCGACATTGAGCAGGCCGACGGTGGGGCGCTCCACGCCCAGCACGATACGGGCCATGGCCGCGCCCATCACCGCCATGTCGATCAGGGCGTTG
This sequence comes from Labrys sp. E2SS-1L, assembly GCF_057073705.1. Classification (NCBI taxonomy): domain Bacteria; kingdom Pseudomonadati; phylum Pseudomonadota; class Alphaproteobacteria; order Hyphomicrobiales; family Xanthobacteraceae; genus Labrys; species Labrys sp. E2SS-1L. Next base: position 4,390,964 of record NZ_CP172712.1, on the reverse strand, counting down.
GAATCGGCGCCGATGGAGGCCCCGACGTCGAGCACGATCGATTCGCCCCGCAGGGTCGGCCACAGCGCGGCGATGGCGGGACGGTCGATCTCGGCGAGCGTGCGCAGGCAGAAGCGTGCCATCGCCATCAGCGCGCCGGTGTTGCCGGCCGAGACGGTCGCATCGGCTTCATCCTTGTTGATGGCATCGATCGCCAGCCACATCGAGGATTTCTTGCGGCCATAGCGCAGGGCGTGGCTAGGCTTGTCGTCCATGCGGATGGCGACATCGGTGTGATGGACGCTGGAAACGGCCTGAAGGCGCGGGCGGGCGGCCAGCAGCGGGGCGATGGCGGCTTCATCGCCATAGAAGGAGAAGCTCAGGTCGGGATGGCGGGTCAGCGCCAGCTCGGCGGCCGGAATCACGACCGTGGGGCCGTGATCGCCCCCCATCGCGTCGAGAGCGATACGAATTTTCGAAGCCCGATTGTCGGAAGCCATGAAGTGTTCGGTTGCCCTGTTGCGTCTGGCCGCTGTGCACGGCGGGGGAGGCGCTGCGTTTTGCAGCAAAAGACCATGCACCACAAGAGTGTAGCGAAGGTTGACGGCCGGAATTTAGGCACGGCCAGGATGTAGAAGCCGTCGATTGACCGATTCTCACGTCAAAATCATGGTGAGGAAGGGCGCGATTGCAAGAAAATGCACGCTTGCCTCACTTCGCCCCGCAGGACACTTTCTCAGGCGCCTCAGGACGCCAGCCGGAACCTCCCGCCGGCAACGGCCTCGCGGACGGCCGCCAGCATGGCGGCACGATCCTGCCCTTCCGTCGCGATGACATGGCGCTCGAGCGCACCCAGATCGGAGAATTGCCGGTGCAGCGCGGTGATCGGCTCGGGGTCGCTCAGGGTGTCGCCGCCGCGCAGGCGGCAGCGCTCGATCGCAGCTGCCAGGAGCGGGCGCAGCACCACATAGTGGACCGGCAAGGCGAGCGCCCTGAACGGCGCCAGGAACCAGGGACCGACAATGCCGTCCAGGATCACGAAATAGCCACCACGAGCATAGGCTTGCACTGCACTGACCAGAACGTCGATTACCACCATATTCTGATGATGGGCTTCAGCCAGATAGGGCGCGATCGCGCCATTCTTGATGAAATGCCAGAAATCGTCGGCGTGCAGATGCACGGCCGGCGCGCCTGGTTCGGACGCAAGGGCTTGTGCCGTCGTGGTCTTTCCCGAACCCGGAGGGCCGGTGAGAATGAGGATCTGGCCTGCAAGGTCGGTCATTGGCTCAAACATAATTGGCGGACAAGGAAGGTCGCAGCCTTATTGAGCTTGCATCGAAGCGGCGCAAGTCTTTGTCATCGCCGTCACGGGGCATCGATTGCGCCTGGTTCGGAGCCGACCCCAGGAAGCGAGTCGATAGGCGTCAGCACTCCACCGCATTGACGGCGAGGCCCCCCTGCGAGGTTTCCTTGTATTTGGACTGCATGTCCGCGCCGGTGACGCGCATGGTGGTGATCACCTGGTCGAGGCTGACCTTGTGGGTGCCGTCGCCACGCAAGGCGAGGGAGGCGGCGGCGATCGCCTTGTTGGCCCCGAAGGCATTGCGTTCGATGCAGGGAATCTGCACCAGGCCGCCGATCGGATCGCAGGTCATACCGAGATGATGCTCCATGCCGATCTCGGCCGCGTTCTCGACCTGGGCGATATTGCCGCCGAGCGCGGCGGCAAGCCCGCCCGCCGCCATCGAGGCCGCGACCCCGACCTCGCCCTGGCAGCCGACCTCGGCGCCCGAGATCGAGGCGTTCATCTTGAACAACATGCCGATTGCGGCGGCCGTGAGCAGGAACTCGTCGGCGCCGGCCTCCGAATAGTCGCAGAAATCCCGATAGTAGCGCAGTACCGCCGGTACGATGCCGGCAGCGCCGTTGGTGGGCGCCGTCACCACCCGCCCGCCGGCAGCATTTTCTTCGTTCACGGCGATCGCGAAGAGGGAAACCCAGTCCATCACCTCGTGCGGCGCGCGGACATTGCGGCCGATATCGGTGAGCAGGCGATCGTGCAACGCCTTGGCGCGGCGCTTTACCCGCAGTCCGCCCGGCAATTCGCCCTCCTGGCTCATGCCGCGGTCGATGGCGGCATTCATGACGGACCGGATGCCGGCGAGCCGCTCGCGGATGGTGGCTTCGGGCTGGCTCGCCATTTCATTGGCGAGCACGATGCCGCCGATGCTCAGATTGTGCTCGACACCAAGGCGCAACAGGTCGGCGCTGCTGCCGAAAGGGTAGGGAACGTCCACCGTCGCCAGCGTCGCTGCGCTTTCCCCCTCGGCCAGCACGAAGCCGCCGCCGATGGAATAGTAGAATTCCGTGGCGAGGGCAGTGCCGCCCTCGTTCCAGGCCGTGAAGGACAGGGTGTTGGGATGGCCCTTGGGTTGCGTCTTGCGATCGAAGACGATGTCGCGGTTGTGCTCGAAGCTCATGGCCCGGCGGCCGCCGAGGGCGAGCATGCCCTTGCTGGTGGCGTCTTCGACGATCGCGGCGACGGTCTCTGGATCGACGGTTTCCGGTTCCTCGCCGGCGAGGCCCAGGATCACGGCGATATCGCTGGCATGCCCGTGACCGGTCCAGGCCAGCGAGCCGTAAAGCACGGTTTCAATCCGGTGGGTGTGGATGAAATGGCCCTGCTTGCGGAGCGACTGCACGAAGCGATTGGCGGCACGCATGGGGCCGACAGTGTGCGAAGACGAGGGGCCGATGCCGATCTTGAAGATGTCGAAGACACTGATCATCGGCGTTGAGTTCCCACCAAACTGTTGCAGCTGGACCCTCACAATCGAAACGCACCACCATCGAGTGGAGCGTAACAAATGTTACACCAACTTTCGTTGCACAGGAAACTTGCGCGAAGAGGCCCGAATTGCTACCCCAAAACCGACGCCGGTTTAGCTCAGCTGGTAGAGCAACCGCCTTGTAAGCGGTAGGTCGCGAGTTCAAGTCCCGCAACCGGCACCATCCTCCCCCTCAGTTTCAATTGTTCGGACTCTGCCGTTGTGCGGCTGGCGGAGGAATTTCGTTCTGGCGCAGGGTGATCCGACGCCACCTTCGGAATGAGCTCTTCGGTGGCGGTGACTTGCGATCCGTCGCCCGGCAAGTCGTGGCAAGGCTCAAAGGTGGATGGGGCGAAGGGCACTCTTGTCGGTGTCGTCAGCCGAGTTCCTGGGCAAGGCCGATGAGCAGCCCGCCAGGCCCGCGGATGTAGCAGAGTCGATACACGTCCTTATATCGGACGACGTCGCCTACGAGTTGCGCGCCGCGTCGACGGAGCCTTTCAAGCGTGTCGTCGATGTCATCAACGGTGAACATGGCGCGCAGATAACCTAGAGCGTTCACCGGGGCGTTGCGGTGATCGGCGACGACAGGCGGCGTGAGGAAGCGGGATAGTTCGAGCCGGCTGTGGCCGTCCGGCGTGCGCATCATGGCAATCTCGACGCGCTGATCGCCGAGCCCGGTGACCCGTCCGGCCCATTCGCCTTCGATCGTGGCCTGCCCTTCGAACTCGAGGCCGAGCTCGCGAAAGAAATCGATCGCCCCTGCGAGGTCATCGACGACGATCCCGACATTGTCCATGCGCTTGAGTGCCATGTGTCCAATCTACAAGGGGTCGTCCAGGCCGTAAACGCTTAAAACTGCGTGGGCGAGGGGGCGGTGCTCGGCGCAGCCTGGTATCTCGAACCTGATGGAGCATTTCAGTCGCGACCGATCGCATCGGGCGCCCGGGGGCGATGACGTGCCCGTCACTGCGCCGCTAGCGAGCAGCCTCATTCGCGCCGGGAGCCTTAGATGGCTAAATATAGCCCGGCCCGTTTTCAATCGAGACAGGCGCCGACAGATTTCCATCCGGGAAAACGGATCGGATCGAGTCTGCAGACCCCGCCGGATTTCGGTCGGGAAAGCACGAGTACATTGTTACCGCCCGGCAAGCGATAAGTATCGTCCTGTGTGGTTGTCGAGAGGAAGGGATGACAAAAACAAAGCGCCGCACCTGTTGGGGAGGTGCGGCGCCCGAATAGAAATCAAACTATGCAATATCGAACGGCGCAAACGCGCCTTCATCTACTCTTACGTGCTAACAATCGTTACCAAACTGACGATACGCTTGAACACTTACCGTGGAAAGTCCGCAATCCAATGAAACGATTGCCGTACCATCCATGTCGATGTTTATAAGACGCCTCGTCTCTAAATGCAAGAGATATGAAACGGGGCGTCTTGAAATTTTCGTGAGGTGGGGGACTGTGCCTTCCGAGCCGATCACGAACGGACAATCCCGGGCCTTGGCCGTTCCAGGCTGCCGTTTTGCTAATTTCCAGCCGTCGACACGGGAGGCGAAGCAGCCATGCAAGGTCAGGTTGATTGAAAACAAGCAGAAATGCGTTTATATATGAGACATTACGTCTAGATTATATTCTTGACATTTATAGGAGTTGTCGGTGGCCATTGCGCAGCAGGCGGCACGACCCGTCGGAAGACCGCGCTGCATGGAAACGCATAAGGCGATTTTGCATGCAGCGGCCGAATTGCTCGAACGCGCTCCCTATCGCGATATCTCGGTCGAACGCATCGCGGCTCTCGCCGGGGTGGGCAAGCAGACCATCTATCGCTGGTATGACAGCAAGGCCGATCTCCTGCTCGACGCCTATCTTGCCCGTTGCACCGAGGTGCTGCCGCCCATGGTCGCCGGCGGCGAGCCCATGGTGAATTTCCGCAACTATGTGCGCCGCCTGGCTGAATATCTCAACGATCCGATGATGGAAGGCGCCTCCAGGGCCCTGCTGGCGGAGGCGCAGTTCGAGCGTCCGTTCCGGGAGCGCTTCAGCGAGATCGTCATGAAGCGCCGCCAGGAAATCGCCCGGGCCTTCGTGATCTCGGCCATGCACAAGAAGCAGATCCGCGACGATGTCGATCCGGATACCGTGCTCGATCTGATCATGTCGCCGATCTTCCAGCGTTTTCATACCACCGTGACGCCGCCCGATGCGGCCTATGTCGACAAGATCTTCGACATGGTGCTGGCGGGGCTGGCCGTGCGAAACGAGCCTGCGGCCAAGGTTGCCGCCGAGTAATCCGGATCGACTGCGCAGCCCTTCCACCGCCGTCCTATAGACGTCAGGTCCCGAAGATCTGCTGACGCCCGTCCATCAGCGTGGCGACTTCCTCTGCCGCGAGAGGGGCGTAGCTGTGGCTGTCCACGCCGACATCGAGGCTGTAGCCGAAGGGCTCGCCGTCGAGGCGGCCATGCACATGCCCGAACAGATGCCAGGCGCCACGCCAGGCCCCCGGCCATTCGCGCATCGGGTAATGGCACATCACGATCGTCTGGCCTTTCCAGCGCAATTCCTTGATCTCGGTGATCGAACGCAGGCGCCCGGTCGACTCGAGCTTGGCCTGGTCGTCATGATTGCCGAGGATGAGATGGATCTGGCCGTTGAGGCGTTCCAGATAGGTCTCGGCCGGCTTGCCCGCGCGAAAGCTGAAATCGCCGATGTGATAGACCACGTCGTTCGGGGCAACCTTGCCGTTCCAGCGCGCGATCAAGGCCTCATCCATCGCCTCGACGCTGTCGAAGGGGCGCTTGCACAGGCGGATGATCGATTCATGGCCGAAATGGGTGTCGGCGGTGAAGAAGAGCTTGCTCACGGCATGGCCTGTTCCGAGGCGCCGGCCGGCAGGCCGACGCCCATTGCATGGGAGAGGAGGTCTCCCTCCGGTCTAGCGCCGCAGATCCGGCGGGGTCGCTTCCTTGACCAGTTCGGCGATTGCCTTGTCGAGCGGCAGCACCGACTGGGCCTGCGAGCCAAGGCGGCGGATCGAGACGGTGCGTTCCGCACCTTCCTTCTTGCCGAGGGCGAAGATCACCGGGGTCTTGGCGAGGGAATGCTCGCGCACCTTGTAGTTGATCTTCTCGTTGCGCAGATCGATCTCCGCGCGTAGCCCCGCCGCCCTGAGGGCCGCGACGACCTCCTGGGCATAATCGTCGGCGTCCGAGGTGATCGTGCACACCATGACCTGCTCGGGCGCCAGCCAGAGCGGGAAATGCCCGGCATGGTTCTCGATCAGGATGCCGAGGAAGCGTTCCATCGAGCCGCAGATGGCGCGGTGGATCATCACCGGTGTCTTCTTCTCGCCGTCCGAATCCACGAAGAAGGCGCCGAAGCGCTCCGGCAGGTTGAAGTCGACCTGCGTGGTACCGCACTGCCAGTCACGGCCGATGGCGTCCTTCAGGGTGTATTCGAATTTCGGGCCGTAGAAGGCGCCTTCGCCAGGGTTGATGCCGGTCTTGATGCGCCCGCCCGACTGCTCCTCGATCTGCTCGAGCACCCGCATCATCACCTCTTCGGCGCGATCCCAGAGCTCGTCGGATCCGACGCGCTTCTCCGGCCGGGTGGAGAGCTTGACCACGATCTCGTCGAAGCCGAAATCGGCATAGGTCGACAGGATGAGATCGTTGATCTTCAGGCACTCGGCCGCCATCTGCTCGTCGGTGCAGAAGATATGGGCATCGTCCTGGGTAAAGCCGCGCACGCGCATCAGGCCGTGCAGGGCGCCCGAGGGCTCATAGCGATGCACGGCGCCGAACTCGGCCAGGCGCATCGGCAAGTCGCGATAGGACTTCAGGCCGTGCTTGAAGATCAGCAGATGGCCCGGGCAGTTCATCGGCTTGATGGCGAAGACGCGTTCGTCCTCGGTCTCGTCGCCGGCGGACTTGGCCATGAACATGTTCTCGCGATACCAGCCCCAATGGCCGGAGATCTCCCACAGATGCTTGTCGAGCAGCTGAGGCGCGTTGACCTCCTTGTAGTCGGCCTTCAGGCGCCGGCGCATATAGGCGATCAGCTCCTGGAATATCGTCCAGCCCTTGCCGTGCCAGAACACCACGCCCGGGCCTTCCTCCTGGAAATGGAACAGGTCCATCTCGCGTCCGAGGCGGCGATGGTCGCGCTTCTCGGCTTCCTCGATCTGCTTGAGATAGAGGTCGAGCTCCTCCTGGTTGCGCCAGGCGGTGGCATAGATGCGGGTCAGCATCGGATTGTTGCTGTCGCCGCGCCAATAGGCGCCGGCCACCTTCATCAGCTTGAAGGCGGTGCCGATCTGGCCGGTCGAGACCATATGCGGGCCACGGCAGAGATCGAACCAGTTGTCCTGGTAGTAGATCTTCAGATCCTGGTCGACGGGGATCGCCTCGACCAGCTCGACCTTGAACTTCTCGCCCTTGTCGGCGAAGACCTGCCTGGCCTTGTCACGGCTCCATATCTCGCGGGTGAAGGGAGCGTTGCGGGCGATGATCTCACGCATCTTCGCTTCGATCTTCGGAAAGTCTTCCGAAGAGAAAGGTTCGGCGCGATAGAAGTCGTAATAGAAGCCGTTCTCGATCACCGGGCCGATGGTGACCTGAGTGTCGGGCCAGAGCGACTGCACGGCCTCGGCCATGACATGGGCTGCATCGTGCCGGATCAGCTCCAGGGCTTCCGGGCTCTCGCGGGTGACGATCTCGATGCGGGCATCGCGACCGATCTCCTCCGCGAGGTCGGTCAGCACCCCGTCGAGCTTCATGGCGATGGATTTCTTGGCGAGGGATTTGGAGATGCCCTCGGCAACGGCCTTGCCGGTCACGCCGGCATCGTAGGAACGCTGATTGCCATCGGGAAAAGTCAAAACAGGCATAGTTTTCTCCAGGCTCACTCCTGCCAACCAAGCAGGTAAGCGATTTCAGGTGATATAGGAGAGGCTACTGCCCCTCATCGCAGGTAAAAGGCCGTCGGCGGCCATAGCGCCACGGTCTATACCAGCTCGCGTCGGCGGGCAATCGTTCCGGCACGGGATCGAGGCCCGATCCGCCCCAGGGATGGCAGCGGCAGATCCGAAACAAGCCCATCCATCCGCCCGCCCACACGCCATGGCGCTCGATCGCCTCGTCGGCAAATTCCGAGCAGCTCGGAAAATAGCGGCATTGTCGCCCGATCAGGGCCGACAACGTGACCTGGTAGGTACGGATGACGAGATGTGCGGCAGTGCGGGGCCAGGTCATGACGAGATGCGACAGGGGTGAGAGCTTCCGGCCGGAATCGAAATCAAAGCTCGAGGGCGATGTCGGTCTGGAAGGTCTCGACGATCTCGATCATGCGCCGGACCTGGTCGAAGGCCGATTGCAGCCTTTCCTCCAGCTCGATGAGTTCGTTGAGGGAGGTGACGGTGAACTTGGTTCCGCGCAGGAATTCGCTGCGCTTGAGGGAAAGACTACGGTCCGCCCAGATGGATTTATAGGCGAGCACCAGTTCGTCGGGATAGCCCTTGAACAAGGCGACGAGATCCTTGTCCGTCTCTATGCGACTATGAACCTCGAACTTCTTGCCGCCGATCAACCCCGACTTGACGTTTCGCCGCAGGATCAGTTTCAACATGGGCGCCCCCGTCTTTACCTAGAGCAAAGCGCGTTCAAGCGTGAACGACTATTTACTCTAACTCCTTGTTCTCAAGCCAATCCAAAGGATTGGCTAAGGCGTCTTTGCGATTCTTGGTGATTCCACCAAATCGTAAAACGTTCCGAACACGATGCTCATTTCCGGAAAAACCGGCAAGTTCAAGAGCAGAATGGGGCTTTTCCGTCATAATTCGCAAGGGGCAGGGCGAATCCTGAGGTCGTGGGCTTCCTGGCTGCTCCGGAAAATGCCCAAATCGGAGTGTCGACCTTCAGGTCGACATCATCCAACGGCTCCGTTTCCGAGAATGTCGATCTGGAGATCGACACTCCTTTTCGAGCCTTACTCCGCCGCCTTCGCTTCGATGCTGTCGAAAGCGGAGACCACCGCATCGAAAGTGAGCAGCGTGGAGGCGTGACGGGCCTTGAAGTCGCGCACCGGTTCCAGCACAGCAGCTTCGGCAAAACGGCCTTCGGGGGGCGGGCCGTTCTCCTTGAGCATGCGGCGCATCGCCTCGCGCGCCTGCCGCAATTCGTCGGCGCTCGCGCCGATGATATTGCGGGCCATGATGGAGGAGGAGGCCTGTCCGAGAGCACAGGCCTTCACGATATGGGCGAAATCGGAGACCTTGCCGTCTTCAACCGCCAGCTCGACCGAAACGGTGGAGCCGCACAGTTTGGAATGGGCCGTGGCTGCGGCATCTGCGCGCGGCAGATGGCCGATACGCGGAATATTGGCTGCCAATTCGAGGATACGTTTATTATAGACGTCGTCGAGCATGGGTGGACGCTTGATTGAATGCGCTTCGCTCTCAACTATATAGGCATGAATGGGTCGGTTGGGGAGGGGTGTTCTCCAGGCCGGTATGATCTAAACCCGCAAGGCCGATTTTTGATGATCTGCCTTGGCGGTGGGAGTAGCTTTTGATGGATGCACTGGTGGATAAGCCTGCGGCCAAGTTGGAACGCGACGACGTCGCCCGCACCCCTATGCCTCGCCCGACGCGCAAGGAGGCCGAAGCCGCCGTGCGGACGCTGATCCAATGGGCCGGCGACGATCCCGATCGCGAAGGCCTGATCGACACGCCCAAACGGGTGGTCAAGGCCTGGCGCGAGATGTTCAAGGGCTATGAGCACGATGCCGGCGAAGAACTCGACACCATCTTCGAGGAAGTCGGCGGCTATGACGACATGGTGCTGGTGCGCGACATTCCCTTCTACTCGCATTGCGAACACCACATCGTGCCGATCCTGGGCCATGCCCATATTGCCTATTATCCGAGCGGCGGCGTGGTCGGCCTCTCCAAGCTGGCACGCGTGGTGGAGATTTATGCCCGGCGCCTGCAGACGCAGGAGCATCTCACCGCCAACGTCACCCAGGCCATCGAGGAGCGCCTCAAGCCTCGGGGACTGGCCGTGATGCTGGAGGCCGAGCATATGTGCATGGCCATGCGCGGCATCCAGAAACAGGGCGTTTCCACGGTGACGACCGGCTTTACCGGCATCTTCAAGTCGGAGCCGCAGCAGCAGATGCACTTCCTGTCCCTGGTACAGCGCGCCTACAAAGCACGCTGAGCGACACCCGACGGCGGCACTGCTCGTCACGAGCGCTGTCGTTCGGCGTTCGAGCGTCTTATTCCCTTTATGAGTCGTGCTGCACGCTGGCGCGCGTGTGGCATGGATCGTGCACGGGTTGGGGCAGCCATGTCTCGAAGGAGTACCGATGATGCTGCAATCGACTGAGCTCAAAACGCTGTTCCCGAAGGCCGAGGACATTCCTGTCGAGTTTCGCCTTCCGGGCGAGATCCATCAGGATTGCGTTCTGGTGAACGGCGAGTTGCTAGCATGGACCGGCGAGAAGCAGAGCGTGATCTCACCCATTCACCTGCGCGATGGGGAAGGGCGCTTACTGCCGGTCACCCTCGGCTCGGTGCCCGTCGGCGGCATCCCGGAGGCCGATGCCGCGCTCGCGGCGGCGGTCGGCGCCTATGACAATGGCCGCGGCGCCTGGCCGACGATGCGGGTCGCCGATCGCATCATCTGCATGCTCGATTTCATCCGCCAGATGGTGGCGCGTCGCAGCGAGATCGTGCGGCTGATCATGTGGGAGATCGCCAAGTCATTGCCGGATGCCGAGAAGGAGTTCGATCGCACCGTCGACTATATGCGCGCCACCGTCGATGCCGTGCGCAATCTCGACAATGAGAATTCACGCTTCCAGATCGTCGAGGGCACCATCGGGCAGATCCGCCGCACGCCCCTCGGCGTCGTGCTGTGTATGGGCCCCTACAACTATCCCCTGAACGAGACCTTCGCCACGCTGATCCCGGCCCTGATCATGGGCAACACCCTGGTATTCAAGCCGCCGCGCTTCGGTGTCCTGCTGTTCGAGCCCCTTCTGGAAGCATTCCGCAGCGCCTTCCCGGCGGGTGTGGTCAATTTCGTCTATGGCAAGGGCGCGGAAATCGTGCCGCATCTGCTGGAATCCGGCAAGGTGAATGCACTCACCCTGATCGGTTCCAGCAAGGTCGCCGACCATCTCAAGAAGTTGCATCCCAAGACCAACCGCCTGCGCGCCATTCTCGGCCTCGATGCCAAGAATGCCGCCATCGTGCTCGCCGATGCCGATCTGGAACTGGCGGTGAAGGAATGCCTTGCCGGGGCGCTGTCCTTCAACGGCCAGCGCTGCACCGCGCTGAAGATGCTGATCGTGCACCGCTCCATCGTCGATCGTTTCCTGCAGCGCTTCACCGAGGAGCTTGCCAAGCTCAGGATCGGCATGCCCTGGGACAAGGGCGTCAGCATCACGCCGCTGCCCGACAGGGCCAAGGCCGAATACATGATGGCCTGCGTCGAGGATGCCGTAGCCAAGGGGGCCAGGGTGGTCAACGAAGGCGGCGGGGACGAGGTCGAGACATTGTTCCGGCCGGCCGTGGTTTATCCGGTGGCGGAGGGCATGAAGCTCTATCGCGAGGAGCAGTTCGGGCCGATCGTGCCGGTGATGCCCTTCGACGACATCGAGACGGCGCTGGACTACGTCATCACTTCCGAGCACGGCCAGCAGGTCAGCATCTTTTCGACCAGCGCGGATGACATCGGCACGCTGGTGGATCCGCTGGTGAACCAGGTCTGCCGGGTCAACATCAACTGCCAGTGCCAGCGCGGGCCGGACATCTTCCCCTTCACCGGCCGCAAGGATTCGGCGGAGGGTACGCTCTCTGTCACCGATGCGCTGCGGTCCTTCTCGATCCGTTCGATGATCGCCGCCAAGCAGACCGAGCCCAGCAAGAAACTGCTCGACGAAATCACGCGCAGCCACAAGTCGAAGTTCATCCATACGGACTTCATCTTCTGAGCCCTACGCGTTTCCCGCCACCCGTCCCATGAGTATCAGCATGACGACCTCGTTCCCTGCGCCCGGCGACAAGGCCTCCCTGGAAGAAGGCCTTGTCTTCACGCCGAAATTCGACCGCGATGGCCTGATCACGGTGGTGACGCTCGGTGCCGAGCATGGAGAGGTGCTGATGGTCGCGCATATGAATGCCCAATCCCTGGCCCGCACGCTGGAGACCGGCGAGGCCTGGTACTGGTCGCGATCGCGCCAGGCGCTCTGGCGTAAAGGCGAAACGTCAGGCCAATTGCAGCGCGTGGTGGAATTGCGCACCGATTGCGATCAGGATGCCCTGATCATGCGCGTCGAGGTCGGCGGCGATGGCGGCTGTTGCCACACCGGCCGCCATTCCTGCTTCTACCGTGTGGTCAAGGGCGAGGATGGCGGGCCGGCACGGCTGGTGATGGCGGAGTGACCGCCCTCATTTCTCCACGAAAGCCTTGAGCCGGGCGAAGGCGGCATCCCATTGTGCGGATACCTCGTCGAGGTAGGAGCGCGCGGCCTCGATCGGCTCGGGGCGGTAGGCAAACTGCGTCTCGCGCCCGACACGAAGGCTCGAGACCAGACCCGCTCCTTCCAGGACGTGGAGATGCTTGGTGATGGCCTGGCGCGTCAGGCGCGTATCGGTCGACAGTTTGGCGATCGATTGCGCCTGTCCGCTGCTGAGCCGGCCGAGCAAGGAGAGCCGGGTCGGATCTCCCAATGCCGCGAAAGTCGCCGCGTGATCCTGGGTCGGTGGAGCGATATCAAGTCTCGACATAGGCTTTGATGTTCTTCATCTGCTCTTCCCAGCCGCCATCATTCATCCGGAACGCTTCGGCCCGGCGGTGGGCGGGAATGGCACCGAAGCCCGACTCGATACCGATCAATTGAGTTCCCGTCGCCGTCGGGCGCAAATGGAATTCCACCAGGGTTGGGGTTTCCTTGGAATAGTCGACGTCCGGATCGACGGCGTAGGGATGCCAGGTGAAGGAGAACAGGCGAGGCTTGTCCATGCTGACGACCTTGGCTTCCCATACGACATGCTCATAGCCGGGATAGGTGATGCGGCCGCGCGAGATCTGGCCGGGCACGAAAGGCCCATCCAGCTTGACCCGGAACCAGGTGCCGAATTCCTCGTGATCGGTCAGGGCACGCCACACCCGCTCGATGGGCGCGTTCAGCTCGATGGTCTTTTCGATACGATCTGACATAATTGCAACCTCCTGGTTGCGCATCTATGTCAGATCGTAATGATTTATGCAACCTTTTGGTTGCTTAATATGTCAACCGGTCCGTTTCATGCTCAGCACGGCGAAAAAGCTGATGATCGCCGCTGCGCTGACATAATAGCCCACCCAGGGCAGGCCGCCCTGCTGCAGCAGGATCTGGGCCAGATAGGGCGCGAGCGAGGCGCCCAGGATGCCGCCGAGATTATAGGCACTGGAGGCGCCGGTGTAGCGCACCTTGGTGGGGAACAGGTCTGGCAGTAGGGCTCCGAGCGGCGCGAAGGTCAGTCCCATCAGCGCGAGCGACAGCGACAGGAAGACGAGGACCTCGAAGCTGTTGCCGCTGCCAAGCAGGATGGGCAGGCAGAAGCCCGAGGCCGCCGCCAGCGCGCTGGAGATCAGCAAGACGGGGCGAGCCCCGAAACGGTCGGATAAGGCGGCGGAGATCGGGGTGGCGATCGCCATGAAGATGACGGCAATGCAGAGCAGGCCAAGGAAATCGCTGCGGGAAATATGCAGCGCATTGACGCCATAGCCCAGGGCAAAGACGGTGGAGATGTAGAACAGGGCGTAGCACACCACGATGGCGAGGGAGCCCTGGATCAGGGGTACCCAATGGTCCCGGAGCACCTCGAGCAAGGGCACCTCGACGCGCTCGTTGCGGGCCATGGCCTCGCGAAATTCCGGCGTTTCGCTGATGGAGACGCGCAGATAGAGGCCGATCGCCACCAAAGCGGCGCTGATCAGGAAGGGGATGCGCCAGCCCCAGGAGAGGAAGCTTGCCTCGTTGAGGAACATCAGGAGGACCAGGAACAGGCCATTGGCCATGAAGAAGCCGATCGGCGGTCCGAGCTGGGGGAACATGCCGAACCAGGAACGCCGTCCCTGCGGGGCATTCTCGGTTGCGAGCAGGGCGGCACCGCCCCATTCGCCGCCAAGGCCGATGCCTTGGCCGAAACGCAGGATGCACAGCAGCAGGGGTGCCAGGAAGCCGGCCTGTTCATAGGTCGGCAGTGCGCCGATCAGCGTGGTCGACAGGCCCATCACCAGCATGGAGGCCACGAGCGTCGATTTGCGCCCGATGCGGTCACCGAAATGGCCGAAGAGGATCGAGCCGATCGGCCGGGCAAGAAAGGCGATGCCGAAGGTGAGGAAGGCGTTGAGGGCCTGTGAACCGGGCGCGGTCGACGGGAAGAAGGTCTGCCCGATCACCAGGGCAGCGGCCGTTCCATAGATGTAGAAATCGTAGAACTCGATCGTGGTGCCGACCAGGCTCGCCAGAACGATGCGACCTATTCCGCCCGGCACTGTCTGGGCACCACCGGAGCCTGCAGCCGAGTTGGCTTCAGCGTTTCCTGCCATGTTATTTTCCGTCTATTAATTGTGAAATATCGCGAGAGACCTGATTCGGCAGAAGGGCCGAAGCATTGGCGTTATCGCGCCGGGCGCCCGGAAGTGAAACAGGAAACGCAAATGTCTGCCAAAGATGATGTGACGATCGCTTTCTATGCTGAACAGGCGACTGCCTACACCATGCGGGGACAAGTGGCACAGAAACGGCGCCTCGATCAGTTTCTGTCTCATATCGCTCCGGGCGGAGCCATCCTGGAACTTGGCTGTGGTGCAGGACAGGATAGCGAATACATGCTGTCCAGTGGCTTCGACGTCACGCCGACTGATGGTACGCCGGAAATTGCGCATGCCGCCGCTCAGCGGCTCGGCCGGCCGGTCGATGTCCTGCTGTTCGAGGCGATCGACGCTGTCGGGATCTATGACGGTGTCTGGGCCAATGCCTGCCTGCTCCACGTGCCGCGCACCGATCTGCCCGCGGTCATCGGCAGGATCCATCGGGCGCTGAAGCCCGGCGGCGTTTTCCACGCCAGCTTCAAGGCCGGCGAGGCGGAGGGCAGGGACCAGTTCGGCCGCTATTACAATTATCCTTCGGCGGGCTGGCTCGAGCAGGCCTATCGGCCCGGCCCCTGGGAGAGCGTCGCGATCGAGGCCGCCAAGGGCGGCGGCTATGACAACAAGCCGACCGACTGGCTCTTCATCGTGGCCCGCAAGGCCGGACACTGACATAGCGCGGCGCGCCGATCATAGGGCACCGATAGCCGAGGCTATACTACTTGCTCTGGCCTTACGGCAGCTTCCGGGAGTAGGGACCTCGCATCGGCACAGACCTTTGCGGAGGCGCTGCGCATGAACCAGGAACCATCATGAATCGCGCCCAGAAAGCCGCCCTTGCCAGTGCCGGCGTCGGCCTCGTCGTTCTTGCGCTGAAGTTCGGCGCCTATTGGCTGACGGGCTCGCTCGCGCTCTATTCGGATGCGCTGGAGAGCATCATCAACGTGGTCGCGGCGGGCGCCGCCTTCATCGCGCTGCGAGTGGCCTCCAAGCCTGCCGATGGCGGCCATCCCTATGGGCATCACAAGGCCGAATATTTTTCCGCCGTGATCGAGGGCGTGATGATCGTGCTGGCGGCGATCCTCATCCTGATCAAGGCCTATGACGGCATTCTCGCACCCAGGCCACTGGATGCACCTGCATTGGGCCTGGCAGTGAATGCCGTGGCGACTGCGATCAATCTTGGTTGGGCGGTGACTCTGCTGCGCTGGGGCCGGACCTGGCGCTCGCCGGCCCTGGTCGCCGATGGCCGGCACGTGATGACCGACGTCTGGTCGTCCGGCGGTGTCCTGATCGGCGTCGCCCTCGTGGCCGTGACGGGCTGGCTGATCCTCGACCCGATTCTGGCGGCGATCGTCGCCGTCAACATTCTGTGGTCGGGCTGGGTGATGATCCGCGACTCCGTCTCCAGCCTGATGGATGCCTCCGCGCCGCCGGAAATCCTCGACCAGATCGCCAAGATCATCGCCACCCACAGCGAGGGCGCCCAGGAGGCCCACGATGTCAGGACCCGCCAGGTCGGCAGCGTCATCTTCATCGATTTCCATCTGGTGGTGCAGGGCACGATGTCGGTGACCGAATCGCATGCCATCTGCGACCGCATCGAACTGGCGCTCCGCCAGGCGATCGAGGGTGCGCGGGTGACCATTCATGTCGAGCCGGAGGAGAAGGCCAAGCACAAGGGCGTGCCCGTCCTGCTGGCCTCCTGAGACAAGTGCTCCGCGATCAGGTCTCGCGCGCCTGCCGCAGCATGGCGCGCACGATCACCCGGTGGAAAGGCAGCACGGCGGCGAGATAGGCGCGCCCGAGGCGGTTGTGGGTCAGGACGAGCGTGGTGAGCGTGACGCGCTGGCGCTCGAGGCGTGGCGATACGTCGACGATCACCCGAAAGTCGAGATGCCTGTCGTCGAAGCCGGCGACCAGCCGGTCCGGTGTCTGGCTGAGGACGGGAAAGATGCCGAGGACGCCCAGGCCCGCCGCTGAGGACGGCGGGCGGGTATGCAGGCCAAGGGGAGCGACGACGAGGTTCCTGAGAGCCAGAAGCGCAGCGATCCAGCGCGGTGAGCGGGCCATGATGCGCTCGGCGGCCCGTCTTGCGTCGAGTTTTGGCGGAGCCATGTCCAGCGCATAGGCGTCGGCGAACTGTGCGCCGGGAAGAAGGCTGGTGAGACCCGCGTCGGGCGTGACGGCGATGGTGTTCATGGAAACGATGCTCCACGCGCTCCAGGATCTCGGCAGAACGGAGCGATGACGCGGAGTATAGAGCCGCCGAGGACGAGGGGCGCGTGCTGCGATGTCGCACGCGCCCGCAATGCTCAGACCATGTCAGGCAGGGGAGCTTCTTCCGGCGCCGGTGCCGAAGGCAGCACGATGACCTTGGTGCCCGTCGGCACGCGGTTATAGAGATCGATGATGTCCTGGTTCATCAGGCGGACGCAGCCCGACGACACCTTGGTGCCGATGGTGGCCGGATTGGTGGTGCCATGCAGGCGATAGAGCGTGTCGCGGCCGTCGCGGTAGAGATAGAGCGCGCGGGCGCCGAGCGGGTTGTCGACCCCGCCGGGCATGCCGTTGCGATAGGGTTCGTTCAGTTCCGGATCGCGCCGGATCATGTCGGGCGTGGGGGTCCAGCGCGGCCATTCGGCCTTACGGGAGATGGTGGCTTCGCCCTGGAAATTGAACGCCTCGGTCTTGCCGACGCCGACGCCGTAGCGGATCGCCCTCCCGTTCTCCTGGACGAGATAGAGGAAGCGCTGATTGGGATCGACGACAATGGTGCCGGGCTGCTCCGCGGTCTCGTAGGGAACTTCGCGGCGCCAATATTTCGGCGGCACCTTGGCAAGGTTCACGGCCTGAACGGGAAAGCGATCATCCTCGATGCCTCCGTAGAGGGAGACATAGTAGGGATCAGGTGTAAAGGCCGCTTGCTGCAAATTGGCATCTCTCTGGCCACCTCTCGTTGCGCAACTGGCAAGAAAAAGCGGTGCGCCCAGAAGAAGTATGCGTCGCGTCAGTATCATCTCAACCCCGAATATCCAGTACCGTGTTCCAATGGCGGCTATCAGCCAGCAAATCTGAGGAGCGGTTGCTCCAATGAATTGGGCGATAGATGCGCATTGCGGCAGGATTGCGCATTGAAGCGAGACACAAGGACGTGATCGGCAAAAGCGCACGCAACTGTGATCGAATGGCAACAGAATTGCGCCTGGCAGCTGGTATTTCGCCTCTTCGGCCACTGTCCGTGCTTGGGGGCGGCGTGAAACAGCCGAAGACGCGGCCCTTGTCAGGCCCAGGGTGCTTGACCCGAGCATCCAGTGGCCCCGCTCTCTTCCTCATCCGGAAGGGGTTGGATTGCCGGGACAAGCCCGGCAACGACAAAGGTCGAGCCATTCGATGCGATTATTTCGCGCCGCACCCTCAGCGGGCGATCACCTCGACATCGCCATCATGGCCGGCCTTGACATCGAACTCGCGCGTATAGACCCGGCCTTCGTGGCGGGCCACCACGGTATAGTTGCCCTCGGCCAGGATCAGGGAGGGAAAGGCGCCGATGGATTCGCGGATGACGTCGCCGCCCGGCGTCAGGACCGACCAGGCCGTGTTGGCGATCGCCTCGCCCCCGGCCTGGCTCACCAGCTTCAGCGTCAGCGTCGCCGCCATCTGGTGGAAGGTGGCTTCCGTCAGTTTGCCGGCGCCGATCGAGATTTCGGCGGAGACGGTGGCGTTGGAATCGCCATAGGTGCATTCGACGAAATAGCGGCCCTCGGGCAGGCGCAGGATACTGGTGGCCGGAACGCCCTCGGCGATGAGGCGGCGCTCGCCGGTGGACTGGATCACCATGACGCGTGCGGTTAATTGCTCGGGCGGGATCGGCTTGTCGAGCACCGAGGCTTCGACCTGCAGGCCACCGGCCTTGATCACCAGGCCCTGCCGCACGGCTGCCTTGTCGACCTCGAATTCCTTGGTTGCAGCGGCGAGTCCATAGGCGGCATGCACGACGTAGCGCCCGGGTGCCAGTGAGAATTCGGGGGCTGGTTCGTCGGATTCGGCCATCTTCACCGCATCGGCCTCGCCCTTGCCGAGGCGGAATACCCGCCATTTCAGACCTGATGTGATCGGCGCGCCTTTTTCGGCAAAACTGGCGGAGAGTTCGACCTTGCGTGTGACGGCCGGTTCCTCGACCGCAGCCGGGGGCGCTGCCTGGGCAGGTGCCTGCGGCGCTGCCGCGGGGACGGCGGCAGGACTCGGCGGCGTCTGTGCGGCCGCGGGCACGGCCATCAGGGTGCCCGCCAGCAGGAGGACCGGAATCTTGAAGATCGAAGTCTTGGCAATCATGGCCGCCACGATTCACGGAAAGGCGGCGATTTCAAGCCCCATCTTCACCATGGTGTTCGCCACCGGCTACCTTGGGCGAGGATAGGGCATCGGGCAAGCCCTGGGCCTGGCGCTGGAGGCGCTCCGCCCGGGCGGCCGCCAGGATTGCGGCGAGCAGGCCGGGGAAGCGTGATTCGATGTCGTCGGCGCGTAGCGTGATCAGGCGATGCGTGCCCATTTGACGCGTACGCGTCAGGCCGGCCTCGCGCAGGCGAACATAGTGATAGGTCAAATTGGTCTTGGAACTCAGGCCGTTGAAGGCGGAGCAATTCTGCTCACCATCCTCGAAGAGGCCGAGGATGATGTCACGGCGAATGGGGTCGCTGAGCGCTTCGAGGACCGTCGTCAGTTCGATCTGGTCGGTCTCCGGATGAAAGATCGTCTTGGCCATGACAGGGAGATATCGACTGAAGCTCATTTGTTCAAGAGTCATTGAACTCATTGACAGGAGCGAGGGTGAGTCCATAAGTTCAATAATTATTGAACTTATGGACTCACCATGTATCGGACCCTGACCTGGCTCGCACTGGGTGCCTTTGCCATCGGCAGTGAAGGCTTGATGATTGCCGGCATCCTGCCGCGCATCGCCGAGGATCTCGGCATTCCGGTCGGCCATGCCGGTCACCTCGTCACCATTTTTGCGCTCGCCTACGCGGTCGGCTCGCCCCTCATCGCGGTGGCGACGGCGCGTTGGGAACGCCGCACCCTGCTGATCACGGCCATGGTGGTGTTCAGTCTCGCCAATCTGGCGGCAGCCTTCGCCACCGGCTTTCTCACCTTGGCAGCAAGCCGTATCGTCCTGGCATTGTCGGCCGGGACCTTCATGCCGGCTGCCTTTGCCTATGGGGCGATGTCGGTCGAGCCCGCCAAGCGCGGGCGGGCCCTGTCCTTCATCTATACCGGCATGACCGTGGCGCTGGTGATCGGCGTGCCCTTGGGGACCGCCATCGCCGCACATCTGGGCTGGCGGGCGACGTTCGGCATGGTCGCCGCCATGAGCCTGCTGGTACTGGCCGGCATCGTCCTGAAGCTGCCGGCCGTTTCGGGGCCGCCGGCGCCGAGCCTCGCCGATCGCCTGGCCGTGGCGCGCCGTTCCGACGTGCTCGAAGTCATCGGACTGACGGTCGTGGTCCTGGCCGGTGCTTTCGGCGTCTACACCTTCATCGGGGCCTATCTCGAGACCGTTCTGGGCGCTTCTCCTGAGGCGGTTGCCGGCTTCCTGATCCTGGCAGGCCTGGCGGGGGCCGCCGGCAACACGCTGGGCGGCCATGCGGCCGACCGCTGGAACCACCGGCGCTTCCTCACCCTCGTCCTCACGGTGCTGGTCGTGAGTTTCGGCATCCTGCCACTGATCCCGGCCTTCTTGCCGGGGCTGGCCGGCTGGATCGGCGCAGGCCTGGTGCTGGTCCTATGGGGGCTTTTCGGCTGGGCTTTTCCGGCGGTGCAGCAGGTACGCCTGCTCGCCATCGACCAGCGCCTAGCCTCGGTCGTGCTCGCCCTGAACGCCTCGGCGATCTATCTCGGCACCGCGGCCGGGGCGGCCGTCGGTGCCGTGGTGGTCGAACGCTATTCGGTTCAGGCCATCGGCTGGGTGGGAGCGGGCACCGAGGTGCTGGCACTCGCTTTCCTGCTGGCGACACCCTACCGCCCGGCCCGGGAGACGCCGGCGGGAGCGGAGGTCGGTGCCATCGCCCGCCAGGATGCGGCGGAATGACCCGGCCGCATCCCGATGAACGGGAGTGGACGACAATCTCCTTCTTATCAGAGAGATAGGCGCGATTGCGTGACGGCATCCCGCGATCGCCCGGTCGTAAAGATGGGGAGGACTCGGGCCGATCGCGCCGGAAGTCCTACCCAAGGCCTGTCGCAGGGCTTATGTGAGCGTTCGTCTCCTCGGGCAAGGCGCGTTCGATCAAAACGCCGCCTCGCTCCAACGCCGCGCCTGGACGCGGCTTTGCGATTTTCGGCGCAGGCGCTGGATCGCAATGCATTGGGAATGTACGCCATGGATGCCATCGAGCTTCTGAAGACCCGCCGGTCTGTGCCCCCTGCCATGTTGTCGGCGCCGGGACCGGACGCCGCCCAGCTCGAAACGCTACTGGCCATCGCCACGCGCGTGCCGGACCATGGCAAGCTTCATCCCTGGCGTTTCGTGATCTATCAGGGCGCTGCACGCGAGAAGGCAGGGCAGGTCGTCTATGACGCCTTCATGGCGGCCTGTCCCGATGCGGACGAAGCGGTCCGCAAGAAGGAATCGACGCGTTTTACCCTGGCGCCACTGGTGATCGGCGTGGTCTCCACCGCCGCCAACCATGTGAAGATCCCGCTCTGGGAGCAGGAGCTGTCGGCGGGCGCGGTCTGCGAGAATCTGGTGATCGCCGCCCATGCGCTGGGCTTTGGTGCGAGCTGGCTCACGGGCTGGATGGCCTATGACGAAAGGGTGCTCGCCAAGCTCGGCATCGGCTCGCATGAAAAGCTCGCCGGCTTCGTGCATATCGGCACGCCCAGGGAAGCCGTGCCCGACCGGCCGCGTCCCAAGCTCGAAGATCTCGTCACTTACTATGGTCAAAATGCAGGTAATTAATTACCGCATAAGTAAGTAGCTGTTTTTGAAGGGAAAATTCAGAAGCTTGCTTGAAATATCGCGTTGACGTCCATCAGGCTCTCGTGTAGAAGCTCCCCAACTCGGCGGCCCCAGTTTCCGTTTTGGAGACGTGGTTTGCATTTGCAAGCCACTATGCCGCCTTGTCGTTTTCAACCGTCGGATCGACAGCGCAACCATAGGCGACACCATGTCCACCTTTACGCTCAAGACCGCCGATATCGAGAAGAAGTGGGTCATCATCGACGCCAAGGGTCTGGTCGTCGGTCGTCTGGCTTCCGTGATTGCCATGCGCCTGCGTGGCAAGCACAAGCCGACCTACACGCCCCATCTCGATTGCGGCGACAACGTGATTGTCATCAATGCGGACCAGGTGGTGTTCACCGGCCGCAAGTACAATCAGAAGGTCTATTATCATCACACCGGCCATCCGGGCGGCATCAAGGAGCGCAGCGCCAGGTTCATCCTGGAAGGCAAGTTCCCCGAGCGCATCGTCGAAAAGGCCGTGGAACGCATGATCCCGCGCGGCCCGCTCGGCCGCAAGCAGATGCTCAACCTGCGCGTCTACAAGGGTACCGAGCATCCGCACGAGGCTCAGCAGCCCCAGGTGCTCGATGTCGGCGCCATGAACGCCAAGAATGTGAAGGGCTGATCCGATGGCCGATACGCTCAATTCGCTGCAGGCTCTCGGCGAGGCTGCTGCCGCCGCCGAAGCGCCCAAGCATGTCCAGAAGCTCGACGCCCATGGCCGCGCCTATGCCACCGGCAAGCGCAAGAACGCCATTGCCCGCGTCTGGATCAAGCCCGGCGCCGGCAAGGTCACGGTCAACGGCCGTGAACTGGCCGTCTACTTCGCCCGCCCGGTGCTGCGCCTGCTGATCCAGCAGCCGCTGACCGTCGCCAACCGCACCGACCAGTACGACATCAACATCACCGTTGCCGGTGGTGGTCTGTCGGGCCAGGCCGGTGCCGTGCGCCACGGCGTCTCCAAGGCCCTGACCTATTACGAGCCCGAACTGCGTTCGGCTCTGAAGAAGGAAGGCTTCCTCACCCGCGACAGCCGCGTGGTCGAGCGCAAGAAGTACGGCCGCGCCAAGGCTCGCCGCTCCTTCCAGTTCTCGAAGCGCTAAGCTTCAGGACAAGACTT
Organism: Labrys sp. E2SS-1L; assembly: GCF_057073705.1. Lineage (NCBI taxonomy): Bacteria > Pseudomonadati > Pseudomonadota > Alphaproteobacteria > Hyphomicrobiales > Xanthobacteraceae > Labrys > Labrys sp. E2SS-1L. The sequence goes on along the minus strand of NZ_CP172712.1, from coordinate 4,368,380 downwards.
ACGAAAACCCCGCTTCGGCGGGGTTTTTTGTTGCCCCGTTCACGGCTTGGGCGGAGCCGTCGAGCCTCGGACCACGAGTTCCGTCGAAAATTGCTGCCGGCCGGTTTCGTCGGGCGTATCGAGGATCATCTCGACGGCGAGCTGGCCTATGGCTGCGATCGGCTGGGCGATGGTGGTCAGCGGCGGTTCGGAGAAGGCGCTTTCCGGCACGCCGTCAAAGCCGATGACCGAAACGTCCGCCGGCACCGACAGGCCCCTTTGCTGCAGCCATTCAAGGGCGGCGAAGGCGATGCGGTCCGACATGGCCAGCAGCGCGGTCGGCGGGGCAGGGGCCGCGAACAGCCATGCCATCGCCTTTTCGACATCGGCTTCCTCGTTCTGCGTTTCGAAGATCGGCACGCCGGCGGTATCGATGCCCTGCTCGGCAAGAGCGGCGAAATAACCGAGCACACGGTCGCGCGAACTCGAATAGACGGCAGTCTCGACCTCCCGCATGGTCGCCGGGCCGGTTCGGTCGTCGGCGAAAGGCATGGACAGGATGGCGAAGCGCTGGTGACCGAGGCCCGCCAGGTGGCTGGCTGCTGCCTTGGCACCGGCAAAATTGTCGACGCCGATGGCGGCGATGCTTTCGTCGCGCGTACCCAGATGCAAGGCGACGAAAGGCAGCTGGCGCTCGCGCGTCAGCTCGACCAGCCGCGGGCCCTCGTCGATGCAGAACAGGATGAAGCCGTCCACCAGGGCACTCTGTACATTCCAGGCGAGCTTCTGGTCATTCATGGCCGAGACCAGGGCGATGCCGGCCCCACGCTCGTCGCAGGCCTTGGAAATCGCCGCCATCATCAGGCGGGCGAAAGGATCCTCGAAGAAATAGGACAGGGGTTCGGCCGTGACGATGCCGAGTGCGTTGACCTTGCCGGCGCGCAGCAGGCGCCCCTTCGGATCTGGCCCACGATAGCCGAGCGAAGCAGCGATCGCCTCCACACGCTCGCGGACTTCCGGTCGCACCAGGCGCGGGCGGTTGAAGACGTTGGAGGCGGTGCCCTGCGACACGCCCGCCGCCTTGGCCACATCCGCGAGCCGTATGACCTTGTCCAAGGGCTTCTCCCATTGCGTTTGCGCGATGTTCGGCGAACCGGCGTGCTGCCGGACCGTGCGATATCGGGCTACCGGCTGCCCCGCCGTCCGACCGCTCCCTTCGATGGGACGGCGAAGTAATGCGTCCGACTGTAGCATGTCGTTGGATCGATTCAATTTTACTTGACCCATGGCGGATTCGCCGTTAAAGTTTGAATCGATTCAATATCTTGTAAAAGAGTTCTCTGCCCGCGGCTTGCGGGCTATTTTTGCATAGAATATTGAATCGATTCAATAAATTCAAATGCGGAGCACCCGTGATGATTCCCTCGAGCTATTTCTTCAAGACCGCCTATCGGCGTCGCTGGGAACAGCCGGTCTCGCCGGAAGCCACGCCGGCAGCCCAGCCGAACCGAGCCTGGTACAGCACCCTGGCAACTGCGATCAGCCAGTGGCGCGCGCCCAGGCCTTCCGGACGAGGCGGACGCAAGGATCGTTGAAGGCGCTGAGCTCCTTCGACACCATGTGAGGATCTCGCTCAGGCTGGACAGGGCCATGGCTCTGCGGCCGGTATTGGTGGACCGGAACGTCGCGATATCCGGAGAGAGCGGGAGACGATGCGTGGAAGCCTCCGAGCCCGCACCGCCACTTGGATTGCCTGCGTGGATAGGCATGTTGCGCTATGTGTGACGATGGAAGACGCTGCCCGAAACGGCTTCTATGGCAAGCTCGGCCCTTGTCGATTCGGAACCGTGCCATGTCCTTCAGCGTCCGCGATATCTGGTTCAAGGGCTATCGTTCGCTACGCTCCATCCATTTCGAGGTCGGCGAGCTCAACGTGTTCGTCGGCGCCAATGGCACCGGCAAGACCAATCTCTATCGCGGCCTGCAGTTGATCCAGGCAGCGGCTCAGGGCAGCTTCGCCCATGAGCTGGCACGCGAGGGTGGCTTGGCGGCGGCCCTGTGGGCCGGAATGCGCCCGCGGAACGAGCCCGCCCGTATCCATCTCGATGTCGGCCTGGCGAGCGATACCGCCCGTTATCGCTACCGCATCGAGGCTGGGCTGGTGCAGCAGGCCGGCGGCGTCATTCTCGGCACCGGCTTTCTCGGCGAGCCGCAGGTCAAGGTCGAGACTCTCAAATTCGGCCATCGCGGCCGCGAGCAGACGCTGTTGGAGCGCAAGGGGCCGGCCGTTAGCATTGCCGGCACTGATGGCAAGCGGCGCCCGTTCGGCGTGCCGCTGCTGGCCTCGGAAACGGCCTTGGCGACACTGCACGATGCCGATCGCCTGGTCGACATCGCTGCTGTACGCCGCGCCTTGCTGGAATGGCGTTTCTATCATGGGCTGCGCACGGACCGCGATTCCGCGCTGCGCCAGCCCTGCTATGCCGTCGCCACGCCGACCCTGGCCTCGGACGGTCACGACCTGGCGGCTGTCTTTGCAACGCTCGTCCATATTCGCGCCGACAGCGATGCCTTATTCGAAACCGTGGATGAAGCCTTTCCCGGTGCCCGCCTGGTGGTGCCGATGCCCGATCGCATGGCCTCCTTCGGCATGACCTTCCCGGACAATCCCAAGCGCGTCTACGAGGCGAGCGAACTCTCCGACGGCACCTTGCGCTATCTCGCGCTGGCCGGGGCCCTGTTGTCGGCCCGCCTGCCGCCCTTCATCGCCTTGAACGAGCCAGAAGCCAGCCTGCATCCCGATCTCCTGGTTCCGCTGGCGGGCATGATCGTGCGCGCCTCGCGCCGGACCCAGATCTGGCTGGTGACCCACTCACAGGCTCTGGCGGATGCCATCGAAACCCTCTCCGGCGTGCCGGCGCACCGCGTGATCAAGCGCGGCGGCGAAACCTGGCTCGAAGGCCTGCGGCTATCGGGGGATTTCGCCGAAGACGACTGAGGACGCCTGGGGCTCGATATGGCGTGCTCAGCGCGTAGCATATTGCTCGTCGCTGACCTGTTCGAGCCAGTCGACGGCCTTGCCGTCCAACTGCTCCTGGATGGCGGTATGCGTCATTGCCGTGGTGGCAGTGGCGCCGTGCCAATGCTTCTCGCCGGGCGCGAACCAGACCACGTCGCCCGGCCTGATCTCCTCGATCGGCCCGCCCTCGCGCTGAACCAGCCCGCAGCCTGATGTTACGATCAGGGTCTGGCCGAGCGGATGGGTATGCCAGGCGGTGCGTGCGCCAGGTTCGAAGGTGACGCTGGCGCCGACGGCGCGCGCCGGCTGAGGCGCGCTGAACAGGGGATCGATGCGGACGGTGCCGGTGAACCAGTCCGCAGGTCCGCGCCCGGAAGGCTGCGAGCCGGCCCGCTTGATGTCCATGATGATCCTCGTGAGGGATGGGAGGGGGCCTGATCTTAGCGGTGATGGCTGCATCGTCATAGTCCGTTCAGCCCCTCTTCCCACCAGGGATGGCGGGAAGAGGGGCGAGCCGGGAACAGCGGTGGGCATCAACCAGGGAGCCCGCGATCATGCCGAACCTTGCTGGCGTCGAAGGCCCGCCTATTGGGTGACGGCTTCCGACGCGTATTTGAATGCCGGCGCTGCTTCCAGCTGCTCCTTGGTCATCGCCAGCATGCCACGAGCCGGATAGTCCCGTACCTGGTTGACGGGCTGGGTCTCGGGAGTCCCAGGTGCTGCCGATGGCGTGCCCGCAGGTGCCGGCGCACCGGCGGCGGGTTGAGCGGGTGCCGGTGTTGTGTCGCTCCAGGTTATGGCGGTGTAGGGCAGGGCCACATTCTTTTCCCCGATACCCAGGAAGCCGCCGACGCCGATGACGACACCGACCACAGTGCCTTTCTTGTCGACCAGCACGTCGTTGACGTTGCCGACATTCTCATCCTTGGCATTGTAGATCTTCACGCCGACGAGCTGGCTGGCCCGGTATTGGCCGGGCTCGGCCTTGGTGACGAAGGAAACGGCGCCCGTCGGCGCGGGGGTTGTCTGCTGAGCCAAAGCCGCGGCGGGCAAGCCCAGCAAGGTGACGAGGGCGATGGTGTAAGTGGCTTTTCTCAGGATCATGGAAACCTCCTTTGATGAGCCGTTCCACCCTCCAAACCACACTGGCGATGCGATGTTCCGCGTCGGCAGGGCTAACCGTTGCGGTGCGAGGCGGGGTCCCGCCATCGGACATATTCCCTTTGTCACGCATTGCCCTTAAAGCCAGGGGCGATATTCGTTAAGTAAAGCAGCGCCAGAGGAGATCCCATGGCTGGCCCAACCGACGATCCGCTTCGCCCGCGCCCGACCGACAATGCCGTCTTCCGCAAGGAGGTGCTTGGCGGTGCCACAGAGCCGACCTATGGCGGCATCCTGTCCTTCATGCGCCGGCGTTATCAGCGTGACCTGGCCGGTATCGATGTCGCCGTCTGGGGCATTCCCTTCGATGCGGCCGTCTCCAACCGGCCGGGCGCCCGCTTCGGGCCGCAAGGTGTCAGGCGCGCCTCGGCGATCTTCGACGGCGACCCGCAATATCCTTTCCAGGCCGACCCGTTCGAGCAGCTCGCCGTGGTCGATTATGGCGATTGCTCCTTCGACTATGCACGTCACGGCGAGATCCCGGCCTGTATCGAGGCGCAGGCGCGCGACATCATCGACACCGGCACCATGCTGTGCTCGATCGGCGGGGATCACTATGTCACCTGGCCGCTGCTCAAGGCCCATGCCGCCAAGCACGGCCCGATGGCGCTGGTGCATTTCGATGCCCACCAGGACACCTGGTATGACGACGAGGGCCGTATCGACCACGGCTCCTTCGTGGCACGCGCGGTGCGCGAGGGCATCATCCGGCCAGATCGTTCCATCCAGATCGGTATCCGCACCCATGCGCCGGACGATTGCGGTATCGAGATACTCTACGGGGAAGACCTGGAGACGCTCAGCGTCGCCCAGGTGGTCGAGCGCGTCCGCCAGCGGGTCGGTGATGCCAAGACCTATATCACCTTCGACATAGACTGCCTGGATCCGGCCTATGCGCCCGGCACGGGTACACCGGTCGCCGGCGGTCCTTCGTCGCGTCAGGCCCTGATGATCCTGCGCCGGCTCGGCTTCCTCGACATCGTCGGCTGCGACTTGGTGGAGGTCGCGCCCGCCTATGACCATGCCGATATCACCTCGATTGCGGGCGCAACGGTGGTTCAGCATTATCTGGGCTTGATTGCTGAGCGGAAGCAGGGCAAAGCCGGGACATGAGCAACGAACGCAAGAATTCCCTGACCTATGCCGATGCCGGTGTCGATATCGATGCCGGCAATGCCATGGTCGATGCCATCAAGCCCCTCGTCCGGGCCACCCGTCGCGTCGGCGCCGATGCCGAGATCGGCGGTTTCGGCGGCCTGTTCGACCTCAAGGCCTGCGGTTTCAAAGATCCTGTCCTGGTCGCAGCCAATGACGGTGTCGGCACCAAGCTGAAGGTAGCGATCGAGACCGGCATCCACGACACTGTCGGCATCGACCTGGTGGCGATGTCGGTCAACGACCTGGTGGTGCAGGGCGCCGAACCGCTGTTCTTCCTCGACTATTTCGCCACCGGCAAGCTGGCTCCGGGGCAGGGCGTCGCCATCGTCAAGGGCATCGCCGAAGGCTGCAAGGATGCCGGTTGCGCCCTGATCGGCGGCGAGACCGCCGAGATGCCGGGCATGTATGCGGACGGCGACTACGATCTCGCCGGTTTTGCCGTCGGCGCGGTGGAACGCGATGCCATCCTGCCGCGTGGCGGCGTGGCCGAAGGCGACGTCATCCTCGGCCTGGCGTCCTCGGGGCCGCATTCCAACGGCTATTCGCTCATCCGCAAGATCGTCGAGCTTTCGGGCCTGGGCTGGGATGCGCCGGCGCCCTTCGCCGAGGGCAAGACGCTCGGCGAAGCGTTGCTGACGCCGACGCGCATCTATGTGCGGCCTTTGCTGGCGGCGTTGAAGGCGACGGGTACGGCCGTCAAGGCACTCGCCCACATCACCGGTGGCGGCTTCCCGGACAATATTCCGCGCGTGCTGCCGGATGGCATCGCCGCCTCCATCGACCTCTCCTCCTTCACGCCACCGCCTGTGTTCGGCTGGCTGTCGCGCACGGGCGGCGTCGAAGCCCATGAGATGCTGCGCACCTTCAATTGCGGCATCGGCATGATCGTCGTTACTGCCGCGGCAGATGCGCAAGCCGTGGAAGTGGCTCTCGGCGAAGCCGGCCTGCCGGCGTCCCGCCTCGGCACGGTGGTGAAGCAGGAAGGTGCCGAGCGGGTCGTCTATCGCGGCACGCTGACGCTATGAAGGGACGCAAGCGCGCCGCCATCCTGATCTCGGGGCGCGGCTCCAACATGGCTGCGCTCATCGAGGCTGCGAAGGACCCTGCCTATCCAGTTGAGATCGTTGCAGTTATCTCCAATCGCCCGGGAGCGCCCGGGCTGGCTCGGGCGCGTGAGGCCGGTATCGCCGCCGAAGCGATCGACCACAAGGCTTTTGGCAGCCGCTCCGATTTCGAGGCGGCGCTGGAAGCCCGGCTCGAAGCCCATGTCGTCGATCTCGTGGTGTTGGCGGGCTTCATGCGGCTGATGACGGCGCCTTTCGTCCAGAGCTGGACCGGGCGCATGATCAACATCCATCCGGCCCTGCTGCCGGCTTTTCCCGGGCTCGCCACCCATGAGCGCGCGCTCGAGGCCGGGGTGCGCCTGCATGGCTGCACCGTCCATTATGTCACGCCCGGCATGGACGAAGGGCCGATCATCGCCCAGGCGGCCGTGCCCGTGCTGCCCGGCGATACCGCTTCGGACCTCGCGGCGCGGGTGCTGCATGCCGAACACAAGCTCTACCCGGCCGCCCTTGCGCGCGTGGCGCGCGGCGAGGCGCCGGTCATGGGCGAGCGCGTCGAGATCGCACCCGGCGATCTCCTGTTCTGCGAGTGACATCTGCGGCTGCGTTGTCGCCCTATTAAAGCTCGTTACCGGCCCAGCCTTTTCATATGGAATTTTCGAGGAACCAGAATGTCGATCATCAACGGTGTCGCGTTTCGCATGAAGAAGGGAACGGCTTTGTCGTCAGCCGCTGCGTGCTGCGCCGTCTTGCTGGCTCTTGCGGGCGCCGCGCCGGCATTGGCCGAACCCGCCACCGCCGAAGGCGCGCGCAAGCTTACCGAGACATTCCAGTCCTATATCGGCTCGGTGCCGTTCGAGAAGGGCTTCATTGCCATCGCCCCTAAGGACGATGGCTATGACGTGACCCTCTCCTTCGATGGCAGCAAGCTCGACAATGCCAAGGGCAAGGGCGTCGGCGAAGTGGCCCGCATCAATCCCTATGTCGTGCGCCTGACACCGCAGCCTGACGGCAAATGGGCGGTAAAGAGCGGCCCGGCGCCCATCGCCGCGGCCTGGAGCCGGGAGCGGGAGGGCAACACGGAGACCGGCAGCCTGAATTTCGCTGCCTGTGCCAGCCAGGGCGTGTTCGCTCCCAAGCTGATGAGCTTCGAGACCTTGGTCGCCGGTTGCGACGGCAGCAGCGCGACCGTGCGCAACCATGATGCCGATGTCGACCTCTCGACCGGCAAGTTCGGTTTCGAGACTACCAGCAAGGCTGATGAGGCCGATGGCGTCGACGTCAAATTCGACAGCAAGCTGGAAGGGCTGAAGGGCAAGGTCCAGGACAAGAAGGTTCAGCAGTTCCCGGTTGCGTTCGAACTGACCGGCGGCCAGCAAACGCTTTCGGCGACCGGCATGCGCTTTACCGCGATCTACGATCTTGTCGCCTTCCTGCGCGACCACCCCTCCAAGGGGGAGATCGTGCTGGCGCAGGACGAGCTCAAGACCAAGCTGCGGACCGCATTGCCGTTCTGGCGGGAGGTTTCGAGCACCTCGAGCATAGAAGGGCTCGGGGTCAACCTGCCTTTCGGCCAGGTCAAGCTGGCCAAGGCGACCCAGGCTTACAGCCTCACCGGCTTGGTGAAGCAGGGCTATTATTCCGATGCGCTCGACTATTCCGGCCTCGTGATTCCGGATGTGGTGGTGCCCGAATGGGCCCGCTCGCTGATCCCGGCCCAGGCGAATTATTCCACCAAGCTGTCCTTGAACGGCCTCGACGGCATGGCGGACGTATTGATCCGCGGCCTCGATGCCACGCAGGATCCGCCCTTCAGCAAGATGATGGCCGTGGCGCTGATGACCCGGCTGCTCGATGGCGATCTCAACTACAAGGTTGATTTCAACGTCGCCGCGCCTGCCTATACCCTGAAGGGCGACGGCAGCGCGGCGGTCAATCCGGAGCCGACGGCTAGCCTTGCAGTGGCTGCTACCGGCTTCGATGCGGTGGTGGAAGGCCTCAGCAAAGCCGATGCCGAGGACGCGCGCAAGGCGGTGTTCTTCCTCTCCTTCGTGAAGGGGCTCGCCAAGGAAGAAGGCAATGGGCAACTGGTCTGGAACGTCTCCTACGACATCGTCACGCATAGCGTGAAGGTCAACGATCAGGTCTTCCGCCTGCCGCAGCCCGATTGAGTCAAACCCTGCCGGCGGTGCGCCTGCGGCCGATGATGGTCATGAGGCCGCCGACCAGCAGGAAGGCCGCACCGAGCAAGCCGGCAAGGCCTGCAAAGAACCAGCGCCCGAGCAAACCGTCGAGCGTGGCATCGGTCGGAATGGCCGGATTATAGGCGACGGTCACGCTGTCGCCTTCACGCAGGAACGAACTGCGCACGAGGTTGGTGAAGCGGATGACACTGCCCTGCGGTGTCGAGAAGCTGACGACCGGATAGGGATTGACCGAGACGATGGTGCCCGCGGCGGAGGCCGTGCGCGGGCTGCGCCATTCGTTCATGCCGAGCACCGGGGCAGCCAGCAGTCCGACGAAGCCCAGGATGAGGAAGGTACGCCCCACGACGCGCAGGGCTGTCGGGCCTTGCACACGTTTCACACTCACCATCATTTCGTTCCAGTCGCAATTCCGATGCCCGGGGTTTACGGCACTTGCGGCCCCTTGGGAACAGGCTGGCTGCGAGACCGGCTGGTTGCGGTCTGCTGGGAATGTGTTTTGTTCCGGTATTTCAGTTGCGATTCCATGTTCACGCGGTGAAGTAGCCGTCATTGCTTCGCTACGCTCGCAATGACGACAATCCGGGTTGGCAATCAAACGACACGCTCTAGAACAGGATCCGTCTCAAAGGACCAGGCACCGAGGGCATTTGCCGCAGCAGCCGATCCAGGGAGAATCCGCCGGATCCGGCAATCGACAGGACGAACATGCCGCCGGCGATGGCAAGGTCCTTCTCGAAATGCAGCAATTCATTCTGGCTCGAGAAGTCCATGTGGAAGAGCGTTGCCGTGGCGAGGCAGAACAGGCCGAGCATGATGGCACCGATGCGGGCGAACACACCCAAAGCGAGGGCCAAGCCTGCACCCAGTTGCAGCGCGATGACGCCCACGACCAGGGGGGCGCTGATGCCGACCACGGCCATGGCCTCAACGGTGCGCATGAAATGCAGCGCCAGGGTCGTGCCTTCGTGAATGAAGATCAGGGCAAGCAGCAGCCGGCCGGCGAGCAGCACGGCATCGGCGAGCCCTGGCTTGATCTTGCTGATTGGGGTCATTGCAGCCACCTCCGACGGAAGGAGGCCGGCAGGAGCCTTGGCGCCCGCCGGCTCGCACGTCATTTCGTCATCCAGGTCATTTCGTCACCCAGGTCATTTCGTCACCTTGGTGTCGATGGCTTTCTGCAGGTCTTCGAGTTCCTCGCAGCCCTGGGGACACAGCTTGCCGAGTTCCGACAATTGCACCTTGGCCTTGTCGACGTCGCCGGTCTCGACATAGAGCTCGCCGAGATATTCCCGGGCGGCCTTGTGGCCGGGCTGCAGTTCCAGCGCCTTGGTGTAGTAGGTGAGCGCCGTCTGGTAGTCGCCGGTCTTGCGCAGCGTGAAGCCGAGCAAATTGTAGACATCGGCCTGCTGGGTGTCTTCGGCCAGGCCCCGCAGTTCCTCCAGGGCGCCGGTATAGTTCTTGGCCTCGATCTTGGCCTTGACGGAGGTCAGGTCCGGCGCGTCGGTGGATTCGATGTTGTCGACGGCATAGGCCGGTATCGAGAGCAACGTGGTGGTGACCGCGGCCAGTGCCAGCGTGGCCACCGCGGTTGCGACTGCATATTTCAGCATGATTTTCTCTCCTGGAGGCAGGAATGTCGGGTTTCAGAGCTGTGCGGTCGGCGTGAAGCCATAGGCGTTGCCGTCCTTCACGAAGGTTCCGCTGCCGGGGAACGGGAAATGCGAGCCGCAGATCCGGATGTTGTCGGCGATCACCCGGTCGATGAGCTTGCGCCGGGTCGCGATGGCCATCGGGCCATCCTGGTCATAGGCGCCTTGCCAATCGGGATGGGGGGCGAGCAGAGCGGGCACATACATGATGTCGGCCGAGACCATGAACTGCTCATTGCCCGAGCCGACAAGATAGACCGAATGCCCCGGCGTGTGGCCGGGTGCCGACAGGATCCGGATGCCGGGCGCGACTTCCGCTCCGTCCTGCACCAGCTTCCAGTTCTTCCATTTCGGAAAGTTCTCGACGATGCGCTTGCCGGCGGGCCGCCGCCCTTCGGCGAGCTTCTCGACGCGCGACGGATCGGTCCACCAATTATATTCCGCAGCGCTGACGATCAGTTCCGCATTGGGGAAGATAGGCGCATTGGTGCCCTTTTCCATCAAGCCCCACACATGGTCAGGATGGAAATGCGAGATCATGATGGTGTCGATCGCCTTGTAGTCGATGCCGGCTGCGGCCATGTTGGCCGGCAGATGCGTGGCATTGGCCTGCCATTGCCCGACGCCCGAGCCGGCATCCATCATGATCAACTTGCCATTGACCTTGAGCACGACAACCGTGAGGGGGATCGGCATGAATTCGGTGGTCAGGCCGGCCTTGGACAAGGCTGCCTTGGTATCTTCCACCGAGGCGTTCTTGATGAAGGTCGGGTCGTGGGGCTTGCGCCAGATGCCATCATAGATGGCTGTCACCTCGATGGATCCGACCTTGTATTTGTAGAAGCCCACGCTGGGCTCGACCGCAGTCTGGGCGAGGGCAGGGGCTATGAATTCAAGTCTTCCCGCCAGGCCGAACGCTGCGGCTGCCGCCGCAGAACCCAGCACCGTACGGCGCGTCATCTTCAGCATTCTGGTCACTCCTGTTCAACGGCTCATGCCGGACGGCGGCACGGGCTGTCAGTGCCTCCGTTGAGTGACCAGACCCGGCGGCGTGCGGAATTATTCCCGCCCGCCGCAAAGTTTTTTTTAAAAAGCCTATGGGCGCGCTGAGGCCGTTCCGCGCCTGTTCTAGCGGGACGAGAGGAGTATCTCTCCGCGTGGTGTCGTCGCCGCCAGCATGAGATCCTGCAGGGATTGGCGAATGGAAGGGGTACAGGCGAGGACCTTGTGGTTCTCCAGCAGGCCGGGACCGTGCGGAAAATCGCTGGTCCAGCCGCCGGCCTCCTCGACCAGCAGCAGGCCGGCGAGAACGTCCCAGCTCTTGAGGGAAAGCTCACAGAAGCCGTCGATGCGCCCGCAGGCGACCGCTGCCAGTCCCATCGCCGCGGAGCCATTCTGGACGAAGGCATAGCCCTGGCCAAGCAGGTTGCCGATCAGCCCGAGATAGTCGGCGGCAGGATGTCGGAGCGAATATCCCGCATCGACAATCGCATCCGATGGGCCGCGTGCCGCTCGCACCCGGATGGGCCTGCCGTTGCAGAAGGCACCCTGGCCGCGCCGGGCGGTGAAGATCTCGTTGCTGACGGGATCGTAGACGACGCCGCTTTCCGTCCGGCCGTCGACGCAAAAGGCGATCGACACGGCGAAATGGGCGATGCCGCGGGCAAAGTTCAGCGTACCGTCGATCGGATCGATGACCCACAGATGGCGTGCGGGTGAGCCGCCGGTTTCCTCGGTCAGGATGCCGTCGGCCGGAAACGCTCCGGCAAGTTGATCGATCAGGAAACGATCGATTTCCAGATCGGCCTGGGTCACCGGATCGTGCCGGCCTTTTTCGGCGCTGGACAGGGCCTCGCCGGAGCGGAAGTAGTGACGCGCGATCGCCCCGGCCTGCCGGGCGCAGTCCTGGGCAAAGCGATGCCGCCGGTCGATGTCGTTGCCGGTCATGATTTCCGTTCGCGCCTTGCCACCAGGGAGCGCTTGACGTCCTCCTCCGCCTCGTCGAGCAGGGAGGTGATGGCCTTGGCGGTGGCGATCGGATCTCGTCTTGCAATGTTGTCGACGACGGCCTGGTGCAAAGCGAGCGAGTGGCTCTGGCCCCCGGGATTGTCGTCCGTCAGGCGGAAGCTGATCATCAGGGCTGTCTCGATCAGTGCTGCAAGCGAGCCGATCAATTCGTTGCCGGACATGCGCAAGATAGCCTGATGGAAGGCGAGATCGGGTATGGCGAAGCGTTCGCTGTCGTCGCCGGCCTGCTCCATCCGCGCCAGCAGGAGGCGCAACTGCGCGACCTGCTCCTCGCTGGCCCGCTCGGCCGCCAGGGCGGCGGCCATCGGCTCGATGGCACGCCGGAGCTCGAACAGGGAGCGAGCCTCCTCGGCCGTGGTTCTTGGTCCGTAGCGCCAGACCAGCACGTCGGGATCGAGGAAGTTCCAGTCTTCGCGGGCGCGAACGCGCGTGCCCACCTTGGGGCGCATCTCCACCATGCCCTTGTTGGCGAGCACCTTGACGACTTCCCGCAGCACCGTGCGGCTCACGCCGTGGGCGGCACTCCAGTCATCGGCATTGGGCAACTGGTCGCCCGGGGCGAGGTCACCCCGTACGATGCTCTGGCCGATGTCGTTGAGGAGGCGCGAATAGAGGCTGGTGCCGGTGGCGTTCCCTCCCAGAGAGCTCATGGGTGAAACCTTGGAAGGAAAGGCTGCATTCTTCATTCTATTCCTGTTAGCTGCGTATCACGCCGCTGATAAGCATCTTCGGACGATGGCGGTGAGGTGGCATGGCGAGCTTGCCTTGGTAAAGCCGCTGCGTCCAATCCCCACCGCCCTGGGATCCTTCAGATCACAGCCTCATGTCGAGATTGACCTTGAAGGCATGGCCCTGGGTGTGGCTGGCAAGCTGGCCCGAATAGAAGGCGCCCAAGGTTGTGTTGGGGGCAAGCGCGATGTCGACGCCGGCCTCGATCGCCAGCGCATCCTTGGCGAGCGGGGCGCCCGCTATCGTGAAGGACGAGCCGTTGTTGAAGGCGAGCTTTGCATTCTGGGTGGCGTCGTCGAAGGCGTGCTGCCAGCCGAGCGTGCCGCGCAGGGTCAGCGTGGTCCCGGCGAGGTCGAAACCGGTCGAGGCATGGAGGCCCAATGTGGTGTAAACGGTGTCTGCCGAACTCTTCTGGGCTGTCAGCGCGGCCGTGGTGCCGCCCTTCTCGGCAAAACCATTCGTGTCCAGATGGACATAAGCGAGATTGGCCAAAGGCTCGAAGGCGCTCCGGCCCAGATCGAAGCGGTAGCTGAGTTCACCGAAGGCCTGCGCCGTCGCGGCATCGTACTGCCCCGAAAGCCTCTCGCGGAAGGCCGGGAATACAACGTCGCGCTTGGTGTCGACATTATGCCAGCCATAGATGGCGCCGGTGCGAAAGCCGAGCTGTCCCCATTGCGTGCCGCCATAGAGGCCGAGCTGATAATTGTTGCTGGAACCATCGGAGGTTCGGGCAGAGACGTCGAAACTCGTATGGCTGTAGCCGGCGAGAACACCGAGACGCCAGTCCCCGACCGGCGCGTCGATACCGCCGATGAAACCGCCGCTGGTGCGATCGAAGGAGGCCGCGTCGCCCGAACCCTTGGCTCTGCCGGTGGCGGCGAAAGGCGTGCCCCAGACGACGATGCCGTCGGTGCTGCCCGTGGCGGCCCCGCCCGACGTTCCGGCGATACCGCCGAAGGCCGAGCGCAGGCGCCGGTTGGCGGCATCGCGCGGGTAGCGGCTGTCTTCGATGAAGGCGCCCTTGATATCGGCATGGATTTCGCCCGAAAGCGCATTCCCGTAGGGACGTACATAGCGGTAGAAGCCGATCGCAGTCTCGCCCGGATGGTTCGGGTCTTCCTCCCGGTTCAGGATATGCATCGACCAACCGTCGGGCGTGTTCTTGAAGACCAGGCCCTCGACCTCCTGCTCGCCATCGATCTTGAGATTGCCGATGAGTTCGACCTGGCCCGTCAGCAGATTGGCGCGGTAGATCAGCTTCTGGTCGTTATCGGTCGAAAAATACATCCAGCCATTGAAGATCTTACCCCCCTGTGCCTGATCGATGGTCTGCGACAAGGGAATGTATTTCTGGAACGACCAGTCCGAAAGGTTGTAGACGGCGAGTTCCGTGGCGTTCTCGTAGGCCATGCCGTAGCCGACGCCGTTCTTGGCGTCGACGGCCACCCAGCTGGCGACATCATGCGTGCCATGGGGAGGACTGAGGGCGAAGGCCTGGCCGAGATAGGTCAGTGTCTTGGCGTCGTAGATCGCGAAGACCGGCCTTTCATATTTCCCGTTGGTGGTCGGCGAGCGGTTGCTCGTATCGAGCGAGATGTAGAGCTTGCCATCGGCATAGTCGATGTCGCCGATATGGTTGAGCCCGATATCGGAATATTGCGAAGGGTTCTTCAGGGCATCCGGAATGGCGGGGGTAACCAGCAATTTTGGATCGAAGGCGCCGCTGGTCATTTCCAGGGCATTGGTGCCGGAAAAATACCAATTGGTGCCATCGGTGGTGACGCCTTGCCCGCGGGAGGCGTCTACGCCGGAGAACAGTGATTTCTCGACCATGATCCAGGGCTCGACCGCGAGGGCCGGCAGGCTGGCGGCGGCGAGAAGCGGAGCACAGACAAGGCAGGGCCATGCAAGCTTGCGGAACAGATCAGGCTGCTTCTTGGGCCTATCAAGGGCGATGGAGGACATGGTCTCGTTCTCTCGTGGGCAGGTTCTTGTGGTTGCGCGGCAGCGTTCGCCGGCCTGCAAGCCGGCGATGATGTTCGGATTGGGTAGGTGACGAGCTAGATCGGTCGGTGGCGGCTGCCGCCGGGCCATGGCCTCCCGATGGGCGCCGGACAATGGCCTCGCCCTGGATAATGGGAAGCAGATATGGAAGTCATGCCAGTATGGAAAATTCCATGCCGACGTGTGCCTGGTACAAACAAAGCATTCGCCTGCCGGTTCGTACCGTCATCCGCAGAGCGGACACTATGATCTCAACGAAATAGCGCGTTAAGCCTTGGATCCTGTCAATTGTAACTTATGCCTGGTCACGGGTTGGCCGCTTGGACACTTTTGCCCGATCAATTCGGCATGAGTCTCGACGGCGAGCGCGTTGTGGGCTTCATAGGGCCGGCTCGTGACATTAGTATGAATAATATGAAGAATAGCGATGGCCCGCCTGTGGATCGAGAGGACGGGCGGATACCCGCCCTGTCTGCCGAGGGCGACGGGTGCTGAAGGGGGGCGGGGATGGTGCTGAAACGCCGGATTTACTCGGCCGCCGCCCGGTTGAGCGAGGCGATCAGATCGGTGAAACGCTCGCCCTGCACCGCGACGTGATCATAAAGGCGCGTGGCGGCGAGGGCACTGTCGCCGGCCAGCAGGGCGTCGACGATGGCTTCGTGCTCGGCCAGCGAAGTGCGCATGCGGTTGCGTACGCGCAGTTGTAGCCGGCGGAAGGGAGCGAGGCGCTTGTGCAGGGCGGTGGCCTGTTCGGCGATGAAGTCGTTGCCGCTCGCCACATAGATGGCGCGATGAAAGCGCTCGTTCTCGTAGTAATAGACATCCATGTCGCCGCTGTCGGCCGCCTTGCGGCAGGCTTCCAGTGTCTCTTTCAGCGCGGCCTCGTCGCCCGGCAGCAGGCGGCGGGCAGCGAGGCGCCCGCAGATCGCCTCGAATTCGGCCATCAGGCTGAACATGTCGATCAGGCGCTTGGGATCGGGAGCACTGACGATGGCACCACGATGGGGGCGAATCTCGACAAGGCCGGCAGCCGCCAATTGCTGGAGAGCCTCGCGGATCGGCGTGCGCGAGACCCCGAACCGGGCTGCCAGCGAGACCTCGTCGAGCCGATCGCCGGGCTTGAATACCCCGGTGGCGATTTCTTCCTCGATCTGATTGCGCAGGCGCGTCGCGGGTTTTTCGTTCATGGCCGATATCCTCCGCAATTTCGTACGACTCCCGGGACAACGGAGTCAATCACGCAAAACTTGTATACAATTTTATTGTAACTGTTTCAAAACTGCAATAATGATGAATGCAACCGCAGGCGGAACCAGCCAGCCTCGGATGGATTGAAGAGGAAAACGCCATGTCACGTGCCTTGAGGCAGATGTCGCTTACCCGGAGGCAGATCCTGACTGCCGCACTTGCAACGCCATTGGTCATCCGGTCCGCCGGCGCTGCCCGCGCCGCCACCACGCTGAAGATGTCGCATCAATTTCCCGGCGGCACGGCGGAGCAGGGCGATTTTCGGGACCGTCTCTGCCGCATCTTCGCCGCCGAGGTGGACAAGCGCACCAGCGGGGCGCTGAAGTTCGACGTCTACGCCAATGCCTCGCTGATGAAGACCAATGCGCAATTCTCGGCCATGCGCCGCGGCGCCTTGGACATGTCGCTGTTTCCGGTCGCCTATGCAGGGGGTGAACTGCACGCCACCAATCTGGGCCTGATGCCCTGCCTGGTGACGAGCTATGAGCAGGGCGCCGCCTGGAAGAATGCCGAGATCGGCAAGGCGCTCTCCGGCATCCTGGAGGCCAAGGGCATCAAGATCATCGCCTGGGTCTGGCAGGGCGGCGGCGTCGCCTCCCGCGGCAAGCCGGTGCTGACGCCCGACAGCTCCAAGGGGTTGAAGATCCGTGGCGGCAGCCGCGAAATGGACCTGATGTTCACCGCTGCCGGGGCACAGGTCTCCACCATGCCCTCGAACGAAATCTATATCGGCATGCAGACTAGTGCGCTCGACGCGGCCGTGACTTCGTCGACCAGCCTGATCTCGTTCCGCCTGGAGGAACTCGCCAAATCGCTGACCTCGGCGCGAAAAGGCTCCTTCTGGTTCATGCTCGAACCGCTGCTGATGTCGAAGACCATCTTCGACGCCCTGCCGGCCGATCAGCAGAAGGTGCTGCTCGACGTCGGCGCCGAAATGGAAGGCTGGGCCACCAAGCAGGCGCAGCATGACGACGAGGAGGTCGCCAAGGTCTATGCCGCCAAGGGTGTCGAAGTAGCCGATTTCAGTGCGGCCGACCTCGCCGAGTGGCGCAAGATCGCCGAAGCCAGTTCCTGGAAGGATTATGCGGCGCGCTCGAGCGAAGCTGCGGAGTTGCTGAAGCTCGCACAGAAGGTGGCGTGAGATGGGCGGCTCGATCCAGCATGACGCCATCCTTGCCGCCGACGAAGCCGGCCCGGCGGAGCAGGCAGGTGGGGTGCGGCGGGTGTTCGGGATGGTCAACGCCGTCGCCTTCCGGCTGTCGGCCGTGGCTCTGCTGGCAGCGGCCATCGTCCTCACCTTCGGTGTCATCACCGGGCATGTGACGCGCCAGTCGGTGCTCTGGCAGGATGAGGTCACCATCTACCTGATCGCCGGCGCCATCTTCCTGTCGGCGGCCTCGGTGCAGGCGGTGCGCGGCCATGTCGGCATCGACATCCTTGACCATTGGTTGCCGGCTGCCGCCGGCACCAGGCGGCTGGTGGTCGATGCGCTGGTGCTGTTCTTCTGCGTGCTGTTCGCCTGGAAATCGGGCTCGCTGCTGCACGAAGCCTGGGTGGACGAGCAGACCTCGCATTCGGCCTGGGGCCCGCCTCTGTGGATTCCCTATTCCCTGCTGACGGCAGGCATGGTGCTGCTGGCTGCGCAGGTCGCCCTGCAGGTGGCTGAACGATCGCTTCCGGTGTGCATCATCGTGCTGCTCGCGGTGGTTGCCTTCGGCCTGTGGTCTCGGCCGCCGCTGCCGCTGCTGACCGGCCTGCCCCAATGGGGCATCGGCGTCGCCTACTGCGCGGCAACACTGATCGTGCTGTTCTCGGGCATGCCGATCGCCTTCGCGCTTGGCGTGGTGGCATTGACCTTCATGATTCTGTTCATGCCGGCGGCCTCGATCGACACGCTGGCACAGAATTTCTACGAGGAACTGGCCAATGTCATCATTCTTGCTATCCCACTCTTCATCCTGAAGGGGGCGGCGATCGGCCGTTCCAATGCCGGCAAGGACCTCTATTCGGCCTTGCATGCCTGGCTTTATCGCATTCCGGGCGGGCTGGGCGTTGCCAACACGGTGGCCTGTGGCCTGTTCGCCGCCATGGCGGGCTCCTCGCCCGCCACCTGCTCGGCCATTGGCGCCGCCGGCATTCCGGAGATGCGGGCTCGCGGCTATTCCGGTGGCTTTGCCGCCGGGATCATCGCGGCCGGCGGCACGCTCGGCATCCTCCTGCCGCCTTCGGTGACCATGCTGCTCTATGCGGTGGCGGCTGAGGTCTCGCTCGGCAAGCTGTTCCTGGCCGGGATCGGCCCGGGCCTACTCCTGATGACGATGTTCGCCGTCTACGCCATGCTGCACTACCGCAAGGAGAAACAGCAGGCCCTGGTCCAGGCCGAGCGCACCGGCATTCGCTCTGCCATCCTGCACGAGGAGAGCTATACCTTCGCCCAGAAGCTTCGCATGATCGGCTGGGTGGTGCCCTTCGTTTCCATCCTCGCCGGCGTGATGGTGGTGCTCTATGCCGGCTGGGCGACGCCCTCTGAGACGGCCGGCGTCGGCGCCGTGCTCGCCTTGGCGGTGATCTCGGCCATGTACGGTATCTGGCGGCCTTCCAAGGTGATGCCGATCCTCTCGGGCACGCTCAGGGAATCGACCATGCTCTTGATGATCATCGGCATGTCGCTGCTCTATTCCTATGTGATGAGCTATCTCCAGATCAGCCAGTCGGCGGCAGCCTGGATCATCAGCCTGAATCTGTCGAAATGGCTGCTGCTCACCGCCATCCTGCTCTTCGTGGTCGTCCTCGGCTTCTTCCTGCCGCCGGTCTCGATCATCCTGATGACGGCGCCGATCATCCTGCCGCCCTTGAAAGCGGCCGGCTTCGACCTGATCTGGTTCGGTGTGGTGATGACCATCGTCATGGAGATGGGCCTGATCCATCCCCCGGTGGGGCTGAATATCTTCGTGATCAAGAATATCGCGCCGGACATCCCGCTCGGCGATATCATGCGCGGGACGCTGCCTTTTGTCGGATTGATGGCGTTGGCGGTGGTGTTGGCCTGCCTGATCCCAGGCCTCGCCACTTGGCTGCCCGATCTGATCATGGGGTAATCCCAATGACTCGACCTTGACAGGGTATGGTGAACAGCGATGAGCAGAAACTTCCTGCAGGAATTCCTGGAAGCGGTCGCCGAACGGGGAAGGGGCCTCATCGGCCTCGAACGCCCCGCATCCCCGGTGCGATCGGCCGATCTGCTGGCCCTCAGCAATGCGTTGCTGACCGGCCGGGGCGAAGTTTCCGGTGTTGCCCTGGCGCAGCAATGGCTCGACGCCTATGCCGCGGCCGATGAGGAACAAAGGCGGCACCATCTGGCGGCGCTGGCCGACGGTTTCGGCCCCGACCAGCCGCGCCTCGATGCGGCGATCGAGGCCTATCTGCAGGACAAGTCGCCCCGGGCCATGGCCGAGCTCAGCGTTGCCGCCGAGCCGAGGCGCCAGGAGCTCTTCCGCCGGCTCAACCGCCCCGCTGGGGGCACGGCTGCCCTGGTGCGGCTGCGCGAGGACGTACTCGCCGGCCTGCCGGGTAATGAGAAGCTGGAGGCCCTCGATGCGGATCTCGCCCATCTGTTCTCGTCCTGGTTCAATCGGGGCTTCCTGATGCTGAAGCGGATCGACTGGACGACGCCGGCGAACATTCTGGCCAAGATCATCCAGTATGAGGCGGTGCATACCATCCATAGCTGGGACGATCTGCGCAGCCGGCTGGAGCCTTCGGACCGGCGTTGCTTCGCCTTTTTCCATCCGCAGATGGCGGATGAGCCGCTGGTGTTCGTCGAGGTCGCCCTGACGCAGGACATACCGGGGACGATCGCGCCTCTGCTCGATCTCGAACGCAAGCCGATCCGGGCCGAGGATGCGACCACCGCGGTGTTCTACTCGATCTCCAACTGCCAGGTCGGCCTGCGCCGCGTGTCCTTCGGCAATCTCCTGATCAAGCAGGTGGTCGAGGAACTGAGGCGCGACCTGCCGAAGCTGAAGAATTTCGTCACCCTGTCGCCGGTTCCCGGCTTCATGGGCTGGCTTAAGCGCGAACTCGCCAAGGAGGAGCCGCATATTCCTGGCGTGGCCGATCTGACGGTGCTGGAGGGGCTGTTCAGGCCGGCCGAACAGGGTGGCACCGGGCCGACGGAGACCATGCGCGAGGCGCAGCTCGCGGCTGCCGCCCATTATTTCCTCGCTGCAAGAACATCGTCGGGCGCGCCGGTCGATCCGGTGGCGCGCTTCCATCTCGGCAATGGCGCCCGTCTCGAACGCATCAACTGGCGCGGCGACGTTTCGCCGAACGGGCTGCGCCAGGCCGGCGGCCTCATGGTCAACTATCTCTACGATCTCGATGCCATCGAGGCCAATCACGAGGCTTTCGCCAATCAGGGCGTCATCGCCGCGAGCCCGGCCGTGCGCAAGCTCCTGAAAACCGTGGAAGCGAAGCCCGCGCGTCGCAAGCCGGCCGTACCGGCCTTGCCGCCGCCCGCTGCCAACTCCAAAACGGCCGGCCGGCCGTCATCCAATCCCTGAGGAAATTTGCGTGTCGAACCATCTCTTCACCCTGATCCGTTCCCGGATGCCGGAACCGGGGAAACCCTTCCTGACCCTCGCCGACGGCAGCGGCTTCGACTATGGCGCCGTGCTCGCCTGGTCGGGTCGCTATGCCAACGCTCTGCGCGGCTATGGGGTCGAGACTGGCGATCGCGTGGTCGTCCAGGTCGAGAAGAGCCCGCAGGCGGTGTTTCTCTATCTTGCCTGTGTGCGGGCCGGTGCGGTGTTCGTGCCTCTCAACACCGCCTATACCAAGGCCGAGCTCGACTATTTCGTCGGCGATGCCGAACCGCGCCTGCTGGTCTGCGCACCGGAAAAGGCGGGCGAACTCGGCGAGATCGGCACCCGGCTCGGTGCCGCCGTCGCGACGTTGGGAAGCCATGACGACGGGTCGCTCGCCGAGGCGGCGAAAGGCGCACCGGAAAGTTTCGACGACGTCGCGCGCGGCGAGGACGGCCTGGCGGCGCTGCTCTATACCTCCGGCACCACGGGGCGCTCCAAGGGCGCGATGTTGACGCATGGAAACTTGGCGTCCAACGCCGTCACCCTGGCCGACTATTGGCGTTTCAGCCAGGCCGACGTGCTGCTGCACGCTTTGCCGATCTTTCATACGCATGGCCTGTTCGTGGCCATCAACACCACCTTGATGGCGGGCTCCTCGCTGATCTTCCTGCCGCGCTTCGATGCGGCGGAAGTGCTGCGCCACCTGCCCAAGGCAACCTCCATGATGGGCGTGCCGACCTTCTATGTGCGCCTCCTGCAGCAGGAGGGCCTCACGCCCGAGGCGACCGCCCATATGCGGCTGTTCGTGTCGGGATCGGCTCCCTTGCTGTCGGAGACTCATGAGCAATGGAGAGCGCGTACGGGCCATGCCATTCTCGAGCGTTACGGCATGACCGAAACCAACATGATCACCTCCAACCCCTATGACGGCGCGCGCGTGGCCGGCGCCGTCGGCATGCCCTTGCCGGGTATCTCCCTGCGCATCGTGAAGCCCGAGACGGGCGAGCCCTTGCCGCAGGGCGAGATCGGCATGATCGAGGTGAAGGGCCCCAACGTGTTCAAGGGCTATTGGCGCATGCCGGAAAAGACCAGGTCCGAGTTTCGGCCGGATGGTTTCTTCATCACCGGCGATCTCGGCAAGATCGACGCCGATGGTTATGTCCATATCGTCGGGCGCGGCAAGGATCTGGTGATTACAGGTGGCTACAACGTCTATCCCAAGGAAGTGGAGACGGAGATCGACGGCATTCCCGGCGTGTTCGAAAGCGCCGTCATCGGCGTGCCGCATGCCGATTTCGGCGAGGGGGTGACGGCGGTCGTGGTGCGCAAGCCCGGCGCCACGGTGGAGGAGCAGACGATCCTCCAGACCCTGGAGGGGCGTCTCGCCAAGTTCAAGCAGCCCAAGCGCGTGCTCTTCGTCGACGAATTGCCGCGCAACACCATGGGCAAGGTCCAGAAGAACGTGCTGCAGACGACCTACAAGGATCTTTACGTGCGGGGATGAGTATGGTGGCCTTCTCCCCCCGCGGGTATCGTCAACTCTCTTGAGTTGACTAGAGGTCCCGGCAGGGGGATGAGGGGAGAAGCATGACCTTCCAAGACATGCGCCGACACCCCTCATCCGCCCCCACGTTCTTTACTTGAACGCGTGGTCCTTATGGGACCACGCTACGGCACCTTCTCCCGCAAGGGGAGAAGGTTTTCGGCCTCAGCCCAGCTTCGGCTCGAGCTGCGTCGACCACAATGCCGCATCGGCGGCGTCGCGCAGGGTGACGGTCATCACCCGCGTGTTGGCGGCGATGGCGACATGGCCGAAGAATTGCAGGCCGGCCGCGGGCGACAGGTTCTGCTGGCCGCCTTCCGGCGCCTTCACATATTTGAGCTCGGGCCCGAAGGTCATGTCGAGGTCGTTGGGGCCGAACGTGCCCGAGTGGAGCGGACCGGAGACGAATTCCCAGAAGGGGTCGAAATCCTGGAACGCCGCCTTGTCCGGGTTGTAGTAATGGGCGGCGGTGTAGTGGACGTCGGCCGTCAGCCACACCGTGTTCTTGACGCCGGCCGCCTTGATGAAGCGCAGGAGATCGGCGAATTCGAGCTCGCGGCCGAGCGGCTTGCCATTGTCGTTGTTCGAGACGGCCTCAAAGCCCTTCTTCTGGTCGGCCTTGTCCCACACCACCAGAGCCAGCGGCATGTCGGCGGCGATCACCTTCCAGGTCGCCTTGGAATTGGCGAGCTCACGCTTGAGCCAGGCAAGCTGCTCGGCGCCGAGGAAGGCCGCTTCCCCGCCTTCGGTGGTCTGCAGATTGGCGCCGTTCGGGCCGCGATAGGTACGCATGTCGAGCATGAAGACGTCGAGCAGCGGGCCGTATGGGATCTTGCGATAGACCCGGCGCGGCTCGGCCAGCGTGGTGGCGATCGGCATATATTCGTGGAAGGCCTGTGCGGCGCGCGCCGCCAAGGCCGCAATCGACTTTTCCTTGTAGCGATCGTCGCTGAGCAGGTCCTTGGAGGACGACCAGTTGTTGGTCACCTCATGGTCGTCCCACTGGGTGATGACCGGAACCTGCTGGTAGAGAGCGCGGAAGTTCTTGTCCATGAGGTTGTATTTGTACTGTCCGCGATATTCGTCGAGGGTCTCGGCGACCTTGGACTTTTCCGGCGTGACGATGTTCTTCCAGACGGTGCCGTCCGGCAGCTTCACCTCGGGCTTGATCACGCCGTCAGCATAGATGTTGTCGCCCGAATGGATGAAGAAATCCGGATTGTGCTTGAGCATGGCCGAATAGATCTTCATGCCGCCGCGGTCGGCATCGATGCCCCAGCCCTGGCCGGCCGTGTCGCCGGACCAGACGAAGGAGACGTCACGCAGTCCTGCCGGGGCCGAACGCAGGTGCCCAGTGACCACTTCGCTCTCGACGCTGGTATGGGCGAGGTCCTGGAAGCGCACGCGGTAGAAGATCTCCTGATCGGCCGGCAAGCCTTCGGCCAGGATCTTCACGGTGTAGTCGGTCTCGGGCGAGGCGGTCACCGTCGGCAGCCGGTTCACCGTCTTGAAGCTCTCGGTCGTCGACCATTCGAAGATCGCATTGGCCGGGCGGTCCGTGCGCGACCACAGGACGGCCCTGTCGCCGGCGACGTCGCCCGACTGCAGGCCGGCCGTAACTTCGGGGCGGTCGGCGGCGCGGGACAGGCCCGGCATGGCGAACGTACCCGTGGCCCCGAGCAGGCCGGTTGCGGCGGTTGCGGTAAGGAAGCGGCGGCGTGACAGAGGTCTTTCGATGAAGCGCATGGCGACTCTCCAGCTTGAAATGCGCTCCTTCTTGGCCATCGACATGACAGTGGCATGTCAAATGGTTGGAGGAATTATAAAGAGGGTTGTCGGCATCGAACGTTCCCACGCTTTCGCCAGACGGATTCATGAGTCAGGCGGCCGGTGATGTGGCATAGGAAAGGTCGGCATTCGTCCAGTGAATCGGGGAATCGATGGTTGCTTCGAGCTGTTTCGGCGTTTGGCACAAGACCGTTAGAACGACCCTGCTAGCCGGTATGATGCTGGCCATCGGTTTACCGGGGAAGCCGGCCGTCGCCGGGCCTGCGACAGATGGCGGTGCCAGGGAGATCACCGACGCCTTGGGCCGCAATCTCGGCAAGGTCTGGATCGACAAGGGCGTCATCAGCGTGAAGCCTGATGGCGAGGGCTACGATCTCGCACTCGCCATCGGTAGTGCCAAGCTCGGCCTGCCCGGCGATGGGATGACATTCAGCCTGAAGCCTTTCACCCTCCGGCTCACGCCGAAGGGAGAGCGACGCTTTGCCTTCGAACTTCCCAAATCCACACTCGAGCTGACTTACAGGAACCCAGCCTTGTTTTTCAGCGAAGAAGGATCGCGTCGCTTGGTGAACTGTTCCGGCGAAGGCCTGCTCGATCTGGATGCCTTCCTGGTTTCGGAGGGCAATCTTCAATGCGAAAGCAGCACCGCCTCCAACTCCGTCGGTGTCTTTGGAGGGGAGGGCAAGACAGGGCTCATCAGTCTCAAGTTGGCCGGCACGGCGGTGGCGGACGGCAACATCGATGGCCGGATATCCTATGAGGTATCGAGTTTTGTCGAAACCTTCGCCGCCAAGATTGGCGATGCCTTGCCGACGTCGCTGCCGAAACCGGAGATGACCACCAAAGTCGACGGAATTCGTCACGATTTTTCCGTTTCGGGCCTGAGGAAGACTGGATTGACGACAGCCTTTGCTTTTCTATCCGATCGGTTTCTCCGCGGGCCTGGCACTGCAACGCGCGCGGAGATTGAGGCGCTCGCCAAGGGCGTCATGCCGCTTTGGAGCAATGCCTCGCTGAAGTCGCACTACGAGAATCTGAGTTGGGGCACGCCTCGTGGGCCGATCAAGTTCGCCGTCATCGACGCAGCCATGAAGAATGAGGGCCTGGTCGAGCATACCGACCTGGATGGGACCTTAAGTGTTTCCGGCATGCAGGTACCCGGAACCGTGCTACCCAGTTGGGCCGCCATCCTGGTGCCGGAGAAGATCACGCTCGATGCCAGGTTGAAAGATCTCGATCTGGAAAGCCTTGTCGATGGCGCGATCGAGGTGGCTACCAGGGGCGGCTCGCCGGTGCCAGGGGAAATGCATGCTCTTTTGTTGCGTGTCTTCAGCAATAATCGGGCGACACTCGCATTTGATGCGACGGCAACGGCCTCCGACTACGACATCAAGGGGCAGGGGATGACGTCGATGTTCCCCTCGCAAGGAGGGAAGGCTATCATTTCGGCTGCGGGTGTCGATGCCATAGACGCAGTTCTTGCCAAGGCGGCTGTTTCCGATCCCATGTCCCGGCGCGCTGCGTTTGGGGTCGCCTTCCTCAAGGGCCTGGCAAAGACGGGGTCCGATGGCCGGTTGATCTGGAATGTCGAGTTCGAGAGGCAGATGAGCAAGATCACGGTGAACGGCCAGTCCTTTGGGCCCGGGACGCGCCAGTAGCAACGCTGTCTGGTGATTCAAACACATCGCTTGCAGCAAAATTTCACAGGCAGCACGCTTTCACCTGTGGCACAAAGCGTTGGGAGATTTGGCGGAAACGTCAAGAATCGCAAAGACACGCCGAACCAGAGAGCTGGAGCAAAGTAGAGTTTCCGTCCAAATGGCTTTGCTCCAGGGGACGAAATCTTTCACATGGCAGACCGGGTATTTTATGATTTTCCTGAAGAAATCTGAGCGTAAATACGGTGTTCGGAGCCGGGTCATTCTGGCCAGCGTGGCGCTTGTCACGCAGGTCTCCTCACAGGCCCTGGCTGAACCCGCCACCGAGCAAGGCGCCAAGGCGATCCGCGACGAGATCGCCCGCTATCTCGGCCCGAAAGTGTTCGAGAAGGGTATCGTCACGGTCAAACCCAATGGCGAGAGCTATGATCTCACCTATGATGTCAGCAGCAGCAAGCTCGGCCTGCCCGCAGATGGCGCCCAATTCAGCTTCGGCCCGTTTACCGCCCGCCTGATCCCCCAGGGGGGCGGTAAATATGCTTTTGAGCAGAACAGTCCTGCGCTCGATATGGTCTACAAATCGGGCAAGGCCGGACCGCAGAGCGAACTGGTCCAGCGCTTGAAGAATTGTACCGGAAAGGGCGTCTATGATCCCAAGGCCGAGCAATTCACCGAACAGGCCATGCGTTGCGAGTCCGCCGCCCTGACGATGCGTTCGCCGCTCGAGGACATCGACGCCACCGTCGGCAAGATCGATTTCACCATCACCGGCAAAACGGGGGAGGCCGGCACGACGGATCTGAACGTGACGGGCGACCTGCTGGACCTCGTCGAGACGGTTACCGTCAAGGATCCCGCCAATCCGGCGCCGCCGATGGTGCTGCGTGCGGATCGCGTGCACGAGACTTTCGTGGCCAATGGCTCCAGTGGCGCGCAATTCATGCAGGCCCTGGCCTATTTCGCGGCCCGCAAGGTGGGGGACAATGGCAAGGCGGCCCAGGAGCAGGCGCGGGCCAAGCTGAAGGCCGTGCTGCCGCTGTGGAAAACACTGTCCGCGCAGATCCGCTATGACAACATGACGGTGGGGACGCCCAAGGGCATCATCAGGATTGCCACGGTGGATACCAACCTCGCTTCGAACGGTCTGGTGAAGACGGGCAATGTCGGCCTGAATCTGGCCATGAGCGGCCTTGCCCTGCCGGATGGCATGCTGCCCGACTGGGCCAAGTCTCTGGTGCCGGAAAAGGCGACGCTCGATTTCAACCTGACCGGGCTCGATCTCGAGACGATCGCCGGCAAGATGATCGAGGTTGGCACCGACACCAAACCGGCTCAACCGGATGCGCTCAAGGCGGCGCTGATGCCATTGCTTCTGGCGGGCCAGCCCAAGCTCGCTTTCGGCCAGAGCCTGACGGCGCCCGCCTTCGACGTGAAGGGGCAGGGGGAGACGTCGCTGCTGCCAGCGCAGCAGGGCAAGGCGACGGTTTCGGCCTCCAACCTAGATGAGATCGCCGCCGCTCTCGGCAAGGCCGGTGCCTCCGATCCCGGGCCGCAGCGTGCGGCCATGGGCATCGCCTTCCTCAAGGGGCTGGCCAAGACCGGGCCGGACGGCCGGCTGACCTGGGACATCGACTTCGACAGTCTTGCCCGCAAAGTCACGGTGAACGGTCAGTCCTTCGGGCCGGGCGCGCAGAAATAGAGCGCTCCCAAACGGCGGGCAGGATTCCGAGGGCGGCTTTACCGAAAGGCTGCCCTCTTCGCGTCTGGAGCAGCCCGATCAGGCAAGTTCCTTGGCCAGCAAATGGCGGACTTCCGCCACAAGGGCGGATTCGCCGGCCTGGGGCGGCAGGATGGAGAATTCGATGTTCGGCATGGCCGGCAGGCCGAAATCGCCATCGAGAGTGGCCATGCCGGCCGGTATGGCGGAACGGTTGAGGCAGGCCAAGCCCAGGCCGGCGGCGAGCGCCAAATGCAGGCCGGCGACCCCGGCGGCCGAATGGGCGATCTCGTAGTCGATATCGCTTTGGTTGAGCGTGCGGATGATCAGGCGCTGAAGGGAACAGGCCTCGGGAAGCACGACCAGCGGCAGACGCCGGGCCGCATCAAGGGCAAGGGCGGGCGAGGCGATCCAGGACAAGGGCTCGCGGCCGAGCCGGATGCGGCCGTCCTCGTCGGACGCACTGTCGTCGTCGAGAAGGCGCATGGACAGGCCGATGTCGAAGTCGCGGCGGTTTTCGATCATCAGGCTCTGGCGGGTCGCGACATGCAGCTTGAGCTGCGGATAGCGCTCGCGCAGGCGCTTGAGCAGGAGCGTGATCGTCGCCGGGCGGAAATAGTCGGTTATGGCCAGGCGCAGATCGCCGGCGAGCGGCATACCCAGGACATCGCGAAAAGCCTCCTCGCTGAGTGCCAGCAGCCGGCGTGCGTGCACGACCAGGCGTTCGCCGGCGGATGTGAGGCTGGCGCCGAGCTTGCCGCGCACCAGCAAGGTCACGCCGCAATGCTGCTCGAGCTTGCGCATCTGTTCGCTGACAGCCGATTGCGAGCGATGAACCCGTGGCGCTGCTGCCGACAGGCTGCCTGTCTCGGCGATGGCGACGAGGGTCTGCAGGAGATCGAGGTCGAAGGGGCGCATTTATCCATCTGCTTTCCTGATGGATGATATCATATATTCCCGATTTTCCGATTGGAAGCGTGCCGTTATACAATTGCGATCCGCGTTGAAGGAGCCGACGGGCCGTCGGAGTTTCAAATGTCTAGTCTACGATTGTATATGTTCCAGTCCGGCACCCAGCGCTGCAAGCTGCGCCACATCAAGATGAATCAGGGCGAGGGGGAGGATTGCGAGATCCCGGTACCCTGGTTCCTGGTGATGCATCCGAAAGGTGCAGTGCTGATCGACGGTGGCCTGGCGGCGGAGGGCCTTGCCGATCCCAAGGCCTATTGGGGCGGCAGCGTCGAGGTCTTCCGCCCGGTGATGGCACCCGAACAAGGCTGCCTCACCCAGCTTGAAGCGCTCGGCATCCGGCCCGGCGATATCCGCTTCGTGCTGCTTTCGCACCTGCATTCGGATCATACCGGCGCCATCGGGCGCTTTCCCAATGCCACTCACATCGTGCAACGCCGGGAATATGAATATGCCTTCACGCCGGACTGGTTCACGGCGGCGGCCTATGTCCGCCGGGATTTCGACCGGCCGGGTCTTGTCTGGCAGTTCTTGGACGGCGAGGCGACGGATGGCTTCGATCTCTATGGCGATGGCACCATCCGGATCCTGTTCACGCCGGGCCATTCGCCCGGCCATCAATCCGTGATGGTCGATCTTCCGAACAGCGGTCCGTTCCTGCTGGCGATCGATGCCGCCTATACCTGGGACCACTGGAACGAGAAGGCGCTGCCGGGCCTGATGAGTTCGGCCAGCGATGTGGCCCGCACGGTGCGCAAGCTGCGTTTCCTCGCCGATCGGGTGAGCGCGACCGTGGTGCCGGGCCATGATCCCGAAGCCTGGGCCGGCTTCAGGCAGGCGCCCCATTTCTACGATTAACCACCGCTCAGGCCTCCAGCGCCTGGGCGAGATCGGCGATCAGATCCTCGGCATTCTCGATGCCGACACTCAGCCGGATAGTGGCATCGGTCACGCCGAGCTGGGCCCTCAGCTCGGCCGGCACGCCCGAATGGGTGGTCGAGGCGGGATGGCTGGCGAGGGACTCGGTGCCGCCGAGGCTGACAGCGAGCTTGAACACTTTCAGGGCATTGAGCAGCCGGAAGGCCTCGGCCTGGCCGCCCTTGATCTCGATGGAGAAGGTCGAGCCCGCGCCGGTGCATTGCCGCTCGAACACCCGGCGCGCCGGGCTGTCCTCCGGTAGAGCATGCAGGGCATGCACGGCGGTGACGCCGGCATGGGCGGCCAGGAAGTCGGCGACGGCCACGGCATTGCGCGCGGCTGCCTGCATGCGCAGCGACAAGGTTTCGAGCGATCGGCCGAGCATCCAGCAGGTGTGGGGATCGAGCTGGGTGCCGACGGCGCTGCGCAGCGCCCGCACCGGTTTCAACACCGTTTTGCTGCCGATCGCCGCGCCGGCGATGAGGTCGCTGTGGCCGCCGATATATTTGGTGGCCGAATAGACCACGATATCGACGCCATGGCCGAGAGGCCGCTGGAAGAGCGGCCCCAGCAGCGTGTTGTCGCAGATGATCACTGGTCGTGCACCCTGCATGTCGGCAATGCGATCGGCGGCTGCGCCGATGAGGGAGAAGTCGACCAGCGTGTTGATCGGATTGGAGGGCGTCTCGATCAGGATGGTGCTGACCCGGCCTGCCGCCATCGCCTTGTCGGCAGCCTGGTTGATCGAGGCGGCATGAAGGCCGTCCATGAAGCCCGCATGTCCGATGCCGAAATCGGCGAGGGTGCGGGCGAGCAGCGTCTCGGTGCCGCCATAGAGCGGCTGGCTGTGCAGCACGACGTCGCCGGGGCGGGCATAGGCCAGCACGGCCATGGAGATGGCGGCCATGCCCGAGGAGAACAGCAGAGCCGCTTCGCCGCCTTCATAAATGGCGAGGCGATCCTCGACGATCTCGGTGTTGGGGTGGTTGAAGCGCGAATAGACCAGCCCCGCCGCGCTGCCGGCGGGTGGCGTGCGCCGGCCCGAGGTGTAGTCGAAGAAGTCGCGCCCGTCCTCCGCCGATTGGAACACGAAGGTCGAGGTGAGGAATACCGGCGGTTTCACCGAGCCCTCCGAGAGGGCCGGATCGTAGCCATAGCCCAGCATCAAGGTTTCAGGATGCAGGGGATGATTGCCCAGCGTGTGCTTGTGGCTGCGATCGACGGCCATGACCGGCTCCTTTCACGTGCAACCTCGGAAGCGGTGGTGTGGCGCATATGGTGCGGTCGGCCATGACGTCTGTCAAAGGGAAGGAGTCGGTCGCTCGACCGGCCGGCTCCTTCGGAGCCCATGAAGCATGAATGAACCGAAATATTGTCATCCCCTTCCCCTCGCCGCGCTCGGCCGGGAATGACAGCCTGATGATCAGCTAACCGCTCTTTCCGAAGTGCGGCGGGGGCGCCTCATGCCGGCTCAATATTCGACGACGCCGTCGAGCGCATAATGTTTGATGGTCTTCCGGTTGGCGATCAATTCGTCGATGGTGGGCTCGCCGGTCATGGCACGGCGAATGGCGAGCTTGGTCGCCTCATAGTTGGTGCGATAGAGGTCGGCCTTGTCGAGATTGGGATCTGCCGGACAGCGCGGATCGAGCCAGATCGTGATGATGATGCAGATCTTGTCTGTCTGGTCCTTCGGCAGCACGCCCTCGATGACGCAATCGACGATCGCGTCGCCGGTCGCTCCCTGAACGACGCCGCCGAGAAGCTCGACATAGGCGGCATTGTGGATCGTCACCTTTGTCGTCATCATCGTGGCCGGGCGGACGAGCTGGTTGAGGTCGCGCACCACGAACATGCGGGTATGGCCGACCGTCTGGCCGAGCATGGCGGCGAAGCCGTGGCCGACCGGCCCGTCGACGGAGCCGATCAGCACCTCCGGCATGGCGTCCGTGTATTGGCCTTCCTTGGCGAGCACGGTGGCTTCGCCGGTGCGAAAGATGATGTCGGTCAAGTCACTGCTCCTGTTCCAAGCCCATCGGCACGATGAACCCTTTCTGCGGCAGCGGATGATGGGCCGGCGGTCCTCAAAATCGCAAGCCTCGGGGCTTGTGAAAAAAGGACGCATAGTTGACCGGGGGGAGTCGCAAATTTGCCTCAGACCTGCGTTTCGCTGAGCCCTCGCCAGGATTGGTGGTTCCACCGACCCCAAAGCGCCTCAGGCTGGAAGGCCGAGCTCCGCCCGTACCTTTTTCGACAAGCCGCGCGAGACGATGAAATGCGACTGGCGCAGATAGTCGCGCAGTTCCTCGTCGCTCAGGCCGGGCTCGGCGTAGTGCTGGATCCACTTCATGCCGCGCGAAGCGAGATAGGGGGCAGGACGCAGGCCAGGTTGCTCCTTGAGTACCTCATAGGAGATCTCGCTCACCTTGAAGGTGTAGCGCGGCACACCGTCCTGCTGGCCGCCGATGGCGAAAACCTTGCCGCCGACCTTCCAGACATGGGCTCCGCCCCATTGCACCACATGGCTGGTGGCGGGCAGCGCGCCGCAGAAGGCGTTGTACTCTTCGTGTGTCATGTCTCTAGGCGGCGGCCGCCGGCAGCTTGCGGATCGCCACCTTGTTGTCGTGGAAGGCGCCGCCGCCGACCGGCGCGGGCGCGTCGGCTCCCGTCAGGGTGTTGATGCCCTTGCCGTCTTCATAGGCGCTGTTCGGCCAGATCGACTCGGCCACCAGGACGCCGCGGCGCAGGCCCTCGAAGAGCTTGGCATGCAGCCGGACCTTGCCGCGCAGACTTTCGAGTTCGACCTTGTCGCCGTCCTCGATGCCATGGGTGGCGGCATCGTCGGGATGGATCAGCACATCCGGCCGTTCCTCCTTGGCGAGCGAGGTCGGGGTTTCCGTGAAGCTCGAATTGAGAAAGTTGCGCGCCGGGCTGGTGGTCAGGCGGAAGGGGAAGGCATCGTCGGCCAGCTCGATCGCCGTCCAATGGTCGGGGAAGGCGGGCATGTCATGCACGGGCCCGAATTTGGCGGGCGCCGCATAGGGGTTCTTCGGCCAGTCCGCCTTGAAACGGAACTTGCCGTCCGGCCAGCCGAAGCCTTTCAGGAAATGGGCATCCTCGAAGGGCTGCTGCACGTCGAGCCAGCGCTTTTCCTCGAGCTCCGCCAGCGTGCCGCGATTGGAGGCCTGGAGGGTGCGGTCGATCAACTCGCGCGGATCCATGGCGAAGGCGGGATGTTCGGCGCCGACGCGGGCAGCGATGGCGCTGATCACCTCGTGATTGTTGCGGCATTCGCCCGGCGGCTCGATCAGCTTGGGGCCGAGCAGGATGTGCTGCTGCCCGCCGCCCTGGTAGACATCGTCATGTTCGACGAACATGGTCGCCGGCAGGATGATGTCGGCCATGCGCGCTGTATCCGTCATCACCTGCTCATGCACCACGGTGAACAGGTCCTCGCGGGCAAAGCCCTGCTTAACCTTGTCCTGGTCGGGCGCGACCGACATCGGATTGGTGTTCTGGATCAGCAGCATCTTCACCGGGCCGCCGCCGCACAGCGCTTCGGCATCGCCGGTCAGAATGGGACCGATGCGGGACTGGTCGAGCTCGCGCACCTTGGGATCGCGCACGTCCAGGCCCTCGATCAGCGTCTTGCGCCAGCCGAACATGCCCGAATTGGAGTGCAGCGCGCCGCCGCCTTCATGTTGCCAGGCCCCCATCACCACGGGAATGGCGCTGACCGCGTGCATGGAGGCCGCGCCGTTGCGCGAGCGGGCAAAGCCATAGCCGAGGCGGAAGAAGGTCCGGGGCCGCTCGCCCAGCAGCCTGGCCAGGGCCTCGATATCGGCCACCGGCACGCCGGTGATATCCGAAGCCCATTGCGGCGTGCGGCTGGCGAGATGGGCCTCGAATTCGGCCGGATGGTCGGCGAATTTGGCGAGATAGGCCCGATCGGCATGGCCGTCGCGGAACAGCACATGCATGAGGGCGCAGGCCAGCGCCCCGTCCGTGCCGGGCTTGAGGATGATCTTGACGTCCGCCTGCTGCATGGTGGCGTTGTCATAGACGTCGACGGCCACGATCCTGGTGCCGCGCTTCTTGCGGGCGGAGGCGGCGTGGGTCATCACATTGACCTGCGTTACCACGGCATTGGTGCCCCACAGCACGATGCAGTCGGATTGCGCCATCTCGCGTGGGTCGGTGCCGGTCATGCGGCCATGGCCGGCGAGATAGCCCGACCAGGACAGCGAAGTGCAGATGGTGGAGTACTGGCCCGAATAGCGCTTGGCATTGCGCAGACGGTTGATACCGTCGCGCATGACCAGGCCCATGGTGCCGGCATAGTAATAGGGCCAGACGCTTTCGGCTCCGAAATCCCGCTCGGCCGCCAGCATCGCCTCGGCGGTGCGGTCGAGTGCCTCGTCCCAGCTGATGCGCTTATATTGGCCCGATCCCTTCGGCCCGGTACGCATCAGGGGATGGAGCAGACGATCCTTGTGATGCACGCGCTCGGCATAGCGGGCGACCTTGGCGCAGATCACGCCCTTGGTGAAGCTGTTGTCGGCAGCTCCATAGACCCGTCCCATGGTGTTGCGGTCGAGCACCTCGATTTCGAGGGCGCAGGTCGAGGGGCAATCATGCGGGCAGGCGGAGGCTCTGCGGATCGGGCCAAGCGGTTTGTTCATCGGGATCTCGTCATCTGACCGCCGCATCGTAGGGCGAGGGGGGCACAAGAACCAGCCTTACGTGCGGGCATTGCGAGAATTGATCAATCCATTCACGCGGGGAATGGTTCGCATGCGCATCATCAAGCCAAGGTCCGGGCGGCTTCCAGCACCTCGGCGACGTGGTCGGCCACACGCACCTTGGACCAGACGCGAGCGACGATGCCCTTGCCGTCGATCAGCAGCGTGGTGCGTTCGATGCCGAGATAGGTGCGGCCATACATCTGCTTTTCGCCCCAGACGCCATAGGCGTTGAGCATGTCGAGGCTTTCGTCGGAGGCGATAGCCGTGGTCAATCCGTGCTTTGCCACGAATTTCTGCTGCTTGCGCACAGGATCGTGCGAGATGCCGAGCAGGTGTACGCCGGCGGCGGCGAAATCCGCCTTGGCGGCCGAGAACTCCACGGCTTCACGCGTGCAGGCCTGGGTATCTGCCTTGGGATAGAAGAAGATCACGAGTTTATGGCCGCGAAAGTCCTCGAGCCGGACCGTGCCACCATCGGCGAGGGGGAGGGAAAAGGCGGGAGCGACCTCGCCGACCTGCAGGGGATGCATATGCCTTCCTTTCGGCAAAATGGTACGTCACAGCACAATCGTGTATGTTTCGGGACAGGCGCGGTCCAGGCCGTTCTGCATCCGGGCGCCCGTCTTTCGCGACGAGTTGCTTCGATGTGTGTTTGCCCAGCGTATCCGCGGATAAGGCGATCTGGAATTGTCGGCTTATCTCAACAATTTGCATCTTCATCCTACTGCGTCTCCTTAACGGTACGGCAACCTGGGTGAGGCCATCATCTCGCCGGCATTGCCGTGGGGCATGAAGGATTTATCGCAAGGGGCTGGCGAATCGTTGATGGCGAGGGACGCACACAACGCAATGCATGAAGCGACGGCTGCCGCCGATGAGCAGGCGTCCCTGGAGACCGCTGCGGACCAGTTGCCGTACGACTATCCCGCGGAAGAGCCTCCGGCGGATACTTCGCCCCGGCGGCGGCCCGGCAGCGGCCGGGTATTGCTGCGCAGCGCCGTCTCCGTGGCTGCTACGGCGGCGGTGGTGGTCGGGGTTGCCATCGGCATCTTCTACTGGCGGCTCGGCAATGGTCCTCTATCGTTGCCCTTCATCACCCAGACCGTGCACCAAGCCATCGCTGCCAAATTGCCGCCGGGCTATCGCCTCAGCCTGGACGATGTCGCGATCGAGCGGCGCCCGGAAGGGCTGATTGCGATGATCCGCGGTGTGACCGTGAGGGATCATGACGTCGTCATCGCCTCGGCGCCGCGCATCTATGCCGGGTTCGATCTGGCGTCGCTGCTGCTCGGCGACGTCACGGCGCGCTCGATCGTGGTCGAGGGGGCAGCTGCGACCGTGAATGTCAGCATCGACGGCCGGTTCACGCTCCAGGCCGGGGTCGACAGCACGGCCCCGCCTGCGGGGGGAGCCCTGTCGCTTGCGGCGGTTCTGAACGGCTTCGACACCATGATCGCCTCGATCGGCTCCATTGACAGGGTCGAACTGCGTGACGCCGCGCTGGCGGTGCACGACCAGGCGATCGGCCACGACATCGTCCATCGTGGCATCGACCTGACCGTTCGCCGCACCGCCGCGGCCGGTGGCCTGTCGGTGGCTCTCGCCGCAGCGGGAGGCTCCATCAATGCCACCACGGAAGGCGGCGACGGCGAACCGCGCTCGATCGACATCAAGGCCAGCAATATCGGTGTCACCGAACTCGTGGCAGCATTGGCGCCGAGTGTCGAGCAGCCATCGGTCAAGGCCTCCTTCGATGTGCTGGCCCGGGCCAGCATCAACCCCGATGGTTCTGTCGAGATGGCGCAGGTCAACATTGCCAGTGCCGGAGGCAGCTGGAATGTCGAGCCGAAGGAGCCTCCCTTCGTATTCGACGGCGCGCAGATCAGCCTGGACTGGGACAAGACGGCCGGTGTCGTCCAGATCGGCCAGGCGATGGTCAGGTCGGGCGAGGGCGTCCTGGATTTCAAGGGAAAGGTCGTTCCGCCTTCCGATACGACGGGGCCGGTGTGGACTTACGACCTGCAAGCACCGAACGTGCTGCTGGCAAGCCGCCGCGAGCAACGTCCGCCGCTGAAGCTCGACCGCATCGATCTTGCCGGACGTTATGATCCGGCCACCAACCGCCTCAGCCTGGACAAGGGCGAGGTTCTGGGACCGACGGTCGCCATCGATTTCAACGGTGCCGTCGGCTTCGGCGGCAAGACCCCGGCGATCGACCTGACCGCAAAGGCCAAGACCCTGTCGGCGGTGGCCTTGAACCGGGTGTGGCCGGTCTTCTCGGTGCCGGAGGTCAAGATCTGGCTGGAAGACCATATCAAGGCGGGTGTCGTCGATGGAGCGACGCTCAAGCTCGCCATTCCGCAAGGAGCGTTGGCTTCGGTCAATGGCAAGACGCCGCCCCTGCCGGACGAAGCACTTTCAGGCTCGGTGCCGATGTCGAAGGGCATCGTCCAGATCATCGATACGCTGCCGCCGATCAGCGACGTCGAGGGCAGGGTCGATTTCTCCGGGCGCCATCTTAGTGTCAATGTCGACAGCGCGTCGGTCGAGACCGGCGATGCCGGCACCCTCGCGCTTGCGGATGGCACCTATTCGATCAGTGATTTTGCCCAGAAGCCGCCGAACCAGTCCGCGGTTTTCGGGGTGAAGGGCCCGGCGCAGGCCGTGGCCAGGCTGATGACCATGCCGCCGCTGGCCGATGCCGCCAAGGGCTTGGATATCAGGCCCGATGAGGTCAACGGCACTGCCGATCTCAAGGTCAAGCTCGACCTGCCGCTGATCGACCATCCTCGCCCCGAAGACATCAAATATGCGATCACGGGCGGCGTACAGGGAATGTCGATCGACCACGTCGCCGGCAGCAGCCTGCAGAGCGGCACGATGAAGCTCTCGCTCGAGCCGGGGTTGATGCTGCTCACCGGTAAGGGCGTGTTCGATGGCCTGCCCGCCAATTTCGACCTGCGCAAGGCCGAGGGCCAGGAACCGCAGATGGCCCTCAGCGTCATCCTGGACGACGCCACCAGGAAGCGGAAGGGCTTCGATTTCGGCGATGCGCTGACCGGGCCGATCCAGGCCGACATCCATCCGGTCGCCGATCCGCGCGACCCGCGCTACGACGTGGATATCGATCTGGCGGCCGTGCGCATCAAGGACCTTCTGCCGGGCTGGCAGAAGGCGGCCGGCGTTCCGGGGCGGGTCAGCTTCAGTTGGGATCCCGCCGACAAGGGCGGTGGCACGCTCGACAAGCTGACGGTGGAGAGCGGGTCGGTCTCGCTGCGCGGCACGGTGACACTCGGCCCGGACAACAAGCTGCGCAAGGCGATGATGGATGTGATCAGCCTGTCGCCGGGCGATGATTTCCAGGGCGTTTTCGAACCGCTCGGCAGTGGCTGGAAGGTCTTCGTGCGCGGCAACCGGCTCGATGCCCGCCCTCTGCTGTCGATGCTGCAGAAGCGCGCCAAGGGCAGCAGCGCCAGCGCCAGCATCAATGCCGATATCAGGCTCGGCCAGGTGGTCGGCTTCAACGACGAGTCTCTTGCCGATCTCGGCCTGATGCTCGACAGCAAGGGTACGACGATCCGCAAGCTCGATCTCAGCGGCAGGCTGGCCAACGGCCAGGTCACTGCCTCGCTGGGCAATGAGGGGCGCAGCGGCAATTTGGTCACGGTGCAGTCCACCAATGCCGGCGCCGTCATGCGTTTCCTGGATCTCTACACCCGCCTGCGTGGCGGGGCGCTCGGTGCCCGCTTCTCGCCGGTGATCGACAATATGCGCGGCCGCCTGGTGATGCGCAGCTTCTCGGTGGAGAACGAGACGGCCCTGGGGCAATACCGCGACACGCTGAAGAACGCCGGCAAGCTGTCTTCCTACGCCCCCGGCAGCGGCGACTCAGCCCAGTTCACCAGGCTCGAACTCGCCTTCACCCGAACGGCCTCGCGGATCGGCATCCTGGATTCCGTGGTCTGGGGACCGGATGTCGGCGTCAGCCTCTCGGGCGATCTCGACTATGGCACGGACAGGGTCAACCTCACCGGCACCTTCGTGCCCGCTTACGCCCTGAACAACATCTTCTCCAAGATCCCTCTCATCGGAGGACTGCTCAGCGGCGGCCAATATGGCGGCCTGTTCGCCATCAACTTCAAGGTATCGGGACGGGTCAACGCGCCAGTGCTCACGGTCAATCCCCTCTCGGCTATCGCGCCCGGCTTCCTGCGCAAGATCTTCGAGTTTCAGAAACAGACCAATTGAGGAGAACCCGGCTTCACGCTGACCTTGTGGGTTCAGCCGCGCCGAAAGGGCAACTGAACCAGCAGGGTCAGGAAGGCGAAGACCAGGCTGACCACCACGCCGGACGAGAGCATGGCCAATTTCGTTGCCGGCATGATGACCGCCGTGACCACGGCAAGGCCGCAGGCACCGCCGACCTGTAGCGAGCTGTTGAGGAGGCCGGCGGCGACGCCCTGTTCCTCGTCGGCGACGCCGCTGGTGCCGGCCACCATCAAGGCCGAGATGCTGAGGGCAAAGCCGAGGCCCCAGAGCAGCGAGACCGGCAGCAACAGGGTCCACAGGTCCGGCTCGGGGCCGAGGCGAAGCGCCAGCAGATAACAGGGCACGAAGGCGGCGAGGCCGACGACCAGGATGCGCGCGACCCCGAACCTGTCCATCAAGCCGCCGAGTTTGGGACCGATCGCAACCACCATCAACCCTGCCGGCAACAGCACCAGCGCCATCTGCCAGGGTTGCCAGCCGAGGAGGTTCTGCAGGTAAAGGCCGAGCAGGAACTGGAAGCCCATGGCGCCGCCATAGAGCAGGGCGGCGCTCGCGTTCGCGGCCACCAGCCTGCGATTGCGGAACAGGCCAAGGCGGATCAAGGGCGCCTCGACACGGCTCTCGATGGCGGCGAAGGCAGCCAGCAGCAGAGCCGAGACAGCGAGGCCACCGACGGTCCATGGCGACAGCCAACCGATTTCGGCGGCGAAGACGAGTGCGAAGACCAGGGTCAACATGCCGCTGACCAAGGTCAGCGTGCCGCCGAGGTCGAGCCGTATCGGCCGGTCGGAGCGCGGATCGGCGGGTACATAGCGCAGCGCTGCCCACAGGATCAGCAGAGCGATCGGCACCGGCAGGATGAATATGGCCCGCCAGTTCAGCGTGGCGAGCAGGCCGCCGATCAACAGGCCGGAGGAATAGCCGGAGGCCTCGAAGACGTTGAAGATGCCGAACGCCTTGTTGCGCTGGGGACCTTCGGGAAAGGTGGTTGTCAGCAGCGACATCGCCGCCGGTGCGGTGAAGGCTGCCGCCACGCCCTTGATGAAGCGCGACGCGATCAGCAGGACGGGATTGCTGGTGAGGGCTCCGAACACAGAGACGAGGATGAACACGGCCATGGCGGCGACCAGCATGCGACGCCGGCCGAACAGATCGGCACAGCGTCCCCCCAGGAGCAGGAAGCTGCCGAAAGCCAGGATATAGGCGCTAGCCAGCCATTGCGCTGTCGCGGCGCTCAAGCCGAATTCCCGCTGGATCTGCGGTATCGCCACCACGATCATGGAGACGTCGAGGCCATCGAGCAGGATGACTCCGCTGGAGACGAGGAGGACGATCCACAGGCGGGCCGGCCAGCGAAACGCTGTGCCTGGACCTGACGGGGAGGCGCGCGCGAGATCATCCGGGCTGGCCTCGCGGGGGGCGGTGTTGACGGGCATGAGGTCACTCCGAAACGGAGCACGAAAGCGGGTCATCGCCCAGCTCCAGGCTCCCTGATTATCAAGTCTGACTGTCATGCTCGATTGATAAGAGATTGAAAAACGAGTAATTCTCGATAGAACATCAAAATTGGCTTGAAAGTCGATGAAGCGTACGATGCCAGGGACCCGGGCCCTGAAGATCTTCGAGGCGGCCGGCCGGCATCTCAACTTCACCCGTGCGGCCGAGGAGGTCGGCCTGACGCCGGCCGCCGTCAGCTATCAGATCAAGGAGATCGAGGATCAGCTTGGTATCGTGCTCTTTGCGCGGACCAGCCGCAGCATCCGGCTCACACCTGCGGGAGGCGTATTGTTCGAGGCGGTGGGCGAGGCGCTGGATGGTCTACAGCGCGCCGTCAGCCGGGCCAGCAGGTCGCAGCGCGCCTTGGGGCAGCTCTGCGTGTCGCTCGGCGCGCGTTTCGCCACCAACTGGATGCTGCCGAGGCTCTCAGCCTTCCAGGTGGCCCATCCTCGGCTGAAGCTGCGCTTCGACATCACCGACGAGATCCGCGATTTCGAGGTCGACGATATCGACCTGGCCATCCGTTTCGGCGACGGAAACTTTGACGGGCTGAATTCGGTGCGGCTGTTCGATACGGTCATGGTGGCGGTCTGCAGCCCGCGATTGCTCGAGGCCGGCCAGCATTTTACGATGCCGGCTGATCTGATCGGTCATACTTTATGCTATCGCGATTGGCGCCGGGGCGATCTGACCTGGCCGGATTGGCGCATGTGGATGCAGGCTGCCGGTGTCGACACGTTCGACGATAGCGCCTGCGTCGCCTTTGCCGATACCAGCCATGTCGTACAGGCCGTGATCGATAGCGGGGCAATCGGCCTGGCCGATCTTGCCATGATCGCCAATGATATTGCCGAGGGGCGACTGGTGCGCCTATTCAACATCGAGGTCCCGGTGGCAGGGGACCAGACCTATCATCTCGTCTATCCGCACGACCGCAGCGAAGACCCGGCCATCCTGGCCTTTCGAGACTGGATGCTCGCGGCGATCGAAGCGCAGCAGCAGGGCAGCGGTTAAGCAAAACCGGCGAGCGCGTGATGTCCGTTTCAGAAACGATAGCGTAGCAGCCGCCCGATGCGGCCGAGTGCGGGAATGGCCCTGAAGAAGGGAATGACAAGGCGAGCGGACAGGGACATTCTGGCGATCTGGGCGGCATGATAGCCCTGCCGACCGTAGGAGAGCAGTTCCTGCATCAGCTTGAGGCGCGGCACTTGGCGTTCGATCTCATGGGCGTCGTCAAGGCTCCAATGCACCTGCGCACCGGTGACGCGAACCGAATGCTGTTTGCGGATCAGGCGCAGGCCAAGACGATTATAGGCATCGAAGGCGATTTCGCCGCTGGGGAAGTGTCCAGCCAGCCGGGCGAGCAGCGGGATGGCTTCATCGGTCTGCAGATAGGGGAACATGCCTTCGGCGATGATCAGCGCCGGGCGGCCCTCGGGCATGATCGTTGCGAGCCAGGCGGGATCGGTGACGGATGTGCCGATCAATTGGTAACCTGCGCGCTCGGGATAGAGCCGGCGCCGGAGCTCGATGACTTCGGGATAGTCGACATCGAACCAGCGCACGCCGGCGGGTGGATCGATACGGAAAACCCGGGAGTCCAGGCCACAACCCAGATGCAGCACGATCGCCTCGGGGTGGAAAGCGAGGAAGGCGCGGGCCCAGTTGTCGAGGATGTGGGCCCGCATCGCCAGACCGATCATGAGATCGCGGTTGATGCCGAGGCGCGAGAAATCGTAGTCGATCCGATCGAGCGCCGAAGCCGCGAAACGGTCCTGCAGGAGCGAGTCGGGCAGACGGCTTTCCTCGCCCTTGGCGTAGAGGGTGATGAGAAGGGTTGCCTTCTCTTGGCTCAGAGAAACCTTTTCCATGGCCCGCGCACGCTATGAGAGAGCCGGTAAAGCCGCTTGCGGGCTATCCGAGCACCAGCGCATGGCATCAATGCCGCGAGAGGCGTCTGGCATTGGCCCGGACCCGTCGCTGGGCCGGCCGGGCTGCCGCGACGGCGACGGAGATCAGGCCGGAGGCCAGATCATGCGCATCGGCTTTGCCGAAGACGGCACGCAGGCCCAGTTGAGCCATTTCGTCGGTTGCCGCAACCGCTCCCTCCGCAAGCGCCTCGAATTTCTCGGTCACCATGCGGCTGGCTTCGATCAGATTGTCTGGATGGGGCCAGAATGGCAGCGTCGCCAGTATGGGCATACGATGGCCGATGGTTACGGCACTGGCTTGGCTGGTTTCGAAGGCCGAAGACATGGCCCGAATGAACATCACCTGGAATGAGAGCATGCAGCCTCCGATTCCCGGTCAGTTTGGGCCGATATGTCGCCGAGGGCAAGCGCGATGGTTGCGGGCCATCGCTGCGCGAGGGCGATCGAGGCTTCTCGTCGCGTGGCCTTTGCTATCCCAGCCGCCGCCAGGGCTTGAGCTTGTCGGGCTTCGTTCCGTCGCCGCCGGTCGGCTGATAGCGCGTGTGCGAGATCGGTACCTTGCCGGCTTCCAGCGCGGCGATCGTCGGCGCGTTGCTGATGTCGAGAGCGTCGAAACCGCAGCGGATCATATAGGCGATACGGTCGAACAGGATGTCGCCGACGGCCCTGAGCTCACCGGCGAAGCCGTAGCGTTCCCGGGCAATGCGCGCCAGCGAGAAGGCGCGGCCGTCGCCGAATTTGGGGAAGGCGAGGGCCAGCAGCGGCAGGCTCGGCAGCGCGTCAGCCAGCAGCTCGATATCGTCGGCCGGCTGCAGCACCACCCCGACCGGTGCATTGCGGGCGGCGAGACTGTTCTTCTCGGCCAGGAAGCGTTTCAGCGAGACGATGACAGCACCGTCCGGCAGCGTGTCCTCGTCGCCGGCCAGCTTGTAGATGTCTGCCTCGAAACGGCCATTCTTCCAGAGGGGCACAGGTCTCTCCTAGATCCCCGCGCAAAGCGCAGGCTTTTCAACAGTGTGGAAGTTGTCTCTTAGATACCACTTCCGGCCTTTTCAGGCGAAACATGAATGCCGCACTCGACCTTGGACTTGCCGCGCCAGCGGCCGGCCCGGGCATCCTCGCCCTCGGCGACGCGGCTGGTGCAAGGCATGCAGCCGATCGAGGGATAGCCGTCCGCCACCAGGGGATGCGGCGGCAAATCGTGGCGTTCGAGATAATCCGCCACATCCTTGGAGGTCCAGTCCGCCAGCGGATTGACCTTGATGCGCCCGGCATCGGCCTCGAAATATTGCAGGGCTGCACGGGTCGAAGCCTGATGGCGCTTGCGACCGGTGATCCAGGCCGAGAAGGACTCCAGCGCAGTGTCGAGCGGGTCGACCTTGCGGATCCAGCAGCACATGTCCGGATTGCTGTAGGCAAGCAGCCGATCGGGATCTTCCTGCTGTACCAGCACCTGGCGCGGCGAGGCCGTGCGCAGATCGGTAAGGCCGAGCCGGCGGGCGAGTTCGTTGCGATAGAGCAGGGTCTGGCTGAACAGCCGGCCGGTGTCGAGGAAGATCACCGGCGTGGCACGGTCGATTTCCGCCACCATGTGGAGGAGGGCGGCCGACTCGGCACCGAAGCTGGAGACCAGGGCAATGCCGCCCTTGTAGAGCGACAGTGCCGCGCGCAGCACCGTCTGTGCATCGGCATTGTGATACTGCGCCGCCAAAGCGAGCGCCTGTGCTTCCGGATCGATAGCCGGGCTGGCCAAACCAACGTTCACGGGAGCGGCCGAAAAATCAAGCACGCTGTCCATAGAGTGCCTCCTTGAAGGGCGGCAGGCCGACACGGCGCACCGCCTCCAGGAATGTTTCCTGAGGGGAGAGACGCAGGCCCAGATAGGTGTCGACCACCTTCTCGACAGCGTCGACGATGGCCTCGCTGCCGAAGCCGGGGCCGACCAGTTCACCGATCGAACAATCCTCGCGGGCCGAGCCGCCCAATGTGATCTGGTAGTTTTCCACGCCCTTGCGGTCGACGCCGAGAATGCCGATCGCCGCGACGTGATGATGACCGCAGGCATTGATGCAGCCGGAGATCTTGATCGGCAGGCTGCCGATCTCCGCCTGGCGTGCGGGCGAGCCGAAGCGCTCGGACAGGCCCTGCGCGATCGGAATGGCGCGGGCATTGGCGAGCGAACAGTAGTCCAGGCCCGGGCAGGCGATGATGTCGGTGATCAGTCCTTCATTGGCGGTGGCGAGGCCCGCTTCCTGCAGCACCGCGAACAGCGCCGGCAGGTCATCGAGCTTCACATGCGGCAGCACGAGGTTCTGCAGGTGGCTGATGCGGATCTCGCCCAGCGAATAGCGATCGGCGAGATCGGCCACCAGGTCCATCTGGTCGGAGGAGGCGTCGCCTGGAATGCCGCCGATCGGCTTCAGCGAGATGGTGGCGATGCCATAGCCCGGCTGCTTGTGGGCATGCACGTTTACCGACACCCAGTGGGCGAAATCGGCATTGCCGGCCTTTGCCTTGTCGAAGACCGGCGTCTCGCCGATCGTCTCGAACGGGCCTGCGAGGAAATATTGCTGCATCGCCGCCACCGAATCCGGCGTCAGCTTGAGCGCGCCGTCACGGATACGGTCGAACTCGGCTTCCACTTCCTCGCGGATCGGATCGAGGCCCTTCTCATGCACCAGGATCTTGATGCGCGCCTTGTACTTGTTGTCGCGGCGTCCCTCGAGATTGTACACGCGCATGATCGCCTCGGTGTAGGTGAGGAGATCTGCTTCAGGCAGGAAATCGCGCAAGGCCTTGCCGACCATGGGGGTGCGGCCCTGGCCACCGCCGACGAACACACGGAAGCCGACCTCGCCGGCCTCGTTGCGCACGATCTGGTAGCCGATGTCGTGGACCTTGACCGCGGCACGGT
The DNA here is from genome assembly GCF_057073705.1 of Labrys sp. E2SS-1L. Classification (NCBI taxonomy): domain Bacteria; kingdom Pseudomonadati; phylum Pseudomonadota; class Alphaproteobacteria; order Hyphomicrobiales; family Xanthobacteraceae; genus Labrys; species Labrys sp. E2SS-1L. The sequence goes on along the minus strand of NZ_CP172712.1, from coordinate 4,323,599 downwards.
CTTCCTCGGCGCCGGTGATGGCGACCTTGAACTTGCGCGGCAGATAGGACAGCTCCGGATGGGCCGTCGACCACTGGCGCATGATTTCGGCATAGACGCGCGGATCGGCGACCTCGTCGGCAGCGGCGCCGGCGAAATGGTCGGCCGTGACGTTGCGCATGCAATTGCCGGAAGTCTGGATGGCATGCATCTCGACGTCAGCCAGGGCCTGCAGCACGTCCGGCACGTCCTTGAGGGCGATCCAGTTGAACTGCAGGTTCTGGCGGGTGGTGAAATGGCCGTAATGACGGTCCCAGCGGCGGCCGATGGTCGCGAGCGTGCGCAACTGCTTGGAGGAAAGCGTGCCATAGGGCACGGCAATCCGAAGCATATAGGCATGCAGCTGGAGATAGACGCCGTTCATCAGCCGAAGGGATTTGAACTCCTCTTCGGTGATGTCGCCCTTGATGCGGCGCTGCACTTGGTCGCGAAACTCAGCGACGCGCGCATTCACGAAGGCGTGGTCGAACTCGTCATAACGGTAGAGGGCACCCATTATTCGGCAGCCTCGGCGAGTTCGGTCTTGGGCAGGTAGGCGATGGTCGGGCCGAGCGCCCGGATGGCCTCGCGCAGCTTGGCGGGACGGGGCTTCTCGCCGCTGACGTCGAGCTCGACGGCATAGATCTCGACCACGTCCTGCTCATTGGCAGCGGCGGTGACGCTGGCAAGGATCGCATTGGCGGTGGCCTGATCGGGTTCGATGGCGCTGTCGGCCACGTCGAGCGACCAGTTGCCGTTGGGGGTGCGGAACACCACACGCCCATCCTTGAGGCGGTTGGCTGTGATAGCGAGCGGCATGACGAAAAACCCCTGATTGGAATTCGTCCACGATATCGGTTCTCGCGCGCAATTTGTCAAATAGATTTCAATACATACAAATAATGTAATTAGAGCTCGTTATGAAAATTCGATATATCGATCAATGTGATGGCTAAAAAGGCATGCATCCTGGGCAACGCTGATCGGCGGTCATGCAACCTTGCGACGATAGGAATAACGGCTGATTTCTGTAGAAAAGGCGAGTGAGCGGTAGAGAGACCGGCCGGCATCGTTGCCGGCCACCACGGGCAGGCAGGCCCCTTTCGCACCCTGATCGTCGCGAGCCCAGGCGAGCAGGGCGCTGACGGCATTGTGGGCATGGCCCTGGCGCCGGAAGGTGGGATCCGTCGCCACCGCGTTGATACAGACGATACCGTCATGCACAGCGCCGAAGGCCAGCGCCGCGGGGCTGCCGTCACTGGCCGGCGACATGGCATATCCGGTCGGCAAGGCGACCGCGCCGAACAGGGCGCGGGCATGGGCGGCGGTCGCAGCGGAGAATTTCTGAAGGCGGGCATGAGCCCCGAACCAGGCATCGTCGAGGTTGGGCCGCACGAAGGCCGCACCGCGCTCGCCTTGGGACGGTGCAGCATCGAGGTCGCGGTAGAGCACGCAAGTCTCGTCTTCGCCCGGGCCGTATCCGGCCTCGTCCAAGGCGCTGCCGATATCCTGCGATGAGACACTCGACAGGCGAAAGATGGTCGGCAGGCCGTGATGGCTGTAAAATGCTTCAGCCGAACGTATCTGCTCGCTTGGCTGCCGCGTGCCGGGCCAGAGCAGGCTGATGGAGTTGGCCCGCCTGGTATGCCCATGTGAGAAGCGCAGCAGCCAGCCGTCTAGCCATATCGTCTTCAGGGCCGGCCAGCCGTTCAGGCACGCCTCTTCAACGCGCCGGGCGAGAACGTCCTCGTTGTCTGCCATGCTTACACTCTACCTGTCTGCCGAGCCCTGCCAACCCGCCATGTAGACCGCCGGCGAGGCGTTTGTCTTCAGGCTCGGCTACTCATCCTTTTGTAGCCCAGGCTTGACCGGTTGGTCGACTTGAGCTTTGCGGCTGGCTGCCTCTACAAGGCTGGCTATCCTGCACGTGTCGTCGGTAATGGACTGTCGAAAAGCCATTCCCGACGACACGTGCCGATGGCGCCCCGCGGCGCCCATGGTGTCTTGCGAGAGGGCGGGTTCGCCGATTATCGCGAGACGCCCCGGCCAATCCGGTGGATTGGCTTGGAAACAAGGAACTGGGGCAGACGAGCGTTCAGTCGCGAACGCGCTTTGCTCCAGTGCATTGACGTTTATCGGAGCTTGCCATGTTGCGTCTGGATCCCCGCCATACCGCCCTCGTGATGATCGATCTGCAGAATTGGATCGTCGGCCGGCCGGTGGCACCGCATTCGGGCGGGGATGTCATCGAGCGATCTTTGCGTATCGGCAAGGCGCTGCGCAAAGCGGGCGGCACGGTCATCCTGGTGCGTGTGGCTTTTTCCGATGGCTATGGGGACGTGGTGAAGGTTCCCGTGGATGCGCCCTTGATCCTCCCCGAGGACAAGATGCCTCCCGAGGCAGTTGCCTTCGACGCGAGGATCAACCCGTCCAAGGCCGATGTGGTGATCACCAAGCGCCAGTGGAGCGCCTTTCACGGCACGGAACTGGATCTGCAATTGCGCCGCCGTGGCATCGATACCGTCATCATCAGCGGTATCGCCACCAATTTCGGCGTCGAGGCGACGGCACGCGATGCCTTTGCCAATAATTATGCCGCGATCGTGGCCGAGGATGCCACCAGCAGCATGACGGCGGAGATGCATCGCTTCTCGATCGATCACGTCCTGCCGCGCGTTGCCCGCATCCGGTCGAGTGCGGTGATCATCGACGCCCTCAAGGAAGCCATGAAGGATTGAGTGGTCAGGTAGTCTGGTTGCGGCGCCGCACTCTGGCCGGTCAAAGTTCTCGCGCACCGGCAAGGCGCGACGTCAGCTCGACCGCCAGACGATCGGCCGCCTCCGGATCGGTGACATCCATCAAGGGAATGTCGTGCCGAATCGCAGCTTCGATGAAGGCCTCGTTTTCGCGGACGGATCGCTCCGCAAATTTGTCGATGGCGGTTTTCAGCCGGCCGTCCCGTCGAGAATAGTGGCTTTCTCGGGCAATGCGCTCCCGCAGAACTTGCGGCTCGACGTGAAGACAGACAGCCACGGCCTCGCCGATTCCCCAGTCGGGAACATACTCCGGCCGGAGGGCAGCGCCTTCAAGGATGAAGCCGCTGCCTGCCTCGCACAGCGCCTTTATCCTGCCCTGAATGATCGGCCGCATATTCTCGTGGTGGACCCGGAGAAACCAGTGAATGGCATCGTCCGTCAGGCGGAGATAGAACTCCGTGACCGGCTCGGGCACACCCGTCCAGGGCCGACCCGGATGGCGTCCCAACTGGTCGGTCGAGACCACGGGCCAGCCGGCGGCGCGGCCGATGCGAGCGGCACAGGTCGATTTGCCGACATGCGAGGTGCCGAGCAGAAGCAAGGCGGACGGTCTTGTCGTCATGGATCCGCTGTCACGTTTGATGGAGGCGATATCTTTATCTCGGGTCCGGCTGTCCTGCCTCCCTCGATATCGAGAAGTGACGGGCGGGCGAACTGCTCGACGATAAAATCCAGGAAAACCCGGACCTTGGGCACGAGATGGCGCTTGGAGGGATAGATGGCGAATATTGCCGTTTCCACCCCGGACCAGTCCGCCAGCGCCTGCTGCAGGCGGCCGGTGCGCAGGTCTTCCTCCACATAGGTGCGGGGAATGAGACTGAGGCCGAAGCCGGCCAGCAGCGCCTCGCGCACCGCCACGCTCGATGTCACCTTGTAGCGCCCCTTGATCGGCACGCCGACGATTTCCTCATTCTTGGCGAAGCTCCAATGATTGACGTGGCCCGACAGGCTGAATTGCACGCAATTGTGCCGGCGCAGATCGTCCGGCACCGACGGCAGGCCCGCTCGCGCGAAATAGGAGGGGGACGCGCAGATGATATGGGGAACGGCCATCAGCTTGCGGGCGACCAGGCTGGAATCCTCCAGCACGTCGCTGCCGCGAATGGCGACGTCATAGCCTTCCCTGATGATGTCGATGCGGCGGTCATCCAGGTTGAGATCCAGCGACAGGCCGGGATTGGCCTCGAGGAAGGCGGGCAGGGCCGGCGTGAGATGCCGAAGAGCCATGGTCATGGGAGCACTGACACGCAGGAGGCCGGTCGGTGCCAGCATGAGCGCGCCGATGGAGGCGCCGGCATCGTCGATATCGTCGAGAATCTGGCGCACCCGCTCGTAATAGAGCGAACCTGCCTCGGTGAGGCTCATGCGGCGGGTGGTGCGGTTGAACAGGCGCACCGAAAGCTGGGCCTCGAGCTCGCCGATATTCTTGCTGATGGCTGCCGGCGACAGGCCGAGGGCACGAGCCGCCTCGGCAAAGCTGCCGCGCTCGACCGCCTGGCGAAAAGCCTTGAAAGCCGTCAGCTGATCCATCTATTGAACACCATTGGTAGTTAATATCGTAATCTCATGGCATATTATCACGTGATGGTGAGCATATAAATTCACTGCATCGATCGCCGCATGCGATCCCCATTCCGTGATGCAGGTACGCCATGACCTTTCTTGCCAGGATCCCCGTTGCCGAGGCCTCGCTGATCGAGGCTCATTGGAAATCCACCATCGAAAGCCGGGTTTCGGCCAATCATTTCGATCCTTCGCATGTCCTGTCGGACGCCGAAATCGGTGAATTGGTGCGGCTGGCGACTCTGGCGCCCTCTGCCTACAATCTGCAGAACTGGCGCTTCATCGTGGTGCGCGAGAGGCCAGCCAAGGAACGCCTGCGCGCAGCCGCCTATGGCCAGGCCAAGGTGAGCGAGGCGGCCGTCACCTTCATCGTCTGCGGCACATTGGCGGGGAGCGTCGATCTCGGCGCAAGGCTGCGTCCGTCGGTCGAGGCGGGTCTGATGCCTGCTGCCATGGCGGAGGGCTGGGTGGAGGCCGTCCGCCGGCAGTTCACCGGCAACGCCCAGGCCGAACGCGACGAGGCGATCCGTTCCGCCAGCCTGGCAGCGGCCATGCTGATCCTGGCCGCTTCGGCTTCCGGTCTCGCCTCGGGGCCGATGACGGGCTTCGATGCCGAGGCGGTCAGGGCGGCGTTCGGCCTCCAGCCGGACGAGGTTCCGGTGATGCTGGTTGCCGTCGGCCGGGCCGCTGACGGCAACGGGCCACAGAAGCCGAGGCGTCCCCTGGAAGAAGTGATGGTGCTGTCATGAGCAATCTCAGCCAGGCCTCCTCGGGCGGCATCATGGGCTATGGCCGTTCTTTCGACGTGCTGCTCACGGCCATCGCGCCAACTGTGTGGGGCAGTACCTATATCGTCACCAGCAGCTTCTGCCTCAGGGCTATCCCATTACCGTGGCGATGCTGAGGGCGCTTCCCGCTGGCCTGCTGCTGATGATGCTGGTCCGGCAATTGCCGGCAGGGCATTGGTGGTGGCGGGTCGTGGTCCTGGGTGCCCTGAATATCGCCTTCTTCCTGACCATGCTGTTCATCGCGGCCTATCGCCTGCCGGGCGGTGTGGCAGCGACCATCGGCGCCATCCAGCCCCTGATCGTGATTTTTCTGACACGCGCCGTGCTGGGCACGCCGGTGCGCTTGGCAGCGATCGCGGCAGCTCTGGCCGGTCTTGCCGGGGTCGCCTTGCTGCTCATCGCGCCCAGGAGCGTGGTGCTGGATCCTATCGGCATCATTGCGGGCCTGGCCGGAGCGGTCTCCCTGGCGCTGGGCACGGTGATGAGCCGGCGCTGGCAACCGCCTGTCTCGACCCTGACCTTCACCGCCTGGCAGCTCACGGCGGGAGGCGTCCTGCTGATACCGGTGGCATTGTGGCTCGAGCCGCCTCTGCCGGCGCTCGGCCTGCAGAACGTGGCGGGCTTTGCCTATCTCACCCTGATCGGCGCGGCGCTGACTTACATGCTCTGGTTTCGCGGCATCGCCCGGCTCGGACCTTCGGCCGTGGCTTCCCTGAGCTTCCTCAGTCCGCTGACGGCCGTGGTGCTGGGCTGGGGCCTGCTCGGCCAGTCACTCACCCTGCTGCAACTTTTCGGCATGGCCGTGGTGGTTGGCAGCGTTTGGCTGAGCCAGATGGTCCAGGCCGGACCTGCGAGGACATGACGGAGTAGCCCTGCAGTATACGGATGTATTCAGTAGCGAAATGGCGGCCGGTGGCCGCCATTTGCCGTCTGCAGATCCGTTGGCGCGACGCGCCGATCAGGCCGGCACGGGCGCATCCTCGCGCAGCAGGCCTTCGCTCTTGAGGTCGTCCCAGAGCGCCGCGGGGATCTCGGCGCCCATGATCTCGGCGTTGCGGGTGACTTCCTGGGGCGACTGGCCGCCGGGGATGACGGAAACCACCTGGGGATGGCCGAGCGGGAATTTCAGCGCGGCCTCGACCAGCTTGACGTGATGGGCAGCGCAGACCTGCTCGATCCGGGCGACCCGGTCGAGGATCGCGGGAGGCGCCGGATCGTAATTGTAGAAGGCGCCCGGGCGCGGGCCCGTTGCCAGGATGCCGGAATTATAGGGGCCACCGAGCACGATGCCGATCTTCTTCTCCACGCAATAGGGCAGGAAGCTGGTGAGGGCATCCTGTTCGAGCAGGGTATAGCGGCCGGCGAGCAGGAAGACGTCGAAATCGCCGGCGCGAGCCAGGGTCTCGGCCACCTGCCATTCGTTGATGCCGGCGCCGATCGCCTTGACCGTACCTTCGCTGCGCAACTGCTCGAGCGCGCGATAGCCGCCCTCCATCAGCTCCTTGATGCGCTGGTCGGAAGCCTCCTTCGAGCCGTGGGTGAAGATGTCGACGTCGTGGGCAAGCAGCACGTCGATGGTGTCGATGCCGAGGCGCTCGAGCGAGAATTCCACCGAACGCATCACCCCATCATAGGAATAGTCGTAGATCTGCTGGCGCGAAGGCGTGTCGAAGAACTTGCCGATGCCGGTGCGCTGATCCGGCGGCACAACCTTGAGCAGGCGTCCGATCTTGGTGGAGAGGACATAGTCCTCGCGCTTGCGCCGGCGCAGCAGGGGATTGAGCCGCGTTTCGGCGAGGCCGAGGCCGTAGAGCGGCGCGGTGTCGAAATAGCGGATGCCGGCATCCCAGGCGGCATTGACGGTGAGCGCGGCGACGTCCTCGTCGAGGGCCCGGTAGAGATTGCCGAGCGGAGCGGTGCCGAAGCCCAGCTCGGTGAAAGGGATCACCGCGCCGGAACGGCTGGTATGCTTGCGGATGGCGAATTTGCTGTCGGGCGATTTACTTGTCATGGCCTCTCTCTTCACAGATCTTCGAACAGGGTGGGATTTTCAGCGGCAAAGGCCACCAGTTCCGTGATGACGGAATCGAGATGCGCCTCCATGGCGCTGGCCGCGGCATCGGCGTCACCGGCACGCAGGGCCGTGACGATGGCCTGATGGTCGACCAAAGTAAGGGCTATGTGCCGGGGCGAGGAGAGCAGGCGGCGGACGCGATCGAGATTGGCGCGGGCCGCCTCGACGGCTGCCTTGACGCGGGCAAAGCCGAGCGCGTCGAGCAGGGTGAGGTGGAATTCGAGGTCGAGCAGATGGAAGCCGCGGCGGTCACCGGCCTCGGCAGCCGCCTGCTGGTAGCGCAGATTGCGCTCGAGGCTTTGGAGCAGCGCATCTTTGTCATTCCCGGCGAGCGGGGCACGAGCTTTGCTCGTGGCCGCGAGGGAAGGGGATCCAAGGGCGCAGGTGATCTCTTTTGGCCCCTGGATCCCCTTCCCGAGGCCTTCGGCTTCGCCGGGGATGACATGACCCACAGGCGTTGCCCGATACCCCAGCGCGAGCGTACGCACTGCCTGCGACTCCAGCGCGCGGCGGATGAACATGCTCTGGCGCACTTCGGCGAGGCGGATACGCGAGACTCGGGTGCCGCGCTGCGGCAGGATCTCCACCAAGCCCTCGCTTTGCAGGCGGGCCAAGGCTTCGGAGACCGGAAAACGCGACACGCCAAGCCTTTCGCAGATGGCAAGCTTGTCGATGTCTTCCCCCGGCGCGAGTTCGAAGCCGATGATGGCTTCCCGCAGAACCGCCAGCACGCGTTCCGTCGTGCCGCCGCGGCCCGTAAGGCCGAGCGGCTCGAGGAAGGCATAAGAGGCTTTGACGGCAACGTCTGGCATGCTAACATGTTAGCAATGCCCATTGGCTTTGCCTAGAGCAAAGCGCGGTTTCTCCGAACCGCACTTTTTCTCTAGCTCTTTGTTTTGACGCGTCTTTGCGATTCTGGGTGACTCCGTCAAATCGCAAAACGCTACAGCTCCTTTCAACTGGATGTCGTCATGCAGATCGTTCCCGAAACCGCCCGGACCTTGCGCCTCAATGCCAAGGACAATGTGCTCGTCGCCATCGATGTGATCGAGCCCGGAGCAGTGGTGGAAAACGTCGCGGCGCTGCAGCGCGTGCCCAAGGGGCACAAGATCGCCGTCGCGCCGATCGGCGAGGGCGAGCCGATCGTCAAGTTCGGCCAGATCATCGGCTTCGCCTCGCAGGCGATTGTGCCGGGCTCCCATGTCCATTCGCATAATTGCGAGTTCCATGCCTTCGAGCGTGACTATGCCTTCGCCGAGGATGCCCGGCAGGAAGCGATCCTGCCGCTCGATCAGCAGGCGACCTTCCAGGGCTATCGCCGCCCCAACGGCAAGGCCGGCACGCGCAATTATGTCGCCATCCTCACCAGCGTGAACTGTTCGGCCTCGGTGGCACGCTTCATGGCGGATGCCTTCAACCAGTCCGGCATGCTGGCCGACTATCCCAACATCGACGGCGTGGTGCCCTTCGTACACGGAACAGGCTGCGGCATGGCCGACAAGGGCGAGGGCTTCGAGATCATGAAGCGCACGCAATGGGGCTATGCCTCCAACCCCAACATCGCTGCCGTGCTGCTGGTGGGCCTGGGCTGCGAAGTCTTCCAGATCGGCCGCATGAAGAGCGAATATGGCATCGTCGAGGGCGACCATTTCCAGACCATGACGATCCAGGACACCGGGGGCACGCGCAAGACCATCGAGCAGGGCATGGAGCGCATCAAGGCGATGCTGCCGCTGGCCAACCAGGCCAGGCGCGAGACGATCCCTGCGTCCGAACTGATCCTGGCGCTGCAATGCGGGGGCTCGGACGGCTATTCCGGTATTTCCGCCAATCCCGCCCTCGGTGCTGCCGCCGACCGCCTGGTGCATCATGGCGGCACGGCCATCCTGTCCGAGACGCCGGAGATCTATGGCGCCGAGCACCTGCTCACCCGCCGCGCCGCCAGCCGCGAGGTCGGCGAGAAGCTGGTCGAGCGCATCAAGTGGTGGGAAGAGTATACGGCCAAGAACAACGGCTCGATGGACAATAATCCGTCCCCCGGCAACAAGGCCGGCGGCCTGACCACCATTCTGGAAAAGTCGCTTGGCGCCGCGGCCAAGGGCGGCACGACGACACTGACCGCCGTCTATGAATATGCCGAGCCGGTGAAGGAGAAGGGCTTCGTCTTCATGGACACGCCCGGCTATGATCCGGTGTCTGCCACCGGGCAGGTTGCGGGTGGCGCCAACGTCCTGTGCTTCACCACCGGCCGCGGCTCGGCCTATGGCTGCAAGCCGACGCCGTCGATCAAGCTCGCCACCAATTCCGACATCTATCGCCGCATGCAGGACGACATGGACATCAATTGCGGCGATGTGCTGGAGGGCATCTCGATCGAGGAGAAGGGCAAGGAGATCTTCGACAAGATCCTGGCCGTCGCCTCGGGCGAAAAGTCGAAGTCGGAAGAACTCGGCTACGGCTCCAACGAGTTCGTGCCTTGGCAGGTCGGCGCGACGATGTGATTTTCGGATCGGGCGGGATTGCACGTGGCTTGTCATTGCCGGGCTCGACCCGGCAATCCAGTGCCTCAGGCTTGCATCTGGTAGCCTCTGGATACCCGGGCCAAGCCCGGGTATGACAAATTCCGCGCCGTTCTCCGCTTAAAGACATCTGCCATGCCTTTCATCGCCCATAATGGTCATCGTACCTTTTACCGGACGGTCGGTTCCGGCCCGCTTGTCGTACTGCTGCACGGGCACCTGCTCGGTTCGCAATGCTGGCTCGATGGCGGCTTTGCCGAGGTGTTCACCCGTGACCACACGGTGGCCTTGATCGACGCACTCGGCCACGGCCAGAGCGACAAGCCGGCAAATCCTGCAGCCTATCGCCTGAAGGAACAGGCGGGCAGGGTCGTCGCCGTCATGGATGCGCTCGGCTTCGAGACAGCCGATGTCATCGGCCACTCGATGGGGGCCTGGACGGGGGCCGGCATCGCACGGCAATTCCCTCATCGGCTGCGATCCCTGACGCTCGGTGGCTGGGACCCGGTCAAGGGTGTTGCCGCCGCCTTTCCGCCCGGCTTCGAGGGACCGCTGCATTTCGACCAGGTACTCGAACTGGCGCAGGCGATGGTGCCTGATCTGGTCTCGTGGGTGAGGCCCGAGGATGAACCGGGTTTGCGGGCGAGCTGGGATGCGCTCGCCGAGTTGGACGGGTTGGCGCAGACGCTGGCGTCGATCCGGATACCATTGCTGCTTTGGTGCGGCAGGGGTGACATTCGGGGCAGCCACATGCAGGCCTTCGCCGATCGCCACGGCTTCGAGATGATCTGGACCGCCGGAAACCATAACAGCGTCGTCTATGAACACGCTCCCGAAGGGGCTCGCGCAATTCGCGCCAGGCTCGATATCGGGGTACGTGGTGAGGGTGGGAGCGAGCCGACGCCGGGGGGTGCTTCAGGCGCGATACGCGCCTGAAGGGAACAGCCCCGCCTTATCGGGCTTGATCTTGATGTTGTCGAAGACCTGTCACTGCGCCGGCGGGATCGCGCAGTCGTCGGAATCCTGTTCACCGGATTGCTTGCCGCAGTTCAGATAAGCCCGGAAATCCTTGACGCGGCTCTGTGTCAGGCCGGCGGCGCAGGTGTTGAAGTTCATCGGGTTGATGCTGCCGCCGGCCGAGCGTACCGTCGACAGGGTGCATTCGGAATCGCGAAACGCGACCCATTTCTTCTGGGCATCGATGAGCAGCTTCTTGGTGTCGTCGTCGCCCTTCAGGCGCGCTTCCATCTGCCTGTAGAGCTTGTTCAGATTATCATCGACCGCTTTGAGATCCTTTGCGGAGCAATCCGTGAGCTCTGCCTGGCTCTGAGCCTTCTTGTAGCAGGCATCATCGGCCTGGGCGGCCGAAAGCGGAATGAAAGCCGCAAGTCCTAGGATGGTCGCAAGCCGCGCAGTGCGTTGGCGCATCGTCTGTCTCCTGCAATTGGCGGCGTAAAACTCGCTCATCGATGCACTTTTTTCAATGCCGTTCATTGCTAAAAACTTGAGAGCCTGCCTCTTTTTCTTTCTCTCTTCTGTCATAGGAGCCTGGCACGGGGGCGACTCCGCGATCACGTCTCACGCTTTTCCGGTACGGCCAGAAAGGCCAGCAAAGCGAGCGCTGCGATGATGGCGGCCGCGAAGAAGGGCGCGCCGGGCAGTTCGATCACCGCCTCCTTGCCGGCGAACACGCCGAAAAGCTGGGTCGCCATGGCCGGGCTCAGAATGGCGGTGATGCCCATCAGGCCGGAGATCGCGCCCTGCAACTCGCCCTGCGCATCGTCGTCGACCTGATGGGACATCATCGCGTTGATGGCAGGCATGGCAATGCCGGCGAGGCTTGAAAAGCCCAGCAGCGCGTAGATCATCCAGCCCCTGTTGGCCAGGCCATAGGCGACCAGCACCACCGCCTCGAGCGCCAGGCAGATCGCGGCGGTGCGCCATTCGCCGAGATGCCGGATGATGGCGCCGACCAGGCCGCCCTGCACGATGCCGGTGATCACGCCGAAGGCAGCCAGCGACAGGCCGACATCAAACTCGCTCCAGCCATAGCGGTAGATCGTGTAGTAGGCCCAGATGGCCGGGTAGACATTGTTGGCCAGGAAATGCAGGAACAGCACCAGGCCGGCACCGAGCAGGAAGGGATGGTGGCGGAAGGCGATCAGGGTGCCGAGCGGGTTGGCGCGGGACAGCGCGAAGGGGCGGCGCTTTTCGGGCGGCAATGTCTCCGGCAGCACGAAATAACCATAGACGAGATTGGCAAGCGACAGGGCTGCCGCAGCGAAGAAGGGGGCACGCGGGCCCAGCCCGGCCAGCAGTCCGCCCAGCGCGGGACCCAGTGCGAAGCCGACACCGAAGGCCGCGCCGATCATGCCGAAGGCCTTGGCGCGCTCCTGGGGCCTGGTGATGTCGGCGATGAAGGCATTCGCCGCGCTGTAGGACGCTCCGCAAATGCCGGCGATCAGCCGTCCGAGGAAGAGCCAGGCGATGGTCGGGGCGAAGGCGGTCAGCAGATAGTCGATGCCGAGGCCCCCGATGGAAAGCAGCAGCACTGGCCGCCGCCCATACGCATCGGAAAGATTGCCGAGGATCGGGCCGAACAGGAACTGCATGGCCGAATAGGCCACGAACAGCCAGCCGCCGATCACCGAAGCCCGGGCAATGTCGACATGGGCGACCCCCTCGATCAGGCGTGGCAGCACGGGAATGATGATGCCAAGGCCGATCATGTCGATCAGCACCGTGATCAGCACGAAGGTGAGGGCGTGGGGGCTGGTCCGGGTTTCGATCGTCTTGGCTTGGCTCATGATGACGCCTATCTCAGCGAGAGCCGCAATTCGGTTTCGCCGGTTGCGACCGAACACGCGGGGAAATCCAAATGCGGCTGTCGTACTCGGCTGTTCCGCCGCATCGTGGAATCGGCAGGGACCCGATCAAGTCGGAACTGACCTTCTACCCGTCGGTGGGCAAACCGCGCAATCGCCGGGGTCGATCGGCCGGGTGTTGGTTCCTACTTGGCGCAACCGCGCAACAATCGTAGAGAGGGCGCGATTGCATCTGTCTGCCCGCTGCGGCGGGGCAAGAGCGTTTTGTGATTTGGCGGAATCGCCAAGGATGGCAAAGACGCTCTGGCCAATCCGTCGGATTGGCTTGGAAACAAAGATCTAGAGCAAAAAGACGTTTCCGTTTAAACGCCCTTTGCGCTTGGAACGAGGGAATAGAGGATGTCGACGGATTGGAGCGGAGATCTGACCACGGTGATTCCGCCGGATCACCCGCTGCGCGGGCGCGTGGTGCCGCCGGGCTCCAAGTCGATCACCAACCGAGCCCTGCTGGTGGCGGCGCTGGCCAAGGGAACCAGCCGCCTGACCGGGGCGCTCAAGAGCGACGACACCCGCTACATGGCCGTGGCGCTGCAGGCCATGGGGGTCACCGTCGAGGAGCCCGATGCAACCAGTTTCACCGTCACGAGCTCCGGCCGTCTGACCAAGCCGGCAGCGCCCCTTTTCCTCGGCAATGCCGGGACGGCCACCCGCTTCCTCGCCGCCGCGGCAGCCCTGGTCGACGGCGATGTCGTGGTGGATGGCGATGCCCATATGCGCAAGCGCCCGATCGCGCCGCTGGTCACGGCCCTCGGTACCCTCGGCATCGCGGCGGAGGCGCCGACAGGCTGCCCGCCGGTCACCGTACATGGCAAGGGCAGTTTCGGGGCGGGGCGGGTCGAGATCGACGCGGGACTGTCGAGCCAATATGTGTCCGCCCTGCTGATGGCCGCCGCCTGCGGCAAGGAGCCGGTCGACATCGTGCTGGCGGGCGGCAAGGAAGGCGAGGAGATCGGCGCCCGTGGCTATATCGACCTGACACTGGCCACCATGCGGGCTTTCGGGGCGGAGATCGAGCGGCCTGATGCCCGGACCTGGCGCGTGTCGCCGACGGGCTATCGCGCCACCGACTATCTGATCGAGCCGGACGCCTCCGCCGCGACCTATCTGTGGGCCGCCGAGGTGTTGACGGGGGGCGCCATCGACCTTGGCGTGCCTGCCGAAGCCTTTACCCAGCCTGACGCCAAGGCCCATGCGCTGATCGCGGCCTACCCGCATCTGCCGCCGGTGATCGACGGCTCGCAGATGCAGGATGCCGTGCCGACGCTGGCCGTTCTGGCCGCCTTCAACCAGACGCCGGTGCGCTTCACCGGCATCGCCAATCTGCGCGTCAAGGAATGCGACCGGGTGGCCGCGCTGGCCGACGGCCTGACCCGCATCCGTCCCAATCTCGCCCGCGAGGAGGGCGACGACCTCATCGTCGCCTCCGATCCTGGGCTCGCGGGCCAGACATTGCCTGCCTCGATCGACAGCTATGCCGATCATCGCATTGCCATGAGCTTCGCCCTGGCGGGGCTGAAGATCCACGGCATTTCCATCCAGGATCCGGGCTGTGTCGCCAAGACCTATCCCGGCTACTGGCAGGCGCTGGCCTCGCTCGGGGTGCAATTGGAGGAAGGCCGCGCGTGAAAGCAGGCTGAAGCGGGGGCAATGGCGTGACGATGACGACTTCCCCCGTGCTCAAGCCCGCCATCGTCTGGTTTCGCGACGATCTTCGCCTGCGCGACAATCCTGCCTTGCATGCCGCCTGCCAGACCGGCGTTCCCGTGATCTGCCTCTATATCCATGAACCAACGGGCGAAGGACGGCGGCCTGGAGGCGCGGCTCTCTGGTGGCTGCACGGCTCGCTTGCGGCGCTGGATGCGGACCTTCGTGCAAGAGGCGGACAGTTGCACGTCCTCGCCGGCACAGCCGGCGAGGTTTTGAAAACGGCTGTAGACAAGATCAATGCCGGCGCCGTCTACTGGAACAGGCGCTATGATCCGGCCGGTCGGGACATCGATACGCAGATCAAAGCGGGCCTGCGGGCTCGCGGCGTCGACGCGCATAGCTTCAATGGTTCGCTCCTGAGCGAACCCTGGACGATTTCCTCTCAATCGGGTGAACCCTATCGCGTCTTCGGGGCCTTTTGGCGGGCTTTCCAACAAAGAGCCGTCGAACCGCCCTTGCCGGCACCGCCCGCATGCGCCTTTGCACCGCTTCCGGAAGAGGCTGCCCAGCACTTCAGCTATCCAACCGGTCTCGAGCCCGATCCCCAGCGCCCCGATTGGGCCGTGGCGATGCGCGCCGACTGGACGCGCGGCGAGGCGGCGGGCCTCGCCTGCCTCCAGGACTTTCTCGACGAGGATCTCGCCGGCTATGCCGACAATCGCGATCGTCTCGACGCCAGGACGACGTCGCGGCTTTCGCCCTATCTGCACGCCGGCAATGTATCCGCGCGGCAACTTTGGCATGCCCTGTCGGCCCGGCAGCATCGTGGCATGGCGGCCGGCGATCGCGATGCCGAGAAGTTCCGGTCGGAACTCGGTTGGCGGGAGTTTTCCTATTCCCTTCTCTACCACTGTCCGTCCTTGCATGAGCGCAATCTGCAGCCGGATTTCGACGCGATGCCCTGGCGTCGGGGCCACGAGGATCTCGGCGCCTGGAAAAAGGGCATGACCGGCTATCCCGTCGTCGACGCCGCCATGCGCCAGTTGTGGGCAACCGGGTGGATGCACAACCGTGCCCGCATGATCGTGGCCTCCTTCCTGGTCAAGCATCTGCTGATCGACTGGCGGGAGGGGGAGCGCTGGTTCTGGGAAACTCTGGTCGATGCCGATCCGGCCAACAATCCGGCGAGCTGGCAATGGGTCGCCGGGTCGGGCGCCGATGCCGCGCCCTATTTCCGCATTTTCAATCCCGTGACCCAGGGCGAGAAGTTCGATCCTGACGGTACCTTCGTGAAGAGGTGGCTGCCGGAACTCGGGCGCCTCGCCGCTCCCTTCATCCATCGGCCCTGGACGGCCTCGTCCACGCAGCTCGCCGCCGCCGGCATTCGCCTCGGCAAGACCTATCCCTTTCCGATCGTCGATCACAAGATCGCTCGCGAAAGGGCGTTGGCGGCATGGCGCTCGCTGCGCAGCTAGGGCTTGTATGACCGAAGCCGGAACCACGATCTGCAGCGACGTCGCAGCCCCTACCGCGACCGCGTTCTTGCCGCTAGGTTGAGGCCGCTGAGTCTGAGGGGGGAGCCATGACGGAGTTGAACAGCGCGGTCGCCTTGGCCGAGGCGATCAGGAACGGCAAGGCATCCGCGCTCGAAGCCGTCGAAGCGAGCCTGGCGCGATCGACCCTGGCGCAGCCGAGGATCAATTGCTTCACCGAGATCTATGCCGATGAGGCACGCGAGCAGGCCGCCCGCATCGATGCTCTGCCCCTAGCCGAACGGGCGGCACTGGCCCTGTGCGGCGTGCCTGTTGGTATCAAGGATTTCACGCCGATCGCCGGCAAGCTGACGACCTTCGGCTCGAAGGTGTTCCGCGACCATGTCGCCGAGCACGATCCGGTGATCGTGCGCCGGCTGAAGGCGGCCGGTGCCGTGATCGTCGGCCATACCACCACGCCGGAATTCGCCTATTCCGGCAATACCCAGAGCCCGCTGTGGGGCATCACCCGCAATCCCTGGAATACCGAACTCAGTGCAGGCGGCTCGTCCGGCGGCTCGGGGGCGGCGGTCGCCGCCGGCTGCGTGATGCTGGCCGAAGGCACCGACATGGGCGGCTCGGTGCGCATTCCCGCTTCTCTGTGCGGCGTAGTCGGGCTGAAGCCGAGCTTCGGCCGCATTCCGATGGATATCCTGCGCACGCAATATGACACGCTCGCCCATTTCGGACCGCTGGCGCGTTGCGTCGACGATGCCGCCCTGTTCCTCGCCGTCAGCGAGGGGCCGGATGACGCGGATGCCCTGTCGCTGCCTGCCCTGCCGCCGGTTTTTCCCGTCGCATCGACGCCGGCCCGGCCGCGTCTTGCCGTGTCGCTCGATCTCGACACCCATGCGATCTCGGATGAGGTCGCCGACCTCTTTCATCGCCTGATCGACGATCTTTCCCGGTCCGGTGCCGAGATCACCTGGGTGAAGACGCCGTTCAGCGTGCAGTCGGTCCTCGATTGGGAGGATCTGTGGGCCTATTGCTTTGCGGGCGATGTCGGCTATCTCCTCGAACAGCATCGCGGCGACCTCGATCCGAACGTGGTCGCGCTGATCGAGGCCGGTCGCAAGCTCGATGCCGTCAAGCTGCGGGCCATCGAGCACCGGCGTACCGCTCTGTGGCGGGCCTTTGCCGATGTGCTCAAGGGGTACGATGCCCTGCTGTGCCCCACCACCTGCACGACTGCACCTTTTGCCGATCCGGCCCGGCGCGAGCGTGACGAAATCCTGCCCGACGGTCGTTTCAAGTCTGTCGACATGACAGGCCATTTCAACCTGACCAGTTCATGCCCCGTCATTTCCGTGCCGATGGGTCTCGGCGCCAGCGGCATGCCGGCCGGCGTGCAGATCGTCGGTCATCGCCATGACGATCGCGGCGTGCTGGCGCTGGCCAAATGGGTCGAGGGGCTCAGGCCTCCGGCTTTCCCGTCCGCCGCCTGACACGTTCCAGAACACATCCTTCAAGAAAGCCCTGCAAGCCATCATGTGGACACCTCTGTCGGACCTTCCCGCCCACAATCCGCCCAAGCCGCTGCATGGCGTGCGCGTGCTCGAACTCGCCCGCATCCTGGCGGGGCCCTGGGCCGGACAGCTGCTCGCCGATCTCGGTGCCGAGGTCATCAAGGTGGAGCGGCCGGGGCAGGGCGACGATACCAGGACCTGGGGACCTCCCTTCATCACCACGGAGGATGGCGAGAACCTGGGCGCTGCCTATTTCCATTCCTGCAATCGCGGCAAGCGCTCGGTCGCCCTCAATTTCGAGACGGCTGAAGGGGCCGATCAGGTCCGGGCGCTCGTGCGCGAGGCCGATGTCGTGCTCGAGAATTTCAAGGTCGGGGGCCTGAAGAAATACGGCCTCGACCATGAAAGCCTGAAGGCGATCAATCCCCGTGTGGTGACCTGTTCGGTCACGGGATTTGGACAGGATGGTCCATATGCCGCCAGGGCGGGTTATGACTTCATGATCCAGGGCATGGGCGGCATCATGGACCTGACGGGCGATCCGAACGGGGAACCGCAGAAGATCGGCGTCGCCTTCGCGGATGTCTTCACGGGAGTCTATGCCGTGGTCGGCGTGCAGGCGGCTTTGCGCCGCCGCGAGATGACGGGGCTGGGCGGGCATGTCGACATGTCGCTGTTCGACGTGCAGCTCGCGGTGCTTGCCAACCAGGCGATGAACTATCTCGCTTCCGGCAAGAGCCCCACGCGCATGGGCAATGCCCATCCCAATATCGTGCCCTATCAGGTCTTTCCCGCCAGCGACGGGCACATCATCATCGCCTGCGGCAATGACAGCCAGTTCGTCAAGCTTTGCGGCGTGCTCAATATCCAGGATATCGCCGCTCATCCCGATTATCTCACCAACAAGGACCGGGTGCGCAACCGCGATACCCTGGCGGCCCTGATCGCCGGATTGACCGGGCGGCGGACGAGGGAGGATCTGCTGACGTCTCTGGAAAAGGTCGGCGTGCCGGCCGGACCTATCAATTCGGTCGCCGACGCCCTGCACGATCCCCAGGCTACCCATCGCGGCATGATCGTCGACCTGCCGCATCCCGGCGTGAAGGGCGGCTCCATTCCGTCCGTACGCACGCCCATCCTGATCGACGGTGAGCCGATGGTGGCGCGGACGGCGAGCCCGGACCTGCCGAAGGCGTGAGGCCCCTTCTGGGATCGCAGGCGTCCTCGCCTGCCTCTTTTTTCCATAGAAGGAACGCTGCCAAGAGCAGGCGGAGACGCCTGCGATCCCAGAAAAAAGGCCGCCATGCGGCGGCCTTCCTTCATGTCATTGACCGAAATTACTTCCGGTCCTCGTTCGTGTCTTCAGGCGTAGACCTTGAAGCGATCATTGTCGTTCATGAAGCTCTTCTCGGGGAAGGGCTGCTCGTTGGAGCCGAAGGGCATCTGGGCGCGCAGCTTCCAGGACTTGGGCACATGCCATTCCTTCTGCACGGCCTCGTCGACCAGCGGGGCATAGTGCTGCAGGCTGGCACCGATGCCGTGCTCGGCCAGGGCCGTCCACACGGCGAACTGCGCCATGCCGCCCGACTGTTCCGACCAGATGGGGAAATTGTCAGCATAGAGCGGGAATTTGTCCTGCAGGCTCTTCACCACGTCCTGATCCTCGAAGAACAGCACGGTGCCGGCGCCGGCGGCGAAAGCATCCATCTTGCCTTCGGTCGAGGCGAAGCTGTCGGCGGGCACGATCTTGCGCAGGATTTCCTTGGTCAGGTGCCAGAACTTGTCGCTCTGCTTGCCGAACAGGATCACGGCGCGCGAACTCTGCGAATTGAAGGAGGACGGGACATGCTTGATCACGTCCTGGATCAATCTGCTGATCTCTTCCTCGCTCTTGGGCAGCGTCTTGCCCAGGGCATATTGCGTGCGGCGGGTCTTGATATGATCGATAAAGGTCTTGGACATGAGGAGTCTTCTCTATCTGTGTGACGTCGAGGAGGGCCGTCGCTTGCGGCACTTCTTATCGCAGCCCTCCATGCCTCGAATGTGACGGGATGGAAATCTGGATAATTTCGATGGTTAGATGCGAAAAGGTTGAGATGTCGTAGCGCTTCGGTCGGTTTTGCCAAAAGGCCAGACGGATCTTTTCGATCCGTCTGGCAGTTGGCGACGCAAGGCCGGGCTGGCCCGGCCTTCCTCCTCAGGCGGTCGCAACGTTTTTCCGGTTGAGGGCGGCGTCGACGCTGAGGCTGCCGGCACCGAAGGCCACGACCTGGAGCAGGCCGCCTGCCATGGCGATGTTCTTGAAGAAATGGATGAACTGGTTCTGGTCGCCCAGATTGTTATGAAAGAAGGCGGCGGCGGCGACGGAGAACACCGCCATGGCGAGGGCGACGAGGCGGGTCTGGTAGCCGACGATCAGCAGGATGCCGCCGACAAGCTCGACCAGGATCGCGAGGATGACGCCGAGATAGGGAAGCGGCAGACCGGCAGCCGCGATATAGCCGGCAGTGGCGGCCGGAGCCGTCAGCTTGCCGAAGCCGCTGAGAAGAAAGATCGCCGCGATCAGCACGCGGCCGAGCAGGGGGGTGTAGCGAACGTCTGAGGACATGGCAGTTTCTCTTTTTGGTTGAGGGCGGTGAGCGGCTTCGTCCGCTCAGGCCTTGATGTCGGTAAAGTGCGCGCTTTCCAGCGCCTTGGCCAACGCATCCGTGGCACCCGAGGGGGCGAGGGCCACGATATGGATTCTCGGCAGCGGCTGAGACTGCTCCTTGAGGAGCAGGGACGCCAAAGCCGGGTTGGCTTTTCGGCCGAGGATGCGATCGAACAGGGTGGTGATGAACATGGCGAGCACCTCATCTGAACTTGATGCCGTTATCTCAAAGATTGATGTTCAAGAAAATATGGATAATATAGACAATTAGGTTCGAGGAAGTTGATATGTCTGATCCGCGCCCCACGCTTGACCAGCTTCAGGTCTTCCTTGCCATCGTCGAGGCCGGCAGCTTCGCCGGCGCGGCCCGTCAGCTCGGGCGCGCGACCTCGGTGGTGAGCTACACCATCGCCAATCTGGAAGCTCAGCTCGGGCTGGAGCTTTTCGATCGCGATTCCACCCGCAAGCCCCAACTCACCGAGGCCGGCAAGGCCATGCTGGCCGAAGCGCGTGTGGTGGCGCGGGGCGTGGGCAGCCTGATCGCCAAGGCCAAGGGTCTGACCTCGGGGCTGGAGGCGGAGGTCACGCTGACGGTCGACGTCATGCTGCCGCCCTGCGCCCTGGTACGGGTACTGAACGCCTTCCAGGCGGAATTTCCCACCGTGTCGTTGCGACTGCATGTCGAGGCGCTCGGCGCCGTCACGCAGCATGTGCTCGACGGCATCGCCGATCTCGGCGTGGGCGGGCCCCTGTCGCGCGACATCATCGGCATCGAGCGGCGGGGCATCGGCTCCATCCGACTCATCCCCGTGGCTGCTCCTTCCCATCCCCTGGCCAGCCTCGGTAGCGAGGAGGCCGATGTCCGGGCGCAGGAACATGTACAACTCGTGCTGACGGACCGTTCCAAATTCACCGAAGGACAGGAATTCGGCGTGCTCAGCTCGAAGACGTGGCGCATCGCCGATCTCGGCGCCAAATTCATGCTGCTGCGCTCCGGCATCGGCTGGGGCAGCATGCCCGAGGACATGGTGAACGACGATATCGCCGCAGGCCGGCTGGTGCGCCTGGCGATGACAGGCTGGGATCGCAATCTCTATCCCCTGCAGAGCATCCGGCGCACGGATACGGCGCTCGGCCCCGCTGCGAGCTGGCTGCTTGCCAGGCTGAAGGCGGCGCTGGACGAGACCGGCGAGGCGCTTGCCGCTGCGCGCAGCGCGGCATAGGCGTCGCCAGGAAGCTGGGCAGGCAAGGGCACCGGGTGCGCGGATGAAGGCGGCCTATCGCTGTGTCGTCCCCTTCATCGGCACCACTGTGACCTTGGTTCCATAGTTGTTCAGCGCTTCCAGATATTCGGGCTTGATGCCGTCATCGGTGATCAGTTCGTCGATGGCGGAGAGCTCGCAGAAGGTCGAGAAGGACGGTGCCGAGAATTTCGAGCTGTCGACCACCACGATGGTGCGACGGGATGATTGGATCATCTTGCGCTTGAGCGAAGCGACTTCGAGGGCGGCATCGGTGAGGACATTGCCGCTGACGGCATAGGCACCGGTGACGCAGACATCGGCGTGCACGGTGTTGAAAAAGCTCTCGCCCGGCTCGCCCCAGAGCGAACGCCAGCCGCCGGGCCGGATGGTGCCGCCCGGCATGATCACCCTCCAACTCGGTACGTCGGAACTGACCTGCGCGATCTCCAGGCTGTTGGTAACCACGGTGAGGGAAAGGTCACGCAGGGCCGCGGCCCGTACCACTTCCATCACGGTGGAACTGGCTTCGAAGATCACGCTCTCGCGATTGTTGATGCGCAGGGCCGCTTCGGCGCCGATGGCGATCTTCTGGGCGCGCTGCATATGCGCATTGATCTGCGATTCACGTTCGAAGGTCGCTTGCAGCGGCGGCACCAGCAATGCGCCGCCATGGGTGCGTTCGAGATAGCCGCCTTCCATCAGATGTTCGAGATCGCGGCGAATGGTCGATTGCGACCCGCCGATCGAGTCGGCCAGTTCCTGGATGGAGGCCGCCCCATTGATGCGCAGATGCTCCAGAATGAGCGCCCGCCTTTTGGCGGGGATGATCTCGACGCGTTTGGTGGGGGCTTCCATATAAGGCGGACTCCTTTGAGCATGCAGATCATCGACGCGGCCCCGAGATGCACAGACCCTCGGTGCCGTCAGACGATACAGGCTCGACTTAGGCACAATCTTGCAGATTCTGCCATTGAAGCGCGTTGCTTCCCAGATGGACAAAAGGCGGATCGAAACGACCCGCCTTGTCTGATCGAATGGCGGAACCGTCAGGCCAATGCAGCTCACTGAAGCGTCTTCGAGTTTGCACGACCTTTGTCATTGCCGGGCTTGACCCGGCAATCCAGCCTTTAGCCCCGTTGCGCGGGGGCTTCTGGATAGCCGGGTCAAGCCCGGCTATGACAATTCGGAGTGTTTCCTCCTTAAGGGAACTGCATTGGAACCGTCAGGCGACCTTCTTCAGGGCCGCCGGCTTGAGCACATCCTCGGTGATCGCGAGGTCATCTTCCAGGCTGCGCTTGGCCTTGAGGCCGCTCTTGGACAATTCGCCATGATAGGCCTTGACGGCTTCGTCCGGTGCGATAGTGCCGTCGGCGACCTGCCGCATCAGCACCAGCAGCGCAAGCGGATCCTCGGCCAGGTTGATCTTGCGGCCGAACAACGCGACGCGGCCGCCATATTTTTCGGCCTGGTGCAGCAATTCGAAGGTGTCACGGGTCGTGCCGGCGCCGCCGCCAAGTACGCCGACCACCAGGTCGGGATCGAAGCTCGACAGTTCTTCGAGCGCCTTGGGTCCATTATAGACGATCTTGAGGAATTGCGGGCGGTCCGCCTTGGTCACGCCGGCCAGGCAGCGCAGGATGCTGTCATTGATGTATTCGCCGATCTGCTGGCGATCGAGGCCGCAGTCGACATTGGGATTGAAGACTTCGAAGAAGTACTTGAAATTGTTGTCGGCGGCCTCTTCGCGGAAGGCGGCGAAGGCGTCGAGTGCTTCATAATCGTGATCGATGTCGTTGAGGAAGGTCACCGAATAGAGGCCGAGATCGGTGCCGGTCACGGGCGCGCCAATCGCCGGCTCGTTGGTGCCGTACATGACGCGCGAAAGGTTGGCGGTCCGGAAATGGCGGGAGGGATGCTTGGTATAGGCCTGGTGGCGCACGCCACCCCAGCAATCGGTGGTGTCATTGGCGCGAATGGAGGGTTTCACCGCCGAAGTGCGGAAGACGCCGCGCTCGTGCAGCAGTTCGAGATTGGAGGCCGACACCAGCATGATGTCGACGATATCCTGCTCGACGATGGCCTGGATCTGGTCAAGAAATTCGGCGCGCGTGCGCACCCGGCCCTGGCCGCCGTCGGTGCTGCGGGCAAAGCCGGTTGCCGCGAGGCCGGAGCCCATGTCGCCGTCCTTGGCATCGGCAATGATGAAGTCGGAACGCTTGTAGTTGCCCGCTCTGATATTGCGCAATTTCTGGTCGAGACGGGTTTGGGGGTAGGCCATCGCACATGCTCCTTGGACTGGCGATGAATGCCGCCGCTTCCTCGCTGCGGCGAGTCGCATTCATTTCAATGACACTCATATACGATCAAAATCTTTCAAACCAGTGCAAAATTTTCCGTTCACAAGGATTATCGCTGGCATCCGCAGGGCAGGAATCCTTGTGGAGGGCGACGCGAATTCGCATGGATGAGATTTGCCATTTGCTGCTGCGTTGCGGGAGAAGGAACGAAGAGTCTGCCAATCGCATCGGTGTGAAGGAGAAATGTCGTGCTGCCGAATTTCGAAACGCAGCGCCTGCTGATACGGCCGCGCACCATGGCCGATTTCGAAGCCTGCCTTGACATGGATCGCGATATCGAGGTCACCAAGCATATTCCGGGGCCCTGGCACGATCCGGAACAGCACGAGGCGTTCGTCAGGCAGCGCATGCAGGCCGACTATGGGCCGGGGCTGGGCTACGGGACTGTCGTCGACAGGTTTCATCCCGATCGCTTCCTGGGGTGGATCCTGCTCATTCCCGCCGACGGAACCGGGCCTGAGATCGAGATCGGCTGGCGGCTGGTGCGGAAGGCCTGGGGCAAGGGCTATGCGACCGAAGCGGCCGTGCCGGTGGTTCGGCATGCCTTTGCCACGCTCGAGGCAGACAGGATCGTAGCCGAGATCGCTCCCCGCAATGCCGCTTCGCTGCGCGTCGCGCAGAAGCTGGGCCTCAGCGATGCCGGCATGCGCGATGATCAAGGCGCGACCTGGAAGCGCTTCCAGATGACGCGAAGCGATTTCGCTTCGCTCGAAGCGACCGGACGCTGAGACACCCAGCCCCGGCTAGGGAGCAGAGGTAAGGGCCTGCAACGGCCGGCTGTCGGCCGGCCGCTACAGGACAGAAAGCGGGACTTAGCCGTTGGTCGGGGCAGGTGCTGCCGACAGGGCTTCCTGCAGCTTCTGCTCTTGTTCCGGCGACAGCGAGGTCTTGATCACCCGTCCCTTGAGGCCGCTGAATTCGGCCAGGACCTTCTCGGGTTGGACCTTGCGGACCAGCACGAACAGGGCGGAGGAATTGTTGGGAATGGTCTGGCCGAGCGACTTGATGAAGTCGTCGTCGATGCCGTAATCGGCGAGCGAACCGGAGAGGGCGCCGACGCCCGCACCGACGGCGCCTCCGATGGCGAAACCGGCCAGCGGGTTGAGGAAGAGCAGGCCGACAAGCCCGCCCCACAACGCACCGGAGAGCAGGCCGGAACTCGCACCGATGCCGGTCAGGTTGATGCTCTGCTTGAGATGAACCTTGCCCTCGGCATTGCGGGTGACCACCACCGCATCCTCGAGATCGACCAGATATTCCTTCTTGAGCGCGTCCAGCTTGAGCAGGACCTTGTCGGCCTCATCGATGGAATCAAAGCCGACGACAATAAGATCGGACATCAAGAACTCCTGTGTTCACCTGTCATGGCGTGTTGCGCCATGAAGGACGTTTATCCAGCAAGCCTATGGAATCCATGTGACCATTGTCGGGCACGGATCGTGCTTCCGGCACGTCGTGAAAACGTCTGCATAGATGCCCATCCGGGCTCGCCTTCACTGCGGCGCGGCATCGGGCGCATAGTTGCCGGCGAATTCCTGAGCGGGTGGAATGGGCGTGATCACGTCGATCAGCACGCCATTGGGATCGGCCGTGATGAAATGACGCTGCCCGAACGCCTCGTCGCGCAATTCCAGCAGGATCGGCAGGCCCACCTGTTTGAGCCTTGCATATTCGGCATCGACGTCGGCGACTTCGAAATTGAGCAGAAGACCGCCGACCTGCCCACCGCGCCCCTGTTCGGGAATGGTGTGGTGACCGCCGTCGAGCACGGCGAGATTGACCGTCTCGTCAGCTGCCGATTGCAGATGCACATACCAGTCCGCCTCGAACAGGATCCGGAAGCCCAGATGCTCGACATAGAAGGCCGCAGTCGCGGCCACTTGCCTAGTCATGATCACGGGATAATAGCTGGTGATCTTCATGGACATTCCTGCGCCTCCCCTATAAACATACAGTCTGAATGTTTTTTGATAACATACAGGCTGTATGCATGCAAGAGGACGGCCGACGCTCCAACCAGGATCGCACGCTCAGAACGCGGGCGGCCTTGATCGCGGCTGGGCGGCGCCTGTTCGTCGCCAAGGGCTATGCCGATACGGGAACGCCCGAATTGGTGGCCGAGGCGGGCGTGACGCGCGGTGCGCTCTATCATCATTTCGTCGACAAGCAGGCGCTGTTCCGTGCTGTCGTCGAGGCAGAGAATGCTGCCCTGGCCGCTGAGATCGAACGGGCGGCACCGGAAGAACTCGGTGCGATGGAGGCGCTGATCGCCGGCGGCGAGGCTTTTCTGGCCGCCATGTCCGAACCCGGGCGTACCCGGCTCTTGCTGATCGAGGCCCCGGCCGTGCTGGGGCGCGAGACGGTGGATGCCATCGACGCCGCCCATGGTGGTCGCACGCTGCGAGAAGGTATCGCCGCAGCGGTCGCAAGCGGGTTGTTACGACCGGTACCCCTCGAAACGGCGGCGCTGCTCCTGTCGGCCGTCTATGACAGGGCGGCACTGTCGATGGCCGCGGGAGCGGCCGGAGAGGAATGGCGGGCGCTCATCCGGCGCGTGCTCGATGGCTTGCGCGTTCCGGCTGGATGAAGGATCAGAGGATGCATTCCAATCACCAATCCGATGATGCCTCGCTGACGATCCCTGCGGCTTTGCGCCGAATGGGGTTGCTCGGACCGGGGGAGACGGCGCGCTTTTCAGCCCTGACGGGTGGGGTTTCTTCCGACATCCATCTGGTCGAAACCGCGAGCCGGCGCTTCTGCGTCAAGCGGGCATTGGCCCGCCTGAAGGTAGCGGCCGTCTGGGAGGCGCCAACGAACCGCAACGCGGCGGAAGCAGCCTGGATTCGCCAGATAGGCCAGTGGTTGCCGGATGGCGTGCCCGCCTTGCTTGGCGAGGACGAGCAACTCGGCCTGTTCGCCATGGCCTTTCTGGCTCCCGAACTCAACCCGGTGTGGAAGGAGCATCTGCTGGAACAGCGGGTCGACAGCGCGTTCGCGGCGCGTGTCGGTGCCGATCTCGGCCTCATTCATGCAGCCAGCGCCCGGGAGGGAGAGCTTGCTCTGCGCTTTGCCAATGACACGACCTTCGGGCCGATCCGCATCGAGCCCTATCTCATGGCCACGGCCCGCGCGCATCCCGATCTGGCCGGCAGGATCGAGGCCATCGCCGCCCGCACGCTTGCCAGCAAGAAGGCGCTGATCCACGGCGACGTCAGCCCGAAGAACATCCTGTGCGGACGGAAGGGGCCTGTCTTTCTCGACGCCGAATGTGCCTGTTTTGGCGACCCGGCCTTCGATCTCGCCTTCTGCCTCAATCATCTCCTGTTGAAAGGGGCGCGGCGAGGCGTGCCACGCGCGGCCTATCGGGATGCCTTCGAAGCCCTTGTCGGCACCTATTTCGCCAGGATCGACTGGGAGGACCGTGCTGCTCTCGAGGCCAGGACGGCTGCCCTGCTGCCGGTGCTGTTCCTGGCGCGTGTGGATGGCAAGTCGCCTGTCGAATATTTGACACAAGAGGACGAACGGGAAGCCGTGCGCCACTTTGCCAGACCGCTGATCGCCGACCCGCAGCAAGACCTGATTGCCATCGCCAATGCCTGGGCCCGCCAATGACCGATATATTCATCCGTAGACTTGATGCGCGCCGCATCTGGGATTCACGCGGCCGTCCCACCGTCGAAGCCGAAATCGAGCTCAGCGACGGCACTATCGCGCGGGGCATTGCTCCGGCTGGCGCCTCCCGGGGCAGCCGCGAGGCGCTCGAGCGCAGGGATGGCGGCGAAAGGCTGGGTGGCCTCGACGTCCAGGGAGCCCTCGCTGGCATGCGTGAGGAGATCGCGCCGCTTTTGATCGGCCGCGACCCGTTCGACCAGGCGGGGCTGGACGCGGCGCTGATCGCGCTGGACGGCACGCCGACCAAGCAAAGGCTCGGCGGCAATGCCACCGTCGCGGTCTCGCTCGCTGTGCTGCATGCGGCAGCCGCCAGTCAGGGCCAGCCGCTGTGGCAATATCTGGCGGGTGAGGGGAGCGTTACCCTTCCCCTTCCGGAAATCCAGATCTTCGGCGGCGGCGCGCATGCCGGCCGCCGCACCGATATCCAGGATTTCATGGTGATGGCGCCCAAGGCGGCGAGCTTTGCCGAGGCGCTCGAGATCACGGCCGAGGTCTATCTGGCGGCTGGAAGGATCATGGCCGAGCGCGGCCTGTTGCAGGGCGTTGCGGATGAAGGAGGCTGGTGGCCTGCATTTGCTTCCAACGAAGAGGCGCTCGACACGCTGGTGCTGGCCATCGAGCGAGCCGGCTTCACACCGGGCGACGACGCCGCGATCTCGCTCGATATCGCCGCCTCCGAATTCGGCCGCGGCGGGCGTTACCGGCTCGGCCTGGAGGGACGCGAGCTCGACCGGGACGGCATGGCGGACTATCTCCTGGGCTGGTGCGAGCGCTATCCCATCCTGTCGATCGAGGACCCTTTCGCCGAGGACGATGCCGAAGGGCTTGCCCGCTTTACTGCGGCCGTGGGCCACCGCATTCAGGTCATCGGCGATGATTTCCTGGTAACCAATGCCGGGCTGGTCGAACAGGCGGCGAGGAACGAAACCGTCAATGCGGTGCTGGTGAAGGTCAACCAGGCCGGCACGGTCAGCGAGGCCAAGGCTGCCTGCGAGGCGGGACGACGCGCCGGTTTCGGCACGATTGTGTCGGCTCGCTCCGGGGAGACAGAGGATGTCGCCATCGTGCATCTCGCGATTGGCTGGCATGCCGGACAGCTTAAGGTCGGTTCCTTCGCCCGTTCCGAACGCATGGCCAAATGGAACGAGGCCCTGCGTATTGAAGAAGCCCTCGGATCCAAGGCCCGCTTTGCGGGTATCGACAGCCTGCCCTTCAAGCGTCGGCAGAGCGTCACTTGAGAGCCGCTGGCAGGGCTTCCCGGGGTCCTGCATGGGTGAGGTCGATGAGCTTGCTTGCCTGCAGGTGCGGGGGGAGGTCGGCTGGTCGGTAGACCTGGCGGGGTATCAAGCAAAGAAAAGCCGGAGGAGGAAGCGCCTGTCTTCCTCCTCCGGCGGGCATTTACTTGCATGACGTTAAGTTATTGCAATCGAAATCTGCGCTTGGATGCTAAATTTAAGCATCTCCTGGCAAATAAGGCGTCTGCGACTTCATAACTTCAGTGCAAGCTTGCGCCATCCCGTAACAAAGCTGGCTACGCTCATCAATACAAAAAATAAGCATGTCCGATGCCATCATCGGATAAATCGATTAACTGCTTGGATGGTCGAAAATTGTCTGACATGAACGCCTCAATATGTGAGAATCTTAAGACAATTCGTGCTCTTCGAGCTCACCTGTATCCGCGAATCCCCACTGCATGCCTGTCAAGAATAGAACCAGAATGCGACTGGACTGATACCAGGACCGTACCAACGGTAACTTATCCGGCTGCAGCGCTGGGGCATTGACAGCCGGTAAGCCGGGAGCCGAAGTCGACGGTTGTCGCAGCCGGCACTTGGTCCTATCACAGCGCTGATGCTCAAGAGCGATACGGGGCGGCAATGACGGCCAAGATCCTGGTGAGCGCCTGTCTCGTCGGGCGGCCTGTTCGCTACGACGGTGCGGCGAAGACGCTCGATCACCCGGCTCTCACGCGCTGGCGCGACGAAGGGCGTCTCGTCGTGGTTTGTCCCGAACTCGCCGGAGGATTCAGCGTACCCCGGGCCCCGGCCGAGATCGCCGGGGGACTGTCGGGCCACGACGTCCTGGCGGGCGCTGCGCGGGTGGTCGATATCACCGGCGCCGATGTCACCGCGCTCTTTCTCGACGGCGCCAGGAACGCCCTGGCTTTGGCGCAGACGGAGGGGTGCCGCTTCGCGCTCCTGATCGATGGCAGCCCATCCTGCGGCGGTGCCTTCATCTATGACGGGGCTTTTGCAGGGCGGAAACATGCCGGTGCCGGCGTCACGGCCGCGCTCCTGCGGGCGGAGGGCCTCGAGGTTTTCACGCCGGCGGAAATCGGAGCTCTCGAGGCCAGGTTGGAAAGCGTCGACGCAGACTGAAGGGGAACGGAGCGCGTCAGCCCAGATCTTTCTCCATATAGACCCTGCGCAGGCCCTTTTCCTCGATGCGATGTGTCTCGGCATAGCCGCAGCGGCTGTAGAGCGCGATATTCTCCGTCATCGCCTCATTGGTGTAGAGCCGGATCCGGCGATAGGCCGCTTCACGGGCGAAGTCTTCGGCCGCCAGGAGCAGGCGGCGACCCAGTCCTCGCCCCTGCGCGGCGGGAGCGACCGCAACATTGTCCAGGAGCATCGCATCCGCTTGCGGGATCAGGACGAGTATGCCCTGGATATCGCCATCAAGGACGAGGACATGCAGATGCCCTGCCTCTACCAGCGCGGCGTAGTTGTCGAGCATGGGCCCGGGCTTGCGCCCGATGCGCACGACATAAGGCCTGTAGGCTGCCTCGACGATGTGCTCTATGGCCGGAAGATCGGCGGCGGTCGCGAGGCGCAGGGCTTGGACCATAATGTCCTCCGGAAGGGGTGAGCGGTGTTCCCGCTCTCCTCGGTTCTCCGGGGAGAGCGGTCATCGTCAGGTTGGCCCAGTCTCCGAGAGGGCACGCCGGATGGCAATCTCCACGGGCGAGTAGTCCCCATCGTCGCGCTGCAGCCGGAAAGGTTCCCTCGGTATCAACGGAGGCTGCGCCAGAAAGCGCGGTGTGGAGCCCCGATGCTTCTGCGCGGCGTGCACCAGGAAGGGGTGGCAAAGATAGACCGTACCGGCCTCGCCCGTTGCCAGCGTCTGTTGGCGCCGAACACCCATCTGTTCCAGCTCCATGCGCGAACGCCCGGCTTCGCCCGCCGGAGCGAGGTAGCGCGCCATGTCGAGGTGCGAGCCGATGCGAATGCGGGTCGGCGCATCGTCCGGTCCCACGTCGGAGAACAGGAACAGCATCAGCAGGGCCCGCCCGCGTGAGGTGACGTTCACGCGCCAGGCCGAAAAGTCGGTGCGCTCATCGGGGTCGCAGTCCTCGCCAGGAAAAGAAAGGTCGACATGCCAGCCGGCGTCGCCGGGATCGTCGGGGTGGGGAAAGCGTATCGGGAAACTGCCGAGGCCGTCCCGTGGATGCCAGCGCCCTTTGCCGACGAGCTGGTCGAAGGCCGATTTGAGCACGGGTGTGTTGGCGGCCTCCCGGAACGGGCCTCCGCCATAGCCGCCGAGTCGGATCACGGGTTTCTTCCAGGTGGCGGAATCGTCGGGATCGCAGGGGATGTCCCGCCACAGGATGGAACGGGCGTGCACCGCCAGGTCGCGGGAAAAGGCGCCATCGATCCTCACGAAGCCGTCTTCGATGAATCGTTCGATCTGCGCGGCATCGAGAGCGCGCTCTTGTGGGAGTGTGGGCATGAGAAATCTCAATCATCGCGCCGTTGCGCCGCCACGGGCGAACGGCAACCGCCGTATGATTCACGGCGACAGGTCCGCCGGAGCGGACCGGCATCCAGTCTTTCCTCGGTTAGCGGACGAGGAAGAAGACGGTGGCGATGTTGAGTGTCTGCATCATCATGATCGCGGCAGCATAGGCCTGCGCAGGGCCGGGTCAACCTTGTCGGACGCTATTTCTTCTGACCAATCGGTGGCGCATGCGCCCGAGCTGTTCTAAGCAGGGAGCGGGCTCGACGCCCCAATCAGTGCCGTACCGAGGAGACTTCAGATGACGTCCGCCGCTTCCGCTCCCACCACGCCGAAATGGGTGACGTTGTCGAGCCACCGAGCCTGGCTCCTGCAGCAGGCGGATACGCTGTTCTCCGTATTCGAACAGAACAGCCTCAATCCCCTGGGCGGCTTCTACGATCTCGACATGGCCTGCAAGCCCTTCGTGCCCGGACAACCGCCCGGCAGCCTGCCGACCCGCCAGATCCACTCGACCACGCGCATGGTGCATTGCTTTGCCATCGCCCATCTGATGGGGCGCCCGGGCGCCGACGTGATGATCGATCACGGCATGGATTTCATCTGGAACGGCCATCGCGACAAGGGCAAGGGCGGCTATTTCTGGGGCGTCGGCTATGAGGGGCCGACCGACGACACCAAGCAGGCCTATGGCCACGCCTTCGTGCTGCTGGCGGCTTCCAGCGCCAAGGTTGCCGGTCACCCCGATGCCGACCGGCTGCTCGCCGACATCTCCACAGTGCTGGAGGAGCATTTCTGGGAGGAGGGGCCCGGTGCCACGGCCGAGGAGTTCACGCGGGACTGGCAGTCCTTCGATACCTATCGTGGCCAGAACTCCAATATGCATCTGACCGAGGCCCTGATGGCTGCCTTCGAGGCAACGGGCGACAGCAGCTATCTCAACAAGGCCGAGCGTATCGCCGACCTGATCGTGCGGCGCCACGCCGCCGAGAATGGCTGGCACCTGCCCGAGCATTTCAGCCAGGATTGGCAGCTCAACAAGGATTATTCCGGCAGCCCGGTCTTCCGTCCCTACGGCACCACGCCGGGCCATTGGCTGGAATGGGCGCGCCTCTTGCTGCAGCTGTGGGAACTGGGCGGGCGCAAGCTGACCTGGCTGCCCGATGCCGCCGCCAACCTGTTCCGCCAGGCCGTCAAGGATGGCTGGGACCATGAAAAAGGCGGCTTCTACTATACGCTCGATTGGACCGGTGCGGCGCGCATTCGCGATCGCTATTGGTGGCCCTGCTGCGAGGGGATCGGCGCGGCGGCCTTTCTCAACGCCACCGACGGCGACGGTTTCTACGAAGAATGGTACCGTAATATCTGGAACTTCAGCGCCGCACGCTTCATCGACAAGGTGCATGGCGGCTGGTTCCCTCAGCTCGGCGATGACCTCAAGCCCAACACCGGCCCGTTCTACGGCAAGGTCGACATCTACCACGCCCTCCAGGCCTGCCTTATTCCGCTGCTGCCTACCACCGGCAGCATCACGCGCGGGCTGATCACCGAGGGGGTGAAGATTTGAAGGTGACGGCAATGATGGCCAGCGCAGAGAGAGGCAGGGACGGCTGTATCGGATAGAGATACATTTCATTGTAAAATGTATCGTGGAATGATACATGTACCGTAGGGTGAGACATGATCCGCTCATTCAAGGATAGGCTGACGGAAGCCGTCTTCAATGGCGGCGTTCCCAAGGGCTTTCCAACGGACATCGTCAGGATTGCCCGCCGTAGATTGGAAGCGCTTCATGCTGCTCATAATCTCGACGACCTGCGCTCGCCACCAGGCAATCGTCTCGAGGTGTTGAGGGGAGATCGCGCCGGCCAGCATTCCATCCGGATTAATGACCAGTTCAGGGTCTGTTTCATCTGGTCGGATGGTGGCGCGGAGCGTGCCGAGATCGTGGATTATCATTGAGGAGGAGTATCGTGGTCGAAATCGTAGCGACCTTGCCGCCTATGCATCCCGGCGAAATATTGCGGGAGGAATTCCTGATTCCTCTCGGCCTGTCCGCTGGCAGGGTTGCAGCCGCAGCCGGCGTTCCTCGCACTCGAATCGAGCGAATTGCCAAGGAGGAGATGGGTATATCTGCCGATACTGCCATCCGTCTTGCCAAGGTGCTGAGCACCACGCCGGAGTTCTGGGTCAACCTGCAGAGCCGGTACGATATTCTGACGACGCGCGCGCGGCTTGGCTCCACTCTCGAAGACGTAAAATCACTGCACGCTGCATAGCAACGTCATGTCTTGCCTCGCTGCCGATCAAGGACGGCTACACTCTTACTCGCTGTCAGGCTGGTTCGCCGGATGCGCCTTGACGAAGGCGGGATGCCCTTCGGCCTCGGCCTCGACGCGGCGGATGCGAGGATAGGCGTCGAGCGGCACGCCGAAGCGGCGGGCGGCGTAGAGCTGCGGGATGAGGTAGACATCGGCCAGCCCCGGTGTTTTGCCGAAGCAATAGGGGCCGTCGCCGATCAGCGCCTCGACCGCCTTCAGCCCCGAGCCGGCCCAGGTCGTGATCCAGGCGTCGACCTCCGGCTCGGCCTGGCCGAGCGTCCGGCGCAGATAGGTCAGCGGGCCGAGATTGTGCAGAGGCTGGATATCGCAGCCGATGATCGCGGCGACCGCCCGCACCTTGGCGCGCTGCGTGCGGTCGGCAGGCAGCAGGGGCGGTACGGGATAGGCTTCTTCGAGATATTCGATGATGGCCGGGGACTGGGTCAGAGCCGTGCCGTCATCGAGCACCAGCGTGGGCACACGCTCCTGCGGATTGAGAGCCCGATAGGCCTCGCCATGCTGTTCGCCGCCATTGCGCACGAGAT
This sequence comes from Labrys sp. E2SS-1L, assembly GCF_057073705.1. Lineage (NCBI taxonomy): Bacteria > Pseudomonadati > Pseudomonadota > Alphaproteobacteria > Hyphomicrobiales > Xanthobacteraceae > Labrys > Labrys sp. E2SS-1L. The sequence goes on along the minus strand of NZ_CP172712.1, from coordinate 4,289,764 downwards.
GGACTGCGGCCTGCTCGACCTTGAGATTCTTGAGGGCAAGCGCGATCCGGACCCGGTAGGAAGAGGTGGAGCGCCAATAGGTATAGAGTTTCATGGTCGTGCTCACTCCCTGCGATGGCGGTCTACCGGGCCAACCTTATGGTGTCGGCCGGATCACTGCACGGCATTCCCCGAAGCCGATGGAAACAAAGCCCTCGCGGCGGCAATGCCCCTTGAGGATAACCTCGTCGCCATCCTCGAGGAAGCGGCGCTCCTCGCCCGTTTCGAGGCGGATGGGATTCTTGCCGCCCTGGCTGGCTTCCAGAAGGCTGCCGCAGGCGTCTTGTCCAGGCCCCGAAATGGTGCCCGTACCGATGAGATCGCCCGGGCGCAGATTGCAGCCATTGGAGCTGTGATGGGCCAGCATCTGCGCCACGGTCCAATACATGTGCCTGGCATTGGAGCGAGCCAGCGAATGGGCTGCGAGCTCCTGGCTGCGCAATTCGGCAGTCGTCAGCAGGACCTCCAATTCGATATCGAAAGCGCCCTGGGCCTGGTCGCCGGCATCGTTGAGATAGGCGAGTGGCGCAGGATCGCCCTCGGGGCGAGGTGGCTGTGCAATGCGGAAGGGGGCGAGCGCTTCGGCTGTGATGATCCAGGGCGAGACGGTGGTGGCGAAGCTCTTGGCCAGGAAGGGCCCGAGAGGCTGATATTCCCAGGCCTGGATGTCGCGGGCCGACCAGTCATTGAGCAGGCAGAGGCCGGCGATCTGGTCGCCTGCGGCCGATATCCCGATCGGGGTGCCGAGATCGTTGCCGGGCCCCACCCAAACGCCGAGTTCGAGCTCGTAATCCAGCCGCGCACTGGGGCCAAAGGTCGGTGTCTCCGCCTCGGGCCGTTTCGACTGGCCGAGCGGCCGGATGATGGGAAGCCCGGAGGGAAGGACGGAAGAGGCACGGCCGTGATAGCCGATCGGCACATATTTGTAGTTGGGCAGGAGCGGATTGTCGGGGCGAAACAGCTTGCCCACGGCCGTGGCGTGGTGGATGCCGACATAGAAGTCGGTGTAGTCGCCGATCCGAGCCGGCAGTTGGAGAAGGCAGTCGGAGGCCTTGTAGAGCAGGGGCTCGACCCGGGGGCGCAGGGAGCTGGCTTCGGCCAGGAGGTTGGAGAGCGCCTGGCGCAGGGCGCGGCGCGGGCCGGCGCCCAGCGCCAGCAGGCCGTTGAGATCGTTCCCCCGCGCCGCTTTCGCGGCTCGTTCGGCGGCACCGCTGAGGAGGCCGCCATCGAGAATGGCGCGCAGGTCGAGAATGGCATCGCCGATGGCGATGCCGGCGCGCGGAGTCGCGCCGCCCGGGCTGAAGATGCCGAAAGGCAGGTTCTGGATCGGAAAATCGGCATGGCCGTTCGCCGAGGCGACCCAACTGGTCAGTTTAGGATCGTGCGTCTGGTCGAGTTCAATCATCAGGGCCTGCTCGGATCGAAATGTTTGGTCATCTTGTGGCCGTAGCCGCCATAGTCCTTCTGCAAGGCGCCGGAGCCGGCTGCGAAGGCGGACACGCGCTGCGGGAAACGGCTCTCGAACATGAAGGCCAGCGTGTTTTCCAGCCGGTGCGGCTTGAGCTCGACCTGGCTGGCTTTCTCGAAAGCGTCGAGATCGGGCCCATGGGGCAGCATCATGTTGTGCAGCGAGGCGCCGCCCGGCACGAAGCCGCCGCCGGTCTTGGCGTCATATTGGCCATAGACCAGGCCCATGAATTCGCTCATCACGTTCATGTGGTACCAGGGCGGACGGAAGGTGTTCTCGGCTACCAGCCAGCGGTCCGGGAAGATCACGAAATCGATGTTGGCGGTGCCCGGCGTTTCCGACGGCGAGGTCAGCACGGTGAAGATCGACGGGTCGGCGTGGTCGTAGAGCACCGGGCCGACCGGCGAATAGCGCCTGAGATCATATTTGTAGGGCGCGTAGTTGCCGTGCCAGGCCACGACATCGAGCGGCGACTGGCCGATGGCAGCAGCCCATAATGTGCCGCCCCATTTGACATAGAGGCGAGAGGGCACCTCCCGGTCCTCATAGGCGGCGACCGGTGTGAGGAAGTCGCGCGGATTGGCCAGGCAATTGGCTCCGATCGGTCCTCGTTCGGGCAGGGTAAGGGCGCCGCCGTAATTCTCGCACAGATAACCGCGGGCCGGGCCATTCTGAAGCTCGACCCGGATCTTCACGCCGCGCGGAATGACGGCGATCTCGCCCGGCTCGATATCGATGATTCCGAACTCGGTCGCGAGGCGCAGCGAACCCTGCTGCGGCACGAAGAGAAGTTCGCCATCGGCATTGTAGAAATACTCATCCACCATCGAGCGGGTGATCAGATAGACATGCGCACCCATGCCGGCATGGGTGGCGGCGTCGCCGGCCGTGGTCAGTGTATGCACGCCGTCGAGAAAGGAAACCGGCTCGGCCGGGATCGGGAGTGGATCCCAGCGCAGCGGCGCGATCGGAACCTCGACCTCGGGAGCGGGGGCCGTGCGCCAGAGCCCGATATCGGCCTTGGCGAACGCACCCCAATGGCTCACCGTCGGCCGGATGCGGTAGAGCCAGGAGCGCTCATTGGTGGTGCGCGGCGCCGTGAAGGGCGAGCCGCTGAGCTGCTCGGCATAGAGCCCATAGGCGCAGCGCTGCGGGGAATTGCGGCCAAGGGGCAGGGCGCCCGGCAGTGCCTCGGTCTCGAAGCCGTTGCCGAAGCCCGACATGTAGCCGGCCTGGATGGCACTGACGGCTTGGCTCTTTTGATCGCCGCCTGGCGTGGGAGACTGGAGATTCATGATCGCCTCCTGCATTCGAACGTTTCAACTGTAATCGTTGCGTTTGTAACCATCAAAGCTGCGGCCTGCGCTGCAGATCCTCCTGCCCGAACGGACCGGCATTGGGTTGGCTGGAGATGTCGTCATCCGCGGTTCTACCACGGGTCTCCGGCGTCAATATGAGCACGAGCAAGGCCGGCACCACCATCAGCGCGGCGTAGATGGCGACCGACATCGGCGTGCCCGTGCGCTCGATCAGGAGGGCGCCGATCAGCGGGGCGACCGAACCGCCGAGCACGGAGGCGGCCTGGTAGGAGGCGGAAAGGGCGGTGTAGCGCACGCGTGTCGGGAACATCTCGGTGACATAGGGGGCAAGGCCGCCGAGGAGGAACCCGTGGGTGCACAAGGCCAGGACGGCTCGAAGGTAGAGAGCCGATGGCGCCGCGCCCTGCACCAGGGTGAACAGGGCAAACGCGGCGATCGTGGCACCGATGAAACCCGCGATCATCACCGGCCGGCGCCCGATACGGTCGCTGAGCCAGCCCGAGCCGAGGATGACGGGCAAAGAGGCGAGCGAGGCGACGAGGACGACATCAATGGCCTGCGCCCGGCTCAGCCCGAGCCGGGTCGTTGCCAGCAGCAGGACGAAGGTTGAGAACAGATAGAGCAGCGTGTTCTCGGCTGCCTTGACGAAAAAGACCTTGGCCATCGAGAGTTTCTGGGTGGCAAAGGCTTCGGCCAGCGGTGCGTGGGCGATTTCGGTTTCGGCCTTGATCTCGAGGAAGGCCGGCGATTCATCGACCTGCCGGCGGGCCCAGAAGCCGAGGGCGATCAGCACGATCGACAGCAGGAAGGGAATGCGCCAGCCCCACGCCAGGAACGCCTCCTCGCCGAGCCAGAGCTGGACGAGGCCGAGAATGCCGAGGGCGAGGACATTGGCGGCCGGGCCGCTCGCCATTGGAAAGCTGGTCCAGAAACCGCGATGCCGGGCCGGCATGGATTCGGCCACGATGGTCAGCGCGCCGGTTGCCTCGCCGCCGACCGCAACGCCCTGGAAGATGCGGATGAGCAGGAGCAACAGGGGAGCGGCGACGCCGATGGTCTCATAAGTCGGCAGGAGGCCGATGGCGACGGTGGCCACACCCATCATCAACAGGCTGACGATCAGCGTGTTCTTGCGTCCGAGCCGGTCGCCGATCACTCCGAAGACGATGCCGCCAAAGGGGCGGGCGAGGAAGCCGGCGGCGAAGGTGCCGAGGCCGAGCAGGGTGCCCACGAAGGGATCGTCGGCTGGAAAGAACACCTTGTTGAAGACGAGCACAGTGCTCGCGGCGAAGATGAAGAAATCATACCATTCCAGTGTCGAGCCCAATGTGGCGGCAAGCATCACCTTCAGGCGGGACGCCATCGAAGCCATCTTCATCCTCCCGGTCGCGGATCTTTGGTTATGCGACCACACGTCGAGAAGCGGCCGCTCGTTTATGAAGTTGCAGTTGTAACTGTCGATAATGTAACTATCAAAGCATGGCCAAGCTCACGCTCGAGAACTTTCTGCCCTACCGGCTCAACCGCATCGGCGCCGCCGTGTCGCGCGATTTTCGCACCGTCTACGGGCCGGAGCACGACCTGACCGTGCCCGAGTGGCGGGTGCTGGCGACATTGGGCGAATTCGACGAGATGGGCGCGAAGGCGATCGGCGCCCATTCTTCCATGCACAAGACCAAGGTCAGCCGCGCCGTGCGAGCGCTGGAGGAACGCCGCTGGCTCAAGCGCCGCGAGAGCGTGGAGGACAGGCGCGAGGAGATCCTCAGCCTCTCGCCGCTGGGGCGGCGGGTCTATGCCGAGATCGTGCCGCGGGCGCTGGCTTTCGAAGCAGCCTTGCTGGCAGCCCTCGGCCCGGAGGCCGAGGCACTGTTGCGGGGCCTCGACAAGCTCGAAGCCAGCATGGATCTGCGCTGAGCGCGCCTGACCGAAGCTTGGCGCGTCCTTATGCAGCCCGATGCTCGACTGCAGGGGCGGGTGTCACGGCATCCGTCTCCTGCTGCCGGCCGGTGGGCAGGCTCCATCCCTTGATAATGCCGTAGATGGCGGGGATGACCACCAGGGTCAGCAGGGTCGAGGACACCATCCCGCCGATCATGGGAACCGCGATGCGCTGCATCACCTCCGATCCGGCGCCCGTGCTCCACAGGATGGGGATGAGCCCGGCCATGATGGCGATGACCGTCATCATCTTGGGGCGAACCCGTTCCACGGCACCCAGCATGATCGCCTGCCGAAGATCCGCCCTGGTGAAAGGCTGGTCCTTGCGGGATCGCTCCGCCTTCACCTCGGCCAGGGCCTGCTGCAGGTAGATCAGCATGACGACGCCTGTCTCCGCAGCCACGCCGGCCAGGGCGATGAAGCCGACGGCAACTGCCACGGACATGTTGAAGCCGAGCCACCACATCAGCCAGATGCCGCCGACCAGGGCGAAGGGCAGCGACAGCATGACGATCAGCGTTTCCGTCAGGCTGCGGAAGTTGAGATAGAGCAGCAGGAAGATGATGAGCAGCGTGACCGGCACCACGATCTTCATCCGGGCTTCGGCCCGCTGAAGATATTCATATTGGCCGCTCCATCCGACCGAATAGCCCGGCGGCAGCACGATTTTCGCAGCCACGGCCTTCTGCGCCTCGGCGACATAGCCGCCGAGATCGCGCCCGTCGATGTCGACGAAGATATAGGTTGCGAGCTGGCCGTTCTCCGTGCGGATGGAGGTCGCACCCCGCGTCAGTTCGACCTTCGCCACCTCGCCCAGCGGGATCGTGCCACCACCCGGGAGGGGAACCTGCACGTCGGCGGCGATGGCCTGGCGGCTGGAGCGCAGATCGCGCGGATAGCGGATGTTCACGCCGTAGCGTTCCCGCCCCTCGACGGTCGTGGTCACGGTCTCGCCGCCGAGTGCCGTGGCGATGACGTCCTGGACATCGCCCACGGCGAGCCCGTAGCGGCCGAGTGCGTCCCGGTCCGGCACGATGTCGAGATAATAGCCGCCGATGACCCGCTCGGCATAGGCGCTGGAGGTGCCCGGCACGGTTTTGAGAATGGCCTCGATCTGGCGGGCGATCTTTTCCATCTCGGCGAGATCCGTGCCGAAGACCTTGACGCCGACCGGTGTGCGGATGCCGGTCGAGAGCATGTCGATGCGGGCGCGGATCGGCATGGTCCAGGCATTCGACACCCCCGGAAATTGCAGCGCCTTGTCCATCTCCGTCTTGAGGCCGTCGAGGGTGACGCCCGGCCGCCATTGTTCCCTGGGCTTGAGGTTGATGATGGTCTCGAACATTTCTGTGGGTGCGGGATCGGTCGCCGTCATGGCGCGACCCGCCTTGCCGTAGACGGAGGCGACCTCGGGGAACGATTTGATGATGCGGTCCTGCATCTGCAGCAATTCACCGGCCTTGGTGATCGAGATGCCCGGCAGGGTGGTCGGCATATACATCAGGGTTCCCTCGTCCAGCGACGGCATGAATTCGGAGCCGAGCTGGCGCGCGGGCCAGATGCTGACGGCCAGCGCCGCCACGGCGAGAATGATGGTGAGAATCTTGGCTTTCAGGACCCCGCGAATGACCGGTCGGTAGAGCCAGATGAGGAGACGGTTGATCGGATTCCTGTGCTCAGGAATGATCCTGCCGCGCACGAACACCACCATCAGTGCCGGCACCAGCGTGACCGACAGGAGGGCGGCGGCGGCCATCGCAAAAGTCTTGGTGAAGGCGAGCGGCCCGAACAGGCGCCCCTCCTGCGATTCCAGCGTGAAGATGGGAAGGAAGGAGACGGTGATGATCAGCAGGCTGAAGAACAGGGCCGGGCCGACCTCACTTGCCGCATCGACGAGGATCTGAACGCGGGACTGGCCGGGCGCAGCACGTTCGAGATGCTTATGCGCGTTCTCGATCATGACGATGGCGGCATCGATCATGGCGCCGACGGCAATGGCGATGCCGCCGAGACTCATGATGTTGGAGCCGAGGCCGATCAGCTTCATGGCGCCGAAGGCCATGAGGATGCCGACGGGCAGCATGAGGATGGCGACCAGGGCGCTGCGCAGGTGAAGCAGGAACACGATGCAGACGAGGGCAACGATCACGCTTTCCTCGAACAGCGTTCCCTTGAGCGTCTCGATTGCCGCCTCGATCAGGTGGGAGCGATCATAGACCGGGACGATCTCGGTTCCCTTGGGCAGGCTTGCCGCGATCTCCGCCAGGCGTTGCTTGGCATTGTCGATGACGGTCAGGGCATTGGCGCCGAAGCGCTGCAGGACGATGCCACCGGCCACTTCTCCCTCGCCGTTGAGTTCGGTGATGCCGCGGCGCTCGTCCGGCCCGATTTCGACGCGGGCGACGTCCTTGAGACGAAGCGGTACGCCGGCGCTGGTCCTGAGCACGATGTTCTCGAGATCGGCCGGTGATTTGACGTAGCCGCGGCCGCGCACCATGAATTCGAATTCGGAAAGTTCCAGCGTGCGCCCGCCTACGTCGCGATTGCTGGCCCGCACGGCGTCGCGCACCGTCGACAGGGAGATGCCCTGGGCTCGCAGCCGCAACGGATCCACCACGATGCTGTATTGCTTGACGAAGCCGCCGACGCCGGCGACCTCGGCCACGCCTTCCGCCTTGGAGGCGGCATAGCGCAGCTTCCAATCCTGCAGCGAGCGCAGTTCGGCAAGCGACATGTCCTTGGAAGTGACGGCATATTGATAGACCCAGCCGACCCCGGTGGCATCGGGACCGAGGCTTGGCGTTACGCCGGCGGGAAGGCGCTGCGCCGCTGCGTTGAGATATTCGAGAACTCGGCTGCGCGCCCAGTAGGGATCGGTACCGTCTTCGAAGATCACATAGACGAAGGAGACGCCGAAGAAGGAGAAGCCGCGCACTACCTTCGACTTCGGGACCGTCAGCATCGCTGTCGTCAGCGGATAGGTGACCTGGTCCTCGACGACCTGCGGGGCCTGGCCGGCATAATCGGTGTAGACGATGACCTGTACGTCGGAGAGATCGGGGATGGCGTCGAGGGGCAGGACCTTCAGCGCGTAGAGGCCGGCCGCCACGGCAAAGGCGGTGCCGACGAAGATCAGCACGAGGTTGCGTGCGGACCAGGCGATGAGCCGGGCGATCATGGCGCGGCCTCCGGACTGGTCATGCCGTTCAGCGCGGCCTTGAGGTTGCTTTCGGCGTCGATGAGGAAGGTTGCGGCCGTCACCACGCGGTCACCGGCCGCAACGCCGTCGCGGATCTCGACGAAGCCGCCGCCCTGGGCGCCGACTTTGACCTCTCGCGGTTCGAAACGCCCGTCTCCCCTGGCAAGGATGACCGTTTGGTGCGTGCCGGTGTCGATCACGGCGCTGTCGGAGACGGTCACGGCCTCCTTCGCGTCGCCGGTTGCGATGTCCACGTCGGCATACATGTCCGGCAGCAGAAGGTCTTCCGGGTTCTGCAACTCGATCCGCACCTTGGCGGTACGCGTCTCCTTGACCACTTCGGGATAGATCAGCGCGATCCGTCCCTCGAAGACGCGGCCGGGCAGGCTGCGGATCCGGACGGTCGCAGGGGCTCCGGGCCTGATGGCGCCGAGCTGATATTCGGGCACATCGGCCAGCACCCACACGGTCGAGATGTCGGCGAGGCGGAAGAGGATGTCGCCGGGCGCGGCCTTCATGCCCTCGGTCGCGTTGCGCTGGAGCACGATGCCGTCTCGCTGGGCTCGCCACGTCATTGCTGGCGGCACCTTCCGGTTTCGTTCGAGTTCGGCGATGGCTTCGGGAGGGACGCCGAGATTTTCCAGCCGCTGCCGTGCGCCGCCGCCCGTTCCGCCACGCCCGCCATTGCCAAGCTCGGTGAGGAACTGGGCGCCGGCAGCAGCGATTTCGGGCGAGTAGAGCTGAAGGAGAGGTTGGCCCCTGGCGATCCGATCGCCCGTCGTCACATCCGAGACCTTGGTGATGAAGGCATCCGAACGCGTGGCGACCACGCCGATGCGACGCTCGTCGAGCTGCACGCTGCCCGGGACCCGCACGGGCCGGACGAGGGCGCGCATTGCCGCGATCTCGGTACGGACGCCCGTCTGCTGCTGCCTGCCTGCTGCGACCTTGACGGTTCCCGTTTCCGGTTCTTCTCCGGCATGCACGGGGATGTAGTCCATGCCCATGGAATCCTTCTTCGGAACCGGTGACGTGTCCGCAAGGCCCATGGGGTTGCGGTAATAAAGGATGGGACGGGGGGCTGCGACGGCGGGTGCCGGGGCCGCGTCGGCAGGCTTGTCGTCGAAGCTTACCTCCTCGCTGGCGTGGACGGCGACGAAGTCGCGGCCATCGGCCGTCTTGGCCGGCGTTGCCGAATAGGCGGGAGACCCATCGGGGGCGCGATAATAGATCACCGGCTCGCCAGGCCCTGCTGCCGCACTCGCCATGGGCGACGAAGGCCCGCCGGTCAGTGTGAGCATTTGCTGCCAGGCCGCAGCGGAAAGGGCCGGGCCATGCCGGCCTGCCCAATAGCCGCCTGTTCCGGCCGCGACGATCGCGATGAGGACGAGACTTGTTCGACCGACACGGCTCATGGCACGGCCTTGAAGACGAGCTTGCTTTCGAGCGTTCCGGTTTCGCCCTGGACCTTGGCGGCGAGCGACAGGCGCCAGCCGCCCTCCATGCTCAGCCTTGCCTTGAATCGATAGATGCCGGGTTCATAGGATGCGATGGCTTCGATCGGGGCCTTCATCGTGGCCATGCCGTCCGGCGCCATGTCGACGCGCTGGGTGAAAATCACCGCGTTGGGGACAGGCTTGCCAGAGCGCCTGTCGACGAGGCGTACGGCGATTTCCGATGTCTCGTTCAGCTTGATCTCGGGCCGGATGAGTTGAAATTCGTAGTCTGCGATATCGGCTTGTGCGGGGGAGGCGGTTGCGCAGGCAAGGCCGATCGCAGCCGCCAGGGCGATGCGGTTGGTGCCAAATGACGTCATGTCTGAAATATTCCCGATTCATCCCTGACCGGCGAGCGTCTCCCAAGCCTTTGCGGTGCGCCGTAATCGACGAAAAACGCAAGGACGCGTCGGAGCGAAAGCCGGGATCGACAGGCGTTACGCCTGGACCCGCTTTGCTCTGGAGGAGGTTCGACGGCTGCTAATGCTGTCCGGCCCCGAAGGCGCCGGACGGACTGCCCCAGTACGGGGCGCGGATGAATTCAGGCGCGGGGAGGACGGTCCGGCGGCGCCGTGATGAAGGGCGTCCTGTCCAGGTCGTTGCCGGGCGGGGCGAGGCGGCTGGTCTCGAAGAGAGGTGCTTGGGCCATTACCGCGATCGGATCACCGGGCGCGCATTTGGCCATGCAGACGATCGCCACTGGGCAGGATTTCTGCCCTCCGGGTAGCGAGGGGTTCTGTTCAGGGCAGCATGGCATGTCGGAAGCCATGGCTGCCTGGTTCACCGCGTGCAATGGCACGGCCGCCATGGCGGCCGAGAAGGGTGCCATCGGAGCGCTCAGCAGGCTTGCGATCATAATGATCGAGAGCATGCGGGAAAGGAGATGCCAGCAGGTCACGCCAGAGTGATGTCACGGGCTGAGGGAAATGAGAAGTCCTGCCGTGTTCACATTTTCGTCGGTGACCCAAGGCGGCAGAGCGGGCGAGGCGCCCGCTCTGCGGTTCTCAGCCGCCAACCATCAGCTTGACGATCTCGTCATGGTTGGTCTCGGCGATCTTGCGCTCGCCCGCCAGGGTGCCGCGGCGCAGGACCACGATGCGGTCGGAAACGGCGAAGATGTCCTGCAGATTATGCGAGATGAAGATGATGCCGCGGCCCTGGGCCTTGAGGGTCTTGATCAGGGAAACGACCTTGCGCTGCTCGGGTACGCCCAGCGCGGCGGTCGGCTCGTCCATGATCAGCACCTGCGCGTTCCAGTAGACGGCCCGGCCGATGGCGACAGCCTGGCGCTGACCGCCCGAGAAGTTGCCGACGGGGGCATCGAGGCGCGTCACGTGGAAGTCGAGCTGCGCCATGGTTTCCTGCGCCGCCTTGGCCATCTTCTTGCGGTCGAGCACGGGCAGGAAGCCGAAGGCCTTGGTCATCGGCTCGCGTCCCAGGAAGATGTTGGCGCCGATGGAGAGATTGTCGGCCAGAGCGAGGTCCTGGTAGATTGTCTCGATGCCGTGGCCGCGCGCGGCTTCGGGCGTGGCGAACTTCACCACGTCGCCTTTCAGGCGGATCTCGCCGCCATCAGCCTGGTAGACGCCGGAGATCGTCTTGATCAGGGTCGACTTGCCGGCGCCATTGTCGCCGGCAAGGGCAACGACTTCGCCGGCATTGAGCTGCAGTGAGACGCCGTTGAGGGCGGTGACGCCGCCGAAATGCTTGGAAACGTCGCGTATGTCGAGGAGGGGCTGGGTGCTCATGAACGGCGGCCTCCGGCGATGGAGCGCTGGGCCTGGTCGACCAGCACGGAAACAATGATGACGACGCCCACCGAGACGAATTGCCAGAAGGGCTCGACATTGATGTAAACGAGGCCGAACTGGATCACGGCGATGACGAGAGCCCCGGCCAGCGTGCCGGAGATCGAGCCCGAGCCGCCGAACAGGCTGGCGCCGCCGATCACCACGGCGGCGATCGAGTCGAGCAGGAGCGGCTCGCCGGCTTGCGCCGCGCCGGCTGTGAAACGGGCGGCATAGAGCACGCCGCCGATGCCGGCGCAGACGGCCGACAAGACATAGAGCTTGCGGGTGTGCCTGGAGACATTGATGCCGGCGCGAAGCGCAGCCTGCTCGCTGGCGCCGATGGCGTAGGTATGCTGGCCGAAGCGCGTCTGCGAAAGCAGATAATGCATGGCGATCAGGAAGAGGGCGGCGACGATGACCACGACGGGCACACCATAGAAGCGGCCATTGCCGAGCGCCGCGAACCAGGCGTTCGAAACCGGAACGGTGGTGCCACCGGCCAGCAGATAGGCGATGCCGCGAGCCACGCCATACATGCCCAGCGTGCCGATGAAGGGAGGGACCCGGAGCTTGGAAATCAGCAGGCCGTTGATATAGCCGGGGATGGTGGCGACGGCGACGCCGGCCACGATGCCGACCAGCATGGCCGGGAAGGGCGGCATGGAGGCGCCCATGAGATTGGCCGTGTGGGCTGCCACCACCGCCGACAGTCCCATGATGAAGCCGATCGACAGGTCGATGCCGCCCGAAATGATCACGAAGGTGGAGCCGAGGGCCAGCAGGAGCGGTGCGACGGCATAGATCGAGATCGATTGCAGCGTCGGGACCGAGAACACGAAGGTCGAGCCATAGGCGATCCGGGCCCAGCATTCGAAGAAAACCAGGAGCAGGACCAGGAAGAGCCAGGCCCTGAGCTCTGCGATGCGCAGAAGGATGGGATGGGGGCCTGCCGCGGGCTGCGCCCGGCTGAGGGAAGATTGGGCTGCCGACATCAGGCGCTCCGTTCAGGGGTCATGGAGAGGCCGCCGGGCCGGAGCGTCCTGCTCCAAGGGCTCCGGCGGCGCAGATGCGGGAAGGGCCTCATTCCTTATAGATGAAGGCGGCAACTTCCGGCTTGTCGACGTTGGACTTGTCCATCACGGTGAAGCCCGTGCCGATCGAAGCAGGGATCGACTGGCCGGTGAGATGGGCATAGGCGGAGAGCACGCCGAAATAGCCGATCTCGGCCGGATGCTGCGCGATGGCGATGTCGACAAGGCCCGACTTGATGTTGTCAACGATCGAAGCCGGGGCGTCGAAGGCGGCGACGCGGACCTTGCCGCTTTGGCCGGCCTGCTGCACGCCATTGGCGGCACCGAGTGCGGAGAACAGATTGGCGCCGAAGACGCCAGCGAGGTCGGGATTGCGCGCGAAGACCGACTGCATCTGCGAGGCGGCCTTGTTGGCGTCGTTGTCGTTGAATTGGGTTTCTAGGACAGTGATGTTGGGGTAGTTCTTCATCTCGTCCTTGAAGCCCTCCTCGCGCTGATCCGTGGTCGAGATGCCCGGCTTCACGTTGGAGACGTAGACCTTGCCCTTCTCATCGATGGCCTTGGCGAGGGCACGGGCCGCGATGCGTCCGCCCAGAATATTGTCCGAGGCGACATAGGAGAGCGGGAAGTCGGCGTCACCCGCGCCGGTCTGGTACTTGCCGGTGCCGATGAAGGTATCGACGGTGATCACCGGAATGCCGGCATCGGCGGCTTTCTTGAGGGGCTGCACGAGCTGCACCTTGTCGGTCGGTGCGATCAGGATGGCGTCGGGCTTGCGCGCGATGACGGCATCGAGCACGGGCGTCTGCGTCACCGGGTTGAAATCGGGCGCACCCTGGAACACCAGCTCGGCTCCCACCACCTTGGCAGCCGCCTCAGCGCCCTTGCGCATGGAGATATAGAAGGCGTCGGTGGTCAGGCCCGGGATGAGGGCGATGGTATATTTCTTGTCCTGGGCTTGCGCCGGGGCGGCAAGCACGCTGGCCCCGATGGCGAGAGCCGCGAGGGCCGTAAGCAATTTCCTCATATCGTTTCCTCGGTTTGACGAAGGGGTCGATCCCTCCGGCGCGGATCCTCCTCTAACGCGAGGTATCCTGCCGGCTACGGCGGACAGGGCCGCCGATCGAGTTGAGGAAAGGATGCCGGGTAACGGCCGGGCACGGCAGGTGCGGTGCGCCTGCGGTGCCATCTCCCTCCCTGAATTTGTTTTTGTCTTTTATGAATTGTCAGACTATGGTTTCGTGCCGTAGGCGTCAATTAAAGATATTGCGCGTGATAAAATTGACGAAATACCGCTTTGTGAATTGGCGGAAATGCAGAATAATATATTGAAAAACAATGATAATTTATAATGTGAAATGAAGCGGTATCGAATTCGATTGTCTCAATTTTACGGCATGTAAAAAACAAAATTGTTTGCTCGTGTAAAGATTTGAGGCAATTCGAGTGGAGGGGAGCGCCAGGACGGTGCGAAAGATCAGGAACATGGCCGAGTTCGCCGAACTCAGCGGGATCTCGCGGCCGACGGTGTCGAAATATTTCAACGACCCGGGCAGCGTCCGCAAATCGATCCGCATCCGTATCGAGAGGGCCCTAGCCAAATATGACTATCGGCCGAATCTGTTCGCGGTGAACCTCAATCGCAAGCGGCCCAAGATCATCGGCGTGATCGTGCCCGATACCTCAGACATGTTCTATTCGGAGATGGTGCGACACATCGAGCGGCGCTGCGCGCAGGACGGTTACTTCGTGCTGGTGCTCTCCTCGCGCGGGGATGCCTTGCATGAGGCCCGCTCGGTGGAGACGCTGCTTTCGCTCAAGATCGCCGGCGCGATCATTGCCCCCCTCGGCGCCTATACCGATGCGACGCGGATGGAGACCCTGCGCGCCCATATTCCCGTGGTCTATCTCGATTCCTCGCTGCAGGACGGCTCGCCCTTCGTCGGCACCGACAATGAGCAGAGCATCGGCCTGATCACCGATTATCTCTGCCGCACGGGGACGCCACCCAGCTTCTTCGAAATGCCGGCGGTCAATCACAATGCTGCCGAGCGCAGCAATGCCTATGTCCAGGCGATGGAGCGGCTTGGCTTCCAGCCGGAGATCGTTACCGTGGCGGGCAAGCCGGATTGGCGTTTCGAGGAAATCGCCTATGCCGAAGCCCTGCGAGTGATCGACGGGGCGGGATTTCCGACCTCGACGGTGCTGTGCGCCAATGACCGCATCGCCGTGGGGGTGATGGCCGCCGCCTTCCAGCGCGGCCTGAAGGTCGGGCGCGAGGCCGATTGCCGGCTGCGAGTCGCCGGCCATGACGACCAGCCCTATAGCCGTTTCGGCTGTCCGCCCTTGACCACAGTGGCGCAGGACTTTTTCCGCCTCGGCAATCTCGGCGTCGAACTGTTGCTCGCCCAGGTCGAGGGCGAAGAACCTTCACAGGGGCAGCAGCAATTGCGGCTCGGTGCCCAATTGATGATGCGGGCCTCGGCCTGATTGCGATCCTCATTTCACGGAGACCCGACATGACCACCCTTCTCGACCTGGCTCCCGCACGGCGCTCCGGAAAGCCACGGGGCATCGCTTCGATCTGTTCGGCTCATCCGGACGTGATCGGGACGACGCTGGCCCATGGCCGCGAGCGCGGACGCGAGGTTCTGATCGAGGCGACCTGCAACCAGGTGAACCAGGAGGGCGGCTATACTGGCATGACGCCGGCCGATTTCAGGCGTTTCGTGTTCGAGAAGGCGAAAGCGGCCGGCTATGATACCGCCAAGCTGATCCTTGGCGGCGATCATCTCGGCCCCAATCCCTGGCGCCAGTTCGAGGCGGAAGAGGCGATGGCCAAGGCCGAGGCGATGATGGCGGCCTATGTCGCGGCGGGCTTCGGCAAGATCCATCTCGATGCCAGCATGGGCTGCAAGGGAGAGCCCGAGGCGCTCGACGACGAAACCACCGCCGGGCGCGCTGCCCGCCTCACACGGGTGGCGGAACAGACCGCGCGCGACA
Organism: Labrys sp. E2SS-1L; assembly: GCF_057073705.1. Taxonomy (NCBI): domain Bacteria; kingdom Pseudomonadati; phylum Pseudomonadota; class Alphaproteobacteria; order Hyphomicrobiales; family Xanthobacteraceae; genus Labrys; species Labrys sp. E2SS-1L. The sequence goes on along the minus strand of NZ_CP172712.1, from coordinate 4,274,481 downwards.
ACGGCCTGCCCCCGCCGGTTTATATCATCGGCACCGAAGTGCCGGTGCCGGGCGGCGCCTGGCACGCGCTCGACGGCCTGCAGCCGACCGCCGCGGGCGCGGCGCGCCAGACCATCGAAACCCACCGGACCATCTTTCGCCAGCAAGGCGTCGAGGCGGCGCTCGACCGCGTGATCGGCCTGGTGGTGCAGCCCGGCGTCGAGTTCGGGCATGAGGAGGTGGTGGTCTACCAGCCCGACAAGGCCCGTGACCTCGTTGGCGTGCTGGACAACGAACCTTCCCTCGTGTTCGAAGCCCATTCCACCGACTACCAGCCGCGGGAGAAGCTGACGAGGCTGGTAGCCGACGGCTTCGCCATCCTCAAGGTCGGGCCCGGCCTGACCTTTGCCTGGCGCGAGGCGCTCTATGGCCTCGATCTCATCGCCGGGGAACTCGATGCCTCCTATGGCGAGCGCTCGCTGGCCAAGGCGATGGAAGCCCTGATGCTGGCCGAGCCCGGCTACTGGCAACGTTATTATCCGGGCAATGCCGCCAGCCAGCATGTGCTGCGCCACTACAGCTACAGCGACCGCATCCGCTATTACTGGCCGCATCCGGTCGCGGCCGCCGCTGTGGCACGTTTGTCGCAGGCGCTGGCGGGGCGCGCCTTGCCGCCGACCCTGGTGCATCAGTTCGTGCCAGCCGTGACGGGGCATGAAGGCCCGCTCGACATGGCGACCTGCCTCTCTCTGGCCATACGCGCGGTACTGGATGATTATGCCGAGGCGACAGCGGCACAGTGAGTCGGTGCCGGTATTCGGTAGTAACAAAGCCGTGAGACCGACCGTAGAGAGGATGGCGCGTGCATAATCCCATGCGCGAAGAGGAGTGGGCGACATGGTTGCGGCAGTCGATCGCCGGGGATGCACCGGCCTATCGGCGGTTCCTGCAGGCTGTGACGCCCTATCTACGCGGGACGGCGCGTCGTTATTGCGAGCGCTTCGGCGCGCCGCCGGCGGAAATCGAGGATGTCGTCCAGGAAGTGATGCTCGCCATTCACCTCAAGCGCGGAACCTGGGATTCCTCGCGCCCGCTCGGTCCCTGGTTGTCGGCGATCGTGCGCAACAAGATGATCGATACCATGCGCCGCAGGGGGCGGCAGGTGATGGTGCCGATCGAGGACGTGATCGAGGTTCTCGAGGCGGAGGAGCCGGCATCAGGACTGTCACAGCATGAGGCCGAGAAAATGCTGGCGCATCTGAAACCACCGCAGCGGGACATCGTGGAAGGCATCTCCCTCGGTGGCGTCAGCATCCGGGAGATGGCTGCACGGCTGTCGATGACGGAGGTAGCCGTTCGCGTCGCCCTGCATCGGGGCCTCAAGAAGCTCGCAGCGCTCTATCGGAGTGACCAGTCGTGAAGACCGACGATCTCATCAATGCCATTTCCGAGGATGCGCCGATCAGATGGTCCCTCGGCAGGATTTTTGCGTTGGCGGTGATCGTCGGTACGGCTTTTTCGGCCGTGCTTTTCTTCGTGGGGTTCCGACCCCGTCCCGATATCGCTGCAGCCGCCGAGACGTGGCGCTTTCTGTTCAAATTTGTGGTGACGGCGTCCCTGGCCGTTTCGGCCGGTGGCCTGATCCTGCGCCTGGTCCGGCCGGGTGCCGGATCAGGGGGATGGCGCCTTGCCTTGATCGTTGCGCCCCTGCTCCTGGCCGCCGCAGTCGCTGTGGAATTGATGGTCATGCCGTCCGCGAGCTGGGGAGCGCGCTGGATTGGCGTCAATGCCCGTTACTGCCTGATGCTGATACCCTTGCTGGCGCTCGGGCCGCTGGCCTGCATTCTCTACGCCCTGCGCCAGGGTGCTCCGGAGAATCCCGGCAGGGCCGGGGCGGTAGCGGGTCTTGCTGCGAGCGGCATCGCGGCGACCCTTTATGCCAGCCATTGCGTGGATGACAGCCCGCTTTTCGTCGCCACCTGGTACAGCCTGGCCACCGCCATCGTCACTATCGTCGGATATGTCGCCGGTCGTCGTCTGCTGCGCTGGTAAGCGGGCATCACGCCGTGACATCGGTAGCCGTCGCGGCGATGTGATTCTTCCGAACATTCAAGCAATATATTGATATTGTTGAATTTGGTTCGATTTAAAATCTGTCCTCGACGACGAGGGAGTTCGCCGGAAATCATCGCCGGGTGGCCTCGCCGCCTCATCATGAAGCGGATGATTTGGTTCGAGTTTTACGGTTGTCATGTCGTAAAGACTGGCTTTTTCTGAAGCGTCTAGCCGTTCGCTCGATGCCGCTGCAGCGCCTGGATATAGGTGAGGAAGAGTTCGCGCTCCGAGGTGATGTCCAGTTTTTCGTAGATGCGCAGCCGGTGGTTCTTCACCGTGCCGCGCTGCAGCTTGAGACGCTGGGCGATGGTGGCGGTGGGGTGTCCTTCGAGCACCAGCTTGACGATATCGATCTCCCGAGGCGTGAGGGTCGGATTGAGCTCGGAGATGATCGCCTGGTCGTAATCTGTTGAAGAGGACGCCGATTTCTCCACCGTGAAAAGCCAGCCCTCCGGCGCGGAACTATGGGCCGGCGAGATCCGAGTCCTGTGCAGAACGGTGGCGTCGTCCAGTACAGCCTCGCCGGCATTCTCGGCCGTCAGCCGTTCGACGGCGCGCCGCAGGTTGGTATTCCGGCTCTCCAAGTCCCGCCAGGCCTCGGATGCGTGAATGACGCAGCCTTCGAGATCGCGCAGCATGATGGCCAGCGGCAGCGAGACGCCGCCTGCGCCGCGCCCGATCGCGGCCGCGAGGACGGCATTGACATGCGCGCTCTCCAGCCCGGCGAACAGGGGGTAGAAATCCTCCATCGCCGCTCGCTCGCTCTCGAGGAAACGGCCGATACGGCGTTCGAGAAACAGGGCGACGCTGGCCCGTCCCATCGCAGGCAGGAAGTAGCCGAGTTCGTCGGTGATGCTGGATTCCTGCAGGAATTCGCGGACATAGCGGCTCTGCCGGGTTGCCGTGGCCGGGAACATGTCGAGGCTGACCACGCCCGGCCGTTCGGTTTGCACCCAATAGCGATGGAACGGGTCGAAGACGTGGAAGGTCGTCTCATATTGGCGGGCCAGGGCATCCGAGAAGCCGTGATGCATGAGGAAGCTCGGCCGGCCGACCGCCGAGTAGCGCACCATGGTGGCGATGTCGTGCGAGACCAGGGAACGAAAGGCCGCGAGCAGGGCGGCATAGAAGTCGGATGTTCCCACCAGCCGGGCGGCCTCTCCGATAGCGGCATTGACGGTAGCAAGCGGCAGGCCGGAGGCGATCAGGGTCGATTTCATCCGCAGCCTTCCACGCCGAAGTGACGCTCGGCTATAAGCGTTATCTTACAATAAGTGAGACGCTGCCTTTGTCATGCCCGGGCTTGACCCGGGCATCCAGCGGCCCCGACTTCGATAACCGGAAGGGGGCTGGATTGCCGGGTCAAGCCCGGCAATGACAAAGGCCGAGCCAATTCAATACGTTTATTGACCGGCGAACTCGTAGCCGAAGGGGAGGGTAGCGTTCCCTGAAGCTCTCTACCAGAGCGCGCCTCCGGTGATCTGGATGTTTTCGGCGGTGATGCCCTTCGCAGCCTCGCTGCAGAGAAAGACTGCGAGACCAGCCACTTCGCCGGGTTGGATGATGCGCTGCTGCGGGTTCTGGCCGGCAATCCGCGCCATGGCGCTTTCCAGGCTTTCTCTCTTGCCTTCGCGTTCGGCGACCTGGGCGACGTTGCGGCGCATCAGCTCGGTCTCCACCCAGGTCGGCGAGATCATCACGGCCGTGACACCATGCGGTGCCCCTTCCAGTGCCACGCAGCGCGTCAGGCCCAGCAGGCCGGACTTGGAGGCGCAATAGGCCGGGTTGTCCTTCCAGCCGACACTGGCGGCCGTCGAACCGATATTGATGATGCGCCCCCAGCCACGCGCGATCATGCCCGGCAGGAGGCTGCGTGTGGTGCGAAAGGCCCCGGTGAGGTTGGTGTCGAGGATCTTCTCCCAGAGCGCGTCGGAATGACCGCTGACAGGCTGCTCGGCCGTGGTGCCGGCCGCATTCACCAGGATGTCGATGGGGCCGCAGGCGGCTTGTGCGGCCTGGATGAAGGCGTCGATGACCTCGCTGGAGCGCACGTCGAGATGGCCGGCATGCACCTTGACGCCCTCGGCCTCGAGCATGGCGCGTACGCGCTGCAGCTCGGCCTCAGCGGGATAGGCGGCGGCATCGCCCTGGCGCGCGCCTTCGCCGATATAGGAACCGACCGCGACATTGGCACCGGCTCCAGCTAGAGCCTGGGCGATGGCAAGGCCCTGGCCGGTGAGGCCGCCGGTGATCAGGGCGGCACGCCCTTTCAAGCTGGTCATGGTCTTTCCTTATGGCCGAATGAATTCACGGGCCTCGGCCTCGTGATACGACTTCGTTCCGCGATAATATTGCAACGATGCGTCGCTCCAGGGCTGATAATCCCAGGGCGTGACCTTGCCGGTGGTCAGTGCCTTGTAGACGAGGCGGCGCCGACGCTGGCTGGCGATGATTTCCCGCTTGAGCCTCGGCATGTCCCATCGGCGCTCGACCTCGCCGAGCATGTCTCGCACCACGTCCGCATGACCACTATCTCCCGCAAGGTCATGCATCTCGTCCGGATCGGCTTTCATGTCGAAGAGCTGGGGCGGATCGTGCTCGACATAGGTGAATTTGTAGCGGCCCTTGCGCAGCATCACATAGGGGGCCGCCACGCCTTCCGACATCAATTCGCTGACAGCGATGCGATCGTCTGCATCCTGCCTTAGGAGGGACAGCAGGCTGCGCCCGTCGGGGCGCTCGGGGTAATCGTTCCATTCCGGGCCGGCGGCGATCTCGACCAGGGTCGGCAGGATATCGACGAGCGAAGCATTCGCCTTGATGCGGGCGCCCGCCGGCACGTTAGGACCGGCCACGAGCAGCGGCACGCGCGACGACCAGTCGTAGAAGCTCATCTTGTACCAGAGGCCGCGCTCGCCGAGCATGTCGCCATGATCGGCGAGGAAGATCACGATGGTGTCCCGGCCTTGCCCGGAGCGTTCGAGCGCATCGAGCACCTCGCCCACACGCTCGTCGAGATAGGACACGCTGCCGTAATAGGCATGGCGTGCCGTGCGCACATGTTCGTCGCCGACGCCGAACTCGCCGCGATCATATTGTTCCCACAGGCGCCGGGAATGGGCGTCCCGCTGGGCCGGCGGAATGAAGGGCACGCAGGGCATGTCGATCTTGTCGTGATCGTAGAGGTCCCAGAAGCGCTGCGGCGTCACATAGGGATCGTGCGGATGGGTGAAGGAGGCAACGAGCAGGAAGGGGCGATCGTCGCTATCGCGCGCCTGATCGAACAGCCAGCGCCGGGCATTGTGGGCGACCTCCTCGTCATAGTCCTGCTGCAGGGCCCGTTCGGCGATGCCGGCATCGCTGACGTTCTTCATGTTGTGGAACCAGTCCATGGTCCGCCAGGGATCGTCCCAGTCGGCCGTCCAGTTGAAGTCGGACGGGCAGATATCGGTCGTCACCCGTTCTTCGAAGCCGTGCAACTGATCTGGCCCGATGAAATGCATCTTGCCGGACAGGCAGGTCCGGTAGCCGAGCACGCGCAGGTAGTGGGCAAAGGTGGGAACATCGGACGGGATCTGCGCGGCATTGTCCCAGGCCTGGATGTTCGAGCACAGCCGTCCCGTCATCAGGGCCAAGCGGGCGGGGGCGCAGAGGGGGAAGTTGGAGTAGAAATTGTCAAAGACCGCACCGCCCTTGGCGATGCGGTCGAGGTTGGGGGTCTTGACGATCGGATGGCCGTAGACGCCGAGCGCCGGAGCGCCAAGCTGATCGGCCATCAGAATGAGAATATTGGGCCGCTTGCTCACCGGCTCTCTCCCTCCGGTTCGAGGGGGCGCCTGAGCCAGTCGCGATAGAAGCCTTCCAGATCCGGTTCGAAGTCATGGACGATGGGATAGCCGGGAGCGGCCGCCTCGACCTCGTGAAGGGTGCCGCAAGACTGGCAGAGGAATTCGCGTATTTCCATCCATTCCGGATCGGGGATATCGGAATTGGGATAGATCTCGCGCAGGGCCTCCTTGGTCCGCCGCACGCGGATATGGGCGCCGAGCTTCCAGTTCTTCTTGTAATGCCCGAACTCCTGGCCGCATTCGCATTTGGTGACACGGCCATTCGGCGTGTCGGCGATGAACAGGTGGTCGCCGATCGGCAGCAGGATCGGGTCCTTCCAGGCCATCCGCTCCTGCAGGACCTGGATATAGGTCTGGAAACGGTCATCGTCCTTGTAGGCGCTCATGATCTGCCGGGTCTGGTGCCAGGGCAGGGTACCTGCAACGAGTTCGCGAATGGTTTCCTTGGGATAGCTGGACATGCTGACCTCAGTAGTGAACCGTGAAGGAGGCGTCGAGGCCCCAGAACTTGCGGAAGTCGGCGGCAAAGCGCGGCGAGAGCTTCATCGCATTGGCATGCATCTTGGCGACCTCGGGCGCGAAGTCGCAGGCGGCGACACGCTTGGCCTCCTCGGCGATCCAGGCCGAGACAGGCACTGAAGTCGTGATGCGTTCGGCCCGCATCTTCTCGCGCAAGGCGGCGGTGGCGGTGAGATCGGCCTCCAGCCGATCCGTCTGCGGGACTTCTCGGATGACGATGCCGAATACCTGCTCGGCCGCCTCCGGGGTGAGGAAGCCGTTCTCCACATCCTGTGTGGTCTTGACGGGATCGCGCTCCAGTACGTCCCCGTAACCACCGCCGCCATTATAGGAGTGGGTGAAGATATCGCCGGACTTGTGCGGCGCGGTGATGTAGGGGCCTTCCTCGGTGACGTGCCGGCCCTCGACCAGTTTTTCCAGGTCCGAATGGGCCGGGTCGGTGCCGATGGTATGAGGCAGGGGCCGCTTCTCGGCGATGATCTCGGCGAGATTGGTATCGCGCACGGCCCGGTGCATCTGGCAGGTCGGTGCGGGATAGCCGCCGCACAGCCCGCCATTGTCGAAGACGCGCGAGGAATGCTCGGAGGTGACCAGGCGCAGATGGTTGGACTTGCTCACCAGCCAGGTCGAGATGAAGGCGCAGCCGCCGCGATATTTGCCGGCGCCTCCGGAGTTGGGCAGGATCGAACGGCCGATATAGAGCATCGGCATGTTCTGTTCCCAGATCTCGATATTGCCCATGTCGGATTCGGGGTTCCAGCCGACATAGGCGGTGTCGAGCCCGTCCTTGATGGCGAGAGCGCCGGAGCCGGCGGCGGCGCATTCGAAATGAGCCATGCCGAACAAAGTGCCGTATTGGCTTTCGCCGCCCATCTCGATCATCGGGGAGTTGACCTGACCGACGAACACCTCCTCGATGAAGCCCCGGGCGAGGAAGCCGCGCGAGAGCAGGCGCTGGAACACGCCATAGGCGGGCAGCAGCAGGGCCCAGGACGTCGCCGTCGCCACCATCTCATTGTCGGGATTGGTCCAGGTGCCCTTGGGGATCTTCAGCTCGGTGGCGAGCCAGGCGCCGTCATTCACCAGCCCCTCGAAGTTCATGTGCTGGGTGAGGGTGACGAACATGCCGCCATCCATGCCGGCCGGCGTGCAGTTCATCGAATGATAGCCCCAGGGCTGAGTGCCCTCGAAGTCGAGCTTGATCTTGCCCTCGGTGGTGATCTCCATCTCCACCGGGATGTTGTAGAGCCAGTTGGGGTCGGCCAGCGGCTGGAAGCCCGGCTTGCCCTCGGTGACATGGCCATAGAAGGTGTGGCCGCGATAGATGCCGGGCACGGTGAGCTGGCGCGTGCGGGCCAGCTGCGAAAGCCGGCCTTCCTCGATGAATTCCTTGGAGATCTGCTTCCAGTAGTCGAGGCCGATCTCGTCGACGAGGGCGATGAGGTTCTCGCGCATGTCGATGCAGGAAGCGACCTTGGCCTTCTCGTCCAGCACCCAGTAGATCGGCATGCGCAGATTGCGCTCGCAGCGGATGACGTAGTCGCGCCGGATCTCGTCATTCTCGCCGATCTTTTCGGCGCAGACGAACAGGCCTTCCGTGAAGCGCTCCTGCGCGAGGCAGACGTCGCCGCCGGGGGTGATGCCGCCGGCTTCAAGCTCGTGGCAGACGGCGCCAGCCCAGCCGATCAGTTCGCCGGAATGGAAGATCGGCACTACGTCCATCACGTCGGGCACCTGCACCGTGCCGATGAAGGCGTCATTGTTGGCGAAGATGTCGCCCGGGCGGATGCCGGGATTGGCCTCGTAACCCTCGCGGATCATCCATTTGATGAAGCGGCTCATGGTGTGGACATGCACCATGATGCCGTTGGAGAGTGCGATGGCATCACCCTCCGGCGTGTAGATGGCAACCACCATCTCGCCGACCTCACGCACGCCGGGCGAGGCGGAGATGCGGCGCGCCATTTCACGGGCGGAGACACAGAAGGCGCGCAGCTTGGTGTGGAGGGTCTCGAATTTCAGCGGATCCTGCCTGCGCAGCTGCAGTGCGGTGATGCCGTCATAGCAGCCGGTCTCCTCCATCAGACGCTCGGATTCGAGCATCCTTTCGCGAAGCGGCATGTGGGCTTTCACGTGGTCCAGCATGGTGTCCTCATCTTCCACCCTCCCCCTGGAGGGGGAGGGTCGAGGCGAAGCCTCGGGGTGGGGTGGCGGGGCGACATATCCAAGATGCCGCATGGATCTTGCTTGCTCGACGGGTGGAGGTTCTCACCCCACCCCGGACCTTCGGTCCGACCCTCCCCCTCCAGGGGAGGGTAGAGACGTCAGCCGTGGCGGTAATGCAGGAGGGTCCATTCGTCGACGAAGACGCTGTCGCCGGGGTGGACCACCAGGGTGGTGGCGGGGTGTTCGATGATTGCCGGGCCCTTCACTTCGTGGCCGGGCTGCAGATCGTCCATCTCGTAGAGATCCGCCTTGTGCCAGCGTCCGCCCAGATAGGCTTCGCGGCGGCCCTTATGCGCGGCAGCGGGATAGGTGCCGCCGAGCAGGCGCTTGACCAGCACCGGCTTGACCTTGTCGGCGGTGGCGATCAGGCCGAGCTCCATCACCGAATAGCCGACGGCGCCGTAGCGCGAGACCCGGTGGTTGATCTTGCCGTAGACGGTTTCGAAGGCCTCGATGATCCGGCGCATGTCGTCGGCGGTCTGGGCCTGGTCGAGCGGGGCGGCGACCTCGACGTCTTCGAGCTGGCCGGTATAGCGCATCATCAGGAAGGGAACGGTGCGGACCTTCTCGCGCGGATGGCCATCGGCCACCATCTCTGCGATCGCGGCTTCCCGCAGTTCCTTCCAGACGCCTGAGATGCGTGCGGCATGAGCGGCCAGTTCGTCCTCGCCGGCGGCACTGGGAATGTCGATCTGGGTGGAGATCGAGTGGCGGCGCATATAGTCGGCCGTGGTGCAGCCAAAGGCCGAGAAGGCGGCGGCGAACTGGAAGGTGATGATGTCGCGAAAGCCGATACCGCGGCTGCAACCGGCCAGGTGCAGTGGCCCCGAGCCGCCATAGGAGAGCAAAGTGAATTCGGAAGGGTGGATGCCCTGGCCGGAGATCACGCGCCGCAAGGCGTTGTTGGCGTCGTCCTCCAGCATGTGGATCATGCCCTCGGCGGCTTCATGCAGGGGCACGCCGAGGACGTCGGCGCATTGCTCCTTGAAGGCCTTGGTCGCCTTCTCGACGTCGAGCTTCACCTTGCCGCCGAGGAAATAGTCGGGGTTGAGACGGCCGAGGATGGCGTCGCAATCGGCAATGGTCGGGCGGGTACCGCCCCGATTGAAGCAGATCGGCCCGGGATCGGAACCGGCGCTCTCGGGACCGAGGCTGATCTTCCGGGTCAGCGGGTCGACCTTGAGGATCATGCCGGCCCCGGCGCCGATGGTATCGAGATGCAGCGTCGGCACGTTGAGCTTGAACCGATCCATGATCGGCTCGTTCTCGATGCGGGTCTGGCCGCGGGTGATCACCCCCATGTCGAAAGAGGTGCCGCCCATGTCCGAGCAGATCAGCGAGTCGTTGCCGATCAACTTGCCGACATAGGCGGCACCGAGAATGCCGCCGATCGGGCCGGAGATCATGGTCTCGTGCAGGCGGGGATGATCGATCGAGGTGAGGCCGCCGAAGGAGAGCAGGGTCTGCACGCGATAGCGGTAACCGTGCTTCTTCGAGATGTCCTCGATACCTTTCAACTGCTTGCGCCCGCGCGAGGTGGCATAGGCCTCGATCAGCACCGAGTTGAGACGGGACTGCTCGCGGATGACGGGGCGCACCTCATGGCTGGTATAGACCAGGATCTCGGCGCCCGCTTTGGCGATCTCCTCTCGGGCGATCTCGGCGATGCGCTTTTCGTGCGTGGGATTGACGTGGGAGAACACCGTCATGATGCAGATGGCGTCGACCTTGTCGGCGATCAGCTTGCGTACGGACGCCACGACTTCGTGCTCGTAGAGCGGGATGATGATATCGCCGAACTGGTCGACACGCTCGGTCACGCCATGGGTGCGCCGGCGCGGCACCAGGGGATCCGGGTGGTGGTGGGTGATCGCATGCAGGCGATCGGCATAGGAATAGTCGGCCCAGGCCTGCAGGCCGCGGCCCATCAGGATCATATCCTCCAGGCCCTTGGTGGTAATCAGGCCGAGCTTGCGTCCCGTGCGCGAAAGCAGGGTGTTGAGCATGCCGGTGCCGGAGTAGAGCACCACGTCGATGCCGGAGAACAGATCGTCCAGCGAGATGCCCCAGGCCTCGGCCGCATCGGCGGCTGAGATAATGAAGCCTTCCGATTCATCGCGCGGCGTGGTCGCCGCCTTGCCGATCTTGAAGTGGCCGTTGCCGTCGACCAGGATGGTGTCGGTCATGGTGCCGCCGGCATCGATGCCGATGACGATGGGATTGCCGATTGTCTGCGCGCCTGCCGTTGTCATCGCTGTTCCCGTCCCAGATGAGGTTGGGAACAGGCTAGGCGGGGGACGGCGCGATCCGCCATGTGCCTGCGGTCACTATTCGGGCGGACGTCGGCCGATATTCGCTCTCGGCTACCTGTTCTGACAGATCGCCAGATTTGTATAAGCCGCTGACAGCAATGGGGTTTCCATTCCAGCCTTCTGCGCGCGCGCCAGCAGATCCCCGATGATCTGGTCCGCCTCGATCGGCGCGCCCTTCTGCAGGTCGCGATACATGGAGGAAGCCATGGCCGAGCCCTTCTGGGTCAGCATCGAGCGTGCCATGTTCAGGATGGGCTCGCCCGGCAGCTTACCCACGGCTTTCACCACGCTCACCACCTCGTCGAAGAAGCGCAGCACGAAGGCCAGGCCGCCGGGTGCCGCCTCGATCTCGCCAACCGAGCCGCGCATCAGGCAGCAGATGCCGCCCAGGCTGGCGAGCGTGATCCACTTGCCCCACATGTCGCGCTCGATATCCTCGGAAAGCCTGGCGTTGAAGCCGGCCCCCTGCATGGTCGCATCGACCGTCTCGATGCGTTTGGACCGTTCGCCGCTCATCTCGCCATAGATGAGGTTGTGCATGGGCGTGAGCTGTACGATGCGATCCTCGTCGTCGATGGTGGCGGCGATCAGGCAGACGCCACCGAGCAGCGCCTTTTCGCCGAAGCGGGCCTTGATGACATCGACGTGGCGCATGCCGTTGAGAACCGGCAGGATCATCGTTTCGGAAGCGATGGCGGGTGCGATGTCATCGAGCGCGGCCTCCAGCCCGTAGGCCTTCACGGTAAGCAGCACGAGGTCGTAGGGCTCGGCGATACCGCCGCTGGTAACCAGCTTTGGTGCCAGCTCGGCATTGCCGAAGGGGCTGACGATCCTGAGGCCCTCCGTCCGCAACTTTTCCGCCCGCGCGGGGCGAACCAGGAAGGTGACGTCACGGCCCGCTTGCATTAGCCGGCCGCCAAAATAGCCGCCTGTCGCTCCGGCACCGACAACCAGGATGCGCATGGTCACTCCGCCATTGGTGGCCGTATTCGTGCCTGAGGGTATAGGTCCCCGCGGGTTCGCAGACAAGCAAGCCAGGCTTGTACTATCCGAATTGCGGCTTGGTCAGCATCAGCCAGAGAATGGCGAGCACGGCGATGAAGGCCGGAAAGCCGCAGGCAAACCAGATGCGGAAAAGCCTGTAATAGTCTGGCGGCAGAGAGGAATTCTCTTGCACGGCTTTTCTGGCAAGATTCCGCATTTTGACCTGGATGACCACAACCGGAAGCCAGAACAGCCCTGTGAAGACGTAGAGCCCCAGGGACAGCACGATCCAGGGCGAGCTCAACGGCCAGCCGATCTCCTGGGCCAACAGGGCGCCGGTGAGGGGCTGCAGCACGACGGCAGTGGCGGTGAACAGAAGGTCCGCCGTAACCACGGTGCCGGCAACATGGGCGATCAGCCGGGCATCGTCGGTGCGATGGGCGACGAGCATGAAGAAGGCGATGCCCGCGCCGGTGCCCAGAAGCACGGTGGCACCGATGACATGGAGCCAGAGGAGCAGGTCGGCATAGGTCATCGCGCATCCTTGATGGCGAGCGCGACCAGAGCGAGAACGGCTGCCGGCAGCGTCTTGAGGAAGGGGCCGAGCGGGTCGAGCCAGAGATCGGGCGTGAACAGGCTGCCGGCGAGGAGATAGGCCAGGGTGACGCCGATCATGCCCGTCGCGGCGGCCGGCATGGTTCGTCGCCAGAATATGCCGGCGCCGAGAAGAATGTCGACGATGGCGCCGCCAAGCACGAAGAGAGCCGCCATCGCGGGCGAAAAGCCCCGTATCGTCAACACGACTTCGGCCTGATCTGCCGCAAAGAGGCCGATCAGGCCCGAAAGCAGCCAAAACAAGCCCAGTGTCGCGATGATCACCGGCTTGAGCAGGAAGAGGCGGGCGAACCAGCGTTCGCGCACGGTGCCGCCGACGGCTTCGAGGATTTCCGGCAGGGCCTTGAGCGAGCGGCCGTTTGCCGCTCCAAGGGGTGTCGGATCGCCGTCGATGCCGGACAGGATCTGGTCAAGCGAGGTCGAACGCATCGGCGGACGCCAGCCGAGCAGGCCCGCCAGATCGCCGAGGCGAAAGCCGAGCCTGAAGATCCACAGGGGCCAGCGGGCAAAACGGGTGGGAGGCAGGCCGAGCCTGGCCCGCAGCGCGGCGACGATTTCCTGGAGGCTATGAGCCCTGTCCTCGACGAGATCGTAGATGCGCCGATGCGGCAGACGTGCTTCCACCGCGGCCAGCGCCGTTGCGGCGACGTCATCGAGCGCCACACTGCGGATCGATGGCGCCGGAGGCAGCGGAATGAAGCCGGGCAGGCTGGCCAGGGCGTGGAGCAGGGCGCTGCCGCCATAGGCCGACGAGCCCAGCACCAGGCCGGGCCGCAGGATGGTCCAGTCGAGCGACGAGCCTTCCAACGCCTCGTCGGCAATGCCCTTGCTGCGCATGAACACGGTGGCGGCATCGGGCGAGGCGCCGACGGCGGAGATCTGGACGAAGCGTTTCACACCGGCCTGCTCGCAGGCCTCGAAAAGGGCGACCATGGCGAGCGATTGGGTCACCATGACATCGTCGCCGGGGCCGTCTTGCAGCACGCCCGCTGCATTGATCACGGCATCGACATCGTCAAGGAGAGGACGCCAGGCCTCGGCGCTGACGAGGTCCTGGAGATCGTGCTGAAGCCACCGCGCGCGGGGTTCGCGCAGGCGCGCTTGGCCGACGGAACGACCAAGACCCGTGACCTCGTGGCCGGCCGCGAGCAGGGCCGAAACGATGGCCGAGCCGATCAAGCCGTAGCCGCCTGGAACGAGAATGCGCATGAGGGCCGTTTGCCCGGTTTGCCGGAGCGAGGCAAGGAAGAAGAAGAGCCGGTACCGGCCAGCGAGGCTAGCGCCTGGCGATTTGGTCCATCACGGCCCGCCAGGCCTTCACCAGCTGGCTGCGTCGCCCCGGATAGCGCTCGCCGATCTCGCTGGCTGCGGCGATGCGATCGGTACGGAAATGGCGAAAGTCTTCACGCAACTCGCACCAGGCGGCCAGCATGCGCGCCTCGTTCATGAAGCCGATGGCGATCGGCCAGATCACGCGGGTGGTCGCCTGGCCATTGAGATCGCCATAGTCGATGCGAAGCTTGGCCTGGGCGCGGATGGCACTGCGAAATACCTCGATAGCGACCTTGTTGTCGGGAAAGGCATTCCGGCTGGGGCCCGGCAGGGCGACGGGGTTGCGGGCGATTTCCTGCGCAGCGGGCGGCAACACCGCCTCGATCTTGGAAAGTGCCTCGCGCGCCGCCTTGCCGAGCGTGTCGTCGCCGCGCTGTTCGACATAGCGCAGGCCGAGCACGATGGCCTCGGTCTCGTCTTCCGATAGCATCAGCGGCGGTAGGAACAGGCCGGGGCGCAGAATGTAGCCGATGCCGGCTTCGCCCTGGATGGGAGCGCCCTGCGCGACCAGTTCGGCGATGTCACGATAGAGCGTTCGTTCTGAGACGGCGAGTTCCTCGGCCAGGGAAGCCGCCGTCACCGGACGGCGCTTGCCGCGCAGGATCTGCAGGAGCGAGAGGAGGCGGCTCGTTCTGGCCATGGCGTCTCATCTGACGTGGAGCCATCATTCTATACGCCTGACTGACAGATGATGTCAGGAGGCTTTCTCTTTGGCGGCGATATCTGTTGCAATAAATAATTTGCATGCTTTTAATTAGGATGCTAATTATTAGACATGGAAAAGATTGACGCCTTGCGCTTCGCATTGACCGGCAAAACCCAACAGATCGGCCGCCATTGGCGCCGCCTGGTGCATGACATCGTCGCGACCCATGGCGTCTCGGACGCCGCGGCGGTGCCGCTCATCCAGATCGAGCGCATGGGCGGCGGCGTAAATCAGACCGAGGTCGCCGATGCGATCGGCATCGAAGGAGCTTCCCTGGTGCGCCTGCTCGACCAGCTTTGCGCCAGCGGCCTGATCGAGAGGCGCGAAGGTGCGGATCGCCGGGCCAAGACACTCTGGCTCACGGCCGAGGGCGAACGAGTGACAAGCGTGATCGAGCAGGAACTCGTCGGCTTGCGCACCCGCATTCTCGGTCATCTTTCGCAGGACGACATCGAGGCAACGCTCCGGGTGTTCCGCGCCATCGAGGAGGCGTCGGCCCGCCAACAGGCGGAGGCGGCGACATGACCGCCGGCTTCACCCTGCCAACCGTTCGGGACTGGATCTTCTCGCTCAAGGCTTTTTCGGCCTCGATGCTGGCACTCTATATCGCGTTGGCTGCCGGGCTGGAGCGCCCCTACTGGGCGATGGCGGCTGTTTATGTCGTTGCCAACCCCCTGGCTGGCGCCACGACGTCGAAAGCGCTCTATCGGGCCCTCGGCACCTTCATCGGCGCCTCCGGATCGATCCTGCTGCTGCCCATTTTCTCGTCGGCGCCGGAATTGTTCGTCATCGTGGTCGGCCTGTGGACCGGTGTCTTCCTGTTCGTCTCCCTGCTGGACCGTACGCCGCGCAGCTATGTCTTCATGCTCGCAGGCTATACGCTTCCCCTGATTGCGTTGCCGGCCGTCAGCGCGCCCGAGACCATCTTCGACGTCGCTGTTTCGCGCGCCGAAGAGATCACGCTCGGTATCGTCTGTGCCGCCCTGGTGAATTCCCTGTTCTTCCCGGCCCGGATCGGGCCGGTGCTCGGGCAGCAGATCAAGGGGTGGCTGCGCGATGCGGGAGCCTGGGCAAGCGCCGTACTGACCGACGACAATGGAGCCGGCGCGACGCTCGAACGCCAGCGCCTGGCCAGCGACATCCGCGCCATGGACATGCTGATCAGCCAGCTCAGCTACGACACCGCGAACCAGGCCACCGTGCGCGTCGCCCATGAGCTACGGGGGCGCATGGCGTTGCTGCTGCCTCTGCTGTCTTCCCTGGACGACCGCTTGGCTGCCTTGCGTGAGGCGGGCGGCGAGATCGTCGGCATCGAGGCCTTGCGTGCCCGCCTGCTCGACTGGATGCGCTCGGGCGAGGGCAATGAACGCGGTGAGGCCGATCAATTGCTCGCCGCGATTGCCGCACTGGAGCCGAAGGTCGACCCGGATGATGCCCAGGAGGCGCAATGGCCGGCCCTGGTGCTGTCGAGCACTCTGGAGCGCATGAAGGAACTGGTCGATCTATGGGAAGATTGCCGCCAGTTGCAGCGGCAGATCGAACTCGGCGACCGTATCAGCCGCTGGCGCCCGACCTTCCGCATGCGTCGGACCGTCGGCAAGGTCAGCCACTATGATTATGCACTGCTGGCCTTCCAGGTCGGCTCCGTGGCGCTCGCCACCATCCTGTCCGGCCTGATGTGGATATGGACCGGCTGGAGCGAGGGTTCGGGCTGCGTGATCATGACGGCGGTCGGCTGCTCCTTCTTTGCCGCTATCGACAATCCCGTCAGCCAGATCCGCAGCTTCACGATATGGATGACCATCAGCGTCGGCTTGTCGGCGGTGTACCTCTTCGCCCTGCTGCCGCTGGCCCATGATTATGTCGGGTTGGTGGTGATGTTTGCCATACCCTTCATCCTTGTCGGGACGCTGGTGTCGCGCCCGCAGTTCAACATGATCGCCATGCTGCTCGCGGTGAACACGGCGTCCTTCGTCGGGCTGCAGGCCAATTACAGTGCCGAGTTCGCGGCATTCATGAACTCGTCCGTCGCCTCGATCCTCGGCGGCGCCTTCGCCCTGGTCTGGACCCTGGCCACCAGGCCCTTCGGGGCGGCCATGGTCGCCAAGCGCCTGGTCAAGGCCGGCTGGGCGGATATTGCCGCGACCTCGCGCGGTGGGCGCAACGCCGATGCCGAGGCCTTCGCCGGCCGGGTCTTCGATCGGCTCGGTCAATTGGTGCCGCGGCTGGCACAGGGTGTCAGCGAGGACGTTGCGGCGGCCGATCTCCTGGTGGAACTGCGGGTTGGCATCAACGTGCTCGACCTGCAGAGGCTGCGCGGCAAGCTGTCATCGGCGCAACGTCGGCGCCTGCAGCAAGTGCTCGATGCCATTGCCCGCTTCTATGGCACGCGGGCGGCGACGGGCAGGGCGGTCGATCCGCCGCCTTCGTTGCTGGGTGCCATCGACGAGGCCCTCTCTGATTTCGCCCAGGGCGTCGAGCCGAGCGTGCGTCGGAACGCGGTGCAGGCGCTCGTCGGTTTGCGGCGCGCCCTCTTTCCCGCCGCACCGGCGCCCGTAAACCTGGCTGCCCCCGTGGCCATGCCCGTCCTTCCCAGACTGGAGCTCGCATCGTGAACGCCGACATCGATATCTTTGGCGTCTATGTACCGAGCCTGATGATCCTCGCGCTCGTCGCCATCATCGCCAATCTTCTGCTTCGTTCTGTATTGGCCAGGGCTGGCGTCTATCGCCTGGTCTGGCACCGCTCCTTGTTCGATCTCGCACTGTTCGTGATCGTGCTCAGCGGGTTGTTTTCCATTTTTCAACGGTTCGTGTCGTGAAACGCTTTTTTGCCTCGCTGGGGCGAGTCCTCATCACCCTGATCGTCGTCGTCATCGCTGCCGGCTTCGGCTGGCGGTTGTGGGACTATTACATGAACGACCCGTGGACCCGGGACGGCCATGTCCGGGCCGATATCGTCGGTATCACGCCGGACGTGTCCGGGCTGGTCAGTGAAGTGCTGGTCCGCGACAATCAGGAAGTCCATCGCGGCGACGTCCTGATCCGCATCGATCCCAAACGCTTCGAACTCGCCCTGCAGCAGGCCGATGCGGCCGTCTCCGGCACCAAGGCCACGCTGGAACAGGCAAGGCGCGACTATGTCCGCTACAGCGAACTGGGCAAGGACGTGGCCTCCGCCCAGAAGATCGAGCAGGCACTGGCAAGCCAGGACGTCGCGAGCGCCAATTACCAGCAGGCTCTCGCCAATCAGGCCGTAGCCAAGCTCAATCTCGAACGCTCGGAGATCAAGGCGCCGGTCAATGGCGTGATCACCAATTTCAACCTCAATCCCGGCGACTATGTCGCGGCCGGCAAGGCGGTGACGGCGCTGCTCGACACGGATTCATTGCGGGTCGAAGGTTATTTCGAAGAAACCAAGCTGCCCCGGATCGCGGTGGGAGACCCTGTCGACATCCATCTGATGGGGCAGCCGGCAATCATCACGGGCCATGTCGAGAGCATTGCCGGCGGTATCGAGGATCGCGAACGCAGCGATGGTTCGAACCTCCTGGCCAACATCAACCCGACCTTTTCCTGGGTGCGCCTGGCCCAGCGCGTGCCGATCCGCGTGGCACTCGACAAGTTGCCGGATGGCTTCCGCCTGGTCGCGGGCCAGACGGCGACCGTCACCGTCAAGTCGAAGCCGTCGCAGGCCAGTGCCGGGGGGGTAGCCGGAACGCGTAAGTCCTGAGGAAAAATGGGACAGCATCTCCTCGTTGAGGCGGTGCCGCACCGATCCTTCGAGCAACCAAATTCTGGGCAAACAAGCGTTCAGCCGTGAACGGGTTTTGCTCCCGGTCTATAGAGGTGTGTGCCTTTCGCGCAGAGGACTCTTTATGACCGCCCTTCTGACAGCCGAACTTGCCTGGTACGCCACCGGACGCTTCTACCGCACGCATGACGGCGCGCTGGTGGATTACGGCTACTTCCTGCATTTGCCGTTTGCCGACGCGCCGCTGTTCGTCGGCGAGCCGGCCGAGACGAGTGCTCATTTCACCTTCGCCGCCACGCCGTTCAAGGCGGATGGGATCGACAATGGTGCGCTTTCGCTCGGGCTCGATCCGGTCGGCGAATTCTCCCTGTATCTGCAGCGCGCCCCTGCGGCGAGCTTTGCCGATCCGGCCTCCTTCGCGAAGGGCGAATGCATCGCCACCTTCCGCCGCACCAGCCTGGTGGTCGGCACCACGGTCGCCACTTCCCTTGCGGCAGCAAGCGCAGCCATCATTGGCACCAACGTATTCTCGGCGCGCCTGATCGCAAGCCATCCATTCGAATTCGCAGGAAAGCGCTACGATCTCGCCGAAGCAGTCGGAGCCGGCATCACCCAGTTCGGTACCGCGGCGACCGTGCCGATCTCGCCGCCGCCAGAGGGGTACGATCTCGTCCTGCCTTTTACCGGATCGGCCATTGCCTTGGGTCGAGCCGGGTAAGCCGGGGATTTTGCGGCGGACCTTTCCGCCGGGGACCTGCGAGCCGTCGCTCCCGGCGCCAGGTTCAGCGCCCCAACGCCGCTGCGAGATCGTGAATATGCCTGGCGCCGATGCCGCAACAGCCGCCGATCAGGGTGGCGCCAGCTTCAGCCCAGTCGCAGGCAAAGCGGGAATAGGCCGTTGCCGTCAGATCCTCGCGCGTGCCGTGCAGGGTTTCGTTGGCGGCGGCGTCCTCCTCCTGCTCTTCGAAGGCATTGGCATAGACGCCGATTTCGAGATCGGACTGCCGCTCGCGCAGGACATCCCTAGCCACGCGCACGGCCTTGCCCATCACCTCAGGGCGGCTGCAATTGAAGAGCAGCGCTTCGGCCCCTGATCCGGCCGCCCAGGCAGCGGCATCGGCCACGCTTTCGCCGGAGCGCAACTGCGGCTCGCCGTCCTCGGCGCCCACTTCGTCGGCCAGGGTGAAGGAGACCCAGAATGGCTTGCCGGTGGCGGCCACGGCCTGGCGCACGGCCTCGCCTTCGGCGATCAGGCTAAGGGTTTCGCCGAGCCAGACATCGGCGTGGGGAGCGAGGCCGGCGACCAGCACTTCCAGATAGCCCTGGACGCGGGAAGGATCGAAACGTTCGGGTTCATAGGAGCCGAAGATCGGCGGCAGCGATCCTGCCACCAGCACCTTGCGGCCGGAATTGCTGTCGGCGGCCTGCCGGGCGAGGCGGCCGGCGAGATCGATCAGGGCCGGTCCCTGCTCGCGGAAGCGCTGCTCGCCGATATGGAAGGGGACCAGGGCGTAGCTGTTGGTGGTGATCACCTCGGCTCCAGCCTCGATGAACTCGGCATGAACCCGGCGGACGATGTCGGGAGCCTCCATCAAAGCGAGCGCGGACCATTCGGGTTGGCGCAGCTCGGCGCCGAGGCGAAGCAGTTCCCGGCTCATGCCGCCGTCGAGAATCCGGATGGTTCCGGGCATGTCACGTCCTCCAACGATGATGGACAAGCCAGTAGCCATCCTCGATCAGGAGAACAAGACGTCGCTGAAGGAGCAGGGCCGGAGAGTTGCGTTTGCAAGACAAGGTGCCGGCACCGCCAGGAAGCGATCCTGTTCCAGCCCATTCCATATCCGCTGCTGCGGCGTCTGTCTCAGTCGTTCGAAGTTTCGTTGGGAAGCAGCAACTCGTTGGTCAGAAACGCAACTTCGGTGCGGTTCTTGGCCTTGATCTTGCGCATGATGTTGCGGATGTGAACCTTGACCGTGCTTTCGGTCATATTGAGCTTATGGGCGATGATCTTGTTCGGCTCGCCCTTGCGTACGCAGGCGATGATTGCCAGCTGCCGTTCGGTGAAATGCGGCCGCCCCTCCACAGCGGGCGGTTGGCCATCGAGCTGGGCTGTAAAGCCCTGGCGTGCCGACAACAGGCCACTGGCCGGAACGAAGGTGCCGCCGACATTCACGATGCGGATTGCCTCGATCGCCACTTCCAGGCTGAGGCTCATGGTTACGAAGCCGCGTGCCCCGCGTTCCAAGGCGGAGACCATCGTCGCCGGATTGTCGATATCGGACAGGAGGACCACGCGCGCGCCCGGCACGCTGGAGAGAATGCGATCGAGCCCGGACTGTATGGCTCGGGCCGTGCCTTCCTCGCTGGTGGCGCATAGCAGGATGATCGTCGAAGGGGCATGCGTAGAGGCTGTCAGCCAATCATCGATGGTGTCATAGCCGACGGCAGCAAGGTTTGCGGAAGAGGCCGTCAAGCACATCGTCAGACAATCGCGCCAGAAGGCTCGCTTGTCGATTACACAAACGGGGATCTTCAAGTAACGCTCTCCCTCGTGTGTCAGGCCACTTTCACCGATCGATCTCACCTGCTTCCCCTCCTTCAATCGCGAAATAGGCAAGGACTTTCAGCGAAATGTCAAACTTCCATATTCTCGCAATCCAAGGCGAAGACAGTTTCCTTTTTGGGGAAATATTCAATACGCCGGCGTCGTGGCGCGTGGAATTGGCGCGGCATGACTTGGATTCGACACTCTTCCTCAACACGATGGGTGGACACCCATCCTCTCAGTGAGAAACACCATGGCGCAGGGCTGCGATGTGCGATTTCGCACATTGCCTTCAGGCCATGCGGCCCATGCGCGCGATCGGCAAGTCGGCGCAGCCATGCCGGGCGCGCCTCTAGGCACTGCAAGCGTGGTGGTGCCGTATCCGCAACATGGAAGCCATGAGATTGCTATCTGTCGATAGCATTGCGCCTATGCGGGTATGTGACAGCGCTTGGGGTAGTAGCAATAGAGCGCGATGAGCCAAGCCCAGAAGCTCGGTTTGGGGTGTCCTCGTGGATAGAGTGCCGGCGGGATTGGATGTTTGCGGAAAGACGATGGCGTCGCGCTGCCCTTGGAAATCATCGAGGAGCGACGCTGGCCACACATATCCGCGCATGGCGGCCTTGCCGATGACCATAGGAGGGACCTGCCACGTGGGCATCCTTGGCGGTGCCCTGCAGATCAAGACATGACGGAAACCCGCGGCAGCATGACCGCCCGGGCTTCATGTCATTCAGCAGAGTGTGTCGATCTCAGCCAGGTTTCCGGCGGCGACTTTCAGGCCCGCTTGGGAAGCTCGTTGCCAAAACTCGTCCAATGAGCCGTGTTCAGGATGCTGCGTCCCTCGACCTCGATGTCGCCATCGGCCGTCATCACGATTCGCACCGGCCCATAAGCCACCAGATCGATGGTGATCGTGCCGGTGTCGTCATCGATGGTGACCATCGATTGACCTTGTTGAACTTTAGGCATTGCGTCGTGACCCTTGTTTATCATCGGTTCGACCCCACCGTTCGCGGGAATGGCGAAACATCGTCGTATCGAAGGTTGAAACGGTTGTCGTTTCTTGACGGATATTCAACCGATCAACCTTGGTTGGTTGGTTACTAACTGGCATCGGACTGAAATGAACTCAGAGTGCTGCCATTCTTCTTTCGAGATTTAAAGAGACATCGAAGTATATAATCCAAGTCTTCATTCTATCCCGCCGGGCACCCAAGAAGTAATCTAGGAACTAGCATCCCGCTACGTTTTGCACTATCATACCGCCCCGAGGTTTAGGGGGCGGCATATGAGAGCGCTCGACAAGATATATTATGATATTGTCGATGAAATTGGCAGTGTACCGACGTCTCGTGACGTAAAAGGGATGCTGAATCGTGTTGTTCAGAGTTACGGGCTGCGTACTGCGGCCTATTTTGCTGTAAATATTCCTAGCTCTAATGGTGACGATCCCTATTTGGCCGTTACTTACTCCGATGATTGGGTTGAACACTATAAGAGCGAGAATTACGTTAGAATAGATCCGGTTCTAAGGGAGGGGTTTTCGGCCGTCCTGCCCATTGACTGGCGCAAATTCGACCTGAAGGGGTCGAAGCTCCGAGCCTTTTTCGGCGAGGCCGCCGAATTCGGGCTGGGGCGTCAGGGCCTGACCTTCCCTATCCGCGGCCGCCATGGCGAGCGCGCCCTCTTCACCATCACCAGCGACGTCTCCGATCAGGAATGGGATCAGACGTTGGGGGCTTTCCAGCGCGACTTCCAGGTCTTGGCCTACCATATCCACAATGCCATCCTGCGTACGGAGGCGGTTGAAGAAGAGGAAGTCCATCTTTCTCCGCGTGAGATCGAATGCCTGAAATGGGTTGCCCGCGGCAAGACGGTCTCGGAAACTGCGACGATACTCTCCCTTTCGGATCGGACGGTGCGGTTTTACCTCGACCTGGCTCGAGCAAAACTGAATGCAACTAACGTTACTCATGCCGTCGCCAAGGCAATGAATATGAGCATTTTTTTCGGATCGAGGTAACCCGTCAAATACGCCGTATTTCTAAGGGAATAAGTGACCAATAAATTCGAGCAGATTCCGACGGAGGGTCTGTTCGATGATTGAAGTCATTCAAAGTTACGAACGTCATTTACATACCGAAACCCTGGATGCACTTTACGAGATGCGTGCGAGGGTCTTTAAAGACAGGCTTGATTGGGACGTTAATGTTTCAAACGGTCGCGAGATAGACTATTTCGACGATTGTGATCCTGTCTACTTGATATCGCGAAATCAATACACGGGTCGTGTGGAAGGTGGTCTGCGCCTGTTGCCGACGACCGGCCCGAATATGCTGCGCGATGTCTTCTCAGTACTGTTGCCGGATGGCGAAATTGTGGAGAGCCCGCTCATTTGGGAAAGCTCCCGCTTCGCGATCGACCCCGACCTAGCCAATGACGGCAACCGTCGCCTGCATTCGGTGACGACGGAGCTGCTGTGCGGCATCGTCGAGGTCGGCATGCTTGCTGGCATCGATTTCGTGGTGTCCGTCTACGATGCCCGCATGGCCCGCATCTTCAAGCTGGCCAACTGCCCGGCGGACGTCATTGGTGTGCCGACCAGAATCGGCCGCGTGATGACCTATGCCGGTCTCTTCGAGATCAGCGAGGAGATGCGCGCCGGGATCGCTGCAGCCGGCCAGATCACAGGTTCGGTCCTGCGTTCCGAAACGCAAGTCCACGCGGTTGCAGCTTAAGCCGCAATCGTTGAGTTTGCGAGCCAATTGGCTGGAGCGGCGCAAATTTCGATGCCCGAGGCCAGGAAGGCTCCGGGCTCATCCCAGTCGCCTTGGGAATGTGGGCTGGATGCCGTCGCCAGGAGCCGGCGCCACATTCCGAGGTGTCATAGGGCGTCCAAGGGCCGCAAGCCCTCGGCATGCTGCTTGTCTGGCGTATCGGCAGAGAGGCTGATGCTGTCCGTCAAGCCATTTCGACGATCGACCAATCGAGGCGCCGTGCTGCCACCGAGCCAGTGCGGTTCATAGCGGATCTCAGAGCGTGAATACGCCAACATTTCGCTTCGTCGGAATCGCCACCGACGAAGCGGGGTGCCGTGTCGCCCCGGATGGCAAGATCGAATTCGAAATGGGTTGGCGGGTGAGCAAAGCCCGTGCCGAGCGCCTTCAGGCACGCTTCCTTGCGCGCCCAATTCTCGAAGAAGACGCCTTGCCGCACGCCGGCTGGCAGTGCCTCGAATTGTGTGTGCTCGGCAGGTGAAAATACCTGCGATGCGATGCTGTCCTCGATCGGGCGGATATGCTCGATGTCGATGCCGATTTCGCAGTCGTTCGCGACGGCGAGGGCAGCCGTGTTTTCGCTATGGCTCAGATTGAAGCAGATCCGCCATTCCGAAGGCTGGGTCGTGCAGAAGGGCTTGCCTTCGGCGCCATAGCCGAAACCAACCGCTTGCGGCGATACCGCGAGATAGTCGGCAAGAATTTGCCTAAGCCTTCCGCGCGCCGCCACGAAGCGGCGACGATGCCGCTCGAAGCGGAATTTGTCAGCGCGACCGCGCTCCTCCCCCGACAAGACCTGCCAGTTGCGCTCGAAGTCGTCTTCGTCGGCGTCAAGGCCCCATTGCCAGACATGAACGTCGTGGGGAGTAGGGGGGGGGAGCAGGGGAAGCGGCATCGAAAGCTTGGATTCAACTGGCGTGGCGGTTGACTGATTCCACTCGATCAGCATCGAGGCCGGCGCGCAACCTCTCCCGGGTCGAGCGATGGCGGAGGCGTTTGAGCCGTCACTCCCACCTTCAGCCCTGTGCCTTACGGCTATCGGGGTAGGGGCGTGAGTCTCCGGGATCGATGGAGCCTACTCCTTTTGGTCCGATTTTGCCTATCGGGTGGGGGGAGGGCATTCAATTTCCCGAATTGAGGCCGTGATCTTCAAACTCTACAATAATCGCAGTGTTTCGCTGGATGGGTTCTTTGGGTCTGCATTGAGCTTCAACTGTTTTCTTGGTTTCCGCAAAGGTCATTTTGGTTTTTCGGCGTCAAGAGAGCGAAAGAGGTATACCACCTCAATAATTCCTTCGTAGAATGTAGTGTGCTTTGTAGTTTTTGAAATCTACGTGCGAAGATTTTTTCGTTTCACGGTAAATTCACGCATGTTTTCGAAACATATGTTTATGTCGATATTGAAGTATTTCTCACGCATATCTGGAATGAGAAAGGCAATAGCTGATCTGGGAATGTTCGGCGCAATTATGGGACTGGTTTGCTGGGGAATGTGTGAAAACGCACACGAAGCGTCCGAAAGCCGGGATATTCCGGTTCGCGCGCAATCGTAAGCTCGGCACCTCTGGCCGTCCCGACGGGCCGAAGGAAAGCAATGGATATCACATCGGTGCTGCAGGCGTCGGCAACGGCGGCTTGGCGGCACGGCCTGCGGCGGAACGATCCTCCGGGGCACTATACACGATTTTGCATGGGGGCTCCGTGAGTATGTTTCAAACCAACCTTTCCGTCCATCAATTGATCAGCGAGCAGGCCGCGCTTCGCCCCGACAGCCTTGCGGTGACCTGTGACGGCGTTTCGATCACCTTCGGTGAGTTGAACGCGCGCGCCAACCAGCTCGCTCATCGCCTGCTCAAGATGGGTGTGAAGCCCAACACGTTGGTCGCCATCGGCCTGGAGCGGTCGATCGACATGGTCGTGGGCATGCTGGGCATCATGAAATCGGGTGCTGCCTATTTGCCACTCGATCCGAGCTATCCGCGCGAGCGCCTGTCCTTCACGCTGGAGGATGCCCGGCCCCTGGCATTCGTGACCACGGCCAGCGGCCGCCCGACGCTGCCGCCGAGCGATCTGCCGATGATTCTGCTGGATCAGGACGCCGATAGCCTCGGCACTGAACCGGTCACGAATCCGGACATCGCCATCGATCCCCAATCGCTCATCTACGTCATCTATACGTCGGGCTCCACCGGCCGCCCGAAGGGATGCCGGCTGACCCACCACAACGTCGTGCGGCTGTTCCACGCAACCGATCACTGGTTCGGCTTCGGCCCGCAGGATGTGTGGACCTTCTTCCATTCGCATGCCTTCGACTTCTCCGTGTGGGAGATCTGGGGAGCGCTGGTCTATGGCGGGCGCGTGGTGGTGGTGCCCCATCGCGTCAGCCGCTCGCCCGAGGATTTCCTCGACCTGCTCGTTCGAGAGCAGGTGACCGTGCTCAACCAGACGCCATCCGCTTTCCGCACTTTGATCGAGGTGGAGCGCCGCCGCCCAGAGGCCTCGGCCCTGGCCCTGCGCTACGTGATCCTCGGCGGCGAAGCCCTCGAGTTCCAGATGCTGCGGCCGTGGTTCAACCGCTACGGCGATGCCAAGCCACGCATCATCAACATGTACGGCATCACGGAAACCACCGTGTTCGTTACCTATCGTCCCGTGTCTGCAGCCGAGCTCGACAGCAACCGGGCAAGCCTGATCGGCGTGCCGATCCCCGATCTGACCATCCATGTGCTCGACGAGAACCGCAGGCCTGTCCCGGTGGGCGAGGAAGGCGAGATCTATGTCGGCGGGGAGGGGGTGTGCCTGGGCTATCTGAACCGTCCCGAGCTGACGGCGGAGCGTTTCATCGACTGGCAGCCCTCGGAAGGTCAGGCAGCCGAGAAGCTGTACAAGACCGGCGATCTCGTCCGGCGTACGGCGGACGGTGACCTCGAATATCTCGGGCGCAGCGATCACCAGGTGAAGATCCGCGGCTTCCGCATCGAGACGGGTGAAATCGAAAACCAGCTCATGCGCCATCCTGCCGTAACGGCTTGTGCCGTGATCGCTCGCACGGATGGCCCCGGGGAGGCGAAGCTGGTCGCCTATATCGTGCCTTCGGCCACGTCGGCCGATGCCGCCACCCTGAAGGCACATCTGGCCCAGACCTTGCCGGACTACATGCTTCCCTTCGCCTTCGTCGACCTCGGCGAATTGCCGATGACCGAGAATGGCAAGCTCGACCGCAAAGCGCTGCCCAGCCCGACTTTCGCGGCCAGCCCGATCGTGCCGGAGGCGCGCGACGAGATTGAACAGAAGATTGCGGCCATCTGGTCGCGGGTTCTGTCCGTGCCCGACGTCAGCACCAAGATCAATTTCTTCGATCAGGGTGGAAGTTCGCTGCAGATCCTGACTGTTCTCAACGAAATCCAGGAGAGTATCCATCCTGAGCTTCGTTTGAGCGACGTGTTCGAGCGTCCCACCATCACGGCTCTCGCCAATTTCATCCGCTCGAGTTCCGCGCCTGCCGCGAGCCCGGCCGCCAGGCCGGAGAATCTGCGCGCCCGCCAGCAGGCCGAGGCGCTCCAGCGCATGCGCCAGCGCCAGATGGGAGCGGCAAGGTGAGCTCCATCCCCGACCCTCCACTCAACGCCATTGCGGTGATCGGCATGGCGGGCCGCTTTCCCGGTGCCCGCTCCGTCGGTGAATTCTGGCAGAATCTGCGCAACGGCGTGGAATCGATCACCCGTTTCGAGGACAGTGAGCTCGAAGATACGTACGGGCCCGACATTCGGCGGGCGCCCAATTTCGTGCGGGCGCGGCCGATCCTGCCCGATGTCGAGTTTTTCGACGCCGAGTTCTTCGGCATGTATCCGCGCGAGGCAGAACTGACTGACCCGCAGCATCGCATCTTCCTCGAATGCGCCTGGGAAGCGCTCGAGGACGGTGGCTACGATCCGGCGAGCTATCCCGGCAGCATCGGCGTCATCGCCGGTTGCAGCATGAACACCTATTTCCTCCATCACGTTGTCGGCAATCGCAACGTGTCGGAGGATTTCACCAATGCCTTCCAGGTCGGGCAATATCCGATGCTGCTCGGCGCCGGTCGTGAATTTCTGGCGACGCGAGTGTCCTACAAATTCAACCTGAACGGACCGAGCTTCAGCTTGAACACGGCTTGCTCGACCTCGCTGATGGCGATCGCGCAGGCTTGCCAGCAATTGCTGCTGTTCCAGAGCGACATGGTCATTGCCGGCGGCGTTTCGATCACCTTCCCGCAGAAGCGCGGCTATCTGACCCAGGAAGGCGGCATGGTGTCGGAGGATGGCCATTGCCGCACCTTCGACGCCGACGCCAGAGGTACCGTCTTCGGTAGCGGCGCCGGCGCCGTGCTGCTGAAGCGGCTCGAGGACGCGCTTGCCGACGGCGATCATATCTATGCCGTGGTGCGCGGCAGCGGCGTCAACAATGACGGTTCGGCCAAAGTCGGCTACACCGCGCCGAGCTCCGATGGCCAGGCGGCCGCCATCATGATGGCGCATGCCAATGCCGGGGTCGATCCCCGCTCGATCAGCTATGTCGAATGCCATGGTACCGCAACGCCGCTCGGGGACCCGATCGAGATTGCGGGCCTGACCAAGGCTTTCCGCGCCACGGGCGACGCGGGCAGGCAGTATTGCGCAATCGGGTCGGTCAAGAGCAATGTCGGCCACCTCGACGCGGCTGCTGGCGTGGTCGGTTTCATCAAGACGGCGCTCAGCCTCGAAAACCGCCAGTTGCCGGCGACCCTGCACTTCAAGAAGCCCAATCCGCGTCTCGACATCGAAAACAGCCCATTCTTCGTCAATGCGGCGCTGAGGGACTGGCAGGAGGGGCCGGAGCCGCGCCGGGCGGGCGTCAGCGCCTTCGGCGTCGGTGGCACCAATGTGCATGTGGTGCTGGAAGAGGCGCCGATGCCGACGCCGCGTCCAGCGGCAAAGGGCGTCGAGATCCTCACTGTGTCGGCCCGCAGCGAAGCAGCTTTGGGCAAGGCCCGCTCGGCGCTGGCCGGATACCTGTCTGCCAATCCCGGGCTGGAACTCTCGGATGTCGCGCACACGCTGCAGCTCGGACGCAAGGCTTTCGACTATCGCTGGTCCGCCGCTGCCAGTGATATCCCGGCAGCCGTCGCGGCCCTGAACGACCCGGCGGCGCGTGTCTTCAAGGCCGCCAGCGATCCTGGCGTCGTGTTCATGTTCCCCGGACAGGGATCGCAATATCCCGACATGGGGCGTAGTCTCTACGAGGCCGAACCAGGCTTCCGGGCCGACATCGACCGTTGTGCGGCGATCCTGCGGCCGCATCTGGAGCGCGATCTCAAGGACCTGCTCTATCCCGGCAGGCGCGAGGCCGATGATCACAAGCAGCTGGCTGCCACCTGCTATGCCCAGCCTGCGATCTTCGCGGTCGAGTATGCATTGGCCCGTTTGTGGATCGCCCGGGGGATCGTGCCGCGCGCGATGATCGGGCACAGCGTCGGCGAATTCGTCGCAGCCTGCCTGGCCGGGGTTTTTACGCTCGAAGAGGTGCTGCCGCTCGTCGCCGCCCGTGGTCGCCTGATGCAGGACCTTCCGCCGGGAGGGATGCTGGCGGTGAGGCTGCCCGAGGCGGAGCTTGTGCCTTTGCTCGGCGCCGATCTTGCCATCGCTGCCATCAACGGCCCAGCCTTGTGTGTCGCATCCGGGCCGGACGACGCCATCGATGCGCTGGAAGCGCAGCTGAAGGCACGCGGTGTCGTCAGTCGCCGACTCCACACCTCGCATGCCTTCCATTCCCCCATGATGGACCCGATCCTCGCCCCCTTCACCGAGGAGGTGCGCAAGATCGGACTGAGGGCGCCCGCCATTCCTTATGTCTCCGGCGTCACGGGCCAATGGATCACGGCTGAGGCTGCAACATCGCCCGACTATTGGGCGCGGCATTTCCGCGAGCCGGTACGCTTTGCCGACGGCCTGTCGCTTCTGCTCGGCGATACGGCGGCGATCCTGCTTGAAGTCGGTGCCGGCAACACCTTGACCACGCTGTCGCTGCAGGGTGCGGCGCGGGGCCGGACCGTGGTTTCCTGCCTGCCCGACTCGGCACGCGAGCGGCCCGACCAGGATACCGTAGCGGAGGCTGTGGGCCGGTTGTGGACCGCCGGCGTGGCCGTCGACTGGGCCTTGCAGTCGAGCGAGGCGACGCGGCGCAGAGTGCCTCTGCCGACCTATCCCTTCGAGCGCACGCGCCACTGGATAGAGCCGCCCACGCGCCAGCCTGCTTCCGCGGCTGTGGCCAGTCCGCCGGTCGCTCCGCGATCCGAACCGGCGCTTCCTGCCAATACGCCGCCTGCCGAAATCCTCGCAATGCCGCTCCCCGCGCAAACCGTGATGTCCGATATGACCGCCCGCACCGACACCATCAAGGCCGCCATTATCTCGATCTTCGCCGACCTGTCCGGCGAGGACGTGGCCTCTGCCGAACCCGGCACGACCTTCCTGGAAATGGGCTTCGACTCCCTGTTCCTGACCCAGGCTGCCCAGGAGCTCCTGAACAAGTTCGGCCTCAAGATCACCTTCCGCGCCCTGTTGGGGGATCTCGGCAGCATCGAGGCCCTGACGGAACATGTCGCAGCGGCGTTGCCGCCCGAAAAATTCGCACCTGCACCGGCGCCGGTTTCGGTTGCAGTGGCTCCGGTCGCCGCACCGGCTCCCAATGTTGTTTCGCCGGTTGGCCAATCTGCGCCTCTCCTTTCGACTGCGTTGCCGCTTGCCGGTACGGGAGCTGGCGTGGAGGGCTTGATGCGCGACCAGCTTCAGGTCATGGCGCATCTGATGCAGCAGCAACTCGAAGTGCTGCGTGGTGGGGCGGTATTGCAGGCTCCGGCTGTCCAGGCCGTGATGGCATCCCCCGTGGTTCCTTCCCCGACGCCTGCGCTTCAGGCCACGGCCGCCCCGCAGCCTGCCGCAGCACCCCAGGCAGATGCGGCCCCGGTCAAGGAATTGCCGTCGCGCTTCGCCGTCTACAAGAACAGCCAGAAGTCGCAGGATCAGGGGCTCGATGCCCGCCAGCGCAGCCATATCGAGGCGCTTACCTCGCTCTGGAATGCCCGCAGCCCCGGCTCCAAGCAGCTGACGCAGGATTATCGCAACGTCCTGGCCGACCCACGCGCAGCCTCCGGCTTCAATCCCGACTGGAAGGAGATGGTCTATCCCGTGATCGCGGCCCGCTCGAAGGGTTCGCGGATCTGGGACGTCGACGGCAACGAATATATCGATCTGGTCAATGGCTATGGCCAGACGATGTTCGGCCATGCCCCGGATTTCGTGGTCGAGGCGGTCGACAGACAGTTGCAGGAAGGCTTCGCCATCGGCCCGCAATCCGCAAGGGCGGGCAAGGTTGCGGCTCTCTTCTGCGAGATGACCGGCAATGAGCGCGCCACCTTCTGCAACACCGGCTCGGAAGCGGTGATGGCAGCCATGCGGGTGGCGCGTACGGTCACTGGGCGCAAGCGCGTCGTCATGTTCGCCGGCGACTATCACGGCCAGTTCGACGAAGTGCTGGTCAGGGGGCAGGTCCGTCAGGGCGAACATCGCACTTTGCCGGTGGCACCGGGTATTCCGCCGCAGTCGGTCGAGAACGTCACCGTGCTGGAATACGGCTCCGAGGAGGCTCTGGCCTGGATCCGCGAGCATGCGGAAGAACTCGCCGCCGTGGTGGTCGAGCCGGTACAGAGCCGCCGCCCGGACCTGCGCCCGGTCGAATTCCTCAAGCAGGTTCGCGCCGTGACCGAAGCGTCCGGCACTGCGCTGGTGTTCGACGAGGTGGTCACGGGCTTCCGCATGCACCCAGCGGGCATGCAGCACCTGTTCGACATCAAGGCCGATCTCGCCTGCTACGGCAAGGTGGTCGGCGGCGGGCTGCCCGTGGGCGTGCTGGCCGGTAAGGCCAGCTTCATGGACGCGCTCGACGGCGGCGACTGGCGCTATGGCGACGAGTCCTATCCGGAAGTCGGGGTCACCTTCTTTGCCGGCACCTTCGTGCGCCATCCGCTGGTCCTGGCCGCGCTCGAGGCGGTGCTCGAGCATCTGAAGGCCAGGGGGCCGGCCTTGCAGGAGGAGGTTTCGGCCCGCATGGGGCGCCTGGCCGAACAGCTGTCTGGTTGTTTCGCCGCGTGCGGCCTGTCCCTGCCGGTCCCGAGCTTTGGCAGCCTATTCTACATCAATCCGAGCCATGACTACCGCTTTGGCAGCCTGCTCTACTATCATCTGCGCGCCCGCGGCATCTATGTGCATGAGGGCTTCCCCTGCTTCCTGACCACCGAGCATACGGACGAGGATGTCGCTCGGATCGTGCACGCTTTCCGCGAGAGCATCGAAGCCATGCAGGCCGACGGCATGCTGCCCGGTGGCCCTCCGCTTGCGGGCGGCGACGGCAAGACCGGAGCGGCAGCCAAAATGGCCTCACCGACCGGTCCCATTGCACCGACCGCTTCCCAAACCGAGGTCTGGCTCTCGGCGCAGCTCGGCGACGAGGCCTCCTGTGCCTTCAACGAATCCATCAGCCTGAGTTTCGAGGGAGCCCTCGACACGCAAGCCCTGCGCGCATCGCTCAACGACGTCATTGCGCGACACGATGCGCTGCGTATCCATTTCGATACGACCGGCACCCGCATGAGCTTTGCACCTGAGCTTCGTCTGGAGCTGCCGCTGGTGGATGTTTCCGGGGAGGCCTCGCCGCAACAGGCGCTGAAGATGCGGATCGAACAGGATGCCAGGAGAGCTTTCGACCTGGTCGGCGGCCCGCTGGTGCGCGGCGAACTGGTTCGGCTCTCGCCGGATCGGCACGTCCTCGTCTTTACCGCCCATCACATCATCTGCGACGGCTGGTCGATCAATGTGCTGATCGGCGAACTCTCGGAATTCTATCGAGCCAAAGTCGAGAACAGCCAGCCCGTACTGGCCGAACCGCTCCCCTTCAGCAGCTACGCCCAGACCGTGCAGGAAGTGGCTGATGACGAAGCCTATTGGGTCGGGCAGTTCCGCACCGCGCCGCCGCCTCTCGAGCTGCCCTGTGATCGCGCGCGGCCGCCGATCAAGACCTTCAACGGTGGATCGGTCCAGTTCGCCATCGAAAGGCCGCTCTATGAGGCGGTCCGCAAGGCCGGAGCCAAACGCGGCAGCACCTTGTTTGCTACCTTGCTCGCTGCCTTCGAGATCCTGATGGGCCGTCTTGCCGGCCAGAATGAAGTGGTGGTCGGCATACCGGCCGCTGGCCAATCGCTGATCGAGGACGACAGGGCACTGGTCGGCCATTGCGTCAATCTGCTGCCGCTGCATGCGAGCTGGCAGGACGGCATGAGCTTTGCCGATTTTCTGGCCGTCACCAAGCAGAGCGTGCTGGAGGCCTATGACCATCGCAGCTGCACGCTCGGCACGATCCTGCGCAAGCTGACGCTCCCGCGCGATGCCAGCCGGCTGCCGCTCGCCGAAGTCCAGTTCAACGTGGAGCGCCTGGGCGGAGACTTGGCGTTTCCGGGGCTGACGACCGAAGTCGTTCCCAACCCCAAGCGCTTCTCCACCTTCGATCTCTTTGCGAATGTGACGGAATCCGCCAACGGCTTGCGCATCGATTGCGACTACAATGCCGATCTCTTCGACGAGGCGACGGTCCGCCGCTGGCTGGGGCATTACCGTGCCTTGCTGCAGGCGATCGCCGATGACGTGACCACGCCGATCGAGCGTTTGCCATTGCTGGCCGCCGGCGATGTGCCGGCCACCCTGGCCGGACCGTCCTTGCCTGCGCCTTCCGATCCGAACCTGCTCACCATTCATGGTCTGATCGAAGCCCAGTCAGTGGCCAATCCGGGGGGCATCGCCGCGCTCTTCGAGGATCAGCAACTCACCTATGGCGAACTCGACCGGCGCGCCGGCCAGCTCGCTGCGCATTTGCATGATCGCGGTCTTGGCAAGGGCGCACGCATTGCCGTGCTGGTCGATCGCTCGCTGGACATGCTCGTCTCACTGCTGGCCGTGCTGAAGGCAGGCTGTGCCTATGTTCCGCTCGCGACCAATCACCCGACAGCCCGGCTCAATGGCATTCTGGCTGAAGCTGAAGTCGCCGCCGTGGTGACCCAGGCAGCCTATGAAGACATTGCTTCGGCTGCGGCGGCCGTGACGGTCCTGGTCGATCGCGACCGTGACGCGATTGCTGCACGCCAGCCCTTGCCCGCATCGGTGGCCAGGGCGACCGGCGAGGATCTCGCCTATGTCATCTTCACTTCCGGCTCGACGGGCAAGCCCAAAGGAGTCGAAGTGACGCATGGCTGCGTCGCCAATTTCCTGGCCTCGATGCGCCAGGTGCCGGGCTTCACCGCCGAAGACCGGCTGCTGGCCGTCACCACGATCTCCTTCGACATCGCAGCGCTCGAGCTCTATCTGCCGCTGGCTTGCGGGGGCAGCGTGGTCATCGCACCCCAGAGCGAGACGGCCGATGGCCAGGCCCTGCTCAAGCGTCTGGAAGGCTGCGGCGCCACCGTGATGCAGGCAACGCCGATCACCTGGGTGATCCTGCTGGAATCCGGTTTCAAGCCTTCGCCGAAGCTGAAGATGCTCTGCGGCGGCGAAGCGATGCCGCGCAGCCTGGCGGATCAATTGGTCCAGAATGATGGCGAGCTGTGGAACATGTATGGACCGACCGAGACGACGATCTGGTCGTCGGTCGCCCATATCCGTCCGGGCCCGGATCCGATCACGGTCGGCCACCCCATCGCCAACACGCAGTTCCACGTGCTCGACAAGTTCGATCGCGTGCAGCCGCTCGGCGTGGTGGGCGAACTCCATATCGGCGGCGACGGCGTCGCCCGCGGCTATTTCCACCGGCCCGACCTGACTGCCGAAAAGTTCATTGCGGACAGTGTTTCGGGCACGCCCGGCGCGCGGCTCTATCGTACGGGAGATCTCGCCCGCCTCATGCCGGGTGGCCGCCTTCAGCTTCTGGGGCGCAACGACCATCAGGTGAAGCTGCGAGGCTTTCGCATCGAGCTCGGCGAGATCGAGGCCGCGCTCGGCAAGGCTGGCCTCGACGTCAATGCGGTGATCCTGCGCGAAGACAATCCAGGGGATCCCAGGCTCGTGGCCTATTACGAGGCGCCTGCCTCCAGCGCACCCAGCATCGAGGCTCTTCGCAATGCCCTCGGCCGGGACCTGCCTGATTATATGATACCCAGCCAGTGGGTCCGCCTTGACGCCATGCCGCGTGGGTCGAGTGGCAAGCTCGACCGCCGTTCCCTGCCCAAGCCGAGCGAGACATCCGCGAACGAGTTGTCGGGCACTTATGTCGCGCCCGGCAATCAAGCCGAAACGATCCTGGCGGACATTTGTGCCGAGGTTCTTGGACAGGGGAGAATCAGTGTGGCGGACGATCTGCTCATGCTTGGCGCGGATTCGATCCATATCTTCCAGATCGTGGCGCGTGCGAACCAGGCCGGGCTGAACCTGTCGGCCAAGACCCTGCTGCAGCAGCGCAGTATCGCCAAGGCGGCAGCCACGCTCGCGGGGGTGTCGCCGGCCGCGGAACCTTCCGAGCTCCCGCAGCTCGTTCGTGTTGCCAGGAGCAGCCGCCGTGTTGCCGCCAGCGCTCTGCAGTCTCCGGAACGGTGAAGCCGATGGCAGGTTCTGAAACAGGCAACGACATCGGTATCGGCGCCCAGGAGGCCGACACGGACCTCTATGCCTTTCCTTGTTCGCTGGCCCAGGCCCGCTTCTGGATCCTGGACCAGATCACCCCGGAAGACCCGGCGCTGAACGTTGCAGTGCGTTGGCGCTTGCGCGGCCGGCTCGACGTCGCCGTGCTCCAGCAGGCGCTGAATGCGGTGATCGACCGTCACGAGATCTTGCGCACCAGCTATCGCGACGTCGATGGAGAGCCCGAGCAACTCGTTCATCCCGACGCATCGATCCAGCTTCCGGTCATCGATCTGACCTTGCTGCCGGAAGCGAGCCGTCACGAGGAAAGAGAGCGCATCAGCCAGATCGAGGCACGCAAGCCTTTCGACCTTACGCGGGTGCCCAATCTTCGTGCGACCCTGCTGAAAGTCGGGGCCGAGGAGCACATCATCCTGGTTACCGTCCACCACATCGCCTGTGACGGCTGGTCGGTGGGGATCATCGCGCGTGACATGATGGAGTTCTACCAGGCCCGGCTGCGGCAGCGCGCGCCCAAACTGGCCGATCTTCCTCTGCAATATGCCGACTTCGCGGCGTGGCAGAGCGAATGGATGAAAGCGGACGCGCTCAAAAACGAGCGGGCTTATTGGACCTCGCAACTGGCCGGATTCAAGCGCTTCGATCTTTTTTCCGACAAGCCGCGCGGGGGAACGGGGGCTGCGCCGGCGCTCATTGTGGGGCGTCAGTTGCCCCGCACATTGACCGATGCGATGTCCGCCCTGGCAACGGTGGAGGGCTGCACGTTCTTCATGGTCGGGGCAGCCGCGTTGAT
Source organism: Labrys sp. E2SS-1L (assembly GCF_057073705.1). NCBI lineage: Bacteria > Pseudomonadati > Pseudomonadota > Alphaproteobacteria > Hyphomicrobiales > Xanthobacteraceae > Labrys > Labrys sp. E2SS-1L. The sequence goes on along the minus strand of NZ_CP172712.1, from coordinate 4,238,278 downwards.
GTGTCTCCTGCATCGCCACAGCGGCTCCGAGGACATTACGGTCGGCACGCAAATCGCCGGGCGAGATCGGGTCGAGCTCAACAACATTGTCGGCCCCTTCATCAATACCGTGCCCCTGCGCAGCAGGATCACTGGAAATCCGAGCTTCCGGCAATTGCTGGCCCATATGCATGACGTCATCGAGGGCGCGCTGCTCAACCAGCATATGCCGATCGAAGACATCATCGCTATTGCCAAACCGGTGCGCGAGCCCGGTCGCAATCCGCTATTCTCCGTCAACCTGATCTGCCAGCGTTCGTTCATACCCACCGATGAGCGCCCGGAACTCAGCCTGATCGACATGCCGTCCGTTTCGCCGGGCGCGCTTTATGATCTGAACTTCTTCTTCGTCGAGCGCCCCGATGGCTGGCGCATGTCCTGCGAATACGACACCTCGCTCTATAACAAGGAGACGGTGGAGGGGTATCTCGCCCAGTTGCAGGACCTGATCGACGGCCTCGTTGCCGATCTGGACCGGCCGGTGGGCGAGGGGGCCAGCCCGGCGCCCGTTCGCGCGCCTGCCCCGCAGCTGGCATCTGCGCGCGCACCCGGGCTTCCCGATGGTCATGTGCGCGTGGAAGCCGAGCTTGCGGACATCTGGGTCAACATCCTCAAGGTACCGATCCTCAATTTGAAGGACAATTTCTTCGCGCTTGGCGGGCATTCACTCTCGGCGTTCCGCATGCTTTCGCGGGTCGAGAAGGTCTTCGGCAAACGCATTTCCTTTGACGAATTGCACAGCCACCCCACCATCGGCGAGTTGGCCAAACTTCTGGGCGGGCCCGTTATCACGGAGGCGAAGGGGGCCGTGGTCATGCAGCCGCATGGCGCGAGCACGCCCATCTTCGCTTTGCACGACACCTTCATTTACCAGGAGCTGGTCAACCATCTGGGGGAGGATCAGCCCTTCATTTCGGTCCCGTTGCCGGCCTTCGTCGAGGGAGGCGCGGAAACCAGCCGGGCGGAGATGGTGGAACACTGCGTGCGCATCATCGAAGAAGTGCGCCCGCACGGCCCCTACATCCTGCTCGGCTTTTGCGCCGCGGCTCGGCTCAATGTCGCCGTCGCCCGGCGTTTGATCGAGAGGGGGCACACAATCGAACTGTTCGTGACGCTCGATGCCTGGGCTCCCGGCTATTCGAAGCGTCAGTCGCGGCTGAAGGGAATGCTGGGACGATACTCCTATCAGATCCAGTCAGGGCTCTACTATGCTCGTTGCCTCGTCGGTGGTGCGGAACAGCGCCGACACGCCTTGAGGCGCATTCGCCTCTTCCTGAAAGCGGTGTTCGGCCGGAAATCGTTCGAGGATGGGCCGGATGACGATGCACGGATCGGCCATTGGGTGGTCGAGGCCGGCAGAGACGAAGGCGGCACGCCGCTTCCCATGCCGATCCTCGCCTTCCACAACGAGAACATGCCGCTCGGCTATTTCCTCGACAGGACCATGGGTTGGAATGCCCTGACATCGAAGGGCGTCACCATGGTTTCGGTGGCAGCGACCCATGAGGAGCTTATTCGCCGCACGGCCTCCAGGACGATCGGCGACGTCATCAACGCAACACTCAAACAGTTCTCAGGCCGCTGAGGATCTCCATGCCAGCCTCTCTCATCCGATCGCCGGTATGGTCGAGCAGAAGAAAGGGGCTCGTGGGAGTGCTTTGCCTTGGGGCGGTATTGCTCGCGGTCGGTCTCGGTGTCGCAAGCCTCGCGCGGGCCGGCGATCCCGAGGTTGCAGTTACGCTGGTGCCATTGTCGGGGTTGTGTGGCGACAAATCCGCCGCTCTGCCGAGCGGTGTCGCCGGTCGCCTTGCTGTCAGAGCCTGGTATGCCAAGCAGGTCGCCGGCGCCGGCGCCGGGGCTATGCCTCTATCGCCCGTCATATTCTTCAATGCCGGCTGGGGGGGCAGTGTCGAGGGCCATATGAACCAGATCGACGCCCTGGTTCACCGCGGCTATGTGGTGATCGGAGTCGATCAGAAAGATCCCGAAGCCTACAGGCAGTTCGTCGATTTTTCGGGCGAGGAGGCATTCGTGCGCACCCGGGCGGCCGTCAACCTCAAAGCCGGTGCCTTTGCCAAGGACAATAGCATCGTCCTCGACATCCTGCGGGCAGCTGCCCCCTGTGCTGAGGACGGCGATGTCGCCTCCGTGCTGAGGAGGCTCGATTTCGAGCGGATCGGCATCATGGGCTATTCGTTTGGTGGTGCGGTCGCCGCGGAAACCAGCAGGCAGGACCCGCGTTTCAAGGCGGCAGTCAATCTCGATGGCTGGTTGTTCGGGGATGTCGGCAGGCTCGGCTTGAGCCGGCCTTTTCTCGAAATCAGTGACGATAGCCCGTTGCCGACGGCAGCCGACCTCAATTCGAGCGATACCGTGCTGCGCATGACGTCCAAATTGACGGACGAAGACTACACGCATGTTCTGGCCAATATGGAACGATATGGCGGATATTTCCTCGTCATGGCGGGGAGTCGGCACCAGAGCTTCGTCGACGTCTCCCAACGGTCGTTCCTGGCGCGGATGGCGTCCCTGTTGCCGAGCGCCAGAAACACGGTTGCGGCCGTGAACACTTATGCCGGCGCCTTTCTGGACCAGTATGTCGCCGGTGAAAATTCCGATCTCGGCAAGCTCATCGCTTCACGGGATAGTCGCGTCAAGATTGTATTCGCCAAGGCACCGGTGATGGAGGTGACGCAATGAGAGAGCGGCCAGCCATACCTCGCCGGGGCCACGATCGATGCGCGGATGTGATTCGCAGTTCGCGTTCGCGGGTCACGAAATCGCCACGAAGCGACATATTCCGGTCCGAGGGCGCCTCTGCTGTCGACGGCAGGCGCGCCGATGTCGGAAATGGAGGATATCATATTCCCCAAAGTCTGTGGTTGGCGGGGGCAATCAAACGAGCAAAGCCTGGAAGCTCCTGCGGCGATTCTGGAAGGTTTTTCTTCTAACCTGTTGAAAGGAAAGAGCGTTTCTCAATGGTGTGCGACGCGGCTCCGTAGATCGAGCCCGTTCGTATGCTTGGTGCTGTGCCTTCGACAAGCAGGAATCTGTTGTTGGTGAGGAGTGCAATTATACCTGTTCGATAGGTAACACAGTGCTTCCCTAACGGCATAAGGCGAGCTAATACGTCGACGCCGTACTTTGGACGGATTGGCCTCCTAAAAGTATCACGTCGGTGTCACGGAGCCTGGGGTCTAACGTAACGCATCATACAAAACTCCATGTGCTACTTGGCATTCTTATGGAGTTTACAAAGAGGCCGATACATAGTAGTAAGTAGCTTGAAAAACTATGCTTGACTGTTGCTGCGTTGATTGGCGGCATATGGTTATTCTAATCCAAGCATAGAATAAAAATGCTCAGAATTGAGTGCGCTGGTTGCCAGAATATTGACTGCCATGGTGCTGCTTTTTCAAGCACGCGCGTGGTATTTGTCGGATGACTTGTTTGGAGATTGAGACTGTGACTGATTATTCCGCGAGTAGCCAAGCTTTGATGCCATTTGCGGTAGGTTCAGTGCTGCCGTTGAAGTCATCTTCCTCTGTAGTTGAGCTTAGGAGGGAGGGATGTATGGAAGACAGCCTTCAAGATGACTCCGCTTCTGGCAAACTCGACCAGGATTTGCAAACCCGGATCGTCATCATTGATGAGAATGCTCTGTCGCGCAGCTGTCTGATGCGTTGTCTTGCTGCGAGTGAGGGAAATTTCGTTACGGAAGGATATTCGCGTATCGCGGATTGGGAAGCAGCCGGCGCGGCTGTGACCATGCCGATCGTCCTTCTCTGCGCGACGGGACGGAAGGCCACGGACACGGCCATACGGCGCGATCTGGATCTAGTCATCCAGACGGCGCCGGAAGCCCGGGTCATCCTTGTTTCCGACTATGAGGAACCGACGGAGATTGTGGCTGCTTTGGAACGGGGCGCGAAAGGCTATATCGCGATGAGCTCCAATCTCGATGTTGCGATTGCCGCCATTCGACTGGTGCGTGCTGGCGGTACTTTTGTTCCGGCTAGTGGCCTGCTGTCGTCGCGGTCTCAAAGCGTCCAGGCGAATGAGGAAGGCGAGACCAGCGGTCGTTCCCGTCAGACCGTCTTTACGCAAAGGCAGCTCGAGGTGATCGATCGCTTGCGCCAAGGCGAGTCGAACAAGCTCATTGCCTACAAGCTCAATATGGGAGAGTGCACCGTCAAGGTGCATGTCCGTAACATCATGCGTAAAATCAAGGCACGCAATCGCACCGAGATTGCTTTCTTGACCAATGAGCTGTTCTGAGATGCGGCGCCTATCGTGTTTTGTGATTTGATGGAGTCGTCAAGAATCGTAAGGACGCGTCAAACCAAAGAGCTGGAGCAAATTCGCGTTCGGTCATGAGCGCGCTTTGTTCCAGGCGCCGACGTCGATACACCGCCCCGATGCCGTAAAGGCATCGGGGCGGATTTGTTTTGATGTACGGGTTACCAGCCCTGATAAGAAGCGTGCGCGGTGCACCAACTCGGATCGGGAAGGCTTGCGGCGGGAGGGGACGGCATCTCGGTGGCCGAGCAGTTCCGCATCAGTCGCCGGTCTGAAGGTTCGACTTCTCACGGCCGGACAACTCGGACCGGCCAAGTTATGCGGTCCAAGTTATGCGGGCGAAGTTATGCGGGCAGGGTCTCTGTTTTCATCCGTCGCGAAGCGGGCGGCGCACCGCCTTGCCTGTCCTGCAGCCAGACTTCGAGATCGGCGGCTTTCAAGGGATGACTTAGCAAATATCCCTGGGCGATTTCGCAACCCAGTTCCTGCAGCATTTGCTGCTGCATTTCGGTTTCCACGCCTTCCGCGACGACCGCGATGTTGAGGCTCTGGCCAATGCTGTTGATTGCCGTCACCACGGCAAGCGCACTGGGGTCGGTTACCATTCCCTCGATGAAGCTACGATCGATCTTCAGCTCGGAGAAAGGGATATGCGTCAAGCGGCTCAGGCTTGAATAGCCTGTACCGAAATCATCCATCGACAACCCGACGCCGAGCGCCTGGATGGCGGCGATGGTTGCCAGGGTGGTCGGATGATCGTCCATCATCACGCCCTCGGTGATCTCGAGCATCAAAGTATGCTTGGGAATATCGTATTGGCGCATCAGATGGGCCACCACGTCCGGCAGATTTCGGTTGCGGAAATGCAAGGGGGACAGATTGACCGAAATCGCCGGGATGTGGTGGCCGGCAGCGCGCCAGACAGCCATCTGGCGGCAGGCCTCGCTGAGAGCCCAGATCCCGATTTCATCGATCAGGCCGATCTGCTCGGCAATCATGATGAAACGGCTGGTGGAAATGTCGCCCAGGACGGGATGTGCCCAACGGATGAGAGCTTCGACACCGTGTAGAGTGCCGTCCGCGAGATTGACTTGGGGCTGATAGAGCAAGCGTAGTTGCTCCTGCGAGACTGCTTCGCGCAAGGCCGCACCGAGGATCACCCGCTCCTGCGCGCCGTCGACAACCTCATGCTCATACAGGAAAACGGCTTCGTGCCCGGCTGCCTTGCCCTTGCAGGCGGCGGAATCGGCTCGTTTCAACAGCGTTTCGACATCGGTGCCGTTGTCGGGATAAAGGCTGATGCCGATGCTGATGGAGATCGGCAGCAGCAGATCCGCAATCGCAAAGGGTTTGGCGACAGCGTCAACGAGCTTCCTGGCGACCATTGTGGCATAGGCGCTGTCGGCGTCGGGCAGGATGATCACGAAGACATCGCCACCGAAGCGCCCGACAATGTCGATGGGCCGAAGCTGGTTCTGCAGGCGGGTGGCGATCTGGCCGAGGATCTGGTCGGCCGTGGAATGGCCGAAGGTATCGTTGATGTCCTTGAAGCGCTTGATGTCGAGGCGCAGCAGCGCCATCTTGCCTTGCTTCTCGCTGGCTTCTGCGATCGTCTGGCCGGCCTTTTGGTAGATCTGCCGGCGATTGGGCAGGCCCGTCAGCATGTCGAAATAGGCAAGGCGATTGATGTGCTCCTTGGCCTCATGTTGCTCGATCGCCAGGGCGCAGAGATGGACACAGGCCGAGACGATCTCCTCGTGCAGATAGCTGGGGCCTCGCTTTTCGCGGAAGTAGAAGGCGAAAGTGCCGGCAACCCGACCATCCCGCAGCTTGATGGGAACGGACCAGCAGGCACGCAGGCCCAAGGGCAGCGCCAGGCCCTTGTAGGGCGCCCAAAGCGGATTGGTCTCGATATCGTCGACGAGCACGGGTTCGCCGAAATAGGCCGCCGTCCCGCACGAGCCGACGCTGGGACCGATTGCGATCCCGTCCAGAGCGTCCGAATAATATTGGGGCAGGCTCGGGGCGGCGAGGGGATGCAGCAGGCCGTTCTGATCCACCCTCAGAATGGTCGAGATGACGTCCCGCGTGATGAACTCCGCTTTCTTGCAGATGAATTCCGATACGTTCTCCAGCGAAGCGCCGGATACCAGTTCCTCCAGCACCGTGTTCTGGAGTGTCTGGATCATGCGTGCAGGGGTATTGCTGTGAATGGTGACGATCGTCTCCGTGACGTTCTCATCGATGTCGCGAATATGATCGGTATAGATCAGCAGCGTGATTTCATTGCCGAACTTGTCGTGACCGTTGATTTCCTCCAGGCCGCCTCGCTTGGCATTGACGAGGCGCTCGAGGCTGAGACGAGTCGCCGAAGGGGTGGCCTTGCTGACGAGCACTGAAACCAGCGGACGGCCGATCACGTCCTCGGATTGATATCCGAGCATCTTTTTGAAGCTGGGGTTGATCCAAACGATTTCGCGCCTGGCATTGAGGACCGCTACCGCCTTATCGCTCTCCTGAACAGAGCGTCCGAGGAGGTGAATACCTCTGTCACGCGTAAGTGGCATGCTTGTTCCCAATGTGCCCTTGTCATGCCTGACGATCATTGGAGCATCTCGGTGCAGCAGACAACGAAATCCAGGTAGCCAATAATGCTATAGCACTCCAGCGGTCTTGTTAAGACTTCATCGGTGATTGGCATTGGGCGTATCAGAATCCGAGGTCAGAGCAGTGTTTGTCAGGCTATTCGAGACTTTCAATGTCGGCAGTTGTCAGGTCTTGATCGCGTTTTCATGACTGAAAGAGCTCGCTGGTCATGCAGACGAGTTCGGTTCTGTTGCGAGCCTGTATCTTTTTCATCATGTTTCGAACGTGAACTTTCACCGTGCATTCGCTCATGTTGAGTTTGTGAGCGATGACTTTGTTCGGATCACCCTTGCGAAGATTTTCGAGCACGGTCAGCTGCCGTTCGGTCAGCAAAGCAGAGGCACGCCTCTGCGGTTTGGTTTCCGCAGCAGGCGAACTGGCGCTCCGCGCGGAAAGCAGGCTGCTGGCGGGAATGAACGTGCCGCCGACATTGACGAGATTGACGGCGCCGATGGTCACGTCGAGATCCAGGCTCATCGGGACATAGCCCTTGGCGCCCCGTTCCAACGCAGCGACCATGCCGGAGGGATCCTCGACATCGGAGATCACGATCACCCTGGCGTCGGCTGCCGCCTGCAGAATGCTATCCAGGCCCTGGTGAAGCGCGGCTTCGGTTGCCTGGCGCCCAGTGGCGCACAGCAGGATGATCGGTGCAGCGGTTTTGGCCGCTGCATCCTGCCATTCGCGGATGCTCCCATAGGCACGGACTTCAAATTCGCTGACGGCATCGCCCAGGCAGCGGGTCAAGCAGTCGCGCGTGAAGGTGTTGTCGTTGATAATGCTGATCGTGGCTTTTTCTGCCGCGACGTCCTTGTCCTTGCGGACGGAAGGAGCTTCGACACCGCGCTCGTCGAAGACCCGCCTGTCGCGCTGGTACTGCAGGGGCCGCCGCCTGTCGAGGATGGTGGAAGCGTCTGTGAGGGCGATGTTCATGTTCAATCCGCAACGTGTTGGTACTATGCTGACTAAGGGGCAAGTTATGCGAGATCGATGATTTGGTCGTTAGCTTGGAGTCCGCAGACATAGCAGTGAGTACAAATTCCGAGGCAATCAGGCTCGGACTTGGTAGAGAAGTGACTCCAACGGCGTAGGAGCCCCCTACGCCTTGCCAGTGCTGGTGCGGAATAGGAGATCGAGGATTCGAGCTCTTTTGCCGTATATCTACCTCCCGTTCGCCTGCACCATCAGTGACTGCGGCGAGGGGGCGGGCGGAGTTTGCGACGGATTTGCGCTTCCGTATAATCGATAAGAATTTCTATGATCTGTCAGTCAGAGCGGTATGATTTTATGAAATATCCCTTGGGCAAGACGCAACCTTACCGTGCGACATGCAGCCTCGGGCAACAGGCTGGATGCGGCAATTCACTTGTGCATAAGGTAAAGGAGGGTGGGCGAAGCGTGCTGAAAAGTCTCTTTTGAAGATTTCCGTTGTTGTTCATAATAACAAGTGCGGCCGCCACCTCGAGGCGCCGTCGGCAAAGTATGTGAGCTCCCGCTTTTGGGTGAGCCTGCCGCGAAAGCGAGGAAAGCAGAATGGACGATGGCGCGTCCCGCAACGATCAGCAGCCGGCTTCAGGAGCCCAGGCGTCGCGTTCCGGCAGGGAGCGCCGTCGTTGGTCGCGGCAGCCCAGTTCATCGCAAAGTGACGGTCCACCGCCACCTCCCGCGCTGACGCCCCTGATTTTTTCGACCGAGGAATTGCCACCTGGCGAGCAGTTCGATGCCTGGCAGGTGCTCAATGCGCCGCTTGCCGATCTGACGTTGCCCGACGGCGTAACGGTGCAGGAGGGGTTTGCCGCACGTCAGGTCGCCTGGAATCTCGGTGGCATGTTGGTTGTGCAGCAGAAGGCGGCTGCCCACAGCTACCATCGTTCCGCGGCCAAGCTTCGTTCCAGTCTCGTCGACCACTGGGTGATCATCTTCCGGCGCGAGGGAAAAGCCTGGACCGAAGTCGGTGGGCGTGTCGCCGAGAGCCAGCCGGGAACGGTCGAGATCCGTTCCCTGGGCCACGCTTTCCGGGGCAGGATGCTCGAATCGCAGAGCCTGGCGCTGTATTTGCCTCGTGATCTTTTTGCCGATTCCACTGCGGTGCTCGATGCCAACAACAACCGGATTTTGTCGCGCAACCTTGCTGGCCTGCTGGTCAGTCATGTTGACAGCGTGGAGGCACGGCTGAGCGAGTTCAGCAAGGATGACCTGCTCGGCGTAGTCAATGCCACCAGGGATATGATCCTGGCTTGCGTGGCTTCCACCGAAGAGCGGGCGATGGTGGCCACCAAGCAGGGAACGGTGGCACCCATGGAACGTGCCCGGCGCTTCATCCGCAGCAATCTGCAGACGACCGCCATTACCCCTGAGCTGCTGTGCCGGGAACTCGGCATATCACGGACCCATCTCTACCAATTGTTCGAGCCGAGCGGCGGTGTGGTTCACTATATCCAGAAGCAACGCCTGCTTGCTGCCCATGCTGCCCTCAGCGATCCCTCGGACCGTCGCCTGATTGCTGAGATTGCCGAGAGTTTCGGATTTGCCTCCGCAGCCGATTTCAGCCGCGCTTTCAGCCGGGAGTTCAGCTACAGTCCTCGCCAAGCCCGCAGCGCGCCCGCGCCGAGCCGTCTGATGAAGGAGGGAACCCGGGACGCAGACGGCCTGCCGTCGTTCGAGCGTTGGCTCAGGGCCTTGGGAAGCTGAAACATTTTGCGATTTGATGCAGCCGCCTGGAAAAGGATGCGTCCACACAGGGGAGTTGGAGCAAGGCGCATTCAGGCTTGAAGGCGTTTTGCTCCGGATGGCGATGGCTCGATGTCGTAATCGGTTGGCCCTGACGCCGTGCCTCGCGTGATGGGCAGCTTCTCTGCGCAGTGCGTTTCAAAGGGAAGCAGGCATGTCTTCGAACAGGCGAAGCAACGATCGGCAAGGAGATGGCGCGGACGAGAGCAAGCTGGCCATTCCTGCCGCTGTTCTCGAAGGATGGGCCGCTACCGCCGATATCTTGGTTGGTCTCCTGGAGCATGCGGCTGCCTTTGTCATGCGAGGGATCGGCGAAGGTGGCGAGATCATCGCTGTCAGCCACGGGCCGGGCCAGGCATATCGAGCCGGTTCGACGGCAAGCCAGATTGCTCTGCAGCGTTTCAGCATCGCGGTTGCACGCGAAGCCGGCGAACACGCACCAGACGGTTCCGATCGGGAAAGCCGACGAGCAGGGACCGTCATCGACATAGCGGCAGGGCAGGCTTTCCTCGGCGCGTCGATCCGTGGACCGAAGGGAGAGGTCTTCGGCACGCTGATGGTTCAAAAGCAAGGTGAGGCGGGGTTCTCGTCAGCCTACCAGCGCCTGCTCATCCGTTTCCGGAACGAGATCGAGCATGATGTGAAGCTGCTCTTCCTCAGCGGGAGCGAGATGCAGCGCGACGGCAAGCGGATCGAAACCGAAAAGCGCCTTGGCGACAATCGTTTCAGCTTGCTGCTGGAACATGTGGCTGACGATTTCTTCGTCCATGACGATCAGGGAAGATTCCTCGACGTCAACCATCACGTAACCCTCAGCACCGGTTTCACCAGGGAAGAGCTCCTGCGGATGTCGGTGCCCGACATCGTCGAGGATTTCGACCTGGCATGGGCGAGGAGCGTGTGGGCCGAGGCCGAGCCGGGCGTCGCGACGACACTCTATGCCAGGCATCGCCGCAAGGATGGTTCGGTTTTTCCGGTCGAGGTTCGGCTTTCGTGCCATCTCTATCAGGCCCGGAAGACCTTCTTTGCCACCGTGCGCGACATCAGCGAGCGGGTCGAGGCCGAGAATGCCAACCGCAGGCACAACGCCGAGCTCGAGATCAGGGTTGCGGAGCGCACGGCCGAACTGCGCAAGACCACCGATCTGCTGCAGACGGTTTTCGATGGCACCACGGATGCCATTTTCCTGAAGGATCTAGAAGGCCGCTTCGTGATGCTCAACCAGGCGACGGCCCGTTTCCTGGGACGGCCTGCGTCCGAAATTCTGGAGCGGGATCTTACGGCCGTGATCGATCCGGAAAATGCAACCCGTATCCTGCGGACCGATCGGGAGATCATGGCGCGCGGCAAGGTCGTGACCATGGAGGAAACCTTCGTCGTCAACGGCACCAGGCGCCATTTCTTCGTGACCAAGGTTCCAAGGCGCGACGAGAAGGGCGACGTGATCGGCTTGATCGGCGTTTCCCGTGACATGACGGATGTCCGCGCCACCGAGACGGCTTTGCGCCATAGCGAGGCGCGCTGGGAATTCGCGCTCAATGGTGCAGGCGACGGATTGTGGGATTGGGACCTGCGCACCGGGAATGTCTTCTACTCCCGGCAATGGAAGGCAATGCTGGGGCATGCCGAGAACGAAATCGGGCCTACACTCAAAGAATTCATCGATCGCATCCATCCGGATGACCTGCAGGCGAGCTGGGCAGCGGTGGAACGGCACATAAGCGGCGAGGCTCCGGACTTCGTCATTGAGCTGCGCATGCGGGCCAAGGACGGATCCTGGCGCACGATTCTCGATCGCGGCAAGGCCATCGAGCGCGATGAGGATGGTTCGCCTCTGCGCATCATCGGAACCCACACCGACATTACGGCGCGCAAGCAGATCGAAATGGAATTGTCGGCGCGTGTTCGGTGGTTGTCCGAGATGATGGAAAACCTGCCGATCGGAGCCGCTTTCGTGACCGATGACCGGATCCTGGTCAACCGTGCTGCCGAAGAACTCACCGGGTACGATAGGCAAGAACTGTCGATTCCCGATGCGTGGTCGCGGCTTTTCGGTCGCGATCTATTTGAGGCTCTTGTCTCCGATTCGAGCACTGATCGGGCCGGCCGGACCTATCGCACCGGGCAGTACGGCTTTTTTCGCAGGGGCGGAGCGCCGCGCCTGGCGGAAGTGGCTGCAACCCAGGTTGGCGATCACGCCATCTGGCTCATGCGCGACATCACGGAGAGCAAGGAGCTGGAAGCCCAGCTCAGCTCCCTTGTCGACAACCTGCCGCATGGGGCCGTCTATCGCCTGGTGCAGACGCCCGATGGAAAATTGTCGTTGCCCTATGTGAGCGCCGGCATCCTGGCACTGACCGGCGTGCCGGCCAGCGAGATCATGGAACGGCGAGGGGCCTTCGTTCAAACGATCCATGAAGACGATCTGCCTCGCTACAACGCATTGCTCGAAGATTCGCTCTCGCGCGGCAGCGTCTTCGACTGCCAGTTCAGATCTCGCACGCGGGACGGCCGGATTCTCTGGCTCCATTGCCGTTCCGCTCCCCGCTACCAGGCCGATGGCACGGTGATCTGGGACGGTGTCATGCAGGATATCACCGCCCGCAAACAGGCCGAGGATCTCATCGTCGCCCTCAAGGAGCGTATGGAGCTTGCGATCAAGGTCGGCGGCGTCGGCATATGGGACATGAACGCCCAGGACCAGAAATATATCTGGGATGACCAGATGTATGTCCTCTACGGGCTGGAGCACGACGCTTTCGACGGTAGCCTCGAGCGCTGGCTTTCGTTGCTCCATCCCGACGACGTCGACCGCGTGCTGACACAATGGCAGGAGGCCATCGCCAGGACGGGAACGTTCGAAAGCGAATTCAGAATCGTGCACCCCGATGGCGCCATCCGGCATATTCGAGGCCAGGCCGAGGTCTTTCGTGCCGATGACGGCTCGGTACTGCGCGCTCTGGGCATCAACCAGGATGTCACCGAGGAGCGGCGCACGGCCCAGGCTCTGATCCAGGCTCGCAAGGCCGCAGAAGCCGCCCAGGCGGCCAAGGGCGAGTTCCTGGCAGTGATGAGCCACGAAATCCGCACGCCCATGAATACGGTGCTCGGCATGACCCGGCTGGCACTGCAGGCCGAGCGGGACCCCAAGCAGCGCAACTATCTCGATAAGATCAGCGCATCGGCGCAAACGCTGACCTCCATCCTCAACGATATTCTCGACTACTCGAAGATCGAAGCCGGCAAGCTCGAGTTGGAGGAAAGCGAATTCAGGCTGGAGGCCGTGCTTGAATCAGTCTCCGCCGTGACGGCCATGAAAGCCGAGGAGAAGGGCATCGAGATCATCTATGCGGTGGCGCCGGATGTGCCATCGCGCCTCGTCGGTGACTCGCTCCGGCTCGGCCAGGTGCTGATCAATCTGGTGAACAATGCCGTCAAATTCACCCACAAGGGCGAGATCGTGGTGTCGGTCGACGCCAAGCAGGCGGCTGCCTCAAACGCCGTCCGGCTGCAATTTGCCGTGCAGGATACGGGGATCGGCCTCGGCGCCGATCAGGTCGCCGGCCTGTTCCAGGCTTTCGCCCAGGCGGAGAGGCACGTCTCGCGTAAATATGGCGGAACCGGCCTGGGACTGGCCATCTGCAAGCGCCTCGTCGAAGGCATGGATGGGCAGATCTGGGTATCGAGCACGCTGGGCAAGGGCAGCACCTTCTATTTCACGGTCGAGCTCAGGTCACCGCGGCGCGCTGCCTCCCATGATGGGACCCTGCGTTCGGGGGAATTGAAGGGCAAAAGGGTCCTGATCGTCGATGACAATGCCAGTGCCCGCGAAACATTGGCAGGGATGGTGCATGATTTCGGCATGGAGAGCCATGTCGTCGATTCCGGCAAGGCCGCGTTGGCGGCGCTGAGCCAGGCCCGCGAAGAGGGACGGTCCTTCGAAGTCGTTCTGATGGATTGGCGCATGCCCGGCATGGACGGCCTGGAAACCGCAGCGCGGATCAAGACCGATGCAAGGCTCAAGAGCACGCCGGCCGTTCTGATGGTGACGGCCTATGGTCGTGAAGAGGTGCTTCGACGAGCCGAGCAGCTCGGTCTGCACGGTGTGCTCGTCAAGCCGGTCACCGTGTCGGTGATGTTCAACACCATCGTCGGGGTCTTTCACGATGCCGCGAATGGGCCCCCTGTCGTTCTTGGCGAGGAAGCGGGCGAGATCTTGCCGCCGCAGGCGCAGGACGAGATCCTGGCGGCACTCGCGGGCCGGCGTATTCTGGTCGTGGACGACAATGCCTTCAATCGGGAGGTCGTCGGCGACTTCCTGCAATTGGCCGGCATGCATGTGGACACGGCGGTGAATGGCCGGGACGCTCTGGACAAGCTGGAAGCGGCGGCCTACGACGCTGTCCTGATGGACGTCCACATGCCTGAAATGGATGGTCTGACGGCCACACGCAGGATTCGCGCACAAGAGCGCTGGGCTTCCCTGCCCCTGATTGCCCTGACCGCTCAGGCCCTTACCAAGGATCGTGAAGCCAGTCTCGCGGCAGGCATGAACGCGCATCTGACCAAGCCGATCGACGAATTGGCTCTCTATAGGACATTGATGGAATTGCTCCCTGCGCCCTCCCTCGCACAGGATGCCGAAAACGAGACGCCAGACATGGCGGAAGGGCGTGTTTCGGGGGATATTTTCGCGTCAATGAGCGGGGTGGATCTATCCGCGGCCCAGAAACGCCTGGGCAATAGCCGCGAGCGATTGCAGCGCCTGCTCCAAGGGTTCGTTCGCGATTTCAGGGAGGCTCCCGCGCAGCTTGATCAGGCGGCACTGCGAGGGGATGCCGCAGCCGTTGCAGCGCTCGCGCATGCCGTCAGGGGGGCTGCTTCCTATCTGGATGCCCATGAGTTGTGCGCGGCAGCAGCTGGTATCGAGGAGATTTCTCGCGGTGGGGACGTCGATGAGGTCCGGCTTCTCCTTCCCGCGTTCCGGGATGACCTCGCATTGCTGCTCAGCCAGCTCGATCGTGTTGCCGCACAAGCTACGGCTGGAGGGGCAGGGCCAGTGAGGGGCGGTCTGCGCAAGGTTCTTGACCTCATCGCAGCCGCAAAACCCTTGTTGCAAAGCGGTGACTATGCCGCTTATGCCATTCTTGGTGATGTTGTCGCCGAGCTCTCCGGAACTGTCGAAGCCGAAAGAGCAAGAGCGATCCTGGGCCATTTCGAGGAACTTGAACTGGTCGAGGCAGAAACCCTATTGCAGCAATTGAACGCCGATCTGGAACAACGGGTGTTTGAAAGATCTCAAGAGTGAGCGATGCTTTTCCGCAGACGGTGCTGATCGTCGACGATGACCGGATCAATCGGACGATACTGGCGGAGCTGCTGCAGCGTGAATGTCGAATACTCCTGGCGAAGGATGGGCCGAGCGCTCTGCAGCGTGCACAGGACGAACGAAGCATCGACTTGATCCTGCTCGATGTCTCAATGCCGGGTATGGACGGCTACGAGGTTTTGCGTCGACTGCGTTCCGAGCCCCAGACCGCCAATATCGCAGTGATCTTCATCACTGCCCTTACGGATGAACAGGACGAAGAACGCGGGCTTTCGCTGGGCGCTGCCGACTATGTCTTCAAACCGATCAGTCCCGCCATCGTCAGGGCCCGCGTGCGCAACCATCTCAAATTGGTGGCGCAACGCAATGAACTGGAGCGCCTGTCGGAAAAGGACGGCCTGACCGGAATCGCGAACCGGCGCTATTTCGACAAGGCGTTCGAGCTGGCCTGGCGGCATGCCGTCCGCTCCGGCGATCCGCTCAGCGTGGCCATGATCGATGTCGATCATTTCAAGGAATATAACGACCATTACGGTCATGGCGCCGGCGACGAAGCGCTGAGGCAGGTTGCGCAGGCCCTCGCGCGGGCCGCCGGCCGCCCCTATGACGTCGTCGCCCGGTATGGCGGCGAGGAATTCGTGATGCTGCTGCCGGGACTGCATGAATTGGAGCCACTGCTGGAGAGACTGAGGCAGGCGGTGCTCGATCTCGATCTGCCGCATGCCAGGTCACGTACTGCCGAAGCGGTAACCATCAGCTGCGGCGGGGTGGTGGCGTTCGTGTCGCAGACGGACAAGCCTGCCGCATTGCTGGGCTGGGCCGACAAGTTGCTGTATCGGGCCAAGCAGCAGGGCCGCAACCGGGTGCTGGTCTGGCAGGGGCAGAAGGAAGGCCTCTTCCTTCCCGTGGGACAGGGTGGAACAAGCAAGCCACCAGGAAAGCCGCTGTGAGGCAGTACCGGGTAACCGGTACCACCAGCACGGCGAGAGTAGGGGAGAGCCCGCCGCCAAAAGCCTGCGGCTCTGATGGCGGACGGAACAGTGATCATCGAGTTCCGCCGCCGGATGCCCCTCTCTGGCCCGACGGGGCGAAGAAAGGCGGCTGCCTGTCAGGAAGACCGCGCGATGTCCAAGGTGAGGCGCTGCATGTCCGATGCACTATTGAGCTCATAGCCTTCAGCGCGCAGAATATCACGCGATTTGTGGGCAATTGCCGTCCGGCTCTTCACCTTTAGTTTCTTCATGATGTTGCGGATGTGAACCTTGACCGTGCTTTCGCGCAGATTGAGCTCCGTCGCAATGGCGGCATTGGACTTGCCGCGACTGACCGCGGCAATGATCGACAATTGCCGGGGGGAGATGCGCGGGTAGTTCCGGCCGGGCTGCTCCTGGCGGACGAGGGCAGGTTCGGTCGCCGCCCGGATCAGACTGGCGGCGGGCACAAAGACGCCGCCCGCGATGACCAGGCGTGTTGCCTCGATGGCCACCTCTGCACCGAGCGTGCTGGGAATGTAGCCTTTCACACCGAGGTCGAGAGCCCGGAAAATACTGGCTGGATCCTCGGAGTCCGATAGAATGATGATTGCGGCTGAGGGCATATGCCCGGTTGCTGCGGCCAGCAAGGTCAGATCACTCGGATCGTCACCCTCGCAGATGATGACGAGCGAGACTTCCTCATGCTCATCGGCAACAGCATTCCATTCGTCCAGACGGGCGAATGGCAAAATTTTTCGTTCAGGAAACTCTACCGCCAGGACACGGCTGATGCAGTCGCGCTGTAATGTCCTATGGTTTATAAGGGCGATTTGTCCTGGTGGACTGTTTACTACCATGGTGGGGCCATATGATTGACCAAGCTGCCTCAAGGGCACCGAGGGAGATAGATCTGTAGATTGCAATTCGGACACTTCACACAACATATAAACGGATAAGGTAAGACTGAATTCCGGCCAGGAAACAGACAGCTACTGTCAGGGATGACAGAATGAAGAACGCGTCCCCTGGATCATGAATTCGACCGATGTCCGTTGGTCATGCCTGACAAAACCAGGATGTTCCGCGAAGGAAAGACTTGTGAATTGCCGCCACCTCGACGATTCACTCTGGTATTTCCTTGGTCTAGAGCACTGCAATGCCATCATGAGCATCTGCAGAATGTTGCAAGCTCTGCTCTGATTCAATCTAGCAATGTTGATAGGAAGCGAGTGAAAGTCGGGACCGATTTAGGTACTCTCTAACTCAAAGGCGGTACCCCGAAATGAACCGAGGCGAACGTTGGGGTAAATGGGAAAGCCGATTGGCTCGGTTGCGATGGCAAATGGCGTCGCAACCAGCAGCCATCGGCCAAACGGCGAGCGGGTTGGTTTCCTGCTGCCTCGGTCGTACGAGCAGGCTCCCCCGAGAGGGAAGCTGGCCTGAATCGTAAGGACGGCGAAGCAGCATCCCTGAATTGATGAAAGGCGAACGCTGAGGGAGCGGCCCCGATAGATAGACCCAGTGTGCCAGGTCAGGCGCGCGGGCGGCGTAGGAGCACCGGCCAGTCGCGCCTCGGCACCTTGTTGAGCACGGCGCCCATCACCTTGCCATTGGCCTGCTGCAAGGTATCGAGCGCCTCGGTCACGTCGTCGCTGGTGGTGCGGCCCGCCTCGATGACGAAGATCATCGTATCAAGGAGCGGTGCCACTGCCTTGACGTCGGAAGACAGGCTCATGGCAGGCAGATCGACGATGACGCAATCATAGGCGTTCAGCGCGTTGAGCTGTTCCTGCATGACGGATGAACCGATGAAGAGATCGATATCGACCGAGCCGCCAGCCCTGTTCGCAGGAATGAAGTCGAGACGAGGAACCAGATTGATCGCGGAGGCGGTGATCTGCTTGCCACGCTGTTGCAAAACTTCGCTCAGGCCATAACGGGCATCCGGAGCGTAGTGACGGCTTAGTGCATCGTCGCGCAGATCGCAGTCGATCAGCATGGTGTGGCGGCCGCTCGCGGCGAACAGATGGGCCAGGTTGGCGGCGATGGTGGACTTGCCTTCATGGGGCAGACACGATGCAATGCCGATGACTCGCGCGCCGGAACTCTGCTCCTTGCCCATGATCGCCGTGCGCACGGCTCTGAGACTTTCGGCGAAGGGGGAGAGCATGCCCGCCTTCGAGGTGGCATAGGCGAAGTAGTTGTCATCCGAATCGGTTCGGCGCCGCCTGAATAGCCGCAGCGATTTAATCGCGGCAACCAGCGTTTTCGGCAGCTTGGCGAGATCACTGCGGAGGTCTGCAAGGGTGTGCGGCAGGCCGGAGCCGCGCTCGTCGGTCGCAAAGGGGATGATGCCGATGCAATTGAGACCGAGCTCGCGCTGCACATGCCGCTTGGCGCGCAGCGTGCGGTTGAGCGTGTGAAAAATACTGACCGCACCGAGACCCGTCAGCAGGGAGAAGGAAGCCGCCAGCAGCAGAATCAGTTTCGTCTGCGGATAGGCTTTCGAAAGGGGCTCGGCGGCAGAACTGATGATACGGGCGTCGGAGGCGGAGAACTGGCGATCAGGCAGGACACCCTTGCGTACCGCTTCCTCGATGGCCTGTTGCTGTCCCTTGATCTCGTCGATGCGCCCTTGCAGCCATTCATTGTTGCGCTGCATGGACAGAGACCTGGCATCGATCTGGTCGCGGATGAAGGCGGCGGTGATCGAATTGGCGATCGAGGCGGCCTTGGCGGCGGATTTCGAGCGATAGCCGATCTCGAGCACCAGGGATTGCCCGATTCGACGTACCGTGACGCGGTCGCTGAAAGTGGTGAAGGCCGCTGCATCATGGCGTTTGACCAGATCCGGCGTCACGCCCTGGGCCGGCAGCGGGCCGACGAATTCGGGATCGTTCTGCAGATTCAGCGTTTGGAACACCAGGCGCAGAACCCGTTCGGATTTCACGATCTGAATCTGGCTCTCGATCTGCGAATTGTCGAGATTGGTCTGCAGAAGGCCGGGATCCACCCCCTGGGAACTTGAGAAGGAGCTTCTGGGCTCCAGAATCACGAAGGAGGCTGCGTAATATTCCGGCGGGGTGCTGACGATGTAGATGATCGCGGCGAAGACGCAGAGGATGAACCACAGCACCAGGCCGCGGGCATAGCGCATGATCTCGACGAGAATGTCGCGCAAGCCGAAACTCGTGGGCTGATCATTCAGCGGCCTGAGATAGAGCATGTCAGCGGCCTCGAACCTTCAACAAAATCCATGAACAGGGCGACATTGGAACGACGGGATCGCGGGCAATCCCAACGATCCGGTTCGAGCGCGCTCGAACATGTCACATTGCGGAAAGCCTGGAGGCAGTGCGCTGCCGCGCGGCTGGTTCCGCGCAGGCAATGCAGAGTTCAGGTCGAATATCGCGCTTATAGAGTTAGGGAAGGCAAGTCGCAATGCTTGGCTCGCAATACTATTGGTCATGATGGTGGAAGGTTTGGCTCACGCCCGTTCGCGGCAAGCCAAGCTCAAATCATACGGTGGAAACATGTTGTGGCGACGGCATGACTTCCAGGAATACGTCATGCTTTTCCGGACCGCCTCTCGCGGATGAGGTCGAGATAACCTTGGGCCGATTTCCGCCATGAATAGGCCTCGACGCGCTTGCGCCCTCGTTCGGAGAACGTGGAACGCAAGGTATCTGAGCCGGCCAGACTCTCGATATGGCGGAGCCAAGCAGCAGGTTGGTCGGGCGGCGCCAGCAATGCCGCATCGCCGCACACCTCCGGCATGCTGGCCTGATCGGATGAGATCACGGGACAGCCGAGCGCCATTGCCTCGACGATCGGCAGGCCGAAACCCTCGGTGAAGGAGGGAAACAGCAGGCACAACGCGCCCTGCAGCAGGGCTGCCAGGTCGTCATCATCGACGAAGCCCATGAAACGTACGTTCGGCGCGGGGGCCCGGTGTTCTTCCGCGGCAAAAATGCTGGATTGGCCGCCAGTCACGACAATGTCGATGCCGCGCTCGTCGAGGGCTTGGGCGAGATCGAGCACCATCGCGACATTCTTGTGGCGGGCGCGGCTGCCGATGATGAAGACATAGGGCCGTTCGAACCGGTGCTTGGTGCGAATCGAGGAGCGGGATGCGTTCCAGCGAAAGACATGCTCGTGGCCATTGGGCAGAACGACGATATCTTCGCGGGCGATCGGCAGATGACGGGCAAGCTCTCCCGCCGAGAAATGCGAGACGGTGGTAATCGCGGCGGCGCGCCGAACCAGCAGGGGCAGGAGCGTCCCGTAAACGGCACGAAAGGCCCGGCTGTAGCTCGTCGGCATGTTGGCGACATTGGCATCATGGATGCAGACGACCTGCCTGCTGCGGGCGACCGGTCCCAGATTGCATAAATTCAGCAGGAAGCGGCGATCGAGCAGGGGCAGTTCCATCTGCTCCCAAAAATGCCCGCGCAAGCGTTGGGACCGTCTGGCCTGGATGGCCCGGTAGGCGGGAACGTCACCGCTGTCCGGCAGATAGAGGCTGGCCTGCCCTCCTTGCTGATGCAGGAGTTCGTCGAGATGGGCAGTGATTTCCCGCGCATAGCGCTGCACGCCGGTGACCGGTTGGGTGAGGAAGCGCCCGTTGATCGCAAAGGAAAGCGGATCGATCATGGTTGCCGAAAGAGCTCGTGAGGCGGGAGCCGGGTCAATCGCGCTCGATTGCGGCAATGTGTCGACGTTCATCGCAGGCCTTCCCTTTCGATGCAAGCGACCTGAGGACCAGCGTGCGAGGCGTCGGCTGAACAAGCCACAGCGGTCAAAAAAAGACGCCCGAAGTCGGTGGTGCTTCGGGCGCAAGGCTGACAGTTACTCGATCGCTTGAACTGCGGCCGACTCTTGAACCAAGCTCAATAGGAGCCGGAGGGACGCAACACGGCCGGGATCGTCTTCAAGATGATGACGATGTCGCTCCACAGGCTCCATTCGCGCACATAGCGGACATCGAGGCTGACACGATGCTGATAGGACACATCGCTGCGGCCGCTGACCTGCCACAGGCCGGTGAGACCGGGCCGCACCTTGAGATAGTCCTCGATATGGGCGCCATAGCGCACCATTTCGTCGCGGACGATCGGCCGGGGACCAACGAGGCTCATGTCACCACGGATGACGTTGAGGAGCTGGGGCAGCTCATCGATGCTGGACTTTCGCAGGAACTGGCCGAGCGGGGTGATGCGCGGATCGTTCTTGAGCTTGTGGGTCTCTTCCCATTCTTGGCGGGCCGCACTATTGGCGGCCAGATGCTCGCGCAGCACCTCGTCCGAGTTCGTCACCATCGAGCGGAACTTGAGGCACGGAAAGAGTGCGCCGCCACGACCAACGCGGTTGTGCCGAATGAAGATCGGCCGGCCCTGAAGGACGAGCAGCACGCCGAGCAGCAGCATGAAAAGTGGCAGCAGGAAGACGAGTGCGGCCGAGGCAGTGACAATGTCGAGCACGCGCTTGCCTCCCTTTGCCATTTCAAGGGATAGGCCGCTTCTTTGCTTGTTTGATTTGAACAAGGAAGCATCGTCTTTGCCGGGTATACGGCTAAGACTGTTCGAGCTAGCCAAGTTTTCCATCTCTCGCCTCGGTCAGAGTGCTGCGTTACGCTATGTTATTCATCCCGGGTGGAGTTGCCGTTCAGCATGTTGCGCTGCGGCAACCAAAACAAAATCGGGCTTGGTGCGGCGTTTGGAAGTTTTTGCCGGCGTTTGTAAACACAAGCCGAAGCGTGTTTTGATTTGGATGAATTTATTGATCCTGAATTGCTGAATTTCGTGTTGGAAATCAAGGATTAGGGCTGTTGGAATTTGGGGGGGTTAGTACCTACCGTTGCGTTGAGTTAGAGGCATACCCCTATCCAAAAAGGATAGAGTTTGATTAAATCCATACCGTTTAGGAGGTAGGTGAAGGGGGATGCTGCATCGCAGAAACGGGTTAGGTCTATCTCTTTGGAAGGTTGGCTGGCTTAATTTTCTGCTTCTCCGCCGTATTTTTCCCTATGCTCGGGGAGTGTATGGGTAGCCTATCCTAGACTCTCGAATAGGATCGCCCCGCTTTCGGCACCGCCGGGAGAGCATCATCGTCATGGGAGGCGCCTTCAAAGGGAGAGAAAGGATAGTATCGAAAGCGCAATCTCGCGGGGACTCGCTAGGAATTTGGCGGGTTTCAGGCCAAAAATGGCCGAATAGCCCACCCAGGCGGGATGTGTGCTAGAACGCACATCGTGGCCGGCCCGCATGTGCTAATCCGCAAAGCTTGCGGTCACCCCGTCGCAGTTTGCCGGGCGTTTCGCGCTCCGGCGGGATGGGGCGGATTACCCCCTTCGTCGTACGCCCGAATGCTTTGGTGCGAGCTGCGAAAACTGTATTTGTGCTTTGAATTGGGCATTCGACTTGGGGCCCGCAGGAAGAATTGGTGCAATGCGAGTTGCAATCGTACATTACTGGTTCGTCGGCATGCGCGGCGGCGAAAAGGTCATCGAGGCGCTTTGCGAGCTTTTCCCTCAGGCCGACATCTTCACGCATGTCTATCGGCCCGACGCCGTGTCGCCGGTGATCCGACGCCATAAGGTATCGACGTCCTTCATCAGCCGCTTGCCAGCCGCCCATCGCCTCTACAAGTCCTATTTGCCCCTGATGCCGATGGCCCTCGAGAATCTCGACCTTCGCGGCTACGATCTGGTGATCAGCAGCGAATCCGGGCCTGCGAAGGGCATCGTTCCGCCGGCGGATGCAGTTCATATCTGCTATTGCCATTCGCCCATGCGCTATATCTGGAACATGTTCCACGACTACCGCGAGCGTAGTGGCTTCCTGACTCGCATGATGATGCCCCCGATCGCGCATTATATTCGCAACTGGGATGCAGCCTCTGCGTCACGCGTTGATCATTTCGTCTCGAATTCGAAGACCGTGGCTCGCCGCGTCCAGTCTTATTATCGACGCGATTCAGATGTCATATTCCCGCCCGTCGATACGGCGGCGTTTCGCCCCGTCGAGACGTCCGAACTCGAAGACTATTATCTGATGGTGGGTGAACTGGTCAGCTACAAGCGGCCGGACCTGGCGGTGGAGGCCTTCAACCGAACCGGCAGGAAACTCGTCATCATCGGCGGCGGCGAGATGTTCGCCAAGGTCAAGGCCATGGCGGGGCCGACCGTCTCGGTCCTGGGGCCGCAGCCCTTCAGCGCGCTGCAGCATCATTATGCCCGTTGCCGGGCTCTGGTGTTCCCGGGCGAGGAGGATTTCGGCATCGTGCCGGTGGAGGCCATGGCCAGCGGGCGTCCTGTGATCGCCTATGGGCGGGGAGGGGCGACGGAAACCGTGATTGCCGACAGGACCGGGGTGTTCTTTCAAACCCAGAGCGTGGAAGCCATCATTGATGCGATCGAGCGCCTGGAAAAGACGGATATCGACCCCTCGGCGATTACGGCCCATGCGGCGGGTTTCGGCAAGGAAGTCTTCACCGAGAAAATGCGCGCCTATGTCGAGCGGCGCGTGCATGAAAAAAGCACGCAGGCATAGTCGATGTGAGAGCATCACTGCGTTATTTCAAAGCAGACCGGATCAGGCCTTCCCGTAAGGCTCGTTCATTGAAGGACGGTATTGAACCCCATGAGTTTCTCAGCATTTCACAGGGCCTCGTTTTGCCGCAAATCACGACGTGCAAGCCTGCGTCGCCTGGTGACAGGCCTGCTGACCGCAGTGGTTGCCACGATGGGGATCGCGACGACGGCGCTGGCCGAGCCCTATCTGCTCGGGCCGGAAGACAAGCTCAAGATCAGGGTCTATGACTGGCGCGCTTCCTCGAGCGAGGTGCATGAATGGGCTGCGTTGACAGGCGAATTCGTCGTGGGCGCGTCCGGCAACGTATCCCTGCCGCTCATCGGCGAGGTTCCGGCGGCCGGCAAGAGCACGGGCGACCTGTCTGTCCTGATCGGCGAGAAGCTGCAGGCCAGCATCGGCCTTTCCAATCGGCCGGATGCCTCGGTGGAAGTGTCGACCTACCGGCCTTTCTACATCTTGGGCATGGTGACCACGCCCGGCCAGTATCCCTATAAGCCCGGCCTCACCGTGCTCCAGGCCATCAGTACGGCGGGGGGGGTGCTGCGTGTCTCCGATTTCGGGCTTCTCAGCTTCCAGCGTGAGAGCCTGGTCAATCGCGGCGATCTGCGGACCCTGGCGGTGGAACGGCTGGGGCTGCTGGCGCGCGAGGCGCGCCTCGATGCCGAATTGCGGGATAGCGACACCATAACCTTCCCCAAGGAGCTGATGAGCCAGGCCGACACGCCGCAGATCGCCCAGATGATGAAGGAGGAGCAACTCCTGTTTGAGGCACGCAAGCAGGCATTGCGCTCACAGGAGGATGCGATCAACCAGACCAAGAAGCTGCTCGGCTCGGAGGTCGAATCTCTCAAGGCCAAGAGCCAGTCCCTGGAGCGCCAGCTCGACTTGGCCAAGCAGGAACTGGATAACGTCAACGGCCTGGTGTCCAAGGGTTTGGCTGTCGCCTCGCGCAAACTGGCGCTGGATCAGAACGTCTCGCAATTCGAAAGCAACCGCCTGGATATCGATCTGCTGATCTTGCGTGCGCAGCAGGATATCTCGAAGGCCGAACGCGATGTCGTCGACCTGCACAACAAGCGGCGCAACGACATTCTGACCGAGATCTCGGACGTCCGCAGCAAGATCTCGGTGAATGCCGAGAAGACGACGACGACGCAGGGGCTCATCTACAACGCCGAGGTGCAGGCGCCGCAGGCTGTCGTCTCCCAGATCGGCAACATCAACAGCAAGCTGACCTTTGCCATCATCCGGCGGGTCGGAGACAAGACGCAGACGATCGAGGCGAATGAAGCCGACCCGGTCTATCCCGGCGACGTGGTGAGAGTGGATCGCATCGGCGCAGCACCCAACGGCCAGGAGATCGTGCCGCGCTCTTCCGCTTCGGCGCAACCTTGATTGCCAGGCACCGGGAAGGCGGAGCATGCCGCCTTCCCGGTGCCGTCTTATCGGGCATCGTGGAAGATGAGGCCCAATGTGTGCCTCTGTCCCGAGCGAACGCGGCTGACGCCGTGGCGCAGATTGACGCGATAGGACCCTCTGCTGCCCTGGACCGGCCGGTTATGCACGGCGAAGGCGACGGCATCGCCCTGGCGCAGGGGCACGACCTCGACCCGGCTCTGCATGCGAGGCCGCTGTTCGGTGAGGACGAATTCGCCACCGGTGAAATCGCGGCCGGGCTCAGAGAGGAGAATGGCAACCTGGATCGGAAAGGCCAGGTCGCCATACAGATCCTGGTGGAGACAATTGAAGTCTCCGGGCCCATATTGCAGCAGCAACGGGGTCGGGCGGTTCTGACCGGCTGCGTGGCAGGCCTTTAGAAAATCGGCATGTGCGGCCGGATAGCCTGCCTCAATTCCCATGCGCCGGTTCCAGGCGTTGGCGGTTGCGGCAAGATGCGGATAGAGTGCGGTTCTGAGCTCGCCGATCAGCGCCGGTAGAGGATAGGCGAAATAGCGGTATTCGCCGCGGCCGAAGCCGTGCCTCGCCATATGGACATGGCTGCGGAAATGCGTCTCCCGCGCATAGAGATCGGCGATGCCCCGGCATTCCTCCGGCGAAAGCAGGCCATCCAGCACGGTGCAGCCGTAATCATCGAGTTCGCGGGTCAGCCCCTGCCAATCATAGGCCGCGACCCGGTCGACACCATAGGCGTTGGGAACAGGCAGGGAAGCAGGCTGGGGGCGTGGCAGGCCGGACATGGGCTTGTCCTTTCGTCATCATGATGGGTTCACGATGACTTTAGGCCGGCCCGGCCGAACCGACATTCCGATCTCTGCTGCCTGCCTCTATACTCCACCATAGGTCATCAAACGTGACGACACCGCGTGCAAGGGCGCGCGGTGCGGTTCGGAGGCGTTCGGACGTATCGGGATCAGTGCTTGGTCTGTGTCTTGGCGAAGCGGCACTCGGCTGCCATGGCGGCCGCATCCAGGCGCACCATGGCATCGGTGATGATCCTGCGGGCCTCGATCGGAATCTTGCCACGCATGGCCAGGAAATCGCCGGCGCGGCGATGGTCGGATTCGGGTAGGGCTTCGAGTTGCAACAGGGCGTCGGCCCAGCGGAGGCAGGCCTTGACCTTTGCCGGGGATCTACGGTCCCTGAGATTGGCCATCGCGTCATGCGTCGCGAACTCATATTCGAGTGCCGCTGCGATGGCCGGGTCTTTCGGCTCTTTCATGGATGCCTAGCTCACTGGGGTCGTTCAAATGGAAGGTAGATTGCTCCCGGACAACTTAATGAAATCGATCTCAAAATGCAGACCGGCAAATTTGCGGGGTATTTTTGGGGTGGTGCGGGAAAAACGTTTTTCGCCTCGGCCGAAAGTAGCAATCCATTCCACCATGCGGCTAGGAGACGTAGCTGTCATGCTGCCGTCACAGTGCCGGATGACGTAAGGAGAGGCCGGCAGGAGTTTAACGGCTGTCTTAGCCTGTCGGTTCCTATCTCCGGCATGGCCTTTCCGTCACCCCTTTTTTCCTCCTCATCTACCGCAAAGAGGTATGGGAAACCGGCGGTGTCGAGGCGAGATGGGAGGGTAGGCGCCGATTTTTACATCGATTTTCCTATCTTGGACGGTGATCGGCGGGCAAGGGTCGAAATCCGGCGGAGCGGACGATAGGATCGTCGCTGCGGCAGGGACCGCAGTGTTCCTGGTGCCGCTACGAGGAGTAAGACCATGACGATTTCCACCACCAGGCTGCCGGATGGTTCCGCCATGCCCGTATTCGGGCTCGGCACCTGGGGCATGGGCGAGGCGAGGCGGGAGGCCGGAGCCGAGGTCGCCGCCTTGCGTGCCGGGCTCGATCTCGGCATCGGCCTGATCGATACCGCCGAAATGTATGGTAGCGGCGGTGCCGAACAGGTGGTCGGACAGGCAATCGCGGGACGGCGCGATCAGACCTATCTCGTCTCCAAGGTCCTGCCTTCGAATGCTGGCCGCCGCCAGGCGGTTCGCGCCTGCGAGGAGAGCCTCAAGCGGCTGGGCACCGACCGCATCGATCTCTATCTCCTGCATTGGCGCAGCTCGACGCCGCTCGAAGAGACGATTGCCGCCTTCGAGGACCTGAAGCAGGCCGGCAAGATCCTGCGCTGGGGCGTTTCCAATTTCGACGTCGACGATATGCAGGAGATCGAAGCGATCAGCCCGGACTGCCAGGCCAACCAGGTGCTCTATAATCTGACGCGGCGCGGAATCGAATATGACCTGACGGGCTATTGCCGCGAGCGGTCCATGCCGATCATGGCCTATTCTCCCATCGAGCAGGGAGCACTGGCCAGGCACCGGGTGCTGGACGCGATCGCGCGCGACCATGGCGCCACCCCCGCACAGATCGCGCTCGCCTGGGTACTCGACAAACCCGGGATCGTCGCCATTCCCAAGAGCCGTCATCCCGAACGGGTGAAGGAGAATCTAGGATCGCTGGCGATCAAGCTGAGCGATGCCGATCGCGCCAGCCTCGATGCGGCCTTCCCGCCACCACGCCGCAAGCAGGGTCTGGAGATGCTCTGAGCCGGTCAGGACCAGTCGCGCTTGCGCATCGGAACCAGGGGACCGAGGCTGTCGAGATAGGCCGAGCTTCCATTGTCGGCATAGGTCGACAGCACGACATTCTTGTCGCGGAAGGACTTCAGGACCTGCCCGAGACCATTGGCCCCCTCGGCCCGGACCTGCCTGACCAGGCCGAGATCGATATTGATCGGGAAGATCTCGGTGGCCTGGCCGCATTGATGCAGCACCACACCGGTCGGATCGACGACGAGCGAGCGGCCGACACCGCCGCCATCCAGGCCGTTCACGTCGAAGACGTAGCAGGAGAACATCACCGCGGTAGCCTGGACGATGGCAAGCTCGGCCTGGCGATCGGTGGTACCGGTCAGCACCGGGTGGATCAGCACCTCGACGCCCGCCGAGGTCAAGGTGCGCGTGGTCTCCGGGAACCAGATATCGTAGCAGATCGACAGGCCGAAACGACCGACCTCGGGCACGTCGAAGACCAGGAACTCGCTGCCCCCGGTGACACCGGCCTCGAACGGCATGAAGGGAAACATCTTGTCGTAGCGCCCGACGATCTCGCCGGCAGGATTGATCACCACGGCATGGTTGAAGGTCTTGCCGTCGCGCTCGACGAAGACGCTGCCCGGAATGATCCAGATGCGATGCTTGGCAGCCAGCGCCTGGAAGATGGCCTCGTCGGCCAGGGGATCGGCTGAAGCGCAGGCATGCAGCGGTCCATGCGCGGCAAGCTCGCTGAACACCACCATGTCGACGCCGGGATAGAGCGCGACCGCCTTTTCCAGCTGCGCGGCCATCGCCGCGATGTTCTGGCCGGTGACCGGCACAGGCATCTGGATGCCGGCGATCAGGAAACGGGAATTGTCCCGCCGCGGCAGCGGGGCCGATGCGTCGTTCACCTCGGGGTGAAGGCCTGACATGTTTTTCCGGTTCTCATAGGTTCACTCCACTTGCCGGGTAGCCGTTTTCGCGGCGGAATCCAAGCGGAGCATGGAACGCGGCTGTGGAGCGACGAGATCGTCGAGGGCCACGCCTTTGAAGGGTTTGGTCGATTTCAGCACGATATAGCTCGACAGATTGCCGATCTTGGGCCCGAGCTTCAGCAATTCATCGGACAGCATCTGGTAGGAGCCGATATCGGGGCAGACGAAGCGTACCAGATAGTCGATCGGGCCGCTCACCTTGGTGCATTCCACCACATAGCGCATGCCCATCACCATCTTTTCGAAGGTGAGAAAGTCATCGAGGCCATGACTGTTCAAGGTCACGGCGGCGATGACGTCGACATGCCGGCAGACTTTGGCGATGTCGATGCTGGCATGGTAGCTCGAGATCACACCGGCCTTTTCGAGGCGTTTGACACGCTGGAGGCACGGGCTGGGCGACAGGCCCACCGCATCGGCCAGTTCCTGGTTGGTGGCGCGGGCATCCGCCTGCAGACGCGCCAGGATGCGCAGGTCGACCTGGTCGAGCCGGATCGAGCCATCATCGTCTTTCATATGCTTCGCTCCCTGCCGCTCGACCTCCCGCCGCGATTCCGGCGGGCCCGCTTTCAAGGCGGCATGAGGATACCTTGCGGGTGATCTCGTCAAGACGGAGCGCGGGCCCCGAGCGGCACAAACTTGCGTGTCGCCATGCTCCGGCAGCAGCAAGTGTTGAAATGTGACGGAAATTTGGCAGCACTTTTGCTGGGCCGGGAGCTACACTGGCGCACAATAAGAAGGCACCGCAAGGGCAATCCAGGGGAAGTGAAAGCATGGCGTCATCCCTCATCGAGCGGCTCACCCGCAAGAAGCCAGTCAGTCGATTGGTCGCCGATACCGCCGACAGCGGCGATGGCCACGGTCATCTCGGCCGTTCCATTACTTTGTTCCAACTCACCATGTTCGGCGTGGGTGCCACGATCGGTACCGGCATTTTCTTCGTGCTGAGCGAGCAGGTGCCCGTGGCCGGCCCGGCGGTGGTGATCTCCTTCGTCATCGCAGCCGTCACGGCGGGGCTGTCGGCGCTGTGCTACGCCGAGATGAGCTCGATGATCCCGGTCTCCGGCTCCTCCTATTCCTACGCCTACGCCACGCTGGGCGAGGGCGTTGCCTTCTTCGTGGCGGCTTGCCTGGTGCTGGAGTATGGCATCTCCGCCGCAGCGGTGGCGGTCGGCTGGGCCGAATATGTCGAAAAGCTCCTGAGCAACCTGACCGGCATCGTGCTGCCGGGTTGGATGACCAAGGGACCGATCACCCTTCCCGATAGCGACAACCCGTTCGCCATGGCCTTCTTCGGTGATGGTTCAGGCCTGATCAACCTGCCGGCCGTGATCCTGGTGGCTCTGTGCTGCCTGCTGCTGCTGCGCGGTTCCAAGGAATCGGCGCGCACCAACGCCATCATGGTGCTGATCAAGCTGGCGGTGCTGACGCTGTTCATCGTGATTGCCGGCAGTGCCTTCAACGCCGCCAATTTCACGCCCTTCTTCGGGGAGAAGGGCTTCAACGGCGTGCAGGCGGCTGCGGCCTCGATCTTCTTCACCTTCGTGGGCCTCGACGCGGTGTCGACGGCGGGCGAGGAAGTGGTCAATCCCAAGCGCAACCTGCCGCTCGCCATCATTTCGGCCCTGGTGATCGTCACCAGCTTCTATGTGCTGGTGGCCGTTGCCGCCCTCGGCGTGCAGCCTGCCAGCCAGTTCGGCGGGCAGGAGGCGGGCCTTGCCACCATCCTCCAGAACATCACCGGTGCAGCCTGGCCCGCCAATCTCCTGGCGGCCGGCGCGGTGATCTCGATCTTCTCGGTCACGCTGATCGTGCTCTATGGCCAGTCGCGCATCCTGTTCGCGGTGTCTCGCGACGGCATGCTGCCGGCCATCTTTCATGACGTGAACCCGCGCACCATGACCCCGGTCGCCTGCACCATCATCGTCTCGGTCTTCGTTGCGCTGATCGCCGCCTTCGTCCCGGCCGGCCTGCTATGGGATCTCACCAGCATGGGCACGCTGGTCGCCTTCACCGTGGTCTCGGCGGGCGTGCTCATCCTGCGCTATACCCAGCCCGACATGCAGCGCGGCTACCGGGTTCCGTTCGGTCCGGTCCTGCCGATCCTCTCGATCATCGCCTGCATCTATCTCATCCTGAGGCTGAGCGGCATCGTCTTCGCCATTACCGGCGTCTGGATCGCCATCGCCGCGCTGCTATACTTCACCTATTCGGCCCGCCATTCGCGGCTGGAGGCTCCTGACAACGCAGTCGGCGAGGCAGCCCAATGAAATATCTGGTTGGCCTTTCCGCCGATCAGGGCGGGCGCGAGGCGCTCGCCCTCGGTGCGGTGCTGTCGCGTTCCTGCGGCGCCTCCCTGGTCGTATGTACCGTCACGCCCGACACCTGGGGTCCGCCGTCGCCGGCCCGCGTGGATGGCGAATACGGCAGTTTCCTGCACCAGCATGCTACCAAGGCGCAGGAGAAAGCCAGAGCGAGCCTGCCTCCCGACGTGCAGGCCGAATTCGTCATCGTCTCTGCCCCGTCGGCGCGTGAAGGCCTGTTGCAGGTCGCTTCCGACATCGATGCCGATTGCCTGGTGCTGGGGTCGACCCGTGCCGCCCCGTTGGGGCGTTTCGGGGAAGGACATGTGACCACCGATGTGCTGCGCTCGGCCCATCTGCCGGTCGCCGTGGCGCCGAGGGGCTATTCGGCCGATGCGAGAACACAGGTTCGGCGGCTGAGCTGCGCCTTTGCCGGCAGCACCACCTCGCCGGGGCTGGCGCGGCGCAGTGCCGACCTGGCCCAATTGCTCAGCGTTCCCCTGCGCCTGGTGACGTTGGTGGTGCGTGACAAGCAGATGTATCCGACCGGAGCGGGCTATGATGCCGAGAACATCGTCTCCAACACCCTGCGCGAACAGGCGAGCGCCGCACAGGCCGCCGTTCTCGATCATTGGGACGGTCCCGTCGCGATTTCGGGGGAGATCGGCGACGGCAAGAACTGGAAGGCCGCCTTCGATTCGCTGCTTTGGGCGAATGCCGAATTGCTGGTCGTGGGGTCGAGCAGCCTCGGGCCCGTGATGCGGGTGTTCCTCGGCTCAAATTCCAGCAAGATCGCGCATAATTCGCCGGTGCCCTGCCTCATCCTGCCGCGCGTGGACGAGTAGGGGATTACCGGCTACCAGAAACTGGGGCCGTCGCCCCAGTTACTCGAAGTTCAGGATGCAGGCGGTCGCGGGAGTGGCGAACGCCGGCTCCATCGGAGGAAGTCATGACAGCCAGATCCTTCAACCAGCCGCTCGGTGGAAACGAGATGCCGCGCTTCGGCGGCCCCGCCACCATGATGCGGCTGCCGACCCAGCCGACCACCGAGGGGCTCGATGCCTGTTTCGTCGGTATCCCCATGGATATCGGGACCTCGAACCGGCCGGGCACGCGCTTCGGGCCGCGGCAGATCCGTACCGAATCCTGCATGATCCGCCCCTACAACATGGCGACCCGGGCCGCCCCGTTCGACAGCCTGCAGGTGGCCGACATCGGCGACGTCGCCATCGACACCTTCAACCTGCCCAAATGCGTCGACATCATCACCGATGCCTATCGGGGGATCATCAAGAATGGCTGTCGGCCGCTCACCTTGGGCGGTGACCACACGCTGAGCTATCCGATCCTTAGGGCCATGGCCGAGAAATACGGCCCCGTCGGCCTGATCCATGTCGATGCCCATGCCGACATCAACGAACATATGTTCGGCGAGCCGATCGCCCATGGCACGCCCTTCCGGCGGGCGGTCGAGGCAGGCGTGCTCGATACCAAGCGTTGCGTGCAGATCGGCGTGCGCGGCACCGGTTATGCCGCCGACGATTTCGACTGGCCGCGCGAGCAGGGCTTCCGCGTGGTACAGGCCGAGGAGTGCTGGCACAAGTCGCTGACGCCGCTGATGGAGGAAGTCCGCGCCCAGGTCGGGAACGGCCCGGTCTACCTGACCTACGACATCGACAGCCTCGATCCCTCGATCGCTCCTGGCACGGGAACGCCGGAAATCGGCGGCCTCACCACCATCCAGGCGCTCGAGATCATCCGCGGCTGCTGGGGCCTCAACCTGGTCGGCTGCGACCTCGTCGAAGTGTCGCCACCCTATGATCCGGCTGGCAACACCGCGATCACCGCGGCCAATCTCCTGTTCGAAATGCTCTGCGTGCTTCCGGGCGTACAGAGGCGCAACGCCTAGGGGCGAATTGCGAGTTCGCAATTCTTCCTAGCTCCCTGTCTTGACGCATTTTCTCGATCGTAAAGTCTGCCGACTTTTCTGGAAAATGCTTTTGCAAACGGTACATCACATGTCAGGCCAGTCCCTCACCACGGGCGAATACCTTGTCAGGCTGCTGGAGTCCTATGGCGTCGATCTGATCTTCGGCATACCCGGCGTGCATACGGTGGAACTCTATCGCGGCCTGCCGGCCACGAAGATCCGCCACGTCACGCCGCGCCACGAGCAGGGCGCCGGCTTCATGGCTGACGGCTATGCCCGGGTGACGGGCAAACCTGGCGTGTGTTTCATCGTCACCGGTCCGGGCATGACCAATATCGCCACCGCCATGGGCCAGGCCTATGCCGATTCGGTGCCGATGCTGGTCATCTCGGCGGTTAATGCCCGCGACCAGCTCGCGATGGGGCAGGGGCGGTTGCATGAACTGCCTTCCCAGCGCAACCTGGTGGCCGGGGTCGCCGCCTTCAGCCATACGCTGCTCGATCCCGACCAACTTCCCGAGGTGATGGCACGCGCCTTTACCGTGTTCAATTCGCAGCGCCCGCGCCCCGTGCATATCGAGATCCCTCTCGACGTCATCGTCGCACCCGCCGATCATCTGTCGAGTGAGGCCTGGCCCCTGCCGGCCAAGGCTGCCGCCAGCGGCGCCGCCATCGAGAAGGCGGCCGGCATTCTCAAGGCCGCCAAGCGGCCGCTGATCGTGGCGGGCGGTGGGGCCGCCGATGCGGCAACTGAAATCGCGGCGATCGCCGGCAAGCTCGACGCGCCCGTCTTCACCACCATCAATGGTCGTGGCATCCTCGAGCCCGGCCACCCGCTAGCCCTCAACGGCAATCTCGGCATGGCTCCGCTCCTGGCCGAACTCGCAGCCAGCGATGCGATCCTGGCCATCGGCACCGAGTTCGGCGAGACGGAAATGTATCCCGAACCCCAGCCGCTCAAATTCGGCGGGCCGCTGATCCGCATCGACATCGATCCGCTGCAGCTCGCCGCCGGACTGCGTTGCGACCTGCCCATCGCCGCCGATGCCAAGCTGGCAGCTGCGGCCTTGCTCGCGGCGCTCGGCGAGGCACGGCCGGCCGGCGAGGGCAAGGCGCGTGCCAGCGCGGTGCGTGCCAAGGTCGAGGAGGGGCTGTGGCCGGCCTGCCGGACCCATGGCAGGCTGATGGACATCGTGACGCGCACCCTGCCGCAAGCCGTGGTCGCCGGCGACCAGACCGAGCCGGTCTATGCCGTCAACCAGTTCTACCAGGCACCGCAGCCGCGCTCCTATTTCAACTCCTCCACCGGCTATGGCACGCTCGGCTACGGCCTGCCTGCCGCGTTCGGTGCCAAGCTCGGTGTGCCCGACCGGCCCTCAGTCTGCCTGATCGGCGATGGCGGCCTGCAATTCTCGCTGCAGGAAATGGCGAGCGCCGTGGAGGCGAAGATCGCCACGGTGGTGATCATCTGGAACAATACCTCCTATGGCGAGATCAAGGCCTTCATGGCCGACAGGGACATCCCGCAGATCGGCGTCGACATCTTCACGCCCGATTTCGTCGGGCTGTCCCGCGCGCTCGGCTGCGCCGCGGCTTTGCCTGAAACCATCGAGGAACTGACGCGCGAACTGGCCGCCTCCTCGGGCCGCCAGGTGCCGACGGTGATCGAGATCCGGGCCGGCTCGCCGCTCGCCCTTGCCTTGGCCCAGTGAGGCCGGCCATGCAGCACCAGCTCTTCATCGACGGTCGCTGGCAGGATCCGGTCGAGCCCGGGCAGATCCCGGTCTTCGATCCCTATCGGGGGGCCGCTTATCACCAGGTCGCGGCTGCCGGCCCGGCCGATGTCGCCAAGGCGGTCGAAGCAGCGAAGGCAGCTTTCCCGGCCTGGCGTGCCGCTGGGGGGCGTGAACGGGGACGCTATCTCAAGGCCATTGCCGGCAGGCTGACCGAAAGGGCGGAAGAGCTTGCGCGCATCTCCTCGCTCAACAATGGCAAGCCGCTCGGCGAGGCGCGCATCGACATGGCGGATGCGGCCGCGTCCTTTGCCTATTATGCTGAGCTGGCTGCCGATCTCGAGGCCAGCCAGAACCGAACCGTACCGGTGCCGGATGCGGCCTTCGGCGCGCGCCTGCGCCGCGAGCCGGCCGGCATCGCCAGCCTGATCGTGCCTTGGAATTTCCCGCTGGTAACGACCTCCTGGAAGGTGGCGCCCGCGCTGGCAGCCGGTTGCACCGTGGTGCTGAAGCCGTCCGAGATCACGCCGGTGGTCGAGCTCGAGCTTGGCGTCATCGCCGCCGAGATCGGCCTGCCGCCCGGCGTGCTCAACATCATCACGGGCACCGGCGAGCGGGTAGGGGCACCGATGACGGTGCATCCCGACGTGGCGAAGATTTCCTTCACCGGTTCCAACGCTGTGGGGGCCCGGGTGATGGCGGCCGGGGCGCCCGGCACCAAATCGGTCAGCCTGGAACTTGGGGGCAAGTCGCCGATCGTGGTCTTCGACGATGCCGATTTCGACCAGGCGGTGGAGTGCGTGCTGGGCGGCATCTTCTTCAATGCCGGCCAGATGTGCTCGGCGACTTCGCGCCTGCTGGTCGAGCGCTCGATCGCGCCCAGGCTGATCGAGGCGGTGGTGGCGGCCGCGCGTGCCCTCAAGCCGGGCGATCCGCTTGACGAGGGGACGCAGATCGGCCCGATCACCATGAAGGCCCAGCATGACAAGGTGCTGTCCTATATCGAGCGTGGCAAGGCGGATGGATTGAAGCTGCTCACGGGTGGCGGCAAGCCGGCAGGATTGGATCAGGGCTGGTTCGTCGAGCCGACCATCTTCGGGGACGTTCCCGTCGACAGTCCGCTTTGGCGGGAGGAGATCTTCGGTCCCGTCTTGTGCATGCGCAGCTTCGACAGTGAAAGTGAAGCCATTGCACTCGCCAATGACAGCGATTTCGGCCTGGTCGCCACCGTGGTCAGCGAAGACCTCGACAAGGCCAACCGCGTCGCCGATGCGATCGAGTCCGGGCATGTCTGGATCAACAGTCCGCAGGCGATCTTCGTGCAGACCTCCTGGGGCGGCTTCAAGGCCAGCGGCATCGGGCGCGAGCTCGGGCCCTGGGGAATGTCGTCCTATCTGGAGGTGAAGCACGTCACGACGCGCTTGACACGATAGCGAGCAAGTTTGCTAGGTTCTGACTGTATGCCGAAGAAAAAGCATAAGAAGAAGCACAAGATAAGATCAGGAAAGCATAAGGGGTTCGCAATGAAGACCATTCGGAATGTCGCCGATCTGCGCGTTGTCATGCATCGCAACGAGCAGCCGATCTATTTCATATCGGCGACGAATTTCAACCTGATCGGCATTGATGAATGGGTCAGAAACTTCAAATTCATCAGCTATATCGACTGTTTCGACGGACGCCACCCCAATGTCTTCGTTCCCAGCGAGATCCCTCACGCTGAATTCGAAAGTATCGAGGACATCAACAACTATCTTCTTCAGCACAAGGAAGTGATCGACTACATCAAGCGCCGCGGCGGGCGCGCGGTTGCAACCTTCCTGATGTTCGACGAGACGACCGAGGAGATCTGCAACGACCTCGGCATCGAGGTTTGGTTCCCCAAGGCGTCGCTGCGCCAGCGCTGCGACAACAAGATGGAGACCGTGCGCATTGGCAACAAGGCCAAGGTGCCGTCCGTGCCCAATACGCTGGCCGGCGCCAAGAGCTATGAAGAACTGCTGGCTGCCGCCAAGAAAGCCGGTATTGGCACCGATCTCGTCGTGCAGACCGCTTTCGGCGATAGTGGCCACACCACCTTCTTCATCGCCAGCGAGGACGACTACAACAAGCATGCCAAGGAGATCTCGGCCGAGGACGAGGTCAAGATCATGAAGCGGATCAAGTGCCGCGGCGCCACCATGGAAGCCTGCGCCACCAAGTCCGGCACGCTGGTCGGCCCGCTGCTCACCGAAGTCGTCGGCCAACCCGAGCTGACGCCTTACAAGGGCGGCTGGTGCGGCAACGAGATCTTCCCCGGCGCCTTTTCCGAGACCATCCGCGCCAAGGCGCGCGACATGGCCTATCGCTTCGGCAACCAGCTGGTGAAGGAAGGCTATCGCGGCTATTTCGACCTCGATTTCCTGATCGACATCAAGGACAACGAGGTCTATCTGGGCGAGCTCAATCCGCGCATCTGCGGCGCCTCTTCGATGACCAATCACGCGGCCTTCGCCTATGCCGACGCGCCGCTGTTCATGTTCCACCTGATGGAATTCTCCGGCATCAAATACAAGATCGATGTCGAGGAACTGAACAATCGCTGGGCCCAGAAGGAGTTCATCGATAGTTGGTCGCAGGTGGTGATCAAGGCGACCGACAACATCGTCGATATCGTCACCCATGCGCCTTCGTCGGGCATCTATCGCATGGCGCCCGACGGCAGCGTCTCCTATGACCGCTTCGACTATCACCGCCAGGCGATCGAGAACGAGCAGGAGGCCTTCTTCCTGCGCATCACCGGACCCGGCGATTACCGCTATGAGGGCGCCGATCTCGGCATCCTCATCACGCGTGGTAGGGTGATGAACGACGAGTTCGACCTGAACGAGCGGGCACTGAACTGGATCAAGGGCATCAAGCGGCTTTATGCCACCAAGCCCCTGACGGAAGTCCAGCGCGACGACACCCCGTCGGCCGGCTCCTTCAAGATCCTGTAAGCGCGATCATGGATCTCCTGTTCGAAGCCGTGGACGAGGACCAGCCGGGTGCCAAATGGCGCCAGCTGTTCGATCGTCATTGGCACGCCTATAGCCGCTGGTTCATGCGGGACGGCATCAGGGCTCGCCCGACCTATCTGGCAAGCCTGAAGGCGATGCGTGCCCATATGCCTGAGCTTCTGCCGGCCTATGAGGCGATCGTGTCTGCGGCAGGCGACGGCGACCTGGAAGCCCGCTTCCTGTCGATGTGGTGCCCGCCTGTTTATGTCGGCGGTTGCTCCCAAGCGATCATCACCGATCCCGAACCGGCACTCATCCGCAATTACGACTACAGCCCGCGCCTGCTGGAGGGCTCGTGGCTCGCCACCCGCCTCAACGGCAAGCGGGTGGTGGCGGTGGTCGATTGCCTGTGGGGCGTGCTCGACGGCATCAACGAGGATGGTCTTGCCGTCTCGCTCTCCTTCGGTGGGCGGACCGCGGCAGGACCGGGCTTCGGTATTCCGATCGTGCTGCGCTATGTGCTGGAATTCGCCTCTGATACCGCAGAGGCGATCGAGATGCTGCGGCGCATCCCGGTGCACATGTCCTATTCGGTGGCGCTGATCGATCGCGAAGGTCATCACGCCACCGTCTATGTCAATCCCGACCGTCCGGCCGAGGTGGTGGCCAAGCGCGTCAGCACCAACCACCAGCATGGCGTGGAATGGGCGCGCCATGCCCAGACCACCAAATCGGTGGAACGGGAGGCGGCGCTGGAGAAGGCGCTGGCCATACACCAGAGCACCGAGAACGTCCTGGCCGGCTTCCTGCGCCCGCCCGTCTACCAGACCTCGTATGGCAGAGGCTACGGCACGCTCTATACGGCGCTCTATCGGCCGCAGGACGCCTCGGTCGAACTGGTCTGGCCCGGTGTGATCTGGCGGCAGTCCTGTGCCGAGTTCCAGGAGGAAGCGCGCGTCATTCGCTTCAACGACGGCGATTCCGGTGGTTTTGCGCCGACCTTCAAGCAGGGGACGGTGAGCTGACCGCCTCTCCTGCCAAGGATAAGGAAGAAGATCCACCTGGTGCGATAATAAGTTGATAATACGGAGGAAAACTCCGTAGGGGAGGCGTAATGAGGGTTGTCGTTCTGGGGGGTGGTGTCGTCGGTACGGCTGCGGCCTGGTATCTGGCAAAGGACGGCCACCAAGTCACGCTGATCGAGCGGCATGCCGATGTCGCCTGCGGGACCAGCCAGAGCAATGCCGGTCTTGTATCGCCGGGCGACTCGACCGCCTGGGCGTCGCCGGCCGCGCTCGTGACCTTCATCAAGTCGCTCTACAAGCCCGACATGGGCATCAAGGTCCGTTTCAACCTCGATCCGAATTTCCTGGCCTGGACCTGGCGCTTCCTGCTGCAATGCACGCAGGCTCGTGCCAATGCGAACACGGAAGTGAAGCTCAGGCTCGCTTTCTACGCCCGCGAATGCATCAACGCGCTGCAGGACGAAACGGGCCTTGCCTATGACGACAAGCGCAAGGGCATTCTCTACTTCTATCGCTCGCAGCAGAGCCTTGAGGCCGGCGCCAAGCATATGGGCTACATCGCCGAACGCGGTCTGAAGATCGAGATCGTCGATAGGGAGCGCCTGGTCGCGCTGGAGCCGGGCCTCGCCGCCGTCAAGCACCAGATCGCCGGCGGCGTCTATTCGCCGATGGACCAGACCGGCGATTCCTGCCTGTTCACCCGCGGCCTTGCCGAACTTGCGCGTGAGCGGCATGGCGTGCAATTCCGCTTCAACACCACGGTGACCGGCCTCGATGTCGAGGGCGACCGGGTGAAGGCCGTGCTGACCGACCAGGGGCCGGTGGCCTGCGATGCCGTGGTGGTGTCGCTCGGGCCCGAAAGCTCGCTGCTTGCCCGCAGGATCGGTATCGACGTGCCCGTCTATCCGGTGAAGGGCTATACCGCCACCATCCCGGTCGACGACGACAAGGGACCGACCATGGGCGGGGTCGACGAGGACCGGCTGATCGCCTATTCGCGCCTCGGCAACCGGCTGCGCATCGCCTCCACCGCCGAATTCGCCGGCTATGACCGAAGCCACAAGCCGGCTGACTTCACCACCATGTTCAAGACGGCGCACGATCTTTTTCCCGGCGCGATCGACGAGAGCAAGGCCGTGCTCTGGGCTGGCCTCAGGCCGATGATGCCGGGTTCGGTGCCGGTGCATGGCCGGGCGCGCTATGCCAATCTCTATCTCGATACCGGCCACGGCCATGTCGGCTGGACCATGGCCTGCGGGTCGGGAAAGCTCACCGCCGACCTTGTCGCCGGGCGCCGCCCGGAGATCGACACCACAGGCCTGCTCTACCGGAACTGAAGCGATGCCGGATCCCCAGATTGCCATCGATCTCGCCAGGATCGAACACAATGCCCGCACCATTGTCGAGAGCTGCGCCAAAGCGGGCATCACGCCGTTCGGCGTGACCAAGGGCACCTGCGGCATGCCGCAGGTGGCGCGTGCCATGCTGCGCGGCGGCGTGGCCGGCATTGCAGAGTCGCGCTTCGAGAATATTCGCCGCCTGCGCGATGCCGGCATCGATTGCCCGATCATGCTGCTGCGCAGTCCGCCATCCTCGCGGGTCGAGGAATTGGTGCGCACGGTCGACATCAGCCTGCAATCGGAACTCCAGCTGATGCGCGAGATTTCGCGCGTGGCCGAGCGGCTGGGGCGGGTGCACGACGTCATCCTGATGGTGGATCTCGGCGATCTCCGGGAAGGGATCTGGCCGAGCGACCTGATCCCGACGGTGGAAGCAGTGATGGAATTGCCGGGCATACGCATTGCCGGCGTCGGCACCAATCTCACCTGTTTCGGCGCCATCATTCCGACCAAAGAGAATCTCGACCAGCTGGTGGCCCATGCCTACAAGGTCGAAAGCGTAACCGGGCGGCATCTCGACTGGGTGTCGGGCGGCAACTCCTCCTCATTGCCTTTGCTGCTGGCGGGCGGCATGCCGGCGGGCGTCAACAATCTGAGGATCGGCGAGGCCATCCTGCAGGGCGGCCGCGACACTTTCCTGGAACGGCCCTGGGAGGCGCTCGATCGCGATGCCTTCGAACTCACCGGCGAATTGCTGGAAGTGAAAGTGAAGCCATCCATGCCGATCGGCAAATCCGGCATCGACGCCTTCGGCAACGTGCCCGTCTTCATCGACGAGGGCGACCGCCTGAGGGGCATCGCCAATATCGGGCGCGAGGATGTCATCGCCGAGGGCCTGATGCCGACTAGGGCCGGCGTGAGGGTGCTGGGGGCCTCCAGCGACCATCTGGTGCTCGACCTCACCGAGGCCGATCCGCCGCTCAAGGTGGGCGAGGATGTCAGCTTCCGGCTGAATTACGGGGCGCTGCTGACGGTGATGACGTCGGAATATGTGGAGAAGGTTCCGATGCGGGACGTGATGGAGCAGGGGCAGAGCCGGAGTTATGCGGTCGAAACGGATGAGGTCGGCGGCGCGGTGCTTTCTGCCCATAATGTCGCCGCACGCATCGAGCGGCTCGGTTTCGAGGCAGGTGGAGCGCAGGCATCTATCGTGCTGTCCACCGGCGCAAGGCGAGCCGACATCATGCCCTTCGTCGAGACGGCCGGACGCCGCTACGATGCGCTGGGGCTGATCTGGATCGATTCCGACGCGGCGATGATGCCGGACGTGGGGGAGGCAAAGCCTGCGGAGAACGCGGTGCTGCGGCATCTGCTCGCCCGTCTGCCGCCTCATATCACGGCGGAAAACGTGGTTCTTCTCGGCCTGCGCGAAGCCGATCCGCTGGAGGTTGAGGCGCTGAAGGCCTCGCGTATGCGCATCTTCACGATGGCAGAGATAGACGCGGTTGGTCTGCGCCATGCCATGCGCGAGGCGATCGCCATCGCCTGTGCCGGCACGCGAGGCTTTCACCTGTGCTACTCGCCGACCGCCACCGACATGTCGGATTGGAGTGGCGGCATCGGCGGCATCACTGTACGCGAGACCCATTCGGCCATGGAGATGGCGGCGCTCAGCGCTCGGCTGCGCTCGCTCAGCGTCTCGGGCATCGATAGCGATCTGCCCCCCACCATCGGTGCCGAATGCGCCAATTTCATCCTCTCGGCTTTCGGCAAGACCATTCTCTGAACGCTCATCCCAACAGGAGACTTCCATGATCAGGCGTCTGCACCCCGGCAAGCGGTTCTGCGAGGCCGTCATCGTCAACGGCATCATCACCACCGCCGGCATCACCGGCCGCGATGAGACCGCCGATACGGTCGGCCAGACCAGCGACATTCTTGCCCAGATCGACGCGCTGCTGGCCGAGGCCGGCACCTCCAAGTCCAAATTGATCAGCGCCAGCATCTGGCTGCGGGACATTGCCCATTTCGACCAGATGAACGAAGTCTGGGACCAATGGGTCGACAAGGACAATTTGCCGGTGCGCGCCACGGTGGAAGCGCGCCTGGCCGCGCCCGAACTGCTCGTCGAGATTCAGGTCAGTGCAGTCGTCTAAAGCAGCTCCTCCCGCCCTTGCCCGGCATCGGCGGGAGGCTTGCAAACCGGATGAGACAAGCAGGCTTCAAGGTGCCGCCAGCCCGACCGGCAGGGAACGGAGCGGCTTGATTTCCTTGAGCACGAAGGTCGTCT
Source organism: Labrys sp. E2SS-1L (assembly GCF_057073705.1). Classification (NCBI taxonomy): domain Bacteria; kingdom Pseudomonadati; phylum Pseudomonadota; class Alphaproteobacteria; order Hyphomicrobiales; family Xanthobacteraceae; genus Labrys; species Labrys sp. E2SS-1L. The sequence continues at coordinate 4,196,073 of NZ_CP172712.1, read as the reverse complement.
GCATTTCCTTGATGCGGGGCAGGCGGCGTACGGTGGCCATGGCGAATTGCGCATAGGCGTCGAGATCCGTCGCTACGACCTGCAGCAGGAAGTCTGCGTCGCCGGCGATCGAATAGCAGGCTATGACCTCCTCAAGCCGCAGGACCTCGTTGGAGAAGGCCTCGGCTTCCGCCTCGCTGTGGCTGTCGATCTTGACGCGAATAAAGGCGAGCACGCCGAGCCCAAGCCTGCGGCGGTCCAGCACGGCCTTGTAGCCCTGGATGACGCCGTCCTCTTCCAATTTTCGTACGCGTCGCCAGCAGGGCGAGGTCGAGAGTCCGACCTTGTCGGCCAGGTCCTGATTGGTGAGACGCCCGTCCTCCTGCAAGGCTATCAGGATTCGGGTATCGGCGGGTTCAAGGTCAGGATGAGGCATGATCTACCTGGTGATATAGAAAATGGGGTACGAGCTACCAAAATTATCAAAAATATAGAACAGAAAGGTGAAATTGGTCGGCGGAATTGCGCTATCCCTGCCTCTTCGAGATCAGCGAGGAGACTTCCGTGAGCGACGACATTCGCCTGGCCATCATCGTCAACCCCGCTCTGCCGATTGGCCTGGTTGCCAATACTGTCGGCGCTGTCTGTGTTGGTCTCGGAGCCCGGATGCCGGTGCTGGGGGCGACCCAGCTCGCCGACCGTCAGGCGCGGCGCATCGACGTCAGCGCCAATCGGCCCGTGCCCGTGCTGCAGGCGGATGGTGAAACCATCCGCGCGATCATGCTCAAGGCATTGCCCGCCGCCGATGAACGGGCAGTGGTGCCCTTTCCCGCCTTTGCCCGCAGTCTGCATGTCTTCGCCGACTATGGCATCTCCATGCCCGCGCGAGATCTCGCCGAGGAGGAGGTCGATGGCCTCGGCCTTGCGGGTCCCACGAAATGGATCCGCTCACTGACCGGATCGCTGAAGCTCCTGCGCTGAGCCGGGCGGCGGCAGTCTCGACAGGGAACTGCAGATGACTCCGCGAGTTTTCCAATAATCGGCCGGGCTGCGACATTGGATCGGCAGGGCGAGCATTCGAATCCTTGACTCTCCGCGGCATATTTTGAAAAGAAAGGGGCGTAAACAGACTAGGTGCCATGCCGTCGTGCAGGAGGCGCCATTCGGATGCCTCGGAAATCGGCATTCGGCTCGGGAGGCGGGCGCCGGACGGAACCGGTCATCACCCGCGAAAGCGTCTTGCGATTTGGCTTAATCGGTGAGACGTCGAAACAAGGGGGCGGCAAGGCGTCGTTTTCAACGAAGCACGTTTTGCGCCAAAGATCATGAACACCTTTCGGCTGGGCCGGGTGGTGCCGTGGTCGGCAAGGTGAAAGGGCTTTTCCCGATGGAATGGGCTGGGAGAGACAGCAATACGGCTGCGGAGCCGTCCTACGCACGCACCTATTATCGTTGGGCTCGTTTCTACGACCTCTTCTTCGATTGGCCGTTCCATCCCGGGCGCCTGGCGGCGGCGCGGGCCGTCGCCCAGGCCGCCGGCAACAATGGCGAGGTGCTGGTCACGGGTGTCGGCACGGGCCTCGAGCTTGCGCTGATGCCGGATAATCTGCGCATCCTCGGCATCGATCTCGCCCGCCCCATGCTCGACATCGCCCGCGAACGGGTCAAGCGCAAGGGGCTCGACCAGGTCAAGGCCCTCAGGGTGATGGACGCGCAGGCCCTGGAATTCCAGGAAGGCCGCTTCGACGTGGTGCTGGCGCCCTATCTTCTCAGCGTGGCGCCTTCGCCCCAGCAAGTGCTCGAGGAAATGTGGCGGGTAACCCGGCCGGGCGGCGAGATGATCATTCTCAACCATTTCTCGGCCGAGGACGGCTGGCGCGTACGGGCGGAGAAGGCGCTGATCGGCGCGGGCGGCTGGCTCGGCTGGCGGCCTTATTTCCCCTATGCGGTGATGACCGACTGGCTGGCCAGCCGCCCCGAGGCGCAGCTGCTCGAGCGCCGTGAAGTGGCGCCCGCGCGCCTGTTCACCGTTCTGCGTATCCGCAAGCCGGCCTGAGAAAACCAGTCTGACATTGCGGGCGTGGCGGCCGAGCGCGTAGACTGGCCGCCCTGTTGCGGAGTGTTGCCATGACTGTCGCCGCCTCGATCCAGAACGCGCCGTTGGAGCGTCCCTCGGAGCCGATCCTGCTGCGGGAGGACAAAGGTGGGGTGACGACTCTCACCCTCAATCGGCCGCAGCAGTTCAATGCGCTCTCCGAGGGTATGCTGGAGGCGCTGCAGCAGGCACTCGACGCGATCGCTGGTGAGCGCACCATACGCTGCGTCGTCCTGGCGGCGAACGGCAAGGCCTTCTGTGCCGGGCATGATCTGCGCCAGATGCATGCCAACCGTCGGCTCGATTATTATCAGGCCCTGTTCGCGCAATGCAGCCGGGTGATGCAGGCAATCCAGGCGCTGCCTGTGCCGGTGATCGCCCGCGTGCATGGCATTGCCACGGCGGCGGGATGCCAGCTGGTGGCGAGTTGCGATCTCGCCATCGCTTCGCAGGCGGCGCGCTTTGCTGTTTCCGGCATCAATGTCGGGCTGTTCTGCTCGACGCCGGCGGTTGCCCTCTCGCGCAATGTCTCGGCCAAGCGCGCCTTCGACATGCTGGTGACCGGCCGCTTCATCGATGCTGAAACGGCGGCAGATTGGGGCCTGATCAACCAGGCGGTGGCCGAAGCAGACCTCGATGCCGCCATTGCGGCCAAGACGGCGGATATCCTGGCCAAGAGCCCCACAGCGGTGCGCTATGGCAAGCAGATGTTCTACCGCCAGCGCCAGATGGCGCTTGGCGAGGCCTACGGCTTTGCCGGCGAGGTGATGGCGCGGAACATGATGGAGGAGGATGCTGCCGAGGGCGTCGAGGCCTTCCTGGAGAAGCGGCCTGCACGGTGGGGCGCTTGAGCTCGCCGGGAGCAGAGCGCGTCGTCTAGACGGAAACGCATTGCGATTCTTGGTGATTCCGCCAAATCTCAAAACGCCCTAGTGGCTGATCGATTTCGACATCAGGTTGATGATCACCACACCGGCGAGAATCAGGCCGATGCCGATGATGGCCGGCAAGTCGAGCGACTGGTTGAAGGCGACGAAGCCGACCAGCGAGATCAGCACGATGCCGATGCCGCTCCATAGCGCGTAGGCGATGCCGACCGGCATGGTGCGCAGCGTATAGGAGAGGAAATAGAAGGCGGCCATATAGCACAGCCCCATCATCACCGTCGGCCACAACCGGGTGAACTGCTCCGAGGCCTTGAGGAGCGAGGTGGCGATGATTTCGAGAACCACGGCGATCACCAGGGCTGCGTAGGTCGTGACGGCTGGGCTCAATGGGAGGTCCTCGGAAAGGTGCGTCGCCGACGCTGCGTTGGGGAGCGCGGGGCAGGGCCGCGAGACCTGCGATAGCCAAGGCGCCTTCTTCTGTAAAGGATCGGCCCTGCCGTGGAACCGTTCTGCGACCATGCGTCCGAGAGAGTGCCGTTCGAGAGGCGGAGGAGGGCGTGAGCTCGTCGTCTCGGCGAACAAGATGCTTCGAGGTGGCGGCAGCATGCCCGCGCTCTCAAAGAAGGCCGCATCGATCTTGCCCTGGGGTTGTCAGCGAGGGGAGCAACGAGGCTCTAAAACGGCACCGGCGCGCGAATTTCTTCGCGCGCCGGCCGGTTCTTGCGGATGACGGGAGCACCGAAGCGCTCACCCTTTCATCCGGGGATGATCCAGATTTTCGGTAGCTGGAACGTCAAGTGGCGGAGACCACCTTGGCTGAGCCAGCGCAAATTTCCAGGATCTTCGTAAGGTTAGACACTGGATCACCTCCTTTCGTGGGTTGCGAACCCTTTGAGCATGGCGGCGATGGCCGGGGATGTAAAGAGCTCGAGGTCAGAAGGGCAGAAACTGGCCCGGAAATGCCCCTTTTTTGAGCTTACAACCCAGAATATCTTCCGTTGGAGCCCAAGATATTGGCAAATCCTCTCAATGAAGGCACTCCGGAGTCCATGAACCCTGAGTCTTGATTCGGGCCATGTGAGTTTGTTGGCCGGCGCTTGGGCGTGTCCTGGGAGGAGAACAGCGGTGACCGAGGCATTCGTCGTCTATGGAGCAGCCGGCTCAGGATCCGTTCCGATCGAGGCGGCTCTCGACCTACTCGAATTGCCTTATCGCGTGCAGGAATGTTCTCCCTGGGAAGGGCAAGAGGAGGCAGACAAACTCGCCCCTATCAATCCCATGCTGCAGGTGCCGGCCCTGGCACTGCCGACGGGGGAGGTGATAAGCGAAAGCGCCGCGATCCTGATCTGGTTGGCCGATCGCTATCCCGACGCACGGCTAGCGCCGGCATTGACCGAGCCGGCGCGGCCGACGTTCCTGCGTTGGATGACCTTCGTGTCTTCGGCCATCTATGCCCTCTATTGGGTCGCCGATAATCCTTCTCGCATCCTCGACCACGCCGAGCACCACACCGGCCTCAAGGCTCGTTTGTTCGACCGCATCGCCCGCTGCTGGGAATTGATGGGGGCGCAATTGCGTCCGGGAAAGTATCTCCTCGGCGAGGATCTATCGGTTCTCGACCTCTATGTGGCAACGGCCTCACGCTGGTCGCCCGGGCGGCGGCGCTTCTATGAGGCCGCACCCGGTCTGGCGGAGACAATACGCCGGGTGGATGCAGATCCCCGGCTGACGGCCCTCTGGGCGGAGCGTTTCCCGTTCAATCAGGGGTGGGAGCGTTAGAGCAAAACGCGTTCAGACGGAAACGCCGTTTGCTCTCACTCTTTGGTTCGACGCGTCTTTGCGATTCTCGGCGATTCCGCCAAATCGCAAAAAGCGTCAGCGCGCAAAGCCGGTTCGAGATCGCCGGATGAGGTCTGTCTTCTTGATGAGGCCCATTTGCCGTTACGGGTCTCCGACTGGTCATCCGGTTCGGGTAGGGGGCTGCTGAAATGGATCTGGAGTCCCTATATCTGAAACGCGCCGGCCCCTTTTTCCCGCTGCCGGACGCATCTGGGCATTCAGCAGGCAGACATTTCGCATGAAGAAGATCGGTTTTCTTTCGTTCGGGCACTGGACACCATCAAGTCAATCGCAAACGCGATCTGCTGCCGATACGTTGCTGCAGTCGATCGACTTGGCCGTCGCGGCGGAGGAATTGGGGGCGGATGGCGCCTATTTTCGCGTCCATCACTTCGCGCGCCAGCTCGCTTCGCCTTTCCCCTTGCTGGCGGCCGTCGGTGCCCGGACCAAGCGCATCGAGATCGGCACCGCCGTGATCGACATGCGCTACGAGAACCCGTTCTACATGGTCGAGGATGCCGGTTCCGCCGATCTCATCGCAGGAGGGCGCCTGCAGCTCGGCATCAGCCGCGGCTCGCCCGAGCAGGTGATCGATGGCTGGCGCTATTTCGGCTACCAGCCCGCGGAGGGCAAGAGCGATGCCGACATGGGCCGCCAGCATGCCGAGGTCTTTCTGAACCTGCTGCGTGGAGAAGGATTCGCGCAGCCCAATCCACGGCCGATGTTTCCCAATCCGCCGGGCCTGCTGCGCCTCGAGCCGCATTCGGAAGGCTTGCGCGAGCGGATCTGGTGGGGCGCCTCATCGGATGCAACCGCGGTCTGGGCCGCCAGGCTCGGGATGAACCTGCAGAGTTCGACTCTGAAGAACGACGAGACGGGCGAGGCCTTCCATATCCAGCAGGCCAAGCAGATTCGCGCCTATCGGGCGGCGTGGAAGGAGGCCGGCCATGCGCGCGAGCCCCGGGTCTCCGTCAGCCGCAGCATCTTCGCGCTGATGAATGACGAGGACCGGATGTATTTTGGCCGGGGAGGCGATGGAGAGGACCAGATCGGCTTCATCGACGAGCGGACGCGCGCGATCTTCGGACGCAGCTATGCCGCGGAGCCCGAGGTGCTCATCGAGCAGCTCAAGCAGGACGAGGCGATCGCCGAGGCCGATACGCTGCTCCTCACCGTCCCCAACCAGCTCGGCGTCGCCTACAATGCCCATGTCATCGAGACGATCTTGACCGAGGTCGCGCCTGCGCTCGGCTGGCGGTGAGCAGGACAGGCCGTTGTTGTAAGGGCCACAATCGGGCGTTGTTCCAAAAAAGCACCCGCTAAACAGGTTTGGCGGGTGCATTATCCGAATTGCTCAAGGCTTTGAAATTACGCCATCTTCGTCAGCGGCGATGGATGTTCAAGGACATCCATCGCACCGTGGCACACTCTCCATCCATCCTCAGCTGCAGCCGGTGGTGCCGCCGCAGGTGTCGCATTTCAGGCAGGTGCCGTTACGGACCAGCGTGAAGTTGGCGCATTCGGGGCAGGCTTCGCCTTCATAACCGCGCAGCTTGGCTTCCTTGCGCCGCTCGGAGGCCGGCTTGACCGCGGGGGCGGCCGGTGCTTCCCAGGCGAGGGCGTCGAGCGCGGGCTCTTCCTTCAGCGCCGTGGCGCCGATGGTCTGGGCTCCCGGTCCCGCCACGACACCGCGACCGGTGTTGACGGCGCTCGACAACGCCGTGATGGCGCCGCGGGCATCGCTGGAGACCGGGGCGAGCGTGTTCGAAGCCGCCGTGGCACCGCCGGGCATCACCACGAAGCGCTCGGTCTTGGAGCGGACCAGGCCGCGCGAGACCGGCACGGTCACCGGCTGGGCCGGGGCCTTGCTCTCGCCGTCACCGCGGCCGAGCGTGGCATGGCCATCCTCGTCCGGCACGACATGGGCGAGGTCGTAGCGGCCGACATAGGAAATGGCGAGCTCGCGGAACACATAGTCCAGGATGGAGGTGGCGTTCTTGATCGAGTCGTTGCCCTGCACGAAGCCCGAGGGCTCGAAGCGCGTGAAGGTGAAGGCCTCGACATATTCCTCCAGCGGCACGCCATATTGCAGGCCGAGCGAGATGGCGATGGCGAAATTGTTCATCATCGCGCGGAAGGAGGCCCCTTCCTTGTGCATGTCGATGAAGATCTCGCCGAGGCGACCATCGTCATATTCGCCGGTACGCAGATAGATCTTGTGGCCGCCCACCACCGCCTTCTGGGTGTAGCCCTTGCGACGATCGGGCATCTTTTCGCGCTCGCGCGCCACTTCCACCCGCTCGATGATGCGCTCGACGATCTTCTCGGCCACCTGGGCCGCGCGGGCGGGCACCGGACGCTCGAGATGTTCCTCCACCGCATCGGCCTCGTCCTCGTCGGCCAGAAGCTGCGAGTTCAGTGGCTGGGAGAGCTTGGAGCCGTCGCGATAGAGGGCGTTGGCCTTCAGCGCCAGGCGCCAGGACAGCATGTAGGAGGCCTTGCAGTCCTCGACCGTGGCGTCGTTGGGCATGTTGATGGTCTTGGAGATCGCACCCGAGATGAAGGGCTGCGCCGCCGCCATCATGCGGATGTGGCTTTCGACCGAGAGGAAGCGTTTGCCGAGGCGACCGCAGGGATTGGCGCAATCGAACACCGGCAGGTGCTCGTCCCTAAGATGCGGTGCGCCTTCGAGGGTCATGGCGCCGCAGACATGGATGTTGGCCTTCTCGATATCCGCCTTGGCGAAGCCGAGATGGACGAGGAGGTCGAAGGACGGCTCGTTGAGCTTCTCGGCCGGCACGCCGAGCTTGCCGGTGATGAAGTCCTCGCCCAGCGTCCACTTGTTGAAGACGAACTTGATGTCGAAGGCCGAAGCGAGGGCCTTCTCGACCACGGCAAGCTTCTCCTCGGTGAAGCCCTTGGCGGCCAGCGAGGTGTGGTTGATCGCCGGTGCCTGGCGCAGCGAGGCATGGCCGACGGCATAGGCCTCGATCTCGGCGATGTCCGCTTCCGAATAGCCGAGGGTACGCAAGGCCGCAGGCACGGCGCGGTTGATGATCTTGAAGTAGCCGCCGCCGGCCAGCTTCTTGAACTTCACCAGAGCGAAATCGGGCTCGATGCCGGTGGTGTCGCAATCCATCACCAGGCCGATCGTGCCGGTCGGCGCGATCACGGTTGCCTGGGCGTTGCGGTAGCCATGGGCCTCGCCAAGGGCGAGCGCGTTGTCCCAGGCGGCCTTGGCGTGTTCGACGATGGCCTTGCCATTGTCACCGAGCGCGGCAAGGGAGGCGTGGTCGAGGGCGACCGGCGCGGTGGACAGCGCCTCATAGCCGCCACTCTCGCCGTGAGCGGCGCGGCGATGGTTGCGGATGACGCGCAGCATGGCTTCGCGGTTCGGCTCGAAACCGGGGAAGGAGCCGAGTTCCTTGGCCATCTCGGCCGAGGTCGCATAGGCAACGCCGGTCATGATCGCCGAGAAGGCACCGCCGAGTGCGCGACCGGCATCGGAATCATAGGGGATGCCGGAGGTCATCAGGAGGCCGCCGATATTGGCATAGCCCAGGCCGAGCGTGCGGTAGCGATAGGACAGTTCCGCGATCGCCTTGGACGGGAACTGCGCCATCATCACCGAGATTTCGAGCACGATCGTCCACAGGCGGACGGCATGTTCGTAGGACGCCAGGTTGAAAGTGCCGTCGGCGTTGCGGAACTGCAGGAGGTTCAGCGAAGCCAGGTTGCAGGCCGTGTCGTCGAGGAACATGTATTCCGAGCACGGATTGGAGGCGCGGATCGGCCCCGAGACCGAGCAGGTGTGCCAGTCATTGATGGTGGTGTGGAACTGGATGCCGGGATCGGCGGAAGCCCAGGCGGCGTGGCCGATCTTCTCCCACAGGTCGCGCGCCTTCAGCGTCTTCACCGTCTTGCCGGTGATGCGGGCCTTCAGCTCCCAGTCGCCATCCTTCTCGACAGCATTGAGGAAGTCATCGTCCACGCGCACCGAATTGTTGGAATTCTGGCCGGAGACGGTGAGATAGGCCTCCGAATCCCAATCGGTGTCATAGGTGTCGAAGGCGATGTCCTTGTAGCCCTGCTTGGCGAACTGGATGACGCGCTTGATGTAGTTGTCGGACACCAAGGCGCGGCGGGCAGCCTTGATCTCACGCTTGAGGGCCGGGTTGCGCTCGGGGTCGAAGCAATCTTCGCCCGGGCCTTCGCACTGCACGCAGGCGCGCATCACCGCCTTGAGGTGCTTCTGCACGATCTTGGAACCGGTGACGAGCGCGGCGACCTTCTGTTCTTCGCGCACCTTCCAGTCGATATAGGTCTCGATGTCGGGATGGTCGGCATCGACCACCACCATCTTGGCCGCACGGCGGGTGGTGCCGCCCGACTTGATGGCGCCGGCGGCGCGATCGCCGATCTTCAGGAAGGACATCAGGCCGGAAGAGCGGCCGCCGCCCGACAGCCTCTCGCCCTCGCTGCGCAGGGCCGAGAAGTTGGAGCCGGTGCCCGAACCATATTTGAACAGGCGCGCCTCGCGCACCCACAAATCCATGATGCCGCCCTCGTTGACGAGGTCGTCGGCAACCGACTGGATGAAGCAGGCATGCGGCTGGGGATGCTCGTAGGCCGAGGTCGAGGAGGTCAGCTTGCCGGTCTTGTAGTCGACATAGAAATGGCCCTGGCCGGGGCCGTCGATGCCATAGGCCCAATGCAGGCCGGTGTTGAACCATTGCGGCGAGTTGGGCGCGACCATCTGCATGGCGAGCATGTAGCGGTGCTCGTCGAAGAAGGCCTGGGCATCGTCCTCGCTATCGAAATAGCCACCCTTCCAGCCCCAATAGGTCCAGGTGCCGGCGAGGCGATCGAAGACCTGGCGCGAATCCGTCTCGCCAACAGTGCGCTCGGCCTCGGGGAGGGCGGCCAGAGCCTTCTTGTCGGGGACGGTGCGCCAGAGCCAGGACGGCACGGCGTTTTCTTCCACGCGCTTGGTTCGGGCGGGCACGCCCGCCTTGCGGAAATATTTCTGCGCCAGAATGTCGGCGGCGACCTGGCTCCAGGCCTCCGGCACGGCGATGCCTTCCAGCCGGAAGACGATCGAGCCATCCGGGTTCCGGATCTCGCTCGTCGCCGTCCGGAACGCGATGGACGCGTAGGGGGACTGCCCCTTCTTGGTGTAAAGCCGTTCAATCCGCATTGCGTTCTGCCCCGAAAATTAGACGCAAAAATCCGCGCCGTGCCATCGTTACGGCTCGGTTCGAAAACTGTCTGACATCCTGTTTACTTGTCGGTGAGTACATGGCCCTGCCAACGTTCGAATGCCGGGGCTCGTGCCCCGCAATTCCGCGAGGTCACCCCCGCCGCCGACGTTTCCGACTATGACTCAATAGGTATGACTCGCGGGCAGGGGCGTCAAGATTTAGTGCCGGCAAAATGAGTGGCTATCTACATATAGTAGAGGCTGTGGAAATCGGGGACAAGCTTGAGCGGGAGCCCTCAAGGTTCCGGAATCCCTGGCAAAATTGCCGCCTTCAACCTGTCTTTGAATTGCCATGTTCCGGTCATGTTTCATTTACCATCCCCGGTGGATGACCCAAAATGGCACACAAGCCCTTGTGGAGAGGTCGCTGAAGGCTTGCCGTAAGGGCAAGCGTGAGGAGCCGGAAGGGGCGAATCGAGGGCGCCGTGATTCCCTCACACCTTTTGAGCGTGCGAATCGTCCTCGTCGCCACCCTGCGTGATCAGGCGGGCGCTACGCTGGTTGCGGGTGTGGATCCACAGCCAGCTCAGGGCGACGCTGAGGCGGGAGCGCACGCTGATCAGGAAATAGATGTGGGCGATGCCCCAGATCCACCAGGCGAGCGCGCCACGCAGCTTGATCCAGCCGAAATCGATCACTGCGCGCTTCTTGCCGATCTGCGCCAGGCTGCCCTGATGCTTGTAGTGGAAAGGGGGCGGGGCGGGGGCATCCGCCAGGCGCGCTCGAATCACACGGGCGACATAGACACCAGCCTGCTTGGCAGCCGGGGCGATGCCGGGGACCGGCTTGCCGTTGGGCCCGGCAAGGCTGACGGTGTCGCCGATGGCGAAGATCTCGGGATGACCGGGCACGGTCAGGTTCGGCTCGACGATGATTCGGCCGTTGCGGTCCACCGGGACGCCGAGCCATTCGGCGGCCGGGGAAGCGCGCACGCCCGCGGCCCAGACGATGGTGCGCGCTGGCAGCAGCTTGCCGCCATAGACGACGCCGTCGGCCGTGCATTCGGTGACTGCGGCGCCGAGAACTACCTCGACACCAAGGCTTTCGAGCGATTGTTTCGTGTAGTCGGACAGATCGTCGGGATAGCCCGCGAGCACGCGAGGGCCCGCCTCCACCAGCACGACCCGTGCCTTATGGGTGTCGATGCGGCGAAAATCCGGAGCCAGCGTGTCACGCGCCAGCTCGGCGATGGTGCCGGCAAGCTCCACGCCGGTCGGTCCGGCGCCGACGATCACGAAGGTGAGCAAGGCGTCCTGCACCTCGGGGTCCGTTTCGCGTTCCGCCTTCTCGAAGGCAAGAAGGATGCGTCGGCGAATGGTGGTGGCGTCCTCGATCGCCTTCAGGCCGGGGGCGTGAGGCTCCCATTCGTCATGGCCAAAATAGGCATGGCGGGCGCCCGTCGCCAGGATGAGCGTGTCGTAGGCAAGCCGCGCCCCGTCCTTCAGGAGCACCTGGCGCGCCAATGCGTCGATGCCGGTGACTTCGCCGAGCAGCGTGGTCACCTCCGGCCGCCCGCGCATGAGATGGCGAATCGGCCAGGCGATCTCGGAGGTGGATAGCGAGGCGGTGGCGACCTGATAGAGCAGGGGCTGGAAGATATGGTGGTTGCGCCGGTCCACCAGGGTGATCTCGACGGGCGCGCCTTTGAGATGGTGGATGGCCTCCAGCCCTCCGAAGCCCGCCCCGACGACCACGATGCGGTGGGGTTCGCCCGCCATGGCATAGCCTCCTGCTCGACAGTCCCGAATCGCGACGTTCTCGTGCCATGGCATGGAATCATGCCCGACAAGATCCTGCGTCCACGCACAGAAGCTTGTAGCATTCCATTCCCGCAAGCAGAGTCGGAAAGAACGGGAAGATGAGCCTCATCGCCAAAGCCCATCAACTCCATGACGAGGAACGCACGCTCCTGCATCGATTGCGCCAGGAGCGACGTGCCCATCGGCGGCCGGATCCGGCCGCCTTGCCCGCCGGAGCCCGCATCGCCGATGCCGTCGCCGCAACCATGGGAAGCTGGCCCTTCATCATCGTGCAATCGGCCGTGCTCGCGGCCTGGGTGGTGCTCAATGTCGTCGCCTTCATGCAGCACTGGGATCCCTATCCCTTCATCCTGCTCAATCTGGCGCTGTCGTTCCAGGCAGCCTATGCCGCTCCCTTCATCATGATGAGCCAGAACCGGCAGGCTGCCATCGATCGCGCCGCTGCCACGCATGACTATGACGTCAATACCAAGGCGGAACTGGAGATCGAACTGCTGCACGAGAAGATCGACTTCCTGCGCGAGACCCAGGTCGCGGAGCTGATGCAGCTGGTTAAGCGGCTGGAGGAGAAGCTCGATGCCGCCGGCCAGGCGCCACCGGCCTGAAACCGGCGACGAGCGTGCGGCTGCGGCGCCTTGCGTGCCGGCTGCCGCCGGTCCATGGTCCCGCCTTCTTCAATGCTCCCGAGTCAGCCATGTCCCGCTCCATCATCATCGACACCGATCCCGGCCAGGATGACGCCCTGGCGCTGCTGCTGGCGCTGGGAAGTCCTGAGCTCGAGGTGCTGGGCATCACCACGGTGGCGGGCAATGTGCCGCTGGCCCTGACGAGCCGAAACGCGCGCGTGGTCTGCGAACTGGCGGGGCGATCGGACATCACGGTGTGCGCCGGCGCGGACCGGCCGCTGCTGCGTCCGCTCGTCACCGCGGAACATGTGCATGGCAAGACGGGCCTCGATGGCGCGGACCTGCCCGAGCCCACCGTGCCGATCAGCCCGCGCCATGGTGTCGACTTCATCGTCGAAACCCTGATGACGCGCCCCTCCGGCACCATCACGATGTGCCCGCTCGGTCCTCTCACCAATATCGCGCTGGCGCTCCTGCGCGAACCGCGCATTGCCCCGCGCATCAAGGAAATCGTGCTGATGGGGGGCGGTTGCTTCGAGGGCGGCAACATGACGCCGGCAGCCGAGTTCAACATTTTTGTCGATCCCCATGCCGCCAAAGCGGTTTTCGCCTCCGGGGTTCCGATCACCATGGCGCCGCTCGATGTGACTCACAAGGCGCTCACCACGCGCCCGCGCGTCGACAGGATCCGGAAGATCGGTACCAAAGTTTCCGATGCCGCGGTGGGTTGGCTCGATTTCTTCGAGCGCTTCGACGTGCAGAAATATGGCTCGGAAGGCGGACCGCTGCATGATCCTTGCGTGATCGCCTGGTTGCTCAAGCCCGAACTCTTCACCGGCCGTTCCTGCAATGTCGAGATCGAGACTGAATCTCAGCTCACCCAGGGCATGACGGTGATCGACTGGTGGGGTGTCACCGATCGTCCGAAGAATGCCTTCGTCCTGGGGGGCATCGATGCCGAGGGCTATTTCGACCTGATCGCGCAGGCGATTGCGCGGCTCTAGGGCCGTCGGCAGGTGCTTTGCGTTAGAAATCACCGATGAGGCTATGCGCAATGGTGGACATCCCCGTCGCGCTTGGCCATAAGACTTGCAACGGAATACGAAACGGCAGCCCTCGATGAAAACGCTCCTGCAGATCTTCACGTGGTGGAACGGCTCCACGATCGGAACCCGCTTCTGGACCTCGCGGAAGGGCGAGCGCGTGGGCGAGGACGAGTTCGGCAATGTCTATTACCGCACCAAGGGCGGCGCCGTGGATCCGACCATCGGCGTGCAGCGTCGCTGGGTGCAGTACAATGGCTACGCCGAGGCCACGGCGATTCCGCCGGGCTGGTGGGGCTGGATGCACCATCAGATCGACACCCCGCCGAGCGAGACCGAATACAAGCCGCGCGAATGGCAAAAGCCGCATCGCCCGAACCAGACCGGTACGGTGAACGCTTATCATCCGAAGGGCTCGATGCTCTCCCATGGCCATCGCCAGTCGGCGACCGGCGATTACCAGGCCTGGTCGCCGGGAGACTGACGCACCGCATGGCCGGGGCGCGGCCATGTCAGTGGCCGTCTTTTTGCCCCGATGGGGCGCTATCGCTTCTCGACTCGTCCAGATACGGATCCATTTGCTTTTGCGTCCGCTTGCCTTCCTTCCTCCGACCGGCCGCTCGCGCTGCCTTGCCATGGCAAGCGCGGCTTGTTTCGGCTTGATCCTGGGCAGCACCGCCGCCCGGGCCGAACGCATCGCCAATCCCACCGCGGTGTTCACCGGCCTCGACAAGATCTCGGGTGAAATCAGCACCTTCGAGGCGCCGGTTGGACAGACGGTGAAGTTCGGCGCGCTCAGCGTGACACCGCGCGTGTGCTACAGCCGCTCGGCTAGCGAAGATCCGCAAACCACGAGTTTCGTCGAGATCGACGAACTGACCCTCAGCAAGAAGGTCGAGCGCCTGTTCAATGGCTGGATGTTCGCGTCCAGCCCGGGCCTCAATGGCGTCGAACATCCTGTCTATGACGTCTGGCTCAAGGACTGCAAGGGCGGCAAGACCAGCGATCCGCCGCCTCCGCCCGTCGTCACGGCGCAGCCGGGCACCAAACCCGCCAAGGGCAAGAAGGGACAGGCCGCGGCGCCCGAGCCGGATGTCGCTCCGCCGCCCGAGACCGGTGACGGCAACACCGATTTCTTCGACCAGCCGGTGGATCCCAACGCGCCGCAGGATTAAGCGGACGGTCTTTCGCTGCCTCTGCACCGCTTTGTCGAGGGGGAGGGAGGCAGAACTGGCGCCGTCGCCTATGTTGCCAGCTTCCGACAAGCTCTTCCTGACCGGCTAGCTCAGTCGGCAAGGGCGGCCAGGATGTCCGCGCCCGACCGGGCTTCGCGCTTGGGCCACGCAAGAAAATCGCCGTCTTCGGCCAGGGCGTCGTCCAGCAAACGATGATAGAGCGTGCGCGGCAACTCGATGGCGCCCAGACTCATCAGATGATCGGTGACGAATTGGGTGTCGAGCAACTGGTAGCCGCCATGGCGCAGCCGTGCCACCAGATGGGCCAGGGCCACCTTGGATGCGTCGCTCTCCAGATGGAACATGCTTTCGCCGAAGAAGGCGCCGCCGAGATCGACGCCGTAGAGGCCGCCGACCAGCCGGCCATTGCGATAGGCCTCGACGGTGTGGCAATGGCCCAATCGGAACAACTCGCCATAGAGCCGACGGATCGACGAGTTGATCCAGGTGGTGCGGCGTCCCGGTCCGGATCGGGCGCAGCCCTCGATCACCGCCTCGAAATCATGATCGACCACGATATCGAAACGATCGGAGCGGATGGTACGGGCGAGACGATGGGAGATCACCAGCCCGTCGAGCGGGATGATGCCGCGAAATTCCGGCTCGACCCAGTAGAGGCCGGGATCGTCGGCGCTTTCGGCCATCGGGAAGATGCCGCAGGCATAGGCCTTGAGCAGGACCTGCGGCGTGATCTCCAGATTGAGCTCGGCGCCCGACATGGCAGAGCCGCCTAGGCGCTGTCGCTCATGCCGCCGGCTTCGAGGAATTTCTCGAGCCAGTGAATGTCGTAGAGACCGTTCTGGATATCCGCGTTGCGCACCAGAGTGCGGAATAGCGGCAGGGTGGTCTCCACGCCATCGACCACGAATTCGTCGATGGCCCGGCGCAGGCGCATCAGGCATTCGGTGCGCGTGCGGCCGTGCACGATCAGCTTGCCGATCAGCGAATCGTAATAGGGCGGGATCTTATAGCCCTGGTAGACGGCCGAATCGACGCGAACGCCAAGGCCACCCGGCGGATGAAAATAGCTGATCGTGCCGGGCGAAGGCCGGAAGGTCGCGGCATTCTCGGCATTGATGCGGCATTCGATGGCATGGCCTTCGATCTGCACGTCCGACTGCTTGATCGACAGCGGCGAGCCGGCCGCGATCTTGATCTGCTCGTTGACCAGATCGATGCCGGTGATCATCTCGGTGACCGGATGTTCCACCTGGATGCGCGTGTTCATCTCGATGAAATAGAACTCGCCATTTTCATAGAGGAACTCGATGGTGCCGGCGCCGACATAGCCGAGCTCGATCATCGCCTTGGCGACGATATCACCGATCTTGTTGCGCTGGGCAGCGTTGAGGGCCGGCGAGGGGCCCTCCTCCCACACCTTCTGGTGGCGACGCTGCAGAGAGCAATCGCGTTCGCCCAGATGGATGGCGTGGCCCTGGCCGTCGCCGAGCACCTGCAATTCGATATGGCGAGGCTTCTGCAGATATTTCTCCAGATAGACCGCATCGTCGCCAAAGGCAGCCAGCGCTTCCGCGCGGGCGGTGGCGAGAGCATCGGGCAGGTCTTCCGCCGTCAGAGCCACCTTCATGCCGCGGCCACCGCCGCCGGCAGCGGCCTTGACCAGCACCGGATAGCCGATCTCCTCGGCGATGCGGGCAGCATCGGTGTCATTGGTGACGCCGCCATCCGAGCCGGGCACGCAGGGAATGCCGAGGCGCTTGGCAGTGCGCTTGGCCTCGATCTTGTCGCCCATCATGCGGATATGCTCCGCCTTGGGGCCGATGAAGGCGATGTTGTGCTGATCGAGGATGTCGGCGAAGCGGGCGTTTTCCGACAGGAAGCCATAGCCTGGATGCACGGCCTCGGCGCCGGTGATCTCGCAAGCCGCGATCAGAGCGGGAATGTTGAGATAGCTTTCGCGAGCCGGCGGCGGGCCGATGCATACGCTTTCGTCCGCCAGCTTGACGTGCATGGCATCGGCATCGGCGGTGGAATGGACAGCCACCGTCTTGATGCCGAGCTCCTTGCAGGCGCGCAGCACGCGCAGGGCGATCTCACCGCGGTTCGCGATCAGGATCTTGTCAAACATTCACGTCACTCGATGATCATCAGCGGCTGGCCATATTCGACCGGTTGCTTGTCCTCGATGAACAGCGCGCTCACCGTTCCCGAACGCGGCGCGATGATGTCGTTGAAGGTCTTCATCGCCTCGACGATCAGCACGCGGTCGCCCTGATTGACCTTGCTGCCGATCTCGACGAAGGCCTTGGCGCCCGGTGCGGCGCCGAGATAGGCGGTGCCCACCATCGGCGATTTCAAGACGCCGGGATGATTGGCCGGATCGGCAGCGGCCGGAGCGGCTGCAGCGGCCGCAACAGCAGCCGGAGCAGCGACGGCGACGGCCGGCGCGCTGACCGGCACGGTTGCCGTCACATTGATCTGCCGCGCCACCCGGATGCGCAGGTCGGCCTGCTGCACCTCGATTTCGGTGAGATCCGTCTCCGTCAGGAGATTGGCGAGTTCCCGGATAATCTCGGGGTCAATCCCCGATTTGGTTCGCGACATCGTCATGCCTTGCGTTTCCGCGGGGCCGAGGCCCCGTCATTCATTGAGCCGATACGCTCGAAGCCAATGCTTCGAGGGCAAGTTCATAGCCCTTGGGGCCAAATCCGCAGATCACGCCCTTGGCTGCCGGCGAGACCCAGGAATGGTGCCGGAAACTTTCGCGCGCGAACACGTTGGATAGATGCAATTCGATTACCGGCAGGCTAACGGCCTTGATCGCATCGTGGAGAGCGATCGAGGTATGGGTGAGGGCGCCGGGATTGATGATCAATCCGACCGCACCCTTGTGATAGGCCTCGTGCACCCAGTCGAGCAGTACGCCCTCATGGTTGGTCTGCCGGAATTCGATGGTAAGACCCAATTGCTCGGCGCGCGCCCGGGCCAGTTTCTCGATGCCGTTGAGGTCGAGCGTGCCGTAGACGGACGTTTCACGCACCCCCAGCATGTTGAGATTGGGGCCATTCAGAATGTAGACGAGCGCCATGCTTGCCATCAGGACCATAAATTGAAAGCCCGAAGCTTGCTGCAACGGGCCTTTTGCTGCGAACGCCCCTTATAGGGCGCCCGATCCAGGAAGGCAAAGCCGACGGCGAAAAACCGCCGGCTTTGTTGGAGAAGGGCCTGTCCGGCTCAACCGCAGGCGGTTTGGCCGCATTTGCGCAGCGAATCGATCTTGGACTTCAGGGCATCGTAGCCGACGGCACCGGGGGTGATCTCGCTGCCGAGCACGTAAGAGGGCGTGCCGTTGATGCCCAATGCCTCGCCCAGCTGCATCGTGCTGGTCAGTCCCTTGAGCAGAGCCGGATCTTTCATGTCGGCCTGGAGCTTGGTCATGTCGACGCCGGAATCCTGGGCGACCTGCAGGGCGCGGTCCTTGCCCACGGCGCCGCGCGTGCCGAGCAGGACTTGGTGGAACTCCAGGAACTTGTCGCCCTGCAACTGCTTCTTGACGGCAAGGGCAACAATGGCTGCTTCCTTGGAGCCTTCGCTCAGGATCGGGTAGTCGCGCAACACCACCTTGAGCTTCTTGTCGGTATCGAGCAGCTTGACCATGTCGGCCAGTCCGCGCTTGCAGTAGCCGCAATTGTAGTCGAAGAACTCGACCAGGGTGACATCGCCTTCGGGATTGCCGAGCACGGCGTTCTGCGACCCGTTGAGGATAGTGTCCATGCTGTCGGAGAGCAGCTTCTTCTGGCGCTCGGCCGTCGCCGCTTCCTGCTTGGCCTGCATGGCGTTGATGGCGTCGACGATGACCTCGGGATGCTCCATCAGGTAATTCTTGACGATTGCCTCGACCGCGGGCTTGTCCAGTGGCTCGGCAGCGAGGGCAGGCTGGCCGGATGCGAGCAAGCCAATGCCGAGTGCAACCCCGGCCATCAGACGCTTCAACGACATATACTTCTCCAAAAGGCAGAAATCCCAGGAGCCAATCGCGTTTTGGCGAAACGCGCCTTGCTCTCACTCTTTGGTTCGGCGCGTCCTTGCGATTTGATGTCCTTCGTTCAAACCACAAAACGCTTTGGGACGTGGATAGGTCCAGGCCCGTAACGGATCAATGAATCGCAGCTCAGGGACGTGCGATCTCACACAATCGTGTTCGATCGAAGGCATTCGCGGAGGCTTTTGCCGGTTCTCGGCAGAATTAGCCTTGCCTTCAGGAATCCTTGTCCTTCAGCCTGTTGAGCGCGGCGAAGGGGGAAAGGCCCGCCTCGTCTCCGTCGCCCTCGAAGGTGGCGCCCGGCTTGCGGGGATAGGGATCGAGCGCCAGAGCGAGGAATTCGCTGACGACGGCGCCGAGATCGATGGTGTCGCCGACCAGCAGGTCTGGCGGATCTTCGGCTTCCGGATCGTTCAATTCGGCCAGATCGAATTCGGCATTGGGATCCTGCCCATCCGGCGAGAAGCGGATGTCGACGGGAGCCTCGACCTTGCTCTCGAACGGTTCTGCCGTGACGACGCAGATCTGGGTTATCTGGGCAAGAACGGTTCCCTCGACCGCCAGCCCATCCTTGCGGAAGGGCGTGACGTGGAGCTTGGCCGTCAGGGCCGCGACATCCGGAAGGCCAAGCTGGCGGGCGACGGCCCTGCGCTCGTCTTCGTTCGTCTCGATCATGAAATGGCGGCCCGTGGCCGGAATCTCGCGCAGATGGACCGGACGCGAGAAGTGGGGCGTTGGATTGGTCATGCGCTCTCACCTAGGGCTGGAGTGGGGAAGGGTAGGGAGCCGCTGGCAAGGCTCGCCAGGGAAGCGTCGGCAAGGGCCCTGGAAGCGCGCCGGACATAGCCTGCGAGGGCCCGCGCCTGAGGCAACCTCTCTTCGTCGCGGGCATAGACGTTGCGCAGGAGGACCTGGGTGAGTTCCTCGTCATCCGGCCTATGCAGGGCATTGCCATAGGACGAGGAGCATCCCGTATAGATGTCGGCGATCTTGCGCATCTTCTTGGGGACGGCGAGGTCGCCGACGCCCATTTCCCGCATGGCTCGGTCGAGCTCGGCGAAGAAGCGGTCGCAAACGCCCTGGGCAATCTCGCGGATCTCGCCCTGCTCATCGTTGAGCCGATGCATGAGCAGGAACAGATGCAGCAGCATCATGTCCATACGCCCTTCCACCGTGTCGGGGACGCGACCCTCGACGAACAGGGCGGGATCGCGGCCCTGGGCCACGATCTGGTCGTAGAGGCGGGCAATCTGCGCGTCGCGCGCTCTATTGCGAAACAGGCCGAACATGAGCTCCTTCACCAGCAGGGGTATTCGACCGGTGTTCCGCGGGGCGGCACCGTGGCGGTGCCCTGGTACGATCCGGTCGAAGACCGCACTCTATAACGGATGCTCCATATAAGTGGATGCTCTCTGAGCGCCAAGGTTGAATTTCGTGCGCGAGCGGGTTACGCCAGAACCCACGCGACGATGTGGCGAACGAGCCTGTGTGCCCGATGGAGGCCAAAGTGAGTATAGTTGTGTTGCCCCCCCGTTTCCGGTCTCCCGCGCTGGCGGCCGCTGTCGTCATCTCCCTGGCCGGGCTGCTGCAGAGCTGCGGTTCGATCGGCGAGACCAATGTGCACGGCATCGTGGTGACGGAGAGTACCTTGTCGGCGATCAAGCCCGGCACGTCCCAGGCCCAGGTGCTCGATGCACTCGGCACGCCCTCCACCCAGTCCACGCTGGACGGCCAGGCCTGGTACTATGTGTCTCAGACCACGTCCCGCCCGGTGGCCTTCCTGTCTCCGCATGTGACCGACCGTAACGTGCTGGCCGTCTACTTCACCAATGGCCGGGTGTCGCGCGTCGCCAATTACGGCCTGAAGGACGGCGTGGTATTCGATTCGATCACCCGTACGACGCCGACGGCCGGCGGCGACCTCAACTTCGTCACGCAGCTCGCACGCGGCATGACGGCGGGTATTCCGGGCTTCGGTCGATAACGAGTTCAACGGCAGAGTGGGAAGCGCCTGGTCCCAGGCTCTTCCTTGCCGTGAGTCTTCGTTTTCAATTGACTTTGCAAACAGCGATGATTGCGTCAGGCCGTATGGCCTGGCGTGGGAGCCGGCTTCATGCCGCTTGGTCCGGCCCGCGGGCCTTCGGCGTGAAGACCGCCTTGAAATAACTCCAGAAATTCAGGGTCATCGACAGCGCGACGGCAATTGCCACCGCCAGCACCGGCCAGCGTGCAAAAGGCCCGCCGAGCGTGACCAGCGCCATGAAGGTACCGAGATTGACCAAAGCGGCCAGCGCGCTCGCGGACAGGTAGCGCAGGAACTCGGCCGCGATGTCGGAGCCGGCGCGGTCGCCGAAGGCCAGCGAGCGGTTGATCAGCCAGGTCACCACCACGGCACCGGCAAACGAGGCCAGGCGCGCCAGACGAGCATCGAGGCCGAGATTGACCAGAATGGTCAGGATGCCGGCATCGAAGGCGAAGCCGACGAAACCGGCCAGGGCAAAACAGCATAGCCGCCAACGCAGAGACCTGCCGGGAGGTGGTTCAGTGGACGGGCGCATAGCGCAAATAATGCAGCCGCTTGAGCTCCCTTCGCCCACGCGTGACCGTATCGAGGATCATGCCGGAAAAGAAGGCGATGATGGCCGACAGCATCAAGCCGGTGGCGAGCAAGGCCGTGGGCAGGCGCGGCACGGAGCCGTATTCGAGATATTCCACCACCACCGGGGTGGCGGCGACAAGGGACAACAGAGCCAGCACGCCGGCGAGCAGGCTGAAGAAGAGCAGCGGCCTTTCCTCCTTCACCAGCTTGGCGATGAGCTTGAGAATGCGCATGCCGTCCTGCACGGTGCGCAGTTTGCTCTGCGAGCCCGCCGGCCGCTCCCCATAGACCGTCTCGATCTCGCCCAGAGGAAGCGACATTTCGAGAGCATGCACGAGCAGTTCGGTTTCGATCTCGAAACCGGTCGAGAGGGCGGGGAACGTCTTGACGAAGCGCCGGGACATCGCCTTGTAGCCCGACAGCATGTCACGTGAGGACGAGCCGAAGAATCGCGTGACCAGGCGGGTGAGCATCCGGTTGCCGAAACGATGTCCGGGGCGGTAGGCTGTTTCGCCATTGGCCACGCGCACCCCGTTGACGAGATCGAGGGGCCCGGCGCGCAGGGCCGCGACCAGCGCCGGAGCGCTGGCGGGATCGTAGGTGTTGTCACCGTCGACGATGATATAGATGTCGGCCTCGATATCCGCGAACATGCGGCGGATCACGTGCCCCTTGCCCTGGCGGGCTTCATGGCGCACCACGGCCCCGGCTTCCTGTGCCAGGCGCGCGGTATCGTCGCTGGAATTGTTGTCATAGACATAGATGACGGCTGACGGCAGCTGCGCGCGAAACCGCTGGATGACGGCCTGGATGGAGACCGCCTCATTGTAGCAGGGCACCAAAATCGCGATCGTCGGATCCGCCCCCTGCATCGTTTCCTCGATCCTTCGCCTGCCTTTACGGTCCCGTCCTTATAGACGTAAGCGGGATCAGGACGCCAACCGCACCGCGTCATGGTTAAGGCCATTTGCCGCGCTTGGGCGGGGGAAGGGTGTGACGTGGGTAGTCTCAGCGGCGATTTTGGGGCGGAGCGAATGCTCTTCCAGCGAAAAGTCAGAGGATTGTGTGGCAGGAAAGTGATTTGAAGCGTAGTGAATCCATAAGAATAGGATCATGTGTGTGCTGCGGAATTACCGCTTCGATGTTCTGCTCGGAAGATTTCGGCTGAATTGGCACTATATTGTTATTGGCGTTTCAGAAAAGCGAAGCAGATCGCAAAAACGTCCATTTTGTCGCAGGTTTGTCTTGACCGCTGGTTTCCAATCGGGCAGCCTACGGCATCGATTTTCGGCCGAACGACTTGGCCTCGCGTCGCGGCGCTCGCTGGATGCGTGCTGACAAGCTCTCACCAAAATTCGACACTCGCTGGGTCCGCGTCATCGCGGGCTTTGGCTTTCACTACGTTGAAGGAATAGCTCACGATGAGCACAGGTACCGTGAAGTGGTTCAACGCCCAGAAGGGCTACGGTTTCATTCAGCCCGATGATGGCTCCAAGGACGTGTTCGTCCACATCAGCGCGGTTGAACGGGCCGGCCTGTATGAGCTGCGCGAAGGCCAGAAGATCAGCTATGAGCTGGTCCAGGATCGCCGCTCGGGCAAGTTGGCCGCTGACCAGCTCCAGGCCGCGGCCTAAGCGACCCATAGAGTCTTTCGGTATACCGTCAGATTTTCAGGAAAAGCCGGCGCGGCAGCAGCCGGCTTTTCTTTTGGTTGCAATGCAGCAACATGTGTGCATTGCAAGATGGCGCTGAGTTCCGGCAGCCGACAGCGATTTAAACTTGAAGGATAGTAGGAACAAGCGCAGAATTCAGGCGTTCAAGTCAAGGGCTGAGTCCCTCATGGCCGGATCGGACACCGGCTGATGGAGGTTCGTCATGGATCTGAGTGAAATGATCACGGGTTTTCTGGTTGTCCTGGTGATCGCAATTTTGATTATCGATACGGTGATTGATTGGCGTTCGCCGGCCAAGGCCGCGAAGCAAGCGAGACAGATTGCTGCTCCGGGCAAGCACAGCCTCGATCCGAAGATCGGCTGCGACATCGTCTGGTGCTGAACGCCTACGCACTGTGACGCGACGACCGTGACGTGAGCCGTCCGGCGGACGGGGAGCTTTGTGTGTCGCGCGACCCGGTGATTGCACTACAGGCGCAGCACAATCCTTTTGATAGCTGCTGCGGCAGGAGTGCCGCACGGAGGCGAGGCCACCGTGCGTTTTCACGCATGGCGGCTGACAATCTCGCTGACGATAAGGGATTGCGCTGGCCGGGCGCGGAGACTTGCAAGGCCGGTCCTCACTCAACCGGCTTGCGAAGCACCTTGTCCCTCGCGCCAGGCGGAGGCCGGTCGCCAAAACCACGCGCATAGCCGCGTGATACGCTGGCTGTCAGCGCTGCGATCGCATCGTCCCGCTCGGCGAGTTCGGCCTTGAGATGATCGACCATCGCGACCAAGGCCTGAACGGCGACGCGTGCATCGCCTCCGCAAGTGGCGATTGCTTGGTCGGCATCGCGCTGCACTATTTCGGCCTCCTGGGACAGGAAAGGCTCCAGGCCTGCGGGCCGCCCGTTCATGGCTTGCCGGAGAGGCTGAGAGGATTGCCTGCCGCCTCCAGCAGGCTCGCCAGACGGTCGAGTTCGTCGTCGAGCCGGACATTGCGGCGAATGGCCCTGCGCAATGCCGTGACGGCATTGCCATCGGTCCGCTTCAATTCGCGGCTGACGATCCAGTCGATCGACACGCCTTGGGCATCGCCATCCACTCTTTCGTGAAGGTCTTCGTCCTCTAGCCGATCGGATTGGCGTTTCAATTCCTCGATCAGCCGGTCCCGGTTGATCAGCGAGGTCTGGGCTTGCCTGGCATAACGGTAGAGTGCCAGTAGGGCTGCGCCGCCGCTGCCCGCCTTTTCGACCAAACGGGCGATCTCCGCGACTTCCTCCGGCCGGGCGGCCAGCCTATGCGTGCCGTCGAAATAACCGTCGAGCATGTCGATTACCTTCGGTTGAGGGCAGGACCTTATGCCCCGAAGGGGTGCTTGTCCAGTATTTTGTTCTCTTTTTGTTCCTGACGAGGAAGGGCGGAAATCGATGCGGAGAGGGAGCGCCTTGCTCAGGCCTCGAACGAGTCCATTAGAATATAGCTGCCCGGTTGGCGCTGATATGCATCGATCTGCGGAACCAGTCGCTTGAAATGTTCGGTACTGCAATGGGCGTCGAGGGAGGCGCGATCCGGCCATGCCTCGATGAAAACGAAATGCCCAGGGTCTTTCTGGTCGATGAAAAGGTCATAGGCGATGCAATGTTCTTCCTGGCGCGTCTTGGCGACCAGTTCCCTGTAGAGGGGAAGCACGGCATCCACATGTTCGGGCTTTATGAAATCCTGAGCGATGACTTTCAGCATCGGGAACCTAAGGGGCGGCCCTTTGTGCCCGCAGGGCAGGGGACCCTACGCGCTTGCGCTCCTTCGCTCCAGGCGAAGGGCTGGCATATTCAAGATATTCAGGAAAAATGGTCGGAGCGAGAGGATTCGAACCTCCGACCCCTAGTCCCCCAGACTAGTGCGCTAACCGGGCTGCGCTACGCTCCGACGCTCATTGAGCGTGGGCTGAATAGGGTTTTTCGCTCCGATGCGCAAGCCCCGATTTCAGTTTCTCGGAACATAAAAGACACGAAGTGCACAGTCCGGGACACAGAATCCCGGAAAAGTCCCGAACCATGTTCGGGGAGCGTTCTCATTCCCACCATCACCTCATCCCACCGCCTCTTTCGGGGCGGCTTGTCCATGGAGACACCTTGCGCGTCACCTCATTCTCACCCCACCCCGCCCGGCCTGGCGACATTGCCCGGTTCGATGTCGAAATCTCGCCGGATCTGACACTTCAGAACATCAGGCTTCGGCTGAACCCGGCCGGTGTCTGGCGCACCTACCCACAGTCAAGCGGCTCCGGCCGGTGCTCGGCCAGATTCTCGGACGCCCTGTCCGATGCGCTCGCCGAACTCGGCCTCGCCGCAGCTCGCGAGCACGGCATTCCCCTCGACTAGGAAACAACACATGGAAGTTCGCCACGTACGCCGGCCGGATCCCGGCTACCTCCCCAACGTCGAGTGGCTTGTCGATCTCCAACTCGACTGCGGCATCATCCTGTTTGGCCTGGCCATCACCAGAACGGACAAGGGTCTTCGCCTTCGCGCTCCCCAGAGCAAGCGCCACCACACGACCGCGTATTTCACCGCCGACACCGGCAAACGCATCATTGATCTCACGAACAAGGCCATTGCCCAGCATGACCTCGCAGCAGCTTGAACCAACCGAAGACGACTTCGGTTTCGTTCCCGACAACCGACCCGTCCATGACGACCACGATCCGGCAGTAGAGGCGCTGGAAGAAAAATACTGGGCCATCGTCTCGAAATTCGAGGGATATGGCTACGGCGCGAAGATCGTGGAGCCTCACGACGAGTGGCTTCACATCGCTGTCCGCGTTCCTGATGACGGTCGTTACCCTGGCCCCGAGGTTCACCACTGGGCCGCCCATGTATACGACTACCACGGTGGTGCCGAGGCGCTGATCACGATTGATGGCGACGGCAAGCCAGTCGTTAGCCAGATCGCGCCCAACCCTTGGCCCGAATACTGGGCCGTCGGCACGTTCCTCGATCCAGAGCCGAATGAGACAACAGCGCGGACTGCCCTCAAGATCGCCGAGAGGGCGATCAATCCGCCGCCTGTGCCTGACCACACCCAGCCGCCCAGCGTAAATCCCTTCGCCCCGCACAAGGCTGGCGGGCTGCTGGAAGCCGTCGCACGTTGGGTATCGCTGACTAACCGCCGACCCTCGCCTGAATTTGCCATGCTCGCCGCCATAGGCTTCGTGTCTGCCCTGTTCAGCCGACGTGCTGTCGGGCCGACTCATGCCGGTCTGAATATGTATCTGGCCGGATTGGCAACTACCGGCTTCGGTAAGGAACATCCGCTCGCAGCGCTGCAGTGTCTCGCCTATGACTGCAAAATGCCCTGGCTTATTGGACCTGGCGATATCACCTCCGGCGCGGCAATCGAAAAGATTGTGCGCCGTCGGCCGGCGTTTATCATGCCCATGGACGAACTCGGCGCCCTCCTGGAATCGGTTAACGGCCGCGGCGCTGCCACCTGGGCCAAAACCATCCGCAAGGTGCTGCTGGAGCTGTATTCGAAATCAACGGGATCGTGGACTGGCCGGGAATACGCAGACCCCGACAAAGACAGTAGCGCGGACCCGATCTTCGCGCCGACAGTTAGCTTCATGGGCATGTCCACGCCAGAGACGTTCTACGCCGGCCTGACCGAGGAATCCCTGTCAGACGGCTTCCTGAACCGTCTCACTATCGTCTCTGCCAGCGAGCGCCCCAAGAAGCAGGAGGCGGGACCGCTTGCCGCGCCAGCCTCGCTAATTGAGATGGTGAAGGACTACGCCAAGGCCCTGCCGCAGTCGGATTTGGCGGCTGCGGGCTCGCGTACCGCTAACATGCGCCCCAGCATGGTGACGGTTCCATGGGCAGACGAAAGCGTGAGAGAGCATTGGGATGCCATTGAGGATTGGCAGGTTAGCCAAATCACCGACCACGGCCGTCTGGAAGGGGTCATGGGCCGCTTTGCCCTCCAGGTGCTCAAGCTGGCGACGTTACGGGCTCTATCGATGAGCCCGGCCGAGCCGCAGGTCACCATGTCTGACATCGAATGGGGGCGAGCCATCGTCTGGAAGAGCGTCACCTACATTGAGCAGGGCATTGAGACGCATATGGCTGGCTCGGCTTTCGAAGAGCTTGTGAATGCGATCCTGAACGCTTTGCGGGCATCGCCGACGGGCTACCTCTCAATGGCCGTTCTGGTGAAGAAGAAGGGCGTGTCGAAAGCCGACCACAAAATGGTCAAGGCAGCTCTCGATCGCCTATTTGAACGGGGCGACATCTATATGCCCTCGATCGTCGGGACCGGCATGCGCGTCACCCTGGCAGGCCGGGAGGTGCCCGACGAGTAGCTTTGCGGCTGCTTTGCAAGCCAAGATGCAATTTGCAAGGCAGTGGCAAAATTGTGGCGACTGCTTTGCAAAGCCCTAAAATTTTTGCAAAGCGATTTGTAAGCGAAATCAATGCTTTAGTATAGATATGTACTTTGCATTTTTTTATCGTTTACAACGGAAATACCTCCGTCGCTTCCCGGTATCTGCCGATTTCCTGGGTAAATAGTAAATACCTGCAAAGCTGCAAAGCGCTGCCAGAAGCCATTTTCGACGGCGCGTAATCCGCCCTTCCACATCGCTAACTCACCACCCCAGCCATCAGGGCTGGCTAACCCCCTATGGAGATTTTCATGACCATCATTCCCGTCCCGCCGTATCCCGCCAATCTGGCGGACGGCACCACCGTCCACGTCGTCGGCATCACCCTCGACGGCACGGTTCCTCAATTCATCATCATGCGCCCCGGCGAGAACGGCAGCGTACGGCCCGATACAACCTATGAGGTGTTTGGCGTTTCGCTCGACGACGAACCGGAGTCCATCGATGGCTGACGAAATTCTGAAATTCGACTTTTCGGCTTTTCAGAAGATGGCAAAGAAGCTGGAAGTGGCAAAGCAACAGTTGCCGTTCGCATTGTCTCGCGCCCTCAACGAGTCAGCCTTCGTCGCGCGCTCCACCATGGTCGACGATTGGCCCGGCCGGGTGCAGGCCAAGAACAGCAGGTTTTTGGGCTGGGCGTTGAGCGTAAAGAAGGCGACCAAAAATGACCTTACGGTTACGATCAGCGACGAGCGAGCCGGCGGGCGCACACTCTTGAAGCAACTCGCCGACGGCGGCCAGCACACCGGCCAGGGGCGCCTGGCTGTGCCTGTCGCGGGGCAGCGGCGCGGTGCTCGCGGTATCGTCCCCAGCCAGAGGCCACGCAATCTCAAGAATGCGTTCCGAAAGGGTGACGCGGTCTACCAGATCGTTGGCAAAGGGCGGCGGAAGAGACTGAAACTCGCTTACGTGCTGAAGCCGTCTGTGGTCGTGCCGAAGCGCGTGCCGTTTCGGGAGACGTTCAAGGAGGTGATGACGCGGGAAATGCACCAACGAGCACCGCGGCTCATGCTTGAGGCGATGAAGACGGCCATTCGGCGTTAGGCGTGGTGGTTTATGAACCAGTTGTATCCCTCTGGCTCCTTGGCCCTCGCGCACGCAACGATATCCTTGCTGCCTCTGGACAGAGCGATATCGCCGCATCGTCTAGATGCCTCGAAATACCGGAGAGACATTGCCGTACACCGATCAACAAGATTTGGTGTTACCCCTGAGTCGATACACATGTTCCGCATGACTAGCTTTCTGGCTTGCTCCTCCACGCAGCCGTCTCGGGCGGGCACTCTAGGGGAAGACGGATCTCCTCCGCAAAGCTCAACGAGATGTCTAGCTTCAGCATCAGATATGGGCAGCGACGTATGATCTGCCCTGCACCCACCGAAAGCCAGCGCGAAAAGCACTATAAGAATTCGACCTATCATGCGCCCCCCGGCAGTTTCCGTTTGATTGCTATCAGCGGCCTGTCGGAACAGCAACCCGGCCGTCGCTCTACCAAAAATCGCCGGGTCCTTCCTCCGGTAAATACCTGACGGTTTCGCCCCACCTCGATCTATCTCTTGGTGTGAACCTCGCAGGGTGTGGCCAGTGGCCACCGGCGAGTGCACAGAAAGAAGCAACATGAAATCAGGAATAAGTCAGCGCGAGTTCGCGAAACGCGAAGGCTGCGCGCGTTCATTAGTGCAACGCAAGATCCAAAGCGGACACCTCAAGGTGCTCCCAGATGGCACGATCGATCCGGCTCTTGTCGGCACGACCTGGCGCCGCGGAAATGAACCGCAGCAAGCGCTCGCGTCCGATTCGGAGAGCATCCCGGCCCGCTGGGAGTCGGAGGCCCGCAAGGCCTATTTCGATGCCTTGCTCAAGAAGCTGGAGTGGGAGAGGGCTGTGGAGCAGGTTGTTCTGATCGAGGACGTGGCGACGGTCGTCATGCAGCAGTTCGTCGAGGTGCGCGCACGCTTTCGAGCCATCAGCGGCGCTGTCGTCAAGAAGCTGACGGTGACGACGAATGCGCCCGAGGCGCAGGCCATCCTCCATGAAGCATGCTGCAGCGCCTTGCGTGACTTAAGTGTGGCTGGGCATCAACGTGTTGTCGTGGAGGACCTGCCGGCCTCGCTGCGCCAGCGCTTCCTTGGAGCGCAATAATGCGGTCCTCCCTCTACGAAAATCTTATATCTAAAAATAGGTCGAGGTGAGGCGATACCCTCGTGTGTAAAAGTTAAAGGAGGACCCAGCGATTTTTTGGCGTGGGCGCACAACTCCACACCTCTGTGGAACACGGCGTCATAGAAGCGTGCAAGAATGTCGCCGACGACAAGCACCTTGGGCGATCACCAATGCAGTATCGAATCGAACTCTCCCCAGACGACAACGATACGTTGCTCGTCACATATCCGGCGCTGCCCGAGGTCGTGACCTTTGGTGAAGACAGGGCCGATGCCGCACGGCACGCCAGGGATGCGATCGAGGAGGCATTGGCTTCCCGCATAGCCGACGGCGAAGATATCCCAGCCGGCGACCGTGAGACGCCCCGTTGTGTCATGGTTCGCCCCTATCTGGGGACACAGCTGAAGGCGCAACTTTATACCGCCCTGCGCGGCGCCGGCATAACCCGAGCCGAGCTAATGCGTCGCCTTGGCTGGCACCGAGAGTCAGTGGATCGTCTGTTCCGCCTCGATCACGCATCAAAGTTGGATCAGATAGAGGCGGCATTTGCAGCACTGGGGCTGATCGTGGAAATAAAGGTACGAGCGGAGTGACGCGGCCGCCAAACGCAGACGACCGGGCCGTGTGTCTTACCAGGCGTATCGACGATACGGCCGATATCCGCCATATCCTGGATAGACCGGCCGTCTGTACGTATAATAGACCGGCGCATTGGGCACGCAGCGGCCCCAGATATTCGGGCGCCAGCCCGGGCCGCACCCTACTGGAACGCCCACAACTACCGTTCGCGCGACTGGCGGCGCACAACTCGTCAGCAAAAGACCGCCAAGGAAGGCGGCAGATATGGCTATCGATCGGATCAACGCAACACTCCATGATCGGACACACGTGAGGGCGGCGGTTCGCCCCCTCAATCGTGTTCAACGTGGCACGCGCTCGAATCCGTCGTTGTCTCGTGAAATTTATGTTCGACGGGGGCGGTCTGCCGGCCCAGACATCAGCAGGCGCACTCAGCTACGCGATCAGAACTTGTAGTTGACGCCGAGGCGCACAATCTGCCCGGTGACATCCTGCGAGTACCGCTGAGAAAATGGCGGGTTCAGGGGAGTAGACAGGGCGCTACTCTTCACCTTGCCGAGGTCAAAATAGAGGTATTCGGCCTTCACGGTCCAAGCGTCGGTAATAGCATATTCGAGGCCCGCTCCGAGTGTCCAGCCGACCTTGGTGGCGCTATCGGAACTGCCGTAGAAATTGCCAGTGAATTGTTCATTGTGCGCGACGTCAACTTTGCCATACGCCAAACCGCCTGTGACATAAGGCAGAAAGCGGTCGAACGCATACCCCACACGTGGACGGACGGTTCCAAACCACTTGATGGAGGATGACTGGCGATAGGTGAATGGGTCGAAGTATCCGGCCGGGGACCGCGTCGTGGATTTATCTTTCATATCAGAATAGTTGAAGTCGGCCTCGATGCCGACAACAAACTGGCCGATCTGATGATTGTATCCAACTTGAGCGCCGCCAACAAAGCCGTCGACCGACAGGTCCTTCTTGCCGAGCGCGACCGGGTAATAAGGATCCCAGGCGGGGCCGCCGAGGCCATCTAGGGTAGCATCATCGTTGTTCCAGCCATACCCGGCGTTCACACCAACGTAAAAGCCAGTCCACGAGAACGGGGCGGCCATAGGTGCAACGGGCTCAACAGGAGCCGGAGCAAGGTCTGCGGCCATAGCCGCGCCGGAGAGGCACACAAGAGCAGAAGAGGCGATGAGGAGCTTGCGCATGGCTACAATCCAAATGCAGTTCACCATCCATAACTTCGAAAGCAGACGAAATCCGTTGCCAATTAGCAACATTTCGAAAAAATTCTCTGTATTAAAACTTGAACAACGAGATATTGTAGCGAAAAATGTACTGAATGTTAGAATATCGATAACTAAAACCCTAAATAAGCCGCAATCGAACAATATAATTTTAGAATGTCTCGCCGCGCTCAAGAGGAGCGCCTGCCCGACCAAAAGTGAAGAGCCCGGCTAGGGCCAGTGTTTGTTTTTCTTCCAACATCCAGAAAGGAATTCGCCCGCATGGCGGATGATTTTTCTATTCTCGTTGCCGCTAACGACAACGAACCAGGCGAGTGGACGCTCCCAGCTCTCCAGCGAGCGGCCCATGGAAAGCTCATGGCTGCGGTAGAAGATAATGAGCGAGCGGCCCGCACACTCGGCAGGATCTACAAGATCTTCCAGGGTGACTTTGTCGTGCCAGAACAATCCCTGCCAAAGGCACCCAAGCGCGTTTCCAACAAAGAGAAGCCTGAGCCCGACTATGCCACGACGCCCAGCCTGTGGCCGCGTGACAGTCGTCTCCGCGACATGATCGAGTTCGCGAGAGAAGATGATCCCGATCGAGATGAGAAGGACCGGGCCAAGATCGCTTCCATTGATATGAAAGTGGTGAAGCGAGAGTGGCGCGACCCACATACCGGACAGGTCTCCGAGATCTACGTCGGCCTTTATCGCAAGGGGAAGAAGTGGCTCGAATACGGTGATTTCTGGGGCGATGTGCGCAAGTCAGAGGCAGAACCGAAATTCCGTAACGCTCGTGTGACTGCGAGCAGAATGGATCTTGCGGACATGGACAATATAGACCGTGGCATCTTCGCCGCCATGTTGGGCAGCGACCATTTGGACACGGTTGAGCGCTTCATGCGCAGCGAGACCATGGGCGACATCGGCACCGCGGCCGGCTTTTGCGGCAAACAGGCGGAAGCGGTCGGCAAGGATCGGATCAGGACTATGGTTCGGCGAGCACAGGAAGTCTTCGCCTCGATCGAGAAGGCAAGGAAAACCGATTACCCCTGGCAGGTGGATCCAGTTGTTGCGATGCATTTCCCCAAGGACAGGCGTCGCGCCGCATGAGGTGAACCTAAATCGACGTTTTTTCGGCATTTATAGAGGAAGGCAGTTCTTCGTCGTCCTGCCTTCCGTCCTTATGGATGGGGCAAACCTTCAGGACCGCCTGGCGAAAGCCGGGCGGTTTCTTTTTGGTCCCTAAAATCTTCAAACGGGGGAAAATAGCTGATGGCCAGCGTTGGACGTCTGGTCGAGATCATCGACACAACACTGAATTTGAGAGGATCGGCGCTGTACCAACGTAAGCGCCTGGTCGAGGCCGGCGTCATTCAGGGCAAGCAAGGCCCAGGCGGTGACACGCCACTTACCGACACAGCCATGGTGTTGGCTGCCGTTCTTGTCGGCACGACCGCCACGACGCGCCCGGACATCATGCGCAGCTATATGGCACTGCATGCCCCTGACGGCCAACGCTTCGGCGACGCTCTTGCCGCCTACCTGGCCGCTCCGCACGACCTCCTTGAGCTAGCCATTGACGCCATCGCTCCAGCCGCCGCGATCCGACACAGGGACGCGACCGGCAACGTGACCGAGACGCTTTTTCTGTCCGAAGAGGACACCCCACGGCCAGGCTTCACCCGCATGGCTGTCCTGACTGCCAACACCTTCACTGAGCTTGCCGAAGCTATCCGGCAGGCGCCCCCAGCCAGAAAGCGCCGCAGACGGCGCCGGAGATCCGTATGAACGACACACCCACCACCACCGACATCGTCGATGATGACGCCACCCTCGCCATCGTCGCCGTCAGCGCGGCCATGGTAGCGTACGCCGAGGCAACTCCCGCGGAGAAGCGGGTGATGCTGAAAGGCGCAAAGGCCATTCTCTCTATCTATGGCGCCCATCAGGATCTCGACGCCCACGCCGCGAAATGGCGCGGCGCCGTTGCCAAGACCACGGCGGAGAACGTGCAATGAAAATCCTGAACATTATTTCGGACGTTCTGCGCGCCAAGAAGGCGCCCGACTCCACCAAACTGGCCGAGTTGCTGGCGCAGACCGAAGCCGAGACCGCCTCGGCTCGCCAGCGCCTGGGAGAGCTTGAGGCAAAGCGGCCTGACATGGCCATTGCCGATGAAGCCGACCGTCGCCGATATCGTGGCGACTTAACCTCGACCCGCGATGATGTCGCGGACGGCGAGGCTGCTATCGAGGCCCTGCGCACCCGGCACGCCGCCGCAGTGGAAGCCGAAGCCGAGGACGGTAGGAAGGCTGCTTTCAAGGCCGCGAAGACCGAGGCCGACAAGCTGCCGGGGTTGATTGGCGAGTACGACAAAGCTGCCCAGGCCGTACGCGACGTCATCAGGCGCATTGCCGCGATCGACGTTGTAGTGCGGGCCGCCAACGAGGATCTTCCCGCCGATACCGCCCGCATCGCAGACTCTGGCACGCTCCGCGGAATCCCCGCTGAGCGCGAAGAGGTGATCTCCGAAAAGCTCGTTGAGCTTTGGGCACGACCGGGCGCAACAGAACCCATGGGGGAGGCCTACCAAAAGAACGTCATCGTTGACCGGGACGGCCGGGGCTACGTCAGCCATACCGGGGGCGCGGTGAATCTCACCAAGATGCGTTGTGCGCGCCGCGAGGTGAAGAAATCGACCACGGGCGTGGGCGCCACTGGATTCCACGAGGTGAATTTGCCGGCCGCTTATGCGGACGCGACCGCAATCTTCGTGATGCGCAACACCCAGGGTGTCGTTGCCCCCAATGCC
The DNA here is from genome assembly GCF_057073705.1 of Labrys sp. E2SS-1L. Lineage (NCBI taxonomy): Bacteria > Pseudomonadati > Pseudomonadota > Alphaproteobacteria > Hyphomicrobiales > Xanthobacteraceae > Labrys > Labrys sp. E2SS-1L. The sequence goes on along the minus strand of NZ_CP172712.1, from coordinate 4,161,865 downwards.
ATTGTCGCCGCTGCTGACGCTGCCATCGAAGCAGGCCGGGCGGGGCGCAAGAAGTCCGATCGCCCTGTTGTCGTTGAAATCGTGCCTATGAGGAATGCCGCGTGAACGAAATCTGTATTTTCGAGGGGATCGGCATCGACCCCGAAACCGGTCAGGGGCTGACGGCCAAACAATTCGATTCTTCCTTGAAGGCGCTGGGATCACCCAGCGCCTTCTTGCTGCGTATCAACAGCCCCGGCGGCAGCGTCTTCGACGGCATGGCGATGTATTCCATGCTCAAGGCCAGCCGAGCCAAGATTACGGCCCGGATTGAAGGAATCGCGGCGAGTGCCGCGAGCCTTATCGCGATGGCGGCGGATCGTATCGAGATCGCCGAGAATGCATTCATGCTGATCCATCAGCCGTACACCACGGCGACGGGCAGTGCGGATGACCTCGCCACCGCTGCCGATGACCTTGAGAAGATGAGCGCGCAATACGCTGCCATCTACGCCGCCCGGTCCGGCCAGCCGATCAAGGCGGTGCGCGCCCTGATGGATCAGGATCGTCTTATGGACGCTGCCGAGGCCGTGGCGTGTGGCTACGCCGATGCCCTGGCCAGCGACACCGGCGCCCCCCCGAACATGTCGGCATTGCCGCGCAAGCATAGGGCGACCATCCAGGCCGCTCGCCGTGATCGTTCGCACGGATGGGATACCGCCATCGCTTTGGCGTATGGCAAACGCAAGCCAGTGTTGCAGCGAGATAGGGCCGTCGGCGCCTCTTGGGAAAGGGCCATTGCCAAGGTAGCCGGCGAGCGTGGCTTCAGTACCAGCAGCGAGGCTGTTGGCGACGGTTGGGATCGAGCGATCTCCAAAGCATTCGGGAAATGCTGATGCCGAAACCGCAAGAAACCTGCACGGTCACGATCAACGGCCGGGAATTTCGGGATTGGGAATCGGTGCAGTGTTCGATTGCCCATGGAACGGCGACGAGGGTTGCCGTTCTCACCGTCACTGAAGCACCCGGTGCCAACGGTGCGATAGGGCAAGCACTCCAGATCAAACCCGGGGACCAAGCGACAATTACCCTTGCCGGGCAGTTATTCCTGTCGGGCCGGGTTTACGAGCGCCAGGCGGCGATCGACGCGAACAATCATTCGGTACGCGTTGCCGTTGCCTCGAACGTACAGCCCACCACCCGCGCGTGTGTCCCTCTCAAGGACGGCAACTTCCGCAACTATAGTTTTCAGGCCATCGCCAACAAGGTGTTGTCCCCCCTCGGCATTACCCTCAAGACGAAAAATCCACCCACGGGCTGGGACAAGCCGTTCAAGAACATCAATACCGAGCCCGGGGAGACGGTCTGGAACCTGCTGGAACGGCTGTCGCGATACCGAGGCATTCGGCTCATCGACGACGAGAATGGCAACTTGGTTGCGCATGGCTCGGCGTCCAAGGAGTCAAAAGGCGGCCTGGTAGAGGGGCAGAACATCCTTTCGGCATCTGGTGCCATTCAATACCCCATCGACACCAGCGCAGACGTGGTTGGCAATCAGCCCGGCAGCGACACAGTTTCAGGTGACCAGGCGCGCAGCAGCGCGGGCAAATACGAAATGACTGGCGGATCGTACAAGGTTCACTCGGTAGTTCGTGCCGATATCCCGGTTGAGGGAGACGATGCGCGCCGGCTCGCCGAGTGGCACCAGACGTTGAGTGGTGCGCAGCAAGCTACGGTTCAAGTGGTGAGCCAGGGATGGCTTCTGTCAAACGGTGAGCTTCCCAAGATCTACGATTCAATCGATCTCGATATTCCGTCATTGATGATCAAGACGAGCGAATTGCCGGTCGCTGAGCTGCTTTTCTCGCAAGATCAGGGCGGCACAAAGACGACCTGGCTCTTCCAGAAAGTCTTGTCGAAGAATCCCGACGTTAACGGCTCGCCACCGCCCCAGACGCCGGCACAGGAAGCCACGCAAACCAACATCCAGCCCGGAACCCCGACCGTCGTCACGGACGGGCAGAAGGGCAATGAAACCGTGACGGTGAATTAATATGGCAGAGGAACTTGTTCTTCCAGCTTCGGTGACCGATCGCTTCAGCAAGCCCTTGCAGGACCTTCAGAAGAGACTGAAAGACTTTCGACCGTCCGACGGCATGCGCGCCGTCGAGCGGAACTTTCGGACTTTGCGAGATCAGATCAATCAGGCCACCCGCGCCATCAAAGACGCGGGCAACGGCCTTGCCGGCGGCATGGGACTGCCCGGGCTCTCGATCGGGGCACTTGGCGCGGCCGGTGCCATTGCGGCGCTGTCGGCGAATGTCCGGTCGTTCGCTACCCAGACCGTCGCTATGAAGAATTTCGCCCGCGACACTGGCATCGCTACGGGCAAGCTGAAGGAGTTGCAGGCGGTAGCGGCCGGTCTCGGCCTTGATTCAGACCAGATGAAAAATGCCGTGACGTTCGCGGCGCAGAACGCCGACGCCATGCGAAGGCACCAGGGCAACTTTCAGCAGTTGTCGGCGCTGGGTCCCGGCGGGCGCTCAATTGCGAACGACCTTGCCGGCACAAAATCGAACGACGAAGCGCTGGAAAAGATCTTCAAATACCTACAACAGCAGAAAGATCCCGCTCAGCGGCGCACCCTCGGCGAACTCCTGCTCGGTGATGCCGCTGCCGGCGCTGCCATTGGTAACGAGTCCTCTGCCGAGTTCACCTCACGCCGATCGGCGGCCCGCGCCTCGATCAGCCAACAGTCAAAGGACGACGAGGAAAAGGCGAAGGCGTTCTTGGATTCCACGGAGCGCGTCAGTGCTGCGTTGGATAAGATCAAGCTGAGCGTAGGCGGCGCTCTCGCGCCCAACCTGACGGCGGTTGCCGACGCCATGGCGGCCTTTGCCAACAATCACAGCGGTGACGCGGCGAAATTCTTCAACGGCGTTAGCGAAGCCTTGAAGGGCCACAATTGGTCGGAAGACGCTGCCGCTATCGCGGTGGTATTTGAAAAGACCAAGGCGTTTATCGACTATATGACGGGCCTGTCGCCCAAGATGGAGCAGTTCAAGAAGGACCGCGGATCGGCGGCAGACGGCGAGAATTATTCGCTATTTGGCAATACCCTCGGCGCTCGCAAAGGATCAATGTTTGATTGGCTCCTTCAGCACGCGCCGAAGTGGGACCAACTCGACGGCAAGCCCTTCATTGGCGTAACGCCGAAGTCGAGCGCGCCCGAGTCGACAAAGCCCGACTCATCGGCCCGCGACGATTACAGCCCGATCGCTTATAGGCCGGGTGCTCGCGCCGTCTTTAGCAATATGGCGCGCGCGCAGGATACCGTTGCTACCATCGCTGCCGGCGTCACGAAGGGTATGCAAGACTTCGCGCAGTCGCTGCAGGCTGGCGACGGTGGTGCGCCTGGCGCGGGCGGCGGCGGTGGAGGTGGCTTCATGAAGGCCAGCTATACACCGCCCACAGCCGCCAAGGCGGCCATCAACGGTATGCGCGCGGTCCGACAGTCCGTGGGCGTCACCACGCCGCAATACGATGCCGGTGCTCCCGACAATGGCGAGAAGCGTTTCGGCGGCTCTCGATCCTGGCGCAACCGCAACCCGGGCAATATCGAATATGGGCCGTTTGCTCGTTCGCATGGCGCCATCGGCTCGGACGGCAGGTTTGCGATCTTCCCTAGCGAGGATGTAGGCACCAAAGCGCAGGAAGCCCTGTTGTTCGACTCCAAGGGGTATCGCGACCTAACCCTCGGCCAGGCCATCGGTCGGTGGGCACCGGCTAGTGAAAACGACGTTGGCGCCTATTTGAAAGCCATGGGTGCCGATCCGAACACGCGCATGCGTGATTTCTCGCCAGCGCAGCGTCAGCAACTGCTTGCAGCCATGCGACGGCATGAGGGCTGGAAGGTCGGGCGCACTAACAGCCTGCCGCCCGCTCCGACGGCTAGCGCCGCTCCCAGGCCGTCGGCCTCCAAGTCCAAGGCCAAAGCGGATGCGGCCGCAGCTGGCAAGGACGGCCTGCATGGGCGTGTTTCGATCGACGTGAAGTCCAAAGACCACCCTGTCGATGCGAAGACCGACGGCTCGCCGCTGTTCCAGGAGTTGAGCATCAAGCGCGGGAATTTGATGAGCATCTGATGCCCAACCACTTCAATCTCAACACACAGCCCCGCTTCGGCGGGGCTTTTTTCATGGAGCGCCAATGACCGGCGTCGTTACCAACTTCGTTCCTAATACACTGGCGGCCGCGGCGAATATCAACGCAGCCTTTTTGCAGTGCTTCCCGGCGTCGAGCGTTACGGCTTTTTCCGAGACGCTGACCCTCAAGACCACGGCAGCGCAGTGGCGTACCGCGCTTGGCGTTGTTGCCGCCCCGGCCGCCGCCAATGACAATGAGGTGGCGCTGTTCGACACGGGCGCTGGCGCCGTGAAATCGAGCGGTGCCGTCTGGAGTCTCGTGGCCAAGACGAACGTGGCGCAGACTTGGACGGCGGCACAGACGTTTAATGCGGACACATTTGTTCCCAATCAGGTGGTCGGCGCCGGAGACGGAAAAGCCGCGAACACCAAATATGTCTTTGATTTCTTCAACAGCGTCTACAATGTTACGGTCCCGCCGTTGGCGTCTCCCAACTTCACCGGAGACCCGAAAGCCCCAACGCCGACCAGCGATGACAACGACACCAGTATCGCCACCACCGCCTTCGTCAAGGCCACCAACGGCAACTACGCTGGCATAAAGGCCGTCACCACAACATCGACGCTTGTGGCGGCCGACTACGGCAAGGCCATTCAGGCGTTTGCGGCAACGGCGATCAATATCACCCTACCGGCAAGCAACCCGTGGGCGGGCGCGGCGGGGCCGGCTCTCCACATATTCAACCACGGTACAGCGGCGTGCTCCGTACTGCGCCAGGGCAGCGACTTCCTGTATTGCCCGCCCGCCGGCCTTAACAGCGCTACGTCGCTGACATTGCAGCCCGGCCAGGACGTTATCCTGGTCAACCGCGGCACGACCGAATGGGACGTGGCCGGCGGCACATGGCTCGTCGCCAATACGGCCGTCGTGCCGTCTACGTCGATCACGGGGCTGGGCACGGCGGCGACCAAGAACGTTGGGACCGCGGCAAACAATGTCGTGCAGCTCAATGGCTCGGCGCAGTTGCCGGCTATTGACGGTAGCTTGCTGACCAACATTGCCGCTGTCTGGGCGCCGGGCACATTGTATGGCCTGACGCTCTCGCGTTCTGGAACGGCAACCGTCGGAATCGCTGCCGGCAACTGCCGCAACGAGGATTCAGGCACGGCGTTCAATATGACGCTGGCCGCGGCCACCACCAAGACGACAAGCGCCTGGGTGGCCGGCAACGGCAACGGCGGCCTGGACACCGGCACGATCGCCGCGAACACGTGGTACCACGTCCACCTGATCCGCAAGACCAGCGACGGGTCTATCGACGCCCTGCTGTCCTTGTCGGCCACGGCTCCGACCATGCCGTCTGGCTATGTTGCTCGGCGGCGGCTGGGGTCGGTGCGGACGGATGGGAGTTCGGGGATTGTCGACTTCATTCAAGATGAAGACGATTTTGCATGGGCTGCGCCGGTTACCGACAATTCGAGTGCGGCGTCATCTACGGCCGCACAGCTGGTCACGATGTCTGTGCCTCCGGTTGCCGGCATTGAAGCTGATTTCGAATTCAGCGGCGTCAGCAACACGTTTGGGCATATTCTGGTATCGCCCACGAACGTTCCAGATCTGGCTCCGTCCACCACTGGCGCACCCTATTTCACGGTCATCGCGGCGTCTGGCGACGGACGTGGCTATGCCAGGCTGCGCATGAAGACCGGCACAAGCGCCCAGATCCGGTACCGGAACGACACGGCTGCATCGACGACGGTCTATGTCACCACTTACGGCTGGCGTGACAAGCGCAGGTAGGCGGTGGGAGCGAGCGGTAGACAGGTGGGGAATACCCCACCTGTCGCTTATTCCGACTTACATGCGCAGGGCGTCCGACAACAACGAGACACGCGCATCGAACCGCGGCAAGCTGAGCAGGTTGTCCGGAATCAGACCGTTGGCCTGGCTCCGGATGCACCAGTGACCGTTGATGTATTCGGTATGAACGGGCGGCGGATACAGACCGCCACCCGAAACGAACCTCTCGCCACGGTTGATCCGTTCGGCGATCTTTTCTTTCGTCTCTACGTGGGAAACGCCATAGGCATCGACATACTTCACGAGGTAGATCGCCTCGATGTGATTGCGATTTTCGCGCGTCGCGATTTCAATGATGCGGTTTGGGGGTGCGAAAGGATCCATATTCGTAGTTCCTTAGGTTGCTGTTTAAGCCCTTTGGAGCTACTTTCCAGGTGCTTAGACTGTGTCGAGCCCTCGCGGGCAAGACGCAACACCAAAGGGCAGGTCGCGGGTCATCCGCTTCCTGCCTTTTTGTATCAACAATTTTTTGATTCGTAAGCTGAGGGTGCAACATTTGCATACCTCTCAACAGCTTCTTGATAACCGCGGTTGTTGGCTATGTCAAGCGGATATTACGCAGATAAGTCAGGCGGACAATACGAAGGCTGGTACGGCGCCAATTACGGCGTGCTCTGGGTCTGCACGATGCCGGAAGGCCGGTGTTGCAATAGCCCGGCAGTTCGATGTCGGCGTGAATGCCCTGCAGTGGCTCGCGGGTCAGAGCGCCCCAACGAGGAGGAGTGCCAACTCGTTTCCGAACCTCAATATAACGTACGCGTCACGTTAAAGTTGCATCCATGAACTTGAGCAAGCAAAAGGAGCATTCCGATTGCCCGCGCCTGCTTGCTCAGGAGGTGTCAGATTGAGCAGGTTCGTTTGGCGAATATATTCCGGGCGCGAACTACGATTGCTAATTGCCCCACATAACAATCGTAACGGATTGATCTGCTAGATTGGTTGACACGCCTCTCCACCAATGAATTCCTAGCACGGAGGGTGAAATGAAATTCTTGTTGCAGCGTGTTGTCGCGCTCTTAAGTGGCGCGACCATCTTGGGCCTATCTATTCCATACGCGTGGGCAGATACAGAGTGCGATGCAGTATATCAGAACGCTACCAGAGATTTAATTATAGATAATCAGGACCGATCATCACTTTTCAGCGTCTACGACAAATATTGTGACTCCAAGGGTAGTGTAAATAACACTTCAGTTGGAATAGGTATCGATGTAGTTGTCAAAAATTTGCCTATAAATTTTACAGGGAATTACGGCAACTCAAGTGAGGCAATATCCAATTTTTGTAAAAATTATAAAGAAGTAAGATTCTCAAATGAAAATAGCCAAGTCACAAAAAACACGGTTGTTGTCGCTGCGCTAGAAAATTATAATGAATGCAAAAAAATAATCTCTCAAGGCGTCAGTATAACCCACACGGCGGTAGGTCCCGGTGATATTATTTTTTCATTTCAACTAAAAAATGCTGTAACTGCATTCGAAATACAGGGTGTTTCTTTGGGGCCGAATATAACATGCGGAAGCACAACGTTATCTTCTGATAAAAAATGGCATTCTGTAGACGAAAAAACGCGAGCCTCTGTCAAATCAAACGCAAGTATTTCTTGCAAGAGATCTTCTACGGGTAGCGAAGAAAAGGTATATCCACTGTCTTGGGTTGGAATAAGTACAAATATTGGATCATATACTATTAACATGCTGGCGGATAGCATTGTAGGCGGAACTCTCGCTTCGGAATTAAACAATAAAATCGATACTTTAAAACAAAAGAATGATTCGAACGAAAGTCTTATTGTTAGTCAGCAAACGCAAATTACATCACTTCAGCAGGCTATTGATAAGATCCGAAACGGTACGAAATTTTCTACTTTTAAATTCTGGACGGGGGAATATGGTGGGACGACTGTGGAAGGTGGTGATAGGTACGACCCTCGCGATAATCCCGACCCTCAGGCAATTGGTCGCCGCTATTGTCCCGCACCGGCGGCCATGAATATCCAATTGATCCGCAATATCTCAGGAGGGTGCTGCGGGTATGCGTGGTATACTGGCACCTGCATATCTTATCAGTAGTTTCCAGATGCGGTCGCCACTATATCGCGAACGCGATATATGACGTGGAATTCGTCGTGACATCTTGCAGGTCAGCGAGACAGCACCCGGCCGCCCCAACACGGCCGGGGTTTTTGGGGGGCTCACTTCTTGAGATCAGTCCTCTTGCCCGTCCCCTTCGCCAGTTTCTTGGTCGCCTTAATGGGGTCTTCCCACCACTCCAGCGCTCGCCAGGAATCTGGCACCGGCAGCGTGTTGATGGCCTCGATCAGCGGCTTCTGCGGAACGTTCGTATAATGCCGACTCATGTCGTCAACCGCGTGGCCCAGGATCTGGTCCTTAATGTGCGGATGTACGCCGTTAACGACTAGCTGCGTCGAGACCGTATGGCGAGCCGTGTACGGCGAGATGCCCGGCACCTTGGAGCGCCTACGGGCTCCCAGGATAGCCGACTTCATCTGGCCGCCGCCTTCGTCCTTCTCTTCGTATGGAAGGCCTCGTTGCGTCCTGAAAACGCGGCCGCCGCGGCTCGTGAGAGCCTCCAGTAGCGGCGCGATAAACTCGTGCATCGGCACGCCGCGGGGCTCTCCTGTCTTGGTGTGCGACAACGAGATCCAGCGCCCAGGCACGTTAACGTCGGTGGCCTCCAGCATGAACGCCTCGATCGGCCGCATGCCAGTGTAGAACATAAAGGTCATAAGCATGCCAGCGGCTGGCGACATGGCTTCCACAAACTTGGCGGCCTGGTCGTAGGTCGTGGGCTTGCTGCCCGCCCTGGTGGGCTGAGCACGGATAACCCGTGGGCCCTTGGGCTTGCGTGGTCGCAACCACTTGCGGGCTGGCACCCACTGATTGACGGCAGCGTATCCCCATACAGCGATAAACGGCGTAAAGACCTGCCTGTTCACGGTCTCCGGGCTGCAGCTCGGATAGAGCGCTCGTCCTGCGGCTTCAAGGTCGACCTGCCGGATAGATGACAGGTCACGTTTGCCGAAGTGCTTCGATATCCGATCGACGAATCTAAGAGAGCCGCCGCGCTCGCCGTACGCCTTGGCGGCATCTGCAAAGGTGCGTGGTCCTTCCAGCAAGGAGTTGACTATTTCAGCCTCTCGAATGCGGCGATACCGGTTGGCCAGCTTCTTATCTCGCAGCCTTGTGGTCTCATAGACGGCTCGGCTCTCTTTGCCGGCGCCCACGGTGCCGCGGATGTACCAGACTTCGCCGCGTTGGATGAGCTTGAGGGGCATGGAAGCGCTCGTGGCAGACGTTGATCCGCAAAAACTGACATGAGTACTGACAGCACTCCTTCCCGAGGCGGGTCGCTAGATGCTGCATAGTTGACGTATAATTGAAATGATTCGCAATGATTCTGTTAAATAATTGAATCTATTTCTAGCAAAAAAGCGATTTTCGCATATTAATTATGCGATAGTCGACGCCAACACGATTCATGATACGTATCAACACGATTTATGATGCTGCGATTTCATAATTGAATTTGGGATTCTTTTTTAGAATTATTACTTTCATTTGGAGGTGAGCATGGCCGACGAAAACAAACTCATCCCGCGCCTACTGACCCGTAGACAGGCAGCGGCGTACTGCGGCGCGTCGATTCCAACGTTCAACAAGTGGGTTCTGGCCGGCGTTCTGCCGCAGTCAGTGTCGATTACGAACCGATGGGACCGGCTCGCACTCGACGCTGAGCTGAACAAGTGCAGCGGCATAGGCGACAATAGTCCGAAGGAAAGCGCCTTCGATAGGTGGGAAAGGCAAGAGCGTGAAAAAAAGGCGGCTAGGCCCCAACTGAGAACGTCGGACGGCGAGGTGTTCAGGCCGAAGTGGCGGTAGGCGGTCGGACGATCGCTAGTCCCGCTCACTGTGCCCACTCGCACAGGTCGTGTAAGCTAGCACTTGACATGTGTCAGCTATCGGCTTACATCTAGCTCACATGATCGAGACGTTCAAAAACAAAGAGTTACATGCACTTTGGGCCGGTGAACGATCGAGAATAGACACCAGAATGCACAATCGAATTCTTGTCAGGCTCGACCGCTTGGACGCTTCGACAGTCCCAGAAGATATGAATAATCCGGGATACAATTTTCATGCCTTACAGGGGTTCGTTCCGACCCGATACAGCGTCCATGTGAATGGACCTTGGTGCATTACTTTTGAGTTTAACGGAGGAAATGCCTCCGCTGTGGATTTCGAGCAATACCACTAAAATCATAAATCTTAGATAGGAGGTGTGTTCATGGCCATTCTTGCGGCCGTTAGGAACCCCAACCGTTGTCCGTCGCACCCCGGCGCGGCCATGGTTGATATTTTGAGTGATATCCCCATCAGCAGGGCAGAAGTTGCCCGAGGCATGGAGATCTCGCGCCAGCATTTGTATGATTTGTTGAATGGGGAGAAGCCGCTAACTCCGCCCGTCGCGGCGAAGGTTAGCGCAGCCTTTGGAGGCAGCATTGAATCGTGGTTGAGGATGCAGGCGGCATACGACGCTTGGCATGCCCAGCGAGATATTGATGTAAGCGGCGTCAGGCAACTTGTGCACGCTTAGTCGGCGTTTTTAAACTGAGCAAGGGGCCATCTTCGGATGGCCCCTTTTACTTTAGGAGTATGCGACGCTTCTGCCGTCACACTTCATTGGCAGAGGGATCTCCAAACTGCGTCGTGTCGTCTGTTCCGGTCTTGAGTGTCACACCGACGCCGGCCGATACCGTGCCGCCCTCTAGAAACTGAATGCCAGCTGACTCCAACGCAGAGCGGATAGCGGCAAGGTTGTTGGGCAGAGCCGCAGCTGGGCCAGCAGTACCTTCGATTCTTTTAATTGTGGGGACTGAGATGTTGGACGATCTAGCAAGCTCGCCCTGCGACATTCCAAGCAGCGCTCTGGCAGCAGCGATCTGTCTTCCAGTGATCATGAATGATACCTTTAGATAAAAATTAACCAAAGGGATTGACAGCCCCTCACGCTTATACGAAGGTATCACCACGATACTTTTGTCGCAAGAAGGCAGCCGCCATGACCGCACGCAAGGTTAACGAATCCACCGCACAGCCGATCGCCGCCAACGGCACAGCGCCTGTCACCTGGGCCGAACTCGCCAAGATCTTCCTGTATCTCAAGCTCATGTGGGACGACGAAAAAAAGCCCAGCCGGCTGTTCGGACACCTCGCGCAGGCCTGTCAGGAGATCGCGGAAGGTAAGTGATCCTATTGGCCACGTAGCTCAAGGGATAGAGCACCAGCCTTCTAAGCTGTAGATCCCGGTTCGATTCCGGGCGTGGCTGCCACCTTCCAGACTTTCCGTTCCTCGTCCGGCGCTCGATTGTGGCCGAATTGGGATTTTTAAGGGCGCGTCTCAGGCGACTGGCACGAAAGACTCGCGGAACTAGCGCGGAGTCCTACGCTGATCCTAGATTGAGTGGAGTTCATGAGAATGAGCAATGACCGCATTGCGAGCCCGCCTAATGCGCGCCGCCAATGACAATTCTGGCGGCCTCTTGGAGCTGCCTGCAGCCGCCGAGGCGCTGGGGATTTGCGTCCGCACGCTTCGCCGACACATCCAGGCGGGTGAACTCGCCTGCATCATTGTGGGGACCGGCCGGGTGCGTCTGAGGCGCATGATAGACCCCGCCGACCTCGAAGCGTTCAAGGACAGCCGCCGAAGGTACGAAGTGCCATGTCAGTCTATCAGCCCCGCAAGAGCCCCTTCTATCACTACGATTTCCAAATCCGTGGAGTTCGGTTCACCGGGTCTACAGGCTGCACTGCAAAGCGTGATGCTGAGCGGTTCGAGCGGGACGAGAAGGACAAGCGGCGAGCCGAAGCCAAAGCGGCATTAGCCGTCCAAAACGCTCCCATGACCTTTGCCGTGGCAGGGGCTCGCTATTATGTCGAGCACGGCCAGTACCTGAAGGGCGACGGTGCTAAGAACTGTAAATGGGCGATCGAGTGGCTGGATAGGGAGATCGGTTCACACACGCTCATTGCTCGCATCGACAACAACACGGTGGCGAAGCTTGTCGCGATCAGGCGAGGGCAGGGCGTTGCGCCAGCCACCGTCAACCGCAGCATGACCGAACAGCTTCAGAAGATCCTGAACCGCGCCCGCGACATGTGGGGGCAGACGGTGGCGCGCATTGACTGGAAGCGCCATAAGCTCAAGGAACCTAAGGAACGGGTGCGAGTCCTGTCAGGGTCAGAAGAGGTTCGTCTCTTCGAAGCGGTGAGAGAGGATTATCATCCGGTTATTCTCTTCGCGCTGCTGTCCGGCTGTCGCATGTGCGAGATCGTGCCGGGCAAGGAATTTCCTGGCCTGCAATGGAAAGACATTGATTGGGGCGCAAAGAGAATCACCGTGCTCGGCAAGGGCAGGGCGGTTGCCACCATTCCGATATCAACGGCACTTCGCGAATTGCTCTTTCCGATGCAAGGCCACCACGACGAATTCGTGTTCACCTATGTGGCGCAGCGGCGCGTCATGGGCCACACGAAGGGCGAGCGATACCCGATGACTCGTGAGGGCCTGAAATCTGAGTGGCGACGAGCCAAGCTCGACGCCGCTATCTTGGACTATCGCTTTCACGACAACAGGCACACCGCGGCAACCAACCTTCTGCGCGCAAGCAATTTGAAGGTGGTGCAGCGTCTACTTCGCCACTCCGACATCAGTACCACGGCGAAGTATGCCCATGCCCTGGACGACGATGTGCGCGCTGCGATGGATGGCGCCGCGGAGTCCCGGACAAAATCCCGAACCAAGCAAAAAGGAGGATCTAAGTAATTGATTTCTGGGCGTAATTTTCTGGTAGGCTCTGTGCCCCCCAGACTAGTGCGCTAACCGGGCTGCGCTACGCTCCGACGCTCATTGAGCGTGGGCTGAATAGGGTTTTTCGCTCTGATGCGCAAGCCCCGATTTCAGTTTCTCGTCATATGAGAGACATGAAATGCACAGGCCTGGCAGGCGGAAGCGCGCGCACCAGAAATATGAGGAAGAATTTCCCGCTATCTATGAATGCTCCGGCTGCCGCCATAGATTGCGGGAGGGGATCGCCTCTGGCGTGGAACGAACGTTTCCCGCGCTGCGTTTATACCGCGCTGGATTCGATCGAGGAGCGTGTGATGAGACAATGGGTTATTGCCGCTTATGCAGCAGCCATGGGCCTTGCTTCAGCGGGCCTTGCTGCTGCACCTGCTGCCGCCATGCCGTTGACGCCTGCGGCTGGCGCAGAAAATCCCTTGTTGCAAACGGTGGCGGATGGCTGCCCGCGTAACTATTATCGCAGCTATGGACGCTGTGTCCCCAACAGTCGAGGGTATCGGGGGCCGCGTTACGGCGACGCGCCGCGATATTATGTGCGTCCCTATTATGACAGTCCGGGCTACTTCGATGGCCCCGGCTATTACGATGGCCCGCGCTATTGGGCTGCTCCGCGCCGCTGCCCGCCCGGCAGGTATCCGGGTTTGTACGGCCGCTGCGTGTCCGGCTGGTGATCTCGGTTCGACAGGCCATCCGTAAGATCGTCCGCAGATGGACTTCCCCGGCGTGAGAGCACGGGTTTTCCTTGAAGCGGATGTCCCTGGTGGCCCCCAAAAAACCGGCAAGGACAGACCTTGCCGGGTTCGGTGAGACGGTGAAATCTCGTGCCGCCTGCTGGCTCGATGGGGCAGGTGGCTCAATAGGCCGGATGACAGGCGGCGCCACGGGGGCCGAGGCGCGTGCCCGGCGGACAGACGCGACCATAGCCGCTGCGATTAGCCGGGACCGACCCGCGGCGATAGACCGGTGGGCGGCCGTAATTGGGGGCAGGACGATAGGCCGGGGCAGGGCGGATACCGTAATTATTGGGTACGCAGCGACCCCAACGGTTGGGCGCATAGCCACGTCCACAACCATAGGCAACATTCTCGACGAGGCCGCTATCCGCACCGACGGCAGGGTTGGCCGGCATCGCCGAGGCACCGCTCGAGAAACCCGCAAAACCGATCGTGGCCAGGGCGGCCGCGAGAATCAATTTCTTCATCAAATGCTCCTGTCGTTCATTCGCCCGGCGGGCGCGCGAATCTGCGGCTCACCATTGGACCATGGTCGCAAACGTTTCCTTAACGGAAGCTGTACCGCGCAGACCGCTGCCGTTCAGCTTGGGCGGTCGGGTCTCGCCTCGGACATGGCCTGGCCGAACAGGATGATGCAGGGGCCGTCGAGCTGATTGGTGGCAAAAACGCCGGCCATTTCACCGATCGTGGTGTGAAAGCGGCGCTCGCGCACGTGGGTGGCATATTCCACGATGATGGCCGGCGTATCGACGGCCATGCCGGCCTCGAGCAGGCGCGTGGCGACCTCGGCGACGACAAGCTTGCCCATATAGATGGCGGTGGTGGCGGCCGGGTCGGCAAGCGACTTCCAATCGAGATCGTCCGGCAGCTTGCCGTTCTTGGCATGGGCAGTGATGTATTGCAGGCGTCGGGCATGGTCCCGATGGGTGAGGGAGACTTCAAGGCTCGCGGCAGCGCCGGACGCTGCGGTGATGCCAGGAATGACCTCGACGGCGACGCCAGCCGCGCGGCAGGCTGCGATTTCCTCGCCGGCCCGTCCGAATATCAAGGGGTCGCCGCCTTTCAGCCGTACCACGCGCTTGCCGTCCCTGGCCAGGGAGACCATGAGCGCATTGATATCGTCCTGCTTGCAGGACGGGCGATGCCCGCGCTTGCCGGTGATGATGCGCTCAGCCTCGCGGCGAGCGAAATCGAGCACTTCCTGCGAGACCAGGTCGTCGTGCAGGATGACATCCGCCGATTGCAGGGCGCGCACCGCTTTCAAGGTCAGCAGTTCCGGATCTCCAGGGCCTGCTCCCACCAGGGCGACACTGCCCAGTGCCGGATTTCTTTCCTGCTGTTCGATGCCGGCCAATAGGTCGGCGCGTTCGGCTTCGCCTGGCGTGCGGTCGGGATGCCGGAAGGCCGCATTGACGAAACGCTCCCAGATCGTCCTGCGGGCCTGCAGGGAGAGATCCCGCGCCTGCACCAGAGGGCGCCAGTTGCGGGCGGCCTCCGCCCATTTCTGGAAACCCGTTGGCAGCAGCATCTCGATTCGGCTGCGGATTGCCTGGGCGAAGACGGGAACGGCGCCGTCGGTCGAAATGCCCACCACCAGCGGCGAGCGATTGACCACCGCACCGAACTGAAAATCGCAGAAGGCCGGCCGGTCGACGATGTTTACCGGCGTTCCCACCCGGCGCGCGGCGGCGGCAAGGTCGGCGGCCTGCTCGTCGCCCTCGACGTCCGCGACGACGAGGGCGATGCCATCGAGGTCGGCTTCGTGCCAGGAGCGGGCGAGGTGGCGGACACTCGCGTCGTCGCGGGCGCATAACTGCGCCAGGGCATCGTTCGCTTCAGGTGCCGCGATGCGAACTTCGGCGCCGGTTGACGCCAGAAGCTCGGCCTTCCACAAAGCCGCCTGGCTCGCGCCGATGACAAGCACGGGTTTGCCGGTCAGGCGATAGAATACCGGCAATACCGCCAGCGGCGCGATGCGCGCGGGTTGCGAGACAGGGCTACGGCTCATCGATCTACAGGCTCAACGTGCTCAATACAGTCTGGGAGGCGCTGATAACTGCCGGCCTTCGCCTCAGTTCTGCCGCACGTCACACAGCCGTCAAAGGCTAAAGTAAATCGGTCGGGCAGACAATGCGAAGCGAAGCGGAGTTTGAGATCCGGCAGGTTCCTCCTGACCAAAACCGCCGTTCGATCCGGAGAAGTCTCTTTCGGAAAACCCGATTCCTCTCTGTGGCGCTGTCGCCATTGCGACGGAGGTTCGACCTATCCGACATTGTCACGCGGTTGTCATGGCAAGCCCGCATGATGCAACATGCCGTTACGCAAACGTCAGTGAAAAAAGGCGAGGCTCTCGCGAGCCTCGCCTTATTCTAGACCTCGTCCTAACCCATCTTCCTGAGACTTCCTTCACGCATCTTTGTGCTGTTTGAAGTGTCAGGACGGCTGCTCGACAACGGTTTGTTCACCGGCGGCGCCTGCGGGCTTCCTCCCAAGACTTGGACCCTGACTTCCTTCTACTCATCGCTGAGTTCGGATGCCCTGTCGTTGACGGGACGGACGCTAGACGAAGTTTTTTTGCTTGTCACGTCTTTGTGCAGCGATCGGCACAAAATTAATATCTTTGCTTAAAATTTGTGCGCGTCATTTCGCTAGGCTGCGCTGTTCGTGGGCAGGTTGATGAGCAGGCAGGTTGTATCGCACGGGGCATGTCGGGCGCGAAAACCGCCAAATAATGGCGCTTTTGCTGGTCTTACCCTTGTGTTTTTGCGAGGGATCGGGTCAAGCTGGCACGGACTGGCGATCGGAAGCGATTTGCCGGAGAGGCGTGCCGAGGTTTCGATCAGGCGCGCCTTTTTATCCTGAATCGCGATTTCGCCACATGTGTTACCCGGCGCAGCCAAGGTTCGCCGGCAGCTTGGAGAAGGTCTGTCCTATGCGTTTGAGCCGTTATTTCCTGCCTATTCTGCGCGAGACGCCGAAGGAAGCAGAAATTGTTTCCCATCGTCTGATGCTGCGTGCAGGCATGATCCGTCAGGAAGCGGCTGGAATCTACGCATTGCTGCCACTCGGCCTGCGCGTGGTGAACAAGATCAATACGATCATCCGCGAAGAACAGAATCGCGCCGGCGCCATCGAACTGCTGATGCCGACCATCCAATCGGCCGACCTGTGGCGCGAAAGCGGGCGCTATGACGATTACGGCAAGGAGATGCTGCGCATCAAGGACCGCCAGGAGCGGGAGATGCTCTACGGGCCGACCAATGAGGAGATGATCACCGAGATCTTCCGCGCCTATGTACGCAGCTACAAGGATCTGCCGCTCAACCTCTACCATATACAATGGAAATTCCGGGACGAGATCCGTCCCCGCTTCGGCCTGATGCGCGGGCGTGAATTCCTGATGAAGGACGCCTATTCCTTCGACCTCGACCAGGCCGGTGCGCAGCATTCCTACAACAAGATGTTCGTGGCCTATCTGCGCACCTTCGCGCGGCTCGGCCTGACGGCCATCCCCATGGTGGCCGACACCGGCCCGATCGGCGGCAATCTCAGCCATGAGTTCATCATCCTGGCCTCGACCGGGGAGAGCGAAGTGTTCTGCCATCGTGACTATTTGTCGATGGCGCCGCCTTCCGCCGGCACGGATTTCGACGACAAGGCCGGGCTGCAGGCGATCGTCGACCAGTGGACCTCGCTCTATGCGGCAACCGAGGAGAAGCACGACAAGGCTGCCTTCGACGCCCTGCCGGCCGACAAGCAGGTTTCGGCGCGCGGCATCGAGGTCGGGCATATCTTCTATTTCGGCACGAAATATTCGACGCCGATGAAGGCCGTCGTCGCCGGTCCGGACGGCTCCCTCATCCCCGTGCATGGCGGCTCCTACGGCATCGGGCCGACCCGCGTGGCCGGTGCGGCAATCGAGGCGAGCCATGACGAAGCCGGCATCATCTGGCCGGAGGCAATCGCGCCGTTCAAGGTCGGCCTGATCAACCTCAAGCCGGGAGACAGCGCGGTGGATGCAGCCTGCGGCGATCTCTACCTCCAGCTCGGCGCCAAGGGCGTCGATGTGCTGCTCGACGATACCGATGAGAGGCCCGGCGGCAAATTCGCCAAGATGGATCTGATCGGCCTGCCCTGGCAGATCATCGTCGGTCCCAAGAGCCTGGCGGAAGGCAAGGTCGAGGTGAAGAACCGCCGCACAGGCGAACGCCAGTTGCTGACGCCATCGGACGCACTCGTGCTGGTGAGCTGATCCTGTTTTGCCGCGGCCTGCCGGCCGGTATTATCGACGCCGCGAATGCCCAGGGTATTCGCGGCGTTTTTTCTTCTTATCAAGAAATCGACGTATTTACTTGAATTATAAAACTTAATCTCGATGTGTTTGTTGTGGCTGGGGTGGCTTTGCCGTGATTGGAGCGTCAAAAAAGCCGTGGCAAAGCGAGACATCGCTGAATTTTTGCCGTGCAAACGCCGCGATTCTCGCGGAGTAAGGGGCCTCGCGCCCCACCTGGAATGTCATGAACGCGTCTGCTTCAGCCACGACATCGTCGGAACCGACCGGAACGCCGCCCTTCTCCGCCTTCGAGTGGATGGTGGCGCTGCGCTATCTCATGCCGCACCGCAAGGGGGGGGTGGCTTCGCTGATTGCCGTCCTGTCCTTTCTCAGCTTCCTTATCGGCGTCGCTGCCCTCATCATCGTGATGTCGGTGATGAACGGCTTTCGCGTCGAACTGCAGTCCAAGATCCTCGGATTCAACGGCCATATCGTCGTCTCTCCCTATGAGACGCCGTTGACCGACTATGACGCGGTCACCAGTCGCATCGCCAAGGTGCCTGGTGTGACCCTGGCGGTCCCCTTCGTGGAAGGCCAGGTGCTGGTATCGTCGCCCTTCTCGGCGAGCGGCGCCCTGGTGCGCGGCATGAAGCTCGATGATCTCAAGCGCCTGCCCGGCCTTGCCAACAATATCAAGGACGGCACGCTGGACAATTTCGACCAGGGGCAGGGCGTGGTGATCGGTGCCAAACTGGCATCCTCGCTCGGGTTGCAGATCGGCGACGGCATCACTCTGATCTCGCCCAAGGGCGACCAGACCGCCTTTGGCACCACGCCGCGCATGAAGGTCTATCCGGTGGTCGCCACCTTCGAGGTCGGCATGTCCGATATCGACAGCGGCTTCGTGATCATGCCGCTGCAGGAATCGCAGGCTTATTTCAATCGCGACGGCGATACGACGGCGATCGAGGTCTATATCGAGGACCCTGACCACGTGCAGTCGGAGAGCGAGGCGATCAAGACGGCGGCCGGACGTCCCGTCTCGCTGGTCGACTGGCGCCAGCGCAATTCGGCCTTCTTCACGGCGCTCCAGGTCGAGCGCAACGTCATGTTCATGATCCTGCTGATTCTGGTGATCATGGCGGCGCTCGGGGTCGTTTCGAGCATGGTGATGCTGGTGCAGTCCAAGCAGACCGATATCGCCATCATGCGGACCATGGGCGCGACGCGTGGGGCGATGCTACGCATCTTCTTCATCACCGGCATGGCTATCGGTTTGCTCGGTACGATATTCGGCCTGCTGCTGGGGCTGCTGGTGTGCCGCTATATCGAGAACATCCAGGAGTTCATTTCCTGGCTATCCAACACGCAATTGTTCGCGTCCGAGATCTATTTCCTCTCGCGCCTGCCAGCCAAGACCGATCCGACAGAGGTGACCGTGGTGGTCATCACCACCTTGGTCCTGTGCTTCCTGGCCACGCTCTATCCCGCCTGGCGAGCTGCCAAGCTCGACCCGGTGGAAGCGTTGAGAGGAGGCTGAGCCATGAGCATGTCGGGTGAAATTCCGGCCCTCGAACTGCGAGGGGTCGAGCGCAGCTACCAGCAAGGTCCTACGGAACTGCATATTCTGCGGGGCGTCGACCTTATGGTGATGCCGGGGCAGTCGGTGGCGCTGATCGCGCCCTCCGGAGCAGGCAAGTCGACGCTGCTCCACACGGCCGGCCTGCTCGAGAGACCGGATGGCGGCGACGTGCTGATCTCCGGCTATTCAACCGCCGATCTGAACGATACGGGACGAACCCGCCTGCGTCGCAACTCGATCGGTTTCGTCTACCAGTTCCACCATCTCCAGCCGGAGTTCTCGGCCTTGGAGAATGTGATCCTGCCGCAGATGATCCGCGGCCTCTCGCGCCGAGAGGCGCGCCAGCGGGGGGAGGAGTTGCTGACCTTCCTCGGCCTTGGCCAGCGCTTCGGTCACCGGCCGAACGAATTATCGGGCGGTGAGCAGCAGCGAGTTGCCATCGCCCGTGCCGTCGCCAATGCGCCGCATCTCATCCTGGCCGACGAGCCGACCGGCAATCTGGATCCCGGTACGGCAGACCATGTCTTCGGCACGCTGACGGCGCTGGTACGCGCGTCCGGCCTGGCGGCCCTGATCGCGACCCATAATCTCGATCTGGCGGCGCGCATGGACCGTCGCGTTACCCTGCGCGACGGTCATATCGTCGAACTCGACTGACGATTGTGACAGCGGGAGCCCCGGTGCCACGGCAGCCTCGCAGTATGGTAAACGCTACCGAGGCAAAGCCAGGCGCAGCGCAGGCGTCTCCTTAAGTCTTTGAATAATCATGAGAATGTAGCGTTTCCAGTACTCTGGACGGAGACAGGCTGCGCCATGCGGGCGGAACATAAGAGCGACATAAGATGGCGGTTCGACGACGCCGTGCTTGACTCGGAACAAAACGTGAACAAGATGTCCTTATCGAAGAGAGGAGAACATCATGTTTACGCGTTTCGCCGAAGATTTCGCCGCCATTGCTTCGATGAGCCTGTTCCTGGTCATGCTCGCCATGTGGACGAGCTTCCTGAGCGGTGTTTAAGCCAGATTTGTCCACACTTGTCCACAGGCTCTCAACAAGCAGCGGTGGCGAAGATGTGACGCCGATGTGGCCATCGCCGGCCCGAGTACAAAGTCGGCTTTGGTGTCGGGCCGGATTGCCATACACCAAGGTGAGGGGCAGGCCGCGAGTCGCGCTGCCCGCCAGCGCGGAGCGGAGGTGTCATGGCGGAGGGAAAGGTGAACGGTCCGGGATTCGTGCATTTGAATGTCCGTTCGGCCTATTCCTTGCTCGAGGGGGCGATGAAGGTCCCTAAACTCGCCGATCTCGCCAAGGCCGACGGCATGCCGGCCCTCGCATTGACGGACACCAACAATCTGTTCGGAGCGCTGGAGTTTTCCGAAAAGCTGGCGGGCAGCGGCATCCAACCGATCATGGGCATCTCGCTGGCGATCAATTTTGCCGACCGCGAGGATGCCTCGGACCGGCGTCCTCTGCACCAGCGGCGCTTGCCGCGCATGATCCTGCTGGCCCAGAGCGAAACAGGCTACGGCCATCTGATGGCACTGTCCTCCCATTGCTACATGGATCCCGCCAGCGGCGAGGAAGCCCATATCTCGATCGGGCGCCTGGCCGAATTCCAGGAAGGCCTGATCGCGCTGACCGGCGGTCCCGCCGGCCCGCTGGACATGGCCCTGCGCGAGGGGCTCGATGATCTCGCGCGAACCCGGCTGCAGCGTCTGCAGGCGATGTTCGCCGATCGGCTCTATGTCGAAGTGCAGCGCCATGACAGCGCGGAGGAGCAGCAGGTCGAGGCACCGCTTCTGGAGCTTGCCTATGCCGCCGAGGTGCCGCTGGTCGCGACGAACGAGGTCTATTTCGCCGCGCGCGCCGACAACGAACCGCATGATGCGTTGCTTGCCATCGCCGAGGGTCGCATCCTCGCAGAGACGGACCGGCGGCGAATGACGCCGAACCATTACTTCAAGAGCCGTTCGGAAATGATGTCCTTGTTCAGGGATATCCCAGAGGCAATTGAGAATACGATCGAAATTGCCAAACGTTGTGCCTTTCGCGTACGCACGCGAAAGCCGATCCTGCCGCGCTTTTCCACGGGCCTCGACGAGACGGGGGCCCCTGTCGACGAGGCCGTCGAGCTGCGCCGCCAGGCCGAGGATGGCCTCAGGGCCAGGCTGGCCGCGCATGGTCCGGCTCCTGGCCATACTGAAGAGAGCTATGCCAAGCGGCTTGAGTTCGAGCTTTCGATCATCGAGCGCATGAAGTTTCCCGGCTACTTCCTGATCGTGTCGGACTTCATCAAGCATGCCAAGGCGAAGGGCATCCCAGTCGGTCCGGGGCGCGGATCCGGCGCTGGCTCCCTGGTTGCCTACGCCCTTACCATCACCGATCTCGATCCACTCCGCTTCAGCCTGCTGTTCGAGCGCTTCCTCAATCCCGAACGTATCTCGATGCCGGACTTCGACATCGACTTCTGCCAGGAGCGGCGTGACGAGGTCATCCGCTATGTGCAGGAGAAATACGGGGAGGATCGCGTCGCCCAGATTATCACCTTCGGTTCCCTCCAGGCGCGCGGCGTGCTGCGCGACGTCGGGCGCACGCTGGAGATGGGATATGGCCAGGTCGACAAGCTGTGCAAGCTTGTGCCGCAGAACCCGGCCAATCCGGTCACCTTGGCCAAGGCGATCGAGGACGAGCCGAAACTGCGCGAATCCGCCAAGGACGATCCCACCGTCGAGCGCCTGCTCAGCATCGCCCAGAAGCTCGAAGGGCTCTATCGCCACGCCTCGACCCATGCCGCCGGCGTGGTGATCGGGGATCGTCCGCTGGTGGAGCTGGTGCCGCTCTATCACGATCCCAAGACCTCGATGCCGATGCCGGCCACCCAGTTCAACATGAAATGGGTGGAGCAGGCGGGCCTGGTGAAGTTCGACTTCCTCGGTCTCAAGACGCTCACCGTGCTCGAGCGCGCTTTGATGTTCCTAAAGCAGCGCGGCATCGCTCTCGACCTTGCCGCCCTGCCGCTCGACGACAGGAAGAGCTATGAAATGCTCGGCCGCGGCGAGACGGTGGGCGTGTTCCAGGTGGAAAGTGCGGGCATGCGCAAGGCATTGCTCGACATGAATGCCGACCGTTTCGAGGACATCATCGCGCTGGTGGCGCTCTACCGCCCGGGCCCGATGGCCAATATTCCAGTCTACAATGCCCGAAAGAAGGGGTTGGAAGAGCCGGACTACATGCTCGACCAGCTCAAGCCCGCCCTGGAAGAGACCTATGGCGTCATCATCTACCAGGAACAGGTGATGCAGATCGCGCAGATCCTTTCCGGCTACACGCTGGGCGAGGCCGACATGCTGCGCCGCGCCATGGGCAAGAAGATCAAGGCGGAGATGGACGCCCAGCGTGCGCGCTTCGTCAAGGGCGCGGTCGAAGGGGGCATTCAGAAGGCCAAGGCCGACGAGATCTTCGATTATCTCGCCAAATTCGCCGATTACGGCTTCAACAAGAGCCATGCGGCAGCCTATGCGCTGGTCTCCTACCAGACCGCCTACTTGAAGGCGAATTATCCGGTCGAGTTCATGGCGGCCTCGATGTCGCTGGATATGTCGAACACCGACAAGCTCGCCGAATTCCGTCTGGAGGCGCGTCGGCTGGGCATCAAGGTCGAGGCGCCTTCCATCAACCGTTCGGGACCGGACTTCGAGGTCCATGACGGCGCGATCCGCTATGCGCTCGGCGCGGTCAAGGGCGTCGGCCTCGCGGCGATGGAGCGCCTGGTCGAGATCCGCGGTGACCAGCCCTTCTTCGACCTTGGCGACTTCGCCCGGCGCATCGATCCCAAGGCCATCAACAAGCGCATTCTCGAAAACCTGGCGGCGGCGGGAGCCTTTGACGAATTCGACCGTGACAGGGCTCGCGTCACCGCCTCCATCGATGCCATCATGGCCCAGGCGCAACGCTCCCACGCCGAGAAGAGCGACGGGCAGGCCGATATGTTTGGTTCTGCTTCGACCCCGGAGCCGCTCAAGGGGACGGTCGTAGAACCCTGGGA
The DNA here is from genome assembly GCF_057073705.1 of Labrys sp. E2SS-1L. Lineage (NCBI taxonomy): Bacteria > Pseudomonadati > Pseudomonadota > Alphaproteobacteria > Hyphomicrobiales > Xanthobacteraceae > Labrys > Labrys sp. E2SS-1L. The sequence continues at coordinate 4,138,360 of NZ_CP172712.1, read as the reverse complement.
ACCCGCCGACCGTCTGCAGCGCGAGTTCGACGCGATCGGTTTCTTCCTTTCAGGCCATCCGCTCGATGCCTATGCCACGGCCCTGGAGCGCCTGCAGGTGCCGTCCTGGGCGCAGTTCACCCAGAAGGTGAAGCAGGGCGCCACGGCAGGGCGCCTGGCAGCGACCGTGCTGTCGCGCTCCGAGCGCAAGACCCGAACCGGTTCCAAGATGGGCGTGATCATGCTCTCCGATGCCTCGGGCCAGTTCGAGGCGGTGCTCTTCTCCGAAGGCCTGGCGCAATATCGCGACCTGCTCGAGCCGGGCACGGCTGTGCTGGTCGGCGTGCAGGCCGCACATGAAGGCGATGACGTCCGCATCCGCATCGTGACGGCCGAGAGGCTCGACAACGCCACCGCCAAGACCCAGCGCGGCATCAAGGTCTTCCTGCAGGGCGAGCAGGCGCTCGAATCCGTTGCCAAGCGGCTGGGCCAGCGCGGGGAGGGGGAGGTCTTCCTGATTCTCCAGCTCGATGGCGGCATGCGGGAGGTCGAGCTGAAGCTGCCCGGCAAGTTCCTGGTCACGCCCCAGGTCGCGGGCGCGATCAAGGCGATACCGGGCGTGGCGACCGTCATGCAGATGTAAGGCTGCATGGCGGTTCGCCGCGCGGTCCGTGCATGGCCATGGTTTCGAAGGGCACAGATCGGCAAAGCACATGGGTGCTAGCCTGTCCGGGACAACCTTCGATGAGAGGCGCGCATTGAACGATATGGGCCAGGTTGTTCGGTCTCGACGTCATTTGCTTGGCGTCCTGCTGGTTCTCGGTGTGCTCGCGGCCTCGGTGGTCTATTATTGGTTCAGGCAGCACCAGCATGCCGAATTGCTGCGCCTCAACGGCGAGGCAGCGCAGATGGTGGCGCGAAACCTGGCCTTCGAGGCAGCCGGCGTCGGTGGAGGGAGCCCGAGGTCAGGTGCCGCGGATCCGCCCGGCGAAAGCGAGCCGCGTCTCGTGGTGCAGGCCGGCAATGCCTTTGGCAATGGCTGGACGGCGATGTCGCGCGACGGGCGCCTCCTGCTGATCGCCAATCAATTCGACGATCTCAGACTATGGGATGTTGCCACGGCGACATTGCTGCGCCGATTTCCCGACACAGGCGAACAGAACTACAAGGTCATCAAGGGATTGGACTTCCTCCGCGACGCTGATGCCTTCCTCGTCTGGTACCGAAACAAGGCACGCTCGCAAGACGATCTGACGTTGTTTGATACGCGCGACGGAAAGGTGATCCGGACGTTCGTGCCCTGCGAGGCGTCGCAGATTTCGACAATGGCATTGAGTCGGGATGGACGGCGCGCCGTCATCGCCTGCAGCAAGGGCGGCATCGTCTTGTGGGACGTCCAAACCGGCGCTCTGGTGCGATCCCTTCTTGCTGGCGACCCCGGCCGCGCCGCGCCGGCCGACGTCGTCGCCATCTCTCCGGATGGGCGCGCAATTCTGGCCTCCTGGGAGGATCCGGTGTCGTCGCGGTGGGAAACCGCGTCCTTTGACGCAGAGAGCGGCGGCAAGACCTGCGCCATGCCGGATCAACGCCCTGCGCTTTCCTGCCTCGTCGAGGGCGATCGACGCTATTGCCAGATTCAGGCGGCGCGGCAGGAGGCCGGCAGGGTTTTCTCGCTCGACGGGCGCAGCGTACTGCTCCTGGACGCGGGCAGCGGCGATGCCGTGGCGTGGGAGGTCGGGCGCTGCGTTGCGACGGCGCGAAGCGCTCCGCCGGGCCCGGTTGTCGCCGCATCCGCCCGCAATCCACGCGCCTTGTCGCGGATGCCCGATTCCTCGCTGGTCCTTTGGGATGTCGCGACCGGCATCCGCCTTGCCGCGTGGCCCGGGAGTGATTCCACTAACCGGCCGCAGGCTCTCGATTTCTCGGCCGATGGTGGCCTGATTGCCGTCAAGGCCGATGGAGGCGACGTCTATCTTTGGTCCACCATCGACGGAACATCGCGCTTTATCCCTCAAAGCAGCTTCAAGCGGAATTTCCAGTTTGCGCCCGATGGGCAGAGCGTACTGTCCGCGGAATTCGACTATCCGGTGTGGCTCTGGCAAGAGGTGGATCAGAAGGCCGGTCAGGAAGCCAAGAACGCCTGGCGGGAGATTTCGCTGGCCGGAAACCCGAGTATCACCCGATTGAGTTTTGGGCCCAACAGCCAGTTCTTGCAAGTTGCCTCAGGTAGCAGCCTGGTCCAGTGGGACCTGGATACGGGGCAGGGTACGCTCGGTTATGTCGGCTCGTCACCGGCCGATGGCGCGGTCGTCTCGCGGGATGGGCGCTGGAAGGCCATCAAGTCCCGAGATCAAAATGGCGGCGTCGAACTGCGCGACGGCCGTAGCGGAGCATTGCTGGTGACGCTCCATGCCAACCAGTCTCCCACCAGCAGCAGGGCCGAAACACTGGCGTTGGCACCGGACGGCCGCTTCGTCACCAATACGGACCCGCGCAGGGTATTGGCGCTGGTCCGCGGGACGAGCATCCTTCGCCTCGACGATTACATCCGGCAGAATCAGCGCGCCAGCCTGACGGAACTGCTTGGCGAGCAGGCGACTACCGGGCCTTGAGGTCGATGGAAGGCCGCCTCCGCCGATCGAAAGACACAGCGGAGGCATAGCCCGTGGCGGTGGAGCGAGCGCAGGATCGGACTTCATCATGATGGCGGATGTCTGGGGGCTTGCCTAATCGGCCGCATCCGCTTATAGAGCGCGCCATTCCACACGCGGACGAAGCGGCCCTGCCGCTCCGGTGCCGTGTTTTGTTTCGTCCGCAATGGCGCGGCGAGGCAGGCACGGTAGATGTCCGCGGAGGCCTTATCAAACCGGAGTTACAACTCTATGGCACTGCCAGATTTCTCTATGCGTCAGCTGCTCGAAGCTGGAGCCCATTTCGGCCATCAGTCGCACCGCTGGAACCCCAAGATGGGGCCCTATCTCTTCGGCGTGCGTAACGGCATCCACATCATCGACCTCGCCCAGACGGTTCCCGCGTTCCATCGCGCCCTGCAGGCCGTGTCGGACACGGTCGCCCGTGGCGGTCGCGTGCTGTTCGTCGGCACCAAGCGCCAGGCCCAGGACGCGGTTGCCGATGCGGCCCGCCGTTCGGCCCAGTATTACGTCAATTCGCGTTGGCTCGGCGGCACGCTGACCAATTGGAAGACCATCTCCAACTCGATCCAGCGCCTGCGCAAGCTCGACGAGTTGCTCTCCGGTGGTGCTCAGCAGGGCTACACCAAGAAGGAGCGCCTCGACCTCACCCGCGAGCGCGACAAGCTTGAGCGCGCCCTCGGCGGTATCAAGGACATGGGCGGCACCCCCGACCTGATCTTCATCATCGATACCAACAAGGAAGACATCGCGATCAAGGAAGCCCGCCGCCTCAACATCCCGGTGGCTGCTGTCCTCGATTCGAATTCCGATCCGGATGGCATCACCTTCCCGATTCCGGCCAATGACGACGCCGGCCGCGCTCTGTCGCTCTATTGCGATCTCGTCGCCCGCGCCGCTCTCGACGGCATCTCCCGCGCCCATGGCGACATGGGTCTCGACATCGGCGCCGAAGAAGCTCCGCTGGTCGAGGAACTGCCGGTCGCCGACGAGGCTGCCCCCGCTGGCGAGCTCTTCGAGCTGCTGTCTGCTCCGCGCGGTGCGCCCGACGACCTGACCAAGCTGACCGGCGTCGGCCCGCAGCTCGAGAAGAAGCTCAACGAGGGCGGCATCTGGCACTATTGGCAGGTCGCTGCCATGACCCCGGAAGACGTCGCCAAGGTCGATGCCGAGCTCAAGCTCAACGGCCGTATCGATCGCGACGGCTGGGTGGAACTGGCTCGCAATCTGGTTGCCGGCGCCTGATCTTCCAGGGTCTGTGGTTTTTTGGGCTGCAATCTGATTGCAGCCTTCCTATCTATTCCTGAACACGGCCCGGCTGCTCGCCTTCCAATTGTGATGTTGGAGTGGTAAGCGCCGGGCCGCTTCCCATCACCGGACCTGTTCCGGTTTCCCAAAGAGGTATCCTGCGATGTCGAACATTACCGCCGCCATGGTGAAAGAGCTGCGCGAACAGACCGGCGCGGGCATGATGGATTGCAAGGCAGCGCTCACCGAGACCGCCGGCGATCTGGAAGCCGCCGTTGACTGGTTGCGCAAGAAGGGCCTGTCCAAGGCCGCCAAGAAGGCCGGCCGTGTCGCTGCTGAAGGGCTCGTCGCCGTTCTGGTCGATGGCAATCAGGGCGTTGCCGTAGAGGTCAACTCCGAGACCGACTTCGTTGCCCGCAATCCTGAATTCCAGGACCTGGTTTCGGGCATCGCCGAAGTCGCCCTGAAGACGGGTGAGGATGTCGAGGCCATCAAGGCAGCCGGTTTCCCCGGTGGCGGCAGCGTCGATGAGAAGATCGCCAACACGGTGGCCAAGATCGGCGAGAACATGTCGCTGCGCCGCGCCAAGATCGTCTCGGTCGGCCAGGGCGTGCTGGCGACCTATGTCCACAATCCCGTGGTGGCCAACAAGGGCCGCATCGGCGTGATCGTTGCGCTCGAATCGACCGGCAATGCCGAGAAGCTGGCCGAGCTCGGCCGTCAGATCGCCATGCATGTCGCTTCCTCGAACCCGGTCGCGGTCGATGCCGCCGGCGTCGATGCAGCAACCATCGAGCGCGAGAAGACCATTCTCGCCGACAAGTATCGCGAGCAGGGCAAGCCGGAAGCGGCGATCGCCAAGATCGTCGAAAGCGGCATCAAGACCTATTTCAAGGAAGTGACCTTGCTGGAGCAGGGCTTCATCTTCGATCCCTCCAAGTCGGTCGGCCAGGCCGTCAAGGAGAGCGAAGGGGCTGCCGGCGCGCCGATCAAGGTGGCGGGCTTCGTGCGCTACGCTCTCGGTGACGGCATCGAGAAGCAGGAGAACGATTTCGCCGCTGAGGTCGCCGCCCAGGCCGGCCACGCCGCCTGAGCGTTCTGTTTCAGGAAATGCCGCTGGCCGCATTTCGGCCATGTGGATGACGGAGATCGACAACAGGCGGCCATGGGCCGCCTGTTGTATAAGTGGCCAGCGAATCGGAGAGCAATCATGGCGGTACTTCCCTATAAACGCGTCCTGGTGAAGCTTTCCGGCGAGGCATTGATGGGAGGCGAGGCCTTCGGCATCGACCGGGCCACGGTCCGCCGTATCGCCGAGGATGTGATCGAAGCCGTCAAGCTCGGCGTCGAAGTCGCCGTGGTGGTGGGCGGCGGCAATATCTTCCGCGGCTCGCAGATCGCGGGCATGGGTCTGTCGCGGCCTGCAGCCGACTCGATGGGCATGCTCGCCACCGTGATGAACGTCATCGCGCTCGAAGCCCAGCTCGCATCGCTCGGCCAGTCCGCCCGCGCCATGTCCGGCGTCGCCATGCCGTCGGTGGTCGAGACCTATACGCGCCAGCAGGCGATGGAGCATCTGGCCAAGGACCGCGTCGTGCTGCTGGCGGGTGGTACCGGCAATCCCTTCTTCACCACCGATACCGGCGGCGCGCTGCGCGCTGCGGAGCTGGAATGCAATGTCCTGATGAAGGGCACGCAGGTCGACGGCATCTATTCCGCCGATCCCAAGAAGGATCCGGCCGCGACCCGTTATGATCACATCACCCATGACGAGGTCATCCGCAAAGACCTCAAGATCATGGATACGGCAGCGTTTGCGCTTGCCCGCGAGGCGCGCTTGCCGATAATTGTTTTTTCGATTCAACAACCCGGATCCCTGGCAGCCGTGCTGCGCGGGGAGGGGCGTTGCACCCTGGTCACTCCCTGACCGCTTCCGTCAAGAAATTTCGAGGGCAGGAACATGGCTGCATCATTCGATCTCGCCGAAGTCAAGCGTCGCATGGAAGGCGCACTCAATGCGCTGAAACATGAACTGGGCGGCTTGCGCACCGGCCGTGCCTCTTCTTCCTTGCTCGAGCCCGTGCATGTTGAGGCTTATGGCGCCAGCATGTCGCTGTCGCAGGTTGCCACCGTTTCCGTGCCCGAGCCGCGCCTGATCAGCGTGCAGGTCTGGGACCGCGGTATGGTCGGCGCCGTCGAGAAGGCGATCTTGAACTCCAATCTCGGTCTCAATCCGCAGACCGAGGGCCAGGTGATCCGCTTGCGCATTCCCGAGATGACCCAGGATCGCCGCAAGGAGCTGGTCAAGGTGGCCCACAAATACGCCGAGTCCGCGCGTGTGGCTGTCCGCCATGTCCGCCGCGACGGCCTCGACATCCTGAAGAAGACGGAGAAGGACGGTGCCATCGGCGAGGACGAAGAAAAGCGTCTGGCCGATCAGGTGCAGAAGGCGACCGATGCGATGATCGCCGAAATCGACAAGACGCTCGTCTCCAAGGAGAAGGAAATCATGCAGGTGTGACGGAAGAGGGTTGCAGACTATCCGCAAGGACTATTCTACTTCCCCAATTCGACACCAATTATCCACTGTCTATCCGATGATCGTTCGATAGAATTCGTGCCAGCCGGTTCGGCGGAGAAGCTTCGAGGCACCAATGTTTGGCAGGGACGAAATCGACGATACCACCGTGGCGGCCCCGCCGACTCATGTCGCCATCATCATGGATGGCAATGGCCGCTGGGCCTCCAAGCGCCTGATGCCCCGTTTCGAGGGGCATCGCCGGGGCGTCGAAGCACTCAGGCGGACCGTCCGCGCCGCCGCGGAACTGGGCATCCGCTATCTTACGCTCTACTCCTTCTCCTCGGAAAATTGGTCGAGACCTCGAACCGAGGTCGACTATCTCATGGGATTGGTGAAGCGTTTCGTTCGCAACGATCTGGCGGACCTGCATGCCAACAATGTTCGGGTGCGCATCATCGGCGAACGCGAGGGGCTTGACGCCGAGCTTGCCGAACTCCTGGTGGAGGTCGAAAACCTCACAGCTGCCAATACGGGGCTGACCCTTGTTGTGGCGTTCAACTATGGCGCCCGGCAGGAGATCGTCGCTGCCGCACGGCGCCTGGCCGAGAAGGTCGCGGAGGGGACGCTCAAGCCGCAGGACATCACGGCTGATGCCCTTGCCGCCAATCTTCATACGCATGATATTCCGGATCCGGATTTGGTCATCCGGACCTCTGGCGAACAGAGGCTTTCCAATTTCCTGCTTTGGCAGGCGGCCTATGCCGAATTCGTCTTCGTCCCCCTGCTCTGGCCAGATTTCGATCGACGTGCCCTGGAGGCTGCGCTGGCCGAATACCATGCGCGTGATCGTCGTTTCGGGGGGCTCGGCGAAGCCAATCCGCCCCGTCAGGCCAATTCCGGCTAGGGCAATATCGTCGGCGTGCCTGTGGGGGATGATGTGAGAGCAGTTTTGTGTCGGGGGATAGCGGCTGGCCGTCCGCGGGGGACGGTTTCATCCGCCCGTGGTCTCTGACATGGCGGGCGTATCCAAGGCCAACTGGTCCGATCTTTCCATCCGTATCGCCTCGGCCCTGGTCATGGCCGGGCTGGCGTTGGCCACCGCCTGGTGGGGCGGGCCGCTTTTCGCGTTGTTCTGGTTTCTCGCAGCCGCAGCCGTCCTGTGCGAATGGCTGTTCCTGATCGCCGGCGGCCGACGGGATTGGTTGATCGTTGCGCTTGGTGTCGGCTTGCTCGCGGTATCGACCGTGCTCGCCCAGGGCGGGCAGGGAGGCGCAGCCCTGCTGACAGTCCTGGGAGGCGCGGCGGTGATGGGGGGGCTGGCCTGGGGGAGAGGGGCGATGCAGCCTTTGCTGGTCGCGGCCGCCTTGCCCTATGCGGCCTGCGTGGTCTTGCCGGCTACCCTGCTAAGGTTGGACGAGCCCTATGGCATGCGTGCCATTTTCGTGCTGTTCGCCATTGTCTGGGGCTCTGACGTGCTGGCCTACTTTACCGGCCGCACCTTTGGCGGGCCGAAGCTGTGGCCGAGGGTCAGCCCAAAGAAAACCTGGTCGGGTTTCATCGGTGGTACGGTGTTTGCCGCCTTGGCGGCCGGCCTGGTTGGCGGCTCCCTTGTTCTGGTTCCCATAGGCGCGGTGCTGGCAGCGATCTCTCAGGGGGGCGATCTCCTTGAATCCGCCTTGAAGCGCCGCTTTGATGCCAAGGATGCGAGCCATCTGATCCCCGGCCACGGCGGCGTCATGGACAGGCTCGACGGTTTCCTGGCGGCGGCATTGGCCGCCTTGCTGATCGGACTTGTGCATGCCGGCTTGCACCCGGCCCAGGGATTCATTGTGTGGTAGTGCCAAAAGGCAGAGCCGGTCTGGCTTGGTTTGCGGCGCGTGAGAGGAATGGATGATGGGCCTTCTGGATAGTTTCGGTCTCGGTGCTCTCGGCTTCGTGCCGTTCATCGTGATCATTTCCATCCTGATCTTCTTTCACGAGCTTGGGCATTTCCTCGTTGGGCGCTGGTGCGGCGTGAAGGTCGTGACCTTCTCGATCGGCTTCGGACCGGAATTGTTCGGCTATGACGACCGGCACGGTACTCATTGGCGCATCGCGGCAATCCCCCTCGGGGGCTATGTACGCTTCTTTGGCGATGCGAATGCCGCTTCCCTGCCCGATGAAGAGCGCAATCAGCTGATGACGCCGGAGGAGCGGGCGGTCAGCCTGTTCCACAAACCGGTCTGGCAGCGCATCGCCATCGTGGCGGCCGGTCCTTTGGCCAATTTCATCCTGGCCGCCTTCGTCTTCGCGGCGGCATTCTCGATTTATGGTTACCCGAATTCTGACGCCATTATCGGGCCGATCAAGGCCGATGGACCGGCGGCCAAGGCGGGCCTGCGCAAGGGCGACCGGATCGTCGAGGTCAATGGCACCAAGGTCACACTGTTCGACCAGCTTCCGGAACTGATTTCGGCGGAGCCCGGGCGCCCCGTGAAGCTCACCGTCGAACGCGGGGAGGAGAGTTTCGACGTCAGCGTCACGCCGGAAATGCGCACGTTCACTGCGCCGGATGGCAAGACTGTTTCACGGGCGATCATCGGCATCGGTCCCGGCGGCATGTCGCGTCTCGATCCGGCATCGGCGCTGTGGCAGGGTACCAAGGAAACTGTCCAAGGCATTGGTGCGTCAGCGAAATTTATCTACGATCTTTTTGCGGGGCGTGGTGATCCCAAGCAGGTGACCGGCATTGTCGGCATTGCGGTAGCCTCCAAGACGATCACGGAAACCATCGGGCTCGCCGGCTTGATCCTGCTCACGGCGGGGCTGTCTATTTCGGTCGGCTTCATCAATCTGTTGCCGATACCGGTTCTAGATGGCGGCCATCTGGTCTTCTACGCCATCGAAGCGATCCGGGGGCGGCCGGTTGGAGCGCGCGCGCAGGAGTTGTCCTTCGGCATCGGGCTCATGTTGATAATTACAATCACCGTTTTGGTGTTGGGCCATGATCTGTCACAGCAATTATCGGGTGGCTGAGAGGGCGTGGCGGATTCGCAACGGTCTCCCAAAAAAGGACGGATGGCAGCCGGGGGTCGGTTTGCATGCGTCCGGAAACCCTGTAGAAGCATTTCCAATGAGAGCAATGCGGGCTGGCGAGGTTTGGCGTTGAACTCGACTTGGTTTGGTAAAAAGAGTGGGATTTAGACCCGATGGCAACAGCAATGTACAAGTTGAAGCTGGGCGTTGCCCTCGCGGCCGTCGCGGTTCCGTCGTTGTTCGGGGCCTTCGTGGCATCTCCCTTGGTGGGCACGGCTGAAGCCGCTCCGAGGAAGCATGTTGCGTCGCGCTCGGCGCCGATCGTCAACCGCATCGTGTTCGAGAAGAACAAGAAGGTCACCGCGGATCAGCTGTCTTCCATCATGGAGACCAAGCCTGGTAGCCAGGTGAACCAGGCTACCCTCAACGCCGATATCGATCGTATGCGTGAGGCCTATAACCGGACCGGTCGCTCGACGGTGCAGATTACCTACCGCGAAGTCCCGCTGCCGAACAATCGCGTCGACCTCGTCTTCACCGTGGCTGAAGGCTCGAAGGTCGGCATCGACTCGATCAACTTCGTCGGCAACAACAATTTCTCCGCCTGGCGCCTGAAGCGCCAGATGGCGACGGTCGAGAGCGGCTATCTCGGCTGGCTGCGCACCACCGACACCTATGATCCCGATCGCCTCGCTGGCGACGAGGAGCGTCTGCGCCAGTTCTACGTGAACCACGGCTATCCCGACTTCCGTGTCGTTTCGATCGTGCCGTCGCTGAACGAGAAGCAGGATGCCTATGTCCTGACCGTTACGGTCGATGAGGGCCAGTACTATAAATTCGGTCCCTCGCAGGTCGAATCCAGCATTTCGGACGTCAACCCGGCCGATCTCCAGGGCGACGTTCAGTCCTGGAACAACTGGACCTACCGTGGCGAGGACGTGGACAAGACCGTCGAGGACATGACGGTCAAGCTGGCTGCTTCCGGCCATCCGTTTGCTCAGGTTCGTCCTCGTGCGGTCCGCGATGCCGGCGGCAACATCATCAGTGTCAACTACGTCGTGGAAGAGGGCGCGAAGGTCTATATCGAGCGCATCAATATCCGCGGCAACACCCGCACGCGTGACTATGTGATCCGTCGCGAGTTCGATATCGGTGAAGGCGACCCCTATAACAAGGCCTTGATCGAGCGGGCCACCCGCCGGCTGCGGAATCTGGGTTACTTCAAGAACATCCGCGTCACCAACGAGCCGGGCTCGGAGCCCGATCGCGTGGTCGTCAACGTCGAGGTCGAAGACCAGTCCACCGGCGAATTCTCGCTGGGCGGCGGCTACTCCACCTCGGACGGCTTCCTCGGCGAAGTTTCGCTCACCGAGCGCAACTTCCTCGGCCGCGGCCAGTATGTGAAGGCTTCGGTGCAGTATGGCCAGCGCACGCAGGGCTACAGCCTGTCCTTCACCGAGCCCTATTTCCTCGGTCAGCGCATCGCTGCCGGCTTCGACATCTTCTCGAAGACGACCGATGACAGCGACTACAGCTACTACAAGGACCAGACTACGGGTGGCACGTTGCGCGCCGCCTTCCCGATCACCGAGAATTTCACCGTCGGCGTGAACTACACGATCTATTCGGAGAAGGTGACTATTCCGGATGGGCGTTACACCGATGGCGACTTTGATAACGGTGAAGCGTCGTGGGCCATCAAGGAGTTGGCTGCGGACGGTCGCCGCCTTGTCTCGATGGTAGGTTACACGCTGACCTACAACACGCTGGACGATCTCAAGCAGCCGAGCTCGGGTGTCTATGTTCAGTTCAAGCAGGATATTGCCGGCTTGGGCGGCGACGCCAAGTTCATCAAGCAGTCGATCGATGGCCGCTATTACTATTCGCTGACCGACGACCTTACCTTGATGGTCCGCGGCCAGGGCGGCTATATGCGCGGCTTCGGTGACAAGGACAGTCTGGCGATCGTCGACCAGTTCAACCCCGGCCCCGATCTGGTGCGTGGCTTTGCTCCGGGCGGTATTGGTGCGCGTGATATTGCCGGCGGTGCCAAGGGCAACGGCCTGGGCGGCACCACCTACTTCGGCGGCACGGTGGAACTGCAGTTCCCGATCTTCGGCCTGCCGCGTGAAGTCGGTCTGCGCGGCGCCGTATTCGCAGACGCCGGTACGCTCTATGGCTATGGTGGCAAGAATTTCGCCATCCAGCATCCCGGCGAGTTCGATCTCGTCGACAGCCACAAGATCCGCTCTTCGGTCGGCGCCAGCTTGCTGTGGGCCTCGCCGCTCGGCCCGTTGCGCTTCGACTACGCTTATGTCTTGACCAAGGACAAGCATGACGACACGCAGGCCTTCCGCTTCGGCACGATCGTCAACTATTGATGATCTGACCTGTCGTTTTCGCCGGCCGGTCCCTTCGGGGCCGGCCGGTTTTTTGTTCGCAAAGTGCCATCGCCTGGATGTCGCAACGAACGGACATATTCGGTGTTTTGCATCGCGGCCCCTTCATCGTGTATGGGCTGGCGCATGAATGTTCAGGCCGGTAACGCTTTTGCAAAGGGACTGGTCTATTCATGATGGAAAAGATCGCCGGTTTCGAAGCAGCCACTCGAAGCCGGATTTGGAGGGGCTGACCGCAGCGTGGACTTGATGACGGATCCGGTATTCTTTCACGCGCGCAACCGTCTCACCGTTGCCGATATCGTCGAGCTCACCGGCGCTGAACCCGTGGCCGGTCTGTCGCTGGACCTGACGGTGGAACGCGTCGCGCCGCTCGATCAGGCCGGGGAAGGCGATCTGAGCTTCCTCGAAAATCCGCATTACCTGCCGATGCTGGAAACGTCTAAGGCAGCGGTCATCCTGATCTCTCCCAAATTCGTCGATCGCGCCCCGAAGCAGGCCCCCCTGCTGGTGGCGCGCGAGCCCTACCGCGCCTTCGCGCAGATCGGCATGGCCCTGTTCCCGGATGCGGCACGCCCTCAATCCTTCTTCGGGGCCAAGGGGATTTCACCGGGCGCCGTCGTGCATCCCGAAGCGAGGCTCGAGATCGGCGTGACGGTCGATCCTGGTGCCGTGATCGGGCCTCGTGCGGAAATCGGGGCGGGAACCATCGTCGGCGCCAATGCGGTGATCGGCCCGGATGTGCGGATCGGGCGTGACTGCTCGATCAGTCCCAATGTCGTGATCCAGCATTCGCTGATCGGCAATCGCGTCATCATCCACGCCGGGGCATGCCTTGGCCAGGATGGTTTCGGCTTTTCGATGGGGCCGCGTGGCCATCTCAAAGTGCCGCAGGTCGGCCGTGTCGTCGTGCAGGATGATGTCGAGATCGGTGCCTGCACCACGATAGACCGAGGTGCCAATCGGGACACCATCATCGGTGAGGGTACCAAGATCGATAATCAGGTGCAGATCGCCCACAACGTGATGGTCGGCCGGCACTGCGTGCTGGTGTCCAAGGTCGGGATCTCCGGTTCGACCGTTCTGGAAGATTTCGTGGTGATGGGCGGCGCCTCTGCCACGGTCGGCCATATCCGCATCGGCATGGGTGCACAGATCGCCGGCGCCGCCAATGTCAAGGATGATGTGCCGCCGGGCGCACGCATGGGCGGCACGCCGGCTCAGCCGCTGGGCGATTATGCCCGCGAACTGGCTTTGCTCAAGAAGCTGGTCAAGAATTCGCGGGTTCGGTCGGGGCAGGGAACGGATGAGGGATCCGCTCCCTGAGGGGGCGAAATGGAGTTTGGCTTAAGCGCTCTGGCCGAAGGCCGAGCCGGTTCAGGAAACGAGACCTATATGAGTGAAGCAACCCCTGGAACGCTGGAAACTGCAGATATCGGCAAGCTCCTGACGTTGCTGCCGCATCGCTATCCCTTCCTGCTCGTGGATCGCATTGTCGAAATCGATGGCGACAATTCCGCCGTCGGCATCAAGAACGTCACCTTCAACGAGCCGCATTTCACCGGCCATTTTCCCGAACAGCCGGTGATGCCGGGCGTGTTGGTGATCGAAGCGATGGCCCAGACGGCCGGCGCGATTTGTGTGCTCAGCACGGAAGGCAAGGCCAAGCCGAAGGTCGTCTATTTCATGACCATCGACGAGTGCCGTTTCCGCAAGCCGGTCACGCCGGGCGACCAGATGCGCCTGCACCTGACCAAGCTGAAGAATCGCCGCAATATGTGGTGGTACAAGGGTGAGGCCAAGGTTGACGGCGTCACGGTAGCCGAGGCTGTGGTTTCCGCCATGCTGGTTACCGAATAATGGTCGGGGGGGCTCAACAGACCATTCATCCCACCGCCGTCATCGAGGCGGGAGCGAAGCTCGGCGAGGGCGTCAGTATCGGCCCGTTCTGCGTCGTCGGGCCTGAAGTGACGCTGGCGGACGGTGTCACGTTGCATTCGCATGTCGTGGTCACAGGGCGTACGAGCATCGGTGCGCGTACCAAGGTGTTCCCCTTCGCCTCGCTGGGGCACCAGCCGCAGGATCTCAAATATGCGGGCGAACCCTCGGATCTCACCATCGGCAGTGATTGCCTGATCCGCGAAGGGGTGACGATGAACCCCGGCACCAGCGGTGGCGGCATGCACACCGTGGTCGGCGACCGCTGCGCCTTTCTTGCCAATTCCCATGTCGGGCACGACTGCAGGCTCGGCAACAACATCATTCTCTCCAATGGCGTCTTGCTGGCTGGCCATGTTTCTGTCGGCGACTACGCCATTCTCGGCGGCGCGGCGGCGGTGATTCAGTTCGCACGGGTCGGCGCGCATGCTTTCGTCGGTGGGCTGTCCGGCGTCGAGAACGATCTGATTCCCTTCGGCATGGCCCTGGGCGATCGTGCCAGCCTGGCTGGCCTCAATATCGTCGGCCTGAAGCGCCGCGGCTTCGGGCGGGAACAGATCCATGCTTTGCGCCACGCCTATCGCATGCTGTTCGCTTCCGCTGGAACCTTGAAGGAGCGGGTCGAGCGGGTTGCCGAGACTTTCGCCGATCAGGCGGCGGTCATAGAGATCGTCGATTTTGTGAGAGCCGGGGGCCATCGTGCCCTGGTGACGCCGCGCGATGCGGCGGCGCGCGATCTCGCAGGCAGCGAGGCGTGAGCACACCGCCTGTTGCCGGAGTGGTTTCGGCCTTGCCTGCCTTGGCGGTCATCGCCGGGGCAGGGCGTTTGCCGGCCGAGATCGCGGCAGAGGCTGCAAAACGGGGTGAGACTGTCGCGATCTTGCCTTTGAAGGGCTTCGCCGACGCCGATTTTGCGGGCTACGCCCAATATCCCGTCAGCCTGATCGATCCGAAGGGGGTTCTGCAGGAATTGGCCCGGGCGGGCGCCGGCCGCGTGGTCCTGGCCGGCGCCGTGCATCGGCCGGGGCTTGGCATGGTACGCTCAGGTATCCAGGCTGTCCGGCATCTCGATGAAATCCGCAACGTGCTCGAGGGCGGGGACGACAATCTCCTGCGGGGCGTGATCGTGTTCCTGGAAAAGCACGGCTATGCGGTCGTCGGCGTTCGTGACGTCGCGCCGGCGTTGATGGCGCCCGTGGGGCCGCTTGGCCGCTTGTCGCCGAGTTCAGCCGAACTAGAGGGGATCACCATCGGCCGGCGTGCTCTTGTCGCCATGGGCGCCGATGATATCGGCCAGGGTGTGGTCGTGGCCCAAAAGCGCGTGCTGGCCGTCGAGGCGGCCGAAGGTACCGACAATATGATCCGGAGGGTGGCTCTTTTGCGCCGGCCTGGCTTGCTCGGACGCCTGTTGCGCCATGGCCGACCGCCCGTGGCCGAGCAGGATGGTGGCGTGCTGGTAAAGGCAGCCAAGCCAGAGCAGGATTTCAGGGCCGATCTTCCGGGCATCGGCCCGCGTACCGTGCGTCTCGCCAAGAAAGCCGGTCTCGCCGGTATCGCCATCGAAGCGGGCAATGTGCTCGTGCTGGAGCGTGATGCCACCATCGCGGCGGCCGACGCGGCCAGCCTATTCCTTGTCGGGGTGTGACGATGACCGATCGGCCCTTGAAGATCGCTATCGTCGTGGGCGAACATTCCGGCGACCAGCTCGGTTTCAAGCTGATGCAGGCCCTTCGGGCCCAGGCGGGTATGCCTGTCGTGTTCAAGGGCACTGCCGGTCCCGCCATGACGCGCGAGGGCATGGAGAGCCTGTTTCCTCTCGACGACATTGCGGTGATGGGCTTTGCTGCCGTGATCGGCCGCTTCCCCACGATCTACCGACGGGCCTGGCAGGTGATCGATGCCATCGTTGCCGATCCGCCCGATGGCCTGGTGATCATCGACAGCCCGGATTTCACCCATGCCGTCGCCAAGCGCGTGCGCCGGCGTCTGCCGCATCTGCCGATCATCAACTATGTTTCGCCCAGCGTGTGGGCCTGGCGCCCCGGCCGGGCCGTGTCGATGCGGGCCTATGTCGACCATGTGCTCGCTCTGCTGCCGTTCGAACCCGAAGCCTATCGCCGGTTGAACGGTCCGCCCTGTTCCTATGTCGGCCATCCCCTGATGGAGCGCCTGGGCGAATTGCGGCCCGATGCCGCGGAGGAGGCGATCCGGCAGGGAACGCAACCGGTGGTGCTGGTGCTTCCCGGCAGTCGCTCGAGTGAAGTAGGATTGCTGACCGAGGATTTCGGCAGGACGATCGAGCTCTTGTCGACCAGGATCGGACCTTTCGATGCCGTGCTGCCGACGGTGTCGCGCCATGCCGAACGTTTGCGACAGGCGACCGCCGGCTGGGCTGTGAAGCCGCGCGTCATCACCGACTCCGATGAGAAATACGCGGCCTTCCGCCGGGCGCGGGCAGCGCTGGCGGCATCGGGCACCGTGACGCTCGAACTGGCCCTGGCGCAGGTGCCGATGATCGGCACCTATCGCTTTCCTGCCTGGGAGGCCTTCCTGGCAAGGCGTCTGGTCAAGGGCCGTTTCTTCCTGCTGCCCAATCTGATTCTCGATCGGCGGGCGGTACCCGAACTTTTCCAGGAAGAAGTCGTGCCGGAACACCTGGCCGACCTGATGACTGGATTGCTGGGGGATACGGACGAGCGGCACGCCCAGATGCAAGCGTTCGACGAGATCGATCAGCGCATGCAGGTCGTGGGGGAAACACCCTCGCAACGAGCGGCCCGCATCGTCCTGGAAACCATCGCCGGCAAGACGAAGTGAACGCTTCGAGCATACGAAACAGAGGCTGGAAACCAAAAGGGCGGATCTGAGGATCCGCCCTTTGTTCTTCTAGAGAAAAGGGCGATTTCGCTGAATCGCACTTTTCTCTAACCTTTTGTTTTGACGCGTTTTCTTAATCGAAAAGTCTATCAACTTTTCTGGAAAACGCTCTAGCGGCGCTGGGCTGGTGAAACGTAGTCGCGACGGGCTGCGCCGGTATAGAGCTGGCGCGGGCGGCCGATCTTCTGGGACGGATCCTCGATCATTTCCTTCCACTGGGCGATCCAGCCGACCGTGCGGGCAAGGGCGAACAGCACGGTGAACATCGAGGTCGGGAAGCCCATCGCCTTGAGGGTGATGCCCGAATAGAAGTCGATGTTGGGATAGAGCTTCTTTTCGATGAAGTACTCGTCGTGCAAGGCGATGCGCTCGAGCTCCAGCGCGACCTCGAGCAGCGGGTCATCCTTGTGGCCGAGTTCGTTGAGCACCTCATGGGTGGTGCGCTGCATGATCTTGGCGCGCGGATCGTAGTTCTTGTAGACCCGGTGGCCGAAGCCCATCAGGCGGAACGGATCGTTTTTGTCCTTGGCCTTGGCGATATATTGCGGAATGCGATCGACGGTGCCGATTTCCTGCAGCATCTTGAGCGCGGCTTCGTTGGCGCCGCCATGGGCGGGACCCCACAGGCAGGCGATGCCGGCGGCGATGCAGGCAAAGGGATTGGCGCCCGAGGAGCCGGCGAGGCGCACCGTCGAGGTCGAGGCGTTCTGCTCGTGATCGGCATGCAGGATGAAGATACGATCGAGCGCGCGGGCCAGGATCGGATTGGGCTTGTAGTCCTCGCAGGGGACCGAGAAGCACATGCGCAGGAAGTTGGACGGATAGTCCAGATTGTTCTGCGGATACACGAAAGGCTGGCCGATGGTGTATTTGTAGGCCATCGCAGCCAGGGTCGGCATCTTGGCGATCAGCCGCATCGACGAGATCATGCGCTGATGCGGGTCAGAGATGTCGGTGGAGTCGTGATAGAAGGCCGAGAGGGCACCGACCGAGGCGACCATCACCGCCATCGGATGGGCGTCACGGCGGAAGCCCTGGAAGAAGCGGGCCATCTGCTCATGCACCATGGTGTGGCGCGTGACGCGATAGTCGAAGTCTGCCTTCTGGGCGGCTGTCGGCAGTTCGCCGTAGAGCAGCAGATAACAGGTTTCGAGGAAGTCGCCATGCTCGGCAAGTTGCTCGATCGGGTAGCCGCGATAGAGCAGTACGCCCTCATCGCCATCGATATAGGTGATCTGGGACTCACAGCTCGCCGTCGAGGTGAAGCCCGGATCATAGGTAAACATGCCCGTATGCTTATAAAGGGGCGCAATATCAACAACCGTCGGACCAACGGAGCCGGCCTTGGTTGGCAATTCGATTGCCTTGTCACCAATAGTCAGAGTCGCCGTGTTACCGCTCATGCAATCCTCCTTGTACGGAAATACGCGGTCACGCCTTGGCCAGAAAGGAGCCCCCCGGCTCAAGTAAGGCCTACGTATCGCCGATCCGTCGGTGTTGGGTAGACCATTTGCTGCAATGCCGCAAGAAAGACGAAGA
This sequence comes from Labrys sp. E2SS-1L, assembly GCF_057073705.1. NCBI lineage: Bacteria > Pseudomonadati > Pseudomonadota > Alphaproteobacteria > Hyphomicrobiales > Xanthobacteraceae > Labrys > Labrys sp. E2SS-1L. Next base: position 4,120,193 of record NZ_CP172712.1, on the reverse strand, counting down.
GGTGAACTGTCGGTTCGGCGACAGGCCTGGCAGCAATAGTCCAGGGTGGGGTCGATTGCCCCACTTTGACGCGAAAGCTTTCCAAATCTTTCGCGCCAAAGCTGCGAAAAATACACCTATTGCGTGAAACCCGATGCGCGGGAAACACAATCATGCGGCGCTTGGTCTCAGCCAGCCTGATCCTTCAGCCGGGCCAGGCTTTCTTCGCGACCGAGGACGGCCAGCACGTCGAAGACCGGTGGGGAGGTGGTACGGCCGGTGAGCGCAGCCCGCAGCGGCTGGGCGAGCGAGCCGAGCTTGGCGCCGGTTTCCTCGGCCGCGGCCCGCACCGTGGCCTCGGTCGCACTGGCGCTCCATTCGGTCAAGGCTTCGAAACGCGGCAGCAGCAGGGCGATGGTTGTGCGCGCTTCCTCATTCAGCATGGCCTTGGCCTTGTCGTCCAACGGCAGGGGGCGCGAGACAAACAGGAAATTGGCGCCATCCAGCAGTTCCACCAGGGTCTTGGCGCGTTCCTTCAGGCCCGACATGGCGGCGAGCAATTGGGAGCGCCTGGCACCATTGCCGGCGGCGAGTTGGGCAGCGAGGTCAGGGCCATTGGGAATATGGGGCAGCAACTGGTCGATGGCGGCGAGCAATTCCTCGTCCGTGGAGTTGCGCATATAGATGCCATTGAGGTTTTCGAGCTTCTTGAAATCAAAGCGGGCGGCTGATTTGCCGATGGCACCCGTATCGAAATGCTCGATCATCTCCTTGGTGGTGAACACTTCCTGGTCGCCATGGCTCCAGGACAGGCGCACCAGATAATTGCGCATGGCCGCCGGCAGGTAACCCATGGCGCGATAGGCATCGACGCCGAGTGCGCCATGGCGCTTGGAGAGCTTGGCGCCATCGGGCCCATGGATCAGCGGAATATGCGCCATATGCGGCACCTCCCAACCCATGGCTTCATAGATCTGCTTCTGGCGGGCGGCATTGGTGAGATGATCGTCGCCGCGAATGATGTGGGTGATACCCATGTCGTGGTCGTCGACCACCACGGCCAGCATATAGGTCGGCGTGCCGTCGGAGCGCAGCAGGACGAGATCGTCGAGATCCTTGTTGGCCCAGCGCACGGTGCCCTGGACGTCGTCATGAATGACAGTCTCGCCCTCGGTGGGGGCACGCAGGCGGATCACCGGCTTGACGTCCTTGGGGGCGGTCGCCGGGTCGCGGTCGCGCCAGCGGCCGTCATAGCGCGGCGGCCGTCCTTCCTTGCGGGCGAGCTCGCGCATCTCCTCGAGCTCCTGCTGGGTGGCGTAGCAATAATAGGCCTTGCCCTGAGCGAGCATCGACTCGGCGACCTCGCGATGACGAGCCGCGCGGGAGAACTGGAAAATCGGATCGCCGTCCCAGTCGAGGCCGAGCCAGGCCAGGCCGTCCAGGATGGCGGTGATGGCGGCATCGGTCGAACGTTCACGATCGGTGTCCTCGATGCGCAGCAGCATCTTGCCGCCCTTGGCCCTGGCATAGAGCCAATTGAACAGCGCCGTGCGGCCGCCGCCGATATGGAGGAAGCCCGTGGGGGAGGGAGCAAAGCGGGTGACGACAGGAGTAGACATCGAAGTTGGCAATTCCAAAAGGCAGGGAGAGCGAAGCCAGAGCGAAGCAGCATAGAGGCGGAAGTGTGGAGGCCCTTGGCTAACCCGGATCACATCAATAAGCTTGGGGCTTTAGCACAGGGTTTCATCGGGCGGTAGCGGCGGGGGCGCCTTTGCCTGAGAATGATCGGGGCCGCGCGCGAGTTGGTGTCCTTGGCGGAAAGCCGGGACAGCGGGGATTGGCATTGCCTGGTGGCATGCTGTTCGGGCAGGGGCTGCAGCGGCTGCTGGCCTGGGTGGCAGCCGCGCTTGCAGCCGAGATGGCCGCCTTCGAGCTTGCTCTCGTCGTTCCGATCTTTCTGGGTCTGGGCGTCATTGCCTATTTCGCGGCACCGGAAGAGCCCGGTCTTGTCTTTCCGGCATTTCTTACCGTGGGCATGGCCTGCCTTGCCTATGGTTTGCGAGGGCGCTGGGGGTTGCATGTCGGCCTGGTCTGCCTGACGGCGGTGGGAGCGGGCTTTTGCTCGGCCGAGCTGCGTACGATGAGCGTCGCCGCGCCGCAGCTTTCGCGTTCGATGGCGGGAGCCGTCACAGGCCTCGTCCTTTCGGTCGAGCCCCGCCTGGGCAGCAGTGCCCGCATCGTCATCAGACCGGTCTCGGTGGAGAAACTGGAGCCCGCAGCCATGCCGGCCCGCATACGCCTCACGGTCCGCAAGGGCAGCGAAATCCGTGCCGGCGACAGCGTCAGCCTCAAGGCCGTCATGCGACCGCCCCCGCCACCGGCCTTGCCGGGCGGCTATGACTTTGCCCGCGATGCCTTCTTCGACGGCATTGGTGGCGTTGGCTTCGCAGCAGGCAAGATCTCGCCCGCCGCCAGTCCGGTCGAAGCAAGCTGGGCGGAAGCCTTCACTATCTGGATCGATCGGCAGCGCAACGCTCTGACCCGGCGGATCGTCGAGACGATACAGGGGGAGAATGGGGCGATCGCCGCATCGCAGGTTACCGGCAAGCGCGGCCAGATACCCGGCGATGCCAACGATGCGCTGCGCGCTTCCGGCCTCTACCATGTCGTTTCGATTTCCGGCCTGCACATGGCGCTGTTTGCGGGTGGGCTGTTCGGCCTCATCCGCGCCATGCTGGCCTTGTCGCGCCGCATCGTGCTCTACCGGGGCACCAAGGAACTCGCTGCGCTGCTCTCGCTGCTGCCGGCGGCGGCCTATACGCTGTTTTCCGGTGCCGAGGTCGCGACCGTCCGATCCTTCCTGATGACGGCCATCGTGCTGCTGGCCGTAGCTCTGGGACGCAATGCCATCACCCGGCGCAACGTCGCCCTGGCCGCGAGCTTCGTCCTGTTGACGACACCGGAGCAGCTTCTGGGGCCGAGCTTCCAGATGTCCTTTGCGGCAGTGGCGATGCTGGTGATCGCACATGAGCAATGGAGCCGGCGTAAGCGAGAGAAATCTGCGATGGCGTGGGAAAGGGCCATTGGCGGCGCCGTGACCTTGGTCCTTGCCATGATGCTGACGACGATCGTCGCCTCGCTCGCCACGGCGCCGTTCTCGGCCTTTCATTTCCATCGTCTTACCTTGCAGTCGCTGGCCTCCAACCTGGTCGCGACTCCCATCGTTTCCTTCCTGATCATGCCACTCGCCATGCTGGCGCTGGTGGCCGAGCCGTTCGGCTATGGCGCTCCATTCTGGCAGGCGATGGGTTGGGCGGTCGGCCTGTTCATGCAGGTGGCCCGTTCGGTTGCTACCTGGCCCGGTTCCGACCTCGTGATGCCGCAATTTTCGACCGTTGCTCTCGGATTGTTCGCCCTGACGCTGGTTCTGCTGACCATCCTGCGCACGCGCCTGGCTTTGCTGGCCTTGTTGCCCCTTGGCGGGGGTATTGCCCTGGCCGCGACAGCGCCGCTGCCGGCGGCCTTGTTCGGCGCCAACGGCTATGCGGCCCTCGTTCGCAAGGGCGATCAATTGACCGTGCTCGCGCAGCGGTCCGATGCTTTCACCGTTCAGCAATGGCTGCTGGCCATGGGTGATCGGCGCAAGCCGGAGGATCCCACTCTGGCAGCGCAGCGCCTATGCGATAGGGAAGGTTGTTCCGCGCCTATCGAGGAAGGCGGGGTCTTCATGCTCGACAAGACGGCGAATGCGGCGGAGGAGGATTGCGGGCGCGTCAGCGTCCTGGCCGGGCCGGTTTCGATCGGTGCCCGTTGTGCCGCGCTTGGCCTGACACTGGACCGAGAGCTGATCCGTGCGGCGGGTTCGATCGCGCTCTATGCCGGCCCGCGTGGCGGCGACGGCCGCCTCACCTGGCGCATCGTCATGGCGCGTGACCTCGAGGGGGCCCGTCCCTGGGCTCCGGCCAGAACGAAGCCGGTTGCCAGTGCCACGCCGCCCGCTACGCAGGCTCCGCTTGTCGATTCGCCTCGGGGCTCCCCCATCCCCGACGCAGATCTGGGACCTTCGCAGCCGAACGCTGACGACTGACATATGCCCAGGGGGAAGCGCCTGGGTTCTCCGCGCCGCGGATCAGCGCTCGCGCATCGCCTGGGACGACACCTCGACAAGGGGCGAGAAGAGATATTCCAGGACACGCCGGCTGCCGGTCTTGATCTCGACGCTTACCGTCATGCCTGCTCCGAGCGGCACCTTGTTGCCGTCTGCTGCAATGAAGGTGGTCGAAGGAGTGAGCGTGACGGGATAGACGAGTGCCTGAACCCTCGAAGCGCCGGCAAACATATCCTGCTGTCGGATGGCCTGCGTCGGGTCGCCTTCGGCGCGCTGGGCTTCCGGCGCAGGGATGGAGTCGGCGGCGACATGCGTCACGAGGCCGGAGATCGTACCGTAGCGGGTGAACGGGAAGGCCTCCACCTTGACGATGGCCTCCTGGCCCTTATGGACGAAAGCGATGTCCTTGTTCTCCACATAGGCTTCGATTTCGAGCGTGGCATTGGCTGGGACCACCCGCATCAATTCCTGGCCTGTGGTCACGACCTGGCCGATGGTGGTCACGGAGACGGACTGTACAGTGCCGTCAATCGGGCTGGTCAAGGTCTTGTGTTCGAGGCTCGCCTTCGCCTTGATCAGGCGATGGCTGAGGTCATCGGCCTGGCGTTCGGCATTCGCCTTTTTCTGGGAGTTGTCGCTGATGAAGGCATCCCGGATCTTGGTGGCTTCAACCGTGAAGGTGACCATCTCGGCCTTCGCCTGCTCCAGCCAGCCATTGTTGGCGGCGAGGGCGGATTTTTCCGACTGGAGAGCCTGGAGCGCGTCAAACAGGTTCGTGCGCGTGCCGGCATTCTTCTCCATCAGCGTGTTTCTCATGTCGACCCGGCTCTGCAGGGTCTCTATCAGGGTCGCCTGGGAAGTCGTGGTGGCGATCAGCCGATCACGTTCCGCCGTCTTCACCGCCTTCTTGGCAGCCAAGCTGTTCAACTCGGCGCGCAGGCTTGCCAGGTCATCGCGCAGCACCTGTTCCTCGCGTGCACGCACATTGGCGGGAATGGTCTCGGGCCATGGGATGGCGGGGGCTATATCGACGATGTTCTCCTCCGCAGTTTCGATCGCTGCCCGTCGGCGCAAGGCTTCGGCTTGATAGGCGGCCAGGCTTGCCGCGATGTTGCCGACGTCGGCCTCGGTCTCGACGGTGTCGAGTTCAACGAGGATGTCCCCGGCCTTCACATGCGCGCCATTGTCGACCCGGATCGCCCGAATGCGTCCTGTTTCCAGAGGCTCGATGGTCTTGATCTGGCCGATCGGCCGGATCTTGCCGGCAGCGACGGCAAAGATGTCGATCCGGCTGAAGTAGGACCAGGCCAGCGCGCTGGCAAGGAAACCGCAGATCAGCAGCAGCAGCGCCAGCCTTGCCGGAGACGCCGGGGTTTCCAGAATTTCGAGCGCCGCCGGCAGGAACTCCTGATCGGATCGCCGCGGTGTGGGCCGCTTGCGTGCGGTGGAGAGTGAGGCGGTACTCACGATACGTCCTCCCCACTCGCCTGGCTGGTCTGCAGCGCCCACAGATGAGCATAGAGACCACCTTTTCTCGCCACCAATGCGTCATGCGTGCCGATCTCGACAATGCGCCCATCGGCCATGCTGATGATGCGGTTGCAGTTCCTGACGGCGGCAAGCCGGTGGGCGATGATGATGACCGTGCGCCCCTTGACGATCTGTCGCATGTTACGATGGATGACACGCTCGCTCTCATAGTCGAGGGCGCTCGTGGCCTCGTCGAAAATGAGGATCGGCGGATTGGTTGCCAAAGCACGGGCAATGGCGAGGCGCTGTCTTTGCCCACCCGAGAGATTGGCGCCGCGTTCCTCGATGATGGTCTCGTAGCCGCTCGGCAGCTTGCTGATGAATTCGTCGGCGCCGGCAAGGCGTGCGACCTGCATCACTGCGCCGCGTGACATCGTTGGATTGGCCAAGGCGATATTGTCGTGAACCGAACGGTGAAACAGCAGGTTTTCCTGCAGGACCACGCCGATATTGCTGCGCAGCCAAGCCGGGTCGACCTGTGAAATATCGGCTCCGTCGAGAAAGATCTGTCCCTCTACCGGCGTGTAGAGACGCTGGATCAGCTTGGTCAACGTCGATTTGCCCGAACCCGACGGACCGACAATGCCGATCACCTCGCCCGGATTGATCTGCAGGGTGATGGTTTTGAGAACTTCCGGCAAACCGGCTCTGTAGCGGAAGGATACGTTCCGGAAGGCAATCTGTCCGCGCGGCGTCGGCAACGCCAACGGCATCCGGGGTGAATGTTCCGGAACGGTGTTGAGAATGTCTCCCAGTCTTTCGATGGAAACCTGCACCTGCTGGAAATCCTGCCACAACTGCGATAGGCGCAGGATGGGTTGCATCACCTGCCCGGAGATCATGTTGAAAGCAACGAGTTCGCCTACCGTGATCTCGCCGCGGATCACGGCCATGGCGCCGAAAAAGAGCAGGGCGGCCGTCATCAGCTTGCTGACATATTGAATGGCGTTCTGGCCGATGCTCGCCAGGAGCGTTGCATCGAAGGCCGTGCGGACATAGGCGGCGAGCCGCTCCTCCCATTGCGACTGCGTTGCCGGCTCGACGGCCGCGGCTTTGAGCGTCTGGATGCCCACCACGGTCTCGACCAGGAATTGCTGGCTTTCGGCTCCCGTGTTGAACTTCTGCTTGACCTTGTCTCGCAGATGCGGACGCACCAGCAGGGTGATGATCAAATAGAGCGGGATCGCCGCGATGACGATCAGCGTCAGCTTCCAGGAATAGAGGAAGAGAACGGCGATGAAGATGAAGGTGAAGAACAGGTCGATCGCCGAGAACAGGCCCTGGCCTGTCAGAAAGGAGCGTATCGTCTCGAGCTCCCTCACGCGGGCGACGGTCTGGCCTGCCGCCCTGGTCTCGAAATAGCCGAGCGGCAAGCGTAGCAGGTGATGGAAGAGGCGGCGGCCAAGCTCGACATCGATGCGGCTCGTCGTATGCGAAAGGACATAGGTGCGCAGATATTGCAGCGAAACGTCGAAGACACCGATGATCACCAGGCCGAGGACCAGCACGAGGAGCGTCGAATAGCCCTGATGCACCAGGACCTTGTCGACGATCACCTGGAAGAAGAGCGGCGTGATCAGCGCGAAGATCTGCACGAAGATCGATGCGACCAGGACATGGGCCAGTGGCTTGCGGTAGCGCCAGATCGAGGGCAAGAACCAGCGTAGGCTGAAGGCTTTTGGATCGATGCCAGGGCCCTTGAGACGGCGGGCGACCAAGATGACCTCCGGCTCGATCTGATCGAGCAGGTCTTCCACCGACACGCCGCGTGCCACGCGCGTGACAGGATCGACCAACCGATAGTCTCCGGAGGCCATCAAGCCTCCATAGATGGCATGGGGCCCCTCCCGCAGCTTGACGATGGCCGGCACCGGAATGGACTGCAGGCGTTTGGCCTTGGCCGCATTGATGGTGCGAGCCTTGAGACCGACGATGGCTGCGGCTCGAACCAGATCGACATTGGTGCTCTCTCTGTTTCCCAGCGCAAGCTCCCGGCGCATATGCATGGGATCGGCTGCAATTCGGAAATAGTTTGCCACACCGCATAGCGCAGCGAGGCCGGAGTCGAGTTTCTCTGGCTCTCCCGTGCTCTGTGATATTTCGTTCATGAGTGGAAGACCTCGGGCGACCTAGTCGCAAGTGCTCGCAGTGGCAAGGAACGCAAACTAACCGACCATCATCAATTCAACCCGGATTTAATCTTACGACCAACTGACAACGCCGCCGTTGCGACAGTGCGACGATTTTACAGTACATTACAAAGAAAGATCGTTAAAGGACCAAATCATTAATTGGCAGGCAGGTCTGTATAAATGACAAATAAGGGTTTGGGCGTTTTTGCAATGAATTTCAATGTTCTATAATATTTTTATAATAAATTTTAGTTTTAAATATGATTGTGAAAATCTTTTCAAGGAAAAATTTTGATAAATTAGACTAAATATCCAGCGTAAATTTCTATTATAAAAATCGTGTTTTGTTTTTGGGGCGAATATTGCTCTGGCTTGAAAATATTTTCATGGAGATCGAGTAAAGCCATCGCATGGATACCAGACGTCATGTATGCTCGCGATCGTTCTCACTGCCAAGCCGATAAGGTGAAGTGGCTTGGATGTCAGGTATTCCATCGCTAACTGAGCGCAGGCCAGGAATTCTCCATGAGCAACATTGTACTTCCAACCGGTATCACCCATGACAGCGTTTTCGCGACGGGTGCAGCAGGAAGCACCTACAAGGTAAATTTGGATTCCTACATTATTTCCGCCGACAGTCTGGGGCTCCAGCTCGACGGCGGCCCCTGGACTGTAACGATCAATGGCGGGGTTAGCGGCCTGCAAGGAGACGGCCTTGCCGTGAACGCGCCGCCCACGAGCACCCTTGTAACGACAAAGGTCAATGTGGGAACGGAAGGCTCCATCTACGGTTCCCTCTACGGCATCGGGACAAATGCGGCCTTGGATGTCGCGAATTCAGGAATTATCCGAGGGGATGCGGGGGCCATCTATTACGTCGGCGATTCAGGCAGCAATCTCTATTCCAACGCAAAAATCTCCGTAAAGAATCTGGCAGGCGCGACCATTTCTGGTGGCGATTTCGGAATCTATAATAACAGCGCTGCGACATTGACGGTGACGAACGCCGGGACGATCTCTACGGATAGCGGTTATGCCATTCGGTCCGGCGGGCTTGGCAGCATTACCAACAGCAAGCTGATTCAAGGCGACATCGGTCTCTTTGGCGGGGCTCCGCTGAATTCCCTGGGAGTCCCGACCGCCGGCAATACCGTCACCAATACCGGAGAGATCGATGGTTCGATCCTGATCAACGAAGGCAAGAATGTCGTTACGAACTCGGGCATTGTAATCGGCAATGATCAGCTCCTGACTTTCGCAGACGATACTCAGCGGGATGTCCAGGTTTCGATAGGCCTTTGGCAAGGCAACAGTACCATCAAGAACTCAGGAAAGTTGTACGGAACGATACTTGGAAGTTTGGGAGCCGACGTCATAAGCAATACGGGGTTGATCGTCGGCGACACGGCCTATGGCTACGATGCTGGAAGCGAACAGTATTTCCAGGGCGCGTTGGACCTCGGTGCCGGCAATGACAGCCTTACCAACGGCAAGGAGATCGATGGCGCCGTCTGGCTGGGTACGGGAGATGATACGGCGACCAACACCGGCGTGATCTACGGTTTCATCTCGGCTGGCAACGGCAACGACAAGATCACCAATTCGGGCAGCGTCGACGGCATCGATCTGGGCGAGGGGGTCAACACCCTCACCAACAGCAAGACGATCTATAGGGGTGTCTATGGTGGCGATGGCGGTAATACCATCACCAACAGCGGTACCATCTACGGCAATGTCCAGACCGGAGCTGGCAACGACAAGTTCACCGAGTCCGGTGCCGGTCTGGTGACCGGCGACTTCTATTTGGGGGCGGGCAACGATACCTTTGTCGGTGGTGCCAGTGTCGAATATGTCCACGATCAGGCCGGCAACGACATCTATGGCCTCGGTGCGGGCAATGACGTCTATTTTGCCTCGAACGATGGCGGTACCGACAAGGTGGATGGCAGCACCGGGATCGACGTCTTCACTGTCGATCCCGCTACGACCGACCCGCTCAATATCAATCTGGGCATCACGGCGGCTCTCGGCCTGAATGCTCAGACCGCAACCTTCGGCACATCCGGCGGCAGCGAGAATGTGAAAGGCTTCGAGATCGTGTGGGGCACCGCCGGCAACGACACCATCGTCGGCGGAGCGATAGCGGAAACACTGCACGGCAATGACGGCAACGACATTATCGCCGGCGGCGTTGGAGCCGACATCCTTTGGGGGGAGGGCGGCAACGACATCTTCAAACTGCTGGGCGTCAAGGACAGCGGATTGACCCGTGCGGCAACCGACACGATCATGGACTTCACCCAAGGCGAGGACAAAATCGACCTCAGTTTTCAGGAGTTCCACAGCCTGATCGCCAATAGCGATTTCACCGGCTCGTCGGGTGAACTGCGTTATATCTTCCAGGGTGGGCAGACCATGCTGCAGGGCGATATAAATGGTGACAAGAAGGCGGATTTTCAGATCGCGATCCAGGGCACGGTCAATTTGCAAAGCAGCGACATCATCGGCCTCACCTGAGCGTTGGCTGCATCGCGTCTGAGCGAGAAGGTGGCGGCCCCATGGGCCTCCGCCCGCAATTTTCGGGGTAACGATCGCGCGTTTTGAGGCGGTTACCCCGATCGTACCCGCCGTCTGGAAGGGGCCACCGCCACGCTAATTTCACCAGTATTTGCCGGTGGACATTGCTTCAGGAATGATGATGATCGCGTCTTTCGCGTCGCCAAGGGAAGTTTCATGAAAATCAGCGCCCGCAACCAGATCAAGGGCACGATCAAGAGCGTGACGAAGGGGCAGACGACCTCCCACATCCAGCTCGAGGTCAACGGCACCATCATTACTGCGTCGATCACCAATGAGGCCGTCGACGACCTCAATCTCAAGCCCGGCCAGAATGCCTATGCCGTCATCAAGGCCTCAGACGTCATGATTGCTGTCGACTGACCTGTCTTCCCGGTTCATGACGACCTTCGGCGGTGCTCGGGCGAATAGTGGTTCGAGCACTCCTGGTTGCCTGGTGTCGAGCGGATTAGCCTGCGATTCCGGAGGCTCTCTCAGGCAATCCGCAAGCCCAGTTCGGCCAGCAATTGGCCGGCCTGGCCTTTCGAGATCGTGGCGCCCTTGAAATAACGGGTGTCTGCCAGCTTCAGCCCGCCGAGATCGGCACCGCGCAAGTCGGCACCCTCGAAGCGAGCATCGACAAGATTGGCATCACGCAGACTGCATTCCTCGAAGATCGCCTCGCGAAAATCACATTGGCGCAAATCGGCCTGGGTGAAGTCGAGGCGACGCAGCACGCTCTTCCGGAAGGAAAAGGCCGGCAGCTTGGCCGACATCAGCAGAACTTCCTCGAAAACCAGCCCCAGCCCCGAGGTTTCGGAGAGGTCCGCCCCGGTCAGCTTGCAACCGGTAAAAGCCGTCGAGGCCGCCTTGGCGCGCCGGAAGCTGGTATTGCTGTAATCACCGGTGCGGAACGCCGCTTCCTCCAGGTCCGTGCCACGGAAATCGGCGCCGCTCGCTTTGCAGTTGCGCCAGAGTGTATTGGCAAGCCTGGCGCCGACCAGCTTGGCGTTTCTGAGCCTGCAGCGCTCGAAGGCCCAATGAGAGAGATCGAGACGCGAAAGATCGCACTCCTCCATCTCGCAATCGACGAGGGAATGCGGAAGCTTCGCCGCGAGCAGGTTTTCGACATCGCGGCGCCGCAAGCTGCAGTTCGCGATCGCGCGAAGCGCGTTCATAGCCGGCAAGCCACGATGTCGGCCACGCTCAATAGCGACGGAACAAACCGACCAGCTTGCCCTGGATCTGCACCCGGTCGGGCCCGAAGATACGGGTTTCATAGGCCGGATTGGCGGCCTCCAGTGCGATGGAGGCTCCGCGCTTGCGCAGGCGCTTGAGTGTCGCCTCCTCGTCGTCGATCAGTGCCACGACGATGTCGCCGGTATCGGCGTGGTCCTGGCGGCGGATAAGCACGGTGTCATTGTCGAAGATACCGGCTTCGATCATGGAATCGCCGCGCACTTCCAGGGCGAAATGATCGCCGGAGGACAACATTTCCGGCGTGACGCTGATGGTGTGGCTCTTGGACTGGATGGCGGAGACCGGCGTGCCGGCGGCGATACGCCCCATCACCGGGACGAGGACCGGCCGGCCGACCTCGTCGTCAATTTCAGGCCTGACGGGGCGAACCTTGCCGAGATTGCCCTCGATTACATTGGGGCGGAAACCACGCTGGGAAGAGGCGAGCGACAGGCCGCCACCGCTCGGCACCGCCGATTCGGGCAGGCGCACCACTTCCAGCGCACGGGCGCGGTTGGGCAGGCGCCGAATGAAGCCACGCTCCTCCAGCGCCATGATCAGGCGGTGAATGCCGGACTTGGACCTGAGGTCCAGTGCTTCCTTCATCTCATCGAAGGAAGGAGGCACACCCTGTTCCTTCAGGCGCTCATGAATGAACCGAAGCAATTCATGTTGTTTCTTGGTCAGCATGGCTATCCCGTCGTGGCGGCCGCGAATCACGGTGAAGGTGTAAACAAAACAAGAACAGTGCTACATGTTCCTACTGTGTTCTGCAACAATGAAGTTCAGGTTAAAGACGTGGTCAATAGCCGGCCGCACGGAGATCGATGATCTCGCAGGTCTCACCCGCCTTTGCTTCGGGTGCGAAGGGCGGCCGGATCACCAGGCAGTCGGCATGTTGCATCACGCTGACGAGCGACGAATCCTGCAGTGCCAATGGCTCTACCTTGAGGATGTCTGACGTATCGTCAAGCAGGAAGCGGGCCCGTATATAATCCTCGCGGACATCGTTGGCCGGCCAGGAGCGGGCAAAGACGGCCTTGCGGCGTGGCGGGCCGGCGTCGGAACGGCCAAGCAACGCGCGCAGCAGCGGCACCAGGAAGAGGACGCCGCAAACCACGGAGGAGACCGGATTGCCCGGCAGTCCGAGGATGTGCATGACGCCGAGCCGCCCATGCAGCAGCGGCTTGCCTGGCCGCATGGCAATCTTCCAGAAGCCGAGCCGCATGCCTTCGCGGGTCAGTGCGGTCTGGATCAGATCGTGATCGCCGACGGAGGCACCGCCGATAGTGACGAGCACATCGGCCTTTTCGGCGCGAGCTCGCTTGATGGCGGCTTCCAGGGCCGGGAAGTCGTCGCTGGCGATGCCGAGGTCGAGCACTTCGCCGCCTTCGGCCTCGACAAGGGCGCGGATGGCGAAGTTGTTGGAGGCAACGATCTGGTTCTCGCCGATGGCCTGGCCGGGCAATACCAGTTCGTCGCCGGTGGCGAGGATGGCGACCTTGGGGCGGCGGTGGACCGGCAGACCTGGGTGGTTCATGGCGGCGGCGAGGGCGATATCGCGGGGGCCGATGACGGTTCCAGGCCTCAGGGCCTCACGGCCTTCGGTAAAATCCAGTCCGCGGCCCCGGATATGCTGGCCGGGCTTGGCCGTGGCCTCCAGGATGACGCGATTGCCGTCGCGCCGGGTCTGTTCCTGGATCACCACGGTGTCGGCGCCGTCAGGTACGGGCGCGCCCGTAAAGATGCGCACGGCCTGGTTCTCGCCGACCCGACCGGCATAGCCATGCCCGGCGGCAGACTCGCCGATCAATTCGAGGCTGGCTCCCTGCTTGGCGTCATCCACGCGTACTGCATAGCCGTCCATGGCCGAGGCGTTGAAACCGGGCTGGGTTCTCAGCGCGGTGATGGCGGAAGCAAGCACGCGTCCGCGCGTGGCGTGCAGTGGCACGGTTTCGACAGGAAGCGGGGTGACGCCGGCAACCACCTTGGCCAGCGCGTCCGCGACGGGAAGCAGGCTCATGGATTTTCCTCCGCATGCCAATCGCCGGATTTGCCGCCGGACTTCTCTACGAGCCTGATCGCCTCGATGCGCATGCCCCGGTCGGCGGCTTTGACCATGTCATAGATGGTCAGGCAGGCGACGGAAACAGCGGTCAGCGCTTCCATCTCCACGCCGGTCTGACCCGCGACCTTGGCTGTCGCCCGCACCGTCAGACCGGGCAGAGCGGTGTCGGGCTCGATCTCGACGGCGACCTTGCTGAGGAGCAGCGGGTGGCAGAGCGGAATGAGTTCATGGGTTTTCTTGGCGGCCATGATACCGGCGATGCGGGCCGTGGCGCGAACATCACCTTTCTTGGCATCACCCGACAAGACGAGGTCGAGCGTCTCGCGCTGCATCACCACCCGCCCTTCGGCAATTGCGGTGCGGCTCGTCACGGCCTTTTGCGAAACATCGACCATGTTCGCCTCGCCGGAGGCGTCGAGATGGGTAAGGCTAGGATTCGTATTTTGCCGGCTCATGCCGCCTGGTCCACAGACAGCAGGGCACGCGTGGCGGCGGCGACGTCGGCCTGGCGCATCAGGCTCTCGCCCACCAGGAAGGTGTTCACATCAGCCTTCTGCAGGCGCTGGACGTCGCCGGGTGTGAAGATGCCGCTTTCGCCGACCAGGAGACGATCGCCGGGCACCAGCGGCGCCAGTGTCTCGGTCGTCTCCAGGCGGGTGACAAAGTCGTTGAGATCGCGATTGTTGATGCCGATCATGCCGACATCGAGCGTGAGGGACCGCTCGAGCTCGTCGTGATTGTGGATCTCGCACAGCACGTCGAGGGACCAGTCCTTGGCGGCCGCGATCAGCGCACGGGCTTCGGCGTCGGTGACGCTGGCCATGATCACCAGGATGCAGTCGGCACCCCAGGCTCTTGCTTCCACCACCTGGTAGGGATCGTAGAGGAAGTCCTTGCGCAAGGCGGGCAGCGATACCGCCGCACGTGCCGCGGTGAGGAACTCGGGCCGCCCCTGGAAGGAGGGCTCGTCGGTCAGCACGGAAAGACAGGCTGCTCCGCCGGCTTCATAGGCGCGGGCAAGTGCCGGAGGGTCGAAATCGGCGCGGATCAGGCCCTTGGACGGACTCGCCTTCTTGATCTCGGCAATCAAGGCAGTATTGCCGGCGTCGAGCTTGGCCTGCAGAGCTCTCTGGAAGCCCCGTACGGGACTGGCGCGGTCCGCCAGCTTGATCAGCTCCGGCAGCGGGCGTGCCGCCTTCGCTGCCTCGATCTCGCGGCGCTTATAGGCTTCGATCTTCTGGAGAATGGTGGCCATGGCACTCACGCGTTGGAAATTTCAACCAAACGGTTGAGCGTTGCTAGGGCCTTGCCCTTGTCGACGGATTCGCGGGCGAGGATTACCCCATCCGCCAGGCTCGGCACGCGTCCCGCCACGAGCAGGGCAGCGCCGGCATTCAGGAGGGCGATGTCCCGATAGGGAGTTTTTTCGCCTTCGAGAACGGCCCGCAACGCCAACGCGTTGTGGGCGGCGTCGCCGCCCTTGAGATCCTCGGGTGTCGCAACGCGCAGCCCAACCTCTTCGGGCGTGATGACGCCGTGGCTGATCTCGCCGTTCTCCAGGGAAACGATCTCGGTGGGGCCGGTGGTGGTGATTTCGTCGAGCCCGTCGCTGCCATGCACGGCGATGATGCGCGTCGATCCCAGGGTCTTGAGCACCTCGACCATGGGCTGCAACCATTGGCGGGCATAGACACCGAGCAATTGCCGCTTGACGCCGGCGGGGTTGGACAGGGGGCCGAGCAGGTTGAAGATCGTGCGCGTGCCGAGTTCGACGCGGGTGGGGCCGACATGCTTCATGGCGCCGTGATGGGCTGGCGCGAACATGAAACCGACGCCCGCCAGCGTGATGCAGCGGGCGATACCCTCGGGCTTCAGCTCGATGTTGACGCCGAGCGCAGTCAGCACGTCCGCGGCACCGGATTTGGAGGAGAGGGCGCGATTGCCATGCTTGGCAACCTTCACGCCCGCGCCGGCCACGATCAGGGAAGCGGCCGTCGAAACATTGTAGGAGCCGGAGGCGTCGCCGCCGGTGCCGACGATGTCGACGGCGTCCTCGGGGGCCTCCACCGTCAGCATCTTGGCGCGCATGGCGCTGACGGCGCCGGCCATCTCGTCCGGCGTCTCGCCGCGGACCCTGAGCGCCATCAGGAAGCCACCGATCTGCGAGGGCGTCGCTTGCCCGGAGAGCAGAAGGTCGAAGGCTTCAGCCGCTTCTTCGCGCGTGAGCGAACCGGCGGCAGCCTTGCCGATATAGGGCTTGAAACCGTCCATCACGCATGCTCGCTTTCGTTCCGGTTTTCCTGGGCCCGATGCTTGGCGTTCCATTCCGCCGCCAGCTCCAGGAAGTTCTGGAGGATGCGGTGGCCATGGTCCGACATGATCGACTCCGGATGGAACTGCACGCCATGTAGCGGCGCGCTCTTGTGCTGCAGACCCATGATGACGCCGTCATCCGTCTCGGCGGTGACTTCGAGATCGGTCGGCAGGCTGTCGCGCTTGACCACGAGCGAGTGATAGCGCGTGCCCATGAACGGGCCGTTCAAACCCCGAAAGACGCCGCGGCCGCGATGGTCGATCGAGGAGATCTTGCCATGCATGGGAATGGCGAGGCGCACGATGTCGCCGCCGAAAACCTGGCCGATGGCCTGGTGGCCGAGGCAGACGCCGAAGAGCGGGATCTTGTCCTTGGCCTTCTCGATCAGCTCGCAGCAGATGCCGGCTTCGGTGGGGGTGCAGGGGCCGGGCGAGAGCACGATCGCATCGGGCGCCGCGGCGATCACCTCGTCCGCGCTGACCTTGTCGTTGCGATGAACCGTGACGGTGCAACCCAGCTGGCCGAGATAATGCCAGAGGTTCCAGGTGAAGCTGTCATAATTGTCGATCAGCGTCACGGTCATGGAACGGTCTGTCGTCACGGCTCTAGCCTCCTTTGGAGCCATCACGACTAGGCGTCAGGAGGCAGCGGGTCAAGCGGTTCCCCGGTGCAAGGCGTGTTTTGGCAGAAACACCCCTCGTCTCTAACTCCTTGTTTGGATGCATGTTTGCGATTCGAGGCATTGCGTCGTCCGACAAAGCGCTTCAGCTGTGCGAAACGCTGGGAAGTTAAGGCCGACGCAGGCGCATGCCATGTTTCTTGCCATAGGCGCAGGCGAACACCTCCAGCAGGATGAAAAGCGCGAGATTGCGGCCTACTACGGGCTCGAAATAGTCCGAGGCCAAGGTCATGCGCGAGGCGATCATCTGCACGGTGTTCCCGAACAGCTCCAGCCTCTCCAGGCCATAGGGCAGGAGCGCGCCCAGACCGGCGAAGACGGCCATGTAGATCAGCGAGGCGAGCGAGGAGATCAGCCAGATACCGAAACCATAGTCGGCATAGGGGGCAGAGCGCTCGCTCTCGAAGAGCCAATGGAAGAAGAAGATGCCATAGGCGGCGCCCAGGGCAGGCAGGGCGATCGCCAGCATCAAGGCGATGGCCTGCAAGCCGCCTGGATAGAGGTAGAGATAGAAGTCGGCCAAGAGCACGACATAGGCGGCCCCGAAGGTCAGCAGGGCTGATCGCCGGGCGCCGGGCCACTTAGCCATGGATGTCGTCCGCCCGCCTTACTGTCCCCGTCCGGGCTGGCCGGCGAAGCGGACGGCTTCTTCGGCAGCGCGGAACAGGGCCTTGGCCTTGTTGACGCATTCGGCATGCTCGCTCGCGGGCACGCTGTCATAGACGATGCCCGCGCCGGACTGGACATGCATGGTGGCGTCCTTGACCAGGGCCGTGCGCAGCACGATGCAGGTATCCATCTGGCCATCCGCACCGAAATAACCGATGGCGCCGGCATAGAGGCCGCGCTTGTCCCTTTCGAGCTCGTCGATGATCTGCATGGCGCGGACCTTGGGCGCGCCCGAGACAGTACCGGCCGGAAAGCCCGCTGCCAGCGCATCGAGCGCGTCGTGGCCCGGGCCGATGCTGCCCTCGACATTCGAGACGATGTGCATCACATGGCTGTAGCGCTCGATGAAGAAGCGATCGGTTACCGTGACGCTGCCGACGGCCGAGACATGGCCGACATCGTTGCGGCCGAGGTCGAGCAGCATGAGATGTTCGGCCAACTCCTTGGGATCGTTGAGCAGCGATTCGGCCAGCGCATCGTCATCGGTCTTGGTCTTGCCGCGTGGGCGCGTGCCGGCGATGGGCCGGACCGTCACCTTGCCCTCACGCAGCCGGACCAGAATCTCCGGGCTGGAGCAGACCACCGAAAACCCGTCGAGCTGCAGGTAGACCAGGAAGGGAGCCGGGTTGATGCGGCGCAAGGCCCGATAGAGCGAGAAGGGTGGCAACTGGAACGGCGCGCTGAAGCGCTGAGACAGCACGACCTGGAAGATGTCGCCGGCCTTGATGTACTCCTTGGCGCGGGCCACCATGGCCAGGTAGTCGGCTTCGGCGGTGTTGGAAACCTGCTGGGCGTGCAGGGCGTCGAGATCGACGGTCTCGGCAAGCTTGGGTGTCGGGCGGTCCAGGCCGTCGACGATGGTCATCAGCCGCTGTTCGGCGCGCAGATAGGCCTGCTTGGCCGTGACATCGGCTTGTGGGCGCACCGGCGTCACGGCCGTGATGGCGTCGCGCACCGCGTCGAACACCACCATCAGGGTGGGGCGCATCAAGATGGCGTCGGGAACGCCGATGGGATCCGGCTTGGCGGCGGGAAGCTCCTCCACCAGTCGCACCATGTCATAGCCGAGATAGCCGAACAGGCCGGCCGCCATCGGCGGTGCACCTTCGGGCAGCTCGATCCGGCTTTCCGCGATCAGAGCCCGCAGCGTATCGAACGGATGGCCGTCCAACGTCTCGAAGGCCTGGTCCGGCAAATGGCGGTTGATCGAGGCCTGGCCGTCCTGGCAGCGCCAGATCAGGTCGGGCTCCAGGCCGATCATGGAATAGCGCCCGCGCGTAGCACCGCCTTCCACCGATTCCAGGAGGAAGGCATTGGGCCTGTCGCCCGCCAGCTTCATGAAGGCGGAAACCGGGGTTTCCAGGTCGCCCACCAGCGTCAGCGTCAGGATCTGCGCCTTGCCGGCTGCGTAGGCGGCCGAGAAGGCTTCGAAGGAAGGTTCGAGAAGCATGGTGGCGACTCAGAGGCTGCCGGTGCCGACGACACGGTCGACATTGGTCTGGTTGATGGCCACGCCGAGCTGGTCTTCGACCTTCTTGACATATTCCGTCATCAGGTCCTGGCTGATGCCGGTCGCGAGCTGCTTGGACAGCGCCTCGGTCTGCGGAGCCTTGGCATCGAGCTCGGGGATCACGTTGTCCTCGACATGGAAGATGATTCGATCGGTGCCGTTGGCGGCAAGCGCCGTTCCGAACCCCTTGAGCGGGGTGGCGAACACGGCCGTGACGACCGCCGGGGGCACGGGTTGGCTCTGGCCGTTGCGGGTGAGATCCCAGGCAGGGGTGACCTGCAGGTTCAGGCTCTTGGCGATGTCCTCGAGCGACTTGCCGCCCTGTAACTGGGTCACGAGCTCGTCGGCCTTCTCCTTGAGCTTGGCAACTTTCTGATCCGCGGTCCAGGAAGTGATCACCTCGTTCTTGGCTTCGTCGAGCGTGCGGTCGCGGGCCGGAACTACGCTGTCCAGCGAGAACCACATCAGGCCTTCGTCACGGCCGTCGACGGCTTCGGGATCGGAACCCGGTTCGGCCGTGAAGAGAGCAGGCAGGACCTGGGTGGCGAGCGGGACGGCAACCGGCTTGCCCTCGGCGTCGCGGCCCTGGGCATCGACCGGTGGCAGCGTCACGGCCTTCAGCTTGAGCTTGGCGGCGATATCCTTGAGCGGGGCGCCACCCATGCGCTCGTCTTCGATGGCGTCGCGCAGATTCTTGGCGGCCTCCGATGCGCGTTGACGTTCCAGTTCGCCGCGCAGGACGATCTTGGCGTCGATGATCTTGGTCACCTTGACGATCACGTTGGCGAGATTGCCCTGCACGGCGTCCGACGTGCCGCCTTCCTTGAGCGCGAAGGCGGCGTCCGCGATCTTCTGGTCGCTGAGCTGGCGCTTGGACACGGTGCCCAGATCGATGTCCTCGGGCTTGAGCTTGCGCTCGGTGACAAGGCCCTCGAAGGTGATCTGGCCGGAAGCGATGCGGGCGGCAGCGGCCTTGGCCTCATCCAGCGAAGGGAAGGCGATCTGTTCGACGGTGCGCTGCTCCAGCGCCGCCGAGCCGGCCTTGTCCTTGTCGACGGCGGCCTGGACATCGGCATCGGTGACGGTGGCCCGGCCGCTCAGCTCGGCCGGCGTCACGAGTATGTAGCTCAGGCTGCGCAGTTCCTTGGTGCGGAAGGCAGCCTTGTTCTCGTCGTAATAGGCCTGCAGCTTGGCGGCGTCGGGCGGAGCAATGTCACCCACGCTGCTCTGCGGCAGTACGAAATAGGACGTATTGCGCTTTTCCTGCTTGTAGCGGGCGGCAGCCTGCAGCAGAGCTTGCGGGACTGGGCCGCCGGCCGTCAGGCCCTGGTCGATCTGGCCGCGGACATAGACCTCGCGTTGACGCGCAAAGAACATCTCCTCGTTCATGCCGTTGTTTTCGAGCATCTGGCGGAAGGCATTGGCGTCGAAGACGGGCGGCTTGCCGGGAACGGAGACCTGGAAGTCGGGATCGTTCATCACGGTCCGAACCATGGCTTGAGGGTCGAGGCCGAGCCCAAGCTTGGCGGCCTGGACGTCCATGGCCTTTTCCGAGATCAAGCCGTTGAGAACCTGCTTGTCGATACCGAAGGTGCGGGCGATGTCGGGGGTGACCGCCTTGCCGGTGGCTCTGGTGATCTGCAAGGTCCGCGAGCGATAGGCTTCGCTATAGGTGTTGGCGGAAATGGCAGATCCGCCAACCGTGGCGACATCGGAATTGCTGCGCCCCTGCAGCCAGCCTTCGACACCCCATAAGGCGAAGCTGCCGCTCAGGAGGAACATGACCCCCGCCGTGATGATCTTGGCGGGTCCCTTGGTCATAACTTCGCGGAATGAGCTCAGCATCGGTGTCTTGGTTCCATCAAGGCAAAGAGATTTTCCAGGTCCGTCTCGGAGAACCCGGGAAACCCCGCATCGTTTCTACGCTGCTTCGGGGCCGCATGAACGCTCCGGTAAGGGCGCGGCGCACGAAAAGCGGCGCATCATAGGGACGAGCACGTGGCGTCGCAATGGCGCGGCCATGGGTTTCTTGCGACACCCACGCCTTGCTCCATGGGAACGAGGTTGCTAAGCACGCCAGATGAAGTCGGCGCATCGAGGGCGGCCCAAGCAGAGTTTCCCGGCGCAGGCCTCGACAGGCGACAGGATTTCCGAGCCCGCCCTGCCGAGCAGTCTCGGCAATCCTGTTTGACAGAAAGAGGATCAGCAAGATGACAGCAAACCGGCCGCGCCCGCTCGTCGCTGGCAATTGGAAGATGAACGGCCTCACCAAGGGGGTCACCGAACTCGATGCCATCGCGACCGGTGTCGCGGCCGGCGAAGCCGGTGCCGCCGAGGTGCTGGTCTGCCCGCCCTTTACGCTGGTGTCCCGCTTTGCGGCGCAGGCAGCAGGGCAGCATATCAAGATCGGGGCGCAGGATTGCCACGCCAAGCCTTCGGGCGCCCATACCGGCGACATCTCCGCCGAGATGCTGAAGGATGCCGGCGCGACCTATGTCATCGTCGGCCATTCCGAGCGTCGCACCGATCACGGTGAGACGGATGCGACGGTCAAGGCCAAGGCCGGGGCGGCTCTGCGCGCCGGCCTGGTTGCCATCGTCTGCATCGGCGAGACCCGTGCGGAACGCGAATCGGGCAAGGCCCTGGATGTGGTGGGCAGCCAGCTTGCAGGCTCCCTGCCGGCGGGTGCCAATGCTGCCAATACCGTGATCGCCTACGAGCCCGTCTGGGCGATCGGCACTGGCCTGACGCCCACGGCGGCTGATGTGAAGCAGGTGCATGATTTCATCCGCGCGCGCCTGGTGGAAGCCCTCGGTGAAGAAGGCAATGGCGTGCGCGTGCTCTATGGCGGCTCGGTCAAGCCCTCCAATGCAGCCGAACTGATGGGCGTCGACAATGTCGATGGCGCGCTGGTGGGCGGTGCCTCGCTCAAGGCCGAGGATTTTCTCGGCATCGCCTCCGCCTATCGTTGACGAACATCCGCATCCGCAAGGCGGAGGGGGAGCGGGATTTGAGCTTCATGCTCGGTCTCGGACACCGCCTTGCGGCTGTCATCGAAACTGAATTGCATGAACAGACCGACATTCGGGCGTTCCAGGATGCCTTTTCCGCTGCCAATCTCAGCGAGCCCGCGGCAGGAAGCCTGAGCCTGATCGCCGAGGATGCCGTCGGTGTCGGTCTCGGATTCCTGCATGCCCTGCCGGGGACTGATGGCATAACCGGCCGGGAGATCGGCTATGTGGCCCTTCTGGCCGTCACCGAGGCGGCCGAGGGCATGGGCGCGGCCAGGCAGTTGCTCGCTGCAGCAGAGGACTGGGCACGGCAACAGGGCTATGCCGCCTTGTCCCTCGACGTCTTTGCCAGCAATCATCGCGGCCGGCTTTTCTATGAAAAGAACGGTTTTGCCACCGAAGCCTTGAGGCTGGTCAAGAAACTGTAGGCCTCAGCGGGCAGGGGCTTTCTTTACCCGCGTCACCATCTGGGTCGGGTTGATGAAGCGAAGGGCGATGACCAGCCAGACCAGCGTGCTCAGCATGTAGATGACGGCCATGGCATCCACGGATTGCGGCGCCCTGACCCCGGACGCCGTCACGGCGGCATAGAGCGAGACGACCAGCGTCTGGCTGTCGGAGCCGGCGATCAGGAAGGTCAGCTCGAACATCGCGATGGTGCGCACCAGTACCAGGAGCAGGGCCGCGAGCGCTCCCGGCAGCAGCAGCGGGATCAGCACATGCCGGAACACCGAGCCGGTGCGGGCGCCGAAGACCCGCGCTGCCGCTTCCAGGCGCGGATCGATCTGCTCGACAAAGGGAATCATCACCAGGATGACGAAGGGCAGGGCAGGCACGAGGTTGGCGATGATCACGCCGGCCAGGGTACTGCCGAGCCCTGCCTTGTAGAGAACCGTCGTCAGCGGAATGCCATAGGTGACGGGCGGCACCAGCAAGGGCAACAGGAACAGCAAGGTCACCAGTTTCTTGCCGGGAAAATCGCGTCGCGCCAGGGCATAGGCGGCGGGAATGCCGATCACGGCGGATAGCAGCACCACGCCGAAGACGACTTGAAAGGTGACGAGGAGCACGCCGCCAAGCTGGAATTCCTCCCAGGCCGAATCATACCAGCGCGCGGTCCAGCCCTGCGGCAGCCAGGTGCCCAGCCAGCGCGTCGAGAAGGAACTGACGATCACCGCCGCGATCACGGCAAGAAGATTGATCACGAAGAAGATGGTCAGCGCCCATACGGCCGTGGACCACAGGCGTTCGGAAAGCGGGCGGGAAATTCGATGGACCATGACCCTGTCTCCTAGCCTTTGCCGCCGTCGGCGGGCCCGCGATAGGCCAGGGAGCGAAGGCCGAGCACGATGGCGATGACGACCAGCAGGATCGCACCCATGATCATGGCGATCGCCGAGGCCATCGAATAGTCGTAGAGCTCGGTGGCGGCCTGATAGGCCGGAATGGTGATGACCCGGGTCGGCCCTGCCGGGGCACCGAGCATCACGGCCGAGGGATAGACCGAGAAGGCCTGCACGAAGCTCAGGCAGAAGGTCACGGCGAGGCCTGGCAGCAACAGCGGCAGGAAGATATGGCGAAAGCGCGCGGCCGGCCTGGCGCCCAGCGTTGCCGCCGCATTCTCCAGGGCCGGGTCGATGCCGGTGACATAGGAGAGCGTCAGCAGGAAGGTGAACGGAAAGCCGGTGATCACCAGCGACAGGAACACGCCCCAGTAATTGTGAACCAGCTTGACCGGGCCAATACCCACCAGGATGAGGGCCCGGTTGAACCAGCCCTGCGGCCCGAGATAGTTGAGCAGCCCCTCGGCCACCAGCACCGTGCCGAGTGTGATCGGCAGCACCAGGATGGTGGTGAGCAGGCGCTGATTGTCGAGCAGGCGGACCCGGAAGGCCACCGGTATGGCGGCAAGCAGGTTGAACAGAGTGGCCGGTACCGCGATCCACAGGGTAGTGGCGATGGTACCGTAGAGCGCGGGATCGCTGAAGAAGGTAATGTAATTGCCGAAGGTCGAGCCATCCTTGGGCTGGAACGACAGCCACAGCCCATAGAAGAAGGGATAGATGAACAGGGCCAGCAGGAACAGCACGGCCGGCAGGGCGAGCAGCGTCACGCCGTCGATGCCGCGTGCGGCGAGGCGTGCCTTCAGGTTGGGGGCAGGCAGGGCGCTCATCGCGCCGCCTCGTTGAAGACCAGCACGCGTGATGGATCGGCCTTCAGATGAACCTGCTCGCCCGGCCGCATGCGCTGACGCGCCCTGAAGAAGAGCTCGTTTCCGGCCGGTCCCCTGGCCGCCCCGAAGAAGGCGTGGCCACGATATTCGCAGATCTCCACCAGGGCGGGGATCCCCTGTTCGCCGGCAATCAGATCGTCCGGGCGAATGGCCGCGACCGCGCTCGGTCCGGCCAGCTCTTCGCGGGCGACACCCTCGATCCGCTCGCCGACGATCTCCAGCGTCACCTCGTCAGGGGAGGACGAGACGATCGAACCCGGCAGGCGGTTGCGGAACCCCATGAACTCCGCGACATCCAGCGTCGCCGGTCGTTGGTAGAGATCCTCCGGCGTGCCGATCTGGCGGATCTCGCCGTCGCGCAGCACGATGATGCGGTCGGCCAGCGAAAGCGCCTCGTCCTGGTCGTGGGTGACATAGAGGGTGATCGAACCGAGGCCGGCATGGATGCGGCGGATTTCCTGGCGCATTTCAAGCCGGAGCTTGGCGTCGAGATTGGAAAGCGGCTCGTCCATCAGCACGAGGGGCGGTTCGACCGCAATGGCGCGGGCGATGGCAACGCGCTGCTGCTGCCCGCCCGACAACTGGCCTGGCAGCTTGGTGGCCTGGTCGGTGAGCCTGACCGTTGCCAGCGCCTCGCCGATGCGCGCCGAGGCCGGCCCGCGCGGCACGCCGCGCATGCGCAGGCCGAAGCCGACATTCTCCCTGACGCTCATATGCGGAAACAAAGCGTAGTTCTGGAACACCATGCCGAAGCCGCGATCTTCCGGACCGAGCGTATCGATGCGCCTGTCGTCGAGCCAGATCGAGCCGCGCGTGGTCGGGAGCAGGCCGGCGATGCAGTTGAGCGCGGTCGACTTGCCGCAGCCCGAAGGGCCGAGCAGGGCGATGAATTCGCCGCGTTGAACCGTAAAGGACAGGTCCTTCAAGGCGTTCATGGCGCCGAAGTCACGCCCGACCTTGTCGAGTTTCAAATGGCTGAAATTGCTCAGGGCTGACATCGAACCTGCCGCTGTACCGAGTGGGGTGAAAGCGGGGAGGCCAGGCCAGGTCCTCGATGAGGATCGTAGACCTTCCCCGCAAAGAGCGAAGCCGAGTCCTTCTCGGCTCGAATCTCACTTGGTCCGGATTTCACTTGGTTTTGGCAGCACCGATCTGCTTGTCCCACATGTTGAACGCCACCACCATCTTGGCGGGATCCAGCGGGAGTTCGGTGGGAATATCGGTAATCAGCTTTTCATATTCCGGCCTGCCGAACTCGGCGATGGCAGCCTGGCTCTCCTCGGGTGCCATGGACAGCGTGACGTTCTTCACGGCCGGCCCCGGATAGAAATAGCCCTCGTCATAGGTGTAGGCCTGCTGCTCCGGCTTCAGCATGAAACTGATGAGGTCGAGCAGCACTGCAACCTTTTCCGGAGCGAGGCCCGTGGGAATGCAGGCATAATGTGCATCGGTGACCCAGTGGAAGCCCTTCAGGGTCGAGATCGCGGCACTCTTGGGCACCACGCCGAGCACACGCGGATTGATGTCCCAACCGGTGGTAGACACCGTCATGTCGCGTGAGCCCTCGCCGAACTCCTTCATGGTCGCGCCCGTGCCGGTGGGATAATATTCGATGGCCTCCCCCAATTCCTTCAGATAGGCCCAGGTCTTCTCCCAGCCATTGACGGGATCCTTCGGATCCTTGTCGCCGAGGATGTAAGGCAGGCCCATCAGGAAGGTGCGCCCCGGCCCGGAATTGGCGGGGCGGGCATAGATGAAGCGGTTCGGGTTGACCTTGGCATAGGCCAGCAATTCCTCCGCCGTGTTCGGCGGCTGCGAGACGCGCTCGGGTGCATATTCGAGCAGCGGGCCGGATGGATAGTAGGAGACCACGACGCCGGCCCCGTTGGCCAGCCCCTGCATGCGGGCGGCCGGGGCGAGCAGGACGTCATCGAGCTTGGGCAGCGCCGAAGCGAGATCCGGCAGGAGCGGCACCCAGATCTTCTGGTCAAGGCCGGCGGACAGCGCGTCCGTGCCGGTGAGGACGAGATCGATGTCGACCCGGCCGGCATCCTGCTGGGCCTTGAGCTTGCCAGGAAGATCCGGTGCCGGAGCCTTGGTGAAGCTGATCTTCGACACCAGTTCCGGCTTGGCCTTGGCGTAGTTCTGGATGGCCTTCTGGGTGAGGGCGAGATTGCCGGCGACATCGACAACGTTGAGCGTGACGGGCGATTTCGGCAGGGCCGGGGTTTCCGCCTTGGCGCCGGCAATGCCGAGGGCCGCAAAGCCGATACCGGCGCCGAGTGCCTGGCGGCGGGTTATCCGAGCAGTCATGACATCCTCCCATTCTTGATTTTCAGCGGCGGGTCGTGCCGCCAGTGGCGTTCCTCGTGTGTGTCGTCGTGCCGTCTTCCGCGGCATCCATCAGGAAATAGGTTTCGACATTGGCGATATGGGCCTGCATGGCCTGGCGCGCGCCGGGACCATCACCCGCGGTGATGGCGTCGCGAATGGCCTGGTGATCGGCCATGTTGGTCCGCAGCTTGGTGGAGTTCTTGGTCAATTCGCCCAGCCGGTCGAAAATGCGCCCGCGCATGTCGCCCCACAGGAGTTCCATCGTCCGGGTGAGAACCGGATTGCCCGTGGCTTCGGCAATGCCCAGATGGAAGGCGCGATCGGCTTCGAAAGAGTCTTCGCCCTTCAGGGATTCCTGCCGGTACCAGGCTAGGGCCTGGTCGAGACGCTCGATATCCGCCGGCCTGGCCATCTCGGCGGCGGTGGCTGCAATCTCGCCCTCGATGATACGGCGCGCCGCGAGCAGATCGAAGGCGCTTGGGCCGGCATCGCCGAGTTCGCCGGCGCGCGGCGACCCGTCGGAGACATAGCTGCCCGTACCCGTCTTCACCTCGACGAAGCCGGAAATCTCCAGCGCGATCATCGCTTCGCGCACCACGGGCCGGCTGACACCCAGCTTGCGGGCGAGGTCCCGCTCGGCAGGAAGGCGCGTGCCCGGCGGCAATTCGCCCGAGCGGATGAGCCCGACGACCTGCTCGGCAACCTGTTGAAACAGTCTCTGCGACGCCACGGCCTGAAACGGCATGGTCTTGCCTCGCCGGTCATTCTGTTCGCTTCGAACCTATCACCGGCAGCTCAACATTCAAGTGGCTAGGTGGCCTGACCACATGGCCCAAAGACAGGCATCCATGTTCCGTGACAGGAAGCCCTACGCTGCCAGGCTCGACACGGGATCGATGCCGAGCTGTCGCCTGAGCTCGATCCAGCCTCTGGGCGTGACCTGCACCGCCCGCGATTCCCTGCTGCGGCGCAGCCATCCCAGCTTGCACATCGTGCTCAGCAGATGGACGCCGAGGGGGCCGGCAAGGTGATGGCTGCGCTCGGTCCAATCGAGACATTGGCGCGCGAGTCCCCGTGCGGTGGGTTTCAGCGTTGCGACATCGAGGCCGATCGAACCGAACCAGGCGTTGCCGCTGGCCGTGATGCGAAACTGCTTGTCGGCGGCCGGAACGAGATAGCCGTGCTCGACCAGGCCCTGGGTTACTGCCACACCAACCTGTCCTGCCAGATGATCGTAGCAACACCGGCAATGCCGCAATTCGCGCGCTTTGCCACTCATCGCCTTGCGGCGGATTGGCTGCTCCGGTCCGAGCACGGAAAGGTGTTCCAGTGCCTCGGCGACGTCGCCACCCGCCAGACGATAATAGCGATGGCGCCCTTCCGTCTCGACGGCGAGGAGGCCACCGGCAAGCAGCTTGGCCAGATGGGAACTCGCCGTCTGCGGCGCGATGCGGGCGGCATAGGCCAGTTCGCCAGCCGGCAGGGCACGGCCATCGAGCAGGGCGGTCAGCATCAGCGCACGGGCGGGATCGGCGATCAGCGAGGCGGTGGCGGCAAAATCGGGGATCTCAGGCATGGCGTCCTCATTCTGGAGTGACTATGCACCAATCCGATATGGCATGCTTCGATACCGGCCGAAGCATTCGATGCAAACATGGCGGTAAGAAGGGCCTCCAGCCTATGGAGATTGCCCGGCATGGAATGCATGCACGCGTCGAACCCATCGCACTTGCGCCTGCGCCATCGGAACCTGGCTCTGGTGACATTGTGCTTGGCCGTGCTGATTGCCCAGGTGGATACGGCTGTCGTGAACCTTGCAGTCCGCCGGATCGGGCAAGCCTTTTCATCCGGACTCGACGCGCTGCAATGGGTCGTGGACGGCTATAATCTGGTTTATGCGGTCATGCTGCTGACGGGTGGTTTGCTGGCCGATCTCAAGGGGCGCCGCCTGATCTTCATGGCCGGTGCCGCAATTTTCACCGCAGCATCGCTTCTATGCGCTTTCTCCCCCACGATCGGCGTGCTGATTGCGGCGCGGGCGACAGCCGGCCTCGGGGCGGCTCTGCTGATGCCGTCGTCATTGGCGATCCTGCGCGTCATGTGGCCCGATCAGGCCGAGCGGGGACGGGCCTCGGGGATCTGGGCAGCCTGCAACGGTGTCGCGATGGCGATCGGCCCGACCCTTGGCGGCGCCCTGCTGCATGCCTTCGGCTGGCCAAGCATCTTCCTTGTCGTCGTGCCGATCGGCCTGGCCGCCCTGGTCCTTGCCGCCCTGGTCATCCCTGAATCAGCTGATCCGCAGGAGCGGCATTTCGACGGGGGTGCACAGGCTTTCGGTGCGGCGGCACTCGGCGGTTTTGCCTTCGCTGCCATCGCAATGCGCGAGACGCCACCAGTCGCCCTGATAGCCGCCTTTCTCGCCATGGTTTCCCTGTTTTCTTTTATAACAATCGAGCGAAGACATGGCCATAGGGCGATGGTTCCACTTGATATTTTCGAAAACACAATCTTTCGTGGTACCGTTACGGCAACTGCCGGCATGACCTTCGGCATGTATGGCACCCTCTTCCTGCTGCCGCTGTTCTGGCAAGAAGCTGGACGGCTCAGCCCGGCGATGGCGGGCCTTGCTTTGATGCCGATGGCCGCGGTGTTCGTCCTGGTTTCGCCCTTCTCCGGCTTTCTGGGCCGAAGGATCGGTATGCGCATGATGACCGGCGGCGGAGTGGCCATCATCGGTTGCGGCCTGTTGTCGATCGCGGCAGGCGCCCATCATGTCTCGATCCTGCCGGCCGAAATTGGTCTGGCCTTCACCGGCCTCGGCATGGGGATGGCGACCGGGCCCCTGATGGGGGAGGCGGTGGGCGCGGTCGCATCGGCGCGGGCCGGCACGGCTTCGGCGATCATCAACGTGGCGCGCATGGTGGGGGCGACGGTCGGCGTTGCCGTCCTCGGCTCGCTCTATGCCGTTCTCGGCGGTGGGGCGGCCGGATTGGCCGGCGCCATGACCATGGGCGGGCTGGTGCAGATTTTCGCCGCTGCGTCGGCTTGGCGAGCGGCTGCCTTGCGTAAACCCGCCGGCCGACGGGCATAACCTAGGCCTGCGGCTCCGACCTGGTGGGGCGGGTGGCGTCGATGCTGCTGCGCGAGCGGGCCATGAGGTCGCGCAGCCAGCGATGGGCCGGAGCGTGATGCGACCGCTCATGCCACAATTGATAGAAGGTCATCGCCGGAAAGCGGATCGGTGAGTTGCGGATCGCCAGGGGAAGGAATGCCGAGAAATAACGCGCGAAATGGCGGCTCGTCGTGAAGATGAGATCGGATTCAAGCAGCAGATAAGGTGCCATGCCGAAATAGGACAGGGCCACGGTTCGCTCGCGAACGAGGCGCAGGCGACTCAGATGAGTTTCGACCAGACCGCGATGGGCGACCGAATAGGACACCGGCACGATATGGGCCGCGGCAAGATAGTCGGCCTGGGTGATCGGGCCATGGGCCAGCCGGTGCTGGGCGCCCATGACGCAGACGACCTCGTCCTCGAGCAGGACGGATCGGCGCAGATAGTTCGGCGGTGACGGCCAGTTGCCGATCACCGTGTCGATCTCTCCCTTGGCCAGGGCGCTCTCGAAGTCGAAATCGGGGCCCAGCGCCCGGATGACGAGCCGCACATTCGGCGCCTCGCGCCGGGCGGCTGCGATGACATCCCCCAGAAAGATGGGAGCGAGGTAATCGGGGGATGCAATGGTAAAGCTGTGATTGCTCGCCGATATGTCGAAAGGCGCGGTATCCTCCGCCAGGGCTTCGGCGTCCATCAGCAGCGCCTGGATACGGGGCAGGATCGTCAGAGCACGGTCGGTCGGCACCATTCCGCCGCGTCCGCGCATGAGCAACTGGTCGCCGAAATGCTCGCGCAGCCGGCCCAGGACGAGGCTGACCGCGGGTTGCGACATCTCCAGGCGCACGGCGGTACGCGATACACTGCGTTCGCTCATCAGGATGCAGAAGACGCGAAGCAGGCTGAGATCAACCAACGCATCTTTTTTCATTCATCGTTCCCCGTTCAGGGTTGGCATCCCGGGTTCGCCTCGTCGATGTCGGCCTACTATTATTCGATTTTTCTAATATTGATCATTCATCTCATCAAATTGACCTAATATCTGTCAAGGCGCATGCTTTTTCTCATGGGAATTCGGAAATCCCGCCAAAGAACAACGATAAATCCCGTGGAGCGGCGCCTTGATCGATCTGATGAGCCTGAATGCGGCGAGCCGCGAGGCGTTCACCACCCGGCTGGGACCGGTTTTCGAGAATTCCCGCTGGGTGGCTGAAGCCGTGTGGTCGCGCAGGCCGTTCGACACCATCGAGAACCTGCATGCTGCGATGATGGCGGTTGTGCTCGGCCAGGACGAGGCCGGCATCGCAGCCTTCCTCAACGCGCATCCCGATCTCGCCGGTCGCGAGGCCAAGCAGGGCACGATGACGGCGGAATCGGTGGAGGAGCAGGGAACGGCAGGGCTCGACCGGCTCAGTGCTTCGGAAGTCACCGAGATGGACGAGTTGAATCGCAAATATCGCGCTCGCCATGGCTTCCCGTTCATCGTCTGCGTGCGGCACTACACCAAAGTCGGGATTTTTGCCGAGTTCCGCCATCGCATCGCGCGCCGCAGCGACGACGAGCGGCGCGAGGCGCTGCGGCAGATCGGCTTCATCAGCCGCTATCGGCTGGATGCCTTGTTCCATCGCGAAGCCATGCAGGCCGTAGCGCCCGCCGCCTGACGACGAAAGGTGCCGTCCTTGGACGGGCCCGACGGGCGTGCTGCTGCCGGCTTCGAGGTGGTGCGTTGAATATCGGTGGCGGCGGATCGAAGATCGCCGTCGCAAAGCCGGTCAATCAATAAGATATCTGGGAGAAAACCATGACCGCGAATGCGATGATCGAGCCGGGAGGCGCGATCACGGAAGCTACCTCTCCGCAGGTGGAGGCGCTCTACAAGAAGGTGATCTGGCGCCTGCTTCCCTTCCTGATGTTCCTGTGGGTGCTGGCGTGGATCGACCGCGTCAATGTCGGCTTTGCCAAGCTGACCATGCTCCAGGACCTGCAGTTCAGCGAGACGGTCTATGGCCTCGGCGCTGGTGTGTTCTTCCTCGGCTATTTCTTCTTCGAAGTGCCGAGCAACATGCTGCTCGAGCGGATCGGCGCCAAGCGGACGCTGGCTCGCATCACCATCGGCTGGGGCATCATCTGCGTCTTGATGATGTTCGTCACCAAGCCCTGGCAGTTCTATAGCCTGCGCTTCCTGCTCGGCGTGTTCGAGGCCGGCTTCTACCCCGGCGTCATCCTCTATCTCACTTATTGGTTCCCGTCGCTGCGCCGCGCCAAGGTCTTCGGCTTGTTCATGTCGGCCTCCGCCCTGGCCGGTGTCCTGGGCGGTCCGGTGGCTGGCACCATCATGACCCAGCTCGGCGGCGTGAACGGCTGGGCAGGCTGGCAGTGGGTGTTCCTGCTGGAAGGCATTCCGTCCATCCTGGCCGGCTTGGCGACCCTCTATTATCTGACCGACAAGCCCGAGCATGCCCATTGGCTGAGCGCCGACGAGCGCCAGCTGCTGATCGGCGATCTCGAGCGTGACCGCCAGACGCTCGGTCATCGCGAGCACGGCGTATTGCAGTCGCTGAAGAACCCGATCGTGTGGAAGTTCATTGCCATCTTCTTCTGCATCATCATGGCCAATTCCGCGCTGACCTTCTTCGGCCCCACCATCGTGCGGGAAGTCGGCTTTACAAATCCGGCCACGGTGGGCTGGATCATGGCGGCGATCTATGCCTGCGGCGCCGCCGGCATGATCTCCAACGGCATCCATTCCGACCGTGCCAATGAAGTGCGCTACCATTGCGGCCTGGCGGCTCTGGCCGGCGCGATCGGGCTCACCGTCCTCGGCTTCGTGGTGCCCGGCAGCGCGCCGATCGCCTTGCTGGCCCTGGGGTTGGCCGTGGTCGGCACCATGTCGGCGATCCCGGTGTTCTGGCAGATGCCCAACCACTTCCTGGCTGGTTCGGCTGCTGCCGTCGGTATCGCCCTGATCAATTCGGTGGCCAATCTCGCCGGCTTCGGCGCTCCCTATCTGATGGGCTATCTCAAGGATGCCGGTGCCATATCGAACGGCCTGTGGATCGTCGCAGTGGTCGAGGCGGCCACCTTCCTGCTGATCGTGAAATTCGTTGCGCCCTTCGAACGGCGCTCGAAACCGGCCTGAGTCCTCCCAGAGCCGGAAACTCGTGAAGGGCGGCCCGGCGAGCCGCCCTTTTTTCTTGGCTGTTTGCCGGATGCCTCAGGTGCCTATGCCGACCTTCACTTACGCTTGGCTTGCGGTCTCACGGCAAGGAGTTCGACCTTCGCCGCGCCGCTCTTGAACTTTCGCGCGGCGCCCTCGCAGACACCGGGTCCATAAGTCTGCGGGGTCGAGGAGAACTGCTCGTTGCCCGTGACATTGGCGAGCGGGCGGTTGCGCAGGGCAACCATCGCCCGCTCGAACTTGGCCCTTTTGTCAGGCTGAATCTGAAATTGAGCGGGACAATCCCGAACGATCCGAAAGGAGAAGGCAGCAGCGCCGATTTCCTCGCAACTGAAGCCTCCGAAGCACTCCATCGCTCGCGCCTGCGCAAGCGGGAACAGCAAGAGACAAAGTGCGGCGGTGGTCGCGACGACAGAGTTCTTCATGGCACCACCCTTGCGCCGGCATCGCGACTTACCGGAAATGCTTCGACAGTTTCAGCGCCTGGCCCTGATAGTTGGAGTTGAGGCCGGCACCGTAGAGGATCTGCGGGCGCTCGAGCATGCGCTCATAGATCAGGCGCCCGACGATCTGGCCGTCCTCGACGATGAAGGGGACTTCACGCGAGCGCACTTCGAGCACGGCCCGGGCCGCTTCCATGCCATCGGGCGAATAACCGAAGCCGGGGTCGAAGAAGCCGGCGTAATGCACCCGGAACTCACCCACCAGCGGGTCGAACGGCACCATTTCGGCGGCGAATTCGGGCGGCACATGCACGGCTTCCTTGGAGGCCAGGATGTAGAACTCATCCGGGTCCAGGATCATGTCGTTCTTGCCGCGATGCGGGATCGGCTCCCAGAAATCGAGAAGATCGCAGGCCGCACGCTTGTCGACATCGATCACGGCGGTATGGCGCTTGGCGCGATAGCCGATGATGCCGTCGCCGAAGCCGGTGAGGTCGACGGAGACGGCGACGCCGCCGGCAATGTCCGGATCGGGCGAGGAGACCAGGCCCATGCGGCGCTGCAATTCGCGCAAGGCGGCATCGTCGATGCGGGCTTCGCCGCGGCGGAAACGGATCTGGCTGAGGCGCGATCCCGTCCTGACCAGCACCGGGAAGGTGCGGGGGCCGATCTCGGCATAGAGCGGGCCGTCATAACCGGCCTCGACCTGGTCGAAGGCGCGGGCATGGTCGGTGATCACGCGGGTGAAGACATCGAGGCGGCCGGTCGAGCTCTTGGGATTGGTGGAGGCGAGAACGCCATCCGGCATCTTCAGGCTTTCGAGCAACGGCACGATGTAGACGCAGCCCGTCTCCAGCACGGCGCCCTTGGTCAGGTCGATCTCGTGCAAAGCGAGGTCGGCGATGCGCTCGGCGACCGTGTTGCGCGGGCCGGGCAGGAAACTTGCCCGCATGCGATAAGCCTTGGCGCCCAGGCGCAGGTCGAGGCTGGCCGGCTGGATCTGGTCCGTGGCCAAGGGCTGCTCGATGCGGACGGCGCCCGCCTCGACCAGGCCGGCAATCGCCTGTGAGGGCAGGATGCCATGGCTATGCAGAAGGCCTGGGGAGTGCAGGAGGTTCGAGGACGGCATGGCTCTCGCTTTTTGCTGCCAGTTTTGGCGTATCTTGGTCTTGCTAGACGAAACCATGCATTGACGCCATCGGGGAGTAGGGCTACTCAACAGTCTTCGTCGTGGTGGATTTGGGCCGGCCGGCTTGCAGCCACGTAAAACAACTCGCTAAAGGGCCGTGGGAAAGAGCGCTGGCGCTCGACTTGCGGCTGTTCAGGATTGCCGCAGATGACCAAACCGTTGACTTCAGCACCTTCCACCCGGGAATTGCAGCCGGCCACCCGGCTCGTGCATGCCGGCACGCTGCGCTCGCAATATGCCGAGACCTCGGAGGCGTTGTTCCTCACCCAGGGATTCGTCTACGAAAGCGCCGAGCAGGCGGAGGCCCGTTTCAAGGGCGAGGATGCCGGCTTCATCTATAGCCGCTTCTCCAATCCCACCGTGGCGATGTTCGAGCAGCGCATGGCGGAACTGGAGGGAGCCGAAGCTGCCCGCGCCACCGCCTCCGGCATGGCGGCCGTCACCGCGACCCTGATCGGCCAGCTCAAGGCCGGCGACCATGTCGTCGCCGCCAAGGCCCTGTTCGGCTCCTGCCGCTATGTCATCGAGGAATTGTTGCCGCGCTTCGGCGTGACTTCGACTCTGGTCGATGGCACCGAGCTGGCCCAGTGGCAGGCGGCGGTTCGGCCGGAAACCAAGGTGTTCTTCCTGGAAAGCCCGACCAATCCGACACTCGAGATCCTCGACATCGAGGCCATCGCCAAGATCGCCAAGAGCGCCGGTGCCACGCTGGTGGTGGACAATGTGTTCGCCACGCCGCTGCTGCAGAGCCCGCTCAAGCTCGGCGCCGATTGCGTGGTCTATTCGGCCACCAAGCACATCGACGGGCAGGGCCGCTGTCTGGCTGGCGTGATCCTGGCGTCGGAAAAGTTCATCAACGACCACATCCATACCTATCTGCGCCAGACCGGCCCCTCGATCTCTCCCTTCAATGCCTGGGTGATGCTCAAGGGCCTGGAGACGCTGGAACTGCGGGTCGAGCGCCAGATCGCCAATGCGGTCAAGGTTGCCGATGCCCTCGCTGGCCACGCGGCCGTCGAGCGCGTGATCTATCCCTTCCGCGACGACCATCCGCAGGCCGAACTGGCGCGCCGCCAGATGAAGGCCGGCGGCACGCTGGTGACCTTCGAGGTGAAGGGCGGCAAGGCGGCGGCGTTCAAGGTCGCCAATGCCTTGAAGATCACCCGCATTTCCAACAATCTCGGCGACACCAAAAGCCTGATCACCCATCCCTCGACCACCACCCATCAGCGCTTCGAGGAAGATGCGCGCCTGGGCATGGGCATCCGCCAGGGCATGCTGCGTTTCTCCGCCGGCATCGAGAGCGCCGACGACCTGATCGCCGACTTTGCGCAGGCCCTCGACAAGGCCCTGTAATCGGGGGGCTTTAGACCAGCCTGGAAGTACCGTATCTCCCGGAGGAGCCGGGGCTGGTCTTGAAGACCAGCCCACAAATGGGCTTTGGCGCGATCATCCCGAAGCGTTATCATGCCTGTGCCAAAACCGGCATGCATGCGGGCAGAGCGATGGGGATCTTCGCGACGCTGAAGGCCATGGTCGAGCGGGACGGGCGCGCCGTGCTCGTCACCATCATGGACGTGCGCGGGTCAAGCCCACGCGAAGCAGGCACGCGTATGGCCGTGCGGGCAGACGGCGCCTTTTCCGGCACGATCGGCGGTGGCACGCTGGAATGGCAGGTGCTCGCCGAAGCGCAGGCGCTGCTTTCGGCTCGGGAGGGACGCCGCATGCGCTCCCTGGACAAGGCCCTGGGACCGGACCTCGGCCAATGCTGCGGCGGCCGGGTCAGCCTGATGCTGGAGCGTCTGGAGCGGGACGATCTCGCCTGGCTGAACGAGCTTGCGACGCCGGCGGGCGGAACCTCCATCAGCATCGGCATGCCGCATGAGCGAGGCGGCTTCATCCGTCGCCGGGCCAGCGATGCCGAGGCACAGGGGCTACCCGCCGAAACGGCCAGCCGCTTCCTGCCGGACGGGCGCCTGCTCGAAAGGCTGGATCCCACAAATCCGTCTGTCTATCTGTTCGGCGCCGGTCATGTCGGCCGGGCTCTGATCCTGGCGCTGGCGCCTCTGCCGATCGACGTGGTCTGGTGCGATGCCCGGCCCGACGCCTTCCCGAGCCATGTGCCGCAGCATGTCGTGCTCCGCCGAGATGCCGAGCCCGAGCGTATCCTGGTCGGTGCGCCTGACCATGCGCGTATCGTGGTGATGACGCATAGCCACGCGCTCGATCTTGCCATCGTTTCGTCGGCTCTGGCGGCGGATCGCTTCGCCTATGTCGGCGTGATCGGCTCACAGACCAAGCGGGCTCGCTTCGTCTCGCAATTGCGGCAGGCGGGCCTGGCGGAACGGCTGATCGAAGGCATGATCTGCCCGCTCGGAATACCCGGCATCGAAGGCAAGGAGCCGGCGGTGATAGCGGCTTCCGTCGTGGCCCAGATCTTGCAATTACCCCGTCAGGCCGGCAGCCGGATGTCGGTCCTGAAAGGCCATCGGCGTCTCGGCTAGTCCCGGTACGCCGCTGAGTTGGGGAAAAGCTACGTTACCATGCCTGAACTCTTCGCATCTGCCTTATTTGCGCCTATGAATTGGGCACGTCCATGAATGTGGCAGCAATGGCAGACGCTCACACGCCCCTGATCGAAGCGAGGGGTATCGTCAAGATCTTCGGCGCGCTGAGAGCGAATGACGGCATCGATCTGAAGATCATGCCGCATGAGATCCATGCTTTGCTGGGCGAGAACGGCGCCGGCAAGTCGACCTTCGTCAAGATTCTCTATGGCCTGCTCCAGCCCAACGAGGGGCAGCTCTTCTGGCAGGGACAGCCGATCCAGTTGCCGCGCCCGGCGGCGGCTCGCGCCGTGGGCATCGGCATGGTGTTTCAGCATTTCTCGCTGTTCGACAATCTCAGCGTCGCCGAGAATGTTGCCCTGGCCCAGCCCCCGGGCACGAAATTGCGGGATGTCGAGGAAGGCATCGCGGCGGTATCGGCGGCCTATGGCCTGCCGCTCGAACCGCGCCGGCCGGTGCATACGCTTTCGGTGGGGGAGCGGCAGCGCATCGAGATCGTGCGCTGCCTGATGCAGAACCCCAAGCTGCTCATTCTCGACGAGCCGACCTCGGTGCTGACGCCGCAGGAGGCCGACCAGCTCTTTCTCACCCTCGAACGCATCACCGGCGAGGGGAGGGCGGTGCTCTACATTTCCCACCGGCTGGAGGAGGTGAAGCGCCTGTGCCAGACGGCGACCGTGCTGCGCCACGGCAAATTGGTGGCGACCTGCGACCCGCGCAGGGAAACCGCCGCCAGCCTGGCACGCATGATGGTGGGCGCCGACGTCGCCATGGTCGAGCATGGCCGCCTGGCCAACCGCAACGGCCCCGTGCGCCTGGCGCTGAAGGGGCTGAATCTTCAGGCCGAGGACCTGCATGGCACGACGCTGAAGGAGATTACGCTAAATGCCCGGGGCGGCGAGATTCTCGCCATTGCCGGTGTGGCAGGCAATGGCCAGAGCGAACTCTTCGCGGCCATCTCCGGCGAGAGGACGGTGGCCCCCGAGGCGGTGGCTGTCGACGGCAAGCCCGTCGGTGCGCTCGGCGTCACCGAGCGCCGGCGCTTGCGCGCCGCCTTCGTGCCGGAAGAACGGCTCGGCCATGCGGCGGCGCCGCGCATGACCCTCTCCCAGAATGCGCTGCTGACCGGCCATGCCGCCAGTGGGCTGGTGTCTTACGGCATGGTCGACATGCGCAAGGCCTCGGCCGAGGCAACCAGGATCTCCGGCACGTTCGACGTGCGCAAGGGCAAGCCCGACCCCGAGGCCGGCTCGCTCTCCGGCGGCAATCTGCAGAAATTCGTGGTCGGCCGCGAGATGCTGCGCGAACCCGGCGTGCTGGTGGTGAACCAGCCGACCTGGGGCGTGGATGCCGGTGCGGCCGCGTTGATCCGACAGGCCCTGATCGATCTGTCGCGGCGCGGTGCGGCGGTGGTGGTGATCAGCCAGGACCTCGACGAGATCTTCGAGGTGGCCGATCATATCGCGGTGATCCATCACGGCCGGCTGTCCGCACCGGAGCCCGTATCGGCCATGAGTCTGGAGAGGATCGGGTTGCTGATGGGGGGCGCCGATCATGCGGATTGAACTCGAAAAGCGGGCCGAGCGCTCCATAAGCATGGCCTTGGTCTCGCCTCTCATTGCCATCCTGCTCACGGTGGTTTCGGCGGCCATCATCTTCGCGCTCTATGGCAAGGCACCCGGCGAGGCGCTCTATGTCTATTTCATCAAGCCGCTGACCGGCCTGCGCACCGCTCAGGAACTGGTGGTGCGCGCGACGCCCCTGGTGATGATCGCCGTCGGCCTGTCGCTCTGCTACATCTCCAACAACTGGAACATCGGCGCCGAAGGCCAGTACATTATTGGCGCCACGGTGGGCGGCGGCATCGCCCTGCTGTTCCAGGGCCAGACGCCCTTCTATGCGGTGCCGCTCATCCTCGTCGGCGGCATCGCCGGTGGTGCGCTGTGGGCCCTGATCCCGGCGGTGCTGAAGACGCGCTTCAACACCAACGAGATCCTGACCAGCCTGATGCTGGTCTATATCGCCGACAAGATCCTCGATTATTGCGTGCGCGGCCCCTGGCGCGACCCCGCTGGCCTGAACTTCCCGCTCACGGCCAATTTCGACAATACGCTGCCGGCGCTGTTCCGGCGCAGCCCGATCCATCTCGATTCCATCTTCGCGCTGGTGGTGGTGGCGGCTGCCGCCGTGCTGTTGTGGCGCGGCCTCAAAGGCTTCGAGATCCGCCTGCTCGGCCAGGCGCCGCGCGCCGCCCTGTTCGCCGGCTTCTCGCCCAAGCGCATGACTTTGTTCGTCTTTGCGGTGTCGGGCGGCCTTGCCGGCCTTGCCGGCATCAGCGTGGCTGATGGGACGATGGGCCTCCTGCAGCTTCCCTTCGCCAGCGGCTACGGCTTTAGCGCCATCATCGTCGCCTTTCTTGGCCGGCTTAATCCGGTGGGCATCCTGTTGTCAGGCCTGTTGCTGGCACTGTCCTATCTCGGCGGCGAGGCGGCCCAGATCGCACTCAAGGTGCCGATCGGCATCACCAGCGTGATCCAGGGCCTGCTGCTGTTCTACGTGCTCGCCTGCGACACGCTCATCCTCTACCGCATCCGTTTCGTGCGCGGCGCAGTCAAGGTAGCCTGATGAATCTCACCGAAGCGATCATCCTCACCATCATCACCTCCTCGACCCCGTTCGTGCTGGCCGGCATCGGCGAACTGGTGGTGGAGCGTTCCGGGGTGCTCAATCTCGGCGTCGAGGGCATGATGATCATGGGCACGGTCTCGGGCTTTGCCATTGCCTACATGACCGGCAGCGCCCCGCTCGGCTTTCTTGCGGCTATCATCGCCGGCATGGTCTTTGCGGCGCTCTTCGCCTTCATGACCCTGGGA
Organism: Labrys sp. E2SS-1L; assembly: GCF_057073705.1. Taxonomy (NCBI): domain Bacteria; kingdom Pseudomonadati; phylum Pseudomonadota; class Alphaproteobacteria; order Hyphomicrobiales; family Xanthobacteraceae; genus Labrys; species Labrys sp. E2SS-1L. The sequence continues at coordinate 4,080,469 of NZ_CP172712.1, read as the reverse complement.
CTCGCCGCCAACCAGGTCGCCTCGGGCCTCGCTTTGACCATTCTCGGCCTGGGCCTCTCCGATCTCCTCGGTACCGGCTTCGTCGGGCTCAACCGCGCCAAGATCCCCTCGCTCGACATACCCGGCCTGAGCGACATCCCGGTGATCGGGCCTGTCGTGTTCGGCCAGGACGCCCTGGTCTACCTGTCGATCGCGCTGGTCGCCGCCGTCTGGTGGTTCCTCTATCGCAGCCGCGGCGGCCTGATCCTGCGGGCCGTCGGCGAGAACCACGTCTCGGCCCATGCGCTGGGCTATCCTGTCCGGCTCATCCGGTTCGGGGCCGTGCTGTTCGGCGGGGCCTGTGCCGGCCTGGGCGGCGCCTATCTCTCTTTGGCCGACACGCCTTTCTGGGGGACGGGCATGACGGCCGGCCGCGGCTGGATCGCCCTGGCGCTGGTGGTGTTCGCGTCCTGGCGCCCCTGGCGGCTGCTCCTGGGTGCCTATTTCTTCGGGGCGATCTGGATCGGCAATCTGCACATGCAGGCGCTGGGCGGCTCGCTGCCGCACTGGCTGGTCTGGCCGCCGCAATTCTGGACGGGCTTGCCCTATCTTGCGACGGTGATCGTGCTGGTGATGATCTCGGCCGGCAAGGGGCGTCGCGGCGTGGCGCCGGGTTCGCTGGGCACCGCTTTCGTGCCCGATCGCTGATTTCCACTTCCGCCGGGCATGGGCCATGGCCCGGCGTTTCGATCCGTATGGCCCGCCATGAGGGGAAACTCGATGAAAAAAACGATATTGGCAGCCCTGGCCGTTTGCGGCCTCATGGCCGGTGCCGGGGCGACCTCGGCCAGTGCCGAGGAGAAGCTCAAGGTGGGCTTCATCTATGTCGGCCCAGTTGGCGATTTCGGCTGGTCCTACCAGCACGATGTCGGGCGCAAGGCGCTGGTGAAGGCCCTCGGCGACAAGGTCGAGACCACCTATGTCGAGAGCGTCCAGGAAGGGCCGGATGCCCAGCGCGCCATCGAGAACCTCGCCGACTCTGGCCACAAGCTGATCTTCACCACCTCTTTCGGCTATATGGACCCCACCATCAAGGCCGCCAAGAACTTTCCGGACGTAAAGTTCGAGCATGCCACCGGCTTCAAGCGGGCCGAGAATGTCTCGACCTATGCCGGGCGCTTCTATGAAGGGCGTTATGTCGAGGGCGTGATCGCCGGCAAAATGTCCAAGAGCGGCATCGTCGGCTATGTCGCGCCGTTTCCGATTCCCGAAGTGATCTCGGGTATCAATTCCTTCATGCGCGGCGCCCAGTCCGTGCGTCCGGACATGAAGATCAAGATCGTCTGGACCTCGAGCTGGTATGATCCCGGCAAGGAAGCGGATGCTTCCAAGGCATTGATCGCGCAGGGCGCCGACATCCTGGCGACCCATACCGACAGTCCCGCCGCCACTCAGGCCGCGGCCGAGAAGGGCATCAATTCCTTCGGCCAGGACTCGGACATGATCGCCTTCGGCCCGAAGACCCAGCTCACCGCCATCATCAATCACTGGGACGACTATTACATCGAGCGCACCAAGGCGGTGCTGGACGGGACCTGGAAGTCGGAAGACACCTGGGAAGGCCTCGACAAGGGCATGGTCAAGATGGCGCCCTACACCAACATGCCCGACGATGTGAAGAAGCTGGCAGAAGAAACCGAAGCTGGGCTCAAGTCCGGCAAGATCCATCCCTTTACTTGCCCGGTGGTGAACCAGCAGGGCGAGACGGTGGAATGCAAGGGGGGCGACAAGCTCGATGCCTCGCAGATCCTCGGCATGAACTGGTACGTCAAGGGCATCGACGACAAGTTCCCGAACTGATTGGCCATTGCGTGCGCAGGGATCGACACTTGCGCGCGCATTTGATCCATGACTTGTCCGGTCCCGCGCCCAAAAAGGGAACCCGGAGCGCAATGCGGTTCACTCAAGCGTCTTCGAGTTTGCATGACCTTTGTCATTGCCGGGCTTGACCCGGCAATCCAGCTTCCCGGCCGGTTGTCGGGGCGGCTTCTGGATAGCCGGGGCGAGCCTGGCTATGAAAAATCTGAGCGGTTCCTGCATTGGCGAACCGCAGTGGGACCCGAGCGGCTTTTTCTGTTAGTCACAAGCTGACCTATCGGAATGCCCTGCTGACGAGGCCGACCCATCCCATGCCGTTTGACCGTGCCAGGCTCGATGCCATCCCCTATCTCCTGAACCTCCGGCAGACAGGGGAGCAGATGCGATGATCGAACGGGCGATGGCGTTGGGCCGCGAGGCCGAAGGCATGATCCGTACCCTGGCGATGATCAGTGCCGAGGATGGGCGCCTGACGCGTCTCTACCTCACTCCCGAGCACCGGCAAGCGGCGGACCTCGTGGCTCGCTGGATGACGGAAACGGGACTGGAGGTCAGCGAGGATGCGCTCGGCACGGTTCGGGGCCGGCTGGCGCCGTCATCGGGAACGCGCAATGCCGTGCAGCGGCTGCTGATCGGCTCGCATATCGACACGGTGATCGATGCCGGCGCCTATGATGGTACATTCGGCGTCATCGCCGGTATCCTGGCAACCCGCGAGATTATCCGCAAGCATGGCGCCATGCCCTTCGGTATCGACGTCCTCGCCTTCGGCGACGAGGAGGGCTCTCGTTTCGTGACGACGTTGCTCGGCTCCGAAGCCGTGGCAGGCCACTTCGATCCGGCGGCCCTGCAAATCGAATCCAGCGATGGCATCAAGCTGGCAGATGCCCTGCGGCTCTATGGCAAGGATCCGGACGCCATTCCCTCCGCCGCCTACGAGCCCGGCGAGGCGGCGGCCTATGTCGAGGTTCATATCGAGCAGGGCCCGGTGTTGGAGGAGGCCGGCGAGGGGCTCGGTGTCGTGACGGCAATCGCCAGCCAGATACGCTATTCGGTGACGGTCGTGGGCGAAGCCGGCCATGCCGGTACGGTCCCCATGGCGCTGAGGCAGGACGCTTTCTCGGCTTGCGCCGAAATGGCGCTTGCGCTCGAACGCCTTGCCAGAAGCCATGCCGATGATTTCATGGTTGGCACCATCGGCAAGCTGAGCCTGTCGCCCGGCGCTTCCAACGTCATTCCGTCCCGTATCGTGTTTACGGTCGATCTGCGCTCTCAGAGTGATGCCAGGCGTATGGAAGCGATGAGCGCCTTGCGCGCGGAGTTTCTCGCCATCGCCGAGCGACGCGGCGTTTCGACCTGGATCGAGCAGACCTATGAGGCCAAGGCGGAGCCCTGCGATCCCGCGCTTCAGGCCGGATTTGCGGCAGCGATCGCTGCCCAGGGCGGCAAGGCAATTCATTTGCCGTCGGGAGCCGGGCATGACGCCCAGTCGCTGGCCGCCCTCTGTCCGATCGGCATGCTGTTCGTACGCTGCCGCGGCGGCATCAGCCACAATCCTGCAGAATTCACCTCCATTCGCGACATGGGACTAGCCGTGATGGCCCTGATCGATTTTATCGAGAAGTTCGACCCCCTGCAGGAGTCGGCGAAGAATTGAGGGGTACTGCCGGGTCATATGAAAAGGCCAAAATGCCCTTTCAAAATTAGAGATTCGGCTTTCTTTGCCTTACATCGGCTATATATGCGGGTCTCATGCCCGAATAGAATGATGCCATCTTTCCGAAGCTCGACGATATGGGCGAGAAGGGCGGAAGGGTTGTGGACATGGATCGGCCGGCTTTTGGTAAGGCCTGCAATCATCGTCCAGCCACTCTCTGTTTTGCCGTTTCGATGGTGTAGAAGCACAGCCCTGGGAGAGGACTTTGCAGGACAATTCAAGCAGCGCGGCAGCAGGGGCCGCCCCATCGACGTCGCAGACGGGCCTGGCCCTGCTCATGCTCACATGTTCGATGGTTTCGGTGCAGCTCGGCGCAGCGCTGGCTCACCCTACCATGGCCGAATACGGCCCCTTCGCCACCACCTGGGGCCGGCTGGCCTGGGCCGCGATCATCCTGGGCGTCATCGTTCGCCCCGACATCCGCCGCTATCATCGGCGCGAAATTCTGATCGCCCTGGCGCTGGGAGCAACCATCGCCATGATGACGCTCTTTTTCTTCGTGGCGATCACCCGCGTGCCGCTGGGGCTGGTGGTTGCCATCGAGTTCCTGGGGCCGCTGGGTGTCGCGGCTCTCGGCTTTGCCCGCAGCTGGCGCCTGATCTGGCTGGTGCTGGCCTTTGCCGGCGTGCTCCTGCTGGTGCGAAACCAGGCTGGCTGGAGCGTCGATATGCTCGGTTTCCTGTTCGCGATTGCAGCGGGAACCGGCTGGGCTGCCTACATCCTTCTCAGCAAGCGCATCGGCAAGGTCTTCAAGGGGCTGGAGGGGCTGGCGATCTCCTTCGCGGCGGCTGCGTTGATATCGACGCCTTTCGGCCTGTACGAAACCGGCTTCGCGCTTCCCGGCGGCCTGGCGGTGCAGACGATAGGCCTGGCCGTGCTGACGCCGCTCTTGCCCTATGCTCTCGAAATGATGGCGCTGCGGCGCCTGTCCTCGGCCACCTTCGGCATCTTGATGAGCGCGGAGCCCGGCATCGGCGCACTGGCCGGCTATCTCGTCCTCAATGAACCGCTCAGCCTGCAGCAGGTCGGCGGTATCGCGCTGGTGATGATCGCCAGTGCCGGCGCCGTCATCAGCGCGCGGGAGTAGGGGCCGGCAATTGCAGGCCGGCGAAGCGCGCGAGGAAGGCGCGCAGTCGCTCGTTGGGCTGTTCGCCGAACACCAGCGCGGGCGGTGCATCGATCATGATCTTGCCCTGGTCTGTAAACACAACGCGGTCGGCCACTTCACGCGCGAAGGCCATTTCATGGGTCACCAGGATCATGGTGCGGCCCTCAGCCGCCAACTCGCGCACGACGCCGAGGACTTCGCCGACGAGCTCGGGATCGAGGGCGGAGGTGATCTCGTCGAGCAGCAGCACCTTGGGTTCCATCGCTACCGCCCGGGCAATGCCGACGCGCTGCTGCTGGCCGCCCGATAGCTGTCCCGGCATCGCATCGATCTTCGCCGACAGGCCGACGCGGGCCAGCCATCTCTCGGCAATGCTCCGGGCTTCGGCCTTGCTCTTGCCGCGCGACTTGATCAGGCCCAGCATGATGTTCTGGGCCGCCGTCAGATGCGGAAACAGGTTAAACTGCTGGAAAACCATGGCGGCGTCGACGCGAATATGGGCGAGTTCGCGTTCGGTGCGCCGCCGGCGCTTGCCGTTCGCCTCGCTGAAGCCGACCTCGACCCCGTCGATGCGGACGGAACCCCCGTCATATTCCTCCAGGAAGTTGATGCAGCGCAGCAGGGTGGTCTTGCCGCTGCCGGACGGGCCGATAATGGCAATGACCTGGCCCTTCTCGACCGACAGGTCGACGCCTTTCAGGACCTGCAGGGCTCCGAAGGACTTGGTGAGATTGGCAATCTCGATCACCGGCTGGGGGGCGGCGTTGGACATGGCGGTTCTTCCGATCAGACGAAGCGCTTTTCGAGCCGGCGGCTCAGGGCGGAGAGCGGGAAGTTGATGGCGAAATACATCAAGGCGCCGAGCACATAGAGGGGCAGGGCGACATGTGTGCGGCCGATCACCTGCTGAAGCGAGAGCAGGAGGTCGACGATGCCGAGCAGGGACACGAGCGAGGACCCCTTCACCGTATCGACCACGCTGTTGATGAAGGGCGGCAGGAAGCGCCTGACGGCTTGGGGCGCAAGGACATAGACGAAGCGATCGAAAAGACCGAGCCCGATCGACTGGGCGGCCTCGGTCTGCCCCTTCGGAATGGCCTGGAAGGCGCCGCGCGTGATCTCGACGATCTGGGCCGATTTGAAGGCGGTGAGGGCCACGATCGCGGCCAGCAGGCTGGGCAGATTGATGCGCAGCGCCGGCAGGCCGTAATAGATGAAATAGAGCAGGACCAGGATCGGCACGCCGCGGACGAAATCGGCATAGAGCCGGATCGGCAGCCGTGCCCAGGCGGGCCCGAAGACCAGCGCACAGCCGAGCGGGATGCCGATCAGCAGTGAAATCACGACCACGGCCATGGAGACGAAGAGTGTGGTCCACAGGCCGCCGAGCAGGAAGGGAAGCGTTTCGAAGATCATGGACATGGCGTCACCGGCTGATGGCATAGCGCCGCTCGGCCAGCCTCAGCAGCAGCAGGATGGCGTAGCTGGTCACCAGATAGATCGGCGTTGCGAGCAGATAGACTTCGACGGTGCGGAAGGTCTGCGTCTCGATCCAGCGCATGCCGTAGGCGAGCTCGGGCACGGCGATGGCGGAAGCGATCGAGGTGTCCTTGAACAGCGAGACATAGGTGTTCGACAGCGAAGGCAGGGCGATGCGCAGCGCCGTCGGCAGGCGAATATGCCAGAGCACGCCGAAGGGCGTCAGGCCGATACTCTTGCCCGCCTCGATCAACCCTTTCGGTACGGCTTCCAGGCCTGCCCGTAGCACCTCGACGAGATAGGCACCCGAATAGACGGCGAGCGTGGCGACGAAGGAAGTCGTCGCCCCATATTGCAGGTCGATGGCGCTGGGAATGCCGTAAAACACCAGATAGACCAGCAGCAGCAGCGGCACGTTGCGGACGAATTCGACATAGCCCCGGATCAGGGGACGGGCCCAGCGCGGCCCGTCGATCTGGACCAGAGCGAGCAGCAGCCCGATCAGCATGCCGATCGCGATGGTCGCGGCCGCGAGCTCGACGCTCAGCAGCAGCCCTTCGAAGAGCTTGGCCGAATAGCGCCAGACGATGGCGAAGTTGAAATGATAGTTCATCATGCCGGAGATCCAGCCATCGTGCGCGACCGAGCCCTGGCATCGCCGGCAGGACCTGCACCAAGGTGCACCGGCGATGCTGTCGAGGATTTGCGGGGCGAGCCGGAGCCTAGAAGGTCGGCAGGCCGGGTTTGCGGGCCGGCGGCGTCAGGCCGAAATAGTCTCGCAGCGCCGCATCATAGATCTCGTTCTGGTGGCCATGGATCGCCACGCCGAAGGTCGTGTTGACGAAATGCAGCCAGTCCGGATCGCCCTGGCGCACCGCGGCGCCATACAGCATGGCGTTCCAGGATTTGCCGGCGTCGAAATATTTGTCGGGATGGCGCTTGGCGAGCCACCAGACATTGGAAAGATCGACGGCGGCGGCGTCCACGCGCTTGGAGTCCAGGGCGAGCACCACGTTGGGCTGGCTGTCGAGCTGCATCACCGTCGCTTCGGGCAGCACCTTCTTGACCGTCTCCTCGGCGTCGACGTTCTGCAGGATGGAAATGCGCGCGGAGGATCCGGCCTTGAGGAGGTCGTCGAAGGTCTTCTTGTCGCTGTCGGGCCGCGTCAGCAAGGCGACGCCTTCGACATAATAGGGGCGCGAATAGGCGACGAGCTGGGCCCGGGCGGGCGAAATCGTCATGAACTGGATGACGACGTCGACCTTGCCGGTGTTGATGTTGGGAACGCGCTGGGCCGCGTCCTGCCGCACGAACTCGATCTTGCTGGCGTCGTCGAACAGGCCCTTGGCGAGGATCTTCGCCATGGCGATGTCCATGCCGGTGAGCTCGCCCTTCTCGTCTTCGAAATGCCAGGGGGCATTGGTCGAGCCGGTGCCGACGATCAGGTGGCCGCGATCGAGTATGGTGCGGAGCAGGCTGTCGGACGAGGCCTGCGCTGCTGCCTGCCGGGCGGAGCCTACGACGCTTGCCAGGGCCAGCCCGCCGAGCAGGCTGCCCTTGACCAGATTCCGTCTGGTTTCGGCGAAGTCTTCCATAGTGCTGTACTCCCCATTGTCTGGATGTGGTATTTCATTATTATGTTATATTAGGTATAGTTATGGTATTAACGGTATCCGGGGGTGTCAAGATGGATGTCGGCCCGCGGCAGACGACGCCCCGGTTTCGGCAGGGGCAAACGGCATGAAAAAAGCCCTGCACCGTGGAGGTGCAGGGCGTTGTCGAGTTGTCACAGGAATGACGGATACGTCTCAGGGCTTGGGCGCCGGCTTTTCCTGGCCGTCGAGCGCGCTGAAGATTTGCCAGGCTGCCTTGATCCGATCCGGGATGGGATAGTTCTTGTTGGCCAGGATCGCGATGCCGATGCCCCTGGCCGGCACATAGGCGACATAGCCGCCGAAACCGTTGGTGGAACCGGTCTTGTTGAACAGCATGTCGCGCCGAGGCGGCTGCGGTGGCACGAGCTTGTGTGCCTCATGCGGTTCGAAGGCCATCTTGGCCGAGTTTCCGGCGAGCAGGCGCTCCAGCGTGGTTGGATAGCTGTACATTTCCCATCCCAGGCCCTGCTGCATGACGCCTACCTTGTAGTAGCCGGCATGGGTGGTGGCGATGGCGCGCTGGAGCGTTTCATCGAGCCGGGATCCGTTGATATTGGCCTCGACGAAGCGGATGAGATCGGTCGCCGTCGTCTTGATGCCATAGGCCTCCGAATCCATGGGGCCTGGCGACACCCGGATAGGCCTGCCGTCCTTGGCAATGCCCCAGGCATAGTCGGCCATCCGCTCCTGCGGCACCCGGACATAGGTATTGGAGAGGCCGAGCAGGGGCAGCAAATCCGTCTGCATGAGATCGTCGAAGGGCTTGCCCATGGCCTGGGCGGCGATATAGCCGAACAGGCCGATGCTCGGATTGGAATAGAGCCTGTGAGAGCCGGGCGGGAAGGCCGGACGCCATGCCTTGTAATAACCGATCGTCTCGGCATCGTCGGTGATCTGGTCCGGAAACTGCAGGGGCAGACCGCCGGCCGTATAGGTGGCAAGGTCGAGCAGGCTGACATTTTCGAGGCTGCTGCCGGCAAGGGCCGGCAATCTCTGTCCCGCCTTGTCGGAGAGCGAAAAGGCGCCGCGAGCCACGCCATAGGCCGCGAGGGTGGCGGTGAAGGTCTTGCTGATCGAGCCCATCTCGAAGAGCGTTGAATCCGTGACCTTCTGTCCGCTTTCCTTCGAGGCAAGCCCATAATTGAAGACGAATTGCTTGCCATCGGCGATGATGGCGACGGCCATGCCGGGAATGGCATTGCCTTCCATCAGAGGCTTGATCGTGCCATCGACGACATGCTGGAGGCGTTCCTGCTCGGAGGATGTCTGAGCCCATGCCGACGCAGCGACGAGCATGGACGTCGCAAATATGGACGCGGCGACAAACCGCCTGTGCGACAACGACGAATTCATTCCCAACTCCATTTTCGGATTGTTATCCCGGAAGAGGCCCGGATCGTCGGCGCTTGCCTGCGCCGTCGATCATCTGCCCGCTGGGCTCCGGATAGGAGCAAATCCGGTCGGTGCCAAACGATGAATAGTTGGATTTGGTATGAGAAAATCTTGGCCTTGGGACGGCGTTACGCGTCATCGTGGCCTGATTGAGCGTTGGATATAAGTTTCCCTCTTGGGATTGCGACTAAAACCCAGGCGTCCCATGCCGCAGAAAACGCCGGGATGAGGCCGATCCGGTCGATGCAAGAGAGCACGACTTCAGCTGTCGCGGATCGACCCAGGGGCATGCAGGGCCCTCGGCGAGCAGCGTCGCCAAATCCGTGGTGTCCGGTCGGTTGGGGCGCGGCGAGCGGACCGTCAGTTCTCAGACCGCGATGCCGTGCAGGTCGTAGGCATCCGAGCGCTCGATCTTCACGGTGACGATGTCGCCCACGCGCAACGGACGGCGGCTAGCGACATACACAGCGCCGTCGATCTCGGGCGCATCGGCCATGGAGCGGCCCTTGGCGACGGTCGGTCCTGTCTCGTCGATGATGACGGACAGACGCTTGCCCACCTTGTTCTTCAGCTTGCGGATCGAGATCTGCTGCTGGGTTTCCATGAAGCGGCGATGGCGCTGCTTCTTCACCTCGTCCGGTACCGGCATCAGGCCGAGGTCATTGGCGGTGGCGCCGGCCACGGGCTCATATTCGAAGCAGCCGACGCGATCGAGCTGGGCTTCACGCAGCCAGTCGAGCAGCAGCTCGAAATCCTCGTCGGTCTCGCCCGGGAAGCCGACGATGAAGGTCGAGCGCAGGGTGATGTCGGGGCAGATCTCGCGCCATTTATGGATGCGTTCCAGCACCTTCTCCTGGTTGCCGGGACGGCGCATCGCCTTCAGCACCGTCGGGGAGGCATGCTGGAAAGGGATGTCGAGGTAAGGCAGGATCTTGCGTTCCGCCATCAGCGGGATGACGTCGTCGACATGCGGGTAGGGGTAGACATAGTGCATGCGCACCCAGACCCCGAGGTCACCGAGAGCCTTGGAGAGATCGTAGAATTTCGCCTTCAGGGGCTCGCCCTGCCAGGGGCTCTCGGCATAGCGGATATCGACGCCATAGGCCGAGGTGTCCTGGCTGATCACCAGCAATTCCTTGACGCCCGCCTTCACCAGCTTTTCGGCCTCGCGCATCACGTCGGCGGCCGGGCGGGAGACGAGGTCGCCGCGCAGCTTGGGGATGATGCAGAAGCTGCAGCGATTGTTGCAACCCTCTGAAATCTTTAAGTAAGCGTAGTGCCGCGGTGTGAGTTTTAGGCCCTGCGGCGGCACCAGATCCGTATAGGGATCATGCGCCGGAGGCGCGGCCTTGTGCACGGCCTCGACCACCGTCTCATATTGCTGAGGGCCGGTGACGGCGAAGACGTTGGGGAATTTCTCCAGGATCGGGTCGGGCTCGGCACCCATACAGCCGGTGACGATCACCTTGCCGTTCTCGGCCATGGCATCGCCGATGGCGCCGAGGGACTCCGCCTTGGCTGAATCGAGGAAGCCGCAGGTGTTGACGATGACGAGGTCGGCGCCCTTGTGGTTGCGGGTGATACCGTAGCCCTCGGCCCTCAACTGGGTGAGGATGCGCTCGGAATCGACCAGGGCCTTGGGGCAACCCAGCGAGACATAGGAGACCGTCGGGGCCGTCTTGCCCTCCGCCGTCTCTTGGGCTGCTTCGATCACCGCCATGTCCGCTTTCTTTCCGTCTGTCTCATGAAACGCGTGTCTTTGCGCCAAGATGGGCCGGAATGCAATTGCGGAGTGCGTTTTGGAGGGTCGATCTTCGGATCGGCCATCTTCGAGGCGCAGTGCCAGCCAGTTGGTCGATCCCGCTCCATCACTCGATGGAACTGAGGAGATCGACCCTCCAAAATTGGTCTGACTTCTTTCTTGACAGCGAGCCGTGTTTCGAAAAATAGTCAGATGTCAGACCAATTCTAATTCATCATCCGGAAACCATCGTTGGGCACGCCGTCGCTCCAGGGACTTGCTCCGTTGCCATCCGCCGACCGGGCGGATGACGTGATGCGTGCGATCGGTACCTTCATCGCCACCTCCGGCATCAAGCCGGGCGAACGCCTGCCGACCGAGCGGCAGCTGATGCAGACCCTCGCGGTCGGCCGTTCCACGGTGCGGGAGGTCATCCGCAAGCTGCAGGCCCTGGGCGTGGTGGAATCCCGCAAGGGCAGCGGCACCTATCTCAAGCGGGCATTCTCGGCCGACGCCATCCACATGCCGCTGGTGATCGATGCCGCCTTGCTGCGGGACCGCCTGCTGCAGACACTGGAGGTGCGGCGCGGGCTCGAAACCGAGGTGAGCGCGCTCGCGGCCCTCCGGGCGACGCCTGAGGACATCGCCGTCATCGAGGCCAAGCTCGACATCATGGAGGCGGTGCATCTGGAAAAGGGGACCTCCGGCCCTGAGGACCTCGCCTTCCATCTCGCCATCTATGACGCCAGCCACAATCCGCTGTTCGGCCAACTTCTGGAGAGGATGCGGGAGGCTTTCGAAAGCTTCTTCGATGAGCCTTTCGACCGCCCGGATTTCGCCCGCCGTTCCTTCCGTTTCCACCGCGAGCTCTTCGACGCCATCGTCCGGCGCGATCCGCAGACGGCGCGGGAAAAGACACTCGCCATTCTCGAAATTGTCGAAGAAGACATCAAGGACATGTCCAAATGACCGACCACCGGATGACGCAGGCATCGGATGATCTCGACTATGCCAGCCTCGTCGTCGCCCATGACGATGCCCACGCCTTCGAGGCCGTGGTGCCGCCGATCGTGCAGACGTCGCTGTTCACCTTCTCGAGCTTCGAGGATATGGCTGCGACCTATCGCGGCGAACAGGTCCGCCCGGTCTATTCGCGCGTCGGCAATCCGACCACGCGCCTGTTCGAAGAGAAGATCGCCGAACTCGAACGCACCGAGGATGCCATCGGCTTTGCCAGCGGAATGGGCGCGATCTCCTCCAGCGTGCTGGCTTTCGTCGAGCCCGGCGATCGCATCGTCTGCGTACGCCATGTCTATCCCGACGCCTATCGCCTGTTCGAGACGCTGCTGAAACGCTGGAAGGTCGAGACCGTCTACGTCGATGGCCGTGACGCCGACGCGGTGGCAGCGGCACTGCCGGGCGCCAAGCTCTTCTACATGGAGAGCCCGAACAGCTGGATGATGGAAACGCAGGACATTCCCGCGCTCACGGCCTTGGCGCGCCGGCATGGCGTCATCACCATCCTCGACAACAGCTGGGCCTCACCGGTGTTCCAGCAACCGGTGCGCCTCGGCGTCGACCTCGTGGTGCATTCGGCTTCCAAATATATCGGCGGCCATTCGGACGTGGTTGCCGGCGTGGTCGCGGGACGCAAGGAACTCGTCGACGTCATCCGCCGCACCATCACGCCCTATCTCGGTGCAAAACTGGCGCCGTTCGAAGCCTGGCTGCTGCTCAGGGGGCTGCGCACTTTGCCGACGCGCATGAAGGCGCATGAGGCGGCGGGGCTTGCCGTGGCGCGCAAGCTCGGCGAACGACCCGAAGTGGTCGCCGTGTACCACCCAGGTCTCGGCAATAGCCTGCCGCCCGGGCTCAGCGGCACTTCCGGCCTGTTCTCTTTCGAATTCGATGGCAGCATCGACATTCCCGCCTTCTGCAACGCCCTCAAGCTGTTCAAGATCGGGGTGAGCTGGGGCGGCCACGAGAGTCTGGTGGTGCCGGCTCTGGTCACGCGCGGACAGAATGCCGGCCCCAATTCGGCGCTGGATTTCGGGGTTTCGGAGCGCATCGTGCGCCTCCATGTCGGCCTGGAAGGCGTGGACGCGCTATGGGCCGATATCACGCAGGCGCTGGCCGCTGCCAAGAGATAGCCGGCGTGCGGACGCCGTCCACCGGACGAGCGTTCGGGCGCTGGTTGGGACGTAGGGTGCAAATAACAAGAGAGGGGAATCACAATGTTCAAGAAACTGCTGCTGGCCGCGACGGCCTCGTTGGCGCTGGCCTTGCCGGCTTTAGCCGACACCACGCTCAAGCTGACGGAAGTCATCACGAGTCCTGAGCGCACCCAGACGCTCAAGGAGATCGTCAAGAAGTTCGAGGACGCCAATCCGGGCGTCAAGGTGGAGATCACCTCGCTGCCCTGGGGCCAGGCCTTCGAGAAGTTCGCCACCATGGTCTCGGCCGGCGATACGCCTGATGTGGTCGAGATGCCCGATCGCTGGCAGTCGCTCTATGCCAACAACGGCATGCTCGAAAATCTCGAGCCCTATCTCGCCAAGTGGGAGCACACCAAGGAGCTGAACGACCGCGCGCTCGAGATGGGGCGCTATGTCAACAACACCGCCTATGCGCTGCCCTATGGCTTCTATCTGCGGGCGATGTTCTACAACAAGAAGCTGTTCAAGGAAGCAGGCGTCGACGGTCCGCCCAAGACGATGGACGAGTTCGTCGAGGCGGCCAAGAAGGTTTCCGCCCTTCCCGGCAAGTTCGGTTATTGCCTGCGTGGCGGGCCCGGCGGCCTCAATGGCTGGATGATGATGGGCGCCAACATGGCCGGAGACGGCACCTTCTTCAAGCCTGACGGCACCTCGACCATGGCCGATCCCGGCTGGATCAAGGGCGTCACCGTGCTGGTCGATCTCTACAAGAATGGCTATGCGCCCAAGGACAGCGTGAACTGGGGCTTCAACGAGATCGTCACCGGCTTCTATTCCGGCACCTGCGCCATGCTCGACCAGGATCCCGATGCCCTGATCGCCGTGGCCGACAAGATGAACAAGGACGATTACGACGTCGCCCCCATGCCGAAGGGGCCGGCTGGCAAGACCTTCCCGACCATCGGCTATGCCTCCTGGTCGATGTTCGCCAATTCCGAGAACAAAGAACTGGCCTGGAAGCTGATCGCTGCCCTCGACGGTCCGGAAGGCAATATCGCCTGGAACAAGAAGACGGGCGCACTACCGATCTACAAATCCGCCGCGAACGATCCCTTCTATGCAGACCCCAAGTTCAAGGGCTGGTTCGCCGAACTCGGCGACTCCAATGTCTCGCCGCTGGTGATGCCGACCTATCTGGAGGAGTTCGCCTTCTTCGCCGACTCCATCGCGGTGAAGACGACGCAGCAGGCCCTGCTGGGCCAGCTCACCCCCGAACAGCTGGCCGGGCAATGGGCCGACTATCTGACCAAGGCCCAGCAGAAATTCCTGGCGAAGAAGAAGTAACCGTTCCCCAGGCTCCGCGCGCGTCCGCCTTCCCACCCTTTCGGGAGAAGGCGGCACGAAATGCCGGATGAGGGGAGACACGCGACCTCTTCAGGGGCGCCGCCACCCCTCATCCGCCTGCCGGCACCTTCTCCCGAAAAGGGAGAAGAGATGATCCGGCACGCCCGGCTACCTCTCCGTCCCCAGCCTGTTCTCGATCGGATAACGAATGGCTTTGGCAGAACTTTCCATCCCGACCAGGCGGCGCGGCCGAAGCGCCTGGCTGGCGTTCGAACCCTGGCTCTATGCCGCGCCTTCGGTCATCCTGATCGTGGCGATCATGCTGGTACCCCTGGCCATCGGCATGTCCTACGCCTTTCGCGATATCCAGCTCCTGAAGCCCTTCGGCGGCGGCTATGTCGGGCTCGAGCATTTCAGCACCATGTGGGGCGATGCCAATTTCTGGAATGCACTTTCCAATACCGTGCTGTGGACGGTGGTCTCGGTCGCCCTGCAGTTCATTCTCGGCCTGATCCTGGCCCTCCTGCTCAACCGGCCCTTCCCGGGACGCGGCGTGGTGCAGGCGCTGGTGTTCCTGCCCTGGGCCGTACCGAGCTTTCTCTCCGGCCTCAACTGGGCCTGGATGTTCAATCCCATCGTCGGTCCGGTGCCGCACTGGCTCTACGGCCTCGGCCTGATGGCGGCGCCCGACAACATTCTCTCCAGCCCGACCCATGCCATCTGGGGGCCGATCGTCGCCAATGTCTGGTGGGGCTTTCCGTTCTTCGCCATCACGCTGCTCGCTGCCCTGCAATCGATCCCGCAGGACATCTATGAGGCGGCCGAGATCGACGGTGCCGGGGCGCTCAAGCGCTTTACCTCGATCACGGTGCCGTTCCTGGCGCCGACGATCGCCATCACCGTGCTGCTGCGCGCGGTCTGGATCGCCAATTCCGCCGACCTCATCGTGGTGATGACTCGCGGAGGCCCGGCTGACTCGACCCAGATCATCGCCAGCTACATCTATACGCAGGCCTATATGCGCCTCGATTTCGGCTATGCCTCGGCGATCTCGATGGTGCTGCTGGTGCTGCTGCTGGCCTATGCCGCCACGCTGATCGCGTTGCGGCAGATGCTGATCCGGAGGGCCTGACCATGCGCCGTTCCACCCGTCGTTCGGCCTATTGGGTCATGCACTACGCCCTGATCGCCCTGTTCCTGGCCTTTGCCCTGTTCCCGCTCTACTGGGTGTTCAAGGTCTCGGTCACGCCCAATGATCTGCTCTATAGCGAAGGCGTGAAGTTGTGGCCGTCGCGCTTCGGCTTCGATCACTATGTCTCGGTGATCAGCCATACCGATTTCCCGCTGTTCTTCCGCAACAGCGTGATCATCTCGGGTTTTACCGCGCTGTTCACCACGCTGCTGGCGGCCGGCGCCGGCTACAGCTTCTCGCGCTTCGTCTATCGCGGCAAATTCTGGCTGGTCGGGTTGATGCTGATCACCCAGATGTTCCCGCTGGTGATGATCATCGCGCCGATCTTCAAGCTGTTCCAGCCGCTCGGGCTCAACAACAGCCTGACCGGCCTGATCATCATCTATACCGCCTATAACGTGCCGTTCGCCGCCTTCCTGATGCAGTCCTTCTTCGACGGCATTCCGAAGGACCTGGAGGAGGCGGCGATGATCGACGGCGCCACACGCTTCGGGGCGCTGCGCCAGATCATCCTGCCGCTGACCATGCCGGGCATCGCCGCCACCCTCGGTTTCGTCTTCACCGCAGCCTGGAGCGAGCTGCTCTTCGCGCTGATGCTCAACACCAAGGACAGCGTCATCACCTTTCCGGTGGGGCTGCTCAACTTCGTTTCGAAGTTCGCGGTGGATTTCGGGCAGATGATGGCGGCCGGCGTGCTCGCGCTCATCCCCGTCTGCATCTTCTTCTTCCTGATCCAGCGTTACCTGGTCCAGGGCCTCACGGCCGGCGCCGTGAAGGGCTGAAAGGATTATTCCGATGGCCAATATCGAAGTGAAAGCCGTCCGCAAAAATTACGGCGCGCTGCCCATCCTCAAGGGTATCGACCTCTCCATCGCGTCGGGCGAGTTCGTGGTGCTGGTCGGCCCCTCCGGCTGCGGCAAGTCGACTTTGCTGCGCCTCATAGCCGGGCTGGAGGACACCAGCCAGGGGCAGATCCTGATCGACGGCGCCACGGTGAACGACCTGCCGCCTAGGGATCGCGACATCGCCATGGTGTTCCAGTCCTACGCGCTCTATCCGCATATGAGCGTGCGGGACAATATGAGCTATGCGCTCAAGCTTCGGAAGAAAGCCGCCGATTTCATCTCGAGCGCGGTGACCAAGGCCGGTGCCAAGCTCGGCCTGGAGGCCCTGCAGGACCGCAAGCCACGGCAATTGTCGGGCGGGCAACGCCAGCGCGTCGCCATGGGCCGCGCCATCGTGCGCAATCCCAAGGCCTTCCTGTTCGACGAGCCCCTGTCCAATCTCGATGCCCGCCTGCGCGAGCAGATGCGGTTCGAGATCCGCAAGCTGCACCGGGATCTCGGGGCGACCTCGGTCTATGTCACCCACGATCAGATCGAGGCGATGACCATGGCCGATCGCATCGTCGCCATGAACGGGGGCGTGATCCAGCAGGTCGGCGCGCCGCTCGAACTCTATGACGATCCTGCCAATATGTTCGTGGCCGGCTTCATCGGCTCGCCCGCAATGAACTTTCTCGATGCTCAGGCACAGCCGGGCGAGGGCGGTACGACACTGCGAGTCGGCGATACCGTGCTTGCCGTCCTGGCGGGCCAGCGCCTGCCCGAGAAGGTCGTGGTCGGCATTCGTCCGGAGCGCGCGACACTCTCCTCGGAAGGCAATGTGCCGGCCCGCGTCGATCTGGTCGAGCCGACGGGGTTGGGCACCGTGGCCCATCTGGAAATCGGCGGACAGGGGCTGAAGCTGTTCACCACCGAGCGTCCTGCCTTGAAGGCAGGCGAGGTCGTGAAGCTGGCGATCGCTCCCGGCAATCTGCGCCTGTTCGATCCGGCAAGCGGGGAGCGCATCAGATTGGCCTGATGCACGGGGGTTTCGTCGGACAAGGGCTGGCCAAGGCGGCATCACCCATGACAAAAGAGGAGCTGAATTCCTTTCAGCTCCGCATGACGCCTTCCCCCCGCCGGGGTAGCTGCATGCCCTTTCTTTTGTGAGATTGGATGTCCCGCATTGCAACGACGGGCGAGGCCACGCATGAGCCCGTGGCCTCCGGCTGGATTACCCTGCTGATCGCAGCGGCCTGTGGTCTCATCGCCGCGAATATCTATTATGCTCAGCCGCTGGTCGGCCTGATCAGCGCTGAACTCGGCATGACGCCCGGCGCGGCCGGGCTGATCGTGACGATGACCCAGATCGGCTACGGCGCCGGCCTGCTGTTCCTGGTGCCGCTCGGCGATCTCATCGAAAATCGCAAGCTCATCCTCTGGGTGATGGGACTGGCCGTCATCGCTCTGGCGGGGGCCATGCTGGCCCGCAGCAGCCTGCAGTTCCTGGTCTCGGCCTTGCTGATCGGGCTCGGTTCCGTGGCCGTGCAGATTCTCGTGCCCTTTGCCGCGCATCTGGCACCGGAAGCGCGGCGGGGCAGGGTGGTCGGCAATGTGATGAGCGGGCTGATGGTCGGCATCATGCTGGCCCGCCCGGTATCGAGCCTGATCACCTATTTCAGCTCCTGGCACATGGTGTTCCTCGTCTCCATCCTTGCCATGCTGGTGTTGGGCGTGGTGCTGGCCCGCGCCCTGCCCAAGCGCCAGCCGCCGCCGGGCCCGACCTATGGCCGGCTGCTGCTCTCGATGGCGACCATGATGCGCACCATGCCGATCCTGCGCCGGCGGGCCCTCTATCAGGCCTGCATGTTCGGTGCCTTCAGCGTGTTCTGGACCTGTACCCCGTTGCTGCTGGCAAGCCCAGCCTTCGGCATGACGCAATCGGGCATTGCGCTGTTTGCACTTGCCGGGGCGGCAGGCGCGGTGGCGGCCCCGATCGCCGGACGTGTCGCCGACCGCGGCTGGGTCCGTCCGGCCTCGGCCTTCGCCATGACGCTCGGCGCCGTCAGCTTCCTGCTCACCCATCTCGCCGAGCCGGGATCCGGCCTGTCGCTCGGCCTTTTGGTGTTCGCCGCGATTGCGCTCGATTTCGGCGTCTCGGCCAATGTCGTGCTCGGCCAGCGTCTGCTCTACAATCTCGGGGCGGAATATCGCAGTCGCCTCAATGGTGTCTATATGGCGACCTTCTTCGCAGGCGGCGCCCTCGGCTCGGCCCTGGGCGGCTGGGTCTATGCCCATGGCGGCTGGACGGCGACGTCCTGGCTCGGTTTTGCCCTGCCGGTGCTTGCCCTGCTCTATTTCTCGACGGAAAAGAGGGCTTCAGTTAGCCCGGGAATCAGGACCTGACATGAGTGTGACGATCTACGGCATCAAGACCTGCGATACCATGAAGAAGGCGCGTACCTGGCTCGAGACCCATGGCAAGGCCTATGCCTTCCACGATTATCGGGCCGAGGGCATCGATCGCGCGCATCTCGATGCCTGGGCGGACAAGGTCGGCTGGGAAGTCCTGCTGAACAAGACCAGCACGACCTTCCGTGCCTTGCCCGAGGGCGACAAGCAGGGCATCGACCGGGCCAAGGCGATCGACCTCATGCTGGCCGAGCCGACCATGATCAAGCGGCCCGTCCTCGATCTCGGCAACGGCAAGCTGCTCGTCGGCTTCAAGCCCGACAACTACGCCGCAGCCCTGGCCTGAGTGCCAATGCAGTTGGCCTAGAGCATCGCGCCGAAAAGTGGACGCCGGTTTTCGGCAAAAACGATGCTGAAGGCGCTTTCGAATTTGCACGAGCTTTGTCGTTGCCGGGCTTGACCCGGCAATCCAGTCCCTTTGGCCGGCACCCGGATAGTCGGGTCATCAGCGCGATTTCGGCGCCCTACATCTCGATCAGGCTGGTGAAACCGCCAAAGATCATGCGTTTGCCGTCGAAGGGCGCGTTCGCCATGCTGCCCTCCAGCCGGGGATCGGCCATCACCTTGGCCATGACGGCGTCACGGTCCTCGCGCGAGCGATAGGTCACCCAGGAGAAGATGACGATCTCGTCCTCCTTTGCCTGGACAGCGCGCGGAAAGGACGTCACCTCGCCATAAGGCACATCGTCGGCGACGCATTCGACATAGCTGAGTGCGCCATGTTCCATCCAGACCTGGCCGCCGAGACGGGCCATTTCCTCATAGGCCTCGAGGTTTTGCTTGGGCACGGCGACAACGAAACCGTCGACATAGGTCATTTCAGCTTCCTCCTGCTTCGATCTCCCAAGGACGTTCGACATCCTGCCGAGCCGACAGCCCTGGCGAGATTTTGTTGTCGGCAGGGAGGGCCGGCGTCAGGATCGCTTTTGAAAACGCTTGATGACCCGCTCGCGTTTCAGGCGCGACAGACGCTGGATCCAGAAGATGCCGTCGAGTTGGTCGATTTCGTGTTGCAGGCAGACGGCGAGCAGGCCATCGGCTTCTTCCGTTTCCTCCACCCCTTCGAGGGTCTGGAAGACGACGCGTACCCGGGCGGGGCGTTCGACCGTTTCGGTCACACCAGGCATGGAGACGCTGCCTTCGACATGCTCCCGCTCGTCCTGCGATGACCAAACGAGGCGCGGATTGACATAGACCCGTACCCTGTTCTCGCTGGGCAATTCGAGCACCACAAGGCGCTTGGCGATGCCCAGATGCGGGGCGGTGATGCCGATGCCAGGCGCGGCTCGCATGGTGTCGAGCAGATCCTGGGCAAGAACTGCCAGATCGGCGTCGAAAGCGGTGACCGGGGCTGCGGGAAGGCGCAAGCGCGGATCGGGAAAGCGTAGAATCGGTTGGGCAGGCATCGTGGGAGGCTAGCTCATCTCGTCGGCATCATCACGCTTGGCGACGTTTCGGCTTGGGCTTGGGGGGCGCGGCCTCCTCGCCATGGGAGAGATCCTCCAGGATCGGGCAATTGGGCCTGTTGTCGCCGTGGCAATTGTTGACGAGGTGACGCAAGGTCTTGGCCATCCCCTCGATCTCGCGCGCCTTGCGTTCGAGTTCGGTGATATGGGCCGCAGCGATGCTCTTGACGTCGGCACTCGCCCGGCTGCGATCGCTCCACAAGGCGAGCAGGGTTTCCATCTGCTCGACGGAAAAGCCGAGATCGCGACTGCGCCGGATGAAGCGTAGCGTGTGGATGTCGCTGTCGGCATAGACGCGATACCCCGCTTCGGTGCGGGCCGCGCTCGGCATCAGTCCGATGGATTCGTAGTAGCGGATCATCTTGGCCGAAACGCCGGAGGCGGCGGATGCTTCACCGATATTCATGACGGTTCTTCCTGTTCGTCCTCACTGCGAAGAGCTCATCACGATTCTCGAATCGTGATGAGCTTTCTTCGATATTACCTTGAATCAATTAGACGAATTCAAGACCTGCGCGCCCATCGTCGACATGGTTGAAGCTGTGGGCTGGTAGCCCTTGAGCCTGAGGGCGTTGGTCACCACGAAGACACTGGAGAGCGCCATGGCGCCGGCGGCCAGCATCGGCGAGAGCAAGGTGCCGTTGACGGCATAGAGGGCGCCGGCGGCAATGGGGATCAGCGCAATGTTGTAGGCGAAGGCCCAGAACAGGTTCTGGCCGATATTGCGCATGGTCGCCCGCGACAGGCCGATGGCCCGGACGACGCCGTTGGGATCGCCCGCCATCAGCACCACGGCCGCGCTCTCTATGGCGACGTCCGTACCCGTGCCGATGGCGATACCGACATCGGCAGTGGCGAGGGCGGGCGCATCGTTGATGCCGTCGCCGACAAAGGCGATCTTGCCAACTCTTGCCGCAAGCCGCTGCACGATCTGGGCCTTGCCGTCGGGCAGGATTTCGGCCTCGACGGTCTCGATCCCGAGCCTTGCCGCAATCGCTTGCGCCGTCCGGCGGGTATCACCCGTCACCATGGCGACCTCGAGGCCGAGCGCCTTGAGGGCTGCGACGGCGGCCTTGGCGGTGGGCTTGATTGGATCGGCGACGGCGATGACGGCGGCGATCCTGCCGTCGACGGCAGCGAAAAGCGGGGTCTTGGCCTGTTCGCCGAGGACCTCCGCGCGGGCGGTGAGCGTTCCGGCATCGATGCCCTGCTCCACCATCCAGCGGGTCGAGCCGATCGCGACCTTCCGGCCATCGACGACGGCAGAAGCGCCGCGCCCCGGGATCGCCTCGAAAGCGGCGGCCGGGGGGATGTCGAGGCTGCGCTCGCGGGCGGCCTTGACGATGGCGGTAGCCAGCGGATGCTCCGAACGCGCCTCCACCGAGGCCAGCAAAGCGAGAACCTCATTTTCCGAAAAGCCGGGGGCGGTCTCGATGTCGGTGACCGCTGGCTCACCCTGGGTGAGGGTGCCTGTCTTGTCGAAGGCGACGATCTCGACGTCGCGCAGGCTCTGCAGGGCATCGCCACGCCGGAACAGCACGCCGAGTTCGGCCGCGCGGCCCGTCGCCACCATGATCGAGGTGGGGGTAGCCAGGCCCATGGCACAGGGGCAGGCGATGATCAGCACGGCAACCGCATTGACGAGAGCGAAGGTAAGGGCGGGGCTCGGGCCGAACAGCAGCCAGGCGATGAAGGTCAACGTCGCGATGGCGATGACGGCGGGCACGAACCAGGCCGTGACCTTGTCGACCAGCGCCTGAATCGGCAGCTTGGCGCCTTGGGCTGCCTCGACCATGCGGATGATCTGGGCGAGGAGGGTCTGCGAGCCCACCTTGGTCGCCCGAAAAGAGAAGCTGCCTGTTTTGTTGATGGTCCCGCCGATGACCTCGGCACCGACACCCTTGGTAACCGGTATCGCCTCGCCGGAGATCATCGACTCGTCCACGAAGGAGGAGCCTTCGACGATCTCACCGTCGACGGCGATCTTTTCGCCGGGGCGAACCCGGATGATGTCCCCCGGCCGGAGCTCGGCGATCGGTACTTCGGTCTCCGAGCCATCGCGCAGCCGCAGGGCCGTCTTGGCCTGCAGGCCAGCCAGTTTGCGGATCGCCTCGCTGGTCTCTCCCTTGGCGCGTGCCTCGAGATAGCGGCCGAGCAGGATCAGCGTGACGATCACGCCGGCGGCCTCAAAATAGACATAGGCCGTTCCCGCCGGCAGGGCCGCGGGCAGGAAGGTCGCAACCACCGAGAACAGCCAGGCGGCGCCGGCGCCGAGGGAGACCAGCGCGTTCATGTCCGGAGCCCCGCGCAGCAGGGCGGGAATGCCCTTGACGAAGAAGCGCAGTCCCGGGCCGAACAGGACGAGGCTGATCAGCACGAATTGGGCATACCAGTTCCAGCGGCCCAGATTCATCTGAACGGCATGGTGGAGAGCGGGTATCAAATGTCCGCCCATCTCGACCAGAAAGACCGGTATGGTCAGCAGGGCGGCAAGCGCGAGATCCCGGCGGAGCGTGGCGATCTCGGCCTTGCGGGCCGTGCGCTCGGGATCTTCCGCATGGTCTTCCTCGATGACATGGGCGCCATAACCCGCCTTGGCGATGGCGGCCAGCACGGGCGGCAAATTGACCGGCCCTTCGAAGGCGACCTGGGCCCGCTCGGTGGCGAGATTGACGGCGGCCTGCACGACGCCGGGCGTCGCGGCGATGGCCTTCTCCACGCGGCGAACGCAGGACGCGCAGGTCATGCCCTCGATGGCGATGTCGATAGTTGCGGGGCTCAAAGTTGGAGAACTCAAAGTTGGAGACATGGGGCAATCCCTTTCCAGGTCATTGCCTAGATAGGTAAACCTTCCAGTCATTGGAAGGTCAAGGGGGCTTTGGAGCGCGGACTTCCAGTCCGCTCTTCTCTTTCTGTCAGCGTGATATTTCAAAGAGCGGACTGGAAGTCCGCGCTCCCAGCCTCCTCACACCGCCGCCGCAACATCTTCCGTATTGTTCGCCGGGCTGTTCACGCGCGAGGAAATCGGCCAGATCTCCATCAGCTCCGGCGGAAAGGGCACCATCAGGTCGAAGGGATCGGGCTCGATATTGTCGAGCCAGCGCCGATGGTTCTGCGGGGCCAGGATCACCGGCATGCGGTCATGGATCGTTGCCATCAGCGCATTGGCCTGGCAGGTGACGACGGCGAAGCTGCGCGTGATCTCGCCAGATGCCTTGTCGATCCAGCTTTCCCAGATGCCGGCGACGGCGAAGGGACGGCGATCCTTCATGGCGATGGCGTAAGGCTGCTTGGCTCCTTTTACAGGCTTGCCATCCGGCTCGAGGATCTTCATCCATTCGAAGAAGAGGTCGATCGGGACGAGACAGCGCCGTGCTCTATAGGAATCGCGGAAGGAAGGCTTGGTCTGGATGCCCTCGCAACGGGCATTGATCGGCTTCGGCCAGTCGCTGGGATCCTTTACCCAGTTGGGTATGAGGCCCCATTGCAGGAGATCGTGGACATAGGCGGCAGACCGGGGCTTGCGCCGGATCACCCAGAAATATTGCGCTGGTGCGCCATTGAAATGGGATTCCCAGGCACGAGCGACCTCTTCCGGCGTAGCCCCTGGTTCCGTCTGAAGGCCCGGCAGGTCCGGGCTGCGCTGCATGATCCGTCCACACATGAGCGGACCATGGCACGCTCATGCTCCGGTCTCAACGCCACATGCCACGCATGCGATCACGCAGGTCGATCGAGCTGTGGATGCTGCTCTGGTGCCGGGCGCCGGAGGCTGCCACCCTCGGCCACATCACCTGCTGGAAACGATCGAGGATCGAGGATGGGATGAAGCGGGTGCGGTTGGCATAGACGTGCCGGTCGCCCTGGGAATGCTGGCCATGGGTGAAGAATCGCTGCGGCATCACGAGATGCAGGCTGTCGCGTGCCCGTGTCATCGCGACATAGAGCAGTCGGCGCTCTTCCTCCAGATCGTTCTTGGTGCCGGCGGCAAGATCCGCCGGCAGGCAACCGTCGACCGTATTGAGCACGAAGACGGCCTTCCATTCCTGTCCCTTGGCGGAATGGATGGTCGAGAGGATGAGGTAGTCTTCATCCCGCAGGGGCGCGCCGGCTTCGTCGCTGGTGGCGTTCGGCGGGTCGAGCGTCAGCTCGGTGAGGAAACGCTCGCGGGATTCGTAGCCCGCCGCAATCTGCTCGAGTTGAAGCAGATCGGCGCGGCGCGTCACCGCATCCTCATGCATGCGCTCGAGATGGGGCTCGTACCAGCGGCGAACGCGTTCGATCTCCCCGGGCCAGTCACCAGGTCCCTTGTGCAGGCTGGCGGCGAGGTCGACGAAATCCGGCCAGTCTGCACCGGCGCGAGGCGGTGCCGGCAGGGTGGCAATATCATCGACGCCGACGGCATCGAGGACATTGGCGGCGGAGGTGGGGCCGACGCCCGGCAGCAGTTGCAGAACACGGAAACCGGCAACGCGATCGCGCGGGTTCTGCGCCCAGCGCAGCAGGGCCAGCATGTCCTTGACGTGGGAGGCATCGAGGAATTTCAGCCCGCCGAACTTCACGAAGGGAATGTTGCGGCGGGTCAGTTCGACCTCGAGCGGGCCGGAGTGGTGGGAGGCGCGAAACAGCACGGCCTGCTGCTTGAGCGTCATGCCGCTTTCGCGGTTCTCCAGGATCTGGCCGGCAACGAAATCGGCCTGTCCGGCCTCGTCCCTCACGGTGACGAGCTGGGGGCGTTCGCTCGATTGCCGCTCCGTCCATAAATTCTTGGTGAAGCGCTCGCTGGCAAGGGCGATCACGGCATTGGCCGCCGCTAGGATGGGCTGGGTCGAACGGTAGTTGCGATCGAGCGTGATGATCTCCGCCGCCGGCGAGAACTGGGCCGGAAAGTCGAGGATGTTGCGCACGGTGGCGGCGCGGAAGGAATAGATCGACTGGGCGTCGTCGCCGACCACCGTTACGCCCTGGCCGCCCGGCTTGAGCGCCGTGAGGATCGAGGATTGCAGGCGGTTGGTGTCCTGGTACTCGTCGACCAGGACATGGTCGAAACGGGCCGAAATGTCGGCGGCGATCATCGGCTCTGCCACCATATGCGACCACCACAGCAGCAGGTCGTCATAGTCGAGAACATTGTTGGCGAGCTTGGCCTCGACATAGGCGGCGAAGAGGTTGCGGAGTTCCGCTGCCCAGGCCAGGCACCAGGGAAAGGCCTCCTTCAGCACGTTTTCGAGTTCGTCCTGCGCGTTGACCACCCGGGAATAGATGGCCAGGCACGTGCCCTTGTTCGGGAAGCGGTTCTCCGTCTTGGAGAAGCCGAGTTCGTGGCGCACCAGATTGATCAGGTCGGCCGAATCCTCCCGGTCGTGAATGGTGAAGGAGGGGTCGAGGCCGATCTGGTAGGCGTATTCGCGCAGGAGGCGGGCGCCGATCGCGTGGAAGGTGCCGGCCCAGGCCAGCCCTTCGCTCAGAGTCGCCCCCTTTGCCCCCATGACCTTGGCGGTGATCCGTTCGACCCGCCTGATCATCTCGGAAGCCGCCCGACGTGAGAAGGTCAGGAGAAGAATGCGCCTGGGATCGGCTCCTTCGGCGATGAGATGGGCGACCCGGTGGGCCAGCGTGTTGGTCTTGCCCGATCCGGCGCCGGCAATGATCAGCAGGGGGCCGGCCGGCTGGCCCGAACCATGAACGACCGCGCGGCGCTGGTTCTCGTTCAGCCCGGCCAGAAGATCGGCGGGCGATTGAGCTGACTCCTCGGGGACAAGAAGGGCTGCCTGCGCATTCATGCCTTGCTCTCGCGTGGTGAGAAACGAATCCGCCTACCGATTCGGCGGATGCGCTTTGTAAAAGGGTAGAAGGCACATATGAACAAAAATGGAACGGATTCGCGAATGATCCGTTCACCGGCAACGGCCTACCGCCGCGCTCCCGTTGGTGGATGAATTCGACGGGGGCGACGTGAATGTGTTCCCTGGGCGCTTGCTCCGGATCGGCCGTCACGCCATGTTCGCGGATATGAAGCAGGGCTGATTGGCGGTTTGGTGCGGGAACGGGGTCGAAAAAATCCGACGGGAAGGGCCATGCCGGCTGTTGCCGGCCTGACGGTTCTCCTCGCATTGGCACCGGCAATGCCGGTATTCGCTGCTTCCGATCCCCAGGCGGTGGCCCAGGACATCGCGCGCGATCTTGGCCTCCAACCCGACCTGCCCGGCAACAAGGGCGAGGTGGTGACACCCAAGACCGAGCCAAAGCAGGACGAGCGGGCGCCGCGTGTCTGGAATCCTTCATTGGGAACCTTGCTGAGCATCCTGCTCTATGCCGCCATCGCCGCTGGTGTCATTTTCGCGATCTGGACGATGCGGGATCGCTTGCCGGTGCTCGGGCGGCGCAAGCTGGTTGCCAGGGACGAGACCGAGGTCTCCGCCCAAGCCGCCTCGGTCGAACGTATGGTGGTGGCCCAGATCGAGGCCGACGACCTGGCGCGCCAGGGCCGCCTTGCCGAGGCGATGCATGCCTTGCTGCTGCGCAGCCTGATCGAGGTACGAAAAAGGCTCAATGTCAGCTTCGCGGATTCGCTGACCAGCCGCGAAATTCTGCGAGCCTTGTCGCTGCCCGATCGTGGCAAGCAGGCGCTGGCCGACATCATCGGTCGGGTCGAGCCCGTTTATTTCGGCGAAACCCCCGCCGAGGAGCGGGACTACACCGCTTGCCGGCAGAGCTACGAGGTCCTGACCGAAGCGATGCAGGCGAGGGCGGCATGAGCGAAAAAGCCACCTTCTCCGGCCCCGTCCTTGCCGTGCTGATCGCGGGGGCCACGGCCGTCTTCGCCCTGTCCATGTTGTTGATGCTGAACGGTCCATCCGAGGAACAGGGTTTCAGCACCACCACCAGGTCGGTCTCGGCGATCGGACATGCCGGGTTCTACGAACTGGCGCAACGCTTCGAGATCCCGGTCGCGCGCAGCCGCATCAACGGTACCGTCGCTCCCGGCGAAGGCGGCTTGCTGGTGATGGCCGAGCCGACGTCGAGCCTGTCGAAGGACGACATCATTCGCCTGGGACGCGAAAGCAATGTCCTGCTTGTGCTGCCCAAGCGCTGGGCGCTGGCCGACCGGAGCAAACCCGCCTGGATCCGGTCCGCCACCCCGATGGACATTCCCTGGGTCACGAGCATTGCGCGGCTGGTCGAGCCCAAGCTCGAGGTCACCAGGGGAGATCCGCCCAAGAGCTGGGACCGCAACGATCTCAATGTGAACCCATCGTTCGACGACGGTGCCCAGCTCATCAAGAGCGAGGAACTGACCCCGATCATCGGCAACCGCCAAGGCATGCTCATCGGCGAGAAACTCGACGGCGAGCGCCGCGTCTGGGTGCTCGCCGATCCCGATCTCGTCGAGAACCACGGCCTGATCAAGGGCAGGAACGCCGAGTTCGCCCTTGCGCTTCTGAACGCCATGCGGGATGCCGAACTCGGGGACGGCAAGGTGGTGTTCGACGAAACCATCCACGGCATGGTCAACAATGTCGACAGCCCCTTCAAGAAGCTGTTCCAGTTCCCCTATGTCATCGTGCTCCTGCTCGTGCTCGCCGCGACGGCACTGCTGGCCTGGGCCACCACGAGCCGTTTCGGCAAGCCGCGCCTGGCGCCGCCAGCCTTCGATCTCGGCAAGGAGCGCCTGATCACCAACACGGCCACCTTGCTCGATCGGGCTGGTCACCAGGCCTTCGTCATGCGCCGCTATGTGCGCGCGACCTTGCGCGACGTCGGCCGGCTTTTTCACGCACCCCGCCAGCTCGATGACGAGAAACTGGCGGAGTGGCTCGACAAAATCGGCGAGTCGCGGGGGCTTGAGACCAGAGCTTCCGTCGTTCTCGCCCGCGCGGAGGAGGGGCAGGGCACGTCCCTGACCGGCCTGTTCCAGGCCACGCGCGATATTCATGATTGGAAGGAAGAGATCTCCGATGGAACTGCAGCGCGTCGCCCATATCGCTGACGGCATCCGCAAGGAAGTCGGCAAGGCCATCGTCGGCCAGGACGAGGTCATCGAGCTGATGCTCACCGGCCTGCTTTGCGGCGGACATATCCTGCTCGAAGGCGTGCCCGGCACCGGCAAGACTCTGCTGGCCCAGGCCTTCGCCTCGACCCTTTCGCTCAAATTCGGCCGCGTGCAGTTCACCCCTGACATGATGCCGGGTGACGTGATCGGCACCAACCTCTTCAATTTCCAGACCAACGCCTTCGTTCTGACCGAGGGGCCGATCTTCACCGACCTCCTGCTGGCGGACGAAATCAACCGCACCCCGCCCAAGACGCAGGCGGCCTTGCTGCAGGCGATGAACGAAAGGGCGGTCACCATCGACGGCAAGACTTATGCCCTCGGTGCCGATTTCATGGTGGTGGCGACCCAGAACCCGATCGAGCAGCAGGGGACCTATCCCTTGCCCGAGGCCCAGCTCGACCGTTTCCTCTTCAAGATCGATGTCACCTATCCCAGCCGTGACGAGGAGAGGGCCATCGTCACCCAGCACGGGCACCGCTCGGCCATGCCCAAGCTCTCCGATTTCGGCATCCAGACCCAGGCCGATCCGGCTGTCCTCGCCGATCTCAGAGCCACCAGCGAACAGATCGTGCTGACGCCGCAGATCATCGACTATGTCGTCGACGTCGTGCGCGCCACCCGCCAGCATCCGGCGATCGAGACGGGCGGATCGACCCGCGCCGCCAATGCGCTCGCGGCCTCCGTGCGGGCCCTGGCCGCGCTGAACGGGCGCGATTTCGTCATTCCGGACGATGTGAAGCGGCTGGCGCGGCCGATCCTGCGCCACCGCATCGTGCTCGCGCCCAATGCCGAGATCGATGGCCTCACCCCCGACCGTATCGTCAACGAAATCCTGGACCAGACGGCTGCACCCCGATGATCCGGCCGACCCCGCGTGCCGTCCTGCTGTTCAGCCTCGGCATTCCCGTCGCCTTGTTGATGGTGGTGTGGAACCCGGCCCTGTGGCCGTTTTCCTTCGACCTCAGCCTGCTGGCCCTGGTGGTGATCGCCGTCGACGCGCTGCTGATCCCGCCGCGCCATAGCCTGGTGGTCGACCTCACAGCCCCGAAGCGGCTGCCGGTCGGCAATGAGGGGACGATCGAGGTGACCCTGAGCAGCACCAGGTCGGCACGCCCGGTGAGGATCGAGGCGGTGGTCGATCTCGACGGCCCGCTGGAGACGCCGCCGATGGTCGTAGGCCATTTCGGCGGTGCGCCGGAGAGACTCGGCATTCCGTTCACCGCCTTGCGGCGCGGGGTGGTGACGCTCGAGGCCCTGTGGCTGCGCTGGCGAGGGCCGCTGGGGCTGGTGGAATGGCGCCTCAGGGAGGGGCTGGATCGCAGGATCGAGATCCTGCCTGCCGCCCGCATGTCCTTCGGTCCGGCCATCCAGGCGCTGAGCAAGAGCGCCATCTACGGCACCAAGACCCAGAACCAGAAGGGGGAGGGCACCGAATTCGACACGCTGCGCGAACATGTGCCCGGCCTCGATTCCCGCATGATCGACTGGAAGCAGTCGGCCCGCCATCGCAAGCTCCTGTCGAAGGAGTTCCGCATCGAGCGCAACCACCAGATCGTGCTGGCCTACGACACCGGTCATCTCATGCTCGAGCCGATCGACGGCCTGGCGCGGCTCGACCACGCCATCGAGGCGGGGCTGATGCTGGGCTGGACCGGATTGAGGGCCGGCGACCTCGTCGGCAGTTTCGGCTTCGACGCCACCATCCGCCATTATCTCGAACCGGGCCGGGGCAGCACCTATTATGCCCGGCTGCAGCGTTCCGCCGCCCAGCTTGCCTATCACACCGAGGAGACTAACTTCACCCTCGGCCTGGCCGAACTGAATGCGCGGCTCAAGCGCCGCGCGCTGGTGGTGCTGTTCACCGAGTTCGTCGATAGCGTGATGGCGGAACTGTTGATCGAGAGCCTGAAGCGCATGGCCAACCGCCATGCC
The DNA here is from genome assembly GCF_057073705.1 of Labrys sp. E2SS-1L. Classification (NCBI taxonomy): domain Bacteria; kingdom Pseudomonadati; phylum Pseudomonadota; class Alphaproteobacteria; order Hyphomicrobiales; family Xanthobacteraceae; genus Labrys; species Labrys sp. E2SS-1L. The sequence continues at coordinate 4,050,078 of NZ_CP172712.1, read as the reverse complement.
GTCATCTTCGTCACGTTGCAGGATCCGCTGACCACGCGGCTGGTCAATGCCGAGCCGCAGGATTTCACCATCGTGGCCGAGGCCGTGGTGGCCCATGATTTCGCACGCGAACGGGCGATCGTGATGGAGCGCATCGCCCGCCTCGGCGTGCATTGCGTCGACGTTCCGGTCGGCGGGCTCAGTGTCGCCCTGCTCAACCGCTATCTCCAAATCAAGCAGGAGGGCCTGCTATGACGACCGTGGATATGGGCGTGCCTGTGGCCGGTCCTGCCGGACCAGCGCCGACGATCATCGGCGTGCCCAGCGAGCCTCGGGCTCACGTCGTGCTGCGCTCGGCCGAGTTTCGGCGGGGGCGCGAGGAAAGCTGGCGGGAACTCGAAGACCTGGTCACGCGCGTCGAAAAGCGCGGCATCAACGGAGTCTCCGCTGACGAACTGCAGAAGATGCCGCTTCTCTATCGCTCGGCGCTGTCTTCGCTGTCGGTCGCCCGCAGCATCGCGCTCGACCGTAATCTGCTGCGCTATCTCGAAGCCCTGACGCTGCGGGCCTATCTGGTCGTCTACGGGCCGCGCACCAGCCTGCTGGCGGGGCTGGGCCATTTCTTCCGCTACGGCTTCCCCGACGCCGTGCGCAGGGCAGGCTGGCATATATTGATCGCTTTCGCGGCGATGGCGCTCGGCATCGCCGCCGGGTTCGTGCTGGTGAACAGCGAGGCCGAATGGTTCAATGCCATCGTTCCAGACGGCCTGGCGGGAGGGCGGGGGCCGAGCGCCAGCGCCGAATATCTGCGCAGCGTCCTGTTCGCGCCCTGGGACGGCTTCAAGGAAGGCTTCATCGTCTTCGCCAATTACCTGTTTCAGAACAACAGCATGGTCGCCATCCTCTCCTTCGGGGTCGGTTTCATGGCGGGCGTGCCGACACTGCTGCTGCTGGTCTATAACGGGCTGATCGTCGGCGCCTTCCTGGCCATCCACTATCAGCGCGGCCTTCTGATCGATTGCATCGGCTGGCTCTCCATTCACGGCGTGACGGAACTCGGTGCCTTCATCCTGTGCGGTGCCGCAGGCCTCGTCGTGGCCGAGAAGATCATTTTCCCTGGCCGCTATTCGCGCCTCGAAGCGCTTTCCATTCATGGCAAGCAGGCCGCCATCCTCGCCTGTGGTGCGGTTGCAATGCTGTTCATCGCGGGCTTCATCGAGGGAGGCCTGCGCCAGCTCATCAACGTCACCTCCTGGCGTTTTGCCTTCGCCGCGGTCACCGCGGTGCTGTGGGGCGTCTATTTCCTCTATTGCGGCAAAGCGTCTTTCGATTTGACGGGCTCACCAAGAATCGCAAAGGCGCGTCGACAAAAACCGTTCGAGCAAGGAGGCGTTCAGCCATGAACGCGTTTTGCTTCAAGGGGGCACAGCATGGCCTCGCCGCGTGACCGTGTTTCCCAACTGCTGGAGGGGCGGCAGCGCCGCACCCGCGAGATCGTCACGCCGGAAGGCGTCGCCATCCATGTCGAGGTCGCCGACCGTGGCGAAAGGCTGGGCGCCTTCCTGATCGACCTGGTCATCTGGTTCGGCGCCACCATCCTGATCTGGATCGCCCTGGCGACGACCTTCCTGCGCGGCGGCAGCGATGTCGCGGTGACGGTGATCTCCTTCCTCTCCTTCCTGCTGCGCAACCTCTATTTCATCCATTTCGAGTTGGCCTGGCAGGGCTCGACGCCGGGCAAGCGCGCCACGGGACTGAAGGTGATCGATCGCCGGGGGGGCGTCCTGACCCCGACGGCCGTCGTTGCCCGCAACCTGACCCGAGAAGTCGAGTTCTTCCTGCCGCTGCAGCTCTTCTTCATGTGGATCGGCGCCTCCAACAGCGGAGAATCCTGGCAGGCGCTCTCGATGCTGGCGTGGGTGGTGCTGCTCGCCGCCTTGCCCTTCTTCAACCGGGATCATCTGCGGGCGGGCGACCTGATCGGCGGCACGCTGGTGATCGCCTTGCCGAAGCGCGCCCTTGCCCTCGACCTCACGCAGGGAGCGGCCAAGGTTGCGGCCCGCTACAGCTTCACCTCGGCGCAGCTGCAGGCTTATGGCGCCTATGAGTTGCAGGTGCTGGAGGAGATTCTGCGCCGGCCCGGCGGAACCGAGACCTGGCGCATCCATCGCGAGATCGCCGAGAAGATCATTCGGCGCATTGGCTGGCAGGGCACTTTCGAGCCCAATGCGGCGACGGACTTCCTGCAGGCCTTCTACGCGGCGGAGAGGGCGGAACTCGAGCGCGGCCAGCTTTTCGGCCGCTATCGCGACGACAAGAACTCGGGCACCCGCAAGGCCGGCGAGCCGGCCAGGTGAGGGCCGGCTCGCCTTGCGAGCGAAGGGCTCAATCGAAGACGTCGGCGAGCCTGTCGATGTCGATGCCTTCCTTGATCGAGCGCAGGCGGTAATAGACCAGGGCGGAGAGCACGCAACTCAGCGCCGTCAGATACACCTGGAACAGATTGGCCAGCAGCGAGCCGAACAGGGGCCCACCCACACTGCCAACAACATATTCGATGATCGACGACGTGACGATGCTGGCGATGAAGACGATCAGGACGAGTCCCAGAATCCGCCAGCGATAGCCCGAAGTGAGTTCGCCGCTGCGTGACATGCTGTCGAACACGCCCCGCTGCTCGACGACGCAAACTGCAACCGCCGAGTAGAGAATGCAAAGGAGCCACAGGCCCGGCGCCAGGAACAGAGCCGAGCCGATCAAGACGAGAAGCCCGGTCAGGATTGACACGCCGAGAAGGGGCAGGAAGCGAGCAAAGCCTTTGGACAGGGCATCGCCGACTGCGAAACTCTGCCCACGCAACTCGCTGAAAGCACCATAGATCATGCCGCCCTGGATGGCGAAAAGCAGGATGATATAGAGCAGGACGAGGAAAACCCCCGCGCCGAAATTCGAGGGCAACTCTCCAGGAGCCGAGGCACCGACCACCAGGGTCGAGAAGATCAAAGGGATGATCGGGATCAGGCCTAGCGCCAGAAATCGCGGCAGGGCGCGGTGGAGAACGGCAAAGCTTTCGCTGATCAAGGCGCCGATGTTGAAATCACCGGAACCAGTGACTTGACTGTAGTTGGTCATGAGAGCGCGTCCTGTTAACCAAGGGTGTTCCCCCGGCTGGGCCGGGGCAGTAGCGTTCGATATTTATGGAAGTACCCATCGACGACGATTTCCTTTGCGAACCGCCAAGTACACGACAAGAAAGCTCATTCAGGAAAGCGTACGGAAACCTAAGCCACGCGAACTGGGAGTGCAATTGTTGCTTCTGTTCTTGCGAAAGAGGCGTGGGGATGATGTCCGTCATGCGCAGGGAAAGAGCGCGAGGTCCGGACAACGCCGCAGGGCGCGCCGCTGAAGCTGAGGAACATTCGAAGGAGGGCGGCCTCAGCGGCTGGAAGGGCGCCAGGTCTCTGGCGGGTATTGGCGCGGGCGCCGCGCCTCCTCGTTCGGGTCCGGTGGCTGCTGTCCGAAGAGCACGTCCGGATCGGGTTCCGTGACCCCCCAGGGGTTGCCGTCGGCCGGCATATAGCCGCTCTTGGCACCCCAGCCCTTGTCCTGTTCGAACCAGCGGGTGAAATTCGGCAGGCCGTCATATTCGTATTTGCGCTCATAGGCCTCGCAGGCTTCAGGCTTGGGGCCCAGATTGAGGCACATGAGGGGCGAGCGTTCATAATAGGAGCAGCTCGGATAGAGGCTGTGGGCGACCAGTTCGCCCTCATAAGTCCCGTCATAGCGAATCGTCAGCTTCAGTTCCGTCCAGATCGGCGGGAAGTTCATGGCCTTTTGCAGGATCTTGCCGGCGACGAAGCCGATGGGCGCAGGCGCCACGCCCGCGGCGAGTTCGGCGCTCTGGGTGCGGGCGCCGACGGTCTGGCGGAACACCACGCCCTCGTCGATATATTGCGGTTCCGCGAGCTTGATCGGATAGGGATAGGAGGGAAAGCCGAGAAAGGATGGCGAGCGATAGAGGCCGGTATCCTTCTCGTAGGCGACGCGATGGAGCAGCCTGATCGCCTTGGAGGAGGTATCGGTGCTCTCGATGGTGGCTTCGAGAAAATTGGCGAAACGATAGCCGCTGCTGCCGAGAATGAGCTTGCGATCGACGAGCTCCCCAGGGCTGCCGGCATCGTGTTCCGGCAGGCCGGAGCGTGGGTCGATCCAGCTCATGGTGGCAATCGAATAAGTGAAGCTGTTTATCTTGAGAACGAGTTGGCCGTCATCGGGGGGAATCATGATGATGCCGGGATTGGCGCCGCTGCTGAACCGCCAGTTCCAGCCCTTCGGACTTGGCACGACGCAGCCGACACGATGGCGCAGATACCAGTTCACCTCGCGTGTGTTGAGTGTGTCGAAATTGTAGCTGATCAGATATTGCACGTTGATGCCGTGCGCCCTGGCGACGGAAAGCCAGTCGTCGCCATCCTTCACCCGGTAGGGACGGCCGCGGGGAATGGCGGCCAGCTTGGTGGGCTTTGTTTCAAGCGGTGTAGCCATGACTGTCTCCCGTAACGGCAGCATGCCTGCGAGGCGGAATGATCGCGGCTCGTGGCGAGCTGCCCGCAACCAGCCTGCGATGCCAGCCTGGTGGGATAGTATGGGCAGGCAGAGCGGTCCGGTCATCCCGAGTTCGGAGGAGGCGGCCCCGTCTTTTTCGTGCTCCAATCAAGGCGGTGGAGCGCCAGAGCGGGCGCTCCGATCGACGCCGTACATCCGGTCAATGCCGCCTTCTTCAGCCCAAGGCGACGATGGCGCGAGAGTCCTTCAAATGACGAGTTTTCTCGACTTCAACAAAGATCCCGCCAACGACATCGACAATAAACCCCAGCAATATCATAATTTTGGCAGCAAGGGCGTGCGGGTGCAGGTCTATTGGGCTGCCGATATCTGGCGGGACGTATCGCTGTGGAACAACAGCTGGGCATTGCTCAAGGGAGCCGACGAGATTCTTCGCAAATATACGCTGGCGCTCGACATGCTGCCGCTGCAAACCGAACCGGCAGCACTGGCTCCAGCCAAGGACAAGGCCTCCCGCAAATTCGACAGGTCCGTAGGCAAGCAGGTCGCACGGCAAAAGAAAGCCAAGGGAGAGGTCGCCAAGAAGCAGACCGAGGCTGCCGCCAAGGCGATCGAGGAGCAGGGCCCCGCGGCACGCGGCCTCCTGGGTTTCAGCGGCTCGGTCCATGTGCCCATGGAGGGCGAGGCTCCCATCGACGGCCTCACTGCCCTCAGGAAAAGCCTCGGCACGATTCCGGATGAAACGCGGCTGGTCGTGGTGTTCGCCCACATCGATGGCGGGCCGAACGGCTACACGGTCCTGCGCCAGGAGTGGCTGCCCTGGGTCATCGCCGATCCCAAACTGATGCAGGACAATCCCAAGACCTTGCTGATCCATGAAATGGGACACGCCTGCCGCCTCAACCATCAGCAATCGGATGCCGGTTCGGCGACGGCCAAGAACATCATGTATCCTCTGGACTTCAAGGGACTGACCCATCTGTGGGGCTGGCAGGTGGACACCATCTACGATTCCTATTGGTGCAATGGCCGCAAGCCCACGAACTGGTGGGACAGGATCAGCAACGCCAAGCTGCCACCAGATCATCCGTTCCTCTGGGAAGAGCCCTCCTGAAAGACGGCAACGGGCAGCCTTCAGGTCTTGCCGCTGGCCCATTCCGGCAAGGGCTGCGGGGCTGCCGGCATGCCGCGAATCTCGCGCAACCGTTCGAAGGCGGCCGTCGCCATCACGGCCGAGAACATGCTGAAAAGCATCATACCTGCTTCCTGGCCAAGCACCTGCATCACGGTTACGGGCGCATAGGCGAAATCGCCGGTGACAGCCCCGAACCCGACTGTCGGCAGCAGCGCCAGCAGGAAGAGACCGAGAATGGACCAGCGATAACCCTGGGTGAGCTGTCCGCTGCGCTCCAGGCTCTCGACCATGTCCGTGCGCTCGATCATGCAGGCCGGCAGAGCGAGATAGAGCAGCGCGATTGCCATCAAGCCGGGCACCACCAGCGCGGCGAGGCCGAGCAGGACGAGAATGCCGCTGAGAAAGGCCGTGCCCAGCAGGGTGGGAAGCCTCTGCCAGGTTTGCCGCATCGACAGAAGCAGGCCGAAATCGGAGCCCTGCAGCAGGCGATGCGTGCCTGCGATGGTGGCGCCCTGGGCGAAGACCAGGAGAATCACGGCAATAGGCAAGGCTACCAGGTCGGCGAGCGTCGGCGTTTGGGAGACCTCGCCGTTCACCAGCAAGGCGAGCAGAGTCGGCAGGCTCGGCAGGCTGTTGAGCAGGACGATCGGGAGGAGGCCCCGCCACAAACCTGTCGCTGCATTCGCAAGAAGAAGGAACAGGCGCAGGGGCGGTCGTGAGGAGGCAGGTCTGCTCATGGGCACCTCGATCGAGACTGGCCACGCCGATCACTCTGTTATGACGCGTGTAGGCGGCAAGAGGAAGGGCCTGCGTGGCAGAGCTTTAACGCCCGAGCCGCGCTTTGGTCCCCGAAGCGCCGGGCGTGCCTTGTGGAGATATGCGGGACAACAACCGATCCGGGAGAAGGGGCTGGCATTCTGCCTGGTCTTGGCTCGGTCAGCGTCGTGACGAGCAGTTTGGATTGCGCTTTTTCGATCGCGTCAGGCAGTAGTTCACTCAGATTTTCGGGATGATCGCCAAGAATCTTGCTTGGTCAAAAGCCAGAAGAAGGGAACGTTTGCGCTAAAAATAAGTTCGGACCATCGAGCCTATTCGAGATCGATTCAGAAAGGAGGGCTCGATGACCCGCTCGATACTGATGGGTCTTGTGGCGGCGGCGAGCATTACGGGCACGTCGGTGGCGCTTCCGCTCATACCGCCTCCGGCCAACGATGGTTTCAGCGTCATCCAGGTCCGGTATCACGGTGGATGTCCGCCCGGCTACAAGGTGACCAGCCATGGTGGCTGTAAGCTCAGCCATTATCTGCGTCGCCATCCCGGCCAGAACCCGAACAACTACTATTACGAAGAGCGACCCAGCTTCGGGTTCGGTTTTGGCTATCGCAGCTACCATCACCGTCGCTATTACGACGACGGCTATTAAGCCATTTTCCAATTGGCACGGGCGCCCTTTGACGCCCCTTTTTCCGAACCAGCCCCCGGATCTCCGGTGCCGTTGCCCCTGGATGTTGCAAACAGAAGCTCCGGCCACAGAAAAACGACAAGCCCTCTTGCAATGCGGCAGCGACTTCAATATGAAGCCCGGACGGAACGGGGCCACCCACCGCAAAACACTCGGCGGAATTGCAAAACATTGCCGCTAAGTGTTTGATCGAAAGGCCCTTTGTTCGGGGATAGTTCAACGGTAGAACAGCGGACTCTGACTCCGTTAATCTTGGTTCGAATCCAGGTCCCCGAGCCACTTTCTCCAGGAAATCGCCGAAGATACGGAGCCGGGTCGGCTGGCCATTGGTCTTTCTGTTCCCAAAGACGGCGCAGTGTCGCCATTCGGAATCGGTGATTGGCAAGGCGCTCGTTGAAAGAATCAATCTCTGACGGGCAACCGGGACCCGGGCACAGAGATGAGCTTCCGACATGACGTGTGATCGAGAGACACCGCCCGCAAGGGCCGGTAGTATCGTCTTCCAGCCGGTCGGGCCGTTAGCTCGGCGAACGTATTGTTGAGCCGGTCAATCTCCGGAAAGGATATGACTGGAGGCGCGCTGGGAAAGCCATGTTGCGCCCTCACTGCCATCCAACGTCGCGTTTCCGCCCGCTGTCTGTCCTGCCGGCGCCAAGCATCCAGCATGGTGAGATCCGCCGGGGGCATGCGGTGCGCCGTGATGGTAGTAACGCACCTGCGACGGCGCCGTTGCCAGAATGAAACTGTCCTTCCGGCGCGCTGCGGAAAGTGTTCCACCATTGCGGCAAGTGGAGCCCACCGCAGGCGGCAAGAGGGGCGAGGCGTTTCGCAGGTTACAGATCGCGCTCTCGTGCAATTTTAACAGTTGCCAATACGGTGAAGCAGGCGGATTATTCAATGTTGGCCTCGTGGACGTCTGCAAGCACTTTCATCGTGCGTGAGCCGCGTCAAAGGCGTTGTTGGCGAGTACATGAATGGAGTCCGAGTCTTCTCCCCAGTCCCGTACCAAGCTTCTGGTTACCTGGGGTTTGCGTATTCTTGTGGCATTGATTTTCCTCGCGCCCGCATTGCTCACCCTGTGGGGGCATCGGATCATGGTTCGCCAGTTCGACGCGCTCGGCTTTGCGCCCTGGATGCGCATCGCCTTGTCGTCGACGCAGGTACTCGCGGCACTGCTGGTGCTCGTGCCCGTGGCAAGCCTGGCGGCGGCCGTGCTTTTGCTCTTGATCGATGCGGGCACGCTGATTGCGCAATTTCTGCTGGTTCGCGGCGGCTATGTGCATCTGGCGCTGTTCGCGCTGCCGCTGCTTGCTTTGATCAGCCTGCAGAGTGGGCGTTTCGACAGGAAGTTGGCTGAACTGGAGAAGTAGCGGCATCGGTGACAATGCCGCTCTTCAGGGATGAGATACCGGACGGGATGGCGATCAGGCCATTTCGTGATCCCAGGGCGGATCGGCGCCCTCGCGCGAGACCGTGATTGCCGCCGTCCGTGCGGCATAGTCCATGGCCTCTTGGGCAATGGCCTCATCGAGATTCTTCACGGTATCGATGGAAACCACGTTGCGCCGCTGCAGGATGGTGAGCAGGCCCGAGGAATAGCTGTCGCCGGCGCCGACCGTATCGGCGACCTTCTCGACCTTGACCACGGGGCTCTTGACGGCGAAGCCCTTGCCATAGCCTTCCGCGCCATTGCCGCCATCCGTCAGCACCACGAAATGAGCGCCCTTGGCCACCAGATCCTGCGCCCAGGCCGCGGGATCGATGCCGGGATAGAGCCAGTTGAGGTCGGCCTTGGAGATCTTGATGATCTCGGCGGCTTCCGTCATGCGCTTCATGCGGGCGCGATATTCGACGGCATCGCCCACCACGGTCGGCCGCACATTCGGATCCATGCCGAGCACGCGCTTACCCTTGTTGGCGAAATAGAGCGTCTCATAGGCCGAGGCGATCGGGTCGTTGATGAGGGCGACCGAGCCCGTCCAGATCATCGAGACTTCCGGCCCGACCGGTGGAACGTCGCGTTCGGGCGAAAACAGGCGATTGGAGGAGGCTTCGTCGATGAAGGCATATTCGGGTTCGCCTTCGCCGACGGAAACGAAGGCGAGCATCGAGGAGTGCTTCGAGCGGGCGACATAGTGCTGCTTGACCTTCGATCGGGTCAGGGCAGCGGCAAGGTCCTCGCCGAAGAAGTCGGTGGACAGCGCGGCGCAGAACCCGACATCACCCTCGAGCCGGCCGATGCCGACGGCCGTGTTGAACGGGCTGCCGCCGACAGCTGGCCGATAGGCGTTCCGGCCATCGGCGCTTTTGACCGGCAGAAAGTCGATCAGGGCTTCGCCGCACACAAGAATCATGGGGTCTCCTCACTCCAGGCCGCCGACTGCCGTTTCCACGGCCGCCAGGATGCGGCCGCTACGGGCAAGTTCGAGTATGGATTGCATTTCGTGGTGGTACCAGCGGTCTCCGTCAAGGGCCGGTGCGATTTCAGCGCGGATGGCATCGAGCGCCGCCTGTGAGCCCTTGCCGATCGGGTAGTCCTTGCTGCGGTCGGCAACCAGAGAAAGCGCCTGGGCCGCCATCAGCATCTCGACGGCAACGATCTGCTCGACATTCTCGACCACGGTGCGGGCCTTGCGCGCACACCAGGTGGAGTTGGAGACATGATCCTCCGCATTGCTCTTGCCGGGGATCGAGTCGACCGAACCGGGCGTGGCAAGGCCGCGGTTTTCCATGACCAGGGCCGACATCGAGCATTGCACCGTGGCAAAGCCGGTGTTGAGGCCACGCTCGCCGGCGAGCAGGTTTCGCGGCAGCCCATAGCTCATCACAGGGTCGATCAGGCGGGCAAGGCGCCGTTCGGAAATGGCACCGAGATCGGTCATGGCGATGGCGAGAAGGTCCATGGCCTGGGCGACATAGGCGCCGTGGAAATGGCCACCCGAGATCGAGACGTAGCTGGCGTCGTCATTGGCGAACATCAGCGGATTGTCGGTGGCGGAATTCATCTCCACCCCGAGTATGCCGTCGGTATAGGCGAGGGCCTCGAAGACCGGGCCATGGACCTGAGGCGCACAGCGCAGCGAGTAGACGTCCTGCACGCGCGGCGGCACGGGCTTGGAGGGATCGCGCGCCTCGTCGGGATAGAGGATGGCGCGTGCGCCTTCCGAGCAGCGCTTGGAATCGCCGGCAATGCGCAGGAGGTTGCGGGCGGTGCGTGCCTGGCCGCGATGCGGGCGTGCCGCGTGTACGCGCGGGTCGAAGGCGGCCAGCTCGCCGCGCAGCGCTTCCAGCGTCAAGGCCAGCGCGATGTCGGCATGTTTGAGGATGCGTCTGGCATCCTCCTGGGCAAGGGCTGCGATGGCCAGCGATACGGTGGAACCGTTGACGATGGCCGAGGCTTCCTTGGCCCCCATCTTGTATTCGGGCTCGAAGCCGGCCCGGCGCGCGGCTTCGGGCGCCGGATAGACCTTGCCCTTATACTCGACCTGGACGTCCTCGAACCCTCGGATGGCGCCGGCGAGATAGGCGAGGGGAGCGAGGTCGCCGGAAGCGCCGACCGAGCCCTTGGAAGGAATCACGGGGTGCAGGCCGGCATTGAGGAAGCCGACGAGACGGTCCATCAGCGGCAGTGTCGCGCCCGAATAAGCGGAGGCAAAGGCATTGGCGCGCAGCAGCATGGTCGCGCGCACGATCTCGCGCGCGAAGGGTTCTCCGATGCCGGTGGCATGGGCGCGAATGGTCTGGTCCTGGTAATGCGCCATATTCGCGATGGGGATGCGTACTTCCTTGAACAGGCCGACGCCGGTGTTGAAGGCGTACATCAGCGGAGCCTGATCGTTCAGCCAGTTGGCATCGATGTAGTCGCGTGCGGTCGCCACTGCGGCGCGGGCCTTGGCCTCGATGCCTGCCTTCTCGAACCGGCCTGCCTTCTCAGAGCGCGCGACGCGGACGACCTTGGCACCGGTCATACGTCGCCCGTCTATGGTGACAGTCATGGCCCCTCCCGCGTCACGCTCGATATCCTTGACCTAAGCGTTTTGCGATTTGGAGGTTACGCCAAGAATCGCAAAGACGCGTCGAACCAAAGAGTGAGAGCAAACAAGCGTTTCCGTCAAAACGCGCTTTGCTCTAGCAGAAGCGGATCGAAACGCAACCGGCCATCAGCCGCTCGCTGCAAGGCCTGCGGCAAGTGGCGCTGCCGTCCTGTCGGCAAGCCAGGAGACCACCGCGCGGATAGCCTCTTCGGCGGTGGCGCCGGCGGCAATGCGCTCCTCATAGACTGCCAATTGTCCATCGGCGCTGGTGCCGGTGCGCAGGATCATCTGTGCCGTCGCCAATTCCTCGCTGCAGCCGAGCAGTTCGGCGTCTTCCCAAACGAGATCGAGCAGTTCGGTCAGCATATTGGCGGCGCTTCGCGCCTGCCCGCTATGAAGGTCGATGAGCGAGCCGTGGATGCCGTAGCGCTGCGCCCGCCATTTGTTTTCCTCGACGATCGCACGCCCCGGCGACGTCAGGCCACGGTTGAGATCCGGCTTGCGGGAGAGATACCGCACGAGGCTGCGATAAAGTGCAGCAATGGCAAGGGCGTCCTCCACATTCGTGCAGACATCGGTGATCCGCAGCTCCAGTGTGGGCAGATGGCTGGAGGGTCTTATCGCCCACCACAGGAAGCTGGCGTCGTCGATGATGCGGTTGCTCACCAGCGTGTCGACATAGGTCCGATAGTCCTCCTCGCTCCGGAAGAGGTCGGGCAGGCCCGAGCGGGGCAATTCGGCATAGATGTTCTGGCGGTAACCCATCAGGCCGGTCGGGCGTGCCTGCCAGAAGGGCGAGGACGTGGAAAGCGCCAGCAGCAGCGGCAGATAAGGTAGCATGCGGGTCATCAAGTCCACCCGCGAGTGTTCCTGGGGAATCTCGACATGGACGTGCATGCCGCAGATCATCTTGCGGCGGGCGAGCATCTGCAGGTCACGCGTGACCTTGCCATAGCGCGAGGCTTGGGTGGGATGCTGCTCGGACCATTCGGCGGAAGGATGGGTTCCCGCGGCCAGGATGCCGAGATCGTGCTTGAAGGCCAGGTCCTGCAAGGCCTGGCGGCAGCCCACCAGTTGCAGCCTCGCATCCTTCATGTTGCGGCAGGGCGTCGTCGCGATCTCGATCTGCGATTGCAGCAATTCGCGTGTGACGTGCTTGCCCAGCATCTGCCGGGCCTCGTCGAAGAACTGGGCCGACATGGTTTCCTGCACGGCGCCGGTCCGGCGCTGGAACACGAAATACTCCTCCTCGATACCGAAGGTGTAGGGATGCTCCATGCTGTCCTCCGATCGGTGTCGGGCAGTGATCCGGGCCTCGATCCAGCTCTCTAACGCAGGCCGCCCGCAGAAGGTCCCGGGCAGATACAATTCCCTTATATTGGCGAGGAGCGAGCGTTCTTGAGCCCCCTGTAGGCAATACCAAAGAGTAAAGGAAAGGCCGGTGCATTGCTGCACCGGCCCCCGCTCGGCTCTCTCTGGATGGTTTTTGAGTTCTTAGACCGAGTAGTACATCTCGAATTCGACCGGATGCGGCGTCATTTCGAAGCGCATCACTTCCTGCATCTTCAACTCGATGAAGCTGTTGATGAAGTCATCGGTAAACACGCCGCCCTTCTTGAGATATTCGCGGTCCTTGTCGAGGGCCGCGAGGGCCTCGCGCAGCGAGCCGCAGACGGTCGGGATCTTCTTGAGTTCCTTGGGCGGCAGGTCGTAGAGATCCTTGTCCATCGCCGGGCCGGGATCGATCTTGTTGAGGATGCCGTCCATACCGGCCATGAACAGGGCGGCAAAAGCGAGATAGGGGTTCGCCGCCGGATCGGGGAAGCGAACCTCGACGCGCTTGGCCTTCGGGCTGGTGGTATAGGGAATACGGCAGGAGGCCGAGCGGTTGCGGGCCGAATAGGCCAGCAGCACCGGGGCCTCGTAGCCAGGGACCAGGCGCTTATAGGAATTGGTCGCCGGGTTGGTGAAGGCGTTCAGCGACTTGGCATGCTTGATGATGCCGCCGATGTAGTGAAGGCAGGTCTCCGAGAGGTCGGCATATTTGTTGCCGGCGAACACCGGCTTGCCGTCCTTCCAGATCGACTGGTGCACATGCATGCCCGAGCCGTTGTCGCCGAAGACGGGCTTGGGCATGAAGGTCGCCGTCTTGCCGTAGGTGTGGGCGACGTTGTGGATGGCGTATTTGTAGATCTGCAGGTGGTCGGCCATCGTCACCAGCGTGCCGAACTTCATGCCGAGCTCATGCTGGGCGGAAGCGACTTCGTGGTGATGCTTCTCGACCACGACGCCCATCTGCTGCATGGCAGCGAGCATTTCCGACCGCATGTCCTGCGCCGAATCCAGCGGGGGAACCGGGAAGTAGCCACCCTTGGTGTTGATGCGGTGGCCGAGATTGCCGCCCTCATATTCGGTGTCGAAATTGGTGGGCAGCTCGGTCGAATCGAGCTTGAAGCCGGTGTTGTAGGGGTCGGCCTTGAAGCGAACGTCATCGAACACGAAGAACTCGGCTTCCGGGCCGAAATAGGCGACGTCACCGATGCCGGTCGACTTCAGATAGGCCTCGGCGCGCTTGGCGATGCCGCGCGGGTCGCGGCTGTAGCCTTCGCCCGTGGACGGCTCGACCACGTCGCAGGTGATCGACATCGTGGCCGCCGAGAAGAAGGGGTCCATGGTGGCGGTGGTGGGGTCGGGCATCAGGCACATGTCGGATTCGTTGATCGCCTTCCAGCCGGCGATCGAGGAACCGTCGAACATCGTGCCCTCGGTGAAGATCTCCTCGTCCACCAGGGAGACGTCGAAGGTCACGTGCTGCCACTTGCCACGCGGATCGGTGAAGCGGAAATCGACATATTTGACGTCGTTGTCCTTGATCGCCTTCAGGACATCCTTGGCGGTCTTCATCTTGTGTAAACCTTTCGTTCGTTTCGGCACGATCTTTTTACGGTGCGGGCTAAAGCCCGCCGATTGCCAGAGCGTTTTGCGATTGGACGGGATCACCTGGAATCACAAAGACGCGTCTAAACAGAAGGCTAGGGCAAATAAGCGTTCGGTCAGGAACGCGCTTTGCTCTAGATGGCGTCGAGGCCGCTCTCGCCGGTGCGGATGCGGATGGCTTCCTCGATGTTGAGGACGAAGATCTTGCCATCGCCGATCCGGCCCGTCTGGGCGGCCTTGCGGATGGCGTCGATGGCGCGCTCGACGCGCTCGTCCGGCACCACGACCTCGATCTTCACCTTGGGAAGAAAATCGACGACATATTCGGCACCGCGATACAGTTCCGTGTGGCCTTTCTGCCGCCCGAAGCCCTTCGCTTCCGTCACCGTAATGCCCTGCAGGCCGACCTCCTGCAGCGCTTCCTTCACCTCGTCCAACTTGAAGGGCTTGATGATGGCTTCAATTTTCTTCATGGGGTCTCCTCGATTTCAGCACATAGTGCGCAGAAACCTCCTTGCTGGTAGCAGGTCGCATGCCAAACCGCCAACAGGAAAATTTTCTTTTATCTTCAAGATGTTGAGACGTCAGGTGCTGAAAAATGGGCAAGCGATGTCGGAAGACTGCACAATTTTTCGGCGACCTGCCAATAAAATATGCGCCCCAAGAGGGTAATTTTCGGCGCCTGACGCGAAGGAACGCATTTTTTCCACCGAATGCGACGAGGTGGCGCATGTCAGTGAAGGTTTGGAGGACGTTTTGATCGAGTTGCTGACCCCGTCCGAAATGGCCGATGCGGATCGTCTCGCCATCGCCGAGGCTATGACGGCCGACCAATTGCTCGAGAGAGCGGGGCGGGCGGTGGCCGATGTCGCGGCGCGACATCCCTTCAATACGCCGATCCTGGTGCTGTGCGGCACAGGGCTGAATGGAGGGGACGGCTTCGTTGCCGCCCGTATCCTGCGAGAAAGGGGCTATCGGGTCCGGCTCGGCCTGCTGGGCCCGGTTTCGGCGCTGGGGGGAGAGGTCGCCTATGCCGCCGAGAAATGGGGGCAGCCGGTGGAGGATGCCCTGACCCTGTCGCTCCCCAGGGAGGGAATCATCATCGATGCGCTGCTCGGCGCCGGGCTTTCCCGCGACATTGGCGGCCCGCTCGCCGTGCTGGTCGAACGGATCAATGCTTCCGGCCTGCAGGTCATCGCGGTCGATCTGCCGTCCGGCATCGATGGGGCGACCGGCCAGATCCGCGGCGTGGCCGTCAAGGCGCGCGAGACGGTGACCTTCTTCCGGCGCAAGCCGGGACATCTGCTGCTGCCGGGCAAGCTCAATTGCGGCGCGGTCCGGGTTGCGGATATCGGCATTGCGGACAATGTGCTGGCAACCATCCGGCCGCGGACCTTCGTCAACCAACCGGACCTGTGGCGGCCTTGTTTTCCGCATCCCGAACCGGCGGGACATAAATATGCGCGCGGGCATCTGGTGGTGCTGTCCGCCGGCATTGAAGGGACGGGTGCGGCACGGCTAGCGGCGAAGGCCGGATTGCGGGTGGGCGCGGGGCTCGTGACGGTTGCCAGTCCTTCCGACGCTCTTGGCATCCATGCTGCCTCGCTCGATGCGATCATGGTGCGGCGTTGCGACGGCCCGGAGGGCCTCGCCGTCATGCTGGAGGATGCCCGGCGCAACGCATTCGTCGTGGGCCCCGCTTTGCCGCCGGACGAGGAGACCCGCGCCAAGGTCGACCTGGTTCTTTCTTCCGCCCGAGCCGTGCTGATCGATGCCGGCGCGCTCTCCGCCTTTGCAGCCGAGCGCATTCACTTCATCGCCACGCTGCGGGCTGCGCTCGGGCCCGTCGTTCTCACGCCCCATGAGGGCGAATTCGCACGCGTCTTCGACGACATTGCCGGAAAGCATGCCGACAAGCTCCAGCGGGCCCGTGCAGCCGCCGAGGCAACCGGCGCGGTGATCGTGCTGAAGGGAGCCGATACCGTGGTCGCAGCACCGGACGGGCGGGCCGGCATCAACGCCAATGCGCCGCCGACCCTGGCGACGGCCGGCTCCGGCGACGTGCTCTCCGGCCTGATCGGCGGGCTTCTCGCTCAATCGATGCCGGCCTTCGAGGCCGCGAGCGCCGCCGTCTGGCTGCATGGCGAGGCGGCACATCTGTTCGGGCCGGGCCTCACCGCCGATGACCTGCCGGCGATGCTGCCCAAGGCCCTTGCTGCCTTGTCGTGATCCGTACCGCATCGGTTCATTCCAGGCTTCCTGCGAAGAGGTCGATGCCATTGGCCAGGCGGTTGGGCAGAATCGGACGTTCCTGCCAGTGGGAGCCCGAATCCTGGATAGTCTGGTGAAAATCGGCACGCACGAATTTATAACGGCCGATGACTTGCTCCTCGTCCTCCTGCTTGAGGTAGAGACCTTCGGCGAGATCGCTGTCCTCGGTCTGACCGAGGACGGTTGGGATGTCGAGGCCGGCCCCGGCTGCGGCGAGCCGCAGGGCTTGCCGCCAATCCCGCGATTTATAGAGTGACGGCCCAACCAGTGCCGATAGTTCTACTTTCTTGGGCAGGTTGCCACGGTGAACGACCGGCACCGAAACCACAGGCAACCCTGCCAGCAAGGCATGTCGGCGCGGCGTCGGGAGAAAGGCCGCGCGTTCGCGATCATAGATATCGAACTCAATAAAATAGTGCGGCAGGCGGTCATAGAAGACCGTATGCTTGGCAAAGCACCATTCGCCGAACATCATGAAACGCCGGCCGAGCCGCGTCTTGAAGATGCGTTCATGGGTCTGGGCCCACGCCTTGAACAGGTTGAACTGGGCTTCCCGCGCCCCGCCGGCGAGGACATGGCGCCGTGATTGCAATGTGAGGCTGCCGTTTCGGTCGAAGCTTATGGCGGCATTGGCTCCGTCGAGCTTCTCCTCGAAGACGAGATGGCCGCCGGCAAGTTGGTCGAGTTGAATCTGACCGGCACTGTCGTCGCCCGGCTGCAGCCGCGAGCCGACGAGATGCGGCGTGCGCGGATATTTGAAGAAGGACATGGTCGCACCTTGTACACACGATTTCGCATTCGCCCAGCAACAGACGGCGTAGGAAAATGCGGGCTGTGGGACGGATGCCCTGCCTGAACCGACAGGGCCAAGATGCGCGTTACATGGCGAACTCCTGGGTATGGCGTATAGGGGCGATCGCCTGATCGGACAAGCGTCGACAGGGCGTACAATCGAGGTGGCGATCATTCCGCCGCTGTGCTCAAGGGGCGCCGCAACATTTGCGGGCGAGAGAGCGTGACGGTCTTGTGCGCGAGGCCGGATTCTGGTGTGACTTTCAAGTCACGCCCGCTGAGCGATACTGCCGACACAAGAAAAATATGGCGGTCCCCGGTCATGGAAGAAATCTACGGCCTGAGTTTCCTGGTGCTTTTCAGTCTGAGCGCCATCGGCGGGGTGATCCTGCGCAGACATCTGCATGAGGAACACCTCTCGAAGGAGAATATGGAGGCGGTGCGGCTGGTGACCGGCCTGCTGGTGTCTTTCGCGGCCCTGATCCTCAGCCTGCAACTTTCCACCTCCAGGGCCGAATTCGATGCGGCCAGCAAGGATCGCTCGACCTATGCGGCGCATCTGGCGAGCCTCGATCAATGCCTGCGCGATCTCTCTAAGCGAATGGAGCCGACGCGACAGCTGCTGCGCCGCTACACCGCCGCGGTGATCGTCAGCACCTGGCCCGACGAACCGGCACCGCAGGTCAAGACCCTGCTCGACACCAAGGACATGCCGCTCATGGGCGAGGACACGGTGCTTGCCGGCATGATGAACCGGATCGGTCTGGCGATCGATTCATTCGAGGCCACCGATGGCATCAGCAAGAACATCGCCGCCCGCTGCCAACTGGACTACAGGGCGGCATTGACGGGGCGCTGGGCCGTGATCGAGGATACCCACGCTCCCTCTGGCGTGTCCTTCACCCTGATCATCAGCTTCTGGCTGGCCCTCGTCTTTCTCAGCTTCGGCCTTCAGATCTCGCATCGGCTGTTGAGCAAGATCGTGCTTGCTATCGGCGTCGTATGCATATCGAGCGTCATGTTCGTGATCACCGACCTGAAGATTCCCTATGGCGGTTTCTTCGGCATCTCCAGCATCTCCATGCGGGATGCGCTGGCCGACATGAATCGCGATTGAACCGCCGGAAACGGACCGCAGTCTCGAAGATGCCAGCACGATGACAACCGGTGGTGACCTGACCTGAAGCGTTTTGCGATTTGGCGGAATCGCCAAGAATCGCAAAGACGTGTCGAACCAAAGAGTTAGAGCAAACAAGCGTTTCCGTCTAAACGCGCTTTGCTCTAGGTCACCTCGAACCAGGCCAGGAGATCGTCCTTCCGGGAGGGGCCGCAAGCGCGGCCATGCAGTAGCCATTTGCCCGGATTATCCGCCAGGAAAACCGTATGCACGGTCTCGCCCGGACCGATTGCGACAGTGTCGACCCAATAGGGCTGCCATTCGTCGTCGAAGGGATGGAGGATACGCATGGCGTGGCCATGCACATGCACGGCATGATCGATACGTGTTTTGTTGGCGAGACCGAGATCGACCAGGCTGCCGCGTTTGATGGAGAACAAGGGCTTGTCTGGCAGCACCCCGCCACCAGTGGCGTGGCCAGGCAGGGTTACCGCAACACGCTTGGCCTTTTGCAGAGCCAGCGCGGCAGGCAGACTGGGGCGTGGCAGCACCAAGGGCGGCAGGGGAGCCGAACGAAGCGGAACTGCAGTGCCCGCCACAAGATGGGCGAGAATGACGACTTCGCCATCGAGGTCCAACGCGATACCGGCCTCGCTCCCCGTCGCAAGCGTGCCGTCGACCGCAATGTCGGCGCGGCCGCCGGGCGGCAAGTCGATTCGGCCGTGATTGGGGACGAAGGGCGTGTCGACGGGGTGACCGTCGATTGCGATGATGGTGGCCTCGAAGCCGGCCAGGGCCAGTCTGGCGATGCGCGTCGCCGCGGCGTTGACGAGACGCAGGCGTACACGCTCGTTGGGAGCGAGGCGGATCGTTTCGGCCGCTTTCGAATTCACCGTAACGGTCGGCTTGCTCCCGGTGGTGGAGGCGGCGGACAGAATCTGCCCGTCAGGGCCGATATTCCAGTCGTCGATGACGAGAATCAGGTCTTGGTCGACCTGTGGTGGTTCGTCTTCGTCGACGACGAGGACGCCATAGAGGCCGGCCTCGCACTGGGACAGAAAGGGGCCGAAAGCCGGCGGGTGATACCAGAAGGTGCCCGCGTCCGGCGGCGTGAAGACATAGTCGAAGCTCTCGCCCCGCTTCACCGCTTGCTGGGTCAGGGCAGGAACGCCGTCCATGGCGTTGGCGAGGCGCAGGCCGTGCCAATGGATCGCCGAAGGGGTTTCGAGCCGGTTGGCGAAGCGCAGCTTCACGGGCTGGTTGCGCTTCGCACGCAAGAGGGGCCCCGGGGTCGAGGCGTCGAAGCACTGCGTCCGGGTGGGCGTGGGGCTGCCTGGCAATGCGAGTTCGCCGGCGGCAGCCGTCAGGATCTGACCCGTAGTCGCCAGCGCAGGATTGGGGAGGGCCAGGTTGGCCAGGGTGATGCCGAGCCCGGCCAGAAGCTGACGCCGATCGAGGCTGGCGGTCATCGCTCGCTCCTTCCGGGCTGGGTGCAGGCTATTCCCGCCTGCCGGGGCCGGGAGGTTGCTCGAGGGGCTGGGAGCAGCCCTTGCGGCCGGGCAATGCAAGCGCATGCGAATCCCCCACTCCAAATATCATGCAGGGGATGGCATTTTTTTGCTGCATCAATTTCATGACATGCTATATGGCGCCACTCGTTTCGCAGAATGCAAGTTTTGCGAGAGGGAGCCCTATTTGCGGGCGTGGCGGAACTGGTAGACGCGCTGGATTTAGGTTCCAGTGATGAAAGTCGTGGGGGTTCGAGCCCCTCCGCCCGCACCACGATCGGCCTCGACGGCTTAAAGACGGGGCGGCTACGAACTCACGGATTCGGGACAAGAATATGCAGGTGACCCAAACCCTGGCCGATGGCCTGAAGCGGGAATTCAAAGTGGTGGTGCCGGCGGCTGATATCGCCTCGCGCACCGATGCCCAGTTGGAAGACATGAAGGGCAAGGTCCGCGTCAACGGCTTTCGTCCGGGCAAGGTGCCGGTGGCGCATCTGCGTCGTCTCTACGGTCGCTCGGTCACGGCTGATGTCGTCAACAATTTCGTTGGCGAAGCCAATCGCAAGATCGTCGATGACAACCAGATCAAGCTGGCCATGGAGCCCAAGCTCGATTTCGGTGCCGACGATGAGGGCGTGACCCAGGTACTCGACGGCAAGGCCGATCTCGCTTGGACCGTCGCCGTGGAAGTGCTGCCGACCTTCGAGGTAGGCGACATCAACGGCATCAAGATCGTCAAACCGGTGGCCGAAGTCGCCGACGAAGAGGTGCAGTCGCGCCTCGAGGATCTGGCCCGCCGCAACGTCACTTATGCCGACAAGAAGGCCAAGTCGAAGGCCGAGAACCGCGACCGCGTGATCGTCGATTTCGTCGGCAAGATCGACGGCGTCGAGTTCGAAGGCGGCAAGGGCGAGGATATCTCCGTCGATCTCGGCTCCAAGACCTTCATTCCGGGCTTCGAGGATCAGCTGATCGGCGTCACCGCCGGCCAGGAGAAGACCATCGAGGTCAAGTTCCCCACCAACTATGCCTCCGACACGCTGGCCGGCAAGGACGCCACCTTCGACGTCAAGGTCAAGGCGGTGCAGGCTCCGGCTGAACTCGTCGTCGACGACGAGCTTGCCAAGTCCGTCGGTCTCGAGTCGCTCGACAAGCTCAAGGAAGTGATCAAGAGCTCGATCGAAGGCGAGTACAATGCCGCCTCGCGCAGCAAGGTGAAGCGCCAGCTTCTCGATGCCCTCGATGCCAAATACTCCTTCGATCTGCCGCCGACCCTGTTCCAGCAGGAGTTCGACAATGTCTGGCTGCAGGTCGAGCGCGAGATGCAGCAGACCGGCCGCACCTTCGAGCAGGAGAACACCACCGAAGAGGCCGCCAAGGAAGACTATCGCAAGATCGCGGCCCGCCGCGTTCGCCTCGGCCTTGTCCTGGCCGAGATCGGCGAGAGCAACAAGATCCAGGTGACCGACGAAGAGGCGACCCGCGCCGTGATCGAGCGCGCCCGCCAGTTCCCGGGCCAGGAGCGCCAGATCTGGGAGTTCTACACCAAGAACCCGCAGGCGATTGCCGAGCTGCGTGCGCCGATCTTCGAGGACAAGGTCGTCGACCACATCCTGTCGCTCGCCGACGTCACCGAGAACAAGGTCTCCAAGGAGGATCTGTTCAAGGAAGACGACGAGCAGGCCGCTTCCGCAGCTGCCGAGGACAAGCCGGCCAAGGCCAAGAAGACCAAGGCTGCCAAGGCTGCCGAGTCCGCGGAATAAGGCTGCGTCGGGCCGTCATGGCTCGTCCCAACGAATATGCGATGGCCGGGCCTGCCCCGGCCATTGTCGTTCTCGAATGTCCTCAATGTCGCAAAAGGCGGAGAGGGGACTTGCAGGACGCAGTTTGACGACACATTTGCGACGGGAGGGTTCGTTTCTGCCAGGGCAAGCCACCCTCGACACCCGTTGCGCCTTCATGTCCTTGCGGGAGACAGGAAGGTTCACTTGACAAACAGGCTCGCGATCCCTGCCCTGACGGGAACATGGACTGCCGAGATTCGCTTGCTGGAGAGATTGATGCGAGATCCGATCGACTTCTATACCAACAACCTCATACCGACCGTGGTCGAGAGCACCAATCGCGGCGAGCGGGCCTGGGACATCTATTCGCGCCTGATGCGCGAGCGCATCATCTTCCTGACCGGTCCGGTGGAAGACTACATGGCCTCCATCGTGGTGGCCCAGCTGCTGTTCCTCGAAGGGGAGAACCCCAAGAAGGAAATCGCGATGTACATCAACTCGCCGGGCGGGGTGGTGACGGCGGGGCTGTCGATCTACGACACCATGCAGTTCATTCGCTCGCCGATCTCCACGCTTTGCGTCGGCCAGGCCGCCTCGATGGGATCGCTCCTGCTGGCCGCCGGCGAGAAGGATCTGCGCTTCGCTCTGCCCAATGCGCGCATCATGGTGCATCAGCCTTCGGGCGGATATCAGGGCCAGGCGACCGACATCCTCATCCATGCCGAAGAGACGCGGCGTGTGAAGCAGAGGCTGAACGAAATCTACGTCAAGCATACCGGCCAGGACATCAAGGCGATCCAGGAAGCCCTGGAGCGTGATAATTTCATGGACGCAGAACAGGCGAAAGCTTTCGGTCTGGTCGACCATGTGAGCGAGAAGCGGCCCGAGGAAGCCTCGCCCAAGCCTTAATGTAACCCTGCGGGAGATACCTGCACGAGTTTCGCCACAGTTCGTTGCAATGGATATCGGTAATGATCTGTTGACGTGGGGGGCGCTAGATTCCAGCATTGGACCTGCTGGATGCAGCGTCACCGAAGATTGCAGGGGCGGCCGCCACTTGGCATAGCCCTTGCAAGACGAGCTTGGTCGATGCAGGTACGCCTGCGCGATCGTATTTACAGCCACGGGGATGCCCGTGGGATTATGCGGAATGTCCGTTCCGCCGAGAGAGCCCGAAAGGGGGATGCCATGACCAAGGCCGGCAGCGATACCAAGAACACGCTCTACTGCTCGTTCTGCGGCAAGAGCCAGCACGAAGTTCGCAAGCTCATCGCCGGCCCGACGGTATTCATCTGCGATGAATGTGTCGAGCTGTGCATGGATATTATTCGCGAGGAGAACAAGTCCTCGCTGGTGAAGTCGCGCGACGGAGTGCCCACCCCGCGTGAGATCTGCAAGGTGCTCGACGATTACGTGATCGGCCAGATGCAGGCCAAGCGCGTGCTCTCGGTGGCCGTGCACAATCACTACAAGCGCCTCAACCATGCCACCAAGCACAGCGATGTCGAACTGGCGAAGTCCAACATCCTGATGATCGGGCCGACCGGCTCGGGCAAGACGCTGCTTGCCCAGACCATGGCTCGCATCATCGACGTGCCCTTCACCATGGCCGACGCCACCACCCTGACGGAAGCCGGCTATGTCGGCGAGGATGTCGAGAACATCATCCTCAAGCTCCTGCAGGCAGCCGACTACAATGTCGAGCGTGCCCAGCGCGGCATCGTCTATATCGACGAGGTCGACAAGATCAGCCGCAAGTCCGACAACCCCTCGATCACCCGCGACGTCTCGGGCGAGGGCGTGCAGCAGGCCTTGCTGAAGATCATGGAAGGCACGGTGGCCAGCGTTCCGCCCCAGGGTGGACGCAAGCATCCCCAGCAGGAGTTCCTGCAGGTCGACACCACCAACATCCTGTTCATCTGCGGCGGCGCCTTCTCGGGTCTCGAGAAGATCATCTCCAGTCGCGGCAAGGGCACCTCGATCGGCTTCGGCGCCCGCGTGGTGACGCCGGAGGACCGGCGTACCGGCGAGATCTTCCGCGAGGTCGAGCCCGAGGATCTTCTGAAGTTCGGCCTGATCCCGGAATTCGTCGGGCGTCTGCCGGTCATCGCGACCTTGGAAGACCTCGATGAGCCGGCGCTGATCAAGATCCTGACCGAGCCGAAGAATGCGCTCGTGAAGCAGTATCAGCGCCTGTTCGAGATGGAAGGCATCGATCTGACCTTCCAGGACGAGGCCTTGTCGTCGATTGCCAAGAAGGCGATCGAGCGCAAGACCGGTGCGCGCGGCCTGCGGTCGATCATGGAGGGCATTCTGCTCGACACCATGTTCGAACTACCGGGCCTCGACGGCGTCGAGGAAGTGGTGATCTCCAAGGAGGTCGTCGACGGGCAGGCCAAGCCGCTCTTCATCTATTCCGAGAAGCAGGAGGTTTCCTCCACCGGCTGATGCCGGTTGGAGTAGCGCTCTCACTGCAATGCCGGCCTCTGGCCGGCATTGTCATGTCGGCATCTACCTGCAGGCATGTTGAAATGCATGGCTCCGTCCAAAGCGTTCCACTATTGCCAAGATCGACCATTCGCCGCAGTGGGCGTTGATTGCGCTGGACGTCGGAGGGGGGTATCGTGGGTCCAGGAGAGATCAGCACGATTCGAGCTAGTTTCCGTAGAAAAATACACGATTTAGGTGATTGTCGACACTTTTCGGGGCGTAACTCCAGAGATAACCCGAAGCTTCCGGCAATCAATCCAAAGTCGATCGAGCAGAAATTTACAGCGAGGTTCGCAGGTGCGAGAAGGAAAATCGAGACAGCGTAATTTCCCGGGATTAGCCGGCTTGACACTGTGCTTGGTGCTCTCCACCTAACCCTTATCGAAGCAACTGTGCCCATCCGGGGCAGTTGGGAATACCTCCGGGGTCGCTCTTCGTGTTGACCAGGAGGATAGCGTCGCTGGCATGGCTATTGCAGCGTGGTACGGCGCAAGAAAGGATATGCAATGACGACGAATAAGCAGCGTCCTCCGGTGCCGGCAGGTACTGTCGATACGTTCCCGGTGTTGCCTCTGCGCGATATCGTGGTGTTCCCCCACATGATCGTGCCGCTTTTCGTTGGCCGCGAGAAGTCGATCCGGGCGCTGGAAGAAGTCATGCGGACCGACCGCCACATCCTGCTGGCGACACAGCTCAATGCTGCCGAGGATGATCCGGCGCCGGACGCCATCTACAAGCTCGGCACGCTGGCTACCGTGCTGCAATTGCTGAAGCTGCCCGATGGCACGGTGAAGGTGCTGGTCGAAGGTGTCGACCGTGCGCGCGTGCTCTCCTATTCCGGGCATGATGATTTCTACCAGGCCGAAGCCGAAGTGCTGGGCGACGGCAATGGCGAGAAGATCGAAGCCGAGGCGCTTGCCCGGTCCGTGGTCGCCGAATTCGAGAGCTATGTGAAGCTCAACAAGAAGGTGTCGCCGGAAGTCGTGGCCACGGTCACCCAGATCGAGGACTATTCCAAGCTGGCCGACACCATCGCCGCGCATCTTGCGGTGAAGATCGCCGACAAGCAGGAAGTGCTGGAGATCCTGTCGATACCGGCACGCCTGGAAAAGGTGCTCGCCTTGATGGAGAGCGAGATCTCCGTCCTGCAGGTCGAGAAGCGCATCCGCACCCGCGTCAAGCGGCAGATGGAGAAGACCCAGCGCGAGTATTATCTCAACGAGCAGATGAAGGCGATCCAGAAGGAACTGGGCGACGAGGAAGGCAAGGACGAACTCGGCGAACTCGAGCAGAAGATCAAGGACACCAAGCTCTCCAAGGAGGCCCGCGACAAGGCGCAGGCCGAGATGAAGAAGCTGCGCCAGATGTCGCCGATGTCGGCCGAGGCCACCGTCGTGCGCAACTACCTGGATTGGCTGATTTCCTTGCCCTGGGGCGACAAGTCCCGGATCAAGAAGGATCTGCCGCATGCCCAGGAGATCCTCGATGCGGATCACCATGGCCTGGAGAAGGTCAAGGAGCGCATCATCGAGTATCTGGCGGTGCAGCAGCGCGCCAACAAGCTGACCGGTCCGATCCTGTGCCTCGTCGGCCCGCCCGGTGTCGGCAAGACTTCGCTCGCCCGTTCGATCGCCAAGGCGACCGGCCGCGAATATGTGCGCATGTCGCTCGGCGGCGTCAGGGACGAGGCCGAGATCCGTGGCCATCGGCGCACCTATATCGGCTCGATGCCCGGCAAGGTCGTCCAGTCGATGCGCAAGGCCAAGAAGCAGAATCCGCTCTTCCTGCTCGATGAAATCGACAAGATGGGCCAGGATTTCCGCGGCGACCCGTCTTCGGCTCTCTTGGAGGTGCTGGATCCCGAGCAGAACTCGACGTTCAACGACCATTACCTCGAGGTCGACTACGACCTGTCGAACGTGATGTTCGTGACCACGGCGAACACGCTCAACATCCCGCCGGCCCTGCTGGACCGCATGGAGATCATCCGTCTCGCTGGCTACACGGAAGACGAGAAGGTCGAGATCGCCCGCAAGCATCTCATCCCTTCGTCCGTCCAGAAGCATGGTCTGAAGGCACGCGAGTTCTCGATCGATGACGAAGCCCTGCTCAACCTGGTGCGCCGCTATACCCAGGAAGCCGGGGTGCGTAACCTCGAGCGCGAGATCTCGAACCTGACCCGCAAGGCCGTCAAGGACATCCTGATGTCCAAGAAGAAGAGCGTGAAGGTGACCAACACGGTGCTCGAAGACTATCTCGGGGCCCCGCGTTATCGCTACGGCCAGGCCGAGCTCGAGGACCAGGTCGGCGCGGTCACGGGGCTGGCCTGGACCGAAGTCGGCGGCGTGCTTCTGACCATCGAAGCGGTCATGATGCCCGGCAAGGGCAAGATGATCGTGACGGGCAATCTGAAGGACGTCATGCGCGAGTCGATCTCCGCGGCTGCCTCCTATGTCCGCTCGCGCGCCATCGACTACGGCATCGAGCCGCCGCTGTTCGACAAGCGCGACGTGCATGTGCATCTGCCGGAAGGCGCAACGCCCAAGGATGGCCCCTCTGCTGGCATCGCCATGGCGACCGCCATGGTGTCGGTGATGACGGGCATCCCGGTTCGCCGCGACGTCGCCATGACCGGCGAGGTCACCCTGCGTGGTCGCGTGCTGCCGATCGGTGGCCTGAAGGAGAAGCTGCTCGCTGCTCTTAGGGCCGGCATCAAGACCGTTCTGATTCCGGAAGAGAACGCCAAGGACTTGGCCGAGCTTCCGGACAATGTGAAGAACGGCCTCGAACTGGTGCCGGTTTCCCGGATGGAAGAGGTTCTGCGCAGGGCGCTGGTGCGCATGCCCGAGCCCATCACCTGGGACGAGGACAAGAACGCGCCTCCGCCGGCCAAAGTCGGCGATGACAGCAACACCGTCGTCGCCCACTGACGCTGAAATGATCTAAGAGCGGCCGTGCCTCGACAAGGGCACGGCCGCTTTCTTTTGCCTTGCGAAGCGCGCGCAAGCGCAATAGACAGAGGCCGTGCGTGGGTCCTCCCGCGTTTAGGGCGGTTAGCTCAGTTGGTAGAGCATCTCGTTTACACCGAGAGGGTCGGCGGTTCGAGCCCGTCACCGCCCACCATTCATTGAATATTCAGAGCCGTTGATCTGTGCGTAGCGCGCGCTCAGCGCCTGCCTGATGCTAACTGGCGCGGTGCCAGCCGTTGTTCCTGCCGGTGTACCTCGATCGAGTCCAGGCCCTTGTCGAACAAGGCCGGGTCGCCTTCCAGATAGGTGGCCGCCCAGATCTCCGCCTCGACGAGATCATCGAAAATCGGTGCATCCGGCAATGGTTCGACGTGAGCGCCGCGGCGTTTCATGATGATGAACTGGGTCATTCGAGTCGTCCTGAATAGTGCATTCATCAATGAAATGCGCAGCGAGGCGCGGGGTTCCACGGCGAGGCCGTTTCAGATTCCCGCCGGTCGGGCGTCACTTGTCGAAATCGATGCACGGCGTCTCTAAGTCCTATTGGGTTGGGAAGATCGGCGCGGGGCCGGATCGGATTGACATCGGACCGATGCTGAACTAAGCGATCACGGCCTGCTGATTTGAGCGGAAGGTTTTATGTCAGAGCTTGTGGGAAACCGCTGACCGTCTCGATTTGACGAGACATGAGAAAGCATTGCGAGGCACTGCAGCCGGATCGGGCGCGTGCGCAGGCGATGCTTGTCATGGTTTCTGCGACAGGCTCCACCATCATGAATATCTCACGGGGCGAGCAGCGTGTGCTGCACGTGCTGGCCCAGGGCGGGCATATCCGTCATCACCGCGGCGATAGTGGCCGCATCCACCATGTCGACTGCTTCACCCGCGACGGCCATCGTCTGGCCGATTGCACGCTGGAGACATTCGGGAAACTCCACCGCAAACGGCTGATCGAATCTCACGCCTCCGGTCCCTACCGCATTTCGCGCAAGGGGCGGGAGAGCGTGCGCGCGCAGGCCGATAATCGCTGAATAGGGGAAAAACCATGCAGATCCGATCAGAACGTGCCGATGACATCGATACCATCCGCGCGATTACCAAGGCGGCCTTCGAAGGAAAGCCATATAGCAGCCAGACGGAGGCGGCGATCGTCGACGCCTTGCGGGCGGCCGGAGCCTTGACTTTGTCCCTGGTGGCGGAAGAAGACGGCGAGGTCGTCGGTCATGCCGCCTTCTCGCCCGTCACCATCGAGGGCGCTTTCCGGCAATGGTATGGGCTGGGGCCCGTATCGGTGCGGCCGGATCGCCAGAAGGGTGGTATTGGCCGGGCGCTGATCGAAGCAGGCCTGGCCCATCTTCGTCGGCAAAAGGCAGAAGGCTGCGTCGTAGTGGGGAATCCCGCCTATTACGGCCGCTTCGGTTTCAAGAATGAAGCGCAGCTTTGCTTTCCCGGCCTGCCACAGGTCTATTTCCAGTGCCTGGCCCTCGGGGCCGATACGCCGCGCGGAAACGTGGCCTACCACCCGGCTTTCGACGCGAAATAGTGGATCCGTCCGCTGCGATTGAGGCGTGGCGGACGGTCTTTCAGGCTCCGAAAGAGGGCCAGGCTTCGTCCGCCGGCGCGATCACCGCCGGCGGACGGGGCCATTCGATGGTGAAGGCAGGATCGTCATAGCGATAGCCGCGGGCATGGCCCGGAACATATTTGCGGCCCATGCCATACAGCACGTCCGTTCCTGCTTCGAGCGTCAGGAAGCCGTGGGCACAGCCCTCTGGGATATAGAGCTGGTGAAGGTTGTCGGCGCTCAGATCTGCGCCGATCCATTCGCGAAAGGCCGGGCTGTCGGGCCTGAGATCGACCACGACATCATGGATCGCCCCCCGTGCTACCTGGACGAGCTTGGCCTCGGCGTGAGGCGGCTCCTGGAAGTGCATGCCGCGCAGGGTGAAGGCCTTGTCGTTGCGCGACAGATTGGTCTGCACAGGCGTGAAGGCGATGCCGGCTGCGGCGAACTCGTCCGGGCAATAGGTCCTGGCGAAGAAGCCGCGATCATCACGCCGCGGTTCCGGCTTGATCAGGAAGCAGCCTGGGATCCGCGTTTCGCTGAAGATCACGGCGTGAGCCTGATGCTGGGCACGGCCGTCACGAAGGAACTGCCCGATGGCATCAAGGGGCGCGTCTGCTCCATCACCTCTTCGGCGATGTTCCAGGGCAGGATGACGAGATAATCCGGCGCTATCTCGCTGATCTTATCGGGCGAGAGGATCGGAATCTGGCTGCCGGGCAGCAGGCGGCCCTGCTTGGCCAGGGACCGATCGAAGACCGCCACGATATCGGCAGGGCCGACGCCACAGAAGTTCAGGAAAGTGTTGCCCTTGGCGGCGGCGCCGTAGGCGGCAATGGTCTTGCCGGCCGCCTTGGCCTCGGCCAGGAAAGTGAGGAAGCCACGCTTGACCTCGGCGACCTTGGCGGCAAAGCCTTCATAGCCCGCCAGGGTGTCAAGACTGGCGGCGTGCTCCTTGGCGCGCAGGGCGTCGAGCCGCGCCGAGGGCTGGTGGCTGGAAGCAATCGGCGCCGCGAACAGGCGCAGGGAACCGCCATGCGTCGGCAGTTCCTCCACATCGATCGCCTTGAGGCCCACGGCGGCGAACACCTTCTCCACCGTCACCAGCGAGAGGTAGGAAAAGTGCTCGTGATAGATGGTGTCGAACTGCACCTTCTCGATCAGATTGAGTACATGCGGGAATTCGAAGGTGACGACACCTTCGGGCTTCAGCAAGGTGGCGAAGCCGCCGACGAAGTCGCGGATGTCGGGGACATGGGCGAGCACATTGTTGGCAGCCATGAGGTCGGCGCGCTTGCCTTGGCCGACCAGTCGGCTGGCGGTTTCGACACCGAAGAAAGCGACCTCGGTATCGATGCCCTTGGCCCGGGCCGTTTCGGCGACGTTGGCGGCTGGCTCGACGCCGAGCACGGGCACACCCGCGGCCTTGAAATGTTGAAGGAGGTAGCCGTCATTGGAGGCGACCTCGACCACCAGGGCGTCAGCGCCGAGTTTGAAACGCTCGATCATTGCGTCCGCATAGCGCTTGGCATGCGCGACCCAGCTGTCCGAATAGGAAGAGAAATAGGCATAGTCGGAGAAGATGGCGTCCGGCGGCACGGAATCGTCGACCTGAACCAGCAGACAGCTCGGGCAGACGCGCGCATGCAGTGGAAAGCTGCGCTCGGGATTGCTGTCGTCGGGCAGGCGGTAGTCATTGGCGAGCGGCATCGAGCCGAGATCGCACAAAGTGGTCGTCAGCGGCGTGGCGCAGAACCGGCAATGGGGAAGCGTGGACGTGGCAGCGGTCATGGCAGCGGTCTCAGGGCGTCGAGAAACGGGAGATCTGGTCGAGGGTGAAGGCATGCATGTCCTGGCCGGCTGCCTCGGCAGCATACCATTGCGCCGTCCATTCCAGGCTGGACGGGCCGGCGAGGCGGTCCTGCCAGCCGAGCAGTCGGCGGGCAAGGTCCGAGTTGACCGTCAAGGCTTTCATCTCGATGGACCCGGGTACCGGCTTGTGCACCCAGTCCGGCTTGCGGCCGAGTGCCTGGAAGACGGCATCTGCCACGGCCGAGACGGGCAGGGGGCGGGACGGATCGGGGCCGAAATTGAGCGCGCGCGGCGTGTCGGCGACCGAGGCGAGCCGCTCGGCATAGATCAGATAGCCGTTGACGCAGTCCAGCACATGCTGCCAGGGGCGCGTCGCTTCAGGATGGCGCAGTTCGAGCGGCCGGCCGCTGCGCACGGCGCGTACGATGTCGGGGACGAGCCTGTCGGCCGAATGGTCGCCGCCGCCGATGACGTTGCCGCCACGTGCGGTAGCGACCGGCACCGCTGCCTTGTCGAAAAAGGAGCGGGCATAGGCATAGGTGACGATCTCGGCCGCCGCCTTGGAGGCGGAATAGGGGTCCTTGCCGCCGAGCTTGTCGTCCTCGCGGAAAGCCGATCCCTCTTCCTGGTTGAGATAGACCTTGTCCGAGGTCACCGCGAGAATGCAGGCAAGGCCGGGGCGTGAACGCAGGGCCTCGAGCAGATGGACGGTGCCCATCACATTGGATCCGAAGGTCTCGATCGGATCGGCGAGGGAGCGCCTCACCAAGGCCTGGGCGGCGAGATGCAATACGATCTGCGGCTGTGCCGCCTCAACAGCCTCGCGCACAGCCTCGGCGTCGCGCAGATCGCCCAGGACCGAGCGAACGGCACTGTTCACGCCGGCTGCGGCGAACAGCGGCTGGTCGGCCGCCGGCGGCAGTGCAAAGCCGGTGACTTCGGCCCCCAGCCGATGCAGCCACAGGGCCATCCAGCTTCCCTTGAAGCCGGTATGGCCAGTTAGAAGCACCTTCTTGCCCCGCCAGAAGGCGGGTGAAGGCAATGCGCCTGCGGCGAGTGCCTCGCTCACGGCCAGACCTTCCAGGGCGCCTTGCCCTGTGCCCACAATTGCTCGAGATGGTTCTTGTCGCGCAGGGTATCCATGGGTTGCCAGAAGCCGCCATGACGGTAGGCCATCAGGTCGCCGGAGGCGGCCAGGGCCTCGAGCGGGGCGCCTTCCCAGGAGGTCTGGTCCGTCTCGATCAGATCGACCACGCTCGGCTCCAGCACGAAGAAGCCGCCATTGATCAGCGCATTGTCGCCCGGAGGCTTTTCAATGAAGCGCGTGACCTTGTCGCCCTCGAGCGACAGGGAGCCGTAGCGGCCGGGAGGGATCACACCGGTCAGCGTGGCGCGCTTGCCGTGCTTCTTGTGGAAGGCGATGAGGGCGCCGATGTCGACATCGGCGACGCCGTCGCCATAGGTGAAGCAGAAGGATTCGCCCGGCGTCAGGAAGGGCGCAACCCGCCTGAGCCGGCCGCCCGTCATGCTGGTCTCGCCGGTATCCACCATGGTGACGCGCCAGGGTTCGGCCTTCTGATTGTGATAGATGACCTCGTTCTTCTCGGCGTCGATCGTCACATCCGCATTGTGCAGGAAGTAATTGGAGAAATACTCCTTGATCATATAGCCCTTGTAGCCCAGGCAGATCACGAAATCGTTGATGCCGTAATGGCTGTAGATCTTCATGATGTGCCAGAGGATCGGCCTGCCTCCGATCTCGATCATCGGTTTGGGGCGCAGATGCGATTCTTCGGAAATGCGCGTGCCCATGCCGCCGGCGAGAATGATTGCTTTCAAGGTCTGATCCGATAGACAGAGGGTGGTGGCGCGGCTATAGCCGCTTGGCTGTTCAATGGCAATCAAACGGCAGAAATGGCCCGCGTCAAATCCGGATTTCGAAAGCGCTTCAATATCCGCTACTGGCGCTGGCTGCTGGCGCGGGCGACCATTGGCCGGATCGGCCCGCTGCGGCGGCGTTTTTCCTTCTATCCACGCGGGGTCGATCCCGGGATCGCCGCGGCACTGGTCATCGAAGACCGCAAAACCGAGATGGCGACCGCATTCACGCCGGAGGAAAGCACCTTCGTGCGGGACCGGTGCTGGCCCTATGACACATTGGCGCGCCAGTGGACGGGCGGTATCACGGTTCCAGTGCAAGAGCTGGCCGTGACGGTGAAACCGGCCGAGCTGCTCGGCCATGTCAGCCGCATTTTCGCACCTCGCCAGCAGGGCGTGGTGATCCGCGACGTGCAATGGGTCAATTGGAACTTCGCCAGGGCCAAGCGGCTCCGGGCCCTACCCGCCCTTTCCGGGCGTTGTCATCTGCTGGCCCGCACGGACAACTACTACCATGCGCTCTTCGAGGATCTGGTGCCGGTGGTCGACTATCTCGAGCGCTTTCACCCCAGGGACATGCCGCTCACCTTGCTGCTACCGCCTTCGCGCCTGGAAAGCCTGAATCTGGGCTGCGCCTTGCTCGAGCAAGCCTATCCGGGCGTGCGCGTGGTCGCCATGCCGGACGATGCCAAGGTGGCGGTCGAGGAGGCGCTGTGGCTTTCCTTCGATGCCGGCAACGCCGAATGGAGCTTTGCCGATGCCGCTCCGGTACGGCGGCTGGCCGAGCTCTTCCGGGCACATTACCGGGTGGAGCCCGGTGGCGGGCGGCGCATCTTCTTTTCGCGGGGAGGCAGCAAGATCCGGCGCCTGCTCAACGAAGAGGCGCTCTGGGACATTGCAAAGGCTCATGGTTTCGAACGCTTCGAGGCCAGGGGCGACAATCATGCCGAACAGGTTCGGCTGTTCTCCCAGGCCGATGTGGTTGTTGGCGTGCATGGCGCCGGGCTCGGCAATCTGGCGTTCTGCCGCCCCGGAACGCAGGTCATCGAGCTTTTTCCCGGGAATTTCACCAAGAGCACCTATCTATGGCTCAGCAAGCGCCTTGGCCTCGACTATGGCTGGCTCATCGGCGAGCCGGGCGACTACGATCAGGCCTTCGCGCTGAATGAAGACTTGCTGCGCGACATGCTCGAGAAACTTGCCGCTCCTTCCTGAAAATTCCACCGACCTCGGCCTGATCTGTGCCGGCGACTTCTTCATATTCAAGGGACTGATCGGCTCCTGAGCCCGTTCAGATCTCGATCTCAGTTCCGAACTGCACCACCTGCGGCGCCGGGATGCGGAAATAGGAGGCGGAGCGCTCGGCATTGCGCTGGAGCATGGCGTAGAGCACCTCGCGCCAGAAGGCCATGCCCGCGATCCTCTTGGAGGGGATGATCGTCTCGCTCCCGATATAGAAGGAGATCTCGGCGAGGTCGAAGCCCGAGATCAGGCCTTGCGAGATGGCCAGCCGCATGCCCTTGAGCACGTCGGGTTCCTCCATGAAGCCGAAGCGCAGGATGATGCGCTCGAAACCGGGGCGAAGGGAGGTCACCGTCACGCGGTCCCTGTCCTTGACGCGAGGGATTTCCGCGCCCTGCACGGTGACCAGCAGCACGCGTTCGGGAATGGCGCCGGTGTGGCGCAAGAAAATACTCAGCGAGAGGGGCATGCCGACGGCGGCCGAGCTCAGGAAGGCAGCCGTGCCCGGCAGCCTCGTGGGGCGCTGGGTTTTCATCGCCGCGAAGAAGGTGGTCTCCTCCACGCGCAGATGCTTGCGGGCCTGTTCGGCCAGGATCTGGCCGCGGCGCCAGGTCAGCATCAGCATGGCGACGAAGATGGCCAACAACAGCGGATACCAGCCGCCCTCGAAGAGCTTGACGCCATTGGCGGCGACGAAGATCAGGTCGACGACGAAGAAGGCGCCGTTGACCAGGATGACGAGGAAGAGATTGTAACCCCAATGCCGGGCCACCAGGGCCGCCAGCAGCGTGGTGATCGCCATCAGCAGGGAAACGGCGACGCCATAGGCGCCCGCCAGCGCCGCAGACGAGCCGAAGCCGAGCACGGCGCCGAGCGTGGCGATGCACAGCAGCCAGTTGACCAGCGGGACGTAGATCTGGCCGAATTCCCGATTGTCGGTCTGCTTGATGGTGAGGCGCGGGAGCAGACCAAGTTGTATGGACTGGCGCGCCAGCGAAAAGGCCCCCGATATGATGGCCTGGCTGGCGATGACGGTGGCTACCGTCGCAAAAATGATGACCGGGAAATGCAGCCAGTCGGGTACCAGGTTGTAGAACGGATTGGAGGCGGCGGCAGGATTGCCGAGCAGCAGGGCACCCTGGCCGAAATAATTGAGGACCAGGGCGGGCAGGGCGATCGTGAACCAGGCCACGCGGATGGGGTTTCGGCCGAAATGCCCCATATCGGCATACATCGCCTCGCCGCCGGTGACGGCGAGGAAGGCCGCTCCCAGGATGGCAAAACTGACGGCCGGATTGGCCGTGACCAGGAAATGCAGCGCCACGAACGGATTGAGGGCGGCGAGGATGGCAGGGTTCCGCACGATGCTCGCCGCGCCCAGCAGGCCGATGAGGACGAACCAGGCCAGCATGACCGGGCCGAAGAAGCGGCCGATCATGCCGGTGCCATAGCGTTGGACCATGAACAGGACCAGGAGGATCGCGACGGTCAGCGGCACCACGATATGGACCAGGGACGGCGTGGCGACTTCCAGTCCCTCGATGGCGCTGAGCACCGAGATGGCTGGCGTGATGGCGCCGTCGCCATAGAGCAGCGCGGCGCCCACCAGGCCGATGATCAGGAAGATGACATGGCGACGGCCTTCGCGGCGGCCGCTGCCCCCCAGAATGGCGAGCAGGGCGACAATGCCGCCTTCGCCCTTGTTGTCGGCGCGCAGGATCAGGATCGCATATTTCAGGGAGACGATCAGGATCAGGGCCCAGAAGATCACCGAGACGACACCTGTCACGATCCAGGCCTGTCCGGCGCCGCCATCGCCGCTGGCGCTGATGGCCTGTGCGAAGGCGTAGAGCGGGCTGGTGCCGATGTCTCCATAGACGACGCCGAGCGCCGCCAAGGCCAGTCCAGGTGAAAAACGAGATCCGTTAGCGCCCGCCGCAGTCGTCATCACCATCGCCCCGTGAGCGTTCGGGAAATATGCGATTGATGGCAGATTGTCGCACGTGGTCAAGGATGCCGAAGGTGTTATGCGGAGCTAACGAAGCATTTGTGCTGGCTAGGGCTTCGCCGATATGGTCCGCCCATGCAGTCATCCGTTTCTCCCCCTCGTTATTTTCTCGGCGTGCAATCCTCCTTCACCGGCAAGGCCTGGCGGGAAAGGCTGGATGCGCAAGGGCAGATGCAGGCCATGACCCTGGCCCAGCGCTCCGGCCAGCCCGACCTGCTGGCGCGCATCCTCGCCGGCAGGGGCGTGACGGTCGAGGAGGCCGACGCCTATCTGGCTCCCACCCTGCGCCACTACATGCCCGATCCCTCACGCCTGACCGATATGGACAAGGCGGCTGAACGGCTGGCCGATGCCGTGATGGCGCGCGAAAGCATTGCCATTTTCGGTGACTACGATGTCGACGGCGCCACCTCCTCGGCGCTGCTTGCGGGCTGGCTGCGCGAGGTCGGCGTGCCGGCGCGAATCCACATTCCCGATCGAATCTATGAAGGCTACGGTCCGAACGAGGAGGCGATTCGGCTGTTGCGGGCCGAAGGCGCCAGCCTGCTGGTGACGGTGGACTGCGGCACGACCAGCGTCGATGTCCTCGGCAAGGCCGCTGAGCTCGGCTTCGAGACCCTGGTCGTCGACCATCACCAGGCCGGCGAGGCGCTGCCGCCGGCGGTGGCGGTGGTCAATCCAAACCGCCTCGACGATCTCTCCGGGCAAGGGCATCTATGCGCCTGCGGCGTCACCTTCATGCTTCTCGTCGCCGCGAGCCGGAGCTTGCGCAAGCGTGGCTGGTGGAGGGAGCGACCCGAGCCGGACCTGATGGCGCGCCTCGATCTGGTCGCCTTGGGAACGGTGGCGGATGTGGTACCGCTCAAGGGCCTCAATCGGGCCTTCGTGGCGCGGGGCCTGGCCGTCATGCGCCAGCGCCAGCGGGCCGGCCTGCGCGCTCTGATGGACATGGCCCGCCTGGACGGGCCGCCGCGGCCCTATCATCTCGGCTTCCTGCTCGGGCCGCGCATCAATGCGGGCGGGCGTATCGGCGATGCCGCTCTCGGAGCAAGGCTGTTGATGAGCGAGGACGGCGAGGAGGCGGCTTCGATCGCCGCGACATTGGACCGGCTCAACAGGGAGCGCCAGACGGTCGAGGCCGTCATGCTGGAGGAGGCGTTGGCGGAGGCCGTCGCGGCCCTCGGCCTCGAGGAGACGGGCGCGACGGTGGTGACGGCCTCGCGAAATTGGCACCCCGGTGTCGTGGGCCTGGTGGCTGCCCGCCTGAAGGAACGCTTCGGCCGGCCTGCCTTTGCGATCGCCTTCAACAAGGATGGGGTCGGCACCGGATCCGGGCGCTCGATCGGCGGCGTCGATCTGGGCAAGGCTGTAAGGCAGGCGGTAGAGCGCGATCTCATCGTCAAGGGCGGCGGCCACGCCATGGCCGCGGGCATCACCTTGGGGCAGGACCAGCTCGGTGCCTTCCGAGCCTATCTGGAGGCGGAACTCGCATCGGCTGTCGAGACGGCGCGGGCAGATGCGGCCCTGGAGATCGACGGCGCGCTTGCCGCCGGCGGCGCGACCACCGGCCTGATCGAGATGCTCGAAAAGGCCGGCCCGTTCGGTCAGGGCAATCCCGAGCCGGTGTTGGCGCTGCCGGGCCACCAGCTCGCCTTCGTCGATACCGTCGGCGAGGCGCATTTGCGCCTGCGCCTCAAGGCGCATGATGGCACCATGCTCGACGCCATCGCCTTCCGGTCGGTCGGGCAACCCCTGGGCGACGGCCTTGTCGGCCATCGTGGCAAGGCCGTGCATGTCGCAGGCACCTTGAGCGTCGATCGCTATGGCGGGCGCGAGCGCGTGCAATTGCGGGTAATCGACGCGGCGCCCGCCAATGGCTGACAGGAGAGCAGTTCTGTCTGTTCACACCGGTGGCGGATTGCGCTCGGTGAAGCCACGCTGGTGCCAATAAGGATAGGGCAGGGTCACGGTGCTGGCCTCGTCCAGCTTTGCGATCTGCTCCGGTGTGAGCTTCCAGCCGACGGCGCCGAGATTTTCGTGCAATTGTGCCTCGTCGCGTGCACCGATGATCACGCTGGCGACGGTGGGACGCTGCAGCAGCCAGTTGAGAGCGATCTGGGGTACGCTCTTGCCGGTTTCGCCGGCGATGGCGTCGATGGCGTCGACGACACGATAGAGCAGCTCATCGGCTACCGGCGGACCATCGGCCGCGGTCTGGTGCAGACGGCTGCGCTCCGGCAATGCCGCACCGCGGCGCAGCTTTCCAGTCAGGCGCCCCCAGCCGAGCGGGCTCCACACCACGGCACCGACCTTCTGGTCGAGGCCGAGCGGCATCAGTTCCCATTCATAGTCGCGGCCGACCAGGGAATAATAGGCCTGGTGGGCGACATAGCGCGGCAGCCCGTAACGGTCCGAGGCCGCCAGGGACTTCGCCAGATGCCAGCCGGAGAAGTTGGAGACGCCGATATAGCGGATCTTTCCGGCGCGGATCAGGTCGTCGAAGGTCTGCAGTACTTCCTCGACCGGCGTGAGCGCGTCGAAACCGTGCAGTTGGAACAGGTCGATATAGTCGGTGCCGAGCCGCTTCAGCGCCTTGTCGACAGCATCGGTGAGATGGAATCGGGAAGAGCCGACATCATTCGGCCCGGGACCGGAGCGGAAGGTCGCCTTGGTCGAGATGATCACCTGGTCGCGGCGCCCGGCGATCGCCTTGCCGAGAATTTCCTCCGCGAGACCTGAGGAATAGATATCGGCGCTGTCGAACATGGTAACGCCGGCGTCGATACAGATGTCGAGCAGGCGGCGTGCGCCTTCCGAATCGGTCGTGCCCCAGGCCTTGAAGAAGTCACCGCCGCCGCCAAAAGTTCCAGTGCCCAGGCTGAGCGCCGGCACCTTGAAGCCCGAGCCGCCTAACTGACGATATTCCATGGATATTCCTCGTTGCTAAGGCGTTTTGAAATTTGATGAATGAGTTGAAATGGCAAAGGCACGCCGATGCGGTCGCACGATATCCCTCTAGGCGAACGCAATTTGTCAGAGGATATTCTGGTTGCGATTTGACGACAATCGGAATCAGGGCGGGAGTGGGTACCTCGCGAAAATAGCGCCATCCGATCCGTCCTTGGGTCAACGACCTCGTGTGTCGGTTTGTAGACTGCCTTCCGGTCCTAGGGAGAGGCCGATGCCTTGAGTGTTTTCTTCTCAGGGAAGTTCTTGTTTCGTATTTCTATGGCTTTGGCGCGATTTCTTATAGCGCGGTCGAATTTCGGTTTGATGCGGATAGCCTGATCGAAATCCATGATCGCCCTATCGTAATCGGCTAAGCTCAAATAGGTGAGGCCGCGATCATTGTAGGCCTCGGCATAGTCGGGATCGATGCTGATGGCCAGATTGAAGTCTGTCAGCGCCCTGTTGGAGTTTCCAAGATCGTTGTAACTGGAGCCGCGCCTCCTATAGGCGCGAGCATTGTTTGGCTTGATGCGGATAGCTTGATTGAAGTCTTGGATTGCGCGGGCGTGATCGCCCTTGTTGTCGTAGCTGACGCCTCTATTGACGAAGGCGGCCGCATTATCGGGATCGAGCCGGATAGCCTCGTCGAAGTCACGGATGGCTCGGTCGTAACGGCCCTGCCGGTCATATGTGATGCCGCGGTTCCT
This sequence comes from Labrys sp. E2SS-1L, assembly GCF_057073705.1. Taxonomy (NCBI): domain Bacteria; kingdom Pseudomonadati; phylum Pseudomonadota; class Alphaproteobacteria; order Hyphomicrobiales; family Xanthobacteraceae; genus Labrys; species Labrys sp. E2SS-1L. The sequence goes on along the minus strand of NZ_CP172712.1, from coordinate 4,010,874 downwards.
ATAGGCGAGGATATAGTCGGGCTTGAGGCGAATGGCCTGATCATAATCCGCCAGAGCGCGCTCGCGATCGCCCTTGTCGTCATGGGCGTTGCCGCGGTTGTTGAAGGCAAGCGCGTAGCCGGCGTCGAAACGTATGGCCTGATCGTAATCCTGGATGGCGCGCCCATAGTCGCCCCTGTTGTAATAGACGGTGCCCCGCGCGTTATAAGCCCTGGCATAATCAGGCTTGAGGCGAATGGCTTCGTCGAAATCCCGGATCGCGCGATCCTGGTCGCCTTTTTCGGCATATACGCCACCGCGATTGTTGAAGGCGATTGCCAAATTGGGGTCGAGCCGGATCGCCTGATCGTAGTCTTGAAGGGCGCGGTCGCTGTCGCCTTTGTCGTCATAAGCGTTGCCCCGGCCATTATAGGCGACGGCATGGTCTGGCTTGATGCGTATGGCCTGATCGTAGTCCTGAATGGCTCGATCGAATTGGCCTTTGTCGTAATAGGCGTTGCCACGGTTCGAATAGGCGTTGACGTAATCGGGATCTATGCGGATGGCCTCATCGTAGTCCCGGATCGCTTTGTCGTTGTCACCTTTGTTCTTGTTGGCGACGCCGCGGTTGTTGAAGGCGTAGGCATAATCGGGCTTGAGGCGAATGGCCTGATCATAATCGCGGATAGCGCGGTCGTAGTTGCCCTTGTCATCATAGGTGCTGCCGCGATTGTTGAAGGCGTAGGTGAAATTACGCTTGAGTCGAATGGCGCGGTCGTAGTCCTGAATGGCCCGATCGTACTCGCCCTTGTCGTGGTAGGCGTTACCCCGATTGTTGAAGGCGTCGGCATAGTCCGGCTTGAGACGGATGGCCTCGTCGAAGTCCCGAATGGCGCGCTCGCGATCACCCTTGTCATAATGGGCGCTGCCACGGCCGTTGAAGGCGATGGCATAGTCCGGCTTGATGCGAATGGCTTGGTCGTAGTCCTGGATGGCGCGGTCCCTATCACCTTTGTCGGCATAGACGCCGCCGCGATTGCAGAGCGCGATCGCATCATTCGGCTTGAGGCTGAGGGCTCGACCGAAGTCCCGAATGGCGCGGTCGTGGTCCCCCCTATCTGCATGAGCGTTGCCGCGATTGTTCAACGCCTGCGCGTCGTTCGGATCCAGGCGAATAGCTTGATCATAATCCTCGATGGCGCGGGCGGCATTGCCTTGGTCACGATAGAGATTGCCGCGGTTGTAATAGGCCGAAGCGTGATCGGGTTTCAGGAAGATGGCTTGGTCATAATCCGCGATGGCGCGGTCCCTGTCACCCTTGTCCTGATAAGCCACGCCGCGATTGTAATAGGCGGTTGCCAGACCTGCCTGGGAACGGCCCTCTCCCGCAATGATCCAACTGCAGCCGGCGATGGTCTGATCGTTGGTGGATTGGGCATCGAAGCAGAATTTCTCCGCCTGCGTGCCCGAGATTTTCTTGGCGATGGCGGTTGCCGGGACCAGCGACAACGCAACCACTATTGCCCATAGCATGGGTTTTTTGTTCACCGAAGACCTCAGCCAAAGAAACTACCCTCGACAACAGTAGAGCGCATCTTAGCGATATGGAAAAGATCGGACGTGTCCTCGGTAGAACGGCGTGTAGCAGCAGGCTTTGCTTTCATCGTTCGCCAGCACGAAAGCGACCACCAGCAGCGTACGGCACCCTAGCTACCGTTTCGATGCCGTAGGTCTGGCTGCAAGACTCTATTTATAGGGAGGGTAACAGTCCGCCGACGACCAGCTGCCGATGGATGGCGATGATCTCGTCCTCGCCGAGGCGCCCCTTGGGGTCGTACCAGCCGACCACGCCGGTGAGCTGGGCGATGATCGCGAAGGTGGCAACGGTCACATCCGGCACCGCCAGGGCGCCGCTCCGGGTTCCTTCGGCCAGGATCTGTTCCAGGCGTCGCTCGTAGTCACGCCGCAAGCCGGTCACCACAGCCCTGTTCTGCGGCTCCAGGCTGCGCAGTTCTGAATTGTTGACGAAGACTTCCATCCGCCGGGTCAGATGGTAGCGCAGGTGGAATTCGATGAAGGTGTCGAGGCGGGCGAGGGGGCTCTCGATGCCGGCCAGTGCCGCGTCGAGCGCTTCGGTCAGCCTCGTCATGTGCTCGACCAGGAAGTCGAACAACAGTGCCTGCTTGGTGGTGATATGATTGTAGAGCGACCCCGGCTGGATCCCGACGCTCTGGGCAAGGTCCCGCAGGCTCATGCCTTCATAGCCGTGCTGGAAGATCAGGCGCAGGCCCGCGGTGCGGATTGCCTCCGCCGTCTTGCTGCCATCCGCTCCTGCCCTGCGTGCCATCTCAAACCACTTGCGGAGAAACCCGCTCCCGATTATAGAAACAAACGTTCGTTCGTTTATGATCTAATAAAGGCCGCCCCGCAAGCGGCTTGCAACAGGCAAGGCGATCTGCATGCCGGTCATAGGGAGTGCCGTCGATCGGCGGTCGGAGACGTTCCAGCGCAATCACGACGCACTGGCTGCGCTCGCCGCTGAACTGAGGGAGCGCAATCAGCGCGCCGGTGGCGGCGGTTCGGCTGCCGCCCGTGAAAAGCATCTCAAGCGTGGCAAGCTGTTGCCGCGCGACCGCATCGAGTTGCTGCTCGACACCGGGGCCCCCTTCCTGGAGCTTTCCCAGCTTGCCGCCTTCGGCCTCTATCGCGACGAAGTACCAGCCGCCGGGTTGATCACCGGTATCGGCCGCATCTCGGGCCAGGAATGCATGGTCGTCGCCAACGATGCCACGGTGAAAGGCGGCACCTATTTCCCGATGACGGTGAAGAAGCATTTGCGGGCGCAGTCCATCGCTGCCGAAAATCATCTGCCCTGCGTCTATCTGGTTGATTCGGGTGGGGCCTTCCTGCCCAAGCAGGACGAGGTCTTTCCCGACCGCGAGCATTTCGGCCGCATCTTCTTCAACCAGGCGCGCCTGTCGGCGGCCGGCATCCCGCAGATCGCCGTGGTGATGGGCAGTTCAACCGCGGGCGGCGCCTATGTGCCGGCCATGGCCGATCAGGTCGTGATGGTGCGCAACCAGGCCACGATTTTCCTCGGAGGGCCACCGTTGGTGAAGGCGGCTACCGGCGAGACAGTCAGTGCAGAGGTGCTGGGCGGCACCGATACTCACACCCGAACCTCGGGCGTGGCTGACTATGCTGCCGAGAACGATGCGCATGCCCTCGGCATTGCGCGGGAGATCGTCGGCAATCTCAACCGGCGCAAGCATGATGTCGGTGACGTCGAGGCGCCGAAGCCGCCCCTTTACGATCCTAGCGAGATCTACGGCATCGTCTCCGCCGATCCGCGCAAGCCCTATGATGTCAGGCAGGTCATCGCCCGGCTGGTCGATGGCTCGGAGTTCGACGAGTTCAAGGCCGATTTCGGCAATACGCTGGTCACAGGCTTTGCCCGGATCTGGGGCTATCCCGTCGGCATCATCGCCAATAACGGCATTCTCTTTTCGGAGTCGGCGCTGAAGGGGGCTCATTTAATCGAGCTTGCCTGCCAGCGCGGCATTCCCTTGCTCTTCCTGCAGAACATCACCGGCTTCATGGTCGGCCGGGACTATGAGGCGGGCGGCATCGCCAAGGATGGCGCCAAGCTGGTGGCGGCGGTGGCGGCAGCGAACGTGCCGAAATTCACCGTGGTGATCGGCAACAGCTTCGGCGCCGGCAATTACGCCATGTGCGGCCGTGCCTATGATCCGCGCTTCCTGTGGATGTGGCCCAATGCCCGCATTTCCGTGATGGGGGGCGAGCAGGCCGCCAATGTCTTGGCGCAGGTGCGGCGGGATGCGGCCGGAACCGATGAGTCCAAAATCGATGCTGAGGCCGAGGAGGCCTTCAAAGCGCCGATCCGAGCCCAGTATGAGGAGCAGGGCAACCCCTATTACTCGACGGCGCGGCTATGGGACGACGGCATCATCGATCCTGCCGAGACCCGCATGGTGCTGGCGCTGGCCCTGTCGGCGTCGCGGAATGCCCCAGCCAGGGAGACACGCTTCGGCGTGTTCCGGATGTGAGCCTGCGGGTGGAGCGGGACGGGATGGTCGCGGTCCTGACGCTGGACCGTCCCGAGGTGCTGAACGCCTTCGACGACGGCCTCATCGCCGAATTGACACGGGCCTTTGCCGAGGCGGGCACCGACGCAACGGTGCGGGCGGTGCTGCTGCAGGCAGAGGGCAAGGCCTTCTCGGCCGGGGCGGATCTTGCCTGGATGCGCCGTGCCGCCGATGCCTTGCCGGAGGACAATCTCGCCGATGCCCGGCAGCTCGCCGAGCTGATGCGGGTGGTCGACACCTGCCCCAAGCCGACGCTGGCAAAGGTGCAGGGGGCGGCCTTCGGCGGCGCCGTGGGGCTGGTGGCCTGCTGCGACATCGCCATTGCCGTGCCGCAGGCGCGATTCGCCCTCAGCGAGGTGCGCCTCGGCCTGATCCCTGGCGCGATCAGTCCCTATGTGGTCAGGGCGATCGGCCAGCGCGCCGCGCGCCGCCTCTTCCTCACCGCCGAACGCTTCTCGGCCGAAGATGCATTGAGATACGGGCTGATCCATGAAATAGCGGCCCCCGAAACGCTGGACGAAGCAGTGCAACGCTGCCTTTCGGACATCTTCGCCGGCGGTCCGGAGGCCATCGCCGCCGCCAAGAAACTGGCTGATGACATGGCTGGGCCCATCACGGCAGAGCGCATCGAGGAGAGCGCTCGGCGCATCGCCACGATCCGCTCTTCGCCCGAGGCGCGCGAGGGCCTCGCTGCCTTTTTTGCCAAGCGCAAGCCGGGATGGATGCCATGACCGCTCATCAGCCCAGACCCGTTCGCGTGCTCCTGATCGCCAATCGCGGCGAGATCGCCGTACGCATCATTCGCACGGCCCGCGCCATGGGCATCCGCACTGTCGCCGTCTATTCGGATGCCGATGCCGACAGCCTTGCGGTGTCGCTGGCGGACCGGGCGTTGCGTCTCGGCCCCGCGCCTTCGCGCGAAAGCTATCTGTCGATCGACAAGCTGATCGCCGCTGCCAAGGCCAGCGGTGCCGATGCCATCCATCCCGGTTATGGCTTCCTGGCCGAGAATGCCGAGTTCGCCCGGGCCTGCGCGGCCGAGGGCATCACCTTCGTCGGGCCGTCGGCCGAAACCATCCTGGCCATGGGTGACAAGGCGCAGGCCCGCGCCCGCATGGCCGCAGCTGGCGTGCCGGTGCTGAAGGGCTATGAGGGCGAGGACCAGAGCCTCGACACATTGACGCGTGCGGCGGAGGCCATCGGCTTTCCGGTATTGCTGAAGCCATCGGCCGGTGGCGGCGGCAAGGGCATGCATATCGTTGCCAGGGTCGAGGATCTGCCAACAGAGCTGCAGGCGGCCCAACGCGAGGCGCGCTCCGCTTTCGGCGACGATCGCATGGTGATCGAGCGCTATCTGCAGGTCGCGCGTCATGTCGAGGTGCAGGTCTTCGCCGACCACCACGGCCATACGGTGCATCTGTTCGACCGCGACTGCTCGGTGCAGCGTCGCCATCAGAAAGTGATCGAGGAGGCGCCGGCACCGGACCTGCCACCGGCCTTGCGGGCGGGCCTGCATCAGGCGGCGATCACCTGTGCGCGATCGGTCGATTATGTAGGCGCCGGCACCGTTGAGTTCCTGGTTGCCGACGACCATTTCTATTTCATGGAGATGAATACGAGGCTTCAGGTCGAGCATCCGGTGACGGAAGCGGTCACCGGCCTCGATCTCGTGTCCTGGCAGTTGCGGGTGGCAGGCGGCGCGCCGCTGCCGCTGGCGCAGGAGGCGATCACCTGCGCGGGCCATGCCCTGGAGGCGCGTCTGTGTGCCGAGGATCCGGCCGGCGGCTTCCTGCCGAGCATCGGCCGGATCGAGCATCTGGCCTTGCCAGAGGGCCTCGCCGGCCTGCGGATCGACAGCGGCTTTCGCAGTGGTGACACCATCTCGATGCATTACGATTCCCTGCTCGCCAAGGTGATCGCCGCCGGCGTCGACCGCGCCGAAGCCATCGCCCGGCTCGGAGCGGGCCTCGATGCCGTCGAAGTGGTCGGGCCCCATACCAATCGGGATTTCCTTGCCGCCATCATCCGCCATCCGGCTTTTGCCGAAGGCGGGGTCGACACACGTTTCATCGAGCATCATCAGGCCGATCTGCTGGCACCAGCCCGGCATCTGTCAGACGAGGTGGTCGCAGCGGCGGCCTTCGTCGCCCTGCGGGCCTCCGAGCGCCTGGCCAAGGCGGCCGATCCGGCCGATCTCCATTCTCCCTGGGGCGAGACAGACGGCTGGCGCCTGTCCGGTTCGGCTCGCCGCAAGCTGGATCTGGCCTGGGGCGACACGCCGATCGGCGTCGATGCCGTCTGGCGGGCAGGGGGCTATGAACTGCATCTCGCCGATCGGGCCGTCATTGTCGAGGGCAACCTCGATGCCCAGGGAACGGCGAGGTTGCGCATCAGCGAGGGCGTGCTCAAGGCCCGTGCGGTCCTGTCCGGCGAAACCCTGACCCTTTTCGTGGACGGCCGATCCTATGCCTTCGGCCTGCGCGATCCCCGCAAGCCGCGCGGCGTCGAAAGCGAGGGGGCCGGCCGTATCATGTCGCCCATGCCTGGCCTGGTGCTGTCGGTTAGCGCGGCGGTGGGTACCGCGGTGGAGAAGGGGCAGGCCCTGGTGGTGATCGAAGCCATGAAGATGGAACACACCGTTTCCGCTCCGCGCGCCGGCGTCGTCAAGATGGTCGATGTCGCGGTGGGCGATCAGGTCGTCGCCGGCGCCGAACTGGTAGTGCTGGAGATCGAGCCGTGAGCCGGGCCGAACGCGTCGAGATTTTCGAGGTCGGTCCCCGCGACGGCCTCCAGAACGAAAGCCGGGTGTTACCGGTCGAGACCCGTATCGCCCTCATCCGCGACCTGGCGACAGCCGGGCTGCGTACGGTGGAGGCCGGCAGCTTCGTCTCGCCCAGGAACCTGCCGCAGATGGCGCAGACCGCTGACGTGCTGGCCGGGCTGTCCTCCTTGGCGGGACAGGTCGATCTACCCGTGCTGGTGCCCAATGCCCGTGGTTTTGCCGATGCACTCGCGGCCAAGGCCCGGCATATCGCCGTGTTTGCCGCCGCCTCCGAGAGCTTCAGCCGCCGCAACATCAATCGCAGCATCGAAGAGAGCCTCGACGAATATCGGCCGATCGTGACCGAGGCCCGGGCCAAGGGCCTGAAGGTGCGGGGCTATGTCAGCTGCGTGCTGGGCTGCCCCTATGAGGGACGGGTGGCTGTCTCCGCCGTGGTTTCGGTGGCGACAGTCCTGGCCGCGATGGGGTGCGAAGAGATTTCGCTCGGCGACACCATCGGTGTCGGTACGCCCGATGCGGCGCGGGCGATGACGGCGGCCGTGGCGCGCGAGATCGGCATCGAGCGCGTCGCCGTGCACTTCCACGACACCTATGGCCAGGCGCTCGCCAATGTCCTGGCCTGCCTGGAACTCGGCGTCACCGTGGTGGATTCCTCCGTCGCCGGCCTCGGCGGTTGTCCCTATGCGCCGGGGGCGAGCGGAAACCTGGCGACCGAGGATCTCGTTTACATGCTTGATGGCCTGGGCGTCGAAACCGGGGTCGATCTCGATAGGGTCGCGGCTGCCGGCAGGGCTGTCTGCACAGCGCTCGGCTCGGCCCCGCGCTCGCGCGCAGGGCAGGCCTTGGCGGCCAAGATAAAATAGCAGGGAGAGGGCTCATGTATGATGGCGGCCTGAACTTCAATCTCGGTGAGGACGTCGAGGAATTGCGCCGCATGGTGCAGCGCTTCGCAGCGGAGAGGATCGCGCCGCGGGCCGCCGCCATCGATCGCGACAATGCCTTTCCGCGCGATTTGTGGCCCGAACTCGGTGCCCTCGGCCTGCTCGGCATCACCGCCGAATCCGACTATGGCGGCTCGGGCATGGGCTATCTCGCCCATTGCGTCGCCATGGAGGAAATCAGCCGGGCCTCGGGCTCGGTGGGACTTTCCTACGGCGCCCATTCCAATCTGTGCGTCAACCAGCTCACCCGCCATGCCAATCGGGACCAGAAGCAGCGCTATCTGCCCAAGCTGATCTCGGGCGAGCATGTCGGCTCGCTGGCGATGTCGGAGGCCGGTTCCGGCTCGGATGTGGTGTCGATGAGCCTCAAGGCCGAGGCCCGTGAAGGCGGTTTTGTCCTCAACGGTACCAAGATGTGGATCACCAATGGCCCGGACGCCGACGTGCTGGTCGTCTATGCCAAGACCGATCCGGCCGCCGGGCCGAAGGGTATCTCCACCTTCATCGTCGAACGCGGTTTTGCCGGCTTCCGCACCTCGCCCAAGCTCGACAAGCTCGGCATGCGCGGCTCCAGTACCTGCGAGCTGGTGTTCGAGGATTGCTTCGTGCCTGCAGCCAACCTGCTCGGCAAGGTCGGCGATGGCGTGCGCATCCTGATGTCCGGCCTCGATTTCGAGAGGGTGGTATTGTCGGGCGGACCGATCGGGCTGATGGCCGCCTCTCTCGACCTCGTCGTGCCTTATGTGCATGAGCGCAAGCAGTTCGGCGAAGCCATCGGCACCTTCCAGCTGATGCAGGGCAAGCTCGCGGACATGTACACCCTCTACAATGCCTCGCGTGCCTATAGCTATGCGGTGGCCGCCGCCTGCGACCGCGGCGAGGTCGCGCGTAAGGATGCCGCCGGCTGCATCCTCTATTCGGCCGAAAATGCCACCAAGGTCGCGCTCGAGGCGATCCAGGCCCTGGGCGGCAATGGCTACATCAATGATTTTCCGGCCGGACGCCTTCTTCGTGACGCCAAGCTCTACGAGATTGGCGCCGGCACCTCCGAGATCCGGCGCATGCTGATCGGCCGCGAGATATTCCGCGAGACGAGCTGACAGCGCCGGACACGGGGTCATCCCGGACGCATCGCAGCACGCAATGATGCGCTGCAGTCAGACCAAACCAAAGGTTTGGTCCGGGGATCGCAAGCCGATTTTGGCTCATTCTCAGAGCGATCCCGGGTCTGCGAGGCAGCATTTCATGCCGCATCGCGCACGGAATGACCAGGAAGCCAGCCATCGCCGAGTTTTGACCCGACCAGACGCAACCTCACGCCAGCCGGACAGCAACAAGTCCTGGGAGCGCCCGCTCGATGACCAAGAAGACCACGCTTAGCCTGCACATTCCGGAAGCCCGCTTCCGGCCGGGCGATACGCCTGATTTCAGCTATCTCAACCTGCCGGGGGCGGGCGAGGCCCAGCGCCCGCCGGTGACTGCGGTCGCCTCCGAAACCCGGGACCTCGCCTTCGGCCTCGTCCGGGTGCTCGACGACGAGGGCAAGGCTGTCGGCCCCTGGGACCCCAAGCTCGACGCCGACACCTTGCGCAGGGCCCTGCGTGCCATGATGCTGACGCGCTATTTCGACGATCAGATGTTCAAGGCCCAGCGCCAGGGCAAGACCTCCTTCTACATGAAATGCACGGGCGAGGAGGCGGTGGCGGTCGGCCAGGCGTTGGCGCTGGAAGCCGGCGACATGTGCTTCCCGACCTACCGCCAGCAGGGCCTCCTGGTGGCGCGCAACTGGCCGTTGACCGACATGATGTCCCAGATCTATTCCAATGGGCAGGACCGGTTGAAGGGCCGGCAATTGCCGGTACTCTATTCGGCCAAGGAGGCCGGCTTCTTCTCCATCTCCGGCAATCTCGCCACCCAGGTGCCGCAGGCCGTCGGCTGGGCCATGGCTTCGGCCTATAAGCGCGATCGCCGCATCGCCGCGGCCTGGATCGGCGACGGCTCCTCCGCCGAGGGCGATTTCCATCACGGCATGGTGTTCGCCTCCGTCTATCACGCGCCGGTGCTGATCAATCTCGTCAACAATCAATGGGCGATCTCGTCCAGCCAGGGTGTCGCCGGCGGCGAGGAGGCGACTTTCGCCTCGCGTGCCATCGGTTTCGGCATGCCGGGCATCCGGGTCGACGGCAACGATCTGCTCGCCGTCTATGCCGTTACGCGCTGGGCTGCCGAACGGGCCCGCTCCAACCATGGCCCAACCCTGATCGAGCTCTTCACCTATCGCGTCGCCGCCCATTCCACCAGCGACGATCCCGGCCGCTACCGCCCGGGCGACGAGGAGAAATACTGGCCCTTCGGCGATCCGGTCGAGCGATTGAAGCGTCATCTCATCGGGCTGGGCGAATGGAACGAGGAGCGCCACCAGGCGCAGGCCAAGGAATTGCAGGCCGAAGTCAAGGCCGCCAATGCCGAGGCCCAGCGCCACGGCATTCTCAGCGACGGGCCGCATCACGGCACCGAAACCATGTTCGAGGACGTCTTCAAGGAAATGCCCTGGCATCTCAAGGAACAGCTGGCGGAACTCAACCGTTTCGAAGCCACCAAAGACGCCGCTCATAAGAAGGAGGGCGAATAATGCCCGCCATGAATATGGTGCAGGCCCTGAATTCGGCCATGGACGTCCTGCTCAGGAACGATCCCAACGTGCTGATCTTCGGCGAGGATGTCGGCTTCTTCGGCGGCGTGTTCCGCTGCACCGACGGCCTGCAGCAGCGCTACAGTTCGCAGCGCGTCTTCGATGCCCCCATCGCCGAGGGGGGCTTGATCGCCATCGCCATCGGCATGGGCGCCTATGGCCTCAGGCCGATCGTCGAGTGCCAGTTCGCCGATTACATCTATCCCGGCTTCGACCAGATCGTCTCGGAAGCGGCGCGCCTGCGCTACCGCTCGGGCGGAGAGTTCACCTCGCCGATCACCATCCGCTCGCCCTATGGCGGCGGCATTTTCGGCGGCCAGACCCATAGCCAGAGCCCGGAAGGCCTGTTCAGCCATGTCTGCGGCATCAAGACGGTGATCCCGTCCAACCCCTATGACGCCAAGGGGCTCTTGATCAGCGCGGTCGAGGATGACGACCCGGTCTTGTTCTTCGAGCCCAAGCGCCTCTACAACGGTCCCTTCGATGGCCATCACGACCGCCCGCTGAAGCCCTGGACCGACCAGGCCGGGGCCGACGTGCCGGCGGGACACTACAAGGTACCGCTCGGCAAGGCTGCGATCGCACGGGAGGGCAGCGAACTTACCATCCTGGCCTATGGCACCATGGTGCATGTCGCGCTCACGGCGACGCAGGAGACCGGCATCGATGCCGAGATCATCGATCTCAGGACGATCCTGCCTGTCGACATCGAGACGATCGAGGAATCGGTGAAGAAGACCGGCCGCTGCCTGATCGTGCATGAGGCGACACGGACGGGCGGTTTCGGTGCAGAATTGTCGGCACTGGTGCAGGAACGCTGCTTCCACCATCTCGAAGCGCCGATCGAGCGCGTCACCGGCTGGGACACGCCCTATCCGCATACGTTCGAATGGCAGTATTTCCCGGGGCCGAAGCGGGTCGGGGAAGGCATGCGCAAAGTGATGGCAGGCTGAGGGAAACGATCATGAGCAATTTCGTGTTCAAATTGCCGGACGTCGGCGAAGGCATCGCCCAGGCCGAGATCGTCGCCTGGCACGCGGAGATCGGCCAGGAGATCCAGGAGGACGATCCGCTCGTCGATGTGATGACCGACAAGGCGACGGTGGAGATCACCTCGCCCGTTTCGGGGCGCATCCTCTCGCGTCATGCCGAGGTCGGCGTGATGGCCTCGATCGGCAGCGAATTGGTGGTGATCGATACCGGCGGCAAGCCCGAGGCTCCCGCCGCCGAACCGGCACCTGTTCCAACATCAGCGCCGACCAAGCCCGCCAAGGCGCCGGCCAAGGCTGCTCCGGCTCCGGCGCGGGTCGCCGCTCCGGTTGCCGTGTCGCCCTCGGCGGCCGCCCCGGTTGGGTCGGGCAAGGTGCTGGCGGCGCCCGCCGTGCGTGCCCGATTGGCCGCCCTCGGGCTTGACGGCAGCACGATCCGCGGCAGTGGTCCCGAGGGGCGCATCGAGCATGCCGATCTCGACGACTATCTGACCCGCAGCCAGCCCCAGTCCCAGGCTGTGCCCCCGGCTCCGACGGCCCGCCCGCCTGTGCCGCCCCCGCCCACGGCCGGCGATGAGGGCATCGAGGATATCAAGGTGATCGGCCTGCGCCGCCAGATCGCCGAACGCATGCTGGAAGCCAAGCGCAGCGTGCCGCATTTCACCTATGTGGAGGAGATCGACGTCACCGCCCTCGAAGCGGCGCGCGCCGAGATCAACACCGCAGCCGTCGGCTGGCCGAAGCTGACCCTGCTGCCCTTCCTGATCAAGGCCATGGTGCGCGGCATCGCCCAGCATCCCATCGTCAATGCCCGCTACGATGCCGACGCCGCGGTGATCCGCCGCTACAATGCCGCGCATATCGGCGTGGCGACGCAGACGCCGCGTGGCCTGGTGGTGCCGGTGATCCGCCATGCCGAATTGCTGACCCTGCACCAGCTCGCCACCGAGATTGCCAAGCTCAGCGAACTCGCCAGGGCCGGCAAGGCGAGCCGCGAGGTGCTGACCGGCTCGACCATCACGGTGTCGAGCCTCGGAGCGCTCGGCGGCATCGCCGCGACGCCGATCATCAATCCGCCCGAGGTCGCCATCGTCGGCGTCAACAAGATCGTCGAGCGACCCGTGGTGAAGGACGGGCAGATCGTCGTCGCCAAGCTGATGAACCTGTCGTCCTCCTTCGATCACCGCATCGTCGACGGCTTCGATGCCGCCGCCTTCATCAAGACGGTGAAGGGAGAATTGGAGGCGCCGGTTCGGCTGATGGTGTGAGCTTTCCAGATCGGGTTCCGAAGATGTCGGAGCATCCGAACCCGATCAGAACAGCGTTTGCAGCCAGTTGAGCCCCAAGGCACCGGGCGCCAGCACGCCGAAGGCCCAGATCACGGCCGAGGCGGCATTCACGAGCTGGAAGCTCAGCGCCGGCATTTCGCAGATGCCGGCCACCAGCGGCACCGAGGCCCTGAGCGGCCCGAGGAAGCGGCCGAAGAAGACGCCGAGCGCCCCCCATTTCTCGAAGAAGCGATGGCCGCGCGGCAGCAGGTCCGGATAGCGTGTGAGCGGCCAATAATGGGCCACGCGATGCTCGAGCTTCAGGCCGATCCAATAGGACAGCCAATCGCCGAGAAAGGCTCCTAGCGCCGCCGCCGCCCAGAAGGGCCAGAGCGACATGCCGCTTTCGCCGATCAGGAAGCCGATCCCGAGCAGGATGACGGTTGCCGGCAGCAGGAGTGAGATGAAGGCGAGTGATTCCCCGAAGGCCAGCAGCAACACGACGAGAGTACCCCAGCCTTCATGCGCGCGAACGAAGGCGATGATGGGCTGGGAGATGTCAGCGATTGTCATGGGAGACGTGCGGAAACCAAAGCATCGAATTCGCGAGATATTTGGCTGATATCGATGCTTGGGTTCGAAAATGTGGCGCGCCCTAGGGGCTACTAACGATTGTGCAAAATCAATTAGTTATGCCACTCGGACGTCGCACCTTGTGGAGGGGAATTGTTAGGCTTTTCGCTGGCGTGTGTCGCACCTTTTCGAGGCCAATGCAATTCCCGCAGTGGTGCTGTAGTATGAATTTCCATGAGCGCACCGATCGCCGGCCCAAAGAGAACGGCTGACATCTCCGACCGCCTGCTGGAATGCGAGGAGGCGCTGGAGCGCTCTTTCCAAGACCTGGTCGAGCGAGCGGAGCGGGCAGGGTGGGATACGCTTGAGATCTTTGTCGCGCTGCAGAGCCTGGCCGATCATCACATGCTGATGAAGGCCGCGGACGCCGGGACCGACGCTATGATCGCGTTCGCAAATGAGAGACGGCGAATGCTGAAGGGCAGGTAAGCTGTCGCGTCCGAATTTCCCTGCCAATTTCTTCACTTGCTGGTAACGCAGCTGAATCTCAAATTTTATCACTTGCTGATTGTATTCGGCGTACCCATACTGACGATCTGGGGCGGCGTTGGTTATTTTTGTGGTAAAAAGGTAAGAATAACGATGAAAGCGCTCGCCTTTGGTTTGTCATTCGCGTGTTCGATGTTTCTGGCTGAGACCGCGCTCGGTCAGTCGCCCACAATTAAAGATATGGATGAAGTTACAACCTCAATTAACGGCTGCTTTTCAAATGCAGATGCAGATTGCGTTTCAGGTTATATAAACAAATATATATCTCTTCCCATGACAAATGAGGTTAAGCTTCAGATAGATGGAACCAAGGCGGCTCTTAAATTAGCATTATTGCCAGGTAAGCCGAATTTGATCGGATTAATTGAGGATAGAAAGTACGGAAGCGATATTGATGTCAAAATATATTATATAAATCTTCCAGATACACCGGAAAATCCGGGAAATCAGTTTCTGTTCGTTAAGTACTCTTTCTTTCGAACGACAGGCGGATGGAAGTTGACGGGTGTCTATTTTAAGCCATCAGGAATATATCCAATTCCGGGGTTTTAAGAAAAGGAGGGGCTCAAGCCTTTCTCCGGGACAGAGTATTTGGAGTGACCCCGATTAGTATCCACCGGCCGCGCACCTTGTGAAGCCCTTTGCGCGCCATGTAAGCAGCTCGCTCCTCGTCGTTCCAGGTTTTGCGGTCGAACCACTCGCCGCCAAAGCGCTCCTGAAAGCGTTCGGCATGCTCTCGCTCGGCAAAGCAGAAGACGGAGTAGTGCACGGCATCCCGGCTGACCGAGTGCCCCCGTGGGCAAAGACTCATGCCTTCGTCCCGGCAAAAGCCATGGACCACATCATAGTTTCTGCCTCCGCACGTTTCTTGAGGAATGCGAATCTGGTGGGGCCAGCCGTAGTCGATGCCAGAGGCACGTAGCTCGTTTCGTCTCATGTCACTCCCGCGAAGGACGGATCACCATACCCTCGAAGAAATCGACGCGCTTGGTGTGCCATCTGTCGTCGGCCAATCTGAAGGCTAAGCTTGCGGTAGTCGGCCGCGCCCCGCACTTGGCGCACACCGTGCGATCAAAGAGCCCAAAGAGCGAGCCGGGCCGGCGCAGAATGTGCTTCTCGAAATCAATCTGACCTTCATGCCGGCATCGCCGGCACACGATGGACAGATGCGTCCAGCCGAACTCAAGCGCTTGGTGGATCGTTTGGGGCGGGTTATCTCTCCCCATATCACTCGTCCGATTTATCCGAGATCGGCACGTCGCCGTCGGTCAGGAAGCCCTCCCAGCGCCCGCGGGAATAGCCGCGCGAGAGATCGCGCGCGAGTTGAGCGATCTGTTCGTTTCGTTCTTCGAGCTCGGTCTGACAATGATGCAGCGCTACCAGCAGGACGCGCACAGTTGCTCTCGCGTCGCCCTCACAGGCTGCGATTGCGTCGTCTACACTGGTTTCGAGATCATCGTCGACCGGCTCCTGGGCCGGTCGGGTCATTGAGGAGCCCTGTACGGATCGTGCCACTCTTCGGGCGGCAGTCCCTGTAGTTCTCGGATTTCCGCGCGATGGAGCCGGCCAAGGCGCTCTATGCGATCAAGCGACTCTTCGTTCTCCTGATGCGAGATCAGCGCCACGCGATAGAGCCAGAGCAGCGCCGTATTCGCGGCCCCGCACTCCGCGATGACCTTCTGCAGCGCGTCCTCTTCGGCCTGTGTGGCGATGCTGCGATCGGGCCTTTCGAGATAGTCCCAGATCTTCATTTCGGCCCTCGTCACTGTCGCTTCGGCTCGTCGTACAAAATATGCTCGCCGCGTTTGATGTCGGCGTTGGGGGCGGCGTAAAAAACGTCATCGGGCAGCGGATTACCGCGCAGCCGTTGGC
Source organism: Labrys sp. E2SS-1L (assembly GCF_057073705.1). Classification (NCBI taxonomy): domain Bacteria; kingdom Pseudomonadati; phylum Pseudomonadota; class Alphaproteobacteria; order Hyphomicrobiales; family Xanthobacteraceae; genus Labrys; species Labrys sp. E2SS-1L. The sequence continues at coordinate 3,995,123 of NZ_CP172712.1, read as the reverse complement.
TCATGGCCAGATCGTTTGTGAGGCCTTCGACAACTCGCATCAGCGCGAGAACGGCGCGCTTGGGCGAACCGCAGATCTGAATTGCATCCTTAACCAGCCGTGCTTCATCTGCCGTTGGCGCGGTGTCGGGGTCGAGACCGAAGTGAATGCCGGACATCAGAGCCTCCATCCAATGTGTCGATTGCAAAAAGGCTACGCTCGCTTTTTTCGCGAGTCGAGTCTTTTGTTCTCATTTCGTTCACGGTATGCTGCCCGCTCATCCGCAGCCATCGATGGCAATCAGCAGGAGCACCAAATGAACCTGAATGCGCAATTCGAGGGAAATTTGCAGCCCGGCGACACCAGGAAGCTCGTTGTTTATGTGCCAAGTGCCACCAAGGAAGAGCTCGAGAACGGCCACCAGGCGGCCATGGCATTCTTCGAGGAGAACATGTGCCTTCCCGCCCAGGCTGCCGCCGCATTCTTCAAGCTCGAAAGCATCGAATTCGGTCTCGACGTCGATCTGACCGATCGCGAGGTTCGTATCGCTGGCGTCTGGCAGGAGGCGCAGGAGGTTGCCGCGAAGGCTATCTGCAAAGGCTGGCGCGAGCCTGCCAAATTTGCGAGCTTTGCGCTCGGCATAAGCGCCAAGAAACTCGCGGCAGAGTGCGAGGAAAATCGCAAGATGCGGGGTGATACGACGCTTCCGCATCGGTAAGGGAGGCTGTCGTGTGCAACCTGTTCAACCAGCAGATGACCCAGGAAGAGCTTCGCCAACTCGGTCCGGTCATCCGCGACACGATCAATTGGCCTGAGGCCGTCGACGTCTACCCCGACTATCCGTCGCCGATCATTCGAGACGGCGCCGATGGCGTCCGCGAGCTCGTGCTGGCGCGCTGGGGAATGCCGACGCCTCCGAAGTTCCTGGAGGGGAAGAAGACCGATCCTGGCGTCACCAACATCCGCAACGTTGCCTCGCCTCACTGGCGCCGATGGCTGGGCCCGGAAAACCGTTGCCTGGTTCCGTTCACCGCCTTTTCCGAATACTCGGACAGCGAGAAGAACGAGAAGGGCGGCAAAGCCCTGAAGTGGTTCGCTCTCAACGACAACAAGCCCTTGGCCGTTTTCGCCGGCATCTGGACGAACTGGACGTCAGTGCGGAAGGTGAAGGAGGGCGAGGTCACAGCCGATGTCTTCGGTTTCCTGACGACTGAGCCGAATGCGGTTGTGAAGCCCCATCACGCCAAGGCGATGCCCGTGATCCTGACCACCGCCGAGGAACGTGATGCCTGGATGCGCGCGCCCTGGTCCGAAGCGAAGGCGCTGCAGCGTCCCTTGCCAGATGATCAGCTGGTTGTCGTGCCTCGGCCGGCGAATGCGAGTACTGCGGAGAGATGACGCCCTGGCCCGAACTGCGCCGCGGCGGCGTGATGATTTTGAGGCAGATGCTTTGGCCCAATCATCCGGCAACGATCCTGCCCGGTGAGCCGCCAGAGATCGTGCCGGGCGAGGCCGCTGGCCTTGGCGCATTCTGCGTCACCGCGACCTTCACTGCGATCATCGTTCGTGTCGCGAACCTGAGCTTCAGACTGGAGCCGGAGGACGGGAAGCTTGGCACCAGGTGGGTCGTCGTCTGGGTGCGAACAGAAACCGAATCTACACCGTTCCGGCGCTGAGTCCGTTGAGAGGCAGAGAAAATGGCCGACCCTGCTGAGCAGCTGTTCGATCTGCCGATTGATGGAGAGACGCCGATGCCAGCCGCCCTTGCCCGAGCTCCAGCCTATTCCGGTCCATTCGCTGACGAACTCGCCAAGCTGCTGCGCGAGAACCCGACGCCGGATCCGCGGCGCTGGGAGCAGGCGAAGCAGGACGCGGTTGAGTTCTTGACAGATTGGGGCGACCAGGCCGCCGATCTTGGTTGGACGGCCGAGGAGCTGTTCGGGCTGCATCCTGTGGCGCCGCTGACCCGCTACGACGTCATGGGCCTGGTATGGCTGTTGAACGGCAAAGAGGTCAGCGCAATCGACGAGCAGACCACCACGGTCGGGGCGACAACGTATTATCGCTCGAAGCGGTGACCTAGGTCATTTTGTTCGCTTAGTGCGCATCGAGACGGGGGGAGGTACAAAGATGCTAAAGCCCTGCTGCGACGTTGCGCTCGGGTCCCCACATATCTAGAGTTCCTCCGATCACGATTCAGTGTTGATTACTTGCCTCGATTGCTTCTGAAAGGTAGCAAGGGAAGGGGGCGCTAATTTTTATTCAACGTGAATTATTGGTGGGGCAACGGTGGCTTTGTTGGTAGGTAAGCCGGAGCTTTTCGGGGTATCCGATGAGCAGATCCGGGAATTTTATAAGGCATCCTGGGGTAGACCCACGATATTGGCGGAGGCTCAATTCTACGACTGGCAGTTCTTAGAGCCGCCATCCGCTCAGGGGCGAAGCGACGATTTGCTGGTTGCTTTTGATAACGATGCCGAGGTAATCGCCGGCGTAACAGGCGTCGTTCCTCGGCCATTCAACCTTGCCGGGAAGGCTTCGCACGGCGCCGAGCTCACGACCTGGGTGGTCGCCGATGATTACCGCTCGACCGGCGTCGGCGCACTAATGATGAACGAGCTCACCAAAAAATACGACACGTTGGTCGCGATGGGCGTGACCAAATTCTCGTTGCCTGTCTTCCTGAGATCTGGATTTCGCATCCAGCGGGCCATCCCCAGGTACCTTCGCCCGTATAACCTACAGGCGGTTTCCGAAATCGGTACTGTGGATCCGCTGGCGCGAAAACTTCAACAAAGGTGGACGCCGACGGTTGAGCACGATGATTATCAAGTCCACGAGGATGTCGCGGCCGCCGACCAAATCTGGGAGAGGTTCTCCCAACTCCATCATGGTTTTGCCCGCGATGCCAAGCACCTGGCCTGGCGATATCTGAACCACCCTATTTTTGCGTATCGGGTATTCACAATCACCAAAGGCCAGGCGCAGGCGGTTGTGGCATTGCGGATCGAGGACGCAGTTCCGGGGATCAGGATTCTGCATGTCGTTGATCTGTTTGGTGATGATGAGGCTGTTTCCGCTGCCTTTGATTTTGTCGATGACTTCAGTCGAGACAACGGCATCGACATCGCCGACTTCTTCTGCAGCTCGACCAGGGTGGGTAAACACCCCCTCGCCAAAGGCTGGTTCTCAGCCCTCGACGACCAATCGTTGCGATTCCCGCATCTGTTCCATCCGGTGACGATGCGCGATCCGCCTACGACCACGCTGGTTTATTGGAGCAGAGAGAATTTCGCCGAAATGTGCGACTTCTCGGGGTTTTACGTCACAAAGTCGGACGCAGATTTTGATCGCCCGGTAGCGAAGTCGAAGGATGCCATCAATGCTTAAGCTTGACGACTATTTTGCCTCGGAAATCATTGGCTATAAACCTGCCCTTGCTTCATCGACTTTCGAGGCGCTTGGCGTTGATAGCTTCGACCTCATCAGCTTGCGGACCGGGATCGAAATAAAGCTCGGCCGGCCCATCCCTGATCGCGACTGGATGAAGGTGCGGTCTCCAGCTGATATCGCCGCCATTGTCAGTCCGAAGCCCATCGAGGCGCCCAAAGCTACAGTGAGCGCTTCGAATGTTACCCGGGAATATAGCATAGGCATGCCCCAGATGGCCCTGAGCGGCCTTTCTGAGTCGTGGCTCTTTAAGGAGCTCGGTGACATCCATTGGGAGCTCATCTCTCAGGGGCTCCGGCAACCCTCGGCGAGAATTACCGACGAGATCGGAAATAGGCTCTACGCGACGTTCACACGCATCGCGATATCGAATTCCGATCCACTTTCTTCTTACGCCGAAAATGAGGCGCTGCGGATCTCCGGGAGCATGTCCCGGTATGGGGCGGGGATCTTCATTGGCGAGTATCGTGGCGAGGCCGGAACCAAGTCCTTCACGGTCCAAGCGATGTCGAGCTTCTCAAAAAGGGCCGCGTCCGGGTCGAATAAGTCTCTCCTCAAAGGACAGCCCGATATTCCGTCCGATTCACCGATTGTATCGCTGTTCGAAAAGCCGGCTTTCCTCGAGGAATACCGGGCCCTTCGGGAGGTCTCTCCGAAGCCGTCGATTTTCGAGTGCGACTACCAGATTAATCCCTACCACGACATCAATGGGGTAGGGCTGCTGTACTTCGCGGCATATCCGATCATCGCCGACATCTGCGAGCTGCGTTTCTTCAAGCAGGGTAATCAGTGGGCTGCCGAGCACAGCACCGTGTCGCGAGATGTTGCCTATTTCGCTAACAGCGACGCGAGCGAGACGCTGAAGTTCGCCGTGCTGGACCATGTGGAGAGTGCGGAAGGCAGTGAAATCGCATCCTTGATTTCGCGCCAAGATGGAACTCCGATGGCTCTGATCCGAACGAAAAAGAAACGCGTTCCCGCAGGTTAGAGCGCAAAAAGCCCCTCCGACCCGAAGGTCGGAGGGGCTGGATCGCTCTATGCGAATTTTCGCTTCAACATGTCTTTGAGCAGAGGCTTGATGCGAACAATTTTCTTATCGAGGAACCGCGCGAACAAGATGTACAAAACCAACTTGTCGAGCGGATTAACGTTCACCTTCTTCAGCGAAGGCCAAAGGTGGTCTTTTGCCAGTTTGAGCGACCGAATTCTATTCTCGATGCTGTGATAATTCTCTCCTAGATCACGCCATTTAAATCTCTGGAGATGAACCTTGCTGCCGGACTCGGCGACGACGGCCTCCTCTACAACTAATCTGCCAATTGTGAGGATGTCGCTGTTGTGCCCGAAGAAGCCGATATTGTCCCGCGAATATTCCCAATGGGGGATGAGTTTCTCTCTCCGATAGAGGCCGTAAAACCACGGGCCCGCGCATCTGATCAGCAGCTTCTTCAATGCCGCAACTCGCGAAGCCCCAACGGTCGGATTCACCTTAAAAGTCTTCTCGTAATTGTTCTCGTAGTCGTACCAAACCGACTCGGAAACCGCCAGGGTCGCCTCAGGGCTCTTATCGAGAACGTTTGCGAGAAACTCAATATAGTCCGGATCGGCAAAGTCGTCGTATGACCGCCAGCAAAAATATTCAGATTTCGACTCTCTCAACACGAATTCGAAATTTCTAACCATTCCGATATTTTCGGACTGGCGAATATAGCGGAAGCGAGAGTCTTTCTCACAGAATTCCTTACATATATCGGCGGTATCATCTTCCGAACAATTATCTGATATGATCACTTCGAAATCTTTAAAGGTCTGATCCACCAGATTTTGAAGGCTGTCGCGTATATACGGCGAACCATTATAGACAGGTACGCCAATAGAAACCTTAGGCATGTGTTTATACCACCCCAGAAATATGAATCGCGGTGGTTTAAACCTAAATTCTATTCAAAGCAAAAATTGCCTCTAGCCACATATTTCCTAGGGTACTTGCAATACGGTCAGTGGCAATTGGCTACCTCCGCCGACGTGTTATGATTCTGCGGCCTTCCTCTGTGATGTCTTTGCACTCGCTATTATCACGCGTGGGCTGTGGTGAAATTTTACCGTCCATTCAAATTGATCTCGCCATTAATGATCAGAGAGCTCGGTTCCGCGAACTCTCATTGCCACGGCGGGCGGCGCGATAATTTTTTTGCGTTTATGTGCTGTGTTCGCTGGCCAACTCCCAGTCGCCTCTTGCAATGTCATTCCCCCTGCAAACAACTTCATTATGCGTCTCTGGAAGTTTCAACTGGAGCAGCGCAGTGAAGTTTTTCGTCGGCCTGGATGTTTCCGTTGACTCGACAAGCGTCTGCATCATCGACGATGCAGGCAAGGTGGTCCGAGAAGGCAAAGTGGAAAGCTCTCCCAAACCAATTGCGAAGTTTCTTTCCAAGGAAAAACGACGATGCACAGCGATTGGACTGGAAGCCGGTGCAATGTCGCAATGGCTCTATCGGGAGCTGAAACTGCGGAACTTCCCGGTAACATGCATCGAGACCAGGCACGCTCATTCCGTGCTGAAAGCACGCCTAAACAAGACCGATCGCAATGATGCGCATGGCATCGCTCAGATAATGCGGTTCGGCGTGTTTAAGGCCGTCCACGTCAAGCCGGTAGACGGGCAATTGATCAAGGGACTTTTGAATTGCCGTAGGTTTTTGCAGGTGAAGCTGATCGCAACAGAACTCAGCATCAGAGCTTTTCTGCGCTCGTTCGGGCACAAGTTGGGGCGAATTTCGCGCAAGGCTTTCCATGCTAGCGTTCAAAAGCTTATCGATAGGCAGCCACCATTGCGCCAGGTGGTCCAACCTTTGTTGTTGGTCAGGCAGTCCCTCGCTCAACAGTTCGAGGTTCTCCACAAACAGGTATTCGCAGCCGCCCATTCGGATGAGGTCTGCCAGCTATTGATGACTGTGCCGGGCGTCGGACCGTTGGTGGCATTGGTGTTTCGGTCCGCCGTCGACGATCCTGGCCGATTTAAGCGGTCCAGATCGGTGGGAGCTCATTTCGGCTTCACTCCACGAACCTATCAATCCGGAGGTACGGACCGGCGCGGCAGCATTTCCCGATATGGCGACAACTATTTGCGGCACATAATGCGATCTGCCTCCGCCGCAATTCTTCGGCCGAATACGAGACCCACTCCACTGAAAGTCTGGGGAGTCCAACTTGCAGAACGGCGAGGCAAGAAGATTGCCCGTACTGCTGTTGCCCGTCGTCTCGTCGTCATCCTTCATCGAATATGGATTGATCGTTCTCCCTACCAGTGGGAAGCTTAATTTTGGAGGTCCCGTCAGGGGCAGGGGAGTGGCGAGATCGGTGGCGGGGCTGGAGTGCTGCATGCATCTTCGTGAAAATCCCGTGATCCGCCACTCCCTTTTAATTTGGGCTTTCCATCCCTAATGGATGTCGAGAAATTGCTGTCAGGCGGGAACGATAGCTCGTAGCCCCGCTGCAGCGGGGGCGCATGTTTGGTTCGTCTGCTTGTGCTGGTCAGCCTGTCGAGCTACGCCAAAACGCAAAAAGCGCCCCCGATCCCGAAGGACCAGGGGCGAGTGTACCGCTGTCAGGTGCGGCAAAATATAAAACTCTGAAAAGGCGTCAGGGATCCCAGCCGAACAGTTTCTTGGCGAACGACACCACGGCCGAAAAGTTCGTTATGAGCATCCAGAATCCGGTCCCGATGGCTGAGATCGTGATACCGGCGAGCGTTACAACGCCCATCAGTTTCCCGTCGAATTGCTCGAGCTTCATGATGCGGGCATCGTGCTTGCTCACTGCGTCCGGCAGCGGATCGAGCTTGTTTTCGACCTTGTCGAGCTTCTGCAGGATCCGCTGGTTTTCCAGGCTAGCCTGCTTCAGTTCGGTGATGACCGTCTGCAGGTCCTCCCGTAGCATCTCGACCCTGGCATCGAGTTCGCCAACGGAACGGTGCAATTCCGCTTCTCCATAAGATCTTGCCATCATCCCCAATCCCAGAATGCGAAGGAGCGGTGCCGTGCCATTGCGCAGTTTGTCCTTTAGGGACCAGCTGGAAGGCCTCGGCATAGCCTGGCCTCGCGATCCAATCGATCGAGATCCCCAATTACTGGGAAAGCATCGGGGTGAACATCCAGATAGTCGGCGGCCCGGTTGAGCGAGGCTGCCGGCAAAGGGTTTGGGCAGATCGGCGCGAGCTGGCGCTGGATCTCAGCCCGCCGGTTGGTTGCCTTGGCCGGTACCGCTGCCACTGCTTTCGGCGGCGGCACGTGCGCGCAACTCGGCAGCCAGATCGCCAGCAGAGCCAGCGGGAGAAAGTTGCGAGCGCGCATCGGCTACTCCGGTGATGACCTGTTGGGTTTCGGTGGCGGCGGATGAGACGGCCGCGTTCGCGATCGCCTCATCTGCCTTCTGCTGGGTCTGCCAGGTCGTCAGCCAATCGGTGGCGGCCTTGCCGAAGGCATCGAGGAACAGAGCCAGCAGCGCAGACCAGAACGCGCTCATGCGGCAGCAGGGGCGGCTGCAGGCGCAGCGGTGGGTGCAGGCGCCGGCGTGCTTCCGGTGATCACCGGCGTGCCGTTGACGGTGGTGACGCTTGCGGACGCATCGAGGTTGAGCCGGGCGATGATCTTCTGCGCGATGGCATCGAGGCCGCCCATCCAGTTGATCAGCCACTGCGGAGCCTGGATTGTCACATAGTTCAGCGCCTGGGCGAGAACGGCGTTGCCGACATTGACGCTCAGCGTCTTGCCCGCCGTGGCGCCCTCGACGGCATTGATCGCATAGCCAATGGCCTTGGTCAGAAGCTGGTCGACCTGCATTGTGGAGATGATCTGGCCGATACTCGCCGGCAGTTTCCGGACGAGCCAGAGCAGCGCCACAGGGACGATCTCAAGGATGAGCGTGCCGATACTGTTGATCCAGTCGCCGTAAGGGATCGAAACGGCGGTGTCGGCGGCCGCGGTTGCCGTCTGAGCGAGCGCCGGAGCGGCGAGGGCGAACAGCGCCACGGCGCCGGCCCAGGCATAGGCCGGGAGGAGAGGAGCAACGACGCCCACCGAAAAGACCACCAGGCCGACGAGGGGATGGAAGAAGACAGACGTCACCAGCGCGAGCGCCAGCAGCGCCGCGAGATAGAAGCGGTTCATGTGATGGATTCCTGATCAGGGGAATTTGCCCGGTGCCGCCGGGCGCGGTTACTTGATCATGGCCAGCGCGGTTGCCTGGACGTGATTGACTCGGTTGGTCCAGCCACGGCCGAACGTCACCCAGGTCTTGAGGCGGTGCATGAAGCCGAGGCGACGGGCGCAAAGCTTGCGCACCAGAGCCTTGCGGTCAGTTACCCCCTGCACGGCTTGGATGGTCAGCAGACCGATATGGCCATCGACGGCGACGCCGAGGCAGGCCTGGAGATCCTTGGCCGCTTTCACCGGGCCCGAGTTCACTGCATAGTCGAACAGCGCGTAGTCGACTCCGGCCGGCAGATCGGCATACCGGATCGGCTGCGCATATTGGACGTCGAGGATCCGCGTGGCCTCCGGCAGTTGCAGGGCGGCAACTTCTGTGGGCATGGCCTTGCGGCCCAGCTTGCGCCATGCGCCGAGCGCCGCGGCCGTGATGCCGTATTTCGTGGCGCCGCCCGGATCACGCGGATGGTTCACATAGCCGCCCTCAGAGCCGAAGACGAGTTTGATCGATTGGGCGAGGGTGTCGCTCATTGGGGGCCTTGCTAATTTTTACGATTGGATTCGTGGGGCGATATCAGGCGCTTGCGCGGAGGCGCATCGCCGCGGAACTAAATCACGCGCTCGGCCGTTCTTGGCGCGCTGGCAGTAGGGATGTTGCTGGCAACGCGGCCCGGTCTATTGTTCCCTGCCAGAGAGCACAAGGCCGGGTCGCTCCTCAAACGACTAGGGCAAGAGCAGCTCCGATCACGGCGCCGAACAGCAGCTCGCAAAGCGGGATGCCGCCGGGGTGCTTGATCCGGTGTCCGATCTCATAGGCGACCGTTTGGAGAGGGCCGAGAAGGATGAGCCAAGGCGATATGAATGCGAGCGGCGCCAGCAGGACAGTGTTCCTGGTCGTGAAGCAGGCGTAGTCGTTGCGCAGATAGGAATGGACGTCCCCTGGCTCTCCATCCTGGTCCGGCGGATCCTGGTAGGTGTCGGTGATCTGGCCCCAAGGGATCTGATCGGCGAGGCTCTCAAGAATAGCGGCCCACCAGGCCGGTTCTCCGCTGATCGAACGGGGTTCCCGGTTCAGTGTGTACCAGCGACCCCACTCTGGAACTCCCCAGAGCAGATAGGTCAGGCCGAAGATCAGGGCATCGCGCCAGCCAAGCGCCGGCCACGCCGCCAGAGCGGATAGAGGGGCGGCGTAGAAGATCCCGCGCCCGGGCAGCTTCTCCAGCAGGGCAGAAACGCCGAGCCAGGCGCCTCCGCCACGCGCATGGTTCAGGATGGCGAACGCCGGAATCAGCAGCAGCCTCACCATTTGCGGATCTCCTTCGAGACCGCGCCCCACATCGCAGCATCGCGCTTGGCGCCGCAGGCGGACGGGGAATAGCAAAAGGCACAGGACGTCAGGGCAAGCACGACTGTCACCAGCATGAGGATGCGGATCATTTCAGAACCTCGATTTTGACCTTGGCCGTGCCGGCGGAGAGGATACCGAGCGAGCGAGCGGATCCCCGCGACAGATCGATTTCTCGGCCGGTCCAGGTTGCCGGCCCACGATCATTCAGCCTACAGACGATTGATCGTCCGGTCCTGCGATCGGTGACACGCAGCATCGAGCCGAAGCGGCCTCGGCGCCTGGCGCACGTCAGACCGTCAGGGCGAAAGGCCTCGCCATTGGCAGTTCGGTGCCCAGATTGATACCAGCTCGCGATTCCGCGTTCCGCCCCCAGGGCTGGATCAATTGCTACGGCCGCCCAGATCAGACCGACGGCGAGGGCGATGGTGCCGACGTCGCGGCGGTCGATAAGCAATGATCAGAGCTCCAAAAAGAAGCCCCGCCGAAGCGGGGCCCAGTTGGTCGGACGTGAACTGAAGATCAGGAAAATTCCATCACGATGACGACGCCCGGGCCGCCGGTGCCGCCAGTGACAGCCGCGCCGCCCTGGTTCTCACCGCCGCCACCGCCGCCGCCATACTTGCCGCCATCGAAGCCGTTGCCGGTGCCGGCGTTGAGCGTGTTCGATACGAGCCCGCGCGCGCCAGCTCCCCAGAAGGAGTTACCGCCGCAACCGGATGAGGTGTTGTCGCCGGACGTGCCACCGCCGCCGTCAACGGTCCAGAGACCGGTGCCGCCAGATCCGCCAGCGCCGCCTTGTGCATAGGCTTGCGAGCCATTCCTGAGACCGCCCTTGCCGCCGTTGGCGACAGCGTAGGTGCCGAAGGAGACTTGGCCGCCATCGGCACCGTTCATGCTGGCGTTGCCGGACTTGGAACCACCGAGGCCAGGAGGATTGATGGTGATCGGCACTGTCGTGACCGAGGTCATGTCGACGAAGGCGAACGCCGTCTCACCAGCACCGCCGCCGCCAGATGCGACAAGGTCGCCGCCAGCTGCCGCACCGCCGCCGCCACCAGGCGCCGTCGCCATTACGAGCGCGGTCCTTGCGCCGGCCGTCTTGGTGAAGGTCTGCGTGCTCGTGAAGACGCGAATATTCAGGAGGGAGCCTGGCAGACCAGTTTTCACGACCGCCAGCAGTTCCGAATATTTCAGAACCCGGTGGTGAGCATCGCCCTGGCTGTAGAACGGAAGCAGGTCAGCCGCGACGATGTTGGGCTGATCGGTCAGGCTCGGTAGATTGAGGGCAACGACACCAGAGCCGTTGACGTTGATGCCTTCGCCTGAGGTTCCGGAGAACGAGCCGACCGAGGTCGAAGTCGTGGTGTTGATGAAGCGGTAGGATGTACCGTCAAAGGCAACATGGGCGAGATAGTTGCCTGTCATTGCCCCGTTGCCGAGCGCGGTGCCGTCAGCGTTCAGAAGCGCAAACGTGCCGACACCAGCAATCGTGATCGTCATGCCGGTGCTGTTCGGCGAAGCCATCTTGCGGACGAAGAAGGCGGCCGGCGGAGCCGACGGCTGCGGGCTCAACGTCACCGACATGGCGTTGGCGGTGCCGGTGTCCGCCGCATACTGCCAAGCGCCGGCCTGAACCCACTTCGGCAGGTCCGGGAGCTTCACCGATACCAGAGGCGCCGTCGGCAGAAGGGCGACGTTCGCCGAGACGATGGAAGATGCGCCATTGGCAACGGTGACGGCGTAGAGGCCGACCCAGCCTGGATCGGGAGAGGGCGTTACCTGACTGCCGGCCGTTGCGGCGATGCCCGGCTTGGCCTGCACGACGACCTTGCAGGTGCGACTGGTCGGTTGGGCAACGCCAGACCCGTTCGGCCCGGTGTACGGGGTCAGCGGGTTCGACGAATTGAAGTAGGGCAGAACCGCGTCGCCGTCGTCGACTTCCGACAGCTGGGCCTGGATCAGATAGTTGACGGCCTGGCCCGACGTCGAGGGCGGCACGAGCGTCAGGGTCTGGACGTCGAGGCTGATGCCCTGCTTGACGACGGTGTGGACCGCATCGACCGGCAGCGAGCCGTAGCCCGTCGCGTCGACAGGCTCGACGGTGTAGATCGATCCGGGAGCGACCTGCACAGCCATCGAGGCCGGCAGCGTCGGCGTCACAGCGAGACCGTCGGCAATGGTGTTGGTGCCGAGCACGCCCTGGGCCAGATAGCCGAGCGCGATCATGGCATTGCGTTCGTGGGTCAGCCAGACGGTGTCGGTCGGCTGTTGCCCGGCATAGACGATCGTGCGATGCAAGGTGAAGGCTCCAAAGAAAAAGCCGCCCTTGTGAGGCGGCTGAACAGGAAGGTTCTGGGAGACGAGAGTTAGGCTGTTGGCTCGAGCAACGCGGCGGCCCGCTCAGCTCCGAAGGCGCTCTCGAAGGCGGCTTTCACTGGCCCGTACATCTCGTCAGTGGTGGCCAGGGTCTGGCTGTCCTGCCACAGCCGCCGAAGGCGGATCGGCTGGGAGTTCAGCTGAGCGTCGATGACCTCAGCTTCTTCTTCCGTCGCCCGGCGCCAGATATCCGCCTTGTAGATGACAGTCGGTTTGGGGGCGATTGAGGTGAGGAAAGCCTCGACCTCGGCATCATCGCCCTCAAGCCACTCTTCGGCAAAGCCCGGTTGTTCGTTGGCATAGACGCCGACAATGGCGCCCTCCACACGCTGAACGAACGGCATCACACCCTTCCTCTCGTATCGATCCACCCATGGGTGATGATGTTGACGGTCGTCGAGGCACTGTTGGTGTTCCGGTGCCTGATCTGGCCGCTGCTGTTGGTCCGGATTCGCAGCCTCGCGTAGCCTCGGCTGTTCGTCGAAGCGGCGATCACCGTGAAGTACGGAGCGACCGTCGAGGAGGGGGCCAGATCCGATGTCAGCGGCGATGAGACCAGCACAAAGCCGAAGGAGGAGCTGTCTGCGCTGAACTCGAAATCCGCCTCGATGCCAGCGATCGGCGGAACCGACAGCGTGACGATTTGTGCAGCCGCTGAGGAAACGCTCGACGATGCGTCTGCAACCGGCGAGTCCCACAGAAACTGATCGCCGACCTGGATGAAGGCCGTGACCTGAGAACTCCCATCGGTCTTGATCGCGCCCAGCCGGCGCCGCGCCGTGTAGCCCGAAGGCATTGTCGGAGCGGTCGCACTCAGCGAGAGCAGGGCATCGATCGATCCGTCGCTATCTTTGCGGATCAGCCAGACCTCATACCACGTGCTCGCCGCGATTGAGCCGGTGTCGAGGCCGCCATTGCCGGTGCCCGCAGCCCAGGTCGAGAGCGACTTCGTGATCGCGGAGGCCAGCGTCATGTTGAACGCCGTGCCGCCATCCTCGTTGCGAGCGAAGCCGGTGGCGATTCCGACGGTCGTTGCCGAGGCACGGGAGAGCGTCAGACCGACGAGTGTGCCTGGCGCCCATGTCGAGGTGATGCCGGTCAGGAGCGAGCCGTCGACGGCGGGAAGACGCGCGCTGCCATCAAGAAGCGGGATCGTGCCGGCTGCCGTGCCGGTGTTCTTGGTGGCTGCCGTTCCCAGTCCAGTGATGGCCGTGGATGGCACGACCTGGGTATTGGCGACGAGCCAGCTTCCGCCAGCAACATCCCACTCGGTGCCACCCCGATTGATCAGGATGACGTCCTGGCCTGGCTTCAAAACCAGCGAGGTGTTGCCAGCGTTCAGACCGGCCGGCGGGCAGTAAATGAAATCGCTGCCCTGCCGAACGATCGTCACATTGGCGGTGCCGTGATTGAACACCGTAATAGTTGGGCCGGCTACGGTCGCACCCCACACGCCACCAACGGGCAATGTGATGTTGATGGGGCTTGCTGCGCTGGCCTGAACAGCCTTGCCGTGGTCTGCAGCCGCCAGAGTGATGTTGGCGCTAGCGAATACGAAGCCGGCGAAGTTGCCGAGCACCGACTTGACGAAGGCGGTGGTGGCTAGGCTGGTGTCGTTGTCGCCGACTGCTTGCGTTGGGGCTGTCGGGTTGCCGGTGAAGGAGGGAGAGGCGACGGGCGCAATTACACTCGGAAAAACGGACTGAAAAAAGCTAAGCACATACTGGGTGCTGGCAGCTAGATTGCTAGGGGTATCGAGAGCCGATTGATTGGCTACAGTGACAACCGCACCCGTAAAATTCTGCGCACCCGTCCACGTCTGCCCAACATTGATCTTGGCGACGGCGCTCCAGGCTACCCCGCTGTCCTTCAGCGTCGTCCCGTCGGTGCTGTCCCAGAGAACGACATTGTTCACGACCGTCGACAGCGGGCCGCCCACCAAGCCGATCGCCGCCTTCCACTGCTGGGCAGTCGGTTTGGCCAGAACGGTCGCGCTGAAGGACGACACACCGCCAGCGTCGAACTTGGCGTCGAGGGCAGAGTTCAACTGCGCGGCAGTGAGGACCTGCCCCGGGACGAAAGGTGCCATGTCGTGGAATTCCTCAGCCTAGAACGCTGCTATCGAGAATGAAATCGGCGTCGAGCCGACCCGTATTCAAAGGCGGGGGGGCGATATTGACCCAGCAGGTAATGCCAGCCGCGCGCGTCGCCTCGACGGTGTCGTAGATGTCTTGGTTGGTGACTTCGCCAGTCACTCCGGAAAGGTCGGCGAGATAGAACATGCCGGCGCCCCAGCCCGACTGCGGACTATTGAAACCGGAGATGTTCGGAATGCCGGCGCCCTGGGGCTGCACGGCAGTGATGAACATCGTATAGGGCAGCGTGTTGCTGCCCCACGCGCCCGCCATGTTGAAGGCGAACATGACGCCCCAACCCCCGGTATCGTGGGGGTTGAAGGCCTCGAAGATCGTCACCTTGTTGTCGGTGAGATCGGCCACTGCTTTCTGGACGCCGGGCCGAGTGACTCGTTCCCGAAGCACCTCGTCCTGAATGGTGCGCCGGAAGGAGATATCGGTCTGGCTCTTCCGGCGTTTGATCCGGCGGCCGAAGAAGTCATAGGCGGCGAGATCGAGGAAGCCGTCGGTCGCGGTCGAGATCCTGGTCTGCAGCTGGGCGTACTGGATCAGGCCGTAGACCCAGCTTGCCGCTGAGGCAAAGCCCGACAGGAGCGCGTCGAGGATCGGCGACGTATCCGGGAACCAGCGCGCCGGCAAAACCGCCTTGAGGCGCGCGAGCATATTCGAGGTATCGCCCGTAGCCATCAGGTCACCGTGAGGGTCGAGATCTTCACCACGTTCTGAGGCTCAGCCGTGATATCGAGCGAGGTGCCGTTCACGATGATCGACAACCCAGAGACGCCGGCCGAGGCGTTCTGGACGACCTGGGCAAGACGCAGGAATTGCAGATCGGCGCCGAGCGGCAGCGTGTTCACGAACTTGGTCACGGCATCGGCCACGGTCGCCACAACGACCTGATGATCGTAGCCAGTCGCGGTGTCGAGACGGATTGCGATATCGGCGGGCAGCACAATAGGCGGAAAGACTCCCCACATGATCCCGCCAGCTCGGGTATTGCCGACAGCCAGGGCGGCCTCGTCCAAGGTGCTCTGCGGCGGGGCGCCAGAGCCATCATCGACGGTCACCCAGAGAAACCCGGGCGTCGCGACACCGTCGGGCGTCACGTTCTCGATGATCGTGCATTCCAGGCCGAGTTGCAGGCTCGACACCGCATATTTGATGGCCGGAATCGTACCCTTGGACAACGAGGCGATATAGGCGACGAAACGAGCCTTGAGAGAGGCGTCGCTCTCGGCGTTGGCGCCGCCAGCGAACGGCAGGGCGTTCGAGACATAGTCGACGCCGGTGATCGCCGTGTACATGACGTTGACGGCACCGGCGATGACGTTGGCGGCTGTGGAACCGGTGACCGATTGAACCGGAACCGTGATGCTCGCAACTTCGGCCGGCAGAAGATAGCCGTTCTGGTCGCTGGACCAGGACGAGTGCGAGGGATCGGCAACAACTGCGAACGTCTGCGACCCGTCGGCGGTCTGGACCTGGGCACCAACTGGGATCACCGCCGAATTCGTCGGGGTGAACCTCGAATACGTGACCTGTCCGCTCGCCAGCGTGGCCGCAAGCCGGCTGATACCCCAGTCGTTGACCCAGGTGTCAACATCAGTGCCGGTCGACGTCGAAAGCCGGGTCAGGGACAGGACGTAGATCACGAGGCCCTGAAGCCAGAGCGCGACCGAGGCATTGGCCTCAATGACCGCCCGAAGCAGCGAGCCGACAGCAAAGGCCACCAGCTTCGACGACTTGGTCTGGATCGTCGCGGCCTGATCCTGCACCAGGCGGGCAAAGCTCTTTACGTTCAGTGCCACCGCGCGGCCTCAATTGTTGACGTCGAAGGACAGGGTGGTCTGCTGACCGGTAATTGCGCTGGCGTATTCGATCGTGACCGAGACGCCGTTCGTGAGGGGGGTAACTGTGATCTTGGGCGCTGGTTGGCGGGCGACTGCTTCCTCAAGGGCGATCTGGGTCTTGATCACGCCCCGGATCGCATTAGCGTCGAGCAGGTCACCGATGCGCTGTGGGAGGCCGGCGCCATAGTCACTGTAGTGCCAGATATATCCATGCACCGCTGTCATCAGTCGCCGGATGATCCGCTGCGTGGTGAGATCGTCGCCATCGACAAGCGCGAGATCGCCCGCGGGGCTGACCGACAGGTCTTCCCCCCAGAAATGGTACAAGTCGGGCATGCGGGACCTCAGGAAGCAGGGGGCCCTGTGTTGGCGGGCCCGGGCTGGACGGCGGTGTGCTCGTGATCGTGGCCGATGTTCACGCCTTCGTGGGTGAGCGTGCCGCCCTCGATCGCAACATTGCCGGAAAGCTTGATGTTCTGGCCGGTGAAGTTGAGGCCGGCGCCGCCGCTGATCCCGACATTCCCGTCCTTGTCGATCTTGATCGTGACCCCTTTGGACTGGATCACGACCTCTCCGGATTCGGCGACTGGTGGGCGCTCCTTGTCCGAATGCACTCGGCCCAGATTGACCGGGCTCTCCATGTCGCCGTCGATGAAACCGACCATGATCTGATCGCCGGGGGTCGGGCCCGCCACGATGCCGAAGCCGTTGCCGACATGGGGCACCGAGTGCGGGAACCAGCCAGTCTCGAAGCCGTCGGGTTGGATCGTCGCCTTGATTGCATGGCGCTGCGGGTCGTAGCTGGTGATCGTGGCGGCCTTGATGCCGGGGCGACGGGCGAGGTGACGGTCGATCTCCCGGTGGAGATAGTCCTGGAACTCGCTCATCCCTTCGACTTTCCTCGCTTCTTCGACTTGGCCTTGCAGTTCACTGCCATCGTATAGGGCTCGCCCTGTTTCAGCCGGTGCCGCAGGGATTTGATCTCGTATTGATGGTCGTAGGCGGTGCCGGTCCCACTAATCTCGAGCATGTATCGCGGCGTCACGGTTGGATCGCCGGGCATCGTCACAGAGGGCCCGACTTCATGCTTGGTGGTCTTGTCGCACTGATCCTTGGCGCGGCGATCAGCCTGGTCGCGGGAGAGGCCGGGATAGTGGTGCTGCCAAACGAGCTCGTCGCCGTCGCCAGGCTCGGTATACTCGCCATCTTCCGACTCGGCCTTGCGATGGTTCCAGCTCTTGACCTTGTGCTTGACCGGTCTGCCGAGCGTGACGCTGCGCTTGACCGAGAGCTTCACCGCATTGCTATCGGCAGGGCTTTCTGGCGTCGGGGGCCGATAGGTCACCTTCAGGACCGGGAGTTGCTCGTCCGGCTTCTTGAAATAGACCTTGCCGCCTGAGATGTAGGCGACCCGGCCGTGCTTGTCGGCGAGGTCCTGGATCGATGACCAGTCGGAAATCCGGTGCTGAATGGCGGCGTAATCGATCTGGTAGATCTTGCCGGCGCGATCGGAGACGTCGTCGACATCCGCTTCAAGGCCCGATTCCTTCGCAAGCTGCTGCACAATCTCGTGCGGCTTCTTGTTGTGGAACTTGGCCGACGACTTCTTGTCGAGGAGCTTCGCCGCCTTGTCACGGCCGTTGAGGTTCAACACTCCGGAATCGAAGTCGTGCTCGACGTCGTCGACGACACCGTCGAAGAGCTTTACTGCGCCTTGGCCGATGTCGACATAGACCTGGACCTTGATGTCGGTGGCGCTCGACCACCAATCTGCGTCCAATCCCTCGGGCAGATGCCAAAGCGGGGCCCTGGCGCTGAAGGTGTCGGACTTGCCGTCGCGGCTCTGGTCGACGTTGATCTCCTCGCACTCCATAGGCTGGCCGTTGACGACCAGATTGGCGCGCGGGGTTCGATAGGTCATGTCCAGAGAATTCCGCCATTGCCAGGCCTGATGCCCGACGGGATCTTGAGAGTGACGACGCCAGTCAGGAACGGATCTCGAAGCCCATTGAGCTCGGCGATGTCATTCCAGCGCGTGGCGTCGCCAAGCTGTTCGGCCGCGACCTGAAACAGGTTGCCGCCGGCGACCGTGACGATACGACTGGTCAGCGGCGACTGGATGTTGTTGGCCTCAGGCATCGGTCAGGCTCCAGTCGCGGCGACGTTGATCGCGATCCGCTCGACATAAGGGATGACGTCGAGAACGGCGCTTTCGGTCTGGACCGCTGACACCTGCCCGATCAGCCATGCGGCCATGACATCCGGATCAGTGCCAGACACCATGCCGTCGGTCGCCGCGATCGATGCCTCGGCAGCGTCCGCGACGCTGGTCATCGTTCCTGCCGCGCCTGCCACTGTGGAATGAAAGGCGAGCAGCTCGGCGTTGCTGGACTGGGTCAGTCCGGTCGAAGCCGTCATCGCGGCCTGCACTGTTCCGAGCGCGGTAGACACCGCCGCAGGAGCGATCAGGGCCGCGCTGGACGCCGAGCGAAGATCTGCCGTCACGAGGCCGTCCAGAGCGCCAGCGAGGCCGCCCAGGGCAGCGTCGGCGTCATCAGTGATAACCTCGCAGGTGATCTCGTAGCTGACCTCGTAGAAGCGCTCCGCATCCGCCTTGAACTTGGTGATCACCACCGTCTTGAAGAAATCGAACCAGGACAGTTCGATCTGCGCGCCGGCAATGCGCATCTGGTTCAATGCCTGGGCCCGCGACAGAGCGTCGGGGCCGCGGAAACGGCCCTTCCACTCCATCGCGTCCGGAACGCCGCCCATGGCATCGAAGACACGCCGGCCGCCGATCAGCTTGTGAACGGGGAGCTCGTGCTTCCCGCCGAAGTTGATCTTCTCTGGAATCTCCCAGCCCTGGAGGATGAAGGGGCCGAGGAAGATCTGGGTATCGGCCATTGGCTTTCCTTCAATTAGGTGTGGGCGCTACCGTGGCCATACGCTTATGACAAGAAAACGGACGCGGTATGTGGGCAGCCAGCAACCGCCGCTTGAAAACCTCCAGGGCTAATGTATCAAGCGATAAAAGAGGCGATTTTCTAAGGCTTGTACTTCCAGGGTAAGATCATGGGTGAGGCAGCTAGACGACGTTCAGTTGCAAAGGCGAATATAGCCGGTAAACTATGTGCTTATTGTTCGAAGGAACACGCCGACACTGAGGAGCATATGCCTCCCAGAATTATGTTTCGGCAAAAAGATCGACCGCCTGGATTAGAGGTCCCTGCGTGCGTAAGATGCAACAACGGGACTGGACACGCTGATCTCGTCGCCGCGTTAGCAACCAGATTTTTCTCTTCTGACGAGGAATATCACCAGGTCGATGACGATCTGGAACGGGTATTTCGAGGCATTCGCAATAATCGGCCGGATGTTTTGGTCGGAATGCTTCCGCGACGTGCGGCGGAGAAGTTCTTTCTAAAACATCAAGCCGCTCCGTTGCTCCGCGAAGCTGGAATCAAGTTCGTCAAGATTAATCCTGAATTCGACTGGTACTTGAAGCTGTTTAGTATAAAATTTGTACTGGCCCTGGCTTATAATGAAAGGCAGGCACCGCTTCCTAATTCAGCTGGTGTAATTGCGACGTGGCGAACAAATCACCAATTGGTATCTGATGACTACCCATCAGAAATAGTTTCTCTCCTCCCTACTACCGATACTTTAAGGCAGGGGAAAAAAGAGGTTTCGGGCCAATTCAGGTTTGCAAGTCAGTCGGACCCTGACAAAACGGTTGGCATCTGCAGGGCGAACTTCAATCTTTCTTTCTCAGTTTATGGTCTGTGGGCAACGGACCGAGCACTGTTGGAGCCGCAGAGTGAGGATGGGCCAAGGGTCTACAGCCCTGCTGACTTTGCGCAATTGGCCGACGAGGCTAGCCGCAGAAGGTCAGTTCCTGAAGTGGTGCGATGGAGCTATTGATAGGCGCAACGGTGGATCAGGCTGTGATCCACCGCGCTATTGATTTGTCCTAATGTCCCCCATCTACGGCCGGCATCGTCGAGCCGGTATTCTGCGCCGGCGTGCTCGTTGCGAAGCCTGCCATCGCTTTCGTAACCACCGACAGGATGTAGGCGTCGATACTCTGATTGCCGATCTGCACCTTCACCTGCGTCTGCTGGTTCACATTGACCGGCGGCGGAGGAGGGGGCGTCACGGCACCACCCATGTTCTGCATGCCGCTTCGCATTGCGTCACGGTTGAACCAGAACTTCGGATCGCTGAACGCTCTGCGATACCAGGGAGTATCCCCAGCGATCTTGTCGGGAAGGTCGTTGATCAGGCGATCGATCCGGCCGCCGAGACCTTTGCTATGTTCAGCTTCGGGATCGTAGGCCTTGCCATAGTAGTCGGTCCTGGCGTGCGGCAACCAGTTCATCAGTTGGCCCATCTTGCCGTCGGCGTACTCGACGCCGAAATAGGCCAGAAGGGCGCCCAGAGCACTACCCCAGGGCTTTCCGGCGGAAGGGACGCCAGGAGCGCCACCAACGCCAGGAACGCCCTTAGCCCCCAGCGCAACCGCAGCTTGCTGCAGCATGACTGCCGAGGTGTTCAGCGCCGCTGCCGAGGCGTTCAATCCGCCAGACCCGAACAGGGTCCGCCAGATCGCCGCGCTCATGGCTGCGGTACCGCCGATCGCTAGGGCGCCGCCGGCGCCAGCAGCCCCAATGCCGAGCGCTTTCACGGCGTCGGGATGAGCGGCCGCGACAGCAGTCATGGATTTCATGACGCCGGCCATTGCGTTCATGGCGCTGATCGCGGGTTGGACCAGTGGCGAGCCGAGTGAGGTCAGCAGGTTGTCCCAGGCCGACTTGAAGTTTGCGGTGGCGATCTTCGGGTCCTTGCCCAGCAGATCGTCGACAGCGTCCAGCCCCTTGGCCTGGCCTGTAATGGCGGCATCCTTGCGGATGCGTTGCCCCTCGAGCAGCAGCGCAGCAATGGCAGCGGCGGAGTTTCGGTTGCCGAACATACCGCCAAGTAGATTGATGGCGTCGGTGTCCCCAGGCTTGATCTCGTGTCCGAGGGACTTCTCGATCGCTGGCTTCAGGACGGTTTGCGCCCACTCGAATGGGTTGCGCGTGAAGAGTTCCGTTCCCTGCACGGCGCCAGGCTGGAAACCTTTCGTATTCCCCTGTTTGTCGAAAATTAGCTTCGAAGGATCTTCGATCAGCCCCAGCTTTTCCCACAGTTCTAGAGCGCGCTGTGTTACCCGGCCTTGGTTTACGGTGCCATACAGCGACATCAGCTGCGTGCCGGCCGTCGAGGGGCCTGCTTCCTGGATCATGGAAGGCAGGATCTTGGTATAGAACTCCTCGCTCCAGCCCTTCGAAGCCAGTTTGCCGTACTGGGTAGCCTGCATGAAGGCATGCGGATCGACCTTGCCGCCGGAGGCCGTAATGGCCCTGGTCATGCCGTCGAAATACCCGATGAACTCATCAGGCGAGGTGAGCCCTTTGAGTTCGCCCGCGCGGGCCATGTTGTAGACCGCTTCGACGGCCTTATTGCCGGATCCTTCCGTCATGCCGTTGAGCACAACCCGCATCTTTTCCAGTGGGTCGATAAAGTCGATGGCATGCTCGGTCGAACCGAAGACTGTGCGAGCCTCCTTGATGTCGGCCAGCACCGAGGAAACGCTGAGACCGTACTTGGCCGACTTCTCCCAGGCCACTGCCGTCGCCTCGGCGACCTGGGCCTGGTTTTGCGTCGCGCCCATCAACTGCTGCTGCACGTGGACAAGATCATTGCCGCGGTCGATCAGCTTCCCAAGGCCATCGAGCAAGCCGACACCCGCGCCGGTCGCAACAGCCCCGCCCACGGCCAGCTTCAGGTTCGTGCCCAGCTTCTCCCACTTCGACATCAGCGAGGTGGTCTTGTTGTCGATGTCGATCAACTGGCTGGCAATTCCGGCCAGAGCGGCGGACATATTGCCCGTCAACGCAAGCTGGACGCCGATCTTGTAAACGTCAGACATCAGCGTAGAATCCAGCTATGCGATTTTTCATTTCGAGACGCCTTCCCTTCGGCCTTCGAGCCGGGTTGAGCTTCCCACTAGGCACCAGCACTCCTCGCCAGAACCGCCGATGCGGAACGACGATGGGAGCGGCTGGGATCGAATTCGTCTATGTGATCGAGGGCGATCACGGCCTGGTGAAGATTGGCGTCACCACCAACATGGATGCCCGTCTGGCCCAGTTGCGGACAGCATCAGCCTTTCCGCTGCGCCCGACCTATGCGCTTGCCGTGCAGATCGACGCTCGGCAGATCGAGGGCGAGGTGCATCGCAGGCTCGATGATCATCGCTGTTCGGGAGAGTGGTTCGATTGCTCGCCTGAGGTGGCAGAACGCACCATCAACGAGGTGGCGGCGGATTTCGGCATCCCGATCGCCACGACCGACAGCGAGACATTCCGGCGAGGGCTCAATGCGGTCCCGAGGGATTCGATAGGGCTGACGACCTGGCTTTTCATCCTTGTTCCGGCTGCCCTTGCCGGCGCGTCGGTGATATGGCTCGCAGCGACGTGATCATCCCAAGTTCAGCTCAAAACCAATCAGGGAGGCCGGATTGAAACGGACGTTGTTGGTTGCCTTGTGTGCTCTATGGACGACCGCCAGTTTCGCCGCCAACCCGATTTCAGCTGATGTCGACACGGCATTGACCAAGGCAGCGAAGAGCCTCGGATATCGCACCAAATTTCGGGCCGATAACTGCCAGAAAGACGAGAATTTCGTCTGCGACGTCTATGTGGACACGCCAAAAAGGAAGAACGCCTTCAAGTTCATGGCCGTCTTCCCAGCCCCCAATGAGGAGCTAAGCCACTTCACTGTGGTTCTCGGCAACGATTCTGCATCGACCGTGTACGGGACAACCAGCCTCTCGACCATCGAAACTCTGTTGTCTGGCCGCAAGGTGAAGATCGCGGAGACATCGAAGCCTGTTTCAGAGACGATCGCGAAGGCTACCGCGTCCGGGGAGGCCGAAGAGGTGTCAATTGCTGGCGTTCGTCACAGCGTGACCGTTCGGGGCGGCGCTGTTTTGATCCAGGTCGGCGGCAGGTAGACCCTCATACGACCTCGACGCCTTGAGCCTTGCTTCCCAGTTGGCCGCGAACCTGAGGGCCACCGGCCGACTGGAGATCACCAACAGGTTTTCCGCGTTTCTGGTCTTGGCCGACTTCGTGAAGTTGTAGCTCCCGGTCAGGACGCGCTCACGGTCGATGATCATCACCTTGTTGTGGGCGATGCCTGGGGTGGTATCGATCCAGACCGGGATGCCGGCATTGGAAAGATAGGTCGCTGCGCTGTAGCGGCCGCGATCATTGCTCTTGTCGAGGATGATGAGGACCTCGACGCCGCGGGCCGCCGCTTCCTTCACTGCCGAGATGATCGGGATTGAGGTGAAGCCGTAGGCCTGCACCAGAACTTGGCGCTTCGCCCGGCCGATCTCGCGAACAATCGTGTCCTCGCAGTCCTCGCCGGGCGTGAAGCATACTGACACGGTCGGCGGCGGTGCGCTGCGCGACGGCTCTGCCCAGGCAGGCGCCACGAAGAGCAAGGAAAGAAGGGCGAGGGCGATCTTCAACGGAGGAACCGAGTCATTGTCAGGTGACCATACACCGCATCACCGATTGCCGCGACAACCTCCTTTTCCTTGTGCCGGGCCGCCCCGGCCAGGAAGGAGCGGGGAGGAATACCGCGTGAGGTGCCAAGCTCTTGCCACACAGCCTTGTCGTCGTTCGAACCGATCCGGGCCTCTTTGTCGCCGACACTGTACTGGATGGATTCCCGCATGGCGCCGGTTTCGAGCAGGGGAGTGTTCGCGGACTTTTTGGCGAGGGTCGCGGGAGCAAGCTGGGGCCAGCCGTAGCGGTATGTGCCAATAACCGATTTGGCCTCGGTCTCGACGATGACCGCCGCCTTTTCCAAGCCTTCGTGTTCGGCGATGGTCATGTTGGCCAGGGCGGTCAGGTGGGCCGCGAAGCCTGCAAGGGTGAATTCGGCCATCGTGTTTCCCGAAGAATATCATGCGCAAACAGTTGAATTTCACGCCCCAGTCACGAGCGCTTGAGTGGAGTTTGCTTCCCTTGATTCGATAATGAAGGAAATGATCTCCATGGCTTTAAAGGCAGGGACATATAAAGTCGTATTTGCAACACCGATCGGGCACGGGAACGGAGTTGTTGCACTTGAAAATGGAAAAGCCCGTGGGGGCGATTCCATGATGTTCTACTCGGGCACATATTCTGAGGACGGGAACAACTTCCGAGCAAACATCAGGGCCGGTAAGCACTCAACCGTCCCAGGTATGCAATCCGTTCTTGGCGTAGAGAGTGGTGAAGTTATCCTGGAAGGGACGTCTTCAGACGTGAGCGCTCAGTGCACAGGATGGCTCGCGAGCAATCCGGGAGTAAAAATAAGTGTCACCCTCTCAAGAGTAGCCGACTAGCGGTACAATTTGGTCTTTGGAGCTTGGGCGGCGGGTTATCCTCGCCTCGGCTCCCATTTCATCTCTTTCCAGTCCCACTTGTTGCCGTCGAACTCGCCGAAGACGACATAATGGGCCAGGGCTTCGCTGGAGCTCAGGCTGAGGGCGACATCATAGGGGACGCCGTTCTTGACGAGGTAGAGCCTCATCCGGAAATCGCCGTCCCCCGCTATTCCCCCGCTTCGCCGGCGCCTTCTTCCTCGACCTGGAAGTGCTCGCGGATGGCATCTGCGACAGCTTCGGCACCATCGTCGTCGAGACGATCGATCAGCGCGTCGAACTGGAGCTCGGTAACGGGAAGCCGGAGTTCCTCGCCGTCGATGCTGCAGCAGGAGGCGGCAACGAACACCATGCCGAGGTATTGGCGCTTTTCAGCGGACTCCGCGGACAGAGCCTTGAAGATCCGGCGGCGCAGCGGAGTCGTGATCCTGCGGACGCCGAGGTTTCGGCCCCGGGCATCGGTCACATAGACGATACGGTTGGCTTCTTCGACAATCTGCTGTGACGGCGACTTGACCGTTGCGGCCTCTCGGACCGGGTTAAGTTTCACCGTCGTCATCAGAGCACCTTGATGCGCTTGCTGGCTTTCCAGCTCAATTGCTGTGTGACGTAGGCGTCGGGCTGCGACTTGCCTGCGTCGGCGAATTTCATGGCGACGCCGTCATAGCGGAACTGCGTGACGGTGCCGTCGGTGTCCTCGATCGTCTCGGTGATCCGGACGTTGTTGAGGGTGCCGGTCGCGTAATAGTCCGCCTCCAGCGCCGCGAAGAAGTCGTCGAGCGAATGGCCGCCGCGGTCGATGCCGATCGACCCCGTCCAGCCGTCCGGGATTTCGGCGAAGCGGTGGATCCCGTCCATGCCCTTCGAATTGAGAGACGTGGTTTCCTGCTTCTTGTCGAAGGAGGTGACCCTGTCGATGTTGAGCACCTGACCGCTCGGCAAGGTGACGTCGATCGAGACGTCCTTGCCGATCGTCAGGACGCCAAAGCCGGTATTGGCTGGCATGTATCAGCGCTCCTTAGACTGCGAAATTGACGGATTTGCGCTCGATCTGGACCGATTGGCCGGCTTCCAGATTCACGAGGAAGTACTCGATCACCGACAGGTATTGGACCTGCACATCGGCCTGCATGTAGCCAAGGGCAACTCGGGAGGCCGGGTTGTTGCTGTCGTCGAGGACGGAGGCCCAGGCGTCGTCGCGACCGTTCGGCGTTCCGATCAGGCCCTGCTGCTGCAGGTTGCCGAAGAAGGAATCGATGGTGGTCTTGGCCTGGCGCCGGGTCGTCGCGCTCTGCAACTTGCCGACGTAGATGCCCATCGCCGCGTCCAGCGTCGTGGCGATGTAGTTGGTCATCCGGGTATAATTGTCGCCATGGATGACGTCGTTCGACGAGGCGTTGCGGCCATTCCGGCAGCCGAAATAATTGCCGCCCGGGACCGGGTTGCAGATCACATCGATACCGGCACCGGCCAGGATCTGGAGATCTGCCGTCGTATAGGGTTGTCCGGAGGCGCTCTGCTCGGTCCCGACGACCGCCTGGAGCTGCTTGTTCAGCGTGGACTGGTTCGGCGACAGGGCAGAAAGCAGACCAGCGGAGAAGGCGGCCGGACTGACCAGGCGCTGCGGCAGGCCGTTCGCGGTGTCGTTCCAGTACACCCAATCGCCCAGCATGATTTTCAGGGCGTAGCTGTCGATGCCAGCCGTCGCCTTGGCGGTTGCTGCCGTCTGGGGGTCCTGGCCGGCTGGGCCGGAGGTGATCATGTAGACGCCCTCACCGAGCCCGAAGGCGACCTGCGTTGCCCAGGAAGTGGTGTCGGTGACGTCGCAGAGGGCGCCAACGGCGACCTTCTGCCCACGAAGGGCATACATGCCGGTGCGGGGCACTGTGTCCACGCCAAGCAACGCGGAGGCGCTGAGGCCGGAAGCCCCGTCGGTGCCGCCCTGCAGCGCGTAGGTGGCGGTCTGCGGTGAGGCAGAGCTGGTGCCGATCGTTGCAGTGACGATATCCGACGGGCCGCGCGCGCCGCTCTGGCCGGTGTTGATGGCCGCGACGACATTGGCCCAGAAGGTCGAGCCGGAACCGCCGATGTTGTCGAACTTCTCCGAAGCGAGGCCAGGAGCAGCGACCAGGACCTGAGAGGTGCCGGCCGCCGAGCCGGGCTGGATCGTGACCTTGATGCCGTTGCCGAAGCTGCCGGTATATTTCGAGGTCAGCGTCAGGGCAGGGGCAGCGGCCGCGCCGCCGGACATGTTGGTGACGGTCGCGCCGGTGACCGTGGTGGCGACGGTGAGAGAGTTGCCCGCGGTGCCACCAGTCGCAGCCGTCAGGTTCAGGTCCGCGCCGGACAGAGTTTCGGTGAACTTGACGAGCTGGGTGTCGCTGGAGCCTTGCAGGAGAGTGAGCAGCGAAGCCAGGGTAGCGGCAAGATTGGCGCCGATGTTGACCTGCAGGCCTGTTGCGCCCGAAGCCACGAAAGTCACAGCGGTGCCATTCAGTGTGATCGTCTGGGATGCCGACGGTTGAACTGTAAAGGAAATCTTACCAGTTGCCTTCGGGGCGCTGGCCTGGGCCTGGACGGTGGCAGCGACATCGGTGCCGTCCGTGACGCGCACACACTGGATGGCCGTCGCGCCCTGCTGGAAGGCGATCGTTGCCCAGGTGCCCATATCGTACTGCCGGGCCTGATAGGGTCCGAACTTCGCCTTGAACTGTGCAGGCGAGCCAACGATCTGGGGCTGGTTGACCGGGCCCCAGGTGGCGGAGCCGACCAGGCCGAGGACGTTGGACGGAACGCCGTTGATCAGGAACTGCGGAGGGACGATCTGAATGTAGACGTCGGCCACGGAAAGGGCCGTCGTATTCAGAAGGCCTTGCTGGACGATAGGCATGGGCTCTTCCCAAAAGAAAAGCCGCCCTGCGGCGGCTCGGTTGCATCGACTGGTCGACGTGATCAGTTCGCGGTGATGTCGGTCTCAACGACGAGGATCTTGGTGGCGTCCTGCGTCTCGATCGTGGGGTACTCGACGCGGTATTGAATATCGCGCCGGTAGATCTCGACCGTCTGGCGTTCGTCGAGAATGAGGGTCCGCTCGTAAAGCAGCCGGCCGACGGTCCCATCGGCAAAGCGGAGGTTCTCCGGGCGGGCGAGCGCGATATCGACGAACGGTGAGACTTGGTCACGCTGGGCCGGTGAATTGCACCAGACCGTGATCGTGAAGCAGCGCTCCTGCCGTTTCAGCTCGCGGACGACGGTGCCGTAGCCACCGGCGCGGGCGACGACCTGGGCATTCGGAGTGAAGGTCAGGACCGGACCCGCCGTTGACACGCTGACGCCCTGGGCGGTCAGGAGCGAGGCGACTCCGGTGGCGATCGTCGCCAGCGTATCGCCGGGCTGCACCGGATAGATCGCCGAGATCTTTGAGGGCGGATAGTCACCCACAATGACGGCAACGTTCTGCGGCGTCTGGACGGTACCGGCGAGCGTCAGCACGTTGTCGACGACAGTTGTCGTGACGGTCTCGACGGCGGGGATCAGTTGCGCCCAATCGCGCGAGAACCGGGTGACGTTCTTCTCGGTACCGTTCTGGCCGAAGACCGAGATCACGACTTGGCCGGTGCTCATGGCCTGGTCGAGGACGGCGGGAACAGGCCAGCCTCGCATGATCGAAGCCGGCGCACCGAGGGCCGATGGTTGGCTTGTGCCGTTGGGATAGACCGCCGCCGCGATCAGGGCGACCAGGGCGTTGCCGGCGTCTGCTTCATCGGCCATGTCAGTGCGCCTCGATCCGAATGGTCAGGAGCTTCCACCCCATTGAGTTCCAGTACGCAGCTGCGACCTGATAGCGGTCGCCGAGGTCGTCAGTCACGATGTCGCGGTCCTCGATGACACCCTTGGCGACTTTGCCGCGCGGGATGAAGATGTTCCATTGGATCGGTGCTGGCGGTGACGCGGGAAGATCGCCGCCACGGGGCCGGGCGGAGCCGCTGGCGGCCTGGACCGACGCCGGGATACCGGAGACGACTGGCGTCTCTGTAGCCAGCTGGACACCGCTATAGGACTGGATGCCGACAGCAAGGTTCTCGACTGGTCGGGTGACCGCTATTGTCCTGGGATAGATGAAGGACATCTCAGGGGGACCTTTTCGTCGTCAGCCCCGGACGGTGCGTCCAGCAAGCCCGTAATTATTGCCGATCAGACCTGAGATCGCGGCGAAAATGCCGGGATAGGTTTTGGCCAGCGGGGCGCCGCCGATATATTCGCGCTCGGTGTCTCCGGCTCGTTCCCGTTTGATCGCCCCATTGGTATCGCCATCTGGGGTGAGCGAGCCGGCGCCGGCGAGTTCCCGAAGTGCGGCCTCGCAAGTGGCGTTCTTCAATTCCTTCGGAATCGTTGTCGGCGGAATCGGCTCATACTCGAAGAGCCCATAGCCGACGCCGTAGAAGTAGCCGTCAGGCACTATTTGCGGCATCAGATTGTCGTAGTAGGCGCCACTCCTTGGCCACTCCAGTGCCTGCTCGTGCCGCTTGGTACGATATCCCGTGAAACGCAGCCGGAAGGTCACATCGATGAAGGACGTCGCCCTGACCAATGCGCCTTGCTTGACTGCATCGGCGCCGGTCCAGGTGGTGACGCCTCGATCGGCAAAATAGTTATCGGCATCGGCGACGCTGACGTAGCTATTCGAGTTTGCCAGGCCGGTTCCGTCCTCAACGATGAAAGGCATTGATCAACCTCTGGACAGAAAGGCCTTGGCGTCAGCCATCTTGCGGTCGAACCACTCACGCTGATCGTC
This sequence comes from Labrys sp. E2SS-1L, assembly GCF_057073705.1. NCBI lineage: Bacteria > Pseudomonadati > Pseudomonadota > Alphaproteobacteria > Hyphomicrobiales > Xanthobacteraceae > Labrys > Labrys sp. E2SS-1L. The sequence goes on along the minus strand of NZ_CP172712.1, from coordinate 3,965,501 downwards.
CGTTTGGAGCGTGCGTCCCCAGACGGAGAGCGATCCGTCGTTGTTGACCACGATCAGTGCAAACATCTGATCCGGGTTGGCGTTGCGAAGGATGCGTTTGATCGCGGCGTCCATGGAGTTGAGATCGGTGACCTTTACGTCGCCAGTCTCCGTTTCCTTGACCGTCGTCGGCGTGTCGGGGAGGTTCTTGCGCCACTCGCCGGTATCGCCACTGGCGACCGTGCCGCACTGGGCGCATTCGAGCTCGTCGTCAGCTCGCGCAAAATGGGTCAAGCACCCGCAATCACAACGCCATACGATCTTGTCGGCGTCGCATCGCGGGAGGGTGACGATGTTGCTCACTGCTCACCGGTCTGCTGGGCACCGGCCTCCTGGTTGAGCGACTCTTGCATGGCGGCTTGAGCGGCTTCCTCGTTCTCGTATGGGCCGCCGACGGTCTCCTTGCCGCGCTTCAGGTAGAGCCTGCCACCTGGTCCCTTCGCGACCCGAAGGACGTCTTGGGGTTCATCGGTGGTGGCCGAGCCATCGATTTCGATTTCGGCCTTGCGGAGTTGGTCGATCTGCTCCTCGATCGGGAGAGCATACCAGGCATCGAGCGAGATGCCGGCCCGCCTGGCGAAGATCTTGGCGATGATGCTGTCGGCCAGCGTCCGTTTCTCGACAGCCGGTTCGACCGAGCCATCTTCCGAAATTACCTCGTGGCCTTCGGTGAGGTCGTCGACGTTGATCACGACGAACTCGCCCTGACCCTCGCCCCAAGGCTTGACCTTGATCGTTTTCATGTTTGATCTCGCAAAATGGGGAAGAAAGGCGCGCCGTAGCGCGCCCTCAGGATTGCTCGCCTCAGCCGAGAAGCAGAGCCATATGCTCGGGCTTGATCGCCGCGGTGCCCCAGGCCAGCGAGACTTCGTACTGCATCTGCCGATACTGGGCGTACATGGCGATCTCGAACGACAGGCCGGACACCGGATCGGTGACGATCTGACGGTCGATCGCGCTATCGCCCTGGGGAGGCAGAGCGGGTGCGCGGGTTGCCAAGGCAATAGCGGTGCGGGCGAACGCCATGTTGCGTACGGCAGCAGCCAACACCGTGATTGCGGTGGCAGCGGCCGGAATGGCCTTGCGCAACCCAGGAGCCGCGAGCGTGATCGCGCCGCCATTCGAGACGTCAGTATCACCCGCCGCGACGACGTACTTGTTGGTGTCACCGGCAAAGGTGATCACGTCGCCGGCGACGATCGTGCCGGTGCCGGCCGAGGCCAGCGTTATCACCGTGGTGCCGATAGCATAGCCGGTGGCATTGGTGGTCGCACCGGCTCCGGTTCCCGCCGTGCTCGTCTTGATCTGCGCCGACTCGCGGAGAGCGAAGCCATGCACGTCGAGCAGAACACCGCGACGGAGGAGCGAGGTGTCGGCCGCTTCGTTCGCCTTGGTGAGCTGGGTCAGGGTGCGCATCTTGGCGCCGGCAGTGGTGTCGAACACCAGCTGAAGGTCGCCCATCGGCGCGCCGTTGTCGGCCAAGATCTTGCGCATCTGAGCCGTGTCGGACAGATCGGAGGCGAATGGAGTCGTTCCGGGCGTGCCGTATGCACGAGAAGCGGCCGGGAACAGCGCGGCGAGATCGGCCTCGACCTGGTTGACCAGCCAGCGCATGGACTGGGCGATCTGGTCGCGGAAGATCACGTTGTAGGACGCGCCGTTATTGTCGAGGCCGAGTTTTTCCTCGCCATTCCAGCGGATGGGGGAGCGCTTTGCCTTGGTGATTGTCATCGGTACGTTGCCGATGTTCTGGTCACCGTCGTTAGGCGGCGTCACGGCCGGCGTGATGTCGGTGCCGGTCGCGGGAGGGGCGACGGGGGACATGACGGTCTGGCCAACGGCAGCGCGCTCAAAGGTCATGTCCGAGGAAACGGACGGGATCAGCCCGACCAGTTCACGCGACACGACATCCAGAGCGTTATAGATAGTCGGGATCAGCCCAGTGAGCGTATTGCCCATGGTTATTGCCTCTTGGAATAGAGATTGATGTCAGGGGTTCTGGGCCATCCAGCCCGGTCGCCCCGTCCCGCATCCGCGTGGGGGCACTACGCGCCGTTGGGCAGCGCTATTCGGTGAGGGTGTATCCCTCTTTCATCTTGGTGGCCTTGGCAGCCGGATCGAGTGCATCGAAGGCCTGCCGGCTCATGGTCTTGTTCCCGGACTGACCGCCGTTTCCGGGCTTTCCACCGCCGCCGCCTTGATTGGTGCCTTTGAGGATGGAATCCCGGAAGGCATAGCCGTCGATCATGCTCTCGATGGCTTCATCGAAATCGGCGATCTCGCCAGCCTTGGTGCGCGAATAGATCGGCTGCCCATCGAGGCCGATGCCGACGACCTTGCCGTTGTCGATCTTGAATCGACCACCAAACATGGCCTGGACCATATCGGAGGGGACGGCCACCTTGTCCTGGATGAATTTCGAACGCGAGAATGCACCGCCGACCTTCTCGATGAAGAAATCGTTGGTCAGCTTGCTGTTCTCGGACTTGAGACGCGTGATGGTTTCGTTGCTGGCCTTTGCAGCGGCAGCAACCTGTTCCTCGGCAGCCTTCTTGGCGGCGGCCTTGATCTCTTCGACCTTGCCGGCAGTGACGAGCTGACCCTGATCAAGGTTGCGAACGGTCTCCAGCGCCTTCAGCGCGGCGGCGGCGTCCTCGATGCCCTCGAAACCTTTGAGCTTGGCCTCGACGGCCTCCTTGGCTTCGCGGTGCGTCTTGGCTTCGCCGTTGAGGCGCGTGATCGTTGCCATGGTGTGGGCCGCATCGAATGGGGCCTCTTTATCGTCGTCATAGACATAGACAGGCTTGCCGTCCGCCACGACAACGTGGCCGGCATCATCAAGTTTCAGCTTCATGGTGGTCTCCGGTCATCCGACCGTTGGTGTTGAGGCATCCGCCTCGAAAAGGCCCGCGCTGTATCCGCAGCGAAAGGCCGGTTAGACTTTCTGTGGGCGTGTCAGGGGCTGGACCGGCTCGCCAGTCACAGGATCGATGGCCGGCACGACACTGAGCCGATCCTTCTCAAGGCGCTTTTCCTCTTCGACTGGGTCGAACTCGTCCGAAACGACACCTCGGCGTTTGAATTCGGACTGAACGGTCTCCTTCGAAAGCACGCCTTGGGCCTGCGCCTTCAACAGCGAGTCGAGCTGCGCTGCGCCATCGAGATCGACCGTGAAGTCGGTGTGCACAAGCGCTTCGGCCGAGGGAGGCTCCTTCAGCCACATCGAGGTCAGCACGAAACATTGCTCGAGCATGTCCTGGAACTTGATCGCCCAGGATTCCGAAACCGAGCCGGCTTTGCGCGAGACGTTCGCCGACGTGATGACCGTGATGTTTGTCTCAGTCAGCGGCTGCATGCCGAGTTCGCGCATCTGCTTGCGATGCTTCGCTAGGCTCTCCTCGAGGAAGGTCAGCGATGTCGCCGCCGGCTCAATGAATTTGAACGTCGCGTTCTCGCCAGCGGCGTTGGCACCTGGCAGGAGTACGGCCCGGGGACCGACAGGAACGACGATCTTGGTTCCGTTATCGTCTGACGCCTGAACGCCCTCGCCGACGAGCATAGGGAATGCCGTCAGGTTCTTGATGGCCTTCAGGTTGGATTCCTGCTGGAATTCCTCGACCTGGGCATATGCGATATCCCTAAGGGGCGGCCGCACTGCAAACGTTGTTCCGATGCGGTCGCCTGGGATGAACGGCACAAGCGGGATCTCGCCGATCGTGTAGGTTCCTTCGTCGATCGGCTCCCAGTGTTCTCGCTCGGTGTTTGCTGCTTTCCGCTTCTCGTAGATCGTCCAAGTCGCCGGCGCATACCCGGTGATCGTCCCGTCGGCGTCTTTGATGGGGACCCGATCGATGACGCGGACTCGCTCGAAGGTCTTCTCCTCGTAGCCTTCTCGGATCGTCGTCGTTTCATCGAGCCTGACGTGGACCAGGATCTCCTTGCCGTTGACGAATTCGCTATAGGCCGCGAGGACCTGCTTGGCGCGAATGTGCACCCAATAGGGCCGCAGGCCGCGCCGAGCTTCCTCCGCCTGCGTCAGGGCTCGATTATCCGTCGCCTTGGGATAGTCGACGAGAATCCAGTCCAGGCCGTAGTCGATGCCGGCCTTGTAGGTGTCGGCCGCGAAAACATGCAGATTGTGGCCGCGCCCGTCGATATTGTCGACGAGCCCGTCATCGCGTTTCCCGCCGTCGATCCTGCCGGCGATATTCGGGGAGGCGCCGTCGCCGACAACAAGCTGCTTCGAGAACGGCTTGGCGGCCAGGTCCCGCGAGATGTCGGCATAGATATTGGTGAAGGGCGCCGTGCGCCTCCGCTCGTCGTAGTCCTTTTGCGTCTCGTTCTCGAACTTTGGCAGGTAGATGTTGCCGGCCGCGCGCATGGTCTCCGCACCGCCCAGGATCGCATCCACCATCGCCCAGAATGCGGACATCGAGTCGCGGTCCGAGGCCATGGTCTGCGGGTTCGGTTCGGCTTCCATCAGGTCTGTCCATAGGTTCCAAATGCGGGGCCCGATGATTTGTTTCGAACCAATTGGCCAAAAGCCCCGGACGATGCGTCGACCTGGTCCTTCAGCGTCGAGCCGGGGAATAGGCAGAGTTCATCGAGGTAGCCGTCCACCCACTCGCCTTCCATCAGGTAGACGTTGCCGAGTTTGCATTGCGCGGCGAAGGGCTCAGCCCTGGTGATCTTGTCGCCAGTTTCGGGCTCGGCGACGAGTGTCCAGCCCGCAAGGAGCTTGGCATAGTCGCTGACTTGAACCTTGCCGGCCTGACCGGGATCTTGAGGTAGGCTGATCTTGACGGTTTTGCCATCTATCTCGGCTTGCTGCTTAATGGCTCCACGGACGCCGGCTCCGTCTTCGCGGCATGTACGGACATGGGCAACGACGTATGAGCCATTCGGCATCCTGCCCATCTTTACGCCAGCGGTCCTGGCGCCGTTGCCGCCCTTAGTCGCCGCAAGGTCCCAATGCCGGACCCAGACGGTTCCGGCGGGCACTGTGTCGATGATTTTTCCGTCGAACCAGGCGCGCTTGAATAGACCGCCTTCGCGTGGAACCGGTCGCTGCTGATACTGCCCAGCCCAGACGAAGGCCTGGGCCTTGAACGGCACCATGCCCGCCGGTGTGAACCGAAGCGGGTTCATCAATTCGCCCTCGAATGAGCGAGGATCGCGCCAGGGCAGGGGTGTTTCGCAACGTTGTTTCACCTCGAATTCCATCGGAATCCTGAGATGGATGAATCCCCATTGCCGAGCGAGCAAGGAGCCGGTGAGGTCGCCTTCGTGAAGCCGCTGCATCACGACGACGATCGCGGAATCCTCGCTCTCGATACGATTGAGGCCGCCTTCCAGGAAGCTCTGCACCGCCGAGGCGCGTTCCTTCTCGGACTCCGCACCGTCGACACTATGCGGGTCGTCGACCAGGAGACGTCGGCCACGCTTGCCGGTCAGGGACTTGAAGGCGGCGCCTTCGCGAAAGCCGGTGTCGGTGTTTTCGAAGCTCGTCTCGCCGGTGCGGTTGAGCTTCACCTCAGGCCAGAGTGTTTGATACCACTCCGACAGAATGAGATTGCGGGTCTTTCGGGTGTCGCGGGTGACGTTCCCGGTCTCATAAGAAGTCGAGACGAAGCGATGGGAACGCATCCCCATCGGTCCCCATTCCCACGCCTGCCAGAGTACGGAAACGATCGTGGACTTCGACGACCCAGGCGGGACGTTGATGATCAGGCGAGGATGCAACTTGCCGAGTGTGATCGCCTCGAGGTGATCGCACATGGCCTGCAGTTCCCAGCCCCAGATCAGCCGAGTCTTGGGCTCGATGATCGGCCAGGCTTCCTTGACGAAGCCGGCGAAGGTCTTGCAGCGCTGCCGGGTGGCCTCGGCGTCATTGGCCAGCCGCTGCAGCTCTGCCTCACGCTTCCGGCGTGCCTTCTCCTTCCGGATCTGCTCCAACAGCAGCGCCGGCGGCGGCAAGCGCAGCGACGACAGGTTCGAGGGCCGTGAGTTCCGCATCGCTGAGCTTTGTCAAATCCACGGCAACTGGGATCGGCCCGCCGCCCTTTCCGGTATGCTGAACAGCCGCCAACTTGGGATGGATGTACGGCGCCAGCTTCTCGGCAGCCTCCAAGGTGGCTTTCTGCTTCGCCATCAAGACGTCCTCGTCCGGCTTTCTCTTCCTGGCCTCGGCCTTCCAGCGCTTGTAGCTGTGGTTCATCAGGTCGGTCATCACCTCAAGCGGAGAGAGACCGCGCGCGAGTGCCTTCTTCTTCTCGGCCTCGGTGAAGGTGTTCCGACGCCCTTTGGGCCTGCCGGCGCCTGGTTGCCGACCGCCACCCTTGTTTTTCTTTGGCGCTTCGTCGGTCATGGATCCACTCGGGTTTGCGGTACTGTGCTATGAACGGCCGAAATCGTCCCGAGGGCGCTTGTCATGTATCGCGGCACACCGATGCAGGTTTTCCTGAAGGCCACCTTTTTCTGGATGACGGCCTGTGTCGTCGCGGCCGTTATCAACTGGCAGGGCTTTATTGCCGACCCTTGGTCAAAGGTTATTGGATGGGCAATCGGCTCGTATGCCTTCGCGGCGATCGCCTCAGTTGTTCTCTGGTTTTTCGGAAGCGATTGAGGAATGAAATAAGCCCTGTCACTCGGGTTTCTCTGTCTGCCCGGCCTTCCCGGGGATCAACTGCCAGTGCTCGATGCTGATGCGCTTGGGTTCCGGGCAAAATAGCTCCGTCACCGCCGGCGCCAGCAGATTGGCGAGGGCCGGATCTGCAATGTTCTCTTTGATCAGCCAGTTGGCGACGACCTGGCGCTTTTCCTGTTCGGTCGGCATAGGCCGGGCTCCAAAAGCGAAACCCGCCTCGGTTGCCCGGGCGGGTTAAATAATGCGCAAAATTTGCGTATTCTCTATTGCGCGATACGCAAATTTTGCGTACAACAGACTCACCGAAGCAACCAAGCTTCGGGTGGACTGGAGGTCCCCATGAGCATCAAGCTCAGCTTCCAAGTCCGGATCGGCAAGTGGAGACTGACACTCTCCATTAGCCGGTAACTCCGGGGGCCGGGGGAGCTGACACCTCTCCCGGTTCCCTCTTAGATAATCTCAATCGGAGGGCAGTTCAATGGAGAACCTCACAGCTCCGCTCAACCGCGACAATCTCATCAAGTTTCGTCAGGCTCACAATCTGACGCAAGCCGAGATGGCCCTGCGGATTGGTGTGAGCCTGCGCACTTACCTTGCCATCGAGCGGGGCGAAGCAGAACTCAAGCCCTACCATATGGCGGCAGCAGTTCGCTTCTATGTGCACACTTACCAGTGGAACGAGAAAGGACAGTGTGAACTGTCCGAACCGATTCCGGTCCCCGCCGCGACACATGAAGAAGCGGCTCACATGGTGCTGGGCGACATCCCGCTTATGGAAGGGGCTTTGGCCAATCCTCGCCTGGCCGCAAAGGTATGGCGCATTGGGGCGGACTTCAAACCGGAGATCGCATACTTCTCTCGGGTCGACTGATCGGCGCGCCAGTAAACCAGGATCACTCCAAGTTCACACCCACATCGATGGGTTGCTTGCCCGCAGGCGCGCCGACAGCCAAATTTATAAGGTACCCCTGTGCTTGAATAGAGGCTGTCGCTGAAAGCCTCTCGGCTCTCTGGGAGCGCGGTGCGCTCGGTGGAAGGATGCGTTGCCCACACCTTCGGCGACAGTGACGTTTTGATGCCGGTATTCGCGGCAATTGTCACCACCCCAATTTCGTCCTCAGATCGCGAACGAAACACCCCATGGGGTATTTCCTTTACGGCAAATATTGTTGCTAGAGCGGTGCTCACGACCCTGTCACGGACACAGCAGCATGGTGCTGGAGGGCCGTGGATTGAGGCAATGTCGGAGGGGCGAATATGGACCTGCTTTCAGCGCTGAGTTACGGGATCATCGGTCTTGGAGCGATTCTGGCCGTGCTTGCATTTTACCTACTCCACCAAAGCCGAGAGAACCCGACGCCGATCTATGTCTTCATGGGATTTTCAATTGCGATCTTGGTGGCAGGGATGGCATTTGAGCTTAACAGACATGACCGGAACAGCGATCAATCAGAGAAGATCGCGCAGCTAGAAGCAACTATCACACAGCAACGCATAGTCATCGATAGAGATAATGCGAAATTCGGAACTGTCTCCTCTGTTTTAAACAGGACCGTCGGCCCCTTTGAGGCCGAGGTAGGCTTCATTACCAACTTACCTTGTGGCGGAGATAGTCATGGGAAGAATCCAGATCGCGCCGACGCGGTTAGCAAAACATATCGAGCGGCCTTGGAGTCTATGAAGATCGCGGTGTCAATTGCCTCGGGCAGCTGAGGGAGCAAGCAGGGCAGACAGGATAAGAGGTCGTGGTCTACCGAGTGGCGGAAACAAGGGTTTGCTCGACTGGATCGATCGGGCCGCCAAGGCTCGAGGCGAGACCAGGAGCGGGTATCCGGCGAGCGCAGCAAGGGTTCGGCTCGTGGGAAAAGCGGTCGTCTGATGCTACCTACATAAAACACTCGGGTGTTGGAAAAAGAACGATGAACAACGCAGTGAAAATATTCAACGCAATGCGTTCAGCGACGCCACCAGGTATCAATCTAACCATTGAGCCCGAAGGCGACGGCTTTCTCGTATTTTCTCAAGAACGGTCACTCACCGTCGAAGAGCAACAGCAGATCGAGCGAGCCGCTTATGTCGCCAATGGAAGGCAAACGTTCCGCCTCTATTTCGATCGAGGAACACGCCCTAGCGAGATGCGATTTTAATCAAGAGAATAGATCGGTTGGTTTGCTGACCGGTGATTCACTCACTCCAATACGCTCGGAGGGGAGCACATGAACTACACTGCTTTCTCGAATTCCATGAAGATCACCTCAGGAGCCGTTGTGGCGTTCGAGGCGAGGGCGCTGGGTCCAAGCGATCAGGAACTGGTATTCAAAGTTGGTGATGCAATTGCATTTCGATTGGCGCTAGGGCCCGCCGGAAGCGGCACTGTGGTTTCGATCGATCAGGCAGATTGTGATTTCGCCTTCGACGACGATACCTGGCGAATGTCTCCGAAGCGCGAAGGCGATGCCGGCGGTGACTCAGAGGCGGGCATCGAATTCAGAGAGTGGATCGTCCGCGAACGCGTGGGCGAATAGAGTTTGTATGCCTGCAATTGGTTGCAACGATCGGCTCCATTTCCAGTGTAATCCCCCTCCAAGAATGGGCCAATAGGCGTATAAGCGATCCATGAGAGGGTGATATTGCGGTGAGTTTTCTTGCGCCGAGGGCCTATGGCACAACCTGATTGGTATCCCGATTGGCTTCATGAGGCCGTGCATGAGCTCCAATCCAAGAACGATCGAATAGAAGCCGAATTCCGCATAGGGCATTGGGAGAACTGGTTTTACGACCTTGAGCAAGGGACCATCGTGTTCTCCCATGGGGACGAGCCGAAGGTCATCGCGCAGATCCAGGTTATTGGCTCTACCAGCACCAGGGCGAAGAATTGGCTGTGGGCTTGGGACAACGGCAGCATTCCCGAGGCGATGACCGTCGACGCGCGACAAGCTCAAGCCTTTGGCGAAGAGCATGGAATCGAGGATCTGACCCATAGTTATGTCAACGACGATGATTTCGAGGCGTTGGGATGGGAACTCACCGCGGTTGCGGCCAAACTTTCCAATGCCGTCGGGGCATATCGACCATCCGGCGAGAAGGGGGCGATTTACTTGGTCTACAAAGACATACGCTGGGCCGATGGCGCCGCGACGTGAATTGGGGGCAGCGACCGTATGCCTTGAGCAGTCCGCGCTGATCATGCAGGCGCACTATCGACCGAGGAAGGCGGGGCGGCCGAAGAAGGAAGCGGTGGCGTAGTTGCAGATGAAGTAACTCGACACCTACCGTTTAACGGCGGCGTCACGAGGACAGGAGCGAGGTGATATTGTTCATAGTCAATTAGGAGTGGGAATATGTCTCTCTACGGGGCCAGAAAGTTCTTTGAGGACAATGCACAGCGCCACCTAAGTGCCCAGCGGGAGCCTGCATTGACCAACATCAACAACGGTTTGTTGGCGTTGGTGAAGGCACTTGAACAGGAAATCTCACAACTTCACGCTGAATTAGCCCACATTTCGCAGCAGGTTGCGCAGGGCCGGCGTTAGCCTTTTTGTTCGAGCCCCGTCGCAATCACCCTTGCCCCCATAAACCGCCACCGATCCAGACTCGTTCGGCTGATCACCTTGTCGGGCGAGCACTCCGCGGGCTTCACGATCACCGCGACGTGCACCAGGTCCTTGCTCGCGAGGTCGCGCTCGAGGCGGATCAAGGCGTTCGCGACGATGCGCTCCCGGGACTCTGCTGAGCCGTCCGACAGGAACCGGCGCTTATTGGCCCAGGTCGCTGCGTCGCCCGCCGCCGCCTTGCGCTGGGCTCCACGCCGCTCATTGATCTGGCGCTCGACTATCCTGGCAATGTCTGCGGCCTGCTTCGCGCGGCCTTGCAGGACGCCATCGATCGAGCGCCCCCAAGCCTTGCACATCGCCCAGAGATTCAGCGCGTCGGCCGCGAGGGGCTGATCGGCGAGGAATTGAGCCGGCCAGGCCAGCACCTCCTCCATCCTGCTGATCTGGGCTTTCGACAGGGCCCGCTGAAACTCACGATCGCCGGAGCGGAAGGAATACTCCTCGCCCATCTCGCGCACAATCGCCGGCCATCCGCTGCCGGGCTGCTTCGGGCCGACTGCGCCTGGGATCCGGCGGAGAGTCTCGAAGGCGTCGACCATGCAGGTCATGACGGCCTTGACCCTGTCACCGCCGACGGGGGAAGAGAGATCGACATCCAGGACGGCATCGTGGCTATGGTCGTGGTCGCGGGCGAGCATCAAATTCCATTCCTATGAGATAGGTTCGATCTTAGATTTGGGTTCGAGCAACTGGTGAGGGGACGAGAACAATGGCGAATGCAGCGGACCAAGTAACGCGCGCCCAGATCACCATGCTGACCGTCGCACTCGAGGCGCTTGTGCGATCCTTGGAGGCCGCCGGAACGCTGATGCCCGGGCAGTACGCCGCCTCTCTGTCCGCAGACCTTGAAAATCCCGACCTTCATCTGCCACCAATGGCCCGTGAACTTCTCGCTGCGTTTCGGCAACAGATGATGTGAGGGCAGGGAGGCCGCCATGTCTGACGACGACCGTGACGTCATGAAATCGATGATCGAGGCCAATTCTGCCGCGATCGAAGTGCTGGTGCTGTGCCTGGAGCGCAACGGGGTGCTGGAGCGCGGGCAATATCCCGAAGCTTTGCGCGAGCATATGGAGGTCAACTTGGAGAAGATGGCGCCGATGGCCCTGGCTCTGCTCGCAGACATCAGAGAGAGCCTGTTGCACTGACGATAGGCTGCTCGTCCTCGACGGGCACGGCCTGCAGCCCGAAGGCATCAAGCCAGTCATTCCAAGCCCTTGTCAGGGCGCGCTTGGCCGAGGCGATGCTCTTGACCTCGCCGTAGCCCTTGGAGATCCATTTCGTGTGCACGGCGTTGATCTGGTAGACGACGACGCCGTCATATCGCTGGACAACAAGGCCGACGACATGGCGACCGCGCATCACCCACCAGCCGCCGTCGGGCTGCTTTTTCCAGTCGAGTTGCGACATCAGCCTCGACCTCTCTCGCGGAACCACTCGCAGACCTGGCAAGGCCCCATCGTGCAGCGCCAGCCGTTCGCCCGCATCGCGCTGAACAGCCGCTGGGCGACATCGGGCTTGAACCAGTACCGATTCCAGCACCAGTTCCCGACCCAGTCATGCGAGCCGAGGATTTCGAACTGGCGCCGGTGGATGCGGATCCAGCCCTCACCGACCGTGAAGCGGAAGCCGTTGAGGGTAGGGGCCTCGAGCTCGGCCTCGCCCAACGTCGCTTCCGTGACCTGCCCAGCGAATAGGCCATTGTCGGGATCGTTGCAGGCGAAGTCGACGGCGATGCGTGCTAGCATTCCTCTCTCCGCGCCGAACCCAGGCTTGCAGCCGAAGAGGGGCCTCGTGACAGCCTCATCGAGAATGATCGTGCCGCCTCGACGTAAGTTTCGCTCCATGGAGTGGAGCATTGCGGCGCTGTACACAGAGGCTGCCGACATTGAAGAAGCTCTTGGCCTAACCTTCCAAATGCGAAGCGAGGACGGTTTGGGCACTTTCCAGTCGATGTTCGGCGAGTTTTGCTATGGCCGTTGGTCGACGATGTTTGAAATTTCGGCGAGCCCAGCGAATTTCTTCGAGGTCCAAGTCGAGTCCGAGGATGCAAGCGAGGAGTTTGCGCGGACGTTCCTCTCGGTGACCGGTTTGGATCAATTTCGGCATATGCTGACCACGAACTGGCCATGACTTTCGTGAGCGGGCCCATCACCGCACCCCCTTCACCAGCTTGCCCAGGAACCGCCGTGACGCCTGTCTGTCCTCGGTGATCGCCTTGACCCAGAGCGCGAGATAGGCGCTGACGCTGAGCCCGGCTTCCTCGGCCATGGCGAAGAACTCCTCGGCTGGCTTTGCGCTGGAATGGCACCTCAACAACCTGGTGCCGCCACGCCGGCCGAAGGGGATTCCGACACGCTCAGCGATGCGCCCGACACGCTGCGGGGTGATGTTCATGATCGTCGCGATCTGACGACGTGTGTATCCTTCGCCTCGGAGGGTGAAGACCTGAAGGCGGGCTTCGCGAGATGACTTAGCGCGTTCGGCCGCTGCGGATTTTTTATCACCCGTATACTTCGCGATTTCAGCGCGGTGCGGCTTGCTCGACGAGGCGGGTTTGGGGGACTTGGTGGCGGTCATCGTGGCACCTCAGAACGGGATGAGATCGCGGTTGATCGTGGTGAATTCGACCGGGTCCCGGACCTTGGCGAAGGCGAGCGCGGCCAGGACAAAGAAGCTCTGACCCCGGTTCTGTTCGGCCAGGCGCTTGGCTTCTCTGGCCGCGTCCTCGTAGCTCGCGTGGCGGTGCTGCGGGTTGTGGCCGTTGGGGTTCCAGACGAGGTAGAATTCATCGCTGTCGGCGGTCATGCGGCTTCTCCGGGGCGGGCGCGGCGTTGACGCTCCGCGGCAACTTCGGCGCGGGCACGTTCGAGGATTTCGGGGGTGATCTTGGTTCCGGGGGTGCCGGGTCCCGGCGAGTTGAACGGCCAGTCATCGCCCCGCTCGATGTACCGGCAGGCCATCTGGATCAGGTGGCGCTCGGTCAATTCTGGCTTTGCTGCTTCTTGGGGCGGAGGCTCGGCCTTAGGCGGCGTCGTGGCGCCGTCGGTGATGATCTTGGCGTAGTAGGCCCAGGTTTTGCCCTTGCGCCCGGCGGCCTTGGCGGAGCGCAGAGCCGGCAGCACGTGACGCTCCAGCGACCAGCCCGCTTCGATCAGATCGGCGATGGGGCCGATGACGAAGAGACCAGGGGAGGGGTCCTTTTCAATTCCCGCTGCTTCCCGGCATCTGATTTCGAGATCTTCAAGCAGCGCAGCCTGCGACGCGCGGCCTACAGGCTGCTGCTGTTCAGGATTTGGTTCTTTCCTTTCCCTTCCTAGGTCCAGGTCCTTTCCCTCCAAGAGCCCTCGCGAAGTTTCTCGGAGGTTTCGCGAGAACTCCTGTTGAGCTTGGCTTGGGAGGGAGCCGGCAGCAGTGAGACGGGCGGTGACGAAGGCAAAGGCCGTGCGATTTCGGCGGGCGCAGTTGCAGCCTTCGCAGCTCAATACGAGATTGGCCTGATCCGAATTGCCCCCTTCGCTCTCCGGATGGAAATGGTCTAGTTCCAGGCCTGAAAAAGCGACCCACGCCCCCGGTTTTCCGGAGCCAAGGCGGGGCCAATAGATCTGGCCTGGCTTGCCACAGAAGTAGCAAGTCGCCTCCTTTGTCTCGCCGGGATCGCATCCATATTTCAGGGCGACCTTCCGGCGACTTTCGGCAGGTATCGAGAGCTTTCGCGAATTCTCGCGAAGAATTCTGCTCTTTGACGGTTTGTCGACCCGCTGGTGTGCAGTCCATTTCTCGATGACGAGGTAGCTGCTTCCATCATCGTTGAGCATGCGGGTTAGGCGACCTGCCGCGATAAGAAGATCGATCCTCGCCTGAACATCGTCGACATCCTCGCGAGGCATAATCTCCATGGCGAGGCGTTCTGGTTCGTCGGGGAGTGCCCCATGGTCATCTGCGGCAGTCCACATTCCGATATAGAGAAGACGGGTGAGTGCATCGAATTGAACCATAAGACTGTCGGTCCAGAATTCGGGCTTGATGGTGCGGATCCTGGCCACGGTCAGTACCTCGTCTTATCCTCGACCGAGTTCAACGAGACGTCGCACCAGAAATGGCGGGTCCCGGTCGGGCCGAGGCGGTTCTTGTCGATGATGAGTTCGAAGTCGTTCTTGATGCGGAGCATCTCGTCGAGCGCATCCGGATCGTCGGCTTTGTATTTCGCCGTCTTCTCCAGGTAGTAGGCGGGCCGGTAGAGGAGCCCGACGCAATCGGCGTGCTCCTCGATGTTCCCGGATTGCCGGAGGTCGGCCATGGTCGGCCGCTTGTCCTCGCGCCCTTCGACACCGCGGTTGAGCTGGGCCAGCATGACCATGGCGACGCCGAGCTCCTTGGCGAGCGTTTTGCCGGCGAGAGCGAGCTCGCCTTGCTCGATCGTGGCGTTGCCCTTGTATCGGTCGGTCACCTTGAGGAGGCCGAGATAGTCGACGAAGACGACCTTGAGCTCCTTGCCGACCTTTGCGAGCCGCTCCTTCTGCAGCCGGGCCCGGGCACCGATCTGGGCCATGGAGAGACCGCCGGTGCAATCGAACCGGAGCGGCCATTCCTCCATCCGCAACGCAGCTTCTGCGACGCGTTCGTGGTTGTGGTCGTCGACCTGGCCGGTGAGGATGTCGCGATAGGTCAGCGGGCTCGTGGAGCGGGCGAGATCGGCCGCGATGACGCGCGCCGCGGTCTCCTCGTCGTCGATCTCCAAGCTGAAGAACATGACGCCGTGGCCGGCTCTGGCGATGCGGCGGGCTTGGGCCAGGGCGAGGACGGTCTTGCCTTGCCCGGGGCGGCCGGCCTGGACGTAGAGGCGGCCTGACCTGAAGCCGCCGCCGATCGCCTTGTCATATTCGGCAAGGCCGGTGCTGACGACGGACTCGGACTTGCCGGCACGGATCTCGGTGATGCGCTGGGCAACCTTCTGGGCGGCCTCGCCGACGGTCGCCGACTTGTCCTCGCTCTCCTGGGTGTCCTCGCGAAGCCGGTCCAGCCGCTTCCAGGCCTCGTCGAGGGCTTCACCAGTGGTCTTGGCGTTGTCAGGCGCGGCGCGGAGGTCTTCGCCGATGGCGGCGATTTGGCGGGCGACGAATGCCTCCCTGACGGCCCGGGCATAGTCCCTGGCGCCGATGACCGTTGTAGCTTCTGCGGCGAGGCGGATCAGGTATTGCTGGGTCCGGATGCCGGGGGCGACCTCGATATCCGGCAGGGCCTGGCGAAGTGTGATCGCGTCGACTTTGATCCCGTCGCGGATCTGCCGGCCGATGAGGTCGAAGATGGTGCGGTGCAGGGGCTCATAGAAGTCATCCGGCTTCACGACGTCGGCGACGGCGCCATAAGCCTCGTTGTTCAGCATTATCGCGCCGAGCATTGCCTGTTCGGCTTCGATGGAGGCGATGGGACGGGGCGGAGGAGGTGTCATCGCGTTCATGCCAGACCTCGCCGTGCCGTGCGGATGAGCTCTCGCATTTCGTCCTGCACAGGCATGATCGCCTCGAGCGTGGCCTTGGCGGCTCCTGCATCAGCGATGATCATGTTGACCTCGGACGGCCGAGCGCCTTCCTTGCGCAGCGCCTGGGCGCCGAGCTTGATCAGGCGATCGAGGGAATAGATTTGCCGGGACAGGGGAACCGCACTCATTCAGCGGCCTCCAGGGTCACAGCAGAGCCATAGATCCGCCGGCGCGCCATTTCGGCGTATCCAGGGTTCAGGTCGATCAGGGTGCAGTCGAGCCCGAGCTGTTCGGCGACCAGGCCGACGGTGCCGGCGCCGCCAAAGGGATCGAGCACGCGCCCGGGCTGGCGCGGGATGGTCGAGCACATGCCGCCGCAGTCTTCGGGAAGTTGGGCGGATCCGCAGAGGCTGCACGTCGTCAGCGGCACGCCGGCCCTGATGCAGCGTTCGGCCAGGGCAGGGGGAAACGTCGCAAAATGCGCCTCGCGGAAGGCCTTCGGGGCTATCTTCCAGACGTTGCGAGCGTTGCGCCCGTCGGGGCTCCCAACCGCCTTCTGCTTCCCGATCTTAGTGTGTGAGCCGGCTTTGTTACGGCGATCGTCTAGCCGAAAATGCTTACCGCCCTCGCGCGGCGCGGCTGTCAGCATCTTCTTTTGATCGGATAGGCCGCTTACAGACGGCTCTCTAATTGCCAGATGATTATAGTAATAGTCCTCACCCTTGGTGAGCAGCCAAACCTTCTCATGCGCCACGGTCGGCCGATCGTAGACCGATTCCGGCATCGGATTGGGTTTGTGCCAGATGATCTCCGATCGGACCCACCAGTC
This sequence comes from Labrys sp. E2SS-1L, assembly GCF_057073705.1. Classification (NCBI taxonomy): domain Bacteria; kingdom Pseudomonadati; phylum Pseudomonadota; class Alphaproteobacteria; order Hyphomicrobiales; family Xanthobacteraceae; genus Labrys; species Labrys sp. E2SS-1L. Next base: position 3,948,891 of record NZ_CP172712.1, on the reverse strand, counting down.
ATCATCCTGCAGGGCGATGGCGAGCCGGTTCGGGATCATGCAGAGATCCTTCGGCTTCAGATAGCCGCCGGCAACGACACGGCCACCATGGGCGGCAGCGATCGAGCCCTTGTTCGCGGTGCCACCGACTCGGGCGGTCTTTTCGAAGTTCGGCACATAGATCGGCCCGACCGTTGAGAACGGCTTGTCGCGGAATGTGCGATCGTCGGTGCCCTCGGCCTTGTAGGCGGCGGCTGACTTCCCGTTCGGCGCCGCGGCGTAGCAATCGCCATAGTTGAGCCAGAGCGTGCCATGACGCTTCAGCACCCGGCGAACTTCGCGGAAGACATCGACCATCACGGCCAGGTGCTCGCCAAGCGTGCGCTCGAGGCCGATCTGACCATCAACCTCATAGTCGCGCAGGCCCCAATAGGGCGGCGAGGTCACGACGCAATCGAAGGATTCCGCGGGTAGTAGGCGGAGCTGTTCGCGCACGTCGCCGATGAGGAACTCGACCGTCAAGCCAGCACCCCCTCGATACCGGCTACGACGGACCCAATCACCGTCGCCGGCTGGTCTGCGTCATCGCGCGTCAGGGCATGCCCGATCGTCTCCAGCGGGCAGCCGTATTGCAGCGCCAGGCTCAATAGGATGGCGCTGTCTCGGACCAAGTCCAGGAGGGGGCTCTGCGGGCCGGAGACAAAGACCTCGCGGACATCAGTGGAGTCGCCGTCGCCGCCGATCGAGACGGTGAAATGCGAATGCTTGCCGCCAATGCCGTGGTCGACACTAAATGCCAGGCTCGGTCGCCGATTGGGGAGAACATGTCTGTTCACACCGCGGCCTCCAGATGGGCTTGGCGCTCGGCCGGCGTTCCGGTGCCGGCGCAGAGCGAGGCGTGATGCTTGCAATAGGAGCCGTCGAACTTCGGCTCACCGCAGTAGAACTTGCGGTCGACCGGCTCAGGTCCATTGAAGAGAGGAAAGCGGCAGTGCAGGCGGCCCAGGTCCAGGATCGTGCGCGGACCGAAATCAGCCGAGCGAGGGGCAGGCGCCGGCGGGGCGATCCAGATCGAGACCTTTTCCGGCTCGCGCTGTACAGGAGGCTTCGGCTTGACCGGCGCCAGCGAGATACCCGGCTGCCTGGATACGGCGGATCGGGCGGTCGCCGCAGCACGCGCGGCTTGTGGTGTGCCACCGGCCTGGCCGAACCTCTTCGGCGGGGCAAATGGGATACCGAGGCGGTGTGCTTTGCCGCAGACAGAGTTCCGCGTCGTGCCGAGGGCCACAGCGATTTCGCTGGCGCTCTTCCCTTCCAAACGCAGGCGCTTCATGGTGTCGATAGCAGTGTCATCCCAAGCGAACATCAGGCGGCCCTCGCTGCAATCAGCCGGGCCTCGGCCTTGATCTCGGTGAGATGCCGCTCGACATCGCTCTCGAAGACGAAGAGCGCGATGGCGATTTCGGTCGTGTTCTTTCCAGTCAGCCACAGCATGGCGGCTTCCTTGATCTGTTCGGTGTTCATGCAGCGGTCCTCAGTTCGGCGTTCCAGGTGTGCAGGAAGCGGCCAAGGGCGGTGTCTGGAATTGCGATTGGGGCAGGGCGATCCTCGAGCGCGGCCCTGAGGCGCTTGATCTCGTCGCACGCGGTGCCGAGTTGGATCTCGTGACTGGCGGAGGCCACCAAGCGATCCGACAACGATCGGATCTCGGCCTTTAGGGCTTCGTCGGCCGGTGCTGGCGCCTGCTGGCTGGTGACCGGCTTCTTCGCAATCTCAGTGAGTTTGGCGCGAAGATCCGAGACCTGGGCCTGGAGTTGCGCGATTACCTTGGCCGAGGTCTTGTCGACTGCCGCCGGCGGTGCAGACAACTGGGCGACGGCCTCATCGAGTTCACGGTCGCCGGTGGGCTTGTGCCGAGCGGTGTAAGCCGCGCTGAAGAGCTGCGTGGCATAGCCCGTTGTCGTCATGCCGGCGGTGCGGGCCAGCTTCTGCAGGCCGATATAGACCCGGCTGTCGACCGTGATGTTCACCTGCGATTTGGGGTAGGTGGTCATGCGCAGAGCTTCCATTGCAGCTTGGCGATTGCCGCCAAGGCATCGGTGTCGTTGAATTTCGCGATGTGCAGGACGCCGTAGAGCCAGATGCAGTAGGCATCGGCCTCGTTGTCGTCCTTGGGCTCCAGTCCCATGCCGCGACAGAGTTGAAGCGATTTCGCCTTGGCCTGCTTCGAGGGCAGATTGCCGGAGCCAAGGATTGCAGACTTCCAGGTGCCCCCGTGCACTTCGATGCAGCGGATTGCGCGGAGTTTGGCGGCGCCCTTGATCACGAAGTCGGCGCCCAGGGCGAGCCGTGCCGATGTCTGATCTCGGCTCGCTTCCGGCGGCAGGGCGGCTTCGAGGGCGATCAGGTCGGGCTTGTAGACCGACAGGACTTCCGGCAGCCACTGGATGACGGCGGCTGCAGCTTCGTCGAGGGTGGCGCCCTCCCATTTCGCGAAGGACTTCGACGACAGAGTCGGACGTTCGCCAGGCCTGCCGAAACAGATCCCGGTGCGAGCCTTGCTGAAGTCGATGCTTAGAATGGAGGGCGCCGCCATGTCCGACCTCAATGTGCGGTAGCGGGTTCTTCGCCGGCGAGGGCGGAGAGCGCATCGGCGGGCTTGCTCTTGGCAGCAGCCTTGGCCGCAACCGCCTTCTTGGCTTCGGCGACCTCGAGGGCAGCGTCGAATTTCTCCTTCGCCTCGTCGAGCGGCATCGCGTTCTGCATGAAGGACGGACGGAGATCCTTGTCATCCTCCCTCTCTTCGTCGCCGTCATCGTCCTTGATCATGTCATTCTGGATCTTGGTCGATGCGCGGTCGAAGAGGTTGCCTTGGTCGTTCCAACCCATGGCCTCGAAGAGGAAGACCACCTCGTCCATGACGGATTGGCGCTTGAGATCCTCGCCAAGCCGGTCGAGCTTCCCGATGAACCCAAGGGCAATCGGGCTGAGACCGGTACGTTCCTTGAAGGTTCGGGCGTCGCGGCCGGCCTGACCGGTATAGCTGGCCTGCTGATCCTTCAGCCTGCCTTGTTCCCGATAGAAATCGACGATCTCCGAGCGCTTGATCTTGATGACGCGCTCGACGCGCTGCTTCTTCTTCCGGCCGCGGGCCATGGGGCTCTCCTATCGGTTTGCGGTTGGGGATTGGGGAGAGGAAGTGCGCCGTTCGGTCCTGCGAGCATGCAAGGCATCGAACTGGGCCTGGATGGCGGCGCCTTCCTGGCGATCGGCTGCGTCCAAGATCCATTCGGGCGCGGATGGGATGACTGCGGCGAGCAATGATGGGCCGTAAGCCAGCATGAGCTTGAGGACTGCGGTCCCGTTTGGAGTCGTCTCGCCAGAAAACCACTTGCTTACGGTGTCGACCGGCAGACCGGTTCTTTCGGCAACCTGATGAGCGGGTTTGACCGGATGCCGGGACCGCAGAAATTTGCACATCCGGTTGGTCAGGTCGGCGGGAGTGCCCAGGGAGGCATTACGCAGAGACAGGTTCATTGCGCCCCCTCGTCGAGGTCGTTCAGCGTCTGGCGAACCGTCTCAATCGCGCGCACCACACGGCCCAACGTGCGGTCATCCGCGCCAGCGCCCATCCCCAGAAGGAGGTTCTTTTCATGCTCGAGGTGCTCGATCTGGCGTTGAAGGTCGGAATAGGCATAGCGAAGGAGTTTCCCGCCGAGGTCGAAGCTGACGGACTTCACTCGCTGCCTAATGATGTTTGAAAGCGTGCCCGGGCCGATCTGAATGCGTCGGGCAACCCGGGCCAATGCGATGTCGAATGGGACGCCGGAGCGGACTTGTTCCCGCTCCACGGCTCCTTTCCCGACCAAGGCAAAGTTCTCGACAGTGGACATTTCACGGCTTTCCGGGGCTGACAGATTTTGTCTGGAATCCTGGCTGATCATGCTCATCGCTTTGTGCTGAATAGGGACCAGCACAGGGACAGCAGATACGGAGGCCCAGACGGTTACGGCGATGCTCAGGCGACGACTTGGCGGTGGACGCCAGAGCGAAAGGAAAAGGCCGGGCCGCTGAGCGGACCCGGCTAGTGCCGTCGCAGGGAGGGGGATATGCGACGGGAGATTTCATGAAAGCCACCGCGTGGCGAGGCCGATCAGACCGGCTACGACGAGCCCGATGAAGATCACGGCTGACAGTGCGACGACACGATTACCGCCGGCGAGCGGCTCGGCGAGCACGTCGTAATCGGGATCAATGCCGGGATCGTCGGGCTGCTGCATCAGGCGCGATCCTTCATCAGGTTGCCGAGAGCGCTGGCGCCGAGGAAGGCGACGGGGAAATAAAGAACGAGGACAGCCCAGATCATGCGGCGGCCCCTGTCTTGGAAACGGCAATTTGTCGTGCCAACTCGTTAGCCGCGAATATCTCCTCCACGCTCAGCCCGCTAAGCTCGACAATGGCAGGCCAATACCGATCTGGAATTCCAGAAGTGGGCCATTTGTAGATGGCCCATTCCGAAACAGAGCCAGAAAGATGCTTTGCGATGGCTCTCGCGCCACCAGCGGCTTTGATGATTGCTTGGAGGTTTGGAATTTCTGTAGCCATAGCTACAAGGTATTGGAATTTAATTCCAGATGCAAGGGGTTGGAATTCCAACCTCTCGAATTTCCATTTCGCTATCGTGACCCGATGAAATGGCACGAGCGACTTGCCGCCGGCATGGCGAAGTTAGACATCAATATGCGCGAGCTCAGCGATCGAGCCGGCGTTCCATATGATCGTGTTAACAAATGGCTGCGAGGTGACGTCGATAACCCGCGTGGTGATGGTGTCGCCAAGATCGCGGCGGTCATCGGAATGTCAGAACAAGAGTTGAGGTACGGGAACTCGCAGGGCGCGCTCTCCGGTTCGTTTGATCCTGACATCGTCGAACCAGATCGGCCATTCGAAGCGGAAGCGCCAGAAGCGATTGATCCGGATGCGCCGCCGAAGATCCCCCCCAATGGAATTGTTGAGGTAGATTCTCGTGCCGGCATGGGTGGGGGCGGCCAGATCGCGCACGCCTATTACCGTGCCGGAGACAAGGTTGAGACACGAGACGCGGTGAAACCTGATGCCTGGGTCTTTCCGCCATGGTTCTTACGTGGTCTTGGCGCAAAACCCGGGGATCTGCTGATCATTGAAGCCAAGGGCGACTCCATGCGACCAACGATAGCGCCAGGTACGCCATTGATCGTTGACACGCGACATAAGACACCATCGCCCGATGGCATCTACGCCATCCGCGATCGCTGGGGCGACATCCAGGCTAAGCGTATTGAAACGTCAAAGATCGTGGGTGACGACACCGTCAAAGTAATTAGTGATAACGGAGGTTATGCTCAAATCGCGCGCGGGGAGGATGAGCTGCAGATCGTCGGGAAAGTTGTGGCCGGTTGGCATTTTTTCTGATCAACAACGAGGGTATGGCGCGAACGACGCCTGGCCGCTGATGGATCATTTCACGCAATTGTCACGCACCTAACGCGACCCATCTTATCCAGCAGCCTGGGAGAGTTGCTGGCATGGTGCAGAAGAACAAGACCAAAGGACGCGATATCAGCGCCGCATCGGTGTTGACTTAAATGGCAACAATGCATAGCTTGGTGCAAGCTGGATTAATTATTCCTATCGATGGTGGCTTGGACCCGGATGAACAGCCCGAGCGCATGCTTTATGCGTTGCCGCATGTTATTGAGTGGCTTGATCACGTTCTCCCAACGTTAGAGCCGTTCGATGCGGGCGGTATATTATCACCGCTCCAGCAGGTCGATGCTTTGTTCCGCGATTTTGTGAGCGGATTAGATTTTTCACTGTATGAGCGTTCCCATTCAATGGTTCCCGAGGATGCAGGAGTTTGGGAATTGAAAACCACAGATGTCCGCATGTTTTGCTGGGCATATAGAAAAGGCATTTTTGTGGTTGGTAACATCGATACCATGGACAGGTGCAAGGAGTACCAGCTTTATGCTGGATATAGGGACGATGTGGTGAGGCGTCGGGGGCAGTTGGATCTTGATCCTCCGCCATATATTCAGGGGAGATATGACGATGTCCTTTAGCTTAAATATCTCCCCGAAGGATCGCGTCGCGGGTCGCTTCATGAATGAGGTGAGAAGCCAGCTTTTGGCTGCCGCTTTGGATGAGAAGGAGAGCTCGGGCGTCACTCAACAGGGCATAGCGACCAAATTGGGTGTGCATCGCTCGTTCATCACTAAGCTGCTTAAAGGCAATGAGAATCTAACGCTGAGAAGCATTGCCTACATAGCATGGGCATTGGGATTGCGACCTAGATTCTATTTAGAAAGGCCCGTTCTCCGCAAAGGGCAGAATCAAGCGGCAGACGATGTCGGGTCGCCTGTTGCTGGAGCAGGTGGAATGTCGGCAGTTCAGTCGCCGTCTGTGCCGCCGCCGGTTTCCGCTCAAGCTGGAACCGCTTCAACCTTCCCCCCAAACTTTCCAGCCACGCCATTCGGTGGAATGTCGAGATGACAGAACGGCAAGCGTATGTGCTCGTAGGTGATGAATTCACGTTTACATTGACAGGAAAGGCTAATCTATTTGGTATATATCACCAAGATATAGTGATAAATACCCCTGAATATCGAATGCATCAGCTTATATTTTTCTTCACCGTGTATACAACTGTTAGTAATCCGTTTAAGTCTCTTGAATTTATTATTGATATACCAGCGAGCGATCCGTTTCGGTTGCCTATTCCAGAGCAGTCTTTGAATTTTCAGGGGGGACCTTCAGATTACTCTAGGATGGTATTCCGGCAGCCTATTATTTATCCTCACCCGATTTTGAGGCCCGGACGCATCGGAACGCACGTCGTTCATGAAAGTGGCGTTATTGATTCTGGCGGCCTTTGGATTCGATACGTACCCTAAGTTTGGCTGCCTTATTCGCCAGCATCCGAAATAATGCGAAATTGTTCAACCCGCCCAAAAGGCGGGTTTTTTATCACCCGCCTCCGAAATTCCAATTTCCAAAAGTGTACCCAAATGGGGGTTGACGCCGGCATCTATTGGAATTAAATTCCAATAGATGCCGGGCATGAACGGGACGCGGCGCCAGCGATCCCGCCTCACAAACCCAACATGGATCGCACAGATGCCTCACCTCATCACCAAGACCTGCTTTGGTCGCTATGGCGTCACTTTCGACGAGTGCGCCGCCTCGCTTACCCGCAAGGATATCGTCGAGCGCTTCATCAACGGCGAGTTCGATCCCAGCGATAAGCGCGGGCAGGGGCTCTTGCAGGTCCTGGAGATCGATCCGGCCGTCGGCGCCTGCAAGGACGTCACCAAGGCGATCTGCCAGGAGGCGGAACACTACATCGCGGCGAACGAGCTGCACTGTGACGGCAATCGCCTGCGCCTGATGCAGGATTACAAGGTCGTGGACGCCTGGGTCTCCGAAATCGTCGAGGGCAGGTGGCTTGAGGCCGCTCCGGCCCTGGTGGCTGCGGAGTAACGGCGATGGGTGAAACGCTTGGTATTTGCGAAGGTGACGTCTGCAATCGTTCCGGATGCTGCGGCAGTATCGAATTGCGCCGTGCCGAGAATTGCAGCTGCCACCTCAGCGCTCCGTGCGGTGCCTGCACTGCGCCGCGCCATTTCTGCGCTGATTGCGGGTGGGAAGAAGCTGACGATCCCGTCGAGTACACCTTCAACGACCATAAGGTCACTGAAGACCGAAAGACGGGGCAGTGGCTCTCCTATAAGCCGCGCGAACTTGATCCAACCAAGATTGACTATCGCACCCGTGAGCACACGCATTTCTCGCAGATATGCGAGGGCGTCTATCCGGAAGGCACGACCTCGAGAGAAGTCGAGGATCGCGTCAAAGGCACGTTCGGCGGCCGCTTCCTGAGCTTCGGCGGCGGGACGTTTCGATACGTCGCATACACGGATTGAGGGGGAAGCCATGACCGGCCCGCTCGCTCCCAACTTCCGCCCGATCGGCGCCGCTGCACAGGCCGTGGTCGCCCGGGCCCAGTCCGTCCGCGATATCGGCGATTTCCTGGCCGTGTCGGGTGTCGACCTCGACGACGAGGCGAAATGCCTGGAACTGCTCACGGTTCAGAAGGGGCCGGTCCCGGCACTTCCCTTCGATCCGGCCGAGGTTCTGGCCTGCTTCGATGACGCCTTGGAGGGCGCCAGGGCTCGCCGCCGGCAGATGGAGGCCAGCCATGCCTCCGTTTGATCAGATCCGGGCATGGCTCGACGCCTACTTCGCCCATCGGGTGGCCAAGAAGACCGCCCGCATCCGGGCTCAGCGGAACGAACTCATCGCGAAGCGTCGGATCGCAAAACGCCAGCACCGCAACGTCAGCCAGATCGACCAGCAGCTGACGAAGCTCCTCCATCAACAGCTCAAATTGGAAAACCGTCTATGAGCGTCACCGCTTTGCGCGCCGAGGCGCCAGAAACCCCCATCGCGCTCCTCATCGAGGAGAACCCCGGCATCGTCCTGCAGGAGCCGGCCAAGCTCGCCGCGCTCTATGAGAAGATGAAGGCCGACATCGCCGCTCATGTCCCCGAACTCTCGACGGAGAAGGGCAGGAAGGCGATCGGGTCGCTCGCCTATAAGATCGCCCGGACCAAGACTGCGATCGATGACGCCGGCAAGAAGCTGAACGAGGACCTTCGCAAGGAGATCAACGTCGTCGATGCCAAGCGGCGCGAGATCCGCGACACGCTCGACGGAATGCGCGACCAGGTCCGCAAGCCGCTCGATGACTGGGAAGCGGCCGAGGAGAAGCGCGAGAACGACATCGGCGAGCTCCGTTCCTACTTTCAGAGCGCACGGATTCTGCAGGTCGGCACCACGGCTGCGCAGATCGCGGAACGGATGAATGAGGTCCGCCAGAAGGAACTGCCGGCCGACGATGTGCTCCGCGATGCCAAGCCGGAAATCCTCGAGCTGCGCACGCTAGTAATTTCGGACCTGCTCGATGCCCGCACCAGGACCGAGAAGGCCGAGGCCGACGCTGCCGAGCTGGAGCGCCTCCGCGACGAGCAGCGCAAACGCGAGATCGAGGAAATCGAACGCCAGGCCGCCGCTGATGCGGAACGTCGTCGCGTCGAGGCCGAGAAGGTCGAACAGGAGCGCCTCGCCGCCGCTGCAGAGAAGGCTCGTCTCGACGCCATCGCCGAAACCGAGCGCAAGGCCCACGAGGAGAAGGAGGCCCTGGAGCGCAAGCACAAGGCCGAACTCGACCGGATCGAGCGGGACCGTAAGGCCGAGGCCGACCGGATCGCCCAGGAGCAGGCTCAGCAGGAAGCCGAGGCCAGGCGCATCAAGGCCGAAGCCGATCGCAGGGCTGCCGACAAGGCCCATCGCGCCGAGATCATGCGCGCCGTCAAGGAGGCCCTGATGGAGGCCGGCGAAATCGAGGAGGCCTCCGCGAAGCAGATCGTCATGGCGCTCGTCGGCGGCTCCATCCCTCACACCACCATCACATTCTGAGGTCAGTTCCGATGATCGAAACCATCGAAATCACCAGCCGTGAACAGTGGCTTGCTGCCCGCAAGAAGGACATCACGGCATCGATCGCTGGCGCGCTGCTCGGCGTCCACGACTATACGACCGCATTCGAGATCTGGGGCTCCAAGACCGGCCGGATCAAGGAGGACCAGGAGGATACCCCGGCGATGAAGCGCGGGCGTCTCCTTGAACCGGTCGCGTTCCAGCTGATCGCCGAGAAGCACCCGGAATGGGCGCTGACGCCCCCCGGCATCTATCTCCGCGATACCGACATCCGCATGGGCGCGACCCCTGACCTCTATGTGGACTGCCCGCAGCGCGGCCCCGGTGTCGTCCAGGTCAAGACGACAGCCGACCTGATCTTCAAGCAGAAATGGCGGGATCCGAGCACGCACGAAATCGTGCTGCCGCTCTGGATCGCCGTGCAAACGATGATCGAGACCGAACTCTCTGGCCGCGGCTGGGGCGAGGTTGCCTTGATGGTCGTCGGCATGGGGCTCGATCTCTACGAGGTCGAGGTACCGCTCCACGCCTCGGTGATGAAGCGTGTCCACGAAGCGATCAAGGCGTTCTGGGAGCTGACCGACTCCGGCCAGCCGATGCCGCCGGACTATGCCCGGGACGGAGCCAACATCGCCCGAGTCTTCGATCAGGGCAATGAACCGCCGATCGATCTCTCTGGCGATAACCGCTTCGCCGAACTCGTCGACCAGCGTTCCGACCTCAAGGAAGCCGAGAAGGCCGCCAAGGCAAAGCTCGAAGAAGTCGAGGCCGAGATCAAATTCAAGCTCGGCAATTCCTCCATCGCGATCTGCGGTCCGAAGACCGTGACCTGGAAGCTCCAGAAGCGCGCCGGCTACTCGGTCAAACCGACCGAATTCCGCGTCCTCAAGGTCGCCTGACTGGCGTCGACCACCAATCCCACACCTCAAGGAATCCTGCAGTGAACGAGATCGTCACCACTAAAACCGTAACCGGGACGGAACTGGAGTTGCCGAGCGGGTATGGCGAGAACGCCAGCCTCGCTGTCAGCCTTGCCCGGGCTGAAGTCGACCAGCAGATCGCCACCTCCCGCGCCTTGCCGCGCAACCTGACGCGGGTTGTCGGCAACATCCTGACCCTGGCAACTCTCGACGAGCAATCGGCCGAAGAATGCGTCTATGCGCTCCCCCGCGGCGGAAAGCCGATCAAGGGCCCCAGCATCCGCCTCGCCGAGATCATCGGGTCGCAATGGGGGAACTGCCGCATCGGTGCCCGCGTCGTCCATGTCGACCGCTTCGAGAAGTTCGTCGAGGCGGAGGGCGTCTTCCATGACCTCGAAACCAACACCGCGACAACCGCCCGCGTCCGGCGCCGGATCTCCGACAAGAGCGGCAAGCTGCTCACCGATGACATGATCGTCGTCACCGGCAATGCTGCCTGCTCGATCGCCAAACGAAACGCGATCCTGGGCGGTGTCCCGAAGGCGGTCTGGCGCAAGGCTTATGATGCCGTCGAGCAGGTCATCGCCGGCGACATCAAGACCCTGGCCGAGCGCAAGGAACTGGCGTTCAAGGCTTTCGCCGCATTCGGCGTCAAACCGGAGCAGTTGTTCGAAGCCCTCGGCATCGCCGGCGCCGATGACATCTCGCTCGACCACCTCGCCACGCTCACCGGCATGCGCGCCGCCCTGAAGAACGGCGAATCCACCGTCGAGGAAATGTTCCCGAAGCAGCCGGTTCCTCAGGCTGGCGGCGCGAAGGGCTTGACGGCGGCGCTCGATAAGCTGGGCGAGGGCGGCAAGGAGAAGACGGCCGAGACGAAGCCCAAAGCCGAGAAGCAGGAGAAGCCCAAGGATCCTCCGCACGATCCTGAGACGGGCGAGATCAAGGACGAGGCGAAGGCTGATGCCGGCTCGGCAACCAAATCGACCGATCGGGAAACCGAAAAGGCCACGGTGGCAACCGATAGCGCGGAATCGGCAACCGAACACGACAACGACGACCTGCCTCAGGACGAGACCCTCCTCGACCGCGCCCGCGCCAAGGCCATGGAAGGCAGCAAGCCGTTCCGGTTCTGGAAGGGAAAACTGACCGAGGCCGAGATGGCCGAGCTCGAGCCGCACCTCAAGGCTCTGGATCAGGCTGCCAAGCAGGCTGACGGGGGCGCAGCATGAGCATCGGCATCATCGAAATGGCGCTTGGGGCCGAGAAGGAGAGCGTGAGCTTGCCGGTCCCCGAGGCCCAGGTCATGACGTTGCGCGAGGTGTTCGCGCGCTATGACGGCGGCTGCTTCTTCAAGGCCGGAGATCTTGTCACTCCGCGCAAGGGGTACAACCACTCCAACGAGGGCATCCCGCACATCGTGCTGGAAGTCGGAACGCCGCCTTGCGGGCCCGTAACGCCGGCGAGCCTGAGGGAGACACATTCCACCGCCTTTGGTCGCCGCCTGGACATGCGCATCGCCGGTCACGATCGCGACGGCGATGTCTCGGCCTGGTGGGTCGAGAGCTGGTGCTTCGAACCCTGGACCGGGGAGGGCGCGGCCAATGGGTGAGTCTCCCATTCCTCGCCGTTACCGGCTCCTGTCCGACGACCCGATCGCATTTCGAGCCGCGAAGCGCCCGGAACTGCATGTATTCGAGGGCGATGTCCTCGTCTGCATCACCACCAGCAAGGAATACAGCCTTCGGATCATCGAAGCACTCACCGCTGCGGATCAGCGCGTCGCCGGCGCAGATATCGAGGACTTCCGTATGAAGGCGGCTGGTCAGGCTTTCGGCGCTGCGACGAAACGGAAATTGAAGGCAGCGATTCAGGCATATCTCAGCGCCAAGCCGCCATTGGATGACATGGAGGTCGCTTTTTGATGACCTCACTGCATCACATACATGCCGGCCTCGTCGCAGGCTTCAATGAAGGCCTGCCTCGCCATTTCGGTCGGAACTTCGCCCTCCATGGCGTCGAGGCACGCCTGGCGTGCAGCGTCATAGGCGGCGCCGTTTTCCATCGGCCATTGGTGCAGCAGGAACCGGGCTGCCTCCTCGGTGCTGGCGATGATCCGGTACTGGCCGACTCCAGTCTCAAACCTGACCGGCATGCTCCAGATTTTGACGTCCATTGGGCCTTACTCCGAACGTTACGGGACGGTGCGGAGTCCCGCATCCCAACAAGCAAGGAAGAAAGCCGATCTCGCGTCGTCATCAGTCCGTGTTCCGGCCTGGGCTTCGCGACAGACGCGATACGCCCAGACAGCTTTGCTTTCCTCGCCAGGAGGCCAGTCCTTCAGCAGGAAGGTAGCGGCCTCGATAGTCGAGCCGATGATCCGAATTCGCCCAGGAGCCATCTCGATTCTCACCGGGGAGCTCCAAGGTCTGACGTCCATAGATCGCCTCCGCCCTACGAACGTCGGAAGGGCGATCTGGTTCCGGGCAGGGCGGTGCTTACTGCAACGAGCGGCTTAGGGCCTGTCGCGCTCTTGCTGCGATCGAACCACGTCGTGTCTCGCCTTCAGATTCGACCTCAGCCACGGGATGAGCTTGTTCAAGAACAATGTTGCCGCACTCATTACCGAGATGAGCCAAGCAGGCACGAATACGCTGCAAGACCAGCTGAACGGGAAATGGACCGGCGTGAGTGGGCAGGTGGCCACCGTTTGACCGCTCAACATGGTCAAGGCCCAGCCTGCTATTGCCGCGGCGGCAAGAACAAGGGTTCCTTTGCTCAAGCCCAAAGCCATCCTGCTCGATCCCTGAACTGCACCACTCTCGCCACCTGGATGAATCGATCCGGCGCCGTCGATTGTCAAATCCGATGGAGGGCGTCGTCATGAGGGTGGTGATCTACCAGGGTGCCGATGCGCCCGCGCGCGAGCGTTGCCAGGCGGTCATCTTCGTACCCGCACGTTCGACGAAGGGAGAGCAGGCAGAAGTTCGCCTCCCGCTCACGATCACGGCACCGACGAAAGAACTTGCGCAGGCCCGGGCGGAAGCCTGGTGGGCCGCCGAGCAAAAGAAGCGAGCAGATGCTGCGGAGGCCAAGGCGGCGCGCGACGCGCAACGCCGACGGCCGAACCGCGCGAAGGATGAAGCAGCATGAGCAGGCAGGAAACCTTCGTCAGCGAGCGCGACGAAGCCTATCTGGGGCCCGTCGCCGTCGCCCAATTCATTGATATCGGCTGGATCCGGGAATGGCCGAAATGCTGGACACCGACCGGGCGTAATGCTGTCCAGAACGGCTACGGCCACTGGGATGGAACAAGGCAGACGCTGATCTATGTCACTGAGCAGTCGCCCCATGGTGCTGCCTTCTGGGAAGGGAGGCGCGTGTGAGGGAGTTTAGAGTATACCGACCCCTAATAGATCTCAGCGTTTTCCAACCGCAGGGCAATCAAGCCGAAGGCGTCATTGCGTTCAATTGCTTCATTTATCTCGATCTGTGTGGGTGCTTGGGCCAATCTCGCAACACGATTCTCAACCACTCGTTGAGCGAAGATGGTCGAAAGCCTGATGCTCTCCAACAATGCATGTGCAATCGCTTTCGTTGGCGCGGTAAGTCCTTCCCTATATATTTCAAGCATTTCTATGCCATCCTTATTGTTGTAGATCGATTGGCGGAGATTATCTTCAATATTGATGCTATTTATATTTTCTTCAGAAAGTACTTGTCGTACGGCGCTAATATAGAGTTGGGCAATTCCGCCGAATTGTTTAGCGCACTCCTTGTGAGGAGCCGCTCGCGCTTCCAATTCAGCGCGATGGCGGCCCATCTCTCTTCGGTCGTCAGCCCTTACCTGAAACAGTACCCCAAACAGCGCAGACAACGCGAAGATGCCCGCAATCAAGGTCTGATACCGGTTCAGCAGGAAGTCGAAGCAGTTCTGAGATGCGGTCGATCTCAGGAACTTTTCTACAGGGCAGAAGCCTTGGCTTGTCGGTTGCCAGAGAAGGATGGCAACCAGGACTGTAACGAATATTGCCCCCGCCATGTGAAGCGGCCACTCGCTCTTTTTTTCCATCAACTCCGCCCCCGCGTGATCACCCGACGTTGGACCGAGTCTCTGTGCTCCTTCAATCACCTGCCGTTGGGGTGGGGAGGGCTTATCGACAGATCCTGCAGCTTAGATAGGTTCGATCTGTCTCATCCGATCGCGAAAGCCCTCATTGTAGACCTTGCCGTCTGCTCCGGCATGGACGCGCCGATGGCAATTCGGACAGAGTGCGATGACGTGGTGCGGGTCATCCGGACCGCCATCGCTGACACGACGGATGTGATGGGGTTCGAGATATGGCGAGCCGTCCGGTCGGACGAATGGGGCGGGGGCCTCACAGCCTTCGCAGACACCGCGGGCTCGAGCCAGCACATAATTACGGACGTCGGCGCTGCGCTGGTAAATCGAACGCAGGCCTTGGCCAACGGCCGCTACCGGGCGCGCGGCTTGCATTGCCCTCCGGCGAAGCTCAGCGAGGTCGGCGGCCGGCGCCACAGGCACTTCGGTCTCAATATGCTCGGAGACCGCCTCAAGAAATCTGAGCTCGAATACGAAGGCGTTGCGCTGGTTGCCCTCGCGGTCGGGAGCACGAACGGTCCGATAGCTCTCGCAAACGCATTCGCCGCGGTACTGCAGGCCACCATCTATGTTGGTGTGGAAAAGCAGGAGGCTCTTGCCGTTCAGAGAATGGTCGGCGATCGCCTTGTTGCCCGAGGTCAGCTGCATGTCGCCGACCTGGCCCATACCGAAGTACTCGAACACTCCGTCGGGCCGGAGCTTGTCGGAATACCCGTGGGCCTGGCCACTATCGCCCGTGATCAAAAAGACAACTGGATGGGCAGCCGGAGTAATGATCCCGCTCTGCCGCTGGCCGCCATACGGGCCGTGTATGTCCTGCCGGCGATTGTAGGATTTGCCGATCTCAAACGGCCACGACATCGCAACGCCCTCAGTTCCCCGACAGCATTGCGCACGAGTCGGCGTCCTGGAGCAAGGCACGTGGGGAACGCGAACCAGTGCGACGTTGCGAGTGACCTGAAGGTCCGATTATTTCGGCGCGCCCGGCGGCTTCATGGCTTTGAGCAATTCGAGTATTGCGCCGTATTCCTGCCCGAGGAAACCCGGCTCTTTCCCTTCTACATATGCAGCCCAGGCATCGATCTCCTCGGCATAGCCGATCGCATCCATAAGCGTCGCCTTTTCCGCGCGAAACGCAATGATCTCGCCAACTACGCTCGAGAGTCTGAAGCCGGCTTCACCCAGCAGGCCAAAGTCCGAAAGATATTGTGGGATTGGCTCAGGTGGAGATGTCGGGGCAATTTCCCCTTCGCTTGCAGCAAAG
This sequence comes from Labrys sp. E2SS-1L, assembly GCF_057073705.1. Lineage (NCBI taxonomy): Bacteria > Pseudomonadati > Pseudomonadota > Alphaproteobacteria > Hyphomicrobiales > Xanthobacteraceae > Labrys > Labrys sp. E2SS-1L. Next base: position 3,933,068 of record NZ_CP172712.1, on the reverse strand, counting down.
ATGTCTCCCTGCCACGACATCAGGGGAGGCAAAAGAAGGCAGCGCAAGGCATAGGCTTTGACGGCTCGTTCAAAAGCACGCTCGTCACTTTCGCGCACGCGCCGTCGCTCTTCGACCCGGGATTGCCACCTAGCTATCCAAAGTGCGAGGAGCAAGGCGACGAAACTACCAGCGGCCTGCACCCACGCCGCCCATTCGCCAGAATTGCTTGGCCACATCTGCTTCCCCACCCCCGGTCAAGCGCCCACGCTACTGGAAGCAGATTTAGGCGCGATTCACACTGTCGGATCTGGGCGACCGCTACCTGTTCACCTTTTTCTTTGCCGGAGCAGCAATGACCCGCATTCATTGCTGCATCCCGTTCTGCCGCCGCACGTTCGCCGATGACGGATCCTCCGAGGTGATCTGCGGCAAGCACTGGCGCCAGGCGCCGAAGGCCTGGCGGAGACGACATACCAAGCTCCTCCGCCGATACCGGAAACACCACGGCGATCGGGTCTATTGGGACTATACGGCCGGCAGTTCGGAGCGGCGTGACTGTCGCCGCCTCGCCATCCTCGTCGATCGCCTTTGGGACCGTTGCAAAGCCGCCGCCATCGAAGCGGCTGGGGGGATTTGATGGCCCGATATGCATCCGAAACTTCGGTCTCGTCCGAAGCCTCCCGCGCTGAGATAGAGCGCACCCTGACCCGCTACGGCGCGACCGCCTTCATGTACGGCTGGGAAGGGCAGCGCGCGGTCATCCAGTTCAAGGCCAGCAATCGCTATGTCCGGTTCATGCTGCCTTTGCCGGATCCGAAAGCTCGCGAGTTCACCCATACGCCCGGCCGGGGCCAGTTGCGCTCACCGACGGGACAAGCCGAGGCATATGAGCAGGCGGTTCGTCAGAGGTGGCGCGCGCTCGCTCTGGTGATCAAAGCCAAGCTCGAGGCGGTGGCCGCCGGCATCACCGAGTTTGAAGACGAGTTCCTAGCTCATGTCGTGCTGCCGGATGGGCGTACGGCCGGGGGCTGGCTGCGCCCACAGATCGCTCTCGCCTACGAGAAAGGCGATATGCCGATGATGCTGCCCGGGCCGACCGGAGAAGCGAAATGACGGAAACCCGCAGCAATCGGCGCGAGGTTCGCAACCCAGTCCTAGCGCTCCCTGGCCTCCAGGCGCTCCTCGACCGCCCTGCAGAAGATCGCGCCGCCATTGCGCAACTGCTGGGCGATGTAGTCGCCGACGCCCGTCGCCGGGCTCAGACCAGCTGGAAACAGAACAAGGGGCCGATGGCCGCCTACTGGAAGGCCGTCGGTGCCTATGCTGAGCACATCAGAAGGGTGGTCAAGCCGTGACAGATCGACCAATCATCATGCAGCCCACCTCTGTCCGCGCCCTGCTCGCCGGCACGAAGACCCAGACGCGTCGCCTGCTGAAGCCCCAACCGCCCGCTGACATGGGCCTCATTGGCCTCTATGCGCCCGCGCTGACAGCCGTGTTCGGCTACATCACCCCGGATGCCGACCACAAAGTGCCGCTCCGCTTTATGCCCAAGGATCGCCTGTGGGTCCGCGAGGCGTGGCGGACCGAACGCGCCTTTGATGGCATCCGTCCACGCGATCTCCCTATATTCGAACTGCCTGGGCTGCCGATCTTCCATGAGGCGAGCGACAATGGGCAGGCGTCGACCTGGGGCAATCCTTGGGGAGAGCGGCGTCGGCCGTCGATGTTCATGCCACGCTGGGCCAGCCGCCTCACGCTGGTGGTGACCGGCGTCAAGGTCGAGCGGCTGCAGGACATCAGCGAGGAAGACGCCATTGCGGAAGGAGTTGAGGAGGTTTGGGGGATTGTCGGCGCAACCTGTGCCGGCGGCACTCATCAAGAGATCAGCGATTATCGCTTTTACACAGGCATCGAGGACGTCGACGGCGAAGGTTTCGAAACGGGCATTGAGGCCTACGCCGCACTCTGGAAGCACATCAACGGCCCCGGCTCCTGGGAAGCAAACCCCTGGGTGGTCGCGCTGACCTTCGCCGTGCATAAGCAGAATATCGACGCGATGAAGGAAGCAGCATGACTAGGACCGCCCCCATTTTCCTTCTCGCGTTCCTGCTGGCTGGGCCCGCCGGGGCGGAGACTGTCAACGGCAGCGACTTTTATGTGATCGATGGCGATACCGTCGACATCGCAGGCGAGCGGATCCGCATAGCCAATATCGACGCTCCAGAGATCGGGCATTTCGAGTGCGAGTTTGAGCACCAGCTCGGGCTGGCCGCGCGCGATGTCCTGATTGAAGCGCTCAAGGGGAAGCCGGTCGCCATCACCAGGTGGAAGAACAAGGATAGGTACGGGCGCACGCTCGCCACGCTGACCACGCCGGCGGGCGATGTCGGCCGCGTTCTGGTCGATGCCCACGCGGCATTCCCATGGAGGGCCGGTGCCAAGGCAAAGGCGTGGCGCAAGGCACAGTGGTGCTGGGAGGGGCGATGAAGCACGCCCGCGCGATCGACACTGCAACCACTATCGTGCTGCCGCTCTCGCCTGCGCCCCGGCGCGGCCTGTCGTGCGAGGAGGCCGCCGCTTACATCGGCCTGAGCCAGACGAAATTCCTCGAGCTCGTTGGAACAGGCAAGATGCCGAAGCCGATCCGGATAGATCGGCGTGTCATCTGGGACATGCGCGCGCTCGATTCGGCGTTTGATCAGCTCAGGGACGAACAGTCCCCGCAATCCCCAGAAGACGACGTTGACGGCGGTTGGGGCGATGAAGCACCCTGACCCAATGGAGGTCGATCTCAAGTATCTGAGCGAGGAGAAAACGCGCCATGGTCGGCGCGTGGTCTATGCTCGCCTGAAGGGTAAGCGGATCCGCCTCAAACACCCGGTCTCGTCCCCGGAATTCCTCGACGAGTATCGTGCCGCGGTGAAATCGCTGTTTGTCGGCGTCGAGGAGAATGAGGCCAAGGCCGCCAAGCATGATGTTCGATTGCCGTTTGCTCCAAAAACCTTGGGCTGGCTGATCGATCGCTATTTCACGGAATCCACCAAATTCCTCACCATGGAAGCGCTCGGCCGGAAGCGCCGGCGCAAGTTTCTGGAGGCCATGAAGAAGGAACACGGGCACAAGCCTATGGTGATCCCCGGCGAGAACATAGCCAAGGGAGTGGCGAAGCGCTCGGCGGTGCCAGGGAATGCCAACGAGTGGCTGAAGTCCATGAAAGCCCTGTATACCTGGGCCGTCGGCGTCAAAATCATCGAGACCAGCCCGGCGGCCGGCATTCCGAAAATCAAGATCGAGACCGAAGGATTCTACACCTGGACGGTCGAAGACATCAGGGCCTATGTGGAAAGACATCCCATCGGGACGATGCCTTACCTGGCCTGCATGGTCCTGCTTTTTACCGGCCTCCGTCGATCCGACGCGACTAAGTTCGGGCGCCAGCATGCGCGATCGGGAAAGGTGAACTTCAAGACCAGCAAGACAGGCGCCGACCTGATTACCGAAATGCCCTGGCCGTTGGTGCAGGCGATCGAGGCGATGCCCGAGACTGATCAGTTGCCATACCTTCTGACAGCATATGGAAAGCCATTTGCATCCGGCGCCGCGTTCGGGAATTGGTTCAAGGATCGCTGCACGGAAGCAAAGCTACCGGACTGCACCGCCCATGGACTGCGCAAAGGCGGCGCGACTCTCTGTTCGGAGAATGGCGGCTCAGAGGTCGAGCTCGAGGCGATGTATGGCTGGGCGAACAATCGCCAGTCCGGCACCTATACCAAGAAGGCGAGGGCGCTCGTCCTGGCGACAAAGGGTTTCAAACGCATCGCGGAGACGCTCGTTGCAGCCAAGGTTTTGACGGAACCGCTGGAACGGAAACGGCACAGCCGTGTCGCACCTTGAGGGGCGGTTACGGGAGGTGCGACAATTTCGGTCAGTAAGCCATTGATAAGTCAGAGCTGACTTAGCAGTGTGGCGCGCCCTAGGGGAATCGAACCCCTCTCTCCACCGTGAAAGGGTGGCGTCCTGACCGATAGACGAAGGGCGCGGCGGGCGGACATATAGAGGGGTGAATCGCAGGCGGCAAGAGGAATATGCCGCCTTTGTGAAATTAGTTGTGCCGAGCGCTTTAGGTGCCGGTTTTGGGGCAAAAATGCCCCGTTTCACCACACGCCGGTGTTGGCCATCGAGGACCAGGGCTCGGCCGGCGGCAGAGAATCGCCCTTCTGCAGGATCTCGATCGAGATCAGATCCGGGGAGCGCACGAAGGCCATGTGGCCGTCACGAGGCGGGCGATTGATGGTGATGCCGGCCTGCTGCAGCTTGGCGCAGAAGGCATAGATGTCGTCGACCTCATAGGCGAGGTGGCCGAAATTGCGCGCGCTGCCGTAGTCTTCGGTATCCCAGTTGTAGGTCAGCTCGAGGGCAGGGGCCTTGCCGGCCCTGAAGGCTTCGAGATCCTCGGGGGCGACCAGGAAGACCAGGGTGAAGCGACCCTTCTCGTTTTCATAGCGACGGCCCTCGACCAGGCCGAAGATGTCGACGTAGAATTTGAGCGAGGCATCGAGGTCGCGCACGCGAACCATGGTGTGCAAATATTTCATTGGATCCTCATCGCAATTGGGGAGGTAAGGCCTAATGCCGATTGCCGCCGCCGACAAGGACGCCGTGCATCGCGAAAAACTTCTTCGCTTTGCGCAGATGCTGGCGCGAGCCGATCGCGTCGTCGCCTTTACCGGCGCCGGGCTGTCGACCGAGGCCGGCATTCCGGACTTCCGTTCGCCCGGCGGCCGCTGGAGCCGGATGAAGCCGATTCCCTTCGATGAGTTCCTGGCCGACGACGAGGCCCGGCGCGAGAGCTGGCGCCGGCGTTTCGACATGGATGACGAGATCCGCCTGGCACGACCGACGCGGGGCCATCAGACGATCGCTTCCTGGGTGCATGCGGGCAAATGCCCGGCGGTGATCACGCAGAATATCGATAATCTGCACCAGGATTCGGGCATTCCTGCCGATGCCGTGGTGGAAGTGCACGGCAACACCACCTATGCGACATGCCTCGACTGCGCCAGGCGCTATGAGATTGCAGCCTTGCGGGGACCGTTCCTGGCGAGCGGGCAGGCGCCGCGCTGCGATGATTGCGGCGGTTTCATCAAGACGGCGACGATATCTTTCGGGCAGCCCATGCCGGAGGCGGCGATGCGACGGGCTACGGAACTCGCCAAGACCTGCGATCTTTTCGTGGTCGTCGGCTCGTCCTTGGTCGTCTATCCGGCTGCCGATCTGCCGCGTCTTGCCCATCGCCAGGGCGCACGCGTGGTGATCGTCAACCGGGAGGAGACGCCGAGCGACCCTTATGCCCAGTTGCTGCTGAGGGGAGAGATCGGCGATTTACTCGAGGGGTTCACCCTGTAAATGTGGCCGGTTTATCGAGAGTTCGTCGATTTTAGGGACGTTTTGCGATTGTATGAAGATGAGGCACAAAAATGTTAATTCGGGCTTTCCGTTGAGCCTGGGGGTGTTATCGTAGCAGCATCAAGAATCGTGCGGCGGCCCAGTCCGTGGGCAATGTGTTGGATGGCGTAGATGGGTACGAACGATTTTGAAGCGAGGTTCGAGCCAGTTCGCGACTCCGGGGGACATCCGGACGAGAGGCCGGCAGGCTTGCTGGAGGTCGCCGGCACCATCAAGTGGTTCGACATTGCCAAGGGCTATGGGTTCATCGTTCCGGACAATGGCGGCCAGGATATCCTGCTTCATGTCAGTGTCTTGCGTCGGGACGGCTACCAGGCGGCCTTTGAAGGCTCGCGTGTCGTCGTCGAGGCCACGCAGCGCGCCAAGGGCCTGCAGGTGTTCCGCATCCTGTCGATGGACGAATCCACCGCTGTCCATCCCGCCCAGCTCCCGCCAGCGCGCACCCATGTGCAGGTGACGCCGACCGGCGGTTTCGAGCCGACGACGGTGAAATGGTTCAACCGCTTGCGCGGTTTCGGTTTCGTCTCGCGGGGAGACGGCACGCCGGATATCTTCGTCCATATGGAGACCTTGCGGCGGTTCGGCATCATGGACCTCAAGCCCGGTCAGATCCTGATGGTACGCTTCGGCACGGGACCCAAAGGGCTGATGGCTGCCGAGCTCAAGCTTGCGGATGGTCCGTCTGGTCCTCAGTCCCATTGACGAGAATGCGCAAGAACCCTCTTCTTTCAATAGTTTATACTACTGTTCTCGCGTTATTTGTGAGTATTGCCGGTCTTTCGGCCTCACCGGCCGAGGACGGCGTGTTCGAACCCTTGTCGATTGCCACCACAGGTGGTCAGCGCGACTTCCAGGTCGAAGTCATGCGGACCGAGGACGAACAGCGGCGCGGCATGATGTTCAGGCGCAGCCTGGAGCCGGACAAAGGCATGCTCTTTCCATTCGCGGCGGAGCGCATCGCTTCGTTCTGGATGGAGAATACCTATGTTTCGCTCGACATGATCTTCATTCGCGGGGACGGCACGATCCAGCGCATCGAGAAGCGTGCCGAGCCCTTGTCGACGCGTACGATCATGTCCGGCGCACCGGTGCTGGCGGTTTTGGAAGTGGTGGCCGGAACGGCGGACAAGCTGGGCATCAAGCCCGGCGACAAGGTGAGCTATCCGATCTTCAAGCCTTGACGAGCTGACGCAGTCATACAACTTTTTGAAATCGGAGCGCCCAGACCCTTGCGGTTCTCTGCGAGGCCCCTTAGTAAGCTCACATTCGTCCTGAACGGGGTATGGCGCAGCCTGGTAGCGCGATAGTTTTGGGTACTATAGGTCGCAGGTTCGAATCCTGCTGCCCCGACCAGCGACGGATGAGACGAAAGGCGGACGGCGAACGATGACAGCGAGAATCTACAAGCCGGCACGTACGGCCATGCAGTCCGGTTCGGCGAAGACGAAGGACTGGCTCCTGGAGTTCGAGCCGGAGGAGCCGCGCTCGGTCGAGCCGCTGATGGGCTGGACCTCCTCGGGCGACATGAAGCAGCAGGTCAAGCTGCGTTTCGCGACCAAGGAAGAGGCCATCGCCTACGCCACCCGCAACGGCATCGCCTATCAGATCTTCGAGCCGCAAGAGGCGACGACGAAGATCGTATCCTATTCGGACAACTTCAAGGTTTCGCGCATCGGTCAGTGGACCCATTGAGCGTTTGCGTCCGGCTTTGGACTGGCCCCATAGCTCAGCTGGATAGAGCGAGCGCCTTCTAAGCGCTAGGTCGCAGGTTCGAGCCCTGCTGGGGTCGCCATCCCGCTGGACAACCGGCCATGGGCCTGGGCAATAGGCAGCGCACGGCGGTCTTCGTTCCTTATCGAAGATCGGCGAGACCGGTGGAGGTTAGCATGGCCGCCTTATCCGAAGCACCTGCCGCCGCCCACGGGCCGGTTCGTATGGTCGATCGGCTGGCTGGTTCCAACCTGCTCGCGCTTGCAACGCTCCTGCTCGTAACCTTCCTGGCCCTCGCACCCGGCTTCACCGGTCTGCCGCCGATGGATCGGGACGAGCCGCGCTTCGCACAGGCCTCCAAGCAGATGCTGGAGAGCGGCGATTTCGTCAGTATCCGCTTCCAGGACGAGGCCAGGCTCAAGAAGCCGGTCGGCATTTACTGGCTGCAGACGGCTGCCGTCAGCCTGGGGGAGAGCCTTGGAGTTCCAGAGGCGCGCACCACGATCTGGCTCTATCGCATTCCCTCGCTGATTGCCGCGATCGGTGCGGTGCTGCTGACCTGGTGGACTGCCATTCCGCTCGTGGGCCGCCGCGCGGCCCTGCTGGCAGGACTGATGATGGCCGGCTGCCTGCTGCTTGGCGTCGAAGCGCGCCTGGCCAAGACGGACGCGACCCAGCTTTTGACGGTGATGGCGATGGTGGGTGTGCTGGCCCGCTTCTTCATGGCCTCCCGGCGTGGCGATCCCTTGCCGGTGGGCTTGAGCCTGCCGGCCGTGTTCTGGATCGGCATGGCGGCGTCCATCCTGATCAAGGGGCCGATCGGAGCCCTTCTCGTGGCCTTGACCATTGCCGGTACGGTGGCTGCCACGCGTGACTGGCGCTGGCTCGGAAACCTGCGCTGGCTTTGGGGCATCCTCTTCACTCTCGTCCTGGTGTCGCCCTGGTTCATCGCCATCATGATCCAGACCAAGGGTGCCTTCCTGCAGGAATCGGTCGGCAAGGACATGCTGAACAAGGTGGCGGGTGCCCAGGAATCCCATGGCGGCTGGCCCGGGACCTATCTCGCCGTCTTCTGGGGCACGTTCTGGCCCTTCGCGCCGCTGGCCGCCCTGGCCGTGCCATGGATCTGGCGGCAGCGCCGAACCGCATCGGTGGTCTTCCTGCTGGCCTGGTTGGTGCCGTTCTGGCTCGTCTTCGAATTCTTCCCCACCAAGCTGCCGCACTACGTCCTGCCGGTCTATCCGGCGATCGCCATCCTGATCGCTGCGGCTGTTTGCGACGATGGACTCTCGCGAAGCCTGTGGGCTCGCATCGTGGCGGGGCTCATTCCCTTCCTGGCGCTGGTGTTGGCCGTCGTCGCGGTCGGCGCGGTGTGGTTCTATCAGCGGGAGATTGCCTGGCTGACACTGCCCTTTGCCATCCTGGCGATAGCGGCGGCATGGTTGGCCTGGCGGCGGCTGGGAGAGGACAGAGGCGCCGAGGCCGTTCTGGCCTGTCTCGCCACCAGCCTGTTGCTCTATTGGGGCATCTATGCCGGTGCCATTCCCAAACTGCAGGCCATGGCCATCAGCCCGCGCCTGGCCGCGGCGGCACAGACGTCGCAATGCCCGCATGTTGCAGCCGCGAGCGTTGGCTTCCGCGAGCCCAGTTTGGTCTTCCTGGCCGGGACGGATCTGGATATGCCCAGCCCCGAAGGCGCAGCGGATTTCCTGGGGCAGGGCGCCTGCCGGGTCGCCTTTGTCGACAAGCGTTTCGAGCCTGCGTTTCTGGCCCGCCTCGCTGCGAACGGCACAAAGGCTGATCCGGTTTCCAGGGTTGCGGGAATCAACATCAACGGCGGCAAGAAGCTGGATATCGGCGTCTATCGCAGCCCATAGCGTTGCCTGCGGCTGTAGGTCATTGTTGTCGCATCGCTTTTGCCGAAAGGCGGCGCCCACTTTTCGGTACGATGCTCTAGGTCTCGCTTTTGTCGGGCTTGAAGGCGATGCCCTTTTGCATGGCGGTCTTGCCGAACTTCGCCCGGACGGCATCGATGGCGTTTTCGGTCGCGACCAGGCGTTTGGCGTTGGGGTCGGCGAGATCGCCGTGATCGGCATCGGCCAGATCGGCGAGGCCGGTGACCCCGATGCCGATCAGGCGATATTGGGTGCCATCCGTCTCCTTCGCCAACAGTTTCTTGCCGGTTTCGAAGATGCGGGTAGCCAGGCGTGTCGGTTCATGCAGGCTCTGGGCGCGAGTGCGGAGACGAAAATCGGCCGATTTCAGCTTCAACGTCACGGTCGAGCCGGCAATGGCGGATTTCTTCAGCCGGGACGACACCTTTTCCGACAATTGCCAGAGAATCGGCAGCAGGCTTTCACCGCTGGCAAGATCATGATCGAAGGTGGTCTCGGCCGAGACGGATTTGCGGTCGCCCTCTGGGTCGACCCTGCGGGCATCGCGGCCAAAGGCGAGGCGGGCAAGCCGCTGTCCTTCGACGCCGTAGCGCCGCATCAGAGGCAGTTCTCCGGCCTTCTGCAGATCGGCGATCGTGCGAAGCCCGTCCTTTTCGTAACGGGCTGCCCCGGCCTTGCCGACGCCCCAGATGAAGGAGATCGGGCGCGGGGCGAGAAAGTCCGGTGCCTCCTCGGGCGAGAGCACGGCAAAGCCGCGAGGCTTTTCCAGATCGGAGGCCGTCTTGGCCAGGAATTTGTTGGCGGAGAGCCCGATGGAGACGGTGATCCTCAGTTCCTTCTCGACCTGGTTGGCAAAGCGCAGCAGCGTGCGCGCCGGGCTGGCATGGTGCAGGCGGTCCGTGCCGCTGAGGTCGAGAAAGGCTTCGTCGATCGAAAGCGGCTCGACCAGCGGCGTCAGCGCCAGCATCATGTCGCGGACCTGGCGGCCGACCTCGACATATTTCTCCATATTAGGCCTGACGACCACCGCGTCCGGGCAGAGCTTGAGTGCCTGGAACATCGGCATGGCCGAACGGACCCCATAGGTGCGGGCGATGTAGCAGGCGGTTGAGACTACGCCGCGCTTGGCGCCGCCGACGATGACCGGCTTGTCGGCCAGCGAAGGATCGTCGCGCTTCTCGATGGTGGCGTAGAAGGCATCGCAGTCGACATGGGCGATCGTGAGGCGCTCGAGTTGCCGATGCCGGATGATGCGGGGCGAGCGGCAGGCAGGGCAGCGATCCGCCTCGCCAGCCTCGCCAAGACAGTCTCGGCAGAGCGCGCTCATCAATCCCAACGAAGGCCGAGCTGGAACGCCGCCCGTTGCAGGTCTTCGGGGGAGAGGCCATTTTCCGCGGCAAAGCCGGCAGCACTCTCTTCATCCGAGAGGACGTGCTGCAGCACCGAAGCTAGAAATCCAGGCTTGGCTGCGGCACTGCGAATCTCCTCGGGTGACAGGCCGGTTGCCATGAAGAAACCATTGAGTCGATCTTCATTGGCAGCAATGAAGCCGAGAGCCGCCGTCGCGATTTCTTCGGCACGTTGCTTTTGAGCTGCCTGCCCGGCGGTTTGCCTGAACATTTGATTTCCCGTTTGGTAAGGACTGACTGCTAACAACATGCCGGTAAGCGGGCGTGGTTGAAAACAGATTCGCAGCCCCGATATCCGCGGTTCATTCTAGAGCAAAGTGCGTTTTGCTGAAAACGCTTCCTTGTTCTAACTCTTTGTATTGACGCGTCTTTGCGATTCCCGGCGATTGTGCCGGATCGAAAGATGCTTTGGCGCAGACGAGGGTCTTCATGGCCAAGAAAGTCCTGATCGTGGAAGATAACGAGCTCAACATGAAGCTCTTCCATGATCTGTTGGAAGCCAACGGCTACGACATCGTGGAAACCCGCAGTGGCATCAATGTGATGAACCTGGCGCGCGAGCATCGTCCCGACCTGATTCTGATGGATATCCAGCTGCCGGAGGTTTCGGGCCTCGAGGTGACACGATGGCTCAAGGATGACGATGAGCTGAAATCGATCCCGGTGGTCGCCATCACCGCTTTCGCCATGAAGGGCGACGAGGAACGCATCCGCCAGGGCGGGTGCGAGGCCTATCTGTCGAAGCCGATCTCGGTGGCGAAGTTCCTGGAAACGGTGCGCGGTTTCCTGGGAGAGTAGCGATCTTGAGGGGCATCGAGGGATGCCTGGATCCCAGAAGTTCTCGTTGTGTCAGTCGTGGCTGAGGGGCGGGCGCGGCAGGTATTGAGACGCCTCCCTGGCAATGAAATCGAGCGCTTCCTGGGCCGGGGGGAGCAGCACCTTGTCGACCCGGCGTACCACGAACCATTGCCGCGTCACCGGCAGGCCTGCCACGTCCAAGGTCACCAGGCGTCCGTCTTCCAGTTCGGTCGCAACCGTATGGGCCGAAAGGAAGGCGATGCCGAGATCGGCGATCACACTCTGCTTGATCGTCTCGTTCGAGTCGAACTCCATGCCGATATGGGGCGCAAGTTCCGTCTGCTCGAACAGGCGTTCCATCAGCATGCGCGTGCCCGATCCGGGCTCGCGCGTGAGGAAGGTCTCATGCGACAAATCGACTGCGGCAAGGCCTCGCTCCTTGGCCAGCCAGTGAGTGTGCGATGCGATGATGACATGCGGGTTCTGGCCGATCAGGTGCTTCTCGACCTCGATGTCGGGCGGCGGGCGGCCGGTGATGGCGACGTCGAGCTTGTAGTCGCGTAAGGCCTGCATGATTTCAGCGCGATTGCCGATCGACAATGTCACTTCGATCCGAGGATGCGCGCGCGAGAAGGCCGCGATGATGAAGGGGACGAAGTACTTGGCGGTACTGACGGCCCCGATCGAGACACGTCCGGCAGTTTTCCCGGAGATGATGCCCAGTGTCGCTTCGCAATCGGCAATGGCTGCCTCGATACGGCTGTGCAATTGCAGCATCTCGACGCCGGCATCGGTGAGGATCATGCCGTCGCCGGTCCGTTGCAGCAAGGGCAGGTCGGCAAGGTCCTGCAGATTGCGCAGCTGCAATGTCACCGCCGGTTGGGTGAGGTGCAGGGCCTTGGCGGCCGACGTCACCGAGCCGCTCGACGCGATGGCGGCGAGGGCACGCAGCTGCCGACGGGTGATGTCTCGCAGGCGAACGGCCATATAAGGAAAACTTTTGCAAAGGCGAAGAAAACAAAATTTCGATTATTTTCTATTTTCGGTCAAGCTCCTCGAAAGATCGCGAAATGACGATGCCTCGCAGGAGGCGTCATCCGGGGGAGAATGCCGATGACCGACAAGCCGACTCTGGACGCCTATCTCACCCGCCACGCTGGCAGTGACATGCTCAGGGTTGCGGTTGCCGAAGTCGTCGCCAGCCTCGCCGCGGCGGCCATCCGCGTGTCGGAGGCAGTGTCGCTGGGGACCCTCGCCGAGATCGTCGAGGAGGCCCGTGGCCACAACGCCGGCGGAGACGAACAGAAGGATATGGACGTCTGGGCCGACCGCCAGTTCCGGGAAGCTCTGAAGGTCTGCGCGATTGCGGCCTTCGCCTCGGAGGAAGTCGACGAACTGGAGATCTGGGATGCGAGCCAGCCTCTCTGTGTCGCCATCGATCCGGTCGACGGCTCCGGCAATCTCGAGCTCAACATGCCCGTGGGCACGATCTTTTCCATCATGCCGACACCGGATGAGTTCGTGCTGGCATCGGCGGCCGACCGCACCCTGGTCTGGCCGGCAGGCACCAGCCAGCTTGCCGCGGGCTTCGTCATCTACGGCCCGCAGACGACCTTGGTGCTTTCGCTCGGCGAGGAGGTGGACATTTTCACGCTCGACCGTCGCAGCGGCCACTTCCGCCTGACCCAGGCCAATGTCCGCCTGCCGGACCAGGACCAGCCGGAATATTCGATCAATGCCTCCAATTACCGGCATTGGGAGGAGCCGGTGCGGGCTTTCATCGACGAATGCCAGGCTGGCGCCGATGGTCCGTCAGGGCGCGACCACAACATGCGCTGGCACGGGGCACTGGTGGCCGACACGTTCCGGGCTCTCACCCGAGGCGGCATCTATCTCTACCCGGCCGACGCCAGGAGCGGCTACGGGCAGGGGCGCCTGCGACTGATCTACGAAGCCTATCCCATGGCTTTCCTGATGGAGAGGGCGGGAGGGGCGGGGTCGAATGGCCGTATCCGTATTCTCGATATCCGCGCGACCTCGCTGCATCAGCGTGTACCGCTGATCCTCGGGGCCACCAACAAGGTCGCTCGTTTGGAAACGCTGCATAACAGGCCGGGCTTGTGGCCGCCGACCTCGGCGCCCTTGTTCGCCAATCGCGGCCTCTTCCGCGTTTGAGCTCGGGGAATACCATGTCGATCAAGCATCCGATCATTTCCATTACCGGCTCGTCCGGCGCCGGCACGACCTCGGTCAAGCGGACCTTCGAGCAGATCTTCCGCAGGGAGAACATCGAGGCGGCCTATGTCGAGGGCGATTCCTTTCATCGCTATGACAGGGCAGAGATGCGGGCCCACATGGCGGATGAGGCGGCCAGAGGTAACAAACATTTCAGCCATTTCAGCCCGGAAACCAATCTGTTCGCGGAGCTGGAGGCACTGTTCCGCGACTATGGCAACCATGGAACCGGCACCACGCGCCACTATGTCCATGATGACGAGGAGGAGATTCTCTACGGGGCCCCGCCCGGCACGTTCACGCCCTGGAAGCCGCTGCCCTCAGGCACCGACCTGCTCTTCTATGAAGGGCTGCATGGAGCGGTGGTGACCGACGAGGTCGACGTTGCCAAATATGCCGATCTCAAGATCGGCGTCGTGCCGGTGATCAATCTCGAGTGGATCCAGAAGCTGCATCGCGACCGTAGCACGCGGGGTTATTCGACCGAAGCGGTGACCGACACCATCCTGCGGCGCATGCCGGACTATGTGAATTATATCTGCCCGCAATTCACCCATACCGACATCAATTTCCAGCGCGTGCCGACGGTGGATACCTCCAACCCCTTCATCGCGCGCTGGATCCCGACGCCGGATGAGTCGATGGTGGTGATCCGCTTTCAGGTGCCGCGGGGGATCGATTTTCCCTATCTGCTGTCGATGATCCCCAACAGTTTCATGTCGCGGGCCAACTCCATCGTCATCCACGGCTCCAAGCTGGATCTGGCCATGCAGCTCATCCTGACGCCGCTGATCCTGCAGCTGGTCGAACGCAAGAAACGCGCTGCCTGACAGCGCGCCCACAAGACACAGAGCCTTTCCGTGAACCACACCACCGTCTGCCCAGGGCAGCGGAATGGGAGGACATGCCCGTGAATATCTCGACACCATCAGCCACTTTCGAGACCTCGGTGCCGCATCGCGACATGGCCAATGCCCTGCGCTTCCTGGCCATTGATGCCGTGGAGAAGGCCAAGTCCGGCCATCCCGGCATGCCCATGGGCATGGCCGACGTCGCCACCGTGCTGTTCTCCCGCTTCCTGAAGTTCGATCCGTCGGACGCGGCTTGGCCGGATCGGGACCGCTTCGTGCTCTCGGCTGGACATGGCTCGATGTTGCTCTATGGCCTCCTGCATCTCACCGGCTACCCCGAACTCACGCTGGAGGAGCTGAAGTCCTTCCGGCAATGGGGCTCCAGGACGCCGGGACATCCCGAATATGGCCACACGCAAGGCGTGGAGACCACGACGGGCCCGCTCGGGCAGGGATTGGCGACGGCCGTCGGCATGGCCTTGGCCGAGCGCCTCGCCAACGCCCGCTTCGGAGACGATCTCGTCGACCACCATACCTATGTCATCGCCGGCGATGGCTGCCTGATGGAAGGGATCAGTCACGAGGCGATTTCGCTGGCCGGCCATCTCAAGCTCGGCAAGCTGATCGTGCTGTTCGACGACAACGAGATCTCGATCGACGGGGCCACCTCGCTCTCCTGCTCGGACGACCAACTCGCGCGCTTTGCGGCTTCCGGCTGGTCGGCGCGCCGGGTCGACGGCCATGACCGCGAGGCCGTGGCCAAGGCGATCGCCGAGGAACGGGCGACGGAACGGCCCTCGCTCATCGCCTGCCGGACCATCATCGGCTTCGGTGCGCCCAACCGGCAGGGCACCGAAAAGGTGCATGGTGCGCCGCTCGGTGCCGAGGAGAACCAGGCGGCGCGCGAGGCCCTCGGCTGGCCATACGAGCCCTTCGAGGTTCCGTCCGAGATCCGCGAGGCCTGGCTGGCCGTGGGTGCCCGCGGCAAGGCTGAGCACGAAGCCTGGCAGCAGAGGCTGCGCGATGTCGGCGAGGCCGAGAGGCGGCAGTTCGACGAAGCCCTCAAAGGCAAAGTGGGTGCTGAACTGAAGCGTGCCTTGGCCGATATCCGTCAGCGCTTTGCCAGCGAATGCCCGACGATCGCCACGCGGCAGGCTTCCCAGCAGGTCATCAATGCGATCGTTGCCGCTCAGCCCAATCTCCTGGGAGGCTCAGCCGACCTCACCCATTCCAACCTCACCCAGGCAAAGGGATTGCAACCGGTCCAGGCCGAGGATTTCTCCGGCGGCTACATCCATTACGGCGTGCGCGAGTTCGGCATGGCCGCGGCGATGAACGGCATCGCCCTGCATGGCGGCTTCATCCCCTTTGGCGGTACCTTCCTGGCCTTTGCCGACTATTCGCGACCGGCGATCCGGTTGGCGGCCCTGATGGGGCTACGCGTGATCCATGTGATGACGCATGATTCCATCGGTCTCGGCGAGGACGGCCCGACCCACCAGCCCGTGGAGCATCTGGCGGCGTTGCGGGCCATTCCCAACCTTCTGGTGTTCCGGCCAGCGGATGCCGTCGAGACCGCCGAGGCCTGGGAGTGCGCGTTGACGGCCGAAAGGCAGCCTTCCGTGCTCTGCCTGTCGCGCCAGGCGCTGCCGACGCTGCGTTCCGACTGCGGCGTGAATGGGGTCGCGCTCGGCGCCTATGTCCTGGTCGAGCCGCCAGGGGTGCGTGACGTTACCTTGATCGCCACGGGCTCGGAGGTTTCGATCGCCGTGGAGGCGGCCGAACTCCTGGCGAAGGAGGGCATTCGCGCCGCCGTGGTGTCGGCACCCTGCTTCGAGCTCTTCCGACGGCAGGGGCCGATCTATCGCCAGGCGGTCTTGGGAACGGCTCCGCGCATCGGCGTGGAGGCGGCGGTCGAAGGTGATTGGCCGCGCCTGCTCGGGGCGGACGGCGTCTTCATCGGCATGACAGGCTTCGGCGCCTCGGCGCCGGCCGGCGACCTCTACCGGGAGTTCGGCATCACCGCCACCGTCATCACAGAGGTCGCGCGCCGGCTCGTGTCCAGGCCAGCCGAATAGTTTGTCAGTCTGTAAATTTCAAAAGTCGCATTTGAAACGGAGGGCAGCATGGCCCGTATCACCCTCAGGCAATTGCTGGATGACGCTGCCGAGCATGGCTATGGCGTGCCAGCCTTCAACATCAACAATATGGAGCAGGCCCTCGGCATCATGGAGGCTGCGGCAGCCGTCGATGCGCCCGTGATCCTGCAGGCCTCTCGAGGCGCGCGCTCCTATGCCAACGACATCATGCTGGCGAAGATGGTCGAGGCCCTGGAGGAGATGTATCCGCAGATTCCCCTCTGCCTGCATCTCGACCACGGCAATGAGGAGGCGACCTGCGCGACGGCGCTGCGCTACGGTTTCACCTCCGTGATGATGGATGGCTCGCTCGAGGCCGACGCCAAGACACCGGCAAGTTACGACTACAATGTCGCGATCACCCGCCGTGTCGTCGATCTCGCCCATTGGGTCGGTGCTTCCGTCGAGGGGGAACTCGGTGTGCTCGGTTCGCTCGAGCAGGGCGGAGGTGAGCAGGAGGATGGCCACGGCGTCATCGGCGAAGTCAGCGATGACCAGTTGCTCACCGATCCCGATCAGGCGGTGGATTTCGTGCGGGCCACCAGGGTCGATGCCCTGGCTATCGCGATGGGTACCTCGCATGGTGCCTACAAATTCAGCCGCAAGCCCGATGGCGACATCCTGGCCATGCATGTGATCGAGGAAATCCATCGTCGCATGCCCGGTGTGCATCTGGTCATGCACGGTTCCTCCTCGGTGCCGCAGGAGTTGCAGGACATGTTCAACGCCTTTGGCGGGGAGATGCCGCAGACCTGGGGCGTGCCGGTCGAGGAGATCGTCCGGGGCATTCGGCATGGCGTGCGCAAGGTCAATATCGATACCGATTGCCGGCTCGCCATGACCGCAGCCTTCCGCAAGGTCGCCAGCGAGAACCGCAGCGAGTTCGATCCACGCAAATTCCTCAAGCCTGCCATGGAAGGGCTGAAAACCCTCTGCCGCGAACGTTTCGAGGCGTTTGGCACGGCGGGACACGCCTCGCGGATCAAGGTCGTTCCGCTGCCCGAAATGGCCCGGCGCTATCGCGCCGGCAGCCTGGAACCGAAAGTTGAAGGCCTGGCGGCCGCAGCCTGAGGCGCTTTGCGATGCAAGGGCTCATCAAGCTCGCAAGGACGCGTCGAGACCAGGGACTGGCGCAATCCACCCAATCAAGGAGGACGAGATGAATGTGAATACGCAAACCGTCCGCGGCAAGGATCGCTACCGGTCCGGCACGATGGAATACAAGAAGATGGGCTATTGGGAGCCCGACTACGAACCCAAGGACACGGACGTCATCGCGCTGTTTCGGGTAACCCCCCAGGACGGTGTCGATCCTATTGAGGCCTCGGCGGCCGTGGCGGGTGAATCCTCCACCGCCACCTGGACGGTGGTGTGGACGGACCGGCTGACGGCAGCGGAAAAATACCGGGCCAAGTGCTACAGGGTCGATCCGGTGCCGAACGCGCCTGGCCAGTACTTCGCCTATATCGCCTACGACCTCGATTTGTTCGAGCCGGGTTCGATCGCCAATCTCTCGGCCTCGATCATCGGCAATGTCTTCGGCTTCAAGCCCTTGAAGGCGCTGCGCCTGGAAGACATGCGCTTCCCCGTGGCCTATGTGAAGACCTTCCAGGGACCGGCGACCGGCATCGTGGTCGAGCGCGAGCGGCTCGACAAGTTCGGCCGGCCGCTGCTAGGGGCCACCGTCAAGCCCAAGCTCGGCCTGTCGGGCCGCAACTATGGACGCGTCGTCTACGAGGCGCTGAAGGGGGGGCTCGATTTCACCAAGGATGACGAGAACATCAACTCGCAGCCCTTCATGCATTGGCGCGAGCGCTTCCTCTATTGCATGGAAGCCGTGAACAAGGCACAGGCCGCGTCCGGCGAGATCAAGGGGACCTATCTCAACGTTACCGCCGGCACGATGGAGCAGATGTATGAGCGGGCCGATTTCGCCCGGGAGATCGGCTCCAACATCGTGATGATCGACCTGGTGATCGGCTATACCGCGATCCAGTCGATGGCGGCCTGGGCGCGCCGCAACGACATGATCCTGCATCTGCACCGGGCCGGCCACAGCACCTATACGCGCCAGAAGAGCCATGGCGTGTCGTTCCGCGTCATCGCCAAATGGATGCGGCTCGCCGGCGTCGACCATATCCATGCCGGCACCGTGGTCGGCAAGCTCGAAGGCGACCCGAATACCACGCGCGGCTATTACGATATCTGCCGCGAGGACTTCAATCCGACCAACCTCGAACATGGTGTCTTCTTCGACCAGCACTGGGCCAGCCTCAACAAGCTGATGCCGGTGGCGTCCGGCGGCATCCATGCCGGCCAGATGCACCAGCTTCTGCACCTGCTCGGCGAGGACGTGGTGCTGCAATTCGGCGGCGGCACCATCGGCCACCCTCAGGGAATCGCCGCCGGCGCCACGGCCAACCGCGTGGCGCTGGAAGCAATGATCCTCGCCCGCAACGAAGGGCGCGACTACCTGCATGAGGGCCCGGAAATCCTGGCCAGGGCGGCCAATAGCTGTACCCCGCTCAAGCAGGCGCTCGAGGTGTGGAAGGACGTCACCTTCAACTACGAATCCACCGACACGCCGGACTTCGTGCCCACCGTCGCCGTCACCGCCTGAAGGGAGAAAGACGATGCGTATCACACAAGGGTGTTTTTCCTTCCTGCCCGATCTCACCGACGAGCAGATCGGCCGGCAGGTGCAATATTGCCTGGAACAGGGCTGGGCGGTGAACATCGAGTTCACCGACGATCCCCATCCCCGCAACACCTATTGGGAGATGTGGGGCCTGCCGATGTTCGACTTGCGCGATGCGGCGGGCGTGATGATGGAACTGGCCGAATGCCGGCGCGTCTATGGCGATCGCTATATCCGCATCTCGGGCTTCGATTCCACGCATGGCTGGGAGTCGGTGCGTATCTCCTTCATCGTCAATCGCCCGAAGGACGAGCCCGGCTTCCGCCTCGAACGTCAGGAAAGCGTCGGACGCAACATCCGCTACACCACCCACAGCTATGCCGCGGACCGGCCGGAAGGCCAGCGCTACGGCTCATAGGCTCGGATTTGGGCGGAAGTGGACAGTCTCGTTACCTTCCCCCTCCAGGGGAGGGTAAGCGCGGCGCCCACCGGCTCTATGTCTAGTCGTTCCCAGTCCGGCTGATGACGGCAGTGCCTCCCGTCTCTGGCGACCAGCCGGACAACTTGCTCCGTCGCCCCTGGGGCGGCGGAGTCTTTATCGGCGAGGATCACCATGCTCGATGCAAACACCGTGAAAGTGGCCGCCGAGACCGGTACGCCGGCAGCTGAGACCATCGATCTCAGGCAGGAGTTCGAGGCGGTCGGCATTGCCGATGTCTTCGCCCAGCTCGATCGCGAACTGGTCGGCCTCAAGCCGGTGAAGACGCGCATCCGCGAGATCGCTTCGCTTCTCATGATCGAGCGCATCCGGCAGAAGATCGGCCTGGCGAATGATCCGCCGACCCTGCACATGTCCTTCACCGGCAATCCCGGTACCGGCAAGACCACGGTAGCCCTGCGCATGGCCGACATCCTGCATCGCCTCGGCTTCGTGCGGCGTGGACATCTGGTTTCGGTGACGCGGGACGATCTCGTCGGCCAGTATATCGGTCACACCGCACCGAAGACCAAGGAGATCCTCAAGAAGGCGATGGGCGGCGTGCTGTTCATCGATGAGGCCTATTACCTCTACCGCCCCGAGAATGAGCGCGACTACGGCCAGGAATCCATCGAGATCCTGCTGCAGGTGATGGAGACGCAGCGCGACGATCTGGTGGTGATCCTGGCCGGTTACGAAGATCGGATGCAGAAATTCTTCGCCAGCAATCCCGGCTTCCGCTCGCGGGTCGCCCATCACATCGATTTTCCCGATTATGAGGAAGGCGAACTGCTGTCGATTGCCGAGCTGATGCTGCAGGAGCGCAATTACCGCTTCGATGCGCAGGCGCGGGCGGCGTTCATCCGCTACATCGAGTTGCGCAAGACCCAGCCCTTGTTCTCCAATGCGCGCTCCATCCGCAATGCCCTCGACCGCATCCGCCTACGCCAGGCGAGCCGGCTTGTCGACGACCTCGACCGCAGGCTGACTGCGGACGACATCATGACCATCGAAGCGGCCGATGTTCTGGCGAGCCGCGTCTTCGCCAAGGGCGCACAGCCCGATGGCGGAGGCGCCTGACCAAGATTGCAAGGGAAAGGAAGATCATCATGGCAGAACCGATCGTGATCGCGCCCTCCATCCTGTCGGCCGATTTCGCGCGGCTGGGCGAGGAGATCAAGGCTATCGACGAGAGCGGGGCGGACTGGATCCATTGCGATGTGATGGACGGGCATTTCGTGCCCAACATCACCTTCGGGCCCGATGTCATCAAGGCCGTCAGGCCCTACACGAAGAAGCCCTTCGACGTGCATCTGATGATCAAGCCGGCCGATCCCTATCTGGAAGCCTTTGCCAAGGCTGGTGCCGACATCATCACCGTGCATGCCGAATCCGGCCCTCATCTCGATCGCTCGCTGCAGGCGATCCGCTCGCTGGGCTGCAAGGCGGGGGCGACGATCTGCCCGGCGACGCCGGAAAGCGTGCTGGATTATGTGCTCGACCGTCTCGACCTCATCCTGGTGATGACGGTCAATCCGGGTTTTGGCGGGCAGGCCTTCATCACCTCGCAGCTCGACAAGATCCGGCGCATCCGGGCGATGATCGGTACAAGGCCGATCCGTCTCGAGGTCGATGGCGGCGTCAACCCCGAGACGGCAGCCCTGGTAGCCGCGGCCGGCGCCGATACCCTCGTGGCAGGATCGGCCGTGTTCCGGGGCGGGGCTGCAAATTATGCCGGCAATATCGCGGCCATCCGCGAAGCAGCGGAAGACCATGTCCGCAAGGCGGCGTAGCGGCAGGATGCGGCTCAGTCAAAAACGGTCTCGATTTCCGCCCGCCTGGGCGTGGTGACGAACGCAGCCTGCAGGATGAGCACGATCACGCCGAGAGCTGCCGAAGCGAAGGCAATGTCGCGCCAGCTATAGAACGCCGTGACATAGCCTGCCACGCCGGGACCCACTGCGGCGCCGAGGAAATAGAGGGCGAGCAAGATGCTTATGGCATCGCTCCGCCACTGGCGTCGCGCATTGTCGGCCGCAAAAGCAAGGCTGACGGAAAGAAGGCTGCCGGTCGCGGCTCCCTGAAGCAGGCGGCCGATGGCCCAGACGGAAAAATCGGGAGCAAGTCCCCCCAGCGTTTCGCCAATCACGAAGACGGACGTTGCGGTCAACAAGAAGGGTTTGTCACCGACCACCGCCCGCAGGCGTCCGCCCAGTGCGAGGAATACGATGAGGAACAGGAAAACGCCGGAGGTGACGGCGCCTATGAGCGCGTAGGAGAGCGCGAATTCCTGAAGGATGGCCGAGAGGCTGACCGTGGCGGCGCCGGAACCGAAGCCGACGACCAGGAGGGTGCAGGCGAGGATGAAGAACTGCAAACCGCGCGAGGGCCCGCGAGTTTCGCCGGATATCGACATCTGTAACCTCCCACGAACCTTGCAAAAACAAAGGGCGCCCCGAAGGCGCCCTTGATTCCGATCCGGAAACCGATCTTACTTGATCTTGGTTTCCTTGAACTCGACGTGCTTGCGCGCGACGGGGTCGTACTTCTTCATTGCGAGCTTTTCGGTCTTGGTACGGGTGTTCTTCTTGGTGACATAGAAGTAGCCCGTGTCTGCCGTCGAAAGCAGCTTGATCTTGATGGTGGCGGCCTTGGCCATGGTGATGCTCCGAATATTGCTACCGGACCGTATCGGCTAAGGCAGCAAAGCCGCGCAATGGCGCGGCCCTTTTGAATCTTGGCGCACACTACTCATGGAAGAGCCGAAGTCAACCAAAAGAAGCGCATGCCGGCTGGAATTGTGCGGCCATGATGGCCATTCGTGCCTCTCCTAGATCTCCTCCCGGCTCCGCACCCCCCGTTGCTCACGATAGAAGGGCACGGGGACATCCTTCTCCAGGCCGATTTCCAGTCTCTTGGCGACTTCCTCGAGAATGGTGCGGGTGATCCAGACCAGATCTTCCGCCCGGGCTTCGTCGAAGGAGAGCCATTTCGTCTCGATCAGCTCCGAGTCGGGCCCCACGACGCCTTCGGTCCGGTGCGCGATGGAGTTCGCATCGGCCACGAAGAAGCGCGTGTCGAATCGGCGCTTCATCGCCGGCGGCGTGATGGCGCGGGCGACGAAATGCAGGCTTTCGGGCGAGGGGAACACCTCGTGTTCGGCAAAGGCGCGCCAGTGCTCGCTGCTGGTGGCGGGAGCACCGAGCCCTTTTTCGCCGAGCAGGATGCCGGTTTCCTCGAAGGTTTCCCGGATCGCGCACAGGGCCAGTGCCCTGGCCTTGGCCGGGGAAGGGCTGACGACACGCGTGAGCAAGCCGCGTTCGGTATGGGCGGCCAGCGTGCCATAGGCGCTCATGCTGCGATCGGCCGGTTCGACGCGCCCGCCGGGAAACACCATCACGCCGGGCATGAAGGCATGACCGGCATGCCGCCTTCCCATCAGGACGCGCGGCGTCTTGCCGGTGCGATCGAGCAGGATCAGCGAAGCGGCATCGCGGGGGTGGACGGGACGGGGTTTGGAGGGCGAGGACGGGATTTCGGACATCGGTTCAGCAAGAAGGAAATGGCTCAGTACGGAGAAAGCGTATCGGGATCCGGCTTGCCGGAAAAACCATGCATGCGATTCGCCCATTGCAGCCCGATGATGGCGCCCTTGATCATCGGCAGCAGGACCAGCGACAGCACGATGGTCAGCGTACCGAAGATCACGCCGAGCGACCAGAGCGGCATCTCCGTCTCGATCACGCAGGTGAGGATGCCTGCAACCACGATGTGGCCGACGATCAGCATGGTGAAATAGGGCGGAGCGTCGTCGGCACGGTGATGCGACAGATCCTCCCCGCAGACACTGCAGCGAGGAGCGACCTTGAGATAGGAGGTGAAGATCTTGCCCTTGCCGCAATTGGGGCAACGCCCGAAGGCGCCCCGCCGCATGGCGAGGGCCGCATCGCGCTGCTCGGGCCGATATTCGTTCATCGCCGACTTCCCTTCCCGGCGCGCTTGCCTTTGAGCGCCTTGGCCTTGCGTTTGGCCGCATTGCCCTTGCGATCGGTGATCCGCGGCCGCTTGACCACGCCGACCTTTCGGCCGGGCGCGCGGCGCCGCTGGCCATCCGAGACGATCTCGAAGCGTAGCGCACCGGCAAAGGGCGCTGCCTCCACCAGCTTCACCGACACCGTGTCGCCAAGCTGGAAGGATTCACCCGTGGCTGCACCGATAAGCTGATGCGCGTTCTCTTCGAAGCGATAATAGTCGTGACCGATCGTCGCGGCGGGCACGAAGCCGTCGGCGCCGGTTTCGGCGAGCTTGACGAACAGGCCCGACTTGATCACCCCGGAGACACGTCCCTGGAAGATCTCGCCGACATGGTCGGCAAGGAAATGGGCGATCAGGCGGTCGATGGTCTCGCGCTCGGCCGTCATGGCGCGTCGCTCGCAGGCCGAGATCCTGCCGGCGATCTCGCTCAGCATGGCAGGCGTCATTTCCGTCGGCAGGCCGTCATCGCCCAGATGCAGGGCCCGGATCAGGGCGCGATGCACGATCAGGTCCGAATAGCGGCGGATCGGCGAGGTGAAATGCGCATATCGGCGCAGGTTCAGGCCGAAATGCCCGATATTGTCGGCTGAATATTCGGCCTGGCTCTGCGAGCGCAGCACCACGTCGTTGACGAGATGAGCGTTATCGGTGCCTGCGACTCTTCCCAGGATGGTGTTGAACTGGCTCGGCCTGAGCGCTCCCTGCTTGGAGAGCGGGATGTCGAGCGTGTGGAGGAACTCGCGCAGGGCGATGATCTTCTCCATCGAAGGCTCGTCATGCACGCGGTAGACCAGCGGCGTCTTCTTGGCTTCCAGCGTCTCGGCGGCCGCCACATTGGCAAGGATCATGAACTCCTCGATCAGCCGGTGGGCGTCGAGGCGCTGGGGAACGACGACCCGGTCGACCATGCCGTTGGGCTTCAAGAGGATCTTGCGCTCCGGCAGATCGAGATCAAGCGGCCCGCGGCCGTCACGCTCCGTCCGGAGGCAGGCATAGGCGGCCCACAAGGGCTGGAGCACAGGAGCGAGCAACGGGCCCGTGACTTCGTCGGTATCGCCGTTGATGGCGCGCTGGGCCTGCTGGTAGGAGAGCTTGGCGGCCGAACGCATCATCACGCGATGGAAGCTGTGGCGCAGCTTGCGCCCATCAGCGGCGATGATCATGCGCACGGCCAGCGCCGGCCTGTCCTCGTTGGCCCGCAGCGAGCACAGGTCGTTGGAGATGCGCTCCGGCAGCATCGGTACGACGCGGTCGGGGAAATACACCGAATTCCCCCGGATCAAGGCTTCACGATCGAGGGGCGAATCCGGCCTGACATAGGCGGCGACATCGGCGATCGCCACGGTCAGGATATGACCGCCTGGATTGGCCGGATCGGGATCCGGCTCGGCATGGACGGCGTCGTCATGATCCTTGGCATCGGCCGGGTCGATGGTGATCAGCGGCAGGCGCCGCCAGTCTTCGCGACCGGACATCGTCGCCGGCTTGGCCGCCTCCGCCTCCTCCAGCGTGTCCTTGCGGAAGACATAGGGAATATCATGGGCATGGATGGCAATCAGGCTGATCGCTTTCTCGCTACCAACCTTGCCGACGCGCTCGACGATGCGCGCCATGGGCGGGCCATGGCGGGCGCCACGCAGGGGCTCGATGGCGACGAGTTCGCCATCTTCCGCCTTTGCGGCATCGTCAGGACGCACGAGCATTTCGCGCCCGGCATTGCGCTTCTCGATCGGAACGATCTGGCCTTCGCCGTTTGGAAGGCGGCGGAAGACGCCGAGAATACGCTGGCGCAGCCGCTCCAGCACCTTGATCACCCGCCCGGTCGGCTGATGATCCGAGCTGCCGTCGGCCATGCGCAGCAGAACCCGGGAGCCAACACCGGGGGCAGCCCCGCCGAAGCGCTTGGGAACGGTCACCACGATGCGTGGCGGCTTGCCATTGTCCTCGTTCCAGTCCGAAGGGGTGGCGACGAGCTCGCCGTCGCGATCGCGGCCGGTGATGTCGGCGACGACGGACGAGGGCAGGGCGCCGGGCGCATTGAAGCCCTTGCGGCTGCGCTGCACCACACCTTCGTCGGCAAATTCGTTGAGCAGATGTTTGAGGGCGATCTTCTCGGCCCCGCCCAGGCCGAATTCACGGGCGATCTCCCGTTTGCCGGCGCGGCCATGCGACCGGGCGATGAAAGCGAGGATGTCTTCGCGGCTGGGCAGGGCGGGTTCCAATGCCTCGGCTTGTTTGTTTTTACGAACCACAGAAATTATTCCGAATTGGCGTTGGCGGCCCGGCATGCCCAGGGAAAGCGGGCAGTGGATCCGGTGTCATCATAGACCAACGCATGGGGTATTTGTCGAAGCCAATCGTGGACATCGCGCATTTCCGCAACGTCCTGCGCGATTGGCAGCTCTGTCTGTCGAAGGAAGAGATTGTCGAAGCGCTCTGCGCGGCGATCCGGATGGATCCCACAGCGCGGCAGAGCCATGTTTGGCAAAACGCGGAACGGCAGGAAACTCAACGTGCCGGGACAGACTGTCCAAAACCCTCGAGCGATCCACAGGCACTGGCGGACGGAGGGACGGTTCGATCGAACCGGACATGGAGCCATATAAGTCCCCATGCTTGGTTTGTCAACGAAAATGCTGCGTTGCAGCATTCTAGCCGCGTGTCCTCGAGAACATGCCGCGTTGACCCACCGGGGAGCGATGATATCGTTTCTGTTTTGCGGGTCCAAACCGGGAGTACGGTATGCGTGGTGCACTGATCGGACTTTACCTCTCATCGACGCTTGTCGCGGCTTCGGGCATACCTGCTCCGGCCCAGGCGCAGGACAGCGCCAAGCCCGACGACAATCTCAATGCCGTGCTGTGGGATCAGACCGCCGTGGAAGCCAAGGCCAATGCGACGGCCATGTTCGCCCTGGCGAAGATCAGGCTCGACCAGGCCCTGGCCGACCCCGCCTGGACGGCCGCGCCCGTCGAGCAGACCGGCGATTTCAAGGATCATCCGCCGGCGATCGTCCTCGATGTCGACGACACTTTGCTGAACACCTCCAACTACCAGGCCTGGAACGTCAAGGCGGGGACACGGTTCACGCCGGAAACCTGGACGAAATATGTCAAGGCGCAAGTCGATACCGTCATCCCTGGCGCGGTTGAATTCACCCAATATGCGGCCTCGAAGGGGGTGAAAGTCTTCTACGTCACCAACCGCACAAAGGAGGAGGAAGAACCGACAGTGCAGTTGATGACCAAGCTCGGCTTCCCCGATGGTGGCAATGTCGACACCTTCCTCAGCGCCAAGGAGCAGCCGGACTGGAAGTCGGCCAAGGGCACAAGGCGTGCCGTGATTGCCAAGGATTATCGCATCCTGCTGCTGGTCGGCGATAATCTCGGGGACTTCACCGATGCCTATAAGGGAACGCCGGAAGAGCGCGACAAGGTCTTTGCAGACAATGCGTCCCATTGGGGACATGACTGGATCGTGATCGCCAATCCGACCTATGGCTCGTTCGAATCCGCGCCCTACAAGAGCAATTACGAGCTTTCGGCTGACGAGCAGCGCAAGCTCAAGATCGAGGCGCTGAAGAGCTGGGATGGCCAGTGAGATTGTAAAAGCCGGCGGCGCCCGTCCCCTCACGGTCTGGTACAACACCAGATGCCCGGTCTGCGATGCCGGCATCCGGCATCAACGCAACCGGCTCGTGGAAGCGGTCAAGGCCGGACGCATCGAGTTTCTGGACATCAATCTCGAACCGGATGCCCTCGTGCGTTTCGGCGCCAGCCTCGACGATATCAGGCGACGCCTGCATGCGACGGACGAGGAGGGCCGTCTGCTGGTCGGCGCCGACGTCGCTCTGGCCATCTGGCGGCGCACGCCGGGACAGGCCTGGATCGCCGGCCTGCTCGGTGCACCGGGGATCCACACGCTGACCTGCTTCGCCTATGACCGCTTCGCGGACTTGCTGTTTGCCTGGAACAAGCGCCACGGGCGGTGGTAGCGGACCTGGCTTCCATCACGGCAAGGGAACGGGGATGGCGAGATGGCGTCGGTCAGGTTCCTCCCAGCTATGAGGCCAATAGCTCACCAATGCCACGAGCCGCGGCTTGGCATTGGCCGGCTTGTAGACGAAAAGCGCATTCAGTCCATTGGACTGGGAACAGCCGCGCTCTTGCCCGGAAGCCTCGTCGACATAGACGATTTCATTGTCCCTGTTGTTCTCAGGCAAGGTGCGCACCAGTGAAAAGCTCTTGAGCTTGTCGCGTCCGAGAGCCGAGCAAGCCGCATCGGTGATCGTGCGGGGCAGGACGTCCACCGTGACGTCCCCTCCGGGAACAGCATCGCCGATGCTGAGATTCGTCGCTTCGGCGGCCATGGTGGCGTAGGCCTGGTCGGGGAGTGGTGGATCGAAGAGCCGTGCGCCCTCATACACGGCCTGTCGGGTCGGTTTCTCGCCGATTCCGAGCCTGGTCAGCAGCGGCTCCACCTTTTTGCGCGCCTCGGTGCGGGCGGCGTCTTCGGGGCCTTCCTTGTCATGCTCGATGGTGAAGGGCGCGTCGGGCACGGATTTGCCCGTGTCGAGATCGATGACGGAGATCGTGCTGTAGGGATGGATCGAGGCATCGTGCGTGCCGTATTCCTCGAAGGCGAAATAGCGACCGTCCTTGGAAAAGCCAATGATGTCGGGCGTGGCGGCATCACCGGCGAGGGCGGCTGCAAGGGCCAGGCCGTTCAGAAGGGCTGCGCCGATCAGCCCTGCAACGCGACGAACCATAACACTTGCCTCCAGCCTGCATGAGAAGAGCAGGCTAGAGGCCTGGAGCGCCCTGAGGAAGTCCCGGCGGGAACAGGGTTCCAGCTGGGCCCAGTGATCAATCGGTATCGAACGGCACCTCGTCGGAATCGACGATTGCCTTGGTTGCCTTCTTGGCAGCGGTTTTCTTGGTGGCCGTGGCTTTCTTGGCCGGCGCCTTTTTGGCGGTCGCTGCCTTCTTGGTCGCCGGCGCCTTGCCGCCCTTGGCCGCAATGAGCTCGATGGCCTGTTCCAGGGTCACCGCGTCGGCTTCCATGCCCTTGGGCAGGGTGGCGTTGACCTTGCCATTGGTCACATAGGCGCCATAGCGGCCGGGCTTGACCTCGACGCTGCCGCCACCGGGATAGTCGCCGAGGGGACGGCCCGCCGGCGCACCGGCGCCGAAACGGCGGCCTGAACCTCCGCTTTCCTTGGTGAGGATCAGGGCGATGGCCCGGTTGGCGCCGACGGCCAGTACGTCGTCATCCTTGTCGAGATTGGCGTAGGTCTTCTCATGCTGGACATAGGGGCCGTAGCGGCCGATGCCGACCAGGATCGGCTTGCCGCTGTCGGGATGCACCGCGACTTCCTTCGGCAAGGAGAGCAAAGCCAGGGCCCGTTCGAGATCGACATTGGCCGCGCTCATGCCGCGGGGCAGGCTTGAACGCTTGGGCTTCTCGCCTTCGCCGAGCTGGACATAGGGACCGAAACGCCCATCGCGGAGGGTGACGTCGAGGCCGCTCTCGGGATCCGTGCCAAGCTTGCGCGTTCCGGCTTCGCCACCGCCATCCGCTTCGCCATTCTGACCGGCGCCGGCGGAGAAATTGCGGGTGTAGCGGCATTCCGGATAATTGGAGCAGCCGATGAACGCCCGCCCTTGCCTGGTCAACTTGAGCGAGAGCGTGCCGGTGCCGCACACCGTGCATTGGCGGGGATTAGAACCGTCGCCCCGGTCGGGGAAAATATGCGGCGCAAGCAGGTCGTTGAGGGCGTCGATGACCTGCGTTGTGCGCAATTCCTTGGTGCCGTCGATGGCCGACGAGAAATCGCGCCAGAAGTCGCGCAGCACTTCCTTCCAATCGAGCTCGTGGTTGGAGATGCGGTCGAGCTTCTCCTCCAGGGCCGCGGTGAAGTCATATTCGACATAGCGGGCAAAGAAGCTTTCGAGGAAAGCGGTGACGATGCGGCCCTTGTCCTCGGCCTTCAGGCGCTTCTTGTCGACCGAGACGTAGTCGCGGTCGCGCAAAGTGGCGAGCGTGGCCGCATAGGTCGAGGGACGCCCGATGCCGAGCTCTTCCATGCGCTTGATCAGCGTGGCCTCGCTGTAGCGCGGCGGCGGCTCGGTGAAGTGCTGGGTGGCGGCGATCGCCTTCTTTTCCAGCGTTTCCCCGGACGCCATGGCGGGCAGGCGCTTGCCGTCCTCCTCGTCGCCATCGTCGTCGCGGTCTTCATTATAGAGGGTCAGGAAGCCGTCGAACTTCACGACCTGGCCGGTCGCGCGCAGATCGAGCTTGCGTCCGCCTGCTTCGACCAGGATGTCGACCGTGGTGCGCTCGAGTTCCGCCGACGCCATCTGGCTGGCGACCGTACGCTTCCAGATCAGTTCATAGAGCCGGGCCTGCTCGTTGTCGAGGAAACGGGTGACGTCCTTGGGCGTACGGAAAGGATCGGTCGGCCGGATCGCCTCATGGGCTTCCTGGGCGTTCTTGGCCTTGGTGATGTAACGGCGCGGCGTTTCCGGCAGATAGCCGGGCGCATAGCTCTTGCCGATCATGCTGCGCACGGCGGTGACGGCTTCCGGTGCCATGTCGACACCGTCGGTACGCATATAAGTGATCAGGCCGACCTGCTCACCATTGAGATTCACACCCTCATAGAGACGCTGGGCGATCTGCATGGTGCGGTTGGGTGACAGGCCGAGCTTGCGGCTGGCTTCCTGCTGCAGCGTCGACGTGGTGAAGGGCGGGAAGGGATTGCGCCTGGCAGGCTTGGCCTCGACGCTGGCGACGACGTAACGGCCCCGGTCGAGGGCGTCACGGAAGGCGAGAGCTTCCTTTTCGGTACCGACGTCGAGGCGTTGGATCTTCTGCCCGTCCGCGCCGACGAGGCGCGCTTCGAACAGATCGCCGCGCGGCGTGGCCAGGGTGGCGACGAGGGACCAGTATTCGCGGGCGACGAAGCGCTCGATCTCGAGTTCCCGGTCGCAGACCAGGCGCAGGGCCACCGATTGGACACGGCCGGCCGAGCGGGCGCCCGGCAGCTTGCGCCACAGCACCGGCGACAGACGGAAACCGACGAGATAGTCGAGGGCACGGCGGGCGAGATAGGCGTCGACCAGGCCTTCGTCGATCTCGCGCGGCGCCTTCATCGCCTTCAGGACAGCGTCCTTGGTGATGGCGTTGAAGGTCACGCGTTCGACCGGGATATCCTTGATGGCGCGCTTCTGGCGCAGGATCTCCAGCACATGCCAGGAGATCGCCTCGCCCTCGCGATCAGGGTCGGTTGCCAGAATGAGCTTGTCGCTCTCCTTCACCGCCTTGGCGATGTCGCTGAGGCGCTTGCCGGCCTTGGCGTCGTTCTCCCACACCATGGCGAAATCGGCGTCGGGCTCCACCGAACCATCCTTGGCCGGCAGGTCGCGCACGTGACCATAGGAGGCGATCACCTGGTAGTTGGAACCGAGATATTTGTTGATCGTCTGTGCTTTGGCAGGCGACTCAACGATGACGACAGGCATGGGCGGGCCGTTCAATACGCGGAAAACGAAATCTCCCCTGCCAGGAGCTCACCTCGGTGGCCGGCCAAACAGGGCATGGAAACGAGCAGGCCGTCCGGCTTTTCGGCGCGAATAGGCGTCCTGGAGCCGTCGGCTAACTGCCAAATAAGGGTAAATCCGAAAATTGCAAACTGGCGCATTTGTCAGATTAGGTGGTGTTGCAACCACCAAGGCGGCGGCAAGATGGGCAAAAGCCGGGCTCAAGTCAATTCGACCGACCGGCTTACAACAGCGACACCATACCATTGCCGTGCCGTTCGATTCGTCCCGACATATCGAGCTCGAGCAAGGCGAGTTGAACCCGTCGGGCATCGAGTCCACAGGCTCGCACCAACTCATCCATGGCCACGGGAGAGGGGCCGAGGGCGGCGATCAGCCGATCCTGGTCGGGGTCGCCTGTCGAGACGGCTGGTGGAGTGGAAGGGGAGGCGGGTGAGGTGTCGTCGAAACTGAAGCGAGGTTGAACGGGCCGGCGCGGCGGCGGCGCGGGACGTTCGACCAACGGTGTCAGGGCTTCCAGCACATCGCCGGCATGCCGGACCAGAATGGCTCCCTCGCGCAGCAATTTGTTGCTGCCTTCGTTGCGCGGGTCGAGCGGGGAACCCGGGGCTGCCATCAGTTCCCGGCCTTGCTCCAAAGCCAGGCGGGCGGTGATGAGGGAGCCGGAGCGTGCAGCTGCCTCGATGATGACCACGCCGAGCGAAAGGCCCGAGACGATGCGGTTGCGTTTGGGAAAATCGCGTGCCGTGGCCACCCAGCCGAACGGCATCTCGGACATGACGCAGCCGGTGGCGCCGATGTCTCTTGCGAGCTGCGCGTGCTGGGGAGGATAGATGTTGCCCAGACCGCCGCCGACCACGGCGACGGTGCCGTTTGCTATCGTGGCGCTATGGGCCGCTTCGTCGATCCCTCGCGCCAGGCCTGAGACCACGGTGAAACCGGCATTGGCGAGTTCGGCCGCCATGACAGCCGCGAATCGACGCCCCAGCGCGGAGGCATTGCGGGCCCCGACGATGGCGACCATCGGCCGGGACAGGGGGGTGAGCGAGCCCCAGGCGGCGAGGAGGGGCGGGGCCGAATCGATGGCAGCCAGGGAGAGCGGGTAGTCGGCTTCGCCCAGTGCCACGAAGCGGGCACCAAGGGTGGCCATCGCCTGCAATTCACGCTGGAGGCTGGCATCGGACGGCAGCTTGAGGGCTCGACCGCTGCGTCTGGCAATGTCGGGCAAAGCCTCGATCACTGCCCGGGCGGAACCGTGGCTTTCCAGGAGACCCTTGAAGCTGATGGGGCCAATGCCGTCACAGCGGATCAGGCGCAGCCAATCCAGCTTTTCTTCGTCCGAGAGGGTAGGTCCCGGCGAGGTCACGCCTTCTTTCCGATGCGGCTCTCCGTGCCGTTGAGAAGACGGCCGATATTGGCGCGGTGCATGACCCAGAGGGCCACCGAGAGGACTGTAAAGAGCAAAGCTTCACGCTGATAGCCCATCAGCAGCAGCCCGATCGGGCTCAGCAGGCTGGCGGTCAGGGCGGAGGCGGAAGAATAGCGGGTGGTGAAGGCCACCAGGACCCAGACCAATGCGAAGAAGATGGCGATAGGCCAGGCAAAGGCGGCGAGGAGGCCGAGATAGGTCGCCACTCCCTTGCCGCCCTTGAATTTCAGCCAGATCGGGAAGAGATGGCCGACGAAAGCGGCTAGCCCTGCAAAGACCGCAGCCCCATCCCCCCAGAAATGGCGGGCAAGCAGCACGGCGGCCGTGCCCTTGAGGGCGTCGAGAATCAGGGTGGCGGCTGCCAGGTCCTTGCGTCCGGTGCGCAGGACATTGGTGGTGCCGATATTGCCCGAGCCGATGGCGCGGATGTCGCCCAATCCTGCCAGGCGGGTGAGGATCAGGCCAAAGGGGATCGACCCGAGCAGATAGCCGAGCAGCAGCGCCGCCAGCGTCGTCGTCAGGGTCAGGTCGGCAAACATCGGCAGCTCGCTTCGGGAGGAAAAGGCTCGTGCGGCACACTATCGCCACTCGCCAAGGCCCGGCCACGAAAATTTTTGTCCCTATGGGGAGCGGGAGATCAAGGCAGGAGTTTTCCTCAGCCTTTGTCGGGTCGACGGATTGCGATGACCCGGGAGCACGCTAAGGCTTTCCTGGTGAGCCGAGCTGGTTCAATGCTGTATGACACAAGGGCATGCCGCATTTGTAGGAATCGGCCGGCTGAAGGAGATTTGGATGCGTCTTATCGTGGCTTCGGCCTTGTTTTTCGGTCTCGCCGGCGTTGCTCTCGCGCAGCAGCCGACCTACAACGAGCAGGTCGAAAAGGAGTTTCCTGCCTTGGACCGGCTGGTGAAGACCCAGCCCTACAAGGGGGCCTATGGTGCCCTTTTGAAGGAATTGTCGCCCGTTCCCGACTATCTATCCGATGTGCTCAGGCGCAAGGGCGACTACATGACCTTCGGCTCCAAGCAGGTGAGCGTCGATGGTTCGCCTCACCGCGTTGCCATGGTCTGCCCGACCAACGTGACCTGTGCCGAATATGGCAGCGTCTTCCTGTTTACGGCCGATGGCCGCCAGGCCTGGGCGGAGGTCCGCGACGGCGACAAGCCGGTCTATCTGGGCGGGCCCAGCACGGCGCAGAAACAGGCCCTGGACCAGGCCTTCGACGAGTGAGGCGAGAAGTCGGTCGTCATCCCCGGTTGAGCCGCTCACAAGCAGAGCTTGCGAGGATACGGCCGGGAAGGACGAGCTACCCATTTCGGACGCGAGCCCTCAGCCCCGCTCGAACACCTGCTTGCCGGCGACGAAGGTCCGCGAGACCAGGCCGCTGAGGCGAGCGCCGTCGAAGGGCGAGTTCTTGCAGCGCGAACGCAGCCTGGCGGCGTCGAGCACGAAGGGCACGTCGGGATCGAAGACGATGACGTCGGCGCTGGCGCCCTTGGCGAGGGTGCCGCCGGGCAGGCGCAGGATCTCGGCGGGGCGGGTCGAGAGGGCGCGCAGCAGGCCGATCAGGTCGAGCGAGCCATCATGCACCAGGCGCAGGCCGGCCGAGAGCATGGTCTCCAGGCCGATGGCGCCGTCAGCCGCTTCCGCGAAGGGCTGGCGCTTGGTCTCGACGTCCTGCGGATTGTGATCGGAGACGATCGCATCGACCAGCCCGTCCTTGATGGCCTGCACCAGGGCCATGCGGTCATCCTCGTGACGCAACGGCGGTGACACCTTGCAGAAGGTGCGGAAGCCATCGATGTCGTTCTCGTTGAGGGTGACGTGGTTGATCGAGGTGGAGGCGGTGACGTCGAGTCCGTCCTGCCTGGCTCGGCGCAGCACTTCGATCGAGGCGCGGCAGGTGACGGTGGCGGCGTGATAGCGCCCGCCGGTCAGGGCGACCAGGCGCATGTCGCGTTCCAGCAGCATCGCCTCGGCCTCGGCGGGAATGCCGGGCAGGCCGAGGCGGCTGGCGAACTCGCCCTCGTTCATCACGCCATCGCCGGCCAAATCCCTGTCCTGGGTGTGATGGATGATGAGGGCATCGAAGTCACGCGCATAGGTCAGCGTCCGTCGCATCACCCGCGCATTCATCACGCTGCGCGCGCCATCGGTGAAGGCGAGGGCGCCGGCTTCGCCGAGCAGGCCGATTTCGGTCATCTCCTGGCCGGCGAGGCCCTTGGTCAGCGCCGCCATGGCATGGACATGCACAATGGCGGTGTCGCGGGCGCGGCGCAGCACGAAATCGACCACGGCCGGATCGTCGATCGGCGGATGGGTTTCCGGCGTGCACACGATGGTGGTGACGCCGCCGGCCGCCGCGGCCTGCGAGGCAGTGGCGAGCGTCTCGCGATGTTCGGCGCCGGGTTCGCCCGTCACGGCGCGCATGTCGATCAGGCCGGGGGCGACGACCTGGCCCTCGCAATCGAGGACGGCCGTGTCCTGCCCGACAGCGCCGGCGGTGAGATGAGGCCCGGTATCGGCGATGACGCCGTCTCGAATCAGCAGACCGCCATGCTGCTGGGTCCGGGCAGCGGGATCGGTCAGCAGGGCATTGGCCAGAAGCAGGGGGCGAGCGTTCGTCAACTTTTCATTCCCCTCAGACATTCGGCAGGTTGCGGGCGAGCGCTTCGAGCACGGCCATGCGGACGGCGACGCCCGCTTCCACCTGCTCGCGGATGAGCGACTGGGCACCGTCTGCGACGGCGGTATCGATCTCCACCCCGCGATTCATCGGCCCGGGATGCATCACCAGCGCATCCGGCTTGGCATGGCTGAGTTTTTCTTCGTCCAGGCCGAAATAGCGGAAATATTCTTTGATCGAAGGAATGAAGGCGCCAGCCATGCGCTCGCGTTGGAGACGCAGCATCATCACGATATCGGCATCGCGCAGGCCTTCCTTCATGTCCCTGTGGATCTCGACGCCAAAGCGGTCGATGCCGGCCGGCAGCAAGGTGGAAGGAGCAATCAGCCGGACCCGGGCCCCGAGCGTGGCGAGCAGCAGGATGTTGGAGCGGGCGACGCGCGAATGCAGGATGTCGCCGCAGATCGCCACCGTCAGCCCGGCGATTCGTCCCTTGTTGCGGCGGATGGTCAGAGCATCGAGCAGGGCCTGGGTCGGATGCTCGTGGGCACCGTCACCGGCATTGACCACGGCGCAATCGACCTTTCGGGCGAGGAGATGCACGGCGCCGGCCTGGTTGTGCCGGACCACGATCACGTCGGGCCGCATGGCGTTGAGGGTGATGGCCGTGTCGATCAGCGTCTCGCCCTTCTTCACCGAGGACGAGCCGACCGACATGTTCATCACGTCGGCGCCGAGGCGCTTGCCCGCCAGTTCGAAGGAGGACTGGGTGCGTGTCGAGGGCTCGAAGAAGAGGTTGATCTGGGTTCGCCCGCGCAGGGCGGACGACTTCTTCTCCACCTGCCTGTTGAAGGCGATGTGCTCGTCGGCCTCGTCGAGCAGGCTGATGATGTCGCTCTCCGTCAGGCCTTCTATGCCGAGGAGGTGGCGGTGCGGATATGTCGCTGAAGCTGGCTTGGTCATCAAAGCCGACTTCATAGGCCTCACAGGTGACGGCAGCAAGGCAGGAGATGCGCCTTGCCCGTTTTTCCACCGCGGGCGTTGGGCCGGATCCCTTGCCTATCCCTCGGACCAATGCTATCGGCGAGGCGATACTCGAACCCGGAAAGGAGGGCTGCGCATGATTATTCGCTGCGATCATCATCGCCAGCGTGGCCCAGTTCAGGCCCTGCAGACGCGTTTGCAGGGCTGACCAGAGGTCGTATCTCCCCTTGCTGGTCCGCCCTTCGTGGCCGTGCAGGATGCGCTCGCATGCGCACCCGCACATCGTCAAACGCCGTGCCTTCGCCTGCATTTCCCGATGGCTGCGTGCCCGGGATGCCGCGTTCGCCGGTCCGGACCAGAGAATAGACCCATGAGCCTGATCACCCTGCGCAATCTCGGCGTGACGCTGAGCGCACCGCTGTTTTCGCAACTCAACCTCAGCATCAATGCCGGCGACCGTATCGGCCTGGTGGCCGCCAATGGCCGCGGCAAGTCCACTTTGCTGCGCTGCATCGCCGGCACGATGGAGGCCGGGGAGGGCGACATCACGAGGTCGCGCGGCCTGACGGTCGGCCACGTCGAACAGCAGGTGCCGCCTGCGCTCCTCGAAATCCCCTTTTACGACGCCGTCCTCGCGGCGTTGCCCGAAGAAACGCAGGCCAGCGAAGCCTGGCGGGTCGACGTCACCCTCGATTCGCTGCAGGTGCCGGACGACCTGCGCCAGCGGGCACTCGGGCAGTCGAGCGGCGGCTGGTTGAGGCTCGCCATGCTGGCCAGGGTCTGGGTCAGGGAGCCCGATCTGCTGCTGCTCGACGAGCCGACCAACCATCTCGACCTTGCCAAGATCGCCCTGCTGGAAGACTGGCTCAATGCCCTGCCACGCGACGTGCCGGTGCTGGTGGCGAGCCATGACCGCGCCTTCCTCGATGCGACCACCAACCGCACGCTGTTCCTGCGTCCGGAACGCTCGCAGCTCTTCCCCCTGGCCTATTCCAGGGCGCGGGCTGCGCTGGAGGACGCCGACGCTGCCGAGGAACGACGCTATCAGCGCGACATCAAGGCGGCCCAGCAATTGCGCAAGCAGGCGGCGAAGCTGAACAATATCGGCATCAATTCCGGCAGCGACCTCCTGGTGGTCAAGACCAAGCAGCTGAAGGAGCGGGCCGAGCGCCTGGAGGAAGCGGCAAAGCCGGCCCATCAGGAGCGCTCGGCAGGTGCGGTTCGCCTCGCCAGCCAGGGCACGCACGCCAAGGTGCTGGTCACGCTGGAGGATGCCGCCGTGACGATCCCGGATGGCACCCTGCTGTTCCGGACCGGCCGGCGCTTCATCTGCCAGGGCGATCGTATCGTCCTGCTTGGCCGGAACGGCGCGGGCAAGAGCCGCCTCATCGCCATGCTGCGCCGTGCCATTGCACAGCCTGATGCCAGCGTGGAGGGCATCAAGGCAACGCCCGCGCTGGTCCTGGGCTATGGCGATCAGGCTTTGGCCGATCTCGACGACGGGCAGACGCCACACCACGCCCTGACCCATCGCTTCGAGGTCGGTGACCAGCGGGCTCGCTCACTGCTGGCCGGGGCCGGCATCGCCATCGAAAAGCAGGCCCGCCCGATCGGCCAGCTTTCCGGCGGCCAGAAGGCGCGCCTGGGCCTGTTGATGCTGCGCCTGGCCGAACCGAACTTCTATCTCCTCGACGAGCCGACCAATCATCTCGACATCGAGGGCCAGGAGGCGCTGGAAGGGGAATTGCTGCGCCCCAGTGTCAGCTGCCTGCTGGTCTCGCATGACAGGAGCTTCGTGCGGGCCGTCGGCAGCCGCTTCTGGCTGATCGAGGGCCGGAAACTCATCGAGGTGGACGGACCGGAGGCATTCTTCGCCTCTGCCAGCCAAATGGAAGGCTGATTCTTCAGGTCGGCTCTCTTGTCTGGCCATGCGCACGATCGGGAGAACGGGCAGGAGACCCCGGCATTGCCGTGTTTTTTGGATGGGCCCTTTCCCATGTTTCGAAAGGGCCTTTCCCCTCCGGAGGTTGGAATATTTCCCTTGTCCGGGCACGGGGGCTGGCTCTTAATGCCCGTGCCGGGGGGCGCCGAACAAGAACAGCGGGGGAGAACGCTCATGGCAGGCGCGGCGGCAGGTCAGTCGAAAGCGGGAACCGTACTCAGGGTCACCAGCGGCAACTTCCTCGAAATGTTCGATTTCTTTCTGTTCGGGTTCTACGCCACCCAGATTTCCCAGGCCTTCTTTCCCTCCCAGAACGAAACGACGTCTCTTCTGCAAGCCTTCATGACCTTCGGGGCCGGTTTCCTGATGCGACCGCTCGGCGCACTGTTCCTGGGCGCCTATATCGATCGCATCGGCCGACGGCAGGGGCTGATCGTCACGCTCGGCATCATGGCAATGGGCACCGTGCTGATCGCCTTCGTGCCGGGCTATCAGACCATCGGCATGATGGCCCCGATCCTGGTGCTGGTCGGACGGTTGCTGCAGGGGTTTTCGGCGGGCGTTGAACTGGGGGGCGTCTCCGTCTACCTCGCGGAGATGGCGACTCCGGGCAACAAGGGCTTCTATGTCTCCTGGCAATCGGGCAGCCAGCAGGTCGCCATCGTCGTCTCGGCCCTGATCGGCTATGCGCTCAATCACCTGTTCGTGCCGGAGACCATCAGCGATTGGGCCTGGCGTATACCCTTCTTCATCGGCTGCATGATCGTTCCGCTGCTGTTCTTCCTGCGCCGGAGCCTGGAAGAGACGGCCGAGTTCGAGGCGCGCCAGGTCCGCCCGACCCTGCAGCAGGCCGTGTCCTCGCTCCTGCAGAACTGGCAGGTCGTGCTGCTCGGCGTCATGCTGGTGCTGATGACCACCGTCTCCTTCTATCTCATCACCGTCTACACGCCGACTTTTGGCAAGAGCGTGCTCAAGCTCTCCGAATCCGATGCCCTCGTGGTCACTCTGTGCGTCGGCATCTCCAATTTTATCTGGCTGCCGGTGATGGGCGCGTTGTCGGATCGGGTCGGGCGCTTTCCCATCTTGGCGATCTTTTCCTTCCTGATGCTGGTGACCGCCTATCCCGCGCTTTCCTGGCTGGTCAGCGCGCCGAGCTTTGCGCGCATGCTGGAGGTCGAGCTGTGGTTTTCCTTCCTCTATGGCAGCTATAACGGCGCCATGGTGGTGGCCTTGACCGAGATCGTGCCGGCCCATGTCCGCACCACCGGTTTCTCCCTGGCCTACAGCCTCGCCACGGCGCTCGGCGGTTTTTCGCTGGCGATCTCCACCTGGCTGATCTCCCTGCTGCAGAACAAGGCGGCTCCGGGGCTGTGGCTCTCGGTGGCGGCTGCTTGCGGATTGATCGCGGCGCTGCTCATCTATCGCACGAAGCTGGCGAGCAGCCGGCCGGATCCGGCTTCGGCGTTCTAGAACAACCGGGCCTTCATGCCTGAAAGCTGGTTTTCTCCAACCTTTTGTTGGATAAGGCCCTGTGTATTCCGGCAGATCGCGGAACGCTTCGGGGGATGATTGTCGCAAATGTCGGATGTCGTGAGATTGGGGCGAGAGGCCGCCTGGACACTCGCCCATGGCGCCTGCCGGGGGGCGGGTGCCAGTGAGGTGATTGCAAGGTCGCTCGCCGATGCCATCGTCGCTGCCGAATGGGCCGCGCGCCCCTCGGTGGGCCTTGCGCATCTGCGCGATTATCTGGCCGGCTTTACCTCGGGGCGGATCGCCACCAATGTGGAGCCGGAATTCGACGATCCGGCCTTGGCCGTCATCCGCTCGGATGCGAAGGGCGGCATCGCCCAGCTCGGCTTCGACAGGGCCTACCGGGAGTTATGCAGCCGGGCCGGCCGCTATGGCCTGGCGGTCTTCGCCCAGCGCAACAGCTATACCACTGGCGAGCTCGGCTATTATGTGCGCCGCCTGGCCGAACAGGGATTGGTGGCTATCGCCGCGTCGAATGGCCCGGCCCTGATGGCGGCCGCATTGGGCAGCGAGGCGGTGTACTGCACCAATCCGCTGGCGTTCGCGGCACCTGTCGCAGGCGGGCCGCCTTTGGTGATCGACCAGGCCTCCAGCGCCACGGCCTTCGTCACTGTCCGGAAGGCTGCCGAGAAGGGCGAGGCCATTCCCGAGGGCTGGGCGGTCGATGCACACGGGCAGCCGACGACCGATGCGAGCGAGGCCGTCAAGGGAGCACTCCTGGCTTTTGGGGGCGCACGAGGCGGCAATATCGCGCTGATGGTGGAGGTGCTGGCAGCCGGCATCAGCGGAGCGAACTGGTCGCTCGATGCCCCTCGTTTCATGACCGGCGAGAAGAGCCCGGGCACGGGCCTGTTCGTCCTCGCTCTGAAGCCTGATCTCCTGGAGCCGGACTTTGCCGATCGCCTGAAGAAGCAGTTGGAAAGGCTGTCCGGCAAAGGCGTGCATATCCCCGGCCGCAAGCGTGCCGAGGACACTATCGAAATTCCCAAGGCTGTGATCGAGGCGCTGGAGCGGCACGGACGCTGAGCGGTCTCGCCGTTGCGGCTCCGTCTGACGATTTTCGCCAAATCTTTGATTCGGTTTCGAAAATCGTCAAGTGTCCAAGGCTCGGATGCGTCGGTATCTTCCAGACTCGGTATATTTTCAATGGATCCGCGCGCCTTGGCGGCGCAGTTCCTGCTGGACCTGCGCGATCTCCAGATCGCGGAAGGAGCGCCCACTCTTTAGGGAAACTGCGGCAGCCGCGCCTGCGCCCTGGCCGGCGACGGCGCAGCACATCATGTTGCGCACGGCGGCATGTGAAACCTTGTCGCCGCCAATGCTGCGGCCGGCAACGATCAGGTTTTCGATCTTCTGAGGCAGCATGGCGCGATAGGGCACATGGAAATAGCGTCCGGTCGTCGGCAGGATCAGGATGCCGTAGCCGTCGATGAATTCGGGGAAGATGCCGATCGAATCATCAAAACGGGCCTGCTCGCGCACATCGGACCCGACCATATTGTAGAGGGCGTCGATCTTGCGGGTATCGCGGATGCCGATCGTCATGCCGAAATTGCGGAGCTTGGCGGTTTCGCAGCCCGGCATGTAGCGGCGCAAGGCCTCTACCGCCATCACGGCCTGGCGCCGCCCCTCGATCTCGCCCTTGGTGAGGTCGTTGGGATCCGTCCCGTCCAGCTCGGGCAGATGCACCAGATTGAGATAAGTGAGGTCGCCCTGGTCGGAAACCGCGCCCCAGGTGCCGCAGATCGTCGACAGATTGGTGGGAATTTCTCCCGCTTCGATTGCCTTCCTGAACGGCTTGCGCAGGAAGGGCGAGAACATCGCGTCCTCCTTGCCGGTGGTTTCGACCGTCCATTCGCCACCACCCCAGTCCTTGTAGGTCTGCGGATCGGTCTTCACCGCCTCGAGGAAGCGGCGTTTGTCGACGCCGCACATCGAGAACATCACCGAGGCGGCCTGCATCTCTTCACGCGGCGTCTTGTAGGTAGGAGCACCCGCCCGGAAGGCGATATCGGCATCACCGGTCGCATCCACCACACGCCTGGCCAGGATGGCTTCGCGGCCGGCCTTGCTTTCGGTGATCACACCCCTGATCGCGCCGTCCTCGACGATGGTGCCCACCACCAGCCTGTGGAGCAGGGGACGAATTCCGGCTTCCTGCACCAGGACATCGGCGACATATTTGAACAATTCGGCGTCGAGCGCCTGGCTGTCGGATTGCGGCTCGGGTTGGGCCGCACCCATGGCCTTGGCGCGCTGTTCGAACTCGATGCCGATGCCCTCGCTGTCGACCGTGTTTTCATGCCGATACCAGGCAAAGCCTTCGACGCCGACCTGCGTGATGTTGCCACCGAAGCAGCCATGGCGCTCCAGCAACGTGGTTTCGGCACCGGCCCGGGCGGCGGCGAGGGCGGCTGCCAGCCCCGCCGGGCCGCTGCCGACCACCAGGACGTCCGTTTCCAGGATGACGTCGATCCGGCGCGCCGGTTCAGTGATCGTTCTCATGATGCTATCGCCCATAGCCCAGGCGATCCAACGCGCCTTGCAGAATGAAGGATGCCGCCATTTTGTCGACGACTTCTGCCCGCCTGCGACGCGAAGCGTCGGCTTCGAGCAAGGTTCGGGTCACGGCCGCCGTGGACAGGCGTTCATCCCACAGGGCAACCGGCAGGTCGCTCAGGCGCTGCAGGTTGCGGGCGAAACTCTCCGAGGCCTGAGCGCGCGGACCTTTGCTTCCATCCATGTTGAGGGGATAGCCGAGTACCAGGCCGCCGACCTCGTGTCGGGCGCAGAGAGCGAGCAGCTGCTCGGCATCGGCGGTGAATTTGGTGCGGCGGATCGTTTCCAGGGGCGAGGCGATGGTGAGCATCACGTCGGATAGTGCCAGGCCGATCGTCTTGGTGCCGAGATCGAGGCCGAGCAGGCGCTGGTTGGCGGGCAAATTTTCGGCGAGGTCGAAGAGATCAACAATCAAGGAAATATCTCTGGGGGCGAGCGTCCCGGGATTGGCGCCCGGCTGCAATGCCGATAGCATTTTGGGGGCTGCGGGCGTTATGGTTTTCTAGGGCATCGCGCCGAAAAGTGGAGGCCGGTTTTCGGCAAAAAGATGCGAGAGCAACGGGCTTCCGCATCGGACCCGATTTTGAGATCGGGTTCGTTGCTGTACTCATGACACCAACCTCATTGTTCAAGGAATTGTCCAAATGCGTATTACCTGGCTCGGCCACGCCGCTTTCCGGGTCGAATTCGACGGCAAGGCCGTGTTGTTCGACCCCTTCCTGAGCGGGAATCCCTCTTTCAAGGGAGACCGTGCCGCCGTCAGCGCCGGCATCAGCCACATATTGCTCACCCATGGCCATGCCGACCATGTTGGCGACACCATCGAGCTGGCGCGGGAAACCGGTGCGACGGTGGTCTCCAACGCCGATCTGGTGACTTTCCTGGCGGGTAAGGGCGTGGAGAAGGTCGAGCCGATGAACACCGGCGGTACAGTCGATCTCGGCGGATTCAGCGTCACGATGGTGAGAGCCGATCATTCGGCCAGCCTGATCGACAATGGCGTCAGCATTGCCGTCGGCAATGCCAATGGCCTCATCCTCAAGGCGCCGGGCCAGCCGACGCTCTATCATCTCGGCGATACCGACATCTTCTCCGACATGGCCTTGATCGCCGAATTGCATCAGCCCAAGATCGGCCTGGTGCCGATCGGAGACCGCTACACCATGGGCCCGCAGACCGCGGCACTGGCGGTGAAGCGCTATCTCGGCCTCGATGTCGCCATTCCCTGCCACTACGCCACCTTCCCCGGCTTGGTGAGCAATGCCGATACCTTCGCCGCGGGGCTCGCCGGCACCAAGACGCGGGTGCTTGCGCCCAAATCCGGTGAGAGTGTGGAAGTCGGGTGAGGATGCATGGCCGAGTCGCGGGTAGCCTGCCTGCGACTCGGCGTCCAAAGCGGTGGCTATTTGTAACTCGGCCTCAGCGATACCGGCAGTAGCGCTTGCTGTAGTCGGCGGCGTTGACATCCCCGAGGCTGGAGCCCTTCTGCCAGAGATCGCAGGCCTTGTTGCGGTTTCTCGGCATGCCCGTGCCGTCATAGGTCATGATGGCGAGGCCGACATAGCCTTGTGAATCGCCGGCTGCGATGGCCTGGTTATAATAGTCGATCGCCTTCGGGTAGTTGCGGCGCCCCCCGACACCAAGGCGGTAATAGTCGCCAAGGCCTGAAAGGGCGAACATCACTTTCTCGTCTGCGGCCCTCTCCATCAGTGC
The DNA here is from genome assembly GCF_057073705.1 of Labrys sp. E2SS-1L. Taxonomy (NCBI): domain Bacteria; kingdom Pseudomonadati; phylum Pseudomonadota; class Alphaproteobacteria; order Hyphomicrobiales; family Xanthobacteraceae; genus Labrys; species Labrys sp. E2SS-1L. Next base: position 3,889,085 of record NZ_CP172712.1, on the reverse strand, counting down.
CAAAGCAGCGGCAGGGTCTTTCTTGACGCCGCGCTGGTTCTTCATCAGGCCGGTCGCCACGTTGTAGATCGCCCGTTTGTGTCCCTTTTCCATGGCAGCCTTGTAAGCCACCATGGCTTCCTTGTAGTTCCCGGCCTTGTCATAGCTGCGTCCGAGCTGGAAGAACTCCCTGGCCGGCGCATCAGCAAGCTGCGTCGCCCTGAGACAGGCTGTGATGGCCGCCGAGGTGTCGAGCTTGTCGAAGGTGACGCCGGGCAGGTTGGCCGGCTTCTGCTCGTCCATCGCATGAGCGGCCGCGCGATCGCAGGCCTCGATATCGGGTGACAATGCCCCATCCTGAGCAGTCTGGGCGGGAGGGGACGAGGTTGTCGGTTCCGTTGCCGGCGGCGGTGTGGCGCGGTCTTGGGCCGTTGTCTCCGGCGCCGGCGTGGACGGTGCCGCAGCCTTGCCCAGGGCTTTCAACTTGATCTCGGCCAGCGGCTTGTAGATGCCCTTGAAGGTGCCGTTGGCCACCTGGTCGAGATAGGCTTGGAACATGGCGGGATCGGTGCTGTTTTGCACCGATTGCCAGAAGATGTCCTCGGCCGACTGGCTCGCCTGGGCGAGCAGCAGCGGGCGGGCAGGATCCGCCAGCCCCGGCGCGCTCCAGGACAGCGCCAGCGCCGTGGCGATCAGGGACCCTGCCAGCAGTTTCATCGACATCTGCGCTCTCCGCTCATTTCCAACCGTCCGACTGAATCTGCCTGCGCCTGTCGCTCAGCCCGGCGGGCATTTGGCATTGAGATTGCCGGCTGCGTCGGCATCCCCGGCGGCTGCACCCTGCCTGAAGAGATCGCAGGCCTTGCCGACATCCTTGGTCACACCCTGACCTCTGAGATAGAGCAGGCCGAGGCCTGAATAGGCCGTCGGTTCCTTGCTCTTGACTCCGAGTTCGTAGATCGCCGCCGCCTTGCGATAATCGCGGCTGGCGCCAAGGCCGTTGGCATACATCCAGGCGATTCGACTGACGGCCGGCGCATAGTTTCCATCGATCGCCTTGTAGTAGAGGCTGAGGGCCTTGATGGCATCCTTGGGAACACCGCGGCCAGCCAGATAGCGCCCGGCGAGCTCGTAGAGAGCGAGGCCGTGGCCGAGCGAGGCCGCCTTCTGGAGTTGGGCCAGCGCGAGCGAATCCTGTCCGGCCTGTGCGTAGGCGAGGGAGAGCTGATAAAAGACGCGGCGCGGCGCTGCGGGCACCGCAATGGCCTTGCTGCACGCGGCTATGGCCGCCGAGGCACCGTCGCCGGACAATCTTGCTCCGGCAATCGCGGCCGGCTTGTCGGGGTCGCGCGCATCCGCGGCTGCCTGGTCGCAGGCCGTCACAGCGGCGTCGGCGACCGCGTTACCGGGCGTGGGCTGCGGCGACAGGGTGGCTTGCTCGGCAGGTGGCGGCGAGGAAGGAGCAGGTTTCGCTGCCGGTTGCTGCGCGGCTTTGGGCTGCAGCGCGGCAAGCTTGATCTGGGCGAGCACCTTATAGGTCCCCGTGAACGTGCCGGTGCCCACCTGGTCGAGATAGGCCTGGAACATGGCGGGATCGGAGCTGTTCTGGATCGATTGCCAGAACAGGTTTTCCGACTGGCTGGTGCCGGCGGCATTGGAATCGGGCGTGACCGGTGGCGGCGGAGCACTCACGCGGGCGGCCGGCAACTCGCCCGTCAGAGTGACGCGGCCGACGATGCCGTCATAATAAGCGGGGATCTGCTCCCGCCCGGCGCTGCGGGCGAGGGTCCGCACCTTCTCCTGCGTTTCCTTGGCCATGTCGATCAATGTCAGGTCCTGGCGGCCCAGCAGGGGCAGGAAGGAACGTACGAAGACGGAGGTCTTTTCCGAGTCGGCCGGCGACAGGCGGTCCAGCGCCTCCTGCTTGGTCCCCGCCGAAAACATGATGAAGACGCCACCGTCGGCTTCCATGCGCGCGAGGCCGCGTGTGGTCGGCAGGGCGCGCGTGCCGCCCTGGGCGAAGGGATTGTTGCGGCAGGCATCGAGAATGGCCACCACCTGTCTTGCGCCCTTCGCCCGGAAGCGGTCGATGATGTCGGCGGCATTGAAGGATTCATCCTTGACGAGCCCGGATTCGCCCTCCCTGGCGGTGGGAACGTCGACGGGCAGGAGCCAGTTCTGGCCCTCGATCTCGACGCCATGGCCGGAATAGTGGAAGAGGACGGTGTCACCGGGGCTGATCGCCCCCTCCACCGCGGCCATGGCCCGGCTGATCTGGCGCTTGGTGCCATTCTCCACCAGCGTGACCGTGAAGCCCGCCCGCTGCAGGGCGTCCCGCATGGCCTGGGCATCGTTCACGGCAGTCTGCAGCGGCGCGACTTCCTGATAGGCATTGTTGCCGACGACCAGAGCCAGGAGCTTGGCCGAAGCCGGCATGACGCCGCCCCCGAAGGCCAGCATGGCAAGGAGAACAAGGGCGAGGCGTGCACTCATGGCGGTTCCCCGGTCACCGAAGAAGAATATCTTACGCAAGGGCCTCATGCGAAGGACTTCGCGCAAATGGCGTCAAACGAACGTGACTCGTTCCCCCGCTTTACGACATCATGGGGGACAAGATCGGTTGCGCCTGCAAAGCTACGCGTGATAGACCGCGCCGTTCCGTGATTTCGCGCACAATCGAGGGTTTCATGTCTGTCGATGCCGCCACGGTGAAGCGTATCGCGCGTCTTGCGCGCATTGCCGTCACCGAAGAAGACGTTCCGCATTTGCAGGGCGAGCTGAATGCCATCCTCGATTTCGTGGCCCAACTCGACGAAGTCGATGTCGATGGCGTGGAACCGATGACCTCGGTGACGCCGATGCTGATGAAGAAGCGCCAGGACGTGGTGACGGACGGCAATATCGCCGCGAAGATCGTCGCCAATGCGCCGGCCTCCGAGGACAATTATTTCCTCGTTCCCAAGGTCGTCGACTGAATTACGCCATTTCCAGGCCCAGCGCGCTCAAGCCGCGGCACTCCGCGTCGCTTCGAACCCGGGCCGCATCCGTTCAGGACATCTTTCCGTGAGCCACATCACCGATCTCACCCTTGCTGAAATCCGCGACGGCCTGAAGGCCAAGACCTTCACCGCAACCGAAGCGGCCAAGGCCTATCTCGATGCGATGGAAAAGGCACGCGGCCTCAACGCCTATGTGCTGGAGACGCCGGAGCAGGCGCTCGCCATGGCGGCCCGGGCCGATGACAAGCTCGCCAAGGGCGAGGGCGGCCCGCTCGAAGGCGTGCCGCTCGGCGTCAAGGATCTCTTCGCCACCGAGGGGGTGCGCACCACCGCCTGCTCGCGTATCCTCGACAATTTCGTGCCGCCCTATGAATCGACCGTGACGAGCCAGCTCTGGCGCGACGGTGCCGTCATGCTCGGCAAGACCAACAACGACGAATTCGCCATGGGCTCGTCGAACGAGACCTCCGCCTTCGGGGCGGCCGTCTCGCCCTGGCTGCCGCCGGGCTGGAGCGCCGAGGACGGCAAGCGCAAGCTCGAAGAAGCACGCGCCGCCGGCGAGACGCCGAACGGCTTCCTGGTTCCGGGCGGCTCCTCCGGCGGCTCCGCCGCCGCCGTGGCCGCGCGCCTGTGCCCTGGTGCGGCCGGCACCGACACCGGCGGCTCCATCCGCCAGCCGGCCGCCATCACCGGCATCACCGGTATCAAGCCGACCTATGGTCGTTGCTCGCGCTGGGGGATCATCGCCTACGCCTCCTCGCTCGACCAGGCCGGTGCCTTCGGTCATACCGTGCGCGACTGTGCCATCATGCTCAATTCGATGGCCGGGCACGATCCCAAGGACACCACCTCCATGGATATCGCCGTGCCCGACTACGAGGCGGCGATCGGCGGCAGCGTCAAGGGCAAGGTCATCGGCATTCCCAAGGAATACCGGGTGGAAGGCATGTCGGCGGAGATCGACGCGCTCTGGCAGAAGGGCATTGACTGGCTGCGCGATGCCGGCGCCGAAATTCGCGAGATCAGCCTGCCGCACACCAAATATGCCTTGCCGGCCTATTACATCGTGGCGCCGGCCGAGTGCTCCTCGAATCTGGCCCGCTATGACGGCGTGCGCTATGGCGAGCGGGTTGCCGGCCGCGAGATCACCGAGCTCTACGAGAACACCCGCGCTGCCGGTTTCGGCGCCGAGGTGAAGCGCCGCATCCTGATCGGCACCTATGTGCTTTCGGCCGGCTACTACGATGCGTACTACGTCCGGGCCCAGAAGATCCGCACGCTGATCAAGCGCGATTTCGAGCAGGCCTATGCCAGCGGCGTCGACGCCATCCTCACGCCGGCTACCCCGTCGCCTGCCTTCGGCATCGGCGAAAAGGGCGGTGCCGATCCGGTGGAGATGTATCTCTACGACGTCTTCACGGTGACGGTGAACCTGGCCGGCCTGCCGGGCCTGTCCGTTCCGGCCGGGCTGTCCTCGGGCGGCCTGCCGCTCGGCCTTCAGCTCATCGGGCGCCCCTTCGACGAGGAGACATTGTTCACCCTCGGCCATGCCGTCGAGCAGGCGGCCGGCTCGCTCGGCCGGCCCGAGCGTTGGTGGGCCTGAGCATGAGCGGCGGCCAGGACACCAGCAAGGACACCAGCAAGACGTCGGGCACGACCGAGACATTGGCGGATCTGCGCCGCGAGATCGATGCCATCGACGAAAAGCTGGTGCACCTCCTGGCCAGCCGCCTCGAGGTCGTGCAACGGGTGGTCAAGGTGAAGAACCGCGACGGCCTGCCTGCCAACATCCCCGAGCGCGTCGAGGAGGTGGTGGCATCGGCCTGCAGGCGGGCTGAAATCGAAGGATTGCCGCCCGAACTTGCCGAACTCATCTGGCGCGACATGGTGGCCTGGATCATCGACTACGAGAACCAGCACCTGACCACGGACAAACGAGGCTGACATCAGCCCGTTCAAGCATTGAATTCTACTTCGAACCGGAGCCTAGACATGAACGCCACGGTTGATCCCAAGAAGCTGATCAAGGGCGCCACGGGCGATTGGGAAGTGGTCGTCGGCATGGAGATCCATGCCCAGGTCACCTCCGAGGCCAAGCTCTTTTCGGGAGCCTCCACCAAGTTTGGCGGGGAGCCCAACTCCCATGTCTCGCTGGTCGATGCCGCCATGCCCGGCATGCTGCCCGTGATCAACGAGGAATGCGTACGCCAGGCCATCCGCACCGGCCTCGGCCTCAAGGCGCAGGTCAATCTGAAGTCGGTGTTCGACCGCAAGAACTATTTCTATCCGGATCTGCCGCAGGGCTACCAGATCTCGCAGTACAAGCAGCCGATCATCGGCGAGGGCACGGTCATCGTCGAGGTGCCGGAGACCGGCGAGACGCTGAGCGTTGGCATCGAGCGCCTGCATCTGGAACAGGACGCCGGCAAGTCCATGCATGTCGGCGACGTCTCGCTGGTCGACCTCAACCGGTCGGGCGTGGCTCTGATGGAAATCGTCTCCAAGCCGGACCTGCGCTCGGCCGACGAGGCACGCGCCTATGTCACCAAGCTGCGCACGATCCTGCGCTATCTCGGCACCTGCGACGGCGACATGGACAAGGGCAATCTGCGCGCCGACGTCAACGTCTCCGTGCGCCGTCCGGGCGAGCCCTTCGGCACGCGTTGCGAGATCAAGAACGTCAACTCGATCCGCTTCATCGGCCAGGCCGTCGATGTCGAGGCCCGTCGCCAGATCGGCATCCTGGAGGACGGCGGTTCCATCGACCAGGAGACCCGCCTCTACGATCCCAACAAGGGCGAGACGCGGTCGATGCGGTCGAAGGAAGAAGCGCATGACTATCGCTATTTCCCCGATCCGGACCTCCTGCCGCTCGAATTCGACCAGGCCTATGTCGATGATCTCGCCAGCCATCTGCCGGAACTGCCCGATCCCAAGAAGGCACGCTTCATCAGCCAGTACGGCCTGTCGGCCTACGATGCCGGCGTGCTGACGGCCGAGCGTGAATCCGCCGATTTCTTCGAGGCGGTCGCCACGGGGCGCGACGGCAAGATCGCGGCGAACTGGGTGATCAACGAATTGTTCGGCCGCCTCAACAAGGAAGGGCTCGACATCACCGCTTCGCCCGTTTCCGCCGCGCAGCTCGGCTCGATCGTCGATCTCATCGGCGAGAACGTCATTTCGGGCAAGCTCGCCAAGGATCTGTTCGAGATCGTCTGGACCGAAGGCGGCGACCCGCGTGCCGTCGTCGAGGCTCGCGGCATGAAGCAGGTCACCGATACCGGGGCCATCGAGGCGGCCATCGACGCGGTGATCGCGGCCAATCCCGACAAGGTCGAGCAGGTCAAGGCCAAGCCCACCATGCTCGGCTGGTTCGTCGGCCAGGTGATGAAGCAGAGCGGCGGCAAGGCCAATCCGCAGGCCGTGAACGATATCCTGAAGGCCAAGCTCGGCCTTTGAGAAGCGGTACGCCATCCCGGGATTGCATGCCGTGAGCCTGCGATCCCGGGATGGCCAGGATCTGACTACGCAGTCTTTTCGCCGTCCCAATAATCTCTTGTCGCCGACATATCGAAGACGCCGTCAACGCGCTGGAGCGCATCGACGGCCATCTTGTTCGAGTCGGGATAGACGCAGACCTCGTTCAGGTTGCGCTCGCCTATCATCAGGTAGCGGCAGGGGCCCGTGCCGCTGTTGACGAAGGAGTGGCCGATCTTCTGGCCAGCCGGAAAGCAGACATAGTCGCCTGGTTTCATCCTGAGGCGCTCTTCGCCCAGGATGAGCGTCAGCTCTCCTTCGAGGACCAGCGCATGCTCCTCTTCGAGCATGTGATAGTGGGTCGGGCACAGGCGCAGGCCAGGAGCCGGGGATTCGATCAGCACGCCGACATGATAAGCCTTGCCCGCGGCGGCATAGGTCAGGTGCTTGGACGAGCCGCCGAATTGCGGACCGGCGCCATTCTCGTCCCAGGGCACGTGGTCCTGCGAGACCGGTGCAAGCGGCTTGACAGGCTTGGCCGCAAGACTGCCGACGATGTCGGGGCGGGGGAAGACCGGGGCGTCGAGGCCTGTGGCCTCGCCATCCCAGTAATTGCGTGCCGCTTCGAGGTCGAGGAGGGCATCCCTTCCAAGGGCCCGCACCAGTACCTTGTTGGAGTCGGTGTAGACCACCACCTCATTTTCGTTGCGCTCGCCGATGATCACGTAGCGGGCCGGCGCGCTGCCCTGGTTGAGCAGGCAATGGCCAGCCCTCTGCCCGGCAGGAAAGCAGATGTAGTCGCCGGCCTTCAGCCTGTGCGTTTCGCTGCCGACCCGTGCGGTAAGCTCGCCATCGAGGACGAAGACATGTTCTTCCTCGAAGATGTGAAAATGCGCAGGCGAGCTCTGTTTCCCTGGCTCCAACTCCTCGATGGCGACCCCGACATGATAGGAATCGCCGATCGCCGCCCGGGTGAGATGCCGGTATCGCACGCCGAAGCGCGGCACCTCGGCCCATTCCGTCCAGGGCACGTCATCCGACGAAATCGGCCGCGCCGCCGGCTTGCTCTCCGCCGTCATCGCTCCAAATCCTTTCGCCAAACAGTCCTCGGCCTCGTTTCGGCCGGAAGGGCGCGCCGTGCATCGGAACGGCACGCCCGCCATGTCTCTATTGGCGGTTCCAGCTGACCGACCGGCAGATCAGGCCGCCGAGAACGCAGCCGGCCGTGGTGAGCCGGTTGCCCGAAAGGGTCATGGTGCCGGTATAGGTCTTGCCGTCCTCGGGATTGAAGGCCTTGCCTTTCCATTTGTCGTCGCCCGACGGCGCCATGTCGTAGAACACGCGTTTGCCGACATTGTCCTGATGCTTGGGATCCTTGACCCAGACGACGGAGCCACACAGCGCTTCGCCACACGGAGCGATCTTCACCTTCGATTCGCCATTCTCCCTCAGCCAGGTCCCGGATGCATCGCCGGCCTGGGCGGCGCCTGCCAATAAAATGGTTGAGATAGTGGCTATAACGAATTGTGATAGCTTAATCTTCATCGATCTCACTCCCGGGCGCGACTGTGAGGGGCGGCATGAGGTGCCCTTGCGCAACCGCATCATTTGCCAAACGCGGGTAATGTGCAAATCGGAGTATCGAGATGGCGGGGCGATGAATCTGCCCTGCGCTGCCCGTTTTGCAGGCATGCTTGTTTAGGAGGCGAATTCCGCTTGCTGCCGTCTCTGCGACTGGCTAGATTGTGAGCATAGAGGAGCCCTGCATTCATGGTAGGCAAGGAAATCACGGCCACGATCGAATCTGCGCCGCCAAGACGGCTGCGGATCGGGACGGTCGAGTTGGCAAATCCGGTGGTCCTGGCGCCGATGTCCGGCGTGACCGACGCCGTGCTGCGCGGTATTGCACAGCGCCAGGGCGCAGGTCTGGTGATTTCCGAGATGGTGGCGAGCGATCGTCTCGCCACCGGTGACGAAGAGGCGCGTTTGCGGGCCGAGGCGCCCGGCGGTGGGCCGCATGTCGTGCAGCTTGCCGGCTGCGAGGCGCGCTGGATGGGCGAAGCGGCGCGCGTGGCAGTCGATGCCGGCGCCGATGTCATCGACATCAATATGGGGTGCCCAGCCAAGCGCGTTACTGGCGGTTGGTCCGGTTCGGCCCTGATGCGCGATCTCGATCATGCGCTCATCTTGATCGAAGCGACGGTATCGGCTGTGAAGGTCCCGGTGACGGTGAAGATGCGTCTGGGCTGGGACCAGGCCAGCCTCAATGCACCGGAACTCGCCCGCCGGGCCGAGCAGGCGGGTGCCGGCATGATCACCGTGCATGGGCGCACCCGCATGCAATTCTACAAGGGCACGGCTGATTGGCGGGCCATCCGGGCCGTCAAGCAGGCCGTTGGCATTCCCGTTGTCGCCAACGGCGATTGCCGGGGCCTCAGCGATGCCCTGGCCATGCTGCAGCAATCGGGCTGCGATGCCGTGATGGTTGGGCGGGCTGCGCAGGGACGGCCATGGCTGCCGGGGCATATAGCCCGCGAGCTTGCAGCCGGCGAGGCTCTGCCCGTGCCCGAGGCGCCGGTGCAGCGCGACCTCACGCTGGAGCACTATCACGGCCTGCTCGATCTCTACGGGCCCGCGCATGGGATCCGCCATGCCCGCAAGCATCTGGCCTCTGCCATGGAGGCCGCTCAGGATTATTTCGGTGGCGGTGATGCCGGGCTGCGCCAGTCGGTGCTGACGGGCGACAGGCCTGGGCAGGTGGCGGCCGCCTTCACCGCCTATTTCGCCAGCCTCGACCGGGTGGCCGCATGACAGCCTTGCCGCGCCATATGCCCAACCATGAAGCTGTCCTGAATGCCTTGCCGCACGCCATTCTTTCGGTGGATGCACAGGGCAGGGTGCTCGACGCCAATATGGCTGCCGAGGCCTTCTTCGATGTCAGCGCGCCGATGATGCGGCGCAATCTGATCAAGGATCTCCTGCCTTTCGGCTCGCCGCTGCTGGCCCTGATCGACCAGGTCCGCGAGCGCAACGCGCCCGTGAACGAATATCGCGTCGATCTCGGCTCGCCCCGGCTCGGAGGGGAGCGGCATGTCGACATCCAGGTCGCGCCGATGCAGGACCAGTCCGGCGGCGTGGTGATCATGCTGCAGGAACGCACCATCGCCGACAAGATGGACCGCCAGCTCACCCATCGGGGCGCTGCCCGTTCGGTGACGGCGCTGGCGGCCATGCTGGCTCATGAGATCAAGAACCCGCTCTCCGGCATCCGCGGTGCGGCCCAGCTTCTGGAGCAGTCGGTCGAGGACGCCGACCGCGAGCTGACGCAGCTGATCTGCGAAGAGGCCGACCGCATCGTCAAACTGGTCGACCGCATGGAGGTGTTCTCGGATGAGCGGCCGGTGGCGCGCAGCCCGGTCAACATCCATGTCGTGCTCGAGCATGTGAAGAAGCTGGCCCAGTCCGGCTTTGCCCGCAAGATCAAGTTCATCGAGGACTACGATCCCTCGCTGCCGCCGGTTCATGCCAACAAGGACCAGCTCGTCCAGGTCGTGCTCAACCTCGTCAAGAACGCCGCCGAGGCCATCGATGGCGAGGCGGATGGCGAGATTACCATGACCACCGGCTTCAAGCCGGGCGTGCGCCTTTCGGTGCCGGGATCGTCCTCGCGGGTCAGCCTGCCCATCGAAGTGTGCATCAAGGATAGCGGGCCGGGCGTGGCGCCCGATCTCCTGCCCTATCTGTTCGATCCCTTCGTCACCACCAAGACCAGCGGTACCGGGCTGGGACTGGCCCTCGTCGCCAAGATCGTCGGCGATCACGGGGGCATCGTCGAATGCGAAAGCCAGAACAAGCGCACGGTCTTTCGCATCCTTCTCCCCATGTATCGTTCCGACTCCGAAGCAAAGCGCCTTCAGCCGTGAACGCTTGTTGTTCTTTCTCTTTGGTTCGACGCGTCTTTGCGATTTGAACTGAAACGCTCAAATCGCAAAACGCTTTAGCGCATAGGAAAACCGAGTATGCAGGCAGGCAGTATTCTGGTCGCCGATGACGACGCCGCCATCCGGACGGTGCTCAACCAGGCCCTGTCCCGCGCCGGCTATGAGGTGCGCTCGACCGGGAACGCCACCACGCTGTGGCGCTGGGTCAGCCAGGGCGAGGGGGATCTGGTCATCACCGACGTGGTGATGCCGGACGAGAACGCCTTCGACATGCTGCCGCGCATCAAGAAGGTGCGGCCGGAACTGCCCGTCGTGGTGATGAGCGCCCAGAACACGCTGATGACGGCGATCCGGGCCTCCGAGAAGGGGGCCTATGACTACCTGCCCAAGCCTTTCGACCTGAAGGAGCTGATCGCCATCGTCGGCCGTGCTCTCAGCGAGCCTCGCGGCAAGCCGGCGCCGCGCTCGGGTGAGGAAGCCGAGAGCATGCCGCTGGTCGGCCGTTCGGCCGCGATGCAGGAGATCTATCGCGTCCTCGCTCGCCTGATGCAGACGGACCTGACCGTGATGATCTCCGGTGAGTCCGGCACAGGCAAGGAGCTGGTAGCCCGGGCCCTGCATGACTATGGCAAGCGCCGCAGCGGCGCCTTCGTTGCCATCAACATGGCGGCGATCCCGCGCGACCTGATCGAATCCGAATTGTTCGGCCATGAGAAGGGGGCGTTCACCGGCGCCAATGCCCGTTCCGTCGGGCGCTTTGAGCAGGCCGAGGGCGGTACGCTGTTCCTCGACGAGATCGGCGACATGCCGATGGAGGCACAGACGCGCCTGCTGCGCGTCCTGCAGCAGGGCGAATACACCACGGTGGGGGGGCGCACGCCGATCAAGACCGATGTGCGCATCGTCGCCGCCACCAACAAGGATCTGCGCATCCTGATCCAGCAGGGCCTGTTCCGCGAAGATCTGTTCTTCCGTCTCAATGTCGTGCCGCTGCGCCTGCCGCCGCTGCGAGAGCGGGCGGAGGACGTGCCGGATCTCGCCCGCCATTTCTTCAAGATGGTCGAGCGGGAGGGCTTGCCGGCCAAGCATCTGGATTCTTCAGCCGTCGAGCGCCTCAAGCGCCATCGCTGGCCGGGCAATGTGCGCGAGCTCGAAAATCTGGTGCGCCGGCTTTGTGCTCTCTACCCGCAGGAGACACTGACGGCCGCGATCATCGAGCAGGAATTGGCGACCTCCGAGACCATGCCGCTGGAGGCGGAGAGCTCGGTTGACGAAACCCTGTCGGCCTCGGTCGAGCGCCATATGACGCGTTATTTCAGCAAGTTCGGCGACGACCTGCCGCCTCCCGGGCTCTATCACCGGGTTCTGCGCGACATCGAGGAGCCGCTGATCGGCGCGGCGCTCGCGGCGACGCGCGGCAACCAGATCAAGGCGGCCGAACTTCTCGGCGTCAACAGAAACACATTGCGCAAGAAGATCCGCGACCTCGATATCCAGGTCATCCGCGCCATCCGCTGAGGCGCGGTGCGGGGATCAATTCGGCGATTGCGGGAAGAAAAGCTTGCGTCGCTTGGACTTCATGCGATCGGGATCGAAATTCTCGACGACCCATCCGTCGGTCGGGTCGAGGAAGATGGCCTGTGTTCCCTCGCTCCCCTTGAGTGCGAGCTGGTTGGCGACATTGCGGAAGTAGAAGTGCCGGAAGATGCGGTCGAACTCCGTCATGTAGATGTCGGCGACGCGCGTCTCCCCGCGGATGAGCAGCATGTTCTCGTCATTGTTGACGAGGGAGTTCCTGGAAAAGTTCGCCGAACCGCTGATGACCAGAGGATCGTCCGACAGCGGGTCGACCAGCAGGATCTTAGTGTGGATGTAGAAGACATTACCTTCATAGCGGTAATGGCCTTCCTCCAGGAACCACCTGTCGAGTTTCCAGCCGGGAACCTTGGCGCGTAGCATCATCTTGCCGAGGGCGGCACCATTGGCGATCTGCAGGTCCGGGTCGCTGCCCAACAATTTCTCCGCCTTGGTGTCGAGCGGCTTCTCGAGCAGGATGTAGCGCAGGAAGTCGACGTCCTCGGTAAAGGCCTTGGCCAGGGTGGCATTGACGCCGAAGGCCGCCGTGAACATCACGGTTTGCCGCGCTGCACGTATGCGGTCGGCATACCAGGCGAGCAGGCTGTCATCCGGGCGCGGGCTGAACAGCGGGGTGATCGTGCCCGGCGGAACCTCGCCTTGGGGCGCGGCGTTTTCGGCCCCAACCCATTGACGCAGCGGTTTCCATTCGGTGTCGTCAGCAAGCTTTTCCCAATAGGAGAGATAATGGGCGGCAAGCGCCTCATCCCGCACGAGATGGCCGACATTGCTCTGCCCTAGAAAACCGGAGGCTGTGAAGTTGGTCGAACCGGTCCATAGGGCGACGCGGGCCGGATCGTCCGACAGGCGCAGGATGAACTTGTTGTGCGGAATGTCGTTACGGCGGGTGCGCGGCAGCAGGATCGTCTTGGGCAAGCCGGCAGCCTTGATGGCTGCGGCGTTGGCCTTGGTGGCCTCAGTATCCCGGCGTTCGCCCTTCACGGTTTCCTGGCCGGCCTCATAGACGATGGCGACATCGACCTTGCGCTCATGCGCGGCAGCCAGGGCTTTCAGCACTGGCGGATAGCTGAATTCATAGGCTGCGATGCGCAGGCTTTCTCCCGGACGGGCATCGGCGATGAAATCGAGAACGGCCTCGAGCAGACCGCGCGAGAGCCATTGAGTGGTACGATCATGGCTGTCATCGGGATCGGCCGGACCCCGGTTACCGAATTTCTCGGCGAAGGCCTGGCTCGCGATGGCACCACGATTGAAGTAGACGGCATGCTTGCCGCTATCCTCGCTCTCGGTCGTGACCTTGATCTCGACATCGTTGCCATAGCGTAGGTTCTTGGGCGTGCCGTAGACGGGCCGGATCAGGAAGCCATAGGGACGACCGGGCTTGGCTGTGTAGTCGCTCCACAAGAAGCTCTGGATCGGATGTTCGAGCGTGGAGTATTTCTGCCCCGGACGCGGTTCGGGAACCACATCTCGGAACAGCTTGGTGCCGCTCAGCCAATAGGACTGATCTTCGGTGACATCGGTGCGCTTGATGGCAAAGCCGAGCAGCCCCCGGCGGGGCTCGGCAGTGGCGTCGAGCGCCAGCAGTACCACATGGCTGCCTGCGATGGCCCGAAGCGCAAAATCACCATTCGTTGTTTCCGCTCGCATGCTTGCTTCTCCCGCTTCATGCGTCGATCGTGGAACCCGTGCGGATAAAATAGAGCATGGGCGTTCGACCGTTGCGTGACATCGGGAACGCGACAAATCCGCTATCGTTCGGCTCCGCTGCTCCCTACATTCGGCTACCCGGATATGGGATGCAGGCATGAACGCAATCAGGGCCTCGGTGCGAGCCTATGAAAACTGGCTGAGGGATGAGATCGGAGCCGATTTCGTCGAGGCGGACCTGGAAGAAAAACACCGCAAGATGCGTGGCAGCGCCTTCGCCTTTCTGCGTGCGACCTATTGGCGTTGGGCCGAGACGATCCTGGAGATCTGCCCGGAGCTCGCCGACGCGCCGGAAGTTCTGGCAATCGGCGACACCCATCTGGAGAATTTCGGCACCTGGCGCGATAGCGAAGGGCGCCTGATCTGGGGCGCCAACGATTTCGACGATGCCGCTTTCATGCCCTATGTGCTCGACCTCGTGCGGCTTGCCACCAGTGCGTTGCTGGCGCGGGCCAGTGGCGACCCACCGGCAGCGGAGATCTGCCGGGCGGTTGCGGCCGGCTATGCCGCCGGGCTGGCCACTCCCGCTCCGGTGGTGCTCGAGCGTGATCATAAGTGGCTGCGCAAGGCAGTGCTGTTGCCGGAATCGGAGCGCAAGGCGTTCTGGAGCAAGTTCGACATCAAGACGGGAAAATCCATCAAGCCCGTCTACGAGGAGAGGCTGCGGGCCGCGATGCCCGATCCGCAGGGCGCATATCATTTTTTCCCCAGACGGGCGGGCACCGGCAGTCTCGGCCGGGCGCGCTTCATGGCCTGCGGCGAATGGCGGGGCGGGCCGGTGCTGCGCGAGGCCAAGAGGTTGACCATCTCGGCCTGGTCCCTGCGCTTCGATCCCGGGGCCAAAGCGATCCTGGCCGAGACGATCGCGACCGGGCGCTGCCGGGCAGCGGACCCACATTACGGGGTGAAGGATGCCATCCTCGTGCGGCGCTTGTCTCCCAACAGCCGCAAGCTGGAAGTGAAAACGGCGATCGACGCGTTCCTGTCGCCTCGGATGCTCGCACTGATGGGGCAGGAAATCGCCAACTGCCATGCCAATGATCCGGATCGGCTGTCGCTGCTGCAGCAGGATTTGCGCAAGCGCAGGAAAGACTGGCTCTGCAACGCCGCGAGGGCGGCGGCCGCGGCCATGATCGGCGAGCAGGAGGCATTCGCCTGACGCGTTGATTGGCCGGCTTCGTCAATTTCGCCTTGATTCTGTTACAATTCGGCAACAGTGTTGCATGAATCACTCAGCCGGGAATCGTCCGGGCTGACCGGGTCGACAACGGGGCGAGGACGGCGTTCGAATGGCAGTTGCAGACAACGCCCAGCAGACGGTGCCAGACGTCGCCAGCATGCCGGCACGGCGCCTCGGCCTGCTCGGTTTCGGTCTGGTCATTCTTTCGGTCGCCTCGGCCATCGGCACCTTCTTCGTGCTTGTCGACGTCGAACCGGTTTCACTGCTGCTCAAGAGCACGGTCTCCGATCTACGCTTCTATCTGGGCATCGATAGCGTCGCCCAGGCGCCCAACACCGATATCGCCTACAGCAACGCCATCGATGCGCTGTTCATCGTCAACGCCTCCTTCATTGTGGCATTGCTGGTGCTGCTGGCGGTCGAGGCCGGCAATCTGATCGTCGCAAGGCGTCGCGGGCAGGCCGGCGCCGCGTTGCATATGCGGGTGATCGGGTTGTTCTCCGTCGTCTCCGCCGTGCCGGTATTGCTGCTGGCCACGGTGGCGATCATCTCGCTCGACCGCGGCCTCGACAATCTGTTTTCGACGCGCGTCAGCAACATCGTCAATACGTCGGTTGCCGTCGCCAATTCCTATCAGGACGAGCAGGCCCTGCAATTGCGGTTTGCCGGCCTGTCGATGGCTGCCGACCTCAACAAATATTCACCGCTCTATGCTGCCGACAGGTCGCAATATCAGCGCTTGTTCGACATGCTCGCCGTGAATTACGGCCTGTCCAGCGCCATGATCCTGACGCGGGACGGCCAGGTGACCGACCAGTCCTACGTTCCCGGGAGCCTGCCCTTCTTCCTGCCGGCCAAGCTTTTTCCGGCCCTTGCCGCCGCGGACCAGCAACCGGCCGTGCGCATCGACCCCGGTACGCAGAACGTCACGGGCCAGATCATCAAGCTGGCCGCCTATACCGATCGCTATCTCTTCATCGTCCGGCCCTTCGACCCGAAGATCGCCGAATATATCCGCCAGACCGGCGAAGATTCGGCGCGCTTCGAGAATCTGAAGGCATCGCGCTTCCCAACCCAGGTCAATTTCGCGCTGCTCTATGCCATCATCGCCCTCAACATGCTGCTGGCGGCGATCTGGATCGGCTTGTCCTTCGCCAATCGCCTGGTCGAGCCGATCCGGCGCCTGATCAGTGCGGCCGACCAGGTCGGCAGCGGCAATCTCAACGTGCATGTACCGGTGGAGCGGCGCTCGGGCGACCTTGGTAAGCTCGGCGACACCTTCAACAACATGACGGACACGCTGCGCACCCAGCGCAACGATCTGCTTGGAGCCAATGACCTGCTCGACAGCCGCCGGCGCTTCATCGAGGCGGTGCTTTCCGGCGTTTCGACCGGCGTGATCGGCATCGACGACGAGGGCAAGATCACCGTGGTCAACCCGCTCGCCAGCACCTGGATCAAGTCACGGCAATCCCCCGTGGGACGCCCCCTGGCCGAGGTGATGCCCGAATTGTCGACCTATCTCGCCGATGCGCTCGGCACGCGTTCGCGGTTGGTGCAGGGCCAGATCACCATCAATCGCGACGGGCGCGAGCGCAATCTTACCGTACGCGTCACCTCCGAGCAGTCGACCATGCGCGAGCACGGCTATGTGGTGACGCTGGACGACATCACCGAACTCGTGGTGGCGCAGCGCAGTTCCGCCTGGGCGGACGTGGCCCGGCGCATCGCCCATGAGATCAAGAATCCGCTGACGCCGATCCAGCTTTCGGCCGAACGCATCCGGCGCAAATATGGCAAGGTCATCGTCGAGGACCGCGAGGTCTTCGACCAGTGCACCGACACCATCGTGCGCCAGGTCGACGACATCAAGCGCATGGTCGACGAGTTCTCCTCCTTCGCCCGCATGCCCAAACCCTCGATCGAGAGCGAGGATTTCGGCGAGATGGTGAAGCAGGTCGTGTTCATGATGCGCATCGGCTACCCCGACATTACCTTCACCTATCAGCCGCCACCCGAACCCATCATAGCCCGGTTCGACCGGCGCCTGCTCTCGCAAGCCGTCACCAACATCGTGAAGAACGCCACCGAGGCGATCGCCGGCCGTCCCGAGGATCGGCAGGGGCCGGGGGCCGTCGAGGTGCGCGCGTTGCGCAGGGGAGGCGACATCGCCGTCGAGGTTGTCGACAACGGCATTGGTCTGCCCAAGGAAAACCGCCAGAAGCTGCTCGAACCCTATGTCACCACGCGTGAGAAGGGCACGGGCCTGGGCCTGGCCATCGTCGGCAAGATCATGGAGGAGCATGGCGGCGGTATCGAGCTCCTCGATGCGCCCGCCGTGGCGGAGGGCGGTCACGGCGCGATGATGCGCCTGTGGTTCCCGGCGGAGGCGACGACCAGCAATGAGGCCGTGCAATGACGGCGATATTCGATTTTCATCAGGGCCAAGGCCCATTCTTCCAGCGCGCAATTGCAAGGCCCTTGCGAGCGGCACACCCGGCCTGGTGCAAGGCGGGAGCGTTGGATTCACCTCGAGCAAGCAGGACCTAGACGATGGCGACCGACATTCTGATCGTTGACGATGAGGCCGATATCCGCGAGCTCGTTGCCGGCATCCTCGAGGATGAAGGCCATGGCACCCGTACCGCCAAGGACGCCGACGATGCCCTGGCTACCGTTGCCCAGCGCCGGCCGCATCTGATCTTCCTGGACATCTGGATGCAGGGCTCACGCCTCGATGGCCTCCAGCTTCTGGAGGTCCTGAAGGCCGAGCACCCCGACGTTCCGGTGGTGATGATCTCGGGCCATGGCAATATCGAAACCGCCGTGGCGGCGATCAAGATCGGCGCCTATGACTTCATCGAAAAGCCGTTCAAGGCGGACAGGCTGGTACTGGTCGCAGAGCGCGCTTTGGAAACGTCGCGCCTGCGCCGCGAGGTCAACCAGTTGCGTCAGATCTCGGGCAGCGCCTCCAAGATGATCGGGCGTTCCTCGGCCATGAACCAGCTCCGGCAGGTGATCGAGAAGACGGCGCCGACCAACAGCCGCATCCTGATTGCGGGGCCGCCCGGATCGGGCAAGGAATTGGCTGCGCGCACCATCCACCAGGCCTCGCAGCGGGCCGAAGGACCTTTCGTGGTGCTCAATTCGGCCTCGATCCTGCCGGAAACCATGGAAACCGAATTGTTCGGCGTCGAAGGCGGCGATGGCCGCGCCCGCAAGGTCGGTGCTTTCGAGGAGGCCCATGGCGGCACGCTGTTTTTCGACGAGGTCGCGGATTTGCCGCGCGAAACGCAGGGCAAGATCCTGCGGGTGCTGATCGACCAGAATTTCTCCCGCGTCGGTGGTGCCACCAAGGTACATGTCGACGTGCGCATCATCACCTCGACCTCGCGTGACCTGACCGAGGAAGTGGCCGACGGCCGCTTCCGCGAGGATCTGCTGCACCGCCTCTCCGTGGTGCCGATCCGCGTGCCCGGCCTGTCCGAGCGCCGCGAGGATATCCCGGAACTCGTCGACTATTTCCAGGGCCAGATCGCGCAGGCGACTGGTTTGCCGCGCCGCGTGGTCGGCCCCGATGCCATGGCGGTGCTGCAGTCGCATGAATGGCCCGGCAATGTCCGCCAGCTGCGCAACAATATCGAGCGGCTGATGATCCTGGTGGGGGGCGATGCCGATGCGACCATCACCGCCGAAATGCTGCCGCCGGAGATCGGTGCGCTGATGCCGACGCGCCCGAACGGGCAGGGGGGCGAGCAGTTGATGGGCCTGCAATTGCGCGATGCCCGCGAATTGTTCGAGCGCGAATATCTGATCGCACAGATCAATCGTTTCGGCGGCAACATTTCCCGCACTGCCGAGTTCGTCGGCATGGAGCGTTCGGCCTTGCATCGCAAGCTCAAATCGCTTGGCGTGGGGGCGTAGACGGGCATGGATCGCCGGTTCACGTCACGCGGCTGCCGATGAATTCGGCGGCCGGGTGACGACGGCAGCCCTCAGCCTATGCCAGGGTCTTCCAGAGATTCCAGGCGCTGAGCGAGGTGATCAACACGCCGACGATGATGAGCAAAACGCGCGTCGGCAGTTTCTTGACCAGCAGGGCTGCGAAGGGCGCGGCAAACAATCCGCCGAAGATCAGGCCGGCGATCGTCGTCCAGTGCGTGAAGCCGCCAAGCAGTGCGAAGGAGAAGCCGCTGGCGATGGCGAGGAAGAACTCGGCGGCGTTGACGGAACCGATCGTCGTGCGCGGGTCGTGACCGGTGCCCAGCAGCGAGGTGGTGACCACCGGTCCCCAGCCACCACCGCCGACGGCATCGACGAAACCGCCTGTGACGGCAAGCGGGGCGACGAAAGTCGGCGGTTCGGTGCGGACATGGATGGCCCGGAAGGCCTTGCTGACGATGTAGAGGCCCAACAGCAGCAGATAGGCCGATATCCACGGTTTCAGCAGATCGCCATCGATGGCGGTGACGAGATAGGCTCCGATCACCGCGCCGATGACGCCGGGAATGAGCAGGCGCGCAAACAGCTTGCCGTTCACATTGCCCAGTTTCCAATGCGAGAGGCCGGAAAAGCCGGTGGTGAAGATCTCGGCGATGTGAACCGAGGCCGAAGCCGCGGCCGGCGGCACGCCCGTGGAGAGCAGGAAGGTCGTGGAGGTCACGCCATAGGCCATGCCGAGAGCGCCATCGACGATCTGGGCCAGCAGCCCGACGGCAACGGCCGTCCAGAAGCCGCGTGAAATCAATCCAGAACCGATTTCGGCAGGCGCGGCGTTCCAGTCGATGGGGGCGTACCAAAGCCCTGCCGCGATAGTCGCGGCAACCAGGGGTGGGACGACAATGAAAGCAATTCGTATCAAACGATGTCGTCTGCTGAGTGCAATGGGTGGAATATCGGAAGTGGACATGGTGGGCTCAAACGGTTGGAATGGTCAAGAATGCAGGCCGGAACGCTCGTCCTTCTAGCGACAGCGCTCACGCGCTCGGCTTGCGGCGCCAAACTCGTCGTGATGGTTCATCGCGGCCATGGAGGCTCCAATGGCAATGGGCTGAGGCCGATGGTTTGTGCTCAACTCATGGATGTCAATATTTTTCTATAAAATTTATAGAAATTATATGTTTATAAGCCGTTCCGGTGAAATGCGGCTGTTCTGCTCCGACGGGCGATGGCGCCAACCTGAGCCGACATCGCGATATGGGAGCTGCCTGTGTCAGGGGGAAATCATTCTCGCAGGAATGCTGAGATTTGCCGACTTACTACTTATTCATCCGTGCTTGGTGCCGGGTGTTGGCGATCTCGGGGAAGCAGCATATCTGTAAAGCGTCCGGCAATGCGACGCTTAGCTCGGCATTAAGCAAAAATCATCTTGCTCCCGAAATAGAAGTCTCTACAAAAAGTATAAATATCCTTGGGGCCAAGGCATGCAGGGGCAGGCAGTTGCAGGGCCAGGTAGACCAGGCGTCCAGCCGGGGGGGCAGACGCGCCATGTCGATATCTGGCTGATCAAGGCTACGCGATATGACGATGACGGCTATCCTATCCGCTGGATAAGGTCGGCCATTCCGTCGAACTCGCTTGCCTGCGTGTGGGCCCTGGTGGAAGACGCCATCTCCCGGCAAGTCTTCGGTCCCGACGTCGAAGCGCGGGTGCACGCCATCGACGAGACCAATACCCGGGTGGACATTCCTGCCATTCTGGCAAGCCATCAGGGCGAGGGTGCGCGGGCCATCGTCATGCTGGTCGGTGTGCAGACCAACCAATATCCGCGGGCGATGGATATTGCGCGTCCGCTGCGTGCCGCCGGCGTGCCGGTCTGCATTGGCGGTTTCCATGTCTCGGGCTGCGTCGCCATGCTCGGCGAGGATGCCGAGGAACTCGCTCTGGCTCGGGAGCTCGGTGTCAGCCAGTTCGCCGGCGAGGCCGAGCCCGACCGCCTCGACGTCGTGCTGTGCGATGCCTTGGCCGGCACCCTGAAGCCACTCTATAATCATTTGAAGGACCAGCCCGGCCTGCAGAATGTGCCGGTGCCGCTGCTGCCAGGACCGATCGTGCGGCGCTCCTTTACCCATTGGTCGAGCTTCGACCTCGGCCGGGGCTGCCCGTTCGAATGCTCCTTCTGCACCATCATCAACGTCCAGGGGCGCAAGAGCCGCTTCCGCACGGCGGACGAGTTGGAGGCCATCCTCCGGCTGAACGCCGCGGAGGGCGTGAGCAAGTTCTTCGTGACCGACGACAATTTTGCTCGCAACCGCAATTGGGAGGCCTATTGCGACCGGCTGATCGAGCTGCGTGAGCGCGAAGGGCTGGAAGCCCGGCTGCTGATCCAGGTCGACACCATGGCCCATCGTATTCCCGGCTTCATCGACAAGGTGGTGCGGGCCGGCGTGCGGCTGATCTTCATCGGGCTCGAGAACATCAATCCCGACAATCTGGAGGCGGCCAAGAAACGCCAGAACCGCATCGAGGAATATCGCGAGATGGTGCTGGCGTGGAAGCGCCATCCTGTGGTGATCAGCTGCGGCTACATCATCGGCTTTCCTGCCGACACACGGGAATCGATCCTGCGCGACGTCGATCTCATCAAGCGGGAACTCGCCATCGACGTGCTCTACTTCAACATTCTGACGCCTCTGCCCGGCAGCGAGGATCACAAGCGCATGAAGGAAGCCGGGGTATGGATGGACCCGGACTTCAACAAATATGATCTGAATCATCGCGTCACCCATCATCCCAAGATGAGCGACGCCGAGCTTGATGCCGTCTTCCACGAAGCCAGCCGCCGCTATTACGATTTCGAGCATATGGAGCGGGTGTTCAAGCGCCGGGTGCAGCTCAAGAATGGCATGCGGCTGACCACGCTCTACAATCTGATTGCCTATCGCGAAGGGCCACGGCGGGAAGGCGTCGCCTTCGCGGAGTTCGGCCTCGGGCGCGTCATCGACCGCCGGGAGCGGCGCTACGGGCTGCCGATCGAAAACCCGCTGCGCTTCTATGCCCGTTATGCTTGGCGCTTTGCGCGCACGATGGGCGCCTATGCCTATACCTATGGCCGGCTGCGCCTGAGCGTGGCCAAGGCCTGGCGGGCATGGGGGCGCCAGGATGAGTTCCCCTATGCCGACGAGGCCATCGCCGCCGTCGATGAACGCTTGGACCCGCTGGTCCAGGAAACCGCCGATCGCAGCACGCCCTATGCCAAGAAGCGCCAGGAAAATCGGCTGAAGTCGCGCCTCCAGGACGGCCTGCAGCCCGAACCCGGCCTGAGTGGTGAAGCCGTCGGCCCATAGCGCTGCCTCCGTTGCGAAGGCAGGCCGATGATGGGCCTTGAGTGAACGGCTTAGGCTGGTTCGGCCTTGGCCGGCTCGTGCAGGCGCGACAGGCTGGCGATCAGGCTGCGATCATGCAGCGCCACGAAGCGCTCCTTCGAATTCAGCCATTTTGCAGCCTCCTCGATCGAGGCGGCCTCCGCGATCTTGGCTTGCGCCATGACGCGATCCTGCTCGAAACGCCCGCGCTCCCGGGAAGCCGAGGTCGGCAGCATGGTCTCGTGCAGGGCTCGGAAGCCGGCATCCTTGTAGACGACCTCGATGGCGTCGCTGTCGTCCTCTCCGACGGCGGCGAGCTCCGTGCTGAGGGCGTTGGCCCGCGTCGCCACTTCCGGCGGGTGGGTCTCCTCGGGCGTCGCCAGAATGCCGTGGCGGCGCAACCACAGGCCGAGCGCGAGCTGGCCGGATGCCCAGGAGAGCGGAATGGCAAGGAGGAGGCCGAGGATGGTCGGCGACATCCAGGTAAACAGATAGGGCGAGATCACATAGGCGGCCACGCCGGCGAAGAGGCCGAGGACAGTGTGCGAGCGATGGCGCTTGACGATGTCGCGGAAGGGGATCGAACCGTCGTCGCGCCGCTGCGGCTTCCAGCCCGAGTCACGCCCGACCAGGATTTCGAACACGGCGCCCGACTGGATCAGCATCATCACCGGGGCGAGCAGGGCCGAGAGAATGATCTCCAGCAGCACCGACAAGGTCAGCCGGATGCCGCCGCCGCTCGCCCGGCGATTGGGGCCGTCGAGCAGCATGATGATCAGGCCAAAGAGCTTCGGCGCCAGCAGGATGCCCATGGTGCCGCCGAACAGTGCCAAGGCGAGTTCGGCGTTGAACACTGGCCAGGTCGGGAACAGCGAGAATTCATCGGTGAAATATTCGCGCCGGATGAAATGGGCCTGCAGCGCGATGGTCAGACCGACCAGGAGCTGGAGCAGCCAGAGCGGGCTGGCCAGATAGGAGAAGATGCCGTTGGCAAAGTGCTGGCGCGTGCAGGGATGAAAACCCTTGGAACCGATCACGCGGGCATGCTGCAGATTACCCTGGCACCAGCGCCGGTCACGTGCCGACAGGTCGATCAGCGAGGGCGGGCTCTCCTCATAGGAGCCCGTGATGTCGTTGAGCATGTAGACGGCGTAGCCGGCACGGCGGATCAGCGCCGCCTCGACGAAATCGTGGCTGAGGATGTGGCCGCCGAAGGGCGGCCGGCCGGACAGATCCGGCATGCCGCAATGCGCCGCGAAGGCCTTGGTGCGGATGATGGCGTTATGGCCCCAGTAATTGCCGTCATGGCCCATCCACAGCGACAGGCCTTCGGCGATCACCGGACCATAGACGCGTGCGGCGAATTGCTGGATGCGCGCGAACAGGGTGTTGCGGTTGATGATCAGCGGCAACGTCTGGATGATGCCGGCATCGGGGTCGCGCTCCATGGCGGCAGCAAGTTGTACGACGGAGGAGCCCGTCATCAGGCTGTCGGCGTCGAGCACCAGCATATGGTCGTAGGAGCCGCCCCAGCGCGTGACCCAGTTGGCGATGTTGCCCGCCTTGCGGTTCGTGTTGCGCTGGCGATGGTGGTACCAGAGCTGGATGTCGGGTCCCAGGCGTTTGCGCATCGCCAGGAAGGCACGTTCCTCGGCGATCCACACATTCGGGTCGGTGGTGTCGGAGACGAAGAAATAGTCGAAGGCGCGGCCGAGCCCTGTCTGCTCCACCGATTCGATGATGGCCTGCATCGCGCCGAAAACCCGGCTCGGCGCCTCGTTGTAGATCGGCATGAGCACGGCGGTGCGGGTGCTCAATTGCTGCGGCAGCGGCTGGGTGCTGCGCCGGTGGAAGAGCAGATAAACGAAGCCGGCGACGCCCGCCGTGAAGGCGAGGGCGATCCAGGAGAAGTTCAGCACGAACAGGCAGACCAGGGCCCATTCGAGGAAGGTGACGCCGCCGACTTCGACGACCTTGTACATTTCCCAGGCGCCGAAAGCGGTGAGCACAAGCATGCCGCCGAAAACGAACAGCCGGATGAGCCAGGAGCCGTGATGCAGGGCCGGATGGATCCAGGAGCGGCGTTCCGAGCGCGACCACTTGGTCAGCGACTGCACCGGCATTTCCAGCCGATTCTCATCCGGCATGGCGGGGCGCTGATAGACCCATTCCTGCGACGAGGTAGGGTTTGTGCCGCCGGTGTGTTCCTCTACGGTGTCCATCGATACAGCCATGTCTCACTTACAGGCTTGCCGTCCTTGACCAGCACGGCACGCATTTCCGAATAGGTTTCGCTGCTCGGGTCAAGGCCGAAACTCAGGCGACCGATGCGCCGCTCCGTTTCCAGAGTCAAACTGACGTCGCTCAGCTTGCCGGGATTGACGGTGATCTCCGGCGTGACGCCGTTGAGATTGTCGGCACTGGCGAACAAGTCGCCCTGGAAGTCGATCACGAACAGGCGACGCTTGGAGCCCAGGGCTCCGATGCGCGTTTCGCGCACCAATACCATTGGCGGGCGCTCAGCCGGCGTCCAGCACCAATTGGTGCGATAGGCGAATGAATAGTCCTTGCCCGCCTCGAGGGCATCCTTGGGCCGCCAATAGGTGATGATGTTGTCGTGGATTTCCTGGTCGGTCGGGATCTCCACGAGCTGGATCGAGCCTTCGCCCCAGTCGCCCTTGGGCGTGATCCACACGCTGGGCTGCATTTCGTAGCGATGCCGGCTGTCTTCATAATCGGCCGGATCGCGATTGCGCTGAAGCAGGCCGAAGCCGCGCGGGGTCTTGTCGACAAAGGCCGAAATCTGCAGCGTCTCCGGATTCTGCAGCGGGCGCCAGATCCATTCGCCGCCGCCAGACAGCATCTGCAGGCCGGAAGAACCGTGGACGGCCACGCGTACGTCGTCGACGCCCTTGCGGTCGTTGGAGCCGAACAGATACATCGAATTCAGCGGCGCGATGCCGACATGTTCGATCTTGGCGCGCGGGAAAATCGTGGTTTCGACGTCGATGGTCGTGATCTCGCCCGGGTGCAGCGTCAGGTGGAACGCGCCCGTCGCCGCTTCCGAATCGAGCAAGGCGTGCACCACCAGATTCTCGGCATTCTGGGGCGGACGCTCGATCCAGAAAGCGCGGAAGGCGGGAAACTCCTCGCCGCTGGATTCGCCGGTATTGATCGCCAGACCGCGCGCCGCCGCGCCATAGACCTGATTCTTGGCGATGGCGCGGAAATAGCTGGCACCCTGGAAGATGGCGAAATCGTCGAGCCGATTGGGCATGTCGATCGGCGCCTTCAGGCGAAAACCGGAAAAGCCCAGCTTGGAATCGGGCGGCGGCGCAGCGATCTTGCCGAAGTCGAACATCGCCGGCTCATAGGGCACGATGAGGACACGGCCGTCCTCGACGGTGAACAGGTCGACCGGGGTCGCATAGATGAAGCCGCGATGCAGGGGCTCGATCACGAAGCCGCGGTGATCCTGGCTCCAAATGCCCCGGTCGGGCCGGAATCGGATCGAGACATATTGCTCGTAGTCCAGATTCTGCAGGGAAGAGGGCAGCGTGGCGTCCGGTGCCTGATAGGGGGCCTTGGCCAGGTTCCTGGCATAGTCCAGGAGCTTGTCGCGGGAGAAGACCTCGCCTTCCTTCAGGCCGGGGGCGTCGATCGCTGCCCGGGCCCCCTGGGGGGCGGTCAACACACCGGCGGCAATCGAGGCAAATTTCAAGAAGTCGCGTCTGTTCATGGTCTTCTTAACGCGCTTTTGGCAGGCGCAATAGGTGTGGCTGGGCAAGGAACGGCACCACGTCCCTCGGGAGGAAGCGTCGGGTCATCATCGGGGCACCATAGGTGATACGATCGCCGGCAACAACTGGCGGGTGTACTCGCGACATCGTTCCCCGACCATCCCACACCCGGACCGACGGCCTTCAACCGAAGAATCGTGACGACTTCATGATGTAGAGGGAGAGGCTTTCCATTTTCTTGTCACAAGCCGACTCTGTGCCGGGCGGTAAAGGTCGGCATTGGGGCAGGAAGAGGTGGGAAGATCGCAGGGCGCATCGCGCCCGGAAATGCCGGAAAGCCGCCGGGTGCAGCGGTCTCAGCGCTTGTTTCGTTGACTTTGAGGGGGCGTTTCTGCCACTACCGGCCGTGAATTGCGTGGACTGCTCGCTCATGGGCATGTCGGCCGGCCGAATCACGGAGCCGCCGGTGCCTGTAACCGCCGCCCACGCCACCTGACCTGCCTTGAAAGAAGATCATGATCGAAACCACCTTTGACCCCGCCAGCGTCGAGCCGCGCGTGTCCGCGGCCTGGGAAGAGGCACAGGCTTTTCGCGCAGGTCGCCCCGATCGGGCCGGCGCTGCTCCCTATTCGATCGTGATTCCGCCGCCGAACGTCACCGGCTCGCTGCATATGGGCCATGCGCTCAACAATACGCTGCAGGACATCCTCTGCCGCTTCGAGCGCATGCGCGGCAAGGACGTGCTCTGGCAGCCCGGCACCGACCACGCCGGCATCGCCACCCAGATGGTGGTGGAGCGCCAGCTCCAGGAGCGCCAGATCCATCGCCGCGAGATCGGGCGTGAGAAATTCCTCGAGCATGTCTGGGCCTGGAAGGAAGAATCGGGCGGTACCATCGTCAAGCAGCTCAAGCGCCTGGGCGCGTCCTGCGACTGGTCGCGCGAACGCTTTACCATGGATGAAGGCCTGTCCAAGGCGGTGATCGAGATCTTCGTGCGCATGAACGAAGCTGGTCTGATCTATAAGGACAAGCGCCTGGTCAGTTGGGATCCCAAGCTGCTGACCGCGATCTCCGACATCGAAGTCGAGCAGATCGAGATCAATGGCAGCCTGTGGCACTTCGCCTATCCGGTGGTGGACGAGGCGGGGCAGGAGACGGGAGAGACCATTACCGTCGCCACCACGCGTCCGGAAACCATGCTCGGCGACACCGCCGTGGCGGTGCATCCGTCTGACGAACGCTATACCCATCTGGTCGGCAAGAAGGTGCGGCTGCCACTGGTCGGGCGCCTGATTCCGATCGTCGCCGACGAATATTCCGATCCCGAGAAGGGCACGGGCGCGGTAAAGATCACGCCGGCGCACGATTTCAACGATTTCGAGGTCGGCAGGCGGCATAATCTCGAGGTGATCAACATCCTCACGGCCGAAGCGCGTATCAACGACGCCGCGCCCGAAGCCTATCGCGGCCTGGACCGCTTCGAGGCGCGCAAGCGCATCGTTGCCGACATGGAGGCTGCCGGCCGCCTGGTCGAGATCGAGAAGCACAAGCATCAGGTGCCGCATGGCGACCGCTCGGGCGTGCCGATCGAGCCCTGGCTCACCGACCAGTGGTATCTGAACGTGCGGCCGCTCGCCGAGGAGGCACTGGCCGCCGTGCGCCGCGGCCAGACTCGCTTCGTGCCGCAGAACTGGGAGAAGACCTTCTTCGACTGGCTCGAGAACATCCAGCCCTGGTGCGTGTCGCGTCAGCTGTGGTGGGGCCACCAGATCCCGGCCTGGTACGGGCCGGATGGCGGTTACGTCATCGCCCGCAACGAAAAGGAAGCGCGCGCCAAGGCCGATGAGAAGTGGGGTGCCGGCACGGCGATCACGCGTGACGAGGACGTGCTCGACACCTGGTTCTCCTCGGCGCTGTGGCCCTATTCGACCTTCGGCTGGCCGGACAAGACGGCGGAACTCGCCAGATACTACCCGACTTCTGTGGTGGTGACGGGCTTCGACATCATCTTCTTCTGGGTTGCCCGCATGATGATGACGGGCCTGTTCACCCAGAACGACGTGCCCTTCAAGGACGTTTATCTTCACGCCCTCGTCCGCGACGAGAAGGGCGCCAAGATGTCGAAATCCAAGGGCAACGTCATGGACCCCCTGGATATCATCGACGGTGTCGAGCTCGATACCCTCATCGCCAAGCGCACCGGGGCTTTGGCCAACAAGGCCGATGTCGCCCATGTCACCTCGGAGACGCGCAAGACCTATCCGAACGGCATCGAGCGCTATGGTGCCGACGCCTTGCGCTTCTTCCTGGCCGCGATGGCCGCACCCGGCCGAGACATCAAGCTGTCGATCGACCGCGTCAAGGGCTATCGCAATTTCGGTACCAAGCTGTGGAACGCCACGCGCTTTGCCGAGATGAAGGGCTGCGTGCGCGATCCCGGCTTCGACCCGAAATCGGCGAAGATCGCCCTCAACCGTTGGATTGCCGGCGAAGCGGAGAAGGCTGTCGGCGAAATCCAGCGCGCCATCGAGGCCTATCGCTTCAACGATGCCGCCAGCGCGGTCTACCGCTTCATCTGGAACGTGGTGTGTGACTGGTATGTCGAGCTCGCCAAGCCGATCATCGAGGGCGAGGACGAGGCCGCACGGGCCGAGACGCGGGCCATGGTCGCCTTCATCCTCGACCAGTCGACGCTCTTGCTGCATCCCTTCATGCCCTTCATGACCGAGGAGCTCTGGTCGGTGACGGCAGGACCGGTTCCACGCAGCCAGATGGCGGCCCTGACCGCTTGGCCGGACCTTGGCGGTTTGCTCGACGCAGCGGCGGATGAGGAAATCGGCTGGTTGGTCGATCTGGTCACCGAGATCCGCTCGATCCGTACCGAGGTCGGCGTGCCCGGCGGCGCGCAGGTGCCGCTGGTGATGGTGAATGCGTCCCCGGCCATCGAGGCACGCGTCGCCGCCCATGGCGAAACGCTCAAGCGCCTGGCCCGCATCAGCGAGATCGACTTTGCGCCATCGGCCCCGAAGGGCTCGGTGCAGATCATCGCCCGCGGCGCGGTGGCGGCCCTGGCCCTGGAAGGCGTTGTCGATATCGAGGCCGAGAAGGCGCGCCTGAAGAAGGAGACCGACAAGATCGACGGCGAGATCGCCAAGATCAACGCCAAGCTCGGCAATCCCGACTTCATCGCCCGGGCCAAGGAAGAGGTGATCGAGGAAAACCGCGAGCGCCTCGAAGAAGCCACGGCCCGCCGCGCCAAGCTGCAGGACGCCCTGGCCGGCCTGTAATCGATCCGATGTGCCGATCTCCGGATCGGCACATCCTGGCTGCATTGCGCCTATCGGCCGATCATGGCGATCGGCCGTTCGTCCCCGACACGCGGGCCAGAAAGGCCTTCGAGCGTTCCGAGCGCGGTGCCGTGAAGAAGGTCTCGGGCGGCGCCTCCTCGACCACGAGGCCGTCATCCATCATCACCACTCGATCGGCGACCTCGCGGGCAAAGCCCATTTCATGGGTGACGACAACCATGGTCATGCCGTCGCGGGCGAGTTCCTTCATGACTTCCAGCACCTCGCCGACCATTTCGGGATCGAGTGCGCTGGTCGGTTCGTCGAACAGCATCAATGTCGGCTTCATCGCC
Source organism: Labrys sp. E2SS-1L (assembly GCF_057073705.1). Lineage (NCBI taxonomy): Bacteria > Pseudomonadati > Pseudomonadota > Alphaproteobacteria > Hyphomicrobiales > Xanthobacteraceae > Labrys > Labrys sp. E2SS-1L. Next base: position 3,859,519 of record NZ_CP172712.1, on the reverse strand, counting down.
AGGGCCCGGGCGATGGCCACGCGCTGCTGCTGGCCGCCCGAGAGCTGGGCGGGATAGGCATCCGCCTTGTCCTTGAGGCCCACCCGGGCCAGCAGCGCCGCTGCTTCGCGGCGGGCCGTCGCCGGGTCGATGCCCAGCACCTGCGTCGGGGCTTCGATGATGTTGCCGAGCGCACTCAGATGCGGGAACAGGTTGAAGCGCTGGAAGACCATCCCGATGTCCCGGCGCTGCCGGGCGATGTTGCGCTCGCTGTCCTCGACGAGGCGGCCCTTCCTCTCGCGATAGCCGATGAGATGGCCGTTCACGCGGATGCGGCCGTTCTGGATCTTCTCCAGATGGTTGATGCAGCGCACGAAGGTGGTCTTGCCCGACCCGGAGGCGCCGACGATGACGACGACTTCGCCGCGCCGGACGTTGAGCGAGACGCCCTTGAGCACCTGCATCGAGCCGAACCATTTCTCGACGCCCTCGGCCTCGACGGTCCATTGCATGTCTGCGGTGCTCATGGGCTGGTTCCGAACAGGCTGGTCAGAAGCCGGCCGCGCGGCGCCTTGCTGCGGGTCTCGGCAAAGGGCGTGCTGAAGCGGGCCTCGATGGTGCGCTGGAGGAAGCCCCACAGGGTGGTGAGCGAGAGATAATAGAGCGCGACCACCGAATAGAGCTCGAAGACACGGAAGGTTGCCGACGTCACCATCTGGGTGGCCAGCAGGAGTTCGGGTACGCCGATGACGCTCAGCAGCGTCGTGCTCTTCAGCATGCCGTTGAAGTTGTTGCCGAGGGGCGGAATGATGACCCTCGCGGCCTGGGGCAGGATGATGCGCCGCAGGAGCTTGACGGGTGTCATCCCGAGCGACTTGGCTGCCTCCGTCTGCCCCCGGTCGATCGAGGTGATGCCGGCGCGGATGATCTCGCCCATATAGGCCGCCTCATTCAGGCTGAGGGCGATGATGCCGGCCTGGACATTGCCCGGCAGGATCATGAAGCCGAGATCGATGTCATGGAAGCGCAGGATGCCGGCAGCGGCGAGCGCGGTGTAGATGAACACGATCTGCACCAGCAGCGGCGTGCCGCGCATCACCCAGACATAGAAGGAGGAGAGAGCCCGCAGGACCCGCCAGGACGATAGCCGGCCCAGGGCCACGAACAGGCCGAGGGTGGTGCCGATGATCTGAGCGACGATGCTGATGCTGAGCGTCAGCCAGAGGCCGTGCAGATAGATGCTGGAGGGTTCGAGCAGGTAGTGGAAGAAGAAGGCCCAGTTGAAGTTCATGGCAAGACCTCACAAGGCGTCGCGTTCGATACCCCAGCTTTCCAGGATCTTCCGGTAGGTGCCATCCTTGCGGATGGCCTCGAGCGCCGCGGCGAAGGCCTTCTGCAGGTCGATGTCTTCCTTGCGGAAAGCGGCGCCGATGACGGCCTGGGCGAAAGGCGGGCCTCCCAGTTCGAAGAGGTCCGGGGCTTGCTTGAAATAGTAACCGGCCGTCTTGATCGTGGTGCCATAGGCATCGACCTGTCCGATGCGCAGGGCCTGGAAGGCATCGGTATCCTTGGGAAACACCACGACCTGGGCCTGTGCCTTGCCCTCGCCCGCGAGCTTCTTGTTTTCCTCATCGACAAGGGACTGGATGGTCGTGCCGTTCTCGACGGCAACCTTCTTGTCGGAGAGATCGGCAAGCCCGGTGATATGGCTCGCATTGCCTTTCAGGACGACAAGTGACTGGCTGGAGGCGAGATAGTCAACGAAATCGACGACCTCGCGGCGCTTGGGCTTGTCATAGAGCTCGGACATGATCACGTCGCACTGCCTGGCGATCAGGGCGGGAATGATGCCGTCGAACTGCACCTGCTTCCATTCCGCGCTGACGCCCAGCTGCTTGGCAATGGCATTGCCGAGCTCGATCTCGGCTCCGGTCAACGAGCCGTCATCCTTGTAGAAGGACAGTGGCGGCGAGCCGATATCGGCGCAGATCACCATCTTCCTGGCGTCGGCAATGGCGGCCGGCGGCTGGACGGATTGTGCCCGGGTTGTGGTGGCGATGCTCACTGCCACAAGGGCGATCGATAGGAAAGCAGGCCCTGGGCGAAGACGAGGCAGTACGGCACGGAATGCGCGCATGGTGGTGCTCCGGATGGCTCGTTCCTGGTCCCAGTATGGAACCAATATTATTATTGATACCGATATTGGGGCACAACATTGGCATGCCAGCAAGAAGAATCGTATGGACAACGCAAGAAAATCGATACTACTCTATGGAACCAATATTTGAATTGGTTTCATAATGAACAGCAAACAGCAAGCCAGCCAGAGTCTCCGCAGCCTGTTGAACGGGGGGGCCTATCCGCCCGGCAGTCGCCTGCCGCCGGAACGTGACCTCATGCTCCGGCTCGAGCTGAGCCGCCGCGCGCTCCGGCTGGGGCTGGAACAACTGGAGGCCGAGGGGCGCCTGTGGCGACATGTCGGCAAGGGCACTTTCGTCGGCACCCGCCCGCCCGAGCGGGAACTGGGCATGTCGCTGATCACCGCCAGTACCAGCCCGGCCGAGCTCATGGATCTGTGCCTGTGGACGGAGCCGACCTATGCCCGGGTTGCCGCCACGCGGGCGAGCCGCATGGACATCGACAATCTGCGCTATCTTCTCGACAAGAGTGCCGCCGCCCGCGATGCGGCGACCTGGGACATCTGGGATGTCCGCCTGCACCGGGCCATTGCCGAGGCCACGCATAATGCCCTTGCCCTTGCCGTGTTCGACAGCCTGAACGCCGTGCGGGAGGAGGGAGCCTGGCGGCGCCTGCGCAACGATCCCACCACGGCCGAGCGTTTCGAGGAACTCACGCTCCACCATCGCCAGATCGTCGATGCCATTGCCCGGCATGATCCATCAGCCGCAGAAGCCGCCATGCGGCGGCATCTGCGCTCGGTCCAGCATGCCTTGCTGCTGGAGGATGCCGACGGAGAGACCGAGGATGGGGACGATACGCCGATCGATCTTCTGCGCAACGCATTTCAGGAAAAGGCACAATGAGGGATTTTCAGCTTCCGGGCCGTTCGCCCGTCCGCGCCATGGACGCAATGGTCGCGACATCCCATCCCCTGGCCAGCGCGGCCGCCCTGACCCTGTTGCGCGAGGGGGGCAATGCCATCGACGCGGCAATCTGCGCCTCTGCCGTCCTGGCAGTGGTCGAGCCGCAGTCGACGGGGATCGGCGGCGATTGTTTCTGCCTCTATGTGCGCGGTGGGGAGGGGCCGGTACTCGCCTATAATGGGGCGGGCCGAGCGCCGGAAGCTGCAACCATCGACTGGTATGAGGAGCGGGGCTTTACGGAGATACCGGTCGACAGCCCCCACGCCGTCACCATTCCCGGTGCGATCGACGCCTGGTGCCGCCTTTCGGCCGATCATGGTTGTACCCCGCTCGAGCGCGTGCTCGCCCCCGCCATCCACTACGCCGAGGCCGGATATGTGATTCATGACCGCGTCGAGGCCGATTGGCACGAAGCGAGGGATCTGCTGGCACAGGACGCCACGGCTGCCCGCATCTTTCTGCCCGGGGGCGCCGTGCCGAGGGCTGGCGATGTCCATCGCCAGCCGGAGCTGGCCCGGAGCCTGCGCCTCATCGCCGCCAAGGGACGGGCGGTTTTCTACCAGGGGGAACTCGCCGAGGATCTGGTTGCCCATCTGCGCAGCAGGGGCGGACTGCACACGCTCGACGACTTTGCAGCCGCCGGTGGTGATTACGCGGAGCCTGTCAGGACCAGCTATCGCGGCATCGATGTCTGGCAGATGCCACCGAGCAATCAGGGGCTGACCGCCCTGCTGATGCTCAACCTGCTGGCTGGCTTCGATCTGGCCGGGCTCGACCCGCTGGGGGCGGAGCGGCTGCATCTGGAGGTCGAGGCCGGGCGCCTTGCCTACCGGATCCGGGATGAGCTGATCGCTGACCCCGACCATGCCGACGTTCCCGTCGAGGCCTTGCTGGCCTCATCCTATGCCGACGGACTGAGGCGCAGGATCAATCCCGATATGGCCAACCGTGAATTGCCGGAAGCGGTAATGGAGCCGTCGGACACGGTCTATCTCTCGGTGGTGGATCGCGATCGGAATGCGGTCAGTTTCATCAACTCGACCTATCATTCCTTCGGCAGCGGCCTGGTCGGCCCGAAATCAGGCATCGTCCTGCAGAACCGGGGCAGGGGATTTCGCGTCGACCGACGCCACCCGAACTGCATCGCGCCGCGCAAGCGTCCCCTCCACACCATCATGCCCGGCATGGCAACCCGCAACGGCCGTGTGGTCGCGCCCTTCGGTGTCATGGGAGGCGACTATCAGCCCTTCGGCAATGTCCATGTGCTGAGCAACCTGCTCGACTACGGGATGGATCCGCAGGCTGCGATCGATCTGCCTCGGGTTTTCTACGAGAAGGGCGAACTTCTTGCCGAACGCGGCGTGCCGGCGGCCACGCTGCGTGCCCTCGAGGCTCGTGGCCACAAGGTCGGCCCGGCCGGGGAGCCGCTCGGCGGCGGGCAGATGGTTCTCATCGATTGGGACAGGGGAACGCTGACGGGTGGTTCCGATCCGAGAAAGGATGGGCTTGCCATCGGCTATTGAGGCCGAATTCCCCCCCGTTGTCGGAACCGATCGATCTCGCGCGTCCTTGGAGCGAATAGGCGTGAGGAGATGGCAATGAGAGAGGTGATCCTGACGATGACCATGTCGCTCGATGGTTTCGTCTGCGGCCCGGAGGGGGAACTCGACTGGATCTTCGATGGCGATCAGGAGGCGATCACCTGGAAGCTGGAGACTGTGTCGAATGCGGGCCTGCACATCATGGGCAGCCGCACCTTCCAGGCCATGGCCGCCTATTGGCCAACCTCCACCAGCGTGTTCGCGCCAGCGATGAACCAGATTCCCAAGGCCGTCTTTTCACGGCAGGGATCGGCAATCCTGACAGCGGCTGAGGCCGGCATCCCCCAATCCGGACAACAGCAACCCGGTGCGGAAAGTTGGAGGCAGGCCTATGTGGCCAGCGGCGATCTGGTCGACGAGATCGCCAGGATGAAGGCCGGCGACGGCAAGCCGATCATTGCCCATGGCGGCGCTGCTTTTGCGCGCAGCCTCATCGCCCGGGCGTTGGTCGACCGATACGCCTTGGTGGTGCATCCGATCGCTCTCGGCAAGGGCATGCCGATCTTCTCCGAAGTCGTCCCGCCCAGGCGTCTCATGCCGATCAGCTCGACGGCCTTTCCCGGAGGCTCGGTTACGCAGGTCTATCGGTCTGCGTGACCACGTCTTATGCGCAATCCCTAATCCTTGAGTGCCTGGATCACGTCGGCAGTCTGCGTCAGCGTTTCGATCTCGCGAAAACGCGGCTCATGCAGCGGCGCTTCCGCATGTTCGAAGGCCCAGGTCAGGGGATGGGGGACATAGACACCCCAGCTGCCGACCCGGAGCGCCGGAATCACGTCGGACTTCAGCGAGTTGCCGATCATCATCGAGGCCTGGGGACCATCGCCATGCCGGGCGAAGGCCTGCGCATAGGTCTCGGTACTCTTCTCGCTGACGATCTCCACGGCTTCGAACAGGTCACGCAGCCCCGATTGCGCGATCTTGTTCTCCTGATGGAACAGATCGCCCTTGGTGATCAGGATGAGCCGGTATTGGCCTGCCAGGCTTTCCAGCGTGTCGGCGACGCCTGGGAGCAGCTCGACCGGATGGTTGAGGATTTCCTTGCCGAGCGCCAGGATGCGCCCGATCACCGGTGCCGGCACTTGGCCGCCACTGACGTCGATGGCGGTATCGATCATCGAGAAGGTGAAGGTCTTCATGCCGAAGCCGTGGCTGACGACATTGCGCTTGCCGACTTCGAGTAGATGCGCCAGCAGCGTGTCCTTGTCGGCATAGTCGGCAAGCAGGCTGACCAGTTCTTCCTCGGCCGTCCTGAAATATTGCTCGTTCTGCCAGAGCGTATCGTCGGCATCGAAGGCAAGGGTGGTGAGGTGGGCAGGGGACATCACGATCTCTCGAACTAGGCCCGTCCCTATAAGCCCAAATGCGCCGCCGAGGCCAGCCCGTGTCGGATGCAAGCAAGGCCATCTCGCGATGTGTTCCGACAATTGCTATCCCCCTTGCGAATCCAGCCCAGCGCGTCAGGTCCGTCATGTCCCAGTCCAAGCCCAACATCCTCATCATCATGGTGGATCAGCTCGCACCGGCCTTCCTGCCGGTGCACGGCTTCGATCTCGTCAAGGCGCCGAACATCATGGGGCTGGCCGAGCGCGGCGTGGTGTTCGACAGCGCCTATTGCAATTCGCCCTTGTGCTCGCCCTCCCGCGCCGTGTTCATGAGCGGGCAATTGCCGTCACGCTCGGGCGTCTACGACAATGCCGCCGAATTCCGCGCCGACATCCCGACCTGGGCGCATTATCTCCGGCGTGCAGGCTATCGTACCGTGCTGTCTGGCAAGATGCATTTCTGCGGGCCCGACCAGCTTCACGGCTTCGAGGAGCGGCTGACAACCGACATCTATCCTGCGGATTACGGCTGGACGCCCGATTGGGATCACCCGCAGGAACGCCCGAGCTGGTATCACAACATGTCGTCGGTGACCGATGCCGGCCTTTGCGTGCGCACCAACCAGCTCGATTTCGACGATGAGGTGGTGTTTGCAGCCGAGCGCGCCCTCTATGAACATGTGCGCAGCCCCGACAAGCGCCCCTTCTGCATGGTGGCGTCGCTGACCCATCCGCATGATCCCTATGCGATCACGCAGGACTATTGGGATCTCTATCGGGACGAGGAAATTCCTTTGCCCCGCCACGTGGTTCCGGTCGAGGAACTCGACCCGCACTCCCAGCGCTTGCGCCATGTCTGCGACATGGACAAGGCCGAGATCACCGACCAGCATATCCGCAATGCCCGGCATGCTTATTTCGGAGCGATTTCCTATGTCGATGCCAATGTCGGCAAGCTGCTCAAGGCCCTGGAAGCGACGGGACTCGATAAGGAGACGATCATTCTGTTTACCGGCGACCACGGCGAAATGCTGGGCGAGCGCGGCCTCTGGTACAAGATGAGCTGGTTCGAGGGCTCGGCCCGGGTGCCGCTGATCATCAGCGCGCCTCAGCTCTATCGTCCGCATCGGGTCGCGGCGAGCGTGTCGCTGGTCGATATCCTGCCGACCCTGGTCGATATGGCCGAGCCTGGCGCGGCTGCGGAACTCGCCGGCATCGACGGCGCCAGCCTGGTGCCGCATTGCCGCGAAGAAGGCGGGCATGATGAAGTCCGCGGTGAATATCTTGCCGAGGGGGCCGTGGCGCCTTTGCTGATGCTCCGTCGCGGCGACTTCAAATTCGTGCATTCACCCGCCGACCCCGATCAGCTCTACGATCTGGCCGCCGACCCCGCCGAATTGACGAACCTTGCGGCCGAGCCGGCCCATGCCGAAATCGTCGCGGCTTTTCGTAAGGAAATAGAAACGCGCTGGAACCTTGCCGCTATTGATGCCGATGTGCGTGCCAGCCAGCGTCGTCGTCGGGTGGTCGACGATGCCTTGAACTCGGGAAAAGCGACTTCCTGGGACTTTCAACCTTTCAGGGACGCTTCCAAGCAGTATATGCGCAACACCATAGACCTCGATGATCTGGAGGCGATGGCACGTTATCCTCGTGTGCGCCCGTAAATGCTATGGTTAATTCTTCACTGTCCGGTGTGGCAATAGAGCAACACGGATTCGAAGTCTTGCGTTGACGGCCTCCGGCCGTCGACTTGGCCGCGTTCCTGCCACAAAGTGACCGCTGAATTCAGCCCGCACCTTGGAGCATCAAGATCTCCAGCGGGCTGAACGTAGTTGAGTTGCTTGAGTGGCGGTCGAACTTGGATAGAGCTTTTCGCGAACACGCAATGGACAGCGCCGGACTTGCCAGTGGTCGTGTCCACGTGCCCGGAAGATTCCGCCGGCCGGCCAGTGCCGTCGCGAAAAAGCCATCAACTTTGCGGCTTTGGCAGAAGAGCCGCCGTGAATCGGTCAAAGAATCGGCAGAAGTGTCGGCTATGTCCTTCACTATGAACCAGATTTCTCTCTTGGCCGACCGGCAAACCGCAGGCGGACCCCTTGGTCGGGTCCCGGCGCGCCATGGCAAATCGCTTGCCAGGATGCGCTGTCTTCTGCGTGCGAGCGGCCTGGGCCTCTTGCTATCCCTGGGCTGCGTGACGGCACAGGCTTTCGATGGCACCAAGACGCCGGCGGACGATCCTTCTCCGATGCAGGCCTTCCGCAATGGCACCAAGGCCTACAAGGCCGGCGACCTTGCCGGGGCATCCCAGGCGCTGGAATTCGCCGCGAGCAAGGGACACGCTTTGGCCCAATGGAAGCTCGCTCGCATGTATTCGGAAGGGGACGGCGTTCCCCGCGACGACAAGAAGGCGTTCGACTATTATCAGGCCATTGTCGACGCCCATGGCGAAGATAGCCCGGATACCGCCCAAGCCCGCTTCGTCTCCAGCGCGATCGTCGCGCTCGGTTCCTATTATGTTTCCGGCATCCCCAATGAGGTGAAGCCCAATCCCAGGCATGCGACCGAACTGTTCCAGTATGCCGCCACCTATTTCGGCGACAGCGATGCGCAGTACAATCTCGGTCGCATCTATCTCGACGGCAATGCCGTGCAAAAGCGCGATGCCATCACGGCGGGCCGCTGGCTGCGTCTGGCCGCCGACAAGGGTCATCGCCAGGCGCAGGCCGTGCTCGGCCATCTCCTGCTGTCGGGCAACGACATGCCGCGCCAGGGCGCACGTGGCCTGATGTATCTGACTTTGGCGCGTGACGGTGCCAATGGCGAGCGCGACCAGTGGATCATCGATCTCTATGATGATGCCTTCGCCAAGGCCACGCCGGACGAACGCGAGATGTGCCTGACCTATCTGGCGCAGTTCCTCAAGGACCATTCATAGTCCGGCGGTTGCGGTTTCCCTTTGTGTGGAATTCGGAGTGTCAGCCTCCGGCTGGCACTCTGCTCGCCGATAAGATGTCAGCCGGAGACTGACACTCCCAATCCCGCATGTCCTTAGGCAAATGAGTGGCGGGCCAGGGATTTTGTCGGGAAGCACCGGGGCTGTTTCCTGGCGCGGCAAGCGCCTCCCCAACATGGGTCGGCATTCGTCAGAGCTGCGTCACGCCCTGCCAATCGAGTTTAGGGTTTCCTATCAATCTATTGAAATGCTTTGAATAATAATCGAACAGGCGCTGGTAGCCCCGTTGATAGGCCGCTGCGTTCTTGTCCAAGAGTGCCAGGGCTTGCACGAAATCGCCGGCCCGGTAGGGGCCCAGGATTTCTGCCTGGGCGACCTGCAGCCGGAAGAAGTCGGTATCCGCCTCGCCGGTGTGAAGGGCGAACAGTCCGATAGCCCCTTGTCGACCGCGTACCATGGCACGGTCGAGCTCCAGGAAGGGCATGCCGGCCGCGGCCCGGCTGGTGGCCTCGGTGACGAGAACCTCCACGCCATAGAGCTTCGTCAGGGCCTCCAGGCGCGAAGCGAGGTTGACCGCATCGCCGAGGGCCGAATATTCGAGCCGCTGCTCCGAGCCGAGATTGCCGACGCAGGCCTCGCCCGTATGCAGCCCGATGCCCATCTGGATCGGCGGATCGCGGAACTCGCGTGCCATGCCGGCGATGTCCAGCGCAGCCTTGCAGGCGAGCGTCGCATGGTTCGGCATGTCGAGCGGCGCATTCCAGAAGGCCATCATGCCGTCGCCGATGAATTTGTCGATGGTGCCGCTATGGCGAAGAACGGCCTCCGTCGCCGGCGTATGGATGCGGCGGATCAGCGACACCACCCCCTCCGGCGACTGGGTCTCGGCAATGCCGGTGAAGTTGCGCACGTCCGAGAACATGATGGTGAGTTCGCGGATCTCGCCGCCGAGCACGATGCGATCCGGCGCTTCGACGAGACGCTCCACCACCGCCGGCGTCACGAAGCGGCCGAACATCGAGCGCACCTCGGCCCGCCGGTGCTCGGCCTCCTGGTAGTGATAGACCGTGGCGGCAAGAAAGACGGAGAGGGTACCCACGCTCGGCATCACCGCATCGAACAGCACGCCCTGCCGCACATAGAGGATCCAGCTCCAGCACGCGATCATGATCGGGATGGAAAGGCCAGCCACGGTCGAAACCAGTGGCATGTTGCGGGTGCGCCTCAGGATCCAGGCCAGCAGGCTGCCCAGGGCGAGGATCAGAAATGCCTCCAGGCCGCGCATCCAGTCGGGGCGCACCAGGCTCGCGCCGGCGAGCACTTGTTCGACGATCTGGGCATGCACCTCGACGCCGGGGATGGCCTCTTCCACCGAGGTGCTTCGCTGATCGCGCAGGCCGATGGCGACTGCGCCGACGAAGACGATGTGATCCTTGATATCCTGCGGATTGAAGCTGCCGTCGAGGATCGAGGCAGCCGAGATCCAGGACGACGGCTCCGATCTGCGCGCAACCAGGCGGACCTCGCCGTTGCTGTCCGTGTCGATGAAGATGCTTCTGTCGCCATCGCCGATTCGGATGGTGTTGATGCCGCTTTGGACACCAAAGGCGGGCTGGCCGCTGGCATTGGAAGCGCGCACCATGAGGGTGTCGGCGCCCATGGCGACGCGAATGGTTTCAAGCGAGAGGGACGGCGCCACCTTGCCGCCGATGGCGACGAAGGTCGGTACCTTGCGGATGACGCTGTCACCGTCGGGAAACCAGTTGATGGCACCCGCTCCCCGGGCCGCGTCATAAAGGACGGGAAGCGGCATTTTGGCGGCCGGGAAGGAGGGCAGGAAATTGACGGGATCATCCCCGACCTGCCCGTATCCGCTCTTGATCTTGACCGGCTCGCCGGCATCGGTTCCCAGAAGGCCGAGCACCACGGGTATGTTCGCCATGGTCTGGGCAAACATGACGTCGTAGGAGGCGGTGGAGGCGCTCATGGCTTTTTCCAGCGCTTCCCGTTCGGCACTGGTGGGCAGCTTCTTCACCAACAGTCCAGGCGAGGTCTGGTCGGCCTCGCTGAACAGGACGTCGAAGGCAACCACGACCGCACCGGCATCGGCCAGCTTTTGAGTGAGTGTGGCGATCACGCTGCGCGGCCAGGGAAATTGGCCGATTTCGGACAACGATTTCTCGTCGATCGCCACGATACGCACGGGCGAATCGGGATCGCGCCCCTTGGCGTGCCAGCGTTGATAGGTGTCGAAGACGATGTCCTGCAGCCGGGGTAGGGGGGCGGGACCGAGCAAAGTCAACAGGCTGAAGATCAGCAGCGGCAGAGCCACCACCAGCGGATATCCAAGGAAGCGCTTCAGCCGCATGTCGATGTCACGCTCATACTCCGGCACAGCAGGTACTACTGGAGGAATTCGCCCCGCTCGGCCAGTGAATTATCAGCTTTTCCCTTGCGGCAGTTGGGGCGGCCGGGTTGTAGGTCACAAAAGTCTCGCCTCTTGATCACGGGAGGGAATGCGTCATGATGGCCTTGGCATCGCTGCCACCCCTTCGGCTCGCTCAATCCGGGCACCGGCGGTCGGAGGCCGGTTTTCGCCAACACCAATATAGTGACCGGACATAGGGCGGATTATCGGCATGCCACGATCGCGCTTCCTGACTCTCCGCTTCGTTGGGCTGGCGGCAGCCTGCGGCTTGGCCTTTTCGCCCGCCTATGCGGCCGAGACCGTGGGCAACACGGTCGGCGTGACCCCGGCCGCCATCGGCACGGTTGCGGGAGAACTCGGGGTCGATATCGCGGTCTATCGCGACGAGACCGTGCGGACCGGTCCTTCGGGGGCGCTCGAAATCAAATTCCTCGACCAGACGCGTCTGGCGCTCGGTTCTTCGGCATCGGCCAAGCTCGATCGCTTCGTCTATTCGGGCGGTCAGGCCAGGGACGTGGTGATCGGCCTGTCGAAGGGGGTGTTTCGCTTTGCCAGCGGTGTCTCCGCCAAGAAAGCCTATTGGATCCAGACGCCGCTTGCCGGGATCGGCGTGAGAGGGACCAATTTCACGGCCGAAGTCGGCGACAATTATGAGCGCTTCACCATTTGGGAAGGTGCCATCGAGGTATGCCCGCGCCAGCGGGGGCTTTCTGTCGATCAGGAGCGCCGGCGGCGTTGCCCGCTTCTAAAACGGCGGGGAGAGACGATTACCATCTTCCCCGGCAGCAGGTCGCGAAGGGGCGGGCCGCCGGTGGTGTTTTCGCCTCACTGTGCCGAAGCCGGCGCGGGGGCCCAACTCTGCGGGCGCTATGGCGGTGAGGGAGGCAAGAATCGTGGCCAGAGGCGGCCCGGCTTCAACTTCCCAACCTTCAACCCGCCGCGGCAGCGAGGCTGACGACGCGATCTTTGGTCGTCAGAGGGCAAGATCGCAGCGAATCGGCACGTGGTCGGAAGCCTTTTCCTGCCCACGCATCGCCTTGTCGATGGCACAGCCCTGCAGGCGCGAGGCCGCCTGCGGCGACAGCAGCAGATGATCGATGCGAATGCCGTTGTCCTTCTGCCAGCCACCGCCCTGATAGTCCCAGAAGGTATAGTGTCCGGGTGCGTCCTCGCACGACCGGAACGCATCCGTCAGGCCGAGCGCCAGCAATTCGCGGAACTTGGAGCGGCTCTGCAGCAGGAAGAGAGCGTCGTTCACCCATTCCGCCGGATTCTTTGCGTCGGCGGCCTGCGGGATGATGTTGTAGTCGCCCGCCATCACGAAGGGCTCTTCGAGCGCGAGCAGACCGCTGATATGCAGCCTGAGGCGCTCCATCCAACCGAGCTTGTAGGGGTATTTCTCGGTGCTGACCGGATTGCCATTCGGCAGATAGATCGACGCGACCCGCAACGCGCCCGACGAAGTCGAGATCACCGCCTCGATATAGCGGGCCTGTTCGTCGCCATCGTCGCCCGGCAGCCGCGTTTTCACCTCGTCGAACGGATGCTTGGAGAGGATTGCCACGCCATTGAAGGTCTTCTGGCCATGGACGGCGACATTGTAGCCCAGCGCCTCGATGTCGGCGGCGGGAAAGGCCTCGTCCACGCATTTGATCTCCTGCAGGCAGACCACGTCCGGTTGGGCGTCCTTCAACCAACCCAACAGATGGGGAAGCCTTTGGCGGATCGAGTTCACGTTCCAGCTGGCAATACGCACCATGTCACACCGAGAAGCTGGTGCCGCAGCCGCAAGCGGCGGTGGCCTGCGGATTGTTGATCTTGAAGGCGGAGCCGATCAGGTCCTCGACATAATCGAGTTCGGCACCTTCCATATATTGCTGCGACATCTCGTCGATCAGCACCGTGGCGCCTTCCTTGGCGATCGCCAGGTCATCCTCGTGGCGTTCGGTGTCGAAGACGAATTTATACTGGAAGCCGGAGCAGCCGCCGCCCTCCACGCTGATGCGCAGCATCGAGCCGGACGGTTCACTTTCGAGAATCTTGGCGATCCGACGCGCGGCACGGTCGCTCACGGAAACGGGACTGGTCATGGCATCCTGCAAATCTGGCTGCATCTTGTCCCGAAAATATGTGCGATGGGCCAAAGGTTCAATGCCGGATCGCGCTGTAAAGAAGCTTTGCCTTGGCACGTGGCAACCTCTATTGAGGCGCAAGCAAGGCGTGAGGCGCGATGGCCGAACTCGAGATACCCGATTGCGTGATCCGGCCTCGCGGTCCGTGGGCGGTGGCGCCCCAATCGCGCGGGCGGCTGTTCGCCGAGCCGCAGTCGCCGACTCGGACCGATTTCCAGCGCGACCGCGACCGCATCATCCACTCCACGGCTTTCCGCCGCCTCAAGCACAAGACCCAGGTTTTCGTCGCGCATGAGGGCGACCATTATCGCACCCGGCTGACCCATACGATCGAGGTCGCCCAGATCGCCCGTTCGATCGCGCGTTCCCTGGCGCTCGACGAGGATCTGGCCGAGGCGCTGGCCCTGGCGCATGATCTCGGCCACACGCCGTTCGGCCATACCGGCGAGGATGCGTTGGACGAGGCGATGCGCGCCTATGGCGGCTTCGACCACAATGCGCAGTCGCTGCGCATCGTCACCCGCCTCGAGCGGCGTTATGCCGAGTTCGACGGGCTCAACCTTGCCTGGGAAACGCTGGAAGGGTTGGTCAAACACAACGGGCCTCTGCTGCAGCCGGATGGCAGCCCGGTGGCGCGCTATCGCGAGCGGGGCATTCCCGTCGCCATCCTGGAATATCAGGCCCAGCAGAATCTCGAACTCGAGAGTTTCGCCAGTGCCGAGGCGCAGGCCGCTGCCATCGCCGACGACATCGCCTACAATGCGCACGACATCGATGACGGGCTGCGCGCGGGCCTGTTCGAACTCGCCGATCTCGGGCAGGTGCCTCTCGCCGGCGAGTTGCTTGCCGAGATCGCCGATCGCCACCCGGACCTCGATCGCAGCCGCACCACCCACGAATTGATGCGCCGCGTGATCACCCGGCTGGTGGAGGATGTGATCGGCATGGGCAAGGCCGCCTTTACCTCCGGTCTCTACCGATCGAGCGAGGACGTGCGGGCTGCCGGCAAGATGCTCATTGCCTTTTCGCCGCCCGTCGCGCTGGCCGACAAGGGCATCAAGGGGTTCCTCTATCCCAACATGTATCGCCATGAACGGGTGATGCGCGTCCGCATGCATGCCGCACAGGTGGTCACCCGGCTGTTCGACCGTTTGTTTGCCGACATCAGCCAGATGCCGGCCGAATGGTGCGAGGGGCTGGAGGGCGCTCGTGAGGACAAGCGCGCGCGCCGTGTCGCTGACTATATTGCCGGCATGACCGATACTTTTGCCATCAACGAGCATCGGCGCCTGTTCGGAACGGCGCCGGATCTGCGCTGACATCGCCATGGATCTGATCGAATGGCTCAGGCGCGGCGTACAGGACGCCGTTGCCTCGCTTCAAGCTGGGGGACGTCTGCCCGCCGGTCTCGATCCGACCTCGATCGGCATCGAGGTGCCGGATCGAACGGGGCGTGGCGATTTTACCTGCAATGCCGCCCTCGTGCTGAACCGGCCGGCAGGGATGCCATCCCCGATCCTGGCTGCTCTCCTTGCCGAAGCGCTGGAGAGCATGGATGGCATTGCCAGCGTTGAAATTGCCGGCCCCGGCTTCCTGAACCTGACGCTGGCGCCGGCGGCATGGGCACGGATGCTTGCCGGCGTGCTGGAGGCGGGCAGCCGTTATGGCGCCGGTGAGCGCGGCGGGGCAGGGCACCCTACGATCGGCTTCGACGCCACCGATCCGCAGAGCACCCGGCCCCTGTCACCGGCCCGCTGCGAGGCAGTCGGAACAGCCCTGGCCAATATGCTGGACCATCTCGGTTTTCGCGCGGACAGGCAGTTTCGGGTACCTTCGCAGCGCGCCGATGTCGTTGTCCGGCTCGGACCGCTTGTCGGCGTGAAGGGGCGAGACCCTACGGCCGTGACGGGGCATCTTGCCGACGATCTCGATCTTTCGATGATCGCGGGCATCGTCGGCGACGACGCCGCTCGTCTGGGCATGCTGATCGAGCCTGCCGATGCTCCGCTCGTGCTCGATCTCGATCTCCTGCTCGATCAGAGCCATGCCAACCCCGTCTTTGACCTGCACTATGCCCATGCCCGCTGCCGGGCCCTGCGCCAACAGGCGGAGATCAGGGGACATGGCGATTCCGATGAAGATCGCTGGGATGTTCGAGCTTTCGAGGATGGGGGCGCGCAGTTGATTCTGCGCTTGCTCGCCCTATATCCAAGCCAGATCGATCTCGCCGTGAGGCAGCGCGAGCCCTGCCGGCTGCTCCACTATCTGTGCAGCCTGGCTGGCGGGCTGCACCGGCAATATTATCGCAGTCTCGGGGCTCCGTATTTACGCTTCATTAGGGATGATGATCGATTGTTAACAGGCGCCCGCTTGGCGTTGGTGCGCGGGGTCGAGGCGGTTCTTAAGTCTGGACTCGGCTTGCTCGGCAGTTCTGCGCCGGACGAGATGCGCTGAAACGAGATCGGCCCTTTTGGCCGCAGATCGCCCCCCGGCGATCGACCAGCCTGGTCAGGAACGAGTCA
This sequence comes from Labrys sp. E2SS-1L, assembly GCF_057073705.1. NCBI lineage: Bacteria > Pseudomonadati > Pseudomonadota > Alphaproteobacteria > Hyphomicrobiales > Xanthobacteraceae > Labrys > Labrys sp. E2SS-1L. The sequence continues at coordinate 3,843,472 of NZ_CP172712.1, read as the reverse complement.
TGATTGAAACCGAACATCGCCGTGTCGCAGCCAGCAACAGCGATCAATGGCTGTCCGATCTGGCAACTGCAGGTGGCGATCGCGATGTTTATGCTGAAAGGCGTGACACAAAGGCCTATGCTTCGGCCGGCGTTTTGCGTTCGCGGGAGGCGGGCATGACGGATCGCTATGATCGCAATGGGCACGAGATTCGCGACGGCCATCCCGAGACCGTGTCCAAACATGCGCAGGCCGAGCAGGCGCAAGCCTATCAGGACGACTATTACGGCGACGACCAGGACGTCGCCACGCGCCAATCGAAGGCCTATGTCTTCGACGACGAACGCGAGGAGCAAGGCCCCGAATGGGTCTATGACGAACAGCGCGGAGTCTGGGTCGATCGTGACGGCAATCCCTATGTGGAAGCCTATCCCGAAGGCGAGGAAGATCGCTATGCGCCGGCCGCCGATGATGAATATCTGGCGCCGCGCGCCGAGACCCGGATGCCGCGGCGCAAGTCTCGTGGCAGTGCCGTCAGTCTTGCCGCTCTCGTCCTCGTCGCCAGCATCGGTGGCGGCCTCGCCTATGTCTGGAAGAAGGGCGGCTTTGTCGGTAGCGACATTCCGGGTATCGGCAGCGCACCGCCGGTGATCAAGGCGAGCACGGACCCGGTCAAGATCAAGCCGGCTGAGAACGCTGCGGCTGCCAGCCAGCCGACTCACGAGATCTTCAATCGCAGCAACCAGACCGCTTCCGTCGCCAATGAGCGGCTGGTGCGTCACGAGGAGCAGCCGGTTGCGGTGGTGCCGACCCGACCCGAAGGGGCCGCAGCCCCGGCCCCCGCGGCGCCCGACGCCAATGCGACGCGTCCGGTGACAACCAGCAACATCGTGCTGCCCAATCCCGAAGGCGCTGCCGCGCCCGACCAGACGGCCAGCAATGCCACGGAAACCCAGGTTGCGCAGGCACCCGACGAGCCGCGGCGGGTGAAGACCATCAAGATCATGCCGGACAGTTCGGTGGTGACGGGTGAAGCCCCCATCACCAATGCCGAGCCGAGCGCTCCGCAGACCCGTTCCGTGGACGTCTCGGCCCTGGCGCCGACGCCTCCTGCCGATCAGCCTTCGTCTGAGGCGGCTCCAACGGCTCCTGCTGTTGCTCCGCAAGCCGCTCCGGTCGTCCAGGGCGATGCTGGCCAGGCCACGTCGCCGGCCCCCGCTGCCCCGGTTGCAACCGTGCCCGCCGGCTCGGCTGCCGCCCTGCCGGACGACCAGACGCCACAAGCGCTGCCGGGCGAGGAAGATGGCGGTGCGACCACGGTCGTCGAGCCGACTCAGGCGCAGGCACCGCCGCCGGCGGTACCGCCTGTCCGTCCTCGCCATATGCCGCCGGCGCCGAAACCGGCGCAGGTGGCGTCGGCCGAACCGACTGCAGGGGCAGCCCCGGCCGCCGCATCGGCTCCGACCGCGGCCCCGGTCGCCAATGGCAGCTATGTCGTCCAGGTTTCGTCGCAACGCTCGCCGGCTGATGCGCAGAGCGCCTTCCAGTCGCTGCAGCGCCGTTTCGCAGGTGTGCTGGGCGGTATGAAGCCGTCGATCCGCAAGGTCGATCTACCCGATCGCGGCACTTATTACCGGGTGCGGGTCGGAGGATGGTCCACGCCGGCCGAGGCCACGGCCTTCTGCGGCAAGCTGAAGGCTGCCGGTGGGGACTGTGTGATCGCCCGCAACTGATTGCCGGCTGATTCGAGCCCGCCGCCGTTCATGCGCGCCGCGCCTGAATCTGACGTCTGAGAGATTTCGGGCAAGCCGAACTGGATCGGGGCGATCGGGGGCCGGGTTCCGATCGCCCCGATCCAGTTCGGCTTGCCTGTTCTTCATATATTTCCCGAAAGCCGAAGAGACTGTCATGCCCCAATCAGCGCTGATCCTGGGTTGTTCCGGCCTGTCGCTCACCCCTGACGAGCGCGCTTTCTACCGTGATGCGAATCCCTGGGGCTTCATCCTGTTCCGGCGGAATGTCGGCACGCCGGCGGAAGTGCGAGCCCTGACGGCTTCCTTGCGCGAGACGGTGGGACGCGATGCGCCCGTTCTGGTGGATCAGGAGGGCGGACGGGTCCAGCGGCTGACGGCTCCCCATTGGCCGAAATATCCGGCCGCGCGGCTCTATAGCCAGCTCCATGCCAATGATCCGGTGACACGCCGCGAGATCACCCGGCTGGCTGCGAGACTGATCGCGCACGATCTCCTTGAGGTCGGTATCAACGTCGATTGCCTGCCGGTGCTCGATATTCCGGTGCCAGGAGCCCATGACGTGATCGGCGACAGGGCCTACGGTCTCGACGCGACCACGGTCGGCACGCTCGGCCGGGCCGCGGCCGAGGGCATGATCGCCGGCGGCGTGCTGCCCGTGATGAAGCATATGCCCGGCCATGGCCGCGCCGGCGTGGACAGCCATCTTTCGCTGCCGATCGTGGCGGCGGGCCGGGCCGAGCTCGAATCACTCGATTTCCTGCCCTTCCGCATGCTCGCCGACATGCCCGCCGCGATGACCGCGCATGTGGTTTACGAGGCTTTGGATCCGTCATCCCCAGCTACGACGTCCAAAAAAGTGATCCGCAATGTGATCAGGAAGGCAATCGGCTATGATGGTCTCCTGATGAGTGACGATCTTTCCATGCAGGCGCTCGAGGGAACATTGGAGCAACGCGCGGCAGCGGCCTTCGCGGCTGGCTGCGATCTCGGGCTGCATTGCAACGGCAAGATGGATGAGATGATCGAGGTGGCGCGGGCCGCTCCAAGCCTGTCAGGCAAGGCACGCCGCCGGGCCGATGCCGCCTTGGCCCGCATCCGCCACCTGCCGGAGCCGCTCGACATCGACGAAGCGCGGGAACGGCTGGCGGCGGCGCTTGCCAGCGGAGGCACGGTTTGAATGAGCGATGAGTTCGAAGAAGAGGTGAGGGCGGATAAGGCGGTCAGCGATCCCACGCTCGTCGTGGATGTCGACGGCTTCGAAGGACCGCTCGACCTGCTGCTCGAATTGGCGCGGCGCCAGAAGGTCGATCTTACGCGCATTTCTATCCTCGCCCTTGCCGAGCAATATCTCTCCTTTGTCGAGGAGGCCCGCCGTCTGAGGCTCGAACTGGCGGCCGACTATCTGGTGATGGCGGCTTGGCTCGCTTATCTCAAGTCGCGCCTGCTGCTGCCGGAATCGCCGAAGGGCGAGGAACCGCCCGCGGCCGAATTGGCCGCCGCCCTTGCCTTCCGCCTGCAGCGCCTGGAAGCGATGCGCAATGCCGCCGCCCAGCTGCAGGAGCGGGCCGTTCTGGGCCGCGACGTGTTCAAGCGCGGCATGCCCGAAGGCATACGGCTCAACAATCATGGGCGATTCGAAGCAACGCTGCATGATCTGCTCTCTGCCTATGCCCAGCAGCGTCAGCGCGCCATGGTCGGTTATGTGAAGCTGCCCGAGCGCAATGTCTGGACGCTGGCCGAAGCGCGCGAGTTGCTGGAATCGCTGATCGGGCCGGCGGCGGACTGGCTCAGTCTCGACGAATTTCTGGTGGACTATCTGGCCGAGCCCTCGACACGGGCCACCGTTCGGGCCTCTAGCTTCTCCGCGAGCCTCGAACTCGTGAAGGAAGGCAAGCTCGATTTGCGTCAGGCTACGCCCTTCTCGCCGATCTATCTGCGGTCGCGTGGTGAAGCCGGCCAGACCGATCCTTCCTGATCGAGCCATGGCTCGATCAGGAAGGATCGGCAGCATCTCAACCCTCCTGTGCGGAACGCCGCCGAGGGCCAGCTGTCGGTTCGAGGACGAGGCAGGTTTTGGTAAACCATGCGGCCCGCGCTTCATTCTTGTGGCGCAGCCCGCATAGGGAAGGGTTAGGCTTTGGGCGAAATTGCATCGTTCCAACCGGAAGGCACGGCACAGACCGATCTGCAGCAGCATATGCGCTTGATCGAAGCCTTGCTGTTCGCGGCAACGGAACCGCTGGACGAGGCGACGCTGGCATCGCGGCTGCCCGAGGGCGCGGATATCGGTGCCGCCATCGGCGCCTTGCAGGCCGACTATGCGACCCGTGGCGTCAATCTGGTCAGGCTGGGGGGGCGCTGGGCTTTCCGCACCGCCGACGACCTCGCCTGGATCCTGTCGCGCGATGCCTATGAGACGCGCAAATTGTCGCGGGCGGCGATGGAAACCCTGGCAATCATCGCCTATCACCAGCCGGTGACCCGCGCCGAGATCGAGGACATCCGCTCGGTGTCGATCTCCAAGGGCACACTGGATGTGCTTCTGGAAACCGGTTGGGTGCGCCTGCGCGGGCGGCGGCGCGCACCGGGACGACCGGTGACTTATGGCACCACGCCCGCATTTCTGGAGCATTTCGGCCTGGATGGCGTCGGCGACCTGCCTGGGCTCGATGAGCTCAAGGGAGCGGGCCTGCTCGATGGCCGCCTGCCGCCTGGCTTCAGCGTGCCCATGCCCAATGATGACAGCGCGCTGGCGCCGGATGAGGAGCCGCTGGAAGCCGCCGACCTTTCCTTCGCATTTCCGGAACCGGAACCCGAACATGAAGGTTGAGTAAGAACGGCAAACCTTCTTGTTTTTGCCGTCAAGCCCGCCTAGATTCTGCTGGGATCATCGGGTCGCGTGCGGCGCCGTTGTTGTGTTGTTGCAATCGGCTTTGCCGCGTTGGAGGGTATCATGGGTACATGGGGTATCACGCACTGGATCATTCTGGCTGTCGTCGTACTCGTCCTGTTTGGTGGACGCGGCAAGATTTCCGACTTGATGGGTGACGTTGCCAAGGGCATCAAATCCTTCAAGAAGGGCATGGCCGATGACGAACCGACGACTGCCCAGCAGCCTGTGAAGACGATCGATGCGCAGGCCGGCACGACCGTCAATCCGACCGAGCAAACCAAGGCGGGCTGAGCTGGCCCGGTTTGTGCCGGCGGCGTCAGCCTGAAGACTGGGTCTTTCTAGGCTCCGCGTTAATGCGCGGAGCATTTCGTTTCGCCAGACCGAGCGTTGCATGTTTGATATCAGCTGGAGCCATATCCTGATCGTGGGGGCAGTGGCTGTCGTCGTCATTGGCCCCAAGGAACTGCCCAGCACGATGCGCTCCCTCGGGCGGGGCGTGAACAAGCTGCGCCGTATGGCGGGCGAATTCCAAGGCCAGTTCAACGAAGCGCTCAAGGAAGCCAATCTCGAGGATGTCAAAAAGGAATTCGACACGCTGCGCCAATCCGCGGCAACCTTGAGTAGCATCAGCAGCCCCGCAGGCCTGGCGCGCAACGCCCTGAAATCCTCGGTGTTCGATTCGGAACCGCCGCTTAGTCCGGCGGCAATCGCGCCGATTCTGGAGAACGGGGCGGTGGCTGCCACGCCAAGCGAGCCTTCCATCGCCGGGCCAAACCCTTCATCCTTGGCTGCCAAACTCGTCGGGGTCGAAATCCCCTCCGCCTTCGCCCCCCTTGCAGCGTTCAAGTCCTAAGATGACCGAAGACGACATCGACGCCTCCAAGGCGCCGCTTCTCGATCACCTGATCGAGCTACGCTCACGCCTGATGAAATCCGGCATTGCGTTCATCGTGCTGTTCATCGGCGCCTTCGCGATTTCCAAATCGATCTATCTCATCTTGCTGTGGCCCTATGAATGGGCAGCGGCCGGCAATCCGGTCAAGCTGATCTACAATCATCCGCTCGATTTCCTGTTCACGCAGATTCGGGTTGCTTTCTTCGCCGCTGCTTTCGTCGGCTTTCCCTTCTTCGCCATCCAGATCTATCGTTTCGTCGCTCCCGGCCTCTACAAGCACGAACGCAATATCTTCCTGCCCTATCTCATCGCCACTCCACTCTTCTTCTTCCTGGGCGGGTTGCTGGTCTATTTCCTGGCGATGCCGGCAGTGATGCATTTCGCGTTGGGCATGCAGCAACTCGGCGGCAGCGGAATCGCCACCATCGAATTGCTGGCGACTGTCGATGGCTATCTGTCCTTGCTGATGAACCTCATCTTTGCCTTCGGCTTGGTGTTTCAGCTTCCGGTAGTGTTGACCCTTTTGGGCCGGATTGGCGTGGTCGACTCGACCTTCCTGACGGAAAAGCGCCGCTATGCCATCGTCATCGTGTTCGCGATCGCCGCCGTGCTGGCGCCACCCGATCCGTGGAGCATGATCGCGCTTGCCGTGCCGGGCGTGCTCCTTTACGAACTCTCGATCTATTCGGTCCGGTGGGTTGAGAAGAAGCGCGCGGAAAGCGATACGCAGGCTTCGGAATAGCCCGTCGGTGTCCCGACGACCGTTCTGGAGTTGATCTCATGTATGATGTGAAGTGGATCCGCGAGAACTCGGGTCTCTTCGACCAAGGCCGGGTTCGCAGAGGGCTCGAGCCGCTGTCCGCCACCATACTCGAGCTCGATGAGAGCCGCCGTGCGCTCGTTGCCCGGCTGCAGGCCTCCCAGGAACGTCGCAACGCCGCCTCCAAGGAGATCGGTGCGGCCAAGCAGGCCAAGGATGAGGCCAAGGCGCAGGCCCTGATGGCCGAAGTCAATGCGCTCAAGGCTTCGATGCCGGCTGACGAGGAGGCGCTCCGCCTCGCCGACAAGGCCCTTTACGATCAGCTCATCTCGATCCCGAACCTGCCGCTCGACGAGGTTCCTACCGGTGCTGACGAACACGGCAATGTCGAACACCACCGCCATGGCGTGGCGCGGGCCTATACATTCGCCCCCAAGGAGCATTTCGAGCTGGGCGAAACTCTCGGCCTGATGGATTTCGAGATTGCCGCCAAGCTCTCCGGCTCCCGCTTCGTGGTGCTGCAGAGGGGCCTGGCCCGGCTCGAGCGCGCGCTCGGCCAGTATTTCATCGACAAGCATACCGGCGAGCACGGTTATACCGAGGTCGCGGCGCCCTTGCTGGTGCGCGACGATGCCATGATCGGCACGGCCCAGTTGCCGAAATTCGCCGAGGATCAGTTCCGTGTTCAGCCGGGCGATTTCTGGTTGATTCCGACGGCCGAGGTTTCGCTGACCAACCTGGTGCGCGACGCCATCACCGCCGAGGAGGAACTGCCGCTGCGCTATACCGCGCTGACCCACTGCTTCCGGGCCGAGGCGGGCGCGGCGGGGCGCGATACGCGCGGCATGATCCGTCAGCATCAGTTCCAGAAGGTCGAACTCGTCTCGGTCACCACGCCCGAACAGAGCCGGGACGAGCATGAGCGCATGCTCGCCTGTGCCGAGGCCGTGTTGAAGGGCCTCGACCTGCATTACCGGGTGATGACCCTGTGCACCGGCGATATGGGTTTCGCCTCGCAGAAGACCTATGACATCGAAGTCTGGCTGCCGGGGCAGGGGCTGTTCCGGGAAATCTCCTCCTGCTCGGTCTGCGGTGACTTCCAGGCACGCCGCATGAACGCCCGGACCCGTCCGAAATCCGGCGGCAGCCCGCGTTTCGTGCATACGCTGAACGGTTCGGGCGTGGCGGTCGGCCGCGCACTTGTGGCCGTGATGGAGAATTATCAGAACGAGGATGGCTCCATCACCGTTCCGGACGTTCTGGTTCCCTATATGGGCGGCCTGCGCCGGATCGAAAGACAGTAAATCTCGCTCCCGCGCATCTTGCCGCACCGTCCTTGATTCCAGAATCAGGAAGGGTGAGGCAATCATTTGTTTCTGCAGGGATTTCTGCAACGGCAGGGGATTGCGTACGACAAAGTCTCGCCGGAGCTCCTTTTCCTGTGGCACACTAGCTATGGACTCAGCGAACAGGGACGGACGGCGGATGCGAGTTTTGATTACCAACGATGACGGCGTCCATGCGCCCGGCCTGGTTTCGCTGGAGAAGATCGCCCGCAGCCTCAGCGACGACGTGATCGTGGTTGCACCGGAGACGGATCAGTCCGGCGTTTCCCACTCCCTCTCGCTCAGCACGCCGCTGCGCCTGCGGCAGATCGATGAAAAGCGCTACGCCGTCAGCGGGACGCCGACCGATTGCGTGCTGATGGGCGTTCAGCACCTGCTCAAGGGCAGGCAGCCCGACCTGGTGCTGTCCGGCGTCAATCGCGGCCAGAACATCGCTGAGGACGTTACCTATTCCGGTACGGTGGCGGCCGCGATGGAGGGGACCGTCCTGGGGATTCCATCCATCGCTCTCAGCCAGGCCTATGGCATCGGGGGCAGGGACGGCATGCGTTGGCATTGCGCCGAACAGCATGCACCCGGTGTGATCCGCAAGCTGCTGGCCCACGGTTTCGCCAAGGGAACCTTGTTCAACGTCAATTTTCCCGATTGCGAGCCCGAGGAGGTCGCCGGGATTGCGGTCACCACGCAGGGGCAGCGCGATGCCGCCCTCGTCGACGTGGTCGAGCGGCAGGATTTTCGTGGCGGTCCCTACTACTGGCTGGCTCCGCGGCGGGAAACGCCGCCCCGGCTCGAGGGCACCGATCTGGCCGCCCTTTTCAACAAACAGATTTCCGTGACCCCCCTCCATCTCAACCTGACCGACGTGCCAGCCCTGCAACGGCTTTCGGATAGCTTTGAAACGGTGCGATGACGGACAACATGACGGATTACGAGCCCTTTGTGAATCCCGATGACGAACATGCGCAGGAGATGATGGCTTTCATCCTGCGCCTGCGCCGCCACGGGCTGACGGATCAGAAGGTGCTGAATGCCGTTTCCACTTTGCCGCGCCCCGTCTTCGTGCTGCCGGAATTCGCCGAGTTCGCCTGGCGCGACCTCAGCCTTCCCATCCAGTGTGGCCAGACCATCACGCCGCCCGTGCTTGCGGCCACCATTGCCGAGCGCCTGGATGTCGAGCCGCTGCATCGCGTGCTGGAGATCGGTACGGGTTCCGGCTATCTGACCGCGGTGCTCGGGCGCCTCGCCAAGCGAGTCCTCACGCTCGACCGCTGGCGCACCTTGGTCACCGAGGCTGAGGAAAGGCTGCGGGCCGTCACCATCCTCAATGTCACGATGATGGTGGCAGACGGCAGTTCCGGTTGGCGCCAGCAGGCACCCTTCGATCGTATCGTCACGACGGCCGCAATGAGCGAGGTGCCCGAGGATCTGCTGGATCAACTGGCCCTGGGGGGACGGATGATCGCGCCCATCGGCCCGCCGGGCGAAGAGCAGCAATTGACCATGATCGTGCGCGACGCCGACGGTTTCCATCATACGCCGCTGATGGACATCCGCGCCGCATCGATGATTCTGGGCGTTGCCGACCGGCTTTAAGCCGCCGTCGAGTTTGAAGCGGAAGCGAGATTCGGCGCAGTCATCGCTGGTATCACGGTACAATTGCGTCTTTCCCGTTGAGCCGGACTTTCAATTGCTCGACTGCAGGGCAGGGGCGAAGCCCCGACGCGCGGATGCAGACAAATTCAGGTGGCGAAGGGATGGCGGGATACCTCCATCCCGTGCAGTATGCGGCGGTTTCCGACGGTGCGGGACTGGCAGCCCAGGTCTGATTTCAAGATCGCCCCTGGTCGCTCAGTCAGAACCGCAACTCGGTTGGGGGATTTGAGATGACCGAACAGACAGCACAACAATTCAATTCAGATATTCCAACATTCAGCATTGCCGAACTGGATCAGGACACGCACGCCCTGTTCCGCAAATTTCGACCGGAAACCCCCTTCATCCGACGGGACGACGGGCCGCTCTTCGTCCTGCGCGCCAAGGACGTCGTCAGCCTCACCACCGACGAGCGCACCCGCCAGATCGAAACCGAACTCCTGCAATTGAGGGGTGTCACCTCCGGACCTCTGTTCGACTTCTACGACAAATGCATGCTGCTTTCGAATGGGGCTGCCCATAGGCGGCGGCGCGGCCCGATGGCGCGAACCTTCGCCTTCAAGATGGTTGCCGAGGTCCGCCCCAAGGTGAGGGCGATGGCAGAAAAACTGATCGACCAGCATTACGAGGCTGGCGGGATGGACCTGTTCGAGGACTATTCGGCGATCATTCCGGCCCATACCGTCGCCGCCATTCTTGGGATGCCGGAGGCCGACATTCCGAAATTCGCGGATTGGATCTATGTCATCGCGCGCAGCCTGGGCACGTCCTGGACGGAAAAGGACATCCCCGAGCTCGAGGATGCCTGCCGGCAGATGACGGATTACATGTATGAGCTGGTCGCGGAACGCCGCCAGAACCCGCGCGGCGATTTCCTGTCCGACTATATCGCCGCCATCGACGAGAATCCGGAGATGACGCCGCTCGAGGCGATCATGCAGATCATCATCGTGGTGCTGGGCGGCAGCGATACCACGCGGGCCTCGATGGCGATCCAGATTGCCCTTCTGCTCGAGCATCGCGACCAGTGGCAAGCCGTGTGCGACGATCCCAGCCTCATTCCCGGAGCGGTTTCCGAGGCCCTGCGATTCGAACCCTCGGTCGCGTCGCTGCCGCGGCTAGTGCTGGAGGAGATCGAGATCGGTGGTCACACATTGGCGCCGGGATCGCTGCTGATGCTCTCCACCATGTCGGCCTTGCGCGATCCCGATGTGTTCGGCGAGCCGGATCGATTCGACATCAGGCGGACGGATCATACACGCTGGCACTATGTCTTCGGCGGCGGCGCCCATCGCTGTCTGGGTGAAGCCCTGGCAAAGGCGGAGCTGGAAGAAGGGTTGGCAGCGCTCGTCAGCCGTATTCCTCAAGCCAGGCTCGTCGGCAAGCTGAAAGTCGAAGGTCATGGCGGCATTCGCAGTGCCGAGGACCTGCGCCTGGAATGGTCGCGTTGAGCCATTTGTGAGTCGCGCCGGTGAAGCTGATTCCCTGTGGGCGCCGGCGCGGCAACTCTTTAACGCATGGGGCAAGGCCAACCCTGTCCCCTGATTGTGATCGCCTGTCGGAGAACCCATAGCAATATGATGCGGTTGCTTGAAAAGCACTGCAATCTCAATGGCGTGGGCGGAACAGGCTCCGAGGTGTCCGCTCGCCTGCAATCGGCGCCGTTCCCGGATTTTGTCCAAATTGAGTCCAGCTCTTAAGGCGTTGTTTACCCCAATAGAGGCTTAATCACCCCATCTTCTTCTCAAGCGTGGGTGTGAGCGTCCTATGCGTTTTCCGATCGAATTGATCCGTTCGCGCCACTTGTCGCGCGTCGCCGTGATCGCCCTGGTGGCTGGCCTCGCAGCAAGCTGCAGCGACACATCGAGGTTCGCCCAGAACCCCTTTTCCAATCCGTTCACCTCGAGTGACAACCAGTTGGCCTATGCCCAGCCGCAGCCTTCCAAGGCGAGGCCGCGCTACGACAACTCCGGCTATGCCGTCAACACCGTGCCGGCGGCGGGTGTGGTCGCCTCGCAGCCGCTGCCTCCGGTCGGTGCCGTGGCACAGCGCAGCGCGCCTTCCACGCAATATCGTCTGGCGCGCGGCGAGCAGCCGATCGTAACCGGCGCGATCTCCACGCCTGCACCGCAGATCGGCGGCTTCAGAGCGGGGGGGTGGACCGCCACGGGCGGAACGCCGGTTACGGCCGCTGCTGGAGAGACCATCAACACGCTCTCCAACCGCTACGGTGTGCCTTCCGACGCGATCATGAAGGTCAACGGGCTGACCTCCCGTTCGCTGGCGCCCGGGCAGCAGGTTATCATCCCTGTCTACAATGCGGCCCAGAATGGCAATGGCGCAGTGACGACAGTTGCCGCTACCGCCGACCAGCCTTATCCGGGCGACGTGCCCGAGACGTCACGCGGCAGCGTCGGCGAGGTCAAGGTTCGCCCTGTTGCGACCACGCCGGCCGCCGGTGCGAAGCCGAGGCCGGCTCTCGTCGCTGCTGCTTCCGGCATTCACGTCGTCAAGCCAGGCGAGACGTTGACCTCGATCGCCAAGGCCTATGGCACGACGCGCCCCCGCCTTGCCAAGGAAAACGGCATCGATGAATGGATGAGCGTCAAGATCGGCCAGAAGCTGGTCGTGCGCGGTACGGCCCATGCCGCGGCGGCGGTGCCGGCACCGGCTGCCGAGGCTGTCGACAACCGCCCGCCGCGTGACGTGCCGGTCGCCGCCGCCGTTCAACCGAGGCCTGTGGCTGCTCCCAAGCCGGTGCAGGCGGCGCGTGCCGCAGCTCCGGTGCCGGTGAAGACCGCCAAGACGCAGAAGTCGATTGCCGCCGAGGCGATGCAGGTTGCAGCCCCGCATGGGCAGGCCGTCAAGACTGCCACCGTCAAGCCGGTGACGGTCAAGCCGGTTCAGACGGCGAAGGTCGCTCCGGTCGACGCCAAGGCCAAGCCCGCTCAGGTCGCGGCCGCCAAGCCGATCGATCCGACCAAGGCGAACAAGCTCAAGGCTGAGAAGCTGGCTGCTGCCAAGCAGAAGGTGCCGGCCAGCAAGCCTGCGCAGGTGGCGGCTGCCAAGCCGGTCAAGCCTGCCGAAGTCAGCCAGCCTGCGCCGGTTGCAACCGGGACGATCTCGCCCTCCGCGAGCCTGCCCCAGCAGGCTGCTCCCGCCGCGGAACTGCCGAAGGATGCCAATGCCGCTGCGTCGGGTAACCCTGAGTTCCGCTGGCCGGTGAAGGGGCGCATCATCCAGAACTTCGGGCGCAACAGCGACGGCATCAATATCTCGGTGCCGGAAGGCACCGAGGTGAAGGCCGCCGAGGATGGTGTCGTCGCCTATGCCGGCAACGAATTGAAGGGCTATGGCAACCTGATCCTGATCCGCCACGCCAATGGCTATGTCACGGCTTACGGCCATGCCAAGGATCTCGACGTCAAGAAAGGCGAAACCGTCCGGCGCGGTCAGACCATCGCGACCGCAGGCCAGACAGGCAACGTGACCTCGCCGCAGGTGCTGTTCGAAGTACGCAAGGGTGCCGCGCCGGTCGATCCGACCCGCTATCTCTCAGGCACCTGATACCGAAATCTGCTTCTCCGCGAGACCCCGAAGCAGCTCGAGTGGCCCGGCAGCGATGTCCGGGCCACTTTTCATTGAGCCGACGGAACAGGTCAGCTCAACGCCTTGCCCAGGCGGCCGGCAAGATCCTGCACATATTGCCAGGCCGTGCGGCCCGAGCGGGCGCCGCGGGTCGTCGCCCACTCCAGCGCCTCGGCCCGCATGGTGTCACGATCGAGGTCGAGGCCGAAATGATCGGCATAGCCATAGACCATGTCGAGGTAATCGTCCTGGCTGCAGCGATGGAAGCCGAGCCACAGGCCGAAACGATCGGAGAGCGACACCTTTTCTTCCACGGCCTCGCCGGGATTGATCGCGGTCGATCGCTCATTGTCGATCATGTCCCGAGGCATCAGGTGACGCCGGTTCGAGGTCGCGTAGAAGATGAGATTGTCCGGGCGTCCCTCGACGCCGCCTTCCAGCGCTGCCTTGAGCGACTTGTAGGAGGTGTCGTCGCTGTCGAAAGAAAGATCGTCGCAGAACACGATGAAGCGATAGGGGGCCTTGCGGGTGAGATTCATCAATTCGGGAAGGCTGTCGATGTCCTCGCGGTGAATCTCGATCAGCTTCAGGATGCCACCGACCTTGGCGTTGATATCGGCATGGGAGGCCTTCACCAGCGACGACTTGCCCATGCCGCGGGCGCCCCAGAGCAGGGCGTTGTTGGCAGGCAAGCCGCGTGCGAAGCGCTCGGTGTTGTCGACCAGGAGATCGCGCACCAGGTCGATGCCCTTGAGCAGCGGCATGGCGACCCTGTTCACCTTGGGCACGGGCTGCAGATATTTCTCGCCGGCCTGCCAGATGAAAGCCTCGGCGGCGTCGAAGTCGGCCTTGATGGCGGCGGGGGGCGCCAACCGCTCCAGGGCGTCGGCGATACGGGCGAGCAAGTGCGGCAATTCTCGGGATGAAAAGTCAGTCATGGCAACCAGATGAGATGAACGTGAGTAAGCCCATCGTCTCTAACGCGCCGGCGGGGCGCTGAAAAGCGGCGGCATGCCGCGCCTGCCTCCAAGTGCGCGACAATGCCTTGTGCGAAAACCCGGGCGGATCTCGGCAGAACGATGCCGTTGCAAGGCCGGTGCCTGTTCGCTGCCACTTTTAGGACGGGGATGCGATTGAGGATAGGGGATGCGATTCCCTGGCCGCCCCCCAGCAGCGCCTGGTCAAATCGGTGATGCCGGAATGGACGGTTTCCCACACCGTTGGCCATGAATTTTTCGTCATGTGCTGAGCGAAAGTGGCGTTCTGTTTGCTTTCGGTGGCTGGTTCACTATATTCCGCGCGAATTCGCGGCCGGGCTGTCCCGGCCGCTTCTCTTGAGAGGCGATCCCATGTTCACGACACCAGCCTTTGCCCAGGCAGCCCAGGGCGGCGGCGACCTGTTCTCCAGTCTCGGCGGTACGCTGCTGCTGCCGATCGCGATGTTCGTGATCTTCTACTTCCTGCTGATCCGTCCGCAGCAGCGCAAGGCGAAGGAACAGGCCGCTCTGCTCAAGGGAATCCGTCGTGGCGACACCATCGTGATGTCGGGTGGCATGATCGGCAAAGTCACCAAGGCGGTCGAAGGCGAGTCCGAGATCGAGGCCGAGATTGCCGAAGGCGTTCGCGTGAAAGTCATCCGCGAGATGGTGGCCAGTGTCCGCTCCAAGACCGAGCCGGTGAAGAAGTCCGAGGCGGCCTGAGGCCTTTTGGGGTAATTCCCCTCTTTGGCTTCGATCACAAGACACGATAAGAGACTCAGGATAGGGTCGGCGGGGTTCTTCATCTCCCGACTGTCCTGAGAATAGCCTGTCAAGGCTCGGAATTGCTCCGCTATGCTGCACTTTTCTCCCGCCAAGACGGCTTCGGTCCTTCTTACCTTGCTGATCGGCCTATGGCTGGCCGCACCCAATCTGATGCCGGCCAACTGGGTCAAGGCCATGCCGTCCTGGCTGCCGCACAAGACGCTGACGCTCGGGCTCGATCTCCAGGGCGGTTCCTACTTCCTGCTCGAGATCGACAAGAATGCGGTGATCAAGGAACAGGTCGCCAGCCTGCGTTCGCAGGCGCGCCAGATCCTGAACGACAACAAGATCCGCAGCCAGGCCGCTCTGCAGGGGCGCGGCATCCTGGTGACGCTGCCCAACCCGGCCGATACCGAAAACGCCGTCCAGCTGCTGCAGGTGCTGGGCAATCCGGCCGACGGCAATCTCTTCGGCACCGGCAACCGCACCGCGACCATCGCCTCCTCGACGCCGGGGCAGGTCAGCGTGGCATTGACCGATGAAGGCCTGCGCGACCGCATGACCCGCATCGTCCAGCGTTCGGTGGAGATCGTCGGCAACCGCGTCAACCAGACCGGCGTGGTCGAGCCGATCATCCAGCGCCAGGGCGAAGATCGCATCGTGGTGCAGCTGCCGGGTCTGGATGATCCGGATCGTTTCAAGAATCTGCTGGGCCAGACGGCCAAGCTCGAATTCCGCCTGGTCGATCTGAGCATGCCCGTCGATCAGGCCATGCGGACCCGCCCGCCTGTCGGTTCCACGGTCCTGCCATCGTCGGATGGCGGCCAGAACTATCTGATCGAAGACCAGGTGATGGTTGCCGGCGACGAACTGACCGACGCCCAGGCGAGCTTCGACCAGAACACGCGTGAGCCGGTCGTTTCCTTCCGCTTCAACACCAATGGCGCACGCCAGTTCGGCCGTGTCACCACCGAGAATGTCAACAAGCCCTTCGCCATCGTGCTCGACGGCAAGGTCCTGTCGGCGCCGGTCATTCGTGAGCCGATCACCGGCGGCTCGGGCCAGATCTCGGGTAATTTCACCACACAGCAGGCGCAGGATCTGGCGCTGCTGCTGCGCTCGGGTGCCTTGCCCGCGCCCATGACGGTGATCCAGGAACAGACGGTCGGCCCGGGCCTCGGCCAGGCCGCCATTCGCGCCGGTGAGATGGCCGCCCTGGTCGGCTCGATCCTGGTCATCGGGTTCATGATCGCCAGCTATGGCCTGTTCGGCATCATCGCCTCCGTCGCCGTGGCGCTCAATGTTGGCATGATCTTCGGCATCCTGTCCCTGCTCGGCGCGACGCTGACCCTGCCGGGTATTGCCGGCATCGTGCTGACGGTCGGCATCGCCGTCGACTCCAACGTGCTGATCTATGAGCGCATACGCGAGGAAGTGCGGGCCGGACGAACCGTGCTGATGTCGCTCGATGCCGGCTTTGCCCGGGCGCTGGCGACCATCCTGGATTCCAACATCACCACCTTCATTGCCGCCGCCGTGCTGTATTTCGTCGGCACAGGCGCCGTGAAGGGCTTCGCGGTGACGCTGGGGATCGGCATCATCACGACGGTGTTCACCGCCTTCACGGTCACGCGCCTGTTGGTTTCCTGGTGGTATCGCGGGGTCAAGCCTCGTTCCATCCCGATTTGATAGATTGATGGAGTGAGCGCGGTGCGCCATCTTCGCATTGTTCCCGACAATACCAGTTTCGGCTTCATCCGGTTCCGGCGTATCAGCTTTCCGATTTCGGCCGTGTTGTCGATTCTGGCTCTGGTGCTTTTCTTCACCCACGGCCTGAACTACGGCATCGATTTCAAGGGCGGCATCGCCCTTGGCGTCACGGCCCAATCGGGGCAGGCCGATGTGCAGGCCATTCGCGACAAGCTGGCGCCGCTTGGGCTGGGCGAGATCCAGATCCAGAGTTTTGGCGACAAGGGACAGGTGCTCATGCGCATCGCCCTCCAGCCGGGCGGTGATGCCGAGCAGAATGCGGTTGCCGAGAAGGTCAAGCAGACGCTGGCGCCCGACTATATCTCCGGCAAGGACGACCAGATCCAGATCATCGGTCCGAGCGTTTCGCAGGAACTGGTGACGGTCGGTACCGTCGGCATCTTCGTCGCCATTCTGGGTATTCTGATCTATTTGTGGTTCCGCTTCGACTGGCAGTTCGCCGTAGGCGCCATGATCGCCAACGTCCATGATATCGTGCTGACCATCGGCTTCATGTCGGTGACGCAGATCGATTTCGACCTCACCAGCGTCGCCGCGCTGCTGACCATCCTCGGCTATTCGCTCAACGATACCGTGGTGATCTATGACCGTATTCGCGAGCTCCTGCGCAAATACAAGAAGAAGCCGATGGATGAGCTCCTGGACGAGTCGATCAACGCCACGTTGTCGCGCTCTGTGATCACCCACGTCACCGTGGCACTGGCCTTGCTGGCCCTGCTTCTGTTCGGGGGGCACGCCATTCACAGCTTCACCGCCACCATGCTGTTCGGCGTCGTGCTGGTCGGTACCTACACCTCGATCTTCATTGCCTCGCCCGTCCTGATCTATCTGGGCCTGCGTCCGGGCAGCCATGAGACGGCAGGCGGCGACAAGCCGGAGTAAGCTGCCATGACCGGAGGCGAACGCCGCTTCCTGCCGCGCGTGGCGCCGATCGATGCCTATGGCACCGGCGGCTTCCGCTTTGCGGAGATGTCGCATCGCGGTTCGCTTCTGTGCCTGCCCTCCGGCATGCATGCCTGGCCGGTGACGAGTGCAGCGGAGTTGTCGGCAAAGGCGTTCGAACCAGTCTTCGCCGAAGCCGATGCCATCGAGATCCTGCTCGTCGGCACCGGCCCCGACGTCGTCTTTTTCCCCGAGGCATTGCGCTGGCGTTTCCGCGATCTCAAGATCGTCGTCGATGCGATGCCGACCGGTGCGGCGACCCGCACCTGGAACGTCCTGCTCGCCGAGGATCGTCGCGTCGCCGCCGCCCTGATCGCCGTACCATGAGCGCCGATCGCCCGGCCAATGCCCTGGCCAATTCCAATATCAGCATGAGCAACGAAGCCTATTGCGCGAGCCTGCTGCGCGAACATGACCGCAATCGCTGGCTTGCCAATCTGTTCGCGCCGGCCGAGCACAGGCGCGCCCTCAATGCGCTTTACGCCTTCAACAGCGAAATCGAGCGCGTGAGGGACATGGTGTCGGAGCCTCTGCCGGGCGAGGTCCGCCTGCAATGGTGGCGGGACCTGCTGGAGGGGCAGGCGAGGGGGCAGATATCCGGACACCCGGTTGCCTCCGAACTTCTGGCCGCGATCGATCGCTACCATCTGCCGGCCTCGGCGCTCGTAACCCTGATCGACGCCCACACGCACGACCTCTATGACGATCTGCTGCAGAGCATCACCGATCTGGAAGGCTATTGCGGCGAGACCTATTCCAGCCTTTTCCGTATGGCCGGCCTCATCCTTGCCGATGGCGGTGACCCCGGCAGTGCCGATCTTGCCGGGCATGCCGGCGTGGCCTATGGCATAGCCTGCCTGATGAAGCAGGCCGCCCGGCATGCGGCCAGGGGGCAGATCTTCGTGCCGGCCGATCTCGTGCTGAAGCATGGAACGGCTCGCGAGGACCTGCTGAGCGGCCGCAACACCGGCGAGATGCGGGCCATGTTTGCCGAGCTTGCCGGGGTAGCGCTGCAACATCTGGGCACGTCGGAGCAATTGCTGTCTGCCGCCCCCAGTGCGATTGCGCCCGCCTATGTCGGTCTTGCGCTGGTCGGCCCCTTGCTCAGGCGTATGACACGGCCGGGGTTTGACTGGTTTCGCCAAGAGGCCGGCCTGCCGCAATGGCGCAGTCAATGGCATCTATGGCGTTTTTCACGCAGGCTGCGCTAGCTCGGAATAGGGCTGCCTCGGACTATTTCGGTTTGGCAGCCTGGGCCAGCGCCTTCTCCAGGTCTTCACGCTCCTCGCAGCCACCGGGGCAGAGCTTGACCAGGGCTGCGAGATTTTGCTGGGCCTTGGGAAGGTCGCCATTCTCGATAAAGAGTTCGCCCTGATATTCCAGAGTCCCCTTGTGATTGGGATCGATGGCGAGCGCCTTCTCGTAGAAGGTTTGGGCGGTCTTGCGGTCACCGCTCTTGCGCAGGCTGAATCCGAGCAGATTGTAGACGTCGGGGTCTTTCGATCCGCTATCGGCCAAGGGTTGGAGAGCCGCTATGGCGGCCTTGTAGTCCTCGGCCTTGATCTGGGTTCGGATAGAGGCGAGATCGGGCGTCGCGGCGGCGGGGGTGTCGGACGAAGTGTCGGCAGCCAGGGCCGGGCCTGCAACGAGGAGCAGGGTCAGGACGGATGCGAGGCCATGGAGGCGGAGCATTGCAGGATCCTGTTTGCTGATGGCGAAGCGGGATTACGAACGTCGTCGATCGGACCTTGGTCCCGCCATGATGCGGACAGGGCGGGAACCGAGAGCAGGCTACATCGTTATCGAACCCGTGCCCATCCCGCTTCTTGTCCCGGGACGGCAATCGCCTGAAGCAAATGGCCGCTAGGCCGGGAGTTGTTCGCCGGCCGTCGCGTTCTTCCAGCCCTCCAGGGCTTCCAATGCCCTGGCGCTCACCGCCCTCTTCTTGGCAAGGGTCTTTTCGCTGCCGCGCAGGCGTTTTCCACCTTCCCCCTTGGGAGAGATCTCCAAAGGAGGGAACAAGCCGAAATTGACGTTCATCGGCTGGAAGGAGCGCGGTCCCGCCTCTTCGCTGACGAGGTGACCACCGGTGATGTGGTTGAGCAGGGCGCCGAGCGCCGTGGTGGGCGGCGGTGCCGTTACCGGCTGGCCCAGGCGTTCGGCGGCGGCGAAGCGGCCCGTCATCAGGCCGACGCTCGCGCTCTCGATGTAGCCTTCGCATCCGGTGATCTGGCCGGCAAACCGCAGGCGTGGCTGCGTCTTCAAACGCAGCGTCGAGTCCAGCAATACCGGCGAGTTCAGATAGGTGTTGCGATGCAGCCCGCCCAGACGGGCAAATTCAGCATTCTCGAGCCCCGGAATCATGCGGAAGACCCGAACCTGCTCGGCATATTTCAGCTTCGTCTGGAAGCCGACCATATTGTAGAGCGTGCCGAGTGCATTGTCTTGCCGCAACTGCACGATGGCATGTGGCTTGACCTCGGGATTGCGCGGATTGGTTAGGCCGACCGGCTTCAGCGGCCCGAAGCGCAGGGTTTCGCGACCGCGTTCGGCCATGATCTCGATGGGCAGGCAGCCATCGAAATAGGGCGTACCCTCGAATTCCTTGAAGCCTGTCTTGTCGCCGGCAAGAACGGCGTCGAGAAAGGCTTCATACTCCTCCTTGCTGAGGGGGCAGTTGATATAGTCGGCACCGGTGCCACCCGGGCCCGGCTTGTCGTAGCGCGACTGATACCAGGCGATGTCCATGTTGATGGATTCGCGATGCACGATCGGCGCAATCGCATCGAAGAAGGCGAGCGACGTCTCACCGGTCAAGGTCGCGATCGCATCGGCAAGAGGCTTGGAGGTGAGGGGACCTGTGGCCACGATGACATTGTCCCAATCCGCAGGCGGCAGGCCGTCGACATGTTCGCGGCGGATCTCGATCAACGGATGCGATGTCAGTCGTTCCGTCACAGCAGCCGAGAAACCGTCCCGATCCACCGCGAGGGCTCCGCCCGCCGGAACCTTGTGGCTGTCGGCGCAGGCCATGATCACCGAATCCAGCCGCCGCATTTCCTCGTGGAGCAAGCCGACCGCGTTGGTCTCGGCGTCATCGGAGCGGAAGGAGTTGGAGCAGACAAGCTCGGCAAAGTCCGTGGTCTTGTGGACCTCGGTCGGCTGAACTGGCCGCATTTCGTGCACGA
Organism: Labrys sp. E2SS-1L; assembly: GCF_057073705.1. Lineage (NCBI taxonomy): Bacteria > Pseudomonadati > Pseudomonadota > Alphaproteobacteria > Hyphomicrobiales > Xanthobacteraceae > Labrys > Labrys sp. E2SS-1L. Next base: position 3,822,962 of record NZ_CP172712.1, on the reverse strand, counting down.
TGACGGGAACGGCTGCCCGGGCAATCTGCCAGGCGGCTTCGGAACCGGCGAGGCCGCCGCCGATGATATGAATGGGATCGATGGTCATGCCCGGCTTTTAGACCATCAGGGCCAGCTATTGAAGCGTTGACCCAACAAAAAGCCGCCCTGAAAGGGCGGCTATGTGGCACTCGGCCCTGGTCCTGCAAGGCGGTGCCTACGACTTTTCGCTTAGGCTCGACATTGTCGCTGCCCGATCGCCTGTCGGCATACCACCAACCGGCAAAAGCGATACGACTTTCCACTGCAAAAGGCGGACGCGCGGATGGATCGTCGAAACTGTACCAATGAGCCGTGCAGCCCATTGGTCATTACCTGCAAGGTTAGGCGCGGGCGGCCTGACGCGCGATTGCGCGAACGTCGGCAGGGTTGATACCGATGTCGGCCAGATCGCGTCCGTTCAAGCGCCTGAGCTCGGCCAGCGTCTCGCGCTCACGGCGCCAGATGCGGACACGTTCGATCAAAGCTGCGAACAACATGATAAGGTTCCTCTTCTGCGAGCTTGCGTTGAAGCGAATTCCTCAACGCCGCTCACATTCCCTATATGCCGTTTTTCCCTCGAATGAGGTAGATGCTGCGCTGCACAACAATCATGCAATTTGTGCATACCGCAATGCCGCCATCGTTAGAAAACTGTCAAGAATGGCCAGAGTTGCCTCATTGTGATGCGTGATGTGCATATCTTGTGGCGTTTTGGCGCCTATAACCCTTCAGGGCTGCATATCAGAGACGAAGAGGCGGTATCCGTTCGAGTACCACCTGACGCAGCCGATCATACCGCTCGGTGCACTCAGCAGGGGTCAGAACTAATTTCGCGCCCAAGAATGCCGGCCGAGGCTTAATCGGCGTTACCCCACCAGTAGTACCGCCATACACCAAAGTTGGACTTGGCTTCCCAAGGAGAAGGCGTGCTATAGGGGGCTCGAAAAATAAGAATAAGAAATAGCCTGCATCGTATTTGATTGCGAATTTCCGAAATTGTTTTTCAATATAAAATTTCAATAAATTAGAAGATCGACACATAATATTTTTCAATTGGAGTGATGTTCTTTTTTTTATTGGGTCCTGAGCTTACGTGACGCCGAAGCGCGCCAAACCCTTGGAAGGTTAGCGGGAGACTGGAGCAATGACGACGAACGGTTCGGGAGATGGCTCGGGGATACGAGCCCGAAAATATCTGCTGGTTGCACGGATCGGGCCGAAGAGTCTTCACGCAAAGTGGCTGGCCCCTGGTGTGGATAGACTTTATGACGTTTTCCTCAGCAGCTACGATGCGGGCTTGCCCGTTGTTCGCGGAGATGGCGTTTATTTCGAATACCGATCTGGCAAAAAAGTCGCGGGATATGACGGGTTCTTGCGCGAGCACGCGGAGTTTATTGGTCGATATAAGTATATATTCTTTCTCGACGAGGACATTGATGCGTCCCCGACTTCTATAAATGGAATTTTTTCTCGTTGCGACCAGTATGATCTCAAGATCGCTCAACCGGCGCTGACATGGGATAGCTATTTCACCTATGCCTGCCTGCTTCGGCAGGGGCGATATGTCCTGCGCTATCTCAATTTCGTGGAGATGATGTGCCCGGTCTTCCGGCATGACGTTCTCGAGCGGATCGCGCCGCTATATGCCCTGGGTTATGAAAGCGGCATTGACCTGATCTGGTGCAATCTCGTCGCCGAGGGCTCCCGCGACTTTGCCGTGATCGACGAATTCCCGGTCCGGCATACCGAGCCGGTCGGCGGCAATAAGAGTGCCAACGGTTTTGCCGACGGGCGCCTCTATGAGGACGATATCCACGCCATTCTTGGGCTATTTCGCCTGCCCTGGCTGCGGGCCACGCCATTCTCGGCCGTTGGCCGGTCAGGACGTGAGACGAAGGGCCGAACAAGCCTGCTGCTATGGGCCCTGATCCTGCTTGCGGCAGCACCGCTGCGCAGACCGGTAGCAGGGCGCCTGCGCGCTATTCTGGTTCATTGGCGCCATTTGTGGCTGGGAGCCGCCGGCAATATCCCTACAAAATTTCCCGCTGGCATTGCCGGGAGATCGGCTGGCGCCGGTGTACGCGCCACCCGAAGGCCGATGGAAATGACAGGGCGGCACATGCCAATGCCGGGAGCACTGCCGGTTCCTTCGCTTCGTTCAGGGTTGAGACGGCAGGCCAACCGGCGCGAAACCATATCTGCCGAAAGTGGCCTGACCTTCCGGCGAGAGGATCGCTAGCATCAGCGCCACGGCAGCGGCATTGTCGGCATGCGCCAGGGCCAAGCCATATTCGGGGCCGGTCTCATAGGCTTCGGGCACCTGGATCACTTCCAGGTTCGGCGTAGCCGCCTTGCGCTGCGCCGCGCCGCTGCAATAGCCCATCATCACGTTGATCTGGCCGCTCTTGAAGCCGTCGGCAATCGGATCCTGCCCGGCGGGAACAGGAGCGGTCGAGCCACCAACGATCTTCTGGGCTTTGGCATCCAGCTTGGCGAAGGCTCCCGGGTTTCGCTTGTCGATCAACTGGAACATGGCCCAGGTGTAGTCACCGCCGGGATCGGCCTTGGGCGTGGAGGTGCCGAGCTTCACGGCAGGATCGAGCAGGCGCTCGGCAAAGTTGGAGCCGGCGAGTTTGGCTTCCGGCAGGGCGAAAGCGCAAAGCCGGTTGCGGGTGAACATGACGACGGCGCTCGCCCGGCCATCCTTCTGCAATTTGAGGGGACTGGCCATGTCCGCCGAGGCCAGGATGTCGACCTTGTCGCCCTGCTCGATCTTTTCCCGCATCAGGCCCGAAGGACCGAAGTCCGTATGCACCTTGATGCCGCTCTTCTTGCTGAAATCCTGGGCGATGTCGGTCAGCACCGCACGCAGGCTGCCGGCGCCATAGAGCACCACCTCGTCGGCCCGGGCAGCGGCACTGCCGAGGACCAGACTAGCGGCGAGCAGGATCCTGAACATTTGCTTCTCCCGGAAACGGAGCGGTCGCGCCGACTCGCTATATATGAATGGCTATAGCGTTAACCGGCGAAACACTCGTTTGGCAATGGGAGATCGGGCCGCGCCTGGAAAGCGCGACCCGGGGCGCGGAATCCCCCCGGCTCTTGGCTCCGCATGTCCGCGGGAAGCTGGAATGCAGGCGAGGGCGCCTGCCCAGGGGGTTATTCGGCTGCTTCGCCTCGGCGCCCCTGGGGGCGACGCTCCATCACCTCGCGCAGGAAACGCCCGGTATGGGAACGTGGCTCCCGGATGATCGCTTCCGGCGTGCCTTCGGCAACCACCTCGCCGCCGCCGTCGCCGCCCTCCGGCCCCATGTCAATGACCCAGTCGGCCGTCTTGATGACTTCGAGATTGTGCTCGATCACCACCACGGTATTGCCCTGGTCGACCAGTTCATGCAGCACTTCCAGCAGCTTGGCGACGTCGTGGAAATGCAGGCCCGTGGTCGGCTCGTCGAGGATGTAGAGCGTGCGCCCGGTCGAGCGACGCGACAATTCCTTGGAGAGCTTCACGCGCTGGGCTTCGCCGCCCGACAGGGTGGTCGCCTGCTGGCCGACCTTGACATAGCCCAGGCCGACCCGCGCCAGCGTTTCCATGGTGTTGCGGATGGTCGGCACGGCCTTGAAGAATTCGGCTCCTTCGTCGACCGTCATGTCGAGCACGTCGGCGATCGACTTGTTCTTGAAGCGCACGTCCAATGTCTCGCGATCGTACCGCTTGCCCTTGCAGACGTCGCAGGTGACGTAGACGTCGGGCAGGAAGTGCATCTCGATCTTGATGACGCCGTCGCCCTGGCAGGCCTCGCAGCGTCCGCCCTTGACGTTGAAGGAGAAGCGCCCCGGCAGGTAGCCGCGCGCCTTCGCCTCGGGCAAGCCCGCGAACCATTCGCGGATGGGCGTGAAGGCACCGGTATAAGTTGCGGGATTGGAGCGCGGGGTGCGGCCGATCGGCGACTGATCGATGTCGATGACCTTGTCGATCAGTTCCAGGCCGTCGAGCTTGTCATAGGGGGCAGGGTGCTCCAGCGCGCCGTTCAGCTTGCGGGCGACGGCCTTGTAGATGGTATCGATCAGCAGGGTCGACTTGCCACCGCCGGAAACGCCGGTAACGCAGGTGAACAAGCCGAGCGGCACCTCGACCGAGACATCCTTGAGATTGTTGCCGCGGGCGCCGGTGAGCTTCAGCGCCTTGCCCTTCTGCCGCCGGCGCCGTTCGGCCGGCATGGGGACCGAGAGCTGACCGGTCAGATATTTGCCGGTGAGGGAAGCCGGATTGGCCATCACCTCGGCCGGCGTGCCCTGGGCTACGACTCGCCCGCCATGCACGCCCGCGCCCGGACCGACATCGACGACATGATCGGCCTGCAGGATGGCATCCTCGTCATGCTCCACCACGATGACGGTGTTGCCGAGTTCGCGCAGGCGCCGCAGCGTTTCGAGCAGGCGCTCGTTGTCGCGCTGGTGCAGGCCGATGGAAGGCTCGTCCAGCACATAGAGCACGCCGCTGAGGCCGGATCCGATCTGCGAGGCGAGGCGGATGCGCTGGCTCTCACCGCCCGAGAGCGTACCGGAATTGCGGGCAAGCGTCAGGTAATCCAGGCCGACATCGACCAGGAAGCGCAGGCGCTCGCGAATCTCCTTGAGGATGCGGACAGCGATCTCGTTCTGCTTGGTGTTGAGCTCGGCCGGCAGCGCTTCGAACCAGTGCTGGGCCTGGCGCACCGACATCGCCGAGATCTCGCCGATATGCTTGTGCGTGACCTTTACCGCCAGGGATTCGGGCTTGAGGCGAAAGCCGGCGCAGGCCTTGCATGGCGTGTTCGCCATGAAGCGCGAAATGTCCTCGCGGGCCTGTTCGGAATCTGTCTCCTTCCAGCGCCGCTCCAGATTGGTCACCACGCCTTCGAAAGCCTTGCGGGTCTCATAGGAGCGCAGGCCGTCATCAAAGGAAAAGACGATCTGTTCCTCGCCCGAACCGTAGAGGAACACCTGCTGCACCTTTTCCGGCAGGTCCTTCCAGGGCGTGGTCACGCCGAATTTGTAATGTTTGGCGAGCGCGTCGACCGTCTGGCTGTAATAGGGGCTGGTCGACTTCGCCCAGGGCGCCAGCGCGCCCTTGCGCAGCGACAATGTCTCGTCAGGCACCACCAGCACGGGATCGACCGTCATCTCGGTGCCGATCCCGTCGCAGGACGGGCAGGCACCGAAGGGATTGTTGAAGGAGAACAGCCGCGGCTCGATCTCCGGAATGGTGAAGCCGGAGACGGGGCAGGCAAATTTCTGGCTGAATATCACGCGCTTGGGCGAGCCGTCGGCCTCCTTCTGGTCGGCGAGCTCGACCACGGCAATGCCGTCGGCGAGTTCGAGCGCCGTTTCGAAGGAGTCGGCCAGACGGCTGGCGATGTCGGCGCGCACCACGATGCGGTCCACCACCACGTCGAGGTCATGCTTGAGCTTCTTGTCGAGGGCAGGAGCGTCGGCGATCTCGTAGAAGGTGCCGTCGATCTTGACGCGCTGGAAGCCGCGCTTGAGGAAATCGGCGAGCTCCTTGCGGTATTCGCCCTTGCGCCCGCGCACGACGGGGGCGAGCAGGAACAGGCGGGTGCCTTCCGGCATAGCCATGACCCGGTCCACCATCTGGCTGACCGTCTGGCTTTCGATAGGCAGGCCGGTCGCCGGCGAATAGGGAATGCCGATGCGGGCCCAGAGCAAGCGCATATAGTCATAGATTTCGGTGACCGTCGCCACCGTCGAGCGCGGATTGCGCGATGTGGTCTTCTGCTCGATCGAGATGGCGGGCGACAGGCCGTCGATCTGGTCGACGTCCGGCTTCTGCATCATCTCGAGGAACTGGCGCGCATAGGCCGACAGGCTCTCGACATAGCGGCGCTGCCCTTCGGCATAGATGGTATCGAAGGCAAGCGACGACTTGCCCGAGCCGGAAAGGCCGGTAAAGACTACCAGCTTGTCGCGCGGGATTTCGAGATCGACATTCTTGAGATTGTGCTCGCGAGCGCCGCGCACGGTAATGAAGCGGCGATCGGCAGGCGATGGAACAGCGCTGCCGGAGGTGGGGCGGCCAGACATACGGACGATCCTGTGGGCTTTCAGCCTGAGATAGGCGCTTTGGCTCGCAAATTGAAGGAGGGTGTACGAAAAGACAAGAACAATTCGTGAACTTATCCGCAGAAATTAGCGGCGGCGCGCCAAGCCATACGCTATGCAGGCCGGATGATCGAGATCACACCAACTCTGTCCATCGATGAGCGCGAGATCGTCGAGGATTTCGTACGCTCCTCCGGCCCTGGCGGACAGAACGTCAACAAGCTGTCGACGGCGGTGCAATTGCGTTTCGACATCCGCACTTCGCCTTCACTCCCCAATGAGGTTGCGATCCGGGCCCAGAGGCTCGCCGGGCGCAAGCTGACGCAGGAAGGGGTTGTCGTCATTCTTGCCCAGCGTTTCCGCACCCAGGAGCGTAATCGCGAAGATGCCCGCGAGAGGCTGGTTGCGCTTCTGCGCGAGGCGGCGATGCCGCCACCGCCACCCCGCAAGGCGACCAAGCCCTCCAAAGCCGCCAAGGCGCGGCGGCTTGAGTCGAAATCGCGCCGCTCGAACGTCAAATCGCTACGCGGCAGCAAGATTTCGATGGATTGAGATCCGGAAGCGCGCCGCTACCGACCGCCATCATCCTGGCTCATGCCAGGATCAGCGCCTTCACCTCGTCCATCGTCTCGGCGATGTGATCGGCGCCGGCCGCTACCAGGGTTTCCTCGCTGGGGGGCATATGGTGCAGGCCGCCGACGAAGCCGATCGCCGTCATGCCCGCGGCCTTTGCTGCCTTGACGCCGACCACGCTGTCTTCGACCACGACGGTGTCGGCGGGATCCGCGCCGAGCGCCTTTGCCGCATGGAGAAACAGATCCGGCGCCGGTTTCCCCCGCGCCACCAGCTTCGCGCTAAAGATGTTGGGATAGACCAGTTCGAACAGGTTGGTGATGCTGAGGCCGAGACCAAGCTTGGCAGGTGGGCTGTTGGAGGCGACGCAAAAGGGCATAGGCAGGCTTTGGAGCACGTCGCGCACGCCTGGAATGGGTTCCAGACGCTCTACATAGGCCGCTCGCAGCATACTGCGCGTGGTTTCGGCATGGTTCGGCGGCAGCTTGAGTCCGAAATCGTGCTCGAAGCGCTCCTCCAAGGCCTCCTGGGTCAGACCGAGGAAACGCTGCATCACGTCATGCGCGGTGACTTTTACGCCGAGGGCCGACAAGGCCTCGGCCTCGACTTCGGCCGACAGGATCTCGCTGTCGACGAGAACACCATCGCAATCGAAAATCACCAGAGAGAAGGACATGGGAACCGCCTGATCCAAGAAGACGTGCAGAGGCCGGCGTGCCGCGATTCTTGTCAAGCCAGGTCCGAGCGGGGGGATGATGGCGCGTGGCCACGAGTTCCGGCAAGTTCTTTCCAACGATTCGAGGCTGCCATGTCCATCATCCCGTCGCTGAGCCGCGAAGAAAGCTGGATGCGCAAGTCCGCGCTCCATTATCTCGGCCAGCGATCGACCAGCGTCGCCAACCTCCGTCAGGTCCTGCAGCGAAGGGCACGCCGCAAATTGGGTCCGGAAGCTGACGTCGCCGACCTGATCGAGCGCACGATCGGCTATTGCCGGCAGCGCGGTTTCATCGACGACGCCAGTTTTGTGGAGGCACGCCTTCACGCCGGACGCAGCCGGGGCCTTTCGGCGCGCCGGATCGGCGCTGCCCTGGCTGCCAAGGGCGTCGATCGCACTTTGGTGACCGAGGCTCTTGCGGGAGAGGAAAGTGACGCAGCCGAAGAAAGGGCCGCTGCACGGCTGGCACAGCGCCGGCGCATCGGTCCCTGGCGCCGGACGGACAAGGAAGCCGAGATCGAACGGGAAATCGCTATATTGGCACGCGGTGGCTTTGCCGTTTCGCTGGCACGCCGCATCATCATCGCGGATCCCGACGAAATCCGCGCTCTTCTCGAGATTTGAAATCTTGCGTCTGCCGAGCGCAGCGTGTTTTGTATGATGAATACAGTCCTCTTGGCGGAATCGGCATGTTCGAACTTTTCTGGCGCGGCGTTGCGATTGGCGTTGGTGCAACGATCCTGATGGATCTATGGGCGATCCTGCTGCACAAATTCTTCGGTGAGAACCTGCCGAACTGGGCGCCTGTCGGCCGTTGGTTCTGGCATCTGAAAGAGGGCCGCGTCTTCCATGACGATATCGGCAAGGCCGCACCCTATGCCCATGAATTGGCGTTGGGCTGGATTGGCCATTACGTGGTTGGCATTCTCTACGGCGTGATCCTGGTGGTCTTCGCCGGAGGGGCCTGGCTGGCGAATCCGACATTCCTGCCGGCCTGGATCCTCGGCATCGTCACGGTGGGGGCTGGTTGGTTCTTGCTGCAACCTGGGCTCGGCATTGGCTGGGCTGCGTCGAAAACGCCCAATCCCACCAAGGTGCGCCTGCTCAATCTGGTTGCGCACACGGTATTCGCGATCGGCCTGTGGGGAACGGCCCTGATCATCCGCTGACGGATCAGGGCAGGTCGCGCCAGGAGGCGAACATGGCGGCTTGGCCGTGGCGGATGCCGGCCTCGTCGATGATTTCCCAGACGGTGGCATTCTCGATGAAGAAGCGCCGGCCCGATTTGGCGATGCGCACGCCGCGATAGTCGGCGATGAATCCCTGGCTCCTGACCGTATCGAGCAGGCGCTGGCGTTCGTCTCGATCCGGAAATTCCGCCGATAGGCGGGATGGCAATTGCGTCAACTCCTCCCAACCATATTCAAAACAAGCCTGTACAGCCTTGTTTCCATAGATGAAAATGGGATCTGGCTGGGTGTCGTGAGCCAGGAGGCAGAAGGGCGCCTCGGCATAGAGCCATGCTGCGTCTGGCCGGCTGCCTGGCAGGGGTTGAAAAAGCCCGTGCCCCATCAGGCGACAGAGGCTGCGGTCGAGCAGGGCAGCAAAATCCGCATTGCCGGCAAGGTCTGGCCAGGTCGCGGCGAGCCCAAGGGGGAATGTCATGATCGGATGGCGGTTGAAGGGATGGAGCCGTGCGACCGGCTCGCCGAAGCGAGAGCCGCTGGATGACGTCGCGAATGTCGTCGCCTGACGGCAATCGGTCAAGCCTGGCAGCGGAAAATGATCGGACAAAATTTCCCGTCCGACTTGCGACTGACATGTCAGTCTGTTATCGATAATTGCATATTGAAAATTCGATGGAAGACTGGGATGACGCATCAACGGTTCGGCCTTTCGGCGGCATTGACCACACCCTTCGATGGCCAGGGGCAAGTTGACGTCACCCGTGCTGTCGCCCATGCGCGCTGGTGCCTTGCCAATGGTTGCGGCAGCGTCACGTTGTTCGGCACCACCGGGGAGGGAGCCTCGATCGCTTCCGCTGAACGCGACATCTTGCTGTCGGGCTTCCTGGCTGACGGCATCGAGGCGCGGCAGATCGTGGTGGGCGTGATGGCAAATGCCATTGCCGATGCCGCCGCTCAGGCGCGGCAGGCGCTCGATGCCGGTTGTCGTGGCGTGCTTCTGGCACCGCCTTCCTATTTCAAGGGATTGCGGGACGACGGCCTGTTCGCCTGGTTTGCCACCGTGTTCGAGGCGATCGGGCCGAAGGCGAGGGGCGTCTATCTCTATAACATTCCCTCGGTTACCGCCGTGGAGCTTTCGGTGGACCTGGTCGGGCGGCTGAAGCAGGCATTCCCGTCAGTGGTGGCCGGCGTCAAGGATTCCTCGGGCAATTGGCCGTTTACCCAATCTCTCCTGGAAACCCACGGCGACCTCGCCATCCTGATCGGTGACGAGCGAGGCCTGGCGGCCGGCGTGCGTCTGGGCGGGCAGGGGGCGATCTCCGGCATGGCGAATATCTGTCCCGAGCGCCTGCTCTCCATGGTTCACGAGGGGCGGGACGATGCGGGGCTGGTCGCCTTCGTCGACGAACTCGTCCACTATCCGGTCATCCCGGCCGTCAAGGCGATGGTTGCCTATCGTACCGGCGATGCGGCATGGTCGGCCACAAGGGCGCCGCTGGTGACGTTGCCCGAGAATGATGCCAAGAAGCTGGCGGGCCTGTTTGATCGCATCGGACAGACGAAGGCAGCCTAAAGGCGTCACAATCGAGGCTGGAGAAAGGTGCGATTCGGCAAAAATCGCATTGCTCCGGACCAGGGAGGGGGGGCGAATGGAGGAAGGCGGCGAACCGCTGCGGTTGCGGGAAAAGGCCTATGCCAGTTTCACCCGCCACCTGCTGGCGCGTGATGTCCGTCCCGGCCAATTCGTATCCCAGCGCGAGCTGGTGGCCCTGACCGGCCTGCCGCTCGGCGCCATCCGCGAACTCGTGCCGCGCCTGGAAGCGGAGGGCTTGCTCTCCACCATCCCCCAGCGGGGCATCCAGATCGCCCATATTGACCTCAACCTCATCAAAGACGCCTTTCAGTTCCGTCTCTTCCTCGAAAAAGAGGCCGTGGCGCTTTTCACAGTGTCGGCGTCCGATGGCCTGCTGGCGAAGCTGCGCCGCGAGCACGAGGACATGCTGGCCCGGGGACTGTCGGAGGATCTGGCACCGGAGATGGTGGAACAGGCGCAGGCGACCGACTGGAACCTGCACGACACCATTATCGACTCCATCGGCAACGAGATCATCGCCAAAGCCTACCGCGTCAACTCGATCAAGATGCGCCTGATCAACCAGGAGCGTTTCCGTATCGACGGTCGCGTGGTGCCGGTGATGCGCGAGCACCTTGCCATTCTCGATGCCATCGAGAGCAGAGAGCCGCAAAGGGCAGTGGACGCCATTGCCGAACACATCAACAACGCCCGTGCCCTGGCGCTGAAGGTCTAGCGCCGGGACGACCCACGAGACAGACGATCCAGAAGAAGCTTTGGGAGGAGGAACCTATGAGTTTTGATTTGTTGAAGCCGTCGCGCCGGCAATTCCTGGCCGGTTCCGCCGCACTCGGTGCTGCCGGTCTCACCGGTATCCGGCCGGCCTTCGCGGCGGTAGACTGGAAGAAATATGCCGGCACCACGCTCGAGGTGAATCTGATCAAGAGCCCGCGTGGCGATACGCTGCAGAAATATCAGAAGGAATTCGAGGAACTGACCGGCATCAAGGTCAATGCCGAGCAGACGCCCGAGCAGCAGCAGCGCCAGAAGGCGGTGATCGAGCTGACTTCTGGCAAGCCGAGTTTCGACGTCATCCATGTCAGCTATCACGTGCAGAAGCGCCAGTTCGAGAAGGCCGGCTGGCTGGCCGATCTCGGCCCCTTCCTCAAGAATCCGGAACTGACCGATCCTTCCCTGGTCGAAAGCGATTTCGCCGCTGCGGGCCTTGCCTTCGCCAAGGACAAGAACGGGCGCTTCGGCGCGCTGCCCTTCTCGGTGGACTATTGGATCGTCTATTGGAACAAGGACCTGTTCGCCGCCAAGGGGCTTGAATATCCCAAGACCTTCGAGGAGATGGTCAAGGCGGCCGAAACCATCACGGATGCCGGCAACAATATTGCGGGCTTCGTGGCGCGCGGCGCCAAGAATGCCAATGTGCCGGTGTGGACCAGCTTCCTGCTCGGCCATGGCAAGAACCCCGTCGGCGCCGACGGTTCGCTGCAGACCGATTCCGCCGAGGCGATCGAGGCTGCCGCGCTCTACCAGCGCCTGATGACCAAGTCGGCGCCGCGCGGCGTTACCGGTTTCAATTGGGCTGAATGCCAGTCCGCCTTCCTGCAGGGCAAGGTCGGCATGTGGCTCGACGGTGTCGGTTTCGCCCCGCCGCTCGAAAATCCCCAGAAGTCCCGCGTGGTCGGCAAGGTCGGCTATGGCGTGATGCCCAAGGGGCCGGCGGCGCAGGCCTCCGCTACCTTCGGCGACGGCATCGGCGTCACCGAGGCCTCGGCCAAGAAGGAAGCGGCCTATCTCTATTGCCAGTGGGCGATTTCCAAAGAAATGGGGGCACGGCTGTTGCAGGCCGGAGCGGGCGTGCCGTTCCGCAATTCGATCCTGAACGACGCCAAGGTACGCGAAGGCGTCACCATGCCAGGTGCCTGGGTGGACTGCGTAGCGCAATCGGCTCCGATCAGCCAGCTCGGGCTTCCCGTGATCATCCCGGTCACCGAGTTCCGCGACATCATCGGTGTGGGCCTGACCAATCTGCTCGGTGGCGCCGATCCGGCGACCGAGATGAAGAAGGCGACGGAAGCCTTCAAGCCTGTGCTCGCCCGCAGCGAGGCGCAATGAGCGTCGAAAGCCCGGCCGTGGTGTCCGTCCAGACGAACAATGGTGCGTCCGGCCCGCTGAGGCCGGGCTATTGGCCCTTCATCCTGCCGGCACTCCTACTCGTAGCGGCGGTGATCGTCTTTCCCTGGCTGTTCACCGTCGGCATGAGCGCGAACGCCTGGCAGGTCGGCTCGGCGCCGCGCTTCGTGGGGCTGGAGAACTATATCCGCCTTGCCGGCGATATGCGGTTCTGGGAGTCGATGTGGCACACGCTCACCTACACCGTGCTCTCGGTGGTGGCGCCGCTGATCCTGGGTACGCTGGCGGCCCTGGTGTTCGATTCGAAGATGCCGTTGCGCGGATTGCTGCGCGGCATTTTCGTGATGCCGATGATGGCGACGCCTGTCGCCGTGGCTTTGGTCTGGACCATGATGTTCCACCCCCAGCTCGGCGTGCTGAACTATCTGTTGTCCCTGGTCGGCATTCCGGCCCAGGCCTGGATCTTCGAGCAGGGCACGGTGATCCCCTCCCTGGTGCTGGTCGAGACCTGGCAATGGACGCCGCTGATCATGCTCATCGTGCTCGGCGGACTGGCCTCGATGCCGCGCGAGCCCTTCGAGGGCGCGGAGATCGACGGGGCCAATGCCTGGCAGAAATTCCGCTATATCACGCTGCCGATGATCCTGCCGTTCATGATGATCGCGGTGATCATCCGCTCGATCGATGCGCTCAAGAGCTTCGACATCATCTATGCCATGACGCAGGGTGGCCCGGGCACGGCCTCCGAGACCATCAATCTCTATCTCTACAACGTGGCCTTCTCCTATTACGACATCGGCTACGGCTCGGCGATCGCCGTGGTGTTCTTCATCATCATCATCGTGATGTCGCTGGTGCTGCTGCATCTGCGCCAGCGCGCGAAATGGAACACGTGAGGCCGTGATGATGAGTATTTGGATGATGAAGCTTCGGTCGATGACACCTCGACGTCTCCTGCGTCTCGCCGGCACGCTCTTTCTCGGCTTCGTCGTGGTGTCGCCGGCACTGCTGTTCTTCATCTGGATGCTGTCGCTCTCGCTGAAATACGAGATCGACAATGGCGCCTATCCGCCGATCCTGATCCCCGAGCAGTTCGCCTGGTCGAACTACACCGAGATCTTCGCCACCAACGATTTCCTGCGCTATTTCTGGAACAGCGTGATCGTCACCGGCGCGGCCACGGCGCTGGCGCTGATCGTCGGCGTGCCGGCTGGCTATGGCATCGCCCGCATCAAGGCCGACAAGGCAGCGATGGTGATCATGATCGCGCGCATGACGCCGGGTCTGTCCTTCTTGATCCCGATGTTCCTTCTGTTCCAGTCGCTCGGCTTGCTCGGCACGCTCTGGCCGCAGATCATCATCCACCTGGTGGTGACGATCCCGATCGTGATCTGGATCATGATCGGCTATTTCGAGACGACGCCTTTGGAACTGGAAGAGGCGGCGATGATCGACGGCGCCTCGCGCTGGCAGATCTTCTACAAAGTGGCGCTGCCGATCGCCAAGCCAGGCATCGTGGTCTCCCTGATCCTGGCCGTGATTTTCTCCTGGAACAATTTCGTCTTCGGCATCGTGCTGGCCAGCCGCGAGACGCGCACCCTGCCGGTTGCCGTCTACAACATGCTGTCCTTCGAACAGGTGAGCTGGGGCCCGCTCGCCGCCGCGGCTCTGGTGGTGACGCTGCCGGTGCTGTTGCTGACTCTGTTCGCCCAACGCCAGATCGTGGCGGGCTTGACGGCGGGGGCGGTGAAGTAAGGGACGTGGCAGAACCGTGCTTGGTGACAGCCTCCACCATCACCCCATGCCAGTCAGGAATTACGCAGCGTTTTCTGAGGCGTATGCATCGTCGTGAGGGAGGCTGTAATCGGTTGGCTCAAGCCAGGCACGCATTCGGCCTCGATCGCGTGCCAGTTCGATCTCGAGGGTGACCAAACCGACGGCGTCTGCCCACAAGCTGGAAGCGATGGTGCCCCGCCCATTCGTCCAGCGCCAGCGATCGCCCTGCCATTGCTGGATGGCGTGGAACCCTTCCGAAAGACCTGCATCGTCGAGAGCAATCTTACGAAATCCGCTCGAATCATGCACGTCCAATCGGCGCAAAGGCACACCTAAACGGCGATCATCATAGGTCTCCACATCCGTATGACGAGGCACGAAAGTGGAGGAAAATAATGCGATCGCTTTGACATGAGCTGGGAAAATCAAGCGATAGAATGTGTCGGACAAGGCGTAGACGCTCAGATCCTCTTCTCCCCCTTCAGCCTCAAAGCGCAAAGCTGCCAGGTCGGATAGTGTCCAACCGAGTTGCTTGGCCTGATCCAGCAACTGAACGCGTATAGCCGCCACGATCGGGCCTTCGGTCACCAGTGGTAGGCAAGCATCCGAATTCCAGGTTCTGCGACGCGGTAACTGAGCCTGGGGCTGCCCACTGCGTGCGGGAAAACTCACCTTTCCCTCTTCGAGTTCATCTACCCTGAAGAAACTCTTGCCCCTGGTGTCGAGGAAGCTCTCTGTCGGAAGATTCTCGGCCAGAAGCACGTCATGCTGCTCCAATTCGACATGCCAATAGACCACCCTGTCGACCGGTACTTGCGAAATGGTCGCTCCGTTGTCGAGATGCTTGATCGGAATGAGCACATTTGACAGGCAGGGTACCGCCACCGCGTGATCCGGCGATAGCCACAGATCGCGAGAGGGACGATGATCGCCGAAAGCATGTGCGCGGATTCTAAAGGGATAGGTCGCCTCCGGTTGGGAATGGCGGGTTGGTTCCACCTCATTACACCCCAGCCATACAATGTTGCGACGACTGCCATTCGCAGTGATGACGACGTCGCCAATTCTCAAATGCTCAACCGCAATATTGCCCCGGGTCGTATGAATCATCGTCCCGGCTACGAAGCAGGGGGCATTGCCGAATATTGCCGTGGGTAGTGGGGCGTCAGTTGTAAGCGGGACTGTCTCGAGCTGCGTGCCGGTCCAATAAATGTTCTCGCCCGACGCCGAAACGACGTTACCAAATTTGTCAATAAAGATTGTAACAGTTTTTTCGCTTCCTTTGGAGTTGTAAACGCTGCCAACAAGCTTATATCCTTCGAAATTCTCACCATTAACCGGAGAGTCGTATTCTTCGATAGTGGTTCCGCCGCCAAGACTTCCGATTGATGCGCCGTCTATTATAACCTTTGGTCCCGGATCAAATGGATCTTCCTCTACATACTCCACTTTAATCTTGACGGGGTATGGATCGTTCACGTCGCCATTTGGGTACAATAGAAATGCAGGTACGGTAATATTCCCTGGAACGCTCATCCTCTTCCGACTCCGTATTAGGCCATAATTGGCAGGGGAGATGGGATTGCATCTGGGGTTTAAATTAAAATATTTTCTGCCTAGAAAAATAAAGTATCTATAGAAATTGTATCTGAATCTATTATTTATGCCTTCTTTTGCAATCAATCAACTACCAATTTGTTGCGCCGAATTCTTTTCACGGACGCCATTGGCGACCTGCATGATTAGCATCGAAGGTATTCCGTTGTGGGGTTCTATTGGCCCGCAGCTTTTATAGGGCGACGCCAAAGAAAAACCCGGCGAGGGAGCTCGCCGGGTTCGAATTTTCAACCGTAAAGTCGGACGGTCTCAGGCCTGCCCAACCGGCGGAATGCGCAGCACCCAGCCGGGGAGGATGTGGTCGGGGTCCTTGACCGGCGGGGTGTTGGCCTTGACGATCTCCTTGTAGAGATTGCCCTTGCCCTTGCCGTAATGCTTCTCGGCGATGGCCCAGAGCGTGTCGCCCTTCACCACCGTATACATGGTCGAGGGGGTTCCGGGGGTGTTGACGCCGAGCTGGCTGTCGACCTGCGCCACACCATTGTTGTTGCCGGCCGTGAGGATGATCTTCTCGGCGATTTCCTGGGAAGGAGCCATGCCACCCAGGACGACCTTGTCGCCGTCCACCGACACATTCAAGCCTTCGGCCTTGAGGCCAGCATCCTCGATCTGCTTTTTCACCAGCGCGGCAATGTCGGTGGGAGCCGCTGCCGCCGGCGCTGCTGGCGCCGCCTCGGCCTTGCTCGAACCGAACATCTTATGGCCGGCGTCCTTGATGAAATTGAACAGTCCCATGTTCACTCCAGGCGTGTCAGGCAAAATTACCTAAAGGGAGGCTAGCATGGAACGGTTGTGCGGTCACATAGATTCGAGTGTGACGGGGGTAGCAAGTGCAGCCCCTGTCGAAGAGATTGCCAGCGTAGTCAAAAAGGCTAAAGAACGCCTGTCTTTGTGGTGAAGCGACCCCATGCAGACGATTCTCGCATGCGAATACTGGTTCGACATGCATTGAGAAATGAGTTTCGGCATGGTCACGACAATACCGAGGCGATGTCGAAAAAAGTTCGAAATCAACGATGGATGGCGACGGCGCGAGCCGGAAAGCCGGAGCCTCCCTTCGCCTTCGGCCAGCTTGCCATGATCAAGGCACCGGCTTCCGGCAGACCGTCGAGGTTGGCGAGCAGCTCGACCTGCCAGCGATCGCGCGAGAGGACGTAGTGTTCGAGGCTGAAATCGCCCTTCGAGGTCGCCATGCCGGGATCGGTGTCGATCTGCTCGTGGCCGATTGCGACGATGCCCCGCTTCTCGAACAGTTCTTCGAGCACGGCCCGTGACCAGCCGGGACAATGGGAAACGCCGTCCGCCGAGCGGTTGTAGAAACGCTCATTATCCGGCCAGCGGCTTGACCAGCCGGTGCGCAGAGCAACGAAGCAGCCCGAGGGAATGCGCCCGTTGCGTTCTTCCCAGGCTACGATGTCGCTCAGTTCGGGGTTGGCGTCGGGGCTGTCGGCGACTTTCTCCCGGATGTCCAGCACCACCAGAGGCAGCAGCATGTCGCTGACCGGCAAATCGTCCACGGCGCGTCCGCCCTCGATGAAATGCACGGGTGGATCGACATGCGTGCCCCATTGCCCGACGAAGGCGTAGCGATGCACCTGGAAGGCATCGCCCTTGGGATAGTCGAACACGAGCTGGCGCTCCTCGTCCGGGAAGGCCGAGAAGCGAGGCTGCCCGGGGTGGAAGGCGTGGCTCAGGTCGGTGAAGATCGCGCCGGCGAATGCGGCGCGATAGACCTCCCACAAGGACAGCGGCGTGGCCATGTCATGGCTCCGCCACGAAGGAGGGTGCAGCCTCGCCGGCGAGCGTGAGCTTGCCGCCCTTGACGCCGATCACCGAGACGGACTTGTCCGGCACCGAGACATTCGGGCGGTAGGTGATCGTACCCGTCACGCCGTCGAGACCGGAGGTCGCCGCGAGCGCGTCACGGATCTTGGCGGGCTCAGGCGCACCAGCCCGCTTGATGGCGTCGGCCATCAGTTTCACCGCGTCATAGCCGAGTGCGGCAAAGGCATTTTCAGGCACGGTGTTATAGGCCTTCTGATAGGCGTCCATGAAGGCCTTCACCTTGGCGCTGGCACCGTCACCGATGAAGGCGTGGGTGGTGAAATAGGTGTCGTTGGCGGCCTCGCCACCGACCTGCAGCAGCAAAGGCGTATCGTAGCCGTCGCCACCCACCACAGGCAGGGTGATGCCGGCTTGACGCAACTGCTTGAGGATCAGCCCGATCTCCTCGGCATTGGCGGCCGCATAGATGAAGGCTGGCTTTTCGGGCAGGGCCTTGATCTTGGCGATCTGTGCGGTGAAGGTCTTGTCGCCGATCTTGTAGCTGTCCTTGCCGACGATCTTGCCGCCGCCATGCTCATAGGCCTTGACGAAATAATCGGAGAGCAGGGTGGTGTATTCGGTGCCGATATCCGTCAGCAGGTAGCAGGTCTTGGCGTTCAGCGTCTTGAGCGCGAATTCCGCGCCCACGGCCGCCTGGACATTGTCGCCGAAGGCGGCAAGGAACACCTCGTTGCCGAGCTGGGCCGGCAGCTTGGGCGACGTGGCGCCAGGAGTGACGAAGGGGATTTCCGCCTTCTGGACCTGGGGGCCGATAGCGAGCACCGAATCCGAATCCGCAAAGCCGACGATGCCGACGACCTTGTCGCTGTCGATCATCTGGCTGGCGACGGTCGAGATCACGGTGGCGTCCGATTTGGAATCATAGGTCACCAGTTCGATCGGCTTTCCGAGCACACCACCGGCGGCGTTGATCTCCTGCGCCGCCAGTTTGGCGCCGTTCAGCATGGGGCCGTCGAGCGAAGCCTGTACGCCGGTGAGATTGGCCGAATAGCCGATCTTGATCGGATCGGCGGCGAGGGCCGGCCCGGCACCAGCTAACAAGGCGGCGGCCGACAGGCCGAGGGCGAGGGTTCTGCGTCTGTTCAACGTCAACATCTGGTCACCTCTCAATTGATGGCTTGCTTGCCGATGTTCTGGTCGCCCCGAATGTCAGTTCGCGGTCGCCCATGATCCCCTTCGGCCGGAAGATCATGATCAGGATGAAGACGATGCCGAGCACGATCTGGCTGGCACCGAACACAGGTGGCACTGTCAGGCCGAGCAGGCTGAAGCCGCGTTCGGCCGAGCGCAGCCCTTCCGAAAGGAGGGAGACGCAGACGACGCCGATCATGGCGCCGGAAAGCGAGCCCATGCCGCCCAGGACGAGCATGGCGATCAGGTTCAGCGTCATGGCGAAATAGAAGGTGATCGGCGAGAAGGAGCCGAGATAATGGGCATAGAGCGAGCCGCCGACACCCGCGAAGAAGGCCCCGATCACGAAGGCGATCAGCCGCGTGCGCAGCACGTCGATGCCGACGGCGCCGGCGGCGATGGTGTCGTCCCTGACAGCCATCATCGAGCGGCCGAAGGGCGAATAGACCAGGCGTGCCAATAGGAGCAGCGTTACCACCAGCCAGGCCATCACCCAGGGCAGGTTGGTCTGCAGCGGCACGCCGGTGAAGGTGCGCGAGCCGCGGGTGAAGTCGACCGCATTGATCAGCACGACATTGACGATGATGAGAAAGCCCATCGTCGCCACCGAGACGAAATAGCCGGATAGCCGCATCAGGGGATAGCCGACGACGACCGCGAGCAGAGCCGTGAACAGGCCGGCGGCCAGGGTGGCCGGCAGGAAGGGCAGGCTGAAGCTCGACAAAAGGCCAGGCAGATGCGGCAGCAGGGCAGCCTTCTGCTGCACCGTCAGCGACAGGATGCCCGAGGCATAGGCACCGGCGCCGACGAAGCCGACATGGCCCAGCGAAAACACGCCGGTGAAGCCGTTGCTGAGCGAGAGGGAGAGCACCAGGATCGAGTTGAGGGCAATCAGGATGAGGATGCGCGTGAGATAGTCGCTCAGGACAAGGGGCGCGCCGATGGCAATCACGCCGGCAACCACGAGGCCGACGGCTGCGAGCAGTGGGATGGGCAGGCCGGCTCTCATAGCTTGATCTCTCGATTGGGCTGCAGCAGGCCACCGGGACGGAACAGCAGGAAGGCGATCAGCAGGCTGAAGACGATGGCATCGCGATAGGGCGTCACCGCATCGGGCAGGAAGGCGACGATGAAGATCTCGAGGGCGCCGAGCATGTAGCCGCCGACGAGGGCGCCCGAGATCGAGCCGAATCCGCCGATGATCGCGGCGACGAAGGCTTTGAGCAGCGGGGTGAAGCCCATTTGCGGCTGGACCACGCCGGCCTGGGCGGCCCAGAGCACGCCGGCGAGGCCGGCATAGGCGGAGGCCACCACGAAGGCGATGACGATGACGCGGTTGACGTCGAGGCCGACGAGATGGGCAGCGGACATGTCTTCGGCTGCCGCCCGCATGCCGAGCCCGATGGTGGTGCGGGTGATGAACCAGCCGAGGCCCAGCAGTGACAGGAAGGAGAGGGCGATGGTCAGGATGTTGATGTTGGTGAAGGTGATCGCCCCATCCGCCAGTTGCCACGAACCGTTGAGCAAATCGGGCAGGGGAAAATTGCGCGGCGAGGAGGTGAAGGCCAGGATGCCGAGATTTTCCAGGATGTAGGTAACGGCGAGGCTGGTCAGCAGCCGGGTCACGTCCGGTGCGTTGCGGATCGGCCGGTAGGCGATGCGCTCGATCACGAAGCCGGCCAGGGCCGCCGCGAGGATGCCACAGAGCATGGCGAGGGCAAAAGGCATGCCGGCCACGCCGAGGATCACGGTGGTGAAGGCGCCCACCATCATCACATCGCCATGGGCGAAATTGGTCAGCTTGAGCACGCCGAAGACGATGGAGAGGCCGACCGCGACCAGGGCATAGAGGCTGCCCAGGCTGACGGCGTTGATGATCTGCTGGAGGACATATTCGAAGCCGTTCATTCATCGGCCCCCAGATAGGCCTGCGCCACGCGGTCATTGGCCGTCAGTTCGGCGGAGCTGCCGGAGAGCACCACGCGGCCGGTGCGCAGCACATAGGCCCTGTCGGCCAGTTCGAGGGCGATTGCGATGTTCTGCTCGACCAGCAGCATGGTCATGCCCTGGCGCTTGAGTTCGGCCAGGGCCTCGAAGATGTGGCGGACCAGCAGGGGAGCCACGCCGAGCGAGGGTTCGTCGAGCAGCAGGAGGCGAGGGGCCGCCATCATGGCGCGGGCGAGGGCAAGCTGCTGCTGCTCGCCGCCCGAGAGCGTGCCGGCCAATTGCGCCAGGCGCTGCTTGAGGATCGGGAACAGGGCGAACATGCGTTCCTGGTCGCGGCCGATGCCGTCGCGATCCCGCCGCGTGCAGGCGCCGAGACGCAGATTATCGGCTACCGTCAGGCCGCCGAACAGGCGACGGCCCTCCGGACTATGGGAGATGCCGATCCGCACGATCTCGGCGGGCGGAAGGGTTGCGATTGCCTGGCCCGCGAAGGTGATGGTTCCGGCTTTCGGACGATTCAGGCCGGAGATCGTGCGCAAGGTCGTGCTCTTGCCGGCGCCGTTGGCGCCGACCAGGGCAACGACTTCGCCCTGGCCGACATCGAGGGAGACACCCTTGAGCGCACGGACCGCGCCGAAATTGACTTCGAGCCCGTCGATCCGGAGCAAAGGAGAGGAGGAACGGGCATCAGGCATGGCCGAGATAGGCCTCCCGGACCCTGCTGTTGCTGCGCACTTCCGCGGGCGTTCCGGTGCAGATGACCTCGCCGGTGGCCAGGACCTGGATGCGCTCGCACAGAGTCATGATCAGGTCCATGTCGTGCTCGACCACGACGACGGCGATGCCATAGCGGTCCCGGATGGCCCGGATCAGCCCTGCGAGCACCCGGGTCTCGTTGGAATCGAGCCCGGCGGCGGGTTCGTCGAGCAGCAGGAGCCGTGGCTGCGTCGCCAGAGCGCGGGCGATTTCGAGGCGTCGCTGGTCGCCATAGGGTAGGGCGGATGCCGGCAGCCGAGCCTTCGGCTTGAGTGCCATCAAGTCGAGCAGTTCATCGGCCGAGTGTTGGGCAGCTGCCAGGCGCTCCCGATAGCGTGCTCCTCGCAAGATTGCGGCAAAAGGGCCGATGGGATGACGAAGCTGGGCCGCAGCCAGAACATTATCGCGCACGCTCAGCGAACCGAACAGACGCGAGCCCTGGAAGGTGCGGGCGATGCCCCGCTCGACGATGGCTGCCGTCGACAGGCCGGCGATCGACTGGCCCTGGAATTCGATCGTACCGGCATTGGGCCGCGAGAAGCCGGTCACCAGATTGAAGAAGGTGCTTTTGCCCGATCCGTTCGGGCCGATGATGCCGACGATCTCGCCGGCCTGTACGCTGATGGCCTGATTGCGCAGGGCGACCAGGCCGCGAAAGGCCTTGGTGAGATCGGCCGTGCGCAGCAAAGGGGCGGTTTGCGGGGAGGTCGCTTCAGCCATCACTGCGCCTCCGCGGGGCCGCCAGTTCTCTCAGCAACTCGTCGGTACTGGCCTGCCGGCAATAGCCTTTGAAGGCGCTGAGGGCATGCGCGTGGCGCTCGGGCGTATCGGTCGTGCAGGCGTCGACAGGGCAGACCATGCGAAAGCCGCGATCGGCGCCGTCGCGCACCGTGTGGTCGATGCATTGATCGGTCAGGAAGCCCGTCACCACGATGGTGTCGAGCCCGATATTGCGGACGAGATATTCGAAATTGGTGGAGTTGAAGAGACTGGATGAGGTTTTCAGCAGCACCATGTCGTCCGGGCCGGGCGCGAGCTCGGCGATGACGTGGGTTTCCGGGCTGCCGGGGGCGAAATGAAAGCCCGTCTGCTTGTAGTCGAGGCTGCGGTCGCGCCCGTCCCGGGTCAGGCTGGCGATGACGGTATAGACGATCTCGGCACCCGCTGCCCGGCCGGCAGCCAGCAGGCGCACGATGTTCGGAATCGCGACATCGCGGGCCGAGCGGTAGAAATAGGGCCGTGTTGCCTCCGCCTGTGCATTGAAGATGCCGTCCTGGGTGTCGATCACCACGATAGCGGTCCTGACGGGATCGAGGGGCGCCTTGCGATCGGGGATCATCGGCCGGCCTCCACGCCGAAATGCGCACAGGCGGCCTTCAGGACGGGAGCGAGGCGCTCCGCCCAGGTTACCTGGCCGGAGGCATCGGCAATCAGATCCTGGCGGATCTCGAACTCGACATAGGGCAGCCGCCGTTCCTCGCCATGGACGGGCACGGAATAATCTTCGGCCATGTTGACCCCATAGGGCTCGTTGCGCCCGATCACGAGATCGCGCTGATGCGCCAATTCTGTGAGGACCAGGTCCGAGAATTGGCGATTGTCATGATAGCAAAGGCCGACATGCCACGGGCGCGGTGCCGGAGCGGCCAGAAGCGAGGGCGTGAAGCTGTGCATCGACACCAGGATCAGGGGCTGGCCGGCGGCCAGCTTGTGGTCGATGTAGGTGGATATCGCGGTGTGATACGGTTCGACGATTTCGCGGATGCGCGCCTGGCGGTCATCAGCCGTCGGATCCTGGTTGGCCGGTACCGGTGTCCCGTCGGAAATGGGTGTCATGAAGCTGGGCGAGTCGAGCCGTCGATTGCATTCGGCCACCAGACGCGAATAGCGTTGGAATATAAGGGGCGCCTGCAGGCGATCGGACAGGGCCATGCTGACGCCCAGGATGCCGATGTCGATGCCGATGTGGCGGTCGAGTTCCGATTGCGGCAGGCCCAGCCCGGCGAGCACGGCGGGCACCGCATTGCCGGCATGGTCGCAGATGATCAGGAAGGGAGAGGAAGCCTCGTCATTGTGCAAGCCTACCGGCGGCGGATCGTCGGCACCGAGCAGGCCGGTCGGAACGGGGCGTGGGAATGAGCCCATCAATAGGCCCTCGCATAGAGGGCGCAGAGGTCTTCCAGGCCCGTGTCCCCGGCCATCTCGATCTCGCCGCGCTTATGCATGAGATAGGCTTTGGTCAGGACTGGGCCGAGCCAAGTGGTAGCCGCAATGTCGGCTTCCAGAGCGTCTAGCGCTTCGCCGAGGCTGTGAGGCAGGTCGCCAATGCCGCGTTCGGCCCGCTCCGTTGCATTCCAGCGCCCGGGATCGCCGCTGGAGATGAAGGGCTCGGGCAGGGCTTCGCGTATGCCCGAAAGACCGGCAAAGACCAGCATGGCCAATTGCAGATAGGGGCTCGCAGTGGCATCGGCGCCGCGATATTCGATGTTGTATCGCTTGGCGACGTCGACGCCTTCGATCTCGGGATAGGGGCAGATGCGCAAAAGCGCCTCGCGGTCCCGATCGGCGAGATTGGCATAATAGGCCGACCAGGAATGTGGTTTCAGCCGCTCATAGGAGATCACGCTCGGTGCGGTGACGGCACACAGCGCTCGGGCATGCCTGAGGATGCCGGCGCAGAAGGAAGCGCAGATCTCGCTCATGCCTCCTGGTCGTCCAGGCTCATAACAGACAGGCTTGCCGGCAAGATCGATCAGGCTGAAATGGATGTGCACGCCATTGCCGACGATGCCCGGGGTCACCACAGGCGAGAAACTGGCGTGACTGCCATGGCGGCGGGCCAGCGAGCGGCAGATCTCGCGGAGTTTCACTGCCTGATCGGCTGCTTTCAGGCCTTCCGCGGGATCGATGGTTATTTCATACTGTCGCGGGCCGTATTCGGGCAGGAAGGTGTCGGGGGCGATGTCGTTGGCACGCAAGGCCGCCAGGAAGGAGCCGATGAAGCCCTCCATGCCTCGGAGGCTGCTGGCGGCATAGGAGTCCCCCGGGCGTTCTTCACCGCCCGCGTACCAGAATTCATGCTCGAAGCTGGCGATGAGCCGCAAGCCCGCTTCAGCCTCGAGAGCGGCGAGGGCCCGCTTGAGCAGGTCGCGCAGGCAGCAATCCCAAGGCGTGCCTGCCATGGTCATGATGTCGCCGAGGATGATGTGCTCGGCGGGCGTGCCGTCGTCATAGGGCAGGCGGATATCACCGCCGGGTTGGGGCACCAGCATGAGGTCGCCCTCCGCGCCGAACGGCGTGGCGGGGATGCGGCCGAAGCAATTGATCATGATGTTGGTCGGGGTCCAGCCGACACCGAAGCGGCGACGGTTCTCCAGGTCGGCCGCTGGAAATCCCTTGCCGCGGACCTGGCCGGCAATGTCGCTGCAGCAGACCGTGATGACGCTTTCAGGCCTTGTTGCCATTGGCGTGCCGTTCCCCTGTTTTTATTGGGACGAACGCTAGCACGCGAGAATTATTTCTTACAAGATGATGTTAAGAGCGGCTATGCCGTAATTTTTGGCAAAACAAATAAAACATCACGGAAGCAATTTCTGCCGAACACCTTCGATGGTTTCGAACCGGGCCCTGGCAATCGGCCATTGCCGGGCGTCGATCGCGAGTGCGACCGCTTCCACCAGGGCGATGACACCGATCAGGCTGTCCCAGGGCGAGGGGACGTCGACGCGGGCCCTCAGCACGATATCGGCAACCTGGGCGGCATCCGACATCCACTGGTCGGTAAAGAGAGCGACCACGGCCTCGCGGCTCTTGGCGACCTCGGCCGTACGCACCGTGTCGGCCTGATAGCGGCGGATGTCGAACAGGATCACGACGTCCTTGCGCCGAAGCTCGGCGAGTTCATCGGCGCGTCGCATCAATCCTGCGGAGAACAGCCTGACCCTGCCGCGAAGCTTGCGCAGGTGGAATTCCAGATGGCGTGCAGCCGGCTCGGTGAAGTCGCCGCCAAGCAGAAAGACCTGGCGTCTTTCATCGACGAGAATGTCGACGAGACGCGCGAGCTCCGCCTCATTGATCATGGCGATCGAACCTTGCACCGTCTCGGCGAGGGCGCGCCCGAACTCGAGAAGCGCCGATGTCGAGGCATCCGCATGGGGGCGCGTCAGGGGGAATTCGGCCTGAGCCTCCATTTCCTCGCGCAATGCCCGCCGGAAATCGGCATAGCCCGGAAAGCCGAGCTTGGCCACGAAGCGCAGAATGGTGGGGGCGCTGACCTTGGCTCTCTCGGCGAACAGCGCCACCGTCTCCATGCCGGTGGTTGGGTAGCGGGCGAGGAGGGCGCGCGCTGCACGCTTTTCCGCATCGCTCAGGGACGGCATGGTCGCCGCGACGCGATCGGCTAGCGTCGTGCCGGTCTGGGGCAGGGCGACTCTCGGGGGCTCCATGGCGATACCTTTTCTCGATGTCCGCGCGGATGTTCTGACGTCCGCACGGGTGCCATTGTCTTTCACGATGTCTCGGTACAGGATAGGTCAATTACGGGAAAAACCGTAATTTGAATTACAACAAGTTCCCCATCCCACGAGGACAGCATGGCAGGCCTTCCAGCCATCGATGCGCCGGGCGGAGCCTACCGAGAGCGCGGGATCGTCCCGGCTCGAACGGCGCTGCTCAATGTCGACATGCAGAATGGCGAATTCAATGCGCAGATCCTGGCGCGTGCTCGTACGCCGGGTACGCCGGAAGCGGCAAAGCGGGCCTTCTATGAACGCATCGACAGCGTGGTGATCCCCAACCAGGTCCGCCTGCAGGAAGCGGCGAGGGCCGCCGGCATCGAGGTGATCTTCACCGTGCTGGAAAGCCTGACCCAGGATGGGCGCGACCGCAGCCTCGACCACAAGATCTCGGGCCTGAATTTTCCGAAGGGCTGCTGGGAGGCGAAAGTGATCGAGACCGTCGGTCCCAGGGGGGATGAGATCATCATACCCAAGACGGCATCCGGCATCTTCAACGCCACCAATATCGAATATGTGCTGCGCAATCTCGGTGTGGAGTTCCTGATCGTCTATGGCGTGGTGACCGATCAATGCGTCGAATCCGCCATACGTGACGCCGCCGACCGCGGTTTCCTGGTGACCCAGGTCGAGGATTGCTGCGCGGCCGAGACGCCGGAGAACCATCTGGCTTCGATCGAGAGCATGAAGGGGCACTATTGCCATACGCGCAGCACGGATGAAATGATTGTCGAAATCAAGCAAATTTCGAGCTAAAAATCATTATTTTCAATAATGTACCATTATATATCTAATGCAGAAGCTTATCGATTTGGAAGGCCCGGGAAGCGCCCCGATCGACCCGCTTCGTCAACGGCGTGCATCGCAGCTTGAAGCGCTGGATCACGCTCGGCTTCGAGATCGGCCGCGGTGAACAAAGTTATCGGAACATCGGGTGGAACACCTTTTATATCATAGGCTTGTCCATTCTTGTTCAAGTAGATTTCATTGGGAACACCGAAGCGCCAGCCATTCGGCAAATGACGGATCAGCACATCGGAGAAGACGCCTTGTGTGTTCTCTCCGATGAAAACGGGTTTATACGTGCGCCCCTGGAGCGACATGGCGAAAGCCTCGGCCGCGCTGACGCTTTCGTGCCCCATCAACAGCGCCATCGGTCCGTAGAAGCCCGGGCGCGGAGAAGGAGCCACCATGATCGGCTGCGGCTCGCTGAATTTCGTCGGATCCGCCGGGTCGATGCGGAAAATCTTGCTGGAAGCGGGATAGGATGTCGCGGTCAGGCGCCCCGCGATCTGCAAGCCCAGCATTTCGGTGCCGCCGCCATTGAGGCGTATGTCGACAACGAGCCCACGCAATCCGGATGCCTTGCCGAAAATATCGTCCAGCGCTGCATCGAGCGCAGCCGTCTGGGCGGCGGTTTCGGCATTCTTGTCATAGTTCTCGAAACTGACGATCAGCAAATAGCCGACACCGTCGGGCAACATGCCGAATGCAAGCTGCCGGTTGCAGTACCAGGCGAGGGGCGTCGTCAGGAACCGCTTTTCAACGATGGTGAGCGCGCGCTGATGGATTGCCTCGCTCCTGGCTGCGGGTGGGCGCCAGCCGCTGAACTCCAGGCCGAGGGCTGGTGCCTCGACCCAGACATGGGCATCTTCGAGGGGCGCCAGCATCTCGCGAAAATGCCTGAAGAGCGTCTGATCGTCCGTCGTTGGTCCGATAGCCTCCCGATGTGCGGCTGTCGTGGCGTCCCAATCCACGTGATGCTGCTTGAAGAATGGATATTGTTCGGCGAAAGTCCGCGCGAAAATATCGAAATTGACGATGGGATCTGCGGTGGCGGCCTGCGAACAGGCCGCGGGCAATGCATCGGTGCGCGTGAGTTGGGTTTGTGTGGCGACCCCGTCGACAGTCAGCACGAGCTGGTTCGGCTGCCGTCCTGGCCGGAACGCGAAGGCATCGGTGACCCCGGTATCGTTGTTGATGCTGGAGCCGGCAAAGCGTGCGGCGTTTTCCGAAGACGCGACCCGTTCGGCAGAAACCGATTTCTGGCAACTGATCGCCGTGATTTCGAAACGCTGCAAATGCCCGCCGCCAATGGCATAGGCATGGCCGTATCCCGTCGTCAGCCAGATGCCATCCGTAAAGTCCGTAGCGGCTCGGGCCGGCGGCGCAAGCAGGAGCAGGCAGACAAGGAGCATGCAGCGCATTGGACGACCTCCAGGGAAACGGCGGTCCTAGCGGCTAAAATTGGCATGCCTGTGAACGGTCGTCGATGGTCGGCGCTGATATGAACTGGGCGGCACGACCGGCATGGCCCGAAAGCGATGCATCGGCGCTGAAAAACCTTGAGCGACAAGCCGGCAATTTCGGTTGCGGGGAGCGATCAGGGGCGGCAGCAAATACCGGCTGAAACCGGGCCAGGAGTGGGGCGGTGGGCCAGGTCTTTAATTCGCATAAGATATATTATGGAACATAAATCCATTCCCCAGCCTGGCCAAAAGCCCGATAAACCGGGCTTTTCTCAAAAAGCCCGGTCTTCGTTCGCACTGAGGATCGATGCGATCCGAGGCTTGATCGCTCTATCGGGCGACGGTGGCAGCAAGGCCGCTGTCGATCTGGCCCGTCACCGCCTGCGGCAGCTTCAGGCGCCCGGCCAGTACATGCAGATAGGAATTCTCGGCCGGCGATGCGGCACCGACAGCGATGCGCGAAACGGCGTAGACCTCGGCCGCCAGTTCCGGCGTGGTCGCGCCACGCACGATCGGCTCCATGTCGAAGGGCTTGCTCAACTCCTGGAAAAGGAAGTTGCGCTCGTCGTCGGAGAGACTGAGCTTGTCGGCATGTCCGAGGATCAGGCTCTGCTCCTCGGCGTCGACATTGCCGTCGGCCTTGGCTGCGTTGATCATCGCACCCAGCAAAAGCTTGGCGTGGCTTTCAGCCGCGGCGGGCGTTTCCACGGGCAGCGCCTCCACTGCGCGTGCCTCGATGACGGGCGGCAGCGGTTGTGGGCTCGACACTTGCGGCGGCAGGAAGCCGCCCGGCGCGCTATTGGCCGCGGCGGCGCCGTTGTCGCCTGTTGCCGGAGCACCGGCCTGCCCAGCCTGGCTGCGCTGCCAGGCATGCAGCGCGAGCGCGCCGATAGCGGCAATGCCGCCATATTTGACGGCGGCGCCGGCCAGGTCTCGGCCGGTTTCGGTGAACAGGATGCCTGCCGCAGCGCCACCCGCCGCCAGCTTCTTGCCTGGCGTGTTGAGAACTTGACCGCCGGCACCCAGCACTTTTCCAAGCAGATTGTTCAGATCCATTATCCGTTCTTGCTCCTCTACGATCGCCCAGCCCGAGCTCGCCACGAACTTTCGGACGTCTCCATCTTGGGATTCGACCGGATCGATCAGCACGGCCGGATGTGGTGCCAAGAACCCGGCGGCTTCAAGGCCGCCAATATGAAATCTTGGTCATGAAGGCAATGCGAATTTGATATTAAATTACATATTTATTGTTATATTTCAATATATTGAAGTTTTAATCGAATCTAATGTCTTGAGGCGTCATTGCGGTGTCGAGACGCCCGGAACCTTGTCCAGGGACAAGGTGGTGCCGGTTTTGACCCGATCCATCACCACGAAAGTCCGGAAGCGCTTGACGTTGCTGTTGGCGAAGAACAGCCGGCGCGTCAGTGCTTCATAATCAGCCATCGATGGCACGTTCAAGATCAGCACGAAGTCCGTTTCTCCGGCGACATAGTAGCATTGCTGCACGCTGGCTTCGGCGAGGAATGCCTTCTTGGCCTCGTCGATCAAGACGCTTCGCTCGCGCTCGAGATCGACATTGACCACGATGGTCAACGGCTGGCCAATCTTTGCCGGATCGAGCGTGGCAACATTGGCGGTTATGACGCCACTCTCCTCCAAGCGCCGGATGCGGCGTTGTACGGCCGGCGCCGACAGATGGATGGCCTCGGCGATCTTGCGCTGCGGCGTGTGATTGTCGCGTTGCAGGATAGCCAGGATGGCGACATCGAAGCCGTCAAGTTCGAGGGATGAACCGGAAATGCGTGGCATCGCGACCCGACGATACAAAATTGCACCAACGATCTCCAATCAGAGCGCATTCATCGGCTCTTACGCAATAGGATTGCGCTTGAGAAATGGAGATCCCCGATGCTTCTGCTCAATTCCGATGCGTACTATCGCTCCCCACTCCTCGCCGACGACCGTTCCACGCTGGGACGCGCCGGTGCGGACGAAGTCGAGCGCTTCCTGGCCGTTCGGGCCGACCACCATCCGACCCCCCTGCTCTCTCTGCCCGCTCTCGCGACGCGGCTCGGTATCGGCGAACTCCTCGTAAAAGATGAGGCTCACCGTCTAGGTCTTTGTAGTTTCAAGGCTCTTGGCGGAGCCTATGCCGTGGTGCGGCTGGTGATCGAGAAGGCCAGCCGGCAGCTGGGGCGGACAGTCGATTATACGCAACTCGGGCAGGATGAGGTCAGATCGGTCGCCGCCGAAATGGTTTTCGCCTGTGCGACAGACGGCAATCACGGTCGCTCCGTGGCCCAGGGGGCCCGGTTTGTCGGGGCGAAGGCCGTGATCTTCGTGCATGGCGGTGTGAGCCCGGGGCGCGTGCAGGCGATCGCGGCGTTCGGGGCTGAGATCGTGCGGGTGGGTGGCACCTATGACGACTCCGTGGCCGAGGCCGCGCGTGTCAGCCAAGCCAGGGGCTGGACTGTCGTCTCCGACACGTCCTGGGCAGGCTATGAGCGCATCCCGAGCCTGGTGATGCAGGGCTACACCACCATTCTGCGAGAAGCCTTGCAGCAGATGCGCGAACCGCCGACCCATTTATTCGTCCAGGCCGGTGTCGGCGGCATTGCGGCAGCGCTTGGCGGCCATGCTGCACTCGTCCTCGAAGCGCAGCGGCCGAAGCTGGTGGTGGTCGAGCCGGCGCTCTCGGCCTGTATCTTCGCCAGCGCGCAGGCCGGCCAGCCCGTGAAGGTCGACCATGGTGCTCCCACGGTGATGGCGATGCTGGAATGCTACGAGCCGTCCCAGGTCGCATGGCGGATCCTGATGCGCGTGGCGGACGGTTTCATGACGGTGGAGGACGAGGAAGCGATCGCGGCGATGAAGGCCCTGGCGCGTCCCTTGCCGGGCGATCCAGCTATCGTCGCGGGCGAGAGCGGCGCGGCCGGCCTGGCCGGCTTGCTCCGGGCGGCTCGGGGCGATGCCATGCGCCAGGCACTCGGCCTGGATGCCAATGCCCGCGTCCTGGTGATCAACAGCGAAGGCGCCACCGATCCCGCACGATACCGGGATCTTGTCGGCCTCGACCCGGCGGATGTGCGGATGGCAAATGGGGAGATTCAGGCATGAGCGAGGTATCCATCCAGGCCGAGCGCTTGCTGGGGCGGCTGCGCAGTCTCGGGGCGATCGGGCGTGGGGACGACGGCCGGCTGACCCGATTGGCCGCATCCGACGCCGACAGAGCGGGGCGCGACAGCCTGGTTCGATGGCTCGAGGATGCGGGCCTCGAGGTCGCGATCGACAGGATCGGCAATATCTTCGGTATCTGGCGTCCGGAGAGCGTAAGGGACGATGCCCCGGTCCTCCTCGGCTCGCATATCGACACCGTCATCGACGCCGGAATCTATGACGGTTGCTATGGTGTTCTGTCGGGCCTCGAAGTGATCGAGACGCTGAAATCCTCCGGCTGGCGCCCAAGTCGCCCGATCGCCATAGCCGCCTTCACCAATGAGGAAGGCGTACGTTATGCGCCGGACATGATGGGTTCACTGGTCCATGCCGGCGGATTGTCGGTCGAGGAGGCGCTGGCCTCCATCGGCATCGATGGCACCAGGCTTGGCGAGGAACTGCGGCGGATCGGCTATGCGGGCGAACGGGAGCCCGGTTTCCTCAAGCCACATGCCTATCTGGAGCTTCATATCGAGCAAGGCCCGGTACTCGAACGCGAAGGTCTGGCCATTGGTGCTGTCGAGACGCTGCAAGGCATCTCCTGGCAACGCGTCACCATCGAGGGCGTCGCCAATCACGCCGGCACCACCCCTATGTCGCTGCGCCATGATGCCGGCCATGCCGCGGCGCGCGTGATTACCTTTCTGCGCGAGCAGGCCGTTGCCGCCGACATGCCGTCGGTGGCGACCGTCGGCAGTCTTCGGTTCGAGCCGAATGCCATCAACGTCATCCCGGCACGGGCGAACCTTACGGTGGACCTGCGCGATCCCGATGAGATGCGCCTGCGCGAGGCGGAAAGCGCCCTCGCCTCTTTCCTTGATGAGCTCGCCCGGTCGGAGGGCGTCGCGGTATCCGTCGAGCGCCTCGCCCGATTCGAGCCGGTTGTCTTCGACAGGGGGGTGGTGGATCGGATCGAACAGGCGGCCGGCCGCCGGGGCCTACCCTGCCGCCGGATGACCTCCGGTGCGGGCCATGATGCCCAGATGATGGCGCGGATCGCGCCCTCGGCCATGATCTTCGTGCCCAGCATTGCCGGAATTAGTCATAATCCCAAGGAGTTCACGCCGGATGCCGATCTTCTTGCCGGTGCGAACGTGCTCCTTGATGTGGTGCGAAGTCTCACGGCGGCAGGATGATTCCGATCCACTGCAGCCGATCAATCGTCTGAAAAATTCTATTTATCTAATTGATATCAGATGATTATCCAGCATCCTTGAGGCGTGAGGTCGAAAGTTCTCCCGCTGCCTCGAGGATCGGATAGGCCACGGCCGTCAGATGAGCGACGATGCGCTTGAGGTCGCGGATGACGTCCATATGCAGCGAACTGGTCTCGATCGAGGCCAGCGTACCGGCCCGCAGGCGATTGAGGTGGCTCTCCGCCGCCGAGCGTTCGAAATTGCGGATATGATCCTTGGCCACCACCAATTGGCGGGCCATGACGGGATCCTGGGTCATGAACACCGTGATGGCGAGGCGCATCTGCGCCACCACTTCGCGATGCATGGCCTTGATTTCAGCCCAGCCCTCGCTTGAGAAGCTCAGATTGAGCCGCTGCTTCTTGGCGGCCAGTTCAAGCAGGGTCTTATCGAGGATGTCGCCGACATGTTCGAGATTGGTGGTGAACAGGATGAGCTCGAACGCCTTCCGGCTCATGTCCTTGTCGAGCGGCGTGCGGGTCAGCCGGGTCAGATAGAGTTTGATGTTCTCCTGCAACCGGTCGACTTGATAGTCGAGCTGGCTGATTTGCTTGCGCCTGGAATCGTCCTGTTCCTCGAAGGTTATGATCGATTCCCGCAGCATGATCTCAACCAGTTCGGCCAGCCGGATCACCTCGCGCGAGGCAGCCACCAGAGCGACCGAGGGGCTGTCGAAATCCCCTTCGTCGAGTACAGGCGAGGGGCGCTCGCCAATCGGCGCCTCCGGCGCCCTCACCAGCCTTTCGAGCAGGCGGGCGGTCTGGTCGATGAAAGGCAGGAAGACGATCAGAAGAGCTAAGTTGAAGCCGACATGGAAATTGGCGATCTGGCGGGCCCCGGAGGCTTCCAATTGCGCCAGCCAGGGCTGAATGAGGCCGATCAGGGGCAAGAGCACCACGGCCCCGACCAGGCGGGTGCCGAGATTGCCGAGCAAAGCGCGTCGGACTTCGATCGGGGCAGCCAGAGACAGACCGAGAGGAGCCAGTCCCGAGCCGATATTGGCCCCCAGCACCAGGGCAAGGCCGAGTGGAATGCCCACCACCCCTGCCCCCGAGAGCGACATCACCAGCAGCAGGATCGCCACGCTCGAATGCACCAGCCAAGCCAGTCCAGCCCCGATCAGCAGCGCAGCCCAGGGCTGGCCATTGAGGCGTTCGAAGATCAACGTCATGATTTCGCTCTGGCGGATCGGATCGGCGATCCCGACGACCAGGTGCAGCGACAGGATCATCAGTCCGAGGCCGATCATGGCGCGGCCGACATTCTGCGAGACGGATGAGCGCCCGAGCATGAACGAAGCCACGCCCGCGATGATCAGGACGGGCATCAGGGCCGACAGATCGAAGGACAATGCCTGAACCACGAGCGTGGTGCCGACATTGCTGCCGAGTAAGACGGCCAGGGCCATGGCGAGCGTGAGGAAGCCCCGCTCGACGAAGGACATCACCAGAAGGGTCGAGCCGGTCGAACTCTGCAGGGCTGCCGCCACCCCTGCCCCCGCCAGGCAGGCGGAAAACCGATTGGAAGTGGCCCGCGAAATCACGCCGCGCAATCGTTCGCCGAAGGCCCGCATGATCCCCGTCTTGACCAGGCGGGTGGACCAGATCAGGAGTGCGACACCTGCGAGAAGATTGAGAAAAACGTGCTGACCAGCCAACCGAGCAATTCCTTAGGACGAATCCTTTTCATGACAAGAAAGAGGAATCTATCACATAAGCAATTGAAACAGCATGAACATTAACGTCATATTTCGACGCTTGCGGTCAATTTGTTCCGAAACGTTTTGCGATCTGGCGATCACGCCACGGATCGCAAAAACGTGTCGAACCAAGGAGTGAGAGCGGTGGAGCGCTACCGTCTAGGCGCGGCCTGCTCCCGGTGGTGCCAGTTCGATGCGCATGCCGTCATAGCCCGGTTCCACGCCCGCCGGCAGGCTGCGTCGCAAGGTCTGATAATCCATGTCCGTGTGCATGTTGGTCAGGATGGCGCGGCGCGGTTTCAATTTCTCGATCCAGGCCAGTGTCTCCGGCAGTGACCAATGGCTGGGATGCGGCGTGGGGCGAAGCGCGTCGACGATCCAGATGTCGAGGTCCTGAAGCAATGCTTCGCTTTCTCTATGCAATCCATTGATATCGCTGGAATATGCAAAGTCCCCAATCCTGAATCCGAGGGATTGGATGTCGCCGTGGTCCTGCTCGAACGGCAGAGCCGTGATCGAGCCGCCGGCGCCGTCGACACTGACCGCCTGCCCGACCGTGATCGTGTTGAGCGTCAGGATGGGAGGATAGGACGAGCCCGGTGGCGTCTCGAAGCAATAGTCGAAACGGTTTCGCAGCAGGGCAGCGGTGCGTCGGTCGGCGTAGACGTCGACAAGGCTGCGCTGATAAAGCGCCAGCACGCGCAGATCGTCGATACCATGGGTATGATCGGCGTGATCATGAGTGTAGAGCACGCCGTCGACCGCCTTGACCTCGGCGTCCAGCAATTGCTGGCGCATGTCGGCGCCGGTATCGATCAGCACCGTGGTACGGCCGCCTTCCGCTCCATCCTGTTCGAGCAGGAGGGCGCAGCGCCGGCGCCGGTTGCGTGGCTCGTGGGGATCGCAACTGCCCCAGCCAAATCCGACCCGGGGGATGCCGCCGGAGGAACCGCAGCCCAGCAATGTCGCAGTCAACTTCATGGCGTCAGGCTGCTGCCTTGATACCGTCGGGACGCGGCATCTTGGTGAAGAGGCGGAAGGCGTTCTCGCTGGTTTGCCTCGCCACCTCGCTTTCGTTCAAGCCGATGGTCTCAGCCAGGATCCGCGCGGTATTGGCCATAAAGGCTGGCTCGTTGCGCTTGCCGCGGAATGGCATGGGCGCGAGATAGGGCGCATCCGTTTCAACCAGCAGCCGGTCATGTGGGACGAAGCGGGCGATATCCCGGATCTCCTCGGCCGACTTGAAGGTGAGGATGCCGGAGAAGGAGACGTAGAAACCGAGCGCGAGCCCCCGCCGGGCCAGTTCGGGGCCGGACGAATAGCAATGGAGGACGGCGCTGAAGGCCCCCTTCTCCATTTCTTCCTCGAGAATGTCGCCGATGTCCTTGTCGGCCTGGCGGGCATGGATCACCAGCGGCAGTCCCGTGAGCCGTGCCGCGGCGATATGCTTGCGAAACCCGCGCGCCTGCATGTCGCGCGGTGCGTAGTCATAGTGATAGTCCAGCCCGGCCTCGCCGATCGCCACCACCTTGGGATGGGCGGCGAGTTCCAGGATGGTGTCGAGCGGGATGTCGTCCTCCTCATGGGCGTGCAGGCAATGCGTGCCGATCGAGCCGAAGACGTCGTCATAGCGCTCGATCAGTGCCCTGATCTTCTCGAACTGGCGGATACGGGTCGAGATGGTGATCATGCGCCCGATCCCGGCCTGGCGGGCACGTGCCACGACGTCGTCGATCTCGGCTTGCAGGTCGGGAAAATCGAGATGGCAGTGGCTATCGATCAGCATGGTTCAGCTTGTCCGTCTCAGGCCTTGCCTGCCCCGTCGACCGCCTCGACATAGCGGGGGAACACGGCTGTCGGTGCCGGCAGTTCGGCGTCCGGTGATAGGCGGCCGTCAATGCCGAGATGGTCGAAGTCGCGCGCGTCTTCCGGCACAGCCAACTGGTCGAGCAGTCGCGCTGCCCCTGCCGGGATCACCGGCTGGGCCAGGATGGCAACCTGGCGGACCACCTCGGCCGTGACGTAAAGCACCGTCTCCATGCGCGCCGGGTTGCTGGTCTTCAGCTTCCAGGGCTCTTCGGCCGCAAAATAGCGGTTGGCTTCGCCCACGACGCTCCACAGATCGGCCAGGATGGTGTGCAGGGCGAAATTGAAGATGGCGTCCCGAGCCTGCCAGATCAGGTTGTCCGCCGCCTTCAGCAATTGTTCGTCGGACGGCAGGAGATCGCCGGGGCTGGGTACCTTGCCACCGCAATTGGCCGCGATCATCTTCAGACAGCGATTGGCCAGATTGCCGAAATCATTGGCGAGGTCGGCATTGATGCGGTTGACGATCGCTTCATGCGAATAATTGCCGT
This sequence comes from Labrys sp. E2SS-1L, assembly GCF_057073705.1. NCBI lineage: Bacteria > Pseudomonadati > Pseudomonadota > Alphaproteobacteria > Hyphomicrobiales > Xanthobacteraceae > Labrys > Labrys sp. E2SS-1L. The sequence continues at coordinate 3,786,340 of NZ_CP172712.1, read as the reverse complement.
CCTGGCCGAAGGGAACCTCGCGCAGGAAGAAATAGCGCAACTGGTCGACGCCGTAATGCTCGGCAAGGGTGAAGGGATCGATCACGTTGCCGACCGATTTCGACATCTTCTCGCCGCGGTTGAACAGGAAGCCATGGCCGAAGACGCGATGCGGCAACTCGATACCGGCCGACATCAGGAAAGCAGGCCAATAGACCGTGTGGAAGCGCACGATGTCCTTGCCGATGATATGCACGCTGGCCGGCCAGAATTTGGAGCGTTCGGTATCGGTATCCGGAAAGCCTGTCGCCGTCAGGTAATTGGTGAGGGCATCGACCCAGACATACATCACGTGCTTGGGGTTGCCGGGAACCGGCACGCCCCAATCGAAGGTGGTGCGGCTGATGGAAAGGTCACGCAGGCCCGAGCGCACGAAACTCAGGATCTCGTTGCGGCGTTCCTCCGGGCCGATGAAGCCAGGATGGCTCTCATAATGCTTCAGCAGGCGATCCTGATAGGCGGAAAGGCGAAAGAAATAGCTTTCCTCCTCCACCCATTCCACCTTGGCACCGGTCTCGATCACCGAACGGGAGCCATCGGAATTGAGAGCCAGGTCCTTCTCGTCGAAGAAGGCTTCGTCGCGCACCGAATACCAGCCCGAATATTTCGACAGATAGATGTCGCCGGCCGCCTCCATCCGGCGCCAGATTTCCTGGCAGGCGCGATGATGGCGCTCTTCGCTGGTGCGGATGAAATCGTCGTTCGACGCATTGAGCACCCGGGCCATCTCGCGGAAATATTCCGAGTTCTGATCGGCCAGGGCCTGGGCCGTGGTGCCCTGCTTGGCCGCCGTCTGCAGCATCTTCTGGCCGTGCTCGTCGGTGCCTGTGAGGAAGAACACATCATTCCCGTCGAGCCGCTTGAAGCGGGCGATGGCATCGGTCGCGATCAGCTCATAGGCATGCCCGATATGGGGTTTGCCATTGGGATAGGAGATCGCCGTGGTGATGTAATAGGTGTCTTTCTCGGCCATCGATGACGCTTTTCCTGACAACGATGCGCGACACCGCCAGTCAGGCCGCGCATCAGGGATTCCTGATGTAGAGCATTTTCGGAGAAAGTTGAGAGACTTTTCGCCGGAAAATGCCTGGGGCGTTTCGCGAGTCGACGCAATTTCGTCTAAACGCAAAACCCTTCAGGCTGCGGAAGCTTCGGCGAGCAAGCCGAGGGTCGCGAGCACGAAAGGTTTGCGGTCGAGATTATAGGCCTCGACATCACGCGCAGCATGGCGGGCCTTCTCCCATACATCAGCCCAGCGCGCAAGGCGGGCCACGGGTTCGCCACGTGCCGCCAGCAGGCGCTGATGCAGCCATTCGTCGAGGAAGTCGAGCAGGAGCGCGAAATTCTCGTCGCCTGCCTTGTTGGCGCAGCGGTCGGCGAGAGCATGGGCTGCAGCCACGTCGATCCGGGGCAGCTTGGCCAGCAGGTCCGTGAGGGAGCGGTGCAGGGATACCCCCTCCCCGTCCGCCAGGGTCAAGGCGCGCCTGACGCTGCCCTGCGCCAGGGCAGCTCCTGCAGCCAGCCTCTCTTCGGGCAGGTCTGGACGCGCCTGTGCCGCTGCCTTGAGGACATCGGCGTCGCCGAGGGGATCGAGCGTGAGCAGCCGGCAGCGCGAGCGGATGGTCGGCAGGAGGCGGGCCGGCTGATGCGATATCATCAGGAAAAGCACCCGCGGCGGCGGCTCTTCCAGGACTTTGAGCAGGGCGTTGGCGCCCTCACGTGCCAGGTCTTCGGCAGAGTCGATGATGGCGATGCGCCACCCCCCTGCCCCGGCGGTCGAGCCGAGGAAACGCACCACGCTGCGGACGTCGTCGACACGAATGTTGGAATAGAACCCCTTGGTCTTGTCGTTGGGAAGGCGACGCAGCACCGCAAGATCGACATGGGATTGCGACACGATCTGGCGTGCCGCCGTGGCGTCCGCGGCGACCGAGAGGCTGGTCGCCTCGCCGAGTTGGTGAGGATCGGGATGGGTCAGCACGAATTTGGCCATGCGATAGGCCAGCGTTGCCTTGCCGACGCCCTCGGGGCCACCCAACAGCCAGGCGTGATGGATGCGGCCTGAACGATAGGCGCTCAGCAAAGCCTGCTCTGCCCGGTCTTGGCCGATCAATTGCATGGTTTCGCGCGGATGCGGGCTGTCGGCCAGCATGTCGCTTTCGAGGCGTTCGCTCATGCCGGCACCCGGGCCGCATCGAGGTCGAGCCTTCTTCGCACGACGCCGAGAATCGCCGCGGCAACCTCGTCCTGCGAGGCGGAGGCATCGACGACGGCGCAGCGGCGAGGTTCGAATTCGGCGATGGCCAGGAAGGCCTCGCGCAGCTTTTCATGGAAAACCAGGCTCTCTCCCTCGAAGCGATCGATGGCCGCGCCGCGGGAGCGGACCCTGGCGAGCCCATCACGGGCCGGCATGTCGAGAATGAGCGTGAGGTCGGGCACGGTGGAACCCACCACCACGCGTTCGATCGAGCGGATCAAGGCTGGCTCGACCTCGCCCAGCACGCCCTGATAGGCGCGAGTCGAATCCATGAAGCGATCGCATAGCACCCACGCCCCCCTTGCCAAGGCCGGCCTGATCGTTGCGTTGAGATGATCGTCGCGCGCCGCATAGAACAGAATCGTTTCGGCAAAGGGGCCGAAATGCTTGGCGCCGCCGGAAAGCAGCACTTCACGCAATTCCTCGGCATGCGGCGAGCCGCCGGGCTCGCGGGTCAGCAGGGTCTCGACGCCGAGCGCGTTCAAGGATGCCGCCAGCCGGCGGATCTGGGTAGACTTACCCACACCCTCGCCGCCTTCGAACGTTATGAACCGGCCCTTCATCGCTTGTCGTGCCCACCCTGTATCAATCCGATGCCAAGCTCGTAGATAGCACCGAATGCGCGTTGGGGAAGACTGCCGACTGGCACATCGGCGGCTGCATACAGGGGAATTTCCAGAGACACCTGTCCCTCGCGCAGGATCTGGAGCCGGCCGACGGCGCTGTTTTTCTGTACCGGGGCCTCGAGGGGCCCGTCATAGAGCAATTTGGCACTGAGTTTTTCCGTGCCGCTGCTGTCTACCAGCATGGAGACGTCGCGATCGGCCACGACGGGCACGGAATTGGCCGTGCCGCCATAGACGGAAGCCTCGCCGACGATCTCCCCCTTGGCGAAGACGAGACGCGGGCGGAATGAATTTTCGGCCCATTCAAGGACCCGTTTGGCTTCCGTCGCCCGTTCGGCATTCGATTGCAGGCCGTGCAGCACCATGATGAAGTGCTGGTCGCCGTGAAGGGCCGAAACGACCACGCCATAGCCCGCCGTGTCGGATGCTCCGGTGACGCCGCCATCGACCCCCAAGCCCTGGGTGAGCAGGGGATTGCGGTTGGTCTGCCGGATCTTGTTCCAGGTGAAATCCCGCTCCTGGTAGATGGCATAGATGTCCGGCTCGTTCCGGCGGAGCCAGCCGAGCAGCCGGGCGAGGTCCCGCGCCGTGGTCAATTGGGCCGGATCGGCAAAGCCGGTGACATTGCGGAACTGCGTGTGCTGCAAGCCGATTTCGGCGGCCAGCGTGTTCATCCGCGGCACCAGGCCCTCGAGCTGGCCCGTGAGCCCCGCCGACAACGCGAGGCAGGCATCATTGGCGGCCTGGACCATCACCCCGCGCAGGAGATCATCGACACGCACCCGGCTCCTCACGGCGGCGAACATGGTGGCACTGCCCGAGGGGGCACCACCCTTGCGCCAGATGTCCTCCGAAATCGGATATTCGGTCTCTCTCGAAGCCTGGCCCTTGCGCAGGGCTTCGGCGACGACGGCGACGGTCATGATCTTGGCCATGGCGGCTGGCTCGACCGGCTTGTCGGCGTTCTTGTCGAGCAGGACCGTGCCCGAACCTGTTTCGATCACCAGGGCGATCGGCGCGGTGGTGGTGAACGGCTCCGCACGCAACGGTGGCACCAGCACGACGGCCGCCAGAAATAGCCCGATGACAACGCTTTTCATCGCCGATGTCCGTTCTGCCCGATAGTACCAAATTCGCGCGCTCCGGCGCAATTGCGCCTGGTCCGCAGCATCCGAAAACAGGTGACGTCCGCTTCAGAGAGCGTTAATTCCATTGAACATCATGCCAGCCAATCGTGAATCAAATCATCGTTCGATCGTCATTGTGGGCGCTGGGCTCGCAGGCTTGGCCTGTGCCGCGGTCCTTGCTGCAAAAGGCTTCAGGACCACCCTGGTGGGCCCGCCCGGCAATGTTGGCGACACCCGTACCACCGCTCTGCTCGACGGCAGCATCCAGGCTCTGGCGAAGGCGGGCATTCCGATTGCGGGCCATCCGGAGGCAGCGCCGCTGCGGGTGATGTCCATCGTCGATGCGACACAACGGCTCCTGCGTGCACGCCCTGTCGCCTTCAAGGCGGAGGAGATCGGCTTGGAGGCCTTTGGCTGGAATATCCCCAATGGCGCCCTGACCCAGATCCTTCAGGCCCGCCTGCAGGAGGCCGGTGTCGAACATCTGCCGGTGCGGGTGCTTGCCGCCGAACGCGGCTCGAGCGGCCTCGTTCTCAAGCTGGATGGACGGCCTGATCTGACCGCCGATCTCGCCGTTGCCGCCGACGGGCGCAGCTCCCTCGTCAGGCAGGCGGCCGGGATCGAGACGCGGAGCCATGACTATCCGCAGATGGCACTGGCCCTCAATCTGAAGATCGGCCGCCTGCATCGCGATGTCTCCACGGAGTTCCACACCGAGTCCGGTCCGTTCACATTGGTGCCCCTGCCGGGGCAGCGGGCCAGCCTCGTCTGGGTGGTCTCCCCTGAAAAGGCGGATGAGTTGCGGGCAATGGATGATGCGGCCCTCTCCCGGGCCATCGAAATCCAGAGCCATGCCCTGCTCGGCCATGTCGAGGTCGACGGCCGGCGCTCCTTCTGGCCGATGAGTGCTGTGGTGGCGGTGACCCAGGCGGCCGAGCGGGTCGCGCTGATCGGCGAGGCCGCCCATGTGCTGCCGCCGATCGGGGCGCAAGGCTTCAATCTGACACTGCGCGATATCGCGGCCCTGGCCAAGGCCCTGGAGGCCGCCCGCGATCCCGGCGATGCCGGCGTGACCGAGGCCTATGCCAAGGCAAGGCGGCTCGACATCGGGACGCGCCATTCGGCGGTCGATCTCTTGAACCGGTCCTTGCTCTCAGGGCATTTCCCTCTGCAGGGCCTGCGTGGTCTGGGGCTCTACGCCCTTGAGCGTGTCGGTCCCCTGAGGCGGGTGATGATGCGGCAGGGGCTCGCTCGCGCAGCCGAGCATTGAATTCTTCCCGCTTCTGGTTTCAATGGCCAGCGGGACGAGCACGTCGTGGAAACAGCGGAAGGCATCGTGGCAGGCGGCGCAGACGAAAAGGGGGGAAGACGCCGCACGCGGCGGATCAAATACGCCTTCGAATATAGCGCACTGCGTGCCCTTGCCGGCTTGTTGCATATATTGCCCATCGACTTCAGCTCATGGGTGATGGGGGCGATTTGGCGCCTCGTCGCGCCGCATCTGCGCCGCCATGAACGTGCCCTTCGTCATCTTGCCGCGGCCTACCCCGAAAAATCGCGTGCCGAGATCGAAACCATCGCACGGGCCATGTGGATGCAACTCGGCCGGACTTTTGCAGAAGCGCTGATCAGCGAGCGCATCATGCGCGCCGGCCGCATCGACGACCGCACCGGCACGCAATTGGATACGCTGAAGATTTCCGGCAAGGGCAGCGTCTTTGTCTCGATGCATACCGGCAATTGGGAATTGGTGATCTATCCAACCCTGGTCCGCGGTATCAAGGCCGCCGGTGTCTATCAACGCATGAAAAACCCCAAGGTCGACGACTATATCATGCTGGCCCGGCGGGACCGCTATGTGCGCGGCCTGTTCGCCAAGGGCAACGACATTGCGCGCAAGCTGATGCGCATCGTACGCGAAGGCGGTTCGGTCGCATTGCTGGCGGATCTGCGCGACCGCCGGGGCGTCGTGGTGCCATTCTTCGGCCGTCCGGCCCCGACCACGCCATTTCCGGCCTTGCTGGCACGCAGCAACGATGCCGTATTGCTTGCTGCGCGTTGCGTACGCACCCGCGGCGTGCATTTCTATATCGAGACGGAGAGGATCGAGGTGCCGCATACCGCCGACCGCGATGCCGACATCGCCGAAGCGACACGCAGAATTCATGTCCTGTTCGAGCGGTGGATCCGCGAGCACCCCGAACAATGGATGTGGGCACACCGACGCTGGGGATGATGGCCGGCCATGTCATCCCTCTCTTAATGAAATATTGGACGACTTTGACGAGAATACTGCTATCCTGATAACGGGATAGCAGGTCCGCGCAGTTGTGGCGGACTCGGTATCGCCCGGCTTGCAGGCATCACTATTGCAGACTTGCCGAGCACAGATGACGATTGAACGGCGTATGAATAAAGCGCGGGAAGCAAAGTTCTTTATCGGTCAAGTGGTGCGCCACCGCATCTATCCATTCCGCGGCGTCATCTTCGATGTCGATCCGGAGTTCGCCAATACGGAAGAATGGTGGCAGTCCATTCCGGAAGATGTGCGCCCTTCGAAGGATCAGCCCTTCTATCATCTGTTCGCGGAGAATGAGGAGACCGAATATGTCGCCTATGTCTCCGAGCAGAATCTGGTGATCGACGACAGTGGCAGGCCGGTCCGGAATACGCAGATCGAGGAACTCTTCGATCGCGATGACGATGGCGGCTATCGGCTGAAGCCCGGGACGCGGCACTGACAACGTGGCCCGTTGAGCGTTTCGGCGACTTCTGCGATCGGTGCGAGGCAGCCACCTTCCGATATGAAAAGACCGGCCCGAAGGCCGGCCTCTGTCATTTCATTGCGCGGGGGCTGCCGGCGCCGCGGGAGCTGCCGGCGCAGCCGGTGTCGCAGGAGCGGCACCGCCCTGCTGTTGCTGCTGCTTGCGCTGGGCATCGATCAGGGGCTGGAAAATCGCCTGCAGCTTCTCGCCATAAGCCTTCTGCTTGGCAGCATAGCCAGCCTGGTCGATGCCCTGGGCATCGAGAGCCTTGCCGAGGCCGTCCAGGCCGATCTCCAGAGAAATGGGCTGCCCCTGGAAGGTGATCGCCTGCACCTTCAGCTTCTTGCCTTTCTTGAGGTTTGCCAGATTGGCATCGGTCAAGGGCATGTCGGCGATGCAGCTCGGCCCCGTGCAGATGCGATACTTGGCCGTGTCGATGGTCTGGTCATCGACGAGGACGCGGGCTCCCAGCGGCAGCACCACACCAGCCGGAATGATCACGGTGAGCTTAGGTTTGCCGCCCTTCTCCTGACCGACCTGCGCGGTCATCATCCAAGCGGCCGTCGGCGCCAGAAGGTCGCGCACGGTCTGGCAGGTATCCTTGCCGTCGGGGGTCTTGGCGCAGATCTTGGTCCAGTCCGGCTGGTCGAATTTGGGCAGTTCGGGCTGCTGGCCAGCAGGCTGGGGCTGTTGCTGGGCCAGCGCCGTACCGGCCGACAGGATCAAGGCTGCCGCGGCGCCAGCGATCAGAGAGTTTCGCATAATCTGGATTCCTGTTCCTGGGCGGTCTTATTGAGCAGGCGCCGGATTGGCGTTGAGCTGCTGGCGCGCCTTCTCGGCGGCGTCCTGCAACTGCTGCTGCAGCTTCTTCTGCTCGTCGACGATCGACTGGGGATCGAGGGGCTTGTTGTCGAGTGCCTTGGCGAAGCCCTCGGTGCCCAGGGGCAGTTGGACGCCCTGGTTGGGGGTCTTGAAGGCGATCGCCAGGGTCTTGGAGGCGCGGAGGGCCTTGAGCTGTGCCTCATCGATCGGAAGTTCGACCAGGCAGCCTTCGGGAGAGCAGACGGCATATTTGCCGGTGGAGAAGGCGGCATTGTCGAGATAGAGGCCGACACCAGGCTGGATCAGGGCGCCGACCGGCAGGACGAGCCGCAGGATCTGCTTCTTGTCGGTGACGTTCTGCATCAGGATGGCCGTCATCATCGTCTGCCCCGTATCGGACCGCAGGTCGCGACGGGTCAGGCAGATTTCCTTCTTGGCCTGATCGGTCTGGCACAGCTTCACCCAATCGGGCTGGGAGCTGGAGATGGCGGGAGTGGTTGCGCCTTCCAGGCCGGGAACCGGCTCAGCGGGAGTTGCAGCTGCCGCGGGAGCGGCCGCTGCAGGCTTCTGCGCCGGCTTGGCTGCAGGTGCCTTCGGCTTCGTGGCGGGTGCGGCCGGCTTGGCGGGCGTATCCTGTGCCAATGCGGGTGTCACCGCAAGGCTGAGCGCCGCAAGAGCTGCAGTCGCAAGGAGGCGGAACGACATCATGCAAAATCCTTGGATCCTAAGTCCGCCGCCGCAACGCGCTGGGCAAGCGCGGGTTGGCAACGCACCGATGGGGCTGAATGTCTCTCATCGCCGACGAAGGCGCCAAGATGACGATTTCGGGAAAGGTCCTTAAACGAAGCGGGCACGGGTTTCCAGCCTCGAAAACGACCTATGGCGACGGTGTCGCAGCTTGTGCATGACAAATTGAAGAAAACGTGACCAGCCTGCCATATCCGGCATTCGAGTTGCGAAAATTGCGGGAGAGCAAACCGTCCCTCCTTCATCGGAAGGCGATTCGCTTGCCCTGGACCTCAGCGGCGCCCACCTTCCCCCGCCAGGGAGGCCTCTTCCCGCTCTTCCTCCGGCCGCGAAGGGGCTTCCTTGTCGGCCGAGCGCCAGACGATCAGACAAAGGATCGCGACCGGCAGGCCGATGGTCGAGGTTGCCGAGAAAAAGACAGGGTAGCCGAAAAGATCGACCATCTTGCCCGACATGCCGGCCAGCAACTTACCTGGCAGCGCATAGAGCGAACTCAGCAGGGCGTACTGGCTGGCGGCAAAGGCCGGAGATGTCAGAGAGGACATGTAGGCCATCAAGGCGGTGCCAGCGAAGCCACCTGCGAAGCTTTCGACGCTCACCGCCAAGGCCAGATAGGTCGAATCCGCTCCCTTGGCCGCCAACAGGGCCATGCTCAAATGTGAAGTGGCCGCAGCGATGCCGCCGAAGAGCAGCGACGGCATCAGGCCGAAGCGCCAGATGCAAAAACCGCCGACGAACGGAGCCGTCAGGCCGATGGCGAAACCGTAAATCTTCGAAATATTGGCGATCTCGGCCTTGGAGAAGCCAAGATCGATATAGAGGGGATTGGACATCACGCCAGCCAGGAAGTCCGGCAGGCGATAGAGTGCGATGAGCAGCATGATCGGCAGGAGGATCCAGCCTCGGCGCAGGAAGAGATCGCTCAACGCTTCCTTGTAGGCGATCAGCCAATCGGGCCAATTGGATGCTCTTTGCGGACTGGCAGGCTTGCCATCGTCGAATACGGAGACGAGCTTGCCCTCGAGTGTTTCCTTTTCAGCGGCAGGTGGGTCCGGCGCGAGCAAGGCGGCCAGGATGCCGACGAGCATCAATGCAGCCATCGCGCCATAGGCCGCCTGCCAGTCGAAATACTCGGCCAGATAAAGGGCGCCCGCCCCGGCGCACAAGATGCCGACGCGATAGCCGAGCTGGGAAACCGCCAGCATGATGCCCTGACGATCGCGGGGGATGACATTGATGCGCCAGCCATCGATCACCACGTCCTGGCTGGCGGCGAAGAATGCCGTGACCGTGGTCCAGAATATCGTCATTCCCAGCGAGCTTGCAGGATTGCTACCGGCGAGGCCGAACAGGCCCAGGATGACGCCCATCTGCGTGATCAGCAGCCAACCGCGCCATCGCCCCATCATCCGTCCCAGCACCGGCGGGTCGAAACGCTCCAGCAGCGGCGCCCAGAGGAATTTGATGCTGTAGAACAGCGTCGCATAGAACATCAGGCCGATGTCGGTGCGTGTGATCCCAACCTCGCGCAGCCTCGCTGATTGCGTCGAGAACACCAGCAGGAAGGGCAAGCCCGAACTGAAGCCGAGCAACAGCATGAAAGCGAGGCGCTTGTCGGCGGCGATGTCGCGCAGGAGCGTGAGGAATTTCTGACCGGGAATCATGTCCGCGATTATGGATCGCCCGGCCGGGCAGGCCAAATGCTTTGATGTGCAAGACCTCTTGCCGGCACGGGCATGTAGGACGGCAGCTGCTCAAGGTGTGGATGGTGCCCGCGGGTGGGACGACCCGGACCGACAAACCGGCTATGGCTTTGCCGTCATCCAGCGTTAGACTCACCTGGATCTGATTCGTGCCCCGTGAATACCTGAGGCCCCATGACGTCAGACATCACGCCCAGGATTGCCCCCGCTCCCCCGACCCTCGACCAGTTGCTGCGCCTCAGCGCCCAGCGCGGCGGCGATACGCTGGCCCTGGTCGATGCCCCGGATCGCCCGCTCTGGGCCGACGGCGCGCCTCGCCGGTTGACCTGGAACCAGGTCGATGCTGCGGTTTCCGCGGTTGCCGGCCGCTTTTTCGAAATGGGATTGCCGAGCGAAGCGCTGGTCTGCATGCAGGGGCTCAATGTCACGGATACGTTGATCGCGCTGCTCGGCTGCATCCGGGCCGGTTTGGTGGCGGTGATCGTTCCGATCGACTTCTCGCCGGCCGAGATCGTTGGCGTCGCGGAGCGCCTGAATGCCAAGGCAATCCTGGCGGCGCGGCGCATGGGCGATGTCCAGCCCCTGCGCTCCCTTCGTCACCTCGTCGACGAGTCCATTGCCGATATTCGCTTCATCGGGGCCTTCGGCGCGGATCTGCCCGGGGGAACGGTCTCGTTCGAGGATTGCATCGGCTACCCGCGTAGCGGCGTGATCACCCGCCTGTCGCGGCGCGAGCGTCCCGAGGAAAGCCTGGCGATCATGACGATCGATCGAGGTCCGGAGGGGGATTTCGCCGTCGCCCGCAATCACCGCGAATGGCATGCAGTCGCAGCGGTCCTGGTCGCCGAACTCGGCCTGTCGCGAACCTCGCGCCTGCTGTGTCCGATGGCGCCATCAGGGCTTGCCGGGCTTGCCGGCGGTCTGGTGTCATGGCTCAGCACGGGATGCCAGCTCGTCTTGCACCAGGCTTTCGATGCGACGGTATTTGCCGTCCAGATCACGATGCATGGTGTCACCCACGCCTTGCTGCCCGATGCGGTGTTGCGCGCCGGCCTCGTCGACGGCTTGTTCGATAGCCGCAAGCTCGAGAAGGTTGCAGGCCTTGCGCGCGCGCCCCATACAGCCGTCGTGCCGGCAGGTGCTCCCTGCCCCATTCCTCATTTCGCCGTGCTCGGTGAGATCGGCATCGTGCCGATGCGCCCGCTGGAGGATGGCGGGTTCGGGCTCGAAGCCCTGATCCCGTCCCCGGAAGACGCTACGTTGCCGCTGGTCGAGGCCGGCATTGAGGAAGGCGGCTATCTCGCCCTGCGTGGCCAGCAGGTGCCGGGGATCGGTTTCGACGTCAGCGAGCGGGAGGTTTCCTATCCCGTCGGGGCGGAGGGCTGGGTATCGACCTCCTACCCCGCTTCAGGAACCGCGGAGCGAAGCGGCGGCCTCCTGGAGATTGAGGGCGCACGCTATGGCAGGCCCATGAGCGCACAGGAAGCATCGCTGCTCCATGAGCCTAGCCAGAGCGTCGATACTTCGAAGGCCAACCAGCCGCTTGCGGGCGCGGCCTGACGTCGGGGCAAAAACGGAGGGCGATCTCGCTCCACTTCTCGATGGAGTTGGAGAGAGCGCCCCTTCCTACCAAACCCGCCCGCGCGCTGCGACAGGCTCGGGACCGACAAGGGTCTCGCCGCGGCAGAGGACCACGAAGTCCAGCATATTGGCGACGACGCAGGCGTGATTGGGCACGATACGCACGCGGTCGCCCACGGACAGGTTGATCGGCTGTTCGGTGACCAGCCTGCCGTGCTCTTCTGAGAGCTGGTCGATGGCGATATCCGGACGACCGAGGACATGGCCATGACCCGTGAGGCCGAGCAGGTCTGAGGTCAGAACCTTCGAGCCGGCATCGATGATGGCCCTGTGTGTATCGGGTACCGATACGACGGTGGCAACGACGTTGAGGGCGCAGTCATCGAAACCGCAGACGCCGCGGGTGACGAGGGAACGGTCATTATAGACATAGGTGCCGGGCCGGTATTCGGTGACGATGGACGCTTCATGCGCCCGCCACATATCCGGCGATCCGCCACTCGTGATCGTTTCGACAGGAATTCCAAAGACTTCGATCAGGGATTTCGCTCTTTGCATGAAATCCTGCACCGCTTCGGTTCCACCGACCGGCGGGTAGGTCATCAGTCCGCCGAAGGCGAGTTCGGATGATGCCGCGATGCGGTTTGCCAGTTCCGCAGCCGCCTCGGGCGTGGGAACGCCGCAGCGCCGGGCGCCGGTATCGCACTCGACCAGCACGGTCAGCTTGCGCCCCGTTCCCTTCATGGCCGCCGCCAATTCGTCGACGACAGCAGCGCTGTCGGCGACGACGCTGAGACGGATGCGTTCGGAAAGCGCCCGCAGGCGTTCACGCTTGGCCTCGCCCACCAGGTTATAGGTGATCAGGACATCGTCGAGCCCGGTGCCATCGGTCATGGCGTCGGCCTCCGACAGCTTCTGGCAGGTGATGCCGACCGCCCCTTGCTCGACCTGGAAGCGAGCCAGGCGCGGCAGCTTATGCGTCTTGATATGCGGCCGCAGCTTGAGGCCGTGTTCGTCGCAATAGGCCTGGAGCCGCACGACATTGCGTTCGGCAATGTCGAGGTCGACCTGGACGAAGGGGGTTTCGACGGAAGAGAGGGAGGCAATTGCCATCGTTGTGTCCGATCAGGCGGCTTTCTTCGTCTCGGCGATGCGAGCGAGATTCTTGAGAATGACAGCCGTGCCCTTGAGCCGGTCGTCGGGCTTGTCGAAATCGCGCTGGAACAGGATGCGCATGTCGGGGCGGACCTTGGCGAAGGAGCCCTGCTCGGCGATGTAGCGCACCAGCCCGTCCGGATTGGCGAAGGCATTGTCGCGGAAGGAGACCACGACGCCCTTCGGCCCGGCATCGACCTTCTCGACATTGGCGCGCCGGCACAGGGCCTTGATCGACATCAGCTTGAGGAGCTGGTCGACCTCGGCAGGCCGTTCGCCGAAACGGTCGGTCAGTTCGGCACCGAATGCGTCGATCTCGGCATCGGTATCCAGCGATGACAGGCGGCGATAGAGGCTGAGGCGCAGCGTCAGGTCCGGCACGTAATCCTCGGGGATCATCACCGGCGTGCCGATGGTGATCTGCGGCGACCACTGCTCCTCGACCTCGGTCTCGACGCCGCCTTCCTTGAGGGCCGCGACGGCCTCTTCCAGCATCTGCTGGTAGAGCTCGTAGCCGACTTCCTTGATATGGCCGGACTGCTCGTCGCCGAGCAGGTTGCCGGCGCCGCGGATGTCGAGATCGTGCGAGGCGAGCTGGAAGCCGGCGCCGAGGGTGTCCAGGGACTGCAGCACCTTGAGCCGGCGCTCGGCCCCAGGGGTGATGGTGCGGTTGGCCGGCAGGGTGAACAGGGCATAGGCCCGGGTCTTGGAACGCCCGACACGACCGCGCAGCTGGTAGAGCTGGGCGAGGCCGAACATGTCGGCGCGCCAGACGATCAGCGTGTTGGCCGTGGGAATGTCGAGGCCGGATTCGACGATCGTGGTCGAGAGCAGGATATCGTATTTGCCCTCGTAGAACGCTGTCATCACGTCTTCGAGCTGGCCGGCCGCCATCTGGCCATGGCCGATGGCGACCTTGGCCTCGGGGGCGTATTCGTCGAGGAAGGCCTTGGCATCGGCAATGTCCTCGATGCGCGGCACCACGAAGAAACTCTGGCCGCCGCGATAGCGTTCGCGCATCAGCGCCTCGCGCAGCACTACCGGATCGAAGGGCGTCACGAAGGTGCGCACAGCCAGGCGATCGACGGGCGGGGTGGCAATGATCGACAATTCGCGCACGCCGGTGAGGGCGAGCTGCAGGGTGCGCGGGATCGGTGTCGCCGACAGCGTCAGCACATGCACCTCGGCGCGCAACTGCTTGAGGCGTTCCTTGTGGCCCACGCCGAAATGCTGTTCTTCGTCGATGATGAGCAGGCCGAGATCGCGGAAGGCGATGGTCTTGGCCAGCAGGGCATGGGTGCCGACCACGATGTCGACATCGCCCGACGCCAGGCCCGCTCTGGTCTTGCGGGCCTCGTCGGCCGGTACGAAGCGAGAGAGCTGGGCGACCTTGATGGGCAGCCCCTTGAAGCGGTCGGCAAAGGTCTTGGCGTGCTGGCGAGCGAGTAGCGTGGTGGGCACCACCACGGCGACCTGCCTGCCCGTCAGCGCACAGGCAAAGGCGGCGCGCAGGGCCACTTCCGTCTTGCCGAAGCCGACATCGCCGCAGACCAGGCGATCCATGGGCCGGCCGGAGGCGAGATCCTCGAGCACCGAGTCGATGGCGAATTGCTGGTCTTCGGTCTCGCTATAGGGGAAGCGCGCGGCGAATTCGTCGTAGAGGCCCTGGGCGGGGATCAGCTTCGGCGCCTCCCGCAGTGCACGTGCCGCAGCGATCTTGATCAGCTCACCCGCCATTTCGCGGATGCGCTTCTTCATGCGCGCCTTGCGTTCCTGCCAACCACGGCCGCCGAGCTTGTCGAGCTGCGCTTCGGCGTCTTCCGAGCCGTAGCGCGACAGCAACTCCAGATTTTCCACCGGTAGGAACAGCTTGTCGCCGCCCGCATAGTGGATTTCGAGGCAGTCGTGCGGGGCGCCCACGGCGGTCACTGTCTGCAGGCCGACGAAGCGCCCGATGCCGTGCTCGACATGCACGACGATGTCGCCGGGCGAGAGCGTGCCGATCTCGGTCAGGAAGTTCTGGGCGCGCTTGCGCTTGGCCGTGCGGCGCACCAGGCGATCTCCGAGAACGTCCTGCTCGGAGATGATGGCGAGGTCTGATGTCTCGAAGCCCGTCTCGAGCGGCAGCACGCCGAGGGCGATCTCGCTTTTCGGCAAGGCCAGGGCACGGGCGAAATCGGGAACCGGCTTGGCCTGGGTGAGGCCGTGATCGGCGAGCACGGCACCGAGCCTTTCGCGCGAGCCGTCGGTCCAGCCCGCCACGATGACCCGCTGGCCATCGGCCTGCAGGGTGCGGATGTGGCGGACGACGGCGTCGAAGACGTTGGCGTCTTCCGCTGCGCGTTCCGCCGCGAAGTTATGGCCCTGCCGGCCGCCGCAGTCGACGATTTCACGACCGGGCGCAGGAGGCGATGCGAAGGGCGTCAGACGTGCCAGGGACGCCTCGTCGAGCCGGCGGCGCCATTCCTCGGGCGCGATGTAGAGGCGATCCGGCGGCAGCGGCTTGTAGGGCACGCTCTCGCCGGGTTTGCCCAGCACGTCGCGGCGGGCGTCGTAATAGTCCTTGATCTGCGCCAGCCTTTCGCCGGCGGCATCCTCGGCCAGCGCATCGAGCGCGACGGGAACTTCGGGCAGGTAGTCGAACAGCGTGTCGAGCTTGTTGTGGAACAGCGGCAGCCAGTGTTCGAGGCCGACATAGCGTCGGCCTTCCGAGATGGCTTCATAAAGCGGGTCGCCACGGGTCTGGGCGCCGAATTCGGCGAGATAGGCCTGGCGGAAGCGCTTGATCGTCTCGGTGGTGAGCTGGACTTCGCTCATCGGCACGAGGTCGAGCATGCGCAACTGGGTCTGGGAGCGCTGGGTCTCGACGTCGAAGCTGCGGATGGATTCGAGCGTGTCGCCGAAGAAGTCGAGACGCACCGGAATGGCAAGGCCCGGCGGATAGAGATCGAGGATGCCGCCGCGCACCGCATATTCGCCGGTCTCGCGCACCGTGGAGGAGCGCAGATAGCCATTATGTTCCAGCCAGGCCGACAGCCGGTCCATGTTGACGGCATTGCCGGGCGCCGCCGAGAGCGATTGGGCGGCGATGAGGTCGCGGGACGGCACGCGCTGCAGCACGGCATTGACGGTGGTAAGCACGATACGGGGCTTGTCCCCGCCCCTGGTGGTCGCCAGCCGCGACAGTGCCGTCATGCGCCGCGCCACGACGGTGGCATTGGGGGAAACCCTGTCATAGGGCTGGCAGTCCCAGGCGGGAAAGTTGATGACGTCGATATCGGGCGCGTAGAACTGGAGGGCCGCTTCCAGTGTGGCGGAGCGCGTGCCGTCGCGCGCGACGTGTAGAAGGGCTGCTGGCCGCTCGCGGGCCCGCGCCACCAGCTTGCGCGCCAAATCGGCGAGCACGAGGCCATCCTGGCCATCGGCGCAATTGGAGAAAACGAGTTGTCCGCCGGGGCGATTCAGGACTTCGGCGAGTCGATCGGCGGCTTTCATGCAAACATCGGCTTCATGGTGAAATGGTAATCGCGCAGCCGCCGGAACACGGGCGTATCGAATTCGCCCGGTACCGGCTCTTCGTTCCTGATCCAGGCGTAGAGTTCATGATCGGGGGCATCGATGAGCGTCTCGAAGTCGGCGACTTCTTCCTCGGACAGCTCGACGATGACGGCATCGCAGAAACTGCCCATGATGAGGTCCATCTCGCGAAAACCGCGATGCCAGGCCCGGTAGACGATCCGTCTGCGACGCGGGTCAAGTTCCTCAGAAGTGCGTATCGTTCCGGACATGTTCTCGATCCTGTTGGCTCGCTGTATAGAGAGTAAGAGGCCTTGTGGAAACCATGGAAGATCGAAATATCATCCGTGCGGTCAAATTCCCTGGGCGCGGGCTGCGGGGTGACTGGGGGCCGTGATGCCGATCGGATTGAAACGCGCTTATGATTCACCCGCTTCCTCTGATGGCCTGCGCATCCTGGTCGATCGCCTATGGCCTCGGGGCCTGTCCAAGCCGGAGGCGCATATCGACATCTGGGCCAAGGATGTCGCCCCCAGCCCTGCCCTGCGGCAATGGTTCGGCCACGACCCGGCGAAATGGCAGGAATTTCAGGCCCGCTACGAAAGTGAACTCGCGCACAACAACGAGGCTGTCGTCGCGCTCCGCCGCCTGATCGGTGACAAGGTCGCCACCCTGATCTATGCCGCCAGGGATGCCGAACACACCCATGCGCTGGTAATCAGAGGAATACTGGAGCGCATGCGGGTCTAAGTACGACAATCCGCTTTGTTTTTCTTGCCTTGCCTCGCAATACCCCCTCATCCCCCTTGCGGGATAAGGTCCCGGCAGGGGGATGAGGGGAAATGCAGAGCGCCCAAGCAAACCAAAACACAAGATTGCACGGTGCCGCCACCTGTTCTCTTTCGAGGCAATGCGACCGGTTTCCTTCCTCTGAAACTTGCCTCTTGCCGCCTGTCCGGCCAAAAGAACCGGTGAGGCTTTCATGCGTCCGGCGATTCTGACCCCCCTGTTCGCTTCCGTCTCATCCCTGCCAGGGATCGGGCCGAAGCTGGTGAAGCTGCTCACCCGCCTCCTCGGAGGCGCGGAGCCGGTTGGAGCGCGGGTCGTCGATGCCCTGTTCCACCTGCCAGCCAATGTGCTCGATCGCCGCCGCCGCCCCAAATTGGCGGATGCGCCGATCGGCGAATTGGTAATGGTCGAAGTCGTGGTGGAACGCCACCGGGCCAGCGGCGGCAAAGGCCCCTATCGCGTTTATGTCCATGACGATACGGGGGACCTGACCCTCGTCTTCTTTGCAGCACAGACGAGTTGGATCGAGCATGCCCTGCCCGTCGGCGAGCGGCGATGGCTGAGCGGCAAGATCGAGCTGTTCGACGGTATGCGCCAGATGGTGCATCCCGATCGGATCGTCGATGAGGAAGGGCTTAAATCACTGCCTTTGGTCGAGCCAGTCTATCCGCTGACGGAGGGGCTCTATCCGCGCCAGATCCAGAAGGCAGCTCAGGAGGCTTTGGCGCGCACCCCCGAACTCGCCGAATGGCAGGACCCGGCCTGGCTCAAGGCCCAGCGCTGGCCGGGGTTCCGCGAGGCCTTGGCCGCACTGCATTCGCCGGAGACGCCCCAGATTGTGGCGCCGGACTCAGCGCCCAGGCTGCGACTTGCCTATGACGAACTCTTGGCCTCTCAGCTCGCCCTCGCCATGGTGCGCGCCCATAACAAGGCTCTGCCTGGACTGTCCGTCGCCGGAACGGGGAGCATCTCGGCCCGGATCGAGGCCGCCCTGCCCTTCAAGCTCACGGCGAGCCAGGTCACGGCGTTGGCCGACATTCGTGCCGATATGGCGGCTCCGACGCGCATGCTGCGGCTGCTGCAGGGCGATGTCGGCTCGGGCAAGACGGTGGTGGCGCTGCTCGCGATGGCCACCATGGTGGAAGGCGGCCGGCAGGCCGCGCTGATGGCGCCGACCGAGATCCTCGCCCGCCAGCACCTGACCACCATCCAGCCCCTTGCCGAGGCCGCCGGTCTGCGTGTCGGCCTGATCACGGGGCGCGACAAGGCGCGCGAACGTACGCGCATGCAGGCCGCGCTGAAGGATGGCAGCATCGACATCATGGTCGGTACCCATGCCCTGTTCCAGGAAGATGTCGAGTTTCGCGATCTCGGGCTTGCCATCGTCGACGAGCAGCATCGCTTCGGCGTGCATCAGCGCCTGGCTTTGAGCCGCAAGAATGCCGGCATCGACGTTCTGGTGATGACGGCTACGCCAATTCCGCGCAGCCTGGTGCTGACCTATTTCGGCGACATGGACTCCTCCCAGCTCCGCGAAAAGCCGGCCGGGCGCAAGCCGGTCGACACGCGCCTGATCTCGCTGGAACGGCTCGACGAGGTGGTGAACGGGTTGGGGCGCCTGCTGCAGACCGGCGCACGGGCCTATTGGGTCTGTCCCCTCATCGCTGAATCCGAGACCCTCGATGTCGCAGCCGCCGAGGATCGCTATGCCCACCTCGTCTCCCTCTTCGGCGACAAGGTCGGCCTGCTGCATGGCCAGATGAAAGGTGCGGCCAAGGACGAGGTGATGGCCCGGTTCGTGGCGGGCGATCTGCGTGTCCTGGTTTCGACCACCGTGATCGAAGTTGGTGTCAATGTGCCGGAGGCGACGGTGATGGTGGTGGAGCATGCCGAGCGCTTCGGCCTCGCCCAGCTCCATCAGCTCCGCGGGCGCATCGGGCGCGGTTCGGACAAGTCGACCTGCCTCCTGCTCTACAAGGGCCCGCTTGGGGAAATTTCCCGCAAACGGCTTGAGATCATGCGCGAGACAGAGGATGGCTTCCGCATTGCCGAGGAGGATCTGAAATTGCGCGGCGAAGGCGACGTGCTCGGCACGCGCCAGTCCGGCATGCCGGGCTTCCGGGTGGCCGATCTCGACAGCCATCGCCATCTGCTTGCCCCCGCCAATGACGATGCCAGGCTGGTGCTGGCCCGCGATCCGGAACTCGTCTCCCCTCGCGGCGTTGCTCTGCGGACCCTGCTCTATCTGTTCGAGCGCGATGAAGCCGTGCGCCTGCTGCGATCAGGATAGCGCAAGGGAAACTGGCGTGTATTCTACGGGTCATGCCAGCCTCTGCCCGGGGAATATCGCAATGACATCAGATGCCCATCCGGCCAACTTCGCCGAAGCCCAGGCCAGGACCCGGGCGAGCTATGACGAGATACCCTATGTTTCCCATGCCTTCCCGCAGACCCATCCGGCAAGGCTCGCCGCCACGGCCAGGCTGTTCGGTCTCGAAATGCCGCCGCTCGGCAAGATGCGCGTGCTCGAGATCGGCTGCGCCAGCGGCGGCAATCTCATTCCCCTGGCCGCCGCCTATCCCGAGGGGCGTTTTCTCGGGCTCGACCTCTCCGGCATCCAGATCGCCGACGGGCGCAAGCGGATCGAGGCGATCGGCCTGACCAACATCGAATTGCGCCAGCAGGACATCACCTTTTTCGACAATCCCGGCCACCGCTTCGATTTCATCCTCTGTCATGGCGTCTATTCCTGGGTGCCCGAACCCGTGCGTCATGCCATCCTCGACATCTGTTCTAAATATCTCGAATTCCAGGGCATCGCCTATGTCAGCTTCAACGTATTGCCGGGCTGGCGACCCAAGCAGATCCTGCGCGATGCCCTGATGGCGCATGTCGGCAAGGCCAGCAATCAGCGCGAGCGCATTTCCAAGGCGCGAGAGTTCATGGGGTTCCTGGCCGAACATGCCCCGCCCGGACCCTATGGGGCTGCGGTCAAGGAAGGCGTTGCCCAGTTGCAAAAGGTTTCTGACGATTATCTGGCCCATGAGTTCCTGGAACTCGAGAATGCGCCGTGCTCGTTCCACGACTTCATGTATGCGGCCGGACGGCATCAGCTTGCTTATCTCGGCGAGAGCGATGTTCACATGATGGTCCCGGAAAACTTCGGCGGCGAAGCGGCGAAGGCCTTGAGAATGCTGGGCGGCAACACCCTGCTCGAGACCGAGAACTACATCGACGTCCTGACAGGGCGCACCTTCCGCCAGACACTATTGATCCCGCCGGCCCGGGCCGCGGCGACAAAACGCAATATCGATGCGGAGCGGATCGAGGATCTGCATCTCATTGCCGATATCGCGCAGGTTCCCTCAAGCGAGCCTGACATGCCCTACTGCTTCGAAAATCGCATCGGCCGCCAGATCCGCACGCGGGTGGAAGTCGTGCGCAAAGCCTATCAGTTGATTGCCGCGAGACGTCCGGCAACCTCGAACTATCGGCAGCTGGTTGCCGATATCGAGGCGACCGACCAGAAAAAGCTCACGCCGCAGGAAAAAAGCGAGATTCGCGGCGCCCTTCTCCAGGGGGTTCTTTCAGGGCTGACGATTGCTTCGACCGAGGCAGTGGCAGTCGGTGCGGCTGAAGTCGATCGTCCCAGGGCGACCATGCTCGCGCGCAGGGATGCCGCCAGCGGCCGTACGCGCACGGTGAACCGACGCCACGAGAATTTCGATCTCGGCGTGGTGGCGCAGCATGTCGTGCCGGTGATGGACGGCTCTCTGACCCGCGGGCAGTTGCTCGATCACCTCAAGGCAAAGGCGGCCGAGGATACTCTCCATTTCCAACGCAACGGCCAGCGTGTCCGCGATGAGGCCGATATCGCAGCCTGCGCCCAGGAACACCTTACGGCCATGCTCGACACGGCCTGGAACAATGCCCTGATCGAGCCCTAAAGCAAGGGTAACAGCAAGCTCAGCTTGGCCTTAATTCTTCTGAGACGGTCAACGTCTCGGGCTGGATCAGGCCGGCTGAGATCACCAGCTTGGTGGCCTGCTCGACGCTGATGGGCAATTCGATCACCTTGGCCTTCGGCAGCAGGAAGAAGAATCCTGTCGTCGGGTTGGGGGCGCAGGGCATGAACACCGAAACCCAGGCTTCGCCATTGCCGCCGGGTAGCCTCTCCTCCACCACCGGGCTCGGTTCGGCGGAAATGAAGACGATCGACCAGGCCCCCTGGGGGAACTCGACCAGCCCCACTTTCCGGAACGAGGTTCCGGATTGCGAGAAGATCGTCGAGAACACTTGCTTGAGAGCCTTGTAGATGCCACGCACCACCGGCGTGCGGTCGAGCAGCTTCTCGCCGAGGCGCACCAGGGTACGGCCCACCAGATTGGCGGTGAAGAAGCCGATCAGGGTAAGGCCGATGATCGCCACGACCAGGCCGAAGCCCGGGATCTGAAAAGGGAGGTAGGTCTCAGGCAGGTAACGCTCGGGAATGAACGGCTTGACCCAGCCGTCGACCCACTGAATGAAGGTCCAGATCAGGTATAGCGTGATCGCGACCGGCCCGGTGACCACCAGGCCGGTGAGAAAGTAGCTGTGCAAACCGCCAAACCTGCTGACCCGTTGAGGCGGACCGGAAGGTGTCACCGTGTGGGGAGGCGTATCTCGTACCATGTCACGCTTCTAGCACGCCCTTGTCACCGCCTGTCGATGCAAATTTGTGCAACCGGTCCAATCGGGCGGCGCCCACGAGTATTCCTACTCGACGGTGACGCTCTTGGCCAGATTACGCGGCTGGTCGACGTCGGTGCCGATGATCACAGCAGTGTGATAGGCGAGAAGTTGAATCGGAATGGAGTAGACCAGCGGCGTCAGGATCGTGGGCATCGATGGCAGGATGATCGTCTTCAGCGTCGTCATCGCGGCCGCCGCCGCCCCCGCCTCATCGGTCATCAGAATGATGCGGCCGCCGCGCGCGGCGACTTCCTGCATATTCGAGACGGTCTTTTCGAAGATCGTGTCGAAGGGCGCGATCACCACTACCGGCATGGTCTCGTCGATCAGGGCAATCGGGCCATGCTTGAGTTCGCCCGCTGCATAACCTTCCGCGTGTATGTAGCTGATTTCCTTGAGCTTCAGCGCGCCTTCCAAGGAGAGAGGAAAGCTGGTGCCGCGGCCGAGATAGAGGACGTCCTTGGCCTTGGCGAGGTCCCTGGAAAACGTCTCGATCTCGTGTTCGAGCCGGAGCGCCTCGGCCATCAGGCGCGGCGCCTCGATCAAAGCGTGCACGAGTTCGCTTTCTTCCTCTGCCGACAGCACACCGCGTGCCTTACCGGCACCGATCGCGAGTCCCGCCAGGGCTGCGAGCTGGCAGGTGAAGGCCTTGGTCGAAGCGACCCCGATCTCCGGGCCGGCCAAAGTGCGCACCATCACCGAGGCCTCGCGCGCGATGGTCGAGGTTGGCACGTTGACGATGGCGAGCGTGTGCTGGCCCTGTTCTTTGCAGTAGCGCAAGGCCGCGAGCGTATCGGCCGTCTCGCCAGATTGAGACACGAAGATCGATAGGCCGCCCTTGTCGAGGGGCGCTTCGCGGTAGCGGAACTCGGAGGCTATATCGACTTCGACCGGCAGACGGGCGTAACGCTCGAACCAGTATTTGGCGATCATGCCGGCGAAAGATGCCGTACCGCAGGCCGATATGGTGACGCGGCTGAGCGCCGCCCAATCGAAAGGCAGATTCTCAGGCAGTCGGATCGTCTCGCCGACCATGTCGATGAAGGAGGCCAGCGTATGGGAAACCACTTCCGGCTGTTCATGGATTTCCTTGGCCATGAAATGCCGGTGGTTGCCCTTGTCGACGATAGTGGCCGAGGCCTGCGATTTCTGGATCGGGCGGTGAACGCGCTTGAAGGAGGCATCGAAGATGGTCGCCGAGCCACGCGTCAAGGCAACGCTGTCGCCGTCTTCGAGATAGGCGATGGTGTTGGTGAAGGGAGCCAGCGCAATGGCATCCGAGCCGAGGAACATCTCGCCCTCGCCATAACCGATCGCCAGCGGAGAGCCCAGGCGCGCGCCGATGAGGAGGTCGTCCTGGCCGGCAAAGAGAAAGCCCAGCGAGAACGCGCCGCGCAGGCGCCTGAGGCTGGCATGCACTGCCTCGATCGGCGGCAGGCCACGATCGAGCTCGCGATTGACGAGATGGGCCACCACCTCCGTATCGGTCTCGCTCCGGAAGCGGGCGCCCTCGGCGCTCAGTTCCTCGCGCAGCTCACGGAAATTCTCGATGATGCCGTTGTGGACCACCGCGACCCGGGCCGTGGCGTGCGGGTGCGCGTTCTCTTCGGTCGGCCTGCCATGGGTTGCCCACCGCGTATGCCCGATACCGATCATGCCGGCGAGCGGATCGCGATCAAGCTTGCCTTCGAGATTGCGCAGCTTGCCTTCGGCGCGACGGCGCGTAATGGCTCCGTCTTCCAGCGTGGCGATACCGGCAGAGTCGTAGCCGCGATATTCCAAGCGCCGCAGGGCGTCCACCAAGGGTAGCGCAACCGCTTCCCTACCCAGAATACCGACAATGCCGCACATACGCCCTACCCTTCATCGATTCGAGACGAACTCTAGACGGGAGGGATTTAGGGCTTCGTGAATGCGCTGAGAAATCAAAATGCCTGACGGTTTGTGACAGAGAGCCTCAGCCCGTCACGACCGTCCGGAAATGCGCTCGATCTCCTGGCGGACCAGGCGCTCGACCAGAGACGGCAGATGGGCATCGAGCCAGGTCTGCAGCATGGGTCTCAGCATCTCCTGCACGACATCTTCGATCGTTCGCGCGTTCTTGGAAAATACCGTGTGATTGAGGGAGGCGAAGGCGGAAGCCGCCTCGGATTGAGGCTCCGCCGAGAGCAGGCCGCCGGCGCCCCGCTCCGGACTGGCCGGGCTGGAGGGTGAAGCCGGTTCTTCCCGGGGGAGAGCGGCCGGACCTGGCAGGTCAGCCAGCGAAGAAGCCTCCGGGGTGGAACGGCGTCCAGGCTTTGCCGGTGGATCGTCGGAGATGATGCGCCGAATGGAAGTGAGAATCTCGTCCATCGAGGGTTCCTTGAGGGTACGAGGCGGATCTGCCCGCGTAGGTGACGACATCGGGCGACTCCTTCCACATCGAGCGCGCCCTGCCACCATGGCGCGCTGGAGCAAAATGCAATGTCTTCGAAGCGCGCTTGGCGCCGGCTCATCGTTTCGAGCTGACTTGGCGATTCTCGACGATTCCATCCAAGCGCGAAACGCTTTGGCGGCACTTCAAGCAAGAACGCCCTCCGATCGCAAGGATGCGGAGGGCGCTGCCGTCATCTTCCTGTGGGCAGGCGCCGCTTAGCGCCCATCCGGAATGTCGGTGCCGATCCACTTGTCACGCACCTGATCGTAATGCGTGGTGGGGTCGTAACGGGCAACCTTGAGGCCGAGCGCCGAGGCGTTGAGCTTGCCGACGGTCGACAGCACGGTATAGGCCGCCACGATCTGGTCGCGCTGCGCCTGGATCAGGCTGGCCCGCGCCTGCAAGAGCAATTGCTGCTGCTGCAGCACGTCGAAGGTGGTGCGCTGGCCGACTTTGGCTTCCTCGCGCACGCCGGCGAGGGCCACGCCCTGCGCATTGACGGCGGCCTGGAAGGCCTGGATTTCACCGCGGGCGCCGTCCAGGGAGCCCCAGGCCTGGATGACGTTGGAGCGTACCAATTCACGATTGACGTCGACCTGGATGCGCGCCTGGCCGAGCAGCTCCTTGGCCTGGCGGATCTTGGAATAGTCACCGCCGCCCGAATAGATTGGCACGGTGAGGAAGGCACCGATCGCGGCCGAGGTGCCCATCTTCGCGCCGGAGGGCTCATAATTGTGTGAGATCGTGCCCTGGGCGTTCAAGCTGGGATAAAGTGCACCCTCGGCGACCTTCACCTGCATGGCGGCCTGGTCGACAGCATGAAGCGCGGCCGTGATGCCAGGATGGTTGGCAAGCCCGGCCTGGATTGCGGCGTTCTGGTTCCTCGGCAGCGAGCGCGGCACCTTGACCGGCTGCAGCTTCTTGGGTTGGGAGCCGATGATCTGCCGATAGATGGCGACCGACGATTTGAGCTGTGCATCGGCGGCGACCCGCTGGGACTGCGCGCTCGCCAAGCTGGAATTTGCCTGCTCGACGTCGGTACGCGTCACTTCGCCGACATTGAAACGATCCTTGGTCTGTTTGAGCTGCTCCTCGAGCACCTCGACATTGTTCTTCTGCAAATTGAGCAGAGCCGCGTCGCGCAACACATTCATATAGGCCGTTACGGCGTTGAGGAGTACCGACTGCTCGGTGTCACGCAACGTCTCGCGCTGGCTGAGCACACCCGATTCGGCGGCACGTACCGAATTCGCGGTCTGGAAGCCGTTGAACAGATTCTGCGTTACTGTGATGTCGGCGCCGCGCGGAAATCGGGTGTCGTTGGACCGTCTTCCCTGCAGAGACTTGGTGAAATCCCGTTCGGCACTGATGCTCGCCGAAGCCGAAACGTTCGGCCTGTAACCACTGAGCGCCTGCGAGACCGTTTCGTCATTGGCCCGGGTGCCGGCGCGTTGGGCATTCAAGGTGGGGTTGGCCGCATAGGCTTGCGCAAGGGCCGATTGCAGCGATTGAGCTTGTGCTCCGCCCATGAAGAAAACAAGCGAAGCACTTGCAGCCAATAACGAAAATACGCTTACAGTTTTCATGACTCGACCCGACCCAAATCAAAAGAGGCAGACAAACCGCCATATTTTTTAAAAAAATAGCCTGTCGAGCAGCTTTCACCAACAACTGATTTCGGCTGCCCAGAGATAAATCCGAGGTTGAAGCAAAAAAGAGACAGTGAACCCCGGGTTCGGTTAATTGCTGGTTAATTTTCTCCTAAGATGCTGTTTTGATAGTCAGAATGAAAAGGCGGGCGCCTTGGCGAAGGCTGCCAGGGCCGGCACGGAGGCGTCGAAGGCGATGCGTCCGGTATGATCCGATCCGACCTTGACGAAGACGGTGGCGCGTCCGGGACGGCCATGGCCGACCACGGCGATGAGGCGACCGCCCTCCTTGAGCGAGGCGAACAAGGCGGGCGGAATGTCTTCGGCGGCGCCTTCGATCAGGATCACGTCATAAGGTCCGGAACCGGCCACTCCCTGCTCGAGCGGGCCGGCCACTACCGTCACATTGGGGTAGGATGCCAGCGCAGTCTTCGCCGAAGCGGCAAGCCCCTCATCACTCTCCAGTGCCACCACTTTCTCGGCGAGTTCTGCGAGAATCGCGGACGAATAGCCCGTCGCCGTGCCGATATCGAGCACGGTGTCGGTGGATTTGATGCCGGCGGCCTGGATGAGCTTGGCCAGATACATCGGCTGAATGAGATAGCGCTGGCCGGCCTCGCCGCCCACTGCCAGATCGGCATCGAGATAAGCCAAGGGCTGCTTGGAGGCCGGCACGAAAGTCTCGCGGGGAACGGTAAGGAAGGCATCCACGACGCGCGCCTCGGTCACGTCATTGGTGCGAATCTGGCAATCCACCATGGTGCGGCGCGCTTGGATGAAGTCGGTCATCGCTCGATATCTCTGTTTGTCACAGCGTTGTTTGCGGCATGGCCTCGCAAAAGGCAAGAAGGCTGGCCTTGCAGCGAGATGGGAGGCTTCAGTTTTACAGCCTGCAATCCGCATTCACGGAAATATTGCTTCGGTCGAGAAAACCGGTTGAACGCGTGAGGCTTGCTTGTTATAGCGCCTGCCTCCGCTTTGTCCTGCACAGCGCGACAATGGATGGCCACGTGGCGGAGTGGTTACGCAGAGGACTGCAAATCCTTGCACCCCGGTTCGATTCCGGGCGTGGCCTCCACTTTTCCTGATACATCGGAACGCCCTGTCCGGGCCGCTGGCAATAATGACGGCGGAATGGATGTGTCCGTTGTTCGATTGCGCCTTGCACCAGTTCGGCACGATGTTCGTGGTTCGGGCGATTCTCGCCCGCTTCCCTTTCTTCCTTGCGGCGCGAGATTTTCCCAAGATGGGCTGGGTCCTTCGTCGTGGAAGAAAACAGGAGGCCCGGAGGGCAGATTTGCAGGATCGCCTTCCGAGCCTCCCTGCTCGATCGGCCGGGGCCCCGGCTGAGAGCGTCTGAAGCCTAAGACGCACCCAGACGCCCGGCAATTTGGCTATGGGGCTTACCCCCTCAATGACAGTGCGACGCAGTCTGTGCGAGGGCGACCGTTTTCGGCGCCCGGGGCGGCAAGAGCCGGATCGATTCGCGATCCACCCTCGTCGCAGGGACGCGGTGGCGAGCAATGCTGCGCCTGCTGACATCCAAATGACGCCTACGCGCGATATGGTGCACTGGTGGGGGCGACATGGGCGATCTGGAATACCCAATTCTGGTCGAGCCGCGGTCCGTTGCGGATGGAGGCGGCTTTGCCGCAATAGTCCCTGATCTTCCCGGCTGCATGAGCAATGGCGAGACCCCTGAGGGCGCGGTCGCCAAGGCGCAGGACGCAATCCAAGCCTGGATCGAGAATTCACGCAGGCTTGGCCGTGCCATTCCCAGGCCATCGCGCCATCATGTGGCGATTTGGGCGGCTCTCAAGACGGCCTAGCCGGGAGCGTGATGCCCAAGGCAGATCGCAAGGAACGGTGATCAGTCGTCACCGTCGCCTTCGTCATCGCCATTGTTGTAGTAATAGGGGCGCTGATAGCGGCGGTCGTAGCCCGGCTGATCATCGTCATAACGGTAATACCGGCGCGTGCGCTGATAGTTCTCGCTATAGGGATCCTGACCCGGGTGTCTCTTGAGGTAGTGGCTCGGCTTGCAGACGCCATGGCCGGTGACCTTATAGCCGGGCGGGCAAGGTGGATAATATTGGACCTGCAGGGCCGACGAGACATTCGGGGTGGCCAAAGGCGCCGATACTGAAGCACTGGCTGCCGATGAAAAGGCAATACCAGCACCTGCCAAGACGCCGACGAGGACCGATCGGGACATAGGGTATCTCCCTGCTACTCTTCGCGCAAAAGTAGTGGGAGTAGACTGAATGCCGCCTGAATGATCGGCCGGAGGAGCCATGGCGACGAATTCTCCCTCGCGGCTTGGCGCAGTTCAGGCAGCCTGAAACGACTGCGAATATCAAGGGCCATAGCTGCGTCCCCTGCCCTGTCGCGTCTTGCCGGAAGCTGACGAAACAATTCTTGCGAGCGGAAGGCAAACGTCGCCTGCCGGGGCTTGCAAGCGATGGCTACCAGGCAAGGACACCGGCCGATCTCGGCGTAGCCTATCGTGATTCTCGTGGCGCCTGCGCCACGAGGGGATTTCCGTTGCCACATTCAATCGACAGAATTGCCGAGCCCGAAAGAGCTTCCGGTCTTCAGCGAATGACACAGTACAGCGGTACTTTCAGTGTGCTCGCGATGAAATGGAGGCAATGGTTGCGCATCACCTGCGTATCGTCGTCGACCATCTGGGCCCGAATGGCCGCCCCCGCCGACTGGGCCACACGCTGCTTGAAATCCTGGTCGGTTTCTTCGAGAGCCCGGGCCATTGCCCCCAACAAAGCATACAGGCTCTCGATTTCGACCTGTAGCGCCTGCGCCTTTTGTTGCAGCGTGCTGAAGTCATCCACCATCGGATACCTCCCCCTTTTTCTATCATTAGGCGACCACGCTCGTGATCGGCGCGTGATAGCCAGGCACCTCAAGCGAGAGAGACGAAACGGCGGCAGCCTGCTTCTGTGGTGGCAGGTAAGAGCCCTCGCAAGCCTGATGCAGCATGATACCGCCATTTCGGCTCTGCGTCATGCCAAACACCAGCTGGCGCGCCATGATTCCATGGACGGCATGCCGTTCGGTGACCTTGGATGAGAGTCTGTTAACGCAAGCCGGTCCATTGATCGCGACCGTCGGCCTTCCGGCCGGCCGCCGTTTGATTCGACCGGCGCGGCCAGCCAAGGGAACACGGTGCATGACGGATGCCAATGACAGCTACTATCCGCTCGGTCGGGATCGAGCTCCCAACGAAGTCGACCGTCAGCGGGAATGGCTGACGCGCAACCGCGACAAGCCGGGTGTGCCGACACGGAGCGATCTCGATGTGCTCGAGGCGAGCGAGCTGGAGATCAAGATCTGCCCTTGCCATGCGGCGCCGGATCAGCCCTATGCCCTCTATCTGGAAGTGTTTGCCTTCGAACTCTTCCTCGGCCAGATCAAGCTGGCCGATTTCCTTGCCCGCGCTTGTGCCGTCGAAGGGAATGAAGACCTCGAGCAGATTTCCCGCCGAGATCGGCTGGTTGCGCTCAAGGAACTTCAACGGGTCGTCAATCACCTGGTTGTTGTCGAGGAAACGCGCGTGGTAGCCGGCCACGCCTGAAGCGCTGACGGAATCAGCGATCCTCCACCGGGCGTGGCTGACGCCGACGCCCCCACCAGACCGCGAGTTTGCGGCGGTGACGCCGTACCAGCGCAATATCGATCGACAGAATCAGCAGGCCGAGCGGAATCATCCAGAAGCCCAGAATCGGCAGGAAGCCCAGAAAACCGCCGATCACCAGCAGAACACCCAGAATCACTCGCAGGCTTCGCGAGGCCGGCAGATGAAAATGTCGTCCGGCGAGTTTCACCTTTGGACGATTGATCTGTTCGTTGGGTGCCAAAAAGCCCTCCAGACGGTCAAAACCGGACCTTTGATCCGGTTGTGTTCCCTTACCCTTAGATATTAATCCGAAAAGAAGATGCAATCAGGGCAGGATAGGCCTTGGCAAGTGAGTTTCTTGGAGCTATACACCCGCTCCACCGGGGGACACCCTCTGTTCCGCGATAGCTCAGCCGGTAGAGCAAGCGACTGTTAATCGCTGGGTCGCAGGTTCGAGTCCTGCTCGCGGAGCCATTCTCCTTCTCCTACACCATGTGACGGCTGAACACCCCAATCGCGCAGCGCGTGCGATATGGATGTTTGGCGCGAAATCCCCGCATGACCTCCCATCCGGTCGCGGAGTGGCGGAAACCGGCCACCGGCCGGTCTCCGGCGGAGAGGATCAAGCCCGCTTCAGGTCGTTTGTCCTCCGTCCACTGTCAGAATGGCGCCTGTGACGTGTCGCGCCGAAGGGCTTGCCAGAAAGGCGACGGCAGCGGCGACGTCCTGCGGTGCACCGTAGCGTCCAAGCGGGCTCAGGCTACGCTGGAAATCGGACGATTCACCATTGGATGGGTTCATGTCGGTATCGGTCGAGCCCGGCTGGACCAGATTGACCGTGACATCGCGCGGCCCGAGCTCCTGGGCAAGGCCGCGCGTGAACGAGTGTAAAGCAGACTTGGTCATGTAGTAGAAGGTGCCGGGATGCCCGACGATGCGTTCGGCACCGGCGGACCCGATCGTGACGATGCGCCCGCCCGCGCCGAGATGCGGAATGGCGGCTTGCGCCGCGAGCACAGGTCCACGCACATTGACCTCGAGCATCGCATCGATCGACTCGACACTGATCTCGGCCGTGGATGCATAAAGGGCAATCGCGGCGTTGTTGACGAGGATGTCGAGGCCGCCCAACACCCTTGCCGCTTCATCGACGGAGCGCTTGACCGCCCCCGGATCGGCGCTGTCTGCCTGAATCGCAACGGCCTTGCGCCCCTTCCCTTCGATTTCCCGAACGACTTCGGCAGCCCGATCGGCGGCCTTTTCGTAGGTGAGGGCTACATCCGCCCCCTTCTCCGCGAGAGCGATTGCAATCGCAGCACCGATGCCGCGCGACCCACCCGTTACGAGCGCGCGCTTTCCAGACAGTTCCGTCATAGCCTTAGCCTTTTTCTAGTGATCGATACAGAAAGGCTAAAAGTGTTGTCGCTGCGGGTCAATATGATTATATAGCGATCGATGCAAAATTCTGAACCGAAGCCCGAGACCGGCGTTGCAACGGGGCCTGTGCGCGGGCGACCGCGTGCGTTCGATCGGACCGCAGCGCTGGAGCAAGCGACCCGGCTGTTCTGGTGCAAGGGGTTCGAAGCGACCTCCATCGCCGATCTGACGCAGGCGATGGGTATCGGCGCTCCCAGCCTCTACGCCGCTTTCCAGTCCAAGGAAGCGCTTTATGCCGAAGCGCTGCGGCACTATGCCGAGACCAACGAGAGTTATGTTTGGGCGGGGTTTCAGTCGGCTGCGACCGCCCGCGATGCTGTCCGGTCCATCCTCGCGGACTCGGCCGCGGCACTGACCGGTTGCGTCGCGGATATCCCTCGCGGTTGCATGGTGACGCTGTCCTCGGTCGGCAGCGAAGGTCATGCGGAACTCGGGGAGCTGGTCAGGTCCGCGCGCGCCGTCACGCTCGAACGGCTATTGACCCGCTTCAGCCGGGCGGTGGCGGATGGTGAAATCCCGGTATCAACCGATCTTCACGCGCTCGCTCGCTTCGTGCAGACCGTTCAGAACGGCATGTCGATCCTGGCCCGCGATGGGGTGAGCTGCGCAGAGCTGGAGGCGGTGGCGGATGTCGCCATGGCGGGATGGGACGTCCGAACCGCCAAAGCCGAAGTCGAGGGCGGCTGATCCCCTCGAAGGGCTCGGTTGACGACTAAATCTCATGCGGCTCGGCGACAGCCCTGACGATCGGCCGAGCTGCCTTCGCTGGAGCGAGCTATCGACATGAGAGGCCCTCCATCTCGCGCGAGAGGATCAGGCAGCGACCAAGGCGGCGGCGGTCGCTTCGAGGACAGTCTTGGCGTCATGCGGAGCGAGCCGGATCTGCAGCCCCCGCTGGCCCCCATTGACATAGACATAGTCGGCACCGAGCGCGGTTTCCTCGATGGCGGTTCGCACTTTGCGCATCTGGCCGAAGGGGCTGATGCCGCCGACCTTGTATCCGCTGCTGCGCTCTGCATCGGCCGGCTTCATCATCTGCGCCGACTTGCCATTGAAGGCCGCCGCCAGCTTCTTCATGGAGACCTCGTGGTCGGACGGCACGATGACGCAGACGGGCTTGCCGTCAACCAGCGCCATCAAGGTCTTGAGCACCCGGCTGGGCGGTTCGCCAAGGGCGTCGGCAGCCTGCAGGCCGATGCTGTCGGCATCGGGATCATAGTCGTAGCTGTGGACGGAAAAGGCGACGCCTGTCTTGGCGAGCATCTGGGTGGCGCGTGTCACCTTCGACATGGCGGCTTCCTATAGCGTGTTGTGACTTGGCGGAATCGCCAAGAATTGCAAAGACGCGTCGAACCAAAGAGCTAGAGCAAAATAGCGTTTCCGTCTAAACGCGCTTTGCTCTGGCGATGATCGATGAGGCGGGTCGGTGATGACGGGCCCGCCTGCCGGGGCGAGAGCTATCATGGCACCGCGGCTTGGAAAACCCGTCGTCGGCATGCCTCTCCCCTATGCCGATCAGAAAAGTCGGGTTAGGGTCGCATCCCCTCCAATCAGCAGACGATCACACATGGCTTTCCGTACCGGTCTCGTCGATGCCATCGGCAATACCCCCCTCATTCGCCTCAATCGCGCGTCCGAGCTGACGGGCTGCACCATTCTGGGCAAGGCCGAGTTCATGAATCCGGGCCAGTCGGTAAAGGATCGGGCGGCGCTCTTCATCATCAAGGATGCGGTGGCGCGCGGCGCGCTGAAGCCCGGCGGCACCATCGTCGAAGGCACGGCCGGCAATACGGGTATCGGCCTGGCGCTGGTCGCCGATGCCATGGGCTTTCGCACGGTGATCGTGATTCCCGAGACCCAGAGCCAGGAAAAGAAGGACATGCTGCGCCTGGCGGGAGCCGAACTGGTGGAAGTACCGGCGGTTCCCTATGCCAATCCCAACAATTACGTGAAGGTCTCGGGCCGGCTGGCAGCCGAACTGGCGAAAACCGAACCGGGCGGCGCGGTCTGGGCCAACCAGTTCGACAATGTCGCCAACCGCCAGGCCCATATCGAGACCACGGCGCCGGAAATCCTGGAGCAGACCGACGGCAAGCTCGACGGCTTCATCTGCTCGATCGGTTCGGGCGGCACGCTGGCCGGCGTCGGCATCGCCCTGAAGGCGGCCAATCCTGCCATCAAGATCGGCGTGGCTGATCCGATGGGGGCCGCCATGTATTCCTGGTTTACCGATGGCGAGCTGAAATTCTCCGGTTCGTCGATGTCGGAGGGCATCGGCCAGAACCGGGTCACCAAGAATATCGAGGGCGCGCCGGTCGACCTTGCCTATCAGATCCCTGATGAAGAAGCGGTGCCGTTGGTTTATGATCTGTTGCAGGAAGAAGGGCTTTGCGTGGGCTTGTCGACCGGCATCAACATTGCCGGTGCCATCCGCATGGCTCGGGAACTCGGGCCCGGCCACACCATCGTGACCATCCTGTGCGACCATGGCTCGCGCTATCAGTCCAAGCTGTTCAATCCTGCGTTCATGCGTTCCAAGAACCTGCCCGTGCCGGAATGGCTTGAAAAGCGTTCCACCATCAAGGCTCCATTGGAATAGGTGACGACATGGCGACAGACCTGCTGTTCAGAGACGATCCCTACAGCCCCGGCGCCAGCGCTACGGTGATCGGGCTGTCGCAACATGGCATCATCCTGGATCGCACGGTCTTTTATGCCATGGGTGGGGGGCAGCCCGGCGATGTCGGCACCATGACATTGTCGGATGGGCGTACCATCGCCATCACCAATACGGTCTGGAACGACGAGACCAAGACCGAGATCGCCCATGTGGTGCCGCCGGAAGGATTGCTGCCGGCTGTCGGCGACACGGTCGAACTGGCGCTGGACTGGTCGCGGCGTTATGCCCGCATGAAAGTGCATACCGCCTTGCATCTGCTTTCGGTCGCCCTGCCCTACCCCGTCACCGGCGGATCGATCGGCGATGGCGAGGGGCGGCTCGATTTCGACATCCAGGATGCCGGGCTCGACAAGGATGAGATCGCCCACAAGGTCAATACTATGATCGGCCAGGGCGCCGAGGTCAGCGAACGCTGGATCACGGATGCCGAGCTCGACGCCAATCCTGGTTTGGTGAAGACCATGTCGGTCAAGCCGCCGCGCGGCTCCGGGGTGATCAGGCTGGTCGAGATCGAGGGCCTCGACCTGCAGCCTTGCGGCGGCACCCATGTGCGCAACACCGAGGAGATCGGCCGCATTGCGGTGACGCAGATCGAAAAGAAGGGCAAGCAGAACCGGCGGGTGCGTATCGCCCTGGCTTGACGGTTCGCTCATAGCCGACCAGCGGATGCCGTTCGGTCAGATCATGGTGCCGCACCCACGACGTCTCGGGCCTGAGAAAAGAGCGCGAAAACGTCGTCGTCTTCCTCCTGGTTCATGGCCGTGTCGAAACGGGTATAATGGTCAGGGCTGCACAGCCAGGCGACACAGAGACATTCCTGATCCGGAACGTCGGCCCAGAAGGCGTTGGTGAGTTTGGCGAATCCGACTTTCCGCTTTGACCAATGCAAATTGGAAAGCGTGTTCGCCAGCCGGATGGTCGCTTGCCGAGACTGGTCGGCCTGCCACGCCGACAGGATGGGAGGCAGGTAAGCACTTCCTCGCGCAATGGCGCACAACACATCTTCGATTGCGTGGCATTGCCATTGCGGATTTGGGAGCCCAGCCTGCCAGGATAATTCGGCCAGGGCCAGGAAATAGCGATCGATCAGAGCGATCTTCTCCCTGCTCCAATTGTGCCGATAGTCAGCACCACGCGTGCCGAGATGATTGAAATTGCACTCGAACCCACCCGTGCCGAGTTGATGCCCCTCGGCGGAGAGCTCGAGCAAGCGCGGCAGGAAATGCTCGGTTTCCTCTGCATTCAGGCACCCGTTGAATGCCGCACCATAATAGGCTTGCATCAGCGGGGCGGGAATGGCCTGGCGCGGCGTGCGGATCAGCAGCGCCTGCTCGTCGGCGGTGACGCAACAGCCCGTGCAGACATTCTGCAGCTGTGCTCCGAAACGGTGGGGCGGAAACAGTTCATAGGCCTCGGCAACGACGGCGCGCAGTGTTTCGTTCATCGAAGTGAGGGCCTCCGCCGGCAGCAATGTTCGGTTGCCTCGCCAAGGATTGGCTGGCGGGACGGGGCACGCCTTGCGCCCCATCCCTTATCGTCTCCTAATCCTATGCCGCCCAGCCCTTGGCGAGTTCCAGGGCCTGGCGTTCGAACAGACCGCGATAGATGCCGTCGGGGTGGCGGATCAGGCTGGCGTGATCCCCCTCCTCGACGATCTTGCCCTTGTCGAAGACAAGGATGCGGTCCATCGCCTGCACGGTCGAGAGCCGGTGGGCGATGACGATGGTGGTTCGCCCCGCCATCAGCCTTTCCATCGCCTCCTGGATCAGATGCTCCGATTCCGAATCGAGGCTGGAAGTCGCCTCGTCCAGGATCAGCACCGGCGCATCCGCCAGGAAGGCCCGGGCGAGCGCCACGCGCTGGCGCTCGCCGCCGGACAGCTTCACGCCGCGTTCGCCCACCATCGTGCCATAGCCCTTGGGCAAGGCCGAGATGAAGGCGTGCGCATTGGCAAGCTTTGCCGCGTGCTCGATCTCGGCCATGCTGGCGCCGGGCCGGGCATAGGCGATGTTTTCGGCAAGCGAGCGGTGAAACAGGATCGGCTCCTGCTGCACGATGGCGATCTGGCTGCGCAGGCTGGCCTGCGTCATGTCGGCGATGTCCTGGCCGTCTATGGTGATGCGGCCGGCATTCACATCGTAGAGACGCTGGATCAGCTTGACGAAGGTGGTCTTGCCCGAGCCCGACCGACCCACCAGGCCGATCTTCTCCCCTGCCCCGATCTCGACGGAGAAGTCGCGATAGAGAGCATCGGCATGGCCACCATAGTGGAAGGTGACATGCTCGAAGGCGATGCGTCCGTCCGTGATCATGGCCGGCATGGCATCATGCCTGTCCTTCACGCCCATCGGCTGGTCGTAGAACGCCACCAGTTCCTCCATGTCGTTCACCGAACGCTGGAGATTGTGGATATGCATGCCGATATCGCGCAGATAACCATGGACCACGGCATAGCTGGTCAGGACCAGCGCGACGTCACCGACGCCGGCCTGTCCGCGCGCCCATAACCACAGCACCACGCCCAGTACCGCGGCTCTCAGCCCCAGTAGGAACACGTTCTGGGCCGTACCGGCATTGGTGCCGCGCATCCAGGTGCGATTGGTGCGCGAGCGCCATTTGGCCAGCACGGCCGTCAGCCGGGCATCCTCGCGCGTTTCGCCGCCGAAGGCCTTCACCACTGCGTTGCAGGTTACGGCGTCGGCAAGGGCACCGCCCACGCGCGTATCCCAGCTATTGGCCAAGCGCGCCGCCGGCGCGACATAATTCACCGACAGCACCACCGTCATCGCCACGAAGGCAATGGAACCGATGAGAACCACCAGGCCCAGCATCGGCCAGACCGTCGCCAGCACCACCGTCGAGCCGAGCAGGACGAGGATGGAGGGCAGGATGGCCACCAGCAGCGTGTCGTTGAGCATGTCGAGTGCCCACATGCCGCGGGTGATGCGCCTGACCGTCGAACCGGCGAAATTGTTGGCGTGCCAATCGGTGGAGAAACGCTGCACGCGCGCGAAGGCTTCGCGGGCGATCGTGCTCATCATCCGTGTGGTCAGGATGGTGATGGCATAGAAGAACAGCTGCCGGCAGCCCACGGCAACCGCACCGAGGACCAGCATGGCCCCAAGCGCCCACCAGGCCTCGCTTGCTCCACCAAGGCCGGTGGTGACGGCATCGACCATCTGGCCGGCATAGATTGGCACGACCACTTCGGCGACCGTTGCCACGCCGACGGCGATTACGATCAAGGTCACGAGATCGGCCTGGCTGCGCCAGTGATCAAAAGTGAATCCAAGCACAGCCGCCATGGGATTGCGGCCGGGCTCTTTGCGAGAAAGAGTCATCGGGGTAACCGGCGCAGCCCCGCGCCGTCTCCAAAATGCAAGGCGCACACGAAAGTGCGGCGCAAAATATGTTCAGGAAAAAGACCCGGAGGGTGTTCGGGAGAAAAGGACGCGACCTAACGCGTCAGGATCTCATATGGCCGAACGTTCGACACGTGAGCGAGAATCAGAAATGTGGTCATGCAATTCTCCCTCATGCTGGGTGTGAACCGGGAAGGGCAACCTAGGGGCAGATTCGCGCGAAGGCAACCGATTTTTTCGGCCGATCCGATGTGCTGCTACCCCTCATCCCCCTGCCGGGACCTTCTCCCGCAAGGGGAGAAGGCATCTCATCTGGCAGGTGGTGAGCCATTTGAAAGCTGTTCCGCTGACGCGCCGTATCCCAATCCTGTTCCTTCTCCCCTTGCGGGAGAAGGTCCCGGCAGGGGGATGAGGGGTGACAGCGCGTTGCTTGCATTACGTTGATGCAACCCGCCTTGCGCTTGCCCGACGCTTGCCGATCATCGGCCACAACAGGCGCCAGGCCAGCAATACGAGCACGATCGCCGCATAGACCAGCGGCTCGATCAGCCAGACCTTCTTGATCATGATGAAATGCAGCGCTCCGAGCGCGATGGCGGGATAGACGAGCTTGTGCAATTTCGACCAGGCCTTGCCGCCGAGCTTGCGGATCGACCAGTTCGTCGACGTCAATGCCAGGGGCACGAGCAGGGCGAAGGCGGCCATGCCGATGGTGATGTAAGGACGGCGCAGGATATCCTGGACAGCCGCGTGGAGATCGAGGCCGCGGTCGAGCCAGAGCCACACGCTCAGATGCAGCAGCACGTAGTAGAAGGCCACCAGGCCAAGCGCGCGCCGATAGCGCAGGAGGTTGACGCGCAGGAGCTGGCGCAAAGGCGTGATGCAGAGGCAGGCGATCAGGAAGCGCAGGGCCCACAGCCCCAGCCCCCATTCGAGCTGGGCGACGGGATCGGCGCCGATACGCCCGCTGAAGGCAAGATAGAACAACCACACGGCCGGCAGCATGCCGACGACGTAGATGAGCCATTTGAGCACGGCTTGCAGGCTGGCGCGCGAGGGTTGCATCAGTAGTTGGCCTTCAGATCCATGCCGGCATACATTGCTGCTACCTGTTCGCCATAGCCGTTGAACATCAAAGTCGGCTGCCGGCCGGCCAGCAGGCCTGCACCGATCCGACGCTCGCTCGCCTGGCTCCAGCGCGGGTGATCGACCTCAGGGTTGACGTTGGAATAGAAGCCGTACTCGCTCGAGTTCTCCAGGTTCCACGAGGTGGACGGCTGCTTCTCGACCAGGCTGATGCGCACGATCGACTTGATGCCCTTGAAGCCATATTTCCAGGGCACGACCAGGCGCAGCGGCGCGCCGTTCTGGTTTGGCAGCGTTTCGCCATAGAGCCCGACAGCCAGCATGGTGAGCGGGTTGAGCGCCTCGTCGAGGCGCAAACCCTCGACATAGGGCCATTTCAGGGCCGGGAAGAAGGCCGACTGGCCCGGCATCTCCGAGGGCCGCACCAGCGTCTCGAAGGCGACATATTTGGCGCTTCCCTGGGGCTCGGCCTTCTTGATCACGTCGGCGAGCGCGAAACCGAGCCAGGGAACCACCATCGACCAGGCCTCGACGCAGCGATGGCGGTAGATGCGCTCCTCGAGGCGATAGGGCTTGATGAACTCCTCCAGCGCATAGGTTGCCGGCTTGTTGACGAGCCCATCGACCTTGATGCTCCAGGGCGTGGTGGTCAGCTTGCCGGCATAGGCGGCCGGATCGGACTTGTCGGTGCCGAATTCGTAGAAATTGTTGTAGCTGGTGACGTCTTCGAAGCTGGTCTGCTTCTCATCGGTGGAATAGGCGCTCTTGGCTCCCGACAGCTTGGCTGCATCGGCGGAGACAGGCAGCAGCGCTGCGCCGGCAACGGCTCCGAGGCCGGCAAGAAAATGCCTGCGGTCGACATAGGCCTGCTTCGGCGTGACATGGGCCTCTGTGAGGTCGGGTGCGTGGCGGATCAGCATGATCTTCCCTGGTCGATGGGCGTGGACTTACTCCTCTTATACGCCTGTGCCGGGACCGATGTTTCTCACGATCACGTAAGACCGGTGGTAAAATCGATGTGCGCGATCGTGATCGGCGCGTTACCTCAGGCAGCTGCATGCTTTTGGGCTGCACCTGCGGCGAGACCGGCACACCGATAGATTACAGCCTGGCCATATCGCCCCGGGCCCAGTTTTCCTTGGTCTCGGCCTTGAAATCGGCAAAGCGCCCTGCGGCGATGGCGGCGCGCATGCCGGCCATCAGCTCCTGATAGTAGGCCAGGTTGATCCAGGTCAGCAGCATCATGCCGAGAATCTCATTGGCCTTGGTGAGATGGTGCAGATAGGCGCGGCTATAGTCGCGGGCGGCGGGACAAGACGAGGCCTCGTCCAGCGGGCGCGGATCCTCGGCATGGCGGGCATTCTTGAGATTGACCTTGCCGAAACGAGAATAGGCCAGGCCATGGCGCCCGGCACGGGTCGGCATCACGCAATCGAACATGTCGATGCCGCGCGATACGCTTTCGATCAGGTCGTCCGGTGTGCCGACGCCCATCAGATAGCGTGGTTTCTCGCGCGGCAGATGCGGCTCGACCGTTTCGATCATCTCCAGCATCACGGCCTGCGGTTCGCCGACGGCGAGGCCTCCCACGGCGTAGCCGGGAAAGTCCATGCCGGCCAGTGCCTGCGCAGAGGCAATGCGCAGATCGGGAATGTCGCCGCCCTGCACGATGCCGAAGATCGCCTTGCCGGGCTGGGTTCCGAAGGCGCGCTTCGAGCGCTCGGCCCAATCGAGCGACAGCCGCATGGCGCGCTCGATATCCTTGCGGGTCGAGGGCAGGCGCACGCATTCGTCGAGCTGCATGATGATGTCGGAGTCGAGCAGGGTCTGGATTTCGACCGAGCGCTCGGGCGTGAGGCGATGGGAGGAGCCGTCGATATGGCTGCGGAAGGTGACGCCGTTCTTGTCGAGCTTGCGCAGTCCCGCCAGCGACATCACCTGGAAGCCGCCGGAATCGGTGAGGATCGGGCCCTGCCAGCGTGAAAATTCATGCAGCCCGCCGAGTGCGGCCACCCGCTCGGCTCCCGGGCGGAGCATGAGGTGGTAGGTATTGCCCAGGATGATGTCGGCACCGAGGTCCTTGACCTGGTCGATATACATCGCCTTGACCGTGCCGGCGGTGCCGACCGGCATGAAGGCTGGTGTGCGCACGCTGCCGCGCCCCAGATGCAGGGCACCGGTGCGAGCCGTACCCTCGGTGGCATGGATGGCGAAGGAGACCTCACCGACGGTCGATGTCGAAGTTTTCAGCATGGTGCCCGCCATAGCAGACTGGCATCGCCATAGGAATAGAAGCGGTAGCCCGCGGCGATGGCATGGGCATAGGCGGTCTTCATGGTGTCGTAGCCGGCGAAGGCCGAGACCAGCATCATCAAGGTCGATCGGGGAAGGTGGAAATTGGTCATCAGGGCATCGGCGGTACGGAAGCGGTAGCCCGGGGTGATGAAGATCGAGGTCTCGTCGGCGAAGGGCTCGAGGGTGCCGTCCTCAGCGGCGGCGCTTTCGAGCAGGCGTAGCGAGGTGGTGCCGACGGCAATGATGCGCCCTCCCCTGGCCTTGCCGGCATTGAGCGCCTGCGCCGCCTCCGCGGTCACGACCCCGAATTCGGCATGCATCTTGTGTTCGGATAGATCCTCACCTTTCACGGGCAGGAACGTGCCGGCGCCGACATGCAGCGTGACGAAATGGCGGGCAATTCCGGCCGCGTCCAGCCTGGCGAAGAGGTCCGGCGTGAAATGCAGGCCGGCCGTGGGGGCGGCAACCGCGCCATCGGCCTTGGCATAGATGGTCTGGTAGTCCTCGCGGTCCCTGGCATCGTCGGCGCGTTTGGAGGCGATATAGGGCGGCAGCGGAATATGGCCGACCGTCGCGATCGCCACGTCCAACGCTGCGCTTTCCAGCGAAAAGCGCAGCGTGACCTCGCCGCCTTCGCCCTTCTCCTCGACAGCGGCGCTCAAATTCTCGCTGAATTCGATGATGTCCCCCACCGCCAGACGCTTGCCGGGGCGAGCGAAAGCTTTCCACTGGGCCGGTCCGAGACGCTGGTGCAGCATCGCCTCGATGGCGGCCCCTGCCCCGCCCGGGCGGCGGCGCAGGCCGTCGAGCCTGGCGGGGATGACCTTGGTGTCGTTGAAAACCAGCATGTCGCCTGCCCGCAGCAGCTTGGGCAGGTCGGATACGATGCGATCGGCCAGGCTGCCGTGAACCGGGCCGACTTCGAGCAGGCGTGCGTGGTCGCGCGGCTCGGCGGGGCGAAGCGCGATGTTTTCGGCAGGCAGATGAAAATCGAAATCGGAAACGCGCATGCTCAACGTCCGCGCAGCCAAATCTGGTCTTGCTTTGTCATTGGAACGTCATTGCGCGTGGGGCCAAGCAATCCAAGTCTACGCTTCATGAGAATTGGATTGCTTGGCTGCACTCGCAATGACGCCAAAAATAGGATGGGCACCACCGGATCTCTCCGGTGATGCCCGATTGCTTGTCTCAGGGCGTGCTCAGGCGATGTCGGCCTGGACGCGCATGGAGACGATCTTGTCGGGGTTCACCACCGGCTCGCCGCGCTTGATCTTGTCGACGTTCTCCATGCCTTCCACGACCTTGCCCCAGACCGTGTACTGGCGATCGAGGAACTTGGCGTTGTCGAACACGATGAAGAACTGCGAGTTGGCGGAGTTCGGCATCGAGGAACGGGCCATCGAGCAGATGCCGCGCACATGCGACTCGTCGTTGAACTCGGCCGGCAGGTTCGGGTGCTTGGAGCCGCCGGTGCCGCGACCGTCGGGGCAGCCGGCCTGCGCCATGAAGCCATCGATCACGCGATGGAAGACGATGCCGTCATAGAATTTCTCGCGGGCGAGCAGCTTGATGCGCTCGACATGCTGGGGGGCGAGGTCCGGACGCAATTCGATGACGACACGGCCTTGCGTGGTTTCCATGACGATCGTGTTTTCGGGATCAGCGGCCATCGGCACGCTCCTTTCTGTCGGAAAGCGAAGTGGAATGACGGCTAGATAGTGCCTGGCCGCCCGTCTTGCAATTGGCGAATGCAGCCGGTGCAAACCTTACTTGGCCAACTGCATCTTGATGATCTTGTCGGGATTGCTGACCATGCCGTTGTCGCTGGCATCGCCCTTCTTGATCTTGTCGATGGCGTCCATGCCCGACACCACCTCGCCGACGATGGTGTACTGGCCATCGAGGCTGGCCTGCGGGGCATACATGATGAAGAACTGGGAATTGGCCGAATTCGGATCGGAGGAACGGGCCATGCCGACGACACCGCGCACGAACTTGGCCTTGTTGGTGAACTCGGCCTTGAGGTCGGGCAGGTCCGAACCGCCGGTGCCAGTGCCGGTGGGATCGCCGGTCTGGGCCATGAAGCCCTCGATCACGCGGTGGAAGACGATGCCGTTGTAGAAACCGCGCTTCACCAGCGTCTTGATCTGCTCGACATGCTTGGGCGCGAGGTCGGGACGCAGCTTGATGGTGGCGCGGCCGTACTGGGTGTCGAGATAGACGGTGTTGGCATCGGCCTGGGCAGCCTGGGCGGGAGCCACGGCGAAGAGGCCGATCACGACGGCCAAAGCAGAAAGAATACGAAGCAAGGATTGTCTCCCTCGAAGACGGAATGGATTGCAGGGTTTGCCCTAGGGCGTCGATTTGGCGAACCGCGCCTTCAGGCGGCGCAGCACGCCTGCCGGTACGAATCCGGAGACATCGCCGCCCATGGCCGCGATCTGGCGCACAAGCGTGGCGGTGATAGGGCGCACGATCGGCGAGGATGGCAGGAAAACGGTCTGGACACCGGGTGCCAAGGCGGCATTCATGCCGGCCATCTGCATTTCATAGTCGAGATCGGTGCCGTCCCTGAGACCGCGGATCAGCAAGGTCGCTCCCACGCGCCGGGCCGCATCGACGGCGAGATCCGCAAAGGTGACGACTTCCAATCGGTCAGGGCCAAGCAACGGGCCGCAATCCTCGCGGATCATGTCCATGCGCTCTTCGGCCGTGAACAAAGGAGCCTTGCCGGGATGCACGCCAATGGCAACCACCAGTCGATCAGCCACGGCCGCAGCATGCCGGATGACGTCGACATGGCCGTTGGTCAGGGGATCGAAGGAGCCCGCATAGAAGGCCGTCCTGGGCGTCGCATGGGCTGAGGTCATGGCACTCTCATCGTTGGGGCGGGTTGTGGTTTCGTTTTGATGGGAGCGATGTTTGCCGAGAGGAAGGCATCCGATGACGCAAGCCTTGCGGCTTGGTCGCTTCGCTTGCCCTGACGCGAAATCCTGGCAGCGCTTGCCCCTTCCGTCCCACCATTTTGACCTCGTCAAACTCCAGACCATAACCGATGGCACGCCCTAAGGCTTAAGCCGAAGGTCCAGGCATCAGGAATGTTTCATTTTGGTACACTCTGCGCCGACCATCGAGGCGAGGCCCGTCTGCCGAAGGCAACGAAAAT
Organism: Labrys sp. E2SS-1L; assembly: GCF_057073705.1. Taxonomy (NCBI): domain Bacteria; kingdom Pseudomonadati; phylum Pseudomonadota; class Alphaproteobacteria; order Hyphomicrobiales; family Xanthobacteraceae; genus Labrys; species Labrys sp. E2SS-1L. The sequence continues at coordinate 3,742,757 of NZ_CP172712.1, read as the reverse complement.
CGTTCCGATGATCGACCGCTCAGGGAACTTTCTGGCCGGCCATCGCATTATCCGGGGCACGATACAGTTCAAGCGAAATGCCTCGGAATTTGCGGTCCTACGGGCAAATCCTGCCCCCAAATCGGTTGATGCACATGGCCCTCGCTGTTCTCGTCTCCACCGTCCCTGTCGCGCAAACGCTGCCTCCGCGAGGACGGCGTGTGCGAAAGCGCACGGCGAGTCACGGTCGCATCATGGTTAATGGGTCATAAGTGATCAAACAAGGTTGAGACACACCTGAACTGATAGGATGCATGGCTATGACAACCCTTCGCCCCGCCCTGGCAATCGGTGCAAGCCTCTTCGCCCTCGCCGCCGCCTCTCTCCTCGACGTGGCCCGCATGCAGCCTCAGCAGGTTGCCGCAAGCCGCGGTGACAGGCTGAACGTTGCATCCCTCGCTGCCGATTGCAGCAAGAATTCACTCATTGCCGCCTGTGCAGGCGACGTCGCTGCCAAGCAGGCGATGCCGCCGGTGACGCTGGTCCAAGTCTACCAGGACACCGGCAAGACCACGCTGGTCAAGATCAAGCTGGCGCAATGATCCCCCCGTTTTGCCTCGCATCGTCCGCAACCTGCGGCGATGCGATGGTTTCCGCCCTCCAAGACCGCCGGTTCGGCTGATCGAAAAGCCCTTCCGGAACCTGCAAACGGCACCCTTAGTGGGTGCCGCTTTTTTTGTTGGGGCTATTCCTCGCCGCCTTCTTCGTCCTCGTCACCCTCATCGCTGACGCGCTCGACGGAGACGACTTTCTCACCCTCGGCGGTGTTGAAGACGATGACACCCTGCGAGCCGCGTCCAACGATACGGATGCCTTCGACCGGACAGCGGATGAGCTGGCCGCCATCGGTCACCAGCATGATCTGGTCGCTGTGCTCGACGGCATAGGAGGAGACCAGCTTGCCATTACGCTGGTTGACGGCCATGGCGACGATGCCTTTGCCGCCACGGCCGGTGATGCGATATTCGTAGGACGAAGAGCGCTTGCCATAGCCATTTTCGGAAATGGTAAGGATGAACTGCTCTTCGGCCGAGAGTTGAGCGTAACGCTCGGTGGTGATCTCCACCGCGGCTTCGCTCGTTTCCTCGACTTCCTCGACGCCATTGTCACCGTTTTCGGTTTCGCCGGCCACGGCGCGACGCATCTTGAAATAGGCGGACCGCTCCTCGGGGGAAATCTCGCGATGGGCGATGATGTCCATGGCGATGACGGTGTCTTCGCCCTCCAGCCTGATGCCGCGTACGCCCATGGAGTCACGCCCCTTGAACACGCGTACATCGGGCACGGGGAAGCGGATGCATTGGCCAAGGGCGGTGGTGAGCAGCACGTCGTCCGCCGCGGTGCAGATCGAGACGTCCCGGATCTGCTCGCCTTCCTCCAGCTTCATCGCGATTTTGCCGGCGCGGTTGACCTGGACGAAATCCGAAAGGTCGTTGCGCCGCACCGTGCCGGACGAGGTGGCGAACATGATGTGCAGCGTCGCCCACTGGTTCTCGTCCTCGGGCAGCGGCATGATCGAAGTGATCCGCTCGTCCGCTTCGATCGGCAGCAGATTGATGAAGGCCTTGCCGCGTGCCTGGGGCGCCGCCAGGGGCAGGCGCCAGACCTTTTCCTTGTAGACGCGGCCCTTGGAGGAGAAGAACAGCACCGGCGTGTGGGTGTTCGCCACGAACAGATAGGTGACGAAATCCTCTTCCTTGGTCTGCATGCCGGAGCGACCTTTGCCGCCGCGATGCTGCGCCCGGTAGGTAGAGAGAGGCACGCGCTTGACATAGCCGGCATGGGACACGGTGACCACCATGTCCTCTTTCTGGATCAGGTCTTCGTCCTCGAAATCGGCGTCCGAATCGAGGATTTCGGTGAGACGAGGCGTGGCGTGCAGCGCCTTCATCTCTTCCAGTTCGGTGCGAGCGATCGACATGATGCGCGCGCGCGAGCGCAGGATCTCGAGGTAGTCGCGAATCTGGTCGGCCAGTTTCTGCAGATCGTCGCCGATTTCGTCGCGGCCGAGAGCGGTCAGGCGGGCTAGGCGCAGTTCCAGGATGGCGCGAGCCTGGGCATCCGAAAGACGGTAGGTTCCGTCCTCGTTCATCGGATGCTTGGGATCGTCGACCAAAAGAATCAGCGGCGCGATGTCGCCCGTCGGCCAGTCGCGGCCCATCAAGGCCTCACGGGCTGTGGTCGGGTCGGGGCTTGTGCGGATGATACGGATGACTTCGTCGATATTGGCGACGGCGGTGGCGAGGCCGCACAGGATATGGGCGCTGTTCCGCGCCTTGTTCAGCAGATATTTGGTGCGGCGGCTGATCACCTCTTCGCGGAAATCGACGAAGGCCGAGATCATGTCCTTGAGATTGAGCAGTTCGGGCCGGCCGCCATTCAGCGCCACCATATTGGCCCCGAAGCTCGTCTGCAGCGAGGTGAAGCGATAGAGCTGGTTCAGCACCACTTCGCCGACCGCATCGCGCTTGAGCTCGATGACGAGGCGCATGCCCTGGCGGTCAGACTCGTCGCGCACTTCGGCGATGCCTTCGATCCGCTTCTCGCGCACCAACTCGGCAATGCGTTCCTGCAGCGTCGCCTTGTTGACCTGGTAGGGAATGGCGGTGACGATGATGGCGTCACGATCCTTGCGGATTTCCTCGATCGTGGCGGTGGCGCGCATGATGATCGAGCCGCGCCCGGTATTATAGGCCGAGCGAATGCCGGAACGGCCGACGATATTGGCCGCGGTGGGGAAATCCGGCCCCGGGATCAGTTCCATCAGATCGTCGATGGTGATGGCCGGATTGTCGATATAGGCCAGACAGCCGTCGATCACCTCGCCGAGATTGTGGGGCGGAATGTTGGTGGCCATGCCGACGGCGATGCCACCGGCACCGTTGACCAGCAGATTGGGAAAGCGCGCCGGCAGAACCGTCGGCTCCGACTTGGTGCCGTCATAGTTTTCCTGGAAGTCGACCGTATCCTTGTCGATGTCATCGATCATCGCCACAGCGGCTTTCGACATGCGCGACTCGGTGTAGCGCATGGCCGCCGGCGGGTCGCCGTCGACCGAGCCGAAATTGCCCTGCCCGTCCACCAGCATCAGCCGCATCGAAAAAGGCTGAGCCATGCGGACCAGGGCGTCGTAGATCGACTGGTCGCCATGGGGATGGTACTGACCCATCACGGCGCCGACGATATTGGCCGATTTGACGTATTTGCGGTCGGGCGTGTGGTTGTTCTCGTACATGGAATGCACGATGCGCCGATGGACCGGCTTCAGGCCGTCACGCACGTCCGGCAGGGCGCGGCTCACGATCACGCTCATGGCGTAATCGAGATAGCTGCGCCTCATCTCGTCGGTGATGGAAGTCGAGCGGATGTCGGACGGCTCCCCGTCATCCGGCCTCTTGTCGTTTTCGTCAGTCAATGCACGGCCTCAAACCGATTCTGCGGCGTCCTCATGGGCAAGACGCGTTTGGGAAACGCTCCTTGCTCACGCTCTTCGTTCTCGACGCGTCCTGAAGCAAAGCGCGTTCGAGCGTGAACGCCAATTTGCTCTAGCTCCTTGTTTCGACGCATCTTTGCGATTTGAAGTCGTCCGTTCAAATCGCAAAACGCTTTGGCGACTCTCAGTGATTCCATTAAATCGCCAAACGCTTTAGCCCATTCCGCCCCCCGGTGCCACCCTGGCGCTCCCTGTGCCAACAGCATTCTTCGATTTGTCTTTCAAAGGGTTATTCGTGACTCTTACCGAATGCTCTGGAGCTGAAAAACATGGCATGCATGAGGCGAGCGGCTATGAAGGTGGAAGCATCCGCCCGGTTGGCTTGCGCCCACATACGCCGGTTGCGCATCCGTAAAAGAACTTCCGGTAGCTCACCTGCAGGCCTTCCGCCTCCAGCATTCGGGCGAAGGCGGAAGCGTCGCCGAAATTGGTGCTGTAGGTGCCGATCATGGCGAAGTCCTGTGCTCCCTTCAGCAGGAAGCGCTCGATCATGGGCAGCACTATCTTGAGATGGAACAGATAGAGCGGTCGGAGCCACCATCCCTTGGGATCGGAAGCTTCGATCAGCGAGAAACTGCCGCCCGGCTTGAGGCAGCGGGCGATAAGGGCCGCGAGCTTGCGATGCTGGGTCGGGTTGAACGTCTTCAGGCCGAAGGTCGAAATCACGAAATCCGCGCCGCCGTCGGGCAGAGTGCTGGAGAGCACGTCGTCCTCGATGAAGGCGATCTTGTGGGCTCGATGTGCATGAAGGCGGGTCATGGCGCGCTGATGCATGCCCGTTGAAATGTCGACGGCGACGATGCCGGCAATCGCCGGATAGCGTTTCAAGAGATGGGGCCAGACCTCGCCGGTGCCAGCCATGAGATCATAACCCGTGGCAGCCGGGGCCTCTGGTGCCGGCAGCGCCTCGACGCATTGCCGGCGCCAGCGCTCGGTGAAGCCGAGCGAGCACCAGGTGCTGAACGCGATATATCTATCGGAACAGCGATCGAAGACGCCTTTCACGAATTGAGGGTCGTAGATGTCTTCGGCCATGCGCCACCGTAACGGAAGTCTCGTGACGCGCTTAGGGCAGCAGGATCGAGGATCCCGTCGTACCCCGCCCTTCAAGGTCCTCATGCGCCTTGCGGGCATCCTTGAGCGGATAGCGCTGGTTGACGGGGATCTTGACCTTGCCGGAGGCGACCGTCTCGAACAGGTCGCTGGCCGTCGCCAGAAGGTCGGCGCGCTCGGCGACATAGGTCCCCAGCGTCGGGCGGGTGGCGAAGAGCGAGCCCTTCTGGGACAGGAGCAGCATCGGAACAGGCTCGACGGGGCCAGAGGCATTGCCGAAGGAGACCCACATGCCGAGCGGCCTCAGGCAGTCGAGCGAACCGGGGAAGGTATCCTTGCCGACGCCGTCATAGACCACCTCGCATTTGCGGCCATCGGTGATCTCGGCGACGCGCCTCACCCAGTCCTCGCTGCGATAGAGAATGGTATGGTCGGCGCCGTTGGCGCGCGCCAGGGCCGCCTTTTCCTCCGAACCCACCGTGCCGATTACCGTTGCCCCCAGCGCCTTGGCCCATTGGCAAAGGATCAGCCCGACACCGCCCGCAGCCGCATGCACCAGGACTGTCTGGCCGGTCGCGACCTTGAAAGTGCGCCGGATCAGATATTGTGCCGTCATGCCCTTGAGCATCATGCCGGCGGCCTGCTCGTAGGAAATCGCGTCCGGCAGCGGCACGAGCCGGTTGGCGGGATAGGTGCGCTCCGCGGCATAGCTGCCGATCGCACCGGCATAGGCCACACGGTCACCGGGCTTGAACTCGGTCACGCCCTCGCCGACAGCGACCACTTCTCCCGCCCCCTCCGCGCCGAGTGTGAAAGGCAGGGATGGCGCCTTGTAGAGGCCGGAGCGGTAATAGGTATCGATATAGTTCACGCCGCAGGCATGCTGACGGATCAGGACCTCGCCGGGTGCCGGCAGCGGCGTCGCGACTTCCTCATAAGTCAAAACCTCGGGGCCGCCGGTCTGGTGAACGCGAATGGCTGCGGGCATGGCAAATACCTGTCGTTGAAATCAAGTCGTGTCGGAATGCAGAATTCGGCTCAGATGGAAAACGCTCGATATTAGAGCGCCCAGGGCTCACTCGGCAATGCGGCCTTGGGGTGGTGCCGTGCGGAAATATCCGAGAATCAGGAAATAGACGCCGATGATACAAAGCGCCCAGGTGACCCAGGGGGCCGGATCGACATTCTCCCAGATCGCCTTGATCGCCAGAACCGACCATACCACCAGCAGGATCAGGGTGGGCATGCGCAGTTTGGCCACCCGCAGCGGGTGCACGAAAACGAAGGATGCGAAGGTCATCAGGCCGAGTGCCAGAACCACCAGGAAGATGGCCGTCATGGAGAGGATCGTCGGTTCGGCCGGGCTGAGCAGGAAGAAATAGAACACGATCAGGTTCCACACCGCCGGGAAGCCTTTGAACCAGGCGTCTTCCGTCTTCATCTCGTTGTCGGCGAAATACATCGCGCTGGTGAGAAGGATCACCGCCATGGCGATGAGGTTGAGCGCATTGCTCGAACCGCCGAGCATGCCCGAACTGTAGAGGGCATAGGCGGGAACGATGACATAGGTCAGATAGTCGATGATCAGATCGAGGGCGACGCCCGACCAGCGGGGCGAGGCTTCGGTGATATTGATCTTGCGGGCGATCGTGCCGTCGATGCCATCAACGAACAAGGCAAGCGCCAGCCAGGCGAACATCGTGCGCCAATCGTGCTGGACAGCCGCTATCAGGGCAAGAAAACCCCACAGCACACCGCTGGCCGTAAACAAATGCACACCGAAAGCCAGCCGCTTCTGCTGCGGGGTTATCGGATTGCCGGAAGGTATAGGAGGTGATGAAGCCAACGCTGCTCGGATTCTCTACTGAAGGAGCGTCATCATATCGCCACATAACCCCGGCGCTAGAATATTTTCGCCTCCAGGCCCGGGTGCCCACAAGAACGTCCGCGTTGCTACGGCTGTCCGCCGCGCAATCTCGAAGGATGCGCGGGGCGGTTGACACATCCCCTCCCCGGCACCATCACTGCACGAACCACCCACATCGCCGAGCCGGAAGCCGAAAAACGAGCGCGCGATCCATGGAATGGTCCGGACTATCTCTGGCATCCGACGACATGCTCGGAGCGCCGCCGTGGTTCTGGGCGATCTTCGCATCGTCCATCACCGCCATTCTCATCTTCGATCTGGGCTATCTCAATCGCCGCATTCCAGTGCTGTCGCTCGGCCAGTCGATTGTCTTGACGGCGGCCTATGCCGTGCTGGCCGCCATGTTCGGTTGCGGCGCATGGCTGTATTTCGGGCCGGAAAAAGGATCACTGTTCTTCACCGCCTATGCGCTCGAGCAGTCGCTTTCGATCGACAATGTCTTCGTGATGTCGGTGATCTTCGCCTTTTTTGGCGTGCCTCGCCAATATCAGCATCGCGTGCTGTTCTGGGGGATCGTCGTCGCCATCGTCCTCAGGGGTGTCTTCGTCGGCCTGGGCGCGGCGATCGTGGCGCGGTTTGCCTGGGTGCTCTATCTGTTCGGCTTCTTCCTGATCGTGACCGGACTGCGCATGCTGCGCGGCGTCGACGATCGGCTGGACCTCGACCAGAACAGGGCGGTTGCCTGGTTCATGCGCCATTTGCGCATGACGACGAGGATCGAGGGCGAGCACTTCTTTGTTCGTCTGCCGGGCGGCGACGGCAAGCCCGTCCTGTACGCGACGCCCCTGTTCGCCGCCTTTTCGGTGATCAACGTGGCTGACATCGTCTTCGCCGTAGACAGCGTGCCGGCGGTACTGTCCCAGACGCAGGATCCCTTCATCGTCTACACCTCGAACATCTTCGCCGTTCTTGGTCTGCGGGCCCTGTATTTCGTCATCGACGCGCTCATCGCCAAATTTCGGTATCTGAAGGTCGCGTTGGCGGCGCTGCTGGTTTTTATCGGCGTCGTGATTTTTTACGAACGCCTCATCGGCGAGTTCGACAATGTGCTGACCATGGCGATCACTTTCGCAACGCTGGCGATCGCCATCCTCGCCTCGATCCTGACATCCGCGAAAACCTGATCGCATCAATAGGATCGGGCGGTGCCGCGTCCGTAGAGGTGCTCGAATTGCGCAATCAGCCAGGCAAGGCCGGCGTCGGCATCGCTGATGGCCGTCCATAGCAGGCTGACTTGCGTGGTCAGGCTTTCGAAGGGCAGGCTGGCGGTTGAAAGCTGCAAGGTTTCTGCCCAGGCATCGGCGACAAAGGACGGCACAGTGGCGAAAGCGGCCATCTGCCGGACGATCAGAGGATTGGTCGCAAAGTTCCGGCTGGCGAACAGCACGTTGCGTCTATGCCCCAGCCCTTCGAGTTTTTCGTCGATGAAGCCATGCAATTCGCCGCTGAAGGAAGTCAGCAGGTGCGGATAGGCCAGATAGTCCTCCAATGTGAGACGGCCGCCGGGCAAGGCGATGTGGCGGGGATCGAAGACGCAGACGAAGGTCCAGTCGAACAAGGCCTGGCCTCGATGCCAGGTGGACGCCTCGTCGAAGACGCCGATCGCGAGATCGATTTCGCCCGCGTCCAGCATGGACGAAGCGCGCGTTCGATCCGTGAAGGAGGATATCAGCCTGATGCCGGGCGCCGTGCGCGCGCATTGCTGGACCAGCTTGGGCATCAAGGCCACTTCGAGGGCGTCGCTGAGCCCGATGTGAAAGACCCGTTCGGCCGTGCCCGGATCGAAACTGGGTTTGCGGCGAAGAGCCTGCTGGAGGGAGAGCAGCAAGGGATCGATCGCGCCGGCGAGTTCGACGGCGCGCGGCGTGGGCGCCATGCCCTGTCGCGTGCGAACGAACAATTCATCGCCGAAGGCCGACCGCAATCTTTTGAGTGCGCCGCTGAGCGCCGGCTGGCCGATGAACAGCCGTTCGGCGGCGCGGGTGACGTTGCGCTCCGCCATAAGAGCATGGAAGGCCAGGAGAAGATTGAGATCCAGCCTCCTCAAATCACTATCGATGATAGACATCATAAATCCAAACGATTTGAATGATAATCGAGCAATTCCTAGGCTTGTGCACGAAACGAGGCAAGGCGAACCGGGCCTCGCAGCACTGGAGAGCAAGCCATGGAACGCAGCAGGCAAAAGGTCATCGTCATCGGTGGTTCGTCGGGCATCGGGCTCGCCACCGCACTTCGCCTGAGCCTTGCCGGGGCCGAGGTTGTCGCCACCGGGCGCGACCTTGCCAAGTTGCGGGCGGCCACGGCCGGTCATGCCATCGAGATTGCGGCCTTCGATGCTCGAGAGCGCAGCGCACTTGACCAGTTTTTCGATCGGATGGGACCCATCGACCACCTGATCCTGGCTCTGAGTGGTGGCCAGGGGGCCGGTCTCCTGGCCGAGCTCGACCTTCAAAGCCTGAGAGCCGGTTTCGAGGAGAAGTTCTGGCCGCAGATCCAGGCGGCGCAGGCAGGAGCTGCCCATCTACGGGCGGGAGGCAGCATCACCTTCATCACGGCGATCTCTGCCCGCATCGCCCGACCGGGGACCGCCGGCCTCGGCGCCATCAATGGGGCCATAGAAGCCATGATCGGCAGCCTCGCGCGTGAGTTGAAGCCGAGTCGTGTCAACGCCGTCTCCCCCGGCGTGGTCGATACCCCCTGGTGGGATCGGTTTCCCGCGAGCTTCAGGGACGATCTCTTCCGCGAACAGCGGGAGATCCTGCCGGTCGGCCGGGTCGGACACGCCGACGAGGTCGCCCATGCCGTTCAATTCCTGGTCGAGAACGGCTATGTCACCGGCACCGTGATCGCATGCGACGGCGGCCTGCATCTAGTATAGACAACTTAGTCCTTGCGCTGATGCGGCAAACTCTGTATGGACCCGGCTTCGCTTTGGCCGGAGGCTGAACGGATGGCTGCGCTTGCGCAGTGGAACCCCAGGGTTCCGGCATCCCGTGTCTTCGCCCTCTTAAGACATTCCTCGACGGCCTGCCGGGTCACGAGGGGCTTCGCGCCAGGCGAACGTGACAACCACGACGCGTTGTAACCAAAGGACAGGCCATCTCATGCCGAATTACGAGCATGTCTTCCTGGCTCGCCAAGACGTGACCTCCCAGCAGGTCGAAGCGCTGACCGCCCAGTTCAAGGGCGTCATCGAAGCGCATGGCGGCACCGTCGGCAAGACCGAATATTGGGGCGTAAAGTCCCTGCAGTATCGCATCAAGAAGAACCGCAAGGCTCACTTCACGCTGCTGAACATCACCGCGCCGCATGCGGCCGTGGCTGAAGTCGAGCGCCAGATGTCGATCTCCGAAGACATCCTGCGCTTCCTCACCCTTTCCGTCGACGAGCTCGAGGAAGGCCAGTCGGCGATGCTGCGCAAGTCCGACCGCGACGAGCGTCGCGATGACGACCGTGGCTTCGGCTTCGGTGGCGGCCGTGGCGGCCCCCGCTCCGGCGGCAATGATCGCCCCCCGCGCCGTGAGCGCTTCGAAGGCGCTTCTGAAGAGCAGCAGGGAGAAGAGTAATCATGGCTACCGCACCTGGACGCCGCCCCTTCTTCCGTCGCCGCAAGACCTGCCCGTTCTCGGGCCCGAACGCGCCGAAGATCGACTACAAGGACGTCAAGCTCCTGCAGCGCTACATTTCCGAGCGCGGCAAGATCGTTCCTTCCCGTATCACTGCGGTTTCGGCCAAGAAGCAGCGCGAGCTGGCTCAGGCCATCAAGCGCGCCCGCTTCCTGGGCCTGCTGCCTTACGTGATCGGCTGATGATTCTGCGGCGAGGCGCTTTCGTGCCTCGCCGCCTATCTCCAACGACAGTCAGCCGGACAATCCGGCCATGGCTGGGGTCTTCACCGCAAGGCCTCTAACCGCGACAGCGGGACAGCTCGACGATGCAACGCGATATTCCCATCGGCCTTGGTGCCGGCCTTGCTGCAGCCATCCTGGCGCTCGCTCCCCTGAGCGGCTCGGGTTTTGGCATCTTGCTCTCGGTCCTGTCCGCGTTGCCGATTACCCTGGCCACGCTGTGCTGGGGATACCGCGCCGGCCTTGCCGCCGCCGTCTCTGCCATGGCAGTGCTGGCTCTGGTCGCATCGGGCGTTGCCGCCCAATCCCCCGATTCCTCCCCACTCCGCCTCGCCCTGCAGTTCGGTGTTTCCCGAGCCTTGCCGGCCTGGGGGCTGGCTTATCTCGCCGTTGCCGGCTATGGCGACAGTGCGATCGATCGTGCGCCCCTCTCGCTTGGCACCTTGGCGGTCGTCGCTGCGGTGCTGGGAATGGCAGGGACCCTTTTCGGCATTCTCGCACTCGGCTCGACGCCTGAACAGGCGCTGGCCAATCTGCGCACCGAACTCATGCAGGCCTATCGCATCATGATGGGCGGATCGAAGGATCAACCGATTCCCGCCAAGGACGGCGTTGATCCGGAGGCGTTCCTGCAGGTCTTCAGCGTGATCCTGCTGCCGCTCGCCGCCTTGTTCACCACGGTGTCCAATCTCGGCGGCCTGTGGCTGTCGGCGCGCATTGCCCTGATCTCGGGCCGCCTGCCCCGCCCCTGGCCCGACGTCGCGGCGGAACTCCGCCTGCCGACCTGGTCGCTGGGCCTGTTGGCGATTGCCTGTGCCGTCTCGCTGCTTCCCGGCACGGTCGGCTTTGCCGGGCAGTTGCTGCTGGCAGCGCTGCTCGGTGCCTTCCTGATCCAGGGATTTGCGGCGGTGCATGTCCTTACGCGTGGCGGCGCCATGCGTCCTCTGATCCTGGCCGTGACCTATCTGCTGTGCGTGTTCCTGTCCTGGATCGCGATGCCGCTGATGATCGTGTTCGGCCTGGTCGAGACTTTCTTCAATCTGCGCGGCCGCTTTGGCGACCGTTCCAATACCCCCAGTACCCCCCGATAGACGAACAAAGGAGACAAACATGGAAGTCATTCTGCTGGAGCGCGTTTCCAAGCTTGGCCAGATGGGCGAGACGGTGAAGGTGAAGGACGGCTATGCCCGTAACTTCCTGCTGCCCAACAACAAGGCCCTGCGCGCCACCAAGGCCAACAAGGAGCGCTTCGAGAAGGAGCGCGTGCAGCTCGAAGCCCGCAACCTCGAGCTCAAGAAGGAAGCCGAAGCCGTCGCCGCCAAGCTGGAAGGCCAGACCTTCACGCTGATCCGCCAGGCCGGCGAGACCGGCCAGCTCTATGGTTCGGTCACGGCCCGCGATCTTGCCGAGACCTCGACCACCGGCGGCTTCACCGTGGCTCGTTCGCAGTTCGTGCTGAACACCCCGATCAAGACCATCGGCTTGCACAAGGTGCTCGTCCACCTGCATCCGGAAGTGGAAGTCACCGTCACCGCCAACATCGCCCGCTCGCCCGAAGAAGCCGAGCGCCAGATCCGTGGCGAGGACGTGCTGGCCCCGCAGGACGACGAGGACACCTTCGAGAACCCCGAGGACATCGAGATCCCCGGCGTTCCCGGCACCGGCGAGCAGCCCGAGGTCTGATTCTCGGTCCTTTGACACGATCAAGAGCCGGGCGCTTGTCGCCCGGCTTTTATTTTGCCCGGTTGTGAATCACTGTGAATTGCCGATCGAAGGCCAAGGGCCCCCGCGAGCGTGCTAAGCTTGCCGCCCGACGAATCACGATCCCAAGAGCCTGATGTCCACACCTGTCGAAGCCACCGTACACAAGCTTGAGACCGGCCAAGCCGTGACCTTTCGGCAGGCCCCCAGCAATGTCGAGGCCGAGCAGGCCCTGCTCGGCGCTATTCTCGTCAACAACGAGGCATTCTACCGGGTTTCCGACTTCCTGCTGCCCGAGCATTTCTTCGATCCCTTCCATCGCAGGATCTACGAAATCGCCTCGAGCCTGGTGCGGGCCGGCAAGATGGCGACGCCTATCACGCTGAAGACCTTTCTCGGGCCGGACCAGGACATTGGCGGGCTCACCACCCAGCAATATCTCATTCGCCTCGCCACCGAGGCCACCACGGTGATCAACGCGGCCGACTATGGCCAGATCATCTATGATCTCGCGCTCCGGCGCTCCCTGATCCAGGTCGGGGAAGAACTGGTCAACGTCGCCTATGACGCTCCCGTCGACATGACGCCCGGCGATCAGATCGAGGAGGCCGAGCGCCGGCTGTTCGCACTGGCCGAAACCGGGCGCAACGAAGGCGGGTTCGCGACCTTCTCGGACGCGCTGAAGGATGCCATCGACATGGCTTCCGCCGCCTATCAGCGCGATGGGCAGTTGTCGGGGCTTGCCACCGGTCTAGACGATCTGGACCGCATGATGGGCGGCCTGCAGCCGTCCGACCTTATCGTCCTCGCCGGGCGCCCGGGCATGGGCAAGACGTCGCTCGCCACCAATATCGCCTACAACATCGCCAAGAACTACAAGTTCGAGATCCAGCCCGACGGTTCTCGCAAGACCATCGATGGTGGTGCGGTCGGCTTCTTCTCGCTGGAAATGTCGGCCGAGCAGCTTGCAACCCGCGTGGTGGCCGAGCAGGCCAACGTGCCCTCCTACAAGATCCGACGCGGCGACCTATCCGAGGACGAGTTCAGTCGTCTCGTCACCGCCAGCCAGGACATGCAGACGACGCCGCTCTATATCGACGACAGCGGCGGCATCTCCATCGCCCAGCTCGTGGCGCGTTCGCGCCGCCTGAAGCGCCAGCGCGGCCTCGATCTCCTGATCGTCGACTACATCCAGCTCCTCACCGGCTCGGGCAAGAAGGGCAGCGAGAACCGCGTGCAGGAAATCACCGAGATCACCACGGGCCTCAAGGCACTGGCCAAGGAGCTGAACGTGCCGCTCATCGGCCTGTCCCAGCTTTCGCGCCAGGTGGAATCGCGTGACGACAAGCGCCCGCAACTGTCGGACCTGCGTGAATCCGGCTCGATCGAGCAGGACGCCGACGTGGTGATGTTCGTCTTCCGCGAGGAATATTACGTGAAGAACAAGATGCCCAAGGAAGGCACCGAGGAGTTCTTCAAGTGGCAGGCCGAGATGGAAAGCCTGGCCGGTGTCGCCGAAGTGATCATCGGCAAGCAGCGCCACGGTCCAACCGGCACCGTGAAGGTTCAGTTCGATGCCGACGTCACCCGTTTCGGCAATCTTGCCCGCACCGATCACTTGCCGATCCAGACCGGCGAGTAGGCGCCGACCATCTTGATGGCGCGATCTTTGCGGTCTCGCCTTCCGCCCGATTCCAACCCGCTCTATGGTCTGCGCATGACCGATTCCCTGCCCCCCGTTTATGCCCGCCTGACCATCGACACCGACGCCCTCGCCGCGAATTGGCGGCGCTGTGGGCAGCAGCGGCCCAAGGCCGAATGCGCGGCCGTGGTGAAGGCCGATGGCTATGGGCTGGGCATCGACAATGTCGTACCCGCCCTCAGCCAGGCCGGATGCCGTACCTTCTTCGTCGCCCAGATCGACGAGGGCATTCGCGTGCGCAAGCTTGCCCCGGATGCGACGATCTATGTCCTCAGCGGCCTCGCGCCCGGCCATGGCGACAGGTTTGCCGCGAATGCCCTGCGGCCGGCCCTGGGCTCGCGCGAGGAGCTGCAAGAATGGTCCGCCTTCGTTGCCGCCACCGGCTGGCAGGGAGGCGCTGCCTTGCATGTGGATACCGGCATGTCCCGGCTCGGGCTGCGCGTGGATGAAGCCCGTGCCTTGGTCGCAGAGGGAGAGCTCTTCAAGCCTTCCTTGCTGATGAGCCACCTCGCTTGCGCCGACACGCCCGAACACCCACTCAATACCCGGCAGTTCGAGGCTTTTACCAGCGTCAGGTCGCTCTATCCGGATGTGCCCGCCTCCCTCTGCAATTCCTACGGCACCTTCCTGCCGGCAGAGATCGGCTACGATCTGCTGCGCCCAGGCGTGGCGTTGTACGGCTCCAACCCCCTGCCGGGTCAACCCAATCCGATGCAGTCGGTCATCACCCTTTCAGCCCAGGTCCTGCAGGTTCGCAGCGTGCTGCCGGGCGAATATGTCGGCTATGGTGCGACCTGGACGAGCCGGCAGCCCGCCCGCATCGCCATGGTGGCCATCGGCTATGCCGACGGCTACATGCGTTCGGGCTCCTCCTCCGACGATTTCGACTCGGCGCTGGCTTATGTCGCCGGCAAATACTGCCTGATCGCCGGACGCATCTCGATGGACATGACGGCGATCGACGTGACGGATCTGCCGGCGGGCACTGTGAAACGGGGCGATTGGGTCGAACTGATCGGGCCGCATCTGCCGGTCGACGAGGTAGCGCGCCGTGCCGGTACCATCGGCTATGAGATACTCACCAGCCTGGGTACGCGTTATGATCGGCACTTGGCGGTCTAGGCGATAGCGCCTGCCCTTGCCGCCGGTCACCACAGGCGCTGCTCGGGAAGAATGCAATGATCGACCATTTCGGCTTTCCGGTTCGTGATTATCGACATTCCCGTGCCTTCTACGACCGGGTTCTCGCACCGCTCGGCTATTCGGTGCAAAAGGAAGTCACGCGGGAGATGACCGGCAGCAGCGCCCATTGCGGCTATGGTGCGGATGGGCGGCCCCAGTTCTGGATTGGGGATGGCGACACCCGGGAAGGCAGCTTCCACATTGCCTTCGCTGCGAAAGACAGGAAGGCGGTGGATGCCTTTTATGCCGCCGCATTGGCCGCCGGTGCGCGCGACAACGGCGCACCAGGAATTCGGGCCCACTACCATCCCAACTACTATGCAGCCTTCGTGCTCGATCCGGATGGCCATAATATCGAGGCGGTCTGCCACCTGCCGGGCTGACGGGAGCTCTTCCTCGGCGGTCCGGGGAAGGTCGCTGCCCTTGACCTTCGTTTCACCCATGCATCGTGTTGACTGAGCTTATTTCTCTACGAGATTGTTCCCGGGGGGCTCGATTTCGCCGACGATGTTGACTTTCATCGCCGTCTTTGACAATCGAGATTTTGCGGTTTGCTGCTCTTGATTTCTCATTTGAGAGCTTACGGAAAGTAATCTCATGCCGATCGTTTCGGATGTCATCGCTGCTGTTACTGATTTTGCGATGGCACGCATCAATATATTGTTGATGATGGCAACATTCGTATCGGGTGGTGTGTTTGCTTTCTTGTTCTTGCTGACAGATGCGAGCGCCAGTCGAAATATTCGAGGGTTTCTTCGCTTTTTTATGCCTGCTTCGGGATGGCTTAGCCACTCGACGAAAATCGACGTTCTCCTCTACTTCGTTATCAAATTCTCTTTTCGATGGGTGGCTCTTTTCGCAGCGATCCTGACCACGTTCCTGGCGGAAAAAGCCGGGGTGGCGTTGAGTGCCTGGTTCCAGTTCGATCAGAAGTTGCAAGCTGGGCCGGTGACGATTGTCATATTATGTATAATTATGTTCATGTTTTCCGATCTTGGAGAGTTCATAAGTCATTATACCCAGCACAAGAATCGTTATCTTTGGGAATTCCATAAGGTTCATCATTCGGCGACCTTCCTGACGCCACTTACCGCCTCGCGGGTGCATCCGGTAGGCGTACTTCTCGATGCCGTATTCATCGGCGTATGCCGTGTCATCCCGGTCACCTTGATCGTATTCTTCTACGGTTTTTCCATCGTCGAGCTCCTGGCGATGCAGGCGAGCGCATCGCTGGTCTTCTCGCTGCTGACATTGGGCACGCTCCAGCACACGCATTTTTCCATCAGCTTCGGGATCCTGGACCGCATCTTCATCAGTCCCCGCATGCATCAGGTCCATCACAGCGTGGCCCGCAAGCACTGGGACAAGAATATGGGTTCGAGATTGTCGATCTGGGACTGGATCGCCGGCACGGCCTATCTGGCGACGCGGGATGAAGTGCACAAATACGGCATCGGCACGGTGGAGGACGAGCGCGGCGACTATCAGAGGATCTGGTGGTGTTTCCTCGGCCCGATCGTGAAATGCACTGTCGCCCTACGGCGCACCGTCGCACGCACGAAGCGTATGATTCTGCATCCGGAGCGAGCCGGCGGCGAATGATGCCGCCGCCCCGGAATGCGTTCGGGCATCGCTCTGCGGGTTAAGTCTTGTGATCCAGCAACACCTGGCCGCGCTGTTGTATCAGCGTAGTGACCTTGTCAGCCAGCATGGTCAGGAAGATCGGCAGCAGGATGCTCACCGTCACCGTGTCGTCGCCGACGTCGACGCTACCCGAAATGGTCTGCTTGAACACGCTCAGGCGGCATTCGAACCTATCGCCGTTCCAATTCTCCTCGAGCGCCGTGAATTGCCCGGCATAGCTGTCGCGCAATTGCGCAATGCCATCCTCGATGCGCTTGCGGGCGGCGGCACGGCCAAGGCTGTGGGGAATGGTGACGGTCAGCGGGCGCGACATGGACTGTTCCAGGGGGGCATGATTGCCCAGATATAGGTTGTGGCTCGGCGTGCCTGCAAGGGGCGGTGGTTCCTGGTCTGTGGGTTGAACTCGCTCGCTCGGCGGGCAATTCATCGCCGAGAATTTCGTGGCACGCGTCAAGCCTCGTGATTGTGGCCCGGGCCGGTCTGTCGGATTTGATCAGACTCGACCCGCCCGCTAGAAGGGCGTCATGGCCAAACGAAGCCCCTCCTATGTCTGTCAGAATTGCGGTGCCGCCTATAATCGCTGGCAGGGCAAATGCGATGCCTGCGGCGAGTGGAACTCGATCGCCGAGGAAACCAGCGCCATCGCGGCCGTTCCCGCCTCGCAGCGTCCAAGAGGCCGGGGGCGCGTCTTTGCACTCGAAAGCCTGACGGGATCGACCGACGAAGCACCGCGCCTGGTCTCTGGTATCGGGGAACTCGACAGGGTCACCGGCGGAGGCTTCGTGCGGGGCTCCGTCCTCCTGCTGGGAGGCGACCCAGGCATCGGCAAATCCACCCTTCTGATCCAGGCCTGCGCCGCGCTTGCCAACCGCAACGCCCGGGTCATCTATATATCGGGCGAAGAGGCCGCGGCACAGGTGCGCCTGCGAGCCGAGCGGCTGGGGCTTGCCAGCGCTCCGGTGGAGCTGGCTTCCGAGACTTCGGTCGAGGACATCCTGGCGACCTTCGAGCACGGCCCGCCGCCCCGCCTGGTGGTTATCGATTCGATCCAGACCATGTGGACGGATACGGTCGAATCGGCTCCCGGCACGGTTACGCAGGTGCGCGGCTCGGCGCAGGCGCTGATCCGCTACGCCAAGCGTTCGGGCAGTACCGTCATCCTCGTGGGCCATGTCACCAAGGACGGGCAGATCGCAGGCCCGCGTGTCGTCGAGCATATGGTCGATGCCGTGCTGTCGTTCGAGGGCGATGGCGGGCGTGATTTTCGCATCCTGCGCGGCGTGAAGAACCGTTTCGGCCCCACCGACGAGATCGGCGTGTTCGAGATGACCGGGCTCGGCCTGCGTGAAGTGACCAATCCCTCCGCCTTGTTCCTGTCGGAGCGCGATCTCGGGTCACCGGGCACGGCCGTATTCGGCGGTATGGAGGGCACGAGGCCGCTTCTCGTCGAGATGCAGGCTTTGGTGGCGCCGACGAGCCTGGGCACGCCGCGGCGCGCCGTGGTGGGGTGGGATACCAGCCGCCTGTCCATGGTGCTCGCCGTGCTCGAAGCCCATTGCGGCGTCAAGCTCGGGGGGCACGACGTCTATCTCAACGTGG
Organism: Labrys sp. E2SS-1L; assembly: GCF_057073705.1. NCBI lineage: Bacteria > Pseudomonadati > Pseudomonadota > Alphaproteobacteria > Hyphomicrobiales > Xanthobacteraceae > Labrys > Labrys sp. E2SS-1L. Next base: position 3,724,567 of record NZ_CP172712.1, on the reverse strand, counting down.
CCGGCGGCTTGCGCATCCAGGAGCCTGCGGCCGATCTCGCCGTGGCGGCTGCTTTGATCTCCTCCCTCACAGGCGCCCCCCTGCCGGCGGATGCCGTGTATTTCGGCGAAGTCTCACTGTCCGGATCGGTGCGGCCGGTGGCTCACACCGGCCCCCGTTTGAAGGAAGCGGCCAAGCTTGGTTTCCATCGCGCCGTGTGTCCTGTGCCGGGAAACGAGTCGGGCTCGGATAGCGGCATACGCGTGAATGGCGTTGCCTCACTTGCGACACTTGTTGCGGATATTGCCGCCTCTGGTGAAAGCCAAAGGCGGAAATCCACTAAAGTTTCGCCATGAAGCGGGCATTTCCGCCGATTGCGCTGCAGCAAATGGGTGACGCCGTGTCGAACCGTCGTTATAGAAAGGCGCGCGGCCCTGTCTGTCGCGTCGCCTATGCAGGTATTTGCAGTGTTTCCCGGTAAAACCCATTCGTGGGCTTTACCGGGAAACACTGCTTCCAAATCAGGATAGACCGCCAATGCCCGTAACGCTGCTGGATCTGATCGTCATCGGCGTCATGCTGATTTCGGCCCTTCTCGCAATGGTACGAGGCTTCACCCGCGAAGTTCTGGCCATTGCCGCCTGGGCCGCTGCCGCAATAGCCACCTTGTTGCTGTTCTCGCGGGTGCTGCCGCTGGTCACGCCCTATATCAAGAACGATACGCTGGCTCGTATTGCGACAGGTGCCGGCATCTTCCTGCTCGTTCTCCTGATCGCCTCCTTCATTACCATCCGCATCTCCGACATGATCCTCGACAGCCGGATCGGGGCGATCGATCGTACGTTCGGCTTCCTGTTCGGCGCGGCTCGTGGCCTCCTGCTCGCCATCGTCGCCTTCATCTTCTTCAGCTATCTGGTACCGCCCAAGTCGGAACCGACCTGGGTGCAGGATGCCAAATCCCGTCAGCTTTTGGTGTCCGGGCGTGACTGGATCCTCACCCTGCTGCCGAGCGATCCCGAAAACGTGATCCTCAAGCAGTTGCGGGCCAACGAAGTGATCGGGCCTGGTGCCGATACCAACACCAACACGCAGGAGCCGGATCCGGACGCCGCCGGCGCTCCCGCCGCTCCGCAGACCCAGCCGGCAACCCCGGCTCCGGCGGCGCCAGCGCAATGATGCGATTGCATTGCCACAGCAAACTTCCCAGCAGGCATGCTGGAAAAGTCGATCGGTGGTACTATCTCAATGTCGAACGGAGCGGCGAAACCTGGTTTCGGGCCGCTCACCCCTTTTTGGAGAAGAAATCCAAGTGAGCGCCATGGCCCGTGACAACGACGATCTGGATCTCGACGCCGACCGCCTGCGTGAGGAATGCGGTGTGTTCGGCATCTTCGGACACAGCGAGGCCGCGGCGATCACGACCCTCGGCCTCCATGCCCTGCAGCATCGTGGCCAGGAAGCCTGCGGTATCGTCACCTTCGACGGTGCGCGCTACAATTCGGAACGGCGGCTCGGGCTGGTCGGCGACACATTCTCCAAACGGGAGGTCATCGAGCGCCTGCCCGGCTCCCAGGCCATCGGCCACACCCGCTATTCGACGACGGGCGGCACTATCCTGCGCAACGTGCAGCCCCTGTTTGCGGAACTCGAGGGCGGTGGCTTCGCCGTGGCCCATAACGGCAATCTCACCAATGGGCTGACGCTGCGGCGCGAACTGATCGCCCGCGGTTCGATCTTCCAGGCCACCTCGGACAGCGAGGTGATCCTCCATCTGGTCGCACGCTCGACGCGTGAAAAGTTCATCGATCGCTTCATCGACGCCCTGTTCCAGATCGAGGGAGCCTATGCCTTTGTCGGACTGACCAACCATATGCTGGTTGGCGCCCGCGATCCGCTCGGCATTCGCCCCCTGGTGCTGGGCGAACTCGATGGCTGCTACATCCTTGCCTCCGAGACCTGCGCCCTCGACATCATCGGTGCCCGCTTCGTGCGCGACATCGAGAATGGCGAGGTCGTCGTCATCACCAAGGACGGCGTGGAATCGTTGAAGCCCTTCCCGCGCGTGCCTGCCCGCCCCTGCATTTTCGAGTATATCTATTTCGCCCGTCCGGACTCCATCGTTCACGGCCGTAGTGTCTATGCCGTGCGCAAGAGTTTCGGTGCCCAGCTTGCCGCCGAAGCCAGCGTCGAAGCCGATGTGGTGGTACCGGTGCCGGATTCTGGCGTGCCCGCGGCGATCGGCTATGCTCAGGCCGCTGGTCTGCCTTATGAACTCGGCATCATTCGCAACCATTATGTCGGGCGCACTTTCATCCAGCCGACCCAGGCCATTCGTGAAATGGGCGTGCGTATGAAGCACAGCGCCAACCGTTCGGTCATCGAAGGCAAGCGTGTCGTGCTGATCGACGATTCCATCGTGCGTGGCACCACTTCGGTGAAGATCGTGCGCATGATGCGCGATGCCGGCGCCAAGGAAGTGCATTTCCGCATTTCCAGCCCACCCATCACCCATCCCGACTATTACGGCATCGATACGCCCGACAGGGAAAACCTGCTGGCGGCGCGGATGGATCTGGAAGCCATGCGTGCCTATATGGGCGCGGACTCACTGGCCTTCCTGTCGGTCGATGGCGTCTACAAGGCATGCGGCTACGACCAGCGCGACTCTGTCCGCCCGCAGTTCACCGATCATTGCTTCACCGGCGACTATCCGACCTTCCTGACCGATGTGGTGGGAGAAGGTGCCAAGCAGCAGTTCTCCCTGCTCGCCGAAGCAAGCTGACGCGTCCCCACCCCGGTTCGGGGTGGGACATGGCAGACTTTTCCATCCTGTGAGTTTTCCGATGTCCGATCTTCTCAAAGGCCGCCTGGCGCTCGTCACCGGCGCATCGCGCGGCATCGGCCGTGCCACGGCCGTGGCCCTGGCCGAGGCCGGTGCGCATGTCATCGCCGTGGCCCGCACCGTTGGAGCGCTCGAGGATCTCGACGATGAAATCCGCCAGAAGGGCGGCGCCGCGACCCTGGTTCCCCTCGACATCAAGGACGGGGACGGCATCGATCGGCTCGGCTACACCCTGTTCGAGCGCTATGGCAAGCTCGACATCCTGATCGGCAATGCCGGGGCGCTCGGCGCGATCTCCCCCCTTGGCCATATCGAGCCCAAGGATTGGGACAATGTGTTTGCGGTGAACGTCACGGCCAATTGGCGCCTGATCCGCTCCTTCGATCCCCTGCTGCGTAAATCCGATGCCGGACGCGCCATCTTCATCACGTCGGGCACGGCCTGGAAGTCGACGGCCTATTGGGGGCTCTATGCGTCCACCAAGGCGGCCCTCAACTCCTTGGTGGCGACCTATGCTGCCGAGACGGTGAATTCGCCGATCCGGGCCAACCTCTTCTCCCCCGGCCCCGTCCGCACCCATATGCGTGCGGCCGCCATGCCGGGCGAAGATGCCGATACCCTGCCCCACCCCTCCAGCATCGCGCCCTCGATCCTCAAGCTCGCGAGCCCGGATCTTATCGAGACCGGGCAGGTCTACGAGATGCGGCAGGAGCGCTTCCTGAGATTCAAGGCGCCGGAATAATCCTGGGAGCGCGGACACACGTTCGACGACAAGAAGAGGCGGACAAGATGTCCGCGCTCCCAGGACTGTCTATTTCTTTCGATCGAAGGGGTTCTTCGGCGAGCGCAGGCTGAGCCGGATCGGCACGCCGGGCATGTCGAAAGTCTCGCGCAAGCCATTGACCAGATAGCGCTGGAAGCTGTCGGGCAGTGCGTCGAGCTGGTTGCCGAAGATGGCGAAGTGCGGCGGGCGAGTCTTCACCTGCGTCATATAGCGGATCTTGATGCGGCGACCCGACACGGCCGGCGGCGGATGATGTTCGAGCACGCCCCCGAGCCAGCGGTTGAGGCGAGCCGTCGGCACACGGCGGTTCCACGTCGTGAAGGCACGGAAAGCGGCCTCCATCAAGCGGTCGAGGCCCTGCTCCGACAGACCGGACAAGGTCACCACGGGCGCACCGCGCAATTGCGGCAGCAGGCGCTCGAACATCTCCCGGGCGCTGGCCAGCGCCTTGTGGCGATCCTCGACCAGATCCCATTTGTTGAGGCCGATGACGATTGCCCTGCCCTCGCGTTCCACGAGGTCGGCGATCTGCAGGTCCTGCTTTTCGAAGGGCGTGGCACTATCGAGCAGCAGCACGACCACTTCCGCGAAACGGACCGCCCGCAGCCCATCCGAAACGGAGAGCTTTTCGAGCTTGTCCTCGATGCGGGCCTTCTTGCGCATGCCGGCGGTGTCGAACAGCTTGATACGCTTGTCGCGCCAGGTCCAGTCCACCGAGATGGTGTCGCGGGTGATGCCGGCCTCGGGGCCGGTCAGCATGCGATCCTGGCCGATCAGGGCATTGACCAGGGTCGACTTGCCGGCGTTCGGCCGACCGATGATGGCGATACGCAGCGGCCGAACCACGCCGGCACCGAGACCGATCGCCTCTTCCTCGCCTTCCTCGCCACTGACGACCGCGTCGGTTTCCGCGACTTCTTCCTCGGGCTCATAGCCGGTGGCCGGCGCGACCGCGACGATCGCCTCGGCAAGATCCGCCATGCCCTCGCCATGCTCGGCCGAGATCGGCACGGGATCGCCGAGCCCGAGCGCATAGGCTTCATAGGCGCCCTGGAAGCCGGTGCGGCTCTCGGTCTTGTTGGCGACCGCTATGACGGGCTTGCCCGAGCGTCGCGCGACTTCCGCGAAATGTTCGTCTGCCGGGGTCACGCCGACGCGCGCATCGAACATGAACAGGATCAGGTCGCATTCGGCGATGGCCGCTTCCGTCTGGGCGCGCATGCGCCCGGCGAGCGAGGCGTCATCGGCGACCTCGAGGCCTGCCGTGTCGATCACCTTGAAATGGAGGCTGCCGAGCCTGGCGTCGCCCTCACGCCGGTCGCGCGTCACGCCCGGACGGTCGTCGACGATGGCAAGCTTGCGGCCGACCAGACGGTTGAACAAGGTCGACTTGCCGACATTGGGCCGGCCGACGATGGCGATGGAGACAGCCATGGTCAGGCCTTGGCAGGCTGGTCGGAGGCGATGAGCTGCAGCATCAGTTCGGCCCGCTGACGCAGCGCCGGCGGCACGTCCTTGTCGGTGATCACGGCCTGGTACCATTTGGAGGCATTGGCGAGATCCTTGGCTTTCCACGCCGCCAGGCCGAGGACCTCGCGCGCCGAATGCCGCCAGGGCTCGCCCGCTGCGGTCAGGGGCTCGATCTTGCCGGCGAGATCCGCATAGGAGGCGGTGTCGACCATGAGATAGCCGCCGCGCACCTTGGCGAGGCTCTGCAGCACCGGACCGAGCGAGGAATCGGCGGCCAGCGCCTCATAGGCCTTGATGCCATCCTCGACCTTGTCGTTGGCGGTCTCCGCCGCCAGGCGGAAACGGGCAAGGGTCTGATAGCCGGCGCTGCCGTCCTTCATCAGCGCGCCGAGGGCAGCCGCAGCCTCCTTGGTCTTGCCGCTCTGGGCCAGGGAAATCGCTTCCTGGAAACGCGCGCCGGTGGCTTCGGCCTGCTGCTTCAGGTAATGCTGGTAGGCGACGTAACCCGACACGCCGATGACCACGGCGAGAGCAGCGCCGAGAACGTAATTGCCATATTTCGCCCAGAGCTTCTGCGCCTTTTCACGGCGCATGTCCTCGCTGACTTCCTGGAAGATATCGGTCATAGACCCGGCTCGTATCCTCTAGAGCATGGCGCGCTGTAGCAAGAACGCCCTTTGCCCTGACTCTTTGGTTGGATGCGTCCTTGCGATTCGAGGTTTTTCCACCCAATCGCAGGACGCCTTGGTTCGCGCTGGCGCGAGATGTGTTTTCGGCGTAGAGGAGCGGCCCCTTGCCGTCAAGCAAACAGCGCTCCTAGCCGCCCAAACCGAGATTAAATCTCGGTATTCCAGCGGTTTTCACCGCCGCAGGGCTCGCAGCGCGCTGCCGGCGAGAATGGCCAGTACCAGCAGCACAGCCACTAGCCACAACCAGTTCGCCTTGAGATAGGCCAGCGCCGTAGCGCGAAGGTCGGGCGAGGTGGGGGCTATCAGGCTCGTGACCGGTCGTACTTCCAGCTTTCCCTTCGCCGCATCCTGGTAGCGATTGCCGGCGGTGAATTGCAGGCCCGCGAGGAAGGACCGGGCGATCGGCACATAGGATGGCACCTCGGCGGCCGGCGAGACCAGGGTAAGCTCGAAATAGCCCTCATTGCCCAGCGCATAGCCGTGGATATTGGCCGTGCCCTCATCGGCTTCCCCACCCTTTTCGGGGCTGATCGCGCCCCAGATCAGCGTATTCTGCGCCTCGTCGTAATGGGGCCTGACCAGCCAATCGCGAACCTCGAGCTGAGGCTCGCCGCGTTTTTTACGCTCGGCATTGCCTTCCTCCGTGTTCGCCTTGAGGCGCGCCAGCAGATCGTCTGCATTCCAGCCGGTGGCTTCGGCATCGTCGATGCGCACACCGGAGCGATAATGGATGAAGACCACCCAGTTCTGCTCGCTGGTCGGCACCAGCATGCCGAGAACACCGGGATCGCTCGGGTAGTCCGAGGCGGAAGCCCAAGCGCCCGCTTCCGGCTGGCGTACGAAACCAGTGCCTTGCGGGAGCTTCAGCGTTGCCCGATTGTCCAGGGTCACCACGGAAGGGCCTGACAGCAGCACCTTCTGCATCGCCTCGACGGCCTGTTGCAGGACCTGTGCCTTGCGGATGCCTTCGGCTTCCTGCGCCAGCCCGTGGCCGGGCAGCAGCAAGAAGGCCATAGCCGCGATGGCAAGCAGATACCTGGCGAACATGAGCGGTCTCCATTCGATGATGACGCCCTATACCGCCAAATCCTTTGCAGTCCATGTCACGGTTGGAAATTTCATCGGCGCCGCGATGGGATGTCGTTGCGATGTCACCTGGGCTGAACTAGAAGATTGAAAAGGGAGAGCCGCAGCGCGGCTTCGAAATTGGAATGACTACTAAGCCCCGCCGCTTCGACAATGCGAGAGCGGCCGTAGCGGCGATCACGCAGCTCTATGACGCGAACACCGCGCGCCTACGGGAGGCCTTCACGGCGTTCACCCGTGGCAAGGATTTCGATCACCGCATTCGCGCCTATTACCCCTATGTCAGTGTCAACACCGACAGCCTGCCCACGCTCGATGCGCGTACGCCGTTCGGATTCGTAGCCGATACCGGCACCTATGCGACGACGCTGACGCGGCCGGACATCTTCAGCCGCTATCTGGAGGAACAGATCGCGCTGCTGCTGCGCAATACTGGTGTGGATGTCGAAGTGGGCGAGAGCTCCACGCCGATTCCGATCCATTTCGCGCTCGGCGAAGACTTCCATGCCGAAAGCGGCCTTGATTATGGGCGTCTCGCCCTGCTGCCGCAGATCTTCGACGTGCCCGATCTCACCATCATGGACGATCGCATCGCCAATGGCATCGATGTGCGCTCTGCCGACGGTGCCAAGCCGCTGGCGCTGTTCACCGCGCCGCGTATCGATCTCTCGCTGATGCGCCTGAAGCACTATACCGGCACCTCGGCGCGGCATTTCCAGAATTTCGTGATCTTCACCAACTACCAGTTCTACATCGATGAATTCGTGCGGCTGGCACAGACCATCCTGGCCAAGGGTGAAGGGGGCTCGCTAGGGTCGGGCTACACGGCCTTTGTCGAGCCGGGCAATGTCGTCACAGAGCTTGGGGGGGAAACCCAGCAGCTCGACGTGACCGGCCATCATCCACCACGCCTGCCGCAAATGCCGGCCTATCATCTCAAGCGCGCCGATGATTCCGGCATCACCATGATCAATATCGGCGTCGGTCCGTCCAACGCCAAGAACATCTCCGACCATGTCGCGGTGCTCAGGCCGCATGCCTGGCTGATGCTCGGCCATTGCGCGGGCCTGCGCAATTCGCAGATGCTGGGTGACTATGTGCTCGCCCATGCCTATCTGCGCCAGGACCAGGTGCTGGATGCCGATCTGCCGCGCGAGGTGCCTGTGCCGGCTCTCGCCGAGATCCAGATCGCGATCGAACGCGCTGTCGGAAGGGTCACCGGATTGACCGGCTATGACCTCAAGCGGGTGATGCGGACGGGAACGGTCGCCACCGTGGACGACCGCAACTGGGAACTGCGCCCCTCGACGGTGCAGAACCTGCCCTTCATCCAGAGCCGTGCTATCGCCCTCGACATGGAATCGAGCACCATCGCGGCCAATGGCTTCCGCTTCCGCGTGCCCTATGGCACGCTTCTGTGCGTTTCTGACAAGCCGCTGCACGGCCAGCTGAAATTGCCGGGCATGGCGGATTCCTTCTATCGCGAACGGGTCTCCCAACATCTCGCCGTCGGCCTGGAGACCATGGCGCTGCTGCGCGAGACGGACAAGCGTCAGCTGCACTCCCGCAAGCTGCGCAGCTTCAATGAGGTCGCCTTCCAATGATGGCTTGCGTCTGCGCCCTTCCGACGGGAGGGCGCAGACGAGTGTCCTGCCGGGGTTATTTCTTCTTCATGCCATAGGTATGCTCGGCCGCCGGGAAGCTGCGGTCGCGCACCGCCTCGGCATAGCCCTGCACGGCTTCGCGGATCTGGTCGCCGAGCGAACCGAAGCGCTTGACGAATTTCGGTACCCGGTCGGACAGCCCCAGCATGTCCTCCAGCACCAGCACCTGTCCGTCACAGGTCGGCGAGGCGCCGATGCCGATGGTCGGGATCGGGATATTGGCGGAAATCTTGGCGGCGAGCGGCTCGGCGATCGCTTCGAGCACCACGGCAAAGGCACCGGCTTCGGCAACCAGCTGGGCATCGCGCTCGATCGGGGCCCAATCGACTTCTTCACGTCCCTGGGCCCGGAAGGAACCGAGCGCCATGATCGATTGTGGTGTGAGCCCGACATGGGCCATCACCGGCACACCGCGTTCGGTGAGGAAGCGGATGGTCTCGGCCATGCGTTCGCCGCCTTCGAGCTTGACCGCCCCGCAGCGGGTTTCCTTCAGGATCCGTGCCGCGTTGCGGAAGGCCTGCTGCGGCGATTCCTCATAGGAACCGAACGGCATGTCGACGACGACGAGGGCATGTGAGGAGCCGCGCATCACTGCCCTGCCCTGCAGGATCATCATCTCCAGCGTCACCGGCAGCGTGGTTTCCATGCCGTGCATGACCATACCCAGGCTGTCGCCGACCAGGATGCAGTCGACGAAGGGATCGATGATGCGCGTGGTGTGGGTGTGATAGGAGGTGAGAACCACGATCGGCTCTCCTCCCTTGCGCAGGCGGATCTGCGGCGCGGTGACTCGCTGGGACTGATTTTGAACGGACACGAATTCCTCCTGGGCGTCAGGCGCCGATGCTGGTGTTACAGCCCGGCTGCGATGCCCCAATCACGGGTCGGAAGGATGTGACGAATCCTTCCTAGAGCGTTTTGCGATTTGGCGGCATCGCCTGGAATCGCAAAGACGCATCGAACCAAAGAGTTAGAGCAAAACGCGCTCACGCATGAACGCGTTCGGCTCCAGGAAACACGCAAGAACGCAGGCGGTCACGTGAAAAAGCCTTGGCCCGACGCCGCCTAGCCGGAAGGCGACACAGCAATCCCCGAAAAGCGTCGCGGCGTAAAGCATCAAGCCCGAATATTCCCTGCCCCTACCGTATCTTGTTGTCGCACTGCAACATCGTAGCATCCCCAAACGGGCTTTGCTCGGCTCTAGTGGAGCGCCTTAACCATATTCGTGAACTTTTCAGGGCAGTGCGTCGACCCAGGCTGCATCTTCGTTAACAAATGGTTAAAGAATTTGTTTGCGCAGGCACTCCTCCGGACGCTATCTTTTCCGCTCTCGCGGCTGGATGGCCTTTTTTCACGTCACAGTGGGTGCCCGTGTAGCGTTTGGGTGGGAACGATATGGCTGAACCCCTGAAGAAAGACGAGGCTCTCGCGGCGGCTGTTCGCGAAGCATTTCAGCGCCATATGGAAAATGCGCGCTTGGCTGCGGAGGCTTTGAAGGAAAAGCAGGCCGCGGCCACGGCGCAGCGTGCTGTTTCCCCGTCCGCTCGTGATCCGCGCCTGATCGTGCCCAAGCCGGCCAATGAGGCCGGCGCTGCCGAGACAAGGGCGGTCGTCGAGACGGCCGAAGCCAAGGAAGCCAAGCCGGCGCAAGCCGAGTCGACCCAAGCAAAGTTGAACGAATCGGGGCCGGTTGAGGTCAAGCCCTCTTCCCCCTCCCTCGATCATCTGGTGGCGCTGGCGTCGCCGCCGAAGGAACTTGGGACCCGCCCCACCGAGGCGCCAGTCCCGGAAGCCGAAGCGAAGCCCGTACCGACACCCGAGCCTCCGTCTCCACCTGCTGCCGTGCGGGCAGATTCCGCGCCGGCAGTCGAGGACAGTGCGGACGACAACGGCTTCGATTTCGGCGAAGCACTCTTCATCGAGATCGCGCCAGAGACGGAGAAGAAGGCGCAGGTCGAACCGCCGAAGATGCCGCGTGCGGCGTCGCTGGATACGCCTGCTCCCGCTCCCGAGCAGCCAGGCCCCGAGGCCGAGCAAGCCTTCGAATTCCGTGGCCCGCCTTCGCGCGAACGGCCGCGCATGTCGACGGTAAGCGCGACGGCCGAACCGCCGCAGGATCTGGACCTGAGAAATGGCGGCAGTTCATTGGCAGCATATGCTGATGCAGGAGCGACGCCCGTTGCTCCTGCGGTCAAGGAAGAAAAACCGGTCGTGCCTCAGCCGGCACCGGCGCGGAAAACCACGCGCTTCGGTGTCAATCCGGCGGCCAATGCCAATGATACGCATGTTTCCAGGCGCAATTGGGCAAAGATCAAAATTCCACCGGCCCTGATCGCCTCCGTATTGCTCGCGGCCGGCATCGCCGCAGTCGGAGCCTATTTCTGGGCCAATCCGGAGAAGCTGCAATCTTTGGGCAGTATGGTCGCGCCGCCTGCCTCGGCTCCACCGGAGACGAAGGTTGCCGCCGCACCGCCCCCGGCTGCCGCGCCGGCCCCGAACGTCACGTCTCCCGCACCGGCTTCGGTGCCTGCTCCGCAGAGCGCGACGCGCAATGTCAGCACCATTGCCATTACCCTGGACGAGATCGACCAGGCCGTGCAGTCGTCGCGTGAATTGTTGGCCGGCGGTGACGTGGTCGGCGCGAGGGAGGCTCTCGAATCTTATCGAAGCGGCACCGATCCTCGCGCCTTGTTCGCTTTGGCCGAGACCTATGATCCTGCCATCGTCAAGGACGCCTCCCAGGCGAATGCGGCACAGGCAAAGGCTTTCTACGAAGCTGCTGCCAAGGCGGGCTCCCAGGATACGGCCGAGCGCCTGGCCCGCCTGGCCCTTGTGCATGCGAACTGACCTGACGCTGCCAACAGCATAATCCGCTTTGGCGCATATAGGACAAGCCTGCATAAAGTTTGGCTCACCCAACTCCGTTATTGCTTCGCTCGCAATGACGGGTCGGCCCTTACGCGCCCTGGTATGACTAGAGCGCCGGACCCGATTTCGAGATCGGACCCGACGCTGTCACAACGGCTGCGGCACTCATCATGCCTTTCGCTGGGTTCAGGCCCCCGTGAAGGTGTCCACCAGCAGCTTGATATCCAGAACCAGGATGACGCCGGCGATCATCCAGGACAGGATCGTCAGCCAGGCCGGCGTGACGAAGGCTCCCATCTTGCGCTTGTCCGAGACGAAGCGGACCAGCGGGATGATCGCGAAGGGCAGTTGCATCGACAGGATCACCTGGCTGAGCACCAGCAGCTTGTTGGTGCCCTGATCGCCGTAGAGGGCGGTGACGGCGACCACCGGCACGATGGCGATACCGCGCGTGATCAGGCGGCGGGCCCAGTCCGGGATGCGCAGGTGGAGGAAGCCCTCCATCACGATCTGGCCGGCGAGCGTGGCCGTTACCGTCGAGTTGACGCCCGAGGCCAGCAGGGCAACCGCCAGCAGCGTGGAGGCGATGCCCACACCGAGCATCGGCGACAGCAATTGATAGGCCTGCTCGATCTCCTCGACATCGGTTCGGCCATTCTGATGGAACACGGTTGCTGCCGTGATCAGGATGGCCGCGTTCACGAACAGGGCCAGCATCAGCGCTATGGTGCTGTCGGTCACGGCCCAGCGGATGGCCGAGCGCTTGCCCTCCTCCGTGCGCTCATAGGCGCGGGTCTGCACGATCGAGGAATGCAGATAGAGGTTATGCGGCATCACGGTGGCGCCGATGATGCCGATGGCGATGTAGAGAGCCTCGGGATTGGTGACGATCTTGGCCTGCGGCAGGAACCCGCCGACGATATCGTGGATTGCGGGCGCAGCCAGAACGATCTGGATGATGAAGCAGCCGAAGATCACGATCAAAAGCGCGATCACGAAGGCTTCCAGCGTCCTGAAGCCGCGCTGCATCAGCATCAGCACCAGGAAGACGTCGACCGCCGTGATGATGGCGCCGTAGACCAGGGGAATGCCGAACAGGAGATTGAGGGCGATGGCCGTGCCGATGACCTCGGCGAGGTCGCAGGCGATGATCGCCAATTCGCAGGCGAACCAGAGCATGAGGTTCACCGGGCGGGAATAATGGTCGCGGCAGGCCTGGGCGAGGTCGCGCCCCGTTACGATGCCGAGCCGCGCCGCCAAGGCCTGCAGCACGATGGCCATCAGGTTCGACAGCAGGATCACGCTCAACAGCGTGTAGCCGAATTTCGAGCCTCCGGCGATGTCGGTCGCCCAATTGCCGGGATCCATATAGCCGACGGACACCATGTAACCCGGGCCGAGAAAGGCCAGGAATCGGCGCACCCACAAACCCGTCTTCGGCACGGGAATGCTGGCATTCATCGTCCCCAGACTTGGCCGCCGTTCCTCTTCGGGAGCCGCACGCCAGCCCCCCTGCTCGGCCGAGGCCGCTCCCGCACCATCCGCACTCATACCCTTCTCCACCACGACGATCCGCATCATTCCATGTCGATGAATATAGCATATGCTATACTCTAAAGATTGGTCAATGGATAAACGCCAAGGCTGTATTTCATCGCCGCCATTGATAAGGCTACGCGGATCGGGCATACCCGCAATTGCAATGCCGCAAACCCGGCTGCCAGCGATTGCTCGCCGCCTTGGGATGCACACCGGAATCAGCTTAGGAGAGCCGGCATGAAACGTTCCGCTGCGCTTTCACCCCCCGAACCGGGCCTGGTCGACGCCGTCGTCCACGTCGAGAGTTTCCGCCAGGCGCGCGAAGCCCGCCGCCTCGAACTGATCGAGGACTATGTCGAGTTGATCGCCGACCTGATCAGCGACGGCGGCGAAGCCAGGCAGGTCGATATCGCTGCCCGTCTCGGCGTGGCCCAGCCGACCGTTGCCAAAATGCTGAAACGATTGGCGGACGAGGGGTTCGTGGCCCAGCGCCCCTATCGCGGCGTCTTCCTCACCGAAGCGGGCCAGGCGCTCGCCGAGGCCAGCCGTGAGCGCCATCATATCGTCGAGGCTTTTCTGCTGGCCCTAGGAATCGACGCCGATACCGCCCGGCGGGATGCCGAGGGTATCGAACACCACGTCAGCAAGGCCACCCTCGACGCCTTTTCGCGTTTCGTCAAAGCCAAGGGCTAGGGACGGTCGTCAGCCGACACCCATATTTTACCCGAGTGGAATTTCCGTTCCTCGGCGATTTCAGCCGGCACGAGTGGTATCGGCTAGCGCGTGTGGATCGGTGCCGAATGCCGCTCGCCATAGGGCACACCCAAGCGGGAACTGCCAGCCCGCGCGCGCTTGAGCCCTGTCCTGCATGAAGGAGACTCAGCGCAATCGAAACGAACTGGCCGGCCGCGTTGATCGATTCTTTCGTTTTGGCTGTGTCTCCGGCACGATTTTTGCTCGTTTCCGATGCCGAGGTGGTTTATGGGACCGCCTGAAAAGAACCTGTCGACCGAGAACCCAGATGGATGCACCTTTGCCGGATCCTGGACCTGACGACCGTATCGTCGAGCTCGAACGTTTCTGCCGCGACAAGCTCGATAGCGCCCGCGCCAAGCTGGTTGACGAGCCGCGCTACAATCCAGTGGCCCAACTGGCCTTCGAATTGTCGCGCGAGCTTGAAGCCGGGCGCCTGACGCGGGAGGATTTCGAGGCCCTTGCCCTGCGGCTCAGCCAGGAGACCTTCGCGGCGCGCGCGGAGGCCCTGCGGGACTATGTCGGCCCGCTCGACATGGCAAGCAACCGCAAGAGCCTGCGCCGTGTGGCCGAACATTTGCTCGCAACCGGTCGCCGCGGCGTTTCGAGCGCTTCCCCGCTGGCGCGCACCCAGCTTGGCATCGTCTTCACCGGACATCCGACCTTCCTGCTTTCCAGCGCCAATCGGGCATGCCTGGCACGGATGGCCTGCGGTAGCGAGGCCACGCTGCCGGATGCGTTGATGGCACCGGACAATCCCATTACCCTGCAGGTCGAGCATGCGGCCGCCATGGTCGCCCTCGATGCCGCCAAGACGGCAATCGGTGAATTCGCTCGTATCGTCGCCGAAGTCCTGCGTGAACGGCGATCGGCGGAATGGCGGGCCGTTACAGTCGGCTATGCCGGCTTGGGTACGTGGATCGGCTATGATCTCGATGGCCGCACCGATATTCGTTGGATCGATTCCTTCCGTTTCCGCCTCGCTGAAAAGCAGCACCAGATCGATCGCTATCTCGGCGAGGTTCTGCGCATCGCCGCCCAGGTCGGGCCAGACTCCCAGACCGCCCAGCGTCTCGAAGAGCTGAGCGCTCGCATCGAGCGCACGCGTGCCTGGAATGGCGGCATTCTGGCGGCCTTCAGCCAGTCGCCGCTCGATCGTCCCGCGCTTCGGCAGGCGGCCGATCTTCTCACGGCCCGCCATCCGGATGCGGCCACCAGCGTGCGGCCCTATATTGCCCTGATCGACATCGCGATCGCTGATGCGCCGCCCGAGATCGCGCTCGACCTCGTTGCCCTGCGCAGCGAAATGCTGACCCTCGGCTTCGGGGTCGGCGAAGTGCATATGCGCATCAATGCCACGCAATTGCACAATGCAATGCGCCAGCATCTCGATATCGATTCGGAGGAAAACATCACCTCCCGCTCGATGCTGGAACGGCTGGCGACATTCATTCGCGAGGCCCAGCCGGTCTCCGTCAATTTCGGTTCGCTCGACATCGAGCAGAAGACGGCGCTACGCCAATTCGTGCTGGCGGCGCAGATCCTCAAACATGTCGACCGGGATTCGAGCATCCGTCTGCTCATTGCCGAATGCGAGGCGCCGGCGACCGTGATGGCCGCGGTCTATTTTGCCCGCCTGTTCGGTGTCGAGGACAAGCTCGATGTTTCGCCCCTGTTCGAGACGCCGACGGCGCTGGAAGGCGCCTCGCGGTTCTTCGATGTGCTGTTCGGTATCGAGGAATACCGCCAGGCGGTGCGCCGGCGTGGCCGGCTGGCGATCCAGACCGGGTTTTCCGATTCGGGCCGATTCATGGGCCAGATTACCGCGGCGCTGGCAATCGAGCGTCTGCACGGCCAATTGGCCAGGGCCTGCGAGCGGCATCGGCTGACGGATGTCGAAGTCCTGATCTTCGACACCCATGGTGAATCGGCGGGGCGCGGCGCTCACCAGGGCAATTTCGAGGACCGAGCCTTCTATGTGATGAGCCCCTGGGCCCGCCGTGAATTCGAAAGCCGGGGCATTGCCCTCAAGCATGAGGTCAGCTTTCAGGGGGGCGATGGCTTCATCTATTTCGAGACGCCCGAACTCGCCCTCGCCTCGCTGACACGCATGCTGGAAGCCGAAGTGGCTTGGCGGGAAATGCCGGCCAGCGACGATCCCTTCTATTCCAACACCACCTTCTCCTTCGACTTCTTCCGCAGGCTTGCCTCTTTTCATAGCAAACTGCTCGATGATCATGCTTATCACCGGGCGCTCGGTTCTTTTGCCCAGGGCCTCCTGAACGAAACCGGCTCGCGCAAGTCGCGCCGGCAGTTCGACGTGTCCGGCGGCGAGGTGCATCAGGTCCGGCGTATCCGCGCCATTCCGCACAATGCCATTCTGCAGCAGCTCGGCCATCCCGCCACGGTGATCGCCGGTTTCGGTACGGCGCTGCGGGGCGACGAGGATCGCTTCATCGACACCTTCGCCAAATCGGACCGGCTGCGTCGCCTGACCTCGCACGTCGTGCACATGAAACGGCGCTCCAGCATCAAGGCGCTGGCCGCCTTCTCGACTCTGTTCGATCGTTCCTTCTGGTCGACGCGTCCCTATGCCGGCGCTGAACCGCATCTGGCGGAGCCCTGCTTGTTCATCACCCAATTGCTGGAGGATGACGACCGGGCCGTCTCGATCAACGAATTGGCGGTAAGGCTCAGGCTCGATGCCATCTCGCTGCATCGCCTGCTCGACCTTGCCGGGCAGGATCTGGGCAAGTCGATCTCCGAAAACCGCGAAAGGCTCGACATGCTGCAGGCGGTTCGACTTGCCTTGCTGCAGCACATATTGCTGATGGCCGCCCGGGTGCCGAAATTCTCCACGCGCAACGATGTCTCGCGCGAGGACATCATGGAGTTGATCTTCAGCCTGCGCATTCCCGAAGCCGTCGCGCTGCTGCGCGATGCCTATCCGGTGAATGGACTGACCATGGAAGGCTACAGTCTCGCCGAGCCTTTCACCTATCCGGGCGATGCACCGTCAAACTATGCGGCATTGACGCGCAATCTCATCGATCCGATCGAAAGAACCTATCGGACGATTCTCGCCATCGGCGCCGCCATTGCCCTCGAGTTCGGCGCGCACGGCTAGGCCGAAACGGATCGCGGCGCCGTTGCATGGCAATGTGCCCAGACGAGCCAAGGGGCCGGCCGGCGATGGCCGGCCCCTTCTCCGTCGGCCGGGCAATCAGGCCGGCAACTTCTCGCTCTCGTAACCGGCCTCGGCGATTGCAGCGCGCAATTTCGCCTCGTCGGCGGCACTTGCCACCTTGACGGTTTGCGTGCCGAGGTCGATTTCGACCTTTGCGCCGGGGTCGATCGCCTGCAACGCCCCCGTGATCGTCTTGACGCAGTGGCCGCAGCTCATTTCCGGTACTTTCAACGTGATCATGCGAGGTCTCCAATCGATGAAGACCTTGTAGGGCTTCCCATCATTGTAAGGTCAAGCGCCTTTTTGGACGCTATTGTTGGTCCAGGCGATCAGGCGTTCAATGCGGCCGAGGAGAACCAAAGATCGGGATAGATGGCGATCGCGCTCTCATCCGGCGCCTTCTGCGCAAGGGGCCAAAGCGAGCGGACGGCCGAGGCTTCACGCGAGGAGCGCGGCTGGCGAATCGTGCGGATCTCCCGCGACGCGCCCGTGCACGGAATGAACCAGGATGGCATCAGTGCCTTGACGGCGAAACCAGCGGCCGTGGCCTCCACCCGCAGGGCGAGGCCGATTTCCTCACGCGGCCGCCAGGGAAAGATCAGGCGCCCCCCAGGCTGCAGCGCGGCAAGCCAGGCCAGCGGCGGGGCAACCACGCCTGCATTGACATAGATGAGATCCGAGGGCGGCAAGGCGGTGCGCGTTGCATCGGCTCGAATCACGTTGACGCCATCGAACGGCTTGAGGTTGTGCCGGGCCTGCTCGGCGAGATCCTCTTCGATCTCGAATGCCGTTACGTGCCCGCCGGGCAATGTCAGCACGGATAACATCGCAGTATAATATCCCAGGCCGGCCCCGATATGGCTGACCCTCTCCCCTGCCCTGGGAGCCACCGCCCCAAGCCATGCCGCATGCAGGGCGGGTTCGCCCGTGTTGATCTGCTTGTCCGCCTTTATGGCAATCAGACGGTTCCTGTAGAGGTGGATCGGGTCGGCATTCGGCGTTTCGACATAACCGCCATGATGAGTGGTCAGCCAGGGGCCGGGCGGCAAGAAGGCTTCGCGCGGCACGAGTTCGAATGCCCTCTCGATGCGCGGATCACCCGATCCGCTTTCCTTCAGCATCGACCTGGCAAAATCGCGACGTGCCTGCTCCAGCGCGGCCTTCTCGCTGGCCATGATGTCCCTGCCTGCTCTGATCCCGCTGCAAAATCTAGCATTCTTTCTGCAGATGGGCTTGCAGATAGTATGGACTGGGTCCCGGTATCGGGACGCCCCATCATTTCTTCGATAGTGTCAGGAAAATCAGTGGTGAGCTCGGTGGGATTCGAACCCACGACCCCATGATTAAAAGTCACGTGCTCTACCGACTGAGCTACGAGCTCTCACCAGGCAGGACCTTGCCCTGCAATTGCGGTGTCTCTAAGCGTCATGAGCGGATGGGTCAAGCTGCCATTGCGGCGTGCCATGCAAAAATGGCGCGTCATCCCCTCGTCATGCTCATGAAGTGATGAATACATGCGCTTGCGAGAGCTGAAAACGGTGCTAAGCACGTAACGGACGATAAGCTGCCGGGGGCGGCAAAAGGAGATCAGCCAATGCAATTGGGAATCATCGGCCTGGGCCGCATGGGCGGCAACATTGCTCGCCGCCTGATGAAGAACGGCCACACCACCGTCGTCTATGACCGCGCTCCTCCGGCGGTTCAGGCTCTGGTGGCCGAAGGCTCGGTTGGTGCAAGCGATCTTGCCGATCTCGTCTCGAAGCTGACGCCGCCGCGTGCCGTCTGGGTCATGCTGCCGGCGGGAGCCGTCACCCAGGGCACCATCGACCAGCTTTCGCGCCTCATGTCTCCGGGCGATGTGATCATCGATGGCGGCAACACCAATTGGAAGGACGATGTCCGCCGCGGCAAGGAACTGGCCGCCAAGGGGCTCGATTATATCGATGTCGGCACCTCCGGCGGTGTCTGGGGCCTGGAGCGCGGTTATTGCATGATGATCGGCGGCAAGACCGAAACGGTCACCCGCCTCGATCCGATCTTCGCCACGCTGGCGCCGGGCATCGGCAATGTTCCGCGCACGCCGGGGCGTGACAAGCACGATCCGCGCGCCGAGCAAGGCTATATCCATGCCGGCCCGTGCGGCGCCGGACATTTCGTCAAGATGATCCACAACGGCATCGAATACGGCCTGATGCAGGCCTATGCGGAAGGTTTCGACATCCTGCGCTCGGCTGCCAATGAAGGCCGGGCCGAAGGCGAGAAATTCGATTTCAACATGGCCGATATCGCCGAAGTCTGGCGTCGCGGCAGTGTCGTCACGTCCTGGCTGCTGGACCTGACGGCGAGCGCTCTCGCCGCCGACGAGGAACTGAGCGAATATTCCGGCTTCGTGGAGGATTCCGGGGAAGGACGCTGGACGATCGAGGCGGCCATCGACCAGGCCGTACCGGCCGAAGTCCTCACCGCCGCTCTCTACACCCGCTTCCGCTCCCGCCAGGAGCACACCTATGCGGAGAAGATCCTCTCCGCCATGCGTAAGGGGTTTGGCGGCCACGTCGAACCGAAGAATTCCACGCCCAAGGCTTGAGTTATGAATGCCCACCACATCAACAAGGGCGGCGCCGCCGGCCCTTGCTGCTTCGTCGTCTTCGGCGCCAATGGCGACCTGACCAAGCGCCTGCTCGTCCCCGCCCTCTATAATCTTGCGGCCACCGGCCTGCTGCCGGAAAACTTCGCCATCGTCGGCGTGGTGCGCCGCCCCATGGCGGACGATGTCTTCCGCCAGTCCCTGGTGGACGGCCTCAAGCAGTTTGCTACCCGTCCGGTCGACCAGGCCGTCGCCGACAAATTGTTCGCCTGTGTCACCAGCGTGGTTGCCGAAGTCGAGAACCCCGATAGTTTCCGGGATCTCGCCCGGCATCTGGAAAAGGTCGAGAGCGCACGCAACACCGGCGGCAACCGCCTCTTCTACCTGGCGACGCCGCCCTCGGGCTTCGCTCCGATCACCCGGCTCCTCCAGGAGGTCGGCCTCAGCCAGGAAGTGGAAGGCGGCCCCTGGCGACGCGTCATCGTCGAAAAGCCGTTCGGCACCGACCTTGCCTCGGCCCAGGCCCTCAACCGGCAGCTCTTGAGCGTGCTGAGCGAAGACCAGATCTATCGGATGGATCACTATCTGGGCAAGGAGACGGTCCAGAACATCATGATCCTGCGCTTTGCCAACGGCCTGTTCGAGCCGATCTGGAACCGCGATCATATCGACCACGTCCAGATCAGTGTGGCCGAGACCGTCACGGTCGAGCGTCGCGGCGCCTTCTACGATGCCACCGGCGCCCTGCGCGACATGGTGCCCAACCATCTGTGCCAGCTGCTGTCGCTGGTCGCCATGGAGCCGCCGGCCCGCTACTCGGCCAATTCGGTGCGTTCGGAGAAGGCGGAGGCCCTAGCGGCAATCACCCAATATACGCCCGAACAGGCGATCCTGAACTCGGTGCGGGCCCAATATGGTCCCGGCATCATCAAGGACACGCCGATCACGGCCTATCGTGCCTCGCAGGACGTCAATCCCAAGAGCGTCACGCCAACCTTTACCGCGATCAAATTCGCCATCGACAATTGGCGCTGGGCAGGCGTGCCCTTCTATCTGCGCACCGGCAAGGCCCTCGCCAAGCGCAAGACGGAAGTGGCGATCCGCTTCAAGGACGCGCCGATCGCCATGTTCCGCGACACCGCCCTGTCCGGCATGGGTCCCAACACGCTGGTGCTCGACATCCAGCCGGAAGAAGGCATCACGCTGCATTTCAACGCCAAGGTGCCGGGTCCCAAGATCGACCTGGCCGGTGTCGGCATGGACTTCAAGTACAAGGATTATTTCGAAGCGGCCGCGAGCACGGGTTACGAAACGCTGATCTATGACTGCATGATCGGCGATGCCATGCTGTTCCAGCGCGCCGACGGGGTCGAGGCCGGCTGGGCCGCGGTGCAGCCCTTCCTCGATGCCTGGGCCAATGCCGGCGATCGGGGGCTTGCCACCTATGCTGCCGGTTCCGAAGGCCCGGCGGCAGCCGAGGTCATGCTTGCCCGCGACGGGCGCAGCTGGCGGCCAATCGCATGAGCAGCGAACGCATCATCGATGTCTCCGAGAACGCCGACGCCTTGGCCGACCGTGCGGCCGACTGGTTCGTCGCCGAACTCAAGGGACGGCCGGGGCCCATTGCCGTGGCTCTGTCCGGTGGTTCGACGCCCAAGCGCCTCTATGAGCGCCTGGCTCGCGATCCCTGGCGTTCCGCCCTGCCCTTCGAGCGCATTCATTGGTTCTGGGGCGACGAACGCATCGTTCCTGGCGACGATGCCAGGCGCAACACGCTGATGGCCAAGGCTGCTCTGCTCGACCATGTCCCGGTGCCCGTGCAGAACATTCACCAGATTGCGGCCGCGCCGACCTCGCCCGAGGCTGCGGCGCAAGCCTATGAGCAGGCGCTCAAGGCTTACTATGGCGCCCAGACGCTCGATCCGGATCGGCCACTCTTCGATATCATGCTGCTCGGTGTCGGGTCGGACGGGCATACGGCCTCCCTCTTTCCAGGCAAGCCGGCTCTGGCGGTGCGAGATCGCTGGGTCGTTCATTCCGATCCCGGCCTGGACCCCTTCGTGCCGCGGGTAACCCTGACCTTCCCGGCCATCGCCTCGAGCCGGGCCGTCGCCTTTCTCGCGGCCGGGGCCGACAAGCGCGAGACGCTCTCAAAGGTCTTTGCCGGTGCCGATCTGCCATCGGCCCATGTGGAGGCTGCCGGTCCGATCCACTGGTTCCTGGATAAGGCGGCTGTACCGGGATAACCGCCTGGCGATTTGGCTAGCGCGGTAGACGGCTTGGCTTTTGGGGGCGTGATGGCAGGAAGAATAGGCGGGGCCGCGCTGGCAGCGACGCTGGTGACGGTGCTCGCCGGGCAGGCCTCGGCGGAGATGTTTCCGATTTATCGGTCGGACGATTATTGCCTGGACACGGTCGGCCGGCCGCCGAAGGTGATGCTGGACAGCCCGGAAATGGTCGCCTGTTTCAACCGGGAATCGACGGCCTATGTCGAATTGAACGACATCTGGGCCAAGGTACCGGAGGACATCCAGGGCGCCTGCTATGCGGAAGGCCGGACCAAGGTCGAAACGGGAGCTGGCTCCTACGCCAGGCACCTGGCTTGTACACAGCGTGAGATCGCCGATCGGTCCCGCCCCGGCACCGGTGTGCCGGTGACCGATTGCGACCGCCTGGCTTCGCGCAACGGAAGCGACCCGCTTTCCCTCGCCCCGGGGTTCGCCATGGCGGATATCGATCATGCCAAGGCGATCCCGGCTTGTGAGCAGGCTCTGGCCGAACAGCCGAAGGAAGGGCGGTTTGCCTATATGCTCGGGCGGTCCCTGGACGCGGCCGGGCAGTATGAGAAGGCGCGCCAATCCTACCTTCAGGCCGTCGACCTCGGCGAGAAACGGGCTTTCCTCAACCTGGGCATCCTTTCCGAGGAAGGCCGTGGCGTGGAAGCGGATTTCGCAGCGGCTGTGGCGTGGTACAAGAAGGGGGCGGATGCGGGCGAAAGCGGTTGCCAGAACAATCTTGCCGGCCTCTATCTCAGAGGCGACGGCGTCGAACAGAGCGTCGAGCAGGCCCTGGCTCTTTATCGCCAAGCCTTCGAGCATGGCGACGGTGAAGCCGCCTATAATCTAGGGGTCATGTACGAACAGGCGAATGGCGTCGCAGCCGATCCTGCCACTGCCGTAGACTACTATCGCAAGGCAGCTGCCGCCGGCAGCGCCAATGCTCAATATGAGCTCGCCCAACGTCATGCCAAGGGGGATGGAGTCGAGAAGAGCGCGGCTCTTGCCGTGGTCTGGTACACCAAGGCAGCGCAACAGGGCCTGGGCTCGGCGCAGATGGATCTCGGCTATGCCTATGACGAGGGGCTGGGCCTGTCCCCCGAGCCGGCCGAGGCGGCCAAATGGTATGCCAAGGCCGCGGACAAGGGATATAACGCAGCCCGGCACAATCTGGCGTTGTTCTATGCCGAAGGCAAAGGCGTGCCGAAGGATCCAGCCAAGGCAGTTTCACTGTATCGGCAAGCAGCCGAGGATGGTTACAGTCCTTCCCAGACCAATCTTGCCGTGCAACTTGCCGATGGTACCGGTGCACCAAAGGACGAAGTCGAAGCGTTGAAGTGGTTCAAGCTGGCGGCGGAGCAGGACGAGCCGGTCGCCCAGTTCAATCTCGGTGTTTTCTATGAGGACGGACGCGGGATCCGTGCCAGCAAGAAGGACGCCATAGCCTGGTATCGCAAGGCAGCTGCCCAGGGACATGAGAAAGCCAGGTTGGCTCTCGACCGGCTCACCGGCAAGAAAACCCGCAAGAAGGCATAGGGATACACCATGACCTCCTCTCCCCACCTGGTATCTACAGCCTGGCTGGCCGCACATCTCGGCGACGAGAACTTGGCTGTGGTCGACGCCTCTTGGCACCTGCCGGCCGCCAATCGCAACGGTCAGGCCGAATTTCTGGCCGCTCATATTCCCGGTGCCGTGTTCTTCGATATCGACAAGGTGGTCGATGCGAGCAGCGGTCTGCCCCATATGCTGCCCAGTCCCGAGGTTTTCTCTGCAGCCGTCGGTGCGCTCGGCATCGCCGAGAGCAAGCATATCGTCATTTATGATGGTGCCGGTCTGTTCTCGGCGCCGCGAGTGTGGTGGACCTTCCGGATCTTCGGCGCCTCCAGGGTTTCCATCCTCGACGGCGGCTTTCCGCTTTGGCAGGCCGAGAACCGTCCGGTCGAGAGCGGTGAGCCGCATCCGGTGCCGGTTCGCTTCACTGCGCGTTTCGACGGCAGCCAGGTCAAGAGCGTCGGCGAGGTCCAGGCCGCCTTGGCGGAAGGCAGCGCGGAAATCGTCGATGCCCGGCCGGCAGAGCGCTTCCGCGGCGAGGCAGCTGAACCGCGGCCGGGCGTGCGCCCGGGTCACATGCCGGGCGCCCGCAACCTTCCCTATGCCGCTCTTGTCGAAAACGGCCGCCTGGCCTCTCCAGAGACAATCAAGGAGGCGATGGCGGCGGCTGGCATCGATACCCAAAAACCGCTGGTGACGAGTTGCGGCTCAGGCGTGTCGGCTGCCATTCTGGCTCTGGCCTTCGATACGGTCGGCAAGCCTGTCGAAGGTATCTATGACGGATCCTGGGCCGAATGGGGTGCCCGGCCGGATCTGCCTTTGGCAACGGGCGGTTAAACGCGAGCGGAAACAACCTCATCCGCGCAAAAATAAAGCTCGCACAAAGGGATGTGCGAGCTTTTTGATTCTTTGGTTGATTGGCGATCCGGCCTATTGTCCAGCCATCGAAGCGGTGACGGGCGGAGTCGGCACCAGAACCGCAGGCCCGTGAGCCGGTGTCGCAGCAAAGGCCTGAGCCGTTGGCTGTACGGCCATAGACGGTTCCATCGAAGCGTCGGGCGCCTTGGCCTTCGCCAGATTGACCTGGCCGACCGAGCCGGTCGGCACCTTGCCCAGGACACCATCCGAACTGCGCGGGCGCGAGGGCGGCAGCGGCGTGAACGCCATATTGGTCAGGCCGGCCACTTCGGTCGTGGCGACGGGCGGATCCATCGGATCGGCCTGGGCAATGACCGGCGGCACCATCACCGGCTTGATCTCGGGGGCTGCAAGCCTGGAGGGCTTGGCTTCGGTTGCCGAAGCGACCTGCGTCACGGCCTTGACAGGCAGGATCGGTGTCGCGGTCGGACGCGTCGGCGGAGCCGCATCGGCGACCATGGTGTTCGGGAGGCCGGCCGGCAAGGGAGCCGGCGTACCGTCGGTCCGCAAGGTCGCCAACAGCATCTTGTTGTCGGAGCCGGATTCTGGAGCGCGACCGACATACTCGACCTTTACCCGCCCGACACCGGAGCCCTTGAATTGCAGCAGGTCAGCGGCCCGGCTCGACAGGTCGATCAGGCGGCCATGTACATAGGGGCCGCGATCGTTCACGCGAACGACGATCGAGGTGCCGTTGGTCAGATTGGTGACGCGGGCATAGCTCGGCAGCGGCATGGTCTTGTGCGCGGCTGAAAGCCCCGTCATGTCGAAGCGTTCGCCAACAGCCGTCTTGCGACCGTTGAAGCCCGGGCCGTACCAGGACGCCAGGCCGACGGCGGTGTATTTGGAATCATGGCTTGCCGGCACATAGCGCTTGCCGCCGATGGCATAGGGCTTGTCCGTGCCGTTCTTGCTGCGGACGGGCGGCATGGCCACGCGCGTGCCTGACGGCGGAGGCACGACGGCGGTGCTGGTGGCGGCCGCGACCTGCGTGGTGGCAGGCTTGGGGGCATAGGCCTGGTTGGGTGCAGCACAACTGGCCAATGCGGCACAGCCCATGAGAGCGACGGTCGCCTTGAC
The DNA here is from genome assembly GCF_057073705.1 of Labrys sp. E2SS-1L. Lineage (NCBI taxonomy): Bacteria > Pseudomonadati > Pseudomonadota > Alphaproteobacteria > Hyphomicrobiales > Xanthobacteraceae > Labrys > Labrys sp. E2SS-1L. The sequence goes on along the minus strand of NZ_CP172712.1, from coordinate 3,699,291 downwards.
GACCGCTCCGGATACCCGGGAAGGAGATGAAGTGTCGGAAATACGCAACTCGACGCGATTTGGAACAGCCGAGAGGTTTTCCGCCATCTCAGAATCCTTCTTATGGAGCGAAGAGGCGTCGTGGTCTGCGTGCGGCCATGGCGTGTCGAACACGACATGGCGGGGCGCAGTACGAGCGCATCCTGCTGTTTCATTTCGAAGCACGAAGCCGTTCTGCACTTCGTGTCCGGTGGTGGATTTCCCCGATTTCCGCCATAAAGACGCCCTGACATTGCGTCTGAATTGCGGCAAGGTTTCCAAACCGTAAACAGCCGATAGCGCAAGATCCGACAAATTGAAAGCCCCCGAATGGGCCCATGCGGCACCAGGACACCGGCCCACTCGTCGTGGCGGCCATGGTGGGGTCAATATTTTCTGAACAAAATCAGTAGGAAAAGGGCGGTTAACCAGTGCAGTCGAGCATTGTTCGATTGCCGGCAAAAAAGTTCACTTCACACAACTTTACAGAGCAGAACGACCCCCGCAAACACGGTCCTGCCATAGTCACCGGGCCAGTTTGAGGCACACGGCATGACGGAAAGGAATCGAGGCATGGCGCTTGCCAGCAAACAGGTGCTCCCGCAACGCTCGCGCGATGCCGTCGACTTGGCTATGTGCTTGGCATGTTGGTGATTCCTGCCCTAGGGTCACTGGAACGCTCCTTTTCGAAGGCCCCATCGTGAAGTTTTCTCTTCGTCAGATGCGTACTTCAGCAACGGCAGTCGGTATGTTGCCCGGGCTTGCGGCGATCCTGGCCGGTTGCGCCGATGTTCGCCCGCTCAACCTCGCAATTGCCGTGCCGAGCGCCTATGACCAGGCTGCGAAAGCCAAGCCGACCGAGCCGCTGCGTACGGATTGGTGGCGCAGTTTCGGTTCTCCCGAACTGACGGCGCTGGTCGCGCAGGCGCAGATGGGCAATCTCGACATCGCAACCGCCATCGCCAATATCGAGCAGGCCCAGGCCGGCATTACCATTGCAAGGGCCCCCTTGTTTCCCCAGATCGATGGCGACGTCTCGGCCCAGCGGGCCCGCGCAGCCTCGTCGACAGGGCGAGTCGGACGCGGGCGCGCCACCTATGGCCTGTCGGCGAGCGCCAGCTACGAGATCGATTTCTGGGGCAAGAACAGCCAGGCCCTGGCCAGTGCCAGGTCGAGCGAGGCTGCAAGCCGCTTCGATCGCGACACGGTGGAATTGACGGCGATCGCCAATGTGGCGGATGCCTATTTTGCCATCCTCGGCGCCCAGGACAGGCTGCGCATTGCGCGCGAGAACGTCGCCAGTGCCAGCCGGATCATGACGCTGATCAACAACCAGCTCAAAGCGGGAACGGCGACGTCGCTGCAGGTCGCCCAGCAGCAGAGCCTGCTCGACCAGCAGCGCGCCAGCATCCCGCCGCTCGAATTGTCGGTGGCGCAGAACAAGGCGGCTGTCGCCTTGCTGGTCGGCAAGCCCCCGGCCCTGGTAGACATCAAGGGTGGCGGTCTCGGCCGTTTGCGCGTGCCGGTCGTCGCGGCAGGGCTGCCCTCGCAATTGCTGACGCGCCGGCCCGACATCGCTGCGGCGGAAGCCAGCCTGATGGCGTCCCATCAGGATGCGTTGTCGGCAAGAGCCGCCCAATTCCCCTCGATCTCGCTGACCGGGCAAGGCGGCGTCCAGAGCGCTGCGCTCAAGAGCCTGTTCGATCCGGCATCGGGTTTCTATTCGATCGCGGCAGGCCTGACCCAACCCATCTTCGATGGCGGAACCCTGCGCGGCAATGTCGAGCGCGCCAATGGCGTGCAGAGCGCCCAGGTTGCCGCCTACCGCAAGACGGTGGTGCAGGCCTTCGTCGATGTCGAGAATGCCTTGGCGGCCGTGCGCCTATATGCCCGCCAGGAAGCGCTGCAGCAGGCCGTGGTGGTGAGTTCGCGCAAGGCCTATGCCATCTCGGAGCAGCAGTTGCGCGAAGGTACCGTCGATCTGGTGACGGTGCTGCAGACCGAGCAAACTCTCTTCAACGCCCAGGACACGCTGGTGCAGGTGAAGCTGCTGCGTCTGCAGGCGCTGATCAGCCTGCATCAGGCCTTGGGCGGCGGCTGGACCATGTCCGCCGCGCAAACGCCGCAAAATTAGGGCGTGTCGTGGTGATGCGAAATCCTGCTCGCGCCCGTTCTCGATTCGAGTGAGTTGAAATGCCCAAACTTTCGCGCAGCCTCGCGACATTGGCCATTCTACTGGCTGCCGGAGCCGGGGCGGCCTATCTGACGCGTGATCGCTGGCGCGCCTCGGCCCCACCATGGCTGCAGGCCTATCTGCCGCCGGCCGAGAGCGCGGACCAGGGCAAGCCCGCCGCACCAAGGGCTGGCGGCGGACGGCGCGGCCGACGCGGCAGCTTCGATGGCGGGCCCCTGCCGGTGCTGATCGCCGAGGCCAAGACAGCCGATGTGCCGGTCTACCTCTACGGTGTCGGCACCGTGAAGGCGTACAATACCGTGACCATCACGCCCCAGGTCAGCGGACAGATCGTCGACATGCCGTTTCGGGAGGGGCAGGACGTCAAGAAGGGCGAGGTGATCGCTCGCATCGACGATTCGACCTACAAGGCAGCACTGGACCAGGCGATTGCCAAAAGAGCTCAGGACCAGGCCCTGCTCGACAATGCCAAGCGCGACCTCCAGCGCTATATCGGTCTGGCCGCCAGCAATTCGGTGACCCGGCAGACGGCCGATACGCAGCGCTCCACCGTGGCGCAGTACGAGGCCCAGCTCAAATCGGACGATGCGGCCATCGCCAGCGCGCAGGCGACCCTGGCCTATACCACCATTACCGCACCGATCGACGGCCGCGCGGGCATCCGCAGCGTCGATGTGGGCAATGTCGTCCAGGCGTCGGGCAGCACGGGACTGGTGACGCTGACCCAGCTCAAGCCCATCGCCGTGCTGTTCTCGGTGCCGCAGCAGGCCCTGGCCGAGATCGCACCGGCCGGCGGCAAGGAGCCTTTGCAGGTCGAGGCCCTCCGCGGCGACAACAAGGTGCTGATCGATACCGGCAAGCTCGAAGTCGTCAACAACGAGGTCGATGCCAGCACCGGCACGATTCAGCTCAAGGCGATCTTTCCCAACGAGGCCCTGGGCCTGTGGCCGGGCGCCTTCGTGAATGCCAAGCTCAAGGTGAGAACGCTGGCGGGTGTCGTGGTTGCGCCGACGGCAGCGATTCAGCGTGGCCCCAACGGCACCTTCGTCTATGTGCTCGGCGATGACGGCACCGCCAAGATGCGTCCGGTCACCGTCAGCCAACAGGGCGATCAGCAAGTTGTCGTCGATAGCGGCCTGAAAAATGGCGAAAAGATCATCACCACCGGCTTCGCCAGGTTGAGCGACGGCGCCAAGGTCGAGGTTTCCAAATCGGGCGCAGTACCGGCCGAGGAAGATGAAGAAGGGCTGGGCGCGCCGGCTGCCCAGCCGGAAACCGGTAGCAAGACGGAGGGAGGGGAAGGCCAGCCTCAACGCAAAGGGCATCGTCGCCAGCAGGGCGGCGGCGCTGCGCCGGCGCCATGAACGGGGTCTCCGCCCCCTTCATCCTTCGGCCGATCGCCACCTCGCTGCTCGGTATCGCCGTGCTGCTGGGAGGCCTGCTCGGCTACTTTGCGCTGCCGATCGCTCCCCTGCCCCAGGTCGATTTCCCGACCATCCAGATCACCACCCAGTTGCCGGGAGCCGAACCGGAAACCATGGCCAAGCTGGTGACCGCCCCCTTGGAGCGCAATCTCGGCCAGATCCCGTCGATCGCGACCATGGTGTCGTCGTCGGCCTTCGGCATCAGCCAGATCACGCTGCAATTCAATCTGGACCGCGACATCGATGGGGCGGCCCAGGACGTGCAGGCGGCCATCAATGCCTCGGCGTCCACCCTGCCCTCGGGGCTGCCCTATCCGCCGAGCTACGCCAAGGTGAACCCGGCCGACACGCCGATCCTGACCCTGGCGCTGCGCTCGAAGACGCAGACCATCCGGAACCTGTCCGACATGGCAGATACCCTGCTGGCCCAGCGTTTCGCGGAGGTCAGCGGCGTCGGGCATGTCGACGTGCAGGGGGGCGTGCGCCCGGCCTTGCGGGTGCAGGTCAATCTCGCCCGGGCCGCGGCCTATGGGCTGGGCCTGGAGGACATCAGGCTCGCCATCACCACCTCGACAGTAGCCGGCGCCAAGGGGTCGCTCAATGGCGCGGCCCAATCCTATACGATCGCGGCCAATGACCAGATCAGTGCGGCCGATGCCTTTGCCGATGTGGTGATCGCCTACCGCAACAGCGCTCCCGTGCGTCTCAAGGACATCGCCAATGTGGTCGAGGGCCTGGAGAACGCTCGCGTGGGTGCCTATTACAACGGCCAGCCGGCCGTGGTGATCGACATCATGCGCCAGCCAGGCGCCAATGTGATCGCCACGGTCAAGAGCGTGCTGGCGGCGCTGCCGGAACTGCGCCGCAGCCTGCCGGCCGATGTCTCGCTCGAGGTCGTCAACGATCGCACGCAGACCATCCAGGCCTCGATCGACGAAGTGGAGATGACCCTGGCCCTCAGCGTCGGCCTGGTGATTCTCGTCGTCTTCATCTTTCTCAGAACCCTGCGTGCCACCATCATCGCCGGCGTCGCCCTGCCGCTCTCGCTGATCGCTTCCTTCGGCGTCATGTGGTTCTGCGGCTTCAGCCTCGACAATCTCTCGCTGATGGCGCTCACTATCGGTGCCGGCTTCGTGGTCGACGACGCCATCGTGATGATCGAGAACATCGTGCGGCACATCGAGGAAGGAGAGAATCCCTTTGATGCCGCGCTCAAGGGCGCCAAGGAGATCGGCTTCACCATCATTTCGCTGACGGTGTCGCTGATCGCCGTCTTCATTCCCCTCCTGTTCATGACCGGCATCGTCGGGCGCATGTTCCGCGAATTCGCCCTGACCCTGACCATCGCCGTGGTGGTCTCGGCCGTGATCTCGCTGACCCTGACGCCGATGATGTGCGCACGCCTGCTCAAGTCGGGCCATGGCGAGCGCAAGGGGGTGCTGGATTGGATCGACCGTGGCTTCGACACCGTCATCCGCGGCTATCGGGCCAGCCTGGTGTGGACATTGCGCCATGGCTTTCTGATGCTGCTCCTGACATTGGGCACCCTGGCGACCACGGTCTGGCTCTATATCGCCATGCCCAAGGGCTTCCTGCCCCAGCAGGATACCGGGCTGATCACGGCCGTGATCCAGGCGGAGCCGACGGCCTCCTTCGATGCCATGAAGAAGGCTCAGGCGACCATTGCCGACATCGCCCGCAAGGATCCCGATGTCCTTTCCGCCATTGCCAGCATCGGCGTTTCGGGAAGCAATCTGACCTCCAATACCGGCTCGCTCTCCCTGGTGCTCAAGCCGCGCAACGAGCGCAGGGCGGACGCCACCGATATCATCCAGCGCCTGCAGGCCGAGACCAGCCGGCTGCCGGGCCTGCGCGTGACCTATCAGAGCGTGCAGGATATCCGCATCACGGCCCGAGCCGGACGCGCGCCCTACCAGTATACGCTGACCGGAACCGATGCCGGTGACGTCGACCGTTGGGCCGATCAGCTGGCCGCCGAGCTCGAGCGCTCCGGTGTGATGCGAGACGTCACCTCGGAGGTGCAGAATGGCGGCGCCAGGCTCTTCGTGGATGTCGACCGCGACACCGCCTCCCGCCTCGGCGTCTCCATGCAGGACATCTCCAACGCCCTGAACAACGCTTTCGGCCAGCGCCAGATCGCCACGATCTATGCGCAGGCCAACCAGTATCGCGTCATCCTGGAGGCCGAGCCGGACGACCAGGTGGGACCAAGCGTACTCAGCCGCATCTATGTCGCCAGTTCCGCCAGCTCCTCCGGGCTTGCCACCACCACCAATCCTACAGCGGGGACGGTCGGCGCCAGCGGAACGGCAACCAACATACCGACGGCATCGGGCGCTGCCGACAATCAGGTCCCCCTCAACGCCTTCACCAGCATCCGCCACGAGACGGCGCCATTGGTGGTCGAGCACGACGATCAATTCCCCTCGGCGACCATCAGTTTCGACGTCGCCCACGGCGCCTCGCTCAGCGATGCCGTTGCCGCGATCCGCAAGGCACAGGCCGCGATTGGCATGCCGGCGTCGATCTCCACCCGTTTCACCGGCGATGCGGCTGAGTTTTCCTCCTCGCTCGCCAACCAGCCCTGGCTGATCCTGGCGGCGGTGATCACCATCTATATCGTGCTGGGCGTCCTCTATGAGAGCGCCATCCATCCGGTGACGATCCTCTCGACGCTGCCGTCGGCCGGCGTCGGCGCCCTGCTCGCGCTGGAATATACCGGACACGAGCTTTCGCTCATCGCGCTGATCGGCATCGTGCTCTTGATGGGCATCGTCAAGAAGAACGCCATCATGATGATCGACTTCGCCATCGAGGCGCAGCGCGAGCAGGGCATGGATCCGCATGAGGCGATCGTCACCGCGTCCGCCCTGCGCTTCCGTCCCATCATGATGACCACCCTGGCCGCCCTGTTCGGTGCCCTGCCCCTGGCGCTGGGCCACGGCATGGGATCGGAACTGCGCATACCGCTCGGCATCACCATCATCGGCGGCTTGCTGCTCAGCCAGTTGCTGACGCTCTACACCACGCCGGTGATCTATCTCGGCTTCGAGCGGTTGCGCGAGCGCCTTGCCCGCAAGCCACAGGCGGTGCCGCAGGCATGAGCATCTCGGAGCCCTTCATCCGCAGGCCGATCGGCACCATCCTGCTGGCAATGGGCCTCCTGCTGGTGGGGCTCGCTGCCTATCGCCAATTGCCGGTCTCGAGCCTGCCTGCCATCGACCTGCCGACCATCGTGGTGACGGCGAGCCGACCCGGCGCCGACCCGTCGACCATGGCTGCCAGCGTCGCGGCGCCGCTGGAGCGCAAGCTCGGCTCGATCGCCGGCGTGACCGAGATCACCTCGCGCTCGTCGCTCGGCTCCACCCTCATCATCATCCAGTTCGATATTTCGCGGAATGTCGACAGTGCGGCCCAGGACGTGCAGGCGGCCATCAATGCCGCAGCTTCCGACCTGCCATCGGACCTGTCCACGGCGCCCTCCTTCCGCAAGTTCAACCCGAACGCCCGTCCGATCCTGATCCTGGCGATGACCTCGGACACGGTCGGTGCCAGCGACATGTTCGATGCCGCCGACAGCGTGATCGTGCAGCGTATCTCCCAGGTCGAGGGGGTCGGCGAAGTCGCCGTCAGCGGTGCCGATCAGCCGGCGATCCGGGTTACGCTCAACCCAGACCGCATCTCGGCCATGGGCCTGTCGATGGAATCGGTGCGCCAGGCGATCGTGGCCGCCAACGCCATCAGCCCTCTCGGTTCCCTGGATGGCCCCGACATCGTCATGGCGCTCGATGCCGGCGGCCAGATGTCGGCGCCCGAAGACTATGCCTCCATCATCATCCGCGCCGGGAACGGCACCGCCGTGCGGCTTGGCGACATCGCCACCGTGGAGCGCGGCGTGCGCAACCTCAACTCCAGCGCGAGCTATAATGGCAAGCCGGCCATCCTCCTCAACATCACCAAGGAGGCCAATGGCAACGTCATCGATACCGTGAACGCCATCAAGGCGTTACTGCCTGTTCTGAAGGCAAGAATTCCGGCCGGCATCGACATCGACATCCTGACCGATCGCACCACGACGATCCGCGCCAGTGTCGACGACATGCAATGGACGCTGATGGCCTCCGTCCTCCTGGTCGTGCTGGTGGTCTTCGTCTTTCTCCGCCGCTCCACGCCGGTCCTGGCAGCCGGTGTCACCGTGCCCCTCTCGCTTGCCGCCACCTTCGGGGCGATGTGGCTGTCCGACTTTTCCATCGACAATCTCTCCTTGATGGCGCTGGTCGTCTCGGTCGGTTTCGTGGTCGACGATGCCATCGTCATGGTTGAGAACGTGCATGCCAAGCGCGAAGCCGGCCTGCCGCCGCTGCAGGCTGCGATCGAGGGCGCCCGGCAGATCGGCTTCACCGTGGTGTCGATCAGCCTCTCGCTCCTGGCCGTCTTCATTCCCTTGCTCTTTGCCGGAGGAATTACCGGCAAGTTCTTGTTCGAATTCGCGATGACGCTGGCTTTTGCGGTGATCGCCTCGACCGTGATCTCGCTCACTCTGACGCCGATGATCCTGGCCCATCGCGGCCATGACAGCATCGGCTCCGGGCGGGGGATGTTCGATCGCCTGGTCGAGGGGATATTGCAGCGGGTCGTGAGCTTCTATGGCGCCAGCCTGCGCGGCGTGCTCAATCACGGATTTCTGACGCTGCTTGTCATCTTCGCCACGGTCTTCGGCACCGGTTGGCTCTATTATGCCTTGCCGAAATCGTTGGTCCCTCAGGATGATGGCGGCTTCATTCAAGGTTTTTCTCAAGCTTCCTCAGATGCGTCCTACGACGCGGTGGTGGTCTGGCAGCGCGAGGTCGCGGCCATCATTCAACGTAACCCCTATGTCACCGGGGTCGGTTCCTCTATCGGTTCGAGCCCCTTCGGGGGCACCAATTCCGGCCAGCTCAGCATTTCCCTGCTGCCTCCGGACCAGCGCCCGCCCACCGAGGAGGTCATTGCTCAATTGCGCAAGGGCGTGCGGGCCGTCGCCGGGCTCAACGTCTTCATGTTCTCGCCGCAGGACGTATCCGCGGGAGGGCGCCAATCCCAGTCGCAATACCAGTATACGCTGTGGTCGGGTGATGCCGACCTGCTGGTCGAATGGGCGCCGAAGGTGATGGAGAGGCTGAAAAGCGTGCCGGGCCTGACCGATGTCAATTCCGACAGGCAACGCAACGGGTTGCAAGCAAAGCTTGTCATCGATCGCGAGGCTGCCGCACGCCTCGGTGTGGCTATTACCTCCATCGACAGCGCCCTCAACAACGCGTTTTCGCAACGGCAGATCTCGACGATCTATACCCAGCGCAACCAATATCGCGTGGTGCTCGCCGCCTCCCCCGAGCAAAGCCGCGATCCCGGCGACATGACGGGCCTCTACGTCCCCGGCCGGTCGGGCCTGGTGCCGCTTTCGGCGGTTGCCTCGGTGGAGCGCGGGCTCGCGCCGCAGCAGGTCAATCATCAGGGCCAATATCCGGCTATCACCCTCTCCTACAATCTGACGCCGGGTACCAAGATCCAGGATGCATCGGAGGCCATCGAGGCGGCAGTCGCCGGCATGCACCTGCCTGCCGATATCCGGGGGGAATTTGCCGGCGATGCCAAACAGGCGGCCCAATCCGGATCAAGCCAGCCCCTGCTGATCCTGGCGGCCCTGCTGGCGGTCTACATCGTCCTCGGTGTTCTCTATGAGAGCCTGGCGCATCCGCTCACCATTCTTTCGACCCTGCCATCGGCTGGATTGGGTGGGTTGCTCGCCCTGCATTTCGCCAATATGGAACTGACCATCGTTGCCTTCATCGGCATCATCCTGCTGATCGGCATCGTCAAGAAGAATGGCATCATGCTGGTAGATTTCGCGCTGGAGGCCGAACGCGAGCGCAATCTCAGCGCCAGGGACGCAATCTTCGAGGCCTGCCTGGTGCGATTCCGTCCGATCCTGATGACCACGCTTGCCGCCATTCTGGGCGCCCTGCCCCTGATCCTGGCGACCGGTCCCGGTACGGAACTGCGCCGTCCGCTCGGCGTCACCATCGTCGGGGGGCTGATCGTCAGCCAGATCCTCACGCTCTATACCACCCCGGTGATCTATCTCATGCTGTCGCGCCTCCACCGGCGCTGGAGCGTCAAGCCTCAGAAACCGCCAGGAACGACGGTGCAGACATCAAATTCCGGTTAGCACGACACCTACGCCTGCATGAAGGCGTTCTATGCGGAGTGTCAGTCTCCTGGCCGACATCCGACTCGCCGGAAAGCGCTTCGTTTTCAGGATGTCAGCCAGGAGACTGACACTCCAAATTCCTTCGCATGAAAACTGCAACCGTGGCCCTAAGCGAACAGGGCCGCGAGGTCCTTCAGGCTTTCGCCGGTGGCATAGGCAGAAACGCCTAATCTTTCCGCTGGTTGCTCGGCGCGGTTTACCCAATAGGTGCGATAGCCGAACCAGGTTGCGCCGCAGATATCCCAGCCATTGGAGGAGACGAAAAGGATACGCTCGGGCGGCAGGGCCAATCGAGTGGTTCCCAACTGATAGGCAGCCCTCGCCGTCTTGTAGCAGCCGGCCGCATCGACACTGAGGATATCGTCGAAGAGGCCATCGAGGCCGGACGACCGCAAGGCTGCTTCCAGCATGGCTGGCGTGCCGTTCGAGAGGATGCCGAGCCGCACCCCCTTCTGCCTGAGATGTACCAGGGTTGCAGGCGCTTCAGGAAAGCTCGGCAAGAACCAGTAGGCGGCCAGCAACTCCTCCCGCTTTTGCCGAGAAGCTGTGAGGCCGAGCCGCTCGATCGAATAATCCAGGGCATCGGCCGTGACCGAGGCGAAATCGGCGTAGTTTTCGCTGATCGTACGCAGCCAGGTATAGTTGAGCTGCTTGTCGCGCCAGAGCGTGGCGAGCTGGGCGCCATGCCCCGGAAAAGCCTGCTCCGCCTTTTCTGTGATGAAGCCAAGGTCGAGCAATGTGCCGTAAGCATCGAACAAAACAGCCGAAAAAGGCACGGACATACTCATCGATGAACCCTGCAGCAATCTGTCATGACAATGGGTGAACGATGGGGCGGACTGCCGATGATGCCTTCCGCCGGACTGTTTCCAGAAGCCTTTCAAGCATCTGGTCGGCGTCGCGGCAAGCTGATTGCCAGGAGTGGTGCGAAGATCGCCAGATGGCGACAATATGTGGAGTGCCTCTCAAGGCCGCCTTGCCACATAGATCGCCGTCATGAAATGCCGCTGAGCCCTGCCCCCGAATTCCTCGTCGACAATGGCTCCGAGACGACCGAGGAACGCCTGGCGCTCAATTTCCGGCAGGCGGGCGACGGGGGAAAAAGTCGCCGTCAGCCCCAGGATTTGTTGCCTGTTCAAAACAGGGCGCCAGCGCAGTTCCTCGGCGACGATGGATCGAAAACCCGCCTGCTCGAGCTCGGCGATGCGGCGCTTCCTATCGAGGCCGAAATGCCCCTTCGGTCCATCGCCATGCGAAGGGCTTTTCGACAATCGCTCGAACAGCGCATGCGTGCGTTGCTGGAATGCGTCGGGCTCGTCAGGGTCTCCGAAGATGTTCCACCACATCGCCCAATGGCCGCCAGGGTGGAGGAGATGGAATGCCTTGGTCAGGGCGAGGTCGGGGTCGACCCAGTGCAGGGATGTCGCGGCAATGCCAAGATCGAAGGAGCCGGGCGACAGGGCCGCTTCTTCGAACGGACCGACCTGCACGGCCAGCCGCTCCGCATAGGCGGCCTGGCTGTCGACGAGAAGGGCTGCCAGCTTCGCGTCCGGTTCGACAGCCGTCACCCGGCAGCCCATGGCAAGCAAGGGAGCGGTCGCCAGGCCGGTCCCGGCGCCGACCTCGAAAACGGTCCTGCCCTCGCCCGCCCCGCAGCGGGCCCTGAGGATATCGAAGACACGCTCGGGATAGCCAGGGCGGAACGCGGCATAGGCACGGGCATTCTCCCCGAAGAGCACCCTGCCAGCGGTTCGCGCGATCGTCGATGCCATGGCGTTACCCGTCTGCCCTGTTCTGGTGTGTCCGAGTGCCGACTAGCCCCTCGTCGTCCTATGGTACCTGCCTATTCGGAAGATGAATGAATAACCGGCCACCCCTTTCGAAATAGCTCGGATGGGCGCTGAAATCCGCTTGTGCGACATCCCGGTGACTGTAATCTGACTGCCAATATCAAGAGATGCAGGGGGGATTGGCCGACAGATTCGACATTGAGCCGATCAGTATCTTCGACGATGCGTGACGGGCGTGATGGTTGCATGAGGGAATGTGCCTGGGCCGAAAGCGAAAGCACAGTCCTGAGAGCTCAACCTATGATGTCCGCTACCACCTCTCACGGAAGAAATCACAAAGTATAACGATAATGCGTTGGAGGAACATATGAGTGCCGGGGTCTCGTTCGACAAAAGCAAGAACTCGCTGAGCCGTCATCGCAGCGTATGGGAAATGCGCTCCGAAAGCTGGATCGGCCTTGTCGACGATCTGAGCCGATTGGTAGCCCTCCCGCCCGACCATCCCGAACGCCAGTCCCGGCTTGCCCATATCAACGAGCTGATTGCCGCTTTGGTGCCGATCGAGAGCTACTGGGCCTTTCCGGGCGGCAGGGTTTTCGCGGATCTCTGCAGCTGGATCGAACGGGGAGAACTGGCACGCGCCCACCAGACCGCGCGCCGCATCCATCGCGTGCTGGTGGCCCGGACCTATCGGCATGAGGCAAGCTCGCTCGAAGGAGAGGGCGAACTGCCCTCGCAGATCGAGACCGAAAGCGAACGCCAGGCGCAATTGTCGCGTCCCTATTTCGAGGTGCTCATCGTCGACGAGATGTCGGCGAGCGAAGAGGCGGCGCTACGCCGGCGCGTCCAGCGCAAGCGCCATGCCGAGGATGAGTTCGTCTTCGACATCGTCATCGTGCCCAGTTTCGAAGACGCCCTGATCGCCACCTTGGTGAACTTCAATCTGCAGGCGGTGGTGATCCGCCACGGCTTTCCGTTCCGCTCGATCTACAGCGACGATATGCTGCGCCGCTTTCTCGACGGCGTTCAGGACGGCATCGAGACCATCCCCGAATTCGAGCGCGGCCCCCTGCTCGGCCGCCAGATCGCCCGCTTGCGTCCGGAACTCGATCTCTATCTGGTCACCGACATGAAGGTGGAGGACATCGCGGCGACTGCCGGGGAGGTATTCAAGCGCATCTTCTTCGGCGAAGAGGACCACGTCGAGCTCTACGGCGCCATCATGCAGGGCGTCGGCGAGCGCTACCACACGCCGTTCTTCGACGCGCTGCGCGACTATGCCAAGCAGCCGACGGGGGTGTTTCACGCTTTGCCTCTCGCCCGCGGCAAGGCCATCCTCAATTCGAGCTGGATCGGGGATCTCTCGCAATTCTACGGCATGAACCTGTTCATGGCCGAGACGTCGGCAACGTCGGGCGGCCTGGACTCTCTGCTCGATCCGGTCGGGCCCTTGAAGATCGCCCAGGAACATGCTGCCCGCGCCTTCGGCGCCCGCCGTACCTATTTCGCCACCAACGGCACCTCGACCTGCAACAAGATCGTGGTGCAGGCCCTGGTGCGGCCCGACGACATCGTGCTGGTCGACCGCAACTGCCACAAATCGCATCATTACGGCCTGGTGCTGGCGGGCGCGCAGGTCGCCTATCTCGATTCCTATCCGCTCGACCAGTATTCGATGTATGGCGCGGTGCCGATCCGCCACATCAAGGAGCAGTTGCTGACCTTCAAGCGCGCCGGCACGCTCGATCGCGTCCGCATGGTGCTGTTGACCAACTGTACCTTCGACGGCATCGTCTATGACGTCGAGCGCGTCATGCTGGAATGCCTGGCGATCAAGCCGGATCTGGTCTTCCTGTGGGACGAGGCCTGGTTCGCCTTCGCGCGCTGCCACCCCGTCTATCGGCCGCGCACGGCCATGGCCACGGCGGCGCGCCTTGCCGAGATGTTCAAGGATCCCGGCTACGCCAAGCGCTATGAGGAGTTCGCGGCCAGCGTCGATTGGGACGACGAAGAGGCTTTGCTCGAACGGCAGCTGATCCCTGATCCCGACAAGGTACGCATACGTGCCTATGCCACGCACTCCACGCACAAGACCCTGACGGCCTTGCGCCAGGGCTCGATGATCCATGTCTGGGACCAGGATTTTAGGGACAAGGCGGAGGAAGCCTTCCACGAAGCCTATATGACCCATACGTCGACCTCGCCGAACTACCAGATCCTCGCCTCGCTCGATGTCGGGCGGCGGCAGGTGGAGCTCGAGGGTTACGAACTGGTACAGCGCCAGCTCGAACTGGCGATGAATTTGCGCGACCAGGTGCAGGCGCATCCCCTGCTCAAGCGCTATTTCCGCTTCCTGGCGGTCGGGGACCTCGTGCCGCTGCAGCACCGGGAATCCGGCGTCGAAAGCTATTTCAACGAGGAGACGGGCTGGAACAATTTTGAGCTCGCCTGGCGCACCGACGAGTTCGCGCTGGACCCAACCCGAGCGACGCTGGCGATCGGGGCCACCGGCCTCGACGGCGACACCTTCAAGAACAAGGAGCTGATGGATAAATACGGCATCCAGATCAACAAGACCTCGCGCAACACCGTCCTGTTCATGACCAATATCGGCTCGACGCGCTCGGCGGTGGCCTATCTGATCGAGGTGCTGGTCAAGATCGCCCGGGACCTCGACCGCCGTGCCGCCGACATGAGCAGCATCGAGCGCCGCATCCATGCCAAGAAGGTGCGGTCGCTGACGCTGGAGCATCCGCCCCTGCCCGACTTCTCCAGCTTCCATCGCGCCTTCAGGGGCGACAATCTCACCAGCAATACCCAGACCCGCAATGGCGACATCCGCAGTGCCTTCTTCCTGTCCTATGACGACAGCAATTGCGAGTATGTGAACATGATGGAGGCGTCACGGGCGATCCAGGCCGGGCGCGAGCTGGTCTCCGCCCTGTTCGTGATCCCCTACCCGCCGGGTTTCCCCATCCTGGTGCCCGGCCAGGTCATCAGCATGGAAATCCTGCAGTTCATGTCGGCGCTCGACGTGCACGAGATCCACGGCTATCGCCCCGATCTCGGCTTCCGCATCTTCAGCGAGGAGGCCCTGGCCCGTACCGAAGAGCGGACCCTGGCCAAGACGACCGTGATCCAGGCCCAGCAGGAGGCCATGCAGAACTGAGGTACCGTCTGCAAATAGCTGGGCGCCACTTTTGTCATGCTCGGGCTTGACCCGGGCATCCAGGGGTCGCCTTCGACGTCTGGAAGGAGGGGCTGGATTGGGGGCAAGCCCGGCAATGACAAAGGTCGAGCCAATTCGATTCGTCTATTGACGCATGGATCCCATAGCGGTTTGTGATTTCTTGGAATCACCAAGAATCGCAAAGACGCGTCCAAACAAAGAGTTAGAGAAAATAAGCGTTCACACTTGAACGCGTTTTGCTCTGGGGGACGATGCCCGAATGCCGGGAAGCGTTGTTCACTGGCATTCGGCTTGAAACACGGCCGAGTGGCTCCCGAAAATCCGATCAGAACAGATTGCCATAGAGCGGCATGGCGGCGGCACCGAGGGCTGCGACGAGGTCGCTCGGTGCCTGCGCCCGCTCCAGCACGATCGGCTTGGGCCGTGCATTCATCTGATAGGCGGCAACGGTCCGTCGGGTGCGCTCGACGAGGCGTCCGAGCACGGGTTCGGGCAGCAGGCCGCTCATCAGGATGCTGGAGATGTCGACGATATTGGAGACGCTGGTCAGGGCGCGGCCGAGATCGGTCCCCGCCTGCTCGACCCAGCGGCCGAGATCGGGATCGTCGCAAAAGCCCGGCGCGGTGAAATCGAGGGCCTCGACAGTGGGCTTGCCCAGGAAACGCGCCAATCCGCGCAGAGACACCACCGTTTCCAGGCAGCCGCGGGCGCCGCAATAGCAGATCTCGCCGTCGGGATAGGTATGGATATGGCCGATCTCGCCGGCATTGCCGTAGGAGCCGCGCACGGCGCGTCGGTTGAAGATCAGGGCGCCGCCGAGGCCATAGCCGACAAAGGCATAGATATAGCTCGGCAGATGATGGCCGCCGCCGAACCAGTATTCCCCCAGGCCGGCCGCGGCTCCGTTTATGGCGATGAAGACATCGTGGCCGATCAGGTCCGACAGCGCCTTTTCGAAGGGATAATTGCGCCAGGCGGGGTACTGGCTCGATTGCCCTACGGCCCCTCTGTCGTGATCGACCGGCCCCATGACGGAAACGCCGACGCCCAACAGGCGCTTCGGCCGCAGCGGATGGGCGTCGAGCCGGGAGAACAGCGTGGCGAGCAGATGCGTCGAAGCTTCGGGTTCCTCGATCCGCAACTGCTCCTTTTCATGCGCGATGATGTTGCCGGCGACATCGACGAGCACGGCGCGGGCAAATTCATGATCGAAATGCAGGCCGATCGTGGCGGCGTAGCCCGAGATCAGGCGCAACCCGCGGATGGGCTGTCCCAGGCGGGGACGCCCGGCTCGATCCGCCGCGGGCGCGGCCGCGACTTCCGCCACCAGTCCTTCTTCCATCAGCGCCGCGACGATCTGGGTGATGGCGGAAGGGGTCAGGCCCGTTTCGGCAGCGAGATGCGTGCGCCCGATTCCGGGCGATTGCCGGATGCCCTCGATCACCAGGCCGCGATTGAGATCGCCGACCCGCGAGGCATTGTAGCCTCGCTGCCTGCGCCGCCCGACGGACGATGGGGCCGGTCTTTCCCGGTTGGACTCATTCATGACGCGACCAAAACCGGCAGGGCTTTCGGCCCTGCCTTGAGAAACATAGGTTGTTCACCCTAAAGCGCTTTGCGATTAGGCGGTATCACCAAGAATCGCAAAGCCCCTTTCGCCGAGCCCTTGAAGCGCCCTGGAAACAACGGGCTGGAGCACACAGGCGCTGACGTCAGAACACATCTTGCTCCAGCCGCGACAGCCCGGTCCATCCAGAGCCGGAACGAGCGGGATCAACGGGTCAGATAGCCGCCGTCCACGACCAGGACCTCACCGGTGACATAGCTCGACGCCGGCGCACACAGGAACAGCACGCAGGCGGCAACTTCCTCCGGCTGTCCCACCCTGGCCATCGGTGTCATGTCGCGCCAGATCGGAAACCATTCGGGGTTCTCGATGCCGCCGCGCGACATGTTGGTGTCGATATAGCCAGGCGCCACCGCATTGACGCGGATGTTCTCGGCCGCGAATTCGCTGGCCAGGCTCTTGGTCATCATGTGAACCGCGGCCTTGGAAGCGTTATAGGCGACCTGGTTCTGCGGTACGTTGGAAATGAAGCCGGAAATCGAGCCGACATTCACGATCGCGCCGCTGCCTTGCTTGCGCATCGGCACGAGCGCGGCGCGGCAGCCACGGAAGACGGCATCGACATTGGTGTCCATCACCTGGCGCCAGCGTTCCTCGTCGAAATCGGGGGTGTCGCCATGGCTGGCAATGCCGGCATTGTTGACGAGAATGTCGAGCCGCCCCCAGCGTGCGAGGGCGGCATCGACCAGCTGCTGCGGCGCGGCCGGATCGCGAATGTCGGCCTGGACGAAAGCAACGTCATAGCCGGCATCGGCCAGGCTCTTTTCGGCCTCCTCGACCTTGCTCCGGCCTGAGATCAGGAGCTTGGCTCCGGCCTCGCCGAGGGCGTGCGCGACGGCGAGCCCAATGCCGCGATTGCCGCCGGTGATGAGGGCGGTCTTGCCGTCCAGACGAAATTTCTCGAGCATTCGTTTTTCCTATGTGGTGGTGGTTATTTCATCACGCCCTTGGGCGCATGGCCGCTGTTCAGGCAGACGGCCAGGATCAGGATCGTGCCGAAGACGATCTGTTGTGCCAGGGCATTGACCCCGACGAAGGTCATGCCGGTACGAAACACGGCAATCAGCATGGTGCCGGCAAGGGTCCGCAGGACGCCGCCATTGCCGCCGGTGAGCGAGGTGCCGCCCAGCACCACCGCGGCAATGGCCGGGAGCAGGAATTCATTGGCGATGGTTGGCGTTCCGCTCGACAGACGCCCTGCCAGCATGATCCCGGACAGGGCGGCAAAGGCGCCGGCCAGGGCGAAGACGGCAAGCTTGATCCTGGTAACGCGGATGCCGGACACGGTCGCGGCCGGTTCGCTGCAGCCCACGGCCTTCATCATCTTGCCGAAGGGCGTTGCCTGCTCCAGCACGAAGGCCAGCATGAAGACGACGAGACTGACCCAGATTTCGTTGGGGAGGCCGAGCGTGGAGCCGATGATCCAGCCCAGGGTGTCGTTGCGGACGTCGCCGGCGATGCCGATAGCTCTCTGGCCCGAAATCCACAGCGCTGCCGTCGCCGCAATGCCGCCCGTGGCAAGGGTGGCGACGAAGCTGGGGATGCGCAGCTTGCCATGCACGAAGCCCGAAAGCAGGCCGAGCAGTCCGCCGATGACGATGGCGGCCGGAATGGCGGCCAGGCCGTATCCCGGCAGCAGAAGGGCGAGCACGATGGAGGCGACGGCTGCTACCGATTGCATCGACAGATCGACCGAGCCGACATAGATCACGAAGGTCATGCCGAGTGCCATCACGAACAGCGTGGCATTGTCGGCCATCAGGCCGATCAGCGTCATGGGATCGAGAAAGCGGGCGTCGAACAGGCCCACGACGAGGATGGCGAGGACCAGTGCGATCCAGGGCAGATAGGGATTGAGGAAACGCAGGCGAACCATGCTCACACCATGTGCCGGATGAGGTCGAGCGGCTCAGGCGGCGGCACCGCCATCGTGTCGAAGCGCGCCGTCTGGCGCCCGTCCTTCATCACGATGATCGTGTGAGCCAATCCGAGCGCCTCTTCCAAAGTGTCGCCGATCAGGATGACGGAACAGCCATTGGCACAAAGCTCGCGGATCAGGCCGTAGACATCCTCCTTGGCGCCGACATCGAGGCCACGGGTGGGATGATCGAGCAGGAAGATGCGGGCTCCGGCATTGTACCATTTCGCCAGCACCACCTTTTGCTGGTTACCGCCCGACAGGTTGGCGCAAAGCGTGTCGGCGCTGGGCGTCTTGATCCGCATGCGGTCGATGAGGTTGCGCGTCGCGCGGCCGATCTCGCCGAATTTCAGGATGCCGAAGCGGCTCATGCCCCTGAGATGAGCGAGGCTGATATTCTCCTCGACCGACATTTCCTCGACGATACCCTCGAATTTGCGCTCGCGCGGGACATAGCCGAGGCCCAGGGAGACGGCCTGGCTCGGGGAGACGAAACGCAGATTGCGGCCGCGATAGTGGGCGCTGCCGAGGTGAATCTTCTCCAGGCCGAACAGGCTGCGGATCAGGGCCTCGCTGCCGGCCCCCTCGGTGCCGACGAGGGCGAGGACTTCGCCGACGTGAAGATCGAGATCGATGTCGGCATAGGCCCGTGCCCGCGCCAGCCCCCTGGCCTGCAGGGCTATGTCCGCCCCGAACGGCGCCCGTCCTTCCTCCTTGTAGTAGGAACCCGTGGCGGCGCGCCCGACCATCAGGTGATGGATGCGCTCGGGGCTCGCCTCCTGCTTGGCCATCCGGCTGACGACGACACCATCCTTGAGGACATAGATCCGGTCGGAAATGTCGATGACCTCGTCGAGCCGATGCGAGACGAAGATGATGCCGGCCCGCTGCTTCAGCTTACGGATCGCGTCGAAGAGAATATCGATCTCCGCCTGCTCCAGCACGGAAGTCGGCTCGTCGAGCAGGATGCACAGGCTTCCTTCCACCGCCTCCTCCAGGGTCAGCACCTTGGCGAGCTCGACCATCTGGCGTTGCGCGAAGCTGAGCTCTGAGGTGGCGGCCAGGGGATCGATGTCGAGGCCAACCTTGGCGAGCTGATGCCTGGCGGCGGTGGCCATGCGCCGCCAATCGATGCGACCGAGGCGGATGAACGGGCTTTCGTGACCCAGGAAAATGTTCTCCGCCACCGACAGATTGGTGATCAGGGACTGCTCCTGGAACACCATGCCGATGCCGCGCGCCGCCGCATCCTTCGGGCCGGAGATCGAGGCCGCCTTGCCGTGAATGCGGATCTCGCCCGCATCGGGTTGATTAATGCCGTTGAGCACCTTCATCAGCGTCGACTTGCCGGCCCCGTTCTCGCCGACCAGGCCGACGACCTCGCCGGGCTTGACGGTGATCGAGACATTCTTGAGGGCCTCGACCTTGCCGAAGCGCTTGGTGATGTCGAGAAGTTCGAGCATGGCGCCGGCCCCTCACTTCACCACGGAGAGTGCGCGCAGGGGCGTATTCAAGAGAACCGCCCCGATGATCACCACGCCGAGCACGCCCTGCTGCACGAAGGTCGGCAGGCCGATGATGATCATGCCGTTGTTGAGCACCATCACGATCAGCACGCCGACGAGCGTGTTGAACACCCCGCCCTTGCCGCCGGTCAGCGCGGTTCCCCCCACCACGACGGCACTGATCGCGGTGAACAGTTGTCCGCTGCCGATCAAGGCGCTGCCGGCGCCCAATCGCGCGCAGGCGAGGATGGCCCCTACCCCGAAGAAGACCCCCGCCAAGGTGAAGGCGAGGATGCGGACGCGCCCGGCTGCGACGCCGGAAGCCCTGGCAAGATCCTCGCCGCCACCCAGCGCCATGATGTGACGGCCGAGGCGGGTATGATCCTGCACATACCAGGCGATGAGCAGCATGAAGGCTGCGACATAGACGGCCAGGGGAACGCCGGCCAGACGAGAGAGCGCCAAAGCGCGGATCGACGGATCGAGGATCTGCACCCTTTCACCACCGAGCAGGACCGTGGCGAGGCCGGTGCCGACGAAACCCATGCCGAGGCTGACCATGAAGGACGGCACCTTCATGGCCACATGGATGGTGCCGACGATGCAACCGAAGGCAGCCGCCGTCGCAAGCGCCAAAGGCAGTGCGAGCAGGCCGAGATCGAAGCCCGAGCCGGTGGAATTGGCCACGAAGGCGCAGAGCGCTGCCGCCGTCACCGCCATCGATCCCTCGATGGACAGATCGATGGATCCCATCAGGATGATGAAGGTCACGCCCAGGGCCAGGGTCAGCGGCGCTGCCGCCGACGCGGCCACGCGGATGAGATTGCCGAGCGAAAGAAAATGCGCGTCCAGCAACGAAATGCCGAGGCACAGGCCGAGCAGGACCAGAACCGGCGCAGCACGCGCGAGGGATTGTCTGGAGATCACCATTTCGACTGTCTCGGTTCGAGAGTTCCGTACAATCCTTGCGAGAGGGGCGATGCGCGAACGCCGGTGGGGAAAGGCTGGGAGAGACCTTGCCCCGCGTGTCGCGCATCGCCGACGGGCGCGATCTCAGTAGGTGATCTGGCCCGTAACCTTGCCCCACAGATCGTTCCAGTCGACCTTGGGTGTCTCGTCGATATTGGCCTTCCAATAGGCCTCGACATCCGCCTGCGTGATCATGACACCGGTACCGTAGAACTCGCGGTGTTCCTTGGGTTCCTTGGAGGGAGAGAAAGCGCCGGTCGCCGCATGATAGCCCAGGGAAAGGGCGATGCCGCCGATCCAGTAGGGATTCCAGTCGACGGTTGCGGCCATTTCCTTGTTGCGGATCGCCGTGACCGCATCCTTGGTGCCGTCGATGCCGGTGACCTGGACCTTGCCGGCCAGGCCTTCGGCGCGTAGCGCCTCGAGCGCACCGACGGCCATGCCGTCATTGGCGGCCCAGATGCCCTTGATCTTGTCGCCGAAGCGCGTGATCCAGGCGGCCACGACATTGTTGGCCTTGGTGGAATCCCAGTCGGCATCCTGGAAATCGAGGAGTTCGACCTTGCCATTGGCCTTGATCGCATTCATCAGGCCCTGCTTGCGCTGGATGGCGGGGGCATTGGAGGCAATGCCGCCAAGCGCCACGATGCCGCCCTCACCACCGAAACTGTCGAACAGGGCCTTGGCCGTCTGCTCGCCGGCCGGCACGCCGTTGAACGACATGTGGGCAACGTAGTTGTCGCCGAAATCCCAGGGATGCAGATCGTCGGGCTTGTTCCACACCGTGACGACATGAGCACCGGCCTTGGCGACGGCTTCCACGATCGGCCGGGCATCGGGAACATCGTTGGGATCGACGCCCAGCACCAGCTTGTTGCCGACCTTGGCCAGCATGGCCTTGATGTCGGCGATCCCCTTTTCGCTGTTGCCCTCCGTCACCAGGGCCGCATAGGACGCACCCACCGTATCGGCATAGGCCTTCGAGCCCTTGTCCCAGGCGACGTGAAAGGCGTTCGAGAGCGAACGGATCGAGCTGGCAAATTGCAGGTCGGATGCCGCGAAGGCACGCCTTGCACCGGCAGGCAGCAACAAAGACCCGGCCGCGAGGGCCGAACCGATCAGAAAGCGACGGCGTTCGATCAGCGCCGCCTCGATGAAATCAAGGCCAGAAGCCATTGGACTATTCCTCCTCGGATCTCGTTGTTCGAGAGACGGCTTTTCATGCTTATGGTTCGCGCCGTCGATCTTTAATTAAATTGATGAATTTAAGTGAGTCAAGCGCGTTTCTTACGTGGATGAGACGAGGGTGCACCTGTCGGATGGCACAGGGAATTGGGATGGGACGTTGCCGAACCTTGATCCCGGAACCGTGGGTGTGTTCGAACCACGCTGGCGAAGCCGCGGGCGCTCAAACCGCGCAATCGCTGCGGGTTGCCTCGGGATGGCGTTGGCTCGTCCGCCGATGTCGACGCCCGTCTACAGGGCCGGCGGCAAAGGCCGGATCGCGGCATTCGAGCGTCCATCGCCGCCGGCATGAGCGATCTAAGACCTTTCTCGATGCAGAAGGTCTTGACGAAGCCCCCTACTCTGCTAGACCGCCCCTATTCGCGCGACCTCGTTGCGAGCGCGCGAATATGTGGAAGGGTGGCCGAGTGGTTTAAGGCAACGGTCTTGAAAACCGTCGTAGGCGCAAGTCTACCGTGGGTTCGAATCCCACCTCTTCCGCCATTTCAATCTCTTCTGACCACTTCAAATGCCGCCATTTCTTGCTCTGGCGCACTCGCCTAGCCCAGGCTTGTCGCAGCAATCGTTGCTGTATGAGCGATTGGCCAAAGTTGAGCAGGCCACAATGTCCTGAAGGGATACCTATCTGGGCGCACCCCTGCGGTCGCGCGAAGGGCGACCCTGGCTGTTGTCCGATTAAAACCATTTCCGCTCTCGGAGCGGCCACGCCGCCGATTGGCACCGCAAGAAAGCGCCGGCAGGCACTTCCTGTTTCCGCTGGTACTTTCCACACAGTTCAGTTTTTTATAAGTCTGGTGAGTTTCCAACGTTTACACGGCTAAGAACACCCATAGTGCAATCTCACAAATGCCCTTCAGGTATCTTGCCTACCGGTTGCACCCGCTAAGAATGAAGCATGTCAGACAACGGCAGCATCCCGACCTCCCCACCACCGAAGGCGGAAGAAAAGTGCAAAAATATGTTTGGTTTGCGCCCTCTTAAAATTGCACTTATCGCCGCAGGCATCGCGGGAATTGACTGGCAGATCGCGGTTACAGAATGGAACGTCAATAATTTACGCACAAGGGGTTTCGAAGACTTCGTTATCGAGGGCACGCGAATGCACGCTTATTTCCCTCTCTTCGGTGGCATCATAGGCTCCGCGGTAAGCATATTTATTGTAAAATTGGTCAAAGATGCATGGAAATCGAGCAACAATAATTGAATTATTTTTCCACTTAGAAGCGCATCTGCGGCCAAATCATCAAGACACCATATGCATGAAGATCTGAAATATGCCAAAAATAGCCCCATGATTATCCGACTTTCTATAACTATTCTTTCAGTTTCCTTCTATGTATTCGCTCTGTGGTTGCCTGCAATTCATGGCCATGGATCAAGCTTATATGGTTTGTTTTTGTTATTGTTGGGGTGGATTAAAGCTATGACTCTCGAATGTGAGGCTTGGCTGGCAAATCCGATCTTCGCGATGTCGCTCATATTCTTCCTTGCTGCGGAGTATAAAATATCAGCGCTGTCGGCTATCGTAGCCGCCCTAGTCGGATTGGATACCTTTCGCCTTGAACGGTTTGAGATCGATGAAGCGGGTAATTGGGTTCCGTTCGAGCGCGCAGGTTCAGCCTTCTACGCCTGGGAACTGAGCTTCGTCATTTTGGCGGCCGGTGCTCTCTATCTTTGGAAACGGACGCAACAGCCCGCTTCCCCATAGATAATACGCATAGGCGCGCGTACCTCTTATCCAAGTCCGGCTACACTAACGGCTGAATGAGACGGCGAACTGCGACGTTCGGGCCGCAATATGCTCGCGGGCCATGGTGAACAAAGTTGGCGGCCGTCATAGAACGCAAAGCGAAAGATACCCGCCATCTTCCGATACGGCCGCCATTGCAATCGCCCTTACTTCATTGAGATCGCCAGGCCGGTGACATCGGCGTTGACCTGCAGACCGACCTGCCTGCCCTGGAGTTCGAGCTGGGCACCCTTTCCGTTGGTCATGACGATCACCTGCGCGCCCTTGCCGACGGCGCCGCCGCCGCCTGCCGCGCCATAGACCCCTGTCGCGTCTCGGACGCGGTAAATATTGCGCACCCTGCCCTGGAAATAAGTCTTGGACGCGCCGAAAGCGAGGCCGCCCGAGATGCCGCCGATGGAGATGGGATAGCGGCGACCATGGAAGGTCAAGGTGCCCTCACCTCCGGAGCCTCCCACGAAGAAGGCGGCCTTGTAGACGTAAAAGCGGATCGTACCGCTGTCGGCTTGGGCGGAACTGGCGAGGCCGATGCCGGCCGTAGCGACAACCGCAGCGACGATTGTGCGAAATCTGGGCGAAATATTCATGATGCACATCTTTCAAAATTGCCGGTCATCCGGCTGAAGGGCATGTGAGCGTCATGCCAAAGCTAGAGCTAAACAGTCTCGCCCGTCGTTGGTTCCAGGCATGCCGGTTCGAATAGCCGCCCCCCTGGCTTCATCGAACGGCCTTCAACGCGACCATCGCCACTTGCGGACAGTATCGCCCCGATGCGCTGGCGCGATCCCCCGGGTGCGTTGCGCGATCAGGCCGGCACATAGGTCAACCGGATCACATCCGTGCCGATCAAGTCGCTGGCCACAAGGCGCAGCGGCGGCCGGGGCCCGGCAAAGAACGGCTTGCCGCGACCGAGCACGACGGAGTGGAAGTAGAGGCGATATTCATCGATGAGGCCAAGATCGGTCAGGCTTTGAGCCAGGTCTGGTCCTGAAACCGAAATCTCCCCATCGAGCTCGCTCTTCAACCGGCCTATCAGAGCCGCAATGTCCTCCGCGACAAGCGTGGCGTTGGGGCCGACTGATTTCAACGAGCGCGACGCGACCCATTTCGGCTGGCCACGCCACGCCGCCGCGAAAGCGCGGAGATCCGAGGTCCACTCAGGATGGTCTTCATCCCAATAGCGCATGACCTCGTACATGCGGCGGCCATAGACACTGCCCGCCAGATTACGCACATGCTCTATCCAGTGACGGAAGAGCGTGGGATCCGGCGCGAAGTCCTGGTGGTCGACATAGCCATCCAGGGACAGATTCATTCCGAAGATGATCCTCGCCATACCGCCAAGCCTCCAGCCCAAATCTCCTGGAATATTTTGACGGGCTGCCGGATATGGCAATCAAATTCGCAGATTGCCGGGGCCAAGCCCGGGATAGACCTGCAAGGTGAGCGACGGTGATCAGCCAGGCTAAGGCAGTCGGCACGGAGCCCCGCCGCGAAACGGTGAGAAACTTCGCTCATGTATCCGGGTTTCATAATCCCGGTTGCCGCCCCTCCGGCCCGTGAGGCCAGAGGGGTCTTGTTTGCGTCCGGCGCTGCGCAAGCGCCCTTATCGGCAGACGCGCCGCGTCACCCACACCGGCCGGCCATGCTTGAAGGTCTTGGTCTTGACGACCTTGCACACCGGGCGATGGTGGTGGCGATCAAAACCCGGATGCCGCCAGTCATGCCGGGGCGCCGCCGAGGCAGCAAGAGTTGTTCCGCCAAGTGCCGCAATGGAAAGGACGACGGCGCAAATAAGCTTTTTCATAATATTCTCCTAGAAAAGCCGCCCCCAGCTATGGGGAGCAAACTAGCGAGACAAAAATGAACGGTTTCTGAAAAATGATAGTATCAGTCACGGCATGATGAGCGCTGTGGAATGATGGTTAATGGGTGCGTCGACTGCAAGCCCTAGCCCTGCCGGGCTGCATGTCAGCGATGGCCGTCACGCCAGCGAGGCTGTCATGCCACAACCCTCCCCTGCCGGCGGAGATAGACGATCTGGGCCGTCAGGCCGACGATGAGCAGGACGAGAAGGCTGCCCTGAGCCCCGAGGAGGAGTGGCGACTTCAAGTCGGTGACGAGGGGATGGCCGTCCGGCACACGGCGCAGGGTCTCGGTGACCGTCGGCACCATCAGCAGGAAGACGGTCAGGCTCAGGCAGATCGTCTCGATGAAGCGCTTGGTGCGTTCCAGCCCCGGAAGCCGCCCAACGCCATAGCCTGCGACCAGCAACATGATGGTCGCCGCACCGATGACATAGCTCACCGGCTGATGCGCAACGAGAAATGCCGTTGCGGCACCGATGACCATCGAGATGAAATAGATGATGCCGGATGTCGAGCCAGGTACAATCCGCCCGTGGCGAATAAGCATATAAAGAGCCAGCGGAATGGCGGGCAAGCTGCCGAGTGTATGCACCCAGCCGATCGGAGAGATTCCAAACATCTCAGTCTCCTATTTTTCTTCCAACTAGAAGGTAGTTGAGCAGGCAAACTCAACACACACCTTCAAAGTTGAGCCGGACCGATCGAGGGGGAGCCCTCAGCCGATTTTCCGATCTTTACGGGGATGAAAAATGCCTCATTCCGTCCGCTAAGTGAGGCACTCACTATCTACCTTCTGGTAGGGTGGCTGTCAAGTCACTCGCCTGATGGACCGGGCATCGTCCCACGGCCCCTAGGAGCGCTTGATCTGCTCGATCAGGTCGGTGCGACGCGACGGGCTGGCAAAGCCGAGAAGAAGCGTGGAAGCGCCAATCCGGAAAGCGCTATCAAGATCCTCATCTTGAAGTTCGCCCGCGATCCAGAACGAGACGCAACCCCGGAAATTGAAGGCAAGCTGGTCTGCCAGCACGGCCTGGGCAAGCGCCTTCGTCTCGACGGTCATGCCAGCGAAATCCCCCAATGCCAGCAACCAGAGTTCCCGCGAGTTCTGCCGCACCGGACCGGGCTCGGAATTGGCAACGCCGAGCGATCCCACCACCGCCTTGTGGACGTCCGGCTTCTCCAGCAGGAGCGCGACGCTGATCCGTCCCATTGCCAACACATGGTCGATCGCGTCACCGGCGGGGGCCTCGTCGCCGAATTGCGTCGCCATCCGCTGGATCAGGCGGGCCGAAAGCGCCTGCATGATCGCATTTTTGCTGCCGAAATGATTGAACGGCGTTGCGAACCCTACGCCCGCCTCGGCCGCCAGCGCCCGCATCGAGAAATCCGCTGTCTCGCCTTTTTCAAGCAAGCGCTCGGCGGCGTCGAGTACGACCTCCCGGGCAAGCTGCCTGTTCCTTTCCCTGAGGGGCTGTCGCTCCGTTCCGGCCATGACCGCTTCAACTCCCTGTTTCGAGCATCACTTGAAAAGCTATATCACGATATATAATTAAGTTCACGATATAATATGGCGAGCCAGATGGCGCGCTGCAAAAGGAGCTCCCATGAGCAACAACAAGACCTTTCTCATTACGGGTGTCAGTTCGGGGCTGGGCAAAGCCTTTGCCGAAGGCGCGCTTGCAGCCGGGCACCAGGTGATCGGCACGGTCCGCAATGCGGAGGCGGCACAGGCATTCATGGTGCTTGCACCGGGCCGTGCGCATGCCATGCTGCTCGATGTGACGAATTTTGATGCCGTTCCGAAGGCCGTTGCCCAAGCGCAGGACGAGGTTGGTCCCATCGACGTCCTCGTCAACAATGCCGGCTACGGCCATGAGGGTATCCTGGAGGAATCGTCGCTGGACGAGATGCGTCGCCAGTTCGACGCCAATGTGTTCGGCGCGGTCGCGATGATCAAGGCGGTGTTGCCGGGCATGCGGGCGCGGCGTTCCGGCCATATCGTCAACGTCACCTCCATGGGAGGCTTCATCACCATGCCGGGCATCAGCTATTACTGCGGCAGCAAGTTCGCCCTCGAAGGCATCTCCGAAGCACTCGGCAAGGAAGTGAAGCCTCTTGGCATCCATGTGACGGCGTTGGCGCCGGGCCAGTTCCGCACCGACTGGGCCGGGCGCTCGATGGTTCGCTCCGAGCGCAGTCTTGCCGCCTATGATGCGGTCATGGACCCGATCCGCGCCGCCCGGCAGGCAAAAAGCGGCAATCAGCCGGGTGATCCCGCCAAGGCCGCACAGGCGCTGCTCAAACTCGTCTCGGCCGAGAACCCGCCAGTCCGGCTCTATCTCGGGGTCGATGCGCTCAAGCTCGTCCGCGACAAGATCGATGCGATGAAGGCGGAAATGGTGGCTTGGGAAGAAGTCTCCCGTTCGACCGACTTCATCGAGTGAGCCTGATCGGAGAGGCCGTTGCTGCGCTGACGGGACGAAGATTCCTACCCGGCGCCGCTTGGCTTCCCTGTCCTGTTCGCTATCGGGGGCGGTGAAACTGCCTGGATCCGCAGGCGTCCTGTCGGTGTTCGGCGAATGCCGCTCCTTCCACTCTGATATAGGGCGCCGCCCCCTCTTGCTTCAAGATGTCGGTCATCGCGTAGAAAACGGGCCCCGACCGTGATTTCGTGAGGTGGCAGATGTATTCGTCCGGACATGACGTGGTCATCGCTGGAGGTGGCCCGACCGGGTTGATGCTGGCGGGTGAACTGGCCCTGGCGGGTGTCGACGTCGCCATCGTCGAACGGCGCTTGAATTCAGGACGTCGAGGGTTCGCGCGCAAGCGGGTTGCATCCGCGATCGATCGAGGTGCTGGACCAGCGCGGCATCGCCGATCGCTTTGTCGCACAGGGCGAAAAGCATCGGGTCGTGCCGTTTGCCGGAACGGTTCTGGACGCCAGCGACCGTGCAACCCGCCACAACTACACGCTCGCGCTGTGGCAGGCCAAGATCGAGCGCCTTCTCGCCGATTGGGTTTCCGAATTGGCGGTGCCGGTCTATCGGGGCTGTGAGGTGACGGGCTTCACGCAGGACGACACCGGTGTAAATATCGGATTGGACGATGGCCGGACGATGCGGGCGCAATATCTTGCCGGCTGCGACGGCGGTCGCAGCCTTGTCCGTAAGACGGCGGGGATCGAATTCCCCGGATGGGATCCCGACATCAGCTATCTGATTTTCGAAGCCGACATGGCGGACGAACCGCCCATCGGCATGCGCCATGGCGCAAGAGGTGTCTATGCCCTTGGCCGGTTGGAGGACGGCAAGCGCGTCCGCGGCGTCGTGACGGAGCAGCGTCTCGAACCAGGCAGCAAACCCACGGTGGACGAACTCCGCGGGACGCTTGCCGCCGCCTATGGGTCGGATTTCGGCATCAACGACGTCACTTGGCTGTCGAGGTTCACCGACGCTGCCCGACAGGCGGCTTCCTATCGGCAGGGACGCGTGCTGCTCGCCGGTGACGCCGCCCATGTGCATTCTCCGGTCGGCGGACAGGGCCTCAATGTCGGCCTGCAGGATGCCGTCAATCTGGGATGGAAGCTGGCACAGGTGGTCAAGGGCATCTCACCGGACGACCTGCTCGACACCTATCATGCCGAACGGCATCCGGTGGGAGCAGCCCTGTTGAAACACACCCTCGCGCTCACGGCTCTCAATCGCGGCGATGAACGAACGAAGGCCTTGCGCGAGATGATGGCGCCGGTGATGCAAATGGATGCTCCACGCATCTGGTATGGCGCCATGATGTCCGGCCTCGACATTCACTACGACCTCGGTGAGGGGCATCCGCTGCTCGGCCGCCGCATGCCCGATCTCGACCTGGTCGGCGCCAAAGGGCCAGTTCGAGTTTTCGATCTCCTGCGCGATGCCCGGCCCGTGCTGCTTGATCTCGGAGTGCCCGGCAGCCTCGACATTCCGGGATGGGCGGATCGCATCGCGCTGGTCGAGGCGAGATTCGAAGGGATATGCGAGCTTCCCGTGATCGGCCCGGTCTCATCGCCAATCGCCGTGTTGATCCGGCCCGACGGCCACGTCGCCTGGGTCGGGAATGGAGACGCACGGGGCCTCGAGGCTGCCCTCGGAACCTGGTTCGGGAAACCAGCGACGCGATAGGATTTGGGCGAGGCGATTGGATACGGATGATGAAATTCATTCAGCATCCATTCATATTACGTAACGGAATGTCAGTGTCGTCAAATCCGACTGGAGATTTTCAATGAAAAAGCTTCTTCTTGCTGCCCTGATTGCCGTCGGCGCGTTGTCTGCCAGCGTTGCACCGTCATCCGCCCTTGCTCCGGTTCATCTGGGCACTCCCGCCGCAACGCAGGCCGAGCAGGTCGGCTGGCATGGCTGGGGGAAGCATGGCTGGCGCCGGCACCACGACAATGGCCTGCATCGGGGCTGGAGGCGCGGTCGCCATGAAGGCTGGCGCCGGCATGGCGGACGGCACGGGCATGACGGCTGGCGCAGGCATGGTGGCCGGCATCACCGTTGGTGATCGTCTGCGCGCGGCAGCAATGTCGCCAATCAAGTCACCCGACAAAAAAGCCCGACGCTTCATGCGCCGGGCGAGTTCTATTGGGGTACTATCGTCAGCCGACCTCTCCTCATCGTCGTGGCCGTTGACTGGCGCGAGTGTGTCGACGGCCTGTGACTTCGGCGTGATTCCAGAGGTCCTCTGTTCTATCGTACCGCCCTGTAAAAGGTCGTCGCACCGAGGCTGGCGCTCCGGTCGGTGACCTCGCTCACGGCCTGTCCCTGCAGCAACCAGATCAGCCCCATCACGTCATAACGTACAAGCGGTGCCGTCGGGTGCAGACCGAAGAGGTCATCGGCGCTCCAGCCGAGTTCGGCCACTTGGTCACCCCAATCGGTCAGGAACTCGATCGCGTCATGTTTGGCCTGCTGCCAGCGTTTGGCGTCGCCAATCGGATTGGTTTTCTGGAGCTTGGCCAATTCCTCGGCAAAGGGGCCCACATAGGTTTGGGCGATGGCGAGCGCTGCAGGCATGTTCGAACTCCGTCTTGAGATAGACGGATTCACGCCCCGAACGGTGTAGATTCGGTTGCCTGATCCTTCCTGCCGAGAACCGGTGCTCGCTTTTCGACGCGATGTCTTAGCCTGGCGCGAAGCCGGGCCAATAATGCCCGTCGGGAGTCGGGCGTTTGCCGAAGATGGCCTGGCCGACGCGAACCACGTCGGCCCCCTCCTCGATCGCGGCTTCGAAATCGCCGGACATGCCCATGGAGAGCTCTGTCAAGGCCGCATTGCGTTTTACCGCTCGATCACGCAGGGCCCGCAGCAAGCGAAAGCAGGGGCGCACGCGGGCCATGTCGTCGCTGAACAGCGCCAATGTCATCAGCCCGCGGGGGCGCAAGCGCGCGAAGCCCTCGAGCCGGTCGACGAAATCGAGCATGGCATCGGGATGCAGGCCGAACTTGCTCTCCTCGCCCGAGGTATTGACCTGGACGTAGACGTCGAGGAAGCGATCCTCGATGGCGAGGCGCCTGTCCAGCATCTCGGCGACGCGCAGGCTGTCGAGGGCGTGAAACTCGCGGGCAAAACGGGCGAGATATTTCACCTTGTTGGTCTGCAGATGCCCCACGATGCTCCAGGCGATCGGCAGGTCGGCGAGGTCGTCGCGCTTGCTCTGCGCCTCCTGGATCTTGTTCTCGCCGAAGTCGCGGATACCGGCGGCGAAGGCGAGCCGCAGCACGGGAGCCGGCACGGTCTTGGTGATGGGAAGAAGGCGCACCGCGGCCGGCTGCCGGCCCGCGCGCAGGCTGGCCGCCTCGATCCTGCGTTCGACCTCGGTGAGATTGGCAGCGAAACTTGCCCTTGGATCGGGGCCGAAGCGGGCAATGTCGGTCTCGCCGAGAGCGGCCGCATCGGCGTGAAGTTCGTTCATTTCAAGCATCCAGTCTCGTATCGCGCCGCCGTATCAAAGCGGATCGAGGGGAATGAGTGAGGCGATCCGGCGATCGGCCGGATCGGGGCTGTCGGCGAGCGCGCGCGCCACGCCGTCCCGATCGGCAGCCGGCCGGTTCTGGCTCAGCTTGCGCTTGCCTTCCAGGCGACGGATTGCCAGCCGCACCCCGACGATGCCGCGCAGTTGTGCCTGGACGAATGCCGGCGGCGCATCGGCAACCTGCCAGGGCGTGGCCATCGCCCCCTCGCGCAGATTGGTGAGGCGGGTGACGGCCTCGAGCAGGCGCACGGGATCTTCGAAAAATTCCACCGGCCCATAGGCGTGGACGGCTTCGTAGTTCCAGGTCGGCACGACCTTGTGATGTTCGCGCTTGGCGGCATACCAACTGGGCGAGACATAGGCGTCGGCGCCCATGAAGATGGCCATGGCGTCGCCGATCGGCTCGGCCTGCCATTGCGGATTGGCCCGGGCAAGATGACCATAGAGCGTGCCATGCTCTCCTTCGTCCGGGTCGAAGAGCAGTGGCAGGGGCGTGCCGATCGGGCCGTTGGCGGTTGCGGTCACCAGGGTGCTCAGGCGCGTATCCCGCATCAGCCGAAGCAGGATGGCCGGATCGTCTTCGCGGAAGGCGGGCGGTATGTACATCGTAGGGGACTCGTGAAAATTCGGCTCGTGAAAACTCGACTTGGTTTCCAGTCAAGATAGGAGCAAACTGGCTTAACAAGAACGTCCAGTTCGGGTGATTTTGGCTAGACCAGTTGTCATGACGCAAGATCGACAGGTCCGGGGTCCGGGAGCCAGGCAGATCTATGACGTGCTGCGGGCTCAGATCCTGGCGGGAACCTATGGGGATGCGGGTGCCCTGCCCTCTTCGCGCGCCTTGGCATCCGAACTCGGCGTAGCCCGCGCGACCGTCACCTCGGCCTATGAGCAGTTGTCGGCAGAAGGTTTCATTCGCAGCCGCCAGGGCGCCAGGCCGAAAGTAGCCGCCCTTCTCGACCGCACACCGCCGTCATCGCCGGCGTTGACGAGCTCTGCGCCCCCGCCGCTGTCGAGCTATGGCGCGCGCCTCGCCCAGCAACCGGCCTCTCCTCCGTCAGCAGCGCGGCCTGCCGTCGATTTCCGTTATGGCGACCTTGCCGCGTCGGACTTTCCCACGCCGATCTGGCGACGCGCCATATTGGGGGCGCTGGCGCAAAGGCCGGATCGCCTTTCCTATGGCCATCCGGCCGGCTCGCTCCGATTGCGGCGGGCCCTGCAGGGTTATCTCTGGCGGGCGCGTGCGCTGCGTTGCGAGGCCGAGCAGATCATCATCGTCAACGGATCCCAGCAGGGGTTGGATCTGTGCAGCCGCCTCCTGCTCGATCCCGGTGATGGTGCGATCGTGGAAGATCCCTGCTATCGGATGGCTCGGGACATTTTCGCCGCGGCCGGTGCCAGGGTCATGCCAATTCCGGCCGATCAGGACGGACTGGACACCTCGCGGCTCGACAACGCCGCGGCACGGCTCGCCTATGTCACGCCCTCGCATCAGTTTCCGCTCGGCAGCGTGCTGTCGATCGCCAGGCGTCACCGCTTGCTCGCCTGGGCCCAGGAGCGCGACGCCTATCTGATCGAGGACGATTACGACAGCGAGTATCGCTACGACATCAATCCGGTGCCGCCGCTTCATGGCCTGGGCCACGGCCGGAACGTCCTCTATCTCGGCACGGTTTCGAAGACCATGTCCCCAACCCTGCGCATCGGCTATCTGATGGTCCCTTCCGGCCTCGCTGCCATTTTCACGCACGCCAAGCAGATCATGGATAGGCACAGCCCGGCCTTGGAGCAGGAAGCCCTCGCCACTCTCCTGGAGACCGGGGCCTATGAACGCCATATCCGGCGCATTCGCCGGCGCATGGCCGAACGCCGCGATACCCTGCTCGAAGGGCTGCGGCAGTGTTTCGGCGACAGGCTTGCCGTCGAGGGAGCCAAGGCGGGCCTTCACATCATCGCATGGTTCCGCCATATTCCGGCGGCCCTGGAGGGGGAACTGATCCGGAAAGCCGGCCAGGTCGGGCTCGGTCTCCACCCCCTGACGCCACTCTATGCCGCGGGCAGCGCGACGAGGCCGGATCAAGCCGGCCTGGTGATGGGCTATGGCAGCCTGGATGTGCGCCAGATCAGGAGGGGCGTCGAATTGCTGGCCAATTGCGTGGCAGAGGTCGAAAGCGGCAACTGAAGCCGTCCTGGCATCGCTTTCTTTTCCGACGCGCATGGAGCAGCGGCCACCTGCAAGGAATATTGAAGGAAGAGATTGGGATGGCGCAGAACATTTACGACCGTCAGGAATTTTTCGACGGATACAGCCAATTGCCTCGCTCGGTCCACGGCCTGTCGGGAGCGCCGGAATGGCCGGACATTCGAGCCCTGATCCCCGATCTCGCCGGCGAGCGCGTGGTCGATCTCGGCTGCGGATTCGGCTGGTTCAGCCGATGGGCCCTCGATCACGGGGCGGCGAGCACGCTTGGCTTCGACCTCTCCGAGAAAATGCTCGCGCGAGCCCGGGAGATGACGGCGAGTTCCAGGGCTGAATACCGGATTGCCGACCTCGAAACCCTCGAACTGCCGGCGGCCGATTTCGATTTCGCCTATAGCTCGCTGGCTTTCCACTATGTCGTGGATTTCGGCCGCCTGGCCAAAACTATCTATGACAGCTTGCGGCCAGGTTCCGGCTTCGTCTTTTCCATCGAACACCCGATCTACATGGCTCCGAGCCATCCGGGCTGGCAGCACGATGAGGAGGGCCGGAGGATCTGGCCGCTCGATCGCTATTCCGTGGAGGGCGAGCGCACCACCGACTGGCTGGCCAAGGGCGTCGTCAAATATCATCGCACCCTCGGGACGACGCTGAATACCCTGATCGACGTCGGCTTCGCGATCAGGCGCGTCGTGGAATGGAGCCCGACGGAAGAACAGGTGGCACAGCACTCCGCGCTTGCGGAAGAGCGCGATCGGCCGATGATGGTGATCATATCCGCTGGGCGCTGAGCCGGTACCGGAGAAAACATCAGCACTTTTCCGGAGCTTTCTCGACCTCTTCACGAGCGGCTCACGCCTCGATGCTATCACGCGGTTGCAAAAAGCGACGAACCGAAAGCCAAGGAGCAGGTGAGATGACCCAACAGTCCCAGTCCAGAACGACATCCGGCCGCGGCCGCCTTTTCGACAGCATCCTGGAGACGGTGGGCGACACACCCGTCATCAAGATCAACAACATCGCCCCTGATCATGCCACGATCTACGTCAAGGCGGAGTTCTTCAACCCGGCCGCTTCGGTGAAGGACAGGCTGGCGCTGAGCATCATCGAGCATGGCGAACGCACCGGCGCGCTCAAGCCGGGCATGACCGTGGTCGAGGCGACCAGCGGCAATACCGGCATCGGCCTTGCCATGGTGTGTGCGCAGAAAGGCTATCCGCTGGTCGTCACCATGGCGGACAGCTTCTCGATCGAACGCCGCAAGCTCATGCGCATGCTCGGCGCCAAGGTGGTGCTGACGCCACGTGCCCAGAAGGGCTTCGGCATGTATCGCAAGGCGGTGGAACTGGCCGAGGCCAATGGCTGGTTCCTGGCCCATCAGTTCGAGACCGAGGCCAATGCCGCCATCCATGAGGCGACCACGGCACGCGAGATCATCAACGATTTCGCCGGCAAGCGGCTCGACGTCTTCGTCACCGGCTATGGCACCGGCGGCACCGCCGTTGGCGTCGGGCGCGTGCTGCGCCGGGAACGCCCCGATACCCGTATCGTGCTGTGCGAACCCGCCAATGCCCAATTGGTCGGCAGCGGCCAGAAGCAGGAACGCGATGCCGATGGTTCGCCGACCGTTGGCCATCCTGCATTCGAGCCGCATCCGATCCAGGGCTGGACGCCGGACTTCATCCCCAAGGTGCTGCAGGAAGGGATCGACAACAAGCTCTATGACGAGCTCGTTCCGATCGCCGGTGCCGAAGGCGTGAAATGGGCCAAGGCCCTGGCCCAGAAGGAAGGCATCTTTGTCGGCATTTCCGCCGGCGCCACCTTTGCCGTCGCCCGCCAGATCGCCGAGAAGGCGCCCGCCGGCTCCGTCATCCTCTGCATGCTGCCCGATACCGGCGAGCGCTATATGACGACACCCTTGTTCGATGGCATCGAGGCGGAAATGGATGCCGAGGAGATCGCGCTTTCGAAGTCGACGCCGGGCTATCAGTTCCCGGAATGATCCCTGGGATCGCAGGCGTCTCGCCTGCATCTCCCTCCCCCACAAGTGCGACGTTTCCAGGATGCAGGCGAGACGCCTGCGGGCCAGGAAACGTCCTCCGGTTTCAGTCGTGTTCAGCCCAGCACCGACTTCACGGCCTTGGCCGCCGCCGACACCACGACGTCGGCCTCCTCGCGCGTGAGGCAGAGCGGCGGCGCAAAGCCCATGATGTCGCCCTGCGGCATGGCGCGGCCGATCACGCCGTTCTCCAGCATGGCAGCGACCACGCGGGGGCCGACCTTCTCGGACACGTCGAAGAAGACGCGGTCGTCGCGATCCCTGACCAATTCGACGGCCGCCATCAACCCCTCACCCCGGATCTCGCCGACATGGGCATGCGCGCCAAGCGCGTCGGTGAGAGCCTGCTTGAAATAGGCGCCGACGCTGCCGGCATTGGCGACCAGGTCGAGCTCGTCGACGAGTTCGAGATTGGCGACGCCCGCCGCAGCGCAGAGCGGGTGGGAAGAATAGGTCCAGCCATGGCCGATCGGGCCGAACTCGTCCGAGCCCTTTTCGAGGATGCGCCAGACTTTCTCCGAGACGATCACGCCGGAAAGAGGTGCATAGGCCGACGTCAGCCCCTTGGCGATGGTGATCAGGTCCGGCTTGATGCCGTAATGATCCGAGCCGAACATCGAGCCGAGCCGGCCGAAGCCGGTGATGACCTCGTCGGCGATCAGGAGGATGTCGTATTTGGTGAGGACGGCCTGGATCTTCTCCCAATAGGTGCGCGGTGGCGGCACGATGCCGCCGGTGCCGAGCACGGGTTCGCCGATGAAAGCGGCAATCGTATCCGGCCCCTCGGCGAGGATCAGTTCCTCGAGCTTGGCGGCGCAATGATCGGCGAATTGCTCCTCGCTCTGCGAACGGTCCTCCCGGCGGAAATAATACGGCGCTTCCGTGTGCAGGATCGGCGGCTTGGGCAGGTCG
Source organism: Labrys sp. E2SS-1L (assembly GCF_057073705.1). Classification (NCBI taxonomy): domain Bacteria; kingdom Pseudomonadati; phylum Pseudomonadota; class Alphaproteobacteria; order Hyphomicrobiales; family Xanthobacteraceae; genus Labrys; species Labrys sp. E2SS-1L. The sequence continues at coordinate 3,662,339 of NZ_CP172712.1, read as the reverse complement.
AACAGATTGTGGAAGGCGGCAAGGCCTGTCAGGCTGCCCGACATCAAACCCGAGCCGTGATAACCGCGCCAGCGCGAGATGATCTTCTTCTTCTCGGGGCGGCCCAGTACATTGTTGATGTACCAGACCAGCTTGATGTTGGTCTCGTTGGCATCCGAGCCCGACAGGCCGAAGAAGACCCGGCTCATGCCTTTGGGGGCCCGGTCGATGATCATCTTGGCCAGGGTGATCGAGGGTTGGGAGCCATGGCCGACATAGGCATGGTAATAGGGCAGTTGCGCCGCCTGCTCGGCGATCGCCTCGGCGATCTTGGTGCGGCCGTAGCCGACATTGACGCAATAAAGGCCGGCAAAGGCGTCGAGGCTGCTCTTGCCGTTGCGATCGGTGATGTAGACCCCCTCGGCACCGGTGATGATGCGGTTCGGCGTTTCGCCGCGGGCATGCTGGGCCATATGAGTCGAGGGATGGAAGAAGTGATCGCGATCCCAGGCGGTGAGTTCATTGTCGGAAACGGCGCGGTCGAGCATGTCGGCTCCTTTCAGGCGAGGTCGAGACAGGTATATTTGAGATCGGTGAAAGCTTCGAGGCCATGGCGTGAGCCTTCGCGCCCCATGCCGGACTGCTTGACGCCGCCGAAGGGGATGGGCGCACCCGTCAGTTTCACGCGGTTGACGGCCACCATGCCGTATTCCAGCACGCGGCTGAGGCGCAGGGCTCGGCCGGCATTTTCGGTAACGACATAGGCGACGAGGCCGTACTCCGTGGCATTGGCGCGCGCCACCACTTCGTCCTCGTCGTCGAAGGGCGTGATGCTGGCAACCGGCGCAAAGACCTCTTCGCGCATGATCAGGGCGTCATCGGGGACGTCGGCGAGGACGGTCGGTGACACGAAGAGTGATCCGGCCTCAATGTCGCCACCCGTCAACTTGCGAGCACCTCGCTGCAAGGCATCGGCAATGCGCTCTTTGGTGCGGGCGACGGCCCGTTCATGCATGAGCGGACCTATGTCAGTTTCCTCTTCGAGGCCATGCCCGAGCTTGAGCGCGGCGACGCGGTGGCTGAACGCCTCGCAGAAGGCCGGATAGAGCGAGCGCTGCACGAAGATGCGATTGGCCGCCAGGCAATCCTGGCCGGAGGTCGCGAATTTCGCATCGACGGCAATTTTGACTGCACGATCCAGATCGGCGTCACCGAAGACGATGAGAGGCGCATTGCCGCCGAGTTCCATCACCAGGCGCTTGACGCTGGGCGCACATTGCGCCGCGATCAGGCGCCCGATTTCGGTCGAGCCTGTGAAGCTGACCACCCGCACGCGGGTATCCTCGCATAGGCGCCTGGCGATCGGAGCTGCCTCGCCGGTGACGACGTTGAAGACGCCTGCGGGCAAGCCGGCCCGTTCGGCGAGCTCGGCGAGCGCCAGTGCGGAGAGCGGCGTATAGGAGGAGGGATGGAGCACGACCGTGCAGCCGGCCGCCAAGGCCGCCGCGGCCTTGCGCGTTACCATGGCCGAGGGAAAGTTCCAGGGCGTCATGAGGGCCGCCACGCCGAGCGGCTCGCGGGAAACCTGCATATGCGCCCCGGGAAGGTGGCTGGTCACGCTCTCGGCATTCACGCGCTTGGCTTCTTCCGCATACCATTCGACAAAGGAAGCGCCATAGTCGATCTCGCCGCGGCTTTCGGCCAGGGGCTTGCCCTGCTCCAGCGTCATCAGCAAAGCCAGGTCCTCACGGGCGGCGAGGATGAGCTGGTGCCAAGCGCGCAGGCGGGCGGCGCGTTCCTGAGGTGGCAAGGCCTTCCAGGCCGGGAAGGCTCGGGCGGCGGCATCAACAGCCCTGCCCGTCTCTTCAGGCCTCAAGCTGGCGATATGGGCAAGAATGGCACCCGACCCGGGATCCTTCAGCTCGAAGCTCGCGGCTTGCCGTCCCCCGACCCAGCGGCCGTCGATATAGGCGAGTTCCCTGAGTAGTCGTCGGTCGTTCAGCCGGCCGAGCGCAGGATGGCCGATTTGTTTCAGAGCGGTGGCGATCATCGAAGAAACTCCGGTGGCGTCATGTCTGCAAGGCTAGCCCGAGCCGCCGTGAGAATGTCTCGCTTCGCCCCCTTCCTCACCGTCAAAGCCTCGGTATTTGCTGGGCCGCACCGATAGATTATCGGCCGTTTCTTTCGACTATGGCCTTTACCCTCCCCTGGAGGGGTGGATCGACGCGAAGCGTCGGGGTGGGGTGTCCCTCTCGCAACAATTAGGGCCGCTCACATTCCAGAAGTCGGTGTATTTTCACCCCACCCCGGCCTTGCAGGCCGACCCTCCCCCTGCAGGGGAGGGTGAAGGACTGACGCCGCTCAAATTTGGGGCCTATCATCCTGAGACGCCGCTCACAGCACCGACTGCAGGAACTCGCGCGTCCGCGCCTGTTCGGGATTGGAAAAGATGCGCTCGGGCTCGCCCTGCTCGACGATGCGTCCCTTGTCGAAGAAGCAGACACGGTCGGAGACTTCGCGCGCAAAGCGCATTTCATGGGTCACCAGCAGCATGGTGAGATCGTGCTCGCTGGCCAGCGAACGGATCACGCCGAGGACCTCGCCGACGAGCTGCGGATCGAGGGCCGATGTCGGCTCGTCGAACAGCAGGACGCGGGGGCGCATGGCAAGGGCCCGGGCGATGGCCACGCGTTGCTGCTGGCCACCGGAAAGCTGGCTGGGGAAATGATCCTTCTTGTCCGCCATGCCGACCATGCCGAGCAGATCGAGGGCCCGGCACTCCGCTTCCTCCCGCTTCAGGCCGAGCACGGCGATGGGCGCTTCCACCACATTGCGCAGCACGGTCATATGCGGGAACAGGTTGAAGCTCTGGAACACCATGCCGACCTGCGTGCGGATCTGGCGCAGATGCCGCTCGCTGGCCTTGAAGGGGCCGTGGCCGCCGGGCTCGTGATAGCCGATGCCGCCGAGCTCCAGCGTGCCGTCCTGAAAGGGTTCTAGCGTCATCAGGATGCGCAGCACCGTGGTCTTGCCCGATCCCGAGGGGCCGATCAGCGAAACCTTCTCCCCCGGCGCGACGGTGAAGTCGAAATCCTGCAGAACTGTCAGCGTGCCGAAGCGCTTGCTGACATTGGAAAAGCGGATGATGTCGGATTGGGCGTTTGCGGTCATCGCATCGGTATCCCTGCTTTCGGCAAGGCCCTTTCCAGCCGATGGACGCCGGCGGAACAGACCAGGGTAAGGATGAGGAAGAGGATGCCGACCATGCTCAGCGGCACCAGATATTCGAAGGTATTCTCGCCGATCATGTTGGCGAGGCCGAGCATTTCCAGCACGGTCACCACCGAGAGCACCGGCGTTTCCTTCAGCATGGCAATCAGGTAGTTGCCCATGGTGGGCAGGATGCGCGGCACCATCTGCGGGATGATCACGTTCCGGTAGAGCTGCCAGCGCGACATGTTGAGCGCGGTGGCGGCCTCCCATTGGCCCCGCGGCACTGCTTCGATGCCGCCGCGGTAGACCTCCGAGGTATAGGCCGAATATTGCAGGCCGAGCGCTATAGCGCCCGTCAGAAAGGCCGGCAAGGCAATGCCGTAGTCGGGCAGGACGTAATAGAGGAAGAAGAGCTGCACCAGGAGGGGCGTATCGCGCAGGAACTCGACGACGAAGGCGGTCCCCCAGCTCACCACGGCAAAGCGGCTGCGCCGCATCAGGGCGAAGACGAGGCCGAGGACAAGGGCGATGGCAAAACCTGCGGCAGCGGCCTGCAGCGTCACGGTGAGGCCGATGAGCAGGATCGGCAGGATCGACTGCGCATAGGTCAGCGGCGTCGAGGGATCCCATTCGAAACCGTACATCATGAGTGCACCGCCTTCGGAAAGGCGCCGCCGCGGCGCACCAGGCGTTCCAGGAAGCGCATGGCAACCATGATCACCAGCGACATCAGGAAGTAGCCGACGAGAGTGAGGGTGTAGATCGTCGTGCTGTCCTGGGTCAGGTTGCGCAGGGTCTGGGCGCGGAAGGTCATGTCCGCGATCGAGATGAAGGACACCAGTGACGAGAGCTTCAAGGTCTCGATGGCGAGATTGCCGAAGGCCGGCATCATCTCGACGATGGCCTGGGGCAGCGTGATGTGCAGCAATTTGTGCACCGGACCGAAATTCAGGGCCCGCGCTGCCTCATGTTGCTGTTGCGGCACCGATTTGAGGCCGGCCCGCACGATTTCCGAGCCATAGGCGCCGACATGCATCGAGAGCACGAGAATGCCCGTGGACACCGGGGAGAAGGAAAAACCGACGAGAGGCAGGGCGTAATAGAACCAGAACAACTGCACCAAGAGCGAGGTGCCGCGGAACAGCTCGGTATAGCAAAGCGCGATGATGGACAGGATGCGGCCGCCCTCGACCCTGACGATCCCGGCCAGGAAGGCCAGGAAGGCGCCGATCGCCAGCGAGGCCAGGGTAATCTCGGCGGTAATCAGCGCACCCCGGCCCAGGGCAGGCAGATAGGAGATCCAGTGCATGAGGCTCCCTCGTCGGTTTTGTAGGCCCGGACTCAGGGGCCTTGCCATTGCCTCCACGGGCCAGCGTGCGCGCGAAGGCTCAGCTCTCAAGATAGAGCACGAGAATCCTTCCCCGACTTCGGGGAAGGTGGACCGGCAAAGCCGGGCCGGATGGGGGTGGGTGGTGCGGCCTTACGGGTCTATGGCCCTCTCAGTGCCACTCTCCCCCTTCCGTCGCTGCTGTGCAGCGACACCTTCCCCGAAACCGGGGAAGGATTACGCACCTCATTTGGCGATCGTTCTACGTGTATTGGCGAACTCTCGGAGATGGGCTGGACGGTTCAGTCGTCATTTACCCGCGCAGAGATCCGCGACCTTCTTCTCGGCCGCGGCCTTGATGCTGGCCTCGCTCAGCCCGTAATTGGTGAGGATCGCCTTGTATTCGTCGCTCTTGCGGAACTCCACGAGCGCGGCGTTGTAGGCCTCGCGCAGGTCCTTGTCCTCCGGGCGGAAGGCAAAGCCGCCATAGTTGCGCACCGGCTTGCCGTTGACCACCGGGTCGGTGAAGGGCTTGACCTGTTCCACCTCCGTCTGCCCCTTGGCGAGGCTGGCGACCGTCAGCTCGGTGGCCGCATAGGCATCGGCCCGGCTCTTCACGGTGGCGATGGCGTCGGCATTGGCCTGGATGAAGACGACCTGGCTGTCCTTGACCCCGACGGCACGAAGGAAGTCGATATTGTTGGCGCCCGACACCACCGCGACCTTCAGCGAGGGATCCTTGGCGATGTCGGCATAGGTGGTCAGCTTCTTGGGATTGCCGGCCTTGACCAGCAGGCCTTCGCCATAGCTGGAATTGGGTTCGGTGAAGGCGACCTGCTTGCAGCGATCGGGAGAGATGTTCTGCTCGGCCGCCACGAAATCATAGCGCCGCGCCTTGAGGCCGGGGATCAAGGTGCCGAAGGGCGCGACCGTCCAGGCGATCTCGCTGACTCCCATCTTCTTGAGAACGGCGATGGCCACTTCCGGACCGATGCCGGCCGCCGTGCCGTCTTCCTTGGTGAAACCGTAGGGAACCTCGTTGGCCGTAACGGCGCGGACGAAGCCGTTGCTCTTAACCTCCTCGAGGGTGGTAGCCTGAACGCTGGCCACGCTCATGGCGAGAGCCAATCCGGCAAGGCCGGCAAGTCGGGGCAGTTTCATCATCTCATTCTCCTGTCTGGTGTGATTGCCTGCCTGGTTGTGTCCGGCAGATCTGTTGTCGATTGTCAGGCGTGGTCCTCGATGGTTGCGATCACCGAGAGGCAGTCACCGGCCTTGATCAGGCCGGGGAAATGGCGAGCCGCGAGCAGGCCATCCAGTGCGGCCCGATGTTCATAGGGCGACGCCCCGGTGCGGCCGATTGGATATATACGGGCGATAAGTTCGTTCCTGGCGATGGGCTCGCCGAGATCCTTGAGGAACTCGACCAGTCCCTCTTCCGGGCTGAAGCCGAAACAATCCGACGAGGGCATGTCGAGCCAGCGTGTCTCGCCGATCTCGGGCTGCCCGGCCAGGATGCCGGCATGTTTGAGGAGATTGGCGACCCCGCGCTTGGCGATGCCGGCCGAGCGCGCCGTCGCGGTGCCGCCGCCGCCAAGCTCGGTGGTGACGAAGACCTTGCCTGCCGCCTCGGCAATGGTGTCGAACATGCCGACGGCGTCGATCTCGATCATGCGCATCGACCAGGGCGCCGAGAAGGCCGCCACGGCGGCAAAGCAGCGATCTTCCTGTGTCTTGTCAGGCAGTTCATGGGCCGCGGCATAGGGAAGGAAATCGAGCGTCCGCCCGCCCGAATGAAAGTCGAGCACGATGTCGGCCAGCGGCAGCAGGCCGCGCGTGACATAGTCGGCGATCTTCTCGGTGACGCTGCCGTCGGGGCGCCCGGGAAAGCTGCGGTTGAGATTGCCCTTGTCGATCGGCGAGGTGCGCCGGGCGGCCCGAAAGGCGGGATAATTCAGGGCGGGCACGATAATGACGCGCCCGCTCACCGCCTCCGCCCGCAGCGTGCGGGCGAGGTCGAACAGGGCGATCGGCCCTTCATATTCGTCGCCGTGATTGGCACCGGTCAACAGAGCCGTCGGCCCCTCGCCCTGCTTCACCACGGTGACGGGGATCATCACCGATCCCCAGGCGGAGTCATCCCGGCTCCAGGGCAGGCGCAGATGGCCGTGCTGAATGCCGTCAGCGTCGAAATCGACGCTGGCGCTGATCGGCGACGGGCGCGGGTTCGGAGCGGCGTTCATGCTTTCACGAAGAGTTGGCGCGGCACATTGGCGAGGCAGTCCACGCCGTTTTCGGTGATCAGGATGCTCTCGGTGATCTCCAGGCCCATGTTTTCAAGCCAGAGGCCTGTCATGAAATGGAAGGTCATGCCGGGACGCAATTCGGTGCGATCGCCCGGCCGCAGGCTCATGGTGCGCTCGCCCCAGTCCGGCGGATAGCTCAGGCCGATCGGATAGCCGGTGCGGTTGTCCTTGACGATGCCGTACTTCTTCAGCACGGCGAAGAAGGCGTTGGCGATGTCCTCGCAGGTGTTGCCGGGCCTGGCCGCCGCGAGGCCGGCCTCCATTCCCTCCACTGTGGCCTTCTCGGCGTCGACGAAGGCTTGGGTCGGCTTGCCGAGGAAGACGGTGCGCGACAGGGGACAATGATAGCGCCTGTAACAGCCGGCGATCTCGAAGAACGTGCCCTCCCCGGTTTTCATCGGCAGGTCGTTCCAGGTCAGATGCGGGGCGGAGGCCTCCTCGCCCGACGGCAGCAACGGCACGATGGCGGCATAGTCGCCACCAAAGCCGTCGACGCCCCGAATGGCGGCATCGTAGATCTCGGCGACGAGATCGCTCTTGCGCATGCCGGGCTCGACCTTGTCGAGGATGCGCCGGTGCATCGCCTCGACGATGCGGCCTGCCTTGCGCATATAGTCGATCTCGGTCGGGCTCTTGATCGCCCGCTGCCAGTTGACCAGCGACAGGCAGTCCTTGAAGCGGGCATTGGGCAGATGCCGGACCAGCGAGGCATAGGCCGCAGCGCTGAACCAGTAATTGTCCATCTCGACGCCGATCGTGCCCTTGGCCCAGCCGTGCTGCTCGATGATGCCCGAGAGGTAATCCATCGGATGGCGTTCGGTAGATTGCACATAGTGATCGGGGTAGCCGACGATGTTGTCGTGAGCGAGCCAGGCGGTGCGCTTGGCACCGTTGGCATCCTGTCCCCGGCCGAACCAGACCGGTTCTCCCTCGCCCGCGACGAGAACGCATTGATGGACATAGAAGGACCAGCCATCATAGCCGGTGAGCCAGTGCATGTTCGAGGGGTCGGTGACGACGAGCAGATCGATGCCCGCCTTGGCCATGGCGGCTCGCGTCTTGGCCAGGCGCTCGGCATATTCCTCGCGGCTGAAATTGAGCGTGGGCGCAATCATTGCGTCACTTTCCCTTGATTGTCTCGAAAGTCTGGCCCGCCCCGGTGGCGGCGGCCCGGCGAAAAGCGAGCGTGGCGATGGCGGTATCCTGCACGCCGGTGCCGGTCAGGTCGCAAAGGGTGATGTCGGCATCGCTCCGGCGCCCCTCGGCCTTGCCGGCGATCACCTGTCCCAGTTCGGCAAACACCGCATCGGCCGCTGCGGTTCCCGCCTTGATGGCGTGGGCGAGTTCGCCGAGCCGCCTTGTCTGGGCAAGGCTGTCGGCGACATAGACCGTCTTGCCGAACACGGCTGGATCCACTTCGTTCTTGTGCTCGGAATCCGAGCCCATTGCCGTGACATGCTGCCCGGGTGCCAGCCATTCGGCTTTGAGAACCGGGCGTTCGGCCGGCGTGGTGGTGACGATGATGTCGGCCCCGGCGCAGGCCGCCTCGACGCTGGCGGCCGGCGCGACCGGAATGCCCAGGCGTTGCGACAGGTCCTCTGCCGTCGTCACGGCCTTGGCGGCATCGCGAGCCCAGAGCCGGGCCCGGTCGATCGGGCGGACCAAGCGCAAGGCCTCGAGCTGCAGACGGGCCTGTTCGCCGCCGCCGATGATGGCAGCGATGCGTGCATCGGCCCTGGCTAGGTGGCGGGCGGCGACGGCGCCCGCTGCGGCGGTGCGGATCTGCGTGAGATAGCCATTGTCGAGCAGCAGGGCTTCGACCAGGCCCGTCCGGCTGCTCAGCAGCACCATCAGGCCGTTGAGGCTGGGCAGGCCGAGCTTGGGATTGTCGAAGAAGCCCGGGCTGATCTTGATGGCGAAGCCCTCGACACCGGGAATATAGGCGGTCTTGACGTCCACCTCGCCGCGATGCTCGGGAATGTCGAGCCGGAGGATCGGCGGCATGGCCACCGCTTCGGTTGCGAGGGCCAGGAAGGCTTGCTCGACACAATCGACGGCATCGGCGTCGAGCGCCACGCAACGGCGCAATTCGGCTTCTGTCAGCACGATCATGCCGCCACTCCCTCTTCCACGATGCGGCGATGCAGCTCCGGATCGATGTTGCGGCCGGACACCACGATCGCCGTCGGTCCCGACGGCCTGAGCTTGCCGGCCAGCAAGGCGGCGATGCCGACGCCTGCGGCGCCTTCGACGATTTCGTCCTCGGCGCTGAAGGCATGCCGGATCCCGGCCGCCACTTCCTCCTCGCTCAGCAGGATGACCTCGTCGAGGAAGTCGCGGCACAGGGCGAAGCTGTAGCGATTGGCGAGGCCGATACCGCCGCCGAGCGAATCTGCCAGCGTCGGCAATTCCTCGACCTCGACCGGCTTGCCGGCCAACAGGCTGGCATGCATGGCAGCGCCCCGGGCCATCGAGATGCCGACGACCTTGGCCTGGGGGCGGAGCGCCTTGACGGCTGCTGCGATCCCGCCTGCCAGTCCGCCGCCGGAGAGTGGCACCAGCACGAGTTCGACGTCCGGCAGGTCGGCGATGATTTCGAGCCCGATCGTTCCCTGCCCGGCGATCACGGCTGGATGGTCGAAAGGCGGGATTTCGGCAAGGCCTCCCTCGGCCACCAGCCGGTCGACCTCGTCCTGCGCGTCATCCTGGGAGCAGCCGACGATGCGCACCTCGGCGCCGAGCGCGCGGACGGCCTCGACCTTGTTTGCCGGAACCAGTTGCGACATGCAGACCACCGCCCGGATGCCACGAGCCTTGGCGGCATGGGCGACCGCGCGGCCGTGGTTCCCCGTCGAGGCGGTGACGACCCCCGCGGCGCCCCCTTGGGCCGATGCGTCCAGAGACAGAACGGCATTGGTGGCGCCGCGCAGCTTGAACGAGCCGGTGGTCTGTTGCGTCTCCAGCTTGAGATGAACCGGCGAACCATCCCGCGACAGGGAGAGCGCTGGACGCAGCGGCGTTCGGACCACGTGCCCCGCGATCCGCGCATGGGCGGCCCTGATCTCGTCGATGGTGACCGCGACCGGCATCGAACCCATCCCTCCTGGCTTGGGAGGGATGGTGTTACGATACAAAAATCATGTCAATTATTATATTGTAATGATACAGGGCGCGGTCATGCGATGAGACGGGCGTCGAACACCGGCGGCAACTGCTCGAAGGTGGCGCGCACCGATGCGAGCGTCTCCGCCAGGGCGGCATGCGACAGCCGTCCGCCGAGGCAGATGCGGATTCCCCCCGGGCGGACTTCTCCGGCTACGAAGGGATCGGAGGGCGTCACCGCGATGGCGCGCTGGGCAAGTGCGCGCACCAGCCCCTCCTCCGTCCAGCGTGGCGGCACTTTCAGCCAGGCGCAGAGCGACAGGGGATGGCTGGAGGCGACGATTTCGCCGAGCACCTGCGCGACGATGGCCTGGCGGGCGCGCGCTTCCTGGCGCTGCAGGTCGACGAGGGCCTGCGCCGTGCCGTCCTCGATCCACAGCGAGGCGATCTCCGCCGGCAGGTTGGTGGCGCTCCAGCTCGTGACCCGCATGATGCTGCCGACGCGGATCGAATAGGCCGGCGGCACCACGAGGTAGCCGACGCGCAAACCCGTCATCACCGACTTGGTCATCGAGGTGGCGAAGAATCCGAGTTCGGGCAGCATCTGGGCGATCGAAGGCAAAGGCTCGTCGAGCAGGGGTTTGTAGACCTCGTCCTCGATCACGAAGATGCCATACCGGGCAGCGATGTCGGCAATCTCCCGCCGGCGTTCGGCGCCGGCGACGTGGCTGGTCGGGTTTCCGAGCGAGGGAATGAGGACGAGCGCCTTGACGCCCCCGGCCGCACAGGCGGCTTCAAACGCTTCGGGCAGGATGCCTTGCGTGTCCGTCGGCAAGCCGCGCAGGGTAAAGCCCAGCAACGAGGCCAGGCCGATGATGCCGTGATCCGTCAGGTTCTCGGTCAACACCAGGTCGCCGGGATGGACCACCGAGGCCACGGCCAGGAAGAGGCCATGGGCTGCGCCATTGGTGATCAGGACGCGCTCGGCCTCCGCCTCAACGCCGAGCCCGCGCAGCCAGGATCTGGCGGCCGTCCGGTGCCGGTCGAGGCCGGCGATCGGGCGGCAAGGGCGCATGAAGGCGCTGTTGTCGCCGTCGCCCAGGCGCGCCATCGCCTGCCGCGAGGCGCGCTCATGCGCTTCGGTATAGACGGCGCGGATGATGGACAGGTCGGCCGTCTGGCCGGGGGAGCGGTCGAGCATGAAACGCTCGGCGCGCTCGGTCACCCGGTCGCGCACGAAGGTGCCCCGCCCGACTTCGCCGCGCAGGAACCCCCGCCTTTCCGCTTCCTTGTAGCTGATGCTGACCGTCTGCACCGAAACCTTGAGGGCGTGGGCGAGGTCGCGATGGGTCGGCATGCGCGTGCCGGGCTTCAGGATCTCGGCCTCGACATCGGCGATGATCAGGTCGGTCAGGAGCTTGTGCTTGGTCACGCCCTTGCGGCGCGGTAGGACTGGCCGCCATTCTGTCGCCGCCGCGAGAGGCGCCCGCGATTCGACAAATCGCCCGAAACGATCAGAATTGGAGAGTGGCATGTAATTGTCCTGATACAATACCGAAGCCTATCCGTATTATACCAATCCATTCGTCGGCGCCATGTTGAAACTCGACAAGATCGATTTGAAGATCCTCGCTGCCCTGCAGCGCGATGGCCGCATCACCAAGCTGAACCTCGCCACCGAGGCCGGCCTGTCGGCCGCTGCATGCTGGGAGCGGCTGCGCCGCCTGGAAAAGGCCGGTGCGATCGCCCGCTATGGCGCCGTTATCGACGCCGCCCGCTTGGGGCGCTTTGCCACGGTCCTGGTGGAGATCACCCTCAAGAGTCACCGCCAGGCGGATTTCCAGCGCTTCGAAGCCGCCATCATGCGTGAGCCGGCCATCGTTGCCTGCGACGCGGTGGGAGGCGGCATCGATTATCTGCTGCGCGTGGTGACCACCGACATCGATTCCTATCAGCGCTTGATCGACGGCCTGCTCGAGGCCGAGATCGGCATCGACCGCTATTTCACCTATATCGTCACCAAGACCATCAAGCAGACCGGGTTCCCACTCGAAATCATCGAGGCCTCCGTCTCCTGAGTTGTCGCCGACAGGATTGAAACCCCATGACCGCCCTGCCCACCTTTCTGGATTTTCCCATCCGCCTTGCCGGCGACAGTAAGCCTCGCATGGTGATCTTCGGAGCCGGTCATGGCAGCACCTATCCCGCCAAGGACAGCAGCCCCTACGCCCTGGCACCGAATGCCATCCGTGTCGCCAGCCAGGAGGATGCCGGCCTGGTCGAACATTGGGATTTCGACCTCGGCGGTCCGATCTTCGACGGCAGGCCTGCTTCCTGCATCGACATCGGCGACATCGAGACCGTCATGCGTGACAATGCCGGGAATCGGCATGGGATCGAGGCGAAGACGCGCGAGATCCTGGCGGCGGGCGCCGTCCCCCTCCTGCTCGGCGGCGATGATTCCATCCCCATTCCCTTCCTTGCCGGCTTTGCCGATCATGGCCCCGTCTGGATCCTGCAGATCGATGCCCATATCGACTGGCGCGACGAACTGCATGGCGAGCGCCAGGGCTATTCCAGCCCGATGCGCCGCGCGAGCGAAATGGCGCATGTGGCCGGCATCGTGCAGGTCGGCATGCGGGGCGTCGGTAGCGCGCGCCTGGCGGAAATCGAGGCGGCCCGAACCTATGGCAGCCATCTGGTGACTGCCCGCGAGATTCACGCCGGGGGTATCGAGGTGGCGCTTCGGCACATTCCTGCCGGAGCGCAGGTCGTCGTCACCCTCGATTGCGATGGCCTCGACCCCGGCGTCCTGCCCGGCGTGGCGGCCCGCACGCCGGGCGGCCTCAGCTATATCCAGGTGATCGACCTGATCGCGGGCCTCGGCAAGCGGGCGAGGATCGCGGGCTTCGATCTTGTCGAACTCTATCCGCCCGCCGATGAAAGCGGCCTTTCGGCGCTGACAGCCGCACGGCTTCTCGTCAATGTGATCGGTACCATCGCTCGTCAGGTTTGAAAGCTGCTTTTGTCTGGTAGCATGAGGGCCTGACCAGGTTTCATCCGCCGTCGAGAGGAAATCCCATGCGCCTCGTCCGCCTCATCCTGCCTTTGCTCGCGCTTTTCGCTGTCACGCCCGCCTTTGCCAAGATGGTGGTCAAGCCGGTCGACTGGACCTTGGACGGCACGACCTTCAAGAGCCTGCTGATCTATGACGATGCCGCCAAGGCAAAGCGCCCCGGCCTGGTCATGGTGCCCAACTGGTATGGCGTGGGCGACACCGCCGTCGAAAAGGCCAAGAAGATCGCCGGCAAGGATTACGTCATCCTGCTCACCGACATGTATGGCGAGGGTGTTCGCCCCAAGAACGACGATGAGGCCAAGGCCGCCATCGGGCCGCTCTATGGCAATCGCGCCCTGATGCGCAAGCGCATCGACAAGGCCTTCGAGCAGTTGAAGGTCAACACCGCCAACGCGCCGATCGACCAGTCCCGGCTGGCGGCGATCGGGTTCTGCTTCGGCGGCAGTGCCGTGCTCGATCTCGCGCGCAGCGGTGCCGATGCCAAGGCCGTGATCTCCTTCCATGGCGGCCTCGGCACCGACGATCCGGCCCTGGCCAAGTCGATCAAGGCACGCGTACTCGCCATCAACGGGGCCGACGATACCGCCACCATCCCGGACGTGCCCAAATTCACCGAGGAGATGCGCGGCAGTCCGGCTGATTGGCAATTCGTCGAGATCGGTCACGCCGTGCATTGCTTCACGGAAACCGAGGCCACCGGCAAGACCGGCAATTGCCGCTATGATGCCAAGGCCGCGGCGAGATCCTATGCGATGATGCGCTCCTGGCTGGCCGAGAGCTTTGCCAAGAATTGAAGTAAACCGGCGGCGGTCAGCTTTCAGGCTCGATCACTTCGGGCGTTTGGCATTGTTTGGCTGTCGTTCCTCCGCACATCGTTGAGGCGTAATTTGGCAAGATTTTAAGCGGTGCGCGCATCTTTAAGAGATAATTTTTATACCAGCATAAGAACCGGCCTTCCCGACATCGTTTCTTGCCAGCAAAGGAGCGGTGTTCAGGAGAAGACCATGACCGAGACTGAGAACAGGGCGGCCGGAAAATTCGACGCCGGCAGGGCCGCCGAATATGCGGTCCAGAGCCGTATCGCTCTGGCGGGCTATGACGCCTGCCACGAACTCGCCGCCTGCCTGCTCGCCGCCGACCTCGGCCCGGGCCGCGCCGCGCGGATTCTCGTGGCGGGAGCGGGCGGTACCGCCCAGGAAATCCTCTCGGCGGCCCGCCTCGAGCCGCTTTGGCACTTTTCCGCCGTGGATCCATCCGCCCCCATGCTCGAACTCGCCATGGCGGCGGTTGGCGAAGCAGGCCTGGCGGCACGAACGACGCCCGTGCTGGGCGAGGTTGCGGATCTGCCGGAAGAGCCGATCTACGATGCCGCGACCTTGATCGGCGTGTTGCATCACCTGCCCGGCCTCCCCGCCAAGCAGGCCGTTCTCGCGGCATTGGCAGCCCGCCTCAAGGCTGGGGCGCCGCTCATCCTGGCCGGCAACCGGCATGCCTATGCCAGCAAGCCGCTCTTTCTCGCCGCCTGGGGCGAGCGCTGGCGCATGCAGGGCGCTTCGTCCAACGAGATCGCTGCAAAGCTCGGCAAGATCCGGCAGGGCGCCGATCCGCCCGCTTCCGACCAGGAGGTCGCTCGATTGTTGACCCAGGCCGGTTTCGAGGAGCCGACCTTGTTCTTCTCGAGCCTGTTCTGGGGCGGCTGGATCACGCATCGACGCGCCTGAGGCGACGCCTGGGGAGCAAGCCCACCTTCTTCCGAAGCCGTGGCGGCGGAGCATTGTGAGGAGCATCCCGCGTGATCTTCATTCGGTCGCATTCTTCTGTAGATTCGGCGGTCAATCTGCGGAAATTGCCGGAGTCGACCATGAAGATCCTCGCCATCGCCGCAGGCGCACTGCTCCTGCTGACCGGTACCGCTTTTGCCGACGGGCTTGCTCCTCCCAAGCAGAACAAATTCGCGCCGCCGCCCCTGGATTCCAAGAAAGCATCCGGTCCCCACGACTGGACGGGGTTCTATGTCGGCGGCCACGCCGGCCTGTCCCAGGGGCAGTCGAAATGGAGCACGGACGGTGCCAGCCGGTCGTCTTCGGACCTCGGCTCCACCTTCGGGGCGCATGCGGGCTATAATTACCAGTTCAACCGCGGGGTCGTATTCGGAGGCGAAACCGACGTTTCTCGCTGAACGGCTGTTCGGAACGTAAACCGGGTCTGGTTGCCGCGACGACGATGCCGAGGCAGACCAGGCCGAGACCCGCCGCAAAGTTCCAGCCCAGCCTTTCTCCGAGAAACACCTCCCCGGCCAGGCTGGCTGTGATCGGATTGACGGCCACTGCGATCGCCACCAGCGTCGGCGTGGTATGGGTGACCGCGAAAGACCACAGGAAGAAGACCAGCGCGCTGCCGATGATGCCGAGATAGGCGGCAGCCAACCAGGCTTCCGGCGCAAGCCCGCGCACATTCGCCAATCCTCCGCCGATCGCCGCCACCGAAACGAGGCAAAGCGCCCCGATTCCCATCGCCGTCAGAGTGAAGCGAACCGGCCCTGACCGGGCGACAAAAGGCCGGGACCAGATCGTGTAGAGTGCCATCACCAGAGCCGCCCCGAGCATCAGGAGGTCTCCGCGCCAGGCGCCCGGCGGTGCCGTGGAGAGGCCCGAGAGCAGCGCCAGCGCCACACCGGTCATGGTGACCAGCACGCCCAGGACCTTGCGTCCCGTCATGGTCTCGGCGCGCAAGGCCGAGGCCGCCAGCATGGTCAGCACCGGCAGGGCCGAAAGCGCAATGGCGCCACGTGCCGCCGTGGTGAAATAGAGCGCGGCATTGAACAGGATCGGAAACAGCCCGAAGAACAGAACGCCCAGCCCAGCCACGCCCGGCCAGTCGCGGCGCGTCGGCCAGGCTTCGCGGCGCAGGCACGCCACCGGCAGCAGGAACACGAAGCCAAGGCCGAAGCGCAATGCGCCCAACGTGATCGGGTCGATCGCCTTCGAGAGCGAGCGTGTGGCGACCACGGCAGTGCCTCCGATACCGCTCGAAAGGACAGCCGCCAGAACACCCCACATCGCCCCTGCCCCATCTCGATCGTCGCCGGAACAGGCTAGCGGAGGCTGGGTTCTGGAGGGAATTGCATTTTGTTGATGAACGCTATCACGATGCGTGATGAACGATTGGCAGCAGCGGCTTGATCCAGGGTTCGATCCAAGTGAATTGGGTGAGTCAGCCGCCGCCCGCCCGTTCGACACTCAGTACCGAATGATTTCCTTCCGGCAGGCTTCCGTAAAACCATACAAGAGATCGGATTCTCGAAGAGAGTTGGCGTCGAAGTGAGAAAAGTCCACTTTTTCCGACGAATATCTCTTGACGATCAGTTGCAGGACCTCTTCGGCCCTCGCGATGACCTCATCTCCCGAAAACAGTTTCATTCGATTTTTAATGG
This sequence comes from Labrys sp. E2SS-1L, assembly GCF_057073705.1. NCBI lineage: Bacteria > Pseudomonadati > Pseudomonadota > Alphaproteobacteria > Hyphomicrobiales > Xanthobacteraceae > Labrys > Labrys sp. E2SS-1L. Next base: position 3,645,900 of record NZ_CP172712.1, on the reverse strand, counting down.
AATAGAGCTTAACCAATTTCGCTGTGTCGGTTAAATTGCTTTCCATGGCGTCACCGTATACTTTCGATGCCTCGTCAATGAATTCTCCGAATATTCTTTCGCGCCGTGACATTTCATTGGATAGACGCTGAACCCTTTGCTGATAGCTCTGATTGAGCCAAGTGGTGGCAAAGGAGGCGAACGCTCCGATGCTCGATCCGGCAAGAGCCGCCAAAGCCGATAAATATGCTCCGTCCATGGCTTTCCTTTCCAGAAATTCAGCCGTCTCGACGAGTTTATCCCGAGTTCCGAACGAATTATCAAGGCGGCTTCCTTACCCTATGGAAGGTGGAATGAGGAAATCCCAGCTGTCAGGGGCACAAGGAGGCCTCCTCTGCTCATTGCCGTCGTGCAGGCGTAGAGGCCCGGCGGAACGGATCTTTGAGACACGACCTCCCACGCACTGCCGGCAAAAGGGGCCATGCACCTCGATAGGCAGAGGGTGCTCATAAGGAAATTGCATTTCAGCCAGGAACATCATCATGATGTGTGATGACATTGCCGATGCTCGATCCTGATCTCCTGCGAGCCTTCCTGGCCGTGGCCGATCACCGCTCCTTCACGCGCGCGGCCAATCGGCTCAATCGTACCCAGTCGGCCGTGAGCATGCAGATCAGGCGCCTGGAAATGCGGGTGGCAGCCGAGTTGTTCCGCCGCAACACCACCACGGTCGAGCTGACCCTGGCCGGCGAAAGCCTGGTCACCTATGCACGGCGTATCCTCGCCTTGAACGAGGAGGCGGTCGGCAAGCTTCGCGAGCATCGGCTGGAGGGCCGTGTGCGCCTTGGCGTGATGGATGATTACGGGAGCCACGTTCTGCCCGCCGTGCTGGCACGTTTTCTCGCGCTCTATCCCCGCATTCACGTCGAGATGGAAACCGGCCTGACCGGCCCCATGCTCAGCCGTATCGGCGAAAGCTATGAGCTTGTCATCGCCATGCATGGCGAGGGTTGCGAGAGCGGGGAATTGCTGCGGTTCGAACGACCGGTATGGGCAGGCAGTGCGGAGCACCGGGCCTGGCTGCTCGATCCTCTCCCCGTGGCGCTCTATCCGCCGGGCTGCCTTTTCCGCAAATGGGCGATCGAGGCCCTCGACGCTGCGGAGCGGCCATGGCGACTGGCCTTCGTGTCGCATAATCTGGCGACGGTGGAAGCCATTGCGACCCAGGGGCTGGCGGTCACGGTGGTGAAATCGAGTTTCCTGCCGCGCAGCTTGCGTGGCCTGTCCCCGAGGGACAGGTTGCCAGCCTTGCCCGGCGCCGAGATCCGGCTTCACGTCGCTCCGGATCCAACGCGGGCGGGCATCATGCTGGCAGATCACCTGCGTGAAGCCTTCGCTGCGATGCCGGATGAACCGGCGATCAACCTCTAGGCTCCTTGAGATTTTACGCTGCGCGGGCCGCCGAGGCACGCAGGCCCGACAGTGGCGCATCATAGTCGATGTCGGGACCGAGAGGCACGATGCGGCTCGGATTGATCCAGGGATGGCTGGCATAATAATGCCCCTTGATATGATCCATGGCGATGGTCGGCCGGATCAGCGGATGCTGATGAAGCATCCGCGTATAGTCCCAAAGCGCCGGGTAGCCGGCGATCATGCGCCGATTGCATTTGAAGTGGCCATGATAGACCGGGTCGAAGCGCAGCAATGTCGTGAACAGCCGGATGTCGGCCTCCGTCATGCGCCCGCCCAGCAGGAAGGCCTGGCCTTCGAGCCGATGCTCGAGCCAATCCAGGGTCTCGAAAACACCCCGTGCGGCCTCCTCATAGGCGGCCTGCGTGGTGGCGAAGCCTGCCTTGTAGACACCGTTGTTCAAGCTCTCATAGATGCGTTCGTTGAGGGCGTCGATCTCGGTGCGGAGCTCGCCCGGATAGAAGTCGCCCGCCCTCGCCCCGATGCCATCGAAGGCCGAATTGAACATGCGGATGATCTCGGCGGATTCGTTGGAAACGATGCGCCGGGTCTGCTTGTCCCACAGGACGGGCACGGTGACGCGCGTGGTGGCCCGGGGATCGCCCAGTGTATAGAGTTGGTGAAGCCTGGTTGCGCCGTTCACGCTGTCTGGCACCACGCCCGGTCCGGGCTCGAAGGTCCAGCCCTCTTCTCCCATCAGCCAGTTGACGATGGAGATGTCGATCAATGTCTCCAGCCCCTTCAAGCTGCGCATGATCAGGGTGCGATGCGCCCAGGGACAGGCCAGCGAGACATAGAGGTGATAGCGTCCGGCCTCGGGCTTGAAAGGCGTGTCCGCCTGGTAGGAGATCCAGTTGCGATAGACGGAGGGCGGGCGCCTCAGCCGGCCGTCGGCCGTCAGCTTTGCCGAGGTGGTACGATGCCATTGCCCGTCGATCAACTCGCCCATGATACAGCCTCGCGCTTGTCCAATCCGCCCCTGGCAATGAGCAGGCGGCGCCGGTGGAGACAATGCTGGCACGGGGCGACCCAGCTGAATAGTCGAGTTCCGTAGAACCTATCTATCGATGAAATCGATAAGAGGGATCCCGCAAGCTGGCCTGAAGCGGCATCTGGCAAACATGATCGCGGGCGATCTCGCATTACCGGCACGCCAATATCGTCGGCCTTCGCCAGTTCCGTTCGGGTTGCAGGAGGCGATCCTCGACCTCGCTTCCCAACGACCGGCGCAGCTTGTTATTCGATCCGAGAAGCGCCGCCGGGGCGCCCCTCAGGCACGGTATCGCCAAGGCGTTCCTATTTGCGTGAAACCAGTGCGGCCGTCACGCCCAGGCCGATGAAGGACAGGCCGGCGAACCAGCGCTGGAAGCGCAGGAAGCGGCGGCTGCGGCGCAGGAAATCCCCGGCGGTGCCCGCCGCCACCGCGAACATGGCATCGCTTAGCATGCCGAGCCCCATGAAGGTGAAGCCGAGCACCAGGATCTGCCAGTGCAGGGCGCCGCGCGCCGGATCGACGAATTGCGGCAGGAACGCCAGGAAGAAGATCGCCGTCTTCGGGTTGAACAGGTTGACGATGAAGCCTTCCTGAAAGAGCCGGTGCAGCGGCTTGCTCGACTTGGCCGAGATCTCCGGCGGCAGGTCCGGCGCCATCAGCGTGCGGACGCCGATCCAGATCAGATAGGCCGCGCCCAGATATTTGACCACGGAAAAGGCCAGGGTCGAGGAGACGATCAAGGCCGAAAGCCCAACCGCGGCAGCGACGATATGGACGATGGTGCCCAGATGAATGCCGAGGACGGAAACCAGGCCTGCGACCTTGCCGCGTTCGACCGAGCGCGCCACGATGAACAGCACCGCCGGTCCAGGTGTCAGCAGCAGCGTGACCGATGCGAGAACGAACAGTCCCCAGAGTGTCGGATCAGGCATGGATCGCTCCTCGTCATTTTTCGCCGCGGAGCAAGCCACAAGGCCGGGGCCAAGGCAAGAACCGTATCGAAGTTGCTCTCTCGGCGAGCGTTCTTCCCCTTGTCGAAGGCGTGTTATGCTGGAATATTGCCACCGACTCGCCAGACCTTGTCGTGCCGGCAATGCCTGACGCTGGGGCTCCCCGATGAAGCTGTCCGCCTGCACCGCTCTCCTCCTCCTGCCGCTGCTGGGCACCTCCGTCCTGGCAGAGGAATTCGCACTGCCGGATCTGACGGTGGAGCAACCCCGACACAAGAAACCGGCGCCTGTGGCCGCCAAGGCGCCCGCTTTGGGAAATCCCGCCTCACAATGGGCTCCGGATGCCCAGGACAAGGCATCCAAGGCCTTCACGGCTCGCCCGGATATTTGCGATGGCTGCGAGCTCAAGCTCAACGCGCGCCAAGTCACTCGGGAAGATCGGCTTCGACGTCCGTTTGAGACGTTCGAGTGAGAGGTATTCCAGTGAGAGGCCCCTTGCCGGTTGGCCGGAGGCGGCATGGCGCGTGAGCTCTGGCTGATCCGCCATGGCGAAAGCACGGCCAATGCCGGCGCTGCGAGCAAGGACGCCTCATCGGCTCCGCTTACCGAAACCGGCTGGCTGCAGGCCCGTGAAGTGGCGGCCAGGTTCGAACGTGCCCCGGAATTGATCGTGGTGTCACCCTATCTGCGCGCGCGCCAGACGGCCGCGCCGACGGCGGAACGTTTCGCGGCGGTGCCGATCGAAACCTGGCCTGTGCAGGAGTTCACCTATCTGTCGCCCGTTCGCTGCGCGAACACCACGATGGAGCAGCGCCGCCCGCTGGTGGACGCCTATTGGCGCCTCGCCGATCCCGAGCGGGTCGACGGCCCGGGCGCCGAATCCTTCGCCCGGATGCTGGAGCGTGTCAGGGCCACGGCCCGCCATATCGAAGCGCTCGGGCTCGATCGCATCGCCATTTTCACGCATGGCCACATCATGCAGGCCTGGCGCCTGCTGGCCGAACATCCCGACGCGAGCGACAGGACGGACATGAAACGCTATTTCAGGGCCTTCCTGGGCCTGCCCATCGAGAATGGCGAATGGATGTCCGCGGACGCCTATGCCCGCGTGGCACGGAGCTAGAAGCTCGATCCGGTTCGGTTGCTTTATCGACTGGATATGCCTGAAATTGCCAAGGCGCGCTCGTCATTGCACGGCGCGCCTTGGACAGGACGATCAGGCCGTCGCGGTGACCTGGATCTCGACCAGCAGTTCCGGCGTGGCCAGGCGGGCTTCCACAGTGGCGCGGACAGGCAGGTTGTTCATGTCGACCCACTCGTCCCAGACGGCATTCATCTGGCCGAAATGAGCGATGTCGCGCAGCCAGATGCTGGCCGTGAGCAGGTTTGCCTTGGAACTGCCGGCCTCGGCCAGCAGGGCATCGATCTGCGCCAGGATGTCGGCGGTCTGTGCCCTGGTGTCGCCGCTGGTGTCGGCAGCAGTGATGCCGGCGGTGGTGACGATGCCGTTGGCGACGACCGCCTTGCAGAAACGCGCGCCGGGATGGAGACGCTTGACCATGGGAGTGTCCTTCCTTGAAAAGTCGGGGCCCTCCTCTACAGCATCGAATCCGATTCAGGAATCGCATCCGCCGCGGAAACACTTCCCTGCGATCTTGAGGGATGAACTGGCCGAACGCCTCGCTGTTTCCTACATCTCCTGTTAAGGCCGCTTGTTGCCAAATATTGGCCTGTTCATCCGCATGAGGCGTTCACGATGTCCCTCACCCCTTCCCTCAGCCGCGCCGCCCGCGCTCTCCTGGATTTCGAAATTGCCGATCTGGTGAAACGGTCCGGTGTGCCGAAAGTCATCATCGCCGAGTTTGAAAAGGGCGGACGGGTACCGCAGAGGCAGGACCTGGCGGCCATGCGCCTTGCCTTTGAAGAAGCGGGCATCCAGTTCCTCGACGACGATGGCAGCGGGCCGGGCCTGCGCCTGCGCCGCGGGGCGCGCCAATCCGGCCTTCGGCCGGAGGAACTCACTTCCGAAAACGACGATTGAGCCATTGATCGCCAACTCGGCGCAAAGGCCGGGCTGAGACGGCAGGGCGATAGGTCTGTTCCCGAGTCACGTGCGGAACAGACGGCCATGTGGAGGCATGACAGAAGGAGAGCAAGCAAGGTCGCAGGTTCGGCGGCCGTCAGGAAATCGCTTCACCGAAATCGCCGCCCCCCGATGACTGGGACATTTCGATTGAGACACATTGCTTTGACGTCTTCCTCCTCCGCCCCGCCCGTCGATATCCGCCGCGCCGTCATGGCGATCATTGAAATGGATGGCGAGGATGCGCTGGCGCAATTGCGCCGACACTTCCCCAATGCCACGATCTTCCTGCTGACGGCCCAGCCGGGCGGTGTGGACGGCAAGCTGGTTTCGGCCGAGCAGGTGGTCTCGGCACTCGAGACCTGGGCTGGCCCGGACCAGACCCTGCACCTGAACCCGGTGCTCACCCCACGCCAGCAGGACATCCTGGACCTGATCGTCCAGGGCAAGTCGAACAAGGAGATCGCCCGGGCGCTGGCCATCTCCCCCTTCACGGTGCGCAACCATGTCTCGCTGCTGCTGCGCGTCCTCAATGTTGCCTCGCGAGAGGAGGCTGCGAGCAAGGCCGCCGAAGGTACGGCCTTGCGCCAGTGACCGCAGGAGCAAATAGCGCCTCGGTCGATGCGCTATTTGCCCTGGGGCGCTATCACTGCGGCTTGGCGGCTTCGGGCAATGGTTCCATGCCCGGCAACATATAGCCCGAGGTCACACTTCCCGTGAGTTCGCCGCCCCGGCATTCGAGGGTGGTGTCTTCATAGCTGAAAGTCGTCTCGATGACGCCCTTTTGGCGGTCGGTGACGCGGAACTGGTTGCCGACACGAGCCTGGTAGCGTGCGTTTTGCTCCCCGACACGCACGATGCCGTCGCCGTCGACCAGTTTCTGGCGCGTACGGTTTTCGCCATCGGCAACCGCTCCCTCGGCCACTCCCGCCATATCGGCCCTCTGAACGGCCTTCAAATGCTCGAGGCAGGTCTCGAAGTCAGCGAAATGCTGGGCCGGAACCGGACGCGGCGGCAATTGTCCGCTCGCAAGGACGGAAGTGGCCGACAATCCGCCTGCAAGACCCGCAAGCAGGATGGCACCGATCCGTCTGAGTTGGCAGTGAAGAGAAGCCATGGGTTCATTCTCGGGCTTTGATCGCATCGGCGGGAGTATGCCGATGGGTGGATGGAAGCAACCACTCTTGCCGCTCGTTCTTTCGCTTGGCGATTTCCCAGGAAACAACGAACTGGCCGAACTCCGCCAGACCAGAGAAAACGGGTCGCGATCGGACCATGTGCGGACAACAAGAACCTCCCAAACGAATTGGAGGTTCAAGACATGAAGTCTACACTCGAAAACAAGGTTGCGATCATCACTGGTGCCAGCTCGGGTATCGGCGAAGCGGCGGCACGCCTGTTTGCCGCCGAAGGTTCCGCCGTCATCCTGTCGGGTCGCCGTCGTGATGCTCTCGACAAGGTCGCGGCCGAAATCGCGGCTGCCGGCGGAAAAGCTGTTGCGGTGCCCGGCAACATCCAGGACGAGGACCACCAGATCGCCCTGGTCGAGGCCGCCCAGCAGCGTTTCGGCGGGCTCGACATCGCTTTCAACAACGCCGGCACCACCGGCGATATGGCACCGCTGACTGAAATCTCCCTGGAAAGCTGGCGCGATACGCTCGAGGTCAACCTGACCAGCGCCTTCCTCGCAGCCCGGCATCAGATTCCCGCCATGCTGAGGCGCGGTGGCGGTGCCCTGGTGTTCACCTCGACCTTTGTCGGCCATACCGTCGGCTTTCCCGGCATGGCCGCCTATGCCGCCAGCAAGGTCGGCCTGGTCGGCCTCACCCAGGTGATCGCCGCCGAATATAGCGCCAAGGGCATTCGGGCCAATGCGCTGTTGCCTGGCGGCACCGATACGCCAATGGGACGGAGCGTCTCCAACACGCCGGAAGCGCGCGCCTTCGTCGAAGGGTTGCACGCCCTCAAGCGCCTGGCCACCCCCGAGGAGATCGCCCGTTCCGCGCTCTATCTGGTCTCGGACCTGTCGAGTTTCGTGACGGGAACGGCCCTGCTGGCCGACGGCGGTGTCTCGATTACCAGGACGTAGCACGACGGTTGCGGTTGCAGGAGGGAGCGCAGGATATGCGGCGTATCAGCCTCTGGCCGACATTTTATCGGACTGCAAGTGCCTGGCTTTCGAGATGTCAGTCGGAGGCTGATACTCCCATCCTTCGAGAGGACGTTCTAACGCTGCAGTGACGCCAGCCCGATGTCTTGGCCAAATCACTGCCGCGGTGTCAGCCGCCTTCAATGAAAGCACGCCGCCGCACGATCTCGGCCGCGAGGAAATCGAGGAACGCCCGGATGCGCGGGGCATCGCGCAGATCGGGATGGGTAAGCAGCCAGAGGTCCGCCCCGAACTCCGGATTGACCGGTCCAATACGCCGCAGCCCCGGCCGGGTTCCGGCGATGAAACAGGGCAGATGACCAATGCCGATGCCCGCCTCGACGGCTTCCGAGAGGCCGAGCACGGAGTTGACGCGATAGACGATACGCTCCGGCGCGATGTGAGACTTGACGTAGCGCACCGCCTTGAGCGTGGCGAGATTGTCGCCGAGCGCCACCCAGCGCCGGCGATGCAGTGTCTCCAGATCCGGCAGGCCGGGCTCGGGGAAATCCTCCACCCTGCCATAGAGCGCCCAGCCGATGCGGGCGACGCGTCGGCCGACCAGTGTGTCCGGCGGTGCGTCGGAGGCACGGATGGCGATATCGGCGTCCCGCTTGGACAAATTCAACGCGGCATTCGACAGGATCATATCGAGCCGCATGCCCGGATAGGCTTCTGTGAACCGGGCGAGCAGCGGCGTCAGCAATTCGACGAGCAAGGTGTCGTTGGTGGTTATGCGCAGTTCGCCGGCAAGGTCGAGTTCGCTGCCGGCAAGCCTGCGCAGGACCGAGACGATGTCCTCGTCGACGCGGTCGGCCAGCCCCGCCACTTCCTCGCCCGCCGAAGTCAGCGTGTAGCCCGTACGGTGTTTCTCGAACAGGGTGACGCCCAGCGTCTGTTCGATCTGGCGCAATCGCCGGAAGGCCGTCGAATGGTCGATGCCGATGCGCGCGGCTGCTGCCGGCAGATTCCTCGTATCGGCGATCGCCTTCACCAGACGCAAATCGTCCCAGGCCAAATTCGGAAAACCGTCCCCCACCACAAATTCCCTGGCGACACCTTCAACCCATTTCCCAGCTATATTACGTTTCGCTTCGACAATTCAATAGCGCTGCGCCCAACCATTTCATTGCGCCAGCGCAATGGCAATTCCCACCCTATCGGACCTATCTCATTGGCGAGGGAACCGGCGTTCCCAACCGAAAGGAGTTTCGCCATGAGCGGTAAAGGCATCCATCACGTCACGGCCATTGCAGGCCCCGCCCAGCGCAATCTCGATTTCTACACCCGCATACTTGGCCTTCGCCTGGTCAAGAAGACCGTGAATTTCGACGATCCCGGCACCTATCATCTCTATTATGGCGACGAAGCCGGCCATCCGGGCAGCATCCTGACCTTCTTTCCCTGGGAGCATGTCGCGCCAGGCCGTATCGGCCTCGGCGAGACGCAGGAAACCGTGTTTCGGGTGCCGGAAGGCTCGATCGACTACTGGATGCGGCGCTTCGTCGAGAACGGCGTTGCCCATCAGCCGCTGACCCGTCGCTTTGGCGAGCCGCTGCTGTCCTTCCAGGACCCGGACGGCATGCGCCTTGCGCTCGCCGCCGTGCCCGGCATCGAGAACGAAGCTGGATGGAATGGTGCCGGCATACCCGCCGATGCCGCCATCCGCGGGTTCCACGGTGTCAACCTCCTGCTGGCGCAGGCAGCTCCGACCGGCGCCATCCTCACCGATGTCTTCGGCTTCAGCGAGGTCGGGCGCGAGGGCAGCCTGGTGCGATATCGCGTGCCAGACGGTGGAGCCGGCAGCATCGTCGATATCAATGAGGCAGGCGGTTACCTGCCCGCCCGCCTCGGTGGCGGCTCGGTGCATCACATCGCCTTTCGCGCAGCCGATGATGCCGAGGAGGCTGCAATGGTGCGCAAGCTTGCCCAGAACCACCGCATCCGCACCACGGAGCAGAAGGACCGGAACTATTTCCGCTCGGTCTATTTCCGGGAACCCGGCCATGTCCTGTTCGAGATCGCGACCGATGTCCCCGGCTTTGCCGTGGACGAGCCGGCGTCGACGCTCGGCGAAGCCCTGAAACTGCCTTCCTTCCTCGAAGCCCGTCGTTCGGCCCTGGAAGCCACCCTGCCACGCCTCGAGCCAAGCGCGACCTAAAGCACTTTTCCCGCGACGCCCTGTCTCGGTAGGGCAGGAGCGTCGCACATCCCCATCACCCTCGATCGAGGAGGCAATCGCCATGACCACGACAACCCAATTGTCGCATATCCACCGCTTCGTTCCGGGACTGGACACGAAGCGCCCGCCTCTCCTGCTGCTGCACGGCACCGGCGGCGACGAGAACGATCTCATCGGCCTGGGCGAACTGGTCGCGCCCGGCAGCGCCCTCATCTCCCCGCGCGGCAAGGTATTGGAAGCCGGCATGCCCCGGTTTTTCCGGCGCCTGAGCGAAGGCGTGTTCGATGAAGAGGATCTGCGCCGGCGGGCAGCCGAGCTGGCTGGCTTCATTGCGGAGGCGCGTGAGGCTTACGGCCTCGGGGCGCCGGTCGCATTGGGCTTTTCCAATGGTGCCAATATCGCCGCGGCGCTCTTGCTGCTGCACCCGCAGGCCCTGGCCGGGGCGGCGCTGCTCCGACCGATGACGCCCTTGCGGTCGGCTCCGCCGGCGAATTTGGCGGGCAAGCCGGTGCTGATGCTTTCCGGTGCGGCCGATCCGATCGTGCCGGCGGCCGATGCCGGCACGCTGGCCGCTCTTCTGAGGGAACGCGGTGCGGCCGTGCGCCACGAGACCCTACCCACCGGCCATGGCCTGACGCAGGCCGATGTCCAGCAGGCCAAGGCCTGGCTCGCCGGCTTGTAGTGGCTTGGTAGAGACCGTTTTCCGGAGGCGTGGTCATTCGCGCCTCCGGAAGAGCCTCTTCTGTCCGGCCGCTCAATCATGGACCGGATACGGCCCTTCCGAAAAATCCCTGTCGTGATAGCCCTTGCTGCCGACCTCGCTGGCGAGCGGGCTGCGGAAGTCCCGGCCCTCGCGCAGGCAGTCGAGCATGTGCCGGAAATCGCAGCGCGGATGCCAGCCGAGCTCCGCCCGTGCCCGGGCATTGACATAGATGCGATCCACCTGCGGAAACAGTGTCCACCCCCTGGCAGCATAGAGCTCGGCGCAATCGGGAAACAGGCGATGCACGAGCCCCGGCGCATCCGCCCGCAGCGCCGCACAATCCTCCGGCCCGAAAGGCGTCGTCGCCGAGACGATGTAGCGGCCGAAGCCCAGCGAGGGCGCCCTCTCCGCCGCCGCCAGATGGGCATCGACCACATCCTGGATGTCGCAGCGCCGGTTGAGCAATTCGTTGGCCTGGGCGTTGTCGGTGCCGTAACGCTGCCTCATCTGAGCATCGTCATCGGCTTCCGGGAAGAAGCGCGAGGTGCGCAGTACGATGACGGGCAGGCGATGACGTCGGGCAAAGAGCTCGCACAGCGTCTCCGCCGCGACCTTGCTGGCGCCATAGATGTTCTTGGGGATCGGGATAACGTCCTCGGTGATCCAGGCCGCCGGTTCGCCCGCTGCCGGCGTCAGGGCCGAGCCGAAGGTGCTGGTCGTGCTGGTGAAGACGAAGGATTCGACGCTGGCGGCTGAGGCAGCCTCGAGCAGCGCGAGCGTTCCCTGGACATTGACGCCGAGAAAATCCTGATAGGCATGGGTCGCCACATGCGGCTTGTGCAGCGTGGCCGCGTGGAGAACCGAGCGCACACCCGGCAGGAGGCGCTGAACAAAATCGCGATCGCCGATCGAACCCACGGCATCGGTGAAGGGTGAGGCCTTGATGTCGAGCCCGATGGCGGGCCGGCCCGCCATGCGCAAGGTACGCATCAGGGCCTCGCCCAGATGTCCGGCACTGCCCGTTACCAGGATCGTCATCGTGGCCACCCGCCCTTAACAATTCGGCCTTACGACTAGTGATCGCAGGCTGTCCCGGCCATGCATAAAATATGCAGGGGCGTATCAGCCGATGGTGGTGACCAGCCGTCCGGCCCTGCCATCGGCCAGCGTCACCCGCTCCCATAGCACCAGGCTCGGCTCGATCGGCAGGACGGGGTCGTGATTGGCTCCTGTCTCCAGCGTCAGCGAAGAAAGGCAGCCTTCATGCCAGCCGCGGGCCGCGAGCCCCTCCTCCGCCGCCAGGATGTCATCGGAGGCATAGCGGAGCAGCGACCTGCCGAGCAGTTCGGTCAAATCGGCGTGCCATTCGCCCTGCCGCGGCAGGGAAGCCGCCAGCAGGCGATGACTATGGTCGCAGATCAGGTGAACCTTGGCGCCGGAGGAGGCCACCAGGCGTTTCAAGGCGGCATCTTCGGCCGGCGTCGGGGATACCGCCAGCAGATCCAGGGCGGCCAGCCAGCGCTCCTGCCCCAATGGCGCGCTCCCTCTTTCCCAACGCGAAATGCTGGCCTGGTCGACACCCAGCAATTCGGCGAGGTGGCTCTGCTTGATACCCTTGAGCAGGCGAAGCCGGCGCAGGGCACGCCCCTGCTCGATCGCATTCATCGCTGCAATTTCTCCTTCAGCCCGGCAATGATGAAGCCCAGTCCCCGTTCGAAGGCCGTGTCGGGACCCTCCCGATCGAACGTTTCCATGGCCTCGGCCAGCAAAGGCGACGTCGCTGCCGGAGGAGGCAGGTTAGCGCGCTCGGTCCTGTCCGCCTGCGCCGCCTGCTGCTCCATCACCGAGCCGACCACGAAATAGCTGATGGTCATCAGCGCATAGGTGGTGTCGGCCGGGGTGAACCCGGCCTCGGTCAGGCAGCGCAACTGCGCCTCTGCGTTTGCGGTTTCCGCTCCGTTGGGCCTGGTACCCGCATGGATGCGCGCACCGTCGCGATAGGAAAGCAAGGCTTGCCTGAAACTGCGGGCGTTACCGGTGATGAAGGAACACCAATCATCTTCGGGCCGCGGCACCGCATGCGTATGCCGTTCGGCGAGCATGGCATGAGCCAGGGCATCGAGCAGCGCCCGCTTGTTCTTGAAATGCCAATAGAGCGCCGGCTGCTGCACGCCGAGATGGTCGGCCAGCCTGCGGGTGGTCAGGCCATCGACACCGACCTCGTTCAGGAGATCGAGGGCAGCTCGGATGACCTTCTCGCGCTGTAGTTTCGCCATGGCGTCCTTCCATGCACCATCTCAGGAGATTCCATCTCCCGCACGGCGATGCAGTCATGATACCTACCCCATCGGTCCCGATTCAGTAAGCCGGCGCGCAAATTCGGCCTTGACTATTTATCAATGATAAGTTTGATGGCGTCACTTATCACTGATAAATTTTAACCCGGACCGATTGTCTGTTTCCATGACAAGCAAATTCGCCTTGCCCCTCATACTGGGCGTCGGGGCCCTGGATGCCATCGGCATCGGCCTGGTCATGCCGGTCTTGCCCGAGCTCTTGCGCACTCTCGTCCATACCGATGCGGTAGCCGGACATTATGGTGTGCTGCTGGCGATCTATGCCCTGATGCAGTTCCTGTGCTCGCCCGCCCTCGGGGCCCTGTCGGACCGTTTCGGCCGCCGCCCGGTGCTGCTTGCTTCGCTGGCGGGCGCGACCATCGACTACGCCATCATGGCGACGGCACCCGTCCTGTGGGTGCTCTATGTCGGCCGCGCCGTTGCGGGCATCACCGGCGCGACGGCGGCCGTGGCTGGCGCTGCGATCGCCGACATCACGCCGGAAGATCGGCGTGCACGGCGCTTCGGCCTGATGAGCGCGTTCTTCGGCCTCGGCCTGGTGGGCGGCCCGGCTCTCGGCGGCCTGCTCGGGGGCTTTTCCCCGCATGCCCCCTTCCTGATGGCGGCCATCCTGAACGGCCTGAACGGCCTGCTTGCTCTGTTGTTTCTGCCTGAAACCCATCGAGGCGAGCGTCGGCCCCTCTCCCGGACTGCCTTCAATCCGATCGCCTCCTTCCGTTGGGTGCATGGCTTGCCGGTGGTGATGGCCCTGATGGCGGTGTTCTTCGTCATGCAACTGGTCGGCCAGGTGCCTGGGTCGATCTGGGTCCTGTTCGATGAAAGCCGCTTCCATTGGGATACGAGCACGGTGGGGCTGTCCCTGGCCGCCTTCGGCATTCTCCACGCCATCGCCCAGGGGTTCGTGACCGGCCCATTGGCCCAGCGGCTCGGCGAAAATCGCGCCGTCATTCTCGGCATGTCCGCCGACGCGCTCGGCTATGTGCTGCTGGCCTTCGCCTCGCAAAGCTGGATGGCTTTCGCCATCATGATCCCCCTGGCGGCAGGGGGCATCGGCGCCCCCGCCCTGCAGGCGATGTTGTCGCGGGAGGTTGGCGAGAACCATCAAGGCCAGTTGCAGGGATCGCTGTCTGCCCTTACCAGCCTGACGTCCATCATCGGCCCCTTGCTCTTCACCGCGATCTACGTCGCCTCCCTGGCGTCCTGGAGCGGCTGGGCCTGGCTGGTGGGTGCCCTGCTCTATCTGCTGTGTCCCCCGTTCCTGAAACGATCGACTCAGGCCAAGGCTTGAGCAATCGAGTTCGTGCGGGCGGCGCGATGCGGCCTTGCCGCGCTCTCGGAATCCTGCGGCGTTTCGCTGCCGGCGGCATATTCCGCTTGGTTCCCGCGAGGCCTGAATTCTATTGTCAGACGAACCGATTCGATCCAGGACAAGGCGTGCATCAAGGTAAGAGCATCACGCCATAACCGTTTGTTTTTAAATGTCTTTGCGATTTCCGATAGATTCGTCAAATCGCAGAGCGTTATGGCGGAGCGACCATGCATCTATCCATGTGGACCTATCCCTGGGACATCCAGGACCAGGGGCTGGCTGGCACCGTCGCGGATCTGAGGGAGCGCGCCGGGCTCAATACGATCTCGCTGGCGACATCCTATCACGCCGGCCGCTTCCTGCAGCCACGCAGCCCTGTTGGAAAAGCCTACTTCCCCGAGGACGGCACGGTCTATTTCAGGCCGGATGAACGGCTCTGGCAGGACAAGGAAATCCGGCCGCTGATGGCGCAAAACCTCGCCGAGCGCGGCGACATGCTGGCAGCCCTGGTCGAGCAGCGCGCCCTTGGCGGTCCACGCGTCTCCTGCTGGACGGTGTGCCTGCACAATACCAGGCTTGGCATGCTCCATCCCGGCCATGTCACGCGCAATGCCTTCGGCAACCCCAATTACTACAATCTCTGCCCGTCGAGTCCGGCTGCGCGCGACTATGTGGTGACCTTGGTCGAGGACGTCACGCGCAACTACAAGCCGGACATGCTGGAGCTCGAAAGCCCGAACTTCATGGGGTTTGCGCATGAATACCACCATGAGAAGGACGGCGTCGGCCTGAATGCAGAGGATGACTTCCTGCTGTCGCTGTGCTTTTGCGAGCATTGCCTGGCAAGGGCCTCTCGCGACGGCGTCGACGGGCGAGCGGCGCGCGAGATCGTGCGGCGCTTCATCGCCGACCTCTGTGAACGCGAAATCCCGGAGCGGCAATTTCCCGATTTTCCGGCTGCCGGCATCGATGCCTTCAGGGCCTGGCCCGATCTCCACGCCTTCCTGACTTGGCGCAGCGAACCGGTGACCAGCCTGATCCGCGAGATCCGGCAAAAGGCCGATCCTGCCACCAAGATCGTGCTGATCGACCTCAAGGATGGCTGGCTCGGCGGCGTGGACCATGCCGCCGTGGGCGGGATATGCGATGGCCTCATTCTGTGCTGCTACGACATGACGCCCGCCGAGATCGGCGAAGTGCTCGCCGCCGGCCGCAGGGCCCTGCCTCCCGGCAAGTTCCTGGGGGCCGGTTTCCGGGTGTTCTATCCGGAAAACCGCGGTGCCGCCGACCTGGTCGCGCGGGTTGAGGCGGCCGTAGCCGCCGGTGCAGAAGGCATCAATTTCTACAATTACGGCCTGATACCGGCGAAAAGGCTCGATTGGGTTCGCGCTGCCGTCACTGCCATCGCGTCGAAAGACGGCACGACTTAGAGCACCTTGCCCGGCCGCTCGCCCGTCTGGCGGCCCTCGGCAACCACGGTCCCCCCATTCACCCAGACATGGGAAATGCCGGTCGGCAATTGCGTCGAGTTCTCGAAGGTCGCCCGGTCGGTGATGGCGTCCTCGAACAGCACGAGATCGGCGGCGAGCCCCGGGCGGACCAGGCCGCGATCGGCGAGCTGGAAGCGCTGCGCGGCCACGGAGGTCATGCGGCGCACGGCATCCTCCAGGCTGAACCAGTCCTTGTCGCGCCGGAGCGGCCCGGCAATGCGCGGGAAGGTGCCGAAGGCGCGCGGATGCGGCTTGGAACCCGGGCGCGGCAGGCCATCGGAGCCCGCCATGTAGAGGCGATGGCAGCAGGCGGCATGCAGATCGTCTTCGTCGAGCTGGAACAGGATGATGCCGGTCTGGCCGTCGTCCTCCTCGATGAAGCGCAGCATCAGGTCGAAAGGCGTGACGCCGAGCTCACCCGCCGCTTTCTCCATGTCGAGGCCTTCCAGATGTTTGAGCTCGGCGCTGCCGACGGCGGATAGGCGGACATTGCCCCAGCCGATCAGCGATACCTTGCTCTGGCCATGAAAAGCCGGGCCGCCATGTTCGACCCATTCGCGGAGGGTGGCGAGCTTTTCGGGATCGGCGAGCCGGGCCTTGAGGCCGTCGAGCCCGCCATCCATGGCGGCGGGCGGCAGCAATTGCAGGAGCCAGGTGCTGCCGGCCGGATAGGGATACATGTCGAAGCTGATGTCGATGCCCTCGCAGCGCATGCCTTCCAGCAGTTCGATCGCCGCGGGGATCTGGCCCCAGTTCGGCCGTCCGGCCGATTGCAGATGCGACAGCAGGCCCGCCGAACCGGAATGCCTGAGAATGCCGCCGAACTCGCGGATGGCGTCCATCAGGCCAGCCTCGTAGGAACGGACATGGGCTGCGAGCACCTTGCCGCGGCTGCGCACGGTGTCCCCCAGCGCGAAGAGTTCGTCCTCTTCGGCAAAGGCGCTCGGCGGATAGACGAGACCGAGCGACAGGCCTGCGGCGCCCTGGTCGAGCTGGGTGGCGAGCAGGGCACACATCGCCTCGATCTCAGCCGGGCTTGCCGGGCGGCGCTCATGTCCCATCACTGCAAGGCGTAGCGCGGCATGGCCGACGAGCGACACCAGGTTGAGCGCGATACCCTCCCCGGTCAGTGCCCGGCGATAGCCGTCGAGGTCGGCGAAGATCTCGCTGTCCAGGGTCTCGCCGAGCAGGCCGGAGAAATGCAGCCGCAGGTTCTCGCGCGAAGCCGGCACGGCCGGGTAGAGCGAGAAGGAACAATTGCCGACCACGATGCTGGTGACGCCCTGCAGCGCCTTTTCGGGCCGGTTCCGCTCGCGCAGGAAGATGAGGTCGTCATGGCAATGGGCGTCGATGAAACCGGGTGCGAGATAGCGCTCGGCCGCATCGACGATCGTGGCGTCGTCATCAGCCTTGAGGTCCTGGCCGATGCGGGCAATGGCGCCGCCCGAAACCAGCACGTCGCCGCGATACCAGGGGGCTCCCGTGCCGTCGATGATGCGCGCGCCCCGGATGAGTGTATCGGCCATGACGCCTGGTCCTTTCTGGAGCAAGGAGCGTTGGGAAGAAACGCTACCTTGCCTATGCCCTTTGCCTCGACGTGTTTACGCCTCTTGGCGATTCCGCCAAATCGCAAAACGCTTCAATCCTCGATCGGTTCGGCCACCTGCATCAGGCAGTCACCGGCCTGGCTGTCGCAATGCAGCCGATGTGAAATCACGATGCCGCCCTCGGCGAAGCGGAGGGCTTCCTCGGGCTGTTCCAGGCGTTCGAGATCGTGATACCAGCCGGCAAGGTCGCCGGCCGCAACCCGAGCCCCGAGCTCGACGGCCGGCTCGAACCAGCCGCGGTGCGTGGCATAGATGCCCTGGCTATGGCGCGAAAGCGACAGCAGCTGCAAGCCAGGCTTGGCGGTGACATCGCCACCCAGCAAGGGACGGTCGATGATGCCGAGCGCCAGCATCAGATTGTCGATCGCTCGTGCCGTGAACGCCATGCTGGCCGGCGTCACCGTGCCGCCGCCGCCGAATTCGCCGCTGAGGCCGATGATGCCCGCCCGCATGGCGGCGCCCATGGATGTCGGCGAGCGCGAACCATTATCCGCGATGAAGGCATGGCTGGGCGCCATCGCCCTGAGCAGGGCCTTGGCGCGGGTGGAGCGCTCCTCGTCCGGCTGGCGCTCGATCAGGGCGCAGTGGAGATGCGCCATGGAGGTGCCGCCGGAATGAATGTCGAGCAGCACCTCGTGGCGCGGGAACAGTTCATGCTCGAGGAAATGGGCGAGCCGGGCGGTCGGCGTTCCCACGGGATCGCCGGGAAAGGCCCGGTTGAGATTGCCGCCGTCGAAGGGCGAGCACCGCCTGGCCGCCATCACCGCCGGAAGATTGGCCGCCGGCAGGACGGTGACGCTGCCGCGCATCGCCGCCGGATCGAGACGGCGCATGAGGCGCGCCAACTGCAGTTCGCCCTCATATTCATCGCCATGATTGCCGGCCATCAGGAGGAGGCTCGGCCCCGGCCCGTTCCGAACCCGCAGGATCGGTATCCTGATCTGGTAATAGGGCGAACGATCGACGGAATAGGGAATGCTGAGATAGCCGCTCTGGCGGCCATCGGCGTCGAAATCGAGGGGATGGGCGAGGCCGCTATGCATGGCGGAGTGCTTTCTACAGGGCCGCGATGGCCGTCATCTCGACCCGCAGGTCCGGATCGGCGAGCCGGGCCTCGACGCAGGCGCGCGCCGGCGGATTGGCCGGGTCGATCCAGGCATCATAGACGCCGTTCATGGCGTCGAAGTCGACGATGGCCGGCAGGAAGACATTGACGGCCAGAAGGCGCGAGCGGTCCGTGCCGGCTTCCTTGAGCAGGGCCTCGATCTTGGAAAGCACGTCCAGCGTCTGGGCTTCTATGCCGGCCTTGCGGTCATCTGCGACCTGGCCGGCAATATGGACGAGACCGGCATAGCTGACGGCCTGGCTCATGCGCGAGCCCTTCTGATATCGCATGATCATTTTATCATAATCCTTTGTAAGATCGTAAAAATATGAACCCTTCGAGGTTCTAGCCGAAGGAGGTGGCGAAAGCGCCGATCACCGTGCCATCGACATCGAGTCCATAGACCAGGGCATGCCGGTCGAGGCAGGTGCAGGGATGCGACAGGCCGAACTCGATGACATCGCCGATGCGCAGATCCCCACCGCCGGTCGTGACGAAGGCATGCTGGTCGTTGAGCCGGGCAACTGCCGCCGCATCGAGGGCGCCGATACGGCGTCCCTCGCGATAGAGCGCCAATGGACGAGGCAGCCCCTGGTCGATGGCGACGTCGCGCAGGCCCATGCCGCAGATCGCCAGGTCAGGCTCGGGGCGTGACAGAACCTCAGCCCATACGCGCAGAACCGGCTTGAAGCCCCTGGAAGCGCTGATGGTTTCTCCCGAGAGTTCAAAGCCGGATCGGCCATCCAGGGCGGCGAGGCCGCGCTCATAGACGCCGTGATCGTGAAAGAAGATCGCGCCGCTGCGCAGGACCAGCGTCGTGGCGGCATCTCCCTTATAGGCCAGCCCGAGGCCCGCGATGACCCGGTCGAAGAACACCGAGCCGCCGGCCGTCAGGATCAGCGGCCGTTCCGTTCCTACACGATTCCGGACGAGGTGGTGGGTCTCGACCGTCAGGGCCATCAATTCGTCGATGCGGCGGATGCTTTCCTCCGGATCCGCCGTCGCCGCGGCGCCTTCATAGGCACCGATGCCGCTCAGTCTGATGCCTGCATTCTCACCGGCGAGGATCGCATCGAGAATGGCCTGTGCGGCCTCGATCGTCCTTGCTCCGGCCCGTCCGGCACCGACCTCCAGCAGCAGGCCGAGGGGTGGCAGGTCATCCCGCGCCTGCCAGATCTCCAGCAGGCTGTCAGCCAATTCGGCCGAGTCGACGAAAACATGCATCTGCGCCTGCGGATGCCCGGCGAGCAAGGCCGCAAGCCGCCGAGCAGCGGCCTTGCCCCCAATCTCATTGGCCAGGATCAGCCGATCGAAACCGGCCTTGAGCAGGACCGAAGCCTGGCGGATATCGGCGACCGTCATACCCCAGGCTCCGGCCTCGAGCAGTTCCTTGGCGATATCAGTCGACATCGGCGTCTTGGCATGAGGGGCGATGGCGACGCCATGGTCGCGGACATAGCGCATCATCAAAGCGACATTGCCATCGAAGGCCGGGCGGTCGAGCGACATCAGCGGCAGCGACATGGTGCCGTCATAAGGCTTCCAGCCCTGCCGGCCGATTTCGGCGAGCGGCAAGGGAGCATGGCCGGCGGGAAAGCCGCGCATGCGGTCATCGATGGCATCGAGGGAAAGATGAAGGTCGGACATGGATCAGGTTTCGCTGGTAGCAGCTTTATCGAGGCCGAGGCGGTAGACCCGGTCGGCGGTGGCAAAGAAGAGATCCCGCTGTTCATCCGCGCTGAATTCGGAGGCAACGGTTCGAAAGGCCTCGTAGACCTCCGCGAAGCTGGCATGCAGCCCGGCAACCGGGAAATCGCTGGCGAACATGGCACGCCCCGGACAGAAACAGGCGATGCAGTGTTCGATCACCGGCCTCAGGCTGTCGAGGCTCCAGTCATTGTCATAGGCAACGAGATCCGAGATCTTGACGAGGACATTGTCGGCTCGCCCCAAAGCTTGCAGGCCCCGCCGCCACAGCGTCATGCCCTCCGGACTGCGGTCAGCCGGGCTGCCACAATGGTCGAGCACGAAGATCGTATCGGGAAAATCTGCAACCAGACGCAGGGCTTCCGTCATTTGCCAGGGAAACAGCATGAGGTCGAAGGACAGGCCGAGCCGCGTCGCCTGGCGCAGGCCGTCGCGCCAGCGCGGATCGCCCATCAGGTCCTTCGAACGGGCAAAGCTCTTGGCGGGTTCGGGGTGCCAGCTGACGATATCCCGGATGCCGACGACCAGGTCGTTTGCCGCTTCCGCCTCCAGCAGCACCGCAGCGTCGGGACGATCGAGTGGCACGCGAGCCACGATGCGCCGCGCCACGCCGGAACGCCTGTCGAGGCTTTCGAGCCAGCGGCTTTCCTCCAAGGGGTATTCGGAAGACCAGCCCGCTTCGACATGCACGGTGGCGACGATGTTCTGACCGGCGGCATCGGCGCGATAGTCGGCGACGCCGTAGTCGCGGCGGATCGGCGCCAGGCTGCCGAACACCATTTCCCTTTCTTCCCGTTCCGGCGGGCGCAGCCAGGGGTGGCGCCCCAGCGACAGATCCCAGAGGTGATGATGCGGGTCGATCACCGGCCCGCCATAGAGAGCGGTCATCGGCGCGCCTCACGCCCCGAGATCAGCAGCAGGGCCAGAATGAGCGAACCGAACATGATCGAGCGCCAGCCAGGCGAGGCGTTCACCACCGTGATCAGCGCCGTGGTAGTCACCAGCAGGATGGCGCCCGGGATGGTGCCGGCATAACTGCCCTTGCCGCCGAGAATGGAGGTGCCGCCGAGCACCACCGCGGCGATCGACATCAGCAGATAGGGATCGCCGATGCCGACATAGCCCTGCCGGTTCATGCCGAGGATCAGCGTGCCGGCGAGGCCTGCAAAGAAGCCGGACAGAGCATAGAGCAGCAGCGTGTTGCGGGTGACGCTCACGCCCGACAGCCGCGCCGCCACCGGATTGGCCCCAAGGGCCAGGAAACGCACGCCCATCGGCATGCGATGCAGCAGGATGAGCACCGCGACGGAGACGAGGATCCACAGGATGATGCCGGCGGGAATGCCCAGCGGCCGCGCCGAGCCCAGCCAGATCACGGCCTTGTTGGTGACGGAAACCGCGCTGCCGCCGGCGACGATCACCAGCAGGCCCTGCAGGAAGGTCGCCATCGCCAGGGTCATGATGATCGGCGGTACGCGCAGGAAGGCGGCACCGGCGCCGTTCACCAGGCCGATACCGGTGGCTATCGCCAAGGCGCCGACGATGCCGATCAGCCCGGTGGCGTCCCAGCCCGGCGAGATCAGCGGCAGCATGATCGCGGTGACGGTGATCACGGCCCCGACCGAGAGGTCGATGCCGCCCATGATGATCACCAAGGTCTGCCCCGCCGCCACGATTCCGATCACGGCGGCCAGTTCCAGGAGATAGCGCAGATGGCCATAGGCGCCGAAGCCGCGCAGGCTGAAGCTGGCGACGAGCCAGACCAGCGCCACCAGGATCAAAGTGAGCAGCGCCGGGTTCCTGAACAGCCCCCTGACGGTCGTGACGAGGCCGCTCATTTCTTCCTCCAGCGCGCGGAGAGTTCGGGAATGGCCACGGCCCCGACGATGATCAGGCCCTGGGCGACATATTGGGCGACCGGGGGGAAGCCGAGGAAGAACATCACATTGATCATCACCGAGAGCAGCAAGCTGCCGCAGATGGCGCCACGCATGGTGCCTTTGCCGCCGAGAAAGCCGACGCCGCCCAGCACCGCTCCGGCGATCGAATTCAGCGTGAAGGGATTGCCGATGACGGGGTCGCCCGATCCGGTCTGGGCTGCCACGAAGAGGCCGGCGAGGACGGCGAGGAGGCCGGAGACGGCGAAGGAAATCACCTTCACCCTTTCCACCGGCACGCCCGAGCGATAGGCGCCGACCGGATTGTCGCCGGCAGCATAGATGCCGAGGCCGGTCGGCGTGGCCAGGAACAGCTTCCAGGCCACCAGCACGATGAGGAGCAGGATGAAGGCCGTCGGTCCGTCGCCGGCCAGGAATTCGGAGAACCAGGGCGGCACGAAGCCACCGGGCCGCGGCAGGATCAGCAGGGCCACGCCGGTGATGATGAAGGAACCGGCGAGCGTGACGATGATGGCCGGCAGGCGCAGATAGGCGACGATCACGCCGATCAGGCTGCCGATCGCCAGCCCGGCCAGGGCCACCAGCAGGATGCCGCCGACCGAGCCCGCCGGCCCGCCCATGGTCGTGGCGGCGATCACGGCGCCGAGGCTCACCATCGGCCCGACCGCCAGGGTGATGCCGCCATTCAGCATCAGCAGGGCCTGCGCCATGGTGACCAAAGCGAGCGGGAACCAGTTCTGGGTGAATTTGGAAAAGCCACCGAGGCTCAGAATACCGGGAAAGAGCCAGGCATAGAGCAGCAGGAAGACGGCGACGACCACGTAGAGACCGCCGAGGCCGCGATTGCGGCGGCGCTGGACTGCCCAATAGAGCTTGGATGAGGAGACAGTGCCGCTCATGCCGCGACCTCCCGGTTGGAGACGCCCATGGCGGAGCCGACGATGGCTTCCTCGGAAATGGCATCGCCCTCGAGCGCGGACACCGCCCGCCCCTCGCTGAACACCACCACCCGGTCGCACAGATGCACGAGTTCGGGCGTATCCGAGCTCAACAGGATCACCAGCTTGCCGTCGGCGGCGAAGCCCTGGAGCATCAGATAGATCTCCCGCTTGGTCTCGATATCGACGCCGCGCGTGGGATCGTTGAGCAGCAGCACCGAAGGATCGAGCGGCAGCCATTTGGCCAGTGCCACCTTCTGCTGGTTGCCGCCGGACAGGGCCTGGACCGGGCGCTCGGTGTCGCCCTTGATGGTGAGGCGCCTGGCAAGCTCCGCGACCAGCGAGCGTTCGCGGCCGCTGTCCCGCAGCCCGCGCCGCGCCTGCAGGTCGAGCGAAGGCAGCAACAGGTTGGAGGCGATGGAATGGGGCAGGATCAGCCCCTCCTTCTTGCGGTCGGCGGGCACATAGGCAAGGCCCGCGTCGTTGGCGGCCCCCACCGTGGTGAACAGGCCCGACCTGCCGCATAGATGGGCGCTGCGAGCCGAAGCAGGCATGGCGCCATAGAGCCCAAGCAGGAAATCCTCCTGGCCCTGCCCCACCAGGCCGCCAATACCGACGATCTCGCCCGAGCGAGCGCTGAAATCGACGTCGCGCACCATGCCGGCGGAAAAGCCCTGAAGGTGGATGCGTTCCTCGCCGATGCTCCGCGGTGTCCAGGCCGGGAAGAGGTCGCCGGCATCGCGCCCCACCATCAGGCGTACCAGTCCCTCGGCGTCGACGCCGGCGAGCGGCTGGTCGGCCGTGACAACGCCGTCCTTCAGCACCGTAACATGCGAGCACAGGGCCCGCACCTCGTTGAGGCGATGCGAGATGTAGAGAAGCGCCAGCCCTTCTTCGCACAGCCTGCCGATCAATCCCGCCAGGATGCCGGCCTCATGGCCCGACAGCGAGGAAGTCGGCTCGTCCAGGATCAGCACGCGCGGGCGGCGAAACAGCGCCTTGGCAATCTCCACCATCTGGCGGCGGCCGAGCGCGAGGTCGCCGACCAGGGTGTCGGGCGCTTCCGTCAGGCCGACAAGGCCACAGACCTCCGCGACCCTCCGCTGCAGTTCCTGGTAGTCCACCAGGCCGAAACGGCGGGGATAGGCGCCGAGGCCGATATTCTCGGCGATGGAAAGCTCCGGCGTGAGGCTGAGTTCCTGCTGCACCACCGCGATCCCGGCCTTGCGGGCGAGATCGGGGCTGAAACGCGTGAGGGACTTGCCGTCGAGCACGATCTCGCCGCCGTCCGGTGCCAGGGCACCGGACAACAGGTTGATCAGGGTCGACTTGCCGGCGCCGTTCTCGCCCAGCAGGGCATGGACCCGGCCCGGGCGCAACGTGATGCTGACACCCTTCAGTACCGGATTGCCGTAGAAGCCCTTCAGGACCTGGCGGGCTTCCAGCAAAGGCGGACGATCGCTCATGAAACAAACTCTCCGTGCGAACCTCGACGTCTACTGCGCCAGCAGCTTGTCGAAGAGCGCGCGGTCATAGTCGGAGTAGATGTAGCCATCCGCCGGGAACTTGTCGGCGCGGGCGAGATAGGAGTCGATATTGCTGTCGTCGATCACCGGCAGCGGCACCTTGACCTTGGCCGGGATGGTCTTGCCCTGCAAGGCCTGGACCGCCGCATAGACCGAGAAGGCACCGAGCCAATTGGGCTGCATGGTGCCCCAGCCCTTCAGCTTCTTCTCCTTCCACAGTTCCAGGAACTGGCGGGCGTTCTCGCCGGTGGTCGGTACCTGGTCGCGGCCCTGGCGGTCGAAGGCGAGCACCGAGCCGGCCGACAGGGCGCCCCCGAGCGACAGCACCCCGTCGATCTGCGGATTGGCGAAGAGCAGGCTGGTCATCGCTTCCTGGGCCGGTGCGACATTGTATTCGGTATTGGTCTCGGTGATGATTTCAAGACCCTTATTGGCGTCGAGCACCGGCTGGGCACCCTTGCGGCGATCGTCGCTGACCGAGACGCCGGCCGGGCCGTTCATGATGATGATCTTGCCCTTGCCGCCGAGCTGCTTGACCATCCATTCGGCGGCCTGCTTGCCCCATTCGAGCGAATCCGTGTTGATCTTGGCGGTAAGATTGTCGGTGTCGACGAGGCTGTCGAAATTCATCACGGCAATGCCCTTGGCGCAGGCATCGGAGACGACGCGGTCAAGCGCCGTGGACGAACCGGCCTCGACGATGATGGCATCGAGGTTGGCGTCGATCATCGACTGGATCTGCTGGATCTGGGTCTGGGCATTGCCCTGGGCGTCGGTGATCATCAGGTCCTTGACCAGCCCCTCCTTCTTGAGCGCGTCGACTTCGCTGACGATGGTGCCTTCCGTCTGCTTCATCCAGGTCGGTACGGAGTAGATGTTGGCCCAGCCGATGCGATAAGGCGCCTTGCGATCGCCTTTGACGCAATTCGAGGCAGCCTGAGCCACGCCGGCCGTGGCCGCGAAGGCCAGTACGGCGAGCCCTACTCCCGCCATCAAGGCGCGCCGATCGGTAAGCTTCCGCAGCAAAGAAGTCTTGATCATGTCGTTCCCCTCTTGTGAGCCAGCGGGCCTTGTTCGCAGCCTTGGCTCTTGCATGATGTACAATATACTGTACATATGGTCACAATATCGGACAGCGCGAACTATAGGTGGTTTTTCGAGGCTGACAAGCAGGTGGCGAAATTTTTGAAGGCGTTGCAGCCGCCATCCGAAATATCGTTGCTGAAACGAGCGGTTTGAGGCTTGCATTGATGCGTGCCGTAACGTTCATCAGTGAAACAACGGCGGCGGGCAGCCCGCTCGAGCGGGTCAGGTAGGATAGGAAATGGATTCAATCAGCGACGAAGGTATTGCCAGGCGCACACGCGGGCTTGATCGTGCCTTCGAAATTCTCGATTTCCTGCGCATGAAGCGCGAGCCGACCAAGCCCAACGAGATCGCTGCCCGGATCGGGGCGCCGCGCTCATCGGTCTACGAACTGGTCAACCTTCTCTTGCGCAACGGTATTCTCGAATATGCCGATGGCGAGGGCCGGGTCTATCTCGGCCGCAAGCTCTATTTCCTCGGCGCGGCCTATGAGGACCATTTCGATTTCATGCGCGAATGCGACAAGGTCCTGGCCCAGATTGCGGCGGAGACGCGCGAGACCGCCCAGTTCTGCATGTTGGATGGCAACAAATATACGGTCGTCCGCATGAAGGAGGGCGTCAGGCCTTTCCGGATTTCCTCCGATGTCGGGCGTGCCGTGCCGATTCCCTGGACGGCGTCGGGGCGCCTTCTGCTGTCGCATCTGAGCGACCAGGAGATCCGGGATTTCGTTCCGCCCGGTGATTTCCGTCTGCCCAATGGCAGCCTGCTGGATCCGGGCCACTTCATCGCCGAAGTCCGCCAGGCCGCCGCCGCGGGCGAGTTTACCTTCAACAGCATTGTCGACAGCTTCACCCATTGCTTTGCCGTGCCCGTCTTCGACGGACAGGATCGCTGCACCGCCACGCTCTGCCTGGTGACCCCGCGCGAGGACGGCATCCGCAACCGCCAGCATTATCTCGATTGCCTGAAGACGGCGGCGCTTTCGCTGCATGGCAAGGCCGTCGGCCCGCGCGCAGCGGCGTAGCTGCAATCACGGTCGGTCGGCGCCCCGACAATGCGAAAACCTGCCTGTGGAGGCGATTGATAAGCAATCCGACTGGACGAAATGTCCAGTCGTTCAGCGTCTACCTACCTGCTACCCCATGGACGTGGTCGCAACGCGATTGGTTCTCATCATGGGCGCAGCAGCCGGTTTTCGCTCTTCTCTCACGCTTGTGCGCAAGGCCTGTGGAGCCTGCCGCGCGTGCGAGGTTCGGCACCAGGCCCTCTGCACGGCCATGGCCGACGAGCATCTTCACCGCCTCGAAGACATCACGAGCCCGGTGCTTCTCCAGCCCAATCAGGCGCTGCTGCGCCAGGGCGATCCCTGCCGCAAGGTCTACAGCCTGACATCCGGCATGCTGCGGCTGTTTACCGACCTGCCCGATGGCCGGCGCCAGATCACCGATTTCCTGATGCCGGGCGACTATCTCGGCCTGGTGGATGACGATTTCCATTCCCAATCGGCCGAAGCCGTCGTTGCCTCCAGCCTGTGCGCCTTTCCCATCAACCAGATGGAGCTGCTGATGGACGAGTTTCCGAGTCTGCGGGAGCGGCTCCATCGCATGACCAGGGCGGCCTTGCGCCAGGCGCATGACAGTCAGCTCATGCTGGGCAGGCTGGCACCGCTCGAAAAGCTGGCCGGCTTCCTGCTCATGCTCGATGCCCGGACCAACCATCACCCCCACCATGGGCGGCGGCTGCAACTGGCAATGTCGCGCACCGATATCGCCGACCATCTGGGCCTGACCATCGAGACCGTCAGCCGTTGTTTCACCCGGTTGAAGGCGCAGGGGCTGATCCGCCTGCCGGAAGCCCATCTGGTCGAAATTCTGCACGAGGGCCGGCTCGCCGAGATTGCCGGCATCGGCCTGTCGCCCGAACATCTTCGGCTAGCCGCCAGTTAGTTCCACGGGCATCAGGCGGCCATCGGCGAGCGCAAGCACCCTGTCGACCGCGCCTTCCGGGATCTCGGCGTGAGTAGCCAGGATGACACTGCGTCCTTGGGTGGCGGCTGCGAGATCGGCAAGGAAATCCGTCTCCATGGCGCGATCGAGACCGGTGGTCGGCTCATCGAAGACCAGGATGTCGGCCGGCGACAGCAAGACGCGGGCGAGGCAGAGCCGCCGCGCCTGCCCGACGGACAAAGTGCGGCCCGCCTCTCCGACGAAGGCATCGAGCCCTTCGGGAAGGCTCCGCACGAAATCGGCGATCCGCGCGGCTTCGAGCGCCGCCCAGAGTTCGGCGTCGTTCGCTTCTGCCCGGCCGATCGACAGATTGTCGCGCACCGAGCCGAGAAAGACGGGCGCGCTCTGGCTCAATAGGGCGAGCCGCGCGTGGAGGTCGGCCTGGCGTACGGTGCGGATATCCGTGCCGCCCATGGCGATCGAACCGGCCTGGGGATCGTGCAGCCTGAGCAGCAAGGCAAGCAGGGTCGACTTGCCGCTGCCGCTTTCGCCGATGATCGCCACGCGCTCGCCGGCCGAGATGGTCAAGCTGAGATCGCACAGCACCGGGCGCGCCGGGTCGAAGCCGAAAGTGACCTGGTTCACGCTGAGCGCGCCATTCGGCAGCATCACGGGGCGGTGTGGATCGCTGATCGCCGGCGCCATCTGCGCGATCGCCCGCACCCGCTCGGCCGATGTGACGGCAGAGCCGAATTTGGCGACGCTGCGCACCAGCATGGCCGTCGCTTCGAAACTGGCGAGCACTGCAAGCAGCAGCCCGACGAGCAGAGGACCGCCGATTTCGGCCTGCCGCAAGGCCTCGATGCCGCACCAGAGCACACCGACAAGGGCGATCCCCGCCAGGGCCTGGACGGAGGCTGCGGCCAGCAGGCCGGCGCGCGCCGAACGCCTGCGGGCACGGGCGAGGCGTTTGGCCGCCTTGTCGAATTCCTGCCCTGCCGCCGCAAGTCCCCCGAAGGCAACCAGATCGGCATGGCCGTCGATGCGATCCAGCATGGCGATACGCAAGGCGGCGGAGGCTTCCACCAGTTCCGCTCCGAGCCGATGTGAGAACAGGATCAGCACGGTGGGAACACCGGCAAGGGCGAGGATCATGGCCATGGCATAGAGCGGAGCAGCGGCCGGCAGCAGGATGAAAAGCCCGACTGTCATGCCGGTCCCGATCAGCAAGGCGGTGAGGATCGGGCCGAATGCCGTCAGGAAGACCGTGTCGAGCGTATCGACGTCGGCCGTGAGGCGACTGACGAGATCGCCATGCCTGAGATCGCGGGAGGGCAAGGGAACACGGGGAAATAGGCGGGCGAACAGCCAGCCCCTGAGGGCCGAGAGGAGACGCAAGGTGGCGTCGTGCCCGACCAGCCTTTCGCCATAGCGCGAAAGGATCCGCACCAGGGACAGCCCCCGGATCAGCGAGGACGGTCCGAACAGGTTGAAACTCGCCGCTGCTGTGGTGAGAGCCGCTGCCGTCAGGAACCAGCCCGAGACCCAGAGCAGTGCAACGCCGGCGGCCAGGGTCAGCACGGCCAACAACAGCGCCAGACCCATGCGGCCGATATGCTGGCGGAACAGCGGCCAGAAGGACAGCAAGGCTATCATGCGGTCCACCTCGGCTGTTTCTGCTGCCTGTCGACATGAGGATGCGGCATCGGCAGCAGCTTGCCGCCGGCCAGCCGCCAGGCTTCGTCCAGCCGAGCGGCCACGGCGGGCGAATGGGTCGCGATGATCATGGTGCGTCCGGCAGCAAAATCGACCAGCGCCTCGAGCACGCGGGCCTGCGTGGCGGCATCCAGATGCGCCGTCGGCTCGTCCAGGAGAATCAGGCCGGGGTCACGCAGGAACAGGCGTGCCAGGGCGACCCGATGGCCCTCCCCGCCCGACAGGCCGACGCCTCCCTCTCCGATCGGGGTATCGAGCCCCTCTGGCAGTTTCGAGGCAAAATCCAGGACGCATGCCTGTTCCGCCGCCTGCGCGATTTCCGCGGCCGAGGCGGAAGGCTTGCCCAGCCTGATATTGTCGGCGATCGAACCATGGAACAGGCGCGAGCGCTGGCTGATGAAGGCGACGCCCGCCCGCAGGCTGTCCTCGTCGATCGCAGCGAGGTCGAGCCCTGCGATGCGGATGCCGTCGCCTGGTCTCAGCCGGGCCAGCGTTTCCAGCAGGCTTGACTTACCGATGCCGCTTTCACCGAAAAGCGCCAGATGCCGGCCCGCTCCGATTTCCAGCGAGACGTCGTCGAGCAGGATGCGCTCACTGTCGGGCACCCCGATGGTCAGGTGCTCGACAGTGAGCGGCAATCCGCCGGACGCCGCAGGAAGATGCGCTGGGCGCTCCGGGCCGGTGGTGGCCTCCGGCAGTCCCGCGAAGCGTGCCTCGATCTCGGCAATCGCCGCCTTGGCGGAAGCCCTGTCGTGATAATGGGCGGCGAGCAGGCGTAAGGGCTGATAGACTTCCGGCGCCATCAGCAGACAGAACAGGCCCGCCTGCAAGGTAAGGGCGGAGCCACGCAGGTCCACAAGCCCCAGATAGGTCAGGCCCACATAAAGCGCCACGCCGGCAACACCGAGGGCGGCGAAGAATTCCAGCACGGCAGAGGACAGGAAGGCGATGCGCAGCACGCGCAGGGTCCGGCGGCGCAGATCCTCGCTCGCCCGTTCGACGTCTCTGGTCTCGAACTCGGCCCGGCCGAAAAGTTTCAGCGTGGTCATGCCGCGCAAGCGATCGGCGAAATGCCCAGACAGCCGCACAAGCGCATTGGCCTGGGCCTTGGTCGCCGCCTCCGCTCCCCAGCCGACCAGCGCCATGAACAGCGGGATGAGCGGGGCCGTGAGCAGGAACAGCAACCCGACCACCCAGTCGACCGGAAGCACCGCCGCGGCAAAGGCCAGCGGCAGCACGGCCGCCTGTATGCTCGCGGGCAGGAAGCGGGCGAAGAAGCCGTCGAGCGCCTCGACCTGGTCGACGACCGCAGCGCTCAAGGCGCCGGAAGAACGGGATGCCGACCATTCCAGCGAACCGGCCGACAATTTCGCGGCGAGCCGGCTGCGCAGATCGAATTTGATGCGCTCGGCCGCGACGATGCCTGCCTGCTCGCCCAGGGCTCCCAGTCCGAGCCTCGAGGCGATCAAAACAGCGACCAAGAGGATCGGACTGCCGAGCGCCGCAATGCTCTCTCCTCCCACCACGGCCCGATGCAGCACGGAAGCCAACAGATAGGCCTGGGCGACGAGGAGAGCCCCGGAGACCAGCGGCAGGATGGTGGCGATCGCCAGTTCTCGCCGCGCATGACCGGCGAGAGTGGCAAGGGCGGAACGATCTTCCCTGCTCGATCCTGCTGCGATCCGGGGACCGGATGTCTCGCCTGCCTGCTTCACACGAGCCTCATCTTACATTCCGAAGTAACATTGGCTGCGATGGTTCACCAATGATGCCAGTATAGCCATTGCTTTTCTTGCAGCACAAAGTGTTGCGCACTTTAGATTTTATCTTGAAAAAGCAAAATCAATCGAAGCACAATCCCACCATCTTTAGCCGCCGCGGGCTGCTTGGGGCATTGATTTCAATCAATGCCCGACTCGGGTTGCCCGTTTAGGGAAACTTGAAACTGGCGCAACGCCAGTATTGGACCGGGTTTGGCGTCTATGATTGATTTCACCATTGTCGATCTGTCACGATTGCAATTTGCAGCGACAGCCATGTATCACTTCATCTTCGTGCCCTTGACGCTGGGGCTCTCCATCCTGGTCGCCATTATGGAGAGCGTCTATGTGATGAGCGGCAATCCGGTCTGGCGCCGCATGACTTTGTTCTGGGGCACGCTGTTCGGCATCAATTTCGCGATGGGCGTCGCCACCGGCATCGTGATGGAATTCCAGTTCGGCATGAACTGGAGCTACTACAGCCACTATGTCGGCGACGTCTTCGGCGCGCCGCTCGCCATCGAAGGCCTGATGGCTTTCTTCATGGAAGCCACCTTCATCGGCCTGTTCTTCTTCGGCTGGGACCGCCTGTCGAAAGTGGCGCATCTTGCCGTCACCTGGCTGGTGGCACTGGGAGCCAATTTCTCGGCCCTGTGGATCCTGATCGCCAATGGCTGGATGCAGAATCCGGTCGGCTCGGTCTTCAATCCCGATACGATGCGCATGGAGATCACCGATTTCATCGCGGTCATCTTCAATCCGGTCGCCCAGGCCAAGTTCGTGCACACGGTCAGCGCCGGCTATGTTGCCGGATCGATGTTTGTGATGGCGGTCAGCGCCTTCTTCCTGCTGCGCGGGCGCCACCGCGAGCTTGCCCGCCGCTCCATGGTGGTGGCGGCGAGCTTCGGCCTTGCCTCGGCCCTGTCCGTCGTCGTCCTGGGTGACGAGAGCGGCTATGTCGCCACCGAGCACCAGAAGATGAAGATCGCCGCCATCGAGGCGATGTGGGAGACCGAGCCTGCGCCGGCCGGCCTCACCCTCTTTGCCCTGCCCGGCAAGGATGGCAATCGCTACGAGGTCAAGGTTCCCTGGGTGCTGGGCTTGATCACCACCCGCAGTCTGAACAAGGAATTGCCGGGTATCTGGACGCTGGTCGAGCATGCGGAGGTCCGCATCCGCAACGGCATCCAGGCCTCGGCCAGTCTCGACGCCATTCGCAAGGATCCGAACGACAAGGCCGCCCGCGAGGCCTTCGCCAAGCAATGGCCGGATCTGGGCTATGCGCTGCTGCTCAAGCGCTACCGCGCCGATATCCAGAACGCCACGCCGGAAGAGGTCCAGCGCGCGGCGCTGGATACGGTACCCGGCGTGGCGCCATTGTTCTGGAGCTTCCGCGTCATGGTGGCCCTGGGCTTCTATTTCATCGCCTTCTTCGGTCTCGCCTTCCTGATGAGCTGCCGCCATCGTCTCGGCGAGAACCGCGCCTTCCTGCGCGTGGCCTTGTGGAGCCTGCCTTTGCCATGGGTGGCGATCGAGGCCGGCTGGCTGGTCGCCGAATATGGCCGGCAACCCTGGGCGATCGAGGGCGTGCTGCCGACCTTCTATGCCGCTTCCGGCCTCACCCTCACCGATCTCGTCATCAGCCTGGGCTTCTTCCTGGCGCTCTATACGAGTCTCCTCATCGTCATGGTCTTCCTGATGGTGAAGACCATCCGCAAGGGGCCGTCCGAGCATAGCGTGCTCGATGAAGCACCGGCTGGCGCAGGCCCCCTGCCCGAGCCCGCCCTCGCCCGCACACCGCGCTGAGCCAGATCAGGATACGCACTCATGACCACGATCCCTCTCGACTATGAAACCCTGCGCCTGATCTGGTGGGCCCTGCTCGGCGTATTGCTGATCGGCTTTGCCATCATGGATGGCTACGATCTCGGCATTGGGGCATTGCTGCCCTTTGCCGCCCGCACCGACGAGGAACGCCGCATCCTCATCAACCTGATGGGGCCGACCTGGGAAGGCAACCAGGTCTGGCTGATCCTCGGCGGCGGCGCGATCTTCGCCGCCTGGCCGGCGCTCTATGCGACGTCCTTTTCCGGCTTCTACCTGGCGATGATCGCCGTGCTGCTCGCCCTGATCCTGCGTCCCGTCGGCTTCAAGTTCCGCGGCAAGCTCCAGGATCCGCGCTGGCGCAATCTGTGGGATTGCGCCCTGTTCCTCGGCGGCTTCGTGCCGGCTCTGATCTTCGGTGTTGCTGTCGGCAATGTGCTGCTGGGCGTGCCGTTCGGCCTCGATGCCACGTTGCGTCCGTCCTATAGCGGCACCTTCTTCGGCCTGCTGCGCCCCTTTGCCTTACTGGCCGGGCTGGTCAGCCTCGCCATGCTGGTCACCCATGGCGCAGCGGTGGTTTCAGCCCGCACCCGGGGCCCGATGACGGAGCGGGCGCGCTCCTATGGCCGCCTTGCCGCCCTGGCAACCCTGGTGCTGTTTGCCTTGGCCGGGGTCTGGATCGCCTATGGCATCGACGGCTATGTCGTCACCAGCCAGCAGGACCCGTTCGGCCCCTCCAATCCGCTGGGCAAGACGGTCGCACTCGAAACGGGCCGCTGGCTCGCCAACTTCCATAACCATGGCTGGATGTGGACGGCGCCGACCCTCGGCCTGCTTGGGCCGCTGGTGGCCTTTGCCGGCCTGTCGGCCCGCATGGGCAAGCTTGCGATCTTCGGCAGCAGCCTCGCCATCATCGGCATCATCGCCACCGCCGGCCTGGCGCTGTTCCCCTTCCTCCTGCCGAGTTCGCTCGATCCTCAGGTCAGCCTCACCGTCTGGGATGCGTCCTCCAGCCACATGACGCTGTTCGTCATGCTGCTGGCGACGGCGGTCTTCCTGCCGCTGATCCTGGCCTACACCACCTGGGTCTTCCGCGTGATGCGCGGTCCCGTCACCGCCGACTCGATCGGCCGCAATCCCAACGCCTACTGAGGAGATCGGTACATGTGGTATTTTTCCTGGATCCTCGGGCTCGGCCTCGCCTGCTCCTTCGCTATTCTCAACGCGATGTGGTTCGAACTGCGCGAGCAGAAAGTGCCTGTCACCAAGGTGGCGGGCAAGCCGGACCGGTCGACGGCCGGTAACTGACAGCGGTTCTCCTGCGATCGTCAACCGATCGGTTGACGATCGCTCAGGCGGTCCTGGCGGCGGCCCATCAGGCCGACGACGAGTGCCGTCAGCAGGAAGAGCAGCGAGCAGACGGCGATCACGCCCAGAAAGGCCTGCTCGAAAGCCGAGCGTGCCAGCCGGGCCAGCATGTCGGCCGATGGCCCCCGCAGCGTTTCGGCTACCAGCAGGGCTTCATCCAGGCTGTCCCGAACGGTGCCGGCAACCGGCAGATCCGGTGGCAATACCAGCATCGCCGTATAGATGGCCGACATGATGGTGCCCATCACGGCAACCCCGAGCGCGCCGCCGAGTTCGTAGGAGACCTCCTCGATCGAGGCGGCCATGCCGGCCCGCTCCTCCGGCGCATTGATCATGATCGCACTGGAAGCGGCCGACATCGACGCGCCGACGCCGAATCCCATGGCGCTCAGAGCCGTGAGCCAGAGCGCCGCCGTTCTGTCATGAGTCAGCAGGAAGACAGCAAGGCCGCCGCCGGCCAGCGCCAGCGACATCCAGAGCACATGGCGGGCCCCGAGCCGAGGCAAAGCGAGGCCCGCCAGCGGCCCCGCCACGATCGAGGCCAGGGGAATGGGCAGCAGAAGCAGCCCCGCCTGCAGCGGCGACAGGTTCCGCACCAGCTGCAGATGCTGGCTGAACACCAGTTCCACGCCGATCAGGGCCGCCGATGACACGGTGGCGACGATGACGCCCGCTGCGAATTCAGGATTGCGGAACAGGCTGAAATCGATCAGCGGCATCTCGCTCCGGCTCTGCCGCCGCCCGAAAAGAAAGAATGCCAGGGCGCCAATGAGCCCCGCCACAAGCGCAACCTCCCAACTCGGCGAACGCTTACCCAGTTCCTTGATGGCATAGGCGGTGGCGATCAGCCCGGCCATGATCTGGAGCGAGCCGACAAGATCCCAAGGGTGGCTGGCACGGCCCGGACGGTTTTCCAGGACCAGGCCGGCCGCCACCCAGGCGACAACGACTACCGGAACGTTGATCAGAAAGACCGAGCCCCACCAGAAGAACTCGAGCAGAAAGCCGCCCAATACCGGGCCAAACGCCGCGCCGCTCGATGCGACGGCTGCCCAGACCCCGATGGCAAAAGCCCTCTCCTTCTCGCTGGTGAAGGTGACGCGAATGATCGCGAGGGTCGCGGGCATCATCATGGCGGCACCGACGGCCAGCAAAGCACGGGCAGCGATCAGCACCATCGAACTGGGGGCGAAGGCAGCGAGCAGCGAGGCCGCCCCGAAGGCGATCAGGCCGGCCATGAACAGGCGCTTGGAGCCGATGCGATCGCCGAGTGTCCCGCAGCCCGGCAACAGGCCGGCGACGACGAGCGGATAGGCATTGAGGATCCAGAGCTTTTCGGAGGCGGTCGCGGCCAGGTCATGGGTCAGGCGGGGCAGTGCCGTGTAGAGCACTGTCAGGTCGACGACGATGAGGAACAGGGCGCTCGAAACGATTGCGAGAACCAGCCAGCGATTGTGATATGCCATGATCGAGTTCAGCGTTGTATGAAATTATCCGTGCAAAGCGGACCGCTTGCCCACCCCACCTGACCAATATAAATACATACGTATGGAAACAAAAGAGAGAAGCGGCCTCGGCCGTCCGCGCAGCATCGACCGCAACAAGGTTCTCGATGCGGCGGAAGCCGTGGTGGCACGTATCGGCCCCGCCGGCCTGACCATCGATGCGGTCGCCAAGGAAGCGGGCATCACCAAAGGCGGCGTGCAATATTGCTTCGGCACCAAGGATGGCCTTCTCAAGGCCATGCTGGAGCGCTGGGCCGCAGGTTTCGACACCGAAGTTGCCAGGCTCGCAGCCGAGCAGCCAGGGCCTTTCGCCATGGTCCGGGCTTATGTCGAGGCCAATCGCCATACCGACGAGAAGGATGCGTCCCGTTCGGCCGCCATGCTGGCAACCCTGATCCAGAGCCCGGATCAGCTGGCCGATACCCGCGCCTGGTACCGCCGCTATCTGACGGAGATCGATCCCTCTTCTCCCGAGGGGCGCAAGGCGCGCCTCGCCTTTCTCGCCTCCGAAGGCATCTTCTTCCTGCACAGCTTTCAATTCGTGCAGATGACCGAAGCCGAATGGCAGGAGATTTTCGAGGACATAATGCGCCTGCTGCCGGACAGTCCGGCATGACGCCCGCGACTAGATTGAAGGCTAGGCGCGCCGATCCACAGCGAGGAAGGCATGAACGAGGAAGGCATGAACGAGGAAGGCATGGCAATTTTCCAACCATCAACTTGACATATGCGGCAATTCGTTTTTCAAAGACAAGACTTTGAAAATGGATTGCGCCACCGCTGATGGTGAGCGCAGTCCGCCGATGATGGAGAAAGACCATGGCCTTCACGCTCCCCACCCTGCCCTATGCCATCAACGCCCTCGCCGCACGCGGCATGAGCCAGGAGACGCTCGAGCTCCATCACGGCAAGCACCACCAGGCCTATGTCACCGCCCTCAACGGCTTCGTGGAAAAGGATGCCGCGCTGGCGGGCAAGACGCTCGAGGAGATCATCGCCCTGGTCAAGGACCGGCCCGAGGTGGCACCGGTGTTCAACAATGCCGGGCAGCATTGGAACCACATCCACTTCTGGCAGGCGCTCAGCCCGAATGGCGGCGGTATCCCCGGCAAGCTGCAGGCCAGGATCGATGCCGATCTCGGCGGCACCGATGCCTTCAAGGAAGCCTTCAAGACGGCGGCAACCACGCAGTTCGGTTCGGGCTGGGCCTGGCTGGTCGCGGGCAAGGACGGCAAGCTCAAGGTGACCAAGACGCCGAACGGCTCCAATCCGCTCGCCACCGGCGAAGGCACGCCCCTGCTCGGCCTCGACGTCTGGGAGCACAGCTATTATGTCGATTTCCGCAATCGCCGCCCCGACTATGTCACGAACTTCCTCGACAAGCTGGCCAACTATGAGTTTGCCGAAGCCAATCTGGCCGCGCTTTGACAGCCGGGCGCAGCGTGTCGGGCGGATGGGGAGATATGCCTTTGCGTGAAATCGCCCATTCCGTCCCCGTCACGCCGATGGCACTGACATCGTCGCGCCGGCCTCCCATCCAACGATCGGAGTTCGCCGAGGCGATGTCCAACCTGGCAGCGACGGTATGCATCGTCGCCGGCCATTGGCAGGGCGAACGCCAGGGGCGCACGGCGACGGCCGTGCTCTCCCTCTCGGCCGAGCCGCCCTCCCTTCTGGTTTCGATCGACCGGACATGCCGCCTGGCCGAGCTCGTCCTTGCCTCGGGCCGCTTCTCCGTGGCGATGCTGGCGAGCGACCAGGAGAACATTGCCGATGCCTTCGCCGGCAAGCTCGGCGGCATCGACCGCTTCAGCGTCGGCGACTGGCAGAGCTGGTCGTCCGGTACGCCGCACCTGTCTTCTGCGGCGGCGTCCATCGACTGCGAACTGATCGGCAGCATGTCGATCCCCACCCATCTCGTCATCGCCGGCGCGATCGTCGGAACGCAGCTGGCGAAGACGACCGCGCCGCTGCTCTGGCACCGGCGGCAATATCATCGACCCGCCCCGCTTTCGGAGTGGCCGCCACTCTTCGCCGAGGAGCCCCAGCCATGGCCGACACCGGCGGATTGATCGCCCGCCTGGAGCAGCAGATCATCTCCGGCCGCGACAATGCCCTGGCGCGTTTCACGCTCGGCCGGGCCCGGCTGGAACAGGGCGACCCGGCGGGGGCCATCCTGCATCTCACGCAGGCCATCGCCCTGAAACCGGACTATGCCGCTGCCTACAAGCAGCTTGGCGCCGCCCATGCCAAGGCAGGTAATATATCGGCGGCGATCACCGTCTGGGACAAGGGCTGCGCCGTTGCCCAGGACAGCGGCGAGTTGCAGGCCCTGCGGGAAATGACCTCCCTGCTCGGCAAGCTGAAGCGCCTCCATTCGACCTGAGCTCCCGATCACGCCCGATTATTCGGCAGCATCGATCGCCTGCATCGCTTCCTTGGGCGTTGCGCCCAGGGTTGCCGCCCAGAAGACCAGGGTAACCGCCGCGATGGCAGCGCCGAGCAGGCTGACACCGGTCCAGCCGGCATAGGCATAGACCAGGGTCGAGGACGACGAGCCAAAGGCGCTACCGATCGAATAGAACACCATATAGGCCGCGGTCAGGCGGCTCTGCGCCTCCGGCCTGACCCGATAGATCATGCCCTGATTGGTGACATGCACGGCCTGGAGGCCGAAATCGATGACGAGGACGCCGAGGACCAGCCAGAGGATCGAGTAAGGCAACAGTCCGATCGGCAGCCAGGCAAGCAGCATCAGGCCGAGTGCGATGCCGGTCACGCGCTGCCCGTAGCCGTGATCGGTCCAGCGTCCCGCCCGGGACGCTCCGAGAGCGCCAGCCGCGCCGGCCAGGCCGAACAGGCCGATCACGCTGTGCGAGAAGGAAAAGGGCGGTGCACTCAGGGGCATCACCAGCGGTGCCAGCAGCGTGGTGATGTCGGCAAAGATCAGCATGGCGATAATGGCACGGATCCGAAGCACCGGCTCCTCGACCAACAAGGTGAAGACCGAGCCGATCAGTTGGGGATAGCTCAACCGGCTCGCCGGCCGAGGCTGTTGCGGCAACATGCGCCAGAGTGCCAGCACGATGAGGAGAGTCGCCGCGGCCGAAGCGAGATAGACCGTGCGCCAGCCTGAAAGATCGGTGAGCGTACCCGCCACCGTGCGCGCCAGCAAAATGCCGAGCACGATGCCGCTGGTGACGATGCCCACCACTTCGCCGCGCTGGGAGGGCCGCGCCAGGCTGGCGGCATAGGCGACGAAGGCCTGAGTCACCACCGCCAGCAGCCCCATCACCGCCATGGCGACGAGCAGCATGGCGCCGTTCGAGGCGAAGGCGATCGAGACCAGAGCAAGGACGGAGAGCAGCGATTGCGCGATGACCAGCTTGCGCCGCTCGATCAGGTCGCCGATCGGCACCAGCAGGACGAGGCCGATGCCATAGCCGAGCTGGGTGGCGCCGACGATCAGGCCGGCGGTTGCTCGCGACAGGCCAAGATCATCCGCCATCACGTCGAGCATGGGATGGGCAAAATAGGCATTGGCGACAGCAAGGCCGCTCGCCACGGCAAACAACAGGATCAAGGTACGCGACAAGGGGGTCGCAGATGGCCCGGCCGTGATTTCAACTTCCGCGGCACGCGGGCATCCCAGCTCCACTTCGGAAGGCATGGCAACTCCATCGCAATATAGGTTTAATAATGAAACCATTTGATTCATAGGTGATGGAGTTTTATGATGCAACCAATTTCCGACAAAGAACGACGAACAGGGTCATGGTCAAGCGCAAGAGCCTCACCGGGGACTATTGTCCGAGCGCACGTTCGCTCGACGTGATCGGCGACTGGTGGTCGCTGCTGATCGTGCGCGATGCCTTCGATGGGCTGACGCGCTTCGGCGAGTTTCAAAAGAGCCTCGGCATCGCCAAGAACATCTTGTCCGAGCGCCTGAAGACGCTGATTGCCCGGGGCATTCTCAAATCCGCGCCGGCATCGGATGGTGGTGCGCACCAGGAATATCACCTCACCGAGATGGGGCGGGATCTCTTCCCGGTGATGGTGGCCTTGCGCAAATTCGGCGAGGCCCATTTGTTTGCGCCCGGCGAGCCGCATTCCCGCCTGGTCGAACGCGAGACCGGGCAAGCCATCGAGCTCGAGATCCGCACCAGTGACGGGCGTGCCGTCGATGCCAAGGATGCCATCATCCTCAAGGTCGAGGAGAACGACGCGGCGTGATGGAGAGCCTGCGCGCTTGACCTTGCCCCTGGGGCCGCCTCGATAAGAGGATGGTCAACCATCGAGGGGTGATTCATGCCGGCATCCGCGCGTTTCCTCAGCCCGTCCGAAGCCGCCAGGCGGCTGGGCGTCTCGACCAAGGCCCTGCGGCTCTATGAGGACAGGGGCCTGCTTGACCCGCCGCGCTCCGCCGCGGGCTGGCGTGTCTACGGGCCTGGGGAGATCGACAAGGCGCGGGAGATTGCCGCGTTGCGCCGGCTCGGCTTCTCGCTTGCCGAGATTGCGCGGGTGCTGAAGGGCGATAGCCGCGAACGGGTTGCGACGCTCGCGGCGCATCAGACGGCCATCAAGGATCGCCTCAAAGGACTTGCCGCCACGGCGATGACACTGCAAGCCCTCCAAAGCGGCCACGCCAACACGCCTGCGTTAGTGGCGGGGGATCTCATGCCGCACTCTTCATCCGGCCGAGAACCAGCCATTGCCTTCGACCTGCCCTGGCCCTGGGGTGGCGAACGCTTCGCGATTCAGGACATCAAGCCGCTGACCTACATCATCGGCCCTCTCGGCAGCGGCAAGACCCGATTGGCACTGCGTCTGGCCGAAACCTTGCCGAATGCCGCCTTTCTCGGCCTGGAGCGCGTATCCGACACGGCCGCATTGCGGAAAGGTTTGGCAGCCGATCCGGCTCTTCGCGATCGCGTCGAGCCGATCCTCGCGCAACTCGCCCACCACGGCGCCGGGATGTCCGATGCTCTCACCGCTCTGGCAATCGGCCTGGCAGAGGAAGGCCCCGCCTTTCTTGTCATCGACATGATCGAGCAGGGATTGGACGAGCCGACCCAGCACGCAGTAAGTGCCTATCTGCGAGCGCGCCCTCCCGGCACCAGCCCGCTCTTCGTACTGACCCGGTCTCATGCCATTCTGGACCTGGCGACCACCGGCGAGGAGGAGGCCATCATCCTGTGCCCCGCCAATCACAGCCCTCCTTGTCTGGTCGTTCCCTTTCCGGGGTTCCCCGGTTACGAGGCGGTTGCGTCATGCCTCGCTTCGCCGACGGTGCGGGCGCGCACGGAGGGTGTCATCGCCTGGAGACCTGGTGCGAGCGCTCCTTCACCGGCCTGAACCGATCCAGGAAGTGGAAGGCGGCGATGTCGGAAAGTCGCCGCTCTTTCCCTGCTCGAGCCCACGGATATGCGACTGCAGCAGGGTGGCCGCGCGCCCGGCATCCCGCTGTCGCAGGGCATCGAGAATCTGCCGGTGGGCGTGGCTGGTGCCGGGGCGCCATCCCGCCGTCCGCGTCGCCGCGAAAATGATGCGCGAATTGGCGAGTTGCAGCCCATCCAGCATGGCAAGCAGCCGAGGCATGCGGCAGGGTGCCACGATCTCGCGATGGAAGGCCCGGTTAGCGAGTTCCCAATCCTCGATGGTCTCAGCCCGGTCACCGGCCTGAAGGGCCTGCTCCATCCGTTCGAAACTCGTCGCATTCAGCCAGGGAATGGCATGGCTGACCGCCAGCACTTCCAGGTTCGCCCGAATCTCGACGACTTCCTGCGCTGCTTTGCCATCGAGCGGCGCCACCCGCATGCCGCGCCGCGGCTCGTTGACCGCCAGGCCCTGGGCGCGCAGCAGCTGGAAGGCCTCGCGGGCGGGTACATGGCTCGCCTCGAACTCCGCCGCGATCCTGTCCTGCCGGAGCGGCGTTCCCGGCGCCAATTCCCCGCGCACGATGCGCTCGGCCAGGGTACGCGCTATGCGCTCGGCAACGGTTTCGGCCACGGCAGCTCCATAGATTATCTATGATAAAACCAGATGCATCCTCGCTTCGCAACTTTATGATGATTCCAGATAGATAGATTCAAGATTTTATCTATAATTTTGAGGCGCTGGACATTTGGCTGCCTCTCCTTCCCACGCTCGCGCCCTTCCTGAAGGGATCCGCGACCGGTCATGCGAGGAGACGAAATGCACGATCACCTGTCGACGAGTCAGAACCAGGAGCGCGCGCCCGGTATCCACGGTTCGAGCACGGACCGCGCCGCCGCCCTGCCCTGGAACCATGCCGAGGCGCGCGCGATCTATGACCTGCCGTTCAACGAGCTGCTGTTCCGCGCCCAGACCGTTCATCGCCGGCATTTCGATCCAAACCGCATCCAGCTCAGCAAGCTGCTCAGCATCAAGACGGGCGGCTGCCCCGAAGATTGCGGCTATTGCAGCCAGTCGGCCCATCATGACAGCGGCCTGAAGGCTTCCAAGCTCCTGGAGGTCCAGCGGGTGATCGAGGAGGCGCGCCAGGCCAAGGCAGGTGGCGCCACGCGCTATTGCATGGGCGCGGCCTGGCGCAGCCCCAAGCAGCGCGACATGGCCATGCTCGTCGCCATGGTCGAAGGCGTGAAATCGCTCGGCATGGAGACCTGCATGACGCTCGGCATGCTGTCGCCCCAGCAGGCCGGCACGCTCGCCGAGGCTGGCCTCGACTATTACAACCACAACATCGATACCTCGGAGCGTTACTACCCCGAGGTGATCACCACCCGCAGCTTCGCCGAGCGGCTGGATACTTTGGCCAATGTGCGCGAGGCCGGCATCAAGGTGTGCTCCGGCGGCATTCTCGGCCTCGGCGAAGCGGTCGATGACCGCATCGCCATGCTGGTGACGCTCGCCAACCTGCCGGAAGTGCCGGAAAGCGTGCCGATCAACATGCTCATCCCTGTGCCCGGCACCCGGCTGGCGGATGCCCCGCCGGTCGATCCGATCGAGTTCATCCGCATCATCGCGCTCGCCCGCATCCTGATGCCGGCCTCGCATGTACGCCTCACCGCGGGACGCACGGCGATGAGCGACGAGACCCAGGCCCTGTGCTTTTTCGCGGGTGCCAATTCCATCTTCGTCGGCGAAACGCTGCTCACTGCCGCCAATCCGGGCGACGACAAGGACAGCAGCCTGATGCGCCGTCTCGGCCTGACGGCCGCGCCGATGGAGGAGACGCCGTGAGCGACGCATCGCCGGGCGAGCGGCCCCGGCTGGCGCGCTACGCGGCAAGGCTCGGCCAGTTCGAACGCAAGGGGCGTCGCCGGGTCCTGGCACCGCTGAGCGGCATCGATTTCAGCTCCAACGACTATCTGGGGCTGGCGTCGTCATCCCGTTTGCATAAAGCCCTCATCGCCGCCGTCGATCGTCGCGTGCCCGCCGGCGCCGGCGGCTCGCGCCTGCTGTGTGGCAACCATCCCGAGCACGAGGCACTGGAGGCCGAAGCCGCCACGTTCTTCGGCTCACCGCGCATGCTCTATTTCAACGGCGGCTACACCGCCAATCTCGCCGCGCTCTCAACCTTGCCCCAGCGCGGCGATCTCATCGTCCACGATGCCCTCGTCCATGCCAGCGCCCATGCCGGCATCGCGGCCGGCCGCGCTGCGGCCGTGGCCGTACCGCACAACGACATTGCCGCCTTCGAACAGGCGATCCGCGCCTGGCGGACGGCCGGCGGCAGGGGCCATCCCTGGATCGTGGTCGAAAGCCTCTACTCCATGGATGGCGATATTGCGCCCCTGGCCGAGCTGATGGCACTGGCCGATGCGCATGACGGCTTCCTCTATGTCGACGAGGCCCATGCCACCGGCGTTCACGGCCTGGGCGGACGCGGCTTTGCCGCCGCCTTGGAAGGGCGCGACAATGTCGTGGTGCTTCACACTTGCGGCAAGGCGCTGGGCTCCTCGGGCGCGCTCATCGGCGCCGGCGCCGTGCTCTGTGACGTCCTGGTCAACCATGCCGCCCCCTTCATCTATGCCACTGCGCCCTCTCCTCTCCAGGCTGCATTGGTGCGCGAAGCCCTGCGCGTGCTGGCGGACGAGCCGGAGCGGTGTGGGCGCGAACTGTCGCTCGTCGCTTTTGCCAACCGCCTCGTGGCCGAACGGCTCGGCATCGCGACCAGCGGCTCGCAGATCCTGCCTGTCGTCATCGGCGACAATGAGCGCTGCCTCGCCATCGCCGAGCGGATGCAGGGGGCCGGTTTCGATATCCGGGCCATCCGCCCGCCGACGGTTCCGGCCGGCACGGCGCGCCTGCGTATTTCCATCACGCCCAATGTCGACGAGGAAGTCATCACGCAAATGGTCGAACGGCTCGCTATGGTAATGGCGGAGGAGGATCGATGAAACGAAGGTCCTGGGACCGCGGACGTCCTCGTCCACTCTTGGAAACGCAGCGCCTTGGAGAGAGGAAGAGGCGGACGGGACGTCCGCGGTCCCAGGGGCTGCATCATGATTAGGGAGGCCCATCCACGTATCGTGGTCACCGGCACGGATACCGGCATCGGCAAGACGGTGTTCTCGGCGGCCCTCGCCCATGCCCTCGAGGCGAGCTACTGGAAACCGGTGCAATCGGGCCTCGACGAGGAAACCGACAGCGAGACGGTACGACGCCTGGGCAGGTTGCCACAGGACCGCATCCTGCCCGAAGCCTACCGCCTCGCCACGCCGGCCTCGCCGCATTTTTCGGCAGCCATCGACGGGGTGGAACTCGATCCCGACACGCTGGAGCCGCCGTCGGTCTCCGGACCTCTCGTCATCGAGGGGGCTGGCGGACTGCTGGTTCCCCTGACGCGCCGGACCGTGTTCGCCGACGTATTCGCGCGCTGGCGCTATCCGACGATCCTGTGTGCCCGTACGGGCCTGGGCACCATCAACCACACGCTGCTCTCGCTCGAAGCCATGCGCCGCCGGGGCATTCCCATCCTCGGAATCGTCTTCATCGGCGACGAGCAGGCGGACACTCAGGCCGTCATCACCGAACTCGGCGATGTCAGGAGCCTCGGCCGGCTGCCGAAGCTCGATCCCCTGATCGCCGACGATTTGCATGCCGGCTTCCGGAACTGGATCGACCTATCCATTATCAAGCAAGGGCTTGCCTCATGCTGAAACCCCTGCCGTCGCCGGTCTGGCACCCCTTTACCCAGCATCAGCTCGATCCGGTGACGCGCCGGATCGCCCGCACGGAAGGTGCCTTCCTCTA
The DNA here is from genome assembly GCF_057073705.1 of Labrys sp. E2SS-1L. NCBI lineage: Bacteria > Pseudomonadati > Pseudomonadota > Alphaproteobacteria > Hyphomicrobiales > Xanthobacteraceae > Labrys > Labrys sp. E2SS-1L. Next base: position 3,601,002 of record NZ_CP172712.1, on the reverse strand, counting down.
TGAGGAGGACGGACGAGCCGTGCTCGATGCGATTTCCTCCTGGTGGGTGATCACCCATGGCCACCGGCATCCCGCCATCATGCAGGCGATCCGGGATGCCAGCGAACGCTTCGACCAGATCATCTTCGCCGACTACACGCATGAGCCAGCCGAGACGCTCGCCAGGGGTCTGGTCGAGATCGCACCATCGGGTCTCGCCCATGTCTTCTATTCCGACAGCGGCTCGACCGCGGTCGAGGTCGCCCTGAAGATGGCGCTCGGCTTCTTCCACAATCGCGGTGTGCCACGCTCGCGCATCGTGGTGATGGAGCACAGCTATCACGGCGACACCATCGGCACGATGTCGGCCGGGGAACGCGGCGTCTTCAACGCGGCCTATGGCCCTCTGCTGTTCTCGGTCGACAGCCTGCCCTTTCCCGCCGCCGGGCAGGAACAGCGCACGCTCGATGCCTTCGAACGCCTCTGCCGGCAAGGCGATATCGCCGCCCTGCTGATCGAGCCCCTGGTACTGGGCGCCGGCGGCATGCGCATCTATGCCCCCTGGATTCTCACCGAATTGAAGCGGATCGCCGAGGCCCATGGCGTCCTCCTGATCGCCGACGAGGTGATGACCGGTTGGGGCCGCACCGGCTCGCTCTTCGCCTGTCAGCAAGCCGGTATCACGCCCGACATAATGTGCCTGTCCAAGGGACTCACCGGCGGCGCCGTGCCGCTCGCGGCAACCCTGTGCACGGCGGAGATCTTCGAGGCGCATCTGTCGGATGACCGCAGCCGCACCTTCTTCCACTCCAGTTCCTACACCGCCAATCCCATCGCCTGCGCGGCAGCTTGCGCCAATCTCGAGATCTGGCGGATGGAGCCGGTCACCGAGCGTATCGCGGCGCTGGCCGCCGGACACAGCCGTCGCCTGGACCGTTTCCGCAGCGATCCCCGCTTCGCCGATATCCGCCAATGCGGCACCATCGCGGTGATGGAGATCGCCGTGCCCTCCGGCGGTTATCTTTCCGATGCGGGGCCGCGGCTGCGCACCTTCTTCAAGGCCCGCGGCCTGCTCATCCGCCCGCTCGGCAATGTGATCTATCTGATGACGCCCTATTGCGTCACGCCGGATGATCTCGACCGCGCCTATGCGACCATCGACGAGGCGGTGGACCTGGTCGCCGGCGCCGGCCGATGACCCGCTGCCGTTCGAGCCGCGTGCTCGGCTTCGGCCATTGCGTGCCGGAACGCCGGGTCGGCAATGCCGAGATCGAGGCGAGACTGGGTCTCGAAGACGGCTGGATCGAGCGGCGGACCGGTATCCGCCATCGCCATTGGGCCGGCGCCGGGGACACGCTGAGCGGGCTTGCGGCCGAAGCGGGAGCCGCAGCCCTGGCGGATGCCGATATTGCGCTGGACCAGGTGGGACTTGTCCTGCTCGCAACCTCGACCCCCGACCATTTGTTGCCCCCCTCGGCGCCCTTGCTTGCGCATCGACTGGGGCTCCCGAAAGCAGGCGCGGTCGATCTCGCCGGCGCTTGTTCGGGTTTCCTCTATGCCCTCACCCTCGCCGACGGCTTCGTGCGCACCCAGGAGAAGGCGGTACTGGTGGTTGCCGCCAACATCCTCAGCCGCCGCATCAACCCCCGGGAGCGCGCCAGCGCCGTGGTGTTCGCCGACGCAGCCGGCGCCCTCCTGCTCGGCCCCTCACACGACGAGGAGAGTGGCCTCATCGGCGTCGACCTTGCCTCCGATGGTAGCCAATACGACCTGATTTCCATTCCGGCCGGCGGCAGCAACCGCCCCTTCGCGCCTGATATCGCCGCCCAGGATTTCCTGATGACCATGCGCGACGGCAAGGCGGTGTTCTCGCAGGCCGTGCGCATGATGAGCGATTGCGCCGGGAAGGCCATGACCCAGGCTGGGTTGACAGCCGCAGACATAGACCGTTTCGTGCCCCATCAGGCCAATGCACGCATCTTCGATACGGTCTCGGCCGAACTCGGGCTAGGCACGGCCAGAACCGTGCGTAGCATCGAGGACTACGGCAACTCTTCGGCCGCCACGATTGCGCTGTCGCTCTCGCTTGCGAACCAAGCAGAGCCCTTCAGAGCGGGCGAAAAGCTGCTGCTCTCCGCCGCGGGCGCCGGCATGACGGGGGGCGCGATAGTGCTGGGCATGGGGTGATGTCTGCTGAGGAAGCCTGACCTCCTGGGACCGCCGGCTTCCAGCCGGCTCCTGGAAGCGCATCGCTGGTTGGCAAGGAAGAGCCGGCTGGAAGCCGGCGGTCCCAGGGGCGTCAACTCTTGCCGATCTGGCGGGGCACCTGCACGAAATCCTCGAGGTTGAGCCCCTTTTCCGCCAGCAGGGCTTCCAGCACAGGCTGCAGGCGTCCCAGGCTCTCCTGGACGGCGTCGCGTACGGTATCAACAACCACCTGGGTGTCGCGCTCGATCTCGATATTGAGCCGATCGCCGGCACGCTTGTCCTCGAACACGGTCATGCGCCGGGTTTCAGGGATGAGCCAGACTTCGAACCAGCCTTCCTTCTTGTCGACCTCGGACACGGTCAGGCTGGCGCCGTTGATGGCGATATAACCCTTGGCGAAGACGTAGCGCGCGAAATCCGGCGGGATGGCGATACGGATGACCTTGTTGCCTTCCGAGGTGCCGACGGAGTCGATGGCGGTGGAGAAATCGACATGGCCCGAAATCGGATGGCCGCCGATCTCGGCGCCATCCTTGGCGGCCCGCTCGACATTCACGCGATCGCCGGCGGCATAGTCGGCCAAGGTGGTTATCTTCAGGCTTTGCAGCATCACATCGAAGGTGGCCGTCTGCGCCGAGAGCAACTCGGTTACCGTCAGGCAGACACCGTCCACCGAGACGCTGGCGCCGATGGCGAGCCCTTCGCTGAAGCCCTCGGGAAAACGCAGCGTGAAGGTGCGCAAGCCGTCATGATCCTTGACGGCGTCGATATCGGCGACGCCCTGAATGATGCCTGTGAACAAAGGAGAAGTCCTGTCAATGAAGCCGGAGGCCGAGTGATGTATTGCCGCTTGGCGGGCGGCTTTTCGTCATTGCGAGTGCAGCGAAGCAATCCAGAAGCCACAAACCACAGAGCCGGATTGCTTCGCTGCGTTCGCAACGATGAGCTTAAATCATAGATAGGCATGGTTGGGAAAGCCGCCAAGCGCCGGCGCCTTGCGAAGATGTCTCCTATTCCCTCAGCGTATCGCCAGCTGGCTTGCCGGATCGAAGAAATGCAGGCTGTCGACCTGGATCCCGATTTTGACGGTATCGCCGGCCTTGCGCCTCGCACTGACAGGCGCGCTGATGCGCATGCGGGTGGAGATTGCAGCCGGGGCGCTTTCGTCCAATTCGTCCAGCCCTGCCCGCTTCTGCTGGGCATTCGCCGCGGGATCGACAAGGTCGACATGGACAAGCAGGCTCGCGCCCAGATCCTCCTGAAAGGCGACGCGGGCGGAAAGCGCTTCGGCATCGCCTTCGGTGAGGAACAGGTTCTCGGGGCGAATGCCGACGATCACCTCGCGGTCGCCCTGCGCCCCGAGGGCGGGTCTTTCCTGCACGAAAGCGGCCGGCAATGGCAAAACGAGGCCCGGCAGGGCGACTTCCATCCCCTGCCCGCCCCGGCGCAGCCTACCGGGCAGCAAATTGATCGGCGGCGCCCCGATGAAAGTGGCGACGAACAGGTTGACGGGCCGGTCGTAGAGTTCACGGGGGGGCGCCAATTGCTGCAGCACGCCGCCATTCATCACGGCCACGCGATCGCCCATGGTCATCGCCTCGACCTGGTCATGCGTCACATAGACCGTGGTCACCCCGCTCGCCCGCTGCAGGCGGGCGATCTCGGCACGCATCTGGCCGCGCAGGCGGGCATCGAGGTTGGACAGCGGTTCGTCCATCAGGAAGGCGGCTGGCTCACGCACGATCGCCCGCCCCATGGCGACGCGCTGGCGCTGGCCGCCGGACAGTTGCCCGGGACGGCGGGTGAGCAGCTTGTCCAGCTCGAGCATCTCGGCGGCAGCCTTGACCTTCTCCTCGATCACCTCGCGTTTCTCGCCGCGCACCTTGAGGGCAAAGCCGACATTGTCGGCGACGGAAAGATGCGGATAGAGCGCATAGCTCTGGAAGATCATCGCCACATTGCGTTCGCGCGGCGACAGGTCGTTGGCAACCTCCGCGCCGATCGAAAGCGTGCCGCTGGTAATGGTCTCCAAGCCCGCGATCATGCGCAGGGCCGTGGACTTGCCGCAGCCGGAGGGGCCGACCAGCACCAGGAACTCGCCATCGGCGATGTCGAGATCGAGTTTGTTCACGGCCAGGTGCCCATCGGCATAGGCTTTGCTGACCTTTGAAAAGCTGATCGCGGCCATGATGGAACCTTTAATGGGCCGACTTGGTCAGGCCCTGCACGAAATAGCGATTGAGCAGGATCATCATCAAGACGATGGGAAGGGTGGAGAAGTGCGCTAGCGCGCCGAGCGTGCCCCAGGAAATGTCCTTGGTGCCATAGGCCGAGAGCAGCGCCACCGAGATCGGCTTGCTGTCGGCCCGCGTCAGGAACATCGAATAGAGGAAGTCGTTCCAGGAGAACATGATGCAGAAGATAGCGCTGGCGATAATGCCGGGCACCACGGACGGCAGGGCCGTGAACAGGAAGGTGTTCCAGTCATTGCTGCCGTCGGTCAGGGCGGCCTCCTCGATCGACACCGGCGAGGCGCGGAAATAGGAGAACATCATCCACACCACGAAGGCGCTGTTCAGGGCTGTGTTGAGCAGGATCACCGCCCACCAGGTGCCGAGCAGGCCGATGTCGCGCATCATCAGATAGAAGGGGATCAGCGTCGCCACCGGCGGCACGGTGCGGATGGCCAGGAAGAAATAGGCGAGCCACACGGCCTTCGGATTCTTGGAGCGGGCAAGGGCGTAACCGGCGGGAACGCCGAGGAGCAGCGACAGCAGCGTCGAGCCGATCGAGATGATCAGGCTCGATTTCACCAGGGACCACAGGTCGAAAAGCCGGAATACATTCTCGAAATTCGCGAAGGTCGGCTCGAAGAAGAGCTGCGGCGGCGTGGTGAAGATGTCCCTCGCCGGCTTGTAGGCCGTCGAAAACAGCCACAGGATTGGAAAAAGAGCGATGACGAGGATGACGATCAGGGCTGCGCGCCGTGCCCACAATCCCCTGTCGGCGGCGGTTCTAAGCATTGCGGTTCCTCGCCGGCCTGACCACGAAGATGAAAAGCGCCGCCATCACGCCGATGCAGATGGTGATCAGATTGCTCACGGCCGATGCCCGGCCGATATTGAAGAACTCCAGCCCCTGCTTGACCCCGTGGATCATCAGCGTGGTGGTGGCATCGCCCGGCCCGCCGCTGGTGCTGACATAGATGATGTCGAAGACGCGGAAGGCATCCATCATCCTCAGCACCAGGGCCAGGAAGGCCGCCGGCAACAGGAGCGGCAGGATGATCAGGGCGAAGCGCTGCGCGCTGGTAGCGCCGTCGACCTGCGCCGCCTCGAGAATATCGGTCGGCAGGGATTTGAGCCCGGCCAGCAGGATCAGCGCCATCAGCGGCGTCCATTCCCAGACATCGACGGCGATCAGGGTCGGCAAGGCGAGCAGTGGATCGGCGAGCAGGCCTCGTGGCCCTGAAATGCCGGCTTCGGCCAGGAAATAGCCGAGCACGCCATAGTCGGCATTGAGCATGGCCTTGAAGATCAGCCCGACGACCAGGGGCGTCACCGTGGCCGGGATCAGCAACAGGCCGAGGGCGATGCGATTGAACAAGTCGTCGCGCCAGAGCAGCAAGGCGATGCCGAGGCCGAAGACGAACTCGATGGAGACGGCGCCGATGGTGAAGATGAAGGTGTTGATCAGCGCCTGGCGGGCGGTCTTGTCGCTCCACAGGGCGACGTAATTGTCGAGCCCGACGAAATGGCGGCCCGCCGGGCGGACCAGGCTGTATTCCTCGAAGGAGTAGAAGATCCCCTGAGCCATCGGCCAGACGGCGATTGCCAGCACATAGAGTATGGCGGGAGCCGCCAGCAGGATCAGGAAGAGCTGGCGCTTGCGCGCATAGGACAGGCGTCGGGGCCGCGCCTTGGCCACGACGGCGCTTCCGGCGAGGCGCGATGAGTGACTTTCCAAGTTCGAACTCTCCGGAATCGGCGGCGAATGGATAGGCCGGCATGGTCGCGCAGCCACAAGGGCCGCGCAACTATGCTTGCATCGGGCCAGCAGAAGGTTTTCCTGGGATCGCAGACGTCCTCGCCTGCTCTTTGCGCCGCGGCGCTCGCAGGATGGGAAGATGCAGGCGAGGACGCCTGCGATCCCAGGACTCCTGCGCCCCCAGGACGCCTCGCCTCTCTCAGAACAGCTTTTCAGCCTGGGCCTGCGCCTCGTCCAGCGCCGCCTTGGGATCGGCATTGCCGACCAGCACACCGTTGACGGCGGAGCCGATCAGATCCTGCAATTCCGGATATTGTGGAATGCGCGGCCTGAAATCGACATTGCCATGCTCGAAGGAGGTCGCCAGCACGGGTAGGAACGGGAACTTCGCCAGGAGATCCTTGTCCGTCATCTCGCTCTTGCGCAGATAGCTACCGGCACCGCGCAGATTGAACTCCTTGTGCACCGCCGGGCTGGTGATCCATTTGATGAAGGCCCAGGCCGCCTCCTGCTTGCGCTTGTCGATATCGGCGTTGATGCCGAGCCCCCAGCCACCGATGCCGTATTCCGGTTGCTTGCCGGCCCGGGCCGGGGTCAGCATGATGCCGACCTTGCCGACGACCTTGGAAATTTCCGGATTGTCGTAGCCGGCAGCGCCGATCGACCAGGTCTGCATGTTGGCGGCCATGCCCTGGCGGAAGCTCTCCTCGCGCGCGCCCCAGTCATAGTCGGCCGCACCGGGAGGAGCTGCCTTGTCGAACAGCTTCTTGTAGTCGACCACGCTCTGGACGTTCGCCGCCGAATTGAGCGTCGGCTTGCCATCAGCACCGAGGATCGAACCGCCGAGCTGGAAATTATATTGCATCCAGTCCTGCGCCACCGCCGGTCCCTTCTGGCCATTGGCCACGAAACCATAGGTCTTCTTGGCCGGGTCTGTCAGCTTGATGGCATCGGCGATGTAGTCTTCCATGGTCGCGGGCGGCTTCAGGCCGGCGGCCTCGTAGAGGTCCTTGCGATAGGCCAGCACATTGGCATAGCCCGCGAAGGGAAAGGCGACCTGCTTGCCCTTGTAGCCGCCCAGTCCCTGCATCAGGCTGGGATAGATGTCGTCCACCTTGATCTCGGCGGCATCGCGCTTGATCCAGTCGGTCAGGTCGACGGTGTAGCCGGCTTCCGCGAACTGTCCCGACCAGACGATATCGGTGGTGGCGATGTCGTAGCCCTTGGTATGGCCGACATAGTCGGCCGTGATCTTGGTCAAGAGTTCGGGATAGCTCAGGATCTCGACATTGACCTTGGCGCCGGTCGCCTTCTCGAAATCCGGCGCCATCGCGGCCAAGATCACCGCGAACTGGTCGTTCTGCGATGCCAGGCTGAGCGTGACGCCGTCGAAACGCTCCTGGGCCTGCGCCGCTCCCGCAAACACCAGGAATCCTGCCAGCATGAGTGAGCGGCATTTTGCCGTCATGTTCATCGTGGGTCCCCTCCGTTACACCCTCGCAACCGGGAGGCTATCATTGCATTTTTTACGCGCAATCAGAATGTGAGAAATTCGAGCACACTCAAACATTTTTTTGCAACTTAACAAAAGGCAAGCCCTAAATCCTCGCAATATCGAACAAATTATTACATAATTTTGTTTGGTTTGTTGCGGGTGGCCCTTTTCTGCCCCGCACGGACGGAGTAGTTTCACCACTGTGGCCGGAAGGAACGAAGAGCTTCGCCGCGCCAGCAAACCAGGACCGGATGGGGAGGGTTCGATGTCGGCACCACGAGAAGCGGGCAGCAAGGGCGATGCGCTCGCACGCTCCATCGGCTGGTCACAGCAATGGAGTGCCGAATTCCCCTATATGCTCGCCAACCACCTGCCGATGATCCTGGTCGCCATGCAGCGCATGGGCGCTGACGACCGGAGGCTGGAAGAGTTCTGCGAAATCTACCGTCTCCAGAACGGCCTCGTTCCCGTGCCGGAGCCCAAGGGCGCGATCAGCCGCGAGAACTGGCGCGACTTTCTCGGTGACCGCGAACGGGAAGGCGATTACCGCACCTTCTTCCAGGCGGAAGTCGGGCGGCTCGGCGCCACGCCGACCGCAAGGCTCTATCTGCCGCTCCTGTTCGACGGCTTCGCCGCCAGCGCCATGCATGCCTTCATGCGCATGGCCTATGCGACCTGGACGGACAATGACGAGGAAACCGCCATTGCGCTCGCCTATTGGGCGGCGACCTATCTCGATCTTGGTACCGGCCAAGGCGCGGCAGCTTCGACAGACGATCCGCTCGGCGTGCTGGCCTATATGTATGGGCCTGCCTCCTTCCGCCATATCGTCACCGAATGCGACCTGCTCTGGCACAATATGCGCGCGGTCGCGGCCAAGCCGGAATTCGCGCCCATCCACGACATGCTGGCCATCGGCCCCGATACCATGGACCGTTTCGCCCGCCTGTCGCTGGCGCTCTTTGCCGCGACGGGAGACTTTTCCCTCCTGCATGCCCTCACCGGCTCCCATTGGCTGCGCATGATGGCGCCGCGTTCGCCCGATCCGGCCGTGCCGATGCGGCGCTTCTGGCAGGCCATCGCCTCGCTCATTCCCAAGATCGGCTTTCCCGACATTCCGGCGGCCGAGCAGGTGGAAGAATGGCGTCGGCAGAAAGTGCCGGATTGGCCGGAGATCTTTGCCGAGGCCGTCAGGCATGACGACGAGCACGATCTCAGCCTCACCTTCTCGGCCTCCGAGGAATTCAAGCTTTATCGCGATCCGCTCTACAACTACGTTGCCGCCAAACGTCTCGGACTCATCTGATGCTGCTTGCCAATGCCACCCTGCCCGACGGACGCCGGGCGGATGTCCATATCGTCGACGGCCTGATTGCCTCGATCACCGCGCCCGGGCTTCCGGCCGCCGATCTGGATCGGCGCGATCTTGCCGGCGCCCTGCTGCTTCCGGCCTTCATCGACGGCCATATCCACCTCGACAAGACCCATATGGGCGCACCGCTGGTGCCGCATGTGCCGGGGGAAAGCGTGCGCGAGCGCATCGCCGCCGAGCGTGTCGCCCGCCATGCCGTGCCCCTGCCCGTCGAGGCCCGCGCCACCAATCTCCTGCGCCGCCTCGTCGCCAACGGTACCACTCGGGTGCGCAGCCATGTCGATATCGACAATGACGTGAAGCTCACCAATCTGGAGGCCCTGCTCGCCGTTCGGGAACGCTGGAGGCCTTGGGTCGACATCGAGATCGTCGCCTTTCCCCAGAGCGGCGTCGTGAGCGAGCCCGGCGCAGCCGAGCTGCTCGATGCTGCCCTCGCCGCCGGTGCGGACCTGATCGGTGGGCTCGATCCCGAGGGTTTCGACCATGACATCCCGGGCCAGCTCGACATCGTCTTCGCCCTCGCCGAAAAACACGGCAAGGGTATCGACATCCACCTGCACGATGGCGGCGAAACCGGCGGCGCCGAGTTGCGCGACATCGCCAGCCGCACCGAAGCCCTCGGCCTGCAGGGGCGCGTTGTGGTGAGCCACGCTTTTTCCCTTGGCGACCAGTCTCCCGAGAGCTTCGCCAGCACGGCAGACGCCCTGGCCCGAGCCGGCGTGGCGATCATGACATCGAGCCCGGCCGCCGTGCCGGTGCCGCCGGTAAAGGCGCTGCGCCGCCATGGTGTCACCCTCTTCGCCGCGTCCGACAATATTCGCGACTGCTGGTCGCCCTTCGGCAATGGCGACATGCTCGATCGTGCCGCCATCGTCGCTTCCAGGCAGGAATTCTATGCCAATGACGATTTGCGCCTGGCACTCGATCTTGCCACCGTCGAACCAGCCAGGGCGCTCGGCATCACTGGCTATGGCCTGGTGCCCGGCGCGCCGGCCGATCTCGTCGTCATCGACACGCCGAGTATCGAGGAAGCCGTGATCAATCGCCCGCCCCGCAAGCTCGTGCTGCGAGGCGGCGTGGTGGCTGCCGAAAATGGCGTCGTCGCCGAGGCACTACCCGCTTGAGTTCGCATCGGGCCGCCTTCTTTCCGTCCAGGGAATCGGGCCAGAGTGACAAGAGCCGGCTTGCCGGCGCCTGATGGAACCTGGACGATACCGTCAATGAAATCAGCGCTGAACCTGCCCGCCGACTGGCGCCGCGATCTGGCAGGCTATGGTTGGAAGGCCCAGTCGATCGGAGCCTCCGGTGCAGGCGTCTTTCGCCTCGAAGCGCCGGACAGACCGGATCTGTTCGTCAAGACCGAGGAACTGTCACCGCTCGCTGAATTGCCGGATGAAGGACCGCGCCTGGACTGGCTGGGCGCCCGCGGCATCCCATGCCCGAAACGCCTGGCGGAGACCCGGCATGACGGACGACACTGGCTGCTGATGAGTGCCATTTCAGGCACGACCCTGTCGTCCCAGGCCGGTCTTGCCCCGGAACGGGTGGTCGACATCGCCGCCGACGCCCTGCGGCATCTGCATGCTCTCGACAGGACCGGTTGTCCGTTCGACCACCGCGCCGACAGCCGCATCGCCTTGGCCGAAGCGCGGCTCAAGGCTGGCCTCGTCGACGAGGAGGATTTCGATGAGGAGCGCGCCGGCCAGACCGCAGCCGATGTCTTCGCCGAACTGTCGCCCCTGCGACCGCGCCAGGAAGACCTTGTCGTCACGCATGGCGATGCGACGCTGGAGAACCTGCTGGCGGACAAGGACGTCTTTTCCGGCTTCATCGATTGTGCCCGGGCTGGGCTCGCCGATCGCCACCAGGACCTGGCGCTCGCGACGCGCAGCATCGGCGATCACTTCGGGCCAACCCAGGTCGAGCGTTTTCTCGCCCGCTACGGCATCGTGCCGGATCCGGAGCGCATGGCCTTCTATCTTCTGCTGGACGAGTTCTTCTGAACCGCGGCGGTGTACGCAGGGCGCTGCCGCCTCATTTCCTCGACTGCGGATAGATCGTCTCGCCGCGCTTGAGCATGGCGACGAAGGCCACGATCTTCTTCTTCCGCCCTGCCTCGGTCTTGGTGTTGTGCATGCGAAAGGCCAATGCGAAGCGGTTCTGTGCGCTGAGCATTGCCAGCATCTGCAGCGCCTCCGGCTCGGCCTCGATCGCAGCCTGGAGATCGTCCGGAATCTTCAGGTTCTTGCCGCTCTCATAGGCCCGATCCCAGCGGCCGTCCGCCTTGGCCGCCTCCACCTGCTTCAACCCGTGTTCGGTCATGCGCCCTTCGGCGACCAGCCGGGCAACATTGTCGACATTGATCCGGCTCCAGATACTCTTGCGCCCGCGCGGCGTGTAGCGTTGCAGGAAGCTGCGCTCATCGAAGCTCTTGCGCACCGCATCGATCCAGCCCCAGCAGAGCACGACGTCGATCGCCTGCTTGGGCGTGATCGAGGCGAGGCCCGAACCCGCCTTGTGGATCTTGATCCAGACTTCGCTTTGGCTGTCGTGATGGTCGCGGAGCCAGGTGTAGAAGCTCTCGGCATCGGCGAATTCACGGACCTTGGCGGGATCGACAATGACGGGCGGCATCAGGGTTCCTTGGGTTAATGCAGCAGCGGCTTGGGTTCGCTCAGGGGCCAGCGCTTGATGATCCGGTATTCCGTCTTGCCCAACCTGCTGTGAACCAGGCAAAAACCTTCGATCTGAAGGGGGATTGGGTCGATCCGCTGTTCCGATATTGGCCTCTCGCCATAGGACAAGGTCAGATGGGGCGTGAAATCCGGTAAGGCACGTATACCGAACTTGGTCATGGCTGCGCCTAATGTCTCATGGAGCTCTAACAGGCCCGCGCCCTCGCCGAGTAGGACAAGGGGGTAGCGTAGCGCCCTGCCCGGCTTCGGGAACGCACCAAAACTCTTGATGGCATGCAGTGTTATCTCGAAAGCAGGCAATTGCACGAGATCGCCGGCCAATTCCGCCGCATAGGTACGCGGTGACTTGAGGCGCTTGAAGTCGCCGACATGGTGGAGTGAGACGTGGAAGCGGTCCGGCCGCAACATGCTGCCGCCGAGAGGGTTCGCCTTGAGAAAATCCTGTCTGAACCGTTCGATCCGAAGCGCATCCTCCACGCCGGGAAACACCGCGAAGAACAGTCTTTCGCTTCGTAAAGGCCCGCGCGGAAGCTCGCCATAGAAGTCAAACGCCAACTGCATGATGACCTCGCGTTCTCGACCGGCACTACCCGTAACTAGAACAAAAAGAGAACTATGGTCAACCGCATTGTATTCGGTCGTCAGGCGGCTAATGGCCGCCACCCTGGCGCTAGGCGGCCAGTTTCCTCACCGCGGCGGCATTTTCTCGAATTTCGGCAAATCTGGATCGAGGTGGTCCCAGGCATGCCCCCCGCTGGCATAGGTCACCGCCTGTGGCTTGTAGCGGCCCGGCTCGTCGAGGCTCGTGGCACGGACGGCGAAAAATTGCGGCATGGACGAGAAGGTCAGATAGACCGGCGATCCGCAGGTGGGACAGAAATAGCGGGTCTTCCTGACGCCGCTGTCGGCGACCATCTCCCAGGGCCGCCCTTCCCCCGTAAGAGCCACATTCTGCCGCGGGAAGGTCAGGTGGGACTGATGCCCCGTGCCACTTTCGCGCTGGCAGTCGCGGCACTGGCAATCATTGCTGAACACCGGCTCGGCAGTGATCTCGTAGCGGATCGCACCGCAGGCGCATCCGCCGGTATAGGCCTTGCTCATCTCGTCCTCCTCGCCTCAGTCCTTGCTGCCGGCCACGACGTTGCCGAGGTTGCGCAGGACCTTCTTCCAACCCTCGCCCATATTCCTGAAAGCCGTCTCGTTCCTGGGCATCACGAAGCCGGCATGGACGAGGCGAACCCGCGTCCCGCCTTTGGCGGCCTCCAGCGTCCAGGTCACCACCGTATCGAGACGCGATCCATAGCCCGCATTGCTCTCGTCGCCGCCCTGCCAGGCATAGGCGAGACGCTCGTTTGGCTTCACGTCCAGCACCCTGCAATGGATGACGCCGTCCCAGGCGCCGGCGGGCGTGGTGCGAAAGGTGAAACGCTGTCCTTCCACCGCAGCGAAATCGGCAGGCGCCATCATCCAGCGGGCGATGAGATCGCCCGAGGTCAGCGCTTTCCAGATGATCTCCGGAGCATGCGGGAAGATCTCGTCGACCACGATTGCCTGCGTATCCGGCTTCAAGGCTGAATCATTCACGGATCGATCTCCTTCAAGAGGGTTCTGAGATTGGCGAAGCGCTGGCGCCAGAACAGGCTGTAATGGCTCATCCAGTCGGCCAGCGGCTCGAGGCCGCCGGGTTCGGCCCGGTAATAGACCTTCCGCCCCTCCGGACGCTCGGCGACGAGCCCCGCCTGTTTCAACGCCTTGAGATGCTGAGAAACCGCGCCCTGCGTGACGCCGCTTCCCTGCGTCAGTTCGGCCACGGTGATCTCGTCGCATCCGACGATCCGCTCGAACACGGCGCGCCTCGTGGGATCTGCCAGGGCGCGCATGACGGTATCGATGGCGGCTGTCTCTGTCATGAAAATCAATTAGCAAACGCTAATTGATTAGTCAATGCTAATGTTTTTGAACTTATAGGAAGCGGCATGCCGACGTCGTGGGATGCGGCCTGCCCCTTCAACGGCCCGGAGCGTCGCCCCACATACAGGCAACATCGAGAAGGCAGGCGCTCGTCGTGTTCCCGCCCAAAGCCCGGGGCGAAACCCGGTCAGTCCGCTTGCGACAAAGCTACGGCATCCGCCCCAGCAGGGAAACGGAGCCGGCCGGAGGTGTCGTGGACAGCGGCCCACACAGCCTGGGCAACGTCGCTCTCCCGCGTTGTCATGGCCGGCTTCGCGAAGGCCTCGAGAATTGGCCGCGCAAACTCGGTATAGTCCCCCGGGAGCAAATCCTCGACCGGCACGATGGCATTGGTGCCGAACCGGGTGGTCGGAGCATAGCCGGGCTCGACGAGCTTGACCCGCACCCCGAAATGACCGAGCTCATGAGCGAGCGAGCCCGAGAACCCTTCGACTGCCTGCTTGGACGCGGTGTAGGCGGCAGCGAGCGGAAACTCGCCGAGCGTTACGCTCGATGTCACGTTGACGATGGTACCCGCACGACGTGCACGCATTTGCGGGATGAGTGCCCGGCACATGGCCATGACACCGATCGTGTTGGTCTCGATGAACTGGCGGATCAGCGACATCGGCATGGCTTCGAACGCGCCCACACCGCCCACGCCGGCATTGTTCACGAGTACATCGATCGGGCCCGCAGCGTCCACCAGCGCAGCGATGCTCCGTTCATCGGTGACATCCAGCGGCAATACGCGCAGCCGCTCGGATTGACCGCCAAGAAGGGTCGGGTCGGGGCGTCTCATCGCAGCGATGACATGCCAGCCATTCTGCAGGAAATGCTCGGCAGTCGCCTTGCCGTAGCCCGAGGAGGTGCCGGTGATGAGGATCGTCTTGTCCATAGTGCCTATCTCCTTGCATTTGACGTCCCAAGATAGACAAGCCGATTTGGACGATATATAATTAAATATCCAAAAATATTTATCAATCGTCCAGAATGGATCCGCTCAGCGACATCATAGGCCTGCTCCGGCCGACTGCCGCCATCTCCAAGCCGATCACTGCGCGCGGCCGCTGGGGCGTGAGCTATCGGGCTCATGACGCGCCCGGGTTCACAATCCTATTGGAAGGGCAGGCCTGGTTGAGATTCGATGGCGAAGAGCCGCTCCGGCTTGCACAGGGCGATTTCGTACTCCTTCCGACGACGCCTGCATTCTCCTTGTCCAGCGAACCGGATATCGACTGCATTCCGGTGGAGCCGCGAAACGAAGCGATCCGGCATGGCGAACCGGAAGGCGCACCCGACCTTGTTGCCCTGGGCGGCACCTTCGCATTCGAGCGCGTGAATGCACCGCTCCTGCTGGCATTGTTGCCCGGCCTCATTCACATCCCGGCTTCGGAGGGACGGACGACACGGCTCGGCCGTCTCATCGACCTGCTCGCCGAGGAATGTGCGACCGATTATCCGGGCAAGGAGCTGATTGTCCATCGCATGCTCGAAGCGCTGCTGGTCGAGGCCCTTCGCTGGCGCAGCATCGGCAATCGGGCGATGCCTCCAGGTCTCCTCAGCGGCATGCGGGACCCAGCTCTCGCCCGAGTGCTGCAAGCGATCCATGCTGACGTTCGTGCGAGTTGGACCGTTGCCGATCTCGCAAGGATGGCCGGCATGTCACGGTCGGGTTTCGCCGCACGGTTCGGGGAGGTCTTGGGATGTGCGCCAATCGAATATTTGGCACGTTGGCGCATGGCGATCGCAAAGGACGCGCTCATGCGTGGTGTAAAATCCCTGGATCGGATCGCCGATGAAATTGGCTATGAATCCGCCAGCGCCTTCAGCACTGCTTTTCGCAAACGCCTCGGTTGCCCGCCGGGTAAGTTCGCGCGTGAAGTCGCCTGACTGAACGCACCGGTTTCAAAGCGGTCCGCCCCTTCCGCTCGCAGGATGGGGACAGGTGACTATCCGTGAGCGGCGAAGTTTCCACGGCGATTAGCGTGTGACGACCTCGTCAATGACCGCGATCGCGTCGACTTCTATGAGGTAACCCGGAGACATGATCGCCACCCCGACAACCACATTCGCCGGTTTGTGATCTCCGAACAACGAAATCTGCGCTTGTTCGATGATCGGAACGTGTTCATCGCGGTTATAATCGACAATGTAGATCGTGATCTTGCAGACGTGCCCGGGCCGTGCCCCGGCGGCACGGAGTGCCCGGCCGAGATTGGCGAAGGCCAGGCGCGCCTGCGCCGCAAAATCGCCATGCCCGACCAGCTTGCCGTGGATATCCTCGGGCTGCTGGCCTGAGATGAAGACCAGCCGGGATCCTGTCGCAACGACAACCTGGGTGTACATCTCGGGAACCGGCAGATCATCCGGGTTGATGAGTTCGAGCGCCATTGGACAATCTCCTGCTTGGCTCGACTGAAATCGGCAGTGGTGATCACCGCGCCGCTGGCGCATGAGCCGATGGCAAAGCGTCGCCGAAATCGGGTCTGATGTCGAACGCCTTGCGCAAACCTCGCCGGCGAGCCCTCGCGTCAGTCGCGCGATAGGGACAGACCGGCGAGAAGCGAAGAATATGCAGCAAGCCTGCTGGAGACGAACTCCGTGAAGAGCCGCACGCGCTTGGTCTTGCGCGTCTCCCCCTGTGTGAGAAGCCAGAGCGTTCCGTACATGTGCAGGTCGGTACCCGGCACCCTCACCAGCATGGGGTCTGCATCTCCGACGAAGCACGGCAGCGTCGTCATCCCGAGCCCCTGCCGCACCGCGGCGATCTGCGCCCCGGCATCCGTGACCCTGAACGGAACCTCGGCGGCGCGCACCTCCCCCTCGCGGACCCAGTCCGGGATGCCATGCATGCTGATGACGATCCAGCGGACGGGATCAGGCACGCCCGCACGCCACGCTGCTAGTCGATCGCGGGACATGTAGATGGCTCCGAAGACATCCGGCCCCTTCAGGCCGTGAAGATTGAGCGGAAGGGTTTTGCGGTCGTAGACGACACGGATCGCGACATCGGCCTCTCGGTTGGTCAGATTTGCCAGCTCGCCGGACGACAAGATTTCCATCTCGATGTCCGGATACAGGCACGCGAAATCCGAGAAATCCGGCATGAGCAGGTGTGTCGCAAGCGTCGGCGCCAACGTCACCCGCAGAAGCCCGCGCACACTTTGGTCGCGGCCAAAGACGCGCGTCTCCAACTGGTGCGACGACGCTTCCATCTGACCAGCGAGTTCGAGGACCTCCTCCCCCGCAACCGTCAGGCGGTAACCTGAAGGCAGCTTCTCGAACATCTGCGCCCCCAGCCGTTCCTCCAGTTGGGCGACGCGTCGCAGCACGGTCGAGTGGTTCACCCCGAGATGCTCAGCGGCAGCCCGCACCGAGCCTCTGCGCGCAACGGCAAGAAAATAGCGAATGTCGTCCCAGTCGATCATGGTGCAATCCAGCACCACCGGGGTGCGCCTTCCAAAGCCGTACCGAACACATCAAACATCAATATGGGCGGTCATTATAGCCCGTATCAGCGAACGCAGCTCAATTTCGACCGGCAGATAGTGATCGCCGCAGCTGGTGTCAGCCGTCCAGCCGGATCGTTTTCGCACCACCGATGTGCGCGCTTCCCCACTCAACGCTCAGCTCCAACAGACCCATGTTGAGGTTCTCGGGGGCTCCCCACACGACCAAAGACGGAGCCTGAGAAGGAGAAGTCATGGGAAAGTTGGACGGTAAGATTGCAGTCATCACGGGTGGATCGAGCGGCATGGCGTTGGCGAGCGCAAGGCGCTTCGTCGAAGAAGGCGCGTATGTCTTCATCACGGGCCGGAGGCAGGAGGCACTCGACGAGGCCGTTAGGCTGATTGGCCGGAACGTAACCGGCGTGCGCGGCGACGCGGCCGATCTGGACGACCTCGACCGCCTGTTCGACACAGTCAGGCGGGAAAAGGGCAGGATCGACGTCCTGTACGCAAGCGCTGGTACAGGCGAAGCCGTTCCGCTGGGCGAGATCACCGAGCAGCATTTCGATGCGGCCTTCGGCCTGAACACACGCGGTACGCTGTTTACGGTCCAGAAGGCGCTCCCGCTGTTCAACGATGACGGGTCGATCTTCATGACCGGGTCAGTCGCCTCGGTGAAAGGTTTTCCCGGCTACGGCGTATATGCGGCGAGCAAGGCGGCGTTGCGTTCCTTCGCACGCACCTGGCTCAACGAATTGAAGGGCAGGAATATCCGGGTGAACGTGCTGAGCCCGGGGCCGATCGCCACGCCGATGCAGGACCAAGTTCTCACCGAAGAAGCAAAGCGGATGTTCGAAACCCTGATCCCGCGGGGAAAGATGGGGCGTCCCGAGGAAATTGCGGCGGTCGCGGTGTTTCTTGCTTCTGACGATTCCAGCTTCGTGAACGGGGTGGAGCTGTCCGTCGACGGCGGGTTCTCGGCCATCTGACAGCGCGCCGGATCACGGGAAGCGACTGATCGGCGGACACTGGCATGTCCATGTCGGAATGACTTCCACGCTGACAGTCAGTCTGGTCGCGCAAGCATTCGCGGCGGGACACCGACACATCAATTGGGATCGGAGAAGTATCATGAGCTATGCGATTATAGGATTCGGTAAGGTGGGCCAGGCCCTCGCCCGGGCCTTCGCCCGCAAAAACATCGAGGTGACCGTCGCGAGCCGGCGGGCCCCCGAGGCGTTGGAGCCACAGGCTCGGGCGATTGGACCCACAGTCGTCGCCAAGCCGCTGCGGGATGCCCTCGAGGCCGACACGATCATCCTGGCGGTCCCGTTCGGGGAGCATCGCGAGGTTGCGAAGGCACTGCCGAATTGGAAAGGCAAGACGATCATCGACGCAATGAACGCGTTGGTTTCCCTCGAGGAGCTGGACGGTTTCCCGTCCTCCGCCTTCGTGGCGAAGGCGTTCACCGGCGCCAGGCTCGTGAAGGGTTTCAATCACCTGGTTGCGGCCACTCTGGCTGCCGATCCGGTCGTCGAGGGCGGCCACCGGGTCGTCTTTCTGTCGAGCGACGATGAGGACGCGACCGCTTCCGTGGCGTCCTTGGCCAGACAACTCGGGTTCGCACCCGTCAAGCTGGGAAAGCTCGACGAGGGCGGCGCGCTGGTGCATGCACGCGACCGCATTTGGGGCCAGCTCATCTTCCAGGATTTGTTCAAGAAGGAGCCGTAGTCGAAGGCGTGCGGCCGCTGTTCGGAAAGCGGGACACGCCCGGCGGAACGGCAGATCTACGGGGCGCCGTCTAGCGATCTCCTGCCATCCGCTACTACGCCGCCGTTTCCCCTATTCCCACTCAATTGTTTTCAGCCCAGTTAGGTCATTGATCTAACTGGGTTTTTTCTTATCCGCAGCATCGAAAGCCGACCCTCGGGCCGTCAAGATCCTACGGTTTTGATTTTAAAGGTAAATTCCCTTGAAAATTTTTTGCGTGGTTTCGGCATCTATCGCTGCCGATTGGGTTCCCAAGGATCGCCGCAGGCCAAGCCGTGCTCCACTCGCAACCTTCAGAAAGTACCGTCACTCCAATAGCAGAGTCTTCTCTCATACGCGAGCATGACGCCCCGGTCCGCGGCGGCGTCAACGAGGTCTGTCTAATCGGAACTCTTCAGCCGGAACATCCACACGCCATGCTGAGCTCGGATGGGCGATACAGTCGTGGTCGTAGTGGTCCAAGCAGCAATAGATTTCGCTGACCGAGATGGTGGTGACGTAAACCGCACAATCGGCGAGATCGTAGTACGAGGCGTGATGAGCGGCATACCAGATCGCCTTATCGAGAGAGGAGGTCCACGACATTCCCAGTGTGTGGACGGGCCCTGCGCATCCTCGAAACAGCGTCGCGCGGTCGCCTGTGATCTGCGTTAGAGGCTTGAGCGTGCGCAGCCGCTGCCGATCACAAACATCGAAGATCGCCTTGATCGTCTCGATCCCATAGGCGCTGAAGTGCGACGAGTGGACATAGCAATCGAGCCATGCCGGCTCCAAAACCTGCAACCGGCCGAGCGCGCGATAATTGCGTACGATGAAATCGAGCGCGTCCGAAGGAATGTAGCCTTGGAAGTTGTCGCCGCGCTGGATCGCGGCTCGAACATGCTGAGCGTCAGCCTCCTCAATGCCGGCAAAATCGAGCAGGTCCAGGCTCATGCCGGCACTGCCGCCGGGTCGGCCGGCAAGGCGACAATGTTGTCGGCCCCGAACCAAGCCGTGAGCCGCGCCATCGCATTTGCACTGAGCACCTGCGTAAACAAGATCGCTAGGCGGACTTTGGGCCGGGAGCATGCCACGTAGAACAGATTGCGGTTGTTCTCGAAGAACTCGATCTTGTCGGCGGGCGGACCAGGCTCGATCCATTCGAGCATCTGGCCGAAATTATATTTGTTCCACCCACGACCGACGATCACCAACACGTTCTCGAACTCCGCGCCCTTCACGCCGTGCTTGGTGGCAAAGGGTGTGTGTCCGTCGATGAATTGATCGAGGGCGATCAGCTCAGTATAGGGGACCGCACGCAACTTCCGAAGCTGGGTGACGCGGCGGGACTCCCCTTCCATCGGCTCGGCGCCGGCGTCGGCCAGTCGTCGTTCCGCTTCTTCCACAGGCTCGGGTAGCCGCATGCGCGGCTGAGCGGCGATGAAATCGACAACCTCGCCGATCGTCCCCGACGTTCGCAGCGCGATCAGTGCAGTCATAGCATCCGACCACGCCACCTTGTCCGCTTGCTTCTGGATTTTAGGCGTTCCGGTTCCGAAGCATCCGAACATTTCGCCATAGCACTTCGCCTCGAAGGCGGCGCAGGCCGGCTCCAACTGATCAGCTAGAAACTTGATGTGGGGATCGTCCTTTTTCAGCCAGGGATCGTTGAACTGGCCGTAGATCGGCGGGATGCTCGCATAGCCCTGCTCGCGCGCAAGGACGCTGTGGCTGAGCATGAGAATCTTGGTTTTCCCGACCCCGAGGTCCCAGCCCTCGGCCGCAAGTCGATGCTTGATGTGCGCGAAATACGCCTTGGCCGCCTCGGGGCTTGTATCGCCGGTCCAGTGCCCGCCGCCTTGTCCGGTTCGCCTGACGCCAGGCCAGAGATTGGTGTGAAACACGCGCGCTTCGCCCGGCATGGCAGGATCACGCACCATTTGCGGCAGCGCCGGCCGCATTCGATTGAGAACCTGGACGATTGGGTCCGTGGATCGGAAATTCGCGTTCTTGTCGATCACTTCCAGCACCGCGTGCTCGACCAGGCCGCAGCCCTCGCCATAGATTTTTTGCCAGTGATCGCCGAACAGGCCGAGCTGCGGACCTTGGCCCGTGTCCAGAAACCAGGCCTTGATCGCATCGACGAAACCGGCGTCAGTGTCCTGGTATTCGTCGATGAGCAGGATGGGATAACGCGCCGTCAGGACCGATCGGAATTTCGGATAGGCAAGCGTCTGCATCATCAGCGCCAGAACGTCGTCATGCCGAAGTGTCACCTGATGGTCGCCGACGCTGGGATATCCCAGTTCGTAGTGGACACGGCGCGCTCCAATGCCGCCAACAGGTTCGAGACGCTCCGCCCACCCCTCAAGAGCGGGCACAAGCGCGCGGAGCGTCGATTGGAAGTCCTGCAGAATGGACCAGCAAAAGCCATGGATCGTTTCAGGGCGCACCGCCGGATGAGCTTGGATGCGGGAGATGATCTCGTCCTTGGCAACGTTGGTGTAGGTGATGCAGCCGACTTGCTGACCCCGGCGAAGAAGCTCCGAGCCCCGGCGATCGATCAGGCGACGAAGCGCCTTGTCGAGCGAATAGGTTTTTCCAGCACCAGCGCCTGCCTCCAGACGGAAGCTGCGCCCCTCATCGAGACAAGCGAACATCCGCTCAAGGGCGACACGCCCGGCGGCGTCTGCGGGATTTTCCGCTTCCTCAGCCATTGTCGCCAACCTCGGCCACGTTCACCGCGACGCCTGCGGCGTCAGCAACGATCTCGACCGCGACCGGCGGGACCGGCTCCGCGGGGGCGGGATTACCTTCCGCCAGCCAGCGCAGTCCCTCGGCAATATATCGGGGAACATTCCATTCGGTCTGCTCGATCGCGTGCTCCAGCGCGAAGGTCGACTTCTTCTGGTCACTAGCCAGCGCATAGGCCGCAAGCGCGCGGTCGCCGTCGTCAAGGGGAAAGCGTGCAGGATTGGCCAGGATGAAGGCGTCCTCGAAGCTCCGGCCACACGGTCCGCCCTGGGCTTCCGGTATCTGAAAGGCGATGCGCCGAATGCCAGTTGTCTTCTCAGCCGCAGTCTTTCCCAGCAGAACCTCCGGCGAAACGTCGTCGCCGAACAAGGCTTTCAAGCACCCGTTGCTGGTGAACACGCCCTCCGCCACAGGCACGGCGACACGCTTTCCGCCGTCGTTCGGCTTCACTGCATCGATGTCGGTGATGATGAGGGTACGCAGTTCTAGGAACGATAGGAGATCGAAGAAGCGGTGCGCATAGGCGCCGCCGACCTCCATCACCGTGAGATACTGGCTTCCGAGCTGCGGTTGACCAGCGGCGGCGCTGTCGGTCTTGCGGATCATTGCGGGGAGCAGAATCCGCTCCGCCGTGCCCTCGATCAGGACCGCCTTGTCGGCGAAGAACAGATCACATCGCGTCAGGGTCAAATACTGATGCAGAAATTCGCGATCGGGCTCGGTCGCGCCACCCATGCCCTTACGCAAGTCCTTCACGACCGAACGGCGCATGCCTTCCCCATCCGGTACAGAGAGGAAATAGCGCATGGCCTCGAAGCGCGCTTCGTTCGCCATATGTGGAGAGTGGGTGGTTACGACGAACTGGACCGGCCAGGGCCTGTTCTCATTGAGCTGAGCGACGAAGGCGCTAGTGATCTGATCGAGCTGCCGGATGAAGACCTCCTGCATCTGAGGATGCAGGTGTGCTTCCGGTTCCTCGATAAAGATCAAATGCACACCAGCGGCCGTCGGTGTGGCCTGATACTCGCGGAAGAACCGCAGTAGCTGGAGCAGCATGTAGACCAAATTGCGCACGCCGAGCCCATTGTAGGTTTCGGGCAGAGTCATGCCGTTGACGCCGACGTAGCGAACCTTGGTATGATCGTTCAGCAGCTTGTCGACATCGAAGCTGGTCTCGGTAACGAGGCCGGGATCGGAGAGCCCGGGATAGCCGAACAGGTCGAACGTCGGCAGAAGCGAGGTGAGCTTCGCGTTGAAGCCGGCGTGCAGATCACCCTGAATTTGTTCAACGGCCGCCTTGAGCTGCTCGGCCGTCGTCCGCTTCTCGGGATCGACGGGATCGGTGAGAGCCGACTGAAAGAGCACCTCAACGACTTTTCCGAGCACATCCCGCTCGCGGTGCGTGTCGTCGTCGAGGCCGCGCTGCGCATTGATGAAGCCGCCCCGAACCAGCGCCGTGAGCGTTTTTGGCTCCAGCGACTTTCGATTGGTCGGGTCATTGGGATCGACCGCCTCCAACGACGCCGCGTAGGCACTTTGCACGCGACTGCCCAGTGCCCGAAACAAGGCTAGACGGTTGGCCGCAACATCCTCACCGACCGCTAGGTCAGCGAAAAGCGTTGCCGGCGCGGTTGGCCGAGGGCCATAGGTGAGGACGAGCCTTGCCTCGCTACAGTTCGGATCGAGATCGACGATGCAGTCGCTCAGCGGGCCGAGATCTGGAGCGTTGATATCATAGCTGATGTCGATCGTGACCTTGATCGATGGGAGCAGTACAATGACGTCGGGCGCAGAGGCTCCCGCTTGAAAGACTTCGAACGCCGTCCAGAAGCGCTCGTGGCAACCCAGGGAAAAATCCTCCACCCTGAATGAGGGTGACTTATCGCCGAGAAGTCGTCGGAACAGCTCTGCTATCGAGGTCTTCCCGCTATTGTTTCGTCCTACGATCAGCGTAGTGCGATCTTCCAAGCCCACTGCGACATCTCGCAGAAGTCGGAAGTTCTCGATTTCGACCCCTTTGATCCGCATCAACCTCCCCCCTCTATGTTTGCCGCTCCGTTCGCACTTGCAGCTATCTCGGCGCAGCGCGCCATGAGCACATCGAACGGTTCGGCTTCCTCGAGGAGGAGCCCATCGTCGACCATCTGCGCATAGTCTTCTGCGAGGGCGCTCGCCCCGTCGCCAGCCGGGACGAGCTGCAAGCCGCCGTTCACGGCTGCGGCATAGTCGATCTGAGAGCGGTCTGCGGCCTTCTCGGCGAAGAACATCGCCTTGTGGCGGGCAACGGCGTTGGCCAGCTCGCGATCCGCGAAGGCAGCGGTCGCAAATCCGGCTTCGTTGAGACGCACCACGTCATGCCAGTGACGCGCGAAACGATCACCGCGCAGCCGTTCCTGAAGGCAGAAGACATGGATCGCGGTCGCCTTCTCCCAGAAGGTCCGCTCCGCATGCATGACCCTCGGCCGAGCCGTTGGGAAGTCGACACCATCGATCAGGCCGGCCGCATCGCAGGTGACATCTCTCAGGCTCGCGGGCTCGCCCGTCGAGCGGGCGCCGAATTCGAGCATGACACTCGGGGCCACATAACCCGAGCCTGCCGTCGTCGCCTCATAATCGATGAAGAGCTTCTCACCATCGACCCGGATCGCCGCGGTCAGGGGACCGGTTGCCAGCGCCGAAGCGATGACCGGCTGAACGGCTTCCGCCACCCATTGCGGCAAGCGTTCGCGCACGGCGCTCGTCCAACGCTTTTCCTCGCTTCGCGTCTTCGGCAGCGCCTCGCCGTTGTCTCCGACGAGGTCGGGGGCGAGCGCACGAATGTCGTATGTCAGATCGACGTCCTCGGAAAACCGCCGGATGACACCGTAGGCCTTCGACAGCGAAGTGCCGCCCTTGAAGACCAGGTGTTCGCCCAGCGGCGAGCCGTAGAGCGTCGAGAGCGCCCACACCACCCACGCATCCTTCTCCAGCAGATGCGCCGGTCGGCCCGAGCGGTCGGCGGCGACGCTCAAGGCTTCCCGGCGATCCTCGGCCGGAAGGAGGAGGAAGGCGTCAGCCATGCGCGACCTTCCCCACGCTGCGCGCGAGCCAGGTCGGAAGCTGAGGCGCGGCCGCCACCAACTCACTGAAGGCGGCGGGTGGAAGCTTGCGCTTCAGGGTCTGGAGGGCCGACTCGGCCCTTTCCGGGCCGAGCCAGGCCAATGCTCGCACCGCCTGTCCCGCTGGCCGATGCGCCATGGCGAGCTGCCAGCGGGGAGCGTGGCGAAGCTCTACGATCTGCTTGCCGAGGCTCATCTTCCGGGTCCGTCCCGACGTCAGATAGACAGATCGGACCGGCACCTGCGTCGTAAGGCCGAGGCTGTTGGCGGCGGCCGCACCGCTTGAGACGATGACCTCTCCGCGCTGGGCGGCCAGCGCCTCGACCGCCTGTTCTACAGACGGCGCCCGGGTGCCGAACCGGCTCGTGACCGGCAGCAGATACACGCCGCGTCCGGCTCGAATCAGTTGCCCCCGCTCAGCAAGGCGCGACAAGGCCTGATCCACCGCGGCACGATTGCCAAGGTGGAGCAAGCTCTTAGCCGCGACGGGCGTGCCTTCCGGCAGCCGCTGCGCGTGCTCAAGGATCTGTTCGGTCAAGCGCTGCATCGCGATTCTCCTGTCAGAAATATACGCAGTTTTCTGACAGTTTTCAACCGGGGCTGGTGATGCCGGCTAGAGGAGAGGCGCACCCTTATCGAGCAGGCCGTCGAGAAAGTCCTCGCGCGAGGAGATAGGCCCGGCCTGGGTGGTGAGGATCAGCGCTTCCACCACCTGCCGAGCCAGCGACCGGGCCATGACCCGTTCCTTGGTCGAAATGGCCGTCATCGCCCGTCCGTGCAGGAACGCGCTGCGCAGGTCGAACAGCCGCTCGTACTGGTCGGCGTAGCTACGACCGCCCAGCAGACCGGCGACACGGCCTCGCATCTTATCGGTGGCGCGCAATCTCTTGTGCCTGTCGGGCGCCACTCGGAAGCTCTTCTGATAGTCGGCGCGCAGGCCCAGCGCCGCTTCAACCGTCGTGATATGCGCCAGGAATTCGTCGACGCCTTCCGCCAGGAACGCGCGGACCAGGAAGTGCGGGATCGGCGTTTCGAACAGAATCGATTGCTTCGCCTGCTCGACGATCGCCCAGCGGCTCTGGTCCCAGACCGGCAATTCGTTTGCGACGTCGTCGTCGAGGCGCAGCTCGACCGGTCGTTCCTCCTCATAAGTCCCGCCGTAGCCGTCGTCGTAGATCCGATCCTCCCAGCTCAGCGTATCGGGCGACGGGGGCGTGTTAGGGCGAACGAAGATGTCGCTGTCGACGGTGTAGACCCACGGGACCCGGAAGCCGCGCCAGTCGACCTCCGCCATGGTCGACCAGCTTTCCCACGGCGCCAGCAGCAGGAAGAACAGCGCCTCTTCGACCGCGCCAGGAAATCGTCCCTTATGGGGTTCGATCTGCCCCAGGTCCCGGCTGAGGTCCATGAACAGTACCGGGACAGCGCGTGCCTCGGGTTCGTGCTCGAGCGCTACCGCCTCCTCGACAACCAGCCAGTGGAACTCAGAAAAACGCGCGGCGTCGAAGTCCTGCCGCGGATAGAGCCGCTTCAGCCTGGTCTCATCGACCAGGGTCCGCAGTTCGTCCGCGGTCAGCCGGCCCAACCTCGCCGAGCCGAACGCAATCGACGGCAGGTCAGCAGCCAAGTCGAGCGGCACGAGGTGGATGCGCTTGGCATGGGTCGCCCTCATCGCCGCATCGAGGTCCTTTGCCGCCTCCTCTACCGGCAAGGAAAGATGGAGCGTCTCCTTCTGCAGCCCACAGGGAAGACCCAGAGCCCGCAAGGCGGTCGAGAGTGCGAAAGCCGGTCCCTTCTTGCCGGCGTTTGGATAGCCGTCTCGACAGGCTTCGCGCAGTCGCTCGAAGGCTGGATATGCGAGGATGTTATCGGGCCCCGGCGGACGCAGCCGCCAGAGGTCCGATATCGCGGAGATCATCGCCTTACTAGGGCCGGTCGCCGCCTCACTCATCAGCCGATCCGAAGCCGTCGCAGGAGCTTGGCCAGCACGGCTTCATACTCCTCGGGCTTTGAGAAGTCGGCGTAGAGCTTGCCCTTCAGGAACTCCGGTAGCTCGCACTCCTCATAAAGCAGCGGCAACACCACGACCTCACCGCTCGCGATCTCGCGGTTCATCGCCACATCGAGTTCCTTCTTCACCCAAGGCGCGCCGATCGACTTCTTGGAAAGAACGACGGCGATGTAGCGGCTCAGCTTCATGCCCTCTTCGATCTTGGCGATCAGCGAATCCCCGATGTCAATTTCCGCCTCGTCCAGCCACACGCGCTCCACGCCATGCGCGAGCAGATCCTTGCGCAGTTGACGCACGAAAGGCTTGTCGACGCCGGTGTGGCTCAGGAAGATGCCGTGGTACTTCTCATGCGCAGGGTCGGCCTTCTCCAGCGCCAGGCTGTCGCGAACGAGCTGGTTCTCGGCGTCTTGCGATGTCGGCGGCGTCAGCAGCCAGCCCGTCGTGGTCCCGAGCGTGACTTGACCGCCCAGGCTATAGCCCTCGGGCGTCGCGGCGATCGAGGCGTAGCCTTCGCCAGGATCGGACAGGCACAGCGTCCAGCCGCCGGTGCGTGACAGCACCTCGAAATAGCGAGCAAAGGGGCTGTCCGGATCAACCGGACCCATCCTGCGCCCCTTCTTCACGAGAAGCTCCGAGCGCTTCACGAAGCTCGCCACCTTCGACGCCACATACCCGAGATGGGTCTCGCGATAGCCGAAAAAGTTCACCCGCTTCGGCTCGGACAGGCACCAGATGACGGTCGCGCCATCGGCGATCGCCGCCTCCATCTCCTTGCGCCGGTCCTCGCCATCGAAGGCAGAGTCGAGGTCGTAACTGTCGTTCTGCCCCTTCAGCTTGCCCAGCTCGTAAAGCTCGTTCGAAAACTCTCCGGCCTTGCCGAACAGGAAATGCGTGTAACTCTCCGGGTTGATGATGATCGTGTCATACTCGTAGAGAGGATAAGCGGCCCGCGCACGATCCACTTCCGGCCGGCAAAGGCCGAGGTTCTCGATCTCCACTCCTTCGATCGCATCGCCCGTGTAGGTCAGCCCGACCGTCAATACCCTTCTCATCCGTCGACCCTTTCCGCCGTCAGTCCGGCGATCTCCGCCGGTTTCACGTCCATGACCTCGCCGCGGCTGCCGACAAGCGCGATCTCAATCCCCGCCAATGCGCAGCGCGACGCCAGTCGCTCGGCCAGGCGCAAGGTGCTGTCGGTCAGCGGCGCCACGGCGATCTGACGACCCCGCGATGGCGTCGCCATCAGCAACCCGACCGTCTCGCAAAGGCCGCGGTAGAGCCGTGAGACCTGGCCCGGGTGCCGCGTGTTGATGATGCCGCCCTTGCACTCAGCCGAAATGATCTGATTGCCAACCTCGGCGACGACGTCGCCGAGCCCCGACTTGGGATGGACGGTGATCGTCTGACCAGCAGGGTTTCGATAGACCCCACCGTAGGTCGTGCTGCCAAGGCTGGAGATCTTCGTAAAGTCGCGCCGCCCGAGCCAGGCCGCGAAGTCGAACTGCTTTCCGTGTTCGCCGTCGGGATGGATGCGGACGTCGCGCGCGCCCTGTGCGCGGAGCAGATGCATCGCGTAGGCGACCATGACGGCGCCCTCGTAGAGATGGTGTTCGTCAGGCCCGTCCGATTTTCCGACCCGGTTCGGCGGTGGCGCGAGGGCCGTCACGAGATCTTCGAAATCCAACCCATCCTCCCCCTATGGAACCGGCGTCGCTCGCCATTGACAGCTGCTTATAACCGGCCATATTTGCCCGGTAAAGGAGGCCCTGTCATGTTTGCCTATAACCCCGAGAAATTTGCGTCGCTCTACGCGACCGAGCTTGGCCAGCGCATTTGGGCCTCCCTCATCCGGCCGGAGAACGTCGCCCGGCTGGAAACGGCGTCCGAACTGGGCAAGCCCGCCGTCGAAGGCATCGAGGAGCAGCTCCTGGCGGAATTCCGCGAAGAGGTCTTGGCCGACCGCGTGAAGCAGATGGTCGGCCATATGGTGCGCCAGATTCTGGAGCAGCGCGATTGGGTGCTCGACCAGACCGATGTGAAAGTCCAGTCGGTGCCCTTCAGCAAGGCGGCGCGCTATCGCCGGCCCGACTGGTTCACCTTTCACGCCTTCCGCAACAGCAGCGATCCGCGCGACGTCGTCATCACCGACCGCCGGCAAAATCCCACGCTACCTGCCGGCTCGCGCTGGACCTTCTACGCCACCTTCGCCAGCCCGCTGAAAGCGGCGGTGGCGTTCGGCGTCAACGACATCAGGCAGCTCCGCCAGCAAGTCCATTCGCACGGTTTCCACCGTGTTCGCGTGGAGCGGATGCTGCGCCGGGCATGAGACGAGCAGACGATGAGTGATCTATTCGACGTCAACGGCGCCAATCTCGAACGCGGGTTTGAAAACCTGAAAGCCGCCGAGCTTCCGATCGAGCAGCAGCTTCACGCCATGCTGCAAGAGATGTGGGCGCGGTACGAGCCCTATGCCGACCCCGACTTTCGGCAGGGTTTCGCACGCGATGTCGATGGCCGCTTTTGGGAGATGTATCTGGGCTGCACTCTGCTCGATGCGGGCCGCACCCTGCTTCCCGTCGTCGAGCGCCAGCGCGAAGGCGGTCAGCCGGATCTCTGTGTCCTGGAAGATGGCCACCGCATCTGGATCGAGGCCATCACCCCAGAAGAAGGCGCACCGGGTCCTGACCAGGTCGCGCGTCCCGTTCCCCTCAACGAGGGCGGCGGCCTCTTCGCCGCACCGATCCGTCAGGCGCAGTTGCGCACGTCCGGGGCGTTCTGGACCAAGGCGCAGAGGATCGCGCGCTATCTTGAACAGGGTGTGATCGGCCCGGACGACACGAGGATCATCGCGATCAGTGCGAGCCGCTTCGGCGTCTATGTCGCCGAGCAGCCGTTGCCGCTGATCATGACCACGTTATTTCCGATCGGAGATGCCTACATCACCATCGATCGCGAAACGGGCGACGTCGTTGAAGAAGGATTTCATCCAGCTCCCTTCATCAACCGCGAACGCAATCCGATCCCGCGCACGGCATTTCTTGACGATCGCTTTGCCGACATCTCAGGCGTGATCTGGTCGCGCGTCGGCCTCGGCAACTTGTCGCGCCGGACCCGCCCGCTGACCTATGTCCATAATCCGCTGGCGCAGGTTCCGCTGGCGACAAACTGGGGTGTCTGGGATCGCGAGTTCGTCATCACCCCGCGCGGCGACGAATGGGAGGCCAACGACATCTTGGCGCCAGCCGCAGCGGAGGCATCATGACGATGCGCCCGAGTGCCCGCGCCCAGGGCCTTTCGCCCCATGAGGTTGACCATGGCCGTCGGCGATGAGCAGCGACTGATCACGCCGATCAGCCAGCGGCAGTTCGAGCTCTATGCGCTGTCGCTCGAACGTGGGCCCAATTTCGATCCCGCGCAGATCTTCGGGAGCTACCAGGCCGGGCGTGGCAGCGTGAGCGGCTGTATCCTCCTCGATCCAGAGCGCGGGATCTTCACCACCCTGTCACTGCGCAGGCGTGTCGATCATCGCTGGGTCCACGTCGATGAAGGCGGCCCCTATCCCACTCCCGAAGCCGCGCTGGACCACCTCAGCATCAGCATGCGCGCCGGCGTGCCGCCCGAGCCTTTGCCGCCGGGCGCGCGGCGGCGACCGCTTCTGCTGAAGACCGGAGCGCGAGGGACATCGCCGGAGTTCGACCTGCTGACGAGCACGATCAGCCATTTCCCGGCGCTGATGGCGGTCGGCGAATGCTATCTCGCGCTTCCAAATCCGGACGCCAACTTCGTCACCGATCTGCAAACCAACAATTTCGCGTCCCGCCTCTTCGAGCTCTACCTTCTTGCCTGCTTCCGCGAGCAAGGTCTGATCGTCCGGCAGGAGCATGTTTCACCAGACTTCCTGATCGAGAACGAAGGCGCCGCCTGCTGGATCGAGGCCGTGACCGCCAATTCCGAGACGCCCCGCTCCGGCGGGATCGGGGACTGGGTGCATGCTCCCGTCGATCGGAATGAGCGCCTGACTGGCGCGCCAGCCGAGCGCTTCGCCAAGACGCTGCGCGGCAAGCTTCAGCGCAACTATCATGAGCTGGATCATGTGAAGGGAATGCCCTTCGCTCTGGCGATCGCCGACTTCCATGAATCCGGCTCGATGGTTTGGAGCCGCGAGGCTTTGCCGACCTATCTCTACGGCCTGCGGGCAGATGTCGAAGGCGAAGGCGCCGGGCGACGTGCGATCGGCACCCCGATCAACAATCTTACGGGCAAGCACGGCATTCCGGCCGGGTTGTTCCGCGATCCCGACTTCGCTCACCTGTCCGCCGTCATCTTCAGCAATGCAGGGACGTTGACGAAATTCAACCGCATGGGCTTTCTCGCCGGATGGCGGCCGCCGGGACTGACGATGATCCGCCGCGGCATTCTCTACGATCGAACGCCCGGCGCTCTTGAGCCGATCGACTTCAACCTTTCCATCGACAGCGACGAATATCAGGCGCTCTGGCCTTGGGGAGAAGCCTGGTGTCAGGAGCTGGAAGTCTTTCATAACCCGCAGGCAACCCACCCCATTCCCTTCGGTCTCATCCCCGGCGCGACGCACTGGTTCGATCGCGACGGCGATGTTGAATGCAGCACCATTTGGGCGAACTCGGTTATTTCATCGATCACCCACGTTCGCATGACCGGCAAATCAGACGGCGCGAGCAAGGCGCAAAGCGAAAGCGAACCGTCATGACCAGCGCGCCGGCCAGGCCCCACACCCCGCTGCCGAATACAGGAGAGACGCCTGCCATGGCGACCGAACCATCCGACCGGGCCATCGTTCTCCACCTCCTGCGCGGGGCCGTTCCCGAGCGTGCTGACGACATCAGCAGCCTTTGGAGCCAGTACGGCCATGGTGTGGAGGTTGCGCCGAGCACCAAGGGCGTGACGATGAACGCCGATGACAAGCGCATCCAATTCGACACCAAGACGATCGATTTTTTCTGGCTGCTCGGCTTCAGCGCATGGCGTGCCATCGAAGTGTATTCGCCGGCCCTGGTGGTGGCGACATGGACCGGAATGCCGCTTGACCAGGCCCTCAAGATCGATGCGGAACGGGGGCAATACGAGTTCGATTACAAGCAGCGCATCAGCACCGCTCAATCACTCATCGCGGCCGAACAGACCGCACAAATTTCCTGGCCTGCGGATATCCCCCAGCCGACCGCTGACCGCGACAGCTTGGGGGATGTCCAGCACAAGACGATGTTCGACCTCGTCGCGCTCGCCCTGGCCTTTGCGCTGCTGCACGAATTCCGGCACGTCATGTATGGCGCCGACAAGAGCGCGCCATCGACGCTGCCCGAAGAGGAAATCGGCTGCGATAACTGGGCCCGCGAGTACATGACGAGCGGTCTCGCCGCCTATGCGAAGGACCATGGGCACAATTACGCCCAAGTACAGCAGAAGCGCGCGATGGGAATAGCGCTCGCCGCCGTGATCATCCACGCGATGACGCCCACCCACGCGCATTGGGGCAACCGTCAGTATCCGCCGATCGCCGAGCGGCTGACAGCGATGGTCAGCGGCTACAATCTGCCTGCCGGGTCTCCCTTCTGGCTCTTCACGGCCTGCCTCCTGATTGCACTTATGCGGCAGGAAAACCGGCCGCTCGACATCGTCGCGCATTCGAACCAGGAGATGGTCGAGATACTGCTCGACCGTCTCCGATAACGGCTCAGGGAGCGCGACGTGCCGGTTTATTTCATTGGCGAGGATGAAAACGGATGTTCCCCGGTCAAGATCGGGGTCGCGAAGAACATCGAGTCGCGCAAGCGTAACCTGCAGACCGGCAACCCTCTGGAACTGCGGCTGCTCGGGTGGATCGAGACGGCCGACGCGTTTGAGCTTGAGCGGCACCTCCACCAGCATTTTGGCGCGACCCACGTCCGCGGCGAGTGGTTCGCCATAGAGCCTGCCGACATCCTGCCCATTCTCCAGCGCGCCGGTCGCGATGGGTTTGTCGCCAAGAACGCCGACGCCTTTCAGATTGTTGGATATGACCGCGACGCTATCCCCGAATATCTCGGTGTGTGGGAATGGGCGGATCTAGAAATCGATGAATGTTGCCCGTTCTGCGGCTGCCTCTGCGGCATGCATTTCCAAGAAGCTTCGCAGATGTACTATTGCATCGGCTGCGACACGCTCACCGACTTTTCGGAGCACGATCCGCGCGACGAACCGCCAGACGAATGACGGCCTGAAAGGCGGAAAGACGCCCATCCTGAAAAACTGAAAATCGGCTTTACGCTTTTGAGGGGGAACGCCTTCCCCTGCGGCCGAGCCTTGCGTCTCGGCCGACCCCTTCTGCGGGGGGACCCCGCAACGCCCCCTTTAGAGTGAGAGTGCGGACCGGCATTGCCGTGACGGGTTCAGGGCTGGGAGAGAGGCTTCCGGCGCCCGTCGCGGAGATCCGCGATGTCCAGAAAGACCGCATCCGCTCGCCTAGGCCAGGACCGGGCGAGCCTCTATGACGAAATCACCGACAAGATCATCGCCGAGCTGGAAGCCGGGCGCGTGCCCTGGGTCCAGCCCTGGGGAACGGCGGCGGCAAAGGCGCCGCTCGCTATGCCAAGGAACGCCGCCACCGGCCGGCATTATTCCGGGATCAATGTGCTGATCCTTTGGGGCGCCGTGGTCGAACACGGTTTTCCCGGCCAGAGCTGGCTCACCTTCCGGCAAGCGCTGGCGGTCGGCGGGAATGTCCGCAAGGGCGAGCGCGGCACGACCGTCGTCTATGCTGACCGTTTCGTGCCCGACGACGAAAAGCGACGCGCTCGCGAGACCGGCGAAGAAGCCCAGGCGATCCCGTTCCTCAAGCGCTTCACCGTCTTCAACGCCGCACAGTGTGAGAACCTGCCGGATGACATCGCGGTCGTCGCGCCGCCACCTCCGCCGGGCCTGATCGAGCCCAGGGTCGAAGCACTGGTCCGCGCGACGGGCATCGACTTTCGCATCGGCGGCAGCCGCGCCTTCTATGTCCCGGCGCTCGACTACGTGCAGGTTCCGCCGCCCCAGGCCTATTTCGAGCCGATCAATTGGCACCGCACGGCGCTGCACGAGCTCGGCCACGCCACGGGCCATCCGTCGCGTCTCGGCCGGGACATGGCCGGCAGCTTCGGCTCCAAGAAATACGCGTTCGAGGAGCTGGTGGCCGAGATGAACGCTGCTTTCTGCTGTGCCTCGCTCTGCATCGTGCCGACAGTGCGACATGCCGACTACATCGGTTCGTGGCTTGAGGTGCTTCGGGAAGATAACCGCGCCATCGTCCGCGCAGCCTCGCAGGCGAGCAAGGCGGCCGACTGGCTGCTCGGCTTTTTGCCGGGAGAGACGGAGGTCGCCCGCCCAGATCGCGAGGCGGCCTGACACGGCTCAGGCCTTGATCGGTGCGCCGGGCGACTTATCTGTTTTGGTGCTTCGCATGATGGCGCTTCGCCGTCAGCCCCGATTCCGATCAGGGCCTCGTCCTCCCAAATGTGGAGGTTAACCGGCGCAGCCCCGCGGAGGGGCGCGTCGTGTGCGGCAGTTTTCTCCGAGGGCCATTTCAACCTTTGGAGAACATCATGCGACGTAAGTCAGCCCCCTATACCGATGCAGAAATTGCGCTTGCGAAGCGCCTCTTTGCGCAAGCGCAGGCCAGTGGGACGTTAAAGCCCCCGCGCGGCCTCATCGCGATCGCACTGAGTAACGGCTATCGTCAATCGGTCTCGCAGGCCGTGACCTATCGAGACTACCTGCGTGACGCGCGGCAGAGGCTTTCGCTTCGTGTGGGCGTCCGTGGTGGGCGTCGCCGGAAGTAGAGGAAGAGAGCGGTCGGGATTTCGTGACGGGTTGGAGGTCGAGAGAGAGGCTCTCGGCCGCCCGTCGCGGAGTACATCCCGATGGCTACTGCAGCTCAAAAGATCGTCCTGTCGTCCTCGCGCGACATCCCCTTCAACAAGCTTGTGCTCAGCCAGTCAAACGTCCGGCGCGTGAAGGCCGGCGTCTCGATCGAGGACCTGGCGTCCTCGATCGCCCGGCGCGGCCTGATCCAGAGCCTCAGCGTCATGCCCGTCGTCGACGCCGAGGGCGCCGAGACCGGCATGTTCGAGGTGCCCGCCGGCGGCCGCCGCTTTCGGGCGCTGGAAATGCTGGTCAAGCAGAAGCGCCTCGCTAAGGTCGCACCCGTTCCCTGCATCGTGCGGGGACGTGACGGAGCGGTCCTCGCCGAGGAAGTCTCGCTCGCCGAGAACATCGAACGCGCGCCACTCCATCCTCTCGACCAGTTCCGCGCCTTCCAGGACATGCGCGATAAGGGCATGACCGAAGAGGAGATCGCGGCGGCCTTCTTCGTTCAGGTCCAAGTCGTGAAGCAGCGCCTGCGTCTTGCGTCCGTATCGCCCGCGCTGCTCGACGTCTATGCCGAGGACGGCATGACGCTTGACCAGCTCATGGCGTTCACCGTGTCGAACGACCACGCCCGCCAGGAACAGGTCTGGGAAGCGGTCAAGGGCGCCTGGTCGAAGGAGCCGTACCAGATCCGGCGCATGCTCACCGAGACCACGGTGCGCGCATCGGACAAGCGGGCCGTGTTCGTTGGCATTGAGGCCTACGAGGCGGCTGGCGGCGTCACCATGCGCGATCTCTTCCAGTCCGACGATGGCGGCTGGCTGCAGGACCCGGGGCTACTCGATCGCCTGGTCGCCGAGAAGCTTAAGGCCACGGCCGAGGCGGTCGCCGCCGAAGGCTGGAAGTGGATCGAGGTCGCCGTCAGCTTCCCCTATGACGCCACGCGCGGCCTGCGCGAGCTGCAGGGCGAGTCGCTCGACCTCTCGGCTGAAGAGCAGGCGACGATCGACGCGCTCAACGCCGAGTACCAGAAGCTTGA
The DNA here is from genome assembly GCF_057073705.1 of Labrys sp. E2SS-1L. Taxonomy (NCBI): domain Bacteria; kingdom Pseudomonadati; phylum Pseudomonadota; class Alphaproteobacteria; order Hyphomicrobiales; family Xanthobacteraceae; genus Labrys; species Labrys sp. E2SS-1L. Next base: position 3,565,349 of record NZ_CP172712.1, on the reverse strand, counting down.
AGCCGAATATGAAGGCGCCGACGAGCTGCCCGACGAGGTCGACCAGCGGCTCGGCGAGATCGAGACGGCGCTCGCCGCCTTCGAGACCCGGCCGGTGCGCTTCGAGGCGGACGACATCGCCCGCGCGGGCGTGTTCATCACCATCGGCCATGACGGTAGCCTCGACATCGATCGCGGCTACGTCCGGGCCGAGGACGAAGCGCCGATCGGGGCCGAGGGCGAGACTGGCGTGGAAGCCGGCGGCGATCCGGCCGAACCCGTGGTGCAGCGGGCGGTCATCACTATCGGCGGCCAGCCGGCCGAGCCGGAGGACGACGAGGACGACGGGGTCATCAAGCCGCTGCCGGAGCGCCTGGTCATCGAGCTGACGGCCTATCGCACGCTCGCGCTGCGAAACGCCGTCGCGGAGAACCCGCACGTCGCCATGACCGCGCTTCTTCACAAGCTCATCTCGGACACCTTCATCACCCGCATGTACACGGGCGCCATGGAAGCCGGAGTGAAGCACATCTTCTTCCCGGCTCAGGACGAGGCGCTGAAGGATAGTCCGTCCGCGCGCGCGGTGCAGGACCGCCACGCCGCCTGGGCCGGCGACATCCCGAAGGACGATGATGCTCTGTGGGACTGGCTCGCGGGCCTGGACGACGCCAGCCGCATGGCGCTGCTGGCGCATTGCGTCAGCTACGGCGTGAATGCGCTCTATGAGCGACCGAATCCGCACAGCGCCGGCGGCGTATCCCAGCACACGCTCGATATGCGGCTCGCCCAGGCCGACCGCCTGACAAGGGCGACCGGGCTCGATCTCGTCGAGGCCGGCTGGCGTCCGACCTTCGGCAACTATCTCAACCGCGTCACCAAGCCCCGTATCCTCCAGGCGGTCCGCGAGGGCGCCGGTGAACAGGCCGCGCAGCTCATCGACCATCTGAAGAAGGGCGACATGGCCAAGGAGGCCGAGCGTCTTCTGGCCGACACCGGCTGGCTGCCGGAGCCGCTGCGCCTGGTCACCGAGACCGAGGTGTCCGCGCCGGAGACCCAGACGGGCGGCGAGGATGACGGCGCTGCGCTGCCCGACTTCCTCGCAGGCGATGACGAGGAGCCCGCCGCCGAAGACGAGGAACGCCACCTCGTCGCGGCCGAATGAGCACCACGCGGAGCGGCTTCGGCCGCTCCGCCATTCCTCCAACGCAAGGAGCTTCGCCAGGTCGCAATCCAGCCCGGCGCCCGTCCCATCGCCGCCGCCGGAAGCCGGAGCGATGGAACGCGCGCCGACCGCGCCAGAGTGAGAGGTCGGCCGGGACGGGTTTGAGCCCGTCCGGTCGAGAGAGAGCGCCGGGCCGGCTCGTCCGTCTTCAGCTCTTTCGAGGTATCCACCATGCTTCACACCACGATCCCAGGAGCCGCTCCGGCGGCCTCGCTTCCGCTCGCGCCCGACGCGCCTCCGGCCGCCGCCATCCTCGCCGCCGCTGGCCATCTCCTTCCTCATCTCGAACAAGGCCGCCCCGTCGATGCCGCGGTCCTGCGCTCGGCCATGGAACAGGCCTTCGGTGCGTCCGACGCCAGCGGCGCCTGGGACTGGAAGACCGCCTACGACGCCTGCGAAGCGGCGACCGTCCTGTTCCTGCGCAAATACGGAAAGCCGCTTTTCCGTAAAGCCGCGTCTCCGGCTGCACGGCTCACCGCGCTCACCAAAATCGCCGGCCTGCTGCCGACACATACGCGCCGGTCCGAGGAAGCCCAGACCTTCCAGCAGTTCTCGACGCCGATCCCGCTCGGCCTGGCGGCATTGACTGCCGCATCGCTTACACCCGCCGACCGGGTGCTGGAGCCCTCTGCCGGCACGGGCTTGCTTGCGATCCTCGCGGAGGTCGCCGGCTCCAGTCTCATCCTCAACGAGTTGGCCGAGACCCGCGCCGATTTGCTCGCATCTCTCTTTCCGGCCATGCCTGTCACGCGCTTCGACGCCGCGCAGATCGACGATCATCTCGAACGCGGCGCCATTCCCAGCGTCGTCATCATGAACCCGCCCTTCTCGGTCATGGCGAACGTCGCCGGCCGCGTGGCGGACGCCGCCTATCGCCACATCGCCTCGGCGCTGGCACGGCTGGCTCCGGGCGGCCGGCTGGTCGCGATCACCGGCGCGAACTTCTCACCCGAGCTACCCGCCTGGCGCGACAGCTTCGTCCGGCTGCAGGAGCGCGGCCGTGTCGTGTTCACCGCGGCCATCGCCGGCTCGGTCTATGCCAAGCACGGCACGACCATCGAGACACGCCTGACCGTCATCGACAAGGCGCCGGCCGAGGATGCGGCTCGCTTCCCAGAATCCGCCGGTATCGCGCCGGACGTGGCGACGCTGCTTGCCTGGATCGAGCGGGACCTTCCGCCACGGATGCCTCTCACGCTGCCGACCGCCCCGACTGAACCCGCACCGCGCACGGTTCGCGGTTATCTCGCCCGGGCCGCGTCCATCGCGCCGGTGCGCAGGATCGCCGAGATCGAGGGCGTACCGGTCGACTATGCGACGATCGACTGGACCCCGCCCGAGGGCGGCCGCCTGTCGGAGTCGATCTACGAGCCCTATGTGCTCCAGTCGATCCGCATCCCGGGCGCACAGCCCCATCCCACCAAGCTCGTGCAATCGGCCGCCATGGCGTCGGTCGCGCCGCCGAAGCCGAGCTATCGGCCAACGCTTCCCGCCGCGATCGTCACCGACGGGGTCCTGTCCGATGCCCAGCTCGAAACGGTCATCTATGCCGGCGAGGCTCATGGCGAATTTCTCGCAGGCGCCTGGACCGTGGACGAGACCGGCGACCTGGTCACCGCTGCGCCGGACGATACCCCGACCGCCATCCGCTTCCGCCGGGGCTTCATGCTCGGTGACGGTACAGGCGCCGGCAAGGGTCGTCAGTCGGCTGGCATCATCCTCGACAATTGGCTCCGAGGCCGGCGCAAGGCCGTCTGGATCTCGAAGTCCGACAAGCTGCTCGAAGACGCGCAACGGGACTGGTCGGCGCTGGGCATGGAGCGCCTGCTGGTCACGCCATTGTCGCGTTTCCCCCAGGGGACGCCCATCCGACTGAACGAAGGCGTCCTATTCACCACCTACGCTACGCTACGGTCCGACGACCGCGGCGAGAAGCTTTCGCGCGTCAAACAGATCGTTGAATGGTTGGGCTCCGACTTCGATGGAGTGATCATTTTCGACGAGTCACACGCGATGCAGAACGCCGGCGGCGGCAAGGGAGAACGGGGCGATGTGGCCCCTTCGCAGCAAGGCCGTGCTGGACTCAGGCTTCAGCACGCGCTCCCGAACGCCCGCGTCGTCTACGTCTCGGCGACTGGCGCGACCACCGTCCACAATCTCGCCTATGCCCAGCGGCTCGGCCTGTGGGGTGGCGATGATTTTCCCTTCACCAATCGCGCTGAGTTCGTCGAAGCCGTGGAGAATGGCGGCGTCGCGGCCATGGAGGTGCTCGCCCGCGACCTGCGTGCGCTCGGCCTCTACACGGCCCGGTCGCTCTCCTATGACGGTGTCGAATACGAGCTGGTCGAGCATGAGCTCACGCCCGAGCAGACGCGCATCTACGACGCCTATGCCGGCGCCTTCGCCATTATCCACAATCATCTCGACGCGGCGATGCAGGCCGCCAACATCACCGGCGACAGCGGCACGCTGAACCGACAGGCGAAGTCGGCCGCGCGCTCGGCCTTCGAGAGCGCCAAGCAGCGCTTCTTCGGTCATCTGCTGACCAGCATGAAGACGCCGACGCTGATCCGCTCGATCGAGCAGGATCTGGCCGATGGGAATACCGCCGTCATCCAGATCGTCTCGACCGGCGAAGCGCTGATGGAACGCCGCCTGGCCGAAATCCCGACCGAGGAATGGAACGACGTGCGCGTCGACATCACGCCGCGCGAGTACGTCCTCGATTATCTCGCCCATTCCTTCCCGGTGCAGCTCTACGAGCCGTTCTCCGACAGCGAGGGCAATCTGTCGTCGCGACCCGTCTACCGGAACGGCCAGCCTGTCGAGAGCCGGGAAGCCGTCGCCCGCCGCGACGAGTTGATCGAGCGGCTCGCATCGCTTGAGCCCGTTCCCGGCGCACTCGACCAGATCGTCCAGCGCTTCGGCACGGATGTCGTCGCCGAGGTCACCGGCCGTTCGCGGCGCGTGGTGCGCAAGGGCGAGCGCCTCGCCGTCGAGAATCGAGCGGCCTCGGCCAATCTCGCCGAGGCGGCCGCTTTCATGGATGACCAGAAGCGTGTTCTCGTCTTCTCCGACGCCGGCGGCACGGGGCGTAGCTATCACGCCGACCTGGCCGCCAGGAACCAGCGCCTGCGCATCCACTATCTCTTGGAACCGGGCTGGAAAGCCGACGCGGCGATCCAGGGGCTTGGCCGCACCAACCGGACCAATCAGGCGCAGCCGCCGCTCTTCCGGCCGATCGCCAGCGACGTGAAGGCCGAGAAGCGCTTCCTCTCGACGATCGCGCGCCGGCTCGACACGCTCGGCGCCATCACGCGCGGGCAGCGCCAGACCGGCGGCCAAGGCCTGTTCCGGCCCGAAGACAATCTCGAAAGCGCCTATGCCCGCGATGCACTGCGCCAGCTCTACCTGCTGCTCGTCCGCGGTAAGGTCGAAGGCTGCTCACTCGACCGCTTCGAGTCTGCCACCGGCCTCAAGCTCTCGGATGAGAACGGCATCAAGGACGAGCTGCCGCCGATCACCACCTTCCTCAACCGGCTGCTGGCGCTCACCATCGACCTGCAAGGCGTGCTGTTCACAGCGTTCGAGCAACTCCTGACTGCCAAGGTCGAGGGCGCGATCCGCAGCGGCGTCTACGACATCGGGCTCGAGACGCTGCAGGCCGAGAGCTTCGTCGCCGCCGCCAGTCAGGTGATCCACACGCACCCGGGCACCGGCGCGGAAACGCGGCTTCTCACCATCACCCGCCGGGAACGCAATCGGCCGACGACGCTCGCCGATGCGCTCGACCATCTTTCCGATTCACGCACGCGGCTCCTGGTCAACGGCCGCTCCGGCCGCGCCGCCGTGCAAATTCCCGCACCGTCGATGATGCTCGACGATGGCGAGATCGAGCGTCGCGTCTGCCTGATCCGCCCGATGGAGCAGCACTATGCGCCGCTGCGCATGATGGACGAGAGCCATTGGGAGGAAGCCGATCGCGCTACCTTCGCCGCCGCGTGGTGGGCGGAGCTGAACGACGTGCCGGAGTTCTCCGACAGCACGATCCATATCGTCGCCGGCCTACTGTTGCCGATCTGGAAGCGCTTGCCGAACGAGTCGACCCGCGTCTACCGGCTCCAGACCGATGCCGGCGAGCGCATCATCGGCCGCCGCGTCTCGCCGGCCTGGGCGGCGAACGCCGTCACCACGGGCGCCGCGTCGCTGGCACCCGAGCAGGCCTTCACCGCGCTGATGGACGGCACGACGATCCTCGATCTCGCCGACGGCCTTCAGCTCCGGCGCGCGCGCGTCATGAGCGCCCACCGGCTGGAGCTGACCGGCTTCACCGAGGCGATGCGGGATCGGCTGCGGGCATACGGCCTGTTCAGCGAGATCATCTCGTGGAAGCTCCGCTTCTTCGTGCCGATCGACGCCACCGGGCCGGCGGTGCTCGCCAGGCTGCTCGGCACCTTCCCGGTGGCGCGCATCTCCGAGCGGGAGGCCGCGTGATGGCACGTCAGGATGCTTCCGATGTTGCGCATCGTCTCGGCCGGCAGGCCGAGGCGGTGTGCCGGCATTATCTCTCCAGCGGCCGCCGCGAGGGCGGTTACTGGCTGGTCGGCGACGTGCGCAACACGCCCGGCCGCTCGATGTATGTGCGGCTCAAGGACACACCGAAAGGCCCAGCCGGGAAATGGACCGACGCGGCGACCGGCGAGCATGGCGATCTGCTCGACGTCGTCCGCGAAAGCTGCGGCCTTGTGGACTTCAAAGACGTTGCCGACGAGGCCCGGACCTTCCTCAGCATGCCGCCGCCGGAGCCGGAGGCCCGTGAGCACCAGCGGCAGAGCCCGGCGCCGCACGGCTCGCCCGAAGCGGCGCGTCGGCTGGTTCGCATGTCGCAGCCAATCCACGGCACGCTCGTACAGGCGTATTTACGGGAACGCGGCATTACGGATTTACGCGGAACCGGAAGCCTGCATTTCCACCCGCGCTGCTACTACCGCCCCGACGAGCATTCGCCAACCGAGACCTGGCCCGCGATGATCGCTGAAGTCACCGACCTCGACGGCAAGATCACCGGGGCGCATCGCACCTGGCTCGATCCCCGCCGCCGCGACAAGGCGCCGATCGACACGCCGAGGCGGGCGATGGGCGATCTTCTCGGCAACGCTGTCCGCTTCGGCATCGGTGGCGAGGTGATGGCGGCCGGCGAAGGCATCGAGACAGTCCTGTCGCTCCGGCAGGTCCTTCCCGACATGCCGATGCTGGCGGCGCTCTCGGCGGCCCATCTCGCCGCCATCCTTTTCCCCGACACGCTGCGGCGGCTCTACATCGTCCGCGACAATGATCCGGCCGGCGACGGGGCGCGCGACACCGTGATCGAACGGGCCAACGCGGCCGGGATCGAGGCGATCGTGATCTCGCCAGAGCTGGGGGACTTCAACGAGGATCTGCGCACCCTCGGCCTGGACGCACTGCGCATGGAAGCCCGGTTGCAGGTCGCGCCGCAGGACGTGGCCCGCTACATGGCGTTGGCGGCATAGCCAGCAGGAGGATGCGGGTGCGGGATGCCGCCGTGCTCAGCGGATGCTTCAATCCGTCGGAGGGGACCGCGCCTCAGCCTTCGAGAGGGCGATCGGCCCACAAGCCGGCCAGTCGGGCAATGGCGGCGGCCGACTATTTTCCGGCGCGGCCTCAAGGCCGCTTTCCATCGCGAGGCAAAATAGCCGGCCTTAGCCATCGAGCCCTCCGCTCGCGCTCCGGGTGCCCAGCCATCCGGCCCGTGGGCTTCGTCGCCATGAAGGCCGCGACGGTCGCGGTCCAACCGACGGAGCATCCCATGCGCGATCTCGACGATTACGAACCGCACCACGAATCCTCACCCACTGACCATGTCCTCAACGAACTCCAGCTTCACGGCTACCGACCCTTCACCGACGAGCCCGACCAGCGGCTTCTGCCTGACGGCAACCAGGTCGCGGGCGCCGTCGCCGACATCTTCGACGCCCTGATCGGCACACTGGAGGACACGCGCCTCGAACCCGACCTCGACGATCTCCTCTGGTCGACCGTCAACGTCTTCCACCGCGCCACCGATCGGATCGGCCGGGAGCTGGACGACAACGAGCAGGCCCAGAAGCGGGCGCAGCGCGAACAGGACGGCAGTGAGGTGAAGTCGGTCGAACTGGAGCGCCTGATCGCCGAGGGCATGACGCTCATCGAGCGCCAAAACGCCTTCGAGTTGATGCGCGACCAGGCCGCCGAACACTACGAACGCCATGTCGGCAAGCCGTGGCTCCCGCGCAGCGGATCGAAGGTCAACCATCGCAACCTGACCTCGGCGATGATCGACAGCCGCGATTTCCTGATGGCGATGAAGCGCGCCGACCAGGAAGTGCTCCTGCCGCCGGGCCCGAAGATCGTCGTCACCGGCGGGCTCGACTACGACGACCACCGGCTGATCTGGGCCAAGCTCGACCAGGTCCACGGGAAGCATCCGGATATGGTGCTGATCCACGGCAAGTCGCCGAAGGGCGCCGAGAAGATCGCTTCGCTCTGGGCCAAGAACCGCAATATCCCACAGATCGGCTTCGCCCCCGACTGGACGAAACACGGCCGGGCAGCGCCGTTCAAACGCAACGACGAGATCCTGGGTATCCTGCCCAAGGGCGTGATGCACTTTCCGGGCACCGGCATCCACGACAATCTCGCCGATAAGGCCAAGAAGCTCGGCATCCCGGTGTGGAAGTTCGGCGGCGCGTAAGCGCCGCACGACTTCAACAGACAATGCGCGATCTGGTATTGTCGACAAAAACACTAAGTTCTCGCCGACAGGAGGCGCATCTGGACCTTGACCACATTCAACTCGCCGCACGCGATGCGCCGCTGATCATCGCATGGCCATCGCCCGGACTCCCCGGCGGAATGATCCAGTTCAACGAGCCCGACGAATGGCGACGGTTCATCGTCGGCCTCGGCATCGACGAGCGCATACCCGACATCGTCCAGTTCAAGTTCAGGCGTGCGCAGGCGCTCTATCTTCTCGGTTGGATCGATCTCGACGTGCTGAAGGCTGGCGAGCTCGCCGCGCTCATTGCCCTGGAGCTGACGGTCATGGACCGATATGGCGACCAGATTCCGAAAAAGAAGCGATCCTTCGCCGCGCTGTTGAAGCATATGGCCAATGTCGACGGCCTCGACGACGCACACATCCCGATGATCGTCCGCACCGGCGGCACCGCGATCGGCTTCGTCACCGGCGCATCCGAGCCCAGCCTAAGCCAGCGCCGCAATGGCATGGCCCATGGAGATCCCTTCGATGGGCTACCGGTCGGCGGGCTGCTCGAGTTGGTCCGCGACCTCATCAACTACGCCTATCGGGATTTCATCGCCAACGCTCCACCTGGGTTCCGATCAGCTTATCTTGGCTGACCGGGAACACGAACGGCTCTCGTCGCAGAGCACCACCCCCGCTTATCTGCGCTGATCCTTGGTCAGACTGATCGCTTGACGCCATCAACCCGTGAAGGGTCGGCTATGCGAGCATGCCGCCGCTGCGGCTTCGCCTGCGCGGTGATTGCAGCGCTCAGTCCGACACATCGGGCGCCTGTCAGCGGGGGATGGTCCTCCGCTCGAACCAGGAGCCGGATCGATGTCCCTCAACGACGCCCACGCCTTCGCCTTCAGCCTCGCCACCACGCTGATGGCGGCCATCATCATCTTCCAGGCCGGCGATGGCACGCTGTCGGTCACGCCCGCCAGCGAATATGACGGCGACATCGCGGCCATCGTCCATGAGATCGATCCTTTCGCCCCCTGACCGGGCGACCTAGTCGCAGGTGCGGAAATCGACGACGATTTCAGCACCCGGCGCGCACGCCCTTACGCTATACTTCAGCCGCGCCGTGGTGGTGGTGGAGGGCGCAACCGTCAGACCTTGTCCTTACGGAGGCCACCACCATGATCATCATCGCAATACTTGCATCCGTCGCAGCCATCGGCCTGCTTTGCTGGCTGCTGTTCACGCTGGCCATCTTCGCGCTGCCTGCGTTTGTCGGCGTGGCCGCGGGCGCCTGGGCGCACGGCACGGGCGCCGGCATTCCCGGCGCCATCCTCGTCGGCACCGTCGCGGCGGCGATCACGCTCGCCGCCGGCCATCTGCTCATCACCTTTGTTCGCTCCATGTGGCTGAGGCTGATTGTGGCCACAGCCTTCGTCGCGCCGGCGGCGATCGCCGGCTTTCATGCGACCCATGGCATTGTGAAGCACCTCATGCCCTCCGACGCGTGGCAGATCACGTTCTCCGTCGTCGGCGCGGTTGCGGTCGGCATCACCGCCTTCGTGCGGGTCGCGGGGATGGCGGCGGCACCGGCCCCGTCCAGCCGGGATCTTGCGCGGGCCTGATCGTCGTCATCGCCGTCAGGCGGATCAGGCAGCAGTGGGCGTGGTCGCCCCCGTCGTCTCATGTCGGAGCGATGGGCGTGTGCGGCGCGGATCAATGCTGGGCCCCAAGAAGCGGTCCTCGCTGGGGCGCTTTGGGGGCAGAGCCATGTCTTGACGGGCACCGGACATTCGGGGCGGCGATCTCTTTGGCGGCGGCGGAAGGCCAGGATGGTACAGCGCCGGCCTGCCGAAAGGAAACGAAGCCGGTGAGCATATGGTAACGCCGGTTTGCCGATGCGGGACGGCCGCCATCTTCTCCGCTATCTGACCGTACCTCGACCGCTCCAAACGGCCTCTTCAATGGCCTGATCTGGCCGAAGGCCGGCTGTGCCTCGATCGCCTATGACGCAACAGCCGCGTCAAACTTTCTTCCCCTGCCGGCTGCGCCGTCATTCCTCGCGAAACAAGAAAGTCCTCCTTAGCTGTCAGGCCCCTTCGGGGTGCGCCGTCGATCGCCTCCGGCCTGCCGATCGCCATCGAGGCCGCAATGGTGCGGGCTCGGAAACGGAAAACGGAGACTTACAATGGCGACCATCGGCACCTTCAAGAAGACCGGCTCGAACGATTTCACTGGCGAAATCGTCACCCTCAGCGTCCAGGCCAAGAACGTGCGTATCGTCCCCGACCAGCGCGCCACCGGCGAGAACACCCCCAGCCACCGGGTCCTGGTCGGCCGCGCTGAGATCGGCGCCGCCTGGACAAAGCGCTCGGGCGAAGGTCGCGACTATCTGGGCCTCAAGCTCGACGATCCGAGCTTCAACGCCCCGATCTACGCCAACCTCTTCGACGACGAGGACGGCGACACCTTCTCGCTGATCTGGTCCCGTCCCAACGGGCGGCGCGGCGACTGAGGCCCCGCGCAATGCCCCGGCCGAAAGGCCGGGGCGTTCGACGTCCAGGGCGACCGAATCAGTTCGCGCCGCATGGATGCAAGTCACGACCGCCGAGGCTCTTAAAGCTGGCCATGGCGCCCTGGAACGACTATTATAGTCGTAGTTCTGGCGTGCGCGTAGGTCCAAGTGGGAGGTGATCATGCATGATCACCGCCCGACAATCGCGGGCCGCACGCGCGTTGCTGGGTTGGACACAGGAGACGCTCGCTGACCGGGCCCGGGTATCTTTGACCGCGCTGAAGCGCCTCGAGTCCGAAAGCGACCTCGAGGTCTATGAGAGCACGCGCGATCAAGTCCGGCGCGCATTCGAGGGTGGCGGGATCGTCTTCCTGAACTCCGACCAGGGTGTGGGAGTGATGCTTGTCAACAGGAAGAGAAACGATTGACGCGTCGGCGGGCAATCGCCCCGCTCCGCCGCCGTGTACGCGGTCTGGCGATGGCCTCTGTTCTCAAAACAGCGTTAACAATCCCCTTCAAAATGGATACATCTACGGACGGGGGATACCGTGACCAAAGAAGACTTTCTGGACCAGCCGCCTGACGGCCCAGCGCTCACCACCTATGACCAGGCGCATCTGAAGCTTTACCTGCGCCTTCTCGATGCTGACGCTGACGGAGCAGACTGGAAAGAGGTTGTCGAAAGCCTCTTCGGAATCTGTGCCAAAACCGATCCAGAGCGCGCCGCGCGCGTCCACACCGCCCACCTCTCCCGCGCCAGATGGATGACCCAAAGCGGCTACAGCGAGCTCCTTGGGCCCCGCCTCCATTGAGGTGATGCAGAACTTGCATCACGTTGCTCCGACTTCGTTCTTCCCAGCAATGACTCAACTTGGAATCGTCATCGCTTCACAACTCGCGTTGCGTAACATTTGCGCGGAGGCGGCGGAGGATGTCCGAGGAAGAAAGTTGGCGGTCTGAGACCGCCTATGACTATATCGATCAGCTCACGACAAGCGAACTTGCCTGGGAATTCCTACGGCGAAACCCGGATTACAAGAGGTCCTTTCAGGGATTATTGTCCTCCGGGCGATTGACCGACGAAACAGCGACGGCGTTTGCTCAGCAATGGGGGTTATGTTTTCGCAGCAGACCCACGCATCACGGGGCTCGCGCAGCCGATCTTCTGGACCCCGCAAACCGATCCGGCGGCGATCATCCTCCAAAGCGGTCCCGCCCTGTCCGAAGGTTCTCATCTCACCGTTGACGATCTCCGGGCTCACGCTGTCCGAGACCGCGAAGCAGCGCTTCTCCGGCTGAACCTTCACGGCGAGCGTTTCGATGTCAGCCTTTCCGGTTCGATGTCAGGCGACACGCTCGCCGCGGTGATCCCGCTCGACGAGATGACACCGGACCGCCTGACGGCGTTGGCCAGGTTCTGGTCGGCCGCGACAGGCCGAGCGGTGCCGGCGGACCCGCGAATCACGCCCCAGCGGCTTCAACGGGCGCGACAGATGCTCCGCGCAGTCGATGCCCGCGAGACCGGCGCCACCTACCGGGCCATCGCCCAGTTTCTTTTCCCCCAACATGAGAACGACGCGGCGTCGTGGGTTGGCAGCGCCATCCGTGAAACCACCATTCGTCTCGCCCGCGACGGCATGAAGCTCGTTCGCGGCGGATACCGGGCGCTGCTGCGCCGTCCCCGACGCGAACGCTGACGCCCGCCAGGGTGTCGAATTTAGCTTCCTTACTTCGACATCGTCCGAGGCGCCGTCTTCGCGCCACCGTGCTCGCAACCCGCCGCTCGTTCGCAGCGGCCTCCCGCGAGACCACGGAGGTCCGATCATGGCCGAAAAAGCCGCCAATCTACCGCTACGATACCTGAGAACGCAGGAGGCGGCCCGCTTCCTCGGTCTCTCCGAACGCACGCTCGAAAAACATCGCACCTACGGCACGGGACCGACCTATCGGAAGCTCGGCGGCCGCGTCGTCTATTCGGTCGACGACCTCCAGGCATGGGCAGATCGCGGTCTCGTCACCTCGACCTCCGATCCGCGCGGCGGGACAGTTCTTCCGGCAAAGCGACAGACGGCCTCCCCTGCCGCTGCTGGCCGCTTCCCGCGCTGAGTTCCTCACGATGTCGGCGCGCCATCACCACAGCGAGCGCGAGCAGCTCGACCTCTTCCGGGCGCTGCCGGGCGATCTCGCACCGCGCGACGCTCAAGATCTCATGGCGTATCCGTTCTTCGCACTCGGCAAGTCGAAGCGTCTGGCCCCGATCGACTTTAGAACCGGCTCCATCGTCATCCGCGTCGAAGCCGTCCCCGAGCACGGGATGGCCACCATCTGGGACGCCGACGTGCTGATCTGGGCCGCCTCCCAAATCGTCGAAGCGCGCGATCATGGCCTGCGGCCTTCGCGCCTGATGGCGACGACGCCCTACGAAATTCTACAGTTCATTGGCCGCGGCGTGTCCTTGCGCGACTACGACCGATTAAAGGCCGCGCTCGACCGTCTCCAGTCCACGACGGTGGCGACATCGATCCGCCAGCCGACCGAGCGGCGGCTGCACCGCTTCTCCTGGATCAACGAATGGAAAGAACGCGCCGATGCACGCGGCCGGCCACTCGGCCTCGAGCTGATCGTGCCCGATTGGTTCTATGGGGCCGTCCTCGACGACGCGCTCGTCCTGACGATCGACCGCAATTACTTCGGCCTGACAGGCGGCCTTGAGCGCTGGCTTTACCGCTTGGTGCGCAAGCACGGCGGCAAACAGGAGTTCGGCTGGAGCTTCGATTTCCCGCATCTCCACGCCAAATCGGGCTCGCTCTCGCCGCTCAAGCACTTTGCCTATGACCTGCGCGATATCGTCCGCCGGCAGCCGCTGCCGGGGTATCGCCTGACCATCGAGCAGTGCCTCGGTGGCCCCGAAATCCTCTCCTTCAAACCCATCGCCCCGCACGCGCTCGGCATACCCCGCCAGCGCCGCCGCTCGATCACGCGCCCTGGGGATAAGCTGTGAATCATCTCGTGCTATCAGGGACCGCACCCATCGTGCCATCGAGGACCCGATCCTCGTGCTATCAGGGACCGGAATCGCCGAATCCACTCGCCAAATCAGCAACTTGCGAGCTCCGTAACTTCTCTAACCAGAATTACTACGTAATTCTTCTAACGCAGACCGCGATTTCCGCCTCGGTGGACGAGTCCCCGATCGCCGGGAGACCGTCATGATCGTCGCGCTGCTCAACCAGAAGGGCGGCGTCGGCAAGACGACGATCGCGCTTCATCTCGCCGGTGAATGGGCTCGGCGGGGCAATCGCGTCACCCTGATCGACGCGGACCCGCAGGGGTCGGCGCTCGACTGGTCGCAGCAGAGAGCGCGCGAGAGTCTGCCACGGCTCTTCGGCGTCGTCGGCCTGGCGCGCGACACATTGCATCGCGAGGCGCCGGAGATCGCCCGCGACGTCGACCACGTCGTCATCGACGGGCCGCCACGTGTCGCCGGGCTGATGCGCTCGGCGCTGCTTGCCGCCGATCTGGTGCTGATCCCGGTGCAGCCATCGCCCTTCGATGGCTGGGCCTCGGCCGAGATGCTGTCGCTGCTCGGCGAAGCCCGCATCTATCGGCCCCAGCTCGTGGCGCGCTTCGTCCTCAATCGCTGCGCCGCGCGCACCGTCATTGCCCGCGAGACCGCCGAGACGCTCGCCGACCACGATCCGCCGCTGCTGGCGGCCAGGATCGGCCAGCGTGTCGTCTTCGCCGATACCGCGCAGACCGGCCGGTTGGTCGGCGAACTCGACAGCGAAAGCGTCGCCGCCCGCGAGATCGCCGCTCTCGTCACCGAGATCGGGAGGATCGCGCCATGAGCGCGACGCCTCCGAAGCGCGGCTTCGCCACCCGACCGGGCGACGCAGAAACCTGGATCAGGGCCGCCGACACGCCTGCGCCCCGTGCGCCCGATGCCCCAATCTACAGCGCTCGGCTGACGATCGACGTCACGCCGGACCAGCGCGCCCGGATCAAGATCGCCGCCTTTCAGCGCGGCGCCACCGTGGCCGACATGCTGCGCGAACTGCTCGCGCGCGAATTCCCTGAAAGCACTGGAGACGCGACATGACCGGCGGCGCCACCATCCATGCGCGCGGCGAGCCGAGACCGGCCGCGCCGCCGCCCCACGACCTGACCGAAGTCGAACTCACCTGGATCGAGAAGCGCATCGAGAACTGGATCAAGTTCGGCCGCGAGGTCGGCGAACAGATCCTCGACCGCCGTCGTCGCGTGCTGCGCTTCGCGCCGGACAGCGTCTTCGGCTTCGTGCGCTGGGCGGCCAACGACTACGGGACCATCGCCTCGCATCTCGATGTGCTGCGCACCGTCCGCGCCGCCGAGCCGCAACAGACCGTGCCCTTCGTGCGGCCTGGCTGCGACATCCTGCTGAAGGTCGAAGGCTGGCCGAAGGTCGAGCGCGTGCTGCAGATGATCGATGCGATCGAGGCGATCGGCATCGATCCGTGCGACGTCTCGCCCGACCATTGGCGACACGTCCACAATCGGATGACGGCAGGCGAGCAGCCTCGATCCTACACGACCGAACACCACAAGGCCTTCCTCCTGCGTCGGAGGGTCGGATCATGAGTCGCTTCGGTTACGTCATGGTCACCTATTTCGTGACCCTGGGAATGGTGATTGCCGCGTTCGTGCATTTCCCGACAAAGCTCATCTGGAATGCCTCAGCGAGCACGCCGATCGGGTTTTACAGCATCGCGCCGGCCGCGCAGTTCGAGGTCACCGACCTGGTCGCCGTGCGCGCACCTGAACCGCTCGCCGCGTTCATGGTCGAGCGCGGCTATATCGGCCGCGGCGTGCCTCTGATGAAGCGGGTCGCCGGCATTCCCGGCCAACAAGTCTGCCGCCGCGATCACGCCATCACCGTCGACGGCGCGCCGATGGGCGATGCGCTCGACCGCGATCATCTCGGACGCTCTCTGCCCGTATGGCAGGGCTGCCGCCGCATCGCCGAGGGCGAGCTTTTCCTGATGAACTGGTCGGTCCGCGACAGCCTCGACGGCCGCTATTTCGGGCCGCTGCCGACCAGCGCCGTGATCGGCCGGGCGACACCGCTCTGGACCGATGAGCGCGGCGACGGCCGCTACGTCTGGCGCGCGCCGACCCGCTGAACTGCCGCTTCCACCTCGCAACCGAAGGAGACGACCATGACCCAGATCGGCCAATTCACCCGCACCAAGTCCGGCTATTCCGGCCGGCTCACCGCACTCGGCATCGACGCCGAACTCGCCGTCGTTCCGGCCGAGCCGTCGGAGGCCGAGAACGCGCCGGACTACCGTGTCCTGCTCGGCGGCGACGACGGCATCGAGATCGGCGCCGGCTGGAAGCATGTCGGCGAGCGTGCCGGCGACTACGTATCCGTGCAGATCGACAGCCCGCTGTTCCCGCGTCCGCTGCGCGCCAATCTCTTCCGATCGGGCGACGACAATTCTGCCTGGGGCCTGCACTGGTCGCGGCCCGCCAAGCCGCGCAAGGAGGATTGATCGGTGCGGGCCTCGCATCGATCGCAGCATCGTCGGGGCGACACGCGGAAGTCCCGTGCCGCCCACCGGCTGCTCCTCCTTCTCCTTTCCGGCCTTCCGCTTGTCGCCGTGCCGATGTCGCCGGTACAGGCTCAGACCGTGCCGCCGGTTCCGGTCGAGGCGAGCGCGCCATTCGCCGTCTTCGTGGCGGAGGCCTCGCAGCGCTTCGGCATTCCGGTCGCCTGGATTCGCGCCCTCATGCGCGTCGAGAGCGCCAACGATATACGCGCCGTCTCGCCCAAGGGCGCGATGGGCCTGATGCAGCTCATGCCCAATACCTGGGCCTATCTGCGCGCGCGCTATCGGCTCGGCAGCGACCCGTTCGATCCCCGCGACAACATCATCGCCGGCACGGCGTACATGCGCGACCTCTACGACCGCTACGGCGCGCCGGGCTTTCTCTCGGCCTACAATGCGGGGCCTGGGCGGTACGACGAATACCTCGCGAACGGCCGCCCGTTGCCGGCCGAGACGCGCGCCTATGTCGCCCAGCTCGCGCCCCTTGTCGGCGGCGAAGCGACTCCGGCCGTCGTCGCCGTTGCTGCCGCCGACCCGCTGGACTGGACGCGAGCGCCGCTCTTCATCGGCGCTGCCGAACGCAGCCCGGGCGCAGGTCCGGCGCAGCCAGATGCGCAGCCACGTGACGGTGACACTGCGGCTCCACCGCGCGATGCGGCGGCCGATGCGAACCCGACCGGCGGCCTGTTCGTCTCCCGCCGGGAGCCTGCAGGCCCGCGATGACCGTCTCACCCGTCCATCGCAGCATGGCGAACCCCAGCGCAGATTGGAGGGCGTTGGGAGGGAGAACCGCAAGCACAACCGCACGATGGCAGGATAAAGGGGCGCGATGTGCGCCTTGGTTCGGTTGTGCTTTTTCAAGGGGTTATGGCGCGATTTCGCGAGGTGCGCCTGATCGGCACAGCCTACGCCTCAGCGGATTTCTCAAAGATTTCATCGCGTTGGCGCGATGTGCGGGGGCTTTGTCATGACCGACGAGCGCGACTTCCGCATCCGGCCAGGCCGCATTCGCTCGACCAACACGCAGCGGGCGCGGCCCTTCATCGCCCAGGCGCTGGCGGCCGCACAGCGCGCTGGCGGCAGCGTCTCCCGGCAAGGGAAGATCGGGTCGGGCGCGCGGTCCCGGTTCGGGCGCGGCCAGCGCGCCTCGATCCAGGCGAACCGCCTCATCACCGCGCGTTCGCGCGGCGCGGTGATCAAGGCGCGCGTCGTGCGTCATGGCGGGCGGTCAGCGCCGCTCTCGACGCATCTCGACTATCTGCGCCGTGACGGCGTCACCCGCGACGGGGAAAAGGCCCGTCTGTTCGGACCGGGCGGAGACGATGTCGACGCCAAGGATTTCGCGGAGCGGTCCCAGGACGACCGCCACCATTTCCGTTTCATCGTCTCGCCGGACGACGCGCTGGAAATGTCCGACCTCAAGGGCTTCACCCGCGAGCTGGTCGACCAGATGGAGAAGGATCTTGGTACGCGACTCGAATGGGTCGCGGTTGATCACTGGAACACCGAGCATCCGCATGTACATCTGATCGTGCGCGGCGTGCGCGATGACGGCGAGAACCTGGTCATCTCGCGCGATTATATAAAGGAGGGCATGCGCGATCGGGCGCGCGACCTGATCACCCAGGAGCTGGGGCCGCGCACCGATCAGGAGATCCGGCAGACGCTAGAGCGCCAGATCGACGCCGATCGCTGGACCAACCTCGATCGCCAGCTCGCCCGCGACGCCTATCACACCGGCGTCGTCGATCTCGCGCCGCATGCCGATCGCCAGCCCAACGAATTCCATGCCTTGAAGGTCGGGCGGCTGCGCAAGCTCGAAGGGCTCGGGCTGGCCGACGAGATCAGTCCTGGCCAGTGGACGGTATCGGACAAGGCGGAGGCGACGCTGCGCGAACTCGGCGAACGCGGCGACATCATCAAGCGTATCCATCATGGCCTGACCGAACGCGGCATCGAGCGCGGCGCGTCGAGCTATGTGCTGGCCTCGGAGAACCTCAACGATCCGGTCATCGGGCGCTTGGTCGCCCGCGGCCTCGATGACGAGCTGAAAGGTACGGCGTTCGCCGTCGTCGACGGGGTCGACGGTCGCACCCACCACATCAAGCTGCCCGACCTCGACGCGGCTGGCGACAGTGCACCGGGCTCGATAGTCGAGCTTCGGAAGTTTGATGACGCCCGTGGTCAGCGCCGCGTCGCGATTGCGGTGCGCTCCGATCTCGACATCGAACGCCAGGTGACAGCGACCGGCGCCACCTGGCTCGACCGGCAGAACATCGCCCGCGAGCCAGTCGCGCTTGGCGGCGGCTTCGGTTCCGAGGTACGCGAGGCCTTGGACCGGCGCGCTGAGCACCTCGTCGGCCAGGGTCTCGCCGAACGTCAGCAGCGCGGCGTCAGCTTCCAGCCCGGCCTGGTCGACACGCTGCGGCGTCGCGAACTGGATGCCGTCGCCGAGCGGATCGCGGCCGAGACCGGACGCTCCCAGGTTAAGCCTGCTTCCGGCGAATACGTCACCGGCACCTACCAGCGGCGCCTGACACTCGCGACCGGACGGTTCGCCATGTTGGACGACGGGCTCGGCTTCAGCCTCGTGCCCTGGACCCCATCCCTCGAAAAACAGCTTGGCAAGCACGTCTCTGGCGTCGCGCGCGGCGATGGCGGCATCGACTGGAGCTTCAGCCGCCAGCGGGGGCTCGGCCTGTGATCATCATCCCAAACGAAAGGACCCCGCCATGTCCGCCACCAAGATCCTTTGGGGACAAATCCTCACCGTCTTCGCCATCGTCCTTCTGACGACATGGGCCGCCACGCAATGGACGGCCTACAAGCTCGGCTTTCAAACCCAGCTCGGTCCCCCATGGTTCATGATCGGCCACTGGCCGATCTACTATCCGTGGTCCTTCTTTCCCTGGTGGTACTTTTATGACGCCTATGCACCGCCGATTTTCGTGGAGGGCGCCTATATCGCGGCGTCCGGCGGCTTCATATCGATCGCCGTCGCTATCGGCATGTCGGTATGGCGGGCACGGGAGGCGAAAAACGCCGAGACCTTCGGCTCTGCGCGCTGGGCTCGTCATGACGAGGTGCGCGGCGCCGGCCTGCTCGGCGAGGACGGCGTCGTGCTCGGCAAGTTCGACCAAGCCTATCTCCGCCACGATGGCCCCGAGCATGTGCTGTGCTTCGCGCCGACCCGCTCCGGCAAAGGCGTCGGCCTAGTCGTACCGTCGCTGCTGACCTGGCCGGGCTCGGCGATCGTCCATGACATCAAGGGCGAGAACTGGACACTGACCGCCGGCTTCCGCGCCCGCCACGGCCGGGTGCTGCTCTTCGATCCGACCAACGCGAAGTCGGCCGCCTACAATCCGCTTCTCGAGGTGCGCCGCGGCGAGTGGGAGGTCCGCGACGTGCAGAACATCGCCGACATCCTTGTCGACCCGGAAGGCAGCCTCGAAAAGCGAAACCACTGGGAGAAAACCAGCCACGCGCTCCTGGTCGGCGCGATCCTCCATGTCCTCTACGCCGAGGAGGATAAAACGCTCGCTGGCGTCGCAGCCTTCCTCTCCGATCCGAAGCGGCCGATCGAAACCACCTTGGCGGCGATGATGAAGACCGCCCATCTCGGGAAGAGCGGACCGCACCCGGTAATCGCGTCGGCCGCGCGCGAGCTGCTCAACAAATCCGACAACGAGCGCTCCGGCGTGCTCTCGACCGCCATGTCGTTCCTCGGCCTCTATCGCGACCCCGTCGTCGCCGAGGTGACGCGCCGCTGCGACTGGCGCATCGCCGACATCGTCGGCGCCCGGCAACCGACTAGCCTCTACCTTGTCGTGCCCCCGTCGGACATCGCCCGGACCAAGCCGCTCATCCGGCTTATCCTCAACCAGATCGGCCGACGACTGACCGAGGATCTAAAGGCGAAGGGCAACCGGCATCGGCTTCTGCTGATGCTCGACGAGTTCCCGGCGCTCGGCCGCCTCGACTTCTTCGAGTCCGCACTCGCCTTCATGGCAGGCTACGGCCTGAAGGCTTTCCTCATCGCGCAGTCGCTGAACCAGATCGAGAAGGCCTATGGGCCGAACAACTCAATCCTCGACAACTGCCACGTCCGCGTCAGCTTCGCGACCAACGACGAGCGGACGGCCAAGCGGGTATCTGATGCGCTCGGGACCGCGACCGAGATGCGCGCGATGCGCAACTATGCCGGCCATCGTCTCTCGCCCTGGCTCGGCCACCTGATGGTGTCGCGCTCGGAAACCGCGAGGCCGCTGCTCACGCCGGGCGAGATCATGCAACTCCCGCCCGCCGACGAGATCGTTATGGTGGCAGGCACGCCGCCGATCCGCGGAAAGAAGGCCCGCTACTACGAGGATCGCCGATTCAAAGATCGGATTGTAGCGCCGCCGGTACTCACCAGGCCGACGCAGCCTGGCGCGGACGACTGGAGCCGGCTACCGCTTCCGGCCCGGCCGGCGAGCGTGGTGTCCGCCGGCGCGGCCATCGTCGAGGACGCCGGAGACGAAGATCCGACCGGATCGGAACGGCGTCACCAGCCCGAGCTGGAACGCGCCGCGCCGGTCGAGAAGAAGGCACCGATCGAGAACGAGTTCGACGGCGGCTTCGACGACGAGGCCGATGACGACACGGCCCGGATCAGCCGCGCGAACCAGATCATGCAGGGCGTGGCCCGCCAAGTTTCGCTCGATCCGAACGACGGCATGGATCTGTGAGGCGCTCATGGCCAATCCCTTGAAGAAACAGCGCCTGTCGGTATATCTCGAACCCGAGGTGATGAAGGCGCTCGCCGCCCATGCGTCGCGGCGCGATCAGTCTCGCTCGCTCATCGCCGAGGCCGCGATCGCATCCTTCCTGTCGCCGGACGCCGCCGAGCGCCAGGAGGCCGCGACCACCAAACGCCTCGACCAGCTCGACCGGCGCATGACGCGCATGGAGCGCGACATTGGCATCTCGGTCGAGATGCTCGCAGTCTTCGTGCGCTTCTGGCTGACCACCAATCCGCCGTTGCCCGAGCCGGCGCAGGCCGCGGCGAGAGCCCAGGCCGGCGAGCGCTACGACGCCTTCGTCGCCGCACTCGGCCGGCGGCTCGCCAAAGGCCCCAAGCTGCGGCAGGAGATTTCGGAGGACATCCCATCGGATGGCGGCCACAAAGTACCATCGGATGGGACGCCGTGACGTCATGCAAACTGCCCGCTGGTCGCGGCGCGCTTATTGTGCAGCCAGGACCCGCGCAATCACCGCTCGATACGGCGTTGTCGGTCTCCCGATGAGCCTGCTCAACTCGTGGCCCCCATCATTCATCGCGCCTTGTGCCGCTCCAGCATCGGAGCTCGATAGAAGGCCAGCCAGGTCATCGGGTAGCCCTATTTTGAGGAGCATGGCCATGTAGGCGTCTTCCGGAAGGTCCTGATACACGACGTTGCGACCGCTCTCACTGGCAATTGCTTCCGCAAATTCGGTGAGCGTGTAGCTTTCGTCGCCAGCTAGCTCGTAGATTTGCCTCGCCGGCTGATCGGTGGTCAGGACGACTGCTGCGGCCTCGGCATAATCCGCTCTCGCGGCAGATGCGATCCGCCCGTTTCCCGCGCTTCCGAGAAAAACACCGTGTTCCAGCGCAGGCCCGATCGAGGCCGCATAGTTCTCCGTGTACCAGTTATTGCGCAGCAGCACATAAGGCAGAGGAGCTGTCTTCAACGCCGCCTCTGTTTCCCGATGATCCACCGCGATCGGCAGCGGCGACGTGTCGGCACGAAGGAGGCTGGTATAGGCGATCATGCCGACCCCAGCCTTCACGGCCGCATCGATGACGTTGCGATGTTCCTCAACCCTGTCGCCGCTGTCGCTCGAAGAGATCAATAGCAGACGATCGACCCCCTCGAATGCTGCGAGCAGGGTTTCAGACTTGGTGTAGTCCGCGTGGCGCACCTCAACGCCGCGAGCGCGAAATTCGTCGCCTATCGCAGTTTCGGGAGAACGCATGCCGGCGATGATAGTATGGGACGGCACCCGGGTTAGCAGCGCCTCGATGACGAGCCTGCCCAGTTGTCCGGAGGCCCCCGTCACGAATACTTTCGAAAAAGAATCTGTCGCCATTGTCGTTCCTTTACGGCTATTTCGGTTACAAGGTAACTAGATGAGACTACGGCAAGCGTGAAGGAGGCAGTTTTTTGAAACAAGGTGATGCCAAGGTAACCCGATTGAGTGCGGCCGCTGAACTTGCCCAAGCGTTCGCGGAATGGCAGACGGAAGGACTGGCTGCTGCACAGTGCCCTGTCCGCGACGTCCTCGACCACGTGGGGGACAAATGGACGATGCTGGTACTGATCGCTCTTGCCAGAGCTCCCCTACGTTTCAGTGAGTTGCAGCGCGCAGTTCCAGACATTTCAAAACGAATGCTGGCACAAACGCTGCGCCGCCTTGAGCGGGACGGGTTGATCGCACGGCAGGTCTACGCAACGAAACCGCCCAGCGTGGACTATCGGCTAACAGCGCTCGGAGAGACATTGTTCGAGCCGTTGGCGGCTCTCGTTCGTTGGGCCGAATCTAGCCACGTCAGCATCAAGGCTGCCCGGGCGAGATATGCCAAGGCGTAATGTCTTTGGCAGCGATCCCGACGGACTTCGGCATCTGGCTGGCGAGCGCGCTCTCTGATCACTATTGCCTTCGCGCTAGAAGCGATTTTATCCACCTGATAGAGGACGGCGCTGTCAGGAGATGAAGGACGGCCCGGCCGCGTCCATATTCCCGCTTTCTTGTTGAGAAAGATTCGTGCCGGAATCACTGACGACGATGCGTGTATCGCCGTTTGCCTGTCTTTGTACGCCACAGTACGACCGCCACATTAAGGTGGTTGAAACGCCCTGAATTCTGCCTCTTCTACTTATCCCCGATCCAGGAACCGCCTGACGCGGTTTTGCAAGAGAACGGGGACGGCGTGGCTTCTTCTTCCGAAAAATCTGAGGCGATACTTCGCGGAGCCCGCATGCTGCGGACCGCACTCGGCCCCGCCATCGCCGGTTTCCTCGGAGACACCAGCGTCGTCGAGGTGATGCTCAACCCCGACGGTCGTCTCTGGATCGACCGGCTTTCGGAAGGTTTGTCCGACACGGGCGAGCGTCTCTCAGCCGCCGACGGCGAGCGCATCGTGCGCCTGGTCGCGCACCATGTCGGCGCTGAGGTCCATTCCGGCAACCCGCGCGTCTCCGCCGAACTGCCGGAAACGGGAGAGCGGTTCGAGGGCCTGCTGCCTCCCGTGGTGGCGGCGCCGGCCTTCGCGATCCGCAAGCCCGCGGTCGCCGTCTTCACGCTGCAGGACTACGTCGCCGCCGGCATCATGACGGCCGAGCAGGCCGACTTCCTGCGTCAGGCAGTCGCCGATCGCCGAAACATCCTCGTCGCCGGCGGCACCTCAACCGGCAAGACCACGCTCACCAACGCGCTGCTCGCCGAGGTGGCGAAAACCTCCGACCGCGTCGTCCTCATCGAGGACACTCGCGAGCTGCAATGCGCCGCGCCGAACCTAGTCGCCATGCGGACCAAGGACGGCGTCGCCACGCTCTCCGACCTTGTCCGCTCCTCGTTGCGCCTTCGGCCCGATCGCATTCCAATCGGCGAGGTGCGCGGCGCCGAAGCGCTCGACCTCCTCAAGGCCTGGGGCACCGGCCATCCCGGCGGGATCGGCACGATCCACGCCGGCAGCGCTCTCGGCGCGCTGCGACGCCTCGATCAGCTCATCCAGGAAGCCGTCATCACCGTCCCGCGCGCGCTGATCGCCGAGACGGTCGACGTCGTCGCGGTCCTCTCGGGCCGCGGATCAACCCGACGCCTGGCCGAGCTTGGTCGCGTCGAGGAGCTCGGCCCCGACGGCGACTACCGCGTCCGCCCCGCAACCCAGTCCCCCGAAGGAGAATCTGTATGATTCGTCGTGCCCTGCATTTCCGTCACCATGTGGCGACAGCCGCATCCGTCCTCTTCGCCAGCATCATGCTGGCTCCGGCCGCACACGCTTCCGGCTCCTCGATGCCGTGGGAAGCGCCGCTGCAATCGATCCTCGAATCCATCGAGGGGCCTGTCGCCAAGATCATCGCGGTGATCATCATCATCGTCACCGGCCTGACGCTCGCCTTCGGCGACACTTCGGGCGGATTCCGCCGCCTGATCCAGATCGTCTTCGGCCTGTCGATCGCCTTCGCCGCGTCGAGCTTCTTCCTGTCGTTCTTCTCGTTCGGTGGCGGAGCGCTCGTCTGATGGCCGGCCTGATCGAGAGCGGCGGCGACGTGCCTGGCTACACCGTCCCGGTTCACCGGGCCTTGACCGAGCACATCCTGCTCGGCGGCGCGCCTAGGGCCATCGCGATCCTCAACGGCACGCTCGCCGCCGCTCTCGGTCTCGGCCTTCGCCTCTGGCTGGTTGGCCTCGGTCTCTGGGCCATCGGCCATTTCGCCGCGGTCTGGGCGGCTAAGCGCGACCCGCAATTTGTCGATGTCGGCCGCCGGCACCTTCGCATCCCCGGTCACCTGAACGTCTGAGGCGCGTCATGATAAATCTCGCCGAATATCGCCGCACCTCGACCCGGCTCGCCGATTTCCTACCCTGGGCAGCACTGGTCGCTCCCGGCGTCGTCCTGAACAAGGACGGTTCCTTCCAGCGCAGCGCGCGCTTTCGCGGGCCCGATCTCGATTCCGCCGTCCAGGCCGAGCTGATCGCCGTGGCGGGCCGGCTCAACAGCGCCTTCCGTCGTCTCGGCAGCGGTTGGGCTATCTTCGTCGAGGCGCAACGGCACGCCGTCGGTGCCTATCCGGCAAGCCGGTTTCCCGACGCGGCCTCCGCCATGGTGGATGCCGAGCGCAAAGCCGACTTCGAGGAGGACGCCGTCCATTTCGAGTCGAGCTACTTCCTCACCTTCACCTTCCTGCCACCAGCGGAAGACGCCGCGCGCGCCGAGAGCTGGCTCTACGAGGGAAAGGCCGAACGCGGCGTCGATCCGTGGGAGGCGTTGCGCGGCTTCGTCGACCGCACCGACCGCATCCTTCAACTCGTCGAGGCTTTCATGCCCGAGTGCGCCTGGCTCGATGACGTCCAGACGCTGACCTATCTGCACTCGACCGTCTCGACGAAGCGCTACCGCGTGCGGGTTCCCGAGACGCCGATGTACCTCGACGCGCTGGTCGCCGATCAGCCGCTCACCGGCGGGCTGGAGCCACGCCTCGGTGATGCACATCTTCGCATCCTGACCGTAGTCGGTTTCCCGACCGCGACGACGCCCGGCATCCTTGACGATCTGAACCGGCTCGCCTTTCCTTATCGCTGGTCAACGCGGGCGATCCTGCTCGACAAGACCGACGCAACCAAGCTGCTGACCAAGATCCGCCGTCAGTGGTTCTCCAAGCGCAAGTCGATTGCCGCGATCCTCAAGGAGGTGATGACCAACGAGGCGAGCGCCCTGGTCGACACCGATGCCGCCAACAAGGCCGCAGACGCCGATCTGGCTTTGCAGGAACTCGGCGCCGATTATGCCGGTCAGGCCTACGTCACCGCCACGATCGCCGTCTGGGACAACGATCCCCGGATTGCGTCGGAGAAGCTCCGTCTCGTCGAGAAGGTCATCCAGGGCCGCGATTTCACCGCGATGCCAGAGACGATCAACGCGGCCGATGCATGGCTCGGTTCGCTGCCGGGCCATGTCTACGCCAACGTGCGTCAGCCGCCGATCTCGACGCTCAACCTCGCCCACATGATCCCCCTTAGTGCCGTGTGGGCGGGGCCGGAACGGGATGAGCACTTTGGTGCACCCCCCTTGCTGTACGGCAAGACCGAAGGTTCCACCCCGTTCCGGTTCTCCATTCACGTCGGCGACGTCGGCCATACTCTGGTGGTCGGCCCGACCGGCGCGGGCAAGTCGGTGCTGCTGGCTCTGATGGCGCTGCAGTTCCGCCGCTATGCCGGAGCGCAGGTCTTCGCCTTCGACTTCGGCGGCTCGATCCGCGCCGCCTCCCTGGCCATGGGCGGTGACTGGCATGACCTTGGCGGCGGCCTGACCGAGGGCTCGGCCGACAGCGTCGCGCTTCAGCCGCTGTCGCGGATCGACGAGGCGGCCGAACGCGCTTGGGCCGCCGACTGGATCGGCGCGATCCTGATGCGCGAGAGCATCCAAGTGACGCCCGAGATCAAGGAACTGATCTGGACGGCGCTATCGTCGCTCGCCAGCGCGCCGACGGCCGAGCGCACCATGACCGGACTGTCGGTGCTGCTCCAGTCGAATGACCTGAAGCAGGCGCTGCGGCCCTATTGCGTCGGCGGCCCCTATGGCCGGCTCCTCGACGCCGAGAACGAACATCTCGGCGTCGCGACCGTCCAGGCCTTCGAGACGGAAGGCTTGATCGGGACCGCAGCGGCGCCGGCGGTGCTCTCCTATCTCTTCCACCGCATCGAGGACCGGCTCAACGGCGAGCCGACCCTGATCATCGTCGATGAAGGCTGGCTTGCTCTCGACGACGAAGGCTTCGCCGGCCAGCTCCGCGAATGGTTGAAGACGCTGCGCAAGAAGAACGCCAGCGTCGTCTTCGCCACACAGTCGCTCTCCGACATCGACCGCTCGGCGATCGCGCCCGCCATCATCGAGAGCTGCCAGACGCGCCTCATGCTGCCGAACGAACGAGCGATCGAGCCACAGATCACCGCGATCTACCGGCGCTTCGGGCTCAACGACAGGCAGATCGAGATCCTCGCCAGGGCCATGCCCAAGCGCGATTATTACTGCCAGAGCCGCCGCGGCAACCGGCTGTTCGAGCTGGGCCTCGCCGACGTCGCCCTCGCGCTGTGCGCAGCGTCGGCCAAGACCGACCAGGCCGTCATCGACCGCATCGTCACGCAGCACGGCCGTGAGGGCTTCCTCGCGGAATGGCTGCGCCATCGCGGCGTCGATTGGGCGGCCGACCTCATCCCCAGCCTCACCAATCTGGAGAGCCAGCCATGAAACTGCGTGTCCCGCGCGCGGCGCTCGCCGCCGCCATCCTCGCCGCACCTCTGTCCGTGTCGTCGGTGCTGATCGCGCCGGCCTCGGCACAGTGGATCGTCTACGATCCCACCAACTATGCCCAGAACCTGCTGTCGGCGACGCGCGCGCTGCAGCAGATCAACAACCAGATTACCTCGCTGCAGAACCAGGCGCAGTCCCTGATCAATCAGGCGCGCAACCTCGCGAGCCTGCCGTACTCGTCGCTTCAGCAGCTTCAGCAGTCCGTACAACGGACCCAGCAGCTCCTGCAGCAGGCTCAGGGCATCGCCTACAACGTCCAGAACATCGACCAAGCGTTCCGGACCACCTATGGGACCGGAAGCGCCTCGATGAGCGCTTCCGATCAACAGCTCGTCGCCCAGGCGAAGGAGCGCTGGAACAATACGGTCTCCGGTCTGCAGGACGCGATGCGCGTCCAGGCTGGCGTCGTCGGCAACATCGACACTAACCGCACCCAGATGTCAGCGCTGGTCGGTCAAAGCCAGGGCGCGACCGGCGCCTTGCAGGCAACGCAAGCGGGCAACCAGCTTCTCGCGCTGCAGGCGCAGCAGCTCGCCGATCTCACCGCCGTCGTCTCAGCCAACGGTCGCGCGCAGGCGTTGGCCGAAGCCGAGCGGTCCGCCGCCGCCGAACAGGGCCGCGAGCAGCGCCGTCGCTTTCTGACGCCGGGAACCGGCTATCAGCCGGGCAATGCGCGGATGTTCCCGTCGAGCGGTAACTGAGGGCGCGGCGATGGATGGTAAGTTACTCGCGCGTATCGGCGCCATCGGCTTCGTGACCTTCGCGATCACGGCGACAGCGATCGAACTCTCCCGCAAGGATGAACCGCCACTCTATCGCAGCGTCGCCGCGGCGACCGAGACTGGCGTCGATCCGCTCAAGACCGAGCTGCGGCGCTGCCAGCAGCTCGGCGAAGCCGGCACCCGCGATCCGGCCTGCCTTCAGGCTTGGGCTGACAACCGCGACCGCTTCCTGAAACCCTCACAGGCCTTGCAGCCGCAGCCGGCTCCGCAAGCGCCAGGTCCGCAGGGCCAGCAGCAGAACCCTCCGGCCGCGCGCGACCCCGCGGTCGACGAAACCGCGCCGGCGATCGACTCCCATACGAACGAGGCGCGTTGAGACCATGGGCGGCACCGGCGTCATCGACCATTTCCTGGAGGTCTTCACTCGCTACATCGACAGCGGCTTCGGCCTGCTCAGCGGCGAAGTGGCCTTCATCGCCACCACGCTGATCGTGATCGACGTGACGCTCGCCGCGTTGTTCTGGAGCTGGGGCGCCGACGACGACATCATGGCGCGCCTGGTCAAGAAGACCCTGTTCGTCGGCGTGTTCGCCTACCTGATCGGCAACTGGAACAACCTGGCGCGGATCATCTTCGAGAGCTTCGCCGGGCTCGGGCTGAAGGCGTCCGGCACCGGCTTCACGGTCGCCGACATGATGCGTCCCGGCCGCGTCGCCCAGACGGGTCTCGATGCCGGCCGGCCGCTGCTCGATTCCATATCCGATCTCATGGGGTACTGGAGCTTCTTCGAGAACTTCATCCAGATCGCGGTGATGCTGCTCGCCTGGGCGCTGGTGCTGCTCGCCTTCTTCATCCTCGCCATCCAGCTTTTCGTCACCCTGATCGAATTCAAGCTGACGACGCTCGCAGGCTTCGTCCTCATCCCCTTCGGTCTCTTCGGCAAGAGCGCCTTCATGGCCGAGCGCGTGCTCGGCAACGTGATCTCGTCCGGCATCAAGGTGCTGGTCCTCGGCGTCATCATCGGCATCGGATCGAGCCTCTTCTCCGAATTCACCGCCGGCTTCGGCGGCCGCACGCCGACGATCGACGAAGCGATGGCGATCGTGCTCGCGGCGCTGACCCTGCTCGGTCTCGGCATCTTCGGTCCTGGCATCGCCAACGGCCTCGTGTCCGGCGGCCCCCAGCTTGGCGCAGGCGCCGCAGTCGGCACCGGGCTTGCCTCAGGCGGCATGGTAGCAGCGGGAGCCGCCACAGTCGGCGCCGTCGCCTCCGGCGGCGCGGCATTGGCGGGCGGCGCAGCCGCCGCAGCCCGCGGCAGTGCGGCGCTGGCGGGCGGCGCATCCACCGCATACAGCCTGGGCGCCGCAGGGCAGACGGGCGCCTCGCGCGTGGCCGGCGGCCTGGGCGGAGTCGCCCAGGCCGCTGGTTCCGCCGCCACATCGCCGCTCCGCCGCGCCGCCGAGCGCGCGTCGTCCAGCATGCGCTCCAGCTTCGCCGACGGAGCCCGATCCGCCTTCGAGGCGACCTGGGGCTCCTCGACCATGGGCACTGTCGGCGAAGCCGCCAACGACGCGGCGCCAGGTCCTACCGGCGGCGGCGATCAACCGCCGGCCTGGGCCCGCCGCATGAAGCGCTCTCAACAGATGAGCCACGCCGTCTCGACCACGGTCCATGCGGTGCGCAGCGGCGACAGCCACGGCGGCGGCTCCTCCATCAATCTCTCCGAAGGTGACCGCTGATGTTTCGACGACCCTCGACCCACTATGGAAAAGCTCCCGAACCCGAAACGCCGTATCAGCGCGCCGCCCAGGTCTGGGATGACCGCATCGGCTCAGCCCGGGTCCAGGCGCGCAACTGGCGCTACATGGCGTTCGGCTCGCTTCTCCTGTCGGCGGGGTTCGCGGCGGCGCTGGTCTGGCAGTCGACGCGCGGCACCGTCGTGCCGTGGGTCGTGCAGACGGACCGGCTCGGCCAGGCGCAGGCGATCGCCCCGGCGACCCCCGATTATCAGCCGACTGACCCCCAGATCGCGTTCCACCTCGCGCGCTTCATCGAGCAGGTCCGTTCGATCCCGGCGGACGCGATCATCGTCCGCCAGAACTGGCTGCGCGCCTATGACTTCACGACGGACCGGGGAGCCGCGGCGCTCAACGATTACGCGCGCTCCAACGATCCCTTCACCAAGGTCGGCCGCCAGCAGATCGCCGTCGACGTCTCGAGCGTGATCCGCGCGTCTCCCGACAGTTTCCGGGTCGCATGGACTGAGCGCCGCTACGAGAACGGCCAGCTCGCCGAAACGACCCGATGGACGGCGATCCTCACCATCGTGGTCCAGATACCGCGCAATGCCGACCGGCTGCGCGCCAATCCGCTGGGAATCTACGTCAACGCAATTTCATGGTCACGGGAGCTGGGGCAATGACGATGCCGATTTTCCGTAAAGCCGGAGAACCGGCTTTCCGTACTCACACATTGGCGGCTTTACTGTTTTGCGCCACGGCGCTCGCCGGCTGCGCGACAACGCAGAGGCCGCCCGAGATCAGCTACGACGACGCGCCCGCCGCCGTGCAGACGGTCGATCCGCCGGCGCCGGTCCGGGTGGTCGAGCTGCCGAGGCCGCTTCCGCTGCCCGGTCAGATGAAGCCGGTCGAGGAATCGCGGCGAGCGCCCGAGCCGACCGATCCCACGGCGCGCGTCAACCAGGCCAATGCCGCCGCCCGCATCCAGCCGGTGCGCGACGGCTTTATCAACTCCATGCAGGTCTATCCCTTCACGCAGGGCGCGCTTTACCAGGTCTATACCGCCGTCGGGCAGATCACCGACATCGCGCTCCAGCCCGGCGAGCAGCTGGTCGGCTCCGGCCCGGTGGCCGCCGGCGATACCGTGCGCTGGACTATCGGCGACACCCAGAGCGGCTCGGGGGCGACCCTGCAGGTCCACATCCTGGTGAAACCCACACGCGCCGAGCTGATGACCAATCTCGTCATCAACACCAATCTGCGCACCTATCACATGGAACTGCGCTCGACCGAGCGCACCTATATGGCCTCGGTCTCCTGGCAGTATCCGCAGGACCAGCTCATCGCGCTCCGCCGCCAAAACGCCGAAGCGCAAGCGACCCAGCCGGTTGCGACCGGCGTCGATCTCTCGCGCATCAACTTCCGCTACGAGGTGACCGGCGACCGAGCAGCATGGCGTCCGCTGCGCGCCTATGACGACGGCCGGCAGGTCTTCATCGAGTTTCCGAGGGGCATCGGCCAGGGCGAGATGCCGCCGCTCTTCGTCGTCGGCGCCGAAGGCACCACCTCCGAACTCGTCAACTACCGGGTCCGTAACAACTACATGATTGTCGACCGGCTATTCGCGGCCGCCGAGCTGCGCTTCGGCTCCGGCGACACCCAGAAGCGCGTCCGGATCACCCGCACCGACGGGAGGCCCGCGTCGTGAGCGATGACCGGAACGAGGGAGAGGACGCGGCCGCGCCGCTGACGGGATCGGCGCCGGAAGCGGCCGCGCCGATGCGGCTACGCGCGGACGCGCCGCGCGTCACGCGGCTGTCGCGCAAGGTGCTCGCCGGGCTCGGCCTGGTGGCGAGCCTCGGCCTCGGCGGCGCGCTGATCTATGCGCTCCAGACCCGCAACAGCGGCCGGGCGCCGGAGGAGCTTTATTCCACCGACAACCGCTCGACGGCGGACGGCCTTCAGGGCCTGCCGCGCGACTATACCGGCGTGCCTCAGCTCGGGCCGCCGCTGCCCGGCGATCTCGGCCGGCCGATCCTCAGCGCGCAGAACCGGGGTCAGCCGGTGCCCACGCCTGGCGTCGCGCCGCCGCAACCGGGCATCAGCGCCGAGGAGCAGCGCCGCCTGCAAGAGATCGAGACTGCGCGCACCAGTCGGTTGTTTGCGGCGTCGGAAGCCCGCAACGCCGCACCAGCCGC
Source organism: Labrys sp. E2SS-1L (assembly GCF_057073705.1). Lineage (NCBI taxonomy): Bacteria > Pseudomonadati > Pseudomonadota > Alphaproteobacteria > Hyphomicrobiales > Xanthobacteraceae > Labrys > Labrys sp. E2SS-1L. Next base: position 3,533,567 of record NZ_CP172712.1, on the reverse strand, counting down.
GACCAATACGCCGACCCTCGTGCAGCCCGACCTCACGAGCCTGGGCCTCGCGCCGGCGGCGGCGACGCCCACGGCGCAGGAACGGCAGCAGGCCTTCCTCAACGCGCCGGTTGACCGGCGCACCGTTGCGGCCGACCGGGTCGCGGCGCCGGCGTCGCCGAACACCTTGCAGGCTGGCGCGGTCATATCGGCGGCGCTGATCACTGGCATCCGGTCCGACCTGCCGGGTCAGATCACGGCCCAGGTCACGGAGAACATCTACGACAGCCCGACGGGCCGCATCCTGCTCGTGCCCCAGGGAACGCGCGTCGTCGGTCAGTACGACAACAACGTCCAGTTCGGGCAAAGTCGCGTCCTCCTAGTGTGGAACCGCCTAATCTTCCCCAACGGCCGCAGCATCGTGCTGGAGCGGCAGCCTGGCGCAGACGCCGAGGGCTATGCCGGTCTTCAGGACGGCGTGGACTACCACTGGTGGGATCTGGCCAAGGCGGCCGGGCTCTCGACGCTGCTCAGCGTAGGCGCCGAGCTGGCCACCAATGACGACGATCGGCTGATCCAGGCGATCCGCAACGGCGGTCAAGACGCGATCAACGATGCCGGCCAGCAGATCATCCGCCGCCAGCTCAATATCGCTCCGACGCTGACAATCCGTCCGGGCTTCCCCGTGCGCGTGATCGTCACACGCGATCTCGTACTTGAACCCTATGGAGGCTCCTAATGACGAAGCTGAAGCTTGGTCCGATCGTCGATGACAAGCCGCTCAAGGTAACACTTGAATTGCCTGCGTCGCTGCATCGCGATCTGGTAGCTTACGCCGAAGCACTTTCTCGTCAGAGCGGGCAACCTGTTGGTGAACCGACTCGGCTCATCGTCCCGATGTTGCAACGCTTCATCGCCACCGATCGAGCCTTCTCAAAGGCGCGACGGACGGGGGCCAATCCTCCGGGCTAGATGGCCAAAATGCCCTGCGGCCAGTTCAACAGACAAATGAGAGAAATTTTCAACTTCCAGGCTTCGATCTGGCTAGATCAACAAAATGCCGCACCAACGGGCTTTGTTTACCGGCCATCCAAACAGCATGGATTCCAATCGTCTCCGATCCTTCAGGCAAACGAAGGAAGGCGAGATCGGATCTGGTCAAACAAACGGCCGACGCCAGGGTCGGGAATACACCGAATCCCTGCGCTGCCATGTTGAGCAAGTTCTCCCGGCTAACCGTGTGTTCCGATATCTTCAAGTCAAGCTGCCGTGACGCAAAGCGGTTCACTAAGAAGCGCTCAACATCAGCCCCCTCGACGTCGGCGGAGATCAGGAAGATTTCATCGCGCAGTTCTTCCCATGTAACTGTGACCGAAGAGGCGAGCGGATGATTGCTAGGAGCGGCGATGATTACGTCCTCGTCCCATAGAGCCAAGGAATCACACCCAGTAACCTGCTCCCCCTTAGCGAGTATAGCGATGTCGAGGTGCCCGCTGATAACCCGCGCGCCTGCGGTTTGCCAACCCGACTCCTCCAACTTCAGTTCGACACTCGGCCATGCCTCACGATATTTGCTGATAATCTTGGGCAGAAGGCTGTTTGCGAGCGATGTTGTAATGCCAATCCTCAGCTCTCCGCCTTCACCATGATGAATCATCTTCATCTGGACCATTGCCCTGCGGAGGTGATTGACCGCAATCGACGCATCCCGAATGAAATGCTCCCCGGCAGGGGTTAGGCGCGCCCCAGATCGATCTCGGTCGAATATGGGTAGCCCGAGCCGCCTTTCCAAAAGCGAGATGCGGCGGCTGACTGTCGAGGACGACAGGTCCAGAATCTCCGCCACGCGGCGGAAGCTTCCGTGCTCGGCCACAAGCAAAGCGTAACGAACATAACGGAGGTCAAACGCCAAATCGGGCATGCTACTCAAGTCACTCTTGGTGAAAAAGCAGCCTGAGGTCGAGCCTTGGGGCAGCAAATTGTCGACCGAAGACAGAGTTTATAGACCAGGAGATCTCATCCACTTCCGCTCAATGAGCCGTAAACCACCATCCATGGCGAGCGTATGCCCGATGACAAAGGTCGAACTCGAGCTGCAATGCCAAAGTACTTCGTCGGCACTTTCCGTCGCACGCTCCTTGGTCAGAGAACGCCTGTTTCTTCCAATATTCATAGCGCCTTGTTTTTCTGATGATTAGCGGCTTTCGATAGCATGGTTCTGTGAAACAAACTCATGAATGGTGTTTGAATATCGTCAAGCTTGGACGGTCTTCCCAGCAGTTGCGTTGAGACGTTCCCAATTCCCATGTGCGAAGGCCCCCTTTTCGTTCTGGTCGAGCGGAAGGGTCTCAACGAAGCTCCGGGCATCTCTGCCGGGCCGGTACTGATAGGGGAAGTCCGTCGAGAACAGGATGCGCTCGACACCGACGGCATCGACGGCCTGTTGAAGATAGCGCGTGCTGAACATGCCGCTGGCGGTCAGGTAGAGATTGTTGCGAACATACTCCATGAACGGTTTTTCAAGGCCCGACACGCGATCGAGCATGACGAGGCGCTCGAGATAAAAGATCACCAGTTCGCCCCAGTGCCCAAGGATGACCTGAAGGTCGGGATAACGATCGAAGACGCCCGACAGCACGATGCGTACAAACTGGATGCCGGCCTCGAAATGCCAGCCAAGACCAAAGGTCGACAGCGCAAGATCGACCGGCGCACCGAATCCGCCATAATAGGCATCGCGCACATTCATCTGCGGTATTTGGGGATGGATCAGTAGCGGCACGCCAAGCTCCGCGGCGCAGGCAAATGTGGGCTCGAAGAGGGCATCGTCGAGGTTCTTGTCGCCGACCCGCCCGTAGAGGATCGCGCCCTTCGCGCCCAGTTCCTTGACCGCCCGCTCCAACTCACGGGCTGAGGCTGCGGGATCGGCTGAAGGCACGGCCGCAAGAAACTGAAACCGCGAAGGATTGGCGGCGACGGTTGCGGCGAGGAGATCGTTCGTGCGGCGGGCCAGCTCCACCCCATGGCCACCCAGATTGTTGAGGCCTGGCGTCGTCAGAGAAAGAACCTGCACATCGACGCCGGTCTCATCCATCAGCGCGAGACGGGCTTCACCGAGATCAGCAAGCCGTTCGCCGATGATGCCAGGGTTGAGTCCAAGCGTCCCATCGTCGGCACCGGGGATCGTGCTCCAGGCCTCTTTGACGGCATCGGGAAGGACATGCTCCTCGATCGCGATAATCTTCATGCTCTGCTCCTGCCGTAATGCGGTTTCGTCCCGTCGACTAGAAAGTGGGACGGCCCGCTCTAGCGGAACCGCCCCACCCCTGCGACCCTCTGGGGGGGCTGGTGAGGGCCGATCAGGCCTTGACGAGTTGCGCGACGACAGCCTCGCCGACACCATGTGCCGAAGCCGGGTTCTGGCCAGTGACAAGCCGACCATCGGTCACGACGTTCTCGGACCAGTTGGCCGCAGGCTGATGCAATGCGCCATGCTTCTTGAGCGTCGTGGCGAGCAGATAGGGCACGACCTTGGTGTAGTTGACCTCGGCCTCTTCCTCGTCGGTGAATGCGGCGAGCTTTTTGCCGTCGACGAGATAGCTGCCGTCAGACAGTTTGGCGTTCACCAGGGCGGCCGGGCCGTGGCAGACCGCCGAGACGATACCGCCAGCTTCCCAAATCTCGCGAATGACCTTCTGCACGGCCTCGTTGTCGGCAAAATCCCACATCGTGCCGTGACCACCGGCAAAGAACACCGCCGAATAGGAGGAAGGATCGAGATCCTTCAGCAGCGGCGTATCCGCGAGCTCCGCGCGGAAGTCCTTGTCCTTCCAGTAATGGGCGTTGGCCGCATCGGACAGGTCGAAGAAGTCAATCGGCGGATGGCCACCACGGATCGAGGCGATCTCATAGGGGATGCCCGCCTTGTCGAAGACTTCGAGCGGATGGGTCAGCTCGACCATGGCAAAGCCGGTCGGCTCGCCGCTGTCGCCGCGGATCGGATGGCTGGTGACCACGCACAGGATAGGCTTGATGGTGTCGGTCATGGGCTTCACGCTCCTTGCTCTTCTTCAAGTGAGGCCATGTCGATGACGAAGCGATACTTCACGTCGCTCTTCAACATGCGCTCATAGGCTTCGTTGATATTCTGAATGGGGATGATCTCGATGTCCGAGACGATGCCGTGCTCGCCGCAAAAATCGAGCATCTCCTGGGTTTCCGGCACGCCGCCGATAAAGGATCCGGAGATCGCCCGGCGGCCATGCACGACGCCTCCGGCGTTCACCGGCGTGCCAAGCGGCCCCATGAAGCCGACGAGCACGAGCACGCCCTCGAGCGCCAGCGTGGGCATGTACGGGTTGACGTCATGATCATAGGGGACCGTGTCGATGATCACATCGAAACGCCCTGCGACCGCCTTCATCTGCGCCGGATCACTGGAGAGCACGACATGGTCGGCGCCAAGGCGGAAGGCATCCTCCTCCTTGCCGGCCGAACGCGTGAACAGCGTCACGTCGGCGCCGAGCGCCTTGGCGAGCTTCAGCGCCATATGTCCGAGGCCACCCAGACCGATCACCGCGACCTTGCTGTCCTTGCCCACCTTCCAGCGATGCAGCGGTGACCAGGTCGTGATACCGGCGCACAGCAGCGGGGCCGCGCCCGCCGGGTCCAGGCCGTCAGGCAGGGACAGGACGAACTTGTCATGCACGACGATCGAATCCGAATAGCCGCCATAGGTGACGCTGCCGTCCTGACGATCACGGCTCGCATAGGTAAAGGTCGGCCCCTCGACGCAATCCTGCTCCCAGCCCTTGAGGCAGGGCTTGCAGTGCTGGCAGGAGTCGACCATGCAGCCGACGCCGACCATGTCGCCCGCCTTGAAGCGGGAGACAGCGCTGCCGACCTCGCGGACCCGGCCGATGATTTCGTGGCCCGGCACGATCGGGTAGGTCGTGAAGCCGAAATGGTTGCGGGCCAGATGGACGTCTGTATGACAGACGCCGCAATAAAGAATATCGATCGCCACGTCGTCCGGGCGCGGAGCGCGCCGTTCGAAAGCGAAGCGTTCGAGTGGAGCCGTGGCTGATTGCGCTGCAAAGCCCAATGCGTTCATGATCGTCTGTTCCTTTTTTCCTTTGGCAGGGGCGCGTTCGGCCTTCAGTCTGGCCGCTGCGTCCCGCCGTTCACAATTGTCCGAAGAACGTCGCCAGCTTTTCGACCGCCTGGTCCACATATTGGGGCACGTCGTAGAGAGCGATGTGCGTCGCTCCATCGACGACAAACAGCTCCTTTGGCCCCGGCGCCAGATCATAGGCCTGATCGCTGTAGATCTTCGTATCCGCTTCGCTCCCGGCGACAAGCAGCAAGGGCTGTGTCAGCAGGGTCGGGATCAGCGGGAAGGTCGAAAATGCCAGCATCTTGTCCATGCTGGTCATGAGGAAACGGCCCTTGGAGTTGGGGTGCTGGCCGCGAGGCGTCCGATAATAGTCGTACCCTTCCAGCAGCATCGTCGGTGTCTTGTCGTCGATGTCTTCGAGCTTTTCGGGCACGAAGGGGATGTAGACGGCTGGTGCACCATTGGCCTCTGCCGTTCTTTGCGCCGCTGCGGCCTCCAGCGATTTGATCTGGTCTTCGGGCGATATCGGCATGCCGAAGAAGCTTCGGGCCGCCTCGCCCATCGGCGTGGCGCTTACACCCGCCACAGCCTTGAACCGGCGTTCGGTCTGCGCCACGGCCAGCGCATATCCGCCCCCGGCACAGACGCCGAATACGCCCATGCGCTCGGTGTCGACAAAAGGCTGGGTCGTCAGAAAATCGGCTGCACAACGGGCGTCTTCCACGCGCGTCGTCGGATCTTCCAGCAACCGGGGCTCGCCTCCGCTCGCGCCCTGGAAGGAGGAGTCGTAGACCACCACCACAAAGCCGAGGGCTGCGAGCCTCTGCGCGTAGAGGCCGATGGTCTGTTCCTTGACGCCACCCGCCGGATGAACCCCGACGAGAGCCGGATATTTCCGATCTTCGCTAAAGCCGTCGGGAAGGTGGAGATGCCCGGCAATCCGCACACCTCTGTTGTCGAAAGTGATGTCCTTGATCATCGAAGGTCCTTTGCGATTCAGATCAGAGCGCCAATTTAGTTTGTCGGCGCAAAGCTCTGGATCGCGAAGACAGAGAGTGCGCGGATCACATGCTGTTCACATCAGCCTTGCGGCCTTGATCACAGGTTGTTCGGGGCGAACAGCGATTCCCAATTGGTGAAGGGACCGAGCGGGATGACGTCCCAGTCGATAAGACCCGCCTTGGCGAGAGGGAATTCAGCCAAAGCCGCCTTGGCGGCCTCGACGGACTCAGCTTCAGCGATCACCGCGACGCCTGGTCGGTCCTGACGGAAGTAGATGTCGCGGATGATGCCGCCCTTGTACATCTTCCAGGCATGACGCGCTTCGTCCTGCATGTGGGGTGCGTATTTTTCCATGGTCGCGCCGGGCTGCGGGATGTCGAGGCAAAGCAGTTTCATGATCAGGCTCCTTTTTTGGGTTGCGCTTGAGGAAGTCAGGCCGGCTTGAAGCGGTCGGTGGTCAGTGCGACGCGCTTGCCGAGATACGACGCGGTATCCAGATCGCTGCGGATCGGCGTCACATCGGCGCCCTGGTCATTGTTGGATTGCGTCATCACGCCGAGCCAGCTGCCATGCCGGTTGAGATCGTCGGTGCTACCGGTGCTGCTGCTGTTGCCCGGCATCATGTCCAGACCGACCCAGATCATACCGTGTTGGGCTGCAAACAGCGCCATCGACACCAGCGAGTTCAGCTTGTCGCCGTGCTGCGCGCCAGAATTGGTGAAGCCGGCCGCAATCTTGTTGCGCCACTTCTGCTCGAACCACGCCGTCTTCGTGGAGTCTTCAAAGAACTGCTTGAAACGAGCACTGATCATGCCGTTGTAAGTCGGCGAGCCGAAGATGATCGCGTCGCTCTTCTCCAGGAGAGCCCAGTCCACCGGGCCATCGGCAACAGCGATGAGCCTTACATCTGCGCCCTCGACTTCCCGGACTCCTTCGGCAACAGCCTCGGCTACCCGAGCGGTATGGCCGTAGCCGCTGTCATATACGATCGATATCAGCAATTGAGCGCCCTTCCTTGATGGCAACGACCGGACAATAGTTCACCCTGAGCCGGGTGATCGGCTCCTGCCCATCGTCGCCGAAAATCCTTTGCTAGCTGACGCTTATATCGTAGAATGCAGAATGACATCAGAGCTAGTATTTCTACATTATGCTTCCTCCGATTCTACAATCGTTCCACGAGTGGTGAGGTTCCCAGGACGTGCGTGACAGATTCGATGGCGTGCAGGTGTTCGTCGAGGCCGTTGAAGCCGGTGGCTTCGCGAAAGCAGCCGAGCGGCTGTCGCTGACCCGATCAGCAGTGGGAAAGGCCGTCGCGCGCCTTGAGGAGCGCCTCGGCGTGCGGCTGTTCCAGCGGACCACCAGAACGCAATGCCTGACGGAAGACGGCCAGCAATATTATGAGCGCTGCCTCCGCGCGATCGAGGAGTTGCGCGCCGGCGAGGCCCTGCTGGAGTCCGGCCGCCGCGAAGTCGCCGGACGATTGCGCGTGTCGCTACCCGTCCTCTTCGGCCGGCATTGCGTTGCGCCGATCCTCAGAAATTATGCCCGCCAGCATCCCAGGCTGGAACTCGAATTGAATTTCAGCGATCGCCAGATCGACCTGATCGCGGACGGCTTCGATCTTGCCGTGCGAAACGGATCCCTGGGGAACAGCTCGACCCTGCGCGCGCGCCGTCTGGTCAGCCAACGCAAGGTCCTCTGCGCTGCCCCGCAATATCTGTCCGCCCGGGGAGAGCCTCGCTCGCTTGGTGACCTCGCCGATCACGACCTCCTGGCCTATTGGCGCAACGACCATGGCCTTGCCTGGCAGCTTCCCGATGCAACCGGTGCGCTGATCGACATGGCCGTTACCTCGAGGTTGCGTTTCGACGACCTCGAGGTGATTGCAGACGCGGCCGTCGATGGCATGGGTTTGGCCTGGCTGCCCTATTGGCTTGTCCGGGACCACATACGCCAGGGAGGGCTCGTCGAACTCTGGTCAGATCGTCCCAGCGCCTCGATGGAATGCTATGCGGTGTGGCCGGCCACCCAGTATCTGCCGCTTCGCTCCCGCCTCGCAATCGATGTGCTGGCCGCCGAGCTTCCCTCCTGCCTCGAAGGTTGAGCGTCTTCCACGACCAGAGTCCTCAGTTCGGCAAACCTTCAACGATGTAGGCGTTCGTCTTACCGGATCTCTGCCGGAACGGCCTGATCGCGGCATATTCCGGCGAATTGTACCAGGCACGAGCCTGCTCGATGCTGTCGAACTCGATGATGACAAGGCGATGGCTTGGCGGATTGCCTTCGAGCCCCTCGAGTTGAGCGGCACGCACAATGTACCGTCCACCATAGCGCTGGAACGTCGCATCCACCTGATCCCGATATGGTTTGATACCCTCGGGGTCGGTCAGTTCGAAATCCGCGACATAATAGGCCGGCACACTCCCCTTGGGCGCGGTGCTCTGTGCCACGGCAAACGTCATGCCGCCGACAAGCAGCCCAACGCCGGCGATGGTGGAGACTAGGAGGTGTCTTGGCTTCATGTGCTCTGTGTTCCCTGTCTGGTGGCTGAAGGCGGTGAGAGTGCCGAATAGACCGCCGTCAACGCGGCTTGGCGCTGAGCTGTACCGGCGTGGTCTCGATGAGCTTGCGCGACAGGATCATCGGCTGTGTGATCGCCACATATTTTTTGAAGTGCGGCGACTCGATATGCGACCGATAAGCCTCTTCGCTGGCATAGATCTCGAAGAAGCGGAGGCTGTTTGGTTTGTCTTTCTCTGCAACGGAATAGATGGCCAGCACCCCAGGCTCGAGCCGGATCGCGTCCTCCATCTCCTCTTTCACGGCGGCCGTGTAAGCATCGAGCTGGCTTGGGTCGATGACAAGTTCAGCGATACGCACGACCCTTGTATCCAACGCCTGCGCATGGAGGCTGCCGGCCCCGAGGCCGGCCACAAGCATCCCGGCGAGCACTACGGATCTTCGATTTCTGTCTTTCAGCATTTGAGTTCTGCCTATTGATGCGCAGGCTGCCGCTGCGCTGGTTTCCGTTCTTCCACCACGACGATCGCAAACATCGCCCACGATGAACGCTTGCCAGGTGCAAGATCTCACGCGTCTGGACTACGATACACCCGATTTCGATGCTGCATTGCCCTTTGGCGGAGCTACAGCGCGATCGGGACCCGTCGATGCCCTAGCTCTGACGGTTGGCGGTCATATCGATGACGACGCGGTAACGCACATCTTTGCCGACGACCCGGTCATACGCCTGGGCGATCTGATCCGGGCGGACGAGTTAGACATCCGCCTTGATGCCGCGTGCCGCGCAGTAATCGACGACCTCCTGGGTTTCAGCGACCTCTCCGATCAGCGATTCGGTAAAATTTTCCGACCGCGGATCAACGACGCCCCGGGCACTCCCTGTAGGGGATCAAAAGGCGCCTAGGTTCACCAGTGTGCCATCCCGCCGCAGAAGATTAATAAAAAGCTGCATCGGATACTCGGGAGGAAAAGTTCATTCGGTCGCAATGTCGGCTGATGCGCTCGGGCGCCGGTCCTCCGACCTGATCAGATAGGCTTGCTGGCTTTCGGATGCCGACGGCTCTATACGCGCCGTCGTCTGCTTCTGATCGTCAGGCACGGCGGCCTGCACATTGTGGTAATTAATTCCGCCATCGCTGCCGATACCGACAGTCCAAGTACGGCAGAAGTCACGATTGCAACTTTCATGCCTGTCTCCAGTCGAGTTGATCAATGTTGCACTTGTCTTGGAGCGGTAACATGAACCGGAATGCATAATTAGCCTGCACGATTTTCAAGAGCTTATGATTCTTGCTCATGAATGGCACTTACGGCCCTTGCCTCACCTGCGCTCCGCGCGGGTTGAGCCGTTTGATATAGCGCCCATCAAATATTGAATCGAAAGCGACGTTACGTCGTGAAGCGTAACGCGTTGACGAGCAGGGAAAAGGCGGGCGACGATTGCCGCCGGCTTGGATAGTAGAGATGAAAGCCCTCCCAAGGTGGGGAGAAATCCTCCAGGAAACGATGCAGCCGTCCACTCCTGAGATATGGAAGAGCGATGTCTTCAGGAACATAGGCAAAGCCGAAGCCGTCAGCCGCAGCCTCCACCACATTGTAAATGGTGTTGAAGGTCACTTGTCCGTCGACGCGGATCTTGATCTCCCGTCCATTCTCTTCGAACTCCCAGGCATAGAGGCCGCCGTGGGTCGGAAACCGAAGATTGATGCACTTGTGCTGCGTCAGGTCCTTGGGATGCTTCGGAATCTCGCGTGAAGTGAAATAGGATTCCGCGGCCACTACAGCGAAGCGAACGTCCGGTCCGATCCGAACCGAGATCATGTCCTTGGCGATCTGCTCGCCGAAGCGGACGCCCGCGTCGTAGCGGTCACTGACGATATCCTGAAGCCCGTAATTGACATCTAGCTCCACCTTGATGTCGGGATATTCGTGCAGGAAGGTTCTGAGCTTCGGCCAGATGTAGTGCTGGATCTGATAGTCTCCGGCCGTAAGGCGAATGGTTCCTGCCGGCCGGTCGCGCAGCGCGTTCAGATCGTCGATAGCCAGACCGATCTCGTCGAAGAGTGGAGCGATGGATTGCAACATCCGCTCGCCGGCTTCAGTCGGCGAAACGCTGCGGGTGGTCCTGGTCAGCAACCGCACCCCAAGACGCGCCTCGAGCTGGCGAATGGTATGGCTGAGCGCTGATTGCGAGACGCCGAACTTGGCCGCTGCCTTCGTGAAGCTTTGCTCGCGCGCCACCGCGAGAAACACCATCAGATCGTTGATGTTCTGCCGCTCCAATCGTGATTCCCTCTCATAGTCGAGCATCCTTTATAAACTCTCGCACATGAAAGGGTAGGACTCAGAGAACGACGGCCGATCACGCATGATCACCTTTTTGTCGGCGTCGCACGATCAAGCGTGATCTCGCCCCCTTATTTGGGGCGATTGCGCAACACCTCGCCAACGACTGCAGATGCCGAAAAGACATTCGGCCATCCCGCGTAGAACGCCGAGTGCGCGACGAGTTCACCGGCCTGCTCGGCTGTCAGGCCGTTGTTCATCGCCCGGTTGAGGTGATAGGTGACCTGAGCGCTCTGGCCCGAGGCAATCAGCGAGCTGACGGTCACGAGGCTACGGTCGCGCGGCGCCAGGCCCGGACGCTGCCACAAGTCGAGGAACAAGGGGTCGGTGGTGAACTTGACCAGGCCCGGCGAGATCGATCCGACATTCGTTTCAACGCCGGTGGCGCGCTGCCGCTCCGCCTCTTCGTTCAGAGGCAGCAACTGCGGAGATGTTGCCGGAAGCTGGTCGGCCGTGATCCCACGCTCGGCGAACACGTCCTTCGTCACCGCGATCGCCGCCATTGCATTCGACCAGCCGGAATAGAAGGCGAGATGGGTAATGATCTCGGAAATCTCCGTCGGGGTGACGCCATTGTCGAGCGCCACGTTCACATAGTGCTTGAGGTCGAAGCCCTGGTTGCGCGCAATCAGGATCGACACCGTGACAATGCTGCGATCACGCGGCGACAGTTGCGGACGGCGCCATAGATCGCCAAGCACATCCTCCTGGGCATAACGGCCGAGAGCGGGCGATACCGACTGGATGTCGGCGACCGACAGCGACGAAGCGCTTTGCGGCACCTGCACACCTCTTGGCTCGTCCTGCGCCATCACGGGTTCACCCATGGCGAGCGTTAGCGCCGTGGCCGCCAGAATGCGTTTCATGGAGCGTATCCTTCTCTCTCTCTGCCACCTGTTTCTCTCCTGCGAACCCGAACCGCATGCGCCGCATCAGCCAAGATATTGCGCGTCGTTCACATGCTCCATCCAGCCGCCCGGGACGGCCGGGTCATCCGGGAAAGTGACGGAGATGTGGCGCATGGCCGTAGTTGCGGTCGCCCCGTGCCAGTGCTTGACACCCGGTGCGATCCAGACGGTGTCGCCAGCCTTGATCTCGCGCTTGGCGCGCCCGTCCTCCTGGATCCAGCCCAGTCCGTCCGTAACGATAAGGATCTGGCCGGTCGAATGGGCATGCCAGGCTGTGCGCGCGCCAGGGGAGAAGGTAACATGGCCGCCGATGGCTTGCTTGTTCTGATCGAGGGCGAAGAGCGGTTCGACCACGACATGCCCGGTGAAGTTCTGGGCCGCACCAACCATGTAAGGCCGCGACCCGTTCTGCGAAATTTCCACGCCCTCGGCGAGGGCCGGCTCGGCGCCGCCAAGCGCTAACGGCAATGCCGCCGCCAATATTGCCTTGTTCATCTCTTTTCCTTTCTCGTGCTGTTCGATGGTCGTTCTTGCCTGGAAAGTATCGTCGAGGTCATCGGTATGTTTTGTTCATTCATGAGCTTCATGCGGCCGATGCTTACCTGCCCGAAAAGCGCAGGACGGCCTCCGGGTAGCGGGCACCCTGAATGACAATGTTGGCCCTCGCGATCTCATCGAGATCGGCCTGGTCGAGCGTCACGTCGAGAGCGCCGATGTTCTCGTCGAACCGCTCCAGCTTGCGCGTGCCGAACAGGGGTACGATCCATGGCTTCTGCGCCAGTAGCCATGCAAGCGCCACCTGGGCAGGCGTGGCGCCGTGCTTCTGCCCGATGCCGCGAATGAGATCGACCAGCTTCTGGTTCGCGATGCGCGCTTCCTCTGCGAAGCGCGGCGTCTGCGCGCGGATGTCGGAGCTGTCGAAGGCCGTATCGACGTCGATCTTGCCGGTCAGGAACCCCTTGCCGAGCGGGCTGTACGGAACCAGCCCGATGCCCAGTTCCTCAAGTGTCGGGATGACCTCGGCTTCGGGCTCTCGGGTCCATAGGGAATATTCGCTCTGGAGTGCTGCGAGCGGCTGCACGGCATGGCCCCGACGGATCGACTGTGGGCTAGCTTCCGACATGCCGAACCAGCGCACCTTGCCCTCGGCGATCAGGTCCTTGACCGTGCCGGCGACGTCTTCCATCGGCACATCGGGATCGACCCGGTGCTGATAGTAAAGATCGATATGATCGGTCCGCAGCCGCTTCAGGCTGCCGTCGATCGAACGACGGATCTGCGCCGGCTTGCTGTTGACGCCGCCGCGATGCTCGCCGGTCTCCTGGTCGATGTCCCAGCCGAACTTGGTGGCGATCTTGACCTTGTCGCGAACCGGGGCGAGCGCCTCGCCCACCATTTCCTCATTGGTCCAGGGGCCGTACACCTCGGCGGTATCGAAGAAATCCATGCCGCGCTCGACGGCGGTCCGGATGAGCGCGATCATCTCCGCCCGATCGGGAAGCTCCCGCGCCTTGCCATAGCCCATTGCACCCAGCGACAGTGCCGAGACCTCGAGCCCCTGGCCTAGTTTGCGCTTGATCATCATGTGCTTCCTTTCCAGTTTTTTTGGGCGACCAGTCGGCGTTAAGGACGCTGCCTTAAGCGATACGCTTACGCGATCGCGCCCATCCTGTTTCTTGGTCGGCGTCAGGCCGCAGCGGTCAGCGGAGCAATCCTGACGGTCGCCGCGCGAGCCCGCGGGCTGATCATCGGCGCGAGATACTGGCTTTTGCCGTATTTGGCCCGGTAGGCCTCGTCGATGCGGTCGTTGATGGCGTCCTCGACAGGCTCGAAACCAACGTCGCGCGTCATGCCCGCCGCGATGACACGGCCCGCCTTCTGGCGGATGGCTGCCTGATACCAACGCGATTTCTGGCCATTATAGCCGCGCACATAGAGGGCACCGTCGACGACGACCTCCCAGATCCACGTCGGCGTTCCATAGGTGACACCATCCTCGCGAAACGGTGCGATTTTCAGATCGTCCGCCTGATCGATCCTTGTCAGTTCTTCCTGCGACCAGCGCATTCTCGTTCTCCGTTAATTATTCACACGTTCAATCCGCACCCGCATCGGACCTCGCCGGGCGAACAGATCTGCATTCCGATCCAGGACACCGAGCCTGATCAGGCCCGGAGAGTTGCGGAATGGCCGATGGAAGATCGCCAGGTTGCCCCAGGGCGCGTAATAGGTGATGTCGCCCGCGACCGGATCGATCGCAGCGGGGGCGCCCGCCTCGCTGAGCTTGCGCGGCAGGTCGCTGATCTTCTCGGTCGAGGCATAGTCCGTGAGGGTCAGCGCCAACGGCAGCAGGGAAGCAAAATCGTGAGCCGTCGGATTGTCGTCGAGCGTCGCCGTCACGGTCCTGTCGTCGAGAATGATCCTGATCCGCATAACCTGTTTCTCGGCATCCAGCGCTGATCCCACCTGCTGAGCAACCGCTCTGACAGAGCCAGCAAAGAGCGGCGAGAGAACGAAAGCCACACAGAAGCCGCGCCGGGTTGCACCGGCTGAAACGTCCTTCAAATGCCTTGCTTCTCGATCCGCCATGGCTTCATTCTGCGGTGCCTACCGCCCTCGATTTATTGGGCGCGGGCCCGCAAACTCTGACTAGACGCGTCACGCGTTTCATATCAGGCTGCCGCCGCAGCATCGGCTAGATGCCAGCCGCCGCGACTACGCTCTGCCGGGCTCCGCGCTCTCCAGCGCCATCACCTATTTACCGCTTTTGACGGCGCCGGATTAGATAGCGCAATCTGCATGGACTTGTGAGGCGATCTCATCAATCAAGGTTTGACCTGCGCCTGACGAGCATTCATGCCTATCCTGCCTGCATCTCTACCAGTGACATTTTGCCAGCAGGCTACGACGACGAGATCGGGCTGAAGTACAGAACCGCGCACATCTTGCCATGAACAGCAACCGGCCGGACGATTGCAGCCTTGGGCGGATGCTGATAAAAGTCGCTCGTCGAAAGAGTGCTGACCGGATGGTAGCCCGGTCGTCGTCCATATCAGGCGGCAACTCTTCCCTTCGGGGGTATCCGCGACACCTGAGCCGGCTTGCCGGCGAAAAAGGTGTGTCCGCTGATAACCCCGTGTCGTCGTCGGCGCACCTTCCCAGTTTATCGAGAAGGAAGCACGACGTTGAAACTCTCAGGCAACACTATCCTCATCACCGGCGGTGCGACAGGCATCGGCCTGGAACTCGCCCGACGCCTTTCCAAAGACAATCAGGTGATTATCTGCGGTCGCAGCGAGGCGTCTCTGCAGAACGCCAAGGCCGAAGTGCCCACCCTGATCACGCGGGTCTGCGATGTAACCGATCCCAACAGCCGCCGCGCCATGGTCGAATGGCTGCGCGCCGAGCATCCTGCGCTCAACATCCTGATCAACAATGCCGGCGTGCAGGCGCGCCGCGATTTCACCGGCGATCCCGGTATCGACAGTCTCGACCAGGAAGTGGCGATCAACCTCACCGCCCCGATCCATCTGATCGCGGACCTGCTGCCGGCGCTGCGCCAACGCCGGGACGCCTGCATCGTCAATGTGACCTCGGGCCTGGCCTTCTCGCCGATGGCCGATGTGCCGGTTTATTGCGCTACCAAGGCGGCCCTCCATTCCTTCACCCTCAGCCTGCGACATCAGTTGAAGGCGACCGGCGTGCGCGTGATCGAGCTTGCCCCGCCGATCGTCGATACCGCCCTTGGCGGTGGCACCCGCAGCGACGGCGCAGCGAGCCGGATGATGGTCACGCCGGAGGATTTTGCGACCGAGGCGCTGGCGCAGCTTGCCGAAGGCAAGGACGAAGTCCTGATCGGCATTGCCGCCCAGACGCGCCAGATGGGCGAAGCGCTGTTTGAGCGCATGAACAGCCATGGCTGACCCGAAAGGACTAAAGCTCATGAAAATTCTCGTTATAGGCGCCGTCGGTGAAACCGCCGGTCTTGTCGTTCCGGCCCTTCTCGAGCGCGGAGCCGTCGTGCGCGCGCTTGTCCGCAAGCCCGAGCAGATCAAGCTCTCGAAGGATCGCGGC
Organism: Labrys sp. E2SS-1L; assembly: GCF_057073705.1. Classification (NCBI taxonomy): domain Bacteria; kingdom Pseudomonadati; phylum Pseudomonadota; class Alphaproteobacteria; order Hyphomicrobiales; family Xanthobacteraceae; genus Labrys; species Labrys sp. E2SS-1L. The sequence continues at coordinate 3,517,616 of NZ_CP172712.1, read as the reverse complement.
GCTGCCGAAGTGGCCATTGGCGACCTCGCCGATCCCGAGAGCCTCGACGCTGCCCTCGTCGGCGTCGATGGCGTCTTCCACATCGGCCCGGTGTTCGAGCCGAACGAAGTGCAGCTCGGGCTCAACATCGTCGCGGCCGCCGAGCGTGCAGGAGTCCGCAAGTTCGTGTTCTCGTCGGTGATCCATCCGATCCTCGACCTGCCCAATCATGCGGCCAAGGCGCCGGTCGAACGGGCTCTCGTCTGCTCGACGCTGGACTACACCATCCTGCATCCGACCATGCTGTTTCAGAACTACGCCCTGTCCTGGAATGACATCGTGAAGACCGGCATCTTGGCCGAGCCCTTTGCCCCGGAAACCCGGTTCAGCCGCGTCGACTACCGGGATGTCGCCGAGGTGGCGGCAATCGCATTCACCGAAGACCGTCTCGCCTACGGCACCTTCGAGCTGTGCGCACCGGGCATCCACGCCCGCGCGAATCTTGCCGCGATGCTCGGCGAGGTTCTCGGACGCGAGATCGGGGTCAGCACGATCGATCGCGCGACCATGACGCATGCGCCGCGCGACATGATCACCATGTTCGCCCATTACGATCACGCCGGTCTGCTCGGCAGCCCGCTTGCGCTGCGCGCCATCCTCGGCCGCGAGCCCCGCACGTTGCGGGCCTATTTCGAGGAACTGGCCGGAAACGGTGGATAGCCGGCACCCGATCGCTGAAATCTTGGAATAACGACACGCCACTATCGCAATCGATTTTCGGCAAACCTACATCAGGTTGCTTCGCCGGCCTGAGAGAGCACCGCTCGCAGCCGCGACGTCTCACCGTTCAGCCCAAGATTTTGAAGTCGAAGCGCGTATATCGATAAGGACCACGTTCATGAATACCAAAACAACCTGGCTGATCACCGGCGCCTCCAAGGGCCTTGGCCTGATCCTGGCCAAGCAGCTTCTGGAGGCAGGCTTCAACGTCGCGGCCACCACGCGGGACAAGGCGGCCCTCGAGAAGGAGATCGGCCCTGCGTCCGACACCTTCCTCCCCCTCGCCATGGATCTGGGTGACGAGGCCAGCGTCAAGGCAGCAGTCGCCGACACGCTGGCGCACTTCAAGACACTCGACGTCGTCGTCAACAATGCCGGCTTCGGTCAGATCGGGACGCTGGAGGAGCTGAGCGACGCGGAAGCGCGCAAGAGCTTCGACGTCAACGTCTTCGGCATGCTCAACGTCATTCGCGCCGTGATGCCGCATCTTCGCGCCCAGAAGAGCGGCCGCATCATGAACATCTCCTCGATGGCCGGTATTCAGGGCTACATCCCGGGCTGGGGCGTCTATTGTGCGGCGAAGTTCGCGGTGGCCGGCCTCACCGAAGCGCTGGCCGCCGAAGCCAGGGAATTCGGCATCAAGGTGACGCTGGTCTATCCAGGCCATATGCGCACCAGCTTCCTGTCCCAGGGTTCGATCATGTCGCCGCACAATCCGATCGCCGACTATGTCTCGGTGCGCAAGAACGAGGAAATGGCGAAGCAGCAGATGGACGGACACCAGATGGGCGATCCGGAAAAGGCGGCGGCACGGCTCATCAAGATCAGTGAGCTGGATACGCCGCCGCTGCATTTCTTCGTGGGCGAAGATGTCTTCCAGGCGGCCCATGCGAAGATCGCGACACTGACCGAAGCCCTCGACACCTGGAAGCAAGACAGCCTGTCAATCGGCTTCTGAGATTGCAGCCGCGATATCCCGTTAGCCTGTCCATCATCGCCCCGCTCCCGCGCGAGGCTGACCGGCTGAAGCAGGATATCGCGGCCCATTCTTTCCCAAGCACGCCGCCGCGATGGGCAATGATTCCGCCGGGAAGGCCGTCTTGCTGCGAACAATGGTGCCAGAAACTGTCACCACGGCTGTGTAAGGTGAGCGCCGAAAAGGGAGGAGCTTCGCCCCCCTTCCCATCGGCCCCTCGAAGAAAGACAGCGACACATGCCCAGATTCGAACCGCTCGACCCCGACTATCCGGTTGCCCTCCAGACGGAGACCGACGCCGGCCCCATCGTGATGATCAATCTCCTGACCATGGCGCCCGCCGACGAAGCGGCGTTCCTCGCGGCGTGGACTGCGGACTCGCTGTTCATGAAGCGCCAACCTGGCTTCATCTCGACGCAATTGCATCGTGCGGTCGGCGAGAACCCGACGTACCTCAACTACGCCGTCTTCGACAGCGTCGCGGCGTGGCGCGAAGCATTCAGAAAACCCGAGTTTCAGGAGAAACTGAAGGCGCACCCCGCCTCGGTTGTGGCCCGGCCGCATCTCTTCACCAAGGTCGCCGTTCCCGACCTCTGCACGGCTTGAGGCTGAAAGGCGCCTGCGATGAAACGCATTCAATACAGCAGCTATGGTGGCCCGGAGCGCATGCGGGTCGAGGATTTCGAATTGCCAGCACCCGGCAAGGGTGAGGTGGCGGTGCGGGTCAAGTTCGCGGCCATCAATCCGATCGACTGGAAGCTGCGCGCCGGCCAGATGAGGATCGTCACCGGCAGGCGCTTTCCCCGCGCGATGGGCATGGACTTTTCCGGCGTCGTGACCGCGGTTGGACCCGGCGTCACACGGTTCAAGGTGGGCGACGATGTCTTCGGGCTCGCCCGCTTCAAGGAGTGCGGCGCCCTCGGCCAGGCCGTGGTCACCAAGGAGACGTTCCTCGCCAGCAAGCCCGAGGGCATTTCGTTCGAGGATGCGGCCTGCCTCGGCACGCCCGGCGTCACCGCCTGGAACGGCCTTATCGACAAGGCGAAGCTGCAGCGGGGCCAGCACGTCTTCATCAACGGCTGTGCCGGCGCGGTCGGCGAAGGCGCCGTGCAGATTGCCCGGCTGTTCGGTGCCCGCGTCTCGGGCAGCTGCAGCGCCCGCGACATCGAGCGCGCAAGGGCGCTGGGCGTCGAAACCGTCTATGACTATCGCACCACCGATCTTGCCGCGATCTCCACCCGCTTCGACGTCGTCTACGACACCGCAGCAACGATGACCGTCCCGGCTGGCATCGCCTTGCTCGCCCCCGGTGGCGTGTATCTCGATCTCAATCCTGCTCCGGCCAAGTTTCTGCGTGCCATGTTCGAACGGCGCCTGAAGCTGATCATCGGTTCGCCGCGTGCCGAGATCCTGGAAAAGGTCGCAGAGGCAGCCCGTGAAGGCAGGTTCCGCATTCCGATCGGGGAGATTGTCCCCTTGAGCGGCGCGGTTCGGCTGATCACCGAGCTTGAACAGGGCCGCAAGCTCGGCGGCAAGGGCGTCGTGGCGATGGAGTGAGCATGGCGAGAAGTCACCGACTGTTCGATCTGATGCAAGTGCTTCGCCGACACCGCAGGACGGTGTCCGGCGAGGCGCTTGCGCGTGAGCTGGGCGTCTCGCTGCGCACGATCCGCCGTGATGTCGCGACGCTGCAGGACATGGGTGCGGATATCGATGGCGAGGCCGGCGTCGGCTATATCCTGCAGCCCGGCTTCCTGCTGCCGCCGCTGTCCTTTACCGACGAGGAAATCCAGGCGCTGGTGATCGGCGCCCAATGGGTCAGTCGACAGACCGACGATACGCTTGCCCTCGCCGTCAGGAATGCGCTCGCCAAGATCAATGCCGTGCTGCCGCCCGACATGCGCGCTGCCCTCGAGGACGACACTGTCTATGTCGGGCACCGGCTGAGGGCCTCGTCGCCGCTCGACCTCAGCGACATCCGCCGGGCGTTGCGCGAACAGCGCAAGCTGCGCATAACGCTATCGATCGACCATGCCCCCAAAGATGAACAGGTCGTCTGGCCGATCATGCTCGGCCTCGTCGACGGCGGCCGGTTCATTGCAGCCTGGTGTGAGCTGGACGACCAGTTCCGCGTCATCGCCATGGACGACATTGCGAGCGCCGAGGTTCTGGTCGAGCGTTACCCCGGCGCGCGCCGCCAGCTCGTCAAACAATGGCGGATTAAGGACGTCCGACCGTGTAACGTCCAGGGCGATATTTGCTGATGCAGAGGCGGGATGCTCGCCGCTTCCCGCCTCCACAAGCTCAGAAATGCGCGTCGATGTCGACCACGTCGATCAGCTTGTGATTGACGAACTCCTTGAGGCCAAGTCCGATCAGTTCGCGCCCATATCCAGAGCGCCGGATGCCGCCGAAGGGGAGGTCCGCCTCGACTTTGGTCGGATGGTTGACGAAGACCATGCCAGTGGAGATGCGTTCGGCCACCTTCGCTCCATGTGCCGGGTTGGAGGTGAACACCGACCCACCCAGGCCGAAGGGGGAATCGTTGGCAATGCGCACCGCGTCGTCCTCATCCTTGGCTCGGAACAGCATCGAGACAGGACCGAAGAATTCCCAGTAGCGCGCCGGGTTGTCCTCACCGACGTCGGTCAGGATGGTCGGCTGGACAAACGCGCCCTGGTTCGGCACCGGTGGGCCGACCTCCTCAGCCTTGGCGCCGAGCTTGACGGCCTCCCGGATCTTGTCCTTCACCTCGTCGGCCGCCCCCCTTGACGACAGCGGCGCGAGCGTGGTTGCGGGATCGAAGGGATCACCGGCGACCAGCCCGGCCACGCCCTTGCGATAGCGCTCCAGAAAGGCGTCGTAGACGGGATCGACAATGATCATCCGCTTGGAGGACACGCAGACTTGACCGCCGTTCCAGTGGCGGCCGAACACCGCCCATTTGCTGGTCTTCTCCAGATCGGCGTCCGCCAGCACGACGAAGGCATCCGCCCCGCCGAGTTCCATGGTCGATTTCTTGAGCGCCTTGCCCGCTTGCGCGGCCACGATCGAGCCAGCCGCTTCCGAACCGGTCAGCGCCACACCATGCACGCGGTCGTCGTTGAGGATCAGCTCGATCTGGGAGCGTGTCGCATAGAGGTTGCGAAAGGCCCCCTTGGGCAGACCTGCCTCGGCCATCAGTCTCTCGAAGGCGGCTGCGCTCTGGGGGACGTTCGAGGCGTGCTTAAGCAGCAGCGTGTTACCGGCCGAAAGCTGCGGGGCGAGAATGCGGGCGATCTGATAGTAAGGGAAGTTCCAGGGTTCGATCGCCAGCAACACGCCCAGCGGCTCATGCACGACCATGGCGTCGCCTTCGGCCGGATCGAGCACGGGCAGCTTTTCCGGCGCGAGCAGCGCCTCGGCATTGCGCACATAATATTCAAAGATCTTCGCCGACAACTCGACCTCGGCCTTCGCCTCGGCAAATAGCTTGCCCATCTCCAGCGTCAGAAGCTTCGCATAGGCGTCGCTGTCGCGGCGCAGCAAATCGGCCGCCTTCTGTAGGACGGCCGCGCGCTGGGCAAAGGATGTACCCCGCCAACCCAGAAACGCTTCATGCGCGCCGCTGAGTGCGGCGCGGACTTCATCATCCGTTGCGTCCACGAAGCTGGCGAGCGTTTCGCCCGTATAAGGATTAATCGTCTGATATGCCATTTGCCATTCTCCTATCGATATGCGCCCCCAAGCGGTCGGCAAGGAAGTCCACAAAAGCTCTCACCTTTGGGGACACGATTTTCTTTGGCGGATAGACCGCCCAGATCGCTCGCTCAGGCCCCGGCGCGATCAACCATTCCCACTCGGTAAGCAAAGGCATCAGCCGTCCTCCCACGACGTCCCCGGTCACGAGCCAGTCGGGCAAGAGCGCCACGCCGAGACCGCACAACACCAGGTCCAGCAATGCCTCGGAATCGTTGGCGCACAGGTACGGCTCGACGGCTATCGGCACGGGCGGCATGTCTGCGTGGGCGAGAGGCCTCCAGTACCATGCGTCAGCGGGCTGGAGTGCGAAGGCCAGACACCGATGCCCGGAAAGGTCATCCGGTCGGGCCAAGGGGGCGGCGGATGCAAGATAGTCCGGACTGGCGACAAGGCACCGGTGCTGACCCGCGAGGCGCCTCGCAATCAGGCTGGAGTCCGCCAACGCTCCAATACGGATCGCGACGTCGCTGCCCGCCTCGATCAGATCGACCGTCTGGTCAGTCAGCGTCGCGTCGATGCGAATGTCAGGATAGGCCGCGAGGAAATCCTTCAGGTGCGGCATGACATGCCGCCGGCCGAATGCGCCGGGAATGTTGATCTTGAGCACACCTTGCGGCCGTCCGTTGAGGACCCGTGTTGCGCTTCGTGCCCCCTCGACATCAATGAGGATTCCCACCGCGCGGTCATAAAAGGCCTTGCCCGCTTCTGTGAGGTGCAGGCGGCGCGTGGAGCGGTTGAACAGGGCCGCGCCCAGATCCTTCTCCAGGTAGCTGACGTAGCGCGACACGGTCGACACCTTCACGCCGGCTTTGGCGGCAGCCTTGGAAAAGCTCCCCAGCTCCACCGAGCGGACGAATGCGCTCATCGCGGCGAAATAGTCCATGTCTTCAGCCTGTCCCTCTGCGCAACAATCATTTGCCGTCAAAGTCATTCTGCATGGCGGCACAGCAGCGTATTTTACCTTCAAATATCCAACAAAGCTCGGTGAATACATATGAACTCTTCGACCGCATCGCCCAGCGGATTGGGCCAGACCCATCCAAACATCGCCCCATCTTTGCTGAACGGGGAAGATCACGCCGAGACGGGGAACCCGGTCATCGGCGTTGTCGGCCTGGGCCGCATGGGCGAAGCCGTCGCCCTCAATCTGGTCGAAGATGGCCGTCGCGTTCTGGCTTTCGATCGAAATCCCTCTCGCGCGCAAGCCATCCTGTCCTCCGGTCTGGAATGCTCCACTTCTCTCGCTTCGCTTGAAGCCTGCGACCTCGTCATCACCTTCCTGCCGGACGACGACGCCCTGACCGCCGTCACGCGGGGCGAAGGCGGTTTGCTGGACAGCCTCGCCGCCGGCACCGCCCACATCGCCATGGGCACGATCAGCCCCGGCCTCTCCCGCGAGCTTGCCGCCGACCATGCCCGGCGCGGGCAGCACTATGTCGCAGCGCCGGTCCTCGGCAATCCCGACCTTGCCCGAGGACGAAAGCTGTTCGTCCTCGCTGCTGGATCCGATAAAGGAATGACGCTTGCCCGTCCGACCCTGGAACGGCTTGGTCAGCGTCTCTTCACCATCGGTGAGGATGCGGGCGCCGCCAACCTGATGAAGCTTGCAGGCAACGTGCTGACGGCGCTGACGCTGCAGAGCATGGGCGAGGTTCTGGCCCTCCTGCGCAAGCATGGTGTCGAACAGCGATCGGCCTTCGATGTGCTCACCAACACGCTCTTCGACTCCAAGGTCCATCGTACCTATGGCGGAAAAATCGTCGAGGAGCGCTACAGCCCGCCCGGCATGACCGTGCCATTGGCGGTGAAGGATCTTCGCCTCGCTCTGGCGGAGGCCGAGCAAGCAGCCGTCCCGATGCCCGCGGCGAGCCTCGTGCATGATCGCCTGGTGGCCCTGGTCGCCGCCGGTCATGCCGACCTCGACTGGTCGGCCCTCGGCCTTCTTGCTGCACTCGATGCCGGCCTTGCCGCGACCGACGGCACGGCCCCCGCCCAGCCCTGAGAGGTCGCCATGGCTACCGCATTCCTGATCCTGATCGCCTGCCAGCTTGCCGGGGAGGCGCTTCGCACCGCTCTCGCACTGCCGATCCCGGGACCGGTCATTGCCATGCTGCTCCTGGCGCTGATCCTCATCGCAGCGGACAGCAGGCAACCCGCCGTGCCCGGCACCGCGCGCCTTGCACTTGAGAAGACCTCCGAAGGGCTGATTTCGCATATGGGACTGCTCTTCGTGCCCGCCGGCGTCGGCATCATCGCCCAGATCGGCCTGGTCGAGCAGGAATGGCTGCAGATCGTCGCAGCGCTGGTCGGTTCGACGCTGCTCAGCGTCGCGGCGACCGGCTTCACCATGCATTGGCTCCTGCGCGGCGAACGATCGAACCTGGATGCTGACGCTGTTTTGCAGGAGACATCGGAGTGACCCAGACTTTCTCCGATCTCTGGGTTCCGCTCTCCGGCTCGCCACTGCTCTGGCTCGGCGTCACCCTGTTCGCCTACTGGCTGGGCTGCACCATCCAGAAGGCGTTCGGCGGGTCGCTTTTTGCAAGTCCCGTGCTGATCAGCATCGTTTTGATCAGCGCGCTGTTGCTCGGGACGCGCACGCCCTACGCGACCTATTTCGCCGGCGCTCAGTTCATCCATTTTCTGCTTGGCCCGGCCACCGTGGCGCTCGCCATTCCGCTGGCGCGCAATCTGGCGCATGTCAGCCGCAGCCTGCTCGCCGTGATGCTCTCTCTGCTCGTAGGCTCGATCACTTCGGTTGTGAGCGGGGTCGCCATCGTCTGGGCGCTTGGAGGCTCGCGGGCGCTCGCGCTCTCGATTGCGCCCAAGGCGGTGACTACGCCTATTGCAATCGCCGTCTCCACCGAGATCGGGGGCATTCCCGCACTGACGGCATCCTTTGCGATCCTCGGCGGTGTGCTGGCCGCAGTGACAGGCTACGCACTGCTCAAAAGGCTCCGCATCCATGACTGGCGCGCGCATGGCCTGGCCGCCGGCGTTGCGGGGAGCGGTGTCGCTGCGGCCCAGGTCGCTTCGCGCAGCGAACTCGCAGCAGCCTTCGCTGCCGTCGGCATCGCTCTCAACGGCGTCCTGACGTCTATGCTCCTGCCACTTCTCTTCATGGTCTGGCGCTGAACGTCGACGCTCGGGCACCTGCTTCAGGCCGCCTGCAAAGCAGGTTGAACCCTGCGCGCCGTCAGCACCGTCAACAGCGCTGCGATGAGCAGAAGGACCGCACTGACGCCGAAAGTCGCGATGTAGCCGCTGCTATCGAACAGGATCCCTCCGACCACCGCGCCGAGCGTGATCGCGAGCTGAATCACGGCGACGATCAGGCCACCGCCGGCCTCGGCATCGTCCGGCATCGTCCGCGCGACCCAGGTCCACCAACCAACCGGAGCCGAGGTCGCGAACAGCCCCCACAAGCCCAGCAACACGGCGATGACCGCAACGCTGCCACCCAACAAGATGAGCGCCGTGGCAATAACCGCCATCAGCACGGGGATGATGATCAATGTTCTGTAGAGACCCTGATGGAGGAATCGACCGATCAGCGACGTGCCGATAAAGCCGGTTACGCCCATCGTCAGCAGCAGCAATGACAGGATGGAAGCATCGACATGCGCGACCATTTCCAGGAAGGGCCGCAAATAGGTGAAGAGCGCGAACTGACCCATGAAGAAGAGGCCGGCCGTCGCCATGCCTAGAGCCACCACCGGCCGCTTCAGCACCATGAACACCCCTGCGACGCTGGTTCGCGATGTCGCTTTCATCGACGGCAGGCTGATCAGCTGCCAAATGAAGACGATCGCGGCGACCGGGACAACGAAGAAAAACGCCCCGCGCCAGCCGATCAACCCGCCAAGGAAACTGCCGAGCGGGGCCGCGACCACCGTCGCCAGCGCATTGCCGCCATTGAGGATCGCGAGCGCCTTGGGGACCTGATGGGTCGCGACCAGACGCATGGTCGTTGCTGCCGCCATCGACCAGAAGCCGCCAATGACGACCCCGATCAGGGCGCGGCCGAGCATAAAGATCTCGTAATTCGGCGCCACTGCCACGATCGTACCGGAAACGATCATCACGCCGGTCAAGGCCAGCAGCAGCCGTTTGCGGTCCAGACCACCAGCAAGGCCGGAAATGAAGAGGCTGGTGAGAACCGCGAAGGCGCCGGACACGGAGATGGCCTGACCGGCCTGCCCCTCGGTGATCTGCAGCTCTGTGGCGATGGGCGTCAGCAGGCTGACCGGCATGAACTCGGATGCGATCAGGGCAAACGCGCCGAGCGACAGGGCATAGACACCGCCCCAGGACGGCTCCGGGTGTGACTTGATAGGGTGTGTCGTCGAGGCGTCCGAGGTCATAGAGCTTCCCAGTTACACGCAGGCCATGAGCCGCCGTTCGTCGCCGCCACGGCGCACCGGCAGCGTTGACCTACGGCGCAGAAGGCAAGATTCGGCTGTTTGGATGCGAGTGGCCGCAGCCCATCGGTCGCGAGGTCGCGACTTCGGGAATCTGCGGTCATTCGACATTGATGTGAGCGAAATTATACCGTGCGGCGGAGCGGAAACTAGCGCCGCTGATGTTGATGTCCTTATGAGCGATGCTCATGAATCAACCGGATAGATGCGGCCCGGAGTCTTTCAGCAACGCCGCCGCCGATGGCCCGGCATCATGGGCTTAGAGGCCGAGCGGCCTCATGTCCCGAACAAGTTCGATCAGCAGACGCAGTCCCGTCGGCACCTGCCGCCGACTGGAATAGTAAATGTGGAAACCCTCGCCGAACGACGCCCATTGGGGTAGCACGATGCGTAGCTGTCCATCCCGCAGGTAAGGCTCGACCAGTGGCTCGGGGAAGTACATCAGCCCCGCACCGCCCAGCACCGCGATCAGGCCGGTCTGCGCCTGATCCACGGTGACGGAGACCGGAACGCTGACTTGCATCGCATCGCCGCCATTCTCCAACTCCCAGCGATAGATACGGTCATCCCCAAGCCGATTGCTGATACAGCGATGGTGCAGGAGATCATCGGGATGCTCCGGCGATCCGAACCGATCGAGATAGGCGGGTGCGCCGACCACGACCCATCGGATATCCGCCGACAAGCGCTGCGCCACCATGTCTTCGGGCACCGTTCCGCCATAGCGGATCCCGGCGTCGAAACCTGCGTCCGTGACATCGACCAGACGATTGCTGGCGACGATGTCGATCTCGACATCCGGATAGCGCTCCATGAATGCCGGCAGGACCGGCGCCAGAAGGAGGTTCGCCGCTTCGACCGCCACATTGATCCGGATGCGGCCGGCGGGCGCGTCGCGAAAGCGATTGAGCGTCTCCAGCGCCGTGTCGATCACTTCGAAGGGCTGGCCGATCGTCTGCGCCAGCGCCTCGCCGGCCGTCGTCAGGGTGACGCTCTTAGTGGTGCGATTGAGCAGGCGAACGCCTAGACGGTTTTCGAGCCCTTTCAGGGCATGGCTGACCGCCGACGCGCTCACGCCGATCTCTACCGCCGCGCGGCTGAAGCTGCGATGCCGCGCAATCGCCAGGAAGTAGATGAGATCGGCTACATCGGCGCGACTTGTCTGCATGTCTTGAACAAACCTTGGCGTTGGCGGGGACAAACCCCGCTTCATCTTCAGTCAGCATTGGCGCGATCTCTCGGCCCTGCCTATCTGGGTACTATAGACCCGGGAACGCTTAGCGTCACCAGTTCCTGAATGCCGCTCACAAGTCCATCCAACGCGCCCCGCTAACTCACGGCTGCCTGCCTCGCTATGTTGGAATGAGCACGCGGCCAGATCCCGGTGAGAATTCCGGGCGTCGCCATCAAGCAATGAGAAAGCGCTATGGACTATACGCATCTGGGCCGATCGGGCCTCAAGGTCAGCCGCCTGTGCCTGGGTACTATGAACTTCGGCGACGTCACCGACGAGGCGACGAGCTTTCGCATCATGGACGAGGCGCTCGAGGCCGGCATCAATTTCATCGACACGGCCGACGTCTACGGCACGGCGCAGTCACCCGACATCAAGCAGGGTACGGGCCTCTCCGAAGAGATCATCGGCCGCTGGCTCGATCAGGGTGGAAGGCGCGAGCAGATCGTGCTTGCCACCAAGCTTTACCAGCCGATGGGGCCGGGCCCGAATGACCGGCGGCTTTCGGCCTACCATATCCGCAAGGCCTGTGAGGACAGCCTGCGCCGGCTCAGGACCGACCATATCGACGTCTATCAAATGCACCATGTCGATCGCCACACGCCATGGGAGGAGATCTGGCAGGCGTTCGAGATCCTGGTCCAGCAGGGTAAGGTTCTCTATGTCGGCAGCAGCAATTTCGCCGGATGGGACATCGCGACAGCGCAGGCTGAGGCCAGGGCCCGGCATTTCCTTGGCCTCGTGTCCGAGCAGAGTCTCTACAATCTGGCCGCCCGGACGCTCGAACTCGAGGTGATCCCTGCCTGCCGGTATCACGGCCTCGGCCTTATTCCCTGGAGCCCACTGGCCGGTGGTTTGTTGGGCGGCGTTTTGAAGAAGGCATCAGAGGGGCGGCGCGCCAGGCCCGCCCTTGCCCAAAGGATCGAACAGCTTCGTCCCCAGCTCGAAGCCTATGAAGCGTTGTGCGACGACCTCTCCGAAGCGCCGGGCGATGTCGCGCTGGCATGGCTTCTCCAGAACCCGACCGTCACCGCGCCGCTGGTCGGTCCCCGGACCGTCGATCAACTCCGGCAAACCCTTCGGGCAATCGAGATCTCGCTGTCGGACGATACCGTGCGTTGTCTCGAAGAGATCTGGCCGGGCCCCGGCGGCGAGGCGCCGCAGGCCTACGCCTGGTAACTGCGGGCACGAGTAAACTCGAACTTCAAGATTGGAGCGTCAGCCATGACCATTTCTCACCACCATGACACGGCGGAAAACCCTCCGATCGCGACGGACCGCCGCGCATTCTTGAGCGCAGGCGCAGGGCTGATGTTGGCGGCCGCTACGATTGGAAAGCCCGAAAGCGCATCGGCGCAATCGGCAAACACGGGAGCCGGCGACGGGTCTGCTGTCCCCCAAAAGGAGCATTCGATGAACAGCCGCAAGCTGGGTTCCCTGGAGGTTTCCGCGCTCGGCCTCGGCTGCCTGCCGATGGTCGGCTATTACGGTGGCGGTCCGCGCGACCGCAAGGCGATGGTCGCGCTCATCCGTACCGCCTTCGAGCGGGGCGTCACCTTCTTCGACACCGCCGAGGTCTATGGCCCCCATCTCAGCGAGGAATTTGTCGGCGAAGCGCTCGCGCCCGTCCGCGATCAGGTCGTGATCGCCACCAAGTTCGGGTTCGGCGTCGAGGAAGGGCAATTCGCGGCGCTCAACAGCCGGCCCGATCATATCCGTCGCGCCGTCGATGGCTCGCTCAGGCGCCTGAAGACGGATCACATCGATCTGCTCTACCAGCATCGCCCCGATCCCAATGTGCCGATCGAGGATGTGGCGGGCACCATCAAGGATCTGATCCAGGCCGGCAAGGTCAAGCACTGGGGACTGTCGGAGGCGAGCGCCAACACGATCCGCCGCGCCCATGCGGTGCAGCCGGTCACGGCCGTCCAGAGCGAATATGCGATGTGGTGGCGTGAGCCGGAAACGCGGATCTTCCCGACGCTGGAGGAGCTCGGCATCGGCTTCGTGCCCTATTGCCCGACCGCCCGCAGCTTCCTGGCTGGCGCGGTCAATCCAAGCCATCGCTTCGACGCGACGGATCGCCGCCATAACCTGCCACGCTTCCAGCCCGACGCGCTGCCCACCAACATGGCGTTGCTGGAATTCGCGCGGGACTGGGCACGACGCAAGAACACGACCTCGGTACAGTTCGCGCTTGCCTGGGTTCTGGCACAGCGTCCGTGGATCGTGCCGATCCCGGGCACGACGCAGTATCCGCATCTCATCGAGAATATCGGTGCGCCGACGGTCATGCTTTCTGCCGGGGAATTGCGCGAGATCGATGCGGGCCTCGCCAGGATCACCCTGCGCGGCGGTCGAGCCGATCCCTTTACCGAGAGCCAGTTCGACTACAGCTGAGGCGGGCTTCGACCGCCGAACGGCTGCGATCATCTATCCTTCAACCGTGCCCCGCGGACCTGGTGATCAAACACCTCGCCGCAGTTATCGCAGGAGTTTTTCCATGACCGCAACCACTGGCCAGGCCCAGCAGCCAAACATCGAAGGCCGTCGCTTCTCGCCCGATCAGGTGCGTTCGGTAGCGCCGGCCCTCGAACACTACACGCAGCATCGCATCTATGGCGACGTCTGGAACAGGGCCGGCTTGAACCGGCGCGATCGCAGTCTGGTCACTGTCGCCGCGCTGATCGCGCGCGGGGAAGCGCCAGCGCTGGCCTATTACGCCGATCAGGCGATCGGAAACGGTGTGAAGCCCGCTGAGATCTCCGAGACCATCACGCATCTCGCCTATTACTCGGGCTGGGGCAAGGCCATGGCAGCGATCGGGCCGGTCGGCGACGTCTTCGCCAAGCGCGGCGTCCAGACAGATCAGCTCCCGGCCGTCGATCCCGCGCCCTTGCCGCTGGACGAACAGGCTGAAGCGCAACGCGCCACCCGCGTAGGCGAGCAGTTCGACAGCGTGGCGCCGGGCCTGGTCCAATACACCACCGACTATCTGTTCCGGGATCTGTGGCTGCGTCCGGAGCTTGCCCCGCGTGACCGCAGCCTCATCACCGTCGCAGCACTGATCTCGACCGGTCAGGTCGAGCAGATCACCTATCATCTCACCCGCGCGATGGACAATGGCCTCACCGAAGAGCAGGCCGCCGAAGTCATCACCCATCTCGCCTTCTATGCGGGCTGGCCGAACGCGATGTCGGCGCTGCCCGTAGCCAAGGGCATTTTCGAGAAGCGGCGGAGCTGAGGGGTCTGTCATGGCGGCCAGCGATAGGGAATGCGACCATGAGCGAGAGCCTGCCATCCTCATCGGGCAGGAGGTCGATCCTTATCGTCGGCACAGCGCTCGCCGGACTGATGCTGGTCCGATCCACCGTCGCCAACGCGCAGGAGGCTCGTGACATGCCGGGGCTTCACCATGATGCGCTCACCCGTAGCGCCGTGCCCATCCCACCGTCCGAGCGTGCGCTGCAGACCGTCGAGGCCGAGCCTTATTTCAAAGTCTCGGATCAATCAGTCGTGCTCGAAGGGGCCGTGTTCGACAGGAACGACAATCTCCTGTTCGTCGACGCAGCGACCGGCCGCGTGTTCCGGCTGACGCCCGACCGCCAGCTTGCGGTCGTCGTGCCCGAAAACAGGCTCGGCGCAGCCGGGCTTGCCGTTCACAAGGATGGCCGCATCTTCATCGCCTCGGTCGGTGACATGCACCAGGGCTCCATCCGTTCCGTCGACCCCGATGGCTCGGGCGAACGGATGATCGTCGTCCCGGGTGCCGGCCACCTCGCGAATGACCTCGTCTTCGATGACAAGGGCGGCTTCTACTTCACCGACAGCCGCGGCACGTCCGCCCGGACCAGTGGTGGGGTGTTCTACGTCAGCCCCGATTTCAAGACCGTGACGCCCGTTCTACCGGGCCTTGCCGTCGGTAATGGCATCGCGCTCAGCCCGGACGGCTCGCAGTTGTGGGCCACCGAGCACGGGAAGAACACCCTCCATCGCGTCAGGCTCCAGGACCCCACCCGCATCGCGCCATTTGGCTCGGTCGTCGCCTACCAGTTCACCGGGCCGGCTCCGGACGGCGCGCGCGTCGATAGCGAGGGCAATGTCTATGTGGCGATCTCGGGCCAAGGCCGGGTGATCGTGTTCAACAGCAACGGCCTGCCGATCGGGCAGATCCTGCTCCCTGATCGCGATAGCGGCCGCAACCTGAAATCCACGAGCCTGGCGATCCGGCCGGGAAGCGACGAACTGCTGATCGTCGCCAACAGCGGCGCCGAGCCGGGCGGCGCGATGATCTTTCGCTCGCGCGCGTTCGCACTTGCCCCACGTCCCTATTCGCACACGTAAAATGAGAGCGAAGATGACTTCGCTGTAGAGGAAACCGATATGCCCCACATCATCGTGAAAATCACCAGCCGGCCGACGAGCGATCAGAAGGCTCGGCTTGCACAAGCCCTGACGCAAGCGCTGGTCGGCGTCATGGGCTGCGAGGAGGCGGCGGTCTCGGTCGGCATCGAGGATGTCGATGCCGAAGCCTGGTTCAGCCAGGTCTACGGGCCGGACATTCAGGACAAGCAGGAGACGATCTACAAGAAACCGGGCTACGATCCGGCCTGATCGCCAACCCTGCTGCCAAGAACAGAGCTTACGGGGCCGCCCAGGTGAAGGGCTTCGCCCCCAGGAAGGCCGGGTTCGTTTCAATGACCCGCCGCGAGACGACCTTGCCCTGGATCTCGCTCACGAAGCGGGTGAAGTGCGGTGTCTTAATATGCGCCTCGTAGGCCGCTTGGTCGCGATACACTTCGACGACATAGAGCTTCGTGGGATCGGTCTTGTCGGTGACGCAATACATCGAGATCACCCCGGGCTCGTCTCGCACCGATGCCTCAAGATTCTGCCGTCCCGCCTCCATGAACGCGGCGATCTGGTCGGGGGCGATTACGAACTCGAAGATCCGCATGATCGGCTGGCCGGTTTCCGCGGCCATCGCGCTATGGCTAACCCCCATCGTCATCACCATGGCCAGCAACGCAAACAATAACTTTCGCATTCAGGTTTCCTTCTGTTTTCGGTATCGTCGGCATCCTCGTCGATCCCCACCAATGCAGTGGTTCACCATATCGGCACCTGTCAGGATCTGGGAGCCGGCCTGAAAAATACTCGACGAATGACCGGCTGCCCCGATTTAAATCTTGCGCGCGGCCGCTCTCACGCCTGCAGCGGCGTAAGAGCCGGCGGGTCCGACGGCAAAGGCGGTATGACGCCATCCACCGGGTGCGGCAGATAGGGGGCCTCCAGTTCGGCGATTTCGGCCTCGCTCAACGAGAAGTTCAACGCGCCGATCGCCATCGACAGATGATCCGGCTTCGTCGCGCCGATAATGGGAGCCGTGATCACCGGCTTCGACAACAGCCAGGCGAGCGCGACATGCGCACGCGGAACGCCGTGCTGCTCAGCGAGGCGAGCCACCACGTCGACGATCGGCTTATCGAGTTCAGCCGCGTTCTGGTACATCTTCATCGCAAAGGCGTCGTTCTCGCTGCGTCGGGTCGCCTCGCTCCAGTCACGCGTCAGCCTGCCACGCGCCATCGGGCTCCAGGGAATGACGCCCACGCCCTGATCAAGGCATTGCGGTAGCATCTCGCGTTCCTCCTCGCGGTAGAGAAGGTTGTATTGCGGCTGCATCGACACGAAGCGCGTCCAGCCGTGCCGCTCGGCGACGTTCTGCATCTTGGCGAACCGCCATGCCTCCATCGATGACGCACCGATGTAGCGGGCCTTGCCGGCCTTCACGATGTCATGCAGGGCCTCCATCGTCTCCTCGACAGGCGTGCCATGGTCGAAGCGATGGATCTGATAGAGATCGACATAGTCCATACCGAGACGAACAAGGCTGTCGTCGATCGCCTGGAGCAGAGACTTGCGCGACAGAAATCCGACGTTCGGCGCGTTGCGCAGCGGGAAGAACGCCTTGGTGGCGATCACCACCTCGTCGCGCCGTGCCATATCCCGGATGGCACGGCCGACAATCTCCTCCGAGCTGCCACCCGAATAGATGTCCGCCGTGTCGAAGAAATTAATGCCGGCTTCCAGCGCCTGTCTGAGCAACGGCCGGGACTCTTCCTCGCCAAGCGACCAGGGCTGCGGCAGACGCTCGGGCTCGCCGTAGCTCATGCAGCCCAGGCAAAGCCGCGACACTTTCAGGCCCGTGCGGCCCAGATTGACATAGTCCATAAACACTCCGTATCGGCTTCGGCACACCCGAAGCTCAAATTAAATCGACAAGACTGAACATCGCCGGACATGCCTTTGATGTGGTCGCAGGGACTCAATCCCTGCGCGGCGGTTCTCGCAGCCTGGCGGCCAACGCATCCTGATATCCGCGGATCGTGGCGGCATTCGCGCCCAGGACACCGAGAAAGGCCAGCGGCGGGGAAAAGGTCATGCCGGTGTATCGGGCGCTGGCGCGCAGCGGCGTCAGAACCTCCTCGATGCTGAAACCGAGACGGCCTTCACGGCTATAGGCATCGGCATCCGCACCCGCCGTCGTCACCACCAGCAATTCCTTGCTCCGCAGTTCCGGCGGAGCGCCCGCGCCCCAGACCTCATTCAGATAGGCCTTCATCATCGGCGTCAGATTGAACCAGTGGATCGGAAACATCAGGACGAGCCTGTCCATTCCTGCATAAAGATTTCGCTCCGCGGCTCGATCAAACCCTCTCAAATTGTCCCCGTAGGTGGACTCGAGATTCTTGTACGACGCGTCGATCGCTTGCTCGGCGACGCTCCACAGCGCCTTGTTGACGACAGAGCGATCGGGATAGGGGTGCGACGCGATGATAACGGTCTTGGCGCGCGCAGCACTCTGCGCATGCGCGTCTTGTGCCCCAATGAGTGAGGGGATCGCGGCGCCCGCGACAAGTCCCGTTCCGGCCATGATCACGCCACGCCGGCTGAGATTGCTTGCATCCTTGCCGTCGCCATTAACAAGGCTATCGTTCTTCCCGTCGGGCATGTCTCGTCCTTTCGCCGCTGGCTGACGTGGGTATGAGGGTCTAGGCGGCCGCCATATCGATCACGAAGCGGTAGCGAACCGCCTTGCCGATGACGCGATCATAAGCTTCGGCTATCTGGTCCGGCCTGATGATCTCGACATCGGCAGCTATGCTGCGCGCGGCGCAATAGTCGATCACTTCCTGGGTTTCGGCGATCCCGCCGATCATCGAACCTGCGAAGCTCTTGCGCCCGAAGCCGTTGAGCATGCCGTTCAGACCGCTGATGTCCTCCAGCGCACCGATATTGACCAGCGTCGCGTCGAGCTTCAACAAATCCATGAAACGCTGCACCGGGAACGCTTGTGGCACCGTCGCGATCATCAGGTCGAAATGGCCACGCAGCCGCTGCATCGCCGCCATATCTTCCCATAGCACCGCTTCGCGGGCGCCCAGACGCTTTGCGTCTTCGATCTTGCCCGGTGTGGTGGTGAACACCGTCACCTCGGCGCCGCGCGCGACGCCCAATTTCACCGCCATGTGCCCAAGGCCGCCGAGCCCGATCACGCCGACGCGCTGGCCGCGCTCGAGTCGCCAATGCTGCATCGGGGAAAAAGTGGTGATGCCCGCGCAGAGAACCGGCGTCATCGCCGCGAGATTGACACCCGGTGGAATGCGGATGGCGAACCGTTCGGTGACCACCACAGCGGTCGAATAGCCGCCATAGGTGACGCCGCCCGAGACCTTGTCGTCGGAGTCGTACGTAAAGGTCGTGCCGTTCAGGCAGTTCTGCTCACGATCGGCCAAGCAGTTCTCACAGGTGCCGCAGGAATCGACCATGCAGCCCACCCCCGCTATGTCGCCCACCTTGAACTTCGTTACACCGCTGCCGACAACACTCACTCGCCCGATGATCTCATGGCCGGGGACGATCGGATATCGGGCTGGTCCCCATTCGCTGCGAACGGCATGGATGTCGGAATGGCATATGCCGGCATAGAGGATCTCGACCCGCACATCCTTCGGGCCGACTGCCCGGCGATTGATCTCGATGGGGACAAAGGGTGACGTGGCGCTGGAGGCCGCCCACGCCCTGGCCTTGAACGGTGCAGTCGGAGCGACTTGCATTACGTCCTGAGCCTGCGCTGCATCTACTATCCCTGCGATCAACGGAGCGGCGGCAAGCCCGGCACCCGCGAGCAGCGCCCGGCGCCGACCGGGGTCGCGCAATTCATCGGTGTGATTAAGGTTGCCGCAGTGATCGCACATGAATCTGTCTCGCGCTTGAGCTGACGGCGGCGCTGCACGACAAATTTTGAAGAGCTCAAACGACGCGGCAGCCGCCTCAGGTGTGAAGTTACTCCGAAGAATCTGCGATCAGTCCTTGCGGTGCTCGATCGACGCTTCTGTCCGGTGACCTAAGATCGCGGGGAGAATAGACGATTACCGTCGGCGGGATTAGATCGGGAGAGGTTCAAGCGCTTATGAGCAGCACTCATCAATATCGCTACGGCATTGATTGCTTGACACCACTCTAAGCCGGTTTTGTCACCGTCTCCACCGGCGATCATGGAGTGGGTTACGGAAATTGGGGATGCGGCTACTGCCGACCTCCAATGAAAGGCTTCAAAGAGGTCCGGTGCGTGCAGTCGGATTCGAACCGACATTGATTGCTCCGGCAGATTTTGAGGGAGGTGCGTCTGCCATGCGCCTCCGCCTTGTCGCGGTCCTCACTCCTTCCAGCGCCTACTCATTCCTATGCTGCACCTGACAGCTCTATCGAGACCCGCCGATGTGCGCGCCATAGCCCGATATTACCGCACGGCATTTCAAGAAGGCTTCCACTCTCAACATCTATCGTTCTCAATCGGCATAGCAACGAAGGAGATTGAGCGTGACACGGACCGAAACTATGCAAATTCGGAGAACAATCCGGCGGCACCAGCTACGCGAGATGGTGCCGATGGCCGACAGCACCATTTACGAAATGGAGCAGCGTGGCGATTTTCCTCGCCGGTTCGCCCTATCTCCGCGCTGCATCGTCTGGGACCTGGCAGAAGTTGAGGCGTGGCTGATGGCGCGGCGGGCCTCTCCAATCCGCCGCGCACAGCACCCCGACGTATCCAAGCGAAAGTCCCGTCCTATCAAAGAGCGGGATCAAGCTCGACCAGAGGCATAGCGGGCGGAAGCAGAGTTGGAATATGCTTCCGACCATCGATCCACGCGTCGACGATGTCTGCCCACTCCTGCATCATGTGCCGACGCTGAACCTCATATTCTGCCTTGTTGTACACACCGCGCGATGACCGGCCGTCTTCGTGGGCCAAGCACTTCTCGATCCAATCCCGATTGAAGCCCAGCTCATTTAGCAATGTCGAGCCGGTCCGCCGTAGATCGTGCACCGTGAAAGGTTCGAGCGGCAGTCCATCTTGCTTCGCCTGCTCCACCACTGAGTAGGTGACACGATTGAAGGTCGCTCGGGACATTGGAGCGTCAGCGTCGTAACGAGACGGAAGGAGATACCGCGAGTTGCCGGCGCAAGTCTTGAGGGCGATCATGATGTCGAGGGTTTGGCGGCACAGATAGACATTGTGCGCTTTCGACCGCTTCATCCGCTCCTTCGGAATCGTCCAGACGGCGTTTTCAAAGTCGACCTCATCCCATACCGCGTCCTGCAATTCGCTCTTACGCACCATTGTCAGCAGGAAGAGCCGCATCCCCAAACGGATCGTCGGCAGTGTAGAGACCCTTTCCAACTCCTTCAGCATCACCCGAATTTCGGCTGGCGATAGGGCGCGATCCTTCGGTGTGAACGTCGCGATCGATGCAGGTCCGACGTCATCGGCGGGATTGGCGACCTTCTCACCATGCAAGATCGCAAACGCGTAGATCTGCTTCAGGATGTCCCGGACGTGGATCGCCGTCGCCGGCGCGCCGCGCTCGACAATCTTTCCGCAATGGGCGCGAAGGTCGTCGGGCGTGATCTCGGTAAGCAGGCGGTTGCGCCAAACCGGCAATAGCTCACGTTCAAAGATAGAACGACGCATAGCTCGGGTGCTGTCGGCCATCGGCGCGTTCGCCAGCCACTTTTCGCCGAACTCGCCGAAGCTCTTCGCCTCCTTGATACGACGTTTCTCGCGCTGCTTCTCGATGGCCGGTGACCGGCCTTCGCTGATCGCTCGCCTCGCGTCCAAGCACAGCTCTCGAGCTCGCGCTAACGAGATTCCATCTCGCCCGTACTTGCCCAGGTAAACCGTCTCGCGCCGACCATTGAGCCGGTAGTCCAGCCTGAATGAAAGGGCGCCCGATGGCGCGACACGCACATACATGCCGTCGCGATCAGTTACTTTGTAGATTTTATCTTTTGGTTTCAGCGCTTTGATCGCTGCGTCCGTCAACATGGTATGCCGCCTCCAAGAAAGTACCGTCACGCGGTTTTGGGGGGCTCTTGTCGGAAAAGTCTGCGTATTGTCAGCAGCTTAGCGTCAAAAAAGTACCGTCATGAGCCTCAACTGCCCTGACGGTACTTCTGAATTGCCTAGCGATCAATATGGGCATGGTCCGTCACTCGGGCCGACGGACGCGATCTCTACCCACCGATAGGTATCGATAGGTGCTGAGCATATTATTTATTTTTTTCAGTGGGTTAGATCGTACCGTGGCGTATTTTTGGATACGCCCGGAGAGGTAAAAATCATTCCCACTCGATTGTCCCGGGTGGCTTCGACGTCACGTCGTAGACCACCCGGTTGATGCCCTTCACCTCGTTGATGATCCGGGTCGCGGCCCGGCCGAGAAAATTCATGTCGAAGGGGAAGAAATCGGCGGTCATACCGTCGACCGAGGTCACGGCGCGCAGGCCGCAGACGCTGTCATAGGTGCGCCCGTCGCCCATCACGCCCACGGTGCGCACGGGCAGCAGCACCGCGAAGGCCTGCCAGATCTTGTCGTAGAGGCCGGCCTTGCGGATCTCGTCGAGATAGATGGCGTCGGCCGCGCGCAGCGTGTCGAGCTTTTCCCGGGTGATCTCGCCGGGAATGCGGATGGCGAGGCCCGGGCCCGGGAAGGGATGGCGAGCGACGAAGGCTTCGGTCAGGCCGAGTTCGCGGCCGAGCGCCCTGACCTCGTCCTTGAAGAGTTCGCGCAGCGGCTCCACCAGCTTCATGTTCATGCGCTCGGGCAGGCCGCCGACATTGTGGTGCGACTTGATCGTCACCGAAGGGCCGCCGGAGAAGGAGACGCTCTCGATCACGTCGGGATAGAGCGTGCCCTGGGCCAGGAATTCGGCCCCCCCGATCTTGCGGGCCTCTTCCTCGAAGACCTCGATGAACAGGCGGCCGATGGTCTTGCGCTTCACTTCCGGATCGGTGACGCCGGCGAGCTCGCCGAGGAAGCGCTCGGACGCATCCACATGCACCAAGGGGATGTTGTAGTGCTCGCGGAAGAGGCCGACGACCTGGTCGGCTTCACCGGCCCGCATCAGGCCGTGATCGACGAAGACGCAGGTGAGCTGGTCGCCGATCGCCTCATGGATCAGCACGGCGGCCACGGAGGAGTCGACGCCGCCGGACAGGCCGCAAAGCACCCTGCCCTTGCCGACCTGCTTGCGGATCTTCTCGATCATCTCGGCCCGATAGGCCGCCATGGTCCAGTCCGACTCGATGCCGGCAATCTTCTGCACGAAGTTCTTCAGGAGCTTGCCGCCATCGGGCGTGTGCACCACCTCGGGATGGAACATGGTGGTGTAGTAGCGCCGTTCCTCGTTCACCGCGATGGCGAAGGGCGCATTCTCCGAGGTGCCGACCACCTTGAAGCCGGCGGGCAGCTCTGTGACGCGGTCGCCATGGCTCATCCACACCGGATAGCGCTTGCCCGGCTCCCAGAAGCCTTCGAACAGCGGGCTCGCCTCGAGGATCTCGACATCGGCACGGCCGAACTCGGCGGCGTGCCCGCCCTCGACCTTGCCACCGAGCTGGGTCGCCAGCGTCTGCTGGCCATAGCAGATCGCCAGGATCGGCACGCCGGCATCGAACACCGCCTGCGGTGCACGGGGGCTGCCGGCCGTCGTCACCGAGGCCGGGCCGCCGGAAAAGATCACGCCCTTCGGCTTCAGCCTCTCGAAGGCCTCGGCGGCGCTCTGGAAGGGATGGATCTCGCAATAGACGCCGACTTCGCGCACGCGGCGTGCGATCAGCTGGGTGACTTGCGAACCGAAATCGATGATGAGGATGGCGTTGTGTGTCATGGCAGGGAGGTAGTCGACCGGGGCTTTCGATGCAACCGAGGGAGGATCAATTTATTGCAAATACGCACGAATGGAGAGACGAAATCGGCTCCATCTTTGTGATTTTGCGCAGAACCGATCCATCGGCCACGAAAATCATACGTTCCTTCATTCTGCCGTACAGGCCTGGGTTTGCGAAGCCTTCTCTATCCAGGATTTATAGGCCGTGGGATCGAGAATGATAAGTTCCATGGCCTTGCGGGTCGTCTTGCCGGCCTTTTCGATAGTTGCCTGCGCGACGAGGCGCCCGGCCTTGGCCGGTTTCACGACCCTTTCGTTCAGGCGCCCCGGTATGGCGTCGATCGTCACATCGAGTTCGGGAATGCTCAACGTGTGAATGACATCCTCGGAGGTGACCCGCAGTGCTACATCCGCACCCGCCGCCAGGATGATCGGCTTGCTCTCGGCGCAGATCGCGATCTCCTTGCCGCCGTTGCTGCTCGCCGTGAAGCGGTACTCGATGCGCCAACCTTCTTCACGTGCTGTCAGGAGAACCGTACGCACCGGCAGTCTGACATCGCTGCGAAACAACAGGTCGAAGGCGGATGGCGCACCGTCGGACGCCCAAGCCGTGGCGATTGCGCACAAGCCGGCAAGGTAGGTCGCGGCGACGTTAACAAGTCTCCGTGACCACTTCATCCCTGCCCTCCGAACATCTCGTCTTCGGGAGGGATATATCATCGCTCAATGCGAGGACAAATCGACGCCGATCAAGCCCGGTGCAGCAGGGCGATGAAAAAGCCGTCGGTGCCGGAGCGGTGGGGCGAAAGCTGCAGGCCGGTGCCGCCCGACGAGCCGAACCGCGCGAAAGCCGAGAGCCCCGCGCCCTTGGCCAGCTCCGACAGGGGCGCAGCGGTGAAATCGGCATGGTCGGCCAGGAAAGCCTTCACCGAGGCATCGTTTTCTTCCGGCAGCACCGAACAGGTGACGAAGACCAGCCGCCCGCCTGGTTTCACCGCCCTGGCCCCGGCCTTCAGCACGGTGGCCTGGTCCTTCTGGCGGTCGGCCAGGCTGGACGGGCGCATGCGCCATTTGGTGTCCGGGCTGCGGCGCCAGGTGCCGCTTCCCGAGCAGGGCGCATCCACCAGCACCAGATCCATGCGGCCGTCGAGGTCGTCGATCGGCAAACTTCCCCGTGGCGTGCGGACCTGGACGTTGCGCACCCCTGCCCTGGCAAGCCGGTCATGGATCGGCGCCAGGCGGCGCTTGTCGCTGTCGGTGGCGAAAACCTGCCCCTTGTTCTCCATGGCGGCCGCGAATTCCAGCGTCTTGCCGCCGCCACCGGCACAGAGGTCGAGCACCTGCTCGCCGGGCCGGGCTGCCGCCACGAGGCCAGCCAATTGCGAGCCTTCATCCTGGACCTCGAACCAGCCCTTCTGGAAGCTCTCCTCGGATTGGATGGCCGGGCTGCGGCCGTCAGGGCCGAGCGGCACGCGCACGCCCCAGCGCGACAGCGGCGTCGCGCTGGCGTGGAGCGGCCCGAGTTCGGCGAGGAGCTTGTCCCGCGAAGCCTTCAACGTATTGACGCGCAGATCCACCGGCGCGCGCTCGGCCAAAGCCCGCCCCTCGGCAATGGCGTCCTCGCCGAAGGCCGCCTCGAAGGAAGACCACAGCCAGTTCGGAACATCCGCCTGAATATCGGGCGCCGCCTGCTCGAGCTTGCGCTCGGCCAGCGCCTTGCGCTCGTCCTCCGTCAGGGGTTCGGGCGCGAAGCGTTCGCCGCTGAACAGGGCGTCGAGCGTTTCGATCGTCTCGCCACGCTGCAGGGCCAGCATGCCGATCAGCGCGGCGCGCGGCGCCTCGCTGTCCATCAGCCAACGCGCCGAGGCTCGGCGGCGCAGCGTGTCGTAGACCAGCCCGGCCAGCGCCGCCCGGTCGCCGGAGCCGGCGAAGCGATGGGAGAGACCCCAATCCTTGAGCGCATCGGCGGCGGGACGGCGGCGGGCTTCGATATCGCCCAGGATCTCGATGGCGGCGGACAGACGAGCGGAGGGGGTCAAGGATCACCTGGGAGCACGAAGGCTTGGGAGCGCGGACATCCTGTCCGCTCTTGGAAACACGACAGTTGCAAATAAGGAATAAGAGCGGACATCGCGACATTTCTACATGTCGCTGCGATGTCCGCGCTCCATCAATTCCGTCCAGGATAGTTCGGGCTCTCGCGGGTGATGGTCACATCATGCACGTGGCTTTCGCGCAGGCCTGCATTGGAGATGCGCACGAACCGCGCCCGCTCCTGGAAATCCGTGATCGTCTCGGCGCCGACATAGCCCATCGAGGCGCGCAGGCCGCCGGCGAGTTGGTGCAGCACCGCCGAGACCGGGCCCTTATAGGCCACCTGGCCTTCGATGCCCTCCGGCACCAGCTTCATCGAATCCTTGATGTCGGCCTGGAAGTAACGGTCAGCCGAGCCGGCGGACATGGCACCGATCGAGCCCATGCCGCGATAGGATTTGTAGGAGCGGCCCTGGTAGAGATAGACCTCGCCGGGCGTCTCGTCGGTGCCGGCCAGCATCGAGCCGACCATGGCAACCGAAGCACCGGCCGCGATCGCCTTGGCGAAATCACCCGAAGTCTTGATACCGCCATCGGCGATGACAGGCACGTCATGCTCGCGCGCGGCATTGGCCGAGTCGATGATGGCGGTGAGCTGCGGCACGCCGACACCGGCCACGATGCGGGTGGTGCAGATCGAGCCCGGGCCAATGCCGACCTTGATGGAATCGGCGCCCGCACCGATCAGGGCGCGCGTCGCCTCGCCGGTGGCGACATTGCCGGCCACCACCTGCACGGAATTGGACTGGCGCTTGATGCGCGACACCGCATCCAGCACCTTCTGCGAATGGCCATGGGCCGTGTCGACCACGATCATGTCGACGCCGGCATCGATCAGCATTTCGGAACGGGCATGGCCGCCATCGCCGACGGTGGAAGCCGCCGCGACGCGCAGGCGCCCCTGCTCGTCCTTGCAGGCATTGGGATGCAGCGTGGCCTTCTCGATGTCCTTGACGGTCATCAGGCCGACGCAGCGATAGGCCTCGTCGACCACCACCAGCTTCTCGATGCGGAACTGATGCAGCAGGCGCTTGGCCTCTTCCTGCGCCACACCGGTCTTGACGGTGACCAGGCGTTCCTTGGTCATCAACTCGGCCACGGGCTGGTCGAGCTTGTCGGCAAAGCGCACGTCGCGATTGGTGAGGATGCCGACCAGGATGCCGGGCACGCCGGGCGCGGCGCCAGTGACGACAGGAATGCCGGAAATGCGATGGCGCTTCATCAGGGCCAGCGCGTCTGCCAGCGTGGCCTCCGGCGGAATGGTGATCGGGTTCACCACCATGCCGCTCTCGAAACGCTTGACCTGCCGGACCTGCTCGGCCTGCTCTTCGGGGGTAAGGTTGCGGTGGATCACGCCGATGCCGCCATTCTGCGCCATGGCGATCGCCATGTTCGCCTCGGTGACGGTATCCATCGCCGAAGCCAGCAGCGGCAGGTTGACGGAGATGGAACGGGTGACGCGCGAACGGATGTCAGCCTGGGCCGGGAGCACCTCGGAGTGCCCGGGCGTCAGCAGCACATCGTCAAAGGTGAGCGCTTCAGGGAAAAGCGATGAATCAACGATGCGTGTCATTGCCAACTCTCAATCAGTAAAAGCGGAATCGAACCGGCTTCGGGCGGCTGGAATCCGTGCCGCCGGAGCTGGGTTGGCGCGATCGTTTACCATTTGAAATCGACAAGGGAAAGACAGGCAGTCGTCTTTTTACTGCCTGTCAGCCATGCATTTTTGGTCGTAACGAAAAATTCGGTGTGCCGGCCTTCTCAACTCCATCGCGAGGGGGCCGAGAAGGCACGCCGGATCACGCCGACTTCGTCAGCGGCAATACGTTGTGCAGGGTCTGGTCTGCACCATCCATAAACTTGCGGATGTTGCGCGCCGCCTGGCGGATGCGCTGCTCGTTCTCGACGAAGGCGATGCGCACGAAATCGTCGCCATGCTCGCCGAAGCCGATGCCGGGCGCCACCGCGACCGAGGCTTTCTCGATCAGGAGCTTGGAGAACTCCACCGAGCCCAGCTCCTTGAACTTGGGCGGGATCGGTGCCCAGGCGAACATCGAGGCTGGCGGAATCGGCACGTCCCACCCGGCACGGGCAAAACTCTCCACCAGGGCATCGCGGCGCTTGCGATAGGTCTCGCGCATTTCGGCGATGCAGTCTTCCGGCCCGTTCAGCGCGGCAGCAGCAGCAACCTGGATCGGCGTATAGGCACCATAATCGAGATAGGACTTCACGCGGGCAAGCGCGGCGCACAGCCGCTCATTGCCGACCGCAAAGCCCATGCGCCAGCCCGCCATCGAGAAGGTCTTGGACAGGGTGGTGAACTCGACGGCGACATCCATCGCTCCCGGGATCTGCAGCACGGACGGCGTCGGCTCACTGCCGAAATAGATTTCCGAATAGGCCAGGTCCGACAGCACGAACAGGTCGTTCGCCTTGGCGAAGGCGATCAGGTCCCGGTAGAAATCGAGGCTGGCGACGCAGGCCGTCGGATTGGCGGGATAGGAGACGATCACCGCGATCGGCTTGGGGATCGAATGCTTCACCGCGCGCTCGGCGGAACGGAAGAAGTCCTCGTTCGGTTCGGCCGGGACGGAACGGATGACGCCCCCTGCCATGAGGAAGCCGAAGGCATGGATCGGGTAGGACGGATTGGGACACAGCACCACGTCGCCGGGCGCGGTGATGGCGGTCGCCATATTGGCGAAGCCTTCCTTGGATCCCAGCGTGGCGACGACCTGGGTGTCCGGATTGAGCTTCACGCCGAAGCGGCGGGCGTAATAATTGGCCTGGGCCTTGCGCAGGCCCGGAATGCCCTTGGACGCCGAATAGCGATTGGTCCGCGGCTTCTGGGCCGTCTCGATCAGCTTGTCGGTGATGAATTTCGGCGTGGGCAGGTCCGGATTGCCCATGCCCAGGTCGATGATGTCGGCCCCCTGCCCGCGCGCTGCCGCCTTCACCCGGTTGACCTGCTCGAAGACATAGGGCGGCAAACGGCGGGTTGAGTAAAAGTCGGACATGACGGTGCTTTCGCGCGATAGCGCATTCAGGGTTACGGGGAGCGAACCTCTAAATCATTTCGAAGAATGATGGCAAAAGAAATGCCAAAAATCTGCGCCGGTCGTGAAAAATCGATCCACGACAATGCGATATCGATCATTGCGGCGGGAAGAAGCCGACATGCTTGCGCTGGGACGGGGGAACGCGCTTCTGGGCTACCTTGCGGTTGGCCTGCGCCCGGGCCTTGAGTTCCTCGGGGCTCGGCTGCCGGCCCGGCGTCGCCAATAGGCTGGCCTCCAGCGCCTTACGCTCGCTCATGGACAGAATCTGGTCGCTGCGCGGCGGCGGCAAGGCGCCGATCCGCGGATAGACGTTGGGTTGGCTCGTGCGGGACTGCGTCACGAAGGGTTGAGGCGTCGGTAACGGACCCGAGGTCAGCCCGAGGCGCTTGCTGGTCTGGCCGGAGCCGCCGGCACAGCTGGCAAGCCCGATGCCAGCCACTGCGGCGACGACGAGGAAGGAATGGATCCGCATGACGTTCTCGCAATTTCTCCCCTCTCTTATAGAGCGCTGGCCGATCGGCAAACAGGGAAAATCGATGAAATCACCGTCATGGTTCACAAAGCGATGCGAAGAAGCATTCACAGGAAGGAAAAACATGTTCTAATGAAGGGCCGTAAAGAGCCAAGATGGGGCGCGATGAAGAACGAGAAAAACTCCAATCCCCCTCCCTCGGCCGAGTCGCTGGCCTCCTTTGGACCGGTCGACATCGAAACGCTTGCCCGCAATATGGGGCGTGCGGTGGAGGAAGGCGGCAAGGCTCTGGCGGCCTATCTGCGCCCACGGGAGGACGGCAGGGTCAAGAGCGACATCACGGAGGAGGTCGCCGACGCAGTCAATTCCATCGGTCATCTGGCGCAATATTGGCTGTCCGACCCGCAGCGCGCCCTGCAGGCCCAGACCAGCCTCGCCAGTGGTTTCATGTCCCTGTGGACCTCCTCGCTGCAGCGTATGGCCGGCGAGGAAGCCAAGCCTGCCGCGGAGCCCGACCCCAAGGACGCTCGCTTTCGCGACCCCGAATGGAGCCAGAACCAGTATTTCGACCTGCTCAAGCAGGCCTATCTGATTACCAGCCGCTGGGCGGAAAAGCTGGTGCATGAAGCCGACGGCCTGGAGCCGCGCCTGCGCCACAAGGCCGATTTCTATGTGCGGCAGGTCTCGGCCGCGATCTCGCCGAGCAATTTCATCGCCACCAATCCTTCGCTCATTCGCGACACGCTGGCCGAGAACGGCGAAAACCTGGTGCGCGGCCTGGAAATGCTGAAAGAGGATATCGATGCCGGCGATGGCGATCTGAAGATCCGCCAGTCCGACACCTCGAAATTCGAGGTAGGCGTCAATCTCGCCACCACGCCGGGCAAGGTGGTTTTCCGCAACGCCACCATGGAGCTGCTGCAATATACGCCGACGACGGCCAGCGTCCTGAAGCGGCCCATCCTGATCTGCCCGCCCTGGATCAACAA
Organism: Labrys sp. E2SS-1L; assembly: GCF_057073705.1. Classification (NCBI taxonomy): domain Bacteria; kingdom Pseudomonadati; phylum Pseudomonadota; class Alphaproteobacteria; order Hyphomicrobiales; family Xanthobacteraceae; genus Labrys; species Labrys sp. E2SS-1L. Next base: position 3,487,637 of record NZ_CP172712.1, on the reverse strand, counting down.
ATTCTACGTGCTCGACCTGACTCCCGAAAAGAGCTTCATCAAATGGTGCGTCGACCAGGGCCTGACCGTCTTCGTGATCTCCTGGGTGAACCCGGACGAGAAGCAGCGCAACAAGGGCTTCCTGGAATATATGAAGGAAGGGCCGGTCGCCGCCCTCGACGAAATCGGCAAGATCACCGGCGAGAAGGAAGTCTCCGCCATCGGCTATTGCGTCGGCGGCACCCTGCTCTCGGTGACGCTGGCCTGGCTGGCTGCCAAGGGCGATACCCGCATAACCTCGGCCACCTTGTTCGCCACCCAGGTCGATTTCGACAAGGCCGGCGATCTCAAGGTCTTCGCCGACGAGGACCACATTCAGTGGATCGAGAAGACCATGGCCGAGCACGGCTATTTTCCCGGTTCCAAGATGGCCGCCGCCTTCAACATGCTGCGCAGCCAGGAATTGATCTGGCCCTATCTCGTCAACAATTACATGCGCGGCAAGCAGCCCACGCCCTTCGACCTGCTCTATTGGAATGCGGATGCCACCCGCATGCCCGAGAAGAACCACTCCTTCTATCTGCGCAACTGCTATCTGGAGAACAATCTCACGCGCGGGCGCATGGTGGTGGGTGACGAGACACTCGATCTCAAGAAGGTGAAGATCCCGATCTATGAGCTGGCGACCCGCGAGGATCACATCGCCCCGCCCAATTCCGTCTTCATCGGTGCCCAGGCCTTTGGCGGGCCGGTGCGCTACGTCCTGTCCGGCTCCGGTCACATTGCCGGCGTGGTGAACCCGCCCGCCCGCAAGAAGTACCAGTACTGGCTCGGTGGCGCCGTCGCCGGCAGCTATGAGGACTGGCTGGAGGGAGCCACCGAACACCCCGGTTCCTGGTGGCCGGACTGGTTGACCTGGCTGAGGAAGCAGGCCCCCGAGGAGGTGCCTGCCGACAAGCGCAAGCCGGGTGGACGCCGCAAGCCTCTCGGGGACGCGCCGGGAAGCTATGTGCGCGTGAAATCCTAAATCCGGATTGGACGGCTCAGGTGGCCCTGCAATGCGCAGGGCCACATCTGGTTACCTGCCTTGATTTTACGGTCAAATCAGCAGAACTTCCGCATGGCATACCCCAACGATAAAAGTCGTAATCGGGAAGCCATCACATGTGGAACCAGATTTATAACCCTCTCGACAACGAAGTACTGTCCACCATCGCAGCCGCCATCCCTGCGGTAACCTTGCTAGTTCTGATCGCCAGCGGCAAGGTCAAGGCGCACATCGCGGCGGTGATCGCTCTCGTCGTCGCCAATCTCATCACGATATTCATCTTTACCATGCCCGCGGGCCTGTCGATCCGGGCCTCCCTGCTCGGCGTCGTCACCGGCTTCTTCCCGATCGGCTGGATCGTTCTCAACGTGATCTATCTCTACCGCATCACGGTCGAGAGCGGCCGCTTCGAATTGCTGCAGCGGGCCATCGGCGGCGTCACCGAAGACAGGCGCTTGCAATTGCTGCTGATCGCCTTCTCCTTCGGCGCCTTTTTCGAAGGGGCTTCCGGCTTCGGCACGCCTGTCGCCATCACCGGCGCAATCCTTATCGGCCTCGGCTTCTCGCCCCTGGCGGCTTCCGGCCTCTCCCTGATCGCCAACACCGCGCCGGTTGCCTATGGCGCCCTGGGTACGCCGATCCAGGGCCTGGCATCGGTAACCGGGCTCGATCCCTATGTGCTCGGAGCCATGGTCGGCCGGCAATTGCCGCTATTCTCCCTGATCGTGCCCTTCTGGGTGATCGGCGCCTTCGCCGGCTGGCGGGGCATGATCGGGGTGTGGCCGGCCATCCTGGTCACGGGCATCTCCTTCGCCGTGCCGCAATTCCTGATCTCCAACTACATCAACCCCTGGATCGTCGACATCGGTGCCTCGCTGATTTCGATGGCCTGCCTGATCCTCTTCCTGAAGGTCTGGCAGCCCAAGGAGCTCTGGCTCTCGCCCGCCCTGCGCACCAACGATCCGTCAGCGGATCTGGCAAGGCCTCGCACGGATGCCGATCGCAAGCCCTTGACGCAAGCCCAGCTCTGGGGGGCGCTGCTTCCCTGGATCCTGGTCTGCATCTTCATGCTGGTCTGGGGCACCGGCGCCTTCAAGACCTGGGCCAATGCCATCTTCTCCTGGAACTATCAGGTGCCGGACCTGCACAACCAGATCAACAAGGTGGCGCCCGTGGTGGCCAAACCCACGCCCGAAACCGCAGTGTTCGCCTTTACCTATCTCTCCTTCACCGGCACGGGCATGCTTCTGGCCGCCATCGTGTCGGGCCTGCTGATGGGGTTCTCGCCGGCCAGGCTGATCGCCGAATATGGCCGCACCATCAAGGTGTGCTCGATCTCGCTGATCACCATCTCGGCCATGCTCGCCATCGGCACACTGACGCGCCTGTCGGGCGTCGACGCCACCCTTGGCCTCGCCTTCGCGGCGACGGGCGTGTTCTATCCCTTCTTCGGAACGCTGCTCGGCTGGCTCGGCGTCGCGCTGACGGGCTCCGACACCTCCTCCAACGTGCTGTTCGGCAATCTGCAGAAGATCACCTCGCAGCAATTGGGCCTGTCACCGGTGTTGATGGCGGCAGCCAACTCCTCCGGCGGCGTGATGGGCAAGATGATCGACGCACAGTCGATCGTCGTCGCCTCCACCGCGACCAACTGGTACGGTCATGAAGGCACGATCCTGCGCTACGTGTTCATACACTCGATCGTCCTGGCCTGCCTGGTCGGCCTCTTCGTGACACTGCAGGCCTATGTCTATCCCTTCACCGCCATGGTGCTCGGGTGACATTGTCTCCAGGCCAGGGTGACAGCCGACCTGGATCTCGGTTCAGCCGAGCAATTTCTGGAGAGCCGGATAGATGGCCGGCCCTCCAGCCATGATGGCATTGCCCTTCACCAAGCCGTCATCAGCCAGGAAGTCGTTGGTCCGGCCGCCGGCGGCGCGGATAATGGCAATCGCGCCAAGGCAATCCCAGGAATTGATGTGGGATTCGACGTAACCGAGCAGGCGCCCGCAGGCGACATAGCACAGGCACAGCGCACCCGAACCGTTGCGCTGGTACATGCCGCCCGCCTCGAGCAGCCGCGCCAGAACCGCCAGAACCTCGCTCGGTTTGATGCGATTGTTGTAGCCGACGCTGACCACGCCGTCGCTGAGCGCGCCCCCCTTGTGAGGGGCGATCGGCCGGCCGTTGAGGGTGGCCGGCGCGATCAGTCCGCCGGCGAAGAGCTCGTCGTCCTTCGGCGCGTAGACGAGCCCGAATTGCAGCTCGCCATCACGGACGAACGCGATCGACACACACCAGGAGGACAGGCCGCTCAGGAAGGGTTGGGTGCCGTCGATGGGATCGACGACCCAGATGCCGCGCTTGTCGCCGATGCCGCTCGGCCCTGTTTCCTCGCCAAAGAAACCGTCGTCGGGATAGGATTCGGCAATGCGTTTCTTGATCAGCAGCTCGGTCTGCAGATCGGCTTCGCTGACGACGTCCTGCAAGCCCTTGCTCTTCACCGTCAGGCTGTCCAGCTCGTTGAAATAGCCGAGCGCCAGGGCACCGGCCTCCTTGATCAGGCCGTGGGCAAAGGAATAGCGCTGATAGATCGGATCGGAGCTCATTGGCAACATACTCATTTCAAAAGAAAAAGCCGGGGCCAGCCCCGGCTTCTCACTAGTCGATGTCTTCGACCGCATCCGGCCCGCCGCCATAGACGCGCTGGGCCAGGGCGGACTTCATGAAGTCGTCGAGGTCACCGTCCAGCACATCGCCGGGCGTACCCGAGGTGTAACCGGTGCGGGTATCCTTCACCATCTGATAGGGCTGCAGGACATAGGAGCGGATCTGGTGGCCCCAACCGATGTCGGTCTTGCCGGCATGGGTCGCCATCGCCGCTTCCTCGCGCTTCTTGAGTTCGGCCTCGTAGAGGCGCGCCTTCAGCATGGCCCAGGCCGTGGCCCGGTTCTTGTGCTGCGAGCGATCCTGCTGACAGGCGACCACGATGCCCGAGGGCATGTGGGTGATGCGCACCGCCGAATCCGTCCGGTTGACGTGCTGGCCGCCGGCACCGGACGCGCGATAGGTATCGATGCGGCAATCGGATTCGTTGATCTCGATGTTGATCGAGTCGTCGATCACCGGATAGACCCAGACGCTGGCAAAAGAGGTGTGCCGGCGCGCGTTGGAATCATAAGGTGAAATGCGCACGAGGCGGTGCACGCCCGATTCCACCTTGGCCCAGCCATAGGCCTTGTTGCCCTTGAGCAGGATGGTTGCTGATTTGATGCCCGCGGTTTCGCCGTCCGTGAAATCGATCAACTCGACCTTGAAACGGTGCCGCTCGCCCCAGCGCGTATACATGCGCAGCAGCATATTGGCCCAGTCCTGGCTCTCGGTGCCACCAGCCCCGGAGTTGATTTCGATGTAGGTGTCGTTGTTGTCGGCTTCGCCGGAGAACAGGGCCTCGAACTGGCGCTCGACCACCTCGTCCTTGAGCCGGGCCAAGGCGCCCTGCGCCTCGTCGACGATCGACTCATCGCCATCCGCCTCACCGAGCTCGGCGAGTTCGAGGGTTTCGTCCAGATCCTTCTCGATGCGCACGAGGGCTGACAGCCGATCATCGAGATCGGTGCGCTCGCGCATCAGCTTCTGCGCCTTCTCGGCGTCGTTCCAGAAGTCGGACTGTTCGGAAAGATGGTTCAGTTCTTGCAGGCGGGCGTAGGATGTATCCCAGTCAAAGATGCCTCCTCAGCAGTCCAGCAGACTGCTTGATTTCGTCCGCCAAGGACAGGATTTCAGCGCGCATGAAAGAATCGCCCGTTCGAGATTGGCAAAAGCACTTTCGAGAAAAGTCGACAGACTTTTCGGTTCAGAAAATGCGTCGAAACAAAGAGTTGGAGAAAAAGTACGATTCGGAGAACTCGCACTTTACCCTCGCCGGGCTTCATATAGGCAAGCTGTCCGGCGAGGGAAAGGACAATCAGTAGAGATCGCCCGTCCCCATCGAGACGGGCCCGCCACCGCCGCCCTCCGAGCCACCGCTGCCGGACCCGATGACGGTATAGTTGTCGGGCGGTGCCGTGCCGGGCTTGAAGGCTTCCAGGATGGCACCGCTGCCATCCGAACGCATGCCGGTCTTGCGGTCGATACGGATCAGCTTGATGCCGGGCGGCACGCGGAAGGGCACAGGTGCCTTGTCGGCCAGGGCCGTCTTCATGAAGGTGCCGAAGATCGGAGCCGCCAGGCTGCCGCCCGTGACCTTGTTGCCGATGTGGCGCGGCGTGTCGTAGCCGACATAGAGCCCGCAGACGAGATCGGGCGAGTAGCCGATGAACCAGGCATCCTTCTCGTCGCTGGTGGTGCCGGTCTTGCCGGCAATCGGGCGGTTGAGCGAACGCAGCGTCTGGGCCGAACCGTGCTGGATCACGCCTTCCAGCATGGAGGTGACCTGATAGGCCGTCATCGGATCGAGCACCTGCTCGCGCGGGTCAAGCAGCTTGGGTTCGTCCTGATCGCTCCAGTCGTCGGCATTGCAGCCCTGGCAGATGCGCTCGTCATGCTTGTAGATGGTCTTGCCCCAGCGGTCCTGGATACGGTCGATCAAGGTCGGCTTGATCAGGCGCCCGCCATTCTCGAGCATGCCGTAACCGGCAACCATGCGCATCACGGTGGTGGTGCCGGCGCCGAGCGCGCCCGACAGATAGGACGGCAGGTCGTCATAGACGCCGAAGCGGCGAGCATATTCGGCGATCAGCGGCATGCCGACATCCTGGGCGAGCCGCACCGTCATGACGTTACGCGAATATTCGATGCCGAAACGCAAAGTCTGCGGGCCGTAGAACTTGTTGGAATAGTTGGATGGCCGCCAGGTCTCGCCATTGCCCTGGTTGATTTCGATCGGCGCGTCCATGACCACGGAGGCCGGCGTATAGCCGTTGTCGATGGCGGTGGCATAGACGAAGGGCTTGAAGGAGGAACCGGGCTGGCGCTGCGCCTGGGTGGCACGGTTGAACTCGCTCTGGTCGAACGAGAAGCCCCCCACCATGGCGAGCACGCGGCCGGTATAGGGATCCATCACCACCATAGCGCCGGAGATTTCGGGGATCTGGCGCAGGCGGAAGGTGCCGTCGGTCTTGGGCTCGACATAGATGATGTCGCCGACCTTCAGGATCTGGCTGACCTTGCCGACCCGGCTACGTGCCCATTTCACGCCATCCAGATTGATGGTGCCGGTCGGGCGTTCGGTGGAGATCGAGCCGAAACGGTCCAGCGGTGGCTGCAGGCCGATGCGGGCGGAGTTGTCACCGCTATCGAGCACGATGGCGAGTTGCCAGGGCTTGATGTCGCTCAGGCGCTTTTCCGCCCCCAGGGTCACGCCCCAGTCCTCGCCGAGGTCGACATTCTTGACGGGGCCGCGGAAGCCGCCGCGCTCGTCGAAGCGCACCAGTCCGGCCACCATGGCATCCCGTGCCAGGCGCTGGAGCTTCGGATCGAGCGTGGTGCGTACCGACAAGCCCCCTTCATAGAGCTTGTCCTCGCCATAGCGCTCTGCGATCTCGCGGCGGACTTCCTCGGTGAAATAATTGGCGGCGTAGCTCTGGGCGCCTTCGAAGGAACGCGGCGTTACGGCCAGGGGCTCAGCCTGCGCTTTCCGTCCCTCTTCCTTGGAGATGTAGCCATTGGAAACCATCTGGTCGATCACCCAATTGCGTCGACCGACGGCTGCATCGTGATTGCGGATCGGATTGTAGTTGTTCGGCCCCTTCGGCAGGGCAGCGAGATAGGCGACCTGGGCGACGCCGAGTTCGTCGACCGATTTACCGAAATAATTGAGAGCGGCGGCGGCTACGCCGTAATTGCCCATGCCCAGATAGATTTCGTTCAGATAAAGCTCGAGGATCTTGTCCTTGGAATAGGTCTGCTCCATCCGCAGGGCCAGGATGGCTTCCTTGATCTTGCGCACGATGTTCTGGTCGGGCGCGAGGAAGAAGTTCTTGGCAACCTGCTGCGTGATGGTCGACGCCCCCTGCTGGCGACGGCCCTTATGCGTGACATTGGCGATCAGCGCGCGCAGCACGCCCTTGGGGTCGATGCCGACGTGATTGTAGAAATCATTGTCCTCCGCCGACATGAAGGCGTGGATCAGGAGCGGCGGCATCACTTCGATCGGCAGATAGAGGCGGCGCTGGCGGGCATATTCGGCCAGGAGCGCGCCATCGCCCGCATGCACGCGCGTCATCACCGGCGGTTCGTAATCCTTGAGCGCAGCGGTATCGGGCAGGTCACGCGTGTTGGCCCAGACATAGAGGGCCACGAACGATCCCCCGACAAGGAACAACATCGATGCCGTTGTGAACAAAAATCCAAGGAACCGAACGAAAAGTCTCATCACAACGCTTTCATCGGCAATATCTTCCCTGCCCTGCCGGGTTTGGGCCAAAGCCGTTCGTTTTCATACCGGCAGCCCCGGCATATTCGGTTGACATCTAACATGCCAGGCCGGCCGAACCCAAGGGCGGCAACTGCACCTCAACGCTTTTGCAGGGCTTTTGTGGAGAAACTGCGGCTCCCGGGCAACATGCCTGTGCAAGACCCGCAGTGACGCCGGCGTGAAGCGCTTCAGGGCGTTGCCGGAGCGGAGCCGCTGGAGGCGGCCGGCTGGTTGGCGCGGCGCTGCTGGAAGAAACCATCGATGGCCGTTACCACGGCATCGGCGGCACGGCTGCGCCAATCGTCCGAGGTCAGCAGCTTCACGTCATCCCGGCTCGACAAATAGCCGAGCTCCAACAGCACCGAGGGAATGTCGGGTGCGGTCAGCACCTTGAAGCCGGCCGAGCGGTGCGGGTTCTTGTTCAGCGTGGCTGCAGCCTGGAACTGGTCGATGAGGACCTTGGCAAAGCCGTTGGAGAAGGACTTGGTCTCGCGCCGCGTGAGATCGATGAGGATATCGGCCACATCGCCGGGCTCCGACGCCAGGTCCACGCCCGCAATCGCATCCGCCTTGTTCTCCTGCTCGGCATAGCGAGCCGATTCGGCGTCGGAGGCCCGATCCGAGAGCGTGTAGATCGTCGCCCCCCGAACCCCGAACGGGTCGTGCAGGGTGTCCGCATGCACCGAGATGAACAGCGAGGCGCGGTTGGCCCGCGCGAACTGTACGCGGCCGGCCAACGAGATGAAGGTGTCGCCGTCGCGAGTGAGCACGGCCCGATAGCGCCCCGTCCCATTGATCTTGTCGGCAAGCCGCTTGGCGAATTCGAGCACAATGGTCTTTTCCTGCTCGCCGGATTTGGACGTCGCGCCCATGTCGATGCCGCCATGGCCGGGGTCGACCACGACAACGGGCAGACCAGGCTGGCTCTCCGGCAACAAAGGTGGCGAGGGTGGCTGCGGATGCGCCGTCATGTCCGAACTCCTCTGGCTCGCCGCCGTGCGTAGGAAAGCGGCCCGATCCGTTTTGACCAGATCGATCACCAGCCGCGCCGGCTGATCGTCGAGCGCATCGAGGAGAAAGGATTTGTCCACCGCCGCCGGCTCGGTTAGATCCAGCACGATGCGGGACTTTCCGGGCGCGATCAGGCCAAATCGATAGGCGCTGACCACGCCGCGCCCATGCTTGCCGGTGTCCGGTGGCATGCCGAATTCGATCTGCGGCAGATCGACCACCACGCGATAGGGATCGGGCAGCACGAAGACGCGGAAATTCAGGTCGCTCACGGAACCGTGAAGATCGACGATCAGGCGCGTGCGCTTGTCGTCACCCGCGAGGCGCGCATCACTGGCCGTCAGGGCGGATGGCGACGCTGTCGCGGGTGGCTGCGTCGGCGCGGGTTCGGCCGTGACCGGAGGGGCAACGGGCCCTTGGGCGGCACGGGCCATCTGGACCTGTCCCACCCCCAACAAGACCAGTATGCCTATCGCGGCGAGCCTCATTCCGCCCATCATCTCCAATTGTCCCGCCGAACACGGCCGTCGCGCATGCGGCTCCCGTTGCGGCAACGCAGGGCCCAGCGCAAAATTCGGCCTTGCCAATATCCGCTCGGAAGTGGCGAAACAATGATGAAGACCCCGAACGGTGTCCCGGACGTTAACGCAGACCCGACGTTTTGCGTGTCCTTCCTGCAACACCCAACGGAAATCCTTGCCAAATCGAACAAGAACTCGATAAAACAAATCTGCTCTCGAATGGTTCTCCGACCATGCCGAATTCGAGCATCAGAATGGTCCCTGCAGACCGGTTGCGCCGTGAAAGCGTGACGATCGTATGCGGTGCCGGCCAAGCCGAGGTTATCCGGCTGCTGATGTGTCCTTAGAGGATAAGGAGAATCACGGGTGGCGTGCGGATCGCCCAGCGATCCGGATCGGCGCGAGCGCCGGTCGGATATCCCGTCCCGCCCATCGACCGAGAGCGCCGTCTCGGGAGCAGTCCCGAGACCCGAACCCGGTGATGGAGCGATGCAAACAACAGCATCCCCCGGACGTCGAGAAGTGATGCAGCGTGCACTCCCCGAGTGGTTTGCACGAACACTGCCGCTTTCGCCTTCGGGACATACCATTCGCCCCTCATCGAGCCTTGTCCCAGCCAACAGAGCAAGCGCCTGCCGCATCGGCAGGGCTGTATCGGTGTTCGTCGCCAGCAGCCCCGCGCATGACCCCGGCCGTGCTTGCCAGAGAGAAAATAATAATGGCCAACAAAATGTTGATCGATGCCGCCCACCCGGAGGAAACCCGGGTCGTGGTGGTCCGCGGCAATCGCGTCGAGGAGTTTGACTTCGAGGCAGCCAATCGCAAGCAGCTGCGCGGCAATATCTATCTCGCCAAGGTCACCCGCGTCGAACCGTCCCTGCAGGCGGCCTTCGTGGAATATGGCGGCAACCGCCATGGCTTCCTCGCCTTTTCGGAAATCCATCCCGATTACTACCAGATCCCCGTTGCCGATCGCCTGGCCTTGCTGGCCGAGGAACAGCGCTCGCATCGCGACGAGGAAGACGACGAGGAAAACGGCAACGCCAATGGTGCGGGCGAAGGCCGCCGGAGCGGTTCGCGCCGCCGCCGCGGCCGTGGCCAGAACCGCACCGAGGCTGCGGAAGCCGAGACGGCCGCCGTCGTCGCTTCGGCCCCCGAGCCTGAAGCCTCCGACGACAGCGCGGGTGAGGATGGTGGCTCGGGCGGCATCGTCGAGGTCGGCTCCGGCTCCGACGAGGAGCATGTCGAAGCCCTCGGCGGCGGTGATGTTGCCGACGACATCCCCGAGCGTGTCTCCCGTCCCCGCAAGCAGTACAAGATCCAGGAAGTGATCAAGCGCCGCCAGGTGCTGCTGGTCCAGGTCGTCAAGGAAGAGCGTGGCAACAAGGGCGCGGCCCTCACCACCTATCTCTCGCTGGCCGGCCGCTATTCGGTGCTGATGCCCAACACCGCCCGTGGTGGCGGCATCTCCCGCAAGATCACCAATGCCGTCGACCGCAAGCGCCTGAAGGCCGTGGCCGGCGAACTCGACGTGCCTGACGGCATGGGCGTGATCCTGCGCACGGCCGGTGCCTCGCGCACCAAGGTCGAGATCAAGCGCGACTTCGAATATCTGCTGCGCCTGTGGGAGAACGTCCGCGATCTCACGCTGAAATCCGCCGCACCGACCTTGGTCTATGAAGAAGGCTCGCTGATCAAGCGCTCGATCCGCGACCTCTACAACAAGGACATCGACGAGGTGATCGTCGCCGGCGACGACGGCTATCGCGAAGCCAAGGACTTCATGCGCATGCTCATGCCGAGCCATGCCAAGAACGTGCAGGCCTATCGCGAGGCGGCACCGCTGTTCCAGCGCTTCGGCGTGGAGGCCCAGCTCGATGCGATGTTCTCGCCCTCCGTCAGCCTGAAATCAGGCGGCTACATCGTCATCAACCAGACCGAGGCGCTGGTTTCGATCGACGTCAACTCGGGCCGCGCTACGCGCGAGCACAATATCGAGGACACCGCCCTCAAGACCAATCTCGAAGCGGCGGAGGAAATCTCCCGCCAGCTGCGCCTGCGCGACCTCGCCGGCCTGATCGTCATCGATTTCATCGACATGGACGAGAGCCGCAACAACCGCTCGGTCGAGCGCAAGCTCAAGGATTGCCTGAAGAACGACAGGGCGCGCATCCAGGTCGGCCGCATCTCGCATTTCGGCCTGATGGAGATGTCGCGCCAGCGCATCCGCACCGGCGTGCTGGAATCCTCCACCGAAGTATGCGCCCATTGCGGCGGCAGCGGCCATGTCCGCTCCGTCACCTCGGTGGCGCTGCACATCCTGCGCGCCCTCGAAGACCAGCTTCTCAAGAGCGCCACACATAATCTGGTGCTGCGTACCCGGACGGCCACCGCGCTCTATGTGCTCAACCATAAGCGTGGCCATCTCTATGCACTGGAAGCCCGTTTCGGCGTCTCGATCACCGTCAGCGCCGATGAGACAATCGTGGGCAACCAGAACTACCTGATCGAGCGCGGCGATATCGCCACGCCGCAGGAACCCCGTCCGGTGGCGACCACGGTCCAGGTCGATTCCTTCCCGCCGGCCGAAGAAGTGGTCGAAGTCGAGATCGAAGTCGAAGCCGACGAGGAGGAGGAGAAGGAGACCGAGGGTGGCCGCAAGCCGCGCCACCAGGCCGCGGATGGCGAAGCCGATGCCGGCGACGGCGGTCGCAAGCGCCGCCGCCGCCGCCGCCGCCGCCGGGGCAATGGCGCCGGCGGCGAGGCAGATGCACCGAACGCCGCAGCCAATGAAAACGAGGGTGAAAGCGAAGGTGAAGGCGAGGATGCCGCGCCGGCTGCCGAGCAGGTCGCCGTCGAGTCTCCCGACGCCGAGGAGGTAACGCCACCTCCGGCCGCCGAAGCTACCGCGCCGAGCGAAGATGAGGGTGCCGATGCCGGCAAGCGCCGGCGCCGCGGGCGTCGTGGCGGTCGCCGCGAGGCCGAAGTGGAGACGCCGGCGGTTGGCGAAGCCGAAGCGCCCGCAGCCGAGGCTTCCGCCCCCGAAGTCGCGACCATTGAAACCGTTGCAGCGGAAGCCGTCGAAGCCCCCACCATCGCCGAGGCTGCGCCCGAGGCGGTCGTCGAGGAAAAGCCGAAGCCCAAGCGCCGGGGTCGCAAGCAGGTGGCGATCAAGACGGAAGCGGAGAGCGCGCCTGCGCCGGTCCCTGCCCCGGAGGCCGAGCCCGTTCAGGCCGAACAGCCCCCGGCACCGGCTCCCGTCGCCGAGCCGGAACCGGAGCCGGTTCAGGAAGCTGTGGCATCTGCCGCGGTACGGGAAGTCGTGGTGTCCAACCCTTCAGCCTATGTCTATGTCGACGCCGTCGATCCGGCCAAGCCGAAAAAGGCCGGATGGTGGTCGAAGAAATGAGGTGAGCGACCTGAGCAGAGGGCGTTCATGACCGACCGCTCCTTTGCTCGGCCCTTTCGTATCCAGACCAGTCCGACGACAGGCCAGAGCAACCTTGCGATTCGCGGCGCTTGCGTCGGATGGCGGGGCGCTTGGTGATCCTAGAAGGCGCCGCACTGATGGTCAGTGCGGCGTTTTCTTATGCCGTGGCCATGGGCTGGGAAGCGTTCCTGCAACTCTGGGCGTTTGCGCCCGACGGCAAGACGCTTTGAGCATTGGCAGCCGGCATTTTTTCGCGATAGGCTGGCGGCGGGCATGCGTCGCCTGCCTTACCCATCGACCCGGGCTCGCCCTGGTCCAGCGAACATTCCCATTGCGATTTCATTCGTGACCAGCAAACATCATTTCGAGAAGATCGCCTTCGTGGCCACTGCGACCGCTTCGGCGCGCAAGGCGCTCAAGTCGCTCACGGCCCGCTATGGCAACGTCCCGATCGAGGAGGCGGAGGTTGTCGTCGCTCTTGGCGGCGATGGCCTCATGTTGCAGACATTGCACAGGTTGATGGGCCGCAAGCTTCCGATTTACGGCATGAATCGTGGCTCCGTCGGCTTCCTGATGAACGAGTTCCGCGAAAACGACCTGCATGACCGCTTGGCCAAGGCCCGGCGCAGCGTGGTGCATCCGCTTGCGATGTGCGCGGTCGATACGCGTGGCCACACGTCGAAATCCTATGCCATCAACGAAGTCTCACTGCTGCGCGCCCGTTTCCAGGCAGCCAAGCTCAGAATTTCGATCGACGAGCATGTCCGGCTGGAGAGCCTGATCTGCGATGGCCTGATCGTGGCGACGCCTGCCGGATCGACCGCCTATAATCTGTCGGCCAACGGTCCGATCCTGCCCCTGGAGGCGCCCCTGCTGGCGCTCACCCCGATCTCGGCGTTTCGCCCTCGCCGCTGGCGTGGTGCCATCCTGCCGCAGCGGGCACGCGTCACCATAGACGTGCTGGAGCCGGCCAAGCGGCCGGTCAATGCGGTCGGCGACAATGTCGAGGTCAAAGACGTGCAGCGTGTCGAGATAGCCATGGATTCGTCGCAAGACCTCGTCATGCTGCATGATCCTGGGCACTCGCTCGACGAACGTATCCTGCGCGAGCAATTCGATTGGTAGCCAACATGCACGCTTCCACCATCAGGCAATTCGCCCGCCGCCTATGTCTTGCTTCCGGCTTGGCCCTATCGGCCTGTTTCCTGGCCAGCACTGCCGGTGCGAGCGATGATCAGGTCAAGCTGACTGCAGCGATGGTGGAGAAGTTCATTGCCGCGCGCGCCGAGTTGACGGTGCTTGCGACCGACCTCACCAAGAAATACGGCGACCGTTCCGACACGCCGGGCGATGATCCGGTGGCCTCCCTGCCGGCATTCCAGGACATTGCCGACGCCAAGACGCGCACCGATGCGATTCTGAGCAAGTATGATTTCAAGGATCTGGACGCGCTCGATATCGTCACCAATTCGGTGATGCTGGCCTATCAGGCAGATGTCCCCGACAATAACGGTGCTGCCGACAGCGGCCAGAACGATCCCGAGGCAGACAAGGCCAAGGCGCGGGCCGAGATCGAGGCGGACCAGAGCCTCACCCCCGAAAAGAAGAAGGAGGCGCTGCAGCAACTCGACGAGCAGTTTGCCTCCCTGCAAGCCTTGACACCCCTGCCCGGCAATGCCGAGGTGGTGAAACCCTTCCTCGACAAGCTCAAACCGATAGCCGAAGCCAACTGATTGACCGATCGACGACCGGCGGATGTGTGAATGAACCACGACAGCTATTCTGACGACTATATCGGCGACATCCTGCGCAAGGTTCACACCATCGCCATGGTCGGCGCTTCGGCCAATGAGGTCCGGCCGAGTTATTTCGTGCTGAAATATCTCAAGCTGCGTGGCTATCAGATGTTCCCGATCAATCCGGGCCTCGCCGGCAAGACCATCCTGGATCTGCCGGTTTATGCCAGCCTGGCAGCTCTGCCCGGCCCCGTCGACATGGTCGATATCTTCCGCAATTCCGAGGCGGCCGGTGCGGTGGTCGACGAGATCCTGGCCCTGCCTATCCTACCCAAGGTGATCTGGATGCAGTTGACGGTGCGCAATGATGCCGCGGCTGCGAAAGCCGAAGCCGCCGGCATCGAGGTGGTGATGAACCGCTGCCCCAAGATCGAATATGGCCGGCTGTCCGGCGAGATCGGCTGGGCCGGTGTCAATTCCGGCGCGATTTCTTCCAAACGCGCCACCCGCGATACCCGCGGCTTCCAACGCCTCGGCTTGCGCCAATAGGCTGCCGGTACTGTCTGTCATCGCGAGCGCAGCGAAGCAATCCAGCGTCCTCCTACAAAAACTGGATTGCTTCGCTGCGCTCGCAATGACACCAATTCACCAACGCCGTGTCATTGCGGCCAAGCATTCTACAAGACCATCCAAGGAGGATCATGATGTCGGCTGGGCAACAACCAGGGTTTTCAACGCTTGCCGTTCACGCGGGGGCACAGCCGGACCCAACCACCGGCGCGCGCGCCACCCCGATCTACCAGACGACGTCCTTCGTCTTCGACGATGTCGACCATGCCGCTTCGCTGTTCGGGCTGCAGGCCTTCGGCAATATCTATTCGCGCATCACCAACCCCACCAATGCGGTGCTGGAAGAACGCGTCGCCGCGCTGGAAGGCGGTACCGCCGCCCTGGCCGTGGCCTCCGGGCACGCCGCGCAGATGCTGGTGTTCCACACCCTGTTGCAGCCGGGTGATGAATTCATCGCCTCCAACAAGCTCTATGGCGGCTCGATCAACCAGTTCAACCATTCCTTCCGCTCGTTCGACTGGAACGTGCGCTGGGCCGATGCCAATGATCCCTCCAGTTTTGCCGCGGCGGTGACGCCGAAGACCAAGGCGATCTTCATCGAATCCATCGCCAATCCCGGCGGCATCATCACCGACATCGCCGCCATTGCCGCCATCGCCAAGAAGGCCGGCGTGCCGCTGATCGTCGACAACACCCTCGCCTCGCCCTATCTCACCCGCCCGATCGACTTCGGCGCCGACATCGTGGTGCATTCGGCCACCAAGTTCCTGGGCGGGCATGGCAACTCGATCGGCGGCGTCATCGTCGACGGCGGCAAGTTCGACTGGCTCTCCTCGGGCCGCTATCCCTTCCTGTCGGCGCCGCGCCCGGAATATAACGGCATCGTCATCGGCGAGACCTTCGGCAATTTCGCCTTCGCCATCGCCGCGCGCGTGCTCGGCCTGCGCGACCTCGGCCCGGCGCTGTCGCCCTTCAATGCCTTCCTGATCCTGACGGGCATCGAGACGCTGCCGCTGCGCATGCAGAAGCATTCGGACAATGCCCTGGCGGTCGCCCAGTATCTGGCCGAGCATCCCGGCGTGGCCTGGGTGTCCTATCCCGGCCTCGATGCCGACCGATACAACGCCCTCGCCCGCAAATACTGCCCCAAGGGCGCCGGCGCGGTGTTCACCTTCGGCCTGAAGGGCGGCAACGAGGCCGGCATCCAGCTGGTATCGAACGTCAAATTGTTCTCGCATCTCGCCAATGTCGGCGACACCCGCTCGCTGATCATTCACCCGGCCTCGACCACCCATCGGCAATTGTCGGATGAACAGAAGAAGGCAGCGGGCGCGGGTCCCGACGTGGTGCGCATCTCGGTCGGCATCGAGGATGTCAAGGACATCATTGCCGACCTCGATCAGGCCCTCGCCGGGAGCTGAGGCGCCGGCCCTGCAACCAGCCGCTGCGCGTGTACCGTCGCAGCGGTGAGCAGCAGGACGCCGCCGAGCTGGTGCAGGATGCCCGCCCAGAGCGGCACGACCAGCACGAGCGTGATGATGCCGATCGCCGCCTGGCCCAGCGCGACGGCCGCCACCAGCAAGGCCCGGCCGCGCGCCGGGCCATTACCCCCACGCATGGCCAGCCAGGCCTGCAGCAGGGCCAGCGCCACGATGAGATAGGCCACCATGCGGTGCTGGAACTGCACGGTCAGCGCGTTCTCGAAATGGTTCACCCAGGTCGGCGCCATGATGTAGAGATTGTTCAGCGCCGGGATGAAATGGCCATCCATCAGCGGCCAGGTATTGTAGGCCATGCCGGCCCTCAGGCCGGCCACCAGGCCGCCCATGAAGATCTGCACCAGGATGAGAGGTACCAGGAGATAGGCGATCGCCCGCGCTGTTGCCGGCACAGAGCCGCTGGCGCGTTCTTCCTTAAGCGAGGACGCGACCCAGACGATGGCGGTGAGGATGAGACAGGCCAGGGTCAGATGCATGGCCAGGCGATATTCGGAGACCTCGGTCCGATCGGCCAGGCCCGATTTCACCATCCACCAGCCCAGCAATCCCTGGCTGCCGCCGAGCGCCAGCAGGCCGACCAGCTTCACGGTGAGCTTGGGCGTCAACCAGCCGCGCAGCCAGAAGATCAGGAAAGGCACGGCGAAGACGATGCCGATCAGGCGGCCGAGCAGGCGGTGGCTCCACTCCCACCAATAGATGAACTTGAACTCCTCGAGCGACATGCCGAGGTTCAGCTTCACATATTGCGGAATCTGCTTGTATTTCTCGAACTCGGCCGTCCACTCGGCAGCGGAGAGCGGCGGAATGGTGCCCTTGATCGGCTGCCATTCGGTGATCGACAAGCCGGACTCGGTCAGGCGCGTGGCGCCGCCCACCACCACCATGGCAATCACCAGCACCGCTACGACGACGAGCCAGGCGCGGACAGCAGCAAGATGGCCGCGGCTCATGCCGATAAGAGTGGGATTGTCTGCAATGGCGGCCACACGCATGCCTTTCCTGATCGACTGGCTTGGACAGCGCTTTGCGCTCTGACGGGATCGCCGAGACGGGCAACGACGCTCAAGCCAATCCATTGGATTGACTTGGAAACAGAGAGTTGGAGCAAATAAGCGTTCACACTTGAACGCGCTTTGCTCTAGAAGGCGCACAGATATAGAAATCGCTGGCCAGGAGCAACGCGCGCTCGCGTCGCACTCCAGCGGCATGTCGGCCTGCGCCTTTCCGGCTGGCGGAGACGACGCTGAACCATGGAGTTCGAGATCATGGCCCAGGACTACAAGGCACCGTCCCTCCGCAAACTGGTCGGTTCGCTGGCGATGCTGGTGTTGGTCGTGGTCTATGCCCTCCTCGCCATGGCGCTGGCGGAAGGCCGCATCACCGATGCCCCCGCCTGGCTGCAACCCATCCTCTATGCCATTCTAGGCCTTGCCTGGGTCTTTCCGGCCATGCTCATCATCAAATGGATGGAAAAGCCCGGGAACAAGCCGAAGGGATAAGGACTGCCCCTCACCCCAACCAGGCCCCTATCGCCTGCGCCAGGACGTCGACGACAGGGTCGAGCGAGCGAAGATGCGGCGAGCGCTGCATCTGAACGTCGAGAACCAGGCCGAGATCATCGGCCTCTTGGATCGCGGCAATGCCCGGAATGGCGGCTCGTTCCAGGACACGGCGGGGCAACAGGCTGAGGCCGAGCCCCTCCCGCACCAGGGCCAGTTGCAGGCCCGAATCCTGAACTTCGGCGGCGACATGCAAGGCCTGTCCCCGCCGCACCATGGCCGAAGCCAGGAGCCGGCGGGCCTCGCATGGCTCGGGACTGAGAATCCAGCCGGCCTCGGCGATCGAGCCACTCGCCTTCCCGGCAGCGTCGGCACTGGCGGTGATGATCGACAGATGCTCCTGTCCCAGGATGCTGAGCCGGTCGGCGACGACCTCGGCCGAAAGCAGCACGGCGGCATCGAGATGACCACGGCCAAGCTGCTCGGACAGCGGTTGGCTCCAGCCCGTGGTCAAGCGCAGCATCACGTTCGGAAATCGCTGCCGCAGGTCACGAATGATCGGCACCAGGGCACTGCCGGCAATGCCATGGGCGACACCCACCCTGAGCATGCCTTCGGGGTCACGCTGGCTTGCCATCTGCGTAAACTCGTCATAGGCGGCCAGCACCTTTCGGCAACGTGCGAGTGCCTCGACACCCAAGGGCGCCAAGGCCGATGGCTTCTGGCGACGGTCGAGCAGTTCGAAGCCGAGAAGCTGTTCGAGCCGCTGGATCTGGCGGGTGACCGCCGGCTGCGTCAGAGGCAGACGCTCGGCGACCTTCTGGATCGAACCTTCTTCGGCGAACAGAACGAAAGTGCGCATCTCGCTCAGCATCATACATTCTCTGCATATTAATTCTAATTATTATGAATTTGAACATTATGCGCTGCGCTCGCATCCTTGCCAAGCCAAACGGACAAGGAGACGAGAATGAAGGCCATCATCATCGACGGCGAGCCTGGCATCGACAATCTGCGGCTGGTCGAACGGCCGATGCCGACGCCGCGACGCCAGGAAGTGATCGTGCGCATCAGGGCCACGGCCCTCAACTACCGCGATCTTGAGATCATCCGCGGCAGCTATCACACCCGCTTCCCCTTGCCGCTGATCCCGGTTTCGGACGGCGTCGGCGAAGTGGTCGCGATAGGCGAAGGCGTCAGCCGCGTGGCGGTCGGTGACAGGGTCTGCAGCACGTTCTGGCAACGCTGGGTCGGCGGCAGTTTCGACATGGCCGAGCCAAGCCATCAGCGCGGCGGCCCGCTTGACGGGCTGCTGGCCGAATATGCCGCCCTCGACGAACAGGCTGTCGTACCCGCGCCCGCCCACCTCACCGACCTCGAAGCAGCCACCCTGCCCTGCGCCGGCGTGACGGCGTGGCACAGCCTGGTCACGCAAGGACACCTCAAGGCCGGCGACACCATCCTCGTGCTCGGCACGGGCGGCGTTTCGATCTTCGCCCTGCAATTTGCCGTCAATGCCGGCGCTCGTGTCATCGTCACCTCAAGCAGCGACGAGAAGATCGAGCGCGCCAGGGCCCTGGGGGCCGCGGCCGGCGTGAACTATCGCAAGCATCCGCAATGGGCGGACGCCGTGATCGAGCTGACCTGCGGGCGAGGCGTCGATCATGTCCTGGAAGTGGGCGGTCCCGACAGTTTCGCACAGTCCCTGCGTGCCGTACGCCGCGGCGGTCAAATCAGCGTGATCGGCTATCTCGGCGGTACTGAGGGAACCATCAATCCGCTCGACATCTTCCGGCGCCAGGTGACGGTGCGGGGCATTCCAGTCGGCTCACGCGCCTCCTTCGAGGCAATGGTACGGGCCATCGACGGCGGCAGGATTCGACCGGTGATCGATCGCTGCTATCCCTGGACGGATATCGGCGAAGCCCTGCGCCATCTCGCAGGCGGCAGGCATTTCGGCAAGATCGTGCTGCAGCATTGATGTGCCGCGGGCAGCAGGCTCAGCCTCGGCTTTCCGCAGCAGCCAGCAGGGCCGCATGCAGCCCCCTGAGGTCGCGGCGGCCATCGTGACGGGTGCCATTGATGAACAGGGTCGGCGTCGCATTCACGCCGCTGGCGATGCCGCTCTCGAAATCGAGCTCGATCCTGGCGGCATAGCGCCCGCCCAGGGCCGCCTCGACGGCGTCCTGACCGAGACCGAGCCGGCGCCCGTAACTGCGCAGCGCCCTGTCATCGAGCGCATGCTGGTTGTCGTAGAGGATGCGATGCGCTTCCCAAAACCGTCCGACTTCACTGGCGGCTTCCGCGAGGCCGGCGGCATGCAGGGCGAAAGGATGCGGCTCGACCAGGGGAAAATGCCGGAAGACATAGCGCAGCCTGTCACCCATCAGACGCTGAACGCCGTCGATCACGCCGACGGTCTCGCCGCAATAGGGGCATTCGAAATCGCCATATTCGACCAGGGTGACCGGCGCATCGGCCAGCCCCTTCACATGGTCCTGCGCACCGACGTCGCGTGAGAGCACGGCCATTATTGCTTCAGGTCCGGCACGATGTCGAAGATCTGGTGTGGCATCCAATGTTTCGACACGACGAGATAGACGCAGGTGAAGATCGCCGCGGCAATCACCGTGGTGATGCCCGCCTTCTTCAGAAGCATCGGCCTTTGCGGCGCGCCGGCCTCGGTGCCCGGCACCACCTCGCCGCCCTCGAACTGGCTCTTCACGCCCAGCGGCAGCACGGCGAACAGCGTCATCCACCAGATGACGAAGAACAGGGCGATCGAAAGCACGATGGACATGGCGACGGTCCGATATCGAGGATACGAGAACACTCACAAAGGCTGCGACGCGCTCTTCCTGGAACGTTTTGCTTTAGACGCCTGCTTCGGCGCACGCAAGGAAACCGTGAGGCCGAGCCGAGCCCATTTCAACGCTTCATCGGGATCGTCCAGCGCCCGGTCAGGCAGGCTCCAATACGGCAGTTGCACCTCACGGTTCTTGCCCCGGTAGCGGAAGGGGCGCGAACCTGCCTGCTCGAACAGAGGCTGGCTCTCGGCATCCGCCTTGATCCAGATCTCATCGAAAGCACCGAGTGCGAAGACCACGCCATCGGAATAAAGGCCAACCCCGCCGAACAAGCGGCGGATGGATAGACGGGGCATGCCGGCGAAGAGGTCGCGCAGATGCTCGTGATCCATCCGGCGGCAGCCTCAGGCCGTCGCTTCCAGGGCGCCACTCGCAGCCGGCGTAATCGCTACCGACTCGCCACAGCCGCAGGCCGAGGTCTGATTGGGATTGTTGAACACGAACTGGGCCGAAAGCTTGTCGGTCTTGTAGTCCATCTCGGTGCCGAGCAGGAACAGCACGGCCTTGGGATCGATCAGGACCTTGACGCCCTTGTCCTCGACCACCTCGTCGAGCGGGTTTGCCGTTTCGGCATATTCCATCGTGTAGGACATGCCGGCGCAGCCGCCATTCTTGACGCCGACGCGTACGCCTTCATAGGGCCGCTCGGCATTGGCCATGATGGCCTTGATCTTGTCGGCCGCGGCATCGGTCAGCGAAACGACCTTGAACTTCGGACGGATCTTGCTCACTGGAACACTCCAACAACACCGGGTTCAAGGCCCGGCGCTCGGTTTACCCCACGAATATAAGCGCGACTCGGCGCGAATGCGAGAGGGAGAGGATTGGATCCCTCACCACATATCCAGCGCGACGCGCGCCTCGTCGGACATGCGCGACTGATCCCACGGCGGATCGAAAACCATCTTCACCTGCACCTCGGAGACACCGGGCACGCTTGCAACGGCATTCTCCACCCAGCCGGGCATCTCGCCCGCCACCGGGCAGCCCGGCGCCGTGAGCGTCATGTCGATGCTCACCTTGCGATCGTCGGCGATCTCGACACGGTAGATCAGGCCGAGCTCGTAGATGTCGGCCGGGATTTCCGGATCGTAGACGGTCTTGAGGGCGGCCACGATCGCGTCGGTCAGCCGATCGATCTCTTCCGGCGGCAAGGCCGTCGCCCCTGCGACAGCCGGTTCATTGGGCCGGGTCTCGGCCAGATTTCCGTCGGCCATCACTGCCTCCGTCATGCGAAAAAGCTCTGCGCCTTGATCAGCGCCTCGACCAGTGCATCTACCTCGTCGAGCGTATTGTAAAGCCCGAAGGATGCGCGGCAGGTCGAAGTTACGCCATATCGCGCCAAAAGCGGTTGAGCGCAATGTGTTCCTGCCCGCACCGCGATACCGTAGCGATCCAGCACGGTCGCTACGTCATGGGCATGGGCATTCTTCAGCTCGAAGGAGACGATACCACCCTTGCCCGGCGCCTCACCAAAAATCCGGATCGAATTGAGCTTGGAGAGGCGCTCCTGGGCATAATGCAGGAGCTTCTCCTCGTGAGCCCGGATATTGTCGCGGCCGAGCGCCATCATGTAGTCCACTGCCGCACCCAGCCCGATCGCCTGCACGATCGGCGGCGTGCCGGCTTCGAAGCGATGGGGCGGCGTGGCATAGGTGATGTTGTCCTCGGTCACCTCGCCGATCATCTCGCCTCCGCCATTGAAGGGCGGCATGCGCTCCAGCCACTCCTTCTTGCCGTAGAGCACGCCGATGCCGGTGGGCCCATAGACCTTGTGGCCGGTGAAGGCGTAGAAATCGACGTCGAGATCCTGGACGTCGACATCGAGATGCACAGCGCCCTGGCTGCCGTCGGCCAATACCGGAATGCCGCGGGCATGGGCCAGGGCGACGATTTCCTTGAGTGGCGTCACCGTGCCCAGCACGTTCGACATATGGGTGATCGCGACCATCTTGGTGCGCGGCCCCAGGAGCTTTTCGAAAGCCTCGATATCGAAGGAGCCGTCTTCGCGGATCGGCGCCCATTTCAGCACGGCACCGGCGCGTTCACGATGGAAGTGCCAGGGTACGATGTTGGAATGGTGCTCCATAATCGAGAGCACGATCTCGTCGCCCTCGCCGATCTCGAGCAGCCGCCCCATGGAGGCGGCGACGAGGTTGAGGGATTCAGTTGCCGACCGCGAAAAGATGATCTGCTCGATCGAGGGGGCGTTGAGGAATTTGCGCACGCTCTCGCGGCCGGCCTCATACGCTTCCGTCGCCGCATTCGCAAGATAATGCAAGCCCCTGTGAACATTCGCATATTCATGCGTGTAGGCATGCATCATGCGATCGAGCACCGCCTGGGGCTTCTGGGCCGATGCGCCATTGTCGAGATAGACCAGCGGCTTGCCGTGGACCTGCAGGGACAGGGCCGGAAAGTCGGCACGGACCTTAGCCAGATCATAAGGAAGTGCGGCGACGGGCTTGTTCACGTTCCTGTTCCTTCACTCGGAGTGGCGGTCCCGCCACCCCATCAATCGCAACCCTGGAATGGCGGCCCGTGGCCGCCACTCCTTCAGACCCGCTTGTCGAGCCAGGCCTCAGTGAGGGCGTTGAGGCGCTCACGCAGTTCCTCGTTCTCTACCGTCTCGATGGCCTCGCCGACGAAAGCCTGCACCAGGATCGCCTCGGCCTCCTTCTGCGGGATGCCGCGGGCCTTGCAGTAGAACAACAAATCCTCGTCCAGGGCGCCGCAGGTCGCGCCATGGGCGCAGACGACGTCATCGGCGAAGATCTCGAGTTCCGGCTTGGCATTGGCCTCGGCCGTCTCCGACAGCAGCAGCGAACGGCTCATCATGCGCCCGTCCGTTTTCTGTGCACCGGGACGAACCACGATCTTGCCCTGGAACACCGAGCGGGCCTCGTCGTCGATGACCGCGTGGAAAAGCTCGCGGCTCTCACCGCCCAGTGCCGTATGATCCACCACCAAAGTGGTGTCGGCATGGCGCTTGCCGGCCAGCAGCGTCGCGCCCGACAACACGATCTTGGCATCGTCACCCTTATAGGTGACGAAGAGCTGGTTGCGCGCCACGGCTGCGCCAGCCTCCAGGGCGAAGCTCTGCAACAGAGCTTCCTTGCCGAGCGAGGCCAGCACGGTGGAGATGTGCTGGGCCTCCAGGCCCTGGACCTGGAAGCTGATGCGCTGCAGTTCGGCACCGTCGCCGACCTTGACGGCGAGCGCCGCATTGGTCTGATGGGCAACGCCCTCCGGCCCCTCATAGCTGTCGATCAGCGTCAGCTTGGCGCCGGCGCCCAGGACAACGAGCGACCGCGTGAAGGTTGCCTGCGCCACCGTACCGGTGTGGCGGGTCTCGATGGCAACCGGCAGGCCGATTTCGACGCCCGCATCGACGCTCACAACCACGCCGTCGCTCATGAAGGCGGTGTTGAGATCGAGCACGGAATTGTCAGGCGCTCCGGCGCTGAGATCGGCGATGAGCGCATCGTCCGTCGAGGCGAGCGCCTCGGCGAGCGACGTCACCTTCAACCCCGCCGGCAATGTGGCAAGATTCGACAGCGCCGGAGAATAGGCGCCGTCGACGATCACCAGGCGGATATGCTCGAGCCCGGCGAGAAACTCCTCCGCCTTGCCCGCCGCACCGGGTGTTCCCCGCGGGCTGGTAGCAACGGGATTGGCATCGCGCATCAGGTTGCGCAGGTCGGTATATTTCCACTCCTCGACCCGGCGATGCGGCAGGCCGCTTGCGCGGAAGCGGGCAATCGCCCCCTCGCGCAGGCCGCGCACGGTCGCCGCACCGGGCAGCGTCTCGCGCAGGCCGCCGAACGCCTCATCCAGCGCCGTCTCGGCCGAAGTCTTTACAGCAACGATATTGGCCATGGTTACGCAGCTTCCTCGTAGTCGCGATAGCCGTTGGCTTCGAGCTCGAGCGCCAGTTCCTTGCCACCCGACTTCACGATGCGGCCCTTGGAGAGGACATGCACGCTATCGGGGACGATATGGTTGAGCAGGCGCTGATAATGGGTGATGACGATGAAGGAGCGCTTGGGCGAGCGCAGCGCGTTCACGCCGTCCGCCACGATGCGCAGCGCGTCGATATCGAGGCCGGAATCGGTCTCGTCGAGCACGGCGAGGCTCGGCTGCAGCAGAGCCATCTGCAGGATTTCCATACGCTTCTTCTCACCGCCGGAGAAGCCGACATTGAAGGCGCGGCGCAGCATTTCCTTCGAGATCTTAAGCTCATCGGCAGCACTGTTGACACGCTTGATGAAGTCCGGCGTGGAGAGCTCGGCCTCGCCACGCGCCTTGCGCTGGGCATTCAAGGCCGCCTTCAGGAAGGTCATGGTGGCGACGCCGGGAATTTCCAGCGGGTATTGGAAGGCCAGGAAGACGCCGCGTGCCGCGCGCTCCTCGACCGGAATCTCCAGGATGTTCTCGCCGTCGAGCAGGATCTCGCCCTGCGTGACCTCATAATCCTCCTTGCCGGCCAGGATATAGGAAAGGGTCGACTTGCCGGAGCCGTTCGGGCCCATGATCGCCGCGACTTCGCCGTCCTTCACCGTGAGGCTCAGCCCCTGGATGATCGGCTTGCCGTCGATTTCGGCATGGAGGTTCTTGATTTCGAGCATCGTAGAGTTCCTAGAAATAGTGACGCCGGAGCGTGAAAGAGGTGACGCGCCGCCTTAGCCGACGCTGCCTTCGAGGCTGATGGAGATGAGCTTCTGCGCCTCGACCGCGAATTCCATCGGCAAATGCTGCAGCACGTCCTTGACGAAGCCGTTGACGATCAGCGCCGTCGCCTCCTCGGCCGACAGGCCGCGCTGGAGGCAATAGAACAGCTGGTCGTCCGAGATCTTCGAGGTGGTGGCCTCATGCTCGAACACCGCCGTCGAATTCTTCGATTCGATATAGGGCACGGTGTGCGCCCCGCAGTGCTCGCCGATCAGCAGCGAGTCGCAATTGGTGAAGTTGCGGGCACCGGTGGCCTTGCGATGGGCAGAGACCAGGCCGCGATAGGTGTTGTTGGAATGGCCGGCCGAGATGCCCTTGGATATGATCCGGCTCTTGGTATTCTTGCCGAGATGGATCATCTTGGTGCCGCTGTCGACCTGCTGGCGGCCATTCGACACGGCGATCGAATAGAACTCGCCCTGGGAGCCCTCGCCGCGCAGGATGCAGGACGGGTACTTCCAGGTGATGGCCGAACCGGTCTCGACCTGCGTCCAGGAAATCTTCGAGCGCGCGCCGCGGCAATCGCCGCGCTTGGTGACGAAATTGTAGATACCGCCCTTGCCCTCGGAATCGCCCGGATACCAGTTTTGCACGGTGGAATATTTGATCTCGGCGTCTTCCAGCGCGATCAACTCGACCACGGCGGCGTGGAGTTGGTTCTCGTCGCGGCGCGGTGCCGTGCAGCCTTCGAGATAGGAGACATAGGCGCCCTTGTCGGCGATGATCAAAGTGCGCTCGAACTGCCCGGTCTTTTCCTCGTTGATGCGGAAATAGGTCGACAGCTCCATCGGGCAGCGCACGCCCGGCGGCACATAGACGAAGGACCCGTCCGAGAACACGGCCGAGTTCAGCGTCGCATAGAAATTGTCGGTGGTCGGCACCACGGTGCCGAGATACTTCTTCACCAGGTCCGGATGCTCGCGCAGCGCCTCGGAGATGGAGCAGAAGATCACGCCAGCCTTCTTCAATTCCTCCTTGAAGGTGGTGACGACGGAGACCGAGTCGAACACCGCATCGACGGCGATGCGGTTGGCCGGCGCCACGCCTTCGAGGATTTCGACCTCGCGCAGAGGAATGCCGAGCTTCTCATAGGTTTTGAGAATGGCCGGATCGATCTCGTCGAGCGATTTCGGCGCGGCATTCTGCTTGGGCGCCGCATAATAATAGAGATCCTGGAAATCGATCGGCGGATATTCCACGCGAGCCCAGGTCGGCTCCTGCATGGTGATCCAGCGCCTGTAGGCATCGAGGCGCCATTCGGTCATCCAGTCAGGCTCGCCTTTCTTGGCCGAGATGTAGCGCACGATCTCTTCGGACAGGCCTTTGGGTGCAAGCTCCATCTCGATGTCCGTGACGAAGCCATATTTATATTGGTCGACGTCGATCGCCCGGACCTGTTCGACGGTTTCCTGGACTGCAGGCATGTTGGTCTCCTGGTGCCACCCGAAAGCAGCAAATTTTACAGATCGGACAGGGATTTATGCTGCCCGATGCCTTCTGTCATGTAAGTTCTTGCGCAGCCTTTTCCAGGCCGCGACGAAAAACTCGATCTCTTGGACTGTGGTTTCCCGTCCCAGCGATACGCGCAAGGCGCTACCGGCCAGCGCCGGCGCCACGCCCATCGCTGTCAGCACATGGCTGACCTTCACCTTGCCCGACGAGCAGGCAGATCCCGAGGAGACGGAAATACCCTCAAGATCCAGCGCAATCAATGTCGTTTCCGCCGCCATCCCCGGTTCGGCGAAATTCAGCGTGTTGGGCAGGCGCCGGACGCCCTCGCCGAACAGCACAATGTCCGGCGACGCGTCCCGCAACGCCGCCTCCAGCTTCGAACGCAAGGCAAGGCTCTCCTGCCCGTAAGCCGCGAGCTCCCGCGCGGCGGCGCGTGCTGCCGCGCCAAAGCCGGCCAGAGCCGGTACGTTCTCGGTACCGGCCCGCAATCCCTTCTCCTGGCCGCCGCCGCGGATGAGAGCATTGGGCTGATGCAGGCTATCGCTGGCCAATACCAACGCGCCGGCGCCAAGCGGTCCGCCAAGCTTGTGGCTCGAAATCGTTAGAAGATCGGCCCCGATTTCGTTGATCAAACAGGAGATTTTTCCTGCCGCCTGTGCGGCGTCGCAATGAAACAGGCTGCCGGCCTCACGCACACGAGCGGCAATCTCGGCCACCGGCTGCACCACTCCGGTCTCGTTGTTGGCCAGCATCACCGACACGAGGCCCGTCTCTCCGCGTTCGTGCCAAGCGCTCAGCCGCCCCTCGAGTGCCTTGAGGTCGAGCACCCCATTCCCATCCACCGGCAACAGGTCGAGTTCCGTGCCCTGCGGACGCACGCCATTCAATACGCTGGCATGCTCCACGCTGGACACAGCCATGCGCCGGAGGGGCGGCTTGCCGGGGCGTTGCCAGTCAAGATTGAGGGCGAGATTGTTGGCTTCCGTAGCGGAGGCGCAGAAAACCACGTTCTTGGCGAGCGCGCCGACGAGATTGGCGACATCATGGCGCGCCGCCTCCACCAGCTTGCGCACCACACGGCCATCCGCATGCACCGAAGATGGCGCACCACACAGATCCAGCGCGGACAGCATGGCGGCGCGAGCCTCCTGCCGCAACGGCGTGGTTGCATTGTGGTCCAGATAGGTGCGCGACCTGGTCAAACCTCAAAAATCCATTGTTCTGCCGCTCTACCGATGCGGAAAAGCTTGCAAAACGCCCTGCTCTTCGTGTTAAGAAGCGCTACCCGAACGCGGGCTGGGTGCAATGCGTCCTCATCGGCGCATGGATCAGAGCGCATCGCATCCGAGCGGTGAGCTTCTTTAGAATGGTTCTAAGCCATTAGAATTATTCTAAAGTCATACTCCTGCCTCCCTCAGCCGTCAAGGCCAGTCATCGGAGCCGGAGCGCGCGTCCCAAGCGGGAATTCGCGGTCCGCCCTAAGGAGGGCCCGGATATCCTGCAAGGTTTCGAAGTTCTCGCGGAACTCGGCTGATCGGGAACCGTTCGGATCAACCGAGCACTGCTCTGGCACACGAAAAAGGCAACTCAATATATGCCCGAAGTTACGTTCACCGGCCCGGCAGGCCGCATCGAAGGCCGCTTCCAGCCGTCCAAGCAGCGTGGGGCCCCCATTGCGATTGTCCTGCATCCGCATCCGCAATTCGGCGGGACGATGAACAACAAGATCGTCTACGATCTGTTCTATGCCTTCGTGCAGCGCGGTTTTTCGGCCTTGCGCTTCAATTTCCGCGGCGTCGGCCGCAGCCAGGGCTCCTTCGACCACGGCGCCGGTGAGCTCTCCGATGCCGCCTCGGCGCTCGACTGGGTCCAGGCGGTGACGCCCGACGCCAAGTCCTGCTGGATCGCCGGCGTCTCGTTCGGGGCCTGGATCGGCATGCAGCTCCTGATGCGCCGCCCGGAGATCGAGGGTTTCATCTCGGTTGCCCCACCCGCCAATCGCTTCGACTTCTCCTTCCTCGCCCCCTGCCCGTCCTCCGGCCTGATCGTCCACGGCGATGCCGATCGCGTCGCACCGCTCAAGGACGTCGAGACACTGGTGTCGAAGTTGAAGACGCAGAAGGGTATCGTCATCGAGCAATCGGTCATTGCCGGTGCCAACCACTTCTTCGACAACAAGACGGACGAACTGATCGCGTCCTGTTCGTCCTATCTCGACAAGCGCCTCGGCCTGAACGATATCGACGCGGCCTGAGTTACTGTTGAAATCACGGTTTCAGGCTACACAGTCAGCCCGCCCTCAAGGCGGGCTTTTTGTTGGAGCACGATAATGTCCCTGACCATCCGCCGCGCCGAACCGGCCGATACCGCAACCGTGTTGGATTTGATCCGAGGCCTGGCGCTCTACGAGAAGCTGGAGCAGGAGGCGGTTGCCACCGAAGCCGACATCCGGGCCAGCCTGTTCGCCACCAATCCGCGCGTCTTCTGTGAGATCGCGGAATGGCAGGGCGAGACGGCCGGCTTTGCGTTGTGGTTCTACAGCTACTCGACCTTCCTCGGCCGCCACGGCATCTATCTGGAGGATCTGTTCGTCCGGGACGCCTATCGCGGCCACGGCATCGGCCAGGCCCTGCTGGGCCATCTTGCCAAGCGCTGTGTCACGGAAAAGCTGGGACGCCTCGAATGGTCCGTGCTCGACTGGAACGAACCTGCCATCGGCTTCTACCAGAGACAGGGGGCCGTGCTGCGCAAGGAATGGATCGGCTGCCGCCTGACCGGCGAGGCGCTGGAGAAGCTGGCTAGAGGCGGTTGAGGGTTTCCTGGGACCGCCGGCTTCCAGCCGGCTCTTGGAAGCACTGCCCCCGCCGATGAGGAAGAGCCGGCTGGAAGCCGGCGAGCCCAGGAAGAACGTGCCGGTCCCACTCCATCTCTCGATGGAGTTGAGAAGACCGGCACGCCGGGCTCAATCGAAATCCGGAACCTGGCGCACGGCACCCTTGGCGGCGCTGGTGGCCATGGCGGCATAGGCGCGCAGGGCCGTGGTGACCTTGCGCTTGCGCGGCGCGGCCGGGCGCCAGGGCGCGGCTCCCTTGACGGAGCGACGGCGCTCAAGCTCGGCTTCCGGCACGGCCAGCACGATGGTGCGGTTGGGAATGTCGATCTCGATGCGATCGCCGGGCTCGACCAGGCCGATGGTGCCGCCCTCTTCCGCTTCCGGCGAGGCGTGGCCGATCGACAGGCCCGAAGTGCCGCCGGAGAAGCGGCCATCGGTGATCAGGGCGCAGGCCTTGCCCAGTCCCTTCGACTTCAGATAGCTGGTCGGATACAGCATTTCCTGCATGCCCGGCCCGCCGCGCGGTCCTTCGTAGCGGATGACGACGACGTCGCCGGCCTTGACCTTACCGTTGAGGATGCCGTCCACGGCCGCATCCTGGCTCTCGAACACCACGGCCGGGCCGGCGAATTTCAGGATGGACTCGTCGACGCCGGCCGTCTTCACGATACAGCCGTCGAGCGCCAGATTGCCCTTCAGCACGGCGAGGCCGCCATCCTTGGAATAGGCATGCTCAGCCGAGCGTATCACGCCCTTCTCGCGGTCGAGATCGACATCGTCCCAGCGCCGGTCCTGGCTGAAGGCGACCTGGGTCGGCACGCCGCCCGGCGCGGCCTTGAAGAACTCGCGCACGCTCTCGCTCTTGGTACGCACGACGTCCCACCGATCGAGGGCTTCCGCCATGCTGGCCGAATGCACGGTCGGCAGGTCGCGATTGATCAGGCCGGCGCGGTCGAGCTCGCCGAGAATGCCCATGATGCCGCCGGCGCGATGGACGTCCTCCATATGGACGTGGCTGACGGCCGGGGCGACCTTGCAGAGCACCGGCACATGGCGGGACAGCCGGTCGATATCGTCCATGGTGAAGGCGATCTCGCCCTCATGGGCGGCAGCCAGGATATGCAGCACCGTATTGGTCGAGCCGCCCATGGCGATATCGAGCGTCATGGCATTCTCGAAAGCCCCGAAACTGGCGATCTTGCGCGGCAGCACGCTCTCATCGTTCTGCTCGTAATAGCGGCGCGCCAGATCGACGACGAGATGGCCGGCCTCGACGAAGAGGCGCTTGCGGTCGGCATGGGTGGCGAGCGTCGAGCCATTGCCCGGCAGCGACAGGCCGAGGGCCTCGGTGAGGCAGTTCATCGAGTTGGCGGTGAACATGCCCGAGCAGGAGCCGCAGGTCGGGCAAGCCGAGCGCTCGATCACCTTGACGTCTTCGTCCGAGACCTTGTCGTCGGCGGCCGCGACCATGGCGTCGACGAGATCGAGCGCCTTCTTCTGGCCGCCGAGGACGACCTTGCCGGCCTCCATCGGCCCGCCGGACACGAACACCGTGGGAATGTTGAGGCGCAGCGAGGCCATCAGCATGCCGGGGGTGATCTTGTCGCAGTTCGAAATGCAAACCATCGCATCGGCGCAATGGGCGTTGACCATATATTCCACGCTGTCGGCGATGAGTTCGCGCGAAGGCAGCGAATAGAGCATGCCGTCATGGCCCATGGCGATGCCGTCATCCACCGCGATGGTGTTGAACTCCTTGGCGACGCCGCCGGCCTGTTCGATCTCGCGGGCCACCAGCTGTCCCAAATCCTTGAGATGGACATGGCCGGGCACGAACTGGGTGAAGGAGTTGACGACAGCGATGATCGGCTTGCCGAAATCCCCGTCCTTCATGCCGGTGGCGCGCCAGAGGCCACGGGCACCGGCCATGTTGCGGCCATGGGTGGTGGTACGGGAACGATAGGCAGGCATCGGCGTCTCTGTGCGTTCGTTAAATCAGGCGGGAAAGCGATCGTATATGAGCCGCCAAGCCGACAATGGCAAGCATGTTTCCGCCTGAGACGGCAGGCGTCTCGCCTGCATCTTCCTTTCCGGCAAATTCGATGTTTCCAAGGGCAGACGAGACGCCCGCGATCCCAGGGGCGCTAGCTTCCGCCGAAATCGTAGCTGGCGAAGGCCTCCACATTGCGGGGCTTGCGAAAGATCTCCGGATGGCCGAGGGCATGGCGGGCATCCTCGTAGCCTGAAGCCCAATGCTCCTCCATCATCAGGCGGGAGAAATCATAATCCTTGCTGGCCCCTTCATATTTGCGGGCCCTGTAGATCAGCTGCACGATATTACAGGCCTTGCGCTCGACTGCCTTGCTGAGCAGTTCGACATCGTCCTCCAGGCCGAAATCCGCCGGCAATTCCGCCAGGATGCGCTTGAGTGCGCCACGAAGGCGCTGGCGTTCACGAGCGCGGGTGGTCGCCGCCCGCGTGCGGCTGGAATATTGGATCTCCTTCTGCCGGACCTCGACCTCGGCCATGTCCTTGGGGATGTCGCCGCGGGCATTCCACAGATCGACCTGGAAGGCGATCGTATCGAGATCCTGCTGCTCCAGGATCCATTGCAGGGGCGTGTTCGAGACCAGGCCGCCATCCCAATAGAATTGCCCGTCGATCTCGATCGGCGGGAAACCGGGCGGCAGAGCGCCACTTGCCATGATATGTTCCGGCGTGATGCGCGCCGTGCCGTTGCCATTGTCGAAATAAGCGAAATTGCCGCTGGCGATATTGACCGCTCCAACCGCAAAGCGGGTCTCGCCGCTGTTGAGCCGATCGAAATCGACCAGCTGCAGCAGAGTCTGCTTGAGGGGTGCGGTATCATAGAAACTGGTGGCGCCGATGGAACCGGCCGGCATGAAATAGGGCGGCGGAAAGCGCGGCTCGAAAAATTTCGGCGCTCCTTTCAGCAGAACCTGACCGGCCAGGACCTGGTTCACCAGCTTGTGCTGGCGGTCGCCCTCCCGGGCGAACAGGCGGACCCATTCGAGAGCCGGTTCGAAGGGCGGGTCGCTCACCATCTCCCAGAAGCGCCGAAGCTTGGCGACACGTTCGCCGGGGGCATTGCCGGCGATCAGAGCCGCGTTGATGGCACCGATGGAAATACCGGCGATCCAGTTGGGCTGGACGCCTCCCTCTTCAAGCGCCTGATAGGCACCGGCCTGATAGGCACCGAGCGCGCCCCCGCCCTGCAACAGCAGGGCGATGCGCTGAAAACCGTTACGCTCTTCCTCGGCATCGACGGATTTACGGCGGGTGCGGGTGCTGGCTCGATCTGCAACTGTCATGGCGCGATTCCATCCTGCAAACCCAGGCCGGCTATCAGACCACCAGCA
Organism: Labrys sp. E2SS-1L; assembly: GCF_057073705.1. Lineage (NCBI taxonomy): Bacteria > Pseudomonadati > Pseudomonadota > Alphaproteobacteria > Hyphomicrobiales > Xanthobacteraceae > Labrys > Labrys sp. E2SS-1L. The sequence goes on along the minus strand of NZ_CP172712.1, from coordinate 3,454,663 downwards.
CGATCACATGACAAACAGGCTTCTTGCCCCACACTGCGTTCACAGCCGAGCGCACGGCGCGCTCCACCGCCAGTTCGACCGCGTCGGGATCGCGTCGCTTGGGCTTGGGCAGACTGTCGATCACCAGCAGGGCGGCATCGGCGATGACGTCGTCCATCAGGCGACCATCACCGACACGCACTGGCAGGCCGGAGAATTTCACATCCGGCTCGTTGACGATCTCGCCCTTCTCGGACAGAGCGAGCGCAACCGAGACAGCACCGGACCAGGACAGGCGCCGACGTTGGGGGATAGTCTCCTCGGATGCGTTGATCAGCACGTCACCATCGAGGCAGATACGCCCGGTCGGCGCCTCGTCCACCACCTTGGTATCACCTTCGCGCAACGCGATGATCTGGCCGTCACCGGCCGCGACGACTTCAGGCACGCCGAGCGAACGGGCGAGTTCGGCATGTTCGGCCAAGTGCCAGGCTTCGCCATGCACGGGAATGGCGATCTTCGGCCGCGTCCAGTGATACATGTCGGTGAGTTCGCCGCGCCGCGGATGGCCGGAGACATGCACGAGCTGGTTGCGATCGGTGACGATCTCCGCCCCCTGCCGCACCAGGCCGTTGATGATGTTGCCGACGGCCTTCTCATTGCCCGGAATGGTGCGCGAGGAGAAGATCACCGTATCGCCCTTGGCCAGCGTGACCTCAGGGTGCTCGCCCCGGGCGATGCGCGCCAGCGCAGCGCGGGGCTCGCCCTGGCTGCCGGTGAGCACGGCGACCACCTTCTCCCGCGGCAGGAAGCCGTAGCTTTCCGGGCTCAGGAAATCGGGAATGCCGTCGAGCAGGCCGCATTCGCGTGCGACCTGGCAAACCCGCTCCATGGCCCGGCCGACGATCACCACGCTGCGGTCGTTCGCCATGGCGGCTTCGGCGATCGAACGAATGCGCCCGACATTGGAAGCGAAGGTGGTGACGGCCACCCTGCCCTTCCTCGCGCCGATGATCTCCGCCAGATTCTTGGCGACGTCGCGCTCGGAGGGAGAACGCCCGTCGCGGATTGCATTGGTGGAATCGCAGACCAGGGCCAGCACGCCTTCATCCCCCAATGCCTTGAGCCGTGCGGCATCGGTCGTGGGCGGGATCACCGGCGTCTCGTCGATCTTCCAGTCACCGGTGTGGACGACCATGCCCGCAGGGGTGCGGATCGCCAGCGCATTCGACTCTGGAATGGAATGGGCGACATTGATCAATTCGATGTCGAACGGCCCCAGCGTGAATCGCGCCTGGGAGGGGATGATGCGCAGATCGATCTTGGGCGCATCGGGATCGTGCAGGCGCTTGGCCTCCAGCAGGGCCGCGGTGAACTTGGTGGCATAGACCGGCACCTGCAGTTTCGGCCAAAGATGGATGAGTGCGCCGAAATGGTCCTCATGCGCATGGGTGATCACGATGCCCGTCAAATTCTTGCGCTGCGCCTCGATGAAGCGGGTATCGGGCATGACGAGGTCGACGCCCGGCAGGTTGTCGTCGGCAAACGACACGCCGCAATCGACCATCAGCCATTGACGCTTATTCGCCGGGCCATAGCCGTAAAGCGCCATGTTCATGCCGATCTCGCCAATGCCGCCGAGGGCGCAGAAGACGAGGTCGGAGGTATCGCGTGCCATGTTTGGTTCCTTACGGGCGCGTTGGCCCCATTATTCGCATCAGGCTGCAACGAAGGCAGCCAAACTCTTCATGAATCGGATGAATTAAAGCGTTTTGCGATCCGGCGGAATCACCAAGAATCGCAAAGACGTGTCGTACGAAAGAGTTCGAGCAAAAGAGCGTTTCCCCCAAACGCGCTTTGCTCAAGGGACCAGGCCCGGAAAGAAGATCTCGCCCGCCGAAATTTCACGTCGCGCTCCGGCATCGTCGCGCAGGATCAGTACGCCTTCGGCGTCGAGAGCCTCGAACACGCCATCGATGTCGCCCGAGGGCAGGCGCACGACGATGCGGCGTCCGAGCCCGGCAGCGCGCTGCAGCCAGGCCTCGCGGATGGCGGCAAAGCCGGCACCGCGCTGCCATTGCTCCAGACGCCGGGCAAAGCCGTCCGTCAGCGCCACGAAAAAGCTCTCGACATTGATGGCGGCGTCGCTCGCCGCAAGATGCGTGGCCGGATAGGGCGTGCCTTCGGGATGGCTGGCGATGTTGACCCCGCAGCCTATCACCGCCGAAAAACCACCGCCGGCATGGGCGCCTTCGACCAGGATACCGGCGAGCTTGGCGCCGCCGATCAAGACGTCATTGGGCCATTTCAGGGCCAGCGCCGCGGCGGCACGCGGCGCGGTGGCGAGCACCGCATCGCTGAGCGCCAGGGCGGCAACGAAACAAAGATCGGCCGCCCGCCGCGGTTCGGCGGGATCGACCAGCAGCAGCGAGGCATAGAGATTGCCCTGCGGAGAGCTCCAGGGGCGGCCGCGCCGCCCCTTGCCGGAGACCTGCTCGCCGGCCGTCACCCACAGGCGGTCCTGTCCGCGCTGCAGGGCTTCGACATTGGTCGAACCAATCGAGTCGAAGTGTAGATGACGGAAGCCTGCCGCCTGTGCCTGAACTCCAAGTTTCATCGGCCGCGTTTCATTGCCCCTGCTTGCATCAGCCCGAGGGCAGGAGCGAGGCGGCCGCAGCCGCGGCCGGACCGGTCACCAGAGTCGGCCAGACAATGAAGAACACCGTCACGATGGTAGCGATGGCAAGCACCCCGGCGAGCGAAGCCGACATCGGCTCGAACTCCTCGGCGGGCTCGTCGAAGAACATCACCTTGATGATGCGCAGGTAATAGAAGGCCCCCACCACGCTGGAGAGCACGCCGAGGATTGCCAGCGGCCACAGGCCCTGATGCACGGCGGCGACGAACACATACCACTTGGCCCAGAAACCGGAGAGCGGAGGAATGCCCGCCAGCGAGAACATCAGCGCGGCGAGCGCATAGGCCATGATCGGCTGCTTGCTCGACAGGCCGGCGAGATCGCTGACACTCTCGACATAGGCGCCCCTGCGCTTCATCGACAGGATCACGGCAAAGGTGCCGATGGTCATGGCCAGATAGAGCGCCAGATAGATCAGCACGCCCTGCACGCCCTCCGAGGTCCCTGCAGCCAAGCCGACCAGGGCAAAGCCCATATGGCCGATGGACGAATAGGCCATCAGGCGCTTGATGTTGCTCTGGCCGATCGCCGCGAAGGAACCAAGGGCCATCGAGGCGATGGCGATGAACACCACGATCTGCTGCCACTGGGCAAGCGCTGCCGGGAAGGAGGTGATGATCACGCGGACCAGCAGCCCCATGGCGGCAATCTTCGGCGCACCGGCAAACAGGGTGGTCACCGGCGTGGGCGCGCCCTCATAGACGTCGGGCGTCCACATATGGAAGGGCACGGCCGAGATCTTGAAGGCCAGGCCGGCCAGCAGGAAGACAATGCCGAAGACGAGGCCGAGGCCGACATGCCCCTGCACCGCAGCAGCGATGCCGGTGAACGACACGGTGCCGGCGAAACCGTAGATCAGCGATGCGCCATAGAGCAGCATGCCCGAGGAGAGCGCGCCGAGGACGAAATATTTGAGGCCCGCCTCGGTGGACTTCAGGTCGTCGCGATGGATGGAAGCGATGACGTAGAGGGCCAGCGACTGCAATTCCAGCCCGATATAGAGGGCGATGAGGTCGTTGGCCGACAGCATCATCATCATGCCGGTGGTGGCCAGCAGGATCATCACCGGATATTCGAACTTCTCGATGCCGCGCGAGCGCAGGAAGTCGCTCGACATCACGATCGCCGTTCCAGAGCCGATCAGGACCAGGATCTTGGTGAAGCGGGCGAAGGCATCGACGCTGAAGGAACCGTTGAAGGCCTTGCCATCGGTGCTCATGGCCACCAGCACCGCGACCACGGCCAGCAACACCACCGAAAGGGTGGTGACCATGCCGTAGCCGCGCGGCGCCGAGAAGACACCGATCATCAGCAGAGCGATGGCGCCGAGGACCAGAACGATTTCCGGAAGCGCCGTTGCAATTTCAGAAGCAGACATGGCTCGCCTTCGGATCAGTTAAGCGCAACGCTGGCAGCTTTCGCCGCCTGGATGAGATGGGTGACGGCGGCTTCGCTCATGTTCAGGATCGGCTTGGGATAGACGCCGAAATAGATCGTGAGCAGCACCAGCGGGGCCAGGATGATGAACTCCCGGCCGGTGAGATCGGCGATACCGGCCAGGCTCGGCTTTTCCAACGCGCCGTAGACGACGCGGCGATAGAGCCAGAGCGCATAGGCCGCCGACAGGATCACGCCGAACGTGGCGAAGAAGGCCACCCAGGTGTTGGTCGAGAAGGCACCCACCAGCGTGAGGAACTCGCCGACGAAGCCGGACGTGCCGGGCAGGCCGACATTGGCCATGGTGAAGACCATCAGCGCCAGCGCATACCAGGGCATGCGGTTGACCAGGCCGCCATAAGCCGCGATCTCGCGGGTATGCATGCGGTCATAGACCACGCCGACGCACAGGAACAGCGCACCCGAGACGATGCCATGGGAGATCATCTGGAAGATCGCGCCCTGCACGCCCTGCTCGTTCATCGAGAACAGGCCCATGGTGACGAAGCCCATATGGGCGACCGACGAGTAGGCGATCAGCTTCTTGATGTCCTCCTGCATCAGCGCCACCAGCGAGGTGTAGACGATGGCGATGACCGAGAGCGTGAACACCAGCGGCGCGAAATATTCGGACGCCGCAGGGAACATCGGCAGCGAGAAGCGGATGAAGCCGTAGCCGCCCATCTTCAGCAGGATGCCGGCCAGGATGACCGAACCCGCCGTCGGCGCCTCGACATGGGCGTCGGGCAGCCAGGTGTGCACCGGCCACATCGGCATCTTCACGGCGAAGGACGCGAAGAAGGCCAGCCACAGATAGGTCTGCATCTGCACCGGGAACGGGTGCTTGAGCAGCACGGCGATGTCCGAAGAGCCGGCATTCCAATACATCGCCATGATGGCGATCAGCATCAGCACCGAGCCGAGCAGCGTGTAGAGGAAGAACTTGAAGCTGGCATAGATGCGCCGCTGTCCGCCCCAGATGCCGATGATCAGGAACATCGGGATCAGGCCGCCTTCGAAGAACAGGTAGAACAGCACGATGTCCTGCGCGCAGAACACGCCGATCATCAGCGTCTCCAGCACGAGGAAGGCGATCATGTATTCGCGCACGCGGTTCTGGATCGAGCGCCAGGAGGCGAGGATGCAGAACGGCATCAGGAAGGTGGTCAGGATGACGAAGGGCAGCGAAATGCCGTCGACGCCCATGCGATAGTTGATCGCCCCGCCCGTGGTGCCGCCGAGCCAGTTGGTGTTCTCCACGAACTGGAAGCTGGTGTTTGCCGGATCGAAGGCAAACAACGGGAAGAGCGAGACGACGAAGGTCGCGATGGTGGTCCACAGCGAGATGATGCGCGAATTGCGCTTCACGCTTTCGGAGTCACCCCGAAGCACGAGCATCAGCACCACGCCCACCAGGGGCAGGAAGGTCGTGACGGAAAGAACCGGCCAGGACATCAGTGCGTGCCTCCGAGCATGGACCAGGTGAACAAGGCCGCGATGCCGATCAGCATGGCGAAGGCATAGTGATAGAGATAGCCGGTCTGCAGCTTGACGACGCCGCGGGTGACGTCGACGACGCGGGCCGAGACACCATCCGGGCCAAGGCCGTCGATGACGGCGCCATCCCCCTTCTTCCACAGGAAGCGGCCGAGCCACTTGGCCGGGCGGACGAAGGCCCAGTCATACAGCTCGTCGAAATACCACTTGTTGAGCAGGAAGTTGTAGAGCAGCGGATTGCGGGCAGCGATGGCCGCCGGCACCGAAGGCTTGACGATGTACATGTAATAGGCCGTGGCCCAGCCGATGGCCATCATCGCGAAAGGTGCCAGATGAACGAGCCATGGAACATGCTCCATGCCCTCGAGGATCTTGGTCCCCTCGCCCAGTGACACGGCCTCGCGCCAGAAATGCTCCAGCCCTTCCTCGGTGGCGAAGGAATGGTGGAACACCATGCCCGCGATCACCGCGCCGACCGACAGCACTGCCAGCGGGATCATCATCGGCATCGGCGATTCATGCGCATGGTCATAGGTATGCGCATCGGCCCGGGTCTGCCCATGGAAGGTCATGTAGATCAGGCGCCAGGAGTAGAAGGAGGTCATCAGGGCCGCGATCACCGTCATGCAGAAGGCATAAAGCGGGATCAGGTGGCCGCCTTCGGCATAGGCAGCCCAGGCCGCCTCGATGATGCCGTCCTTGGAATTGAAGCCGGCGAAGCCGATCTGGGTGAAGGGAACGCCGAAGCCGGTGAGCGCCAAGGTGCCGATGATCATAGCCCAATAGGTCAGCGGGATCTTCGACTTCAGGCCGCCCATGTGCCGCATGTCCTGCTCATGATGCATGGCATGGATGACCGAGCCGGCACCGAGGAACAGCAGCGCCTTGAAAAAGGCGTGGGTGAACAGGTGGAACACGCCGACATTGTAGGCGCCGACGCCCAGCGCCACGAACATGTAGCCGAGCTGCGAACAGGTCGAGTAGGCGATGACACGCTTGATGTCGTTCTGGACTAGGCCAACCGTGGCGGCGAAGAAGGCCGTGGTGGCACCGATGAAGGTGACGAAGGCCAGCGCATTCGGGGCGTGCTGGAACAGCGGCGACAGGCGCGCCACCATCACGATGCCCGCCGTGACCATGGTAGCGGCATGGATGAGCGCGGAGACCGGCGTCGGGCCTTCCATCGCATCCGGCAGCCAGGTGTGCAGCAGGAACTGCGCAGACTTGCCCATGGCTCCTATGAACAGCAGCACGCAGGCCACCTCAAGCGCCGGCAGCGTATAACCGAGGAAGTGGATGCTGGTCTCGGCCTTGCTGGCGGCTTCCTTGAAGATGCCCTCGAAACCGACCTGACCGAAGATCACGAACACCGCGAAGATGCCGAGCTGGAAACCGAAATCGCCGACGCGGTTGACCACGAAGGCCTTGATCGCCGCCGCATTGGCCGAGGGCTTCTTGTACCAGAATCCGATCAGGAGATACGAGGCCAGGCCCACGCCTTCCCAGCCGAAGAACATCTGCACCAGATTGTCGGAGGTCACCAGCATCAGCATGGCGAAGGTGAACAGCGACAGATAGGCGAAGAATCGCGGCCGTGCAGGATCCTCTTCCATGTAGCCGACGGAATAGAGGTGGACGAGCGAAGACACGGTGGTGACCACCACCAGCATCACGGCCGTCAGCGTATCGACGCGCAGGGCCCAGTCGATCTGCAGCTTGCCGACATGGATCCAGTCGAGCACCGGAACCGAGGCGGTAGCGCCGTTGAAGCCGACATTGATGAAGGCAACCCAGGACAGCAGGCAGGACACGAACAGCAGGCCGGTCGTGACATATTCGGCAAAATGGATCTTGCCGGGCGAATGCGGGGATTCCTCGACGGCGTGATGATCGTCGTGACCATGGGAGTCATGGCCGTGATCGTCATGACCATGCGCGTCGTGCCCGTGGGCACCATGGCCATGGTCGCCGTGGCCATGCCCGGAGGTCTCGGCAGCATCGGCCGGCGCCAGGCGCCAGGTCAGCATGTTGGCGATGCCGGCAATCAGGAAGCCGAGGAGCGGCAGGAAGACAATTGCGTTATACACGCCCTCAGCCCTTCATCACGTTGATATCTTCGACGGCGATCGAACCGCGATTACGGTAGAACGCCACCAGAATGGCCAGACCGATCGCGGCCTCGGCGGCGGCGACCGTCAGGATCAGCAGGGTGAAGACCTGGCCCGTAATGTCGTGCAGCGCCGCGGAGAAGGCGACCATATTGATGTTCACCGCAAGCAGGATGAGTTCCACCGACATCAGGATGACGATGACGTTCTTGCGGTTGATGAAAATCCCGAGCACGCCGATGGTGAAGAGAACGGCGGCGACGGCGAGAAAATGGGAAAGATCGACGGCCATGTGTCAGATCCCCTGCCCTGGCTGAACTTTGATGACCTCGACCGACTGCGCCTTGGTGCGCGCCGACTGCAGGGCCGGATTCTGGCGCTTGACGCCTTCCTTGTGGCGCAGTGTCAGCACGATGGCGCCGATCATAGCCACCAGCAGCACCAGGCCGGCGCCCTGGAAGAAGAAGGCATATTGCGTGTAGAGCACGCGGCCGAGCGCCTCGGTGTTGGTGACGGAAGTATCGATCTGCGTCTGCGGGTTGACGACGATGCCGGGAGAGATCGCCCAGCCGACCACCACCATCAGCAGTTCGATCAGCACGATCAGGCCGACCAGGAAACCGATGGGCAGATATTGCAAGAAGCCCTGGCGCAGCTCGGTGAAATCGACGTCGAGCATCATCACCACGAAGAGGAAGAGCACGGCGACGGCGCCGACATAGACCACGATCAGGATCAACGCGAGGAACTCGGCCCCGGTGAGCATGAACAGGCCGGCCGCATTGACGAAGGCCAGGATCAGATAGAGCACCGAATGCACAGGGTTGCGCGACAGGATGACCATCAAGGCCGATGCCACGCAAACAAAGGCGAACAGGTAGAAGAAGGCTGTCGCCACATTCATGTTCAAACCCCTCTCCGGCCCGTTTCCGTGCCGTCTAGTCTCAAACCGCTTCAGCCTGGCTGAAGCACATACAAACAAACTCGGTCCGTCAGGTCCGCTCGGCGCCTAGCGATAAGGTGCGTCCTTGGCAATGTTCTTGGCGATTTCCCGCTCCCAGCGGTCGCCATTGCTCAGAAGACGGTCCTTGTCGTAGAATAGCTCTTCTCGCGTCTCGACGGCGAACTCGAAGTTCGGCCCCTCGACGATGGCATCCACCGGGCAGGCTTCCTGGCAGAAGCCGCAATAGATGCACTTGACCATGTCGATGTCGTAGCGGGTCGTCCGCCGCGTGCCGTCATTGCCGCGCGGGCCGGCCTCAATGGTGATGGCCTGGGCCGGGCAGATCGCTTCGCACAATTTGCAGGCGATGCAGCGCTCTTCACCGTTGGGATAGCGACGCAAGGCGTGCTCGCCCCGGAAACGCGGCGACAGCCGGCCCTTTTCGAAGGGATAGTTCAACGTTGCCTTCGGCTTGAAGAAATAGCGCATCGACAGGAAGAAGGCCGAAACGAATTCCTTCAGGAACAGCGCCTTGGCGGCCTGATCGAGACCGACGCGCGGCCGGCTGGGATTGGCGGCGGTCATGGTGCCCATCCGGTGATCTGGAGGAAGCCTGCGACGATCACGACCATGGCGATCGACAGCGGCAGGAAAACTTTCCAGCCGAGACGCATCAGCTGGTCATAGCGGTAGCGCGGCACGAAGGCCTTCACCATCGCGAACATGAAGAAGACGAAGGTCACCTTGACCAGGAACCAGATGAACCCCGGGATCCAGGTGAAGGGCGGCAGATCGATCGGCGCGCTCCAGCCTCCCATGAACAGGATGGTGGTCAGGGCGCACATGGTCATGATCGCCACATACTCGCCCAGCATGAATAGCAGGTAGGGCGTGGAGGCGTATTCGACCATGAAGCCGGCCACGAGCTCGGACTCGGCTTCGGCCAGATCGAAGGGCGGCCGGTTCGTCTCGGCCAGGGCCGAGATGAAGAAGATGATGAACATCGGGAAGAGCGGCAGCCAGTACCAGTTCAGGAAGGTCAGCCAGGGCAGACCGATCAGGCTGGCAAGACCGCGGCTGTGCTGAGCGTCGACGATGGCCGTCAGGTTCAGCGAGCCGGCGCAGAGCAGCACGGTGATGATGACGAAGCCGATCGAGACTTCATAGGACACCATCTGGGCCGCGGCGCGCAGGGCCGACAGGAAGGGATATTTCGAGTTCGAGGCCCAGCCCGCCATGATGGTGCCGTAGACACCAAGAGAGGAGATGGCGAAGACATAGAGGATGCCGACATTGATGTCGGCGATCATCGTGCCGGCCGCCACCGGCAGCACGGCCCAACCGGCCAGCGCCAGCACACAGGTGACGAAGGGAGCGAGCAGGAAGACGCCCTTGTTCGCGCCCGCCGGGATCACCGGCTCCTTGAGCACGAACTTGAGCAGGTCGGCGAAGGACTGGAACAGCCCGAACGGCCCGACGACGTTGGGACCGCGGCGCAGCTGTACGGCTGCCCAGACCTTGCGGTCGGCCAGCAGGTAATAGGCGATGAAGACAAGCAGGCAGACCAGCAGAACCACGCTTTGCAGCGCCGGCAGGCCTACCTTCCACAGGAGTGTTTCCCAGATCGTCATGGCCCGTCCTTACTCCGCCGCCAGCGGCAGCGCGCCCGAGGCGAGCTGCGAACACTGCGCCATCACGGCCGAAGCGCGCGCGATGGGGTTGGTCAAATAGAAATCGCTGATCGCAGCCGCGAAAGCCGCCCTGTCGAAGTCGCCACCGACATTCGCCAGAACCGAGATGCCGGCGACATCGGCCGCGGCAACCTGGCCGATCTGGCCGAGATGGGGAATGGCGGCAAACAGGGCCTTGCGCAAGGCAGCGAGCGAGTCATAGCCGAGCTTGGCTCCGACGGCTTCCGACAGGGCTCGCAGGATCGCCCAATCCTCACGTGCCTCGCCGGGCGGGAACGCGGCGCGGTTGGCGAGCTGGACCCGGCCTTCGGTGTTGACGAACAGGCCCGAACGCTCGGGATAGGCGGCGGCCGGCAGGATGACGTCGGCACGATGCGCGCCGCGGTCGCCATGGCTGCCCTGATAGACCACGAAGGCACCCGGCTCGATGGTGATCTCGTCGGCGCCCAGCAGGAAGAGCACGTCGAGCGCGCCGGCCTTGGCCATGCCGGCGGCATCGAGGCCGCCCTCGCCCGGCACGAAACCGACATCGAGCGCACCGACACGCGAGGCCGCATTGTGCAGCACGCCGAAGCCGTTCCAGCCCTCCTTGACCACGCCGAGGGCCTGGGCGGCCTTGGCGGCCAGCGACAGCAGGGCTGCGCCGTCCGGACGAGCATAGACACCGCCACCCACGATGATGACGGGCTTGGCCGCCCCCTTCAGCAGATCGGCGAAGGCGCCCTTGCCGGCGGCGAGATCGGCCAGGGTATCGGGTCCGGCGCCGAGATAATCATAGGTGTAGGTCAGATCGGCCTGCTCGCCGATCAGGCCGACCTTGGCGCCGCGCAACCAACGCTTGCGGATGCGGGCATTGAGCACCGAGGCTTCCTTGCGCGGATTGGTGCCGACCAGCAGGATCGCATCCGCCTCTTCGAGGCCGGCGATGGTCGGGTTGAACAGGTAGCCGGCGCGGCCCAGGGCAGGATCGATCTTGGCGCCGTCCTGCCGGGCGTCGAGGTTCTTGGAGCCGAGCTTGCCGATGAGATCCTTCAGCGCGAACAGTTCCTCCACCGCCGCGAGATCGCCGGCGATGGCGCCGATGCGTTCCGGCTTGGCAGCCTTCACCTTGGTCGCGATGGCGGCAAAAGCCTCCTGCCAGGTGACCGGCTTGAGGCGGCCATCGACACGCAGATAGGGTCGGTCGAGACGCTGGGTCCGCAGGCCGTCCCAGATGAAGCGGGTCTTGTCGGAGATCCACTCCTCGTTCACCAGCTCATTGGTGCGCGGCACGATGCGCAGCACTTCCCGGCCGCGCGCATCGATGCGGATGGCTGAGCCCACCGCATCCATCACGTCGACGGATTCAGTCTTGGAGAGCTCCCAGGGACGGGCATGGAATTCGTAGGGCTTGGAGGTCAGGGCGCCGACCGGGCAGAGGTCGATGACATTGCCCTGCAGTTCGGAGCTCATCGCCTTTTCGAGATAGGTGGTGATCTCCATGTCCTCGCCACGCCCGATGGCGCCGAGCTCGGAGACGCCGGCGACTTCCGTGGTGAAGCGGACGCAGCGCGTGCAATGGATGCAGCGGTTCATCACCGTCTTGACCAGCGGACCGATATATTTGTCTTCGACCGCGCGCTTGTTCTCGGCATAGCGGTTCTTGTCGACGCCGTAGGCCATGGCCTGGTCCTGCAGGTCGCACTCGCCGCCCTGGTCGCAGATCGGGCAGTCCAGCGGATGGTTGATGAGCAGGAACTCCATCACCCCTTCACGCGCCTTCTTGACCATCGGGCTCTTGGTGAGCACCACCGGCGGCTCGCCGTTCGGGCCTGGACGCAGGTCGCGTACCGCCATGGCGCAGGAAGCCGTGGGCTTGGGCGGACCGCCCTTCACCTCGACCAGACACATGCGGCAATTGCCGGCAATCGACAGGCGCTCGTGGAAGCAGAAACGCGGGATCTCAGCACCCGCGACCTCACAGGCCTGGAGGAGTGTGTACTCCGCCGGGACCTCGATTTCCTGTCCGTCGACGATCAACTTGGCCATGGATAACCTTGACGATCAGGCCTGGACTGCAAGACGCAATCCAGACTCTTTCCAAACTCGACTTCGCAAAATTCCGTGCCGCGATCAACATCGCGAAGCGAAAATTCAGCGCTCTGAAAGGCCGGAAACGGGAGGCGATCCCGGCCCTGATAAGTTGCAACCGGCGGGAGCCGGCCTGCTATTCCGCCGCCTGCAGGACAGGGGTGGAATGGGGGTTGGCGGCATATTGATCGATGCGCGCTTCGATCTCATGACGGAAATGGGTGATCAGGCCCTGGATCGGCCAGGCCGCTGCGTCACCCAGAGCACAGATCGTATGCCCTTCGACCTGCTTGGTGACGTCGAGCAGCATGTCGATCTCGCGCTTCTGGGCACGTCCTTCCGCCATGCGGGTGAGCACGCGCCACATCCAGCCCGTACCTTCGCGGCAGGGCGTGCACTGGCCGCAGCTCTCATGCTTGTAGAAATAGGCAAGCCGGGCGATGGTGCGCACCACGTCGGTGGACTTGTCCATCACGATGACGGCGGCAGTGCCCAGGCCCGAGCGCAGCTTCGACAGCGAGTCGAAATCCATCGGCGTGTCGATGATCTGCTCGGCCGGCACCATGCGAACTGAGGAGCCGCCGGGGATCACGGCCTTCAGATTGTCCCAGCCGCCGCGGATGCCGCCGCAATGGCGCTCGATCAGTTCGCGGAAGGGAATGCCCATCGCCTCTTCGACGTTGCAGGGCTTGTTCACATGCCCCGACACGCAGAAGAGCTTGGTGCCGACATTATTGGGATTGCCGATGCCGGCGAACCAGCCGGCCCCGCGCCGCAGAATGGTGGGGGCAACGGCGATCGACTCGACATTGTTGACCGTGGTCGGGCAGCCATACAGACCCATATTCGCCGGGAAGGGCGGCTTCATGCGCGGCATGCCCTTCTTGCCCTCGAGGCTTTCGAGCAGCGCGGTCTCCTCGCCGCAGATATAGGCACCGGCGCCATGGTGGACGTAGAGATCGAAATCCCAGCCGTGCTTATTGTTCTTGCCGATCAGGCCGGCTTCGTAGGCCTCGTCGACGGCGCGCTGCAGGGCCTCGCGCTCACGGATATATTCGCCGCGGATATAGATATAGCAGGCATGCGCATTCATGGCGAAGGAGGCGATCAGGCAGCCTTCGACCAGATGCTGCGGATCATGCCGCATGATCTCGCGATCCTTGCAGGTGCCCGGCTCGGACTCGTCGGCATTGACGACGAGATAACTCGGCCGGCCATCCGATTTCTTCGGCATGAAGGACCATTTCAGGCCGGTGGGGAAGCCGGCGCCGCCGCGTCCCCGCAGGCCCGAAGCCTTCATCTCGTTGATGATCCAGTCCTGGCCCATCTCGAGGATCTGCTTGGTACCGTCCCACGAGCCACGCTTGATGGCCGCCTGCAGTCCGGGTGACTGGAGGCCGTAGAGATTGGTGAAGATGCGGTCGCGATCAGCAAGCATGGCGAACCTGTCAATAATGAAACTTCTTAAAACGCTCAGGTGGGAAGGATGGCGTCATGCCCCTTCCCGCCCACTTCAATCCAACTTCTCGCCGGCCGGGTTTTCGGGACGCCAGCCGGTAGCCAGTTTCTTGGCCTGCTCGATCCAGCCGTCCCGCAGGGCCCTACCCTTGAAAGCCCCGAGATTCTGGTCGACCCAGGCAAGGTTGCTGTCGTTCCAGGCGGCGATCTGATCGAAGTGATAGACACCCATCTGGTGCAGCATTTCCTCGAGCTTGGGACCAACGCCGTGGATCAGCTTGAGATCGTCAGGCCCGCCCTCGCGAGCGGCCTTCAGCAGGACCGGCTTGTGATCATCGGAAACAGGAGCGGGCACCGGTGCGGCGGGGGCTGGCGCTGCCGCCGGAGCTGCAGCTACAGGTGCCGCCGTCGTAGCGGGAGCAGGAGGAGGAGGTGTACCGGCAGCCTTTGCAGCTTCCGCCTTGGCTGCCTCGGCCTTCGCGGCTTCCAGCTTGGCCTTTTCTTCCTCGAAGCGCTTTTTCCAGGAGCCGATGACCGAGCCGTCATAGAGCGCCGGGTCGTTCAGGGTCTGGGCGCCTCCTTCCGGCTCGGACGAGAAGCGGCCGTTCTGTGGCCCCGGCTTCACTTCCTTGCCGGCAGCGAGATCGTCGATGATGCGTTCCATGATCTCGGGCGTGAGATCTTCATAGAAATCGGCGTTGATCTGCACCATCGGCGCATTGCAGCAAGCCCCGAGGCACTCGACCTCCAGCCATGAGAAATTGCCATCGGCGGTCACATGACGTTCCGGACCGACGCGTTTCTTGACCACGTCGCGGATCGCCTCGGCGCCGCGCAGCTGGCAGGGCGTGGTACCGCAGAGCTGTATGAAATATTTGCCCACCGGCTCCAGGTTGAACATGGTGTAGAAGGTCGCGATCTCCAGAACGCGGATCTTCGCCATGCCCAGACGCGCCGCGATCACCTCGATCGCTGCCTGGGACACCCAGCCACCGGCCTGTTCCTGCGCCTTCCACAACAGCGGTATCACCGCCGAGGCCTGGCGGCCGGGCGGGTATTTGGCAATCTGCTTTTCCACCCACGCCTCGTTTTCGGACGTGAAGGCAAAGCTTGCCGGCTGGAGTTCCTGGGGCGCGAGCCTGCGGACGGACATGCGCATTCCTCTTTAACTGCTAGAGCAAAGTGCGTCTTGGCAAACGCACTGTTGCTCTCACTCCTGGTTTCGACGCGTCTTTGCGATTCGTGGTGATCCCCTCAAATCGCAAGACGCTTTTGCAACCGGTTCAACGCCGGCTGCGACCCAAATCAACGATCGACTTCGCCGAACACGATGTCGAGAGAACCGAGAATGGCGGAAACGTCGGCCAGCATGTAGCCGCGGCACAGCCAATCCATCGACTGCAGATGTGCAAAACCCGGCGCGCGGATCTTGCAGCGATAGGGCTTGTTGCCGCCATCCGAGACCAGATAGACGCCGAATTCGCCCTTTGGCGCCTCGACCGCCGCATAGACCTCGCCGGCGGGCACATGATAGCCCTCGGTGTAGAGCTTGAAATGGTGGATGAGCGCTTCCATCGAACGCTTCATCTCGCCGCGCTTGGGTGGCACGACCTTGTTGTCGGCGGCCGAAACCGGCCCACTCGTTGCACGCAGCAGCGCGCAGCACTGCTTCATGATGCGGATCGACTGGCGCATCTCTTCCATGCGGATGCAGTAGCGGTCGTAATTGTCACCGTTCTTGCCGATCGGAATGTCGAAATCGAGCTCGGCATAGCATTCATAGGGCTGCGACTTGCGCAGGTCCCAGGCGGCCCCCGAGCCACGCACCATCACGCCCGAATAGCCCCAGGCCCAGGCATCGTCGAGCGACACGATGCCGATATCGACATTGCGCTGCTTGAAGATGCGGTTGTCGGTGAGCAGGCCTTCCAGATCGTCGCAGACCTTGAGGAAGGGATCGCAGAAGGCTTCGATATCGTCGATCAGTTCAGGCGGCAGGTCCTGGTGAACACCGCCGGTGCGGAAATAGGCGGCATGCATGCGGCTGCCCGAAGCACGCTCGTAGAAGATCATCAGCTTCTCGCGCTCTTCGAAGCCCCACAGCGGCGGGGTCAGCGCGCCGACGTCCATGGCCTGGGTGGTGACGTTGAGCAGATGCGAAAGCAGGCGTCCGATCTCGGAATAGAGCACGCGGATGAGCTGCCCGCGCTTGGGTACCTCGATACCGAGCAGACGCTCGATGGCCAGGCAATAGGCATGCTCCTGGTTCATCGGCGCGACGTAATCGAGCCGATCGAAATAGGGAATGGCCTGCATGAAGGTCTTGGCTTCGATCAGCTTCTCGGTACCGCGATGCAGCAAGCCGATATGGGGATCGACACGCTCGACCACTTCGCCGTCGAGCTCCATGACCAGACGCAACACGCCGTGGGCCGCCGGATGCTGCGGGCCGAAATTGATCGCAAAATTGCGTAGATGCGGTTGGTCGTTCATGTCGTTTCCAAACTTTCCGAGTTGGCCAGCTGGTTCGGAGCCATTTCGAGAGTCTTGCTAGTCCTGATCCGGCGCGCGGGAGCGCGTCAGCTCGCCTTCGCCTTCTCGTCGCCGGGCAGGACATAATCCGTCCCTTCCCATGGCGACAGGAAATCGAAGTTGCGGAATTCCTGATTGAGCCTGACAGGTTCGTAGACCACGCGCTTGGCCTCGTCGTCCCAGCGCACCTCGACGAACCCGGTCATCGGGAAGTCCTTGCGCAAGGGATGGCCGTCGAAGCCGTAGTCGGTCAGCAACCGGCGCAGGTCCGGATGGCCGGTGAACAGGATGCCGTAGAGATCGTAGGCTTCGCGCTCGAACCAGAGCACGCCGGGGAACAGTGCGACAGCCGAGGGAACCGGGGTCGCCTCGTCGGTTTCCACCTTCACGCGGATGCGCGCGTTCTTGGTCGGCGACAGCAGGTGATAGACCACGTCGAAGCGCTTTTCACGCGCCGGATAATCGGCCCCGCAGACATCGATGATCGAAACGAAGCGCGTGCCGGCATCGTCCCTGAGGTGCTTGAGCACCGCCAGGATATTGTCGGGATCGGTGGTGACGGTCAGTTCGCCAAAAGCATGCACGACATTGGAGACGGCCTGCGGAAAGGCAGCCTGAAGCGCCTCGCCGATCCCCTGCAGAGTTTCAGAGTTTGCCATGTCAGCTCCGCTCAACGCTCGATGGTGCCGGTACGGCGAATCTTCTTCTGCAGCAGCAGCACGCCATAGAGCAGCGCTTCGGCCGTGGGCGGGCAGCCGGGCACGTAGATGTCGACCGGCACGATGCGGTCGCAGCCACGCACGACCGCATAGGAATAGTGGTAATAGCCGCCGCCATTGGCGCAGGAGCCCATCGAGATGACGTAGCGCGGCTCGGGCATCTGGTCGTAGACCTTGCGCAGGGCCGGCGCCATCTTGTTGGTCAGCGTGCCCGCGACGATCATCACGTCCGATTGACGCGGGGAAGCGCGCGGGGCGAAGCCGAAGCGCTCGACGTCGTAGCGCGGCATCGAGACCTGCATCATCTCGACCGCACAGCAGGCGAGGCCGAAGGTCATCCACATCAGCGAGCCAGTGCGAGCCCAGTTGATCAGATTGTCGGCGGAAGTGACGAGGAAGCCGCGATCAGCCAGCTCGGCATTGATGTCGACGAAAAACGGATCGGTCGACCCGACCGGCTTGCCGGTATTCGGATCGATGATGCCCTTGGGTGCCGGCGCCACCAGCGTGCCGCCTGATGTCTCCAGGTTCAATCCCATTCGAGCGCGCCCTTCTTCCACTCATAAACGAAGCCGATGGTCAGCACGGCCAGGAAAATCATCATCGAGGTGAAGCCGAACAGGCCGACTTCCTTGAACGTGATCGCCCAGGGGAACAGGAATGCCACTTCGAGATCGAAGATGATGAACAGGATCGACACCAGATAGAAGCGCACGTCGAACTTCATGCGCGCGTCGTCGAAGGCGTTGAACCCGCATTCATAGGCGGAGAGTTTTTCCGGATCCGGGCGCTGATACGCCACGAGGAAGGGCGCCACCAGAAGCGCCAGGCCGATGACGGCCGAGACCCCGATGAAGATGATAAGCGGCAGATAGCCGGCGAGAAGGTTGTCCATCAGCACGAACCCTATAGCGTTTTGCGATCCGGTGGGCTCACCGAGAATCGCAAAGACGCGTCGAGACAAAGAGTTGGAACATTGCGGCGTTGTCGCTGAAACGCGCTTTGCTCCAGCTGTGATCGACCGGGAGCGCTTGAACTCGGGGTCGCCACGTTTGGACGATACGGGCATGGGCGCGCTTCGACAGCGGCGCTCACGCCGGTCATCCCTCTACAGCGCTTTGGAAAACCACCTTCACGCTGCGTCGTGGACGACCTGCAGCGAGCCTTAAACCACGGCTATGGGAGGCGCAAGCTTGGAAGCGTTCCAGCCAAGAGATTCCTACCGCACTGCGGCAGAATATCGGGCGATTCTGGCATGATCTTGGCGCATAGCCGTTATGAGTTGCAAGACACTGCCTGCTTGCAACCGAACGCATCGGCAAATGATCGGGCTGAAAATGCAAAAGCCAGCCCGAAGGCTGGCTTTTTGTCACAAAATGGCGAGAGTGACGGGACTTGAACCCGCGACCTTCGGCGTGACAGGCCGACGCTCTAACCAACTGAGCTACACCCCCGTCTCTCGCCAGCGGCGGCGAACCGTGCTGGCGTGGCGCGGTGATTAGAGGGCCTCCCGCACAGTGTCAAGCGTCAATTCGCAACGCACTCGAAATTCAGTTCGCGATGCGGGCCAGCCGAAAGCGTTTGATGTCCTCGGGCGTCAGAATTCGGATGCTTCCGACCCCATATTGCTCGGCTAGATCGATCAAAGCGGGGTTCACGCCCATCTTTTTCGAATAGGTGCGCAGCATTTGGGTCACTTCGGGGAATCGCCGCGTGCTGCGCAGAACCGAGAGCGGATCACTGCCGGAACTGTTGGGCAGATATTCGCGATGAACGCCGACTCGCGATCCCGCGGGGACGAATCGCTTGTTGCCCCCCATCAGCGCATAGACGCAGGCCGACATGCAGGAGCCGTTGACGGCAACCGGCTGCCCGCCCAGCGTGATAACCCGCCCGACGAAGACGCTCGTGCGCAATTTGCGCAGCACATGGCCCAGATTGACCCCCTCGACCAGATGGCCACCGGGCGAATCAATGATCAGCACATTGCTGGTGCCGAGTTTCGAGGCCTGCTGAGCGAAGGCAATGAAACGTTCCACCGTGCCGCTCGTCATCTCGCCATTGGCAACCATCAGGCTGGGGCAGCGCTTGCCGCATCTGGTGCCGAGGGACAGGCTCACCACCTTGAAATCCATGGCGGCAGCTAGGGCTTGCTGCGGCAAGGCGCTCCAGCACAACCCTACCGCAAGCGCCCCCAGCCCGATGGCACGCAACAAAGAACTCACCATTATGTCTGCTTTTCCTTCGAGCAAAGCGCGTTTGGCGTTTGCCTACTCTCACTCTTTGGTTCCACGGGGCATTGCGTTCCTGGCGATCGCACCAAATCGCAAAAGGCTGTTGCCCGGCGGACCGGGCATCATTCGATATCGGCAACCGGTGCCCGCACCACTCCCGCCGTTTCCAGCGCCCAGGCGGCCCGCAAGGCCAGATCCTCCCGCCAGGCGGGGGCGATGATCTGTACGCCGATGGGGAGCCTCTCGCCCTCGTTCCAGAGCGGTACCGTGACCACAGGCAGTCCAATAAAGGAAATCGGCTGGGTGAACAGCCCCAGATTCGCGCGAACAGGCACGGCCTGACCGCCGACCTCGATGGTGGTCGCGTCGATTCCGGGGGCACGACAAGGTGTCGCCGGCGCCAGAATCAGATCGATTCGCTCGAAGATGCGATGCATCTCCGCCTGGAACCAATGACGAAAGCGATGCGCCGCGCTTACCCAGGTCGCCGGCACCATGTTGCCCGCTATCAACCGGTCCCGGACACCTGGCGCGAAATCCTTGGCACGGGCGCGCAACCGGTCGCGGTGCAGCGCCCCAGCTTCGGTTATGGTGATCAGGAAGGCCGCTGCCCGGGCGACGGCCGCCTGGGGGATCTCCACGACCTCGCTGGCGTCGAGCGCCTTGGCGCAGCGCCGTACGGCCTCCAAAGCGTCGCGATTGCCCTCCGGGCGGAAGTAACCATCCGCCACGGCGATGCGCAGCCCCTCGATGCCACGGCCGAGTTCGAACAGAGCCGGCTGCACCGGTCGCTGAGCACAACTCGGATCGTCGGGATCGGGCCCCTGCATGGCATCATAGGCGAAAGCCAGGTCACGCGCCGAACGGGCCAGCGGCCCCATGTGATCGAGACTGGCGACGAATGGAAAACTTCGTGCGCGGCTGAGCCGCCCGAAGGTCGGCTTCAAGCCGAACAATCCGCACAGCGAGGCTGGCACGCGGATGGCGCCATTGGTGTCGCTGCCGAGGGCCAGGGGCACGAAGCCCGCTGCCACCGCACTTGCCGGACCGCTGGAAGATCCTCCCGCCAGGTGGTCGAGGGCATGGGGGTTTCGCGAGGGAGCCTCGTGCGGATTCTGCCCGGTGAAATCATAGGCGTATTCGCTCATATTGAGCGCCCCCACGCAGATCGCCCCCTGCCCTTCCAGGCGCTCGATCAACGTCGCGTCCCGCGTGGCGGGCGGATTGTCCCGATTGATCCGGGAGCCGGCAAGGGTGACGAGACCGGCGATATCGTAGAGGTTCTTCACGGCGAAGGGCACGCCGGCCAGGGCCCCGACCGGTTTGCCGGCGGCATGGCGGGCATCGATGGCGTCGGCCCGTGCCAGTGCGCGCTCGGTGAGCAGCGCCGTAAAGGCCCCGACTTTGCCGTCCAGCCGCTCGATGCGCGCAAGCGTGTGCTCGATCGCCGCGCGGGCCGTGAAGCGGCCGCTGCGGATGCCGGTGGAGATTTCCAGAATGCCCAGTTGCGGCGAGCAGCCCTGATCGAGCAGGCTGGTCATGCTTCGAAGACCGCAGCGGGCTGATTGCCATCCTCGATCGGGAAGGACAGCACCAGCTGTGCCAGATCGGCGGTCAGTTTCAGATTGGCGGCGACGCCCTCGCGAAAATCGGGATCCACTTCGATTCCGATCATCGGTGCCATCGCATCGATGACCGCCTGCGCATCGAATTCGGGTTTGCCGCTCATCGCATCGCCCCTCGAGAATGATGTAGGCGGACTGTCCCTCCTTCGCCTCCCGAAGACAAGCCAAATGATATGGCATCACCGAAGTTTGCGCAGGCGACGTCGCTCCATATGCTTGGCCAGGCGAAGAAAACGGAAATAGGCATAGTTCGTCGCCGTCGCGATGCCGTAGAGGCCGCGTACGAAATGACGACGCCCAATATAGGCCTTCAGGAAGTTGAGGGGGAATTCGGTCAGAATTCGCCAGCTGCTGAGTGTCTTGCCTCTCTTGTCGAGATCTTCGGCCTGCTGCTCGGTATAGGCGTTCAACTTGGCAATTTCATCGCCGAGCGAACGGATTGAATAATGATGAATGCGTCCCTTCAGCCGTGCGATCCGCGGTTGAGCGTTGAAATGCACCCGGTCATGCACGGTCGAATCGGCATAACGGCCGCGATCGAATCGATAGAGCCGCACCGGTGCCAGCGTGTATCCCCAGGGATGGGGCTCCCTTTCCCCCGGAAAGATCTCGGCGATGTCGATCTCGTAGCCATCGGCCTGAGGCCCGTCTCCCGAGAACAGGCCGCGGATCTCGGCCGCCAGCTGCGGCGATATCACCTCGTCGGCATCGATATTGAGAATCCAGTTGTGCCGGCACTGCGTCTCGGCAAAGCGCTTTTGCGGACCATAACCGGGCCAGGGATTGTGGATCACCCTGGCGCCGAGCTTTTCGGCGATCGCCTGCGTGCCGTCGGTGGAGCCTGAATCGACCACGATCAGGTCATCCGTCAGGCCACGTGCGGCCTCGATCGTCGCACCGATGCGATCGGCCTCGTTGAAGGCGATGATGAAGACGGACAAGGGCTGCGGGCCGGGTTGTCCGGATGCTGGTACGGGTGGCGACATGCCGGTGATCTAATCGAAGCCTCGAAAAATGGCCAGCCCATCGGCCGCAAGCCGGAGATTTTGTCCGTCACGACGCTGCGGCATCCGCCTAAAGGCCAAGAGCAGTGCCCATCCTGCTGTGGTAGTATTCGCTGTGCACAAATCAGGGTTGTAACGAAAGATCCAGCAAGGACGAAGATGTCATCGTTGCCGGCATGGGTTCCCGGCGCGGGCGTCATGCAAGCCTTCCGCTTTCGTCTCGTGATCGAGCCAGTTCAAGCGTCGTCAATTTTCACGGTTCAAGTTGCGGATCGCTGTCATCAGACAGCGTTACCTCACGCGTGTCTCGAAACGAAGGACGCAAGGATCGCATCGCCAAGGGAGTCCGGTGCCGGCGGCGGCAGGCCGCATTCGACGACAGGAGAACAGCGATGGCCTTACAGAATGCAACGATAGACCCGGACAAACTCAACGCCTTCATGGGCAAGATGCTCAGCGATGTCGGGGCCGCGATGAACGCATCGCTGCTCCTCATCGGGGACAAGCTCGGCCTCTACAAGGCCCTCGCCGAGGCCGGGCCGATGACCTCCCAGCAACTCGCCGAGAAGACCGGGACATCCGAGCGCTACATCCGCGAATGGCTCGCCGCGCAGGCAGCATCGGACTATGTGGTCTATGATCCGGGGACGGGTCACTTTTCCATGCAACCGGAACAGGCGGCGGTCTTCGCCGACGAGGACAGCCCGGTCTTCCTGGGCGCCGTGGGCGATCTCGTCGCCGCGACCCTGCGAGACGAACCCGCCATCTCCGATGCGTTCCGCACCGGCAAGGGGGTCGGTTGGGACAAGCGCGACAAATGCCTGTTCTGCGGTACGGCCCGTTTCTTCCGCACCGCCTATCGCCATCATCTCGTGCAGGAATGGCTGCCTGCCCTCGAGGGCGTGATGGAGAAATTGGAGCAAGGCACAACCGTTGCCGATATCGGCTGTGGGCATGGCGTCTCGACCATGATCATGGCCCGGGCGTTCCCCAATTCGCGCTTCTACGGCTTCGACTATCACCCGGGTTCGATCGACGACGCCAGAAGCGCCGCCGAGGCCGCGGGAATGGCCGGCCGCGTCACCTTCGAGGTCAGCACCGCCAAGACGGTGCCGGCGCGCGGCTACGATCTCGTCTGCTTCTTCGATTGCCTGCACGATATGGGCGACCCCGTCGGGGCCATGCGCCATGTCAGGTCCACGATGGCGCCCGAAGGAACCTGCATGCTGGTCGAGCCCTTCGCCAATGACCGGCTCGAGGATAATTTCAACCCGGTCGGACGCGTCTATTACGCCGCCTCGACCGTGATCTGCACGCCAGCCTCGCTCGATCAGGAGGTCGGTCTGGCCCTCGGCGCACAGGCCGGAGAGGCCCGCCTGCGCAAGGTGGCCAATGAAGCGGGTTTCACCCGGTTCCGCCGTGCGACAGAGACACCGTTCAATCTCATCCTCGAAGCGAGGCCGTGACGAGACGACGTCCCTGCCGGCCGTTCAGGCCGGCAGCATCTTGCGATATTGGATGAAGCCCGAACGGGATGCCACCTGGTCGTAGACGGCCTGGGCCTCGACATTGCTCTCGTGGGTCAGCCAGTAGATGCGGCTGGCTCCCCAGCGCGTGGCCTCCTGATAGGACCATTCGATCAGGGCGCGGGCGACACCTCGGCGGCGGGCCCATTCGGCGGTGAACAGGTCCTGCAGATAACAATAAGGGCCCGGCGTCCAGGTCGAGCGATGCAGGATCAGGTGCACGATGCCGGCAAGCCGGCCATCGATGAAGGCGCCATAGGCGGACATCGGCTCGGCAGGATCGTGGAACCGCGCCCAGGTCAGCGCCGTCGTCTCCTCCGGCACCGATGCCTTGTAAAAAGTGAGGTAGCCCTGCCAGAGCGGTTCCCAGGCAGGGCGATCCTCGGCCGTGAGCGCACGGATCTCCATCAGTCGAGATTGAACTTCGACATCTGGCGATGCTCGCCGTGGATACGGCGCACCGTGCCGTTGAGCGAACGATAGATCACCGTCTCGGTGGTGATCACGGGCCCGCGGAACTTCACGCCCTGGAGCAAAGCCCCGTCGGTGACACCGGTCGCCGCGACGATCACGTCGCCGGAAGCGAGCTCTTCCATCTTGTATTTGCGGGTCGGATCGGTGACGCCCATCTTCAGCGCGCGTTCGCGCTTGGCCTCGGTGTCGAGGATGAGGCGTCCCTGCATCTGGCCGCCGACGCAGCGCAGAGCCGCAGCCGCCAGCACGCCCTCCGGAGCGCCGCCAATGCCCAGATAGATGTCGATGCCGGTCTCATGGGCATTGGTGGTGAAGATCACGCCCGCGACGTCGCCGTCGGTGATGACGCGGATCGAAGCGCCGACCTTGCGGATCGCCTCGATGATCGGGGCGTGGCGTGGACGATCGAGCACCAGGGCGGTCAGTTCGCGCGGCTTGACGCCCTTGGCCCTGGCCAGGGCATGCAGGTTGTCTTCGACACTGGCGTCGAGATCCACGACCCCCTCGGCGTAACCAGGTCCGATGGCAATCTTGTCCATGTAGA
Source organism: Labrys sp. E2SS-1L (assembly GCF_057073705.1). Taxonomy (NCBI): domain Bacteria; kingdom Pseudomonadati; phylum Pseudomonadota; class Alphaproteobacteria; order Hyphomicrobiales; family Xanthobacteraceae; genus Labrys; species Labrys sp. E2SS-1L. The sequence goes on along the minus strand of NZ_CP172712.1, from coordinate 3,430,124 downwards.
CGTCCGGGGCGTTGAGGAGCGAGCCGGCCGAAGCCATCGCCATCACGGCGATCGAACCCGGCATGTCCTTGGCACAGAGCGTGGTGCCTTCCAGCGGGTCAACGGCGATGTCGACCTTGGGACCCAGGCCGTTGCCGACCTTCTCACCGATGAACAGCATCGGCGCCTCGTCGCGCTCGCCCTCGCCGATCACCACGGTGCCGTCGATCGGCATCTTGTTGAGCTCGCGCCGCATGGCGTCGACCGCCGCCTTGTCGGCGGCCTTTTCATCCCCTCGTCCACGCAGCAATGCCGAGGCAACGGCGGCGCGTTCGGTCACACGGACCAGTTCAAGGGAAAGGATGCGCTCGATGACATCCGTCGGCTTGACCTGAATAATCTCCGACATGGCTTCCTCCGTTGTTAGAGTGTGTCGTCAGTTACGGCTTGGCGTTCGAGGCAGCAAACCTGCCCCGCGACACGCCCTGAGATGCTGCTTACTCGCGCTCGATGCGGATCAATTGCGGCGTTTCCACGATGTAGCCATCGGCAACCATGGCATCGACGGCCCCTCGAATATCGGCCTCGGTGGTGGCATAGGTGATGAGGATGACGGGCACGGCGCCGGCGACCTTGCTCGGATCGTCGCCGCCATAGACCTTGCCGCCCCGATGCTTCTGCACGATCGATTCCAGCGAGATCCCCCGCTCGGCCATACGCGTGGCGATGCCTGCTGCGGCGCCCGGCCTGTCCGCCACCGAAAGGCGGACATAATACCCGCCCTTATGGGCCTGCATGGCGGCGGCCGGCAGGGGCTCGAGATCGCCGGTCTTGCGCCCGAACGGCGCTCCGGCCTGGCCGCGCGCGATATCGGCGATATCGCCGATCACGGCGGAGGCCGTAGCTTCTCCACCGGCGCCCGGGCCGACCAGGGTCAGTTCCGGCACGGCATCGGCATCGACCGCCACCGCGTTGGTGACGCCGTTGACCTGAGCGATCGGGGTCGATTTCGGCACCATGGTCGGGTGGACGCGCTGCTCCACGCCGGCTTCGGAGCGCGTAGCGACGCCCAGAAGCTTGACGCGGTAGCCGAGCTCGTCGGCGGCCAGCAGATCCTCGGTGGTGATGCGCTCGATGCCCTCGACGTGGATGGCATCCGCGTTCACCTGCGTGCCGAAGGCGAGGCTGGTAAGCAAAGCAAGCTTATGGGCGGTATCGAAGCCGCCAATGTCGAAAGTGGGATCGGCTTCGGCATAACCCAGGCGCTGCGCCTCCTTCAGGCAGGCATCGAAGGACAGGCCCTCGGCCTCCATCTTGGTCAGGATGTAGTTGCAGGTACCGTTCAGGATGCCATAGACGCGATCGATATTGTTGCCGATCAGAGCTTCGCGCAGCGTCTTGATGATCGGCACGCCGCCGGCGACGGCCGCCTCGAAATTGAGCGCGACGCCGGCCTTCTCGGCCCGCCTGGCGAGATCGACGCCGTGGCGCGCCAGCAGAGCCTTGTTGGCGGTGACCACCGGCTTGCCGGCATCGAGGGCCGCCTTCACCGCCTCGTGCGCCGCCCCCTCCTCACCGCCCATCAATTCGACGAAGACGTCGATCCCGGGATCACGGGCCAGTTCGACGGGGTCATCGAACCAGCGGAAACGCTCCATCGGCAGGCCGCGGTCGCGCGTTCGCGAGCGGGCGGAAACGGCGGTCACCGTCACGGCCCGGCTGCAACTGGCGGCAAGCGCATTGGCACGACGATCGAGAAGGCGAATGGTGGAGGCACCGACGGTGCCAAGGCCGGCAATACCGATTTTAAGAGGATCAGCCATCATCAGTCCGAACTTGAGATTGCGCACTTGTGCAATGGCGCGCTGCCGGGATCAAGTCATCCGGACAGGGATTTCTCGCGATGAACTTTCCAACTTTGGTGGATAGAGCGCGTTTCCAGGGCGCCGCAAGGCATCCCGCCTGCTCCCGGAAGCGGTGCGAAGAGAAGCGAAAAAGGCGGGCCGGATGCCCGCACTTGCGGGAATCGAGCTTCAATCGGCGGAATCGGTTTCCTTCCGGCCCCGGAATCCCGTGGCAAGCACATACATTTCGCTGGAACCTGCGCGGCTCGCCGCCGGCTTCAAGTGCTTCACCACAGCGAAGTCACGCTTGAGCAAGGTGAGGACATCGCCTTCGGTGCCCCCCTGGAAGACCTTGGCGAGAAAGGCTCCGCCCGGAGCCAGCACTTCCACAGCGAAATAGGCCGCGGCCTCGACCAGCGCGATGATGCGCAGATGGTCAGTGGCACGATGGCCCACCGTGTTGGCGGCCATGTCGGACAGCACGAGATCGGCGGGGCCGCCGAGCATCGCCTTCAACCGGTCGGGCGCCGCATCGTCCATGAAGTCCATCTGCTCGAAATCGACACCGGGAATGGGATCGATGGGCAGGAGGTCGATTGCCACCACCTTGCCGCGGCCGTTGACGGAATCGGTGATCTCAGCCGCCAATTGCGACCAGCCACCGGGGGCCGCGCCGAGGTCGAGCACGCGCTGGCCGGGCTTGAGCAGCTTGGCCTTGTCGTTGATCTCGATCAGCTTGTAGATCGCGCGCGAACGCCGTCCCTCGCGCTTGGCGCGGGCGACATAGGGATCGTTGAGCTGGCGCTCGAGCCAGAGCTGCGAGGAATGGGTCCGCCCCCGCGCCGTCTTCAGCCGCACACCCAGTTCGCGCGCACCGCTGCCCCGGCCCGAACTGTTCTTGCCCTTGCCTGAACCACCCTTGCCTGCTCCGCCACTCACGGGTTGCGCCCCGCACCATTGTGACGCCAGACGCGATCCTCCTGCATCATCTGCACCAATAATCCTTCGCGCAGGCCCCTATCGGCCACGCGCAATCGTTCACAGGGAAAAGCCCGCCGTATGGCTTCGAAAATGGCACATCCGGCCATCACCAGATCAGCCCGCTCCGGGCCGATACAGGCATTGGCGACGCGTTCCTCATAGGTCATGTCCAGCAAGCGTTCGAGCACGTTGTCGATCTCGCCGCGCGACATCCACAAGCCGTCCACCCGGCGCCGGTCATAGCGGGGAAGATCGAGATGAATACCGGCCATGGTGGTCACCGTGCCGGAAGTGCCCAGCAGATGCAGGCGCTTGACACGCTTGGCGATCGCTTCGCGGTGCGCGAACGAGGCCAGCATGCCCGATACATCGTCCACCATGCGCTCGAAACTCTCGCGCGTCACCCTGACGCCGCCATGGCGTTCGGAGAGTGTCACCACCCCGACGGGAAGCGACGTCCAGCCGCGCACCCTGGGCTGTCGGTTCCGGTCGGCCGGATCGATGTCGAGCCAGACGATCTCCGAAGACCCACCGCCGATGTCGAAAAGCACCACGCCGTCGAGATTGCGGTCGATCAGCGGGATGCAGCCGGCAGCGGCTAGCCGGGCCTCTGTCTCGCGGTCGACGATCTCGAGATCGAGCCCGGTTTCCTTCAGCACGCGCTCGACGAAGAGCAATCCGTTATCGGCCGCGCGGCAGGCCTCCGTGGCGATCAGCCGCGCCCGATCGACGCGCCGGTCCCGCATCTTCTGCGCACAGACAGCCAGGGCGTCGACAGCCCGCCCCATGGCATTGATATGCAGGCTGCCGCTGGCACCCAGTCCCTCGCCGAGCCGAACGATGCGCGAAAAGGCGTCGATGACGCGAAATCCCTCTCCCGTCGGGCGCGCAACCAGAAGGCGGCAATTATTCGTGCCGAGATCAAGCGCCGCATAGGTGTGGTGACGGCGCGCCTGCTCTCCTTGCCGTAATTGCGGCACGGATAGATGTGCACCATCACTCGACCGAGGCGCTTGTGCCTCCAAACTTCGATCCACCAAAATACTACCTTGACCGTGCCCGGTCGCAATTTTCCTGCGCCACAGGCATTTCGCCACTTCGTCTGCGAGTGTAACAAGTTCCGCGCCGGTGGCGAGAAAGAATTCCATCTATGTTCGTGTTATCAAGATCATGAAGGCTCCAGCCAAATTGCGTGTGGCGGCGCTGATCGTCGCGGCGGGACGCGGATCGCGGGTCGGTGGCGCCGTTCCCAAGCAGTATCGACTTCTGGGAGGGCAAAGCGTCCTCGCCCGCACCCTCGCCCTTTTCGAGCAGCATCCCGCCATCGACAGCATCGTCACGGTGATCGGCGCGGGAGACGAGGACCTGTTTGCCGCATGCTCGGCGGGAATCAGCAAGCAGGCGGGCTCCGTTCCCGGCGGCAGCACCCGGCAGGCGTCCTGCCTCGCCGGGCTGAAGGCGCTGAATGGCGACAGGCCCGATATCGTGCTGCTGCATGACGCCGCACGCCCCTTCGCGAGCCCCGCTTTGATCGACCGGGCGATCGAGGCGGCGCGTGCGCACGGGGCGGCCGTGCCAGGGTTGGCGGTTACCGATACCATCAAGCAGATCGACATGGACGGCCGGGTCAAGGCGACCCCGGAACGCAGCCTCCTGCGCGCCGTCCAGACGCCGCAGGCCTTCGGCTTCGACCTGATCCTGTCCTCCCATCTCGCGGCAGCCGAAGCCGGCATCGAGACCCTGACCGACGATGGCGCCGTCGCCGAATGGGCCGGCCATCCTCTCCACATCTTCGAAGGCGAAGCGACCAACATGAAACTGACGACGGAAAGCGACTTCCAGCGGGCGGAACAGGCGGCCAACGACCTGGCGGCCCTCGGCGACATCCGAACCGGAACCGGCTTCGACGTCCATGCCTTCGACGAAGGCGACCATGTCTGGCTCAACGGCGTGAAGATCCCGCATGAGCGCGCGCTGAAGGGACATTCGGATGCCGATGTCGGTCTTCATGCCCTGACGGACGCCATTCTCGGTGCGATCGGCGACGGTGACATCGGTTCGCATTTTCCGCCTTCCGACCCGCAATGGAAGGGCGCCTCGTCCGATCGCTTCCTGGCGCACGCCGTCGGCCTGGTGCGAGCGCGAGGCGGCGCGATCGCCCATCTCGACGTCACGCTGCTGTGCGAAGCGCCCAAGGTCGGCCCGCATCGGGACGCCATGCGGGCGCGCATCGCCGAGATCGCCGGAATTGCCGTCGACCGGGTGGGCGTCAAAGCGACCACCACCGAAGGCCTGGGCTTTACCGGCCGGCGCGAAGGCATCGCCGCCATGGCATCGGCGACCGTAAGGCTGCCCTGGGGCTGATCGGAGCGCGGACATCTCAGCGACATGGAGGCATGTCGCGATCTCCGCCTCTTTGCCTCCAACTTTATGCTTTCAAGAGCGGACAGGATGTCCGCGCTCCGAGTGAGGATACCGGCCATGAATGACGAGATCTTCTTCGAACAAGCCACCAAGGTGCTCGCGGCTTGCCGAGCCAAGGGCCTCATGGCCGCAACGGCGGAATCATGCACCGGCGGGCTGGTCGCCGGCGCCCTCACCGCTATTCCGGGCTCGTCCGACGTGGTCGATCGCGGCTTCGTCACCTATTCCAACGAGGCGAAAGCGCAGATGCTCGGCGTCTCGCCGGACCTGATCGAACGCGACGGCGCGGTGAGCGAAAGCGTCGCCTTCGCCATGGCGGAAGGAGCGGTGCTCCATTCGCGCGCCGGTCTGGCCGTGGCGATCACGGGCGTTGCCGGCCCTGGCGGCGGCACGGCCGCCAAGCCCGTCGGCCTCGTGCATTTTGCGGCCTGGAGCCGTCAAGGGCCGCGCCTGCATGTCGAGCGCCGCTTTGGCGACCTGTCGCGCTCACAGATCCGCAGGCACGCGGTCGAGCAGGCTCTCGACCTCCTGCTGAGACTTGCCGGCGAGATCAGGGTGACCGTCTAACATTACAGTTGTGTTTTCATGCGAAGGGGACCCGGAGTGTCGGCCTCCCGGCTGACGTCGTGAAAGGAAGCGCTTGCCGGCAAGCGGGCTGTCAGCCGGGAGGTTGACACTCCCCTCAACCGATGCTCCTGCTCCCTCACGCGAACGCAACCATAGCGCTAAGACGCCGCGATCGCCTTGCGGCCATAGACGACATCCGCCCTTTTCTCGAAGGCCTCGGCGAAACGACGGAAGGCGGCCTCGAACATCGCCCCCATCAGCATGCCGAGCGTGCGGGAGCGGAAACTATAGTCGATGAAGAACTCGACGACGCAGCCCCCTGCCCCGTCATCCTTGAAGGACCAACGATTCTCCAGATGGCTGAAGGGGCCATCGAGATATTCGACCAGGATCTGCAGCTTGTCCCTGTCTATGGTCACGCGGCTGGCAAAGGTTTCTCGGATCAGCTTGTAGGCCACGGTCATGTTGGCGACCATGACCAGCCGTCCATCGTCCTGCGGCTGGCGGCTGCGCACCCGCAGCGCCGAGCAGAGCGGCACGAAGAGCGGGTATTTTTCGACATCGGCCACCAGATCGAACATGTCGGCAGGCGAATGCTTCACGCGGCGCGTGGTACGGAAAGAAGGCATGATCAAACTCCGATGCCTTCATATAGGGATCGGCCAGCAGGCAAAACAGTTTAATCGCCGGGTCCGGACGGCAAAGAGCGGAGTCGGCCCACGATTTCGTTTGACAAATCGACACTTGATTCAAATGTTGACTAAGTCAACATTCAATGGCTCCTCCCATGTCCGTCATCGACGATATCCGTGACTTCAACCGCTTCTACACCCATAAACTGCGCCTGCTCGATCGGCACATGCCTGCCAGCCCCTTCCCTTTGCCGGAAGCGCGCGTGCTCTACGAGCTCGCCACTGCCGGGGAACAGACGGCCGCCGACATCGGCCGGCGCCTCGACATGGACAAGGCACATCTCAGCCGGATCGTCGCGCGCCTGAAGGCCCACCGGCTGGTGGAAAGCCGCACCGACCCTGCTCATGCCCGCCGCGATCTGCTGTCGCTGTCGCCTGCGGGACGCCATGCCTTTGCCGAGCTCGAAGCCGGTACCACCGCGCAGCTCGACACCCTGCTCTCCCCTCTCGGGGACGGAGATCGCGGCCAACTCGTCGGCGCGATGCAGGAGATCAAGAAGCTGCTCGACGTAAAGGAGCCTTCGCCACAGCCTATCATTCTCCGCAAGCCCCGGCCCGGGGATCTTGGCTGGGTCATCCATCGCCAGGCCCAGCTCTACCACCAGGAATATGATTGGGACTGGACCTATGAAGGGCTGGTCGCCACCATCCTGGGTGATTTTGCCGCCAACTTCGATCCGGCGCGCGAGGATGCCTGGATTGCCGAACTCGACGGACGTATCGTCGGCTCGATCTTCCTGATGAAGAGCGATGCCCCCTCCATTGCCAAGCTGCGCCTGCTGTATGTCGATCCCAGCGCCCGCGGACATGGACTGGGCAAGAGGTTGGTGCGCGCCTGCATCGAGCGCGCCCGAGCCCTCGGCTATGCCTCCCTCACGCTATGGACCAACGACGTCCTGGCGGCGGCAAGGAAGATCTATCAGGCCGAAGGCTTCCAGCTGGTGGCGGAAAACCGCCACCATTCCTTCGGCAAGGACCTCGTTGGCCAGACCTGGACGCTGGATCTCGAACGAGCTTGCTAGAGCATCGTGCCGAAAAATAGACACCGGTTTTCGGCAAAAGCGATGACAACAACAACCTACAGCATCGGACTCGAGTCCGATGCTGCCCTCGCCGGAAGGCAGAGCCAGGTTTGGCAAAGCGACGGCAGCAGGAGGATTGCTCCTCCGGCTGCACTTGCAGGGGACGACTGTCGCCAGCCTCGTTATTGCTGGCTCTTGGCCTTCAGCCTTTCGCCGATCTTCGAGGCGAAGTTCATGACGTGGAAGGTGTAGTTCTCTTCCACCGTGCCCTGGAACAGGTGCGCCCAGGGCCCGATGGCATAGATGCCCAGATCTTCGCCGCCATGGGTTTCGCTCGACAGCGGCACCAGCGAGTGCTGCACGAAGTCGGGCTTGGTGGCTTCCTCCGTTGTCAGCATCGGCCGTTCCTTGGGCTGCTTGTAGCCGCCTGGACCGTTGGCGAAGCCGATGGTGGTATAGGTCTTGCCGTCGGTGCCGTAGATCGGTTCGTCGTCGACCCCGACGGAAATGCCGAGGATCGGGTTGCCGCGCTTGGCATAGCCGGCCATCGTCAGGGTATGGCTGTGGTCGCCGGTGACCACGATCAGGGTCTCGTCGAGGTTGACCTTGCGCAGAACCGCCTTGACGGCTTCGTTCATCGCCGCGGCATCGGAGAGCGTGCGATAGGCATTGGACTCATGGCTGGCATGGTCGATCCGCCCGCCCTCGACCAGGAGGACATAGCCTTCGGGATTGCGCGAGAGGATATCGATGCTCTTTTCCGCCATCTCCGCGAGGGAAGGTTCGCCTGCCTTGTCCTTGGGGCGGTCATGCTCGTACTGCATGTGCGAAGGCTCGAACAGGCCGAGCAGATGATCGGTCTTGGCCGGATCGATGGCCGCGAACTGCTCCTTGTTCCAGACATAGGCCCCCTTCTCGCCATAGCGATCGAGCCAGGCCTTGGTGAGGTCCTTGCCGTCCTTGCGTCGGCCCTGTTTCTTGGCGGCGTCGCCATATTCGAAATCGGGTGTTCCGATCGGCATGAAATTGGCGCGGCCGCCGCCCATGGCGACTTCCAGCCCGTCGCCATACCGCATTTCCACCAATTGGCGCGCAATGTCGGCGCAGCCGGCCGCCACCGCCTCGGCCGGCATCAGGCCATCATCCTCCCAATCGCGATTGGCGATATGCGCATAGGTCGCCCCGGGGGTGGCGTGAGTCAGGCGCGCCGTGGTGACGGCGCCGGTCGACATGCCCAGCGTCTCCGCCATTTCCCACAGGGTCGTGACCTGCTTGGTCTTCTGGTCCTCGCAGGAATCGAGCTTGGCGGTGTGGTTGAGGCCCATCACGTCGTTGATGGTCTTGACGCCCGCGGTCATCGCCACCGCGCTCGGGGCGGAATCGGTGATCTGGGCGTCGGACGAATAGGTCTTGGAGGCCGCGAGATAAGGAAAGCCTTCCCAGGCAAGCACATTGGATTCGCCATCGACCCCGCGCTGCTGCCCTTCGAAGATGCGCGCGGCCGTCACGGTCGAAAAGCCCATGCCGTCGCCGACGAAGAGGATGACGTTCTTGGCCCGGTTGGTGTTCTTCTGCAGCTTGAGGATGGTTTGGAGCGTGGCGTCCGCCTGCTTGAAATAGGGATCGTCCGCCTGGACCACCTTGGCATCCTCGGCCCAGGCGCTCGTCGTTGCCATGAACAGCAAGGCAGCGCCAAGCGAAGCACCGGAAGTCATTCTTCGTTTCAGTGATGTCTTCATTTTTCCTCCCCCAGCATTGGCAACGCGCCTGTGAAGCCGGCGCGCCAGGGGAAAGACTAAGGCATTTCCAAGGGAACGTGACAGATTTTTGACAGACAAAATCCATCAAAAACAATACATTACATAAAATACACAATTCGCCAGTGCGCACATCAACGAAGCGCGCGCTCCGCATGACGGCCTGTAGACCAACCAATAGGCTGAAGGACCGGCCTCGGCATAGCCCGAAGCCGCAAGGCCGGATCCCCTTGCTGACGACCTAGGCCCGGCCGAGCTTGGCTGCCCGATTGGCTTTCAGCCGGGCAAAGTCGTCGCCAGCATGGTGAGACGAGCGTGTCAGCGGCGAGGAGGAAACCATCAGGAAGCCCTTGGTGTAGGCCACCGTCTCATAGCTCTTGAACTCGTCCGGCGTGATGTAGGCGACCACCGGATGGTGCTTGCGCGAGGGCGCCAGATACTGGCCGATGGTGATGAAATCGACATTGGCCGAGCGCAGATCGTCCATCAGCTGCAGGACCTCGTTCCGCTTCTCGCCGAGCCCGACCATGATGCCGGACTTGGTGAAGATGGAGGGGTCGAGCTCCTTCACCCGCTGCAGCAGCCGCATCGAATGGAAGTAACGCGCGCCGGGGCGGACGGTGAGGTAATTGGAAGCAACCGTTTCCATATTGTGATTGAACACGTCCGGCTTGGCCGCCACCACGATCTCGAGGGCGCCTTCCTTGCGCAAGAAGTCCGGCGTCAGGATCTCGATGGTGGTGCCGGGCGAATGGTGGCGGATCGCCTTGATCACTTCGGCGAAATGCTGGGCGCCGCCATCCTTGAGGTCGTCGCGGTCGACCGAGGTGATCACCACATGGCTGAGGCCGAGCTTGGCCACGGCGATGCCGGTGTGCTCGGGCTCCTTGGGATCGAGCGGGCCGGGCATGCCGGTCTTGACGTTGCAGAAGGCGCAGGCCCGCGTGCAGGTGTCGCCCATGATCATGAAGGTGGCGTGCTTCTTGTCCCAGCACTCACCGATATTGGGGCAACCCGCCTCCTCGCAGACGGTGACGAGCTTGTTCTCCTTGACGATCGCCTGGGTGTCACGCCAGCCCGGCGAGCCCGGCGCCTTCACGCGGATCCAGTCCGGCTTGCGCAGCATGGGCTGATCCGGCCGGTGCGCCTTCTCGGGATGGCGCGGCCGATTGTCGTTGTTGAGGAGATCGAGGACGACAGCCATGACAAGCCTTTCGCTTCATTGAGGCCGATATATCAGGAAAGCCTGCGCTTCACCATTGCCGGGCAAGCCCGGCTAGCCTCTCCCACACGCATGCCTGTTTTTCGCCGGCATGCGTGCAGGTCGTGCGCTCAATTTACATATGGATGGCGCGACCATAGGCGTCCAGGACGCTCTCATGCATCATTTCCGACAGGGTCGGATGCGGGAACACCGCATGCATCAGATCTTCCTCGGTGGTCTCCAGGTTCATGGCGATCACGAAGCCCTGGATCAGTTCGGTCACCTCGGCACCGACCATATGGGCGCCCAGCAGCCGGCCGGTCTTGGCGTCGAACACCGTCTTGACCAGGCCTTCGGGTTCGCCGAGAGCGATGGCCTTGCCATTGCCGATGAAGGGGAAGCGGCCGACCTTGACGGTATAGCCCGCCTCCTTGGCCTTCTTCTCGGTCAGGCCGACGCTGGCGATCTGCGGCGTGCAATAGGTGCAGCCGGGGATCTTGTCCTTCTCGAAGGCGTGCGGGTTCTTGCCGGCGATCGCCTCGACGCAGACCACGCCCTCATGCTCGGCCTTGTGCGCCAGCATCGGCGGGCCGGCAACGTCGCCGATGGCGAAGATACCGGGCACATTGGTCTTGCCGAAACCGTCGACCACCACGCAGCCGCGATCGGTCTTCACGCCGAGCTTCTCCAGGCCGAGATTCTCGATATTGCCGACCACGCCGACAGCCGAGATCATGCGGTCGGCCTCGATCACCTGGGACTTGCCGTCGGCCGTCTCCACCGTCGCCTTGACCGAATTGGCGGTCTTTTCGACCTTGGTCACTTTGGCGTTGGAGAGGATCTTCATGCCGGCCTTCTCGAAGCGCTTGCGCGCATGGGCGGCGATTTCCTCGTCCTCGACCGGCAGGATCTGCGGCAGCACCTCGACCACCGTGACTTCGGCGCCGAGGGTGCGATAGAAGGAAGCGAACTCGATGCCGATGGCGCCCGAGCCGACCACGATCAGCGACTTGGGCATGTCCGGCGGCACCATGGCATCGAAATAGGTCCAGATCAGCTTCTTGTCCGGTTCGAGGCCCGGCAGAACACGCGGACGCGCCCCGGTGGCCACGATGATGTTCTTGGCTTGATAGGTTCCCGGTCCCTGAGCGCCCTTGGGCGCCGGGATCGCTGGCCCTTGCACCGACTTGGTCGAGGCCTTGACCACGATCTCACCGGGCTTGGTGATCTCGGCTTCGCCCCAGATCACGTCGACCTTGTTCTTCTTCAACAGGAAGCCGACGCCGGTGGCCAGCTGGGCAGAAACGCCGCGCGAGCGCTTGACCACCGCGCCGACATCGGCGCTGATCGAGCCGCTGAGCACCAGGCCGAAATCCTTGGCGTGCTGGGAATTGTGCAGCACCTCGGCCGAGCGCAGCAGCGCCTTGGTTGGGATGCAGCCCCAATTGAGACAGATACCGCCCAGATGCTCGCGCTCGATCACGGCCGTCTTCAGGCCGAGCTGCGCGGAACGAATGGCGGTGACGTAACCGCCGGGGCCTGAGCCGATCACGATGACGTCGTAGGAACTCATTTGGGGTCTCCTCTTGGGCCTGGCGCCGGAAACGCTCGTCGTCTCGGCACCGGGTCGGAAATCAGGTCTCAGATCGTCCGATTGCTAGCCTGCATTGGCGGCAGGCGCCGCCGTTGGGGTCGTCGCGGCCGGGGCTGCCCCCGCCGGCGAGGTCCGGGGCTGGGTCTTCCAATCGCGGGCGAAGGCGCATTTGTAATACCCCGTCGCGATATTGAGGGTCCGCGGCAGCTCCACGCAGATCACGGGCTTGCCCGTCCCCTGCTGGGGGAGCGGCTGTCCGGTGGCCGGATCGATCGCCGGCGCGGCGGCAGGCTGGCCGGGAGCCGACGGGCGATCAAGCGTGGTCTTGCTCGAATCCAGCACGCTCCAGGCCACCGGGACCACGCCGGGAACCCCGTCCCGCCAAGCCCGGCCCGAGCCGTCCGCGTCAAGCGTGACGCGATAGCCCTCACCGATGGAAGCGATGCCGGACATGGCGATTTCGCGTGCCTGATCCATGGTTGGTTCAGGCTTGGGCGGGGCTGCAACGATGGGCTTGCCGGCAAGGCCGGGGGTATTGCAGCCCCCGAGGCCTGCCGCCAGCACCAGGATTGCGATACCTGGCGCCCAAGCTCGTCCTGCGGTCCTGCCGTTCAAACCAGCATCCCCATGGGCTTTTCGATATAGCCCTTGAAGGCTTGCATCAGTTCGGCGCCCAGTGCGCCGTCGACGGCGCGATGATCGGTGGAAAGCGTCAGCGACATGATGGTCGCCACCTTGACCTCACCGCCCTGCACCACCGGCTGCTTGATGCCAGCGCCAACCGCCAGGATGGTGGCGTGCGGCGGATTGACGATGGCCGCAAACGACTTCACCCCGAACATGCCGAGATTGGAGACCGAGCCGGTGCCGCCCTGATATTCCTCGGGCTTGAGCTTGCGGCTCTTGGCCCGCGCTGCAAGGTCCTTCATCTCGTTGGAGATGGCCGACAGCGTCTTGCTTTCCGCCGCGCGGATGATCGGCGTGATCAGGCCGCCCGGGATGGAGACGGCGACGCCGACATCGGCATGCTTGTGCTTGAGCATGGCGCCGTCGGTCCAGGAGACATTGGCATCCGGCACGGCCTTGAGCGCCAGCGCATAGGCCTTGATCACCATGTCGTTGACCGAGACCTTGAAGGCGGGCTTGCCTTCCTTGGTCAGCGGCGCACCGTGGTTGATCTGTTCGCGCAGGGCCAGCAGGGCATCGATCTCGACTTCCACCGTCAGGTAGAAATGCGGGATGGTCGACTTGGCCTCGGTCAGGCGGCGCGCAATGGTCTTGCGCATGCCGTCATGCGGAATTTCTTCGAAGGAACCGGGAGCGAACAGCTTCTTGGTGGTCTCGTCGGAGGTGCCGGCCGGCGCAGCCGGAGCAGGCGCGGCCTGGGGAGCCGCCGCGGCCTGGGCCGGTGCCGCAGCGGGAGCCGCCTTGGCGCCGCCGCCGGCGATGGCCGCCTTCACGTCCTTCTCGACGATGCGGCCATGCGGCCCGGAGCCCTGGATGGCACCGAGGTCGAGGCCGGCCTCCTTGGCGAGGCGCTTGGCCAGAGGCGAAGCGAAGATCCGCGCACCGGCCTGGGCCGGAGCCGTTACAGGCGCCGAAGCAGGAGCGGCGGCTGGCGCAGGAGCACTCGAAGCGGCAGGAACCGGAGCAGCAGATGCCTCAGCAGCAGGAGCCTGAGCAGTCGCCTTGGGAGCCGGGGCACCGCCGGCGGCAGCAACCGCCTTGGCGTCCTCGCCCTCGCCGGCAATCACCGCGATGAGTTCGTTGACCGGCACGTCGGCGGTACCCTCCGGCACCACGATCTTGGCCAGCACGCCCTCGTCGACGGCCTCGACTTCCATCGTCGCCTTATCGGTCTCGATTTCGGCCAGCACGTCACCGGACTTGATGGTGTCGCCTTCCTTCTTCAACCATTTGGCCAGGTTGCCCTTCTCCATCGTGGGAGACAGAGCCGGCATCAATACATTCACGGGCATCGGCAACTCCTCAGCGATAGAGAACGGCTTTGGCCGCTCCGACGACTTCGGCCACGCTCGGCAGAGCCAGCTTTTCGAGGTTGGCGGCATAAGGCATCGGCACGTCCTTGCCCGAGACGCGCAGGACCGGCGCGTCGAGATAGTCGAAGGCCTGCTCGTTGACGCGGGCCGCGATCTCCGACCCCACGCCCGACTGCTGCCAGCCCTCCTCGACCACCACGCAGCGGCCCGTCTTCTGCACCGAGGCGATCACCGTGGCGGTGTCGAGCGGGCGCAGCGAGCGCATGTCGATGATCTCGGCATCGATCCCCTCGCCTGCCAGCGCCTCGGCCGCCTTCAGCACATAGGTCATGCCGATCGACCAGGCGACCAGGGTGATGTCCTTGCCCGGCTTGACCACCTTGGCCTTGCCGATCGGCAGGACGAAGTCGTCGAGCTTGGGCACGGGATGGCTGTGGCCGTAGAGGATCTCGTTCTCGAGGAAGATCACCGGATTGGGATCGCGGATGGCGGCCTTGAGCAGGCCCTTGGCATCGGCGGCCGAATAGGGCGCCACCACCTTCAGGCCGGGCACATGCGAATACCACGAACCGTAGTCCTGGCTGTGCTGGGCACCCACGCGCGCCGCGGCGCCGTTGGGGCCGCGGAACACGATCGGGCAGCCCATCTGGCCGCCGGACATATAGAGCGTCTTGGCGGCGGAATTGATGAGGTGGTCGATCGCCTGCATGGCGAAGTTGAAGGTCATGAACTCCACGATCGGCCGCAGGCCCGTCATGGCCGCGCCGACGGCAATGCCGGCGAAGCCATGTTCGGTGATCGGCGTATCGACCACGCGGCGGGCGCTGAACTCCTGCAGCAACCCTTGCGTGATCTTGTAGGCGCCCTGATATTCGGCGACTTCCTCGCCGATCACGAACACGTTCTCGTCGCGACGCATTTCCTCGGCCATCGCGTCGCGCAACGCTTCGCGCACGGTCTGGGTGACGAATTCGGTGCCGGCCGGAACCTCCCCGGAAGCGTCGTGGGCATCCACCGGTGCCGGAGCCGACTGCGCCACGGCGGGTGCAGCGACGGCGGGAGCCGCCACGGGCGCGGCGGCCGGCTGGGCCGGTGCCGAGGCTGCCGGGGCGGCGGCTTCGCCTTCACCCTGGATGAAGGCGATCTTGGTGTTCACGGCGACATTGTCGGTGCCTTCGGGCACCAGGATCTGGGTGAGCACGCCCTCATCGACGGCTTCGACTTCCATCGTCGCCTTGTCCGTCTCGATCTCGGCGATCACGTCGCCGGACTTGATGGTATCGCCTTCCTTTTTGAGCCATTTGGAGAGCTTGCCCTGCTCCATGGTGGGAGAGAGGGCCGGCATCAGGATATCAGGCATGGGTGCCTCGAAGTCTGGAGAATGGGATTTACGCGAGCAGGCCGGGACGGCCGACCGTCACTTCAGGACGTCGGTCCACAGCTCCGAGGGATCGGGCTCGGGATCGTTGGTGGCGAAATCGGCGGAATCGTTGACGATGTCGCGGATCTCGGAATCGATCTTCTTCAATTCTTCCTCGCTGATGCCATGCTCGCCGAGCAGGCGTGCGCGGCTCTGCTCGATCGGATCATGCTCGGTCCGCATCTTCTGGACTTCGTCCTTCGTGCGGTACTTCGCCGGGTCCGACATCGAGTGGCCGCGATAGCGGTAGGTCAGCATCTCCAGGATATAGGGGCCCTTGCCGGAGCGGGCATATTCGATCGCCTTCTGGCCCGCCGCATAGATGGCGCGCACATCCATGCCGTCGACCTGCTCGCCGGGGATGTTGAAGGACAGGCCGCGACGGGAGAAATCGGTCTGGGCCGAGGCGCGGTTGACCGAGGTGCCCATGGCATATTTGTTGTTCTCGATCACATAGACGACCGGCAGCTTCCACAGGGCCGCCATGTTGAAGCTCTCATAGACCTGGCCCTGATTGGCGGCGCCGTCGCCGAAATAGGTCAGGCTCACCTTGCCGTCGGAGCGATAGGCATTGGCAAAGGCCAGGCCCGTGCCAAGCGACACCTGGCCGCCGACGATGCCATGCCCGCCATAGAAGGCCTTCTCCACCGAGAACATGTGCATGGAGCCGCCCTTGCCGTGCGAATAGCCGCCCCGGCGTCCCGTCAGCTCGGCCATGACGCCGCGGGGAGCCATGCCGGCCGCGATCATGTGCCCATGGTCACGATAGCCGGTAATGACCTGGTCGCCTTCGCGCGAAGCCATCTGCAGCCCGACCACGACGGCCTCCTGCCCGATATAGAGATGGCAGAAACCACCGATCAGGCCCATGCCGTACATCTGCCCCGCCTTCTCCTCGAAGCGGCGGATCAGCAGCATCTCGCGATAAGCGTTGAGCTCCTGTTCGCGGGAGAACGACGATGCCGTCTTGGTTGCCCCCGCTGCCTTGCCCGAGCGGGCGGCAGTCTTCGAAGCCTTGCTAGCGGTAGCAGCGGCCTTTGCGGCTGTAGCGGCCATGAACCCTCCGATTATTGGTGGCTAAGCTGAGGAAGTGCTAGCGCATCCAATATCAAAAAGCGAGAGCCACACCCAAATGCTGCAGTGCAACATATTGAACATGCAACACAATTATGAATTAACTTAAATTCAGTTCATTCAATAATGAACTCAATTCCTGTTATTCTTTTACACATTTTCGTCAAACTTCGGGACGGGCAAACAGCCGCCGCGAAACAGAAATCGATTTAGCGGCGGGAGGCCGCAACAAGTGGAAAGCCGCCCCTACTTGGTCAGCAAGACTACTTCGTCATTGGGGTGAACGAGGCCCAGCACGTCACGCGCTTTCTCGTCCAGCATGTCCGGATCGATCGCCTGCGACCTGAGCAGGTTCACACGCCGATCGAGAGCAGCATGTTCCTTCTGCAACAGAACCAGTTCGTTGCCCAGATCCTGCTTCTGCTGGTCGAATTGGTGCTGTGCCTGGATGCCATGCTCGCCATTGAAGGCCTGATAGGAGAAATAAGCGATAGCTGCGGCCGCTCCCGCCAGGAGCGCGAGCTGGTTCAGGATGGCGCGGATGCGTGTGCGAATGACCATGAGGGCATGGTTAAGTCCGGATGGTTGATATTCCGTTGACGCCGCTTGCTGCAGCGCAAAATCTACGGTGTTTCGTCCCCTTCCGCATGCTGGGCCGGCAGGACCGCCATGCAAAAATGCGGCCCAAATAAAAAGCCGGGGAGCAGAAGCCCCCCGGCTTTCGTTTTTACATCGCGTGAATCGGCCTCAGGCGAGTGCCTTCAGGGCAGCGCGGCCGCCATAGAGCGCCTGGGTGCCAAGGGCCTCTTCGATGCGCAGGAGCTGGTTGTACTTGGCCGTACGATCCGAGCGGGCCAGCGAGCCCGTCTTGATCTGCCCGCAATTGGTGGCGACGGCGAGGTCGGCGATGGTGGAATCCTCGGTCTCGCCGGAGCGGTGGGACATCACGGCGCGATAGCCGGCCTTGTGGGCCATTTCCACGGCGGCGAGCGTCTCGGTCAGGGTGCCGATCTGGTTGACCTTGACCAGGATCGCATTGCCCAGGCCCTTCTTGATGCCCATGGACAGGCGCTCGGTGTTGGTCACGAACAAGTCGTCGCCGACGAGCTGCACCTTGGAGCCTACCTTGTCGGTGAGCAGCTTCCAGCCCTCGAAATCGTCCTCGGACAGCCCGTCTTCGATCGACACGATCGGATAGTCCGCCGTCAGCTGGGCGAGATAGTCCGCCTGTTCTGCGATGGAGCGCTTCACGCCCTCGCCGCTGTAATCATAGACGCCGTCCTTGAAGAACTCGGTGGCGGCGCAGTCGAGGGCGAGCATCACGTCCTCGCCCGGCTTGTAGCCGGCCTTCTCGATGGCGCTCATCACGAAATCGAGCGCAGCCTTGGCCGACGGCAGGTTGGGGGCGAAACCGCCCTCATCGCCGACATTGGTGTTGTGGCCGGCATCCTTCAGGCCCTTCTTCAGGGTGTGGAAGATCTCGGCACCCATGCGCAGGCCTTCGGCGAAGGTCGGAGCACCGACCGGCATCACCATGAATTCCTGGAAGTCGATGGGATTGTCGGCATGCACGCCGCCATTGACGATGTTCATCATCGGCACCGGCAGGACGCGCGCGGCGGGACCGCCGACATAGCGCCACAGCGGCAGGCCAGCCGACTGGGCCGCCGCCTTGGCGACGGCGAGGGAGACGCCGAGAATGGCGTTAGCGCCGAGACGCGACTTGTTCGGCGTGCCGTCGAGATCGATCATGGCCTGGTCGATCTGGATCTGGTCTTCGGCGTCCAGACCGCCGAGCGCCTCATAGATTTCGCCATTCACGGCTTCGACCGCCTTTTCGACGCCCTTGCCGCCATAGCGCTTGCCGCCATCGCGCAACTCGACCGCCTCATGTGCACCGGTCGAGGCACCGGAAGGCACGGCCGCACGGCCCGTCGAACCGTCCTCCAGCAAGACATCGACCTCGACCGTCGGATTGCCACGGCTGTCCAGAATTTCGCGGGCGATGATGTCGCTGATGGCGGTCATGGGGCTGCTCCTGTTTGCGATGACGGATTGTTCGTCGCGCTCATAGCGGATGAACGGCCATGGCGAAAGAGCAAAACAACGTCACCAAACTGCCATCTCAGACACGCGCGGCCTTGGACGGCAATAGACGGGCCTGTACTTCGTCGAGCATTTCCTGCCGCGTCGGTGTCATACCGCCTGCAGCTTCGGCTACCTTATGCATGAGATCGATCAGATCCTTGCGCTCGTCTGCCGCAAGCTGTTTGTCGAAGAGCGGCGCCAATTCACGGAACAGCACCGAGAAGCTCGGGGTGTTGCGGGCGACATATTCCGCAAAGGTGCGATGTTCGACCAGCTTATCGCCATAACCGAACACAGTGCGGGCGGCTTCGTCGATCAGCTTTTCCGCAGCTGGCAGCACAGCGTGATCGACGCTGCCCAGCTTGATCAGCAGGGCGAGAGCGCCATCGCGCGCTTCCGTTACGGAGCGCACCGCCGCCTTTGCTTCCGCATCCCGAGCCCGCTGCAAGCGTCGCTGGCGCGCCGCCGCGCTGAAATAGGAGGCGATGACTTCATGCCCGTCAAAGCGGATCAGCCAAAAGACGAACCAGCCCATGAAGGCACTCAGGATCAAAGCAATGACCGGCATAGTATTCCCCAGCGTTAGTATGAAGGTCTTGCCACGAAATAGTCACATTGTCACGACAGCCGACATTGAGCCGCGCAAAGCATGTTCGCGCAGGAACACCTGTTTGCGCTCACAGCCTGTTTCGGCCTGCCTTCATGATCCTTGTCGATGACGGCAAATCGCAAAATGCCCTGGGAAACAGCTTGCATGGCTGTTGAAAATCGCCGATTGGCGAGCCGATTATCCGCGCATGGGAGACAGACATGCCCAGTTTCGACCCTTCCACGCTGCAGCTTGGCAGCGAAAGCAAGATCCCCGCCTCGCCCGAGGAAGCCCGGCTCGACAGAGTTCCCAATCCGCAGGCCGATACGCTCTATCTCGCCCGCTTCACTTGTCCTGAATTCACCTCGTTGTGCCCGGTGACGGGGCAGCCCGATTTCGCCCATCTCGTCATCGACTATGCGCCGAAGGACTGGCTGGTCGAGTCCAAGTCGCTCAAGCTCTATCTCACCAGCTTCCGCAATCACGGAGCCTTCCACGAGGATTGCACCGTGGCCGTCGGCCGCCGCCTCGTCGAACTGTTGGAGCCGCGCTGGCTGCGCATAGGCGGTTATTGGTATCCGCGCGGCGGCATTCCCATCGACGTGTTCTGGCAGACCGGCAAGCCGCCCGAAGAACTCTGGCTGCCCGACCAGGGCGTACCGACCTATCGCGGCCGGGGCTGAATCCGGGGCCGCCGGCCCGTCGGCCGGCTCTTCCTCGCAGGCAAGCGCCGCGTTTCCAAGAGCCGACCGGGAGGCCGGAGGCCCGGCCCCTCAGCCCTTGGCGATCGCGTCGAACTGCTTCAGGCGTGCCAGCAGCGCCTCGAGCTGGTCGAGCGGCACCATGTTGGGACCGTCGGACGGCGCGTGATCGGGATCCTGGTGGGTCTCGATGAAGACAGCGGCCACACCGACTGCCACGGCGGCGCGGGCGAGCACCGGCACGAATTCGCGCTGGCCACCGGTCGAGGTCCCCTGCCCGCCCGGCTGCTGCACCGAATGGGTGGCATCAAACACCACCGGCGCACCGATCTGCTCGGCCATGATCGGCAGCGCGCGCATGTCGGTCACCAGCGTATTGTAGCCAAAGGAGGCGCCGCGCTCGGTCACCAGCACGTTGGGATTGCCGGCCTCGGTGATCTTGGCGACGACGTTCTTCATGTCCCACGGCGCCAGGAACTGCCCCTTCTTGACGTTGACGACCCGGCCGGTACGGGCGGCCGCCACCAGGAGATCGGTCTGGCGCGAGAGGAAGGCTGGAATCTGCAGCACGTCGACGACCTCGGCGACCTTGGCGCATTGGTCGTTCTCATGGACGTCGGTAATGACGGGCACGCCGAACTTCTCGCGGATCTCAGCAAAGATCGGCAACGCCTTGTCCAGGCCGACGCCGCGAGCCCCCTTGGCCGAGGTGCGGTTGGCCTTGTCGAAAGAGCTCTTGTAGATCAGGCCCATGCCGAGCCTGTCGGTGATCGCCTTGATGCCGGTCGCCATTTCCATGGCGTGGTCGCGGCTCTCCATCTGGCAGGGGCCTGCGATCACGGTGAGCGGCAGCGCGTTACCGATGCGGAGCTTGCCAAGGGAAACGACGGAGTGGGCGACGGTCATGGGCGATCCTGGAACTGAGAGGTCATGCCGGAGATAAGGCTGCAGGCGCGCGAAGGCAAGTTCGACTCCCCTCGTGGAGCGGTTCTCTCTCCGCTCAGGCCCTGAGCTCTTCGAAAATCAGGGCTGTGCCGAAATTGTCGGCGGCCGCTACTGCCAGGTGCTTGCGATGGCGGACGAAGGGGATGCCTGCCTGATCGAGGCGGGCAGCCATGCCATCGAGGGGCGCCGTCACCTTGAAAGCGGCAAGGCGCGGACCATCGGCCAGCGATAGCGTCGGCTCAAGGCCGAGCACGTCACGGTAGCAGTCGGGCGACATTGCCTCCACCGTCCCGCGGGGCGTGACGATCGCCATGTTCCGGGCGCTGGCGCAGACCGCCCTCGATCCGGTGAAGGCTTCGAAGAAGGGCACGGTTGCCGCCGGCTCGGCGGCCAGCATGACGATGCCGCCAAGCTTGACGGCCCCGTTTGCATGGCGCTGGAAGTCGGGATTCCAGAAATTCTGCGGCTCGTGCTGCTGCGTGGCAAAAAAGCCTGACGCCGGCATGGCTGCGTCGGCGGCGAAGGCGAGCGTGAAGGCGACGCGGACCTCCGAACCATCGGGCCGCCTCGCCTGGCGTTCGAAAAAGAACGGCTCGAAACCACCGATACCGGCCTCGTCGAAGGCCAGCCTGTCGGCAGCGGCATCCTGCGCCTCGACCACCAGCATGGCGAAGCCGTCGCCATAGCGATCAAGATAATCTCGGGAGAAGGTGGCAAAACGCGAGCGATCGGCCCAGACGGCATCGGTGATGCCTTCGCTGCCGACCGTGATCAGTTCCAGGAAGGTGCCCGGGAACTGCACCACATGGTTCTCGGTGCCCCAGGGGTGGCGGTTGCGGGCGCCGACCGTGAAGCCAAGCGCCCGGTAATGCGAGGCAGCGGCCTCGAGGTCGCGAACGGCAAGAACGAGATGGTCGAGACCGCGTGACATGACGCAACTCCGGATGGGGAGCGGGTCTTCAGACCCGCTTGGAAACGAACCGGCCCATCAGGCGGGTCTGAAGACCCGCCCCCCCGATCACACCAGGCGGCTCTGTTCGACGGCGGCCGCGATGAAGCTCGAGAACAAGGGATGCGGCTCGAAGGGACGTGACTTCAGTTCGGGATGGTACTGCACGCCGATGAACCAGGGGTGGTCGGCATATTCGATCGTCTCCGGCAGCAGGCCGTCCGGCGAGGTGCCGCAGAATACCATGCCCTTGTCTTCCAGGCGCTCGCGATAGCTCATATTCACTTCGTAGCGATGGCGATGGCGCTCGGAGATCGAGACATTGTCATAGATACCGGCGATCTTGGAGCCCGGCTTCAGCGTCGCCTGATAGGCGCCGAGCCGCATGGTGCCGCCGAGATCGCCGCCCTGAGCGCGCTGCTCGAGTTCGTTGCCCTTCATCCACTCGGTCATCAGGCCGACGACCGGCTCCTTCGTTGCGCCGAACTCGGTCGAATTGGCATTCTTGATGCCGGCGAGCGAACGGGCGCCCTCGATCACCGCCATCTGCATGCCGAAGCAGATGCCGAAATAAGGCACCTTGCGCTCGCGGGCGAAGGTCACCGCCTTGATCTTGCCCTCGGCGCCGCGCTGGCCGAAGCCACCGGGCACCAGGATGCCATGGACGTGTTCCAGATGCGGAGCCGGATCATCCTGCTCGAAGATCTCGCTCTCGATCCAGTCCAGCTTGACCTTGACGCCATTGGCGATGCCGCCATGGGTCAGCGCCTCGGTAAGCGACTTATAGGCATCCTTCAGGCCGGTATATTTGCCGACGATGGCGATGGTAACCTCGCCCTCGGGATTGTGGATGGTCTGGGAGATCTTGCGCCAGCGCGACAGGTCCGGCTTGGGCGCATCCTCGATGCCAAAGGCGGCCAGCACCTCGGTGTCCAGCCCCTGCTCGTGATAGGCGATCGGCACGTCATAGATCGACGCGACGTCGCGCGCCTCGATCACCGCGGTCTCGCGCACATTGCAAAACAGAGCAAGCTTGCGGCGCTCTTCCTTGGGGATCTCCCGGTCGGAACGGCAGAGCAGGATATCGGGCTGGATGCCGATCGAGCGCAGTTCGGCCACCGAATGCTGCGTCGGCTTGGTCTTGAGCTCGCCGGCCGAGGGAATGAAGGGCAGCAGCGTCAGATGGGTGTAGATGCAGGCGCCGCGCGGCAAGTCGGACTTGATCTGACGGATCGCCTCGAAGAAGGGCAGGCCCTCGATGTCGCCGACGGTGCCGCCGATCTCGACCAGCACGAAATCCACGCCGTCATTGCCCTTGAGGACGAAGTCCTTGATGGCATTGGTCACATGCGGGATGACCTGGATGGTGGCGCCGAGATAGTCGCCGCGCCGTTCCTTGGTGATGATGTCGAGATAGATCCGGCCTGTGGTGATGTTGTCGTCCTTGGAGGCCGGACGCCCGGTGAAGCGCTCGTAATGGCCAAGGTCGAGGTCGGTTTCGGCCCCGTCGTCGGTGACGAAGACCTCGCCATGCTCATACGGGCTCATCGTGCCCGGATCGACATTGAGATAGGGATCGAGTTTGCGAAGGCGGACTTTGTAGCCGCGCGCCTGCAAGAGGGCGCCGAGGGCGGCTGAAGCCAACCCTTTTCCAAGCGAGGAGACCACGCCGCCGGTGATGAAAATGTACCGCGTCATGGACCCCCACTTAGACAAAAACACAATGATTCGACGAGCGGGCAATCGCTGCCCGCAGGATTATTTTCAAGTGACGCAAAGCGTTTTGCGATTTGGTGGAATCACCAAGAATCGCAAAGACGCGTCGGAACAATGAGTTAGAGCAAATAAGCGTTCGAGCTTGAACGCGCTTTACTCTAGGACGCTACAGTCCCAAGCCCGACAATCACGCTGCCGGGCTGTTCATTACGGCTTGGCCGGTGCAGCCGGTTCGCCACCGCCCTGCAGCTGGTCGAACACCGATCCGCCATTGGACGGGGCCGGAGCCGCCGGTGCGGGCTGGGCAGGCGTGGCCGGCTGGCTGGTCGGCGCGGCCGGACGATATTGGTCGAGCAGCGAACCACCCGGACGGCTCTGCTGATTGGCAAGAATCGTCAAGAGCAGGCTGGTGATGAAGAAGGCAGCCGCGAGGCCCGCCGTCGTCCGCGTCAGCAGATTCGCCTGGCCGCGTCCGGTCATGAAACCGCCCGAGCCGCCGCCGATGCCGAGCCCCCCGCCTTCGGAGCGCTGCAACAGCACCACAACAACAAGGGCCAGGACCACCATCAGGTGGATCGAGATGAGAACGGTTTGCATGGACTGATCCGGAAAGAATTCGGGCGCGTTCCTACACGAAGCGAGGGCCGCTGACTACCCCTGTCATATGGGAAGCTGGCATGAGTTGCGCCAGCCCCCCGTTCTTGAAGCTCAGGCGGGCTACCTGGCGGCGACAAACGCCTCGTGCTCGCGCACGAGTTCGCCCGACAGCGCCTTGGCAATCAGGGTCCGTGTCTCCGGGATACCGTAGATCGCCGCAAAGGAGCCGAAGCGCGGACCGCGCTGCTCGCCCAGGAGAATGCGATAGAGCGTGTTGAACCACTCCAGCGAGACGCCGGGGCGCTCGGGCGTGGCGCCCTTGGCCTTGAAGTCCTGATAGGGCGGCAAGCTGCGGCCGACATCATAGACCTTGTCCTGTATCATCGCCGCATCGGCATCGGCCGGCAGCTCGCCGAGGGCGTCGGACAGCGCCATGAGGGCGGCGCGCTCGGCGTCATCAGGCACCGAATACTGCTTGGCCGGCTTCACGAAGTCCCGGAAATAGCGGATCGCGTACTCGACCAGCCTGTCGAGCTGCGGGTGGGTCTGCGGCGATGCGTCCGGCGCATGGCGGCGCAGGAAGCCCCACAGCACGTCCTTGTTCTCCGCATTGGCGACGGCAACCAGATTGAGCAGCAGCGCGAAATTGATCGTAGTCCGCGCGCCTTCCTGGCCGATCGTCTCTGGGGCCGGTGGATTTCCGCCGTGAATATGCCAGACCGGGTTGCCGAGCTGGTTCTTGGCATCCTGTCGCCCGAATCCGCCCAGAAACTGCAGATACTCGTCGACGGCTCGCGGAATGACGTCGAAATGCAGCTTCTTGGCCGAGCGTGGCGACTGGTACATGTACAATGCCAGGCTCTCCGGCGTGGCATAGGTCAGCCATTCGTCGATGGTCAGGCCGTTGCCCTTCGACTTCGAGATCTTCTGGCCGTGCTGGTCGAGGAAGAGCTCGTAGACATAGTGCTCCGGGGCGGTACCGCCGAGGATCTCGCAAATGGCGTCATAAACAGGCGCGTTGGTCTGGTGGTCCTTGCCGAACATCTCGAAGTCGACATCGAGCGCCGCCCAGCGCGCGCCGAAATCCGGCTTCCATTGCAGCTTCACCTTGCCGCCGGTGACCGGCAGCGTCTTGTCGACACCGTCCTCATCGGTGAAGGTAATGGTACCCGCCTTGGCATTCACATCCTTGAGCGGCACATAGAGCACCCGCCCGCTGCTCGGAGAGATCGGCAGGAACGGCGAATAGGTCGCCTGCCGCTCCTCGCCGAGGGTCGGCAGCATGACGGCCATGATCTCGTCGTACTTTTCGGCAGCCTTCAGCAGCACGGCATCGAGCTTGCCGGATGCGTAATATTCCGTCGCGCTGGCGAATTCGTAGTCGAACCCGAACGTATCGAGGAAGCGGCGGAGCATGGCGTTGTTGTGATCGCCGAAGCTCTTGTAGTCGCCGCCAAACGGGTTGGGAACACGGGTCAGCGGCATCTGCAAATAGGGCTTGAGCGCTTCGGGATCCGGCACATTGTCCGGGATCTTGCGCATGCCGTCCATATCGTCGGAGAAGCAGAGCAGCCGGGTCGGGACGCGATCTTCCGTCAGCAGGCGAAACGCATTGCGCACCATGGTGGTCCGCGCGACCTCGCCGAAGGTGCCGATATGCGGCAGGCCCGAGGGACCATAGCCGGTCTCGAACAGGACCTCTTTCTTGTCGCCGGACCGCTTCTGCAGACGGGCGACGAGCTTCCTCGCCTCCTCGAATGGCCAGGCGGCGGAGACATTGGCGGCCGCGACGAGCTCGGCCGGATAGAGATTTGACATGTTCGATCCGATTTTTTCTGCTGCTTGTGGAGGGGAAGCCAGGCGGCGTGCGAGACGGCTTGATTTCCCTCGACCGCAAGCGGAAGGCACAGCCATATTCAGGCTGGGCCGCAGCGTCAATCTTGGCGCGAGCAAATGATCGATCGAGGGGCTTCATGACGCCGCTTCTGGACTATCTGACAGCCGCTCTCGTCACCCTGCTCGTGGTGGTCGATCCGCCCGGCCTCGGCCCGATCTTCCTGGGTGTCACGCGCGGCATGAACAAGGAGCAGCAGCATTCGGTCGGCTGGCGCGCCAGCGTGATCGGCTTCGGCGTGCTCGCCTTCTTCGCCATTGCCGGCGAACCCTTCCTCAGGCTGCTCGGCATCACCACCCCGGCCTTCCGCATCGCCGGTGGCCTCCTGCTGTTCGCCATCGCCTATGAAATGGTGTTCGACCGCTCCAACGTTCGCAAAAACGAAACCGCGGAGACCGCCATCACCAAGGATTTCATCTCCAATGTCGCCGCCTTTCCGCTGGCGATCCCGCTGATCGCCGGCCCCGGCGCCATCACGGCTGTGATGCTGCTCTCCGCCCAGGCCCATGGCGAGCCCGCCAAATTCGCCTCGCTGTTTCTCGTCATCGCCTTCGTCACGGCCTGCTGCTACGTCTCGTTCCGGCTGGCAGGGGTGATCAACAAGCTGCTCGGGATCACCGGCAATGTCGTGCTGACACGGCTTCTCGGCATCGTGCTGTCGGCCCTGGCGGTACAGTTCATCGTCGACGGGGTCAGGGCGATCGTGGCCGGATAGCGGGCCCGCAGCGCGTTCGGCTTCTTTTCCGTCACCGGGGCGGCGTGATGATCGCGCTTCATGACGCGCCCGACAGCAAAACGCCGGCCACAGGACGTGACCGGCGCTTCGGATAGCCTGTCGATGGGCCTCGTCCGATTTCAGAACGGGATGTCGTCATCCATGTCGGCCGAGGAGAACTTGCTCGAGCCGGCCGGTGCCGGGCGACGTTCCATCGGGCTCGACGAGCCGAAATCGTTGCCCTGATAGTCCCGGCCGCCATCGCCCTGCCCGCCGCCACGCGAATCCAGGAGGGTCATCTCGCCGCGATAGCGCTGCAGCACGATCTCGGTGGAATATTTCTCCACGCCCGAGGCATCGTTGTATTTGCGGGTCTGGAGCTGGCCCTCGAGATAAACCTTGGAACCCTTCTTCAGATATTGCTCTGCGATGCGCGCCAGCCCTTCATTGAAGATGACCACGCTGTGCCACTCGGTCTTCTCCTTGCGCTCGCCGGTGGCCTTGTCACGCCAGCTCTCCGTCGTGGCGATACGCAGGTTGACGACCGGTTCGCCCGAATTGAGCCGCCGCACTTCCGGATCGCGGCCGAGATTACCGACCAGAATGACCTTGTTCACCGAGCCCGACATCGAGGCTTCCTTCCTTCGCTTCACAGCCTGCCGGCCTAACCGGCCCGCACGCCCCATGGCGCCCCGAGGGGCGCCTCCATCATTCCTGCTCTAGCATGCTCCCGGCGCCGCACCCGCAAGGGATTTGGCTTCATGCACAATTAGTTTGTTCCATATTTGTTCGCACAATGCAAGCGCCTGACCTTAACTATCCGCTTACCAAACCGCGCCAAAGGCCCTGCCATGTCGAACTTGGCCATTTCGCCTCGAATCATGTGGGAATCTGCAGTATCCGGCCAAGAAAACCTTGCCTTTGCCCGATAACTTGCCCAACAAGCAGGTCGAAAATCCGAGCCGCGCTTTCCGTCATCGCTCTTTCGCCACATTGGGCGTGCAGGGGAGCCGCACACTTCAATTCTTAGTTCCATACGAGGGCAGCAACATGGCAGGACCAGGACAACAGCGCGAAGCGAGCGACGGGGCCAACACGGTAGCGGCTCTGGGTTTGCGGCGCGCCGCTTTGCGCGGCATGCTCGCTTCCCCGATCATCGATGCCGACGACCAGAAGGGCCTGCGCGACGAACTCGTCGCCGAACTGCGCTCCATCGCCAATTCGATCTCCCGCGCTCCCGCCAAGAACGCGGTCGAGCTCTGCGCCAAGCTCGACGTGCTCGGTGAGGAATATCGTCCCGACGGCGACAGCGGTTCCATTCGCGAGCTGATCGCCTCGATCCGCCGCGACGTCGTCAGCCTGACCGGCCGCCCTGCGGCCCAGGAGCGCGCCTCCTTCCAGACGATCCGCCCGCTGCACAATGCGCGCGCCGCCGAAACGACCCAGCAGCCGGCTGCGGCCGAAGCAGCTGGCGAAGCCAAGGCTGACTAAGCCTTTCTTCGTCGCCGGAAACATCACCCCCGCGGAGCGATCCGCGGGGGTTTTTCTTTGACTTCCGCCCTCCCCCTCTGGAACTGCCGGGAGCAAGGCGCGTCCGGTCGATTTCGCCTCGTGGCGCAACGCCTCGCCCCAAACGAAAGGGGCAGGCTCGCGCCTGCCCCTTCAACACACCGGCATCCGGACCGACAAGCGCCCTTATTGAGCGTTGTCGCCCTCGCCTTCGTCGTCGCTGCTGCCGCCTTCGTCGCCACCACCGGCACCGCCGCCGCTGCCAGCGCTGAGCACCTGGCCGTTGACGCTCACCGCCTTGGTCGCCGCGTCGAAATCGACATCCCAGACAGCCTTGCCGTCAGCACCGGTCTTGGCCAGTCCCTTGATCAGGGCGATGCCCATCAGGGCCGATTCCTTGTTGGGAACCTGCGCTGCGTTCACGGCCGCGATGATCTGGTCGAGATTGGTGGCAGAAATCGTCACCTTGCCCTTCTGGCTCGGCATGACGCTCATCTTGCCTTCAGCGCTCACGGCGCCGGCCGGGGCGGTGAAGGTGCTGGGCGCCAGGGTCACATGCGGCTGTCCGGCCATGAAGAGGGCCAGGAATTGCGGCGTCAGCTCGTTGGGGATCGGCGGATCCTTGCTCGCATCGAAATTCTCGATCGCCAGCTTGGTGATGGCCTCGAGATCGACGCCCTCGAACTTCACATCGATATTGCCCTGGCCCGGAACCAGCGGAGCCACCCAGCCTGGGATGACCGGAGACTGCGGCAGCACCAGCCCATCATATTTGATGTCGATGCCGTAGGAGGCATCCTTGACCGCACCGGTCATGCCGACGCCGTAGCTGAGGCTGCCAAGCTTGACCGGACCGACAGGCGTGTCGATGGTGACTTCATTCAGCTTGGTGGTGCCGGACAGGTTGTTCCACAGCGGCAGGGCTGCAGTCAGCTTCTGCTTGATCTCGGCCTGCTTGGCGATCAGTTCCTTGGGATCCTTGGAATTGGCGGCCATGCCAATGAATTCCAGCACCGTGGAAAGCTGGAAATTG
The DNA here is from genome assembly GCF_057073705.1 of Labrys sp. E2SS-1L. Classification (NCBI taxonomy): domain Bacteria; kingdom Pseudomonadati; phylum Pseudomonadota; class Alphaproteobacteria; order Hyphomicrobiales; family Xanthobacteraceae; genus Labrys; species Labrys sp. E2SS-1L. The sequence goes on along the minus strand of NZ_CP172712.1, from coordinate 3,400,830 downwards.
TCGATCTTGCCATCGGTGGTCAGCGACTTGGCCGCGACCTTGATGGTCAGGGGCTTGGTCTTGCCGACGATGTTCTCGACGAAATCGGTGGCCGAACCGGTGGTGCTGACGTCGACGCCCCCACTGCTGCCGGCGGCTCCGGTCAGCTTGGAGGTGATCGCGCCCATGCTCGCGGTCACGGTGCTCTCCGCATCGTCCATGTCCATCGACATCGAGGCGCAGGTCGCTTCATAGCTCGAGAAGGTCGAGATCTTGGGATCGAACACGCCCGTCGACTTGCAAGGCGCCGTAACCTTCATCGCGAAAGGCTTGTCACCCTGGGTGCCGCTGAAATTGTAGTTGATCGGCGAATCGCTGGTCACCGCATAGGTGCCGTCCGAATTGGGCGTGGCCAGATAGGTGATCGGATCGAAGCTCGCAGTGACGCCGGCTCCCTTGAGCTGGGCCAGGGTGGAGCTGAGGTCGAGCTTCACGGCATAGGCACTGCCCTGCGGGGTGATCGACAGGATGCCCTTCTCGAAAAGGCCGCTGCCGAGCGTCTTGGCGAGGCTGTCCTGCAGTTGCTTGGCGCCATCCGCCGATACGCCCTGCGCAAAGGCGGGAGCGCTCAGCAGCGTCGCGGCCAGCAGCGTGCTCCGAAAAGCCAGCCTGGCGGCGGGACTGCGGCGTTTCATGCGAAGAAGTTGCATGGAGTTTCCTTCAGTGGGTGGTAAGCCGTTTCGCGGCGCACTCTTAACGCATAATCATGAGGTGCGCACGCCTGGGTCGATGAAAGAGCGGTGGACGTTCAGAACCGGCTTTGAACCGGTACAGCAGCACTAGGCCCCGTCGCGATCGGAAACGAGGTGCCGAAACGCACATGACACATTCGATAGTCTCCGTGACGGGAGCGTTTATCACGCTGCAGGTGGATCATCCTGAGGCTGTTATGGATTATGGATGAGGCAACGGACAGTTCCGCACGTCACAAACCTTCCTCGATACAGACAACGACGCGCGAGCGCCGCCGAGTAGCCATGCGGCGGTCACCACCCAGGGTAGCATCCTAGCACCAGCCCTCAATCGATACATGACAAGAGGTCAAAAAAACGGCGAGAACCGCGATTGCCAGCATGAAACGTTTACGGTTTCGCAGCATTATGCGATGAAAACAAAAGTGCCCTCGGTAATGGTTCGGTGTTAGACCTACATCGCTGCCGTCCGAAAAAATGGAAGCGACAATGACAATTCTGAAGATCCTCACCGCCGTTTTCGTCCTGGCCGGCCTGGCAGCCTGCGCCAGCGACTATGGTCAAGCCGACCGCCGTCCGGCTTACGTCGTCGGTCCGGATACGCCGTTCCCGCGCTGAGCCCTGCGGCCGTAACAAACGCCTTGCCGGTCATTCGTACGGGTCGAGGTTGTTCATCTATGGCGCTGTAAAATTCGGGCTACAGCCCCTATCAGGTTTTTCAGCCTGCACGAACGCCCTGCCGATCCGGTAGGGTTTTCTTTTGGTAGAAGCATCAGCCCGGCACGTTTTTCCCCAACACAGTGAAGCTCATCAGCAACCGCGCCCCTTCTGATCAAGACATGGGGGTGGTGCAGCACCATGGGTACGTCCGGTGCTTGAGAGAGGCCCCCGACGGGAAGGATCCTGAGCCAAACTTGGCGCAGCCACGGCGAGGAGCTGCCCGCCAGCCTCTCAAAAGAAAAAACCCGGCGCGCATCGACGGCCGGGTATTCAGTTACATGACAATGAGTACGCCGCTCAGAAGGGGGACTGCCGACCGTCGCACTGAATTATCGGACGAGCCGGCAGGAAGCTGCAACCGGTGGACACGGGCGGCACAGGGATTGTGGAAAGACAACAAAGGACTGGCAGCACGCGATCGCCTGGCGCCCCCATACCAAGGTATGGATTGTTGGGAACCGAGCCGGTCTCTACGATCCAAGGGCTTCTTTGGAAATGGAAGCTGGAGGCCCGGGTCTTTAATCAGACAGCCCCCCAGCCCTAAGCCGGGCCTCCTATTTTACCTCCCCCTCATCAAGCCGATCCGGTCAAGCCAGCGTGCCAATTCAGCGGCGCTCGCTGCTCCGGCAGGCTGTCTAGGTCCCACGAACCAAAGGCGATCTCACCGAGCCCAACCTTGTTCCCGGTGAAGCGAATCCTTTTCGTCGGCCAAAGAAAACCCGACGCTGTCGGACGCCGGGCCAAGGTGGTTGCCTGCGGCACCTTATTGCACCGCAAGGTGAATTGTGGAGGTTCGGCATAATTCGAACGTGATATTGCACCGCACGGACAGTGGCGCCCTCGCCCCTCCGGGACCCGAGGTACCTTGGGCACCATATACCTTCGGTTGAGTGGGCGGCAAATGCCACAATCTGAACAAGAAGTGATAGCACCTGACTTCGAGGGAGGAATTGGGGGGCGCCATGGAGAACCACATGCGCTTCATTCGCAATACCTCAACCCTGACAAAGGCCCTGTCCGCCGCCCTCCTTGGGGTTTCCCTGTTCGCGACTCCCGTTCTCGCCAACAATGGCAAGGGAGGTGGTGACGGTGGTGGCAATGGCGGTGGCCACGGTAATGGGAATGGTTCGGCTCATTCCTCCAGCGCCTCTGCTGGAGACAGCGACCAGGGAAGCACATCAGACCTTTCGGCAAGCCAGCTTGGTAAGTTGAACGGCTTTCTTCATGCTTCGCCATCTGCTCTCAAGCATGCGTCGCCGAAGTCGGCTATCGGGAAGGTCGTGGCCTATGGCGGCTTGCTGGAGGGCTATCTTTCTCCCCAGCAGGGCACGACGGCTCCGACCCTCGCTCAACTGGCGGCAGCCCTTGCGGCAGCGACCAACAAGCCTCTCACTCCGGCTGTGATCGAAGCTATAAACGCCAAACTGGCCGCGACCAGTCCGACGTTGGCCACGGCAATTTCCGGATATAGCGGCGGCGCATCCGGCCTGGCCAAGGATATTTCCAGTGCGGCGTAGCACACGCCGCACTGGATAAGTCAGCGTGCCAATTCACCATCGGTCGCTGGCTCCAGCCCGGTCGGGCGCCATTCAAACACCCGATCGGGCTACCCAAAGAAAAACCGCAGCGATGACAAGCAGGCAAATTGGGCTGTCGCGCAAGGCAGTCTGAGGGGCTTCTGAAACAAAGGCCGGTTGCCAGGCCAATACAGACATGAATGCCGGGATCTTCCGTTCTTGCCCGCCAGAGGCAGCCTTCCACAATGCGGGCCGCCCATTCAACCCATCCGGGAAGATGGCGCAATATCGACGTCGATGAGGGAAGTGGCGGAGACGCAGGGATTCGAACCCTGGATACCCTTGTGGGGTATGCTCATTTAGCAAACGAGTGCCTTCAGCCTCTCGGCCACGTCTCCATTGCCACCCGGATAGACAATCCCGGTCTGGCAATCAAGGTAAAATCGCAACCACCCCCAAGCTTTGTGACGGACACCGTCACGGACGCGGCCCAGCGTCCCGCACGGCAGGGCATGGCGGGAGAACAAGCCGACCTTGGATGTCGCAGGCGATCTTGCGATGGGCGAGTTCGCGAGATTGCAAATCGGCTCGATGAAGCGCCTGGGACGAGCCAGCATTTCCACTGACACGCAGTTTGTTCTAGGAAGCGTCAAGGAGAGACAGCATGAACAGCACTGCCAAGTCCCAAGCCGCCATTCCCAGCTCCGCGATCACGCCCAGCCGAGATATCGAGCGCCTGCTCGAGATCATGGCGGCCTTGAGAACTCCCCGCACCGGCTGCCCCTGGGACCTCGAGCAGGATTTTGCCAGCATCGCCCCCTATACGATCGAAGAGGCCTATGAGGTGGCCGATGCCATCCAGCGTGGCGACATGGCCGATCTCACCGACGAGCTCGGCGACCTCCTGCTGCAGGTGGTTTTTCATGCCCAGATGGCGCGCGAAGAAGGTCTGTTCGATTTCGGCAGTGTCGTCGAGGCGATCACCACCAAGCTGATCCGCCGCCACCCGCATGTCTTCGGCGAGGCCAGGAACCTGCCGCCGGCTGAGGTGAAGAAACTCTGGGCTGAGATCAAGGCGCAGGAAAAAGCCGAACGCGCCCGCCGTCATCCCCCAGCCGGCCCGGAAAGCGCCCTCGAAGGCGTGCCTGCCGCCATGCCGGCGCTGACGCGAGCCGTCAAGCTTCAAGAGAAAGCGGGCAAGGTGGGCTTCGACTGGAACGACATCCGCATGGTGCTTGCCAAGGTACGCGAAGAAGCGGACGAGATCGAAGCCGCACTCGATGAAGGGGCCGACAAGGACGCACTGACGGCGGAAATCGGCGATCTGCTTTTCGCCGTCGCCAACATCGCCCGCCATGCCCATGTCGATGCGGAAGGCGCCCTGCGTGGTGCCAATGCCAAGTTCGAGAGGCGCTTTCACTTCATCGAAGCCCGCTTGAGCGAGAAGGGCACGACACCGGCCCAGTCGAGCCTGGACGAGATGGATGGCTTGTGGAACGAGGCCAAGCGAGCCGGGCTGTAACCCCCTCTCCTTCTCCCGTGAGCATCGCTTTCCCAGCGAGTTCGATGGCACTTCCAGCCGTCGCACAGCCTCGCTGGCCGTGCGCGGCATTCCGTGCGACAACCCCGGACGCACCCGCATTCCTCGTCCCGCGTGATCCGCCATGTCGTCCAGCCTCCCCCCTGCCGATGCATCCGCCGCCCTCAGCGTGGAGGAACGGCGCGAGGCCATCGTCAATCTGGTGCGTCAGCACGGCTTCGTCGGCGTCGAAATGCTGGCCAGTCGATTCGGCGTTACCGTCCAGACCATCCGGCGTGATCTCAACGATCTGAGCGGCGAAGGACGGCTGGCCCGCTATCGCGGCGGCGGCGGCCTGCCTTCGAGCGTCGCCAATATCGACTACAGCGCTCGCCAGATCATGAACCAGGCGGAAAAGGAGCAGATCGCCAAGCTGGTGGCGCGTCACGTCCCCGATCACGCTTCCATCTTCATGAATATCGGCACCACCACGGAGGCCGTGGCCGCCGCGTTGATCCACCATCAGGATCTGCGGGTGATCACCAACAATCTCAACGTGGCGACGATTCTCTCGCGGCACACCGATTTCGAGATCACCATCACCGGCGGCTCCGTGCGCAACCGGGATGGCGGCGTGCTCGGCCCGGCCTGCGTGGACATGATCAGCCAGTTCCGAGTCGATATCGGCATCATCGGCATCAGCGGCATCGACAGCGACGGCACACTGCTCGATTTCGACTATGACGAGATTCGCGCCGCCCAGACCATCCTGCGCAACGCCCGCAAGACCTATCTCGTCACCGACCACACCAAGTTCCAGCGCAGACCCCTGCTGCGCATGGCGTCGATCACCGAAGTGAGCGCCGTCTTCGTCGACCAGACTCCCCCTCAGGCACTTGCCGAATTGCTGGCGAGCAGCGGCACGGAGCTTCACATCGCCAACCTCTGATTGCGCAACACCGCCTCGACGAGAATTGTGACACTGTTTGTCACCTAAAATTCGCCGCCACGTCATTTTCGAATCCCTGCATTCCGAAAATGACGCATTGAAGCGCAAGCGACATTCTACATCTATGCTCGGCTCATCTTTCTCGCCGCCCCGCAAAATCGCGTTACCATGGTACCGCGATTTATAAAACCACCAAATAACCCCAGTGTTTTCGACGAACCGACGACTGGTTCATTCATGTTGCAGCGCAACCTGGGTGCCTGCAATGTCGTTTCTGAATAAATCAACCTCGACCAAAAATGTTCGTTTCTATGAAAACGAAAGAAAAAACTTTCTGTTGCGAAAACAAGAAAGCGCGACAACATTGCCGCCGAAACAAGCGCCTTCATCAATGAAGGATCGAAATACAGGGAGACGGAACGCCATGGTCCACGCCACCTCGCCATGCTCGACCGCCGTCCCCGCCACTGCCCTGCCGCGGAGTGACACCCCATGAATCAACAGGCTTCCGCAAATGAGATTTTCGACGTCTTCGTGATCGGCGGGGGCGTCAATGGATGCGGCATTGCCAGGGACGCCGTTGGTCGTGGCTATTCTGTGTATCTGGCCGAGATGAACGATCTGGCCAGCGGCACGTCGTCCAAGGCTACCAAGCTGATCCATGGCGGCCTGCGCTATCTCGAATATTACGAGTTCCGCCTGGTGCGGGAAGCCCTCACCGAACGTGAGATCGTCTGGCACAACGCACCCCATCTCGTCCACCCGCTGCGTTTCGTGCTGCCCTATTTCAAGGGCCTGCGGCCAGCCTGGATGCTGCGGATCGGCCTGTTCCTCTACGATTATATCGGCGGCCGCAAGAAGTTGCCGCCCACCCGGACGCTCGATCTGCGGCGCGACGAAGCCGGCAAATCGCTGAAGCCGATCTTCTCGAAAGCTTTCGAATATTCCGACTGCTGGGTGAACGATGCCCGCTTCGTGGCCCTCAATGCCCGCGATGCCGCCGACCGCGGCGCCATCGTCCGCACTCGCTGCAAGGTCGTCTCGGCGCGCCGCGACGCCGGCCTGTGGCACATCCGGCTGCGGGACCAGATCAATGGCACGGAAAACGAGGTCACGGCCCGTCTCCTCGTCAACGCCGCCGGTCCCTGGGTCGACACCGTGCTGGCGGATGTCGTCGCGCACAAGGAGCCGAACCAGGTGCGCCTGGTCCAGGGCAGCCACATCATCGTGCCCAAGCTCTTCGACCACGACCGCTGCTACATCTTCCAGAACCCGGACGGGCGCATCATCTTCGCCATTCCCTATGAAGATGAATTCACCCTGATCGGCACGACCGACCAGGACTACAAGGATGATCCGGCCAAGGTCGCGATCACGTCCGGCGAGACGGAGTATCTGTGCAAGGCGGCAAGCGAGTATTTCGCCAAGGAAATCAAGCCAGCCGACATCGTCTGGACCTATTCCGGCGTGCGGCCTCTCTATGACGATCACGCCACCGCCGCCCAGGCAGCCACCCGCGACTATGTCATCAAGGAAGAGTTGATCGACGGCGCGCCGCTGATCAACATCTTCGGCGGCAAGATCACCACCTATCGCCGCCTGTCGGAATCGATCCTCGAGCATATCGAGAAGACCTTGGGTGCCAAGGGCAAGCCCTGGACCGCCGATGCCCCCCTGCCGGGCGGTGACATGCCCAATGCCGATCTCGATGCCTTCATCCGCTCGCTGATGGCGCGCAAACCCTTCCTGTCCCCCGCCCTCGCCCGGCGCCTGGCCAAGGCTTACGGTACGCGCGCCTTCAAGTTCCTGGACAGCGCCAACGGCATGGCCGATCTCGGCCGGGATTTCGGCATGGGCCTCACCGCTGCCGAGATCGACTATCTCGTCGACCAGGAATGGGCCGTGACCGCCGAGGACATCCTCTGGCGCCGCTCCAAGCTTGGCCTGCATCTGCCGCCCGAGGCGGCCGGTGACATCTCCGCCTATCTCGCCGCCAGGCAGAAGGCGCCCGTTCCCCACTGAACTCGTTCCCAGATCCAACCGGACTGCAAGAACATATCGAGGAGGAAAGCATGACCAAATATGTCGGGTCCATCGACCAAGGCACGACCAGTACCCGCTTCATCATCTTCGACCGGCGCGGTGAAATCATCTCCGTCGACCAGAAGGAACACGAGCAGATCTATCCCAAGCCCGGCTGGGTCGAGCATGATCCCGCCGAGATCTGGCGCAACACCCAGAGCGTGATCGCCGGTGCCCTGAAGAAGAAGGGACTGACCACGGCCAACCTGGTCTCCGTGGGCATCACCAACCAGCGCGAGACGGCAGTCCTGTGGAACCGCAAGACCGGCGCAGCCGTGCACAACGCTCTGGTCTGGATGGACACCCGTACCGACAAGCTCGTGGCCAAATTCGCCAAGGAGGGCGGCCAGGATCGCCTGCGCGCCAAGACCGGCCTGCCGCTTGCCACCTATTTCTCCGGCCTGAAGCTGCGCTGGCTGCTCGACAACGTTCCCGGCGCCCAGAAGGCGGCCGAGGCCGGTGACCTTCTCTTCGGCAATCTCGACACCTGGCTGGTGTGGAACCTGACCGGCGGCACCAAGGGCGGCCTGCACCTGACCGACGTCACCAACGCCTCGCGTACCCAGATGATGGACCTGGAGACGCTGGACTGGGATGCCGACATTCTCAACCTGTTCGATATTCCGCGCGCCTGCCTGCCGCAGATCCGCTCTTCCAGCGAAGTCTATGGCACCTGCACGGGCGTGCTGGCTGACGTTCCGGTGGCCGGCATTCTCGGCGACCAGCAGGCAGCCCTGTTCGGCCAGGCCTGCCTGCAGCCGGGCGAAGCCAAGAACACCTACGGCACCGGTTGCTTCATGCTGATGAACACCGGCGACAAGCCCTTCCACTCCACGGCCGGCCTGCTGACCACGCTCGGCTACAAGCTCGGCGACAACAAGCCCATCTACGCCCTGGAAGGCTCGATCGCCATCGCCGGTGCGCTGGTGCAATGGCTGCGCGACAACCTCAATCTGGTGAAGACCGCGCCGGAGATCGAGGCCCTCGCCAATACCGTGAAGGACAATGGCGACGTCTATTTCGTGCCGGCCTTCTCCGGCCTCTACGCGCCGCACTGGAAGGAAAGCGCCCGCGGCGTGATCGCCGGCCTGACGCGCTTCGCCAACAAGGGCCATATCGCGCGTGCCGCCCTGGAGGCGACCGCCTATCAGACCCGCGAAGTGCTCGATGCCATGACCAAGGATTCGGGCGTGCAGATCAAGGAATTGCGGACCGACGGCGGCATGGTCGTCAACGAGCTGCTGATGCAGTTCCAGTCCGACATCCTCAACGTTCCCGTGGTGCGCCCCAAGGTCATCGAGACGACCGCCCTCGGCTCGGCCTACGCGGCCGGCCTGGCGACGGGGTACTGGAACTCCACCAAGGACATCTCGGAAAACTGGGGCGTCGACAAGCGCTGGCACCCGATGATGAAGGAAGAGCAGCGCAGCAAGCTCTTCAGCGCCTGGAACAAGGCCGTCAGCCGCTCGCTCGACTGGGCCGTCTGACCATCACGAACCAAGCAGGGCCGCACCCGGGGGGTGACGGCCCCACAACACAGGGAAGAAAAACATGGCAGTTGGGTTTGTTGGTGAGCTGATGGGCACGGCCACGCTCATCCTGTTCGGGGACGGTGTCGTGGCCAACGTATTGCTGGCCAAGAACAAGGGCCAGAATTCGGGCTGGATCGTCATCACCGCCGGCTGGGCTTTCGCGGTGCTCTGCGGCGTGCTCGTCGCCGTCGCGGCGGGTGCCCCGGGTCATCTCAATCCGGCGGTGACCCTGGCCTTCGCGACCGCGACCGGCGATTGGAGCAATGTCGTCCCGTTCATCGCGGCCCAGTTCATCGGCGCCTTCATCGGAGCCATCCTGGTGTGGCTCGCGCATCTGCTGCACTGGGGTGAGACCGAAGACCAGGGCCTCAAGCTCGCGGTGTTCTGCACCGGCCCCGCCATCCGCAACTACGGCGCCAATCTGGTGACGGAAATCATCGGCGGCTTCGCCCTGCTCTTCGTCGTCGCCGCCATCGGTTCGAAGGGCGTGGCGACGCCGGGCTATCTCGCGCCTTTCATCGTCGGCATGGTGGTCTGGGGCATCGGCGTCTCGCTCGGTGGTCCCACCGGCTATGCCATCAATCCTGCCCGTGACCTCGGCCCGCGCATTGCTCACGCCGTGCTGCCGATCGCCGGCAAGGGCGGTTCGGACTGGGGCTATTCCTGGGTGCCGGTCGTCGGCCCGGTGATCGGCGGCATCGTCGCCCTCATGCTGGCGAAGGCGACGGGCATGATGTAACGGGCATGCCCGCAAGAGACCAAGATGCCCCACTCTTGAAAATGGCCGGCTCGTCCGGCCATTTTTATTGCTGTTACCGCCGTTGTCGCGTCGAGCCCGACGTGACAGTTATACCAATGGTCATGAGCCGGCCCGTCGGATTGTTTTCGGAGCAAGACAGCGATGAAACGCATCCTGATCACCGGCATGTCCGGAACCGGCAAGACGTCCGTGATCCGCGAATTGCTCGCCCGTGGCCACCAAGCCCATGACCTCGATACGCCGGAATGGTCGCATTGGGTTCCGGCCGCCCCGGGAGATAACCTGACACCCGGCCAGGGCGAGGACTGGGTCTGGCAACTCGACAAGGTCGAGGGCCTGCTGTCGCGATCACCCCCCGGGCCTTTCTTCGTCAGCGGCTGTGCCGAGAATATGGCTGAGGTCTTTCCCTTGATCGATGCCATCGTCCTGCTCTCGGCTCCCCTTCCCACCATCATGGCGCGGCTCGCCGCCCGAACGGGTTGGGGCTATGGCCATGCCGAGGAAGAGCGTCGCAAGGTCGCCGAACTGATCATGGCGGTCGAGCCGCTCCTGCGCCGTTCGGCCGATTTCGAGATCGACACCCGTCAATCGGTGCAAGCAACCGTCGACGCGCTATTTCGGTTTATCGGATCTCGCTGACGTCTGTGCTGCCATCCGCGATAACGGCGCCATCACGCCCATCCCCGTACCGTGGAGAAACGATCGCATGCGGGGGGCTGCCATGTCACGTATGGGCGTTGTCAGGACGGAGCGATCAGGCGCGCGGCATGCCGGGAGCCGAGCAAGCCTGTGCGCCGTCGTTTTCGGCCTTGCAATGGCTGCAGGAGCGGCCGAAGCCGCACCGGCCATCCAGTGGGAAGTTGCCAATCGCTTTCCCCTGTTTCGCAATGAGGACCATTTCCGTGCCCTCGCCGGCCTCTATGCCGGCCTGCCCTTGGCCGATCGCCAGAACCAGCCCGTGATGGCGCTCGAGGTCGAACTGGAAAAGCGCGCCGATGCCAGGCAACTCGGCAAGGCTTTCGGCGATCCCGCGACGATCTGGCGTTTCGGCTGGGCCTCGGCCCTTGCCCGCAGCACTTGCTTCAGCGCCACCAATCGCGGGCATTGGGGCTGCAAGCTGGCCAATGGCGAGGACTATGTCGGCGCCCGCAAGAGCGACATCCTCGCAAGCATCACCGAAGCCCCTGCGGGTCGCCAGTGCCAATGGCTGGTCAATGGCTCGGTGGCCGCTACGGCAGCTTGCGACACTGCGCAGATACGCCTGACCGACATCCCCATCGGCACCGCCTTCACCCTGGCCGTCAAGGCCGACGGCTCGGCCCTGGCCGAAGCGCCGGACCAGACGATCCGACCGATCACCATCCTCGGCATGGGTGATTCCTTCGCCTCCGGCGAGGGGAACCCCGACAAGGCCGCGGTGCTCGGCACCGACGTCAACAATTTCCAGGAATCGTCGCATCTGCCGGGTGAATCGGGATGGCGTGGCAGGCTGCGCCTCTACCCCCTCCGCTACAAGCACAATTTCGACAAGAGCTTCGGGATCGGTGCCCTGTGGATCAACCAGCAATGCCATCGCTCGCTCTATTCGCACCAGCTCAAGGCGGCCCTGGCGCTCGCACTGGAAGCGCCACATGCGAGCGTGACCTATCTGGGCTATGGCTGCACCGGCGCCGAAGTCTTCGAGGGCCTGCTCGGCTACTGGGTCGCCCGCGACGACGTCCCCAAGGACAGGCCGGGCAAAGCCGGGCAGTACGATGCCTCGCCGCAGGTCATGCGGGCCTTGCGTGACCTCTGTCCCCTGCCCCTCACGGGCTATAATCGCTTCTCGCCGCCGGCGCATTTTTCCTGGGACATAGATCTCAAGCGCTGCGCTGCCTTCAAGCGCAAACCCGACATCCTCCTGCTCAGCATCGGCGGGAACGATATCGGCTTTTCCCGGGTCATAGCCGGCGAGGCCCTGGCCGCCAGCAGCAATTTCCTGTCGCTTCGACGAACCGCCGAAAGGCTTTGGATCAAGGGGGCTGGTCCCATCACCTTTCAGGATGCCACGGCAGCGGAGAGTTCGCTGGCCGAGCGCTATCGCGCCCTGGCCCAGGCCTTCGAACGGCTCCTGGGCCTGACGGCCTCCCAGGTCATCCAGACCGGCTACCCGCAAATGCTGCACACGGGTAGCGGCACCTGTCCGCATGCCCCCAGCGGCGAAGCCGGAACGGCCGGAATGGATCTTCACGAGATCTTCCGGATCAGCAAGCCGACCACGGGCCCGGAATCGGTCACCTTCGTCGACGGTCTCAATGCCAAGATCCCAACCCTGGTCGGATGGCAGGTGGTCAGCGACTTCGCTGCAGCCTTCAAGGGCCACGCCTTGTGCCAGCCTGGCATGGCGGACGGCAGCAATGCCCCGGACGGGCTTCGCTTTCCGATCAGCAATCCAACCGGACAACGCTGGACGCCGTTTTCGCCGCCGGCCTGGCAGGCCTATCGCCCGCGGCAACGCTGGTTTGTCACACCGAACGATGCCTTTCTCGCCGCCAATAGCATGCGTACACTGGCGGGCAGTGGCGGCGATCCGCACATGAACGGTCGCGCCCAGCCGGTGCTGGCCGCCACCCTCAGCGGCTCCTTCCATCCCAATGCGCTTGGTCAGGCGGCCATGGGGGACGGGGTACTGAAGGCTCTGCGCCAGAAGCTGGGATTGCCCGCACCCACCGCCCCGGCGCCGTAGCGACCGCCCGTGCCGAAAGGGCAATCTCGAACGGGCCCCAAGATTAACCATGTCGCGAGAATACCGGCCGCCTGGTGATCTCCCCGAAGATCAGGAAAAACGCTCGTTTTCCCCTCTATCGACGTCATTTCAGCCAGTAAAACGACCTTGAACACTATCAGAGCGAATCGCAATTAATATATTGGGCCAAATCTTGTCTGACTGGGCCTTGCTTCCGTCCGATTCAAGACCAAAAGTTAATTTTCAGTAAATGAGCCATTCATCGTAGCGTAGCGTAAGGATGCTCAACCATGAAGAGACTTCCGGGTCTGATCCTGATCACCGGCCTTGCCGTCAGCACGGCCTCCTGCAGTTCGAGCCCGGCCGGGCGAGCCTTCAACGGCGCCCTGATCGGCGGCACCAGCGGCGCCATCGTCGGCAGTCTCGTCGCTCGCCAGCCGACCACCGGCGCGCTGGTCGGTGGTGCCATCGGAGCAACCACGGGCGCTGTCGTCGGTCTCGTCACGACGCCGGAGCCCGCCCGAACCAGTTGGTTCTGAAGCCCAGCGCTCCAAGCCCCAAGGAAGCAGGGTCCGTTGCGCCAGGCGGACAGCCAGGGCAACGCCGACTGGCACCAGTTCGCCTCTCCATTTGACGCTCGACACCGCCAAGCGCCATAGTCGTGCTGTCGTCGCACGCCGTGTGTGGAGGGCCTTCGATGTCGAGACCGGTCACGGGTTCGGCGGGAGCCATCATTCTGACGATCTGCCTGGCTCTACCGGCGCTCTCGTCGGAGCTGGCGCCGTGGCCCCCTCGCGATCCCGGACAGCCCGAAGCGAAGGTCGCCATGACGAGGGGCTGGATCACCACCTTGCGAGAAATCCGTGACTTCGCCAGCCTGCAGAAGGCGGCCGGCTCCGGCGGCAAGCTTCTTGCCGTCGAAACCGATCTGGAAACACCCCGGGCAATCTATGGCTGGAAGGGACTGGACGGCCGTGGGCAGATGAAGGTCTTTCTCTATCGCACCGGAGATTTCGGTATCACCGCCACGCCTGCAGACGGGGCGGGTGACATCACCATGAACAACTCGGGGGCCTTCGTCTGCCCTTCCTGCTCGCCGCCGGTCGATGCCTGCGGGCGGCGTCCCTCATGGGTGTCGCACAGTGTGCATTGGGATGGATCCGATTGCCATTGCACTATCACCGGTCCGCAGACATTGCGGCCTGGCCCGTGTTGAAGGCAGGTTCGGACTAGGCAAAACCCGCAACCAGGATGAGCTCCCGGCTACCCGCCTCTACGGGCTGACGATCCCAATCGCCGTACCAGATCTGGCGAGAAAATCCGGCCTTCTCGGCAAGGGCAGAAATCGTCGCCTGGGACGCGAAGCGCAAGGTGCTGCGGCTGGAGACCTCCGTTCCATCCTCGAAGCGATAGATGGAACGAAAAGATACCAGCTCGCCCTGTTTCTCGATATCGACATGCGCCGTTTCGGTGGCCCCCGCCACGGAACTCCCCACCAGCGGCTTCGCCCATTCTTCCCAGATCCGCGCGTCGGGATTGCGCGTCTCGAACGCGAAGCGCCCGCCCGGCGACAGCCTTTGTTTCACGGCCCGCAGGAAGGCCAGCGTGGTCTCGTCGTCGAGCAAAACCTGGAACGCGTGCCCGGTCATCACGGCGAGGTCGAAACTTCCCTGGACCTCTCCCACCAGTCCGTGAACCCACCGCACCAGTTGCCCCTGCGGACGCGACCGTGCCACGTCCAGCATGGCTGCGGCCGGGTCGACAGCGGTGACTGCATGCCCCTGCCGGGCAAAGGCTGTCGCCATCATCCCGGTTCCGCATCCGATATCGAGGATGGCGAGCGCCGGTCTGCCTGCCAAGGCGAGGTAGAAGTCGCTGTCCGGTCCCCACGGGTTCTGCATGTCGTAGAGATCCGCCAGGCGCGGATCGGTGTAATGCGCACTCAGCTCATTCAACGGCTGCGATCCCGAACCGCCGCCTGACCTGGTCGGCGCGTTCCGGGGCCACGCGCACGGAGACATGGGTGACGCCATCCTCGTCGGTCTCGCGGGCCAGCACGTCGGTGTTGGCATGCAGCCAGGCAAGGCCTGCGCCATCCGCGGGAGGGATGTCGATGGCGAGTGTCAGCCGTCCGGCGGCAACCACCGCCTCGACCCGGTCGAGCAGTGCCGGCAGCCCTTCCCCGGTCACGGCCGAGACCACCACGGGCCGATTCCCGCCTTCGCGCCGGGAGGCCGTCAGCAACGCCTCGCGCCCCGGCTCTTCGAGGAGATCGACCTTGTTCCAGACCTCGATCACCGTCTGCCTCGTCCCCTCCTCGATGCCGAGGCTGTGCAGGATGGAGCGCACGTCGCCCGCCTGGGCTTCGGTGTCGCCATGGGAGATGTCGCGCACATGCAGGATGACATCCGCCTCCAACACCTCTTCCAGCGTAGCGCGGAAGGCCGCCACCAGCATGGTCGGCAATTCGGAGATGAACCCCACCGTATCGGACAGGATCGCCTTGGTGCCATGCGGCAGCTTGAGTGCCCGTAGCGTCGGATCCAGCGTGGCGAACAGCATGTCCTCGGCCAGCACCTCGGCGCGGGTCAGCCGGTTGAACAGGGTCGACTTGCCGGCATTGGTATAGCCGACGAGCGCCACGATCGGATAAGGCACCTTGCGCCGGCTGATGCGATGCAGGGAACGGGTGCGTTTCACCTGCTCGAGCTCGCGCTCCAGCTTCACGATGCGATCCTGCAGCAGGCGCCTGTCGGATTCGATCTGGGTTTCACCCGGACCGCCGAGGAAGCCGCCGCCGCCGCGCTGGCGTTCGAGATGGGTCCAGGATCGGACCAGGCGACCCTTCTGATAGTTGAGATGGGCGAGCTCGACCTGCAGCGTACCTTCCTTGGTGCGCGCGCGCCGGCCGAAGATTTCGAGGATGAGGCCGGTGCGGTCGATCACCTTGGCGCCCCAGGCCTTTTCCAGATTGCGCTGTTGCACGGGCGACAGGGCGCAATCCATCAGCACGAGGGTGATATCCTCAGCCTCGACGACCGCCTTGATCTCCTCGACCTTGCCTTTGCCGATATAGGTCGAGGGCCTGATTTCGCCGAGCGCGACCACGACGGCACCGACCACATTCAGATCGATGGCGCCAGCAAGGCCGACGGCCTCTTCGAGCTTGGCTTCGGGTGATCGCACCAAGTCGTTCTCGCTCCGGCGCGACAGCACCGGGGCGACGACATAAGTTCTTGTGCCGGAAGCAACTTCCAGCTCATGCGCATCGATGCGGTGCGCCGGATCCTTGAGAGTATTTGCTGTCAAACGTCAACTTTCGGGCGGGGTTGCCCCCGCCACCGCCGGTACGGCAAGAATCAAAGCTTGTCCGCGCCCTCGATCTCACCGCCTTCGAAGAGTTGGACGGGATGGCCCGGCATGATCGTCGAAATCGCGTGCTTGTAGACCAGCTGGGAATGACCGTCGCGGCGCAAAAGCACGCAAAAATTGTCAAACCAGGTCACAACGCCTTGCAACTTCACACCATTCACCAGGAAGATCGTGAGCGGGATCTTGTTCTTGCGGACATTGTTGAGAAACGTGTCCTGTAGATTTTGGGTGCGCTCCGCCGCCATAATACCCCCGAAACTCCTTGACCGCGGTTGGTCCGCGGACATTCACAAGCAAAATCAGCCAACGCTGACGCGCCTGCCTTTCATGCAATCATCCTACATAGTCGACGGGGATGCTGCGTCGCGCAAGCAAAAGTTTGCAATCGCCACGCGTCATTCCGCCCAATCTGTCGGAATGATCGCAGATGGGCCCCAAGCCATCATCTGTCAAGCAACAATGGTATACCATAAACTAAAGTGAACGCTCGGCCACCTCATGGAACCGTGCGCGCAAACGCGTGGTGAGAGCCCCCGGCTTACCGTCACCGATCACCGTATCGTCAATACGCACGACTGGCATGATCAATGCCGTCGCCGCGGTCACGAAGGCTTCCTTCGCGGCCTTGGCTTCCGCCAGCGTGAAGGACCGTTCGCTGATCAGCAGATTATCGCGCCGGGCGAGGTCCAACAGCGTGGTTCGGGTCACGCCCCGCAGAATGCCGCTCTCGGCCGGGCGGGTCAGCAGCGTATTTTCGCGGGTGATGATCCAGGCATTGCTGGCCGCCCCCTCGGTGACATAGCCGTCCTTGTCGACGAACCAGGCCTCCTTGGCGCCGCGCTCCTTGGCCCTTTGCCGTGCCAGCGCATTGGGCAAAAGGCCCGTGGACTTGATGTCGACCCGTTCCCAGCGATTATCCGGCAGGCTGATTACCGAAATGCCGTTGGTAGCACCCGCCTCGGCCTTGCTGCGGTCGACGGAGCGGGCGGTCACCACCAAAGTAGGCGGCGTATCAGCTGCCGGAAACACGAAATCGCGTCTGGCCGCTCCGCGCGTGACCTGGAGATAGACCAAGCCATCGCGGACACGGTTGCGCCGGACGGTCTCGCGCAGGATCACCTTGAGCGCCCCCTCCCCGACAGGCATGCCGATGCCCAGCTCCGAGAGGGACCGCTTGAGCCGGGCAAGATGCCGGGTCTCGTCGATGAGCCGGCCGCCGAAAACCTCGCAGACCTCATAGACCCCGTCGGCAAACTGGAAGCCACGATCCTCGACATGCACGCAGGCGTCGCGCAGCGGCACATAGACCCCGTTCACATAGGCGGTGCGGCTCATGATGGCCTCAGGCAAGCTTCGACCGGGATTGGGCGGCAAGGGCTGCCGCCAAGACTCGGCCAAGATTTGGCAACCCAGACGGTGTGCCGCAGATTGAGGCCAGTGACAACCCGCGATCAGCCGTCACGCCAGCCAGAAGGGCGCGCCCTGGGCAAAACGCTTCCAGAGCTTGTGCAGCGAACCGGCAGCGACTTCCTTGTCGCGAGCCTGCCAGCCGGTGACCAGGCCGGCGCCACGATGCAGGGCGGCATCCTGCGTTTCGTCCGTGAGCACGGCCAGCAGACCGCCCGTCGTCGCCGCATCATTGGCCAGACCGAGCCCTTCCTGGAGATCAGCCAGCCGGGCAAGATAACGCTGCGCCTCTTCCTTGGTGTCAAAGACGCCCCGGAAGAACTCGGCACCGTAACGCAGCTTCTTGAGCACGAGCCGCAACTCATGCTGAGCCACCGGCTCAAGCCGCCTGAAATGCTTTCCCCCTTTCAGGGCACGGCGATGCAGCCGTTCCAGCGCCTGGCGAGCGAATTGCTCGGCGGTCTCCGCCAGGATGCCAAGCGAGCCGCTGGCGATATCATTGCGCCAGACGCGCCTTTCGACGGTGCGCCCGAGCGTCAGCAGGAAACGGTTGTAGCGGGCACCGGCGAACAGTTCGCGCAGATGCTGATAGCCATGCAGCCGCCTCGGCTCGACATGAGCCCGCATCGCCGCAAAGGCCTTCTCGTCGGGGCAATGTGTCTCGATGCCGGGAATGGTATCCACCACCAGCACGTCCCAATTGCGCACGGGCCCGAGCGTCGACGCCAGCCACTTGGCCTCCACCGCCAGCAGCGCGAGCGTCGGTGAGCCGATCTGGCGTTGGAGAATCGAAATGGCGGTGCGCATGCGCCGCAACGCCACCCGCATCTGGTGCACACCTTCCGGCGTCCTGCCCTCCTCCACCACGGCCTGATTGGCGACCATGTGGCGCTGGCAGTCACCGAGCAGCTTAGCGACGATCTCGTCGACATTGTCGGCGGCGCCGATGCTGCCCTTGGCAGCCCGCACGCCCTCGGCCGGCGGATCATAGGCGAGCTTATAGCCACGATCGGCCTTGGCCAGCGTACCTACGCGAAGGGGCGCGACATCGAGCAGGGCCAGGGCGACGTCATAGAGGGCACCCGCGTCTCCGCCCTTGAGCTCCAGTTCGAGCTCGCTGATGGCCTCGCGGCGCTCACCGGCCCGAATCTCACCCTGATCGAAGGCAAGTTCCAGTTTGGCGGCCGGCAGGTCGAGCGCCTGGATACGCCGGCGGAACTTGGTGACGAAGACGGCCTCGAGCACGCCGTTGCCGACGCCGTCCATGCCGATCTCCAGGGCTTCGGGCGGCAAGAGGGCCAGATCCGGCTCCAGGCTCGGTACGGGCACTTCCCATTCATGGCGCGCCAGGGGATTGGTGCCGTCGGCCGGGCGTTTGAGCGTCTGGATAAAGCTCTTGCCGCTCTTGCGTACCCTGAGGGCGATCTTGTTGCGATAGAGCTGGCGATCGGGCGTATCGTAATAGGCGTTCTCGAAATTGCGAAAGACGCCGCGATTGCGGGCATGCTGGGCAATGACGGGAACCGCAGCGAGAGAATCGAAGCTGTCGGCGGGGGCCAGCAGCTTGAGTTCGATTTCCCGATTGGCAGCCGGGGCCGGCAAGGTCGGTGCGGGCACTGCCGGTGCGGGTCTACTGCCTGTTTCCACGTCTTTACTCCGAGCAATGTCGTCACCGGACCGACGCACCCGTTTTGATGACGATTTGATGACGAAGTGGAGCTATGGCAGATCAAATTGTCACATACTACCGCCCGGCAAGCCCTGAAACACGCATCACCGTGGACAAATGTGGTTCAAATCATTTCCCGCGCCAGCGATGTGAATGACCAGAGCCTGCAATGCGGGGGCTGCCGTTCGCATTCGACGGGGTACCAGGCCCCGCCCGTCAACCGGTCCAGCCGCCGTCGATGATGTGGATCTGTCCCGTCGTATAGGTAGCACCGGCGAGGTAGACGACGAGATCGGCAATCTCCTCGGGCTGACCGATTCGGCCGATCGGCTGGCGCGCGACGAAAGCGGCACGCGCCGCCTCATAGTCGCCGGTTGCCTCCAGCCTTTCGCGCAGGGAGGGGCTTTCGACTGTCCCGGGGGCGATGGCGTTGCAGCGTATGCCCTTGCTCACATAGTCCGCCGCCACCGATTTGGTGATGCCGACCACTGCGGACTTCGAGGCCTGGTAGGCAAAACGGTTGGGGATTCCCTTCACCGACGAAGCCACCGAAGACATGTTGATGATGCTGCCGTCGCCGCGCTGCAGCATATGCGGCAGGAAGGCCTTGATCATGCGGAACATCGCGGTGACGTTGAGATCGAAAGCGAAATTCCAGTCCTTCTCCGTGCAATCGAGAATGGTGCCGGCGTGGACGACGCCGGCGCAGTTGAAGAGAATGTCGGCCTGGGGTCCATGACGTTCGGCAAAGGCGGCGATCGCCTCCGGTGACAGCACGTCCATCCGTTCGACGGCGATGCCTTCAACCCCGGCGAGATCGGCCAGCTTGTCTTCGGCAATGTCGGTGGCCACCACCTGTGCGCCGGCGCGGGCCAGCGCTATCGCCGAGGCGCGGCCGATCCCCTGGGCGGCCGCGGTGACAAGGGCTGTCTTGCCCTGTAGGGGTAGCGACATTTCACTCTCCGTCGTCGATCGCCGGCGAACCGGCTCTTTTGCATGTGCTCGGCTTTGCTTGGGGACGCGCCTGCCTGAATGGACCGGCGCCCCTTCCCGATTGATAGCTGCATTTGTATGAATTATTCAAATCGAAGGTCGTCGCAAATCGTCGCGCATCGCCTTGGGAGTATAATCTGACCGGGCCCGGTTGCCCGGGCCATCCCTGTCCCATATGGTCGGCGCCGCATCGAGTTTCTGAGTCTGACAAGGCGGGATTATGTCCGGACAGCGCACTTTTCTTTATGTCGGCGGCCCCACGCGCCCAACGCCATATTACCCAACCCACAACGCCAAGGGCATTTCCGCTTTCTCCTTCGACCAGGCAACCGGTGCCATCACACCTGTCGGACTGATCGAGGGTATCGACAACCCAACCTGGATCGGCGTCGACGCCAAACGCAAGGTGCTGCATGTCAACAGCGAGGTGTTCGGCTGGAACGAGGGCACGGTTTCGGCCTATGCCATCGACCCCGCGGACGGCACGCTGAGCTATATCAACAAACAGCCGACCCTGGGCAGCATCGCCGCCTTTAACAGCCATGACCGCAACGCCAATTTCCTGCTCGTCGCCAATTACAGCCTGACCGCGGAAGGCGAACTGCCCAACAAGGCCATCGCGGTGTTGCCGATCCGCGAGGATGGCGGGCTGAAAGCAGCCGTCAGCGACGCCACCCATGCCGGCACGGGACCGGATCCGGAGCGCCAAGAGCGCCCTCACCCCCATTGCGTCCGCGTCACGCCCGATAACCGCTATATCGTGGTTGCCGATCTCGGGCTCGACCTGCTGGTGGTCTATCGCTTCGATGCCCAGACCGGTGCGATCACCCGCGCCGGAGCCGCCTCCGTCCCAGCCGGGGCCGGTCCGCGCCATTTCGTCTTCCATCCGCGCGGCAATCTGCTCTATGTCGCCAACGAGCTCGACTCCACCGTATCCTCCTTCGCCTTCGAGGCGGACCAGGCCAAGCTCACCTTGGTCAGCACGATTTCGGCACTGCCCGAATCAGCCGGATCGGGCAGCTTCTGCTCGGAAATCGCGATTTCGGCCGATGGCGCCTATCTCTATGTCGGCAATCGCGGCCACGACACGATCGGCGTCATCGCCCTCGACAGCGAAGGCGGCATGGTGCTGGAGCACAACGTACCCTGCGGCGGGCAGTTTCCCCGCCATTTCGCCATCGACCCTTCGGGCAATTTCCTGGTGGCGGCCAGCCAGAACAGCGACAAGCTCGTCGTCTTCGCCGTCAACAAGGAGAGTGGCGAGTTGACCCCGACCGGCACCGAGATCCAGACCGGCACGCCGACCTGCGTGGCCTTCCTCCAGATCGACGAAGCCTGAGGCATTTCCCAAAAGCCGGCATTACGGAGCGCATCGCCCTTTGCGATGCCTCCGCAGCCCCTGGAAGCAAGACGTGGGCGACAAGCTTCTCATTCTCGATGTGGGCTCCACCGCGCTCAAGGCGGTACTGTACGACCGCACCGGCACGGCCGTGGCCTCGGCGACACGGCCTCTGACCACGCAGACCCTCTCGGACGGGTCCGTCGAGCAGGATGCGCGCCAATGGTGGACCGCCGCTCAGGCGGCGGTGAGCGAGCTGCCTTTCCGGTCCGATGTCTGTGCGATCGGCCTGGCCGGTTCGATGCAGAACCTCATCGCCCTTTCCCCGACGGGCGAGCCCATTGGCCCGGCGATACTCTATTCCGATCGCCGGCTCGACCAGCATGAAGTGGCGGCCCTGCGCGACCGGCTTCCCGGAGATTACGGCCAGCGCACCGGCAATCATCTTGATCCTGCCCATCCTATCCTCAAGCTGATGCGGCTCGAGCGCTTCCTTCCAGGCTCGCCGCTCGACGCCGTCACCGGTTTTCTCTTCGGGGCCAAGGATGCCGTGATCAAGCGTCTCACCGGGCGTAGCGTCATCGATCCCACCACTGCGACGACGACCGGGCTCTACAACATCGTCTGCGGCGCCTGGGATGAAACCCTGCTGGCGGCAGCCGGCGTCAAAGCCGCGCAAATGCCGAAAATCCTGGCTGCAGACGCAATCGTCGGCCCGCTTGCCGCTGAAAGCGCCGTCGCCCTCGGCCTGCCACGTGACATCCCAGTCTACAATGGCGCCGGCGATGGCGCGGCCGCAACCTGGGGTGCCTTCGCCGATGCACCCAACACGGCCTATGCCTATATCGGCACGACCGGCTGGGTCGCCGGCACCATGGATATTGCCGATGCCCGCCCGCCGCGCGACAGCTATACTCTGGCCGACCCCGTCGAGGGCAGCCGCGCGATCGTCATCACGCCCTTCCTGTGCGCGGGCGCGGCGCTCGATTGGCTGAGCGAGATCACATCCCTGCCGGTGGAGACGCTGCTCGATCACGCCTCGGCTGGTGGCGCCGCCTCCCATCCGCTGTTCCTGCCTTATCTCTTCGGCGAGCGTTCGCCCTTCGAGGATCGCGCGGTTCGCGGTGCTTTCCTCGGCCTTGATCGCGGTCACGGGCCGGGTGCTCTGTGCCGGGCCGTGCTCGAAGGTATCGCCTTTGCCATCCGCCACAATCTGGAAGCCGCCGGCCTGCCGCGCCAGCCGTTGACGGTGATCGGCGGTGGCGCCCGCAGCCCGTTGCAGCAACGCTTCCTCGCCGAAGTGCTGAACCGGCCCGTGATTGCGCCGGCTGCCAGCCAGGAGATGCCGGCGCTCGGCATTTATCGCATGCTCGCCCCCAGGCTTGGCTTCGAGCCGGTGCAGCAATTGACGGGCAGTGTCACGGTCGAGCCTCATCCTTCTCGCGCGGAAGCCGCGGAACGGCGCTATCACAGCTATCGTGCCGCATCGGATTTCGCGCGCGAACTGCCGCGGACTATGCCATAGCAACGCAAAGAAACTGCCCGGGAGATCCGACCCGGGTCGAAGCTATCGGGGGATCCACGTGAAGATCGGTGTTTCAATCTTGGCCATGACCTTGGCCAGCGTCGTCGCGAACGCGGCCCAGGCCGAGGATATCGCCGTATTGACGCCCTATATCAGCTCGGTCGCGACCAACGAGATCGTCGAAACCTTCAAGAAGGATGCCGCCGGCAAGGGCTGGAACGTCAATGTCGTCGATACCCGCGGTGACCTTCAGCAGCTGGCAAGCCGGGTCGAGGACGTCACCAATGCCGGCGTGAAAGCCGTCGTCCTGGTCAGCGTCGATCCCAAGCAGATCGCCGACCAGGTCGCCGCCGCGGCGGCCAAGAAGATTCCCGTCTTCGCCCTCGACGGCGCCCTGGCGCCCGGTGTGACCGCCAGCATCGCCACCGACAATTTCGCCCTCGGCACCATCCTGTCGGACAAGCTGTTCAAGCAGCTGGGCGGCAAGGGCAATATCGTCAAGTTCTACTATTCGGCCCATCCCGGCGTGCATCAGCGCGAACTCGCCCTCGACAAGGCGCTGGCCGCCAATCCGGGCATCAAGGTGATCGCCGAGCATTATGTGAAGGTCCCCGGACCGATCGACGATTCACGCCTGGCCATGGAAACCTTCATCCGCCAGCACGGCACCAAGATCGATGGCGTCTGGGCCGCCTGGGACGAGCCGGCGATCGGGGCTCTCCTCGCCCAGCAGAGCGATGCGCCCGATTCCAGGATGGTGATCGCCGGCATCGACGGCAATCCGCAGGCCGTCGACCTGATCAAGCAATGCACCGACCTGGTCGCGACCGTGCGCCAGGACTTTCCGGGGATCGCCCATAGCGCCGTGACCGAAATCGCCAATGTGCTGGAGGGCAAGCCCATCAGCAAACAGGAAATCCAGGTCGAGGCCAAGGTCGTCGACCGGGCAAGCCTGGGCGTGACGTGTCCGCAATGAGCCAGCCCTCCGGCCGCGCTGTTCCGCGGCTCGAGATCACCGGCCTGAAGAAACATTTCGGCGGCGTACATGCCCTCGATGGCGTCGACTTCAACGTCAAGCCGGGACGCATCCATGCCCTGCTGGGCGAGAACGGCGCCGGCAAGTCGAGCCTGCTCAAATGCCTGTCGGGCGTGTATCAGCCCGATGGTGGTACGATGCAGCTCGACGGCGCGCTCCATGCTCCGCGCGATCCCAGGGCGGCGGAGGCCGCGGGTCTGCGCTTCGTGCATCAGGAACTCAACCTGGTACCGGGTTTCACCGCGGCCGAGAACGCCTTTGTCGGCCGGCGCTACCCGCGCCGTTTCGGCCTGATCGACCGGCAGGCCATGCAACGCCGCCTGGCGGCTGTCCGCGACAGGCTCGGCATCGCCCTGCCGCTGGACGTCCCGGTACGCCATTTCTCGGTGGGCCAGTGCCAGCTGGTCGAGATCTTGCGGGCCCTGATGGACGATGCGCGCATCCTGGTGCTGGACGAACCCACGGCCTCCCTGAGCGAAAGCGAAGCCGCGATCCTGAGAAAGGTGGTCGTCACTCTCGCGCAGGCGGGATGCGCCGTGATCTTCGTCTCCCATCGCATGGAGGAGGTCTTCGAGCTCGCGCAGGACTATACGGTATTGCGCAACGGCGTCACCGTCGGCCAAGGCCTGATCGCCGAAACCACGCCCGACGCCGTCGTGGCGATGATGGCCGGTGACGCCCAACTCCGCGACGCCCTTCCGCCTGCGGCCAGGCGAGCCGAAAAGCTGCTCGAGCTCGACGGCTTTTCCCCCTCGCCCCGGCACGGCTCCCTGCAATTGAGCGCCCATGGCGGCGAAATCATCGGCTTGTACGGCATCGTCGGCAGCGGGCGCTCCAGCCTGTTGAAGGCGCTCTGGGGCGCGATGCCGCGGGCGAGCGGCAGGCTATCTCTGGCCGGGCGGCCCTTGCCGCCGGCCGGCATCCCCTCCCGGCTTCGGGCAAGAGTCGCGTTTGCGCCGGAGGACCGCCGCGGCAGCGGCCTGGTGATCAACCACTCCATCCTGGACAATGCCACCCTCCCCCGTCTTTCCGATGGTCGGGCCGTGGCCGGCCTGCCCCTCCTGTCCTGGCCGACCTTGCGACGCAAGGCCCGCGCGATGCTGGATCGGCTTGCCGTCCGCTATGGCCGCCTCGCCGACCGCATCGCCACTCTCTCCGGCGGCAATCAGCAAAAGATCTTGATCGGACGATGGTTCAGGCCGGGTCTGCGCCTCTTCCTGCTGGACGAACCGACGCGGGGCGTCGACGTCCGTTCCAAGGCCGAGATCCACGCCCTTTGCCGCGAGCTCGCCGGCGACGGCACGCTGATCCTGTTCGCCACCAGCGACATCGAGGAACTGTTCGCGCTGGCCGGGCGCATCGTGGTGATGGCCAAGGGCGAGATCGCACTGGACGCTCCGGCCGCCGGCTTGACCCGCCAGCAGGTGCTCGCGGCGACCTTTCGCACGGCAAGACCGCATCGGGACTCCCGGAGGACAGCTTGAACTTTACCGCCCGCTACGGCACGCTTCTCGGCCTTTTCGTCATCGTCGGGGTTTTCTCGGCCCTTTCGCCGGGTTCCTTCGCCCAGGCCTCCAATCTGATCAACATCACCCAGCAATCCTCGCTGCTCGCCATCGTGGCTCTCGGCGCGACCTGCGTGATGGTGCTGTCGGAATTCGACCTCTCGGTCGGGGCAGTGGTGTCCTGGGCCGGAATCCTGGCCGTCAGCCTGTTCGCGCAAGGCTGGGGCATTCCGGCCACCATTCTTGCCACGCTGGTGTCGTCGGCGGTCGTCGGCTGCGTCAGCGGCTATCTCGTCTCGCGCCTGAGGGTGCCGAGCTTCATCGCCACCCTCGCCATCGGCACGGTGGTCGGCGGCTTCACCTTCTGGATCAGCGACGGCGCCACGCTGTTCGGCAATATTCCACCGACCTTCCGCGATCTCGGGCGCGGCACGCTGGCAGGCGTGCCGGTACTAACGCTGTGGGCCATCGCCATGACGGCCATCTGCGTCATCCTGCTGGATTTCACCGAGCCCGGCCGGCGCATGGCGGCCATTGGCGGCAACCGTGAAGCGGCTCGCCTCACCGGCGTTCCGATCGTGCGCAGCACGGTGCTCGGCTTTGCGATCTGCACGCTGTTCGCCGGGCTTGTCGGCCTCCTATTGGTGGCGAGGCTGGGCAGCGCCCATCCGACCGGCGGCAATGGCTTCCTGCTCCAGGCCTATGCCGCCGCCTTTCTCGGCATGACGGCTTTTCGTGGCGGCGACGCCAACGCCCTCGGCACTCTGCTGGGTGCTGTGATCATCGCCGTGGTGGCGAATGGCCTCACCATCCTCGGCGTGCCCAACTACATGCAGGATATCCTGACCGGCCTGATCATTCTGGCGGCCGTGCTGGTGCGCAATGTCGGGCGGCTGCGAGATTAGAAATAATGCAGTTCCCTGAATGGGTAACGCCCGATTTGTCATAGCCGGGCTTGACCCGGCTATCCAGAAACCGCGGCAAAAAGAAGCTGGATTGCCAGGTCAAGCCCGGCAATGACAAACCTCACCTGCGCTTGGCTGACGCTGCCGCGTTCAGGCTCCCGCATCTGCCTTGAAATGGGGGCTTTCGAAGCCGAGCTTACGCAGACCGGCCTGGATCTCCGGAACGCGCATGAACAGGTTCCAGATCAGGCCGGTGCGATAGTTCTCGATCATCACGATGATCGGGCCCTGGTCGATCGACAGGAAGGTGTCGGCGAACCAGTCCCGTTCCTCGCTGAAGGCATCGACGAAGCCGAAGCGCCCCCAGACCTTGTCGCCATATTTGGCGAGGAAGTGGCGCAGCGCCGCCATGGCTTCCCTGGGCGCATAGGGAAAGCTCGACAAGGCGGCCGTCGGGCTGATCACGCCATTGTCTTCGCTCGGCTGATGGGCGGCATAGCCGTCAGGATCATCGCTCGCCGTCAGCCCCCAGCAATCGGGGCCATAGCCCTTGTGGCCATGCGGATTGAGTACGCAATGGCGATGGTTGATCATCGTATGGGCCACGTTCTGCTGCCAGTAATCGGCGTAGCGGTCTTTCAGGCCGCGAGGATCGAGTCCCAGGAAGGAATAATGCGCCCAGAACAGCGGCCCGCCGCGATCAGGGCCCAGCGGCAGTTCGATGTCGTAATAGCTGCGCGGCGCCCCGAAATCCTTGCTGGCCGCGAAGCCGCGATGATAGGCGGCGGGATCGATGGGATAGCGCGGCGCCGATACCGCCATCACATAGGCGATCAGGCACTCGTTCCAGCCATGGATGTCATGGTCGAGCACGAAGCCGTTATTGGGGCTCCAGTGCCAATAGAGCGCGTGGCGCCCCTGCGTATACCAGTTCCATTCGATCTCGCCCCATAGCCCGGTGATGCGCTGGCGCAATCTGGCCTCGGTGGGGGTGTCGGCATCGAAATATTCGCGGGCGCAGAGCAGGCCTTGGAACAGGAAAGCGGTTTCGACCAGGTCGCCGCCATCATCCTTGCGGCTGAAGGGCCAGACCTTGCCGGTCTCGCCATGCATGAAATGCGAATAGGCGCCATGGAAACAGGTGGTCGGCTCGATGACGTCGATGATCCTGGTCAGCCGTTCCAGGCCCTCGGCGCGGGTGATCCAGCCTCGTTCCATCGCCACGATCATGGCCATGATGCCGAAACCCGTCCCGCCGATCGCCACCAGGTCGTTGGGCGTATCCATCGTGCGGGTGGTACGGTCGCGGGCCATGCCGCTCACCGGCTCCGCTCCCTCCCAGAAGAAACGGAAGGTCTGGCGCTGCACGGCTTCCAGCAGTTCCTCGTTGGGCAGGTTGACGAGATCGGCGGCCTTGTAGAGCCCAGCCGGTTCAGTCTTGGCCATGCCCTTATCCACCTTCTCCGCCGCGATCTTCTTGTCGCCCTTGGAGAGCTTCTTCTTGCCGGCCTTGTCCTTTGCCATCGTCCCGACTTTCACCCGTTGCAAGCCATGAGGGCTGCCTGATCGATCTTTAGATAGACGCTTCAACAGAAGCGAACATTTATTTGAAAAGTATGGTCTTTTTATACACTGCCTTTGGATTCGTCCGCCTCATCCCGATCCGGTTTCTCTGATGCGCGGTCCGCTTGTGTCCTGTCGTTGAGAAGCCGAAGAGTACGTGGAAAGAAGCTGGCCTTGGAGCCGGGCCGGCCGATATGGACGATGGTGGATTTGCCAAGATCCTTTTCGAAAATGGCGAAAACCTTGTCGCGTGTTCCCTCATCCAGACCTTCCAGGGCTTCGTCGATGACGATCCAGGTCGGCTGCTGCAGAGCGAGGCGGGCAAAAGCCACCGTCTGCTGTTCCTCGTCGGCGAGGTCCTTGTCCCAGCGCACATTGCGGTCGAGGTCATCGGCCAGATGACCAAGCCCCACGGCGGACAGAGCGTGTTCGAAATCGGCCTGCTCGAACTTGGCCACCGGCTGCGGATAGGACAGGATCTGCCGCAACGTGCCCTGGGGCAGATAGGGACGACGCGGCATGAAGGTGACCTGCCCTCCCTTGGGAATGCTGACCTGACCTGAGCCGAAAGGCCACAGCCCGGCCAGAGTACGAAAGAGCAGAGTCTTGTTCGCCCCGGCCTCGCTGACGATCAAGACCCGCTCGCCGGGTTGGATCTGGACATGGTCTTCGTTGAGGCGGCTGTGCCCGCTCGAAGCCTCGATCACCAGATCATCGAGGCGGATGCCGTCATTGTCGGTCTCAGCGAACTTGATATGGCTGGCTTCCGTCTGTTGCGCGTCGATAGTGGTAACGGCCGAGCGGAAATTGGCGACACGCAGCAGCGTCGCCCGCCAATCGGCGATGTTGTTGAAGTTGTCGACCGGCCAACGCAATTGGGCCTGCACGAGATTGAACGCGGCCACCGCGGCCATCAGCCCGCCAAAGGTCAGATTGCCGGCGAGATAGATCGGTGCGGCCACCAGGATCGGTGCCAGATTGGTGAACCAGCCGTAGCCGGCAGTCACCCAGGTCAGCCTCGTGGTAGTGGTGACCAGGCGGCGCATCGCCAGCAAGACCGCACGTAAATCGAGATTGAGCTGGCGTTCTTCGTCTTTCTCACCGTTGTTGAGAGAGATCGCATCGACATGTTCGCTTACCCGAACCAACGAAAAGCGGAACTCGGCTTCGCGGGCATAGCGGTCGGCATTGAGTCCTACCAAGGAAGCACCGACGTGCCACGACATCAGCGACCCTGTCGCCGAGAACAAGATTGCCGCCCAGACCAAGTAACCCGGTATGGAGAAGGTATAGCCTTGGAATTGGAAGTTAAAGCCATCGGATACGATCCATAGGGCCGGAATGAAGATTGCCAGATAGATCAATGCCGAGAACAGGCCAATAGCCAGATCGGTCGACAATTCCGTAAGGTGGCGTGCATCCTCATGCAAACGCTGGTCTGGGTTGACGCCGATCTTACTAGAGTTGGACAAACGGAATGCCCTGCGCGGCAGCATCCATTGGCCGATGAGATCTTCGACCAATCCCTGTCTCAATTTCAGCTTGATCATCATGCCGAGCCAAGTCTGGCTGACATTGAGGACCAAAAGGCCGCCGGCAATGGCAATGAAGACCAGGATCTGCTGAACGAATTGGGCGATGTCCTTACGCGTTAGCGCGTCGTAAAAAGGCTGATTCCAGGCAATCAACAGTCGCTGGAAATAGGCCGAGGTGATGAGCACGGTGAAGACACCAACACCCAGCATGAACAGCTGGTTGCGATGGGGCGAGGAAACGAAGGCGCGGGCCATCATGTTGAGCTGCAACAGCAGCCCGCCCATCGACTGCTCAGACTGCCCAGGCTTGTCCGGCTCGTTGCTCGGCGCTTCGGCAGGCTTCCCGCCGGATTGTGCAACCATGAATCACTCTCCGTCTCGACTATAGCCGGTCATCTGGCAGAGTCATCCTCAAGGGTAAGCGAGTAACGCGTACGACAGCCGGCACGATGCGTGAGTGCGCATGTTTATGCGCCTTTGTGCGTTTCCACCCTTGCATTCCCCCCGCTCAAGGGACATAAGCGGCCTGTTCATCGGATCCAGCCTGCCATGGAAACTTCCATCCTTCTCGATGCCGGCCTCATCCCTGCCGAGCGGCAGCGTCTTCTCCTGCAGCGCATCGAACAGGACGGCCGCATCGCCTCTGTCCAGGCGGCACTGGATTTCGCGGTGTCGGAGGACACCATTCGCCGTGACCTCAAGGAACTTGCCGATGCCGGCCTGATCGAGCGCGTGCATGGCGGCGCCCTGCGCAAGTCTCGCGCCTCACACCGATTTGATCGGCGCCTGATCAGCAACGAGGCGCAGAAGAAGCAATTGGCGGCCTATGCCCTGCGTTTCGTCGAACCGGGGATGGTCGTCCTGCTCGACCAGAGCACCAGCAATCTGATGCTGGCGCGCCAGCTTCCGGTCGAGGCCGGCCTCACCGTGATTACCCCCTCGCCCGACATCGCCGTCGCCGCGCTCGATCGCGGCATCGGCAAGCTGGTGCTGATCGGCGGGCAGGTCGACACCCAGTCGCGCAGCGCCAGCGGCGCCGGCGCGCTGGAGCAGGTCGCCTATCTCAAGCCCGATCTGTGTTTCCTGGGCGCCTGCGCCGTCGACCTGATCGAGGGCGTGACCGTGGTCGATCATGACGACGCCCATCTCAAGCGCGCCATGGTCGCCGCCTCACGCTCGACGATGGCTTTGGTCACTGCCGAGAAGCTCGACACACGCTCGGCCTATCAGGTCATGCCCTTCGCTCGCCTCGATCGCATGGTCACCGAGAATGCGAGCTCGAACACCATCCTGCAGCGCTACAGCGAAAGTGGCGTGGAGATCCATCTTGTCTGAAACATCCTCTTATCGGCCCGGCTGGCGGGTCTGGCACCCGACGGCGTCGACCTTCTACGTCAATGGCGCTCTCTATGGTGTCTGGGCTACGCAGATCCCTCTCGCCAAGGAGCGGCTGGGGCTCGATCCCATCGTGCTGAGCATCGTCCTGCTGATGCTCGGGGCCGGGGCCGTGCTCGCCATGGCCGGCAGCGGCTGGATCATCCAGCGCCTCGGCACCGCGGCTCTCATCCGGCTGAGCGGCGTGATTTTCCTGGCCCTGCTGCCCGCCATCCCCCTCATGCCGGACGTCTGGCTGCTCTCCGGCATCGTTTTCCTGTTCGGCGCCAGCGGCGGCTGCATGGATGTGGCGATGAATGCCGATGCCGCCAGGATCGAGAAGCAGGTCGGCCGCCCCTATATGTCTTCGTTCCACGGCATGTGGAGCCTGGGCGGATTGACCGGGGCTGGCATCGCCACCCTGATGCTCCGCTGGACCGACGGCGCTTCCCAGGCGCTCATCGTGACGGTGGCACTGGCCGTCATCTTTGCCTGGGGGCAGAGAGGCCTCGCTCCCGGCAAGGTCGCTGCAACTGCCGACGCTGGCACCGGCAAATCACCTTCCCTGCGCCCGGCTTTCCTCGCGGTCGTGGTCGGCCTGATGGCCGCGCTCGCCTTCAGCGGAGAGGGCGTGGTGCTGGATTGGGCCGCCGTCTTCCTGCGCGAACAATTGGGAGCCGGCCAGGAATTGGCCAATGTCGGCTATGCCGTCTTCGCCGGGGCGATGGCAAGCGTGCGCTTCCTGGGCGATCCCATCCGCCGTCACGTCGATGGCGTTCATCTGGTGCGAGGCGGCTGTCTGCTCGCCTTGATCGGGCTCCTGATGGGACCGCTTTCGGGCAATGTCTATGTCGCCATCCTCGGCTACGGCCTGACCGGCATCGGCTTTGCGAATGTGGTGCCGGTCCTGTTCAGCACCGCCGGGGCCATGCCGCGCCCGGAAGTGCAGATCGCAACGGTGTCGACCATGGGTTATGCCGGCCTGCTGGCGGCGCCGCCCTTGCTCGGAACCGTTGCCCATGTGTCGACGCTTGCCGGCATCTTCTACGTCGCAGCGGTGTTCACCGTGATCATTGCGTTGCTGGCGCCGGTCTGTGCCCCACGCGGTGCTTCGGGACGCGCGGCTACAGAAGCGGGCTGACCAGCCGCGCCAGATTTTCGGCGACCTTGCGGATCCAGGGGCGCCGGCGCCATCTGTCCAGTTCCATCCGGTCGCTGCCCGCGATGTAGTCATCCTGCATGCGTCGCAATTGCAGCGTGACCTCGCGGTCGTAGATCACCACCGTGACCTCCGAGTTCAGCACGAAGGAACGCATATCCATGTTGCTCGAGCCGATCAGGGCGACGTCGGTGTCCACTGAGACATTCTTGGCATGCAGGAACTTGTCGCGGAAAAGGTGGATGCTCACGCCAGCAGCCAGCAATCCGCCATAATAGGACTGCTGGGCGAAACGCACGAGGCGGTGATCCGAAATCTTGGGAACGACCAGATGCACGGCGACGCCGCGCAGCACGGCGATCTGCATCGCCTTGTGAACGGCCTCGCTGGGAATGAAATAGGGCGTGACGATCACCACCCGCTGCAGGGCCGAATGGATGGCGGTGACGATCAGGCTTTCGATCCCTCCCACCCGATAGTCCGGCCCGCTCGGCAGGACCTGCATCGCCAGGGTACCGCAGGCCGGCGTCGGTGACATCACGCTGTCGAGCGGCAGCGCTTCCTCCGTCTCCAGGAACCAGTCGGCGATGAAGACGGCCTGCAATTCCAGCACCACCGGCCCTTCCAGGCGCAGCATCAGTTCCTGGTTCGAGATGTCGAGCACCGTGCGGGCCGCAATGATGTTCTGAGACCCTGCATAGCCCACCCGCCCGTCCATCACCGCAATCTTGCGGTGGTTGCGCAGGTCCGCCCGCGCCGACTTGCGCCGAAAGAAAGTGACCGGAAGGATGGGATGGGCCTCGACACCATAATCGGCAAGCGTCGTCAGCACGCTGCGTGCCCATGGCCGAGAGCCGATCGCATCGATGAGCACGCGGCATTTCACGCCACGCGCCTGGGCACGACCGAGGGCTTGCATCACCTTCTGCCCCACTTCGTCGTCCGCGAAGATGTAGAACAGCAAGTGGACATGATGCTGGGCAGCGTCGATATCGGAGACCAGCCGATCGATCATCCGCGAATAATCGCCGAGGAAATCCACTCTCGCGCCATCGACGACCGGCAGCTTGCCCACTCTTTCGATCAGCACCGCTGCACGGGTGAAGCGCCGCGGCAGCCGCTCGCGTGAAACGTCGGTCAGTTCGCGAACCTTTTCGGCGGACAGGCTCAGGATGTCAGGAAGGCGCTCGAAACGCTTGCGCCGCCAGCGCGGATAGGTGGCCCGCCCGATCAGGAGGTAGAGCAGCAGGGCCGGCCAGGGCAGGAACATCACCAGCAGCAGCCAGCTGCGCGCCGCATCCGAATTGCGCCGGAACGGCACCACCACGATCATGACGAGGCGGACCGCCCATTCGGAATAGAAATAGGCCCACGCCAACACGCTCAAACCCGGCAAGGTCAGATCGGAGAACGACAAGGCGGGCCTTTCCATGAAAAAAACCCACGCAGCGGGCTGCGTGGGTGTGACTTGCGTCAGATGGCGATCCTCAAAGCGTTCTTCGATCTGACGAAATCGTCAAGCATCGCAAAGACGCGTCCAAACGAGGAGCTAGAGAAAAGTACGTCTTCGTGAAAACGCGCTTTCCTCTATGGGATCTCACCCCTTACGGGCACTGCACGCGGCGATACCGCACGTTGCCGTAGTAATCATAGTAACGACGGGTGCAAGCACGCGGCGTGGTTTCGGCACCGACGATGGCACCGGCAGCACCGCCGAGCACGCCGCCGACGATGGCGCCGCCGGCCGAACGGGTGGCCAGGCCACCGATCAGCGCACCGCCGCCGGCACCGATGGCAGCGCCACCGAGCGCGCGGTCACCGCGCGAATATTCCGAGCAGCCCGCGAGCAAAAGCCCTGCAGCTGCTACGATCAAAAGCTTCTTCATGGGAGATCCTCCGTGGATGCCGATCCGTATCGATCATATACAGATACAACCGAGAGCAAAGCCCGATTCTTACATCATGCACACCATGAACCGGAGATGAATGACTACGTAAGGACAGCTCGTGCTTCAGATGCCATCGCTTTCTGCCAAAGCCGGAGCATTTCACTGCCGACTCAACCGAAATGACGCATGTCACCGACATACAAACTTCTACGGCGAAGACAAGTTCCCTTCCGTGTACCGGTGCCTTTCCGAAGGGATCGCGCGGGCGATGAACAATCCTTCTCTCGCAGGTGCGAAAAGGCCGCTTGCGCCGGGGCGCCATGACGATTAAGCGGGATATCCTGAAGCAAAGCGCGTTTGAGCGGAAACGCTCTTTGCTCTAGAGGCAGTTACCCAGGCGCGTCTTTGCGATTCTTGGCGCCCCGCAAATCGCAAAACGCTGTAGGATCTAGTTTGTTTGGAGCGACAAGCGATGGAAGCGCTCTTCATCGGCCATGCCTATATCGACGTGACCTTCGTTGCGGATGACATGCCGCGCGGCGATGAAAAGTCGGTTGCCAAGGACTATGCCGTGGCTTTCGGCGGCAACGCCACGACGGCCGCTTTCTGCTGCGCCAAGCTTGGCGTGATCCCCGACCTGATCACCACCAATTCGAACGACTGGCTCGGCCGCATGTTCATGGACATGGCGGCGAAATACGGCATCTCCGTCCATCCTCGCAAGGTCAAGCGCTCATCGCTCTCCTTCATCATGCCCAAGGATGGCAAGCGCGCCATCGTGCGTGCGCGTGACGACGACTACCTGCATCCCTATCCGCATCTCAATCTGGGCAATTGCCGCGCCCTGCATCTCGACGGGCATCTGGCCGATGCCGCGCTCTACTATGCCAAGGAATTCCGCAAGCTCGGGCGCCTGGTTTCGCTCGATGGCGGCGGCCTGCGCTCCAACACCGACGAATTGCTCAACTATGTCGATGTCGCCGTGGTGGCCGAGCGCCTGTGCGAGCAGATGAACCTGACCGAGACCGAGATGCTCGACTATCTCAAGGGCAAGGGCTGCAAGATCGCCGGGGTGACCGCCGGCGAGCGCGGCATGCTGTGGTATGACGAGAGCGGCAAGGTCCAGCGCCTGCCGGCCCTCAACGTGCCGAAGGCCTCGGTGGTGGATACCAACGGCGCCGGCGACATCTTCCACGGCGCCTATATGTACTCCTATCTCAGCCGCCCGCTGTCGCGCTGGGAGGAACATTTCCGCTTCGCGCGCGGCGCCTCCACCCACGCGATCCAGTTTCTCGGCAACGAAGCCAAGCTGCCCACCCGGGCGGACGTGGAGTCCATCGAAACGCGCTTCCAGCCCGTCGCCGCATCCTGATTGCCTTTGTGAGCCGGCGGGTCGTCATGGCCCACACCGGCCCATCCCGACGAGCCCTTCGCCATGGCCGGCTATGTCGCCCTCCTCTACAGCATCGTACTGACGCCACAGCGGCGGGTCGTGATGGAGGAATTGCGCGCGATCGCCACCGGATGCGGCTTTGATCGTGCACGCACTCTGGCCTCGACCGGCAATCTCGTCTTCGAGGCGCCTGAACAGGACATCGCCGTCCTCGAAGCCCGGCTGGAGGCCGGCTTCCTCGGCCATTACGGCAAACATGTCGACATCATCGTGCGCAGCGCCGAGAACTGGCGGAGCACCGTTGCCGGCAACCCATTCCCGGCCGAGGCCGAACGCGACGGCGGCCTTGTCATCGCCCGCCTGATGCGAGCCCCGCTCGGCGAGGACATCCTGGTCAAGCTGGAACGCTATTGCGATAGGGGCGAACGCCTTGCCCTGGTCGGCGGCGATCTCTGGATCGCCTTCGCCGGGCGCCCGAGCGAAAGTCGCCTTGCCGGCGCCCTTTCCACCAAGCGGCTCGGCATCGGCACTGCGCGCAACTGGAACACCATACGCGGCCTCGGCCAGATGCTGGCCTGAAGCGGGACGCCGGGAGCTGTTTCGATCCCGGCGCTTCGGTTTCAGCCTTGTGCGGCCTGCGCCTCTGCCACGGCCACCGCCGTCATGTTGACCACGCCGCGCACGGTCACGGCACGGTTGAGGATATGGGCCGGCTTGGCGGCGCCGATCAGGATCGGACCGACGGGCAGGGCATCCGCCAGCATGCGAGTAAGCTGGAAGGCGATGTTGGCCGCATCCAGATTGGGCATCACCAGCACATTAGCCTCGCCCCGAAGCCGCGAGGAACTCAGCTTGAGGTCACGCAGGCTTTCCGACAGCGCCGTGTCCGCCTGCATCTCGCCGTCTGCCTCCAGATCGGGACGCTGCTCGACCAGGAGTTCCAGGGCCCTGCGCATCTTGCGGGCCGCGCCGGTGTCGTAAGAACCGAAATCGGAATGCGACAGCAGGGCGATCTTCGGGTCGATGCCGAAGCGGCGGACATGCTCGGCGGCCAGGATGGCCATTTCGGCGATCTCTTCCGCGCAGGGATCGGGCTTGACCTGTGTGTCGCAGATGAAGAAGGCGCCCTTGGCGGTCAGCACCAGGGAAAGAGCCGAATAGTCGCGCACACCGGGCGCCAGGCCGATGATCTGCCGGACATAGCGCAGATGGCGCATATAGGCCCCTTCGAGCCCGCAGATCATCGCATCGGCATCGCCGCGATGCAGGGCCAGGGCGGCGATCACCGATGTATTCGAGCGCACGATGGTGCGCGCCGTATCCTGGGTGACGCCGCCGCGCCCGGCCAGGTGGTGGTAGAGCGACCAGTAATCCTTGTAGCGCGGATCGTCGGCCGGATCGATCACCTCGAAATCATGCCCCGGCTTGATCGTCAGGCCGAAACGCTGGATACGGGTCTCGATCACGGAGGGACGCCCGATCAGGATGGGCCGGGCGAGCCCCTCTTCCAGTACCACCTGGGCGGCACGCAGCACGCGCTCGTCCTCGCCTTCGGCATAGACCACGCGTTTGGGATCGGCCTTGGCGGCAGCGAACAGCGGCTTCATCACGAAGCCGGAGCGGAAGACGAAGCGAGTCAGGCTCTCGGCATAGGCTTCCAGGTCGGTGATCGGGCGGGTCGCGACGCCGGTTTCCTGGGCGGCCCGCGCGACGGCAGGAGCGATGCGCAGGATCAGGCGCGGATCGAAGGGCGAAGGAATGAGGGAATCGGCGCCGAAGCGGCGGCTTTCGCCACCATAGGCACGGGCGACCACATCCGACGGCGTCTCACGGGCGAGCGCCGCAATCGCCTCGACGGCCGCGTGCTTCATCTCCTCGTTGATGGTGGTGGCCCCGCAATCCAGGGCGCCACGGAAGATGTAGGGAAAGCACAGGACGTTGTTGACCTGGTTCGGGAAGTCCGAGCGGCCGGTACAGATCATGGCATCCGGGCGGGTCGCCTTGGCCAGTTCCGGCATGATCTCCGGAAATGGATTGGCGAGCGCCATGATCAGCGGATTATGCGCCATGCGCGCGATCATCTCCGGCTTGAGCACGCCGCCCGCGGACAGGCCGAGGAAGATATCGGCTCCCTCGATGATGTCGTTGAGGGTGCGCGCTTCGGTCTCCTGGGCGTAGACGTCCTTCCAGGGGTCCATCAGTTCGGTGCGGCCCTTATAGACCACGCCCTTGATGTCGGAGATGAAGATGTTCTCGCGCTTGGCGCCCAGCGAGACCAGGAGGTTGAGGCAGGCAAGTGCCGCCGCGCCGGCCCCCGACGCCACGATCTTGACGTCGGCTATCGACTTGCCGGCCAATTCGAGGCCGTTGCGGACGGCGGCGCCGACGATGATGGCCGTGCCATGCTGGTCGTCGTGGAAGACCGGGATCTCCATGCGCTCGCGCAGCAGGCGCTCGACCTCGAAGCACTCGGGCGCCTTGATGTCTTCCAGGTTGATGCCTCCGAAAGTCGGCTCGAGCGCCGCGACCACGGTGACGATCTCCTCGATCGACTTGGAGGCGATCTCGATGTCGAAGACGTCGATGCCCGCGAACTTCTTGAACAGGACGGCCTTGCCTTCCATTACCGGCTTGGAGGCGAGCGGGCCGATATCGCCGAGGCCGAGCACGGCGGTGCCGTTGGAGACGACGGCCACGAGATTGGAGCGGGCCGTCAGGTTGGCGGCCTCGAGCGGATCGGCGTGGATGGCCTCGCAGGCCGCCGCCACGCCGGGAGAATAGGCCAGGGCGAGGTCGCGCTGGTTGCCGAGCGGCTTGGTCGCCTGGATCTCCAGTTTTCCCGGCTTGGGATAGCGGTGGTAGATCAGTGCCCCGGTCCGCAGATCCTCGGACA
Organism: Labrys sp. E2SS-1L; assembly: GCF_057073705.1. Classification (NCBI taxonomy): domain Bacteria; kingdom Pseudomonadati; phylum Pseudomonadota; class Alphaproteobacteria; order Hyphomicrobiales; family Xanthobacteraceae; genus Labrys; species Labrys sp. E2SS-1L. Next base: position 3,362,738 of record NZ_CP172712.1, on the reverse strand, counting down.
TGGTCGAGGAGTTCGTAGGGGCTGCCGAGCCGGCCTGGACATCTGACATTGCGTTTCCCGTCCTGTTGGCTAGGGCAAGGCGCATTCGTCGAACGCTGCTTTGCTCTAACGCCTTGTTTCAATGCGTCGTTGCGATTCTCGGTAGTCCCCTCAAATCGTAAAACGCTCTGGTCCGGGGCCTTGCGCGGCCCCGGCTTTCTCCGTTTTAGCGCATGCCATTACGGCCGCCAGCCCCGAGACTGTTATTTTTCCTGGACGTTCAGACGAATATGAAGTTCGCGCAACTGCTTGGGCGTCGCTTCCGAGGGGGCACCCATCAGGATGTCTTCGGCGCGCTGGTTCATCGGGAATAGCGAGATCTCGCGCAGATTCTGTTCACCCGCCAGCAACATGACGATGCGATCGACGCCGGCCGCCATGCCGCCATGCGGCGGAGCGCCATACTGGAAAGCCCGGTACATGCCGCCGAAGCGCTCGATCACCGTCTCCTCGCCATAGCCGGCAATCTCGAAGGCCTTCACCATCGCTTCCGGCTTGTGGTTGCGGATGCCGCCGGAGGCAATTTCAAAGCCGTTGCAGGCGATATCGTACTGATAGGCCTTCAGCGTCAGCGGGTCCTGGGTGTTGAGCGCATCGAGGCCGCCCTGCGGCATGGAGAAGGGGTTGTGCGAGAAATCGACCTTTTTCTCGTCCTCGTTCCATTCGAACATCGGGAAGTCGACGATCCAGGCGAGCTCGAAACGGCTCTCGTCCACCAGCTTGAGGTCGGTGCCCACCTTGGTGCGGGCGGCGCCGGCAAACTTGTAGAACTTGTTCGGATCGCCCGCGACGAAGAAGGCGGCATCGCCGGCCTTCAGGCCGAGCTGCAGCCGGATCGCCTCGGCCCGTTCCGGGCCGATATTGTTGGCGATCGGTCCGCGCGCGCCGATGCCTTCGGCATTGGGATCGGCCTGCTTCGTCGTCTCGTCGGTCGCCTTGTCGAAGAACAGGATGTAGCCCAGGCCCGGCTGCCCTTCGCTCTGCGCCCAGGAATTCATGCGGTCGGCGAAGGTGCGCTGGCCACCGCCCGGTCCGGGGATGGCCCAGACCTGGTTGGCCGGGTCTTCGAGCATGCGCGCGAAGACCTTGAAGTTCGAGCCGCGGAAATGCTCGGAAACCTCCTGCATGATCAGCGGGTTGCGCAGGTCCGGCTTGTCGGAACCATATTTGCGCAGCGCCTCCGCATAGGGAATGCGCGGCCAGCCCTTGGTGACGCTCTTGCCCTTGCCGAACTCCTCGAAGATGCCGGTGATCACCGGCTCGACGGCAGCGAAGACGTCTTCCTGGGTGACGAAACTCATTTCGAGGTCGAGCTGGTAGAATTCGCCCGGCAGGCGGTCGGCGCGCGGGTCCTCGTCGCGGAAGCAGGGAGCGATCTGGAAGTAGCGGTCGAAGCCCGCCATCATCAACAGCTGCTTATATTGCTGAGGCGCCTGCGGCAGAGCGTAGAACTTGCCGGGATGGATACGCGAGGGCACCAGGAAGTCGCGCGCGCCTTCCGGCGAGGAGGCCGTCAGGATCGGCGTCTGGAACTCGTTGAAGCCAGCCGCCTTCATGCGCGTACGCATGCCATCCACCACCTTGCCGCGCAGCATGATGTTGTTGTGGATGCGCTCGCGCCTCAGATCCAGGAAGCGGTATTTCAGGCGCGTCTCTTCCGGATAGTCCTGGTCACCGAACACGGGCAGCGGCAGTTCGGCCGCCTGTCCCAGCACCTCGATCTCGGTGACGTAGACTTCCACCAGGCCCGTGGGCATCTCGTGGTTCTCGGTGCCTTCGGGGCGCTTGCGCAGCTTGCCGTCCACGCGCACGACCCATTCCGAGCGCAGGGTCTCCGCCACCTTGAAGGCCGGCGAATCCGGATCGACCACGCACTGGGTCAGGCCGTAATGGTCGCGCAGGTCGATGAACAGCAGGCCACCATGGTCGCGGATGCGGTGGCACCAGCCGGAAAGCCGCACGTCCTGCCCGACATGGTCGAGGCGAAGATCAGCACAGGTGTGAGAGCGATAACGGTGCATAGGCGTGTCTTTCCGGACAAAGTGTTTTGCGATCGGACGGTATCACCGAGAATCGCAAAGACGCGTCAAACCAAGGTGCCAGAGTATAAGTGCGTTTTCGCCGAAACGCGCCTTGCTCTGGAGTTTGAGGTCATAGACCCCAACGCCACCGCCGCCGTCAAGGAGCAGCTTGACTTGTCCGGGCCAAACAAGGCCCTGAACATGCATTTAAGGCCGAAATCCTTGCCTTGTGGCGCCGTGTGCCCGATAAGCATATTCATGCCACAATCCTCCAGTTCCCCAGTCGCCATCATCACCACAACCCCGGACCTCGCCGCAGCCTGCTCTCGCCTCGCCGCACATGAGTTCGTTACCGTCGATACCGAGTTCCTGCGTGAGACCACCTTTTGGCCCAAGCTCTGCGTCGTGCAGGTTGCCAGCCGCGAGGAGGCTGTGGTCATCGACGCCCTGGCCGAGGGGCTAGACCTTGCTCCCCTGTTCGAGCTGCTGCGCAACGAGAAGGTGCTGAAGGTCTTCCACGCCGCCCGGCAGGACATCGAGATCGTCTGGCATCTCGCCGGCTTCATTCCCGCGCCGCTGTTCGACACGCAGGTCGCCGCCATGGTGCTGGGCTATGGCGACTCCATTGCCTATGACCAATTGGTCCAGCGCATCACCAACGCCCATATCGACAAGTCGTCCCGTTTCACGGACTGGTCGAAGCGCCCCCTCACCCAGGCCCAGATCAATTACGCCGTCTCGGACGTCACCCATTTGCGCGACGTCTACCTCAAGCTTGCGGCGTCGCTCGAGAAAAGAAAGAGGAGCCATTGGGTCGGCGACGAAATGTCTGTCCTGACTTCGCCGGATACCTATCGGCAGGCCCCGGAGGACGCCTGGCGGCGGGTAAGCGGACGCGTGCGCAAGCCGCGCGATCTTGCCGTGCTGGTCGAGGTGGCAGCTTGGCGCGAGCGCGAGGCCCAGTCGAAGAACGTGCCGCGTTCGCGCGTGCTCAAGGACGACGCCATCACCGAAGTCGCTCTGCAGGCCCCGGACACGCCGGAGAAGCTGGCCGGTATCCGCATGATTCCGAAGGGATGGGAACGCTCCCGCCCCGGCCTCGACCTGATCGAAGCGGTGAAGGCCGGTCTGGCTCGAGACCCAGCGAGCCTGCCACGCCAGGCACCGCCGCGGATCGCCAGCAATGGCGCCGGCGCGACGGTGGAACTGCTCAAGGTGCTGCTGAAGATGGTGGCTGAAAGCCAGGGCGTCGCCGCCAAGGTGATCGCCACCACCGACGATCTCGACATGATCGCAGACAGCGACACAGCCGATGTCCCGGCCCTGCATGGCTGGCGCCGCGAACTGTTCGGCGAGAAGGCGCTCGCCCTCAAGCACGGCAAGCTGGCGCTGGCGATCGAACGCGGCAAGGTCGCGGCAATTAGCCGATAGCTGGCTGTAATTGACTTGCGCTATGAGCCGGGTGAAGGCTGGGCGAATCGTTCGATGCGCCGGGCCTTTGGACGCATCGCAAGCAGGAGTATGAGCATAAAATGAAGGTCGCGGTTCTCGGCAGCGGCGTGATCGGAGTGACCTCCGCCTATTATCTGGCGAAGGCCGGACATGAAGTCGTCGTGCTGGATCGCCAGCCCGGCCCAGCTCTCGAGACCAGTTTCGCCAATGCCGGCGAGGTTTCCCCCGGCTATGCCTCGCCTTGGGCGGCTCCCGGCATTCCGCAAAAGGCGATCAAGTGGCTGTTGATGAAGCATGCCCCGCTGATCCTGCGCCCCCGTCCCGATCCGGCGATGGTCGCCTGGGTCTGGCGCATGCTGCTCAACTGCACCTCCGAGCGCTATGCCATCAACAAGAGCCGCATGGTTCGCCTGGCCGAATATAGCCGAGACAAGCTGATCGAACTGAGGGCCGCCACCGGCATCCGCTATGACGAGCGCATGCAGGGTACCCTGCAGCTCTTCCGTACCCAGAAGCAGCTCGACGGCATCGGCAAGGATGTCGAGGTGCTCAAGCGCGATGGTGTCCCCTTCGAGGTCCTCGATGCGGATGGCTGCATCGGCGCCGAACCGGCTCTTGCCCATGTCCGTTCCCTGATCCGCGGCGGCTTGCGCCTGCCCAATGACGAGACCGGCGACTGCTACAAGTTCACCGGCGCGTTGGCTCAGCTCGCCGAAACGCTCGGCGTGCGCTTTCGCTATGGCGTCGAGATCAAGCGGCTCGTCTTCGCCGGCGACAAGATCGAAGGCGTCGAGACCAGCACAGGCGTCGAGAAAGCCGACGCCTACATTGCGGCTTTCGGCAGCTACACACCCGGTTTCGTCGCGCCGCTCGGCCTCAAGGTGCCGGTCTACCCGGTCAAGGGCTATTCGCTCACCATTCCGATCGTCGACGAGAGCCGGGCGCCGGTCTCCACCATCATGGACGAGACCTACAAGATCGCGATCACCCGGCTCGGTGATCGCATCCGTGTCGGTGGCATGGCCGAAATTTCGGGCTTCAGCAAGGACCTGCCGCCGGCCCGCCGTGACACGCTGGCCCAGTCGGTAAGCGACCTCTTCGGCGGTTCGGGCAATCTGGCCGCCGCGAGCTTCTGGTCGGGCCTGCGTCCGATGACGCCGGACGGCACGCCGGTGATCGGCCGCACGCGTTACAAGAACCTGCTGCTCAACACCGGCCATGGCACATTGGGCTGGACCATGGCCTGCGGCTCCGGCCGTGTGATGGCCGATATCGTCAGCGGCAAGAAGCCGGAGATCGACGTCTCGGACCTCGGGTTGAACCGCTACGGGGCCTGAACGTTCCGGTCCTTCATCCCGGCAGAGGCCACACCCCACTGGCTGCAGACAGCGGGGTGTGGCCTTTGCCAACCTGTCTCCCCTATTCCGCCGCGACCGTGACAGTCTCCGCCGGATCGAGGATCCGGATCACGGCCTCGCGACCGATCAGGCGCCCGAGCGCCTTCATGCGGGCGTTGAGGCGTTCGCCCACCAGCCCCTCCAGGTCGCGGGGCACATCGAGCAGCAGTTTGCCATGACTGACATAGAGCGGCGCGCGCGGTAGCACGCCCGGCATCGAGGCGGACAGGATGTAGCCTACCCGCATCAGCCCCCCGAGGATGCGCGCCCGGTCGAGGATGCGCGCGGTGGCGATCTCACGGATGCGGGGAGACAGTTCCTCCTCGTTCAGGCCGACATGGCGGAAATAGTTCGCTACCGCCATATAGGCGCGACCACGATGATCGACGCCGACAAAGGCGGCGTGGGCAATGATGTTGAGGCTCTGCTCGCCACGATAATCGGGGTGGGCGCGCCAGCCGATATCGGCCACCAGGCAGGCCGCATGGCGCTGGCGTTTCTCGTCGGCCGTCTCGTCGAGGTGGGTCGATGCCATGAAGCGGTCGCCCCAGCGCACCAGTTCCTCGCCGTGCCGCGGCGAGCGCGAACGCAGGATGTTGAGTTCGCTGGCTGCGGTGATCAGGGGATCGAGCTTGCGGCTCTCCTCGTCGAGCAGCGAATAGAGCAGGCCTTCACGCACGCCCTGGGCCGAGATCACCACATCGCGCGGCTTGCCGGCCTTGATGACCTCGCTCATCACCGCCGCGCCATAGGCGAGCAGCGGCAGGCGCCCGGTCGAAACCGTGTCCTTGCCGATCAAAGTGGTGTTGTCGACCCGCATGATCAGCTTGCAGAAATCGAGCATCTCCCGCGCCGGCACGCTGTAGCCATGCATGATGTGCAGGGGATAGCCGAGCTGCATCATGTGCAGCTTGGCAAGCGAACGCCAGGTACCGCCGACCGCATAGAAGGTGCGGTCCTTCAGATGTTTCAGCGGGTCCGCCTTGGCGAGCTTTTCCTGGGCGATCTTCGACGCCTTGCGCACCGACTGGCCGGAGGTGTCCTGCAAGGCAAGCCCGCCGAGCGGTGTCGTCATGCCCGCGCCGGCGCGATGGCCGTGCACCTCGATCAGTTCGAGCGAACCACCGCCCATGTCGCCGACCACGCCGTCCGGCATGTGGAAACCCGAGATCACGCCATAGGCCGACAGGCGCGCCTCGCGCTTGCCGGACAGCACTTCGATCTCCGCACGGCAGATCGCCGTGGCGCGGGCGATGAACTCCTCGCCGTCCTCGGCATCGCGCGCCGCCGCCGTCGCCAGGACGTAGAGGTCCTTCACGCCCATGGTGTCGCATAGGGCGCGGAAGCGGATGAGCGCCGCATAGGCCTTGGCGACGGCTGCGGGATCGAGGCGCTTGGTGGTCATCACGCCACGGCCGAGGCCGCACAGCACCTTCTCGTTGAAGACGGCCGTCGGCGCGCGCGTCAGCCCCTCATAGACCACCAGACGAACCGAGTTTGAGCCAATGTCGATCGTCGCGATCGGCGGCCCCTGGCAGATGCGCCCCTGCGCGAAACCGGGCTGTCCCGGGCTCGGCCCCGCCAGGTCGGCGGCCTGGACATGGGGCAGCGTGTCAGCGTCTGCGGCTGAGGAGCGTTCGGGGAGAGTTGTGTTCAAGAGATTTGCCTCGTCCCGATAGGCTGGGATTGGTCATGAAATATTTGTGGGCGTTGAAGGGCTCTTCGTCAGGCTGCGGGACTATGCGTTCCGCAGTTCCGTCGGGCAAGATGCTCCAGCTCTGTTGATTGTCGATAAGATTGGCGATCATGATCTGATCGAGCACCTGCTCGTGCACCGTCGGGTTGAGGATAGGGCAGAGCGCTTCGACGCGGCGGTCGAGATTGCGTTCCATCAGATCGGCCGAGGAGATGTAGACGGCCGCCTTCTGGTGCGGCAGGCCATGGCCATTGCCGAACGCATAGATGCGGCCATGCTCGAGGAAGCGGCCGACGATCGACTTGACGCGGATGTTCTCCGACAGGCCGGGAACGCCCGGCCTGAGGCAGCAGATGCCGCGCACCACCAGATCGACCTGCACACCCGCCTGGCTGGCTGCATAGAGCGCATCGATGATCATGGTGTCGACCAGCGAGTTGCATTTGCACCAGATGGCGCCCGGCCGGCCAGCCTTGGCGTGCTCGATCTCGGCATTGATGTGGTCGAGGATGCGCTGCTTGAGCGAGACGGGCGAAACCGCCATGCGCTCCAGCGCCGCCGGCTCGGCATAGCCTGTGATGAAGTTGAAGATGCGCGAGACGTCTCGCGCGATCACAGGATCGGCGGTGAAGAAGGACAGATCCGTGTAGATCCGCGCGGTGATGGGATGGTAGTTGCCAGTGCCGACATGGCAATAGGACACGAGCTGGCCCATCTCGCGCCGCACCACCAGCGAGAGCTTGGCGTGGGTCTTCAGCTCGATGAAGCCGAACACCACCTGCACGCCGGCGCGTTCGAGATCGCGGGCCCAGCGTATGTTGGCTTCCTCGTCGAAGCGTGCCTTCAGTTCCACCAGCGCCGTGACCGATTTTCCGGCCTCGGCGGCCTCGGCCAACGCCTTGACGATCGGACTGTTGGAGGAGGTTCTGTACAGCGTCTGCTTGATGGCGACCACGTTCGGGTCGCGCGCTGCCTGGTTGAGGAACTGCACCACGACATCGAAAGATTCGTAGGGGTGGTGCACCAGGATGTCCTTCTGCCGGATGGCGGCGAAGGCATCGGCCCCATGATCGCGGATACGCTCAGGCGAGCGTGGCGAATAGGGCTTGAATTTGAGGTCCGGACGATCGAGCCCGACGAGTTGCGACAATTCGTTGAGGGCGAGCATGCCCTCGACGCGAAATACCGCGTCGTCGGCGACGTCGAGTTCCTCTGTCACGAATTGGCGGATGCTGTCGGGCATGCCGGCCTCGATCTCGAGGCGGATCACCACGCCGCGCCGGCGCTGCTTGAGCGCCGTCTCGAACAGCAGCACCAGGTCTTCCGCCTCTTCCTCGACTTCGAGATCGGAATCGCGGATGACCCGGAAGGAGCCCTGCCCCTTCACGGTATAGCCGGGGAACAGTTTGGCGATGAACAGCACCGCCAGATTTTCCAGCGTGATGTAGCGGGCCGCCCCGGTTTCGGCGAAGTCCGGCAGGCGGATGAAGCGCTCGACCTTGTGGGGCGCACGGATCAGGGCGTTCAGCATGCGCCCGTCGCTCATGCGCTTGAGCTGCAGGGCGATGGTGAAGCCGAGATTGGGAATGAACGGGAACGGGTGGGCCGGATCGACGGCGAGCGGGGTGAGGATCGGGAAGATGTAGCTGAGGAAATAATCGTCCAGCCACGCGCGCTCGGCCTTGGAAAGGTCGCGCGGCTCGGTGATCACGATGCCCTCGAGCAGCAGGTCGTCGCGCAATTCGGTCCAGCGTTTCTGCTGGTCGGTGGCGAGCTTGGACACGGCCTCGCCGATCTTGACGAGCTGTTCGGCCGGCGACAGGCCGTCTGGACTGCGCGCCGTGACGTCTTCGCGCACCTGGCCGATCAGGCCGGCGACGCGCACCATGAAGAACTCGTCGAGATTGCTGGCCGAGATCGACAGGAATCGCAACTGCTCGAGCAGGGGATGGCTCTTGTTGGACGCCTCTTCCAGCACGCGGCGATTGAATTGCAGCCAGGAAATCTCGCGATTGATGAAGCGATCCGGGCTGACGCGCAGCGCGATCGAGTCTTGAGAGGGAGCCACGTCATGTGCCGCCTCCCGCATCTCATCGCCTTGCATCGCGCTCTCCACCGTCTGTGCCGTGCTGGTCATGGTCGTCAATGCCGCTCGCTATGTCCCGCGCTGCTGTTCCCATCCCGCCGGTCGGAATCGCCGTCCGCCATGGGGAAGCCTGCTTAGGCCGCCTATATGACAATGCTGTCACATAAAATGGCCGCGCTGGGGAAAATTCGCAAAACTTCGCCCCGTCGCCTGTGGAACCGTCGCTGGCTGCTCAATGAACTGGACCCGGGCGGAGGAGCGTAAGCGCGACCTGATCGCGATCACTCCTCGTCGAATGGCGACGCCAGCACTTCCTTCAGAAGTTCGGCCGCGAGTGCCCGCGTGATCCGGCGGCCGCGTGACAGGCCTTCGCGATCGAGCACGGCAACCACCTGGCGCGCTGCGGCGAAGGAGCGCTCGATGCGCCGAACGAGGAAGTCGACCAGGCTGGAATCGACGATGAGCTGCCGGTCGAGGAAGAGCTTCACCAGCAGCATGCGGAAGAGATCGTCGTCCGGCGTGGCGATGGTCAGGGCCGGCATGGCCCGCAGGCGCGAGATGAGGTCGGGAAGCACAAGACCCCAGCGCTCGGGGGGTTCGTGAGCGGTGATCAGCAGGGAGGCGCCCGCCTCGCCGGCGAGGTTGAGCAGATGGAAAAGCGCCGTCTCGTCGATGCCACGCCCGGCATCTTCGATCACCACCGCCTTGTGTGAGACCAGCACGGGGACATTGTCGTCCCGCAGCGCCTCGCCCGTCAGCGTGACCGCGCCTGCGGCTTCGGACCAGATCGCCGCCAGATGGCTCTTGCCCGAGCCGCTCGGGCCGATCAGCAGGGCACGACGGGACGGCCAGTCCGGCCAACGTTCGATGAAGGCATAGGCGGCCTCATTGGACGGCGAGACCAGGAAATCCTCGCGGGCGAACGAGGCCCGCAGCGGCAGATCGAGCGCCAATTGGCGGGGAAGGGTCACGACGAAGGGTCCGATGGCAGCACCTCGGCCTGAGCCTGGCCGACATGGCCGGTATAATACTGGCTGGCGAGGTAGCGCGACAGGGCAAAGCGCACCAGGACGCCGATCGCCGCCGCCACCGGCACGGCAACCAGCAGGCCGATGAAGCCGAACAGGCTGCCGGCGGCCAGCAGGGCGAACATCAGCCAGACCGGATGCAGCCCGACCGAACCGCCGACCAAGCGTGGCGAGAGCACATAGCCTTCGAGAATCTGCCCTGCCACGAAGACCAGGGCGGCATAGACCGGCAAATGCCAATCTGGCCAGACCTGGACCAGTGCCACGCTGACGCTGACCACGAAACCAAGGATGGAACCGACATAAGGGATAAAGGAGGCCAGACCGGTGCACAGCCCGATGAGGAAGCCGAAGCTGACACCGAGAAAGGTCAGGCAGGAGCCGTAGAACAGACCGAGCAGGAAGCAGACCGTCGCCTGGCCGCGCACGAAGCCGGCGATGGCGGCATCGATGTCGCGGAAGATGCCGCGGATGGCGTCGGCGTGGTCACGCGGCAGCCAGCTGTCGACACGCGCCACCATATGATCCCAGTCGAGCAGGATGTAGAAAGCCACCACCGGCGTGACGATCAGGATGCTGACCACCCCGATGACAGCCTGGCTGCCCGACCAGAGCGAGGAGACGAAGGTGGCAAGGACCTGGGCCCCCTGCCCGACATAGTCGCCGAGCGACTTCTGGATGTCCTGCAGCCGTTCGGTAAGCAAGCCCCCGAGCCAGCTCTGGTTGAGTTCGCCCAGAATGCGCTGCATGGAGGCCACGATGCTCGGCAGCCTCTCGCGCAAGCCGTTGAACTGCTCGCCCAGCATCGGCACCAGCAGAAGGATCGCCAGCACGATGAGGAAGATGAAGCCGAGCAGAATCAGGGAGGCGGCTGCCCAACGGGGCAGTCCCAGCCTCTCAAGCCTGTCGGCGACGGGATCGAGGAAATACGCGATCGCCAGGCCGGCGACAAAGGGCCATACCATGCCCTGGAGTAGCCAGATCAGCGCGATGAACAGGGCCAACGCACCGAGCCAGAAGAATACCTGCCGTTGGAGGCTCATCCATTCGCTCCTGAAGCTCGATCCACACCGTTCTCCCCGGCCAAGCAAGCCTCGTCCGGGACGGCTGAGATGGCGGATGGCCTTCCGCGGCCGGAATATTCATCCGGCCATATGGTTGAGCCACTGGCGCAGATAGGCGGCAGCCGAGGCAATGGTCAAGAGCGTGACCAGGATGGAACCCACTTCGATCAGGAAAGGAAAAGGCCATCCCGTGCCCTTGGCGAACAGCACGAGCGCCACAAAAGCGATCTGTACCGCGGTGTTGAGCTTGGAAAGCATCAGCGGCGCGATCTGTACCGGCTGGCTCATGACCCAGGACACCAGCACGGCGCCGATGATCATGAAATCGCGGAAGACGGCGAGGATAACCAGCCAGGCAGGCACCACACCGACGATCCCCAGCGTGACGAAGATCGAAACCAGCAGGGCCTTGTCCGCCAGCGGGTCGAGCACGGCCCCCAATTCACTGCGCATGTCGAAGCGCTTGGCGATGAAGCCATCGACGCCATCGGAAACGCCGGCAACCAGGAAGGTGACGAACGCCCAGCCCCATGCCCCCGAGGTGATGCACAGCACCGCCAGCGGCACCAGGCAAAAACGCAGGATGGTGATCAGATTCGGTATCGTCATGATCGGATCGTAGCAAACCACGAGAGGGCAGGCACGTCGGGGCGGATTCGCCGGCATCCTCTGCGGTTGTCTGGCAGGTCGGGCGACCCGACGGTGACGTCGGGCATCGCCGTGACACGTCCAAACAAGGCGTCAGAGCACCACCACCGTGGTGCCGACCCCCACCCGCTGGTAGAGGTCCATTACATCCGGGTTGGCCATGCGAATGCAACCGGAGGACACCGCCCGGCCGATGGTATTCGGCTCATTGGTGCCGTGAATGCGATAGAGCGTGGACCCCAGATAGAGCGCACGCGCCCCCAGCGGATTGTTGAGGCCGCCCTCCATATGATCGGGCAGTTCGGGACGGCGGGCGATCATTTCCTTGGGCGGCGTCCAGCTCGGCCATTCAGCCTTGCGGCTGATGGTTTCGGTACCTTTCCAGGTGAAGCCCTGTTTGCCGACGCCGATGCCATACCGGAGCGCCGTGCCGTCCTCCTGCACGAGATAGAGCCGCTTCTCCTTGGTCGAGATCACGATGGTGCCGGGGCTGTAGCCCGAGAACGGCACCACCGTGCGCGGGATCGGGGACTGCGCCAGCATGGCCTGGCCATCGTCCTTGGTACCGGAATCGAGATTGGGCGAGATGCTGTTCGGATCGATCGAGGCCTGGCGCTGCGGGCGCCGGCCTGGCGTCACATCGCCATCCTGGTCGCCATAATAGCCATAGGGATCCTCTTGATAGTCGTAAGGCTCCTCGAAGTTCCGATCCGCCCGGTAGGTCGGCTGGGGATCCCGCCACTGGCGCGGACGGGAGACGCCATCGTCCTGATAATAGCCGTCGTCCGGAGGATAGCCCCACTCCTGGGCCTGGGCCGTCCCCCCGATCACCAGGAGGGCAAGGACGGGTAAAAGTGCTTTTCTTGCAATCGTCATGTCGAGAACCACACGTCCCGGAAGAACGCCCGGGGTTGCGCCCTGCAGGGCAATGCAAGGCAAGATGGCTGCGACAATCCCGGAAACGGCGGGCGTAATTGTGGCAATGGCAGCGGCAGAAAGTCGCTATTTTTTAACCCTTTGTTCAGCATGCATTCAGATCGGGTTGACTGTCCTTGCGGAAAGGGATCCCATGTCCTCCGCCGTGAGTTCCTCATTCAAAGCCACTTCCTTGCCGTGAGGGCAGCGCATCATGAGCCTTGCCACGGTTCCGATATCCGCCCTGGCCGTTTCGCTTCCCGACGAGGCAGCCGCGCAGGCATGGAACGGCTTTCTCGAATTTCGCTCTTCCCAGGAAGCGGCGGCGGCCCGTCCCGCGCATATGCTGGGCGAAGGCGGCAAGGACGATTGGGTCCACGCTCTGCATTGGAAAAAGCCGCGGGCTACGGTCGACCCGATCGGTTGCTTCCTGCTGCGCGACGTCGAGGTCTGGCGTCCCGGCATCCTCGTCCATGGCGGCCAGGTCATCGACGATGCCAATCTGTCGACCAACATCGCCTTGTCCATGGCCCGCACCGACACGAATTTTGCCTCGCGTTTCAGCGAGACGGCGGCCAGACCCATAGACCGTCCCGCTCTCGTCGTAGCCGGCCCGGGATATACCATCTGGGGCCATTGGCTGGTCGAATTCCTGCCGCGGATACCCATTGCCAGCCAGTTCCTGGCATCGCTGCGTGAAGAATGGGTCATCCCGCTGCCCCATGACACGCCGTCCTGGGTCGAGGATTTGCTGCTGTCGGCCTGCAACGTGCCTCGGGAAGCAATCCTGCGTTACACACCGGGACGGGAGCGCCTGCTCTTCGCACGCGCGGTGGTACCGACATTCTGCTTCTCCGGCGAATATACTTTCCACCCCTATCTGCGTGAATTCTACCGGTCGCTGGTACCGGCTTCGGCGCCGGCCCACCGGCGCCTCTGCCTTTCGCGAGGCGGTCCCGGCCCCTCGGCCAATCGGCCTTTCAGGCAGCGTGACTTCTTTGAGCAGCAGGCCAGGCGACGCGGTTTCGACGTCATCCGTCCCGAGGAACTGAACCTGTCCGACCAGATTGCAACGTTGTCGCAGGCCAGCGCCCTCATCGGCGAATATGGCTCGGCCCTGCATGGCTCGGTCTTTGCCGGGCCGGGCACCGTCGTCGGCTGTATCGGGCATTGGAACGCCGTCCAGATGCGCTTGAGCGACGTGCTGGAGCAACAAGGGGTCTACCTGACTCGCGGATGCCTTTGGCCCAGCGCCGACAGGCCGATGTCCATCGACACGAGCCCGGACGACATCGAGAGCTTTCTCGATCGCGTGACATCGCTGCTGGACTGAGTGTCCGGCGCTCGAATGTCCGTCCTGGCGACGTGACGTGATCCCGTCAAATCGCAAAGCGCCCCAGAAACAGCCGCCCCACTGCTACTTGCCCGTGAACCGATTGTTCTTGGGAAAGCCCTTGGGTGGCAGGCGCCCGGCGTCGGCTCGATTGCCAGTCCATTCGACCAGGTCGGTGACGGTCCAGGTCCGGTCCGAGGAATCACTCCAGGTCAGTCCCTGCGCCTTGTCGAACACACGCACGTCGGAAAGTCCGCCGTCCTTGTATTTCTGTAGCCTGACGCCCCTGCCCCGCGACATCTCGGTGATCTGGTGCAACGGGAAGACCAGCATCTTGCGATTCTCGCCGATCACGGCGACCGTGTCGCCGATGGCGGGCACGATCAGCTTGGCTTCCGCCGGCGCATCGACATTCAGCACCGACTTGCCCTTGCGGGTATTGGCCAGGATATCGTCCTCGGGCACCAGGAAGCCGCGTCCGTCGGTCGCCGCAATCAGCAACCGTCGCCCGCCCTGATAGGCGAACACGTCGACCACGTCGGCCCCCTCGTCGATATCGACCATCAGGCGGATCGGCTCGCCCATGCTGCGGCCCCCCGGGAGCTTGGAAGCCTCCAGCGTGTAGACCTTGCCATTGGTGGCGAGGATGAGGAGCCGGGCCGTCGTCTCGGACTGGAAGCCGAGCTTGAGCCGGTCGTCGGCCTTGAAGCTGAGGCCCGAGAGATCGCTGAGATGACCCTTCTGGGCCCGGATCCAGCCTTTTTCGGAAACGATCACGGTGATCGGCTCGCGCTCGACCATCGCCTCGGCCACCGCCGACAGATCGATGGTGCCTGCCTTCGAGGCATCGATGTCGGTACGGCGCTTGCCGAGCGGCGTGTCCGGGCCGAACTTCTTGGCGACTTCGCTGACCTGCCAGCCCACCGTCTTCCATTGCAGCGCCTCGGAGGCGAGCAGCTTCTCGATGCCGGCCTTCTCCTTGGCGAGATCGTCGTGTTCGCGCTTGAGTTCCATCTCCTCGAGCTTGCGCAGATTGCGCAGGCGCATGTTGAGGATCGCCTCGGCCTGCACGTCGGTCAGGTCGAAGGCCTTGATCAATTCGTCCTTCGGCTCATCCTCGTAGCGGATGATGCGGATCACCTCGTCGAGATTGAGGTAGGCGATGATATAGCCGGCCAGGACCTCCATGCGCCTTTCCACGGCGGCGAGGCGGAACTTGGAGCGCCGGATCAGCACGTTACGGCGATGGCTCAGCCATTGCTGCAGCGCTTCGCCCAGCGAGAGCACGCGCGGCACCTGGCCATCGACCAGCACGTTCATGTTGAGGGAAATCCGGCTTTCGAGCTCGGAGAGCTTGAACAGCGATTCCATCAGCACGGCTTCGTCGACATTGCGCGACTTCGGCTCGATGACGATGCGCACATCCTCGGCCGATTCATCGCGTACGTCGCCGACCAGCGGCAGCTTGCGCTCCTCGAGGAGCTCGGCAAGCTTTTCGATCAGGCGGCCCTTCTGCACCAGCCAGGGAATCTCGGTGATCACGATCACCCAGGTTCCCCGCCCCAGATCCTCCTTGTGCCAGCGTGCCCGCACGCGAAAGCCGCCGCGGCCAGTGCGGTAGCTTTCCTGCATCGAGCCGGCGCTTTCGACGCAGATGCCGCCGGTGGGAAAATCCGGCCCCTTGACGAATTGCAGGAGGTCGGCGGTCGAAGCCTGGGGATTGTCGATCAGATGCAGCGCCGCCTGGCAGAGCTCATAGGCATTATGCGGGGGAATCGAGGTGGCCATGCCCACCGCGATGCCCTGTACGCCATTGGCGAGCAGATTGGGGAAGGCGCCGGGCATCACCACCGGCTCCTCGTCCTCGCCATTATAGGTGGCGCGGAAGTCCACCGCGTCCTCGTTGATCCCTTCCAGGATCAGGGTGGCGACCTCGGTCAGGCGCGCTTCGGTGTAACGGTAGGCGGCGGCATTGTCGCCGTCGATATTGCCGAAATTGCCCTGCCCGTCCACCAGCGGATAACGCTGGGCGAAATCCTGCGCCAGGCGCACCAGCGCGTCGTAGACGGCCTGGTCGCCATGCGGGTGGAACTTACCGATGACATCGCCCACCACGCGAGCGCATTTCTTGAAGGCCTGGTCGGGATCGAGGCGCAGCAGGCGCATGGCATGCAGGATGCGCCGATGCACCGGCTTCAGGCCGTCGCGCGCATCCGGCAGGGCTCGTTGCGTGATTGTCGAGAGTGCATAGGCAAGGTAGCGCTGCTCGAGCTCGGCGCGCAGATTGACCGTCCTGACTCCATCGCCTTCCGGCGGATCGTCCATCTCATCCATGCGGTTGACTTACCGAAAATGCCTGATTCGGAGCAAGTCGTAGACCTTATGATACAGGGCCAATCCCCCGATCACGTGCTATTGTAGTGTCATTCAGGACTCCATCCTGTTCGGTCTCGCTGGAGTCCCCATATCCTTATTGGTTCCAGTGGCGTATTTCTTGGGTCAGGAATGCATCATGTTTCAGAGTTTGCCGTGGCGAGGTCAGGGTAACGTGGCGGAATTGTCTCCGCCTCCGCAGAACGAAATCGTCAAGCCGCCGCGCCCCGTTCTGGGGCTTGCGCTCGGTGGCGGTGCCGCACGAGGGTTCGCCCATATCGGCGTGATCCGCGTGCTGGTGGAAGCGGGCTACGACATCGACGTGATCGCGGGTACGTCGATCGGAGCGGTGGTCGGTGGCTGCTACATTGCCGGCAGGCTCGACGATATCGAGGACTGGGCCCGCAGTCTCACCAAGCGCCGGGTCCTCAATTTTCTCGATCTGAATTTCGGCGGCAGCGGCCTGATGTCCGGCACCAAGCTGGCCCTGCTCCTGCAGAATGGCCTGGACGGCGTGCAGATCGAAAGTCTGCGCATTCCCTTCGTCGCGATCGCCACCGAAATCGGGCCGGGCCATGAGATCTGGCTGACGCGCGGCAATCTGGTCACCGCCATGCGCGCCTCCTATGCCCTGCCCGGCATTTTCGAGCCTGTCCGCATCGGCGGGCGCTGGCTGATGGACGGTGCCTTGGTTAATCCCGTGCCCGTCTCCGCCGCGCGCGCCCTCGGCGCCCGGGCGGTAATCGCCGTCAATCTCAATGGCGAACTGACAGGCCGCGGCGGCGTCATCCATACATTCGGGGCCACCTCGATGGAAATGGACGACCCACCCGTGCCCAAGCGCAATGGTTTCGGTGCCGCCACCTCGATGGTCCGGCGTCGCTTCGGTTTCGCCAGATCGCGCGAAACGCGCCAACGCCGCAACTCGCCCGGCATCCACACGGTGATGATGGAGGCCTTCAACATCACCCAGGACCGCATCTCCCGCTCGCGGCTGGCCGGCGACCCGCCCGATGTCTCGATCGGGCCGCGCCTCGGCCGCATCTCGCCCTTCGACTTCCATCGCGCCGCCGAGGCCATCGACATGGGTGCCGAAGCCGCCTTGAAGTCCCTAGACGACATCAAGGAGACCATGGAAGCGCTGGCATAGCGCCCTCCATCCCGCACAAGCTTCTGGATCTCAACGCGACGCCTGGAGGACGGTCGTCGTCATCAGGGTGCGATCAACCCGTTGACGCCGGGACGGGACAGATGCAGCAGTTGATAGATGGTTCCTGCCTCTTCAGGCGGCTCGCACGCCCACAGTTGAAAGACCACCAGCGTCCAATCCGTGGGGTCGACCGCGAGGGTCGACAGGCAGCTCCCATCCCTGGCCGCTTCGAGAGCCAAGCGCTCGCGCGCTTGCGCAATGTCGCCGGCCGGATCGATCTCGGCCTCCATCCCCTGCTCTCGAAGCGTCGCAAAACGTGCCTCTGACAGGGATTCCGGGCCGGACAGACACGAGACCCCGGCCCAGCGCCGTACCGACGGACGGCCGAAGGCGGAGACGAGGCCGGCAAAGCCCCCGCCTTCCCAGAGGAAGCGGCCCATGCCTTCAGGCGCGGCCCACAGATAGAAGGGGGCATATTGGTTGACGGCCGCGCCGTGAACACCTTTTTCCCGGATCAGATAGGCCTTGAGTCCCAGCCCCGGAAAATTGTCGAGCAGCGAGCCCTTGCTGGCCACCCGGGTGCGGATGATCGCCATGTCGTAATCGGCCGGCAAGGTGATGGCATAATGCATCGCTTCCATTTGAAACTCCTCACACCGGTTCGTGCCACTGCACGGCGCGGCCATCCTGCACGGCCTGGACGCTGACATAGACGAAGGCATCGGCTTCGCCCGCGCCATGCCAATGCAACTCGCCGGGCGCGAACCAGACCGCATCGCCGGGGTCGAGTTCGATGATCGGGCCATTGCGCTGCTGCGCAAGGCCACTGCCGCTCACCGCGAGCAGCAATTGTCCACGGGGATGGCTGTGCCAATGGGTGCGCACACCCGGATCCAGCGTGGCGCGCATGGCCGTGGGCTCGCCATCCCGCACACCCGCGATCAGATGCTGCACCCGGAAGGGCGCGGACGCGATACCCGCCGGTGCAGTCTCTATCGCCTCGCCGGCCCGGATCACGGTCATCTCGTCGGGAAGGCCCGGCCCGCTCATGCCGGCACCTCTTCCACCATCTGGGTGAGGCCATTGCTGAAGGACCAGCCGTCGCGCTCGGTGGTGGTGACGACGATCATGATGTCGTCGGGCCGAAGTCCCGGCGCCTGTGTGAGCAGTTCCACCACGCGCCGGTAGAATTGCTGCTTCACCGTCGTGCTGCGCGGGCGCCCGGCCGTGATGGCGATCAGCACGAAATCGTCGGAACGCTCACCGCTGAAATAGCCGCGATCGTAGACCAGCGCCTCCGGATCGAGCTGTTCGATGATCTGGAAACGGTCGGCCAGTGGAACCTCGAAGGCTTCGACCAGGGCGCGATGCAGATTATCCGACAGGGCGCGGAGATAATCAGGGGATTTCCCCTTGCGGAGTGAAATACGGGCGAAAGGCATGACGGATGTCCTCAACGCCAAGGCCTGCTGCCTTGACCCCTCCATCATGTCACTGCATATTCATCCTGAAAATCAGGAAATATTTGATGATACATCCTGAAAATCGGGACAATTTTCATGCGGCTGGTCAATTTCGACATCGATGTCCTGCGCAGCTTCGTTACAGGCATCGAACTGGGCAGCTATGCCCGCGCCGCGGAGCATCTCAGCCGGTCCACTTCCGCGGTCAGCGCCCAGCTCAAGAAGCTGGAAGAACAAGCGGGCACCGCCTTGTTCCGCCGGGCCGGCCGCGGCCTGGCGCTCACCGAGGCGGGTGAAACGCTGCTGACCTATGCGCGCCGCCTGCTCGCCCTCAATGACGAGGCGGTCTCGGCCCTGAGCGGAGCAGATCTTGCCGGCCATGTGCGCTTCGGCGTGCAGGAAGATCTGGGAGAGACGCTGCTACCGCAAATCCTCGGCCGTTTCGCGCGGGCCCATCCGAGGACGCGCATCGAAACCCGCCTTGCCCGCAATGCCGATCTGCTGAAACGCATCGCCAGTGCCGAGCTCGACCTCGCCATCGCCTGGGGAGACCAGACGAGGCAGGCTCCAGCCGCCATGGCCGGCGAGCATCTCGCCGATATCGCCATGCGTTGGATCGGCCTTCGTGATGGCCTGTCCGGGCAGCGCTTCGGCGACCGGCTGACGAAGCGGGATGAACCTTTGCCGCTGGTGATGTTCGAGGCCCCTTGCCTGTTCCGCAGCGTCGCAACCGAGGTGCTCGACCGCGCCGGCATTGCCTGGCGCATCGCGGTGACCAGCACCAGTCTCGCCGGTCTCTGGGCGGCGATCTCAAGCGGACTGGGCGTGACCCTGCGCACCGAGATCGGCCTGCCGAGCCATCTTGCCGTGCTTGGCGAGGAAAGCGGCCTGCCGGCGCGATTGCCGACACTGCCGCTGCTGCTGCATCGCACGCAGGCTCAGCACAATGCGGCCACGGACCGGCTGAGCGAGATCATGCGGGAGAGCCTGACCCAGCCTCTCCTGCCCAAAAAGATCGCCTGACGCTTTCGGAGCAAAGCGCGTCCACACCGAACGCTCTTTGACCGGACTTTTCGTTCCATCGTGCCGCGCAATCAGCCACGGCGTCCGCTCATAAACTACTTTAAGATCAGGCCGTAATATATTCACGCATCGCCTTGGCTTCCGCCTCCATTTCGGCCAGGCGGAACTTCACCACGTCACCGATCGAGACGATGCCGACCGGCAGGCCATTTTCGACCACCGGCATGTGACGGAACTTGCCGGCCGTCATCCTTTCCATGATGTGGGGAATGGTATCCTGCTCATGAACGGTCTCGACCTTGGCCGTCATATGCTTGGATACGGGATGGTCGAACCCCTCGGCCGAGGCCTTGGCGAGCGCGCGCACGATATCGCGCTCGGACAGGATGCCGGCGATGCTGCCGTTCTTGTTGGTGATCAACACCGCGCCGATGCGCTTTTCGGCGAGCGTCCGGGAAGCGTCGGCAATGGTTGCGTCCGGCGACAGAGTGACGATGTCGCGGCCCTTGCCCTTCAGGATCTGTGCAACGGTCATGGGTACTCTCCTCAGACTGAACGTGCGCCTGCAGCGTCTTGATCTTGGGGGAGAATCCCGACAAGGGACGACCAGCCCCGCCTATGATGATGGCGTCTGCACGCCCATCGCGCAAGGGGCTGGTTCAAATGCAACCATTTGGTGAATCGATTTACGGATTGGCCCCTCAGGAGCCCGAGCCGGCTTTCAGAATGAACTCGACCAGAGCCCTGCGCCGATCGGCATCGTCCATTCCGGCATAGATCATCCGGGTGCCCGGCACCACCGCCTGCGGTGCCGCGATGAAGCCATCGAGGGTGGCGGCGTCCCAGGTCAACCCGCTCGCCTGCATGGCCGGCGAGAAGGGATAGCCCGGCAGCGTGCCGGCCTTGCGGCCCGCGAGCCCCTGCAGGATCGGTCCGGTCGCCGAACGGGCCCCGCGGCCGATCTGGTGGCAGTGGGCGCAGGGTTCGAACACCGGGGCGAAGGTCGCTTCCGGCGGGCGGATATCGGCAATCGCCTGGGCAGGCGACGGGGGCGGAGCAACCTCGCCGACCGAGCGCAAGGCAATGAAAGTCCCGACCGCGACACCACCGAGTGCCGCGGCCAGGCCGAACCAGACAATCCTGCTCACGAGGCGAGCGCGCGGCGCATCTTGTCCAGCGCCTCCTCACGGGGCGCCTGATAGTCGATCAGCGTCACCAGTTCGCCCTTGGCGTTCATCATGTAGACGGCCGTCGAATGATCGAAGGTATAGCCGTCCCCTTCCCCCACCTTCTTGGCGTAGACGCGGAACTTCTTGATGATGTCGGCCACCTGCTCGGGCGTGCCGGTGGCGGCGGTGATGCGCGGATCGAAGCTCTCCAGATAGGTCTTGAGCAGTTGCGGCGTATCGCGGGCCGGGTCCACGGAAACGAAGACGACGTTGAACTTGTCCCCATCCGGCCCCAGCGCCTTCAATCTGTCCGTCATGTCAGTCAAGGTCGTCGGACAGGCATCGGGACAATTGGTGTAGCCGAAGAAATAAGCGGTGGGCTTGCCCAGGAAAGTGGCCTGTGTCACCGGCTTGCCGTCCTGATTGGTCAGGCTGAAATCACCACCGATGAAGCTGGACTGGGCCGTCGGTTTGCCGCCCATGCTTTGCAGGGCCAGCACGCCCGCGGCCGCCAGCACGGCGAGCAGCGCCACGAGAACCACCAGTTGGAGACGACTGGATTTGAGGGTCATGAACACCTCCCGCCTCAATGGTTGCTGTGGTCGGCTTCGGCCGGCTGCTTGGCGCCAATGGCTTCGACCTTGAACTTCACCGGCACCGTGCCGGCCTTCTCGAACACGAGCGTGCCGTCGATGGACTGGTTGGGCTTGAGCTGCTGCTTGAGCCCGGTGAACATCAGATGGAAGGCTGACGGGCTGAGTTCAACCTTGCCATGGGCCGGAATTTCCAGCCCGCCTTCGACGGGCGACATCTTCATGACGCCGTCCTTGTTCGACATCTGATGGATCGAGAAGCCGGCTGCGGCCGAGAAGCTGCCGCCGACCAGCTTGTCGGGTTGGTCACCGGTGTTCTCGATGATGGTGTAGCCGCCGGCGACCGGCGCTCCCTGCGGGGTGGCACGGGTCCAGGGATGGGCGATCTGGAGCGTGCCGGCCTTGTAGTCATGGGCCAGGGCCCCGGAGGCGAGCGTGGAGGCGAGCGCCAGAACACCGAAAATCCGGGTGCCGAAGAACGGAACGAGTTTCATGGGAAAACCTGAACGGAATCGAGCAGCCTTGCACAGGCTGCGGAGGAGGAAGGGTGAAGGCGGTGAACCGTTCAGCCTATCGGCGGTCCGCGCGGCCAGACGGGCCTGCGATCCTGCCTGGTCGCCGCGAAAAAGCCCTGCGAGGGGCGGAACCTGACGACCTGCGGAAAGCGGATGACGCTGGCGACCGCCTGGACCTGCGGCAGAGCCGGCGCTAGGCGAAGTGCACACTGGTCACAGGAATGGCCAGCATGGGCCTTGCCGCCGGCATCCGCATCGCCGAACTGGCAGATGGTGACCACCGTCCCGGCGATGACGACGGTTGCCGCGCCTCCCCGGCCCTCCTCGCTGGCGAGCGAACCGCCCATGCCGTTGAGCAGCAGCCCAAGGGCAAGCAAGGCAGCCAGACATTGCCGCAGCAATGGGAAGTGGCGGGATAGGATCATGGCCGCATATGCAGCCGAGCCGCTGCCGAAAGTCAAGGCGGCGCCATGGCGCATGAAAACGCCCAGGGCCATACGTTCGAACATGAGCGCGTCTTGCACTGACGCCCTGTTTCGCTGCGTCTCCGCGAGACCCGATGATTCCGCCAAATCGCAAAACGCTCTGGGGAGCGCCGATCCGCGGCACCCGCCGAAAACAAAAATGCCGGCCTTCTCAACTCCATCTCCTGATGGGGCTGAGAAGGCCGGCAGTCGTCAAAAATCTCCGGAGCCTGGCGCATTCTTTAAAAACGCTTCCCTGCTCCACCTCCTCGCTCCGACAAGCCTCTGCGTATCCCGGTGGGCTTCACCAGGCCGCAAATGCTCTAGTCGTCGCGATAGACGCGCTCACGGCGCTCGTGCCGCTCCTGGGCTTCCAGCGACAAGGTCGCGATCGGCCTGGCGTCGAGACGCTTGAGAGAGATCGGTTCGCCCGTTTCTTCGCAATAACCGTAGGAGCCGTCATCGATGCGGGCAAGGGCCGCGTCGATCTTCGAGATCAGCTTACGCTGGCGATCCCGGGCTCGCAGTTCGATGGCACGATCCGTTTCCGAAGAGGCACGATCGGCTAGATCGGGGTGGTTCTCGTTCTCGGCCTGCAGATTGGCGATGGTATCCTGCGCTTCGCGCAGGATGTCGAGCTTCCAGGCATTGAGCTTGCGCCGGAAATAGTCCCGCTGACGCTCGTTCATGAAAGGCTCGTCGTCAGTCGGCCGATAATTGGTATCTACACTCAATGAAGTCATGTAAGAATCCCAACACTCCGCTACTGGGCGAGAGGTCTATAGTCGCAGTGACGCGTCACGACAATGCTCTTCGTTGTCACCGATTCGTTGAAAACGATAAAGTTGTGCACATGGCTTAGCCGGCCGTGTCCTCCTTGCTCTTTAGAATGAGGCCTCCGGCGACGTCCGTCACGCCCGGCCTGGGCAAGGCATCGAAGGGCATCGGCCTGCTCGCCATCATGGCCGCAAGTCCAAGGCGGGCCGTCAGGATGCCGTTCAGGACGCCTTCCCCCAATTTGGCCGATATACGCGAAGCCAGGCCGTGGCCGAGCGCCTGGCTGATCAGGGAATCACCGGCGGCCATGCCACCGGTGATGGCGAGATTGCCGAGGGCATGGCGCAGCAGGCGCATCATGCCGAGGCCGCCCGGCCGGCCGCCATAAAGGGTCGCGAGCCGTCGGATCACCCGCAACGTCTCAGCACCCACGAAAAACATGTCGACCAAAGCACGAGGGCTGACGGCGGTGACCAGCGACACCCGCTTGGCCGCATCAGCGATGATCCGCTGGGCTTCGGCATCGAGCGGTCCCATCAGTTCGCGCTCGGTGACCCTGATCAGATCGGCGCCGTCGACGATATCGCCGGCGGCCGCCTCCACCGCCGCGCGGGCCCTGGCCATGCGCGGGTTGGCGGCATAGAGCTTGACGAGATCGCGCGACAGACCGCGCGCTGCATCGCGGTCATCCTTGGCAATGGCCAGCAACGCCCTGTCGTGCAGATGCTCGATGCGCGACAGCCGCATCAGGCCGATGACTTCCCGGATGGCAATGACAGCGAAAGCCAGAACCGCCAACCCCGTCAGGGCGGCGCCGAGCCAGCCGAGCCAGCCGGCATAGGAAAAGAGGTCGTCGATCAGCTTGGTCAGCGACAGGCCGACGGCGAGAGAGACCAGTCCGCCCACGGCCGACCAGAACAAGGTGCCCCAGCGCGAACGGCGCGGCCGCTGCGGCGCGACTTCGGCAGCCTCTTGCTCGAAGGCCTCCGGTTCAGGCGTCACCACCACATGGCCGCGCCGCATCGCCGCCGCCACCGGCGTATCGGCCATCACCACATTGGGATCGTTGAGGCGGAAGGCACGCGGCTTGCGGGGTTCCGTATTCATTCGCTCACGCCAGTTTGTCGCCGATCAGGAATTCGAGCGCCCGGTCCAGGCGAATATGGGGAAAGATCTGCCCGTCTTCCAGTCTGGGCGGACGGAAGCGGATGAAACGGTAATCGACCCCGCCTTCCCGGAGGTTTTCGAGGCCGTTGAAGCCGGAACCCGAGAACACGGCATTGGGATCTTCGGGCAGTTCGCCCGGGAACACGGCGATCTCGGCCTCACCATCGAAGACCTCGTCCCCCGAGCGCTCGCCGGCCATGGGCGTACCGATGATGCAAGGCAGGTTCTCGCGCCCCTGCTTGACACTGGCCTCCCTGGTGGCGCGGATGGAGGCGAGCGCCACCACATCCACGCTGGCGCCCGAAAAGGCCGCGCGCCCGATCGCCCCATCCGCCATCTTGCGTAGGATCGCCTCGAGACGGTCATGGCTGGCGTGATGCAGATGATCGGCCTTGGTCGCGGCGAACAGGATCTTCTGGATGCGCGGCCGGAAGATCGCCGACCACCAGCTGTTCGCGCCCACGCGAAAGGCCGACAGCACCGAAGTCAGCGCGGTTTCTAGATCATGCACAGCCTGGGGGCCGGCATTGAGGGCGGACAGTGCGTCGACCAGCACGATCTGGCGGTCGAGCCGGGCAAAGTGATGCGTGAAGAAGGGACGCACGATCTTGTGCTTATAAGCCTCGAAGCGCCGCTCCATCATGGCATGCAAGGAGCCGGACCTGATATCCCCCGCCTTGGAGAGATCGAGCGGCGCGAAGGTCAGGGCCGGCGACCCTTCCAGATCGCCCGGCAGCAGGAAGCGTCCCGGCGGCAGGGTCGAGAGGGCGAAACGCTCGTCGCGTCCGGCCTTGAGATAGGCGGTGAACAGCGCGGCAGCCTCGCGCGCCAGGGCCTCGTTTTCGGGAGCCGCCGGATCGAGCCTGGCCAGCATTTCGTGCCAGGGGCCGGCAATGGCCAGGCGCGATCCCTCGCGGCTGGCGGCGATCGTCTGCGCCGACCACTCGGCATAGCTCATGTTGAGCAGAGGCAGGTCGAGCAGCCATTCGCCGGGATAGTCGACGATATCGAGGGTCAGGCGCGACATGCCGGCGGCAAAGCGCCGGTTCGACTGGAAATCGATGACCAGGCGCAGTTCCGAGATCTGGCGCGTCGAATCGGGCCAGCGCCGGGCCGGGCCGGCCAGATCGGCCAGATGAACCTCGTAGTCGAAGCGCGGCACGGTGTCGTCAGGCTGCGGCGACAGCGAGGAGCCGGCAATGCGGCCCTCGGCCTGGGCACGGAAGACCGGCAGGCGCCCTCCCTCGACCAGGGCCTGCACCAGGGCGGTGATGAATACAGTCTTGCCGGCGCGCGAAAGGCCAGTGACGCCGAGGCGGACCGTCGGATTGAAGCTCGACGCGGCAAAACCCGCCAAACTCTTGGCCGCGATCAGCGCTTCGTCGAACACGGACATCCAGGAGGAGGCTTGTGGCGGCATGGTCCGCATCACTTAAGGGCAAGCGCGGCAAAATTCCAGCATGTCGGCGAAAACGCTGCATGCGTGACGGTAAAGGGGCGGACGTCTCGCCCGCACCTTGGGTACATCGTGTCACGACACCACGTTGCGCACGAAGCGCACGATGCCCTGCCCGGCATTGACGTAGCTATAGGATTGCGAACTGTCGAAGATCAGGAAATCACCGGCCGCGACGACCTCACCGCCGCCGGCCGTCTCGACGATCAGCACGCCCTCGACGACATAGAGCATTTCGCGCCAGCCCTCGGCATCCGGCAGCGCGTCATAGCGATCGCCGGGCCCCAGGCTCCAGGTCCAGAGTTCGGCCGCTCGCCGCGCCGGTGCCGCTCCCAGAAAGGTGGCACGGCTGTCGGGATGCATCCCACGCCAGCCAAGCTGATCGACACGCTGGTTGCCGGCCTGGCCTGGATCGCGGACGATCGCCCCGAAGTCCACCCCCAACACACCGGCCAGCCGGTCGAGATTGGCCAGGGAGATGTTGGCGTCTCCCGCCTCCACTGCCACGATCAGCCTCCGACTGAGGCCGCTGGCCTCCGCCAGCGCCGCCTGGCTCATGCCTGCCTCGGCGCGCAGACGCCTGACATTGGCCCCGACATGGACGAGTACATCCGCCATTCCACTCTCATCCCTTGACTGCGCAATATAATGCACATATGGATGAGCAATATAATGCGCAACAGGCAAGGCGGCAATCGGTCATGAAGATTCGCAATTTCGGCGTCGAGATCTGGATGAACGGGTATGAGAACCATTGTTCGCACAATCTGGCGGAGACCTGCGTCGAATCGCTGACGATCGCGCAATTGCTCGAGATTGCCGGCAAGCCCCAGAGCGCGCTCGATGATCTGCTGGCGATGAAGATGACCTATGGTGCCATCGAGGGCAGCGACCGCCTGCGGGCTGCCATCGCGGCGACCTATGCCCGCCAGAAAATCGAGAACATCGTGGTGGCCCATGGCGCGATCGGTGCCAATGCCCTCGTGCACGAAACCCTGGTCGAGCCGGGTGACCGCGTGATCTCGGTGCTGCCGACCTACCAGCAGCATTACTCCATTCCCGCCAGCTACGGCGCCGACGTGCAGATCCTCAAACTGCGCGAGGAGAACGGCTTCCTACCCGATCTCGAAGAACTGCGCCGCCTCGCTTTGCCCGGCACCAAGCTGATCGCCATCAACAATCCCAACAATCCGACGGGTGCGCTGATGGACGAAGCCTTCCTCGGCGAGATCGCTGCCATCGCCCGCGCCTGCGGCGCCTATGTGCTGTGCGACGAGGTCTATCGCGGCATAGACCAGGAAGGCGACGGCTTCACTGCTTCCATGGCGGATCTCTATGAGAAGGGCATCAGCACCGCCAGTATGTCCAAGGCCTATTCGCTCGCGGGCCTGCGCCTTGGCTGGATCGCGGGTCCCGTGGATCTGATCCACGCCGTCTCCATCCATCGCGACTACAACACCATCAGCGTCGGCATGATCGACGATCATTTCGCCACCATGGCGCTGGAGAACCGCGACAAGGTCCTGGCGCGCAGCCGTTCGATCGTGCGCGGCAACCTCGCCATCCTCGATGCCTGGGTCAAGGACGAGCCACGGATCAGCTATATCAAGCCCCGCTCCGGCACCACGGCCCTCTTGAAATACGACCTTCCCATCGCTTCGGAAGCGTTCTGCATCCGCCTGCTGGAGCGCACCGGCGTGCTGTTCACGCCCGGCAGTGCCATGGAAATGGAGGGATATCTGCGTATCGGCTATGCCAATGGCAGCACTGTCCTGCGCGAGGGCCTGGCCCGCGTAAGCCAATTCCTGAAAGAGTTCGACTAACGCCCTGTTATACAGGGCACTATCGGCATTTTTTCTACCGGCGCCGCAGCGTCTCGACCCGTGCCTGCGCGCTACTGCGCCGGGCAGCCTCAGCCACCTCCCTGGAGACGATGGTCTGCCCGATTGGCGCTATGGCGATGCCGGCGAGCTTGAGGTGCTGGATGCCGAAGGGAATGCCGATAATGGTGACGAAGCAGAACAGCGCCGAGCAGACATGGCCGATCGCCAGCCACAGGCCGGCGAAGACGAACCAGATCACATTCCCGATCAGGCCGAGGCCGCCGGTACCGATATCGTCTCTCTGATAGAGTTCGCGCCGGCTGATCGCCTCGCGCCCGAACGGAAAGAAGCAGAAATTCGAGATCGTCAGGCAGGCCCGCCCCCAGGGGATGCCGACGATGGTGATGAAGGCCAGCAGGCCGAGCAGAAACCAGGCGATCCCCAGGAAGATGCCGCCGAAGACGAACCAGATCAGGTTTCCGATCAATCGCATCAGCGGCTCCTTCCAATCATCTGCATGAGCACGGCAATCAGCCCAAAACGGGTGCTAGCGGTCCAGCATCTTCGGCGAGAGGAACAAGGCCAGCGTCGCCTGATGGCCGGCGATGCCGGCCCAATCATCGAGTTCGAAGTCGAGAACGGCAAGGGCAGCGGTCGGAAATTTGCCGCTGAGCGGATCGGCTGCCGTCCCCGCCCCCCGTGTCAGGAAGGCCGCGACCTGTTCCAGGCCGGGATTGTGGCCGACGATCAGCAGGGTCTGCACCTCGGGTGCCACCGCCCGGATGACGCGCAGTATCGTTTCCGGCGGTGCCTCGTAGATCGCCCGCTCGAAATGCAGCGTGTGCGGCCCCAGGCTGCCCTCGATCAGGGCCAGCGTCTCGCGCGTGCGGCGTGCGGTCGAGGCGATCACATGGTCGGGCTGCAGACCGCGGCGGGCGATCTCCCTTCCCATGCGCGGGGCGTCCCGCTGCCCCCGCGGCGCAAGGGGACGCTCGTGATCGGAAACGCCAGCGGGATAGTCGGATTTCGCGTGCCGCAGCAATATCAGGCGCTTCATCAATCGATCACTTAGAGTTCTTCGACAAAGCAATGATTTCAGGTCGATATTCGAAATGCATGGTGTCGTAATGGTACCATTTTCCACCCCAGATGAAACCGTGCTTTTCGAAAACCTCGACAATCTCCATCGGGATACGGTTTTTGTAGGAAACCTTGTCCGTCTCCTTCTTGGCCCCGCCCCAGCGCCAATAATCGGTGAATTTCACATTGATGTCGATCGCCGCGGCATAGGCGTGCATGCTCATGCGCGACGTGCCGGCGATCACGCGGCAATTGAAGGTCCCGGCCGAAGGCTTGAGATAGACGTAGAATTTAGCCGGGAGGGCTTCGAGATCGCGCGAGACGGCCTCCAGCCGATCGGCAACGCCATTGGCGGTGGCCACGCGCAGCGTGCCGCCTCCCAAACCAGGGAGCCACTGAATGGTCTTGAGCTTGACCTGCCCCTTCGTGCAATCGCCATACATGGCATCGAACAGCGCCTGGTTGCGAGCGCGGCCAGGATCGTCCGCCGGCGTGGCCGGCTGCTTGTAATGGGCCCCGAGCGTATAGGGCATCACGAACATGTCGCGGATATCGGCCTTCTCGATACGCTGCTGCGGCGTCTTGTTGGCAGCGCCGTCGGAAAGCGCGATATGCTGGCCATTCTTCAGAATGAGATCCTTGGCGTCGTAGCCCGCGATGAAATCAGGATAGGCCGCCACCAGAGCATCCAGGGTGGGATCGGCCATCGCCGCCGATGCAAAAGCCATCGACAGAGCGAGGGCCAGCGTTCCGGTCCGAACGACATTCCTCATTGACCGGCCTCGGCGCGCTGGATCAGGGCGACATTGGCTTTTTCGACGGCGCTGAGTTCGACATTCCAGGTCCAGGGACGATACCAGGAGAATTGGGAGAAATAGGCGCGCAATTGCGTGTCCTTCATATAGCGGCCGCGGCGCGCATAGATCTCGTTGCGGGCCAGCCGCAACTGCTGCCCCGACAGGCCCGAAATATCGTTCCAGTTCAATCGCCTGCTCCCCGAATCCGGCAAGATGAATTCGACCTGGTTGTTGCGGGGTGCGGGCGTGGGTTCCGCCGGCTCGATCGCCGCCTGCTGTTGGAATTCAGGCTGCGGCTGGGGCTCCACGACGGGCTGGGGCGTCGGTTGAGGCGTGACCTGAGGTTCCACCGTTATCGCCTTGACCGGTTGCGGTGTCTCGACCTTTCCGGCCATGGCGAAGGAACCGATGATGGCCTCGTTCACCCAGGGGGTCTGGCCACCCTGGGTCGACTGGTCGACATCGGCCCTGACCTGGCCGAACATCTGGCGGATGTCGAGGCCGGGCGTCTCCATATGGGCGAGCAGCGCCGTGGTGAAGGGCGAGTTGCGCCCGCTGCCATCCTGCGCCACCGAACCCGGCGCCGTGGAGAAGGCGATCAGCGTGCCCTTGGCCGAGGAGGCGTCGAGATCGATGCGGGCCAGCCCGCGCGTCCCCGCCCCCCGCGTCAGCTGGCGCGTCAGGGGATTGTCCCGGCACGAATCCAGGATCACGATCTTCACCTTCGGCGCCGCGCTGTCGACCAGTTCCAGCAGCTTGTCCAACGACAGGGTCTGGGTGTCCAGATCGAGCTCGTCCGAGATCTTGGCCGAGACAGGCACCAGGTAGTTGCGCCCCT
The DNA here is from genome assembly GCF_057073705.1 of Labrys sp. E2SS-1L. Taxonomy (NCBI): domain Bacteria; kingdom Pseudomonadati; phylum Pseudomonadota; class Alphaproteobacteria; order Hyphomicrobiales; family Xanthobacteraceae; genus Labrys; species Labrys sp. E2SS-1L. The sequence goes on along the minus strand of NZ_CP172712.1, from coordinate 3,332,371 downwards.
TCACCTGCACGCCATGGCCCGAATAGAACACCACCACGCTGTCGGCATGGTCGGCATCGCGCAGGAACGCCCTCAGCCCGTCATTCATCGCCGCCAGGTCGCCGTCCTTGACCAGGGTCACCGCATAGCCGATCCGCCCCAGCGCCGCCGCCATGTCGTTGGCGTCATTGGCCGGGTTCACCAAAGGCGTCACCGAGCGATAGGCGCTGTTGCCGATCACCAGAGCCGCCTTCTGGGCCGCCAGAGCCTCGCCCCCGACAAGCAGGCCGGCGAGCAGAAAAAGACCCCACATATAACGTCGCATCATCATGGCCCGACCGGTCTTATGCACCTTCGCAGAGTATCACCTTTTGTTAACACATCGAACGCGCGAAAAAGCACATCGAGCCCCCAGCACAATTTTGAGGAGCGATGGCTGTGGCAGGATTGTCACGCCGACCAACCGTCTCATGATTCAAGGCAATTTCGCCGATTTCACCCTTGCAACGAAGCAGCGCTTACGGCCATGAAGGCTGCCACCCAAGTGTTGTGTACGGGATCGGAGAGGCCGTGGATTTGCGCCAGGCAACCGCCATTGCGAAACAATTCATGCCACGGCCGGGCAAACCGGCCAGCCTCGCGGTTCTCGCCCTGCTCGCAGCAACCGGCACGGTCCAGGCAGGCGACGATTCGCAGCCCATGCAATTCAGCATCATTGCCTCCGGCAAATCCTGTCCGGGATGCGTGGTGATCAATGCCTCGGGCCAGATCGTCGACGAAACCTCGCGAAATTTTGCCGTCTTCCTCTCGCAGAACCGCCTGAGCGGTGTGCTGCCGGCGGAACCTGCGGACGGGCAATTCCCACCAAGCGATGCGACGAAGGTCATCATCGCTTTCGAGTCGATCGGCGGCAAGGTGCAACCTGCCCTGATCATGGGGCGCCGCATCCGCAAGGCCGGATGGACGACCGTGATCGGCCAGGCCCGCCTTCAGCGCGGCCAGCCGGTCTTCAATCAGGCCGGCTGCTTCTCGGCCTGCACCATGGTGATGCTGGGCGGTACAGCGCGTTTCGTCGTGCCGGGCTCGAAGGTCGGCGTGCACCAGTTCTCGCCGCAATTCACCGATGGCGAAAGCTTCGATGCCCGCGAAATGGGCCAGATCGTGCGTGACTATGGTCGCGAGGTCGTCAGTGTCTATGATTTCGTCAAGACTCTGGGGGTGAACGAAGCGTTCTTCACCACCACCCTGCGCACCCCCTTCAACAGCCTCGACGTACTGCCTGAAAGCCAGTGGATCCCGGTCGGGGTCGCCACGACCCTGCTGCCGGCCTCCGATGAACCCGTTACGACCTCGAGCCTGCTCACCGGCAGGGGGAACGAGCAGCCGATGGCCGCTGTCGCCAAGCCGAGCGTGGGGCTCAAGGCCTCGCCGGGCATCCCGCCGGCCGGCCACGGCCGCTGGACCCTCATCCAGGCCGCGGGCCTGCCGGCAACCGCGGAATTCGCCAGCGAGCAGTTCCGTGTCGCCCTCGCCTGCCGCGACAGCAAGACGGCGCGCCTCGAACTATCCTTCAAGGCCCTGGCGCCGCTCGATCTCGAACGTATGCGGGCTGCTGCCGTCTCGGCGCGATCGCTTAGAATTGCCGGGCGCCAGATTGCGATAGACAGCGTAGAGGCGGCCGGAAATGGCGAACAGAGTGTTGCCGCCCTGCTCGCCGCCAAGGATGTCAGGGATTTGCGCAGGAGCGGCAATCTCACCGTCGCCGTGCTCGACAAGGCCGGTGAGCCGGTCGGTCGATCGGAAGCGATCCCGACCGAAGACGCCTCGAAAACGCTCGACGACGCCATGGCGTCCTGCGGCGCCTGAGAGCCCGACGCCCCGGGACAGGCTGTGGCCTTCGCGGCCTCGCTGCGCCTTTTTTATGAGGCAGAGGCCTAATCCATCAGGAACGGCGCCGTCTCGCGCTTCAATGCAGCTTGTCGGCTTCCCAGGCTGCCCGCATGGCATCGTCGACCGAGGCGAAATGCGGCGACACATCGTCGGTGGTTTCCTCGGCGTGTGGCTTCTCCTCACGGATGACCAGCACAGAGCAGCCGGAATGGCGTACGATGGCGCTCGCATTGCAGCCAAGCAGATAGGTGGCGACACTCGGTTGGTGTGAACCGACCACCACGAGATCGGCCTGCTGTTCCTCGGCGATGGCCAGAACTTCGTGGTAGATGCCGCCGATCCGCACCACGCTCTGCACCTGGCCGCCCGGCAGCAGCACCGTGCGGGCGAGATCGGCGAGCGAGCCCTTGGCCTTTTCGGCGACTTCGCCTTCAAAGCTTACGGGCACCGTATCCAGCATCATCAGGGGCATGATCGGCACGACATGGACCAGGGTCAGCGTCGCGCCGGCGGTATCGGCAAGTTTCACTGCGCTGTCGATGGCGAGTCTGGCCAGTTTCAGATCTGCAATATCGACAGGAACGACGATCGACTTGAACATCTTGTCTACTCCCGTTGGCCGAGCTGACGCACAGAACAGAATAGACGTTATGGCGTCACGCCTCAGTTGAAAGAGCACGCCCCAGCCATCCTTGGACGGCTGTACCTAATCGATATAGGGCCCCCTGACGAATTGCAAACGCTTGGGATGCCAAAAAGTTCAGAGCACACCGAGTTTTTTTTGCAGGGAAGACGATGAGGTTGTGTACTGAAACGTCAAGCGTTTCTCTGGGTAGATATAGCGGAAAGCCTTCTGCGCCATCAGTGCGCCTTCATGGAAGCCCGACAGGATCAGCTTGAGCTTGCCGGGATACCAGTTGATGTCGCCAATGGCGAAAATGCCCGGCTGCGATGTCTCGAAGGTCTCGGTGGACACCAGCACCAATTCGTCATTGTGCAAATCGAGCCCCCAGCTCGACACCGGTCCAAGCTTCATGGTCAGGCCGAAGAAGGGCAGCATGTGCTCGACCGGCAAGGTGTAGACCGTGCCGGAATCCTCGCGGATCACCGCACCCGAGAGCTGGCCATCCGCTCCCTCCAGGCCGACGACCTGCCCGAATTTCAGGTCCATCGCCCCCTCTGCAGCCAAGGCCCGCATCTTCTCCACCGAATGGGGAGCAGCCCGGAACGCATCGCGGCGGTGCATCAGGGTCACGCGCTTGGCGATGGGCTGCAGGTTCAGCGTCCAGTCGAGGGCGGAATCGCCGCCGCCGACGATCAGCACGGAGCGGTCGCGGAAAGCCTCCATCTGCCTGACGGCATAGGAAACCGACTTGCCCTCATAGGCTTCGATGCCCTCGATCGGTGGCTTCTTGGGCTGGAAGGAGCCACCGCCGGCGGCGATCACCACGGTCTTGGTCTCGAACACGTCGCCGGCATCCGTGGTGACGCGGAACAGGGGATCACCGATGCGCTCGATCGTGGAGATCATGCGCGACAGATGGAAGACGGGCGAGAACGGTTCGATCTGCTTGAGCAGATTGTCGACGAGTTCCTGCCCCGTCACGATCGGGAAGCCGGGAATGTCGTAGATCGGCTTTTCGGGATAGAGCTCGGCGCACTGGCCGCCGATCTTGTCGAGAATGTCGACCACATGCACCCTGATATCGAGCAGACCGAGTTCGAATACGGAGAACAGGCCGACAGGCCCGGCGCCGACGATGAGCACGTCGGTCTTGATAATCTCAGTCATGATCTGTCCGATAGGTGGTTCACAGCAGCTTCTAAAGCGTTTTGCGATTTGGCGGAATCGCCAAGAATCGCAAAGACGCGTCCGATCAAAGAGTGAGAGCAATGCAGCGTTTCCGTCTAAACGCGCTTTGCTCTAGGGCAGCAAGGCTGACCAAAGTCAACGAAGCGCATGCCCTCGTCAACTCCGCAATCATGATCAAATCAGCGCAGCTAGGGTGAGGCCACCGGAGACAGATCATGACCCGACACGAAACCAGCCTTGCCTATGCAGCTCGCATCGAACGGGTGATGAGCCATATCGCCGATCATCTCGACGACAGGCTCGAACTCGACGATCTGAGCGACATTGCCTGCTTCTCGCCCTACCACTTCCACCGCGTTTTCGTCGCGGTCACGGGAGAAACCGTGGCAGAGGCTGTGCGGCGGCTGCGCCTCCATCGTGCCGCCGTCGAGCTCAATCGCTCGCAGCACGCGCTGGTACGCATCGCCACCCGGGCAGGCTACGGATCGGTGGCGGCCTTCACCCGCGCTTTTGCGGCCTCCTATGGCTCGCCGCCGGCCGCCTATCGGCGTGCGGGCCAGGATCTGCGCCCGGTCCTTCAGCCATCAGGATCTCAAGCCATGACCCGTGCCACTGCTTTGCGCTCAACCCTGCACTATGACGTCACCATCGAGACTGTGCCCAAACTCCGCCTGGTCACCCTGCCCCATCGCGGCGACTACCAGAAGATCGGCGCCAGTTTCGAGCGCCTGTTCGCCTGGGCTGGCGGCCACGGCCTGCTGCGCCCAGGCGTCCGCATGATCGGCATCTATTATGACGATCCCGACAGCAAGCCTCTCGCGGAACTGCGCTCCGAGGCAGGCCTCGCCGTGCCGGAAGATAGCCCGCTCGCCCCGGATATGGCCTGGCGCGAGGTTGGCGGCGGCCCCGTGGCCCGGCTTGTGCACAAGGGCACCTATGCCGATCTCGATATCGCCTATGCCTATCTCTACCACAGCTGGCTGCCGCATTCCGGGCGTCAGCCGGGCGAGGCGCCCTGCTTCGAGGAATATCTCAACGACCCGCGTAGCGCGCCGCCGTCCGAATGGCTGACGGCCGTGAACCTGCCGTTGAAGTGACATCCATCCGGATCAGAGGCTGGCACCCAATCGAGTCAGCCAGCGGCGCCAGCTTGGTGCGACGTCAACCGCCACCTTGGTAAAATCGGCTTCGTCTCCGGCACGGTACTTTGCAACGGCAGCGAGAGTATCCGGGGAGACAACCAGCGAAGGACACGGCTTTGCCGGCTCCAGCGGGACCGAGCTGCGGGCGTTGAAGACGTAGCGCCCGCCGCAGCTTGCCACGGTTGGTTCCCGCCGCGTGGCTTCGAAATGATCATACCCTTCCTTCAGATTCAGCCAGAAGGCCAGGTCGGGGCCACTCGCGTTGACGGCCATGTTCCGGGCATGCATGCGGAAAGGAAAAGCCTGCACCTGAATGGTTTGCTGCCCGGCGTCCAGGGCGTCGCGCACCAGCGGATAGATTTCGTTGATGCCACCATCCGTCATGGCGAAACAGCCGACAGAGCGGCACGCGCCATGCACCATCAGGGCAGACCCGGTATAGCCAAGGGAACGTTCAAGCGAGTTGGGAAAGCCGAGGTTGAAGGAAAGGTAATAGGCCGAGCGCGGATTGAGCGAGGTTTTGGTCAGGGTATAGAACCCTTCCGGCGATTGACGGTCGCCTTCGCGCCTTTTGCGCCCGAGTTCACCCGACCAGCTACAGATGGGCCATGTCTTCAGAAGAGAAAAGCGCCCGTCTGCGCCTTTCTTCCAGATTTCAAGCTCGTTTTCGGCCTTGAATATGCGGATCAACACCGGATCGGCGCTCTTCATGCCTGCTTTTGCCATCACCGTTCGAACCGACATCGGTATGGGTTGAAGGTGACGCTGTTCGAGCGGAATACCAGGCGGAAGGGCGGCAAAAACAGGCGGTTTTTCATCCTTGAACGGCAGATGGAGCCCCGAGCGATCAAGCATCGCGGGCAAAGCCGTGAACGCTCCTGTCAGCGCAAGTATCGAAACGCCAATACCGATCATGCGCCTCGTCATTCCAACTCTATCATCTACATGAATCGACCCAGCAATCGCAGGCTTTTCCGGCGGATTTGTGATTGCTGCGGCCTTGGTGGTTACGGTCCCGCCCGGATTTTCATGGGAAATGTGCGGCGAACAAGTCGTCGCCCCGTCACTCCTCGTAGCTCACGACGATCTCCCCGATCCCCTCGCAGCTGCCGCGCAGGGTGTCGCCCGGCTTCACCGAGCTGACCCCGGCCGGCGTTCCAGTCATCAGGAGATCGCCGGGCGCCAGCGCCACATAACGCGACAGATAGGCGATCGCCTCCGGTACCGACCAGATCATCTGCGACAGATCGCCGGACTGCTGCACCTTGCCGTTGACCGTCGCCTCGATCCTGCCCTTGTCGGGGTGGCCGATGCGCGCCGCCGGCACGATGGCGCCGATCGGGCAGGACTGGTCGAAGCCTTTGGCAAGCTCCCACGGCCTGGAAAGCTTCTTGGCCTCGGCCTGGATGTCCCGGCGTGTCATGTCGAGGCCGACGGCATAGCCATAGACATGGTCGAGCGCCCGTTCGACCGAAATGTCCCGTCCGCCCCGTCCGATGGCGACCACAAGCTCGATTTCGTGATGCAGATCCGAGGTCTGGCTCGGAAACGGCAACAGGCCGCCGGGATTGACGGCATCGGCAGGCTTGGCAAAGAAGAAGGGCGGCTCGCGCGTAGGATCGGCTCCCATCTCGCGGGCATGGTCGGCGTAGTTGCGGCCGACGCACCAGATGCGCCGTACCGGAAAGACGGCGGCTTCACCGGCGACCGCTACGAAGGCCTGTGGCGGCGGTTCAATGACATAGTCCATCGCAAGATCTTCCTGGTTGATTGGAACGCTCCGGCTCATCGCGCCGACAAGCGCAAGTCAGTCGAACACTTCCCTCAAGCGCCTGACGATATCGGCCACACCGAACCTCACGGGATCCGTCGTAGGCAGGCCCTCGGTCTCGCCGATCTCGGCCAGGCAGGCCCTGGCAGCCGTCTCGTCCAGGGCCTGGGTGTTGACGGCGATACCGACACATTGAATGCCCGGATTGGTCAGGCGGCCATTGGCGATGGTGGCGTCGATGACGGCTCGAATGCTCGGCAAGGCGGCCGGCACACCACGCATGGTCGTGCGGGTCGGCTCATGGCAGACGACGAAAGCATCGGGCTGGGCGCCATGCAGCAGCCCGAGGGTCACGCCGGCGAAGGAGGGATGAAACAGGCTGCCCTGCCCCTCGATCACGTCCCAATGACGGGGGTCGGCATCGGGGCTGATCCATTCGGCGGCGCCGGAAATGAAATCGGCCACCACCGCATCCACAGCCACGCCCCGCCCCGAAATCAGGATACCGGTTTGCCCAGTGGCCCGGAAATCGGCGTCGAGCCCCTGGACCCGCATCTCCCGTTCCAGGGCAAGGGCAGTATATTTCTTGCCGACCGAACAATCGGTGCCGACAGTGAGCAGACGCAGGCCGCTGCGCTTGGTGCCCTTGCCGGTGGCAAAACTCTGGCCCGGGATACGCACATTGTGGAGCTGCCGGCCATGGCGCCGGGCGGCTTCGGCAATTTGCGGAAATTCCTCCAGCCGGCGATGCAGGCCCGAGGCGACGTCGAGCCCGGCTTCCAGCGCTTCGACGATCACGCTGATCCAATGCTCCGGCAGGACGCCGCCGGCGTTGACCACCCCGATCACCAGCGTCCGCGCGCCACGTCGAACACCCTCGCCAATGCCGATGTCCTCCAGCCCCAGATCCGCCCTGCACCCCGGCAGCCGCAACTGACCGAGGCACCAGTCCCTGCGCCAGTCGACGATACCGGCCGCGGTCTTGGCGGCAAGCTGGTCGGCCACGTCGCCAACGAACATCAGATAGGGCTTTTCGATCTGCATGGGGGCGGCGACCTTCCTGAAGATATGCGCGCAGTGGTTGCCGGGTCGCGCCGTCACACGCTATCCTATTGACTGCACAGAAATATTGGCAAAATGGCACGGGGCTTTTTGCGCATCATGCCCGAAAGATTAGTATGACCTCCAGTGATTCCCCCGCAAGAGCCCGTTTCGCAACTTGAAGCCCGAGCAGGACATAGACAACAGCGATCTGACCCAGACGGGTCCCGCTCGGCTGGCGCCAACAGGCGCCTGGGTCGCACGCAATTCGCGGCATCTGGAAAAACTCTCCGCGATCATGATCAAGGCCGCCCCGGCCAATACGGTGGTGGAGTTCGACCTGTCCGGCGTCTCGCAGCTCGACACGCTCGGTGGGGTCGTCATCGAGAATATCCGGGCGGCCTTCGGCGCGCGCAACTCCACGCTCGAGATCACCAATGCTACCGAAGCGCAGGCGATCCTGCTGGCGGAGATCGCGGCGCAGAACATTACGTCGCCCCCACAGCCGCCGGAAGCGCATCATCTCATCGAACTCCTGGCCGATCTCGGCCAGTCCATGCGCCGGATCGTGCATGATGCCGTGAACATGAATGTGTTCCTCGGCGAAACCATGCGCGCGATCGGACGCCTGCTTACGGCGCGTACACGCTTTCGCTGGGCCGCAGTGGTGAACCAGATCGAATTGATCGGCCTGCGCGGCGTGCCGATCATCGCGCTGATCTCCTTCCTCGTCGGCGCCATTCTGGCCCAGCAGATGATCCTGCAGCTGAGTTATTACGGTGCCACGCTGCTGGTGGTGTACACCCTGGCCGTGCTGATGTTCCGGGAAGTCGGCCTGCTGCTTGCGGCCATCATGGTGGCCGGCCGCTCGGGTTCGGCGATCACGGCCGAACTCGGCTCGATGAAGATGCGCGAGGAGATCGATGCCATGCATGTCATGGGCATCGATCCCATGGAAGTCCTGGTCATCCCGCGCATCCTCGCCTTGATCATCGCCCTGCCGATGCTGACCTTCCTGGCCGCGATGGCGGGTATGTTCGGCGGCGCTCTGGTGGCCTGGGGCTATGGCGGCATCACGCCCACCACCTTCCTGCAGAACCTGCGCGATTCGATGACCATGCACACTTTCCTGGTCGGCCTGATCAAGGCGCCGGTCATGGCGCTGATGATCGGCATTACCGCCTGCATCGAAGGTTTCAAGGTCCAGGGATCGGCTGAATCGCTCGGGCGTCAGACCACGGCCTCGGTGGTCAAATCCATGTTCATCGTCATCGTGGTCGATGGCCTCTTCGCCATCTTCTTCGCATCCATCAGTTTCTGACCATGGCGCCCCCAGACCAATCCCGCGAAACCATCATCTCCGCCCGCGACGTCCGCGTGAACTTCGGACCCCGATTCATCCTCGACGGTCTCAGCCTGGACGTCTACCGCGGCGAGATCCTCGGGGTTGTCGGCGCTTCGGGCACCGGCAAATCGGTACTGATGCGCACCATCATCGGCCTGGCGCCGCTTCACTCCGGACAGATCGAGGTCTTCGGCCTGGACTATCTCAATTTGCGCCCGCGCGAACAGCAGCGCATCGCCCGGCGCTGGGGGGTGCTGTTCCAGCAAGGCGCCCTGTTCTCCTCCCTGACGGTGAAGCAGAACATCCAGGTTCCGATGCGCGAATATCTCAAGCTCTCGCCCAAGCTGCTGGACGAGCTCGCCATGCTGAAGATCGCGCTGGTCGGCCTCAAGCCCGATGCTGCCGACAAGCGTCCCTCGGAACTCTCCGGCGGCATGATCAAGCGCGCGGCACTGGCGCGGGCGCTGGCCCTCGATCCGGACCTGGTTTTCCTGGACGAACCGACCTCCGGCCTCGATCCGATCGGCGCCGGTGAATTCGACGAATTGATCGCCACGCTCAGGCAGACACTCGGCCTGACCGTCTATATGGTGACGCACGACCTCGACAGTCTCCACGCGATCTGCGATCGCATCGTGGCGATCGGCGAGGGACGCGTGTTGGCCCAAGGCCCGATGGAGACCATGCTCGCTTCCGAACACCCCTGGCTGCGCGCCTATTTCCATGGCCCCCGTGCCCGCGCCGCCTTGGCGACCGCCAGTAACGGCGCCAGGAAACCGGGTTGAGCATGGAGACCGAGTTGAGCATGGACATCGAGCTGAACATGGATAGTGCCTGACCCATGGAAACACGCGCTCACAATGCCCTGATCGGCCTGTTCACGCTTGCAGTCGTCGCCGCAGCGCTCGGCTTTGTGGTCTGGTTCGCCCGCATCAGCGAGAGCCAGACGGTCCGGCGTTTCCAGGTGGATTTCGCCGGTTCCGTCACGGGCCTTACCGTCGGGTCGAGTGTCACTTTCAACGGTATCCGGGTTGGCCAGGTCGAAACGCTGGAGATCAATCCCAACAATCCCTCGGGCGTGATCGCCATCATCAGCGTCCGCGACAAGACCCCGGTGAAGGTCGACACTTCGGCGAGACTGGAATTCACCGGTATCACCGGCGGCGCCAACATCCAGCTCTATGGCGGCAAGCCGAACACCGAGGACCTCAAGCCCAAGGACGACCAGCAATATGCCGTGATCCAGGCCCAGCGCTCGGAGCTGCAGAACCTGGTCGATGGCGCGCGCGACACCATCACCCAGGCGGCCTCCACCATGAACCGCCTGGATGGCTGGATCGCCCAGAACGAGGGCAATGCCACGGCGACCATCCAGAACGTCCAAGCCTTCACCAAGGCGCTCGCCGACAATTCCGCCAATGTCTCCGACTTCCTGCACAGCACCGGCGAGGCTGCCCAGAGCATCAAGCGCGTGGCCGACAACCTCAACGGCATGACATCCGACCTGCAGGCCTTGCTCAAGGCGGTTTCACCCGAGAAGATCGATCATATCGTCAGCAACGTTTCCCTGGCTTCCGACAATCTGACGTCGTTCACCAAGGCCTTCGACGCCGCCAAGGCGCAGGCTGCCGTGGACAATATCACGGCCTTCAGCAAGACCCTGGCCGACAGCCGCGAGCCGCTGCAGGCGTTCGCCACCAATGCCTCCTCGCTGACGGCGCAGCTCAATGCGATGGCGCCGAAGCTCGATGCGGGCCTCGAAAACATCAACCGCATCACAGCTGCCGTCGATAGCGGGAAGGTCAACCAGGTGGTCGACAACGTCGCCGCCTTCACCGGAGCCCTCGGCCAGAACGCCGAAGAAATCACGGCTTTCGTCAAGGATGCCCGCAGGATTTCGGGCGACCTGTCGGCAATGACGCCCAAGCTTGCCGCTGCCTTCGACAGTTTCAACAGGGTCGCGACCGCGCTCGATCCGGCCAAGATCGACGGCGTCGTCACCAATGTGAACAAGTTTGCGACCACCCTCGGCGACTCCAGCGCCCAGGTCCGCCAAGTGGTCGCCGATGCCGGCGATATCTCCAAGAAGCTCAACCGCGCAGCCGACCAGCTCGACGGCATCATGAAGAACATCACCGCCATGACCTCGGGCCAGGGCGGCCAGGGCATGTTCGCCGAGATCACCGAAGCGGCCAAAGCCATCCGCCAATTCGCCACCAATCTCGACGCCCGTACTGCGGCATTGGCCAAGAATCTCGACCAGTTCACCGGTGCCGGTCTGCGGGATTATCGGCAATTGGCCGTTGACGGACAGAAAACCCTGCAGAATCTGCAGCGGACCCTCAACGGACTTCAGCGCAATCCACAACAGCTGATCTTCGGGCCGAAATCGAATATCCCTGATTACAAGGGTAAATGATATGCGTGGTGTCGGTATGCGTTCCCTCCTCCGCCCCCTGCCCGCCCGTCCGGCAAAGGCCCTGGCGCTCGCGGCAACCCTGCTGGCCGGCGGGTGCTCCACGCTGGCCGGTTCGCCACCGCCGGCCACCTATGACCTCAGCGCCCCCCGGGACGTCGAGGCACGCGGCAACAGCCGCGCCCAGATCATGGTGGCAGAGCCGACCGCGCTGCAGGCCATCAATAGCGACCGCATCCTGGTGCATAGCGCCAACAGCCAGATTTCCTATCTGCCTGCGGCCCAATGGGCCGACCGCCTGCCCGTGCTGGTGCAGGCCCGCCTGATTCAGACCTTCGAGAATGCCCACCGCATCGGCATGGTTGGACGACCCGACGACAAGTTCACGCCCGATGCCCTGCTGGTGACGGAACTGCGTGATTTCCAGATCGATGCCGGCACTTCGCCCGTCGCCGTGGTCACGGTTGCCGCCCGGGTGGTCAGCCAGAAATCGGGGCGCATCGTCGCCGCCAATCTGTTTTCCGCCCGTGTCCCCGCCGCCGGCTTGACCGATCAGCAGGCCTCCGCCACCCTCGATCAAGCCCTGCGTAAAGTGCTGATCGAGATCGTGGCCTGGACGACGGGCAAGGCATCCCTGGCATCATGATTTCGATTAGGATTTAATCATAATAGATTGAAACAAAAGGGATATCCTTTGATTCCCTTCAACCCGCCCCGGCGATCATGCCTCCGCCGCCTGCCGGTTCGATTCAGCTGAACAGCGCAGCCTTCTTGGTGAACGGCATGATCTCGATTTCGCCGAGAGTCAGGTGAGGCGCGAGTTCGCGTGCCTTCGGCGGGGCGGGCCGGTGTGCGACGGCGACCTCAACGTCCTTGTCCACCACCGCCTCAGGCTCGAGCCTGAGGGGAGCGGTAAAGATCGAGTGCTCCTCCTCCATCGGTTCCTCATCGATGAAGGTCACCAGCCCGGGAGGAGGTGCAGGCTCGAGTGCTTCCTCCACCACCGCCACCATGTCGAGCACCTTGTCTCGCTCGCTCTCCGGTATTGAAAGACCGGCAGCGCCATCGCCCTTGCCCGAAATTGCCGCCCATTTGTCGAGGCGATGCTGAGCCGTCTCCTCGCCGGCCGCCAGTTCCCTGTGCCAGCGCTGAGTAGCGAGGTGATTGGGCGGCAGGATCAGTTCCTGGCGCGGCACGTCCAGCGTCAGCAACGCCTCGGTCGCCTCCTCATCGAGTTCCAGGATCGGAAAGAGCTCTCCGGGTTCCGCCGTGCCGCCGCCGGTCGCGGAAACAGCCTCGTCTTGCTCGATGGCAGTGGCGCCGATCTCGCCTCCAGCCTGCTCGTCGGCCAGCTGGGTGAACGGGGCATCGGGGCTGTCAGGGCTCGCCAGGTCGGGCGGCAGACCCAAGGACGCGATCTCGGTTGCCGCAAGTTCGAGCCCTGCCCATCCCCGATCGGTGCCAGTGACTTCAGCCCCGTGCCCGGCAACCGGTTCAGCCTGCTCCGGTTCGGCGGTCGACGACGCCATCATCGTGGAAGCTTCCGCCTCGATCGGCTCTGCAACTTCGTCCTTGGGCGTATCTTCCGCCAGTTCAGGAGTCATGGCGGAACCAGCATCCACGCCATCCGATCCGGCTTCGGAAACGGATCCGGTGCTGTCTGTCTGGGTTGCCGCATCGCTCCTTCCGAAAACCGACGTCTGCTCTTCCACGCGGCGCTCGACAAGGGAGGGCGGAGCATTCCCCGGCGACGAAGCCACGCTGGCAGCAACCTCCACGGTTACCGGAGCCGATTGGGCAGCGGCGATCGCCTGCGCGATATCGGCCATACCGCGCGTGACCTCGTCACGGGCATCCAGCGCCCCGGCACTATGGACGAGACGCTCGAGACGGCGGATCGCCGCCAAGACCACTTCGGTGTCGGCATTGCGGTTTCGGCGGGCATATTCGGCCAGGAACCAGCGCCCCCGCGCCGTCTCCATCACGGCCGCTTCGATGGCGCCGTAATCCTCTTCGCTGAGCAGCGTTTCGGGCGAAAGCGATTGCATGAAATGGCCCTCGTCAACTGGCACAGGCGGGCGTAAGAGAATCAACGAATCGTCGTTGTCCTGATTCTCACCCCATATAATCCAAAGCGCCCGCCCGGAGCCAATCCTGTGCGGTTGTTTTCCCCCGATGTCGCTGATTTCCTTCAAGGATTGGAGCGTCTCACGCAAATCTGCGATCGCAGCCAGCGTGACCTACGCCCTGTTGCTCTCCGGCCCCGGCGTCTACACGCCCTTCTTTCCCCTTTGGCTGGTCGAGCGGGGCTTCGATGCCAGCGATATGGGCCTGCTGCTCGCCATCCCCATGCTGATGCGCGTGACTTCGGCCCCCTTCGCCTGGGTCGGCGACGGTCCGCTCGGCCCACGCCGCACCTTTCTGTTCATGGTGTGCTGCGCGGCCTTCGGTTATGCCGGCCTCACTTTTGCCGAGAGTTTCACCGCGGTCGCCATCAATCTGGCCATCGCCTTTGCCTTCGTGGCCGCAACCACGCCCTTGCTCGACACCATCGTTCTGGGCGGTGTCAGCCTGCATGGCCATAAATACGGCCAGATCCGGCAATGGGGCTCGCTCGCCTGGCTCGTTTCAGGACTCACCGCCGGTCTGGTGCTGAAGCATCTGCCGATCACGACGGTGCCGCCGATTCTGGCGATCCTGGCGGCACTCACGGTTTTCGCCGGCCTGTCCCTGCCGGACGATCGCAGCCGCGGCCGGCGGCTGGTCATGCGGCCGGCATCGGAAGGCACCTCGCCCCCGCTCAAGCTGATGATCGTCTTCGTTGCCGGCATTGCCTGCCTGCAGGGGGCCCACGCCTTCCTCTATAGTTTCGGCACGCTGATCTGGCAGGATCAGGGCTTTTCTTCCCTGCAGATCGGCGTGCTCTGGGCCATCGGCGTGGTGCTGGAAACCAGCGTCTTCCTGTTCGGCAGCAATATTGCCGGGCGGCTCGGTCCCTACCGCCTGATCCTGTTCGGCGGAGCTGTCGGCATCACACGCTGGATCCTGCTGGGCCTTGCTCCCGCCAATGGCTTCGCCGTGGCCGGGCTCCAGGCCCTGCACGGCTTTTCCTTTGCCTGCGTGCATCTGGCCACCATGGGATGGGTCGCCCGCTTCACGCGCAATCCCTCGGCGCGCCAGGGCGTGGTCGCCTCGGTCATCGGCATCGGCCTCACCCTCGGCACCGTGATGTCCGGCGAACTCTACGGTCTGTTTTCAGCCCATGGCTATTTCGCCATGGCCCTGATCGCCATGATCGGCACCGGCCTGGTGGTCGTCGCCGGTACGATCGAGCGCAGGAGTGGCGCTCAGCCCCAGAGCCCGGCTTCGGGTGGATAGACGGTGCTGCCGTCATAGCGCAGGCCGGGTTCCCGGTCGCGGGCGAGCAGCAGCGGCCCGTCGAGATCGACGACGACGGCCTGGCCGGCAAGCAGCAATGCCGGGGCCATGGCTAGGGACGTGCCAACCATGCAGCCGATCATCAGGTCGAGCCCCAGCGAACGCGCCTGCCCGGCCAGCGCGATGGCTTCGGTAAGGCCGCCCGCCTTGTCGAGTTTGATGTTGATGGCGTCATAGCGTCCCTTGAGGCTCGGCAGCGACGCGCGGTCATGCAGGGATTCATCGGCACAGACCGGCACGATCCGCTCCACCTGCGCAAGGGCGCCATCATCCCCGGCCGGCAGCGGCTGCTCGATCAGCGTGACGCCGGCCTCCGCGCAGGCGCGCAGATTGGCCGCGAGATTGTCGGCCCGCCAGCCCTCGTTGGCATCGATGATCAATTGCGACTGAGGGGCATGGCGGCGGACGGCGGCGATGCGCGCGGCATCATCGGGCGTGCCGAGCTTGATCTTGAGCAGTGGCCGATGCGCGGCCGCTGCCGCTGCCTCTGCCATGGCCTCCGGCTCGCCCAGTGAAATCGTATAAGCGGTGGTCAGCGGGCCGGGTTCGGCCAGGCCCGCCATGGCCCAGGCCGGCTTGCCGGCAAGCTTGGCCTCCAGATCCCACAGGGCGCAATCGATGGCGTTGCGGGCGGCACCGGCTGGGACGAGGTCCTGGAGAGCGGCACGCGACAGCCCGGCCTCGATCGCCCCACGCCGTGCCTCGATCGCCTCGACCACGCCTTCTACCGTCTCGCCATAGCGCGCATAAGGCACGCATTCGCCGCGTCCCCTCAGGCCATCGCGCGAGATCTCGACGACGACCACAACGGCCTCCGTCTTGGATCCGCGGGCAATGGTGAAAACGTTGGCGAGCGGCCAGCGCTCCACGGCGACGGAAAGATGCGCGGCCATGGCGAAGATCAGGCCTGCTTTTCGGGCGTGTTGACGATCAATCCGTCGAGATTGTCGCGAACGCGGATCTGGCAGGAGAGCCTGGAGGTCGGGCGCACGTCGAAGGCGAAGTCCAGCATGTCCTCCTCCATCGGCTCGGGCTCACCGACCAGAGGCATGAAGGCCTCGTCGACATAGACATGGCAGGTGGCACAAGCGCAGGCGCCGCCGCACTCGGCCACGATACCCGGAATGCCGTTGCGGATCGCCGCCTCCATCACCGTCGAGCCCGGCTCGGCCTCCACCTCCCGGCTTTCGCCGGTGTGATCTCGGAATATGATTTTGACCATCGTCCATCTCAGCTTTCTGACAAGCGTTCTATATAGAGCGCATTGGCAAGGTTCCAGTCCGGCCCCGTCGAGATTGCACGCGAGGCGGGCTTTCCGGACGCTCCACTTTTCACCAACGCGGTCCCAATCCCGGGAAAACCTCGAATTTGCCTCATTTTCGCGCGATTTCGACGTGGTAAAAAAGTCGTTAACGATGCTGCTGGAAAGCGTGCCGAAGCGGTTTCCATTCCCAGCCGTGCAGGATAGGATTTCAAGCTGGCAGCATTGTCCTTCGCATAGGCGGACCGATGCGAACCCCATTTCGCCTGGGATGGGGGCCGAAACAGGTGCAGCGATTTCAGCCTGGGGTCGTCCGGATCCCAGGCGGGCGGCGTTGAATTGAGTAGCGTGAGGCAGATTATGGCGAACAAGTCGAAGATGCAGGATCCGGCGGATGCCGCCCTGTCTGCGATCGAGGAAGCACTCAATCTGAGCACGGCTGCTTCACAGACGCCTGACAAGGAGCCCGCGCAGCTGCCCAAGGCCGACGAGGGCTTCAACTTCGAAGTGGAACCCGAGCCACAGGAACCACCGGCCGCCGCACCTCGCGTCGAAGACAAGCCTGCTGCCGACCGCCCGCTCGCCCGTGAACCCCGCTCGCCCGCCAATGACGATCGCGCCAGCGTTGGCCAATTGCTGCAGGCCCTCCAGCGCCGCCCCTCGCGCACGCCCTATTGGACCGCCCTCGCCCTTTCCGTCGTCTGGCTCGCCGGCGGCGCCCTGCTTCTCAGCATCCTCGGCAACCTCAACCTCGCCAACCTGTTCCAGGCTTCGACCTACCAGGCCAATCCGGGCCTGGCGCTCGGCATTCTCGCCGTGGTGCTGCCGCCCTTCTTCTTCTTTGCCGTGGCCGGCCTGATCTGGCGCTCTCAGGAAATGCGCTTCGTCACCCGTTCGATGACGCAGGTCGCCCTGCGTCTGGCGGAGCCTGAAGGAGCCGCGGCCGAGGCTGTCACCTCCGTCGGCCAGGCCATCCGCCGGGAAGTCGCCGCCATGGGCGACGGCATCGACCGCGCCCTCGCCCGCGCCAGCGAACTCGAGATCATGGTGCATAACGAGGTTTCGATGCTCGAGCGCTCCTATACGGAGAGCGAGCAGCGCATCCGCTCGTTGGTGGACGATCTTTCGACCCAGCGCGAAGCCATCGTCGGCAATGCCGACCGCGTACGCTCGGCCATCGTGGTCGCTCATGACGACCTGACCCTGGCGCTCGGCTCCGTCGCCGGCCGCATTTCCTCGGAAGTCTCCGAAGCCGGCCTGCAGGTGATGCGCTCCTTCGGCGAGCGCGGCAGCCAGCTCACATCGGAACTCGCCAAGGTCGGCGACCACATGGTCGGCGCCATGGCCGATCGTGGCAATTCGCTGATCGACCGCATGACGACGACGGCCCAAGACGTCAACAAATCGCTGTCGAGCTCGTCCGAGCAGGTGACCGAGCAGCTCAACCGTCGCGTCTCCGAGATCACCGAACACCTGACCTCGACCTCCAACCAGGTCAACGAGAACTTCGCGACCCGCGCCAACGAGATCAGCAACACGCTGTCCTCGCGCGCCCTCGAGCTCAACGAGACCCTGACCACCAGCAGCCAGCGCATCGTCGACGACATCGTCGAACGCGGCACCGCGGTCAACGACACGCTGGTGCGCACCGGTTCGGGCCTGACCAATGCCTTCGCCGAGGGCACCGACGTGGTGGTCAGCTCCATTCGCGATACCGGCGCCAAGATGGTCGAGCAGATCATCGGCTCCGTGGCCGACGTTAACAGCACGCTGCGCTCGACGGGCGATGCCATTCTCGGCGACTTGCAGAACCGCGGCATGGACGTCGCCGGCAAGCTCGAGAGCACGGCCACCCAGATCGCAGAGATCATCACCACCCGCGGCGGCGACCTTGCCGATCGCCTCACCCAGACCGGCGAGCGCATTCACGAATCCATCGTGGTCGGCGGCGGCGACATCGATCGCAGGCTGGCAGCGACCGGCCAGACCATCGTGGCCAACATCGAAAAGCGCAGCACCGAAGCCGAGTCTGCTGTCACGGCATCGGCACAGCGCCTGCAGGCCGTGCTGGAAGAGGAAGGCACACAGCTTTCAGCCCGTATCAACACGGCCGCCCGCGACGCTTCCGGCATTCTCGCCATTGGTGGCGACACGCTGACCCGCGTCATCGGCGAGCGCAGCGCTGCCGCCGTCTCGCAGATCAATTTCGGCGTGTCGCGGCTCGAGAACACCGTCGAAACCCAGACCAATGCCTTCGGCAAGGCCCTCGCCGAACGGCTGGACAGCCACGAGAAGCGCAGCCAGGAGATCGCGGACAATCTGCATACGCGTCTCGACGAGCGCCTGTCGGGCCTGGAATCCCGCAGCCTCGACCATGCCCAGAAAGTGCATTCGGCCCTGGACGACACGCTCAAGGGCTTCGATACGCGCTTTGCCGAAAGCGCCGGCACCATCCATGCCGGGCTCGACACCCGCATGTCCGAATTCGAGCATCGCTTCAAGTCGCTCTCCACCCTCGCCCATGCCGATCTCGACCGGCGCCTGGGCGAATTCGAGGTGCGCTTCGCCACCAATATCCAGAACAACCGTTCGGGCCTCGACGATACGCTCAAGGGCTTCGAGCAGCGTTTCAACGCCAATGCCGAGCAGGCGCATGGTGCTCTCAGCCAGCGCCTCGGTGACTTCGAGCAGCGCTTCGGCACCAATGCCGAGGATATCCACGCCTCGCTCAGCCAGCGCCTCGGCGACTTCGAGAAGCGCTTCGGCTCGGGCGCCGACAGCATCCATGCTTCGCTCAGCCAGCGCCTCGGCGAATTCGAAGAGCGTTTCGGCGCCGGCGCCGAGACTATCCACACCACGCTCAATCAGCGTCTGGGCGACTTCGAGAAGCGCTTCGGCTCGGGCGCCGACAGCATCCATGCCTCGCTCAGCCAGCGCCTCGGCGAGTTCGAGCAGCGCTTCAGCGCCGGTGCTGAGGATATTCACACCACGCTCAATCAGCGTCTGGGCGACTTCGAACAGCGCTTCGGTGCGGGTGCCGATGACATCCACGCCGCCCTCAGCCAGCGTCTGGGTGACTTCGAGCAGCGCTTCATGTCGGGCGCCGGCGACATCCAGACCGCCCTTTCGCAGCGCCTCGGCGAGTTCGAGCACCGCTTCATGTCGGGAGCGGGCGGCATCCAGACTGCCCTCGCCGACCGCATGAGCGAATTCGAACAGCGCTTCATGTCGGGAGCGGGCGACATCCAGACCGCCCTCGCCCAGCGCATGAGCGAGTTCGAACAGCGCTTCGGCTCCGGTGCTCAGGGGATCGAGACCACGCTCAACCAGCATCTGGGCGAGTTCGAGAAGCGTTTCGGTTCCAACGCCCGCGACATCCAGACCACGCTCAGCCGCGAGCTGGGTGGTTTCGAACAACGCTTCGGCGCCAGCGCCGATCAGGCCCAGGCCGCGATCGAGCAGCGCATCAGCGATTTCGAGCAACGCTTCGGCGCCAGCGCGGACCAGGTTCAGGCCTCGGTCGACAAGCGCCTGGGCGAGTTCGAACTGCGCTTCGGCTCCAGTGCCAACGGCGCTCAATCGGCTCTCGACCAGCGCCTGGGCGAATTTGAACAGCGCTTCGGTGCCAGTGCCGAGGATGCGCATGGCCGGATCGACACGCGCCTCAACCAGTTCGAGCAGTATTTCGCCGGCAGCGCCAATGACGCCCATACCCTGCTCGATACCCGCCTCAATGATTTCGAGCGCCGCTTCCAGCTGATGGCCTCGACGGCCGCCTCGAATTTCGAGAACCGCATCAGCGACTTCCAGGCCAGCTTCAGCGACACGCTGCAAGCCAACCAGGCCGATCTCGCCGCCCGTCTCGGCGATTTCCAGAGCCGCTTCAACGGAGATGTGCAGAACACCCAGGCCGCGCTCGACGACAGCCTGGCCGCCTTCGAGATGCGCTTCGCCAGCAACACCGCTCTGGTGCGCTCCTCGCTCGACCAGCGCTTCGGCGCCTTCGAGACGCATTTCCTCAACAACTCCTCCGTCTTGCAGGACGCACTCGACGAACGTCTGGTTACGCTGCAGGCGCAGGTCGCGGCCAATACCGACGTCATCCATGGCGCGATTGCCGATAAGCTCAACGCCTTCGAGACCAAGTTCCAGTCGAACGCGACCACCATCCACGCCACGCTGGACAATCA
The DNA here is from genome assembly GCF_057073705.1 of Labrys sp. E2SS-1L. Taxonomy (NCBI): domain Bacteria; kingdom Pseudomonadati; phylum Pseudomonadota; class Alphaproteobacteria; order Hyphomicrobiales; family Xanthobacteraceae; genus Labrys; species Labrys sp. E2SS-1L. Next base: position 3,312,085 of record NZ_CP172712.1, on the reverse strand, counting down.
GCTCAAGGCCTTCGAGGATGGCATGAGCCAGCGTATCGGCGAGGTGAACCAGTCGCTGGGGCGCCAGATCTCCGAGCTCGACGACATCGTCAGCAACCGCGGCCAGGCCCTTGCCGCCCGCATCGGCGACGATTCCCGGGCCCTCAGCGACGACCTCGCCCAGAAGCTGCTCGGCTTCGAGAGCTCAATCCGCCTGCACGGTACCCGCCTCACCGACCAGGTGCAGGGTCACACCGCCCAGGCAGCCGAACTGCTGGGCGGCAAGCTCGAAGCCTTCGATGCCCGTTTCGGGACCCACACGGCCTCCGTTGCCCAGACGCTGGAAGAAAAGCTGGCGGCACTGGACGGACAGTTGTCGGATCTCGATGACCGCCTGACCACCAAGGCGAGCGACGTCGCCCAGGCCATCGAGGGCCGCCTCGCCCGGATCGATCAGGGCCTGGACAGCCGCGCCCGCTTGCTCAACGAGACCCTGGCGACCCGCACGCTCGAACTCGCCAAGCTCCTCGGCGAAGGCGGCAAGGAAGTCGGCGCCACGCTGGAAGCCAAGGCCCGCGAGGCCAGCGACCTGCTCGACGGCCGCGCCGCTGCCATCGGCAGCGTGCTCGACAACCGCGCTTCCCAGATCAGCGACCTCCTGGATGGCCGCAGCAGTGCCATCGACGAATTGCTGGGCGGCCGCGCCACGCAGATCAGCACCCTCATCGACGAGCGTACCCAGGCGATCGGCACCCTGCTCGACGGGCGGGCCCGCGAGATCACCTCGCTCATCGACGGCCGCAGCGCGGCGCTCACCGAGACCCTGTCGCGCCGCGCCGACGACATCGTCGTGGCGCTCGGCAACAAGGGTGCCGACCTGACCGAAACGCTCGGCGCCCGCGCCGAGGACCTGACCTCGCATCTCGACAGCCGCTCCTCGCTGATGAGCAACGACCTGACGGTCAAGGCGGCCGAAATCGCAGCGCAGTTCGACAGCAAGACCACGGCCATTGCGGACGCGCTGTCCAGCAAGGTCGGCGAAATCGATCGCGCCCTCAGCACGCGTGCCGACGACATCGCGCACACGCTCGACTCGCGGATCACCCGCTTCGAGCAGGACGTTCTCGGCCGCCTTGCCGATCTTTCGGACTCGCTCGACTCGCGCGGCCTGCATATTGCCGACACCCTCAGCGAGAAGGTGCAGAACGTCTCGGTCGACCTCCTGCAGAGCGTCGCTTCGGTCGATGCCACCCTGAGCCGCCTGTCCGGCGACGTCAGCGTCAAGCTCGGCGAGCGTGCAGAGGAGATCAATGCCCTGCTCGACACCCGCGCCAACGCCATGGCCGGCCTGCTCAGCGAACGCGGTCAGCAGTTGATCGACACGCTGAACCAGATCTCGGGCGATGTCAGCACGCAGTTGCGCGACAAGACCAGCGCCCTCGCCAGCCTCCTGGGCGCCCGCTCCGGCGAGATCGCCCGGATTCTCGACGAGCGCGGCCAGTTCCTGGCGGAGACGCTGTCCACGCGCAGCACCAGCATGTCCGGCGAACTCGGCGATATCGCCGAGGCGATGGCCAAGACTCTCGACGAACGCAGCCGGTTCCTGGTCGACGCCCTGTCGACCCGCAGCACCAGCATGTCGAGCGAGCTCGGCGACATCGCCGAGACGGTGGCCAAGGCGCTCGACGAGCGCGCCGGCCAGCTCGCCGAGTTGATCGGCCAGAAGGGTGGCAACCTGGTCGAGGCTCTCTCGACCAAGCGTTTCGAACTCAGCCAGGCGCTGGAGGCTTCGTCGCAGGCCCTCTCCTCGTCCATCGAGACCAAGGCCAGCCAGGCGATCGGCGATCTCGGTTCGCTGCAGGCTCGCCTGCGCGAGGAAATCACCGCGCTGCTGGATCGGGTTGCCGGCACCAACACCGCCCTGCAGGAATCGCTCGACAACTCCACCAAGGCCCTCGATGCCATCGAGGGTGGCCTGGCCGGCCGCCTGCGCGACTTCCAGTCGACCATGCTGAGCCTGGCGGACCAGACCAGCGGCGCGACCGATCGCGTCGGCGACCAGGTCTCGACGTTGCGCGACCTTGCTGCCCACGTCATCAGCGATGTCGGCACCATGGCCAATCGCCTGGAGGAGCAGAGCGGCCACCTCAGCAGCGCCGCCGCGGTCCTCAGCGATACGCAGGCCCGTGTCGACCATGCCCTCGATGAACGCCGCGCCACCCTGGAGGCCCTGGTCTCCACCGTTGGCGGCAAGGTCGAGGCGATGGAAGCGATGATGAAGTCCTTCGCCGAGGTGATCGAGGAAAAGCTCGCCAATGCCGAAAGCAAGGCGCGCCAGACCAGCGGCCTGCTCGCCGACAACGCCAACACCACGGCCCAGGCCATCGCCGACCAGTTCGAGCTCATCCGCGCCACCACCGGCAAGGAGCGCGACCGCACCTCCACGGCCCTCAAATCGACCTATGAGCAGGCAGTGCAGGAAATCTCCGGCCTGTTCGGCAGCGCCACCGAGCGTTTCGCCGAAGTGGCCCAAGAGATGCGCGGCATGACCCAGACCGTGAAGCAGGAGCTGGAAGCCACCCGCTCCGAGCTCAAGCGCGGCCTCCTGGAGATCCCGAAGGAAACCTCGGACTCCACCGCGACCATGCGCCGTGTCGTGGCCGAGCAGATCCAGGCCCTCAACGACCTCGCCGATATCGTCAGCCGCTCCAGCCGCTCGCTCGATATCGCCGAGCCGACCGACCGGCCGATCCCTGCCCCGCTCCGGCTGCGCGAGCGCGCCGACGTGACGGCCGACGCCCCTGCCCGCCGGGCGGAAATGCCGCGCGCCGGCACGCTGCCTCCGGTGCCCGAACTGAAGCCCGCCGCTCCGGCCCGCAGCACCGCTGTGGCAGCACCCGCCTCGCGAGGGGAACGTCGCGGTACCGGCTGGCTCTCGGAAGTGCTGGCCCGCGCCTCGCGCGAAGAGCCCGAACCGGCTCCCCAGGCCAACACGCCCGCCGTGATGGCCTCCTCCCTCGATACTTTGTCGGTCGACATCGCCAAGATGGTCGAGCATGACGCCGTCGCCGAGGTTTGGGACCGTTACCGTCGTGGCGAGCGCAACGCCTTCTCGCGCCGGCTCTACACGCTGCAGGGCCAGCAGGCCTTCGAGGAAATCCGCCGGCGCTATCGGCGCGACGCGGACTTCCAGGCGACGGTGGACCGCTACGTCCAGGAGTTCGAACAGCTCATCACCGAAGTGGACCGCGAGGATCGCAGCGGCAACATGGCCCGGACCTATCTCACCGCCGATTCCGGCAAGGTCTATACGATCCTGGCGCACGCAGCCGGCAAGCTCACCTGAGCCCGGCTGGAAACGACCTTTCTCAACTGCCTGGTTGAGCATGGAAAAGGCCCCGAAATCCCGGGGCCTTTTTTCGTTGTGTCGGCAGGATGGCTGCCATGCCGAAGCCGGGCTTGCGCTGAAGCTAGGCGCCGCTATTGTCCGTCAATCCTCAGCCAACATGCCGACGCCCGGCTTGCAGTGAGACGTTTGCGATGGGTGACGCCCTGCTCCATCAGTTCCATGCCTTGCTGGCGGTCTATGCGCTCTACACCGTCGCCGTCGCCAGCCCCGGCCCGAGCAACATGGCCATCATGGGCGTGGCCATGGGACAGGGGCGCCTGCCGGCGCTGGTACTGGCTTCCGGCATCATGACGGGCTCGATGATCTGGGCAATGCTGGCGGCCACCGGGGTTTCCACCTTGCTGGCTGCCTATGCCAACGCCATCACCGCCATCAAGATCGGCGGTGGGCTCTATCTCCTCTATCTGGCCGTCAAATCGGCGCGTTCGGCCTTCAAGGCCGGCCAGGACGAAACCAGGCAAGAACGGGGTCCGATCGACTACCGCCGGCTCTACTGGCGTGGCCTGATGCTGCATCTGACCAATCCGAAGTCGATCCTGGCCTGGATCGCCATCATGTCGCTCGGCCTGAAATCGGACGCTCCCGGCTATACGGCCCTGGCCATCATCGTCGGCTGCGCCATGATCGGACTGACGACCTTCGGCGGTTACGCCCTGGTCTTTTCCGCCCGCCCCATGGTTCGCCTCTATCAGAAGGCGCGGCGCTGGATCGAAGCCACGCTGGCATTGTTCTTCGGCCTGGCCGGTATCCGCCTGCTGCTGTCGCGGATGTGAGTCCGGACATCGCCTGGTCATAGGCCGCGCGCCGGGCTCCAACCTTGATAGTCAAACCGGCAGGCTGGCACGGCCCTGCTTGACCGCACTGGCTGGCGCAGGCGTGGTCTTTGCCCGGCTGCAGGCATCCACCACATTGGCGACGAACTGGTGGGCGCAGGCGTCCCAGGAATATTTCAAGGCCTCCGCCCGGGCGTCCGCGGGTTTGAGGTCGAGGCAGGCGCGCGCCGCGACGGCAAGGTCGTTGTCGAGGATGCCGGTCCTGCCGGAGCTGATCACGTCGATCGGCCCCGTCACCGGAAAGGCTGCCACCGGCAGGCCGCTGGCCATCGCTTCGAGCAGGACGATGCCGAATGTATCGGTCAGGCTCGGGAAGACGAAGACATCCGCCGAGGCATAGGCCCTCGCCAGGTCCTCTCCCTCCAGCATGCCGGCAAAATGGACGGCCGGATAGCGCAAGCGCAGCATCTCCAGGGCCGGCCCACCGCCAACCACCACTTTCGAGCCGGGCAGGTCGAGATCGAGGAAGGCCTCGATGTTCTTCTCGACCGCAACCCGGCCGACATAGAGGAAGATCGGTCCCGGCAGGTCGAAGATGCGCACCGGTCTTGGCTGGTACAGTTCGGCATCGACCCCGCGAGACCAGCGCATCAGCCGCTTGAAGCCGCGGGCCGCCAGTTCACGCTCGAGGGCCGGCGTAGAGACCATCGTCCCTGCCCCGGCATTGTGGAAACGCCGGATCCAGCGATAGCTCCAGTCGAGCGGTACCGGAACGCGCGCGGCGAGATATTCGGGAAAGCGCGTGTGATAGCTGGTGGTGAAAGGGCGTCCCTTCTTCAAGCAGGCCCGGCGGGTCAGCAGGCCGATCGGCCCTTCGGTGGCGATATGGACATAATCCGGCTTCTCGGCCTCGATATGCCGCTCGATAGCACCGAGCGGCGGCATGGCAAGGCGGATTTCCGGATAGGATGGCATCGGCACCGACCAGAAGCGATCCGGCGCCAGGAAGTCGATTTCGACGCCCTGTCGCGATGCAGCCGCAGCCGTCTGCTCCAGGGACCGGACGACGCCGTTCACCTGCGGGCGCCAGGCATCGGTGGCGATCAGGATCTTCATGGGACCGGCTCAGGCGGCGCGCTGAGGAACCAGCGTCTCGTCCTGGAGGGCCGGAGGCTTGTCGGCCTGCCGGACCAGTTCGCTCCAGCGCACCAGTTCGAAACGGCCGTCGAAATGCTCGACGATCGCGGTGCAGCTTTCGACCCAGTCGCCGGAATTGATGTAGGTGACGCCATCGAGGTCGCGCAGCGTGGCGTGGTGGATGTGGCCGCAGATGACCCCGTCGCAATTCAAACGCTTGGCTTCCTTGGCCAGGGTTTCCTCGAAATGGCCGATGAAGCTGACGGCGTTCTTCACCTTGAGCTTGGCCCAGGCGGACAGCGACCAGTAGGACATGCCGAGGCGCCGGCGAATGGCGTTCAGCCAGGTATTCACACCCAGGGCCGTGACATAGGCCCAGTCGCCGAGCAGGGCCAGCCACTTGGCGTGGCGCACCACCACGTCGAAGGCATCGCCATGCATTACCAGGTAGCGCTTGCCATCCGCTGCGACATGCACGGTCTGCTCGATGACCTCGATGCCCCCGAAGTGATGTCCGGGGAAATCGCGCAGGAACTCGTCGTGATTGCCCGGAATATAGACCATGCGCGCGCCCTTGCGGGCCTTGCGCAGCAGCTTCTGCACCACGTCGTTGTGGGCCTGCGGCCAGTACCAGCCGCTTTTCAACTGCCAGGCATCGACGATGTCGCCGACGAGGTAGATCGTCTCGGCGTCATAGGCGCGCAGGAAGTCCAGCAGCATGCCGGCCTGGCAGCCACGCGTCCCCAGATGCACATCCGAGATAAAGAGCGCTCGGTAGCGCGTGCCTTCGCTGTCGCTGTTCATGGCACCATCCTCGCCTGGCCCAAAAAACCTGTCGTCGAAACGAAGCATGAGAACGCGGCGCTTGCTTTGATGCGCTTTGCTGCAGACATCAGCGAAATCGACGACGCATCCTGATTGTCACAAACACGATTCAGTTCATGGTTTTATGACAGGCGACATGTCCGAGGGGGATCGCTGCCCATTCGCCCGCTTTTTCTCTGATGGCGTCTTGAGCCGAGACGAAAACAGCTCGATTTGCAAAGACACGCCGAAACAAAGACTTCCAGCAAACAGGCATTCACTCATGAGGGCCTTTCGCTCTAGTGATAGGCAACCCAGAGCACGATGGCACCAAGCACAATGCGGTAGATGATGAAGGGCCAGGTCGAAAAGCGCTCGAGGATGCGCATCAGTCCCCAAAGGGCGGCAAAAGAGGAAATCGCCCCGACCACCAGGCCCACCAGGAGGATCAGCCAGCCTTCAACGGAGAGATGGGCACGCAGAAGCGTGGCGATTTCGTGCAGGCCGGCCAGGGCAATCGCGGGAATGCCCAGAAGGAAGGAAAAGCGTGCCGCCTCCTCGCGCGAGAAACCGCAGAACAGCGACGCCGTCAGGGTCGAGCCGGACCGCGACACGCCGGGGATCAGGGCGCCCACCTGAGCGAGCCCGACGATCAGGGCATCGCGCAATCGCATGTCCTCGACCCGGCGCCGATGGCGAGCCAGGAGTTCGGCAGCAGCGAGCAGGCCGCCCATGACAAGGCAGGCAAGGCCGATCACAGGCAGGGCCCGCAGGGGACTGTGGCAACGATTGAGCGTTGGCGCGAGCAGCAGGCCGGCCAGCACGATCGGCACCGTACCCAGCACCACGCCGACCGCCAGGCGAAATTTCGGGGACATCCAATCCCCCGTGCGTACGGCCGCCAGCGACCCAAGGGTGATCGAGCGGATATCCGTCCAGAAATAGCAGACCACCGCGCACAGGGCCGCAAGCTGCATAGCCGCGGAGAAGGCCGAGCCGGGGTCCTGCCAGCCGAGCAGGGCCGGCACCAATCGCATATGGGCCGTGGAGGAGATCGGCATCAACTCGGTGATCCCCTGGACCACGCCGAGGAAAGCGACCTTTGCCACCCCCAAAGTCATAAAGCCGGTGTCGACGCCGTCGGTGCAAGCGCCACTCATTCCACACCTCAAGGATTGCGCCCGACCCAGCACGCGCACCCACAAAACTTTCGATCGCGGCAACTTTACGGCAGGCCAGCGTCGCCGATGAAATTGCGGTGCGCTTCATGTGACGGCGTGTTGCCGCTGCGGCGAGCGGCAAGATTAAATCGGACACAACTTCGGCTTGTACCCTTGAAGCTGCCCCCAGCCACCCCCAATTGCTCGGGTGCTGGGTTGCAACATGGGAGAGGATAATGACCTCTTGTTCTACGCGTGGCCGCTGGCATCCGCTTCATGTCGTGGCGGTCATCGCCGGCTTTCTGATCTGGTGGCCGCTTGGCCTGGCGGCGCTGGCCTATTTCATCTGGGGCGACCGCTTTCCCCGGGAAAAGGTGCGTGAAGGCTTCGAGCGGGCCAAGGCGGAATTCGCCGGCTTCTCGCGTGATCAGCGCAGCTATGCCGGCCATGGCTGGTCGGCCACCGGCAATGCCGCTTTCGACGACTATCGCCGCGAGACGCTGCGCCGCCTGGAAGAGGAACGCCGGCGCCTCGAGGAAGAAGGCCGCGCCTTCGCCGAATTCGTCACCAATCTGCGTCGTGCCCGCGACAAGGAAGAGTTCGATCGCTTCATGGCCGAGCGCAATGCCGCTCGCAATGGTGGCGAGGGACACTCCGCCTGATCCCGAGAGCAAGGTGCGTTTGGGCGGGAGCGATGTAGACCGAGCGGGTCGCACCTTGCTCAGGCCACCAATGTTTCCAAACCGATCACGAGGCCCGCACAGCCCGGCTGTGCGGGCTTTGTCATGTGCGGGGCTTGGGGACGACAGGCTTGGGCGCAACCTTCGCGAAACCCGCGAAGGACTATCCGTTCTTTTTGCGCAAAGCGCGCTTCCACCACATTTTGCCCGCAGATTGAGGGGTGTCTTCCCTCTTCTCGACATGATTCCAACCATTCATCTGACAAATATTGGTGTGGCATCCCACACAGTGCTTGCGACCGCCCCCCCGATCGGGCATGGTCCGCACCGGCCGGCTGATGGCATTTGCCTCGCGAGGACCGGCTTTCAGGATCGATAATTTCAACGACAGCCGAAGGGCTGCAACTTTCGTCTAAAGGACCCCACAATGAAGCTGGTACGGTTTGGCGTGCCGGGCTCTGAAAAGCCCGGTTTGATCGATGCGGATGGCAAGATCAGGGACTTGTCGGCCCATGTCGCCGATTGGAAGGGCGACGCCCTCTCGCCGCAGTCTTTGGCCCGGATCGCCGCCCTCGCGCCAGCCTCGCTGCCGGAAGTGACCGGCAATCCGCGCCTGGGCTCCTGCGTCGCCCAGCCCGGCAACTTCATCGCGGTCGGCCTCAATTATGCCGACCACGCCGCCGAGAGCAACATGCCGATCCCCCAGGAACCGGTGCTGTTCAACAAGGCACCGTCCTGCGTGGTCGGCCCCAATGACGACGTCGTCATTCCGCGCGGTTCGGAGAAGACGGATTGGGAAGTGGAGCTGGCCATCGTCATCGGCAGCCGCGCTTCCTATGTCGAGGAGAAGGACGCCCTCTCCTACGTCGCCGGCTATGCCGTCTGCAACGACGTCTCCGAGCGCGCCTACCAGATCGAGCGCTCCGGCCAGTGGATGAAGGGCAAGGGCTGCCCGACCTTCGGTCCGCTCGGCCCCTGGCTGGTTACCCCCGACGAAGTCGGCGACGTCCAGAACCTTTCCATGTGGCTCGATGTCGACGGCGAGCGCGTGCAGACCGGCTCGACCAAGACCATGATCTTCGGTGTCGCCCACATCGTGCACTACATCTCGCAGTTCCTGATCCTGGAACCGGGCGACGTCATCACCACCGGTACGCCTCCCGGCGTCGGCATGGGCATGAAGCCGCCGCGCTATCTCAAGCCCGGCAATGTGATGACGCTCGGCATCGAGAAGCTCGGCGACCAGCGCCAGACCACGGTTGCCTGGAGCGCCTGAGCCGTCCGCCAGCCCTGACGGCATGACCGGCGCCCTTCCCCGCTCGACGGGAGGAAGGGTGCCAGGTGTCGCAAGGCTGGACAGCACAACATGAAAAAGCCTTCGCGCCGGCATGAACCTGCGCGAAGGCTTTTTTATTGGAAATTCAGCGTCTTACTTGAAGATACCAGGCTGGTTGGGTTCGCCCGGATCATCCCAGCGATAGGTCAGGCCCGCCGAGACGATGTCGACCGAAGCATCGACTTTGCCGAAATAGGGCAATCCTGAATAATGGGGATTGCGAGAATCGAGCTTGATATCGCCATTCAAAGCAAACAGGTGCGAATAGGCAAGATCGACCGAAAGCTTGTTGTTGAACTTGTAGCCCAAGCCGATCGAGGCATGAATGCGATCGCTGTCAGGCAGGCGCAGGTCGCGATTGGTGTCGGAAATCGGCGACCATTCATAGCCGAGACCAGCCCGCAGTGTCAGCTCCGGGCTCCAGGCATACTCTCCGCCGATCGAGGCATAGTAGCCATCATCATACTTGAATGGCAGGGTCGTGACCTCGCGGCCGGCCGCGGCTCCTACGTCGCAACGACGGGAATCACGCCGAAGCGGCTCCAATTCGTCCATTCGAAACCAGCGGAGAGCGTGAGTTCGGGCGTCACCCTTTGTGTGATACCGATGGTGAGCTGATCGGGCAAAGTCAGATCGGCCTTGACGCGCATCTGGCGCAAAATCGGCAACGCAGCGCCCGGATTTCTAAGGGTCCCCTCAAGATCCTGTTTAACAGCCGAACGGTAACCGATGCCAATCTGGGTGCCGTCGACCGGCGTGATCGTGAGACCGGCAGTCAGACCATAGCCCCAACTATCGCCCTCGATTGAGGCGGTCGGCGCGCCAGGAAGAGTTGCGCTGCCCGGCGGAAGTCCTGGGAACGGAGCAGCCTGTGTCAGGCGGGTCTTGAAATACATGGCCTGAAAGCCGAGGCCGACCGAGAGCCAATCCGTCACCTTGTAGGCGATGGTCGGATTAACATCGAAGGAGATCACCCTCGAGGTGCGGGCATAGACCTGTCCCGGCGAATTGAAGGGATTCTTGGTGACCAAGCCGAAGGGCGTGTTGGTGGCAAGGCCGATCCAGAGCCTGTCATTGACCTGATAAGACGTATAGCCCGCCGCCAGGATGCCGTCCTGCGCGATGTCGCCGGTGCTGGTCCCCTGCCACAAAGGCGCCGGCAAACCGACGAAAGTCGGCGTGATTTCAGCCTGCGGGAAGATGCCGCTCACAGACCACTGGGACTGCCAGCCAGGAATGGCGGTCATCGTCGCCGGGTTCCAATACATGGAGCTGAGGCCACCCGATCCGGCCGCAACACCGGCAAAGCCCTGGCCAAGACCAATTGTGCTCTGCTCGCGCAGCGCGAAAGAGCCGGCATAGGCTTGGCTCGCAACCAGCGAAACGCCGGCCATCAGCAGGAATGCGAGTTGGGTGTTTCTTGCCATTCGTTCCCCCATATCATGACCCGCCGCTACGGCAGGTCCGGCTGAGTAATCTCAGCTGCCTATTGCTTTTGTCTGACCACAAGCAAGTAAGTGTTGCTTGCGGACGGTTCATTCGAACTCATGATTCTTCGTACCAGAATATTCGACGCTTCGTAACGGCCGGGGTCGCCGTTTCATCGTGTTTCCGTCACACCTGTGTCTCAATTCAGCGGGGTTGTTGCGTTCCTGTAACACTCGGTTTTTACGTCAACTTGGGGCGAGAAACATGCTTTACCGAGTGAAAAACCATCCCAAAGCTCGTTTGCTCGCGACCACGCGGGTCGGGGGCACTCCGACGGCTCGATGAAAGAGGAGTGAAACACAAACGTCTCCATCATCATCTTGTTGGATGACAATACATCGCAAAGCTTAGATAATTCCCGAGAACTTCTTCAGGCGGGAGCTCGGCAATGAGCGTCATCCCTTTTCCTCGCGTCGGCCTGCAGAAAGGCCCTGCAGCCCTGTTGCCGCCCATTCCCATCTTCGATGCACGCGACAGCGGCCTGGCCCTGCACGCCCAGGCCCGCCTGGATACGGTGCGGGCGCTGCTGCGCTCCTGCCTGATCTCGATGCCGGCGGAGGCCCATGGCAAGGTGGCCGAACTCGACGCCGGCGCGCATGCCTGGCTGCTCGCCAGCCCCTCCCCCTATGTCGGCGAGATCGAGGCGATCGCCGCGCTCCTGCCGATGCCTGGCGCCTTCCTGATCAACGCAGCCTATGAGTGGGGCTGTACAACCCTGGCGGCGGCCGCTCCGGACGGACGCGGTGCCCGGCTGCTGCGGACGCTCGATTGGGATTTCGACGGTCTCGGCCGCTTCGTCGAGGTGGTCCGCCAGCGCGGCCCTGCAGGAGAATTCCTCAACGTGACCTGGCCTGGTGCGGTGGGGGTGCTGACGGCTCTGGCGCCCGGCCGCTTTGCCGCCACGATCAACAAGGGTCCGGCACCAGCCGGCGCGGCCAGCGCCAGCGGTGCGATCGTGCCGGATCTGTCCGGCTTGCGGCGCGGGCTGATGCCCGCCATGCACCTGCTTCGCCGCGTCTTCGAGGAGGCTCCCGATTTCGCCACCGCGCGGGACCTGATGGAACGTATACCGATCGCCGCCGAGACGATCTTCACGCTGACGGGCCTCTCGCCTGCCGAGACCTGCGTGATCGAGCGCAGGCCTGAGGCTTTCGTCACGCAGCCCGGCCCGGTCGCCGCCGCCAATGACTGGGCCAATGCGCCGAGCTGGAACAATGGGATGCTGTGCGAAAGCGACAGTCCCAGCCGCCGGTTGGCGATCGCCTCCCATGCCGGCCGGGCCATGGCGCCCTTCGCCTGGGTGGAGCCCCCCTTGCGCAATGCCATCACCCGGCTTGCCGTCGAGGCCGACGCCCGCCAGGGCAGCCTGCGTGTCCGCGGCTATGAGGCAACCCCGGACCGCAGCGATGCCATGCCCGTCACTGCCGACCTTGAGCTGCAGGTCTGACGACAGCGCTGGCGGGAAACTCGCGCACTCGCGTCACCATAGAAGAAGGGGCGGACCGTTGGCCCGCCCCTCTCCGGTGTTACCTGTCGTTGGACTTCAGGCCGCCGCAGCGACCGTTTGCGGCGCGTCGTCGCCGCTCAGCGCCGCTGCGAGCTGGGCCTTGTCGAGTTCGCCCTCCCAGCGAGCTACCACGATGGTGGCGACGGCATTGCCGACCAGATTGGTGAGGGCGCGGCATTCGGACATGAAGCGATCGATGCCGAGAATGAGCGCCATGCCGGCAACCGGAACGGCGGGCACCACGGCCAGCGTCGCCGCCAGGGTGATGAAGCCGGCTCCGGTGATGCCGGCTGCGCCCTTCGAGCTCAGCATGGCGACGAGGAGCAGCAGGATCTGGTCACCCCAGCTCAGCTGGATGCCGGTGGCCTGCGCGATGAACAGCGCCGCCAGGGTCATGTAGATGTTGGTGCCGTCGAGGTTGAAGGAATAGCCGGTCGGAATGACGATGCCCACCACCGACTTGCGGCAGCCGGCCCGCTCCATCTTGTCCATCAGGCTGGGAAGCGCCGCCTCGGAAGAAGAAGTGCCGAGCACCAGCAAGAGCTCTTCCTTGATATAGCGGATCAAGGCAAGGATCGAGAAGCCGTTATACCAGGCGACCGCCCCTAACACGACCAGCACGAAAAGCAGCGAGGTCAGGTAGAAGGTGCCGATCAGCATCAGGAGATTGGCCACCGAGCCGATGCCATAAGCGCCGATGGTGAAGGCCATGGCACCGAAGGCGCCGATGGGGGCGGCCTTCATCAGGATGGCGACCAGCCGGAACATGCCGCGCGAGATCGAGTTCAGCACGATCATCAGCGGTTCGGCCGCGCTGCCGATCTGGGCCAGCGCGATACCGAACACCACCGAGAAGAACAGCACCTGCAACACGTCCCCGCCCGCAAGCGCGCTGATCGGGTTGTTGGGGATGATGTTCATCAGGAAGCCGGTGATGGTCTGGTCATGCGCCTTGGCGGCATAATCGGCCACTGCCTTGGGATCCAGCGTGGCCGGATTGATGTTCAGTCCTGCGCCCGGCTGCACGACATTGCCGACCAGAAGCCCAATGATCAGGGCCAGTGTGGAGAAGGTCAGGAAGTAGATGAAGGCCTTGCCTACGACACGGCCGAGCTTCTTGAGATCGCTCATGCCGGCAATGCCGGTGATCACGGTCAGCGCGATCACCGGGGTGATCACCATCTTCACCAGCTTGATGAAGGCGTCGCCCAGCGGCTTCAGGGACTTGCCGATATCGGGATAGAAATGACCGAGCAAAATCCCCAGCGCGATCGCGACAAGGACCTGGAAATAGAGGTTTGCATAGAAGGGGCGCTTGCGCGGAGCTTCTGCCTTGGGCGTCTCGCTGAGGGCGATCATCTGTTCCTCCGTGGGGCCTTGGCAGGCAGCCTGGCCCATGGGTTTCCTCGACGCCGCTTTCTGCTAGCGGCTCCCCTGTGAACAGCAAGTCTCGTGCCAACCTTCCAAGATATTGATATTGCTTACCTTCACGATTCTTACCCGATGACGGCGCCGGCAGCATTGAGCGAAGTCCCGCACATCGACCTTGCTCTTGTGCGGATTTCCGCACATGCTCGATATGAAGGATGACAGCGGAAACCGATGAGCGGAGCGGCACAAAGACGGCGAAGGCGACGGATCGAATGGCTGATTTTTGCTGCCCTCAGCCTGGCAAGCCTGGCACTCTCCGTCTGGCTCGCCGGCAATTACGGCACGCGCCAGGCCGCCGACGCCCTCAGGGCCCAGGCTGCCGGCAGCGCGACGCTGGATATCGCGGTCCTGCGCAGCGAGCTGGAAAAACAGCGCACGCTTTCCCTGGTCCTGTCGCGCGATCCCGATGTGCTCACTACCTTGAGCACGCCGGATACGGCCCATATCGGCGCCATGAACGCCAAGCTCGAAAGCCTGAACGCCGGCGCGCGCTCGGCCGTGATCTATCTGATCGACCGCACGGGCCTGGCGATCGCCTCCTCCAACTGGAAGGAGGACATCAGCTTCGTCGGCACCAACTATGCCTTCCGCCCCTATTTCACCGAAGCCGTGGCCAAGGGTGATACCGAGCATTTCGCCCTCGGTACCGTCAGCCAGCGGCCCGGCCTCTACATCGCCCGACGCATCGACGGCCCAGGCGGCATGCAGGGCGTCATCGTGGTCAAGGTGGAGTTCTTCTCGGTCGAGGAAGACTGGCATCGCTCGGGCGCCATCGTCTACGTCACCGACCCTCGCGGCATCGTGCTGCTGACCAGCCAGCCGGAATGGCGTTTCATGGCGCAGGCCCCGATCACCGCCGAGGAGGCAGCCAAGATCCGCGCCTCTCTGCAATTCGGCGACTCGCCACTGGCCGTCTTGCCGATCCGACGCAGCCAGGCGGCGACGCCGGGCGCGGACTTCGTCTCGCTGCGCGGCAGCGGACTGCATCTTGCCAGCGCAAGCGAGGTCCCTTCCACGAATTGGCAGCTGCATCTGCTCGAGCCCGCCGCACGAGCGCTTGCGGCCGGCGCCGCGACCTTGCGCTCCATCACCTTTGCCGTGGTCGGCGCCATTCTGGTCCTGCTCGGCATTCTGCTGCACAGGCGCCAGCGGGCGATCGCGCGCACCGCCGAACTCACCGAGGCGCAGATCGAACTCGAGCATCGCGTCGAGGCACGCACGCTCGACCTCAGCCAGAGCAACGCCCTCCTCTCGGCCGAGATCGACGAGCGCCGCAAGGTCGAGGCCAAGCTGCAGACCGCGCGGGACGAACTCACCCAGGCCAACCGCCTTGCGATCCTCGGCCAGATCACGGCGGGCCTTGCGCATGAGGTCAATCAGCCGGTCGCCGCCATCCGCAGTTTCGCCGACAACGCCGCCATTTTCCTCGATCGCAGCGAGCCGCAGCCAGCACGCCAGAACCTGGCGACCATTGCCGGGCTGACCGAGAAGATCGCCGACATCATCGCGCAACTGCGCCGCTTTGCCCGCAAGGCCAGTGGCGATGTCGGTCCAGTTGCCTTGCAGGACGTGCTCGACGGCGCACTGCTGCTCGTAGGCATCAGGGCACGGCGCCAAGGGGCCGAGATCGAGGTCGAGCCGGTCGCCGAGGATCTCCAGGTGGCTGCCAATCGCGTTCGGCTCGAGCAGGTGCTCGTCAATCTCCTGCAGAATGCCCTGGAAGCGTTGGAGGGACGGTCCGAGCAAACAATCCAGATCGGCGTCGCCTGCGAGGGCGAATTGGTCCGGCTCGTCGTCGCCGACAACGGCCCCGGCCTCGCGCCGGAGGTGACGGCCAACCTCTTCACGCCCTTCACCACCACGAAAGCCGGCGGGCTCGGCCTCGGGCTGGTGATTTCCAAGGACATCGTAGAGGAATTCGGTGGCCGTCTCGAGGTCGAAAGCCAGCCGGGACAGGGCTGCCGCTTCCTGGTGACATTGAAGCGAGCCGAGAAAGAAGGATGAACGGAATGGGCAACACTTTGGTATTCCACTTCATTCGGTCTTCGCCTCCCGTCATTGCGAGCCTTTTCCCGGCGAGGCGCGCATTATGACTGCCAGCCCCTCCTTCCCTGTCGCTTTCGTCGATGACGATGCCGTCCTGCGCGAAGCCAACGCGCAGACTCTGCGGCTTGCCGGCTTCGAGCCCTTCCTGTTCGAATCCGCCGTCGAAGCCCTCAAGGCTATCGACGAGCGCTTTCCAGGCGTGGTGATCACCGATCTGCGCATGCCGCGCATCGACGGCATGGAACTGTTCCGCACGCTGCGCGCCCGCGATCCAGACCTGCCGGTGATCATGATCACCGGCCATGGAGACATCGCCACCGCAGTCGAGGCGATGCGCGAAGGGGCCTATGATTTCCTGCCCAAGCCCTTCGCCTCCGACAGGTTGATCCAGAGCGTCAGGCGCGCCACCGAAAAGCGGGCGCTGGTGATGGAGAACCGGCGCCTGCGCCAGGCGGCGGAGGAGGCCCATGCCCCCTCGCCCCTGCTCGGCGATGCTCCCGCAATGGAGCGTCTGCGCGAGACGCTGAAGGCGGTGGCCGATGCCGATGTCGACGTGATGATCGTGGGCGAAACCGGCACCGGCAAGGAATTGGTGGCCGACCAGCTCCACCATCTTGGCCGCCGGCGCAGCGGGCGTTTCGTCGCCCTCAATTGCGGCGCATTGCCCGAGACGGTGCTGGAAAGCGAGCTGTTCGGGCATGAGAGCGGCGCCTTCACCGGCGCGTTGAAGAAAAGGGTTGGCCTGATCGAGCATTCCAGCGGCGGTACGCTGTTCCTGGACGAGATCGAGAGCATGCCGCTCAGCGCACAGGCCCGCCTGCTGCGCGTGCTCGAACAGCGCGAAATCACGCCGCTCGGTTCCAATACGGCCCGGCAGGTCGATCTGCGCGTGGTCGCCGCCGCCAAGAGCGATCTCGGTTCCTCCGCGCACAAAGCGAGCTTCCGCGAAGACCTGTTTCACCGGCTCAATGTGGTGACGCTGCGCATTCCGCCCCTGCGCGAACGGCAAGAGGATGTGCCCTTGCTGTTCGCCGTCTATCTCGACCGGGCCTGCCGGCGCTTCCAACGAGAGGTACAGATGCTGACTCCGGCCGTGCGCCATCACCTCGCCAGCCACGACTGGCCCGGCAATGTGCGCGAGATCGTGCATTTCGCCGAGCGCGTAGCGCTGGGCCTCGCCGAGATCGACCTCGCCGCGACGGGGAAAGCCTCCCCTCCTTCGGCCGGGCCGCAAGGCGCCTCCCTGCCCGAACGCCTGGAGCGCTACGAGGCCGACCTCATCCGCGAGGTTCTCACCCAGCACAAGGGGGATGTCCGGGCCAGCCTCGAAGCCCTCGGCATCCCGCGCAAGACCTTCTACGACAAGCTGACGAAATACGGCATCAACCGCGCGAGCTTCGAAGCGGGAGAACCATAATCTGCGGGTGCACGCGCATCTTGGCCGTTCTCCCCTTCCAGAATGCGTCGCATTTCCAAGAGCGGGCAAGATGTCCGCGCAGCCCGAAACACAACGGCCCTCCCCACTGTCGCGGGAAGGGCCTCCATGACTTCAGGACCTGGCTATCGCCTTAGAACTGAGCCGTCTCGGTCGAATGTTCCATCGCCGTGGTCGAGCTCTGGCCTTCGCCGAGAATGGTGGCGACCGCATCGAAATAGCTGGTGCCGACTTCGCGCTGGTGGCGGGTTGCAGTGAAGCCGTCGGCTTCCGCGGCGAACTCGGCCTGCTGCAGCTGCGAATAGGCGGCCATGCCATCCTGCTTGTAGCGGCGGGCGAGATCGAAGGTGGTGTAGCTGGTGTTGTGGAAGCCAGCCAGCGTAATGAACTGGTACTTGTAGCCCATCGCACCCAACTCACGCTGGAACGCCTTCATCGCCGCCGGATCCATATGCTTGGCCCAGTTGAACGAGGGCGAGCAATTATAGGCCAGCATCTGGTCGGGATGGACCTTGCGCACCGCTTCGGCGAAACGCTTGGCATCCGGCAGGCTGGGCGTCGAGGTCTCGCACCAGATCAGGTCGGCATAGGGCGCATAGGCAATGCCGCGGGCGATCGCCGCCTCGAAGCCGCCCTTGAGCACATAGAAGCCTTCCGGCGTGCGCTCACCGGTGATGAAGGGCCGATCGGCCTCGTCGACATCGGAGGTGATCAGGCGGGCCGCCTCGGCATCGGTTCGGGCCATGATCAAGGTGGGCACGCCCATCACGTCAGCCGCAAGGCGCGCCGCATTCAACGTCTTGATGAAGGTGCGCGTCGGCACCAGCACCTTGCCGCCGAGATGGCCGCACTTCTTCTCCGAAGCGAGCTGGTCCTCGAAATGCACCGCGGCGGCGCCGGCCTCGATCATCGCCTTCATCAATTCATAGGCGTTGAGCTGGCCGCCGAAGCCGGCCTCGGCATCGGCGATGACGGGCACGAAATAATCGAGCTGCTCGCCGCCCTTGCCGTCGACGCGCTCCATGGTCTGGATCTGGTCGGCACGCTGCAGGGCCTTGTTGATGCGGCGCACCACCGAGGGCACGCTGTCGACGGGATAGAGGCTCTGGTCGGGATACATGTTGCCCGAGGTGTTGGCATCCGCCGCCACCTGCCAGCCGGACAGGTAGATCGCCTCGAGACCGGCCTTGACCTGCTGCACCGCCTGGTTGCCGGTGAAGGTACCGAGCGTCGGCACATAGTCGCGCTTGTGCAGCAGCTCCCACAGGCGCTTGGCACCATTCTCGGCCAGCGTATGGCGGATCGGCAGCGACCCGGCGAGCCGCTCCACGTCACGCGGCGTGTAGTTGCGGCGGACGTTGCGCCAGCGATCCGGCGCCCATTCCGGGGCGGGGAAGGTCTCGGCGGGGCGGTTCTTCTGGGTATCGAGCATCACAAAGTTCCTAACGTGGAGACGTGTAAAGAGATTGACGGTGACAGCATCCCTGCCTGCCTTGGTGCTGCGCCACCTGCTGGCAAGGAAAGGCCGGCTGTCGCCACGACCATCCTGCGGTCGTGGCCGAGATACCGGCGGTCCTACGGCTCAATTGCGCCGGGTGCGGGTGAAGGTGGCGGCGATCATCGACTGCCCGTCGAACATGTGTTCGGAAGCGCCGCCGCCGACGCGGGTGAAGCGATGCCGGCCGATCTTGTGGACGATCGAGAAGTCCCGATCCGCCAGTCCCTGGGCGTGATACTCGGCGTTGATCTCGGCCATGCTGGCACCGATGATGGTGATGAATTCGTCGTGTTCGTTGCTCTGGCGCATTTGGTCCATAACACGTTCCTCCGTGCCGCGTTTCGTGTTAAGTCAATGATTGACACCGCGGCGCAATAAAGCAAGACGTATCGCAATTCCGGGGCGTCAACCGGAAAAGCGCTGTAAAGAAAATTTTGTAATGTTGTAAATCATGTAAATATTTACAACGTGTCGGAACCAGAGACGAGCCATGACAAGCGCCATGCAAGAAGCCGATCCGCGCATCGGCGGCAAGATTCAGAGACTGCGCCGGCAGAGCCGGATTTCGCAGGCGCAGCTCGCCAGCTCGCTCGGTATTTCGGCGAGCTATCTCAATCTGATCGAACACAATCGCCGGCGCATGACGGTGCCGCTTCTCTTGAAAACCGCGAGCTATTTCGGTGTCGATGCCACCGAGCTCGCCGAGAACGACGATTCGCGCCTGGCCGGTGACCTGATGGAACTGTTCGGCGACGATCTCTTCGCCGACAGCGACGTCACCAACCAGGATGTGCGCGATCTCGCCAGCTCCAACCCGCAGATCGGCCGGGCCATCGTCCATCTGTTCGATCGCTTCCGCTCGCTGCGCAATGCCAATCAGGGCGCCACCTCGGCGCAGGAGGCTGGCTATCACGTCGCCACCGATGCGGTTTCGGACTTCCTGCAGGCCAACGCCAACTATTTCCCGGGTCTGGAGGCCCAGGCCGAACGCATTCGCGGCGAGATCGACAATCTCTCCGATTCCTTCGAGCCCGGCCTCAAGCTCTACCTCTCCAACGTATTCGGCGTGCAGTGGCGGCTGGCCCCCCTGCCCCAGGGCCTGGCCGGTCGCCTCGGCCGCGACGAGGAAACCTTCGAGACGGCCGACGTGCTTTCACCCGAAAGCGCCACCTTCACGGCTGCCCACCGCCTAGGCCTGCTCGCCGCCTCGCGCGAGATCGAGCATCTCATCACCGAAAGCGCCTTGCCGGCCGATGCCCCCGCCCTGGCACGCCATGCCCTGGCCGCCTATTTCGCCGGCGCCGTGATCATGCCCTATCAGCCCTTCCTCGCCGCCTGCCGCGAGACGCGCTACGATATCGACAGGATCGCCCGGCGCTTCAAGACCAGCTTCGAGCAGGTCTGCCATCGCATGACCACGCTGCAGCGCCCCGGCGCCAGCGGTATTCCGCTGCATCTGATCCGTACCGACATCGCCGGCAACATTTCCAAGCGTTTCTCGCTCTCCGGCATTCACATCCCGCGCCATTCCGGCGCCTGCCCGCGCTGGAACGTCTATGCCGCCTTCCTGCTGCCCGGGCAGATCAACATCCAGATCAGCCAGATGCCGGAAGGCACACGCTATTTCTGCATTGCAAAGTCATTGACAAAGGGGGGGCATCGCCACAACGCTCCCCGGCGCCATCTCTCGATAGGCCTGGGCTGTCACATCTCCCATGCCGCCGAGATGGTCTATTCCGACGGCATGGACGTCTCCAATGCCGCCCAGGCGGTGGCGATTGGGGTGGGCTGCCGCATCTGTCCGCGTCTCGATTGCGGGCAACGGGCCCATCCTCCGGCCGAGCACAAGCTGGTGCTGAACGAGCACGAGCATGCCGAAAGTCTCTATTCGCGTATCTGAAAACCGGCTGCGGGAAGAAATACTACGCCTCACCAGGCTTGCCGAACCATCGTGCTAGGGCCTGAGAAGCTTCCTCCGGGTCGGCGGCAGTGCCATCGCTGGCCCAGGCGACGACACCATCGGGGCGAACCAGAACGGCGCTCAGGTCGAGCCGATCATGGACGCCAGCGGCGACATAGCCGACCCGGTCGCTCCACTGCGAGGCAAGGGCGCGACGATGGGGCTGGGCCTCGAAGTCCAGGAAGACGCCTTTGCCTGTCCTGAGGAGTTCGGCCAACCTGGTACCGTCGTTCAACGCGAAGTCGGGGGCACTGCGGCCCACCAGCGGATGGCTGTCACCGAGATCATAGCGCAGCGACACCCCCCAGACGCGCTCGGCGAAATAGGTCGCGCCATCGCGCGTCTCGACGAGGTCGCGGATGATGGCTTCGAGCGCGCGTGTACTGGCGGTCGGCCGCATGACCGCGACCTGAGCGCGGGACCAGTCGAGGATTTGTGCACCCACCGGATGACGCTCCTCGAAATAGCTGTCGAGCAAGCCGGCCGAAGCATCGCCCCGGATGGTGGCGACTAGTTTCCAGCCGAGATTCATCGCATCGCCAACGCCGAGATTGAGGCCCTGCCCGCCCAGCGGAGAATGAATATGCGCGGCATCGCCGGCCAGCAGCACTCGCCCCTTCCGATATGCCGTGGCCTGATAGGCGCGATCCGTCCAAGTCGCGGCCATCTTCAGGGCGGTCAGGGTGACATCGGTGCCGGAAATACGGCGCAGCACCGCTTGGACATGGTCGAGCGTGATCGCCTGGCTTCGATGGCAGGCGCCGCCGTCGAAATCGACCATCGCGATCGTCCCGGGCTGTGAATAGGTGTACACGCCTGTCGGGGTATAGTGACGGCCCGGGCTGAGCCTGTCCGGATCCGCCATGTCGACGTCGACGGAATAGCCGGTAAACTCGGGATCGGTGCCGACGAACTCAAAGCCGCCGGCCTTGCGCACCGTGCTGCGGCCGCCGTCGCACCCGACGAGCCAGCGCCCGCGAACGGTCGAGGCGCCGGCACGAATGGTCACGTCTTCCTCCGATTGATCGAAGCTCTCGACACCAACACCGCACCGGATCTCCGCCCCCAGGGCATGGGCACGCGCGGCCAGGACGGTTTCGAGATGCTCCATCGTGACTGCGATGCCGGAGTCGGCCGGGCTCGGCAGGCGATAGAGCCACCTGGAAGCATCGATATTGTCATAAAAGAACTGGATGCCAGCGAAATGCCCGCCGGGACGGCGGGCCTGCTGCATCCAATGCGCGCTGGCCTGGGCACCACGGCCCGGACCGTCTTTCGCGGGCTGCGAGGACGCGATCTCCTCCAGCAAACCGCGACGATAGAGAGCTTCGACGCTGGGCACCGACAGGCCCCGCAGGCCGAAGGGAAGCTGTTTCAGAGGGGACCGTGTATCCTCGTTCTGCTCCAGCACCAGCACGGACAGGTCGGCAAGGCGCAGTTCACAGGCAAGGAACAGCCCGACCGGCCCGGCGCCGGCAATCACGACATCATACAGCAAGGAACCGATCCTCCATCGCATCGGTACACGCCGGCATGCCAGGCGGCATTACCTCGCTCGAAGGCGTCGCCATAGGCCCAATCATCCCTTGAGGCATGTCACCAATATCATTATAAAAATTACACTGAGTGCGATTTTTTATTACACTCAGTGTAATTTTGCAAGGGATCGCGATGGAACCGGTTCGCATGAAAAACGCCTCGGAAAGGCCTGATGGCCTCAGGGAACGCAAGCGGCGTGAAACCTCCGGGCGCATCGTCGAACAGGGCCTTAAACTGTTCGTGAAGCACGGCTACGAAGGCACGACGCTGGAAGCGATCGCGCAGGCCGCCGGCATTTCACGCCGGACCTTCTTCTATTATTTCAAGTCGAAGGAGGATGTGCTGCTGGCCGCGCATGACGGCGGCTTCCGTGAGGAACTCAAGCCGGCCATGCTGGCGGAATCTCCCGAGCAGCGTCCGCTCGCTGCCGTCCAGAACTGCCTGGTCAAGCTGGCCTCACGGCGTGAGACCAAAGAGTCCGTCATTTTCGACCGCCTGATGCAATCGACTGAGGCCCTGCGTGCGCGCAAGGAGGCCGGCTTCGTCGAGACCGAGCGAATCCTGCTCGAAGCGATGTGCGAACTATGGCCATCGCCGGAACGGCGGGACGGGCTTCGGCTGGTGGCGATGGTGGCGCTCGGTACACTGCGACTGGCCCTGGAGAGATGGAAGCAGGACGAGGCGGCCCTTCCTCTCGCCCATTATGTCGAACAAAGTTTCGGCCTGCTGGCGAAAGAGTTCTGAAGCGGCCATTGTTCCGAAGCGAGGCGTCAGAACGCAGGCTGGGCCTCACAGCCAACCTCTCCTCATCGCTGCAGCTTTGCTGGTGCCGACGGTATTGCTGCTTGCCCGATGAGGCACCGTCATCGCGACCATTGGTATAGACTGTCTCCATGTCCGCCCTCATCCGCAAGATCATCCATATCGACATGGATGCCTTCTACGCCTCCGTCGAACAGCGTGACGATCCCTCACTGCGCGGACGGCCGCTGGCGGTGGGCTATTCGGAACGCCGCGGCGTGGTAGCGGCGGCAAGCTATGAAGCGCGAGCCTTCGGCGTGCGGTCCGCCATGCCCTCCTCGACCGCGCTGCGCAACTGCCCCGATCTCGTCTTCGTCAGGCCGCGCTTCGAGGTCTATCGAGCCGTCTCGCGTCAGATCCACGCTGTCTTCGCCGAGTTCACGCCGCTGATCGAGCCTCTATCACTTGACGAGGCCTATCTCGACGTCACCGCGAATTTACAGGGCCTGCCCAGCGCTGCGGCAACGGCGCAGGCCATCCGCGCCCGCATTCTCGAAGAGACCGGCCTAACCGCCTCTGCCGGCATCTCCTACAACAAGTTCCTGGCCAAGCTCGCCTCCGATCATCGCAAACCCAATGGCCAGTTCGTCATCACACCTGCGATGGGACCGGCTTTCGTGGAGACATTGCCGGTGGCCAAGTTCCACGGCGTCGGCCCGGTCACGGCCGAGAAGATGAACCGGCTCGGCATCATGACCGGCGGCGACCTCAAGGCGCAGCCCCTGGAGGATCTCGTCCGCCATTTCGGCAAGGCCGGCGCCTGGTACCATGCAATTGCGCGGGGCGAGGACGACAGGCCGGTGGAACCGGACCGCCCGCGCAAATCCTCCGGTTCGGAGACGACGTTCGCCGACGACCTGACGAAACCCGAGGATATCGAGGCTGGCGTCCTCGCCATGGCCGACGAAGTCTGGGCCTGGTGCGAGAAAACCCAGGCCTTCGGCCGCACCGTGACAGTGAAGATCAAATATGCCGATTTCCAGCAGGCCACCCGCAGCCGCACCCTGGCCGCACCGGTGCACACCCATGAAAGTCTGCGATCCGTCAGCCTGGACCTCATCCGCAGCGTGTTTCCGTCGACGAAGGGCATCCGCCTGCTCGGCGTCACCATGTCCGGTTTTGCCTCTGAGGACGCGTCGGACAGCGAACAGCTCGAACTCGGCTTCGGGGAGCCATGACCGCCGAAGAAGCGTGCCCAGCCGCCCGTCGAATTGCCACTTGACTTAAAGTTCACTTGAACTTTTATCAATATGCCCTGAGTGATTCAGGGAGTCTCGATCGATGAGCGTTCATAGCGATCTCAAGGGCCTGCGCGCCGCCGTTACCGGCGGCACCTCCGGGTTCGGGCTGGCCCTCGTGCGGGCGCTGGCCAAAAGGGGCGCGCAGGTGGCCTTCGTCGCCCGCACCAGGGAGGCCGTCGAGCGCGTGTCCGTGGAAACCGGTGCGCTCGGCATTGTCGGCGATGTCGGACGCAAGACCGATATCCATGCCATCGCCCTGCAGATCACCGGCAAGCTCGGCGGCCTCGATCTCCTCGTCAACAATGCCTCAAGCCTGGGGCCGGTTCCCCTCGCCTTGCTGGCCGATACCCAATGCGAGGAACTGGAGGAGGCCCTCGCCACCAATCTGGTCGGCCCTTTTCGCCTGACCAAGGCCTTGTTCGGTGCCCTCACGGCCTCGGCTCGGCAGGGGCGCGACGCGGTCGTGGTCAACATCACCAGCGATGCGGCCGTCAACGCCTATGCGGGCTGGGGCGCCTATGGCGCCAGCAAGGCTGCGCTGCAGCATCTCACCGCCATCTGGGCCGAGGAAGCCCGCGAAGAGGGTGTGCGCTTCCTCGCCATCGACCCCGGCGACATGGACACGCCCCTGCACGCGCAAGCCATTCCGGAGGCCGACAGATCCGCGCTCAAGCGCCCGGAGGAAGCGGCTGCCGACATCATCGGTGTCTTGGGCCTGGACCAACCGCGTCTCGCCTTGACCCTGGAGACCCGGCCATGATCGCCGTCGGCAACCCTGAACCAGGCTCTGCGCGGCTGCTCGCCGTCTCCAACTCCGGCAAGATCCGCCATTTGCCGCGCAGCGCCCTGTCGCTGTTGTTCAATCCTGGCGACCTTGTCGTCGCCAATGATGCGGCCACGCTTCCCGCCAGCCTTGCCGGCAGCCATGCCGACAGCGGCAGGCCTCTCGAGGTCCGGCTTGCCGCCTGGGTTGTGGCCGGCGACCCCACCCGTTTCATCGCCGTCGTCTTCGGGGCGGGCGACCACCGTATGCGCACTGAGGACCGCCCCGCGCCACCCCAGTTGTTCGCCGGCGACAAGCTCGAGCTTGGCCCGCTGACGGCCGAGGTCGAACGCCTGCACGGTTATCCCCGTCTGGTAACGCTGCGTTTCTCTGGTCCCTCGGAGCGTATCCTCGCCGGGCTGGCACTGCATGGGCGACCGATCCAATATGCCCATGTGCCCGAGCCTCTGGCGCTTTGGGACATGTGGACGGCGATCGCAGCCGAACCCTTGGCGTTTGAACCGCCCTCGGCCGGTTTTGCGCTCGATTGGCGCACGATCGCTGCCTGGCGACGGCGCGGCGTCGGCTTTGCCAGCCTGACCCACGCCGCCGGCATTTCCTCGACGGGCGATGCGGTGATGGATCTGCGCCTGCCCTTCGACGAGCCCTATCGCATCCCGGCGGCGACAGCGGCAGCGATCACGCGCACGAAAGCCACCGGGGGACGTGTGATCGCCATCGGGACCAGCGTGGTGCGAGCCCTCGAACATGCCGCCTCGGCTCCTGGCGGCCTCAGGGCCGGCGACGGCCTGGCGCAGGGCCGAATCGGGCCGAAGTCGAGGCTTCGCCTCGTCGATGCCGTGCTCAGCGGCGTCCATCAGCCAGGCGAGAGCCATTTCGAACTGCTGCGCGCCTTCGCCGACGACCTAACGCTCGACCGCGTCTCGCTGATGCTGGAAGCCTGGAACTATCGCGCCCACGAATTCGGCGACTCCGTGCTGATCGAGCGCCGGGCGTCGAAGCGGAAAGAACAGGGCGCAGATCGGCCGGGGCGCCTGACGGCAACCTCCTTATGGGCGGGCACGGCCCCTACTCCATGAGGGCCGCCTTCATGAAGCAGACCATGGTGGCGTGGACGGGCTCGTCGCCGACCACGCGGATGGCGTGCTGCCGGTCGCAGCGATAGCGCAGCGTCTCGCCGGGCTCCGCCCGTTCGCGCACGCCGGCCACGTCGACCTCGACCATGCCGGCCAGGATCGAGAGGCATTCGACCGAGCCACGCTGGTGGGCGTCGCTTTCGAGCACCCCGCCCGGCTCGGCCCGGAAATCATACCATTGCAGCCATTCCACCGTCTTAAGCCAACCGACCACCGCCAGACGGCACTTGCCGTCGTCGGAAATGATCACGGGCGTATCGACACGGGTGGTCTTCTCGATGAAGGGCTCGTCGTCGCTCGAACCCAGCACTCTTTCGATCGAAACGTCGAGAGCCTGGGACAGGCGCCAGATCGTCGCCAAGGTGGGGTTGGTCTCGTTGCGCTCGATCTGGCTGATGATCGACTTGGCCACGCCCGACTGCTCGGCCAGTTCCGACAGCGAGAGATTATAGGCCTTGCGCAGGCGCTGGACCGTCTTGCCGAGCTGTCCCGATAGCGCAACCGCGCCCGCATCGAGCTCACCCCGCCTGTCCAACCCACTCATTGCCAGCCTTTCGTTTGTTATGACGAACGATTGTTTGTTCTGGCGGACAATACGGCCAAGCCGCGCAGGAGAAAAGCCCTTTGATGGGAAACAGGGACAGTCCAGTGCCCTGTCTATCCTGTATGAACCTTGCATGGTGCCGACGCTGTCAAAGCTGCGGAAGGCGAACTTTGGCGCGAGACTCCCTCAGCGAAGCAGATCGTCTTAAGATCGGCCTCTCGATTGCATGCAAGCGGGCTGCAGGATCGACAATGGGACGACGATGGGACGTGGGCAAAACAGTTCGGGCGAGCCTGTCTTTTGGTACCGGCCTCCGGCCGTCAGCCTGAACGCGCTGGTCAGCGGAATCTACGGCTATCGGGAGAACGGCACTGCCATGCAGGGCCTCACCGAAGCGGCCTCGCTGACCGTGCCGCTGATCGTCAATTTCGGCAGCCCGTTCCGCATCGGCCTCGGCCAGCCACCGACCTGCACGGACACTTATGGCAGCTTTGCCGCTGGCCTGTTTGCCGGCCCCATCGTCATGGATTCGGACGGTGCGGCCGAATGCATCCAGATCAATTTCACGCCACTCGGCGGCCGGCTGTTCTTCGGGCTGCCGATGAGCGAGCTGGCCGACAGCATGATCGCACTGGATGATCTGGCCGATGCCGGCATCAGCCGATTCGCCCGACGGCTCGCTGACCTGAACTGCTGGGAAGCGCGCCTCGATCTCGCCCAACATTTCGTGGCAACCCGCCTCGGACGGGCCTCGCAGGCCAATCCCGCCATTGGCTGGGCGTTCTGCCAGCTCATGCGAAGAGGCGGCGACGTGCGCATCGGCGCGCTAGCGGAAAAACTCGACTGGAGCCGCCGGCGCCTGGTCGCAAGTTTTCGCGAAGAGATCGGCCTCCCTCCGAAATCCGTCTCCCGCATCATCCGCTTCAATGCCGCGCAGGATCTCGCCACCAAGGGCACGGCAACGGGTTGGGCCGATATCGCAGCGGCTTGCGGTTATGCCGATCAGGCGCATCTCACCCGCGAATTCACCGCGCTGGCCGGCTGTTCGCCGACGGCGTGGCGCACGGGCGGGTAACATTTCTTCAAGACGGCCCATGGCCATGGGAACAAGGATCGCTCCGGTTCACAAACGGAGACAGCCCCCATGCCGCTATCATCGACCGAAGCCCCATGCCTCTACCCGGCCCTGCGCTACGCCAATGCCCGCGCCATGATCGACTGGCTGCAGCAGGCCTTCGGCTTCACCCTGCACGCCTGTTACGCCAAGGGCGACATCGTCGAGCACGCCCAGCTTGCTCTCGGCTCCTCGATGATCATGCTCGGCACGGCGCGCGATGACAATTTCTGCAAGATCGTCGGCTCGCCAGGATCAGGCGGTGGCAAGTCGATCTATATCGCCGTCGACGACGCCGATGCCGCCTATGAGCGCGCCAAGGCCGCTGGAGCAAAGATCGAGGAAGAACCTGTCGATCGCGACTATGGCAGCCGCGAATTCATCTGCCGTGATCCGGAAGGCAATATCTGGGCTTTCGGCACCTATTGGCCTAAGGCATCCGAGCCGGCCGCCCCCTGAAAAGCAAGGGCGGCAGTCACGAAAGCCACCGGAAAGCAGATAGAGGTTTTCGACACGAACGCCGCGGCAGAGACAATCCGCGGCGTCGGACCTTCTTCCGGAATCGGGGCCGGCGCCGCGGCTGCCTTCACGCTATTCCGCCGCCAGCTTCCTGGCCTGTGCATCCTGGATCGTGCGCCACACCACCTCCGGCGTCGCCGGCATGTCGAGCCTGGTGACGCCGGCTCCGCGCCTGAGCGCATCGATCACTGCGTTCATCACCGCCGGGGCGGCGCCGATGGTGCCGGCCTCGCCGGCGCCCTTGACGCCGAGCGGATTGTTCTTGCAGGGAATGTTGCGCGTCTCGAAATGGATGAAGGGCAGATCGTCAGCCCGCGGCAGGGCATAGTCGGTGAGCGAAGCCGTGAGCAACTGACCGTCTTCCGAATAGACCGTGCGCTCCAGCAAGGCCTGGCCGATGCCCTGTACCACGCCGCCATGCACCTGTCCCTCAAGCAGCAGCGGGTTCACCACCATGCCGAAATCGTCGACGATGGTATAGCCGAGGATATCGGTGACGCCGGTCTGCGGGTCGATCTCCAGCTCGCAGATATGCGTGCCGTTGGGATAGGTCGCCTCGCCGGGCTGATAGTCGGTCTCGGCACTGAGCAGATCCGGCGTCGCCTTGGGCAGGCGGGCGAGCGCTGCAAAGTCGATCGCCTTGTCGGTGCCGACCACCCGCACCCGGCCGTCGACGATTTCGAGATCGGCGATACCGGCCTCGAGCTCGTCGGAGGCGAGCGTTTTCAGCTTCTCCGCCAGGGTCTGGCTGGCCCGAGCCACGGACGCGCCGCCCACCGGAATCGAGCGCGAGCCGCCGGTGCCGCCCCCTGTCTTGATCAGGTCGGAATCGCCCTGGATCACGTTGATACGCTCCAGCGGCAGGTCGAGATATTGCGAGACGAACTGGGCGTAGGCCGTCAGGTGGCCCTGCCCGTTGGTCTGCGTGCCGATCAGCACGGTGGCGGTACCGTCCTTTTCCAGCGTGACGCTGGCGGCTTCCTTGGGCCCGTCGGCGCAGGCCTCGATATAGGTGGACATGCCGATGCCACGGAACTTGCCCGCCTTCTTCGAGGTCTGCCAGCGGCCCTTGAAGTCGCCCCAGCCAGCGACCTCCATAGCCTTGCGCATGTGGCCCTCGAACTCGCCCGAATCATAGGTACGGCCGGTGGGCGCCTTGAACGGCATCTGCTCCGGCTTGACGAAATTGCGCGAGCGCACCGTATCGACCGAAAGCCCGGTCTCGAAGGCGATGGCGTCCATCAGCCGCTCGATGAGATAGGCGGCCTCCGGCCGGCCGGCACCGCGATAGGCATCGACCGGCAGCGTGTTGGTGAAGACGCCGCGCACCCGCACATCCATGGCGTCGATTGCATAGGCTCCGGTCGCCATCAGGGCGCCGAGCCAGGGAATGAAGGGCCCGAACTGCGAAAGATAGGCGCCGAGGTCGCCGATAATGTCGATCTTGACCGCCAGGATGCGCGAACGCCGGTCCAGCGCTGCCTCGATGCGGCTGATATTGTCGCGGCCCTGGGTGTCGGCGAGGAAATGCTCGGCGCGGTCAGCGAACCACTTCACGGGTTTGCCCAGACGCCGCGCCGCCTCCAGCGAGAGCGGATATTCGCGATACATGAAGGCCTTGGTGCCGAAGCCGCCGCCGACATCGCCGGTCTTCACATGCACCTTGTCGGGCTCGACCTTGAAGACATGGTTGGCGAGCGTATCGCGGATGGAGTGCACGCCCTGACTGCCGACCGTCAGGGTGAAGCGCTTGCCGTCCCATTCGGCGAGGCAGCCGCGAGTTTCCATGTAATTGGCGACCAGGCGGTTGTTGACCACATCCAGGGAGACCACGCGGGCCGCCTTGTCGAAGGCCTTGGCCACCTTCTTGGTGTTGCCGATCTGAGCATCGAAAGCCAGATTCGAGCCGTGCTCCGGCCAGACCAGGGGAGCCCCGGGTTCCAGGGCCGCGACGGATCCGACGATGGCGTCGAGCGAATCATAGTCGACCGGGATCGCCTCGGCGGCATCGCGGGCCTCGGTGAGCGAATCGGCGACCACGAAAGCCACCGCATCGCCGACATGGCGCACCACGTCACGCGCCAAAAGCGGATAGGGTTGCGGGCGCTGCGGCGAGCCGTCGGCGTTCTTCATCAAGGCCAGGCATGGCAGGTCCCCGAGCCCATCCAGATCGGCGGCCGTGAGAATCAGCCTGACACCCGGCATCGCCGCGGCGTCGGAGAGATCACCGATGCTGAAGCGGGCATGGGCATAGGGAGAGCGCAGGACATAGGCCCTGAGCACGCCGGAACGCGATTCGTCGTCGACATAACGGCCGGCGCCCGTGATGAAGGACTGATCCTCCTTGCGGCGCACGGCTTGGCCAACGCCAAATTTGGTGGGCGGCATAGGGGACCTCCGGCGATTTAATGAATGGCGCTTTTGAATAGAGCTTTCGAATAGCACGCCGAAGCGCAATTTCAAAAAAGCTGAAGAATTTTTCCGTCACACGCTAGACACACACAAAGAGCTTTGCTACATCGCGGCCATCGAACGCGGCACCGCGTCGCGCTTCGGTGGTTTCGATGGGCGCATAGCTCAGTTGGTAGAGCAGCTGACTCTTAATCAGCGGGTCCTAGGTTCGAGCCCTAGTGCGCCCACCATCGAAACTCCTGATATTGCTAAAGAAAAGCAAGGCGCCCTTCGGGGCGCCTTCTTTCGTTTCAAACCGAACCGCTCCGCGTAAGGCCCCTCCACTTTCCTTCCCGTCATGCGCAAGGCGCAGAGATTTGCGCAATGATGCTCGCCGGTCTGTGGCTCGGACAAGCCTCCTGGAGGCAGAAGATGCCGGTAAATCATGCCGCCATCGAGCCCGGATGATGTCGGCGTTGCCCAATAAAAAGTCGGCGCGCTGTCCCGGAAGCTTACTTGAGAAAAAGCCGGACCCGCGGCAGGCGCTTACGGCATCCATAGTTCTGGCTGGTCCATTCGCGATGAATATTGCTTTCGTCGGCAATAACTACAGGGTGCCGCATCGTAATGTATATTGGCCAGAATTCGGGTGTTATCACGACCTGAATTCCCAACTATCCTTCACATCCGAAACGAATTTTCCTCAACGAGACAATCTTCGAAACTAATCATCTCAGATGATGACATGGTTTCGGCATTCACCCTCCTAAAGAGTTAATATTTGTACCGTCTCTACTCCTTATAAAATTTCACCCAAGTGATATCATCAGTGTTACTGGACTGGGGGCATTCCAGAAAGAGCGAGTTACTGACCATGAACATCGCCTTTGAAAGCAAAATAGAGAGAGGACCGCCATCAAATTCCGTTGAAATAGATCACATACTCGAGACCAGCGAACGAACATTCAAAGAAAATTACAACATTCGACCTTTCAAAGTTCATCACACACTTTGCCGGAGCGGCTTGTTCGAGATCCCCGAGATCGTCAAAACTGCTCGCAGCATCATCGAGAGTGGCAATGCCGCCGACTTTCTCGCACTCGATTTGAGAAAGGAATCGATCAGCAGCAAATTCACCGAAGCTGCGCAGCATGATCGCCTGACAGAGGTGATCGAGCGCCTCGGCGAGGGCGGTTCCTGGATCAGGCTTTCGCGTACGCAGGACTACAATGGCGACTACGCCCGGGTTCTGGCCAAGCTCATCGACGAAATCGGGATCTATGCCGATCGTCCGTTCCGCCAGGAGGTGACCTGGGCAACCCTGACCGTGATTCTGACTTCGCCGGGGATTTCCACCCCCTTCCATATCGACCACGAATCAAACTTCCTGTTCCAGATTCAGGGCGAGAAGGATGTCTGCCTGTTCGATCCCGGGGATCGCGAAGTCCTGCCGGAAATCGAGCTCGAACGCTTCTATGCCAGCAGCTACAACACCCCGCGCTACAAGCCCGAACTGCAGAGCCACGGCCAGATCTTCAAGCTGACGCCTGGAGAAGCCGTGCACCATCCGCCGGTGGCGCCCCACTGGGTCAAGAACGGCAGCAATATCTCGGTCAGCCTGAGCATTTCCTTCTGCATGCGCCCGTTGGAGCAGCGAGCCAGGATCTATCAGGCCAATTTCATGCTGCGTCAGCTCCGGCTGAAGCCCAGACCGCCCGGCCTCTCCCCGAGACGGGATGCCCTCAAGGCCAAGCTGGTCTCAGCCCTGGAAATGCCCAATCCCAAGACCTTCCAGGACATCGTCTATTCCCCGATGACCCGGCTGAAATCGCCCATGCAATTCCTGAAGAAAGTTTCCGGCCATCGAGGGCGCGCCTGAAAGTCGAGGTGCCTTCCGGTCGCGCGCCATTCGAGCGATCGATGGGGCTGCCAAAAAGAAAAACCCGGCGCTGTCGGAACGCCGGGCCAAGGTGGTTGCTGTCTCGCTGAATCGCGAGGCAACGGTGATAAATTTCATATCACGTGATACGTGCGTGACGCGAAAGCTGGGACGCAAAAGCTGGACGGACCCGCTGCCCCTGATCCCGGCGTTCCCCACCAAAGAAAAAGCCCGGCGATACGCTACCTGCCGGGCCAAGATCGGATGCGACGTATCGGGCCGGTATTGGGACGGCCGACAACGCGCGATGATTAGACCAAATGGTGTGACGGGAGCGTGATAGAGCTCGGCCCGCTATGCCTCCGCCATTCATTGCAGCCAATTTCTTGATGAAGAGACCGCTTGCTACCCCATCTCTGCGCCCTGCTGCCATCGCCGGCCGTCACGGCTTGGATAGCCGCTTCACATTGGACCGAACCTTGCGTCGATAGTCTCGAACCACGGCACCAGGCGCCGCGCCCGTCATCAGCTTGCCAGCGGCGTTCTGTGCGGCAGCGACTTTCTCGCTGATCATCAGCTTGGCCTCGCGCTCGGCACGGCTGCCACCCTGTGCCAGCCGAAGCGTACGCAGCCAGATGGCCTGCTGCGATTCAAAAGCAAGCATCGACATGTCGTAAAACAGTTTGAACATCAGGTCTCCTATGCCCTTGCGTAACATAGTCCGATGTTTGCGACGCAGCTATGTCGATCACGCAAGTCCGGCATTCACACCCGCCGTTCCTCCGCGACGACAGCACTCCTTCGCCGCTCCTGCTGAAGAGGACGACCTGCCCCTCCGGCCTTCGGGCTGGAGGAGCTTCCTGCGTTTTGCTTCAGAACGCGTTGGTGGCGTCCTTGCGCATCTTCTTCACGACGGGATTGGCTCCCATCCACAGGAACAGGCGCGTCAGGGCCACAAAGAGCAGGAACAACCCACCGAGCACCAAGGGTACCAACCATTGCTCTTCGCCGCGCAGGCGGAAAGAGCCGAGACTGCCCAGCTCCTGCCAACTGTCGGTCAAGGCAACGAAGCCGAGGACCACTGCCAGATTGAAAGCCAGCGATATGACGAGCCCGACAAGCGCTATCAGCCACGCTTTGCCGCCCCTGGGTTTCGTGCCGGTGCGGGTGGCATAGTATTTTCCGGTTCCTGAGCCCGCCGTCATCAAGGGCAGCACGCCCAGGAAGGAATTCTTGCTCATGTCGATATGCAAGAAGGCCTCCAGCAAGAAGGCAATGACCACGACGGCGACCGCCGCAAGAACATATATCCATGAAAAGCGAAAGACCGCTGCTCCGAATGAAACGGTATTGGTCGCCGGAACGTAACTATCCACTTACAAGCCCCCCAAGGCTCAAACGAAACTCAGCAGGCTGTACTCAACCAGCATTCGAGCGTCCCTCTAGCTGATTCTCCTTGCTGTTATGAGTTGTACGTTCGAACTAGGCAGTTCCAAGCGAAACGCATCGTCACCTCTGCTTCCATAGGAACGCCGGATCGAAGCGTATGGGAGCATGATGCATATAGCCAAAGAAAAGCCCGACGTGACAAGGCATTCCGGGCCGGGATCGTCAGGTGCTATGATGTCACCGAGGTCGGAGCGCGGTAAGCAACAATCGATCAATAGATCGAAGAGCATGACAGGGATGCGATGCAGCTAAACTGGCCATTGCCCCGTCGGATCATATCCTTGGACCTCGACTGTATTCCAAATGTTCTTCACCATATACCAAGATCGGGAATTTCGTTTATATCAAGGTATGCAACGCCAATACCTATGTATGGCCCGACTGCGCCTGACGTCTAATTCTCATCTAAGTTTCAGCAGTCTAACTCGCGGGCGTTCCCACCCCGGGAACCCGGAGGCCCGGATGACAACCTCAGCAAGGCGTCCTCCCCGGGCCTCCCCCCTTTTTGGGCGATCCATCCTTTGCATATGCAACCGCGATTGACCTTTTTCTCGCGGAGGACGCGAGCCCATCTGTCCTGATCCTCGGTCGGGAAGAAGTGAGCGAGGCAATGTGCGCCCTGTGCGAAAACGCACAACCATGTGCCGCGGCACAGGCTAAGCCGCGCATGGATCATCTCGATGGTCCACGCAGTGCATCTCGACACATCTCCATCAGACCCGAGCCCGCTCCATGATCGCCAGAGCCCCTATCCTGCTGCCCGCCGCGTTGATGTGCCTGGTCGCGCTTGCGCCCACCGGGCTTGCCGCTCAGGAGGCCGCCATGGCGAACGCTCCCGCAACGGCCTCCGCTTGCGCTCCAGGCTTCCATTTCAATCAGTGGCGCAGATGCGTACCCAACCGCTCCATCAATGACGCCAGTCGCGATGCCTTCGATCCCCGACGCATGGTGTCGAGTGCTTCGGTCGGCCAGACATCGGAGCATCGCAAGAATATCGACGTGTGTCCGCCATCGCAGCGTCCCAATCACGCCGGCCAATGCATTCCCAACGGTTGACGGGAGCCGACACACAGCCTCGAAAACGACCGATACTGCCGAATTGCCCCCTCATCGGCCGGCAGCAGAGGGACCCAAGGGCCCGTGAGCCCTTCGTTACCCTTCTGCGTAGTTCGAATAGGCCCTTCAGGCAGCGCGCTTGCGCAGGCTCTTGATGCCGCGCCAGACCAGGAACAGCACCACCGGCGCCGCGCACAGCATGGCAATGGCCTTGTCGACATGCCAGATATGGCTGACGCCCTCGATCATGTAGCCGATGATGGCAAGGGCATAGTAGGAGATCGCGATGATGGAGAGCCCCTCCACCGTCTCCTGCAGACGATATTGGCTTTCCGATGTGCGCGAAATGGTATCGAGAATCGTCTGGTTCTGGGTTTCCAGGCTCAGGCTGATATGGGCGTTCAAGAGTTCCGCCGAACGTTCCAGCTTCATCGCTACCGCCTGCAGGCGCTTTTCCGTCGCCAGGCAGGTGGCTACCGCCGGTGTGGTCCGATTGGTCAGATAGCGGTCGATGGTGGTGAACTCGCCGATCGGTCGCTCGACGAGTTGCCGCAGACGGGTGTCGAGCACGGCCGCATAGGCCTGGCTCGCCGCGAAACGGAAGCTGGTTTCCTCGATGCTGCGGCCGACCTCGGCCGACAACGCGTGGATGCTCTCCAGTGCCTCCCGGTTCTCCCCGGTCGAGTGGGCATGGCCGACGCGTCCCATCACCTGACTCACAGCCCCCTCGAACTGGCGGATCGTCGAGCCGAGCGCCCGAGCCACCGGCAGGCCGAGCAGGACGAAATTGCTGTAGGTCTCGATCTCAAGGAGCCGGCGCACCAGCACGCCGCGGCGCAAGACGTTGCACTGGCCGGCCGCGAGTTCGTAGCGGGTGAAGCCGTCGCGATCACGATTGAAGTCGGTCGCGACCTGGGCCCTGCCGTCATAGAGCTCGGAATAGCACAGGCTGACCGGGTTGAAGCCGACCAGCGCCGCTTCCGCGATCGTGTGGGTTTCTGTCAGGTCGACACGCGTGGCGCTGACCCGCTGCAGCCCCGCAAAGCAATCCAGGCCGATATCCTCCGGCCAGGGCTCGCGGTCGGTGAGATCGGACTGCCAGGTCAGGGTCGCAAATTCGTTGTGGAGTTCGAAGGTGGCCTTGCGCCCTCCCCGTTCCACCTTGATATGGCGTGTACGGGCGTCATCGAAGGGCAGCACGGACTGGCCGGCGAAAAGGGCGAAGCGCCGTGCCACCTCCTCCAGCGAAGGTCCGGCGCCCGTTGGCATGAAGGCGATCCTGCGGATCCGAGCCGAGGTTGCGATCGGCTCCGTCGGCCGGGCATGCAATTCGGCATAGATGGCCGCTCGCTCCGGATGGTCGACAAACGGGGGCTCGCTCGCTTCCGAGACGCCGATCGCCGTCATCGTGATTTCTCCAATTCCATTGCGCCGAGCCTTTCGAAGCAATTTCCGGGCCATGGCCTGCTGGTTCACCCACCCGTACCCGCAGGAAATACACGCCAGCGTTGCAGTGCGAAAGGCTGAACAAGCGCTCTCGCCCGCCTCCATTTGACGCGGCACGCCCATTCTTTGCTTCTCATCGACGGTTGCGGCCCTTACACCGGCATGTCGCAATCGCCCGTCAGGAGCACGAGAGCCATCGTGAGTATCATCTTGGTCACCGGGGGCGCCGGCTATATCGGCAGCCATGTCTGCAAGACCCTGGCCTCATCCGGGTACAGCCCCGTCGCCTGCGACGACCTCTCGAACGGCAGAGAAGCCCATGTACGCTGGGGGCCCCTCGAACGGGGCGACATCACCGATGCGGACTGGCTGGCCGGCGTTTTCGCTCGCCATCGACCCGAGGCGGTCATGCATCTTGCCGCCTATGCCGACGTGGGGTCGTCGGTCACCGATCCCTCGCCCTGCTATGAGGCCAATGTTGCAGGCACGCTCGCCGTGACCGAGGCAGCCCGGCACAACGGCAATTGCCCGATCGTTTTCTCCTCGACCTGCGCCGTCTATGGTAACGCTCCGGCTCTTCCGGTGACCGAAACCTCTGCCACGGCGCCCGTCAGCCCCTATGGCACCACCAAACTCATCGGCGAGCAGGCGCTCCGGCACTATGACGCGGCCTATGGCCTGCCGAGCGTGGTGCTACGCTATTTCAACGCGGCCGGCGCCGACCCCGACGGCGAGATCGGCGAGCGGCATGCGACGAGCAGCCTCGCCATACCCAAGGCCATCCGAGCTGCCCTGGGCCTCGGCCCCGCCTTCAAGCTATTCGGCACGGACTACGGCACTGCCGACGGCACCGCCATGCGCGACTATGTCCATGTCGCCGATATTGCCGATGCACATCTGCGGGCCCTCGATCACCTGCAGGCAGGACGCGGCAGCCTCACGCTCAATCTCGGCAGTGGCCGTGGCGTCACTGTACGAGAACTGCTGAAGGCGATCGAAGCCGTCACCGGACGCCCGGTACCGATCGAGCCCCGCCCCCGTCGCAGCGGTGACCCGGCCGCCCTCTATGCGAATATCGACAGGGCAACCGATGTGCTGGGCTGGACCCCGGCCAACAGCGACCTCCATGGCATCGTCGCCAGTGCCGCGGCCTGGATCGAGAAGTCGCCGGGCTGAGCGATGCCAATGGGCTCCAAACTGTAGTCGCGGCTTCCATTTGAGTAAGATTTGGCGTGTCGGCCTCCGGCTGGCATCTTGAAACAAACCGCTTGCCGGCAGGCCAAATGCCAGCCCCGCTCCATCACCTGATGGAGTTGTGAGGCTGACATCCCGAAATCGCCGAACCACAAATGCAGTTGTTGTATTAAGCTCCGTCTGTTCCCAGCAGGCGTGCATATTTGTCTGTGGCCTCGACCAGACGATGCAGCGTGCCCGGCTCGGAGAAGGAATGGCCGGAATCCTCCACCATCTGCAATTCCGCCTTGGGCCAGCGCTTGGCCAGTTCCCAGGCCGTGACCGGCGGACAGACCACGTCATAGCGCCCCTGTACGATGGTGCCGGGAATTTCGGCGAGCTTGCCCGCGTCGCGCAGCAACTGCCCCTCCTCCATCCAGCCGCCATGCACGAAATAATGGTTCTCGATGCGGGCGAAGGCCAGGGCGAACTGTTCCTGGGCATGGCCGGTGGCGGGGCCTTCCGGCATCAAGGTCGAGGTCTCGCCTTCCCACACGCTCCAGGCCCGGGCCGCTGCCAGGCGAACCGCAGCATCGTCGCCTGTCAGGCGCCGGTGATAGGTCAGGATCGGATCGGCCCAGGCATCCTGCGGCAGGTCCTTGCGGAAGGCTTCCCATTTGTCCGGGAAGAAATAGGAAGCGCCCTCCCGATAATACCAGTCGAGTTCCATGCGGCGCAGCGTGAAGATGCCCCGCAGCATGAGTGCCTGCACCGTCTGGGGATGGGTCTGCGCATAGGCGAGCGCCAGGGTCGAGCCCCAGGAACCACCGAACAGGCTCCAGCGCTCGACCTTCAGCACCTCCTTGCGCAGGCGCTCCATGTCAGCGACGAGATGCCAGGTGGTATTGGCGTCGAGATTGGCATGCGGGCGGGAACGGCCGCATCCGCGCTGGTCGAACAGCAGGATGTTCCAGTGGCGCGGATCGAACAGGCGCCGATGCTTGGCCGAACAGCCGGCGCCCGGGCCGCCATGCAGAAAGGCCACCGGCAGGCCGTCGGGATTGCCGGCCAATTCCCAATAGATGGAATGGCCGTCGCCGACATCGAGCATGCCGGAGCGATAAGCCTCGATTTCGGGATAGAGCCCGCGCCTCGGCGTGCCGTCGGGCTCGCTCGAGCGATCAAACGCCATGATGAAATTCCTGCGTACTGAAGTGATCCCTGCCGATGGACGCAGGGAAGCCCTGACAATGCGAATGGCTGGCTTCGGGGGAGGCCAGCCACGGAAGTGGCTGCGGCCGACGAGGCCGGCCGCGCTGTAATCCTCAGTGCAGAATCTGGCTGAGGAAGAGCTTGGTGCGCTCGTGCTGGGGATTGGAGAAGAAGGCGTTGGGCTCGTTGCTCTCGACGATCTGGCCGGCATCCATGAAGATCACCCGGTCCGCAACTTGGCGGGCAAAGCCCATTTCATGGGTGACGCACAGCATGGTCATGCCGTCATTGGCAAGGCCGACCATGGTATCGAGCACTTCCTTCACCATTTCCGGATCGAGAGCCGAAGTCGGCTCGTCGAACAGCATGATCTTGGGATTCATGCACAGGGCCCGGGCAATCGCCACGCGCTGCTGCTGGCCGCCCGAAAGCTGGCCCGGATATTTGTTGGCCTGCTCGGGAATCTTCACGCGCTTGAGGAAGTGCATCGCCTTTTCGGTGGCATCGGCCTTCGACATCTTGCGCACCCAGATCGGGGCGAGCGTGCAGTTCTCCAGCACGGTCAGGTGCGGGAACAGGTTGAAGTGCTGGAACACCATGCCGACTTCGCGCCGCACCTCGTCGATGCGCTTGAGGTCGTTGGTGAGCTCGATGCCATCGACGACGATCGAGCCCTTCTGGTGTTCCTCGAGGCGATTGATGCAGCGGATCATCGTCGATTTGCCCGAGCCCGACGGCCCGCAGATCACGATGCGCTCGCCCCGCTTCACGGTGAGGTTGATGTTCTTGAGAACGTTGAACTCGCCATACCACTTGTTCATATCGGTGATCTGAACGGCGATCGGGCTGAGTTCTCCAGCAGTGTTTTGAGCGGCGTTAGCCATTTTTCCCCTCAACGTTTGTAACCGGTATCGAGACGACGCTCCAAGCCCTGCGAGTAGCGCGACATCGAGAAACAGCAGATCCAGAAGAAGATAGCGGCGAATGCATAGCCCGTATAGTAGGTCACGGGCGTCGCCCAGTTCGGATCGGGAATGGACGCCTCGATCGTCTTCAGGAAGTCGAAAATGCCCACGATGGCCACCAGCGTGGTGTCCTTGAACAGGGCGATGAAGGTGTTGACGATGCTGGGAATCACCAGGCGCAGTGCCTGCGGCAGGATGATGAAGATCAGCATGTAGGAGTAGTTCAGGCCCAGGGCCTGGGCCCCCTCATACTGGCCCTTGGGAATGGCCTGTAGGCCGCCGCGCACCACCTCCGCCATATAGGCCGACCAGAACAGCGCCACGCCGACGAGCACGCGCAGCAGCGAATCCGGGCGCCAGCCCTCGGGCAGGAACAGCGGCAGCATGACGTTGGCCATGAACAGCACGGTGATCAGCGGCACGCCGCGCCAGAACTCGATATACATGACCGAGATGGTGCGGGCGATGGGCATGCGCGAGCGCCGCCCGAGAGCGAGGAGCACACCGAGCGGCAGGGACGCCACGATGCCGACCACGGCGATCACCAGCGTCACGAGAATGCCGCCCCACAGATTGGTGGGGACATGCACCAGCCCGAAGAAGCCCCCCACCAGCAGCCAGAAGGCCAGCAGCGGGAAGACGACGAAGAAATAGAGAACGCCCCAGCCCTTCGCCCCGATCCGCGGCCAGAGCAGCCAAAGGACTCCGATGGCGGCCAGCAGGCCCGTGACGTTGACGCGCCAGCGCTCGTCGACCGGATATTGGCCATAGATGAAATATTGCAGACGCGTCTCGACGAACGGCCAGCAGGCACCGACATGCCGCCCGACATTGGCCTCGAGGCAGGCATTGCGGTCAGTGCCGGTCCAGACGGCATCGAAGATCATGAAGCGCAGGACGCCCGGCAGCACCCAGAGCACCAGCAGCACCGCCAGAACGGTGAGGATGGAGTTGGTGACGGACGAGAACAGGTTCTTTTTCAGCCAGCCGAGCACGCCGGTGGTCGCAGCCGGCGGCGGCTGCGGCTCGAAGGTCTTGGTCGAGACGAAGGCCGGGCTGCCGGCGGCGGAAGTTGCGTCGCTCATGGCCCTACCTCTCCACCAGCGCAACGCGCTTGTTGAACCAATTCATGAAGCCGGCAATCGACAGGCTGATGATCAGATAGACCGCCATGGTGATGCCGATGCATTCGATCGCCTGGTTGGTGTTGTTGAGCACCGTGCCGGAAAACACCTGCACCAGATCCGGATAGCCGATGGCCACTGCCAGCGACGAGTTCTTGGTCAGGTTGAGATACTGACTGGCGAGCGGCGGCACGATGATGCGCATCGCCTGCGGGATCACCACCAGGCGCAGATTGTGGCTCGAGCGCAGGCCGAGGGCGCCGGAAGCTTCCGTCTGGCCATGCGGCACGCCGCGGATGCCTGAGCGCACCGTCTCGGCGATGAAGGCCGCGGTGTAGATGGTCAGGCCCAGGAGCAGCGCCACGAATTCGGGCTGCAGCCGGAAACCGCCGGTGACGTTGAAGCCGCCGACCTTGGGGTAATCCATGGTGAAAGGCATGCCGGAAGCGAAGAAGGCCAGCAGCGGCAGGCCGATGACCAGCGCCAGATTGACCAGCAGCACCGGTGGCCGCTTGCCAGTCTCCATCTGCTTGCGTTTGCCCCAGATGGAGAAGCCGATGGCACCGAGAACACCGACCAGAAAGGCACCACCGACCAGACCGGCACCCGCCTGCGGCATGGCCGCCGGAAAGAAGATGCCGCGATTGTTGAGAAAGATGCTCTCGCCGAAGGTGATCGACTGGCGCACGCCCGGCAGGGGCTTGAGCACGGCGCCATACCAGAACAGCAACTGCAGCAGCAGCGGGATGTTGCGCACGACCTCGATATAGACCATGGCGATCTTGGCCACGATCCAGTTGTTGGACAGGCGGGCCACGCCGATGATGAAACCCAGGATCGTCGCAAGGATGATGCCGAGAGCGGCGACGATCAGTGTGTTGGTGATGCCGACCAGCAGCGCGCGGCCATTAGTGGACAGCGAGGTATATTCGATCGGCGTCTGGCCGATGTCGAAGCTCGCCGTGCGTCCCAGGAAGTCAAAGCCAAGCGAACGGCCCTGCCTGGCCAGGTTTTCGACGGCATTCCAAGCGCCCGTCAAGATGATGAGCAAGACGATTGCCAGCAGCACGATCTGGAAGACAACAGCCCGTAACTTCGGATTGTTGAACCAGTGGGTACGCCCGCCGCCGTCTCCCCGGTCGACTGCCAACGTCATTGTCTCATTCTCCCCAACACGCAGATAGTCCTCACCCTTTTTTACGGATTCCTCTGGAGCAAGATGCGCTCACGGCTGAGCCTCCTGCCCCAACACCTTGTTTCCAGGCCAATCCGACGGATTGGCTGGAGCGTCCCTGCGATTTTGACTGCCCCCGCCCCCATCGCACGACGCTTTGAAAAACCACCCGGCAAATACGGAATGCATCTTGCCGGGGCCGTGCGCCCTCAACGAATGGGCGGTGAATATTGCAGGCCCTTGTCGGTCCATAGGGCATTGAGCCCGCGCTCGATCTTGAGCGGTGACTTCGAGCCGAGATTGCGGTCGAACACCTCGCCATAATTGCCGACCTGCTTGATGATGCGATAGGCCCATTGATTGTCGAGGCCGAGTTGCTTGCCGAAATCACCCTCGCTACCGAGCAGGCGCTTGATGTCCGGCTTGTCGGACTTCAGCATGTCGTCGACATTGGCCTGGGTCACGCCGGCTTCCTCGGCCTGGACCAGGGCAAAATAGACCCATTTGACCACGTTGAACCACTGGTCGTCGCCCTGGCGCACGGCGATGCCGAGCGGTTCCTTCGAAATGATCTCGGGCAGCACGACATGCTCTTCCGGATTCTTGAGGGCCAGGCGCACGCCATAAAGCCCGGAGGCATCGGTGGTGAAGGTGTCGCAGCGGCCAGACTCATAGGCATTCTGCGCCTCGCCGATCGTGGCCAGCGTCAGGATCTGGTAGGGCTTGCCGATGCTGCGGAAATAGTCGGAGAGGTTGAGCTCGTGCGAGGTGCCCTGCTGGACGCAGACGGTCGCGCCATCCAGTTCCTTCGTCGATTTCACGCCCAGCGACTTCTTCACCATGAAGCCCTGGCCATCATAGTAATTGGTGGCGGCGAATAGGAAGCCACCGGTCTCACGCGTCAAGGTCCAGGTGGTGTTGCGCGGCAGGACATCGATCTCCGAGGCTTGCAGCGCGGTGAAACGATCCTTGGCGGAGAGAGGCACGAATTTGGTCTTGTCGGCATCGTCTAGCACGGCCGCAGCGAGGGCCCGGCAGTAATCGACGTCGAAGCCTGCCCATTTGCCCTGTTCATTGGGGATGCTGAAGCCCGCTAGCCCCTGATGGGCGCCGCAGATCAACTGGCCGCGCTGCTTGATGGTATCGAGCGTTGCCGCATCTGCCATGGAAACACTCAAGGCAGCGAAGAAGCCAACGGTCGCCGCGCAGAGTTGTTGCCTCATCAATGTCCCCCTTCGATCTCGGCCCGGCTCGACAGCGCCCCCGCCGAAGTGCCCTGCCGCCCTGTCTGCGTGCCAGCCCCGGAGGCAAACCTCCGGGGCTGGTCTTGGCGATCTCAACGGATCGGCGGGGCGTATTGCAGGCCCTTGTTGGTCCACAAGGCGTTGAGGCCGCGCTCAATCTTCAGCTTGGATTGGGAGCCGAGATTGCGATCGAAGATCTCGCCGTAATTGCCGACCTGCTTGATCGCGCGATAGGCCCACTGATTGTCGAGGCCGAGCTGCTTGCCGAAATCACCCTCGGTGCCGAGCAGGCGCTTGATGTCCGGCTTGTCCGACTTGAGCATCTCGTCGACATTGGCCTGGGTCACGCCGGATTCCTCGGCCTGGACCAGCGCATAATAGACCCATTTGGCGATGTTGAACCACTGGTCGTCGCCCTGGCGCACCGCGATCGCCAGCGGCTCCTTGGAGATGATTTCGGGCAGCACGACATGCTCGTCCGGATTCTTGAGGGCGAGGCGCACGCCGTAGAGCTGAGACGAATCCGACGTGAAGGCATCGCAACGACCGCCTTCATAGGCGTTCTGCGCCTCACCGATCGTGGCAACCGTCAGGATCTGGTACTTCTTGCCGAGGCTCCGGAAATAGTCGGAGAGATTCAGCTCCTGGGTCGTGCCCTGCTGCACGCAGATCGTGGCTCCGTCGAGGTCCTTGGCCGACGCCACGCCCAGCGACTTCTTCACCATGAAGGCCTGGCCGTCATAGTAATTGGTGGCGGCGAACAGAAAACCGCCGGTCTCGCGCGACAGGGTCCAGGTCGTGTTGCGCGGCAGCACGTCGATTTCGGAGGACTGCAGCGCCGTGAAGCGGTCCTTTGCCGAGAGCGGCACATATTTGGTCTTCTCGGCGTCTCCCAACACGGCGGCCGCGAGAGCGCGGCAATAGTCGACGTCGAAGCCCGCCCATTTGCCTTGCTCGTTGGGGATGCCGAAGCCGGCAAGGCCCGCATTCGAACCGCAGACGAGCTGGCCGCGCTGCTTGACAGTATCGAGCGTCCCGGCATTCGCGGCCGCGACACCCAGGGCGACAAACGCACCTGCAATCGCCAGAGAAAATTGCTTCTTCATGAATGAAATCCCTTCGTCAGTGGCTGGTTTGGAGCGGGGCCGGAGCAGCGCAGTCAGTCGCCACCCGAATTCCGCTCCGCAACGGTCCCTCAGAACTTATTCCGCAATTCTCAACGGATCGGCGGGGCGTATTGCAGGCCCCCCTTGGTCCACAGATTGTTGAGGCCGCGATCGATCTTCAGCACGGTCTTGGGGCCGAGATTGCGGTCGAAGCTTTCACCGTAATTGCCGACCTGCTTGACGATCCGGTAGGCCCACTGATTGTCGAGGCCGAGCTG
The DNA here is from genome assembly GCF_057073705.1 of Labrys sp. E2SS-1L. Taxonomy (NCBI): domain Bacteria; kingdom Pseudomonadati; phylum Pseudomonadota; class Alphaproteobacteria; order Hyphomicrobiales; family Xanthobacteraceae; genus Labrys; species Labrys sp. E2SS-1L. Next base: position 3,267,267 of record NZ_CP172712.1, on the reverse strand, counting down.
CTTGCCGAAGTCACCCTCGGTGCCGAGCAGGCGTTTGATGTCCGGCTTGTCGGACTTGACCATCTCGTCGACATTGGCCTGGGTCACGCCGGCCTCTTCAGCCGAAAGCATGGCGTAGTGCACCCATTTGACCACATTGTACCATTTATCGTCGCCCTGGCGCACGGCCGCGGCCAGGGGTTCCTTCGAGATGATTTCGGGAAGCACGACATGGTCGTCGGGATTGGCCATCTTGACGCGCACCGCATAGAGGCCGGAGGCGTCGTCGGTGTTGACGTCGCAGCGCCCGCCCTCATAGGCCCTTGCCGCTTCTTCCGGCGTATCGAAGCTGACGATGTTGTAGGGCAGATTGTGGGTCCGCATGTAGTCGGAGATCGTGAGCTGGCCGGTCGAACCCTGCTGGGCGCAGATCGAGGCTCCCGAGAGTTCGGTCGCCGATTTGACGCCGAGTGACTTCTTCACCAGGAAGCCTTGGCCGTCATAGAAATTCACGCCGGCGAAGAGCATGCCGGCGGTGTCGCGGCCGAGCGTCCAGGTCGAGTTGCGGTTGAGCACGTCGATCTCGCCGGACTGCAGCGCGGTGAAGCGGTCCTTGGTGGAGACCGGCACGAATTTGGCCTTGGTCGCGTCGCCCAGCACGGCTGCGGCGATCGCGCGGCAATAGTCGACGTCGAGGCCGGTCCATTCGCCCTTCTCATTGGGCGCGGCGAAGCCCGGCAGTCCGGTGTTGACGCCGCAGATCACCTGGCCGCGCTGCTTGATGGTATCGAGCGTATCGGCGTGTGCGCCGACCCCACTCAACGCCAGCGCCGCACCGGCTACCGCGGTAAGAAGTGTCTTTCTCATGGATGGAGGCCCCTGTTCGCTTCGTTGTCAGTGTAACGAGAAGGCCCTTGGACGGCTGGCCGCGGCGTCAGAACCGGGCCGCCCCACCGGGCATGTTTGACGTTTCCAAAGCTCAAAGCGCGTTCTGTCGCGAGCGCCCTCTGACTCTGGTTTCTTGTTTCGACGCGTCGTGGCGATCTTCGGCGTATCCGCCAAATCCCTCAACGCTTTAGGACAAAACACGCTTAGACGGAACGCATTTTGAACCACATCTTTGTTATCGACGACAGGGCGAGGCCTGAAACCATCGCCAGACTGTTGAACGTCGTGATTTTTTTGAACTGCCGCCACCTCTTCCTGCGTTCGCGAATGGATGTTTCGAGCGTTCCCGGTCAATGGCCGGGAGGAACGGGCGTTCCGTCGAGGAGGTATGATGACGAGCTCAACGATCCGGACATGCCTCGCCGGAGATGAGGAGCGACCTGCCGGCCGTGCGTGCTGAAGCGGTCATTGCAAGGTCCCCCGTATCGATCTGTCCCGCGGCAAAAGCGCCCAGCTTGTTCTCGCCGGTTACGACCCGTGCCTTGCCGCCGATTGCAAGCGCTTTGGCCGCCCACGTCAAGCGGAATTCGCGAAAAGCGGGCGAATATTCACAAAACTGGCCTGTGGAAGATGTCGCGGCCTTCGAGATTGACGCAGGGGCGGTCGGGGACGAATGTAACCGTTTCAGGACCCAATCGAATCTATCATGAAGAAGATCAGCAAGGACGAGATCGCGACCTTCGGTGAAAATACGCGTCTGGTCATCGGCGGGCGTGAACCATCCGAATATCACGGCTTCGTCAACCCGCCCGTCTACCATGGCTCCACCGTTCTCGCTCCGACGACGAAGGATCTCATCAACCACACGCCGCGCTACAGCTATGGCCGCCGCGGCAATCCGACCAGTGACGCCCTTGAAGAAGCGCTGAAGACGCTCGACGGCAGCGCCGGTGTGGTGTTGTGTCCCTCGGGGCTATCAGCTGTCTCGACCGCCCTTCTCTCCTGCCTTTCGGCCGGCGACCATTTGCTGATGGTCGATTCCACCTATCAGCCCACCCGCCAGTTCTGCGACAAGGTGCTCGGCCGCTTCGGCATCGAGACGACCTATTACGATCCGCTGATCGGCGCCGGCATCGAAACGCTCATTCGTCCGAATACCAAGGCAGTCTATCTGGAAGCCCCCGGCTCGCAGAGCTTCGAGATGCAGGACGTGCCTGCGATCGCCGAGGTCGCACACCGGCACGGCGCCACCGTGCTGCTCGACAATACCTGGGCCACCCCCTTGTTCTTCGACGCATTCGGCCATGGCGTCGATCTTTCGATCCAGGCCGGAACCAAATATATCGTCGGCCATTCCGATGCGATGTTCGGCGTGGTCTCGGCCTCACGCAAGGCCTGGCCGGCGCTGAAGAGCTTCCACGGCGATTCAGGTCAATGCGTCGCGCCCGACGACATCTATCTGGCGATGCGGGGGCTGCGCACCATGGGCGTGCGCCTGCGCCAGCATCAGGACAGCGCGCTGCGGGTAGCGAAATGGCTGGCCAAGCGCCCCGAGGTCCAGCGTGTGCTGCATCCCGCGCTGGAGGGCGATCCGGGCCACGCCATCTGGAAGCGCGATTTCAAGGGCTCGTCCGGCCTGTTCTCCATCGTGCTGCAGCCGGCGCCGATGGAGGCGATCGGCGCCTTCCTGGACGATCTGAAATTCTTCGGGCTCGGCTATTCCTGGGGCGGCTATGAGAGTCTCGCCCTCCCCTTCGACTGCAAGACCTATCGCAGTGCCACGAACTGGGAGCCGGGCGGCCCCTGCGTGCGCATCCATGTCGGCCTGGAGGACGTCGCCGACCTGATCGGCGATCTCGACGCGGGCCTGGCCCGCTTCAGGGCTGCGCGGGGGTAGCATCGGGCGCCCCTGCCGCCCTCTTGCTATTTCGGTAGCAACTCCCAGGTCATACCGACATTTACTTCGATGGTCTGAATGCCTGGTTTAAGGGGAACTGCAGAGGCATCGTCCTTTCCAAAGACACGGTAGTCCGCACGAAGAGCCAAGGGAAGGATCTCCGTCTGCGGCATGACTCTCAGAACACGACCGAGGCGGACGCCGGCAGCATCCGCGTAGATCTTCGCCTGTCGCTGGGCCGCCTCCAGTGCTCTTGCGCGAAGCCGATCCGTAATCTCTTCACGTTTTTCGACGCCGAACGTCACACCCAAGACATTGTTGGCACCTGCGCGGATAAGCGCACTGGCGAGGGCACCTGCCCTGGCCGGATCGCGAACCGCAATCTTGAGAACATGGTCGGTGCGATAGCCCTTCTGCTTGCCGTGAACCACGTTGCCCGCCCCTGCCTTCTCTTCCTCGAAGACGGGCCTGAGGGTGAGATCCTCGGTCTTGATGTCGGAACTCGCAATTCCTGCAGATGCCGCCTGATCAAACACCGCCTTGGTCGCGCGCGCATTGTCATCGGTCGCTTGATCGGAATCCTGTGCTTCGGTGCGGATCATTAGGCGGATCACAGCAAAATCGGGCACTGCGTCTTCTCGCGCCTGAGCCTGAACGGTCATGCTCGGTGCGTTGTCCACACCGGTCACATAGGCCATCGCTTCGGCACGGTTCATGGGAAGATCGGCCGCCAGTCCCGCCGAGGGCATCGGCCAGGCCGCGCAAACAAACCCCAGGAAGAGCAGTCTCCAGTTGGCAGGCTTCATCGCGCAGTATCCCCTGGTTGCGAACCGTCCGGATCCTTGACCGCCATGCGGAGCGAAAGGGCCGGCATCTTGCTTTCTTCGGCCGGAAGTTTCGTCATCACAATGACCGGTCGCGAAGGCCGTCGGCGCTGATGTAGTTATGGCGCTAGCTTGAGGCGCCCTGCCCCTCCGCGGCTTCCTTCGCCTCGCGCTTCTCCTTGAGCACCAGCGAGACGTTGCGGATATAGATCGCCAGGCCCGAGCCCTGGCCGATGATATAGACGAGGTCGGCCCGGACCAGGGCGTAGAGGAACAGGAGGCCGCCGCCGCCGATCGACAGGATCCAGAAACTGAAGGGAATGACGCTCTTGCCAGCCCGCTCGCTCACCCACCACTGGATGACGAAGCGGGCGGTGAACAGCGCCTGGGCGAACAGGCCGAGGATCAGCCAGAAGTCGAAATTGGTGTAGAAGACATTGTGGAGATAGCCGCCGAGGGCATTCGACAACTCAATCAGCATTCTGTCCCCCTCCGCTGACATCAGGCACGCGCTTGCGCCGGCGGATGAGCCACCATACGCCGACGAGATCGAGAATGCCGACCCACAGCCTGTCGAAGAAACCGTAGTTGGAAACGCCGGTCAGCCGGGGCCGGTCGACCACATCGACATGGCCGACCTCGAAGCCCTCGCGCTTGACCAGGGCCGGCATGAAGCGATGCAGCGCATCGAAATAAGGCAGGGCCAGATAGACGTCGCGGCGGATGGCCTTGAGGCCACAGCCGGTGTCGCGCGTGCCGTCCTTGAGGACAGAAGCGCGAACCTTGTTGGCGGTACGCGACTGCCAGCGCTTGAAGCCGGTGTCCTTGCGCCCGAGCCGTTGCCCCGCAACCATGCCGGTCGCGGCGCCGCCGGCGATCAGGGCGTCGACGAGGGCGGGGATATAGGCCGGGTTGTTCTGGCCGTCGCCATCGATGGTGACCATCAGGCGGCCGCGCGCATGGCGAATACCCGTGCGCACGGCGCAGGACTGGCCGCAGGATGCCTCGTGGCGCAGACTGCGCAGGTAGGGCAGTTCGCCCTTCAGCCTCTCCAGCTCCGTCGGCGTCGCATCGCTCGAGCCATCGTCGACATAGACGATCTCGAAACTGCGCCCGGCCAGGGCCGCGGCGATTTCCCGGATCAGCGGCTCGACATTGCCGGCTTCGTTGCGGACCGGAACGATGACGCTGATCTCAGGCGCATTGTCTTGTGATGACATGAAGAGTCGAACCTCAGCGGCGCGCTCGCCACGCCTCGATCAGCGTCTTTGCCGCGTCTTGCCCCCGCAACGCAAGAGCACCATCGCGGTTTTGCCGGAAAACAAGCCCCCGACGACCCAGAAAGTCGGCGAACCAGAAGGTGGCGAACCAGCCGAACAGGGCGCCGGCGACCACATCGGCGGGATAATGGGCACCGAGGATCACCCGGCTGAGGCAGACCAGCCCGCCCAGCACGAACAGCCAGGGACGCCAGCGCGCCCCGCAGAGCAGGATGATCACCGCAGCCACCGTCCAGGCCGTGGTGGCATGGCCGGAGGGGAAGCTGGCATTGGCGGCGCGCCAGGAAAAGGGCTCGAAACTCCAGCTTGCGCCCGCCTCGACATGCAGCGGCCTGACACGGCCGATCGCGCGCTTGATGACATTGACGGCAAGCCCTGTTCCCGCGATGGCGACGAAGGCAAAGGCAAGCTGCAGCCAGAGCTGGCGCAGGGCGGCATCGAGCCGTGGCGGCAACTCCGGATCGACGACGCCGAGCAGGACAAGTGCCACGCCGAGCGGAATGAGATAAAGGCCGGAATCACCGAGATAAGTGACGAAACGCGCCAGCCGCACCACAAGATGTGGCCATTCGGGCAGGATGTGCAGGGAAGCCGGATCGGCGAGCACCATCAAGGCGATGACAAGCACGCCGCCAAAGGCGATGGCGGCGGGCGTCGCCACCCGTCCGAACAGCGGCCGTGCCGGCAGGCGCGCCGGTGCCCGCAGCCGCTGGCCGAGCGCGCGCCAATTCTGCGTATGCGACCATTGACGAATGGCATTTCTCATGACGCGTGGCCGGTCTCTACAGCGCCATCGGGCGAAGGCACGAGCTTGGCGCGGCCGGCGCCGTCCCGAAGGCCAGCCCACCGCATCATGCCACTCACTTGCATTCCGTCTGCGGCAGGAAATCGAGCGACACCATCGTTCCCTTCAGGCGGAAATCGCCATAATCCAGGGTCAGGCTGCCTGAAATGCCATCGGCATAGAGCTCGAAGGACATGGTATAGACGGGGGTCTCCTCGCCGACGGCTTTCTTGGTCGGGTCGAAATAGGAAATCGTCACGGGCCAGCGATCGACGCCATCGAGTTGCTTGGCCTTGGCCTCGACGCCTTCGCGCGGCTTGTCGGGGCCGATCTTGGCACCGATCACCGCGAGGGTGTTGTAGATCTTCTGGCCGCCATCCGATCCATCATAGACCTGGCTCTCGAACACATGCTCGCCGGCCCGCGCCGCCAAGACGATCGCCTTCATCTGGCCCGTGGGGAAGAGAACCCGGTCGGACAGATCGAATTTGGTGGATTTGGGCTTCTTCAGCGCGACGCCGACCGTGCCGCTCTCGGCCCGATTGGCCTGGCCGTCGACGCTGCCATCCAGCTTCTGGTTGGTGAAATTCTGGGAATTGAAGCGGAAATTGCGCCCCTTCTCATCCTCGAACGTGGTGGAGCGCAGATCCGAGGTGTTGACGCCGCCGCCGCTCAGGCCGATTTCGGTGACCTGCCGGAAATTGAGCGCATAGCCGCTGCAGGCATTGCCCGAAAAATCATACACGATGCGCCCGCGCATGCTGTCGACGCTCGACTGGTCCTTGCGGCGGTCGAGATTGAGGTCGTAGACGGCCCGGTGCGCGACGAAGGGAACGGTCGCCGCCGCGGGGATCGCAGCGCTTGCCGCCACCTTCTGGGGCGCTGCGCCATCCTGCGCCAAGGCCATCCCCGGCACAGCCAGGAAGAGCACGGCCGGAAGAAGCACGATCCTTGGATGGACCGGAAGTGTCATCCGCATGAAGCAAATTTCCGTTTCAAAAATCGGCATTACCATAAGTGGCATGCCCTGATGCCACAATGCTCAAAGAGCCTGCCAATCATGACGGAATTAGGCCCAAAGATTGTGCCATTCCACATTCATCAACAACACCGTTTACGATCCGTTCGCGGCCGCGATACGAACATGCCATAATGAGCCGAACTGCGAATCGCCAAGCAGAGTTGGTGCGCTTCACTCACTCGTGAGTGAAGCGCACCAACTCTGCAAATGTCCGAAATCTTGCGGGTTATCCCTGATCGAACCTGCGATTCGATCAGGGATAACCCGCTCAGCGAAACGCATTGTGCGAGATACCGACTGCATGAGTGATACCTCCGATCTGTTCGGGAGCGACAAGCCCGCCCAATCCAAGACGAGCACCGACAAGGCTGAGAATACGAAGCGCCCCTCGACCCAGTCGATCGCGGCCGCCTTGAAAGCGGGCCTTGCCCCCAAGCCCGCCGCGGCGAAAGGCGGCGAGGACGGCTATGGCGCCTCCTCCATCCGCGTGCTCGAGGGCATCGAAGCCATTCGCATGCGCCCCGGCATGTATATCGGCTCGACCGGGCCGGAAGGCGACGGCCTGCACCATCTCTTCGCCGAGGTGATCGACAACTCGATGGACGAGGCGGTGGCCGGCCACGCCACCTTTATCGATGTCGAGCTCACCGCCGATGGCTTCGTCTCGATCACCGACAATGGGCGCGGTATCCCGGTCGAGCCCCATCCCCAATTTCCGGACGAGTCGACCCTGCAGGTCGTGATGACCAGGCCGCATTCGGGCGGCAAGTTCAACTCCGACGCCTACCAGACCTCCGGCGGCCTGCACGGCATCGGCGTCACCGCGGTGACCGCCCTGTCGGAGCTCATGGAGGTGGAAGTGGCGCGCGGGCGCGAACTCCACCGCCAGCGTTTTGCCCGCGGCGTGCCGCTCGGCCCGGTCGAGCACATCGGTGCTGCCCCCAATCGCCGCGGCACCCGCGTGCGCTTCAAGCCGGACATCGAGATCTTCAAGCACGGCATCGCCTTCGATCCCATGCGCCTGTTCAAGATGGCGCGCTCCAAGGCCTATCTCTTTCGCGGCGTCGAGATCCGCTGGAAATGCGCGCCGGAACTGCTGGCCGGCCACAGCGACGTACCGGCCGAGGAGAGCTTCAAATTCCCGCGAGGCCTGGAAGACTATCTGCGCTCGGCCAGCGAGGGCCTCGAACTCGTCACCGAGCAGATGTTCTCCGGCCGCGTGCCCAAGCCGGAGGGACACGGTTCGGTGGAATGGGCCATCGGCTGGTTCGCCGAGGACGAAGGCTATGTCTCCTCCTATTGCAACACCGTGCCCACCCGCGAAGGCGGTACCCATGAGGCGGGCCTGCGCATCGCCCTCTTGCGCGGCCTGAAGGATCATGCCGAGCGGATCGGCAACAAGCGCGCCAACCAGCTCACCACCGAAGACGTGATGGCCTGCACGGCCGCCATGCTCTCGGTGTTCATCCGCGAGCCGGAATTCTCGTCCCAGACCAAGGCCAAGCTGGTGACCACGGAAGCCAGCCGCATCGTCGAGCAGGCCTTGAAGGATGCCTTCGACCATTGGCTGGCCTCGATGCCCTCCCAGGCCGCCAAGCTGCTCGACTTCGTGGTCGAAAGGGCCGAGGAGCGCCTGCGCCGCCGGGCCGAGAAGGACGTGGCCCGCAAGACCGCCACGCGCAAGCTGCGCCTGCCCGGCAAACTCGCGGATTGCTCGAACAATGCCGCGCAAGGCTCTGAATTGTTTATCGTCGAAGGTGATTCCGCCGGCGGCTCCGCCAAGCAGGCGCGTGACCGCGCCAACCAGGCGGTGCTCCCCTTGCGCGGCAAGATCCTCAACGTCGCCAATGCCGGCAAGGACAAGCTCGCCCAGAACCAGCAATTGCAGGATCTGGGGCAGGCGCTCGGCTGCGGCATGGGTACGCAATATCGCGACGATGATCTGCGCTACGAGAAGATCATCATCATGACGGATGCCGACGTCGACGGCGCCCATATCGCTTCGCTCCTGATCACCTTCTTCTGGCGCCAGATGCCGCGCCTGATCGAGCGCGGGCACCTTTATCTCGCCGCCCCGCCCCTCTATCGCCTGACCCAAGGCACCAAATCGCTCTATGCGCGTGACGATGCCCACAAGGATGAATTGGTGAAATCGGCCTTCAAGCCCAATCAGAAGATCGAGATCGGCCGCTTCAAGGGCCTGGGCGAGATGATGCCGGCTCAGCTGAAGGAAACCACCATGGACCCCAAGAAGCGCACACTTCTCAAGGTCACGGTGATCGACGAGGAACGCGCGGAGACCTCGATTTCCGTCGAACGGCTGATGGGCAACAAGCCTGAAGCCCGTTTTGCCTTCATCCAGGAACAGGCCGCCTTCGCCGGCGAACTGGTGGATATCTGAGACCGAGTAGCACTGGAGTGCCCGGCAGGGGAGCACTTCTCCGGGTGCGCGGACGTCCCGTCCGCCTTTTCTCTGCAAACGAGGCGTTTCCAGGAGCGGACGAGAGGTCCGCGCACCGGGACATTCGCCGCGGCGAAGCTCAGGTCTCGAAATCGCCGAAGACGTCCTGGAGGCGGGTCAGCGCCTCGACGCGTTCGCTGACCTCCTCGCCCAGCACGACGATGACATTGCTCAGCATCAGGTCGAGCACGGCCGTGATCGTCGCCGCCCCGTCCCAGAGCGGGCCGTGGGACCCCGGCACCACCAGGCAGATGTCGGAAACCTCCGCGCCCCACGGACAGAACTCGTCGGTGATCAGGACAACCTTCACGCCGGCGCGGCGCGCCTCGACCGCCAAGGGCCGTGCCTTGGAGGCGAAGCGGCGGACGTCGTGCAGGAAGAGCAGCCTGCCGCTCACCGAGCCGTCGAGCAGTTCGGCATAGGTGCCGTTCAGCCCGTCAACGAATTGCACGCGCGGCCGCGTGTAGGAGAGCTGGCTGGCGAAATATTGGGCGATGCCCCGCACATTCTGGTAGGCGGCGACATAGACCTCGCTTGCGCCGACCAGGGCCTCGATGGTCTGTTGCCATTCGGCCGAGGTCGTCAGCCCGTAGATCTGGCCGAGATTGTCGATCTGCTGCTGGATCAGGCCGGCCAGCAGCTTGCCGCCGCTGATATCTTCGCGCAGCCGGTCGACCGGCCCCTTCACCTGCCAGGCCGGATTAGAGCTGCCGCGCCGCAATTCGCGCTTGAGCTGGTCGAGGCCGTCGAAGCCCATGCGCCGGAGAAAGCGCCCCACCGTCATCGGCGAGAGCTCGAGGCGTTCGGCGATCGACTTGGCGGTCTCGAACGGAAGATCGGCGATGTTCCGTTCGAGATAATTGGCGATCAGCTTGTCGGACTTCGACCGCCGCAATGCCTCGTCTTGCAGGAGCTTCAGGATACGCTGCGCCACATCACCTCCCCAGGGCGTGCCGTCGGCCTCACTGGGCCGTCTTGACCTTGGTCCAGACGCGGTCCAGCTGGCGAATGCCGGGGCCGAGATCCTGAAAGATCTGCAACCTCTGCATGGTTTCCTGCGGCGGATTGATCTCCTTGCTATTCTTGATGTTGTCGGGGGTCAATTGCCGGGCCGGCAGATTGGGCGTGCCGTTGGTCTGCTGCGAGACGTTCAGGGCCGCAATCTCGGGCCGGGTGTAGAATTGCAGGAACTTGATGGCGTTCTGCTTGTTCGGCGCCGATTTGAGGACGCAGATATCCTCCTGATACATGGTGGCCCCCTCCTCCGGGATGACGAAGCCGAGATCCTTGGGGTTGCCGAAGACGTCGATCATCGCGCCGATGAAGAAATGCGCCGCAGCGACATCGCCCGCCCCCACCATCGGGCGTGCGTCATAGGTGAAGGCGGCAACCTGCGGCTTCATGGCGATCATGGTCTCGGCCGCCTGCTGCAGTTCGGCCGGATCGGTCGAGTTGACTTTGTGGCCGTTGAGGATCAGTCCGACCGCGAGCACCTCGCGCATGTCGTCGAGCAGGGTGAATTTCAGGCCCTTCGCCTTCACCGTGGCAAGCAGATCCTTCCAGCCGGTGATGTCCTTGCCCAGCACCTTGCGGTTATAGAGTATGCCGACCGAACCGAAGGCATAGGGCAGGCAATATTCGCCCTTCGGATCACTCTTGGCCCTGAGGAAGCTGGGTTCGATGTTCTTGAAACCCTCATAGGTGTCGATATCGGTCTTCTCGAGGAGACCGAGCTTGTCCATGATGTCCTGCATGTGGACCGACGGAAAGACGATGTCGTAGCCCGTCGCCCCGCCCTGGATCTTGGCGAGCATCTCTTCGTTGGAGGAATAGGTCGAGAGATTGACCTTGATCTTGGTCTCCTCCTCGAACTTCTTCAGCACCGCCGGATTGATGTATTCGCCCCAATTATAAACGTTGAGCTCCTCCGCTCGGGCGCCGCTCACCGTCAGCAGCGCCGCCAGCGACAGGGCCAGGCCTGCGCACCAGGCGCGCCGCTTCGTCCGGCCTCGACCGGCCGCATCAATGGTCTTGGTCATCGAAATTCTCCTCTGGTGACTTGCGCCCGGCACGAACCACCAGGGTCCGATTTTCCTTCGCGCTTTGCAGGCCACGGCTTCTGTCGGCCGTTGACTTCACCCGATAAATGGTATCCAAATATCTTAGCATAACAAGAGTTATTTTGATAACATTCCGAGGGAAGACAGATGCAGGACCAGATCGTCCGGCTGGTGGGAGCGGCCAAGGCCTTCCCCACCCCGGAAGGGCGCAGCGTGACGGCACTGGACGCGATCGATCTCGATGTGCGCCGCAATGAGTTCCTGACGCTGCTTGGCCCCTCCGGCTGCGGCAAGACCACCTTGCTCCATGCCATCAGCGGTTTCGTCGAGCTCGATTCGGGACGGATCCTCATCGACGGGGAGGACATGACCGAGCGCCCGCCCTATCGCCGCCCCGTCAATACCGTGTTCCAGAACTACGCCCTCTTCCCGCATATGACCGTGGGCGAAAACACCGGCTATGCCCTCGAAATCGCCGGCGTCGGCAAGGCCGAGCGCCTGCAGCGCGTCACCGCCGCATTGCGCATGGTCGGCCTGGAAGGTACCGAAAGCCGGCGGCCGCGCCAGCTATCCGGCGGCCAGCAGCAGCGCGTCGCCCTCGCCCGGGCCATCATCGCCCGGCCCAAGCTCGTCCTTCTGGACGAACCCTTGTCGGCGCTCGACAAGAATCTGCGCCAGGCCATGCAGATCGAGCTCAAGACGCTGCAGCACGAGCTCGGCATCTCCTTCATCTTCGTGACCCACGACCAGCAGGAAGCCCTGACCATGTCCGATCGCGTGGCCGTGCTTTCAGGCGGCCGCATCCAGCAGCTCGACACGCCGCGCAACGTCTACGACCACCCCGCCAATATTTTCGTCGCTACCTTCGTGGGCGCCAGCAACCTGTTCGAAGGCGAGGTCCGGGGTGATGAACTGGTGACGGAAGAGGGCACGACGATCCGCCATCGTACGGCACGAACATCGGCATCCGGCAGCGCCACCGCCCTCATCCGCCCCGAGCAGTTCCTCCTGGCAGACGATGACGCCAGTCTTCCCGGCCTCGATATCGAGCTCAGGCAGATCGTCTTCGTGGGTTCGTCCTTCGAATTGTTCGGGCATACGGGCCAGGGCCGGCCGATCGTGGTCGAAGTGCCCGCCACGCGCCGCGAGGCCGTCGGAGCCATCGAACAAAGCCGCCGGGCGCGGATCTCCTACGATCCCGGCGCCGTCCATCTCATCGAGCCGAGCGCGAGCGCCTGACATGTCCATCGCCAGCCGCCGCCGTATCGAACTTTCCCTGCTGCTCGGTCCTGTCAGCGTTTTCCTCGCGCTCTTCTTCCTGGTGCCGCTTGCCATCATGATGGTCACCAGTTTCCTCGCCCCGGGCCTCTATGGCGGGGTGGAATGGAGCTTCTATCCGCATAATTTCGGGCGCATCCTCGGCTTTGCCGATCCGGCCTTCGAGGAATTTGATCCGATCTACATCGCGATCTTCCTGCGCTCCCTGAAGATCGCCGCCTTCACGGTGCTGACCGCCTTGATCGTGTGCTATCCGGCTGCCTTCTGCATCGCCGGCCTGCCGGCGCGCTGGAAGAATTTCTGCCTGTTCCTGATCACCCTGCCCTTCTTCACCAGCCTGATCGTGCGCCTGTTCGTCTGGGTGCTGATCCTGCGCCAGACCGGCCTGGTCAACGAGGCGCTGCTGTCGAGTGGACTGATCGCCCGTCCGCTCGATCTGATCTACACCGACGGCGCCATTATCTTAGGCATGGTCTATGTCTACATCCCCTTCATGTTCATGCCCGTCTATGCCAGCGTGGAGAAGCTCGACTGGACGCTGGTACGCGCCTCGCTCGATCTCGGCGCCGGACCGGTCCGCACATTCCTGCGCATCATCCTGCCTCTGACCGCTCCCGGCATCGCCGGCGGTGCGGTGATCGTCTTCATCCCGGCGCTCGGCAATTTCGTGGTGCCGGCCATTCTCGGCGGCGCCAAGGTGATGATGCTCGGCAACCTGATCGAGCAGCAATTCCTCTCCGCCCGCAACTGGCCCTTCGGCTCGGCGCTCGCCATGATGGTGATGAGCGTGATGCTCGTCCTGCTGATGGTCTATGTCTTCGCCTCCAGCCGCCGCCCCGCGGCGGCGAGCCAGGGAGGCGGCGCATGAAAGCCGTTCGCTTCCTCGCCCGTGGCGGCCTCGTCGCCTATACGGCCCTGTTCTTCGCCTTCATCTATGTGCCTCTCGCGGTCATCGCGGTCTATTCGTTCAACGCCAATCCGGTGAACATGATGACCTGGAGCGGCTTCACCACCGAGTGGTATGCCCAGGTCCTCGGTTTCAAGACCGCGATCTCGGAGAGCGCCCTTTATATCGAATCGACCGACCAGCTCCTGCGCGCCGTCAGGAACAGCCTCGTCATCGCCGGGGCGACCACGGCAATCGCCACCATCTTCGGCACGGCACTCGCCATCGCCTTGCACCGCTATGCCTTCTTCGGTGCCCGCTTCTATCGAGCCTCGCTGTTCATGCCCATGCTGATGCCGGACATCGTGCTCGGCATCGCCCTCTTGATCTTCTTCGTCAATGCCGGCATCGAACTCGGGCTGAAAACGATCATCATCGGCCAGTGCACCTTCCTGATCTCCTATGTCTTCATCGTCGTCTCGGCCCGGCTCGCCGGCATGGATCGCACGCTGGAGCATGCTTCGGCCGATCTCGGCGCCAATGAATGGACGACCTTCCGCAAGGTGGTGTTTCCGCAGCTTCTGCCCGGCATCGTCGGGGGGGCGTTGCTCGCCTTCATCATCTCGATGGACGATCTGGTGATCACCTATTTCATCGCCGGCGTCGACGTCACCACCTTGCCGATGTTCATCTTCGCCATGCTTCGCCGCGGCATCAAGCCGGAGATCAACGCGATCGCCGTGATGATGCTCGCCTTCTCCTTCGTGGTCGCCTCGCTCGGCCTCTACCTCCGTTCCCGCCAGAATTGACCAGCATGACACAAGCCAATCCTCCCGGGCGCAAGCCCCGCGCCCGCGACCTTGGCCTGCCTTTCTCCGGCAGGACAGGGCCACACAATGCCATCACCGATGTCGAAGGCGTGGCCGTCGGCTTCACCACGATCCTGGAAGACAGTCCCCGCCCTGGTCGCAAGCGGCCTTTGCGCACCGGCGTCACCGCCATCCTGCCGCATGCCTCCTCGCCGACGCCGATGCCTGTTTACGCCGGCGTGCACCGCTTCAACGGCAATGGCGAGATGACCGGCACGCATTGGATCGAGGATGGCGGCAGCTTCATCGGGCCAGTCGTGATCAGCAACACCCACGCCATCGGCATGGCGCATCACGCCACGGTGAAATGGATGCTCGAGCGCTATGCCTCGACCTATGACACCGACGATTTCCTCTGGATCATGCCCGTCATCGCCGAGACCTATGACGGGGTGTTGAACGATATCAACGCCCTTGCCGTGTCCGAAGCCGATGTCCGCGCCGCCCTGGACAGCGCCGCCGGCGGCCCGGTCCGCGAAGGCAATTGCGGCGGCGGCACCGGCATGATCACCTATGGCTTCAAGGGCGGCACCGGCACGGCCTCACGCATCGTCGACTATGACGGCACCGCCTACACCATCGGCACGCTGGTGCAGGCCAATCACGGCCAGCGCGATTGGCTGACCATTCGCGGTGTGCCGGTGGGCGAGCATCTTCGCGACGGCACGCCGCAGAGCCAGATGCAGGAGCGCGGCTCGATCATCGTCATCATCGCCACCGACCTGCCGCTTGCCCCGCACCAGCTCCAGCGCCTGGCACGCCGGGCTGCCATCGGGATCGGCCGTAACGGCACGCCCGGCGGCAACAATTCCGGCGACATCTTCCTGGCTTTCTCCACCGCCAACGCCAGACCCATGCTGCACCGTGCCCCGTCTCGTTTCGGCATCGAGATCCTCAACGACGAACGGCTCGATCCGGCCTATCTCGCCGTGGTCGACAGCGTCGAGGAGGCCGTGGTCAACGCCATGCTCGCCGCCGAGGATGCCGGCGGCACGCCCTATGATCGTTTCCTGATCAAGGCCCTGCCGCACCCGCCCCTGATGGAGCTGATGCGGCGCTATGGTCGGGTGGCGTGAGGGCTTGCACTTTCAGCGCAAGGGCAACCGCTTGTAGCGACCCGGCTCCTCCGGGTCGTGATGCTGGCTGTAAGGCCCCTCCTCCAGGAACAGCCTGTGACAGAAGGCGAGCTTGTCCTTCGACAGGGTGACGCCGAGACCGGGCCCCTCCGGCACGGCGACGAGATTGTCGACCGGCGCGAAGACGCCTTCCTCCACCACATCGTAAGGCTGCATGCGGAACAGCGACTGGCTGGGCTCGCGCAGATGGGAGAAGGCCGCGCTCAGATGCAGATAGACGGCACTGCCGATGCCGGTATTGGCGCTGTAGCACCAGAAATCGATGCCCATCGCCTCGCAGGCGCCGATGAAGCGCACCGTGCGGCCGATGCCGCCATGCACGTTGACGTCGGTGACGATGGCATCGGGCACGCCGAGCGCCACTGCCTTCTGGATATCGACATTGTGCCCCGAGAAGGGAATGGCGGTGTGCCGGCGCAGGCTCGCCATCTCCTCGAAGGTGGCGCAGGGCTCCTCCCAGTTGCGGATGTCGAGATCCTCGATGCGGCTGGCGATGCGTTTGGCCTCGGTCACCGAATAGGCCATGTTGGAATCGATGCGGATGATCGCATCCGGCCCGAGCTGCCGGCGCATCAGCCTGAGCGCCTCGATGCTCGGCTCGGGATCGCGGGTGCAGAGCTTGCCCTCGAAGATGGTGGTGCCGAACCGCTCCTTCAGGCCAACGCAATAGTCCGCCACGGCCTCCGGCGTGAGTTCGCCGCCCTTGCCGTTCCTGGCCTGGCGAAAGCCGAAATAGTCGGCGAAGGCGATCTTATTGCGCACGGCCCCGCCGAGCAGGTCGTAGAGCGGGCGGCCCGCCGCCTTGCCCTTGATGTCCCACAGCGCCGTCTCGATAGCGGCGAAGGCCCGGATCGAGGCGAAGTCGACATTGGAGGTCACGCCGCGCCAGCTCGGCAGGCTGGCGAGTTCGGCGCCGGCGACGTCATGGGCATCGCGCCCGATCAAGGCCGGCGTCATCCGCTCGACGATGGCGCAGGCCTGCCAGGAGGCGGCTTCGCCGAGCCCGGTGATGCCTTCGTCCGTCTCCACCTCGACGACGCAGCGCGAGGATCCCGGCAGCCAGCCGAAGGACCACCAATACGGCGCCTCGATCGGCAGGTTGATCGGCGTGGCACGGATGGCGGTGATCTTCATGGGATGGGGGGGTCCTGGCGGGGTGGGAGAGGTAAGCTGTGGCGGGGATGAGGAGGATTGGCAAGTACCCTGGGAGCGCGGACCTCCAGTCCGCTCTTGGAAACGCCGCCTTATCAGAAGAAAGAGGCGGACAGGATGTCCGCGCTCCAATCTCACTCCAATCGGCGCCGGAACAGCCAGCTGGCCGCCGCCAGCGAAACGGCCGCGATGACTGCCATCGGCCAAGTGTTGGCGAGCACGGCGTCGAAAGGCAGGTCGCGCAGAAACACGCCCTTCACGATCACCAGGAAATAGCGCAGCGGGTTGATCACCGTGATCGGCTGCAACCAGGCCGGCATGTTCTCGATCGGCGTGGCGAAGCCCGAGAGCAGCATGGCCGGTACGAGGAAGAGGAAGGCCCCGAGAATGGCCTGCTGCTGGGTGGTCGACAGGGCCGAGATGAACAGGCCGATGCCGGCCACGGCGAGGAGATAGAAGACCGCGCTGCCGTAGAGCAGCAGCAGGGAGCCGCGCAGCGGCACCCCGAAGATCAGGACGGCGGCCACGATGTAGACGGTCAGATGGAAGGTGCCGATCAGCATGGGCGGCAGCACCTTGCCCAACAGGATTTCATGCGTGCGCAGAGGCGAGACCATGAGCTGGTCGAAAGTGCCGAGTTCCCGCTCGCGCGCGATCGACAAGGCCGTGACGATCAGCCCGATCAGGAGCGCGATGGCCGCCACCAGATTGGGCACCATGAACCATTGGAAGATCAGGTTCGAGTTGAACCAGTTGCGCGCGACCACGTCGATGGCCCGCCCTCCGGCCGCTTTGCCGAGGGCGGTATCGGCGCCGAGGCCGGCGGCGATCTGGTTGAGATAGCCCGCCACGATCTGCGATGCATTGGACTTGCGGCCATCGAGGACAAGGCCGAGATCGGCCGGCCGGCGCGCCTCGATGTCGCGCGAGAAGGTCGGGCCGATCTCGATGGCGGCGATGACCTCCTGCCTGTCGATGGCGGTGCGCAGTTCTCCCGGATCCTGCGTGCGGCGGACGGAACGGAAGGTGGGCGAGCCTTCGACGCGCCGGATGAGCTCCTGGCTCCAGGCGCCATTGTCGCGGTTGAGCACGAGAACATCGACATTCTTCACCTCCAGCGTGGCGGCGAAGGAAAACACCAGGAGCTGGAGGATGGGCGGCACCACCAGAATGATGCGGCTCTTGGGATCGCGCAGGATCCCCAGCAACTCCTTGATGATCAGGGCCTTGAGGCGAATCCAGGCCATCTCAGCCGATCCTCTTGCGGGTGCTGCGGGCCGCTGCCAGGAAGAAGACGAAGCCGATGAACAGCATCACCGCGATGGCCTTGAGGAACATCGGCCAGATGTCGCCGGCGAGGAACACCGATTGCAGGCTGGGAATCAGATAGCGCACGGGCAGGATCAAGGTGATCCACTGGATTACCTGAGGCATCGAATTGATCTCGAACAGGAAGCCCGACAGCAGGAAGGCCGGCAGGAAGGCCGAGATCAAGGCGAGTTGCGAAGCCAGGAACTGGTTCTTGGTGGCGGCCGAGATCAGGAGTCCCTGCCCCAGTGCCGGGATGAGGAAACTGGCCGACAAGGCATAGAGCGCCAGCAGCGAGCCCCGGAACGGCACGCCGAACAGGAGGACCGCCACCAGCACGCACAGGGTCATCGAAGTCAGGCCGAGCAGGAAATAAGGTATGAGCTTGCCGGCCAGCAATTCGGCAGCGCTGACCGGCGTCGCCATCATCGCCTCCATGGTGCCGCGCTCCCATTCACGGGCCACCACCAGCGAGGTCAGCAGCGTGCCGATCAGCGCCATGACGATGGCGATGGAGCCGGGAACCAGGAAGTTTCGGCTGGTCAGCTCGGGGTTGAACCAGAAGCGCTGTTCCACCTCGATCGCCGGCCGGCCGACGCCGCGCTCTCCGCCCCGGATCGCTGCCCAGCTGGCGATGACGCCGCGGGCATAGTTCTGCACGAAATTCGCATTGTTCGGATCGGAGCCGTCGACGAGGACCTGGATCGCCGGCCCGGTGGCGGAGGCGAAATCGGCGGCAAAAGTCGAGGGAATGACGATGATGCCCTTGATCCGGCCGAGGATCAGCGCCTCCTCGAAGTCGCGCCGGTCATGCCCCTGCTCGACCTCGAAATAGCCGGAGGCCTGGAAACTCGCGGCAATGTCACGGGTCAAAGGCGACGGATCCTCGACAACCAGTCCCACCCGGGTGCGGGTGGCGTCGAGCGACACGCCATAGCCGAAGAGGAAAAGCAGAATCAGGGGCAACACGAAGGCGATCAGGATGGAGCTGGGATCGCGGACGATCTGATAGCTTTCCTTGCGAACCAGGGCGGCGAAGCGCAGCAGCCGGGCGGAGCGGTCCGCCGCGACGGATGGCTGCGCGGTTTCCCCCGCCGCTGTAGAGCGCCCTGGTCCGTGCTCGCTCATGCCGCCTTGGCCTCCGAACCCTGCACGAGCGCGACGAAGGCATCCTCCATGGTCGGATCGGGATTGCCGGCATCGGCCACCCGTGCCTTGAGTTCGTCAGGCGAACCCAGCGCGATCGAACGCCCGCGATAGATCAGCGAAATCCGGTCGCAATATTCGGCCTCATCCATGAAATGGGTGGTGACCAGCACGGTCACGCCCTTTTCGACCAGCGCATTGATATGGGTCCAGAATTCGCGCCGCGTGATCGGATCGACACCCGATGTCGGCTCGTCGAGGAAAAGCGCTTCGGGCTCATGCATGACGGCGCAGGCGAGCGCCAGGCGCTGTTTGAGGCCGAGCGGCAGATCCTTGGCGGACATGCTCCGGCGCCCTCCGAAATCGAAGATCTCGGTCATCAGTTCGATGCGCTCGCGCTTGCGCGCGCCGGTCAGGCCATAGACGCCGGCAAAGAAGGCGAGATTCTGCGCCACGCTGAGATCGCCATAGAGCGAGAATTTCTGGGCCATGTAGCCCAGGCGATTGCGGGCCTCGGCCGAGTCGCGCCTGAGGTCGAAGCCGGCGACCCGCCCCTCGCCGCCGGTGGGCTTGAGCAAGCCGCACAGCATCTTGAAGGTGGTGGACTTGCCGGCGCCGTTCGGCCCCAAGAGCCCGAAGATCTGCCCGCGCGGGATCTCGAAGGAAATATCCTGCGCCGCGGCGAAATCGCCGAAATGCTTGGTCAGGCCGCGCGCCTCGATCACGGGCCTGCCCTCCTCGGTAGGAAGTGCCTGGGTCGCCTCGGCCAGCCGCGAGCGCCCGCCGGGGCCGCCACCGAGCAGATCGACGAAGGCATCCTCGAAGCGCGGCTGGATCGGTTGGGGCTTTGCACGGGCGCCCGCGGCGCGCGCCGCCTCCTCGGCAAGCCCTGCCCCCTCCCCGGTCACCAGCCGGATGGCCTGGCCCTGAATGACACCGTCGACGATCCCCGGCACGGCAAGCGCCCGCGACAGGGCCGGACGGCGGCGGCCCTCGATATCGCCGAGCCGGAACACCCGGCCTTCGACCTTGCCGGTGAGTTCGGAGGGCACGCCGGCAAACAGCAGCTTGCCCCGGTTCAGCAACAAGACGCGGTCGCAAGCCTGGGCCTCGTCGAGATAGGCGGTGGACCAGACCACGCCGATGCCCTCGCGGGTGAGGTCCTCCACCATCTTCCACAGATCGCGCCGCGAGATCGGATCGACGCCGACACCCGGCTCATCCAGCAGCAGCAGGCGCGGCTTCTTGAGAAGCGCACAGGCCAGGCCCAGCTTCTGCTTCATGCCGCCGGACAGCCGCCCTGCCAGGCGGGTGGTGAAGGCGGCCAGATCGGTGAAGGTGAGAAGTTCGTCGAAGATGGCGGCGCGTTCGCTTTTCGGCAGCCCGCGCAGATCGGCGTAGAGATCGAGGTTTTCCTGAACCGAAAGGTCCTCGTAGAGGCCGAAGCGCTGGGGCATGTAGCCGATCGCCGCCTGGATCGAAGCCGCGTCGCGGGCGGTGTCGAAGCCGAGCACCGTCAGGCTGCCTTCATCGGGCAGCATCAGGCCGGTCATCAGGCGGATCAGCGTGGTCTTGCCCGCGCCGTCGGGGCCGACCAGCCCGGTGATCTCACCCGGCCGGATCGTGGCCTCGATGCCGTCGAGAGCCTGGATCGCCTCGCCGAAATGCTTGCTGACACCGGAAATCTGGACGACCGCATCGGTCATGCGCGTTGCCTTTCAGGGCTTGCCGCCATCCACCGCTGCTCCATCGGACAGGCGTACCGTCACCGGCATGCCCTGCAGGAGCGCGCTGTCGGGCTCGTCGACCACGATGCGCAGGCGATAGACCAGATCGGTGCGCAGTTCCGGCGTCTCCACCGTCTTCGGCGTGAACTCGGCAACCGGCGAGATGAAGCCGACGCGGCCCCTGTAGCGCTTGGCCGGATCGGTATCCGAGCGCACCTCCACCATTGTGCCGGTATGGACACGTCCAAGATCGGTTTCAGCGATGAAGGCCCGGACCCAGACCGGCTTGGTGAGCGACAGCACGAAAGCGATGTCGTTGGGGGCAAGGATCGCGCCCTTCTCGTGGACGCGCGAAAGGATGACACCATCGGCTGGAGCGACCAGGGTGGCATCGCCAACGGTCGTCCGGGCCGAAGCGAGATTGGCCTCGGCCGCCTCCAGGCTGGCCTTGGCGGCGGCGATGTCCTCCGAGCGCGTGCCCTGCTCCAGCAGGGTCAGGGCTTCCCTGGCCGCGTTGACCCGGGCTTGTGCCGCATCGCGCGCGGCGACCGCCTGGTCGAGACCGCCCTGGGAAACGGTGCCGCTCGGCCGAAGCTGGAAGGACCGGGTGTAGCTTTGTTCGGCATTGATGAGATCGGCCTGGCGTTCGGCGAGTACGGCCTTGGCCTGCGCGATCTCGGCGGCGCGGGGACCGGCCTCCAGCTTGGCGAGCGTGGCGCGCTGGCTGGCCGCCTGGGCCTGCGCCACCTCGACCAAGTCCTGATACGGCCTGACGTCCAGGCGAGCGAGCGTATCGCCGGCCTTCACGCTATCGCCCTCGTCCACCAGCGTCTCGGCAAGCCTGCCGCTGACGCGAAAACCGAGCTGCACCTGGCGGATGTCAACATTGCCATAGAGCACCAGTTCCTTCCCGGTGCGTTCGACCCAGCCCATGCGCTGGGGCAGATCGAACCACCAGCCGGCGAACCCGGCACCGGCGATTGCGAGCAGGACGACGGGAATGGCAGCTTTCTTCATGAGCGGCCTCCTTCCGCAACCAGCGCGGCAACGAGTTCGCCGGCATGGCGCCGTACGGTTTCGACCTCGTCGGCGCCGATGGTGTCCCAGGCGAGATGACGTTTCACGGCCGCATGCGCGACGCGGAAGACCATCAGGCCGCCAAGCAGGGACAGGGTGCGCAACCTGACATGGCGGGACGTTCCGTCCTCACCGAGCACGATGCCCACCAGCATGGTTGCCGCCTCGAGCATGGGCTTCATCACCTGCGCGAAGATACGCTCGAAAGCCTCCGTCGGTTCCATCTGCTCGCGAATGAGGAAACGCGCCAGCGGCTCGGATATCGGTCCGATGAACAGGGTCGCCATGGTTTGGGTCAACTCGGTCAGGAAGGCCTGGGCTTCCTGCCGGTCGATGGCGCCTCCCCCGCTCGCGGCTTCGGCAAGGCGAGCCCGGATACGCCCGCCCAAACCGCCGACATGAGATGAAATCAGGTTGGCAATATGGTCCGCGGTGGCGACGTAGAGCCCTTCCTTGGAGCCGAAATAATAGGTGATCGCCTGCAGATTGACGCCGGCGGCATCCGCCAGCATGCGGGTCGAAGCACCGTCGAAGCCATAACGGCCGAACACGCCGATCGACGCATCGAGCAGCTTCTCACGGGTTGCATCGCCGCGGCCGTTCGAGGCCGGAGGAGGAGATTGTTTCTTGACCATGACGCAACCCATAGACGAAATTTGCATTTCAGTCAATCGATTGAATTATAAAATCGGAACATAACACCCCGAATGACGGGCTGGCGAGGTCAAGTCTGGCGTAGGCCAGCCACACCGAGGTCCCAGGGTATTGCTGGCGACATTTTCCTTGAAACATTTCCACGGGGATGGACATTGGCAGCCAAGGCGACACGAAGCAGGCCAGATGACGCAACTCGACGAATATGCGCTGGGCGACGGCACCAAGAAATCGAACCGGCAGGCCGAACTGCTGCGGTTGCTCGAGCGCAGCCATTACCTCTCGATCGAGGAAATCGCCGAACGTTTTGCCGTGACGACACAAACCGCCCGTCGCGACATCGTCGCGCTGGAAGCCACCGGCCAGGTGCGCCGCCTGCATGGCGGGGCCACGATCGCCACACCGGTGGATGCCGTCGCCCGTCGCCAGCGGCGCATCGAAAACGCCTCGCAGAAGGCCCGGGTGGCAGCTCTCGTCGCCCAGGTCATTCCGGACGGGGCCGCCGTCTTCATGGACACCGGAACGACCTGCGAAGCGGTCGCCTATGCGCTGCTGCAGCGGCGAGACCTGCGGATCGTCACCTATAGCCTGCGGGTGGCCACCATCTTCAGCGAGAATTCCAGTTTCGCCCTGGCGATTCCCGGCGGCTCCGTGCGGCCGGTGGATGGTGGCGTCTTCCGGGAGGATACGGCCGACTATATCCGCCGCTTCAAGTTCGACTTTGCCGTGATCTCGGTCAGCGGCATCGACCAGGCCGGCGACATCTGCGACGACGACCTGGCCGAGGTCTCGGCCGTTACCGCCGCCCTGGCGCAGACCGAGCGCACCATCCTGGCCGTGGACAGCACGAAATTCGGCAAGCGTGCGCTGGTCAGGCTCGGCTCGCTCGAAGATGTCGACATCCTGGTCAGCGACGACATTCCCGCCCCCTTTCGCGACAGGGTGCACCGAAGCGGCGTGGAAACCCGTGTCGCCGTCGCGGACGCGCAGGAAGCCCCTCTCGAATGGTAGCGGTCAGCGTCGCCTCGCAGCCCATGACCGCGACGTGACGGCGGCGCTGATGCCGTGGCTTTGAACATCGACACGGCGGCGCCGGAAGAGGCATCACCCGTCTCGGCGATGCCAAGCTGCCGTACCGAGCGCATGAGCACCACCAATTCTGGTTGTTTTGGTCCGAGACTTGCATCAGACCAGCTTGGCATCGATGGCCAGCCACACGAGATGGGCATCGTTGCGGGCACCGAGCTTGGTCTTGATCTGATAATGGTAATTGCGAACCGTCTTGAGGCTGAGATGCATGGACGTGCTGATCGCCTCGGCCGACCAGCCCGATGCGACCAGGCGCAGAATCTCGGTCTCGCGCGGGCTGAGCTCGGCCAGCGGCGATGAGGCATGGGTGAGGCGTTCGGCCGCGATCTCGCGCGCCACGTCATTGCTCATCGCCCGTTCGCCCTTGGCCACCAGGGCAACGGAATTGACGAGCTCGGCGGCATCGCTGCCCTTGGTGACATAGCCGGCGGCCCCCGCCTCGAACGCCTTGAGGGCGAAAGCGGCCCCGCTGTGCATGGTAAAGATGAGAACCCGGGCGGCATGATCCCATTGGCGGATATGGCGCAAGGCTTCGATGCCGCTGAGGCCCGGCAGGGAAAGATCCATCACCACCACGTCGGGCTTGGCTTTCCGGTAGACCTCATAGGCCGAAACGGCATCGCTGGCTTCGGCCACCACGCGATAGCCGGGCACCTTTTCGAGCAGCCGCCGATACCCCTCCCTGACGACGGGATGGTCATCCACCAGCAGGATGCTGAGATCGCTCATGCCGGGACAGGCTGGGCCGGGCCGCGCATCCGATTGGCGCGATCCGCAAGCAACGGAATGATTGCAGCGATGCGAACGCCGTGTCGCGCCTGGCCGATGGAAAGGCTTCCGCCCAGTGCCGTCACCCGTTCCCGCATGCCGAGAATTCCATGCCCGGCCTCCATGGTCAGCCGTAGCGGATTGCCGCCGCCGTCATCCTCGACGCTGAGCTCGACAGCGCCCCCCTCCTGCAGGCCTGTTCGCTTGACGAACAGGCGGATATCGCGCGGCTTGCCGTGGCGCGCGGCATTGGTCAGGCATTCCTGTGCAATGCGATAGATGCTGAGGGCGATGGCGTGCGGAAGGCCGGTGAGATTGCCGGCGATATCAAGGTGGAATCGGGCGCGCGTGGTGTTGCCGACATTCCAGCCAGCCACGAGTTGGGCCAGACTGGCCTCCAGGCCCAGTTCCTCGAGCTCCTGCGAACGCAACCGTTGCAGGGTGCCGCGCAAGGTCGCATTCATCCGCCGGGTCACTTCGGCGATGGATCGAGCGTCCTTGGCAATCTCCGGCCGGTCCTCGGCCTCCAATTCGATGGCGCCGGCAAGGGCATTGACGGCCGCCAGACACTGGCCGAATTCGTCGTGGAGATCGCGCGCCAGCGTGCGTCGTTCCTCCTCCTGCACCTGGAACAGGCGGTTGGTGAGGGCGACGCGCTGGGCCGTGGTCTCGGCCAAACGGCAGGTGAGATCGTTCAAGGCGCCGGCGATGCGATCGAATTCCGCCGTCCGGTAGCCGGGCAGACGATAGCCGTAATCCCCGCGTTCGAGGCGGCGCAGGCCGGCGACGATGGCACGCGCCGGCAGAAGGGACTGGCCGATAAAAAGCCCGGCGAGTACGCCGATGGCGACCGCCAGCAGGCCCGCCACGCTGAGCACGATGGTGATGCGGTCCCAGGCCAGCCGCACGGCGGCACCGTGGTCGGGCACGGCCTCGATCGTGCCGGCCTGAGGCTGGCGGTCACTGAGGGGGCGCTCGACGGCCTGGTTGGGCCCGAACAGCCAATCATAGGACGTTTCGAACCAGGCCGGCGCGGGACGGCCGATCGTCTCGAGCTGGCTGCACAGGCGCCGGGGCGCTTCCTGGCCGAGCGTGACGGTTATGCATATGCCCGGCGAAATCACCTTCATCGTCACGATGGTGTTCCAATCGGGCAAGGGCAGGATGAGGTTGCGCGAAAGTCCGCCGCGCCAGAGCAGCTCGCGCCAATAGAGAGCTTCCAGCGCTTTGGAGACCCGCTCGGCCGAGGCGCGTGTCTCCGTTTCGGTGGCATGGCGCGTATCGTGCAAGACCCAGCCGATGGCACAGGCGAGGCAGAGAACGATGGCGGCTGCGAGCCGCAAAACCAGATGACCGAAGAGGTTCATGGCCCACTCTTGCTGGATCGACCCCCTCGAATAGTGAGCATGGCCCACAGGGCTGGCAAGCACAAAGGCTGCGAGACGACGCCCGGAAGCCAATGTCGGGCAAAATGCCCAAATGAGATCGGGACCTCTACCCAGGCTGCCGGCTTTCACCGTTGCTAGCCTGGAACATGATCCATCGATCCATAGCAACCGTCAGCAAGTCCCCTGAGTCCAAACGTCCAATGAGTCCGACCGTCCCATGAGCGAGCGTCAACCGCGCCTTTCCGGTGCAGATCCCCTGCTGTCCTGGCTCATCTTTACCGGCGTCAGCATCTTCGCCTTCCTCGTACTCTGGTATTTTGGCTTCATCGCCAAGATGATCGACGAGGACAGGACCTATATCTCCGTTGTCATCGTCCTCCTCTATGTCGCAAGCAGTCTACATTGCCTGTGGCGTATCGTTTTCATCGGGCGCGAGGGGGAGGCTGCCCGCCGCACGGCCCAGTGGGTCATTCGAGGTGGCAAGTCCGCCCTGGCGACCATGGGTTCGGTGCCCGACGGAAAGCTTGGGCAAGGCCTGGTCGCCGGCCACATACGCGACCTCGTCACCAAGGCCGACCTGCAAGGCTCGGCCCGCCTCGACCAAACCTTGCTGTTGCGTGTCCTCGCCGACCGGCTGCGGGGTTCCAACCGCTATGGTGCCTTTGCCAGCGATACGTTGATGAAGCTCGGGCTGCTCGGCACCATCGTCGGCTTCATCATGATGCTGGCTCCGATCGCCGGGCTCGACACCGACAGCAAGGAAGCCGTGCGCAGTTCGATGTCGCTGATGAGCGGGGGCATGGCGGTCGCCATGTACACCACGCTGGTAGGCCTGATCGGTTCGATCATGATCAAGGTGCAATATCATTTCCTCGACGGCGCCACCTCGCGCATCTTCTCCTTCGCGGTCGATCTCACCGAAGTCCATGTGATTTCGGCGCTGGAAGCGCAAAGGGCGCCGGGATGATCGATGACTTCGATCTCCACGGACGGGAAGAAGCCTTCGACCCGTTCAGCGTGGTGCTGTTCAAGGCCCTGCAGGTCATCGCCTTCCTGTTCTTCGTGGTGTTCATCATCATTTCCCCCAAGGCCAATGAGGGCAAGGTCGACAGCAAGGCCGAGTTCATCATCACCATGGATTGGCCGGATAATCATCCCGACGACATGGACATCTTCGTCCAGGATCCGCTCGGCAACATCGCCTGGTACCGCCGGCGCGAAGCGGGTTTCCTGGTGCTCGACCGCGACGATCGCGGCGGCCTCAACGATTTCGTCATGGTCAACGGGCGCAAGCAACAGACCAAGGTGCGCGAGGAGCTCGTCAGCATTCGCGGTTTCGTCGCCGGCGAATACACCGTGAACGTCTATCACTTCACCGCCCTGACCAAGCAGCCGGTGCCGGTGACGGTAACGGTGCAAAAGCTCAATCCGGTCGCCAAGATCGTCGCCCGGGAGACGATTGAAACGGCTGACGGGGGAAGCGAGCAGACCGCCATACGCTTCACCATGGACGCGCAGGGCGAGGTCACCGGCACCAGCCGGGAGGCCAAGTCGATCTTGCGCGGCATGCACAATGCCTGGAGCAAGAATCTATGACCGCGGCAATGACGGTGGGCGGCGATCATGCTTGAGACCAACCTGCTCTGCCTGGTGCTCGCCTATGTCTTCCTCAGCCTCCTGATGCTCACCGTGCTGATCGGGCTGGCATTGCCGCGTCTGGTCAAGATCGGCGCGATCGTCGTGGCGAGCCTGTTCTATGTCGTCGTGTTCTTCTCGATGCAAGGCTTGCTGGGCTGGTCGGCACCCGTCGGCGTGCCGGCCCGCTTTCAGGTGCTGTGGACGAGGATCGTCGAACCCAATGTCGTCCAGGGCGAAACCGGTGCCATCCATCTCTGGCTCGAGGAGCTGGATGCGGCCAACCTGCCGACCGGCGAGCCGCGCGCCTATCGCCTGCCTTATACGACGAACCTCGCCGGCCGGGTGGCCAAGGCGCAAAAGGAGATCGAGAAGGGCAATCTGCAGGGGGGACGCGCGGAATTTTTCGGAACGGGAGCATCGCAAAGCGTCCCCACCGGCCCGCTGCAAACCGGAGCACCGCCCGGAGGGGATCCTTCCGGCGGCGGCCTGTTCGACCCGGCTTTTCTCGGCGGGCAATCGCGCAACGTCGATCTCGTGCCGCTACCGAAACCGGCGTTGCCGCCGAAGAACATACCCTGACACTGCCTTGCCGTTCATCGCGGCAGCGACGCTGCCTTCCATGATCTGAACCATGCGGTCTTCAACAGAATTGGAAATGGGACATGCCGGACACGAAGGACGACAATGTCCAGGGCAAACTTCTTCTGAGGGGCGGAGCCCTTTGGCTCATCGTTGCCCTTGTCCTTGCCTGGTGCCTGGTGGGACTGGCCTTGCAACTCCCGGGATTCGGTGCTGTCTTCCCCGGAAAATATCAGCGTATCCTGCAGGCGCATATCGACTTTCTCTTGATGAGCGCGCTGCTTTTGGGCTTCTACGGCACCAGGATCGCGCTGCCATGGCATGTCCGCTGGGCCATGGTCATCGGTGCGTTCACAAATTCGATGCTCTTCCTGCTGATGGCCATCTTTCCTGCCCTGGACCCGACCGGCCCGTCGCCCGTCACGGGATTTGCCCGCACGATTTTCATCGGCCTCAATCTGTTGAGCTTCTTGATCACCAGCTATGGCTTTGGGCGTGGAGCTGTCCTGGCCTTGCGATCGACCTTCACACGCTGATCGCTCTTTCAACCGGCCAAACGACGAGGGGGTGAAACGCCGGTGCGTTTCACCCCCTCGGATGTTCGGTAGCCGTCCTTGCGAGGCAGGCTATTCCGCGCCGGCTGGTGCGTCGGGCTCGCGCTGCGGCGGTCCTTTCGGCTTGGCCTTCGGTTTCTTGGCCGAGGCCTGGCTGTTGTCGGCCACCACCGGTTCGGGCTTGGGCTTGGCCGGGCCTGCCGGATATTCGAAGCCCAGTTCCTGCCTGCCCTCTTCGTTGGTGACGACCGTCACCCGCACGGCTCCGCCCGACTTCAGCCGGCCGAACAGCACCTCGTCCGCCAGCGGCGTCTTGATCGCCTGCTGGATCAGGCGAGCCATCGGCCGGGCGCCCATGAACTCGTCATAGCCATTGGCCACCAGCCAGGTGCGGGCATCGTTGGAGAGTTCCACCGCAACATGCCGATCGGCAAGCTGCACTTCGAGCTGCGCGATGAACTTGTCGACGACCTGGCTGACGATCTCCTGCGACAGGTGGTCGAAGGCAATGGTCGCATCCAGGCGGTTGCGGAACTCCGGCGTGAACAGGCGGTTGATCGCCTCGGTATCGTCGCCCTCACGCTTGTTCTTGGTGAAGCCGAAGGCCGCCTTGGCCAGATCCGCCGCGCCGGCATTGGTGGTCATGATCAGGATCACATTGCGGAAGTCGACGCTCTTGCCGTTGTGATCGGTGAGCTTGCCGTGATCCATCACCTGCAACAGGATGTTGAACAGGTCCGGATGGGCCTTCTCGATCTCGTCCAGCAGCAGCACGCAATGCGGGTTCTGGTCGATGCCGTCGGTGAGCAGACCGCCCTGGTCGAAGCCGACATAGCCGGGAGGCGCACCGATCAGGCGCGACACCGTATGGCGCTCCATATATTCGGACATGTCGAAGCGCAGCAGGTTGATGCCGAGCACGGAGGCAAGCTGGCGGGCGACTTCGGTCTTGCCGACGCCTGTCGGCCCCGAGAACAGATAATTGCCGATCGGCTTTTCGGGATCGCGCAGGCCGGCACGGGCCAGCTTGATGGCAGCCGAAAGCTGCTTGATCGCCTTGTCCTGCCCGTAGACCACCCGCTTGAGGTTGGTCTCCAGATTCCTCAGCGTCTCCGTATCGTCCTTCGACACGGTCTTGGGCGGGATGCGCGCCATGGTGGCGATGGTCGCCTCGATCTCCTTGACGCCGATCGTCTTCTTGCGCCGGCTTTCGGTCACCAGCATCTGCGAAGCGCCGGTCTCGTCGATGACGTCGATCGCCTTGTCCGGCAACTTGCGGTCATTGATGTATTTGGCCGACAGCTCCACCGCCGCCTTGATGGCGTCGTTGGTGTAGCGCAGCTTGTGATATTCCTCGTAATAAGGCTTGAGGCCCTTGAGGATCTCGATGGTGTCGGGGATGGAGGGCTCCGCCACGTCGATCTTCTGGAACCGGCGCACCAAGGCGCGGTCCTTTTCGAAATACTGGCGGTACTCCTTGTAGGTGGTCGAGCCGATGCAGCGCAGCAGGCCGGCGGCCAGGGCGGGCTTGAGCAGATTGGAGGCATCCATGGCCCCGCCCGAGGTAGCGCCGGCGCCGATCACCGTATGGATCTCGTCGATGAACAGGATCGCGCCCGGATAGGCCTCGATCTCCTTCACCACCTGCTTGAGGCGCTCCTCGAAATCGCCGCGGTAGCGCGTGCCGGCGAGCAGCGTGCCCATGTCGAGCGCGAACACGGTGGCGCCGCGCAGCACTTCCGGCACGTCGCCTTCGATGATGCGGCGCGCGAGGCCCTCGGCGATCGCCGTCTTGCCGACGCCGGGATCGCCGACGAAGAGCGGATTGTTCTTCTGCCGGCGGCAGAGCACCTGGATGGTGCGCGTGATCTCGCTGTCGCGCCCGATCAACGGGTCGATCTTGCCGTCCCGGGCCTTCTTGTTGAGATTGACGCAATAGGCGTCGATGGCGTCCTGCTTCTTCTTGGACGCATCCTCGCCATTGGCCGTCGCCTTCGGGCTGTCGCCATCGGTCTCGTCGACGCCGCGCGGTGCCTTGGCTTCCGACAGGCCAGGACGCTTGGCGATGCCGTGCGAGATGTAGTTCACGGCGTCATAGCGCGTCATGTCCTGCTCCTGCAGGAAATAGGCGGCATGGCTCTCGCGCTCGGCGAAGATCGCCACCAGCACGTTGGCGCCGGTGACTTCCTCGCGGCCCGAGGACTGCACGTGAATGACCGCGCGCTGGATGACGCGCTGGAACCCTGCCGTCGGCTTGGCGTCGTCGCGGCCGTCGGAGACCAGATTCTCCAGTTCGGTGTCGATATATTCGACCAGGTTGCGGCGCAGAATGTCGAGATCGACATTGCAGGCCCGCATCACAGCCGCCGCGTCCTGATCCTCGATCAGGGAGAGCAGCAGATGTTCGAGAGTCGCATATTCGTGATGGCGCTGATTGGCAGCGGCCAGAGCGCGATGGAGGGACTGTTCGAGGTGTCTTGAAAAGGATGGCACGATCAGTTCCTCACTTTTCTTCCATGACGCATTGCAGCGGATGCTGATGCTTACGGGCAAAATCCATGACTTGAGTCACCTTGGTCTCCGCGACCTCATAGGTGTAGATGCCACACTCTCCCACGCCATTGTGGTGAACATGCAGCATGATGTGGGTGGCACCGTCACGATCCTTGTTGAAGAAGCGCTCCAGCACCTCGATGACGAATTCCATCGGGGTATAATCGTCATTCAGCAACAGGACCCGGTAGAGTTTGGGGCGTTTGGTCGCCGGCCGCGTCTTGGTGATCACGGCCGCGTTAGTGCCCTCACCGCCACCTGGAGCTCGGGGTTCGCGGGCCATGCCGATCAGGGGAAACGGCTTGTGCGCGGCGCTCACTGCAATATCCAGAATCGTTGAATCTTCCATTTCGACAACTGCAATCGCCTGCAGCCTAACATGATCTCGACGAGGAAAAAGGCTTCCACGAACTGAATTTATGATCGCCCCCGACTTTCCGCTAGTGCGACAACGCGCAATAATGGGTTCCACGTTCTGAACAGCGGGTGAAGTGCCTCTTTTTCATTCATTCTCAACCAATCGGACAATCATGCGACCAAAATGCCGCGCTGGCTGGGCACTTAACCGATCCGTAACCGCGTCCGCCTAGGTTCATTGACTGTGTCGTCCCTGCAGCGGCACGGTGAGACGGCCTCCCTCCGGCAACGGGGTGGGGTGAGCCCCGGACGAAGGGCGAATGAGACCACCGGTCTCGCAGGGACATGTAATGGACGGTGCCGTCGCGCCGGTGAGTATTGGGGACTTTGCATGCTATCGCGTTGGATCGGGGGCGGACTGGCCCGGACCACCACAATGGTTGCAGCCGGCTTGGTAGTGTTCACGACAACCCTAGCCTTTCATCCGGATGAAGCGGATGCGCGCCGCCGCGGCCATCATGCCGCCCCGGCGCAGAAATCGATGAAGCATGCGCGCAGCAAGCGCGTGCGCTCGGAATCGGCCGCCTCGGCCATTCCCGCCGACATGCGCAACAATCCGCGCTATGCCGCCATCGTGGTCGACGTAAAGACCGGGCGCACGCTTTATGAGGCCTCCCCCGAAGCCTTGAGGCATCCCGCCTCCATCACCAAGGTGATGACGCTCTATCTCCTGTTCGAACAGTTGCAGGCCGGCCGGCTCTCGATGGCGACCGAGCTTCCCGTTTCCGCCCACGCCGCCTCCCAGTCCCCCACCAAGCTCGGCCTGCGCGCCGGCCAGACCATCCGCGTCGACGACGCCATCAAGGGCATGGTGACGCGCTCGGCCAATGACGCCGCCGTGGTGGTGGCCGAAGCCCTCGGCGGCTCGGAAGGCAATTTCGCCAACTACATGACGCGCAAGGCCCGTGCGCTGGGCATGTCGCGCACCACCTTCGTCAACGCCTCCGGCCTGCCCGACAACCGCCAGATCACCAGCGCCCATGACCTCGCCATCCTCGGCATGGCCATCCAGAAGCGCTTCCCGAACTATTATCGCCTGTTCTCGACCCGCAGCTTCGTCTACCGCGGACGCCCGATCCCGGGGCACAACCGCTTGCTGGGTTCGGTGGAAGGCGTCGACGGCATCAAGACCGGCTACACCAATGCCAGCGGCTTCAATCTGCTGACCTCGGTCAAGCGCAACGACAGGCAGTTGGTCGCCGTGGTGATGGGCGGCCGCAGCGCCGCCTCACGCGACGTCGTGATGCGCCGCCTGATCGATGCCTATCTGCCCGTCGCCTATGCCGGCAACGCGGTCGACCGCTCCGCCACCCAGGTCGCCCGGGCCGAACTCCCAAACGATGCCGAGCCCATGGCCGCACCGCCCCGCCCGCCGGTTGTCCGGCCGGCCGTGGTCGCTGAAGCGCCGAAGGCCCGCCAGGCCGCTCCGGTGGCGGCGCCGATGCCGCCCGAAATCGTCGGGGACGCGGCGCCCGCTTCCGCTCCGCAGGCCCGGCCCCAGCCTGTTCCCGCCAAGCCGGTCATGGCCTTCGCGGCGCCCAGCACCCCGAGCATGCGTTGGGTCCAGGGTCTCCAGCCGGTCACGACCGCGCCCGCTACGCCGCCTGTTCGCGCCGGCCAGAGCAGCGAGGCCAGCCCCGACACCACCGCCACGGTGCAGAATGTCCGCACCGTTGCCATCACCCGTGATTCCGTCGCCTTGGCCGCGCCGCAGCGCAGCGGCTGGATCATCCAGATCGGCGC
Source organism: Labrys sp. E2SS-1L (assembly GCF_057073705.1). NCBI lineage: Bacteria > Pseudomonadati > Pseudomonadota > Alphaproteobacteria > Hyphomicrobiales > Xanthobacteraceae > Labrys > Labrys sp. E2SS-1L. The sequence goes on along the minus strand of NZ_CP172712.1, from coordinate 3,234,111 downwards.
AACCGACAGCGAAGGAGCCGCCCGGCAGTTGCTGTCCAGCGCCAAGGCAGCCGGCAACAAGGCGCTCTCCTCCGCCCGCCCCTTCACCGAGACGGTCAGCCGCAACGGTTCGACCCTGTGGCGTGCACGCTTTGCCGGCTTCAGCGATCAGAACCAGGCCCAGTCGGCCTGCAGCTCCCTCAAGGCGGCCTCCTTCGCCTGCGTTGCCGTGAAGCTCTGATCCTTCGGCCAGAACAAGTATTCCCGTTCAGGCGCGGCCTTCTTCGGACAGGCCGCGCCTTTGTTTTGCGGGAATTGCGCTTTCACACAGAAGGCGCAAAGCAAGGGGGCGATAAACAAGACACCCTGCGATTTCGCTTAGTCGCAGGGAACGCAAAGACACTTCCAGCCCACGGCTTGGAGCCAGCAAGCGCTCAGTCTTGAACGCCGTTGGCCCCAGGATAAAAGCGGCTTTCGCCGGAACACACTTTGCGCTGGGAAAAGGTCGCGAGCTTAATCGTTGCGTAACCATGTTCTGCGACGCTCAAGCATCGTCGGAACCGAGCAAGTTCGGTGGAGTTAGCGTCAATGGCCTTCAAGAAGCATGTCCCTGGCCCGGTTGACACGAGCAGCCATCTGCGTCGTGCCCCCCTTGTCGGGATGGATTTTCTTCATGAGCGCCCGGTGCGCTCGACGAATTTCCTGGGCGCTCGCCCCCGGCTGCACCCCAAGGATCTGGTAAGCTTCCTGCTTCGTCATCGCGTCGGACGCCGCCGCTCCGAAGCCCCGCGCGTGCGCATCATCCTTGAAGTGTTCGCGCCATCCGGCAAGCCTGCGGTCCAGATAAGCTTCAAGGATTGAACGACCGACAAAGTCGGCGGCGATCTCCGCCCGCAGTTGCATCAGTTCCCCTGCCTGCATGGCCGAAAGGCGCCGGCCCGAAAAACGCCCGCGAATGACCTGCCCGTCCACCGGCTGCCTGCTGGCGTCGAGCATGATCACCAGATCCGCGGTGCGTACCGAGCTGGGTCTCGTCGTCGAACCCGGAATGACGCCATCCGGCAATTGCGGCAGCCAGCCTCGCATGCCCGCAGCCAGGACCAGCAGAGGCAGCCCCATGCCCCAGACGCCGCGTGTCAGCAGATAGAGGCCGAAGGCAAAGGCAAGGAAACTGCCGCCGCGCCGCAGCAGGCTGTCCAGGACCGGCGTCTTCGACAGCATGCCTGGCTTGAGAAACGGCCACAGGCAGAACAGCACCACGCATGCGAAAATAAGCTGGCCCACTTCTATCCGATCTGCGAAACAGCCATCGATTCGAATCTTGGAATCCGAGTCTTGCCAGTTGAGCGTTCCCCGAGCAAAGCGCGTTTAAACGCAAACGCGGCCTTGCTCAAACTCTTTGGTTCGACGCGTCCTGGGATTTGGAGTGACCGCCAAGTCACAAGACGCTCCAGAACCCTGGTCAAGCGAATACGACACTATGCACCTGCGGAGTAAGGGATGGCACGCCAAACCCTGGTGGTTCGAACCGTGGCGGAGTTGCGCCAGGCCGTGAAACGCTTTCGCGAGGTGCAGGAGACGGTCGCCCTGGTGCCGACCATGGGCGCCCTGCATGACGGTCATATCACCCTGGTGCGGCAGGCCCGCCAGCGGGCAAGCCGGGTGGTGGCCACGATCTTCGTCAATCCGACCCAGTTCGCGCCGACCGAAGATCTCGCCAAATATCCCCGCACGGAAGCGGCGGATCTTGCCAGGCTGCGGGATGTCGGCTGCGATCTCCTGTTCGCTCCCGACGCCAGCCAGATCTATCCGCACGGCTTCGCCACCACCGTCTCGGTTGCCGGGCCGGCGCAAGCCGGGCTGGAGGACCGCTTCCGCCCCGGCCATTTCGCCGGCGTGGCGACGGTGGTGGCCAAGCTGTTCTGCCAAAGCGGCGCCGATTTCGCCCTGTTCGGCGAGAAGGACTATCAGCAGCTTTGCGTCGTCACCCAGATGGCGCGCGACCTCGATTTGCCGATCACGGTCGTCGGCATCCCGACCGTGCGTGAAGCCGACGGATTGGCGATGTCGTCGCGCAACCGCTATCTCGCACCGGAACAGAGGGCCAAGGCCCCTCTCCTCCATCGCACCCTCCGGCAGGTCGCCGATGCCCTGATCAAGGGCGCCGACATCGAAGCCGCCCTGGCATCCGGGCGCAGCGCCATCACGGCCGGAGGCTTCGAGCTCGACTATCTGGAAGCACGGCAGGCGGTGAGCCTCGCCCCGGTTACCGGACTTGCGGAGGGGCCGGTGCGATTGCTGGTGGCTGCCCGGCTGGGTGCGACCCGCCTCATCGACAATATCGGCGTCGAGACGCCCCGGCATTAACCAAATTGCCGTCGGGAAAGGTGACGAAACCGTGGCAATCATGCCACGCATCCCTTCGTTGCCCGCGCGTGTTTGAAAACGGGAAATCGTGGTTAATCCACCGTTAACATGAGATTTTTCAAAGAGTTACGACACTTCATACCCCGTGCGGATCTTGTTTTTTCTGCGGCAAGAGCGTTGTGCGGCCCCTGCCCTTGTGCGAAGTTGGCTTCGGGAACGGGTAATTGGCCCTGCTCTCTGGGTAAACATCCGGTGGCGGGCAAAACGGGTCTGAAGATTGTGATGCGCTTCGGGATCAGGATCAGGTCGAATTTGAGCCGAATGGCCCCTAAAGCCGCCTTGGCCGCCGTGGCGCTCGCAACGGCATTTCTGCCGCATTCGCAGGCTGCCGCCGCCGGCCACAGCGCCATGCCGATCTATGCTCCCGTGGGCGATGTCACCACCCCGCCCTCTGGCTATCTGCAGTTCTGCAAGGACAATCCGGCCGACTGCAAGTCGGGCTCGCAGGAAGCACGCGATATCGTGCTCTCGCGCCAGGCCTGGAAGGATCTGATCGCCCTGAACGATCAGGTCAACAAATCGGTCAAGCCCGTCACCGATCTCGACAATTACGGCAAGGTCGAATGGTGGGCCTACCCCACCAATGGCAAGGGCGACTGCGAGGACTATGTCCTGCTCAAACGCAAATTGCTGATCGACGCCGGCTGGCCGCGCTCGGCCCTGCTGATCACCGTGGTGCGCGACAAGAAGAACGAAGGCCACGCCGTCTTGATGGTGAAGACCGACCGCGGCGAGTTCGTGCTCGATAATCAGGAAACCAAGATCCTGTCCTGGCGCGCCACCGGCTATCGCTACGTCAAGCGCCAGTCGCAATCCGACCAGAATGCCTGGGTCTCGCTCGGCGACACGCAGACCACCTCGATCGTGTCGGCCAAGGGCAACTGAGTTTTTTCCGGGTGCGCGGACGTCTCGTCCGCCTCTTCCCCACGGCGCGTGTCATGTTTCCAAGAACGGACGAGACGTCCGTGCACCCGGAAATACGCTCCCCGCGACTCAATCCACCCTCTTCACCCCCTTGGCAAAGCGCTTGGCGTTGGCGACATAATGCGCCGACGACTGCCTGAGCTTGGCGACGGCTTCCGCGTCGAGGGGACGGAGCACTCGGGCCGGCGAGCCGACGATCAGCGAATGATCCGGAAATTCCTTGCCTTCGGTGATCAGCGCATTGGCGCCGACCAGACAGCCCTTGCCGATGCGTGCGCCGTTCAGGATGGTGGCCCCCATGCCGATAAGGCTGCCGGCACCGATGGTGCAGCCATGCAGGATGGCGGAATGGCCGATCGTGCAATCCTCCCCGATGGTGAGGGGAAAGCCGGGATCGGAATGCAGCACGGCACCATCCTGGATATTGGAGCGCGCACCGACGGTCATCGGCTCATTGTCGCCGCGCAGCACCGCACCGAACCAGATATTGGCGTCCTCTGCCAAAATCACGCGACCGACCACCTGCGCATCGGGCGCAAGCCAGTAGCGGCCGTCGGCCGGCACCGACGGCGCAATATCGTCGAGCGCATAGAGGGGCATGGCAGAGCTCCGTTCCTGGGATCGCAGGCGTCCTCGCCTATGAGCGCTAACGCTGTGGTCGTGGCGTAGCATGGGATGGTCGATCTCCAGATCGACCATCCTGAAAACATCACGCGTGATTATGGACGAAGATGGCCGATCTGGAGATCGACCCTCCGTGTTTCATGCGCTCCGACCAGTAAAGCCAGCGCCCAATACCCGCGATCCCGCAAATAGCCGATCAGTCCTCGAGGTCGATGTCGAGGATCGCCATGTGGAAGTCGTAGGAGGTCTCTCCGTCTTCCTTGTCCTCGGAGACCACGCCGATCGACTCCTCGCCGATATAGACTTCCGCGCTGTCAGTCTTGCGGGCACGAGGCACGACGCGAATGGTGGCATTGCCGAAGGTGCGACGAAGATAGGCTTCGACGCGCTGCATGTCTTTCTTGTCCACTAGACTTCCTCGGTTGAATGCGCCGGGCGACTTTGCCGCCCCGCCATCCCCGGGCTTTGCCATGCCGAAGCCTGCTTCGCAAGAGAATGCGGGCCGACACCCTGTGCAATCGAGCAAGTTAGGGCATGCCGAAGGCGGGAAACGCGCAATCTCCGCAGATCATCGGATTGATCGAAAGCTGATGCGATGGCGAACGATCGCGGGACGGGATCATCGCATCGAAAGACGGTTGCCAGTTTCCGGTGGAAACGATGCGGCGATTGGCTCTTGCGGCATCCGTTCCGTTTCCGACGCTGTTTGCGATGCCACGGTCACCTCACGCTCATTAGAACACCGGCCCGACGATGGTGAGCAGATTGTCGTATATTCGACGCAGCCTCGGACGCTTCTTGACGTCTTGTTCATCGACCTGCGTCGACGAAGAAATATAGATTTCCTGCCGGGCCCGAACATCGCCGGAGTTCTTGTCCGAATAGAAAAGGATGTTGTTTTCGAAATTGAGATAGAGACTGCGGAAATCCATGTTTGCCGAGCCCACCAGCGTTAGCTGGCCGTCCACGACCACGGTTTTCGCATGGAGGAGGCCGCCATGATATTCGTAGATCTTCACGCCCGATGCGAGAAGCCGCGCATAATGCGCCTTGCTGATCGCACTCACGACATGTGAATCGTTCCGGGCAGGAAGAATGAGGATGGTTGTCACCTTACGGCGCGCCGATGCCATCAGGCTGGCGAGAAGCTGCAGATCCGGGACAAAATAGGGTGTCGAGATCACCACCTCCTGCTGGGCGCTCTGGAGCAACGAGACGAACACGTCCGACATCGACCCTTTCGGAGACATCGGCCCCGTCCCGAAGGCCGCCGCCGCGCAGTCTCCCTCCAACTCTCCCGGGAAGGGTTCGCCGAGCAGGCTGGGCAGGTCTTCGCCATATTCGACGGCCCAATCATTGGCGAAGACGAGTTGGTTCTGGCGAGCCACCGGACCTTCAAACCGAAGCATGATGTCGATCCAGGGCGCGAACCGCGGCTTGATACGGAACTCCGGGTCCGCACAGTTCTGGCTGCCGCAATAGGTGACGCTGTTGTCGACGACGACGATCTTGCGATGGTTGCGCAGATCCGGGCGACTGATCGATGCCAGCGACACACCGAGAGAGGACACCAGCGAGACGCAGAGCTTGATGCCCGATTGCTTCATCGCGGCCCAATAGGCGGAGCGGATGAGATCGCGCGATCCGAAGGCGTCCACCACCACGCGGCAGGTGACGCCGCGCGCTGCCGCCCGCCGCAGTGCCTCGACGACGAGCCTGCCATTATTGTCCGTCAGCCAAATGTAGAACGAAACGTGGATGGTCTCTCGGGCGAGGTCGAAATCGCGGACCATGTCGCGGATCGCGGCGTCGGAGTCGGCGGCCAGGCTCGCCACGTTCCCGATTGCGGCCCCGCATCCGTTCAAGGACGCGCAGGTCTCGAATACCGGCCTGTACCGATCGGGAATGAGGCCCGAGGACATGCCGCCCGACATGGCGGATATGTTCGCTATGGGCTGTTCCCAGACCGTAGCGGCCCGCCGGCGGAAGCTGCGCGCCATCCAGGGCTCGCCCAGAAAAAGATAAACCACAATTCCGATGATCGGAAAGCCGATGAGCACGAAGAACCACGCGGCGCGCGCGTCTGAACTCATGTCATCGTTGAGCAGCACCCGGCAGAGAACCGCTACGTGCACGGCAAGGACGAGCACCAGGGCTAGGAGGTGATGCCACATGATATATCCTGCTCGGGAAGCGACCGGGCGAAGCGCGATATAGGCTTAAAGAACGTGCCTGAAACCCTGAAGGATTGCGATCAAATGGACGTCACTTTCGCTGCGAAGTTCCTGGGCGCGCTGTTCGCCATCATGAATCCCTTTATCAACCTGCCGATCTTTCTCAGCATGGTGAGCACCAAACCCGTCGCTCAACAGCGCGGCATGGCGGTGACGATACTGTTCTATACGGCAGCGATGTGCATCGTCATTTCATTGTTTGGCGGGTACATCATCGCTTTTTTTGGCGTCACCATTGCCTCTTTCCGCGTCGCCGGCGGCCTGGTGCTTCTTGGCATCGCCTTGTCCATGCTGAACGGCAAGCCGGTCACCTCGCACGAAAGGGGCGAGCAGGAAAAACAAGCCGACAGGACGGCTGAAAGCGATACCGATGGTGATCTGGCGTTCTATCCGATGACATTTCCGATGGTCGTGGGACCGGGCACCATGGCCACGCTGATCGTCTACGCAGCGCAAACCCATAATGCCGCGCAATATGTATCGTTTGCCCTCGTGCTTGCGAGCGTCCTGCTCGCCCTGTTCATCGTCTTGTTCTTCGCCGCCGAGATTGGCGAACTCCTCTCCGCCAAGGTGCGGGTCATCATGACCCGGATCATGGGCATGATACTTGCTGCGATCGCGGTCGAAATGGTCATCGAGGGAACCAAGGTGATGTTGCCGGGCCTGGCTTGAGAGGCACGGAAATGCTACAGATCTCGGCGACGATGAAATGACGGCTCGGCTTTACGAGCCGAAGGGCACGAAACAGGGGGAACCGTCATCCTCAACTCCTTCGAGAAATGGAGCGGGATCGGCCATCTTAGCCTGTTGTCGCAAATGACCTGCCCTATAGTACCAGACCCGATTTCGGAATCGGATCTGGTACTATAGGTTATTGTTGTCGCATCGTTTTTGCCAAAAACCAGCATCCACTTTTCGGCACGATGCTCTAGGAGTTGTGGACTCTTGGGATTCCCAAGAGTGGGGGGTATGTGATTCAAAGCTGTCTTTTGGAGGCAGCGATGGGTGTTTTGGACCGTCTGATTCTACGCGACGATCAATGGGAGCGTATTTCGGCGCATATTATCGGTGACGAACGGACGCGCGGTTCGTCTGGTCACGATAACCGGATGTTTGTGGAAGCGGTGTTGTGGATCGTGCGCACCGGTTCGCCCTGGCGTGACCTGCCCGAGGTCTTCGGTGAGTGGAACAGTGTCTTCCGTCGCTTCAGCCGTTGGAGCCATAAGGGTGTATGGTGGCGCATCTTCACGGCGATGTCGGACGATCCGGACTTCGAGTATCTGATCGTTGATTCCACCATCATCCGTGCCCATCAGCATGCTTCGGGCGCCAAAAAAGGGGGTCTGAAGATCAGGCCCTTGGCCGTTCTCGCGGCGGCCTGAGCACCAAGATCCATATGGCTGTCAGAGGTCTTGGCTGCCCGGTGCGCTTCACCCTGACCGCCGGCCACAGAGGCGATTGCCCTCAGGCCTATGCCTTGATCGACGGCTTACCCGCCAAGGTCGTGATGGCCGACGCCGCTTACGACGCCGATCGCCTGCGCCAGGCAATTGCAGACAAAGATGCTGTGGCTGTCATCCCAAGCAACCCGTCGCGGGCTCGAAAATACCCTGTCGACAAGCACCTCTACGCCCAGCGCCACCTCATCGAGTGTTGCTTCTCAAAGCTCAAGCAGTTCCGACGGGTCGCTACTCGTTTCGAGAAAACCGCTAGAAATTATCTCGCCGTCATAACCCTTGCCGCTACAGTTCTATGGATCAGATAAGTGTCCACAACTCCTAGAGCCCGACGTCATGCCAGAAGATGTCGTCCGGCAGCGGACCATGCAGGATCTGGTCCATGCTGCGCGACGGCTCGGCGCAGCCCGCCTCCCCGACCACGCGGGCCGGAACGCCCGCCACGGTCGTATTGCGCGGCACCGCCTTGAGCACGACGGAGCCCGCCGCCACGCGGGCGCATTGGCCGATCTCGATATTGCCGAGGATCTTGGCACCCGCCCCGATCATCACGCCGCGGGCGATCTTGGGATGGCGGTCGCCGGACTCCTTGCCGGTGCCGCCCAACGTCACGTCCTGCAGGATGGAGACGTCATCGCCGATCACCGCCGTTTCGCCCACCACCAGGCCGGTGGCATGGTCGAGGAAGACACCGCGCCCGATCGGTACGTTCGGATTGATGTCGCACTGGAACACGGCCGAGGAACGGCTCTGCAGGTAGAGGGCGAAATCCCTGCGCCCCGACTTCCAGAGCCAATGGGCCAGGCGATGGGTCTGCAGGGCGTGGAATCCCTTGAAATAGAGGATCGGCTCGATATAGCGATTGGCGGCCGGGTCGCGATCGATCACTGCCGCAATATCGGCGCGGATGGCCGAGGCGATGCTCGGATCAGCCTCGAGCGCCTTGCCATAGGCCTGGGCGATCAGGGTCGCCGGCATGTCCGAATGATCCAGGCGCGAAGCGATGCGCTGCACCACGGCGCTTTCCAGCGAATTGAGCTGCAGGATATTGGCGAAGATGAAGCTGGAAAGCTGCGGCTCGGCATGGGTGACCGCTTCAGCCTCGGCCCGCACGCGGCTCCAGACCGGGTCGACGATTTCAAGCCCATGGGAAACCAGGCGCTTCGACTGATTCATCTGCCTATCCGCTGAATGGAAGGTATCTCCTTCCTTTTTAGCGCAGTGATGCCGGCAGTGCCAATGTTCATTTAGACGCCCTGCTCTGCGAGGAATGCCAAAACGCCTTGCTTGTAGACCTTGTCGCCGACGGCGGGGTTGTGATCGCGGTTGGGAATGTCGAGCACGGCGGCATTGGGCATCATCGCGGCCAGTTCCTGCGCGGAGCCGGCGATCGGGTCGCGCGTGCCGACGGCGATCAGGGTCGGTTGCAGGATCCTGGCGACCTCGGCCGGATTGAGCTGGACCCGCGAGCCACGGATGCAGGCGGCCAGGGCCCGCCGGTCCGCACCGCTCTTGTCGGCAAAGGCACGGAACATCCGCCCGATCGCATCCGGCACGTCGTCGAGCGAGGGCGCCTCCATGGCTGCCGCGATGGTGGGCGGCAGGGCCTCACCCTGCACGAGCCGCACACCCAGGCCGCCGAATATAACCGCATCCACGCGCTGGGGATGCTCGAGCGCGAGGAAGGCTGTGATGCGGGCGCCCATGGAATAACCCATCACCGCCGCCGAGCCGATGCGCAGATGATCGAGCAGCGCGACGGCATCACCTGCCATCGCAGCAGGATGGTAGGCGGCCGGATCGTAGAGCTTTGAGGAAGCGCCATGGCCGCGATTGTCGAAGGCGATCACCCGCCGGCCCTGCCTGGTGAGCAGGTCGACCCAGCCGGTGCCGACCCAGTTCACCTGATGATTCGAACCGAAGCCGTGGATGAGAAGGATGGGCTCGCCTTCTCCTTCGTCGATATAGGCGATTTCGACGCCGTCATGATCAAAACGCTGCATCGGCGCGGTTTTCCTTTGCTCTTGCTCCCAATAGCCCCTATCGCATCCCGTGCGGCACCGCTATGGTCCGCGCGAGAGAAAATGACGGAGCCCAAGTCCCCGCGCGGGCTCCAAATCGCGGACTGAAGATCGATGGCAGGCCATTCCATTCCCCATTTCCAAAATGACCTCGGCTTGAAGGTCATTCGCGTCGGCTCGAAGGAATTCATGTGCCAGGGCGCGAGCGTGCCGTTCGACCACCCCCACATCTTCATCGATCTCGGTTCGGATGACGAGGCGGTGTGCTCCTATTGCTCCACGCTCTTCAAATATGATCCCAAGCTGCCCGAAGGCATGTCGGAGCCGGCGGCCTGCACGGTGAACGCCCACGCCGCTTGAACCGGCCATGGATATCGCGATCGCCGGCGCCGGCATCGGCGGGCTGACGGCCGCCCTGGCCCTGGCCCGGCGCGGCTTTGCCGTCGAGATCTACGAGCGCGCCGCGGCGCTCGAGGAAGCCGGAGCCGGCATCCAGCTCACGCCCAATGCACTCAACGTCCTGTTCGGCCTTAGTCTCGGCCCCGCGCTCGAGGCGCATATGGTGGTGATGGATACGGTGCGTATCCGCAAGGGCGCCAGCGGCGGCCTGATCCAGCAAATCCCGCTCGGCCAATGCCGCCAACGCTGGGGTGCGCCCTATGGCGTCATCCATCGCGCCGACCTGCAAGCGGTACTGGTGGCGGCGGTGCGCCAGCGCGGCATCCCGCTGCATCTGAGCCGAGAGCTGCATTCGGTCCGCCAGGACCAGAAGCGGGTTATCCTCTCCTTTGCGGCTGGCGCCCCGGATGTCTTCGCCCGTATGCTGATCGGTGCGGACGGCGTGTGGTCGAAATTGCGGCCCCTGCTCGGCCTCGAACAGCCGCGTTTCGCCGGCCGACGGGCCTGGCGGGCAGTGATCCCGATGCAGGACGTCCCTGCCCTGTTCCAGGGCCTGGCGACGGGGCTCTGGCTCGGCGACAATGCGCATTTCGTGCACTACCCCGTGCGTTCGGGGCAAGCCCTCAATCTCGTGGCGGTGACATCGGCCGAGGATGCCGGCCCCGGCTGGTCGACGCCGCAGCCCCTGCAGACGCTGCTGCCGCATTACGCCGGCTGGGACGGACGCCTGCGCGCTCTGCTCGCCATGGTGCCACAATGGCGGACCTGGCCGCTGTTCGAAGGCCGCGCCGACGGCCGGATCGCCACCGGCCGCATCGCCCTGATTGGTGACGCCGCCCATCCCATGCTGCCCTTCATCGCCCAGGGCGGTGCGGCGGCCATCGAGGACGCGGCCGAACTGGCTGCCCAACTCAGTGGCGCCGACGACAATGATGTTCCCGCCCGCCTACAGGACTGGTCCCGCCTGCGCCTGCCGCGTGTCGGCCGGATCCAGGCCGAGGCACGCAGCAATGGCGAGCGCTATCACTGGCGCTGGCCCCTCGCCGCCGCCCGGGACCTCGGGCTGTCGGCCCTCGGCGGCCAGCGCCTGCTGGAACGCTATGACTGGCTCTATGGCTGGAAGCCGACAGAAACGGCTTGAGCCGATACGATTCCGGCCCTAAGCAAGGCCGGCGCTGCGGACGTGGCGAAATGGTAGACGCAGCAGACTTAAAATCTGCTTCGGGAAACCGGGTGCGGGTTCGAGTCCCGCCGTCCGCACCAGAGATAACTAGTGGACTGTGACCGTAATCACGGGAACGATTGGCGCTGGCTGTGGAGAGGTGACCGTGGCGGCCAAGGCGAAGGTCTTTGAGAATCTCCCTAGGTTCGCAGTCTGAGAAAAGGCTGTCGATCAAACACGCTGGCTTGTCCGACAGGCATGTGCCGGATGCCGGCTCACTAACCAGGACTGGCGCTCATCCTCATGAATGGGAACTACGACGACATTCTATCCCGTATCCCAACCCCGCCACTCTGGTATGATGAATACGGGGTCCCGCGCTATGAGCCCTTCACCCCGCGCCGCACCGGGAACATATATTGCAACGAAGCGGTACTTGTAGAGGTCGTGTGTCAGGCGTGCCTACGCACCTTTACCGTTTGCTGCTCTTTTAACAGGCCGGTGTTCCCGAGCATGGAAGACCATTCGCAGGCTGACCTTATTCGCCACAACTATGAGTTCCTCTATGGCGACCCACCTCGTCACAGCGAAGGGACCTATTTGCACGAGAGCGCCAAGATAACCTGTGTCGCGGGGGACAGCATGAACACACTGGCGGTTCGCGTTCTCGAATACTGGAAGCGAGATCGATGGGAATGGGTCCGGGACCCCTCACTCGAAGTCACCATTGAGAGTGATGAGCGGGACCGGATCGAAAAGGGGCAATGGCACGCTCCCCCCATTTCAGGGCCCAGCGATACCCCTCCGGCGTCTCATCGCCGTTCCTTCCGACCACATGCTTCAGGACGCAATATCCTCGGCACCCTGGCACGATGGATTTCGCGCTCCTAAGGTGACACCTTAACGGTGCCCCTCAAGCTCCTCATCGCGAATCCTTCAGGCCTCATACATCGCCACACACCGCTCCCAAGATCCGATGCTGTGGTCCACGCAATAGGCCATGAGACCCCATTTGGCCTCGAGCGCGGCCACCCGCCTGCCTGTCTGCAACTAAATTTGGTCCAAAGGAAACACCCCGGGGTGTTTCTTTCGGTGACACGATGGCGATGAATTTTAGCCGGGTCCTCTTGTGCTCCCGCTCGAATCGGCCCCTCATACTCCCTGCCTGCATCGCATGTTTTCTTTTGGTGAGAGCTGCGGGCAGAGATGGACCCCACAATCAACGTGAAGATCGGCCTAGTGGGCTTTGAGGCATCTGCCTCCGGCTGGCTCGGTGTTGTCGCAGTGGCCCTACTGGCGGCCCTCGTCGTGCTGGTTTGGCGAAGGGACAGGGTCTAATGGACGAACTCCCACGGGTGTACCTATCAGCGCTTCTAAGAAGAAGGCGCGGCATCGGGTGGCAGTTCATCGAACCAGAAATGAGCCCTCAGGTGGCCCATTTCGCCCGCTACTCTCCCCGCTTCTTTGATCATGCTGCGTAGTTCGCTGGCAGGAATCCATCGAGAGCCTCTTTTGCCGTCAATCGTGTAGGAACCATCAAAAGGGTTCTGGTTGAAATTGCCGTGGGCCACCATGTTTCTCTTTCCACCTATGGCAGCGAGCTTGGCAAACAGTCCCTGCCAGCCGGGCCCTAAGGTGCCAATGATCAGAAGATCTAGATACTTTACCCTCGCCTCATAGCTTTCATCGGTAAGTTTGTAGAGGTCGGGACGGCTTAACTTATCGGCGGCCATCCGAATCAATTCAGAGAGATCTGCCTCAATATAGTTGAAGACAAGCAGGAACTCTCCCAGCGCAGCCTCGTACTCCATGCGGATCGCGGGGTCAGCAGACGGCTCTAAGTTCCAATCGTCAAAGCCCTGCATTGTCGCTGCCTCCCCAATCCCCCCAACCCGGCACGGGGGGGAAGTGCCTCGCCGCTGCCACGTGATGGTGTCTCACATGAGTGACCCAAATTTTAAGCCGGAGAGCGGGGTCCGATCCCCACAAAGAACGGCAATGAGACATCATCGATATGAGGAACCTCGTATGCCCCAACAATGGCACCTTCAAACTCGACGAAATGCTTACCGGCTATCCCCCGCGACAGTTCATCTAGAACGAGTATGAGGTCGCTATGGGTAGCCATGAGTTCTGCCAAAAGCAGTCGTTGCGCTTGAACAACATCAGACACACCCATGGAAGCGCAAATTGCGTGTACAACAACCACGTCCGCACTGAAATTCAACATATTTGAGAGGCCACCATGAGGACTCACATATATGTTCCAAGCGTCCTCAAAGTCCGGGTCGGACGACGCAGCGCTGAAGCCGGCCTCAAGCCACTTATCATCAGCAATGTGAAACGAAAATTTATTGCGGATATTGTGTAATCTCCCGCCGCTACCAATCCGCTTGTTAAGCTGTCTCTTAGCTAGACGCCCCGCGTCGCTCATACTATCAACAAGCCATTTGTATTTAAGCGCCCCGAATACACGCTTATCTATGAGTAAGCAGGTCTCAGCAACGGCCCCAATGAAATGACGCAGAATCATATTAGTCTGAGCGCCGGTTACATCGATCTCAGTTTCATCGCATTGTTCTTTATTGGCAGCGAACTTCAAAAGCTTGAACATTAGGTTCAATTGGTTCTCAGCGTAGCCAATTGCGAAAAACAGGGTGCGGTCATCTACCGGCATCGCTCTGAGTGTCTCGATAGGCAGCTTCAGCCGCAGAACTTCAAGCTTATTGTCCATGGCCCTTCCTCCCAAAGCCCCCTGCCAATTACCTCAATGCATCCGGCCCGCACCAATATAGACGCTTCTCCTCATGGGCCGCTGCGCCGGTCTTGTAGGGCACCGCAAGGTCCTCTCGGACTAGGTGCATGCCGGCGTTAAGTCCGCTCGGGCTGCCTATCCTGAGGGACGCCAGGGTCCGCCCATAGGGGTCCTTGCGGGCCTGGGGTCCCGCTCAATGTAGACCGTCTTGCCCCGGAGGAGTCGGGCCAGCCGAGCTTTGGCTTTGAGCCCCATTTCAGCCACTCCTCGCAATCCGGGTGGAAGACCTCGGGAGCGTCGATGTCCTTGAGCCTGACGCGCTCCGAGCAGCCGGGCCGTGGTGAGGCACAAGGGAGAGCCACTGTGTCACCATCAAGGACAATGATGCAGGAGCCATCTATGGGCTGGTAGGTGGCGGCTCTAGCCTGGGTAACTCCCAACTTGGCAACGAGCACCATCACGCCGGTTGTCGTGTGATCACTTCGCATTCGCACGATGCTTACTTATCAGATAGCTTGTAAAGGCGGAGCAGGCAGTTAGCATGAATAGAGCTTCGTCCTCCCCCACATTAGCGCTCCCCTTCTCTAGGAGAGCGTGCCGTACTCCCTCCTCGTCGCTCGCATAGCCGTAGAGGGAGAGAAAGGCCGATTTGAGCGCCTTGTGCATTGTCCATTTACGCTCGAACTCGTTTAGCGCGTCCGATAGCTTATCGGACCCAGTGAAGCCCCGCGCCACCGACTCTACAGCATGAATGCTCTCTCGGATTGAACCAGCACTGTCCCCTTTGCTTAAGGCGCTAGCTGATTTTCTGAGATGCGTATTGGCCCCCTGAAACTCCTTCTGACCGGTGTCCACAAAGGCCTTACTCACTGCCGCAACTTCCTCATCAGAAGCAACGGGCATTATGGTATCGCCATTAACAACTCTGTAGGCTGCCCGATACTTTGCGAGTGCCAGTGCAAAGGCTTCCCGCCAACTCTGCGGGCACAGTCGGTCGCGAATAATAAATTCTACTAGCTCCAATACAGATTCATAAGGGGCGCTTTGAAATAGATTCCTTAATTTGTCTTTCCAAACATACAATGTATCATCAAACTCTGCAAAGCTTACGAGGAATTCAACATGCACCCTACGAAGTATGTCCTCCATGGGCCGTATTACCATTCCCTCAAATGAACTAATTTCCAGCATACTATCGACCTGAGATCACAGATATGCTCTCAGCGGTTGAGTAAGAACTCCTCTTTCCATCTGCGAAGGCAGTGGTCCACCCCTTCCGCCTGCCGAAATGTTAGCCCCCGTCTTCTCTCGTACTCAGCATCCATTACACCGCCGTCCCCGCAAATAACGACAATTGAAGCGCTTGGCGGGGAAGATCACAATAGGCCGTCCTTACTACGAGGTGGATATTCCCCCTCTGATCTGCTTGTACAACACCGTTGGCATACATTTGGAATTGACCGCCAGAAATTTCCCTTTAAAATCAATGGCATCCAACTTCCCAGGCGCAGTCCCGCCGTCCGCACCAGACATAGTTAGTAAATTTTCGCCGTAATTCCCGCGAATGGACGCCATTCGGACCGCTCATTGTCCATAGCTGTGTGGTCGCTGCCCCGTCATGTTCGAGGAGCAAGCCATGTCAGCTTAACTGCGTGTCCACAAAACCGGCAGCGGGCCGGAGTAAATCGATGTGAGCCCCCAAGCGCCTGTCGATTATCGCTGTTCGTGGATCGCCCCAAGGTGTTCTTCCCAGGAGCAGGAGCGCTCGCAGCGTTTACTTACCTAAGCCGGATGCACTGACCCGCATTGGAAACATTGACGGAACCACCTGAGTAAGCTGCGAGGCCCACGAGGTAGACGTTCGTGTTGGCCGTGGCAGTTGTAAAGTCGAACGTCCAGGATGTGAGTGCCCTCGAAACACCCCCTTTCCATGTCCCTGCCTCGGTGATGCTTCCGAGAGCCGGCGTCAGGGGAACTTTGGCGGACGTGGTGTTGAGGCCGGCTTGAATGACCGAGATCGAAGCCCCAGCCGTCGGACTAAGGTAGATATTCGATGAGCACGTCCACATCCCCGGCGGCAGGGACACCGAGGCTACATCGGTGGCCGTGGCGCTTGCCATCCCCGTCACGGATCCCGCCAGGCTATAAATCTCACCGGGAGCAGCCCTGACCAGGCTGTCGGTTCGCGTGGCGTTATCGACCCAATTGAAGGCATTGGCCGGAGGTAGTGGCTGATAGCTCCAAGCATTGACGAACTGGTTGTTCATCACCCGGGTGCCGACAGCCTCGAATTCCTTCCATATCTGCGCATTGGTCGCTGTCAAATTGGCGTATTCGAACTTGTTGTTGTCGACCGTCACATTGTGAGCCGAGCCGCCGAAAGGACCCGCATTGGCCAGGCGCACATAGGAAGAGATCGTCATGGCCTGGGCATTGTTGGAAATATGGGCATCTCGCAGGACACCTGTCTCCACCCGGCCGAACAGGAACCAGTCTTTACCGACACCGGTCCACGAGCCTGTGGGGCGCGCCAGAATCCAAGAGCCGCCGATGATCCGGAGCGCCCCGGCCTGCTCAGCCTGCACGAAGCCCTCATAGGCCTGGCAGGCCATGTTCTCGATATTCCAGTGCAGCGGCGAATAATGATGATCTGTGGACTTGATCCGCACGCAGGCACGGCCTTCCCCGGAAGCCGAGTTCCTTAAGGCGATGTCCTCCATGCCCGCGCTTGCGGGGTTTCCGTAGTCAGCCGCATTCTCGAAGTGCCAGCCATCGGCAAACCCCTGCGTCTGGGAGTTATCGATGTGGACCACGAAGACCGAGTTGCCCATCAGCCGGAAGCCGTCGCCAACGGCCCCGCCTGCAGGCACCCCCGAGGATGCAAACAAGTGGTTGATGTCCCAGCCGCCCGCGCTCCACACTTCAATCGCCTGATTGAAATTATCGACACGAACATTGTCGATCTTCCCGCCAATAGAGCCGGGGATCCATTTGCCGTAGAGGCCGATAGCGGTGTTGCCCGGTGTGGTCTGGCGAAGTTCCAAGTCGCTCAAAAAGATGGGGTTCTGAGTCCTCCCGGTGTCAGGGGAGTTGACGCAGACCTCGATGCCGTTAACGCCGCCGTCATACTGAAGGACCGTCTGCTTGTCGCCAGCACCGGCAATCGTCAGCGTTTGGGAGCAGGCCTTGAGCGCCCTGTTGAAGCGAGCGGTTCCAGCCCCAAGGGTGAAGGTTACCTTGCCGTTGGCGTTCGCATCGATGAGGGACTGAAAGATCGCCCAATCCAGATAATCACCTAGCGAGGTAGCGGCGGGAAGGATGGCCTGCCACTGGCTGAGCGTCCATCCCGACGTCGGGCGCCCGTTCAGGGAAGTAACCGAACTCAATGTCCTGGCGATACCATCGCCCCTATAGCCGAACCCGCGAAGGGTGGTTTCGTCGATCTCCGTAACGTTGCGAAGAGTGGCCGGGAGGTTCCATGCGCCCTTTTCGTCCAAACACCCAAAGGGGACTCCCTTGTCCGTCGCGTTGGAACTGTCGAGATCCCACAGGTAGAGACATCGGGAGGAACCCGACTTGTCGATAGACAATGTCGGCGTACCCCTGGCCTGGGCTTGGGCGAAAGCAGGCCCTGCGCACAGAAGAGCGAGCAGAGCCGCTATGAAACGGGTCATGATGACGAGTCCTGTGTTTCGGCGATTGTATCGCGGGTAGCGCCCAGGGACACCCTGCGGACACCCCGTTCCCCCAACGCTTGCATGCGAACTTCCTACGGATGTCATCGAGCGCGCCACGCCGTACGAGAGCGCCGTTATGGTCCCTCTGCCGAGCAGCATACCGGCATCAAGCCCGCTCCAGCGGCCGATTCAACGGTTCGCTAACCGAACGACTTCTGACATTCCGCCACGAGCCAGGCCATCAACTGCTCGCCTTTCGCACCCAGTTCTCGCTCGCCCGGCCAGACCAGTCCGTAATGCGTGCCGTCGGCCCAGAAACCGGCGGGCGCGGTGAGGCGGCCTCGCTTGAGGTCGTCGGTTGCCAATACCAGCGGGCCGAGGGCCACACCCAGGCCCGCCGAGGCCGCTTCCATCATCAGGAAATGGTGGTCGTAGAAGCGGGTTTCCTGCGGGCGCGGCCGGTGGGGGTGGCGCGCCAGCCATGTCGGCCAGGCGTCGGGGCGCGTCCTGCTGCCGAGGCCGATATAGGCGCCCTCCTCGAAATCGGCGAGGCGGTCGGGCACCATCACCGGCCCGACCTTTTCGGCGAACAGGCGCCGGACCTGCCAGGTCTCGGGCATGGCGAAGTCGAGGCGGCGGATGGCGAGGTCGATGCGCTCGCGCGCGAAATCGATCGAACCGCCGCCGACCGAAAGATGCAGGGCGATCGCGGGATGGGCCGCCTGGAAGCCGCCCAGGCGCGGGATCAGCCAGCGCATCGCCACCGAGGGCTCGCAGGACAGCACCAGGGCATCGTCCTGCGTCGCCGCGGCGCGCAGGCCCTGCACGGTGCTGCGCAATTCGCCGAAGAAACGGTTCACCGTCAGGAACAACGTCTCGCCCGCCGCCGTCAGCTTGAGGCCGCGGCCGCTCTTTTCGAACAGTTGGAAGCCCAGATCATCCGAGAGTTTGGCGATGCGCCGGCTGACTGCGCCATGCGTCAGTGCCAGCGTGTCGGCGGCCAGGCGTACCGAGCCCAGCCGCGCCGTGGCCTCGAAGGCGCGCAAATCATCGAGGGAGGGAATGACGGAGCGATCCATTGGTGATCTGATATCACCGATATCGGTTAGAAACTATCGCTTTTTTCGAACTTGTTTTCCTCGATAATCGGGTCATGCAAACAGTTCCTTCCGAAATCGCAGGCCTGTCCGGTGGAGAGCAGCCTCCCATTGTCCCAGCTGAAGCCCCCTCGCCGCTTGCCATCACCATGGGCGATGCCGCCGGCATCGGGCCGGAGATCATCGCCAAGGCCTTTGCCGGGGGCTGCGGGCGCTGTATCGTCTATGGCAGCGCCGGCGTGATGACCGATGCCGTGGCCCGCCTTGGCCTGGCATTGCGGGTTCGCAGCATCGCCGAGCCGGAGAAGGCCCGGTTCAGCCCTGATGTCATCGATGTCGTCGACGCCTGCGACATCCGAGAAGCGCCGCCTTCCGGCCGGATCAGCGCGGCTTGCGGCAAGGCTGCCCATGACGCGCTGCTGGCAGCCATCGGCGCCGCCAGAACGGGCACGGTGGCAGGCATCGTCACGGCCCCGATCAACAAGGAAGCGCTGGCGGCAGCGGGCCTGTCCTACCCAGGCCATACCGAGATCCTGGCCGCCCACGGCGGAGCCGCGCGGGTGGCGATGATGCTGGCCAATGACGAGATCCGGACAGTTCTCGTCACCATTCATACCGCGCTGCGCCTTGCCATCGAACAGGCCGATTTCGCAGCCCAGATGGCGGCGATCCGCTTTGCGCATGAAGGCGGGCGGGCGCTCGGCATTCCGGCGCCACGCATCGCCGTCGCCGGCCTCAATCCCCATGCCGGCGAAGGCGGCCTGTTCGGCAGCGAGGAGATCGAGATCATCGCGCCGGCCATCGCGGCGGCACGCCGCGAGGGCATCGACGCCAGCGGCCCCTGGCCCGGCGACACCGTGTTTTTCCAGGCCCGGCGCGGCCGGTTCGACGTGGTGGTCGCCCAATATCACGACCAGGGGCTCATTCCGATCAAATATCTCGGGCTGGATCGGGGCGTTAACATCACACTGGGCTTGCCTTTCATCCGCACCAGCCCCGATCATGGCACGGCGTTCGACATCGCCGGACAGGGCATCGCGGATCCTGCAAGCCTCATGACCGCCATCGCCTATGCCCGGCGTCTCATTGCGGCCAAAGCCGATACTGAAAGAGAGAGGGTCTCCTGATGGGTCTTCGCTTCATCTTCATGCTCACCCGCAACGACCAGACTGTCGAGGATGCGGACATGCATCTTCAAACGGCACTGAAACTCGGGATCCGCCATATCGGCTTCAAGGATATCGGCCTGCCGATCGAGCGGCTCAAGGACCTCAGCCGGATGATCCGGGCGGGTGGTGCGACCTCCTATCTCGAAGTGGTCTCCCTCGATCGCGACAGCGAACTCGCCTCGGCCCGGGCCGCTGTCGAGATCGGTGTCGATATCCTGCTTGGCGGCACGCATGTCGAGGAGGTGTCGGCGATCGTCAGGGGCACCCGGATCCGCTACTGCCCCTTCCCCGGCCGCATCAGCGGCCATCCCAGCGTGCTCGAGGGCAGCATCGAGGAGATCGTTGCCAGCGCCCGCAAGCTCGCCGCCCATGAAGGCGTGCACGGCCTCGACCTGCTGGCCTATCGCTCGAGGGAAGATGTGCCAGCGCTGATGCAGGCCGTGTGCGCCGCGGTGTCCAAGCCCGTCTACATGGCCGGATCGATCGAGACGCCCGGCCAGATCGCGGCGGTGAAGCAAGCGGGCGGCATGGGCTTCACCATCGGGACCGCCGCGCTCGACGGGCGCTATCCGGCCGAGAGCAAGGATGTGGCGGGCCAGCTTGCCTCCATCATGCGGGACGTGGCGGAGATCAACAACCATCTCTCCCCCTATCACAAGCAGAGCCTTACCTCAGCTTTCGGCGCCTTTGCCGACACGGCTTCGCCCCGGATTGCCGGGCGGATCAACGACATCGAGATCAAGCTCGCCAAGGTCGAGGCCGAATCCGGCTGGCATTTCAACGCCAGGGAGGATGCCTTCCTGCTGGTGCACAAGGGCCGCCTGCTCATGCGCTTCCGCGACCGCGACGAAGTCGTCGAGGAGGGCGATTTCATCATCGTGCCGCACGGGGTCGAGCATTGTCCGGAGGCGCTGACCGCCGAATGCCAGATCGTGCTGATCGAGCCGCCTCGCAGCCACGCCTGAACGCTGCGCCGGACTGCAATGCTCAGTCCGCGCTCCCCTCCTCCGCTCGTCCCCTCGCCTCGACGATCGCGGACTGCAGGGTGAACAGGCGGTACAAGGTCAGCGCCGCCTTGTAGGGATCGCCATCGCAGTCGCGGATGATGCCGTCCAGGGCTGCCGCTTCCTCCGCGGTCGCCGGCACGACCTCGTCCGCAAAGAGCACTTTCGGATCTATTGCCATCCCTGCCTCCCATCCTCGACTCAGCGCGAAATTAGCCGGGAAGCCAGGCGTTGGCCAGCATTTTGTTCTTGAATTGTTCTTATTTGAAATTCCGCCGCGCCGGACGAAAAAGCCCGGCGGAGCCGGGCTTCTCATACCGTCGCAGTGCGGTTAATCAGAACTTGTAGCTGATACCGGCCGTAACCGTCGTCTGGTTCCAGTCCGCCTTCACGCGGCCATCGGGCGTCGCGTAGCTCTTCTTGTTGAAGTCGCTGTAGCGCACTTCCAGGCGGCCGATCCAGTTCTGGGTGAAGGCGTATTCGGCGCCCAGGCCCACCGTCCAGCCGATATGGGTATTGCTGGAATCAGCACCGGCCGTGGAGAGCTTGGCATTGGCCAGGGCAAGGCCGCCGGTGGCGTAGATCAGGATGTTGTCGAAGGCATAGCCGACACGGGCCCGGGCCGAGCCCTGCCACTCGGTCTTCAGCTTGAGTGTGCGAAGCGTGCCGCCATAGTTGGCATGGGCGCTGCCGTTCAGGTTGGAGTAGTCGATGTCGCCTTCGACGCCGATGACGAACTCGTTGATCTGGTAGTTGTAGCCGGCATGGGCGCCGCCGATGAAACCGCTGAGATCGAACTTGTCCGCGAACTGCGGCGCAACCGTGGTCGTCGTCGTAACCGAGAAGAGCTTGCTCTGGTCGTCATTCTCGCGGCCCCAGCCATAACCGGCATGCAAACCCACATAGGGGCCGCTCCAGTTGTAAGGTGTTACCACCGGCGCAACCGGCTCGACGGCCTGCGCGGCCAGGTCGGCGGCATAGACCGAAGTCGAGCAGAGCAAGGCAGAAAGGCCGGCTATGGCGAAGCAAATCGTACGCATCGAATCCCCCTCGTAAAATGCGATACAAGCTATACTTTCAGGGCAAGTAAAAGTCGGTGACATATCGGCAACAGGCAAAATTAATTCGGCACCATAGCACCGCCATCGATGATTGCCTTGCCGGCGGATTTGGCCAGGGCTTGCAAGGCCTCGCCCGCTCGTGCTCTGCATCCTGCCATGCGGATCGTCCACGCCACGGCGGTGGATCCCGACCATGAAGAGGCAACAGGAGAAGGGATGAGCGAAAGCACTATCTCGATCACGCTTTGCGGCATCGACCTCGCGCTGATCTATCCCGACGATCTGGACGAAGAGATCTGGCCCTATTTCTGGCATGTCGCCCATGACGGCCAGCCGGAGGCTCCACCCGCGACCTTGCGCCTCTACCGCCAGGCCTACGGCCGGCTCGAACTCTATCGCGACGGCGCCCTGGTCTGGAAGGATCTGTCCTGGCCGGAGGCCCTGCATCCCCTGCTCGACGAGATCGGCCGCGTGGTGGCCGCGGCGTCCATCCGCCCGGTTCTGCGTGCCGCGGCAGTCGCCTATGACGGCAAAGTGGTGCTGATTGCCGGCCCTCCCGGCTGCGGCAAAACCGGCCTGGCAGCCTGGCTCGTCGAAAAGGGCTTCCAGTTCCTCGCCGACGATCTCGTCTGCCTCGGGGATGCGGAGGCGTCCGTGAGGCCGGGCTCGCTCGCCCTCGCGCCGCATGCGCAGGCATCGGCCCGGATCCTGTCTTCGCCGGCCTTCATCGATGCCTATGCCAGCCTCACCCAGGCGGGTGCCGTAATCAAGCCGGAGGCCCTGGCGGAGGGACATGCGGCCGAGTGGCCCTGCGCCCTCGTCCTCATCCCGCAACGCCATGAGGGCGCCGAACCCGACCTGCAGACGATCTCGACCGACAGGCGCCGCTTCTTTCTCGAACTCGCCCAGCATCCCGACCAGCGCATATCGGCTGCGACCGAAGCCAGGCTCACCGATTTCGCCCGGCAGGTGCCGATGGTCAGGGCCCGCTTCGGCCAGCCCGGCGACTGGCTCGACAACTTCCTCCGCCGCACGCTCGATGCCGGTCTGCCGGCGGCGAATGCGGTCCATCAGCGCAAGACCGAGGCGCGCCAGCAACTGGAGGCCGTGGCGGCGGTAACGGCGCGTCCGGCCGGCGACTGGTTCTTCCCCAAGCCGGCCCTCGCCGCACCGCGCAAGCGCCTGAGCATCGGCATGGCGACGTTCGACGACTATGACGGGGTCTATTTCACGCTGCAGGCCTTGCGGCTCTATCATCCCGAAGTCGCCGACGATCTCGAACTCCTGGTGGTCGACAACAATCCGAACGGGATGTGCGGCGACGCCCTGCGACGCCTTGCCAAGGGTTCGGGCGGGTTTCGCTATATTCCGGTATCAGAGAGCATCGGCACCGCCGTACGCGATTTCGTGATGCAGGAAGCCGCCGGCGAGCACGTTATGTGCCTCGATTGCCACGTCCTGCTGGTGCCGGGCGCGCTGGCCAGGCTGCTCGACTATTTCGAGCAGCATCCCGGCAGCAACGACCTGCTGCAAGGACCGCTGGTCAGCGACGACCTCACGAGCCTTTCCACTCATTGGAAGGCGGAGTGGGCCGGGGGCATGTATGGCACCTGGGCGCTCGACGCCGCTGGCAGGGATCCGGAGGCGCCGCCCTTCGACATCCCGATGCAGGGGCTCGGCCTCTACGCCTGCCGCCGCGCCGCCTGGCCAGGCTACAACAAGCTCTTCCGCGGCTTTGGCGGCGAGGAAGGCTATATTCACGAAAAATTCCGCCAGGCAGGCGGGCGCACCCTATGCCTGCCTTTCCTGCGCTGGATCCACCGCTTCGACCGACCGATGGGCGCGCCTTATACGATCAGCTGGCACGACCGTATCCGCAACTACATGATCGGCTTCGACGAGCTCGGCCTGCCGATGGACGAGATGCTGGCCCATTTCCGCGAACATGTCGGCCCGAGCGCGGAGCCGATCATCCGCAATTGCTGGGAGGAACTGGAACGGCTGCACATCGCGCAGCCGGGCTGATGCCATATCATCCCGAGAAGAGCGAGAAGAGTTGGTACCAACGCCGCGCTTTCAGCGCGCCGATGTCAGCCCTCGGTGCTCTGGGCGATCGGCGGCTGGAAGGCAAGGCCCATGTCCCAGGGGAAATAGATCCAGGTATCCTGGCTGACCTCTGTGATGAAGGTATCGACCAGCGGGCGGCCGAGCGGCTTGGCGTAGACGGTGGCGAAATGCGCCTTGGGCAAGCGGTCGCGCACCACCTTGGCTGTGGAGCCGGTATCGACGAGATCGTCGACCACCAGGATGCCTTCGCCGCCATTGGCAGCCAGCTTCTCGTCGACGTCCTTGAGCACCTGCAGGCCGCTCTGGGTCTTGTAGTCGTGATAGGAGGCGATGCAGACGGTCTCGATCAGGCGGATGCCGAGCTCGCGCGAAATGATCGCAGCGGGGACGAGGCCGCCGCGCGTGATGCAGACGATGGCATTGAAGGGGCCGCTGCCGGACAAGCGCCAGGCAAGCGCGCGCGCATCGCGGTGGAACTGATCCCAGGATACGGGGAAGGCCTTGTCGGGCTTCGGCGAGTTCATGATCCGGTCCCTAGCAAAAAATTCACCAGCTTCATCCACGGGTGGATGAAGCTGGTGAATTTTGCAAATGTTAAAAATCCCGCAAAGTATGGCTTATCGGGTTTCCGATCCGACGAGCCATAATTTGCGGGTTCGCGGGTCGCTCTTCATAGCGGTGAAATCGAACGGATCAAGCCCAGTTTTCGCCCTTCCACGCCATTTTACGAGCCAATCCCGGAAAAATCGGTGATCAGCGCTTGATGGTGGCGACCATCGCCTCGATATCGGCCTTGGCGGCAGCGACCTTGGCGGCATCCTTGCCCCGGATCACCAGCTGGGTCTGGAAGCCGGCCGGGCCGAAGGAGGGATAGGAGCCGATCGAGACTTCGGGATGAGCCAGCGCGATCGCCGCAAGCGGCTCGGCGACGGCGCCCTCGCCGATCCCCGGCCCCGGCGAAACGCTGTCGGACAGCGTGATGGCGCCCGTACGCATCCTGAGGATGGCGTTGTCCAGCATGCGCTGCATGATGTTGGGCACGCCCGCCATCACGATGACATTGCCCAGCATGAAGCCGGGTGCCGCGGAGACGGGATTGTCGACGAGCTCGGCCCCATCCGGAATGCGCGCCATGCGCAAGCGGGCCGGCGTCAGGTTTGCGGCACCGCCATAGTGCCTGGTCATCACCTCGACAGCGCGCTGGTCGATCTCGATGCCGACCCCGAAGGCCTTGGCGACGGAATCGGCCGTGATGTCGTCATGGGTCGGCCCGATGCCACCCGTCGACAGCACATAGTCATAGCGTGCGCGCAGGGCATTGACGGCCTCGACGATACGCTCCTCCTCGTCGGGAACGACGCGCACCTCCTTCACGTCCACCCCCGCACCCGTGAGGAATTCGGTGATGTAGCCGATATTCTTGTCCTTGGTGCGGCCCGACAAGATCTCGTCGCCGACGACGAGAATGGCGGCCGTCACGGATACAGGAGCGGCTTGCTCGGGATTTGCAGAGAGCGTTTCCATAGGCATTTCCGAATGATGTCGCTGTCGGGTTCCGGCGGGTTGCGGCCGGCCGTCACTCGATGACAATACGCGGCGGCTGGCGTTGATCAACACCCTCCCCCGACAGACCGGCCCAGACCTGCGCCGCGATCCGACGATAGATGCCGGCCTCGGCACTGTCCGGCAAGGTCGCAGTCACCGGCCTGCCGGCATCCGAGCGTTCGCGCACCTCCATGGACAGAGGCAGTTCGCCGAGGAAGGGCACGCCGAGCTTCTCGGCCTCGCGCCGTGCACCGCCATGGCCGAAGAGATGGCTGACATGGCCGCAATTGGGGCAGGAGAAGGTGGACATGTTCTCGATGATGCCGAGGATCGGCACGTTCACCTTCTGGAACATGCCGACGCCACGGCGCGCGTCGATCAAGGCAAGATCCTGCGGCGTCGAGACGATCACCGCGCCGGCCAAAGGCGTGTTCTGCGCCATGGTGAGTTGCGCATCGCCCGTGCCCGGCGGCATGTCGACCACCATGACGTCGAGTTCGCCCCAGACGACATCGCGCAGCAGCGTGGTGAGCGCCGACTGCACCATCGCCCCGCGCCAGATCATCGCGGTCTCCTGGTCGACCAGGAAACCGATCGACATCGCCTTTACGCCATAGGCTTCGAGCGGGATGATTTTCTTGTCGGCATTCTGTTCGGGCTTGTCGGTCAGGCCGAGAAGTTTTGGAACAGATGGTCCAAATATATCGGCATCGAGCAGCCCGACGCTCAGCCCCTGCGCTGCGAGGGCAATGGCGAGATTGCAGGCCGTCGTCGACTTGCCGACGCCGCCCTTGCCGGAGGCGACGGCGACGACGCGCTTGACGCTGGGCAGCACGGGCGGCCGCTGCTGCGGCGCATTGTGCGCGGCGGCCTGCGCCCGCGGGCCCGGCGGTTCCTGCCGCGCCGCGCCGGCCGGCCGCTCGGCCGTCAGCCCCACCAGAACATTGGCGACGCCGGGAAGGCCGCGCACGGCGCTCTCCGCTGCAGCACGCACCGGCTCCATGGCCCGCGCCTCGGTGGGATCGATGGCAATGGCAAACATCACCTTCGAACCGTCGATGCGGATTTCGGTCAGCCGGCCGGTCGAGGGCAATGATTGGCCGCTTGCCGGCAGCTTGACGAGTTCAAGGGCGCGAATGACATCGGCTGGCGTCAGAGACAAGGAACGATCCTCACGAAGCAAGGGAAGGTGCCGGCGAGGCGGCCCCGAAAGTTTCCCTCAATATTGGGAAGCGCGGCGGGGGCATTCAAGCACAACCACCGCCAAGTCCCGCAATAATATGGCGCGCCAGCGCGATTCTCCTATCGGGCAGATTGCAGCAAGGACACGCGTGCAAGCCGGTCACGAAAAGGAGCAGGCAGCAGGGGCTCACAGGACCGCCTATAAACCAAAAGCATCTTGACCACGACGGGCGTCAGCGAGACATTCAAGCCCGTCATATCCATTCAGGGTCGGGGGACGCTCGGGCAGCACCGTGCAGGCTTTGCCAGCCGGTGCCTGCATTCCAGGAGTGACCGGCGATGCCTGTCATCGACCTTGATGTCATCCGCAATGCTGAAATCCATGACGAGCCCTACCGCCACATCATCGGCGAGGGTTTTCTCCAGAAGAACAAGATCCCGTCGCTTCGGCAGGACTTTCCGGCCATCGACAAACCCGGCTTCCTGACCGTTTCCGACATTGCGCTACGAGGCAGCTTCCGGGAGCTGGTCGAGGAACTCGAAAGCAGCGCGATGGCCCAGTCCCTGTCCGAGAAGCTCGGCCTCGATCTCGATCCCCTGCCCCGGCTGACGACGATCCGCCGGCTTTCGCAACTCAAGGACGGGCGCATCCATACCGACAGCGAAAGCAAGCTCGCCACCTTCCTGGTCTATATGAACGATGGCTGGAAGGAAGGTGAAGGCGGATGCCTGCGCGTCCTGAATGGGCCTGACAATTTCGACGACATGACGGCCGAGATCTCGCCCGTCATGGGCTCCTGCTTCGGCTTTCGCCGGGCCGCCAACTCATGGCACGGCCACAAGCCCTTCGCAGGCGAGCGGCGCGTCGTCCAGATCACCTGGCTGAAGGATGCCGGCGAACTCGAACGCAAGAAGAAGCGCAACAGCGTGGCCCAGTTCTTCAAGGGCATCTTCGGGCGTTGAGGGCATTCTCCAGAAAGGCCGGCAGGCTTTCCGTTCCAGAAACGGCGCGAGAACAAGGAGCTCGAGCAGGGTCGGATTCGAAGAAGCCGTACCTCGCTCCAAAGACGCAGCATCGGAAGATGCCAGCCCCTCTCCCGGCCGCCGCGCAAGTGCCCTCAGGCAGTGCTGCGCGCAATCAGCGCAAGCATGAACAGCACCATGGCGAGCGCCGAAGCCGCGGTCCTGACGCTGTTCCAGAATGTCCAGTCCACCAGATAACGCTGCCAGAGTTCCCCGGCCTCGATCGTCTCCGGCTTGACCACGGCGATGGCATCGTTGAGCGGTACGTTCAGAGCCATGGTCACGCCGATGCAGGCGATGAGATAGATCAGGCTGCCAAGCAGCAGCAGTTTGCCGCTCCACTCTCCCAGCCAGAGCCAGGAGCCCAGGGCAAGTCCGAGGCAAAGCACCGCCGTGCCCATGAAGGCCAGCATGAAGCCGGGATTGATCACGGTGACGTTGATCGCCTGCATCGCCGCGATGCCGCTCGCCGGAGCGACACGGCCAAGCGCCGGCATGACGAAATTGGAGAAGGCGAAGAAGATGCCTGCGACCACGCCGCTGCCGACGGCAGCGATGAATGTGGTGACGTAGAGGCTGCGCTCAAGCATGGCTTCCTCCCCAGATGCCGGTGGCGGCAGTGCGGGCGACATAATCGGCGAAGCGGCGCGGCTGATGTCCCAGAGCGCGTGCGACGCCGTCGGCAATCGGCTCGTTGCGGCCGTCGAGCACGGTAGAGAACAGATAGGTGACGAGATCGACGACCTCCGGCGGCAGGCCCTGCTCGACCAAGCCGGCGCGATAGGCCTCCTGGGAAACCGGCACATAGTCGATGCGGCGTCCGCAGGCCTCGGCAATCGCCGCGATGGCCTGCTGGAAGGTCAGGGCTTCAGCACCGGTGATCTCATAAAGCTGGTGGGAATGCCTGGCATCCGCAAAGGCGGCCACTGCGATTTCGGCGATGTCGTCGGCATCCACGAAAGGCTCCGGGGCGAGCGTGTCAGGCAGAACAATCTCCCCCGCCAGGATGGCGTCGAGGAAGAAATTCTCGCTGAAATTCTGGAAGAACCAGCTGCAGCGCAGGATCGTCCAATCGAGGCTGGTGGCCCGCAGCGCCTCTTCCGCTTCCTGGGCCTCCGGCTCACCCCGCCCGGACAGCAGCACGATCTTGCCAACACCGGCCGCCCTGGCTTCGGCGAAGAACCGGCTCACTGCCGCGACCGCTCCGGGCAGGGCGAGGTCGGGCTGATAGGCGACATAGACGGCAGCGATACCGTCAAGGGCGGCGGCCCAGCCTTCCGGCCTTTCCCAATCGAAGGCCGGCTGTGCCTTGCGCGAGCCGAGGCGCACCGTCCGCCCTGCCTTTTCCAGCCCTTCGACAACCCGGCGCCCCGTCTTGCCGGTTCCGCCCAACACCAGCACTGCGCCCTTGGACCAGTGATCATTTGCCATTTCGACCTCCCGCTGATAAACATGAGTAATTCTCATATTTGAGAATGTGATAATTACTCATGTTTTCGCTGTCAAGCCATGCCTGCAAAAAGATCTCCTGCCGCCTCCCCCGCAGAGGCAAGTACAGCAACCCTTCCCCGGCGCGCGCCGGTCCAGCAGCGCAGCCGCGAACGCATGGACAGGATCCTGGCGGTGGCAACGGCAATGATCGGGGTACGCGGCAGCGACCAGTTGAAGATGGGCGAGGTCGCCGAACAGGCCGGCATCTCCATCGGCTCGCTCTACCAATATTTCCCCGACAAGAGCGCCATCATCCGCAGCCTCGCCGAGCGCTGCAGCGCCGAGAGCCGCCGCTGTATCGAGGACGCCCTGACACCAGTTCAATCGCTGGCGGAGCTGGAGGCGGCCTATGGTTCGCTGATCGACATCTATTACGACATCTACCGGGCCGAGCCGGTGATGCGCGACATCTGGTCGGGCACGCAGGCCGACAAGCAGCTCGCGGCCCTCGAACTCGCTGAAAGCCGCATCTGCGGCGGCATGCTGGCCGATGCCATGGCGCGGGCCCACGGGGCGGCGGATGCTTCAGCCTATGCCACCACCGCTTTCACGATCTGGCAGCTCGGGGAGGCAACCATGCGCCTGGCGGTCTCGGTGGACGAAAAGGAAGGAGCGGCCATCGTAGCGGCCTTTCGCCGGATGACTTTGCGGGAAATCCTGGCACCAGCGCGGTCATAGCTTCTGGGATCGCGGACGTCCTCGCCCGCATCTGGAAACATTGCGGGTGATGACAACGAAGTTGCAGGCTGGAAGCCCATAGGCGCTAACTTAAGTTGAGAATGCGCCGATTTCTTACCCTCCCCTGGAGGGGGAGGGTAAAGGGCCCGCACCTCATCCGCAAAGTTAGCGCCTATGGGCTGGAAGCCTGCGATCCCAAGACGATCACAAGGCAGCCATGCGATATTCAGAATTCTCTTTCCTGTCCGCATCCCCAGATGGCATAAGAATCCTACATGTCTAATCAGGTAGTTTCATGAGCTTCATCGACGCAGAACTGTCTCCCCAGCGCAAGAATGGCCAGATCAAGATCCATGGTCCGGAGGCCTTTGCCGGCATGCGCGCGGCAGGCAGGCTTGCGGCCCAGGGGCTGGACCTGATGGTGGACGCGGTCAAGCCAGGCATCACCACCAACCAGCTCGACCGGATGCTGTTCGAATTCGCGATGGACAACAAGGCCTACCCGGCCACCCTGTTCTATCGCGGCTATCGCAAGTCGAGCTGCATTTCGCTCAACCATGTGGTCTGCCACGGCATCCCGGACGACAAGCCTCTCCAGGATGGCGTCATCCTCAACATCGACTATACCGTGGTGCTCGATGGCTGGCACGGCGACTCCAGCCGCATGTATGCAGCCGGCGACATCGCTCGCCGGGCCGAGCGGCTGATGGAAGTCACCTATGAGGCGATGATGCGCGGCATCAACGTCATCAAGCCGGGCGCGACCACCGGCGATATCGGCTACGCCATCCAGAGCTATGCCGAAGCCGAGCGCTGCTCGGTGGTGCGCGATTTCTGCGGCCACGGCCTCGGCCGCCTGTTCCACGACGAGCCCAACATCCTGCATTACGGCCGGCGCGGCGAAGGCGTGGTGCTCAAGCCCGGCATGTTCTTCACGGTGGAGCCGATGATCAATCTCGGCCGGCCGGACGTGAAGGTGCTCAATGACGGCTGGACCGCGGTCACGCGTGACCGTTCGCTCTCGGCGCAGTTCGAGCACAGCGTCGGCGTGACCGAAACCGGCGTCGAGATCTTCACCCTCTCCCCCGCCGAGTTGAACCAGCCACCCTACGCCAAGGCTGCCTGAATGAAGAAGGGGCGCTCGCCTTTGCCGGACGCCCCACTTCCCGGCCTGGGCGAAGCACCCCTGTTCCCGTCAGCCGGCGAACCGGTGGAGCCGCACTATCACGGCCATCGCGAGAGGCTGCGCCAGCGCTTTGCCGAGGCCGAGGGCCGGCTGCCCGACTATGAACTCCTCGAACTCCTATTGTTCCGTTCCATTCCGCGCCGGGACGTCAAGCCGCTCGCCAAGGCGCTGATCGCCCGCTTCGGCTCGCTGGCGGAAGTGCTGGGCGCGCCGATCGCTCGGCTCAAGGAGGTCGACGGCGTCAGCGACGGCGTGGCCGGCGACCTCAAGATCGTCGAGGCGGCAGGCCATCGCCTTGCCAAGGGCGGGATCGCCAAGCGGCCGGTGCTGTCGACCTCGGCGGCGCTCATCGACTATTGCCGCAGCACCATGGCTTTCGCCGAGCGCGAAATCTTCCGCATCCTCTTCCTCGACACCAAGAACGGCCTGATCGCCGACGAGGTGCAGCAGAGGGGCACGGTCAATCATACGCCCGTATACCCGCGCGAGGTGGTGAAGCGGGCACTGGAACTTTCGGCCACCGCGCTGATCCTCGTCCATAACCACCCCTCCGGCGATCCTTCGCCGTCCTCGGCGGACGTTTCGATGACGCGCACCATCGCCGATGTCGCCGGGCCGCTCGGCATCGTGGTACATGATCACATCATCATCGGCCGCGACGGCCATGTCAGCCTGAAGGCGCAGCGCCTGTTCTGAAGGGTGCCCCGGCACCATCCTCACCGGAGACGGCCATGCGCACCAAAGCCATGTTCCAGCGCATCGCTCTGATCAAGAAAATCCAACGAACTTCCTGGGAAACGCCCTCGCCCGACCGACCCGGAGCCTGGGGCATTCCCATCCGGCATCGGAGCATCATACCCGGATGATGGTGACACCAAGCGCACGGAAGGGTTCGACGGCCTGATCAGGCGTGTCCTCCTCCACCAGCATCGCGTCGATCTCCTCCATCGTCGCGACCTGAAAGGGCGAAGCCGCTCCGATCTTCTCCCGGGACGCCAGCACCACCGTTTCCGCGGCCTGCCGGCACAGCGCCCGCTTGATGGCCGCCTCCTCGCTGTCACCGGTGGTCAGGCCGATCTCTGCATGGATGCCCGTCACCCCCATGAAATAGATGTCGGCCCGGATGCGTGCGATCGCCTCGGCAGCGGTTGCACCCACGGCGACCATGGAGTGGCGGAACAGCCGGCCTCCGATCAGTTCCACCTCGATGCCGGCATGGCCGGCAAGCTCGACCGCCACGTTTGGACTGTGGGTCACCACCATGGCCTTGAGACCGGGGGCGAGATGGCGGGCGAGCTGTACCGCCGTGGTACCGCCGTCGAGCATCACCACCTGTCCCGGGCGCACGAGGCGCGCGGCCGCCCGGCCGATGGCGACCTTGCCGGCCACCGAAACCTCGCGGCGCTGGACGAGATCGCCCATGGCCGGCGACGCCGGCAGGGCACCGCCATGCACACGCTGCAGCAGCCCCTCGCCCGCCAGTTCGCGCAGATCCCGTCGGATGGTGTCCTCCGACAGGTCGAGCTCCCGGCTGACCGCCTTGGCGACGACGCGCCCGTCCCGGCCAAGGACCTCGAGAATATAGGCCTTGCGCTCGCTGGTGAGCATGATGCTGCCGCCTCACGAATTCTCTTGACTTTGCACGAAACTGCACGAATTTTGAAATCCATTCAAGGTCATTCAAGATATTTCGTGCAAAGAGGCTGTCATGAGCGTGGCGGATCGGGTGCGTGTGGAGGATGTCGAACTCCTCTCCGACGATTGGTATGTGCTGAAGAAAACCACGTTTCTCTATCGCCGCGGCGATGGAAGCTGGCAAAGGCAGAGCCGGGAAACCTATGACCGCGGCAACGGCGCCACCATCCTGCTCTACGATCCTTCGCGGCGTACCGTCGTCCTGACGCGACAGTTCCGCTATCCGGCCTTCGTCAATGGCTGGGACGACCTCCTGATCGAGGCCCCGGCCGGCCTGCTCGACAATGCCGGACCGGAGGAGCGCATTCGCGCCGAGACGGAGGAGGAAACCGGCTTCCGGATCCGCGAAGTCCGGCGCGTGATGGAGGCCTATATGAGCCCGGGCTCGGTGACCGAGAAGCTCTATTTCTTCGTCGCGCCCTACAGCCCGGGCGACCGTGTCGGCACAGGCGGCGGCCAGGCTGAGGAAGGCGAGGACATCGACCTCCTCGAACTCGATATCGACGAGGCGCTGGCGATGATCGCGCGCGGCGAGATCCGCGACGGCAAGACCATCATGCTGCTCTATCATGCCGCCCTGCATCTTTTCGGCAGAGCAGCGGCGGCGGCATGACGCTACAGTTGCGTATTCTCCGGGAAGCGCCGGATCTGGAGTGTCAGGCGCGAAGGCGGGCTGCTCCAGCTACCGATCCGTCTCGATCACGATCTTGCCGAAGGCACCGCGGTCGAGATGATCGAGTGCGGCCGGGAGCTCGGCGAAACCGTAACGCCTGTCGATGACGGGCCGGAGGCCGAGCGCGTCGACGGCCCGCACCAGATCCTCCTGTGCCCGGCGATGGCCGACGCCGATGCCCTGGACCGTGAGGCCCTTGAGCATCAGAGGAACCACCGGAGCGGAAACCTCCACGCCTTCCAGCACGCCGATGACGGAAATGCGCCCGCCCATCGCGGCCACCTGGACGGACTGCCCCAGATTGGGGCCCCCGGCGACTTCGAGGATGTGATCGGCACCGCGATCGCCCGTCAGGCGATGGACGGCCTCCACCCAGTTCTCGCGGCTGCGATCGATGCCATGGTCGGCCCCAAGCTCGCGGACCCGCACCAGCTTGTCGGCGCTGCCGGAGGTGACGATCACGCTCGCCCCGGCAGCCTTGGCGATCTGCAGCCCGAACAGCGAGACGCCGCCGGTGCCCTGTACCAGCACGGTCTTGCCGGCCAGGGGAGCTCCGCGCTCCACCAGCGCGAACCAGGCGGTCAGCCCGGCTACTGGCAGGGTGCTCGCGGCAGCATCATCAAGTATGGCGGGCGCGAAAGTGAACCAGTCCTCGGGAAAGGCGACATAGTCCGCAAGCACGCCTGGCCGCATGCCCCCCAAGGTGCGATAGGGCGGCACCCGGGCCGTACCGTCGTTCAGCCCGTCGATCCAGCCGGGAATGAAGGTGGAGATCACCCGGTCACCCGGCTTGAATCGCGTGCTTCCCTCCCCGACGGCCTCGACGACACCCGCCATGTCCGACGCCGGGGTGAAGGGAAAAGCCAGGGGCTGGCCGAAGCCGGTTTCGATCACCAGCTTATCGCGGTAGTTCAGGGAAACGGCAGCTACCCTGACCAGGACTTCGCCCGCCGCTGGCCGGGGCTTGGCGACATGCTCGAGCACGAGCCGATCGCGCCCGATTGCGTTCATCGACCACCGTTTCATCTGTTCCGTCATGACCGTCTCCATCGAATTCAGGGAGCCGGCACGGTAATGTTGAATTTCATGCACCAGTGGCGATATAATTTCCGATCATTGGTTCCTAGCTATCTACAAGATCGCCCTTGCCATGGTGGATCGTCTCAACGGTGTCTCGGTCTTCGTCGAAGCGGTGGAAGCCGGCGGCTTTGCTGCGGCTGCGCAGCGGCTCAATTTGTCGCGCTCGGCGGTCGGCAAGTCGATCGCCCGGCTCGAAGAACGCCTGGGAGCCCGGCTGTTCCATCGCACGACGCGCAGCCAGGCGTTGACCGAGGACGGCCAGGTCTTCTATGAGCGCTGCCTGAGGGCATTGGCCGAGATCCGCGAGGGCGAGGCCATGCTCGACAGCGGCCGGCGCGACGTCGGCGGCCGGCTGCGCGTCACCATGCCGGCTCTGTTCGGACGGGCCTGCGTCGCGCCGCTCTTGCTCAAGCTCGCGGCCCAGCATCCGGCTCTCGAACTCGAGCTCAATTTCAACGACAGGCGCGTCGACCTGATCGAGGACGGCTACGACCTCGCCATTCGCAACGGCGCCCTCGAATCCGACGTGAACCTGATCACGCGCCGTGTCGCCCAGCAGCGCATGACCGTGTGCGCCGCCCCTGCCTATCTGCGCGAACATGGAGCGCCGCTCACCCTGGCCGCCCTCGCCGACCACCACGCCATTCTCTACGGGCGCTCGGGCCAACCCCGCTCATGGCTGTTTCCGGTGATGGGCGGGCCTGCCGTCGAAATCATGCCCCCGAGCCGTTTCATCTTCGACTCCCTCGATGCCGTTGCCGATGCCGCGGTGGCCGGAGCAGGCCTTGCCTGGATGCCGTGCTGGCTGGTGGCCGAGCGTGTGCGCAAGGGCGAGCTGATCCGGGTACTGACCGAGCATCCCGGCCTGGTCTTCGACGTGCACGCCCTTTGGCCGCGCTCCCCCGTGCTGCCGCTGCGTGTGCGGGCCGCCATCGATATTCTGGCTGCGAACCTCTCGCGCCTGATGAGCAATGAAGTCGGCCTCTGAAGGCGCAATGCGGGTCATCCGGGAAGAAAACGTTCCGAATTGTCATAGCCAGGCTTGACCCGGCTATCCAGAAGCCTCCTGCGCAACGCGGGGACCCAGGCTGGATTGCCGGGTCAAGCCCGGCAATGACAAAGGTCGAGCAAACACGAGGACACTCAGGTGCACCGCATTGGCCTCTGAAGACGCGCCTTCCCGGATCGATCGCTAATCCTGCCGTTCGCTGCCTTCCAGGTGCGAGAACGCCATCCCTTGCCATCGGGCGCGAATGGGGTTATCCAGTATTTAATTAACATATTAAATATCAAGAAATCCAGGTCGATCTTCTCGGCAAGCATGCTTCGAGGCGACAGATCGGGAGCGACAGGAGGAAGCCGTGGCCAATCAGGGCTATTCGCAGGGTGATGTCGCCGGCCGAGATTTCGCGATCGACGCGGATATCCAGGCCGTCGGCAATGCGATCCATCGGGTCACGGCGTGGCGGATCATGCCCCTGCTGCTGGCCTGCTACGTCTTCGCCCATCTCGACCGCATCAATATCGGCTTTGCCAAGCTGCAGATGACGTCCGATCTCGGCTTCAGCAACACCGCCTATGGCCTGGGGGCCGGCCTGTTCTTCGTGGCCTATGCCCTGTTCGGCGTGCCGAGCAACATCATGCTCGACAAACTCGGCCCGCGGCGTGGCATCACCCTCATCATGCTCGTCTGGGGAATTCTCTCCGCCTCGACCTTCCTGATCAGCTCCGCCCTGCAGTTCTATGGTCTGCGCTTCCTTCTCGGCATCGCCGAAGCGGGCTTCTTTCCGGGCGTCCTCGTCTACATCAATCGCTGGTTTCCGCAGCGCCGGCGCGGCCAGGTCACGGCGCTCTTCGCCCTTGCCGTGCCGGCCGCCGGCCTGCTCGGCGGCCCGATTTCGGGCAGTATTCTGGAAAGCTTCCACGACATCGCCGGCCTGCGCGGTTGGCAGTGGATGTTCCTGCTCGAAGGCCTTCCCGTCATCGCGCTGGCCTTGGTGGTCTACGCAGCGCTCCCCGACACCGTGCGCGATGCCTCCTGGCTGAGCCAGCCGCAGAAGGAACATCTGACCGCAATCCTCGCCGCCGAACAGAAGCCGACGGCGAATGTCTCGCTGTCCCAATGCCTTCGCGATCCCCGGGTCTGGCAATTGGTCGGCATTTATTTCGCCGTCATGCTTGCCGTGAACACGATCGCTTTCTGGACACCGGCCTTGATCAATGGCGCCGGTATCACCAGCGATATGACGATCGGGCTCCTCAGCGCCATCCCCTATCTGGCGGGCTGCATCTTCATGCTTGCCACCGGCCATTCCTCGGACAGGTTCAGGGAGCGCCGCTGGCATCTTTGCATCCCCCTGCTCATGGCAGCCGGCGGCCTCGCGCTCATCGGCTTCGATCCCGGCAACCCGGTATCGGCCATGGTTGGCCTGACGATCGCCGGCATGGGTGCCAGCACCTCCCTGCCCCTGTTCTGGCAATTGCCGCCCACCGTGATGTCCGCCGCCGTCCTGGCGGCCGGCATCGCCTTGGTGAGTTCGCTGGGCAATGTCGCGGCTTTCCTCGCCCCCTATTTCCTTGGCTGGATGCGCGACGCGACTCAGAGCTCATCGCTCGCGCTCTATTGTCTTGCGGTTCTCATTGCGATTGGTGGCCTCGCCGTCCTGCGCCTGCCGGCTTCGCTCGTGAATCCCCGCTGACCAAAGGCCGCGGACGCATCGACTGCGGCCGAAGCCTCAGCCGCCATTTCAGGCAAACAATGCCAGCAGGGAAGGCAAGATGCCTCCGCACTAGGCAAATCTGCAATTCTGCCCATGATCTCGCCAATCGATCTACGCAGATCGCTTGCCGCCTTGCACGATCTCGCTCAATGTAACGCCAGATTGCACGTCTGGAGGGATTGCATGGCGGCGTTCGACGAGATGACCCTGAGCGACGGCGCTATACGTCCCGCCTATGCCGATCTCGCGCAATGGCTCTCCACGGCCCCCAAGGAATTGCTGACCCACCGACGCAACGAGGCCGAGCTCTTGTTCCGGCGCATCGGCATCACCTTCGCCGTCTATGGCGACAAGGATGGCGCCGAACGCCTGATCCCCTTCGACATCATCCCCCGCATCCTGGCGGCCCAGGAGTGGAACACGCTCAAAAGCGGCCTCGAACAGCGCGTGCGTGCGCTGAACATGTATATCAAGGACGTCTACGGCAAACGCGAAGTGGTGCGCGCCGGCGTGGTGCCGGAGGACCTGATCTTCAACAATCCGGCCTTCCGCCCCGAAATGGCAGGCCAGAGCGTGCCCCATGACGTCTATGTCCATATTGCCGGCATCGACATCGTGCGCGTCGACGCCGATACCTTCTATGTGCTCGAGGACAATGCGCGCACACCTTCCGGCGTCTCCTACATGCTGGAGAACCGCGAAGTCACCATGCGCCTGTTCCCGGAAGTGGTGGCGCGCCATCGCATCGCCCCGGTCGAGAATTACACGGACGAACTGCTCGCCACCCTGCGCTCGATCGCCCCTCGCACGGCCTCGCGCGATCCGGTCGTGGTGCTGCTGACGCCGGGCATGTACAATTCGGCCTATTACGAGCATTCCTTCCTGGCCGACCGCCTCGGCATCGAGATTGTCGAGGGGCGTGATCTCTTCGTGCGGGACGAAATCGTCTATATGCGCACTACGGAAGGGCCTCGCCGGGTCGACGTGATCTATCGACGCATCGACGACGACTTCCTCGATCCCCTCGCCTTCCGCCCGGATTCGGCCCTCGGCGTTCCCGGCCTGATGACCGCCTATCGCGCCGGCAACGTCACGCTGACCAACGCTGTCGGTACCGGTGTCGCCGACGACAAGGCCGTCTATTCCTACATGCCCGACATCGTGCGCTTCTTCCTCGGCGAGGAGCCGATCCTGCAGAATGTGCCGACTCATCGCTGCCGCGAGCCCGAGGCGCTGGCCTATGTGCTCGACAATCTCGAAAGTCTGGTGGTCAAGGAGGTCTCGGGATCGGGCGGCTACGGCATGCTGATCGGCCCGCACGCCAGCAAGGCCGAGATCGCCGACTTCAGGGCCAAGCTGAAGGCTCATCCCTTCGGCTATATCGCCCAGCCCACCTTGGCGCTCTCGACCTGCCCTTGCTATGTCGAGGAGGGCATCGCGCCTCGCCATGTCGATCTCAGGCCCTTCGTCCTCACCGGTTCGGACAAGGTCCGCATCGTGCCCGGTGGCCTGACCCGCGTGGCACTGAAGCAAGGCTCTCTGGTGGTGAACTCGAGCCAGGGGGGCGGCACCAAGGATACCTGGATCCTGGATCGGTGATATCAGCCATGCATCGCTCGCCCTCCTTCTCCCGTTCCCTCTCGCCCGGACATTGAGCCATGCTGTCGCGTACCGCCGATAACCTGTTCTGGCTGGCCCGCTATGTCGAACGGGCCGAATATCTCGCCCGCATCCTCGATGCCGCCTACCGCCTGTCGTCCCTGCCGGCCTCCTATGGCGGCTTGACCACGGAATGGGAAAGCGCGGTGGAAACGGCCGGATGCGGCCCCGCCTTCTTCGCCGCCTATGAGGAGGCCAATGAGCGGACCGTCACCGAGTTCCTGGCCTTCTCCGCCGAGAACCCCTCCTCGATCCGCAATTGCTTCGAGATGGCGCGTACCAACGCCCGCGGCGTGCGCACCGCCCTCACGGCGGAGATGTGGTCGACCATCAACGACGCCTGGCTCCAGCTCAAGCGCTATGACCCGGCCCGGATGAGCCGCGAGGAAATCTCTCGCTTCCTCGACTGGGTCAAGGGCGTCTCCCTGATGTTCGACGGCTCGGCCTACCGCACCATGCTGCGCAACGACGCCTATGCCTTTGCACGGCTCGGCCTGTTCCTCGAGCGTGCCGACAACACGGCCCGCATCCTCGACGTCAAATATCATGTGCTGCTGCCGCCCTCGGAAAGCGTCGGCGGCAGTCTCGACTATTTCCAGTGGACCGCCATCCTGCGCGCCGTCTCCGCCCTTACCGCCTATCACTGGGTCTACAAGGAAAGCCTCAAGCCCTGGCTCGTCGCCGATCTCCTGACCCTGAACACACAGATGCCGCGTTCGCTTGCTTCATGCTATGAGAACCTGAACGGGAATCTCGACCAGCTCGCTCAGGTCTATGGCCGGCAGGGTCCCGCCCAGCGTCTGGCTCGCGTGACCCAGTCGCGCCTGCAGAATCTGAGCATCGACGAGGTCTTTCAATCCGGTCTGCATGATTTCATCACCGACTTCATCACCGACAACAACAATCTGAGCACGGCGATCGCCGAGCAATATCTGATCTGACGAACCCATGCGCATCTGCGTTGCCCACGAAACCGTCTATCGCTACGAGCGGCCGGCCAAATCCGTGATCCAGACCCTGCGGCTGACCCCGCGCTCGCATGACGGCCAGCATGTGGTGCGCTGGCGCATCGACGTGGACCAGGATGTCAGGTTGAGCCAGTCCGAGGATGCCTTCGGCAATATCAGCCATGCCTTCACGGCGATCGGCAGCATCGAAAGCCTGCGCGTGCGCGTGGAGGGCGAGGTCGAGACCCACGACAATGCCGGCGTGCTGCACGGCGTGATCGAGCGTTTCCCCGTCGCCCTCTATCTGCGTGATACCGACCTCACCCAGGCCGATGCTCCGATCCGGGACTTCGCCCACCGGAGTGCCGGAACAGCGGGAGGCGGGCTTGCCGCCTGCCACGCCTTGATGCAGGCGATTCATGATCGCATCGAGGTCAGTGGCGACCCGAAGCAGCCGGCAGTGGGCCTGACGCAGGCATTCGCCGCCGGCAACGGTGTCGCGCAGGACGCCAGCCATCTGTTCATCGCCTGCGCCCGGACGCTCGGCATACCCTCGCGCTATGTCAGTGGATTGCTCTGGCAACCGCCGACGCAGCAGGGCAGCGCCAGCCATGCCTGGGCAGAGGCCTATGTCGAGGGTCTGGGCTGGGTTGGCTTCGACCCGGCGCTGTCGGTCTGTCCGACCGTCCAGCACATCCGCGTCGCGGTCGGCCTCGATTATCTGGGCGCGGCGCCGGTACGGGGCGCCCATTACGGTGGGGAAGGCGAAAGCCTGGAGGTCACCGTCGATATCGGTGAAAAAGGCGAGCGTCCTCAGGCGCAGCGCCAGTCGCAGAGCTGATCAGACCCGGTGCTTCACCGGCTATCGCTGACGCCAGATATCGCTGAGCAGATGATCCGCTGCCATGCCCAGGCCGCGCGCGATCGGCACACGCACGATCGGCATTGGGCAGTCTCTCAAGGCCGGCTTGAATCGTGTTCGTGCTCGTAGCGTCGCACCAGGCCCGGCCGCAATTTCGGAGCCAGTTTGCTGACGGCGAGCAAGACCAGTATGCCGAAGACATAGCCCACCTGCAGGGCGATGGCGATGGCCACCATGTCGATCAAAGCGGTCCCCAAGCCGAAACCGGCCATCCAGATGATGAGGGCGCTGCCGATCGAAGCGATCAGGGCAATGATCGTGAATGCCAGTACCGGAACAAAGGTCCCGCATACCACGCCCAGCACCATCGCGACGATGACAGGCCAGATCACGAACATAGGTCTCTCCAACTATCCCGTTGGTCTGCTACGAAACTCGGCTTTCATTCTACCTGTCTGTAGCGGGATCGATCTTGCCGATACTGGGCCCCCGGAGTCTAGCAAAAACTCCTTCGAAAGAAGGGGGCTGGCTTTTTTTACCTGAAACCAACTTCCATACATGACGATTTCGGACAGTGGGTTCTTTCGACGAAAGAAGCAATGCCCTATTCGGATGAGGTAGGCGTTATATCGGACCAGTGCACACAACTGCATGACGGCAGGGCCGCAAGGCTGCCGGTATGCGCCGCCAATGGCATCTGCCTGCACAGGCGGTGTCAGTCCGAATGCTTCGCGTCGGCAAGACGAGAGGGATCGATCACCTTGCCGGGATTCATGAGATCCGCCGGGTCGATAATCGCCTTGATCGCGTGCATCAAGCTGAGCTTGACCGGATCCGCCGTGGCATAGAGGGCATGGATGCGCTTGGAACCGACGCCGTGCTCGGCCGAAAACGAGCCGCCGCGCTGGCGGATGCCGCCATAAAGCACCACTTCCACCCCGGCGATGTCGTCCGCTGTCAGCGCGTCTTCCGCCCGGTTGAGCATGATATGGAGGTTGCCATCGCCCAAATGGCCGAAGACGAAGGGAGCGAGCCCCGGCGAGACGCCAGCAAGGCCGGCGATGCTGGCGCGCACATAGTCGTCCACTTGCGACAAGGGTAGCGAGACGTCGAAGCTGGGTGAATTGGGATAGTCGACATAGATGACGGCCGATTCCTCGCGCAGCCGCCAGATCGCCTGCTCCTGCGCCAGCGAGCTTGCCAGGACGGCGCTGGTCTCGGGATGGGTTTCCAGCAATTCCTCATAGATTGCAGCCAGTTCCTCCTGCAGCGCCGCTTCGTCGGCGCCGCCGAGGGAGAGGATGAGATAGATCCGGTGTTCCATGGAGAAATCCGGTGCCGACCAGGCGAAATGGCGGGCGGCATAGCGGAAATAATCGGCCCACATCGCCTCGGCCGCGCGCAATTCGCCGACCCGTGCGTCGAGTGCCCGCCGGATGGCGGCCAGGGCGGCGGGCACGGAGTCGAAACCGAACAGGGCCACGGCATGGGCCGGCGGTACGGCGTCCAGCTTGATCGCGACCTTGGTGACGATGCCGAGCGTTCCCTCGGCACCGATCAGCAGGTGCTTGAGATCATAACCCGCCGAATTTTTCACCACCCGGGTGAGGTCGGAATAGACGGAGCCATCCGGAAGCACCGCCTCCAGACCGAGGATGCGATGGCGCATCACGCCGTTGCGGAAGGCCATGAT
The DNA here is from genome assembly GCF_057073705.1 of Labrys sp. E2SS-1L. Classification (NCBI taxonomy): domain Bacteria; kingdom Pseudomonadati; phylum Pseudomonadota; class Alphaproteobacteria; order Hyphomicrobiales; family Xanthobacteraceae; genus Labrys; species Labrys sp. E2SS-1L. Next base: position 3,191,620 of record NZ_CP172712.1, on the reverse strand, counting down.
GCCACCGGCATTGGTGGAGATCATGCCACCGATGGTGGCGGAGCCGCGCGCCGGCAGGTCGATGCCGGGCTCGAGGCGGTGGACGAGCGCGGCCTCCTGCAGGGCCTGAAGCGTGCAGCCGGCTTCCACCACGGCGACGCGCTCATCGGCGACGAGCCGCTCGATCCTGTCGAGGCGGCGGGTTGAGACGACGATCTGTCCCGCCGTCGAGACACCGCCGCCGACGAGGCCGGTGCGTCCGCCCTGCGGCACCATGGAGACGCCATGCCGAACGCACAGCCCCACGATGGCGGCCACCTCCCCGGTCGTCCCCGGCGAGACGACGGCGGAGGCGCCGAGATTGTGCGGTTCCTCACCCGGATCGAGCTCGGCGATCGCAGCACCGGTGCGGATGTTGGCGGCGCCTACCGCCGAGGCGAGATCGGACAGGAAGCCTGCCGGCAGCGCGTTTTCCTGCTCGATCATCGCCTTACCTCATCGTCTTTCGCCGTGGGCGCTCAAGCCGCGCGGCGCAGGGCCTGCGCCATGCAGTGGATGCCGCCGCCCGTCTTGGATATCTCGCTGGTATCCACCGCCGCAACCTCGAATCCACGGGCCTTGAGCTGACCGATCAGGCTCTTGCTCGCCGTGGGCGCGATGATGCGGTCATTGCCCAGCGACATGAAGTTGCAGCCGAGTGCCATGGTGTCCTGGAACGGCACGTCGATGATCTCGTGGCCCTTGGCCTTGAGCCAGTCGACGATGCCGGGCTCGGTGCAGGCCAGGCATACCGCGGTCAGCTTCGGGGCGATCGGCACCACCATCAGGTCGATATGGACGTAATATTCGTCGATGAAGGCGAGACGGACCTCCCAGCCTTCCTTCTCGAACCACTCGGCGACCTGGCGGGCGCCCTCCTCCTGGGTGCGGGCACCGCCGCAACCGATCAGCACGCAGCCTTCCTCGATCACGTTGAAATCACCGCCCTCGAAGGTCCCTGATGTCACCATGTCGTAGATCGGGATGCCCATCTTCTCATAGGCACGGATGGCGGCGTAGTTCTCGCCGCGGCGCCACCAATTGGCCATGGCGGTGATGACGACGCCATAGGGGGTCATCACGCTGGAATCGCGCGTATAGACCTGCATCGGCAGTTCGACTTCCGGCTCCAGCCAGTGGATGTCGACGCCGAAATGCTCATAGGCCGAAGCCAGTTCCTTGTGCTGGGCCTGCGCGGTCTGGATGTTGCAGGGCGCCTCGCGCAGATGCTTGCGCGACAGGGAGCTGGTCGCCATGTGCCTCAGATAGGCCGGCGAGCCGAGCAGGACGTCGGTCAGCCTGTCGGTCTCGTTGCGAAAGCCCCAATGCTTGAGCGGCTTGGTGCCGCCGGCAAGGTTGCGGCGGCGCAGGGTGAAGGCGTCGTCGACATGGATCTGTTCGATGCGGTTCATGGTCGTTTCCCTTTTCATCAGGTGGGGATCCACCATTCGCGCCCGCGAGTGGTGGTGACATATTCGGGCCAGCGAAAGCCGATCGGCGGCGGATAATCGGCCAGCGGCGGAATCCAGCTGGAGCCGCCGATACCGCCACCGGTACGTTCTTCGAATTCACGGCGGGCGGCGGCGCGCGCCTCCCCGTCCTCGATCAGGCGCAGGGCCGAAAGCGCGATCGTCTTGGCGGCCGTCGTCACCATCGGATCGATGGTGGCCGGCATGCCGCCGAGCGCATTCATCACCCAGCCCGGATAGGTATAGCCCTCCGGCGCCCTGAGAGCCGGCCGGGCCACATAGAAGCGGGCCGTCGGGGCATGCCAGCTCATGTCGGTATAGTCGTCCGACGTCGAGTTGAGCTGGGAGGGCGGCAGGTCCCGCCGCAGGATCGCCTCGGCTTCCTGAGGGGCGATCAGGCGTTCGCATTCGGCCAGGAAGGGCTCTTCCATCGGTTCCAGGCCGAGATTGACCTGGATCTCGCGGGCGAGCCGGCAGGCTTCTTCGCCCCAGCGCGGCGCTCCCACCGTCGACATCGCGTCCCACACGACATTGGCGATGGCGTGGTTGGCCAGGCCCGGGCGCGACTTGCATACCCAGTGGCGTTCATAGCGGCAGCCTGTCATCTGCGCCGCCATCTCGGCATTACGGTCGAGCATGGCGGTTGCCTGCTCGGCCATGTCGAGCGTGGGCATGCGCATCATGTATTGGATTTCGGCGAGGCCCGCGGGAAGATTGTCCGCCGTTGCCTGGCCGGCCGTCAGGATCGCCTCGCTGATCGACCAGCCGCCCTGGTGGGTCAGCATGGAGTCGCGCAGGGCCTTGGAGGCCATGTACATCATCATCAGCGCGTCATTGGCGCCGGGCGCGCGCACGGCCGAATGCGACTGCGGGATCGGCGCGCCGGCGGCCCGGTTCCAGGCCTCCGGCTCGTCGCAGACGAAGCGATAGATCATCGAATAGGCGGCGCCGCAATGGGTATCCCAGCGCACCGTGTTGCACATCGGCAGCATGTAGAAGGGATGGAAGGAGAGCATACCGTCGAGGCCGTCATAATAGCCCTTGGCGGCATGGAGGGGCTTGGAGCCCCTCACCTTCTCGGCCGGTTCGCCCGTGAAGCGCAGCGTGCCGGCAAGGCCGTGGCGCTCCATTGCCTGCTTGGTGGCGAGCAGCCCGCCCAGGCTGGAGGTGCCGAGCGCCGAATGGGGATCGGTATGGCCGCCGGCATGCTCGCTGAGGCCCGGCCGCGGGCGCTTGACGGTCGCCGCATCCTGGCAATTGCCGGGCACCGCGTCATATTCGGCATACATGCCGATGGTCGGCCCGCCCGGCTTGCCGGTCCAGTGCGCGCAGAAGGCGGTCGGCATGCCGGCCGAGCCTTCCTCCACGGTAAAACCGTGCCGGCGCAGGAGATCGACATACCAGCGGGCGGATTGATATTCGCGCCAGGCCGTCTCGCCGAAATCGAAGATCGTGCGTGTCCAGGTCGACAGGTCGCCGGCGATGGCATCGACATGCGCAAGCGCCGTTTGCTGAGCTGAACTGGTCACTTCCTACCTCCCTGATTGACGGGGAGGATAAGCGGTGAACATCACTATCAAAAAGTGATATGTTTTGCCTGTTTGAACAAATTCCATTCACCTTTAGGCAATCTTGCCCGAAATCTGGTGAGAGATTTCCGGAGTTCCCTTGCGCATTCCCTCCACCCAGGCCCTGCGTGCCCTCGACAGCTTCGCCCGCCACGGCAGCGTCTGGCGTGCCGCCGAAGAGCTCTTTCTCACCCGCAGCGCCGTCAGCCACCAATTGCGCCTGCTCGAGCGCGATCTCGGCTTCGACCTGCTGGAGCGCAACGGCAAGGGCGTGATGCTGACCGTCCGCGGCCGCCACTATGCCAACGAGGTGCGCAAGGCCCTCACCGTCATCGGGGATGCCTCGCTGCAATATGGCGACAAGGGCGTCGTCGGCACGCTGCAGGTGAGCTGCACGCCCGGATTTGCCTCGCTTTGGCTATGCACCCACATCGCCGAGTTCCAGGAAATGTATCCGGACGTGTCATTGCGCGTGGTGACGCCGCGGCGGCTCGACGACGTCTCCAACCCCGATGTCGACCTCTTCATCACCTTCGGCGACGGCAATTGGCCCAATCGGGCGGTCGAGTTGCTGTGCGAAGTCCAGTTCACGCCATTATGCAGCCCGGCTTTGCTCAACAAGGTCGGCGGTCTCAACGAACCCTCGGACGTATTGAGGGCACCACTGCTTCACCTGGGCGATTTCGACGATTGGACGCGCTGGCTGGCCCTTGCCAATGTCGAAAATCCCAATGCCGAATGCGGCATGATCTTCTCCGACATGAATCTCGTCTTCGCCGCCGCTACCGCCGGCCAGGGCATCGCCATGGGAGATGAACTCACCTGCCGTACCGCCATGAAGGCCGGCCAGTTGATCCGCCCCTTCGACCTCGCCATCAAGTCGCCGCGCTCCTATTTCCTGGTGATGGAGCATGCCAAGATCGGCCATGCGGTCTCGCGGGCCTTCGCAGACTGGTTGAAGTCGGCCTTGGCGCAGACGAGCCCGACATACCGCCCCAACTATGGCTGAACGGCTGTAGCGGGCTACCCGTTGGGGTGAATCAAATTTTTCCCCAGAGGCAACAACATTCAATTGTCGTGAACGATAATCACGCTTAGGCTTTAAACGGTTTTCCAAAGCGTTTTGCGATTTGACGAAATCGGCAAGAACCGCAAAGACGCGTCGAAACAAGGAATCGGAGCAAAACGCGTTCATCCCTGAATGCGCTTTGCTCTAGGAGGACATGCATGGCGCAAAACGGCGGGGTAGCGCCCGGCAAAGCAGCCGGTCATTCGGGCATCGAACACGCTGCCGAGATCCGGGCCGAAGGCATCGGCAAGACATTCGGCAAGTTCGAGGCGCTCAAGGGCGTTTCCCTTACCATTGCCCGCGGCGAATTCCTCACCCTGCTCGGCCCCTCGGGCTCCGGCAAGACCACCTTCCTGATGATCCTCGCCGGCTTCGAAAAGCCGACGGTCGGCCGCCTCACTCGCGACGGCACCGATATCACCACGCTTTCCGCCGAAGAACGCGCCTTCGGCATGGTGTTCCAGGGCTATGCGCTGTTCCCGCATATGACGGTGGAACAGAACATCGCCTTCCCCCTGCATATCCGCAAGGTGCCCGGCGACGAGATCCGTCGGCGCGTCGGCGAGATGGTGGCGCGTGTCGGCCTGTCCGGTCATGGCCACAAGCTTCCTGCCAAACTCTCCGGCGGCCAGCAGCAGCGCGTGGCCCTGGCGAGGGCTCTGGTATTCGAGCCGCCCGTGCTCCTGCTCGACGAGCCCTTTTCGGCTCTCGACAAGAACATGCGCAACTCCATGCAGGACGAGGTCAAGCGCCTGCATGAAGAGCTCGGCACCACCTTCATCTTCGTCACGCACGACCAGAGCGAGGCAATGGCGCTGTCATCGCATGTAGCGATCTTCAACCAGGGCCAGCTCCTGCAGGTCGGCACGCCGCAGGAGGTCTATGAGAAGCCGACCAACCGTTTCGTCTCGGAATTCCTCGGCGACATCAATCTCCTGCCGCTGCACGACGTCCAGCGGGAAGCCGGCAACGCCCGCGGCTCCTGCGACGGAGCCCTGCTCGACGTGCCGTCCCAGAGCCATATCGGTAAGACTGGCATCCTGGCGATCCGCCCCGAGCATATGGATGTCTCGGCCAGGCCGCAGGTAGAATCCCTCAACTGCCTGGCCGGCACCGTGACGGCCTCGACCTATCTCGGCTCGGCCACCAAACTGTCCCTGACCACCAAGAGCGGCACGCCGGTGAGCCTGACGCTGCCGACGGATCGCGCAGCGGAGGCCTTGGCAAACGGGCCGGACCTTTGGCTCACCTGGCCCAAGAGCAAGGGATTCCTGTTGCCGGAAGATGCGTAAAGCAACTGCTTCTCCTGCAATAAAACACTGTAAAAAACAAATAATTATAACGAAATTCTCACCATCCGCCTTCGCATACCCAACAGGGGAACATCGGCTATGAATGAAGCCTTCCAGAAAGACTGTCTCGAAATCCTCGCCTCGAAGGTCGAAGCCGGCCAGATCAGCCGCCGGCGTTTTGCCCAGCTCGCCGCCATGGTCCTCGCCGGCGCTCCCTTTGCCCTGCGCACCGGCCCGGCCCGCGCCGATGGCGGCCAGCTCGTCCTCGTCAACTGGGGTGGCGATGCCATCAAGGCCTATGACGCCGCCTATGGCCAGCCCTTCCAGCAGGAAACCGGCATCACCGTGAAGGAAGACGGCACCGGCCCGACCGAAGGCGGCATCACCGCGCAGTTCAAGAGCGGCAAGCCGACCTGGGACATCGTGGACGCCGACCCGTTCTCCGCCATCTCCCTGGGCAAGCAGGGCATGCTCGAGCCGATCGACTACAAGGTGGTCGACAAGTCGAAGTTCCGGCCTGGCTTTGGCTGGGAACATGCCTCCTCGACCTATTTCTTCTCTTATGTCATTGCCTATGACGCCTCCAAATTCGGCGACAAGCCGCCGACCGGCATGGCCGATTTCTTCAATGTGGAGAAGTTCCCCGGCAAGCGTTCGCTCTACAAATGGGGCGCCGGCATGTGGGAGGCGCTGCTGCTCGGTGACGGCGTGGCGCCGGAGAAGCTCTATCCGCTCGATCTCAAGCGCGCCCACGACAAGCTCGCTGCCTTCAAGGACAATGTGGTGTCCTATTGGGGTGGCGGCGCCGAAAGCCAGCAGGTGTTGTTGAATGGCGATGCCTCGATGGCGCTGATCTGGTCCACGCGCGCCTCGGTGCTGGAGAAGGATTCGGGCGGCCAGATCAAGTTCATCTGGGATCAGGGTCTGATCTCGCCCGGCGCCATGGCGGTGATCAAGAACAATCCCGGCGGCAAGGACAATGCGATGAAGTTCATCGCCAGCGCGCAGGATCCCAAGAAGCAGCTGGTGATGTTCGACATGCTCGGACAGGGCCCCGCCAATCCGGCCACCGATGCCCTCATCCCCGCCGACCAGAAGCGCCTCAATCCGGTCGATCCCGCCAATATGAGCAAGCAAATCGCGCTCGACATGAACTGGTATGCCGAAAATTACGGCGCCGCGCTGGACGCCTACACCAAGATCATCTCGGCCTGACCTTTCATCCACTGCCCGGGCGGCCTCCAAGTCCGGGCAGTGAAGACATGCGAGAGCTTTGATGCGCAAGCCCTTGTCTTCACTTTCATTCCTGGTTCTGGCAGGGCCGTTGCTGGCGTTCCTGACGCTGGTCTATCTCATTCCCTTCCTCGGCGTGGCCCAGTGGAGCATCACGCTGCCCGAACCCGGATTGACGCAATATCAAAGGCTTGCCGGCGACCCGCTGGTGCTCTCGGTCTTCCTGCGTACCTTCCGCATCTGCGCCATGGTGACGGTGATCACCGTCATCGCCGCCTATATGATCGCCTATGTCTGGGTGCGTGGCACGCCGCTACAGCAGCGCCTGGCGGAATTGTGCATCCTGATCCCCTTCTGGATCTCGGTGCTGACCCGCGCCTTCGGCTGGCTGGCGCTGCTCTCCAATCGCGGCCTGGTCAACAGCTGGCTCCAGAGTCTCGGCTTCATCTCGGAGCCGCTGACGCTGGTGCGCAACGAGTTCGGCGTCATCATCGGCATGACGCATTTTCTCATTCCCTTCGCCGTGTTTCCGCTGGCCTCGGCCATGCGGAGCCTGGACGAACGCGTCTTTCTGGCCGCTCGCGGCATGGGTGCCGGTCCGCTGCGCATCTTCTGGAAGGTCTTCGTGCCGATGACCTTTTCCGGCATCATCGGGGCCACGCTCATCGTCTTTGTGTTCGCCCTCGGCTTCTTCGTCACACCCGCCATTCTCGGCGGCGGCCGCAGCGTGATGGTGGCCGAACTCATCTATCTGCGCATGTTCCAGAGCCCGGATTGGGGCCTCGGCGCGGCGATCAGCGTCACGCTGGTGGTGATCGTGGCAGCGCTGATGGCCCTGCTGTTTCGCTATGCCCGCCTCGGCGATACGGGAGTGTCCAAATGACATCGCATCGCCCCGGCCTGATCGCCCTCACCGCGGCGGCCCTCGTCGCCGTCTTCCTGCTGCTGCCGCTATTGGCCGTGGTGCCGGTGTCGTTCACGGCAGCCCGCTACCTCTCCATGCCCAACGGCAACTACGCCCTGACCCATTACCGTACCCTGTTCACCAATCCGGACTGGGCGAATTCCATCCTGCTCAGCATCCGCATCGGCGTGGTTTCGAGCGCTCTCGCCACCACGCTGGCGACCCTGTTCTGCGTCGGCATCTGGATGTTTCGTCCCCGCTTCGGCGCCGCCCTCGTCGGCTTCGTGCTGCTGCCGATGATCGTGCCGCCGGTCGTCTCGGCGATGACGCTCTATTTCCTGCTCACCGGCCTGTCCCAGGTCAGCTCCCTCGTCGGCTTCGACACCTGGCTCGGCGTGGTCCTCGCCCATGTGGTGATGATCGTCCCCTTCTGCGTGGTGCTGATCATGGTCTCGCTCAGCCAGGTCGACCGCCGCATCGATCTCGCCGCCCGCGGCATGGGCGCCAGCGTCTGGCAGCGCGCCACCCGGATCATCCTGCCTAACATCAAGTTCGGCCTGCTGACCGCGGCGATGCTGTCCTTCGTGCTGTCCTGGGAGGAAATCGGCGTCACCCTCTTCATCACCAGCGTGAATGCGATCACCCTGCCCCGGCTGATGTGGAGCGGGGTGCGCGACAACATCGATCCGGCGATCGCCTCGATCTCCGTCATCCTGATCGTGCTGACCACGCTGGTGCTGATCATCCGCATGGTCTATTCGAGCCTGCGCTCGGCGCCGAAGCATTAGGTCCCCTGCCGCTTTTTGCCGCTCTCCCGACCGGCCTTGCGCCCGTAGGCGGCAAACGAATCTTGCTCTATGGGAAGGGCGTGGCAGCCTGAGGGTTCAGGCTTGCTTGGGGGGCACCGCCGACAGGCGGCTTGGGAGTTCAGTCGATGACCTATTGCGTCGGGATTTCGGTTCGCGAGGGCCTGGTGATGATCGCGGATACGCGCACCAATGCCGGCATCGACAACATCGCGACATTCCGCAAGCTGCATGTGTTCGAAGAGCCGGGCGAACGCGTCCTGGCGGTGTGCACCTCCGGCAACCTCTCGGTGAGCCAGGCCGTGCTGGACCATATCCAGGAGGGCCTGGAAAATCCCGATACCGGCGCCGTCGATACGCTGATGAGCATGCCCAGCATGTTCAAGGCCGCCCAGCTGATCGGCCGGGCCATTCGCCAGGTCTACGCTACCGATGGGCGCAGCCTGGAGGAGCACAACAGCCGCTTCGACGTGGCCTTCCTGTTCGGTGGGCAGATCAAGGGCGGCAAGATGCGGCTCTTCATGATCTATTCGGCAGGCAATTTCATCGAGGTGACGGCCGATACCCCCTATCTGCAGATCGGCGAGCACAAATATGGCAAGCCGATCCTCGACCGCGCGGTGAACTACGAGACGGAAATGCCGGACGCCCTCAAGGTCGGCCTGATCTCGATGGACTCCACCATGCGCTCCAATCTCGGCGTCGGCATGCCGATCGACATCCTCACCGTGCGGCGGGACGCGCTCAAATCCGAAATCAGCCATCGCATCGAGCCGGGCGAGCCCTATTTCCACGATCTGCGCGAGCGCTGGTCGGCGGCCTTGCGGGCCGCCCACATCGCCATTCCCAGGCCACCCTATATCATCGGCAAGACGGGCGTGCTCGACACGCCCTGAACCGGAGCGGATCGGCGCGTGCCTTGCTGGAGCAGGCCGCCGGAACGCCCCGGAAAATCCGCCAAATCTGGAATGACGTTAAACAAGAACGTGATGGTTCGTGATCGCCGAACCGGCCGCACGGGCTGGAAAGTCGTGTCTGACTAACCTAAGGCTGCGTTCCCCTCAGCGACCACGGACGGAGCAGCATGTCGCAATCCTCGACGCAATCGACCCTCCAGGCCTATGCGCCGACCATTCTTTCCCTCGTACGCATCGTCGCCGGCCTGATCTTCCTGGCACACGGCACCCAGAAGCTGTTCGGCTTTCCGGCGCTCCCGCCCGACCGCGAGATCCCCGTCTTCGGCCTGATGTGGTTCGGCGGCATACTTGAGGCCTTTGGCGGCCTGCTGATCGTGATCGGCCTGTTCACCCGCCCCGTCGCCTTCATCCTTTCCGGGCAGATGGCCGTGGCCTATTTCATGTTCCACGCGCCGAAATCCTTCTTCCCGGCCCTGAACGGCGGCGACGCCGCCATCCTCTACTGCTTCCTCTTCCTCTATTTCGTTTTCGCCGGCCCGGGATCGATCAGCGTGGACGCGGCACGCAAGCGGTAGAATCGAACCACACCCATCGCCCGGGTGCCCAGATCCGCCATGGATCGACAAGATGAGGATGAGGCGCTAGGTTGCGCTCCCTGAATCGGCACAGGGTCGACCTGGGTTTGAAACCAGACCCATCTCTTCCCGGGCCGATCCTCCCCACCATGGAGATGACTGCCCCGGCCATCGGGGCCTGTCGCCCGGAGCAATAAGCGCGGTTGTCAAACGCCTTTGTTCGGGCTCCTCATTTCCAGACGCCGCGCGATTTCCCGGGGGGCTTCCACCCGATCGTGCGGCGCGTGGTGGGGATCATGGCCAATACCGGGCCTGTGCCGGTCGCTCACGCGATCCGGCCCGGGTTCGCTTCTGCCTGGACTGGATGGAATGAAATCGACGCTGCTTTCGATCGCCCTGATCGCCCTTGCCCTGACACCCGCCTCAGCACGCCAGAACGTCAAGCCCGGCCGGACCGAGGCCGGCCTCGCCAAACTGGCCCCGGCCGACCGGTTTCAGCAGGCCTGCGACATCGAGTTGATGGAAAGGCTGCGCCACGAATCCCGCCCCTACAAGCCCGACAGCGTGATCGCCTATGCGCTGGGCGATCCGCATGTGACGGGCGACACGCTCAAGGGCGACGGCGGCGCCTTCCGCAGCGGCGGGATCTGGTATCAATATTCCTTTACCTGCGAGGCGACGCCCGATCGCATGAAGGTGATATCGCTGGAATACAGGGTCGGCGAAGCCGTCCCGCGCGACGAATGGGATTCCCACGGCCTCTCCATCCACTGATCCCCTTCAACCCCGGATAGGCGAACGGGCATGGGCAAAAACGGTTTGATCGGCGTCATTCGTCGGATCCAGCGTTTTCCGGTCAAATCCATGGGCAGCGACATCCTGGACACGGTGGAACTGCGCTGGAACGGCCTGGCGGGTGACCGGCAATATGCCTTCGTGAAAACCAATGATCGCGGCCGCTTTCCCTACCTCACCGGCCGGGATCTGCCCGATCTCCTGCTCTACCGCGCCCGTTACCTCAAGCTGGAGGATCCCAAAACCTCGACGCTGGTCGTGCACTCCCCCAAGGGCGGCGAATACGACATCGACGATCCCGCCTTGTGCCGGGAATTGAGCGAGGCGGCTGGCGAGCCCGTGCACCTGATGCAGCTCGGCCGAGGCCATTTCGACAGCGCCGTCATCTCTCTGGTGAGCACGACGACGGCCGGCCGCCTGGCGCAGGCCCATGGCGGCGATATCGATCTGCAACGCTTCCGCATCAATCTTCTGATAGAACCCGCGGATGCCGAGAGCTGGGAACGGGATTGGCTCGACAAAAGGGTCACCGTCGGCAACCGGGAGGTCCGTCTGCGTACCGACCGGCCGATCGAGCGCTGCGTGATGATCACCCTCGATCCACAGACGGCCCAGCGCACTCCCGCGATCATGAAGACAGTCGCACGTCAGTTCGCCAACCAGATCGGCATTTACGGCACCGTCGAGCAACCGGGAACGATCGGCCTGGGCGACGGCATCCGTTTCAGCGATTGAGCGGCTCAGATGGCTTGGCCGCCCGAGACCTCGATCCGCTGGGCGTTGACCCAGCGATTGGCGTCCGACAAGAGGCTCGCGATCATCGGCCCGATGTCCTCGGCCACTCCGGCTCGCCCAAGCGCGGTCATCTGCGCAAAGATCTTGTTGATACTGGGATCGTCGCGAACGGCACCACCGCCGAAGTCGGTCTCGATCGCGCCCGGCGCCACGGTATTGACCGCAATCCGCCTTTCACCCAGTTCCTTGGCCAGATAGGTCGACAGAACCTCCACGGCCCCCTTGGCCGCGGCATAGGCTGCATAGCCTGGATAAGACACGCGTGTCAGGCCGGAAGATAGATTGACGATGCGACCGCCATCCGCCATCAGCGGCAGCAGGGCCTGGGTGAGGAAGAGAACGCCCTTGAAATGGACGTTGACCAGGGCATCGAACTGCGCCTCGGTCGTCTGGCCGATCAGGGCGTAGTCGCCATGGCCAGCATTGTTCACCAGATGATCGAATGTCCCCCGCGACCACGTGTCGTGCAGCGTTGCCCGCACCCTTTCGGTGAAGGCGGCAAAGGCTGCGACGTCACCTGTATCGAGTTGAAAGGCGATCGCCTTCCGGCCCATGGCCCGGATTTCAGCGACGACCGCCTCGGCATCCTCGCTCCGGCTGCGATAGGTGAGGATGACATCGCCGCCAAGGCGGGCAATATTGAGGGCGGTGCTGCGACCAAGACCGCGACTGGCCCCGGTTACGAGTGAAATCCTGGTCATCGGGCAAACTCCGTTGGTGTGACGGCCTCCGATATCGGGCCAAACCTGCCTTCGGTGTTGCTGGAATCTCGATGTTTCTTGCCTAATCCTCCAAGAGGCATGCAGGACGGACGCGAAGCGAGTAGGCTGTCACCATGACCGCCCTGCTTGAAGCCATTCGCCGCCATGCCCAAGTCCACGCCGACTCGAATGGTATCGCGGCCACGCCGATTCCGGGTCTCACCACCGTGCGGGCGACGGCGCCCAGCGGCCTGGTTCATGCCATCTCCCGCCCCCTCGCCTGCCTTGTGCTGCAGGGAAGCAAGCATGTCACCATGGGCATGCAGGCTTTCGACTTCGCGGCTGGCGATTCCCTGCTGATCACCGCGGATGTGCCGACCGTGAGCCAGATCACCCACGCCAGCGCCATGGCTCCCTATCTGTCGCTGGTGCTGGAGCTGGACGCTGCCGTGATAGCCGATCTGGCTGCGCAGATGAATGCCTTTGGCGGAGCCGACCATGCCCCGGTACGCGTCCAGCCCACCGATGCTGAGGTCGCCGACGTGGCACTACGGTTGATGCATTTGCTCGATCGACCGGCTTCGGTGCCGGTGCTGCAAGCCCAACTCGTGCGTGAGATGCATTACTGGCTGTTGGCCGGCCGTCACGGTACGGCAATACGACGACTGGGCTGGCCCGATGGCCACGCACAGCGCATCGCACGTGCCGTCGCTATACTGAGGGCCGAATTCATGCAGCCCTTGCCGGTCGAGCGCTTGGCCGCGGCTGCCGGCATGAGTTCCTCCTCATTTCACCAGCATTTCAGGTCGATAACCTCGCTCTCTCCCCTGCAATTCCAAAAGCAGCTGCGCCTGATCGAGGCCAGGCGATTGATGCAAGCCGAGGGTATGGGCGCGAGCGGGGCGGCATTCTCGGTCGGCTATGAGAGCGTTTCCCAATTCACTCGCGAATATGGCCGGTTGTTCGGCCTGCCGCCGGTTCGCGACACCAAGGCAGCAAGGGAACGCGCTCGAACGGCCGCCTGAATATCGACGGGACTGTCGCCGGCGCGCCTCAGAAGATGGCCAGCGCGCCCTGGAAGATGAGATAGCCGAGCCCGGCCGTGATCAACAGGCCCACGCTGGTAGCGATATAGCCAGCCAGGATGACGGCGCCATCGCGCTCGACCAGGCCGAGGCCGAGGATGCAGATGGGAATGCCGAGCGGGATGTTGCCGATGATGGGGATCGGCAGCAGCAGGGCAAGGCCCAGCACCAGGGCGACGATGCCAACGATCCGCCGGGACCGCGCGTCGGCGAACAGATGCAGGCGCGGCTTGGCAAAACGCTCGACCCACTGGATCCAGGGCTCCGCCTTGGTGACGATACGCTGCAGATCCTTGCGGGCGAAGCTGCGTTTGGCCAGGAATTGCGGCAGCCAGAGATTGTCGCGCCCCATCACCATCTGCGCCGCGATCAGGGCGACGATGATGCCGCAGATCACCGGAATGCCCGGCGGCATCGGCAGGCAGTTGGGTATGCCGAAGAGCAAGAACAGAATACCGAAGGCGCGGTTGCGCATGGCGGCCGTCAGGTCGCCGAAATAAATGCGCTCCTCTCCTTCCGCCGAGGCAATCGCCGCAAGGAGTTCGGATGTTCTGGGGTTACGCGGTTCCAAAATTAGGCTGACTCGTGGGATCCTTGCCGGGCTTATAGTGGGACTCTGCGACAATTTCGAGATGATTGTGCGAGCGAACGCTAAACGGGGCGCGGCATTTGCGGATGGGTGTTGTGCTTTTGCCGCATAGTTCCCTTTGCAGCACAGCATTCCATGCTGCATTGCAAGACCCCGCACTCGTGCTGTCTTGTCGCAGGCGCCCTTTGCCGACCTTGTTCGAAAAATCGCAAAAATCGCGAAAAACCCCGCAAAAACGACCCTCAACTTTTCGAGCTTGTCACTTGACCACCGAAAAACGGGGGTCCAGACTGGAATCATTCCGATCTGCTTCATGAGAGTCCTTGGTTCAGACCACCAAATGAATGGTGGCGAACGCAGAGGGGACAACAGATCGCGAACCGGTTGGAGGACCCCATGGCTTCCGTTTCGCTTCTCGTCAATGGACGGGAAATTACGGCTGATATTGACCCACGTACTTTACTTGTCGAATTTCTGCGCGAGCACCTCAGGCTTACCGGCACCCATGTCGGCTGCGATACCAGCCAATGTGGTGCCTGCGTGGTGCATATCGACGGCAAGGCCGTCAAATCCTGCACCACCCTCGCCGTCCAGGCCAGCGGCGGCTCGGTGACCACCATCGAGGGCCTCGCCAACAACGGCCAGCTCCATCCGATGCAGGAAGCCTTCCGCGACAATCATGGCCTGCAATGCGGCTTCTGCACGCCGGGCATGATCATGACCTCGGTCGCCATGGTCGACCGACTCGGCGGCGATCTCGACGAGGCCACCATCCGCCATGAGCTGGAAGGCAATATCTGCCGCTGCACGGGCTACCACAACATCGTCAAGGCGGTGGCGGCAGGAGCCAAGGCCATGACCGAAGGCCAGACGCTGCAGGCGGCCGAATAAACGTTCTCTCCCGGACTGCGTCACCCAACTGTTCGCGGCAGCCCAAAATGCCGTCGATCGACGCTCCGGACCTCGATCATTTCATCGACTCTCTCGGCGAAGCCTTTGTTTGCCGGGGATTATTCCAATCCCATGGCGTTTTGCGACCCGAGGAAATCGGGCCAGACCGCAAAACGCGTCGAAACAGCGAATTGGAGCAAACAAGCGTTCACGCCTGAACGCGCGCTGCTCCAGGGGAGAGAACGTCATGAACGCCACGGGCGTGGGCGCACCAGTGCGCCGCAAGGAGGACTTCCGGTTCATCACCGGCAAGGGCAATTATACCGGCGACATCAATCGCCCGGGCCAGGCCCATGCCTATTTCCTGCGCTCGCCGCATGCACATGCGGCGATCAAGTCGATCGACATCAGCCAAGCCCGCAAGCTGCCGGGTGTCATCGAGATCCTCACCGGCGAGGATTTGGCGCAGGACAAGATCGGCGGCTTGATCTGCGGCTGGATGATCCACTCCAAGGACGGCTCGCCGATGAAGGCCGGCGCCCATCCGGCGCTGGCCCAGGGCAAGGTGCGCTATGTCGGCGACCATGTCGCCGTGGTGCTTGCCGAAACCCTGGCGCAGGCCAAGGACGGTGCCGAGGCCATCAACGTCACCTATGAGCCGCTGCCGGCCAGCGTCGATACCGCCAAGACCCAGGCCAAGGACGCGCCCCAGGTCCATGCCGAGGCCGAGAACAACACCGTGTTCCAATGGCATCTCGGCGACAAGACGGCCTCCGACGCCGCCTTCAAGGCAGCCAAGCACATCACCAAGCTCGACATCCTCAACAACCGCCTGGTGCCCAACGCCATCGAACCGCGTGCCGCCGTCGGCGACTACGATTCCGGTACCGAGGCCTATACTCTTTATACCACCTCGCAGAACCCGCATGTCGCCCGCCTGGTGCTGTCTGCCTTCATCGGCATCGCACCCGAGCACAAGCTGCGCGTGATCGCCCCCGATGTCGGCGGCGGCTTCGGTTCCAAGATCTTCATCTATGCCGAAGAGACGGTGTGCGTGTGGGCTGCCAAGCGCATTGGACGCCCGGTGAAATGGACCGGCGACCGTACCGAGGCCTTCCTCGCCGACGCCCATGGCCGCGATCACGTCACCCGCGCCGAACTCGCCATCGACGCCAACAACAAGATCACCGGCCTGCGCGTCCACACCATCGCCAATCTCGGCGCCTATCTCTCGACCTTCTCCTCCAGCGTGCCGACCTATCTCTATGCGCCGCTGCTGTCGGGCCAATACGACATCCCGGCGATCTATGCCGAGGTCGACGGCGTCTACACCAACACCGCCCCGGTCGACGCCTATCGCGGCGCCGGACGGCCGGAGGCGACCTTCGTGGTCGAGCGCCTTGTCGAGGTGGCGGCGCGTGAACTTGGCCTCGATCCGGCCAAGTTCCGCAAGAAGAACTTCGTGAAGTCCTTCCCGCACCAGACCCCGGTGATCATGACCTATGACGCCGGCGACTATAATGCCTCGCTCGACAAGGCGATGGAGTTGCACGACGTCAAGGGCTTCGGCGCCCGCCGCCGCGCCTCCGAGCGGGCCGGCAAGCTCAGGGGCCTGGGCTATTCGGCCTATATCGAGGCATGCGGCATCGCGCCCTCCCAGGCGGTGGGCTCGCTCGGCGCTGGCGTCGGCCTGTGGGAATCGGCGGAGATCCGCGTCAATCCGATCGGCACGGTCGAGGTCCTGACGGGCTCGCACAGCCATGGCCAGGGCCATGAGACCACCTTCGCGCAGTTGGTGTCCGACCGGCTCGGCATCCCCATCGACTCGGTCGCCGTCGTGCATGGCGATACCGACAAGGTGCAGTTCGGCATGGGCACCTACGGTTCGCGTTCCGGCGCGGTCGGCATGTCGGCCATCGTCAAGGCGGTCGACAAGGTCATCGCCAAGGGCAAGAAGGTCGCCTCCTATGTGCTGGAGGCCTCCGAAGGCGACATCGAGTTCAAGGATGGGCGCTTCTCGGTGGCCGGCACCGACAAGGGCCTGGCTTTCGGCGAAGTGGCTCTGCAGGCCTATATCGCCCACAAATTCTCGGGCCAGGACCTTGAACCCGGCCTCAAGGAAGGCGCGTTCTACGATCCCACCAATTTCACCTTCCCGGCGGGCGTGCATATCTGCGAAGTCGAGATCGATCCCGACACCGGCGTCACCACCATCGCGCGCTGGACGGCGGTGGACGATTTCGGCGAACTGATCAACCCGATGATCGTCGAGGGTCAGGTGCATGGCGGCATCGCCCAGGGCGTCGGCCAGGCCCTGCTCGAGGGTGCGGTCTACGACAAGGACGGCCAGCTCCTGACCGCCTCCTTCATGGACTATTGCATGCCGCGCGCGGACGACCTGCCTTCCTTCAATGTCGGCATGACCAAGACCACCTGCCCCTCCAACCCGCTCGGCATCAAGGGCTGCGGCGAGGCGGGCGCGATCGCGGCACCGCCCGCGGTGATGAACGCCATCACTGATGCCATCGGCCTGGAAGACATCGCCATGCCGGCTTCGCCCCAGGTGGTGTGGAACGCCGTGCAGCGCGCCGCCAAGGGCAAGAAGGCAGCGGAATAACGGGGGCGGGTCTTCTCAGCTCCGTCGGCACGCCGATGGAGCGGGACCCGCCAGGAACCTCCAAGCCACGAGAATCAGGCGGGTCTGAAGACCCGCCCCCCACTTCAACCCTGGGAGCCTCCCATGTATCCGTTCACCTATCAGCGCCCAACCTCCGTGCGCGGGGCCGTCGCCGCCCTCGCCAAGGCGGAAGACGCCAAACTGCTCGCCGGCGGGCACACCTTGCTGCCGACCATGAAGCAGCGCCTCGCCAGCCCCACCACCCTGATCGACCTCACCAAGATCGAGGGCCTCAGCGGTATCGAGGTGAAGGGCCGCAATCTCGTCATCGGCGCCACCACGCCGCATGGCGACGTGGCTGCGAGCGCCACGGTCGGCGAAGCCATCCCGGCTCTCGCCGCTCTCGCCGGCATGATCGGCGATCCGGCGGTACGTTCGCGCGGCACCATCGGCGGCTCGCTCGCCAACAACGATCCGGCCGCCGATTATCCGGCGGCGGCCCTCGCCCTCAACGCCACGATCATCACCAACAAGCGCAAGATCCCGGCCGACGAATATTTCACCGGCCTGTTCGATACCGCGCTGGAGGAAGGCGAGATCATCACCAAGATCTCCTTCCCCATTCCGGCCAAGGCAGCCTATCAGAAATTCCCCAATCCGGCTTCGCGCTACGCCCTGGTCGGGGTGTTCGTGGCCAAGAAGGGAAGTTCGGTGCGCGTCGCGGTCACCGGCGCCGGCTCCGATGGCGTGTTCCGCCACACCAAGGCCGAAGAAGCGCTGTCGTCGCGCTTCCATGCCAAATCGCTCGACGGGGTGAGCCTCTCGTCCAAGGGGCTCAACGGCGACATCCACGCCAGCGCCGACTACCGCGCCCACCTGATCGGCGTGCTGACCAAGAGAGCCGTCGCAGCCGCCAAGTGACCGACCCAAAGCGTTTTGCTCCCCGGGAGCGCGGCCCTCATTTGCGCTCCCGTCTCCTGCACCGACCGAAAGCGCGCGCATGCCCGCATCTTCAGGAACCATGCCCGAAGCCGAATTCTCCACCGATTTGGCCAAGACCCGCTTGACGGTCCTCGTCGCCAACATCACCACGCTGGGGGTGGAGGCCATCGTCAACGCCGCCAATACCTCCCTGCTCGGCGGTGGCGGCGTTGATGGAGCCATCCACCGTGCCGCCGGGCCGGAGCTGGTGGCGGAGTGCTGTACGCTGAACGGTTGCAAGGTGGGCGATGCCAAGATTACCGGGGGATACCGGCTGCGGGCCCGTCATGTCATCCATACCGTTGGCCCGGTCTTCATTGGCGGCGCCCAGGGAGAGGCCGACAAGCTCGCCTCCTGCTATCGGCGCAGCCTCGAAGTCGCCGCGGCCAATGCCATTGCCTCGATCGCCTTTCCGGCCATTTCCACCGGGATCTACCGTTACCCGGCGGACGAAGCGGCCACGATCGCCGTCGCGACCGTCATCGATACCTTGCCGCTGCTGTCGGCGCCCCCGTCACTCGTCGTGTTCTGCTGTTTCGATGCGGGCACGGCCACCCATTACCGCCAGGCCTTCGTCGATGCTGGCCTCGCCCCCTTCTGATCGGGCCCGATCAGGATAACTCTGCAGGATCTCAAAGACTTGCGGAGTTTTTCGACATTGCCCATTCATGGGCCCCATCGAGAAATTCCGCTTGGCAGGGACTCGTCCTATAGTGCCGGCAGATTTCAGGAGTTTGCCTTGCCTGCCTCCCTTCCCGCCTCCATCGACGCAACAGCCGCCCTACTCGCCAAGGCCGACTATGTAGCCGGGCGCGACCTTGCCACCGTCTTGTTCCTCGCCTTGCGCATGGGCCGCCCGCTTTTCCTGGAAGGGGAAGCGGGCGTCGGCAAGACCGAGATCGCCAAGGTGCTGTCTGCGACGCTGGGCCGCTCCCTGATCCGCCTGCAATGCTATGAAGGCCTCGACATCGCCTCGGCGGTGTATGAATGGAACACCATGGCGCAGATGATCGAGATCCGCCTGGCCGAGGCCGGCGGCAATGTCGACCGCGCCAGCCTCGGTTCCGATCTCTTCTCCGAACGCTTCCTGATCGCCCGGCCCATCCTGGAAGCGGTACGCCCCCAGGCCGGTGGTGCGCCGATCCTGCTGATCGACGAACTCGACCGCACCGACGAGGCCTTCGAAGCCTATCTCCTCGAGGTTCTTTCGGATTTCCAGGTCACCATTCCCGAATTCGGCACGGTCAAGGCGGAAGCGCCGCCCATCGTCGTGATCACCTCCAACCGCACCCGCGAGATCCATGATGCCCTAAAGCGGCGCTGCCTCTATCACTGGGTCGATTACCCCAGCGCCGAGAACGAACTCGAGATCCTGCGCCGCAAGGTGCCGCATGTGCCTGCCAAGCTGTCGCGCGAGCTGATCGGCTTCGTGCAGGCGCTGCGCCGGGAGGACCTGTTCAAGGCGCCGGGCGTCGCCGAGATGCTGGACTGGGCCACCGCCCTGACCGAGCTCGATGCCGTGGCGCTCGATCCCGCGCTCGTCTCCGACACGCTCGGCGTGCTCTTGAAATATCAGGACGACATTGCCCGCCTCTCCGGCAGCCAGGCCAAAAGGCTGATCGACAGCGTCAAGGCCGGGGCGCAGGCCCATGCCTGACATCGCGCCTGCCGAAACAGCGCCCCCCGAGATCGGCAGGCTTGCCGACAACATCGCCTATTTCGGCCGCCTCCTGCGCGACGCCGGCCTGCCGGTCGGCCCGGCCAGCGTGCTCGATGCCATCCGGGCGGTGGAGACAGCCGGTCTCGGCGGCAAGCAGGATTTCTACTGGACACTGCACAGCGTCTTCGTGACGCGGCACGAACAATCGCTGCTCTTTCGCCAAGCCTTCGAATTGTTCTGGCGCCAGCGCGCCCTCACCGAAAAACTCATCGCCATGATGTCCCCCCAGGCGGTGGCGATGAAGGAACCGCCCAAGCCCAAGGCCGGCGCGCAGCGCGTCAACGATGCCTTCTACAAGGAGCCGCCGCGCGAGGTGGAGGAGAAGAAGCTCGTCGAGTTCGACGCGCGCCTGACCATGTCGGAGCGCGAGATCCTCAAGGAGCGGGACTTCGCCCAGATGACCGCGGAGGAGATCGCTGCCGCCAAGAAGGAAATGGCAGGGCTGCGCCTGCCTTTCGACAATGTCCCGACACGCCGCCTCAGGCCCCGAGGCAGCGAGGTCATCGACCTCAGAAGGACGCTCAGAGCCGCCATGCGCAGCGGCGGCGATCTCGTATCCATCGCCTATCGGCAGGCCGGCGAGAAGCACCCGCCCCTCGTGGCGCTTTGCGACATATCCGGATCGATGGCGGACTATTCCCGCCTGTTTCTGCATTTCCTGCATGCGATCTCGGAAAAGGGCCGGCGCGTGCATGCCTTCGTGTTCGCGACGCGGCTGACCAACATCACGCGTTCGCTGAGAACGCGCGATCCCGACGAAGCCCTCGAACATGCTTCCAGAGCCGTCAAGGATTGGGATGGCGGCACTCGCATCGCCCATTGTCTGGAGCGCTTCAACAAGGACTGGTCGCGCCGCGTGCTCGGCCAGGGCGCCACGGTGCTGCTGATCACCGATGGGCTGGAGCGTCAGGTCGATCCCGGCCTCGCCAAGGAACTCGACCGCGTGCATCGTTCCTGCCGCCGCCTGATCTGGCTCAATCCCCTGCTGCGCTTCGACGCCTTCGAAGCGCGCGCGGCCGGCATCAAGGCCATGCTGCCGCATGTTGACGAATTCAGGACCATTCACAATCTCAAGAGCATGGGCGACCTGGTCAAAGCCCTCGACCGCAGAGCCGACGCCGCCGCCGATCCCAGGAGCTGGTTGAAACGCGTTGGTTGACGGGCCCTGTAGCTGACGTAAGGAGGAAACACTCCGAATTGTCATTGCCGGGCTTGACCCGGCAATCCAGGCCTGGGCCCCGCAGCGCGGGGGCTTCTGGATGGCCGGGTCAAGCCCGGCAATAACAAAGGTCATGCAGACACCAGGGCGCTCGAGTGAACTGTATTGCGGCTGAAAGGCCCGTCTCAAGGAACAATTTCGATGAGTGATACCACCAGCAATTTCGCTTCCGACACCGACATCCTCGCCAGTGCCCAGCAATGGCGCGAACAGGGCAAAGGGGTCGCCATCGCCACCGTGGTGGAGACCTGGGGCTCGGCGCCGCGCCCGACGGGCTCGAACCTGGTGATCGACGAGGACGGCAATTTTCTCGGCTCCGTTTCCGGCGGTTGCGTGGAAGGCGCCGTGGTCACCGAAGCACTCGATGTTATTCAAGAGGGTAAGCCGCGCCTGATCGAGTTCGGGGTCGCCGACGAGACCGCCTGGAAGGTCGGCCTGTCCTGCGGCGGCACCATCCGGGTCTATGTCGAGAAACTGGACTGAAGGCCGCTTTCCTTCGCAATATTTGTCGCAGGCTCCGCCATGAAACTTGCCACCCTCCAGGCCCTCAACCAGGCCAAAGCCGCCCGCAAGGCCGTTCTTCTCGTCACCGATCTCGAGACCGGCGAGGAACGCCTGGTCGAGGAAAGCGCGATCCCGGCCGATCCGCTGGCCTCCGTGCTGTCGCAGCAATTGCGGCAGGGTCGCTCCGCCACAGTCGAGCAGGATGGCAGGCGCCATTTCATCACCGTCCACGTGCCGCCGGTACGCCTGGTGATGATCGGCGCCGTCCATATCAGCCAGGCGCTGGTCCCCCTGGCCCGCCTCGTCGGCCAGGATCCTGTTATCGTCGATCCGCGTACCGCCTTTGCCACGCCAGAGCGCTTTCCCGACGTCAAACTGTTCGCCGAATGGCCCGATATCGCCTTGCCGCCCCTCGGCATCGACCGTTACACCGCCTTCGTCGCCCTCACCCACGACCCGAAGATCGATGATGGGGCGCTGATACATGCGCTTGAACGCGAGTGCTTCTATGTGGGGGCGCTGGGCTCGCGCAGGACGCATGCGCGCCGCATCGAGCGGTTGTGCGAGGCCGGTGTCGGCGAGGCCGCGCTGGCGCGTATCCGGGCGCCCATCGGCCTCGACATCGGCGCTATCAGCCCGGCCGAGATCGCCGTCTCGATCATGGCAGAGATTACTGCCGCGCTTCGACTGGAGAGTGGCGAGAGGCAACCCAGGTCGCCTGTCCTGTCAAAACCCTGTTATAAGTGACTGTGTTTCCATGTTTTTCGGCGAGATTTCCATAGACCAGGCCCAGGGCGGCGTTGCTGTCCATTCGATCCGCAAGGGGGGGCTTGTCCTCAAGAAGGGCACGCATATCGGGCCAGCCGAAATCGAGGCGCTGCGCCGCGAAAGGGTCGAGTCCATCGTCATCGCCAGGCTCGATCCCGGCGATGTCGGCGAGGATATCGCCGCCGAGCGCATTGCCATCAGATTGGGAGGTGAAGGCGTGCGCGTGGCCGAGCCCTTCACCGGCAGGGCCAATCTGTTCGCCGAGCAGGCCGGCGTGCTGGTGATCGACCGTGACGGCGTCGATCGGGTCAACGCCATCGACGAAAGCATCACCTTCGCGACCCTCCCTGCCTTCGATCCCGTCAAGGCCGGCGAAATGATCGCAACCGTCAAGATCATCCCCTTTGCAGTCGAGGCGCCGACCTTCGAGCGCGCGCTTGCGAGCCTGGGTGCCCCGATCATCCGGATCGCTCCCTTCCGGCCCCTCAAGGTCGCTGCGATCTCGACCGTGCTTCCCGGCCTCAAGGAGAGCGTGATCGCCCGCACCCTGCAGGTCCTGAAAGAGCGCCTGGCTCCTGCCGAGGCCAGGCTAGTCCTCGACGAAAGGGTGCCGCATCAGGCCCCGGCGCTGGCGCTTGCCCTCGATCAAGCCAAGGCAGCTCAGGCCGACCTCACCATCATCTTCGGCGCTTCGGCCATTGCCGACAGGCGCGACGTCATTCCCGCAGCCATCGAAATATCGGGCGGCACGGTCGAACATTTCGGCATGCCGGTCGATCCAGGCAATCTCCTGCTGCTGGGGCGTTCCGGCGCCATGTCGGTGCTGGGCGCGCCGGGCTGCGCGCGCTCACCCAAGGAGAACGGCTTCGACTGGATCCTGCACCGCCTGCTGGCCGGCCTGCCGGTCACCCGCGCCGATATCGTCGGCCTCGGCGTCGGCGGCCTGCTGATGGAGATCGTCAGCCGTCCCCAGCCGCGCGCAGCGGCCGGGAAGACGGGCGAGAGCCCTCCTCACGTCGCGGCCATCGTCCTGGCTGCCGGCCGCTCTACGCGCATGGGCGGGTCGAACAAGCTCCTGGAGGATTATGCCGGCAAGCCGCTGGTCCGTCATGCCGTGGAAGCGGCGCTTGCCAGCAAGGCGGGTTCGGTCACGGTGGTCACCGGCCATCAGCAGGCCGAGGTTCGCGATGCCCTGGCCGGACTGGCTGTCTCCTTCGTGCACAATCCGGACTTCGCCGAAGGCCTCTCCACTTCCGTGCGCGCCGGCATCGCGGCCCTGCCCGCCGAATGCGACGCTGCCCTGATCGCGCTGGGCGACATGCCGCTGGTGGATGCCGCCCTGCTCGATCGGCTGATATCGGCCTTCGAACCGGACAAAGGCGCCCTCATCGTGCTTCCCGTCACCGAGAGGCAGCGCGGCAATCCCGTGATCTGGGCACGGCGATTCTTCGACGAATTGCAGGCCATCGAGGGCGACGCCGGAGGCCGGCAGATCCTCAAGGCCAACGGCGATGCGGTGGTCGAGATTCCCGTCTCTTCGAGCGCCGCAAGCTTCGACGTGGACACAAGGGAGGCGCTCGCGCAATTGCGACAACTCCCGACCTGACATTTTGTTGCTCGCCCCGCCGCCGCAACATTCGCGCGCAAGGGGTGTGCGCAATTATTCAGCAATATTCTTTCCCCTGATGAAGGATAGTATGGCCATCGAAATTTTTGTGTGGATCTAGACGAAATCTAACAGCCGTTACACGTCTGCACGACTGGAGCCATTCAGCCGCTAAATCGTTTTTTGGGCGTTACTGGTGCAAAATTGACGCTTCTAACGCCAGCCGACGCTAAAAAATTCGTCGGGCTGCATAAATATTTCGTGATTTCCAGAAACTTCGCTTTCGAGACCATCGCGGTGATTGTCAGTTTGCAAAGCGCTTGCTATGACAGGAAATCGTCGAATGACTGCCTGTCTCTTAGGCAAAAATCCCGCCAAAGGGAGACCAGGAGAAGCAAGGACGGCGTCGACAGAGGGGAAAGTTTGTAGACGATGGCAGAGTTTTTACAGCAGCTCATCAACGGGCTGGCGGTAGGATCGCTATATGGTCTTATCGCCGTGGGTTACACGATGGTGTTCGGCATCATCGGCATGGTGAACTTCGCTCACGGCGATCTGTTCATGCTCTCCGCGATCATCGCATTCATCTGTTTCGTGATCCTGGTAACCTTGCTCGGACTTTCGTCGGTCATCGTGGCCTTGCTGGTGGTCATGGCAATCGGCATGGTCCTCACCAGTATCTGGAACTGGGCCATCGAGCGCATCGCCTACCGCCCGCTGCGTGGATCCTTCCGCCTCGCTCCGCTGATCTCCGCCATCGGCGTCTCCATGGCCCTGTCCAATTTCGTACAGGTCAGCCAGGGCGCCGAATCCAAGGCGATCCCCCACGCCGTGGACGCTGCCCTCAGCGCGAAATATCAGATCTGGTCGGAGGTCACCTCGGACGGACGCGCCATGGACGCCTCGCTCTCGCTCAAGGCCATCCTGATCTTCGTCACCACGGCGGTGCTGCTGGCAATCTTCTGGTACATCGTTTCCCGGACCTCGCTCGGCCGCGCCCAGCGCGCCTGCGAGCAAGACCGCAAGATGGCCGCCTTGCTCGGCGTCGACGTCGACCGCACCATTTCCATCACCTTCATCATGGGTGCCGCCCTGGCTGCCGTCGCCGGCCTGATGTTCCTGGTGCTCTATGGTTCCGTGAACTTTCGTGACGGCTTCGTGCCCGGGGTCAAGGCCTTCACCGCCGCGGTGCTGGGCGGCATCGGCTCCCTGCCCGGCGCCGTGCTGGGCGGCATGCTGATCGGCCTGATCGAAAAACTTTGGGAAGGGTCCTTCGACGGTGATGTCGCCGCCTATCGCGACGTCGCAGTGTTCTCGGTGCTCGCCATCACGCTGATCTTCATGCCGCAAGGCCTGTTGGGACGCCCCGAAGTGGAGAAGGTGTGATCATGGCCGAATCCGATACCGCGCGCATTTCATCGGCCGAGTTGTTCAAGGATCTCATCTTCTGGGCTGTGGTCTCCACCTGCATGTTCCTGCCGGTGGTGGGACTGACGACCTATTCGGACCAGGCGAGCAACAGCTTCCGCCTGAATTTCCTCAACCCCGATTTCGCTTTCGGCAAACGCTTCGGCGGCCTGATCACCACCGCGGTCCTCGTCGGCATCATCGTGCTGGTCCGCCTGTACGTGTTGCTGCGCCCCCGACGCTCCGAACACAAGAGCCCCTCCAAATTCGCCCAATCGATGACCCGCATCGGCATGTCGCCCTGGGTGATGGCGTTTGGGGCCGGGCTCGCCATCGTCTTCCCGCTTGTCATGCTGGGCACCCTCGGCGACAAGGGCTCGCTGAAGTGGATCGACAGCTACGGCATCCAGATCCTGATCTACATCATGCTGGGCTGGGGATTGAACATCGTGGTCGGCATGGCCGGCCTGCTGGACCTGGGCTATGTCGCCTTCTACGCAGTCGGCGCCTATTCCTACGCGCTCCTGTCCGTCTATTACGGTATGACCTTCTGGGAATGCCTGCCGATCGCGGGTTTCCTCGCCGCTCTCTGGGGCATCATTCTCGGCTTTCCCGTGCTGCGCCTGCGCGGCGACTATCTTGCTCTCGTCACACTTGCCTTCGGTGAAATCATCCGCAGCGTGCTGGTGAACTGGAAGTCCTTCACCCACGGCAATGACGGCATCACCTCGATCAAGCCGCCTACCTTCTTCGGCATCCCCTTCACCGCCGGCCCGAATGGTTTTGCCAAGACCTTCGACCTCGCCTTCTCGCCGATCCACGGCAAGATCTTCTTCTACTATGTCATCCTCATTCTCGCGGTGATGACAGCCTACATCACCAGCCGCATGCGCAGGCTGCCGGTTGGCCGCGCCTGGGAGGCGCTGCGCGAGAACGAGATCGCCTGCCGCTCGCTCGGCATCAACACCACCACCACCAAGCTCGCAGCCTTTGCCAGCGGCGCCCTGTTCGGCGGTCTCGCCGGCGCCTTCTTCGCGGCCAAGCAGGGCTTCATCAATCCCGAGAGCTTCGTGTTCCAGGAATCGGTGATGGTGCTCGCCATCGTCGTGCTCGGCGGTTCGGGCAGTCTTCTCGGCGTGGTCGTGGCCGCGATCCTGCTGGTTGGCGGTTCGGAAATCCTGCGTGAGCTCACCTTCATGAAGTGGATCTTCGGGCCCGACTTCGACCCGAGCCAGTATCGCCCCATGATCTTCGGCCTCGCCATGGTCTCGATGATGCTGTGGAAGCCGCGCGGTCTCATCTCCAACCGTGCTCCCACCGTCTATCTGAAGGAACGCAAGATCGTCTCTGGCGCCCTCGTACAGGAAGGTCACGGATGAGCGCGCCCGAGAACAACGACATGATCGATCCCGCCCTCGCCTCGCACGCCCATCCCGAACAGCACTGGCACAGCGATCCGATCCTCAAGGTCGAGAAGCTGACCATGCGGTTCGGAGGCCTCACCGCCGTCAACGCCGTCTCCTTCAATTGCGGCCGGGGCGACATTACCGCCCTGATCGGCCCCAATGGCGCCGGCAAGACCACGGTGTTCAACTGCATCACCGGCTTCTACAAGCCGACGGAAGGCCGGATCGGCCTGCGTCACGGTTCAGTGGCGGCCTGGGGCGAATTCGATGCCCTGACCGCCACCACCCAGCAAAAGCTCAGCCATGGCCAGGACACGCTCTATCTGCTCGAGCGCATGCCCGACTTCATGGTCTCCCGCCAGGCCAAGGTCGCCAGAACCTTCCAGAACATCCGCCTCTTCGCGGGCATGACGGTGCTGGAGAACCTGCTGGTCGCCCAGCATGTCCACCTGATGCGCGCGTCGGGCTTCTCCGTCTTCGGTATTCTCGGCCTGCCCACCTACAGCCATGCCGAGAAGGCTGCGATCGAGAAGGCGAAATACTGGCTCGACAAGACCGGCCTGATGGCCCGAGCCGACGATCCGGCCGGCAGCCTTCCCTATGGCGACCAGCGCCGCCTGGAGATCGCGCGCGCCATGTGCACCGAGCCGGTGCTGCTTTGCCTGGACGAACCGGCCGCCGGCCTCAATCCGAGGGAAAGCCTCGATCTCAACAAGCTGCTGCGCACGATCCGCAGCGATCACGACACCTCTCTTCTCCTGATCGAGCATGACATGTCCGTGGTCATGGAGATTTCGGACCATGTGGTGGTGCTCAATTACGGCACCAAGATCTCGGACGGCACACCCGAGCAGGTCCGCAACGACCCAGCCGTGATCGCCGCCTATCTCGGCACCGACGAGGAAACGGAGAGTTGAGCATGTCCTCGCCCCTGCTGGCCGTCCGCGGCGTACACACCTATTACGGACAGGTCCACGCTCTCAAAGGTGTCGACGTCGACATCAACCAGGGCGAGATCGTCACCATCATCGGCGCCAACGGCGCCGGTAAGTCGACCTTGATGATGACGGTCTTCGGTTCGCCCAAATGCCGTGTCGGTTCGATTTCGTTCGACGGGCAAGACATCACCCACATGCCGATGCACCTGATCGCCCGGCTGCGTATCGCCCAATCCCCCGAGGGACGGCGGATCTTCCAGCGCATGACGGTCTACGAGAACCTGCAGATGGGAGCCGAGATCGACGGCAATGCCCATTTCGCCGACGATCTCGAGCGCATGTACACGCTCTTCCCGCGTCTGAAGGAACGCGCCAGCCAGCGCGGCGGTACGCTTTCGGGCGGCGAACAGCAGATGCTGGCAATTGCCCGCGCCCTGATGAGCCGGCCGCGCCTTTTGATGCTGGACGAGCCCTCGCTCGGCCTGGCACCGCTGATCGTCAAGCAGATCTTCGACGCGGTGCGGGTGCTCAACGAGACGGAGAAGCTGACCGTCTTCCTCGTCGAGCAAAATGCCTTTCATGCCCTGCGCCTGGCGCATCGAGGTTATGTCATGGTCAACGGCCAGATCACCATGTCCGGCACCGGCAAGGAACTGCTCGCCCGGCCCGAGGTGCGCGCAGCCTATCTGGAAGGGGGTCATTGAGATGGAAACCTACCTCTACGAGGACAGTCCCTTCGTCTTCGTGCTGGTCACGCTGCTGATGGGTGGCTGGGCCGCCTGGATGACCGGCAAGGCCAGCGCCTCGACCTGGAGCCGCTACCCGATCCTGTTCTTCTATCTGGTGCTGCTGACCATGGGCGTGCGCTTCCTTCACCAGGCGCCGTTCGGGGGCAACATGTTCTCGCCCTATTATTTCGTGGTCGACCTCGTCATCATTCAGCTCATCGGTCTGTTGTCCTATCGCGTCCGGCTCGCCAAGCAGATGGTCGGCAAATATGGCTGGATGTTCCAGCGATCGGGTGCGCTTGGCTGGAGTGCACGATCGAGCGCAGAATGACCGAATACAAGCAACAAGGAAATCGGATGAGCTGTACGCGCAACTTGGGCTGACGGCCTCGTTCACGTCCTGACTATCCGCAGACCGGAGCCGCAAGCTCCACCAATCCACTGGGAGAACGACATGAAAAAAGTCTGGTTGACAGGCGCAGCGCTGGCGGCAGGCCTGCTGCTCAGCACGTCCGCCTTCGCGCAGATCAAGATCGGCATCGGCGCACCGATCACCGGTCCGAGTGCAGCCTCCGGAGCCCAGATCAAGCAGGGCGCGGAACTCGCCATCAAGAACATCAACGCCGCCGGCGGCGTGCTCGGCCAGAAGCTGGAATCGACCGTCGGCGACGATCAGTCCGATCCCAAGCAGGGCGTTTCGGTCGCCAACAAGTTCGTCGGCGACGGCGTGACCTGGGTGGTGGGACACTACAACTCCGGCGTGACCATCCCCGCTTCCGAGGTCTATGGCGACAATGGCATCGTCGCCATCACCCCGGCCGCCACCAACGAGAAGGTGACCGACCGCAAGCTCTGGGGCATGTTCCGCACCTGCGGCCGTGACGACCAGCAGGCCAAGGTCTGGGTGGATTACGTCAAGGCCACCTATCCCGGCAAGAAGGTCGCCATCGTCCATGACAAGACCACCTATGGCCAGGGCCTGGGCGAAAATGCCAAGAAGCTGATGGCTGCCGACGGCATGAAGGAAGTCCTGTTCGAAGGTGTGAACACCGGCGAGAAGGACTACTCGGCCATCGTCACCAAGCTCAAGGCCGTCGGCGCCGACGTGCTGATCTATGGCGGCCTCTACACCGAAGCGGCCCTGATCCTCAAGCAGCTGCGTGACCAGGGCATGCAGACCGTGATGGTCTCGGGCGACGGCCTGGTCTCTTCTGAATTCGCCACCATCGGCGGCGACGCCGTGATCGGCACCCAGATGTCCTTCGCGCCCAAGGCCGAGGATGATCCGTCCAACGCCGCCATCGTCAAGCAGTTCAAGGACAGCGGCTTCACGCCGGAAGGCTATACGCTGAAGGCCTATGCTGCCGTGCAGGTCCTGGCCCAAGCCGCGGAAGAAGCCAAATCGGCCGATCCGCAGAAGATGGCCGAGGTGATGCATTCGGGCAAGGCCTTCAAGACGGTGATCGGCGACGTCTCCTATGACGACAAGGGCGACATGAAGCAGATCGACTACGTCATCTTCTCTTGGAAGAAGGGTCCCGACGGCAAGATCGACTTCTTCCAGAACAAGTGACCTGCCTTCATTCTTCGTAATATCTCAATCGCCCCGGTTCGCTGGGGCGATTTCTTTGGAGGCCTCCTATTCGCGGCTCGGATCGGGCCGCGACATGGGACATGACGCAGGGGGAGATGGCCAGGCCGCCCTCCCCTTTGCGAATTCGCCTGAATTTCCGTGACAAGCCGCTGGAAATTTAGACAATGGCGTCATCGGGCCCAGCCGAACCGGTCCAGAAAAGAACGGTCTGCGCCCAGTACAACAGGGAAGAACCCCATGAACAAACTTTCATTGGCCGGCGCTGTACTCGCAGCGGGCCTCGCCTTGGGCAGCAGCGCGCAGGCGCAGATCAAGCTCGGCGTCGGCGGCCCGATGACCGGCCCCGCTGCTTCCTACGGCCTGCAGGCCAAGGCAGGCGCCGATATGGCGGTGAAGGACATCAACGCCAAGGGCGGCGTGCTCGGCCAGAAGATCGAGATCAGCGTCGGTGACGACCAGGCCGATCCCAAGCAGAGCGTCTCGGTCGCCAACAAATTCGTGGGCGACGGGATAACCTGGGTCGTCGGCCACGTCACCTCCGGCGGTGCCATCGCCGCCTCGGATGTCTATGCCGACAACAACATCATCAACGTCACTCCCTCTGCCTCCAGCGAGAAGCTGACCGATCGCGGGCTGTGGAACACCTTCCGGACCTGCGGCCGCGACGACCAGCAGTCCAAGGTATGGGCGGACTATGTCCTGGCGCATTTCAAGGACAAGAAGATCGCCATCGCGCACGACAAGCAGACCTATGGCGAAGGCCTGGCCAAGGGCGCGAAGAAATACCTCAACGATGCCGGCGTGAAGGAAGTCCTTTATGAAGGCGTGAACGCCGGCGAAAAGGACTATTCCGGTCTCGTTACCAAGCTGAAGTCCAGCGGCGCCGACGTGCTGCTGTGGGGCGGCTACTACACCGAGGGCGCGCTGATCCTCAAGCAGCTGCGCGACCAAGGCGGCAAGACCATCATGATGGGCGCCGATGGCCTCAACTCACCGGAATTCGCCACCATCGGCGGTGACGCCGTGGTCGGCACGCTGATGACCTTTGCGCCGAAGATCGAGGATTATCCGGCGAATGCCGACCTGGCGAAGCGCTTCCGCGAGGGCGGCACCGATCCGGCCGGCTTCACCCTGCTGGCCTATGCCGGCGTGCAGGTGTTGGCGCAGGCGGCCGAAGAGGCCAAGTCCGCCGATCCGCAGAAGATCGCCGAGGTCATGCATTCGGGCAAGAAGTTCCAGACGGTGATCGGCGAGATCTCCTACGACAAGAAGGGCGATCTGGCTCAACCGGCCTACGCCATCTACACCTGGAAGAAGGCTGCGGACGGCAAGATCGCCGCGGAGCAGAACCCTTCCTGAGGCGCCTCGCCTCCTATCGCAATGACGACCATGACCCGCTCCGGTTCACCGGGGCGGGTTTTTATCTGGGCCGAACGGCAGCAACAGCCCCTTTGCACTCGCAAAAGTGGGGAAGCACGGAGTGTCAATCAGGAGATTGACACTCCAAAAGCGAACCGATCCCTCGATATCAGCCGAGCTTGCTGAGGATCGGAAAGGTGTTCTGTAGCCAGATGGCGAAATCGGCCATGCCGCCCGTCAGGAAGGCAATGCCGGCCACCACCAGCAGCCCGCCCATCGCCTTCTCCACCGTGCCGAGATGAGCCCGGAAGCTCCGCAGGAATCGCATGAAGGGGTTCATGGCAAAGGCGGCCACCACAAAGGGCAGCCCCAGGCCGAGCGTGTAGATGGCGAGCAAGGTAACTCCCTGGCTGACGCTGCCATCCTTGCCGGCCACGGCGATCACCGTGCCGAGCACCGGACCGATGCACGGGGTCCAGCCAAAGGCAAAGGCGAGGCCCATCACGAAGGCGCCCCAGGGGCCGGAGCCGGTGCCGGCCTGCAGGCGGGCCTGGCGATAGAGCAGCGAGATGCGGAAGACGCCGAGGAAATGCAGGCCCATGGCGATGATGACGATGCCCGCCAGCAGGTAGAACGGGTCGATCGAATTGGCCCAGGAGGCGGGAAGAATACCCTTTTCGGCCAGGCTGCTGAGGCCACTGGCCATCGCCCTGCGCAGGACGAGCAGATAGGAGGCGCCGGCGCCGAGCGAGATGAAGATGGTGGCAAGGCCGGCGACGAAACACAAGGCCGAGATCACCGCACGGCGGCGGACACCCTTATCGATGGTCTGTCCTGTCATCTCATCCAGCGTGGAGCCGGCCAGGAAAGTCAGGTAGGGCGGCACCAGCGGCAGCACGCAGGGAGAGAGGAAGGAGAACAGGCCGGCCACGAACACGGCAGGCAGGGTAATATCGGCCATGGACCCATCCAGAACAGGCATTCACGCGTCAACACCACCTTCCGGCGGCGAAGCCCCTGCTCTAGCGCGCCCACGCCTTTTGCCCAAGCCCGTTTCGTCAAACTCCCTGTCTCGTGATCGGAAGTGATGTCGCAGGGCCTCATTACCTGAGCCTGCGGACTCGGGCTAAGAAGCGCATGGGCCTGGGCGTCGAGCGAGCGTTTCTTCCGGACACACGGGCATCTTACCCGTTCTTGGAAACACCGTGTTCGCGAGCGAGGAAAAACGGGCAGGATGCCCGTGCGCCCGGAGTTCGCGCTTCACCCCAAGCGGTTGTCTCGCCCTATGGCGGGTGCGAAGCTGCCGACGAACGGAGGCTGATTCATGCGCAATCTCATCACGGATGTCGCCGGCGTGCTGGTCGGCAATGCCGAAGACGCCGCGATTGCCTCCGGCACGACGGCGGTGGTGTTCGAGGAGCCGGCGGTCGCCGCCGTCGATGTGCGTGGCGGCGCACCGGGAACGCGGGAAACCGATCTGCTCGCCCTGGAGCGGACGGTCGAGCGGATCGACGCCATCGCCCTGTCGGGCGGTTCGGCTTTCGGCCTGGAAGCCGGCGCCGGCATCGGAGCCCTTTTGGCGGAGCAGGGTCGTGGTTTCCAGGTCGGCGCCGTCAGGGTTCCGATCGTGCCAGGCGCCATCCTGTTCGACCTTCTCAATGGCGGCGACAAGAAATGGGGACGCTTTCCGCCCTATCGAGAACTCGGCTTCACTGCGGCCGAGGCGGCGGGCGACACCTTCGCCCTGGGATCGTCGGGCGCCGGATTGGGCGCTACCACAGCCGGCCTGAAGGGTGGTCTCGGCTCCGCCTCGGCGCGCTGCGGGCGCCATGTGGTCGGGGCGCTGGTCGCGGTCAATGCGCTCGGCAGCGTCACCATCGGTGACGGCGCCCATTTCTGGGCGGCGCCCTATGAGCAGGCCGGGGAATTCGGTGGCCTCGGCCTGCCGATCCCCTGGCCCGACGACGCGCTGGCGCTGCGCCACAAGGCCATGCAGGCAGGCAACACCACGATCGCCGTGGTGGCAACGGATGCCGTGCTCACCAAGGCTCAGACCAAGCATTTTGCCGTGATGGCGCAGGATGGCCTTGCCCGCGCCATCCACCCGATCCACACCCCGCTCGACGGCGACACCGTGTTTGCCGCCGCCACGGGGCGCGTGGCGCTGGCCGAACCGATCGGCGACCTGATCGCCCTGGGCACGGCGGCGGCGCATGCCCTGGCGAGGGCCTGTGCCCGTGCCGTCTACGAGGCGAAAGCCCTGCCCTTCCCCGGGGCCTTGCCCAGCTGGCGGGATCGTTTCGGAGGGCGATGACGGACCGACATCGGGAGGAAGTCGATTGCCTGGGACCGCAGGCGTCCCGCCTGCTCTTGAAAGCGACGCCTTTGCAGGAAGGAAGATGCAGGCGAGACGCCTGCGGTCCCAGAAGGATGCTCCCTCAACGATTGCAATGGACGGCCGGCTCTGGCAGGTACTGCCCGTTCACCGCGACCGTCACAGCCCAGGATCCGCCATGTCCCGCCCGATCATCATCGCCCCCTCCATTCTCTCCGCGGATTTCGCGGCGCTCGGCGCAGAAGTGCGGGCGATCGAGGAAGCCGGTGCGGATTGGGTGCATTACGATGTGATGGACGGCCATTTCGTGCCCAACCTCACCATCGGTGCGGGTGTAGCCGCTGCCCTGCGGCCGCATGTCCGCACCAAGCTCGATGCCCATCTGATGATCTCGCCGGCCGATCCCTATCTCGACGATTTCGCCAGGGCCGGCTGCGACACCATCACCGTTCATGCCGAAGCAGGCCCGCATCTTCATCGCTCGCTGCAGCACATCAGGAAGCTCGGCAAGCGCGCCGGCGTGGCTATCAATCCGGGCACCTCGCCCGAAGTGGTCGACTATGTGCTCGATCTCGCCGATCTCATCCTGGTGATGACGGTCAATCCCGGTTTCGGCGGCCAGGCTTTCATTCCCGAGACCCTGTCGAAGATCGCCGCCGTCCGGGCCCGGGTGGGCAAGCGCGACATCGATATCGAGGTCGATGGCGGCATTACGCCCGAAACCGCGCCGCTGGTGGTGCGGGCTGGCGCCAATGCTCTCGTCGCCGGCTCCTATGTGTTCAAGGGCGGACCGGCTGCCTATGCCGCCAACATTGCCGCCATCCGCGAGGCCGCGACGGCGGCTCTCTGATATCGTCGCCTTCCACCCGCAGATTTGCGTTTCACTTTCCCGGCACCCGCGCCTAAAAGGGGCGCGAAAGGACTTTCTCCATGATCCCACGCTATAGCCGCCCGCAAATGGTCTCCATCTGGGCGGAGCAGTCCCGTTTCCGCATCTGGTTCGAGATCGAGGCCCATGCCACCGACAAGCTGGCCGAGCTCGGCGTCGTGCCCAAGGAGGCGGCTGCCAAGGTCTGGGAGAAGGCCAGGGACGCCACCTTCGACGTGGCGCGGATCGACGAGATCGAGCGGGAGGTCAAGCACGACGTCATCGCCTTCCTCACCCATCTGGGCGAGATCGTCGGCCCCGAGGCCCGCTTCCTGCATCAGGGCATGACGTCCTCCGACGTGCTCGACACCTGCCTGGCCGTGCAGCTGTCGCGGGCCGCCGACCTGCTGATCGCCGATATCGACGAGGTGCTCGCCGCCCTGCGCAAGCGCGCCATCGAGCATAAATATACCCCCACCATCGGACGCAGCCACGGCATCCATGCCGAGCCGGTCACCTTCGGCCTCAAGCTTGCCCAGGCCTATGCCGAATTCTCGCGCAACCGCGAACGCCTCGTCGCCGCACGCAAGGAGATCGCGACCTGCGCGATCTCCGGCGCCGTCGGCACCTTCGCCAATATCGATCCGGCGGTGGAAGCCTATGTCGCCGAAAAGATGGGCCTTGCCGTCGAGCCGGTCTCGACCCAGGTGATCCCGCGCGACCGCCACGCCATGTTCTTCGCGACGCTCGGCGTGGTTGCCTCCTCGATCGAGCGCCTCGCCACCGAGATCCGCCATCTGCAGCGGACCGAAGTGCTGGAAGCCGAGGAGTTCTTCTCGGCCGGCCAGAAGGGCTCGTCGGCCATGCCGCACAAGCGCAACCCCGTGCTGACCGAAAATCTCACCGGCCTCGCCCGCATCGTGCGTTCGGCGGTGACGCCGGCACTGGAGAACGTTGCACTCTGGCATGAGCGCGACATCTCGCATTCTTCGGTCGAGCGCATGATCGGTCCCGATGCCACCGTGACCCTGGACTTCGCGCTGGCGCGCCTCGCCGGCGTGATCGACAAGCTGGTGATCTATCCCGAAAACATGCGCCGCAATCTCGATCGCCTCGGCGGCCTGCACAATTCGCAGCGCGTGCTGCTGGCCCTCACCCAGGCCGGTGCCAGCCGCGAGGATTCCTACCGCCTGGTCCAGCGCAACGCCATGAAGGTCTGGCGGGGCGAAGGCGATTTCCTCGCCTTCCTCAAGGCGGACCCGGAAGTCTCGGCCAAACTGTCGGATGCGGCACTCGAGGCGATGTTCGACGAGGGCTATCACTTCAAGCATGTCGACACGATCTTCGACCGCGTCCTCGGCCCGGGAACCTGAACCGGGGGCGGACGTTCGCCCTGTAGTTGTGGACGAGCGGCGCCGCGGGAGCATCCCGGTTTTCGGCCCGCCGTCTCGCTCCTAGAATAGACACATGGTCTTGAGTCGAGACGGGCTCGATCCCAGTGGCCGAAGTGCCTGTTAACCGAGCAGGAGAAACATCGACGTGCGCATTTCCGATGCCGACATTCTGATCGTGCCGGGCCTCGGCAATTCCGGGCCGGATCACTGGCAGTCACGCTGGCAAGCCAAGCTCTCGACGGCCCGTCGCGTCGAACAGGACGACTGGGATCATCCCGAGCGCGAGGCCTGGGTGAACAGACTGGTCGAGACGGTGCAGAGTTCGAGTCGTCCGGCCATCATCATCGCCCATTCGATCGGCGTGATCACCACCGTCTTTGCGGCCGAGCGTCTGAAAGGGCATGTCATCGGCGCGATGCTGGTGGCGCCTTCCGATTGGGACAAGCCGGACCTGTTGCCGGGCTATGATCTCGACTTCAACCCGATCCCGATGACGGCCCTGCCCTTCCCGTCTCTCCTGGTGGCGAGCCGGAACGATCCCTATTGCGAGATCAACCGCGCCACCGCCTTTGCCGAGGCCTGGAACAGCGAATTCGTCGATGCGGGCGAAGCCGGCCATATCAATGTGGAGTCAGGGCACGGCCCCTGGCCGGAAGGCCTGCTGCGCCTCGCCTCCTTCCTCTCCAAGCTCAAGCACGAAAGCCAGTAGCGCTGGAGCGCACCCGGAATCAGCAGCGGCTGACTCAATAATTCGGGCCGGCAGGGCCCGCATGGCCGCGAGCGGCCTTCAAGGCGGCCTGGGCGCCGGCGGTCAGGAAGGCCCAGTCCGAGCCGATGCCCATGATATCGAAGCCGAGCTCGGCGTTGCGGGCTGCCGCCTCGCCATTGCCGCAATAGATCGCCGTCAGCTTGTTGCGTGCCTTGGCGGCGGCGAGAACCCGATTGATCACTTCCACCGATTCCGGCAGCTGATGATCGAGCCTGGCACCGTTGCTCAGGCTGATCGACAGGTCGCTCGGCCCGACGAAGACGCCGTCGAGGCCAGGCACGTCGAGGATCTCCTCGAGCGCATCGGCTGCCTGTCGCGTTTCGATCATGGCCAGCGCGATCAGCTGGTCGTTCGCGGCGCCGCGATATGCCTCGGTCTCGGCACCGAACAGGGAAATGGCGCGGGTGCCGCCCCAGCTTCTTCCGCCGACCGGGGGGTATTTCAGCGTGTCGACGAGACGGCGGGCATCTGCCACCGAATTGATCATCGGCAGGATGGCGAACTCCGCGCCGACGTCATAGAGCCGTGCGGCATCGCCGAAACCGTCGAGGCCGACCCGCACGCCCGTCGGTGTGCCGGCCAGATGCGCTGCGCTGATGGCATCGCGCGCTTCGCCGAAGGAAGCCTCGCCATGCTGCAGATCGACGATGACGGCATCGAAGCCGGCGCGACCGAGCGCCTCGGCCATGCGCGGATAGGCTGCCCCCATCCAGGCCGCAAAGATTTTTTCGCCTTTGGCCAGGCGCGCGCGCAGCGTGGGGGCGGTCATGGCACTTCCGATCACATTGCTGCGATGCCCCGCACGGACGGGGCATCGTGAGAGATGGATTGAGCGAGGGCGGTCAAACGCCCTCTTTCAAACGCCGGGCATCAAACGCCGTTCTGGATTTCCTGGACGGCGCGGCCGAGCAATTCGGTCATGACCTGGCGGACCTGCGGCTCGCTCATGCTCAGATTGGCTTCGGCGAAATCGCTGAGAACCTTGCGCACCACGTCGTGGTCACCGGCTTCCTCGAAGTCCGACAGGACGACAGATTTGGCATAGGCGTTGGCTTCGTCACCCGAAAGGCCGAGCTTTTCGGCAGCCCACAGGCCGAGGAGCTTGTTCCGGCGAGCGGTCGCCTTGAAGCGCAGATCCTCGTCATGGGCGAATTTGCTTTCGAAAGCCTCTTCCCGCTTGTCGAAGGTGGTCATCCGTTAAATCCTGTTCAGCTACCGGTTTTCCTTGAAGGACCGGCCATGCCTGTTGCATATAGGCGCGCAATCCCCAAATCAAATTAATGCGCCGTAACGCCCTCTCCTCCCCTGGATGCCGGGCGTGTTGAAACTACACTCATGCCGGGCACTAGCAAATGTGCTTTGGCTTGATTCGTGAAGCTTGGTTCCGATCGGGTGCGCCGCCTGCACGAAGTTGTGCGCGGAGGCATGATCGGGTAAGTTGGCCCCGTCTCCGGTTTGCTCCCGCAAATCGAATCGCCAATTGCGCCGGCCACGGATCGCATTTCCAGGAGCCCAGGCCCTTTGACGGATTTTCTCAAACCACGGTACATCCCGATGAACCGCCGCCGCCGCATTTACGAAGGCAAGGCGAAGGTCCTCTATGAGGGTCCCGAGCCCGGCACGCTGATCCAGCACTTCAAAGACGACGCCACCGCATTCAATGCCAAGAAGCACGAGGTCATCGACGGCAAGGGCGTCCTCAACAACCGCATTTCCGAATATCTGTTCCAGAACCTCAACGATATCGGTGTGCCCACCCATTTCATCCGCCGCCTCAACATGCGTGAGCAGTTGATCCGCGAGGTGGAGATCATTCCGCTCGAGATCGTGGTCCGCAACGTCGCCGCCGGTTCCATCGCCACGCGCCTGGGCATCGAGGAAGGCACGCAGCTTCCCCGTTCGATCGTCGAGTTCTACTACAAGAACGATGCGCTCAATGACCCGATGGTATCGGAAGAGCACATCACCGCTTTCGGCTGGGCCAGCCCGCCCGAACTCGACGACATCATGGCGCTCGCCATCCGTGTCAACGACTTCCTGTCCGGCCTGTTCCTGGGCGTCGGCATCCGCCTGGTCGATTTCAAGATCGAATGCGGCCGCCTGTGGGAGAACGACATCATGCGTATCGTCCTGGCGGACGAGATCTCGCCGGACTCCTGCCGCCTGTGGGACATCAAGTCGAACGACAAGCTCGACAAGGATCGTTTCCGCCGCGACATGGGCGGGCTCGTCGAGGCCTATACCGAAGTCGCCCGCCGTCTCGGCATCATGAACGAGATGGACAATGTCGTCGTCAAGGGGCCCAAGCTGGTTCAGTGAGCGCGTTCAGTGTAACATTGCGTAAGGGGCTCGCGCGTCACGGCGTTCGAGCCCTTTTTGCTGGCGTGGGCCTCGTCGCCCTCGCCGGCTGCAGCCTGTTCGACATGTGGACTGGCGATCCGGCCGTGTCGCTGCCCGATTCCGGTTCCTGGGTGGTGCTGCCGATGCGGGCCTTCGTCTCGCGCGAGAATATCCGTGTCGACGGGCTGCAACTCTGCACCAAGATGCGCTGTGGCTATGACGCGGCCATCGAGCGCTTCACCGTGACCGGCCCCGACGCTCTGGCGATCGAGCGTTCCCTGGCTGAGCCGAAGCGGCTTGCGGCCTTGCTGGCCAAGTCCGATCCCAAGTCCAAGATGCCGCCGCCCACGGTGAGCGTCGACAGTTTCGGCTCCGGCGGCTGGCAGGGAATTCAGCTCGCGATGACGGGTGGCAAGAAAGCCCATCACATCAACGCCTACGCCGTCGGCCAGCGCAAGGCGGATGAGACCAGCTTCATCGTCGTCATTGCCGGCGAACCGCGCATCGCCAGAAAGCTCATCGACGAGGCGACGCAATAGCGCCCGAAGCACCAAGCCGAAAAGAGAATGTAGCTTTTCGGCGGGATGCGCGACGGTGACCAACGGTATCGGATATCACCCTCGGACATCACCTATGGATGACAAGAAACTCAGCAAATTCATGAGCCTCGTACTCCGCCATGCCCCCGAGACGGCTGGGCTGGTGCTCGACGCGCAGGGTTGGGTCGAGATCGACGATCTCGCCAGGGCCGCGGCCGAACAAATGAGCGCGGGCCGGCAGGATATCGAACGGGTCGTCAGGGAGAGCGACAAACAGCGCTTCATCATCGCCGGCACGCGCATTCGCGCCAATCAGGGCCACAGCGTCGCTGTCGACCTCGGTCTCTCCGCCACCATGCCGCCTGCCGAATTGTGGCACGGCACCGCAGCCTCCAACCAGGCCGGCATTTTTTCTTCCGGCCTCGAAAAGCGCTCGCGCCGGCACGTGCATCTCTCCGATGATCCCGATACCGCCCGAAAGGTCGCCATGCGGCGCGCCGGCCCCTGGCTCATCCTGCAGGTCGATGCCGCGGCGATGCAGGCGGCAGGGCTGCCATTCTACCGCAGCGACAACGGCGTCTGGCTGACCGAGGCCGTGCCGTTTCGCTTCCTCAGCGTGTTCGAGACATTTTCCCGGCCCGCTCGGCAAGGCAATGATTGAACCATCGGCCGGACTGCTTTAAGCGCAAGCCAAGGATTTCTCATCGTTGGAAGGCAGGTGTTGCATGAAGGCCCGTGTGATCGTTACGCTCAAGAACGGCGTCCTCGACCCCCAGGGCAAGGCGATCGAGGGTGCTCTCGCTTCGCTCGGCATCAAGGATGTCGACGGCGTGCGCCAGGGCAAGGTGTTCGACATCGAGCTCGGCCAAGCCGATGCCGAGACCGCACGCGAAACGCTGAAGGCCGCATGCGACAAGCTCCTCGCCAACACGGTGATCGAAAACTACAGCATCGATATCGCCTGATGCTGGTCCGGCTGCTTGCAGCCGTGCTGTGCGTGGCTGGAGCCAGCGGTGCCTGCCACGCGGAAGAGCTTGTCGAGACCGGCGGTTTCAGCCTGCGCTATGACGACAGCGTCTGGGTCAGGGAAGCGTCCGCGCCGCCCACCCTGCTCGTCCTGCGTTGCGCCGCCCCGACCTGCCCACCCCATGCGGTGGCAACCTTCCTGTCCGATGAACGCAGCCTGACAAGCCCTGGTTTTGGCGCATTCGGCCCCGGTGCCGTGACCGGGGCCATGATCGACCTCAGGATCCAGAGCCTCACCCCCGGCTCGCGCATACGTCCCCGCCAGCCGGTCGAACCGGTCGGGTCTGGCGACATGACGGGTTATCGCGGCTTGTACGATATCGAGGATAGGGCCCTCGCCAAGACGGCCGCCGCCATTGCCTTGCTGCGGCTCGGCAACGGCACGCTGGAAATAAGGATGAAGGCCGACCGGCTGATGCCGGCCGACCTGGTGCTGTTCGATCGTCTTGTCGAAAAGATCGAGCTGAAGGACTGAGATTGCCGGTAATCAGTTCAGGTCCCGGAATTTACACCGTCGACGCCTTGAGGCCGGCGACACCGGCAACGATGGCGATGGCGCTGACGATCTTCATGGCCGTGAGCGGTTCGCGCAGGAAGATGTAGCCGAAGACCACGGTTCCGAGCGTACCGACCGCCGTCCAGATCGGATAGGCGACACTGACCGGCAGGCTCTTGAGCGCCAGGGTCAGCAGGCCGACGCCACCGATCACCGCGATGAGCGTTATCGCTGTCGGCAGCGGGCGGGTGAAGCCCTCCGCATATTTCATGCTCAACGCAAAAATCACTTCGAAGACCGCCGCAGCGGCCAGATACAGCCAAGCCATGATGGCTATCCTTTGCAAAACTGAATTCATCTCATGGGAACCATGAGCGTTCCTCGTCGTATTAAGTGATTGACTTTCAATTCAACAAATTCGAAGTTCTCAAGTGATGGATGAATTTGATTCAGGCATACGAACACAGGGAACGGGCACTGTCGGACTATTGGTCCGAGGCGGCATGACGGCGCGGCTGCGACAGGATGCCAGCCCGGATCGGAGCCGATGATGCGCCGCTTGCCGCCCCTGGCCTCGCTGCGCACCTTCGAGGCCGCCGCACGACAGGAGAGCTTCAAGAAGGCTGCCGCCGAGCTCGGCGTCACCGCGACCGCCGTCAGCCACCAGATCCGCCAGCTGGAGGCCTATCTCGACGTATCGCTGTTCGAGCGCCAGACGCGTAAGGTCCAGCTGACTGTCGAGGGCCGCAGCCTGTACCCAGCCCTTCGCGCTGCCCTGGACACCATGGCCGAGGCCGTCGAAGCGGTCAGGAAACGCCCGCGCCGGCGCATCGCGACCCTGTCGGCGACCGTCGCCTTCACCGCCAAGCTGCTGGTGCCGCGGGTCGGCACGCTGCGCAGCCTGCATCCGGGGTGGGACCTGCGCCTGCACGCCTCCGACGACACGGTGGACCTCAATGCCGGCGATGCCGACGCCGCCATCCGCTACGGCCTCGGACATTATGCCGGCATGACCGCCCTGCCCCTGCTGACAGACAGATTCGCACCGGTCTGCAGCCACCGCCTGGGCCTGCGTGAGCCGGCCGATCTTCCCGGCGCGACGCTGCTGCATTTCGACTGGGGCCCGATCGCCTCCACGGTGGACGTGCCGAACTGGCGTTCCTGGGCCCGGCGCGCCGGCATCGACCATCTCGATCCCGACAGCGGCATCAGCTTCAATGACGAAAGCAGCGCCATCCAGGCGGCCATCGCCGGCCAGGGCGTTGCTTTGCTGAGCCTGTCCCTGGTTGCCGACGAACTTGCATCGGGCGTGCTGATACAGCCTTTCGGCCCGATCATGGAGGGCCTCAAATTCAGCTTCGTCTATCCGGAAGGCGCGGAGAGCCGGCCGGCGGTGGCGGTGCTGAAAGACTGGGTTCTGGCCGAATTTGCCGAGCGTAAGTCCTCCCCTTCCTCGACGACGGACGAAACCATCGCAAAGCCTGCACGTTCGCGGTAATTGCCCCAGTTTAGGAGCCTGGCGCCCACTCTTTGCTTGACCCCGCTGCCCCTCTGGAACCATATGCGCACGCATGGCGGAAGGCTGGACGCCCAAAGCCTCCGAGGCCCCTTGCCGCAACCGAAAAGCAGGATCCGATGAAAGCAGCTGTCGTCATTTTTCCCGGCTCCAACCGTGAAGGGGACGTC
Source organism: Labrys sp. E2SS-1L (assembly GCF_057073705.1). Taxonomy (NCBI): domain Bacteria; kingdom Pseudomonadati; phylum Pseudomonadota; class Alphaproteobacteria; order Hyphomicrobiales; family Xanthobacteraceae; genus Labrys; species Labrys sp. E2SS-1L. The sequence goes on along the minus strand of NZ_CP172712.1, from coordinate 3,148,613 downwards.
GCCAAGGCCCTCAAGCAGGCCGGCGCGCATGTCGACATGATCTGGCATGCCGACACGGAGCTGCCGGCAGGCACCGATCTGGTCGTGCTTCCGGGCGGCTTCTCCTATGGCGACTATCTGCGCTGCGGCGCCATCGCCGCCCGCGCCGCCATCATGGATGCCATCCGCCACCATGCCGCACGCGGCGGCCTCGTCCTCGGCATCTGCAACGGCTTCCAGATCATCACGGATGGCGGCCTGCTGCCAGGCGTCCTGATGCGCAATGCCGATCTCAAATTCATCTGCAAGCGAGTCCATCTCAGGGTCGAGCGCACCGATACGGCCTATGCCAACACCTATCGCCAGGGCCAGGCCATCGACGTCTGCGTCGCCCATGGCGAGGGCAATTATTTCTGCAGCTCCGAGACCCTCACGCAGATCGAAGGCGACGGCCTGGTAGCGTTCCGCTATTGCGATGCCGCCGGCAAGGTCAGCGCCGCCACCAATCCCAACGGCTCGCTCAACAATATCGCGGGGATCTATTCGGCCAATCGGCGCGTTCTCGGTATGATGCCGCATCCCGAAAACCTGATCGATCCCCTGGCCGGCGGCACGGACGGCCGCGGGCTGTTCACCAGTGTCGTCAACGCCATGGCCTCGGCCTGATCGTCGACGACGACGCAGGATTGAAGACCCCAGGATTGAAGACCCAATGACGCGCAAGGTTCATCTGATCACCACGGGCGGCACGATCGCCTCCCGGCGTGACGAAAGCACCGGCGACGTGGTTGCCGGCCTCGACGGACAGGCGCTGCGCGCCATGCTGCACGACCCCCTGCCCGGGATCGACATCGAGGTCGAGGAGTTCTGCAACCTCAACAGTTTCGCCATCGACCTGCCCATGGCCTTCGCCCTGGCCACCCGCATCAACGAGCTTCTGGCGCTGGAGGATTGCGAGGGTGTCGTCGTCACCCACGGCACCGACACCATGGAAGAGAGCGCCTATCTCGCCGACCTCCTGCTGGCCTCGGACAAGCCGGTGGTCTTCACCGGCGCCCAGCGCGCGGCCGACGAGCCCGATGCCGACGGCCCGCGCAACATCGCCGATTCCATCCGCCTCGCCGCAGCTCCCGCTGCGCGCGGCCTCGGCGCGATGATCTGTTTCGAGCAGGAATTCCACGCCGCCCGCGACGTCGCCAAGACGCATACTTCGCGCACAGATACCTTCATGTCCTGGGAACATGGCAAGCTCGGCGAGATCGACGCGGGCGCCATCTGCCTGCATCGCCGCCCGGCGCTGCGGCGCGCCTATGCTCCCAGCGCCATCGAACCCAATGTCACGCTGATCCGCCTCGCCATGGGCATGGATGGCGGCTATCTCAACTATGCCGCCGATCACGGCAGCAAGGCCATCGTGCTCGAAGGATTCGGACGTGGCAACACGCCGCCATCCGTGACCAAGGCGGTGGCTGACGTCATCAAGCGCGGCATTCCGGTGATCATCTGCTCGCGCTGCCCGCGCGGGCGTGTGCTGCCCGTCTATGGCAATGGCGGCGCCACCGATCTCCAGCGCGCCGGCGCCATCTTCGCCGGGGACCTCAGCGGCCACAAGGCACGACTTCTCGCTGCCGTGCTGCTCGGCCAAGGTCTCGACCACGACGCCTTGCGGGCAGAAATCGAATATCTGGGCGGGTAACGGTCCGCATCGCTTCAGCCGATCGTCGTCACCGCCGGATGCCGGGTCGCCGGCCTGTATCCTTTGGGATTGCTGCGAAGGCGGATCGGATCTCGGAAGGCAGGACTGAGGTCAGACTATAGCGTTTTGCGATTTGACGAAGTCACGATTTGACGAAGTCACTTGGACTCGCAAAGACGCGCTGAAGCAAAGAGTTGGAACAAACAAGCGTTCAGTCATGAACGCGTTTTGCTCCAGGGCGGTCATGGCGACCCTGTTGCGCCGCCATGACCGTAGAGTGGCTCAGGCAGCTGCGCTGAGGGTCACCATCGTTTCGGTGTTGATCGGCGGGTGGGGCACCAGGCTGGCCTTGCTCTCATCGGCCCACCTGGCCAATCTGACGATACGGACCTTGTCGAGATCGGTATCTCCGGCCTCTACCGGTTCCACCGTGCTGAGCCCCGCATTGGAAACGAAGAAGGTATGGTCCCCGAAGATAGAGATGAGTTCCTGCACGATCGGATTGGATTCGGGAATGACCCGGCCATCCATCTGGGTCAGAGCGCGTTCGATTCGCACCGATGTCAGCTTCATGGCGTCGTCCTTTCGGGTTGAGTGGCTTGTCTGTCGACGGAGTGACGTCACGGCTGTCCTGCTCACCGTCGGCATTGATCGCCTCCCGCCCCGCAGGCGGTTCGAAACGCGGCAAACACTCGGGCGGCCCCATGACCGGCCCGGCGTCCACGTCCTGGCGTCAGGAGCTTTGCCGAGGCGCATTCTTCTCGCGAAATCTGGCCATAGTCTGCCTCAAGCGTGACCATTGCATGAAAGAGCCGCCTCAGGCGGCGGCTTCCAGGGCTTCGAGCAATTCCTCTTCGCTGATCTGCCCCTCTGTGCGTGGCGCAACGACCACCTGCTTGCCCAAGAGGTGCTTGACCTTGTGGGCCACCGGCAAACAGTGCCCGTCCTCCCGGTGATAGACATGATAGCCCTCGCCGGGATTCACGCCGATATCGAGGGCACAACCCTGGCTGACGAAATGCCAGACGCCGTTGCCATCCACGATTCTGACCTTGCTCATCGAAATCTCCTCAAGTTCGAAAAGGGCGGCTACCGACAGATAGCGGACGGGCATCGGCCGCAAGCGTCCGGGGCAGACTGCCATTCCGTGCGTGGTGATCTCCAAAAGGCCCGTCGTCCGAACCAGTCGCCCCTGGGATGCCGGTTCTATATCGGGTGAATGGGGCCATTGTCCGGCGCTACCACGTCGACAGCTTGGTCATTCCGACGCCCCGCATGCTCCAGGCGCGTTCCAGCCATGCCAAGTGTGCTCGCACGCAAGATTCTATCCCGCTTTGCCGGGCCGTTAACGTTGTCGCAGAAGTTCTGCATGAATCTGCTATTGCGTGTGCGTTTTGGCACATCCTGCGCCGGTGATTCATTTCAGGTGGTGCGCAGGCACACAGCGGGTTGCCAGCCCGCCAGGGTGGTGCGATTCTGATTTCGGTGCACTGGAGCAGGCATATGAACCATCATTCTTCCCGTCAGCGTCTTGCTTGGGGCTTGTCCGGGGCCGTTGCGCTTTCGCTGGTGCTGGCCGCCTGCGGTCCGCGTTCCGGCGAAGCCGGCCGGCCAGACGTTTCCAACCAGCAGCCGGTCGTCACGGCGGACGGCACCCAGCAGTTCCCCGTGCCGCAGGCCGGCCGGGCAACCCTGGCCCACAAGCTGACCCAACTCGTTCCCGGCCGCATCACCGATGCGCGCATCTCCAACGGCTGGCGCACGCCGGCCGCGGCAAAAGTCCATCCCGACCAATATGCCGCTTGCGTCAGCGCCGACTCCGGCAGCGGCCAGCAGGTCTTCCTGATCGTCACCAATGGCTCGCATACGGGCGACGTGATCTCCGGCAGCAAGGCGGCCGAACGTTGCGCTGACGGCAATCGCGTCACGCAGTGGGCCACACTGCCGGAAGCCATGGGTCAGAGCTGACCGACGGCTCTCAAGCTTCATTCGGCACATCGAAAAATGGCGGCTCGAAGCCGCCATTTTGCATTTGAGGGTTTCAGCCCCTCAGAAGGCGCGATAGGTCAGGACCGTGCGCGTATTGGCGATACCGGGGATGGACTGCACCTTCTCACCGACGAAATGGCCGATATCGACATCGTCATTGACGTAGAATTTGGCGAGCACGTCGAAGTCGCCGGCGATCGAATAGATCTCCGAGGCGATTTCGGCTTCGGCCAGTGCGCTGGCGACCTCATAGGTGCGGCCGAGCTGGCATTTGATCTCCACGAAAAACGTCCGCATCGCCGATACTCCGAGACTGGAAACGAGTGTCCGCCCACAGGAAGGCCAACAAAGTTGCGGTGTCAATGCGGTTCGCGGCCCGTATACGCGATCAATGGTTTACATTCGGCTCGGATACCCCTATCGCCTGCCGTGAACAGAAGCGCTGGAGCGCTGTGCTGGGGCTTGCCGGCCGGAGCCATGGGCCGTCCGCCGTTCCCCCTGCCGAAGCGCTGCCTTGACAGGAGATCGACCCGGCATGTCCGCCCACTCGGAACCCGCCATCACAGCCGAACTCATCGCCCAGCACGGGCTGAAGCCGGATGAGTATCAGCGGATCCTGGAGTTGATCGGACGCGAGCCGACCTTCACCGAGCTCGGCATCTTCTCGGCGATGTGGAACGAGCATTGCTCCTACAAGTCCTCGCGCCTCCATCTGAAGAAGCTGCCCGTCACCGGCAAATGCGTGATCCAGGGCCCGGGCGAGAATGCCGGCGTGATCGACATCGGGGATGGCCTCGCCGCCGTCTTCAAGATGGAGAGCCACAACCACCCCTCCTATATCGAGCCCTATCAGGGTGCGACGACGGGCGTGGGCGGCATCCTGCGCGACGTTTTTACCATGGGCGCGCGCCCGATCGCCTGCATGAATGCGCTCTCCTTCGGTGCGCCCGATCATCCCAAGACCCAGCACCTCGTCTCCGGCGTGGTCGCCGGCGTCGGCGGTTACGGCAATTCCTTCGGTGTGCCGACGGTGGGCGGCCAGGTGCGCTTCCACACCCGCTATGACGGCAACATCCTGGTCAACGCCTTCGCCCTCGGCCTCGCCGAGCAGGACAAGATCTTCTACGCCAAGGCTACCGGCGTGGGGAATCCCATCGTCTATCTCGGCTCCAAGACCGGCCGCGACGGCATCCACGGCGCCACCATGGCTTCGGCCGAGTTCGACGACAAATCCGAGGAGAAGCGCCCCACCGTGCAGGTCGGCGACCCCTTCGCCGAGAAGCTCCTGCTCGAAGCCTGCCTGGAACTGATGGCGACCGACGCCATCATCGCCATCCAGGACATGGGCGCGGCCGGCCTCACCTGCTCGGCCGTGGAGATGGGCGCCAAGGGCGATCTCGGCATCGAGCTCCACCTCGACAAGGTGCCGGTGCGCGAGGCCGGCATGACCGCCTATGAGATGATGCTGTCTGAAAGCCAGGAGCGCATGCTCATGGTGCTCAAGCCCGGCAAGGAAGCCGAGGCCGAGGCGATCTTCCGCAAATGGGGCCTCGACTTCGCCGTGGTCGGCAAGACCACGGACGACCTGCGCTTCCGCATCTTCCACAATGGCGATCTGAAGGCGGACCTGCCGATCAAGGAACTGGGCGACGAGGCGCCGCTCTATGATCGCCCCCATGTCCCCTCGCCCAAGCAGCCCGTGCTCGAAGCCGGCTCGCTCAAGACCAATCTGTCGACGGGCGAGGCACTGCTCAGCCTGATCGGCTCGCCGGAACTGGCGTCCAAGCGCTGGGTCTACGAGCAATATGACACGCTGATCCTCGGCAATTCGATCCAGACGCCTGGCGGCGATGCTGCGGTCGTGCGCGTGCTCGACGGCCCCAAGGGACTGGCAATGACGTCGGACGTGACCCCGCGCTATTGCGAGGCCGATCCCGTCGAAGGCGGCAAGCAGGCCGTCGCCGAGGCCTGGCGCAACATTTCCGCCGTGGGCGGCCTGCCGCTCGCCGTGACCGACAACCTCAATTTCGGCAATCCCGAGCGCCCCGACATCATGGGCCAGTTCGTCGGCTGCCTCGACGGTATCGGGCAGGCCTGCCGCGCCCTCGATTTCCCCATCGTCTCCGGCAATGTCTCGCTCTACAACGAGACCAACGGCCGCGGCATCCTGCCGACCCCGACCATCGGCGGCGTCGGTCTCGTCGACGACGTGGCCGTGACGGCTTCGATCGCCTTCAAGGCCGAGGGCGAGACCGTCATGCTGGTCGGCGGCCCCGGCACCTGGCTCGGCCAGTCCATCTGGCTCGCCGAGATCCTGAAGCGTGAGGAAGGTGCACCGCCGCCGGTCGACCTCACCGTCGAGAAGCGCCATGGCGACTTCATCCGCGGCCAGATCCGCGCCGGAAATCTCAAGACCTGTCACGACGTCTCCGATGGCGGCCTCGCCGTCGCCGTCGCGGAAATGGCCTTGGGGCGTGGCATCGGTGCCGACCTGTCACAGGCGCCGCAGGGCGGCGAACCGCATGCCTTCTGGTATGGCGAAGATCAAGCCCGCTACGTCGTCGCCCTGGCCGCCGACAAGGCCGAGGCCTTCGCCAAGGCCGCAACCGAAGCCGGCGTGCCGGTCACCACGCTGGGCACAACCGGCGGCAATGCCTTGATCCTGCCCGAAGGCCGGCCCATCCTGGTTTCGGCGCTGAGCGAGCGTCACGAATCGTTCCTGCCGACCTTGATGGGCTCAGCGCGCCAAGCTGCCTGACAAGTCGCCTGAAGAGGACCCAATTCCAATGCCGATGCCGGCCGCCGACATTGAAGCGATGATCAAGGAAAGCTTCCCCGATGCGAAGATCGAAATTCGCGATCTCGCTGGGGATGGCGATCACTACGCCGCGACGGTGATTTCCGAAGCGTTCCGGGGCAAATCCCGCGTGCAGCAGCACCAGATGGTCTATGCGGCGCTCAAGGGCAAGATGGGCGGCGTGCTGCACGCGCTTGCGCTCTCCACGAGTGCCCCCTGATCGATAAATTATGTTAGGTTGAGCCCTGACATTGGGCGCGAGTGTGCTTACATACTTGGCATTATCCGCGTCAGATCCAGCATTACCAAGATCGAGATTGAGCCATGAGCGACATCGCCACCTTCATCGAAAACGAGATCAAGTCCAATGACGTCGTGCTCTTCATGAAGGGCAACAAGGCGTTCCCGATGTGCGGGTTCTCCGGGCAAGTCGTGCAGATTCTCGATTATCTCGGAGTCGACTACAAGGACCATGACGTGCTGCAGAATCCCGATCTGCGCAGCGGCATCAAGGACTTTTCGAACTGGCCGACCGTGCCGCAGCTCTACGTCAAGGGCGAGTTCGTCGGCGGCTGCGACATCGCCCGCGAAATGTTCCAGTCGGGTGAGCTGGTAACCTTCCTGCAGGAAAAGAACATTTCGGTAAAGGCGCCGGCCAAGGCCTGATCGCCGCCGCAACAGCAAGCTTGCCGCGATACCAAGCCAGGCTTTCAAAGCCTGGCTTTTTCTTTGGGCAGGGCCAGATCGGGAGAGACCCATGAGCAAATTGCTGATCGTCGGAACCGTGCGCCTGCCGGCCGCCAACCTGGCCGCGGCGCGCCCAGCCATGAAACGCATGGTGGAGAGCAGCCGTGCCGAGGAGGGCTGCGAGGAATATTCCTACGCCGAGGACGTGCTCGATGCCGGTCTCATCCATGTGAAGGAGATCTGGCGTGATGCAGTTGCCCTTGACCGCCATTTCGCCTCGCGGCACATCGCAGAGTGGCGGGCGAGCTGGCCCGCACTCGGCATCGGCGAACGCAATCTGCACTGTTACGAGATCGGCACGCCCCGCCCGACATGAGGCGAGATAGGGGCTGGTCTCCAGACCAGCCCCTATGTTACCGGCCCTTCATTACGTTGACGATCACCACGCCGAGGATCGCCAGCGCGCCGCCCAGCATGCCGACGGGCGTCGGCACCTCGCCGAGCCAGAGGAAGCCGATCAGCGTGGCCGTGGGCGGCACGCCATAAAGGAAGTTGGAAGCCCGCGCCGCCGAAAGCCGCTTGAGGGCGATGGCCCAGGTGACATAGCCGATGGCGGTGGGAAAGATCACGAGATAGGCGACCGCCCAGTTGACCTCGGCCGGGGCGACCGCCATGGCGCGGAGCGTGGTGGGCACCGCCGGCAGCAACGGCAAGGCGCCGATGAACAGGATCCAGGCCGTGATCGCCAGGGCCGGGAACCGCCCGAGCAGCGGCTTCTGCAGCACGCTGGCAATGGCGGCGCACACCGCAGCCCCGAAGATCATCAGCGCATTGGGATCGAGCTTGAAGCCCGTATCCGTCGCCACGGCGATCAGCGCGACGCCGGCGAAAGAGGTGGCGGTACCCACCCAGCCCCAGCGCCCGAAACGCTCGCCGAGCGCGAAGATCGCAATCAGGGCGGTGAGCACCGGCATGGTGTTGATGATGAAGCTGGCAGGGCCGGCCGGCACGGTCTGCTCGCCGGTGTTGAGCAGCACGGCATAGACGGCAATGAACAACACGGCAGCAATGGCTAGGCGCAGGAAGTCCCGCGGCAGCGGCATGGGCGGACGCACAGCCACCAGATAGGCCAGACCGATGGCCCCCGCCGCGACATAGCGCGCTGCGGCAAGCTCCATCGGCGTCAGGGCCGTCAGGCAGACGCGGATCAGCGCGAAGGACGAGGCCCAGGAGAGAATGGTCACCAGAATGGCGCCGAAGGCGACCGCGTCGAATCCGCTCTTCTTTTTGGTTGCCTCGGCTTCACAGGCCACGCTGCTCATTATCGTCTCCCGACTCTCAGTGACCTCCGTGACCTATCTCCGTTTGCCGTGCTTGAAAAGCACCTCAATCAATGATCTTGTGTGTCCATGGTTCACAGCTCGCCCAGCCTTCCGCCGCTCGACACGCTCGAAACCTTCGCGCGCGCGGCACGCCTCGGCTCCTTCTCGGCTGCGGCTGAGGAGAGCGGCGTCACCCATGGCGCGGTCTCCCGTCAGGTGTCGCGCCTGGAGCGCTGGATGGGCGTACGCCTGTTCGAACGCAAGGCCCGCGGTGTCAACCTGACGCCGGAGGGCATGCGCTTCTTCGCCCGGACAGAGGAGGCCCTGGCACTGCTCGGCAATAGTGGCGAGCGCTGGTCGCCCCGCCGCGCCAAGGCGGTGGTACGCCTGTCGGTGACGCCCTCGGTCGCCTCGCTCTGGCTGTTTCCCCGCCTTGCCCGTTTGGAAGGCAGCGACATCCATCTTGAACTGGTCCTCGAACATCGCTTGGCGGATCTCGGCGAAGGCAGCGATCTGGCGATACGCTGCGGCAAGGGACCTTGGGCCGGCGTGCGTGGCGTGCAGCTCTGGCGGGAGGAGGCCTTTCCGATCGCCTCCCCGGCCCTCGCCGAACGCCTGCGGCACGGCAAGGACGCGCAGGCTCTGCTCGAACTGCCGATCCTGCACGATTCCAATATCGAGGGATGGCGGCGCTGGCTGTCGCCGGAAGGCGTGGATTATGTGCCGCGTGGCCAGGACCGCCGCTTCGAGGACTATAATCTGGTCATCGATGCCTGCTGCCAGGGGCTGGGCATCGCGCTGGCGCGCCCGCCTCTTTCCAGCGCCGCCCTGGCGGACGGACGCCTGGTGCCGGTTTCAGACCGAACGATCGATTACCACGTGGCTTTTCATCTGATCCGCTCGGACGAGGCCCTGCGGGCCCCCGCCGCGGAGCTTGCCGGACGCCTTCTGCGCGAGGCGGGCCACGACGAGGCTGATATCGCAGCCTTTACCGCTCCGGGGCGGAAGGGCTGAGCGAGCCGCCCCGCTCAGTTCTCCTGCTCGCCGAAATGCCGGCGCCAGATCGGCGCGATGACAGGCCGCTGCGCCACGGTCTCGGCGATGCGGGTCAGCTTCGGGCATTCCCTGGCGCGCCATTCATTGCCGATCGCCCAATTGCTGATGGCGGCGATGGCGAGATCGATGGCCGAAAAGCCCGACAACAGGAAGCTGCCTTCGGCGCTGGCCGCCTGCTCCACCAATTGCCAGCGTTCGCGGATGCGCTGGCGCACACGCGAACGCATTGCGGTCTCATGCGTCTCGGGCGGAGCAAATCGCAAGGGATAGTCGTAGAGTTCGATGAGAGGATAGATCTCGGCCGCCACATGGATCAGCCAGCGCAGGGCATGGCGGCGGTCCGGGGCATCAAGAGCCGGCATCAATCGCGCTTCGGGATGTTCTTCGCTCAAAGCCAGCAGAATGGCAGCCGACTGTACGATCGTGGTTCCGTCGTTGAAGCGCAGCGCCGGGATCTTACCCAATGGATTGATCGCAAGATATTGAGCGTTGTGCTGCTCGTCCTTGGTCAGATCGATATCGATCAGGTGAACGTCCTGCCCCGCCTCGGCCAAAGCGGCCTCGACCATGAAAGAGCCGGAATCCGGTTCGCCCCAAAGCGTGTAAACCATACAGACCTCTTAGCATCGACCGGCTGCAGGCCGGTCACCTCCCGACATTTTGCGGCGATCGCGAAAGACCGCCCCAACCTCTTACTTATTGGTTATGTGCAGCCCCTGCCGCTGTTCTTGCTTGTTTCGCCGGCTCGTCAGATCCGACCATAAGCGACTGAGCCGGCGTGTCGCATGATCTTTTTGCAATACGGCCATCCCGATTTGCGGACCTTCCAGAGTGCGCAGTCAGACCGGCCAAGAAAAAGGGCCGCCAAAATGGCGGCCCTCATGTAGTCTTTCAACTCGTATTCGCTTAGCGCGAATAGAATTCGACGACCAGGTTCGGTTCCATCTGGACCGGATAAGGCACGTCCTGCAGCGTGGGAACGCGGACATACTTGGCGGTCAGCTTGGAATGATCGACTTCGATGTAGTCGGGAACGTCGCGCTCGCCTGAAGCAACGGCCTCGAGCACCAGCACGAGCTGCTTGGAGGCTTCCTTGACCTCGACGACATCGCCCGGCCTGACCTTGTAGGAGGGGATGTTGACGCGGCGGCCGTTGACCTTGACGTGGCCGTGGCTGACGAACTGGCGAGCAGCGAACACGGTCGGCACGAACTTGGAGCGATACACCACCGCATCCAGGCGCTGCTCGAGCAGGCCGATGAGGTTGGCGGAGCTGTCGCCCTTCAGGCGGCGAGCTTCTTCATAGATCTTGCGGAACTGCTTTTCCGAGATCGAGCCGTAATAGCCCTTCAGCTTCTGCTTGGCGCGGAGCTGGGTGCCGAAGTCGGACATCTTGCCCTTGCGGCGCTGGCCGTGCTGGCCCGGACCGTACTCGCGGCGATTGACGGGGCTCTTCGGGCGACCCCAGATATTCTCGCCAAGGCGGCGATCGATCTTGTACTTAGCGTTATGGCGCTTCGACATTCGCGTCCTCTATGGTTTGCGAAGTTTATGAGGAACGCGCCCTCCTCTCCCGGAACCCGGGCGACAGACAGCCGGAGAACCGGCCGTCACGGGAGCGTAAAACATCACGCGGGACCCGAAGGCCCCGCGTGTGGCGTTCGCTTAGTCGAAAGATCGCCGCATGTCAATTCCAAGACAGGATCCGCTTGCCTGTATCCGGGGCAATCGGGTGAACGAAAAATAGCGTCATCCCGTGCGTGATGCAGCACGAAATGCTGCGTCGCAGACACGGGACCATCTCGATGATGCATCAAAGTCGGCTCACGGTCCCGGATCTTCACCGCATCATTGCGTGCTGCGGTGCAGATCCGGGATGACCCCAACCTTTTCACCCGATTGCCCTGTCCCTGTATCCTGGGCAACTCGACAGTAGCATGGCGGGTGACTAGCTTGAGCAAACTCGGCCCATGTGAGTCTTCATTGATGAAAACCCTTTTTCTCTCCGCTGCATTTCTGGCGGCCTCGTTGAGCTTTGCCAGTGCAGCACCGCTCGAAACCTATACGGCCCGCCTCTCCAGCGCCGATCATTTCAACACGAATGGCGAAAGATTGACCTCCGTCGCCGCGATCATCCGGCAGGACCGCGCCAATTTCTATCTGGGCTATCATCGCGACAGGGAAGACGAACCCGACCGCTTCTTCTCCAGCAAGGAAAACCGCGCGCGGCTGGAGAGCATGCTCAATCGCGGCCGCATCAGTGCCTCTGCGGCGGAGGCCGTCATCAACGGATCGCCGCTGATCAATGTCGAGATCTACGAGGATTTCATCGCAGTAACCGTCGAATAGACCGGACGCGGAGCGATGAGGCGGCTCCCCATCCTCGCACTCCTCATCGCCTGCATCATCGGCCCGTCCTCCCCGGCACGGGCCGAACCCGGCCGACATTGGCAGACCGCCCCGGCCGAAAACGGCTGGACCGACGAAATCGCCAAGGCTGTCACCGCCTTTGCTGCGACCCACCACCCGACTGCCCTGGCCGTGATCCGGGACGACCATATCATCGCCAGCGCCGGCGACCTCAGCCGGCGCGTCAACGTCGCCTCGGTGCGCAAAAGCCTCCTCAGCGCGCTCTACGGCATTGCCGTCGGTGAGGGCAAGATCTCGCTTGGCGACAGCCTGGAAAAGCTCGGTATCGACGATACCTCGCCAGCCCTGACCGCCGCCGAAAAGCAGGCTGATATCCGCGACCTCTTGATGGCCCGATCCGGTGTCTACCATCCTGCCGCCTATGAGACCGCGGACATCCGCAATAAGCGCCCGGCACGCGGAAGCCATCCGCACGGTACGTTCTGGTTCTACAACAATTGGGACTTCAACGTCCTCGGTACGATCTATCGCCAAGCGGGTGGCGAAGACATCTTCACGAGTTTCGACAAGCGCATCGCCCGCCCGATCGGCATGGAGGACTTTTCGGCCCGTGACGGGCGCTACGTTCTGTCGCCCCAGTCGCACCATCCGGCCTATCCCTTCCGCATGAGCGCAAGGGACCTTGCGCGCTTCGGCCTGCTCTTCCTCAACCAGGGCCGCTGGAACGGCCGCCAGATCGTCCCCGCCGACTGGGTTCGCCGGTCCACCGCCGCCTATTCTCCCGTGCCCAAGCGCAAGAGTGCCTACGGCTATCTATGGTGGTCCCTGCCTTCCGAGAACTGGGGCGAAGGCGCGGCCATGGCAGCAGGCTATGGCGGGCAATTCCTTGCCTATATTCCGACAAAACGCCTCGTCATGGTGCAGACCGTCGATCCGGCGCAGAATCCGGCCGGCATCCATATGAAGGATTTCATGGTGCTGATGCAGCAGATCGCCACGGCCGCTCCCTGAGCGATGCCTGCCGCCACGCTCTCGCAGAATCGTACCATATCCTTCGGTCTGCCGGCGGCGCTGCTGCTGCATGCCATCGCCCTTGCCCTGCTGTTCCTGCTTCCTCGGCCCGCTCCGCTGGAACAGCCTCCAGAAAACAGCATCGAGGTCGAATTCGTCGCGGAAATACCAAAGCCGGCGGCGCCAGCGCCGCAGCCTCCTGCGCTGCCGGCCAGACCGCAGGCGCAGGCCCCCTCGGCGGAGAGCGTTCCGCAGGAAGGAGCGCCCCCTCCCAGGCCGAGCGAAGCCCTGCCACCGCCACCGCCACCGCCACCGGCGATGATCGAGGCCCGGAAGATCTTGTCCGACCTCGCTTTGGCAGGACCACGCAACCGGCAAGCCCGGAAGATGCTGCCCCTTCTCGGCCGTGACGAGCGCATGGAGCAATTGTGCAACATCGAGGCGATGGCCCAGTTGCGGGCCTGGAACCATGATCTCGAGCCCGACCTCACGATCGCCTATGCACGGGCGGAAACGAGGGTGGGAGATGCCGGCATCACGGCCGACGGCGCTGCTTTCCGGAGCCGGAAGCAGTGGTTCGCCTTGAAATATCGCTGCGACCTCACTGCGGACCTTGCCAGGGTCTCAGCGTTCGCATTCCAGGCCGGTGCAACCATACCCAGGAAGGACTGGGAACGTTTCAACCTGCCCGCGAGCGACAAGCCGGACGACTGAAGCCGATGCAAAACGGCTTGCAATACCGCCCCTCGGAGCCGCCCCCTGCCCCATGGTTCGGGGCTATGTCTCGTCATGCCGCAGTGCGTCGGCGCGTTCATAGGTTTGCGCCGAGATCGGCGCCAATCCCGAACCGTCCAGCATGGCGTTGATGACCGCCTGCGCATGATCGAGCGCGCTGCCGACGACATAGTCGCCATCGAGCCAGGCGGGCAGTTCATTGAGCACATTGGTGAGGCAGGCCAGAAGCAGGGCTTCGTTGTCGGTCAGGCTGCTCCTGATGCGCTTGAATTCGGCCGCCACGATGGTTGGGTGCTCGTCATGGGACAAGGGTTGAAAGGTCATGGCGAACATCCCGACATCGTCGATGCCCGGCGGTCCATCGGCATCATGCCATGATGGCCCTTCACCGGAGATTTGAGAGGAAGAGGTTCCAATGCCGCCCGCAATCTCAGGCCAATATGTTGACCGCCCGGGCGGCCACGAGGGCGACCGTCAGGAGCGAAATCATCGCCTCGGCGAGCATCAACAGCTTGGCCCTCGGGGTCAGCGGCATCGTGTCCGTCGGGGAGAATGCCGTGGCATTGGTGAAGGCCAGGAACAGATAGTCCACGAAGCCCGGCAGCCAGTCACGCAGATGCGGATCGTTCAAGGTCATCTGCGGAAACAGGAAATCGGAGCGGGCACGCTCGACCAGGCCGCAGGTCGGCGGTCCACCGCGATCCGTGCTCCAGAACCACAGGGTGAAGACGATGATGTTGGTCACCCAGATGTTGAGCGCATCGATCAGCAGGGTCGTGCCGTTGCCGGCGTGGCCTTCGATCAAGGCCCGCACCAGCAGAAACAAGGCGCCGCAATTCATGAAGCTGATGACGGCCGTCAGGATGAGGGCCGTCCGGCGGATCAGGATGCGAAAGCGATTGACCGCCTGCCAGTGGTGATCGGCCACCGCATTGCGGATACCGGCCTGCGTCCATGCCGTGGCGATCGACAGCGGGATCAGCAATATCAGCTCGACGGCCGGGGCTAGCCAGCGAGGACCGAAGGAAAGCTGGTTGATCACCAGCAATTGCAGGCACACGATGACCAGAACGGCGCCGCGCGCCAGCCAGAAATCGAGCGCCCGATGTCGAAAGACGATATGGCGTTCACGCATGGGAACCTCGGGGGGAACAGGCTCGATTGGAGAGCGAAAATCAGACATAGGCGAAGGCGGCGGCCACCAGGCCCAGCGCTCCGAGCGCCAGGGAGCACAGCCAGGGCCAGCGCCTGCCGCGGGTGATGATCGAGAGCGTCGCCACCGCGATGGCGACATGCAGCAGCGTTACCGCCAGGGTGAGGACATGGTGGCGATGGGCCCGTACCTCGCTGTCGCGCAACTTGGCGTCGACATGGCCTTCGATCTCGACGGCCTGGGTCTGAATCGCCTTGGCGTCGTCGTCGTTGTGCTTGGCCTTGGCAAGAAAGTCGTCCTTGCTCGGCCCCCCGCCCGCGGCCGCGATCTCATAGGCGTTCTTCTTGATGCTCTTGGCCTGATAGAAGGCCCACTGATCGCTGGCCCTGTTCTGCAGATAGGCTGCCTCGCTCTTGTCGTTGATGGCCTCGGCGGTCTCCAGCGACTCGAAACTGCCGATGGTGGCGGCCAGTACGGCGAGGACGGCAATCGTGACCGATACCGTGATCAGGAAGGGATTGCCCTCATGGGCCGCATGTTCGGCATGTTCGGCGTGCTCGAGATGTTCCTGCGTCGTGTCTTCCATCGCTCCATCCATCGACATTCAACAGTCGCTGGAGCGCCTCGTCGCAAGGAGCGTGCCATGAGGTCAATCGGCTGAAGAGCCCGGCCTTTGGTCACCTCCGGTTCTCAGCCGCGACAGGAGCGCCTGCACGCCATGGAGGAAACTACAAAAAGCGTAAGGGGCCGCCGGGCCGGGATCGGCCTCGCCAACGGAAAAGGGCATGCGACACTTCAAGGTCGCATGCCCTTTCTACGGCGCCGGCTCCGGCGCATTGCTCTCGGATCGAGGCTAGGCTCGCTTCAGCAATCGCAGTGCAAGAAGCAGGATGACGGCCCCAACGACCGCGAAGACGATTTCATTCACGATCGCACTCCCGACATGAATGGGAATGTGGGGCTGCAAGAAGCCACCGATGAACGAGCCGACCACGCCGACGATGAGATCGCCAATGAGGCCGAAACCGCCCCCGCTGACGAGCATGCCGGCAAGCCAGCCGGCGATGACTCCTACGATCAGGAACGTGAGCAGATGCATGGCACACCTCCGACGATGAGGTTAAGCCTCAACCAGCCTTGCCCCCGCTCTTCATGCAGGACTGACGGAACTTCTTGCGATCCTTGCCATGGAGCCCCTTGGCATCAGCCTGAGCGGAACAGGCCTGCGATGCCGCCGATTGCGGGGCCTTTGTCTTGGCTTTTGCGGGAGCGGTCGTCGCGGCGGGGGGCGTGGAAGGCGCAGGCGTTGCGGTCTGCGCAAGAGCACCGGTCGCGACAAATCCCGCGACGACGACGGAGGCCAACAGCGTGCTGATCTTCATGATGAGCGTTTCCAGGTTGAGCCCCCAACCCAACCGCAGGTTGCCACCGTTCCCACACCAACACAATGACGTTGCGATACATCCCAAAGTATAGGGTGGAGCACCAGGGCGCATCGTTTTAAGCGAAAACCGGCGTCCGTTTTCGGCGCGATGTCTAATGCCAGCGCGGCGGCATGGCCTCGACGGCGATGGCCGGCAGGCCGCGGGCGGCAAGCACCGCCTTGAGGTCGTCGGTCAGTCCCGCGCCGCCGGTGAACACGGCCAGGCCGTCTTCCACCACCGTGCGCGCCGGAATCGAGCCAGCGAGATCGGCAGCGCGACGCGCGATGGCCGGGGCGGGATCGAGCCAGGTAACCGGCCAGGGCGCCACCCGCTTCATCGCTTCCAGCACCAGGGGATAATGCGTACAGGCCAGCACCACCACGTCAGTCCGCTTGCCGTCGCGATCGACGAAACAGGGTGCGATCTCGCGGGCAATCGCAGCATCCTCGACGGGCTGGCCACGCAAGACGGCTTCCGCCAGGCTGGCCAGTCCCACCGCGCCGACGAGTTCCACCTCGATCGTGGCGGCGAAGGAACGGATCAGCTCACGCGTATAGTCGCGTTTGACGGTGCCCGGCGTCGCCAGGATCGCCACCCGCCCTGTCTGCGTCAACGCAGCGGCGGGCTTGATCGCGGGCACGGTGCCGACGAAAGGCACCGCGAAGCGCTGGCGCAGCACGGGCAGGACGACGGTGGAGATCGTGTTGCAGGCAATGACTACCTGGGACGGCTGGTAACGCGGGATCAGCCGCTCCATCACCTCGACGACGCGCTCGACCACGACGCCTTCGGCAAGGCGGCCATAGGGAAAAACGGCGTCGTCGGCGGCATAGACGAAGCGCGCGCCGGAAAGCGTCGCTCGCAATTCTGAAAATACGGTGAGGCCGCCAAGGCCGGAATCAAAGACAAGGACAGTTGGAGCGCGGTCAGACATGACCGCAGCTCCATAAACCGTGCCAGCCAGAAGGTCGACCCTGTGGGGCAAACTAGTTTGCCCGAGAAGGCTAGCCTTCATGGGACGCTCTTCGGAATGATCGATGCCATCCGGAATCAATCGCTGCATATTGGTTGCCCGTACGCACTACCCAACCGGGCGCACGCCTATTCAAACCCAGATGAGTGAATGAAGCGTTGCGATCGTGATCTTTTTTTGATCCCAAAGCGGCACGCGCGATAATTTCCTCACAGGACATCAGCCGGCAGCAATTCCTCACCCCAGCTTGCAAAGGGAAAACGCGCCAAGTTCGAATTGCCGTAGCGCCGGTCGCCCGTCACTTCCTCGCCGACCCAGTCAGGCAATGGAACGGGCTGGTCCTCGTGCTCAAGCTCGACTTCGGCCAGCACCAGCCCGTGATTGGGGCCGGTGAAGACGTCGACGGCCCAGCGCAATCCAGCATGGTCGACGTCGTGGCGCGTCTTGGTGACCAAAGGCTCGATCGAAAAACGCCGGATGATCTCGGCGGCGTCGGATTGCGGGATCTCATATTCGAACTCATGACGGCTGCGCGTGCCCGGTTCGCTCTTGAGCGTGATGAAGCCCTTGTCGCCATAGATGCGGATGCGTGCCCGCAACAGAGGCGTGCGGCAGAAATAGCCCTGCCGGATGACGGCGGAGCCTCGAACCTGCGGGCGCCAATCGTCGTTGCGGACGAGGAATTTGCGTTCGATCTCGACAGCCATGCAACACCCATTCCGATGGAAATGGGCGCAGCCTAGCGAGGGCCTGCGACAGGTGTTCCGCGCTCGCCCCGGTTCAATCGCGCTTGATTCGCGTGCCGTTCCGGCTGCCGACGAGCGAGGCCACCGCACCACGCAGGGTCTGGACGTCCTGCTCGGTCATCGCCAGCCGGTGCCAGATGTTGCGGAAATTGCGCACCATCACCTCACGCTTTTCGGGCGGATAGAAGAAGGAGACGGCGTCGAGTTCCCCTTCCAGATAGTCGAAGAAGGCCAGCATGTGCTCGCGCGTCGCCGGCGGCGAGCTGCGGGTGGGTGCGATCGGCGCTCCGCCGCCCGAGACCAGTTTCCACCATTCATAGCCGACCAGCAGCACCGCCTGGGCGAGATTGATCGACTTGAAGGCCGGGCTGACCGGGAAGGAGATGATGGCATCGGCCAGGGCGACGTCGTCGTTGGAAAGCCCCATGCGCTCGGGCCCGAACAGGATGCCGCTGCGGGCGCCCTCTCCCGCCAGGGCCAGCATTCTGCCGGCCCCTTCGTCGGCGGCGAAGATATCCTTCATCTGGCCGCGCTCGCGCGCCGTGGTGGCGAAGACGTAATTGAGATCGGCGATGGCCTCTTCGGTCGTCTCGAACAGCTTGGCATTGTCCAGCACGGCCGAGGCGCCAGAGGAAGCCTGACGCGCGCCCTTTTTCGGCCAGCCGTCGCGCGGGGAGACCAGGCGCATCTCGCTGAGGCCGAAATTCATCATCGCGCGGGCGCACATTCCGATATTCTCGGCGAGCTGGGGGCGGACCAGGATCACGGCGGGAGGCGTCACGGCAGTGCTCGCATTCGACTGAGACATCACGAAAAAGGCCCGAAAACAGGAAAAGTCCGGGCTGCATAGACCATTCGGCGGATAAAGACAGCTTCTTTGCAAGCCCCCGAACCGGGACGGTCCATGTTCCCGCGGATACACGCCGCCGATCGGTGGCCGAGCCAATGTGCCCGAACGCACCGCCGGGCCGGATCTGCGTCGCTAGGATGCCTTCATCAACAAGGGCAGGAAGCCCGGCTTAAAGGACCACGATTATGCGCAAGATCTTTCTGACCCTCGCTTTCGCTGCCACGGCCTTCACCGCCGCCACCGCTTCGTCCTTCGCCGATGATTGCGACAATGGCTATGCGAGCGGCTACAATTATCCCACCTACTCCAATTCCTATCGCGTAACCCAGACCTATAGCCGCACGACCTATTACGATTGCCGGACGGTGAGCTATCGCGTCTGGGACGATTATGCGCAGAGCTACATCTATCGCACCCGCGAAGTGTGCAACTGACCGCAGCCTCCCGGTCCCCCTCAATCCCAGACGATCTGCCGACACTCCCGTGAGCGCTGCTCCGGGAGTGTTTTGCCGTGCCGATCCTGCCCTCTCGGCAACCGTGGCATGGCCCAGGGCTGCGGCATAAATCAGTTGCCGAAGCCGGAAGCAGGTGGCAGTTTCAGGAGGTCATCGAGCGCCAAGTCGTCGAGATCGTCGCATCGAGGTCACCCGTTGCCGGAAAGACACGCCCCCTGACCATCCCCGTCCTGCAATTCGCGGAGCACTCAGCGCCGGCCCATGTGTCGGCGTGAGCGCCTTTTGTTGCCCTGATTCCGACCGACCAAGGAAGCCAGCGTATGAGCGCCACACCTCCCACCATCATCTACACGCTGACCGATGAAGCCCCGGCTTTGGCAACGGCCGCCTTCCTGCCCATCGTCCGCACCTTCGCGGCGCCCGCCGGCATCGACGTCACCACCAGCGACATCTCGGTTGCCGGTCGCATCCTCGGCGAATTTCCGGAATTCCTGACCGATGCGCAGCGCGTTCCCGACAATCTCGCGGAGCTCGGCCGGTTGACGCTGCTGCCCGACACCAACATCATCAAGTTGCCCAATATCAGTGCCTCGGTAGCGCAGTTGACGGCCGCGATCCGGGAATTGCAGGCCAAGGGCTACAACATCCCGGACTATCCCGAGAACCCGAAATCGGACGAGGAAAAGGCGATCCGCGCCCGCTACGCCAAATGTATCGGCAGCGCCGTGAACCCGGTGCTGCGCGAGGGCAATTCGGATCGCCGCGCGCCGCTGGCGGTGAAGAACTACGCGCGCAAGAACCCGCACAGCATGGCCGAATGGAGCCAGGCCTCGCGCACGCATGTCTCCCACATGCATGATGGCGACTTCTACCATGGCGAGAAGTCGATGACGCTCGACAAGGCGCGCGACGTGAAGATGGAGCTGATCACCACCAGCGGCAAGACCATCGTCCTCAAGCCCAAAGTCTCGCTGCAGGACGGCGAGATCATCGATTCCATGTTCATGAGCAAGAAGGCGCTGCTGGATTTCTACGAGAAGCAGATCGAGGACGCGCACAAGACCGGGGTGATGTTCTCGCTCCATGTGAAGGCCACGATGATGAAGGTATCGCACCCCATCGTGTTCGGCCATTGCGTGAAGATCTTCTACCGCGATGCCTTCGCCAAGCATGGCAAGCTGTTCGACGAGCTCGGCGTCAACGTCAACAACGGCATGGTCGACCTCTACAACAAGATCGCAACCCTGCCGCAAAGCCTGCAGGACGAGATCAAGCGCGACCTGCATGCCTGCCACGAGCACCGGCCGGAACTGGCGATGGTCGACTCGGCCAAGGGAATCACCAATTTCCACTCGCCCAACGACATCATCGTGGACGCCTCCATGCCCGCCATGATCCGCAATGGCGGCAAGATGTGGGGTGCCGACGGCCGGCTGAAGGACGTCAAGGCCGTGATGCCGGAAAGCACTTTCGCCCGCATCTACCAGGAGATGATCAATTTCTGTAAATGGCATGGTGCCTTCGATCCACGCACCATGGGCACCGTGCCGAATGTCGGGCTGATGGCGCAGCAGGCCGAGGAATATGGCTCGCACGACAAGACCTTCGAGGTCCCCGAGGACGGCGTGGCCAACATCACCGATCTCGCGACCGGCGAGGTGCTGCTGAGCGAAACAGTCGAGCAGGGGGACATCTGGCGCATGTGCCAGGTCAAGGACGCCGCCGTTCGCGACTGGGTCAAGCTCGCGGTCACGCGCGCCCGCAATTCCGGCATGCCCGCTCTGTTCTGGCTGGACCCCTATCGCCCGCACGAGGCGCAGCTGATCGCCAAAGTGAAGGCCTATCTCGCCGAGCACGACACCACCGGCCTCGACATCCAGATCATGAGCCAGGTGCGCGCCATGCGCTACACGCTGGAGCGCGTGATCCGCGGCCTGGATACGATTTCCGTCACCGGCAACATCCTGCGCGATTATCTCACCGATCTCTTCCCCATCATGGAACTCGGCACCTCGGCCAAGATGCTGTCCATCGTGCCCCTGATGGCCGGCGGCGGCATGTATGAAACGGGCGCCGGCGGCTCGGCGCCCAAACACGTGCAGCAATTGGTGGAGGAAAACCATCTGCGCTGGGATTCGCTGGGCGAGTTCCTGGCGCTGGCGGTCTCGCTCGAGGATCTCGGCATCAAGACGGGCAATGCCAAGGCCAAGCTGCTCGCCAAGACGTTGGACTCCGCCACCGGCAAGCTCCTGGACAACAGGAAGTCCCCCTCGCCCCGCACCGGCGAATTGGACAATCGCGGCAGCCAATTCTATCTGGCCCTGTACTGGGCCCAGGAACTTGCCGCCCAGACGGAGGACCCGGCCCTGCAGGCGCAGTTCAAGCCGCTGGCCGAGGCGCTGGCGCGCGACGAGGCCAAGATCCTGGCCGAGCTCGCAGCCGTGCAAGGCAAGCCCGCGGATATCGGCGGCTATTATCTGCCCGACCGGCAGAAATGCGAGGCGGTGATGCGGCCGAGCGCCACCCTCAACGCCGTGCTGGCGCAAGCGGGAGCAGCATAGAGCCGAGTTTAGCCCAACCGACAGTTGCGCTTGCATGAAGGAAGGCGGGACATGCGGAGTGTCGGCCGGAGGCTGACACTCCCACTCCCGCTTAATACAAATGTGGTGCTGGCAGTGTGCCCATGCCGGTACGGCCCCCACTGGGGCGGCATTGCACCGTCATAGGCACTCAAGCCCTGCGCGTTCCTCGCTCGCGGTCCCGGCCGGCCGGCATTGCCCTGGCCAAATCCGGTTGCATGGCTATGCTCCCGCCACCACTTCCAGCAGGACAAGCCCCATGAGCGATGAACTCGTCTTCTATACCAATCCGATGTCGCGCGGCCGCATTGCCCGCTGGATGCTCGAGGAAACCGGCCAGCCCTATCGCACCGAGATCCTCGACTTCGGCACCAGCATGAAATCGGCCGACTATCTCGCCCTCAATCCGATGGGCAAGGTACCCGCGATTGCACATCGCGGCGTGGTCGTCACCGAGGGCGGCGCCGTCTGCGCCTATCTCGCCGATGCCTTTCCGCAGGCCGAACTGGCGCCCCCACCAGGCTCCCCGCAGCGCGGCCTCTATTATCGCTGGATGTTCTTCGCGGCCGGCCCGGTCGAGGCGGCAGTGACCAACAAGGCGTTGAACATCGAGATCCCCGACGAGCGCAAGCGCATGGTCGGCTATGGCTGCTATGCCGACGTGATCGACGCGCTCGACTATGCCGTCTCCCAGAACGAGTTCATCGCCGGCGATCGCTTCTCGGCGGCGGACGTCTATTTCGGCTCGCAGGTCGGCTGGGGCCTGATGTTCAAGACGATCGAACCGCGCCCGGCCCTCGCCGCCTATTGGCAGCGAATCGCCGGCCGTCCTGCCGCCATCCGGGCTCGCGAGATCGACGACAAGCTGGTCGCTGAGGCCAAGCAGGCGCAGTCCCCCCAATAATCGCCCGTTTTCTGCCCGGCAAAAACAACAGGCGCCATCGCCGGCCGAACTTCCCCCAGCCGGATCGCGGTGCTATAGCCCCGCCGATATTTCCCAATCAATGAGGCTTGTACGATGGCGAAGATCAAGGTGGCCAATCCGGTCGTCGATATGGACGGCGACGAGATGACCCGGATCATCTGGCAGCAGATCAAGGACAAGCTGATCTTCCCCTATCTCGACCTCCAGCTCGACTATTACGACCTCAGCATCGAGAACCGGGACAAGACCCGCGACAGGGTCACCGTCGAGGCGGCCGAGGCCACCAAGCGCCATGGCGTGGCCGTGAAATGCGCCACCATCACGCCGGACGAGGCCCGCGTGAAGGAGTTCAATCTCCAGGAGATGTGGAAGTCGCCCAACGGCACCATCCGCAACATCCTCGGCGGCGTGATCTTCCGCGAGCCCATCATCTGCCGCAACGTGCCGCGCCTGGTACCGGGCTGGACTCAGCCCATCGTCGTCGGCCGCCATGCCTTCGGCGACCAGTATCGCGCCACCGACTTCCGTTTCCCCGGCAAGGGTACGCTGACCATCAAATTCGTCGGCGAGGACGGCTCGGTGATCGAGAAGGAAGTCTTCAAGTCGCCGGGCGATGGCGTGGCGCTCGCCATGTACAACCTCGACGAATCGATCCGCGAGTTTGCGCGCGCCTCGTTCAATTACGGCCTGCAGCGCAATTTCCCGGTCTACCTGTCGACCAAGAACACCATTCTCAAGGTCTATGACGGGCGCTTCAAGGACATCTTCGCCGAAGTCTTCGCCAATGAATTCAAGGCCGAGTTCGACAAGCGCAAGCTGACCTATGAGCACCGCCTGATCGACGACATGGTCGCTTCCGCGCTGAAATGGTCGGGCGGCTATGTCTGGGCCTGCAAGAACTATGACGGCGACGTGCAGTCCGACATCGTGGCCCAGGGCTTCGGCTCGCTCGGGCTGATGACCTCCGTGCTGCTCAGCCCCGACGGCAAGACGGTGGAAGCCGAAGCTGCCCACGGCACGGTGACGCGCCACTACCGCGAACACCAGAAGGGCAAGGAGACCTCGACCAACTCCATCGCCTCGATCTTCGCCTGGACGCGGGGCCTTGCCCATCGCGCCAAGCTCGACGACAATGCCGAGCTCGCCAAATTCGCCGCCACGCTGGAGAAGGTCTGCGTCTCAACCGTCGAGACCGGCTTCATGACCAAGGACCTGGCCCTGCTGGTCGGTCCCGACCAGAGCTGGCTGTCGACCACCGGCTTCCTCGACAAGATCGACGAGAACCTCAAGAAGGCCATGGCCTGACGCTGGAGCGCGGGCTTCTCAGCGACAGGCTTGCGTGTCGCGATGCCCGCTCTTCCTCTACTTCATCCGCCGTCCCCCTGTTCCCAGATGCGGACAAGATGTCCGCGCTCCGAAAAGGTTCGCTCCATGTCCGTCATCGACGCCCGCATTGCCGAACTCGGCATCACCCTGCCCACCCCGGCCGCTCCTGTCGCCAACTATGTCGGCACGGTGCGCACCGGCAATCATCTCGTGATCTCCGGTCAGCTCTGCTTCAACAATGAGGGCAAGCTGGCCGCTACCGGCAAGCTGGGTACCGGTACGGTCACCGTCGAGGACGCCCGTGTCGCCGCCCGTTACTGCGCCATCAACATCCTGGCGCAGATCAAGGCTGCCGTCGGCTCGCTCGACAATGTGGTGCGCGTGGTCCGCCTCGGCGGCTTCATTGCCGCAGCGCCGGAATTCACCACCCATCCGATGGTGATGAACGGCGCCTCCGACCTGATGGTCGAGGTCTTCGGCGACAAGGGACGCCATGCCCGTTCCACCGTGGGCGTGCCCTCCCTTCCCCTCGATGCCACCGTCGAGGTCGAGGCGCTGATCGAAGTGGCCTGAGATCGTGCATAGGGGGCGCGGCAACGGAACTCGGGCCGCGCCTCTTGCATTCGACGCGAATAGGCCCAGATTCCCCGGACAGGTATCCGTTGAGGGAATGCAAGCTTGAGCGACCAGGGCTTTACGATCAAGGCAGCTTCCTCGATCGAGGCCATCGGCCGCCAGGCCTGGGATCGCTGCGCCAATCCGCTCGTCGCCGCGCCCCAGGATTGCCTTTCCGGGCGCCGCCCGGGCGCCGAGGATGAAGCAGCCGCTCCCGATCCCTCGGCCGAGCACTTCAATCCCTTCATTTCCTACGATTTCCTGCACGCTCTCGAGGCGAGCGGCTGTGTCGGGGGACGTTCCGGCTGGACGCCTCTCCATCTGTTCGTCACCCATGACGACGACCGGGTCGCCGGCGTCATGCCCGCCTATGGCAAGAGCCACAGCCAGGGCGAGTATGTATTCGATTGGGGCTGGGCCGATGCCTATGAGCGGGCTGGCGGGCAATATTACCCCAAGCTCCAGGTGAGCATCCCCTTCACGCCGGCGACGGGCCGGCGTTTCCTGGTCGCGCCGGGCGAGGATCCGGCCCTCGTTTCATCCGCACTGGTGAGGGGTGCCAAGGCTGCCCTGTCATCCATCGGCGGCTCCTCGATCCACGCCACCTTCATCGGCCATGACGATTGGCAATGGCTCGGTGGCCAGGGCTTCCTGCAGCGCACCGACCAGCAGTTTCACTGGCTCAACGAAGGCTATGGCGATTTCGAGGCCTTTCTGGCTTCCCTCGCCTCCCGCAAGCGCAAGACCATCAAGCGCGAGCGCCGCGATGCGCTCGCGAACGGCATCACCATCGAGAGGCTGACCGGGGCCGATATCACCAAGGAGGCCTGGGACGCCTTCTACGCCTTCTACATGGATACAGGCTCGCGCAAATGGGGCCGCCCCTACCTCAATCGCAAATTCTACGCCCTCATCGGCGAAACCATGGCCGAGCATGTCCTGCTGGTGATGGCGCGGCGTGAGGGCCGCTACATCGCCGGGGCCATCAACTTCATCGGCTCCGATACGCTTTACGGCCGGAACTGGGGCTGCATCGAGGACCACCCCTTCCTGCATTTCGAGGTGTGCTATCATCAGGCCATCGAGTTTGCCATCGAACGCCGCCTCCGGCGCGTGGAAGCCGGAGCCCAGGGCGAACACAAGCTGGCACGTGGCTACCGGCCCGTGACAACCTATTCCGCCCACTATATTGCCGATCCTGGTTTTCGCCGGGCGGTCGACGACTATCTCGCGCATGAGCGCGCCGAGGTCGCGGCCCACCACGAAGCTCTCGACGAGGCAACGCCCTTCAGGAAAGGATAGCGGGTATGACCGCTTATGATCCCGACAACATCTTCGCCAAGCTGCTGCGTGGGGAAATTCCCAACCACACGCTCTACGAGGACGATCGTACCCTCGCCTTCCTCGACATCATGCCGATCGTCGACGGCCATAGCCTGGTGATCCCCAAGAAGCCCGCCCGCAACATCTTCGACGTGGAGCCGGAGGAACTGGCCTACCTCGCCCAGATCGCCCAGAAGGTCTCCCTGGCCGCCTGCAAAGCCTTCGGCGCGGACGGCCATACGCTGCGCCTGCATTCGGAAGTCTCGGGCGGGCAGGAAGTGCCGCATATCCATTTCCACATCCTGCCGATGAAGACGGGCGTTCCCGTCCGCCCCCGCGCCATGGCGGATCACGCCATCCTGGCCCAGCACGCCGCCAAGATCCGCGCCCTGCTGTAAAGCTTGGAGCGCGGACTTCTCAGCGACAGGAAACATGTCGCGATATCCGCTTCTTCTTTGCGGTCTGCCTCATGCAAGAGCGGACTGGAAGTCCGCGCTCCGACACCGCGACCACTCGACGAAACTTGCCTCGGCAAAATTTCTTGGCGCTTGATTCGCCTTGGCAAGTTTTTCTTCACCATCACGCGCAATAGTGATTCTCACCGAGGTCGCGTTGAGTTGGAGTTCGTCATGTTGGTCGCAAGTGCTGTCGATATCACTGTCGGCTGGCTTTGGCACACTGCCTACCGGGCCCGCCACCACTGGAAACTGAAGCGCGAAGGCGCCCTGGTCGCCGCCGGTTTCGTCGCTTTCGTCGGCGCCATCGACACGGCCCGCTCGATCCATGCGGCACCGGCTGCGCCTGCCGAGGTCGCGGCGGTGGCAGCCCCGGCCCCCGTGACGACGCCGGTCATTGCCAATCTTGCTCCGGCACCGGCTGCACCTGCCCCTGTAACCCCTGCCGATGCCAATTCGATGCAGGCGGCGGCCAATCCCACCCTCGCGCCGCAGTTCCCGATCATCCAGGATCAGACCGGGTCGATCGACCAGGCCGATCCGATCGAGACCATCCTGCCGATGGATCCGGAAGCGCAGCGCGACGATCCCATCGCACGCAAGATCAACGAGCGTTTCGGCGATGCCACGGAAGCCCCTGTGGTCAAGAAGCCCAAGCCCCGCCCGGTCAAGACCGCCGAAGCCAAGCCCGCCAAGCCTCCGGTCAAGCCCGCCAAGAAGAAGGCCGAGACCGTGGCCGAATAAGGCCGGCTCATCATCATGCAGAAGTAAGGCGGGCCAATGCCCGCCTTTTTGTTTTCCGTGTCTTGTTGGAGCCAAGTGCACTCACAGCTGAGCGCTTATTTTCTAACTAATTGTTTTCACTTAATTTTATCATTTCGAATGCCTCCATCAAATCGCAGGCTGCCATTGCTTCGCCACCGCTGAATTGACGTAAGGGAATGATCGTCGTCCCAGCTGCTCGAGCATGCAATCCTGCCGTCTGATCATCGCCAAAAGCGCCTATCAAGCAGCAAACCGGCGGGAAAGCCCTGAAAATCAAGCGAAAACGGTGGCTTTGGCCGGCAAAACCATTGACATTTCCTCGCCTAACCCTATGGTCGCGCCGTCCGGGCCCCACCCGATAGGGCCCTGTTTGTTCGTGCGGCGATGCGAGCCGCCCTCCGCCGTCCGATCGGGGCGGCCTCTGTTGGTTCGACATTTCCGCAATGAGCTTCGCTGAACTCGGTCTCTCTTCAAAGGTCCTCGCCGCCGTGGAAGCGGCCGGATACGCCAATCCTACGCCCATCCAGGCCCAGGCCATTCCTCACGTGCTGCAACGCCGTGACGTGCTCGGCATCGCCCAGACGGGCACGGGCAAGACGGCAGCCTTCACGCTGCCCATGCTGACGCTGCTGGAAAAGGGGCGCGCCCGCGCCCGCATGCCGCGCACGCTGATCCTGGAGCCGACCCGTGAATTGGCGGCCCAGGTCCAGGAGAATTTCGACCGCTATGGCAGCAAGAGCGGCCTGTCGGTCGCCCTCCTGATCGGCGGCGTCTCCTTCGGCGACCAGGATGCTAAGATCACGCGCGGCGTCGACGTGCTGATCGCCACGCCCGGCCGCCTGCTCGATCACGTCGAGCGCGGCAAGCTGCTGCTCACCGGCGTGGAGCTGCTCGTCATCGATGAAGCCGACCGCATGCTCGACATGGGCTTCATTCCCGACATCGAGCGCATCTGCAAGCTGGTGCCCTTCACCCGGCAGACCCTGTTCTTCACCGCGACGATGCCGGCCGAGATCAAGCGCATCACCGACCAGTTCCTGCACAATCCGGTGCAGGTGGAGGTCGCCCGGCCTGCCACTGCGGCCGCCACCATCACCCAGGCGCTGGTGCACACCAAATCGACTCCCGCCGAAAAGCGCGTGACGCTGCGCCGCCTGATCCGCTCGGCGGAGAACCTCAAGAACGCCATCGTCTTCTGCAATCGCAAGTCGGAAGTCGCCATCCTGCATCGCTCGTTGGTGCGCCATGGCTTCGGCGCCGTCGCGCTGCATGGCGACATGGACCAGCGCGCCCGCATGGCCGCGCTCGACAGCTTCCGCAATGGCGAGATGCCGATCCTGGTGGCTTCGGATGTCGCCGCACGCGGTCTCGACATTCCCGACGTCAGCCATGTCTTCAATTTCGACGTGCCGGTTCACGCCGACGACTATGTCCACCGCATCGGCCGCACCGGCCGCGCCGGCCGTTCGGGCTGGGCGTTCACGCTGGTCAGCTCCGCCGATGGCAAGCATGTCTCCGCCATCGAGACCCTTACGGGCAACAAGATCCCCTTCACCGGCGATCCGCCGCCGATCGAGGGCGACGACGAGGAAGAAATCCACGCCAAGCCGCGGCGTGGGCGCCGTGAGCGCGGCGGCAAAGCCGAGGAACCGCGCCAGCACGGCAAGGGCCGCGAGGCCAAGCCCCCACGCGAGCGCGACGAGGCTCCCAAGGCTCCGCGCCACGAACCGCAGCCGACCTCCGAGCAGCGCCGTCCGCAATCCTCCAGGCCGCATCGTCGCGACGAGGACGATGGTCCGGTGGTGATCGGCATGGGCGATCACGTGCCGTCCTTCCTGCTCACGCCGATCCGGCGCAAGAGCAACGGCTAAGCCGGGAACTCGCTAGCAAAACCAGCTTGCCTCCTCCCCTTGCGGGAGAAGGAAGTCGCGCTTCAAACCTGCTCCAATTCCACCAGCGTGCCCGAGAAATCCTTCGGATGCAGGAACAGGACCGGCTTGCCGTGGGCGCCGATCTTGGGCTGGCCATCGCCCAGCACTCGCGCGCCCGCCTGTTTCAGCTGGTCCCGCGTGGCGAGGATGTCGTCGACCTCGTAGCAGATGTGATGCATGCCCCCATCCGGGTTCTTCTCGAGGAACCGCGCGATCGGCGAGGCCTCGCCCAGGGGCTCCAGGAGTTCGATCTTGGTGTTGGGCAATTCGATGAAGACGACGGTGACGCCATGCTCGGGCAACGCCTGGGGCTGCGAGACATGCGCGCCGAGCGTATCGCGATAGACGGCGGTCGCGGCACCGAGGTCGCGCACCGCGATGGCGACGTGATTGAGGCGGCCGATCATGCGCTTGCCCGCTTCTGGCCCGGCACGGCAAGAATGCCGCCGGTGAGCGCCTTGCGGACGCCGGTGCTGGAGGGAAAGCTCAAGGGCAATTCCTTCAGGGATCGAACCGCGAGATAGGCAAAGGCCTGTGCCTCCATCATCGACGCCGACCAGCCGAACTCGTCGGCCGTGCGCACGGGCACACCGGTCT
Organism: Labrys sp. E2SS-1L; assembly: GCF_057073705.1. Lineage (NCBI taxonomy): Bacteria > Pseudomonadati > Pseudomonadota > Alphaproteobacteria > Hyphomicrobiales > Xanthobacteraceae > Labrys > Labrys sp. E2SS-1L. The sequence goes on along the minus strand of NZ_CP172712.1, from coordinate 3,118,854 downwards.
CGGCGCGCAGGAAGTTGAGGATTGCCGGATTGCGGGCGCCGCCGCCGCAGACGATCCACAATTTCGGCTCGGAGGGCAGCCATTGCCGTGCCGCCGCCGCGCTGCGGGCCGTGAAGGCGGCCAGCGTCGCCACCGCATCGGGCGTGGCCAGGCTCATAACCGCCTCGCGGGAAAAGGCGTTGCGGTCGAGCGATTTGGGCGGCGCTTCACCGAAATAGGGATGTGCCATCAACTGGCCGAGCACGGTCTCGTCGACCTTTCCGGCCAAGGCCTGCCGCCCGTCCTGATCGAGGGCGATGCCGGTTCGCTCCATCATCAGATCGTCGATCAGCGCATTGGCAGGACCGGTGTCGAAGGCAATGGGATCGCGCCCCGTTGCAACATAGCTGACATTGCCGACACCGCCGAGATTGAGCACGGCGACGGGACCGGCGAGCTTGGCGGCCTGCACCAGAGCCCGATGGTAGACCGGCACCAGCGGCGCACCCTGCCCGCCCTCGGCGACGTCTGCGGCCCGCATGTCATAGACGGTCTGGATGCCGAGGCTGTCGGCGAGCGCCTGGCCGTCGCCGAGCTGCACGGTCAGCCGCTCTTGCGGGCGGTGCAGCACCGTCTGACCATGGAAGCCGATGACATCGATATCATCGGGGCTGAGATCATGAGCCTTGAGGAAATCGGAGACGACGTCGGCATGCTTGCGGGTGATCAGCTGCTCGGCCGCCACCAGGGCGCCGGGACGCTCGTTGCGGCGTTTCATCGCCACTGCATCGGCCAGGGCTTGTCGCAGCAGGCTGCGTTCATCCTCGCTATAGGCGAGCTCGACTGTCGGTCCCATCTCGACGGCACCCTCGCCGTCGGTCTCGATCAGGGCGGCATCGATGCCGTCCATCGAGGTTCCGGACATCAGCCCGAGTGCCGTCATCATCGTCTTCATGCGCAAATCACCCGATTTCGCGGTCACCCTGTACCAAAGCGCCGACAAACCTGTTAGAGGGCGCTTAAAGCGTTTTGTGAACTGGCGGACACGCCAAGAATCGCAAAGACGCATCGAACCAAAGAGCTAGAGCAAACGGACGTTCCGTCCAAACGCGCTTTGCTCTAGACACCTATAAGCCGTTTGAAAGCGTTTGCCATGACCGCGTTAAAATCCGATTTCCTGCGCACCCTTACCGAGCGCGGCTTCATCCACCAGGTGTCGGATCTGGAAGGCCTCGACCAGAAGGCTGCCAGCGAGCGCCTGACCGCCTATGTCGGCGTCGACCTGACGGCAAGTTCGCTGCATATCGGCCATCTCGTGCCGATCATGATGCTGCATTGGCTGCAGAAAACCGGGCACCGCCCCATCACCCTGATGGGCGGCGGCACCACCCGCGTCGGCGACCCGTCCGGCCGCGACGAAACCCGCCGCATCCTGCCGCTCGAGCAGATCGAGGAGAACAAGAACAGCATCCTCAAGGTCTATGACAAGTTCATCGACTATTCCGACGAGCGGGCCATCCTGGTCGACAACGCCGAATGGCTGACCAAGCTCAACTATATCGAGATGCTGCGCGACATCGGCCGCCACTTCTCGGTCAATCGCATGATGTCCTTCGATTCGGTGAAACTCAGGCTCGACCGCGAGCAGGAACTTTCCTTCATCGAATTCAATTACATGATCCTGCAAGCCTATGATTTCGTGGAGCTTTCCAGGCGCTACGGCTGTGCGTTGCAGATGGGCGGCTCCGATCAGTGGGGCAACATCATCAACGGCATCGATCTCGGCCGCCGCATGGGCACACCCCAGCTCTACGCCCTCACCTGCCCGCTGCTGACCACGGCCTCGGGCGCCAAGATGGGCAAGACGGCCGCCGGCGCGGTCTGGCTCAACGAGGACATGCTCTCGGCCTATGACTACTGGCAGTACTGGCGCAACACGGAGGACGCCGATGTCGAGCGCTTCCTCAAGCTGTTCACCACCCTGCCGCTCGACGAGATCGCCCGTCTTGCCGCCCTCGGCGGCTCGGAGATCAACGAGGCCAAGAAGCGCCTGGCCACCGAGGCGACCGCCCTCGTCCATGGCCGCGACAAGGCCGACGCGGCCGAGGAGACCGCGCGCAAGACCTTCGAGGAAGGCACGCTGGCTGGCGACCTGCCGAGCTTCGAACTGGCGGGCCTCGCCGAGGGCGTCGGTGTCCTCAACGCTTTCGTGCAGGCGGGCCTGGTTCCATCGACCAGCGAAGCGCGCCGCCAGATCGCCAGCGGCGGCCTCAGGGTCAACGACGCGGCGATCAGCGATCCCAAGGCCGTGCTTACCAAGGCCGACGTCACCGCCGATGGCGTGATCAAGCTGTCGCTCGGCAAGAAGAAGCACGTGCTGGCAAAGCCGATATGACCTCGGAGCGCGGACATCCTGTCCGCTCTTTCGTTCGGCAAACACCGTGCATGCTAAAAAGGAAGAGCGGACAGGATGTCCGCGCTCCAGCAGGATTTACTCGCCCTTCCGCTGCGCCTGTAGCGAGGCCTGATAGGCCTTGGCCTGCTTGCGGTAATAGATGACGCCGAAGGGAATGGTCGCCAGATAAGCGACGGTAAGCGAGGTCAGCGACTCCCAGGGATAGAGCGCCAGCAGCATCACCACCACCACGGCCACCACGAAGATCGGCAGCACCCATTCGCGCGGAATGCGGTTGCCCAGCTTCTTGCCCGAGAAGGTGGGGATGGTGGAGATCATCAGGAAGGCGATGAGCAGCACATAGGCGAGCTCATATTTGGCATGGCTCGGCTCATGGGTGAGGCCGAGGAAATCGAGATAGATCGGCAACAGCACCGTGCAGGCCCCGGCCGGCGCAGGCATGCCGGTAAAAAAGTTCGCCTGGAAGGCCGGCCGGTTGGGATCGCCGCTGGTCACGTTGAAGCGGGCGAGACGCAGCACCATGCAAATGGCGAAGACCAGCGAGCCGATCCAGCCGATCGATCGCAGATCGTGCAATCCCCAGAAATAAAGGACGATGCCGGGAACCACGCCGAAATTTACGAAATCGGCAAGCGAATCGAGTTCCGCCCCGAATTTCGAGGTGCCCTTGAGATAGCGCGCCACGCGTCCGTCGACACCGTCCAGCAGCGCCGCGACCACGATGCAGCCGATGGCGAGGTCGAGCTTGTTCTCGATGGCCAGGCGAATGGCCGTCATGCCCGCGCAAAGCGCGAGCAGCGTGATCATGTTGGGGATCAGCACGCGCAGCGGAATGGCACGCCGCCTCGGGCCCTCCGGATCCGGACTTCCTGGCTGGAAAGGCGGGAAGAGCGGGTCCATGGTCAGCCGACGCGATGGGTCAGATTCGGCATCGCCGCATTGGCATCCGCCAGGATCGTTTCTCCGGCCACCATCTTCTGGCCGATGCCGACCAGGGGGCGCACCCCTTCCGGCAGATAGACGTCGACACGCGAACCGAAGCGGATCATGCCCAGGCGCTGGCCGACGGCGACATGCTCGTTCTCATTGGTCCAGCAGACGATGCGCCGCGCCACAAGGCCGGCGATCTGCACCACGCCGTAGCGGGTGGCACCGGTATCGATGATGAAGCCGTTGCGCTCATTGTCCTCGCTGGCCTTGTCGAGATCGGCATTGAGGAACTTGCCCGGCTTGTAGGCGATCTTGGTGATCGTTCCCGTCACCGGGCTACGGTTCACATGGCAATCGAAGACGTTCATGAAGATGGAAACGCGCAGCAGGGACTGGCTGGCCAGCCCCAGTTCGGGCGGCGGCAGCACGTTGGCGATCTGGCTGACCACGCCGTCGGCAGGCGAGACCACCAGCCCCTCGCGCACCGGCGTCACCCGCTGTGGATCGCGGAAGAAGTAGGCGACCCAGGCCGTGATGATCAAAAGTGGCCAGAACAGAACCTTGATCCATCCCAGCGCAATCAGCGTGGCTACGCCCGCGATCGCCAGGAAAGGGTAGCCTTCGCGGTTGATCGGCACCAGGACTTTGCGGATGGAGGCGGCAAGCGACATAGGCAGGGTTCCAGTTTAGGCCCTGCCTATCGCATGCAGCGGATAAAGACCAGAGCATGTCGTTATCGACAAGAGTGGCTGCCCGCACCTTGTGCAAACTGAAATGGCTGATACAGTTCTGGGCAGCCGAACGTCAGAAGAGGTCGCTTTATGCCAGAGGACGCCCCACAAGCGGGAGCGAGCCGGACACCCGTTGTTCAACTCGACAATATTCACAAGAGTTTCGGCCTCCTGGAAGTCCTCAAAGGCGTTTCCCTTACGGCCCATGAAGGCGATGTCATCGCCCTGATCGGAGCGTCGGGCTCGGGCAAGAGCACGATGCTGCGCTGCACGAATCTGCTGGAGGTTCCCAATTCCGGCCGCATCCTGATCGGAAACGAGGAGATTCGCCTCAAGCCGGACGGCCATGGCGCCATGTCTGTGGCCGATCACAAGCAACTGCAGCGCATCCGCAGCCGCCTGGGCATGGTGTTCCAGAGCTTCAATCTGTGGGCGCACCGCACGGTGCTCGAAAACGTCATCGAAGCACCGGTGCACGTCCTCGGCGAGAACAAGGCAGAGGCCATCGCCCATGCCGAGCAATTGCTGCACAAGGTCGGCCTCTACGCCAAGAAAGACGTCTATCCCGCCTTTCTCTCCGGCGGCCAGCAGCAGCGCGCGGCGATCGCTCGCGCCCTTGCCATCCGCCCCAAGGTGATGCTGTTCGACGAGCCGACCTCGGCGCTCGACCCGGAACTGGTCGGCGAAGTGCTCAAGGTGATCCGCGATCTCGCAGCAGAGGGCCGCACCATGCTGCTGGTGACCCATGAAATGGCCTTCGCCCGCGATGTCGCCAACCATGTGATGTATCTTTACAACGGCAATGTCGAGGAGGAGGGCCCACCCCAGAAGGTGTTCGGCAATCCCAACAGCGAGCGTTGCCGTCAATTCGTCACGCCGCGCCAGCACTAGGGCTAGGGCGGCCTGCGAGGCAAGCGTTTCCGCTTGACGGAAAAGTTCGGGGGGCAGGAGGGCACCAGGACTCGCGCATCAGGTACAACAATCCAAGAAAACCTAGAAAAAACAGCCATCTATCAGGGGACCAAAATGAAACACTTCAGCGCCAAACTCCTCATGGCGACCGCTTTCTTTTGTAGCGCGGCCTTCGCCTCGGCCCAGGCCGATACCATCAAGGTCAGCGTCGCGGCCGAGCCCTACCCGCCCTTCGCGTCAAAGGATGCCTCCGGCCAGTGGGTCGGTTTCGAGGTCGATCTGGCCAAGGCCGTCTGCAAGGCCGCCAAGCTTGATTGCGAGATCGTCGCCACGGCCTGGGACGGCATCATCCCTGCCCTGATCGCCAAGAAGATCGACGTGATCTGGGCTTCCATGACGATCACGCCGGAACGCTCGGCCCAGATCGGCTTCACCATCCGCTACTACAACACGCCCCCCGAGTTCATCGGCAACAAGGCCGACAAGTTCGACTTCACGCCGGAGGGCATGAAGGGCAAGTCGATCGGCGTGCAGACCAGCACCATCCACGCCCAATATGTCCAGAAGACCTACCCCGACGCCGACATCAAGAGCTATGGCACCCAGGACGCCGCCAATGCCGACCTCGCGGCCGGCCGTCTCGACCTGGTGATGGCCGACGCCGCCGCACTCGACGACTTCCTGGCCGGCAAGGACGGCCAATGCTGCGAGATGAAGCAGTTCCCCAAGGATCCGGTCTTCGAAGCTGGCGTCGGCGGCGGCCTGCGCAAGGAGGATACCGATCTGAAGGCCAAGCTCGATGCCGGCATCAAGGCGGTCTATGCCGATGGCGAATTCGACACGATCCAGAAGAAATACTTCAAGTACGACGTCGGCACGCCGCCGAAGTGAGATAGGCAGTCCGGTTCACTCCTGCTGAACTGAACCGGGCTTTCTCCGGCCGGCCTGAGAATTCGGGCCGGCGCCTTTTCTTCCTGCGGGGTCGGGCGTGGAAGCTTTCTGGAATCTCCTGATGTCCGGATGGGGCGTATCGTTGCTCCAGGGCCTGGTCATCACCATCGAAATCTCGGTCGGCGGCTATCTGACCGGCCTCGTCATCGGCGGCTTGGTTGCCTGGGCCAAATTGCGCGGGCCGCGCTGGCTGGTCGCGCTCGCCAATGGCTATTCTACCATCTGCCGTGCCGTGCCCGAGGTGCTGCTGATCCTGATCCTCTATTATGCCGGCCAGCAGGGGCTCAATGCCCTGATGGCCTGGCTCGGCTATGGCACGCTGGGAATCGGCGGTTTCTTCGCGGCCATCACCGTGCTCGGCGTGGTCAATGGTGCCTATACCTCGGAGATTCTGCGCGGTGCCGTGCTTGCCTTGCCGAAGGGGCAGATCGAGGCGGCCCGTGCCTATGGCATGCATGGCTTCGGCCTGTTCCAGCGCGTCATCCTGCCCTTGATGATTCCCTTCGCCTTTGCCGGCCTGACCAATCTCTGGATGACGATGCTGAAGGATTCGGCCCTGATCTTCGTGGTCGGCTACAACGAGCTTACCTTCACGGCCGTGCAGGCGGCGGCCTCGACGCGCATGTATTTCCCCTTCCTGCTGCTCTGCGGCGCGATCTATTACGCGCTGACGCAATTCTCCAACATCTTCATCAAAATGTTCGAGCGTCACATCCGGCGCTGGACTCCCAAGCTGGGGTGACCATGTCCGCGGATCTGGCAAGCTGGTTTTTCGAGAATTTCGGCTGGATCGGCAAATATTGGCCGGCCATCCTCAGCGGCTTCTTCACCACGCTGAAACTGCTGTTCTTCTCGCTGCTCTTCGGTTTTCCCCTGGCGGTGCTGGTGGGCTTCGGCCGGGTTTCCAAGAACAAGCTGATCTATGCCATCGCCTCCAGCTTCGTGTCGGTCATCCGCGGCACGCCCCTGCTGGTGCAGATGTTCGTCTATTACCAGGGCCTGGGCTCGCTCTTTCCCGCCATCCCCGGCATCCGGCAATCCTTCATCTGGCCGGTCCTGAAGGACGGCTATTATTACGTCATCTTCGCCCTGGTGCTGAGCGTGGGCGGCTATGTCGGAGAAGTCGTACGCGGCGCGCTGCTGTCGGTCCCGCGCGGCGAACTGGAAGCGGCGCGGGCCTATGGCTTTCGTGGTTTTGCGCTGGTGCGTCGCATCTGGCTGCCCCGCGCCATGCAGGCGATGATGCCGACCTTTGCCGGCGAGACCGTGCTCTGCCTGAAATCGACCGCCCTCGCCTATCTGGTCAGCGTCCAGGATCTCCTGGGCCAGATCAACATCATCCGCTCGCGCGAGGCGATCACCTATACGCCTTTGCTGGTGGTGGCGATCGGCTACCTCATCACCACGCTGGTGATCGAAGCCATCTACCGGCGCCTGGAGGCCGGCTTCGCCAAGACGGTGAAGCCGCACTGAGGCGGCGCATCACGGAGTGCCGGCCTCGCAGTTCCGGCACTTGATGGTGCGAGGTCGACGACCTCCCGCCGACAGATGCAGCCTATCCAAGAGTGTCGACCAGAGGTCGACACTCCAAGCCACCCTTTTCGCGGGTGCCGGATTTCAGCTGTGCCAGCGTAGCGACATGCAGGACAGGCCCGCGTCGATCTTGGCGATCTGCGAAGTCGGCAACCGGACGACGCTATAGCCCTCGGCTTCGAGCAGGGCCGCCGTACGCGGATAATCGATGCCGACGAAGACCCGGTCGTTCACCCTGAGCGCGTTGGCACCCGCCTCCTCGCCTTCCGGCGTCAGCAGCACCCGCATGCCCTCGAACACGCCCGAGGCGGCGAGACGGGCGGTCGACAGCATGGTGGTATCGTCGAGCAGCGAACAGTCGGACTTGAAATGCAGGACGCCTGGCGGCGTGGTGACGACGACGCCCTTGCGGCCGAGTTCGGCCAGCAGAGCAATCAGCTCCTCCGCCCCTTCCCGCGTGGTGCGGTCGGAGAGGCCGATCATCACCGCCTGGGGCGTCACCAGCACGTCGCCACCATCGACGAAACCGGGCCCCTGCAACGCCAGGACCTTCTTGAAGCGCGCGCGCAACACGGGCGTGATCTCCGCCGTCTCGCCGAAACGGCTCTGGGCGCCGACCCGCAGCAGGATCGCTCCCTCGGGAAACACCAGGGCCGGATCCTCCACGAACAGCGAATCCGGAAACGCCTCGAGGGCAGGCAGAACTTCGACGGCAACCCCTGCGGCCTGCAAGGCCTCGATGTAGAGACGATGCTCGGTCGTGACGCCCTCATGGGTCGGCGCACCACGATCCTCGGCCCGCAGGCCCTGGGTCACGCTCACCGGTGGCAGGCGCACGATGGCATTGTCGAAAGCATAGACGGGAAAGGCGCTCATGCTCGCTCCGATCGAAAGGGATTGAAGTCCGCCGGTATCACTCTTCCGGCGGACGGTATTGAATGACCTGGGTCCACAGCCCATAGGCAGCAACGGCCGCGAACATCAGGCCCCAGAACTGGTTGCCATTGTAGAGCTCGACCCCGGCCCAGGCCGCGGGCAGCACGCAGAGCAGCACCCGGACCCAGAGCGGCCTCATCCAGTTCGGCGTGTTGGGCTGGGCCATCGGCTCAGCCCTCGGCCAGCGCCGCGGCGATGGCATCGAGCGCACTCTGGGCCTTGGACCCATCGGGGCCGCCGGCCTGCGCCATATCGGGCCGTCCGCCACCGCCCTTGCCGCCGAGCGCCTCGGAACCCTTGCGCACGAGATCGACGGCATTGAAGCTGTCGGTCAGGTCCGCCGTCACGCCGACGACGAGGCCGGCACGGCCGTCCTCGGAGGTCGCCACGATGGCGACGACGCCCGAACCCACCTGCTTCTTGCCCTCGTCCGCCAGCGCCTTGAGGTCCTTCAGCTCGATACCGGTGACGGCCTTGGCCAGCAGCCTCGTCTTGCCGACCGTGCGGATCTCGCTGTCGCCCCCGCCGCCGCCCATGGCGAGCTTCTTGCGCGCCTCGGTCAGTTCGCGTTCGAGCTTGCGGTTCTCCTCGACCAGGGTGGCTAGGCGATCGCCCGCTTCCGCCACGGGCGTACGCAGCACGTCGGCCAGGCCCTGAAGCAGGCGGCTCTCATTGACCAAATGCTGGCGAGCCCCCTCCGCCGTCATCGCCTCGATGCGGCGCACGCCGGCCGCGACAGCGCCGTTGGAGACGATGCGGATCAGGCCGATGTCACCGGTGCGCCGCACATGGGTACCGCCGCACAGTTCCACCGACCAAGCCTTGTTTGAAGAATCGGCCTTGTTCGAGCCGGGCTGGCGCTGGCCCATCGAGACGACACGAACCTCGTCGCCGTATTTCTCGCCGAACAGCGCGCGGGCACCGGAGGCGATCGCATCGTCCACGCTCATCAGATGCGTGGTGACCTCGCTGTTGTCGAGCACGATGGCATTGGCAAGGTCCTCGATCTCCTTGATCTCCTCGTCCGAGATCGGCTTGGGATGCGAGAAGTCGAAGCGCAGACGGTCGGGCGCCACCAGCGAGCCCTTCTGCGCGACGTGATCTCCCAGCGTCAGGCGCAGCGCCTCATGCAGCAGATGCGTGGCCGAGTGATTGGCCCGGATCGCGGAACGCCTGACATGGTCGACGACGAGTTCGAGCGGCTCCTGAACCTTGAGCGTGCCCTCCTCGACGGTGACGGCATGCACGAACAGATCGCCGAGCTTCTTCTGGGTGTCGGTCACCGCCACCTTCAAGCCCGTCGCCTGCACCGTGCCCGTATCGCCCTGCTGGCCGCCGGACTCGCCATAGAATGGCGTCTGGTTGAGGATCAGGAAGCCCTTGTCACCCTGCGCCAGTTGATCGACCGGCTTGCCGTCCTTGACCAGGGCCAAGGCTACGCCTTCGGCGCTCTCCGTCTCATAGCCGAGGAATTCGGTGGCGCCGACCTGCTCGCGCAGGCCGAACCAGACGGTCTCGGTGGCCGCATCACCCGATCCGGCCCAGGCGGCGCGCGCCTTGGCCTTCTGCTGCTGCATGGCGGCCTGATAGCCCTCGAGATCGACCGAAATGTTGCGGGCGCGCAGCGCATCCTGCGTGAGGTCGAGCGGGAAGCCATAGGTATCGTAGAGGGTGAAGGCGACATCGCCCGAGAAGACCTGGCCGTCGCCGAGCTTCAAGGTCTCGGCGTCGAGCAAGGCAAGGCCCCGCTCCAGCGTGCGCCGGAAACTGGTTTCCTCCAGGCGCAGGGTCTCGCTGATCAGGGCTTCGGCCCGCACGAGCTCGGGATAGGCGGCGCCCATCTCGCGCACCAGTGCCGGCACCAGCTTCCACATGACGGGTTCCTTGGCGCCGAGCAGGGAGATGTGGCGCATGGCGCGCCTCATGATGCGACGCAGCACATAGCCCCTGCCCTCGTTCGATGGCAGCACGCCGTCGGCGACCAGGAAGGAGGAAGCACGCAGATGGTCGGCAATGACGCGGTGGCTGGCCAGAGCCGGGCCCTCGGCCGGCACGCCGATCGCCTCGACCGACGCACGGATTAGGGCCTGGAAGAGATCGATGTCGTAATTGTTGTGCTTGTTCTGCAGCACGGTGGCGATGCGCTCGAGACCCATGCCGGTATCGATCGAGGGATGCGGCAGGTTGACACGCTCGCCGCCCACCAGTTCCTCGAACTGCATGAAGACGAGGTTCCAGATCTCGATGAAGCGGTCGCCATCCTCGTCCGGCGAGCCGGGCGGGCCACCCCAGATGTGGTCGCCGTGATCGTAGAAGATTTCCGAGCACGGACCGCAGGGGCCGGTATCGCCCATGCGCCAGAAATTGTCTGAGGTCGGGATGCGGATGATGCGGTCATCCGGCAGTCCGGCGATCTTCTTCCACAGCCGATGGGCCTCGTCATCCTCGGAGAACACCGTCACCAGGAGCTTGGACGCCGGCAGGCCGAAATCCTTGGTGATCAGGTTCCAGGCGAGCTCGATCGCGCGATCCTTGAAATAGTCGCCGAAGGAGAAGTTTCCGAGCATCTCGAAGAAGGTGTGATGCCGGGCCGTATAGCCGACATTGTCGAGATCATTGTGCTTGCCGCCGGCGCGTACGCATTTCTGCGAAGTCGCGGCGCGCGAATAGGGACGCTTCTCGATGCCGGTGAAGACGTTTTTGAACTGCACCATGCCGGCATTGGTGAACATCAGGGTCGGATCGTTGCGCGGCACCAGCGGCGAGGACGCCACGGCCTCGTGGCCGTTCCGCACGAAATAGTCGAGGAAGGTGGATCGGATCTCGTTGACGCCGCTCATGCCCAATTTGCCTATTTGGCCCAAGTGCCTGTTTGGCTGGTCCCTTCCTTACGGCCTGGCCAGCAATCATGGTGGTGGGGCGTTGTAGCGAGGCTGTTTCGGCCTGTCGAGGCGCTCATTCACGAAAAACCCGCCTGCCGGGCCTGACAGGCGGGTTTTTCAGGACCAAGCGGCAAGGATCGCTCCCCGAACCTGCGGGGGACGGCAGCCGCCTCAATCGTCCTCGGCGTCCGCCGGATCGATATTGTCGAGGATGCGTTCGGCGATCAGGCCGGCATTCTGGCGAATCTGGCCCTCGATCTTGTCGGCGACATCCGGATTGTCCTTGAGGAACTGCTTGGCGTTCTCCCGGCCCTGGCCGAGGCGCTGGCTCTCATAGCTGAACCAGGCACCGGACTTCTCGACCACGCCGGCCTTGACGCCGAGATCGATCAGTTCGCCCACCTTCGAGACGCCCTCGCCATACATGATGTCGAATTCGATCTGCTTGAAGGGCGGCGCCACCTTGTTCTTGACCACCTTCACGCGGGTCTGGTTGCCGACCACCTCTTCCCTGTCCTTGATCGCACCGATACGGCGGATGTCGAGGCGGACCGAGGCGTAGAATTTCAGGGCGTTGCCGCCCGTGGTGGTTTCCGGGCTGCCATACATCACGCCGATCTTCATGCGGATCTGGTTGATGAAGATGACCATCGAGTTGGAACGCCCGATCGAGGCCGTCAGCTTGCGCAGCGCCTGGCTCATCAGGCGGGCTTGCAGGCCTGGCTGCACATCACCCATCTCGCCTTCGATTTCGGCCTTGGGCGTCAGCGCCGCGACGGAGTCGATCACGATGACGTCGATCGCACCCGAGCGCACCAGCGTGTCGCAGATCTCGAGCGCCTGCTCGCCGGTATCGGGCTGCGAGATCAGCAATTCATCGAGATTGACGCCGAGCTTGCGGGCATAGACCGGATCAAGCGCATGTTCGGCGTCGATGAACGCGCAGACACCGCCCCTTTTCTGGGCCTCGGCGACGCTATGCAGCGCCAGCGTGGTCTTGCCCGAGGATTCCGGCCCGTAGATCTCGATGACCCGGCCCTTGGGCAGGCCGCCGACACCGAGCGCGATGTCGAGACCAAGAGAACCGGTGGAGATCGCCTCCACCTCCATCGTCTTGGTACCCTTGCCGAGCCGCATGATCGAGCCCTTGCCGAAGGAGCGTTCGATCTGTGATAGGGCGGCGTCGAGCGCCTTCGTCTTGTCCATGGAGCTTCCTTCGACCAAGCGCAGCTGCGTCTGACTCATATGCCCGTTTCCCTATCAAGCACGAACGGATTCGTCATCCGGACCAATCAATTTCCAACACCGGGCTGCAATCTTGTCGCAATTCGAAGCCCCGTGGCGCTATGTACCCATTTTGTTCTCGTTAACGCAAGTTCTATTTTTGTTCTCAAATTTCTTATTTGACAAAGGCTGATCACCGGGCGGCTTGCGATAAATCATCATACCATTGCACCGATCAGGCTTGCGCCCCAAGCCCCTCCCCGTCCAAACTCCTCGCCGGCAGGATGCGCCGGCAACCCGATCGGCAAATGCGGGACAGGAAACGGGACGATTGCAATGACGAATGCGCAGGAAAGCGTCGGCTTCATCGGAGTCGGCTATATGGGCCATGGCATGGCCAAGAACATCGTGGAGAAGGGCTATGCGTTGACGGTGATGGGGCATCGCAACAGAGCGCCGGTGGAGGATCTCGTGGCGCGCGGCGCAAAGGAAGCCAAGAACCCGCGCGAGATCGGCGCCGCTTCCAGCATCGTCTTTCTGTGCGTCACCGGCTCGCGGCAGGTCGAAGCACTGATACGGGGTCCCGACGGGCTCAAGGCCGGCCTGAAGCCGGGCTCCGTCGTCGTCGACTGCTCGACTTCCGATCCGAACTCGACCCTGGCGCTCGCTGCCGAACTCGCCGAAGCCGGCATCGACTATGCCGATGCCCCGCTCGGCCGCACGCCAAAGGAGGCCTGGGAAGGCACGCTCGACACCATGATCGGCGCCAGCGACGCCCTGTTCGAGCGCCTCAAGCCGGTGATTTCAACCTGGGCCGGACGCATCGTGCATATCGGCGGCACGGGCGATGGTCATCGCATGAAGCTGCTCAACAACTTCGTGTCGCTGGGCTATGCCGCCCTCTATGCGGAGGCCCTCGCCTTGTCGCAGAAGGTCGGTATCACGCCCAAGCGCTTCGACAGCGTCATTCGCGGCGGGCGCATGGATTGCGGCTTCTACCAGACCTTCTCGCGCTGGGTCCTGGAGGGCGACGAGAATGCGCACAAATTCACCATCGCCAATGCCTTCAAGGACCTGACCTATCTGGAGGCGATGGCGGACGCCGCCGGGCTGGTCAATCCGATCGGCAATGCGGTGAAGAACTCGTTCGGGGTAGCGATGGCCGCCGGCGGCGCCGAGCGCTATGTGCCGATGCTCACCGACTATATCGGCCGCCTGAACGGCACCGATCTCGTCCCGGCCAACCAGAACTGACCGGACATCACAGGCAGAACGCCGCGCCCTTGCGGGCGCGGCGTTCTTGTTTCCACCTGTATAGGCCGGATCAGAAGGTGCGGCGCAGACGCACGCCGGCACCGACGGCGTCGACCGTCTTGCTGTTCAGCCCTTCCGGATCCTTGTTCTGGTACCAGACTTCGGCGCCCGCAATGAAGCCCTTGACGACGGTGTAGTTCACCTGGCCGCCAACGACATAGTAGTTGAAATTGTCGGTGATATTGGACGCGATGCGCGGTGCGTCGAAGTGCAGATAGCCGCCGAACAGGATGGCTTGCAGGTTCTTGGTCACGTTGAGACCGGCCTCGCCCTGCACGGCAAAGCCCTTGGCGCTATCGAGATCATGGATCGCGCCGTTGGTTATGTAGGCGTCCGTGCCTCCAAAACCCAGGGTGGACGAGCCGTTCGGCTGGGAACCACCGACGCCGAGATATTTCACCGCTCCGTCCGCGTAACTCGCTTCGGCTGCGATGTAGGCGCCCTCGAGAACCGGTAGGTTGACGTTGCCGCCAACACCGATCGAATAGCCATATTTCGTACTGTAGCCGGCCGTTGCGCTGCGATTCTGATGAAGGGCGCCCATCACCTGGAAACGGCCCCACCCGTTCTTGTTGTCGTCATAGCCGATGACGCCGACGATATCGGGCATCTGGGCACCGCCCACGCCACCCGCAACCGTGACGCCGTTGACCACGACATTGTTGCCGTAGACCGAGGCATTGGCACGATGATCGCGGCCGTCTTCGATCGACAGGGTGGCGTAGGCCTTGTCGAACTGCGCCGTATAGCTGATCAGGTTGCGTCGGCCCTGCTCGCCGAAATAGGGCGCGAAGAACTCGGCCTGATAATTGGGGTCGTAGAAGGCATAGGGCGACCAGGCATAACCGGCCGTCAAGCCGCCGAACTGCAGATAGGCCTGGCGTACCTGGAAGGTGTCATGCGTAGCCGCACCCGCGTTCGACTCGGCCTGGAGTTCGAAGAAGGAGCGCAGCATGCCCCAATCGGTCTGGGTGCGCGCATCGAAGCGGATGCGGGCATTGGTCCGGAACTGCGTCTGGCTGATGTTGCGCTTGCCCGTGGCATTGCTGGGGGCTTGCGCAAACCAATAGTCGGCGCGGATCTGGCCGCTGATCTTCAGGCAGGTATCGGTACCCGGAATATAGAAGAAGCCCGGACCAAACGCCGTACATACCTTCACATATTCGACTGCCTCGCCCTTGCTCATCGGCAAGTCCGCGGCAGAAGCCGTAACAATGCTAAGAAATCCGGCGCCGGTACCGAGTAAAATTGCACGAATAGACATGGAAATACCTCGATCTCATAAGTCGACCCTTTCAAAAGGGCCTCTCTCTTCGGCAAGCCGGCAAAGCAATATTGGGCATACCGAAGAGGCGCGGTGGTTGTGCACCGCGATATCGAAGCTTTCCTCCCAGGCTAGACATTACACAATGTTAAGGTGAGTCACCGTTCTGACACAAAAGGGCTTTGTCCATGACAGTTGCGAATTCGCAACAGCACGCAAGACGTGCATGAAAAAGGCCCCTCCCTTTTCAGGAAGAGGCCTCGCCGAAAAAGTGGGGATGAGCGAACTCAACCGAGGTTGAGTTCCTTGAAGAAGTCGTTGCCCTTATCGTCGATGACGATGAAGGCCGGGAAGTCCTCGACCTCGATGCGCCAGACCGCCTCCATGCCGAGTTCGGGATATTCGAGCACCTCGACCTTCTTGATACAGTCCTGGGCGAGGCGCGCGGCCGGGCCGCCGATCGAGCCGAGATAGAAGCCGCCATGCTTGGCGCAGGCCTCGCGGACCTGGGCGGAGCGGTTGCCCTTGGCCAGCATCACCATCGAGCCGCCAGCCGCCTGGAACTGGTCGACATAGCTATCCATCCGGCCCGCCGTGGTGGGGCCGAAGGAGCCGGAGGCATAGCCGGCCGGCGTCTTGGCCGGGCCGGCGTAATAGACCGGGTGGTTCTTGAGGTAGTCGGGCAGCCCTCCCCCCGCTTCCAGCCGTTCGCGCAGCTTGGAATGGGCGAGGTCTCGGGCCACGATGATGGGCCCCGTCAGCGACACACGCGTCTTCACCGGATGGCGCGACAGGGTCTCCAGGATATTGGACATCGGCTGGTTGAGATCGATCTTCACCACCGCTCCGCCGAGCTTGCTCTCGTCGATCTCGGGCAGGAAGCGCGCCGGATTGTGCTCGAGTTCCTCCAGGAAGACGCCGTCGCGGGTGATCTTGCCCATGGCCTGGCGGTCGGCCGAGCAGGAAACACCGAGCCCGATCGGCAGGCTGGCGCCGTGGCGCGGCAGGCGGATGACGCGGACGTCGTGGCAGAAATACTTGCCGCCGAACTGGGCGCCGACGCCGAGCGACTGGGTGAGCTTATGCACTTCCTTCTCGAGCTCGAGGTCGCGGAAGGCATGGCCGAGTTCGGAGCCCTCGGTGGGCAGGCTGTCGAGATAGCGCGCCGAGGCCAGCTTCACCGCCTTCAGCGTGAGTTCGGCGGAGGTGCCGCCGATCACCACGGCCAGATGATAGGGCGGGCAGGCCGCGGTGCCGAGCGTGAGGATCTTTTCCTTCAGGAAGGCGATCAGGCGGTCCTTGGACAGGATCGAGGGCGTGGCCTGGTAGAGGAAGGTCTTGTTGGCCGAGCCGCCGCCCTTGGCGACGAAGAGGAACTTGTAGGCCTCCTCCCCTTCCGCGGAAATGTCGATCTGCGCCGGAAGATTGGTCTTGGTGTTCTTCTCCTCGAACATCGACAGCGGCGCCAGCTGCGAATAGCGCAGGTTCTTCTTCTCATAGGCGTCGCGGATGCCTTGGGCGATGGCGCCCTCGTCCTCACCGTCAGTCCAGACCTTGCGGCCCTTCTTGGCCATCACGATCGCCGTGCCGGTATCCTGGCACATGGGCAGCACGCCGCCGGCGGCGATATTGGCATTCTTGAGGAGGTCATAGGCGACGAAGCGGTCATTGTCGGTCGCCTCGGGGTCTTCGAGGATGTTGCGCAATTGCTGGAGATGACCGGGGCGCAGCAGGTGATTGATGTCCATGAAGGCCTGCTCGGCCAAGAGCCTGAGCGCCTCGCCATCGACCTGCAGGATCTCGCTGCCGCTGAGCTTCTCGACCCGCACGCCCTCGCTGGTCAGCTTGCGATAGGGTGTCTCGTCCGCTCCCAGGGGAAACAGCGGCACATGGGGATAGCGCGAATTGGAAGCGGAATCGGCAGGCATGGAGAGGATCTCCGGATCAGAACAGGCCAAGGCGGTGCCGGGGCGCCGCCGGTTTGGCCCTGATGTAGTCGCTTTTCGCGCCGCTGCCTACGATCAATTGGAATCGTTCCATGCTGAAAGTGCCTCCGGGCGCACGGGCATCACAGCGACATGTTTGCATGTCGCAACGCCCGTTCTTGGAAACGCGACATTGGTGGGAGGGCAAGAACGGGCAGGATGCCCGTGCACCCGGAATTCGCCAGCGTATCAAAAGGCGCTCAGGCGGACGCCAGCATAGACGCCCAGCCCCGGCTGCTCGAAACCGACCGGGGTTTCGTAACGATGGTCGAACAGATTGTCGACGCGGGCGAACACGCTCGCGCGCTCGTTGAGCTTGTAGTCGGCCGCCAGATTCACCGTCGCATAGCCGGACGCCTTCAGACGCGGGACCGAGAAGCTGCGATTGCCGTCGATCCAGGAACCGACATAGAGCAAGGTGGCCGATAGATTGAGCGCCTCCATCGGCGACCAGGCGACCTGAAGGCTTGCCTTGTGCTTGGGCCGCCGCAACAGGCTGAGTTCGGTGACGTCGTTGCGGGCAATGGTGAAGGTGTAGTCCCCCCTCAACGATACCTGCTCGTTTACGCGGACCGAGACGAAGGATTCGTTGCCATAGGTCGTGGCGCGGCCAACATTCACATTGGTGGTGAAGGTCTCGTTGTAGTCGATCAGGTTGCGGATGCGGTTGTAATAGAAGGTAGAACCGATGCGCAGGCGATCTCCCCACAGAGGCTGCTCGAAGCCGAGGTCGTAGCCGCTGCTTTCTTCGGGCTTCAAATTGCGGTTGGCATAGAAGAAGGGTGGATAATCGCGATAGAGCTGGCTGAGGGTCGGCGCCTTGAAGCCGGTGCCGTAGCTCGCACGCAGCACCGTATCGGTCGCCGCGATGGTATAGGCTGGCGCGATGCGCCAGGTGAGACGGCCGCCAAAATCATCGTTGCGGTCGTAGCGCAGGTTCGAGGTGAGATAGAAATTCTCGAACCAGTTGGACTGAATCTGGGCAAAGACCGCCGAATTGCCGCTGGAGGCGGTAAGATCCTCGGTCTGGAGGCGATAATTTTCTCGTTCCAGCCCGAAAGTGACCTTGTGCGCGTCGGTAAGGGCGATCTCCTGGCGCAGGTCGAACTTCAGGCGCTCGCCGATGCTGGTGGAGGGCGGCGTCATGTTCTCCGGCGAGGGCACGCTGCGGCGGCGATCCCTGAGATAGTCGACACCCAGGACGGTGCGATAGCGCTCGTCGAGCGAGTGCCAGACCACCTCGCCGCGCGTGAGCAGCAGGCCTTCGGTCTGCGAGCTGTGCAGGGCATTCGGTCCGGTGAAGGAATCGCCGGTGAACAGGAGTTTCGAATCCGAATAGCGCGCGATCAGGCTGGCGCTGAGACTGTCGCTGAAATCTGCCCCGAGTCTGGCCGAGTAGACGGTGTTGCCATAGAGATTGCCGATGGCCCGCTGGCCCGGCGGCAGCAGGGCGACCGGCGTCACCGGCGTGTCCGCGGCGCGGAAATGGTCGATGCCGAAGGCATAGTTGAAGATCGAGTGCGAGCCGCTCAGGCCGATGCGCTGGTTGAAGGTGCCGAAGGAACCGCCTTCCAGCAGGGCCGTCAGTTTCGGCGTCCCCGATCCCTTCCTGGAGGTGATGGCGATCACACCGCCGATCGCATCGGCACCATAAAGGCCGCTTTGCGGGCCGCGCAGCACCTCGATCCGCTCGACATCGCCGGCCAGCAATTTGCCGAAATCGAAGGCGCCGTTGGGATTGCCGGGATCGCCGACATCGATGCCGTCGACCAGCACCTTGACGTGATTGGCGTTGGTGCCGCGCATGAAGACCGCGGTCTGGCTGCCCGGGCCGCCCGCCTGCACCACATTGAGGCCGGGCACGGTGGCCAGCACGTCGCTCACCGTGCGGCGCTGCGCCTTCTCGATCTCCTCGGCCGTGACGACCGTGACGGTGCTGCCGAGCTGGTTGGCGGGCGTGGGCGCTCCCGTCACGACGACGGGATCGAGTTCGATCGGTTCTTCGGCGCCTGCCGGCTGCGCCTGGGCGGGAAGGATCGACAAAACGGCAAGGGAGGCAAAAAGCCCAAGCCCGATGGCGGGCAGCTCGGCTACAGGGAAACGGTTGATCACGTCAGACCTCGTCGCGACGTCCAGTGGCCGTCACCGCGAGGAGGCCCGTACCACAGCGTCTACGGACGCGAACGGTTCGGCTTCCATCGGAACACCCCGCCCGATGTCTTCACGCGTGACCACGGCTGACGGCAGGTCTCCTGGCTGGCGGATCGCCGTTTCCTGCCGCCTTCCCGGATCGCGATCCAGTGGCCGTACTGGCAGGAACTCACCGCTCACAGTTGCGGGGGCAGCCGCGCTTCGGGCGTATCCGCCCTCGTCGCGTTCCCATTTGATCCTCGAAAGGAACCGTCCCCTGACGCCGTAGTGGGGTTGGACACCATGGTCAAGCGGCAACGACAAGACATCCTCACATAAACATGTCTTTATATCTTCTCTTGACTTCCGAGACGCCTTGTCGTTTGCTGTCGTGGTCGAGGTTCTTCCATTCTCGCGATGGAAGCTAAGAGGGAAGCCGGTGCGATGCCGGCGCTGCCCCCGCAACTGTAGACGGCGAGAGCCTGCCTCATCATGCCACTGCCTGCTTCACGCGGGTGGGAAGGCTGGCAGGTTCGGTGAGCCGTGAGCCAGGAGACCTGCCCCGACGAACGTAAACGTCCTCGGGCGGGGTGTCCCGGTGGTTGCATGACAGAGCCGGTGTCCCTGGCCGCGTCAGGCGCTCCCGTACGGCCTTTGCCCCCAGTTCTCATGGGGTCTGCCGATGTTCAAGCTTCAAACTGCCATCATGCGTTACGATGCCGTCGATCCGGCTGTCCGACGACGAATGTGTTGCGGCGTGCCCTGACCGCACGCCGCCTCTCCGCCTCGACCAATTCCTTCATCGCGAACCGGGACCGCAAAGGTCACCGGCCGGAGACACGCATGTCCATTCCCATTTCGACGCTCGGCACGCCACGCATCGGCCCACGCCGCGAACTCAAGACGGCCCTGGAGGCCTTCTGGGCCGGAAAGCAGGACGAAACCGCCCTGCTCTCGACGGCAGCCCAGCTGCGCGCCAGCAACTGGGCCCGGCAGAGCCTCCTCGGCGTCACCCATATCCCCTCCAACGACTTTTCGCTCTACGACCAGGTTCTCGACATGAGTGCGACGGCCGGCGTCATTCCCCGCCACTATGGCTGGCAAGGCGGCCCCGTTCCGCTTTCGACCTATTTCGCCATGGCGCGCGGCAGCCAGGGCCGTAACGATCGCGGCCATGACGATCGCGACCATGCGGGCTGCAGCCACGGCGGCCATGGCGGCGGTGTCCCCGCCCTCGAGATGACCAAATGGTTCGACACCAACTATCACTACATGGTCCCCGAATTCCGTCGCGGCCAGGCCTTCGAACTGGCCTCGGCCAAGCCCATCGACGAATTCAGGGAGGCCGCAGCGCTCGGCTTCCATACCCATCCCGTGCTGATCGGGCCGGTGACCTATCTGCTGCTCGGCAAGAGCAAGGATACGGATCTCGATCCTCTCGCCCTTTTGCCAGGGCTCCTGCCCGTCTATGCCGAGATCCTGCGCAGGCTTGCCGCTGAGGGCGCGGACTGGGTGCAGTTCGACGAGCCCTGCCTGGTACTCGATCTCGACGAAAGGACGCGAAAGGCGCTGCGCCACGCCTATGACGTTCTCACCGGCGCCGTCTCCGATCTGAAGATCATGGTCGCGACCTATTTCGGCGGCCTCGGCGACAATCTCGAACTGGCACTCGGCCTGCCCAGCGCAGGCCTGCATCTCGATCTCGTCAGGGCGCCCGCGCAGTTGCGACAGGCGGTCGAACGGGCACCGGCGGACAAGGTGCTGTCGCTGGGCGTGATCGACGGGCGCAATGTCTGGCGGAGCGACCTGACCGCCCTGCTGGATCGCATCGAGCCGGAGGTCGCGGCCCTCGGCACCCACCGCGTCGTCCTCGCCCCGAGCTGTTCCCTGCTCCACGTTCCCTACGATATCGAGGCCGAGAGCGCGTTCGATCCCGAACTCCGCAGCTGGCTGGCCTTCGCCGTCCAGAAGATCGGCGAGCTGAAAACCTTGTCGACAGCCCTGGTCGACGGGCGGCGGGCCGTCGCTGATGAGCTCGCCCAATCGGACGCAGCAGCTGCGGCCCGCCGCGTATCCGCCCGTATACACGATACTGGCGTCGCCGCCCGAATGGCCGAGCTCACACCGGCCATGGGCGAGCGGCAACATCCCTATCCGCTGCGTCGCCGGGCCCAGGAGTGGCTCGGTCTGCCGCCCTTCCCCACCACGACCATCGGCTCCTTCCCGCAGACCGGCGCCGTGCGCAAAGCGCGCGCCGACCATGCCAAGGGCCTGATCGGCGATGCCGATTATTACGACTTCCTGCGCGAGGAGACCAGGCAGGCAATCGCCTGGCAGGAGAAGATCGGCCTCGACGTGCTGGTGCATGGCGAATTCGAACGCAACGACATGGTGCAGTATTTCGGCGAGCAACTGGCCGGCTACGCCTTCACCAAGCATGGCTGGGTCCAGAGCTATGGCTCGCGCTGCGTGCGCCCGCCAATCATCTATGGCGATGTCTCACGTCCTCAGGCCATGACGGTGGAATGGGCACGCTTTGCGCAATCCCTGACCAAGCGCCCGGTCAAGGGCATGCTGACCGGACCGGTCACCATGCTGCAATGGTCCTTCGTGCGGGACGACCTCGAGCGCGAGCAGGTCTGCCGGCAGATCGCCCTCGCCTTGCGCGACGAGGTCGGTGATCTGGAACGGGCCGGTATCCGCATCATCCAGATCGACGAGCCGGCCATTCGCGAAGGCCTGCCGCTCCGGCACGCCGAAAAGGAGGCCTATCTCGCCTGGGCCGTCGCCTGTTTCCGTCTCGCCGCCTCGGGGGTCGACGATGCCACGCAGATCCATACCCATATGTGCTATTCGGAATTCAACGACATCATCCATGCCATTGGCGGCCTGGACGCGGACGTGATCTCGATCGAGACTGCCCGGTCCAGAATGGAGCTGCTCGATGCGTTCCGAGCCTATCGCTACCCCAACGAGATCGGGCCCGGCGTCTACGACATCCACTCGCCCCGCTGCCCCACCGTGGCTGAAATGCGCGACCTTCTCGCCAGGGCGCAGGAGCGGATCGCCGGCGACCAGCTCTGGGTCAACCCCGATTGCGGCCTGAAAACCCGTGGCTGGGACGAAGTCCGCCCCGCCCTCGTCAACATGGTTGTTGCCGCCCGTCAACTTCGTGAGGCGACCACTCCGGCGCGGGCGGCGACATCCGCCTGAAAAAGTATGCCGGGGCATGAATTTTGTGCCCCGGCATCCTCTGTCCCCATTGAACAAAAGGGCGATACACACCATCTATTGACACATAGACAGCAAAGCATACTAGATACGGTATTCACAGGTCGCCGGATTCGCCTCCGGCGCTAAGAGGGAATCCGGTAGGCCTTAGGGCAAAGCCGGGGCTGCCCCCGCAACTGTAAGCGGAGAGCGGCTGTCGATTGGCCACTGGCCGAGAGGTGGGTTTACCCCGCCCTCCCCGGGAAGGCAGGCAGTCCGCAACGACCCGCGAGCCAGGAGACCTGCCTGTGGATGCGTATCGTTTCCTCGGGCGGGGTGCCCCGACGGATCGCCTTGCTCGCGGCGCATCATCCTGCGTCGGCGCGGAATGCGCTCCTCGGCCCAAGCCTCCAACATATTGGGGTTTGCCGAATGTCTCTTGATCTCGAAACTGCCACGACCACAAAGACGCCTTTTCCGGTTGCCGGCGCCGACAGGGCGAAGCCGGCCTCGGAGCCCGGCTACCAGGTCATTCGCCGCAATGGCAGCGTCACGCCTTTCGATGCCTCGAAGATCACGGTGGCCGTGACCAAGGCCTTTCTCGCCGTCGAGGGCCATTCGGCCGCCGCCTCGCGCCGGGTACATGACATCGTCGCCGACCTCACCGCCCAGATCGTCGCCGGCCTGACCCGCCGTGCCGACACGGGCCGTACCTTCCATATCGAGGAAATCCAGGACCGGGTGGAGCTCGCCTTGATGCGCGGCGAGCACCACAAGGTGGCGCGCGCCTATGTGCTCTATCGCGAACAGCACGCCCAGGAACGAGCCCTGGAGCGCGCCGCCAAGGCGGAGGCACAGGCCGGCACTACCCCTGCTTTGCGCATGAAGACGGCGGAGGGCACGCTGCTGCCGCTCGACCACGCGCGCCTCGCCGCCCTGGTGCGCGAAGCCTGCGCGGGCCTTGCCGACACCGATGCCGAGACGGTGCTGAACGAGACGCAGCGCAACCTCTATGACGGCATCAGCCAGGACGAACTGGCGCTGGCGCCGATTCTCGCCGCCCGCACCCTGATCGAGACCGAACCCGATTATGCCAAGGTCAGCGCCCGGCTGCTCAACGACAAGCTGCGCCGCGAAGCCCTCACCTTCGTCGCGGGCCGTCCCGAACAGGCGACGCAGGCCGAGATGGCGAGCCGCTACGCCGAATATTTCCACGACTATATCCGCGTCGGCATCGCCAACGAACTGCTCGATCCGGAACTCGGTCGCTTCGACCTCGCTCGCCTTGCAGCCTCCCTCAAGCCCGAGCGCGACTTGCAGTTCGATTATCTCGGCCTGCAGACGCTCTATGACCGCTATTTCCTGCATGTGCGCGGCACGCGTTTCGAGCTGCCACAGGCCTTCTTCATGCGCGTGGCCATGGGCCTGGCCCTACGCGAAATCGACCGGGAAGCCCGCGCCATCGAGTTTTACGATCTTCTGTCCTCCTTCGACTTCATGGCCTCGACGCCCACCCTGTTCAATTCCGGAACGCTGCGCGCCCAGCTCTCCTCCTGCTTCCTGACCACCGTGTCCGACGACCTCGAAGGCATCTTCAAGGCGGTGAAGGACAACGCGCTGCTCGCCAAATATTCCGGTGGCCTCGGCAATGACTGGAGCAATGTGCGTGGGCTCGGCGCCCATATCAAAGGCACCAATGGCGAAAGCCAGGGCGTGGTGCCCTTCCTCAAGGTCGCCAACGATACCGCCATCGCCGTCAACCAGGGCGGCAAGCGCAAGGGCGCGGTCTGCGCCTATCTGGAGACCTGGCATGTCGACATCGAGGAATTCCTCGATCTGCGCAAGAACACGGGTGACGACCGCCGCCGCACCCACGACATGAACACCGCCAACTGGGTGCCGGATCTGTTCATGGAACGTGTGGAGCAGGATGGCCCCTGGACCCTGTTCTCACCGGACGAAACGCCGGATCTGCACGATCTCTACGGCCCCGCCTTCAAGGCCGCCTATGAGGCGCATGAGGCACGCGCCGCGCGCGGCGAGCTGAAGGTCTCCAGGCAGGTCCGTGCCCAGGATCTATGGCGCAAGATGCTGACCATGCTGTTCGAGACCGGGCATCCCTGGATCACCTTCAAGGATCCCTGCAATATCCGCTCGCCCCAGCGTCACGTCGGCGTGGTGCACTCCTCGAACCTGTGCACCGAGATCACGCTGAACACCTCCCATGACGAGGTGGCCGTGTGCAATCTCGGCTCGGTGAACCTTGCTGCCCATGTCGATGCCAGCGGCCTGATGTTCGACAAGCTCAGGGCGACGGTGACGACGGCGATGCGCATGCTCGACAACGTCATCGACATCAATTTCTACACCATTCCCGAGGCACGGCGCTCCAACCTCAGGCACCGGCCCGTCGGCTTGGGCATCATGGGCTTCCAGGATGCGCTGCAGACCTTGCGCCTGCCCTACGCCTCCGACGACGCCGTGCGCTTCGCCGACGAGAGCATGGAAGCCGTATCCTTCCACGCCATCTCGGCCTCGACAGACCTGGCGGCCGAGCGTGGTCGCTATCCCAGCTTCGAGGGATCGCTGTGGTCGCAAGGCATTCTGCCGATCGACTCGGTCGGCCTGCTCGCCGAGGCGCGCGAGGGCGCCAGCTTCGACGTGAGCTCGACCCTGGCCTGGGACATGTTGCGCCAGCGCGTGAAGACGGTCGGCATGCGCAATTCCAACACCATGGCGATCGCGCCGACGGCGACGATCTCCAACATCTGCGGCGTCTCGCAATCGATCGAGCCGGCCTATCAGAACCTCTTCGTCAAATCGAACATGTCGGGGGATTTCACGGTGGTGACCTCGGCCCTGGTCCGCGATCTCAAGACGCGCGGCCTGTGGGACGAGGTCATGATTTCCGATCTCAAATATTTCGATGGCTCGCTCGGACAGATCGATCGCATCCCCGAGGATCTGAAGGCTCTCTATGCCACCGCTTTCGAGATCGACACGGCCTGGCTGATCGAAGCCGCGGCGCGCCGGCAGAAATGGATCGACCAGGCCCAGTCGCTCAACCTCTACATCGCCAACCCCTCCGGCAAGAAGCTCGACACGCTCTACCGCCTGGCCTGGAAGCGTGGTCTGAAGACGACCTATTACCTGCGCTCGCGCTCGGCCACCCATGTCGAGAAATCGACGCTGAAGGGCACCGACGGCAAGCTCAATGCCGTCTCCGCCACGGTGCCGCAGGCGGCCGCGCCGATCCTGATCGAGGCTCAGCCGGACCTGGCTGCATCGGAAGCCTGGGGCAAGGCCTGCTCCATCCACGATCCCGATTGCGAGGCGTGCCAGTGAGCCGAGAACAGGGTGGAATGCGCTCCAAGAGTTCGTCCGCCAATAAGTGCCTCGAATTGGCTCGACCTTTGTCATTGCCGGGCTTGACCCGGCAATCCAGTTCCCTCCTCCGGACGACGAAGTGCGGTTCCTGGATGCCCGGGTCAAGCCCGGGCATGACAAAGGTGCCGCTTCAGTTACTTCCGGACAATGTCTCCGATGAGAAGAAAACGATGACGATGCTCGACTGGTCCGAACCCGTTTCGCCCGCAAGCCAGCTTCCCCTGCCGCAGAGCATGGCGGATGCAACCGGCCTTGGCGCCATCGACCGCAAGGGCGGCCGCGTCACGGTCGACGAGAAGCGCATGATCAATGCCCGCGCCGACGTGAACCAGCTCCTGCCGCTCAAATACAAATGGGCCTGGGAGAAATATCTCGCCGGCTGCAACAATCACTGGATGCCGACCGAGGTCTCGATGCAGGCCGACATCGCGCTGTGGAAGTCGCGTGACGGCCTGACCGAGGACGAGCGGCGCATGCTCAAGCGCAATCTCGGTTTCTTCGCCGCCTCCGAGAGCCTGGTCGCCAACAATATCGTGCTGGCGATCTACCGCCACCTCACCAATCCCGAATGCCGGCAATATCTGCTGCGCCAGGCTTTCGAGGAGGCCGTGCACACCCATACCTTCCAATACATCGTCGAGAGCCTCGGGCTCGACGAGGGCGAACTCTTCAACATGTATCGCGAGGTTCCCTCGATCACCGACAAGGCCGCCTGGGCCCTCAAGCACACCCAGCATCTCGACGATCCCGATTTCAAGACCGGCACGCCGGATGCCGACCAGGCCTTCCTGCGCGACCTCGTCGCCTTCTATGTGATCTTCGAGGGCATGTGGTTCTATACCGGCTTTGCCCAGATCCTCTCGCTCGGCCGGCGCAACAAGATGGTGGGGATCGCCGAGCAGTATCAGTACATCCTGCGCGACGAGAGCATCCATCTCAATTTCGGCATCGACGTGATCAACCAGATCAGACATGAGAACCCGCATCTGTGGACGCTGACCTTCCAGGCCGATCTGCAGCGGATGATCCGCGAGGCCGCCGAGCTGGAAGCCGCCTATGGCCGGGATACCATGCCGCGCGGCTTTCTCGGCCTCAACGCGGTGTCGTGCGAACAATATATGCGTTTCATCGCCAACAGGCGCTGCGCCCAGCTCGGCCTCATGCCGGTATTTCCTGATGTCGAGAACCCCTTCCCCTGGATGAGCGAGGCGATGGACCTGAAGAAGGAGAAGAACTTCTTCGAGACGCGCGTCATCGAATATCAGAACGGCGGTGCGCTGAGCTGGGATTGATGGCGGGCATTCAAGGAGCAGGCCATTGGGCAGGAATTGCATTCCCTTGTCGTCGGGCGCGCGCTGCCCCTCACCTTACCTCTCCCCGTAAGAACGGGGCGAGGGGGCGCACGCGTAGCGAATAGTCTTCAAAACTCTCATCTCGCTCTGCCGGTGGGCGAGATGACGGGTTTTCGGCATTAAACTCGACGCCGGAGTCTCCTCGCCCCGTTCTTACGGGGAGAGGTAAGGTGAGGGGCAGCGCTACCGAGAATAATTTCATTCGCGCTTAAGCACCGCGCAAATACCTCGAAAAGAGCGTGATTGGTTGCTTTGTCGTTCCCCGCCGCGCGGGGGATGATGGACATTCGGTGTCCCCTTCCCGACCTGCCTCTCCAAGCCCTCGACAACAATGTCCTGAACACACCATCATCCGTCGCATCGTCTCTAGTCGGCGCGCCGACTCGATGTATTCTAATCCTCATTCGAGGTGCCGGTCCGCTCCCAAGGCGGCCCGGAGAATTGGGAAGCCGGTCCAAATCCGGCGCTGCCCCCGCAACGGTAGAGGAGAAGATCGCGGCAGGTGCCACTGGGTCGGGAAGACCTGGGAAGGCGTCGCGATCGGGCCGGAAGGCCGCTCCTGAGCCCGGAAACCAGCCCCGATGAAAACCGACGGACGCGGTGGGCGTTCCGGAAGGAGGTTCGGCTGTGCCTTTTCACCGGCGCAGACCGCCGGGCCGCTTTCCCCTCCCGCCGTCAAGTCAACGCATTGGTTGTCACGCGGGATTTTGACATGACTGCGCATCAGGACATGCTGAGCCGTCTCCGGACCCATCAGCCGGGCACGACGCTCGAGGGCAAATTCTACACCGACCCGGAATTCTTCCGGCTGGATATGGAGAACATCTGGTATCGCGAATGGCTGTTCGCGGGCCATGACTGCGAGCTCGGCAAGCCGGGCAGCTATTTCACCCTCCAGGTCGGCGATTATCCGGTGATCGTGCTGCGCTCCGGCGACGGTGCCATTCGCGCCTTTCACAATTCCTGCCGGCACCGGGGATCACGGCTCTGCGCCGCGACAAGCGGCAGCGTCGCCAAGCTGGTCTGCCCCTATCATCAGTGGACCTACGAACTCGACGGCCGCCTGTTGTTCGCCCGCGACATGGGACCCGGCTTCGATGCCGCGCAATATGGGCTGAAGCCCGTGCATTGCGAGAGCGTGGCCGGCTATGTCTGGATCTGCCTTGCCAAGGAGGCACCCGATTTCGAGACCTTCCGCGCCGGCGCCATGCCCTATCTGGCACCGCATGGCCTGAAGAACACCAAGGTGGCCTTCGAGAGCACCATCGTCGAGAAGGGCAATTGGAAGCTGGTCTGGGAGAACAACCGCGAGTGCTACCACTGCGCGGGCAATCATCCCGAGCTCTGCCGCACCTTCCCCGAGGCCCCGACGGTGACAGGCGTGCAGGGCGCCGACAAGGATCCGCTCATCGGCCAGCATTGGCGGCGTTGCGAGGAAGCCGGCCTGCCCAGCACCTTCAGCATTTCCGATGACGGCCAGTTCCGCATGGCGCGCATGCCGCTGCTGCGCAATGCCGCCAGCTATACGATGTCCGGCAAGCCGGCCGTGCAGCGCCCCCTCAGCCCGACGATCGAGGAAGGCAATATCGGCGCCCTCCTGCTCTTTCACTATCCCACCACCTGGAACCACGTGCTGGGCGACCATGCCGTCAGCTTCCGCGTGCTCCCGATCGGGCCGAAGGAAACCCAAGTCACCACCAAATGGCTGGTGCACAAGGATGCGGTCGAGGGGGTCGACTACGACCTCGATGAACTCACCCATGTCTGGCAGATGACCAACGACCAGGATCGCCAGATCGTCGAGGAGAACCAGCTCGGCGTCTCCTCGCCCGTCTACACGCCCGGCCCCTACGCCCCCGAACACGAGGGCGGCGTGATGCAGTTCGTCGAATGGTATCGCAACGCCATGGAAGCGGCGCTGGGTAATGACGGCGTCCGCCTGCGCAGCGTGGCCTGAGGCCCTTTCACCCTCCCCTGGAGGGGGAGGGTCGGACGAAGTCCGGGGTGGGGTGAGAAACACAGCAGCCGACGAAAACACCCCACCCCGACGCTTCGCGTCGCCCCTCCCGCTCCAGGGGAGGGTGTTAGCAAAACCGATATATACAGGGGTAGACACCATGCCGACGCCCTCCGCAGCCCTGGCGAAATTCAGGCATATCGACGAAACGCCGCCCTGGAACGATCAGAGCCAGGCACTCGAATGCGTTTCGATCATCCATGAGGGCCGCGATGTCGCGACCTTCACCTTCCGCGCCGCCGAACAGGGCTGGTTCCGCTACGAGCCCGGCCAGTTCATCACGCTGGAGATCCCCGCCGAGGCCGGGCCGGTGCTGCGCACCTATACGCTGTCGTCGAGCCCTTCCCGCCCGCTTTCGATCAGCGTCACCGCCAAGGCGCAGGCCTCCAGCATCGGCACGCGCTGGATGCTTGATAACCTCAAACCCGGCACGCGCTTGAAGGCCTACGGCCCGCTCGGACAGTTCAGCTTCTCTCGTCATCCGGCCGAAAAATACCTCTTCATCTCGGCCGGCTCGGGCATCACGCCGATGATGTCGATGACCCGTTTTGCCGAAGACCACGGCGGCGCCACCGATATCGCTTTCGTCAACTGCGCACGCCGGCCGGGCGAGATCATCTTCCGCCAGGAACTGGAACGCATGGCCGGACGCATGCAGCGCCTCCGCCTCGCCTGGATCGTGGAAGAGACCGAGGCCCATGAAGCCTGGACCGGCTTCCAGGGTCGGCTCAACGCCCCGGCCCTACGCCTGATCGCACCGGATTTCCGCGAGCGCGAAGTATTCTGCTGCGGCCCCGCACCCTTCATGGCAGCGGTCAAGGACATGCTCGAAGCCAATGGCTACGACATGCGCCGCTATCATGAAGAGAGCTTTCAGCCAGCCGAAACGCCAATGGAGGAAGTCGGTGCGGACGAGGCCCTTGCCGGCGAAGCCAGCGTGGCCTTCACCAAATCCGGCATCGAGGTGCCGGCCTCCAGCCGCGACACCATTCTCCAACTCGCCCGTGGCGCCGGCCTCAACATTCCGACCGGCTGCACCATGGGGCTCTGCGGCACCTGCAAGGTGCAATGCCTGTCGGGAGAGACCGCGATGACCCATCAGGGCGGCATTCGCGAGGAGGAAATCGCCGCCGGCCTGGTGCTGGCTTGCTGCACCAGGCCGCTCGGCCGCGTCGAGATCGAGGCCTGAGATGACGATCGCCGCGCAGAACACCGTCGATGTCGACGCCGCCATCGTGCACTCCATCCTGCGGGCCACACGGGCTGATGGCCCCGTCATGCCCGAGGAGCGGGCCCGTACCCTCCTGCTGGCCTGGATCCTCAGCCGTGAAGACGGCGCGGACCTGGCCAGGGAAGCCGCCGATTTGAAAGTCCTGCTGCACGAGGCCTCGACATCGGACAATCCGCTGCTGCCGCATCTGAGCAGCCTGCTCGACGAGGTGCGCGATCATGCCGGCCGGCGACGGGGTCGGCGGCGTTTGCGGGTGGATGCCTGAAGAAGCGGACGAGACGTCCACGGTCCCAGCCGAGGCGTTTCCCGCATGATGCCGGACATTATAGCGCTTGCTTTATGCTAGATAGAAGAGGTGCTGTCATTCCCGGCGCCGCCGCAGGCGGTGGGAAGGGAATCCAGGGCCGAGGCATGTCGCTCACAGCCCCTGGATCCCCTTCCCTCGCTTCGCTCGCCGGGGATGACAGGCCCGTCTTTCTAACCGGGTACGACACCAGCATTGTCTGCACCAGAGCCGTGGACTCCTGTCTGACCTTCCTATCCATCCCGCAATCCCAGACAGAAAACCGACGCTTCCAGGACAGTTCACCTTGACCTCGCCTTTCTCGGCGCTATCATATAAGGATATCTTGATATCGTAATTCCGTTATAGGAGCTCGTTATGAGCGCTCCGGTCGAAGCCCTGTTCGCCGCGCCTGCCCAGACCGATCGGGGCGCGGAGATCCTTGCCGCCCTTACCGCCGCCGCGCGGGAGCGCATCCTGATCCTCGATGGCGCCATGGGCACGCAGATCCAGGGGCTCGGCTTCGAGGAGGACCATTTCCGGGGCGAGCGCTTCGTCGGCTGTGACTGCCACCTCAAGGGCAACAACGACCTCCTCACCCTCACCCAGCCTGCGGCGATCGAAGCGATCCACTACGCCTATGCCATGGCCGGGGCCGACATATTGGAGACGAACACCTTCTCCTCCACCTCGATCGCCCAGGCCGATTACGGCATGCAGGAGGCGGTCTACGACCTCAACCGCGACGGTGCGCGCCTTGCCCGCCGTGCCGCGATCAAGGCGCAGCAGCAGGACGGGCGCCGGCGCTTCGTCGCCGGAGCGCTCGGCCCGACCAACCGCACCGCCTCGATCTCGCCCGACGTCAACAATCCCGGCTATCGCGCCATCAGCTTCGACGATCTCCGCATCGCCTATGCCGAGCAGATCCGCGGCCTCATCGACGGCGGTGCCGACATCATCCTGATCGAAACCATTTTCGACACGCTCAACGCCAAGGCGGCGATCTTCGCCTGCGAGGAAGTGTTCGGCGAAAAGGATGTGCGCCTGCCCGTGATGATCTCGGGTACCATCACGGATCTCTCGGGCCGTACCCTCAGCGGGCAGACGCCGACGGCGTTCTGGCATTCGGTGCGGCATGCCCGCCCCTTCACGATCGGCCTCAACTGCGCGCTCGGTGCCAATGCGATGCGGGCGCATCTCGACGAGATCTCCACCGTCGCCGAAACTTTCGTCTGCGCCTATCCCAATGCCGGCCTGCCCAACGAGTTCGGCCAGTATGACGAGAGCCCGGAAGCGATGGCGGCGCAGATCGAGGGGTTTGCCCGCGACGGCCTGGTCAACATCGTCGGCGGCTGCTGCGGCTCGACGCCGGAGCATATCCGCGCCATTGCCGAGGCCGTGGGTCGCCACAAGCCGCGCGCCATTCCCGAAGCTGAGCCCAGGATGAAGCTGTCGGGCCTGGAACCCTTCACGCTCGACACCACCATCCCCTTCGTGAATGTCGGCGAGCGCACCAACGTCACCGGCTCCGCCAAGTTCCGCAAGCTCATCACCGCCGGCGACTACGCCACCGCCCTCGATATCGCCCGCGACCAGGTGGCCAATGGCGCCCAGGTCATCGACATCAACATGGACGAAGGCCTGATCGATTCCGAAAAGGCCATGGTCGAATTCCTCAACCTGATCGCGGCCGAACCGGACATCGCCCGCGTGCCGGTGATGATCGATTCCTCGAAATTCTCGATCATCGAGGCCGGCCTGAAATGCGTCCAGGGCAAGCCACTGGTCAATTCGATCTCCATGAAGGAAGGCGAGGAAGCCTTCCTTCATCACGCCCGCCTGGTGCGTGCCTATGGCGCGGCCGTGGTGGTGATGGCCTTCGACGAACAGGGACAGGCCGATACGCTGGAACGCAAGGTCCAGATCTGCACCAGGGCCTACAAGCTGCTGACGCAGGAAGCCGGTTTCCCGCCCGAGGACATCGTCTTCGATCCCAACATCTTCGCCGTCGCCACCGGCATCGAGGAGCATAACGGCTATGGTGTCGCCTTCATCGAGGCGACGCGGCAGATCAGGGAAACCCTGCCCCACGCCCATATTTCGGGCGGCGTCTCCAATCTCTCCTTCTCCTTCCGCGGCAACGAACCCGTGCGCGAAGCCATGCACGCCGTGTTCCTCTACCATGCCATCCAGGCCGGCATGGATATGGGCATCGTCAATGCCGGCCAGCTTGCCGTCTATGAATCCATCGATGCGGAGTTGCGCGAGGCCTGCGAGGACGTGGTGCTCAATCGCCTGGACGACGCGACGGAGCGCCTGCTGGCGCTAGCCGAACGCTTCCGTGGCGCAGGCCCGAAGGAGGCCAAGGTCCAGGATCTCGCCTGGCGGAGCTGGTCGGTGGAAAAGCGCCTCGAACATGCCCTCGTCAACGGCATCACCGACTATATCAACGAGGACACCGAGGAAGCCCGGCTGGCGGCAGAGCGCCCGCTGCACGTCATCGAAGGCCCGCTGATGGCCGGCATGAACGTGGTGGGCGACCTGTTCGGCTCGGGCAAGATGTTCCTGCCCCAGGTGGTCAAGTCGGCCCGCGTGATGAAGCAGGCCGTGGCAGTGCTGCTGCCCTATATGGAAGCGGAGAAGGCGGCCAATGGCGGGCAGGTCCGCCAGAGCGCCGGCAAGGTGCTGATGGCCACCGTGAAGGGCGACGTGCACGACATCGGCAAGAACATCGTCGGCGTCGTGCTCGCCTGCAACAATTACGAGATCATCGATCTCGGCGTGATGGTCCCTTCTGCCAAGATCCTCGAAGTCGCGCGCCAGGAGAAGGTCGACATCATCGGCCTCTCCGGCCTGATCACGCCCTCGCTCGATGAAATGGTGCATGTCGCCGCGGAGATGGAGCGCGAGGGCTTCGACATTCCCTTGCTGATCGGGGGAGCCACCACCAGCCGCGTCCACACCGCCGTGAAGGTGCATCCGCGCTATGACCGTGGCCAGGCCGTCTATGTGACGGATGCGAGCCGAGCCGTCGGTGTGGTCTCCAGCCTGCTCTCGCCGACGATCAAGCCAGGCTATGTCGAGACCGTCCAGGCCGAATATGCCAAGGTCGCGGCCGCCCATGCCCGCAGCGAGGCCGACAAACTGCGCCTGCCGCTCGCCAAGGCCAGGGCCAACGCCCACAAGGTGGACTGGACCGGCTTCGTCGCCCCCAGGCCGGGCTTCCTCGGCACGCGCGTGTTCGAGAATTACGACCTCGCCGAGCTGGCGCGCTATATCGACTGGACACCCTTCTTCCAGACCTGGGAGCTCAAGGGGCGCTATCCCGCCATCCTCTCCGACGAGAAGCAGGGTGCGGCCGCTCGCCAGCTCTTCGACGATGCCCAGGCCATGCTCGCCCGCATCATCGAAGAGAAGTGGTTCCACCCCAAGGCCGTGATCGGCTTCTGGCCGGCCAATGCCGTCGGCGACGATATACATCTGTATACGGACGAGGGCCGCGGCCGGAAACTCGCCAGCCTGCACACCTTGCGCCAGCAGCTCACCAAGCGCGACGGCCGGGCCAACGTCGCCCTCTCCGATTTCGTCGCGCCTGCAACCAGCGGCCAGGGCGACTATCTCGGCGGCTTCGTGGTTACCGCCGGCATGGAAGAGGAAGCGATCGCCCATCGCTTCGAACGTGCCAATGACGACTATGGCTCGATCCTGGTCAAGGCCCTGGCCGATCGCTTCGCCGAGGCCTTCGCCGAACGCATGCATGAGCGCGTGCGCAAGGAGTTCTGGGGCTATGCGGCCGACGAGAACCTGGCCCCCGACGAACTGATCGGCGAGCCGTATCGCGGTATCCGCCCTGCCCCCGGCTATCCCGCCCAGCCCGACCATACCGAGAAGGGCACGCTGTTCCGCCTGCTCGACGCCGAGGCTCGCATCGGCGTGCAGCTGACCGAAAGCTATGCGATGTGGCCGGGCGCCTCGGTGTCCGGGCTCTATTTCGCCCATCCCGATGCCTATTATTTCGGGGTATCGAAGATCGAGCAGGACCAGGTCGAGGACTATGCGGCCCGCAAGGGCATGAGCGTGGAAGAGGTCGAGCGCTGGCTTTCGCCGGTGCTCAACTATGTGCCCGGCGTCAAGGAGGCGGCGGAATAGACCTGGGAGCGCGGGCATCCTCGCCCGCCCTTGGAAGCGCTTCGCCCTCAGGACGGCAAGAGCGGGCGAGGACGCCCGCGCTCCCAGGAACACCATTGATTTCCAATCACCGCAGGATTAACTCTTCTCCCGTGGTGATTTGGCCGGCCGGCTTGCAGCCACGTTAAACAACTCGCTAAAGGGCCGCTGGATGCATTCCATCCGTGGGCCTGCGGCATTGTTCCGGCAGGCCCAACGTCGATCGAGTGCAACATGCCTATCAAGATTCCGGATACCTTGCCCGCCTTCTCCACCCTGGTCAGCGAAGGGGTGCGGGTGATGACGGAAACCGCCGCCATCCGGCAGGACATCCGCCCGCTGCAGATAGGCCTGCTCAATTTGATGCCCAACAAGATCCGCACCGAATTGCAGATGGCGCGCCTGGTCGGGGCCACGCCGCTGCAGGTCGAACTTTCGCTGGTGCGGGTCGGCGGCCATCGCGCCAAGAACACCTCGGAAGAGCATCTGCTCGCCTTCTACGAAACCTGGGAAGAAGTACGCGAGCGCAAGTTCGACGGCTTCATCATCACCGGCGCACCGGTGGAGACCCTCCCCTTCGAGGAGGTGACCTATTGGAAGGAGCTCGAGCAGATCCTCGACTGGACCACGACCAACGTGCATTCCACGCTGAACGTGTGCTGGGGGGCGATGGCGGCCATCTGGCATTTCCATCGCATTCCCAAATATGAGCTCACGGAGAAGGCCTTCGGCGTCTACCAGCACCACAACCGCAAGCCTTCCTCGATCTATCTCAACGGCTTTTCGGACGACTTCCACATCCCCGTCTCGCGCTGGACGGAGGTGCGCGGCGAGGACGTGCGCAAGAACGCCGAGCTGGAGATCCTGATGGATTCGGACGAAACCGGCGTTTGTCTCATTCACGAGCAACAAGGCAACCGGCTCTATCTGTTCAACCATGTCGAATATGAATCGACCTCGCTGGCCGATGAATATTTTCGCGATGTCGACGCAGGCGTGCCGATCAAGCTGCCGAAGAACTACTTCCCCTATGACGACCCGTCCTTCCCGCCGCGCAATTTCTGGCGCAGCCACGCCCATCTCCTGTTCGGCAACTGGATCAACGAGATCTACCAGACGACGTCCTACGATCTGAGCGAGGTCGGCAAGGGACGCTGAGGCCTTCCGGGCACAGAGGGCACCCTGCCCATAGACGCCAACTTGAGGGTCGGGCGAGATGACCGAGCTGGAGATTATGCTCCACGTCCGAGCCCCCTCGCCCCGTTCTTACGGGGAGAGGATAGAGGTGAGGGGCTCCGCAATGCCCGGTTTTTCAAGGTTTGCGCTGCCCCTCATCTTTACCTTCTCCCCGTGAGAACGGGGCGAAGGAGCGTTTGGCGTCGCAGCTCTCGCCTTAGGTTCGCCCCTATGAGTATTTTGCCCGTTCCCTCCTCCTTCTCGCATCGCATTCAAAGAGCGCCCGAGACGCCCGCGCCCCCGGAATTCCCTCAATCCTTGGCGCGATCCATGCGCATCAGCAACTGCTCGGTCTTGGCGTCCTCGATGCGGTTGTGCAGCCGGCCGGCCTCCTGCTGGTCGCGCAGGGTCTTGGTCAGCGTCACGCAGGTCTGGATCAGCATCACCGTGCCCATGGCCAAGTAGGCCTTGATCCAGATGTCGACCGGGATGAACAGGATGCCGAGGCCGACCATGCCGGCAGCGCCCGCGAAGGCGGCATAGGTGAAGGTCATCCAGGCATTGGAGTGCTTGATCAGGTTCGGCTGTTCCATGGCATTGTCTCGATTTTCCAAGAATTGAAAGGCAGGAGTTGAAAGGATGCTGGCTCAGGCCGCCTGCGCCGCTCGCGCTTGCAGCCGCGCCAGCACGTCCTCGGCCGTCGTCCGCGTCGTGGGACCGAACCCTGCCGCTTCGAGCTTCTCGGCCGTTGCCGCCGAGCGCGCCTCGGCGTCGAGGGCCTCGAGTTCAACCTCCACATCGTCCTGATGGGCCTGCCGGTGCCTGAGGCGGGCCAGCGTCTTTTCGGCATCGGCGAGAGCCGTACCGGGCGCGGCGGCGGCGAAGCCGGACTTGAGCTTATTCACCGTCTCAGCGGCTGCAGTGATGCGCCTGCCTCGTTCGATTTCGAGAAAGCGGCGCTCGGCTGCCGCAAGCTTCGTGCGCAGCCGTCCCGCCTCTTCGGCGAATGTCGCCCGGGCGGCGGCAATCGTCGCGGCATCGTTCTCAAGATTGGCGATCTCACCAGCGGCCTCGCCCGCCAGGTCGTCACGGCCGCCGCGCAGGGCCTCGATCGCGCGATCGTCGAGATCGGCAATGCGCCGGCGCACCTCGCCGAGCCGCCGCGCCTCGGCCTTGTCCTGGGTGATGGCCACCGCCAAGGCGCGCCTTCCCTGTTCGAGGCCGGCCCGAGCATCCCGAATCTGCTGGTCCAGTATCCGCACGGCATTGCGGTCGACGAGATTGTCCTCCGCTTCTGCGGCCGCACCGCGGAACAAGGTCACGATGGTCTTGAACATCACGCTCTCCGTGTTATGAACAATGTTCACAACTCGGACGTTAACCTAACCGTGAACGGCGTTCAAGATAAATTTTGAACAATGTTCAGAGAGGAGTTGCCAGGCATGGCCAAGGCAAGTGCAAGGCGGGAAGAATTACGCGAGAAGCTGATCGAAGCGGCGGAGAAAACCATTGTCACGCAGGGCCATACGGCCTTGAAGGCGCGGGCCCTCGCCGAAGAGGTAGGCTGCGCCCTCGGCGCCATCTATACGGTCTTTCCCGATCTCGCCGCCCTCGTCCTGGCGGTGAATGCCCGCAGCTTCGCTCTGCTCAGCGCCATGCTCGGCCGAGAAGCAGAAGCTGCCGCCGCCGAAGGAGGCAGCCCTCGCGCCATCGCCAATCGCACCTTGATCGCGCTCGCCAACGGTTATCTCGACTTTGCCGCCGAGCATGGCGGGCGCTGGCATGCCCTGTTCGACTTCCGCTTGCCGGACGGCCAGGACCTGCCGGAAGACCATTTGCGCCAGCAGGATGCGCTGTTCCAGCATCTGGAAACCCCGCTCGCCGTGCTCCAGCCCGGCCTCGCTAGAGACGAACGGGCCCTGCTCGCCCGCTCCCTCTTCTCGGCCGCCCATGGCATGGTACTGCTCGGTCTGGAGGGCAAGCTGGTGCAGTTGCCCCTGCCCTATCTGCGCGAGCAGATCGCGCTGGTGGTCAGCGCCATGGGCCGGGGTCTCGAAGGCGGTTGAGACGCGATCGATAAGAATGGCTGCCATCCACTCAACAAAATCGTTCGTATATGCGCTGCCGGCAATCCCTAACGAGACTGCACCGCCCTGCCGCCGAGAGCCGAAGTAACGGCCCAGGAAAAGCCCGGCGGAATGGTGGTACGGTGGTTTCGGCCGGGCACCACCAGCGAGCGAATGGTAAGGCCTGGAAAACCGCTCGATTTGAGCTGTTTTTCGAACGTCCCGACGTCGCCGACCATGTCCTGGGTGTCGCCGCGCCGGCCCGGGTCGTAGCGGCGAATTTCGTCACCACCGACATAGATCAGGACGTTGGCCTTCAGATCGCGGTTCGCCTTGGCATATTTGGCTGCCATCGCCAGGATGGCATGATCGGCAAACCAGAAGGAAGGGCTGCCGAGAATGTAGGACTGGAAGAGGCCGGGCTCGGTCAGCAGGACGCGGGCGCCGAGGAGCCCGCCATAGGAATGTCCCCAATAGAGGCGGCGCTGCACATCGGCGCGATAGGTCTTCTCGATGAAGGCAATGACGGTCTGCTTGAGATAAAGTTGATAGGCCTCGGCCCCGCCATAGCCGGGTTTGTCGGCCACCGGCGTGTAGTCGCGCGCCCGACTGGCGGCAAAGCCTTCGCCCTTGGCGTAGGAAAGACCGACCAGAATCGGCTCCTCACTCAGCTTGCCTTCGCGATGGAGCGCTCTCACCAGTCTAAGCGCTTCCTGTCGCCGCGGCTCCTTCGTCAGGCAGGTCGAGCCGTCGGAAAGATGCCCGCCATCGGCATAATAGAGCACCGGATAGCGCCTGGCGGGCTTGGCCTCATAATCCTCGGGCAGGGTGACTTCGATGTCGTAGGATCGCCCTGTCGCCGGATCGGGCAAGGAGCGGATCCGGGTGCCCCCCAGGTCGCAGTTCACCGGAGCCTTGTCCCTGGCCTCCACCGGCACCGTCATCGCGCCGAGCAGCGCCACGCCGGCGACGGTCCAAATTTTCATCTGAAAAAACAATGAAATAACACCGAAAACGACAGCTGGGCCAATGCTTCACGCTGGCACGGCGAGCCCGACAGTGCAAGCCAGGAAGCGGGGCACTGCCGACACCACATGCACCGCCAGCCATGGAGCCGTCACTGCGACCGCGGCTCTACGGCTTCATGTTGGACTTCACGGCCTCGACCAATTGCTTCATCGAGAAGGGCTTGGGCAGGAAGGCGAACTCCTCGCCCTCCGGCATGTTCTTGGCGAAGGCTTCCTCGGCATAGCCGGAGACGAAGATGATCCGCGTCTTCGACTGGCGCTTGCGCATCTCCTTGAGCAGGGTCGGCCCGTCCATTTCCGGCATCACCACGTCGGAGACGACGAGATCGATCTCGCTCTCGCCCTCGTCGATGATCTGCAGGGCCTCGATGCCGGAGCCGGCCTCGATCACCTCGAAGCCGCGCGCCGCCAAGGTGCGGGCGGAGAGCGCGCGCAGAGCTTCCTCGTCCTCGACCAGCAGGATGCGGCCGCGCCCGGTGAGATCGGTCATCTCCTTGGCCTTGGCCGGCGCCGAACCCGCCTGGTCCGGAGCACTCTCGGCCTCGACGATTGCGGCCTTCGCCGGCTCGACCAGCCGCGGCAAGAAGATCTGGAAGATCGTGCCCTTGCCCTCCACCGAATGGACGAGAATGGAGCCGCCCGTCTGCTTGACGATGCCATATACGGTCGAAAGCCCGAGGCCGGTGCCCTTGCCGACATCCTTGGTGGTGAAGAAGGGCTCGAAGATCTTGTCGAGCACAGCGGGTGGAATGCCGCTGCCATTGTCCTCGACCTCGACGGTGACATAGTCGGCCGGCGGCAGCTCGCTGCGGTCGAGGGCGCTCGCTTCCGAGATCGGCACGTTGCGCGTGCGGATGATCACCTTGCCGCCATCGGCCATGGCATCGCGCGCATTGACGGTGAGGTTCATCACCACCTGTTCGAACTGGTTGACGTCCACCTTCACCGGCCACAGATCGCGGCCATGCACGACCTCCAGCGCGACCTTCTCGCCGAGCAGGCGCCGCAGCAGCATCGACAGGTCCGACATGGCGTCGTTGAGGTTCAGCACCTGCGGGCGTAGGGTCTGACGGCGCGAGAAGGCAAGCAACTGGCGCACCAGATTGGCGGCGCGGTTGGCGTTGCTCTTGATCGCCATGATGTCCTGGAAGGCGGGATCACCGGGCTTGTGGCTGCCGAGCAGGGAATCGGCGGCCAGCATGATCACGCCGAGCACGTTGTTGAAATCGTGCGCCACGCCGCCGGCAAGCTGGCCGACAGCGTTCATCTTCTGGCTCTGGGTGAACTGCTCCTGCAGCGTGCGCTGTTCGGTGGTGTCGATCATGTAGACGATCGCCGCTTCCTTCTCGTTCTCGCCGCGGTCGACGGGCGCGAACCAGAAGCGGGCGGAGCGGCTGCCCTGGCCGACCAGGGAAGCCTCGGCCGGTTCGATGTCGCCCCGGCCGGCCATGGCGAGGCGGGTCAGTTTGCTCAGCCCCTCGCGGTCTCGTTCGATGACGGCCTCAAGCAGGGAATGGCCCGGCGCATCGCCGTTGAGAGACTCCTTGAACAGCCGCATGAACGCTGCATTGGTACGCACGATCCGGGCATTTTCGTCAATGGTGGCAATGGCCAAAGGCGAATTGTTGAAGAAGCGGGCAAACCGCACTTCCGCCGCCCGCAGACCTTCGGAGACGTCGCCGCCCGGGCCGCGATAGATCACCAGAGTGCGCGACGGGCCGGGTTGGCCGTCGGCGGCGAAGGCGATCTTGTGGAACAGGCGCACGGGCATGATGGTGCCGTTGCGGCGCCGCAAGTCGATGTCGAAGATCTCGGTGCGCACGCTGCCCGGTTCGCTGGCCTGCGTCACCACCAAGGCGCCGGCATTGCCGGGGGCGATGTCGGCCAGCGTCAAACCACCCGTGCCGAACTGGGCAAGGTCATAGTCGAGCCAGCCGGCGAGCGTGGCGTTGAGATAGACGATCTCGCCCGAGGGATCGGCGGAGAAGAAACCGGCCGGCGCGTGGTCGAGATAGTCGATGGCGTGCTGCAGTTCCTGGAAGACGTTTTCCTGGCGCTCGCGCTCGCGCGTGATGTCGGCAACCGTCCAGACCGTCTCGCCCGCGCCGGACGGACGCGCGATCGGACGCACGCGCACACGGTACCAGGAGGCCGTTCCGGAAGGTGGAGCCGAGGCGATGCGAAATTCCTCGGCGAGGCGCTGCCCGGCCCGAGCGGCTTGCGCCAAGCGATAGGTCGCCTCGGAAACGTCGGGGTCTCCGGTGAAAGCCCGCTCCACCGTACGGATATCCTGCTCGCCCATC
This sequence comes from Labrys sp. E2SS-1L, assembly GCF_057073705.1. Lineage (NCBI taxonomy): Bacteria > Pseudomonadati > Pseudomonadota > Alphaproteobacteria > Hyphomicrobiales > Xanthobacteraceae > Labrys > Labrys sp. E2SS-1L. The sequence continues at coordinate 3,077,447 of NZ_CP172712.1, read as the reverse complement.
GCACCTGTCAGGGCCAGATAGGCCTCGTTGGCATAGATGATGCGGCCGTCCTTGTTGGTGACGAGGATGCCTTCCGGCGAATCGTCGGCAATCAGTTTGGTGAGATCGTTGCGCGCGATCGAAGACTGGCCGAAATGCGCGATTCCCATGGCCCAGGCGAACATGGCGATCATGCCGACGATGGCAAAGACGGCCAGGATGCCGAAACTGGCAACCTTGCCCCAATCATAGGGCAGCAGCGACACCCCTACGGCGATGAGGATGATCACCGCGGCAAGCGCCAGCACCCAGAAGATGCCGCTGGGCCGTTCGCTGCGATCGACCGCGGCGCCGCGTGCCGCCGCCTCCTCGCCTTCAGCCATGTTCAACCCCACCGCGCATCGTCAAAGGGCGATTCGCTCCAGCGAACCGCATAATGGTCAGTTTGGCTTAGCAGTTCACATTTCAAAATGTGTTAACCTCGTTGACCAAAAATATCCTGGCCCTTTGCGGCGATTTAGCACCATCCAAAGGTGTGCCGGGCCATGGTGCATCCCAGACGAAACAGCCGAGAGGGAAGAAAAATCCGCCTCTTTTGCGGCATTTCTCCGGTTTTTTAGCCAAATCCAAGGGACAAGCCTCAGTTTAGCGACTTTGCTGTTGATTCTTGCACGTTAACCGTCTTCTAAGAAACCAGCCCGGAAAGAGTACTGGTCGCATCAGGCTGCCATCCCCTATCGGCACCGGACCAGATCTAAGGAATTATATCGATGGATTCGTTGAACTCTTGGCTGCCCGCGCAGTTGTTCACCTTGGCTGGCCTGCTGTTGGTGGTGGGCGTCGTCTTGATGTTCATCTGGCGCGCCATCAACCGTCCTCAGGTCGGCGGCGCCAAAGGCGGACGGCAGTCGCGGCTCGGCGTGGTTGATTCCTATGGCGTCGGCACCCGCCAGCTCGTGCTGGTGCGGCGCGACAATGTCGAACACCTGATCATGATCGGCGGCCCGAACGACGTCGTCGTCGAATCCAGCATCCTGCGCGCCCGCCCGGCCGGCCAGGCTGCACGCCCGGCTTCGCCCAGTGCAACACCGCCTCCCGTCCAGGAGCGTACGGCCGCCGTCGCCGTCCCGCCGCGGCAGGTCGAGGAAGATTTCGTCCGTCCGGCTCCCGTCGAGCCCCCGCCTGTCGCCAAGATCGATACGCCAGTTCCAACACCGGCCACAACACCGGTGAGCAGGACCTCTCCTGCCGCCGCGACCACGGCCCCGATGCCTTCGACAACCTCCGCTACGCGTCCGAGCGTGGTGCCCCCGCGTGAACCGGGCTTCTTCCAGCGTGCCACGTCGCGTTTGCCGAATTTCGGCCGGCCGGCGGCCACGGCGACGCCAGTTCCCGTCGCACCGGCGGTGCCTGCGGCTGAGGAGCCCCGCGCCACCATCGATACCGCGCATTTCGAAGAGCTTCTGGCCGGCGATCAGCCTGCAGCCACGCCGGCGCCAAAACCGACCGTCTCTGCCGCCCCTGCTGCACAGACGACGGCCGCTCCCAAGCCCAAGGCTGATCTCGATTTCGAAGTTGCGGAAGGGCTCGATCTCGAGCCCGCGCCCGAAACGCGCGAACCGCCGGCACCAACCACCACCACGCGCCTGACGCTACCCGAGATTCGCCTGCCGGATCTGCGCTTGCCGGAATGGCGCCGCCCCGAGTCGACACCCGCTCCGACGCCGGCCCCGCGCCAGGCGCCGGACCTTCGGGTCGAGCCTCGCTTTTCCGCCGATCCGCGCCCGGCCGGCGAGACTTCACCGACTCCCGGCGGTCGCATCGAGCCCTCGCTGGGCACGCCGGCGCCACGTCCCCAGGCCGAACCGACGCGTACGGAACCCTTCCGGGTTGGTGAAAGGCTGACGACGCCGACACGCCCGGCCACCACGCCGCCGGCGCCTGTGGGGAGCACGACAGCCGCGCCGGCCGCCACGGCAGCGCCGACGCCGGCACCGACAGCAGCCCCCGCTCCGACGCCCCCCCCGGCGCAGACGACCACGCCGGCCCCCGTCGAGGTCGAAGACCCCTTCGCCAGCCTCGAGGAGGAAATGGCGAGCCTGCTGGGACGAAGCAGGGACGACAGCAAGAAGTCCTGAATGGGCAAACGATCAACGGGCGGATCTTCCGCCCGTTTTCTTTTGGTGTCGTAGGTGCAGCCCGACACGCCGGCAGATCCGGGAAACACGATAGGAGCTGGGATATCTGCGTTTCCGGCCAGGACCAACACGATATCCAGGCCGGCTGGGCTCGACGCCGCTGTTGATCCGAGATGTGGCTTGCGCATTTCTTGGCAACGGCTGAATAAGGCCATCTCGCGCCCTGCCGCTCCGCCTCTCAGAGAATTCCGGTTTCCCTGCCATGCGTTCCTTCCTTGCAGATCTCAGCGGCCAGTCGGTCGGCATGGGCGTCCTCACCGCTGTGGTCGGCTATACCAGTTCGGTGGCGGTCGTCATCAACGGCATGAGCGCCGTGGGCGCCTCGCCGGGGCAGATCGCTTCGGGCCTTGCCGCTTTGTGCGTGACCATGGGCCTGTGCGGCGCCGGCCTCAGCCTCGCGACCCGCATGCCGGTCTCAACGGCCTGGTCGACGCCCGGCATGGCCCTCCTGGCGGGCCTTGCAGCGCCGACCGGGGGCTATCCCGCCGCCGTGGGCGCCTTTCTGTTCACCGGCGTGCTGATCATGGTGGCTGGCTTGTGGTCCCCCCTCGGCAAGCTGATTACCCGTATTCCCCGTCCCATCGCGGGAGCGATGCTGGCCGGCATCCTGTTCAAGCTTTGCCTTGCCCCGGTCATCGCGATCGGCCAAGTTCCGAAATTCGCCATCCCCGTGGTGCTGACCTGGCTGGTGGTCGGGCGCTTCTACCGCCTGTGGGCCGCGCCCGCAGCGCTCGCTGTCGCCTTGGGCGCTATGGCCTTCGACGGCCAGGCAAGTTCACTGCCGCTGGCTCTCCCGTCGCTTGAGTTCGTGACTCCAAGCTTCGATTGGCAAACACTGATTTCGATCGGGCTGCCGCTCTTCATCGTCACCATGGCCTCGCAGAACATTCCAGGCCTGACCGTGCTGGCCGCCTATGGCTATCAGGTATCCACACGGCCCGCCTTCCTCGTAACCGGAGGCATGTCGGCCCTCTCCTCGCTGCTGGGCGCTCCCACCATCAACCTCGCCGCCATCACCGCCGCCCTCTGTGCCGTCCGGACGCCCATATCCGACCCGAGCGGCGCTACATTGCTGCGGTAGTCGCCGGATTGTTCTATGCAGCGATCTTCTCGTTGCTGTCGGCGATCGCCGCCGGCCTGGTCACCGCCTCCTCCCCGATCCTGATCGAAGCAGCGGCGGGACTGGCGCTGGTGAGCGCTTTCGGAGCCTCCCTGCTCGGTGCCGTCCAGGAAGAAAGCCAGCGTCTGCCGGCGCTTGCAACCTTCCTGGTCACAGCCTCAGGCTTCAGTCTCTACGGCATCGGTGCCGCCTTCTGGGGCCTTTGTGCGGGGCTTGTCGTGCATATGCTCTATTCCGGCGCAAACAGAGGCACGACAAAGGCAAAAAAAAGCGCTACATAGATATGCGATGTTCCACGTATCTCCACAGGGCTGAGAGGTGCGGGACGCTTGGGCCCATCCTGGATGCAAGCCCCTGCGTGATGAGTTCCGGCCGGCTGACAGGGAAGCCGCCCGACGCTCCAATCGCCGAACATTGAAGCGGTCTGTCCGCATCACACGAGCTGGCCGGTATGTTTCTGCCGGACCAGGATTGTGCTTGAGCTGCCATGATCATTGTTGAGATACCCTGGTTCGATCCCCTAGAAGCCGCGGCCGCCATGGCCGGCCAGCCGCGACTGGCCCTGCTCGACAGCGCCATGCCTCATGAAACGCTGGGGCGATGGTCCTATCTGGCCGCCTCCCCTTTCGGCCGGTTCCAGGTCGTCGACGGTGTTGCGCGCTGGAACGATGCCGCCATCGACGGCAGCCCCATGGAGGCCTTGCGTCATCTGCTGCGGCAATACGCCCGGCCACCCCTGCTGGGAGCGCCCCCCTTCAGCGGCGGCGCCATCGGCAGTTTCACTTATGAAGCGGGCCATCTGTTCGAGCGTTTCGGACCATCGGTTCCACCAGCCGCGCCAGGCGTTCCCCAGATCGATCTGCCGTTCTACGACCACCTCCTTGCCTTCGATACCATCGAGAAGCGAGCCTTCGCCATCGCGCCGAACCAGGCGGGCATCGAGCGGCTCGTCGAGGGGCTCGAGGCCCAGCCCCACCGGGCATCGGCGCCACGTGCACTGACCTGGCGCGACAGCCGCAGCCGGAGCGAATACGAAGCCGAGGTCGCACGCGTGGTCGGCTATATCCGCGACGGCGACATCTTCCAGGCCAATCTCTCCCATCGCTTCAGCGCCACGCCCCAGGACGGCGCCGATCCGCTGGCAACCTATCTCGCCCTGCGGCGGTCCAATCCGGCACCTTTCGCCGCCCTGCTGGTCGACGGCACCGGCTTCATCGCCTCTACCTCGCCCGAGCGTTTTCTGCGCCTGGACGCCGGCAGGGTCGAGGCCCGGCCGATCAAGGGCACCAAGCGCCGCTGCACCCATCCTGCCATGGATATCGCCATCGCCCAGTCGCTCGCCCGCAGCGAAAAGGACCGGGCCGAGAACATCATGATCGTCGACCTCCTGCGCAACGACCTGTCGCGCGTCTGCGATGCGGGCAGTGTCGAGGTTCCCCTGTTGTGCGGCATCGAAACCTATGCCTCGGTGCACCATCTGACCTCGGCGGTGACGGGCCGCCTCAAGCAGGGGCTCGATGTCACCGACCTGATCGCCGCCACCTTCCCCGGTGGCTCGATCACCGGGGCACCGAAGATCCGCGCCATGGAAATCATCGGAGAACTCGAACGTGAGCCGCGCGGCGCCTATTGCGGCGCCATCGGCTGGATCGGCTTCGACGGCGCGGCCGACCTGAACATCGCCATCCGTACGCTCAGCTATGACGGCAAGGACCTCTCGGTCCGGGCCGGGGGCGGCATCACGCTGCTCTCCGATCCCTTTGCCGAATATGACGAGACCCTGGCCAAGGCCGAGCGGCTCATTGCGGCCTTCGAGGATCCCGCCCGCGCGGAGGAAGCGGCATGATCCTGATCGTCGACAATTACGATTCCTTCGTCTTCAACGTCTCCCGTTATTTCGAGGAGGCCGGTGCGAGGACCCATGTCGTCCGCAATGACGCCGTGAGCGCCGATGACGTCATCCGCCTCGGCGTCAAGGCCCTGGTGTTTTCGCCTGGTCCGAAGGCGCCGCGCGATGCCGGCGCTTCGCTCGACCTGATCAGGCTCTTTTCCGGCAAACTGCCCATCCTCGGCATCTGCCTCGGCCACCAGTGCATCGGCGAAGTCTTCGGTGGGCGCACAGCCCATGCTCGTACGCCCATGCATGGCCGCGCCTCGCGCATCGAACATCGGGGCGGCGGCCTGTTCGCCGGGCTGCCGCAGCCCTTCGAGGCGGCACGCTACCATTCGCTGATCGTCGAGATCGACGAGGATGGCCCGCTGGAGGTCACGGCGCGCAGCGACGAGGGCGAGATCATGGCACTTACCCATCGCCAGCATCCCACTTTCGGCGTGCAGTTCCATCCGGAGTCGATCCTGACGCCACAGGGACACCAGATCATCCGCGCGTTCCTGGATCGCGTGCAGTGAGCTTCTTTCTTCATCGTCTCCTGGCGGACGGCAATGCCGGCGCCCCGCTGGTCAATGCCCTCGATCGCGGCTTCCAGCTCGGGGATGGCGTATTCGACACCATGAGCTGCTTCAAGGGACGCCCTTTTGCAGAAGAGCGCCACCGCGCCCGACTCATCCGGCATGCTGCGGCCATCGGCATCGATGTCGACCCCAACCGGCTGAAAGAAGCGCTTGACGGCCTGCTGACAGAGTTGGGCGAACGCCATGCCATCGTGCGCACGACGGTGACGCGCGGACAGGCTGCCAGGGGCCTATGGCCGCCGCCGGGCAATCAAGCGCCAAGCAATTCCCCTACCATACTGGTGACGGCCCAACCCTGGAGCCCCGGCCTTGTCGGCCAGCCTGCGCGTCTCGTCGAAGCCGGCCTGCCGCGCAACCAGCTCTCACCGCTCGCCCGCCTGAAATCCCTCAACTACCTGGAAAATATCCTGGCCGCGCGCCGGGCCGCCGAGGCCGGCGCCGACGATGCCCTGATCCGCAATCTCGACGGCAATGCCGTTTCATCCACAATCGCCAATCTCTTCGCCCTCATCGATGGCCGGTTCGTCACTCCTCCCTGCGCCGATGGCTGCCTTGACGGCATCATGCGCGAACTGGTGCTGGAGGAAGCGAAGACCCTCGGCCTGGAGGTCAGCGAGGCCAGCCTCACACCGGCCTTGCTCGAGCGCAGCGAAGCTCTGTTCCTCACCAATTCCGTTCGTTTGATCCGTCCGGTCACGGCGCTGGGCAATCGGAGCCTGGTCCCGCCTCCCGAGGCAGCCTTGTCCATCAACCGTCTCTTCAATGCCCTCCTGGCGCGCATCGACCACGACACCGGCGCGCGCCTGGACATAGCCCTTCCCATCCAGTGAGCAGTGTTTCCATGATCTACGTCGCCCTCGGTGCCAATCTTCCATCCTCCGAAGGAGCTCCCCGGGAAACCCTGCGCCGGGCGGTATCCGCCCTGGCGGCCCGTGGATTGACGATTTCCGCGCGTTCGCGCCTGTTCCTGACCGAGCCAGTGCCGCGCTCGGACCAGCCCTGGTATGCCAACCAGGTCATCGCCATCGAGAGCACCCTCACGCCCCATCAGATTCTTTCCTTCCTGCTCGACGTCGAATTGCAGTTCGGGCGCGAACGCAGCGAACGCAATGCCGCCCGCACGCTGGATCTCGACCTGATCGGCTATGGCAGCGACATCATCGACACGCCGGACCTCGTGGTGCCGCATCCGCGCATGCATGAGCGGGCCTTCGTCCTCGCACCGCTTGCCGACATCGCCCCGAGCTGGCGTCATCCCGTCAATGGCGAAACCGTCAGCCTGATGCTGGCGCGCAGTGATCGAGCCCATGTGCGAGCGCTCAGGACGGTGCCGCTGCTGATGGGCATCGTCAACGTCACGCCCGATTCCTTCTCCGACGGCGGACGCTATGACAATGCCGAGACGGCCATCGCCCATGCCCGCCAGTTGATGGAGGAAGGCGCCGACATTCTCGACATCGGTGGCGAGTCGACGCGTCCGGGGGCCTCCCCCGTCGACATCGAAACCGAATGGCAGCGCGTCGGCCCCGTGATCGAGGCCCTCGCCGAGGAGGCCAAACGACGCTACCGCCTAATCTCCATCGATACTCGCCACGCCGAGATCATGGCCCGCGCACTCGCCGCGGGCGCCACCATGATCAACGACGTCACGGCCCTGGACGATCCAGCCAGCCGCCGGGCCGTCGCCGATCATGATGCCCCCGTGGTGCTCATGCATATGCAGGGCGATCCGCAGAGCATGCAGATCAATCCTGTTTATGCAGACGTGGTGAAGGATGTCTGCGCCGAGCTGAGCTTCAAATGCGAGCGCGCCATCAAGGATGGCATCGCCGCCTCACGCCTGTGGCTCGACCCCGGCATCGGCTTCGGCAAGACGATGGAACACAATTTGGCCCTGCTCGACGCCACCCCGCAATTGCGTGCCCTCGGCTTTCCCGTGCTGATCGGGGCTTCCCGCAAGATCTTCATCCGCGGCGTCGACCGCCATGGGCCGGCCTCGGAGCGCGTAGCCGGATCGGTTTCCGCCGCTCTCTCCGCCGCGCAGCGCGGCGCCGATGCGGTGCGCGTCCACGATGTCGCGCAGACGCGGCAAGCCCTGGCCGTCTGGAGCGCGGTCGAAGGGCAGGCGATGAGCTGATTTAAAGTGTTTTCCAGAAAAGTTGATAGACATTCCGATTAAGAAAACGCGTCGAAACAAGGGGTTAGAGCAAAACAACGATCGGAGAAAAGTCGTTTTGCTCTAAGTTTCAGACGACCCGGCGCAATCGTGGCTGGCGGTCGAAGAAGCGAAACAGGAGCAGGCCAGCCAGGAAGCCGCCTATGTTACCCGGCCAGCCGGGCATCACCTGCGACGTGGTGAGGATCAGCGGGCTGACGGCATTCCAGGCCGTGATGAAGGCGAAGACGGCGAGCCAGATGCGTACGTTCTGGTCTGCCAGAGCGTCCCTTAAGGTCCAGGCCGGCTTGCGAAAGGCCGCACCGCCGGCGACCCGAAACGCCGCCATCGCCGATCCGCCCTTGAAGAGAAAATGGATCGAAGCCGCGAACAGGCCCGACAGGCCGCCACCTGCACCCACCATGGCGGCAGCACTGCCCCAATAGAACAGCAGGCAGGCGAACGAGCCTGCAACGGTACATAGGGCGGTGAAGGCCAGAAAGCGCCAGGTACCGAAACGCCAGGCTACCGCAGCACCCAGGATCAGCAAGGCCGCACCATTGATCATCAGCGTGCCTGGATCGGACTGAAGAAAGAAACAGGTCAGGAAGCCGGCAATATCGGCAAGATGTCCGCCGGGCCAGGCAATGCTCTCCCCGATCGAGGGATCGTAGCGCAGGGGCGTGAAGGCGAAGACCCCGACCAGCCAAGCGCTCCAACTTCCGGGTATCACCGCCCGGGCAATGTGAACGAGGACGATGAGGCCCGTGAGCAGCAGCACGACCGCCGGCACGTTGAAGGCCGCTGGCGGATCGATATTGCCGCGCGATTTCAATGACAAAGACATATCTCCTGAAGCAGGAAGCAAACTGTGGTCATCCGCCCGGTCATTCTTAACATCGATTCGGCTTCATTAACCTTTTGTTAACATTAATAATTCGTTTCCAGGCGGTAACCATCCTCCCCCCTGCCGTCCGCTCCCATGCCGGTGCTATCGTCACCTCCTCGCCCGCCTATGACGGGCAGGAGCGGCGTTCGAACGAAGGTCGTTCGCATCGCTGAAGCACGGGCACGGGCCGACCTCAATCGGAACATGCCACCGGCGCCTTGTGATCCGGCAGATACGCCGTGAACCACGGGACGCTCTAGCCAATCCGTCGGGTTGGCTTGGAAACAGAGAGTTAGAGCAAAAGGCGTTCAGCCGAACGCTGCTCTGGGGGCGGCTGACCAATGAAGAATACGGCGACACGCGATCTCTACGGCTACTGGGACCAGTTGCGTGGTCAACGGCCGGCTCCCGAACGTGTCGACATCGATCCGGGCGCCATCCGCCGCGTGCTGGGCGATACCTTCATCGTGGAGATCGACAAGAACCGCAGCTTTCCGTTCCGCCTGGCCGGAACCCGGATGTGCGCCCTGCTCGGCCAGGAACTGCGCGGTGCCTCCCTGCTCGATCGCTGGACCGATCGAACTGGCCTGGCGGAACTGGTAATGGCAGTATCGTCGGACCTGACGGCACGGGTGATTACGCTGAGCGGCAGCACGCTGCAAGGCCATCATCTCGATCTGGAATTGCTGCTCCTGCCACTCCACCATCGCGGCAAGGCCAATTCGCGTATCCTCGGCAGCCTGACGCCAGGCGAGGCCCCCTATTGGATCGGCCTGCATCCCATTTCGCGTTTCGATATCGTCTCGGTGGAAGAGATCCCGGCAACCGCGCGCGTTCAGCGACGTACGGCCCTGCCTACAGGTACCCGGCGTTATGGCCATCTCACCCTGGTCGAAGGCGGCAAGGCCAGCGCCTGACCGGGCGTACGTTTTCCTATTCAGAGGCATTTTCTCAATCGAAAAGCCTATCGGCTTTTCTGGAAAATGCCTTAATGCAGCCGATAAGCCTGATCGCGCAGCGAGCCCGCCCGGCTGCAACGAAGCAAGTCGCCACCCACGCCATCATCGGACAAGCGATCACGAATGGTGGTGAAACGATCCAGTTCGTGGTGATAATCATCGGCGAGAACCTGCCAGTCCTCGACCTCTTCGAGCCTCGAGGCGGCGAAGCGGTCCGCAGCAGCCGCCATATCGGCATAGGCCAGCGCCACCGGCGAGGTCCGGAACAACGTGGTTTCGTTCAGGGAAACTTCGCCGGTATCGAGATCGCGAGCCTGGACGAGAAAGCCGTCAGACTGCGCGATGACTTCGTAGCACCAGCCCTGCCCTTCTGTACTTGCGATCAACATGGCGTCCTCCATCCACTCAACTTACGGCCATGATGCCAGAGCGGTGAAACTTCGAAGTGCCATCCTGCACACGTCATGGTTAACGCTTGATAACCAACAATGTTCAGGTACCCGGCGATTGCGTGCCATAATGACGCATGGAGTGTGACTATAGCGTGAACGCGCCTTGCAGCATTCTCGCAGCCGTCCTGGACGGCCCGAGAGCTACACGAGGCCGATGGTGCGCAACTCGCGCTGGAGCTCGATGGGCAGGTCGGCATCAGCCGAGCCGGCCATGGCGAGATCGGGCGGCGCATCGGCCGCGCTGAGATAGCGCCAGCCCTGGAACGGACCGCGCGGGCGGGGATCGACGGCGACGACCGCCGGATCGAGCACGATGTCGCAACGCGAGATGCCGTCCTCGTCACGGCGCGCGCGCAAATCCGTGATGCGCTGGCGGCACGAGACAATGCCCTTGATCACCCAATAGAGCGAGCCGCCGTCGAGAATCGCCTCGCGGTTCTTCGGCATCATGCGCGTGGTGTGGATCTGTTCACCCGCCAGGCGCAGGCGCAGGGCGATCCATTCCTCGAGGTCGGCGATCGATTCGGCGCCGACACATAGCTTGATCAGGTTGAGGCTCATCACACTGAATCAATATCGACGATCGTTTCGGTTTCCTCGAGGGCTGCCGCTTCCCACTCCCGCCACATCGGCGTCGCCATCACCGCGTCCATGTAGCGGCGTACAGCGGCTGGCACCTTGATGTCGTAGGCGTGCAAGCGGTTCACCACCGGTGCCCACATCGCATCGGCATTGTTGAAATGCGCACCGAACAGGAAATCGCCACCACCGCCGAAACGCGTGCGGCAATCGATGATGAGATCGACCACCCTTTCCACACTCGCCAGGGTCTCGTCGTCGAGAGCGATGGCCTTGGGCCGGCGCTTGATGTTCATCGGACAATTGCGGCGCAGAGGCAGGAAACCGGCATGGATCTCGGCGCTGATGGCACGGGCGTGAGCCCGGCTCTCGCGATCCTCAGGCCAGAGCTGTGGCGCGATCTCGGCCAGATATTCGAGGATGGCGATGGATTCGTGCACCATGATGTCGCCATGGATCAGGATCGGCACCTTGCCGGCCGCCGAGGTCGCCTTGATCATCGCCGAGGTTTCGGGATGGCGCAGCCAGATGATTTGCTCCTCGAAGTGCATGCCGGCCGACTTTGCCGCCAGCCACGGACGCATGGACCAGGACGAATAATTCTTGTTGCCGATGATCAGTTTCAAGGGTGGGCACTCCAACACGGGCCGCACCATGCCGCCTCCTGCGCGGGCGCGCAAACGGAGATTTGCCTCCGTCAACATGCCGTGGGGGCCTGCAGTTTGACGACCCGGGTGCCAAACATCCGGTTGCAAGCCGGCGGCAGCGCCTTCATTGTCCCATCCACGAACTGCAATGTATCTGAGAGTCGTGCCCATGAAGAAGATGGTCTTGCTTGCCGGCCTGCTCACCCTTCCCCTGGCCAGTTGCGCCGTACCGGGAGGCGGTGGTTCCGATCGGCCCTATTACAGCGATCCCGGCTACTATGGCGGCAACTATTACGGCGATCACCGTCGCGACCGCCGCGATCGCTATCCTGGCAGAGCGCGCCCCGGCCGGCCCAATCCAGGAGAGCCAGGTGCGGGTACAGGCCCCGGGCCCGGCCCGGCTCCGGGCGGCGATTTCAGCTGGCGGAATGCCCCTCCCGGTTCAAGGCCACCGGTCACCTCCAACGTCGGTGGCACTCCCGGCTTGTCTCGTCCTGGCTGGTCAGCTCCGGCCCCTCGAATCGGGAGCCCCTCGCCAACGCCCAGCGCGCCTCGGGTCGAAAGCCCATCGCCGGCCCCCAGCGCGCCAGCAGGCGCCGGCCCGGTCCATGATTGCCCGCCGGGTACAACCGGCTGCTGAACAAGGTCGCCCTAAGCAAGAAACGACCTCCAAGTGAAACGGGGTCTGCGTTTCAAATGCAGAGAGCGGTTTTCGTTTCAAGGAATGGAAACCGCTCTACATTTTCATGGCGGGCACTAGGCGCTCTCCCCATCCAGATCGCGAGTTCAATGGTAGACAAGGACCTCCTGGAACAGACGGCACTGCGTCTGATCGCAGCCCTGCCGGCCGGCAAGACGATGGCGCCCGCCGACATCGCGCAAGAAATCGCGGGCAAGGCCGCCGATCAGTGGGGACCGTTGATGCAGCCGCTTCGCCGCATCGTCGTGCGCCTGGCCAAGGAAGGCCGGCTGGTGATCTATCGCAAGGGTGCGCCAGCCGATCCCGACGATTTCAAGGGCGTCTACCGGCTCGGACCGGTGCGGATCGACTGAGGCGAGGCGTCACCGGCTCTTTCAACGGTATTGAAGCTCAATTGGCGGCGATACTGCCGGTGGCGACGTTCTGGGCCAGGAAGTCCTGCCATTGCTGCTCGGAACCGGCAAAGGCGTTGCGGTCGACCTGCCCCTGGACGCCGGGCACCGAACCGGTGGCGGTATATTGCCAGAAGGCCCAGGAACGCTTGCCGTAGCGCCCGGAAGGATGGCCCTTCACCGAGCGCACCCAGAAGGGATAGCTCTCCAGTTCGCCGGTCAGGATTTCGCGGTGGAAGTCCACAGTGGTGTAGATGATCGGCTTCTTGCCATAGAAGCGCTCCATCTCGCGCAGGAACACCGCCATGTCGGCATGGATCTTCTGGGCAGGCGGACGCAGCTTGCAGGTCGGCGAGAGGTGGTTCCACTCCATGTCGAGAACCGGCGGCAGGGCATCGCTTGCCGGCGGCACATGGGTCTTGAACCAGGCGACCTGGTCCCCCACCGGCCGGCAGAAATAATAGAAATGATAGGCACCGGTGGGTATGCCCGCGGCGCGGGCTCCTTCCCAATTGGCCTTGAACTTGTCGTCGACGCGATCGCCGCCTTCCGTCGCCTTCAGATAGGCGAAGCGTACGCCTCCGCGAGCGGCAGCATTCCAGTCGATGACACCCTGATATTTCGAGACATCAATGCCGTGCACCGGAAACCTGTTCGCCTCGGGATAGGCTTGCTGAACGGTCGAGCAGGCACTGAGAACCAGCACACCTGCTGCGATGAGCCCATGGCGCATGAAGCACGACAGCGATCGCATTGTGAAACCCATTATGAATGGCCGTTACATCCGGCACTTCAACGACTGGAACACAGGGTAGAGAGAGAAGCTTAACCGCTCCTCACTGTCGACAAAAATCTTTGAAGACTCGGCCCGAAAACACGCCTATCAGGCGAATCATCCCCCATTACCGGTCAAATCCTATCATGAAAGTCCTGGCCCTAGCTGCCGCCCTCGCCTGCGCCCTGACTGCACCCAGCCTCGCCGGCTGCCCGCCCGAGGCCCTGGGCGTGTCCCGTACGCTGCCCGTCGGCACCGTCGGCGGCGGCGCAGTGGGTTTCAAGACCTATCCCCAGACCCTGCGGCTGGCCCCTGGAGAGGTGGTACTGACCTTCGACGACGGGCCGATGCCAGGGCGCACGGAAAAGATCCTGGATGCTCTTTCAAGCCAATGCGTGAAGGCCACCTTCTTCATGATCGGCCGCAACGCCGCTGCTGCTCCCGCCCTGGCCGCCAGGGTCGCAAAGGAGGGACATACGGTCGCCTATCATTCGATGACTCACCCAGTGCTGCGGCGCCTGCCATTCGAGCGCGCTCGCGCCGATATCGAGAACGGCTATCGTGCCGTCGACAAGGCGGTATGGGGCGCAGCCAGCGAGCGCCCGCACCAGCCCTTCTTCCGCTTTCCGGGCTTCGCCGACTCACCTGCCCTCGACCAATGGCTCGCCTCGCTGGACATGGTGGTGTTCGGGGCCGATCTGTGGGCCAGCGATTGGGAACCTGAGACGCCTCAGGAGGAGCTCAAGCTGGTTCTGGGGCGGCTCGAGAAGAACAAGGGCGGCATTGTGCTTCTGCACGACATCCAACCCCGCACCGTGGCCATGCTGCCGCAATTTCTGCAGGAGTTGAAGAAACGCGGATTCCGGATCGTGCATATGGTGCCCGGCCCCGGCGCGCTCGAAACGACACCAGCTCCCGCTGGCTGGTTCTCCCAGACCGAGCGCATCCTCGCGGGCCAGGGCAGACCGGTCGGCAAGGTCCGGCGCCCATTGTCGCAATAGCTATCGACAAACCAAAAAGGCGATCCGTTTCCGGATCGCCTTTGGAGCCAAGCTCGAATTTGGTGCGGTCAAGAGGACTCGAACCTCCACTGGTCTCCCAACTACCACCTCAAGGTAGCGCGTCTACCAATTCCGCCATGACCGCGGTTGCTGCACAGGGCCGGCTCGAAGAACGCGCTGCCATGTGAAGCGGCGCATCGTCTAACAGATCGATCACAGGGCAGCAAGGGCAATTCACGCTTTTCCTTCACTTAGCATGCAAGCCCTTGTCGAAGCCCCGAAATCCGCCGATATGAAGGGCTTGTTTCCCCGATTGGAACCGATCCAGTGACCAGCCGCAATGCCCTCGACCACAGTTTCCTGCCCGGACGCGATTCTCCGCCGGTGGAGTGGCAGGTGATTGCGGGCCTCAGTCCCTATGAGCAAACCATTGCGGCCATGGAGGCCAGGGCAACAGCGATCGCGGACGGGACGGCCGATGAATGCGTCTGGCTGCTCGAACACCCGCCCCTCTACACCGCCGGCACCTCGGCCCGGCTCGAGGACCTGGTCGCCCCCGATCGCTTCCCAGTGCACCAGACCGGGCGCGGCGGGCAATATACCTATCACGGTCCCGGTCAGCGCGTGGCCTATGTCATGCTCGATCTCAAGCGCCGCCGGCAGGACGTGAGGCGGTTGGTGACGGCACTGGAGGCCTGGCTGATCGAAACGCTCTGGTCCTTTCACGTGCGAGGCGAGCGCCGCGAGGACCGGGTCGGCGTCTGGGTGAGGCGCCCGGAGCGCGGCGAAGGCGCCGAAGACAAGATCGCGGCTATCGGCATCCGCCTCAAGCGCTGGGTCTCCTTCCACGGCATCGCCATCAATGTGGAGCCCGATCTCGAGCATTTCTCCGGCATCGTTCCCTGCGGCGTCCGCGACCATGGCGTGACCAGCCTGGTCGACCTCGGCCTGCCGGTGACGCTGGAGGATGTCGATCTTGCCTTGCGCCAGACCTTCGAGCCGATCTTCGGGCAGACGCACCTGCCGCGTGCAGAAACCGATTCGGGAAATGCCGCCAAGGCACTGGGATCATGCGCCTAAAATATTTTGCGGTTTGGTGAATCACTAAGAATCGCAAAGACGCCTTAGCCAATCCTTAGGATTGGCTTGGGAACAAGGAGTTGGAAGCAAATAAGCGTTCACACTTGTGCGGGCTTTGCTCCAGGCCGGAGCTGACCTCGCGGCTACCAGCTCGTTCTCGTGCTGGAGGCGAGCCCGCTTCCGGGAATGATCGCCAATGCGATCAGCCAGCCGACCATGGGACCGCTGAACAAGCTGAATGTCGCCAGGGCCTGCTGCCAGGACGCCAAGGCCCCCCGGTCGAGAACGAAGATCGCAATGGCGACCGCCAGCAGATAGAGACCCAGAAAGGCTGGAATCACCAGGCCGGACCAGCCGAAATCATGGAGGCGCTTGCGTGAGAGACAGATGGCGGACCAGGCGATGGCAGCCACAAACGTAAAGGAGCCCAGGCCATAAGGACCGCTCCAGCCCTGCAGGGCATGATGCCCCCCGACGGCGAGCGCAGCCAGCAGCACCACACCGGTGGTGAAGGCAACGCGATCGATCGCGCCGGACGGTGAAAGCAGCAAACGCAGGATGACGACTGACAGCATTGTCCTGACAACGCAATGAACCCAAGCTGGATATGCTTGTAACATCCGCGGGTTAACGTCGCGTTTCGAAGTTTTGATTCGGCCGGATCGCAAAGAGCTTCAGAGCCGGCCGGTTGCCACCCGCATCTTGTCGGCCAGGCCGCCGCCTATCCGCCGGTAGAGGGCATGTGCGATCTGCTCATCCCGTTTGCACAGTGCCTTGAGCTTGTCCTGGTCGAAAGCCAGCACCCGCACGGCATTTTCCGTGACCACCGTGGCGGTCGCCGGCACGCCGGTGGCAAAGGACACGTCCCCGACGAAGGCCCCGGCGCCGACATGGGCAACGAGCTGGTCGCGTACGCGCACTTCCGTCTGCCCTTCACAGATGAAAGTGAGCTCATGCACCGGAT
This sequence comes from Labrys sp. E2SS-1L, assembly GCF_057073705.1. NCBI lineage: Bacteria > Pseudomonadati > Pseudomonadota > Alphaproteobacteria > Hyphomicrobiales > Xanthobacteraceae > Labrys > Labrys sp. E2SS-1L. The sequence continues at coordinate 3,061,085 of NZ_CP172712.1, read as the reverse complement.
CGGCCTCGGTGGTCACGATCGAGCCAGGCTCCAGAGTGCGCCATTCCGCTGTCCGCAGAAGCTGGGCGATCTGCGCCTTGTCGAGGTCTCCGACGATGGGCTTGATGAAGGCCTGTTCGTCGGCCGAGAGCTTCAGGCTGAGACGGTCGCGCAGGAGAATGCCGAGCTGTACCAGATTGATCAGGATGAAGGCGCTGTCCCAGGCGATCGAGGGCCAGACGGCCGAGCCGCTGAACAGGAAATAGACAACCTCCAGGGCGATGCCGACTACCGCAGCAAGCCTCAGCCAGAAGATGTTGGTCAGGAGGTAGGAGATGGCGATGATGGCATAGGCGATATGGCCGGGGAGCGCGCCCCAGCTGAAGAACTGGTCCCAGACGCTCAAACCCACTCCCCTTGCAATTCGACGACCTGGCTCTCAGGCGAAATCCATGATCACCGCATCGACGGCCAGCGTATCGCCCGGCTTGACGCGGATCTTCTTGACGGTCGCGTCACGCTCGGCACGCAGGACGTTCTCCATCTTCATCGCCTCGACGACGCAGAGCGCCTCCCCGGCCTTGACCTCCTGCCCCTCCGTGACCTCGATGGCCCGGACCAGCCCGGGCATCGGACACAGCAAGGCAGTCGTGAGTGCCGCGCTGCTCTTGACCGGCATCAGGCGGGCGAGCTCGGCTTCGCGCTGGGTGTAGATGCGAATGTCGGCGGCGGCACCGCGATGGGCCAGCACCACGCCGTTGGCAATGGCGTGCACCAGCATGGACACCGGCTCGCCATGGATGCGGCCCGACCATACCGGCTGTCCGGGCTTCCAATCGGAGGTCAGCGTCACCAGGCGTTCCGGCGCTCCCTCCGGCGAGAGGAAGGTCACCTGCATCTCTCCGCGCGCTTCGTCGACCTCAACGGTGAAGGAGGTATCGCCGAGAACAGCCACGCGACGGCGCTCGAACACCACCGGCTTGCCGACCATCTGCCCGCTGATGCCGCGCTTGCGCTGGTTCTGGATATGGTCGATCGCGGTCGCGACCGCCGCCAACCGGTCGGCGACTGCACCCTGGGGCGGGCTGACCGAAAAACCGCCCGGAAATTCCTCGGCGATGAAGGCGGTCGACAACCGCCCCTCCTGCCAGCGCTCATGCTGCATGAGAGCCGCAAGGAAAGGAATATTGTGGCGGATACCTTCGATGGCAAAGCTGTCGAGCGCGTCCGACATGGCGGCGATAGCACCGGCGCGCGTCGGAGCATGGGTGCAAAGCTTGGCGATCATCGGGTCGTAGTGGAGCGAGATCTCGCCCCCCTCGAACACGCCGGTGTCGTTACGCACCGTAACGCCCTTCTCGCGCCGCTCGGCCGGCGGGCGATACTGGGTCAGCCGGCCGATCGAGGGCAGGAAATTGCGCAGGGGATCCTCGGCATAGACGCGCGATTCCACCGCCCAGCCCGACAGCTTGATATCGGACTGCTTCAAGGCCAGTTTTTCACCGGCGGCAACCCGAAACATCTGCTCGACGAGATCGATGCCGGTCACCAGTTCGGTCACGGGATGCTCGACCTGAAGGCGGGTGTTCATCTCCAGGAAGTAGAAGCTCTTGTCCTGCCCGGCCACGAATTCCACGGTGCCGGCGGAATCATAATTGACCGCCTTGGCGAGCGCGACGGCCTGGGCCCCCATCAAGGACCGCGTCTCGGCGTCCAGCAATGGCGAGGGTGCTTCCTCGATCACCTTCTGGTTGCGGCGCTGGATCGAGCATTCGCGCTCGCCAAGATGGATGACGTTGCCATGCTTGTCGCCGAGCACCTGGATCTCGATATGACGCGGCTCGACGATGAATTTTTCGATGAAGACGCGGTCGTCGCCGAAGCTCGCCTTGGCCTCCGAACGCGCCAGGCGGAAACCTTCTTCGACTTCGGCCGACGAGTAGGCGATGCGCATGCCCTTGCCGCCACCACCGGCAGAGGCCTTGATCATCACCGGATACCCGATCTCCTCGGCGATGCGGATGGCGGCCCGGCCATCCTCGATGATGCCGAGATGCCCCGGCACGGTGGAAACGCCCGCTGCTGCAGCCGCCTTCTTGGATTCGATCTTGTCCCCCATCGCAGCGATGGCATGCGGATTGGGACCGACGAAGATGATGCCGGCTTCCTTGAGTGCCGTGGCGAAGGCCTCCCGCTCCGACAGGAAGCCATAGCCGGGATGCACCGCGTCGGCGCCGGTCTTGCGGCAGGCCTCGATGATCTTCTCGATCTGGAGATAGGATTGGGCGGCGGGTGGCGGGCCGATATGGACGGCTTCATCTGCCATCTCGACATGCAGGGCGTCGCGATCGGCATCGGAATAGACGGCAACCGTTGCGATGCCCATCCGCCGTGCCGTCTTGATGATGCGGCAGGCGATTTCCCCGCGATTGGCGATCAGAACTTTGGAAAACATGCCAGCAATCATCCAGAATGCCTTTTTGGGGCCCGCTGCCCTTCTCTAGGGCGTCTCATAGATTGCGGCCGCACGCAATAAGCCCGCGGGGAGATTCAGGCGGCGTGCACCGCTGATCGCGGGGCCTCTGGGGATTCCCGCCACAACGCTGTTCCCTCCTCGCTTTACGCCCCCTGCCCCTTTGCTAAGATCCGGACTGGCTTCAGGGGTGGTGGGGACCACATGCGCATGAGGATCGTCCATATCAGGGCCGTGCTGTCGGTCGCGATATTCGTCGGCCTGTGGGGCTCAGCCGGCGTGGCCCATGCCGACAAGCGCGTTGCCCTGCTGATCGGCAATGCCCGCTATCAGAATGCCGTGATGCTGACCAATCCGCCCAATGACGTCAGCGGCATGAAGGCAGCATTGAGCCAGGCCGGCTTCACCATCATCCAGCCTGAAAACGATCTGACCCGCCAGGGCATGGTGCAGGCATTGCGAGCCTTCGAAACGCAGGCCACCACGGCGGACGTGGCGGTGATCTATTATTCAGGCCACGGCATGGAACTCAACGGCGTCAATTATCTCCTGCCGGTGGACGCCCGCCTCGCGACCGACCGGGACGTCGAGGACGAAGCCGTGACCCTCGACAGGGTTCTGCGCTCGATCGAAGGAGCCTCTCGCCTCAAGCTGGTGATCCTGGATGCCTGCCGCAACAATCCCTTTCTGCCACGCATCAGCCGCAGCAACGCCAATCGAGCAGTCTCGCGCGGTCTGGCTCGCGTCGAGCCAGCCGGCACGAACACCCTGATTGCCTATTCAGCCGCCGCCGGCACCGTGGCCGCCGACGGCGACGGTCTGAACAGTCCCTTCACTGCCTCGCTGATCAAGCGCATCGTCGAACCCGGCATCGATGTCCGCATCATGCTCGGTAATGTGCGCGACGATGTCATGTCCGATACCGGGAACCAGCAGCAGCCTTTCGTCAACGGATCGCTCGGCGGTGGCGTCCTGTCCCTGATGGAAGCACCGGCCTCGGCCGGTGCTTCTCCCGCGACGGATCCGCTCTTCGGCGAGGCTGCACAGGTCTGGCCGGCGCTACGGGGCAGCACGGATGTCGGTGAACTCGAGACTTTCCGCAAGCGCTACGCCAACACCTTCTTCGGCGAACTGGCCGACAAACGCATCAAGGAGCTGTCGGTGCCGGCGACGACAAAGACGGCGCCTCCTGTCGTCCCGCAGACGGCGTCGGATCCCGCCGCCGGCCAGAAGCAGGCAGCTGCCGTCACCCCGGTGAGACCGGCGGCCCCGCCGCCTGAAACCGAATGCGACAGGCTGGCCGCCGGCCCGCTGGATCCGGACCGGGTCGGTGCCGGCGTGCTGTTCGGGCAGATCGATGCCGCCCGGGCCGTCGCGGCCTGCAACGACGCCCTGCATCAATATCCCGGCACCAGGCGGCTGCTCTTCCAGTATGGGCGCGCCCTCGATGCCGCCAAGCGCCACGCCGAGGCCTTCGCCACCTATCAGCAGGCCTTCGCCGCCGGCAGCCTTGCCGCGGCACACAATCTCGCCTTCCTCTATCGCGAGGGCAGCGGCGTACCGCGCGATTATGCCGAAGCCTTGCGCTGGTTCCGCAAGGCCGCCGATGGCGGCTATGCCAATTCCTATGTGAGTATCGGCTATCTCTACGAACTCGGGCTCGGTGTATCCCGGGACTATACCGAGGCCATGCGCTGGTATCGCCAGGGCGCCGACCGCGGCGACGTGGAAAGCCATGCCAACATCGCCCTGCTCTACGAAGGCGGCAAGGGCGTGAAGCGGGACTATGCCGAGGCCCTGCGCTGGTACCAGAAGGCTGCCGATCTCGGCGACACCAACAGCCTGGCCAGCCTCGCCTCCTACTACAACAACGGCCGAGGCACGGCGAAGAATCCGATGGAAGCCGCCGACTATGCCTTCAAGGCCCTGGAGCGCGGTTCCGAGTTCGAGCTCAACGAGCTGCTGACCAACGCCAAGGCCTGGTCGCCACGCTTCCATTCCGAGATGCTGCTCAAGCTCAAGGCCCGGGGCTATTATGACGGCCCGATCACTTCAAGCTTCAACGAGCAGGCGCGCGCCGCCCTGCGCAAATTGGCGGGCAGATAAGACGAGGCGATAGGATTTGGGATGAACGGGCTGATGCCGAGATTCATCCCTGACAGCCAACACCTTGCCGAAAAAGCAGAATGCCGGCCCGAGGGCCGGCATTCGATGAGATGCATTCGAGTGGATAGAGCCAATCAGATCATCTGGCTGATCGACTGCTCCCAATTGTTGGTCGCTGCCATCTGGCGCGGATCGACCAGGGCCAGCAGGGCCCGCTCGGCCCGGCTCACCCGACCATCGTGCTGGATGCGCCGGTTCAGCCAGGCACTATCGCGATCGGCCAGAACCACGGGCGTAGCCAGCGAACGGCCGCCCGTGTTGCTCGGCTGGTTGGTCGCCAGCAGATGGGCCTGAATGGTCTCGGCAAACAGCCCGTCCCAGGCCGGGTCCTCGCTGTTGCAGCCTTCGGCCATGTCGAACAGCATCTCGGCTTCCTGGCGCGAGACGATACGACGCTTGGCGCCCTTCTCGACCTGGAAGAGGCGGGCCATGTTGGCGATGTCCTGCGTATCGATCACGCGGGAGAAATGGATGCGGCCCTTGGCGGCCGGTCCCTCACCGGTCATCGCGGCATGCTGGATCTGGTGCAATGCGAAGCTGGCGAGATCATCCGGTACGCTGTCGGCCTGTTCGACCAGGTGGATCAGCAGGCCGAGCTCGGCGGCATTGGCCACCAGTCCCTCGCCGCCATCGAGCATCGAAAGCACCCAGGCTCCCTGCTCCTTGGAAATACTGCCCTTTGGCTCGTTGCGATCCAGGACGAAAGCCGTCAGCATTTCCTCGAAGAGGGCGTTGAAACCCTTGTTGCGCCCGGCCAGTACGCCCTGAAGCGCAAAGAGTGCGTCGGCATCGGCGGCCTGGAGCTGCACGCCGTCCTGCCAACGCTGACGCATTTGCTGGACTTCGGAATCCTCGATCGAACCGCGCTCCAGGGCGGGTTGAATCAGAGTTGCGATAGGTGACGTCACCATAGTGTCGTGCCTTGCCTTGGTTTGCGCCAAACTCGCGGCGCCTCATGATGCCAATTTGAGCCTGGACCACTCAAAGTGGCGTTAATGAGTCTCACCCTAAGGGCCGCACATGGCCAAAGAATGTGCGGTTCGCCACAATCCTGTGGCAATGTCGGGCCGAAATCCGATCATTCACAGCTTCTGGCTTGGCGGCCACCAAGGGGTCGACGATAGAGCCGATGTAAAGAGGCCGATCCGTTACACCCGATATCTATCTGATATCAAACCCTTTTCAGGGTTCAGCCATGCCGCTGCCGCAGGCCTGCCCTGCGAGGCGCGCTTCGCAGGGCAGGCCTGCAGGAAACGCTGCGCGCGGGATTCACCATGTTTTGTCATTTTCCCCTACGGCAGGCAGAATAACCGATAGGGCCGCCTCACTATAGCGGGATGTTGTCGTGCTTCTTGCGGGGAGCCTCGACATGCTTGTTACGCAGCATGGCAAGGGCCCGTGCCACGCGCTTGCGTGTCTGGGACGGCTGGACCACTTCGTCGATATAGCCGCGCTCGGCGGCGACGAAGGGCGAAAGAAATCGGTCTTCGTAGCCCTTGACGTGCTTGGCGATCTTTTCCGGGTCATCCATGTCCTGGCGGAAGATGATCTCCACGGCGCCCTTGGCCCCCATTACCGCGATCTGGGCCGTCGGCCAGGCATAGTTGACGTCGGCCCCGACATGTTTGGAGGCCATGACGTCATAGGCACCGCCATAGGCCTTGCGGGTGATCACCGTCACCAGCGGTACCGTAGCCTGCGAATAGGCGAACAGCAGCTTGGCGCCATGCTTGATCAGGCCGCCATATTCCTGCGCTGTGCCGGGCAGGAAGCCGGGAACATCGACAAGGGTGACGATCGGGATCTCGAAGGCGTTGCAGAAGCGCACGAAGCGCGCGCCCTTGCGGCTGGCATCGGAATCGAGCACGCCGGCCAGCACCATCGGCTGGTTGGCGACGATGCCGATGGTGCGCCCCGCAATGCGCGCAAAGCCCGTGATGATGTTGCGTGCGAACGTCGACTGGATCTCGAAGAAGTCCCCCTCGTCCGCCAGCTTGGTGACGAGTTCCTTCATGTCATAGGGCTTGTTGGGATTGTCCGGCACCAGCGTGTCGAGCGAAGGCTCGAGCCGTTCGATATCGTCGAAGGACGGGATCTCCGGCGGTCCCTCGCAATTGTTGGCCGGCAGGAAATCGATGAGCCGGCGCATCTGCAGCAGAGCCTCGACATCGTTCTCATAGGCGCCATCCGCTACGGAGGAGCGTACGGCATGCACGGATGCGCCGCCGAGTTCCTCGGCCGTCACCGTCTCGTTGGTGACCGTCTTGGTGACGTCGGGGCCAGTGACGAACATGTAGCTGGTGTCCTTCACCATGAAGATGAAGTCGGTCATGGCCGGCGAATAGACGTCCCCGCCCGCGCAAGGCCCCATGATCAGCGAAATCTGCGGGATCACGCCGGAGGCCAGCACGTTGCGCCGGAAGACCTCGCCATAGCCTCCCAGCGCTGCCACGCCTTCCTGGATGCGGGCACCGCCGGCATCGAACAGGCCGATGATCGGCGCCCGATTCTTCAGCGCCATGTCCTGGATCTTGTTGATCTTGTTGGCGTGGGTCTCCGACAGCGAGCCGCCGAACACCGTGAAATCCTTGGCGAAGACGAAGACTTTGCGGCCATTCACCGTGCCCCAGCCGGTGACGACGCCATCGCCGGCGATGTGGGTGCGATCCATACCGAAATCGACGGCGCGGTGCTCGACGAAGGCATCGAATTCCTCGAAGGAGCCAGCATCGAGCAACAGTTCCAGGCGTTCGCGTGCGGTGAGTTTGCCCTTGGCGTGCTGCGCGGCAATGCGCTTTTCGCCGCCGCCCAGCAGGGCCTGGGTGCGGCGCGTGTCGAGTTCGGCCAGGATATGCTTCATGAAGGGCGCTTCCCGCGGCTCTTGTTGGAACCTGCCGCGCCTTGTTCCATACAGCGATATCGCCCGGATTTCACCGTGCTCGGCCATTCCCCGGGGAAATTCCACAGGAACCGGCGCTCGCCGGCGCAAAACGCAACTTGAGCAGGAGAGCCGCAGCCAGAGTGACGGCGGCCAGCGCCAGCGAGAAAGCAAGCGCTCCCTCGGGACCCCACCAGTCGATCGCACGGGCATAGATGACCGGCGCCCCGGCCGAGACGACGAAGCTGGGGGCGAGAAGGCGGCCGGTGACAGCCCCATAGGCGCGATGGTCGAACAGGACGAGCGGGACCGTGCCGCGTGTGATCGTTGCGAGGCCGTTGCCGGCGCCATAGCCGAGTGCGAACAGCATGGCCGCCGTGAGTGAATAGCCACCGGCAAATCCGGCGGCGAAGGAAAGCGGCAGCAGGGAGCATGCAAGCAGATTGAGCGCGAGCGGATGCAGGCGCGTGCCAAACAGGATCTCGGCCAGCCTGGCGCAGGACTGGCCGATGCCCCGCAGGGTGGCGACCCAGACCGCCGAGGCCTGAGCGAGGCCGAGCCCCGCCAGGATGGCGATCATGTGGGAGGACATGCCGGCATTCAGAAAATTCATGATCGTGGTGATCAGCGCGTAGAGCACACCGGCGAGCAGGAGCTCCGAACCAGGCCGGTCAGCCCTCTGCCGGGACGTGTCGACATCGGGCACCGGCCCAACAGGGCGCCGGACGGCAGGCAGTGTCAAGGCAAGCGGCACCGTCGCCAGCATCAGGCCGGCATAGACGAGCACGGCTCCTCGCCAGCCTAGGCTGTCGGCCAGCGCCGTCCCCAATGGCCAGAAGGCAGTAGAAGACAACCCGCCCGGCAGCGTGATCTGCGCCATCGCCCGGCGCGCCTCGGCTCCACCGGCCCGCGCCAGAGCGGCAAAGGCAGCATCATAGAGCGTCAAGCGCATGGCAACGCCCAGGACGAGCCAGGCGGCGAAGTAGGCCGGCAGAGAATGGCTGAAGGCGAGCCCGACACAGGCCAAGGATGCGAGCATCGATCCGGTCGCCATCATGCCGCGACCGCCATGCCGATCGATCAGCCGTCCGCACAGCGGCGAAACCAGCCCCATCACCAACAAAGCGAGGGCGAAGCCGCCATAGACGATGTCGCGCGACCAGCCAAGGTCGGCTGCCATCCGCTCACCAAAGCCGCCGACCAGATAATAGGTCGCGCCCCAGGCCACGAACTGGAACAGGCCGAGGCAGAGCACGGTGTGGCGGGGAATCACCGCCTGACCTCGCCGTCGAAGGGTAACCCGCCGTTCCCGATTCCGAGCGGACGCTGCATCAGCACGGTATCGACCCAGCGCCCGAACTTGAAGCCGACCGACGTCAAGACTCCCACCTCCGAAAACCCCAAGCGCCGGTGCAAGGCAATCGATCCGGCATTGCCGCTATTGCCGATCACGGCCAGCATCTGGCGCCAGGGGCCAGCCTCACAGCGGGCGATCAGTTCCTCGAGCAGGAGGCGGCCAATGCCCCGCCCGCCCATGTCCGGGGCGACATAGACGGAATCCTCGACAGTGTAGCGATAAGCCGGCCGCGGCCTGTAGGCCGTGGCGTAGCTATAGCCGACCACGCGCCCCTCCATCTCGGCCACGAGATAAGGCAGTCCCTGGGCCAGGACGCCATGGCGGCGCGCAACCAACTCCTCCAGGCTCGGCGGCACCTCCTCGAAGCTTGCCAGCCCCTGCAAGACGTGGCGGGCATAGATTGGCTGCACCGCTGTCATGTCCTTCCCACGGGCGTCCCGCACGAGAACGGCCGCTGCATTGGCGGTTGGATCCATTCGATTCGCTGTCATTGCCGTCGCCTGATTGCATTTCTTCATAGCAGGATCGCCCGTCCCCGCCACCGGCAGCCCAACCAGCGCTTCCAGTCTGGTAAGGCCGATATCCGCAAGCAGTCGATCGTCGAGTTCGCGCAGAGCGGCCCGCTGATGCAGGCGTGACCGGGGAGACAAAGCGAGATAGCGCCCGCCTTCCCGGACGGCTGCTACGCACGCTGCCTGAAGCGACAGGCGTCTTGCCATCCTATCTTCTCTCCGGCTCGTGAAACCTGCCGTATTGTCTTCCTCCGTCTCGAATAAAGGAAGCTTTGGAAAATCATGCTAAGCATAAGGAAATCTTTGGCATGAGAACGACTTCGATATGGACCGACTCAACCTCGATCACCTCAAAACCTTCGCCGATGTCGTCGAACTCGGCAGTTTCTCGGCGGCAGCCGATCGGCTGAACCTGACGCAACCCGCCGTCAGCCTGCAGATCCGCCAGTTGGAGCGGCGCCTCGGTACGATGCTGATCGAACGCGTCGGCCGCAAGGCGAGGCCGACAGCAGCCGGCACGGAATTGCTGCTGCATGCCACCCGCATCGATGCCGCCGTGCAGGCCGCGCTCGAAGCGGTGGCTCGCCAGAGCGAAGGGGTGATGGGGACGGTGCGCATCGGCACCGGCGCGACAGCCTGCATCTTCCTGCTGCCGGCCCTGCTCCAGCGCCTGCGGCGACGTCATCCCCGACTGGAGATCGTCATCACCACCGGCAATACCGGCGAGATCGCCCGCGCAGTCGAGGACAACAGGCTCGACCTTGCCTTGGTTACCATGCCCGTCTCGAGCCGCTCGCTCGAGCTCGAGCCGGTCCTGGAGGACCCTTTCATGGTCATCGCGCCGCCGCAGACCCAACTGCCTGTGCCAGCTTCTCCTGTCACCCTCGCCGAATTGCCGCTACTGCTGTTCGAACCCGGCGGCAATACGCGGCGCCTCACCGATGAATGGTTCGCGCAAGCCGGCCTGTCACCGCGTCCCGTGATGTCGCTCGGCAGCGTCGAAGCGATCAAGGAACTGGTAAGGGCGGGCCTCGGCTGCTCGATCCTGCCCGGCATCGCCGTTCGCGGCGACGCGGCCTCCGGCGCCTTGACCGTACAGCCGCTCTCCCCGCCCCTGTCGCGCGTGCTCGCCATCATCGTCCGGCGCGACAAACCCCTGCATCGCGGGCTCAAGGAAATCCTGGGAGCCCTGCGCGAACTATCCGGCTCACCACCTGCTTCCGCAACGTCCGACGCCATATGTGAAGATTAACAATTTGTAATCAGCCACATCGAAGCGCCTTTGCTGGTAGCGGTGATGTCCAACCTCCCGGAATTGGCGGTCTACGGAGCACAGTTGCATTCGTCCACATGAAATCATCGCCCTGTCGAGACGTGAGCTCCAGTTGGCGACGACAAATCGTCGTGCAATAGTCTGAGCAAGCCTTTGGCGCCGGCTTCCCATTCGTCGGCGCGTATTCGGAATGGAGAGCCGTTCAAAACGACAACAATGAACGCATCCGACTATCCGGATCTTTCGAAGGCCTGCATCCAGGGAGGATCGTATGACCAAGATTCGGACGACCGGCGAAGGACAATCGTCCCGCCGTAAATTCCTCGGCGAGGCCGCTGCCGTCGCGGCTGTCGCCATTGCGACCCCATCCATCGCGCGGGCGCAGACCCCTACCAGCATGCGCTGGCAGAGCACGTGGCCGGCCAAGGATATCTTTCACGAATTCGCCCAGGACTACGCCAAGAAGGTCAATGACATGACTGGCGGCGAACTCAAGATCGAGGTCTTGCCCGCCGGTGCCGTGGTTCCGGCTTTCGGCCTGCTGGACGCCGTGTCGAAGGGAACGCTCGACGGCGGCCATGGCGTGATGGTCTATCACTACGGCAAGCAGACCGCCTTGGCCCTGTGGGGCTCAGGTCCTGCTTTCGGCATGGACGCCAACATGCTGATGGCATGGCATAAATATGGTGGTGGCAAGGAGCTGCTCGAAAAACTCTATGCCTCGATCGGCGCCAATGTCGTCTCCCTGCCCTATGGCGCCATGCCGACGCAGCCGCTCGGCTGGTTCAAGAAGCCTGTCGGCAAGCCGGAGGATCTCAGCGGCCTGAAATTCCGCACCGTCGGCATCTCCATCGACGTGTTCTCCGGCATGGGCGCGGCCGTGAATGCCTTGCCCGGCGGCGAGATCGTCTCGGCGATGGACCGCGGCCTGCTCGACGCCGCCGAATTCAACAATGCCTCCTCCGATCGTGCCCTGGGCTTCGCCGACGTCTCGAAGGTGTGCATGCTGCAGAGCTATCACCAGAATGCCGAGCAGTTCGAAATCCTTTTCAACAAGACCAAATATGACGCCCTGCCCGACAAGCTGAAGGCCATTATCGCCAATGCCACGGAGGCCGCCTCCCAGGACATGCAGTGGAAAGCGATCGACCGCTATTCCCAGGATTATGCCGAGTTGCAGTCCAAGAACGGCGTCAAGTTCTACAAGACGCCGGAAGCGCTTCTGAAGAAGCAGCTCGAAGTCTATGACGAGGTGGTGAAGAAGAAGGCGGCCGACAATCCCCTGTTCAAGGAGATCCTGGATTCCCAGATCGCCTTCGCCAAGCGCGCCGCGCGCTGGGAGCAGGACACGGTGGTCAATCGGCGCATGGCCTTCGATCACTATTTCGGGGCCAATGGCGCCGCAAAGAAGATCTGACGCTTCTGCGGGCACATGCCTGGCGCGGCTCTCAGGGATCGAGGCGCCTGCCTTAGTCATGCCCGGGCTTGACCCGGGCATCCAGGCTTTTCGTAATGGCGGTCGAAAGGTCGCGCAATTGCTTTCGCCATTACGCCAAGCACCTGTACCGTCGACCGGTCCCCGTTCATCGACGCGGCAGCCAAGCCGCATCGGCTCCTCCGCTTCCCCTCCGGCCGGACAGTCGCATGCATACTCAGCGTTTACTTCACGGGATCGACGCAATCAGCACCTGGGTCGGCAAGGCAGCGGCCTGGCTGATCATCGCCCTGATGCTGCTGGTGTGCGCCGAGGTCTTCAAGCGGTACATCCTGAACCAGCCGACCGCCTGGATTTATGACGCCAGCAATATGCTTTACGGCTCGTTGTTCATGCTGGCCGGCGCTTATGCCCTGGCGCAGAACGCCCATGTCCGCGGCGACTTCCTCTACAGCTCCATGCGCCCGCGCACCCAGGCGAGCTTCGACCTCGTGCTCTATCTCGTCTTCTTCCTGCCCGGCATCGCGGCCCTGGTCTACGCCGGCTATGACTATGCCGCCGCGTCCTGGCGCATCGGCGAGCATTCGAGCGTCACCGCCGACGGGCCGCCGATCTATCACTTCAAGACGGTGATCCCGATCGCCGGTGCTCTGGTCATGCTGCAGGGCCTGGCCGAGATCACGCGCTGCGTTCTGTGCCTCAGGAACGGGCAATGGCCGGAGCGGCTCAAGGACGTCAACGAGATCGACGTCGTCGGCGAACAGCTCGAGAACAGCCAATATGTCGATGCCAAGGAGCGCGAGGCTGCCATCGCCGCCATGCAGCGCATCGATGAGGCGGCGCGCCAGCGCGGCATGGGCGGAGAGAAACCGGGCGGAGAGAAACCGGGCGGAGAGAAACCGGGCGGGGAGCAACCCTGATGAGCGATCCCGCACTGGGCCTTCTCATGCTCGGCCTCATCGTGGTGGTGATCATGATGGGCTTTCCGACAGCCTTCACCCTGATGGGCCTCGGCATCTTCTTCGGCTTCTACGCCTATTACGACCCCGCCCAGCACTGGATGGACAACCGTGTCTTCGACCTGATGGTCCAGCGCAGCTATGGCGCCATGACCAATGACGTCCTGATCTCCATCCCGCTCTTCGTGCTGATGGGCTATGTGATGGAGCGCGGCGCGCTGGTCGACAAGATGTTCTATTCCATCCAGCTCTCCTTCCGGCGCCTGCCGGCGGCGCTGGCGGTGACGACGCTGATCGTCTGCACCTTCTGGGGCATTGCCAGCGGCCTGGTCGGAGCGGTGGTGGTGCTGATGGGGGTGATCGCCCTCAATCCGATGCTGCGCGCTGGCTACGACGTCAGGCTCGCTTCCGGCGTGATCACCGCCGGCGGCACGCTCGGCATCCTCATCCCGCCCTCGGTGATGATCATCGTCTATGCTGCGGTCGCCGGCCAGTCGGTGGTCAAGCTCTATGCCGCCGCGATGTTTCCGGGCTTCTTCCTCGCCTTCCTCTATCTGATCTACATCGTCGGCTGGGCGCTCCTCAATCCGCGCATCGCCCCGACCTTGCCGGCTGACCAGACCAAGGTGCCGGTCCCGGCCTGGATGCCGCGTTTCCAGGCCCTCTACACGCGGAACATGCCGGCGGGCCTGCTGCGAGCCCTGTTCTCGCCCCGGCGCGCCTTGGCCCTGGACACCGAAACCGGCCGGCTGACCTATTGGCAGATCCTCAAGAATTTCGCGGCCACGCTGGTACCCCTCGCTTTGGTCGCCGGCACGCTTGCCCTGGTGTGGTGGTATGTGGTCATCCACGGCCAGGCCGGCACCGAAGCCAGTGCCGCAGCCGGCCTCGAGCAATTGGGCTCGGCGCCCGAACAGCTCGGCGGGCCCGAACCGCTGGGAGGCCCAGAGCCGTTGGGAGGCCCAGAGCCGTTGGGAGGCCCAGAGCCGCTCGGCACACCGGACTCCAGTGGCCAGGCCGCCCCGGTCCAGGGCGGACCCGCGACCGCCTTCTTCGTGACCTTCGGCATCATCGCCGCCATGGCTGCGGTGATCCTGGCACGCTATTACCGTGCCATGGGGCCGGAACGGCTCGAGGTCATCAAGTTGCTCACCTCATCGGTGATGCCCCTCGCCATCCTGACCGTGCTGGTGCTGGCGGTGATTCTGTTCGGCATCACCACCGCTACCGAATCGGCGGCCGTGGGGGCGGCCGGTGCCTTCCTGCTCGCTTTCAGCGCCCGCACGCTCAACTGGAAACGCACCAAGGAGGCCGTGTTCCTCACCGCCAAGACCACGGCGATGGTGTGCTGGCTCTTCATCGGCTCGGCCGTCTTCTCTGCCGTCTTCGCCATTCTCGGCGGCCAGGCCCTGATCGAGCAATGGGTGCTGTCGCTCAACCTGACGCCCCTGCAGTTCATGATCCTGTCGCAGGCCATCATCTTCCTGCTCGGCTGGCCCCTGGAGTGGACCGAGATCATCATCATCTTCGTGCCGATCTTCCTGCCGTTGCTGAAGCATTTCGAGATCGATCCGATCCTGTGGGGCGTCATCGTCTTCGTGAACCTGCAGGCCGCCTTCCTGTCGCCCCCTGTCGCGATGTCGGCCTTCTATCTCAAGGGCGTGGCGCCGTCGCATGTGACGATCAACCAGATCTTCGCCGGCATGATGCCTTACATGCTGATCGTCATCGTCTGCATGGTGCTGATGTATCTGTGGCCCGGCCTGACGCTCTGGCTGCCGCAATATCTCTATGGCCGGTGATTTGGTGCCGACCATCGATGCAAAGGCTCGACTCGGGTGCCATTGCGCTGTAGTGCGACGTTCATCATCGTCCTCAACAGGAAATTGCCATGTCGAGCCTGGCCGAACTGCGCCCCGATGCCCTCGCTGCCCTCCATGGCGAACTGACGCGCGAATATGAGGCCTTGAAAGACCGCAAGCTCTCCCTCGACATGACGCGCGGCAAGCCGGCGCCCGAGCAGCTCGACCTCGCCGAAGGCATGCTCGCTTTGCCCGGCAATCGCGACCACCTCAGCGAGGCCGGCGAAGATACCCGCAACTATGGCGGCCTACAGGGCCTGGCCGAGGTGCGCAACCTGTTTGCCCCGGTGCTCGGCGCACCCGCCGCCCAGGTCATCGTCGGCAATAATTCCAGCCTGGCGCTGATGCATGACGTCCATGTCTATGCGCTGCTGCGCGGCGTCCCGGGGGGAACGAAGCCCTGGAGCAAGGAAGAGGAGATCGCCATCCTCTGCCCGGTGCCGGGCTATGATCGGCATTTCGCCCTGAGCGAATCCTTCGGCATCAAGCTCATCCCGGTGCCGCTCACCGGCGAAGGCCCCGACATGGACGAAGTCGAGCGCCTGGCTGCCGACCCGAAGGTCAAGGCGATCTGGTGCGTGCCGCAATATTCCAATCCGAGCGGCGAAACCTATTCGGATGCCGTGGTCGAACGCCTGGCGCGCATGAAGACGGGTGCCGCCGACTTCCGCATCCTGTGGGACAATGCCTATGCCCTGCACCATCTCGGCGAAACCAGGCCGCATCTTGCCAACATCCTGGAGGCCTGTGCAGCGGCGGGCCATCCCGACAGGCCGATCGTGTTCGCCTCGACCTCGAAGGTCACCATAGCCGGTGCGGGCCTCGCCTTCATCGCCGCCTCGCCCGCCAATGTGCGCTGGTATCTCGACAATGCGAGCAAGCGTACGATCGGGCCCGACAAGCTCAACCAATTGCGCCATGTCCGCTTCCTGCGCGACCTCGACGGCATTTATGCCCATATGGAAAAGCACCGCGCCTTGATAGGCCCGAAATTCGCGGCGGTGGAGGAGGCTTTCGAGCGTCGGCTCGCCAGCCACGGCTTCGCGCGCTGGACCAGGCCTGCCGGCGGCTATTTCATCATCCTGGACGTGATGGAGGGCACAGGCTCGCGTGTGGTGGCCCTCGCCAAGGCGGCCGGCCTGGCGCTTACCCCGGCAGGTTCCACGCACCCCTATGGCAAGGACCCCGAGGACCGGACCTTGCGTATCGCACCGACCTATCCGAGCCTCGCCGAGGTGAAGCTGGCCGCCGACGCCGTGGCGCTCTGCACCCTGTTGGCAGCGTGTGAAAAGCGTATGGCGGGCTAGGACTTCCTGGGACCGCCGGCATCCTGCCGGCCTCTTGGAACCGCTGCGCTTGCAGGAAAGGAAGAGCCGGCAGGATGCCGGCGGTCCCAGGATTACCGTCCCAATGCCAGCAGGCGCGAGGCGGCTTCCATTTCGCGCCAGCGCCAGGCTCGACGCTGTTGCGCCTCTTCGTCCTGGCCCCAGAGCTGGGCCTGATAGTCTTCGTCGACATGGGCCGCGGCCCAGGCGGCCTCGGGCTCCAGATAGCCTTCGGCCACTGCCAGCGCCAGAATGACAGAACCGGTCAGCGTGGTTATGGCATGGAGACTGGCCAACCCGAATTCATCATAACAGGCAACAGCCTTGGCAATGGCTGCCAACGCTTCCGGAGGCTGCTGCTTGTGCTGGATGCCATGCGTGACGATGAGCCTCGCGCCCAGACGGTCGGCCGCCCAGGCCAGCACGGGATCCCAGGCCTCGTTCTGGCGACGAACCAATTCCTCTGGTTGATCCACCCGATAACATAGGAGATCCGAGCCGCCATATTTGGAGATCTCGTCGATCACGGCCTGCCGCGAGGTGCGCACCCCGTCGATGGCGGAATTGGCGATGCGGGTGATCGGCATGGAGAAGGGGTCGATATGGCTCCCCTGCCCGTTCCACTCCGCTGCGGCCGCGGCGGCCATTTCAGGCTTGGAAAAGGCCAGCAGGGACTTGGCAGGCGTGCGGGCGACGCGCCCATCGAGCGCCACGGCATGCTGCCCGTCCTGCTCGACCACGTTCGCCTCGCTGTAGAAGCGCTTGGGCAGTTCGGGCTTCATGCCCTTCTGGGCGGCATGCATGGGATCAGGCGTGGCGCCATCGCGGAACCAGTCGCCGTAAAAATCACGATCGCTCATTGCGGCTCGGCCACCTTGAAAGCTTCGACCAACGGCAGCAATTGGCCGAAGTCGTCGATGATATGGTCCGCTCCCGCCTCGGTGAGGTCGGAAACCGGGTGATTGCCCCAGGAAACGCCGATGGTGCGCGCGCCGGCGCTGCGGCCCATCAGGATGTCGAAGCTGGTATCGCCGATCATGATGGCATCCTCGGGACGCAGACCTACCTCGCCAGCCCCCTGCACGATCATGCCGGGATGGGGCTTGGAGGGCGCGGTATCGGCAGTCTGGATGGTGGCAAACAGCCCTTCCCAGCCAAAGCTCTCGAGAATGCGGTCGACGCCGCGCCGTGACTTGCCGGTGGCCAGGCCCAGGATCACGTCGTCGCGCCGGCGCAGCTCGGCCACCGCCTCCGCCGCGCCCGGAAACAGCGGCGGCGCGAAGGCAGGATCGTTGACGCGGGCGAGGAAGGCTTCGCGATAGAAGCCGGCAGCCTTTTCGATGTCGTCGGCACTGGTGTCGTCGCCGAACAGGCGCTGGATTGCCGGCACCAGCGAGAGCCCGACGATGCTGAGCATCTCCGCACGCGGCAGCGGCGGGCGCCCCATGCCCTTGAAGGTCTCGACCAGGCAGGCATGGATCAGATGCTGGCTGTCGAGCAGCGTGCCGTCGACGTCGAACAGGACAAGTTTCACGTCTCAATCCTCCGGAGCATCGACGATGGGATCATAGGCCGAGGTATCGAAGCCCAGAATCTCGAAGCTCTGCTTCATATGCGGCGGCAAGGGTGCGGTGACGTCGAGCGTGCCGCCACGCGGATGCGGCAGGGTGATGCGGCGCGCATGGAGGTGCAGCTTCTTCGGCAATTCCTCGGGGATGTTCTCCATGGCTTCCCCATATTTCGGGTCGCCGATGATGGGATGGCCGATATGGGCGGTGTGGGCGCGCAGCTGATGGGTGCGGCCGGTCACCGGCTTGAGCGAGAGCCAGGACACCGAATTGGCGGCCCGGTCGACCAGCGAATAATAGGTGATCGAATGCACGGCCTCCTCGTCGCCATGCTTCATCACGCGCACCTTCTCCCCGTCCATGCCGAGCTGCTTGGACAGGAACAAGGAGATGCGGCCCTGCTTGGGTGCGGGCACGCCCTTTACCAGCGCCCAATAGATCTTGCGGGCCGAGCGGGTGCGGAAGATGGCGCCGAGATCGGAGGCCGCCTTGCGCGTCTTGGCCAGTACCAGCACGCCGGAGGTGTCGCGATCGAGACGGTGAACGAGACGGGGCTTCTCGCCATCCGGCCCGGCCAGGGCGGCCAGCATGCCGTCGACATGACGCTCGGTGCCGGAGCCGCCCTGCACGGACAGGCCATGCGGCTTGTTGATCACCAGCACGTCCCTGTCCTCGTGCAGGATCAGGGAGCGGATGAAATCGGCGTCCTTCTGGCTCTGCGCCGAGCGCTTGACGCCGGTGATCGCCGGATCGGAACGCGGCAGCGGCGGTACCCGGATGGACTGATCCTTGGCGAGGCGGTCATTGGTCTTCGCGCGCGCGCCATCGACCCGGATCTGGCCGGAGCGCAGCAATTTCTGCAAATGACCGAAAGCGAGGTCCGGGAAATGCGTCTTGAACCAGCGGTCGAGACGCATGCCGTCCTCATCGGCGGTGACGATACGGGTTTCGACCAGAAAGGACATCAAGGTTCCGACACGCGATTAAGGGATCGCGTCCCTATAAAGCAGCGCAGCGCCGCTGTCTGCCGGAAATCGCCCAAAGGTGCGTTGCTTGCCAGCCGAACGTGCGGCCGGGCCGACTTGCATGGGCAGCGGACCGGAACGGCGCCGCGCATGTCGTTGCTAAATATGGCGCGCATTGGCACAATCCCTTTTCAAAAGATGATTTGATGAAAGAATGTACCGAATGCGCATTGTGACATGTCTTCCGCTGTTGGCGCTTGCTGCATTCGCGCTCGGCAGCACGACTAACCAAGGAAATGCTGGTCAGACATCAAAACACAGGGCCCAATGCGCAGGGTTTGGCTTTCAAGAAGGTACGGATGCTTTCGCCAATTGCATGATGCAACTGTCGCTGCGGCAACAGCGCGACCAGCCCCCGGATCACGATACCGTCGTTCAGCGCTACAGAGACCTAAGTATGCGCCGACAGGGCGATGAGCGTTATCCCGTCTGCAGCGCCGCCAACATGGACGCCGAACTCGACACGTCGATCAACAAGTGGGTTGGCCCCAATTGCCAGTTGGCACCGGATTAGGACATCGTCCCATTGCGTCCGGCACCCGCGGGAGAAAGGTTCCGACCTGCCGTAACCGAACTCGATCCGGCTATCCAGAAGCCCCCTGTGCAACCGGCCAAGCGCTGGATTGCCGTGTCAAGCCAGCAAAGCTGAACGATACCCGGGTGAGCCGCAGTGCAGCTAGGCTCCGGCTTCCAGGCCCTCGATGCCCGGCAATCCTTCACAGCAATCGGCCACGAAGAAATTCACGAAGGCGCTGGCCTTACTGGCGGCGATGCGGCAGCGCTGTACCCGGCCCTGCCGCTCTTGCGTCATCAGGCCCACGGCCAATAATTGCGCGATATGATGGGCCAGGGTCGATTTGGGAATACCGAGTTCCCTCTGGATGTCGCCGACGGCAAGGCCATCATCCCCAGCCTTGATCAGCAGCTGGAAAATCTGAAGCCTGTGCGGGTGGCCGAGCTCAGCCAAGCACCGCGCCGCATCGTCAAACGCCATATCCGCCAGCGCCATTGTGTTTTCGTGCGCCTCCAAAATGCTTCAGGACCGTCCAGGAATCGGCGAGAGAACGCCGCCGTCTTTGCCAGAAAGGATCGGCCCGGTCGAAAATTTTTTCAATATCGCTTCTCTCGATACCAATATCCCGCAATACCCGGTCACTCAGCCCATCGAAGTACTCGATATTGGCACGGCGCTGGCGCTCCGCAAGCAAATCTCCGAGAATGTCCTTGATCCAGCCAAACATGGTCGCCTCCTGAATAGAACCATAGTTCCAGAAATGTAGTCCTATTTTTTGAATTTTCAAGGAGGCTGCAATGAAGCAAAGCGACGACAGGGCGATACGCGCCAGCGGCGGCTGCCTGTGCGGGTCGATACGGTATGTCGTGCGCGGCGCGCTGGCGGACGTGAAGGCCTGCCATTGTCTGATATGCCGGCGTCTACACGGCCATTGCTGCGCCTATACGGCCTGCGATGCCGCCGATCTCGAGATCCTGCCTTCCACGCGGCTGCGCTGGCATCGCGCGTCGCCAATGGCCCGGCGCGGCTTCTGCTCCAAATGTGGAGCGCAGCTTTTTTCGTTCGGCAGCGGACGCAGTCATGTTTCCATCATGGCTTCGAGCATTGACGAACCCACAAGGCTCAGGCTGGTCAAGCATGTCTGCGTGAACCAGAAGGGCGATTATTACGAACTTGCCGATGGCTTGCCCCAGGAGGGCGGGCGAGATCCGCAAAGCAGGTGTTGAGAATAGCGCGCCCCTGCCGCCTCAGGTCTGACGACGAGCGACACCAAAGGAAAGTTGACGATGCCGACGAGCCAGGAACGTCCCATACGAGCGACAGGCGGCTGCCTGTGCGGATCGGTGCGCTATACCATCCGTGGCGCCGTGCGTGACGTCTGGGCTTGCCACTGCATCCTGTGCCGGCGGCTGCACAGCCATTTCGGGGCCTATGCGGCCTGTGACCCTGCCGATCTCGAAATCGCGCCGACCAACAAGCTGCGCTGGTATCGATCATCGCCGACGGCGCGTCGCGGTTTCTGCTCCAAATGCGGCGCCCAGATCTTCTGGGACGGCAAGGGCAGCGACCACATCTCCATTGCGGCGGGAACGCTCAACGAACCGACCGGCCTCAAACTGATCAAGCATATCTGCGTGAATCAGAAGGGCGACTATTACGAGATTGCTGATGGCTTGCCGCAGGCGGGGCAAGAGCCCGATCGTCTATGAACGGATCGGCGCACCGGCCTTGAGGGCGTCGCCCAGCACATCGCCAATGCGCCTCGCGGCACTCGTCAGGACGTCCGGCTCGAATCCCGAGAAGCCGAGCACGAGGCCCTGACGAGCCGGCGCATCCACATACATCGGCGACAAGGCCCGCGCCCCGACGCCTTCGGCAAGCAGGCTGCGGACCAGATCGCGATCACCGGCCGAAGCAGCCAAAGCCGCCACCAGATGAAGTCCATGCTCCGGCACGGCAAAGTCGAGCATACCGTCGCAGTGACGGCGGAGTGCCGTAACGAACTCGTCCCGCGCGGCCCGCACGCGCCGCCGGGCCCGGCGCAGATGGGCTGCGAAATGGCCATCGTTGAGGAAATCGGCCGCGGCCCCCTGCACGAGGCTAGGTGGCTGCCTGTCGGACAGGGTCCTCAGGCGCAGCACCCTGTCGAGCAAGGCCTCCGGCAGCACCGCATAGCCGATACGGATACCCGGAAACAGGACCTTGGAGAACGTGCCGAGATAGACGACCCGACCGGCGCCATCCATACCCTGCAAGGCGGTGAGCGGCGGGCCCGAGAAGCGGAATTCGCTGTCATAGTCGTCTTCGATGATCCAGGCATCGTTGCGATCAGCCCAGTCGATCAGAGCCAGGCGGCGGCGCATGGTCATGGTGACGCCGAGCGGAAACTGATGCGAGGGCGTGACGTAGACGAGCCGCCCGCCGCCCCCGAGATTCTCGCCTCCGGCGGCGTCGATCCCCTCCCCGTCGATGGGCACGCCGATCAGCTTGGCGCCCGCGGCTTCCAGCGTGGCCCTGGCCAGCGGATAGCACGGATCCTCGATCCAGGCGACGTCACCCGGCTTGAGAACGGTGCGCACGACGAGATCGAGCCCATGCATGGTGCCGGTGGTGACGACGATCTGCTCGGCATCGCAACGCACGCCCCGCGCCGCCCGCAGATAGGCCGCAATGGCTTCCCGCAACTTGTTCCCGCCGCGCGGATCGCCATAGCGAAAATGTTCCGGTCCCGGCTGGGCGAGATTTCGGGAGAGCAAGCCGCGAAAGACACGCATGGTCTTGCCGTCGATGCTGGCCACGCCCAGTTCGCAAGGCAGGGCCGGCGAGGCCGAAACCTGCCCAGGCTGGCTGGCAGCTCGCTCCGAGACTTTCGGTACCTGTGCCGCCACGAAGGTACCCGCTCCGATGCGTGCCTCGACGAAGCCGTCGGCAACGAGCATCTCGAAGGCGGCA
Source organism: Labrys sp. E2SS-1L (assembly GCF_057073705.1). Taxonomy (NCBI): domain Bacteria; kingdom Pseudomonadati; phylum Pseudomonadota; class Alphaproteobacteria; order Hyphomicrobiales; family Xanthobacteraceae; genus Labrys; species Labrys sp. E2SS-1L. The sequence goes on along the minus strand of NZ_CP172712.1, from coordinate 3,038,807 downwards.
ACGGCAGCGGCTCGCGACAGGCCGAGGCGCTTGGCGAGGTCACGCGTCGTCGGCAGCTTGGCGCCCGGTCGTGCCAGTCCGGTCTCGATTAGTCTACGCATGGCAATATAGAGCTCGCGCCTGCGCGGACCCCACCCCGGCAAGACGGGCATCAGGGTCGACCAATCCGGCAAATTGGTTCGAATTTTTTTAGCCAAATTGGATCTTTCCTGAACCAATACGATGACGCACCCTGCGCATCTTCATCGTTGAAAGCAAGGCACCATGAAAGAACAGGAAGCAACAAAGGAGCGTTTCGCCGTCACCGGGCGCAACCGATTGAAGCGGCGGCACGATCGTGGCCGCTATGACCATGAGGCCGTCTATGCCGTGCTCGATGCCGGTCTCCTGTGCCATGTCGCCTATGTCATCGATGGGCAGCCCTATTGCACACCCACCATTCACTGGCGCGCGGGCGATTGGCTCTATTGGCACGGCTCCTCGGCCAGCCGCATGCTGCGCAATCTCAAGGGCGGTACGCCGGTCTGCCTGACGGTCTCGCATCTCGACGGCTTGGTGCTGGCGCGCAGCGGCTTCAATCATTCGGCCAATTACCGCTCGGCGATCTGCTTCGGCACCGCCCGCATGATCGACGACCCAGATGAGAAGGCGAAGGCGCTGCTCGGTGTGGTCGATCGCTTTTTTCCCGGCCGAGCCGCGGAGCTGCGCCAGACCCATGCGCAGGAATCGAAGGCAACCACGGTGATCGGCATGCGCATCGAGGAGGCCTCGGCCAAGGTGCGCGCCGCCGGCGTCGGTGACGACGAAGAGGATTACGGCCATCCGGTCTGGGCCGGCGTCTTCCCTGTCCAGACGGTTATCGGCGCCAGCGAGGCCTGCCCGCGCCTGCTGCCGGGCATGGCAAAGGGCGCCGGCCTGGCAGGTTATCTGGCCGGCCGACGACTCGACGAAGCCTTGCTTGAAGCGCAACACCTCTATGAAGGTGAAGAGGAAGTAGCAGAATTGGCAGACTGAGCGACCGATCCGGGATCGCAGGTGTCTCGCCTGCCCTTGGAAACGTCGCGTGTTGAGGAGAGGAAGGTGCCGGCGGGGCGCCTGCGGCCCAGGAAGGCTAGCCTTCCCCCCGCTCCCGCCGGATCTTGTCCCAATACTCCAGCCGCTTGCGGATCTCGCGCTCGAAGCCGCGCTCGACCGGCTCGTAGAACTGGCGCCGCCCCAAAGCATCCGGGAAATAGTTCTGGCCCGAAAAGGCTTCGAGCTCGTCATGGTCGTAGCGATAGCCCTGGCCGTAGCTCTCGGCCTGCATCAGCTTGGTCGGCGCGTTGAGGATGATCTTGGGCGGCATCAGCGAGCCCCCTTCCTTGGCAAGGCGCATCGCCGCCTTGTAGGCACTATAGGCCGCATTCGACTTCGGGGCCGTCGCCACATAGATCACGGCTTGGGCGATGGCGAGTTCGCCCTCCGGGCTGCCGAGGAAATCATAGGCATCCTTGGCGGCATTGGCGACCACCAGCGCCTGCGGATCGGCGAGGCCGATATCCTCCACCGCCATGCGCACCACCCGCCGCGCAATGAACAGCGGATCCTCGCCGGCATCGAACATGCGCGCGAGATAATAGAGCGCCGCGTCGGGATCGGAACCGCGCACCGATTTGTGCAGGGCCGAGATCAGATTGTAGTGGCCATCGGCCGACTTGTCATAGATCGGGGCCCGGCGCTGCAGCACCTGCTGTAGCTTGGCCGCTGTGAAGACCTCGCCGGGCTTGGCCGCGCGCCAGGCTTCCTCGGCCAGGGTCAAGCTGGCCCTGCCGTCGCCGTCGGCCATGCGCACCAGCACCGCCCTCGCCTCCTCGTCGAGAGGCAGCTTCCTGCCCTCGACTTCCTCGGCATGGGTGAGGAGACTCAAGATCGCCGCCTCATCCAGGGCATTGAACACCATCACCCGGGCCCGCGACAGCAAGGCCGCGTTGAGCTCGAAGGATGGGTTTTCGGTGGTGGCGCCCACCAGCGTCACGGTGCCGTCCTCCATCACCGGCAGGAAGCCATCCTGCTGGGCCCGGTTGAAGCGATGGATCTCGTCGACGAAAAGCAGCGTGCCGCGCCCCATCATCCGCCGCGAGCGCGCCGCCTCGAACACCTTCTTCAGGTCGGCGACGCCGGTGAAGATCGCCGAGATCTGTTCGAAGGCGAGATCGGTCTCGCCAGCCAGCAGGCGTGCCACCGTGGTCTTGCCGGTGCCGGGCGGGCCCCAGAAGATCAGGCTGCCGACCGAGCCCGACGCCAGCAGACGCGTAAGCGCGCCCTCGGCACCGACGAGATGATCCTGCCCCGCCACCTCGGAGAGGTGCTTGGGGCGCATCCTGTCGGCCAGCGGCCGTGGCGCGCCCTTCTCCAGTCCCGCTGCCGCAAACAGGTCCGACATCATCCCCCCAGGATCGTCGAGATTTGCTGGCCATCCCTGACGATGGTGATGCGCCACAACCGTCGCGGTTCCTGCACCAAGGCGTCCAACGCCTTGGCATCATCGACCTTCTGGCCGTTGATGACCTGGATCACGTCCTTCTTCTGAAAGCCGAAATTGGCCGCGGCGCTGTCGTCCTCGACATTGGTGACCACCACGCCGTTGGTGTCGAGCGGCATGCCCAGGGTCTCAGCCATGGCCGGCGAGAGATTGGCGACCGTGGCGCCGCTGAGCGGCGAGCGGCCCTGCAGCACGGTCTCGTCCCGTGGCGTGGTCTCGGGCGCAGCCGCAAGCTTGACCGAAACCTTCAGCCGCTCGCCCTTGCGCAACACATCGAGCTGCGCCTCGCCCCCCAGGGGCTTGGTCGCGAAGCGATAGCCAAACTCGTCGGGATCGGAAACGGCAGCGCCGTCGACGGCCAGCACGACATCGCCGGTCTGCAGACCCCCCTCGGCAGCCGGCCCGTTCTTGGCGACCTCGGTCACCAGGGCGCCGCTCGGCCGCTCCATCGATAGCGACTCGGCGATCTCGGACGAAACGCTCTGCATGCTGGCGCCGATCCAGGGGCGCAAGACCCGGTCGGAACCGGCCTGCGCAGAGGCCACCACCACCTTGACCATGGCGGCGGGGATTGCAAAGCCGATGCCGATATTGCCGCCCGAACGCGAGACGATCGCCGTGTTGATGCCCACCAGCTTGCCGTTGAGATCGACCAGCGCGCCACCGGAATTACCCGGATTGATGGCGGCATCGGTCTGGATGAAGGACTGGAAGTCCGACTGGCCGACCTGGCTGCGCGCCAGCGCCGACACGATGCCTGAAGTCACGGTCTGGCCGACGCCGAAGGGGTCGCCGACGGCGAGCACCAGATCTCCCACCTGCACCTTGTCGGAATCGGCGAAATCGAGGGTGGCGAGGTCACCCTTCACCCCCTTGAGGCGGAGCACGGCGAGGTCGGCGCGCTGGTCCTTGAGGATGATGTCCGCATCGAATTCCCGTTTGTCGGACAGGGCGACACGGACCTGCGTGGCATTGGCGATCACGTGATAATTGGTGACGATCATGCCGTCCTTGGCGACGATCACGCCCGAGCCGAGCGAGCGCTCCACCCGCTCGCGCGGCGCCGCTCCGCCGCCGAAGAACTGGCGGAAGAAGGGATCGTTGAACATCGGATTGGCCTGCGCCTTCTCCACATGCTGGGCATAGACGTTGACCACCGCCGCCGTGACGCTCTTCACGACCGGGGCGAAGGACAGCTTCACCTGTGCCGCGCTTTCGGGAACGACGCTATCCTGGGCTTGCGCCGGCACGAGGCCCGCCAGAAGCACGAAAGCGGCATAGGACAGTCGACGCATGGATGAACTCCGAGTGGTACGGCTTGATCGGTTTCGCAGACCCTTCTGGACCAGATCATGCGCAAAGCCAATGGTACAAATGTGGTCGTCTGGAGCGCGGACTTCCAGTCTGCCTTGCAAAAACGAAAAAGGGGCGGCGCTTGCGCACCGCCCCTTCAAATTCTGGATCCGCGATCGAACGATCAGGCCGCTTCGGCCTGGTCCTCGGCGACCGGACCGGAGTCCTGGCCCTTGGCCGACACGTCGCGATCGACGAACTCAATCACGCCGATCGGCGCGGAATCGCCATGGCGGAAGCCGGCCTTCAGCACGCGGGTGTAGCCACCCTGGCGGTCCTTGTAGCGGGTCGCCAGCACGTCGAAGAGCTTCCGGACGATGGTCTCGTCCTGAAGCGTCGCAATGGCCTGGCGGCGGGCATGCAGGTCGCCACGCTTGCCGAGGGTAACCAGCTTCTCGACGATCGGACGCAGGTCCTTGGCCTTGGGAAGCGTGGTGACGATCTGCTCATGCTTGATGAGCGAAGCCGCCATGTTCTCGAACATCGCCTTGCGATGTTCGGCGGTACGGTTGAATTTGCGGTGAGCCTTGCCGTGACGCATTGCCCTGTTCCTTCAAGTTTGGCAGCGCGATGCGCCAGATCAATAATGTTCTTCGAAGCGCTTGGCGAGCTCTTCGATGTTTTCCGGCGGCCAGCCGGGCACTTCCATGCCCAGATGAAGACCCATCTGAGCCAGCACTTCCTTGATCTCGTTCAAGGACTTGCGGCCGAAGTTCGGCGTACGGAGCATTTCCGCTTCCGTCTTCTGGATCAGATCGCCGATATAGACGATGTTGTCGTTCTTCAGGCAGTTTGCCGAACGGACCGACAGTTCCAGCTCGTCCACCTTCTTGAGCAGCGCCGGGTTGAAGGCGAGCTCCGGAATGGCCGGGGCCTCGGATTCCTTCTTCGGCTCCTCGAAGTTGACGAAGACTTCGAGCTGGTCCTGGATGATGCGGGCCGCGAAGGCCAACGCGTCTTCCGGGGTGATCGAGCCATTGGTCTCGACCGTCAGCGTCAGCTTGTCATAGTCGAGGATCTGGCCTTCACGGGTGTTTTCCACCTTGAAAGCCACCTTCTTCACCGGCGAATAAAGGCTGTCGACCGGAATGAGACCGATCGGGGCATCCTCGGGCCGGTTGCGGTCAGCCGCCACATAGCCCTTGCCGGTGTTGACCGTGAACTCCATGCGGATCTCGGCACCCTCGTCCAGCGTGCACAGCACGTGCTCGGGATTGAGGATTTGGATGTCGCCGGTGGTCTGGATGTCGCCAGCGAAGACCTGTCCCGGACCCTGCTTCTTCAGCACGATCCGCTTGGGTCCCTCGGCCGCCATCTTGACGGCAATTTCCTTGATGTTGAGGACGATATCGGTCACGTCCTCACGCACGCCGGGGATCGACGAGAACTCGTGCAACACGCCATCGATATGCACCGACGTCACGGCCGCGCCCTGCAGGGACGACAGCAAAACGCGGCGCAGCGCATTGCCCAAAGTCACGCCAAAGCCACGCTCCAGCGGCTCGGCAACGGCGGTTGCCTGGCTCTTCGGATCTTCTCCCGGAGTCACTTCGAGCTTTTGGGGCTTGATAAGTTCCTGCCAGTTCTTCTGAATCACGACGACACCCTTCAATCGGTCTCGGTGCGGCCAACAAGCCCGGCACGCTCGAATAGCGGCCGGGCCATCTCAAATCGCGGAATTAGACGCGACGACGCTTACGCGGGCGGCAACCATTATGCGGAATTGGCGTCACGTCGCGGATCGACGTGATCGTGAAGCCCGACGCCTGCAAGGCGCGCAGAGCCGATTCACGACCCGAACCCGGACCAGAAACTTCAACTTCCAGCGTACGCATGCCATGCTCGCTGGCCTTGCGGCCGGCGTCTTCAGCGGCCATCTGCGCGGCATAGGGGGTCGACTTACGCGAACCCTTGAAACCCATCGTGCCCGACGAGGACCAGGCAATGGTGTTGCCCTGGGCGTCGGTGATGGTGATCATGGTGTTGTTGAAGCTCGAATTGACGTGAGCAACGCCAGAAACGATATTCTTGCGCTCGCGACGGCGAACGCGACCAGTGGCTTCTTTTGCCATAGTATGGATCCTTCAAGCGCGCCCGTGGTACCAGGCGCTCGGGATTGAATGAAAACGAATTACTTCTTCTTGCCGGCGATCGGCTTTGCCTTGCCCTTGCGGGTACGGGCATTGGTATGCGTGCGCTGGCCACGAACGGGCAAGCTGCGACGATGACGCAGACCGCGATAGCAGCCCAGATCCATCAGACGCTTGATGTTCATCGCGACGTCGCGACGAAGATCACCTTCCACGATGTAATCGCGGTCGATAGTTTCGCGGATCTGCAGGACTTCCTGGTCCGACAGCTGGTGGACACGGCGCTCAGGCGCAATGCCGACCTTGGCAACGATCTCCTTGGCTTTGGCGGGGCCAATGCCGTGGATATATTGCAGCGCGATTTCGACACGCTTGGCAGTGGGAATGTTGACACCAGCGATGCGGGCCACGTTCCGGTCTCCAAATCTTTGATCCGGCGTAGGGCCGAATATCAGTTCAATCATCGCCGGCGAACCGGCAGCGCAAAAACGAGCCGTTCGCTCTGACCGAGCGATCGACCCGCGCGTCTTTGACGTGAGAGCCGTCTTCTAGAGATTCTCTGCGAAGACGTCAACTCGTAAAGACAAACTTCATGCATATCGCCTCACGGCGTATGCGGGTGGCGAATCAGACCGAGACCGCCGCCAGTGTGGTGTCGATCTCGCGAGTGACCTCGTCGATCGACTTCATCGCGTCGATGGGGCGAAGATCGCCGCTCTTGCGATAATAGTCAGACAGCGGTGCCGTCTGGGCGCGGTAGGCTTCAAGACGGGTCTTGAAGGCTTCCGCATTGTCGTCCGGCCGCACCTTCTCGCCGCGGGCAACCGTATCGGCGGCGCGCTTCTCGATGCGCGACAGCAGCACGGATTCGTCGACGACGAACTCGATCACGGCGTCAAGGCGCAGGCCTTTCTCCGCCAGCATCCGGTCGAGGGCCGAGGCCTGTGCCACGGTGCGCGGGAAACCGTCGAGGATGAAGCCATTGGCCGCATCCTTTTCCTCGATGCGATCGGCGACGATACCGACGACGATGTCGTCCGAAACCAGCCCACCGGAATCCATGACGGCCTTGGCCTTCAACCCGACCGGCGTGCCGGCCTGCACGGCCGCACGCAGCATGTCACCCGTCGAGAGCTGCGGAATGCCGTGCTTCTCCGCCAGCCTGACAGCCTGGGTCCCCTTGCCCGCCCCCGGCGGTCCCAGCAGAATGAGCTTCATCAGCGACGGCTCCCCCTCAGCTTGGTCTTGCGTACCAGCCCTTCATACTGATGGGCAAGCAGATGGCCATGAACCTGGGCCAGCGTGTCCATCGAGACGCTCACCGTGATGAGCAGCGACGTACCGCCCAGCACGAAGGGAATCGAGGGAACCATATAATTCTGAATTTCCGGGACCATGCAAACCAGGGCGATATAAATCGCACCGACCACGGTGATGCGCGTGAGCACATAGTCGATGAACTTGGCGGTGTTCTCGCCCGGACGGATGCCCGGAATGAAGCCGCCATGCTTCTTGAGATTGTCGGCCGTCTCGGTCGGATTGAACACGATGGCCGTATAGAAGAAGCAGAAGAACACGATCAACAGGGCGTAGAGCACCATGAACAGCGGCTTGCCGTGGTTCAGGTAGATCGAGACATTCGCCAGCCAGGAATTGGGGTTGCCCTGCGCCACGAAGGCAGCAGCCGTGGTCGGCAGCAACAGCAGCGACGAAGCGAAGATCGGCGGAATCACGCCCGAGGTGTTCAGCTTCAGCGGCAGATGCGAGGACTGGCCCTCATAGAGCCGGTTGCCGACCTGGCGCTTGGGATACTGAATCAGCAGACGACGCTGCGCGCGCTCGAAGAAGACGATGGCCAGTACGACGGCAACGGCGACAGCGACCGAAACCAGCAGCGTCACCGGCGACATGCCGCCGGTCCGCGCCAGGTCGAGCATCTGACCCAGATGCGCCGGGAACTCGGCGACGATACCTGCCTGGATGATCAGAGAGGTACCGTTGCCAATGCCGCGCGAGGTGATCTGCTCGCCCAGCCACAGCAGGAACATGGTGCCGCCGACCAGCGTGATCGTGGTCGAAATCTTGAAGAACAGTCCGGGCGCGAGCACGATGCCCCCCTGCCCGCCCTCGAGCCCGATGGCAATGCCCCAGGCCTGCGCAGTCGCCAGCACCACCGTGAGGTAGCGCGTATACTGGTTCATGATCTTGCGGCCCTGCTCACCCTCTTTCTTGAGAGCCTCAAGCTGGGGCACCACCGTCGTCAAAAGCTGGATGATGATCGAAGCGGAGATATAGGGCATGATGGCGAGCGCAAAGATCGCCATGCGCGAAACGGCGCCGCCCGAGAACATGTTGAAGAGGCCGAGAATACCGCCGGCCTGGCCGTCGAAGGCAGACTTATAGGCTTCGGGATTGATTCCGGGCAGCGGGATATAGGTTCCCAGCCGATAGATGACCAACGCACCAAGCGTAAACCAGATACGCTTCTTGAGTTCGTCAGCCTTGGAGAACGAACTCCAATTGATGCTCGCAGCAAGCTGCTCCGCCGCCGATGCCATGTGGTGCTCCGCCGTGTCGAAAGCGCGCCAAAAAAGGTGCGGCCCGCCAGACGAGGCGAGCCGCTCTCATATAGGATCAGGCTTCCGCCTTTGCCACAGCCTTCAGCACCTTGACGGAACCGCCGGCCTTTTCGACCGCGGCCACGGCGCTCTTGGTCGCACCGGCGACCTCGAAGGCGAGCTTGGCCTTGATCTCGCCGCGGCCGAGCAGGCGAACGCCATCCAGGACGCGACGGATCACGCCAGCCTGCACCAGGGCTTCGGCGGTGACCGGAGCCTTGGCGTCGAGCTTGCCGGCGTCGACGGCGACCTGGATACGGTCGAGGTTCACCTCGGCGAAGTCCAGGGCGAAGATGTTGTTGAAGCCACGCTTGGGCAGGCGGCGATGCAGCGGCATCTGACCACCTTCGAAGCCCTTGATGGCGACGCCGGTGCGCGAGGTCTGACCCTTGACGCCACGGCCGCCGGTCTTGCCCTTGCCAGAGCCGATACCGCGTCCGACGCGGATACGAGCCTTGGTAGCGCCTTCATTGTCGCGAAGATCGTTGAGTTTCATCGTCGCGTCTCCTTACTCGGCCTCGACCACGCGGACGAGGTGGCCGAGCTTGGCGATCATGCCACGCACGGCCGGCGTATCTTCCAGCGTGCTCCTGCGGCGGATCTTGTTGAGGCCCAGGCCGACGAGGGTCGCGCGCTGGTCCGAGGTACGGCGGATCGGGCTACCGATCTGCTCGACCGTAACGGTCTTGGTCTTAGCCATTGCTCATCCCCTCCGATCAGTCCGTCGACTCGGCGTCGATGCCCTGACGGCGGCTCTGGATCTGCGACACCTTGAGGCTGCGGCGCGCCGCGACCGAACGCGGGCTGTCCTCATGCTTCAGGGCGTCGAAAGTGGCGCGCACCAGGTTGTAGGGGTTGGACGACCCCAGCGACTTGGCGACGACGTCATGCATGCCGAGCGATTCGAACACGGCGCGCATCGGGCCACCGGCGATGATGCCGGTACCGGCCGGAGCGGCGCGCAGGATGACCTTGCCGGCGCCATGACGACCATTGACGTCATGATGCAGGGTGCGGCCCTCGCGCAGCGACACGCGCACCAGACCACGCTTGGCCTGGTCGGTCGCCTTGCGGATGGCTTCCGGCACTTCGCGAGCCTTGCCATGGCCGTAGCCGACACGGCCCTTCTGGTCACCGACGACGACGAGCGCCGCAAAACCGAAGCGCTTGCCGCCCTTCACCACCTTGGCAACGCGGTTGATGTGGACAAGGCGGTCCACGAACTCGCTGTCGCGCTCTTCGCGCTGACGATCACGTTCACGTTCACGAGCCATAGAATCCGTTCCTTAGAAGTTGAGGCCGCTTTCGCGGGCCGCATCAGCGAGCGCCTTGACGCGCCCGTGGAAGATGTAGCCGCCGCGATCGAAAAAGACGTCCTTGACGCCCTTGGCAACCGCACGCTCGCCAAGGAGCTTGCCGATTACCTTCGCGGCCTCGATGTCGGCGCCCGTCTTCAAGCTGCCGCGCAGGTCCTTTTCGAGGGTCGATGCGGAAACCAGCGTATTGCCGTTCGCATCGTCGATGACCTGAGCGTAGATGTGCTTGGAAGAGCGGAAAACCGAGAGGCGCGGCCGTCCGTTCGCCACCGAGCGCAGCTGCCGGCGGACACGCGCCTTGCGGCGCTCAAGAGCTTGCCTTGCATTTGCCATGGATTGGCTCCGTTACTTCTTCTTGCCTTCCTTGCGGAAGATGAATTCGCCAGCATACTTGACGCCCTTGCCCTTATAGGGTTCGGGACCACGATATTCGCGGATCTCAGCCGCGACCTGGCCGACCTTCTGCTTGTCGATACCCGACACGACGATTTCCGTCGGCTTGGGCGTCACCACGGTGATGCCTTCCGGGATCGGATAATCGACGTCGTGCGAATAGCCGAGCGACAGCTTGACGACCTTGCCGGCAACGGCGGCCTTGTAGCCGACGCCGTTGATTTCGAGACGCTTCTCGAAGCCCTGCGTCACGCCGACCAGGATGTTGGACACCATGGTGCGCGACATGCCCCACTGGGAGCGAGCGGCCTTGGAATCGTCCTTCGGGTCGACCTTGAACGCACCGTCCTTGAACTCGACCGAGATGAGGTCGGGGATGGTGAAGAAAAGTTCGCCCTTGGGGCCCTTGGCCTTGACGGTCTGACCGTCCAGGCTGGCGGTGACGCCAGCAGGAACAGCAACCGGCTTCTTACCGATACGAGACATTCTAACTCTCCCCCGGCTCAGAACACGGTGCAGATCACTTCGCCACCGACGTTGGATTCACGAGCCTGATGATCGGCCATGACACCACGCGGGGTCGAAACGATGGACACGCCCAGTCCGTTGGCGACGCGCGGAATGTCCTTGACGGACACATAGACGCGGCGGCCGGGCTTAGAGACGCGGGCGATCTCGCGGATCACCGGTGCGCCATCATAATATTTCAACTGAATCTCGAACTCGCTGCGGCCGTTGCCGAAATCGGTAACGGTGTAGGTGCGGATATAGCCTTCCGCCTGCAGCACATCGAGAACGCGAGCACGCTGGCCGGAACCAGGCGTGGTCACGCTGGTCTTGCGGCGCATCTGCGCGTTACGGATACGGGTCAGCATATCGCCGACAGGATCATTGATCGCCATGACGATATCTCCTCACCAGCTCGACTTCACGAGGCCGGGAACCAGCCCCCTGGAACCGAGTTCGCGCAAAGCAATACGCGACATCTTCAGCTTGCGGTAAACGGCGCGCGGACGGCCGGTCACTTCGCAACGGTTGCGCACGCGCTCCTTGGCGGAGTTGCGCGGCAGTTCCGAGAGCTTCAGACGAGCGGTGAAGCGCTCTTCCATCGACAACGACTCATCGTTCGCGATGGCCTTCAAGCGGGAGCGCCGGCCAGCATACTGCTTGGCGAGCTTCTCGCGACGCTTGTTCTTCTCAATCGAACTTTTCTTAGCCATGTAGGTCTCCAACGTTCCGCGTTTGAGGGCGGATCAACCGCCTCACTGCCGGAAGGGGAAGTTCATCAACTTCAGAAGCGCACGCGCTTCTTCATCGGTCTTGGCCGTGGTGCAGACGACGATGTCCATACCCCAAACCTGATCGACCTTGTCGTAGTTGATCTCGGGGAACACGATGTGCTCCTTGAAGCCCATGGCATAGTTGCCACGGCCATCGAAGCTCTTCGGGTTGAGGCCACGGAAGTCACGCACGCGCGGCAGCGCGATCGTCACCAGGCGATCGAAGAACTCATACATGCGGGTCTTGCGAAGGGTGACCTTCGCGCCGATCGGCATGTTCTCACGCACCTTGAACTGCGAGATCGCCTTGCGAGCCCGCGTGATCACCGGCTTCTGACCCGCGATCAAAGCGAGATCGGCAGCCGCAACGGTGACCTTCTTGGTGTCGGCGGTGGCTTCGCCCACGCCCATGTTCAGCACGATCTTGGTGATCGTGGGGACTTCCATCGGGTTCTTGTAGCCGAACTGCTTGATCAGCTCGGGACGAACCACGTCATTGTAATAGGCCTTCAGACGCGGCGAATAGGCATCGCCATTCGCGGTCTCGGCGGTGGCTGGGGACTTAGCCATCGATCTGCTCTCCCGAACGCTTGGCGACGCGAACCTTCTTGCCGCCATCGAGAACCTTGAAACCGACGCGGGTCGGCTTGCCATCCTTGGGATCGGCAATGGCGACGTTCGACAGGTGGATCGGCGCTTCCTTCGAGATCACGCCGCCTTCCTGGCTCGCCGTCTGGCGCTGATGGCGACGCACGACGTTCACGCCGCGGATGATCGCGCGGTTCTCTTCCGGGAAAACCTGGATCACTTCACCGACACGGCCCTTGGACCGGCCGGTCATGACGACGACCTTGTCGCCCTTCTTGATCTTGGCGGCCATGTTACAACACCTCCGGAGCCAGAGAGATGATCTTCATGTGGTTCTTGGCGCGCAGCTCGCGCGGAACCGGCCCGAAGATGCGGGTGCCGATCGGCTCTTTCTGATTGTTGATCAGCACGGCCGCGTTGCGGTCGAAGCGGATCACCGAACCGTCGGCACGACGGATGTCCTTGGCCGTACGCACGACCACGGCCTTCATCACATCGCCCTTCTTGACGCGCCCGCGCGGAATGGCTTCCTTGATCGAAACGACAATGACGTCGCCGACGGAAGCATATTTCCGCTTCGAGCCGCCCAAAACCTTGATGCACATCACGCGTCGGGCACCAGAATTGTCCGCGACGTCGAGATTCGATTGCATCTGAATCATGACGTACCCTCTTATTCTTCGCAGGCTGGTATCCGCACGCAGCGGACCCGGCCCAACCTCGGGTTTGGCAGCAGGGTCGAAACCCAACCGCCGTGAAGCTCGCTGCCTGCTCGGCTTTGAGCCCACTTCGCCAGCCTCGCGGCCGGCAAATCATTAACAAGCACGAAAGCGCGGCCAAGGCGGTGGAGAGCTCCACCCCTTTCGCCAACGCTCCAGGAAAGCCGGTCTTCTAGCGATTCCTTCGGCCAATCACAAGCACAAAGCCGGCTTCCGCCGGCTTTTATTTTTACCGTGTCGGCTCGAAGGCGCTGGAACGCCTCCCTGCCCTGCCAGACGATCAGGCCTTGGCTGCTTCCGCCGCCTGGTCGACGACGACCCAGCGCTTCAGCTTCGACATCGGGCGGCCTTCTTCGATCCACACGACATCACCGACCTTGTGGCCGTTGCTCTCGTCATGAGCATGGTAGTTCTTGGTGCGACGCACCGTCTTCTTCAGCAGCGGATGGGTGAAGCGACGCTCCACCTTCACCACAATCGTCTTGTCGTTCTTGTCAGAGACGACGACGCCTTGCAGGACGCGCTTGGGCATGAATTATCTCCTCAAGCCTTGGCTTTGGTCGCGGCCTTCTGGCTCTGAACCGTCTTGATCTTGGCGATGGTGCGGCGAACCTTGCGCACCTCGGCCGTGTTTTCGAGCTGACCCGTGGCCTTCTGGAAGCGCATGTTGAACTGCGACTTCTTTTGCTTGGCGAGTTCATCGGCAAGCTGGTCGTCGGACAGCACCTTGATGTCTTGAATCTTCATGGTGTTTTCCTCACTCAGCGATGCGCTGCACGATACGGGTCCTGATCGGCAGCTTGGCGGCACCGAGCGTCAGGGCGGAACGAGCGATATCCTCGCTCACACCGTCGAGTTCGAACATGATGCGGCCCGGCTTGACACGCGCGACCCAATGGTCGGGCGCGCCCTTGCCCTTACCCATGCGCACTTCAGCCGGCTTTGCCGAAACCGGCACGTCCGGGAACATGCGGATCCACACCCGGCCCTGGCGCTTCATTTCGCGGGTGATGGCACGACGAGCGGCCTCGATCTGTCGCGCGGTGATACGTTCGGGCTCCAGAGCCTTGAGGCCGAACTGGCCGAAGTTCAGGAGCGCGCCCGAGGAGGCCACACCGTGAATGCGGCCCTTGAACTGCTTACGGAATTTGGTGCGCTTGGGTTGCAACATGGTTCTATTCTCTCAACTCCCGCGAGCCGCTCACGCAGCTTCGTTACGGGGGCGCGAAGACGAACGGCCGGTGTCGGCCTCCGCCAGGCGCTTGTCCTGGGCCATCGGATCGTGCTCGAGGATTTCACCCTTGAAGATCCAGACCTTGATGCCGCACGTACCGAAGGTGGTGAAAGCCGTAGCCGTACCGTAATCGACATCGGCGCGCAGCGTATGCAGCGGCACGCGACCTTCGCGATACCACTCCAGACGAGCGATTTCGGCGCCACCCAGACGGCCCGAGCAATTGATACGAATGCCTTCCGCACCCAGACGCATAGCCGACTGCACGGCCCGCTTCATGGCGCGGCGGAACGCCACGCGGCGCTCGAGCTGCTGGGCGATGGAGTCGGCAACCAGGGTCGCATCCACTTCCGGCTTGCGCACTTCAACGATGTTGATGTGCACTTCCGAAGAGGTGAGCTTCGACACGGCCTTCTTCAGCTTGTCGATGTCGGCGCCCTTCTTGCCGATCACGATACCCGGACGAGCCGAGTAGATCGTGACGCGGCACTTCTTGTGCGGACGCTCGATGACGATGCGCGACACGGCTGCCTGCTTCAGGAGCTTCATCAGCGCCTGGCGGATCGCAATGTCCTCGTGCAGCAACTTGCCATATTCGCCCTTGTTGGCGAACCAGCGGGAATCCCAGGTCCGGTTGATGCCCAGACGCAGGCCGATCGGATTAACTTTCTGTCCCATCGCTTGCTCCTTACGCCTTGGCTTCGACCTGGCGGACGACGACCGTCAGGTTGGAGAAGGGCTTCTCGATGCGCCCTGCCCGGCCGCGGGCGCGGGCATGGAAACGCTTGATGACAAAAGCCTTGCCGACATAGGCTTCGGAGACGATCAGATCGTCCACGTCGAGGCCATGATTGTTCTCGGCATTGGCAATGGCGCTCTGCAGCGTCTTCTTCACGTCGGTGGCGATGCGCTTGCGCGAGAAGGTCAGGTCGGCCAGAGCCGAGTCCACCTTCTTGCCGCGGATCAGGGACGCGACGAGATTGAGCTTCTGCGGCGAAACGCGCAGCATGCGCGCAACCGCCTTCGCTTCATTGTCAGGCAGGGCCCGTTCGGACTTCGGCTTGCCCATGACTTACTTCCTCTTCGACTTCTTGTCCGCCGCGTGACCATAGAAGGTCCGGGTCGGAGCAAACTCGCCGAGCTTCATGCCAACCATGTCTTCGGTCACCTGCACCGGGACATGCTTCTGGCCGTTGTAGACGCCAAAAGTCACGCCGATGAAGTGCGGCAGGATGGTGGAGCGACGGCTCCAGGTCTTGATGACCTCGCTGCGGCCGGAGCCGCGCGCGGCATCCGCCTTTTTCAGGAGGTACCCGTCGACAAACGGGCCTTTCCAGACTGAGCGGGACACGGGTGGTCTCCTTACTTCTTCTTAGCGTGACGGGACGAGACGATGAACTTGTTCGTCGCCTTGTTCGAACGCGTCTTCTTGCCCTTGGTCGGCTTGCCCCAGGGCGTGACAGGGTGACGGCCACCCGAGGTACGGCCTTCGCCGCCACCATGGGGATGGTCGATCGGGTTCATGGCGACACCGCGGACGGACGGCTTCACGCCGAGCCAGCGCGAACGACCCGCCTTACCCAGCGAGATGTTCATGTGGTCCGGGTTCGACACCGCGCCAACCGTGGCGAAGCAGCTCGACAGAACCAGACGCTGCTCGCCCGAATTGAGGCGCAGGATGACATAGGCGCCATCACGGCCGGCGATCTGGGCATAGCTGCCCGCAGAACGCGCAACCGAACCGCCACGGCCGAGCTTGAGCTCGACATTGTGGACGATGGTACCCACCGGCATCGCCGACATCGGCATGGCATTGCCCGGCTTCACGTCGGCCGAAGCAGCGGCGATCACCTTGTCGCCGACAGCCAGACGCTGCGGAGCCAGGATGTAGGCCTTGTCGCCATCAGTGTAGTCAATCAGCGCAATGAACGCGGTGCGGTTGGGATCGTACTCGATCCGCTCGACCGTGCCCTCGACATCGAGCTTGCGACGCTTGAAGTCGATGATGCGGTAGGCGCGCTTGTGCCCGCCCGACTTGCGGAACGAGGTGATGCGGCCCGTATTGTTGCGGCCACCCGACTTGGTCAGGCCCTCGGTCAAGGTCTTGACCGGAGCGCCCTTGTAGAGGGCGGAACGGTCGACCAGCACGAGCTGGCGCAGGCCCGGCGTAACCGGCTTGTATTTCCTGAGAGCCATTGGTCTCTCTCCCTTTCCGGCCCGCGCCTCAGAGGCCCGTCGTCACGTCGATCGTGTGGCCTTCGGCCAGAGTCACGATCGCGCGCTTGACATCGCTCTGAGTGCCCAGAATGCCCTTGAAACGCTTGGTCTTGCCTTTGCGGACGAGCGTGTTGACACCCGTCACCTTGACATTGAACAGCTTTTCAACGGCGGCTTTGATCTGCGGCTTGGTCGCATCCGGGGAAACCCGGAACACCACCTGGTTATGTTCCGACTGAGCGGTCGCCTTCTCGGTGATCACCGGCGACACAATCACGTCGTAATGCCTGACATCGGTGCTCATTTGAAGCGCGCCTCCAGCGCATCGACGGCCGCCTTGGTCAGCACGAGGCTGTCACGGCGGAGAATGTCGTAGACGTTGATGCCCTGGACCGGCAGCACATCCACGTTGGGAATGTTGCGGGCAGCCAGTGCGAAGTTCTGGTCGAGCTCGGCGCCGTCGATGATCAGCACATTGGCCAGACCACGCTTGCCGAAGGTTTCCTTCAGCGCCTTGGTCTTGATCACTTCGGCGACGGCCTTGTCGACGATGATGAGCTGCTGCGTCTTCGCCTTGGACGAAAGCGCATGCTTGAGGCCAAGGGCGCGGACCTTCTTGGGCAGGTCGTGGGCATGGGAGCGCACGACCGGACCGAAGGCGCGGCCACCGCCACGGAACTGCGGAGCCGAGGCTGCACCGTGACGAGCACCACCGGTGCCCTTCTGCTTGTACAGCTTCTTCTTGGTCCGGTTGATTTCGGACCGGCCCAGCGTCTTGTGCGTACCGGCCTGGCGCTTGGCCAGCTGCCAGCGCACGACGCGCTGCAGGATGTCGGCGCGCGGTTCGAGACCGAAGATCTCGTCAGACAGCGTGACCGAACCGGCTTCGGAGCCTTCGAGAGTGGTAATTGCGAGTTTCATCGGCTCCTCCTCACTCGCCGGCCGCTGCAGCAGCAGCTTCGGGCAAGCGGAATGCGCCGGGCTTCGGCGCTGCTTCCGGCAGCTGCTTCTTCACGGCGTCGCGCACCAGGATCCAGCCGCCCTTGGCGCCGGGAACGGCACCCTCGACCAGGATCAGGCCACGCTCGACGTCGGTGCGTACGACCTTGAGGTTCAAGGTGGTGATGCGCTCGTCACCCATGTGACCCGCCATCTTCTTGCCGGCGAAAGTCTTGCCCGGATCCTGGCGCTGACCGGTCGAACCATGGGCACGATGCGTGATCGAGTTACCGTGGCTGGCGCGGTGGCCGGCGAAGTTCCAGCGCTTCATCGAACCGGCAAAACCTTTGCCGATCGACGTGCCCGTGACATCGACGAACTGGCCGGGGACGAAGTGGTCCGCCGTGATCGTCGCGCCGACGGGAATCAGGTCGGCTTCCGGCACGCGGAATTCGACGACCTTACGCTTGGGCTCCACGTTGGCAACAGCGAAGTGGCCGCGCTGCGCCTTGGTCGTGTTCTTGACCTTGGCGAGGCCGGCACCGAGCTGAAGCGCGGTATAGCCGTTCTTATCGTTGGTCCTGTGAGCGACGACCTGGCAATCGTCGAGACGGAGAACCGTGACCGGGACATGCTCGCCAGCGTCGTTATAGACGCGGCTCATGCCGATCTTCTGTGCAATGACACCAGAACGCATGGCGTTCGTTCCTAAGCCTAGAGGAGCCTGATCAGAGCTTGATCTCGACGTCCACGCCTGCGGCGAGGTCGAGCTTCATGAGCGCGTCCACGGTCTGCGGGGTGGGGTCTACGATGTCGAGCAGGCGCTTATGGGTGCGCATCTCGAACTGCTCACGCGATTTCTTGTCCACGTGTGGCGAGCGGTTCACCGTGTACTTTTCGATCCGCGTTGGCAGCGGGATCGGTCCGCGGACGGCGGCGCCAGTGCGCTTGGCCGTCGATACGATCTCGCGGGTCGACGTATCGAGGATACGATGGTCGAACGCCTTGAGACGGATGCGGATGTTCTGGCCGTTCATTGCCCTGACTCCGAAAATTAAATGGCGCGCCGAGTGGCGGCGCGCCGTAAGACGCGCTTTGAAAGCTCTTATTCGATGATGGCGGCGACGACGCCGGCGCCGACGGTACGACCGCCTTCACGGATAGCGAAGCGCAGCTTCTCTTCCATGGCGATCGGCACGATCAGATTGACTTCCATGGCGATGTTGTCGCCCGGCATCACCATCTCCGTGCCTTCCGGCAGCGTCACCACGCCCGTCACGTCCGTCGTGCGGAAGTAGAACTGCGGACGGTAGTTGCCGAAGAACGGCGTATGACGGCCACCCTCTTCCTTGGTCAGGATGTAGGCTTCGGCCTTGAACTTGGTGTGCGGCTTCACGGAGCCGGGCTTGCACAGCACCTGGCCGCGCTCCACGTCCTCACGCTTGGTGCCGCGCAGCAGCGCGCCGATGTTGTCGCCGGCCTGGCCCTGGTCCAGCAGCTTGCGGAACATCTCGACGCCGGTGACGGTCGTCTTCTGGGTGGCGCGGATGCCGACGATCTCGACTTCCTCGCCGACCTTGACGATGCCGCGCTCGACACGGCCGGTCACCACGGTGCCGCGGCCCGAGATCGAGAACACGTCTTCGACCGGCATCAGGAAGGGCTGGTCGATCGGACGCTCGGGCTGCGGGATGTACTCGTCAACCGTCTGCATCAGGGCCAGGATGGCGTCATGGCCGATGGCCTTGTCGCCATTGTCCAGCGCAACCTTGGCCGAACCCTTGGTGATCGGAATGTCGTCGCCGGGGAACTCGTACTTCGACAGAAGCTCGCGAACTTCCATCTCGACCAGCTCGAGCAGTTCCGGATCGTCGACAAGGTCGACCTTGTTCAGGAACACCACCAGCGCGGGAACGCCGACCTGGCGGGCCAGGAGGATGTGCTCGCGGGTCTGCGGCATCGGGCCGTCGGCGGCCGACACGACCAGGATCGCGCCATCCATCTGCGCCGCACCCGTGATCATGTTCTTCACGTAGTCGGCGTGGCCGGGGCAGTCGACATGAGCATAGTGGCGGTTCTTGGTCTCGTACTCGACGTGCGCCGTCGAGATCGTGATACCGCGGGCCTTCTCTTCCGGAGCCTTGTCGATCTGGTCATACGCCGTGAACGTCGCACCGCCCGTTTCGGCAAGAACCTTCGTGATCGCCGCAGTCAGCGACGTCTTGCCATGGTCAACGTGACCAATCGTGCCGATGTTGCAGTGCGGCTTATTGCGTTCAAATTTCTCTTTGGCCATCGGGGCCTCCTTCACCTGTCGCCGAAACGGCGGATGAAACTCAAATCAAGGGGATCAGGCGTACTTCGCCTGGATTTCAGCAGCGACGTTGGACGGCGCCTGTTCGTAATGATCGAACTGCATCGTGTAGCTGGCGCGGCCCTGGGTGAAGGAACGCAGCTGGTTGACGTAGCCGAACATGTTCATGAGCGGAACCATGGCGTTCACGACATTCGCGTTGCCGCGCATATCCTGACCCTGGATCTGTCCACGCCGGGAGTTGAGATCGCCGATGACCGAGCCGGTGTATTCTTCCGGAGTCACGACCTCGACCTTCATGATCGGCTCGAGCAGAACCGAACCGCCCTTCTGCAGGGCTTCACGGAAGGCCGCACGCGAAGCGATTTCGAAGGCCAGGGCCGACGAGTCGACTTCGTGGAAGGCACCGTCGATCAGCGTCACCTTGACGTCGACGACCGGGAAGCCGGCAACGATGCCCGCACCCAGAACCGAATTGAGGCCCTTTTCGACGCCCGGGATGTATTCCTTGGGCACCGAGCCGCCAATGATCTTCGACTCGAACTCGAAGCCCTTGCCGGGCTCGTTCGGCTCGACGACGAACTTGACGCGAGCGAACTGGCCGGTACCGCCGGTCTGCTTCTTGTGGGTGTAGTCGATCTCGGCCCGCTTGGTGATCTTCTCGCGGAAGGCCACCTGCGGCGCGCCGACATTGACCTCGACCTTGTGGGTACGACGCAGGATGTCGACCTTGATGTCGAGATGCAGTTCGCCCATGCCCTTGATGATGGTCTGGCCGGATTCCTGATCGGTCGACACGCGGAAGGACGGATCCTCCGAAGCGAGCTTGATCAGCGCCAGCGCCATCTTTTCCTGGTCGGCCTTGGTCTTGGGCTCGATCGCCATCTCGATGACCGGCTCAGGGAATTCCATGCGCTCCAGGATGACCGGATGCGCGGGATCGCACAGCGTGTCGCCGGTGCGGGTATCCTTGAGGCCGACCAGGGCGACGATGTCGCCGGCATAGGCTTCAGCGATTTCTTCGCGGTTGTTGGCGTGCATGAGCACCATGCGGCCAACGCGCTCGCTCTTCTCACGGCTCGAATTGAGCAGCGAAACGCCCTTCTCGAGCTTGCCCGAATAGATGCGGCAGAAGGTCAGGACGCCATACTGGTCGTCCATGATCTTGAAGCCAAGGAGCGAAAGCGGCTCGGCGTCCGAGGACTTGCGCTCGACTTCTTCTTCGGTCTTGGGGTCGATGCCCTTGATGGCGGGCACGTCCACCGGCGACGGCAGATAGTCGACCACGGCATCAAGAAGCGTCTGAACGCCCTTGTTCTTGAAGGCAGAACCAGCAAGCACGGGATAGAAGGCGCCGGTGAGGACGGCCTTGCGGATCAGGCGCTTCAGGGTTGCTTCGTCCGGCTCCTGGCCGTCGAAGAAGGCGGCGAGAGCGTCGTCATCGAGTTCCACAGCAGCTTCGATGAGCATGTTGCGGTACTCGTTGGCCTTCTCGACCATGTCTTCCGGGATCGGCAGGTTGGCGTCGAATTCGGCGCCCAGCGATTCACCCGACCAGATCACGGCCTTCATGCGAACGAGATCGATGATGCCCTTGAAGTTCGACTCCGAGCCGATCGGCAACTGAATGGCGATCGGCTTGGCGCCGAGGCGCTTCACGATGTCGTCGAGGCACTTGTAGAAGTCAGCGCCCGTCTTATCCATCTTGTTGGCGAAGACGATACGCGGAACCTTGTACTTGTCACCCTGGCGCCAGACAGTCTCGGTCTGAGGCTCGACGCCCTGGTTGGAGTCGAGCACGCAGACGGCACCGTCAAGCACGCGCAGCGAGCGTTCGACTTCGATGGTGAAGTCGACGTGGCCGGGGGTGTCGATGATGTTCAGGCGCTTGCCAGCCCACAGAGCGGTCGTCGCGGCGGACGTGATCGTGATACCGCGCTCCTGCTCCTGGGTCATGAAGTCCATCGTGGCGGCGCCGTCATGGACTTCGCCGATCTTGTGGGACTTGCCGGTGTAGTAAAGGATCCGCTCGGTCGTCGTGGTCTTACCGGCGTCGATGTGCGCCATAATACCAAAATTGCGGTAGTCCTCGATCGCGTGCGTACGGGCCATCGTGTGATCCTCGATCCTGCTTCCAGCCTTACCAGCGGTAATGCGAGAAGGCGCGGTTGGCCTCGGCCATCCGGTGCGTGTCTTCGCGTTTCTTCACGGCGTTGCCGCGGTTGTTGGAGGCGTCGAGCAGCTCGCCCGACAGCTTCTCTTCCATGGTCTTCTCGTTGCGGTTGCGGGCCGCGCTGAGGATCCAACGGATGGCGAGAGCCTGGCGGCGCTCCGGACGAACTTCGACCGGGACCTGATAGGTCGCACCACCGACGCGGCGGGAGCGAACTTCGATCGCCGGAGCGACATTCGACAAGGCCGTCTGGAACACCGTGATCGGGCTCTGCTTGGCCTTGGCTTCGATGGTGTCGAAAGCGTCATAGACGATCTTTTCGGCAACCGACTTCTTGCCATCATACATGATGGCATTCATGAACTTGGTCACGACGAGATCACCGAACTTCGGATCCGGAATGATCTCACGCTTTTCTGCACGATGGCGACGGGACATGGTGAAATCTTCCCTTACTTCGGACGCTTCGCGCCGTACTTCGAACGGCGCTGCTTACGGTTCTTGACACCCTGGGTATCGAGGACACCGCGGAGAATGTGATAGCGGACGCCGGGCAAGTCCTTCACGCGGCCGCCGCGGATCATGACCACGGAATGCTCCTGAAGGTTATGGCCTTCGCCGGGGATGTAGCCGATGACCTCGAAGCCATTGGTGAGACGCACCTTGGCAACCTTACGCAAAGCCGAGTTCGGCTTCTTCGGGGTCGTCGTATACACGCGAGTGCACACACCGCGCTTCTGCGGGCATGCTTCCAGGTGGCGCGCCTTCTCGCGATACACTTTCGGTTCGCGCGGCTTGCGGATCAGCTGGCTAATGGTTGGCATCGTTCGCCCTTCAACATCGATTAGTACGCCCTTACGGACGCACTGCTTTGCCCTGCGTGAACACCCACGCAAAACGAAACCGCGCCAGCTTCCCTTTTAGGGGATGCAAGCGCGACACCCACAGAGGATCGCAACGCAGGGCGCAACGATCATGACCGGAACTGTGTCTGGTAGTCCGGAGGCAGCGTTTAAGAACTCAGTTCCGCGTCTTGTCGACTGCAGGAACAATACGTCTTACGGCCCGCCCTGAAAGTGAGGTGGTCTTTAACTGCCGACTCGCCTCCCGTCAAGCACGAAGCGTGTCAAAATCGGCAATAAATGCGGTTTCCGAGCCGATCGGAGCTTCTGCATAGCCCCTTTGCCGTTTTGCATGGCTTGGAGCCCGAGAGGCTCCCCTTCCCCACCACGAGCGCGGCTCGATCAAAGACGAAAGGGCGGCCCTCGCGAGCCGCCCTTCCATTCAACCATTCGGTTGAATTTTCTTACTCTGCCGCGGGCAGAGCCACCACTTCGGCTTCGCCGGCCGGAGCTGCGGGAACGCCGGCCTCGGCCTGCTTCTGCTGCAGGATGAGGTCGTCGCGGCGCTTGGCGATCTCGCGGACCCGCGCGATCTGGGCACCGGTGCCGGCCGGGATGAGACGGCCGACGATGACGTTCTCCTTGAGGCCCTCCAGCGTGTCCGACTTGCCGTTGACGGCAGCTTCGGTGAGCACGCGAGTGGTCTCCTGGAACGAGGCCGCCGAGATGAACGAACGCGTCTGCAGCGAGGCCTTGGTGATGCCGAGCAGCACCGGATGGCCGATCGCAGGCTTGCGGCCTTCTTCGACGGCCTTGATGTTGGCCTCTTCGAACTCGATGCGATCGACCTGCTCGCTGGGCAGGAACTCGGTCTCACCGGCATCGGTGATCTCGATCTTCTGCAGCATCTGCCGGACGATCACTTCGATGTGCTTGTCGTTAATCTGCACGCCCTGCAGGCGGTAGACTTCCTGGATTTCGTTAACCAGGTAGGCCGCCAGTTCCTCGACGCCCTTGACCGCCAGAATATCGTGCGGAGCCGGGTTGCCGTCGACGATGAAGTCACCCTTCTCGACGACGTCGCCGTCCTGGAGATGGATGTGCTTGCCCTTCGGGATCAGATATTCGACCGGCTCCTGATCAGCCTCATGCGGCTGGATCACGAGACGACGCTTGTTCTTGTAGTCACGGCCGAACTGGATCGTACCGGTGATCTCGGCGATGATCGCCGCATCCTTCGGACGACGGGCCTCGAACAGCTCGGCCACGCGCGGCAGACCGCCCGTGATGTCGCGGGTCTTGGCGCTTTCCAGCGGCACGCGGGCGATGACATCGCCGGCATTCACCTTCGAGCCGGGATCGACCGAGATGACGGATTCGGCCGCCAGGAAGTAGCGGGCGTCACCGCCACGCGACAGCTTGGCGATCTTGCCGTCGGCACCCTTGATCACCAGGGCCGGACGCAGGTCCGCCGAGCGGCTGGACGTCCGCCAGTCGGAGACCACGCGCTTGGTGATGCCGGTCGATTCGTCGGCACTCTCATTGACCGAGATGCCGTCGACCAGATCCTCGTAGCCGATCACGCCGTCGAGTTCGGTGATCACCGGGCGGGTATAGGGATCCCACTCGGCGATGCGCTGGCCGCGCTTGATCTTGTCGCCATCGTCCACCTTGATGCGTGCACCATAGGGGACGCGGTTGACCGAGCGCTCCGTGCCGTCATGGTCGAGGACCACGACTGCCAGGTTGCGGGCCATGGCGATCAGTTCGCCTTCCGAATTGCGCACGACGTTGCGGTTACGGATCTTGACCGTGCCCTCGAAGGTCGACTCGATGTTCGACTGCTCGTTGATCTGCGCCGCGCCGCCGATGTGGAAGGTACGCATGGTGAGCTGCGTGCCCGGTTCACCGATCGACTGCGCCGCAATGACGCCGACGGCCTCGCCCATGTTGACCCGCGTGCCGCGTGCCAGGTCGCGACCATAGCAGGTAGCGCAGACGCCGTTCTTGGTCTCGCAAGTGAGCACCGAACGGATCTTGATCTCCTGCAGGCCCGAAGCAGCGATCAGGTCGACAGCCTTTTCGTCGATCATCTCGCCCATCGGCACGATGACGGTGCCGGTCGAGGGGTCGGTGATGTTCTCGGCCGCGGTACGGCCGAGGACGCGCACACCGAGCGAAGCCACGACCTGGCCGGCATCGACGATCGCACGCACACCGATGCCGCCTTCCGAGCCGCAATCGATCTCGGTGATGATCGAGTCCTGGGCGACGTCGACGAGACGACGGGTCAGATAACCCGAGTTCGCCGTCTTCAAGGCGGTGTCGGCCAGACCCTTACGGGCGCCGTGGGTCGAGTTGAAGTACTCGAGCACGGTCAGGCCTTCCTTGAAGTTCGAGATGATCGGCGTCTCGATGATCTCGCCCGACGGCTTGGCCATCAGGCCGCGCATCGCACCAAGCTGACGCATCTGAGCGGGCGAACCACGAGCCGAGGAGTGCGCCATCATGTAGATGGAGTTGATCGGCTTGTCGCGGCCGCTGTCGTCCTTCTTCACGGCCGAAATGCGGTCCATCATCTCCTTGGCGAGACGATCGGCGCACTTGGCCCAGGCGTCGACGACCTTGTTGTACTTTTCGCCCTGGGTGATCAGACCGTCATTGTACTGCTGCTCGTAGTCCTTCGCCAAAGCGTCGGTCTCGGCCACGATCTTCCACTTGTTCTCCGGCACGACGATGTCGTCCTTGCCGAAGGAGATACCCGCCTTGAAGGCGTTGGAGAAGCCGAGCGTCATGATGCGGTCGCAGAAGATGACCGCTTCCTTCTGACCCACGTTACGGTAGACGACGTCGATGAGGGCGGAGATCGCCTTCTTCGTCATCAGGTTGTTGGCGGCGTCGAAGGGAATCTTCGGATTCTTCGGCAGCAGCTCTGCAAGCTTCACGCGACCGGGCGTGGTGTCGTAGATCTTGGCGACCTCGTTGCCTTCGGCATCGATGCCCTTCCAGCGCCACTTGATCTTGGAGTGGAGCGTGACGACCTTGTTGTCGAGCGCATGGTCGAGCTCGCCGATATTGCCGAACACCATGCCCTGCCCGGGCTCGCCATCCGACATCAGCGTCACGTAATAGAGACCCAGCACGACGTCCTGCGACGGCACGATGATCGGCTGACCGTTGGCCGGATGCAGGATGTTGTTGGTCGACATCATCAGGACGCGCGCTTCCAGCTGCGCTTCGAGCGACAGCGGGACGTGCACGGCCATCTGGTCACCGTCGAAGTCCGCGTTGAAGGCGGTGCAGACCAGCGGATGCAGCTGGATGGCCTTGCCTTCGATCAGCACCGGCTCGAAGGCCTGGATGCCGAGGCGATGCAGCGTCGGAGCGCGGTTGAGCAGCACCGGATGCTCGCGGATGACCTCGTCGAGGATATCCCAGACTTCCGGCTTTTCCTTCTCGACCAGCTTCTTGGCCTGCTTCACGGTCGCGGAAAGCCCCTTGGCGTCGAGACGCGAATAGATGAAGGGCTTGAACAACTCCAGCGCCATCTTCTTGGGCAGGCCGCACTGATGCAGCTTCAGCTCGGGACCGACGACGATCACCGAACGGCCGGAATAGTCGACGCGCTTGCCGAGCAGGTTCTGGCGGAAGCGGCCCTGCTTGCCCTTGAGCATGTCGGACAGCGACTTCAGCGGACGCTTGTTGGCACCCGTGATGACGCGGCCGCGGCGGCCGTTGTCGAAGAGCGCGTCCACAGCTTCCTGCAGCATGCGCTTTTCGTTGCGGATGATGATGTCAGGCGCACGCAGTTCGATCAGCCGCTTCAAACGGTTGTTGCGGTTGATGACGCGGCGATAGAGATCGTTGAGGTCCGAGGTCGCGAAGCGGCCGCCATCCAGCGGCACGAGCGGCCGCAGATCCGGCGGGATCACCGGAACGGCGGTCAGGATCATCCATTCGGGCTTGTTGCCGGACTGGATGAAGGCTTCGATGATCTTCAGGCGCTTGGCGAGCTTCTTCGGCTTGAGCTCCGAAGTGGACTCGGCGATCTCGACGCGCAAATCCGCCGCGATCTTCTCCAGATCCATGGCGCGCAGCATCTCACGGATGGCCTCGGCGCCGATCATGGCGGTGAACGAGTCCTCGCCATACTCGTCCTGGGCGCGTGCATACTCGTCCTCGGAGAGGAGCTGACGCTCCTTCAGCGGGGTGAGGCCGGGCTCGATCACGACGTAATATTCGAAGTACAGGATACGCTCGAGATCCTTGAGCGTCATATCCATCAACAGGCCGATGCGGCTCGGCAGCGACTTCAGGAACCAGATGTGGGCGACCGGCGCGGCGAGCTCGATATGGCCCATGCGCTCGCGGCGCACGCGCGACAGCGTAACTTCGACGCCGCATTTCTCGCAGATGACGCCCTTGTACTTCATGCGCTTGTACTTGCCGCACAAGCACTCGTAATCCTTGATCGGTCCGAAGATGCGCGCGCAGAACAAGCCGTCACGCTCGGGCTTGAACGTACGGTAATTGATGGTTTCCGGCTTCTTGATCTCGCCGTAGGACCAGGAAAGGATCTTTTCCGGCGAAGCGATCGAGATCTTGATCTGATCGAAGGTCTGCGGCTGCGCCACCGGATTGAAGAGATTCATGACCTCTTGGTTCATGGCCGTCTCCAGGTTTGCGCTAAGGCGAGGCCAACGCCCCTGCCCGCGCGGATAAAAATGGGGGGCGGGTCTTGCAGCATTCGCTGACAGCAGACCCACCTCATTCGCGGCACGGTCACGGCGGGCCCGAAGGCCCGCCTCCCGGGCAATGTCACTCGGCAGCCTCGGCCGGCGGCAGCATCTGATCGGCGTTGCGCAGGCCGGTGAGCTCGACGTTGAGGCCCAGCGAACGCATTTCCTTGACCAGAACGTTGAACGATTCCGGGATGCCCGCCTCGAAGGTATCGTCGCCGCGTACGATGGCCTCGTAGACCTTGGTACGGCCGGCCACGTCGTCCGACTTGACGGTGAGCATCTCCTGCAGCGTGTAGGCGGCGCCATAGGCTTCGAGGGCCCACACCTCCATTTCGCCGAAGCGCTGGCCGCCGAACTGCGCCTTGCCACCCAGCGGCTGCTGCGTGACCAGCGAGTACGGACCGATCGAACGGGCGTGGATCTTGTCGTCGACCAGATGGTGCAGCTTCAGCATGTAGATGTAGCCGACTGTCACCTTGCGGTCGAAGGGGTTGCCCGTGCGCCCGTCATAGAGCTGGACCTGACCCGAAGCGTCATGGCCCGCCATCTTGAGGAAGTCGACGATGTCGCTTTCCTTGGCTCCGTCAAAGACCGGGGTCGCGATCGGCACGCCGCGGCGAAGCGTCGAGGACATGTCGACGAGCTCACGCTCGTCCATGGACTCGATTTCCTCGTTGTTGCCGTAGATGCGGTCGAGCGTATTCTTGAGCTGGCTGGCCCCCTTGCCCTTCTTGTAGGCATCGATGGCCTGGCCGACGAGCTTGCCGAGGCCGGCAGCTGCCCAACCCATATGGGTTTCGAGAATCTGACCGACGTTCATGCGGCTCGGCACGCCGAGCGGGTTGAGCACGATGTCGACCGGCGTGCCATCCTCGAGGAAGGGCATGTCTTCGATCGGCATGATGCGCGAAACCACGCCCTTGTTGCCGTGACGGCCGGCCATCTTGTCGCCCGGCTGGATCTTGCGCTTCACGGCGACGAAGACCTTGACCATCTTCATCACGCCGGGCGGCAGTTCGTCACCACGCTGCAGCTTCTCGACCTTGTCCAGGAAGCGCTGTTCGAGGCGCTTCTTGGATTCGTCGTACTGCTTGCGCATGGCCTCGACTTCGCTCATCAGCGCGTCGTCGGCCACGGCGAAGTTCCACCACTGCGAGCGCGGATACTCCTGCATCACGTCGGCAGTGAGCACCGTCTCCTTCTTGAAGCCCTTCGGCCCGCCGATCGCCGCCTTGCCTTCCAGCATCTCGACGAGACGCTGGTAGACGTTGCGGTCGAGGATCGCCTGCTCGTCGTCGCGGTCCTTGGCCAGACGCTCGATCTCCTCGCGCTCGATCGCCTGGGCGCGCTCGTCCTTATCGACGCCGTGGCGGTTGAACACGCGCACTTCGACGATGGTGCCGGTAACGCCCGGGGGCACGCGCAGCGAGGTGTCGCGCACGTCGGAGGCCTTTTCGCCGAAGATGGCGCGCAGGAGCTTTTCTTCCGGCGTCATCGGGCTCTCGCCCTTCGGCGTGATCTTGCCGACCAGGATGTCGCCAGCCTGCACCTCGGCACCGATATAGACGATACCGGCTTCGTCCAGGTTCTTCAGCGCTTCTTCCGAGACGTTCGGAATGTCGCGCGTGATCTCTTCCGGACCCAGCTTGGTGTCGCGGGCCATCACTTCGAACTCGTCGATGTGGATCGAGGTGAACACGTCCTCCTTGGCGATGTTCTCGCTGAGCAGGATCGAGTCTTCGAAGTTGTAGCCGTTCCAGGGCATGAAGGCGACGAGGACGTTGCGGCCGAGCGCCAGCTCGCCGAGCTCGGTCGACGGACCGTCGGCGATGATGTCACCCTTCCTGACCACGTCGCCCACGCGCACCAGCGGCTTCTGCGTGATGCAGGTCGACTGGTTGGAGCGCTGGAACTTCATCAGGCGGTAGATGTCGACGCCCGACTGGGTCGGATCGAGATCCGCGGTGGCGCGGATGACGATACGCGTCGCATCGATCTGGTCGACGATGCCGGTGCGGCGGGCGGCAATCGCGGCGCCCGAGTCACGGGCCACCACGCTCTCCATGCCGGTGCCGACGAACGGCGCATCGGCGCGCACCAGCGGCACGGCCTGGCGCTGCATGTTCGCACCCATCAGCGCGCGGTTGGCGTCGTCATTCTCGATGAAGGGAATGAGCGCCGCAGCGACGGAGACGAGCTGCTTGGGCGAGACGTCCATGTAGTCGACGCGGTCGGGCGTGACCATGACGTTTTCGCCGGCATGGCGGCAGACCACGAAGTCTTCCGTCAGACGGCCTTCCTGATCGACCGGAATGTTGGCCTGGGCGACGTAGTACTTGCCCTCTTCCATCGCCGACAGATAGACGACCTCAGGCGTGACCTTGCTGTCGCGGACGCGACGATAGGGCGCCTCGATGAAGCCGTACTTGTTGACGCGCGCAAAGGTCGCCAGCGAGTTGATCAGACCGATGTTCGGGCCTTCCGGCGTCTCGATCGGGCAGATACGGCCATAATGCGTCGGGTGCACGTCGCGGACTTCGAAGCCGGCACGCTCGCGGGTCAGACCGCCCGGGCCAAGTGCCGACAGGCGGCGCTTGTGGGTGATTTCCGACAGCGGGTTGGTCTGGTCCATGAACTGCGAGAGCTGCGAGGAACCGAAGAACTCGCGCACGGCGGCAGCCGCCGGCTTGGCGTTGATCAGATCCTGCGGCATCACAGTGTCGACGTCGACCGAGGACATACGCTCCTTGATGGCGCGCTCCATGCGCAGCAGGCCGACGCGATACTGATTTTCCATCAACTCGCCGACCGAGCGCACGCGGCGGTTGCCGAGATGGTCGATGTCGTCGATCTCGCCCTTGCCGTCGCGCAGGTCCACCAGCGTCCTGACCACGGCCAGGATGTCATCCTTGCGCAGCACGCGCACGGTGTCCTCGGCGTCGAGGTCGAGGCGCATGTTCATCTTGACACGGCCGACCGAGGAGAGGTCGTAGCGCTCGGCATCGAAGAACAGCGACTGGAACATCGCCTCGGCGGAGTCGATGGTCGGCGGCTCGCCCGGACGCATCACGCGGTAGATGTCGAACAGCGCCTCTTCGCGCGAGTTGTTCTTGTCGACCGCCAGCGTGTTGCGGATATAGCCGCCCACTGTGACGTGATCGATGTCGAGCACCGGAATCTCGTCGAAGCCCTCGTCGCCGAGCAGCTTGAGGTTCTTCTCGCTGAGCTCATCGCCGGCTTCCAGATAGATTTCGCCGGTGTTCAGATTGACGATGTCCTCGGCGACATAACGGCCGATCAGGTCCTCGTCCGTGACGCGCAGGGCCTTGAGGCCCTTCTCGGCCAGGGCGCGGGCGGAACGCGCCGTCAGCTTCTTGCCGGATTCGACCACGATCTCGCCGGTATCGGCATCGATGAGGTCGGTGGTCGGCTTGACGCCCTTCAGGCGGTTCCAGTCATAGGGGACGCGCCAGCCATCCTTGTCGCGGACATAGGTGATGGAGTTGTAGAAGGTGCGCAGGATGTCCTCGCCGTCCATGCCGAGGGCAAAGAGCAGCGAAGAAACCGGGATCTTGCGGCGACGGTCGATGCGCGCATGCACGATGTCCTTGGCGTCGAACTCGATGTCGAGCCAGGAACCGCGATAGGGAATGATGCGGGCAGCGAACAGGAGCTTGCCCGAGGAATGGGTCTTGCCCTTGTCGTGGTCGAAGAACACGCCCGGCGAACGGTGCATCTGGGAGACGATGACGCGCTCGGTGCCATTGACGATGAAGGTGCCGTTCGAGGTCATGAGCGGCATGTCGCCCATGTAGACGTCCTGCTCCTTGATGTCCTTGACGGAGCGAGCGCCGGTTTCCTCGTCGACATCGAACACGATCAGGCGCAGCGTCACCTTGAGGGGCGCGGCGAAGGTCATGCCGCGCTGGCGGCACTCGTCGACATCATATTTCGGCGCCTCGAATTCGTAACGGACGAATTCGAGCATCGCCTTGTTGGAAAAGTCCGAGATCGGGAAGACCGACTTGAAGACGGTCTGCAATCCCTCATCCGTCCGCCCGCCATCTGGCTCCAAGACCTGGAGAAACTGGTCATAGGAAGCCTTTTGAACCTCGATCAGGTTCGGCATCGTCGCGACTTCGCGGATCTTTCCGAAAAACCGGCGGACGCGCTTGCGGGCATTGGTCGTCTGAGCCATGTGGTCCTCGTCCTTTCAAGCAAGCCCGGCGCCACCGCACCGCTCCTGCAGGCATTGATTGCGCGAGGAAGACGTTCCTTCCTCGCCTGGCACCGTCCCGCTGTCGCAGGCCGACGCTGAAACATCCGGCCGGGACACCCGGCCTTCACCGTTCTCGTCACGGCGGACCGGAAAATCCCAGGAGGCCGAGCCTCGAAGATTCTCTGGTCCGCCGTTCCGGCGCCCAGGCCAGGTCCTAATGGAGCCTGGCCTAAAACGCCGAAAAGGCCCCGGGGGAAAACCCCGGAGCCAAAACGCCTGAAGCAAGCTCTCTTACTTGAGCTCGACCTTGGCGCCGACCTTCTCGAGGGCGGCCTTGATCTTGTCGGCTTCTTCCTTGGCAACGGCTTCCTTGACCGGCTTCGGAGCAGCTTCGACCAGGTCCTTGGCTTCCTTGAGGCCGAGGCCGGTGATCGCGCGGACTTCCTTGATGACCTCGATCTTCTTGTCGCCGGCAGCGGCCAGAACGACGGTGAACTCGGTCTGGGCTTCAGCAGCCGGAGCAGCGGCAGCAGCGCCGGGAGCAGCAGCGACGGCAACAGCCGCAGCAGCCGAAACGCCCCACTTCTCTTCCAGGGCCTTGGCGAGGTCGGCAGCCTCGAGCACGGTCAGGCTCGACAGGTCTTCAACAAGCTTTTCAATCTTGGACATTGTCCATAATCCTTGGTTTTGGTTCGTACCGGTTTAATCGGGTTGCGAACGGCCTTACGCCGCTTCGTCTTGCTTGGCATAGGCTCCGAACACGCGAGCCAGCTTGGCAGCCGGTGCGTTGACGACCTGAGCGATCTTGGTAGCCGGGGCCTGGATGAGGCCGATCAGCTTGGCGCGCAGTTCGTCCAGAGACGGCAAGGTCGCAAGCGCCTTGACACCGTTCTGGTCCAGAGAGGTCTTGCCCATCGCGCCGCCCAGGATCACGAACTTGTCGTGGGCCTTGGCGAAGTCGACGGCGACCTTGGGTGCAGCCACCGGATCGCTCGAATAAGCGATCAGGGTCGGGCCCTTCATGAGGGGCGCGATAGAGGCCACATCCGTGCCATCAAGAGCGATCTTGGCGAGGCGGTTCTTCGCGACCTTCACAGTCGCTCCAGCCTGCTTCATCTGCTTGCGCAGGTTCTGCATCTGGGCGACGGTCAGGCCGGAATAGTGAGCTACGACGACAACCCCAGTGGTCGTGAAGACCTCCTGGAGAAAGCCGATGAACTCCTGCTTTTCCGCTCTTTCCACGTTGCTCTCTCCGGTTGCAGCTTTCCGAAATGGAAGGAAAGCCGACCGTTGCACTTGCCGCCTTCCGGGCACCGGCGAACCGAGACCTTTACGAAGGCGACGCTCGATTGCCTGTCCCTCATCATCACATGTGCGTCAAAATGACACAGGCCGTAAGGACGAGTGAGCCGGATCGAACCAATTCACGAGGCAGCCGCGAGGCGGACACCGAAAACCGGTCTTCCCCGTCTATGCAGGCCAAAAGGAGCGCTTTTAAAGGCCTCTCCCGGCAATTAAGCAGGTTTCCCTGCGCCTGCAGTCTCGGACAGGACATGGCCGTCAAGGTTCGAAAACCCAGCCGGCCAGTCAGCCGTCCAAATTGCTTCGGACAGCAAAAATCCCGGGCTGTTTACACATCCCAGGGTCATGAACCTTTGATCAGTTCAGTGAGAAGGGCGATATAGTCCCTCCCGGGCGAATTGCCAAGGGGGAATTTGCATCAGGGATGTGCTTTTTCCAAAAACGCATCGTCGCATTTTGACCTTCGACGATACGGCGCCCTGCCCTTGCCGGCAATCAATTAGCCGCGCCAGCCGAAAGTCTCCCAAGGCCTCGTTTCGCGGTCGGTCAATGAAACTGCCCGTACCATGGCGCGGTATCGGTCGGGATGTAGGGCCAATCCTCCCGTCGCGGTAGCGAATTCCTGGCGGCAATGGCGTCGTCCGGCATCAGGAATAACCCACCTAGATCATTGCCGCCATTGATCGCGTAGAAGCGCACCTTCGAATTAATTTCAGCGAGTTGGTCGTTCACGATCTTGAAGAAGAGGTAAGTCGCCTGCCCCCATGACTGGTAGTCATTCGACGTGACTTCCGGCGAATAGACGACATATTTTCGGCCGCTGATATGCACGGCATAGGTCGGAGCATCCGGATCGATCTCCTCCGCCATGGCCGCAGGCTCGATGCCATGATGCCTGAGGTCGGCCGCAAGCGCCTCGTACGCAGTTTTCATGCCCTGCTCGGCTAGATCTTCTGCATCGAGTTGGTGAAGCTTGCTGTAGTCGAGTTCCTTGGCGCTCGCTCCTGCAACCCATGCCGGCACAGTGGCGCCTCCGAGAAGCGCAAGAAATTTGCGTCGAGACATGCTGCTCCCGGTGATGTGAAGATACGCCGCGACCGGATCTATCAAAAAAACCCCGCCGAAGCAGCTT
The DNA here is from genome assembly GCF_057073705.1 of Labrys sp. E2SS-1L. NCBI lineage: Bacteria > Pseudomonadati > Pseudomonadota > Alphaproteobacteria > Hyphomicrobiales > Xanthobacteraceae > Labrys > Labrys sp. E2SS-1L. Next base: position 3,004,815 of record NZ_CP172712.1, on the reverse strand, counting down.
CGGCGGGGTTCTCGATTTCAACCTGTCAGGTCGATCAGGCGCTGAGCACGCTGGCCGGGTCGATCTTCACGCCCGGGCCCATGGTCGAGGACAGGGCAACGCGCTGGACATAGGTGCCCTTGGCGCCGGTCGGCTTGGCCTTGACCACGGCATCGGCGAAAGCCTTGATGTTCTCGGCGAGCTTCTCGGCCGAGAACGAAGCCTTGCCGACGGCGCCGTGCACGATGCCGGCCTTCTCGACGCGGAACTCGACGGCGCCGCCCTTCGAAGCCTGCACGGCACCGGTGACGTCCATGGTCACCGTACCGACCTTCGGGTTCGGCATCATGCCGCGCGGGCCGAGCACCTTACCCAGACGGCCGACCAGCGGCATCATGTCGGGGGTAGCGATGCAACGATCGAAGTCGATCTTGCCGCCATTGACGATCTCGACGAGATCCTCGGCGCCGACCACATCGGCGCCAGCAGCGCGGGCTTCGTCAGCCTTGGCGCCGCGGGCGAACACGGCCACGCGCAGGGTGCGGCCCGAACCATTGGGCAGGTTGCACACGCCGCGGACCATCTGGTCGGCATGGCGGGGGTCGACACCCAGGTTCATGGCGATCTCGACGGTCTCGTCGAACTTGGCCTTGGCGCGGTCCTTGATCAGGGCCACTGCCTCGTCCAGACCGTAAAGCTTGATGCGGTCAATGCCTTCCTTGGCCGCGCGGATACGCTTTCCTTGATGTGCCATCATATCACCCGACGATCTCGAGGCCCATCGACTGGGCGGAACCCTTCACCATGGCCATGGCGGCCTCAACCGTATCGCAGTTGAGATCGGGCAGCTTCTTCTCGGCGATCTCACGGATCTGGGCGATCGTGATCTTGCCAGCCTTGGCGCCCTTGCCGGGAGTCTGCGAACCCGACTTGATGCCGGCGGCTTCCTTGACCCAGTAGGACACCGGGGGAAGCTTCAGTTCGAAGGTGAACGAACGGTCCTGATAGGCCGTGATGATGACCGGGATCGGCATGCCCTTGGTCATCTGCGCGGTCTTCGCATTGAAGGCCTTGCAGAATTCCATGATGTTCAGGCCGCGCTGACCGAGCGCCGGGCCGATGGGCGGCGACGGGTTCGCGGCGCCGGCCGGAACCTGAAGCTTGACGTAGCCCGTAATTTTCTTCGCCATTTGTTGCTCCTATGCGGGTTGCCCCGCGGTTATCGGCCATCGTCTCCGATGGCTGGCCATCAACGCGATGGCCGGAGTTTCGCGGTTCGGTTCGGCAAGGCGGCGATGGCCTTGCTTCTCCTCCCGCGTACGGGATCAGACCTTTTCGACCTGCCCGTATTCGAGTTCGACCGGAGTGGCCCGGCCGAAAATGGAAACCGCCACCTTGAGGCGGGCGCGGCTCTCGTCGACTTCCTCGACGATGCCATTGAACGAAGCGAAGGGACCGTCGGCCACCTTGACCTGCTCGCCAACCTCGAAGCTGACGGAGGGCTTGGGACGCTCGACGCCGTCGGCGACCTGGCCCTTGATGCGTTCCGCCTCACGGTCGGGAATCGGCACGGGCTTAGCCTTGTCGGCGCCCAGGAAACCGGTGACCTTCGGCGTGTTCTTGATGAGGTGATGCACCTCGTCCGTCAGGTCGCACTTCACCAGCACATAGCCGGGGAAGAACTTGCGTTCGGTGTCGACCTTCCGGCCGCGGCGAACCTCGACGACCTTCTCGGTCGGCACCAGGATCTCTTCGAACAGATCGGAGAGCCCACGCTGGGCGACCTGCTCGCGAATCGACTGCGCGACCTTGTTCTCGAAGTTGGAATAGGCGTGAACGATATACCAGCGCTTGGCCATTATGGATTTCCCTAGCGGCCCAGATTCACGATGAAGGAGACGACACGGATCAAAACGGCATCCGTGATCGAAAAGAAGATGGCCATGGCGATGGTGAAGATAACGACCATGAGGGCCGTAATCATGGTCTCCCGGCGGGTGGGCCAGGTGACCTTGTTCGTTTCATTGCGAACCTGTCGCAAGAACTCCATCGGAGTCGTCTTTGCCATCGTTCTACCGCCTTGACCGAAACAGAATTGTTCCGGCACTCATTTCGAAATCCTGCCTCGCAAATGCAAGACCGGGCCTGAGCGGAGCATGGACGATGCGGAGATGATCCGACCAGCCAGGCTCTGCGACGACTGTGAACCTCGCAGGCTTTGCCACCCCGCCCCGCGGGCTTGCAAATCCTGTCCGGCCGTTTTTGCCAACACAAAACCGAGGGTGCGGCCAAGCCCCATCCCCCGGCTTTCATGACAGAGCGAAAAAAGCTGAACGCCTCATCCGCGTAAATTGGCAGGGGCAGCAGGGATCGAACCCGCGACCTACGGTTTTGGAGACCGTCGCTCTACCAGCTGAGCTATACCCCTACGCGTTGCTCGCGCGGCGCCTACATAGCCGCGCAAATGATTTGGCGCAATCCCGCAGATGGAGATGATCGTGTAAATTTTCATCGCCGACCCGACGAAAGTCCGACGGGCCTGCGCCCGGCGCCCTCTTTCATACGGCTTTTGCTGCGCTGGCCGCCCAGGGCCTGTTCAAACCGGCTCGACCGCAACCGCGGTGCCATAGGCCAACACCTCGGTGATTCCATCCATGATCTCGTTGGCGTCATAGCGCATGGCGATGATGGCATTGGCGCCCATCTCTTCGGCATGGCGCACCAGGAGTTCGTAAGCCTCCTGCCGGGCAGTCTCGGCCAGGTTGGTGTAGACGGACAGCTTGCCGCCGAACACCGATTGGATGGCGCCGCCAATATTGCCGATCACGCTGCGCGAACGCACGGTGATGCCACGCACCACGCCGAAATGCTTCACGACACGGTAGCCTGGGAGATCATTGGTGGTGACGACGATCATGACCTGTTCCTCGAATGCGGTGGAGTCAGCAATACAAACAAAAACGGCGCAGCCAAGGCTGCGCCGTTCCGAACTCGAGCTTTCGCCCAGGCTTATTCGATGATGGCGGCGACGACGCCGGCGCCGACGGTACGACCGCCTTCACGGATAGCGAAGCGCAGCTTCTCTTCCATGGCGATCGGCACGATCAGATTGACTTCCATGGCGATGTTGTCGCCCGGCATCACCATCTCCGTGCCTTCCGGCAGCGTCACCACGCCCGTCACGTCCGTCGTGCGGAAGTAGAACTGCGGACGGTAGTTGCCGAAGAACGGCGTATGACGGCCACCCTCTTCCTTGGTCAGGATGTAGGCTTCGGCCTTGAACTTGGTGTGCGGCTTCACGGAGCCGGGCTTGCACAGCACCTGGCCGCGCTCCACGTCCTCACGCTTGGTGCCGCGCAGCAGCGCGCCGATGTTGTCGCCGGCCTGGCCCTGGTCCAGCAGCTTGCGGAACATCTCGACGCCGGTGACGGTCGTCTTCTGGGTGGCGCGGATGCCGACGATCTCGACTTCCTCGCCGACCTTGACGATGCCGCGCTCGACACGGCCGGTCACCACGGTGCCACGGCCCGAGATCGAGAACACGTCTTCGACCGGCATCAGGAAGGGCTGGTCGATCGGGCGCTCGGGCTGCGGGATGTAGTCGTCAACCGTCTGCATCAGGGCCAGGATGGCGTCATGGCCGATCTCCGGAGACTTGTTCTCCAGCGCCATCAGCGCCGAACCCTTGGTGATCGGAATGTCGTCGCCGGGGAACTCGTACTTCGACAGAAGCTCGCGAACTTCGAGCTCGACCAGCTCCAGAAGCTCCGGATCATCGACCATGTCGACCTTGTTCAGGAACACCACCAGCGCGGGAACGCCGACCTGGCGGGCCAGGAGGATGTGCTCGCGGGTCTGCGGCATCGGGCCGTCGGCAGCCGACACGACCAGGATCGCGCCATCCATCTGCGCCGCGCCCGTGATCATGTTCTTCACATAGTCGGCGTGGCCGGGGCAGTCGACATGGGCATAGTGGCGGTTCTTGGTCTCGTACTCGACGTGCGCCGTCGAGATCGTGATGCCGCGAGCCTTCTCTTCCGGAGCCTTGTCGATCTGGTCATACGCCGTGAACGTCGCACCGCCCGTTTCGGCAAGAACCTTCGTGATCGCCGCAGTCAGCGACGTCTTGCCATGGTCAACGTGACCAATCGTGCCGATGTTGCAGTGCGGCTTCGTGCGTTCAAATTTCTCTTTGGCCATAGCCCCGTTTCCAGCATTGGAGGATTGGGTATTTCGCCGGTGCGAAATATCGGGCGGCTCGATAGGGGTTTTTGCGGCGACGTGCAAGAAGAGAATGGAGCACGAGGCTTGTGGGGCCCGAAATCCGACCGAAGGGGAGTGGAGCGGGTGAAGGGAATCGAACCCTCGTATTCAGCTTGGAAGGCTGCTGCTCTACCATTGAGCTACACCCGCAAACCAAGCACAGAGCTCCTCGGACGTTTGGTGGAGGGGGTTGGATTCGAACCAACGTAGGCTGAGCCAACGGATTTACAGTCCGTCCCCTTTAACCACTCGGGCACCCCTCCAAAACGTCCTTCCGCAACGCTGTGACGCCGCTGCGAAATCGAAGCGGCCAAGTGGCGCGACCGCGTCGTTCAGAGGGCGCCGTTATGGTGAGGGGATCGGTGCCTGTCAACCCAAAAGGCGACAATTGTCGACGAGTTTTTACACTTAATCGCGGACAGGGCTTTTTTTGGTACGCCAGCCATGCCATGGGCAATCCCCGGAACGGAGATAAACATGAAGGACAGGGACCGCAGGGGCCATCGCGGCCACCATCGAGGCTATGCCGGCGAGGCAACGCTCGATACGGTGGTGATCTATGGCTGGCACCCGGTGCGCGAGGCGTTGCAGAACCCCAAGCGCAAGCTCAAGCGGCTGCTCGCCACCGAAAACGCCCTGAAAAGGCTGGCCGACGAGAAGGTCGAAACGCGAATCAAACCGGAAACCGTCCGCCCGGGCGATATCGACCGTCTGCTCACAGCCGATTCGATTCACCAGGGACTCTATCTGGAAGCGGCCCCCCTGCCCGCTCCCGCTTTCGGGGAACTCGGCGCGCAGGACATCGTCCTGGTGCTCGACCAGATCACCGACCCCCACAATGTCGGCGCCATCATCCGCTCGGCTGCCGCCTTCAAGGTGGCAGCCATCATCACCACGGAGCGCCATTCGCCTGCAGCCACCGGCGTGCTTGCCAAGTCGGCGTCAGGGGGCCTGGAACATGTGCCGGTCGTTTCCGTGCGCAATCTCGGCGATACGCTGGATGAAATGGGGGCGAGCGGCGTGACACGAATCGGCCTCGACTCGGAGGGACCGGCGACGTTGGAAGGCACGGCATTCGGTGGGCCGCTGGCGCTCGTGCTCGGCGCCGAGGGCAAGGGACTGCGCCAGCGCACGCGCTCTCTCTGCGATGCGCTGGCCCGGCTCGACATGCCCGGCGCGATCAAGAGCCTGAATGTCTCAAACGCTGCGGCCCTCGCGCTCTATGTCGCGCGGACGAGGATACCGGCCTAGCATTGCGCTTGCTGGAAGAGCGCAATGAATTCGGAGTGCCAGCCCCCGGCTGACATCCTGAAAACCGAGCGCTTTCCGGCACCCGTGATGTCAACCGGAGGCTGACGTTCCAGATCTCGCCCAAATGGCAGCCACCGCCCTATTTCGGGGGCTCGAAATCCATGCTTTCGAGATTGGGCCGCGGCACCGGCAATGCTCTTGCCTCCTGAATCGGCTCTGGGCGCGGTTTCGGGGCAGCCGCTAGCGGCAGGGCCTTGGGCGGATCGACCTTCTTGGGTGCCGACAAGGCCGCGCTGCGCGGCTTCGGCAGCGCCGGACGCGGCAGGTTCTGCGGTGTTCCGACGACACTGCGCGGCGGGCGAAGCGGACGCACCGCCGGACCGCGCTCTTCCGGCAGCACGTCATAAGACCCGTCGATATCGGGCTCATAGGCCGGCCCCCTCACCCACGGCCGCGGATAGGCAGGGCGCGGATAAAAGCTGCGGGTCTCGTAGCCGCCATCGTCCCCGCGATAAACGGGCCTGGGGTGATAAGGGCGCATGGGCGCCTCGAACTCGCCGTCCCAGCCTCCATCGCCATAAAAGGGAGCGTCACGCCAGCCCGCCTGGGCCTGCGTTAGCGGGAGGGCGGCAAGAGCGAGTGCAATCGCCAACAGGGAAACGGGACGGATCGTCACGGCGTCATCCTCGAAAACTTCATTCCATCGCTGGTAGCCAATGACTTTGGCGGAATAAGGATTGGTTAACCCTTTTCTTCCGCCACCACCAGACTCTCCAGCAGGACGCGGCGCCCCTCGGGCATGGCAAGACCGCGCGGCGCAAAGACATCGCGCTCGAGGAAATACTGGGTCAGCCGCAAGGCATCCGCGATATCGCCCGCTTCGGGCATGCCCTCCTCCCCGCGCAGGAAGGCGGGCAAGCGCAGCAGCCTGTCATGCCAGGGAGCTCCGGCTTCCCGGCAGACTGCCCTGCCGCTCTTGGGCGAGACATAGATGAGGTCGTCCTGCCGGCCGGTGACGGCGCAGGCAGCCAGGTCGAGGCCGAAGCCGAGATCCGACAGGATCTCGAGTTCGAAGCGAGCAATTAATGCCGGTGCCAGATCAGGTTCTCCAAGCACCTCGACGAGGTGGCCGAGCGCCTCGTGGAGGCCGGGATGCGGATCGCGTTCGGGCAGCAGGCGGACCAGAGCCGCCACATGGGTCATGGCGAACAGGGCTTGCCGGGAGGAGAGGAAGCGGGCGGCGTGCAATGTCAGCCCCTCGATGGCGAAATGGCCGAGATGCCCCTCGATCCGGGCACGCCAGGTCAGTTGCACCTCATTGCCTGGCTGCAGCACCGGCTGCAATGTCCGCGAGCGCCCTCCGCGCACCATGCCGAGATGACGGCCATGATCCCTGGTCATTGTCTCCAGGATCACGCTGGATTCGCCATGGCGGCGCACACCCAATATGTAACCGCTGTCGATCCATTCCATCGGAACTGCCTCGCCCAGGCAAAGTAACGCGGGGGCCTGGAGTGTCAGCGATGTCAGCCAGGAGGCCGACACTCCCAGAAGGAACCCGCCTCAGGGCTTCTCCACCGGAAATTCGAGGCCCATTTCGCGATAGCGCTCGGGGTCATCGGACCAGTTCTCGCGCACCTTCACGAACAGGAACAGATGCACCGGCGCCTCTGCCATGGCCATGATTTCCTTGCGGGCCGCCATGGAGATCGCCTTGATGGTCTCTCCCCCCTTGCCGATGACGATCTTCTTGTGCCCCTCGCGCGTGACGTAGATCGTCTGCTCGATGCGGGCCGAACCATCCTTCATCGAGGTCCAGGCCGTGGTCTCCACCGTCGATTCGTAGGGCAGCTCGTCATGCAGGCGCAGGAACAGCTTCTCGCGCGTGATCTCGGCCGCCAGCGAGCGCAGGGGCGCATCCGATATCTGGTCCTCGGGATAGAGCCAGGGTCCGGCCGGCATGATGGAGCCGAGATGGTTGGTGAGGTCCTCCACGCCGCTGCCGGTCAGCGCCGACACCATGAAGGTCTCGTCGAAGGGCAGTCGTGCGTTGACGGCCTGGGCAAGCTCCAGCAGCTTCTCGCGCTTCACCGCATCGATCTTGTTGAGGATGAGGATGCGCTTCTGCTTGGTGGCAGAGAGCTTTTCCAGGATCGCCTCATTGCCTTCGTCGAGCCCGCGCTGGGCATCGACGAGCAGGCAGACGGCATCGGCATCGGCCGCGCCGCTCCAGGCGGTGGTGACCATGGCCCGATCGAGCCGGCGCTTGGGCTGGAAAATGCCGGGCGTGTCGACGAAGATGATCTGCGCATCCCCCGCCATGGCGATGCCGCGTACGATGGCACGCGTCGTCTGGACCTTGTGGGTGACGATCGACAGCTTGGCGCCGACGATGGCGTTCATCAGCGTGGACTTGCCGGCATTGGGGGCGCCGATCAGGGCGACGAAGCCGCATCTGGTGTTTGAAGTCTGGTTCATTTCAGCTTTCTAGCAGACATTGGCGTGCCGAAATACGGCTCGATTGGCCGATGATGCACAGCGGCCGGGTTTATTCTTCGTTTTCCGGAGAGCTCGGCGAGCCCGAAGGCGCATGAGTGGGCGTTCCGCCGGCCCGATCAGCCGCGACGCCCCTCCAGGGAAATACCCTCCCGCGCCATGAAGGCGGCTGCGGCGGCCTGCTCGGCCAGGCGCTTCGACTTGCCTTCGCCTTCGGCCGAGGTCAGCGTCTCGATGTCGACGGCAATCACGAAGCGCGGATTGTGGTCGGGCCCAGTGCGCGAGACCAGGCGATAGGTCGGCGCCTTCAGGGCCCTGCCCTGGGCCCATTCCTGCAGCGCCGTCTTGGCGTCGCTCGGCGGTCGCACCGGGGCGTGGAGCCGCTCGCGCCAGGCCTTTTCGACCACGGCGCGCGCCTTCTCATAGCCGGCATCCACGAAGACGCCGCCGATCAGGGCCTCGCAGACATCGCCCAGCGTGGTGACACGCTTGCGCCCGCCCGAATGGGCTTCGCCCAGGCCGAGCTTGACGTGCGGACCGACGCCCCAGTCGGTGGCGACGGCCGCGCAGGTCTCCTTGCGCACGAGATCGGAAAGCCGGCGCGACATGGCGCCCTCTTCGTCATCGGGGAAGACGCGGTAGAGCATGTCCGCGACCGCCAGCCCGAGCACACGGTCGCCGAGGAATTCAAGGCGCTGATAGCTCGCCAGCCGGCCTGGCCCATCGAGGAAACTGATATGCGTCAACGCCCGCTCCAAAAGAGAGCGATCGGCAAAGACATGGCCGAGCGCAGCTTCCAGTGTTTCGAGCGCAGGTTTCTTCTTCGAACTCATTGTATGATCTTAAACAGACGCATTTGTGCCTTGGCTGTCGAGAACAGGACCCGCCAGGGTTTGCCCACGAAATTCTCGAGCGAAATATAGCCGACAGCCGCAAGATCCCGCGAATCGTCGGAATTGTCGCGGTTATCACCCATCACGAAGCAATGGCCGGCCGGAACGACATATTCATCGGTATTGTCGTAATAGCCGCTGTCGCCCTGGATCTCGATCACTTCATAAGTGCGCCCATTCGCCAGGATCTCCCGGTATTTCGGCACCGGCTTCTCGCTACCGAACTCCACCGCAGTCTTGTAACTGCCGGCTGGTTCGCGGCGCACCATGTCCCCGTTGATGAACAGACGGCCATTGCGCATCTGGATGCGATCCCCCGGCAGGCCAATCACCCGCTTGATGAAATAGCTCGATCGCACCTTAGGCAATCGGAACACCGCCATGTCGCCGCGAGCGGGAGCCCCGGTTGCAGGCCCCTCGCCGAAGGGCAACACCATTACGATGTCCCCCACGAGCAGCGTCGGGATGTTGGAACCACTCGGCACGGAGAAATTGCGGCAAGAGGCGAGCAACAGCAAAGCGCCACCGGCAAGCAGCAATCTGCCGAGGCGGCTCGCACGAGGCCGAATTCGATACAACACTCCGTCAGGCGTGGTCCGATCCGTCATTATCGAATGAGCGAGAACAACCGGCTGCCGCGCACGGTCCACGGCCACTGCCAGAAAGCGAGCGGCGAGGCGTCATCGGCGACGGAGAAGAAGATGATCTGGCCCTTGCCGACGAAATTGTCGAGCGGCACATAGCCGACAGCGGCAAGATCGCGCGAATCATCGGAATTGTCGCGGTTGTCGCCCATCATGAAGTAGTTGCCCGGCGGCACGACATATTCGTCGGTATTGTCATAGTAGCCAGTGTCGCCCTGGATCTCGATGACCTCGTGCTTCACGCCGTTGGGCAGGGTCTCGATATATTTCGGCACCTGCTTGTCGCGCCCGAATTCATCCTTGACCAGATAGGTCCCAGCCTGCTCGCGCTGAACCATGGTGCCGTTGATGAACAGCCGGCCCTGGCGCATCTGGATGCGGTCGCCTGGCAGGCCGATGACGCGCTTGATGAAATCGGTCGAATTGTCTTTGGGCAGCTTGAAGACGGCGATGTCGCCGCGCTTGGGCCCCTCGCCGGCCCACAGGCGGCCCGATGGCAGAATGCCGGAAATCACCGGCACCGAATAGCGCGACCAGCCATAGCTGTATTTGGAGACCATGACGTAGTCACCGACCAGGAGCGTCGGGATCAGCGAGCCGGACGGAATGTTGAACGGCTGGAACAAGGCCGTACGGACCACCAGCGCGATGATGAGCGCGTGAACGATGATCTTGATGAGCTCGCCGATACCGCCATCTTTCGACGTCTTCTTGGCGGCGCCGCTGGTGTCGGGCGTCTTGTTCGGTTGGCTGGCCACGCTCATCGATCTTCCATCTTTGGAGGCGGTCCTTGGCGGAACCGGAGCCTCGAAATATTGCTCCGATCCAAGATCCCGCAAGAACCTTGAAATTACGCAAAGCTTCCGGAGCCGGCCTTGAGGCAAGCTCCGGAAGCTTTGTAACGAAACAACCCTGTTGCGGCTGCTATAACCCCTGCGGATTGAGGGTGCAACGACAGAGCCTGCCGCGCGGGCATGTGGTGAGGCGAGGTCTTGCGCCGGATGAGAGCGGGGTTCGTCCTCGTCTGGCGCCGTACCATGCCTGACGAAACGCCCTGACAGCATCGATCATTCGCCGGAATGACGGATGCCAGAAACAGCATGATTTCGGCAATTGCGCGGCGGCGGACAACCTTTCCTCTCAAGCGCGCGGTCGGGCCTCGATCACCACGAAGGCCTGCGCCAGGGGATGCTCGTCGGTCAGGCTGAGATGAAGATGGGCCTCATGCGCCTCGGGCAGCATGTCGCCGAGGCAACGCAAGGCCGCGCCGCTCAGCCGCAATTCGGGCCGGCCGCTCTCGGCATTGAGGACTTCCATGTCATGCCAGTGAATGCCCGCCATACCGTTGACGCCGGTTCCCAGGGCCTTGGAGCAGGCCTCCTTGGCAGCGAAGCGCTTGGCAAGGGTACCGGCCTTGTCGGCCCGGCCCGCGGCCTTGGCCCGTTCGCCTTCGGTGAAGCAGCGCCGTTCGAAGCGCTCGCCGAAACGGGCGAGTGCATCCTCGATCCGGCGGATGTCGCAAAGATCGCTGCCGATGCCGATGATCATCCGGCACGACTCCGTCCAGCCGCCATTGCCGCCTTGACGGTGCGGATACTCTCGGCGAGCCCGACGAAAATCGCCTCTCCGATCAGGAAATGCCCGGTGTTGAACTCGGCGAATTCGGGTACCGCAGCCAGGATTTCAGAGGTCTCGAAGTCGAGCCCGTGCCCCGCATGCACTTCAAGGCCGAGGCCCGCGGCGATGGAAGCGCCGAGCTTCAAGCGCTCGAATTCGGCAGCAGCATGGCCGGTCTCCCCCGAAGCGACGGCTTCGCACCAGGTGCCCGTATGGAGCTCCACGATATCGGCACCCAGGGCGGCGCAGGCTTCCAGCACCGCCCTGTCCGGCTCGACGAACAGGGAGACACGGATGCCGCTGCCTTTGAGCCGCGGGATCGCCATCCGCAGATTGGCCTCGCCCGCCCTGACGTCCAGGCCTCCTTCGGTGGTCCGCTCCTCACGCTTTTCCGGCACCAGGCAGACGGCATGGGGCTTCACGTCCAGCGCGATCGCCAGCATCTCGTCGGTCACCGCCATCTCGAAATTCAGCGGCGCCTTCACTTCGGCGCGGATGCGACGGATGTCGGCATCTCGGATATGGCGGCGATCCTCGCGCAGATGGGCGGTGATGCCGTCAGCGCCGGCCTCGACCGCCAGATGCGCGGCGCGGACCGGATCCGGCCAGAGGCCACCGCGCGCGTTGCGCACGGTGGCCACGTGGTCGACATTGACACCCAGGCGCAGAGCCTCCGGGCGCGGAACCTTGGGCAGAGCAGTTGCGGTCATCTTCAGGCCTGTCCTGCGAGAGCCCGGCTGCCGGGCTTGACGGCCGGCAGGCTGGCAAGTTCCGGCGGCAGCTTGTCGGCCTCGAAGGTGGGGATGTCCAAGGTCGCCAGAGCCACCAGAGGCTTGCCGAGCTCGGCCTTGCCGCCCGAGCGGTCGATCAGGCAGGCCGCCCCGACGATTTCGCCCGGCTGGTCGGCGATGGAGGCCAGGCATTCCCGCGAGGACAGGCCGGTGGTGATGATATCCTCCACCATCACCACGCGGGCGCCCTTGGGAATGGCAAAGCCGCGCCGCAGCTGGAACTGGCCATTCTCGCGTTCCACGAACACCGTCTTGGCACCGAGCGCGCGCGCGGTCTCGTAGCCCGGCACGATGCCGCCCACGGCCGGGGACACCACCATGTCGATGGGTCCATAGGCGGCGCGGATGCGCTCGGCCAAGGCACGGCAAAGACGTTCGGTGCGCGGAGGATCCATGAAGACGAGGTTCTTCTGCAGATAGACCGCGGAATGCCGTCCCGATGTCAGGATGAAATGTCCTTCGAGCAATGCCCCCGCCGCCCGGAATTCCGCCAGCACCTCATCCTGCGTCATCATCGTCTCCTGGTTTTTCCGGTTGTACGGGCTACGCTTCCGGGGCGTACAGATCAATGGCCGACACCGGTTGGAGGTCGAAAATTTCGTGAAGAGCCAACGGCGGTGTCCCGCCCGTGGGTCGGCAACGGGAGGTTTTGGATATGCCTTTGCGCTTCCAGGAGACTTCGTCTAGTCGCAACACGGTTTAGCCGCCAACCTCCCGCTGTTTTTCGAGATATGGAGCGCGAGTACCGTGAGAAAACTGATCTTCTGCCTGTCGCTGCTGCTCACCGGATGCACGATCGGCGACAGCGGTATCCGGCCGCTGTTCTCGATGGGCTCGTCGGAACAGGCTTTCGTCGAGCGCTACGGCAAGCCGGATTTTCGCGCCGCGGAAGGCGGCGCCGTTCGCCTCGTCTATCTCGGCAATCGTCTCGACTTTCGCCAGCGCGGTGATACGCCGCCCATCCCGCTGCCTGAGCAGAAGCGGATCCTGGCTCGCTACGGCCTGGCCTATGACCGCAATTGCGCCGTCCTCGTCAGCCTGATGTTCGGGCGCGTGATCGGCATGACCAGCATCGGCGGACAATGCTCCTGACGCCCTTGCGCCTGCTTGGAACGCGGACCTCCCAGCGACATGCCCGCATGTCGCTGTGACCGCGCTGCTGGCCTCAGATCACGCGCTGCACCTCGCTCACCACCTTGCGGGCGCGCAAGCCATCGATGATGGCGAGCAGGTGCTTGAGGTCGTAGACCTCGAGATCGACGATCATCTCCGTCATGTCGAAGGAGCGGCGCTGCATGGCGAGATTGTCGATATTGCCGTCCGTCTCGGCGATCACCTGGGCAATCTGGGCGAGCGTGCCCGGCTCGTTGATCGAAACCACCTGAATCCGGGCGGGATAGCGCTCGGCGCGTGCCGCCTCCAGATCCCAGCGCACGTCGAGCCAGAGTTCCGGCCTGTCCTCGAAATCGGCCAGCGCCTGCGACTGGATTGGATAGATGGTGATCGCCTCGCCCGGCGTGAGGATTGCCACGATGCGGTCCCCGGGTACCGCCCCTCCTTCGGCAAAGCGCACCGGCAGATCGCCCATCAGGCCGCGCACCGGAATGGCAGCCTTGGCCGGATCCCCGCCCCCAGGCAGCTTGAAGCGCAGATTCTGGCCGCCCTGCAGGCCGAACCAGGTCTCGTCGAGCCCGGCAGCGGCATGGCTCGACTGTTCGAGCTTGAAGTCCGGGAACACCGCCCGCACCACATCCTGCGAACGCATTTCGCCGCGGCCGACGGCGGTGAGCACATCGTCCACGCTCTTGCGGGCCAGCCGCTTGAGCGCCCCCTGCAAGGCATCGGGGCTATAGGTCTTCTCCAACCGTTCGAAGGCGCGCTCGATGATGCGCTGGCCGAGCCCTGCATATTGCGCACGCACCGCCGTGCGCGTGGCACGGCGGATGGCGGCCCGAGCCCGGCCGGTGACGACCAGCGTCTCCCAGGCCGCCGGCGGCGTCTGCTGCTTGGCGGTGATGATGGCAACCTCGTCGCCATTGTAGAGTTCGGAGACCAGCGGCGTGGTGCGGCCATTGACGCGGCAGCCCACCGCCGTGTTGCCGACATCGGTATGCACGGCATAGGCGAAATCGATGGCGTTGGCCCCGCGCGGCAAGGTGATCAGCTTGCCCTTCGGCGTGAAGCAGAACACCTGGTCCTGAAACAGTTCGAGCTTGGTATGCTCGAGGAATTCCTCCGGATTGTCGCCCTCGGCCAGCATCGCCATGGTTCGGCGCAGCCAGGCAAAGGCCCGGCTCTCCCCTTCCAGGCGCAGGCTGTCGCCGGCCTTGTTCTCCTTGTAGAGGGCGTGGGCGGCGATGCCGAATTCGGCGATGCGATGCATCTCCTCGGTGCGGATCTGCAATTCGACGCGCTGGTGGCCCGGGCCGATCACCGTGGTGTGCAGCGAACGATAGTCGTTCTGCTTGGGCGTGGAGATGTAGTCCTTGAAGCGGCCCGGCACGAGCGGCCATTTGGTGTGGACGAGGCCGAGTGCGCGATAGCAATCCTCCACCTTGTTCACCAGCACGCGAAAGGCGAAGATATCGGAGAGTTGCTCGAAGGCGACCTGCTTTTGTTCTGTCTTCTTGAAGATCGAGTAGGGGCGCTTCTCCCGCCCCTTGACCGTCGCCTCGATGCCGCGCTCCTGCAGCCGCTCGCGCAGATCATTCTCAATCTCCGCGATCAATGCGCCATTGCGGCGCTTCAATCCTTCCAGGCGGCGGACGATGGTTTCATAATGGGCCGGCTGCAATTCGTGGAAGGACAGGTCCTCCAGCTCCTCGCGCATATCCTGCATGCCCATACGCCCGGCAAGCGGGGCGTAGATGTCCAGCGTCTCCTGGGCGATGCGGGCGCGCTTCTCGGCTCGCATGAAATTGAGCGTGCGCATATTGTGCAGGCGATCGGCGAGCTTGACGAGGAGAACGCGCACATCCTCGACGATGGCCAGCAAGAGCTTGCGCAGGTTCTCCGCCTGCTTGGCCTCCTTGGAAACCAGATCGAGCTTCTTGATCTTGGTCAGCCCGTCGACGAGAGCCGCAATCTCCTTGCCGAAACGGCGTTCGATCTCGCCGCGCGTGGCATCGGTGTCCTCGATGGTGTCGTGCAGCAGGGCGGCGGCGATGGTGGCGTCGTCGAGCTTGAGATCGGTGAGTAGCGAGGCCACCTGCAAGGGGTGGGAAAAATAGGGATCGCCCGAGGCGCGAAACTGGGCACCATGCTTTTGCATGGCATAGACATAGGCGGCGTTGAGAAGATCCTCGTTCACGGCCGGGTTATAGGCCCGCACCTTGTCGACGAGTTCATATTGCCGCATCAGGCGAAATGGCGCCGTCACTCACAGTCTCCCGCCGGCAGCGTTGCCGCACCCGGCTCACCTCATTACCGCGCTTCGATCGAACCGAAGCATCGCGCTATTCAATACGGGTGCAGCGCAAAAGAAAAGCGGGCCGGTGATGCCGGCCCGCTGAAATTGCCTGGGAGGAAGCGAAGAGCTTATTCTTCGTCGTCCGAGCCATTGTTGGCCGGCGGCACCAGCCCTTCCAGGCCGCGCAGCAGGTCTTCTTCCGACATGCGGTCGAAGGCGACATTGTCGTCGGAATCGCCGGCGGCGAGAGCGGCCGGATCCGATTCGGGCTCGTCCACCTCGACATATTTCTGCATCGAGTGGATCAGGTCTTCCTTGAGGTCATCCGGGGTCAGGGTTTCATCCGCGATCTCGCGCAGAGCCACCACCGGGTTTTTGTCACGATCGCGATCGACCGTCAGCGCAGCGCCGCCGGCGATCATGCGGGCGCGATGGCTGGCCAGCAGAACCAGCTCGAAGCGGTTCTCGACCTTGTCGATGCAATCTTCCACCGTGACGCGGGCCATGGCGACGCCTTTCTGTACCGTGTTTTGGGATCAAGCGCGCCAACTACACCGCCAGGCGAGTTTGTGCAACCCTAAAAGGCCGATCCGTGGTATCGTCGGGCCTCCGAGGCAAGGAGATTGACCGCAAGTTCTACCTCATTCGACTTACATATCGAGGCTGCTCGTCTCGATATTGCAATAATCCTGTCAACACTCTCATTGGAAAACACTCAATCTAACGACAATGCTGATAACCTTGACATTCTATACCGCGATAGGCACAAGCTGAATGTATCGGGCCTAAACTTGCCGTTGCTGCCGTTCCGCTGGGATTACACAGAGAGCCCCCTCTCGATGTTGCCCTTGGGATTAATTCTAGACTGTAATTTAGACCGATTTCAATCGCATTCGATCAAACCGAGCATCAGCAGAACGAACCTCAACTGGCAGAAGAATGAACAACACCCAGGAACGCATCGCTCTCTTTATTGACGGCGCCAATCTTTACGCAACGGCGAAAAGCTTGGGGTTTGATATCGACTACCGGAAAATGCTCAAGGAGTACCACAGCCGCGGCTATCTGGTGCGAGCGTTCTATTATACCGCCCTGGTGGAGGACCAGGAGTACTCGTCGATCCGTCCGCTGATCGACTGGCTGGATTATAATGGCTATGCCGTCGTCACCAAGCCGACCAAGGAATTCGTCGATTCCACCGGCCGCCGCAAGGTGAAGGGCAATATGGACATCGAGCTTGCCATCGATGCCATGGAACTGGCCGATCACATCTCGCACATGATCCTGTTTTCCGGCGACGGCGATTTCCGTTCCCTGGTCGAGGCCATGCAGCGCAAGGGGGTGCGCGTTTCCGTGGTCTCCACCATATCGACCCAGCCGCCGATGGTCGCCGACGAATTGCGCCGCCAGGCGGACGAGTTCGTCGACCTCGTCACGCTTCAAAGCAAGATCGGCCGCGATCCGTCCGAGCGGGCCGTGCGCAGCCAGGCCGGCGGCAGTTTTCCGGCCGGCCCCGCGCCGACCCGCCAACCGCCCCAGCAGGGCTTCGCCGGCCAGACCCCTGGCTTCATGTCGGCGAGTTCGAGCGGCCAATCCGACGATCAATAGGTCGAGAACTCGCCTCGCACGATCGGTGCCTTCATTTGACGGGGCCTGCCTGCTGGCTCCGTCCGCACTGCGGTTTCGTTCCTGGCCTCGGGCACTTTGCGATTTGACGGAATCAGCGGGACCGGCAAAGACGCCCTAGCCAATCCGTTGGATTGGCTAGGAAACAGGGAGCGAGAGCAAGCTGCGTTTCTTCAAGACGCCCTTTGCTCGAGTAATCGATGACCGCCAGCCAATTCCAAGAACCTGGGCGCGACTGCCCGCTCTGTGAGAGGCTCGTTGCCTTCCGTCTGCAGGCACGTGCCAGGCATCCCGATTGGCACAATGCGCCGGTTTCCAGTTTCGGCCCGGCCTCTGCCCGGCTGCTGATCGCCGGCCTAGCGCCGGGGCTCCAGGGTGCCAATCGTACTGGGCGGCCCTTTACGGGCGATTGGGCCGGAGATCTGCTCTACGAGACATTGGGCGATTTCGGCTTTGCCAGCGGCACCTATGACGAGCGTCCTGACGACGGCCTCGAACTCGTCGACTGCCGCATCACCAACGCCGTGCGCTGCGTGCCGCCCGAGAACAAGCCGATCGGCAGCGAAATCGCCGCCTGCCGCCCCTTTCTGGCCAATACGGTCAAGGAGATGGCGAACCTTGAAGTCATCCTGGCGCTCGGCAAGATCGGACATGACAGCGTGGTCACCGCCCTCGGCCGCAGGCCGGCCCATTTTCCCTTTGCTCATCACGCGCAGCACCAGATCGGCAATCTGACGCTCGTCGACAGCTATCACTGCTCCCGCTACAACACGAATACGGGCCGCCTGACCACGCCGATGTTCCGGGCAGTTTTCGAGACCATCCGCGGCATTCTCGATCGCTGAACGGTATTTTCTGGGATCGCAGGTGTCCCTGCTTGCTCTTGGCAGCAAGGCCCCTGGAGAAGAAGACACCGGCAGGGACGCGTGCGTCCCCAGCAGCGTCCGCACAGATCAGCCTTTATCCCGCAGCAAGCGTCCCTTTTCGCGCTGCCAATCGCGCTTCTTCTCGGTCTCGCGCTTGTCGCCCAGGCTCTTGCCGCGGGCAAGAGCGAGCTCGATCTTGGCCCTACCCTGCTCGTTGAAATAGAGCTTGGTGGGCACGATCGTCAGGCCATCGCGCTGCACGGCACCAATCAGCTTGTTGATCTGGCGTTTATGCAAAAGCAGTTTGCGCGGACGCTTACGCTCATGATTGAAACGATTGGCCTGCAGATATTCGGGAATGTCCGCGTTGAAGAGCAACAACTCCTCGCCGGATGGCCCGGCATAGGATTCGCCGATCGTCGCCTTACCCAGGCGCAGGGATTTCACTTCGGTTCCGGCCAGCACAATCCCGGCCTCGAAGGTGTCGATCAATTCGTAGTTGAACCGAGCCTTGCGGTTGTCGGCAACCAGCTTGCGAGCACCGTCCTTCTTGTCCGCCACGTATCACCCAGAGAGCCTTCGAGCAAAACACTCGAAACAGACTCTACCTTCTTGTTTTTCGAAGCGTTTCCTGGAATCAGCCGAGTGCCCGGCCGTTTCGGACGGAGAGGGATTGCCTCCCCCGCTTCAGGGTTTCAATTGAGCAACCCGGCATGCACCATCGCCTGCCGGATCTGGGTACGCGCGCCATCCGTCACCGGCAGCAGCGGCAGCCGCACCTCTTCCTTCAGGCGCCCCAGCATGGCCAGGCCGCATTTGGCCCCAGCGAGCCCCGGCTCCAGGAAGGTTGCCCCATGAAGTGGGACCAGGCGGTCCTGAATTTCAAGGGCTGAGGCGTAATCCCCGCGCAGCGTCGCCTCCTGCAAGTCCGCACACAGCCGCGGCGCGATGTTGGAAACCACCGAGATGCAGCCCTGGCCACCGGCCGCGTTGAAGGCGAGAGCCGTCATGTCCTCGCCGGAGAGCTGGATGAAATCCGGTCCGAGCTGCTGGCGCTGCTGCGACACGCGGGCAAGATTGCCGGTGGCATCCTTCACCCCGACGATATTCTTGAGCTCGTAGAGGCGCTTCATCGTCTCCACCGACATGTCGACCACCGAACGCGGCGGAATGTTGTAGATGAAGATCGGAATGCCGATGGCGTCGTTGACGGCCTTGAAGTGCTGGTAGAGCCCTTCCTGAGTCGGCTTGTTGTAGTAGGGCGTTACCACCAGCACGGCATCGGCGCCGGCCTTTTCGGCATGACGTGCCAGATCGATGGCCTCGACGGTATTGTTCGAGCCGGCCCCGGCAATCACGGGCACGCGGCCACCCGCCTGGGAAATGCAGATCTCCACCGCCCTGTGATGCTCGGCATGGCTGAGCGTCGGACTTTCGCCGGTGGTGCCCACCGGCACCAGGCCGCTGGTGCCTTCGGCGATCTGCCAGTCGATCAGGTCGCGAAAACCTTTCTCGTCGATGGCGCCGTCGCGGAACGGCGTCACCAAAGCGGTGAGCGACCCTCTGAACTTTGCCTTCGACATCATCTCAACTCCACGGATTCCGATCGGATGGCTGCCCTGATGATCTCAGCCGGGCGCCAGACATATACGAGCCACCCCGTCACGAAAAGAGCATAGGCACCGATTGGGGGCCGAAAACACCCCATTTCAACGAGATGATCTTCGCATCGCTCTGGTTAATGGAATGAGTCGGCTCCAGATTGCCACTTTTTAAGGCAGCAGCCCCGAATCCGCCGCCTTCGGGCCTTGAAAATCACCTTTTCCTCGTGCCTCACTGATGGCGAGAATGCGGCATTCCGACGTCGTCATTCACGGTTCGTCAATCAGAGGACGCGACAATCGCCAAACCGGATCACCTGGATTGGCGTGGCGGCAATGCTCTTGCGGTTCATGACGGGTACATCCCTCTTCGTCGCGGTGTTGACCGGCGCGCTTGCCGCCCCGGTCACGCGGCCTGGCGATGCCACCCTGACGCACCCGCCTCGTACGGTCGCGCTGCGCACGGATGCCGCTCCCCCGGCGATCTCGGCCCGCCCCGACACCGAAATCACCGGTTCGATCATCGTTCCTCCGCCGCTGGTGAACCAGCTCGACGTCCTGCGCCAGGTGATTGCCGCCTATGAGGGCAGCGACCGCTCCGGCGGCGACACCCTCGCCCGGTCGCTGACCGATCCGGCCAGCCAGGCCGCAGCAGAATGGATCGCCATCCGCAGCGCCGCCCGCCATATCGGCCTCGCCCGAATCAAGGCCTTCCTTGCCACTTATCCGAGCTGGCCCGGCAATGGCTTGATCCGGCGGCGCGGCGAAGAGGCTCTCTACAATGAGGGAGCCGATGCCGACACGGTGCGAGCCTTCTTCGCCTCTTCCCAGCCCGAGACCGACGAAGGCAAGGTCGCCCTCGCCGCCGTGCTGCAGCGCGACGGCGACCAGGCGGGCGCAACCGCCCTCATTCGCGACGCCTATCGCAATGACAGTCTGTCCGGCCAACTCGAGGGCGATATCCTGCGCGACTACGGCGCCCTGCTTTCATCCGCCGACCATAAATATCGCGCCGATCGCCTGATCTATGACGGCAGTTATGACGATGGCTTGCGCGTTGCGGCCCGTGCCGGCCCGGATGTGGTGACGCTTGTCAAGCAGCGCATTGCCGTGGCCAGGCAGGCCAGGAATGCGGGCGCCCTGCTGGCCGCCAATGTTTCCACCGACCCGGCCTATGTCTTCGCCCGCATTGCCTATCTCAGGCGCCAGAAGAAGCCGCGTGATGCCGCCGCCCTGTTGCTGAAGGCCTCCCGCGACGCCGCCGCACTGGTGCGTCCCGACCAGTGGTGGACGGAGCGACGCCTGATAGCCCGTGCCTTGCTCGATCAGGGGGATGCCCGTACCGCCTATGCCGTGGTCGCCGGCTTTACTGCCGAAAGCGATACGACCCGCATGGAGGCCGAGTTCCATTGCGGATGGATCGCCCTGCGCTTCCTGAACGATCCTCGCAGTGCCGCCCGGCATTTTGCCAATCTGAGCGCCGATTCCCAGCGGCCGATCTCGGTTGCGCGCGGCGCGTACTGGCAAGGCCGCGCTGCCGAAGCAGCCGGCGACAAGTCCGGGGCGACCGGGTTCTACCAGGCAGCCGCGCGCTACCCCATCACCTATTACGGCCAGATCGCCCGGGCTCGCTTGGGGCTGCGGACGCTCGACCTGAATGCTCTCCCCGAGGCCACGCCCGCCAGCCGCGCGGCCTTCGAGGACCTTCTGGCAGTGCGTGCCATCAACCAGCTCTACACGCTCGGCAAGCGTGACTATGCTCGTATTCTCGTCGCCGACATGGGTCGACAGTTGCAGGACAGCCAGCAACTGGCCCTGCTCGGCCAGATTGCTCTCGACAATCTGGACACCAAGACGGCCCTCACGGTCGGCAAGTCGGCCACGCAGCGTGGCCTGCCGCTCGATGCGATCGCCTTTCCGATCGGCGCCATTCCCGGCTTCGAGAGTTCGGGCAATGTCGAACGCGCCGTGGTCTACGGCATAGCCCGGCAGGAGAGCGAGTTCGGGCACGAGGTCGTCAGCAGTGCCGGCGCCCGTGGACTGATGCAGGTGATGCCTTCGACCGCCAAGGCGACCGCGCGCCTCGCCGGCATCGCCTTCGATGCCAAGAAGCTGACCAGCGATCCGGTCTATAATGCACGCTTGGGCGAGGCTCACCTGGGCGATCTGATCGGTCGCTTCCGCGGCTCCTACATCATGACCTTTGCCGCCTACAATGCCGGTCCCGGCAAGGTTGCCGAATGGGTGAAGGCCTATGGCGACCCGCGCGATCCGAAGGTCGACCCGATCGACTGGGTCGAGCGCATCCCCTACACGGAGACGCGCAATTACGTGCAGCGCGTGCTGGAAAACGTGCAGGTCTACCGCTCGCGCCTCGATACCACGAGCACCTTGCTGATCGAGGCCGATCTTCGTGGCAAGAGCCGGTGATACCGAGAGGCTTTGGAAACGCCCCTCCGTACCGTTTCGTGATTTTCGCCAAACCTTTGATTTTAAATCCAGAATTTCGATGCAGTCGGGTCTCGTAGGCGCCTGCATCTTCGAGGCTTGGAATAAATTCCCGGCTCAGAACGTCCGGCGAACGCGCAGCACCCCGGTCCAGCCTCGGATGTCCTCCTCATAGGGAAAGAAGTCCTGCCCGCCCTTGGCCCGATAGGATGAATAGAACCCCTCGATGCCGAAGGAGAGACCGCGGGTTACGGTATAGACGGCGTTGCCGCCTGCAACCCATCCTCTCACATCCGGCGCCGCCGGATTGACATAGTCCCGCGTGGTCGCTGCGCTGTAGTCGAGGTAGGAACCGAGCAGATTCAGGGTTAGCGCGGGCGTGATGTTGATGCCCGCCTCGCCGGTAACCGTCCAGCCACGGCCAATATCCTTGCGCCCACTGAAATTCTCATAGGCGGCATCGATCTGCTGCCAGCCGAGATAGGCAGAGGCCCCATTGGCGTAGGTTCCCTCCACGGCGATATGGGCGCCGGAGCGTATCGGCAAGTTGAGACCGAAGGCTGCGCCGACGGCATAGCCATAGTCGGAACCGCCGATCTGCGGCGGCCCGGGATATCGGAGCTGGTGGCCAGCGCCGAATACGGCCAGCGTGCCCCAATCGCGATCGAGGCGGACATTGCCGACGATGTCGGGCATCGCGGTTCCGCCGGCAGGGCGTCGCGGTTCGGGAAAACCGAAGAAATTCAGCACGTCGCTGCGCGTGCCGCGCGCATCCTCGAGCGATAATGTCGCCGAAAGGCCGCCGCCGAATTCCTGCGTATAAGCGATGAGGTTGGTGGTGGCGGCATAGCCGAAATAGGGCTGCAGGAGATCATTGCCATAGTCGAGGTCATAGATGCCGAAGAAACTATGGGCATAGCCGGCCGTCAGCCCGCCAAACTGCAGAAAGGCCTTGTCGATCACGAATTCGGTGCTCGTCCTCGGGCCGACATAGGCGTCGATCAGGAAGAAGGAACGAAGCAGGCCGTAATCGGTATCGGTGCGGGCGTCGAAACCGATCTGGCCGCGGGTGACAAACCCGCTGAAGTCATCCTCACGCATTCGTTGGCGGCTCACGACATAGTCGGCCCGCACTTCGCCGCTGATCTTCACGCAGGTATCGCTGCCCGGCAGCTGCCAGAACCCCACACCCATGTCGACGCAGGCCTGGAGATAGCTGTCTGGCGCGCCCTTGCCAACCGGCAAATCCTGCGCATGGGCAGCACCAGCCCCCAAGATTGCACCGGCAAGGCCGATCGCCACTGCCTTCATCGTTTTTCCCCAAGGTGGCGGCCCATCCCCAACCGCGCAACCTCCAGCTGCAGAGTGCGGCAAAAGCGCAGGCAACTCAACGAAATGTCGCAGGTCAAGCTTCCATAGACCGACTATTGAGACGGCGCGTTGCAAAAAGAGCACGCCGCAACGTCAAGGCGATTCTGCCTTAAGCGCGTTAGAGAGGCGTGACATCAGAGCCCTTCTTCGATTGTTGAGCTTTGGGGTAGTTCCGCCCCACCATTTTGCCCTTTAGGGTAGCCGTCATCTGTTTCTCAGCTTGAGGCGCTCAATGTCCGCTCCGTCCCATACTGATCGAGACAAGGCCCTTGCCTTGCACCGTAACGGGCAGATCGAACAGGCAATTGCAGCATACACGGCGCTTCTCACCCACCAACCCGACAGTGCAGATATTCTTGGTCTCCTCGGCGTCGCCAACGAACAGGTCGGGCATCTCGATGAGGCCGAACGGTTGCTCCGCCTCAGCCTGCTGGATCGGAGGTCTGTTCCCCTCGCCTACCGCAACCTCAATAATCTCCTGGGTCTTCTGATCGAATCTGCCCGACAGGAAGAAGCAAAGGCAGCTGCCGAGACCTATTCACCATGCACCTGGCCCTCAGGGCGCGTTCCGGACGCCGTCGAGCACGGTACCATCGTCAGCCTTGTCAGCGCCCTCAAAGATATCGGCCTTGCCAACCGGGCTCTCGCGACTGGATTCCCCCTCCTGTCCACGATGGGAGAGGACGTCGAATTTGCACTGCTGATCGCCGAGATGCTGCACGATGCCGGCCGCAATGATGAAGCCTTCGTCGCGCTGGACCGGGATTTCGGTCCAGGAGAAGAGTTACCCAACCTGCATGCGGTTCGCGCCGCACTTGCCCATGAGCGTAATGATCGTACCGCCTGCGGCCAAAGCAGTCAGCGCTTCGTTGCCAGCATGCCCATCCTGCTCGCCGAAGCCGCCCCCTCCCAGCAATTCGTGCTTGCCGTATTCAACCGCTCGCCCGAATTCATCGCCGATTTCCGGGAGCCCTATGATCACCATTATAGTGGCAACTTCCCTTCGCAACTGGCACAGGTCTTCGCCGATCGTTTCCGCTTCATGTCCATCCTGGCGGACTCCCCGACTGCCGCCAATGCATTGCGTGGCATGCCACGCCCGGCTCTGGCACTGAACAATGTCGTCAATGCCGAACAATTGATGGTAGAGGACACGCTGCAGCGCGTCAGCGCTCTGGAGGACAGCCTTGGCATCAAGGTGATCAATCATCCCAAGCTTGCCGTGCAGGCGACACGCCAGAAGAATTCGGAGCGCTTCGCCAATATCCCCGGCATCGTTTTCCCGAAAGTCCACCGTTATCAAAGCGACAGGGAGCAGAGGCCCGCTCTGATCGAGGATATCGAGAACCGCTTTGGTTACCCTCTCATCATTCGTACCGTCTTCCAGCAGATGGGCGTGGGTACCTGGCGCATCGGCGATAGACAGGAGCTTCGTAAAGCCCTCGATAAGCTAGACGGCCTACAGTTTTACGCAATCACCTATGTCCAGACCCACCATGCTGACGGCAGGTTCCGCGCATTGCGTACGGCTTTCGTCAACAAGCAACCCGTCATCGTCCGTGCCGACTATAGCGACCATTGGAACGTGCGAGCCCGTCGAACTCCGGGCCAGCAGGCTTTCTATCATGAGAACCCGCATCTGTTGGAGATTGCCAATCGTATCGTCCTCGATCCGGAACGAGAACTGGGCAGTAATATCTACGACCAGCTTCGAACGATTGCAGACTCGATGCCGCTTGAGATTTTTGGAATGGATTTTGATCTCACAGAAGATGGTAATCTGCTGATCTTTGAGATCAATGCGACAATGAACCTGCTTTCGACCTCACCTACCGGACTTGAATATCCGCCAGGGAGTGAGAAAAAACTCTTGCATCACATGGCAGAATTTTTCCTGCAGCACAGACTATGAAATGAATAATCTTCTTTGCATGAGCAAGCCGTGCGCCAGGGCACGCCACCCACAATGCCTAGGAACAATTAATGCGGGCGTGTATTCTGGGATAAATGCATTCTATTCTTTGGCTTGAATTCAAAAAAATTTGAACCATGCGGGCGATATCGCGTCATTCCCGCTATCTCAATGCAACCCACATATTTCGGCAGTAGCAAATAAAAAACCCAGCTGCTTACGCAGCTGGGCCTTTTTTTGTGCGAGATCGAAAACGATCAGAACACGCGCTTCAGGCGGACACCAGCCTGCCAGACATTAGCCTTGTCGTCGCGGAAGCCGGTGACGGTGTCCTCGTCGTCAACAATCGCAATACCATTGTCCTGCTGAACGCGGGTGTAGGAGACTTCGGCGCCGATCGTCAGACCCTTCACGATGGTGTAGGTGAGGTTACCTGCGATCGTGAATTCCTTGATACCGTAGTCAGCAACAGCCCCTGCGTCCGTAGCCAGGAAGCGGTCATACTTGGTGTCGATGTAGCTGCCGACCAAGTTCGCGTTGAGAACCGGCGTGATGTTGCCGCCGAGTTCCGCCACGATCGACCAACCCTTGCCGCTGGAGAACCGGCCGGAGGTGTTGAGGAAGCGATCGCGCGAGCCCAGGATGCTGTTGCCGGCGCCGAGATAATCGGTAGCGCCGTTGGCATACTGACCTTCCACGACGAAGTGGCCACCGTCGATGAAGGGCAGCTTGATCAAGCCAGTGGCGCCGATGGCGTAACCGAGCTTGTTGGTGTGACGGACAGTGACCTCTTCGGGATCGGTCGTCGGGTCATCATCGGTGTCGACGAAGAAGTTCTCACCCGAACGCGCCTGATGAAGAGCGCCCTGCACCGCGATTGCGCCCCAGGACTGATCCCAGCGCAGCTGAGCGACGACGTCAGGATATTGCTGGCCGCCCGAGGTATAACCAACCAGGTTGCCGTCGATCGTGCGGTAGTTGCTCGAGTCGGCGCGATGGTCACGGCCATCTTCGATCGACAGGGTAGCCTGGAAGCCACCACCGAACTGGGCGGTGTAGGCGATCAGGTTGACGGTGTTGCTCTCGGCGTAATAGGGCGCCCAGATCGTGCTGCCGTAGTCATTGTCGTAGAAGCCGAAGAACGAGTGGGCATAACCAGCCGTCAGGCCACCAAACTGGATGAAGGCCTTGTCGATCGAGAAGGTGTTGCCGTTATAGGTGCTGTTGCGGCCACCAGAGCTGATCGGATGCGAGTCAGCGTTGATCTGGAAGTAGGAGCGCAGCAGACCCCATTCGGTCTCGGTGCGGGCATCAAACCAGATACGAGCCTGGGTGTTGAAGGCCGAGCGATTGTCGTTGCGATCGAAATCGCGGCTCGCACCCAGGAGAGCCGGGCGATCACCACCGAAGACGCGGTAGTCGGCGCGGATTTCGCCGCCGATCTTGAGGCAGGTGTCGCTGCCCGGAATGTAGAAGAAGCCGGGACCGAAAGCCGAGCAGACCTTCACATATTCAACAGCTTCGCCCTTGGTCATGGGCAGATCAGCAGCCTGGGCAGTGCCGATGGCGGCAATACCAGCAGCGGCGCCGAGGAGAAGGGACTTCATCGTCATTAGATGACCTCCAAGACAGTTATTATTTGATCGAAAGCGCCGCTTGGTGCTCCGATCGACTCGCGAGACCCCGATCACACGTTAAACTTGCAATCCGGACACGACCCATCGAGTGAATCGTTGTCATGACATTGCTTCACTGCCTCTGGTTGTACAATAGCGATTACACCCAACAACCTAGGGTCGTAACATTTTGGCAAAGCTGTGTAGCAAAAAGGACACACGCAGCATTTTCGCCACAATTGGGTACGATTTCAGCGAAAATCCGGGCTTTCCTGGCTGTCTTCATGCCCGGACGACACAATTTCAATGCAAGAGGCCAGGGTCGACAGCCAGTTGTCCGCCGGCGGCGCTTCCGGAAGTTCGAGGGCAACAAAATCGCTTTGCACCTGTTCGGAGCGGCAATTCCGATCGATTTTCTCCCTTCGGGAGACATCGACATGGAATCATCGCCGTCGAATTGCCTACCTTCGCACGATGGCTTGAGGCGTGATTCAGGCGCAACTCGTTCGAAGGAATCGGCCATTGCGAACGCCCCATTCGCTGAACGGGTCCGTTTTGGGACTGGGGTCGCCCGTGCCGCTCAGCCGCTCAGGTGCAGGCTATGCCGGGGCCTGTTACCCATTGGCATTGGCGGTGAAGATTGGAATGGGCACACCGGCCTGGCGTGATCGCAAAGTGGCACTCGGCTCACATTGCAAGACCGGCGACGGGACCTACGACATCATCGTCCCGAATAGACAATAGGCAGTATCGTCCCAGCACCTCTGACGGTCACCTGTGCCTGAGCCTATGCCTAAGCGGTCCGCAACTGGTCAGCCCATGCCTATGACAGGTGACAGGGGGCAACTAACATATGTCGGTCATTGCAAAAGAGGATCGATCGATGCCTCAAACCCGCAAGGCGATCTAAGTGTCTCGCTCAAAAAAGAAAGGCCCGGCTTTCGCCGGGCCTTTCCTCGAATATTTGAACTGAATGATCAGAACTGGCGCGTAATGCGCATGCCTGCCAGCCAATTGTTATAGCTGTCACGACCCGGCAGGGTATCAATCGCACCGTGATCGACCTTACCGTGTGTATAGCCAACTTCACCGGCGACCTTCAGACCCTTAACGACCGTGTAGGTCAGGTTGCCGCTAATGGTGAACTCCTTGATGCCATAGTCACCCAGATCGGAGAACCTGTCGAACGTGGTGTCGATATAGCTGCCGACCAGAACGGCCTGCAACTGCGGCGTGATGTGTCCGCCCAGTTCACCCGTGATCGACCAGCCCTTACCGGCATCGACTCGGCCCGCGGCGTTCACGAAGCGATCAGACTGGGCCACGAAGGTGTTGCCAGCGCCGAGATAGTCAAGGGCACCATCAGCATACTGGCCTTCCACAACGAACCAGCCATCGATCGCGGGGATCTTGATCAAGCCGGTGGCACCGACGGCGTAGCCATACTTGTTGCTGCGGCGAACAACAACGTTCGTATCGGCAATACCATCATCATTCGTGTCGATGCTATAATCGGTCCCCGAACGAGACTGATGACCTGCTGCCTGAACAGCGAGCGATCCCCAAGACTGATCCCAACG
Source organism: Labrys sp. E2SS-1L (assembly GCF_057073705.1). NCBI lineage: Bacteria > Pseudomonadati > Pseudomonadota > Alphaproteobacteria > Hyphomicrobiales > Xanthobacteraceae > Labrys > Labrys sp. E2SS-1L. The sequence goes on along the minus strand of NZ_CP172712.1, from coordinate 2,976,452 downwards.
CAGCTGGGCGACCACGTCAGGAACCTGCTGGCCACCTTCACGGTAGCCGTAAAGAACAGCTGGATTTCCAACCGGGACAGGATCGCGAGTTCCCTCGACGCGATGGTCACGACCGTCTTCGATCGACAGCGTGGCGCTGAACCCGCCGCCGAACTGGGCGGTATAGGCGAGCAGGTTAACGGTCTTGGTCTGGGCGTAGTAGTTACCCTCAAGGGTATCGCCATATTCGTTGTCGTAGAAGCCGAAGAACGAATGCGCGTAACCAGCCGTCAAACCACCGAACTGGATAAAGGCCTTGTCGATGGTGAAATCGTTACGCCGGCCGTCACCACCGCCACGGCCCACCAGCCTGTTGGAGTCAGCATTGATCTGGAAGTAGGAACGCAGCAGACCCCAGTCGGTCTCGGTGCGGGCATCGAACCAGACGCGGGCCTGGGTGTCGAAAGCCGAACGGTTGTCGTTGCGGTTGTAACCGGTGCCGCCGAAAGCATAATACTTGGCGCGGATTTCACCACCGATCTTCAGGCAGGTGTCGGTACCGGGGATATAGAAAAAGCCTTCGCCGAAGGCCGAGCAGACCTTCACATATTCAACGGCTTCGCCCTTGGTCATGGGCAGATCGGCGGCCTGGGCAGCGCCGATGGCGGCGATACCGGCGGCTGCGCCGAGAAGAACTGACTTCATCGTCATGAGATGACCTCCAAGACATTTTTACTCGGTCGGAAACTTGACCTCTCCGACCGGCTCGCGAGACCCCGGCCCCAACCTCTGGCGGCGGCCCGGAGACGACCCATTGCGTGAATCGTTGACAGTGACAGTGCGGCAGGTGCCACCTTTCCACAACGCGAAAACGACCCGAGCCAAGGTATTCACATCGTTTTGCCCAAGACATGTCACCCAAAAGACACAACTTTTTCCGAAATTGAGAGTCTAGGCGCCAAAATATCAATTTAAGGTTGCAATATTTTCACCCAATCAACCCACATTAGAAACGAAATCGTTCTTGAATTGGCCAAAATTAAACCAGATTTATTGCACGTATAAGTTTGGTTGCTATAATGAATAATATATATACTTAAAGTTATGAAAAATTCATAACGCACCTTTTACGTGCATCTGATCGGGAAAAGCGCTGCTGAAGGATTGTAAGCATGGCCGGCAGGGCGCTGGATGCCCTTTGCCCATCCCGGCGCTCCACCTGGACGAATCGGCGGATCGACCGATGACGAACCCGCCTCGATAAAGAACTCAGAAAAACCAACCGACCTTCGACCCAGAACTCCGAGAGCATGGAGCCCAAGCCAGTCGAGCTGCAGCGCCCATGACCGAGAATCGAACCAACGGCGAGAGTGTGTCTATTTGGGAGTTGAGCTAGACCTGGGGCAAAGCACGTCTGCGCAGGTCGAGCGTCTCGGCCAGATTGCCCCGATAGGAATGATGGCCATTGTGCCGGATGGTCGCCGTGGTATCGACCCAAAGCTCGCCGCCGCACGCGCGCCATCGATCGCAAAAGGCATAGTCCTCGCCGATCGCCTCGCCGTTCACCACCGGGATGTTGAACAACGGAAACAGGCGGAACGGCACATTATGATAGGAATAGCCTTGATCCCGACAACGGGCGACCATCGTCTCCAACATGTCGCGGCGGCACAACATGGCGCCGGCCCCGACACGTATGGCGCGCGCAAAGCCGTTGCGCACCTCCAGCCGCCCCTGCCCCGTCAGCGCCTGCGGATCCTCGAACATGACGTTCCAGCGCGACGCGGCAGCGTGAAAATCTTCAAGGTCGCGGGCGAAAACCCTGCTGGTCTTCTCATTGTCGTAGCCCTTCGACACATAGGGCGCGGCCGTGAACGGCTTGTCGTGGAGTTGGCTGAACTGGAGCAAGCGTCCGATCGTCTTGGGCAATATCTCCATGTCCGAATCCAGACAAAGAAGATAGTCGCTGCGGCCTTCGAGAAAATAGCTGACGACCGCATTCCGCGCATGCTCCAGATGTGGAATGCCAGACTGCCCGAGAAAGTCGACCTCGACCTTCCGTTCCTTCAAGTCCAGGGCGATGCTGAGGAAAGAGCGCACGGCATCGATGTCGACAAAACGGTTTCCACAGACACAGGCGATAAGAATACTTGGCTTTTTCATCGCAACACCGTCTACAATATAACTCTAAAATAACTTCGAAATTTTGAACAATTCAGCACCTCAACCAAAAGTTGAATTATATAAACTGCTCTATCCCCGATATCTAAACACAAAGAATCAAATATATTTACAAAGAGATAGCGAAATAAACTTCATCGTACAACGCTAAAACATTGATCTCACGCGGACATCACTTAATAGTGAAGCGGTAAATTGACACCACCCCCGCGACCTTCTTACGAATGAAGAAAACGGCAAGAGCAGAACTATCGACTTGCTTGGAAGACGTCGAAAGCCCCCTGTCAGGGGCAGGCCTGCGGACGATCAAAGGCCTGCGGCAGCAACGCGCACCCGATTTTCGTTGATGGCGATATAGCCGTCGAGTTTGCCCGGCCGACTTGCCACCAGGCCGTCCTGAGCATAGCCCCAGAACAGGTCACGCATAGCCGCCGCCAGACGCATGGCCATGAAGCCCTGCATCTCTTCTGCCGTCGGCGGACGCCCTAGCCAATCGGCAAGGCAGATAGGAGCCATCCCGCCATCCAGGCCGGCATTGTTGAAGAAGCTGGCGAGATCGACCAGGGACTGGCCCTGCCCGGCATATTCCCAATCGACCAGCCAAAGGCGTTGGCCATCGTCGATGATGTTATCGCCATGCACATCGTTATGGGCAAAGCCGGCAGGCATGCCGGCAAGCTGCGCCGCCAGCTTGTCGAGCAACGGCCGGTAGCGATCGATGACTTGCTGCCAACGATTGGGTTCGGCAGACAGCCTGCGGAGGTAACCATCCAGGATGGCGAGCGGGTACCTATCGCGTAAGGGTCCCCGATAGTGCTCCGGCAAGGTGCGTCGAATCCTGTTCAGCAACGCCAGAACTTGTCGGAGCTTTGCCCGGTCGCGGAGATTCGCACTGTCGAGCATGCGCCCTTCGATATGGCGCAGAATCATCAGCCCGGGTTCCGCCCAGACCAGATCGGGTCCGAGCCCGCATGCCGCCGCGGCGCGCGTGGCAGCTTGCTCGGCCGCGCGATCGATATCGTGCGCCGGATTGTCGCCGGCAATGCGAGCCACGAAGCGACCGTGCCGTGCAGTAACCAAAAGATTTCGATTGGTCAGCCCGCCCGCAATCGGCTCGACAACGATGGCACCGTCCCACAAGGGCAAGGCTGCGAGGCGGTCGTAATGATCGGGCTTGCTCGGCATGACAGTTTCAAACATAGCGCCTCGGGATCGGCTATCCCGTCACGCCAAAGGCAAAGCGCATGCGAATGACGCGCTTTGCTGCACGATTGCCAGCGCTTCGTCGCTAAGGCGGGAAGTTGTCGCCGCCCCGGCCGAGCACCATCAGATCAGGCTAGATAGCCCCTTCCAGCGTCTTGCGATAGAGCTTGAGGGCACCGGCCTTGGTGAGCGTGACGGGATTGCCGCCGGCGGTCGGATCCTTCGGAGCCATCTTCGACATCAGGTCGAATTTCTGGTCGTCGACCTTGAGGCCGGCGAGGGTATGCGGCACGCCGAGTTCCTCGCGCAGCGCCAGCGTCCAGTCGAGGAAGGCCGAATAGCGCGGCTTCAGCCCGATATAGGCGGCGAGGCGCTCGATCTTCTCCTTCACCGCCTTTTTGTTGAAGGCGATGACATAGGGCATGAACACCGCATTGGTCAGGCCGTGATGGGTGTCGTAAAGCGCGCCAACCGGATGGGAGAGCGCGTGGATGGCCCCGAGCCCCTTCTGGAAAGCGGTGGCGCCGATCGCCGCCGCCGACATCATGTGGGCACGGGCTTCGAGATCCGTGCCGTCCTTATAGGCACGCGGGAGGAACTCCTTGACCAGGCGCACGCCCTCCACCGCCATGCCCTCGGCCATCGGATGATAGAAGGGCGAGCAATAGGCTTCCAGGCAATGGGCCAGCGCATCGAGACCCGTACCGGCGGTGATGTGCTTGGGCATGCCCACCGTGAGCTCGGGATCGCAGATCACCACCTTGGGCATCATCAGGGGGTGGAAGATCACCTTCTTGGTGTGGGTCTTCTCCTGGGTGATCACCCCTGCCCGGCCGACTTCCGAACCGGTGCCGGCCGTGGTCGGCACGGCGACGATCGGCACGATGCCGCTGGGATCGGCCCGGGTCCACCAGTCGCCGATATCCTCGAAGTCCCACATCGGCCGCTTCTGGCCGGCCATGAAGGCGATGACCTTGCCGGCATCGAGACCGGAGCCCCCACCGAATGCGACGACGCCGTCATGCCCGCCCTTGCGCAGCACTTCCAGGCCCGCATAGACGTTCGATTCGACCGGATTCGGCTTCACGTCCGAAAAGATGGCGGCATGCAGCCCGGCCGCCCTCAGACTCTCCAGCGCGTCCTTGGTCATCTTCTGGGTGGCGAGGAAGGGATCGGTCACCAGCAGCGGCGCGGTGATGCCGGCGCTCTTGCAGGCTTCCGCCAGTTCCGAGATGCGGCCGGCGCCGAAACGGATGGCGGTGGGGTAGCTCCAATTGGCGCGGGGAGACGTGGTGGTCATGGGCAGGGTCCAGAAAATGGGGGCGGGTCTTCAGAGCCGCCATTGGCGAGATGAAGGCGGGTCTGAAGACCCGCCCTCCGATCACAGGTTGCGCAAGTGATAGCTCTTGGGTTGGGTCAGCGAGTCATAGCCGAGCCGCGACAGGCCTGTGCCGCGGCCGGTATCCTTCACGCCGGTCCAGGTCAGGCCGGGGTCGAGATAATCGCAACGGTTCATGAAGATGGTGCCCGTCTCGATCTCGCCACCGATACGCTCGGCCGCGTCGAGGTCCTGGGTCCAGATCGCCGCCGTGAGGCCATAGGGCGAGTCATTCATCAGGGCGACGGCCTCTTCGTCGGACTTCACCTTCATGATGCCGACGACGGGACCGAAGCTCTCTTCCATCATCACCGACATCGAATGGTCGACATTGGTGAGAACCTGCGGGGCGAGATAGGCCGTGCCGGTGGCGTTGGCCGCAAACTTCGACGTATCGATATGGGCCTTGGCGCCCTTGGCAAGGGCCTCGGCCGTCTGCTTGCGCACCCAGTCGGCGAAGCGGACATTGGCCATCGGGCCGAGCGTCGTCCCCTCCTCGAGCGGGTTGCCGAGCACATATTGGCTGGTGAGACTGGTGAAGCCGTCGACGAAGCGATCGTAATGGCTCTCATGCACATAGATGCGCTCGATGCCGCAGCAGCACTGGCCCGAATTGAAGAAGGCACCGTCCACCAGGTTTTCGATCGCATGCTCGACATTGGCGTCGGCGCGCACATAGGCTGGGTCTTTGCCGCCGAGTTCGAGTGCCAGCGTCATGAAGGTGCCGGCAGCGGCCTTCTCGATGGCGCGGCCGCCTGCGACGGAACCGGTGAAGTTGGTGTGGTCGACCAGCCCCTTGGCCAGGATGTCGCTGGTCTGCTCATGGGTGAGCACCAGGTTCTGGAAAACCCCCTTGGGCAGGCCTGCCGCGTCCATCGCCTTCTGGAAGCGCTCTCCCACCAGGATGGTCTGCGCCGCATGCTTGAGGATCACGGCGTTGCCGGCGATCAGCGCCGGGGCGACCGTGTTGACCGCGGTCATGAAGGGGTAGTTCCAGGGCGCCACCACGAAGACCAGGCCGAGCGGCTCGCGCTTGATCATGCGCTTGAAGCCGGGGCGGTCATCGTCGGGGATGGTGGGAGCCAGGCTGTCCTTGGCAATGCGCACCATGTAGCGCACGCGCTCCTCGAAGCCGCGGAATTCGCCGCCATAGCGTACCGGCCGGCCCATCTGCTGGGCGAGTTCGGGCACGACTTCCTGGTTCATCGCCAGCATGGCGTCGAGGAACTTCAGGACATAGGCGCTACGCTCCTCGATGGAGAGCCGGCGCCATTCCTTCTGGGCCTTGCGGGCCGCGGCCAGCGCCGCGTCGATCTCGGCGGCACTGGCGGCCGGGCGACGCACCAGCTCCTTGCCGTCGATGGGAGAGATACAGACGATGTCGGACATGATTGAGAACCTCGAAAATGCTGGTCGTCCCGGACGCGATGCGGCGCGAAGAGTCGCTTCGCAGATCCGGGACCGCCAGCCGAATGAGACATAACTGACGGGCGGTCCCGGATCTGCATCGCATCATTTCATGCTGCAATGCGTCCGGGATGACCTGTCTTTGTGATCACATCTAGATGATTTCGAAATAGCGTTCCAGCTGCCAATCCGAAATCGTCCGGCGGAATTCACGCTCCTCCCATTCGCGGGTGGCGGCATAGTGCTCGACGAAGGCATCGCCGAACAAGGACCGCGCCGCCTTGGAAGCCTTGAGGCGCTGCGCCGCGTCCCACAGCGAGCGCGGCAGCTGCCTCGCCTTCGGGAATTTCTTGTCATAGGCCGAGCCCTGCACGGGCGCGTCGGGCTCGATACGGTTCTCGATGCCCCACAGGCCCGATCCGATCGCCGCCGCCAGCGCGATGTAGGGATTGATGTCGGCAGCGGCCACGCGATACTCGACCCGCTGGGACTTTTCGGAGCCGGGAATGACGCGCAGGGCGCAGGTGCGGTTCTCCACGCCCCAGCTTGCATCGGTCGGGGCCCAGAAGCCCGGGATCAGCCGGGTGTAGGAATTCACCGTGCAGGCGATCATCGCCAGCAATTCGGGCATCAGCGCCTGCTGGCCACCAACGAACCAGCGCATCTCGTCCGACATCGCATGCGGCTTGGAGGGATCGTAGAATGCCCCTTTGCCCGTCTTCAGATGGGAGAGCGAGGCGTGCAGATGCCCCGATTGGCCCGGCCAATCATGCGACCACTTGGCCATGAAGGTCGCCATCCAGCCGCGCTTCTGCGCCAGGATCTTGGTATAGGTCTTGAACAGGGCGGCCTTGTCGGCCATGGCCAGGGCCTCATCGACCTTGAGCGCTGCCTCGAGCACACCGGGGCCGGTCTCGGTGTGCAGCCCCTCGATCTCCATGTCCATCTCCCGGCACATCTGCAGGAGATCCTGGTAGAAATCGGCATGCACGCCGGCGCGCAGCATGGAGTAGCCGAAAAAGCCAGGCGTGATGTTGTTCAGATTGCGGAAGCGCTTCTCGCGCACGCTGTGCGGGGTCTCGTCGAAGACGAAGAACTCGAACTCCGCGGCGGCCGAGACCTTGTAGCCCATGTCGGCGGCACGCTTGAGCACCCGGCGCAGCGTGCCGCGCGGACAATAGCTCTCGGCCTCACCCGCAAATTCGCCGATGAAGAGCGGCATGCCGTCTTCCAGCGGGATGACGCGCATGGTCTCGGGCAGGAAGCGGGCCTCGGCATCGCGATAGCCATTGTGCCAACCGGCGAACGAGGTGTTGTCATAGAGCTGGTCGTTGGAATCCCAGCCGAGCACCACGTTGCAGAAGCCGAAGCCCTTTTCGAGAGCACTCTCGAACTTCTCGCGAGCCATGTATTTGCCGCGGAAGACGCCGTCTATGTCGAAGACACCGACTTTCACATCGGAAAATCCGTGCTCGCGCACATAGGCGATCGCCTCGGCCGCATTGGTTGGTCTCGCTGGGTTCGCCATGATCCGCTAGTTCCGTCTCTCTAGATTATTCTTGGTGGATGGTTCGGTGCACTGGATTGGCCGGCCCCGGCTGCGACCAGGGCCGGCTGTCGTCGTGTTTAGGTGCTCTGGCCGACCGCCTTCTCGGCCTCGGCGATCTCGCTGGCGCGCCTGGCGATGTCACCGCCGATCGGCGGGCCCTTGAACCGGCGCGCCTCGATGCCGAACCACAACACCAGCAGCAACACCAGCAGGCCGATGGCATAGTTGATCAGGATATCGAAGGGCGGCTGGATGCCGGCATACATCAGGACGAGCACGCCGAGCACGGCGATCGCGCCGAGAGGTTTGGACCAGATGCCGAGGCGGAAGGGTCCGAACTCGGTCCAGGTCTTGCCCTCCGCCAACAGGCCGGCAGCGATCGGCATGGCATAGGAGACATAGAGGAACAGCGCGCAGCCCGCTGCAAGCGCCGCGAAGGCCGGCGAATAGAGCGTCGCGGCGACCGAGAGCACCGCTCCGAGCCAGATCGCCGCCACCGGGGTGCGCCAGGTCGGGCTCACGCCCTTCCAGATGCCGGAAGCCGGCAGGCCGCCGTCACGGGCAAAGGCATAGATCATGCGCGAGGTCGAGGTCAGGCCGGCCAGGGCACAGATGAAATTGGCCAGCACGATGCCGATGGCCAGGATGTCCTTGAGCAGGCCCGGCGCGGGCAGGTTGTTGAACAGGTTGAACCAGCCGGCGCCGCCGTCCTTGGCGGTCTGGGCCAGGTCCGGGCTGGCCAGCACGAAGGACACCGCCATCGCAAAGCCGAACACCAGCGACCAGAACACCGAATGGATCATGCCTCTGGGCACGGCCACGCGGGCATTCTGGGTTTCCTCGGAGGTGTGCGCCGAGGCATCGAAGCCGGTGATGGTGTAGAGCGGGTAGAGCAGGCCGACCAGGAAGGCGATGAAGGCAGGCCGTGCCTCGGGCACGTAATTGCCGCCCGGATCACCCGTATTGTTCACGAAGGTGGTGAGACGCGAAAAGTCCCAACCGGCGCCCCAACCCAGGAAAGTCAGGGTCAGCACCACGGCAATCACCAGGATGAGATAGCCCGAGAAGTCGGTCAGCAGCGTGGTGAGCTTGATGCCGAAATGATTGATCAAGGCCTGGGTCAGCGTGATCAGGCTAACCGCAACGACCTGCGCGGTATAGGCAGAACTGTTGATTGCCGTTGCCTGTTCGGCCGTCATGCCCGACGGCAGCGGGTCGGTGGTGACAGCGGTCCAAGCCGTTACGTCGACATGGAAGACGCCCGAAAGCACCAGGTCCCTGAACAGCAGCCAGACGCCGACATTGACCGATGCGACCACGAAGATCAGACCGAGAAGGTTGATCCACGCCGTTGCCCAGCCCCAGCCACGACCGCCGAGAATCGAGGACCAGTGATAGAGGCCGCCCGCCGTGGGATAGGCCGAACCGATCTGCCCGAGACAGGCCGCGACAACAAGGGCGAAGACACCGCCGATGACCCAGCCGATCGTCGCCTCGAAGCCGGAGCCGGTCCCCATTGCCAGCGGAAACGAGGTGATGCCGCCCGCCAGGATGCAGATGATGGAAAAGGAAATCGCAAAATTCGAAAAGCCGCCCATGCGGCGCGCCAATTCCTGCGCGTACCCCATGGAATGGAGGACTTTGACGTCCTCGTCAGTCGATCCACTCATAGAAAGTCCCCCGACTTATGGTCCAGGATCGGTCGACATTGGACCGATAGCCATTGGACCGATGGATATTGCCTTTCACACTGCTGTCGTTTCCGGCCGGCGCTCCGGCTCTCTCATTTTGGCGAATCGTCCCCCGGCAGGCCGATCTGCTTCAAGATGGTAGCAAGTTTCATGCCCCATTCTTCCTGCTGTTTCGGCGTCGCCAGGAGATCGTTGCGGATTTCGATCATCACGCTGGGAAGGCCCTGGCTTTGGCCATGGCGATCGAGCGTGTGATAGACGCGATCCCCCGGGCTGTAGGGCTCGTTGACCCCGACCACGAGATCCGGGTCCTCGCGCAGAGCTGTAATCATCGGTCCCGACAGGCTCTCGTCGCGATCGAAGAGAATGCCGACATGCCAGGGGCGCTGGGTGCCGTTATAGACCGGCGTGAAGCTGTGAATACCGATGACGGCGGCCGGTCCGTCCAGCCGCTTGGCCACCACCGCGGCGGCAACCCCGGCATGGAAGGGTTCATAAACCTCATGCACCCGCCGCGCGCGCTCGACCTCGCTGAGATCCACATTGCCGGGAATGATCGTGTCCTCGCTCTTCAGGGCAATGGCATCGAAGACCGAAGGATCGCGGTTGCAGTCGATCACGAGGCGACTGACGGCGCAGGAGACCAGCGGCGCATCGAGTTCGCGTGCCATCGCACGGGCAACCCCGAGGGCACCGGGATCCCAGGCGATATGGCGTTGCAGGTCGGCGTCGGACAGGCCGAGCTTGCCATAACGCGCAGGAACGAAGTTGGAGGCGTGCTCGCAGACGAGGACATAGGCTCCCCTACCCCGACCATTGTCCAGGATAGCGGTTTCGGGCTGGGTTTCCCCTTCCGATGTCCCTCCGGCGGCTCTCTCGGCGAGCGATTCTAACATTCATTACGTCCGAGCTTGTTTTTGTATTGAGTGTTATTTTGAGTACAGCCGTAGCCGACTTGTCAATTGTGAAAATTGTGTCCACCTTCCACTCTCGCTTTTCCAGAGGGAGTCGCCTGATGACCAAAAGCCCAGACGCGGCGGCCACGGCAAGCGATGAGACCTTGGCGACGACCATCCGCGGCAAGCTCGGCTCGCTGACCCCCACGGAGCGCCGCGCCGCCCATGTCCTCTTGTCGAACTATCCGTTCGCAGGCCTTGAAACCGTTGCGCAATTTGCCTCGCGCGCCGGCATCTCCGCGCCCTCGATCCTGCGTTTCATCGCGCGGCTCGGCTTCGGCGCCTATGCCGATTTCCAGCGTCATCTCAAGGACGAGCTCGAAGCGCAGTTGCAGTCGCCGCTGATGAAGCAGGCGCCGGAGCAGGCCAACGCATCTCCACTCTCCGCCTTCGCCGCCGCAGTGGTCGCCAACATCACCCACAGCTTCGAGGCGATGGCGCCGACCGAGTTCGATGCGATTCTTGCGATCATCACCGACACCAAGCGCCGGCTGCATGTCGTCGGCGGCCGCCTCACCGAGGCCGTCGCGCTCTATACCGTGCGCCATCTCAGGGTCATCCGTCCCGACGTCACGCTGGTGGAGGGACAGGCGGCGACCTGGCGCGATCAGGTCATCGATTTCGGCAAGCGCGACGTGCTGATCGTCTTCGATATCCGGCGCTACCAGGACGATGTCATCCTGCTGGCCCAGGAGGCCACCGAACGCGGCGCCACCATCATCCTGTTCACCGATCAGTGGCTGTCGCCGATCGCCCGTTTTGCCCGCCATGTCATTTCGGCGCGCACGGGGGTGCCGTCGAACTGGGACTCGAACGCGGCGATCCTGGCGATCATCGAGGCCCTGATGGCCGCCGCCACCAAGACGCTGTGGGACCTCTCCAAGGCTCGCATGGAAGCCCTGGAGATCCTGCGCAAGAACAGCCAGCGCCCGGTTTAGCCCTTGACCGCACCGGCCGTCAGCGAGCGTCCGATATAGCGATAGGCCAGCAGGCTGAGCAGCAAGGGCGGCAGCACGGAGAGGATCATTACCGCCGCCGCCGTGCCCCATTGCACCCCGCCACCGCTCGCGGCGAAGAAGAACGAAGCCCCGACGGTGATCGGTACGGCGCTCTGCGTCGTCAGCATCAGGCCGAACAGGAATTCGTTCCAGGCATAGATGAAGGCGAGGATCAGCGAGGAGGCGATGGCCGGGGCGGTCAAGGGCAGCACCACTCGCCACAGCACATAGAAGGTGCTGGCACCATCGACCAGCGCGGCTTCCTCGATCTCGATCGGCAGGTCCCTGACGGCATTGGCGACCAGCACCAGCACCAAAGGCAAATTGACGAGACACAGGATCAGGGCGAGCCCGAAGCGGGTGTCGAGCAAGGCCAGGCGCTGATAGATCAGATAGATCGGGATGGAGAAGATGATCAGCGGAATGGCGCGCAGATTGGTCACGCCGGGCAGCAGCCAGCGCTGGCCGATGCCATGGCGTACGATGGCATAGGCTGCCGGAAAACTGAGCAGAATCGCAAAAAGCGAGCCCAGTGAGGCGGCAATCAGGCTGTTGAGCAGATAGTGCGCGATATCGAAGCGATCGGATATCTCGAACACCTTGGTGAAATTCGCCAAGGTCGGTGCCTCGATCAGCAAGGACGGATTCTCGGCAATCTCCGCTTCGCTCTTGAAGGCCGCGACCAGGGTGGCGATCAGCGGAAAGTTCAGCGCGAAGGCCGCGAGAAGAAAGACGATCCAGCGCAGCAGGGTGAGAAACCGTGTCATGCGCGGCGCTCCGCCAGCTTCATCAATCCCGCCACCACGACGTAGGACATGATCAGCAGGATCAGGGATGCTGCCACGGCAACCCCGATATTGCTGCCACGGAAGAAGGCTTCGTAGATGTAGATGCTGATAGTGGTGGTGCTGCCGCCGGACCCGCTGCCGGTGAGGACATAGACATTGTCGAAGACCCGGAAGCTGTCGATGAAGCGGAAGAAGAAGGTGATGGCGATGGTCGGCGCCATATAGGGCAGATCGATCCAGCGCAGCCGTCGGAAATAGCCCGCACCGTCGATGGCCGCCGCCTCCCTGATCTCGATGGGGATTGCCTGATAGGCCGAATAGAGGATCAGCAGGGCAAAGGGCGTCCACTGCAGCACCTCGATGGTCACCAGCGTGGCGAAGGCATTGTCCGGGCTGAGGAAAGCCGGGCTGTCACCGGTGAACAACAGGAAATAATAGGGGATCACGCCGACGAATTCCTGCAGCACCAGGCGATACATCAGGCCGACCAGGGCCGGGGCCAACATCATCGGCAGCATCAGGACGGCCATCAGCCAGGGGCGCTTGGCCAAGAGCGGGCTGAGAAAGATAGCGAGGAACAGGCCGAGCAGGATCTGGGCAATCGAGGCGGCCAGGGCAAATTTCAGGGAAAAGCCCATGGCCTTCCAGAATGCACCGTCCTGGAGCACCGTGAGGAAATTGCCAAAGCCCTGCAGGCTCGGGCTGCGCAAGGTCTCGAAGGTCACTTTCGAGAGCGCATAGATGATGTCGATGCATAGCGGCAGCGCCACCAGAAAGATCAGGAATCCGGTGATCGGAGCGATGAGCAGATAGGGTGTCTTGCTCTTGGCGAGCGCCATCAGGCTGTCTCCGGCAGATGATAGCAAGTCTCGAGAATATCGACAAAAGCCCGCCACATAGGTGCACACCTCTATCACCAAGGTCGCACCGCCCCTCACCTTACCTCTCCCCGTAGAAACGGGGCGAGGGAGCGCAGGCGTCGCGATCGGTCCCCGAACCTCCCATCTCGCCCAGCGGTTGGGCGAGATAAGATCGCTGCACGATGGAACGCGCCATCGAAGTCCCCTCGCCCCGTTTCTACGGGGAGAGGTAAGGTGAGGGGCGGTGCGATCTTGGTGGCAGGAGGTGAGTATTTACCAGCGGCAGGACAATTGCCTATTTCTTCAACAATTCCTGCATCTTGGCGGCCGTTTCCTTCAGTACCGTATCAAGGTCGACCTGTCCCGCCCAATAGCCGGTGAAGTTCTTGGCCTGGGTCTCATAGACCTGCAGGGCGCCGGCCGAAGTGCCGCCCGTCATCACGAAACCATATTGCCCGGCGAAGTCGCCGATCTTGGCGAGATCCGGCCGTTTCGGCAGCGCAGCAGTGAGACTGTTGTCGAGTGCCGGCGAACCGCCCGCCTCGGCATAGATCTTCATCGCCTCGGCTCCCGCGAGCCAGTTCAGGAACTTGACGGCTCCCTCCTTATGGGTCGAAGCCTTGTTGAGGCCGAAGCCGAGGCCGTGAATATGGGTGGTGCGTCCCTCGGGTCCCTTGGGTGGAGCCAGCGCGTCGATCTTGCCCGCCACCACGGCATTCTTGGCCGGATTGTCGAGATCAGCCGCGGCAGCGTTCCATTGCAGCATGGTGGCGACCTGCCCGGCGCCGAAGGCGGCATTGGCCTCGGCATATTCGTAGGACAGCGAATCCTTGGGGCTGGCGCCAGCATCGTAGAGCTTCTTGTAGAGCTCCAGGCTGGTGCGGTAGGCGGGCGAGTCCACCGTGATCTTGCCTGTGGCGTCCTGCCAATCGGCGCCGTAGGAGCGCGCCATGGTCTGGAACACCATCATGTTGAACAGAAGGTTCTTCATCTGCAGCACGGTGCCGTAGCGCGTCGGGCTGGCCCGATTGATGCTCTTGGTGAAAAACAGGGCCGTGGCTGCATAGTCGTCCCAGGTCCACTCCTCCGGCTTCACCGGCTGCAGCGGCTTGCCGAGATATTTCTGGGCGATCTCGCCATAGGTCTTCTTCCAGCCGTCATCGGCCAGGAGCTTTTCCATCAAGTCCTTGCGCACATACATGAAATGCAAGGACAGGTCCGTCGGCACCCCATATTGCTTGCCGTCGAACTGCATGGTCTTCAGCACCTTCTCGCCGAAGACCTTGGCGCTGTCGGCGGGCAGGTCCACCGGCTGCATGAAGGGCGCATATTTGCCGAGCGAATAGGTGGCGACCAGGTTGAGATCGAATTCGGTCGAGCCGGCGGCGAGGTCCGCCTGCAGCTTGTCCCAGAACCCTTCGCGGTTGAAGAAGATCAGCTTGACCTTGTCAGCCTCGGCAAGGCCGGAGCGTTCGTTGTAGGCCTTGGCGGTCGCCCGCAGGGCCGTCTCCTCCGGCCCGCCCGGCCAGCCGAGGACGGTGACCTCGGCCAGGGCGCTGGTGCTGCCCGCCAGCACCAGCGCCAGACCGGCCAGCAGCGCCCTGCATCTGTTCCTTCGGCCTCGTTTCAGCTCAAACATGATCCACCTCCGGTGCGCTTTCTGGTTATGGGTCGACGAGATCGGCCACGCCGATCAGTCCCGCTTCGGCGCCGAGCGCGGCAGCGCGGAATTCGGGACGGTATTGGGAAGGGAGCGCCGCGGCGTGGCTGTGCAGCCGGTCAAGGAAACCTTCGGCCAGGCCGAGACCGCCGCCGATGATGAAGCAATCCGGATCGACCAGCATCTGCAGGGAGCGCGCGGCACGAACCAACGGGAGCATCGCGCCGTCGATCAGGGATTCGGCGCGAGCATCGCCGGCCCGCGCAGCCGCCAGCAGGGCCGGCGGGTCGGGCCACTGCCCGCTGCCGCCCGCCAATCGCGCCAGGGCAGAGCCGGCGGCGACATCCTCCAATCGCTGCTCGCCTGCCATGAGATCGGTCAGGATCTGGCCGACATGCCCGGCCAGGCCGTTGCGGCCGGTCAGCAGGCGCCCGCCCAGGACAAGGCCACCGCCGACGCCCGTCGATACCGTCATGAACACCATGTCGGCGCCCTGCCCGGCACCGAAGCGATATTCGCCCCAGGCGGCGGCCTGGGCATCGTTGACCGCGGTGACGGGCACGCCCAGGCGCTCAATGAGAACCTCCACGAGAGGATAACCATCCGGCACCGGCAGGATGGCCGGGTTCAGCGCCGACCAGCGGCCGCCTGCAATCCGACCGGTGACGGCGATGCCGGCCGCGGCAAAGCGTCCGCGCCAATCGGCGATGCTCGCGACGACGGCATCGAGCCAGGCTTGCGGACCACTTTCGCGGGCGGTTTCGACACGGCGCTGCGCCAGGACCCTGTTACCGTCGACCAAGGCCGAGAGCGTCTTGGTGCCGCCGATGTCGATCGCAAGGACAAGCCGTCGCTGCATGGGCGTTCCTAGGAGGATGGGGCGGAGGGCGACTTGACCGCCTCGACGAACCAACTCGTGATATGCTCGGGGCGCGTGATGGCGGACCCGACCACCACGGCATCGGCGCCGGCCTGACGCGCAGCCTGCACCTGGGCCAGCGTGCGATAGCGCCCCTCGGCGAAAACCGGCCTGCCGAGCGCCGCGGCCTGGCGCACGAGATCGATATCCGGCTCCTCCGGCACCGGCCCGCCGACATAGCCGGACAGGGTGGTGCCGATCACGGATGCCCCTGCTTCCACAGCCGCGGTGGCATCCGCCAAGCCGGCGCAATCGGCCATGGATTGACGTCCGGCGGCATGGATGGCGGCGATCATCGCCGGCACAGGGACGGGGCGCGAGCGCTGCGTGGCATCGAATGCGATGATGTCGGCACCGGCTTCCGCCAGGTCCGTGACGTCCGTCAGTAGAGGCGTGATGAACACGGGTGTGTCTGCCTCGGCCCGTTTGATCAGGCCGATGACCGGCAGCGACGTCGCCGCCCGCACGGCCCGGACATTGGCCAGCCCTTCGATGCGCAAGGCCGCGGCGCCACCCGCCACGGCGGCCAGTGCGAAGCCGACGACGATCTCGGTCCGGTCCATGGCGCCGCCGATCACCGGCTGGCAGGACACGATCAATCCGTCGAGCGCTCGTTCAACTGCGGATGCCACCCAATGCTCCTCGCTTGCTGATGAGGAAGCCTGACATCAATAGGACCAGAATGCAACCTGTTTAATACCAGTTGCGAGGGCGTTTATGGATCAGCTGCCGCGACGAGCCAGTTCGACCATGAAATCATAGGCATCGCCGCGATAACGGCTGCGGGTCAGTTCGACCACCCGCCCGTTTTCAAGCGAGCAGCGACGCTCCATTTCGAGAATGGGCGCTCCCGTCTCGATCTCGAGCAGGCGCGCCTCGTGGGCGGTCGCCACATCGGCCCTGACCCGCTGGAGCGCGCGCACCGGCTGGCAGCCGCGCCGCTCGAGCGTCACATAGAGCGACCCCTCGATCAGATCCGGGTTCGGCAGGAACTCTGCCGGCAAGACCGAATATTCGATCGCTATCGGGACGCGATCCGCCAGCCGGAGCCGGTGCAGGCGGCACACCCCTGCCCCCGGCGAGAGCCCCAGGGCCATGGCTTCGGTCGTGTCGGCCACACCGACCTCGCGGCGCAGCCAGGTTGTGCCGGGCACGCGGCCGCGCGCCTCCATATCTTCGGAGAAGCTGGTAAACACCGTCATCGGCTTTTCCAGGCGCAGCGCTACGCTGGTCCGCGCCCCGTGACGCTGAACCAGCAACCGCTCCTCGACCAGCCCCTTGATGGCATTACGCACGGTCACGCGCGACAGATCGAGGCGCTGGGCCAGTTCACGTTCGCCCGGGATCATGGCGCCCGCCGGAACGATTCCCTCCGAGATGGCGCTCCGCAGGGCCTCCTGCAGGCGTCGATAGAGCGCGGTCGGGCTTTCTGTTTCCAGGCGTCCCTTGCGTTGCAGATGATCGATCAGCCGCTCGACCTCCGCGCTTTCTGCCGGTTCGGAGCGGCCGGCATTCTGGTCGGGAGAGAAGGAAGAAGACATGCGGCACCAGACATTTTCAGGCAAAGGCGCCCTGCGGCTCAGTGGACTGACCAGGAGACGCAAGGGCACGGCATTACAAAAACACCAGGCAAAGCAGCCTTTCCGCCTGTACCCGCCTTGCTCGAATGGGCGGGATCGCAAAGGCACGTTCACATCGCCGCCACGCAAAGGAGGAACGTCGTTCTTGCCTGACTCGGCCTCTGTCTAACACGCAATCTCGATTGACGCATCGGCGACGAGAAAAGGCCGGTCAGCATGGCTGCCCGGCCCGGTAGGTCCTGAAACCGCATGGAAGAACAGATTTCGTGCTCGAAAAGCCGGAAGTCGGCTTGGACTCAATAGGCCAGCGCCGGTGCCAGTCTCGGCGCCGCCTGCACGGCCGCCCGGCGCAAGCCCCAACGCAGCAAGGCGCCCGCGGCGGCGAAGCTCGCCGGATCATCGGCCACACCGCCTCCCGCGGTGGCCGCGTCCTCGAGCAGGGTCAGCCCGACGATGACCACCGCGCCGACGATGGCAACCGTCGCCTTGCCCCAATGGATGCCCGACGAGGATTCCGGAGTAGGTGCAGGCTTCCGGTCGGTGTGCACCGGCTGGGGGCGCCACACCCGCGTTGCATCGGGAACCGGACGATAGCTCGGCGCCAGTACCGGCTCGGGCAGCGGCGGGCGCAAATGCTGGTCCGGCTTCAGCTCGATCTCGACCTTGAACTCGCTGGCGACATAGACGTAGTCGCGGATTCGCCCGGTCATACGCGGATAGGTCAGGGTGGCCTTGAGCACCGGTTCGCCCGCGCTCGATATGCCCGCAGAGAACTGGGCGCCCGGCGAATGGGCATTCGCGCGCAAGGTGAGCTGGCATTCATAGGTGACGCTGTTGGACTTGCGGTCCCAGCTCAACTTGCCGCCGGACACCAGTTCGCCGAGCACGGTCGAGGTCTGCTGGCGCGCCTGCGACTCGAGCCCCTTATTGCTGTAGACGAGAAGCGGCACCTTGTCGGTCGGCTGCAGGAAGATCGCCCCCTTCAGCTTGACCTTGGCCGAGAAGCCATTGCCCTTGATCTCGATGATCGGCAGGTCGTCGAGCTGATAGCCGAAACCGAAATTGTTCGCCGGCGTCCTGGCCGCCGGGTTGCTGCCAGCATCGGGCTGAGTGCGCGTATGGGAATGGGACGGAGTCGTGCCGCCCCTTGTCGGAGTGGGGGCGGGCGTGGGTGAGCTGGGTGCGGGCGGATTGGCGGGTTGTGGCTTCGCCGTCGGAGCCGGGCCTGTCGACGTACCGCGCAGAACCACGCGACGATGCTGCTTCGGCAGGTAGATCACCGCTCCAGCTTTGATGAGATCGGGATTGACGATGCCGTGTCCGGTCTTGGCGACGATGGCCGGCCCATTGTTGTAGGCATAGATCTCCGGCCAGCGCACCGGATTGCCATAGTAACGGCCGGCGATTCCCCACAAGGTATCGCCTTGCTTGATCACGTAACGCCCTGCCTGCACGATGCCTCTCCCGGAAAATGGTTTTCTGCCAATGGTTGGAATGTGCTGCGCCCGAGGCTAGGCTTGCTTCTTGACAGGAATATTATGGTTCCGGGTGAAAAATCTTGTCCTAGGTCATCGGTCCCTTACGAAAAGCGGACGTCAATCCAACCTGATCTGCACACTGGCCGTATGCCCCCTGGCGTCGATCACCGAGAGCCGCGCAAAGCCTTTGCCTGGCTTGTCCCAAACGGCCTCCCGGCGTTCTTCGCCGATCACGATGGGCAGGCCGTCGGCGAGCCAGGTGAACGGCGGCGCCCCCCCCATCGCCTTGAGAGCCAGCGCGGCATCCGGCTCTCCCCCGGAAACCTCGACCCGTGCGCCATCGGGCGGAAAGGAAATCACCAGAGGGGCATCGCCCGAACCGGCGGCGGCAATTTCGGGTAAGGCGCCGGGACGGAAGCGCTGCAAGGCTGGCGGCAATTCCGAGGTCCGCGCAAACACCACGCCCGACGGCGGCGGCTTGAGCGGCACCCGCTTCTCACCGATGCGCTGAAAGGCATCGAACAGGATGGGAGCAGCGGCCTTGCGCCCGACCAGATCCGAGACGGGCGCGCCATCGGGCCGCCCGACCCAGACGGCGACCGTGTTGGCACCGTCGAACCCGACCGCCCAGGCATCGCGATAGCCGTAGGACGTGCCGGTCTTGTAGGCGATCTTGCCACCCACCGCGTTCTCCGGCGGCGGCGCGCCGATCAGGACATTTCCGACCTGCCAGGCCGCGGCCTTCTCGAAGAGGCGATGGGGCTGCGCACCAAGGGCGCGGTCCTGCGGTCGCCAGATCAGCGGCAGTGCCTCCCCGTCCCGGGCCAGTGCCAGATAGAGCGTGGCAAGATCGGTGAGTTTCACTCCGGCGCCGCCGAGACCAACGGCTAGGCCCGGCACGGCGTCGGGCGGCAAAGACGGCTCGGCACCGGCATTCTTCATGCGGGCGATCAGCCGGTTCGGCCCGATGGAATTGAGCAGCATCACCGCCGGTACGTTGAGCGACTGCTGTAAGGCACGGCGCATGGTGACGGTGCCCTGAAAGGCATCGTCGAAATTCTCGGGCTTGTAGACCCCGAAGCGCGCGGGACGATCATCCACCAGCGTCTCGGGATGGGCGAGGCCATCCTCGAAGGCAAGACCATAGATGAACGGCTTGAGGGTGGACCCGGGTGAGCGCGAGGATTCGGCAAGATCCATCTGGCCTGCCCGCGCCTTGTCGAAATAGCCGACGCCGCCGACATGCGCCCTCACCTCACCGCTGGCATTGTCGACGGCGACGATGGCAACCGAGACGCCGCCGCCCAAGGCGGTCGCACGCTCGCGCGCCAGGTTCTCGAGCTGCTCCTGCAGGAAGCGGGCAATCGTGGTGGTCACCACCGGATTGGGCTCGTTCCTGCCGGCCTGGGCCTGAAGCACCAGTTCCTGCCGCACCAGCCGTTCGGCGACATGGGCCGCCAGGATCGGGAAGGGCTTGCGCCCCTGCGGTGCCGCCTCCAGCGTCGCGGCCTCGGCCTGATCGGGATGGAGTGCGCCCTTGCCGGCGAGAAGCCGCAAGACCCGGTTTCGGGCCGCCTTGGCTGCGGCCGGAGCCCGGTCCGGGCGGCGCGATTCAGGGGCCTGCGGCAGGGCCACCAGCATCGCCGCCTCTGCCGTCGAAAGGCGCTTGGGCTCCTTGCCGAAATAAGCGAGCGATGCGGCCCGTGTTCCTTCCAGATTGCCGCCATAGGGTGCCAAAGCCAGATAGAGGCCGAGGATCTGCTCCTTACTCAGCCGGTTCTCGATCTGGACGGCGCGGATCATCTCCGCCGCCTTGTCGGCAAAGGTACGATCCGGCCGCGGCTCGAGCAGTCGCGCGACCTGCATGGTCAGGGTCGAACCGCCGGAGACGATCCGCCCTCGGCTCAGCATCTGCCAGGCAGCCCGGGCCATCGCCACCGGATCGATGCCGTGATGGGAATAGAAGCGCTTGTCCTCATAGGCGACCAGCATCGACAGGAAGCGCCGGTCGACCTCCTCCGGCTTGGCCGGCAGGCGCCAATAGCCGTCCGCCGTGGTGAAGGGTCGCAGCAGCTTGCCGTCGCGGTCCACCACCAGCGGAGAATAGGTCACGTTCTCGCCCAGGGGCACCGGCCCGAGGCGCCTGACAGCTTCCGACAGCGCAAAGCCGCCGGCGTTCACGGCGACAATGGCCGTGAACAGAAGCGCGCAAAGGATATGGACGCGCCGGGCGGTCATGGGCGCAGCGCTGGTTTCACCCTCCCCTGGAGGGGGAGGGTCGACGCAAAGCGTCGGGGTGGGGTGACAATGCCAGCTTCCCAGTGGAGAGCGACAGCGAACGATACAATGTGTTTCGAGGTGAGGATCACCCCACCGCGGCCCTTCAGGCCGAGCCTCCCCCTCCAGGGGAGGGTATAGCGCGGCCTTCTCCTCATTTTTCGGTCACCGTCAGCGTGCCGGTGGCAAGCGTGGCGTTGCGCTCGGGCTGGTACATGTCCTCCACCGTGGTACCGGGCATGATGTAGCGGCCAGGCGCCACCGCGCGCACGACATAGGCAACCTTCGCGGCCTGGTCGGTGAACGCGGCGACGAAGCGGTCGTCTCGGAACTCCGAATGGGTGACCTCGGTGAGATCCTTGAGCCAGGACATGCTGCCGGTCTCGCCGGTGACGACCAGGTTCGGATTCTCGATCTCGAAGCCGGCCGGAAGCCGGTCGACGAGCAGGAAGTTGCCGGTCTGGTTGTCGCCGCTGCGGCTGGCGCTCACCACCACCACCAGTCGGGTGTTCTGCTTCACCTCGGTGGGATCCACGGCCTTGCCGTCGAGCGAGAAATAGCTCCGCGTCAGGTTCATGCCGTTGTTGGCAGCGGGCTCGGGTACGACGGGCGAACCGGAAACCGCAACCACGGCCTGCAGGGCCGAAGCGCCGGGGTTCGAGACCGAATGCGGGGCCTTGAGCGCCTCGCCGCGATAGACCTTGTAGAAGGCACCCTGCTGCTCCGAGCCATCGGCGATCAGCTTGAGGGAACGGGCCTGGTCCGCGACGCTCCGGGCCGCGAGTACCATCCAGGTCATCTCCTGGGTCGAGGCATAGCGGGATTTGGAGCGCGCATCGGTAATGACCTTGAGCGCCGTCCTGATCACCGGCAGGCTGGCATTGTTGTCCCCTGCAAGCGCCACCACCGCCGCGGCGTCGCGAAGCGGAGAACCGTAATTGCGATAGGCCAGGCTGGTATCGCTGGTCTCCTTCTGGAGCGCCTCGGCAGCCGAGCCGAACGCCTCGCCGGCCCGCGGCTTGTCGCCGAGCATGCCGAGGGCGGCGGCGATCTGGGCCCGCGCCATGGCACTGCCGAACTGGCCGATCTTGGTATCGGCGAGATATTTCAGATCACCCGCCGGCGCCCTGCCGGCCCGGGCCAGCGTGTAGAGGGCATAGGCGATGTCCTCGCCCTTGCCCTCTTCCACGTCAGGCGCATTGCCGACGCGGTTGCGCAGATAGTCGACGGCTTGGTTGAGCGCCAGTTCCGGCACGGCGAAGCCCTTCTCGCGAGCCCGCAGCAGGAAATCGGTGACATAGGCCGACAGCCACAATTCACCGCTGTCGGCGTTCCACAGGCCGAAGGCACCATTGGAATCCTGGCGTGCGAGCAGGCGCTGTACCGTATCGCCCAGGCGCTCCTTCACCGTGCCGTCGAGATCGATGGCATTGCCGCCGAGCTCGCTGAGATAGAGCAAGGGCAGCGCCCGGCTGACGAGCTGTTCCGAGCAGCCGTAGGGATAGCGATCGAGATCGCGCAGCAGGCCGGGCACGTCGAGGGCGCTGAACGGCCCCACCGAAAGCGAGACCGCGCCGGTGCCGGGCACCATTTCAGCGATGAGGTCGGCATTGACGGTGATACCGCCGCCATTGGCGGCGATGGTCTGGATCGTACGGCGCGTCACCGGCGGATTGGCCGGCAGGACGCCGAGCGTGAAGCTCTGGTCGATGGCGACATTGCCGGGACCGGCCAGGGTGGCGACCAGCTTGCCGGTGCCGATACCGTTGGCGGTGATGGGAATGTTGACCGGCGTACGCGAGCCAGCCGCCCCGATCTTCACGGTCTGATAGAGAGCTGACGGCTGGGCACCGATCGGCCCTTCCATAGTGACGGCGAGCGTATAGTCGCCCGGTGCGGCCTCGGCGTTGACGAGATCGAGGCGGAAGCGCGACTGATCGCCCACGGCAAGGAAGCGCGGCAAGGTGCCGGCGATCACCACCGGATCGCGCACTTTGACGTCCGCCGAGGCATGGCCGACCTTGGTCGGCGTCCAGGCCACCGCCATCACCCGCACCAGACCGTTGAAGGCTGGAATGTCGAAGCCGATCTCGGCCGTGCCGTCGGCACCGACCTCGACCATGCCGGAGAACAGGGCCAAGGGCGCCTGGGTCGGCGGCGGGCTGTTGAAATTGGCACCGCCGTCGCCCCCGGTGCGGATCCGTCCCTTCGCCCCTTCCATGCCGTCGATCAGCTGGCCGTAGAGATCGTGCAGTTCGGCCGAAAGGCGCTTCTGGCTGTAATAGAAAGTCTCGGGCTCCGGCGGCTTGTAGCCCGTGAGGTTGAGGATGCCGACATCGACGGCTGCCAGGGTGACATAGGCCTTCTCTCCGGCAAGGCCCTCGACCTTCACCGGCACCTTGAGAGGCTGGCGCGGCTTCATCAGCTCGGTCGGCGTGAGCGTGACCTTGAGCGTGCGCTCATTGCGGTCGATGCCGAACCAGGCAAGGCCGATCGCGCGCGTCGGCATGCGTTTGGCTGCAACATCCATCGGCCGGAAATGGGTGACCACGACATAGGCGCCCGTGCCCCAATCCTTGCCGACGGTGACGGGAACGGTCGTCCCCTTTTCCGGCACGTCGATCAGGGTGGAGGACAGCAGCTTCTCGCCGACCACCTGCACCGAGGCCTTGCCGGCGAAACGGGCATCGATCTTCACCTGCAGCGTATCGCCGGTCTTGACGCTGGTCTGGTCGAGGGCGACCGGCAGCATGTCGGGCGTATCGGCCTTCTCGCTGGTGTAATAGCCCGCATAGAAGGAGCTGGAGGAGGAAGCCAGCCCATCCGCCGAGATTTCGAGGCGGTATTGGCCCCATTGCACCTGCGCGGAGATCTGAGCGGGCTTGTCGGCCAAGAGATCGACCGTGCCACCGCCGACCTTGCGGGCGGTGGTGACAGCCTCATAGTTCCAGCGATTGTTGCTCTTGTACCACTGATAGGTCGTGGTCAGGCGCTTGAGCGTCCAGGTCGCGCCCTTGGCCGCCACCTGATTGCCCTGGGGATCGACGGCAATTGCGTCGAACAAGGCCTGCTGGCCCTCGGGCACCGTGCCCTCGGCGAAGCCTGGCTTCAGCGCCAGCATCGGGCCGGTGGAGGCGATCGGCAGGGAGGCGCTGCGCACCACGCCACGGCCCCCGCCTTCCTTCATGCGGATGACGAAATTGGCCTTGAGCGGACGTGTGGTCGTCGGCAGTTGCGGCAGCGGCACGGTGAATTCGGCGTGACCCTTGTCGTCGGTCTGGGCGAGATCGTCGACGGTGTTCTGCACCGTATCGACATTCTCGTCCGACAGGCCAAAGGCGTAGTTCTTCCACTGCGAGAAGGGCTGGCTGTCGGTGGAGACGGAAACGTCACCCTCGATGTCGAGGCCAGCCGCCGGGGCGCCGAAGAGATAGCGGCCGTCCACCTTCAGGTTGGCGCCGCTGGTGCGGTCGATGCGCGTGCCCGAGGTAGCGAGGTCGAACTCGATGCGATCGGGCACGTAGTCCTCGACCAGGAAGGTGGTCTCGCCGACCGGTGCCGCCTTGGGATCGGTATAGGCGACGACACGCCAGGTTCCGCTGGCGGCGGAGGGAATGATGGCGATATCGGCGGTGCGGCCGCCGGCGCCCTGGTCCTTCAGCACGGTGCGGGAATATTCAACGCCATCGGGACGCTGCACCACCATGGTGACGGGCACCTCGGCCAGCGCGTTGGCATTGCCGTCGCGCAGCAGGATGGCGGCATGCACCGTCTCGCCGCGGCGGTAGACGCCGCGCTCGACATAGACGAAGGCATCGGCCGGCCCCGGCGGGTCGCGGCCGGTAACGCCGCGATCGGTGAGGTCGAAGGCCTGCTGGGTAAGGTCGATGAAGGCGTAGTCGCTCTTCTCGTCGGACGCGACCACGAGGGCCGGCTCCTGGCCCTCATTGCCCTTGGTGAGGCCGGCATCGAAGAAGGCAGCGCCATCGGCATCCGTCTTCACCGAGCCGAGAATCTCGTTGTTGCGGGCAAGCAGGCGCACCGTGACATTGGCAAGCGGCTCGGCGGAGGCGATGGAGCGCAGGAAGACGTGCAGGCCATCCTTGCCCTTCAGTGTCGACAGGCCGAGATCGGAGACGACGAACCACTGCGTGGCGAGCTGGTTGTCCTCGTCCTCCTTCACCTCCCCGGGCTGGGCCGTCATCACATAGAGGCCGGGCTCGATCTTGCCGAGCGCCTCGTCGACCGGAAAGGCGGTGGTGACGTCCTGATTCGGGGTGCTGGTAAGGTCCATCGTGCCTTCCCAGACCTTCTTGCCCTTGGTGCGGGCAATCTCGCTGGCCTGGGAGCCGTAGATCTGGTCGAGGAAATTGGAATCGATCACGGCGGAGATCAGGCTGCGGTCGCCGACCCGGTAGAGCGCGAGCTTGGCCTGGGTGGAATTGACCGAGACCAGAGGGATGCCGTTCTGGCCGGTGCGCGGCAGGACGTAGCTCTTGCCGACGAACTGCACGGATGGCAGGCGATCGCGCACATAGATTTCATACTCGGCGTTCTTGAGCAGGTTTTCGTCCACGGCAGAAGGCAGACCCTGGCGCACGGTGACCTTGTAGCGCCCGCCATGCTTCAGGCCTTCGACACAGAGCTTGGTGCCGTCGACCGTGACGGCCGAGACGGGCCCAGGATCCTGGGTGAAATAGGGCGTGTAGTCGGCGACCGCATTGCTCAACGGATCGGAAAACTGGAAGCACAGGCGCGGCTGCGGCGCGTCGCTCTCCACCGTATAATCGGTGATACGGAAGCCATGATCCTTGCGCACGTCCTCATAGGCTTCACGAATCTCGGCATTGTCGACCAAATCGAGGCTGGCGCGATAGGCGTTGAGGGCTGGCCGCCAATCCTCGCGCTTGACCAGCGCCTGGGCGACATCGTTGAGCGCGTCGGCCTGTTCCTGCGGCGTCTTGGCAAGCTGATAGGCGCGAATCGAGGCGCCAAGCGCCTTGTAGGGCAGTTCGTAGCCGTCCTGGCTGTTGAAGGGCTCGGCCACCAGCAGCAAATCGGCGAGGCGCTTCCACATCGCACCGTCATTGGGGGACAGGGCGATGAACTGCTCCACCACCACGGCGGTGTTGCGCGCATTGTCGGAGCTGATGGCCGCCTTCAGCTCTTCCTGGAGCTGCGGCGCGCTCTTCTTCATGGTCTTGGCGAGCTTGGCGATGCTGTCCTTGTAGCTGTCGGCCGCATAGGAATAGCTGTCGGCCTGGAACAGCGGCGCCGCCTGCACCGGGCCGGCGGCCACCCAGCCCAGCACGGCGAGCATGAGCACGAATGCTGAGAAAAACCGCACGAAGACGCCTTGGCGCGCTGCCTGCCTGACCATGTTGCCTGTCCTCTTACCCGCCCCCGGGCTTGTTGCGGCGGTCCTGTCCACGCTAGCGAGTCGGCGTGACCCGGGCGTGTCGTCAGTTATGGATGGGACCCAATCGATAACTGACGACACGCCCGGGTCACGCGATATGCACAGGGAACGGGCCACCGAGCCCGCAAGATTAAGGGCGCCCTGGGTCGGCGGCAATCATGATTCAGAGAGTTTTTACCATCTGTACCGGTGGGAACAGGATGCGTACCGGTGTTTTTGCAGCCGGCTTATTTTTTCCGTGCAAGAGGGCTGGACAACCACGGAGGCGCTGGCTATACACCCGCGGTCTCGCGGCGGCCTCGGCTGACTCGCCGGATGCCTGAGTAGCTCAGTTGGTAGAGCATGCGACTGAAAATCGCAGTGTCGGTGGTTCGATTCCGCCCTCAGGCACCATCAGCCCTTCCGCTGATTTCCAAATTCTTCGAAATCGTCGAAAAAATCAACGCTTTGACACCAAAGCGCGCGTTGTTACGTGCTTGGTCTATCCGCTCGCAGATGTGAAAGTCTGCAAGGATCTGCGCGCTGCGACGTTCTCCAGGGTCACGGCGAGGCTCCAGTCGAAACGAATAGCCTGATAGTCGCGCGGGCCAAAGAGCGCCTCCACAACCGAACATTAACCCCATGCCGCGAACACTGTGCCGGAAGGCATAACGGTGGGGACTGATATGGACTTACGCGACACGGCGAACGTGATTGATGCGCGCCAGGCGTTTCTCGATGCGGAGTTCGATTTCATCTGCCGCCTCCCGCCAGGATATGCTGCCCCGACCTCGGGCGGCTCGCCACCGGCAGATCTGTCGGCCTTTCGCCAAGCCAAGGCCGCTGCGAGCCAATCAAGCGTCGAAACGATCACACCGCCCCGATCGCAACAAATCTAGCTGGTCACACGACACAAGCAGTTGTGACCATAGCCTATCCGCACCCACGATCCTCTCATCGCCGGCCCGTTTTCGGCCCATGCCCCGCGCGACGCGACGGAATCCCGGACCGCCCCACTCCCGCGCATTTCCGTCATGGAAGCGTTCAACAAAGCCCCGGTCAGAAAGAACTCTGCCCTTCTGATCGGGGAGCGAAGTTTGGTTAAAGCGTTTTTCGATTTGGTTGAATCACCAAGAATCGCAAAAACGCGTCGTATCAAAGAGTTAGAGCAAAAAAGCGTTCACGCTTGAACGCGCTTTGCTCTGGGGGTCATCGGCCCGGGCGCGTGGGCCATGGGCGGATCCATGCGCTCGGGCCTAACCGACAATCCGATAAAAGCCGAGGATTGCTCTTCGCAGGCCTCGCGGACGCCAGCCTGTCGTCTGCTTAGCACGGGATCAGGGCAAGAGTTTGAAACGCCCGGGTCGCCCCCTCTGAGCTGCCCCCCTACCCCGTCGCGGCTATTGCCAGGTCCAACGATTGTTCAGACCCTGGCCACGTTCCAGCGTTGGATTGTCTCCCCATTTGCGCTCGGCCCAGGTTTCGTAGAGGGCCAGGTCGAGCGCATTGTCCTGCAGGATCTTCTGACGCAGTGCCTCGCCAATATCCTGGCTGCGCAGCGCATTGGTGGGCGCGGCATTCTCATGGGGCAGTTTCTCGAACTTCCAGCCGATATCCTGGGTCATCTGCTCCATCACCGCATCGCAATTGCGATAATCGCCGACGAACCAGAACGTCTCGAACTGCCTGGACAGGAACTCGAACCTCTGGCGCTGGCTCATCTTGCGGATGCCCAGGGAGGACAAGCCGAAATAATGCCTGAAATAAAAGCGGCTGATACGGTTGTGCTTGTTGGTCGGGTACCATTGCTCAAAGGACATGCCCACGATCCGATGTCTCTCGGGCGTCTTCTGCAGGAAATTATAAAGCGAGACATAGAAGGACACCGGTTCCCGGAGCAGGCCGACCTCCCGGATGACGCGGCCCTCGAACCCCCGGGCGGCCGTGCGCGGCAATCTGTGGCCGAACAGGATGCGGATTTCGTCGCGGTCGGCTTGGGGCACGCGGTTCACGGGATCGAGCCAAGGCCGTTGCTCGGGCTTGGAATAGATCACGGCGGAACCGCGCGACGGGACATCGTGCAGGAGATAGTCCCTGACGCTCAGGCCGGCGCATTTCAGGATATGCGGAAAGAGATAGACGGTGGTGTTGCTGCTCATCAAGTCTCGCCAGGCTCAACCTCCTGCCGGCACCGGCCGGAAGAGTTGACCCCTTCACCCCTCATTTCTTGGCCAGGGGAACATTCGTACCGCATTGACCATGGTGTCATTCGATCTTCTGTGCTGCCCCTGCCCGACAATCACTAGACGGACAAGCCATCAGCAGTCACTACAAGGATCGACTACATATAGTAAGTCGGCGGCGAGGCAACGGGCCTGTTCGCGAGGGCACGCGTGATTGCAACCAATCGTGTATGCCTCTGCAAGGGCGACAGGCCTGGAAACGACACCGGCCCGTCCTCGCGAACGGGCCGTTCGATCGCGGTCCCCCTCGCCTCAGACCTTCCGGCGCCGGCGATACTGGTCGATCACCACGGCACCCACGATGATGGCGCCGAGCACGATCTGCTGCAGGGAGGCGGGAACGCCGAGGAAGGTGAAGCCTGAGGTCACCACCGAGAGGATGAGGAGGCCGATCACCGTGGAGGTGATGCGCCCCACGCCGCCGGAGAGCGAGGTGCCGCCGATCACCACCGCCGCGATGGCCTGCAGCTCATAGCCGAGGCCTGCGCCGGCCTGGCCCGAGCCGGCACGGGCGATCTGCACCACACCGGCCAGGCCCGAGAGCAGGCCGGCGAAGCCGTAGACCTTGACCAGGTGCCACTTCACGTCGATGCCCGAAACACGGGCGGCCTGCATGTTCGAGCCGATGGCATAGGTGAACTTGCCGTAGCGCGTGTAGCACATGGCGATATGGAAGATCAGCGCCACCACCAGGAAGATCACCGTCGGCACGTCGATGGAGAAGCCGAAGAGTTCCACGGGCGAGCCGATGACGCGGAAGGAAGGCGTGAAGGTGCTGACGGGCTGGCCATTGGTGTACCAGGTGGCGAAGCCGCGCGCCGAGACCATCATGCCGAGCGTGGCGATGAAGGGCGGCACATTGGCGTAGGCGATCAACGCGCCGTTGATGACGCCGGCAAGCAGCCCCGTCGCCAGGCCCGCCAGCACGGGAATGATGAAAGGCAGGTCGGTGAGGTGAGGATAGACCACGGAGCGCGCCGTGCTCACCTGCGCGAGCGAGGCGGCGATCATGGCGGTGGCGCCCACCACGGAGCCGGAGGACAGGTCGACGCCGCTGGTGATGATGGTCTGCGCCACGCCCACCGCGATGATGCCGATCACAGCCACCTGCAGGAAGATGATGCTCAGGCGCCCCGCATTGAAGAAGAAGCTCTGGCTCTTCAGCGGCCAGCCGATGAGCTCGAATATCGCCACGATGACGGCGAGAACCGCCAGGATGCTCAGTTCCTGCGGCAGCCGGCGATGCGGCTTGACGCTGGATATCTGCGGCGATTTGCCGGCAGCCTCATTCGCGGACATGGGATCCTCCAATTCTATCGCTAAGCGCCTCACGGCGCATCGTATCGGGGTTCTTCCAATTCCAGGGCCTCGCGCCTCAGCGCGCGGCCAGTTCCATGATCTTGACCTGGTCCGCCTCGGCGCGGTCGAGGATGCCGGTGGCATGGCCGGCATGCATGACGAGGATGCGGTCGCTCATGCCCAGCACTTCGGGCAGTTCCGAGGAGATCATGATCACAGCCACGCCCTCGCCCGCCAGCTTGCTGATGAGGCGGTGGATTTCGGCCTTGGCGCCGACATCGATGCCGCGCGTCGGCTCGTCGAGGATGAGTATCTTCGGCTTGGTCAGGAGCCAGCGGCCGATCAGCACCTTCTGCTGGTTGCCGCCCGACAGGTTCTCGATGCGCTCATGCAGGTTCGGCGTCTTGACGCGCAGCGCCGCGCTCATCTCGGTGCAGGCCGGCGTCACCTCGCCCGCGGCGACGAAGCCGGCCTTGACGTAGCGCTGCGTCAGCACCGCCATCTGCATGTTCTCGAGAATATCGAGGATGAGAAAGCAGCCCGTATCCTTGCGGTCCTCGGTGAGAAACGCCATGCCCTGGCGCATGGCGACCGCAGGCGAGGAGATGGAGACGGGCTTGCCGAAGACCTCGATCGTACCGGAGGAGGCCGGCGTCACGCCGAACAGGGTCTCCGCCACATTGGAGCGCCCTGCCCCGACCAGCCCGGCGAAACCAAGGATCTCGCCGGAACGCAGGTCGAAGGAGACATCGTGGAAGACGCCATCCAGCGTCAGGTTCTTCACGGACAGGACCACGTCACCGATCGGCACCGTCTCCTTGGGGAACATCTGGGTGATCTCGCGGCCGACCATGCGGCGGATGATCTCGTCGCGCGTGAGATTGGCGGCTAGGTCCGTGCCGATATATTTGCCATCGCGGAAGATCGAGACTTCGTCGGCGATCTCGAAGAGCTCGTTCATCTTGTGCGTGATGTAGACGATGCCCTTACCCTGGGCCTTGAGATCGTGGATGATCTCGAACAAATGCGCGACTTCCGTCTCGGTCAGCGCCGACGTCGGCTCGTCCATGATCAACACGTCGGAATTGTAGGAAATCGCCTTGGCGATCTCGACCATCTGGCGGTTGGCCACCGAGAGCGAGCCGACGGGCACGGTGGGGTCGATCTTGATCTTGAGCTGCTCGAACAGCTTGGCGGTGCGGCGGTTGAGCTCGCCATGGTCGACGAAACCCAGCCGGGTCAGAGGCTCGCGCCGGATCCAGACGTTCTCCGCCACCGTCATGTACTGCATCAGGTTGAGTTCCTGATGGATCATGGCGACGCCTTGCTGGAGCGCATCGAGAGGCCCGGAGAACTGCACCTCCTGCCCGCGCAGCTTCATCACGCCGCCGTCGCGCTGATAGACGCCGGCAATGATCTTCATCAGTGTCGACTTGCCGGCGCCGTTCTCGCCCATCAGGGCATGCACCGTGCCGGGACGCAATTTGAAGGAAACATTGTCGAGCGCCAGCACGCCGGGAAAGCCCTTGCGTACGCCCTCCACCTCGATGAGACAGGCAGAGTCCGAGGTACCGCGGCTCGCCGCCGCCGATTGCACTACAGCCATCCTTGTTCTCCCTCATGCCGGCGCCGGGGCTGGCGACGTGTTTCATCGGTCCGGAACCGAGGTCCGGACATTGCCGCGTCTGGCGAGAAGATCGTGAGCGCCTCCGGCCCTTCAGCCGGAGGGCTCTTATGCAGTCCGATCAGTTCTTCTTGAGGTAGTTGTCGATATTGGCCGGGGTCACCAGCTCGAAAGGCACCCAGACCATGGCGTCGACCTTCTCGCCCTTGGCAAGCTTCAGGGCCGTATCGACGGCACCCTGGCCCTGGCCGGCGGCGTTCTGGAACACGGTGACCTGCAGGTCGCCATCCTTCATGGCGCCGAGGCCGTCCTGCGTGGCGTCCACGCCGCCGACAAGGGTCTTGCCGCCAGCAAGGCCGGCCTGCTTGAGCGCCTGGATGGCGCCGATCGCCATTTCGTCATTGTTGGAGATCACGGCAGCCGGCTTGATGCCCGAGGTCAGCCAGTTGGTCATCAGGTCGATCGCCTGGGTGCGGTCCCAGTTGGCCGTCTGCTTCTGCAGGATCTTCATGCCCGTGCAGGGCTCCTTGGCGATCACGTCCTCGACGTCCTGCGTGCGCTGGCGGGCGGCCTGGTTCGACAATTCGCCCATGATCACCACGATATCGCCCTTGCCACCGAGAAGCTTGCAGATCTCCTTGGTTTCGAGCGTACCGGAATCAACCTCGTTCGAACCGACGAAGGCGACCTTTTCGGGCAGCTTCTCTTCGGAGGGCATGCGATTGACATAGACGAGCGGGATGCCGGCATCGGTGGCGAGCTTGGTCATCTGCGGGGTAGCATCGGTGTCGACCGGGTTGACGATGATGGCGTCGACCTTCTGGGCGATGAAGTTCTGGATCTGGCTGAGCTGCTTGTTGACGTCGTTCTGCCCGTCCTCGATCTGAAGGTTCACGCCGGACTTGGTCTTGGCATAGTCGGTCATGCCATTGCGCAGCACGGTGAGGAAGTTGTCGTCGAACTTGGCCATGCTGACGCCGATATTCTCGGCATAGGCCGTGCCGCACAGCAAGACCGTTGCGGCGAGCGCGAAAAGGGTCCGTTTCATCGTGTCTCCTCCCTGGGTCGGATGTCCGGCAGCACCCGTCATTTTCCGGATAATTCCCTTTCGGGGAATTGGTCGATCGTTCAAGCGTTTGCGGTTCGCCGGGATGGCCCGCAATCACAAAGACGCGTAGAAACAAAGAGCTGGAAAAGCGCGTCCACGGATGAACGCGCTTTGCCCTAGGAAACCAAGCCTGCCGCAATCAGCGCCATGCTCGCGGCAAGGCGAGCCTGGACCTGTTTGGCGTCCATCTGCTGGATGCTTTCGGCGAAAGGCTCGAAGGAGAGCGCACCGGCATAACCGCCAGCGCGCAACGCCTCGATCTGAGCGACATTGCCCAGACGATCATCCGCTCCCACGAGACCGCGATGGCTGTCCCGCATCTCCCCCACTGCCACGGACGCATCGTCCACGCCGGAGATATGAACCAGCCCTGTGCGGTCCGGGAACAACGCCGCCTCGCCCGCGAGATGATGATGGAAGGTATCATGCACCAATTTGAAGGTCCGCGCACCATCGACAGCATCGATGGCGGCAACGGCTTCCGACTTCAGGCGCAGGGAGCAGATCTCGAAACCCAAGGGCTCGACGAGGCCGGTCAGCCCGCGCCGAGACAGGATTGGCCCGAGTGCCTGCAACGCCTCGATCAACCGGGGCAGGCGCTCGTGATCGCCGCGCCCCTCGCCGTCGTTGCGCGGCACCAGCACGAGAGCCTTGGCGCCCGCACCGGCCGCATAATCGGCGAGTTCTTCGGCTTCCGACGCGCGTGCCGCGCCCCAATCGTTGAAACGCTGCAAGGCATTGATCGACAGGATTTCGACGCCGGCGCGCTGCGCCTCCTCCCTCACCGAGGCTGCCGGCGTTCCGTCGAGGATGGCGTTGCCGGTGAGGTCGTTGCGGATCTCGACCCTGTCGATCCCCAGATTGCGGGCAAGTGCGAAGAATTCGGCAGGCCGCAGCTTCGGTGCGGTCATATGGTTGAGAGCGAAGGGTTCGGCTCCGCTTGTCATGAAACACTCCTTGCAGGCGCAAGCGCCCTATTTCCAACCTCGCCGGCGCCGTTTGCGGCGCCATGTGCTCCGATACCGATCATCAAAAATAGAATGATTGGACCGTTTTTGAACTTAATTGGAATTAATATTCTATTTTTGCACTGCGCTGTCAAGTGCGCATTTCAGTCGCGCGCGGCCGCCAACGGGCCCGAGCGCGCGCCTTGCAAGATCAAGCAAGCACCGGCCTTCTCAGATATTTTCGGGAAGATAGAGATTGAAAGGCAGGAAGGTCTGTCCGGTTCCTTCCACGCTGCCGGCGAGGCAGGCCTGGGCCATGACGCGGACGAGCTCCACGGGCAGTTGCGGCAGCGGTGTCGCAATGACGAAGGAAATCACCTCTTCGCTCAAGGCAAGGCGCGAATCCGGTGTCAGTTCCGGGCAGACAGCCACCAGCCCCTTCGCCTTTTCCTCCCGCAAGGCGGCTATCACTCCCTCCATGCCGCCTCCGGCCACATAGAGACCGGCCAGGTCCGGATAGCGCCTGATGAGCCCGAAAGTCGCTTCATAGGCTATGCTCGACTCTTCCAGATTGACACGGCTGTCCAGCACCTCGAAATCCGGGGCATGTTCGCGGAAATAGCTGCGCAGCCCGATCTCGCGCAGTTCATGGCCATGGAAACGGTGACTGCCGAGAATGATGCCGATCTTGCCGGGCTGGCGAGCGGTGCGGGCGATGAGCCAGCCCGCGGTGCGCCCGGCCTTGCGGTTGTCGAGACCGACATAACCGGCGCGGTGTTCGGCGGCAAAATCGGACAGCAGCGCAAAGACGGGCACGTTGCGGGCCTTCAGTTCCGCCACCGCCACGGTAATCAGGGGATGGTCCACGGATACGACAGCAAGAGCCTGGCACCTCTCGCCGAGACTATGCATCCGCTCGGCCACGGCTGCCGGCGAGGTATCGCCATGGTGCTCGATCACAGCGGAGATGCGGAAGCCGGGCGCCGAAGCTGCGGCCTCCGCAATGGATTGAGCCAGCAGGCTGTAGAAAGGGGACGCGGATTTGAGCAACAGGAAACCCAAGCGCAGATGCGGCACTTCGCGATCGAGGCGTTGCTGGATCAGCCCGGCGGCGTAGTAGCCAAGCGTCTTGGCCGCCTCGGCTACGCGTCGGGCCGTTTCCGGCCGAACCGGAAGCCGGCCGTTCAGAACGCGGTCGACCGTTGCGGGGCTGACGCCCGCCTCCTTCGCGACATCCTGGATCGTCGGCCTGGCCATGGTGGCTCTGATGGAATTACATCATGATGATAGTTGTTTTGACGTGTTTTGAT
Organism: Labrys sp. E2SS-1L; assembly: GCF_057073705.1. Classification (NCBI taxonomy): domain Bacteria; kingdom Pseudomonadati; phylum Pseudomonadota; class Alphaproteobacteria; order Hyphomicrobiales; family Xanthobacteraceae; genus Labrys; species Labrys sp. E2SS-1L. The sequence continues at coordinate 2,941,619 of NZ_CP172712.1, read as the reverse complement.
AGAAACTGTCAACGCCCCATTGAGCCCCGAACCGGTGCGACATAGCATCCGGATCAAGGATGAGGCCTGATCGGAACCAGGCCATAGCGTTTTGCGATTTGACGGTGTCAGCAGGAATCACAAAGACGCATCCAAACAAAGAGTTAGAGCAAATAGGCGTTCACACTTGAACGCGTTTTGCTCTAGATATAGGGAGCTCGCGATGAGGCCGACCCGGCGCGACTACAGTCTGATCGGGCGTGATGCCCAGGCCGCCGTCGAGAGCGGCCTCGCCGCTGCCGAATGGTATCGCTGCGACATTCCCCGCAAGCGCATGAAGGAGCTCATGCAGCGCAAGGACGGCCCGGCGATCCGAGACACCGCGCTTTGGCTGGCCGGGTTGCTCGCCAGCGGCCTCGCCGCCGGGCTGCTCTGGGGAAGCTGGTGGTGCCTGCCGTTCTTTGCGCTCTATGGCATTCTCTATGGTTCGGCCTCGGACTCGCGCTGGCACGAATGCGGGCACGGCACTGCTTTCCGTACGCGCTGGATGAACGACGTCGTCTATCACATCGCCTGCTTCATGATCATGCGCGAGCCGACGATCTGGCGCTGGAGCCACACGCGCCATCACACCGATACCATCATCGTGGGCCGCGACCCCGAGATCGCGGCAATGCGGCCGCCGGCAATCCTGCGCCTCATCTCCAATATCTTCGCGATCGCCTCGACCTGGGCCGCCCTCAAGGGTCTCGTGCTGCATGCCACCGGCCGGCTCAGTGAGGAGGAAGAGACCTTCGTGCCGGAGATGGAACGCAGCAAGGTCTATCTGGTCGCACGCATCTGGCTTGCCATTCTCGCCGCCACCATCGCCCTCTCGCTGGCGCTGCAGTCCTGGCTGCCGATGATGTTCGTGGGCGTCCTGCCCACCATGTATGGCGGCTGGCTGACCCTCTATTTCGGGCTGACACAGCATGCGGGCCTGGCCGAGAACGTGCTCGACCATCGTCTGAACTCCCGCACCGTCTACATGAACCCGTTCTTCCGCTTCGTGTATTGGAACATGAACTATCATGTCGAGCACCATATGTTCCCGATGGTGCCCTATCACGCACTGCCGGAACTGCATAAGGCCATGCTCGCCGACACACCGACGCCCTATCGCAGCACGATCCAGGCCTATCGGGAGATCATCCCGGCCCTGCGCCGCCAGATGAAGGATCCTGAATATTTCGTGCGCCGGATGCTGCCCGCGAGCGCCCGCCCCTATCGCCCCGATCTGCATGGCGAAGTGGTCATGCCCGACGATCCGCGCGCCCGCTTTGCCGGCCAGCATCACTGACAGACACAAGACGCAAAACCACATCGGGAGGAAAAAATGAGCAACTGGATCGATGCCTGCGATGCCGACGACATCGAGCAGGAAGACGTCCTGCGTTTCGATCATGCCGGTCGCACCTATGCACTCTATCGCAGCCCGGACGATGAATATTTCGCGACCGACGGGCTGTGCACCCACGAGCAGATCCACCTCGCCGACGGCCTGGTGATGGATGACATCATCGAATGCCCCAAGCATAATGGCCGCTTCAACTACAAGACCGGCGAGGCCAAGGGCGCTCCCGTGTGCATCAATTTGAAGACCTATGCCGTCCGGCTCGCCGACGGCAAGGTCCAGATCCAGCTGGGGTGATCCGATGCAGCCGGGCATGGTCATCGTCGGCGCCGGCGAGGCAGGCGCCAGAGCCGCCTTCGCTCTTCGCGAAAAGGGTTGGGCCGGCGCCATCACCCTGATCGGGGACGAGGTCCACGCCCCCTATGAGCGCCCGCCCCTGTCGAAGGCGACGCTGCTGGACGAAGCCGGTCCTTCCCCGCGTTATATCGTGGCGGAGGAGCGGTTCGAGGCCGAGGCCATCACCCACCTGGCCAAGCGCAGCGTGGTGGCGATCGATCGGGACCAGCGGCTGGTGCGGCTCGATGACGGCAATGCCCTTGCCTATGACAAGCTGCTGCTGGCCACCGGCGCGGCACCACGCCGGCTGCCACTGCCCGGCGCGAACCGGCCGGGATGCGTGACGCTGCGGCGCTTCGAGGATGCCCTGCATCTGAGGGAGCGCTTTCGCCCGGGCGCGGAGATCGCCATCATCGGCGGAGGCTTCATCGGATTGGAACTCGCGGCGAGCGCTCGCCAGCGCGGTGCGGCGGTGACCATCATCGAGGCCCTTCCGCGCCTGCTCAGCCGGGGGGTGCCGGCCGCTATCGCGGAAGTGGTGCAGGAGCGCCATCGCGCCGCCGGCTGTACCCTGCTGTGCGGCGAAGGCATCACCGCCATCGAGGAGGAACCCGATGGCCTCGCCGTCCGCCTCACCAGCGGCAAGCTGGTGCTCGCAGACCTCGTCGTTCTCGGCGTCGGCGCATCGCCCAGCACGGCGTTGGCGGAGGCCGCAGGCCTTGCCGTCGACAATGGCATCGCCGTCGATGCCAGGCTGCGCACGAGCGACGAAGCCATCTTCGCCGCCGGCGATTGCTGCTCCTTTCCCCTGCCCGTCTATGGCGGACGCCGGGTGCGCCTGGAATCCTGGCGTAATGCCCAGGAACAGGGTGCCCACGCCGCAAGCGCCATGCTGGGGGAGGACATCGCTTTCGACGCCGTTCCCTGGTTCTGGTCGGATCAGTATGACCTCTCCCTGCAGGTCGCCGGACTGGTGGACGAGGGGCGCCACACCATTCGCCGGGACGGGGCAGAAGGATCGTTCATCCTCTGCCATCTCGACGAGGACGGGCGTCTAGTCGCCGCCAGTGGCATCGGCGCCGGCAATACGATCGCCCGCGATATCCGGCTGTGCGAAATGCTGATCGCCAAGCGCGCTCATCCGGACAGGGGCAGGCTCGCAGACCCCAACACCCGCCTCAAATCCCTTCTCTCAGCCTAAGCCACCTTTGCGCCTCGACGACTCGATCGAGCCGCGGGGCACCCTGGAGACCGTCATGGCTCGCCTTCGCCCGACCGTTGCCGACCTGCTCGCCCTTCGCGGCAAGAAGCAGATCGCCAAACTGAGAGTCACCACGCTCGAGGAGGCGGAAGCCGCCGAACGCGCCGGCATCGGCATGCTCTCGGTTCCGCCCGCGCTGATCGCCGAGCCTGCTTTCCGCGACGCGGCACCGACGACCTTTGCAGTGACCGGGCTGGAATATGGCAACTACGTCACGGCAGAGGATTACCTGCGGGCCGCCTTCCTCGCCCGGCAGCAGAGTTCGGATGCCGTCTATTGCGCCGCCAGCCTAGCCACCATCCGGCGACTTCGCGACGAGAAGGCATCCCGGTGGTGAGCCATGTCGGCCTGATCCCCTCGCATCGGACCTGGACGGGCGGCTTCAAGGCGGTGGGCAAGACGTTCGAAACCGCCTGGCAGGTCTGGCAGCAGGCCAAGGCCCTCGAAGAGGCAGGCGCCTTCGCAGCGGAGATCGAAGTGGTGCCCGTGGAGGTCGCCACCGCGATCAGCCGGCGCACCAGCCTGTTCATGATCTCCATGGGCGCCGGCGGAGGGTGCGACGCACAATATCTGTTCGCCGATGACGTTCTAGGCGCCCATGGCGGGCATTATCCCCGTCACGCCAAGGTCTATCGCAATTTCCGTGGCGAATATGACCGCCTGCAGAAGGAACGCATTGCGGCCTTTTCCGAATACAATGCCGACGTCACCAATGGCGCTTTCCCGGCCCCGAACCAGGTCGTCGGTATTGCGGGCGATGAGTTCGCACGCTTCCTGAAGGCGCTCGATGCCGCCTGATCATCCCGGATGATCAGGCGATCGGCGGGGCCGACGCAATATCCTTGTCGAAGCAGCGATCGATCACGCGCTGGAGGTTCGCGGCGTGGCGGAAGCTGGGTTCGGCATTCTCGCCGCTCTGAACGGCCGCGATGAAGCGCTGGTAGTTGGTCTTCACTGGATCCGCATGCAGATCGCGCCAGGCCTGGCTGTGGATCCCGTCCCCGGTGCAGATGCGCAGGCTCGTATAGGGACCGTGATTGATCTCGATCGCGCCCTTGGTGCCGAACACGCTGAGCTTGAGCGTATTGGCATAGCCGGTCATGAAACGACTGGTGTGGATCACGCCCAGCGCCCCGTTCTCGAAGCGCACCGACATCACCGCGCTGTCATTGGCATCGAGCGGATAGTCGCCGATGCGGTCGCCGGGCGCCTTGTGGAAGGTCGCGAGCTGCGCCTGAAGCGCGACCGGCGTCATGCTCACCGCATAGCTGGCGAAATCCAGGATGTGGATGCCGACATCCCCCAGCACGCCCTTCGAACCATGCTCCTCGGACAGGCGCCAGAGCCAGCGCGGCTCGGTCGACCAGTCGCCCCAATGGTTGCCCACCAGCCAGCTCTGGCGATAGGAGGCCTCGACATGGCGAACCTCGCCGATCTCGCCGCGCGCGATGATGCCATGGGCCGCCTGCAGGGCCGGCACGTCACGATAGGACAGGTTGACCATGGCGATCAGACCGGCGGCCTCGGCCGCCGTCGCCATCTCATCGGCCTGTGGGAAGGTCTCGGCCAGCGGCTTCTCGCACAGGACATGCTTGCCGGCCAGGATCAGCTTCATCGTGGTGGGATGATGGAACCTGTCAGGCGTGACATTGGCGACGGCATCGAAGCCGCCCCAGGCGATGGCCTCGTCGAGATCGCCGAAGGAATGGGGAATGCCATGCTCGTCGCTGAACTGACGGGCCCTTGCCTCGTCGATGTCGACGCCCGCCACCACTTCGGCGTCGGGAGAAGCCTGGAAGTGCCGGGCGTGGTTGGCCGCCATATTGCCGGTGCCGAGCACGAGAATGCGGATCTTGGACATGAGGTGATCCTGGGATCGCAGGCTTCCAGCCTGCTTTTGGCTAAGCAGAACTTCCCGATGTGTCCGTTCGCGGGCAACATCGAAAAACCGTGCAAGTGTTTGAGATCTTGAAGATTCCGCCTGATCGAACCCTTGATTCGATCAGGCGGACTCCACTCAGGATCGGGAAAGTGACAATGCGGGAAGGGACGCCTGCAATCCCAGGACTAACGGAAGCCCTCTTCGCCATCCTGGTGGAGTCGCGGCCCTTTCACTTCCAGGGGGACCGGCGCCTTGTCATGCGGCGTGTTGGGGGCTTCGTTGACCCGCTTCCAAGCCGTTGCCGGATTGTAGGCCCACTTCACCGCGTTGCCGAGCACCTTGCGCACGGTGGCGTTGTGATAGGTCGGATAGGCCTCGTGGCCCGGGCGGAAATAGAAGATCTTGCCGGCACCGCGCTGATAGGTCAGTCCAGAACGGAAGACTTCACCACCTTCGAACCAGGAGATGAACAGCGTCTCCATCGGCTCGGGCACGGTAAAGGGCTCGCCATACATCTCCTCGTGCTCGATCTCGAAATATTCGGGCAGGCCTACGGCGATCGGATGGTTCTTGTTGAGCACCCACAGCCGCTCGACCTCGCCGGCCTCCCGCCAGGACAGGGCGCAGGGCGTGCCCATGAGTTGCTTGAAGATCTTGGAGAAATGGCCCGAATGCAGCACGATCAGGCCCATACCCTCCCAGACTCGCTCCTGCACGCGCTGGACGATCTCGTCCTTGACCTCGCCATGGGCGGTGTGGCCCCACCACAAGAGCACGTCGGTATTCTTCAGCTTCTCGACGGTCAGGCCATGCTCGGGCTCGTCGAGCGTCGCCGTGCCGACACTGATGCCACCGGCCTCCTCGAGTGCCGCCGCGACCTCGCCATGGATGCCCTTGGGATAGAGCTGGCGCACCAGGGCGTTGGTCTGCTCATGCCGGTTCTCGTTCCAGACGAGTGCGCGGATAGTCATCTCGGATTTCCTTTGCCGTGGACGGCGATTCAAAGCGCTTTAACAAAAATCTCTGCCACATCCGACGGGGCGATTGAAGCGGGTTGTGGACCTATTTTTTGGCCCGGCGAAAACCGCCGGAACCAATCCTTGTGGCACCCCAGGCGCCCCGTGACGAAAAGCCTTCCAGGTGCCTCGCCAAATGCGACGATGCAGGCCCCGTTCAGGCCGGCAGTCGCCGCAGAGCCGAACCATCCGCCTTGAAGACATGGGAAAGATCGCCGGGCACGCCGATATTCACCTTGGTCGCGGCAACCACCGGGGCGTCCCCGGCGTGACGCAGTGTCACCAGCCTGCCATCCGCCGTGCGCACATAGAGGAAGTGGCTTTCGCCCAGTTCCTCGACCACCTCGACATCGCCGGTGAACGAGGCCTCCCCGCCCGTCTCCTGCAGATGTTCGGGCCGGATTCCGAGCTTCACCTTGTCGCCGGCGCGCACGCCGTTGCCGTCGACCTTGGCGACCACGCTGCCCCCGCCCGGCAAAGCGACCTTCACACCGGAAGCGTCGGCAGCCTGGACTTCGGTATCGATGAAATTCATCTGCGGCGAGCCGATGAACCCGGCGACGAACAGATTATGCGGGTTGTGATAGAGCTCCAGCGGCGCGCCCACCTGCTCGACATTGCCGGCGTTCAGCACCACGATCTTGTCGGCCAGAGTCATGGCCTCCACCTGGTCATGGGTGACGTAGACCATGGTGGCGCCCATCTGCTTGTGCAGCTTGGCGATGGAAATGCGCATCTGCACGCGCAGCGCGGCATCGAGGTTGGAGAGCGGCTCGTCGAACAGGAAGACCTTGGGGTTGCGCACGATGGCGCGGCCGATGGCGACGCGCTGGCGCTGGCCGCCGGACAGTTGCTTGGGCAAGCGCTCCAGCAGCGGCGTCAGTTCCAGGATCTTCGCCGCCTCGCGCACCTTCTGGTCGATGGTCTGCGTATCGGTTTTCGCCAGTTCCAGGCCGAAGGCCATGTTCTGGTAGACGTTCATGTGCGGATAGAGCGCATAGGACTGGAACACCATCGAGATGCCGCGATCCTTGGGTGTCTTCTCGTTCACACGCTGCCCATCGATCAGGAGGTCGCCGGAGGTGATGTCCTCGAGGCCTGCGATCAGGCGCAGCAAGGTTGACTTGCCGCAACCCGACGGGCCGACGAAGACCACGAAATCCTTGTCCTCGATGTCCAGGTTGACGCCGTGCACGGTTTCGATCCGGCCGAAGGCCTTGCGGATGTTCTTGAGTGTGACACTGGCCATGTTGCTTAACCCTTCACGGCGCCGGCGGTGAGACCCGCCACGATCTTGCGTTGGAAGATGAGGACGAGAACGATGAGGGGCAGCGTCACGATGACCGATCCGGCCATGATGTTGCCCCAGGGCAGTTCCTGCTGGCTGGCGCCGCTCATCGAGGCGATCGCCACCGGTACGGTGCGGTTGTCGGGCGAGAAGGTCAGTGCGAACAGGAATTCGTTCCAGGCCGCGATGAAGGCGAGCAGGCCCGTCGTCACCATGGCCGGCCACATCAGCGGCATGAAGACGCGGCGCACCACCGTCCAGGGGCTGGCGCCGTCGACGAAGGCGGCCTCCTCCAGTTCCCGCGGCAGCTCTTTCATGAAGGTGGTGAGCACCCAGACGGTGAAGGGCAGCGTCAGTATCAGGTTGGAGAGCACCAGCGCCGGCATGGTGTTGTAGAGGCCGAAGGCGCGCACCACCTCATACATGCCCGAAAGCACCGCCACCTGCGGGAACATCGACACGGCGAGGATAGTCATCAGCAGGAGGCCCCTGCCCTTGAAATGCACCCGCCCCAGCGCATAGGCGGCCGTCACGCCCAGAAAGAGCGAGATCAGCACCACCGTGACGGCGACGACGATCGAGTTCCAGATGTTCCAGGCGAAGGGCTGCTGCTCGAACACGCCGACATAGTTGGAAAAATCCAGGCTGTCGGGCAGCAGCGAGGTCGAAAACAGCGCCTGTCCCGTCCGCATCGAGGTCAGGATGGCGTAGTAGAACGGGAAGACGGCGTAGAGGACGATGACGACGACCAGCGCCCAGAACCCGATGGGTTTGAGGATCTTGCTCATCTCGTTCCGTCCTCCGAAACACGCACCTTGCCCACGGTCATGGCCAGCACGGTGATGAGGCCGATCACCAGGAACAGCAGCGTCGCCGCCGCCGAACCGAGGCCCGTCTTGGCGAAATCGACCAGTTGCAGCCGGGCAAAGCCCGACATCGAGATGGTGTCGCGGCTGCCCGAGGTCAGCACATAGATCAGGTCGAAGATGCGCAGGGCATCGAGGGCGCGGAAGACCACCGCCACCATCAGGGCCGGACGGATCAGCGGCAGCGTCACCTTGAAGAACACCTTGACGGGGTGAATGCCGTCGACCTTGGCCGCCTCATAGCAATCGGAGGGCATCATCTGCAGCGCCGCCAGGATCAAGAGGGCCATGAAGGGCGTCGTCTTCCAGACGTCCACCATGATCACGGCCCACATCGCAGTCTGCGAATTGGCGGTCCAGGCGACCGGCTCGGAGATGATGTGCAGGCTGAGCAGGATGTGATTGAGGATGCCGAACTGGTCGTTGAGCATCCATAGCCACATCTTGGCCGAGACGATGGTGGGAATGGCCCAGGGAATCAGCACGGCGGCACGCACGATGGCGCGTCCCTTGAAATTGGCGTTCAGCACCAGCGCCACGATGGTGCCGAGCACCGTCTCCAGCGCGACCGAGACCAGCGAGAACCACACGGTGTTCCAGACCGAAAGCCACCAGACCTTGTTGGCGAGCAGGCCGATCCAGCGCCCATCGACATTGGCGAGATAGTTCGAAAAGCCGACGAGCTTGTAATTGCCCGGATTGGAGAGCTTGGCATCGGTAAAGCCAAACCAGATGGTACGCAGAAGCGGCCATCCGGCGACGATTGCCAGGACCACCAGCATGGGCAGCAGGAACAGCCATGCCGACCGAACCCGGGTCCTTGTCAGTTCTGATTGACTTGCCATCGGGGACTCCCAGAAGGAGGCAGGAAGAGTTGGCCGGCATCTCAGCCGCCACCCCAGTCACAATGCGGGAAATCCATACGCGGCCGGCCGCCGGCGAGGCCCCGAAGCGCTTTGCGACTTGAGCGAGTCACCCCGCATCGCACAGACGCTCTCGCCAATCCGTCGGATTGGCTTGGAGACAAGGAGCTCGAGCAAACAGCCGTCCGGTCGTGAACGCGCTCTGCTCCCGGGATCAGGAACCAGGCTTCGGTCGATCAAGTCGCGAAGGATGAGAGAACGGCGGAAAGAGCGCCGCGAACCGGGGGGTTCGCGGCGCAGTCGGGGAGGATCCTACCAGCCCGAGCCCTTGATATTGGCGAGTTCGCCGTCAAGGTCCTCAAGGGCCTGTTCCGCCTTCGCCTTGCCGGACAACACGCTGGCAACCGCGTTCCAGAAGGCGTTCGAAACTTCGTTGTAATTCGCGCCGGTGATCTTGGAGGGACGGGCCACCGCGCTGGTGAAGGTCGCCTTCAAATCGCCGAAGAAGGGCACGGCCTTGAGCACGTCCGGGTCCTCATAGAGGCTGGCGATGGTCGGGTTGTAGCTGCCCTCGATGGCGCGGCGCTTCTGCTCTTCCTTGGAGGTCAGATAGACGGCGAGGTCGGCAGCAAGATCGGCCTTCTTGGAATATTTGGAGACGGCGAGCTGCCAGCCGCCGAGCGTGCCGGTATTCTTGCCGTCGGCACCGCCCTTGGGCAGGGCGACGACGCCGATCTTGCCCTTGACCGGGCTGTCCGCGCCATTGCCCAGCGACCAGGCATAGGGCCAGTTGCGCATGAAGGCCGCATTGCCGGACTGGAACACGCCGCGCGCTTCCTCCTCGCCGTAATTGAGCACGCCGTCCGGCGAGATCTTGCCGATCCAGGAGGAAGCCAGCGTCACCGCCTCGGCCGCCTTGGGATTGTTGATGGTAATCTTGCCCTCGGCATCGACGATGGTGCCGCCGCCAAAGGAGTCGATCCACTCCAGCGCGTCGCAGGTCAGGCCCTCATAGGCCTTGCCCTGGAACACGAAGCCCCAGAACTTGTCGTTGCCGCCCTTGCGCTCGCCTTCCTGGACCTTGGCCGCGGCCTCTGTCATTTCCTGCCAGGTGGTCGGCGGCTTCAGCCCGTTCTTCTCCAGGAGATCCTTGCGATAATAGAGCACGCCGGCATCGGTGAACCACGGCATGGCGACGAGCTTGCCGCCCACGGTGTTGTTGTCGATGATCGCCGGGAAATGCTCCTTCTCGGCTCCCTTGGTGTAGGGCGCCAGATCGATGAAGTGATTGGCGAGAATGCCGGGCCAGATCACGTCGATCTGGAAGACGTCGATGTCGCTCGCGCCGGCCGACAGCAGTTGCTGATAGAGCGCCAGCCTTTCATTGGTATCGTTGGGTGTCGAGACGATCTTGACGGTATTGCCGGTCTTCTTGGCCCAGGCTTCCGCACCGCTCTTGCACAGCGCCAACTCCTGGCCGACTGCGCCGCAGGAAATCGCAACCTCGGTAGCGCTGGCAAAACTCGTGAGAGCGATAGAGGCAGTCGCGGCCAAGGCCCAACGCATGAACATGCGGTCTTCCTCCCTTTTATGCGCCATAGCTGCCTCCTCTATGGCAGGTCAGCATAGGCAACCGACATTTCCTCGTTCGAAGTCCCTTTTAGCAGAGCTTCTATAATCTACTTCAAAGCGCTTTGAATTCTAATTCCGACAAAAGTTTGCCTTTGTCAAGGCGACCTCGTGGCAAAACTGCGTAACAACTAAGGCGCAGGAACAGTTCCCCCAAAAGTAGCATCTTTCATTGAAACAATTTGATTGAAAATCAGAGCCGTTGATGCCTTTTGAGCGATTGAGTGAGAAACTTGTGAATTTCCTGGTAAATGTGGCGGCTGCGCTACCTATTTGACGGAAAAGAATTAAGCTGACTCAGAAAAAATAATAGAAAGCGTTAGTCCAAAGCGCTTTAATGAACAAATGCAGTCTGGTCGCTGCTTGCGGTCGGGAGACTACCAGGAAGGGCATGCAGTATCGCGAGATATTTGCCGTGCCCGACGAGCGTTTCTCCCCGATCCCTGGCATGACGAGCTTGCCTCTGTTCATCGAGAGAAACGAGAAGGCCTGGAAGGAACGTTGCGGTGAACTTGAAGGAACTGTCACAGCATCTGGGCCTATCCCAGACGACTGTCAGCCGCGCGCTCAACGGCTTTCCGGAAGTTGGCGAGGCGACCCGCAAGCGTGTGCTGGAGGCGGCCGAGACCTTCCAATACCGCCCCAACGCCAGCGCCCGCAAACTCGCCACCGGCCGTGCGGGAGCGATCGGCATCGTGTTCTCGTCCGAGCGCAACATGCTGCTCGATCCGATCTTCACCGATTTTCTCGCCGGCGTCGCCACCCAGTGCTCTCGATCCGACAATGACGTGCTGGTCTCTTCCGCCCAGGGCGACGAGGCGGGCACTTATCGGCGCCTCGCCCGCGTGCGCTCGGTGGACGCCCTGTTGCTGTCCTCACCCACGATCGACGATCCGCGCATCGCCATGCTGCAACGGCTGGGCATGCCCCTGGTCGTGCATGGGCGCACGCAGACCGGCCTCAATTATCCCTATCTCGACATCGACAATGAGGGAGCCTTCCACAAGGCCACCACCTTGCTGATCGATCTGGGCCATCGCCGGATCGGGCTGCTCAACGAAAATCTGCGCTTCACCTTCGCCACGCATCGCTCGCAAGGCTGGCGCCGGGCGCTGACAGCTCGGGGCCTCGCCGCCCCTCCGGAACTCGAAGGCGGCGCCCGCATGACGGAAGAGAACGGCTATCGCATGGCGCGGGGCCTGTTCGAGCTATCAGACCCACCGACCGCCCTGCTCTGCTCGTCGATCTTCCTCGCTCTGGGGGCCATGCGAGCCGCCCGGGAAACGGGCCGGATCGTCGGAAAGAATCTGTCGCTGATCGCCCATGACGACGGCCTCGACGCCATCAGGCCGGAAACGCTGACGCCGGCCCTCACCACCACCTTCTCTTCCATCCATGCCGCCGGCGTCCGCGTCGCCGAGATCGCCATGGCCCTGGCCAACGGCGCCGATCCCACAGCCGCCGCGGAGATCTGGCCGGTCGATCTCGTCTTCCGCGGCTCTACTGTGCCCCCCGCCCCCTGATTACTCGGCTGGCGCCGACACGGTGGCGCGATCGCGATAGAAGACGAACAATCCGCTGCCGATGATGATGCAATTGCCGATGAGGATCGGCAGTGTCGGCACATCGCGCCAGACGATCCAGCCCATCAGCGTCGCCCATACCATGGCCGAATATTGGAACGGAGCGAGCATCGCAGCCGGCGCCATGGCCAAGGCACGCGTGATGCACACGAAGCAGACCATGGCAACGATGCCGACGAGGAACATCAGGACAAGATCGAACCAGCCCGGCGTGGCCCAGGCAAACGGTATCGTCGCTGCGCCTATGACACCCGCACCGGCAAACTGCCAGACCACGAGGGAAAGCCAATGCGTGCGCCGCAAGCGTCGCGTCACGGTAACCGCCAAGCCAAACATGATGGCGCCGACGAGAGCAATGGGCGAGGCCGAGGAGAACAGTTCCGCCGAGGGCTGCAGCGCCACCAGAACGCCGATGAAGCCCACGATCACAGCGCCCCAACGGAACGGCTCAACCCTTTCGCCGAGCAGCGGAACCGACAAGGCGGTAATGATCAGGGGTGCCGCCATGTAGAACGTCATGACATCGGCGAGCGGCATGCTGCGCGTGGCGAAATAGAAGCAGAAGGTATCGCCGGCCATGCACAGGATCCGCACGACCTGGAGCCGCCACTGGCCGAAATCGAAGAGATCGACCTTCAGGTGCCAGACCATCGGCACGAGGACGATGGCGGCGCCGACGGAGCGCAGCAGCAGCAACTGACCGACGGAATAGTCGGCGACCAGCCATTTGCCGAGGGCATCGTTCAAGGCGAAGAGGAACACGCCGATGAGATAGAGCGCGATGCCCATGCCGACACTTGTGGTCCCGATGCCGGCCCGGCGGAGGGTAGTCATTTCGGTCTCGTTTCCTGCCGGAGCGCCACGCGTTCAGCCATGAACGCGTTGTGCTCCAACTCCTTGGTTCAAGGCGTCTTTGCGGGTCTTGCCGAGTCCGTCAATTCGCAAAGCGTTCCAGGCGCGTGGCATGGTGTCTGATGCGGTCCGGGCGTCCGCCGGGCATCGCCCTCACCCAGCGGATCGCCATTTGTCGTACCAATATCGGCGGGCGGCGGAAAGAGGCAATCTTGCGCAGCATGCAGGGGCATCAGGCCGCAGCCATCTTCGCCGCCATGTCCGAAGCGAGCAGGCCGTCGAGCGCGACCTTGATCAGCGGGCGGCGCACACGCAGGGCGTTGAGGGCTGCGACCGGCCATTCGACATAGCAGGCACCCGGTTCGACCGTCACGGTGGCCGAAGCGGGCTGGCGGCGCAGGAAGCCGGCCTCGCCGATAAAGGACTGCGGCCCGACAACCAAGCTGCGCCCAGCCTTCATCACATGGGAGCTGCCGTCGAGCACATAATAGACCTTCTCGACCGTTTCCCCCTCGCGCAAGAGCGTGTGGTTGCCCTCGCTGCGTCGCCAATGACCGATCTTCATCAAGGAGCGGAACTCGCCCGGCGACAGGCCGCCGAGGGCGGCGAACAGCCGGCGCTCTTCGGCACTGAGACGAAACTGGGTGCGAGCAAAGACCAGCCTGGCCATCATCAGCAGATTCACGCCCAGATTGACCGCCGTCCAGAACAGCGCATCCCACAGCATGATCTCGGGCACGACCAGATAATAGAGGATGTAGAGCAGGGTCGAAACGACCAAGAGGGCGCGCAAGACCAGTTGGTCGCGACAGGTCAGCGCCGCGACGGCAATGAGGGCGGCGGCATGGATCAGGCCGAGCCGGACGATTTCGAAGAACATTTCAGCACCAGGACGGGAAGATCGGCTGGCGCATCACGTCGCCAACCACGGCGTCGACATGGTGCGTTTGCCGTCCAATTGCTGTGCGCCCTTGCACGGGTCAGCCGCTATGACCGAGGCCAGGCGCCAACCAGCGCCTGGGCAAGGCCTGTCCTACGCCAAGCCGTGATCTGACTGCCCTGAGGCATTGGAGGGCACCTCCTCGCCACAACCCAGTTGAACCTCTTCCCATCCGGGATGCCGGCCTGCGGCGCTCGGCCTTGCGTCGGCCGACATCCGTCCGGAGCGATCTCATCTCCCCTTGCGTGCACCACCGACACAAGCGCGCAATGTCCCTGCAATAATAATCAGCAGTATAGATTTGTTGCCGGCTGCATTTTTTATCCAATGCCCTGCTCAGTTGGCACACAAATCTCTCCAACTCGCCCCCCAGGAAGAACACAATGTCGCCATTTTTTGTGACAACAAGGGAGATAATCAAAGATATATTTAAAAATTTTGACAATATTATCTCATTTATTCTAATAATTCTGATGATAATTACGGCATTTTGGGCATCAATTTATGAGAAAATTAGTACCGACCGCTCCAACGCCCTTGCATCGCTGTCGATCCTGTTCGCGCTGCTGCTGTCCTACTATCGATTGAAGGAGCATGTCCGGCACAACCCAGGATCCTCCCTGCGCTACCTGCTTCCGCGCTTCCTTTTTGCACGGGCGAAGGGAGGCAGCCGGGCCGGCAGATGGTTTGCCAGGGCGCTGCTCTGGAGCATTTCAGCCGTGACGATCTATGTCGGAGTGCTGCTCTATTGGGGCAATTTCGGCACGGTGATTCGCGGACAGGTCTATCGTTCTGCCCAGCTCGGCAGCGCCACGATGTCGATCAACGTCCAGCGCTACGGCATCAGGGCCATCATCAATCTGCGCGGCAGCAATCCGGGCCAGGACTGGTACGACCGGGAGGTGGCCGATGCGAAGGCACTCGGCGTTCATCACATCGATTTCCGGATGTCGGCCAAGCGAGAACTAAGCCGGGAACAAGCCGAGCAGCTCATCGCCCTGATGGCACAGGCACCGAAGCCGTTGCTGATCCATTGCGCGTCCGGCGCCGATCGCACCGGCCTTGCCGCCGCTCTCTACGTCGCTGCGATCGCTAAGGCCGGCCGCGAAAAGGCGCAGGCCCAGTTATCGCCCTTCTTCGGGCACCTGTCCCTGCCCTTCCTGCCAGGCTATGCGATGGACAGGACCTGGGAGGAGTTCGCCCAATGGCTGAACAAGGCCGGACACGAACCGCGCCCCGCGCTGGCCACGGCGAGCGGGGGCACCACCGACCGGCGCTGACTGGCAGCCACGGGACCAGCAAATTCCTGCGTGGAGGTCTGGTGGGCCCGGAGGGACTTGAACCCCCAACCAGACCGTTATGAGCGGCCGGCTCTAACCATTGAGCTACAGGCCCGGCTGTGCCAGACGCCGCATCTATAGGCAGAGTCTCGCCCAGGTTCAATCGGCATCCGCAATTGCGATGCCCGCCGCAAGCCCGTCATCATCCCGCCGCCTTCGATTGCAAGGTTCCGACCGCAATTTTCTTCACTGGAGTTCACCGATGCTACCGTCTTTCGTCGCCCGCCCCGCCCTCGCCGCCCTGCTGCTGGCCGGAGCGCTTGGCGCCGCTCAAGCCGAGGATTTCAAGCGCGTGGTCGCCATCAACGGGGAGGCGACGGTCGGCGCCAAGCCGGACCTGGCCTATGTCAGCATCGGCGTGCAGAGTGCGGGCAAGGTGGCACGCGACGTGCTGACCGCCAATTCCAAGGCAACCGGTGAGGTCCTCTCCGCACTCAAGGCAGCCGGCATCGATGCCAAGGACTTGCAGACCTCGGGCTTCAGCGTGCAGCCGGCGAGCCCCCAGAACAGCAAGTTCTCGTCAAGTTCCGAGGATGGCCCGACCATTGCAGGCTACACCGTCTCCAACACCGTAAACGTGACGCTACGCGACCTGCCCAAGCTCGGCGACATCCTCGACAAGGCTGTCAGCGCCGGCGCCAACAGCATCGAGGGCATCCAGTTCATCGTCTCCAACCAGTCGGTGCTGCTGGATGGCGCCCGCAAGACCGCCCTGGACGATGCCAGGCGCAAGGCCGAGATCTACGCCAAGGCATCCGGCCTGCGCCTGGGCAAGCTGGTGGATCTGAGCGAGAATACCGGCCCGATCGGCGGCGGTCTCTATCGCGCCAAGGCGGTGCAGGATTCAGTGCCGATCGAGTCCGGCGAGAGTACGCTGAACGTGACTGTTTCCGCGCGTTTCGAGCTGGAAGACTGATCTCCCATACCCCCCTCCCAGTATCGGACAAGATTCCACGGGCCGGCAGCGCATCTGCTGCAATGCCGGCCCGGCAGATTTTCCGCACACGCAAGTTTGTTTCACGCAGCAAGGCCGATTGGGTAACAAAGATGCTTGCTTGACTGTTCTCCCCGGTTTAGGACGGCGTAACCGCTGTTAATCGGAAAGCTTATCGTGCGCGCACGCCTTGATGCTGTTGACTGGAAAATCCTGCAGGAACTACAGGCCGATGGCCGCATGACCAATGTGGAACTGGCCAAGCGCGTCGGCATTTCAGCGCCTCCCTGCCTGCGGCGCGTGCGGGCCCTCGAAGATGCCGGCGTGATCAAGGGCTATCGTACCCTGCTCGACGAGGCCTCGCTCGGCTACGAGATCACCATCTTCGCCATGGTCAACCTGACTTCGCAGGCGGGGGCGGATCTGCAGTCCTTCGAAACCTATGTGAAGAATCAGCCCTTGGTGCGCGAATGCTGGATGCTGTCCGGTGACGTCGACTTCGTGCTCAAATGCGTGGCGAAGGACTTGCGCTCCTTCCAAGCCTTCGTGGCCGAGCTGACGGCCGGGCCAGCCGTGCGCAACGTCAAGACGGCGCTGACCCTGCGTTCCATCAAGGACGATCCGATCGTCCCCCTCGAACTCGACGTGAGCGAAGGGGCCTAAGCCAGCTTGCTCAGCAGCCAATGGGCATAGCTGGATGCCAGCCAATCATAGCGGCGCGGCGTCGGGTCAGGCACTTCAGGAGCAGCATCCACCGAACTCGTGGTGGCAAAGAGCGGGAAGCTCTTGATCACGCCGCCCGATGACGACAAGAGCGTGACACGGCCATCGAGCGTGTCGACGCTGTCGAAACTGATCAGGCCGCCATCCGAATCCACGGGAAAACTGATGTCGGTAAGCGCCACTGACAATGTCGCGCCGCTCTTTGCACCGGGCTGGTAGCGCGAGCCGAGCTGCCGGACGAGATTGCGCTGGAGAAAAGGCGGCATGCGCTGGAGCCAGAGATTGCCGCTCCCGCTGACCTGCACCCGGCGGATGACCGGAATGGCCGGATTGTCGGCGTAGGAAGTGGCGCAACCGGTGAGCAGCAGACCGGCACCCATGGCCAGGAAGCTTCTGCGCCCGACACGTCCCGAAGTCATGATAGCCTCCTGCTCACGATATTCACTGTCTATAGAATGCGTCGCGCCGCCAATCGAAGCAAATTCGCGCGACCACACAGCAAAACGCCGCATCCGGTGGGATGCGGCGCATTGTGTCTACAGGGTCTGAGATCGGCAGGCGGTTCAGCGCCAGGCGACGTTGGCGATCTCATAGGCCTTGGGGCCCTTGGGCGTGTTGACCTCGACGGAAACGCCGATCTTCTTGCCCACCAGTGCGCGGGCAAGCGGCGAGCCGATCGAGATCTTGCCGGAGCGCACATCGGCTTCGCTCTCGCCGACGATCTGATAGGTCTTCTCTTCCTCGGTGTCCTCGTCGATCAGCGTGACATGAGCCCCGAATTTGACGGTGTCGCCGGACAGCTTGGTAATGTCGATTACCTCGGCGCGCGACAGGATGTCCTCGAGCTCGGCGACGCGGCCTTCATTGTGGCCTTGGGCTTCCTTGGCCGCATGGTATTCGGCGTTCTCGGAAAGGTCGCCATGGGAACGGGCCTCGGAAATCGCCGCAATGATGCGCGGCCGTTCGATCTGCTGCCGTTCCCTCAATTCTGCCTCGAGCGCGGCATGGCCTGCCGGCGTCATCGGGATCTTGTCCATAGCTTCGTCTTCTCTTTCCAAACGCAAAAAAGATACGCGCCGGACGGACTTCCCCGGCGCGGCTGACATATCGAATTTGCAATATTACGGTACCCTCGCCCCGATGGGCGAAGGCGCCTCCTTCAGAAGTAGGATTGCAGCGCCCGCACTTCCAGATCTCCGCCCTTATTGGCCTTGATCCCCTGCGCAGCCGCCACCGCTCCGAAGAGAGTGGTGTAATATGGGACTTTATGCAAGAGGGCGGCGCGTCGCAAGGAACGCGAATCCGCCAGCGCCTGGGCTCCCTCCGTGGTGTTGAACACGAGCTGGACGCTGCCATTCTTGATGGCGTCCACGATGTGCGGACGCCCTTCCAAGACCTTGTTGATCCGCGTGGCCTCGACGCCGTGGCCGGCCAGGAACTGCTGCGTACCATCGGTGGCGACGATCGTGAAACCCAGATCGGCAAGCAGCCGCATCGAATCGAGAATGCGCGGCTTGTCGCTCTCCTTCACCGACACGAACACCGTGCCGCCGGAGGGAACGGTGACACCGGCGCCGAGCTGGCTCTTGGCGAAAGCCACGGCATAGTCCCGGTCGAGACCGATGACCTCGCCGGTCGAACGCATCTCGGGTCCCAGCACGGTGTCGACGCCCGGGAAGCGCGCGAAGGGATGCACGACTTCCTTGACCGCGATGTGATCGAGCTTCTTCGCCTTCAGATTGAAGGAAGCCAGGCTCTCGCCGGCCATGACGCGAGCGGCAATCTTGGCGATCGGCTCGCCGATCACCTTGGCCACGAAGGGCACCGTGCGCGAGGCGCGCGGATTGACTTCGAGCACGTAGATCAGGCCGTCCTTGATGGCGTATTGCACATTCATCAGGCCGCCGACATCGAGGGCCAGGGCCATCGCCTTGGACTGGCGCTCCAATTCGGCCAGGATCTCGGGGCTCAGCGAGCGCGGCGGCAGCGAGCAGGCCGAATCGCCGGAATGGATGCCGGCTTCCTCGATATGCTCCATGATGCCAGCGACGAAGACGTCCTTGCCGTCGGCCAGCACATCGACATCGACCTCGACGGCATCGGAGAGATAGCGATCGAACAGCAACGGGTTCTTGCCCAGCAGCGTGTTGATCTGGCCTGTCTTGTCGTTGGGATAACGCGTCTTGATCTCCGGCGGCACCATTTGCGGAAGGGTGCCGAGCAGATAGTCGTCGAAGGCGACCTCGTCGCGGATGATCGCCATGGCGCGTCCGCCGAGCACGTAAGACGGGCGTACCACCAGCGGCAGGCCGAGATCGGCCACGACCAAGCGTGCCTGCTCGACCGAGTAGGCGATGCCGTTCTTGGGCTGGCGCAGACCGAGCTTGTCGAGCAGCCGCTTGAAGCGGTCGCGGTCCTCGGCAAGATCGATCGCATCGGGCGTGGTACCGAGGATGGGAATGCCGGCCTCCTCCAGGGCAGCCGCCAGCTTCAGCGGCGTCTGGCCGCCGAACTGCACGATGACGCCGTGCAGCGTGCCCTTCGACTTCTCGACCCGCAGGATCTCCAGCACGTCCTCGGCCGTCAGCGGTTCGAAATAGAGCCGATCCGAGGTGTCGTAGTCGGTCGACACCGTCTCGGGATTGCAGTTGACCATGATGGTCTCATAGCCCGCATCCGAAAGCGCGAAGCAGGCATGGCAGCAGCAATAGTCGAACTCGATGCCCTGGCCGATGCGATTGGGACCGCCGCCGAGGATGACGACCTTCTTACGGTCGGACGGGTCGGCCTCGTCGGCCGGCGCGCCGACGAAGGGCGGCGCATAGGTCGAATACATATAGGCGGTGGGCGAGGCGAATTCGGCGGCGCAGGTGTCGATGCGCTTGAAGACGGGGTGCACCTCGAGTTCGGCGCGCCGGTTCTTGACCGTTCCTTCCGGAACGCCTGCGAGCGCATCGAGGCGCCGATCGGCAAAGCCCATCGCCTTGAGGGAGCGCAGGGCGCCCGGCGTCTTGGGCAGGCCGATCTCGCGCACCTTCTGCTCGGTCTCGACGATGCCGCGGATCTGGGCCAGGAACCAGGGGTCGACCTTGCACACGCCGTGGATCTCGGTGTCGGACAGGCCAAGGCGCATGGCCTGGGCGATGTTGAGCAGGCGGTCAGGCGTCGGCTTGCCGAGCGCAGCGCGGATGGCATTCTTGTCGTCGCCCTGGCCAAGGCCCTCGATCTCGATCTCATCGAGGCCGTTGAGGCCGGTTTCGAGCGAGCGCAGCGCCTTTTGCAGGCTTTCCTGGAAGGTGCGGCCGATGGCCATCGCCTCGCCGACCGACTTCATCGCGGTGGAGAGGATCGGCTCGGCGCCCGGGAACTTCTCGAAGGCGAAGCGCGGGATCTTGGTGACGACGTAGTCGATCGTCGGCTCGAAGGAGGCCGGGGTCGCGCCACCGGTGATGTCGTTCTCGATCTCGTCGAGCGTATAGCCGACGGCGAGCTTGGCAGCGACCTTGGCGATCGGGAAACCCGTGGCCTTGGAAGCCAGCGCCGAGGAACGGGACACGCGCGGATTCATCTCGATGACGACGAGGCGGCCCGTGGCCGGATCGACGGCGAACTGCACGTTGGAGCCGCCGGTCTCGACCCCGATCTCGCGCAGCACCGCGATCGAGGCGTTGCGCATGATCTGGTATTCCTTGTCCGTCAGCGTCAGCGCCGGCGCGACGGTGATGGAATCGCCGGTATGCACACCCATCGGATCGATATTCTCGATCGAGCAGACGATGATGGCATTGTCCGCCTTGTCGCGGACGACCTCCATCTCGAATTCCTTCCAGCCGAGCACGCTCTCCTCGACCAGGACCTGGGTGGTCGGCGAGGCGTCGAGGCCGCGCTCGATGATGTCGATGAATTCGGCCTTGTTGTAGGCGATGCCGCCGCCCGTGCCGCCCAGCGTGAAGGAGGGCCGGATGATCGCGGGCAGGCCGATATAGTCCAGCGCCTCCAACGCCTCGGAGAGGCTGTGGGCCAGGCGCGAACGCGGCGTCTCCAGGCCGATCTTGGTCATCGCCTCGCGGAAGCGCTCGCGATCCTCGGCCTTGTCGATGGCGTCGGCGTCGGCACCGATCATCTCGACGCCGAACTTCTCCAAGACGCCCATCTCGGCAAGCTTCAGCGCGGTGTTGAGTGCCGTCTGGCCACCCATGGTCGGCAAGAGCGCGTCGGGGCGCTCCTTTTCGATGATCTTGGCGACGATCTCGGGCGTGATAGGCTCGACATAGGTCGCATCCGCCAGGTCCGGATCGGTCATGATCGTGGCCGGGTTGGAATTGACCAGGATGACGCGATAGCCCTCCTCGCGCAGGGCCTTGACGGCTTGCGTACCCGAATAGTCGAATTCGCAGGCTTGGCCGATGACGATCGGGCCGGCGCCGATGATCAGGATGGAGGAAATATCGCTACGTTTTGGCATCGCTCGTCCGATTTGGGAGGGCCGGCATGAAAAAGCCGCGGAGGGAACTCCACGGCCAAGAATTCATGGCTCCAGCCTGACTCAATCGGCCCGAACGCGGTTCGGACCGATTGAGTCAGGCTGCGGCGGATCGAGCGGACCGACTAAACCATTTTGGCGTCTTGCGAAAGGGGCCGTTTGCGGACTGTTGCGGAAAGTGACGGTTGCAAGAGGAAATCCAAGGTTCGACCCGCCCTTACAGCGGCTTTTGCGACGTGCATTTCGCCGTCTGGCCGCTCGGCATGCGCAGGATATAGACATACAGCTTGTCGCGCGGACCGAAGTCCATGACATAGCTATCGATCACCTTGCCCCCGCGCTGGGTCAGGGAGTGGCAGGATTCTTCCGCCTGCGCCGCCGGAGGCATCCCCAGCACCACTGCGGCAAGGAGTAGGCGAATCAAGGTCCAGGCCATCGGCCCTCCTTTCGGGATGGGATCGTGTTCGGGATCATAAGCGATGATGACGCGACGTCATTCTGAAAAACGGCCCCATTTCGCCATCATCCCCCTCACACCGGTGACTGCCACGTTCCAGTTGTGGAGATTTTGCATGATCGGGCCGCGATTTACCCTGCTTGCCTGCTCCCTGGCATTGGTGGCCTGCCGTCCCGCAGGATGACCCGCCTTGGACCGGTCCAGCATGACAGGCGTGCTTCTCGACGAAGGCTGTCCTGTCGCTGGAGCACAGATCCGGGTGACCAATTCGCATCGGCCAAGCCGCTCGTCATTCACCAGCACCGACCAGCAGGGACGCTTCTCGCTCAGAACCGGCGAAGCCAGGGCAACCGGTCAAGGCACTGAACTGCAGGTAAGGCCGAGGTAGATCCTGGGGAGCGCGGTCGCCTTGCAGGAGGTGGAGAGCGGATACGATGTCCTGCCCTCAGCGCGCCTGCGCCAACACGAAGCGCCGGAAGGCCGCCACTTTGGCCAACGCCAGGGCGCCCGGCGGATAGGCAAGATAGTAGCCATACCCCAATGTGACCTGCCGATCGAACAGCGCTACCAGGCGTCCCTGGCGGATCAGGCCTTCGACCACGCTGCCGACGACCAAGCCCACCCCCTGCCCTGCGAGCGCCAGTTCGATCAGCACGTTCTCGTCGTCGAAGGTCGGTCCGGACTGCGCCAAAGCCGGATCGAGATGCGCAACAGCCAGCCATTCCCGCCAATCGCTGCGGTCCTGGTCATGCAGCAATCGCGCCCGGGCAAGGTCCGCCGGCTCGACGAGACGCAAGCGCTCGACATAATCCGGCGCAGCCACCGGTAGCGTGACGGAGGGACCGATCAAGTCCGCCGTCAGGCCAGGCCATTTGCCGAGGCCGCCCCGGATGGCAAGGTCGATCCCCTCGGCCACGATATCCAGCGGCGTCTCGGTATGACGCACCGAAACCTCGATGTCCGGGTGGAGCTCGGCAAAACGCGGCAGGCGCGGTGCCAGCCAGCGGGCGCCGAAGGAGGGTGTGGTGGTGATCGAGAGCAGGCTCTGCGCGCGCCTGATGCCGGCAACCGCCCGCTCGAGTTCACCGAAGGCCGCGACGGCGGCCGGCAGCAATTGCTGTCCGGCGGCGGTGAGTTGCAGACTGCGGGTGGTACGCTGGAACAGCTTCGCGCCGAGTTGGTCTTCAAGCACCCGGATCTGATGCGACACGGCGGCCTGGGTGACGTTGAGCGTCTGAGCGGCGCGCGTGAAGCTGAGCGCCCTGCCCGCCACGGCAAACACACGCAGCGCCGGAAGGGAGGGCAGCGTCTCCATGCATTTCACTCACAAGTAAAACTCATGAGTGAGGCACTATATTCAAGCCGAACTCGTTTGTCGAATGCCAGAATTTTCCGGACAATGAGCGCTATTCCACCGGATTTTCACAACCGGCGAGGAGGCGTTCATCATGATTGATTCTTATCTGACTGCAGGCCTGACCAGGGGCCTTAGCCTTGCTCTGTCGCCACAAACAGCGCTGCATGGTAAGGGCCGGCCGGCCCCTCGAGAAGCAAGCGAGCCGCCCAGGCGAACGAAAGCCCCGCTCATGGCACGCCTCGCCAGGTTCTTGACCTTGGCCCGCGCCGAACCGCTGCCGTCATGCCCGGACACCGCGAAGGCCGCCAGCCTTCACGGCTGAAGGCCGGCCGTCGATAATGGCCGGCCGGGAGCGTCGAGGAGAAAAGAAGAGGGTCTTACCGGCAGCTCTTCCAGCGGCCGAGATCCATGTGGAAATGGTCCTCATGGTAGCCATCCGAGCCGGGGCCTAGCACGACCTGGAACACGCCGCAGGTCACGCCATGCACCTGCTTCAGGAAGGCGGCCTTGGCGCCCCCGCCCTTGAAGTCATGGCGGACGGTGATCTCCTTGCCGCTGGCCGTGATATAGCCGGAAATGTCGATGGCATTGCCCTTGGCGTGCTCGGATAGCTTGGCGCCGCGAATATTGTTCATGCCACGGCAGACATAGGAGGCGGCAACCTTGATGGCGACGACGTTCTCGCCGAGATATTGCTTGGCGGCGGCCTGCATGCCGGCTTCCCAGCGCACCAGCCCATTCACCATGGCGTAGTCGACGGTCGCGGCCGGCACCAGCGTGGTGCGGCTGCTCGGCCCCAGCGCCATCAGGCGATAGGGCTGTGCGACGCTGCAGGCCCCCTTGACGATTGCCGCTTCCGGTACGGCGCGCGCCAGATTGTTGATGGCGATGCCCGCCCCCGGCATGCCGCCAAGCATGGCGACCTTGGTCTCCGGCGGCGGCGCATTGACGCCGGGATTGGTGGTCATGCGGTCATCGATGCCGCCGGGCCGGCGCACGGGCAGCGGCACGAAGGCATGCGACAAGGTTCCCGGCGGCAAGGCCGCGTCGGGCTTGGCGCCCGGCGCGGCATCGGCCTGGGTCGACGCTCCATCGGGCTCCGGCCCCGCCATGTCGATATCGGTATCCGGACGCTCCGGCGGCAAGGGCGTGTCGGCGGCATAGGCCGACACCACGGGAGAGTCATTCGGGCGCGGACGCTCCGGCGGAGTGGGCACGCCGCCATGCACGATCAGGTCCGGCAGACCTTCCAGCCCGGTCGAAGCCCGGATGGCCCGCATCTGGCTGGGCTTGGGCTTGAGGGGCGGCAACGGCTTGGCGTTCGCCGCGGCGATGCTCTTCTGAAAGTAGTCCGGCAGAGGAACCAGAGCCCCATCTGCCGATTGCGCCGACGCAGTGGCGCAAGAAACCACCAGGAAGAGACAGGCGACGCTTGCTCGCATGCACACTGCTCCGATTGCGATCAGGCGTTGTGTTGCGCAACTGCGGCAACACCATGGCGAGACGCCATGTTTTCGACAAACCGCTTAAAGAGGTAGTGGCTATCCTGTGGACCAGGCGACGCCTCGGGATGGTGCTGCACCGAGAACACCGGCTTGCCTGTGACGGCGATGCCGCAATTGGAACCGTCGAACAGCGAGGCATGGGTTTCGATCACGCCGGCCGGCAGGCTGTCGCGATCCAGCGCAAAGCCGTGGTTCATCGAGACGATCTCGACCTTGCCGGTGGTGAAATCCTTGACCGGGTGGTTGGCCCCGTGATGACCCTGCTTCATCTTGGCCGTGCGGGCACCAAGCGCGAGGCCGAGCATTTGGTGGCCGAGGCAGATGCCGAAGATCGGAATGTCCTTTTCGAGCAGCGTCTTGATCGCCGGCACCGCATATTCGCCGGTGGCGGCCGGATCGCCCGGGCCGTTGGAGAGAAAAATGCCATCCGGCTGCAGAGCGATGATCTCCTCGGCCGGGGTGGTGGCCGGAACCACGGTGACGGCGCAGCCGGCCGCGGCCAGCAGGCGCAGGATGTTGCGCTTCACGCCATAATCGATGGCGACGACTTTGTATTGCGGAGCGTCCTGCTTGCCGAAGCCCTGCGACCATTCCCAGGTGGTCTGGTCCCAGTCGAAACGCTGGGCCGTGGTCACCGGCGGCACCAGGTCGAGACCGTCCATCGAGGGCAGGCCGGCGGCCTCGCGCTTCAGGGCTTCGACGTCGAAATTACCGTCGGGATCGAAGGCAAGCACGGCATTGGGCATGCCGCCCTCGCGGATACGGGCCGTCAGCGCCCTGGTATCGATGCCGGCAATGCCGGCGATGTTGCGGGCCTTGAGCCAGGCATCGAGATGGCGACTGGCGCGGTAATTGGCAGGCTCGGTGATCGGCGCATGCAGCACCACGCCCCTCACCCCGGAGGAAGAGGCCATGTTGACCGTTTCGATGTCCTCGTCATTGACGCCGACATTGCCGATATGGGGGAAGGTGAAGGTGATGATCTGCCCGGCATAGGACGGGTCGGTGAGGATTTCCTCATAGCCGGTCATCGCGGTGTTGAAGCACAATTCACCCGCCGCCTTCGTCACGGCGCCGAGCCCGGTGCCCTCGATCACGGTGCCGTCTGCGAGGACCAGGAGCGCGGTTGCCTTGGGTTCCGCCCAGCCATTTTCCATCTGTCTAGTCCTTGCGCTCGCTTGTGTGACGGTCATTTTCATCTTAAGTGCCGGATGAATGGCGGCGGCATACTCGGCTCCGCCCGGCAGTCGCGGCGGAAAGTAGGGGGCGGACGGCTTGCCGTCAACCCTTGGACACACTCGAAATCATCAGCATTTTCAATGATTTGAGGTGATACCACCAAATATTTCGCTGCCACGTGCCGCTCGGTGAACAATTTTGATTCCAAGAAAGGTAGGGCATCATGTCTCTGCGTGACGATTTCACCACCGCCGTCAAGGACGCCATGAAGAGCGGCGACAAGGCTCGCCTGTCGGTCGTGCGTATGATCCAGGCCGGGCTGAAGGATCGTGACATCGCCGCTCGTGGCGGCGAGCATGACGGCAAGATCCCGGAAGCCGAGATCCTGTCGATGCTGCAGAAGATGATCAAGCAGGCCCACGAAACGCTGGAGACCGCCGTAAAGGCCGGCCGCGACGAAATGGCGGCAGCCAGCAAGGCCGAGATCGAGACGCTCTCCTCCTTCCTGCCCAAGCAGATGGACGTGGCCGAGACCAAGGCCGCCATCGCCGCCGTCGTGGGCGAAATCGGCGCTGCCGGCGTCAAGGACATGGGCAAGGTCATGGCCGTGCTCAAGGAGCGCTTCGCCGGCCAGATGGATTTCGGCAAGACCAGTCCGCTGGTCAAGGAAGCGCTCGGCGGTTAAGGACGTCGAAACTCTGGACTTTTCCGAGACCGATGCGCCCGCTAGATTGCCGGCCGCTGCAACGATGAGGCCGGCATGGCGCCTTCACCACGCTTCCTGGTTCGGTTTTCGGTGATCCTGCTTGCCCTGGCCGGCTTGGCGTCCTGCGCCGACCGGCCCGGTGCGTTGATGCTGCATCCGGTCTCGGCATCGGCCGGTATCGGCACGCCGGTCAACATCCTGGTCGCCACCACCCGCCAGCGCTCCGAGACCGACAAGCGCGACTTCACCGCCAAGCGCAATTTCGGGCTGAGCTATGAGGCCTACACGATCTCGGTGCCGCCCAACCATGCCGTCGGCAATATCGAATGGCCGAAGAAACCTCCCGGCAATCCGGCCGTCAACTTCGTGGTGACCAACTCGGCTCCCCTCGACCAGGCTCGCTTCGATGCGGCGGTGGTGAAGGACACCAAGGGCACCGGCGAAGTCATCGTGTTCGTGCACGGCTATAACACCAACTACCAGGAAGCCGTCTATCGGGTTGCCCAACTCGAGAAGGACAGCGGCTTCCCCGGTGCCGTGGTCGCTTTCGCCTGGCCCTCGCTCGGGACCTTGACCGGCTATGTCGCCGATCGCGAGAGCACCACCTATTCGCGCGATTATCTGGAGACCACCCTGAACGGCCTCGCCCGCACGCCAGGGGTGCGGCGCATCCACATCATCGCACATTCGATGGGCAACTGGCTGGCCGTGGAAACCCTCCGCCAAGCCAGGATCCGCGGCAACTCGGCCTTCCTGCCCAAGCTCGGCGAAGTCTTCCTGATGTCGCCGGATATCGACATCGACGTCTTCCGCACCCAGCTCGACACCATCGGCAAGCTGAATCAACCCATCACCGTCGCGATTTCGCGCGATGACCGGGCCCTCGGCTTTTCGCAGCGGCTGGCGGGCGACGTACCGCGCGTCGGCAATGTCCTGATCGACAACAAGAAGGCCCAGGAGGCCATTGCCCATTACGGCCTGCGGGTCATCGACATGTCGGACGCCAAGAGCCTGGATTCGATGAATCACAGCAAGTTCGTCGGGCTGCTGCCTTCCCTGAATCAGATGGCCAAGAATGATGCGGCGGCTGCGCGCGGCAATCCGATCTCCCGAACCGGGCTGTTCGTCGTCAACACGGCCGGCACCCTGCTCCAAACCCCCTTGCGTCTGGGCGAAGCCATCGTCGGGCAGTGAGATTCAAGATTTTCGGAAGCTGGCGGCGGTGGCCGAGATGCCCTGTTCGAGCGGCATCGGCCGGAAGCCGAAATAGCGCTCGAAACTGCTGCCATCGACCAGGAACGGACGGTCGTGCTGATAGGACGTCTCGGTCCACTCCCCGAGAAAGGGCACGAACCGGCCCATCACCTTCTGCAGCCAGCCCGGAAGCGCTTGCAAGCGCGGCTTCACGCCGAGCGCGGCGGCGGCCATGCCGATCACCGCGCGCGGGGTGCGCGCCGGAGCGCAGGGCATGATCCAGGCCCGGCCATAGGCGTCATCCGCCGCATCGGCGAGCAGGATCGCCGCCGTAGCGACATCCGGCGCATAGGCGAAGGCGTGCGGCTCGTCTGCGGCGATGCCCAGCTGTGCGGCGCGGCCGGCGGCCAGACGACCGATGGCCTCCTGGCCGAGTACCGACAACACCACACCGGGACCGTAGAAATCGGTCACCCGCAAGGCCGCGGTCTTCACCGCGCTCATTGCCTGCCACTGTCGTGTAATGGCGGCGCGCACCCTGCCCTTGCGGCCCGGGGCATCGAGGGGGGTGTTCTCGTGGAGCGGCCCGCGCTGGGGACCGTGCATATAGAGGTCGTCGACAAAGACCAGACGCGCGCCGTTCGCCTCGCAGGCTGCCAGCATATTGGTCATCAGCCGGGGCCAGTCCCTCTCCCAGATGGCCGCGTCATAGGCGAGGCCGATGGTGCAGATCAGCACATCGTGCCCCTGCAGCGCGGCAGTCAGGCTGGCTCGGTCGAGAGCATCGCAGGCTCGGAACCGCGCGCCGGACGGCAGGTTGGCGGGCTCGCGTCGCTGGGCGACGAGCGCCTCGCGTCCCGCATCCGACAGCTGGCGTGCAACGGCGCGGCCGATGGGCCCGTAGCCCAGGATCATGATCTTGGCAGGCATGGTGCGTTCTCCTTGATGAGGAGATGCTAGCAACGGCTATACCATAATTCCAATGCATGCTTTATATCCAATATATGCGTGACATGCATTTGAAGGCGATCGATCTCAACCTGCTGACAGCCCTCGGCGCCCTGCTCTCCCAGCGCAGCGTCAGCCGCGCGGCGCGCGAGATCGGGCTCAGCCAGCCGGCGATGAGCCGGGCGCTCGATCGCCTGCGCCATTTGTTCGGCGACGAACTGATGCTACGCTCGGGCGCGGGCATGGTACTGACGGCACGTGCCGAAGCCTTGGCGCCACAAGTGCAGGAACTCCTGGCCGATATCCGCGCCCTCGTCACCGAACCGCTTTTCGACCCTTCCACCGAGCGCCGCACGCTTCGGATCGCGGCGGTCGATTCGCTGACAACCCTGCTCTTTCCCGGCGTGATGGCGCGGTTGCTCCGGCAAGCCCCCTATATCGACCTGCGGGCCGTGCCGATCGGCACGGATATCGCCCATCGCCTGCAAAGCGGTGACATCGACATGACCTTCGCCCTGGCCAATTACCCGCTCGCGGCCGGGACCCACAGCGAGATGCTGATGGACGATCGCCTCGCGCTGATCATGCGACGCGATCATCCCGCCGCGCGGAACGGGCCGCCCAGCCTAGCCGCCTATGCCGCCCTCACCCATGTCACCGTCTCTGTCTTCGGCGACGGCAGCACCGAGGCGGATGCGGCGTTGGCCGCGGCGGGCCTGGAACGGCGCATCGGTCTGACCACGCCGCATTTCACCTCGGCCCTGCTGGCCGTTGCCCGCACCGACATGGTGACCGTGCTTTCCCGCGCCTTCGCCCGGCAATTCGCGGAAGCCTTCGGTCTCGTTCTGCTCGAGCCCCCGCTCGAGCCAGCCGATCTGAAGGTCACCATGGTCTGGCACGCATCCCGCAAGCACGATCGCCTGCTCGCCTGGCTGCGGGGAATATTCAAAGAGGTTGCCGCCGACATGGCGGCATAGACCTTGCTGAAGGCTCCGGCTTCCAACCAGGGGCTGCGAAATACAACCCATGGACGTTTTTCAGCATCATGGCGTAACGGATGCGTGCACGCCGAGAACGCATCCTGTCTAGAAGAGGGCCGCCCCGATCCAGACCTGGCGAGAACGGCTCTCCAAGCCTCGGACTTTTTCTTGATTACCTAGAATTATTTTGAATTCTATAAATAAATTTTATGAATATATACAGATATTACAAATATTTATTTCAAATAATAAGTATTTCATAAAATTGTCATAAAACTATATGTGGCTTTTTAGAGACACTTCCTAGTTATAAATACGTCACACCAATCAAAAGTTGTATTTTCAATTGTGAATCTTTCGAAGATTCCGCAAAGACGCCTCGGTTCCCGTTCGGCGGGTGCCTGGCCGTCGTCTCGCCTTTCAAGCGAATTGACCGGGCCCCGACGCCGGAACGAGCCAGCCCGATGCACTCAATCCAATTTGCTCAGTGAGCCTTCAGATGACGATGAAATCTCTCCTCCTCGGCGCCGCGGCCAGCCTTGCCGCCCTTGCCACCGCCCAGGCCGCCGACCTCCCCATGACCAAGGGGGAAGCCGTCGAATATGTGAAGGTCTGCTCCGCCTTCGGCCCCGGCTTCTTCTACATCCCCGGCAGCGACACCTGCCTCAAGATCGGCGGCGAGATTCGCGCCGACTATCGCTTCTACAATCAGAGCGGTGATAGCCGGACGGCCGAGAACGGCTACAAGCAGACTCGCAACAACCACACCAGCGCCTTCAATACCGAGGCTCGTATCTCCTTCGACGCTCGCACTCAGACCGAATATGGCCTGCTGCGCTCCTTCTTCCAGCTCCGCGCGAACAGCCGCCCGATCCCGAGCAATTGGAACGTCAACAGCGACACCTCCGGCAACACCTTCTCGATCAAATACGCCTATCTGCAGTTCGGTGGTTTGACGGCTGGTTACGCGCATTCTTACTTCGGCTTCTACGACTTCGAATATGGCAACACCTTGTGGGGTCCCTATTACGCCCAGTCGAATATCGTAAATCTTCTAGCCTATACCGCCGACTTCGGCGGTGGTTTCTCGGCGACGCTCTCGATCGAAGATGGTCGCGACCATCGTCAGAACGCATTCCGCAGCACCATGCAAGGCGGGCAGCAAGTGCCCGACGTCGTCGGCCAAGTCCGTTTCAAGCAGGACTGGGGTTCGATTGCCGTCCAGGCTGCCGCTCATCAATATCGTTCGGCGACGGCCGTCGATTCCAACGGCGTGCCTGTCCCCCCGACGAATGCCAACTATATCCCGCGCGAAAACAATTGGGGCTATGCGGTCGGCGCTAGCTTGCTGCTTAACATCCCTGCCCTCGACAAAGGCCATCTGGTGATCGAAGGCCAGTATGCCGACGGTGCTCTCGACTATCTCGGCATTTCCTCGACCAAGACCAAGGGTCAGGACTATTTCATCAATTCGAATGGCAGCTTCGATGGCGGCAAAGGTTGGTCGGTGACCGCCGAACTCGGCGGCAACTTCACACCACAATGGGGGTTCAACCTGGTCGGTGGTTATATCGACACCACCTATGACAAGTTCAGCGCTCTCGGCGGCGACCTCGGCGTGAAGGAATATTCGCTGACGGGTAATCTTACTTACACCATCGTCAAGGGCCTGACGATCACGGGTGAAGTCACATACACTCACCAGGACATCGACAATACGGTGTGGACGACGGGAACCGCCCCCAACACCGTTTCGCGAGTGGCCGACGCCAAGTCCAATTTCTGGACCGGCGGCGTGCGCATCAAGCGCACCTTCTGATCCAGCCTGTCGCGTTCAACTGTTGCAAGAAGGGCCCGGCGCGAGCCGGGCCCTTTCGCTTTGCTGGCTCCGAACAGCGGTCGCTACACCAGGACATCGTCCTACTTGCGGATACCCCAAGGGACTGCTTCAGTGCTGCAATTGTAAATTCCTTGGCCGAATTCGATCTCAACGTCAGCTCAAGAGAGTCAACTTGATGTCCGAAACCTCCTCTGAGACGTCGAACTCCAAAACCGCGATAGACCTGGCCTGCAGTAGCGTTCGTCTCCGCGGCAAGCTGACCGGCCATAACGAAACCTGGTCTGATCTCAAGATCATGACCTTGGCGAAAGAACAGAAGATGCGCCCCGGAGGCCGGGCGCAGCAATATCTCGACCATTACCTGCAAGGCTCGGGAACGCCTATGCCGTTTTCAGTGCGGACTTTGCTGAATGAAGATCCGGGCGTGCGCGGCTGCATCTTTCGCGAAGTCAATGCCAGCATTATGACCGCCGAGGTCCGGAAGCAAGGCAGCGTGGGCCTGACGGGTTCCGTTGCCGTCAAGCAGTTCTATTTCCAGAACATCGACTGGCAATACGCCACCGGTGCCCTCAACGTTCAGTGGCAATGCATGGGCGAGGAAGTCCGCAACGGAACCCGTGTCCTGCTCGTCGACGTCTGGTGCCAAAATCTCTATCGCTGGCATCCCGGCGCCGGGCGCGCCACCGACTGCGTGCATCGAGCCGCCGTCAATCTGCAGGCGCCTCAGCCCGAAACACGCCTGGTGCTGCAGCCGGTCCACGTTCCCGGCGCACCCTCCTATGCCCAGAGCTGGTTCAGGACGGAGACGACCAACTACCAGAAGGCCAAGGACTTCCTGATGGTGGCGCCACGCGAACGCATCCTCGTGCCCAGGACATCCGGAAAGGCGATGAGCTGAGCGACGGCGCTGGAAATGGCTGCTTTTGTGTTCGGGGTGGGCTTCGCTCAGATCGGCACACGCAGCGAGCAACTTTCGGTCCTCCCTTCCGGCTCGGCGCAAGGGCGTGGCCTGAGGACAATGGGGAAAGATTCGACTCACGCCTTCCGTGCTAGATTAGGGGTCTTGCGTCGGTCGCCAACGTCCTCACATAAGAACCCATGAAATACCCGCCTTCCCTGCTCGATGAGATCCGTGCCCGGCTGCCCGTGTCGGAGGTGGTCGGCAGGCGCGTCAAGCTCAAGAAGCAGGGCCGGGAATGGCGCGGCCTTTCGCCCTTCAACGCCGAGAAGACGCCGTCCTTCTATGTCAACGACCAGAAGGGCTTCTATCACTGCTTCTCCTCGGGCAAGCATGGCGACATTTTCCGCTTCCTGAGCGAGGTCGAGGGCATTTCCTTCCCCGAAGCGGTGGAGCGTTGCGCCAACGATGCGGGCGTCACCCTGCCCAAGATGACGGTGGAGGATGTCCGCCGCGAGGAGCAGCGCGCCTCGCTGCATGAGGTGATGGAGCTTGCCGCCACCTTCTTCCAGTCCCGCCTGCAGGCGCGGGAAGGCGCCGCTGCCCGTGGCTATCTCGCCGATCGCGGCCTGACGCCGGCGATCCAGGCCGAATTCGGGATCGGTTACTCGCCGAACGAGAAATTCGCCCTGCGCGATCATCTCGCCGGCAAGGGTGTCGACCGCGATGCCATGATCGAAGCGGGCCTGCTCATCCATGGCGAGGACATCCAGGTCCCCTATGATCGCTTCCGCGACCGCATCATGTTCCCCATCCATGACGTGCGCGGCAAGGTGATCGCCTTCGGCGGCCGCGCCATGGACAAGGAGGCATCCGCCAAATATCTCAACTCGCCCGAGACATCGCTCTTCCATAAGGGCGCCTGCCTCTACAACCATCACCGTGCCCGCAAGGCCGCCCATGAGAAGGGCGGCGTCATCGCGGTCGAAGGTTATGTCGACGTCATCATGATGAGCGTGGCGGGCTTCGGGCATACGGTCGCCCCGCTCGGCACGGCCCTCACCGAAGACCAGCTCAACCTGCTCTGGCGCATGAGCGAGGAGCCGGTGCTGTGCTTCGATGGCGACAAGGCCGGCCGGCGCGCCGCCTATCGAGCCGTCGACGTGGCGCTGCCGCAGATCGGACCGGGCAAGACCTTGAAATTCGCGCTGCTGCCGGGCGGGCAGGATCCGGACGAACTGGTACGCAGTTCGGGTGCCACGGCCGTTTCGGAAGTCCTGCAAGGTGCCCTTCCCCTGTCCGACATTCTCTGGGAACGGGAAACGCAGAGTGGTGACTTTTCGACGCCGGAGCGGCGGGCCGCACTCGAACGCAAGCTGATGGATGCGTTGGCGCCGATCCGCGACGAAACGGTGCGCAAGCATTATCGCGCGGACATGGACAACCGCCTGCGCAGCTTCTTTGCCCCGGCGCGGGCCGCCCAATCCGGTTTTGCAGGCGGCCCGCAACGGGCGTGGCGCCAGGGCGGCGGCCGGCGCGAAACATCGCAGGCCACGCATCTGGTGACACCCGCGGTGAGGGAAAGTGCACGCATGCGGGGTGGCCATGGCAGCATTCCCGCGCGCGAGGCTCTCATCCTGGCCGTCGTGGTCGCTCATCCCTATTTGCTCGACGACCATTGCGAATTGCTGGCAGGGCTCGAATTCGAGAATGTCGAGGCGAGCCGCCTGCGCCAGGCTTTGGTCGACTGCGTGGCGCACGGCCTGCGCGAATCAGTTGCGCTCGAAGCAGAGCTGATGCTGCAGGGATTCGAACGTTTGCTTGCCCATATCGCCGCTTTGAGCGGTCCAACCCACTTTTGGGTGCGACGGGACGCCGCGTTTCCCGACGTTCGGGACGGATTCGTGCATGCAGTGGCCTTGCATCATAAGAATCGTACGCTACATAAGGAACTCAGGCTCGCCCAGGCGGCCATGGATCAGGACTTCACCGAAGAGAATTGGGCTCGGCTCACCGACATCAAGGCACAGATCGCCGCGATGGAAGGAACCGAGGCAACGATCGAGGGGTTTGGAGCTTCGTCCGGGCGGACTTCGCGAGCCGTGTAGGAGCTGTCAGGGTTAACGGCGGATTAGCCATTACCCCGGTAGTGATAGCGCCAGTTCCTGGAACTGGATTTCGATTCTGGCAGTTGCTGCAAGGCGTTGCATGGGCGAATCGAAGGTCTTTCCCAGGGCGCTGGAGCAAGGCGGCGACAAGTCGGGTGGCTCCGGGTACCGGATGCTGCCCTTTTTGGTGTTGGCGAACGGTCCGGGTTGGCGGGAACTTCCCGCGAAGTGCAGGGTTTTGGGCCAGGGTTCCCACCCGATACCAAGATCGGGCGCCAAGGCCTTGAAGTTGTTCGGAATTGCTCGGACGCGCCGGCAGGCGAATCTGAGAATTTCCATATCGGGTTTGGCACAGGGTGCGCGGATGCGCCAGTGCTTGCGGACCAAAATCTGTGGTCCCGGAGAATTGGCAATCGCCGGGCTCGGACCGGCAGGGACGTATTGCAGGATTTCAGAGCTCTACCCGGCGGGGCGAGCTGCGAAATCCTGCTTTGAGCGAGTGAGGGAAAGCAACGATGGCGAAAAAGGAAGCTGACAAGGAAGAAACGCCGGACACCGAAGCGCCGAGCCAGGACAGCCCCTTGCTCGACCTGTCGGATGCCGCGGTTCGCGCCTTGATCAAGCGCGCCAAGAAGCGTGGCTATGTCACGCATGAAGAGATCAACAACGTCCTGCCTTCCGATCAGGTCGATGGCGACCAGATCGAGGACGTGCTCGCCATGTTCTCCGAAATGGGGATCAATGTCGTCGAGAACGAAGAGAACGAGGAGTCCGAGGAGGCTGCTCAGGGCGAGGAGGAGGAAGCCGAGGGCGGCGACCTCGTCGAGGCCACCACCTCTTCACGGGCGATCGCTTCCACCACCACGGCCAAGGAGCCGACCGACCGCACCGACGATCCCGTGCGCATGTATCTGCGCGAGATGGGAACGGTGGAGCTCTTGTCCCGCGAAGGCGAAATCGCCATCGCCAAGCGCATCGAGGCCGGCCGCGAGGCGATGATCGCGGGACTTTGCGAAAGCCCCCTCACCTTCCAGGCCATCATCATCTGGCGCGACGAGCTCAATGACGGCAAGATTCTCTTGCGCGACATCATCGACCTCGAAGCGACCTATGCCGGCCCCGACGGCAAGAACCCGCCGGCAGTGGCGGGTGAAGGCGAGGCCGAGGCCGGCGAGGCCGAGCAGCAGCAGATGGACGACGACGCCTTGCCGCCGATGGACGGTGACATGGACGAAGACGACATGGAGAACAACGTGTCGCTCTCGGCCATGGAAGCCGAGCTCAAGCCCAAGGTGCTCGAGACCTTCGATCGCATCGCCGACGACTACAAGAAGCTGCGTCGCCTGCAGGACGTGAATGTCGAGAGCCGGCTGCAGAACCGCTCGCTCTCGCCGTCGCAGGACCGCAAATACAAGAAGCTGAAGGAAGAGATCGTCGTCAACGTCAAGAGCCTCTCGCTGAACCAGGCGCGTATCGATGCCCTGGTCGAGCAGCTCTACGACATCAACAAGCGCCTGATCAGCTATGAAGGCCGCCTGATGCGCCTGGCCGAGAGCTATCGCGTCGACCGGACGGACTTCCTGAAGACCTATCAGGGCTCGGAGCTCGATCCCAAGTGGATCCTGCGCGTTTCCAAACTCGGCTCCAAGGGCTGGAAGGAGTTCGTGGCCCACGAGCTCGAGACCATCAAGACGATGCGCGAGGACATCCACAACCTCGCCACCGAGACCGGGCTCGAGATCACCGAGTTCCGCAAGATCGTGCATATGGTGCAGAAGGGCGAGCGCGAAGCCCGCCAGGCGAAGAAGGAAATGGTGGAGGCCAATCTGCGCCTCGTCATCTCCATCGCCAAGAAATACACCAATCGCGGCCTGCAGTTCCTCGACCTGATCCAGGAAGGCAATATCGGCCTGATGAAGGCGGTCGACAAGTTCGAGTATCGCCGCGGCTACAAGTTCTCGACCTACGCCACCTGGTGGATCCGGCAGGCGATCACCCGCTCGATCGCCGACCAGGCCCGCACCATCCGCATCCCCGTGCACATGATCGAGACGATCAACAAGATCGTGCGCACCTCGAGGCAGATGCTGCACGAGATCGGCCGCGAGCCGACCCCGGAGGAACTCGCCGAGAAGCTCGCCATGCCGCTCGAAAAGGTGCGCAAGGTGCTCAAGATCGCCAAGGAGCCGATCTCCCTGGAAACCCCGATCGGCGACGAGGAGGATTCGCATCTCGGCGACTTCATCGAGGACAAGAACGCCATCCTGCCGATCGACGCAGCCATCCAGTCCAATTTGCGCGAGACCACCACGCGCGTGCTGGCTTCGCTGACCGCCCGTGAGGAGCGCGTGCTGCGCATGCGCTTCGGCATCGGCATGAACACCGACCACACGCTGGAGGAAGTCGGCCAGCAATTCTCGGTGACGCGCGAACGTATCCGCCAGATCGAGGCCAAGGCCCTGCGCAAGCTCAAGCATCCGAGCCGCTCGCGCAAGCTGAGGAGCTTCCTCGACAACTGATTCCTCGGAGCGCGGACTTCTCAGCGACATGCAAGCATGTCGCGATATCCGCTCTTGGAAGCTGAGAGCACAACAGGAAAGGGCGCGAACCTCACCGGTCGCGCCCTTTTTTCGTAGGATGTTGCTTCCAAGAGCGGACTGGAAGTCCGCGCTCCGAAGAGGCGCTACTCCGCAGCCGGCGCAACCTCCGCCGGCTTGACCTCCTTCTTCTTCCTGCCGGGCGCGATCAGGCGCATGGTGACGTAGAACACCGGCGTCAGGAACAGGCCGAAGAAGGTGACGCCCAGCATGCCGAAGAACACGGCGGTGCCGAGAGCCTGGCGCATTTCGGCGCCGGGGCCGGTGGCGATCAGCAGCGGCACCACGCCCAGGATGAAGGCGAAGGCCGTCATCAGGATCGGGCGCAGGCGCAGGCGGCAGGCCTCCACCACCGCTTCGATCGGGCTCTTGCCATCCCGCGCCTCGGCCTCGCGCGCGAACTCCACGATCAGGATGGCGTTCTTGGCGGCCAGGCCCACCAGCACGATCAGGCCGATCTGGGTGAGGATGTTGTTGTCCATGCCCCGCGCCATCACGCCGAGCAGCGCCGAGAGCACGGCCATCGGCACGATCAGGATGATGGCGAGCGGCAGCGACCAGCTTTCATACTGGGCGGCCAGCACCAGGAAGACGAACAGCACCGACAGGGCGAAGATGAAGATCGCGGTATTGCCGGTCGCCCGCTCCTGGAAGGCCAGGTCCGTCCATTGGAAGCTGGTGCCCTGCGGCAAGGTTGCCTTGGCCAGGGCCTCCATCTCGTCCAGGGCCTGGGCCGTGGACACGCCCGGCCCGGCATTGCCCTGCAGTGGCACGGACGGGTACATGTTGTAGCGCTGGATCAACTGCGGGCCGGAGACCTCCTTCACCTCCACCAGCGTGCCGAGCGGCACCAGGGCCCCCGACGCCGAGCGTACGCGCAGGCCCCCGATCTGTTCGGGATCGTTGCGGAAGCGCTGGTCGGCCTGCGCCTGCACCTGGTAGACGCGCCCGAACGCATTGAAGTCATTGACATAGGCCGTGCCGAGATTCTGCTGCAGCGTGTCGAAGATGTTGGTGATCGGCACGTTCAGGATCTCGGCCTTCTGCCGGTCGATATTGAGGAAGAGCTGCGGCGAGTTGGCCGAGAAGGTGGTGAACACGCCCGACAGCTTCGGATTCTGGCGCGCCTTGCCCATCATCTCATAGGTCGAAGCAAGGATGCGCTGGATGTCCGAGCCCAACCGCTCCTGCACCTGCAGCTTGAAGCCGCCGGCATTGCCGATACCACGCACCGGGGGCGGCGGGATGGCGATGATGAAGGCCTCCTCGATCACCTGCATGCGGCCGAACAGGTCCTTGATGATCTTGTCGGCCGTCAGCCCTTCCTTGAGACGCTCTTCGAAAGGCTTGAACGGCACGAAGATCGCAGCCGAATTGGTGGCATTGGTGAAGGTCGCGCCAGAGAAGCCGGCAAAGGCGACGGCATCCTGCGCACCGGGCGTTGCCCGCGCGATTTCCGAGACCCGACGGGTGACGGCATCGGTGCGCGAAAGCGCGGCACCGTCCGGCAGCTGCACCACCACGATGGCATAGCCCTGGTCGAGCGTCGGGATGAAGCCCTGCGGCACCTTCTGCACCGCCCAGACCGTACCGGCCAGCAGCCCCGCATAGATCGGCCACATGACGAGCTTGCGCCTGACGACACGATTGACGCTGGAGGCATAGCCATTGGACAGGCCGTCGAAGCCGCGGTTGAAGCCACCGGCCAAGCTCTTGCCGAGCCTCGTCAGGGGATTGCGCGGCGGCTCATGGCTGTGCGGCTTGAGCAGGATCGCGGCAAGCGCCGGCGACAGTGTGAGCGAGACAAAGGCGGAAAGGAAAGTCGAGACCGCGATCGTCAGCGCGAACTGCCGATAGAACTGGCCCGATATCCCAGGAATGAAGGCGGTGGGAATGAAGACCGCGCCCAGCACCAGGGCGATGGCGATCACCGCCGTGCCGACCTCGTCCATGGTCTCATGCGCCGCATCGCGCGGCGACATGCCCAGGCTGATGTTGCGCTCGACATTCTCCACCACCACGATGGCGTCGTCGACCACGATACCGATCGCCAGCACCATGCCGAACAGGGTCAGCGTATTGAGCGAAAAGCCGAAGATGGCCAT
This sequence comes from Labrys sp. E2SS-1L, assembly GCF_057073705.1. Classification (NCBI taxonomy): domain Bacteria; kingdom Pseudomonadati; phylum Pseudomonadota; class Alphaproteobacteria; order Hyphomicrobiales; family Xanthobacteraceae; genus Labrys; species Labrys sp. E2SS-1L. The sequence goes on along the minus strand of NZ_CP172712.1, from coordinate 2,902,377 downwards.
GATCGCACAGGTGCCGATCAGCGAGATCGGAATGGCGATCACCGGGATGAGCGCCGTGCGCCAGCTCTGCAGGAAGATGATGATCACCACCACCACCAGCACCACCGCCTCGCCGAGGGTGTGGTAGACGGCATTGACCGATTCCGCGATGAACTGGGTGGGATTGTAGACGATCGAATAGGCGATGCCGGGCGGGAAGGACTGCTTGAGCTCCTCCATCTTCTTGATGATTTCGTCGGCGGCCTGCAGCGCATTGGTGTTCGGGCGCTGGAAGATCGCCAACGCTACCGCCGGCTTGCCATTGAGATAGGAATTGGTGACATAATCCTGGGCGCCGAGTTCGACGCGCGCCACGTCCTGGACCCGGACGAGTTGTCCGTCCGGGGTCGAGCGCACGATCACGCGCCGGAACTGGGCGACGTCCTGGAAGCGCCCCTGCGTGTTGATGGTAACCTGGAAGGCCCCGCCCGAACTGGTCGGCTCCTGGCCGATGGCGCCGCTGGAAACCTGGACGTTCTGGGCCTGGATAGCCTTGACCACGTCGGACGAGGTCAGGCCATAGCTGGCCAGCTTGTCCGGATCGAGCCAGACGCGCAGGCTGTACTGGCGCTCGCCGAAGATGGTGAGATCGCCGACGCCATCGAGACGCAGGAGGTCGTCGCGTACATTGTTGCGGGCGTAGTTGGAGACGTAGAGCTGATCGTAGCGGTCATCCGGCGAGAACATGTGGATGACCATCATCAGGTCGGGCGAGGACTTCAGCGTGGTGACGCCGAGGCGCCTGACATCGTCGGGCAAACGGGGCGTCGCGATGGCCACCCGGTTCTGCACCAGCACCTGCGCGGTATCGAGATCCGTACCGAGCTTGAAGGTGATGGTCAGCGACATCGAGCCGTCGTTGGAGGCATAGGAGGACATGTAGAGCATGTTCTCCACGCCGTTGATCTGCTGCTCCAAAGGCGTCGCCACCGTGGCAGCAACGGTCTGGGCATTGGCGCCGGGATAGCTGGCGCGCACCACGATGGTGGGTGGTGCGATCTCGGGATATTGCGCAACCGGCAGGCCGAGAAAGGCGATGGCGCCGACAAGGGTGATCACGACCGCCAAAACCGAAGCAAAGATCGGCCGATCGACGAAGAAATGGGCAAACCGCATGACCGCTCTCTCAGTTGGCGGCTGCGACGGCGGTCGCCGGCAAGGTCGTCAGCTTGGGATCGACCTTGATACCCGGTCTCACCCGCATCAGCCCATTGACGACGATGGTCTCGTCACCCTTCAGCCCTTCGCGGATGACGCGGTAGCCGTCCACGCGCGAGCCGACACGCACCGGCTTCAGCGCAATCGTGTTGTCGGCACCGACGACATAGACGACACGCCGATCCTGGTCGGAACCGAGCGCGTCCTCGGGCACCAGCACGCCCTTGTATTTGTCGGAACCGAGAATGCGGATGCGGCCGAACAGGCCGGGCACCAGAGCCAGGTCCTTGTTCTCGAACACGGCGCGGGCCCGCATGGTGCCGCTGGCGGCGTCCAGGCGGTTGTCGGTGAAGTCCATATGGCCCTTGTGGATGGGCTCGCGCTCGTTGGAGGTGGCGACCAGGACCTCGTTGAGATTGCCGTCGCTGGAGACGCGCAACGACCCGGTCGAGAGCTTCTGGTAGGCGAGATAGGAGCGCTCGTCGACGTCGAAATAGAAATTGATCGGATCCATCGACACCACATTGGTGAGGACGGTCTCGTTTGCGTTGACGAGATTGCCGAGCGAGACCAGCCGGCGCGACATGCGGCCACCGATCGGTGCCTTGATCTCGGTGAATTGCAGGTCGAGCTTGGCGCGGTTCAAGGTTGCCTGCGCCCGGTTGAGGTCGGCCTTGGCCGTCGCAAGGGTCTGGGTACGCTCGTCGTAGATCTGGCCGGTGATGTTGCCGGACTTACGCAGATTCTCGGCCCGGCTGACGTCGCCCGCGGCGAAATCCACCCGCGCCTTGGCTGCCTCGACGCCAGCCTGCGCCTCCTCGAGGGCGGCCTGATAGGGGCGCTGGTCGATGGTGAAGAGCGGATCTCCCGCCTTGACGATGGCACCGTCGATGAAATGGATCTTGTCGACATAGCCCGAGACCCGAGCTCGGACGTCCACGCGGTCTACCGCTTCGAAGCGGCCGATGAAATCGTCATATTCGACGACGTCCTTCACCACCGGCTTGGCGACGGAAACCGGGGGTGGCGGTGCATTCTGGGCGATCGCCGCCGTCGAGAGCCCCAAGGCCAGCAGGGTGCCGATGAGGGCATCGCGGCCATGCAAACCATCTAGTATCATCTTACCTTCACGCATCGCTGCCCCTTTATGGACCCTGGTGAAAAATCAATAAGTTAGCGAAAATCGGCACCAGGCATACCGACGCGCCCGTCTGCCGGGTCCGTCGACAATCCCGATGCCGGCTCCCTTGTCCGGCAAAACTGAAAATGAAATCCCCGCGGCTCCCCGCCGTCTTGTGGGGTTCCTAGATTTTGGTCTTCCCGCGGCAATTTCAAGGCCACTGGATGAAAAGCGATGCGGAAAAAAATGCGCCCCCGCGCTCCGAAGAGGCGCCCCCGGGCTTGGCATCGAGGCCAGCTTCGAGGATTCCCACCGGCGGGCCGTCCTCGCTGAGAACCGGAATCCTGTTTACGGCGTAAGGCTTTAGCGACGCCAGCCGCGATGTCGGTGGCTGCGATACTCCCAGGCATGCCCGTTCTTGCCATCGGGCGGATCCTGGATTGCTTCGTCGCAGGCACCAAAGAAGCGGTACCAGGGCAGGATGCATTCGAGCCTGGCATTGTCGGCGTAGCGCTCGCCTTGAGGGCGGGAGGCCGCCTGTCCCGTACCTGTCCCAGCATAGAACCCACCCATCACGATCATGCTGGCGAGAATGAGCTTGTTCATGTCTGTGTCCCAGGAATCGCTGCCGCATCTCGTAGCGGCCGGCAAATTCTAGTGAAGCACGCCGGCTGGAGCAAATCCCCGCAGCCCCTGCGCGAAAGCTCGTCCTCCCACAACCGGGCGGAACATGCGCCCATTGGCGACAGGCGTCAATGCGGCTATCGTGCGGGCCTTGATCAATCAGACTGGGACTTTGCCGTGGCCTCCTTCCTTAAATCCCTCTCCTCTCTGTTCGGAGGCAAACGCGAATCGGATGGTGAGCCCGCCCCCAAGGGCGACGGCGAGGAATACAACGGATTCACCGTGCGTCCGGCCCCCTACAAGGAGGGAGGCCAGTATCAGACCTGCGGCTATGTGGAAAAAGAGATCGGCGGCGAACTCAAGAGCCATAAGTTCATTCGGGCCGATCGTTTCGCCAGTTTGGACGATGCCGTGCAGTTTTCCCTGACCAAGGGCAAGCAGTTGATCGACGAGCAGGGCGAGGGTTTGTTTCGATAATGTGAAAAAAAGCGCGAGGGGGGCTTGCATCCCCCGCTTCGCTTGGTTATCAGACCGCCCATGGAAGCGCCGGTCGCTTCCCAGCGCGCCCGTAGCTCAGCTGGATAGAGCATCAGACTACGAATCTGAGGGTCAGAGGTTCGAATCCTTTCGGGCGCGCCATTCTCTCCTTTCCTTCACATTGTCAGTTATTTGTGGGCATGAGCTTAAGTGCCGTCCCATGCCTGCGAGGAATGACTGATCTGTCCTTCCTTCTCCGGACATTGGAGGCTTCCTCAAAATCCCGGCATCGCGTAAGAGCGGGGTTCCCTATTCATTGACCGCACCGCATCATGATCCGCCTCGAAAACATCTCCAAGCAGAACGGCAACCAGATTCTCTTCATCGAGGCTTCGGCCACCCTGCAGAAGGGCGAGAAGGTCGGGCTCGTCGGCCCCAACGGCGCCGGCAAGTCCACGCTGTTTCGCATGATCACCGGCGAGGAGGAGACCGATGAAGGCCGCGTCTCGGTCGATCGCGGCGTGACCATCGGCTATTTCAACCAGGATGTCGGTGAGATGGCCGGCCACAGCGCGGTCGCCGAGGTGATGAACGGCGCAGGGCCGGTCAGCGAAGTCGCGGCCGAGTTGAAGGAACTCGAAGCCGCGATGGCCGATCCGGACCAGGCCGACAACATGGACGCGATCATCGAGCGCTATGGCGAGGTGCAAGGGCGCTTCGAGGAACTGGGCGGCTATGCGCTCGAAGGGCGTGCCCGCGAGGTGCTGGCCGGTCTCAGCTTCAGCGAAAGCATGATGGACGGCGATGTCGGGGCTCTCTCCGGCGGCTGGAAGATGCGTGTGGCGCTGGCCCGCATCCTGTTGATGCGCCCCGACGCGATGCTGCTCGACGAGCCGAGCAACCATCTCGACATCGAGAGCCTGATCTGGCTGGAAGAGTTCCTCAAGGGTTATGAAGGCGCCCTCCTGATGACCTCGCATGATCGCGAGTTCATGAACCGCATCGTCTCCAAGGTGGTGGAAATCGACGGCGGCACGCTGACCAGCTATTCGGGCGACTACGAATTCTACGAGCAGCAGCGCGCCCTCAACGAAAAGCAGCAGCAGGCCCAGTTCGAACGCCAGCAGGCCATGCTGGCCAAGGAAATCAAGTTCATCGAGCGCTTCAAGGCCCGCGCCTCCCATGCAGCGCAGGTGCAGAGCCGGGTGAAGAAGCTGGAGAAGATCGACAAGATCGAGCCGCCGCGTCGCCGCCAGAGCATCGCCTTCGAGTTCCAGCCCGCGCCCCGCTCGGGCGACGACGTGGTCAGCCTGAAGGAAGTCCACAAGGCTTATGGCGATCGCAGCATCTATGAGGGCCTCACCTTCCAGGTCCGCCGCAAGGAGCGCTGGTGCGTGATGGGCATCAACGGCGCCGGCAAGTCGACCCTGCTCAAGCTCGTCGCCGGCACTGCCGACCCCGACAAGGGCACGGTCGTCCAGGGCGGCAGCGTCAAGATGGGCTATTTCGCCCAGCATGCCATGGACCTGCTCGACGGCGATCGCAGCATCTACGAGACACTGGAGGATGCTTTTCCCCAGGCGGGCCAGGGCTCGCTGCGGACTCTCGCCGGCTGCTTCGGCTTTTCGGGCGATGACATCGAGAAGAAATGCCGCTTCCTGTCAGGTGGTGAAAAGGCCCGGCTGGTGATGGCCAAGATGCTCTATGATCCGCCGAACTTCCTGGTGCTGGACGAGCCCACCAACCATCTCGATCTGGCCACCAAGGAGATGCTCATCGCGGCCCTGTCGCAATATGAGGGCTCGATGCTGTTCGTCTCGCATGACAGGCGCTTCCTCGCAGCGCTCTCCAACCGCGTGCTGGAACTGACGCCAGAGGGCATCCATCAATATGGCGGCGGCTACACCGAATATGTCGCCCGCACCGGGCATGAGGCACCGGGGCTTCATAGCTAAGCCGGGTCTTCCCATTCCCGCCAAGGGTGTGAACGGCGCGTCAAGCTGGTAGGCTGGCCAGAGAAATCCGTGGTCTGGTCTGGCCTGTGCTGTGCCCCTCGCCTTTGAAGGAGTGATACCCGATGATCAATCGCTGGCGACCTCTCGCTGTAGCCTGCGCCCTGGTCGGCCTGATGCTTCCCGCAAGCGAGGCGTTCGCAAGGCAGCGCACCCTCGCCGGTACGGTCAGCTATCGCGAGCGCATCGCCTTGCCTCCTACGACTGTGGTCGAAGTCAAGCTCGTCGACGTCTCCCTGGCAGACGCCCCAGCCCGAACGCTGGCGCGGACATCGGTCCGATCCGGCAGGCAGGTGCCCATTCCCTATCGCCTGCGCTATGACGACAGGGTGCTCAAACCGTCGGGCCGCTATGCCATGGAGGCGCGCATCAGCGTCAATGGCCGGCTCTGGTTTCTCAACACCACTCACCATGCCGTCACCGCGGGCGAGCCGGTGAATGGTGACATCCAGGTCGATCGTGTGGGGCAGGAGGCCGAAGCCGGCCCGACCGGTCCGAGCGGACGTTGGCTGGCCGAGGACATCAATGGCCGCGGCGTGGTCGACGATGCCCAAAGCGTGCTCGAAATCGCCGCCGACGGCAAAGTCTCCGGCCGCGGCGGCTGCAACGGCATGGGCGGTAGTGCCGTGATCAAGGGCTCGCGCATCCGCTTCGGGCAGATCGTCAGCACCCAGATGGCCTGCCCTCCCGCCATCATGGACCAGGAAGGCAAGTTTCTCAAAGCCCTGCAGGCCGCCCGCAGCTGGCGCATCGATACCGCCCGCAACAAGCTGCTGCTCCTCGATGCCAGGGGACGCCGGATCCTCCTGCTCGCCCGCATGTAGCCGCCCCGGCTCTTACGACCCGACGCGCTCGACAAGCCGCTCCATCAGCGCCTGCAGGAGCGGCTCCTCCGCCCGGTCGACGGGGCAGAGGATATAGTAGGCCGCCGCGGCGTTGATCGAGGTGGCGAAGGGCTGGATCAACCGGCCCTCGCGCAGCAAATTGCGCGTGAGCACGTCCGAGACCAGCGCCAGCCCCTGCCCCTGCACGGCGGAGGCAACCGCCTGCGCCACCGAAGCCACGCGCACGCTGGCGCTGCCTTGCAGATTGACCCGCGCCGCCACGCCCCAACGCGCCCATTCCTCGCCGCGATCCTCGTGCAGCAGCGTGATACCGTTGAGCTTGCGCTCGCGGTGCTGCAGGTCAAGCCTCGGAAACAGGGTCGGGGCGCATACTGTCCGCAGCCGCACCTCGCTGAGCAGGCGCCAATACCGTCCTGGAAAAGGTGGATTATCATAAACGATGGCGACATCGCTGGCCTGCCAATCCACCTCGGCGGCGGTTATCGCCTCGTTGATGGCCAGGTTGGCGATGTTGCGGTTTTCCGCAAACTCCACCGCCACCGCACTCAGCCAGGCGACCCCGAGCGCAGTCGGCAGGGACAGTGCCAGGCTCTGCTGTGGGGTTGCTGCGCCCCGGCTGCGGCAGTCGCGCGCCGCCGCATCGAGCTGGCCAAGGCTGACGGCGACTGCCTGGGCAAAATCGCGGCCAGCCGGCGTCAGCGCAATGTTGCGCCCTGCCCTTTCGAACAGGACGATCCCCGTCGCTTCGCCGAGCTTCTTGAGTTGCAGCGAGACCGCGCTCGGGCTGAGATTGAGCTCCTCCGCCGCCCGGCGAAGGCTGGCCAGCCGGGCCGTCGCCTCGAAGGCCGGAAGATATTGCAGATAGACCAGGGGCCGGGCCACGGTGCCTCGCAGGATAATTGATGAATTTAATAGAACAATTTTGGTTAAAACAAATCGTTTTTTGAGAACGATTTCGGGTGCTATCCAGGAAAGCGAAAGGGAGCACCCCGATGATCAAGGCAACACCATTCGATTATCCCTATGATGGCCGGCTCGATCCGCGCAGCACGGCGCTTGTTGTCATCGACCTGCAGGAGGACTTCCTTTCGCCGACCGGCTATTTCGCCAGGCAGGGCTATGATCCCAGCCCGCTTCGGGCCATCCTGCCGACGGTCAACCAGCTGATTGACGCCGCCCGCGCCGTCGGCATCCGCATCATCCACACCCGCCAGGGCTATCGCGGTGACATGGCGGACATGACCCCTTACGAAAAATGGCGTCGCAGCCGCGCCGGCCTCGACGGCACGCAGGTTCTGCTGCGCTCGGGCCCGGGCTTCGAGATCGTCTCCGACATCGAGGTGCGCCCCGAGGACATCATCGTCGACAAGACTTGCAACGGCGCCTTCACCTATACTGATTTCGAGCACGTGCTGCGGGCCCAGGGCATCACCCATCTGCTCTTTTCGGGCTGCACCACCGATGTGTGCGTCCACACCACCTTGCGCGAGGCCTGCGACCGCAACTTCCAGTGCCTGACCATCGCCGATGCCTGCGCCAGCGGCGACCAGCGCGCCCATGAGGCGGCGCTGCACATGGTGACGGTGGAGAACGGCATCTTCGGCGCCCTGACGAATTCGGCCGCGGTGCTGGCCGGCCTCGCCAAGCTGCCGAGGGCCGGCGCGTGATGCCGGATCGCGGCGCACCCCAGCGCTACATTTCCCTGATGCGCCTGACAGCCAAGGGGCTGGCCGAGCTTGCCGACAGCGCCGGGCGGCGGCAGCTCAGCGAGGAGCGTGTCGCCGCGCTCGGCGGCCGTTCCATCGCCTTCTACGCCGTGCTCGGCGCCTACGACTTCGTCCAGGTCTTCGAGATGCCGAGCGTTGAGGCGATGATGCAATATGTGCTCACCGCGCGTCGCGACGGGCATGTCGATCCGCTCATTCTCCCGGCCTTCGACACACAAGCCTATGGCGGGATCATCGGACGCATCCAGGCAACGGACACCCTGGGAACCTGAAGCGCTTTGCGGCGTGACGGAGCCGCCAAGAATCACAAAGACACGTCGAAACATGAGTCGGAGCGTGCCGGCGTTCAGCCATGAACACGCCTTTGCTCCAAGGGAACCAGTCATGACAGCAAAATTCGTGACCATGGTCGCGCTGGCGACGCTCGCCAGTACTGCGGCACTCGCAGAGCAGCCGAGCTTCGTCTCGGACGGATCGCTCAATATTTGCACTACCGCAGCGTTTCCACCCTTGACCTACAAGCGCTCGCCCGGTGACCTGACGCCTGTCGGCATCGACGTCGAGATCGCCGAGGCATTGGCCAAGGCCTGGGGTGCCAGCACGACCTACACCGTCACCGACTTTTCGGGCCTCCTGCCGACGCTCGGCTCGGGACGCTGCGGCCTGATCATCAGCGGCATCTATGTCAATGACGAGCGCCGCAAGACCTATGACGGCGTGCGTTACATGAAATCGGCCACCGTGCTGGTGACCAAGGCCGGAAACGGCGCCATCGGCAAGCCGGACGATCTCAGCGGCCTCAATGTCGCGCTGGAGGCTGGCACCTATTACAAGGAAGAGCGCCTGGATCCCCTCAACAAGACGCTCGAAGCCGCCGGCAAGGCCCCAGTCACTATCCACAATTACCCGACCCAGCAGGCCGCCTACCAGCAGGTGATAGTGGGTCGGGTCGATGCGACGCTGACCGAGGAGGCCGAGGGCGCGTTCCGGGTCGCCGACGCCAGGGACACGCTCCAGATCGCCTATACATGGCAGTCCGACTTCACCTACGGCATCTATATGCGTCGCAAGGACGGCGACCAGGCAGTGGTGCGCGACGCCCTGAGGAAGCTGCGCGATGACGGCTTCTTCACCGCTCTCGCCCAGAAATACGGCCTCAAGTCTGCTGTCTTCGACGTCGACTACGACAAGTAGCCGGAAGCGGCAGCGTCGACATGTCCTTCGATCCGGCCCTCCTCCTGACGGCACTGACCAACCCGGCCATGCTGCAGGGCGCGGCCATCGCCCTGGTCCTGTCCGTCATCGTCTTCGCCGTCTCGTTCTTCGTCTGCCTGCCGCTGGCGCTGTGCCTGAATTCACGCAAGGCGATACGCAATGGCTCGGCGCAGTTCTATGTCTGGGTGTTCCGCGCCGCCCCGCTCATCCTGGTGCTGCTCCTGGTGTGGAACGGCTCGCCGCAGTTGATGCCCTTTCTGCTCAAGGCCGGCTGGTTCACGCCCTTCGTGGCGGCCGCAATCTCCTTCACTCTGGTCACTGCCGCCTATATGGCGGAGATCATGAAGGGAGCTCTGCGCTCGATCGGTGCGGGACAGGGCGAAGCGGCGACGGCTCTCGGCCTCACGCGGCTGCAAGCCTTCCGCTTGGTGATCCTGCCGCAAGCCCTGCGTGTCTCGCTGCCCGCTTTGGTCAACGAGTTCATCAACCTCCTGAAGGTGACCTCGCTCGCCTATGTCATTTCGCTGCGCGAGATCATGGCGGTGGTGAACGACGCCATCGCAGCCTCCTTCCGCTTCGTCGAATGGTATTGCGCCGCCTTGATCTATTATCTCGCCATCGTCTCGCTGTTCATGCTGGCGCAATCGATCATCGCGCGCCGCCTGCAGTGAAGCCTCACGGCTTGACGAAGAGAATGGTGGTCAGCCCACTCTGCCATTCCTCGTCAGGATAGCGTCCGGCCTCGCGATAGCCGCGCGAGTGGTAGAAGGCCTGGCTTGCCTGGTTGAAGGTATCGGTTTCGAGGCGCACCTGTGCAAACCCGGCCGCCACGATCGCGGCCTCCGCTCCTTCCATCAGCCGCTGTCCGAGTCCCTTGCGGGCATGACGGGAATGGACATGCAGGGCATCGATGAAATCACCTTCCCAGCGAATGAAGCCCGCCACCTCGCCATCGATCTCGGCAACCAGGCATTCCAGCCCGTGCTCGTCGATGAAGCGGTCGGCAACGCCGGAGATCAGATAGCGCTCGACGGCTGCCGGCGTGATGTTGGGCCGCCAGGTGCTGTCGAACGTATCCTTGAGGATCGCCTTCAGCGCCGGCTTGTCCGCCTCGCCGCCCAGCCTGATCACAACGACATCCATTGCCATCCGTCCCGATTGCACGCCTGCCCGATGCGGGCTCTTGCGCTTCACGCTGCCTTACCCCGATTCTCTGCGGTTCCTGCGCCCTGTACGCGGAGAGCTGATCGGCCCACATTCTCGCCACGTCACCGTGGAAGGAAGTGCCGGCTGGCGCCGAATAGACGCTGAAATGACGAGGATCGCTCCTTTTGGAGGAAATGCCGATGAAACTGACGGTCCAGCCTTTCCTGATGTTCCAGGGACAAGGCCAGGCGGATGCCGCCATGAACCTCTATGTTTCCCTGTTTCCCGACGGCGAGATCCTCGACGTCGAGCGTTATGGCGCCGGCGAGATGGGGCTGCCGGGCTCGATCAAGAAGGCACGCTTCAGCATCGCCGGCCAGAGCGTAATGTGCATCGACAGCCCCGTGCAGCACAATTTCACCTTCACGCCGTCCTTTTCGTTCTTCATCGACTGCGAAACGAATGAGGACCTCGATCGCCTCTTCGCGGCCCTGTCCCAGGACGGCACCGTCTTCATGGCTCTCGACGACTATGGATTCAGCCGCCGGTTCGGCTGGGTCGCCGACCGTTTCGGCGTCTCCTGGCAGATCAACCTGCCGTTCGAGGCTCCCGCCTGAGCCGCATCATTCTCCAGCCTCCTGCATCAGCCGGATCGGCCCGCTGCCCGCATCGGCGAGCCGGTCGTCGGTGTTGAGCAGGGTGCAGCGCTCCATCGACAGGCAGCCGCAGCCGATGCAGCCGGTCAGCTCGTTGCGCAGGTTCTGCATCAGGGCGATGCGGTGGTCGAGCTCGTCGGCCCAGTGCGTGGCGAGCCTTTCCCAATCGCTGCGTGAGGGCGGACGATTGTCGGGAAGCTCGGCGAGGCGCGCCCGGATCTCCGCCAGCGAGAAGCCGAGCTCCTGCGCCACCTTGATCAGGGCGACGCGGCGCAGCACAGCCCGGTCGTAACGCCGCTGATTGCCCTGGCTGCGCCGGCTGCGGATCAGCCCCTTGCGCTCGTAGAAATGCAGCGCCGTCACCGACACGCCGCTGCGATGAGCAAGGTCGCCGACGCTCAGTTCAGCCATGGATCGTCTCCCAAAAAACCGCTTGACCTTAACTTAAGTAGAGGTTGTAGGCCAGACGAAGTCGCGATGCCGAAGTGACATCGGACCTTGTTCGAGATGGATGTTGCGAGTTGGAGCCGAGGATGGACACGCAGGTCGGGACGGGAACCCAAGCCCATTGGCGCGAGATCGCGGTCGGCCGTTATGCCGGCGCGACAGCCACGCTCTGCCTTGGCGTTGCCCTGTTCGCCTTCAACAGCTTCCTGGTCTCGACCGCCCTACCCTCGGCGATCGACGAGCTTGGCGGTGCCTCGCTGATCGCCTGGTCTGTCAGCCTCTATCTGATCTTTGCCATTCTCGGCGGCTCGATTGCGGCGCTGGCCAAGGGTCGCCATGGCGCACGGGCGGCACTGATCGGGGCAGCTCTGCTGTTCACGGCCGGCACCCTGCTTGCGGGCTTTGCTCCCGCCATGGCCGTGCTGCTGGTGGGACGCGCCCTGCAGGGCTTCGGCGAAGGCCTGATCGCCGCGGTCTGCTATGCCCTGATCCCGGAAATCTTTCCCTCGCGCCTGGTACCCAGGGTGTTCGGCGCCGAGGCGATGGTCTGGGCAGCGGCGGCCTTCGGCGGCCCGGCCATCGCCGGCATCATCAGCGAGACCGTGTCCTGGCGGGCCGCCTTCCTGGTCAATGTACCGCTGTCGCTGATCTTCATCGTCCTGGTCCTCAAAGTAGTGCCGCATGGAGCCCGACAGGAGGCGGCAGCGCTTCCCCTCGTCCAGCTCGGTGCGATCGGGGCTGGCATGGCCGCGGTGATGATCGCGGACGTGGCCGGCGGCACCGGCACCGCCATGCTGCTGCTGGTGCTGGCCGCACTTTTCTATGTCGGTGCCGTCTACAGCGACCGGCGTTCGCCGGCGCGGCTCTTCCCCAAGGACGCCTTTCGGCTCGACAAGCCCATCGGCCTCGGCCTGTGGATCGTCTTCCTGATGCCGATGGCCCATTCGGCGGCCTCGGTCTATCTCGTCTACCTGATCCAGCATCTCTGGGGCTACGGCGCCACGCTGGCGGGCGCGCTCAACGCGGTAATGGCCGTGTTCTGGAGCCTGGTCGCCATCGCGGTGGCGAGCGTAGGCTCGCAGCAGATCCGCCGCCGGCTGATCTGTCTGGGCCCGCTGTTCCTGGTGCTGGGCCTCATCGCCATCATCGTCGCGCTCTGGCGCGCCGACATCGCACTGCTCGTCGGCGGCCAGGTCCTGATCGGGGCGGGCTTCGGCGCGAGCTGGGGCTATCTCAGCCAGGGGCTGATGGAGGCCTCACCGGCGGAGGAACGCAACCGCACCTCGGCCCTGCTGCCCACCCTGCAATCGGCCGCCTATGCCATCGGGGCCGCGGTGCTCGGCTTCGTGGCCAACGCCAATGGCGCAGGTTCCGCCACCACGGGTCCGCAATTGCAGGAAGCCATGCTGGCCGTGTTCGCGTTGGCCATTCTGATCGCCCTGCCGGGGGTCTTTGCGGCACTGAAACTGGCGCCGCATTTGTTCAGGGAAGCGGAAAAGGTGCAAGAATGCCCTGCGTAAGACCATCTTTGCTACGGCTGCCGACTACTTGCGGCCCCGCAGCGCCAATCTGCGCGATCATTCGCCCAAATGGTAACTTGTCCTTCCCACATGGGAACCTTCATACAAAGGTCCCATGATTCGCCCGCTTCGCCCGTTCCTGTGCCTAGTGCTCGCATTGCTTTTCGCAGTGACGACGGTGGGCTGGGCGATGGCGAGCACGCGCATGGCCGGCGACCAGGCCATGAGCCACCATGCCGCCGGCAAGGAGGCCGAGACGCCGCATCATGGCGATGAAGCCGCCATGGAAGGAATGTCCTGTCATCCGCCGGCGCCATGCGGCAATGAAAATAGTGCCGGAGAAGCAGCCTCTACCTGCTGCGCCTTCGCCTGCCACGTTGCGGTGGAGACCGATGCTCCCCTCCTGAATGCGCGCACCTTTACCATCGCCATCAAGCGCTCCATCAGGGAACAGGACTCGCCGATGTCGATGCTGTCGCTGCTCGACAGACCGCCGAGACAAGCCGAAGCGTCCGTCGGCTGATTCCGCCCGTTCCATCCTCCGGTCGATGCCCCTGCATTGCCGGAATCTGCGCGGGCTCGGCCGACCGGTCGCGATGCACGGCGCCTGACGCCCTGCATTCCGCCTTGTCCCCAGAACCGGCGTGCCGGCCGCTGCCTTGACGGCAGCCCGGACGCCGCTGTCCGAGAAATTCCATGAAAATCGCCGTCCCGACGGTTCTCGCCGTCGTCCTGTCTGCTTGTGCGCCGCCGCCCAGGCTCGCCGTCGGCCCTGATCCCGCCAATCCCGCCTCACCGGTCCCGCGCCTGCGATACACGCCCGTCACCGCGGGGACCGTGGATTTCCGCCCAGTCGATCCCAAACCCTGGGTGGAGCGGAACGACAGCGTCGCTCCCCGACGGAAGGAGCCATGATGTCCCGGTTTCCATCCCACTCCATCGCGCGGCCGAAGAGGCTGGCGATGCTGACTTCTCTCGCCTTCACTCTGGCAGGCTGTGCCAGCTTCACGCCCGACGGCGGCATGGCACCCGTCAAGGGGAGAGTCGCTGCGGAACTCGGCAAGGACACGGTCAAGATCACCTCGCCGGCCGAGGCAGCCCAGGCCAAGGCCCGTGTCGCTGTCCTGCTCGCCAAGCCGCTGACCGCCGACAGCGCAGTGCAGATCGCCCTTCTCAACAATCGTGGTCTGCAGGCCGAGTACAACACGCTCGGAATCTCCGAGGCCGCCTATGTCGCGGCGAGCCTGCCGCCGAGCCCGACCTTCCAGCTCGAACGCGTGGTAGCCGGCGGCGAACTCGACATCGAACGCCGCCTGGTGGCAAACCTTCTGGCCTTGCTCACCCTGCCCGCTCGCCGCGACATCGCCAGGACCCAGTTCGAGGCGGCGCGCTACCGGGCCATCGAGGCGACCTTCCGCCTCGCCGCCGATACGCGGCGGACCTACTATCGCGCGGTCGCGGCCCGACAGACCGTCGGCCTCTTGCAGAAGGCGCGGCTCTCGGCCGAGGCCGCCGGTGATCTCTCGCGCAAGCTCGGCGAGACCGGCGCCGCCACCAAGCTCGACCAGGCGCGCTCGGCCTCCTTCTATGCCGAAGTCGCCAACCGCCTCGCCGAGGCAAGGCTCCAGGCCGGCACCGAGCGCGAAGCCCTGATTCGCCAGCTCGGCCTGTGGGGCAACGAGACCGACACCAAACTGCCCAGCACCCTGCCGAATACACCTGGGAAGCTGCCGCCTTCGACAGAGATCGAGGCGCAGGCCATCCGCAAGCGTGTCGACCTGATCGCCGCCCGGCTCGACCTCGACGCCATGGCCGCCGAGCTCGGCCTGACGCAAGCGAGCCGCTATGTCTCCCTCCTCGACCTCACGGGCCTGGCCAATTACACCCGCGCCAGCGAGGACGGCGTGAAGAAGCGCGACTATCCCCGCGGCTTCGAGCTCGAAGTGCAGATCCCGCTGTTCGATCTCGGCGAGACCGGCGTGCGGCGTGCACGCGAGACCTACATGCAGGCGGTGAACCGCCTGGTGGAAAAGGCCGTCACCGTGCGCTCGGAAACGCGCGCGGCCTATCTCACCTATCGCGGCCGGCACGACATCTGGCGCCAGTACCGCGCCCGCATCCTGCCGCTGCGCAAGACAATCAATGAGCAGGCCGTGCTCGAATATAGCGGCATGCTGATCGACGTCTTCGACCTGCTTACAACCACGCGCGAGAGCCTCGACGTCAGCGTCGCCGCCATCGGCGCACAACGCGACTTCCTCATCGCCGGCGTGGATTTCCAGGCTGCCCTCGTTGGCGGCGGCTCGGCCCCGTCGTCGGGCGGGGAAACCGCCATGGCCGCCGCACCTGCCGCCGGCGCAGCGCATTGATCACGGGAGATGACATCATGACAGTATCCCGCCGTTCCCTCCTCGGCGCCGCAGCCTTGATCAGCGCTGGCGCCATCTCCGGCCGTGCTCAGGCGGCCGCCATCCCCGAAGCGCCCAGCATGAAGGAGGCCGGCATGCAGCCCCCGCTCGTGCCGACCAGCGGTGTCGACTACAACCCGGTCGTCACCCTCAATGGCTGGACGCTGCCCTGGCGCATGAATGGCGACTGGAAGGAATTCCATCTCGTCGCCGAGCCGGTGGTGCGCGAGATCGCCCCCGGCATGGTCGCCCATCTGTGGGGCTATAACGGCCAGTCCCCCGGCCCGACCATCGAGGCGGTCGAGGGCGACAAGGTGCGCATCTTCGTCACCAACAAGCTGCCCGAGCACACCACCATCCATTGGCACGGCCAGTTGCTGCCCAATGGCATGGATGGCGTCGGCGGCCTGACCCAGCCGCACATCAAGCCCGGCAAGACCTTCGTCTACGAGTTCCAGCTGCGCAAGAGCGGCACCTTCATGTACCACCCGCATGCCGACGAGATGGTGCAGATGGCGATGGGCATGATGGGCTTCTTCGTCGTGCACCCGCGCGACCCGGCCTTCCGCCGCGTCGACCGCGACTTCGTCTTCCTCATCAACGCCTACGACATCGAGCCGGGGTCCTATGTGCCCAAGGTGGCGGAGATGACGGACTTCAATCTGTGGACCTGGAACAGCCGGGCCTTTCCGGGCATCGACCCGCTGGTCTGCGGCAAGGGCGACAAGGTCAGGGTGCGCTTCGGCAACCTCACCATGACCAACCACCCCATCCACATGCATGGCTATGACTTCAAGGTCTCCTGCACGGATGGCGGCTGGGTGCCGGAAGCGGCGGCCTGGCCGGAGGTGACCATCGACTGCGCCGTCGGGCAGATGCGCGCCTTCGACTTCACCGCCGATGCCGAGGGCGACTGGGCCATCCATTGCCACAAGTCGCACCACACCATGAATGCCATGGGCCACGACGTCCGCAACTATATCGGCGTCGACAAGAAGGGCGTCGCGGCCAAGATCCGCAAGCTCGTGCCCGACTACATGCCGATGGGATCCGCCGGCATGGCCGACATGGGCGAGATGGAAATGCCGTTGCCCGACAACACCCTGCCGATGATGACGGGCTTCGCCCAGTTCGGCGCGGTGGAGATGGGCGGCATGTTCTCGGTGGTCAAGGTCCGCCAGGGCCTGGCCTCCGGAGACTACAAGGATCCGGGCTGGTTCAAGCACCCGGAGGGCACGGTCTCCTATGAATGGACCGGCGCGTCGAAGAACGCCTTCCACGCCCCCTCCATTCCCGCGAGCCGCAGCAGCACGGCCGACGTCCGGGTGGTCAAGCCCGGCCGGCGTTCGACCCACGATCAGCACTGACCCTCAATGAAAGGAGCATGGATGTTTTCGAAAATCCTGTTTGCGACCGTTGCCCTGGCCCTGGTGTCCGGCCCGGCTTTGGCCGATGCCGGCCATGGCGGCACGCGCGCCTATGGCGAGCCCGGCGATGCCAGGAAGCCGGCCCGCACCATCGCCGTCACCATGCGTGAGAGCGACGGCAAGATGATGTTCATCCCCAGCAAGATCGAAGTGCGCCAGGGCGAGCAGATCAAATTCGTCCTGCGCAACAATGGCGAGATCGACCATGAGATCGTGCTGGCCACCCTGGCCGAAAACCTCAAGCACGGCGCGGAAATGCAGAAAAACCCGGACATGGAGCATGACGATCCCAATGCCCGGCGCCTCAGCCCCAAGAAAACCGGCGAAATGGTCTGGAAGTTCACCAAGGTCGGCGAGTTCGACTTTTCCTGCCTGATCCCAGGCCACCGCGAAGCCGGCATGACCGGCACCATCGTCGTCACCACCAAGACAGGAGCTCTCTAATGCGCAAACTCTTTTTCGCCCTCGCCCTTTCGACCTTTGCCACCACCGCTCTGGCGCAAACCGCCCCGGTCAGCGGCGAAGTCACCAAGATCAACGAGGCCCAGGGCAAGATCACCCTCAAACATGGCCCGATCAAGAATCTCGACATGGACGGCATGACCATGGTCTTCGCCGTGACCGATCCGGCCATGCTCAAGACGGTCAAGGCTGGCGACAAGGTCTCCTTCGAGGCCGACCGCGTCAACGGGCGCCTGACGGTGACCAAGATCGAGAAGGCGAAATAGCGCTGGATACGACCGGCCCCCTTCCCCGGAAGGGGGCCATCGAAACCACGACAGGTTCCCGGAATGCGCAGAGTTCTCTTGATAGCCGGAATTCTGGCTGGCCTCGTTTCGACAGAGGCTGATGCCGGCGATGGCGCGCTGGCAGGCATATTGGCGCGCAATGACTGCCTCGGAGCGAAGATCACTTCGATCTATCGCTCAGACTCCACATCGGTATTCCAGGCCAATTGCGGCGGCACCTCCCACCGCATCCTCGCCGTGGAATGCGGCACCGCGAGGTGCCGCCTTCTGCATCGCAGCGACGAATATGGCGAGGCCGAATAGCCCCGCCCTTCGCCCGTCAACCTTCCATCAGGATCTGAAGCTTGACATCGGTGGGCAGGGCCTTGGCGGCCCGCTCGAAGGCCGCGATGGATTCCTCGAAGGCATAGGTGCCGGTGATCAGCGGCTTGAGATCGACCTTGCCCGAGCCGATCAGCGCCAGAGCGCGGTCATAGATGTTGGCATAGCGGAACACCGTCTCGATGCGCACTTCCTTGGCGATGGCGCCGGGGACGTCGAAAGTAACCGGCTCCACCGGCAGGCCGACAAGCACAAGCGCGCCGCCGGGCCGCACCAGGTCGAAGATGCCATTATAGGCCTTGGCGCTGCCGCTCGCCTCGAACACCACGTCGGCCCCCCATTCGTCGGTCTCCCGCGCGATGGCGGCCGCGAAGGTCTCCTTGGTGAGGTCGACGGGGATGATGCCGTCATAGCGGCCGGCAATCTCGAGCTTTTCCTTGCTGAAATCGGAGATCAGCACCTTGGAGCAGCCGCCGGCCAGGGCGGCCAAGGCAACCATGATGCCGATCGGGCCGGCGCCGATCACCGCCCCGACGTCGCCGGGCGCGATGCGGGCGCGGGCCGCCGCCTGCATGCCGACGGCGAAGGGCTCGACCATCGCACCCTCGGCGAAGGAGACATTGTCGGGCAGCTTGTAGGTGAAGGCGGCCGGATGCACGGTGAAGGGCGTGAGCACGCCATGCACCGGCGGCGTCGCCCAGAACACCACGGACGGATCGACATTGTAGATGCCGAGCTTGGAAGCCCGCGAGCTCAGGTCGGGAATGCCCGGCTCCATGCAGACGCGGTCGCCGGCCTTGAGGGTCGTCACCTTCGCGCCGACCTCCACCACGGTGCCGGCCGCTTCATGGCCCAGCACCATCGGTGCGTTGACGATGAAATTGCCGATACGGCCATGGGTGTAATAGTGCACGTCGCTACCGCAGACGCCGACGGTATGCAGCGCGATCTTCACGTCGGTCGGGCCGACCTCGAGCGGGAGATCGATCTCGCGCAGCGACAATTCGTGCTGGCGTTCGAGGACAAGGGCGCGCATGGGTTTCCTCCGGTTCCTGGCTGACGTCGCCGAAGAGCCGGCGCGTATTCATCCGACATTATCGCCAGTTTGTTGCGGCAATCAACCAAGTCCGACGAGTGGCGACGGCGAGCCGGCGGACATATTACCAGCTATCGGCACCGACGGGTGGCATCGATGGCAAACCAGCCTTCACGCCGCATCGATCTTATGGATCAGGTTCATGATGCCTTCGCTCATGGCGCCGTAGTCGCGGCTGTTGTGCAGGTCTCCCGCCACCCGGTAACCGTTCATCACCACGATCCGATCGGCCAAGGCGATCATCTCCGGCATATCGGAGGTGATCAGCAGGATCGAGGTGCCGGCATCCGACAGTTCGCGAATCAATTCATGCAGATAGGCCTTGGTCTTGATGTCGATTCCAACCGAGGGTTCGTCGATGATCAGGAGCCGCACCCCCGCGGCCAGCCACTTGGCCACGCTGATCTTCTGCTGGTTGCCGCCGGAAAGATTGCCGACGGTCTGCCCCAGCGAAGGCGTGCGCACCTCCAGCTTGCGGATATAGGGCTCGATAGCCTTGCGCACGGTGCGATCGGTGAGCAGGCCGCCGAAACCGGCGAGCTTGCGCCAGATCGCGATGCCGGCATTGTCCAGTACCGAATGCAGCAGGATGAGCCCCTCCTGCTTGCGATCCTCGCTGACATAGCCGAGCCGGTGGGTGTGGATCGCCTCGCCGACACTGGTGATGGTCACCTGCTTGCCGTCGAGCCGGATGGTACCCGCTGTCGCCGGCTGCAGCCCCATGATCGACTTGGCGAGCTCGGTGCGCCCTGCCCCGACCAGGCCATAGAGCCCGACGATCTCGCCGCGACGCACGGTGAGATCGATGTCGCGATGGCCGAAGGGTGTCGCCACCTTGTCGAGCTGCAGCACCGCCGCCGCCCTGGCATGGTCGCGCGGTTTCCAGTCCGGGATCTGCTCGCTGCGCCCGATCATCAGGCGCACCAGGTCCTGGCGGCCGAGCCCTTCCATCGAGCGGCTGTCGCAGGCATTGCGCCCGTCGCGGAGCACGGTGACCTGATCGCAGATCTCCTGCACCTCCTCCAGCTTGTGGCTGACGAAGAGCATGCTGACGCCCTCGTCCCTGAGCTTCTTGAGGAGAGCGAACAGGGCGACGGTCTCGTGCGGCGTCAGGGAGGCGGTCGGCTCGTCGAGCAGCAACACACGCGAACGCAGTGACAGCGCCTTGGCGATCTCGACGAGCTGCATCTTGGCCACGCTGAGCTGCGAGACCGGCGTTGCCGGGTCGAGGTCGAGCCCGAGCACGTCGAGCCAGCGCCGCGCCTCGGCATTCACTGCGGCATAGTCGATCGGCTTGAACAGGCTGGCGCTCAGGCGCTCCAGCATGATGTTCTCGCCCACCGAAAAGCGCGGGATGAGGTTGCGTTCCTGATGCACGACGCCGATGCCCCTGGCGATGGCGTCGCGGGTCGAGGCGAAATGTGCGGGCTCACCATCGACCACCAGTTCGCCCTCGTCGGGCCTGAGCACGCCGGTGATCAGCTTGATCAGCGTGGATTTGCCGGCACCGTTCTCGCCCAGCAAGGCATGGATCGAGCCGGGGCGCAGCGAGATCGAGACGCCTTCCAGCGCCTTGACGCCCGGGAAGAACTTGCTGACGCCGCGCGCCTGGAAAACCGGTGCCGAAGTCTCTGTCGCCATGTTCAGATCCTCTTCAGGCCGCGGCTGACGCGAATCTCGCGCCAGCGGTTCATGCCGACAGCCCACAGGATCAGCGCGCCGAGAACGACCTGCACCAGGAAGGGGTCGATATGGAAGAGCACGAGCGCCTGGGTGATGATGGCAACGATGATCACGCCGAGCAGCGTGGCAAAGCTGGAGACGTGACCGCCCGCGAGCACGGCACCACCGATCACCGGTGCGGCGAAGGAGAGGATCAGCCAGTCGTCACCGATGGTCGGCTGGCCGATCTCCAGCCGCGCCACCAGCGCGATACCGGCCAGGGCTGCCAGCAGGCCCGAAATGGCATGGGCCGATATCACCGTCCGCGACACCGAAATGCCCGACAGTTCGGCCGAATGGGCATTGCCGCCCACGGCCAGGATGAAGCGCCCGAGCGGCAGGCGGTTGAGCAGGTACCACATCGCTGCGAACACGATGGCTGCGGGGATCACCAGCCAGGGCAGAGGTCCCAGGACGGTGGTGTTGCCGAAATCCTTGACGCTCTGCGGCACGCCATAGAAGGGCTGCGCCTTGGTGATGGCGAGGTTGATGCCCTTGAACACCGACAGGGTGGCCAGGGTGATCACGAAGGCCGAGATGCCGGTGCCGGCGATGAAGGCCCCGTTGACGATGCCGGCCAGCAGGCCGATTCCCGCCGCCAGCAGGGCGGCCAGCGGCGCAGGCAAACCCCAGACCTGCATCATGCCGGCAAAGGAGATCGCGGCGAGTCCCCCGATAGCCCCGACCGCCAGGTTCATCTGCCCGATAGCGATGATGATCATCTGCGAAAAGGCGATCAGCATGTTCACGGTGATGGCGAGCAGCAGCACCTGGATGTTGAGTGGCGACAGGAAGGACGGATTGAAGCTGCCAATGAGGGCGATGGCCACCACTGCGATGGCCAGGGGGCCGAACCAGTCTGTCTGCATGAAACGGGGCATCACACCATCCTCCGATGGGCGAGATAGGAACGGCGCGCTTTGTCGATCAGCACGGCGGTGAGCAACAGGCAGCCGAGGCACGCCTGCACCCAGAACTCACCGATCTGTAAGAGCAGCAGGCCGTTGGTGAGCATCGTCACCAGGATGGCACCGAGCACCGTGCCGCTGACCGAGACCCGCCCGCCGCTGAGCAGCGTGCCGCCGAGCACCGGGCCGAGAAAGGCGGGCAGCAGCCAGTCCTGCCCCAACTGTCCAGCCATCGAGGGAATGGCGGCCCCGGTACGCGCCACAACGAGCATGGCCGTGATGGCGGCGAGCGCGCCCGACAGCATGTGGCAGAGGATGAAGATGCGTCCGACTCGCACGCCTGAAAGTTCGGCAGCCTCGGGCCGGGCGCCGGCCGCCAGCATCTCGCGGCCGAGAACGGTGAAGCGGTAGAGCACGCCGAGCGCCACGGCCACGACAAGGGCGACGACGAGAAGCGGCGAGACCAGGCCGAACAAACGCAGCCGCCCGAAATTGGAGAAGTCCGCCGGTATGCCGCGGAAGGATTGCGCCTTGGTCAGATAGATCATCATTCCGAAGAAGATGCTCATGCTGGCCAGGGTGATGATGAAGCTGTGTAGGCCGGAACGCACCACCACGAAACCGTTGATCCAGCCGAGCGCCGCCGCCAGGGCGATGGCGCCGAGGGCGGCAACCGGCCAGGGCAGGCCCACCAATTCCACCAGGGCCCCGAAGGCCATGGCCGCGCAGACGCCGATGGCACCGACAGCCAGGTTCAGGCCGCCGGTGACGATCACCACCATCATGGACAGGCCGACCATGATGTTGACGGCGGCGACGCGCCCCAGCGTGAACTGGTTGAAGGGGGAGAAGAAGCCCTTGGTGGCGAGGCCGAACAGGCAGGCGAAGACCACGATCAGGACCAGCAGGCCGAACTCGTTGGTCAGGTAGAAGCGCACCGTGCCGCTTTGCATCGGCTTGCCGGTCGCCGGGGCGAGCGTTGCGGTTGGGGATTCGTCACCGGCCATCGGCGGTCTCGAGCTCCATCGGAAGAGAGTTGCAGTCGGGCGCCCGATCTCGTTGCGATCGAGATCGGCACGGCTCGCGGGATCGATCGCGAATAGAAGCTTCTTTTGTCTCGTCGCGCTGCCCCTCACCCTTCCCCTCTCCCGCAAGAGCGGGGCGAGGGAGGCGCAAGCGTCGCGATTTATCCTCAAAGCTCTCATCTGGCTTGGCGGTTGGGCCAGGTGATTGCGTTTCGGCACAAACAGGCCGTCGAAGTCCCCCTCGCCCCGCTTTTGCGGGGAGAGGGTAAGGGTGAGGGGCTGCACACCCGTCAAACAATGCGGCAGTCCTCCGCCCGCTTACTTGCAGGTCAGATAGGTCTTCTCGAAGCTCGCCAGCAGCGTCTTGGTGATGCCCTGCATGGCCGAGATGTAATTGTCGACGCCTGAGGCATCGACGAAGACCGTGCCCGAATCGATGAAGTGGCTGGTCAGCGCATTGGACTTCCAGGGCGCATCGGCCTTCACGGTGCAGCCATTGCGCAGCTTGTCGGCGGCGAAGGAACCGATATAGCCCTGGCCATAGGGGTTCTGCAGCATGGTGCCGCTGACGAAACCGTCCTTGATCGCCTTGAGCACCACCTCGTCATGGTCGATGCCGACCATCTTGATGCGCTTGTCACCGATCTTGCGCAAGGCGTTGGAGGCGACCACCGCCGGCACCCAGGCCGTGGTGACGATACCGTCGATCTCGCCGGCATGGGCGGCGAGATAGGCATTGATCTTCTCTTCCGCCGGCTCGGGCGCGTCGATGTCGGCGATGACCTGCACCACCTGCCCGCCTTCTTCCTCGGCGGCCTTCTTCACCGCATCGATGCGGAGCTGGGTGTTCGGGTCGACCAGGAAGCCGGTGAAATGAGCGATACGCTTCTTGCCGCCCATCGCCTTGAACAATTCCTTGGTGCCGAGATAGGCCGAATTGCCGGTATCGGTGCCGAGGCAGAAGGCCGCCTTGGAGGGATCCTTCAGACAGCCGGCCAGCGCCATCACCGGCGCGCCGGTATCGGCCAGTTCATTGGCGGTGGCCACCGAGCCGACCGGATCGCCCGGGAAGATCAGGAAGGCATTGTAGCCCTGCGTGACCAGGCTCTCGAGCAGTTCGTTCTGCTGGCTGAGCTCCCATTTCTGCGGAACCTTGTAGTCGGCTGCGCCAAGGCCGAAATCCTTGGCCGCATCCTTGCCGGCCTGGTCCCAGGCGGCGAAATAGGGATGCGGACCACCGGGCACCAGCGCCACCTTGGTATCGTCGGCGGCCAGGGCCGGCAGGGTACTGGCAAACAGGGCAGCCACAGCCGCGCAAGCAAAGAGCTGACGTCGAACGAACATGAAATTCCCTCCCTCTGGGCATGACGTGCCGCGGGCGCTCCTCACATTGCTCGGCCCGCTTGACAGAGATGGATACTAGGATCCAAGCTCGACATATGCAACAGTGTTTGCGAGATGATGGTCGCGAACGTCACCTTTCCTGCATGCCATTCCGATTCAGGATGAAGCGCCATATCATTGCGATCATTACGGTTTTAAAGGAGCCGGCCGATGTCTGCCTTGCCCAATAAACAGCCCGGGCCGGACGATGACGGGCTGGGCTTTGCCGTCGACATCAATCGCAAGCACCCGGTGGGCGATCAGATCTACGAGGCCCTGAAGCAGGCCATCATCACGGTGAGGCTGATGCCCGGCACCTCGATCAGTGAGAATCGCATCTGCCGCCATTTCGGCGTCTCGCGCACGCCAGTGCGTTCGGCGGTGGTACGGTTGAGCGAGGACGGCCTGATCGACGTCTATCCCCAGCAGGGCAGCTTCGTCTCTCCCATTCGCCTGGCCGAAGTGCGCGACAGCCATTTCATCCGCAAGCATCTGGAGCTGGCCCTGCTGCGCGAGGCGGCGGCCCGCTGGACATCGGCCAAGAGCGCCGAGGCCCGCGCCATCGTGGAAACGCAGCGCCAGGCCATGCTCGCCGATGACAAGGATCGCTTCTTCGAGCAGGACGAGCGCTTCCACTATGCCTTTGCCGGTTTTGCCGAGCGCGAAGGCGTCTGGCCGACCATCCTGCAGGTCCGTGCCCGCCTCGCCCGCTTCGTGCGGCTGTTCGGCACGCCATCCCGTCTGCCCCTGGTGCTGGAGGAGCACCTGGCCGTCCTCGATGCCCTCGACGATGGCAGGACGAACGAGGCCGCCGATCGGCTGGAACGGCATCTCGACATGATCTTCACCATGCTTGCCCAGTTGCCGGACGAGTACGGACCCTATGTTACGGAGTAGCTCGATGCGTCTCAACGCCACGACCCTCGCCCGCCTCAAACCCGGCATCGCCACGCCGCGCTACGATCGGGCCGCCATCCGGCCCGGCATCGTGCATCTAGGCACCGGCGCCTTCCATCGGGCGCATCAGGCCGTCGCCATCGATGATTGCCTGGCACGCGGCGAGACGGATTGGGCCATTCTCGGGAGTTCGCTGCGCGGCACGCAAACGCGGGACGCCCTTGCTCCCCAGGACGGGTTGTACACTCTCGCCATACGCGACAGCGGCCGCGAAGAGTTGCGCGTGATCGGTTCCGTGCTCGGCGTTACCGTTGCGCCGGAAAATCCAACCGTCCTCCTCGACCAGCTTACAGACCCGGCCATCCGGATCGTCACGCTGACCATCACCGAAAAAGGCTATGCCGTCGATCTCGGCAGCGGCGGCCTGAGGCAGGACCATCCCGACATCGTGCATGATCTTGCCAATCCGCAGGCGCCCCGCTCGGCCCTCGGCTTCCTGGTGGAAGCGATCGCACGCCGCCGCCGCGACGGCAGCCGCCCCTTCACCGTCCTGTCCTGCGACAATCTTCCGCAAAACGGACGGACGCTGAAACGCGTGCTCGGCGAGTTCGCAACGTTGCGGGACAAGGATCTGGCGGCCTATATCGCCGGCGAGATCCCCTGCCCCTCCTCCATGGTCGACCGCATCGTGCCGGCGACGACAGATGCCGATCGCGCGGCCATTTCCGCTTCGCTCGGTCTCGAGGACGCTTGGCCGGTGCTGGGCGAGCCGTTCAGCCAATGGGTGATCGAGGATCGCTTTGCCGCCGGACGGCCGCGGCTGGAGGAAAGCGGCGTCGAGTTCACCGACGATGTCGAGCCCTTCGAGCATATGAAGCTGCGCCTGCTCAACGGCACCCATTCCACTATCGCCGCAGTAGGGCGGCTGGCCGGCCACGACTTCGTGGCGCAGGCGATCGCCGATCCGACCATCCGCGACCTGATCGAACGCTATTGGCAATGTGCGATCCCGACGCTCGCCATCCCGGCTGATCGGGCCTTCGCCTATACGAGGCAGCTTCTCGCCCGCTACGGGAACACCTCGCTGCATCACCGCACCGCGCAGATCGCCTCCGACGCGTCGCAGAAATTGCCGCAGCGTATTCTGTCGCCCTTACGCGATTGCCTCGCCAAGCGCCTGCCCTGCGGTCCGCTCGTCTTCGCCGTCGCCGCCTGGATCCGTTCCTGCGGCGGCAGCGACGACCAGGGCCGTCCTCTCCCCCTCAACGATCCGACCTTCGAAGCCTGGACCGGCCGACCCGACCAGCGCAGCACCGCGCCGCAGGCCGTAGTCGAGGCTTTTCTCGGCCTTTCCGCCATTTTCGGCGGAGACCTGCCGCGCAATGCGGCCTTTGTCGACGATCTGCAGGCGGCCTATCGGGCGATCGCCGCCCAGGGCGTCCTTGGCGCCGCCCAATCCTGGAGGCAGAAATGAGAGCCCTGAGCTGCGACGAACCCGGCAAGCTGAGCATCATCCGGCGCGACGAGCCGCGCCCTGCCGGGAACGAGGTGCTGGTGCGCATTCGCCATGTCGGCGTCTGCGGCACCGACTATCACATCTTCCACGGCAACCAGCCCTATCTGAGCTATCCACGTGTCATCGGACATGAGCTCGGAGCCGAGGTCGTCAGCGCGCCGCCGGGATCGGCCCTGCGCACCGGCCAGATCGTCTCGATCATGCCGACGATCTATTGCGGCCACTGCCGCGCCTGCCGGATGGGCAAGACCAATTGCTGCCAGCACCTGGAAGTCCTCGGCGTGCATCGTGACGGCGGGGCCTGCGACTTCATCGCCGTGCCGGAAGCCAACGTCATTCCAGCCGATGGCCTTACGGCGAGGCAGGCGGCCATGGTGGAATTCCTGGCCATCGGTGCCCACGGCGTGGCACGCGGCGGCATCGGGCCGGGGCAGCGCGTGGCCATCGTCGGCGCAGGCCCCATCGGCATCGCCGCCGCCGTCTTCTCCAAGGTGGCCGGCGCCCATGTCAGCGTGGTCGACATGAATCCGCGCCGCCTCGCCTTCTGCGCGGACGAATTGGGGGCGGATGCCGTCTTCGAAGCTTCGGCCGATATCCGCGACCGCCTCGGCCAGGCGACGGGCGGCGATTTCTTCGATTGCGTCATCGACGCCACCGGCAGCCCCGGCGCCATGCAGAAAGGGTTCGATCTCGTCGGCCATGGCGGCGCCTATGTGCTGCTGTCGCTGGTGCGCGCGGACATCGCCTTCAGCGATCCCGAATTCCACAAGCGCGAAACCACACTCTATGCCAGCCGCAATGCGGTCCGGCAGGATTTCGAAACCGTGCTGCAGGCCATGCGGAACGGCAAGGTGCCCCTGCAGGCGCTTGCCAGCCACGAGGGCAGCCTGGACGACGCGCCGGGCCTGATACCGGAATGGTCCAGGCCGGAGACCGGCGTGATCAAGGCGATTCTGAGCGTTTAGGACTTGAGAAAATCGTGTATCGGCTGGTTGTCATCCCCGGCGAGGCCGAAGGCCGAGGGAAGGGGATCCAGGGCTCATTAGGCGCAGTTCCTGGTCCCTGGATCCCCTTCCCTTCGCCCTCTACTCGCTTTGCTCGCGAGTGGCTCAGCCGGGGATGACGGAGCACTTGTTTCTGGACGCCTCCTCAGGGCGTATGGGCGGGCGACAGCCTTTCAGGGTGCCACCGTCAGCAGATTGCCCGCCAGCTTGGCGACCTGCTGGCGGATATCCGGCACGGCGACGATCTCCCAGAACGTGCCTGAGGTGATCGGCCCCACGGCGAAGAGCCGATTCGAGGACACGCCATCGGCCCCCAGCACACCGCAGTCGAGACCGACATCCAGCCCGAGGCCGAGCCTGTCGGGCCGTACCAAGCCCTCGGCGAGCAACTGGCGCAGAATCGGATTCTCGGTGGCGGTGACGTCGGCCGCACGCCCGCGGCATTCGAAGACGGCATCGGCATCGATCCGCCTTTCGGACGCGCCGGTACGGGCAGTATAGCGCACCACGACGCGACCGCCCTGCGGATCGAAGCCGGTAACGCGCCCCGCCACGATGGCGAGTTGTCCGGTCTGGCGCGCGGCCTCGATCCGCGCTGCGGCGTCCGGCGCCATGCGATGGCGATGGATGTCCCACCAGGCCCGGGCATGGCGCAGAAAACGCCGGCGGGCCTCCTGCGACAGGCTGCGCCACAGAGGTTGGGTATAGGGACGCAGCCCATCGACGATGGCTCGCCAGTCGCCCCCCGCCTTCTGGTGTTCGGCTACGAGCCGGCGCAGCCAGCGCGTCAGGTAGACGATGCCCGTGCCATAGGGGATGTCGGCGGCGTCGAGGCGCAGCGGCTGCACCGGCCTGTGTGCATGCGGGCTGAGGCCGCGCCTGGAAATCGCGGTGATCCGGCCGCGATGCCCAGCATGCAGCAATGACAGGACCCGGTCGGCCATGGTGAGGCCGGTCCCGACGATGACGACATCGGCATCGGGGGAAAAGGCCGCCGGACCTGCGTCGAACCAGCCGTCGAAACGCCACGGAGCCGGCGGCAGCTTGGGGCCCTCATTGCCGGTGGCGAGAATGGCGATGTCGGCGTGTAGCCGCTCGCCCCCGCCCAGTTGCACAACGACGCCCTGCCCCGTGTCGGCAAAACCCACCGCCTCGTCCTGCACGATGGCGAGGCGTCGGCTGCCGGGCCGCTGCACGAGATGCGGCGAGAGCAGATCGGCGAGATAGTCACGATAGAGACGCCGCGGCGCGAAGGACTGCGCGTCCGGACAATGGCTGCTGCTGTGCTCGCCGACCCAGCGCCAGAAATGGTCGGGATCGTCAGGATAGGCGCCCATATTGGCAGCGCGCACATTCAGGAGATGATCGGGATGGCTGGTGCCGTAGGCGATACCGGCGCCAAGCTCCCGGCTCTTCTCCACCAGCGTCACACGCAGTTCGGGATGGTGATGACGCAGGAGATGGGCCGTCATCAGCACCCCGCTCGCTCCGCCTCCGATGACCACGATATGCCTGGAGGAGACGGAAGGGCTGGTCGACATGCTGCACGCTTCAATTAATCTACCATTTTGATAGATCAAACACGTGCGTCCGACAAGCTGTCCCGGTCAGCGAATTGCAGGCAAACGCCCCTGTTGCCGGCCAATCGGTCAGATGTGGTACATCAGGGTCAGGTCGTCGAGATCCGCCAGCGCCCGCATTTCGGCAAGGGTGCGGTTGTCGAGCACGGTGGAAATGGCCTGGCGCACTTCGAGCATCATCAGGCGCACGGCGCACTGGCTCTCGTCGGAACAGTCGTCACAACGCTGATAGGCCGTTCGGCTGGCGCAGGGAATGGGTGCGAGCGGGCCGTCCAACACACGCACGATATGGCCGACGCGGATCTCGCTTGCCGGCCGGCCCAGGACATAGCCGCCACCCTTGCCCTTCTTCGAATGCAGGAAGCCCGCGTTCTTCAATTCACCCAGAATCGTATCGAGGAACTTCTTGGGAATGCCGTTCTGTTCGGCGATATCGGAGACAAGACAAGGCTTGCCCGGCTCAGCGCCGGCCAGATGCACCATTGCCTTGAGGCCATATTTGCCCTTTTTCGTCAGCATGCGGCCCCCGGACTGCGATTCGGAATTCCCCTTCCGCCCTCTGGTAATCGTAAAAGGGCTGATTTGCTACTCATGCCGTCTCTAAAGCCTGCCAAAGCTGGCGATAATCTGCTGCCGTATGACTTTCTGACAGGCGCGCAGAGCCGCCGAAGAGCTTCTGGCGTAGGGCGCCTTCGGCATAGGCCGTCTTGTAACGTCCCCGCCGCTGCAGTTCCGGCACCAGCAGATCGGCGACATCGCGGAAGGTCTCCGGGCGCACCGCAAAGGCGAGGTTGAAGCCGTCGATCCCCGTTTCATCGACCCAGGCTTCCAGTTCGTCGGCAACTCTGGCGGGCGAGCCGACAACGAGCGGGCCGATGCCGCCGATCGCCACATGCTCGGCGACTTCGCGTACCGTCCAGCGGCGATCGGGATCGGCGCGGGTGATATTCTCGAGCGCCGAACGGCCGGCCTCGTTCTCGACATGCTCGACGATCGCATCGGGATCAAGCTGCGAGAAATCGACACCGGTCCAGCCCGACATCAGGGTCAGAGCCCCCTCGTGATCGGCATAACGGCGATAATCGGCGAGCTTCGCCCTCGCCTCTTCATCCGAGGGCGCCACGATCACGGTCAGCAGCGTAAAGATCAGAATGCTGGCGGGATCGCGGCCAATCCGCGCGGCCGCCTGCCGGATGGCAGCCACCCGGCTGGCGATCACCTTGCGGCTCGGCCCGGAAATGAAGACGCATTCGGCATGCCTCGCCGCAAAGCCCAGCCCCGCCGGCGAGGTCCCGGCCTGGTAGAGCACGGGCGTGCGTTGCGGCGAAGGTTCGCTCAGATGCAGGGCGTCGATGCGGAAATGCGGTCCGTCATGCTGCACCTTGCGTACCCGCTCGGGTACGGTGAAGACGCCGGCTTCAGCGTCCGCGACCACGGCGTCGTCGGCCCAGCTTCCCTCCCAGAGCTTGTAGACCGCGGCCATATAGTCCTCGGCGATGGCGTAGCGATCGTCATGCGCCGTCTGCCTGTCCTTGCCGGCACCACGAGCCGCGCTGTCGAGATAGCCGGTGACGATGTTCCAGCCGATACGCCCTTCCGTCAGATGGTCGAGCGTCGACATGCGGCGCGCGAAACCATAGGGCGGCTCATAGCTCAGATTGACGGTGACGCCGAAACCCAGATGCCGCGTCACTGCCGCCATGGCCGGCACGAGCAGCAGGGGGTCGTTCACCGGGATCTGCGTGGCATGCTGCAGGGCCGCCGCGCCATTGCCGCCATAGACATCGTAGACCCCCAGCACGTCAGCCAGGAACAGCCCGTCGAACAGGCCCCGCTCCAGAATGCGGGCGAGGTCGAGCCAATAATCGAGCCGGTTATAGGAGCGCGAACGATCCCTTGGATGGCGCCACAGCCCGGGGGACTGGTGCGCCACGCAATTCATCTCGAAGGCATTGAAACGGATGGGTTTGGACATCACTTGGCTTCTTTACCCTCCCCTGGAGGGGGAGGGTCGGCCTGAAAGGCCGGGGTGGGGTGAAGAGGCACTGGTCGCGATGATGATGGAAACAGCTCTATCCTGCAAAGAAATCACCCCACCCCGGACTTCGTCCGACCCTCCCCCTCCAGGGGAGGGTAAGAACCTATCCCGCTGCTGTCTTGCGATGAGAAGGCGCCACGACATTGGCGATGACCTCGCCGAAGGGGCCGGCATTGCGCGCGGGCCCGAAATCATTGCCGGTGGTCTTCTTCAAGGGAAGCTTGGGGAAGACCAGCTCGGCGAAGCGATAGCACTCCTCCAGATGCGGGTAGCCGGAGAGGATGAAGCGGTCGATGCCGAGCGCCATATATTCCTTCATGCGCTCGGCGACCTCGTCGGGATTGCCGACCAGAGCCGTGCCCGCCCCGCCGCGCACCAGGCCGACGCCGGCCCATAGATTGGGGCTGATCTCCAGCTTGTCGCGCGAACCGCCATGCAAAGCCCGCATGCGGCTCTGCCCCACCGAATCCATGCGCGAGAACACCTTCTGGGCCGTGGCGATGGTCTCGTCGTCGAGCTTGGAGATCAACGCGTCCGCAGCACGCCAAGCCTCGGCCGAAGTTTCACGCACGATCACATGCAGGCGGATGCCGAAAGAGAGCGTGCGTCCATATCTGGCGGCAACCGCCTTGGCATTGGCGATCTTCTCGGCCACCTGCTGGGGCGGCTCGCCCCAAGTCAGGTAGACGTCGACATGCTTGCCGGCGACCTCGTTGCCGGCCTCCGACGAGCCACCGAAATAAAGCGGCGGATAGGGCTGATTCACGGGAGGATAGAGCAGCACGCCATCCTCGATGCGCAGGTGCTTGCCCTCGCGGGTGACCTTGCCGCCCTGCAGCAGCTCGCGCCAGATGTCGAGGAATTCGTCGGTAACCTCGTAGCGTTCCTTGTGGTCGAGGAAGACGCCGTCCCCCTTCAATTCCACGGGATCGCCGCCGGTGACGACATTGATGAGCAGGCGACCATCCGAGAGCCGGTCGAGCGTCGCCGCCGAGCGGACTGCGAAGGCCGGCGTGGTCAGGCCGGGACGGATCGCCACCAGGAAACGCAGGCGCTTGGTCAGCGGCACCATGGCCGAGGCGATGACCCAGCTGTCTTCGCAGGATCGCCCGGTGGGCAGCAGCACCCCGAAATAGCCGAGGTCGTCGGCGGCCTTGGCAATCTGCGAGAGGTAGCCGAGCGAGACATGCCGGGCCCCCTGCTCGCTGCCGAGATAGCGCCCGTCGCCATGGGTCGGCAGGAACCAGAGCACGTCGGTTTCCTGGGCAGGCGGGGGCAGGTCGAGATCATAGGGCATGGTAAAGTCTCTGGTCGTATACTTGGACATTGCCGGGAAGCGACGAAAGCGCCGACTTTGTCAGGAAAGGAGCTGGATTGCCGGGTCAAGCCCGGCAATGACAAAGGTCGAGCGGGTTGGATTTCCAGTGTTCATGGACAATCCTCCGGTCAGATGGCGCCGTGGCGTGGCGGGTTGATGCCATTGAGCCAGTAGTCGCCGATGGCGCGATATTTCCAACGCACGGGATCGTGCACGGTGTGGGTGCGGGCGTTGCGCCAGAAGCGGTCGAAACCGAACTGGGTCTGAGTGGCGCGCGAGCCGGCGAATTCGATCAACTTGCTGCCGGCCAGCAGCGACGCCTCGGTTGAGGCAACCTTGGCCTCGGCAACGGCCACCGAAGCAGCCGCGACCGTTTCCACCGTGGGATCGGCCACGGCAATGTCGGAAAAGCGCCCTGCCCGCTCCAGCAAGGCATCGGAGGCGGCCACGCGGATCTTCACCTCGCCAATGCCGGCGATGGTGTAGGGATCCTCGTAGCCGTGATCGAGGCCGCTGTCCTTCCAGGGACGAGCATGCTTCTTCACGAAGCTCAAGGTCTCGGCGAGGGCAGCCCGTGCGATGCCGGCTTCGACAGCGGCGTGCATGATCTGCGCCACCGGCCCCATCGATGTGGGCCGATCGAAGACGGCCTTCAGCGAGATCACCGAAAAGGGATGCACCTCGACATTGTCGAGCGTGGTGGTGCCCGAGCCGGTGACCCTTTGGCCGAAGCCGGCCCAATCGTCGATGACCTCGAGACCCGGGGTCTGGCGCGGCACGAAGGAGATGGTGGAACGACCCTCGTCGTCATTGGCGACCACGGCCACCCAATGGGCGAACAAGGCACCGGTGCAATAGAATTTGCGCCCGTTGAGCCGCAGCACCGGCCCGTCCTTGCTGAGGCGGGTGTTGTGGTCCTGCGCCGTCTTGGTGCCGATCTCGGACAGGGCATTGCCGATGCGCTCGCCGGCCAGGATGCGACCGTAGAAGAAGCGTTTCTGCTCTTCGCTGCCTTCCAGGCGCAAGGCGTGCAGGATGAAGAAGTGGTTCTGCGGAATCTGGCCGATCGAGCCATCCGCCGCGGAGAGAAGAGCGATCACCTCGGCCAGCGTACCGGACGATACTTCGGCACCGCCATAGGCCTTTGGCACGGTGATGGCGAGGAGGCCTGCATCGGACAGCCAGTCGAGTTCCTCGTAAGGCAAGCGCCGCTCGCGGTCGCGCTCGATCGCGGTTTCGGCAATCCTGGCCGCGACCTCACGCGCGGCAGCGAGCGCCTCGGCATCGTCCTTGATGATATGGGCCTTGCCGGCCCGCAGGGGTGGTGCCCGGAACGCGACGAGGCGCTCGGGCGGGGTATCGGCGGTCAGGGCGGCGGCGGTGGGCATGATTGAGTCCTATTCCGGGTGCGCGGGCGTCTCGCCCGCTCTTTCTTCCGGTTGGTTCGATGTTTCCAAAAGCGGGCGGGACGCCCGCGCACCCGGAGAAATCAACTCCAGGGATGGCGCGGCGGGCTCACGCCATTCAGGGCGTGGTTGCCGACATGATAGAATTTCCAACGCACCGGATCGTGCAGCGTATGGGTGCGCGCGTTGCGCCAATGCCGGTCCAGATTGTACTGGCCCAGGGTCGAGCGCGTGCCGCCCAGTTCGTGCAGCTTGTTGGTGGCGAGGATGGCGATCTCGGTGGTCAGCACCTTGGCCTCGGCAACCGCGACGGCAGCCGTCGTCACGCCCTCCTCGGTCGGCTGCTCCACGATCGCGTCAACAGCCCGTCCCGCCTTCTCCAGCAGGGCCTCTGCGGCATGAAGCTTGACCTTGAGGTCACCGATCTGGGCGATGGTGAAGACATCCTCATAGCCATGCTCCTGACCACTATCGATCCAGGGACGGACATTGTTGCGCACGAACTTGATGGTGTCCTCGATGGTGCCGCGCGCGATGCCGGCATCGACGGCCGCCTGGATGATCTGGGAGACCGCTCCGTTGGTCGAGGGATTCTCGCCGCCGAGATAGGCCGGTATCACCCCCTCGGCCCCCACCCGCACATTGTCGATATGGACATTGCCGCTCGCGGTGGTGCGCTGACCGAAGCTCGACCAATTGTCGATGATGGTAAGCCCCTCGGCGTCACGCGGCACGATGGCCAGATTCACCTTGCCGGCCGGATCGACGGCGCCGATATGGATGTAATGCGCGAACAGCGCCCCGGTGGCATAGAATTTCTCGCCCTTGACCCGATAGCCGTCGCCATCCGGGGTCAGCGTGGTCTCGAAGGCGCCGACATGCTTGGACTTGGCCTCGGAGAAGGCGTTGCCGAGCCGATAGCCCGCGAGCACGCGGCCGAACCACAACTTCTTCTGCTCTTCCGAAGCGGTGGACCTGATGACGTCAACCGCAGCAAGGTGGTTCTGCGGGATCTGGCCGATGGAAGGATCGGCGGCCGAGATCAGCTTGATCACCTCCGTCAGCGTCACCCAGGAGACGCCGGCGCCGCCATAGGCCTTGGGAATGGTGATGCCCCAAAGGCCGCTCTTGGAGAAACGGTCGAGCTCGGCTGCCGGCAGGATACGGTCGCGGTCGCGCAACGCCGCCCCGGCTGCGAATTCAGCCGCCAGGGTCGTGGCTGTTTCGATCGCCTCGGCATCGGAGGCGATGACATGGGCCTGGGGCTCGAGGTCGAATTGGGGCGGCGCAGAGGTGAGCGGCGGCGCAACGGAAATGGTCATGGTGATCCCGGTCTTGTTCAATCAGGCAGGGTGGAAGCCGCCATAGCCACCCTGTGCATAGACGAGCGGCCTACCATCGGCGGTGCGGATGCCGCGCACGGCGCCGATGATGATGGAGTGGCTGTGACGGTCGATGAATTCCTCGACCTCGCAATCGACGGAGGCGAGCGCTCCCTCAAGCGCCAGGGCGCCGGTGAACAGGCGGTTCCAGCCGGCGTTCTCATAGCGGGCGGCACCCTTGATACCGCCCCGCCCCGCAAAGCGGTCGGCGATGTGGCGCTGATGGTCTGCCAGGATGTTCACGCAATAATGGCCGTAGCGGCGGATGACCGGCCAGGCCGAGGCATCGCGATTGACGCAGATGATCATGGTCGGCGGCTCGACCGACAGCGACACGGCCGAGGTCGCCGTGAGACCGGTACGCTCGTCCCCTTCACCCGCGGTGATCACGCTGACGCCGCCGGCAACCAACCGCATGGCGTCGCGCAGATTCGGCCCCGTAACCGGCGGCAGCTTCACGGCGATATTCATGTTCGTATCCGTCATCTGAAAGAAGCAGCGGAGGCCTCGCCTCCCCTTTCTTGGTGCACCCAGCGGCGCGTCGTGGGCGGATCGTGCAACAGCAACAATCTTATGTCTATAGATTTTATAGAATTTATGGCCAAAAAATTACGAAGGACCTCCCTTCGCAACGATCAATATAACGCTGTGACAGCCGACACGGCCAGCAGGAGCCGCCCATCGTCCCGGCTGATTATACCGGCAGCGACTCGACCTTTGTCATTGCCGGGCTTGACCCGGCAATCCAGGCTGTAGCGCAGTCCTTCTACCGCCGGCCTTATGGATGCCCGGGCCAAGCCCGGGCATGACAAAGGTCAGCGCCTTTATGGTTCTGGCTCAGACACGCCGCTGCACGAGACAGCAACGTGCATTCGACCAATGCCACCCTACCAGGCCGGCTGGATCGCGCCCTTGAAGTTGGCGTTGATGAAATCGGCCACTTCCTGATTCTGATAGGAGGCCACCAGCTTCTTGAAGATCGGCTTGTCCTTGTCGGCCTCGCGCACGGCGATGAAGTTGCCATAGGGATTGTTGGTGCGGCTTTCCTGGATCAGCGCATCCTTGGCTGGCGTCAGGCCGGCGCCGAGGGCGTAGTTGGTGTTGATCACTGCGCCGTCGAGGTCGGGCAGCAGATTAGCAAGCTGCGAGGCCTCGATCTCCTTGAACTCGACCTTCTTGGGATTGTCGGTAACGTCGAGCACGCTCGGCACCTGGCCTTCGGCGGTCTTCAGCTTGATCAGGCCGTTGGCTTCCAGGAGCTTGAGGGCCCGGCCGCCATTGGACGGATCGTTGGGAATGCCGATGACGGCGCCTTCCTTCAGATCGGCAAAAGCCTTCAGCTTCTTCGAATAGAGGGCGATCGGCTGCACCAGCGTATAGCCGATCGGCACGATCTTGTAGCCGCGGGCCGCGATCTGGCTGTCGAGATAGGGCTTGTGCTGGAAGGCGTTGGCGTCGAGGTCGCCCTTCTCGAGTGCCTCGTTGGGAATGGCGTAGTCGGAGAAGGAGACCAGTTCGATGTCGAGGCCATCCTTGGCGGCGACCTTCTTGGCCACCTCCCAGATGCGCTCCTCGTCACCACCCATGACACCGAGCTTGAGCTTCTCGGCGGCAAAGGCCGCGCCGGCCGGAGCCAGAGCGAAGACCAGGGCCAGGGCGGCGCCGGCGAGGCGGCGGCGTGTCAATGTGTAGGCGGACATGGAAGTCTTTCCTGTTTTAGATAGACGTTGAATCATGCCGAGAGACCGTGGAAACGACCCTCGATTCCCTCCCGCAAATCACGGCTTTCATCCAATGATCCGCGAGGTGTTCCGGTCCCGGATGCTACGGCATCGTCGGGACTGACATCAGTCCTGTCGCACGCGCTTGTTGAGCTTGCGGGCAGCCAGGTCGCCCGCCGACTGCACGCCCTGCACGAGCAGGATGAGAATGACGACCACGGCGCCCATCACTTCGGGCATGAAGCGCTGATAGCCATAGCGGATGGCGACGTCGCCCAACCCGCCACCGCCGACCACGCCGGCCATGGCCGAATAGCCGATCAGGCTGACCGTGGTGAGGGTGAGGCCAAGCACGAGACCCGGCAGCGCCTCGGGAAACAGCACCTTGCGGATGATCTGGAACGGTGTGGCGCCGAAGGAACGCGCCGCCTCGATCAGCCCGGCGTCGACCTCGCGAATGGCGCTCTCGACGATGCGTGCGATGAAGGGCGCCACCGCGATGGTCAGGGGCACGATCACGCCTTTCAGGCCGATCGAACTGCCGACCAGCAGCCTTGTGAACGGAATGATCGCGACGATGAGGATGATGAAAGGCACCGAGCGCACCGCGTTGACGACCGCGCCAAGCACCGCATTCACCTTGGGAGAAGCCAGCAATTCGCCACGCCGGCTGGTGGCGAGGAAGATGCCGAGGGGCAGGCCCAGGATCGTCCCGAACAGGATGGACACGCCGACCATGATCAGGGAATCGCCGGTCGCGCCCCAGATAACCTTGAGGATCTCAGGCGACATAACCGATCACCTCCCCTTGCAGATTGAGCCTCTCCACCGCCGAGACCACGGCAAGCCGGGTCGCTTCGTCGCCGGGCACCGAAACCAGAAGCGCCCCGAAGGGTTCGCCGCCGATCGTGTCGATGCGGCCGGCCAGGATGTTGATGTCGATGCCGAGAATGGTGGTCAAACGGCTGACCACCGGCGCTGTGGCGTGCGAGCCGGTGAAGGTGATGCGCAACACCGCCTGGCTGCCCGGGCTCGGCTGGTCCGAGAGCCGGCGGGCGAGATCGGCCGGCAGTTCGACACCGGTGACCCCGCGCACGAAACTGGCCGTGGTGGCGTGGCGCGGCTGGGTCAGCACCTCGAAGGCCCGCCCCGTCTCGATCAGCTTGCCGGCTTCCAGCACGGC
Organism: Labrys sp. E2SS-1L; assembly: GCF_057073705.1. Classification (NCBI taxonomy): domain Bacteria; kingdom Pseudomonadati; phylum Pseudomonadota; class Alphaproteobacteria; order Hyphomicrobiales; family Xanthobacteraceae; genus Labrys; species Labrys sp. E2SS-1L. Next base: position 2,864,307 of record NZ_CP172712.1, on the reverse strand, counting down.
AACCCGATGGCAGATCTCCTTGATCACCGACATTTCGTGGGTGATCAGTACGATGGTGACGCCGAGGCGCTGGTTGATATCGGCCAGCAGGGCCAGAATGGAGGCCGTCGTCTCCGGGTCGAGCGCCGAGGTCACCTCGTCGCCGAGCAGGATCTTGGGCCGGGTCGCCAAGGCGCGGGCGATGCCGACGCGCTGCTTCTGGCCGCCCGACAGCTCCGCCGGATAGCGGTTGCGTTTGTCTGAGAGCCCGACAAGGTCGAGCAACGGCTCGACGCGGTCCCGGATTTCGGCGACGCCGATACCGGCCACTTCCAGGGGAAGCGCCACATTCTCGAAGACCGTGCGCGAGGACAAAAGATTGAAATGCTGGAACACCATGCCAATGGACCGGCGGACCGGGCGCAACTGGCTTTCGCTCAGGGCATCGACCTCGATGCCGTCGACGACGACACGGCCATTTGTCGGCCGCTCCAGCCCATTGATCAGCCGCAGCAGCGTCGATTTGCCGGCACCGCTGCGCCCGATCACGCCGAAGATCTCGCCGCGCGGGATTTCCAGGCTGAGATCGTCGAGCGCGAACACGGCCGCACTGCCCTTGCGCGCAGCAAAGGAACGCGACACGCGCTCGAAGCGCACGATCGGCCCGCCTGCCTCCGCCTCACCAGGCAAGGTCAGGTTTTCCACTCTCACAGGTGCGTTCACGCGACCAGTTCCTCCAGCAGGGAGTGCAGGCGCCTGGCGACCTGGCCTGAAAGATAGCGTTCGGCATCACGCGGACCCACGAAGGTCATGCCGTCGAACCGGCTGAAGCGCCGGCTGGCGGCATGAAACGCAAAGCGGCGCGCCTGGGGTTCGCGCACCACGATGCCGACTGCGGCACCGGAGATCTCAATAACATAGGATTCGGAATTGGAGGGATGGGACATGGATAAAGCCGCCACCTGGTGGCGCTCCGAAAAAACAGGGAATGCATGTGATTATACGGGCTTCAGCAACAACAGCAGCCGCAACACATCTTTCCGTCTGGCTTTCCGATATCCGTTCCGCTGACAACGATCATGGGACACTTCCTGTCTGGAGCCCACGACATCAGCCGTGGCGCTTTAGCGTTTGATGACGCGGCGCAAGCTGCTCGCTCAAATCCCCGCGACCGACTCCCTGGGAAGCCGATGACACAAAAATAAATAGTCCACAAAATTAGTCAACTGTTGTTCGGCGATTTTTTCGATGTCCACAACCGGGCATCCCGAACAGCGCTGCGCCTTTACATAAACCGCTGTCGGGCGGAACTCAACCTACCGTAATGATCAGACAATAAGCGCAAAGCAGGCCGGCAACGCTTCGAGTCACTAGTCGAAACCGCACGCTCGCCATATACAGGGCATAATTGCGTGTTTTGCGTCGACGAGACACGACGAAAGACGCCATATCGTCCTGCCTCCGCCCTTCACCGGCAGGTCGATGACGGTATTTGTGCCGGAATTTCTGTCCGGCACGGCCAGCATTCCGCCCTCCGGCGGCTTCTTCCTCTTACAGATATTTGCGAAAGACCTTCCAGCCCAGCCTGCCGTCGGGCCCCTTGTGCCACGAGCCAAAGCAGCAGAGATTGGAACGGTTTGAGGCTGGCACCCTGCCGCGTCAGATCATCGGCGGCAGCCATTCCTCCCGGGATGACAAAATACGGCCGCCGGAGCAGATGCTTTCAGGTTGGGACGCGCTTCCTGCCCGAAATCATCTGCTTGAATATTGAGAAAATGCAGTACGTGCTGGCTTCGTCCGAGCGATGAAACCGGAGGTTCTGCAAGGGGAGTCATAACGCTCGGCAGAGGCCAAGCCCGGAGTGGCGACCGCAATCGCTTCACCGGGAAGGGTCAGGCGCGCGACTTTGGTCGTGCGGGTGCCGCAAGAGAGGAAGCGAGACGTGCTGGACGCGTTTTTCAAACTGAAGGAACAGGGCACTTCGGTGCGGACGGAGGTGATCGCCGGCATCACCACCTTCCTCACCATGGCCTACATCATCTTCGTCAATCCGGAGATCCTGTCGACCACCGGCATGGACCGCAATGCGGTCTTCGTCGCGACCTGCCTGGCAGCCGCCCTCGGCTCGCTGATCATGGGCCTGGTCGCCCGGTGGCCGATCGGCATGGCGCCGGGCATGGGCCTGAACGCCTTCTTTGCCTTCACCGTCGTCGCCACCATGGGCTTTACCTGGCAGCAGGCCCTCGGCGCGGTGTTCATCTCCGGCTGTATCTTCCTGCTCCTGACCGTCACCGGCGTGCGCAGTTGGCTGATCGCCGGCATTCCGCATTCGATGCGATCGGCCATCGCGGCCGGCATCGGCCTGTTCCTCGGCATCATCGCCCTCAAGAGCTCGGGCATCGTGGTCGCCAGCCCCGCCACGCTGGTGACCCTGGGGTCGCTCAAGGAAACCGGCACGCTGCTGGCCATCCTCGGCTTCTTCATCATCGCAGCCCTCGACGTGCTCAAGGTACGCGGCGCCATCCTGATCGGTATTCTCGTCATCACCGCGCTTTCGATCGCGCTCGGCGTCAGCAAGTTCGGTGGCGTCATTTCCATGCCGCCCTCCATCCTGCCGACCTTCCTGCAGCTCGACCTCGTGGGCGCCATGCATGCGGGCCTGGTGCATGTCATCCTGGTGTTCGTGCTGGTCGAGGTGTTCGATGCGACCGGTACGCTGATCGGTGTCGCCAAGCGCGCCGGCCTGATCCAGCCCGACAAGCCCAACCGGCTCGGCCGCGCTTTGCTGGCCGACAGCTCCGCCATCCTCGCCGGCTCGCTGCTCGGCACCTCCTCGACCACCGCCTATGTCGAGAGCGTGTCCGGCGTGCAGGCCGGCGGGCGCACCGGCCTTACCGCCATCGTCATCGCCATCCTGTTCCTGGCCGCCCTGTTCTTCTCACCGCTCGCCGGTTCCGTGCCGGTCTATGCCACCGCGCCAGCCCTACTCTATGTCGCCTGCTTGATGATGCGCGAACTGCTCGAGGTGGAGTGGGACGACATCACCGAGGCCGCTCCGGCCGCGCTGACCGCGCTGATGATGCCCTTTACCTACTCCATCGCCAACGGCCTTGCCTTCGGCTTCATCAGCTATTGCGCCCTCAAGACCCTCACCGGCCGCCCGCAGCAGGTGCATCTGGCCACCTGGCTGGTCGCCGTCCTGTTCGTGGTCCGCTTCGCCTTCTTCTCGGGTGGTTGAGATTCCGATCGTCGGAGAACGGCACAAACAAAAGGGCCGGGGCAGCATCGCTGCCCCGGCTTTTTCGTATAAGCGGCAGGATCAGACGTAGGAGAGAATGCGGCTTGCCAATTGCGAATTGCGGTCCTCGTCGCGGCGCGGGCGCGGCAGCTCGACGGCCAGGTCGAGCGCGACGGCGCCTTCACGCAGCACGATGACCCGGTCGGCCAGCGCGACCGCTTCCGACACGTCGTGGGTGATCAGGATGGCGGTGAAGCCATGCTCGCGCCAGATCCGCGAGAGCAATTGATGCATCTCCACCCGCGTCATGGCATCGAGCGCGCCGAAGGGCTCGTCGAGCAGCAGGATGTCGGGCCGGCTGACCAAGGCGCGCGCCAGGGCAACACGCTGCCTCTGCCCACCCGACAACACGCTCGGCCATTCATTGGCCCGGTCTCCCAGCCCTACTTCATCGAGCGCGGCCTGGGCCAGGCCGCGCCAATTGGGGCCACGCGCAATGCCGACATTGCCGATCACACGCTGCCAGGGCAGCAGCCGCGCATCCTGAAACATCAGCCTTGCGCCGGCATGGGCTCCCTGAAAGGCCGCTCCGCCCACCGAGACCTCGCCGGCGCTGGGTCGATCGAGACCCGCGATGAGGCGCAGAAGCGTGGATTTGCCGCCGCCCGAGCGCCCGACCACGGCGACGAATTCGCCGGGCTCGATGGTGAGGTTGAGCCTGTCGAGCACCACGCGATGATCGAAGGCCTTGGAAGCCCCCTTCAACTCGATCGCCAGCCCCTTGGGCTTCGGCGCCGGCCGGGCGAAATCGGACGGGGCCAGGCTGTTACGCGTCAGTTCGGGGGCGAAATAGCCATCCTCTATAGGGAGCAGAGCATTGGTCATGCCAGTGCCTCCCGGCGGGGCCGCGCATAGGTGGGATGCCATTGCAGGGCAGCCTGTTCGAGCAGCTTCACCAAAGTGTCCGAGAGCTTGCCGAGCACGGCATAGATGATCACGCCGAGCAGGATGACGTCCGTCTGCAGGAATTCACGGGCATTCATGGTCATGTAGCCGATGCCGGAGGAGGCCGAGATGGTCTCGGCCACGATCAGCGTCAGCCACATGATGCCGAGGCCGTAGCGCAGGCCCACGAAGACCGATGGCAGGGCGCCTGGCAGGATTACCCGCCAGAACCGGGCCACCGGCCCCAGGCCGTAGACGCGTGCCATCTCGGTGAGATGCGGATCGATGGTGCGGATGCCGTGATAGGTATTGATGTAGACGGGAAAGAGCACGCCGAGAACGACCAGGAAGATCTTGGCGCTTTCGCCGATGCCGAACCACAGGATCACCAGCGGAATGATGGCCAGATGCGGCACGTTGCGCAGCATCTGCAAAGTGGAGTCGAGCAGCAATTCGGCCGGACGCCAGACGCCGTTGGCGACGCCGAGCGCGAAGCCGATCAGGCCGCCAATGGCCAGGCCCTGCAGGGCGCGTCCGGCACTGACACCGACATTGTGCAGGAGGGTGCCATCCTGGAGGGTCTGCCAGAAGGCGAGCGCCACTGCGCTCGGCGCCGACAATACTCGCGCCTGCAGCCAGCCGAGATCGGCGGCAAGCTCCCAGCCGGCCAGCAGCAGCACCGGCAGCAACCAGGGCACTAGGCGACGGGCCAGTCCATTCAAGCGTCGCGAAGCCATCGGCCCCTCCCTTGTCAGAGCGTCACGCCGGGGCGGAGCGCATCGGCGATCTTGATCGCCTTGGGGATGAGGCCGAGCTTATGGAAGGTATCGGCGATCTGCTGCTGGGCGGCCACCGTCTCGGCCGTGATCGGCTGCACGTTCCAGGATTGCCGGCCGAGCGCCAGCTTGAGCACGGGGGCCGGAATGCCGACGGCGGGGGCCAACTCTTTCGCCGCTTCGTCGACATGGTCCTTCGCCCATTGGTCGATCTCGTTGATGGCGGCGAGGACGGCGTCGATCGCGGCCGGATTGGCTTCGGTGAAGGAGCGCTCGCCCAGATAGAACTGCCGGTTGGCGACCAGGCCCTCGCCATTGGCAAGCTGGCGCGCCTCGACGGCGATCTCCGCCGCTGCCTGGAAGGGATCCCAGATCACCCAGGCATCGATGTCGCCATGCTCGAAGGCGGCCCGCGCATCGGAAGGTGTGAGGAACACCGTCTGGATGTCGCCATAGGCCAGTCCGGCCTTTTCCAGCGCCTTGACCAGAAGATAGTGAACGTTCGATCCCTTGTTGAGCCCGACCTTCTTGCCCTTGAGTTCCGCCACCGATTGCAGCGGACTGTCCTTGCGCACCAGGATCGCCTCGCTGAGGGGAGCCGCCGGTTCGTTGGCGACATAGACCAGCGGTGCGCCGGCCGCCTGGGCGAAGATCGGCGGGGCCTCGCCGGTGATGCCGAAATCCAGCGCGCCGACATTCAGGGCTTCCAGCAATTGCGGACCGCCGGGAAACTCCGTCCAGGTCACGCCGAAACCCAGAGGCTCGAGCTTGCGTTCAAGATTGCCGCGCGCCTTCAGCAACAGGAAAGTGCCGTATTTCTGGTAGCCGACACGGATCGTCTTCGTCGCGGCGCGCGCGGGTCCGAGGGCGGCGGTCACGGCGAAGGCGGGCGCGGCGGCAAGCAGAGAGCGGCGGGTCCAGAGCGCAGTCATCAGGTCATCCTTGAGGGTATCGGCGCCATAATCCCAATAGTTGATAGATTTAGTCAATAATTAATTTCCTGTCTCGACTGCATGAATTTTGCCCACGATTCAGGTCGCGTTTCCCTCACGGACTGTTCGCGACCTGATTCCGATCCAGCATCTAACTCTTTGCTATGAAAGCTTAATTTCGGCAGATTTCTTTTATAATTCTATATAGTCTATAAAATCAGTTGACTTATAAATACCGCCATGGTCGATTTCACATAGAGATTCAACCGAACGGTCCAATGCCATGACGACTTCAGCCGAAAGCCTGCCTATCCTCGATTTCCGTTGGTTCGAGGCCGGAGCCGCAGAGCGCGCGGCCTTCCTCCAGAACCTGCGCGAGGCAGCTCGCGGTCCCGGCTTCTTCTACCTGACCGGCCACGGCGTCCCCCAGCAGTTGATCGATGATGTGCTGCGCCTGTCGCGCCGCTTCTTCGACCTGCCCGAACAGGACAAGCTGGCGATCGAAATGATCAACTCGCCGCATTTCCGCGGCTACAACCGGGCCGGCTTCGAGCATACGCGCGGCAAGCCGGACTGGCGCGAGCAGGTGGATATCGGCGCCGAAAAGAGGGCCCGCCCCCTCGATCCCACCGCACCGGCCTGGCATCGCCTGCAGGGGCCCAATCAATGGCCTGAAGCCTTGCCCGAACTGCAGCTCATCACACTGCGCTATCTCCAGGAGGTCACCCAGCTCGGCATTCGCGTGCTCAGCGCCTTCGCGCTCGCCTTGGGCCAGAAGGCCGATGCCTTCCAGCCGATCTACACGCCCGAACCCAACCAGCTCCTCAAGATCGTGCGCTATCCCGGTCGTGAAGCCGGTGAGGATGACCAAGGCGTCGGCGCGCACAAGGATTCGGGCTTCCTCACGCTGCTTCTGCAGGATGTCCAGGGCGGTCTGCAGGTCGAGGGCGCGCATGGCTGGATCGAGGCTCCCCCTATCCCCGGCACTTTCGTCGTCAATATCGGCGAGATCCTGGAACTGGCCTCGAATGGCTATCTGCGCGCCAACGTCCATCGCGTCGTCTCGCCACCGGCCGGTACCGATCGGCTGTCGGTGCCCTTCTTCCTCGGTGCCAATCTTGAGGCCGAAGTACCGCTGCTAACGCTGGCACCGGAGTTTGCCGCCCAAGCACGCGGCCTGACGCAGGACCCGCTCAATCCGCTCTTCCGAGAGGCTGGGCGCAACTATCTCAAGAGCCGCCTGCGTTCCCATCCCGACGTCGCCCGCCGCCACCATCCCGACCTGATCGACACCAGCAAGCCGGTGCAGGTCGCCTCCGCCTACTGATTTTCGGTTCGATCTTCAAAGCCACGCTTCAGGAGCCATTGGCATGACCACCGATTCCCGACATTTCGAGACCCTTGCCCTGCATGGCGGCAGCTATCGCGCTGACCCGGCCACCGGCGCCGTGGCGGTGCCGATCTACCAGACCACCTCCTACCAGTTCCAGGATACCGGCCACGCCGCGCGTCTTTTCGCACTCGAGGAACTCGGCAATATCTATACGCGCGTGCAGAACCCGACGACCGACGCGCTGGAGCAGCGCATTGCCGCCCTCGAAGGTGGCGCGGCCGCGTTGGCCGTTTCGTCGGGACAGACGGCCTCGGCCTATTCGATCCTCAATCTGGCCCAGGCCGGCGACAACGTCGTCTCGTCCACCGACCTCTATGGCGGCACCTGGACCCTGTTCGCCTCGACACTCAAGCAATTCGGCGTCGAAGTCCGCTTCGTCGATCCCTCCGATCCGGAGAATTTCCGCCGAGCAAGCGACGACAAAACCCGTGCCTTCTACGCCGAAACGCTGCCCAATCCCAAGCTGCAGGTACTGCCGATCCGCGAGATCGCCGATATCGGCCGCTCGCTCGGCATTCCGCTCATCGTCGACAACACCGCCGCGCCGCTGATCGCCCGCCCGCTCGAACATGGCGCCGCCGTCGTGGTCTATTCGGCGACCAAATATATCGGCGGCCACGGCACCTCCATCGGCGGCCTGATCGTCGACGGCGGCAATTTCCCCTGGGAGGACCATGCCGACCGCTTTCCGCTGCTGACCCAGCCGGACGAGGCCTATCACGGCGCGATCTGGACCGAGGCCGCCAAGCCGCTCGGGCCGATCGCCTATATCCTGCGCGTGCGGGTGAAGCTGCTGCGCGACGTCGGTGCGGCCCTGTCGCCCTTCAACGCCTTCCAGCTGCTGCAGGGGCTGGAAACCCTGCCGCTGCGCCTGCGCCAGCACAATGAGAACGCCGTCAAGGTGGCGGACTTCCTCGCCAAGCAGGCCACCGTCAGCCACGTCATCTTCCCCGGCCTGCAGTCGGACGAGAACCGCCGTCGCGCCGAGGCCTATCTCAAGGGCGGCTATGGTGCCCTGGTCGGCTTCGAGCTCAAGGGCGGTGTGGAGGCCGGCAAACGCTTCATCGACGCACTCAAGCTGCTCTACCACGTCGCCAATATCGGTGATGCCCGCTCGCTCGCCATCCACCCGGCCTCGACCACCCATCAGCAGCTGACGCCGGAAGACCAGCTCGCCACCGGCGTGACGCCCGGCTATGTGCGCTTGTCCATCGGCATCGAGCACCCGGACGACATCATCGCCGACCTGACCCAGGCCCTGGCCGCTGCCGAAGGCGAGCACGACGCGGCGGAACGCAAGGCGGCTTGAGACATGGTCCGGGAATAATGAACCACCACCTTTGTCATGCCCGGGCTTGATCCGGGCATCCAGGAGCCTCCGTCTTCGACGTGTGGAAGGGAAACTGGATTGCCGGGTCAAGCCCGGCAATGACAAACGTCGAGCCAATTCGTTTCGTTGATCGATGGATCAGCCCCAAGCAGCCGGCCACGGATGGAACCCATGTCCAGACTTCCCGCTTTCTCGCGCCGCAAGGCCCTCAAACTGGCCGGAGCGGCCGGTGCCCTCGCCTCTCTCTCCGCCGTCGGCGGCCGCATCTTCTCGCCAGCGATCGCAGCGCCGGCGCCGAAGATCCGCCTGGCCTGGACGGAGGTGGCGGCCTGCCACTCGCCGCTCGGTTTCGGCGTGGCCAAGGGCATCTACGCCAAGCACAATCTCGACGTCGAACTGTTCTACCAGGGCGCCAGCGGCCAGACGCTGATCCAGGCACTCGCCACCGGCAAGGCGGATGCCGGCGCCGGCCTGATCGGCGATTGGCTGAAGCCCCTGGAGCAGGGCTTCGACGTCAAGCTCTTCGTCGGCTCCCATGGCGGCTGCCAGCGCCTGCTGGCGCGCAAGGATTCCGGCATCAAGACGCTGGCCGACGCCAAGGGCAAGACCATCGCCACCTATGGCATCGGTGCCCCGCCCCAGGTCGCCTTCCAGGTCAGCTTCGCCAAGGCCGGTCTCGATCCTGAAACCGACGTGACCTGGAAGGCCGTGCCCTTCGAGCTCGTCGGCGAGACGCTCAACCGGGGCGATGTCGAGCTTGCCGCCCATCTCGATCCCTGGGCCTGGGCCATCGAAAAGCAGTTCGATTTCGTCAAGATCGCCGACACCCAGACCGGCTATTACGAGAACCACACCTGCTGCGTCCTCGGTGCCAACGGCCCCTTCCTGGAGGCCAACAAGGATGGCCTGCGGCGCCTGGCCGAGGCCAATATCGAGATCCACGAATATACCGCCAACCATCCCGACGAAGTGGCGCAGTGGTATTTCGACACGCTCAAGCCGGCCGGTCTGACGGCGGCCCAGCTCACCGAAATCCTGGGAACGCTAGTCTATCACAACCACCCGATCGGCCAGCCCCTGGTCGACCAGATCCGCCTGGCGGCCGAGGACCTCAAACTGGTCAAGGTGCTCGATTCCACCACCGATCCCAAGGAGTTCGCCGAGCGGGTCACCATCAACCTGCTCGCCTGAGGCCTTGCGATGAGCGATACCCTGCGCGCCCCCAATCCCGGACTCCTCAAGGCGGCGCCCCCGTCACAGGCATCCCTGCGTAGCCTATGGGGCGGCGTGTGGAAGCATGGGCTCCTGGCCTCGGTGACCCTGGCCGCCACGGCGGCCATCACGATCGGCTTGCCGGACGTGGTGCCGTGGGGCAGTGCCGGTCTGTTCGCCGCCATCACCGGCACGGCAGGGCTGATCTTCCTGGTGGTGGCCTTCACCGTCCATCGCCTCGGCGGGTTGGGACGCACGCTCCTGCATTATGGCCCCTGGTTCGCCGCCATCAGCGTCTGGCTGGCCTTGTGGGAGCTATCGACGGCCAAGACCGGCTGGCTGCCCAAGCCTTTCTTCTCGCCGCCGCACGGCCTGCTCCATGTCTATGTCACCGAGAGCCAGCGCCTTCTCATCTGCATCGCCTATTCCTTGCGCCTGTGGTCCGTCGGCTTCTTCTGCGGCATCGCGGTGGGTTATGGGCTCGGCGTGGCGCTCGGCTGGTCGAAGCGGTTCAGCTATTGGGGCATGCCGGTGCTGAAGCTGATCGGCCCGGTTCCGGCCACGGCCTGGATCCCCTGCACTTTCTATTTCTTCCCCAACACCTTCGATGCCAGCGTCTTCATCGTGGCGCTGGCCTCCGGCATTCCCGTCGCCATCCTGACGGCCTCCGGCGTCGCCTCGGTGAACCGCGCCTATTACGACGTCAGTCGCATCTTCGGCGCCGGCAGCTGGTACCTGATCCGCAACATCGCCATTCCCGCCTCCCTGCCGCATGTCTTCGTCGGCCTGTTCATGGGCCTCTATTATTCCTTCGCAGTGCTGGTGGTGGCCGAGATGCTCGGCGCGAAATACGGGCTCGGCTGGTACATCCAGTTCCAGACCGCCTATTCGGGCTATGCCAATGTCTACGCGACGCTGCTGATCATGTCGGTGATCTGCGCGGGCATCGTGAAGCTGCTCTTCGTCATACGCGATCACCTCCTCACCTGGCAGAAGGGCTTTATCTGATGGCTGCCTCGAGCCACAGCATCGGCATCGACGTCCACGGCGTCAGCCATCATTTCGACCTCTCGGGTGCGGAGTTGCCGGTGCTGGATAGCGTCGACCTCAAGGTCGAACCGGGTGAATTCGTTGCCCTGCTGGGCCCTTCGGGTTGCGGCAAGTCGACCTTGCTGCGCCTCATCGCCGGATTGGAGCCGCCCGCTGCCGGCGCCATCCTGGCCGACGGCCAGGCGGTCACGGCCCCCGATCCCGCCCGTATCCTGGTGTTCCAGGACCCGACCTTGTTTCCCTGGCTGACGGTCCGCAAGAACGTCGCGGCGGGGCTGGAGGCGCGCGGCGTGCTCGCCCGCCAGCGCCATCGCATCGGCCAGGCCCTGTCGCTGGTCGGGCTCGAGCGCTTCGCCGACGCTTATCCCCACCAGCTTTCGGGCGGCATGGCGCAGCGCGCCTCGCTGGCGCGGGCGCTGGTGCACGATCCCTCCCTTCTGCTGCTCGACGAGCCGCTGGGCAAGCTCGATTCCCTGACGCGCCTCGCTTTGCAGGACGAATTGGTGTCGCTCTGGCAACGTACGGGCTTCACGGCGTTGCTGGTAACCCACGACGTCGAAGAGGCGCTGCTGCTTGCTTCCCGCGTGATCGTGTTTTCCGACAGGCCCGCACGGATCAAGGCGGAGTTTGCCGTCGACAAGCCCTATCCGCGCCATCGCGACGATACGGAATTGGTCCATCTGCGTCGGGAGATCCTGCAGGCGCTCGGATTGCAGCTTTCATGAGTGCCCTGCCCGCCTTCACCCGCCTTCTGCAGATCTTCGGGGCTGGTATCGTCGCGCTGTCCCTCGCCTGGTGGTGGATTACCTATCAGGATGTGATCGGCTACAATTACCTCTCGCTCCCGGATGCCGGGCTCTGCCTTGTCAGCAACAGCGATATTTGCCAGCTTGCGAGATCGCTGTGCCGCAGCACCCATCCCCTGGCCATCATCGCCTATTGGTCGGCGAGCCTGTGGATCGGTGTCGCCGCCCTGTGCGCCAGCCTCGCGACGGGGACGGCAGGAGACGCCTGAACCAAGACTGCCGGCGCGCGTTCCGGAGTCGGATCAACAAGATGCGGGGCTTCGCTCAACTTCAGAATCTGAATCATCGGCCGCCGGCACAGCCCTTCCAGCTTCCGGCGTCGCTCAAAGGACACCAAGAGGATCACAAGATGCCATTCTCGCTTCCCCTCCGCTCCCTCATCGGCAAGAGGGTGCACCGGCTGACAGCCGCAGCGGCCGCCGCCGCCATGATGGCGACCGCTGGCATGGCCCAGGCCGCCGACGTCACCGTCGCCTCCAAGATCGATACCGAAGGCAATCTGCTCGGAAACCTGATCGTACAGGTCCTGGAAGCCAATGGCCTCAAGGTCAACAACCGCGTGGGCCTGGGCACCACACCAATCGTGCGCAAGGCCCTGGTAGCCGGCGACATCGATCTCTATCCCGAATATACCGGCAATGCCGGCTTCTTCTTCAATAAGGCCGATGACGGCCTGTGGAAGGACGCCGCCAAAGGCTATGCCGAGGCCAAGAAGCTCGATTACGACGCCAACAAGCTGGTGTGGCTCGATCCCGCGCCCGCCAACAACACCTGGGCCATCGCCATCCGCAAGGACGTGGCCGACACCAACAAGCTGAAGTCGCTCGACGATTTCGGCAAGTTCGTCACCGGCGGCGGCAAGGTGAAGCTGATCGCCTCGGCCGAGTTCGTCAACAGCGCCGGCGCCCTGCCCGCCTTCCAGACCACCTATAGCTTCAAGCTCTCCTCCGACCAGCTCGTGGTGCTTTCGGGCGGCGACACCGCAGCCACCATCAAGGCAGCCGCCGAGCAGACGGACGGCGTCAACACAGCCATGGTCTACGGCACGGATGGCGGCATCGCAGCCGGCAATCTCGTGGTGCTCGACGACGACAAGTCGGTGCAGCCCGTCTACGCCCCGGCACCGGTCATTCGGGAATCCGTGCTCAAGGCCCATCCTCAGATCGCCGACTGGCTGAAGCCGGTCTTCGCCAGCCTCGACCTCACCACGCTGCAGGAGCTCAACGGCCGCATCCAGGTCGATGGCGAGGCGGCCAAGGATGTCGCGGCCGATTATCTGAAGAAGAAGGGCCTGGTGAAGTGAGTTCAAGCGCCGGGGATGTTCACGCCGACAAGAGCGCTTTCCCGGCGCCCCCCGCCGTCACGGGCACGGGTGCCCTGACCTCGGGCTTCGACAAGCTCGGCGTCGTGATGGCGCTGATCGCCGCCGCGGCGCTGGCGCTGCCCTTTGCCAATTTCCGGCCGAGTCGCATCGGCCAGGCCCAGGGCATCGGCTTCATCCAGGCACTTCCTGCGGGTCTTGCCTGGGTCAGCCTCGCACTGCTCGTCGTGGGGCTGATCGCGCTCCTCCGCCGGGCCGATCCGCGCCTGCGGCTGGTGGTGGCCGCCAGTGCTTTACTAATCCTTGCCGTGCTGATCGGCCTGGTACCCGGGGTCCTGATTCCCCCCGGCAATATCAGGCCACGGGTGGGGCCCGCCGCCGGCTTCTGGCTTCTCGCCTTCTCCTTTGCCATCCTGCTCACGGACGCGCTGGTCAAGCTGTCGCTGCGGCCAGCCCAGCGGGTGCTCGCGCTCGTGCTGACGCTTGCGGTCTTTCTTGCCTTCCTGTTCTCCGGCCACTGGAACGGGCTGTCGATCATGAAGGAATATGCCACCAACGGTTCGGGCTTTGCCGCGAATGCCGCGGTGCATGTCACCCTCGCCTTGGCCTCGCTTTTCGGCGCCCTGGTCGTCGGCCTGCCGCTCGGCATCGTCTGCCAGCGCCATCGGGGGCTGCGCGGCGTGGTGCTGCCGGCCCTCAACATGATCCAGACGATCCCGTCCCTGGCGCTGTTCGGCCTGATGATCGCCCCTCTGACCTACCTGGCCAAGACCTATCCCCTCATCGAAGCCGTCGGCGTGCATGGCACCGGCTCGTCGCCGGCTCTGATCGCCCTTTTCCTCTATGCCCTGCTGCCGGTGGTCTCCAACACGGCGATCGGCCTCGACTCCGTCTCTCCCAACGTCGTCGACGCCGCCCGCGGCATGGGCATGACCCAGTGGCAGCGCCTGTTCCAGGTCGAGCTGCCCCTCGCCTTCCCCGTCATCCTGACAGGCGTGCGCATCGTGCTGGTGCAGAATATCGGCCTCGCGACCATCGCAGCCTGGATCGGCGGCGGCGGATTCGGCGTCTATGTGCAGAACGGCATGGGCGCCACCGCCATCGATCTCGTCCTGCTCGGCGCCATTCCCACCATCGCCCTCGCCTTTTCGGCAGCCATCATCCTCGATGCACTCGTCGACATACTCAAAGGACGGCACGCATGATCGAAGTCAGGCAAGTCAGCCGTCGTTTCGGCTCCCAGCTGGCCGTCGACAACGTCTCGCTTACCATCGAGCGCGGCACGATCACCGTGCTGGTCGGCACCTCCGGCAGCGGCAAGTCCACATTGCTGCGCATCATCAACCGGCTGATCGAGCCGACCTCAGGCACCGTTTTGATCAACGGCCAGGACACTTCCACCCTGTCGGGCGAGGAACTGCGGCGCGGCATCGGCTACGCCATTCAGGGCCACGGCCTATTCCCGCACTGGACGGTGGCACGCAATATCGGCACCGTGCCGAGCCTGCTCGGCTGGGACCAGGCTCGAACAGCCAGGCGGGTCGACGAACTGCTCCGCCTGTTCGATCTCGACCCGGCCCTCTACGCCGAGAAGCTGCCGCACCAATTGTCCGGCGGCCAGCAGCAGCGTGTCGGCGTCGCCCGCGCGCTGGCGGCCGAACCCGCCGTGCTGCTGATGGACGAACCTTTCGGCGCGCTCGATCCGATCATCCGCGCCAAGGCGCAGGACGATTTGCTTGCCTTGCAGCGCCGCCTCGGCATCACCGTGGTCCTGGTCACCCACGACATGGAAGAGGCCATGCTGCTGGGCAACCGCATCGCCGTAATGGATAACGGCAAGCTCCTGCAATATGCCACGCCGACCGAGATCCTCACCAACCCGGCGCCCGGTTTCGTCGAGCGCCTGATCGGTGGCCCCGACCGTTCGCTGCGCCTGCTCTCTTTGCTCAAAGTCGCCGATTCCGTGCAACCCGGCACTGCCGAGGGCAAGCCCGTGCAGGAAAACGCGACACTGCGCGACGCCCTCTCCGAATTGCTGTGGGCTCGGGCCCAGGCCCTGCCCGTCACGGCGGCCGACGGCACCCCGCGTGGGCGCATCACCCTGCCTGCCATCCTCGACCTGGCCGGAGCCGATGCGCATCGCGCCGAGGATACGCCGGCATGAAGTGGCTCGGCTACGGCGCTCGCGCGCTCGCTCTCGTCCTGCTGCTGCTCCTGCTGTTCGACACGGATCTGTTCGTGCCGATCCTGGCACCGCTCAACGACAATGGGGCGCCGCCGGTCTATCGCCAGGGCAGCCTGCTGTTCCTCTCTTTGAGCCATCTCGGCCTGGTCGCCGTCTCCACCCTCATCGGCGGGACATTGGCCTTGCTCGCCGGCATCTTCGTGACCCGACCGGCCGGCGCCGAATTCCTGCCTTTGTCGCGAACCATCGTGAATATCGGCCAGACCTTTCCGCCGATCGCCGTGCTCGCCATCGCGGTGCCCTCGCTCGGCTTCGGGGCGGAGCCGACCCTGCTCGCCCTCACCCTCTACGGGCTGCTGCCGATCTTCGAAAACACCATGGCCGGCCTCAGGAGCGTTCCCCCTACCGCACTCGATGCGGCCCGCGGCATGGGCATGACCGGCTGGCAGCGCCTGATCAAGGTCGAGCTGCCGCTCGCCCTCCCCGTGATCCTCACCGGCATAAGGCTCTCCTTCGTGGTCAATCTCGGTACGGCCACCATCGGCTCCACCGTGGGCGCCAAAAGCCTCGGCGAGGTGATCATGGCCGGCATCACCACCACCAACACCGCCTATATCCTGCAAGGCGGTGTCCTCGTCGCGCTCCTGGCCGTGCTCATCTACGATGCGCTCGGCAGCCTCGAGCGCTCTCTCGCCAAGCGTACCGGCACGGCCGGCATACGCTGATCGGAGGGGCCATCATGAATGCCTCGCATCGAAGCAAGCTCTCGCGCCGGACCGGAAGACCGGGCGCCGTATCCGACCTGATCTGGGAGAGGCTGGTGGACGAGGCGCAGGACGCCATTGCCGCCGAGCCGCAGCTTGCCACGCAATTCTATGCCAGCGTGCTCGATCATGCCTCCTTCGAGGACGCCCTGATCCAGCGCCTGGTCCAGCGTATCGAGCATCCGGACATGCCGGCCTCGGTGCTGCGCCATGCCTTCCGCACAGCAATCGCGGCCGATCCCGGCATCTGCCTGGCTATCCGTGCCGACATCCAGGCCGTGCTCGAGCGCGACCCGGCCTGCAAGCGCTATCTGGAGCCCCTGCTCTACTTCAAGGGCTTCCACGCCTTGCAACTGCATCGCCTCGCTCATTGGCTCTGGCAGGAGGACCAGCGCAATTTCGCACTCTATCTGCAAAGCCGCGTCTCGGAGGTGCTGCAGGTCGATATCCACCCCGCCGTTCCGATCGGGCGTGGCATCTTCTTCGACCACGCCACCGGCATCGTCATCGGCGAGACGGCGGTGATCGAGGACGACGTCTCGATCCTGCAATCGGTGACGCTGGGCGGCAGCGGCATCCGCTCGGGCCAGCGCCACCCCAGGATCCGCAAGGGCGTCCTCATCGGCTCAGGCGCCAAGCTGATCGGCAATATCGAGATCGGCGAAGGTGCCCGCATCGGCGCCGGCTCGGTGGTGACGGCGCCGGTGCCCCCGCACAAGACCGTGGCGGGCGTGCCGGCCCGGATCATCGGGGACACGCCGGGTGCCGATCCGGGGCGGACGATGGACCAGATCTTCTTCGATGTCGGCCTCTGAGGCAGGGCACAACACCCAATTTCACGCTGTTTATTAGTTTATAAAACCAGTAGACAATGTGTAATAAATCATTCTACGATCACATTCTGCTGAATGGATGAAACAGCTGACAGGAATTGGGGCGGTCACCGCCGATCTTGCCATCGCGGTACAATCGCCCGATCATGCCTCGAAGCAACGACATCCTTCCGAAAACCATCGGCCTCTGCGCATGCCGCCAGGCTGGTAAAACAAGAGAGCAACGGGGCGCCTTGCCGTGGATATCGACCGGCAGGGAATGAAAGGGACTTTCATGCTGAACTCAGTCAAACGCGGCTTCACGCGTAGCGCCGGCATCGCCATCGCGGCGCTCGCAGCCGGCTTCATCGCAGCGGCACCGGCCCAGGCAGGCCCCACGCTCGACAAGATCAAGGAGCGTGGCGTCATCAAGGTCGGCGTCGGCAGCCAGGCCGGGTTCTTTGCGCCTGACGCCAATGGCCGCTGGCAGGGCTTCTTCGTCGATTTCGGCCGGGCTCTCGCCATCACCGTGTTCAACGATCCCGACAAGGTCGAGTTCACCAATTCCTCGCCCCAGCAGCGTCTGCCCGCCCTGCAGGCCGGCCAGTTCGATATCCTGCTCTCGGCGGTGACCCAGACAATCACCCGCGCCTTCAAGCTCAATTTCCACTTCGGCCCGGTGGTGTTCTATGACGGCCAGGGCATCCTGGTGAAGAAGTCGCTGGGCGTGACCAAGGCGGCCGAACTCGACGGCGCCACCATCGGCGTGCAGAGCGGGACCACGGGTGAACAGAACATCGCCGATTTCTTCAAGAAGACCGGCAAGACCTACAAATCCGTGGTGATCGAGGATACGGCGACCTTCACCCAGGCCTTGACCTCCGGCCGTGTCGACGCGCTGACGCAGGACGGCACCGATCTCGGCCTGCGCCGTGCCGCGCTGCCCAATCCGGACGAATATGTGCTGCTGCCCGAGCGCCTGTCCAAGGAACCCCTGGCGCCGGCGGTGCTGGGCGGTGACGATCGCTGGCTGGAGATCGTGAACTGGACGGTCTATGCCACCATCCAGGCCGAGGAATTCGGCATCACCAGCCAGAATGTCGACACTTTCCTGACCAGCGACGACCCGGCCATCAAGCGCTTCCTCGGCGTCGATCCCTCGCTCGGCCAGGCCATCGGGCTCGATCCGAAATTCGCCTACAACATCATCAAGAAGGTCGGCAACTACGGTGAGATCTTCGAGCGCAATCTCGGCAAGAGCACCAAGATCGGCTTCGAGCGTGGCCTCAACAATTTGTGGACCCAGGGCGGCCTGATCTATTCGCCGCCCTTCCGATAATAAAGGGGGGTGGGTCTTCAGACCCGCCTCTCCTTGCCGGCAAGCGAGCCGGTTCCAGGCGGGTCCCGCTCCATCATTTGATGGAGCTGAGAAGACCCGCCCCCATGGGATCTCTTCATGGCCGATACGATCAGCATAGTCTCCCCCGACACGCCCGGCCCCGTCGGCAAGATCCGTCTCTGGTGGGGCGCCCATCCCTATGGCCAGCTCCTGCTGATCGCCGCACTGGCGCTGGTCCTCGGCCTCCTTTGCCACAACATCCTGGCCAGCATGCATCGCCTGGGCATGGCGCCAGGGCTCGACTATCTCTGGCAGCCGGCCAATTTCGACATCACCGAAAGCCTGCTCGTCTACCAGGCCGGCGACAGCTATGCGCGTGCCATCGCGGTCGGCCTGCTCAACACGCTCAAGCTCGCCGTGCTCGGCTGCCTGTTCGCCACCATTCTCGGCACGACTCTCGGCATCGCCCGCCTTTCCGGCAATCTGCTTCTCTCCCGCCTCGTGCAGGCCTATGTCGAGCTGATCCGCAACACGCCCCTGCCCCTGCAACTGTTCTTCTGGATCGCCCTGACCCAGGCCCTGCCACCCACCAGGCAAGCCCTGCAGCCCTTCAGCTCAACCTTCCTGTCGGTGCGCGGCATCTTCCTGCCCTGGGTCGAGATCGGCAATGGCCAAAGCCTGTGGCTGCTGGCCGCCGTGCTGGTACTGCTCGCTTTCGCTGCCAGGGCCTTCATCCGTCGCCTGCAGCATCCCCTGTCGGCTCTCGGCTTCCTCGGCCTGCTTGCACTCTTTCCGGCCATCGCACTCGCCTGGATCTTCGTCGCCGGTATCACCTTCACGCCGGATCTGCCCGTGCTGCAGGGCTTCAACATCCGCGGCGGCATTACTTTGACGCCGGAATTCGCCGCCATGCTCGTCGGACTGACGATCTACTATTCCGCCAGCATCTCCGAAAGCGTGCGCAGCGGCATCGAATCCGTCAATGTCGGCCAATGGGAAGCCGGCCGGGCGATCGGCCTGCCGCGCGGACGCATCATGCGCCTCATCGTGATGCCGCAGGCGATGCGGGTGATCACGCCCCTGATGACTTCGAGCTATCTCGACCTCACCAAGGACACCACGCTCGGCATCCTCATCGGTTTCACCGAGGTGACTGCCATCATCAAGACCAGCGCCAACAACACCGGCAACGCCGTCGAGACCATCATCGTGCTCGTCGCCGTCTTCCTGGCCGTGAGCATGCCGACCTCCTATCTGATCAATCTCTATAATCGCAGCCTGGCCAAGCGCGGGATCATCGCCAAATGAGTTCGATGTCCCTCCCCGATGCAGCACGGATCCGCTCGAGCCGGCGTTGGCAGACCCTCAAGGCGGGCCTGTTCTCCTCGCCTCTCAACACGACGATCACACTCGTCGTCCTGGCCCTGATCGCTTGGGTCGGCTCGCATCTGGTCGACTGGGCCTTCATCCGAGCGACGTGGTCCGGCACCGCGCAGGATTGCCAGGCCAATGGCGGTGCCTGCTGGGCCTTCGTCGGCGTCAATCTCAAGCTGATGCTGTTCTGGACCTACCCGTCCGACCTCCTCTGGCGCCCGATCCTCGGCCTGGTGCTGATGTTCGGCCTGGCCGGCCTCAGCACCATCCCGCGTTTCTGGGGACGCGGTCTGATCCTGGCCTGGATCGCGGTGCCCCTCCTCACCTGCCTGCTGCTGCGCGGATATTTCTCCGGTATCACCGTCTCCACCAATGATTGGGGCGGCCTGCCATTGACCATGCTGATCTGGACGATCGCCTATGCCTCGTCCTTCCTGATCGCCATTCCCCTCGCCCTCGGGCGCCGCTCGAGCATGGGCGGCGTGCGGCTGGTCAGCACCGGCTTCATCGAAATCGTGCGCGGCATGCCGATGCTGGTGGTGCTCTATGTTTCCAGCCTGATCGTGCCGATGGCGCTGCCCTATTTCGACGTGAACCTGTTCTTCAGCGTCGAGGTCGCCCTCACCCTCTTCATCGCCTGCTATCTGGCCGAGGTAATCCGGGCCGGCATGCAGGCCCTGCCGGCCGGGCAGAGCGAGGCGGCACGGGCGCTGGGCCTGAGCTACTGGCAAACCACCGGCCTCGTCATCCTGCCGCAGGCCCTGCGCGCCATCATCCCGCCTTTGGTCAATCTGGGCATCGGCGTCCTCCTCAGCACCCCGCTGATCGGATTCATCGGCATGATCGACTTCCTGACCGCCGTCAGGAACACGGCCGCCACCAATGAGCAGATCTGGCCGCACTGCTATCCGGAAGCCTATGCCTTCGCGGCCCTCGTCTATTTCCTGATCTGCTTTCCGGCCTCGCGCTACAGCCTGTGGCTCGAACGGCGCCTGAAGGCATCGACCAGCCATCAGGCGAAGGAGAAGTGAGCTGCGATGGCTGTCGTTGGTGTGCCGGTCTTCAGACCGGCATCTTTGGACCACAATTGCCGGTCTGAAGACCGGCACACCAATCACACAGCGATCTATTCTTGACAAAATAATACGGTCGTACATATTGGCGCAATGGCACGCGCATCGAACCGTGAAAAGCTCCTCGTCGCCGGGCTCGGCCTGATCCACGAGCATGGCTACAACGCTACCAGTGTGCGTGACGTCGTGCGTGCGGCCGGCGTGCCGCAGGGCTGCTTCACCAACCATTTCACCTCCAAGGAAGCCTTCGGCCTCGAGGTGCTGGGTCTCTATCGCGCCGAAAAGCGGGAGGATGCCCACAAGACGCTGCTGGACGACAACCAGCCACCGCTGCAGCGCATCCGCGCCTATATCGACGCCAGGACAGAGCGCTTCAAGCAGAACGGCATGCGCTGCGGCTGCATGTTCGGCAATTTCGCGGCCGAATCCAGCAGCGAGAGCGAGGCGATCCGCCTTGAACTGCTCGACATCTTCGCCGAGAGCCGGCGTGCCATGCGCTACTGTCTGGAGGCCGCCGTGAGGGTTGGCGACCTGCCGCAGGCGTTCGACTGCGACGATGCCGCCGCCCTTATCCTCTCCTCGCTCCAGGGAGCCTTCCTGACGGCCAAGACGGAGCGCGGCGCGGCACCGGTCGAACGCTTCAAGAAATTTCTGTTCGCTTCCATCCTGCGTTGATGCCCCGGCTTCACGCATCGTATTTCGCACAAAATAATACGTTCGTACGTATTTTATCCTTTTCAGAACGAGGCTCTGCAATGCCAGACTCGGCACTCTCTCCCTCCGATATCGTTCGACAGGCCGGCCCGGCGCCCGACCCGCGCCGTTGGTCGGCCCTGGCCATCCTGCTGACAGGCGCCTTCCTGGCCCCCCTCGACTTCTTCATCGTCAACGTCGCCATGCCGGCCATCACCACCGGCCTCCACAGCACGGCCGCCGACGTGCAGATGGTGATCTCCGGCTATGCCGTGGTCTATGCCGTCTTTCTGATCACCGGCGGAAGGCTTGGCGACATCTTCGGCCGCAAGGCGATCTTCATGACCGGCCTCGCCGGGTTCGCCGCGGCCTCCGCCCTGTGCGGCCTCGCCTGGTCCCCCACCGTCCTGATCGCCGCGCGGATGCTGCAAGGCCTCGCCGCGGCCGCCATGGCGCCCCAGGCCCTGGCCTCTGTCCATGCGCTCTTTCCGGCCCATGAACGCGGGCGGGCCCTCAGCATCTACGGCATCGTGCTCGGCGTGTCCTCCATCATCGGCCAGTTGCTCGGCGGCGCGCTCGTTGGCGCCGATCTCGACGGCTTCGGCTGGCGGCTGATCTTCCTGATCAACCTGCCCATCGCCCTTGTCGCTTTCCTCGCGGCGATCCCGCTGCTGCGCGAGACGCGCGGCGAGACCAGACCTCGTCTCGACCTCGGCGGCGTGGTGCTTTCGAGCCTGGCACTCAGCAGCCTGGTGGTGCCGCTGGTCGAGGGCCGCGAGCGCGGCTGGCCCTGGTGGTCGATCGTCATGCTGGCGACGACCCCCGTCTTCGTGGAACTCTTCCGCCGTTACGAGCAGCGCCTCGCCAGGGCTGGCGGCGATCCCCTTATCGATCTCGGCATCTTCCGCCTGCCGGGCCTGGTCCGCGGCATCAGCGCCATCCTCGCGCTCTATGCCATGGCGACCTTCTTCCTGACCTATTCGCTCTATTTGCAAGGCTCCCTGGGCTATACCGCGTGGGAAGCCGGGCTTGCCATCCTGCCCTTCTCGGCCGGGTTCCTGGCCGGATCCACTTTCAGCCCCACGATCAGTCGTCTGGTCGGTGGCTCCGCCCCCGCTTTCGGCTTCGCCAGCTCGGCCTTCGGCACAGCCGCAACGGCCCTGCTCGTGCTGGGCTTTCCGGCCGGAACCATGCCGCCGCTCCTGCTGATGGCGCCGGCCATCGGCTTCATCGGGCTGGGCATGGGAACATCGATGCCGACCATGATGCGGGCGATTGTCGAGCGGGTCGGGCCGCATCACGCCGGCCTTGTCGGCGGCATCGTCAACTCGACGCTGCAGGTGAGCGCCGCCATCAGCGTGGCGGTGCTGGGCGGGCTGTTCTATACCCTGGTGGGCACGAGAACCGACGCCGCCAGCATCGGCCATGCCTTCGCCTGGACCTTGCTGGCCATCGCGGCCTGCCACTCCGTCGGCGCCTATCTTGCGGCAGGCCTCGGCCGACGCGAGGCCGTGGGCGCGCAGGCGGTTCCCTCCGCCGCGGATTGAAGAAAGGACAGGTCATGACGAACAAAGTGATGAAGACTCCAGGTCCCGACCATCCCATCAGCGTCGAGCCCAGCGGGGAGCGTATCGTCGTCAGCCTCGGCGGCCGGGTAATCGCCGACAGCCGGCAGGCGTTGCGCTTGCAGGAAGCCACCTATCCCGCCGTCTTCTATATTCCGCGCGATGATGTCGACATGGGCGCACTCGTGCGCAGCGAGCATGCCACCTACTGCCCCTACAAGGGCGACTGCTCCTATTTCAGCCTTCCGGCCGGCGGCGACCGCTCGGTCAATGCCGTCTGGAGCTACGAAACCCCCTATCCTGCGGTATCGGCCATCAAGGATCATCTCGCCTTCTATCCGGACCGGGTCGACGCCATCGAGCGGCTGCCGATCGGGTGAGGACAAGGCAGCCGGCCGCGCCCCTCACGCTTTGCCGTGCCAGGGCACCAGCAGCTTCTCGGCCAGCCGGACGATCCACTCGAAGCCGATCGCCACCAGGGCGATCACGAAGATGCCGAGGACGACTATATCGGTCTGCAGGAAGTCCGAGGCCGTCTTGATCATGATGCCGAGCCCTTGGGAGGCGGCAACCAATTCCGCCGCAATCAGCGTCGACCAGCCGACGCCAAGCCCGATGCGTATTCCCGTCAGGATCGACGGCAAGGCATTGGGCAGGATGACATGCCAGAGCACCTGCCAGCGCCGGGCGCCGAGCGCACGGCCCGCGTCAATCCGGTCGGGCGGCACGGTGGCGACGCCGGCGGCGGTGGTGATGGCCACCGGCGCGAAGATGGCTATCAGGATGATCAGGACCTTGGTGGTTTCACCGATGCCGCACCAGATCACCATCAGCGGCAGATAGGCGAGCGGCGGCACCGGGCGCAGGAATTCGATGATCGGATCGAGAATGCCGCGGGCGATCGGGCTGAGGCCGATGGCGATGCCGGCCGGCACGGCCGTCACCAGCGCGATCAGCAGAGCAGCGAGGATGCGCGCCAGGCTGGCGTCGAAATGCTGCAGCAAGGTCGCATCGGCATAGCCCTCCGTTGCGACCGTGAAGAGTTGCTCCACCACCGCCCGGGGCGACGGCAGATAGAAGGCCGGCAGCCATTCGAAATAGGTGGCGAGCGACCAGGTGAGCAGCAGCCCGAGAATGGTGAGGATGCGCACCGGCGTCGCCCCGAGTGGCGAAGCGGATTTGCGCGAGCCAATCTTGCCGTTCTGCTCCTCGACATCGTCCAGACTGACGGAATTGGCGAGATCGCTCATGCATCCGCTCCCTTCAGGACGGCGGCGAGCACCTGCTCGCGCAGGGCGATGAAGGCCGGGTCCGACTTGATCGACCGGCTGCTCTCTCCGGCCAGGACCCGGCGTGAGAAATCGGTATGGAATTCGCACGTGATGCGTCCCGGGCGTGGGGAGAGCACCACGATGCGGGTGGCCAGGAAGATCGCCTCCTCGACACTATGCGTGATCAGGAAGACGCTGCGTCGCGTGCGGTCCCACAGATGGATCAGCAATTCCTGCATTTTCTCGCGTGTCAGCGCATCGAGCGCGCCGAGCGGCTCATCCATCAGCAAGATATCCGGTTCGTTGGCGAGAGCCCGGGCCATGCCGACGCGCTGGCGCATGCCGCCCGACAACTCCCAGATCCGATGATCGGCGAATTCACCAAGCCCGACCAACTCGATGATGCGTCCGCAGCGCTGCCTGCGTTCGGCCCTGTCGAGCCCGGCCAGCCTGGGACCAAACTCGATATTGCCGCGCACCGAAAGCCAGGGAAACAGGGCATCGTCCTGGAAGACGACGCCGCGTTCACCGCCAGGCCCCTTCACCGGCTTGTCGCCGAGCGTGATCGCGCCCGAACTCGGCGGCAGAAACCCGGCGAACAGCTTGAGCAAGGTGGTCTTGCCGCAGCCGGAGGCCCCGACCGCCACGACGAACTCGCCGGATTCGATGGTGAGGGAAACATTGCTGAGGGCGGTGACGGAGCGCCCTCCTCTTCCGGAATAGACGACGTTGACGTCACGGGCGGACAGAGCGGACACGGGAACCTCTTTCAGCCCCTGGAACGTCATTGCGAGCATAGCCAAGCAATCCACGCCCTTGCGCGAAGCAGGACTGCATTGCTTGGCTATGCTCGCAATGACGATGCGGGGCACCGTTTTCAATTCATTGAATAAGGCCCGCCCCGGGAGGGAGGAGATCCCGGGGCGGGCGAGCCTGCGAAAATCTATTGGGAAGAGAGTTTCGTCAGGGCCTGTGCGGCGAAAGCCTTGTTCACATAGGCGGAATAGTCCGGCAGCACCGCCGGGATCTTTTTCTGCTCGGCCAGGAAGCCCGCCGTGTCGGCGATCGCCTTGACCGTAGCGCCGCCCAGCAGATCGGGCGAGGATTGCTCGGCCAGGAGCGGCCAGACATTGGCCTTCAGCAGGCCCGGCACATCTTCGGGCTTGGAGCCGGTGAGCCTGGCAATCGCCTTGGCCTGGTCCGAGGCGGCGCTCCAGGCATCGGGATTGTCGCGATAGGTCTTGTAGGCCTCGCCGGTGACCTTGACGAAGGAGGTCACCACGTCGGGATGGGCCTTGGCGAAATCCTTCGAAGCGATCCAGGCGTCGAAGGTGGGCGCACCCCATTTGGCGACGTCGGCCGACGATACCAGCACCTTGCCCTTTTCCTTGAGCTTGCCCAGGGCCGGATCCCAGACATAGCCGCCGTCGATATCACCGCGCTCGAAGGCGGCGGCCAGTTCCGGAGGACGCAGATTGAGGATCTGCACGGATTTCGGTGCGATGTCCCAATGCTTGAGCGCCGCCAGCAGGCTGTAATGCGAGGTGGAGACGAAAGGCACGCCGATCTTCTTGCCGGCGAGGTCCTTGGGATCCTTGATGGTGTCGCGCACCACCAGTTCCTCGGAATCGCCCAGGAGGGCGGCGACGAAAATCGTCTCGATCGGCAATTGGCGGCTGGCGGCCGCGGCGAGCGGGCTCGAGCCGACATAGCCGATCTGCACGTCGCCCGAGGCGATGGCCGCGATCACGTCGGCGCCGGAGTCGAATTTGCGCCAGGCGATCTGCCAGCCGGTCGCCTTTTCATAGGCACCTGCGGCCTGCGCGGCCTTGGCCGGATCGACGCCGGTCTGGAAGCCGATGGTGACCTTGTTATCGGCGGCATGGGCCGTACCGCCAAAAGCGGTGCCGAGCGCCAGGCCAGCGGCCAGGAACAGGCGGCGGTTGAGGAACGTCATATGAGATCCTTGAAGACACGATCCGTCATGCGCTGCGCAGAAGCACCATGAGATGCCCGGCAACGTCGATGCGGTGATGAAGGTTATGGGTGATGCAACGCCGGTCCGGCGTCCGAATGCAAAGGACTCAGCAGCGACAACAACTGGTCATGGCGATCCCCTCCACAGGTTCCGCTTGCGGGGAAATCAGGGCTGCCCGCTCGTCGTGGTGGAAGGGTGCGTCAGCAACATGAACGTGTCAATTATTTTCTATAGAATTAGTATAAAATTAAAATTCAAAAAAGACGGATCCAATGGACCCGCCTTGAAAGGTGTGTGCCCCCGGGGGGCAAGGCGCACTCAAACCGAGCGCATCTCGTGGTGCCTATCAGGCCGGCAACCTGTCGATCGGCTCAGCCGACGATCTCGTTGCCCGAGAAGAACTGGCCGATCTCGATCTTGGCATTGTCGAGCGAGTCCGAGCCATGCACCGAGTTCTCGCCGACGGAGAGCGCGAAGAGCTTGCGGACGGTGCCTTCGGCGGCATTGGCCGGGTTGGTGGCGCCCATCACTTCGCGATGCTTGGCAACGGCATTCTCGCCTTCCAGCACCTGCACGACGACGGGAGCCGAGATCATGAACTCGACGAGTTCACCGAAGAAGGGACGCTCCTTGTGCACGCCGTAGAAGGTCTCCGCCTGCCCGCGGGTCATGCGGACGCGCTTCTGGGCGACGATACGCAGGCCAGCCTTCTCGAACACGGCATTGATGGCGCCGGTGAGGTTGCGGTTGGTCGCGTCGGGCTTGATGATCGAAAAGGTGCGCTCGAGAGCCATGGTCGTCCTGGTTTCTTTGGGTTGAGGTGAGCGGCTTATAGCCATGCCCCTGCCAGGCTTCAACCCCCACCGCGAAGCGCATTCGCGGAGAACGCTTGTTTACTCCGGTTCCCGGCAGTGGCCGCGCCGTCGCCCTTCCTGCCGGCGCCGTCAAATCGGTGGGCGCCATGGCAGCACCAACCTCTGATGCTCTCACACAAAAAAGCGGCGACCGGATGAACCGATCGCCGCTTGAAACCCCCCTATCCGGGCGTGCCTCAGGCCTGCTCGGGCTCCAGCAGCACCTTCCAGATCAGACCGCCCACGATGGCGCCGACCAGAGGCGCAACCCAGAACAGCCAGAGCTGGTTCACCGCACCGGTCTGCGCGAAGAAGGCGACAGCCGTCGAACGGGCCGGATTGACCGAGGTGTTGGTGACCGGGATCGAGATCAGATGGATCAGCGTCAGGCCAAGGCCGATGGCAATCGGCGCAAAGCCGGCCGGCGCCACCTTCGAGGTCGAGCCCAGGATGATGACGAGGAAGGCTGCCGTCAGTACGATCTCGGCGATCAGGCAGGCGATCATGTTGTATTTGCCGGGCGAGAGGTCGCCATAGCCGTTGGACGCAAAGCCGCCGACCTCGAAGCCGGGCTTGCCGGTGGCGATGGCATAGAGCACCGCCGCGCCGACGAGGCCGCCCACGACCTGTGCGATCCAGTAGGGAATGAGCTCAGCCCAGCTGAACCGGCCACCGACGGCCAAGCCCAGCGAGACGGCTGGATTGAAGTGGCCGCCGGAGATACCGCCGACCGCGAAAGCCATGGTCAGGACGGTCAGGCCGAAGGCCAGGGCGACGCCCGCGAAACCGATGCCCAGTTCCGGGAAAGCCGCCGAAAGCACGGCGGCACCGCAACCGCCGAAAACCAACCAGAACGTTCCGAAGAACTCTGCCGCGAGTTTTTTAATCATGTCTCATCCATTTGGGCTTGTCTAACGAGAGGTTGCTTGGTTCACGCCGTGAATGACTCATCTTCATGGACCAATTTTTTCTGTCGCCCGGCATATAAAACTGACGTTGGGGAATGCGCTAATATTCTACCTCCCCACTCGCCACAGACAGATGAAGTATCATGATTCTGGCGCAACACCATGAATCAAATGCTGGATTCGTGAGTGCAATCCCAGCAATTGGTTAAAAATTGCGGTGGCGGACTGCCAGATTCAGCAAGACCAAGTCCCTACCTCACGAAGCGGAAGGTCGGGAAAGTTCTCCTTGCGGACTACTAAAAAGCGAAGGCCCCCTCTCCCATGCCCTGTGGCTTCCGCGCCGCGTCCTCACGCCGGCGGCAGAAAGGCCGGATTGAAAACGACCTCCCAAAGATGCTCGTCCGGATCCTGGAAATAGCCTGCATATCCGCCCCAGAAGGTCTTCTGGGCTGGCTTGACCAGGCGTGCTCCTGCTGCGATCGCCCGCTGCATCACGGTATCGACCTCGGCCTCGCTGCCGACATTGTGACCGAGGGTGAATTCGGTCGGACTGCGCGCCGACTGCGCGATCCCGGCATCGTGGGCGATGTTGGCGCGCGGAAATAAGGCGAGCTTCAGGCCGTTCTGCAGATCGAAGAAAGCCACCGAGCCATGCTTGAATTCGCGACCGATGATGCCTTCGGTCGGCAGGCCGAGGCCGTCACGATAGAAATGCAAGGCGGCTTCCAGATCGTCCACGCCGATGCTCAGGACGCTTACATACGGTTTCATGATGAAAACTCCTCCTCCGTACATGGCTTGCGGGGAATCCGCGATATTCGCTTATGCCAACCGTCTGAAACGCCCGACTCGATCGTCATTGCGAGCAGAGCGAAGCAATCCAGGGTCGGAAAACGGCGCACTCATGGCTCCTGGATTGCTTCGCTGCGCTCGCAATGACGGAGAAGAATAAGCCGCAAATCAAATTCCGACCGTCATACTGTGCCATCATCCCGATGCCTGCCTTGAAGATTTCGGCCAAATACGCATGCAGCTCGAGGATAGGGCCATTGCATGATTGCCCTGCCGCCCGGCTCATGCCAAAAGCCCGGCCATGTTGCATGTGAACGGCCTTACTTATCGCCTGGGATCGCGCGTCCTGTTCGACAACGCCACCGTGGCGCTGCCACCGGATGCGCGCGTCGGCTTCCTCGGACGCAACGGCACCGGCAAGACCACCCTGTTCCGGATGATCATGGGCGAGGTTTCGCCCGATCTCGGCAGCGTCTCGGTGCCGCGCGGCATGCGCATCGGCCGTGTCGCCCAGGAAGCGCCGGGCGGGCCGGAAACCCTGATCGAGGTGGTGCTGGCGGCCGACGAGGAACGCACGGCCCTGCTGGCCGAGGCGGAGACCGCCAGCGATCCCCATCGCATCGCCGAGATCCAGACCCGCCTCGCCGACAAGAATTCCCATGCTGCGCCGGCGCGGGCCGCCACCATCCTGGCAGGCCTGGGCTTCGACCATGCCGCGCAAAGCCGCGCCTGCTCGGAATTCTCCGGCGGCTGGCGCATGCGCGTGGCGCTGGCCGCCCTGCTCTTCACCGAGCCGGACCTGTTGCTTCTGGACGAACCGACCAACTATCTCGACCTCGAAGGCACGCTCTGGCTGCAGGATTATCTCGCCTCCTACCCGCACACCGTGGTGGTGATCAGCCATGACCGCGATCTCCTCAACGCCTCGGTCGACTACATCCTGCACCTGACCGAGGGCCGGCTCGAACTCTATCGCGGCGGCTATGACGGCTTCGAAAAGCAGCGTCGGGAAAAGCAGGCGCTCAGCCTGAAGCTGAGGAAGAAGCAGGAAGACCAGCGCCGCCACATCCAGTCCTTCATCGACCGTTTCAAGGCCAAGGCCACCAAGGCGGCCCAGGCCCAGTCGCGCATGAAGATGCTGGCACGCATGGAGCCGGTGGCGGCGATCGTCGACGAGGAAGTCAGGCCGTTCGACTTTCCGCCGCCCGCCAAGGAATTGTCGCCGCCGATCATCGCTCTGGAAGGCGCCAGTGTCGGCTATGGCGAGCGCACCGTGCTGTCGCGGCTCGACCTGTCCGTCGACAGCGAGGACCGCATCGGCCTGCTCGGGTCCAACGGCAACGGCAAGTCGACCTTCGCCAAGCTGCTGGCCGGGCGCCTCGCGGCGATGGCGGGGCGCATGCGGCGCTCCTCGGCGCTGAAGGTTGCCTATTTCGCCCAGCACCAACTCGACGAACTCAATCCGCAGGCCTCGGCCCGCGACCATGTCGCCGAGATGATGGTCGGCGCCACCGAAGCGCAGATCCGCGCCCGCACCGCCCAGATCGGTTTCGGCGCCGACAAGGCCGATACGCCGGTCGCCAACATTTCCGGCGGCGAGAAGGCCCGCCTGCTGATGGGCCTGGCCACCTTTGGCGGCCCGCATCTGCTCATCCTGGACGAGCCGACCAACCATCTCGACATCGACAGCCGCCAGGCCCTGATCCAGGCGCTCAACGACTATCCCGGCGCGGTGATCCTGATCAGCCATGACCGCTATCTGCTCGAAGCCTGCGTCGACCGGCTCTGGCTGGTGGCGAACGGCACGGTCAAGGGCTTCGACGGCGACATGGAGGATTATCGTCGCCTGGTCCTTGCCAAGCCGGTCGTGGAGAAGAACGAGCGCAACGGCGAGCCGACGCAGCGCCAGGCCAATGCCGCCCGGCGGGCGCAAACCGCAGCCGACCGCGAAAAAGTCCGGCAGATCGAGGCGGCGATGGAGAAGCTGCAGGCCATCATCGTGGATCTCGACGAGAAGCTGTCGCGTCCCGGCCTGTTCGAGCGCTCGCCCGACAAGGCGGCCGAAATGGCTAGGGCACGCGCGACCGCCGAAGAGAGGCTGCTCCTGGCGGAGGAAGCCTGGCTCGAAGCCAGCGCCGCTCTGGAGGAAGCGTCTTCATAAGACCTAAGCTGGAGACAGATATGGATGATCGGCGCAGACTAGCGATCCTGGGCGGGCTGGCCCTTGCAGGCGGCGTGAGCCTGTCGGCGCAGGCGCAGGAACCCAACGCCGCCGAGCGCTTCGCGGCCCGGCTGAATGCCCACGACATTAACGGTTTTGCCGCCCTGTTCGCGCAGAGCTACATCAACAACCAGTCCAGCGCCGCCGCTCCGGCCCGCAAGGACCTCAGCGCCAAGCAGGCGACGGTGGCCTTCTTCCAGGCCCGCCTCACCGCCATGCCCGATCTGCAGGTGACGATCGAGACGCAGGTGAGCCAGGGCAACAAGATAGCGGCCAGCTTCGTCTACAGCGGTACGCACAAGGGCCTCTATTTCGGCATCGCCCCCACCGGCAAGCACCTGCGCTTCACCTCATGCGACATCTTCCGCGTCGAGGCCGGGCTGATCGCCGAACATTGGGGCATGGGCGACATCGCCGGCGTCATGGCGCAGTTGAAGGGGTAGGCTTACGATCGTAAGATCTGCTGCTGTTAAGGCTTCATATCAACCCGCATCGGAGTTGATTGGCCTGCAGGATTTAGCTCTCCGTCATTCCCGACTCCGCCGGAGGCGGCGGGAAGGGAATTCAGGGGCTGCGTGTCGTGCGTTTGTTCTGGATCCCCTCCCCTCGCTCTGCTCGGCCGGGGATGACAAATTCGGCATTCCGTTTAGAAACTGTTGCGCTCGTTATAGGTCCGCAGGAAGGACTGGATGCGCTTGTCGGCCGGGTTGTGGAAGATCGCCGACGGCGTATCGACCGCGACCAGTTCGCCCGCTTCCATGAAGGCCACCTGATCGCCGACATGGGCGGCAAAGCCCATTTCATGGGTGACGACCACCATGGTCATGCCCTCGGCGGCAAGCTGCTTCATCACATTCAGCACCTCGCCGACCAGTTCGGGATCGAGCGCCGAGGTCGGCTCGTCGAACAGCATGAGCTTGGGCTCCATGGCGATGGCACGGGCGATGGCGACGCGCTGCTGCTGCCCGCCCGAAAGCCGGCCGGGATGGCTCGCCATCTTGTCGGCAAGGCCGACCTTGCGCAACGCCTCCGCCGCACGTGCCTGGGCCTCGGCTTTGGAGAAACCGCGCACCTGGACAAGCCCTTCGGCGACGTTCTGCAGCGCCGTCATATGCGGCCAGAGATTGAACTGCTGGAAGACCATGCCGATGCGCCGGCGCATCTCGCGCAATTTGCCCGAACCCATGCGCTTGCCGCCCGGGGTCTCGTAGCCGATCAGCCGGCCATCGATGCGAATCTCGCCGGCATCATACTCTTCCAGAAAGTTGATGCAGCGCAGCAGGGTCGACTTGCCCGATCCGGACGGCCCGATCAGGCAGGTGACCTTGCCGGGAGGTATCGAGGCCGAGATCTGCTTCAAGGCCTGGAACGGCCCGTAGAACTTGTCGACCTTGCGGATCTCGACGGAGGAAGCCTGTTCCATCTCAGCGTCTTTCGATCATGTAGTGGGTCACGCGGCCTTCCAGCCAGCGGCCGAGCCGGGAGACCAGTTCCACCAGGCCCCAGAAGAACAAGGCCAACGCCAAGGTGGCCTCGAAATAGCGGAAGGTCTCGGTGATCATCCGGTCCACCTGGTAGCGCAACTCCGGCACCGTGATGGTGGAGAGCACCACCGTTTCCTTGGTCAGGATGATGGCGAAATTGACCAGCGCCGGCAGGGACGAAACCAGGGCGAGCGGCAAGAGAATGCGCCTGACGATGGCGAACTCGCTCATGCCGATGGTGCGCGCCGCCTCGATCTGCCCCACCGGGACTGCATTGAAGCCCGAGCGGAAGATCTCGGCGAAATAGGGGCTGCCATAGATCGACAGCCCGATCAGGCCCGCCGGCAGGGCATCCAGCCGCAAGCCGAAGGCGGGACCGCCATAATAGAGCACGTAGAGCTGGACCAGGAAGGGCGTGCCGCGAATGGCCTCGACATAACCGACCAGCAGCCAGCGCAACGGCGCCGGCCCATAGCGCTGGGCCAGGGCGATGACGAGGCCCAGGACCACCGAACAGGCGGTGCCGACCAGCCAGCACAGCACCGTCATGCCGAAACCGCGCAGCAGTGCCGGTCCGTAGTGAACGATCAGCTCCATTACGCCGCCGTCCTTCGTTCCAGGTACCGGCCGAGCGCGGCCAGGCACAGATTGATCACGAGATAGAGGCATCCCGCCGCGACATAGGCTTCGAGCGGGCGATAGCTTGCACCGGCCTCCGCCTGGCTGGCACGCGTGATCTCCCAGATGCCGACCAGGGAGACCAGCGAGGAGGCCTTCACGAGCAGGATGAGCTCGTTGACCAGCGCCGGCAGCGACAGCCGGACCGCCTGCGGCAGGATGATCCGTGTCCAGATCGAACGCGGCAGCATGCCGATGGCGACGGCCGCCTCGGCCTGCCCGCGCGGCAGCGCGTTGATGGCCCCACGCCAGATTTCGGCGACATAGGCGCTGGAGCACAAGCCGACGGCCAACACGGCCGCCACCATCGGCGGCACGTTGATGCCGGCAACCGGCAGGAGGTAGAACATCAAGAGCAGCTGTACCATCAGCGGCACGCCGCGAAAGAAGCTGATCCAGACCGCAGCAACCCGCCGCAATACAGGCGAGAGCGACAGGGCGCCGGCACAGATCAATGCGCCGACGAGAAGCCCGATCGCGATGCCCAACAGCGAGACGATCAGGGTACTGGGTACTCCCAGCGCCAGCGCATGGAAGCTTTTGACGAAGGCATTCAGCGAAAACATGCGAACGGGACCAGCGACCGAAGCGCGGCGTCACCAGGATGCCGTGCGTTCCCAAAGCAAGGTGTGATCCTCGCGAATCGCACCTTGCTCCGGCTCTTCATTGCGACGTGCCTTTCCGATCCGACGAGTTCCGTCAAACCGGAAAACACCTCAGGTCACTTGGCCGGCACTTCCAGCGGCAGCTCGGTATATTTGCCGAGCCACTTTTCCTGGATCGCCTTGACGCGGCCATCCTTGGTCATCTTGACGATGGCATCCTTGATGGCGCCAGCAAAGCTGGCGCTGTCGTCGCCCTTGCGGAGCACCCAGGCAAAATAGGTCGGCTTGCCGAAGGTCGACACTTCAGGCAGGGCGAACACATCGCCGCGCTGCTTGACGAGATAGGCAAGATTGGGCGCCGAGCCCGCCACGGCATCGAGGCGGCCGGCGGCCAGATCGGCATAGGCCTCATCGGTCGTGCCATATTCCTTGATGGTCACATTGCCGACCTTGGTGCCGAATTCCTGCAACTGTTTGAACTGCGCCGTGCCCTGCTGCACGCCGACGGTCTTGCCGGCGATGTCTTCGGGCTTATTGATATCCTTGTTGGCGGCGGCCTTGACGATGCCGACGGTCGCATCGGCGATCGGCAGGGTGAAGGTATAGCGCTCGAGCCGTTCGGGCGTGATCGTCACCGGCGCGATGACGATGTCGAATTTCGACACTTCGAGGCCGGGAAGCTGGGAGGTCCAGGGCAGGTCCTGATAGACGGGTTCGACGCCGATCTCCTTGGCGACATTGTCGAACAGGTCCTTGGTCATGCCCTGATAGGTGCCGTCGACGACCATGTCGAACGGCGCATAGTGCATGTCCGTTGCCGTCACGATCTTACCGGCGCTCTTGACGCTGGCCAGCTGATCGGCCGACGCCGCCAGTCCCGAGCCGCCGACAAGGGCAAGCCCGAGCAGCGCACCGCGCAATAAGGTTCCGATTTTCATTATGTTCTCCACCTGGATAGGCTTTGGATTGAACCCGCTTTTTTTGGCATCGTCGAGAGCGGATTTCGCAATCGCCCCGCAACAGTTTCTAAGCGGCGACGGCCCCGCATCGATCATGGGGAGGTATCACCATCAAGACGTTGGAGCGCAAGGCAAGCTTCGGCAAAACCACATGCTTGCCCCCCCTTCGTTGCAGCACGCCTTTACGATTTGAGATCTCCATCAACTCGCGGAACATTCAGGCGAGCAGCATGCGCGCTATGATGTTGCGCTGTATCTCCGAGGAGCCCTCGTAAATGCGCATGATGCGGACATCGCGCGCCATCCGTTCCAGGGGCAATTCCTGGGAATAGCCATAGCCGCCATGGATCTGCAGGGCGCGGTCGATGATCGCCCCGGCCTTTTCCGAGGCAAACAGCTTGGCCATGGAGGCTTCCTTCGAAAAGCGCTCGCCCTTCTCGCGCAGGGAGGCGGCTCTCAGCCCCATCAGGCGCGCCGCATCGAGTTCGGTCGCCATGTCGGCGAGCATCCATTGCAGTCCCTGGAATTCGCCGATGGGGTGGCCGCCGACCCGTCGGGTCCTGGCCCATTCCACCGCCATGGCCAGGGCCTCACCGGCCATTCCAGTACACATGGCAGCGACTTCGGTGCGACCATTGTCGAGCGTTTTCAATGCGGTCCTGAAGCCGCTTCCCTCCGGCCCGAGCATCTCCTGCTCGCCGACGCGGCAGTCGAACTCGACCTCGAACACATGCCCGCCGCGCAGGCCCATCGTCTTTTCGGGGGAACCGATTCTCACACCCCCTTTTGCGGGCTCGACCACGAAGGCGCTGATGCCGCGTGCGTCCGCCGCCGCATCGGTCTTGGCGAAGACGACGATGAAATCGGCATGCGCTGCGTTGGAGATGAAATGCTTGACGCCGCGCAGGTGATACGATGCGCCGTCCCGTATGGCTCGGGTCGTCATGTCGGCCGGATTGGAACCGGCCCCCGGTTCAGTCAGGCCGAAAGCGCCCAATGTCCTGCCGGCCGCCGCATCCGGCAGATAGCGGCCGCGCTGCGCATCGTCGCCGCCGATGAGGATTGCATCGGTCGCCAGGAAATGCGCGGTCATCATCGAGACGGTGGAGCCGCAACCGGCCGCCAAGGCCTCGACGGCGAGATAGAGCGCCACCGGCGACAGGCCGGGGCCGCCCCATGCCTCCGGCAGGTTCATGCCCATCGCGCCCAGTTCGGCCAGAGCCGGTATGTGCCGTGACGCGAAGGTCCCGTTCGCATCGATCTCGCGGGCGTTCGGCTTGAGGACGTCCTCGGCGAAGCGGCGGATCTGTTCGACCACCGCGAGGGTGTCGGCATCCGGTTCGAAATTCATTGCTGTTCCTCCTGCGCGGCAAGGCGGGCGAGAATGTCGTGCGTGTGCTCGCCGAGCCGCGGGGCTCGCACGGGCCGGCCACGCCGGGAGCCCGAAAAATGGGCGGGCTGCTCCGGCAGGGGAACCGTGCTCCCTTGCCGGAAAAGGCCACGTTCGCGCGCCAGCTCGGAATCGATCGCCTGTGCCACGGTGCTGATCGGCGCCACAGGTATGCCAGCTGCCGCCAGGACCCTCACGACCTCACCGGTCGGCCTTACGCCTGTCCATCGCTCCACACAGACGCGCAAGGATGGTTCATTGTCCGAGCGCAGAGAATCGCTGCGATAACGCGGATCGCTCGCCAGTTCGGGCTGCCCGATGGTCGCGGCAAAATCGGCAAATAATTTCTCGTTGAGGACCGCAATCACCGCGTGGCCGTCCATGGTCCGATAGGCCCCGAATGGCGCCGAGAGTGGGTGACGGTTGCCGGCACGCATCGGCACGGCCCCCGTCGCCAGATAGCGGCACGCTCCGGTCGGCAGCAGCGACAGCAGGGCATCGAACATGGCGAGATCGATATGGCAGCCGCGCCCGGTGCGCTCGCGCTGCCACAACGCGGCGGTAACGGCCCAGGCGCCATACAGCCCAGCGCCGATGTCGCCGATCGCCTCCCCGACCAGGGTCGGCGGCCCGTCCGGCATGCCCGTCATCGCCATCAGCCCGCTCTCAGCCTGCACGATGATGTCATAGGCTGGCCGATCACGCCCGACGCCGTTCTGTCCGAAACCGGAAATGCTGAGATAGACGAGATCGGGATTCTCGCCGACGAGATCGGCATAGGCGATGCCGAGCCGGGACGTGACGCCCGGCCGGAAATTCTCGACCACGACGTCCGCCTGGGCGGCCAACCGCCGCGCCGTGATACGGTCGGCCTCGGCCTTGAGGTCGAGCACGATGCTGCGCTTACCGCGATTGGCAAACTCGAACATGGCGCTGTCATCCCCGACGAACGGGCCGACATGGCGATAGTCGTCGCCGGCGCTTCCCTCCACCTTGATGATATCGGCGCCGGCGTCGGCGAGAAGGGCGGTGGCGAAGGGGCCCGCAAGCACGCGCGAGAAGTCCAGGACGACGAGGCCCTCGAGCGGCAGGTCAAATCCAGTCATGGCTGCTCCTTGATGCCTGCGCAGGATTTGACAGCCCATGAATAAAGGCAAATATTCTTATTGCATTAAGAGAATAAGTTTTTCCTATTCATGGTCACCGTCCGCCAACTGAGCTATTTCGTGGCTGCCGCCGAGCATGAGGGCACGGCGCAGGCGGCACGCGCCCTTCATGTCTCCCAGCCGGCGATTTCCGTGGCGATCCGTCAATTGGAGGAAAGGGTCGGTCAACCCCTGTTCGTGCGCCGCCACGCTCAGGGCCTCGTCCTCACCCAGGCCGGACGCGACAAGCTTGCCGAAGCCCGTTCCATTCTCTCGCAGATAAATGCCTGGGCCGCCTCCCCCGGCGTTTCGTCCGGGCGTCAGACCTTCGTCGACGTCGGCTGCCTGACCACGCTGGGCCCGCTGCACATGCCGCCGATCATCAGCGCCTTTCGCCACTCCCACCCACATGTCGAAGTGCGGATGCGAGAGGGCGACATCGAGGAATTGCACCGGCTGGTCGACAATGGCCTGATCGAGGTCGCTCTGCTCTACGATCTCGACCTCGGCCGAACCGGCGCGGCCGAGACGGTCGCGGAATTCCAGCCCTACGTGCTCGTTCCGGCCGGTCACCCGCTTGCCGACAAGCGTCGCGTCCGGCTGCAGGACGTCGCCGCGTGGCCCCTGATCCTCATCAACCTGCCGCACAGCCGCGACTATTTCCTGGCGCTGTTCCGCCAGGCGGGTGTGACACCTACCCTGGGCATGGAAGCACGCACGATCGACATGGTACGCGGCCTCGTCGCCAACGGTCTCGGCATCGCGCTGCTGACCACACGTTCCCGGTCCGGTGTCAGCGAGGATGGCCTGCCGCTGGCCATCGTGGAACTCGAGGATGCGCTCCCCCCGCAGAAGGCAGCGATCATCACACCGCGCCAATTTCCGATCACCTGGATGGCAAGCGCGTTCATCGACCATGTCCGCGCGCATTTCGGGCAGAGCCAGGAAACTTCGTCGGCCGAGGGACAGCAGTGCGCCTAGATCGATTGCCGATCCGGTCGGACCTGGCCTAAGCCTTCTTCTCCCAGCGTCCCTCGTCGCTCTGCTGCCAATAGGTCGCAGCAAAGCCAAGTTCCTTGGCCTGCTTCCACTGATCCCGCGCCCCTTGCACCGCATCGGCGTCATTGCCGTCGAACATCAGCACGATGCGCTCATAGCTCGGGGCATCCGCCGGCAAGGGCGCGCCATCGACGAGGAAGCGGATCGCAGCGCCGTTGGGATTGCCCTCATGCGTCACCAGCACGATCGGCTGGGCGGGACCATCGTCGCTCTCCAGCCCATGCGGCAGAAAGGCTTCGTCATTATAGGTCCAAAGCACGTCGTCGAGTGCACGCAGCCGCTCCTGCGGCCCCTGCACCGCGCAGCGCCAACCCCGCTGCAGGGATTTTTCCAGAAGGCCCGGTAGAACCCGTTCGAGCGGGGCCCGCTGCAGATGATAGAAGAGCAATTCCGTCATCGCCTCGCCTTTCTCAATAGTGGCTCTCCCGGGAGCGTGTCCTCACCATGGCAGGCGCGTTCCGCACGGAATGCCACCATTCTTTCAGAACCGGTACGCGAGCGATCAACTCGCTTCCGGCCTAGACACTGTCGGCAACGGCCAGGACCGGCGCGAGGTAGCACCAAGCCAGGTTGGGAGAAAGTCCCACGCCCCCCTCACCCACCAATTCTTGCAAGGCACGCAATGCCGTCTCGGCTTCCGCCAGCATCTCTCGAGTGGGCATCGTGCCATCACGCCACCACAGCGGCACGTAAATTCCCCAGACAAGCGGTCGATAGGCGTAATGATCGACAACGCGCATGATCTGACGCATGCGTGCCGCGGTGCGTGCATCCGCAGGCACCAACGAAGAATCGGGAAGCAGTGCCTCTATATAATGGGCAATGGCGTCGGTCTCATAGACGACCGTGCCATCGATCTCGATGCTCGGGATACGCCGGAACGGATGGCGCCGTTCATAATCATCCGGTATACCCCTGTCGTCAAAAATGTCAGCCATGACAAAGTCATGACCGACATTCTTCAAATCGAGAACCAGCCGGATGATCCGCGTATAGACGCTGTCAGGCGTGCCGAACAGCGTGATCCTCACCCCTCGTAATGCTCCGCCACCAGCCGGTCGAGCAGGCGCACGCCCCAGCCCGAACCCCAGCTGCGGTTGACGTCGCTGGCGGGCGAACCCATGGCGGTGCCAGCGATATCGAGATGGGCCCAGGGCGTCTCGTTGACGAAACGCTGCAGGAACTGGGCGGCGGTGATCGAGCCGCCATTGCGGCCGCCGGTGTTCTTCATGTCAGCGAATTTGGAATC
Source organism: Labrys sp. E2SS-1L (assembly GCF_057073705.1). Classification (NCBI taxonomy): domain Bacteria; kingdom Pseudomonadati; phylum Pseudomonadota; class Alphaproteobacteria; order Hyphomicrobiales; family Xanthobacteraceae; genus Labrys; species Labrys sp. E2SS-1L. The sequence continues at coordinate 2,824,927 of NZ_CP172712.1, read as the reverse complement.
GATCAGCTTGTCGTATTCCGGGCCGAGCGGCATGCGCCAGACCCGCTCGCCCGTCGTCTGCCCGGCCACGAAGAGGCGCCCGGCCAATTCGTCATTGTTGGAGAAGAGGCCGGCATATTCCTGGCCGAGCGCCACCATGATGGCCCCGGTGAGGGTGGCGAGATCGATCATGAATTGCGGCTTGTACTTGTCCTGGATGTACCAGAGCACATCCGCCAGCACGAGCCGGCCCTCGGCATCGGTGTTGATGATCTCGATGGTCTGGCCCGACATCGAGGTGACGATGTCGCCCGGGCGCTGGGCATTGCCGTCCGGCATGTTCTCGACCACGCCGATGGCTCCGATCACATTGGCCTTGGCCTTGCGGGCGGCAAGCGCATGCATCAGCCCGACCACGCAGGCCGCACCGCCCATGTCGCCCTTCATGTCCTCCATGCCGGAAGCCGGCTTGATGGAAATGCCGCCGGTGTCGAAGGTTACGCCCTTACCGATGAAGGCAACCGGCTTGGCCTCGCGATTCTTGGCGCCGTTCCAGCGCATCACCACCAGCCGGCTGTCGTGCTCGGAGCCCTGACCGACGCCGAGCAGCGCCCCCATGCCGAGCTTCTTCATCGCCTTGACGTCGAGGATCTCGATTTCGACGCCGAGTTCCTCCAGTTCGGCCGCCCGCTTGGCGAAGGCTTCGGGGTAGAGCACGTTCGGGGGCTCGTTGACCAGGTCGCGCGCGAGCCTGACGCCGTCGGCGATCGCCTCGCGCGACTTGCCGGCCTTCTTGGCTGCGCCATCGACGCTGCTGGCGATCGTCAGTTCCAGCACCTTGTTCGCCGCATCGTCCTGCTTGCGCGTCTTGTAGCGTTCGAACTTGTAGGCCCTCAGCCGGGCGCCGAGGGTGAAGTCAGCCACCTGATCGGCGGTGATGGCGGCATCCGGCAGGTCCAGCACCACAGTCGCCGACTTTGCCGAAGCCGGCAGCTTGCCGACCACATTGCCTCCGGCCTTGACCCAATCGGTGCGGGCGCTGTCCTCGGCCTTGCCGAGCGAAACCACGATCACACGATCCACCGTCAGGCCCAAGGGCGCAAGAATGTCGAGGGAGGTCAGCGCCTTCCCCTTGAAATTATCGGCGGAAGCCGCACGTTTGACCAGACTGCCGATACCCGGTAGAGCAGCTTCCGTTTCAGGCGATACCGCCAAATCGATATTTGTGAATATGACGGCAATGCCGTCGGCAATTTTCTCGACTTTTGAAAAAGACAGTTTCAATTCGGAAACCATAATTGATGCCCATTCCAAGCGAAGTTTCTCAATTATCGCCCATTCGTGGACACTATCGAGAAACTTTGCAAGCGGTTGATATTCTGCCGATTCCTTCTCCCCGCGCCAATGGCTCGGGGAGAAGGAATCGGCTTGGAAGCTGCCGCGCGGTTGACGGCTTGTTGGGACTTTTGCATGTCAATCCGTAACCATGTCTACAACAATTCGCTTGCAGCCTCGGTCCTGCCATACAAACGTCTCGCCTCCTGCCTAGCACGAGGCTACAAGCAACGGGTAGGAGACCCGAAAAGGCAATGAACCTCGTCAGCCGATATATTGCCAGACAGTTTGGCTTTGCCTTTCTGGTCTGCCTCGTCGTGCTGACGCTCCTTGCCTGGATGGTCGGAGCCCTGCGCGAATTCAACGTCATGACGGCACAAGGCCAGTCCGTGCTGGTCTTCCTGGCCATCAGCTCGCTCGCTTTGCCGGCGCTGGTAGTCGTGGTCGCACCGCTGGCGGTCTTCCTGGCGGCCGTGTGGCTGCTGCAGCGGCTCAATGCCGGCTCTGAACTCGTCGTCCTCAACGCTGCGGGCTATTCCCCCTCCCGGCTGATCACGCCCTTTGCCGGCATTACCGGTCTCGTCGCTGCGGGAATTGCCGCCGTCACCCTCTATATCCAGCCCGCCAGCCAGCATGAGCTGACCGCCTGGCGCGTCGCGGCAGCGGCCGACGTAGTGCAGCACTTCCTCAAGGAAGGCCAGTTCACTGCCCTGCGCGGCTTCACCTTCCATATCCGTGAGCGCCAGCCCGACGGGACGCTGCTCGGCATTTTCGTGCAGGATGCCCGCGACAAGGGCAAGACCAAGACCTACATCGCCGGAACCGGCAAGATCGTCGATACGGCGACGGGGCTGGTGCTGGTTCTCAACAACGGCTCGCTGCAGCAGCAGGAAGGCGGCGCTTCCTCCGACGCCTCCATCGTCACCTTCGAGCAGTATCAGTTCGACCTCTCGCAGCTCGCCCGCGACGACAACGACACCATCAACTACAAGCCGCGTGACCGCTACACCAGCGAACTGTGGAATACCCAGCCATCCGAGATGAAGGGACAGGCCGAACGCGGCCGCATTCGCGGCGAACTGGTGGACCGGTTTACCGCTCCCCTCTATCCGATTGCCTTCATGCTGGTCGCCCTTGCCTTCCTGGGCCAGGCGCGCACCACCCGCCAGGGGCGAGCCAGCGCGATCGGCTTTGCCATTCTGAGCGTGCTGGTGGTGCGCATTCTCGGCTTCATTGCCACGCAGAGCCTGAGCGTGCATTCGGCCGGCGGCGTCTATATCGCATTCGGCGTGCCGATCCTGACCTCGCTGATCTGCCTTGCCGTGATCACCGGCCATCTGCGCCTGTCGCTGCCGCGCGGAGTGACGAACTGGTACAATGAGCTGACTTCGCGCCTCGCCAACCGGACGGCGCGCGCATGATCATGACCTCCACCCTCGGCCGCTACCTCAGCAAGCGCTTTCTGATCGCCATTTTCGGCGTGCTTGCCTTCCTGTTCGTCATGATCTTCCTGCTGGATTTTGCCGAGACCAGTCGGCGCGCCAGCGACCTGCCCCGCGTGTCCGTGGGCTCGATCGCGGCCCTGTCCCTGCTGCGAACACCGTCCATCATCGAGCAGACCCTGCCCTTCGTCTTCCTGTTCGGGGCCATCATCTGTTTCGTCAATCTCAGCCTGCGGCTCGAGCTGGTGGTGATGCGTGCCGCCGGCCTGTCGGTCTGGCAATTCCTGGCCCCACCGATCATCTGCGCCATCCTCCTCGGCATCCTTGCGGCAATTGCCTTCAACCCGCTGTCGGCGGCGCTGAAAACCAGAAGCGATCTTCTCGACACCCGCGTCTTCGGCGCCCGCCAGATCCGCGACGACGACAAGAGCCGCTGGATCCGCGACGGCCAGGCCGTCATCCATACTTCGGCGGAGAACAGCGACGACGGCACGCTGACGGGCGTTACCATCTATGCCCTCGATGCCGACGGTCGCTTTGTCAGGCGGCTGGAAGCCGATACCGCAAAACTTGACAAGGGCGCCTGGCATCTATCCAACGTCCAGGAATTCATTCCCAACCAACCGGTCAAAACGTCGGAAAGCATTGATTTTCCTAGTAATTTGACCAAGTCCCAGGTTGACCAGAAATTTGCGGTGTCTGCGGACAGCGTGTCTTTCTGGAGACTCCCGTCATCAATCGCACAACAGGGCGCCGCGGGACTTGATGCAAATGACTACCGGTTGCAATATCAGACGCTTCTAGCTCGTCCCCTGCTGCTCGTAGCGATGGTGCTGATCGCCGCGACGGTATCGCTGCGGTTTGCGCGTCTTGGCGGTATTGGTGTGATGATCTTGAGTGGAATCGGGGCGGGTTTCTTGCTGTATGTCGTAACCAAAATGGCCAAGGATCTGGGCATTGCGGGGCTGGTTGCGCCGGCCGTCGCCGCTTGGACTCCGGCTGCCGTTGCGGCCCTGATCGGATTTACCGTGTTGCTTAACCAGGAGGATGGCTGATGCGCGTATCAGCTCGCCACTTCCTTACGACCATGCTGTGCACCACCGTCGCGGTTGCAGCGCTGTCGTTTGCGTTGTTGCCGTCGAAAGCCCATGCCCAGGAGAACCTGCTCGGGCCCTTGGGTGCGCGTTCCGATGGTGCCGGAGGTCAGGGCAGCTCCAACATGGTCCTCAAGGCCAGGGAGATGCAGTATGACCAGGACAACGAGGTCGTAACCGCCATCGGCACGGTGCAGATCTATTACAACGGCCGCGCCCTGCAGGCCGACCGCGTGGTCTATGACCGCAAGGCCAAGCGCGTGCGGGCCAATGGCAATGTCGTCATCACCGAAGCCGACGGCACCAAGACCTATGCCGACAATTTCGACCTGACCGACGATTTCAGGGACGGTTTCGTCAATTCGCTGAAGATGGTGACGGCGGACGAACTCTATATCGCCTCCAACCGGGCCGAGCGCACCGGCGGCAATGTCACCGTGTTCCAGAACGGTGTCTATTCGGCCTGCTCGCCCTGTGCCGACAATCCGCAGAAGCCGCCTTTGTGGCAGATCAAGGCCGTCAAGGTCATCCACAACCAGCAGGAGAAGATGATCTATTTCGAAGATGCTCGCTTCGAGTTCTTCGGACTGCCGATCGCCTACCTGCCCTATATGTCGACCCCCGACCCGTCCGTCACCCGCAAGAGCGGCTTCATCACGCCGCGCTATTTCCACTCCTCGCGGATCGGCTACGGCCTCGAACTGCCCTATTTCATCGACCTCGCACCCAATTACGATCTGACCCTGACGCCCGGCTATGCCAGCAGCCAGGGTCCGACGGGCCAGATCGAATGGCGCCATCGTACGCTCAACGGCGCCTATTCGGTGATGGCGTCGGGCGCCTTCATCAGCGACCCGGACAAGTTCGCCAATGAGGATATCGGCAGGCCGAACTGGCGTGGCTCGATTTCGTCCAAGGGTGAATTCTGGCTGAACGACAAATGGCGTTTCGGCTGGGACGGCTCGCTGCTGAGCGACAAATATTACTGGCGCGACTACCGCCTCGACAATCTGCGGGGCAAGACGGAGGCAACCTCCACCGTCTATCTGACCGGCGTCGGCACCAAATCCTGGTTCGATCTGCGCGCCTATTATTTCCAGGGCCTGACCACGGCCGACGTGCAGAAGCAGCTGCCCGTCGTCGCACCTGTGCTCGACTATGACTACATCGTCGACCGCCCGGTCTTCGGCGGCGAACTCGGCTGGAACCTCAATCTGACCAGCCTGACCCGCCAGCAGGCCGCCTTCGACAACATCCTGGGCTACAACTGCGACAATCTCACGCCGAAGACGCGGACGAACTGCCTGCAGCGCGGCATCGATGGCACCTATACGCGCGCCTCGATCAATGCCTATTGGAAGAAGACCTTCACCGATACCTATGGGCAGCAGTGGACCCCCTTCGCCTATGTTCGCGGCGATCTTGGCTTCACCCAGCTCGACGGCAATCCGGCCGACCAGTTCGTCAGCAACAAGAAGAACGACACTGCGGCGCGCCTGGTGCCGGCCATCGGCCTCGATTATCGCTACCCCTTCATCTCGCAATCCGATTGGGGCACGCAGATCATCGAACCGATCGCGCAGGTCATCCTGCGCCCCAAGGCGATGCAGAGCGGCGTCTTCCCGAACGAAGACGCCCAGAGCCTGATCTTCGACGACACCAACCTGTTCGATTGGGATAAGTATTCCGGCTATGATCGGGCCGAGGATGGCTCTCGCGTCAATGCCGGCCTGCAATATTCGCTGACCACCAATGGCGGCGGCTACTACAACGCCATGTTCGGCCAGTCCTACTCCTTCGGCGGCACCAATTCCTTCACCAGGGGCGACATGGCCAATACGGGCCTGCAATCGGGCCTGGATCGCAACATTTCCGACTATGTCGCGCGTGTTTATCTGCAGCCGGTAAACAATTTCGCGATCCTGTCGGGTGCCCGCTTCGACCAGAAAAACTGGGACATGCGACAGTTCGAGGTCGGCGCCCTCGGCACGATCGGGCGCCTGAAGGCCGACATCATCTATGCACGCTACGATGCCCAGCCCCTGCTGGGGCTCGACGATCGCGAAGGCATCAACGGCAAGGCCGCCTTCAAGCTGAGCGAGAACTGGATTGCCAGTGCCGGCGCTCTCTACGACATGAGGACCAAGAAATTCTCGTCGAGCTATGCCGGATTGACCTATGTCGACGCCTGCATTGCACTCGGCATGAGCGTCTCGCGCTCCTATGACACCACGTCGTTGAAATACGACACCACGGTGCAGTTCCAGCTGCAGCTGCGCGGCCTGGGTGTCAGCGGCAGTCCGAAGGAATTCACCGACAAGATCTGGAACAACGACTTCGACAATCTCAATGTCACCAAGCCGAGCAGCTATACCGACCGCTACGGCAATCTGAAGACCTTCTGAGACGAAGCGAGCCGGCCTGCCCCGCCCGGGGCTGGCCCGCTCATGCAAGCGAGCTCATCTGACCTGATCATGCCGACCGAACAGTCCTCGCTGCCAATTGCCTTGACCATGGGGGAACCGGCAGGCATCGGCCCGGAGCTGATCGTGACGGCAGCCTCAGCCCGCCGCGAAGCCGCGCCTTTCTTCGTCTATGGCGATCCCGGCCTGTTATCGGACCGTGCTCGGCGCATCGGTCTCGATCTGACCATCGTCGAGACCGACGAAGCCGGCGCATTCGCAGCCTTCGCACGTGGCCTTCCTGTGGTTCCCTTGGCCAATCCCGCCCCTGACCAGCCCGGCAGGCCCGATGTCACCGGTGCCGCCGCGGTCATCGAGTCGATCGAACGCGCCGTGCTGTCTGTTCGCCGCGGGCAGGCCCGGGCCGTGGTCACACCTCCGATCATGAAGGAGGTGCTCTATCGCGCCGGCTTCAGCCATCCCGGCCATACCGAATTCCTGGGTGAATTGGCGCACCGCCATTGGGGCCACGACGGCAAGCCGGTGATGATGATCTGGTCCGAAACGGTGGCCGTGGTGCCGGTGACCATTCACATTCCCTTGGCCGAGGTGCCCGCAGCCCTCAGCGAGGAGCTGATCTTTGAGACCGGGCTGATCGTTGCCCAGGATCTCAAGGCTCGTTTCGCCATCATGGCTCCGCGGCTCGCGGTCGCCGGTCTCAACCCGCATGCCGGCGAGAATGGCACGCTGGGCCGGGAGGACAATGCCGTCGTCGCGCCCGCAATCGCCCGGCTGAGAGCGGCCGGCATCGACGCTCGCGGTCCCCTGCCCGCCGACACCATGTTCCATGCTCGCGCGCGCCAGGGCTTTGACGTCGCCTTGTGCATGTATCACGATCAGGCCCTGGCGCCGGCGAAGGCGCTCGCCTTCGACGAGGCCGTCAACGTCACCTTGGGCCTGCCCTTCATACGCACCTCGCCCGACCATGGCACGGCCTTCGACCTTGCCGGTACCGGCAAGGCCAACCCTTCCAGCTTCCTTGCCAGCCTGGCGCTGGCCGACAGGATGTCCCGCTGACCATGGCCCAGATCGACAACCTTCCTCCGCTGCGCGAGGTCATCCGACAGCACGAGCTGATGGCCAAGAAGTCCCTCGGCCAGAACTTCCTGCTCGACCTCAACCTCACCGCCAAGATTGCGCGGGCGGGCGGCTCGCTGGAGGGGGTGAATGTCGTGGAGGTCGGCCCCGGTCCCGGCGGCCTGACCCGCGCTCTGCTGGCCTGCGGCGCTCGCCATGTGGTCGCCGTCGAACGCGACGAGCGCTGCCTGGCGGCCCTTGCCGAAATCGCGGCCCACTATCCCGGCCGGTTGACGGTCCATGCCGGCGATGCCCTCGAAGCGGATTGGCCGGCGCTGATCGCCGGGCTGGAAGGGCCGGTGCGCATCACCGCCAACCTGCCCTACAACGTGGCGACTCCCCTGCTGATCGGCTGGCTGAAGACCGAGCCCTGGCCGCCCTGGTTCCAGTCGATGACGCTGATGTTCCAGAAGGAAGTTGCCGAGCGCATCGTGGCCACCGAAGCGGACGGGGCCTATGGCCGCCTCGGGGTCCTGGCCGGATGGCGGACGGAAGCGGAAATCGTCTTCGACGTGCCGCCGAGTGCCTTCGTGCCACCGCCCAAGGTCACCTCGTCTGTGGTGCATCTGCGCCCCCGTCCGGCGCCACTGCCCTGTACTCCGGCGGCCCTGGAGCGGATCACGCAGGCCGCCTTCGGCCAGCGGCGCAAGATGCTGCGCCAGAGCCTCAAAGGGCTTGGTGGTGACCTCGCGGCCGCGCTGGCCGATGCGGGCCTGCGCCCGGAGATGCGCGCCGAGGAAGTCCCGGTCGCCGCCTTCGTCGCGCTGGCGCATGCCTTGAAGTAGCGTCAGCGCCCGCGTGTGAGTGCGTCGAGGTCGGCCTTCAGCGTATCAACCAGCTGGCCGACCTGCGACTTGTCCTGGCGCTTCATGCGTTCGACGTCGAGGATTTCCTTGAGCTTGGCATAGGTCGTCTGCAGGTCGGTGTTGACCAGCACATAGTCATATTTCGTCCAGTGGCTGATCTCGACGCGGGCATTCTGCAGGCGCTGCAGGATGATCTCGGGACTATCCTCGGCCCGCCGCTCCAGCCGCGCCTTGAGTTCGGCCACCGACGGCGGCAGGACGAAGACGGAGACGATATCCGGCCTCATCTTGTTGTAGATCTGCATGGTGCCCTGCCAGTCGATATCGAACAGGACATCACGCCCGGCGGCCAGGGCCTCTTCCACCGGCCCGGCCGGCGTGCCGTAGTAATTACCGTGTACCTTGGCCGATTCCAGCAATTCGCCCTTCTCGCGCATGGTCTCGAAGCTACCGGCGTCGATGAAGCGATAATGCACGCCGTCAATCTCGCTGCCACGGCGCGGCCGCGTCGTTACCGAGATCGACAGATGCATCGACTTGTCTTCGGCCAGAAGAAGGCGTGTCAGCGTGGTCTTGCCGGCACCGGAGGGCGAGGAAACGATCAGCAGGAGGCCCCGGCGCTGGGGAACGGACGCAGTGCTACTCATTCGATATTCTGAACCTGTTCGCGGAATTGCTCGACCACTGCTTTGAGAGAAAGACCGGTCGCGGTCAAGCTGACATCATTCGCCTTGGAGCAAAGGGTGTTGACTTCCCGGTTGAACTCCTGCGCGAGAAAGTCGAGGCGCCGTCCCACCGGGCCGCCCTTGGCCAGCAGATCGCGCGCGGCGGCAACATGCGCATGCAGCCGGTCGAGTTCCTCGCGGATGTCGGCCTTGGCTGCCATCAGGATCGCCTCCTGGTGCAGCCTGTCGGGGTCGAGCGACGACGAGGCGTCGAGCAGGGCGGCAATCTGGGCGGCAAGCCGCTCCCGCACGGCCGCGGGCTGGCGCGCTGGATTGGTGTCCGCCTCACGGGTGAGGGCCTCGATCTCGTCGATACGGCCGAGCAGGACGCGGGCGAGCGCCTGCCCTTCCCGCCGCCTCATCTCGGCGCATTGGGCTACGGCCCTGGCGAACCCCTCCAGCAGGACCTCCTGCAGCGCGGCGCGTCCCGCCTCGTCCTCCTCCTGCTCCTCGACCTCGAGCACGCCCTTGATGGCAAAGAGGCCATCGAGGCGCGGCGCCGCCGCATCGACCTTGTGCGAGGCCTCGGCCATCGCCGAGACGATGGCATCGAGCACCGCCTGGTTGATACGCACCACCGGCGCCACGGCATCGCGCTTCAGCGACAGGCCGATCTGGCACGAGCCGCGAGCAAAGGCGGCGCCCAAGGCGGCGCGTGCCGAAGCCTCCAGCGCCTCGAATCCGGGCGGCAACCGGAAGCGGACGTCGAGGCTCTTGCCATTGACGGTCTTGATTTCCCAGGCCCAGCGGTTCGCGCCGGTCTGTCCTTCCACCCGGGCAAAGCCGGTCATGCTGACAACGGACATCTTCCAACGTTCCATACGGTGATTTCAGCATCCGACCGGACGGATTTCACCGGCAACCGGAACTGAGCGCTCGCTCCCGACGCGCCGCGAGCGCGTCGAATAAGCCTGACGGAAGATAGAGCCCCGCGGCCCCGCGCTCAAGCGGCTCGCACGCAGCCAGCCTATTGCACCGACTGCGGCGAATTCAGATCGAAGGTCTTGTCGAGCAGCGGGTCATGGTTGGTATTGGCGACAGGATCGTCAAAGCCGCCCTTCTTGGGCTTGCCAGCCTGGGCCGGGTCGGCATTGGGTGCGGCCGGCGCCTCTGCAGCCGGGGGCGCCGAAGGAGCAGGCAGCGGGACATCGGCTGCAGGTGCCGGTGACGGAGCGGGTGCTGGTGACGGAGTTGGTACCGGTGGCGGCGTGGGTGCAGACGGCGCCTCGGCCTCCGTCTGCTGCTTGCAGGCCTTGCTGCCTTTCTTGCAAGGCTTTGCCGGTGGCTTGGCTGCGGGGGCCTCGGCCGGGGCTGGCGCCGGCGCCGCTGCGGCATTGTCCGGTGCCGGCGCAGGTGTCGGCTGCGGCGGTGCGACGGTGGCATTGCCGCCCTGCTGCTGGAACTGGCGCCATTTGGCGACATTCTTGTTGTGCTCGTCCAGAGTCGGAGCAAAGGCATGCCCACCCGTGCCATCGGCAACGAAGTAGAGATCCTTGGTCGCCAAGGGGGTCGCCACGGCCTGCATGGCGGCCCTGCCGGGATTGGCGATGGGGGACGGCGGCAGGCCGGCTATGGTGTAGGTATTGAAGCGCGTCGGCTGCGAGAGGTCGGCGCTGGTCAGCGCCCTGTCGAGCTTACCCTTGCCGCCGACCATGCCGTAGATCACGGTCGGATCGGATTGCAGGCGCATGTTCTTCTGCAGCCTGTTGATGAAGACGCTCGCGACATGGGGCCGCTCATCCGCCTGGCCCGTCTCCTTCTCGACGATCGAGGCCAGCGTTACCATCTCAGCCGGGCTCTTCAGCGGCAGATTGGGCGCGCGCTGCTTCCAGATCTGATCGACCAGGGCCTTCTGCTCTTCCTGCATCTTGCGCACCATGGCCGAGCGCGTGGTGCCACGCTCATATTTGTAGGTGTCGGGCAGGAGAGCTCCTTCGGGCGGCACCGGCGGGGCATCGCCGGTGAGCAGGTCGTCCTGGCTCAGACGATCGATGATCATCTGGCTGGTGAGGCCCTCGGGAATGGTGATCGAATGCTGGATCACCTTGCCGTCCACCAGGATGTTCATGACGTCATACATCGAGGCGCCGGGCTTGAAGGCGTATTCGCCCGCCTTGAGATTGCTATGTCCCAGGATCAACGCGCCGGTGGTGAAGACGGTGGCACTGTCGATCACGCCCTGGCGCTCGAGGGAATCGGCGATCTCGTCACGGCCACTGCCCTTGGGCACATAAACGGTCTTGGCTTCGGAGAGCGGCCCGGGCGAGGTGAACTGGCGCAGACCGAAATAGCCGCCGATGGCGATCAGCATCAGCAGGACGAAGATCGCGTTGCCCGCGACCACGAAGGGATTGCGCACGGCGCTCGAACGTGTCGGCGGCTTGGCGACGGCATCGGGCTGGATCATGTTGCGGGATCCGCGCGAGCCGGCAGCACCTTTCCCGAAGGAGCGCGAGCGTTCGTTCGCTAGTCCCGAATCATCCCGATCATCGACCATAGAAACCTCGTACGCCTACATATTTGCCCGCCTCGACCGCGGGCCGCAGAGCCTGGCAACTGGCGGATCTATTGTGCCATGCCCGAGGCGCCCTGTGTTCCCACAGAATCGCCAAGAATCGCAAAAACGCGTCGAAACAAAGAGTTAGAGCAAAACACGGCCTTTGCCAAAATGCGCTTTGCCGCACAAATACCAGTGTGTTTCGGCGAAAATGCATCAAAATACGAACAATAAGGCGACCTCCGATTGCCGAAACCGGAAGCCGTATCACCTCTGCTCCGGCGGGCATGCCCTGCGAATATGGCAGAAATGCCGGCCAGCTCCCCCATGCCTGCCATGCGCCACGCGTTTTGCGATTTCTCGGAAGTACCAGGAACCGCAAGGACGCCCGAGCCGATCCGCTGGATTGGCTCGAAAACAAAGAACCCGAGCAAATCGACGTTCACGCCTGTACGCGCTCTGCTCGGGCAGAGGATCAATCGGCCTTGCGCAGGATCAAGGAGGCGTTGGTGCCGCCGAAGCCAAAGGAATTGGAGAGCACCACATTCACCTCGCGCTTGCGCGCCTGCAACGGCACCAGATCGATCGGCGTCTCCACTTCGGGATTCTCCAGATTGATGGTGGGCGGCACGATCTGGTCGCGAAGGGCCAGGATCGAGAAGATCGCTTCGATCGCACCGGCAGCGCCGAGCAGATGGCCGGTCGCCGATTTGGTCGACGACATCGAGGCCGTCGCGGACGCATTTCCGAGCAGGCGCTGGACGGCGCCGAGCTCGATCGTATCCGCCATGGTGGAGGTGCCGTGGGCGTTGATGTAGTCGATCTCGCCGACGGAGATACCTGCCCGCTTCACTGCCATCTGCATGCTGCGGAAGGCGCCGTCGCCGTCTTCTGACGGCGCAGTGATGTGATAGGCATCGCCGGAGAGGCCATAGCCGATGACTTCGGCGTAGATCTTGGCGCCACGCGCCTTGGCGTGACCATACTCTTCGAGCACCACGCAGCCGGCGCCCTCGCCCATGACGAAACCGTCGCGATCGCGGTCATAGGGGCGCGAGGCACGTGTGGGCTCGTCGTTGAAGCCGGTCGACAACGCACGGCATGCGGCAAAACCCGCAAGGGCGAGACGGCAGACCGGGGATTCGGTGCCGCCGGCCACCATCACCTCGGCATCGCCGAGCGCGATCAGGCGGGCGGCATCGCCAATGGCATGCGCACCGGTCGAGCAGGCCGTGACCACCGCGTGGTTCGGCCCCTTCAGGCCGTGACGAATGGAGACCTGGCCGCCGGCCAGGTTGATCAGGCGGCCGGGAATGAAGAAGGGCGAGATGCGGCCGGGACCGCGATCGCGAAGCGTGATCGCGGCATCCTCAATGCCCTGCAGGCCGCCAATGCCCGAACCGATCAGGACGCCGGTCTCTTCCTGGTCCTTCTGTGAGGCGGGATGCCAGCCGGCATCGTCGAGCGCCTGGGTGGCCGCGGCCATGGCGAAGACGATGAAGTCGTCGACCTTGCGCTGCTCCTTGGGCTCCATCCACTGATCGGCATTGTAGGTGCCGTTGCTGCCATCGCCATGCGGAATGAGGCCGGCAATGCGCGCCTTGAGATCCTCCGTCTCGAAACGGTCGATCTTGACGATGCCGCTCTTGCTCGCAAGGAGATTGGACCACGATGTTTCGACATCGCCACCCATCGGGTTGACCATGCCGAGACCTGTTACGACAACGCGCCTCATATAACCTCCAAAGGCCGGGGAATCGCCCTCCCCGGCTACTCAAACCCGTTTGATCGCAAAATTGCCTGACGCAAGGCGGGCATTGAAAGGCAGGCGCCCTGAGGGCTGCCCTTCCAATGCCTCGAACGCATTGCCTTTACGCTGAACTGGCAGCCGCTATGCCTGCTGTCACTCCAGGGTTCCCGGCAATGATGCAATCTCGTCCCCCGGCCGGTCGATGGATGGATATCGGGGAGCTTTCGCTCCCCGATCGTCTCAGGCCGTAGCCTTGGTCAGGAACTTGACGGCATCGCCGACGGTCAGAATCGTCTCTGCGGCATCGTCGGGGATTTCGCAGTTGAACTCTTCCTCGAAAGCCATGACCAGCTCAACCGTGTCGAGCGAGTCAGCGCCCAGATCGTCGATGAAGCTCGCATTCTCGGTGACCTTGTCCGGATCGACGCCGAGGTGTTCAACCACGATCTTCTTCACGCGGTCTGCGATATCGCTCATTTTTCGTTCCTTTGATAAACCAAGACTGCCTGCCGGCACTTTATTCCGCCGCCGGTGAGGCGGTCGGTGTTTGGATAGTTCCTTGAGCCGGGGCCAATCCTTCGATTGACCTCCGATTATCCCGGACAATCACATTCGTAGGGGCCATCGGAATGTCCCTCGGCGGTGATTAACACACTTCAAATGCCATTGCCAGCGGGCATCCCGCCAGTGGAAATCACTGTGGAATTGACGCCTAACTCGTTCAAATCATTGCCATTCCGCCGTTAATATTCAAAGTTTGCCCGGTGGTATAGGCAGCCTCTGAAGAGGCAAGGTAAACGGCTGCCGCCGCAATCTCGTCGACATGACCGAGCCGATGCACGGGGATCGCGGCAAGGATCGGTTCCATTTGCTTCTCGTTGAGGGCATCCGTCATCGCCGTTTCGATGAAGCCCGGCGCGATGCAATTGACGGTGATTCCGCGGCTCGCAACCTCATGCGCGAGCGACTTGGACATGCCGACCAGGCCGGCCTTGGAGGCGGCATAGTTGGTCTGGCCGGGATTGCCGATGACACCGGAAAGCGAGGCAATGTTGATGATGCGGCCGGTACGGCGCTTCAGCATTCCCTTCACCGCGGCCCGCGACAGATGGAAGGCAGCAGAGAGGTTGACGGCGATGACGCTGTCCCAGTCCTCATCCTTCATGCGCAGCATCAGATTGTCGCGGGTAAAGCCGGCATTGTTGACCAGGATGTCCAGCTGACCCAGGGCCCCCTCGACACTCGGGACCAGCGCGCCGAGCTGTTCCTTGTCGGTCAGGTCGCAGGCGAAGACGTGGGCACGCTCGCCCAGCTTGGCCGCCAGTTCCTCCAGCACCGCCTTGCGCGTACCGGAAAGCGCCACCGTGGCGCCCTGCCGATGCAGGGATGCGGCAATGGCCGCTCCGATTCCGCCCGTGGCGCCGGTCACCAGGGCTATCTTGCCAGTAAGGTCGAACATCGTCATCCCCAATCGAGTGCTGCCGGCCACTGCGGGCGCACCCTTTATTGTTTATCCTCACCCGAAATGACCACCCGCTATCGGGCGGGTGGCCGTGGGCCCTTTCATCGCAGTGTCGGCGCGAATGCCGCTACATCGTCCGGTGTACCAATGCTCACCGCTTCTACGCCGGAGGCTATACGCCTGACCAACCCGCTCAGAACCTTTCCAGAGCCGACCTCCACCAGCTTGGTGACACCGGCCCCGGCAAGATATTCGACACTTTCCCGCCAGCGGACGGTTCCCGTCACCTGCTCGACGAGGCGGCGGCGGATCTCGGAAGGATCCGAGATCGGCTGGGCAAGGACATTGGCAACCAGAGGCACGACCGGTGCTGCGATGGCGACCTTTTCAAGCGCCTCGGCCATGGCATCGGCAGCCGGTTGCATCAGGGCGCAATGGAAGGGAGCCGAAACCGGCAGGAGGATGGCGCGCTTGGCGCCCTTGCCCTTGGCGATCTCCACCGCCCGCTCGACCGCTGCCTTGGTGCCGGAAATGACGACCTGGCCCGGCGCATTGTCGTTGGCAGCCTGGCAGACTTCGCCCTGCGCTGCTTCGGCGGCGACGGCGGCCGCCTGCTCGTAGTCGAGACCGAGGAGGGCGGCCATGGCGCCGGTCCCCACGGGCGTCGCGGCCTGCATCGCCCGCCCGCGAATGCGCAGCAGGCGGGCCGTATCGGCGATCGTCAGCGCCCCCGATGCAGCCAGGGCCGAATATTCGCCGAGCGAATGGCCGGCAACGAAGCTGGCATGTTTCCGGAGATCGAGGCCAGCCTCGTCCTGCAGCACACGGAAGGCTGCCAGGGAGACGGCCATCAGCGCCGGCTGGGCGTTCTCCGTGAGCGTGAGGTCGTTGTCCGGGCCATCCCAGATCACGGCCGTCAGCTTCTGGCCAAGCGCTGCGTCGATCTCGTCGAAGACGGCGCGGGCCACGGGAAAGGCATCGGCAAGCGCCTTGCCCATCCCCACGCTTTGGCTTCCCTGGCCGGGAAACGTGAAGGCGATACTCATGCAAGAACCCCGTTTGAGACGGCGCGTTGAGACAATAGGCTGCTGCCTGAGTCAAGTCCGAAGGGTGAGAATACCCGTTCATCTTACACAAACTTGGCAAAACTCGGTCTTTGCGGATCTTTCGGCAGAGCTCGCTGGCAATTCCGCCGCCCGGGGCGCATCCGCGTCAACCGACCGCGTGTTTAGAATTGGTCAAATATCCTCCCAACATTCTGCGGAACCGCCTTCCGGCACTTCTCAATTCTTGAGAGATGCCAGCCTCTTCTCGACTTTCGCAAGAAAATAGCGACGCTGCTTTTCGGTGGTTTCGTCGAGACGGTGCAGTGCCAGCCACATCGTGCGACAATGCGGAGCGCAAAGACTCTTCAGGCCGCGCAGAAGAATATTGCGTCCAGGCGCCTTCATGAACAAGGTCCACCACCACCAGGGCGATCCCAATGTGGAGATGACGCCCAGCAGGCGGATCTGTGTCAGCACCGGGCCGATCGCCTTGCCGTTTTCGGGCATGGTGAAGGTGGCGTGCGGCACCCAGACCCGCTCGAGCCAGCCCTTGAGCATGGCCGGCGGTCCATACCACCAGGTGGGATGAATGAAGATGAGCCCCTCGCACCAGCGCAATTGCGCCAGATGCTCGGCCACGGGCGCCTCATTGCTGCCCGGCTCGTGATAGCCGCGCCTTTCCTCTGCACTCATCACCGGATTGAAACCCTGCGCATAAAGGTCGATCAGGCGGACCTCATGCCCCGCCTTGCCGAGCGCGCGCAGGGCGGTATCCCGGATCGAGGCGCCAAAGCTCTCCGAACAAGGATGGCAATAGACGACGAGGAGTTTCATCGCGGGTACTCTGAAGCGAAGTGCGCTTTGATAAGAAACGCACTTTTATACTAAAATCGGCTCGACGCATCGCTGTGATTTGAGTTTATTTATTCAAATCACAAAAGTTTTTAGCCGGAAACTGAGTCCGGAATACTGCATGAGCGGTGGTTGCAGAATGCTGATGCAGCACCGTCAAGACCATGACTCAAGCGGCGATCAATTCGAAGCGATCGACGTCGACCATGCCCTTGTCGGTGATCTTGAGATGGGGAATGACCGGCAAGGGCAGGAAAGCCACCTGCAGGAAGGGTTCGGCCAGGGTGACACCAAGGGATTTGGCGGCTGCGCGCAGCGGAATCAGGTGGTCTCGCACTTCCTCGAAAGTCAGCAAGCTCATCAGGCCCGCCACCGGCAGCGCCAATTCGGCCAGGATGACGCCATCCCGGGCCACCACGAAGCCGCCGCCGATCTCGCCGAGGCGGTTGACCGCCAGCGCCATGTCGGCGTCATCGGCACCGACCACGCAGATATTGTGCGAATCGTGTCCCACCGAGGAAGCGATTGCCCCCTGCTTCAAACCGAAGCCCTTGACGAAGCCGCGACCGATATTGCCGTTGACGCCATGGCGCTCGACCACGGCCACCTTCACCACGTCCTGGTCGAGGTCGATATTCCGATAACCACTCTCATAGGGCAGGCTCAACCTCAGATGCTCGGTGATGATCTTGCCGGGCACCACACCCATCACCGGCCCGGTCGGCCCGCCTGCCTTGACGCGGAAATCGGCCGCCGAAACGCGGGGAGACTTCATCGAGCCAAGCCCCACCGGTGCAATGCGGGTCCGCCCCTCGAACAAGCCGTCCTCCACCAGCCGGCCGGCGCTGATCACCTGGCGCACGGCACAATGGTCGAGATCCTCGATGAGCACGATATCGGCCCGCTTGCCGGGCGCGATCACGCCACGATCCCTGAGCCCGAAGGCCATGGCCGCCGACAGGGTCGCGGTGCGATAGGCCGCCAGCGGCTCGGCGCCGAGGGCGATGGCGGTGCGGATCATGAAATCCAGATGACCCTCCTCGGCAATGTCTAGGGGATTGCGATCGTCGGTGCAGAAGGCGAGATAAGGCGAGTTCCTGACCGTGATCAACTCGGCAAGGGCATGCAGATCCTTGGAAACGGAGCCTTCCCGGATCAGCAGCGTCATGCCCTTGGCAAGCTTTTCCCGGCCCTCCCTGGCCGTTGTCGTCTCATGGTCAGTACGAATGCGGGCGGTGAGATAGGCATTCAGATCCGTGCCGATGAGAAGCGGGGCATGGCCGTCGATATGGCCGTCCTGGAACGGCAGAAGCTTGGCGAGGCAGGCAGGATCGGCGTTGATCACGCCCGGGAAATTCATGAACTCGGCAAGGCCGATCACGCGGGGGTGGTTCTTGAAGGGTGCGAGATCCGCAGCCTCGAGCCTCGCACCGGCGGTCTCCAGATGGGTGGAGGGCACGCAGCTCGAAAGCTGGACGCGCAGGTCCAGCGCCGTCTCACCGGCCGCCTCCAGAAAATAGCGGATGCCATCGGCCCCGACCACGTTGGAAATCTCATGCGGATCGCAAATGGCCGTGGTCACGCCATGCCGGAGCACGCAGCGGTCGAATTCGGGAGGGGTGACAAGCGAGGATTCGACATGCAGATGCGTGTCGATGAAACCGGGCACGGCCACAAGCCCGCGCCCGTCGATCTCGCGCCGGCCGCGATAGCTGGCATAGGTGCCGACGATGCGATCTCCGCCGATGGCGATATCGGTCTCGGCGAGGTCGCCGCTGACAAGGTCGAGGAGGCGCACATTCTTGATCACCAAATCCGCCGGCTCGGTGCCCCGCCCCTGGGCGATCAATCGGGCGAGTTCGCTGGCGTCCATCCGGGCGATTCCTTCTGCATGCAAAGGAGCAACTTAGACCTTGGAGCGCGGACTTCCAGTCCGCTTTTCCTTGTCGGCGAAGGCACGGCACCCTGGAGGATCGATCTCCGCAGTTCCATCAATTGAGGGAGCAGATCGACCATCTCGGAAACGTGTCGCACGAGGGGATCGCCCCTCCGTGTTGCCTCGCCTCAGCCCACGACCCGTCCATCTGCAACCGTGATGACCTGATCGGCCCTGCCCTCGACATCTTCGGGCGTATGCGTGGTCATCAGCACGGTCAGATTCTTCTCGCGACGCAGCGTATCGATGAGATCGATCATGTCGGCACGCATGGTGGGATCGAGCCCTGTCAGCGGCTCGTCGAGCAGCAGCAGCGGGCGCGTGGTCAGCATGGCACGCGCGAGCGCGACGCGCTGGCGTTGGCCACCGGAGAGCTCTGAAGGCAGGCGCGCTTCCATGCCGGCCAGATCGACATGGTCGAGCATCGCCGAGATGGCCTGGCGATCGGCCGCCGAGAGCCGAAGGGAGGGCGACAGGGCGAGACCGGCATTCTGCAGGGCTGTGAGATTGGGCAGGAGATTATGGTCCTGGAAGACGATGGCCACCGGCCTGTCAGCCGGCTTCAGCGGCAGGAGATCGATCCCCCCGAAGCTGAGCCTGCCGCTCGCCGGCTTTTCGAAACCGGCAATGGCGTGCAGCAAGGTGGACTTGCCGCCGCCGGAAGGACCAACCATGGCCGCTAGCGCACCGCGCGGAACCGTGAGGTCGTAGCGCCCGGTCCAGTCGTCGATGATGATGGTGAGATTATCCACGACGAGCATACCGGCCTCCAAACCGCCCAGCCACCAGGAACAGCACGAGCACGAGACCGGCAAGCAGCGCGGCAATGCCGTCCGCCTCGGCGACACGGTAGGAGCCGAGCTTGGCGTAGAGCAAGGCCGGCAGTGTCACCAGGCTCTGCGAGCCGAACAGGGCCACCACGCCGAGATCGCCGAGCGAGAGCGCCATGGCAAGGGCGAAACCCGCCGTCGCCGAGGGGGCCAGCAAAGGCCACTCGACCAGACGCAACCGCGCCCAGCCGGTCAGGCCGAGATTGTCGGCCAGTCGGCCATACCGCTCCTCAGCCAGAGCCATGGGCGGATCGACGAGCCGGTGCACGAAAGGCAGAGCCATCATCGCATTGACCAGGATGAGAGCCGGCATCGCCACGAAATCGGTCGCGCCCAAGGCGCGGGCGATCACGTAGAGACCCGCTGCGAAAGCCAATGGCGGAGCGGCCAGTGTGAGCAAGGGCCCCGCGGCCATCAGACGGGCGAGACGGGGCCAGCCCTGCTTTGTCAGCGACAGGCGCGAACGCGACAGCAGGAGGGCAGCGGCCAGCGACAGCAAGGCAGCCGCCAATGCAACCACCAGACTGGTCACGAGGGCTCGGGGCACCTGCGGATCGATGCCAGCCATCAGCGTGCGGCCCGCGTGAATGACCGCCAGCAAGGGTGGCAGCAGCAGAAGCAGCGCAAAGCCGATGACCAGTGCATCGGCCAACTGCAGCCAGCCAGCTTCGCGATCGGGCCGTTCCAGCCTGCGTCCGACACTCGCCGCTTCCGGCGGGCGCACCAGCAACGGCGCGGCAAGCGTCACCAGCAGTGCCATGGCGACGATCTGCAGCAAGGCCAGCACCGCGGCCCGGGCAAAATCGGCATCGGAATGGATGGCCTGGTAGATTGCAACCTCAAACGTGGCACTCCCCGGCCCGCCTCCGAGCGTAAGGGGAATGGCGAAGGACGTCGCACAGGCGATGAAGATCAGGAGCGCGAGCGCCGGCAGGTCCCGCCTCAGCACCGGCCAGTCGATGCGACGAAAGATGGTAGCCGGAGGCATGCCGAGCGAGGCTGCCAGCCGCCAATGCTCGCCCGGCACCGCCTCCAGCGCCGCAAGGAACACCCGGCTCGCGAAGGCACCGTTGAAGAACACATGCACCATCAGGATGCCGGTGAGCCCGTAGAGCGAGATGGCCGGCAGGCCGATGGCGCCCAGCACGGTGTTGGCGATGCCGGCCCTACCGTAGATACCGGCAAAGGCGAACACGGCGACGATCGAGGGCAACGCCGCTGCAACGCCGAACAGGGCCAGCAGCAGCCGACGTCCGGGAAATTGCCGCCGGGCCAGCGCCAAGGCCACGAGCGCCCCGAACGAGAGGGACAGCAGAGTGGAGAGCAGCGCCTGATAGACGGTGAAACCGGCGATCGAGACGAGATAGCCGACATTGCCCTGCCAGGCGTCGCCGCCAGCCGCGAGAAACAGGCTGGCGAGCGCGGCGAGCACGAGTGCGGCAAGGCCGCCGAGGAGAATCAGGCCGGGCATTCAGATTGAAGCATCTTTACCCTCCCCTGGAGGGGGAGGGTCGGCCTGAAAGGCCGGGGTGGGGTGACTCTTTGCAAAATATTTCAGCTTTGGCCGAGGGAAGACGATTTGGAAGGGCCAGTGCATCCCACCCTACCCCGACACTTCGTGTCGACCCTTCCCCTCCAGGAGAGGGTAAAGGACCAGCGTCGAGCTTCACCTGCCCTTCCTCACTTCGCCATGGCGGCCAGCCATTCGTCGATCCAGGCCTTGCGGTTCTCGGCGAGCTTGGCCGGATCCGCCATCAAGGCCTTGGCGGGCACGGCAACGGCCTTGAAGCTCTCCGGCAGGCCGGCAGCGGGCGTCCTGGCCGGATACATCCAATTGGTCTCGGGCAGGACGGACTGGGCCTCGTCGGAGATGAGGAAGGTGAGGAACTGGCGCCCGAGTTCCTGCTGCTTTGAACTCGCCGTCACCCCGGCGACCTCGACCTGGGTCTGATGGCCTTCCGGGAACATCGCAGCCTTGTAGTTGGTCTTCTTCTCGGCACCGATATGGTAGGCGGGCGAGGTCGAATAGGAGAGCACCATGTCGGCCTCGCCCTTCAGGAAGAGCCCATAGGCTTCCGACCAGCCCGAAGTGACCGTGACGATGCGAGGCTTCAAGGATTTCCAGGCGTCGGAGGCCTTGTCGCCATACACGGCCTTCATCCATGCGAGTAGGCCAAGGCCCGGCGTGGAGGTGCGCGGATCCTCGATCACCAGCTTGGGACCGTTCTTGTCGTCGACGAGATCCTTCAGGCTGGCGGGCGGGATCTTGAGCTTGTCGCTGTCATAGACGAAGGCGAAATAGCCCCAGTCATAGGGAATGAAGGTCTTGTTGGTCCAAGGCTCGGGCAGGGAGAGCTTCTCGGCTGCCACGCCATGCGGCGCGAACAGGCCTGATTTCTCCGCCTCTCCCATCAGATTGTCGTCGAGCCCGACGACGACGTCGGCCTTGGTCGAGGCCCCTTCGAGCTTGAGCTTGGCGAAGAGGGCACCACCGTCATCGGCGGTGACATAGGTCAGCTTGCAGTTGCACTTGGCCTCGAAGGCGGTTTGCAGCGGCTTGCCGGGGCCATATTCGCCGGAGAAGCTCTCATAAGTGTAGACGGTGAGCACCGGCTTGTCGTCGGCCGAGGCCGTTGTGGCGACGGTGGCCAGTGCGAGAGCGGCGAGCAGTTTCCTCAGCATAGCGTCCTCCATGTCGAAAACGGTTCGATACGGATGACGGCGGTGAAGAAAATTGAGGTGAAGCTGAAAGCTTCGAAGCTCATCCCTCCGCCGGCACGACCCGGATCAGGTTCGATGGGTTAGACGTAGCTTGCGGCCATCGTCTTCTCAGCCCTTGCGGGCACCCCATGAGACAATTCTCGTGTTAGCGCTTTCCCGGCACGAGGGAAAGTCCGTTTCATCGCGGCAGCCGCCCTCTGCCGACGACAGGCCAAGACTTGGGGCCTCACCCAGCATCCGCGCCATGACGGAGCTGGGTCACCGGCCTGCGATCAGGCGATACCGAGCCGAGCTGCGGCGAAAGGTCGGAGGCGCGAATCCGTATAGTCGGGAATCGCCAGTTCCACGCCGGCCGCCAGCAGCGCCTCCTCGCTCATGCTGGTGGCAAGACCGATCACGGCAAGGCCCGCTGCCTTGCCAGCCGTGATGCCCGAGCGCGAATCCTCGAAGGCCAGGCTGGAAGCGGCCCGTCCGTACAGGCGCTCCAGGCCGACAAGGTAAGGATCTGGATGGGGCTTGGGATTGGCAACCTCAGCGCCGATCACCACGGTCGGAAAGCGTTCCACCAGGCCCAGATTGACCAGCTGATGCTCTGCATTGTCCCGCGGTGCATTGGTGACCACGCCGACCGGCACCCCGTTCTGCTCCAGCCAGTCGAGGAAATCCGTCAGTCCCTTCGCCGGCTTCAGCCCCACGAAGAGGCTGCGGAACATCGCCTCCTTGTCGTCGACGAGCTTGAGGGCGGCATCTTCGTCGAGATCCTTCAGGAAGTTCCTGGCAAGCAGGCTGTTGGGCTGGCCCATGATCTCGGAGACATAGGTGTCGAGGGAAAGCTCGATCCCGTGCGGCGCCACCATCTCGCGCCAGGCCTCGTAATGCAGGTGATCGGCATCGACCAAAGTGCCGTCGAGATCGAAGAGAGCAACGGATTTCACGAAACAAAACCTTCTTCAGAGAGGCAGGAGCTGGGGCTCGTCGCGGAACTGCACGGCATGGAGGGCGGCATAGCGCCCTGCCCTGGCGAGCAGCGCCTCATGGCTGCCCTCCTCCACCAGTCGGCCGCCGTCGATCACGCAGATCTTGTCGGCTTCCTGGATGGTCTGCAGCCGGTGGGCGATTACCACGACGGTGCGGCCGGCGCAGAGATCGTCGAGGGCATTCTGCACCGCCTGTTCGGATTGCGAGTCCAATGCGGCCGTGGCCTCGTCCAGAAGAATGATCGAGGCATCACGCAGGATGGCACGCGCGATCGCGATGCGGGCGCGCTGCCCGCCGGAAAGCTGCAGGCCGCGCTCACCGACCTCGGTGTCGTATTCCCGGTCGAAATCCACGATGAAGTCATGGGCATAGGCGGCTTTGGCCGCCGCCTCGATCGCCTCCTGGGAGGCACCCGGCCGGCCAAAGGCGATGTTCTCCCGGATGGTGCCGGCGAACAGGAAGACGTCCTGGCCGACATAGGCCATGGCACTGCGGAGGCTGGCGACGGAAACCGACGCGATGTCCTGCCCGTCGATTTCGATCGCGCCGGAGCCCGGCTCATAAAAGCGCAGGATCAGGTTGAGCACGGTCGACTTGCCGCTGCCGGACGGACCGACCAGAGCGGTCGTCTTGCCGGCCTCGGCGACCAGGGAGAGATCCTGCAAGACCGGCTCGTCCGGCTTGTAGCCGAAGCTCACCTGATCGAAGGCGATATGGCCACCTCTGTTGACGAAGGCGGGTTTCTTGCTCTCGCCTGCCCCTTCGCGCGCCGGCTGATCGATGATGTCGTAAAACATGCTCACGCCGGCAACGGCGGCGTTCAGGTCGACATTGACGCGAGCGAGTGCCTTGGACGGCGCATAGGCGGTGAGGAAGGCGAACAGGAAAGAGATCAACTCGTCGACTGTGAGCTGGCCGGCGGTGATACGCCAACCGCCATAGATGATGACCGCCGCAACGGCAAAACCGGCCATCGTCTCCATGATCGGGCCCGAACGATTGCCGAGCCCCGCCATCTTGTTGGCGGCTGCCTGGGCCTCGGCCACGCCGGCTGCCATGCGGGCCCGCATGGCCTGCTCCATGCCGAAGGACTTGACCACCCGGATCCCTTGCGAGGTTTCCTGAATGATTCCGGTGATCTGCGCGGTGCTCTGATATTGGCGCTTCACCACACGCCGGATCCGCTTGGTGATGTAGCGGATGCCGAGCACGGCAGGCGGCATCACCACGAGGGCAGACAAGGCCAATAGCGGATCACGCATGATCATCACGGCGATCAGTGCACCGACCTGCAGCACGTTGGAGACCGAGGTGACCAGAAGATTGGAGGCGATGCGCGAGGAATTGGCCACGAAAGTATTCGAGGCCACCATTTCGGTGGAATGGCGCGCGGTGAAATAGGCCATGTCCTGCTTCACGACATGATCGAACAGCCGCTGCTGCACGCTGGCGATGATGGAGTTGCCGATGCGGGCGAGCACGGTGTCCTTGGTATAGGCAGCCGCGCCGCGAACCAGGAAGACCACGACGACCAGCAGGGCAAAGCCTGTGATCTGCCCCATGCTCTGCTTGTCCCACATGGCGCGAATGACCGGTCCGATCAGCCAGGCCACCAGCCCGCCCATGGACGCTTCGATCGCGCCGGCAGCAATCGCCACGCCATAGGCGCGGGTGTGCTTGCTTCCTTCATCGGAGAACAGGCGCCGCAGCAACGGCATGGCGCGGACTGTGTTCTGAGCCTCTGTGGAAATGGTGGCAACTCCTGGAACAGCGCAGGTTCTTGCCAAACCCCCGCTGCACTCCGACCTTGGTTTCAACGCGCCTCTGCGTTTCCCGGGATGCCCCGTCGGTCGCAAAAAGCTCTGGCAATCGCCGCGCTTCTATCACCGGCGCGGAATTAAGGCCAGATGGCGGCACTAGCGCGCGATGGGACGACTTCCGCAGTCAGGCCGCCGGGAAACGGGCGAGGAGCGCCTCCGCCTCAGCCATTCCGGCGGAATCGTTGACATTGGCGAAGGGATCGAAGGGCTCGGCCGGCCACGTCACTTCCGCGAAATCGTGACGGCGAAGAATGGCCTCCACCCGGCGCTGATCCTCCTCGACCAGAGCCTTCCGCAGGGCACTACGCAGATGAACGGGCCAGAGCGCCGCCGTCGGATGGCGCCGGCCGGCGGAGACTGCGACGGCGCCCCTTCCTGCCTGTGTCCCGGTCCGCAGCCTGGCCACCAGATCCGCCGGCAGGAAGGGCGCATCGCAAGGTACCACCGCCACGTCGTCAAAACCGGCCTGCGCCGCATGGTCGAGACCGGCGAGCACACCGGCCAGCGGCCCCGGGAAATCCGGCACGTTGTCCGGCAGAATGGGAAGAGCCAGCGCCTCGAATCGTCCGGCATCCCCGTTGGCATTGAGAAAGAGGGCGCCGACCTGCGGACGCAGGCGCATGACGATGCGCTCGAGGATCGTCCGCCCGCCCAGCAAGGACAGCCCCTTGTCGCCGCCGCCCATGCGACGCGACAGGCCGCCGGCAAGGATCAGCCCCATGACGGCGTTGCCTGTCTTCTGCTCGTTCTGGTTCAACGACACTGCCTCGCCTTTCCGAGATCGATGGCGGCTGAAGGTCGCCGTGCCGCCGCTGAGGATGTTCCATGCCAACGGCATGTCGAGCAAGCCCAGAGGGACTTTTCCGGGATTTCTTCAACCCCGATAGGGCGGAGATGCGTCGCGACGACGCACAATGGTTGAATGGCGGCCCTCGGCTCGCTAGAGCGGTGATATGTCCGCTCATCCGTCTTCTCCATCGGCGACCGATCCGGCCCAGCGCATCGACCTGCGCGGCCTCAAATGCCCACTGCCCGTGCTGCGTGCGCAGAAGGAGCTTGCGCGCCTGGCGCCCGGCGACCGCCTCATCCTCGAATGCACCGATCCGATGGCTGCGATCGACCTGCCCAATCTCATGCGCGAGACCGGGGACATCTACGAAGGACGCAGCGAGGAGCAAGGCTTCACCGCGCACCACATCCGCAAGGGACCGACGCCATGATGCGGCTGATGGGCCTGTCGGGCTGGAGCGGCGCCGGCAAGACGACCTTGATCGCCGCCCTGATTCCGGCCCTGCTCCAGCGCGGCCTCACGGTGTCGACCATCAAGCACGCCCACCACGCCTTCGATGTCGACAAGCCGGGCAAGGACTCCTACATCCACCGTGAATCGGGTGCCCGGGAAGTGCTGGTTGCCTCGGCCCATCGCTTCGCCCTGATGCATGAGCTGCGTGGCGCTCCCGAGCCCCCCCTCACCGAACTCCTGCGGCGATTGTCGCCGGTCGACCTCGTCATCGTCGAGGGTTTCAAGAGCGATCCGCATCCGAAGATCGAGGTGCATCGCACGGCGACCGACAAGGATTACATCTATCCCGGCGATCCCTATATTCGCGCCATCGCCACGGACGCACCCGGCCCCTTCCCGATGCCGCGCTTCGCGCTCGACGACATCGACGGGATTGCCGAATGGGTGATCCGCGAGGCAGTTCCCATCGAACCGGGAGATGTCTCCCCTCTCTGAACGATCAGATCACGTCCATCCCCTTGAGCCAGCCAAGGTCGATCACAAGCCGGGAGTTTTCCATGTCACAGCGCCCTCTCCTCCTCGTCACCGGCGGAAGCCGCGGCATCGGAGCCGCCGTCTCGCTCAAGGCCGCCGAAGCCGGCTACGATCTCGTCATCAATTACCGTAGCGACCATGTCGCGGCCGAAGCCGTGGCGGAGGCTGTCCGGCGCGCGGGTGCGCGGGTACTGCTCCTTGCCGGCGACATGGCCAAGCAAGACGACATTGCGGCCCTGTTCGCCGCCGTAGACGCGTTCGGCAGGCTGACCCATCTGGTCAACAATGCCGGCATCACCGGCAAGTCCGGAAAGCTCGCCGACACCGATCCGGCTATCATCCGTGAAACCATCGACCTCAACGTCACCGGTGCCATCCTGGTGGCACGCGAAGCGGCCAAGCGGCTTTCGACCCGGCTGGGCGGCCCGGGCGGGGCCATCGTCAACATGTCCTCCGCCGCGGCGACCTTGGGCTCGCCGGGCGAATATGTCTGGTATGCCGCGTCAAAGGCCGCGATCGACGGATTGACCTACGGCCTCGCCCGGGAACTCGCCACTGAGGGCGTTCGTGTCAACGCCATCCAGCCCGGCATGGTCGACACCGAGATCCATGCGCGCAGCACGGGCGACGCCGGACGCGTGGAGCGCATCAGGCCGAGCATTCCGATGCAGCGTATCGGCACCGCCGACGAAATTGCCGATGCAACGCTCTATCTGTTGTCGGAGGCTGCGAGCTACGTCACCGGCTCGATCCTGCGCGTTGCAGGCGGCCGCTAAGGCATCGACCGGTGACACCTAAACGCCGCCTTTGTCATGCCCGGGCTCGCCCCCCGGGGGCAGCGGGTCTGGATTGCCGGGTCAAGCCCGGCAATGACAAAGGCCGGGCCGATTCAGTCATTGACGAACCCTAAAGCGAACGCCGTTCCTCAATATTCGCGCTCGTAGTAGATGCCGCCCTTCGAGCCGTCGGTGCCGGCCTGGCCGCGCAGCTTGAGGTTCCTGGTGACGTCGAGATTGATGGTGGCGTCGGTCTGGCCGCCGACGCCCGAGGTCACGCCCAGATAGATCTTGTCGCCGATATAAGTGCCGGCCTGCACGGCGGCGTTGCCGCTGGAATCGGTGACCACGCCGAGATTGTCGAGGCCGGTCGACTTGCGGATGCTGTCGAGCAGGCCGGGACCGGAGGGGCCGCCGGCGAGCTGGGCCACGGCCGTGGCAAGCTGGGCGAGCTGCAGCGGCGACAGGTCCTGGATGCTGCGACCGAACAGGAAGCGCGCCATCACCTCATCCTGCGGCAGCTGGGGCACCGAGGAGAGCACGATCTGCGGATCGGAAGCCCGCCCGGTCACCCGCACCGTCACCGTGATCGAGCTGTTGCGGGTAGAGGCGACGAAATCGATGTTGGGATCGAGATCGCCGACCAGGGTTACCTTGCCCGAGTCGAACACGATGTGCTGGCCGATGACGTCGAGCGAACCACGCCGCATCTCCAGGAAGCCCACCGGCGATATGTTGGCGACCGAACCCTTCAGCGCCATCTGGCCGCCGAGTTCGGCATCGATGCCGCGGCCACGCACGAAGATGCGGGCCGGCGCATCGATGGTCAGGTCGAGCACCACATTCGGGCCGGAACTGGCCTTGCCCTTCTTGGGTTTGCCTGCCGCGGCGGTGTCCTTCGCCTTTGCCAGGGTCCGGGTTACTTCACGCGGCGGCTTGAGATGCCTGACACCGAGCATGGCGGCATTGGCGGCAAAGCGCTCGGGAATGGTGATCTCTGCACGCTGGATCTCGATACGGCCACCGATGACCGGCTTGACCATCAGGGGGCCGCGCACCGTGATGTCGCTGGAGACGATCGCCGTCGCCAGATTACCGTCGGTGAGCTTGGCGTTGCGCGTGGTGATCTTCAGGTCGGCGGCGAAATCCGGCTTCAAGCCGACCGAACCGCTGACACCGATCGAACCACCGCCCTGGGTGGTTGCGCTGAACTGGGCAATGGTCGCCCGGTCACGATCGAAGCGGATCGTGCTGCCGATCCCCGTCAGCTTCATGCCGGTCTCGGGATCGGTCACCGTGCCGCCTGATATCACCGCCTGGCCCGACACGGCCGGCGCGGCGATCGATCCGCCTGCCTTGGCATTGAGGGTGAGCGTGCCGGTGGCGCGGCCGCCGCGATCACGCAGGGCGCCGTTGGCCAGAGCGAGCGGCGCCGAAGCCTGCACGTCGACGGAAAGGCCGGCCCCCTGTAAGGGCACGTGGCCGCGCGCGGTGACCGACAGCCCCCCCGCTCCCGTCAGGCTGGCGCTACCGATCGTGACGGCCTTGCCGGCATAGCGGCCATTGGCGGCAAGCTGCAGAGCCGGAATGCCGAAGCCCTTCGCGGCGGCGACGCCGAGGCCGCTGCCCTTCACGTCGAACTCCGCCACCGGATCGGCGGGCTTGCCGGAGAGCTTCACATTGGCCGACAGCGTGCCCGTGGCACCAAGGCCGGGCGAAGCGATATTGGCCAGAGACAATGGCAGTTGGCCGACGACGATATTCATCGCCAGCGTCTCGCCGACCTTGCCGTCGACGGACACGACGCCGCCCTGCCCGATCCTGAGCACGGCCTTGGGGATGGTGACCCCGCTCTTGCGGCTGGCGATGGTGACCGGCGACTGGAGGGAGGCGGAGATACCCTGCTGTGAAACGTCAAGCTTGTCGAGCCGGGCATCGAGCCCATCGCCGGCCGGCTTCACCGCGCCCGCGAGCGCGAGCTTGCCCTTCGGCATGGTGCCCTGAAGCTGGAAGGCGGTGGCATTCTCGCCCTCCGGCTTGGCGCTGGCCTGCAGCTGGCTGAGGATGAAGGAGCCGGCCTGGACATTGGCGGCGTTGGCTGTGCCGGCGAGTGCCGGAACACCCGTGAGATCCCGCCCGGTCAGATCGATGGTGGCGGAGCCGATGCTGTTGGCCTCGACCTTGAGCGCCTTGGCCTGCGCCTTGATGGCCGCATTCTGCTTGTTGCCGTCGATGGACAGGCCAATATTGGCGGTCAGCGAACCGGAAGCCTTCATCAGCAGCAGCGGCGCGATCGCGGCCATGTCCGGGATCGCCGCATTGAGCTGGCCACTGGCACGCCCGTTCGGGGTGACGGCAAGGTCGCCGGCAAGCTGGGCAGCTCCCGCGCTGGCATTGAGGCCATTGATCTGATGGGTACCGTCGGCCAGCGTGGCGATGGTCGCACCCGCTTTCACCGGCATGCGGTCGAGCTGGCCGGACAGCGAGAATACGCCGTTGACGGCGGGGCCGGCGACACTGCCGGTGAAATTGGCCTTGCCGTCGCTGAACGGCTTGCCCTGCAGCACCAGCTTGGGTGCGACGAGATCGGCGACGACGTCGGGCTTTTCGGCGCTGCCCTTCAGGCTGGCGTTGACCTCGACGGCGCCGGAAGCGTTACCCGTCACCAGCTTGATGTCGGCAAGGCTGGCCGTGGCCTTGAAATCCATCGCCTTGGCGCCATAAAGCCCATCGGCCGAGGCATTGAACTGCTGGTTGCCCAGGGTGATCTTGTCGAAATGCAGGCCTTCGGCGTCGCGTCTGACGCCGCCCTTGAGATCGGTCGCTCCCTTGAGCACGGCATCGAGGCGCGGATCGCCGAGCACGATGTCGCTGGCCTTGCCTTCGAAGGTCAAAGCGAGACCGCCGCCCGCGAGAGCGACGTCGCCCTTGGCGGTCAGATCGGCCTTGCCGCGCAATTCGCGTCCCGCAAGGCCGGAGAACACCGAGATATCGGGCGTGGCCAGCGAGTAGATGCCGCTCATCTTGGTGCCGACGAGCCCGGTGAAGCCGGCCTGGAAGGCGTTTGCGGCAAGGCGCACGCCGTCGACGACCACAGGCTGCCCCGCCTGCCACTTGCCGGCTGCGGTGAGACCGAGGCTGTTGCCGAGCGCCTTGGCAAGCCCGGCGTCGGACGAACTGAGCTTGTCGCCCCGCCCGTCGACCTTGAAGGTGAGGCTCCGCTTTTGTGGATCGGCGAGGTTCTGGGCGTCACCCCCGGCCTTGATGGTGGCGCTCTCGGCAGCAACCGTCCCGGCAACCAGCTTCTGCAGGTCGAAATTCGCGGTCCAGCCGCCATCGCCGAACTGGGCGGCCAGGGTCATTCCCCTGATACGGGCATTGCCTCCCGGCAACAGGATGTCGTGGCCGTCCTCGGCACCGAACTTGCCGTCCAACTTGAGCTTGGTCGGAAAGGCATCGGGCGATAGCGTACCCGCGAGGGCAAGGTCCAGCACGCCGGATTTGACGGTCGCATGCTTGAGTTCATAGCCACCGCCCGCAACCTGGCCGCCCTCGATCGAGAGGGCCGACTGGCCCCGGACGAAATCCGCATAGGCCGGATCGACCAGCCGTTCCAGATTGCCCCCGAGATCGGCCTTGAAGGTAACGCCATTCCCCCCCTGGGCAAGCGTCGTCTTGCCGCCGAACAGTTTGTTGCCGTCGGCCGAAAGGGCGATATCGGCGGCGAAATTGTCGAGGGGGCCGGAACCGACGATGGTGAAGCCGAGCGGCGGCGAGCCGGGCACCTTCAGCATGCTGCTCAGGAAGCCGCCATGCGGTTCCTGCAGTGAAAGATTGAGGCCCAATTGCTTGGTGGCATTGTCGAAATCGGCGGTGAAGGTGAGATCGCCACCGGCCGGCTGCGTACGCTTGATCAGCAATTCCGAATGCAGCTTGCCATCCGCCAGCAGGGCATTGCCGCCGACGTCGAACACCGTATCCTCTCCCGCGAGGGCCGCGGAGAGCTTGACCACGGGCACGGCGAGCTTGCCGAGTTTCACCGAAACCGGCAGTTCGGGCAGGGAGAAGCCGCCCTCGCTGGCGGCCGGCTGCACGCCCTGGGGCGGATTGGGCTTGCGGGTGATCTCGATCGAACCCGCTTCGAGAAGGTCGACATCGAGCTTCTTGCTCATCAGGGCAAGCCGGCTCCAGACCAGATGGGCGTCCTTGATGGTCAGCCACACGCCTTGCCGGTCGGCGATGGTGATGGAAGAGATCCTCACATCGGACGACAGAGCGCCATCGATCTGGCCGAGCGAAATCTTCTGGTCCGGTGTCGAGATGGTGTCCTCGACATAGGTGATGAACCACGACTTCTCGCTGGCGTCATCGGCGCGCGCCGGCGCGAGCGCCTTGAGACCGAGGGGAACGGCCACCACCGCGACGGCAGTGAAGAGAACGATCCGGCGCCGCATCAGAAGCTTTCTCCCAATCCGATATAAAGGGCGAAAGGCGGTGTGTTCTTCTTCTTGACCTTACCATCCTCGATGACGAAGCCCTTGACGGGCGTAAGCCCCCTGGCGATGTCCACGCGGATCGCTCCGAGGCTGGTATAGTAGCGCAGACCGACACCGGCACCAATCTTCATGTCCTCGTCGAAAGAAGGATAGGAGGTCGAGAAGGCGCTGCCCGCATCGACGAAGGGCACGATGCCGATACTGTCGGTGACCTTGATGCGCATTTCGAGCGAGCCCTCCAGCAAGGAGCGGCCGCCCACGACGAAGCCATTGTCGAGCTTGGGACCGAGGCTGCGGAAATTATAGCCGCGCACCGAGCCACCGCCGCCCGCATAGAACATGCGATCGCCCGGCAATTCGTTGGCCGGCGCCCCGACGATG
This sequence comes from Labrys sp. E2SS-1L, assembly GCF_057073705.1. Taxonomy (NCBI): domain Bacteria; kingdom Pseudomonadati; phylum Pseudomonadota; class Alphaproteobacteria; order Hyphomicrobiales; family Xanthobacteraceae; genus Labrys; species Labrys sp. E2SS-1L. The sequence goes on along the minus strand of NZ_CP172712.1, from coordinate 2,792,685 downwards.
GAGCCGACCGCAACCCGGCCGGCCAGGACATAGCGCCCCATCGCATCGAAGGAGAAATAGGCAGAACCGTCGATGCGCGTCACCGCGCCGAAATTGCCGAACTTGGCCTCGTAGAATGGCTCGAGCGTTCCTTTCAGGCGATAGCCGCGCGTCGGCTCGAGCTTGTCGTCGGTGGTGTCGTAGGCAAGCTCGCCAGGCAGGCTGAACAGCAGGAGATTGCGCTTGCCGTAGAAATCTTCGACCTGGTCGTATTCGCCGTTGATCGCAATCTTGCCGGTCAACCGTTCGGAGAACTCGTGGGCAAGCCCGACGCGGGCACGGAACGTATTCTGGGAATAGGGATCATAGACCTCTCGCTTGGCCAGCAATTGCGCGGTGAGGTCGGTGAAGGGGTCGAAGATCCCCGGCTTCACGAAGGTGACGCCGCCCGAATAGGTGAACTTGGTCGGGTCGGTCGAATCGACGCCCGCGACCGTTGCATCGAAACGCAGGCGCTCGGCCTCGCCGAACAGGTTGCGATGCTCCCAATAGCCATTGAGGCCGATGCCGTCGGTGGTGGAATATTCAGCGCCGGCACCGAAAACATGCAGCGGGCGTTCCGACACGGTGACCATCAGCGGCATGGTGCTGTCGGCCGCAATCGCATCGCCCTCCACGATGCTGGTGGTCGAGAACACCTGTAGGCGCTGCAGGCGCCGCTTGGCGAGCTCGATCTCGGCCGGATCGTACTGATCGCCGGGCCGGAGCCCGGTCTGGCGCGCCACGAAGGCCGGATTCATGTCCTTGGTGCCGTCGACGGTCATGCGCCCATAATGGGCCAGGCGCCCCGGTTCGACCGCCAGTGTGACATCGAGCCGGTTGTTGACGTGATCGGCGGTGATGACGCGCGGCAGGGCCTTGGCCTTGGGATAGCCCTGGCGCCGCCAGGCATCGATCATCGCCTGTTCCGCCGACAGGACGATGTCCGAATTGGCCTGATGCCCTGGCTCGAGGCCGAGACGCTCGGGCGTCTTGGTCTTGGGAATGTCGTCGATCGGGCTGTGCGGCGCCCGATTCTCCATCCTGATCCGGCCGAAAGTGAAGACCGGGCCAGGATTGACGTTGATCACCACCGGAACCGGATGCGGCAAGGTGGCATCGATGGGAATATCCTCGAGCTTGCGCCCATTGACCATGATCGAGATGGAGGCGCCATAGCGCGCATTGGCATAGAGCGTGCCGAGAATGCGATCATATTCGGTCCGCGCCTTGGAGAGGAAGGCGGGCGTGCTCGGCGGCGGCGTCTCATCCTTACCGCTATAGAGGGAGGATGCGCCCTCGACCGCCGACTTGATCGTCTTGTCCCCGCCCGCGATCACCACTTCGATCTTGTAGGTCTGGGCATCGGGTGAGACCGGCTTCTCGTCCGATCCGAAGAAATTATAGCCAAAGAGCTTGAAGGCTGCGGCAGGCTGAGGCTTTGCCCCGGCAATGAGCGCTGCGACAGCCACTGACAGGGCCAACCCCTTGGCCAGACGCTGCCGCGCCGGCATCAGGCGTTCGAGCCTGCTGAGCCCCCTCATCGCTTGTCGATCGCCCCACGCCATAGACCAGCGCCCCCACTGAACCCCTATACGAGGGCGCCGCCCCGGAGCCGAACCTTACGCCAAACAACCTCCGCCAATCAACCCACCACCGTATATCATCATGAATAAACGGTTAACCACGCAATCAATCCTATCACCTCAATAAACTGATCCACCGAAGCATTCGATAAAGTTTGAACATTCCGCATATTCTTAAATAGGGAATTCCCATGAAGTGATGCATATTTGCATTCAAAGGTAATCGGCTGGCGTTTTTCTACAAGTCAACGATCGAAAACTTCGAAGCGACGTTGCCATTGGATAAGAAAATAACTTTACGTCATACCAATCGTATACAAATGGTAAAAAACATCGCTACACGGCAAACCTGCCCCTCGAGCTCCAAGCTCCGGCCCAAAACACAGGCAAGAATTGTCCGGTCGGCGCACACCGACAGGACAAGGACGCAATCAGCTGCCTTTGGGATAGTCGTAGGTGAGCAGGCGCATATTGGCGTAACCTTGGTCGCCGATACGGGTCCACAGCAGGGTCTGCTGGCGGAAGCCGAAATAAGAGGCGGCGAGGCGGCGCATGAATTCGTCGCCATTTTCGATGATTTCGCTGAGAACCTGCCCGCTGGCCGTACCGAAGGCCTGAAACACCTCGTCGGGGAACTGCTTGAGAACGACGCCCTGCTGCGTCACCGCCTGGGCAATCGCTGCGGGCGCTCGGGCGCCGTATTCGGCCAGGGAGCGGGCATTCTCCTCGGCGCAGGCAACCTCGATCGCCACTTTGTGGGTGGCCGGCAAGTCGTCGAACTTGGCACGGTTGACCTGGAGCTGCAGCGCCGCACAAGGCTCCTGGAAGCCAGGCCAATAGCAGAACTTGGCGGCATTCTGGAAACCGAAGCTGAGATCGTTGACCGGTCCCATGAACTCCGCCGCATCCAATTCGTCGGCCTGGAGTCTGGGCAGGATCTGGGAGCCGGGCATCAGCATCTGCTGAATGCCGAGCCTGGCGAGGGCCTGGCCGGCCAGGCCGCCGATGCGGAAACGCAGGCCCTTGAGATCGGCGACATTGTTGATCTCCCGGCGGAACCAGCCGCCCAGGCGCGCGCCGGTATTGCCGGCCGCAAAGGCCTTGATGCCGAACTGTCCGCCCAGTTCGTCCCATAGCGCCCTGCCCCCGCCGGCATAGAGCCAGGCATCGAACTCCTGGGCGATCAGGCCGAAGGGAATGGCCGAAAAGAAAGCGAAGGCCGGCGATTTGGCAAGATAATAGGCCGACATGTCATGCGACATCTCCACCTCGCCGGCCATCACGGCCGCCATGTTCTGGTCCCCCGGCACCAATTCGCCGGCCGCGTAGAGCTTGATGGTGAGCTGGCCCTGGGTGAGCACGCCGATCCGATCGGCCAGGCGCTGAGCGCCGGTGCCCGCTCCCGGCAGGCCCTTCGGCCAGGCCGTCGCCATCCGCCATTCGATCAGGTTCTGCGCCAGCGCAGGAGCGGCAAGCATGGTGGCGCCGGCAGCGGCAGCTCCAGCGAGAAAACGACGTCGGGTCGACATGAAGAGGGATCCTGTAACGCAAGACTTGCACCCAGCCGGGTGAATAAGCAGCCTACAAGATGAACCGGGGCTGAACTGAGGCCGGGACCGCCCTTCCCTATGCCTCCATGCGCCGAAGGAAGGCCTGTCGCGCCTTCTCGCTCCAGCCCAGAAGATCGGCCAATTCGGCCTCCTCATAGCGGGCTTCGGCATGCACCGGATCACCCCAGCCATTCCGCCGCCGATAGGCGGCCAAGGCCGCCATCTCAGCCAGGAACGACTGGCGGCGCCGATGGGTCTGATGGACGTTGCCGGGGTGAGCACGATAGTGCAGGAGAACCTCGGGGTGGTTGCCCAGCATGCCGACCTCGCCGAGGCGAAACCACAAATCGACATCCTCGGCATGATCGAAGGCAGGCCGATACCCGCCGACGCTCAGGACCGCCTCGCGCCGCAATATGGTGGTCGGATGGGCCAGGCTTGGACGGGAATGCAGGATCTGTGGATCGGTTTCGACCTTCGACGGCGGACCGGCGATGTTTCCTCCCGCATCGATCATCCTGAGGGCACTGCCGGCGGCCAGAATTTCGGGATGAGCAGTCATGAACGCGACCTGGCGCGCGAGTCTTTCGGGCAAAGAGATGTCGTCCGAATCCATGCGAACCACCAGATCGCAGCGCGCTTGCGCGATGCCGTGGTTCAGGCTGGCGGAAACACCCCGATTGACCTCATTGCGGAACAGCCGGATGCGCACGTCCAGCCCGCGATACCATTCGAGGAAGGCGGAGGTGCCGTCCGTCGAGCCGTCGTCCACGATGACGAGTTCGAAATCGGCCAGCGTCTGGCTCAATATGCTGTCGATCGCCTCGGCGCAGTAGCGCACCCGGTTGTGGACCGGCATCACCACGCTGACCAGGGGCCGCGCGGCCGGAGCCGGCGCCATGGCTGCGGACGTCGGGAAGGGCTGGCGAACGGTAGCCTGCGGGAAGGGTGGCTGACGCTTCCTGCCCGTCATGGAGCCTCCACACCGACCAAGCCGGTTGCTCATAGCACGAAAACGGGACTTCCGTACCGCTTATCCGGCCAGAGCGTCGCGGTAATCGGCCGCCGGCGAGGCATCGTCCTGGGTGCGCTGGAGCTTCTCGCGAGCCTCGTCGGCTTCGCGCTGGCGGTTCCACATGCCGGCATAGACGCCGCCGAATGCCAGCAATTCCTCATGATTGCCGCGCTCGACGATCACGCCTTTGTCGAGCACGATGATCTCGTCGGCATTCACCACCGTCGAAAGACGATGAGCGATCACCAAGGTGGTGCGGTTCTCCGAGATGCGCTCGAGCGCCGCCTGGATCTCCATCTCGGTGTAGCTGTCGAGGGCCGAGGTCGCCTCGTCCAGCACCAGCACCGGAGGCCCCTTGAGGATGGTGCGTGCGATAGCGACACGCTGCTTCTCGCCGCCCGACAGCTTGAGGCCGCGCTCGCCGACTTCGGTCTCATAGCCCTTGGGCATGCGGCGGATAAAGGTATCGATCTGGGCGAGGCGAGCAGCCTCCTCCACTTCCGCGTCGGTGGCGTCCCAACGGCCGTAACGGATGTTGTAGCGGATGGTGTCGTTGAACAGCACGGTGTCCTGCGGCACCATGCCGATAGCCGCGCGCAGCGATTTCTGGGTGACCTCGCGCACATCCTGCCCGTCGATCATGACGCGCCCGCCATTGACGTCGTAGAAGCGGAAGAGCAGGCGCGAGATGGTCGATTTGCCGGCGCCGGAGGGACCGACGATCGCCACCGTCCTGCCAGCCGGCACGTCGAAGGACAGCCCCTGCAGGATGGGGCGATCGGGGTCGTAGTTGAACACCACGTTCTCGAAAGTCACCCGCCCCTCACGGACATCGAGCGCCGGCGCCCCAGGCCGATCCTTCACCTCGGCATCCTTGTCGAGCAGTTCGAACATGGTCTCGATGTCGGTGATGCCCTGCTTGATCTCGCGATAGGCAAAGCCGAGAAAGTTCAGCGGCGTGGCGAGCTGCAGCCACATCACGTTGAGCAAGGCGATGTCGCCGACGGTGTTGACGCCGTGATAAACGCCCAGGCCCGCCAGCAGCAGCGAGGCCAGCATGCCCGCCATGAAGATGATACCCTGGCCGATATTGAGCCAGGTCAGGGTGATATAGGTCCGGATCGCCGACTTCTCGTAGGACGCCATGGCGCGGTCGTAGCGCGCCAGTTCACGGTCCTCGTTGGAGAAATATTTGACCGTCTCGTAGTTGAGCAGGCTATCGATCGCCTTCTGGTTGGCATCGGTGTCGGAATCGTTCATCTCGCGGCGGATGCTGATCCGCCATTCGGTCGCCTTGACGGTGAACCAGACATAGACCGCCGTGGTGACGAGCACGATCAGCGCATAGCGCCAGTCGAATTGCAGCACCAGCATGACCAGGTAGAGCGCCAGCTCCACGATGGTCGGCAGGATGTTGATGGTGGCGAAGCGGACGATGTTCTCGATGCCGGTGCGCCCGCGATCGATCACCCGCGACAGCCCGCCAGTCTTGCGCTCGAGATGATAGCGCAGGCTGAGATTGTGAATGTGCTCGAAGGTCTCGATCGCCAGCCGCCGCACCGCGTACATGAACACGGCGGCGAACAGCCCATCCTTCCATTGCGAGATCGCCGTCATCAGGATGCGCGCGACGCCATAGGCCACAAGCATGGTGAGGGGTACACCGGCCAGCAGCACCGCGAGCGTATGGCCCGTGAGCTCACGACCGCCGCCGACGGCTGCCAGACCGTCGGTCGCCCATTTGAGCGTATAGGGCACGACCAGGGTGATGAGCTTGGTCAGCAGCAGGAGCACGAAGGCCCACACCACCCGCATGCGCAGATCCGCACGGTCCTGTGGCCACATATAGGGCCACAAATGCTTCATGGTCTGGAGAAAGGCGCCCTGGTCTGCGCTGACGCGCTTGGGGGCGGCGGAAGGGTCGGCGGAGGGCATCAACGGTCTTTCGGCCGGCGAGCGGAGAGCGCCGGCATCAGGGGTTTTCCAAAGCGTTTTGCGATTTGACGGAATCGCCTCGAATCGCAAAGACGCGTCGAAACAAAGAGTCGGAGCAAAAAGCGTTCAGGCCTGAAGGCGCTTTGCTCTCGATGACGCTGCGTAGTTAGGTCTGGAACGCCGTGACCGCAAGCGTCTTGCGACGAAATCTCATTTTGCTGCCCCGAGCCGGGGCCCGCGGCCCGCTCTGCTCAGGGAGTTTTCTTGTCCGGCATGACGAAGATCTGACCCGGATAAATCAGATTGGGATTGCGGATCTGATCGGTATTGGCGTCGTAGATCCAGGTATAGCGGATGCCCTGGCCATAGACCTTGCGTGAGATCCGCCAAAGATTGTCGCCCTGCACGATCGTCGTGGTGCGGATCTCCGGGATCACCGCCACCGAGGGCGGCGGCGAAGGTTGGGCCGGCTTGGCCTCGCTGGTCTGCACCGGCTCCGTGGCGGGCGTCGCAGGGTTGGAGGCGGATGGCGTCGTAGCAGACTTCGGCACCACGGCATTGCCGGAGGCCGGCGGTGCGGCTTCCGCCTGAGTCGGAGACGAGGCAGCTCCCGTAGCGCCTGCTCCCGGGCTGCCGGACTCCGTTGCTGGGGAGGCCCCCTGGGCGGGTACGGAAGCCGCGGCCGGCTGCGTCCTGCTGCCAGGAGCCGTTTCGCCAGGGAGCGACTTACCCGGGGACGGCGTGGCGGCACCGGGTACGGCGGTCGACGGCGTGGTCGCTGGCTGGGTCGGTGTCGCGGCCGGCTCTCCGCTGCGACTGCCCCCCGAACGCGACGGTGTGGCGATCGCCGCCACCACGGCCGGAGCCGAGGCGGTAGGAGCCTTGTCGACCATGGTGAAGGGTACCTCGGCCCGCGTCATCACCTGCCCGTTGGCAGCTGCGACATCGTCGACACGCACCCGATAATTGCCCGGCTGCATGCCTTTCTCGATGGTCATGCCGAAGGTCCCGTCCTTGGCCGCGGTCACGCCCGTCACCAAGGTATCGTTGAGATAGATACGCAGGGCAGCCCCCGGCTCGGCGCGGCCCGTCACGAAGAAGCGGCCCATCTCGTCCGCTTCGACGGTCCGGATCGAGACATTGGCCCGAGACGCTGCCTTGTCCGCATCGGCAGAGGCGCTTGCCGCTGCCGGCGTTACCGGTTGTTCGGGCGCCTTGCCTGGCGGCTGCGCCGCATCGGTCAGAACCTTGGAGGGTTGGTCGGGCGTGTTGAGGACGACCACCACCTCTTCGCCCGGCTTTTCGGGAACGCGCACGGAGAGGGTCTGCTCGGACAAGGTCACCTTGCCGTCCGGCGATGTGGTGCGCAGTGTCAGCTCGCAGGGGCCCTTCGGCAAGGCCGGCGGCGTGATCGCCCAAGTTCCATTGATGTCGGCGACCACGCGGGCATAAGGATTGCCGTTGCGCAGCAATTCCACCGTGGCGCCGGAAGCGGCCCGGCCGGCGATCACCGCGCTGCCGGCCGGCTCGATGCGGGCAATGTCGAAGGTCGGGGCAATCTGCCCCTTGGCCGCATCCGGCTTCGGTGCCTCGGGCTTGGGAGATTGAGGTTTCGGCGGTTGGGCTTGGGCGGCTTCGGTTTTGCCTGCCTCGGGCTGCGCTACCTCCGTCTTTCCAGCCTCGGGCTTGGCGGCCTGGGTGCCCGCGGCCGGGACTTTCGCGGCTTCGGTCTTGGCGGCGTCAGGCTTGGTGGCCTCCGGAGCGCTCGCACCCGGCTTGCCGGCCGCCTGATCGCCGCTCGACGCCGGCCTCTGTGCCTTGTCGGCAGGAGGATTGGCAGCCACCACCGAATTTGTATCGCCGACGGCCGGCGACGGCGACCGGGCAGGCTCGCGCACCAGCACGCTGTAAAGCGTACCGACGCTGACAACGCTCGCGGCTCCGACTATTCCAGCCAGACTCTTCCAGCCCACTGCCATCATCTACTCCCGACGCAAGAACGCGCATCGTTTCATCCAATTTTACTTATCCGCTTCGCCTGCAAGACGAAAGGCCACGCCGCCAAGATGTCGGGCAAACAAAGTATCGCGCCGGTTTATTTCACCTGCAACCGTATCATATCCGGCGCGTGCCGGTATCGCCCGACTGCAGCGCCATTGCCGCAGAATTGTGATGAAATTCGAGGAACGCACGATATTCTTCGTCGGACGGGCTTGATCGGAAGGTTCCATGAAACGAGCGGCGCTGTTTGTATCTGCTCTTTGCCTGACACTTCTTTTTGGAATCCTACCATCGCAAGCCGGCCAAACAGAGGCTGGTACAGGTCCGAAAGGCTCGCCCATGCGCATTTTCATCGTGCGCAACGCAGCAGTGGATTGTGAACCCGATTGTGCGGAATGGATTTCCGCAGAAGGCGACATCACCGCCGCGACGCCGGCACTGCTGCGCAAGGTCCTGAAAGCCGCCGGCGGCAGGAAGCTGCCTTTCATCCTCACCTCGCCCGGCGGAGACGTCGCCGCCGGTTACGCCATGGGACGTCTGATTCGCCGCGCAGGCCTGGAGGTCACCATCGGCCGGACCATGCTGGCTGCCTGCAAGCCGGGTGAGAAAAACTGCACGGCCTCGATCACGAAAGGCCGCCGCGGCTTCGCCAACAATGCGGGCGCCTTTTGCAATTCGGCCTGTGTGTTCGTGCTGGCAGGCGGCGTCGCGCGCCACGTCTTCTGGATGAGCCCGGTCGGTGTGCATCAATTCGCCAGTTCGCGGACCCTGACACGCTGGCGCCAGACCACTCTGAACGGGCGCGTCATCCGGCGGGAGATTCTGTCGGTCAACCGGATCAAGGTAAAGACGACACAGGCGCAATATGATCAGGCTGCCCGCTTTTTCGACGAAATGGGCATCGATCCCAGTATCAACGAGCTGGTTCAGCTTGCGAGCAACAGCAATATCCACGTCATGAGCCGTCCCGAACTTCTAGCAACGAAAATCATCACTGACGGCCAGGATGCGAGAGGGCAGGTTCTCAAGCACCAGGCGGCACTGTTTACTCAAAAGAATGCCGAGCGCGTCGCAGCCTTTACCGCGACTGCCGCCGACGTGCCGGCGGGTCTCTACGATGGCAACGCGATCATCTCGCATGTCGAGTTGCGCCAAGCGCCGAATGTCGCCGGCGTCCAAGCCAGCGTCATGCCGACGACCGGCGGCGGTCCCGTGCCGACCGCCAATCTGATCGCGATCCTTCAAATCGGCGACGTACTGGCCTTCTCGAATCTGTCGAGGAATGCTTCCGGCCCTGCCCTGACAATCACCCTCGATCCCGTCGCTTTCTGCACGCTCGCCGAAAGGCGTTCGCTGAAACTCGCAATTGGCCCGAAAGAGAGCAGCCCCGTCAAAGCTGAAACCGTTACGGTCTCGACGGGACGTTTCCGCGATCTCGATCTCCTTCTCGCCAAAGTCTGCATCAAGTAAGGGGCTTCCGGCAAAGCAACTTGACCCACCCATGCCGCAGTGCGAAACCGGGGGCATGACAAAGCTTCGTTCGATTTGCGTCTATTGCGGCTCCAGCAATGGCACTCGCCCCGAATATGTCGCCGGCGCCGAGCGCCTGGGCCGGGACATGGCTGAAGGCGGCATTCGCCTCGTCTATGGCGGCGGCAATGTCGGCCTGATGGGCACGGTCGCCCGCGCCGTCATCGAGAATGGCGGCCAGGTCACCGGCATCATCCCGACCTTCCTGCAGCGGCGCGAGCGCATGCTCACCGAGGTCGAGGAACTCATCGTCACCAAGGACATGCATGAGCGCAAGCGCCTGATGTTCGAACGGGCGGACGCCTTCGTCGCCCTGCCCGGCGGCGTCGGCACGCTGGAGGAACTGGTCGAGCAGCTCACCTGGGCCCAGCTCGGCCAGCACAAGAAGCCGATCGTGCTGGTCAATATCGACGGCTTCTGGACACGGTTCCTCGACATTCTTGAACACATGCGGGAGGAGGGCTTCATTCGGCCCGAAACCGCGGTGGATGTGCTGGTGGCCAACACACCCGAAGAGGTCGTGCCGATGGTCACGGCAGCGATCGAAAAGATCTCGCGCGCCGAAATGGCGATGAGCGTCGCACCCGAGACGCTCTGAAGCCGCCTCCAGGGGTTGCGGTCGAATAGGAGCTGCGGTCGAATAGGATCGCGGCCTCGGGTGTTCATGCCACGGTGTTTTGCGATCGGGCGGCATGGACAATGCGATGAGGCAGTTTTTCCAGGCGAGCGCGGCGGCGCTGTTTTTCAGTACCTGCCTTTCGTCCCCTGTCCTGGCGGGCGACCTCTACGATCTCGACCCCGACCATACCCAGACGATCTTCCATATCGACCATCTCGGCTATTCCACCGTCACGGGCAGTTTCCGCCAGCTGAAGGGCGTGCTGACGCTGGACGAGGCACATCCCGAGCAAAGCCTGGTCGAGGCGACGCTCGAGGCCTCGAGCGTCGATACCGGCGTGCCGGCGCGCGACGAGGATCTTCGGTCGAGCGAGTTCTTCGACGTCGCCCACCATCAGACGATCACCTTCCGGACCACGAAGGTGAAGCGCCGTAGCCCGCGCAGCGCCGACCTCAGCGGTGAACTGACGCTGCTCGGGATCTCCAAACCGGTGACGCTGCGAACCACCTTCAACCGCGTGGCACCGGATCCGTTGCGCGGCAACCGTATGGTCGCCGGCTTCACGGCCACCACCACCATCCGGCGTTCGGATTTCGGCATGAAGGCCTTCATCCCCCTGATCGGCGACGTCGTGCGCATCGATATCAACGCCGAAGCGATCCGGCGCTGAACGATGGAGTGTCGACCTCCAGGTCGACACTCTCTCTTCACACCTCCGCGCCCGCCTTGAGCAGTTTGTAGGTCATCGAATCCACCAGCGCCTGGAAGGAGGCATCGATGATGTTGTCGGAGACACCCACGGTGGCCCACCGGTCGCCGGCGGCGTCCTGGAATTCGATCAGCACCCGCGTCACCGCGTCGGTACCGCCCTGGAAGACACGGACCTTGTAGTCGATCAGCTTCAGGTCCTCGATGACCGACTGGTATTTGCCCAGGTCCTTGCGCAGCGCCGTGTCCAGGGCATTGACCGGGCCATGCCCTTCCGCCGCCGAGATCAGTTCCTCGGTCCCGACCTTGACCTTGACGATAGCTTCCGAGAACACGCCGAGTTCACCGCGCTCGTTCCAGCGCCGTTCGACATTGACGCTGAAACGCTCGACGAAGAAGAACTCCGGCACGCTGCCGAGGATGCGCTTGGCCAGGAGGAAGAAGGAGGCATCCGCCCCCTCATAGGCGTAGCCTTGCGCTTCCTTGTCCTTCAATGCGCCGAGCAGCCTGGAGAGGCGGGGATCATCCTTGTCGATCGCCAGCCCCAGGCGCTCCAGTTCCGCCAGGATGTTCGACTTGCCGGCCTGGTCCGAGACCAGCAATTTGCGCCGGTTGCCGACGCTCTCGGGCGGCACGTGCTCATAGGTGGAAGGATCCTTCATCACGGCCGAAGCATGGATGCCGGCCTTGGTGGCGAAGGCCGAGGAGCCGACATAGGGCGCATGATGGTCGGGCATGCGGTTGAGCAGTTCGTCGAGCTTGCGCGAGATGCGCGTGAGGTTCTCGAGCCGGGCCGCGTCCACCCCGATCTCGAAGCGCTCGGCATAAGCGGGCTTGAGCAGGAGCGTCGGGATCAGCGAGGTGAGATTGGCATTGCCGCAGCGTTCGCCGAGGCCGTTCAGCGTGCCCTGGATCTGCCGGACTCCGGCCCGCACCGCTGCCAGCGAATTGGCGACGGCCTGCTCGGTGTCATTATGGGCGTGGATGCCGAGATGGCTGCCGGGGATCACCTTGACCACTTCGCCGACGATGCGTTCGACCTCATGCGGCAGAGTACCGCCATTGGTATCGCACAGCACCACCCAGCGCGCGCCGGCTTCATGGGCCGTGCGGGCGCAGGCAAGCGCGTAGTCCGGATTGGCCTTGTAGCCGTCGAAGAAATGCTCGCAGTCGAGCAGCACTTCGCGCCCGCGCGCCTTGGCGGTGGCGACGCTGTCGCGGATCGAATCGAGGTTCTCTTCCAGGCTGATGCCGAGCGCCATGCGCACCTGGTGGTCCCAGCTCTTGGCCACGAAGCAGATCGCATCCGCCTCAGCATCCAGGAGGCCGGCGACGCCAGGATCGTTGGCGGCCGAGCGCCCTGCCCGCTTGGTCATGCCGAAGGCGGTGAACTTCGCCTTGAGGCCGTTGGGCTGGCTGAAGAACTGGGTGTCGAGCGGATTGGCGCCAGGATAGCCGCCCTCGACATAGTCGACACCGAGATCATCGAGCAGGCGCGCGATCGCCTGCTTGTCGGCGAGGGAGAAGTCGACGCCCGTGGTCTGGGCGCCGTCGCGCAGGGTGGTATCGAAGAGATAGAGGCGGTCGCGTGTCATTGCCGGCTCGCATCGGGCGGGGCCACGAGCGCCTTCTTCATGGTGGTGTTGCCGAGCCATTCGTCGCCGAGCGACACGGTGTTGCGCTGCTGGGGCACGAATCCCTGCTTGAGGAAAAAGTCTCGGGCGGTGTCGCTGGCATCCACCGTCAACTGGGTAGCACCGCGCGCCTTGGCAAGTTGCTCGATGGCGCCATAGAGCGTCGAGGCCACCCCCTGCCCGGCGACCGCGGGATGAACGTAGAGCAGATCGACCAGGTCCTTGCCCTTCAGGGCGATGAAGCCGACTGGGGAGCCGGAGACCGTGGCCACCAAGGTCAGACAGCCGGCAAGACGCTTGGCCCAGGCTTCCTCGTCATCGGCGGCCTCGGCCCAGGCTTCCTGCTGGCTTTCCGAGTAGTCGTCAGCCGTCAACTCGTGGATGCTGGCCCGGAAGATCTCGGCCAGGATCGGCGCATCTGCGGGCAGGAAGGGACGCAGCCCCGGCTTGGGCATGGATTGTGCCATCAGAGCTTGACCTCCCAGCTGGTGGTGCCGTCCTTGTTGTCCTTGACGGCGATGTTCAGCCGGGCAAGCTCGTCGCGGATGCGATCGGACTCCGGCCAGTTCTTCTCGGCGCGCGCCACCTTGCGGGCAGCCAGAAGCGCCTCGACCTCCTGCCTCAGACCATCGCTGACCTGGGTGTCTCCCTTCAGGGCGGCCACATCGTTGTTGAAGCCCAGGAAGGCGAGCGTCGCCGCCCGGTCGGCCGGGTCGACGATCTGATGCAGGCGGGCCAGCATGGCCGGCGTGTTGAGATCGTCCGACAGGGCCTCGATCACGCCGGCATCGACGCTTCCGCCCGCAGGCACCTCTTCGTACCAACGCAGCAGGGTCTGCTGGGCTTCGTTCAAGGCCTGCAGTGTCCAGTCGATCGGCTGGCGGTAGTGCGTACGCAACATGGCGAGCCGCAGCACGTCCCCGTGCCAGGCGCGCCCGCCGAATCTGTCGCTGCCGAGCAGTTCACGGATGGTGATGAAGTTGCCGAGGCTCTTGGACATCTTCTCGCTCTCGACCTGCAGGAAGCCGTTATGCATCCAGACATTGGCCATCACCGGCGTGTCGAAGGCGCAGCAGCTCTGGGCGATCTCGTTCTCGTGGTGCGGGAAGACGAGATCGATGCCGCCGCCGTGTATGTCGAAGACGTTGCGGGCCGGATCGTCGCAGGCGATGCCACCGCCATAAGGGGTGAGCAGCGTCGCCATCGACATGGCCGAGCACTCGATATGCCAGCCCGGACGGCCGGGCGTGGCGATGCCCAAGGGGCTCGGCCAGCCGGGCTGGTTGCCATGCGAGGGCTTCCACAGCACGAAATCCATGGCATCGCGCTTATAGGGCGCGACATCGACCCGGGCGCCGGCCAGCATCTCGTCGAGCGAGCGGCGGGCGAGCGCGCCATAGCGCGGCACTGTCGCGAGCTTCTCCATGGCATGCACGGAGAACAGCACATGCTCCTCGGCAACATAGGCGACACCGCGCGCCACCAAGCGCTCGATGATGGCCTTCATCTCCTCGATATGATCGGTCGCGCGCGGCTCCACCATCTGCGGCGGCTCGCCCGGCTGGTTGACCTGGTCGGGCATCAGCACGCCGAGTTCCCTGATGTCCTGGTGGAACTGGGCCAGGGTACCATTGGTCAGTTCGCGGATGGTGATGCCGCGCTCGGCCGCGCGCTCGTTGATCTTGTCGTCGACGTCGGTGATGTTGCGCGCGTAAGAGACATGCGAGGCGCCGTAGACATGGCGCAGCAGGCGGAACAGCAGGTCGAAGACGATGATCGGCCGGGCATTGCCGATATGGGCAAAGTCGTAGACGGTCGGGCCGCAGACATACATACGCACCCGATCGGGATCGATCGGCGTGAAATCGACCTTGGCGCGCGTACGGGTATCGTAGAGCCGTAAAACCATGAGTTCCCCACCTCGGCTGGCCGGGGGCGTCCTGCGCTCAAGATTTTGGGCGAATGACGGCGCCAGCCAGCGTTGCTGCTAGCTGCAAATAATCCGCGAAAGGATGGCCGTCTTTGTCATGGCCGGGAGCAATGTGCCATGCGGGCGACGTTGTCAAGCCACACGAGACAAGGACGGCATCCGCTTTCTCCAGTGCCAGAGTGATGCACCCAGGCAACAGAGTTTCGCCAAAAATTAAACACGCAGATTTACGTATGTTTAAAAACGCACAGCGATGATAGGCAGGCTCCGCTATCCGAACGGGGCAGACCCCGTTCACATGTGTGATTTCGATGAACCTGCGTACCCTCTCCTTCATCGCGGCTTGCCTGGCCTTCGCCAGCCCCGCCTCCGCCCAGAACGTGGCTTCCTTCGTCGTCAGCAGCGATGACGGCTATGGCGTCGACACCTGCCTGGAAAGCGGCTCGCCTTGCGGCCAGCCGATTGCCAGCGAATGGTGCGTCGCCAATGGTTATGCCAAGGCCGTCGCCTTCCGCCGCCAGACTGAAACCGACATCACCGGCGCCATCAACGCGCCCACGCAGGTGGCCGCTGCCGCGCAGCCGCACGCCGTCGTGATCACCTGCGAGAAGTAAAAACTTCACGGGAAGTGGGAATGTGGGCGGCAGCTCTGCCGGGTGCCGCCCTCAGTCCGTGACGAAATCGCCGCATTTCTGGGGCGGCTCCCCGGCCCAGGGCATCACCGGTACCGACGAGGTCGAGTTCTTCGGAGAGCCCTCGATCAGCTTGTCGGTGTAGACCAGATAGACCAGCACATTGCGCTTGGCGTCGCAGCCGCGCACAACCTGCATCTTCTTGAAGAACAGCGAGCGAGACTGGCGGTAGACCAGGGCCCCCTGCTCGAATTTTTCCTTGAACTTGATCGGCCCGACCTGCCGGCAGGCCAGCGAGACGTCCGACACCTCCTCGGCCACCCCGAACATGCCCTTGAGACCGCCCTTCTCCGGCACGGTGAAGTGGCAGGCGACCCCTTCGACATCGGGATCGTCGATGCCGTAGACCGCAAGCTTGTCATCCGGGGTCAGGAATTTCCATACCGTCGACTTGCGGAAGATTAGGTCGGGCTCCTGGGCCTGGGCAGCGGCGGGAGCCAGCAGGGCAAGTCCGATCACGGCAAAGCCGAAGCATATTCTACGCAGCATGCGGGGTCTCCTCATCGGGCCCCATATGGGAAGGCGTCGAGCCGGGCGCCAGGGTGGAGTCTCGACCTGCCGGTCGACGCTCCTCATAAATCCCCAATCCAATATCGACCCGGAGGCCGACACTCCAGCCTCAGCCTGCCAGCCGTGCCAACGCCTGTTCGCGGCCGATCAAGGGCAGCAGCGCCTTGAGTTCGGGACCATGGTCGAGCCCGGTCAGCGCCTGGCGCAGCGGCATGAACAAGGCCTTGCCCTTGGCGCCTGTGGCCTCCTTCACGGCCTGCGTCCAGGCGCCCCAGGTGTTCTCGTCCCAGGGCTCGCTGGGCAGCAGCCCTGCGGCGCGGCCGAGGAACTCCCGATCCCGTTCGCTTGCGGCGACCGGCCCCGTCACCACCTCCCACCATAATTTCGCATCGGCCAGCCTGACGAGATTGGAGCGCACGGCGAGCCAGAAATCCTCACCGCCCTCGATGCCGAGAGCCGTGAGCCGCTGGGAAACATCCGCAAAGGCTGTCTCGTGCAGCAACTTGGCATTGAGCGTCTCGATCTCGGCCGGATCGAAGCGCGCCGGTGCACGCGAGATGCGCGAAAGATCAACCAGTGCGGCGAGCTCCTGCAGCGACGCGATCGGACGCACAGCCTCGGCCGTGCCGGTCAGCACCGCCAGGCTCGCTACCGCCATCGGCTCGAAGCCGGCCTCACGCAGCGAGCCGATCGACAGCGCGCCGCTGCGCTTGGACAGCCCCTCGCCGCTCACCGTGGTGAGCAGGTTGTGGTGGGCGAAAGCCGGCACGGTACCGCCCAGAGCCTCGAAGATCTCGATCTGCACGGCGGTATTGGTGACGTGATCTTCGCCGCGAATGATGTGGGTGACGCCGAGGTCGATGTCGTCGACCACCGACGGCAGTGTGTAGAGATAGCCGCCATCGGCCCGGATCAGTACCGGATCGGAAAGCGAGACGGTGTCGACATGGGCGGGCCCGCGCACGCCGTCCTGCCACTCGACGATGCGGTGGTTGAGCAGGAAGCGCCAATGCGGACGCCGCCCCTCGGCCTCCAGGGCCGCCTTCTGCTCGGCCGTCAGGCGCAGGGCCGCCCGGTCATAGACCGGTGGCAGGCCGCGGGCCTTTTGCAAAGTGCGCCGGCGTTCCAGCTCCTCCTCGGTCTCGTAGCAGGGATAGAGCCGGCCGGCCTCGCGCAGGCGGGCGGCGGCGGCATCATAGAGCGCCATGCGCTCGGACTGTCGTGCCTGCACGTCCGGCACCATGCCGAGCCAGGCGAGGTCCACCGCGATGGCGTCGGCATATTCCTGGCGCGAACGGGCGGTGTCGGTGTCGTCATAGCGCAGGATAAAGCGCCCGTCCGCACGCTTGGCCACGCACCAGTTCAGCAAAGCGGTGCGGATATTGCCGATATGGATATAGCCGGTGGGGGATGGCGCAAAGCGGACGACGGGCGGCATGATGGGCTTTCGAAATTGGAATTATGGCCTGTCCTATACCGCGTCTCCTGCCTTTTGAAGGAGAGATTATGAACAGGCTCCTGCCATTTTTGCTGGCCACAAAATCGCCATCGTGTTTATAAGGGAGACGATAATCAATCGCAGCCGGCTCATAGACTCCTTTCCCGGCTGATCATCGCCACTCAGTGAATGCCGCCAAAATAGGCATCACGAAACTGACGATGCCCTCGGCATCCAAAACATGACGTTAGGGAATTCGTTGATTATTCGTGCCATCCTTCATTGTTTGTTGTCACCTCGAAGGCATTGTGCGGCCAGGTTCGCGGCCGTTCCTGCCGCGACCGGAAATGGGAATAAAGTGATGTTGCGTACCTCCCTGAAGACTGCCGTTGCGGCAGGAGTTCTTGCCGTTCTGGCGACGCCGGCGCTGGCCCAGTCCTCTTCCTATACGCCGACGGGATTCTGGGACAACTACATCGCCGGCGGCTGGTCGCTGGAGCTCGGCGCCACAGCCGCCATGGGCCCCAAATATGAAGGCGCCAAGGATTTCAGCTTCCTGCCCTCGCCCATCGTCTCGCTGTCGCGCCAGGGCAAGGGCCCGGCCTTCACCTCGCGCAACGACAATCCGGGCCTGGGCCTCCTCGACAATGGTTTCCTGCGCATCGGCCCGGTCGGCAAGATCCTGTTCGAGCGCGACGGCTCCACCGACGATGATCTCAAGGGCCTCAAGCCGGTACGCTGGGGCGGCGAACTCGGCATCTTCGCCGATATCTATCCGACCGAGTGGCTGCGTCTGCGGGCCGAATTGCGGCATGGCATCCGTTCGCATCACGGCCTGGTCGCCGATATCGCCGCAGACGCCTTCTATGATATCGCACCGGATTGGCGTATTTCCGGCGGGCCCCGGGTCTCCCTGGCTACACGCAGCTATTTCGACGCCTATTACGGCGTGAACCTGCAGGAATCGCTCGCTTCGGGCCTTAGCCCCTATTCGCCCGGCGGTGGCCTGAAATCGGTTGGCGTCGGCGGCGCGCTCACCTGGAAGACCACGGACAAGATCACAACCAGCGCCTTTGCCGAATATAGCCGTCTCACCGGTCCCGCTTCCAAATCGAGCCTGGTCAAGGAGCGCGGCTCCCCGAACCAGTTCACGATCGGCGTATCGGCCAGCTATCGCTTCGACTTCAATCTCTGAGACGCCCCGCAGCTATCCCCGGGTGCGCGGGCGCCCGGGATATGCCTCACCAGCGCCGAGCCATGCTCGTCGCGACAATCGGCCATGTTGATTGCGGGATCGGTCCCGTGCACCCAGTACGGGTCCAGCTTCTGCGAGGCCCCGTGAGCCAGTCCGCCGCCCTCCCCCACCTCTATTCGCCGTTCACGATCCGCAATCTGCGCATCAAGAACCGCATCATGTCCACCGGGCATGACACCACCCTGCCCACGGCCTTCGTGCCCAATGACGCGTTGATCGCCTATCAGCAGGCGCGCGCCCAGGGCGGCGTCGGATTGATCGTGCTGCAGGTTGCCGGCGTGCACGAGACGGCGCGCTACACCTCCCACCTCCTGATGGCGACCAGCGACGACTGCATCCCCGGTTACCGGCGCCTTGCCGAGGTCTGCCACGCCGAAGGTGCGGCCGTGTTCGGCCAGCTCTTCCATCCCGGCCGCGAGATCATGGAGACGGCCGAAGGCACCGCCCCCGTTGCCTACGCGCCCTCCGCCGTGCCCAACCAGCGCTTCCACGTCATGCCGCGCGCCATGAGCACAACGATGATCGGCGAGATCGTCGAGGGCTATGGCGAGGCTGCCCGTCGGCTCGAACAGGCCGGGATCGACGGGGTGGAGATCGTCGGCAGCCACGGCTATTTGCCCTCGCAATTCGTCAATCCGCGCGTGAATGTACGCGAGGATGCCTATGGCGGCTCGCTGGACAACCGCCTGCGCTTCATCCGCGAGAGCCTTGCCGCCATCCGTGCCAGGACGGGGCCGGATTTCGTGGTCGGCCTGCGCTTCTCATCCGAGGACAGTGACCTCAACGGCCTCACGCCCGAGGAAGTGGCGGAGGTGCTCACCGCCCTCGACGGAAGCTTCGATTATTTCAACCTGACGGTCGGATCCTCCGCCAGCTTTGGCGGTGCCGTGCACATCGCCCCCGCCATGGCCTTCTCCAGTGCCTATGGCGCGCCATCGGCGGCAGCGGTGAAGCGCAAGGTAAAGACCCCCGTCTTCTATGCCGGGCGCGTCAACCAGCCCCAGGATGCCGAGCAACTGATCGCCAAGGGCGAGGCCGACATGGTCGGCATGACGCGCGCGCTGATCTGCGACCCCGATATGCCCGCCAAGGCCGAGCAGGGCCGCTTCGACGACATCCGCGCCTGCATCGCCTGCAACCAGGCCTGCATCGGCCATTTCCAGCTCGGCGTGCCCATCTCCTGCATCCAGCACCCCGAGACCGGGCGCGAGCTGCGCTACGGCAAGGTGCTGCCCGCCGGCGCTGCGAAGAAAGTGTTGGTGGCGGGCGGTGGTCCGGCCGGCATGAAAGCCGCCAGCATCGCCGCCTCGCGCGGCCATGACGTCACGCTCTACGAAGCCTCGGGCCGGCTCGGCGGACAGGCCCTGCTGGCGCAATTGCTGCCGCGACGCATGGAATTCGGCGGCATCGTCACCAACCTCACCCGTGAGGCGGAGCTCGCCGGCGTCACCGTGGTGAGGAACACCAGGGTCGACCGTGCTCTGGTCGAGCGCGAACGGCCGGACGTGGTCATCATCGCGACCGGTGCCACGCCCCGCCATCCCGAACTGCCCGGTGCCGAGACCGCCCATGTCGTCGACGCCTGGCAAGTACTCCGTGACGAGGCCAATGTCGGCAGTTCCGTCCTGGTGGCGGACTGGCGCTGTGATTGGATCGGCATGGGCGTCGCCGAGAAGCTGGCGCGGGCGGGCTGCAAGGTCCGCCTCGCCGTCAATGGCTACATGCCGGGCCAGCGTATCCAGGCCTATGTCCGCGACCATTGGGCCGGCGTGCTGCACGATCTCGGCATCGAGGTCATCCCCTATGCCGATCTCTACGGCGTCGACGGCCAGACCGTCTATCTCGCCCATGTCACCGGGCGCGAGCCGATCATCATCGACGGCATCGACACGCTGGTGACCTCGCTGGGCCATGAGGCCGTCAATGCTCTGGAAGCCGAGCTGGAGGGCCTGGTGGCGGAGATCCACAGCATCGGCGACTGCCTGACGCCCCGCACGGCCGAGGAAGCCGTGCTGGAAGGCCTGAAGGTCGGCTGGGCCCTCTGAGAGCACGACGTCCTTCCGGGTGCGCGGACAAGACGTCCGCCTACCCGGGAATCGGCACTCCGACCATGTTCTGTCAGAGCGAGCGCATCAGCCCGCCGTCGACCCGGATGTTCTGGCCCGTGATGTAGCCGGCGCCCTCCGAGGCGAGGAAGGCGATGGTGGCGGCGATCTCCTCGCTGGTGCCGTAGCGCCCCATCGGCACGCTGTCGCGGCGCTCCTCGGTGGCCGGCAGGCTGTCGATCCAGCCCGGCAGCACATTGTTCATGCGCACATTGTCGGCGGCATGCTGATCGGCGAAGAGCTTGGTGTAGGCGGCAAGCCCGGCGCGGAAGACCGCCGAGGTCGGGAACATCGCCGTCGGCTCGAAGGCCCAGGCCGTCGAGATATTGATGATGGCGCCGCTCTTCTGACGGATCATCGCCGGTGCCACCACGCGGGTCGCACGGATCACATTCATCAGATAGACGTCGAGCCCCGTGTGCCATTGCTCGTCGGTGATCTCCAGAAGCGGCGCGCGCGGACCATGGCCTGCGCTGTTGACCAGCACATCGACACGCCCCCAGCGTTCGAGCGTCAGGTCAGTGAGGCGCTGCAGGTCCTCATTGGACTGGTTGGAACCGGTGACGCCGAGGCCCCCCAATTCCCGGGCGATGGCCTCGCCCTTGCCGGAGGAGGAGAGAATGGCAACCCTATAGCCATCCTTGGCCAAGCGCCTGGCGGCCGCCGCTCCCATGCCACTGCCCCCGGCCGTGACGATCGCTACTTTTTCTGCTGCCATCGGAATCATCCTTCCATGCCCCGGAGCGGCGGGAGGCCGCGACAAAGGGACCATGCACCTGATATACTGGCAATCCAGCTCCCATTCGAGCCAGAATAGCTGCTCTCATCCTGTAGAAAAACTACTGCATGCCGGACGCCCTGCCCCGCCTTCCTCCGCTCAAGGCCCTGCGTGCCTTCGAAGCCGCCGCACGCCATCTGAACTTCCGCCTCGCCGCCGAGGAGCTCAACGTGACCCAGGGCGCCGTCGCCCAGCATATCAGAGGGCTGGAGGCCGATCTTGGCGTCAAGCTGTTCGAGCGGCTGCCGCGCGGGCTTACGCTCACTCATGCCGGGCACGGCTACCTGCCTCCTGTCCGCCGAGCCTTCGAACTCATCGCCGACGCGACATTGGGCCTGCGGCCCGAGCCTGCCCGGCTGACGATCAGCGTCACGCCGAGCTTCGCCACCAAATGGCTGATCCCGAGACTGCCTCACTTCGTGGCCGAGCATCCGCTCGTCGACCTGCGCATTCTCGCTAATGAAAGCCTGTCGAATTTCCAGAGCGACGGTGTCGACATCGCGGTACGCCAGGGTCGCCTGCCCTTCGGGCCGGGCCTTGTAGTGGAGCGCCTGTTTCCGCAGCACGTCATCGCCGTCTGCGCCCCCGCCTTGCTGCCGGCCGGCTCGAACGGCATCGAACCGGCCGAGATCTTGAGCTACACGCTTCTGCACGACACCCATAATCTGTGGCCGGAGTTTCTCGAGCGGGCGCTGGGGCTGAAGCCGCTCGTCGAGCCGCGACGGATGCGCTTCAACCAGACGGGACTGGCAATCGAGGCGGCGGCCGCCGGCCAGGGCATCGCGCTCGCCAGCCGTTTCCTGGTCGCCGGCGATCTCGCCACCGGCCGGCTCATCCAGCCTGTGGCGACCGTAATGTCCGGCGGCCATGATTTCTACGTGGTGCTGCCGCGCCGGCAGCGCCATCCCGAACCCACGGACGCGGTCCGGCGCTGGCTCATCGAGACGGCCCAGGCGGAGGCGCGAGTAGACAACCCGGCGGCTCAGAAATCGACGGCGTCCGCGCTCGCAGTGGTGGAGACGCGATAGAGCGCAGCATCCGGCACGAAGGCAGCCTTGTTGCCGTCCCGGAACCGGTTGGTGATCGGATAACGGCGATCACGGCCGAAATTCTTCTCCGTCACCTTCACGCCGGGGGCGGCCTGGCGGCGCTTGTATTCGGCCAGATAGAGCAGGCGCTCGACCTTGCGCACGGTCTCCTCGTCATGGCCGCGCGCCACGATCTCGCTGACCCGCATCTCGCTTTCGACCAGGCAGCGCAGGATGTCGTCGAGCACGTCATAGGGTGGCAGCGAATCCTGGTCCTTCTGGTTCTCGCGCAATTCGGCAGATGGAGCCTTGGTCAGGATGTTTCGCGGAATCACCACACCCGCCGGCCCCTTGGCATCCACCGGTTTCCAGCGATTGCGCAGCTCGCACAGGCGATAGACCTCGGTCTTGTAGAGATCCTTGATCGGGTTGAAGCCGCCATTCATGTCGCCATAGAGCGTGCAATAGCCGACCGACATCTCCGACTTGTTGCCGGTGGTCACCACCATGGCGCCGAACTTGTTGGAGATCGACATCAGGATGGTGCCACGGGTGCGGCTTTGCATGTTCTCCTCGGCGATGCCGCGGGGTTGGCCGGCGAACAGCGGCTCGAGCACGCTCTCCAGCCCGCTCACCGGGGCCTCGATCGGTACGACGTCATAGCGCACACCCAGCGCCGTAGCGCATTCCAAGGCATCCTTCAGGGATTCCTTGGAGGTGTAGCGATAGGGCAGCATCACGCAATGCACCCGCTCCGGTCCGAGCGCATCCACCGCCATGGCCGCCACCAGGGCCGAATCGACACCGCCGGACAGGCCGAGCACCACGCCGGGAAAGCCATTCTTGTCGACATAGTCGCGCAGGCCCAGGACGCAGGCCTGGTAATCGGCTTCCTCGCCCTCCTCCACCGGCTCGACCACGCCCGGTTCGCAGGCCCAGCCCTGCGCCCCGCGCCGCCAGGTCGTTGTGACGATCGCCTCCCGGAAGGCCGGCAGTTGCACCGCCAGGCGATGATCGGCATTGAGGGCGAAGGAGGCGCCGTCAAAGATCACCTCGTCCTGGCCGCCAACCTCATTGGCGTAGAGCATGGGCAGGCCGGATTCGGTAACGCGTGCCACCGCGACATTGAGCCGGATGTCGGACTTGTCGCGATGATAGGGCGAACCATTGGGCACAAGCAGGATTTCGGCGCCCGTTTCGGCCAGGCACTCGACCACGTCATGGCCCCAGATATCCTCGCAGATCGGCACGCCCAGGCGCACACCGCGAAAGGCGATCGGCCCCGGCAAGGGCCCCGGCTGGAACACGCGCTTTTCGTCGAACACGCCGTAATTGGGCAGATCGTTCTTGAAGCGGACGGCAGCGACGATTCCCTTGTCCACCAGCGCTACCGCGTTGTGCAGCTTGTCCTTCTCGCGCCAGGGCAGGCCGACCAGCGCCGCCGGTCCGCCATCGGCCGTATCGCGGGCGAAGTCCTCCAGCGCGGCGCGGCAGGCATCCTGGAAAGCGGGCTTGAGTACCAGATCCTCGGGCAGATAGCCGCAGAGGAAAAGTTCGGTGAACAGCACGAGATCGGCGCCCTGCTCCCGCGCGCTGGCCCGCGCCGCGCGCGCCTTGGCGAGATTGCCGGCGATGTCGCCGAGCGTTGGTTTGAGCTGGGCAACGGCAATGCGCAGAATATCGGTGCTCATGGTCTCTTCAAAGGCGGACAAGAATGATCCGCCATCCTTACACCAGCCTTTCGGCCAGCGCGAGAAGCCAGGTCAGCCCCGCCAAGGTGAGCGCCGTGAACACCGCTGCCGAACCGAGATCCTTGACGATGCGGATATGGGGATGACGGTCGGGCGTGACATGGTCCGACAGCGCTTCGATGGCCGTGTTGAGCAGTTCCACCATCAGTACCAGCAGGATGACGCCGATCAGGGCAAGGCGCTTCCACCAGCTCTCGGTAACCAAGAAGCTCGCCGGCACCGCGACGAGCAGGACGATGACCTCCTGGCGCACCGCCAATTCATAGCGGACGGCATGGGCAAGACCCGCTGCCGAATTGAAGAATGCCTTGACGATTCGCTCCATGACCGCTCCCGAGAGTGGCAGGCGTTTTAAGGCCAGGCAGCGGCAATCGCCAAGTATAATCGGGGCATGCAATCGAGACGCCACAACGCAAATGCCGGCCCGAAGGCCGGCATGCGTGATCGACGTCCCGTCTGTCAGCGCTTCTTCTTGTAGTAGACGTCGAGGCAGACGGCGAAGAGCAGCACCAGGCCCTTGATCCATTTCTGGTCGTCGATGCCGAGACCGAGGATCGACATGCCGACATTCATCACGCCCATCAGCAGGGCGCCGATCACCGCGCCAGTGATCTTGCCGACGCCCCCCGAAGCCGAAGCGCCGCCGATGAAGCAGGCTGCGATGACGTCGAGCTCATAGCCGTCGCCGGCCTTGGGTGTCGCCATGCCGCCGAAGCGCGAGGTGACGATGAGCCCGGCCAGCGCCGCCAGCGCGCCCATATTGACGAAGGTCAACAGGATGAGGCGATCGGTGTTGATGCCCGAGAGCTTGGCTGCCTTCTCGTTGCCGCCGAGGGCATAGATGCGCCGGCCGACCACGGTGCGGGTGGTGACGAAGACATAGAGCAGCGTCAGCGCCAGCAGGATGATCAGCACCATCGGCAGGCCACGATACATGGCGAGGAGATAGCCGACATAGACGGTAGCGACCGCCATCAGGATGTTGCGGCCGATGAAGATCGCCATCGGCTCTTCCTCCACGCCGTGCTTGAGCCGCGTCATCCGGCCCTTGATGTTCACCAGGATGAACAGCGCAGCGGCGATCAGGCCAAGGGCGAAGGTGGTGGTAAAGAAGCCCGGGGATGCGAACGGATCGGGAATCCAGCCGGCACTGAGCTGGTTGAACTCGGCCGGTAGCGGACCGACATTGGTATTGCCAAGCAGGCGATAGGTCAGCCCTCGAAACACCAGCATGCCCGCCAGGGTGACGATGAAGGAGGGAATGCGCAGATAGGCGATGAAATAGCCCTGGATGCCGCCGATGAGCGCCCCGACCACCAGGGTGGCGACCGCCGCCGGTGCCCAATGCCAGCCCAGCTTCACCATCAGGGTCGCGGCGACGGCGCCGGTGAAGGCGCAGACCGAGCCGACCGACAGGTCGATATGGCCGGCCACGATCACCAGCAGCATGCCGAGCGCCATGACGATGACATAGCCGTTCTGGTTGGGAATGTTGTTGATGTTGGAGGGCGCCAGCATCCGCCCTTCCGTCATATATTGGAAGAAGCCGACGATGACGATCAGCGAGATCAGCAGGCCATAGTCGCGGATGTTGCCGCTGATATATTCAAGGATGGATTTCTTGGGCGATGAGCCTTGAGCTTCCACAGTGTTTGTCGTCATCGTCAATGCCCTTCCGCACGCATGATGGCGCGCATGATCTTTTCTTGGGTGGCCTCGGCCCCGGGGAATTCGCCTACGAAGCGACCTGCATTCATCACATAGATGCGATCGCACATGCCGAGCAGTTCCGGCATCTCGGAGGAAATCATCAGCACGGCTTTACCTTCATTCACCATCTCGTTGATGATGCTGTAGATTTCGTATTTCGCACCGACATCGATCCCGCGCGTCGGCTCGTCGAGCATCAGCAGTTCAGGATTGGAGAACAGCCATTTGGAGAGCACCACCTTCTGCTGATTGCCGCCCGACAGGTTCACCGTCTTCTGGAAGACGTTGGGAGAGCGGATGTTCAGCTTGCGCCGGTAGTCGTTGGCCACCCGCAATTCCTTGATGTCGTCGATGATGGAATTCTTCGACACCCCCTCGAGGTTGCTGAGCGTGATGTTCTTGATGATGTCCTCTTCGAGGACGAGGCCGAGCTGCTTACGGTCCTCCGTGACATAGGCCAGGCCGTTGGCCAGCGCCTTGTGGATGGTGGACAGATCCACCGGCTTGCCGTGCATCAGGGCCTGGCCGCTGATGCGCTGGCCGTAGGACTGGCCGAAGATGCTCATGGCGAGCTCCGTCCGCCCGGCGCCCATCAGGCCGGAGATGCCGACGACCTCGCCCTTGCGCACGGTGAAGTTCACGCCCTTGACCACCTGGCGATCGGAATGCTCGTGGTGGTGCACCACCCAGTCCTTGATCTCCAGCACCGGCTCGCCGATCTTGGGCTCGCGGCTGGGATAGCGGTCCGCCATTTCGCGCCCGACCATGCCCTTGATGATGCGGTCTTCGCTGATCGCCTCGTTGCGGCAGTCGAGGGTCTCGATCGAGGCACCGTCGCGGATCACCGTGATCTCGTCGCAGACCTTGGAGATCTCGTTGAGCTTGTGCGAGATCAGGATCGAGGAAATGCCCTGGCGCTTGAACTCCAGCAGGAGGTCAAGCAGGGCATCGCTGTCGCTTTCGTTAAGACTGGCCGTCGGCTCGTCGAGGATCAGCAGCTTGACGTCCTTCGACAAGGCCTTGGCGATCTCGACGAGCTGCTGCTTGCCCACGCCGATATTGGTGATGAGCGTGTCCGGCGATTCCCTCAGCCCGACCTTATCCAGCACCTTGCGGGTCTTGCCATAGGTCAGGGGCCAATCGATCAGTCCACCGGTGGCCTGCTCGTTGCCGAGGAAGATGTTCTCGGCGATGGAGAGCAGCGGCACCAGGGCAAGTTCCTGATGGATGATGATGATGCCGAGCTCTTCAGACTGGCGGATATCCTTGAAGTGGCATTCCTTGCCGCGGAAGCGAATCTCCCCTTCGTAGGAGCCGTGGGGATAGACCCCACTCAGCACCTTCATCAGGGTTGATTTGCCGGCGCCATTCTCGCCGACCACGCCGTGAATTTCGCCCTCGTTGACCGTGAGGTTGACGTTGCTGAGCGCCTTGACCCCCGGAAAGGTCTTGGTGATGCCCCGCATTTCCAGGATGGCTGTCATAGTGGATGACCTGTGAAAAGGGCGGCCGGCACCGTGGTGCCAGCCGCCCGATACCCTAACATGGTTTTAAGGACGACCACTTATTTCAGCTGGTCTTCCTTGTAGTAGCCACCATCGACCAGCACCTGCTTCCAGTTGTCCTTGGTGACCAGGACGGGCTTGAGCAGATAGGTCGGCACCACCTTCTTGCCGTTGTCGTAGCTCTTGGTGTCGTTGATCTCGGGCTTGCCGCCGGAGAGCACGGCATCGACCATGTCGACCGAGACCTTGGCGAGCTGGCGCGTATCCTTGTAGATCGTCGAGTACTGGTCGCCGGCGATGATCGCCTTGACGGATGCGACTTCGGCATCCTGGCCCGAGATGAAGGGCATGGGCTTGTCGCCCGAGCCGTAGCCGGCGGCCTTCAGCGAAGCGATGATGCCGCGCGACAGGCCATCATAGGGAGACAATACCGCGTCGACCTTCTTGTCGGTGTAGAAAGCGGAGAGAAGGTTATCCATGCGCGACTGGGCGAGCGAACCGTCCCAGCGCAGCGTACCGACCTTGTCCATGCCTGCCTGCTTGGACTGCACGACCAGCTTGCCGCTGTCGATGTAAGGCTGCAGCACCGACATCGCGCCGTTGTAGAAGAAGAAGGCGTTGTTGTCGTCGGGCGAGCCGCCGAACAGCTCGATGTTGAAGGGGCCCTTGCCGTCCTTGAGGCCGAGGCCGCTCTCCAGCGACTGGGCCTGCAGCACGCCGACCTGGAAATTGTCGAAGGTGGCGTAGTAGTCGACATTCTCCGAATTGCGGATCAGGCGGTCATAGGCGATGACCTTGACGCCCTTGGCCGCAGCCTCCTTGAGCACGTCGGCGAGCGTGGTGCCGTCGATCGAGGCGATCACCAGGACCTTGTCGCCCTTGGTCAGCATGTTCTCGATCTGGGCGAGCTGGTTGGGGATATCGTCGTCGGCATATTGCAGGTCGGTGGCATAGCCCTTGGCCTGGAGCTGCTTGACGACATTGTTGCCGTCGTCGATCCAGCGCTCCGAAGTCTTGGTCGGCATGGCGATGCCAACAGGCCCCTTATCCTGGGCAAGGGCCGGCGATGCGAGGGTGATCGCACCGAAGGCAGCAGCCAAAAGCAAGGATTTGAATAGTTTCACGTCTCTCTCCCAAGTTGACGTTTTCCCGGTCCGGGACGAACCGGGTCTAGAAATAGCCCCTCAGCCGACGACAGGAATCGAAGCGGCTCCAATGGAGCCTCTTCTCACCCCCGGGGCACAGCCGAATGCGTCCAGAACCGTGCCGCCAAGGGGTGTTTCTTCCCGCGAGGCTCAGAATTCATAAGAGCTTTCCGATGCTTGTCAATTGGTAATACAATTAGCAAACAGATGATGCGCCACCGGCCCATAAGAGCGACGGTGACGCCTCTCGTCATCGCATGTCAATCCGGTCAGGGGAACGGCCGGCGTTGCGGTCGCGGGTTACCGCTCGACGTCCCGAGCCCCTACTTCAACTGATCTTCCTTATAGTAGCCGCTGTCGACCAGCACCTGCTTCCAGTTGTCCTTGGTGACCAGGACGGGCTTGAGCAGATAGGTCGGCACCACCTTCTTGCCGTTGTCGTAGCTCTTGGTATCGTTGATCTCGGGCTTGCCGCCGGAGAGCACGGCATCGACCATACCGACCGACACCTTAGCCAGGTCGCGGGTATCCTTGAAGACGGTGGAATATTGGTCACCGGCGATGATCGCCTTGACGGATGCGACTTCCGCATCCTGGCCGGAGATGAAGGGGATGGGCTTGTCGCCCGAGCCATAGCCGGCCGCCTTCAGCGAGGCGACGATGCCGTGGGCCAGGGTGTCGTTCGGCGAGAGCACCGCGTCGACCTTCTTGTCGGTGTAGAAGGCGGAGAGAAGGTTATCCATGCGCGACTGGGCGAGCGAGCCGTCCCAGTTCAGCGTACCGACCTTGTCCATGCCCATCTGCTTGGACTGCACCACCAGCTTGCCGCTGTCGAGATAAGGCTGAAGAACGGACAGGGCGCCGTTGTAGAAGAAGAAGGCGTTGTTGTCGTCCGGCGAGCCGCCGAACAGCTCGATGTTGAAGGGTCCCTTGCCGTCCTTGAGGCCGAGGGCGGTCTCGAGCGACTGGGCCTGTAGCACGCCGACCTGGAAATTGTCGAAGGTGGCGTAATAGTCGACATTCTCCGAATTGCGGATCAGGCGGTCATAGGCGATGACCTTGACGCCCTTGGCGGCGGCGGCCTTGAGAGCATCGGCCAGCGTGGTGCCGTCGATCGCCGCGATCACCAGCACCTTGTCGCCCTTGGTGAGCATGTTCTCGATCTGGGCGAGCTGGCCGGGAATATCGCCATTGGCATATTGCAAGTCGGCGCCATACCCCTTGGCTTCCAACTGCTTGACGACATTCTTGCCGTCGTCGATCCAGCGCTCGACCGTCTTGTCCGGCATGGCGATGCCGACGGTGCCCTTGTCCTGTGCCAAGGCCGGTGTCACCAGAACGCCCGCGACCAAGGCGCTCGCCAGACACAGTTTTTGAAACAATCCCATAGTGCCTCCCGATTTAATGAGTTACGTACCTCAATTTTCGTCACTGCAGCGGCCGATCTTTCGCTGCAATGGTACGACGAATGATAGATTAGTGCCTCAACCTGTCAACGACCCATGATGCACGGACCTCATGGATCGTCCTCGCCGAGACGCAATCGGCCACCCCTGCCCTTCAGGCATTCCAGTCAAGCACGATCTTGCCGCACTCGCCGCGCGCCATCGTCTCGAAGCCCTCGAGATAGTCGGCGACGGCCAGGCGGTGGGTGATCACCGGGCGGATATTGAGCCCGCTCTGCAGCATGGCCAGCATCTTGTGCCAGGTTTCGAACATCTCGCGGCCATAGATGCCCTTGATGGTCAGCATCTTGAAGACGATCTTGTTCCAGTCGACGGCGAAGGGCGTGGCGGGAATGCCAAGCATGGCGATCTTGGAGCCCATCAGCATGACGTCGAGCATCTGCTGGAAAGCCGCCGGTGCGCCGCTCATCTCCAGGCCGACATCGAAGCCTTCCTTCATCCTCAGGCGGGTCATCACGTCGCGCAGATCTTCCTTGGCGACGTTGACCGGCACGACATCGGCCACCTTGGCAGCAAGGTCGAGGCGGACAGGATTGATGTCGGTGATCACGACATGGCGCGCGCCGGCATGGCGGGCGACGGCCCCGGCCATGATACCGATTGGGCCGGCGCCGGTGATCAGCACGTCCTCGCCGACGAGGTCGAAGGACAGCGCCGTATGCACCGCGTTGCCGAGCGGATCGAGGATGGCGCCGAGTTCGTCGTCGACCTCATCGGGCAGCGGCACGATGTTGAAGGCCGGTACCTTCACATATTCGGCGAAGGCGCCGGGCATGTTGACGCCGATGCCGCGGGTGTCGGGATCGAGGTGGAAGCGCCCTGCCCGCGTCGCCCGGCTCTTCATGCCGATGACATGGCCTTCGCCGGACACCCGCTCGCCGATCTTGAGGCTGTGCACGGCCGAGCCGATCTCGACGATCTCGCCGGCATATTCATGACCGACGATCATCGGTACCGGCACCGTCTTCTGGGCCCAGGCGTCCCATTTGTAGATGTGGATGTCGGTGCCGCAGATGCCGGTTTTCCGCACCTTCACTAGGACATCGTTGGGACCGAGTTCAGGCATCGGCTCATTGTCCGAAAACCAAAGGCCGGGTTCGGGCTTGGATTTGACGAGGGCTTTCATCTGTCAGGGCTTTCTTGGGAGGCCTTCAGGCTTGCCAGGGGTTGAAGACAGGAACGCCGAGGGGGCTAAAATCGGCGACATTTCGGGTGACCATGGTCAGGCCATGCTCCAAGGCCGTAGCCGCAATCATCGCATCCCGTTCGGGACGCCGGTCCGGGACATGCAGGCGCGCACATATCTGCGCGGTCCGAGATCCAAACTGTAAAATCCGGCCATCATAACTGGGCTCGACTTTGCCAACCAACCAGTTACGAAGAATTCCGCCTTGCGCGGGATCACGCCGCTCGATCGACAACACGCCAATTTCGAGTTCCATCAAAGTGACTGCAGAGATGAATTGTCTCGATCTGGCGGTGGCGTAAGCCCATTCGAGAAGCTTTGGCGCGGCAAGACGAGGACGACGCAACTCGGAGAGGACATGGGTATCCAGCAGGAACATCAGTCGAATACCGTCTCCCTGCGCACGATCTCACGCAAGCGCGGCGGCTCGAAATCGAAATCCGCTTCCGGTTCGTCCTGGCGGAGCAAATCCACGATGCTTGGCTCTTCCCCGACAAGGCGCTGATATTCCTCATGCTTAAGCAACACGAAGGCCGGCTTGCCGCGATCGGTGATCACGAGCGGGCCTTCCTCCGCGGCGCGCTTGGCTTTGCCGATGTCGTGATTGAACTCCCGGCTGCTCATGTGCTTCATCGGAGACCTCCGCAGGATATGTAGTTACAATACTACATCCTGCAAAGCCAATCACGCAAAAAGATCAGATCACGCCCAAAGCCTTGCCGGCATCGGTGAAGGCGTCGATGGCAAAATCAATGTCAGCTTCCGTCAGCCCGGCCGACATCTGGGTGCGGATGCGCGCCCTGCCCTTCGGCACCACCGGGAAGAAGAACCCGGCGACATAGACGCCGCGCTCGTCGAGCGCCCGAGCCATCTCCTGGGCGCGCCGCGCATCATGCAGCATCACCGGAATGATCGGCGTCTCACCCTGCAGAAGTTCGAAGCCTGCTTTTTCCAATCCGGCCCGGAAACGCCTGGTGTTGGCGAACAGTTTTTCGCGCAAGTCATCGCCCGCCTGAGCCAACTCGATCGCCTTCATCGAGCCGGCCGCGACCGGCGGGGCCAAAGAATTGGAGAAAAGATAGGGACGTGCACGCTGACGCAGGAGATCGATGATCGGCTGGCTGGCGGCGACATAGCCACCCATCGCGCCACCCAAGGCCTTGCCCAGCGTGCCGGTGAGGATATCGACCTTGTCCTCCACCCCGGCGCGAGCGGGCGTGCCGCGTCCCTCGGGACCGATGAAGCCGGTGGCGTGGCAATCATCCACCATCACATTCGCCCCGTAGCGCCCGGCAAGATCCGTGAGCGTCTTCAGGTCGGCGAGATAGCCGTCCATGGAAAACACGCCGTCGGTGGCGATGATGATGTGGCGGGCATTGTCCACCTTGGCCGCCTGCAACTGCACCTCGAGATCGTTCATGTCGCCATTGGCGAAGCGATAGCGCTTGGCCTTGCACAGGCGCACGCCGTCGATGATCGAGGCATGGTTCAGGCTGTCGGAGATGATGGCGTCCTCGGCGCCGAGCAGGGGCTCGAACACCCCGCCATTGGCGTCGAAACAGGCGGCGAAGAGTATAGCATCATCCTTGTTGAGATAGCGGGCGATGGTGCGCTCGAGTTCGCGGTGCAGGGTCTGCGTTCCGCAGATGAATCGCACCGAGGCCATGCCGAAACCATGGCCGTCCATGGCCTGTTTGGCGGTGGCGATGATCTCGGGATTGTCGGCCAGGCCCAGATAATTGTTGGCGCACAGATTGAGCATCGGCCGCCGGCCGGCCTCGGCGGCCACTTCGATGCGGGCGCGTTGCGGGCCCGCAATCTCGCGCTCGCTCTTCCACAAACCGTCCTTGGCGATTTCCGTCAGGGTGGATTTGACATGATCGACGAGCGACATCGGGCGGCTCCCTTGTACCTGTTTGGGTTCACAGGCCTAAGCCAAAACCAGCCGCGCTTCAAATGATGAGATCATGCCGAAAAGAGATGAGAACAGACGAGCGCGCCGATCTTCGAACCGGTCGGGCAAGCAGGCATCCTCGGCCGCAGGAAAAGGCGGGTCCGAAGACCCGCCCCCAACCTCTCAGTACGTCTTCGGCACGTACATTTCCGACGGCACGGGATGGCGCACATAGTCTTCATGGCGCTCGCGGTCGGGCAGGATCACCGGCGGATGCTCGACTTGGCCATAGGGGATCTGATTGAGCAGATGGCTGATGCAGTTGAGGCGTGCGCGCTTCTTGTCGACCGCCTCGACCACCCACCAGGGCGCTTCGGGAATATGGGTACGCTCCAGCATCACTTCCTTGGCCCGGGTATAGTCTTCCCAGCGCCGACGGGATTCCACGTCCATCGGGCTCAGCTTCCACTGCTTGAGCGGATCCTGGATGCGCATGTTGAAGCGGAATTCCTGTTCCTCGTCAGTGATCGAGAACCAGTATTTCAACAGGATGATACCCGAGCGCACCAGCATGCGCTCGAATTCCGGCGCGGAGCGGAAGAACTCCTCATATTCGGCATCGGTGCAGAAGCCCATGACATGTTCGACACCCGCCCGGTTGTACCAGCTGCGGTCGAACAGCACCATTTCGCCGCCGGCCGGCAGATGAGCGACATAGCGCTGGAAGTACCATTGCGTGCGCTCGCGCTCGCTGGGTGCCGGCAGGGCTGCCACGCGGCAGATGCGCGGATTGAGGCGCTGGGTAATGCGCTTGATCACGCCGCCCTTGCCGGCGGAATCGCGCCCCTCGAACAGCACGACCACCCGCAGCTTGTTGTGCTGGATCCAGTCCTGCAGTTCGACCAGTTCGTGCTGCAGGCGGAAGAGCTCGCGGAAATAGATCTTGCGGTCGAGCGTATCGCGCTCTTCCAGCTCGGGCGCATCCCCCAGGATACGGTCGAGGCGGGCCTCCTCCAGCTCCAGTTCCAGCTCCTCGTCATAGCCGTCGGCAATCTCCTGCCGGATGCGGTCGAGATTGGGTCTGCTATCCGCTGGCGTGGTCATGCGAATACTCCTTGCGAGAAGGCCGCTTCGATCGGCCGGGCATGTCTCGGGCGCCATAGGCCCATGCTTTGATGAAGCCCGTAGTGCAGGAATATTTCAGTTATGTGACAGAACCGGCAAGCACCCCTCCAAGGCTCAGCTCGTCTTCAGCCATTCCACGGCGCGGTGTGCGATGGCCATGACTGGGGCATTGGTATTGGCGCTGACGATCTCGGGCATCACCGAGCAATCGAACACACGCAGTCCCTCGACGCCGCGGACGCGCAGTTGGGAATCGAGCACCGCCATCGGATCATCGTCCCGGCCCATGCGCGCCGTCCCGACCGGATGGTAATTGGTCTTGACCATGCGCTTGCAATGGGCGTGCAGATCGGCATCGGAAACCTTGTCGGCACCGGGCAGCATCTCATGGGAAATCTTCTCCTTGATGGGCGAGGCGGTCAGAAAGGAGCGGGCAAAACGCAGGCCCGCGATCATCAGGCGGATATCCTCGGCATGCTTGAGGAAGCCGCCATCGACGACCGGCGGCTCGAGTGGATCCGACGAGCGCAACTTCACCGTCCCCCGCGATTTCGGCCTGAGCAGGCAGGTGGTGAAAGTGACGCCGTCGCAGGCAGTGACGTCGGTGATGTCGCGGTCGAGATAGACGGTCGGCACGCAATAGATCTTCAGCGAGGCATCGGCCTGCGCGTCGTCGGGATTGGTGAAGACGCAGGCTTCCACGCCCGTGGTGGTCACCGGCCCCTGCTTGCGCAACAGGTAGTCGAGGCCGTTGCGGATCATGTTCCAGCCTTTGTCCTGGCCGAAATAGCCGTAACGGCCGTTGGAGGCGGCGATCAGCGGCACCTCGCAATGATCCTGCAGGTTCTCGCCCACGCCCGGCAGATCCACCTTGGGCTTGATGCCGTGGCGCAGGAGGTGGTCGGCCGGGCCGATGCCGGACAGCATCAGGAGCTTGGGCGTGACATAAGTCCCGGCGGCCAGGATCACCGTTGCGGCGGAGGCCCTGTGAGTCCGCCCGCCTTCCACATATTCGACCCCCGTGCAGCTGATACCTTCGATGACGAGGCGCGTCACGATTGCTTCGGTGGTGATGGTCAAGCGTTCGTCGTCGCGCACCAGCGGCAGAAAGGCATCCACGGCCGAGCAGCGACGCTTCGTCACCGGATCCATGGTACCCTGCATCAGACCGACGCCGCGCTGGCGTCCGGAATTGAAGTCGGGATTGAGCGGCTCACCCAGGGACGGCAGCGCCTGAAGGAAGGCCCTCGTCATCTCGCAGGTATGGAGCGGCCTCGTGACCTTGAGCGGGCCGGCGGTGCCATGCACCGGCGTGTTCAGGTCGGCATTGCCTTCCATCGCAATGAAATGGGGGAGGATATCGGCATAGCGCCAGCCCTCCGCCCCGTAATTCTCGGCCCAATTGTCATAGTCGTCAGGCTGGCCGCGCATATAGACCATGGCGTTGACCGAGGAACCGCCGCCGAGCACCCGGCCCTGAGGCACGATGGTGGCGCGCCCGTCGAGCTGGGGCTGGCGCTCCATCTTGTGCATGGTGAGATAGGTGTCCTTGGCCAGATATTTCATGTAGCCGGCCGGCATGTGCATGATCGGGTTCATGCGGGCGGGGCCGGCTTCCAGCATCAGGACGCGCTGGCCAAGATCGCGCACGAGCCGCA
This sequence comes from Labrys sp. E2SS-1L, assembly GCF_057073705.1. NCBI lineage: Bacteria > Pseudomonadati > Pseudomonadota > Alphaproteobacteria > Hyphomicrobiales > Xanthobacteraceae > Labrys > Labrys sp. E2SS-1L. Next base: position 2,756,913 of record NZ_CP172712.1, on the reverse strand, counting down.
TGGCGGTGACGCAGCCCGACGAGCCGCCGCCGACGATGATGGTGTCGTAAGTCATGGCCATTCGAACCCGCCCCATTTGTCTGACGAGTTCGTTGTGTTTCACAACTTTAGCTGAGTTGCAAACGGATTAGACCGTCGGAGGCGCCCCTGCCCCCAGGGTGATCAGCACGATCTCGGGCGGCACGCCGAAGCGCACCGGCAGACCCGTCATGCCAAGGCCACCCGAGACGACGAGGTGGCGATCCCCCTCGACGATATGGCCATAGGCAAAGCGGTTGCCATAGCGCGAGGGCACATGAATGACCCCGACGCCAGGCAGGACCACCTGCCCGCCATGCGTATGGCCGCAGACCGTCAGGGCGACATGATCGGGCACGTCGACGAAGATGTCCGGTTCATGGGCCAGCAGGATCGCCGGGGCGGTGTCGCCCACCTTGGCAAGCGTACCCGGCAGATCGTCCAGGCCGTAATTGCCATCGCCGAGGCCGAGCAGCCAGAAGGGCCGTCCGTCCTTCTCGAGCCGCAGCGCCGCATTCTCCATGACATGGATGCCATGAGCCTTGAAGGCACGGCGGACATTGTCGCCATCATGCCAGCCGATATCGTGATTGCCGAGCACGGCATGCACGCCGAGCGGCGCGCGCAGGATGGAAAGCGCCCTGGCGCATTCGGACATCGGCACGAAGGAACCGACGCCGAAGCGCCCCATGCCGGCCTCGTAGTCACCCGCCAGCAGCACGATGTCGGGTTTGAGGGCATTGGTGGTGTGGGCGATCTGCTCGATGTGGGCCGGGGTCATCCAGGGATTGATGGCATGGATGTCGGCAAGCACGGCAATGCGCAGCGTCGGTCCGCTTCTCCATTGGCGCGGTGCGACTTGGTACTGCGTCGCCAGCAACCGTCGTGGCTCGACCCCGAAGGCGTAGCCGCCGAACAGAAGAGGCGTGGCAAGGCCGGCCTTGAGGAGGAAATTGCGTCTGGAGAGCATGCGGAACCGTGGGGTATTGCAACGAAGGAAACGATCTTCGCGCATCTTTGTGGCGCTGCAGCAGCAACGATATGCAGGAGCGATGGAAAGAAAGCGCATTCGTCGTGCGCGAACCGGGCATCGGTGACGTGTTAGGTCGCCAGTGAGCTGCCGCCCCCGAGCGTGACCATCACGATCTCGGGCGGCACGCCGAAGCGCACAGGCAGGCCGGTCATGCCCAAGCCGCCGGAAACCACCAGATGACGATCGTCCTCGACGATATGGCCATAGGCAAAACGCCTGCCGAAGCGGGAGGGCACGCCTCTCGGACCATAGAAGGGGAAACTGACTTGTCCGCCATGGGTGTGTCCGCAGACCGTCAGGGCAATGCGGCGTTCGTGATCGAGTTGCGGCAGCTCGGCAAAGATGTCGGGTTCATGGGCCAGCAGGATTGCCGGCGAGCCATCGCTCATCTGGGCCAGGGTGCCCGGCAGGTCGTCGAGCCTTCTGCGATGGATACCTCCCCACTGGTCTCCCAGGCCGAGCAGCCAGAATCCCCTCCCTTTCTTCTCCAGCCGGACCGCCTTGTTCTCCATGACGGGAATACCGAAAGCGGCGAAAGCGCGCCGGACATTGTCGCCGCCCCTGCCACGGCGTCCCAGATCGTGATTGCCGAGCACGGCATGCACGCCCAAAGGCGCCCGAAGCAGCGATAGCGCCTCGGCGCAATCCTCCATCGAGACATAGGAGCCGACACCATAGAGCGGCATGCTGGCCTCGTAGTCGCCGGCCAGCAGCACGATGTCGGGGTCGAGGGCGTTGGTGGCGCGCGCAATCCGCTCGATGTGGGCAGGGCTCATCCAGGGATTGATGGCGTGGATGTCGGCGAGCACGGCGATCCTGAGGACCAGTGCGGCAGGCCAATTGCCGGGCGAGATTCGGTAGCGTGTCGTCACGAGACGCTGCGGCTCGACGCCGAAGGCGTAGCCGCCGGACAGGAAAGGCGTGGCGAGGCCGGCTTTGAGCAGGAAACGGCGTCTGGACAGCATCGGGATCCACGGGGTTGCGTTGCTTGGCAAGGCAACCCTGCCCCATGGCTATGATGGGACAATCGCCGACAGATGCAGGATTGAAGGAAAGTCGGCGCAATCCCCGCTTGGGCCGGGAATGTCCTCTCGGTCAAAGCCTGAAAAGCCAAGAGGCGGGCCAACGGACCCGCCTCTCGACATATCGATTGTCCGATCGAGGGGAATGACGGCGCGCGCCGTCACTCTGCCGCGATGATGCTCGGCTTCACCTGGCCGGAACGCTCCTTCTTGACCAGGTCCGCCACCATGAAGGCGACCTCGATGGCCTGCTCGGCATTGAGGCGCGGATCGCAATGGGTGTGGTAGCGATCGGCGAGATCGGCTTCGCTCACGGCACGGGCGCCGCCGGTGCATTCGGTGACGTTCTTGCCGGTCATCTCCAGATGCAGGCCGCCGGCATAGGTGCCTTCGGCCTGGTGCACGGCAAAGAAGCTCTTGATCTCGCCGGTGATCTGGTCGAACGGCCGGGTCTTGTAGCCGTTCATCGCCTTCACCGTGTTGCCATGCATCGGATCGCAGGACCACACCACCGAACGGCCCTCGCGCTTCACGGCGCGGATGAGTTCGGGCAGATGCTGCTCGACCTTGTCATGGCCAAAGCGGGCGATCAGGGTCAGGCGACCCGGCTCGTTTTCCGGGTTGAGGATGTCGATCAGCTTGATCAGTTCGTCGGGCTTGAGCGAGGGGCCGCATTTCAGGCCGATCGGGTTCTTGACGCCCCGGAAGAACTCGACATGGGCGTGGTCGAGCTGGCGCGTGCGGTCGCCGATCCAGACGAAATGGCCCGAGGTCGCATAGGGATCGCCCGAGGTGGAATCGATGCGGGTCATCGCCTGCTCATAGCCGAGCAGCAGGGCCTCGTGGCTGGTGTAGAAATCGGTGATGCGCATCTCCGGATGCAACTCCGGATCGATGCCGCAGGCGCGCATGAAGTCGAGCGTCTCGGTGATGCGCTCGGCCAGAGCCTGATATTTCGAGCTCTGCGGCGAGTCCTTGACGAAGCCGAGCATCCACTGATGCACATGGGCGAGATTGGCATAGCCGCCGCTGGCGAAGGCGCGCAGCAGGTTGAGCGTCGCCGCCGACTGGCGATAGGCTTCGAGCTGGCGCCGCGGATCGGGAATGCGGGCCTCGGCGGTGAATTCGGTGCCGTTGACGATGTCGCCGCGATAGACGGGCAGCTCGATCTCGCCGACTTTCTCGGTGGGCGCCGAGCGTGGCTTGGCGAACTGGCCGGCGATGCGGCCGACCTTCACCACCGGCGAGGAGCCGGCGAAGGTGAGCACCACGGCCATCTGCAGGAAGACGCGGAAGAAGTCGCGGATATTGTCGGCGCCATGCTCGGCGAAGCTCTCGGCGCAATCGCCCCCTTGCAGCAGGAAGGCCTCTCCGGCGGCAACCTTGGCGAGCTGGCGCTTGAGCTTGCGTGCTTCACCGGCAAAAACGAGCGGCGGGAAGGTCGCGAGCGTCGCCTCGACGTCGTTGAGAGCCTTTTCGTCGGGATAGACGGGCGACTGCTGGATCGGTCTGGAACGCCAGCTCTGCGGTGTCCAACGCTCGGACATGAGTATACTTCCTGTTCTCAGGGCGAACCGGCTATAGCCGCCCTGCACGACTATGATACTTTCACGAGGCCGGCGTTTTCCGGCGAAGGCCGGTTCTATACGCGTCCGGCCAATAGAAAACCAGCGTAAAGCCGTGGTTTTCAGTCTCGTTTACGAAATCTTCGAGCAGGTTGGGACCGTTTTGGCCGGATCGCTGGCCTTCAGCCGGCTCCTGGAAACGCGCCGTCGAATGAAGGGGGCGGCTGAATGCCGGATCTTCAATTCTCCCGCCCCGCCAGGATCTTGAGCGCCTTCAAGGTCTCGCGATTGAGCGTACCCTTGGTCTTGCCGCTGTAGAGGCCGCGGTCGACCAGGATCGACTGTACTTCCATGCGGGTATCCAGGCCCCAGGCCCCCCAGTGGTCGGTGAGCTGCTTGAAGCTGTAGTCGTTGCCGGCCGCGAGCGCCCGCATCAACCACAGGGCCGCCGCTTTGCCATCGGCCGGAATGCCGGTGCCATTGGCATAGGCAAAGGCAAGCCCCGCCATGCCGTCGGTGTTGCCGCGATCGGCAGCCAGGCGATAATAGGTGACCGATCTGGCTTCATCCTTGGGCACACCGTCGCCGCTGAGATAGGCATAGGCGATCTTCACCAGCGCATCGTCGTCGCCCTGGTCGGCGGCAGCCTGGAACAGGGCGATCGCTTTGGCGCCATCCTTCGGCACACCCTGCCCGCTCTGATAGGCCAGAGCGAGATTGCGGGCTCCCGCCGGATCGCCCTTGTCGGCCGCCTCCTGGAACTGCCGGGCCGCTTCCGCGAAATCCTGGGTGACGCCCTCGCCATCCCGATAGAGAAAGCCGAGATTGACATTGGCGGCGGCCAGCCCTGCCTCCGCCGCCTTCTTGTAGAGCGCCAGTGCCTCAACCGGATCGACCTTTACGCCGCGCCCGACCTGATATTGATAGGCCAGAGAATTGAGGCAGTCGGCATCGCCCTTGTCGGCGCACAGCTTGAACAGGCGGTTCGCCTCGGCGTCATTGCTCGGAATACCGACACCGTCACGTTCGCGCACCCCGGCCGAAAAGGCCGCGATCAGGCTGCCGAGATCGGCTGCCTTGCGATAGGCTTCGAGAGCGGCCCGATCATTGCCGAGCTTTTCCTGGGCACGCCCGAGCTGGAACTGAAAGCGCGCGACGGCGGGATAGCGGCCGGCGGCCTCCTCGCAGCGTGCCAGGGCCAGCGTACCGTCGAGCGCCTCCATGGCAACGCCATCCACGACTTTCTGGCTGTCCTCGGGACTTGCCGCGAGGCGATCACAGTCCGTAACGGCTTCTTCCGTCTGCGGCTGGACTGGCGCGGCGCGCAAGGGTGGGACATGCCGCCCATGAGGCGGGGTGAGATTGAGCGCCCAAGCCGCGTTCGCCAGCATGACCATGCCAGCGGCGACCGCGCCGAAAATCACCACAGGAGCCCGCATCATGCCCTCCCCGAACCGCCTGCCCTGCCGCCTTCTGATGCGTAGCGGCCGGATATCCAAGCGGGGGAATCGCCGCTATCGCACGGCGCGCACTCTGCAACCGGGTTGGTAAAGGCCGGCTTAGCGGACGGGCGTGCGCATCGTCACCAATTCCTCGGCCGCGCTTGGATGCAACGGCATCGTGGCATCGAAATCGGCCTTTGTCGCGCCCATCTTGACGCTGATCGCCAACAATTGCGCCATTTCGGCCGCCCCTTCGCCGACGATGTGCACACCAAGTATCTTATCCGTCACCTTGTCGACGACCAGCTTCATGAAGACACGGTCGCCGCTACCCGACAGGGTGGCCTTCATGGCCCGGAACGAGGTCTGGAAAATGGTGACGCCGCCACCGCATTCGGCGCGCGCTTCTTCCTCGCTCAAGCCAACGGTACCGATTTCCGGGGTCGAGAACACGGCCGTCGGCACCAGGCGATGGTCGGCGAGCCAGGGCTTGTTGCCGAAGACGGTATCGGCAAAGGCGTGCCCCTCGCGGATGGCGACGGGGGTGAGATTGATGCGATTGGTGACGTCGCCCACCGCCCAGATCCCGGGCGCCGTGGTGCGCGACTGGTCGTCGACCGCGATGGCGCCGGCAGTGTTGATTTCCACCCCGACCGTTTCGAGACCGAGACCCGCAGTATTGGGCTTGCGCCCCGTCGCCACCATGATCTCGCCGACATGGCGCGTCTGGCCGTTGGTGAGGGTGACCCGCCGCCCGCCGGCCTTGTCCTCCTCGATGTGCTTGAGGTCCGTACGGATCAGGATCTCGATGCCGGCTGCACTCATCGCCTCGGTCAACACCCGGCGGACGTCGTCGTCGAAACCGCGCAGGATCGCCTCCCCGCGATAGACCAGGGTCACCTTCACGCCGAGCCTCTGCAGGAGGCAGGCGAACTCGACTGCGATGTAGCCGCCGCCGACGATGATCATCGTCTCCGGCAGGGCCGGCAGGTCGAAGACTTCGTTGGAGGTGATGGCGAACTCGACGCCCGGCACGTTCGGCTTGACCGGCGCCCCGCCGGTGGCGATCAGGATCCGGCCGGCGGTGAAGCTGCGTCCCCCATCGAGCTGCACGGTGTGCGGGGCGGTGATCACGGCACGACTCGGGAAAGTCGCTACCGACGATTTTTCCAGATTGGCCGAATAAGCCCGTTCCAGCCGGCTAATCTCGGCTTCTTTCGCGGCCACGAGCTTGGGCCAGGAAAATTCGGCCTCGGGCACCGTCCAGCCGAAGCCTGCCGCCTCACGGAACTCATCGGCGAAACGGCTGGCCAGCACATAGAGCTTCTTGGGCACGCAGCCACGAATGACACAGGTGCCGCCGACCCGGAACTCCTCGGCGATGGCTACCCGCGCGCCATGCGAAGCTGCGATACGGGCGGCGCGCACCCCACCGGATCCTGCGCCGATCACGAACAGATCATAGTCGAATTGCGACATGGTACAGCCTGATTCCCGGTGCCTCGAGGGCAAAAAAGAAGCCTAGGATTCGCCCGTCAACAAACAAATTGGTTTGGCTCAAGCTTTGTCATTGCCGGGCTTGACCCGGCAATCCAGTTCTTCCCCTCCAGGCTCGAGGAGGGCGTCCCTGGATGCCCGGGTCAAGCCCGGGCATGACAAAGGTCGCGTCAGTTATGTGCGCACAACGCCCTGAACGTAAGAAGCGGGATTGATGCGATCAATCCCGCTTCTTAACAAGTCCGGTATGCGGATTTATTGGGCGGGTTTGGCCGGAGCCTGTGCCTCGGCGGGAGCATCGGCCGGCGACGGGCCGAGCTTGCCGCCCTTCTTCTCCACCTCTTCGCGTACCCGCTTCATCACGCCGTCCTGCAGGTCCCTCGTCCAGCCCTGCACCACCGGCATCGAATCGCGCAGGATGATCTGCTGCTGGGTGGCGAGCTTCTTGCCGACCGGGCTCTCGTAGAACGTGATCAGCTGCTTGAGTTCGTCCTCGCTGAAACGCGTGGTGTAGAACTTGGCGAGGCTGTTATCGAGCTCGACCCGCTTCTTCATGAATTCGGGTACCAGCGAGATCGCGGCCTCGTTGATCAGCTGGCTGAGCTCGGGACGCTGGCCCGTATAGATGGTGGTGGCCTGCTGCAGATATTGCGGAATGATGTCGTCGAAACCGACGGTAAGGCCGGAAGCCTTGAGAAACTGCACGGCCGTCGCCAGCTGCTCGGGCGTGGGCTGGGCGGCGTTGCCAGTCGGCACCTCGGCCGTGGGCGCCGGCGTGGCATTCTGCGCCGAAGCCGGCAGCGCTGCGGCGCTTGCGAGCAGTCCGGCGACCATGGCGGCGGCCAAGACGCGAACCTGCCCACAAACATGGCGTTGACGAAGCATCATGGAACTCCCATCACAAATCAGGCTGGCCCGATGAAGCGGACTCCCGAAGAGCCGGCGACATAAGCGCCTTTGGCATATCCGAGAAACAGTCCGTGTTCGACGACACCGGGAATGGTGGACAGGCCCGCCGCCAGGGCAGCGGGATCGGGGATCTGTTGAAAGTGGCAATCAAGGATGTGGTGCCCGCCATCCGTGACGAAAACAAGGCCGTCAGGCTGATGACGCAGGCGCAATTCACCGGAAAGTCCGAGTTTCGCGGCAATACGTTCCACCGCTGTCCGGGTCGCACCGAAGCCGAAGGGAATGACCTCCACCGGCAGCGGGAAGCGCCCGAGCACGGGCACGACCTTGGATTCGTCGGCGATCACCAGCATCGAGGCCGCCGCCGCTGCGACGATCTTCTCGCGCAGCAACGCGCCGCCACCGCCCTTGATCAACCCGAGAGCCGGACCGATCTCGTCGGCGCCGTCGACGGCCAGATCGAGTTCGGGCGTCTCGTCGAGTGTGGTCAAGGGAATACCCAGGCCCTTGGCCTGGTCATGGGTGAATTCGGAGGCCGGCACGCAAATGACATCGAGCCCGTCGCGCACCTTCTCGCCCAAAAGGTCGACGAAGTGCTTGGCCGTCGAGCCATGGCCCAGGCCCAGCCTCATGCCGCTTTCGACATGGGCGAGCGCGGCTCGGGCTGCTTCGCGCTTCATGTCGTCAGGGGTCATGGCAACCTTGTGCTGTTCGGGTTATCGGACGATGCGTCCCAAGCGGAGTTCGGTCTTTTACAGATTCCTCCTGATCGCGTCATGGGCGCGATCAGGAGGAATCTGCCTGGGATCAGGCGGCGGTTATAACGGCTTTGCCGCCGATTGCATCAGTTAAGTTTGAGAAGCAAGGGGCTAGACACAAGGAAAATCGGCCTCCCCCCTTAGCCCGGCGAGCCCACCCATGCGCCCATTGCGGCTTCTGCTTATTTCCCCGGCGGCGTGCAGATGACCTGATCCTTCCAGACATAGCACACGCTCATCGTCCCGGTACGCTGTTCCACCCGGAACACCGAACTCTCGCGCTCGTGGCTGGAGGCGATCAGCGTGTAGTCCCCGGGCTCCTGCTTGCCGGCCCCTTCACCGGCCGGGAAACAAAGGGTGACGCCGGTATTGTCCTCCTTGACCCCATATTGGCAGGCCCCCACCTCGCCGGTCAGCCGGTCGACCCGATAGATCCGGTTGAGGTCCTTTTGCGGGGCCGCCACGAAGACATAGTCGGCGGCAAGCGCCGGACCGGCGGTAAGAAGGAGGGCTGCAAGGCCTAGCGAACGCTTCATGATGACTGGCTCGTCGTTTCCTCGGCGGAGCGCATTGTCCCGAATGCCTGGGGCGTCGTGTCACACGCCCTGGCGTGATCGAACCCGGTTACATTCGCATGGACGATACGATCCTAGCTCGAATCGTGAATTTTCGAATCTCCGCTTGCCACCCAGACATGGCATTTTCCAGACCAAGCCGGAAAGAACAGCATGATGCAGCCGCGGACGGCGATCTTCGACCTTGATGGAACGCTGGTGGACAGCGCCCCAGACCTGATGGGCACGCTGAACTTCATCCTGGCTCGCGAAGGGCTGCCTGCCTTGCCGCTCGAGAAGGCGCATAGTCTGGTGGGTGCCGGTGCCCGCGCCTTGCTGGAACGCGGCTTTGCCGTGTGTGGCTTGGCGGTCGAGCCGGCCCGCATGGATGTGCTCTTTGGTGATTTCCTCGATCATTATGGCAAACACCTGGCCGACAAGACGGTTGCCTTCGACGGCGTCGAGAAGGCCTTGAAGACATTGAAAGCGCGGGGCTGGATATTGGGCGTATGTACCAACAAGCCGACGGATCTTTCGGTCCGGCTACTGGAAGCCCTGAGGCTGGCCCCCTATTTCAGTGCGATCTGCGGACGCGACGCCTTCGCCTGGTTCAAGCCGGACCCCCGTCACCTCACCCTTTCCATCGAGGCCGCCGGTGGCAATCCCGCCCACGCTATCATGGTGGGTGACAGCAAGACCGACATCGACACGGCCTTGCGCGCCGGGTTGCCGTCGGTCTGCGTGGATTTCGGCTACACCGACATTCCCGCCACGCAGTTGGGGGCAACGCGCGTCATTTCGCATTTCGATCAACTGATTTCTGCGATCGATGCGATTACCAGCTTGACAGCGCAGCCGGCTTTATCCAAATAGGCGCTTCCCTTCGGGGGCGCGTAGCTCAGCGGGAGAGCACTCCCTTCACACGGGAGGGGTCACAGGTTCAATCCCTGTCGCGCCCACCATCCAAACTCCGCAAATTTATCCTCTGATGACCGTATTCGCCGTTCAGTGTTGAGACGCGGTGCGATGGATCAATTTGCGGGTCTGGGGCGATATACATCGTCATCCCATACGGAACTTTCTCCCTGCCCATGCGTTTGATCGAGCGTTTTCGATCAAATGCGTGTTTTCGTTTCATTTCGACAGGAGAGGCCCATGAGATTTCTTATTGCCGCCGCTATCGCCCTGGGCGCCACCTTCGCCCTCGCCACCCCATCCTCGGCCATGCCGGTGTCCCAGCCTGACAATCCTTCGCTGGTGCAGACCGTCAGGGACCGGACCTGCAACGCGCCGTCCCGCACAGCCCGCTGCAAATGGTATGGGATGCCCGGCGTGCATCGCGGGCCGCGCTGGCTGCGTCAACACGGCGGTGAAGGCTACCGGCATCGCCACCATCACCGCCGGCACTATCGCCACCATCGGCGCGCCTGATTTTTCCTGAGAACGCCGGCGAACCATCGCTGGGTGCAAGGCGCGCTTACCGGAATCGCGCCCTGCGCCAACTTTTGGTTCCAGGGCGCTTTTTCCTTCGCCACCACTGCCCTCAGTTCGTGACCGGCTTCAGCCGCGGCTTGGGTTCTGCCATGGCAAGGCCGGCTCCGGCCAACATCACCGCCATGCCGAGAAGGTCGAGCAGGCGCACCTGTTCGCCGAAGCAGATCATGCCGAGCAGTACGGCGATGATGGGAGACACGAACGCATAGGTCCCGGCGCGGGTGGCACCGATCTCCCTGAGAAGCGTCATGTAGATGGTGTAGCCGATCAGCGAGCCGAAGAGCACAAGGAACAGCCACCCCGCCCAGGCTGCCGAACCCCATTGGCCCGCCAAGGCGGGAATTGCTCCGGGCTCGCCGGCAAGCGACAGGGCCAGCAGCAGCAGGCCACCGAAGAGGGTGGTGGTACCGGCCACGAAAGTCGAGGAATAGAGCCGCAGCAAGGGACGCGCGACCACCGAGCCCCAGCCATAGGCCACGGCCGCCCACGACACCGCTGCCGCCCCAGCCAGGCGCAATGCCGCGCTCTCGTCCGCCGCAGCAGACCAGTTTCGAACCGCCGTCGGCCCGAACAGAATGGCCAGCCCTGCCATGCCGAGAAGCAGGGCACCGAAACGCCGCCGGTCGAAACTCTCTTCCCGCAGCCAGAGCGCAAAAGCCATCAGCGCTATCGGCGTCAATGACATTTCGAGCACGGCAGCCGTGCCCGAATCGACATGCGCCACGCCCCAGAACAGTGCCGCGTAACATAGCGTGATCATCAGCAGACTGGTGGCCGCAAGACGCGGCAGGTCCCGCCATGCCATCTGTGGCTGCCCTTCTCGCCAGGCGGCGAACCCCAGCAGCAGCACGCCGGCTGCGATGAAACGCGTTCCGGCGAACAGCAAAGGCGGCACCGCCTCCACGCCGGCCTTGATACCGATCCAGGTGGTTCCCCAGATCACGCAAAGAGCCAGGAACAGCAGTGTGGTGCGGCTAGGCATGCGGAACCTCTGTCGACTTGTTGTAACGGTTATATATCATTATAAGCGTTACAATGCACGCTTGAGTTTGGAGCCCGGGCGCTGGAAAGTGCGAGGATGAGCCAGACCAGGACCATTGCTACCGCCCGCCTCGTCGGCGGACATCCGGCCTTGGATTTCGTCAACACGGTCGACGCCTGGCGCGACCGCTGGGGGCCGGACCTGCTCGTCGCTTATGGCGACCTCGTCACCTGGGCCGAACGGGTCGACCTGATCGATTCGGCCCTTTCGGCCCGCCTGCGGCACCAGGCCGATACCAAGTCTGCCGAGGCGGACGCAGCCCTGACGCGGGCCCGGGCCCTGCGCACGACGTTGAGAAATCTCTTCCTCGCCGAAACCATGGACGAAGCGGGATGCGAGGAGGACGGTGTTCGCCTCAATGCCATGCTGCAGAACGCCAACCATCAGCGCGAACTGCGCCTGGTCGCCGGCTCCTTCGAATGGGGGTGGCGCGAGAGCGATAGTCTCGACGCCATCCTTCATCGCATCGCCTTCGCCGCGGCGGACCTGCTCACCAGTCGCAGTGACCGCCGCAATGTGCGGGAATGCCATGGCATCAATTGCGGCTGGCTCTTCCTCGACACCTCGCGTGGCGGACGCCGCCAATGGTGTTCGGAAGAGGCTTGCGGCACTCATATGCGCGTGCGCCGCTTCCGCGAGAAAGGCGGCTCGGACACCTGACCGCCTGTGGTTTTCAAAATTGCCGCCAATGGGCTGGCCTCGCTGCGCCTCCATGGGTTAAGGGACATGGCAAGCTATTGCCTGCTGCCGCCTGGCACCTCACCAGGCGGCGGGAGGGCAGATGCAAAGAACAAGCATGGAGCGTTTCCTCGAACGCGCCTTGCCTCGAGGGAGCCCGAAGACGCAATGCCTGACCGTGCCGATGCCCGCCGCCAGACTCTCGACGCCATTTTCACGGGGGCGGTCGCCGCGTCCCATCCGGCTACCTTCCTGCCACAGCATCTGCCCGCGCCACCCAGCACAGGGCGTCTGATCCTGCTCGCCGCTGGCAAGGCGGCCGGCAGCATGGCGGAGATCGCCGAAGCCCATTACACCGCCCTCGGCATCCCGGCCGATCGCATCGACGGCGTCGCCGTGGCCCGGCATGGCTATGGCCGCCCGCTCAAGACCCTGCCCATGATCGAGGCCGGCCACCCTGTGCCGGACCAAGGCAGCATCGACGGCGCCGAGCGCGCGCTGGCGCTTGCAACTGCAGCCGGCGAGGATGATCTGGTGCTGGTTCTGCTCTCCGGCGGCGCCTCCGCCAATTGGGTGGCACCCGCCGGTGCACTGACCCTGGACGACAAGCGCGCCATCACCCGCCATCTCCTGCGCTCGGGTGCCGCGATCGGCGAGATCAATGTGCTGCGCAAGCGCCTGTCGCGCATCAAGGGTGGGCGCCTCGCCCAGGCCGCCTATCCCGCGCGCCTGCTCACCCTGGCCGTCTCGGACGTGCCGGGCGATGATCCTGCCGTGATCGGCTCCGGCCCCACCGTGCCCGACCCCGTCAGCAATGCCCAGGCCCTTGCCATTGCCGAGCGCTTCAACACGCCTCTCGGTGCGGCCAGGGCCCTCTTCGAGGATGCCGGCAACGAGACACCCAAGCCGGGCGATGCCGTCTTTGCCAACAGCGAGTTTCGCATCGTCGTCACGCCCGGCGACATGATCGCGGCCGCGACCCGCCTTGCCGAGCAGCATGGCTACGAGCCCGTCGTGCTCGGCGCCAATGTCGAGGGCGAAGCCCGACAGGTCGCCGCCGACCAGGCGCGGCAGGCCCGCGCGCTGAAGGCTGCCGGCCGCCGCGCCGCGCTGATCTCCGGCGGAGAGCTGACGGTGACCATCACCGGCAAGGGACGCGGTGGCCCCAACCAGGAATTCAGCCTGGCCCTGGCCCTCGCCCTCGACGGCGAGACCGGCATCAGCGCGCTCGCCGCCGATACGGATGGCACCGATGGCGGCGGCGGCCTCGCCACCGACCCGGCCGGCGCCATCGTCGACGAGACCACGCTCGCCCGTGCTCGCGCGGCGGGAATCGATCCGGCTGCCTATCTCGCCGACAACGACTCGACCGGTTTCTTCGAAGCCATCGGCGATCTCGTGGCGCCCGGCCCGACCTTCACCAATGTCAACGACCTCCGGGTCATCCTGGTGGACTGAGGCGTTTACGGGAAAGGAAGATGCGGACGGGACGTCCGCATTTTTGAAACATCCGTCCGCCGCCAAGAAGGCTGGCGCGACTCGTAATTTGACCTGAAACTCCTGCTTTGGTGTCGCCGCTAGCGATTCCAGCATTGTTTCAAGGTCATATTTTCGATGTTTGCGCGCTTATTCCGATTTCTCGAAAGCCGCATAGACATATTCGCCGCTTTCGACGAACACGACACGCCGCCCACCGGAGTGTGGCGTTTCATGTGGCATCACCTCAAGCCCGTGAAGGGCTGGCTCGCCGCCATCATGGCGATCGAGCTGGCCTTCAGCGGCGTGGAGGCCGGCATCTATCTGATGGTCGGCTGGTTCGTGGACCTGCTCAACAAGGGCTCGCCGCAGACCCTGCTGCACGACCACGGACTGCTTCTGGCCGGTGCCCTGTTCGTGATTCTGTTCCTGAGGCCGATTCTGTTTTTCGTGACCCAGGCCGTCACCAATCTGATCGTCGTGCCGCCGCTGACCAACCAGATCCGTTGGCGCAACCACATCTACACGCTTGGCCATTCCCTCACCTATTTCCAGAACGACTTTGCCGGGCGCCTGTCGGCACGCGTGATCCAGGCCGGGCAGTCGATCCGCTCGGCGATCATCGCGGTGATCGGCGACCTCTGGTATGCGCTGGTCTTCGCCGGGGTCACCATCGGCTTCTTCGGCTCGGTCGATGCCTGGCTGGTGCTGCCCGTCGTCCTCTGGCTGGCGGCCTATGCTGCACTGCTCTCCTTTTTCGTGCCGCGGGCCCTCAAGCGCTCGGAAGCCAATTCCCTCGGCCGTTCGACCACCACCGGGCGCATCGTCGATTCCTACACCAACATCCTCACCGTGAAGCTGTTCGCCCGCTCCGACCTCGAACGCTCGGCGGTGAAGGAGGCGCTCAAGCGTTGGAACCAAAGCTTCCTGGACCTGATGCGCCTGATCCTCGGCGCCAGTTTCGCGCTGCAGGTGCTCAACAGCCTGCTGCTGGTGGTGATCGCCGGCATGATCCTCCTGCTGTGGAGCCAGGGCAACATGACGGCCGGCGCCGGTGCGGCAGCCCTCACTCTAGTGCTTCGACTGATCCAGCTCTCGGGCTGGCTGATGTATCTGATCCGCGACGTCTTCGAGAATATCGGCGCGGTGCAAGAAAGCATGCTCACCATCGCCAAGCCGCATGACCTGGTCGACGCTCCTGATGCGGCCACGCTTTCGGTGCCGCGCGGGGAAATCGTGTTCGAGCATGTCCGCTTCGGCTATGGCGGAACGCAGCCGGTGTTCACGGATCTTTCGCTTACCATCCACCCCGGCGAGAAGGTCGGCATCGTCGGCCCGTCCGGCGCCGGCAAGTCGACGCTCGTCAACCTGCTGCTGCGTCTCTATGCGATCCAGTCGGGCCGAATCCTGATCGACGGGCAGGACATTGCCGGCGTCAGCCAGGACAGCCTGCGCCGGCAGATCGGTGTGGTGACACAGGACAATTCCCTGCTGCACCGTTCCATCCACGACAACATCGCCTATGGCCGCATGGAAGCGAATCGGGACGCCATCGAGGACGCCGCCCGGCAGGCCGCCGCGCATGACTTCATCGTCACGCTGGGGGATCAGGACGGCCGCGCCGGCTACGAATCGCGCGTGGGCGAGCGCGGCGTGAAGCTCTCGGGCGGACAGCGCCAGCGCATCACCATCGCCCGCGTACTGCTCAAGAATGCCCCGATCCTGGTGCTCGACGAGGCAACCTCCGCCCTCGATTCCGAGGTGGAGGCAACAATCCAGAGCCAGCTTCGCCGCCTGATGCATGACAAGACGGTGCTCGCGATCGCCCATCGCCTCTCGACCATCGCCGAACTCGATCGCCTGATCGTGCTCGATGGCGGCCGTATCGTCGAGCAGGGACGGCATGAGGACCTGATCGAACGCGATGGCCTCTATGCCAGGCTGTGGCGGCGCCAGTCCGGCGGCTTCCTGGCCTTGGAGGATAGTTCGGCCGCTTGAGTAAGCATACAATTTAGTACCTGGGGGTAGGCTCGTGGGTCGAGCGAGATGATAGGGGACCGTAAAGGCTCGACATTTGTGCCCCCTCGCCCCGCTTGCGGGGAGAGGATTGAGGTGAGGGGCTACACAGAACTCACATTGCTCGCGCAGCGCTGCCCCTCATCCTCACCTTCTCCCCGTAAGAACGGGGCGAAGGGGTGGCCAGCGTCGCATTTCTTGGCCAGAATTAGCAGTCTATGAGCGAGATGCCTTGTGCTTCACTCCCGCACGCCACCGCAGCTCAAAATCAGCCGCCTTAGCGCTCGCGGGAAGGTGAACCAGGATGCCGCCCTCCTCCGTGGTTGCGACCGCCTCGCCGTCGAGGCTCGCCCGGGGCTTCATGCCGGCATGGAGATGCGGGAAGCGCAGGAAGCATGCCCGCTCGAGCGGCGGCAGCCGCAATGACAGCATGCCGTCCATCATCGAAAGCTGGGAGATCCGGCCGGCGACATCGGTGTCCAGCACAGTGCGCTCGCCCTGGATCAGACTCAGGCGGCCCTGTGAAATGGCGAGGCGGACTGGCCCCAGTGGGCTTGCGAAGGGTCCCAACTCGCCCTCCCCGCCCGGATTGGCGATTTCCCAGCCATGCCAGGGCGTGACATCGGTCGCGGCGGCAATACCGAGCTTCGCCATCAACGCCCCCCAGCTGTAGAAGCGCTCGGTGTCGGGCTGGTCGAGCGGTTCGCCCGTCTCGGCATTGTAGTTTTCCGGGCAGATGCGGCGGCTTTCCCAGGCGGAACGAAACAGCGCAAAGCTATGCTGGGCCAAGACCGAAGCCCTCTCGTCCAGCCCGTAGCGGTGCAGCCCCTGATAGACGAGGTAGTTGAAGGGCGGCCAGATCCGGCCGCGCCAATAGGAATTGTCGCCGAAGGCGGGATCCGCACGGCTGACGCCGGGAATGACCGGATCGCCGCCGAAGGTCGAGGGATCGTCGAGATGCTCGCAGAGCCGGTCGGCCTGCCCAAGCGTCGCGGCACCAGCCAGCAGCGGATAGAAACTCGTCGGTGCCAGGCTCTTCACGAAGCCGCCGCCGCGCCGGCGATTGGCGAAGATGCCGCGATCGCCGTCCCATAAAGTCTCGCGAATGAGGTCTTTCGTGGCCTCGGAACGAACGGCATGGGCGGCCGCCTCCTCCTCGAGCCCCAGCTCCGCTGCCATCAAGGCGAGCATCTCGGCATCAAGGGCCAGCAGGCTGTTGAGGCCGACATCCCAGAGATCGAGCGTGCGCGTCGCCTTGTCGTAGCGGGCCTCGTCGTGGACCGGCGAATTGTCCATCGCCGATTCATTGCGCGCCCCGAAATGAGTGCCCTTGTAGAGCCCCTCGCCCACATCCGAGGTGCCGAAGGAGGCAAGCCCCGTCCCGCCCGGATCGCGTTCGCGCCACCACCAGGCATGGTTGCGCGCCAGCGTGGCATAGGCGCCCTCGATGAGGTCGCGGGCGCGATGGCGCAGATAGAGCTGCCAGACCACGAAGCCACCGATGGGGCTCTGGCTGCGATCGACCCAGGCATCGCTGGCCGTCAGCAGGCAGGGCAGGTTGCCCTGCGGCGTCGCGCCCGAAAACACGGCGGCGAGATTGTCGCGCGCGAGGCCGGCATCGAGCTCGCCGGCCATCAGGGCGGCATAGAACTGGTCATTCAGCCAGACGCCGAAGCCGCCGAACTTCCCGAGGTCCCAATTGCGGCTGATGGCGGTGTAGGGGCGCTGGTTGATGGCGTCCCATACCGTGTTCCAGGCGACGACGTCGCGCAGCGCCGCCAAAGCGGCGGCGGGCTCGCCAACCGGTTGAGGCGGCACTATTTCGGGCTGCGCCAGCAGGGCCCGTGCCTGGGCGATCGCGAGATCCTGCCTGTCGGCCATCGCGAGCGTGAAGCGATTGTCGCGCATCATTTCCAGGTTGAAGCGCAGCACGAGGACGGGCGCTGCCCCGGCCCGGGAGCGGGTATGGAAATAGCCGTGCGTTTCGTAGTCCTGCACCGCATCGGCGAGACTAGCATGTCCAGTCACCTGGACAGGCGGCTCCTCGCTGACGAGCGCCGCGAAGCGATGCCCGACACGGATGACGGCAGCGCCCTGCGTTTCGTCGAAACGAACTTCCTCACCGCTGTCCGACGACAGGCAGAGATTGATCCAGAAGCGCAAACCCCATTCGCCGGCCTTGGCCGTCTGCCAGCTGCCGGTGAGGCTGAATGGATCGGGCTTGGCGTAACGCCAGTCGAGAGTCGTTCCGGCGTGGGAGAGTTGGAGCTCCACCAGCGAGGCATCGAGGGCGTGCCGCCCCAGCGTGACGGCATCGCCCGGTTCGAACAGGCAGGCCTTGCCCGTGCTGGCTGCGAAGGCAAGCGGCGTGAGCCGAAGGCCGAGCGGCAGGAACACCATCTCCGCCGGCCGCGACGACCAGCTGTTCCAGGCGCGTTCGAGCGGAATATTGACGCTAACCGGCATTATCAGGCCTGCAACAGAACGGTGTTGGCCGGCGACCAGGCCAGCGTGATGGCCTGCCCGGGCGATACCGCCGAGACCTCCCGGTTCTGCGACAGGACCTTGATGTCACTGCCATCAGGCCCTTCGGCGATGAAGGTCGAGACCGCACCGGCATAGATGATCTCGCGTATCCGCGTGGCGAAGACATTATCGCTGCCGGGGCTTTCTCCCGGCGCCAGAAGCCGCATCTTCTCGGGCCGCACCGCCGCCGTGACCTTGCTGCCGGAGCCCGGCAGCCCATCGCTCGTATGGATGACGCCGCCGTCGATCGCGATGCCGTCGCCGGCAACCGTGCCCTCGAAGAAATTGGCGTCTCCCAGGAAGGAGGCAGCAAAACGGGTGCGCGGGCGCTCATAGATATCGAGCGGCGCGCCCTCCTGCACGATGCGCCCGCCATCGAGGATGGCCACCGTGTCGGACAGGGTCAGCGCCTCCTCCTGGTCATGGGTGACGAAAATGGTGGTGAGCCCGCTCTCGCGCTGGATGCGGCGCAGTTCGATCTGCATGTCCTGGCGCAGGCGCCGGTCGAGTGCAGACAGGGGTTCGTCCAGGAGCAGAACCCTCGGCTTGGTCACGATGGCACGCGCCAATGCCACGCGCTGCTGCTGCCCGCCGGAAAGCTGCTTGGGCTTGCGCTGCTCGAAGCCGGTGAGATGCACCATCTCCAGCACCCGGGCCACCTCCTTGCGCGCGGCCTCGCCCCGGATGCCCTGGCGATTGAGCCCGAAGATGACATTGTCGAAAACGCTCATATGCGGGAACAGCGCATAGGATTGGAACACCATGCCGACCTTGCGCTGCCACAGGGCCACCCCCGTGACGTCGTCGCCGCCGAACAGGATGCGCCCCTCATCCGGATCGACGAAGCCGCCGATGATGCGCAGCAGCGTGGTCTTGCCGGAGCCCGAGGGGCCGAGCAGGCTGGTGAACTCGCCCGCCTTGAAGGCGGTGCTCACCTTGTCGAGCACCCGCAAGGATCCGTAGCCCTTGCTGATCGAAGCGACTTCAACGCCGATCACGACTGCCTCCCAGATTAGACAATTGGGCGAAGATCAGCACGAGAACGGCCGAGACGCCGAGGAAGATGGCGGAGATCGCATTGATCTCCGGCGTGAAGCCCTTGCGGATCGAGGTGTAGATCTCGACCGGCAGGGTGGAGACGCCCGGCGTCGCCAGAAAGTAGGAGACCACGAACTGGTCGAGCGAAACCGCGAAGGCGAACAGCAGGGCTGCGATGATGCTCGGTGCCAGCAAGGGCAGCGTCACCGCAAAGAAGGCATGGATTGGCGTCGAGCCCAGGCTCATCGCCGCCTCCTCGAGATCGGCCCGCAATGTCTGCATGCCGGTGCCGACGATCAGCACGACATAGGGGATGCCCAAAGCGACATGGCCGATCAGCATGGCATGCAGGCCGCGCCCGATGCCCGTCCAGAAGAAGAACACCAGCATGGCGGTGCCGGTGATCAGCCAGGGAATGGCGATCGGCGGCAGCAGCAGCACCTTGAGCAGCGACTGCCCCCGGAAGGTGCGGCGGTTGAGGGCAAGCGAGGCCAGGGTACCGACAGCCGTCGCGATGACCGAAGTCGCCAACGCGATCATCAGGCTGTTGTAGGTGGCCGAGAGCAGCGGCCCGTTCTCGGCGAGGACGCCGAACCAGTGGAAGGTCGGCTCGATCGGCAGGGTGTAGAGGGGTGAGGCGTTGAAGGCCATCGCCACCATCACCGCGATGGGCAGATAGAGGAAGACCAGGGTGGCGGCGAGGAAGGTGCGCCCGAGTGCAATCATGGCGCCCTCCTACGGCGTCGCGGCGCGGCCGGACAGCACGCGCGAGGAGACGGCGAAGATCGCGAGCACCACCGCCAGCATGGTGAAGGACAGGGCCGCGCCCAGCGGCCAGTTGAAAGCCGCGGTGAACTGGTCCTCGATCACGGTGCCCATGGTGACGCCGATGCGTCCGCCCAGGATACGGGGCTCCATGAAGCTGCCGATCACCGGCACGAAGATCAGGATCGATCCGGAAATCAGGCCGGGCATGCAGAGCGGCAGCAGGATCTTCCAGAACACCACCGGCGTGCGGGCACCGAGACTGCGGGCCGCCTCGATGGTCGAATCCTCGATCGCCGTGGCGGAGAGGTAGCAGGTCAGGATCATATAGGGCAGGTAGGCATGGACCAGGCCGATGATGATGGCCGGGAAGCTGTAGAGCAGCGACACCGACGGCGCGGCCGGCACGAGCCAGTGCAGGGCATAATCGAGAATGCCGCCTTCCCTCAGCACCATGGTCCAGGAGAACACGCGCACGAGGCCGTTGGTCCAGAAGGGCAGGATGATCAGGAGGAACAGGATGTGCCTGGAGCGCCCGGCGGTCGCACGCGCCAGGGCGATCGCGGCGGGAAGGCCGATCAGCGCGCACAGGCCCGTGGTCCACAGCCCGATCTGGATCGAGGTCCAGGCGACGTTGAACAGATAGGGCCGCTTGATGAAGGCGAGGTAGTTGTCGACGGTGTAGACCAGTGCCCGCCCCGGAACCGGCGAGCTCTTCAGGAAGCTGAAGAACAGCATGGCGCAAAGCGGCAGGAAGACGGCCAGCAGCAGCCAGCCATAGGCCGGCGTCAACAGGGCCGCCGTGGTCCAGCCCTGCCCCAGGCGCCTGCGGGGGCCTGCCTTGCCGCCATCGGCTTTCGACACGATCTCCACCTGTGCTTCCCCTTTCGGTCATCCCCGGCCCGGCGCAGCACGCAGTGCCGCGCCACAGATTCGGGATCGCAAGCAGAACGATGTTTGTTTCAGCACGACCTTTGTCATTGCCGGGCTTGACCCGGCAATCCAGTCTACCCTCCCACGCCGGAAGGGCCGGAGATCTGGATGCCCGGGTCAAGCCCGGGCATGACAACGGTCAGCGCCATCGGCCCTATTTGGCGTAGAAGGCCTTCACTTCTTCCCACAGGTCGTTGAAGGCCTGGCGGCGATCATCCGGCAGGGCCGCCATGAAGGTGAGCTTCGGCAGGTAGTCAGCTTTGTGGATCTGCCGGTTGAGATCATCGGCCGGCAGCTTGTTCATGGCTCCCTCATTGGCGGAAGCCGGTGCGCCCGCTTCCTTCGCCCAGGTCAGGTAGAAGGTGGGATCGATCATGTAGTTGAGGAATTTGAGCGCATCCTCTTTCTTGGTGCTCGACGTCGGCACCGCCAGGCTGTCGAGCCAGCCGATCGCACCTTCCTTGGGCACGATGAATTCCACCGGCAATTTGTGCTGGCGGATGGAGCGCACCGCCGCGCCGGACCAGTAGACGGAGATGTCGAAGGAATTGGCGGCGAAGGCCTTGTTCCATTCGTCCTCGCTGGACCACATCAGCTTGACGTTCGGCTTCATCGCCTTGAGCACCTCAGTGATCTTGGCGAGGTCCTTGGGATCGTTGGCATCCTGGCCGGTCAGCAGGGCGCCGATGCCGACCGAGGTGACCGCATCGTCGAACAAGGCCAGCTTGCCGGCATATTTGGGGTCGGAGAAGATCGTCCAGCTGTCGGCGCTGATGCCCTGGCGCACAGCGAGGGAATTCATGCCCCAGAGCCAGGCCAGACCATAGGTCTTGCCGTCGGCCTTGAGATTGGCGTGATCCTTCAGCGCCGGCGCCAGGTCCTTGGCATTGGCGATGGTGGCGAGATCGACCGGGTCGATCAGGCCCTCGGCCTGGGCCTGCTGGGTGCGGGCGCTGTTGATCAGCACCACGTCATAGGCACCCGGATTGGTGCGCAGCTTGGTCAGCATCTCCGGTTCGGAGTTGAAATAGTCATGCTTGACCGTGATGCCGGTCTGCTCGGCGAAAGCCTTGAGCGCGAAGGCCTCGTCGGTGCCGTAGCCCTTCCAGTTGAGCACGGTGATTTCCTTGGCCTGGGCGGAACCCGGGCGCGCCCACAAGCCGGCGACGGCCGCGGCTCCCAGGGCGGTAAAATGGCGGCGCGTGATCCGATATGTCATCTTTCCAATTCCCTTCGTCGATGGCGACATGCTGCTCTCGATTTTCTTATCATTGGTTGGGCGTTCGTGCCTGCGGGGGCATCCACCCTATCTTGTTGTTGTCCTCTCGGTCTCCTGTTCGGCCAGGAAGGCGTTCAGTTCGTCCGTATGGGGCGCGGTTGCCGGCCCCTTGCGGGTGACGGCAAGGGCAGCGGCGGCATTGGCGCGCTTCGCGGCCTCGGCTGCGGGATAGCCGGCCGCGAGCGCGGCGAGGAACACGCCGGTATGGGCGTCTCCCGCTCCGGTGGCGTCGACCATGCGTACGGACGGTGCCGGAACCTGCAGGCCGGTCTCCCCGATGTCGCCGCCGAGCAGGAAACACCCGGCGGGGCCATCCCTCAGGATCACCAACGCGCCCGGCGACAGGCGATCGCGCACCCGCCTCGCCGCCTCCGTCCTATCGTCGCTTCCGGTGAGCAGACCGGCCTCGCGCCGGTTCAGGGTCAAGATATCGGCCCGTGCCAGCACCGCGGCGATGATGTCGGCTGGAATATCGGCGACCAGGGGACCGGGATCGATCATCACGGTGACGCTCACCGGCAAGCCGCCGATCCAATCGGCGATCACGGGGCCGAGCTGCGGGTAGCAGAGATCATAGCCCGAAGCGAACAGGGCGTCGGCTGGACCCAGTTGCAGGGCGGAGAGCGGTTCTTGCCCCGGCCTCGCCTCGACGCCGGGGCTGGTGACGAAGGTGCGCTCGCCGTCAGGCTCGACCATCACGATGCAAAAGCCGCTGTCGCCGTCCATGCTTGCCGGCATCAGCGCTTCGATGCCTTCGGCCGTCAGTTCGGCACGGATACGCTCGCCATAGGGCCCCTTGCCGTGCTGGCCGGCAAAGGCGGCCTTGAGGCCGTTGCGGGCAGCCGCCGTGAGGATGTTGAAGCCGCCTCCCGCACTGATCGTCGCCTCGGACCCCAGCACGTCACCACCGCGTTGCGGCAAGCGGGGCACGTCGAGGCGGACATCGGCCAGGATGCTGCCCACGGACAGGAGACGAGTGAGAGGCGGCCTGGTGCTCATGCCGTCGCGGGCCCTTTCCCAGTGGGCGGCAGGATCGATGCCCTGCCTCGCAGCGCCAGCAGGCGATCCGCCAGGCCGACAAGATCGAGATCCGGATTGGCGGCTTCCAGGGCAGAGATCACCGGGGCCGGAAAGCCTTCGACGCCGTGGCAGGCGCCGGCGACTGCGCCGGCGATGGCGGCGACGGTATCGCAATCGCCACCCAGGCTCGCCGAAAGGCGGCAGATGCGCCAAGGATCTTCGGGCGCCAGCGAGATGATGGCCATCGCCGCGGGCACGGCCTCCTGCGTGGCGACGCCGGTTCCGACGATGTCATAGATGAGTTCGAGGGCCTCGGCTTCGCCTTTGCCCCGCACCAGCTCGATCGCCCAGCGGATCCGCGCGGCGATATCGCCGCCGGCGAAATAGAAGCCGCGTTTCGCCCCATGCCGTGCACCTTCCACGGCGGCCTGCAGCGCCTCGTCGATGCTTGCGCCGTCGACAGCCGCGCTGACGGCGGCGGCAACGGCCGAGGCGCCGGCAAGGCCGATCGTGGTGTTGTGGGTGACATGGCCGGATTGGAAGACCGCATCGACCAGCGCCTCGACGGGACGCGCGGGGAAGACGATGCCGACCGGGGCAACGCGCATGGCCGCACCATTGGTCGCGCCGGTGCGCCCGGTCTCATCCGTCGGCATGCCTTCGGCGATCAGTGTCAGCGCCTTGCGGGTGGAGGGGCCGAGGAGATCGGCAGAGCCCGCCGCGATCATGCGGGTTTCCCAGGCCAGAAGTTCGTCGGCGAAACGCCTGGGATCGACATAGCCTTTACCCTCGACCAGGAGTTCGCCGAGGATGACGGCCTGGTCGGTATCGTCGGTCACCCGACCCGCCGGCATGCCGCGGCTGATCGGGTTGTCGTCGGGCGCCGGTTCGAAGCGCTCGAGGATGCCGTAGCGTGCCGAGACGACGGAGCGCGGCATATATTGCGTGGGCATACCCAGGGCATCGCCGATCGCCAGGCCGACCAGCGCCCCCCGAGCACGGCTTTGAGCGGAAACAGCCATGGTTGCCCTTTCGAGAAAGCGCCGAAAATTCATTTGTGTACAAACGATCTTCCCGTGCAATTCGCCCCCTGTCAAGAGGCATCCCGCCGGGTAGTCGGATACTGCTTTCTCGACACCGATTCCGGATCGGCGTCAAAGGAAAAGCCGGGATTTCTCCCGGCCTTCTGCTTGTTTGAACACTGGGCGACAATCCGATTCGGGAAAGACGCCTACAGCGTTGATGCGGTTCACATAAGTGCCTTCGAGATTGCACAACCTTTGTCATTGCCGGGCTTGACCCGGCAATCCAGCTTCCTGGTCGGCAACACGCGGCTCCTGGATAGCCGGGTCAAGCCCGGCTATGACAAAATAGGGCGTTTTCTCCCCCACGTGAACTGCTTTGGCTTACAGCCTTGATCCTTCGTCAGAAATCGAACTTGTCGATGTTCTCTTTCGTGAAGACGAAGGGCGAGCCAAGCAGCACTTCCGAGCCGTTGATCACATTGAGCTCGCCGAGCTTGCCGGCCTTGACTTTGGTGTCGCCGGGCTTGAGCGAACCATCGGCCGTGGCGCGCAGGACCTGCATGGCGGCATAGCCGAGATCGACGGGGTTCCACAGCACCACGGATTTCACGCAATCCTTGGCGACATAGGGCTTCATGGCATTGGGCGTGGCCAGCCCGATCACCGCCACTTTGCCGCACTGGCCGGCCTGGGTCACCGCCTCGGCCGAAGCGGGCGTGGCGACGCTGGTCATGCCGAAGATGCCCTTGAGATCGGAGCCATATTTGTTGATCAGCGTGGTCGCCTGCGAGAAGGACAGCGCATTGTCTTCCTGCGCTTCCACCGTCTCCAGGAGCTTCAGCTTGGGATGGCACTTGGCGGCATAGGCTGCCATCTCGGCGATCCAGCGGGCCTGGTTGGGCGTGGTGAAGGTCGAGGTGACGATGGCAACGCCCGCGTCCTCGCCGCTCTCCTTGACCATGTTGTCGACCATGGCCTTGGCGATGCCGTTGAACTCGGCCTGGTTGACGAACCACTGCCGGGAATCCGGGGTGGAATTGGCGTCATAGCCGACGACGTTGATGCCCTTGGACAGCGCCTTCTTCAGCACGGGCGCGATCGCGACCGGGTCGTTGGCGGCATAGAGAATGCCGTCGACGCCGGAGGTGATGTAGTTGTCGATGAAGGTGATCTGCTCGTCGATATTGGCCTTGGTCGGGCCGTCGGTCTTGGCATCGACATTGCCGAGTTCCTTGGCCGCATCGGCGATGCCCTTGGAGGTGGCGTTGAAATAGCCGATGCCGATGAGCTTGGGCACGTCGACCACCTTGATCGGCTTGCCCTTGCGGTCGGGTGCGCCGGTGACGGCACCGCCGTCATAGGGCTTGCTCGTCGCGCTGGCCGGCGTGGCATCGCAGGCGAGCGGATTGGTGGGCAGGTCGTCGCCGCCGGTCCAGGCCGAGGCGGCATGCGCCAGGCCCACCAGGGACACGCTCAAAGCGAGAGCCAGGGATATACGGATCATGGTCTTCCTCCACAGTTCGCCGGTCTTGTACCGGCTGCCATTGCCGTCCTCGCCGCCGGAGAAACCGATTCCGGAACGAGAGCCAGATCGTTGAAATTGAACGCCTTACGCTAAAACATCCTCTTCGAGCGGGAGCACTGCCCCCGCCGAAAGATCTTCGTCATGCCGGCCGCTTGCGACCGGCGATGCGGCTCAGCAGGGGAACCAGGTTGCTGAGCAGCACGGTGAGGATCAGGGCCGTACCGATCAGGATGATGGTGCTGTCACCCTTGTAGCCCTGCAGCAGCAGGCCGTTCTTCAGCGCCTGCATCAGAGCAAGGCCGAGCACCGTGCCGATGATGGTGCCGCGCCCGCCGAAGATGCTGGTGCCCCCCAGCACCACCGCCGTGATGGCATCAAGCTCCCAGCCCGACCCCATGTCCGAGCGCGTGGTGGTGACGCGGGAGACGAAAATCACGCCGGCCAGCGAAGCACACAGGCCCGAGGCGCCGTAGATCAGGATCTTGGTGCGGTCGACCGCAAGGCCGGAAAAGCGCGCGGCAATCTCGTTGGAGCCGATCGCATAGGTAGCACGGCCAAACACGGTCAGGCCAAGCACGCAGGCCGCCACGATCGCCGCCAGCACGAGCAGCCAGACCTGCACCGGCACGTCGAGCACCTGCCCCTGCCCCAGCACCAGGAACCAGTCGGGATAGCCGCGCACGGACCGGGCCTGGCTGATGCCCTCCGCCAGGCCGCGATAGAGGGCGAGCGTGGCCAGGGTGGCAATCAGGGGCGGCACCTTGAAGCGGGTGATGATCAGCCCATTGACGACGCCGCACAACGTGCCGAGCGCCAGAGCCAGCACGATGGCGACCGGCAGCGGCAGGCCGAGATTCTGCCAGAGCACGCCGAGCACGATGGCGACCACGCCGACGATCGAGCCGACGGAGAGGTCGATGCCGCCGGTGACGATGACGAAGGTCATCGCCAAGGCAATCAGGCCGATCTCCGTCATCAGCCGGGCCTGGTTGAGGAGGTTGTCGACGGTGAGGAACCTGTCGGACGATTGCGCCAGGAAGACGAGCACGACCACCAGCAGTAAAGCCAGGATGGCCTCGTGGCGGAGCAGAAGGGAGCGCCAGTTCATCATGCCCTCCCCTCAAACCATGCGATGGCGGCGGACCATGTCCGCCAGCACCGTGACGAGGATGAGTACGCCGACGATCGCCTGCTTCCAGAACACCAGCACGTTGGAATAGGGCATGAAGGTCAAAGCCGAGGTGATGGTGGCGAACAGCATCGCCGCCAGGGTCGAGCCGATCACCGTGCCGGTGCCGCCGAGGATGGAGACGCCGCCGATCACGGCGGCGGTGATGACGGTGAGCTCGAGACCGGGCGGCACGGTCGACTGGATCACCTGCAGCTGCGTGGCGAAGAGCAGTGCCGCCAGACCCGCGAAGAAGCCGTGAATGGCGAAGACGGCAACCGTCACGGGCTTGGCCGGAATGCCGGCTGCGCGGGCAGCCTCCGGATTGCCGCCGACCGCATAGATCGAACGCCCGAAGGCCGAATAGCGCATCCAGAAGGCGACGGCCGCCGTCAGCACCACCATGATGACGATGGGCGAGCGCACGCCGAACCAGCTCATCTGCGCGATCAGGAAGTCGGGCGGCAGATTGTTGATCCAGTTGCCGCTGGTCGCCAGGATCAGCCCGCCCTTGAGGATCGAGAGCATGCCGAGCGTGACCACGATGGAAGGGATGCTGGCATAGGCGACCAGCAGGCCGACAAAGGCATTGATGGCGATGCCCACCAGCACCGGCACCAGCCAGGCGATCCAGACGGGATAGCCCTTGGTCGCCAGCGTGCCGGCGATGGTGGCGAGCACGCCGATCAACGAGCCGATGGAAACGTCGATATGGCCGGATATGATCACCATCGCCATGCCGATGGCGGCCACGGCGATATAGGCATTGCCGGCGAAGATGGCGTTCAGGTTGCTGGCGCCAAGAAAGCGCGGATTGTAGAGGCCGATGGCTGCGATCAGCACGACGAGCGTGCCGAGCACCACCATCTCCTGTCCGAGCCCGCCAAAGAGGCGCGCCAGGGGGCTACGCGAGGGCACGAGGGCGGAAGAGGATGCAGTTTCGCCCATCAGGCGGCTCCCTGCAGGGGTTGGGCATTGGTCATGGCGGCGCCGACGGCATCGGGCGTCGCCCGGGCACGGTCGAATTCGGCAACGATGCGCCCGCCATTGATGACGAGGACGCGATCGCTCATGCCGAGCACCTCCGGCAGTTCGCTCGATATCATCAGGATGGCGACGCCCTGCTGCACCAGCCGCCCCATCAGCGCATAGATCTCGGCCTTGGCGCCGACATCGATGCCACGGGTCGGCTCGTCCATGATCAGGATACGCGGATTGGCCTCCAGCCACTTGGCCAGCACGACCTTCTGCTGGTTGCCGCCGGAGAGCTGGCCGACGACCTGCTCGGGGCCGCGGGTGCGGATGCCCAGGCGCTTGATCGCCTCCACCGAGCGGCGGATTTCATCGCCGAAGCGGATGGCGAAACCGTTCGACATCTTGTCGAGTACCGCCATCGAGACGTTCTCCCGGATGGTCATCGGCCGCACCAGGCCCTGGGAGCCGCGATCCTCGGGCACATAGGCGATACCAAGGTCGCGCGCCTTGCGCGGGCCGTCGATCACCACCTTGCTACCATCGACCAGAATCTCGCCGGTGCCGGCCGGTGTGATGCCGAAGATGGTCAGCGCCAGTTCCGTGCGCCCTGAGCCGATCAGGCCGGCGAGGCCCAGGATCTCGCCGGCCCTGAGGCTCAGCGAGACGTTCTTCACCTTGCGGCCGTAGCTGACGTCGCGCAGTTCGAGCGCGACCTCGCCGAGCGTTGCCTCCACCTTCGGGAAGAGCTGCTCGATCGAGCGGCCGACCATCATCGAGACGAGCGAGGCCTCGGTCACCTCGGAAATGTCGCGCGTGCCGATATAGCTGCCGTCGCGCAGCACCGTGACCCTATCCGCCAGCTCGAAGATCTCGGGCATGCGGTGGGAGACGTAGATGATGGCGACACCGCGCTCGCGCAGCTTCTTGACCACGCTCATCAGGCGGCGCACATCCGCCTCGACCAAAGCGGCCGTCGGCTCATCCATGATCAGCAGGCGGGCATCCTGCGACAGCGCCTTGGCGATCTCGACCCGCTGGCGATTGGCCACGGAGAGGGTGCCGACCTTGGCATCCACGTCGAGATCATGGCTGTCGAGGGAATCCAGGAGCTGCCGTGCCCTGAGGCGCATCGCGCTCCAATCGAGCCCGCCCCACTTTTGACGGGGGGCATTGCCCAGAAAAATGTTCTCCGCCACTGTCAGTTCCGGGAACAGCAGCAGTTCCTGATAGACGGTGGCGACACCATGGCGGCGCGCGTGGCGCGGAGAGGTGAAGCGGACAATCTCGCCGCCGACCGTCAGCGTGCCCGTATCCGGCTGGTGCACGCCGGCAATCACCTTGATCAGGGTCGACTTGCCGGCGCCGTTCTCGCCGAGCAGGGCATGGACCTCGCCCGGGCGCACGTCGAAATTGACGTCGCGCAGCACCTTCACCCCGGAAAAGGATTTGGAGATGTCGCGGAGGCTGACGACGGCTGTCATGGCGCCCTCCGAACGACGGCCGCCCTGGAGCGACCCAGGCGTGATCGAAAGGCTTGCCCGGTGGTGATCGCCATCCGGCCGACCCACGTCTCCCCCATGTCAGCGCCTTTCCTCACGCTTTTTTGTAAGACATATCGCCCAACTAGATCAAAAATCATCTTTCAGCAAGCGGGATACGGCATCATGTGCAATAATTAACTCATGCATGATCTAGAATCGTCACTCTCGCAATAGCCGGATTTCAGAGAGAGACTAGCATTATCCGTTATATTTCAATATTTAGAGGCACCTCGGCAACGGGGCGGCGCCGCCTGGCGTCGCCAACACATGCAAAGGCCTGAGCGCCAATTCGATTGATCTTAATCACAAAGACCAGGACGCGGTCACGTCAGACCGCATCGGGCGAGAGAGCAACGATCCGGATCGTGATGCCGGCATTCTCGAGCATCTTGGCATCCCTATCCGACAAGCCATCATCGGTGATAAGCACGCCCACCCGGGAAAGCGGCAAGGCGACGCTGCGCGCACGGATGGCAAATTTCCGGCTGTCCGCCAGCACGACGACCTGATCGGCATTGGCGCTGAGATCGATGATGGTGCGCACCAGCAGGGGGTGGGATTCCAATAGCCCATCCCGTCCGATGCCCTGGGCACCGAGAAAGAACTTCGATGCATAGAACGGCGGCGCCGGCGCTGTGGGATGGATGATGCCGGGCTCGCGGTGCAATTCGCCTCCCGCAACCGTCAGGCTGCAGCTGCCGCGGTCGCTGAGAAAGGCGATCAGGGGCATGGAATTGGTATAGAGGCGCACATTGCGATGCGCGAGCTTCGCGCCGAGATAGAAACAGGTGGAGCCACCATGGATGATGACGGAATCGCCATCGCGCACCAGCGTCGCCGCTTCCTCCGCGATCGCCTGCTTGGCTTCCACGGCGAGATCGCGATTTTCGTCATAGGGCTTGGCCGCATGACGACCGGGCGCGGCCGACCCGTCGAGCGCCGCGATGCCGCCATAGACCTTCTGGGCCTTGCCGGACTGGTCGAGCTTGTCGATATCCCGGCGGATGGTGGCAGCCGACACGCCCAATTGCCCCTGCAGGTCACGCACAGTGAGGAAGGGACGCTTGCCCAGAACCTCGATGATCCGGTTCTGACGGTTCAGTTCGCTCAAGGTTCGCTCCCATCGGACGTTTCGTGAGCAAACTAGATCATGGCGAGCGTCGCTTCAATCGATCTTCCTCATGCCTTCCTGCACCATCTCGGCGTGAACGAGGTAGCGCAGGGGGCCGCTGGTGACGGTGTTGAACGGCCAGCAGGTCGCCAGCACGAGATGGCGCCCGGGCGCGGCGGGGTCGATGCCGGAGTTGTCCCAGCGGCGTATGTCGTGGCCGGTGACACGATAGCGAGCCGTGATGCCTTCGCGGTTGGTGATCTTGATCTCGTCGCCAAGCCGCATTTCGCCGAGGAAGGCGAAATGGGTATCGCGATGGGCGGCATAGACGGCGGTGCCCTCCTCCCCGGCCGCCGGCGTACCGGCGACATGAGCCGGCCCGAACGCCAAGGCCTGTCCGCTTGCTCCCTCCAATGCCACCGCGCTCTTGCCGAGGCGAGGTACCTCGATGCGGGCGGCCGGATAGGTATCCAGCCAGGACCAGGGCTTGACGATGGTTCCGCTGGCCACCGACTGGTCGAAGGCCCTGTCGAGCAGGATCTGGGCCAGGAAGGCCTTGGCGTGGATCCACGCCCCCTGCCCGGCCAGGACCAAGCCGGCGCAGAACAACCCACCCACGACCAGCATCCGCAGCTTGGCTGGCAAGGAAGCTCCCGCCGCTGCGGGCGGGAGCCTTTCGAGTTTGAGCGCGATCATGCCACAGCCCTACGCCGGCGGGTGAGGAAGCCGAAGCCAAGGCCGCCGGCAAGCAGCAGGCCGCCGATGATCAGGCGCAGTTCGGCGTCGGTGGCGGTCTGCGGCAGGCTGATCGCGCGCGAGGCATCGATCGTCTGCACCTTCCTGCCATCGAGATCGAGCAGGGCCTGGCGCTGCTCGCGGTCTGCAACCGTCTCGCCCTTGATGCCGAACACCTTGTCGAAGTCCCAGCCGGCCGGCAGGTTGAGCGGCACGTCGGAACGGGACAGGCGCACGCCGCGGGGGCGGACCGGGGTCTTGTCCACCGCCACCAGGCTGGTGAGGCGGGTGACGAGATGATGATCGAGGGCGAGCGCCAGGATGCGCTTGTCGGCATCCTCGCGGCTGATCTGGCGCAGCGTCTGCGCCACTTCGGTGTCGTCGATCTTGCGGCGAGCCCACAGCTTGGAGATGCCGGCTCCCTCGGCGGCGCCGGCAACCGGCAGCGAGATGGACCAGCCCTTGCCGTCAATGAGGCCGCGCACCTCGACATTGCCCCCGAGTTGCTTGACCTTGGCCGCCAGCACCAGGGTCTCGCCATGATAGAGGTCGGGCAGGATGCGCGGCGTCACGTCAGCCGAACCGGCCGAGATGGCGACGTCGACATTGGTCATCGCCGGGCTTTCCAGTTTGTCGACCAGTTGCTTCATGCGCTCCTGCACCTGCTCGACCGAGCCGATCTGCATGAAGGCGCCGCCGCCGAGCTCAGCCGCGCGGGTCATCAGGTAGGAATTCGGCGCCGAGCCGATACCGACCATGAAGACCCGGGAGCGACCGCGATGCGAGGCGATGGCATCGAACAGTTCCTGCTCGTTGTCGATGCCGCCGTCGGTGATGAACACCACTTGGCGCAGGAAGCCCTTTTCGTCGGCATGGTCGTCCTTGAGGGCCTCCAGCATGGGGGCAACCATCATGGTGCCGCCATTGGCCTGGAGCCGCGAGACATAGTCCTGGGCCCGCGCAATGTTCTCGGGCGTGGCCTGCAGTGTGCCACCGAAGAGATTGGTGAAGGTGTCGTCGAAGCGGATGACGTTGAAGCGGTCCGATGGTGTCAGGCGGCCGAGAGCATAGGCAAGGCTTGCCCGGGCCTGCTCGATCGAGGTGCCGCCCATCGAGCCGGAATTGTCGATCACGAAGGTGACGTCACGCGGACGCTGGTCGGCTTGCGCGCTCCTGAGGCTGGGCGGCGTGACATAGGCAATCAGATAATCGTCACTGCCGACCTTTTCACGGAACAGGCCGACGCCCGGCGTCTGGCTGGGCTGGGCAGACCAGGTCAATTCGAAATCTCGGTCAGCCGGCACCGATCCCGAGGCCAGTTCGATATGGCGGGCCTGGGGGCCCTTGTCGGTGATCTTGATGGGATGAAAGGCACTCTTCACGTCGCCCAGCGCAAAGCCGGCGTCGAGATCGATGCGGATCTGCACGGGATTGACCGGCGCATTCTCGCGCGGATCGAGAACGGGCGCCTGCGGCACCTGGCTCGAGGCCGGAGCCGGCGTGACGGCGCCCCAGCCCGACTTGTCCTGGAAGGTCACGGTCTGAGCGGAGCCGGCGCCGATCTCGCTCGGCGAGAAGCGCGGCGCCACCACCAGCGGCACGCGGAGGGAGAAGGTGTTGTCGGCCTGACGCACCGGTTCCTGATATTCGATCTGGATCACCACCGTGTCCCCGGGGCCGATATTGGCGATCGAGTTCATGAACATGTTCGGCCGTTGCTGCTCGACCAGCGCCGCCTTCTTGCCTTCGGCCTTGGCGCGCTCATAGACGAGCTTGGCCTGCTGCTTTTCCTTGATGTCCGCCACGACGACGCGCTGGCCGATTACCATCTTCATGGTGTCGACTGCGGCACCGTCGGGCAGCGGGAAGACATAGATGCCCTCGACCCAGGATTTGCTCGGATTGTGGAACATCTGGGTCAGCGTGGCGCGGATTGTGGGGCCGCTGACGTTGAGCTGGACATCGGTGGCCGTCCTGACGGCCTCGACATAGCTGCCGGGATCGTCCGTGCGCATGAGCAGGGATCCCGCCTTGACATCGTCGACGGTGATGCGCGGAGCGGCATAGGCGCCCACCACGAAGATGAGGAAGGTTGCAAGGACCAGCACCACCATGAGGAAACGTTCGGCCAACGCAATCAGCGCGGCGCGAGCGATGCCGGAATGAGGGTGCCGTCGTCTGCCGGTTTGGCGGCCGGCAACCGCTTGGTTCATGTGCATGTCGTCCTCGGTTGAACGCTGTCTGGCCTCAGTTGGCCTGGTTCCGTTCTGCTCCCGCGAGGACCGTGCGTACGAGCTTCATTAACTGCGTTTGTTAGGCATAAACCGTCACAAATCGCCTTGCCGGCTGTGGACTCCTGCGGCAATGTCCGGTTTTGTACGTGATTGTGCGCAGAGCTATGTCGGCGCCTCCGAGCAAAACGCGCTCATGTCTGAACGCGCTCTGCTCTAAAGCTTTGTCTTAACGAATTTTCCTCATCGAAAAGTCGATCGACTCTTCGATGAGAAAAATGCTTTTGCAGGACCGGTATCTTGACGTCGGACAGCGAGTTTTCCAGCGAACAAGCCCACCAGATCACGCTCGCGGTGCGCGAGGCTCTGGCGCGTCGGCGCATTTCGCGCCAGACCCTCGCCGAAAAGGCCAAGATCAGCCTGTCGACCCTGGAGAAGGCCCTTTCCGGGCGGCGCCCCTTCACGCTCGCCACCGTCATTCGCCTGGAGGAAGCCCTCGGCACCGACCTGCGCCATGCCGATTACGCTCCCGCCCCGGCTGCCATCCAGGGTGGCGGCACGGCGCCGGAACATCTGGGTTCCTACACCAAGGCGGCCGTGTCCTGGCTCACCGGCAATTACCTCACTCTGCGCCCCTCCTTCGGCGAGGCCGGCGCGGTATTTGCCTATCGCACCGAGATTACCTGGAGCGACAGCGCCTCCCGCCTGATCTTCCGCGAAGCCGAGCGCCTCGATACCGGCTTCAACCAGCAGGGCGAGGTCTCTGTGCCGAACCAGTCCGGCCATGTCTATCTGGTGACGTCGATCAGCGGGCAGTACCGGGTAGCAGTGGTCGGCCGTCCCATGAATACCGGTGAGATGTACGGCATCCTCACTTCGCTGCGTGCCGGGCGTGGCACGCAGCTCACGCCCGTATCAGCCGCCATCGCCCTGGTACCGATTCTGCCCGGCCAGGAGGGTGATCTCGCGTTCGGGCGGATCGGCCCCTCCCATCGCCATTATCAAGCTTATCGAGACCATCTCGACCGCGTGACGGCAGAGGAGTTCGCGCTGTTCAAGGCGGGGCCGTAGAGCCGAAATCGACGCCCAACGAAGTAATACCGGCT
This sequence comes from Labrys sp. E2SS-1L, assembly GCF_057073705.1. Lineage (NCBI taxonomy): Bacteria > Pseudomonadati > Pseudomonadota > Alphaproteobacteria > Hyphomicrobiales > Xanthobacteraceae > Labrys > Labrys sp. E2SS-1L. The sequence continues at coordinate 2,722,431 of NZ_CP172712.1, read as the reverse complement.
TGCATGATATTTGACCGCCTCTTCCCGGGACCGCCAGCATCTTGCTGGCTCTTTGTTTCGAGCAAGCGCCGCGTTTCCAAGAGCCAGCAAGATGCTGGCGGTCCCGGGAATGGCCTCACCCCTCCCCGTCCGCGAAGGCCAAGCCCTCGTCGGCCCAACCGGTGAGGCCTCCGATCATGATCTTCACCGGGCGGCCGAGCCGGGCGAGCTTGAGGGCCGCCTGGTCGGCGCCGTTGCAATGCGGCCCGGCGCAATAGGCTACGAACAAGGTGTCATCAGGCCAATGCGCCATGCGTTCCGCATCGATTTCGCGATGTGGCAGATGAAGGGCCCCCGGAACGTGCCGGCGACGAAAGGTCTGCGGCGAACCGACGACATGCAGGAGAACGAAATCCCGTTCGCCGGTGGCCAGCGCCTGGGCCACGTCGGAACAATCGGTTTCGACCGAAAGGCGGCGCTCGAAATGGGCAATGGCATGATGGGGTGGTGCGGCGGGGATGGCGCTGACCAGGCTCATGATCGTCTCCTGTTGTGTAACTGCCATCCTCATAGGCGATGTGCACCGTGGCAGCAGCTGGCGCGATTGCCAGATAGCGTCAAGATCTGGCCAGAATGGCTTCAGGCGCGCCGTGGCACGTCTTCGATATCCGCCGCAACTAGGCTCAACAGTCCGGGAAAACGCATCTCGACATCCTGCCGGCGCAGGCTGGCGGTGCGACTATTGCCACGATCGACCTGCCGGATGAGGCCAGCTTCGCGCAACACCCGAAAGTGATGCGTCAGCGTCGCCTTGCTGACCTCGAAACCGAAGGAGGCGCAGCTACGCGCCGTGCCGTCCGGCGCCAACGTCAATTCGGCAATGACGCGCCGGCGCAACGGGTCGGCCAGAGCGGCCATGAGGCGGCCGAGCTGCATCTCCTCCGGTTCCGGATGGCCCTCATGATCCGCCATGGAAAACGCTCCAAAGGTAAGCCTTGCATCGTACCTATACCATCTGCTAGGTAAGGCGAATATCTTACCAAGGAGGCGACCATGATCAAGACCCTGTCGGGCAAGGCAGCCATCGTGACCGGAGGAAGCCGCGGGATTGGCGCTGCCATCGCTGTGCGCTTGGCGGAATTGGGCGCCGATGTCGCGATCACCTATGCCAGTCGCGCCGACAGTGCCGAGGTCGTTGCTGGTCGAATCCGGGCGAGCGGCCAGCGCGCCCTGGTGCTCCAGGCCGACAGCGCCGACGCCGGAGCCGTGCGGGGCGCCGTGGACCAGGCCGCCGCCACTTTCGGCCGGCTCGACATCCTCGTCAACAATGCCGGCATCTTCATCGGCGGCACGGTGGAACAGGTCACCCTCGAAGATTTCGACCGCATCATCGCCGCCAATCTGCGCGGCGCCTTCGTCGCCTCCCAGGCGGCCGCCGCCCATATGGGGGAAGGCGGACGCATCGTCTCCATCGGCTCCAATCTGGTCGGCCGGGTCGGGCGCGCCGGCATCGGCCTCTACGTCATGAGCAAGGCGGCCCTGACCGGTCTCAGCCAGGCCATGGCCCGGGATCTCGGCCCGCGCGGCATCACCGTCAACATCGTCCATCCCGGCCCGACCGATACCGACATGAACCCTGCCACCACCGAACGCGCCGATCAGGCCCGGGCAGCGATGGCGATCCCCAAATATGGCGAGCCCGGGCAGATCGCCGGCCTGGTCGCCTGGCTGGCAAGTCCGGAAGCGCAATACGCCACGGGCGGCACCTATACCATCGATGGCGGCACCAATGCTTGAGATGCCTGGTGTCAATACGCACAGCGTGCTTCAGCCAAGTGTTGTTGAGAGGACACAGGCTTTGATTTTCGCGTGAAGACTAGCGACTGACAGTCGTCTACCAGTTGAAGAATCCGAAGATCGAGGCTTTGTTCATTCAAGGGGGATCGAAGAATTTCGATCAAACCATTCGGGGCTTCAACATGCGTCGTCTTTTGACCGGCCTGGTCTTGGTGTCGAGCTTGGGCATTGCCTCAAGCTCGGCCAACGCCGCCAGTATTTTCGAGAAATTGTTCGGCACCTCGCGCCAGCCAGCCAATGCCGGCGCGGTTGCCGCCGTCTCGCCGATTCCGCGCGAGGTCGTGACCTATAGCGGCCGCGAGAGGCCCGGCACCATCGTGATCAATTCGCAGGAACGCCGACTTTATCTCGTGCTCGACGACGGCACCGCCCTGCGCTACGGCGTCGGTGTCGGCCGCCGGGGCTTCGAATGGGGTGGCGTGCATCGCATCTCGCGCAAGGCCGAGTGGCCGGGCTGGACCCCGCCGCCGCAGATGCGCAAGCGCCGGCCGGACCTGCCCGCCTATATGGAGGGCGGCATCCAGAATCCGCTCGGAGCGCGTGCGATGTATCTGGGCTCGACCCTTTACCGCATCCACGGCTCCAATGAGCCGCAGACCATCGGCCAAGCGGTCTCGTCGGGCTGCATCCGCATGACCAACGACGACGTCACCGACCTCTATGACCGCGTGAAGGTCGGCACCCGGGTCGTGGTCGTCCGCGGCTGAGGCACGTCTCATCCCGGACGCGCTGCATCACGCAGTGATGCGGCACAGATCCGGGACCGCGCTTCGAATAGAGCGCCTTTCTTGTCCTGCGGTCCCCCGTCTGCGAAGTGTCACTGCGGGCCGCATTCGCACGGGATGATCTCGCATCATTGCGCCGTCCAGCCCCCGTCGACCGGCAGGGTGGTGCCGGTGATCTGCCTGGCGGCATCACTGCACAGGAAAACCGCGACGGCCGCGATTTCGTCGACCGTGACGAACTCCTTGGTCGGCTGCGCCGCCAGCAGCACATCGTGCTTGACCTGTTCCTCGGTCAGTCCGCGCGCTTTCATCGTATCGGGAATCTGCTTTTCCACCAGCGGCGTCCAGACATAGCCGGGCGCGATGGCATTGGCCGTGATGCCGTGCTCGGCAACCTCGAGGGCCACCGTCTTGATCAGGCCGGTAACGCCGTGCTTGGCGGCGACATAGGCAGACTTGAACGGCGAGGCCACGAGCGCATGCGCCGAAGACGTATTGAGGATGCGGCCCCATCTGCGCTGCTTCATGCCGGGAAGCGCTGCCTTGATGGCATAGAAGGAAGCGATCAGGTTGATGCGGGTGATGGCTTCCCACTTGTCGTCCGGAAACTCGTCGATCGGGGCGACGTGCTGGATGCCCGCATTGTTGACCAGGATGTCCAGAGTGCCGAAAGCCTCCTCGGCCTCGTGGATCATGGCGGTGATCTCGGCCCCAACCATCATGTTCGCGCCGCTGTAGCGGCACTTCACGCCAAAATCCTTTTCGATGCCGGCCCGTTCGCGCTCGATGGCATCGGCGTCGCCGAAACCGTTGATGGTGACGTTGGCCCCTTCGGCCGCCAGGGCTCGGGCAACAGCGAGGCCGATGCCGCTGGTCGAGCCGGTGACCAGGGCATTGCGGGAGGAGAGTTGGGCCATGTTCATCTCGTCAGGCAGGAGGTGGGAAGGTGCGGCGGACAGGACCGCCGGCCCGGAAGCTGGCATGGCCAGATGTCGCCCTTATTACACCGGCCTTCGGCTCCCAGAGCGCCTTGCAACGAGACGGGATCACCCAGAATCGCAAAGACGCTCGGGGACGATGAGTGGGGGCGAACAGGCGTTCAGGCATGAACGCGCTTTGCTCCAGCGGACATGGACCTGTCATGCTGCCATGCAACATAGGCCGAGATCCTCCCCGCTTTTCATGAAGGACATCCCGTGGATCAAGCCGAAGTCGTCAAGCGCGCCTATGCGATGCCGCTGACCAATCCCTCCTTCCCGCCTGGCCCCTACCGCTTCTTCGACCGCGAATACATCATCATCACCTACCGCACGACGCGCGAGGCGCTGGAAGCGGCGGTGCCCGCCCCGCTCGAGATCGACGAGCCGCTGGTGAAATACGAATTCATCCGCATGCCCGATTCGACCGGCTTCGGCGATTACACCGAGACCGGGCAGGTCATTCCGGTGCGATTCAAGGGCCAGCACGGCGCCTATGTCCATTCGATGTATCTGGACGACGATGCCCCCATCGCCGGTGGCCGCGAATTGTGGGGCTTTCCCAAGAAGCTGGCGACACCCAAGATCGTGCATGAGGGCGAAGTCATCGTCGGCACGCTTCATTACGGCAGCGTGCTCTGCGCCACCGGGACCATGGGCTACAAGCATCGCCTCGCCGACCGGCAGGCCGTGCTGGACTCGCTCGGCGCGCCCAACTTCCTCATCAAGATCATCCCGCATGTCGACGGGTCGCCGCGGATCTGCGAACTCGTGCGCTATCACCTCACCGACGTGACGCTCAAGGAAGCCTGGACGGCCCCGGCCGCGCTGGAACTGCACGCCCATGTCATGGCCGATGTCAGCCGCCTGCCGGTGCTGGAGGTCGTCTCGGCCGTGCATTTCGTCGCCGACCTCACGCTCGGGCTCGGCGAGGTGGTGCACGACTATCTCGCCGCCCGCTGACCCCGCCTAGAGCAAAGCGCGTTCAAGCGTGAACGCTTTTTTACTCTAAGTCTTTGGTTCAACGCGTCTTTGCGATTCTTGGTGATTCCACCAAATCGCAAAACGCCATGCCTGACCGGAGTTTCCACCGTGCTCGAACGCAATAGAGACAAGGCCGCGCGCGCCACCATCGAGGAGATCTCGGCACAATATGATCGCATCGCCCTGGTGTTCCAGGGCGGCGGCGCGCTTGGTGCCTACCAGGCCGGCGTCTACGAGGCGCTGGCCAATGCCGGCTGCGAACCGAATTGGCTTTCGGGTGTGTCCATCGGCGCTATCAACGCCTCCATCATCGCCGGCAACGAGCCACGCCACCGGCTGCAGCGGCTGGAGCAGTTCTGGCAGACGATCTCCGGCCGCAAGATCTGGGCCTATACGCCGGAAGGCGATCTGTTCCGCGACATCCGCAACCGCACCAGCTCCTGGATCACCATGTCACAGGGCCAGCCCGGCTTCTTCAAGCCACGCCTGCCCAATCCCTGGCTGGAGCTTCCGGGCGCTGAAGGGGCCACCAGCTTCTACGACACCTCGGACCTGAAGCGGACGCTGGAAGAGGTTGTCGACTTCGACATCCTCAACGATGGCCGCAAGCGCCTGAGCGTCGGCGCCGTCAATGTGCGCACCGGCAATTTCGTCTATTTCGACACGGACGAGGTCCGCATCGGCCCCGAGCACATCATGGCCTCGGGCGCCCTGCCGCCAGCCTTTCCCGCCATCCGCATCGAGGGTGAATATTATTGGGACGGCGGCATCGTCTCCAACACACCGCTGCAATATCTGCTCGATCAGGAGGAGGAGCGCAGCTCGCTGGTGTTCCAGGTCGATCTCTTCAGCGCCCGCGGCACCCTGCCCCGCAGCATGCCGGACGTACTGTCGCGCCACAAGGACATCATGTATTCGAGCCGGACGCGCCAGAACACCGACAATTTCCGGCGCATCCACGGCATCAAGACCCATCTGATCGATGCGCTGAAGCGCGTGCCCAAGGATTTGCTGACGCGGGACGAACAGGCGCTCATCGACAGCCACGCCAAGCTCGGCCTCGTCAACATCGTGCACCTGATCTACCAGCACAAGAACTACGAGGGCCACGCCAAGGACTATGAATTCTCCGGCACCTCGATGCGCGAGCATTGGGACATGGGGCTGGAGGACACCCAGCGCACGCTGCGCCATCGCCAATGGCTGCTGCCTCCCGTGGACGCCGAGGGCGGCATGGCCATTCACGACCTCCATCGCGAGGACCCAACCTGAGGGAAGCGGGGCTGCTCAGCGCTGCCCCGGCCTTTCGCGCGTCAGGCCCTTTTCCTTGAGGTCGGCAAGATAGGAGGCCCAGCGGCTCTCCTTCTCCCGGCCGAGTTCCGCCAGATAGGTCCATGTATAGAGCCCGGTATTGTGCATGTCGTCGAAGGAAATGCGTACGGCATAATTGCCGACCGGATCGAGGCTGAGGATCGCCACGTTGACCTTGCCGCCCACCGTCTTGCGCTCGGCGGCACTATGGCCCTGCACCTCGGCACTCGGCGACATCACGCGCAGCATCTCGGCACTGAACACATGGGACTGGCCGTCGTCGAAACTCACGGTCAGGGTCTTCTTGTCCTTGGACAGGCGCAATTCGGTCGGCCAGGCCTTCGCGACGTCTCCGCTCACGGCATCTTCCCTTTTCTGTTCTGATCGCCACATAAGGAGAAGGCGGATGCTGCGCAAGCCGCAAACCTAAACCGATGCTGTTTGAGCATTCGGCTCGGACTCTGCGACATAATGGCAATTTGCCTAGACTATCATTGGTGTTTGGGCCCTCGTCGGCTTAGAAGAATACCAAAGGGGACATGCCCCTAAAGCGTCTTTCGATGCGGCGGTTCGTTGATCTCGCCACAAAGACGCGTCGAAACAGCGAGCGGGGGTGGAGCGGCTTTGCTCAAGAGCGCCTTGCCCCGGGAGTGTGGACGTGCTGGATGATCATGCAATGGCGGACATGCCGCCGATGATCGACCCTTTCGGGCGCGCGATCAATTATCTGCGTGTTTCCGTAACGGACCGCTGCGATTTTCGCTGCGTCTATTGCATGTCCGAGGACATGACCTTCTTGCCCAAGAAGGACCTGCTCACCCTTGAGGAACTCGACAGGCTGTGCAGCGCCTTCATCGCCAAGGGCGTGCGCAAGCTGCGCTTCACTGGCGGCGAACCGCTGGTGCGTCGCGATATCATGACGCTGTTCCGCTCGATCTCGCGCCATCTCGACAGCGGTCGGCTCGACGAGCTCACCGTGACCACCAACGGCTCGCAGCTCGCCCGCTATGCTGCTGAACTCAAGGCTTGTGGCGTCAAGCGCATCAATGTCTCCCTCGATACGCTCGATCCGGCTGCCTTCAAGGCGATCACCCGCTGGGGCGATTTCGCCAAGGTCATGGATGGTATCGACAAGGCTCAGGAAGCGGGCCTTGCGGTGAAGATCAACGCCGTCGCGATCAAGGGCATGACGGAAAACGAAGCGGTCGGGCTGATCGAATGGGCCCATGGCCGCGGCATGGACCTCACCTTCATCGAAGTGATGCCGATGGGCGACGTCACCGGGCACCGGGTCGACCAGTATCTGCCGCTTTCGGTGCTGCGCGCCCAGCTCCTCGACAGCTACACACTGGACGACATTCCCTATAATACGGGCGGCCCCGCCCGGTATGTGCGGGTGCGCGAGACCGGCGGGCGCCTCGGCTTCATCACGCCGATGACCCATAATTTCTGCGAGAGCTGCAACCGGGTGCGCGTCACCTGCACCGGCACGCTCTACATGTGCCTGGGCCAGGAAGACGCCGCCGACCTGCGGGCTCCCCTGCGCGCCTCCGAGGCCAACGATCTGCTCAACGCCGCCATCGACCGTGCCATCACCCGCAAGCCCAAGGGACATGACTTCGTCATCGACCGGCGCACCAGGCAGCCCGCGGTTAGCCGGCATATGAGCGTGACGGGGGGATGATGGAGCGCGGACATCTCAGCGACATGAAGACATGTCGCGATGTCCGCTCTTGGAAACGCTATGCCCGCAGGCGAGGAAGGGCGGACAGGATGTCCGCGCTCCCAGGGGTTGAAGACTCGGTCGGTTTGCCTTCCACTTGCCTCCCATAATGTCCAAGACCTTTGATGTAATCGTCGCCGGTGTCGGCGGCATGGGATCGGCCGCCTGCTATCAGCTCGCCAAGCGGGGCGTGCGTGTACTCGGCCTCGAGAAATTCGAAATCGGCCATGCGATGGGTTCCTCGCATGGCCTGACGCGCATCCTGCGCCTCGCTTATTTCGAGGGCGAAGCCTATGTGCCCCTGGTGCAGCGGGCCCGGGAGTTGTGGATCGAGACCGGCAAGCTCACCGGCGAGCCGCTATTCTTCGAGGTCGGCGCGCTCGACATCGCCCATGAGGGCAGCGGCATCGTCGAGAAGGCACTCGAGGCCAGCCAGGCCCATGGCCTGGAGTACGAATTGCTCGATCGCGACGCCATCGAGGCACGCTATCCCTTCACGCTCGACCGCAATCATATCGGCCTCTACCAGCCCCAGTCGGGCTTCGTGGCTTCCGAGCGGGCCATCCTCGCCCATACGGCACTCGCCCTGCATCACGGCGCCGAGATTCACGGCTGCGAAGCCATGCTGGGCTGGGAGCCGACAGCGGATGGCGGGGTGCGCGTGACGACCGACCTGGGCAGCTACGAAGCCGGCAGGCTCATCCTGTCGCCCGGCGCCTGGATCGGGGAGCTCGTGCCCACGCTCAAGCCCTCGACCGAGGTGGTGCTGCAGACACTCGGCTGGTTTGCCCCTGCCCGGCCCTCCCTGTTCGACCTCTCCCATTTCCCGGTTTTCACGCTCGAAGCCGACGAGGGGCATTTCTACGGCTTTCCGCTGTGGCAGCATCCTGGATTCAAGCTCGGCTCGCCGCATTATGGCGGCGAAGCCTATGATCCCGATACGCCCAGCCGTGAACCCTCGCCCCGGCACCGCGAGCAATTGCGGGCCTGCCTCGCCAAGCACATTCCGGGCGCCAATGGCGACCTGCTCGGCCTCAAGGCCTGCATGTATACGATGACGCCCGACGAGCATTTCATCATCGATACCCTGCCCGGCCACGAACAGGTCATCGTCGCCTCCCCCTGCTCGGGCCATGGCTACAAATTCGCCAGCGCCATCGGCGAAGCTCTCGCCGAACTCGCTACCACGGGCAGCAGCCGCTTCGACCTCGGCATGTTCGGCCTCTCGCGCTTTTCTTGAGTTCTGCTCGGTTTGTCTTTGCCAAATCGTCAGGCAAAGTATAGGTAAGTATTATTCTCTTACCTTCCTGATTGCCCGCTGCCCGCCGGCGGCGATCTTTTGATTGCGCCTCCATGCCGCCCGCACAATCGCATTGGTCCGGAATCGTCGCGATGGTTCTCGCGACAGGGTTGTTCGTCGTCAGCGACAGCCTGATGAAGCTCACGGCGCAGGGTTTGCAGCCCTTCCAGGTCCTGTTCATGCGCGGTTTCTTCGGGCTGATGTCCTGCGGCCTCCTGCTGGTCGCGACCGGACAGCTTCGCCAGCTCGGCGGCGCCCTGCATTGGCGAGCCATCTTGCGCGCCCTGCTCGAGGCAACGGCCACCTTCTTCTACATGGCGGCGCTCTCCGCCATGCCGATCGCCGATGCGATCGCCATCGGCCAGACCGCACCGCTGCTGGTCATCATCGCCATGGCCGTCATCTTCCGCGAGCGCATCGGCGCCGTCCGCCTCGTCCTGGTCTGCACCGGTTTCCTCGGCGCCCTCTTGGTGGCACAGCCCGGCGGTTCGGGTCTCTCGCCCGCCGCGATCTACGCCTTCCTGACCGCCATGATGGTGGCGACGCGGGACCTGCTCACCCGCGGTACGCCGTCCACCATTCCAACCTTCGTCGTCCTGACCACCACGACCGTCGTGCTGACGCTCGCCACCGGCTGCGCCACCCTGATCCATGAGAGCTGGATGCCACCTTCGTTCGATCAATGGCTGACCATGGCCGCATCCGGCTTCATCGTCACGCTCGGCCAGATGGCGATCTTCCTGAGCTACCGCCGAGCGCCGGCCGGGATCGTGGCGCCCTACTACTACAGCTTTACCGTCTGGGCGGTGATCGGCGGCTTCCTGGTCTGGGGCGAGGTGCCGAACGGGCTCGCCATCACCGGCATGGCGTTGATCGTGGCCAGCGGGCTTGCTTTGCTCTTCGTCAGATCGAGGCGCAGGCAGGAAGCCATCGCCTGATGACCACGGTTGCATTTACCCAGGCCGATCTCGGTCGCCAACGGGCCAATCAGCGCGGCATCGTCCTGATGATCGCTGCGATGGCCTGCTTCGTGGTGAACGATTCCGTCGCTAAGCTCGCCACGGCGCGCATGCCCGTCAGCGAGGTGATCGCCATTCGCGGCGTCTTTGCGACGGCCTTCGTGCTCACGCTCATCCTGGCCAGCGGCCTTCAGCGCCATTTCCGCCTGATCTGGCAATGGCGGGTCGCCGCGCGCGGCGGCATGGAGAGCGTGGTCGCCTTCGCCTCCATTCTCGGCCTCAGCCATGTGCCGCTCGGCATCGCCACCGCCATCGGCCAGATCGCGCCGATCCTGCTGCTGGCCTTGTCGGCGCTGCTGCTCAAGGAGAAGGTCGACGCCAGGCGGTGGGTGGCCGTGTTCGTCTGTTTCGCCGGCGTGATCCTGGTGGCCCGCCCGAGCACGCAAGGCCTGAATCTCTATGTCCTGGCCACCTTGGCCTGCGCCGTGCTGGCGGCGCTGCGCGATCTCGTCACCCACCGCATCGGCGCCAGCGTGCCGACCCTGCTGGTGACGCTCGGCACAACGACCATCGTCTCCCTGGCCGGCTTTGCCGGTTCGGCGCTATCCGAATGGCAGCCGCTCCATCTTGCCGACCTCTCGCTCCTGATGCTGGGAGGCCTGAGCCTGGTCGGCGGGCATGCCCTGGTCATCGCCGCCTATCGCGGCACCGATGTCTCGGTCGTCAGCCCGTTCCGCTATTCGGCCATCGCGCTTTCGGTCCTGGCTGGGCTTGCGGTCTTCGGCGATTTACCCGATGTGTGGGCGGGCGCCGGCATGATATTGATCATCCTGAGCGGCCTTTATGCTGCCGGCCGCGAAATGCGGCGCCGGCGCGCCATCGAGGCGGCGCTGGAAAAAGGTGTTTGAACAGGGAGTACGGCATGAGCGAGCTGGTGGTGGAGAATGCGGGCTCGGTACGCACCCTGACGCTGAACCGGCCGGCAAAGCTCAATGCCTTCACGGCGAGCCTCCACGCCGAACTCCGCACGGCCCTTTCAGCGGCAATCACCGATGACGACGTCAAGGTGATCGTGCTCACCGGCGAAGGGCGCGCCTTTTCCTCGGGCCAGGACCTCACCGAGGACCTGCCGCGCGACAGCCGCGGCGGCATCGATCTCGGCCCTGCCCTGGAACGGGACTACAATCCTCTGATCAAGCAGATCGTCACCTCTCCCAAGCCGACCATCGCAGCCCTCAACGGGCCGGCTGTCGGCGCGTCCATGAACATCGCCCTGGCCTGCGACATCGTGCTGGCGTCGCGATCGGCGACCCTGCAGGAAGCCTTCGCCAAGATCGCCCTCATCCCCGATGCCGGCGGCACCTGGCTGCTGCCGCGCCTGATCGGTCCCAAGCGGGCTCTCGCCCTCATGCTGACGGCCGAACCGGTGCCGGCGGAGGAGGCCCTGCGCATGGGCCTCGTCTACAAGCTCTATGAGGATGTCAGCTTCCGCGACGACGTCGCGGCCTTTGCTGCCAAGCTCGCCCTGGGCCCGGCCCTGGCTTTCCGCATGATCCGCGAGGCGGTGCTGGCCAGCGCCGACAACGATCTCGATGCCCAACTGGCCCTGGAAGCCGCGTTGCAACGCAAGGCCGGCGCCTCGCATGATTTTGCCGAAGGCGTCGCGGCCTTCCTGGCCAAGCGGGCGCCGCTGTTCCAGGGTCGCTGACGAGGCGTTCTGCGTTTCGGTGGAGCACGAAGGCGTGTCGAAACAAGGAATTTGAGCAAAGAAGTTCACGCATGAACGCACTTTGCTCTACAGCGTCGGACTCGATTTCGGAATCGAGTTCGACGCTGTAGGTTATTGTTGTCGCCTCGCCTTTGCCGAAAACCGGCGTCCACTTTTCGGCGCGATGCTCTAGAATTGCACTTTCTTAACGTGAAATCGTCAGCATTCCGGCCGAGAATGCAACTAGGCTAAGTTGAGGATCTGATTTGTTTCGTTCACGCTGGATCTGGCTGGTGCTGGCCGCCATACTCGGCATCGCCGCCATCTATGTCAGTAGCAATCCCGAAATGGCGAGCCGCTATGCCCAGGCGCAGCGCGACGCAGCCCTGAGCGCCGATACCAAACAGACGGTGATGCTGCTGATTGCCCTGGCGGTCGGCGGCTATCTCGCCTGGTTCTTCCTCATCCGCAAGGAGTGAGCGCCCGGCGCCCGGGAAGCGCTCGACATACGCCAGAAAAACGAAACCCCGCCATTGCTAGCGGGGTTGCCTTGCGACAAAGACCAGGATCAAACCCGAAGGCGAAACACCGGCCCTTTCATTTCAATCGGCCCGCCCCCCAGTACATCCGTGGTAGGGCTGCCTTTCGATCGAGCACCCGACGCGTCCGCCGGATCACCCTTGAAAGGCTATATAGGGAGCCTTTGTGACGGGAACAAGACGGGCCGGAGCAAAATGCTCCAGCCCGCAGAGGGATTTCAGGCATCTGCCTCCACGAGCCCTCCACGTTTTGCTCCGGCAAGAAGGAGAACCAGGCTCGCCATGCCGGCGGCATAGGCGACCAGCGGCCAGGCGGTATCCCCCGGCAGAACCAGGACGACCAGGGTTCCGCCAATGCCGACCATCAGGCTCTGCACGCAGAAATACAGCGCAACCGCGGCGCCGGCGATGTCATCGAAGCCTTCGAGCGCGCCATTGGCGGCGATACCGCCGACGAGGACAATGCCGACGGCGATCACCCACATCGGCGCGAGGAAGCTCCACCAGGACGGCGCCCCCATGATCTCGCCCGCCGCGAGCAGGCCGGCGCCGGCCAGGATCGTCACCATCGCTCGTCTCAGACAACCCAGGCGCCCCCAGCGCTCGACACGGCCGGGCACGAAGCGCGTTGCGACCATCATCGCCAGGGCGGCCGTGGCGAAGGCAAGGCTGAAGGCCAGGGGCGAATAGCCGGCCCTGTCGATCAGCACCCGTGGCGCGGTGGAGAAGAAGACGAAGAAGCTCCCCATCGCCGTGCCGAAGCCTGCCGTATAGGTCCAGAACGCATAACTGCCGAGAACCGTGATGGCAGGGCGCCGGGCGAGTTCCTGTGGCGTTTGCCGGGTCTCGGGCCAGCGCCATGCTGCATGGACGAGGGCGCCCGTCATCAGCAGCCCAAGCGTGACGAAGATCGCCCGCCAGCCAAAATGATCGGCGATGAGTGCCCCCGCGACCGGTCCCAGGGCCGGCACGAATGCCAGCATGGCGCTGAACAGGCTGTAGATGATGGCGCCCTCGGGACGTTCGGCATAGACATCCCGCACCGTGGCGAAGGTCGCCACCAGGCAGGCGGAAGCGCCGGCTGCCTGCAGGAAGCGCAGGGCCAGGAAGATGACGGCGTTCGAACTGGCTGCAAGTCCCAGAGAAGCGAAGAGGAACACGACTGCACCGCCGATCAGGATCGGCCGGCGGCCGACACGGTCGGACAAGGGCCCGAAGATGATCTGTCCCACCCCGAGCATCACCATATAGAGGCTGAGGGTCAGCTGGACCACCGACGCGCTGGTACCCAGCGCTGCCGGCATGATGGGCACGATGGGCAGATAGATATCCATGGCCAGGGAAGCGAGGATATCGAAGGGGGCCATCAGCAGCAGGGCCGACGGCAGGCAATGACCCCAGACGGGGTTTTTGGCAGGCATGACAAAACATCCGCTCAAATGAAAACATTCGGCGGCGGTCTGCCTCTTCAGTGCAAAACCGGACGGGATCGGACAGAACGCCGCAACAACATCGACATGTCGTTGCGGCCTAGCGGTCCGACGATTTGAGGCCCTTCATGTCCGGCTCCTGTCAAACGGATGAAACGAGGCCTTTAGCAAAATGCCGACGGACGAACAATCCTCGGCAGTCAGGATCCCTGTCAGGCCCCGCCCCCTCACTCAGGATTGCATGCCTTCCAAATCGGAGACGAGGCGCAGATAACCGCCGCGATAGTCCCCGAAATCGGTCAGCTGCGCATCCACCGACTGGCTCGCAGTCTGGCATCGCCCCACCCAGCTGCGTACGCCGGCGACATCCTCGGTCGTCGTCTCCAGCTCGGCGCCGATATGGCGCTGGAGGAAAGCGGTAAGGGCCGCGACGGCCTCGTCAAACCCCGATGCCGTTGCCAGCATCAGGCTTTCATACAGCTTGCGCTCTTCCTCGTCGGTCTCGGCATTGTAGTCCGGCTCGCCATCGAAACCCGGCGGCGAGCCCATATCCTCGAGGGTCTTCATTAGGTGCGGCTTTCCCATCATCGCCTGATTCAGCTGCGCGGCTTTTCGAGCCGGGCGACGAGGCTGCAAGTATCCCAGCGCCGGCCGCCCATGGCCTGGACCTCGGCATAGAACTGGTCGACCAGGGCCGTCACCGGCAACTGGGCACCGTTCGCCCGGGCCGTATCGAGGCAGATGCCCAGATCCTTGCGCATCCAGTCGACGGCGAAACCGAAATCGAACTTGCCTTCCTGCATCGGCTTCCAACGGTTCTCCATCTGCCAGGATTGCGCGGCCCCCTTCGAGATCACGCCGATCACCTTCTCGAGGTCGAGCCCAGCCTTGTTGGCGAAATGGACGCCCTCGGACAGGCCCTGCACCAGCCCGGCGATGCAGATCTGATTGACCATCTTGGTCAGCTGCCCGGCACCCGAAGGTCCCATGAGCTGGCAAGCTTTGGCATAGTGGGCAATCACCGGTTCGGCCCGGGCGTAGACATCGGCATCGCCGCCGCACATCACCCCGAGCGCACCGTTCTCGGCGCCGGCCTGCCCGCCGGAAACCGGGGCGTCGATGAAGCCGAGGCCGAGCTTGCCGGCCGCTTCATACAGTTCGCGCGCGACCTCGGCGGAAGCGGTGGTGTGGTCGACGAAGATGGCGCCCTTCTTCATGCCGGAAAAGGCGCCTTGCGGCCCAGTCGTCACCGAGCGCAAATCATCGTCATTGCCCACGCAGGCAAAGACGATGTCGGCATCCTTGGCTGCCTCGGCCGGGGTCGGCGCGGAGGCGTTGCCGTATTTCTCTACCCAGGCCTGCGCCTTGGCGGGCGTACGATTGTAGACGGTAACCTGATGGCCACCCTTTACGGTCAGATGGCCCGCCATCGGAAAGCCCATCACGCCGAGACCGAGAAACGCCACTTTCATCGCAAGAACTCCTTTATCCCAGCGCTTCTAGAGCAAAGCGCGTTCAAGCGTGAACGCTTATTTGCTCCGGCTCCGTGTTCCCAAGCCAATCCAAAGGATCGGCTAAGGCGTCTTTGCGACTCTGGGCTTCCACCAAATCGCAAAACGCTTGAGCAGCTGCAGGGCTCAATAGATCGAGAAGGGGAAATATTTGTCGTTGATCGTCTTGTAGGTACCATCAGCAACGATATCGGCAATCGCCTTGTTGAGCTTTTCAGCAAGATCCACATCGCTCTTGCGCAGGGCGATCCCCTCGCCCTCCCCGAAGAACCTGGCATATTTCGCCAGGTCGACATCGGCCTTCAGTTCACAGCAGGTGCTTTCGGGCTTGCCCAGCCAGTCGGCCAACATCAGCTTGTCGGCAAGCACGGCATCGAGGCGCCCGGTCACAAGATCGGCATTGGCCTCGCTTTGGCTGCCATAAAGCTTGATCTGGGCCCCTCCTGCCTGGATCTCCGCCTGCAGGAAGGAAGCCTGCACCGTATTGGCCACGACGCCGACCACCCTGTCCTTCAGTCCCGCCGCATCCCAGGTGGCGATCTTGCTGTCCTTGCGCGCCACGAAGCTCGTCGGCCGGTCGTAATAGCGGTTGGTGAAGGCGACCTGGCGTCGCCGCTCAGGGGTGATCGACATGGAGGAGACGATGGCGTCGACCTTGCCGGCGTTCAAGGACGGAATCAGGGCATCCCAATCGAGGACTTCGAAACTGCAGGTCGCATCCATTTTCCGGCAGAGCGCCCTGGCGATATCGACATCGAAGCCGATGGGCTGATCCTGGGCATCGAGCTGGTTGAAGGGCGGATAGCCGCCCTCGGTGGCGATGCGGATGGATTTCCACTCCCTTGCCGAGGCCGAGCCGCCGGTGAAGGCGGCGAAAGCTGCAGCCAAGATGAGAGCGCCGATCCGAATCATGCCATCTCCTCGATGCTTCCCCGAAGTGCCCGGCGATTTGGTGCAACCGCCCACAGGGAGTTCAGCCATTCAAATGTGGCATTCATACGCGATTGCGCCGCCCGGTCCGCCGCCGCGCCGCCATCATGGCGTCGAAAGCATCGCGGGCGGCTTGCAAGGCCGGCGTTTGCGCAAAGCGATCCGGCAATCTCGCCATCAGCACCAGGCGATCCTCCTCGCTCATCTCCACCCAGCGGCCGATTTCCAGGCTGGTGCGTCCGCAACCGATGCAGAAGCCGCTCGCCGCATCGATGCGGCAAATGGCGACGCAAGGTGTGGAGGTGATCTGCATGGCGTTCACAATCCGGCTAGCGAGGTATCAATAATTTAGACATGCCAGCCCAGAGGCGCCAGAGCGCCTGCCAGGATTGCCATTTCGGCAAGCATCACGGCAGCACCGCAGACATCGCCGGTCTGCCCGCCAATCTGCCGTTCAGCCAGCCGCGTGACAGCATAGGCCGCCGCAAGCCCCGCCAGGGGTGCGAGAACCGACATGAAATGGCCGGTTCCGGCCCAGGCCAGCAAGGCAGTTACGGCCATGGCAGGGATGGCGCCGGAACGCCAGGCATGGCCGGTCAGGCGGCCTGCCGAGGCACCGGCACCATCCGGACGGGCCGGTCCCAGCAGAACCAGCGGCAGCAGCCCCAGGATGCGGGAAGTGGCGACGGCAGCGGCCAGAACCAGGCCCGTACGCCAGACATCGCCGATCGCCGTCAGCAACGCGGCGAGCAGCGACACCCGGGCGGCGAGAGCCAGCATCAGGGCGGTCGCTCCATACGCACCGATGCGCGAATCACGCATGATCTCCAGCTTGCGCTCGAGCGTGCCGCCACCGCCGAAACCATCGGCGACATCGGCAAGCCCGTCCTCATGCATGGCACCGGTCATCACCGCCACGGCAGCGACCGCGAAAATCGCGGCAACCGTCACTGGCAGACCGACAAGATGGGCGAGGACCAGCACGACGGCCGCCGCGAGACCAAGCACGGTGCCCGCCAGCGGTGTCACCGGCGCCAGCCTTTCCATGTCGGGCCGGCCATGCGGATCGACCTCGAAGGACAGGACGGGCACCGGCAGGCGCGACCAGAAGCGCAAAGCCTGCGGAACGCTGGCGAGAAAGGGTGAATGCATCATGGCGACAACCTGCATGCCATGCTGGCCCCCATCAAATCAACGGTGCGACGGGCTCGCTCGCCCCTGCTCCTGCTTACTCCCCCGTGTCGAGACCGGGGCATCAACCGTCGTCACGCGACCTTTCCGCCGCGCGGTCATCGGTCTATAAGCGCCGCAAATCATCTCTCCCACATTGGAAACATCCCAATGGCTTTTGCCGGCACCGCCCTGCCCTTCGACGACATCCGCGAGCTCGCCCGCAGCATGCCCGCCCTCGACGCCAACGCCGTGGCGGGGGTGAAGCAGCGCGACGGTCAATTGACCAAGCCGCCGGGCAGCCTCGGCCGGCTGGAGACCATCGTCGAATGGCTCGCCGCTGTCCAGGCCACGGCGTCTCCCACCGTCTCGCGCCCGCTGGTGGCGATCTTTGCCGGCAATCACGGCGTGGTCGCCCGCGGTGTTTCGCCCTATCCGCAGGAAGTCACGCGCCAGATGCTGGAGAATTTCGCCGCCGGGGGCGCCGCGATCAACCAGATCTGCTCGACCTTCGACATCGGCCTCAAGGTTTTCGACCTCGCCCTCGACATCCCCACCGGTGACATCACCTGCGAGGCGGCGCTCGACGAAAAGGCCTGTGCGGCCACCATGGCCTTCGGCATGGAGGCGGTCTCCGGCGGCATCGACCTGCTGGCCCTGGGGGAGATGGGCATCGGCAACACCACCATCGCCGCCGCCATCTATCATGCCCTCTATGGTGGGGAGGCTGCCCATTGGGTCGGTCGCGGCACGGGTGTCGACGATGCCGGCCTGGCTCGCAAGATCGCAGCCGTCTCGGCCGCGGTCGAATTCCACCGCAGCCATCTCAAGGACCCGCTTGAAGTGCTTCGGCGCCTGGGCGGCCGCGAAATCGCAGCGATGGCCGGCGCCATCCTGGCGGCCCGCAGCCAGCGCGTGCCCGTGGTGCTGGACGGTTATGTCGTTTGCGCCGCCGCGGCCATTCTCCACGCCATGGATCCTACCTTGCTGGACCATTGCGTCGCCGGACATGTCTCTGCCGAGGGGGCTCATGGCGATGTACTGGTTCGCCTCGGCAAGAAGCCGCTGCTTGATCTCAACATGCGACTCGGCGAAGCATCCGGCGCGGCCCTGGCGATATCCCTCATCAAGGCGGCTCTTGCCTGCCATACCGGCATGGCGACCTTCGCGCAGGCTGGCGTCACCGACAAGGCTTGAGCTGCGCTCGTTGGTACAAACGGGGCGTCGCGACGACTGGATGTAACAAACCGTTACATCTCGTGTTCGAACCGCGAAAGCTTTGCCGCGAAGTGGTCACGATCGGGCGCTAGGCCTGACTCGCTGCCAGAGTCGGGTATGTTTCGGCAAAAATGCCTGCTTTGCTCTAACTTTGTTTCGACGCGTCTTTACGATTTCCGGATGATCCACCCGATCGCAAGGCGCTTTAGGAGCCTATTCATGTTCAGGACGATCAGTGCCGCCATCGCCGTGCTTGCCTTTACGGCGCCTGGTTTTGCCGGCGAGAAAACGGATCCCCGCTGCAGCCAATATGGCGAAGGGTTCGCTTATTCGGCCGATACCGGCATGTGCATCAGGGTCGGCGGCGAATTCAGGGCCGATTACGGGTTCAGGAAGCAGAGCGGCCTCGGCCAGCAGAGCGGCTTTGGCTCCACCGTCAAGGGCCATGTCGATGCGCGCGGCAACAGCGATCTCGGCCCGTTTCGCATCGTGGTCGAACCGACCGCCCGCAAGTTCTGAACCAGGCAGCTTTCCCGATCGAATCGCGAAGCTCGATCGGGCGGAAGCCGCAGGATCTCAGGTGCTTGCGATGCTTCATCCCCGTTCGCTTTGTGCGTTTTCGCACAGACAGTTTTGGCATTTCGTGAGCCGGCGGCTCCTGGCTCATTCTCGCCGGTTTTGCCTGCTTTCTTTGAGTTGAAGTTCCGGGACTTTTCGGTTCATACCGGTGGGTGACTTGACGCACATCATCCGGTTGAAGCCTCGCCGATCCTGCGAGGCTTGTTATCGAAATAGAACAGACTTCGGCATGAGGCAGATCCTTTTCCGCTCCCTCCAATTCGCGGCGCCCCGGCGGCAGGAGGCCCTGCCATGCGCGTGACGGTGGTCGGCTGTGGCGATGCCTTCGGATCGGGAGGACGGTTCAACACCGCCAGCCTGGTCGAGATCGAGGATGCGCAGGAGGGCCGTACCGTCTGCCTGCTGGATTGCGGTGCGACGACGATGACGGCGCTCGGCGCCATGGGCATCGATCCCGACCAGATCGACCTGATCATGCTGACCCACCTGCATGGCGATCATTTCGGCGGCATTCCCTTCCTGCTGCTCGATGCCCAGTGGGTGCGCAAGCGCACCCGTTCGCTGCGCATCATCGGCCCACCCGGCACGATCGAGCGCCTCTCCACCACCATCGAGGCGTTGTTCGCCGGCGCCACCATGGAGACGCCCTGGAGCTTTGCCTGGAGCGTGGAGGAAATGGCACCGGGGACGCAGCGCGAAGCCCAGGGCCTCACCATCCGTACCGTCGAGGTGGTCCATCCCTGCGGCGCGCCGGCCACGGCGG
Organism: Labrys sp. E2SS-1L; assembly: GCF_057073705.1. NCBI lineage: Bacteria > Pseudomonadati > Pseudomonadota > Alphaproteobacteria > Hyphomicrobiales > Xanthobacteraceae > Labrys > Labrys sp. E2SS-1L. The sequence continues at coordinate 2,702,768 of NZ_CP172712.1, read as the reverse complement.
TGCGGCTGGAAGGCGGCGGCAAGGTCTTCGTGCATTCCGGCGACACCGAATGGACCGAGGTCCTGCCCGAGATCGCCGACGGCGCCGACCTGCTCTTCCTCGAATGCTTCGCTATCGAGGAGACCCCGCCCCATCTCGACTATAATCGCCTGCTCGCCCGCCGCGGCGACTTCAACGCCAAACGCGTGGTGCTCACCCATATGGGCCCGACCATGCTGGCCTATCGCGACAAGGTCGACCGCAGCCTGTTCGACCTTGCCGAGGACGGCATGGTGATCGAGGTCTAGCGGCTCCTCCCGGAGCGCGGACATCTTGTCCGCTCTTGTAGAGACATTGTCGGTTGGCAAGAAGAGCGGACATCGCGACATGTCTTCATGGCGCTGAGATGTCCGCGCTCCTACTGTCGTCACATCGGCGGCGCAGCACCGTTCTGCCCGGTGGCCACGCTGTTGGTTCGCCAGTCCTTGCCGTCAGGCTGGGCCACGACGAACACAGCGATCCCAGGTTTGATGATCGTTCGCTCGGCCGCATTGAACTGCACCACGGGAACCTGCGGCGGGATCATGATCTTGCGGCTGCCGCCGGGAAAGGTGAGCGTGACCTCCCGTCCCGCCGCGGTCGAGACGACCTCGCCCCCCACCGTGCCGTTGGTCATGCGCGCGCCCGGCTGGGAATCCCAATCCCGCTCGCCCTCGCCGCTCTTGACGCCCGGCGGGAAGACATGGACCTCCAGCGATTTGCCCGAACCGTCCGCCTGGGGGATCTGCGCCGTGCCGATGAAGCTGCCGGCATGGATGGCCTCGACGCTGATGGGTGCGACCAGCCGGGCCTTCCAGTCAGGTGTGAGATGGATCGCAACGCTCTGGCCGTCCTTGGTCTTGAGGCTGAGCCCCTTGCCGTCCAGCGCCTCGATCGTGCCGCGGAAGATCTTGCGCGGCGCCTCCTGCGCCTGGGCCGGGAGGATGAAGGCGAGCGCCAGCAAGCCGGCAAGCCGATAGGGTTTCGTCATGATGCAAACTCCACGCCCCCGCGACGCAACAGCGTCCCCGGGGACACCCTTGTGTCCCCGATGACGCAGCATAGCGCCGCGGCGGGACGAGGCGATTCACTTTGGCGGGAGCGGTACGCGATCGGCCCGATCAGGCCGCCTTGGCCTCGATGGCGCGGCGGACATGCGCGGCCGCCTCGAACAGCACTTCGACCCCGGCTCCCGGCTTGACCGCCTCGGTGGCGAGATGGCGCCGGTAGAGCCGCGCGCCCGGCCGGCCCGGGAAGAGGCCGATCATGTGGCGGGTGATCGAGCTCAGCCGTACGCCCTCAGCCAGCTGCGCCTCGATATAGGGCGCCATCGCTTCGATCGCCTCGAAGCCGTCGGCGACGGGCGCGGCCACGTCGAACAACGTGGGATCGACGGCCAGCAGGATTTCTGGGTTCTGATAGGCCTCGCGCCCAACCATCACGCCGTCGAGACGGGCCCGGTGCGTGCTCCATTCCTCGACGGCCTTGATGCCGCCATTGATGGAGATGTTGAGATCGCGATTGGCTTCCTTCAGCCGGTAGACGCGGCCATAGTCAAGCGGCGGCACGTCGCGGTTTTCCTTGGGGCTCAGGCCCTTCAGCCAGGCCTTGCGCGCATGCACGATCAGGGCATCGGCGCCAGCAGCCCGGACGGCCGCGGTGATACGGTCGAGCGCCGCCTCGGGATCCTGCTCGTCGATGCCGATGCGGCACTTGACGGTGACGGGCAGGTCGACCGCGGCCTTCATGGCGGCGATGCACTCGCCGACGAGTTCCGGCTCCGCCATCAGGCAGGCGCCGAACCGTCCCTCCTGCACGCGGTCGGACGGGCAGCCGACATTGAGATTGATCTCGTCATAGCCGAAATCGGCGCAGATGCGGGCCGCAGTGGCCAGGTCCTTCGGATTGGAGCCGCCGAGCTGCACGGCGATGGGATGTTCCTCGCCGGAAAAGCCGAGCAGACGCTGCCGGTCGCCATGGATCACGGCACCGGTGGTCACCATCTCGGTGTAAAGCAAGGCCTTCGCCGAGAGGATGCGATGGAAGAACCGACAATGACGATCCGTCCAGTCCATCATCGGGGCGATGGAAAAGTCTCTGTCCAACATGCTGCTTTCGTTGCTCTTTTACGCTCGCAGCGCCCATCAGGAGGGCATCGGGCCGCAGAGCGCCTGAGGCTCTTACAGCATTTTCCTGTCTTTTCAAAGAGTTGATCGGCCCATCGTCACCCGACGCGCTCGACATAATAGCGCGGGACGCGCCCCTTCTCTCGGTCACGATAGAAATCAGCGCAGAAATCGGCAAAGGCCCGGAAGCGGCGCGAGACGTGCCGGCGGCGGGAGTAGATCACGTCCATTCGATGAAGCGATCTCCATGAGGCCGGCAAGCGCGTTCTGGTCCGCGACGTGAAGAACCCGGGCAAGAAGGTCGGCAACGACACCTGGTGGGATCTGCCCGGCCCCGCCCTCGATATCATTAAGGCAATGTTGCGCTCCGCTGAGGAGATCTTCCCTTACAAGGTTGACGCGATAAGCTCCGGCTTCACCAGGCCGTGCAAGCTCCTTGGTATCGAAGACCTGCACCACCACGACCTGCGCCATGACGGCGTCAGCCGTCTTTTCGAGCTGGGGATGAACATTCCGCACGCGGCCGCCGTCTCTGGTCATCGATCGTGGAGCTTGCTGCAGCGCTATACACACATCAGGCAGACTGGTGACAAATATGCCAAGTGGAGTTGGATTTCTGCCGCCATTACGCCAATGGACCCAAATCGGCGATAATGGCACCACAATTACGCATCAGCGACGCGGCTTTACCCGGGAATTTGCGCGCCCTGCTTTTCCGCGCGAGCCATACCGTCTACGATAGACTGCAACATATTGCGTTCATCACCAGTAATATCGGAGCTATCCAAATGCTTTCGGGCGAGGTCGAGAATTTTATTCATGTCATATACCTGTAACTCAGGAAGCCTATCCATACTATATGTCACTAAGGAAGAACCGAGACTTCGGCTAACTAACCCTCTGGCTGTTTTTACCATAGCAATTGGGCTATCCTCAATTAGAGCGTTCAACCAAGACCTCGGAGTATCGACGCCTACTAAATCCTCCCACGCCCTCACTATGTCAAAGTAAAATGGCGCATTAGGAAGGCTTCCGTCGTCTCGCGAAGATTCGATTTTCGATAGCAACACAGGCTTTAGACGTTCAAAATCCTCCATTTGAATTAACGCGTCACTCGTGAAATCAGAAGGAAAGACACCCAAATCTCGCCCCATATCGACAAATACCGTCGCACAAAACGCAACCGATGAAGTATCTTTAAATGCAATATAAAGAGACTTCCCAGCTTCAGCGGAGCCCCAAAGTTTCAGCATCTCACGGATTAAAAATCGAATCTGGGCCCTGGGACTCAAGAAGACTAACCCCGGCTCCCATTCAATTGAGATAACCTTGTCGCCGACCTGAAAGATTTCATCAAGTAAGGCCTGCGTTGGTCTTACAGCATTGCGTCCGTGAAATCTGACACGAAGTTCCTCCAACATCTGCAGGAACATTGGCTCCCTACGTCTCGTGTTTTGGCCGATAAATTGATTGAAGATATTCGCAATCACATCTCGCTCATCTAGATTGGCAAATATTGTTTCCACCGTTTTCTTAGAAATAACATCTTTCGGCAGTCCCCAGCTAAAATATGTATCATACCCTTCCTTGCTTCCAACCCCTCGACGCTTAATAGTATTATCGTAATTCTCTGCACCAACCACTTCTGAATCAAGCCATTTAGATGCAGTTGGAAAAAGGACAGAAAGCACAGTCAATATTTGCGAACCGTTATCTTGACCGTGAAAGCGTTTTTTTAAATTTTCAACTTCGGATGTCTTAACCGCATCCCTGGCCATGACGAAACGGCCTTCCGAAAAAAGGAAGTCACGATTGTCGCGAATCCAACTAAATGCTGCTGGATCAAACAACTTCAGACCTTCCATTGCTAATAGATCCTGCCCATCTAACTCATTTTCAAAAGTGGGCCACGCCAGCTTGACTGCGTTAGAGAGCTTGAGAATATCGCGAGGAGAATTAATCCAGCGCTGAACGCCGTCCCTAACGAGATACTCCCATCTGAGATTCCTCTCAAATCCATCGAGCAAAAAAGAAATTTCTCTGTCTAGAATTGCCAACAAGTCATCTTTTCTTGGGTGAGGCAACTCAATTTCCTGCTGAATAATTTTTTCAGAATATCTCGGAAGATTCTGTGGGCCTTCAGCGTTCGTTGCCCTCTCAACAATGCGTCGATCATAAGAAAGTATGTAAATAACATTTGGAAGCTGACCTACGGTCTTAACCATCTGCATGATGGATCGAATCTCACTATCATCCAAACGATCTAGGTCATCAATCACAACTACAATACGTTTCTTGGAATCGCCCAGCTGAGCCCTCAGCTTTTCGTATGCCATTTGAATGGACGGCTCATCAAGAAAACGACTTATCATTCCGTTGATCGACTTTTTGGCCATCGCACCAGCAAATCCCGCCCCAACTTTGGTGGGATCAATGGTCATGCCTAGCGTGGCTAACGCATCAACTAATGAGTCGGCCGGGCCCCTAATCGTACGCAAGAACCTTTTCCATTTGTTTTTCCACCAGCCATCCTTGCGCTCGAAACGTTCAGATAAAATCTTAAAGAAAGATGCCATAAGATCTTGATGGCCTGCAACTATCCATGGCTTAAATTCAATAAACTCTATCATATCATCTGGATTTTTAATTTCCTGATTGTGCTTGTTTACATACGCTCTTACGAAATTAATTGTTGTCGACTTACCGCTACCCCAACGCCCATGCAAACCAAACACATAGCCATTGGGCGCACTCAGCCGCCTGATGGCATTGAAGAGCATCGCAGCAAACGGAGCATACCCGAGCAAATCATCCCGCCAAGGGTTTGCCTTGGGAAGATCGTCTCCGAGTTCATATTTACTTTGAGGAGCGCCCCTCATCACCGGTCGCCTCGTATTTTCCTGCTTCGAAGGGTAATTATATGGGATGCTTCTTGAGCTTCAATTCAACTACTGGGCATGAGTTACCTTAGCGGGCTTAATTGTTGCAATTCAAGGCTCCCGCGATGGCGAATTTTAAGCTCTCAATCCAGTTGACGTTTGTTGCCAACGGCGAAACGGCACTAGCCCGGTTCCAACGTCTAGAACGACCGCTTACAAGTCGCTTGTCTCCTGAGCAGCTTCAAAGGTCGTTCCGACAAACCGACGTGGAATGCCCTCTTGAGACTGTTATGATATTCGCCCGTGTCGGAACGCCGTACTTTGTGTTTAGGAGGGTGGAGTGGCCAAGCTGCCATCAACTAGGGACGTTCAAGAAGCCCTTAAGCACATTCTTTGGACGAGAGACGGCAAGACGATCACCGCCTCTGAGGCCTATCAACTCCTGGCGGAACACTTTCAGTTGGATCCGACGCTAACTCGCCGGGTGATCAGGCACGGAGCCGGCCAAGAAAACGCCTGGCAGAACCGATGCCGTACCGCTAGAAGGAACCTGGTTGCGCTCGGGGCAATGGAAAGAAGCCCAAGGAACCAGTGGTCTCTGACGGAGAGCGCGCGCAAGGGAATGCGCCGCAATCTTAGGGAGCTTGGGCTATAGTAGTGGATTATTTGCACTCGCGGCGCCCATCGAGAGGGCATCGGCCACCAAACGCCCGAGATTCTTCCAGCATTTTCCCGTCTTTTCAAAGAGTTGATCGGCCCGCCCTCAGCCGACGCGCTCGACATAATAGCGAGGGACCCGCCCCTTCTCTCGGTCACGATAGAAATCGGCGCAGAAATCGGCAAAGGCCCGGAAGCGGCGCGAGACGTGCCGGCGCCGGGAATAGATCAGGTTGATCGCTGTCTCCGGCGAACGCCAGTGCGGCAGCACGGGCGCAAGCAGGCCGTGCTCGCATTCGGTTTCGACGAAGAAGCCGGGCAGATAGGCGATGCCCTCGCCGGCCACCGCGAAATATTTGAGGGTCCAATAGTCGTTGGTCATGCAGCTCACCGGCGGCAGGATGTCGGTCTCCGTGCCCTGTGCATCGGCAAGGTACCAGGATTGCGGGCGGGTGGGCTGGCGGAAGATCAGGCCGCGATGGCGGGCGAGATCCTCGGTCGTTTCCGGCAGGCCGTGGCGCTCGAGATAATCGGGGCTGGCATAGAGCCCGTAGGAGGCCGTCGCCAGGCGGCGGCTGACATAGTCGATCTCGGACGGCTCACCCCAATGAAAGATGCCGTCGAGGGCAAGTTCGGTGACATCCGAGAAGGGCTGGCGCGAGGTGAGGAACATCACGTCGAGCACCACCTGCGGATAGTTCTGGCGGAAGGCGAACAGCAGTTCGGAGGTGATAGTGGTGCCGAACTCGCCGGTGGAACCGACCCGCAGCGTGCCGGCGACCTCGTGGCGCATCTCGGCCATGGCCGTCGCCGCGTCCTCGCAACTGGCCTGGATGCGGCGGGCATGACGCAGCAATTCGGAGCCGGCATCGGTGACATGAAGGTGATGGCCCTCGCGCACGAAGAGCTCGACGCCGAACTCGTCCTCGAGCTGGCGGATGCGGTGGCTGAGCGTCGATTTGGGCAGGCGGTGCAGCCGGGCGGCGGCGGAGATCGAGCGGGCATCCGCCACTTTCACGAAGCAATCGATGATGGAAAGGTCCATGCCGGCCTCAATTTCGTTCAAAGAATTGGACGATCAGTTCATCGAATAGCCCAATTCGGCCAGTTGTGTAAACGATCGATGGCCGGAATACTCCCTTCCAATCCAGGGAGGTTTCAGTGACGGATATACGGGAGTTCATTCGCGCCGCGTCGGGCCATGGCGCCAAGGCGAGCCTGGCGGTTCGAGGCGGCCGGCTGATCAATGTGGTATCGGAGGAGATCTACAAGGCCGACATCGCCATTCTCGGCGATCGCATCATCGCCGTGGGCGACATCGCCGACCATATCGGGCCCGAGACCGAGATCGTCGATGCCAGCGGCAAATATCTCTGCCCGGGCATGATCGACGGGCATCTGCATGTCGAATGCTCCAAGCTCTCGATCACCAGCTTCGCCAAGGCCGTGGTGCCACTCGGCACCACCTCGATCGTCACGGGTCTCGACCAGATCATCGTGGTGGGCGGCCCGGCCGCGGCCCGCGAATTCCTCGACGAGGCGCGGCAGACCCCGCTGAAAGTGTTCTGGGGCGCACCCTGCAAGACGCCCTACACCATGCCCCGCTCCACCGTCGGGCACTATTTCGGCCCGCAGGATCACCTCGCCACCCATCACTGGCCGGAATGCGTCGGCATCTGGGAGACGGTGCGCGAGTTCATCCAGGAAGAAGATGCCGACGTGCTCAAGGCGATCGAGATCGCCGAGGCCAGCCGCCTGCCTCTGCTCGGCTGCTGCCCGATGACGCGCGGCGCCCGGCTCGACGCCTATCAGCAGGCCCGCGTGCGCGCCGACCATGAGAGCTACACGCCCGAGGAGATGCTGGAGAAACTGCGCGCCGGCATGCATGTGGTGGTGCGCGAATCCTCGATCTCGCACTTCCTGTCCGACAATCTGCGCATCGTCACCGAAATGGGCGTGAAGGCACTGCGCCGCATCAGCTTCTGCACCGACGACGTCGTCGCCAGCGACATCCTGGCCCGCGGCCATCTCGACAACATGGTCCGTATGGCGATCGCCATGGGCATCTCGCCGATGGCGGCGATCCAGATGGCAACGATCAATGGCGCCGATGCGCTGAGGATCGACGACAAGGTCGGCTCGATCTCGCCGGGCCGTGCCGCCGATATCCTGCTGGTCAACGACCTGCGCGACTTCAAGATCGAAGCGGTGATCGCCAAGGGTGCCCTGGCGGCGCGCGACGGCAGGATGGCCGTGGAGCTCGCGCCGCCGCCGCGTAGCGAGGCGCTGCTGCACTCGATCAAGCTCGAGCCGGTCAAGCCCGAGGAGATCGTGGTGCCCGTCACCGGCGCCGGCGACAGCGCCGACGTCCTGGCGATCGCGGTCACGCCCGAGAAGATCTTCGTGCGCACGCGGCGCGACGTGACGCTGCCGGTGAAGGACGGGCGTGTGCAAGCCGATATCGGCCAGGACGTGCAGTACATCACCGTGGTCGAGCGCTACGGCAAGACGCGCAACCGCCCCGTTGCCTTCACTTCGGGCTTCGGCCTGAAGGCCGGCGCCATGGCCAGCTCCACCGCGCCCGACGACAACAACATCATCTGCATCGGCACCAATCCAGAAGACATGGCCGTTGCCATCAACCATCTCATCGCCAACCAGGGCGGCCAGGTGGTGGTGCGCGACGGCAAGGTGCTCGAATTCCTGCATCTGCCGATCGGCGGCATCGTGGCGGATATCGAGCCTCAGGCAATGGCCGAGAAGGAATTGCGGCTCGACGACGCGGTGCGGAGCCTGGGCTGCGACCTGCCCTGGCCGTTCATGTACATGTTCGTGCTGCAGATCACGGCGATTCCCGACTACGCGATCACCGATCTCGGCGTGGTCGATTGCGTCAATCTGAAGGTGATCTCGCCAATGATCCAAGCGGCGGGCAGCGACATCGGGGCAGCGGCATAGACGGCCCCTGCCCAGCTCCATAACGACAATAATCCTGAGGGGAAGAGAAATGGGCTATCAAACCGATGTCGAGGCAAGGGGAACGGGCCAGGGCCAATCCTGGCTCGCCGCCGCGCTCGACCGCTATTTCCGGATATCGCACTTCGGATCGACGGTTCGCACCGAGATCCTGGCCGGGCTGACGACCTTCCTGGCGGCTTCCTACGTCATCGTCGTCAATCCCGCGATCCTGCTGCCGGCCGGAATTCCGTTCTCGGCCGGCGTCACCGCCACCGTGCTGGTCAGCTTCATCGGCAGCTGCGCCATGGGGCTCTATGCCCGCAGCCCGATCCTGGTGGCGCCCGGCATGGGTATCAACGCGCTCTTTACCTATACGATGGTGCTCGGCGCCAAGGTGCCGCTGGAGATCGCGCTCGGCTGCGTGTTGTGGGCTGGCGTGCTCTTCACCATCATGGCGATCCTCGACCTGCGCACGGCGGTGATCGAGGCGATACCGGCAGACCTTCGCTATGGCATCGCCTGCGGCATCGGCCTGTTCATCGCCCTGATCGGCCTGGTCAATGCCAAGTTCATCGTCTCGAATGCCGACACCATCGTCGGGCTCACCCATTTCTCGCCGGTGACGCTCACCTTCATCGCTGGTTTCATCGTCACGGTCGCGCTGGTGGTGCGCCGGCTGCCCGGCGCCATGATGCTCGGCATGATCACCACCACCCTTCTCGCCATCCCGATCGGGCGCTGGTGGGGCGATGGCGCCGCCTTCAATGCCGGCACGCCCGATCTGCACACGCTGGTCAACTGGAGCGGGCTGACCGCCGCCCCCGATTTCAGCTTCGTCGGCAAGATCGATCTGCTCGGCGCCCTGCAATTTGCCTATGCGCCCTTCATCTTCGTGTTCCTGTTCACGAATTTCGTCGAGGCGCTGTCGACCTTCCTCGGCCTGGCCGAAGCTGCCGACCTCAAGGACGAGAACGGCATGCCGCGCAACGTCAAGCAGTCGATGCATGTCGACGCCGTCGCCGCGCTGATCTCGGCGCCGCTCGGCACCAGCCCGGCCACGGTCTATCTGGAATCGGGCGCCGGCATCGCCCAGGGCGGCCGCACTGGCCTGGTCGCGCTGGTCTCGGGCCTGCTCTTCCTGCCCTTCCTGTTCCTGTCGCCGCTGCTTTCCCTGGTCCCGGCCATCGCCACGGCGCCGGTGCTGATCCTCACCGGCCTGTTCATGTCCGAGCCGATGGGCCGCATCCGATGGTCGAGCATGGAAGACGCCATCCCGGCCTTCCTCGCCATCGTGCTGATCCCCCTCACCTTCTCGATCACGCTCGGCCTGTCGCTCGCGGTCATCGCCTATGTCCTGCTCAAGCTTCTCGCCGGCAAGCCGGGCGAAGTGAGGCCGGTGATGTGGTTCATGGCGGTGCTCGCGGCCATGCTGGTGCTGCAGGTGCAGGCCTGACGATCCGCGCGGGCGGGTGCCTCGACGCCCGCCCGTCACTTCTTCGAATTGAAAGGACAGCAGGACATGCTGAAGCCCTGGTCTGAAATCGCGCCCCGGCTGGTCGACGTCGCCATGGGCCGCACGCCGGCCGATCTGGTCATCCGCAACGGGCGCTGGGTGAACGTCTATTCCGGCGAGATCGTGCCGGGAACCGACATCGCCGTTTCGGCCGGGCGCTTTGCCTATGTCGGCCCGGATGCCGGCCACGCCATCGGCCCCGAAACCAGGGTCGTCGACGCCGCCGGGCGCTATCTCGTGCCGGGCCTGTGCGACGGCCACATGCATGTCGAGAGCGGCCTGGTCACGGTGACCGAGTTCGCGCGCGCCGTCATCCCGCATGGCACCACGACCATGTTCATCGATCCGCACGAGATCGCCAATGTGCTCGGCCTGCCGGGCGTCAAGCTGATGAACGACGAGGCGCAAAGCCTGCCGATCAACATCCTTGTGCAGGTGCCGAGCTGCGTGCCGAGCGCGCCCGGGCTGGAGCGCGCCGGTGCCGAACTCAGCGCCGATGACGTCAAACAGGCCCTGTCCTGGCCCAACATCATCGGCCTCGGCGAGATGATGAATTTCCCTGGCGTCGCCTCGAACGATGCCAAGATGCTGGCGGAGATCGCAGCGACCCAGGCGGCCCGCCTCACCGTGGGCGGCCACTATGCCTCCCCCGATCTCGGCCGCGCCTTCCATGCCTATGCGGCTGGCGGCCCGGCCGACGATCACGAGGGCACCACGGTGGACGACGCCATCGCCCGGGTGCGCCAGGGCATGCGCGCCATGCTGCGCCTCGGCTCGGCCTGGTACGACGTCGCCGCGCAGGTCAAGGCGATCACCGAGCGCGGCCTCGATCCGCGCAACTTCATCCTGTGCACTGACGACAGCCATTCCGGCACGCTCGTCAATGACGGCCATATGAACCGGGTGGTGCGCCATGCCATCGCCCAGGGCCTGAAGCCCGTCACCGCCATCCAGATGGCGACGCTCAACACCGCGCAGCATTTCGGCCTCGAACGCGAGCTCGGTTCGATCGCGCCGGGCCGCCGCGCCGATCTCATCATCAGCTCCGACCTTGCGGCCCTCCCTGTCGAGATGGTGTACGCCCGCGGAGAGCTGCTGGCCGAGCATGGGGCGCTGACGGCGGAGATCCCGCGCTACGCCTATCCGGACAGTGCCTGCAACACGGTTCGGCTCGGCAAGCGCCTGGAGGCCGGGGATTTCGACATCGCCGCGCCCGGCGCCTCCGAGGTCACGGCCCGGGTGATCGGCGTGGTCGAGAACCAGGCGCCCACCAAGGCGCTGGAAAGGACGCTGCCGGTCGAGGACGGCATCGTCGGCATGGACAGGGCCAATGATGTCTGCCAGATCGCCCTGGTCGAGCGCCACCGCGCCACGGGCGAGGTGGTCAACGCCTTCGTGTCCGGCTTCGGCTACACCAGGGACTGCGCCATGGCCTCCACCGTGGCGCATGACAGCCATCACATGATCGTGGTGGGCACCAACAAAAGCGACATGGCGCTGGCTGCCAATCGGCTCGGAGAGGTCGGCGGCGGCATCGTGATGATCAGCGAGGGCCGCGAACTCGCTTTGGTCGAACTGCCCGTGGCCGGGCTGATGTCGGACGAGCGGGCGGAGATCGTGGCCGGGAAGGCGGGCCGGCTGGTCGAGGCGATGCGCGCCTGCGGCTGCACGCTCAACAACGCCTATATGCAGCACTCGCTGCTGGCGCTGGTGGTCATCCCGGAGCTGCGCATCTCCGACAAGGGCCTGATCGACGTCACCCGATTCGCCAAGACCTCGGTGCTGGTGGAGGGGTGACGCAAACCGAAAGCGGCGTGCCGGTCACGCCGCCTTCGCCGGACCGGCGGGGAAGACACCGGACATCACCGAAAAGCCCTGGATGCGCTTGACCCTGTCGGCCCAGCGGCGGATCGCCGGATAGTCCTGGCGGGGAATGCCGCCCTCCTCCGACAGCATCACATAGGGAAAGCAGGCAATGTCGGCGATGGTCGGCTGGGGCGCGCTGCACAGCCAGTCGCGCTTTTCCTGCTCGCCGAACCACAAATGCTCGTCGAGGATGCGGAACAGGCGGTGGGCGCCGGCCCGCGCCGCCTCGACGTCGAGCTCGTAGAACAGGCCATCATGCAGCCGCGCCGCCGAAGCCGTGGCGGTGATGCCGTCGGCGAAGGCCAGCCACTGGCTGATCTCGCCGAGCAAGGCCGGATTATCGCGCGGATACCAGCTGCCCCCAGCGTCATATTGGGCGGCGAGATAGACCATGATGGCCTGGGCGTCGCGCAGCACCAGCCCGTCATCCTCGATCACCGGCAATTGGCCGAGCGGATTGATCCTGAGGAACCAGTCCGACTTGTGCTCGCGGCCGGGATAGAAATCGACCGGCACGGTTTCATAGGGGATGCCGAGGATGCCCATCAGCAGGCGCAGCTTGTAGCAATTGCCCGAGAGTTCGTAGTCGTAGAGCTTGATCACGGTCATATCCCAGAATTGCAGTCTTGCAGGAAGAGTAGTGTTTCGTCATTGCGAGCGTAGCGAAGCAATCCAGGCTTAGCCGCACTCGAGAGACTGGATTGCTTCGCTACGCTCGCAATGACGGCTACAAAAATTATCGTTGCGCTAGAGATCGAGAATGAGGCGGGCGGATTTGGCACGCGACACGCAGGTCATGATCTTGGTGCCCGACTTCTTCTCGGCTTCGGTGAGATAGACGTCCTGGTGATCGGGCTCGCCCTCGATCACCGAGCACAGGCAGGTGCCGCAGGCGCCCTGCTCGCAGGAGGACGGCATGTCGATACCGGCCTCGCGCATGACTTCAAGAATGGTGCGCCCGGCCGGCACCTTCAGCGTCATGTTCGAGCGCGCCAAAGCGATCTCGAAGCTGGAACTATCGTCGATCTCCTTGGTGTTCTTGAAATACTCGAAATGTACCGCCTCTTCCGGCCAGCCGAGCTCTGCGGCGATGGCGCGGGCCGCCTCCAGCATCGGTCCCGGGCCGCAGAGATAGAGATGCGTGTCGCCATCATAGGCCCCGAGGATTTCGCGCAGCTTGGCCGCCGTCGCTTCCGGGCCGAGCCCGAGATGCGGCACCAGCGTTGCCTTCAACAGCTCCAGCCGATCGCGGAAGGCAAGCTGTGCCTCGTTCTGTGCGAAATAATGGAACTCATGCGCCAGCCCCTGGTGATACAGCGCCTGAGCCATGGCCAGCATCGGGGTCACGCCGATGCCGCCGGCGATGAAGATGGTCTTCAAAGCATCCCGGCGCAGGGGGAAATTGTTGCGCGGATCGGAAATCGCCAGCACGTCCCCTTCCCGCACGCTGTCATGCAGGCAGGCCGAGCCGCCCTTGGACTCGCGCTCCAGCTTGACGCCGATGACATAGCGGTCGGCCTCGCCGGGGCCGTTGGTGATGGAATATTGGCGGATCAGGCCGTTGGGCAGGTGCACGTCGATATGGGCGCCAGGCTGGAAGGTCGGTAGCAGGCCCTTCACCGGACGCAGCTCGAAACCGGCAATGCCATCGGCCGCCTGCCATTTGCGTGCCACCTCGACGCGAATGGTGGCCTTGCGCCCATGGGCGGCGAGTTCGGGCATCTCGGCAAGCTCGGGCGAGACGCGTTCGATCACCGCCTCCAGGGGCGTCGGCGTCGGCCGGGCAGCCGCTTCGCGCTCCAACCTGTCGCGCAATTTCGACAGGAGCTCATTGTGATGGCGCAGCACCGCCAGCCGTGCAGGCCCTTCCGGGATGGCATCGAGCACGCCCCGGATGACGGAGCGGTTGGAATCGACCGGCTGCACGAAGAAGACCGCCAGGGTCAAATGCTCGCCCTCCTTGGCGCGCAAGGCCACGCTCAACCCATCGGCGGCCTCGGCTACCGTCTCGGCCGATGTGCCGGCCAAGGCATCGCTCGGCTGGAAGCGATAGGCCTTCAGCCCTTCCGCCACGAATTCTGGCGGGGCATTCACCGGGATGCCGCGCAGGGCGAGGAGGTTGCCTTCCGAAAGACCGGTGATCTCCGGCACCTCGCCGAGCAGTTCCTCCGCCGACCAGATCAAGCCGTAGCGCTCGATCGAGGCGAAGGTGCGGTTGGTGATGGTGCGCGCCGGGGCATCGGCCGGATGGGCCGGGATATAGGTGCAGCCCGCCGTGCGGTTGGAATAGCGCCAGCCATGATACTGGCATTTGAGCTCCCGCCCGTCATTGATGCCGATGGACAGGCGCACGCCACGATGCAGGCAGCGGTTCTCCCAGATGTTGACGTAGCCGTCATCGGCGCGCCAGACGGCGAATTCGCGGCCGAGCAACTGGCCATGGAAGACATGGCGGAACGGCAGGTCGTGAGACGCGGCAATGGGATGCCAGCGGGTCTTGGCGGTCTCGAACATGGTGGTCTCCGGAATTCAGCAAAGCGTTTTGCGATGAGACGTCGTCACGTCGAACCGCAAAGACGCGTCGAAACAAAAAGCGAGAGCAAATAGGCGTTCACGCCTGAACGCGCTTTGCTCTTGTCGTCAGGTCGCAGCCGGGATGACGCCATATGTCACGCCCTTCTGGCTGAGCCAGCGGCGATAGGCGATCGCCGACTTGTCGGCGCGGATCGGCGTTTCGGCCCTGGGATCGAGCGGCAGGCGCTTGGGGAACTGGTTTTCGAGGATCGGCTTGTCCTGCCCGAAGATGGTCTGCTGGAAGCGCTTGATCACCTTGTCCTCGTTCTCCTCGTCGAGGACGCACAGCATCATGTGGGCGCGGACATGCTCCTGGTCGACCGGCTGCAGGAAGACGGCGATGACGTCGCGCCGACTCTCGTCGGCCGGGCTCGATTTGTAGAGCACCGAGCAGAAGGGATGGGGCACGCGGTAGACATAGTCGACATCGGCACCGCCGGTCGAGACGGTCGAAGCCATCGGCTGGAAGAAGCGGCAGCGCGTCGCCAGGATCTCGTCGCGCTCGACCGAGATCTCGACGTCATATTCCTTCACCTCGGTATGCGGCTCGGCGCCGAGGATGTCGGTGTGGACATAGGGAAAGTGGCCCATGTCGAGGAAGTTCTCGATGGCGCGCGGCGCCGAGACATTGACGCCCACGGTCGCGGCATTGAGGCGGCGGCGATCGGGTTCGGCGAATTCCGGGATGGGAAAGAGCTCGGCCGGCGGCGTGCCGAGTGAGGTCCAGAGATAGCCATAGGCAAGCTTGACCGGAAGGGTGTCCTCCAGGCTCGCGATATCGACGCTGCCCCCCTGACGAAGGCCGGGCCGGACCCGCCAGGCCGCGGCGTTACCCTGCTCGTCGACGGCATAGCCGAGCCTTTCCTCCAGCAGCACGGTCTCCGCCACCCTGCCGACGGGCATTTCGACAATTGCCGCAAGCGGGTGCCACAGATTGAGGGTCACCGGATCCTTGCATCGTGTCTGCGTCATGGCTCTTCCTCTTGAATCTCGGGGCGCAAGGCTTCAAAGCCGCGCCGGAATGGCGCCGTAGGAGACCGCATGGTCCCTGAGCCAGCGCCGGTAATGGACGGAGACGGCGTCGGCCCGGATCGGCGTCTCGGCGCGCGGATCGAGCGGCAGGCGCTTGGGCAGCTGGTTCTCCAGGATCGGCTTGTCCTGGGCGAAGATCAACTGCATGAAGCCGCGGATGGCGGCCTCGCCGGTGCCGTCCTTCACATAGCAGAGCAGCGGATGAGCGACGCAATTCTCCTCGTCCACCGGCTGGACGAACAGCACGATCACGTCCGAGCGATGCTTGTGTATGGAATTGCTCTTGTAGAGCGCCACCGTATAGGGCCGGATCACCTTGTAGACATAGTCGACCGTAAAGCCGCCTTGCGCGGATGGCGAGGCAAAAGGCTGGAAGAATTTGCATTCGGTCGCCAGGATCTCGTCAGCCTCGGTAACGCGCACATTGTAGGGCGCCACTTCGGTATGCGGCTCTTCACCCAGGGTACCCGCATGCACGAAGGGCAGATGGCCCAGATCGAGGAAGTTCTCGACGGCCCGCAGCCCGGAGGCACGGACGGCGATGGAGCCGCCGGTCACCAAATAGCGGTCCCCCTCCTCGGCCTCCGGCACGCACGGAATGTCGCGCTCCGGCACGCCCAGGCAGGCCCACAGAAAACCATAGCGGCAGGTTGAGGCGACCGTGCGCCCATCATCCTCGCGGACAACCCGCCAATCGGCGCCGTCGCCACTGCGAAGATCCAGCGCCACACCCAGCAGGCGGGTTTGGACGGGCTTACCGGGTATCAGGTTCGTCAGGTCGGCAATCACATGCCAGTCGTTCAGAAGAACTTGGTCGCTACAAAGGGTTGCCTGGCTCATCGCACCCTCCCCTCGGCTAGCTCTTCCCCATGAACCTAGCTCTGTTACGGGCATTGGAACCACAGGATTGGATATCAATCAATTAAAAATTGCACGACAAAGAAGGATTCTTGATTGACAGGGCGAGAGGATTGAATACCGATATGATGCAGGCAGTTTGGACATGCCGTGCTGCCGGCGCGGGAGATAATGGGCATGAGCAGCCGCTCGCAGGCGATCGCCGACATCCTGACCCGGGCCATCATCGAGCACCGGCTGGTGCCCGGCTGCAAGCTCGGCGAACGGGAGCTCGCCGAAATCTTCGACGTCAGCCGCATCGTGGTGCGCCAGGCCCTGATCCGGCTCGCCGATGACGGCCTCGCCCAGATCGAGCGCAATCGCGGTGCCTTCGTCGCCCGTCCCGGCATGCAGGAAGCGCTGGAAATCTACGACGCGCTGACCCTGGTCGAACAGGGCGTGGCGGCCCAGCTCAGCGACCGGCTGGGCCCGGCCGGCTGGGCCGAACTGCGCCAGCACGTCGAACGCCAGCGCCAGGCCATCGCGGCCGGCAACGATGCCCTGGCGGACGTTCTCGGGCAGGAGTTCCACACGATCTTCGTCCGCCTCAGCCGCAACAAGGTGATGCAGGACATTCATGCCCAGCTCGTTCGCCGGACCACGCTGCTGCGCTCGCTGGTCACCGCCGATTTCGACTATTGCAACCTGATCGACGACCATTCGCGGGTGATCGACCTGCTCGAAAAGGGCCGCCTCAAACAGGCGATGGAGCTGATCGATACCCATCACCGCAGCGTGGTGCGCGGCTACATCATGGACCGACAGGTCTTCCCGGAGCTATCACCCCGCGAAGCCCTGGAGCCTTATCTGGAACCGAAAGCCGGCGAAGCTTTGCGAACCCGGCGCGAAACTGCCCAGAAAAGCAATGGTGAGTCGGCAAAACATCGCCACAGCCACACTTCGAAATAGACACTTCCATACAGACTCGGCGACAAGCCGGGCAATCACCGAGCCAACAGAGGACTGCCATCATGATCGACCTGACGAGGCGCAAATTCCTGCAATATTCCGGCATGGCCGGCGCTGCCCTGGGAACCGGGAGCTTTGCGAGCCGCGCTTATGCGGATGAGCCGCTCAAGATCGGTGTCGTCTACGTCTCGCCCATCGCCGATATCGGCTGGACCAAGCAGCACAGCCTCGGCGTGGAAGCGATCAAGAAGGAATTCGGCGACAAGGTCGCGATCACCGTCATCGACAACATCTTCATGCCGCAGGACGCCGAACGCGTCTTCCGTGAACTCGCCTCCTCGGGCAACAAGCTGATCTTCGGCACCAGCTTCTCACATGGCACGCCGCTGCAGAAGGTGGCGCCGCGCTTCCCCAAGATCGCCTTCGAGCATTGCTCGGGCATCGTGCACCTGGCCAATCTCGGCACCTTCGAAGCCAAATATTACGAGGGCACCTTCGTCGCCGGCGCCGCCGGCGCCCATATGAGCAAATCCGGCAAGATCGGCTTCATCGGCGGCTTCCCGATCCCCGACATCGTGGGCCCCGCCAATGCCCTGCTGCTCGGCGCCCAGAGCGTGAAGCCCGAGATCACCTGCAATGCGATCTTCCTCAATTCCTGGTTCGACCCCGGCAAGGAGAAGGAAGCGGCCAAGACCCTGCTGTCGCAGGGCTGCGACGTGATCTGCTCGATGACCGATACGGCGACCGGCGTGCAGGTCGCCGGCGAAGGCGGCGCCTGGTCGATCGGCTATGCCAGCGACATGGCCAAGTTCGGCTCCGGCAAGCAGCTCACCGCCTTCACGATGGACTGGTCGAGCGACTACGTGCGCGCGGCAAAAGGCGTGGCCGATGGCAATTGGAAGCCCGAGGCCCGCTGGGACGGCCTGGCCGGCGGCGTGGTCAAGATGGCGCCCTACAACGAGGCCATTCCCTCTGACGTGGTCACCAAGCTCAAGCAGCTGGAGGCCGATATCGGCTCGGGCAAGCTCCACCCCTATGCCGGCGAGCTCAAGGACCAGGCAGGCAATGTCAAGGTCGCGGCCGGTGCGGTGGCCACGGATGCCGAGATTCGCGGCATGAACTGGTTCGTCAAGGGCATGATCGGCAAGCTCGGGTGAGGAGAGAATCCGATCCCTCCGAGACAGAATGCACCCCGCTCGGCCGGGCCGATAAGGGCACGATTTGCCCTCTCCAGCGCAGCTGGGGAGGGTGGTCCGACAAAGTCGGGTCGGGAGGGGTGTGGCGGGCAGTGTGACAACCGTTCCTGGGCTGCTCGACCGTGATGCCACCTCGTTATGTCCGGTGCACTGCCCGCTACACCCCATCCGCCCAAACTTCGTTTGGGCACCTTCCCCACTTCGTGGAGAAGGATAGTTGCGCCTCTCTGGGGGAGCGCGGGTAGATCCAGCTTCTGTTCCTTCCCGCATCCCCACAGTTTCCATTCCCAATGCAGGACCGGCCATGACCCCGCGTCTCGAACTGCGCGACATCACCAAGACCTATCCCGGCGTCGTTGCCAATGACGGCATCTGCCTCTCGATCCTGCCCGGCGAAATCCATGCGGTGCTGGGCGAGAACGGTGCCGGCAAATCGACGCTGATGAAGATCATCTACGGTGCGGCCCAGGCCGATTCCGGCGAGATCCTTTGCGACGGCAGGCTGATCGAGGCGCATGACCCGGCAAGCTCGCGCGCCCTCGGCATCGAGATGGTCTACCAGCATTTCGCCCTGTTCGAGTCCGTCACCGTCGTCGAGAACATAGCCCTCAGCGCTCCCGGCCCTTTCCGGCTGGACGAGCTTGCCGGGCAGATCACGGCGCTGTCGGAACGCTACGGCATGCCGATCGATCCCTGGCGCCGGGTGCACGACCTCTCGGTCGGCGAACGCCAGCGTGTCGAAATCGTGCGCTGCCTCCTGCGCACGCCCAAGCTCCTGATCCTGGACGAGCCGACCTCGGTGCTCACGCCGCAGGCGGTGGTGAAACTGTTCGAGACACTGCGCCAGCTCGCCGCGGAGGGCTGCAGCATCCTCTATATCAGTCACAAGCTCGACGAGGTGCAGGCGCTTTGCGACTCCGCCACCGTACTGCGCAACGGCCGGGTGACCGGTACCGCCAAGCCCAAGCAGAGCACCTCGGTGGAGCTGGCTCGGCTGATGGTCGGCTCGGCCCTGCCCGAGATGAAAGTCACGCCCTCGACGCGCAGCGGCGAACCGATCCTCAGGGTGCGCGACCTGTCGGTGCCATCCGGCAAGGGTAGCGTCGCCCTGCATGACGTCGGCTTCGAGGTGCATGGCGGCGAGATCGTCGGCCTGGCCGGTGTCTCGGGCAATGGCCAGGCCGAGCTGATCGCCGCCCTCAGCGGCGAGCGGCCTGTCGCCGATCACGAGGCCATCCATTTCGGCGGGCAGCCGGTCGGCCGGCTCGACGCCGCCGCCAGGCGCCGGCGCGGTTTCGCCTTCGTGCCGGAGGAAAGGCTCGGCCGTGGTGCCGTGCCGCCGCACGCCCTATGGGAGAACGCCGTGCTGACGGCCCATGGCAAGGAGCTGGTGCGCCATGGCCTTGTCGACCGCAAGCGGGCAATGGGCTTTGCCGGCAGCGTCATCGAGACATTCAAGGTCAAGGCGAGCGGCCCGCGAGCCAGCGCACGCAGCCTGTCGGGCGGCAATTTGCAGAAATTCATCGTCGGGCGGGAAATCGCGCTGGCCCCGAAGCTGTTCCTGGTTTCCCAGCCGACCTGGGGGGTCGATGTCGGCGCGGCCGCCTTCATCCACCAGACCTTGATCGATCTCAGCCGCGCCGGTGCCGCCGTGCTGGTGATTTCCGAGGAACTCGACGAACTCTTCGAGATCTGCGACCGGCTGTTGGTGATCTGCCAGGGGCGGGTCTCGCCGCCCCTCGTCCGGAGCCAAACCAATCGTGAGGAGGTCGGCCTGCTCATGACCCGCATCGGCGGCCAGAGCCAGACTAAAGCGTTTTGCGAGTAGACGGTGTCACCAAGAATCGCAAAGACGCGTCGAAACAAAGAGTTAAAGCAAACGAGCGTTCAGCCATGAACGCGCTTTGCTTGAGCGGGAGCAGTTCCGTTGCGCTTCAAGATTGAACAAAGACCCGAACCATCCACCGCCATGCGCCTCGCCGCGCCCCTGGTCGCGGCCTTGCTCACTTTGCTGGTCGGCTCGATCCTGTTCGCGGCGCTGGGCCAGGATCCGCTCCAGACCCTGCACGCCTTCTTCATCGCGCCGCTGAATTCGATGAACGGCGTATCGGAATGGCTCTTGAAGGCCTCGCCCCTGATCCTGATCGCCTGCGGTCTCGCCGTCGGCTTCCGCGCCAATGTCTGGAATATCGGCGCGGAGGGCCAATTGATCATCGGGGCGATCGCCGCCTGCGGCGTCGGCCTGTTCTATCCCGATCCGGAAAGCCGGCTGCTGTTGCCGCTGATGATCCTGGCCGGTGCGCTGGCGGGCATGGCCTGGGCCGCGATTCCCGCCTTCCTCAGGGCGTGGATGAACACCAACGAGATCCTGGTCACCTTGATGCTCACCTATATCGCCGGCCTGCTGCTGTCCTGGCTGGTGCATGGTCCCTGGCGCGATCCCGCCGGCTTCAATTATCCGCAAACGGCCCTGTTGCCGCCTGCCGCGATGTTTCCGGTCTTCGACGATGCCTATCGCCTCAACACCTCTGTGATCCTCACCGTGATCGGCGTGATCGCGATGTGGCTGTTCACCGATCGCAGCTTCCTCGGCTACAAGATGTCGGTGAGCGGCGCGGCTCCGCTTGCCGCCCGCTATGCCGGCTTCCGCGAATCCGCGGCGGTATGGACAGGCCTGCTCGCCGGCGGCGCGGCCGCAGGCATTTCCGGCATGGCCGAACTGTCCGGGCCGCTCGGGCAATTGTCCCCGCAGATCTCGCCCGGCTATGGCTTTGCGGCGATCATCGTCGCCTTCATCGGCCGGCTCAACGCCTTCGGCATCGTGCTCGGCGGGTTGTTGATGTCGCTTCTCTTCCTCGGCGGCGAAAGCGTGCAGCTCACCATCGGCCTGTCCTCCTCGCTCACCCGCATCTTCCAGGGCATCCTGCTGTTCTTCCTGCTCGCTGCGGATTTCTTCATCTTCTACCGGTTCAGCCCCGTGCGGGAGCATGCCTGATGGATCTGTTCATCGCGATCTTCACCGGCACCATCATCGCCGCCACGCCGCTGATCTATGCCGCACTCGGCGAATTGGTGGTGGAGAAATCCGGCGTCCTCAACCTGGGCATCGAGGGCATGATGCTGATGGGCGCCGCCTTCGCCTTCTGGGCGGTGATGGCTGGTATGCCCATGCCCGTCGCCATCCTGATCGGCGCGCTGGCCGGCGCCGCGGCCTCGCTGCTGTTCGGCGTCCTCGCTCTCACCTTCCTCACCAACCAATATGCCGCCGGCCTGGCGCTCGCCATTTTCGGTTCCGGCGTCTCCGCCTTTGTCGGGCGTAATTTCGGCAGCGCCCCGATCGAGGCCCTGAAGCCGCTCGACATCCCCGTGCTCTCGCAGCTTCCGATGGTCGGGCCGATGTTCTTCCGCTTCGACGCGATGGTCTATCTCGCCTTCGTGCTGTTCGGGGCGATCAGCTGGTTCCTCTATCGCACCAAGGCCGGCCTGGTCCTGCGCACCATGGGCGAGTCGCCGGAGACCTCGCATGCCATCGGCTATCCGGTCGTGCGCATTCGCTACATGGCCGTGCTGTTCGGCGGCTTGATGGCGGGCCTTGCCGGTGCCTATCTCTCCGTCGCCTATACGCCGCTCTGGGTCGAGAACATGACATCCGGCAAGGGCTGGATCTCGCTGGCTTTGGTGGTCTTCGCCACCTGGCGGCCGCTGCGCGTGCTGCTCGGCGCCTGGCTGTTCGGCGGCATGACCATCCTGCAATTGCAGGGCCAGGCGCTCGGCATAGCGGTGCCGTCCGAGCTGTTGTCGGCCCTGCCCTATCTCGCCACCATCGTGGTGCTGGTCTTGATCTCGCACAATCGCCAGATGCTGGCCCTGCATTTCCCAGCCTCGCTGGCCAAGCCGTTCAGGCCGGCGGGATGAGGGCAAGACCGATTGACTCATTGGCCGAATCCGTCAAACCGCCCATGATGGCTGCCGCCCTTTCCTCCTGAACGAATTACAACGGAACCGCCCCGATGTCGCTCGACCTCATCGTCACCAACGCCACCCTGCCCGACGGACGCACCGGCCAGGACATCGCGGTTTCGGGCGGGCGCATCACCGCCATCGAGCCGGGCATCGCGGCCGAGGCGGCCCAGCGCATCGACGCCGGCGGCCATCTGGTGGCGCCACCTTTCGTCGACTGCCACTTCCACATGGACGCCACCTTGTCGCTCGGCCTTCCCCGACTCAACCAGTCGGGCACGCTGCTGGAGGGCATTGCGCTCTGGGGCGAGCTCAAGCCCATGCTGACCCATGAGGCGGTGATCGAACGGGCGCTGCGCTATTGCGATCTTGCCGTCAGCCAGGGCCTGCTGGCCGTGCGCAGCCATGTCGACATCTGCGACGACCGCCTGCTCGCGGTGGAAGCCCTGCTCGAGGTCAAGGCCAGGGTAAAGCCCTATCTCGACCTGCAGCTCGTCGCCTTCCCGCAGGACGGCTATTACCGTTCACCTACCGCCGCCAGGAACCTGGAGCGGGCGCTCGACATGGGCGTCGACGTGGTCGGCGGCATTCCTCATTTCGAGCGTACGATGGAGGACGGCACCGCCTCGGTGAAGGCCCTGTGCGCCATCGCCGCCAAGCGCGGCCTGATGATCGACCTGCATTGCGACGAGAGCGACGATCCCCATTCGCGCCATATCGAGACGCTGGCGGCGGAGGCTCATCGCCTCGGCCTGGGCCGGCGAGCTGCCGGCTCGCATCTCACCTCCATGCACTCGATGGATTCCTACTACGTCTCAAAGCTGCTGCCGCTGATCCTGGAGGCGGGCATCTTCGCGATCGCCAACCCGCTGATCAACATCACCCTGCAGGGCCGCCACGACACCTATCCCAAGCGTCGCGGCCTGATGCGCATTCCCGAGATGCGCGCGCTCGGCATCCCCGTGGCGCTCGGCCAGGATTGCGTGATGGATCCCTGGTACGGGCTTGGTGGCGCTGACATGCTGGATGTCGCCCATATGGCCGTGCATGCCGCGCCGATGACCAGCCGCGAGGCGATACGCTGGGCCTTCGAGGCGGTGACGTCGGTGCCCGCCGCGGTGATGGGGCTGGAAGATTATGGCCTCGCCAAGGGCTGCCATGCCGATTTCGTCATCCTGCAGGCGGCCGATACGATCGAAGCAGTGCGCATGCGCCCCACCCGCCTCGCCGTCGTGCGCCGCGGCAAGGTGATTGCGCAGACCCCGGCCCGGCGCAGTACGCTCGACCTGCCGGACCGTCCCGCCAGCCTCGATCCGGCGAGCTATGCACCCAAGGCCGCGGGGTGAATGGGGGCTGGTCTTCAGACCGGCCCGAAAGCACGACACTGGCCGAAAGGGTCAAGGCTGGTCTGAAGACCAGCTCCCCAATTCAGATTTGACCATCTGGACAGGCGTCACGCCAAAGGGCACATTGCTCTGGCAAGAGCCGTCAAGTGCTTGGCAAACCAGACGTTCCATCCCGTATTTCGAACCGTTTTAATCTTCATCCGACAAGAGAGGGGAATGACATGTCGCGTAGAGATCGCAGCCCGCTTCAGGGGGAACCAGGCCTGTCGCGCCGCCATTTCATCGGGCTCGGCGCCGCCGGCCTGGTCGCGGCCGGGCTGCCGCTGTCGGCTCTCGCCGCCTCCGGCAAGAAATTGAAAGTCGCCGCGATCTTCGCCACCCCGATCGAGGAGCCCTGGGACAAGCAGATCCACCTCGCCCTCACCAAGGCGGCGAAGGAACTCGACATCGACTACAAGTTCTCCGAGAAGGTCCAGGCGGCCGATTTCGGCCGTGTCATGCGTGAATATGCCCAGGGCGGCTATGAGCTGGTGATGGGCGATGCCTTCGCGGCCGAGCGCGAATCCCGCCGTACCGCCAAGCAGTTCCCCAAGACCGCCTTCCTGTTCGGTTCCGGCGCCGGCCCGGCCGAGCCCAATTTCGGCGTGTTCGACAACTGGATCCACGAACCGGCCTATCTGTCGGGCCTGATCGCCGGCAAGATGACCAAGTCCAACACCGTCGGCGCCGTGGCCGCCATGGGCATTCCCGAGGTCAACCGCCTGGTGAACGCCTTCTTCGCCGGCGCCAAGGAAGCCAATCCACAGGTGAAGAAGAAGATCACCTTCATCGGCTCCTTCTTCGATCCGCCCAAGGCCAAGGAAGCTGCAATCGCCCAGATCGACGGCGGCGTCGACGTCATCTATGCCGAACGCTTCGGCGTGATCGACGCGGCCAAGGAAAAGAAGATCTACGCTATCTCCAACATGTCCGACCAGTCAGACCAGGGACCGGACACCGTGATCACCGGCCCGGTCTGGGACATGTACCCGACCGTGCAGCAGGCCATCAAGATGGTGCGGGCCGGCGTGTTCACCGCGCAGGATTACGGCGACTTCTCGCGCATGGCCAAGGGCGGCTCCTCGCTCGCGCCCTATCACAAGTTCGACAAGCTGCTGCCGGCCGAGGTGAAGGAACTGGTGGAGAAAAAGAAGGCGGAAATCCTCGCCGGCACCTTCCGCGTCGACGTCGACGAGAACACCCCCGTCTCGGACTGAGCATAATTTACCCTCCCCTGGAGGGGGAGGGTCGACGCGCAGCGTCGGGGTGGGGTGGCCAGCGCCCCTCAACGACGGTGTCGACATTGATGGTTTGGAAGAAAATTATTGCCGGCCATCACCCCACCCCGGACTTCGTCCGACCCTCCCCCTCCAGGGGAGGGTAGATCCAGGCCGATCTTTGCCCATGCCTCCTTCCCCTCCCCTCGTCGAGATGCGCGGCATCTCCAAGCGCTTCGGCGCCGTGCAGGCCAATGCGGACGTCGATCTCCTGGTGCGCCCGGGCGAGATCGTCGGCCTGCTCGGCGAGAACGGGGCCGGCAAG
This sequence comes from Labrys sp. E2SS-1L, assembly GCF_057073705.1. Taxonomy (NCBI): domain Bacteria; kingdom Pseudomonadati; phylum Pseudomonadota; class Alphaproteobacteria; order Hyphomicrobiales; family Xanthobacteraceae; genus Labrys; species Labrys sp. E2SS-1L. Next base: position 2,677,256 of record NZ_CP172712.1, on the reverse strand, counting down.
ACCACGCTGATGAACATCCTGTTCGGCGCCTATGCGGCGGATGAGGGCGAGATCCTGATCGACGGGCAGGCAAGGCGCATCCAGAATTCTGCCGACGCGCTCAGCGCCGGCATCGGCATGGTGCACCAGCACTTTCATCTCGCGCCCCGCCTGAGCGTACTCGAAAACCTGCTGGTCGGCCTGCCGGGACGGGGCGGGCGGCTCGACCGGGTGGGCGCCCTCGCCCGCCTCGGCGAGATTGCCGCCAAGTTCAATCTTCGCCTCGATCCAGACAGGCCGGTGTCCTCGCTTGCTGTCGGCGAGCAGCAGCGCCTGGAGGTGATCAAGGCCCTGTTTCGCGGCGCCAGACTCCTCATCCTCGACGAACCCACCGCCGTCCTCGCTCCTGAGGAAGCGGAAGGGCTGTTCAAGGCGCTGCGGGCGATGACGGCCGAGGGCCTCGGCATCATCTTCATCTCGCACAAGCTCACCGAGGTGCGCGCCATCACCGATCGCTGCGTGGTGCTGCGCCATGGCCGCGTCGTCGGCTCGATCGCCGAACCCGCCAGGACTTCCTCGTCCGAGATGGCGCGGCTGATGTGCGGCCAGGAAATCGTGCCGCCGCAACGTCCCGCCTCCGAGCCCGGCGCCGTCGTCCTGTCGCTCGATGATGTCTCGACCGACCGGCATGGCGGCATGCGGCTTGCCGGCGTCTCGCTTTCCGTGCGCGAGGGCGAGATCCTCGGCATCGCCGGCGTGACCGGCAATGGCCAGCGCGCCCTGGCGGATGTGATCGCCGGCATGCTCGCTCCCTCGGCCGGCACGCTGAAGATCGCCGGCGCCAAGGTCGTACCCTATGGCCCGCGCCGCGTGCAGGAGATGGGGCTCGGCCGCATCCCCGAGGACCGCATGACCCAGGGCATGGTCACCGCCCTGCCGCTTGCCGACTCGATGGTGCTGCCGCGCGTCGGCACCGCCGCCTTCTCGGCGCGCGGCCTGCTCAAGCCTGGCGCCATCCAGGCCTTCGCCGAGGAACAGATCCGGGCCTTCGACATACGCTGCCCCGGGCCAATGGCGCGGGCCGGCTCGCTGTCCGGCGGCAACATGCAGAAGGCCCTGCTGGCGCGAGAACTCGCCTTCGATCCGAAGGTGCTGATCGTGGCCCAGCCCACGCGCGGCCTCGACGTCGGTGCCGCCCGCTTCGTGCATGAGCGCTTTCTGGATCTGCGTGCCCGCCGGCGCGGCCTGATCGTGATCAGCGAGGATCTGGAGGAGCTGCTCACCCTCTCAGACCGCATCGCCGTGCTCTATGAAGGGCGCGTCGCCGGCATCCTGCCCGCCGGCGAAGCCACGATCGAAAAACTCGGCCTCTTGATGACGGGAGCCCACTGATGCTCAGGCTGGAACCCCGCCAATCCACGCCCGTTTGGCTGAATCTCGCTCTGCCCGTGCTGGCGATCGCGATTGCGCTCGTCCTGTGCAGCGGCCTGATCATGCTCGCGGGCGCCAATGTCTTCGAGGCCTATGGCCTGATGCTGAAGGGTGCTTTCGGCGATTTCTACGCCTTCACCGAAACGCTGGTGAAGGCCGCACCGATGATCTTCACCGGCCTCGCCGTCGCCGTCGCCTTCCGCACCAAGTTCTGGAACATCGGTGCCGAGGGCCAGTTGATGGCCGGCGCGGTGGCGAGCTGTTTCGTCGGCAGCTTTCCGATGCCCAGTGCCCTCGCCTATGTCGCCATGGCGCTCGCCGGCGCGCTGGCCGGCGGCGTCGCCGCGCTGATACCGGCCCTCCTCCGAGTGAAACTCAAGGTCGACGACGTCGTCTCCTCGCTTCTCCTCAATTCGGTGATCCTGCTCGGTGTGCTCGCTTTGATCGAAGGGCCCTGGAAGGATTCGCTCTCGGGCTATCCGATCTCGCCCCCGATTGAGGACAGCGCCAATTTCCCGGTGTTCTTCGAGGGCACACGGCTGCATCTGGGCGTGCTGGCGGCCCTAATCGCGGCGCCGGCCGTCTGGTTCCTGATCACGCGCACCACGCTGGGCTTTGCCATCCGCGTCACCGGCGAGAATGCCGAGGCGGCGGCCTATGGCGGCATCAAGGTCAATGCCATCCTGGTCGCCACCGCCTTGCTTTCGGGTGGGCTGGCGGGCCTTGCCGGCGTCGGCGAGGTGGGCGGCGTGCATTTCCAGGTGATGGGGGACCTGTCGCCGGGCTATGGCTATAGCGGCATCGTGATCGCCATGCTGGCGCGCCTCAATCCGCTCGGCGTGGTGCCGGCGGCCCTGTTCTTCGCGGCGGCGATGACCGGCGCTGAAGCGATGTCGCGCGCCACCGGCGTGCCGGTCTTCCTGGCCGACGTCATCCAGGGCACTTCGCTGCTGACCATGCTGGTCGCGCTGCTGTTCACCTCCTATCGCCTGCGCTATCAGAGGGCCGCAGCATGAACCTGGTCCTCGAACAGATCTTCCAGGTCGGTTTTTTCGCGGCGACCCTGCGCATCGCTACCCCGCTGATCTTCGCCACGCTCGGCGAGCTGATCTCGGAGCGATCAGGCGTACTCAATCTCGGCATCGAGGGCATCATGCTGCTCTCGGCCATGACCGGCTTCACCGCCGCCTACTTCACCGGTAGCCCCTGGCTCGGCGTCCTCGCCGCCATCGCGACCGGCGCCCTGCTCGGGGCGCTGCATGCCGTGCTGACGGTGGCGCTCGGCCTCAGCCAACATGTCTCGGGTATCGGCATCACCCTGTTCGCCTCTGGGCTCGCCTATTTCTTCTATCGCCTGGTGTTCGGCCAGCAGGCCTCGCCGCCGACCATCGCCGCCTTCCAGCCTGTGCCGATCCCCGGCCTTGCCGAGATACCGATCCTGGGGCCGATCCTGTTCCAGCAATACGCCCTGGTCTATCTCGCGCTGATCGGCGTCATCCTGACCGCCTTCCTGATCTATCGCACGCCCTGGGGCCTCGGCCTGCGCATGGTCGGCGAAAATCCGCGTGCCGCCGATTCCGCCGGCATCAGCGTCACCGCACGCCGCTTCGAGGCCGTCATCCTCGGCGGCGCCCTGATGGGCCTTGGTGGCGCCTTCCTCACCATGGCCCAGTTCAACGCCTTCACCTTCGGCGTGATCTCGGGGCGCGGCTGGATCTGCATTGCCCTGGTGGTGTTCGGGCGCTGGGATCCCCTGCGCGCCACCGGTGCCGCCCTGCTCTTTGCCTGCGTCGACGCGCTGCAACTGCGCCTGCAGGCGGTGGGCCTGGGGCATATCCCCTACCAGATCTTCCTGATGCTGCCCTTCCTGCTCACCATCGTCGCCATGGCGATGATGTCGCGCAACGCGGTGGCGCCGGCTGCCCTGCTCAAGCCCTTCCGCAAGGAGGAGCGCTGAGAACAACAAGGATTTATCGGAAGGCTTGTGGGCGGTAGAAACTTTCCTACCTTACAAGGAAGGAGACGCACGATGGCCGATGTCGAAAAAGTGGGCGTTTCTTTGACACCTGAATATGCCGACATAATGCGCTAGGTGGTCGAGGCAGGCGAGTATGCACCGGCTAACGAGGTCATGCGTGAAGCACTGCGCGATTGGAAGTTTCGTCGAACTCAGCGCGAACAAACAATCGAGGAGCTGCGCCGTATTTGGGATGGTGACCAAGCTTTTGCCCGCATGCGAAAGCGCATCGGCACAAAATTCCAAGACCTCGATCATTCCTCGGTGTGAGCGGCTTTTCCCGACAGCGGAATGCAAGCTATGAACGATGACAAGAAAGATATCATCTCGGGGAATTGGACGGGCAGAGGTCTGCCCGCTTCAGATGCGGCCAATGCAACTAAGCGGCCACTTCATTGGGGAGCGGGTATTGGCGCTTTAGTTGGAGTGACCTCCGCACAAGGGCACTGGCTATTGGCGATGGGGATGTTCGGGTTGGTGCTCGCTGTCTGGATGATAGGGAAGCTCAAACGGCGCCCTTCACACAAGCCCTAAGCAGCCATCTTTCCCGACAGTTGTTTTTCGCGAACAGTTTCTGTGTGAGCAAGCTTAGGTTTTGCTGCCGGCCGCAACAAAATGCAGCCGGTCCTGCCTTTCGCCTTGCCTCCGCCTGCGCCTTGCCGCTAGAAGGAGGCCATTCAGAAGGACCCGGTGAAATTCCGGGTGGCTCTTCCGGCCGCCGATCCGCCGGATAACGCAAATGGCGCGACAGCATCATCCAACCCGTTTCAGCGGGTATGGCCGCATGTCCCTTGCGAATTTTCTCATGAACAAATTGTCTGCCTATTCCCGGGAATGGTTTTCCAATCCGCGTGGCGACGTGCTTTCGGGCATCGTCGTCGCCCTTGCCCTGATCCCCGAAGCCATCGGCTTTTCGGTGATCGCGGGCGTCGACCCCAAGGTCGGCCTCTACGCCTCCGTGGTGATCGCCTGCGTGATCGCCTTCACCGGCGGGCGCCCCGCCATGATCTCGGCGGCCACCGCCTCCACCGCCGTGCTGATGACGGGCCTCGTACGCGACCACGGCTTGCAATATCTGTTCGCGGCCACCATCCTGATGGGCGCGTTCCAGATCATCGCCGGCTTCCTCAAGCTCGGCCGGCTGATGCGCTTCGTCTCCCAATCGGTGATGACGGGCTTCGTCAACGCCCTGGCGATCCTGATCTTCCTGGCCCAGCTGCCCGAGCTCGTGCATGTACCGGTGGCAACCTATGGCCTGATCGCCCTCGGCCTCGCCATCATCTATCTGTTTCCCTATGTCACCAGAGCCATTCCGGCACCTCTGGTCGCGATCGCCGTGCTCACTGCCATCGCCTGGGGTTTCGGGCTGGACGTGCGCACGGTGGCCCATCTGGGCGAGCTTCCCTCCACTTTGCCGAGCTTCGGTCTGCCTGAGGTGCCGCTGACGCTGGAAACGCTACGGATCCTGACACCGGTGGCGCTCACTCTGGCGGCCGTGGGCCTGCTCGAATCCCTGCTCACTGCGCAGATCGTCGACGACATGACGGATACGCCGAGCAACAAGAACCGCGAATGCGCCGGCCAGGGTATCGCGAACATGGCCTCGGCCCTGTTCGGCGGCATGGGCGGCTGCGCCATGATCGGCCAGTCGGTGATCAACGTGTCCTCCGGTGCGCGCGGCCGCCTGTCCTCGCTGGTGGCCGGTGGCTTTCTCCTGATCCTGCTGGTGGCGCTGCAGGATCTGCTCGCCATCGTGCCGGTCGCCGCCCTGACGGCGGTGATGATCATGGTCTCGATCAACACCTTCTCCTGGCGCTCGCTCCTGCAATTGCGCAGCAACCCCGTGCCTTCCTCGGTGGTGATGCTGGCAACCGTCGGCACCGTGGTTGTAACGGCCGACCTCGCCAAGGGCGTGCTGGTTGGCGTGCTCCTGTCGGGCGTGTTCTTCGCCGGCAAGGTCTCGCGCCTCAGCCGCGTGCGCTCGACCCTCTCGGCCGACGGCAAGGAGCGCGTCTACCGGGTCGAAGGCCAGATCTTCTTCGCCTCGGCAGGCACCTTCAGCGACGCCGTCGATGTGCAGGAACCCGTCGAGCGGATCGTCATCGACGTCGGGGCGGCGCATTTCTGGGACATCTCGGCGGTCGGCGCACTCGACCGCATCGTCCTCAAGGCGCGCCGCCACGGGCGCGAGGTCGAGGTCGTCGGCCTCAACGAGGCCAGCGCCACCCTGGTGGAACGCTTCGCCGTGCACGACAAGGAAGGCCAGCCCCGCTCCCTGCCCTCGCATTGAAGCGCGCTTCGTAAGGCCTTTGAAATCAGGGGACTCTGCCATCTCGTGATGGAAGAGTCCCTTTACCATGCCGGGCTCTTTCCCGCCCCGATGGAGCGCGATCAAAGACTCTGCTTGAAATGTTCTTGTTTTGTTCTAGTCTGAGCGAAACGGATCATAGCCATGACGATACGCGTTCCCCCTCCTTCTGTCCTCGCCGGCCAACGAGCCGAGAAGCTGGCGGAATTGCGTGCCCTGCTGCCCCGGCTCGACCATGTGCATGCCGATGCCGGCGTGCTGCCTTTTGGCATCGGGGCGATCGACGCGCGCCTGCCGGGTGGCGGCCTCGCCTTGGACGGCCTGCATGAAATTGCGCCGCAAACCATTTTCGACAATGGCTGCGCACTGGGTTTCCTCGCCTCCCGCCTGTCCCTGCGCCAGGCCAAGGGCATGGTCTGGCTGGTGACCTCGCCGCGCGGCCTGGCCGGCCTCGGGCGGCTCTACGGCCACGGCCTCAACGCCCTCGGCCTCGACCCCGCCGGGCTCATCATGGCCGCGGCCGGCGACGAGACCGAGGCCGCCTGGGCCATGGAGGAAATCCTGCGCTCCGGCGCCGCCGCGGCGGTGGCAGCCGTGACGGGCGGCGGCATGGACGCCGCCACCAGCCGACGCCTCCAGCTCGCGGCAGCCTCCGCCCCCTGTCCTCTCTTCCTTCTGCGCCCGCCTTTGGCCGCGCCTTCCCTGGCCGCGATCACCCGCTGGCGCATCGGCGCGGCCGCCGGGCCGCGCGATCGTTTCGGCCTTCTCACCGCCTGGCGCTGGCACGTTCGGCTCGAGCGCAGCCGCAACGGGCAAAGCGGATCCTGGCTCATGGAGTATGACCATGCCTCGCATCGTCTCGATCTATCTGCCACGCTGGCCGATCCAGCGCTTTCTCGTCGCCCAGAGCAACGCGCCAAGGTCGCTTGATACGATCGATGCTCATTACCCCTTCGTCCTGACGGTCGATGCCGCCGGAGGCCCGCGCATTGCCGCCGCCAGCAAGCCGGCCGAGATCGAGGGCCTTGCCGCGGGCGGGCTGGTCGCCGATGCGAGAGCCAAGGTGCCGGGGCTGCAGACCCGCCCGGCCATGCCGGAGGCCGATGCCAGGGCCCTGCACCGGCTCGGCCTATGGGCGATGCGCTATACGCCCTCCGTGGCCCTCTATCGCGAGGCCGACGGGGCCGACGGCCTGTTCCTCGACGTCACCGGCGCCAGCCATCTGGCGGGCGGCGAACAGACGCTTCTTGCCGACATCGTCAAGCGCCTGCGCCATCTTCGCCTCGGTGCGCGCGTGGCGCTGGCCGACACGCCGGGCGCGGCCTGGGCACTCTCCCGCTTCCATGCCCAGAACGGCACTGTCATCGCCGAGGACGGCGATCCCGGCCCGGCCCTTGCCGATCTGCCCCTGGCGGCCCTGCGCCTTGGCGACGTAACAGTCCAGACCCTGCGCCGCCTCGGCTTCACCCGTATCGGCGATCTCATCGGCAAGCCGCGCGCCCCCTTCGCCGCGCGTTTCGATGCGATCCTGCTCAAGCGCCTCGACCAGGCCATGGGGCGGCGTGAGGAAGCCCTCGCCTTGATCGAGCCGCCGCCGCTCTATCATCGCAGCCGCCAGCTCCTCGAGCCGGTGGTGAGCCAGGCGGCCGTGGTGCATGTCGCCGCCCGCCTGATGCAGGACCTGGTTCCCGCCCTCGTCGCGGGCGGGGTGGCAGCACGCGCCTTGCAGTTGCGCCTGTTCCGGGTCGATGGCGAGGTGCGCACCATCCATATCGGCCTTGCCGCCGCCACGCGCGATCCGGCCCATATCGCCAGGCTGGTGGAGCTCGACCTGGAACGGCTGGGCGAGACCATCGATGCCGGCTTCGGCTTCGAGACCATCAGCCTGACCGCCACCGTCACCGAGAAATTCGGCCAGCGTCAGAGCCGCCTGTCCCTCAAGGAAGGACGCCGGGATGCGCCGCCGGCCGATGCCGCCGAACGCCGGGCCGAGTTGATCGACGCCCTCCGCCAGCGCCTCGGCCCCGGCAGCGTACAGCGGCTCCATCCCGTCGCCCGGCACGATCCGGCCTTTGCCGAGGAGGCACGCGATGCCGCCGATCCCGAGCCAACTTGGCCGGCGGCCGATGGCTCGCATCAGCGGCCGCCTCTGTTCCTCGACCAGCCCGAGCCCCTGCAGATTCTTGCGACCAGCCCGGAAGGCCTGCCCGACCATGTCCGTTGGCGTGGCTCGTCCCATCGCATCACCGCACTGCAGGGGCCGGAGCGCATCGCCGGTCCCTGGTGGGAAGCGGCTCCCCCGGCCCTGCCCGACAAGCCGGGCAAGGAGGAATATGGCTGGGGCAAGATGGGGGAGGAATCGCCTGCCCTCCCCGACAGCGAAAGCCCTAAGAGCCAGAAGCGCAACCGCTTCGAGGATGGGGAAGCCACGCGTGAGCGCGCTGTCCTGCTGCCCGCGCCGACCCGTCAGGACTATTACGTCGCCGAGACACAGCACGGCCAGCGCTTCTGGCTCTGCCATGACGGCCGGCAGAACTGGTCCCTGCGAGGGCTGCTGGCATGAGGTATGAAAGAGAGGCCTATAGCGGCCATGCCGTCATTCCCGGCAGGGCGAAAGACCAGGCGCTTCCTGCGGATTTGCCGGCCCCTGCCCCACCTGCCTATGCCGAATTGGCCGTCACCACCAATTTCTCCTTCCTGCGCGGCGCCTCCTTCCCGCAGGACATGGTGCGGCAGGCCCACAGGCTCGGCCTGGCCGGCATCGGCGTCGCCGACCGCAACTCCTTCGCCGGCGTGGTCAGGGCCCTGCGCGAAGCCAGGAAATATCCGTCCCTGCACTATCTGCCCGGCGTGCGCCTCGTCACCGTGGATGGTTTCGAGGCCATCGCCTATCCCACCGACCGCGAGGCCTATGGCCGGCTCTGCCGCCTGCTCAGCGACAACAACAAGCGCATGGTGCGCGCGAAAGGCGAGTGCCAGTTCGGCTTCGAAGCCATTCTCGCCGCCTGCGAGGGGCAGAAGCTGATCGTGTTGCCGCCCGACACGCTCGATCCCCTCTTCGTCGCACGGGCAACCAGACTGGCCGAGGCCGCGCCAGGCTCCATCTATCTCGCCGGCAGCCACCGCCTCAAAGGCGACGAGCCCCGCCGCCTCGGCCTGCTCGCCGAGCTGGGCGAAAGGATCGGCGCCCCGATGGTTGCTATCAACGATGTGCTCTACCACGTCCCGGCCCAGCGGCCGCTCGCCGACATCCTCACCTGCATCCGCGAGAAATGCACCTTGGCCGAAGCCGGCTTGCGGCTCGAAATCAACGAAGAGCGCCATATCAAGTCGCCCGCAGAGATGGCCGTTCTCTTCGCCGATCATCCGCAGGCCTTGGCGCGCACGCTCGAAATCGTGGAGGCGTGCACGTTCAATCTAAGGGAGCTGAAATACGAATATCCGGACGAACCCATTCCGCCAGGCAAAACCGCCCAGCAACACCTGGAGGACTTGGCCTGGGCCGGTGCCAGGAAGCGCTTTGCCCGCGGAGTGCCGGAAAAAGTCGTCAACGCCGTTCGCGCCGAACTCGCTTTGATCGCCAAGCTGGAATTCGCGCCCTATTTCCTCACCGTGCATGACATCGTCGATCATGCCCGCAATACCCTCAAAGTCCTCTGCCAAGGACGCGGTTCGGCCGCGAACAGCGCCGTTTGCTATTGCCTGGGCATCACCGAGGTTAATCCTGAAGAAACGGAACTGTTGTTTTCGCGTTTCATCTCTGAAAACCGCGGCGAGCCACCGGATATCGACGTCGATTTCGAGCATGAACGGCGCGAGGAAGTCATCCAGTACATTTATGATCGCTACAAACGTCATCGTGCGGCAATCTGCTCGACCGTCATTCATTACCGTTCCAGGCGGGCGGTGGGCGAAGTCGGCAAGGTATTAGGCCTGACGCCGGACGTGACGGCGGCGCTGTCGAAGACGGTCTGGGGCATGGGCATGCAGACCTGGACACCCAGTCGGGTGCGCCAGGCGGGCCTCGATCCCGACAATCCGGTGATCCGCCAGGCGCTGCATTTCACCGCCGCCCTCACCGGCTTTCCCCGCCATCTGTCGCAGCATGTCGGCGGCTTCGTGCTCACGCGCGAGAGGCTTGATGACACCGTGCCCGTCTGCCACGCCACAATGGCGGACCGTACCTTCGTCGAATGGGACAAGGACGACATCGACGAATTGGGAATGATGAAGGTCGATGTTCTGGCGCTCGGCATGCTGAGCTGCATCCGGCGCGGGCTTGACCTGCTCGAACGTCATTACGACCGGCGCCTCGGCGCGATCGCGGCCCTGCCCCGCGACGATGAGGCCACCTACGACATGCTGTGCAAAGCCGATTCCGTCGGCGTGTTTCAGGTCGAGAGCCGGGCGCAGATGTCGATGCTGCCGCGCCTGAAACCCCGGAAATTTTATCACCTCGTCATTGAGGTCGCGATCGTCCGCCCCGGCCCGATCCAGGGGGGTATGGTACACCCCTATCTCAGGCGGCGAGATGGTCTCGAACCCATCATCTTTCCCTCACCTTCTCCCGAGTTCGGGAAAAAGGACGAGCTTGAGGACGTGCTGGGCCGCACGCTCGGCGTTCCCCTCTTCCAGGAACAGGCCATGGAGATCGCCATCAAGGCCGCCGGCTTCACGCCGGACGAGGCCGATGGCCTGAGACGCGCCATGGCGACCTTCCGGCACACCGGCACGATCGGCAACTACAAGGAGATGTTCATCGGCGGCATGGTGCGCCGTGGCTATGAACAGGCCTTCGCCGAGCGTTGCTTCAGCCAGATCGAGGGCTTCGGCGAATATGGCTTTCCCGAAAGCCATGCCGCCAGCTTTGCCGTGCTGGTCTATGTCTCCGCCTATATCAAATGCCACTATCCCGACGTCTTCTGCGCCGCCATCCTCAACAGCCAGCCCATGGGCTTCTACCAGCCGGCGCAGCTGGTGCGGGATGCCGAAAATCACGGCGTCGAGATCCGGCCCGTCGACGTCAATTACAGCGAATGGGACTGCACGCTGGAACCGGCCGGCGACCCCACCAAACACCGCTTTGCCGTGCGTCTGGGCATGCGGCTGGTCTCCGGGCTGAAGAAAGACGAGATCACGGCAATGGCCGGCCGGCGCGGCAACGGCTTTTCCAGCCTGGAGCGCTTCGGCACGGCAAGCGGCCTGCCATTGGCGGCGATGCAGAAACTGGCGGAGGCCGATGCCTTCCGTTCTCTCGGCCTGGACAGGCGCGAGGCGCTCTGGGCGGTGCGTCGCTTCGAGACCATCGGCATCGGCGCTACCAGGACGAGCCGGGACATGCCGCTGCTGGCCGCCGATTTCGACGATGCCCTGTTCCCCGAGCCCGCCGTCGCCCTGCCCGTGATGTCGCAGAGCGAGCATGTGCTGGAGGACTATCAGTCGACGGGCCTGTCGCTCAAGGCCCACCCCTGTTCCTTCCTGCGCCCGCAATTGCAGCATCTCGGCGCCATCACCAACGAGGCGCATCGCGAGGGTAAGTTCAAGCAGGACAGCCTCGTCACCGTCGCCGGCCTGGTGGTGACGCGCCAGCGCCCCGGCACGGCCAGCGGCGTCGTCTTCATGACCATCGAGGACGAGACCGGCATCGCCAACATCATCGTGTGGTCGCGGACCTTCGAAAGGAATCGCCGTGCGGTGATGAATGCCCGTTTCGTCGCCATACGCGGCCGGCTGCAGCGTGCCAGCGACGTGGTGCATGTCATCGCCGAGGAAGTGCTCGACCTCTCCGCCGAACTCGCCCGCCTGCGCGACATGTCGGATGGCGCTTCACCACCGCCGCCGCCAGCTCAGCTTGAACTCAGCCTGTTCAAGAGCCGGGATTTCCATTGAGGAATTGGGCATGCCTGCCATCCGGGAGCAGATCCAGCTCGGGCTCGATTTCGGCCGAGAGGAGCCCATTGCCGTGCTGCGCGAGCGCCTGCTCGCGGCCTACGGCCCGCAGCGCCACGCCCGGCGACACACGCCGCCCGAGCAATTCGTCAAGGCACTGATCAGCTCGGAGACCTATGATCGCGACTCCGAAAAGGACTTCCAGGCCCTGTGCGAGCATTTCCGTCCCCTCGACAGGCTGGGGCAGGCCGACCCCCGCGAGGTGCTCACGCAGCTTGCCAACGTTACCCATCCCGAGAAGAAAGCCAGCCAGCTGGTGGCTTCGGTCGGTCGCATCGTCGAGCAGCGGGGACGCTTCGATCTCTCCCATCTCGCCGCGCTTTCAGTCGAAACCGGGATGGAGCTGCTCCAGCTTCATGACGGCATCGGCCCCAAATGCGCGGCGGCGGTGCTCAATTTCTCGACGCTCAGGCGGCGTGTCTTCGTGGTTGACCGGCACATCAGGCGTTTCGGCGAACGCTTCGGCCTGCTGCCCGACAATGCCAGCTTCACCAGGGCCCATCAGATCATGCTGCGCCTGATGCCGGCGAGCTGGGATGCCGACGACCTCTACGAACTGCACTGGCTGATCAAACGCTTCGGCCAGGAGGTCTGCACCAGCCAGCGTCCGCTCTGCTCGCGATGCGGGATGGCGGACCTGTGCCGGCATGGATCCGCCTTGGCATCAAAGATCCCGAGGCGATAGGTTCGATGCTGCCCTATGCCCTCGAAACCATGACGAATGAGACACAACTTCCTTCTCCCCTTGCGGGAGAAGGTGGCGCGTAGCGCCGGATGAGGGGTGTCAGTACATATCCCAAAAGGTCGCGGATCTCCCCTCATCCGCCCCTACGGGGCTCCTTCTCCCACAAGGGGAGAAGGATTCTCGCGCCTAATCCTGTAAATCTCAGGCCTGTCCCTGCGTCCGCTCCAGCAGCGACAACCAATTCTCATGGCCGATCTTGTGCAGCAGGGCCTGCGAATATCCCGCAGCGCGCATCCTCTCGATCAGGCGCGGCAGGCCGGCGACGCTGCCGATGGCGGCGGGGATCACCGCGCCGTCGAAGTCCGAACCGAAGGCGACGCCATCCTCGCCCAGACGCTCGACCAGGTAATCGAGATGGCGCACCATGACGTCGAGATCGGTATCCGCACGCATGGCGCCGTCCGGCCGCAGGAAGCAGGTTGCGAAATTGAGGCCGACGACACCGCTGCTCTCCCTGATGGCATCGAGCTGCCTGTCGGTGAGATTGCGCGTGGACTGGCACAAAGCGTGGACGTTGGAATGGGTGGCGACGAGCGGCGCCGTGCTCAACCCGGCAACGTCCCAGAAGCCCTTTTCGTTGAGATGCGAAAGGTCAATCATGATGCCGCGCTTGTTGCACTGCCTCACCAATTCGCGGCCGATCTCGGTCAGGCCGGGACCGGTATCCGGCGAGGCCGGGAAGCGGAAAGGCACGCCATGGGCGAAGATGTTGGGGCGGCTCCAGACCGGCCCGATCGAGCGCAGGCCGGCGGCGAAGAGCACGTCGAGGCTGGCGAAATCGGCATCGATCGCTTCCGCCCCCTCGATATGCAGGACGGCCGCGATCTTGCCGGCCGCCATGGCGGCACGGATCTCGGCGGCGCTTCGGCAGATGGCGACATCGTCGGGAAAGGCCCGTTCCAGTCGCAACATGATCGACAGCATGCCGACGGTCGAGGCCTGTGCCTTCTCCCAAGGCAGCAAGGGCGGCAGCGGCAGATCATAGCTCGCGCCCTTCATCTCCTCGTCCATATTGGTCGTCGAGGCCTGGGGAGGCGGGAACATTGCGAAGAAACCGCCGGCAAAACCGCCGGCGCGCGCCCGGGGCAGATCGATATGCCCGGCACCGTCGCCCTTACCGAACATCACCTCGGCCGATTTTGCCTTGCTGGAGGCTAGATGCAGCAACGTGTCGTTATGGCCATCGAAGACAGGGACGATGGCTGACGGTTCGACGGTCGGGTTCATGGGGCTGTCTTTCCAGGCCGGCAGCGCGATCATTCGGCCCGGGAGGGGCCGGCCTTCTCACCCAGGCGCTGCCACAAAGGATGCCTGAGAGAGAGCAAGCCCGGCCTTCGCGGCCGGGCCTGTTTCGTGGAGCGAATGTCGAGCGGGAGATCCTCTTCGATCAGCCCCGCAGCGACTTCAGATGGGCCACCAGCCCCTTGGTCGAGGCATCGAGCCCGTCGACGGTCGCGCCTTTCACCACCGGCAGCAGGCGCGAAGCGAGCTCCTTGCCGAGTTCCACGCCCCACTGGTCGAAGGAGTTGATGCCCCAGATCACGCCCTGCGTGAACACCTTGTGCTCGTAGAGCGCCACGAGGCGGCCGAGCATGCGCGGGGTGAGCTTGCGATAGGCGATGGTGGTGGTGGGGCGGCTGCCGGGGAATTCCTTGTGGGGAGCCAGAAGCGCGATCTTCTTGTCGTCGAGGCCCTGGGCCTTCAACACTGCAGTCGCCTCCTCCTGCGAACGGCCATGCATCAGCGCTTCGGTCTGCGCCAGGCAGTTCGCCATCAGGATGGCGTGGTGATCACCCATGCCGGCTTCATGCGGCTCGGCCGCGATGAGGAAGTCGGCCGGGATCACATTGGTGCCCTGGTGGATGAGCTGGTAGAAGGCGTGCTGGCCGTTGGTGCCGGGTTCGCCCCAGACCAGGGGACCGGTTTCCGAGGTCACCGGCGAGCCGTCGAGATGCACGCGCTTGCCGTTGGATTCCATGTCGAGCTGCTGCAGATAGGCCGGAAAGCGCCCGAGCCGCTGGTCATAGGGCAGCACGGCATGGGCGGCATAGCCCATGAAATTGCGATGCCAGATGCCGATCAGGCCCATCAGCACCGGGATGTTCTTCTCCAGCGGTGTGGTGGCGAAATGGTGGTCGACCTCATGGCCGCCGGCCAGGAATTCCGAGAAGTTCTCCGGCCCGACGGCGATCATCAGGCCGAGGCCGATGGCCGACCACATCGAATAGCGCCCACCGACCCAGTCCCAGAAACGGAACATCCGGTCCTTGTTGATGCCGAAGGCCTCGACCGCGACGATATTGGTGGAGATCGCCGCGAAATGGTCGCCCACCGCCGTCTCGCCCAGCGACTTGGCGATCCATTGCCGCGCCGACTGGGCGTTTGTCATGGTCTCGATGGTGGTGAAGGTCTTCGAGGAAACCAGGAACAGCGTGCGCGAAGGGTCGAGCCGCGACAGGGTGTCCGCCATGTCGGCGCCGTCGACATTGGAGACGAAATGGGCGCGCGGGCCGTCGGCATAGGGCGAGAGGGCACGGGCGCCCATGGCCGGGCCGAGGTCGGAGCCGCCGATGCCGATATTGACCACGTCGGTGAATTTGTCGCCGGTGGCGCCACGCAGCTCGCCCGAGCGAATTTTCTCGGCGAAGGCATAGCAGCGCGCCAGTTCCTCATGCACGTCGGGCACGACATTCTTGCCGTCAACCCGGATGTCGGCATCGGCAGGCGCGCGCAGGGCCGTATGCAGCACCGCCCTCCCCTCGGTGGTGTTGATCTTGTCGCCCTTCAGCATCTCGTCCCGGCGGGTCTCGATGCAATGCGCCCGCGCCAGCTGCAGCAGCAGGGACAGCGTCTCGTCGGCGATGCGGTTCTTGGAAAAATCCACCAGCACGTCGTCGAGGGTGAAAGAGAACTTGGCGAATCGGTCGGGATCCGCGGCGAAAAGGTCGCGCGTCGTCGTCGAGGCCAGTTTCTGTTTGTGGGCTTCGAGATCCTGCCAAACCTTTGCGGCCTGTGAATGCTCCATATCCGTTTCCCTTCCTCATTGTCCGAAGGCATGCCAAACTGCGGGGTGTGTTTGTCGCCCGGAGCGGGGGCATAAATCAATATTGGAACTGAAGGCATATGACGATTTCGGAAAGCATCAAGGCTCTGGCAACCGAGGCGACCGAATGGCGCCGTGACATTCATCGCCACCCGGAGTTGCTCTATGACGTCGAGCGCACGGCCGGGTTGGTGGCCGGGCTCCTGCGCGATTTCGGCTGTGACGAGGTCGTCGAGGGTATCGGCCGCACCGGCGTGGTCGGCGTGATCAGGGGGCGCCCCGGTTCGCGCAGCGTCGGCATGAGGGCCGACATGGATGCGCTGCCGATCCTGGAGGAGAGCGGCGTGCAATATGCCTCCACCGTGCCGGGCAAGATGCATGCCTGCGGCCATGACGGCCACACCGCCATGCTGCTGGGCGCAGCCAAGAACCTTGCCAGCACGCGCGATTTCAGCGGCAACGCCGTGGTGATCTTCCAACCAGCCGAAGAAGGCGGCGGCGGCGGCAAGGCCATGGTGGAGGACGGCCTGATGGAGCGCTTCGCCATCGAGGAAGTCTACGGCATGCACAATCTGCCGGGCTTGGCGCCCGGGCATTTTGCCATGTGCCACGGCCCGATCATGGCTTCCAGCGACACGTTCGACATCGACATCACCGGCCGGGGCGCCCATGCCGCCCGCCCGCATGAGAGCATCGATCCGGTGCTGGTCGCCGCCCAGATCGTCACGGCCCTGCAGAGCATCGTCTCGCGCAATGCCGATCCGCTCGACAGCGCGGTGATCTCGGTGACGACGATCCAGACAGGCGGGCCCTACAACGTCATCCCCTCCACCGCCCATCTGCACGGCACCTGTCGCGCCCTCACCGCCGGCATGCGCGCCTTGCTGGAGAAACGCCTGACCGAGGTCGCCGAACTGACAGCACAGGCCTTCGGCGCCAAGGCCAGGGTCACCTATCGGCATCAATATCCGGTGACGCGCAACCACGACGCCCAGACCGATTATTGCGGCGAGATTGCCCGCATGGTGGCAGGCTCTGCCGCTGTCGACACGGCCGCTCCGCCGATGATGGGGGCCGAGGACTTTTCCTACATGCTGGAGGCACGGCCCGGTGCCTTCATCTTCATCGGCAATGGCGACAGCGCCGGCCTGCACAACGCCGCCTATGATTTCAACGATGCCATCATCCCCGCCGGGATCAGCTATTGGACGCAACTGGCGCAAACACGGCTCGCCGGCTGAGAGCGTTGCCGTCTAGCCGAAACCATCACTGACGACACGCCCAGGCTCCCTGTTTCAAGGAACGTTCCGCATGTCCGATCGCGTCTCCCGGCCGTCCCTGGTCGCGCCCGACGACGACCCTCATCTCTGGCTGGAGGATATCGAAGGCAAAGATGCTCTTGCCTGGGTCAACGAACGCTCGCAGGCAACCCTGGGCCGCTTCGGCACCGCCGGTTTCGAGCGCGATCGCGATGCCCTGGCCGCAATCCTCGATCGTCCCGACCGAATTCCGGGAATCGGCCGGCGCGGCGAGTTCGTCTATAATTTCTGGACGGATGCCACCAATCCGCGCGGCCTGTGGCGGCGGACCACCCTCGCTTCCTACCGGCAGGCGGAACCGGCCTGGGATGTCCTGCTCGATCTCGACGCCCTTGCCGCGGCTGAGGGCGAAGACTGGGTCTGGGCCGGAGCATCGCTCGAACCCCATGAGCGGCTGCGCGCCATCCTCAGCCTGTCGCGCGGCGGTGCCGATGCGGCCGTGCACCGCGAATTCGACCTTGCGACGCGGAGCTTCGTCCCTGACGGCTTCACGCTGCCGGAAGCCAAGGGCGGTATCGCCTGGCTCGACGCCGACACGTTGCTGCTTTCCAGCGCACTTGGCGAGGGCATGGCGACAACGTCGGGCTACGCGCGCACGGTGCGCCTGTGGCGGCGCGGCGAAGATCCCCTGAAGACAGCGATCGTCTTCGAGGTCGATCCCACCTCGATGTCCGTCTGGGCCGGCATCGACCGCACCGACGGCAGCGAACGCATCTGGTTCCTCGAAAAGCCCGTCTTCTTCGAGACGCGCGGCTGGCTCGGCGACAGGAACGGCCCGGGCGAGGCCATCGACCTGCCGGCCGATTCGCAATGGGACGTGTTCGGCGACTGGCTGGGGGTGAAGCTGCGCACGGCCTGGGCTCCCACCGGTACCCGTTTTGCCGGCGACACCCTTCTCGGTATCTCCCTCTCCGCCTTCCGAGCGGGCAGCCGCGATTTTCAGATGCTGTTCGAACCGGCCGAGCGCCGCACCCTGGACGGCTTCTTCTGGAACCAGGGACAGCTCGTGCTGTCGATCCTCGACAATCTCCAACCCCGCTTCGAGCTCGTTAGTCCCTCGCCCGAGACCTGGCGCAGGCATGCCATCGACGTGCTGCCCTCCACGGGCGTCGTGCATGTCTGGTCGCTCGACGCGGAGGAGGCCGACACCAATGGCGAGGTGATGGTGTCGCTGCAGGACCCGATTACTCCGCCGCAAATGCTGCTGCTCGATGTAAGCAGGCCGGAGGCGGTGCAGAGCCCCCTCCTCCTCAAGCGCAGCCCCGACGCCTTCGACAGCAAGGGGCTCAAGGTCATCAAGCACGAGGCAGTCTCGGTCGACGGCGAGAAGATCCCCTATACGCTGGTCGGGCCTGCCGGCGAGACCGGCGAGGCACCGGTTCATCTCACGGCCTATGGCGGCTTCGGTGTTTCCGTCCTGCCCAGCTACAGCGCCTCGATCGGCAAGCTCTGGCTCGAACGGGGCGGCACCTCGGTCACTGCCAATATTCGCGGCGGTGGCGAGTTCGGCGCCCGCTGGCACGAGGCGGGCCGGCGCGAGGGCAAGCATCTCGCCCATGAGGATTTCGCGGCGGTAGCCGCCGACCTGGTCAGGCGCGGCATCACGCGGCCCGGGCGGATCGCGGCGGAAGGCGGCTCCAATGGCGGCCTCCTCATCGCGAACATGCTCACCCGCCACCCCGAGAAATTCGGCGCGCTGTTCTGCACCATCCCGCTGATCGACATGCGTCGCTACACCAAGCTTCTGGCCGGTGCGAGCTGGATCGATGAATATGGCGATCCGGACAAGCCGGAGGACTGGGCCTTCCTGCAGAAGATCTCCGCCTATCACGTCGCCGATACCGGCTCCTATCCGCCCATCCTGCTGGCCACCACACGTCGCGACGACAGGGTTCACCCCGCCCATGCCCGCAAAATGGCGGCCAAGCTGGAAGCGCTCGGCCATCGCGTCCATTTCTACGAACCGGAGGCCGGCGGCCACGGCTATGGCAAGGATAGCCGGGAACGCGCCTCCTTCATCGCCCTCGGCTATGCCTTTCTGCGCCAAGCCATCGGCTGGGAGAGTGAAATATGAGCGACCCGGTCCTGCCTGATTATGCCGACGTCGTCGCCGCCGCCGAGCGCATCCGCGGACAAGCCCATCGCACGCCGGTGATGACCTCGCGCAGTTTGGACGAGGAGCTCGGCGCACAGGTCTTCTTCAAATGCGAGAACTTGCAGCGCATGGGCGCCTTCAAGTTCCGCGGTGCCTTCAATGCCCTGTCGCGCTTCGACGACGAGCAGAAGCGCAGGGGCGTGGTGACCTTTTCCTCCGGCAACCATGCCCAGGCGATCGCCCTTGCAGCCCGCATCCTCGGCATTCCCGCCACGATCATCATGCCGCATGACGCACCGAAGGCAAAAGCCGAGGCCACCAAGGGGTATGGCGGCAAGATCATCTTCTATGATCGCTATACCGAAGACCGAGAGGTGATCGGGCGAAACCTGTCGCATGAGCAGGGTCTCACGCTGATCCCGCCCTACGACCACCCGGACGTACTCTGCGGCCAGGGCACCGCAGCCAAGGAACTCTTCGAGGAAGTCGGCGAACTCGATGCCTTCTTCGTCTGTCTCGGCGGCGGCGGGCTGCTCGCCGGATCGGCCCTGGCAACGCGGGCACTCTCGCCCAACTGCCGGCTCTACGGAGTCGAGCCGGAGGCCGGCAATGACGGCCAGCAATCCTTCCGCGCCGGCCGGATCGTCAGGATCGATACGCCCCGCACCATCGCCGACGGCGCGCAGACCCAATATCTGGGCGCCCATACCTTCCCGATCATCAAGCGCGATGTCGACGACATCCTCACCGTCTCGGATGCTGAACTCGTCGACTGCATGCGTTTCGCCGCCAGCCGCATGAAGCTCGTGATCGAGCCGACGGGCTGTCTCGGCTTTGCTGCCGCCCGCGCCATGAAGGCCGAACTCGCCGGCAAGCGTGTCGGCGTGCTGATCAGCGGCGGCAATGTGGATTTGGAGCGTTTTTGCGAATTGCTGGCGGAATAGGCCGGCTCTTGGTTCTTGGCTCACGCCAGCCTGGTCATGCCGTTCTGAAGCCGGATGATGTTGATCAGGGTGCGCAAGGCCGGGTGATTGTGGCGCCGGCTCGAGTAATACATGTGGAAAGGATCGCCATCCGAAGCCTGGTCGTCGAGGACGATCTCCAGGCTGCCTTCCGCCACCTCTTCGGCGATCCGCGCTTCCAGGACATAGGCGAGACCAAGCCCGGCCTTGGCGGCAATGATCGTGGTCGCCGTGTCGTTGAGGGTGATGAGGCCGGGGACGCGCAGCCGGCGCGCCGTCTCGCCGCTGCCGAGATCCCAGCGATAGGCGGTGTTGTCGCCCAGGAGCAGTTGCAGGCAGACATGGCCGGCGAGATCGTCCGGTGTCTGCGGTCGGCCATATTCCCTGAAATAGGCCGGGGAGCCGGCAACCACCCAGCGCTGGGGCCCTGTGAGCGGCACGGCAATCATGTCTTCCGGCACGTGATGGCCATAGCGCATGCCGGCATCATAGCCTTCGGCAACGATGTCGATGGGTCGGTCGTCCACCGCGACGGTCAGGCGGACATCCGGGCATTGGCGGGCGAATTCCGGCAAGGCCGGCGAGATCAACAGATGGGCGGCATCCCGGAACACGTTCAGGCGCAATTCGCCGAAACGTACGTTTCCGGGTGCCTCCAGCACCTCCAGGGCCGAGCCGATCACATCGAAGCCTTCTTCGAGGCGCTGCGCGAATTTCAGGCCGAGATCGGTCGGCGAAACAGCCCGGCTGGTGCGGTTGAGCAACTTGGCCCCGAGCCTGGCTTCGAGGCGCCGCATGGCGTGGCTGGCCGCCGACGGCGTCAGGCCAAGCTCGATGGCGGCCGTGGTGAAGCTGCGCCGGCGGACGATGGTCAGGAAGACGTTGAAATCGCCGAGATCGGTCCGCTCGAGAGCTGCCATCGATGAAAAAACTTCATTGCTTCTATGATTGTCATTCACACTAAACAAGGAGCGTTCGATCCACTCAAGTCCTATCCTGCCAACGAGATGCTGAAACACCGTCTGTCGCTCCCGCGGCGGCGCATGAAACGCAGGAATGGAACGATGAAGGAACGCCTGTTCGGCAAGACCGCGCGCAGTGTGTCGGAGATTGGTTTTGGTGCCTGGGCCATCGGTGGCTCTTGGGGCGATGTGCCGGATGGTGATGCGCGCGCCGCCCTGCATGCCGCGCTCGACGCCGGCACCACCTTCATCGATACCGCCGATGTCTATGGCGATGGCCGCTCGGAGCGCTTCATTGCCGAAGTGCTGAAGGAGCGTTCGGGTCCCCGCCCCTTCGTGGCAACCAAGGCCGGGCGCCAGCTCTCTCCCCACACTGCCGACGGCTACAACCGGGAAAACCTCACCGCTTTCGTCGAGCGCTCGCTGACGAACCTTGCCACCGATTGCCTCGACCTCGTGCAGCTTCACTGTCCTCCGACCGAGGTCTATTACCGGCCCGAAGTGTTCGGCGTCCTGGATGACCTAGTGGCCGCCGGGAAGATCCGCAATTACGGCGTCTCCGTCGAGAAGGTGGAGGAGGCGCTGAAGGCGATCGAATATCCCGGCGTCGTCTCGGTCCAGATCATCTACAACATCTTCCGCCAGCGCCCGGCCGAGCTCTTCTTCCGGGAAGCCAAGAGGCGCAACATCGCGGTAATCGCCCGCGTGCCGCTCGCTTCCGGCATGCTGACCGGCAAGATGAGCGCCGCCAGCCAGTTCGCGGCCGACGATCACCGCGCCTATAACCGCAATGGCGAGGCCTTCGACAAGGGCGAGACCTTCTCGGGCGTACCCTATGACGTCGCGCTGGCAGCCGTGGAGGAGATCCGGCCGCTGGTGCCCGACGGCATGACCATGTCGCAGTTCGCACTGGCCTGGATCCTGGCTGACGATGCCGTCACCACCGTCATCCCCGGCGCCAAGAATGCGGCCCAGGCCACGGCAAATGCCGCTGCCAGCGATGTGCCTGCTCTCCCGCAGGCGACGCTCGAAACACTGAAGAATCTCTACCAGGGCAAGATCGCCGCTTTCGTCCACCATCTGTGGTAGGCCATGGCCGGCCGGGTGCCGTTCGACGGCTCCTGGCCCCGGTTTTCACCGCGCCTCAAGTCACCCGACATCGCTTGACAATGGCTGAGGCAAATGCGGGACTATGCCCACAGGTTCTGCCTTCCGGTGCGGGGCAGCCGGCGGGGCATTTCCTATGCGTTTCCAGTCGCTTCTGGTGGCGGTTGCAGGGCTTCTGGCTGTCACTGCCGCCATCGCCCAATCCCTCAAACCCGATGAGATCCTGAGTTCGGTCACGGTGCAGCCGATCAGCGAGCCCAACCCGGTGCTTGGCGCCGATGGGCGCGTGCATCTCGCCTATGAATTGGTGATCAACAATCCGGGCAATGTGTTCGTACGGCTCGACAAGGTCGAGGCCGTCGACGAGGCCGGCAAGAGCCTGTCCTCCCTCCAGGGCGAAGGACTGGCCAAGATGATGCATCTTTACAGCGGCAGCGATCGCCAGCTGCCGCCCGGCGGCACCGCCATCGTCTTCATGGATGTCGATTTTGCCGCGAACGACGAGCTGCCCCAGCATGTCTCCGCCCGTATCGAGGCCTTCCGCGAGAATGAAGGCGCGGATGGCAAGCCCGTGCCGCTGCCGGCGGATGCCCCCATCTCCGCACAGTACAGCTTCATCGGTGGAACGACGGCGATCGGCAAGCCGGCCGTGGTGGTCGAGCCACCGCTGAGGGGCGCGGGCTGGGTTGCCGCCGACGGCTGCTGCGACACCGTCACCGCCCATCGCGGCGCCGTCATGGCCGTGAACGGGCGCCTGCGCGTGCCGGAGCGCTTCGCCATCGACTGGATCAGGCTCGACGCCGGCAGCCGCCTGTTCACCGGCAACGCGCAGGATCTGGCCAGCTATTCCTTCTACGGTGCCGAAGTCCATGCGGCGGCCGATGGCGTGGTGGTCAATCTCTACGACCAGGCCGACGAGCAGGTCCCGAGCCGGCCGGCCCGCGGCATCGTCCCCGCCAATATCGGCGGCAACATGCTGGTGACCGAGATCGGCAATGGTGCCTTTGCCTTCTATGCCCATCTGCAGCGCGGCAGCCTCAGGGTCAAGCTGGGCGAGCGCGTGAAAGCCGGCCAGGTCATCGGCCTGGTCGGCAATACCGGCAATTCCACCGCTCCCCATCTGCACTTCCAGTTGATGGACGACCCCTCGCCGCTCAATGCCAACAGCCTGCCCTTCGTGCTCACGCGCTTCTCCGGGCAGGGCGTGCTCGCGCCGGGGAACGAGGAGGAACTCGAGCAAGGCGCGGTAGCCCGGATCGAGCCACGCTGGCGCGGAGACCATGTCAATCAGCTCCCGCTGAACGACCAGGTCGTCGATTTTCACTAGGCTTCGTTCTCCCGGGGGCGCCGCATGTTCATTCTGCTGCATCAGTTGTCACTGCCCGTCATGTTCGCAACGGTGCTGGTGATCTGCCTGGTGATCACCTGGATCGTCATCGGCCTCGTCCGCTTCGCCATTGCGAAAGGCGGCTACGCCGCCGACGAGGCGTTGCCCATCCGCGAATCGATCGTCGGTGTCTGCGCCACCATCTTCGGCCTGATGGTGGCCTTTTCGGCGGCGGGCCTGTGGGCCGATTCCCTCGCCGCCCGCAGCGCCGTCCAGCAGGAAGCCGATGCGATCGAGAACGTCCTGGTGCTTTCCGCCGGCCTTCCGGCCGATCTCCAGACCAGTGTGCGCGACGGCCTCAAGGCCTATGTGGCGCAGGTCGTCTCCGGCGATTGGCCCGCCATGGCCAATGGCGAGCGCATCGAAAGCCCGGTTTTCGATCGCTCCGGCGACATCCTCATCAATGCGATCGAGCTCGTCTCGCGCCAGAACGGAACCAATGCCCAGCCTGCCGCCTATCAGCCTTTGGTCAATCAATTACTGGCCGTGCGCCATGCGCGCCTGCTCCGGCTCTCGGCCTCGAACACCGGCATGAGTTGGGCGCAATGGATCGCGATCTGGATCATTTCGACGGTGACCGTCACGGCCATCGCCATCTGCAACAACCATGTCCCCCGCATGCAGATCCTCGCCACCCATATCTTCGTGGTGGTGGTGACGGCAGCCTATTTCGTCATCCTCGCGCATGACCGCCCGTTCATGGGGCAGATCTCGGTAAAGCCGACCGCGTTCCTGGCGGTCAACACCAATTGACGGCCGGCTGCGCTCCGACCTGCCTCAACGGGCCAGAGCTGCGAAATCGCCCTTGAAGCGGGCCGCGCAACGGCCGCCATAGTCGATCTCGGCCAGGACCGGGATGCGGGCCTTGCCCCTGCGCGCGAAGGTCTCGAGCATCGGCTCCCATTTGTCGGGCTCCGCCAGGACGGAGCGGGCCGAAAAATCGCCTTCCACCGGCGCCAGGTAATCCATGTGGACGGAGCCGACGACGAGGCTGCAATCGAGCCCCTCGCTTCTCAGCTTGAGATGGGCAAGCGACCAGGCGGCGAGCGTGGCCAAAGTGGCGAGGCTGCCGCCGAAAGCCGTGCGGTGATGGTTGATATTGGCGGAAAGCGGGGCGCCGAGCCGTACGGAATCCGGCCCGATTTCGAGAACCTGGACCTGCATGGCCTGTGTGAGCGGAATATTGCCATGGAGATCGGCTTCAAGCTCGGCGGGCAGCAAGGCGGCCTCCTCTCAGAGAATTATTCCAACTCGCGTCGTGGCTGCTTCTTCCTGGGACCGCAGGCGTCCTCGCCTGCTCTTCCCATCCTGAAAGCGCGGCGCTTCCAAGAGCAGGCGAGGACGCCTGCGGTCCCAGGAGAGCCATTACCTCGACAGGTCCAAATTTGGAGACTTGATCACCCGCCCGCTCTATCGCTCGCCGACAATTTTCTCAACCGCTTCCGGCCAATCGAGCAAAGCCCTTCCCCGCGGCGACAGGCGATAGCCGACCTGCAGGCTTTCGGTGAGGCCGAGGGCCTTGAGCTTGCGGATGTCAGCCTTGAGCGCGAGTTTCTCACAGCCGAGCCGGGCGGCAATCTCGGCGGCGGTGATGCCGTCCTGCCCGGCGATCAGGCCGAGCACGACGGTCGTCCACAGCCGGCGCGATGGCTGCGGTCGAGCCTGGCGAGGGCGGCGCGCAGCGCCCGGACATCAGCTTCATCGAGAACGGCTGCGTCGCGCAAGGCAATGCGCGGATCGTCCCCCATCCGATGGAAGGCAATGCGGTAGAGCTGCCCCTCCTGCCTCAGGTCGCGTCGGAGAGCCTCGATCGAAGCAAACCCAGCCCTGATCGCCTCTTCGTCGCTGATGTCAGCGAGTTCGATCGCCTCCACCGCCTCGATCGCCAGGACACCGATGGCAGTGGTGAGCGTTCCGCCGGCGCGCACGGTCGGCCGCGTCCAGCGCCGGAAGGCCAGCGTCACCTTGCCGGCGGCAATGCCATCGAGCGTGGCCTGCTTGAACAGCATCGTTTGCGGGAGGCCTCAGCCCGCCAGCCGCCGGTCGTGCTCGATCACGGCGTTGAGCAGCACCTGCGCGCCCGCTGCGCATTCGTCGAAGGAGGTCGACTCGGCCTCATTGTGGCTGAGGCCGCCCTCGCAGGGTACGAAGATCATGGTGGTCGGGGCGACACGGGCGATATAGGCCGCGTCATGGCCGGCGCCCGACACCATGCGGCGCATGGCAAAGCCTGCCTTGTCGGCACCGTGCTCGACGCAATCGATCAGCTCGGGCGCGAATTTCACCGCGGGCGAAATCCAGATGCGTTTTTCTTCATAGGCGAGCTTCATCGGTGGCAGCGTGGCCTCCAGGGCCGCCCGGAATTCCTGCTCCATCACTTCCAGCACCTCTTCGTCGGGATGGCGCAGGTCGACGGTGAAGAAGACCTCGCCCGGCACGACATTGCGGCTGTTGGGCTTGTTCTCGATCAAGCCGACGGTGGCGACGCCCGGCTGGTGCTTCTGGCCGATGGCATCGACCGCCTCGATAATGCGGGCGGCGCCCAGCAGCGCATTCTTGCGCAGATACATCGGCGTGGCGCCGGTATGGGCATCCTGGCCGGTCACCGTAACCTCATACCAGCGCATGCCCTGCACGCCGGTGACCACGCCGATCATCGTCTTCTCGTCCTCGAGGATCGGCCCCTGCTCGATATGGAGCTCGAACATCGCCTGGAACTTGTGGGCGCCGGCCTTCTCGGTGCCGCGATAGCCGATGCGCTCCAGCTCGTCCTTGAAGCTGATGCCGTCGCGATCGAGGCGCTCATAGGCGTAGTCGGGCGTGAACACGCCGGCAAACACGCCCGAGGCCAGCATAGCCGGGGCAAAGCGGGAGCCTTCCTCATTGGTCCAGTTGATGATCTCGACGGGGGCATTGGTCTCATAACCCTGCTCGTGCAGGGTGCGCATCGCTTCCAGCGCGCCGAGCACGCCGAGCACGCCATCGAACTTGCCGCCGGTCGGCTGGGTGTCGAGATGCGAGCCCATGGCGATCGGCGGCAATTCGTTGTTCCTGCCGGGGCGCACCGCGAACATGTTGCCGACTTCGTCGACGCTCACCGTGCAGCCGAGCGCCTCGCATTGCGCCTTGAACCAGTCGCGAACTTGCCTGTCCTCGTCCGACAGGGTCAGACGCTTGATGCCGCCCTTGGCCGTGCCGCCGAACTTGGCGGTTTCCATCAGGCTGTCCCACAAGCGCTGCGGATTGATGTTGAGATTGGTGAGCATGGTGAGGCCTTTCTAAAGAAAACGGGCAGTTGTTCAATGCTTAGTCCGAGACGGCGGCCAAACGGCCAAAGATCCCACCAGCGGAGATCCAACCATTGATACCCCCTCGGTTGTTGCCGATCTGGAATTGACCGTCTCTAACGGCCTTTATGAGGTGCAGGTATTGCGCGCCACGCACACGACACAGGACAATATCCCCTTCGACGAGCAGGGCATGGTCGGCAATCGGAACGACGGTGCAGAGTTGACCGCTAGCGATTTTGCCTTTCATCGAAGCGCCGCGCGGACGAAATTGAACCGTCTCACCAGCCTGTAGTCGCTCGATATATCGGGTGGCCCAAGACACCGTCCTCTCCTTTCGGGGTGATCATGAGAGATCGTGAAGCGCCTTGCCGTTGGGCTGAGACAGGCGGAAATCCGAGAAGGAAACGGCGAGACCCGATCGTTCCGGCGTGCAGCACATCGGGCCGACCTGATAGGATGCCGCCTTCGGAAACGGCGCCAGCCGCACCAGCGGCCAGACTAGCCCGTCCGTCGAATATTGCAGCCTGATTACCCCGTCTGCGACGGTGAGGCGCAGGCGAAAATCCTGTGCGTCACCTGGGAAAGGCCCGGTGGCCCAATCCGATTGTCCCACTGTCAGCACGCTGCCGAGCATGGGCGCGTCGTCATTATATTCGATACCGGCCTTCAGCCAGGTCTCGTCATCGAGCCGGACCATCAGGCCGGCCTGGTCGTAGAGCGTCTCGAAACGGGCCCGAATGCGCAGTTCCGCGGTGAAATCGCCGCCGCTGTCGAGATGGAAGAAATGGCCGCTATGACGGGTGAAGCCGTAATGGGTCTTGCGCCAGAAATCAGTGGCCTCGCCGGTGACGACCTCCAGGCGATCACCGGCCAGCGACCAGGACGGCGGCTCGTTGAGCCAGCTCCCGTGCTGGAGGGAAGTGGGAGGTGTTGGCATGGCAGGGTCCGAATGGGGGGCGGGTCTTCAGACCCGCCTGATATTTGACGCTAAGAGAAGATGGCGGGTCTGAAGACCCGCCCCCCAATTATGGCGTGACCTCGATACGCGAGACCGGCCTGGGCTTGCTGAGTTCCTTCCAGGTGGCGTTCGCCACTGCAGCGGCCGGGAACGGATCGCGCTGGATGAAGGCACCGTCGCCCTTCTGGAGCTGGACCTGCTTGTCCTTCCAGGCAATGCGCCCACGCGACAGGGTAATGATCGGCAGGCCCGTGCATTCATAGCCCTCAAACACATTGTATTCGACACGGCTGAGCTGGGTCTTGGCCTTGATCGTCTTGGTGGCCGCCGGATCCCAGATGGTGAGGTCGGCATCCGAACCCACGGCAATTGCCCCCTTGCGGGGATAGATGTTGAGGATGCGGGCGATGTTGGTGGAGGTCACTGCCACGAATTCCTCCTTGGTCAGGCGCCCGGTCTTGACGCCCGCCGTCCATAGCACCGGCATGCGGTCTTCGAGCCCGCCCGTGCCGTTGGGGATCTTGCGGAAATCCCCCACGCCCATGCGCTTCTGCTCGGCGGTGAAGGCACAATGGTCGGTAGCCACCACCTGGAGCGAGCCCGAGGCGAGGCCCGCCCACAGCGAATCCTGGTGCGACTTGTTGCGGAAGGGCGGCGACATCACCCGGCGGGCGGCGTAGTCCCAGTCCTTGTTCTGGTATTCGCTGTCGTCGAGCACGAGATGCTGGATCAGAGGCTCGCCATAGACGCGCTTGCCGGCCGCGCGGGCCCGCGCGATCGCCTCGTGGCTGTCACGGCAGGAGGTGTGCACGACATAGAGCTGGCTGCCTGCCATGTCGGCGATCATGATGGCGCGATTGGTCGCCTCGCCTTCCACCTCCGGCGGGCGCGAATAGGCGTGCCCCTCCGGCCCGGTGACACCCTGGTCGATATAATGCTGCTGCAGGCGGAAGACGATGTCGCCATTCTCCGCATGCACCAGCGGCAAGGCACCGAGGCCGGCGCAGCGGCTGAAGGAATGGAACAGCTCGTCATCATTCACCATCAGCGCGCCCTTATAGGCGAGGAAGTGCTTGAAGGTGTTGATGCCGTAGGTCTTCACCACGGTATCCATCTCGTCGAAAACCTGCTTGTCCCACCAGGTGATCGCCATGTGGAAGGAGTGGTCGGCGACCGCCTTCTCGGCTTTGTGGCGCCATTCCTGATAGGCCGCCAGCAGCGACTGGCCGGGCGCGGGCAGGCAGAAATCCACCACCATGGTGGTACCGCCGGACAAGGCGGCGCTGGTGCCGGATTCGAAATCGTCGGCCGAGACGGTGCCCATAAAAGGCATTTCGAGATGCGTATGCGGATCGATGCCGCCCGGCAAAACGAAGCAGCCATCGGCATCGATGATTTCGGTCCCCGCCGGTGCCGACAGCTTCGGGCCGATCGCCAAAATGGTTTCGCCGTCGATCAGCACATCGGCCTGTTTGGAATGATCGTGGTTCACCACGACACCGCCACGGATCAGGATCGGCATAATAGTCCTCCCTATACAATATTCACGCGCCGCGCTTTGTCATCACCGGGCTTGACCCGGTGATCCAGGTTCCGCCCGGAGAACTGGATGCCCGAGTCAAGCCCGGGCATGACAAAGGTCGAGTTTTTCGACTCGAACGCGAACCTCTAGATCAAATGCAGATCGAGATCGTCCCACTCGGGATTCAGATCCTCGATCAGTTTCAGCTTCCAGGCTCTCGGCCAATGCTTGATGTTTTTTCGCGCTGTATGGCATTGCCGACATAGCGATGCTCCTCATACCAAACGAGGAGGTTCACATCATATTGCGCCGTGAACCCGGAAAATGACTTCTCCTTGTGCTCATGGACCCTACGCGGCAAATCGTTCGTCATGCCCACATAGAGCGTACCGTTACGCTTGCTCGCCATCAGATAGACCCAGTAGCGATGCCGCATGCTGGTATTTTCCTGGCCCAGCAAAACTCCACCCTTGTCATGCCCGGGCTTGACCCGGGCATCCAGTTCTTCACGCCGACACGATGCCCTTGGGACCCGCTGGATCGCCACCGGATCAAGTCCGGTGGGGTCAAGTCCGGTGATGACAAAGCGCGGTGCCTTACGAATACGCTTTCTTCACAGCTTCTTCATCGCGTCGGTGACCGCCGAGCTCCAGCCGCCCACGGGCGCCTTGGTGATGGCCGGGCTGTCGCCACCGGCCCCGAGCAGCGTCTTGACGGTACCTTCCGCCGCAGCCGGATCGAGCGTGCCGTCGGAGCCTTCCGTCAGCTTGTTGACCTCGGCGATCATGTGGGTCTGGTGCACCTCGGTCTGGGCGCCGGAAGCATCGTTGTCGAGCACGATCTTCACGGCCTCGTCCGGATGGGCCCTGGCATACTCCCAGCCCTTCATCGAGGCCTTGACGAACTTGGCCATGGTCTCGACGAATTTCGGATCCTTGAGGCGATCCTCCATCACATAGAGCCCATCCTCGAGCACCGCCACGCCCTGGTCGGTGTAGTTGAAGACGGTCAGATCCTCGGCCTTCACACCGGCCTCGATGACCTGCCAATATTCGTTATAGGTCATGGTGGAGATGCAGTCGGCCTGCTTCTGCAGGAGCGGATCGACGTTGAAGCCCTGCTTGATCACCTTGACGCCATCGGCCGAGCCGTCGAGCTTGAGGCCGAGCTTGCCCATGAAGGCGTTGAACGGATATTCGTTGCCGTAGAACCAGACGCCCAGCGTCTTGCCCTTGAAATCGGCCGGCGTCTTGACACCGGATTCCTTGCGGCAGGTCAGCTGCAGGCCGGAGCGCTTGAAGGGCTGGGCAATATTGACGAGACCGACGCCCTTCTCGCGGGCGGCCAGCGCTGCCGGCATCCAGTCGACGATCACATCGGCCTGCTTGTTGGCGATCACCGTTTCCGGCGCGATATCGGGACCACCTGGCGCCACGGTGACGTCGAGGTCGGCCTCCTTGTAGAACCCCTTGTCCTTGGCCACGAGATAGCCGGCGAACTGCCCCTGGACCACCCATTTGAGCTGCAGCGTGACCTTGTCGGCCGCCTGCGCCGCGCTGATCGCGCCAAGCCCGAGCGCGAAAGCGACGCCGGCCAGTAGTGCCTTCTTCATTCCGTCCACTCCTCTGTTAACCTCGTCCTGCGTCACGCGCGCCGGTAAGAGGGATGCCAAAACGTCACGGCCCGCTCGATGACAGCGATGAGGCCATAGAATAGGGAGCCGGCCACCATGGCCACGGCGATCTCGGCCCAGACGATGTCGGTCTGCGACAGCGCCGCCTGGGTGTTGATGCGAAAGCCCATGCCGATGGTGGGGCCGTCGAAATATTCGGCGACGATCGCGCCGATCATCGCCAGGGTCGAATTGATCTTCAAGCCGTTGAAGATGAAGGGCATCGCAGCGGGAAGACGCAGGCTCACCAGCGTCGACCAATAGCTGGCGCCGTAGGAGCGCATCAGGTCGCGCTCCAGGGAACCGCTGGCTGCCAGGCCCGCCACCGTGTTGACCAGCATTGGAAAGAAGGTCATCGCCACCACGACGGCCGTCTTGGAGGGCCAGTCATAGGTGAACCACCAGATCATGATCGGCGCGATGCCGACGATGGGTAGGGCCGAGACGACATTGCCGAGCGGCAGCAGCCCACGCCGCAGGAAGGGGACGCGGTCGGCCACCAGCGCCACCAGGAACCCCGAGCCCGAGCCGATCAGCCAGCCGAGCAGGACCTCGTGCAGGAAGGTCCAGACGAAATCGGTGGCGAGCGTATTGGCGAATTGCCAGACAGCCATGCCAATGGCGGAGGGTGGCAGCAGGATGATGGGGGAGATGCCGAAACCGACGACCAGCCATTCCCAAAGAAGGAGTAACGTGGCGCCAAACAGCAAGGCAGGCGCCAGATCTTCCCAGCGAGAACGTCGCGTTCTTTCGCCGTTACTGACAATCACGTCGACCGTTATCCAGGCTGCCAGCCAAAGACCTATCGCTTTGAGCCAAAAACCCCAACCAGCAGCGCCCGCTACTCCCGGTACATGCACTGCTGTCGTCATCATTCGGATACCGATACCCAATGCGAGTATCGGAATAATGGACCAAAAACCACGGCTTTGTTTTTGGCAGAGAATGGCAGCAACGATAAATATTGCACCCGACAAATAGATTTGTGGCGTCAAACCTATAGGCAAAATGAGGTCGTGTTCACCCATAGGAAAGGGAGCGCTCAGGCAGATGAGCAGTCCGGCGAGGAACCATCCGCGCGACTGGAATTTCGTCATGCCTGCTCTCCCCGGACGCCCATTCTCGCCAGAGTACGCCGCTCGATCAGGCCGATCAGCCCGATCAGGGCCGCCGAGAGCAGCGCGGCGGTGAACAGGGAAGCCCACAGCACCAGGCGCAGATTGTTGTACTGGTAGCCGGCGAGCAGGCGCGAGCCGAGGCCGCCCTGGGCGCCGGTCGGCATCTCGGCGACGATGGCGCCGACGATGCAGCCGGCAATGGCAATCTTCAGGCTGGCGAACAGATAGGGCGTCGCCGCCGGCCAGCGCAGCTTCCAGAAGGTCTGCCATTTCGAGGCGTCATAGGTGCGCATCAAATCGAGCTGCATCAGGTCCGGCGACATCAGCCCCTTCACCATGCCGACCGTCACGGGAAAGAAGCAGAGATAGGTGGCGATCAGGGCTTTCGGCACCAGGATGGGCGCGCCGAGCCGGCCGGTGATCGCAGTCAAGAGCGGCACCAGCGCCAGGATCGGGATGGTCTGGGAGACGATCACCCAGGGCATCAGGCTCTGGCGCATCGAGCGGTAATGCACGATCAGCACAGCCAGCACGATGCCGAGCACAGCACCGAGCACGAAGCCCGACATCGCCGAGGAAAGCGTGATCAGGCCATGGTAGACGAGGCTGCGCCGGCCCAGAGGCGGCTCGAAGAACAGACCCTGCACCATCGTCATGATGATCTGGTGCGGCGCAGCGAGGTTGCCGTCCGGCAGGTTGATGGCAGCGATGAACTGCTCGGTGAGCGGACGGCTGGCGGCGTCGGGCATGACGCGCTGTAAAGCGGAGCCGTTCATCGGCAGGCAGGCGAGATACCACAAAGCGAAGATCGCCAGCACGACCACCGTCACCGGTCCAGCCTTGCCGGCCATCAGGCGGCTCCCCAGCGAGGGGGCGGTACGGGCAGCAAGCACCTCAGTCGTCATAGGAGTGCCCTGCCCTGAGGCCGTCGCGCACACGATGGGCGACTTCGAGGAATTCAGGCGTCTCGCGGATGTCGAGCGTGCGGTCGCGCGGGAAGTTGCAGTCGATGATGTCGATGATACGGCCGGGCCTGGGCGACATCACCACGATCTTGCTGGACAGATACACCGCCTCGGGG
This sequence comes from Labrys sp. E2SS-1L, assembly GCF_057073705.1. NCBI lineage: Bacteria > Pseudomonadati > Pseudomonadota > Alphaproteobacteria > Hyphomicrobiales > Xanthobacteraceae > Labrys > Labrys sp. E2SS-1L. Next base: position 2,644,311 of record NZ_CP172712.1, on the reverse strand, counting down.
ATGGAATGGGTGACGAACACCACCGTCTTCCTGGTGGTGCGCCACAGATGCAGGAGCTGGTCGTTGAGCTTGTCGCGGACGATCTCGTCGAGTGCCCCGAACGGTTCGTCCATCAGCATCAGCTTGGGATCGAAGCACAGGGCCCTGGCGATCGAGGCACGCTGCTGCATGCCGCCGGACAATTGCCAGGGAAACTTCTTCTCGAAGCCCTTGAGATTGACCAGTTCGAGATTGCGGGCGGCCCTCTCCTTGCGCTCGGCGGCGGGAAAACCCATCACCTCCAGCGGCAGCATGACGTTGCGCTCGATGGTGCGCCAGGGATAGAGCGCCGGCGCCTGGAAGACATAGCCGTAATGCCGGCCGAGGCGTGCCTGTTCCGGCGTCAACCCGTTCACCTTGATCGAGCCGGAGGTCTGGCGCTCGAGATCGGCGATGACGCGCAGCAAGGTGGTCTTGCCGCAGCCCGAAGGCCCGATGAAGGAGACGAAATCGCCTTCATTGACGGTGAGATCGACCTTGGAGAGCGCATAGACCGGCCCGTCCCCGGTGTCGAAGGTTAAGGAAAGATCCTCGACCGCAATCACGGGTTCGCCGGCGGCCGTTCGTTCCCTCACGGCACCAAGCTTCCGATCCACGCCCTCAACCTGCATGCCGGCTCTACCTCTGGTTCGTCCCCGGCGAATACGGTGAACCGTTCCGCCCTGCTCGCCCCCGTTCACAGCAATGATCGTGCCACTGCGACGAGAGTCTCTATTTTATCACGTTACCGGCTCGCCGCCCCGGTTGGAATATTTCAAACCGAGCCGATTGCCACTTGCGAGCAAAAAAGCGGGATCATCTCCTGCTCTTCACCACTCCGGAGGGCAACCCCGGATTGCCCGTGCGGCTGGCAGCAATATTGACCTTATGGACAAAAAATAGGCAACCCCATTTGGAAGAGATTTAAGGAAGCGATTGTCCGCACCGCTCCATGAGCCTCCCCCAATCGAAGCTGGCCCCCAAACTCCTAATTGCCAGGAATCTTCCGTATCGCCACATTGCAGCCCTCGCACGCAACGCCGGGCAGGAAGGCTTCCCTATGCGCATCCTCATGATTCTGCTCGGCTTGCTGGGCCTGCTTGCTGCGCCCCAGCCGAGCCTTGCCCAGGATGGATCGAAGGACTTCCAGGCCTTTCTGAGCGACTTCCCGCCCGGCAATGACGTACGCCCCTTCCACGGTGAACTGTCGCCGACACTGAAGGAACACGTCCATCCCAGATTGATCGAGTTCTGGCAAAGGATCGGCTTCGGGTCCTTCGGCAATGGCTTCATCACTTTCTTCGATCCGCGCGAGGCCGAAACGATGCTGGCCCGCTGGCTGCTGCTCCAACAGCCCGACCCCACGCGGGTCCCCATTGCGCGCACCGCCTTCGGCGACCTGATCTATTTTCGGGACTTACGGCAAAGGGCAGCCGAAAACGGGCTCGAAGCCAATTGGAAGAACGGCAGCGACGTGGTCTTTCTCAGCATCCACTATCGCGGCAGTTCGGCCATAACCTGGTCTGTGGACGACTTCTTCACCAAGGATCTCAAGGGCTTCCTGCAGGACAATCCGCGCGCCTTCTACGAACTCTATTCGACGGTCGACCAACAGCCGCTCGCCCCCGGCGAGTGCTTCTATTTCGTGCCGGCCCTTGCCCTCGGCGGCCAGGCAACCAAGGCATCCGTCGGGCGTGGCGACTGCCTCGTTCACCAGGAAATCCTGCTGCAACTGGCTCTTTCCTCCGGCCCCTCGCGCAAGTGATCGCGCAGGACGACGGGGGGCGGGACAAAATATCCTGCTCCTTGTCGGGAGAAGTCCCTCCCGCCCGTCCTTGGGGCAGAGCGCGATGCCGCCCCGCATCGCGTCTTCCCATCCAAACCATGGCAACCAGAGGACATCTTCCCATGCGCAAGATCATCGGCGGCATATTCCAGTCTCTCGATGGTGTGATGCAGGCCCCCGGCGGCCCGCCGGAGGACCCGACCGGTGGCTTCGAACTCGGCGGCTGGTCGGCGACCTTCTGGGACGGCACGATGGGCACGGCGATGGGTGGCCTGTTCAGCAATCCCTTCGACCTGCTGCTCGGCCGCAAGACCTATGAGATCTTCGCGGCCCACTGGCCCTTTGTCGGTCCGGAGGATCCCATCGGCCCCGCCTTCACCAAGGCGGCCAAATATGTGGTCACGCGCGGCAGCGAGCCCTTCGAATGGCAGAACAGCCATCGCCTCGCCGACATCGCCGCCGTCGCCGAGGTGAAACAGAGCGAAGGGCCGGACATCCTCGTCCAGGGCAGCACGACGCTCTACCCCCAATTGCTGGCCGCGGGCCTCATCGACCGGCTTTTCATCATGACCTTCCCGCTGGTACTCGGCAAGGGCAAGCGCCTGTTCGGCACAGGCACGCCGTCCGGCGCCCTGAAACTGACCAGCCACGAGGTTTCGAGCACCGGCGTTATCATCGCCACCTATGAACCAGCCGGATCCGTGCCAATAGGCACCTTCGAACTTGCCGAGCCAAGCCCGGCGGAAATCAAACGTCGCGAGCGCATGAAGCGCGAAGACTGAAGCCGAACAGGCTTTTCGGCGCCTTCGGGTGGACGACGCCGCAAATTTCAATGATCTCTCAAAGTATTAGACGGCTTCGAGGCGCTCGCGGACCTTTCCGCGTGCGCTGTTCGGCGTCATTTGTCATATCAATACCGATGCCGGCCACGATCCTGCGGCCGATGCATTTCGCCGCAACATTCGCATGACACGTCCACGGGTCTGCCGTGCTAAGGTCGCATTTGAATGGGAAGCAGCCGCCCTCCCGCCGCTCTCGATGCGGCGATGAACGATTGTTGCGGTACTGCCCGTGAGAACAGGGCCGGGCCATGAAGCCTGGAGACCGGCAAATATGAGGAAGCGTGATATGAAACTTCATGTTGTGGAAGGCGGAGCCAAGGATGAGATCGAGCCGATCCAGTTCAACAATCTCGGCGCGCTCCACGCCAATCTCGACGAACCTTCGCTTGTCGAAGTCGCGATTCGCCGCGGCGAGGGCCTGCTCAGCCCCGGTGGCGCCCTGGTCGTCGATACCGGCAGCCATACTGGCCGCTCCCCGAAGGACAAGTACATCGTCCGCGAGCGCGAGACCGAAGACTCGATCTGGTGGGCCAACAACAACGCGATCTCCCGCGCCGCCTTCGATACGCTGCTGGCCGACATGCTCTGGCATGCGACGGAAAAGCAGCTCTTCGTGCAGGACCTGCATGCCGGTGCCGACGAGGACAACGGCATCAAGGTCAAGGTCTATACCGAGCTTGCCTGGCACAGCCTGTTCATCCGCAATCTCCTGATCCGCCCCTCCGCCGATGACCTCGCCGGGTTCTATCCCGACCTCACCATCATCGACATGCCGAGTTTCAAGGCCGACCCCGCCAAATACGGCCTGCGCTCGGAGACGGTGATCGCCTGCGATTTCACCCGCGGCGTCGTCCTGATCGGCGGCACGGCCTATGCCGGCGAGATGAAGAAATCGGTGTTCTCCTACCTCAACTACATCCTGCCCGCGCGCGGCGTCATGCCGATGCATTGCTCGGCCAATGTCGGCCCCAGCAGCGTCTCGGCCCTGTTCTTCGGGCTCTCGGGCACCGGCAAGACCACCTTGTCCGCCTCCCCCGACCGCTCGCTCATCGGCGATGACGAGCATGGCTGGGGCCCGAACGGCATCTTCAACTTCGAGGGCGGCTGCTACGCCAAGACCATCAATCTCGACAAGCAGGCCGAGCCGCAGATCTTCGCCGCTTCGCAGCGCTTCGGGGCGGTGCTCGAGAACGTCGCGATGAACCCGATCACGCGCAAGCTCGACTTCACCGATGGTCGCAAGACCGAGAACACCCGCGCCGCCTATCCGCTGCATTTCATCGAGAATGCCTCGGCGTCCAGCGCTGCCGGTCATCCCGGTACGGTGGTGATGCTGACGGCGGACGCCTTCGGCGTGATGCCGCCGATCGCCCGCCTCACGCCGGAGCAGGCGATCTACCACTTCCTCTCGGGCTTCACCGCCAAGCTCGCCGGGACCGAGCGCGGCGTGACCGAGCCGCAGCCGACCTTCTCGACCTGCTTCGGCGCTCCCTTCATGCCGCGCCATCCGGTCGAATATGCCCGCCTGCTGAAGGAGTTGATCGACAAGCACCAGGTCTCCTGCTGGCTCGTCAACACCGGCTGGACCGGAGGTGCCTATGGCACCGGCCGCCGCATGCCGATCAAGTGGACCCGCACCCTGCTCAACGCCGCCCTCGATGGCAGCCTCGACAGGGCCAAGTTCCGCACCGACCGTCATTTCGGCTTCCAGGTTCCGACCGCGGTGGACGGCGTGCCGAGCCACGTGCTCGATCCCTTCAAGTCCTGGGCGGACAAGGCGGCCTATGAGAACCAGGCCCGCCGCCTGGTCGGCATGTTCACCGAGAACTTCAAGCAGTTCGAGGTGGCGGCCGACGAGACGACCATGAGTGCTGCTCTCGGCGCCTGACCTGCCGGGCCGAAAAACGGCTCCCGGCTCTTGGCTGGAAACGATACAGCGATGATTTCAGAAGCGGCGGCTCCATCGAGCCGCCACTTTGTCTTTCTGCACGATGGTTCTATCGCGACGCCGCCAGGACCTTTTCCATGCCCAGCGCAATGGCGAGGACGTCCTCGTCCGCGTACCGGCGCCCGACGATCTGCAGGCCGACCGGCATGACGCCGGCGCGATCGACCGGCAGGGAGAGAGCCGGGCATTGCGGCAGGAGATTAAAGGGGCACGTCATGTCCAGTCCCTTCAGGCGCCCGTCCGGCAGACTCTCGGCAAAGTCGTCATCGGTCAGTTCCACCGGGGGTGCCACGATGGCGCAGGTCGGGCACAGCAGGGCATCATAGCTTTCGAACAATCGGGCCATGTCCCGCCACATCCCCGTGCGCAGCAATTCAGTACGCTTGTACTGCGTGGCGTCCATGGCCAGGCCCTTTTCGATCATCGCCACCACGGCCGGATCCATGCGTCCGCGCCCTGCGGCAAGACGGCCCCCGAAATAGGCCGACATGAAGACGCACCAGATGTCGAACCACTGGTCGACCACAGCCCGGCTCCAGCCGATCGGGATCTCGTCGACGACAGCCCCTGCCCCGCGAAGGTCCTCAACCGCGCCGCGAATGGCCATCTCCACCGCCGGCTCGACGGCATAGAAGCCAAGGTCGAGCGAGAAGGCGAAACGCCGGCCTGCGAGGCCCGCCTTGCGTGCCCGCATGCCGTCGAAGGGAAGCGGCAGGGACTGGATGTCCTCGTCGCTCGACCCGGCCGTCGCGGCCATGAAAGCGATGGCATCTTCGACGCTGCGCGCGAGAGGCCCGAAATGCGAGATATTGTCGAAAACGCTTGGCAGGATCGTCATCGGGATGCGCCCGAGGCTCGGCTTGAAGCCGACCACACCGCAGAAAGCGGCGGGGATGCGCACAGAACCGCCCATATCGGTTCCCTCCGCCATCGGCACGACGCCCATGGCCACGGCGACGGCCGATCCCCCAGAGGACCCGCCGCTTGTGCGCTCGGGGTCCCGGGGATTGCGTGTTACGCCCCAACGCGGGCTCTGCGTGAAGCTGGAGAATGCGAATTCCGGCGTGGTGGTCTTGCCGATCAGAATGCCCCCTGCAGCCTCCAGGCGGCGGACGCACAGGGCGCTCTCGGGAGGAACAGGATCTCCGCTCGTCCAGGAACCCAAGGTGGTGAGATCGCCTGCCGTCGGCGTCATGTCCTTGGCGGCGAAGGGCACGCCATGCAGGGCTCCCAGGGACTGTCCAGCCCTGGCGGCCTCATCCGCCTGATGAGCACTGGCAAGGGCATGCTCGTGCCGCAGCAATGTGAAGGCATTCAATTCAGGTTGGCACGCCTCGGCCCGGTGCAGGGCTTCCGCCACCACCTCCACGGCATGGAAGCGCTGCCGCCGAATGCCGTCGGCGATCGCGTAGGCCGGCAGATCGAGCGGATGGGTTCGGGATGTTGTCGTGCCGGCCAGATTCATCGTCTTCTCCATTCCGGCTTGTTGCAGGCCTGAGGCGGGCGCATAGGGTTGGCAACCAGTCCATGCGTCTTTGCAGGGAAGTTCGAGGGAGCACCATGCCGCCACCATTCCAGGGCTGGAATCGCCTCCTTGCCCATGCGGTCGAGGCCATCGGCTCGCCGGGCTTTCCGGCGGCGCTGCAGGCAGTCCTGCGCCTGATCGCCCCTTTCGAGATGATGAACGGCTTTCGCTATGCGCCGGACGGGCGCGCGCATGATCTCCACAACCCGCCCGACCTCATCGATCGCGGCATCATCGTCGATCAATACCTGTCCGGCGCCTATGTGCTCGATCCCTTCTACGACGCCGTCCGGGGGAGCGATGCCGATTGCCTGATCGTCATGCAGGACCTGGCACCCGATCATTTCAGGCAATCCGAATATTACCGGGTCCACTATGCCGCGACGACCATCAGGGACGAGATCGGCTTTGTGCTTGATCTCGGCAGCGGACATGTCGGCGTGCTCTCGATCAGTCGCCTCGGCGCGAACCCGCTGTTCCGCCGCCGCCAGATCGAGCAATTCGGCGACGTCGCAGAACTGATCTGCCGCCTGGCCGAACGGCACTGGCGGACCGTACGCCCGCCCTCCCCCTCCGGTGAGGCACTCCCCTCCGCGGCCATCGCCCATCCCCAGTTGACGCCGCGCGAGCGGGAAATCGTGGCGCTGATCCTGAAGGGGCATTCGAGCCTCTCGATCGGCGCCGTCCTCTCTCTGTCCCCCGAAACGATCAAGGTGCATCGCCGTCACATCTACGCAAAGCTGAAGATATCGAGCCAGGGGCAGTTGTTCCGCCTGTTCCTGGCCGGGCAATCTTCCGCAGCCTGAGCAGTGCCTGCTCAGGCTGCGTCCTCCACGAAGTCCATTTCGGGCGGGGCCTGGCTGAACATGCGCGTCAGATAGGCGAGATAGGCCGCCCCCAGCGCCAGCCAGATCAGGCCGAGCCATTTGGCGTGGGCGTCGAGATTGAGGAGCAGATAGAGGTCGCAGGCCGCCGCGATGGCTGGAAGGATCACGCCCATCAGCACGCCCAGCGGCCTGACGCCTTCATGCCCGCGCAGATAGAGAGCGATCACGGAGAGATTGACCGCCGTGAAGGCCAGGAAGGCGCCGAAATTGATGAAGGAGGTCGAGGTCGTGACATCCATCCAGATCGCAGCCAGTCCGACCAGGCCGACGAAAGCCAAGTTGGCGAGGGGCGTCTGCCATTTCGGATGCAGGCGGGCGAACAGGCCGCTAGGCAGCACGTTGTCGCGGCCCATAGCGTAGAGAAGGCGGCCGACGCTGGCCTGGGCAGCCAGGCCCGAGCTGAATTGCGCCAGGACGAGCGTCGCCAGGAAGATCACGACGAAGAAGTCGCCGCCGATCTTCTGGGCGATCTCGTTGCCGGCGGCATCGACGGAGGCGAACTCGAAGCCCGGATGCGCGAGCTGGATCACATAGCCCGCCGCCACGAAGATGGCGCCGCCGGCCAGGGCCACGATCAGGATGGCGCGCGGAATGGTGCGCCCGGCGTCCCTGGTCTCCTCCGTCAGCGTGGAGACGGCATCGAAGCCGAGGAAGGAATAGGCGGCGATGGCAGCCCCCGCCACCGAAGCGGAAAAGGGCACGTTCGCCTGGAAGAACGGCGCCGCTGCCGCCAGGCCGCCGGTCCCGCTCGCTGCAGCGACATAGCGTGCCGCCAGCAAAACAAAGGCGGCGACGACGGCGAGCTGCACCAGCATCAGCACGAAATTCACCCGGCTCGCGAAGGCGATGCCGAGGATGTTGATCACGGTGGTGGTGAGGATGAAGGCCACGATCCAGACCCAGCTCGGCACGGCCGGAAAGGCGGCCGACAGATAGGCCGCGCCGATCAGCCAGATCACCATCGGCAGGAAGAAATAGTCGAGTAGCACGGCCCAGCCGACCAGGAAGCCGACACCGGAGTTGAGGGATCGGCGGGCATAGGTGTAGGCGGAGCCGGCCACGGGATAGACCCGGGACATCACGCCATAGCTCAGAGCGGTGAGCAGGATGGCGCCGGAGGCGAGCAGATAGGACATCGCCGTGGTGCCCTGGCTTGCTGTCGCCAGCGGCCCGAACGTGCCGAACACGATCATCGGCGTCATATAGGCCAAGCCGAATAGTACCACCGACCACAGGCCCAACGCTCTGTCCAATTTCACGTCCTGCATCGCCGCTCTCCCCTGGTGACAAGTTCGCCGGTCTGCCGGCGTCCGCCCTATCGTTGTGTCCGGGAAGCTTGTGCCGATGCCGGCGATCGAACAATAACCCCAAGGAGTTATGACGAAACCGGAAACCCAGCCGTCATTTGGTGCGGGAGCGGCGGAACTCGCCCGGGCTCATGCCAGCCCATTTATGGAAGGCACGGTGGAAGGCGCTCGGCTCGGTATAGCCGAGATCGGCGGCAACCTGGCCGACCGGCTTGGCGGTGCGGGCCAACCAGTCCAGGGCCAGCTTGCGGCGGATCTCCTCCTTGATTTCGGAGAAACTCTCGCCGTCTCCAGCCAGATGGCGCCGCAATGTTGGTTCCGACAGGCCCAGCCTCGCGGCCATCTCGGCAAAGGAAGGCCATTCAGCGGGAGGAAGCTCGCGCAGCAGGCGTCGCGTGGCGGAGGCCGCGCCACGGTCATGGCGATAGCGCCCCAATATGTTGGCCGGTGCCCCGGCGATGAAGCCCTGCAGGGTCCTTTCGGTCTGGCGGACCTTGAGCGCCAGCATGTCGCGATCAAAGACCAGCATGGTTTCGGGCCGCTCGAAGCTGACGGGGGTGCCGAAGAAATCGCGATGGTCCTCGCGTCCGGCCGGCAGGGACCCGCGATAATGCAGCTCGCGGATCTCGAGCTGGCGCTTGACCAGCCAGCAGACGACGCCGTGCAGCAACAGGAAATAGGTACGATAGGCGAAGGGCAGGCGCGGCGGGGATGTCTCGCGCAGAATTACCCGGGCGAGCGCTCCCTCGATGACCAGCTCTCCCTTGGGCTCGGCGAGCACCAGGTTGAGGAAACGCAGGCTGCGCCTGACGGCGTGCTCCAGCGTCTGGCTGGAGATCACCGCGTGGCAGAGCATGGCGAAACTGCCCGGCGCCATCGGGCGGGCACCGAAGCCGAAATATTCGCATTGCATGATCTGCGCGATGCTGAGCCACAGGCGGCCATATTGCTCGGCCGACAGGCGAAAGCCCGGCAGGTCAAGTTCGCTCTCGCGGAAGCCGCCCGCCTCCAGAGCCGGCGCAAGATCGAAGCCGCCGCGCCGCAGGGGCTCGAGCGTATCCTGGATGAAGCCGAGGCCGATCACGGCGTGGATCTCTTCCCTTCCCAGGCCATTCGCCCCCTCACGATATGGCAAAACCGATCACGCTTTTAAGCATGAAGGGTCATCGAATGCCACCGCCGACACGCGTAATATCATTGCCAACGACAACGGCTCTCAAAGAGCCGAACGGGGAGAGTTCCGCGCCATGCAGATCCAAGACCGTGTCTTCCTGGTGACTGGTGCAGCGTCCGGGCTCGGCCAGGCGGTGGCAGCCGAATTGGTGAGCCGCGGCGGGCGCGTCCTCCTCTGCGATCTCAATGCCGAAGCCGGCGAAAAAGCCGCCGCTGCGCTGGGACCGCAGGCCCGCTTCCAGCGCACCGATGTCGCCAGTGCCGAGGATGGACAGGCTGCCGTGCAGGCCGCCCTCGATGCCTTCGGCCGGCTTGACGGTCTGGTCAACTGCGCCGGCGTCGCCCCCAGCGAGCGCATCGTCGGACGGGACGGTCCGCATGATCTCGAGCGCTTCGCCCGCACCATCCAGATCAATCTGATCGGCACCTTCAATATGACGCGGCTTGCCGCCCGGGCGATCTCCGCCAACGCGCCCGGCGAGGACGGCGAGCGCGGCGTCATCGTCAACACCGCTTCGATCGCCGCCTATGACGGCCAGATCGGCCAGGCCGCCTATGCCGCCTCCAAGGGCGGCGTCGCCAGCCTCACTTTGCCGGCGGCCCGCGAACTCGCCCGCTTCGGCATCCGTGTCGTCGCCGTGGCCCCCGGGGTGTTCGAGACCCCGATGATGCAGGCCATGCCGCAGGAGGTCAGGGACTCGCTGGGTGCGACCGTGCCCTTCCCGCCCCGCCTCGGCCATCCGCAGGAATTCGCCGCTTTGGTCTGCCACATCGTCGAAAACCGCATGCTCAACGGCGAAATCATCCGGCTCGACGGCGCCCTGCGCATGGCGCCGCGCTGATCGACCACACACATCGCCGAAATCGGCGTAAAATCCTCCTTCGCAGAAAGGGACCATGAGATGAATGACCCTGTCGTGATCGTCGGTTCCGCGCGGACCCCGCTCGGTGGTTTCCAGGGGGCCTTTTCCAGCCTGCCGGCGGCACGCCTCGGCGCGACGGCCATCTCGGCGGCGGTGTCCCGCGCCGGGCTGCCGGCAGAGGCGATCGAGGAAACCGTGTTCGGCTGCGTGCTCAGCGCCGGCCAGGGCCAGGCTCCGGCCCGCCAGGCCGCGCTGGGTGCGGGCCTGCCGATCTCGACACCCGCCACCACCGTCAACAAGATGTGCGGCTCGGGCATGCAGGCCGCCATGCTCGGCCACGATTTGATCGCCGCCGGCACGGCTGGCGTGGTGGTGGCCGGCGGCATGGAGAGCATGACCAACGCCCCCTATCTGCTCGACCGCGCCCGTAGCGGCTACCGCATGGGCCATGGCAGCGTGAAGGACCACATGTTCCTGGACGGGCTCGAGGATGCCTATGAGAAGGGCCGCCTGATGGGCACCTTCGCCGAGGATTGCGCCGAGGCCTATCAATTCACCCGCGAGGCGCAGGACGAATTTGCCTTGCGCTCCCTGAGCCGGGCCCAGGCCGCCATCCGGGACGGGCGCTTCGACAGCGAGATCGTGGCGGTGACCGTCGGCTCGGGCAAGACGGAGCAGGTGGTCGGCGTCGACGAGCAGCCGGGCAAGGCCCGCCCGGACAAGATCCCGACGCTGAAGCCGGCCTTCCGCGAGGGCGGCACGGTGACGGCGGCCAATTCGAGCTCGATCTCCGACGGCGCCGCCGCCTTGGTGCTGATGCGCCGCTCGCAGGCGGAAAAGCGCGGCCTCAAGCCCCTCGCCGCGATCGTCGGCCATGCCAGCCATGCCCAGGAACCGAATCGCTTCGCCACCGCCCCGATCGGCGCCATGCGCAAATTGTTCGATCGCACCGGCTGGACGGCCGGCGAGGTCGACCTGTTCGAGATCAACGAGGCCTTCGCCGTGGTGACGATGGCGGCGATGCGCGACCTTGATTTGCCTGGCGACAAGGTCAATGTGCATGGCGGCGCCTGCGCCCTCGGCCATCCGATCGGGGCCTCCGGCGCGCGCGTGCTGGTGACCCTGCTGGCCGCTCTCGAAAGCCATGGGCTGAAACGCGGCGTGGCCAGCCTGTGCATCGGCGGCGGCGAAGCGACCGCGATGGCGGTCGAACGGCTGGTCTAGTCAGAACTGAAATACTTGCACTGGAGCGCGGACATCTCAGCGACATGCTGTCATGTCGCTGAGATGCCCGCGCTCCAGGGAAACGAGGAAACCTTCATGCCCGATTTTCGGCAGGCTCGTGACTTTCTGCTCAAGCATCGCACGGATTATGAGACGGCTCGCGCCGGCTTCGACTGGCCGGATGAGCCCCACTTCAACTGGGCGCTCAATTGGTTCGATGCCGAGCTCGCCACCGCTGCCGAAAGCCGGGACCGCACGGCCCTGTGGATCGTCGACACCGCAGCCGGCATCGACACCAAATTCAGCTTCAGCGAGCTCAGCCGGCGCTCCAACCAAGTGGCGAATTTCCTGCGCGCCCAGGGTCTGAAACGCGGTGACCACGTCCTGGTGCTGCTCGGCAATGTGCCGGCGATCTGGGAGACAACGCTGGCGGCGAGCAAGCTCGGCCTGATCCTGATTCCCGCCACCACCTTGCTCACGCCGGACGAGCTCGCCGATCGTTTCGACCGCGGCAAGGCTCGCGCCATCGTGGCCGAGCGCGACCAGCTCGCCAAATGCGAAGGCGTGGCGCCGCCGGAGGTGAAGCGCATCGTCGTCGGCCCCGGCAGCGAGGCCGGCTGGGTCGCCTATGCCGGAGCCTTCGACCAGTCCACCACCTTCACGCCGGATAGCCCGACCAACCCGCACGATCCGCTGCTGCTCTATTTCACCTCCGGTACCACCGCCAAGCCCAAGCTGGTGCGCCATTCCCAGCGCAGCTATCCCATCGGCGCGCTCTCGACCATGTACTGGCTCGGCCTGCAGCCGGGAGACGTTCATCTCAACGTGTCCTCGCCCGGCTGGGCCAAGCATGCCTGGAGCTCGTTCTTCGCGCCCTGGAATGCCGGCGCCACGGTGCTGGTGATCAATCAGCCGCAATTCAGCGCCAAGGTGCTGCTGCGCGAACTCGAACGCTGCCAGGTCACCACGCTTTGCTCGCCGCCGACTGTCTGGCGCCTGCTGATCCAGGAGGATCTCGCCGCCACCAAGGTCTCGCTGCGCGAGGTGTGCGGCGCCGGCGAGCCCCTCAATCCGGAAGTGATCGAACGGGTCCGCAACGCCTGGAGGCTGACCATCCGCGACGGCTACGGCCAGACCGAGACCACGGCCCAGATCGCCAATTCGCCCGGACAACCGATCAAGATCGGCGCCATGGGCCGCCCCCTCCCCGGCTACGACATCCGCATCCTCGATGCCGACGGCAAGCCCGCCACGGAAGGCGAGGTCTGCCTGCCGCTCGGCGACACACGCTCGGCCGGTCTGATGCAGGGATACCAGAGCACCGACGGCAAGCTCGGAGGCTTGGAGGGCGAGGTCTACCATACCGGCGACGTCGCCTTCATCGACGAGGACGGCTATCTCACTTTCGTTGGCCGGGCCGACGACGTCTTCAAATCCTCCGACTACCGCATCAGTCCCTTCGAGCTCGAAAGCGTGCTGATCGAGCACGAGACGGTGGCCGAGGCTGCCATCGTGCCGGTGCCCGATCCCATCCGCCTGTCGATCCCCAAGGCCTATGTGCTGCTGGTCGGCGCAGCCGAGCCGTCACGCGAGACGGCCCTGTCGATCTTCCGCTACACCAATGAGCGTCTTGCCCCCTTCAAGCGCATCCGCCGCATCGAATTCGTCACCGAATTGCCCAAGACCATCTCCGGCAAGATCCGCCGCGTGCAGCTGCGCCGGCTGGAAGTGGAGGAAGACACGCAAAGCCCGTTCCGGGGCGTCGAATTCGCCGAGACCGATTTCCCGGAGATGGCATCGGAGAGGAAGCGCGCATAGGGTTGCGGCAGCGGCATTCCGGGTGCGCACAACACAATTTTCACAACACGATGAAGGACCAGGCCATGCGACAGATCGGACATTTCATCGCCGGCAAGCGCGTCGAGGGCACCAGCGGCCGTTTTGCCGACGTGTTCAATCCCACCACCGGCGATGTGCAGGCCAAGGTCGCGCTCGCCAGCGCAGCGGAAATACGGGCGGCTGTCGAGAACGCCCGCGAGGCGCAGGCAGTCTGGGCCGGCTGGAACCCGCAGCGGCGCGCCCGCGTGCTGATGCGCTTCCTCGAATTGATGCGGGACGAGCATGACAGCCTGGCCGAGCTCCTGGCGAGCGAGCACGGCAAGACCGTGCCGGACGCCAAGGGCGACATCCAGCGCGGCCTCGAAGTGGTGGAATTCGCCATCGGCATCCCGCATCTGCTCAAGGGCGAATATACAGAGAGCGCCGGCACCGGCATCGACGTCTATTCCCTGCGCCAGCCGCTCGGTGTCGTCGCCGGCATCACGCCCTTCAACTTCCCGGCGATGATCCCCTTGTGGAAATGCGCGCCGGCGCTGGCCTGCGGCAACGCCTTCATCCTCAAGCCGTCGGAGCGCGATCCCTCCGTGCCGATCCGCATCGCCGAATTGTTCGTCGAGGCCGGCCTGCCGGCGGGCGTGTTCAATGTCGTCAACGGCGACAAGGAAGCAGTCGACGCCATTCTCGACGACGAGGACATTCGCGCCGTGGGCTTCGTCGGCTCGACCCCGATCGCAGAATATATCTATGTCCGCGCCGCCCAGACCGGCAAGCGGGCCCAGTGCTTCGGCGGCGCCAAGAACCACGCCATCATCATGCCGGATGCCGACATGGACCAGGTGGTCGATGCGCTGATCGGTGCCGGCTACGGTTCGGCAGGCGAGCGCTGCATGGCGATCTCCGTTGCCGTGCCCGTCACCAAGGCCACGGGCGATGCCCTGATGGAAAGGCTGATCCCGCGGGTGGAATCGCTTAAGATCGGTCCCTCCAACGACGGCTCCGCCGATTACGGCCCGCTCGTCACCCGCGAGGCGGTGGAGCGTGTCAAGCGCTATGTCGAGATCGGCATCAACGAGGGCGCGAAACTGGCCGTCGACGGCCGCAATTTCCGCCTCCAGGGCTATGAGAACGGCTTCTTCATGGGCGGCTGCCTGTTCGACGAGGTCAAGCCCGAGATGACCATCTACAAGGAGGAGATCTTCGGGCCGGTGCTCTCCGTGGTGCGTGCCGATACCTACGAGGAAGCCCTCGCTTTGCCGACTAAGCATTCCTATGGCAACGGTGTGGCCATCTTCACCCGCGACGGCGATGCTGCCCGTGATTTCGCTGCCAGGGTCAATGTCGGCATGGTCGGCATCAACGTGCCGATCCCGGTGCCGATCGCCTACCACACTTTCGGCGGCTGGAAGCGCTCGGGCTTCGGCGACCTCAACCAGCACGGCCCGGATTCGATCCGCTTCTACACCAAGACCAAGACGGTGACCTCGCGCTGGCCGAGCGGCATCAAGAGCGGCGCGGATTTCTCGATCCCGACGATGCGGTAGCACTCTCCACCCTCCCCTGGAGGGGGAGGGTCGACGCGTAGCGTCGGGGTGGGGTGATATTCTCGACCGTCGCTTTTCCACCCCACCCCGGCCTTTCAGTCCACCCCTCCCCCTTCAGGGGAGGGTAAAGAACAACAAGGCGACCACCATGGATTTCGAACTCAGCGACGAACAAGCGGCCATCCGGGAGATGGCGGCCGGCTTCGCGGCGGAGGCGATCGCCCCGCACGCCCTCGAATGGGATCAGAACAGGCACTTCCCCATCGACACGCTCAAGGCGGCGGCCGGGCTCGGCATGGCCGCGATCTATGTGCGCGAGGATGTCGGCGGCTCCGGCCTCACCCGTCTCGATGCGGCACTGATCTTCGAAGCCCTGTCCTCGGGCTGTCCGGCCGTCGCCTCCTTCCTGTCGATCCACAACATGTGCGCCTGGATCATCGATGCCTACGGCTCGCCCGAGCAACGCAGCCAGTGGCTGCCGGCGATGACCGGGATGGAGATGATCGCCAGCTACTGCCTGACCGAGCCCGGCTATGGCTCGGATGCCGGCAATCTCGCCACCCGAGCGGTGCGTGATGGCGACCACTATATCCTCAACGGCCAGAAGCAGTTCATCTCCGGCGCCGGTGCCAGCGATCTCTATATCGTGATGGCCCGCACCGGCGGAGACGGCCCGAAGGGCATCTCCACCTTCATCGTGCCGAAGGACACGCCCGGGCTTTCCTTCGGCGCCAGCGAGAAGAAGATGGGCTGGCATGCCCAGCCGACGCGCGCGGTGATGTTCGAGAATGTCGGGGTTCCCGCCGCCAACCGCATTGCCGAAGAGGGCCAGGGCTTTCGCATCGCCATGGCGGCGCTCGATGGCGGGCGCCTCAACATCGCCGCCTGTTCACTCGGCGGCGCCCAGGCGGCTCTCGACAAGGCGATCGCCTATATGGGCGAGCGCAAAGCCTTCGGAAGGAAGATCTCGGACTTCCAGGCCCTGCAATTCCGCCTTGCCGACATGGCGACGGAACTGGAAGTGGCGCGCACCTTCCTGTGGCGGGCGGCCAGCGCGCTCGATGCCAAGAGCCCCGAGGCGACGCGCTTTTGTGCCATGGCCAAGCGCTTCGTCACCGATGCCGGTTTCGAGGTTGCCAATCAGGCGCTGCAGCTTCACGGTGGCTATGGCTATCTGAGCGAATATGGCGTCGAGAAGATCGTCAGGGATCTCAGGGTGCACCAGATTCTGGAAGGAACCAACGAAATCATGCGCGTGATCATTGCCCGTGCCCTGCTGGGGAATCGCTGATGGCAACAGAGGAAACGCTTGCCCAGACCGAAACACTTGCCGACGTCATCGTCGAACGCACGGGCTCGCTCGGCCGCATCCGGCTCAATCGTCCCAAGGCGATGAACAGCCTCACGCGCGACATGGTGCATCTGATCGCACCGGCTCTCGACGCCTTCGAGAAGGACGCTGCCATCGCGGCCGTGCTGTTGACGGGGGAAGGCGAACGCGGCCTGTGTGCCGGTGGCGACATCCGCGCCCTCTACGAAGGCGAGCGCACGCCCGACGGCACGGGCGCGCAATTCTGGCGCGACGAATATCGTGTCAATGCCCGCATCGCCCGCTTTGCGAAGCCCTATCTGGCCGTGATGGACGGCATCACCATGGGCGGCGGCATTGGCCTATCAGCCCATGGCGCCCACCGCATCGTCACCGAACGCAGCCGCATCGCCATGCCGGAAGTCGGCATCGGCTTCGTGCCGGATGTCGGCGGCACCTGGCTGCTCGCCCATGCCCCTGGGGAGATCGGCACCTACCTCGCCCTCACCGGCGAGGCGATCGGGCCTGCCGATGCTGTTTATGCCGGCCTGGCCGATGTGCAGGTCCCGCTGGCTGGCATTCCCACGCTGATCGACGAGCTGGCTCAGCTCACGCCGGGAACCGGCAATGAGGCAATCCGCACCCTGCTTGCAAAGCATGCCGTGCAGCCCGAACCCGCTCGCCTTTCCGAGCATCGCAGGTTGATCGACCAATGCTTTGCCGGCTCTTCCGTCGAAGCCATCCTGCAAGCTCTCCAAGCGGATGGCACGCCCTTCGCCCTGAAGACACGCGACCTCATCGCCTCCAAATCGCCGACCAGCCTCAAGCTCACCTTCCGCCTGATCCGTCTCGCTCGCGAGGCCGAGGGCCTGGAAGAGTGCCTGGAGCGGGAATTCGCCGCCGCCGTCGCGGTGGCGCAAGGCCATGATTTCTACGAGGGCGTGCGGGCAGCCATCATCGACAAGGATCGCAATCCGCGCTGGTCGCCGCCGAGCCTCGCCAAGGTCGACGATGGCAATATCGAAGCCTGGATCCAACCGGTGGCGGACCGGGTGTTTGGATAATGGCGACGGCAGGGGCAGATTCCGGTTGCGCAGACGTCTCGTCCGCACCTTCTCGCCCTAGAACTCAGCGTTTCCAGGAGCGGACGAGACGTCCGCGCACCCGGGAACACCTACAATCGCTCTATCGAGAAGGAGTCCCCAATGGCCAGCAGCAAGATAGGGTTCATAGGCCTCGGCCACATGGGTGGGCCGATGGCGGCCAATCTGGTGAAGGCGGGCCATCAGGTGCGCGGCTTCGACCTGTCCCCGGCCTCGCTCGAGACGGCACGCGGCGACGGCATCATCATCGCGGCCTCCGCTGCGGAAGCAGTCGAGGATGCCGACCCGGTGATCACCATGCTACCGGCCGGCGCTCATGTGCTGAAGGTGTGGTCTGAGTTGGCCAGCCTCGTGCCGGCCGGTGCCCTGCTGATCGACAGCTCCACCATCGATGTCGACAGCGCCCGCAAGGCCCATGACATAGCCGCCGGACGCAAACTCGCCGCCGTTGATGCACCCGTCTCCGGAGGCGTCGGCGGCGCCAAGGCCGGCACGCTGACTTTCATGGTCGGCGGAGCCGACGAGGCCTTCGCCCGAGCCGAGCCTCTGCTCGCCGTGATGGGCAAGCGCGTGGTGCACTGCGGCACCGCCGGCGCCGGCCAGGCAGCCAAGATCTGCAACAACATGATCCTCGGCATTTCGATGATCGGCGTCTGCGAAGCCTTCGCACTTGGCGAAAAACTCGGCCTGTCGCAGCAGGCGCTCTACGACGTCGCCTCGACCTCGTCGGGCCAGTGTTGGTCCCTCACCACCTATTGCCCCGTCCCCGGGCCGGTGCCCACCTCCCCCGCCAACAACGACTACAAGCCAGGCTTTGCGGCGGCCCTGATGCTCAAGGATCTCAAGCTTGCCCAGGCCGCGGCCAATTCGGTCAGCGCCAACACACCGCTTGGCGCGGAAGCCGCCCAGCTCTATTCCCTGTTCGACGGCCTCGGCCACGGCACCGAGGATTTCTCCGCCATCATCCGGCTGCTGCGCGGCAAGCATTGAGGACCAGACATGACCTATGAGACCATTATCACCGAGCAGCGCGGACGCGTGCTGCTGATCACGCTCAACCGACCCGAAGCCCTCAACGCCCTCAACCGCAAGCTAGCCGGCGAACTCCTGGCGGCCACCCAGGCCGCGGACGCCGATCCCTCCATCGGCTGCCTGGTGATCACCGGCTCCGCCAAGGCCTTTGCCGCCGGCGCCGACATCAAGGAGATGCAAGCCCAGAGCTTCGCCGACATGCACAGCAGCGACTGGTTCTCGGAATGGAACCATTTCGCGGCTTCCCGCAAGCCGAAGATCGCTGCCGTAGCCGGCTATGCTTTGGGCGGCGGCTGCGAACTCGCCTTGATGTGCGATTTCATCCTGGCGGCCGACACCGCCAAATTCGGCCAGCCCGAGATCAAGCTCGGCGTCATCCCCGGCATGGGCGGCAGCCAGAGGCTGGTGCGCTCGATCGGCAAGTCCAAGGCGATGGAACTGTGCCTCACCGGCCGCCTGATGGACGCGGCGGAGGCCGAGCGCTGCGGCCTGGCCTCGCGCGTCGTTCCGGCTGCCGATCTCGTCGAGGACGCGGTGAAGACGGCCGATACCATCGCCAACATGTCGCTGACGGCCAGCATGGTGATGAAGGAAGCGATCAACCAGGCCTATGAACTGCCGCTCGCCAGCGGCCTCACCTTCGAGCGCCGCGTCTTCCAGGCCCTGTTCTCGACCGAAGACCAGAAGGAAGGCATGGCCGCCTTCGTAGAGAAGCGTCCGGCGCAGTTCAACCGGGGGTAATTTCCCCGGGTGCGCGGGCATCCTGCCCGCATCTTCCTAAACCCCAAACGCAATATTTGCGGATGAGAAGGGCGGGCAGGATGCCCGCGCACCCGGGAATATGCCTCCCCTCAGTTCGTCGAGGGGAAGTTCAGGTTCACGCCCGAGCGGATGCCGGTCGGCCAGCGGGCGGTCACGGTCTTCAGGCGGGTGTAGAAGCGCACGCCCTCCATGCCGTAGATCGAGTGGTCGCCGAACAGCGAGCGCTTCCAGCCGCCGAAGGAGTGGTAGGCCACCGGCACGGGCAGCGGCACGTTGACGCCGACCATGCCGACCTCGATGCTATCGGCGAAGGCGCGCGCCGCATCGCCGTCTCGGGTGAAGATGGCGGTACCGTTGCCATATTCGTGGTCGTTGATCATCTTGGTGGCATGGGCGTAGTCGCGGGCTCGCACCATGGAGAGCACCGGCCCGAAGATCTCCTCCTTGTAGATCGACATCTCTTCGGTGACGTGATCGAACAGGGTAGCGCCGACGAAATAGCCGTTTTCATAGCCCTGGAGCTTGAGGCCGCGACCGTCGACCACCAGCTTGGCGCCTTCGCGCACGCCGGCGTCGATATAGCCGAGCACCTTTTCCTGGTGCTGCTTGGTGACCACCGGCCCCATCTCGGCCTGCGGATCGGCGGCGGGGCCGACCTTGAGCTTGTTGATGCGCGGCAGGAGATGCTCGACCAGCGTATTGGCGGTCGCATCACCGATCGGCACCGCCACCGAGATCGCCATGCAGCGCTCACCGGCCGAGCCATAGGCGGCCGAGACCAGCGCATCGGCGGCCTGGTCCATGTCGGCATCCGGCATCACCACCATATGGTTCTTGGCGCCGCCGAGGGCCTGGCAGCGCTTGCCGTTGGCTGCGGCGGTCGCATAGATGTACTGGGCGATCGGGGTCGAGCCGACGAAGCTGATGGCCTTGACGTCGGGATGGTGCAGTAGCGCGTCGACGGCTTCCTTGTCGCCGTTGACGACGTTGAGCACACCCTCGGGCAAGCCGGTGTCGAGGAGGAGCTGCGCCACCAGCAGGGCAGCGGAGGGATCACGCTCGGACGGCTTGAGGATGAAGGTGTTACCGGCAGCGATCGCCACCGGATACATCCACAGCGGCACCATGGCCGGGAAGTTGAAGGGCGTGATGCCGGCGACAACGCCGAGCGGCTGGCGGTCATTGTGGGTGTCGATGGCCGGGCCGACATTGCGGCTGAATTCGCCGGCAAGCAGATGCGGGATGCCGCAGGCGAATTCGACGACCTCGATGCCGCGCTGTACTTCGCCCAGAGCGTCGGAATGGGTCTTGCCATGCTCGGCCGAGATCGCCTGGGCAATCCTGTCGGCATTGGCCTCGAGCAGTTCCTTGAACTTGAACATGTAGCGGGCGCGCTTGAGCGGCGCGGTGGTCGACCAGGCCGGGAAGGCCTTCTTGGCCGCCTGCACGGCGGCGTCGACGTCCGCGGTCGAGGACAGGCCGAGTTCGCCGCTCTGTTCGCCGGTGGCAGGGTTGAACACGGGCGCGAAGCGTCCGCTGGTGGTAGCGGTCTGCTTGCCGCCGATCAGGTTGTCGATACGGGCCATGGGGTTTCCTCTGAAAAATAGGTCATCCCGGACGCATTGCGGCACGCAGTGACGCGATGCAGATCCGGGACCGTCTTCCGATAGAAGCTCATCTGTCACGCGATCCCGTGTCGGCGACGCAGCATTGCATGCTGCATCGCGCACGGGATGACATGACCTCAATCCAGCGTCTTCAAGACGTCGCCGAGCGTGGTGACCAACTCGTCGATCTGCGCCTTGGAGATGATCAGCGGCGGGGACAGGGCGATGATGTCGCCGGTAGTGCGGATCAGGAGGCCCTTCTCATAGGCCTTCAGGAAGGCGGAGAAGGCGCGCTTGGTGGGCTGACCGGCGATAGGCTCGAGCTCGATGGCGCCGATCAGGCCGAGGTTGCGAATGTCGATGACATGCGGCAGGCCCTTGAGCGAGTGCACCGCGTCTTCCCAATAGGAGGCGAGATCGGCGGCGCGGGTGAGCAGGCCTTCCTCGGCATAGGTGTCGAGCGTGCCGAGCGCGGCGGCGCAGGCCACCGGATTGGCCGAATAGGTGTAGCCATGGAAGAGCTCGATCAGGTGCTCCGGCCCCGTCATGAAGGCATCGTAGATCTCCTTCTTGGCGAACACCGCGCCCATCGGGATCACGCCTGAGGTGATGCCCTTGGCCACCGTCATCATGTCGGGGGTCACGCCGAAATAATCGGCGGCGAAGGGCGCACCGAGGCGGCCGAAACCGGTGATGACCTCGTCGAAGATCAAGAGGATGCCGTGCTTGTCGCAGATGGCGCGGATCCGCTCCAGATAGCCCTTGGGCGGCAGCAGCACGCCGGTGGAGCCGGCGATCGGCTCGATGATCACGGCCGCGATGGTGGAGGGATCGTGCAGGGCGATCACACGCTCCAGATCCTCGGCATATTCGGCACCATGTTCGGGCAGGCCGCGGGAGAAGGCGTTGCGAGTGAGGTCATGGGTGTGGCGGATATGGTCTACGCCGGTGAGCAGCGTGCCGAACATCTTGCGGTTGGAGACGATGCCGCCCACCGAAATGCCGCCGAAGCCGACGCCGTGATAGCCGCGCTCTCGGCCGATCAGGCGGAAGCGCTGCCCTTCGCCGCGGGCGCGGTGATAGGCGAGTGCGATCTTGAGCGCGCTGTCGACGGCTTCGGAGCCAGAATTGGCGAAGAAGACGTGATCGATGCCCTGGGGCGTAAGCTGAACCAGGCGCGAAGCGAGCTCGAAGGCGGCGGGGTGCCCCATCTGGAAGGCCGGCGCATAATCGAGCTCCGCCGCCTGCTTCTGGATCGCCTCGGTGATCTTGGGGCGGCCATGGCCGGCGTTGCAGCACCACAGACCCGCCGTACCATCGAGCACCTGGCGGCCATCGGCCGTCGTGTAGTGCATGTCCTTGGCCGCGACGAACATGCGCGGATTGGACTTGAACTGTCTGTTAGCCGTAAACGGCATCCAGAACGCTTCGAGGTTGTTGGTCACACGGATCGGGGCATTCATCAGGATCTCTCCGGAAGCTGCCGGGGTCCCGAAGGCTGGCGGGAAGCCCGGCTCGTTAAGCTGGCAATAGCTTTGCCTTGAATTTGAAAATTATGCCAACTCTTTGTTGTGGCAGCATCATTCCTATTTCGGCCACACTTTCATACCCGAGTTTTTGTTCTAGAACGAATGTTCAATAACAAGCGTTAGGTTCGTAAATTCCCGCACATTGAATGCAAAGTGGAATTATCGACTGCGTTCATGATATTTAACATTCTAAACAGGCCTGGATGGAGGACCACATCATGCAGAACGTCGATTTGGGTTCTCTGTTGCGGCGCGTGCGCGAGGCGCGCGGATTGTCGCAGCGCCAGCTCGCCAAGCGTGCCGGCATCTCCAACGCCACCATCTCGCTGATGGAATCGAATGCAGTGAACCCTTCGGTCGGTGCCCTGAAGCGGGTGCTCGACGCCCTGCCGATCGGCCTGGCGGAATTCTTCGCCCTCGACGCCAATCCCGGCCGCAAGGTGTTTTATCGCTCGGGCGAGTTGATGGAAATCGGCCGGGGACGCGTCTCCTACCGCCAGGTCGGCTCGGATCTGCGCGGGCGCGCGCTGCAGATGATCTCCGAGCGTTACCAGCCCGGCGCCGATTCCGGCAAAGTGCTGCTGCACCACCAGGGTGAGGAATGCGGCATCATCATTCGCGGCCAGCTCGAAGTCACGGTGGGCGAAGATGTGGCCGTGCTTGGTCCCGGGGATGCATATTATTTCGACAGCCGCGAGCCTCATCGCTTCCGCAATGTCGGCGATACGGCCTGCGAGCTGATATCGGCTTGCACACCGCCAAGCTTCTGAGCCATGAAGGAATGGGAACAACGAAACAGGAAGCGCTCATGGCAGAGGGAGGAGAGGCCGGCCGGCAACGCAACAAGACCAAGCTCGGCCTGGCCAATATCGACAAGATCCTCGACAGCGCCCTTTCGGCCTTTTCGAAACATGGCTTGCGCGGCACGCGCATCGACCAGGTCGCCGAAGCCGCCGGCATGTCGAAGACCAATCTCCTCTATTATTTCCGTACCAAGGACGCCCTCTATGAGGCGGTACTCACCCGCACGCTGGAAGTCTGGGTCACGCCGCTGAAGGAACTCGACGCCACGCGCGGCCCGGTCGCGGCCCTGACGTCCTATATCGAGCACAAGCTCAAATGCTCGCGGCTCTATCCGGAGTCCTCCCGTCTCTTCGCCATGGAGATCATGCAGGGGGCGCCCCATCTGAAGAAGGTGCTGGCGACGGATCTCACCAACACCGTCCGGCAGAAATCGGTCATCATCCAGCGCTGGATCGCCGAAGGGAAATTGCGGCCGATCGAGCCCTATCATCTCCTCTTCATGATCTGGGCGACCACCCAGCATTATGCCGATTTCGCCACGCAGATCAGCGTCCTCACCGGCAAGGACCTCACCGACGAAGCCTTCTACGAAGAAACGCTGAAGACGTTGACAGAAACGATCCTGCGCGGCGTGCTGGCCGAGCGCTGATCGGGCCTTGGGCCCAAAGCAATTTTCGGAAAGGTGGCCTCGCATTTAAGCTAATAAAATGCGCCAAAACAAAGAGTTATAGACAAAACACAACCCAGAGAAATCACGTCTTACCCTAGCAGCCGTGCTATCCTCACCCCACATGGATAGAGGGGTCATCCCCTAGAGCAAAGCGCGTTCAGGCGTGAACGCTTGTTTGCCCTAGCTCCTTGTTCCGACGCGTCTTTGCGATTCCTGGTGCTTCCAGGAAATCACAAAACGCTTTTGGGAGGACGAGATGGGACACGCTATACTGAGTGCTCAGACGATCGAGCAATGCATCATCCCGCAGGATTGGGATCGCTACACCAAGGAAGACCACGAGACCTGGTCGATCCTGTTCAAGCGCCAGCTCACGGCTCTCAAGGGCCATGTCGCGCAGGAATATCTGGATGGGCTGGCCACACTGGGTATCGACGAGACGGGTATACCGAATTTCGAGCGCATGAACGAAAGGCTGCGACGGGCCACCGGCTGGGAGGTGGTGGCCGTGCCCGGCCTGATCGCCTCCCGCCCCTTCTTCGAGATGCTGGCAAGCCGGCGCTTTCCGGCCGGCACCTTCATCCGCACGCGCGCGCAGCTCGACTATCTCGAAGAGCCCGACATCTTTCACGACGTCTTCGGCCATGTGCCGCTGCTCACCAATCCGGCCTATGCCGATTACATGAACGAATATGGCCGCATCGGCCTCGACGCGATCGACAACAAGGGCGTGAAATTCCTCGCCCGCCTCAACTGGTACACGATCGAGTTCGGCCTGATCCGCAAACCCGAGGGCATCCGCATCTATGGGGCGGGCATCGTCTCCTCCTTCGGTGAAGCCAAATATGCCGTCGGCGATACCTCCGCCCATCATCTGCGCTTCGATTTCGACAGGGTCGTCAGGACCGGCTATTACATCGACGACTTCCAGGCGAGCTACTTCGTGATCGACCGTTTCGAAGAGCTCTTCGACCTGCTCAAGGGGATCGATGCACCAGCGCTGTTCGCCGAATTGCGGGAAAAGCCCACGCTGTCCCCTTTCGAGATCCGGCCCGAGGACGAAGTGCTGCGCCGGGGCAGCGGCGACTATTGGCGTGATTTTCCCAAGACCAAGACGAAGCTGAAGTAGAGCGATCCTTCGCTCAATGCGCGGCCAGGAAAGCGTTCATGTAGAAGCCCGCCTCCCCAGCGCCATACGCCTTGTCAGGGGCGACCGGACAAGCCCGGCGCGCGAGGCAGCCACCATGCCTGCAGTCGGTACCTTGCGGTGAGTGCACATGGGCGGCGCAGCGTTCGACATCGTAACCGGCCGTCGTGAAGGCCCCGACCGGACAGCTGTTCAGGCAGGGCTTGGCCGCACAGCTCTCGCAGGGATGGACTGCCTCTGCGAGCGGCGGCAGCGCCAGCCTTTCGCCAAGGCCGAGCGCCCCGCGATAGCTGTGCCAGAGACCATGCACGGGATGCACATAGATGCCGAGCGGCGAAGGAAAGACAGCGCCGCCGCGCTGCGCCCAGCGCTGGAACGGCAAATAGGGCGGACCGCCGAAGGGATAGAGGGCGACGGCACCGAACTCGTTCGCCATCGCGTCGATCACCCGGGCGGACCAGCGATCCAATGGATGCTGCGCACCATCGGCTGCCTCGGGCGAGGCCGCGAAAGCGGGCCATTGCCGGCCGCCGCTCCAGCCGAGCAGCACCAGCGTTTCGACCGGCCCGGTGTCGAGCGCCGGTACGCTGTCCTCCTGCCGAGGATGGAAGGCACCTCTCACCGAGACGCCGACAGCTTCGGCATGTTCTGCAATCTGATCCAGCGTCATGGGCTCGGCGTGATTTCCCGATGAGAGCGCTGCATCCTGGTCTGGGCGGAGAGGGATGACAATCTCATTCTGCTCGGTCGAGTGTCACCCCTCATCCGGCTGCCGCCACCTTCTCCCGCAAGGGGAGAAGGGGTTTTGATGGGGAAGGTCGAAACCAGCTGAGCGATCCCAAATACCGCACCCCACGCCGAGTAAATTCCCTTCTCCCCTTGCGGGTGTCGTCAACTCTCTTGAGTTGACTAGAGGTGGCGGCAGCCGGATGAGGGGTGGTGGCGCGGCCCGCTCGAGTCCTGCCCTACTCCGCCGCCGCGGCTGCCTTGGCATGCACGGCCGGATTGTTGGGATGCTCCTTCCAGGTGCGATGCCCGCCCACCGGCCTGCCGGTGCGCTTGTCCACCCCGGACGTCACCGGTTCGAGCGTGATGCAGTTCTCGATCGGGCAGACCACGGCACACAGATTGCAGCCCACGCACTCCTCCTCGATCACCTCGAACTTGCGCTCGCCGGCGACCATGTTGGTGATGGCCTGGTGCGAGGTGTCCTCGCAGGCGATGTGGCAGCGGCCGCATTTGATGCAGGCATCCTGGTCGATATGGGCCTTGACCACATATTCGAGGTTGAGGTGCTGCCAGTCGGTCACCTGGGGGATGGCCTTGCCGACGAACTGGTCGACGGAGGTATAGCCCTTCTCGTCCATCCAGTCGGACAGGCCGGAGATCATCTCCTGCACCACCTTGAAGCCATAGACCATGGCCGCCGTGCAGACCTGCACCGTGCCGCAGCCCAGCGCCATATATTCCACGGCGTCGCGCCAGGTCTCGACGCCGCCGATGCCGGAGATCGGCAGGCCGCGGGTGGCCTCAGCCCGGGCGATCTCCGAGACCATGCTGAGCGCGATCGGCTTCACCGCCGGGCCGCAATAGCCGCCATGGGTGCCGAAACCGTCGGTGTTCGGCCAGGGGCGCATATTGTCGATGTCGACCGAGACGATGGAATTGATGGTGTTGATCAGCGACACCGCATCGGCGCCGCCGCGCTTGGCCGCCTCGGCCGGCTTGCGCACGTCGGTGATGTTGGGCGTCAGCTTCACGATCACCGGCATGCGGGTATATTGCTTGCACCAGCGCGCGACCATTTCGACATATTCGGGCACCTGCCCGACGGCCGAGCCCATGCCGCGTTCCGACATGCCATGCGGGCAACCAAAGTTCAGCTCGATGCCATCGGCCTCGGTGTCCTCGACGAAGGGCAGGATCGACTTCCAGGCATTCTCCTCGCAGGGCACCATCAGGGAGACGATGAGCGCCCGGTCCTTCCAGTCACGCTTGACCTGTTTGATCTCGCGCAGATTGACCTCGAGCGGCCTGTCGGTGATCAGCTCGATATTGTTGAAGCCCATCACCCGGCGGTCCTGGCTGTGCCAGGCGCCGTAGCGCGGACCGTTGACGTTGACCACCGGCGGGCCCTGCTCGCCGAGCGTCTTCCAGACCACGCCGCCCCAGCCTGCCTTGAAGGCGCGGACGACGTTGTATTCCTTGTCGGTCGGCGGCGCCGAGGCCAGCCAGAACGGATTGGGAGACTTGATGCCCAGGAAATTGGTGCTGAGATCGGCCATGTCGTTTCTCCTCACGCTGCCTTGGCTTCAGACTTCAGAACGCGATCGATCGAGAGGGCGGCCTGCTTGCCGTCTTCCACCGCCGCCACAGTCAGATCCTTGCCGCCGGCGACACAGTCGCCACCAGCCCAGATGCCGGGCACCGAGGTGCGTTGCTCGGCATCGACGGTAATCCGGCCTTTTTCCAGTACGAGCGCTACGCCGTTCACTTCCTCGGGCAGGAAGGATTGCCCGATCGCGGTGAAAAGCTGGTCGCATTCGAGCCTGACGGTCTCGCCGGTGCCCGTGAGGCGCCCGCCCTGCTCCGCGGTATATTCGAGCTCGACGGCCACCAGCCTGCCGTCCTCGGCATGCAGCCGCGCGGGCTTGAGCCAGTGGCGGATCAGCACGCCGTCGGTCTGCGCCACTTCCTGCTCGTAGTCGGAGGCATTCATCTGCGGCTGGCCGCGGCGATAGGCGATGGTCACACTCTCCGCCCCCAGGCGCTTGGTCTGCGAGGCGATGTCGATGGCGGTCATACCGCCGCCGATCACCACGATGCGGCGGCCGACCGGCAGGTCAGCGAGATCCACCGCCTGGCGCAGGTCGGCGATGTAGTCGACGGCATCGATCACGCCCTCGATGCCCTCTTCCAGGCCGAGATCGTTGGTGTCGCCCAGTCCCATGCCAAGGAAAACCGCATCATACTCACGAGCGAGGCTCGCCAGTTCGACGTCGCGGCCAAGGCGCTTGCCATAGTCGATGGTGATGCCTCCGATCGCCGTGATGTAGTCGACCTCGGCTTGGGCAAAGCCGCCGGTGCTCTTATAGGCGGCGATGCCATATTCATTGAGCCCGCCAGCCTTCTCGCGCGCCTCGAACACGGTAACCTCATGGCCCAGCGTTGCCAGCTTGTGGGCACAGGACAGGCCCGCCGGACCGGCACCGACCACGGCGACGCGCTTGCCGGTGGGGGCGCCGCGCTTGAACAGTTGCCGGCCCTTGGCGAAGAGCTCGTCGGTGGCGTAGCGCTGCAGATTGCCGATCTCGACCGCCCTGCCCTCCGAGGTCTCCTTGACGCAGGCTTCCTCGCACAGCGTCTCGGTGGGGCAGACGCGGGCGCACATGCCGCCCATGATGTTGGATTCTAGGATGGTCCGGGCCGCGCCGACCGTGTTGCCGGTCATGATCTCGCGGATGAACATCGGAATGTCGATCGAGGTGGGGCAGGCCTTCACGCAGGGCGCATCGTAGCAGAACAGGCAGCGCTCGGCGGCAACGCGCGCCTCATGCCTGCCGAAGGCCGGATGCAGGTCTGAGAAATTGCTGGCGAGCGTGGGGGAATCGAGACGGCCCCGCGCAATGTCGGATCGTGCAGTCATCTGAACCTCTGGTATTTGGCTCTTTATTTTTTACCAGTTGATCAAAAGAACGAGTCGCTGTCAATCACACTTTTGAACAGCTCCAGAGTGAGAATCTGCCTGTCTCGACGGCTTGGCAAGGGGTTTGGGGGCTGGTCTTCAGACACACCCCTTTCAAGGTGTTTGGAACGAACCCGGAAAAAACTGGGACAGGGCAACACGACCCCTCATCCGCCCCTCCGGGGCACCTTCTCCCGCAAGGGGAGAGGGCAACCGACCAGCGCCGCGTCTCCTGAAAAGATCCCCTTCTCCCCTTGCGGGAGAAGGTGACGGCAGGCGGATGAGGGGTCGCACCACTCTATCCGAAATTCAGACCTCAACACCCTGAAAGGGGCGGGTCTGAAGATCCGCCCGCCATCATGCCGCGATCTGCTTCGCCAGCATGGCGGCGAGCTTCTGCATGATCTCGTCCGGCCCGTGGCCGATCAGCATGTAGGAACGCTCCGCATCCGACCAGTAGACCACGTTGAAGCCGTTGCGCTGTTCGAGCGTCGGCGGCGTTACCGCACCGGGGCTGTTGCCATAGATGCAGAAGGCGAGCGGGCCCGTCAGTTCGTCGAGATAGGCGATCTCGACCAGGGGCGCATTGTCGTAGTGGAAGAGTTCGACGCGCTTGAGCTCCTGGGCCGGCAGGCTGATCTTCTCGGGCGTCAGCGGGAAGCCGAGCCGACGGGTCGCTGCGGCAAGATCACGCTGCGCGGTGGAGACGTCGTTCGGCATCCAATCGAGCGTCTGCGACGTCGTCAGCCCCCAATAGTCGGCGACGGTCGAACGCCAGGCGTCCGGCCCTTCATGGTCGCTGCGCTGCGACGAGGGCAACGGCCAGAGGCCGGGCGGCATGTAGTGGCCGACCCCGGTACCCACGACGAACAAGGCGAGCGCTGCCGCGACCGCGGCAGGCGGGATGCGCCAGCGCGAGCCCCGTGCATTGTCATTGGCCACCGGCGCCGGAACCGCGGCCAGGCTTTCGGCCAGAAGCGCTTCCAGACGTTGCCGTGGCGCATGCGCCGTCAGGGCCTCGTAACTCTGCTCGAAGGGGAGCGAACCGCCCGCCAGAGCGTCCAGCCTCGCCTTCAAGGCCGGTTCCCGAGCCAGGCGCCCTTGTAACGCCGCACGTTCTTCGGGCGGCAGCGCATCATCGAGGAAAGCCACGAGGACGGCATCGTCGGGTCCCATCTCTTCCACACTCATGATGTCTCCCCCGAAGCGCCCTCGGGCGTATCCCTGTTCAGATGAGCGAGCCTGAGCCGGGCCGAGGCAAGACGACTCATGACGGTGCCGATCGGCACGGCCAACATCTCGGCCGCCTCGGCATAGCTGAGCCCCTCGCCATAGACCAGAAAGACGGTTTCGCGCAGCGCTGCAGGCAGGGCCTGCACATGCCTCAACACCTGAGCAGCCAAAATATTCGTTTGAAACTGCCGTTCGCCGTCAAAAGACAGAGCCGCCTCCGCCTCGTCGAGTTCGACGGGATTGCGGACCTTGCTGGCCCGGATCTCGTTGAGCCAGATCGAACGCTCGATGGCGAACAGCCAACGATCGAGACGCGTTCCGGGGATGAACTGGTGCGACCGCTCGAGCGCCCTCAGGCAGGTAGCCTGGACCAGTTCCTCCGCCGCCTGTCCGCTACCCGATAGCACAAGCCCGAACCGCCACAGCGCTACAAGATGCGCGGCGAGGCCGGTTCGAACGTCCTGATCACCTGATTGGGGCATGAATCGCCTATGCCGATATGGCGCGGCATTATTGTGGCGCGGCTGGCGGGAAACGCAATCATGTGAAAAGGGGTGGTGAGCGGACTTGCGACAAGCATTACCGCCGCTGCGCCAAAGTCTCCCTATCCCTTCTGTTGTCAGAAGGCCTATTCGGCGGCGTCGAGCAGGATTTCGTCGGCATTCGCCGCTTCGACCATGTCACGCAGGGCGCAATCCTCGGTGCAGTCATGGCAGCGTGCTGCTGCGCGTGCATCGGCGAGAATCTGCCGCACGGTGATCAGGCAGCGGCCGCATTCCGGTCCGCAACCCAGGCAACGATAGGCATCTGCAGCCGAACGCGGACACCCCGGCTGCTCGGTCGCGAGCGTGCTGGTGAAATCCTCATCGGTCAAAACACGGCAGGAACAGACGATCATTCGCGGCGATCTTGGGTTCGAGCAAAGGCAGTGACGCGAGTGATGTGGACGGACGCGAGCGCCTTGTCAATGGCTCGCCGCAACAATAGAATCGTTATAAATCAGTAGTTTAGAATGACAATAAACTGGGATTCGCCTCGACAGTCATCGGTGACCGACCTCATCCCTTCCCCTGGATAAAATCCTCCGGACAAATTTGACGCCACCAGGGGCTTGCCTAAATTTAGAATTCTTCTAATGTGACTTCAGTCCACTAAGTACGGAGAAACGCTCATGAAGGGCGACAAGAAGGTCATCGACTATCTCAACAAGGCGTTGCGCAGCGAACTGACCGCAATCAATCAATATTGGCTGCATTACCGGATCTTCGACAATTGGGGCCTGCTCGGTCTTGCCAAGAAGTGGCGTGCCGAATCGATCGAGGAGATGCAGCACGCCGACAAGCTGACCTCGCGCATCCTCTTCCTCGAAGGCTTCCCGAACATGCAGACGCTCGATCCGCTGCGGATCGGCCAGACGGTGAAGGAAGTTCTCGAATGCGATCTCGCCGCCGAGCGCGAGGCTCGCTCCCTCTATCAGGAGGCTGCGGAATATTGCCGCACCGTCAAGGATTTCGTCTCCGAGAACCTGTTCAAGGAACTGATGACCGACGAGGAAGGCCATATCGACTTCCTTGAGACCCAGCTCGACCTGGTTGAACGCCTCGGCATCCAGAACTACTCGCAGAGCCATCTCGGCGGCTTCTCGGAAGAATAGGCCGTTCTTCCTCAGAACTATCGGACAAGGCGGTCGCGACGACCGCCTTTTTCTTTGGTTTCGCCGGCCTGCAGCGATGGCAGGCGCTCACCTCGTATATGGTAACCGTATCGACCATTGCCACGCTTCCGTAGCCGACGAGGACCCCATGCCGAGCAGATCGCCGATACACATCAAGCCAACCAGAATCGGCCTGATAGGCGGCTTGGCGGCCAGGGCCGGGATCTACTACTACGAGCGGATCCTGCAAGAATATCAGGGGGCGAAGATCGCCCTCGACCTGACGCTGAGACATGCCGACGTGGGCACGGTACTGCACCATGTCGGATCGGGGGACAGGGACGGGCTCGGCCACTATCTGGGCTCGCTCGCCAACGAACTGTTCGACGCCGGCATGGACACGGTGTCCATCACCGCCGTCGCGCCGCATCTTGCCATCGACGAAATCAAGAAACGAGCGAAGGGCCCGATCATCGACCTGCTGGCAACGATCCCGGGCGCCCTGAAATCCGCGGGCTTCGAACGCGTCGCGATTTTTGGCAACCGCGCCGTGATGACCTCGGCGGTCTTCGGCGCCGTGCCGGAAGATATGGTCGTCAAGCTCGATCCAAGCGAGATCGCCCGCGTACACGAGACCTACACCGACATTGCCCTCTCCGGTAAGCGCGGCACCAAGGCCGAGGTCGCCTATTTCGACGACCTGGCCGGCGACCTGCTCGGCCGGAGGGGCGCACAGGCCATCATGCTGGCCGGGACGGACCTGTCGTCCTTCTATGCGGATCGCGAGCCCGATTTTCCCTTCCTCGATGTGAGCGCCCTGCACATCGAACAAATTCTCGCAGGAATCTGAGCGGCATCGCCGGCGAGGAACTACAGCACGACATCAAGAGGTTCGAGTCCGATGTCACGGTCGCACGTCGATCTTTGAACCGCCCCTGCAGGACTGGTCCGGTTCAATTCGGTTCCGGCGTGATATCGATCTCGACGACCTCGCCCTCCTGCGGCCCGACGCGGATGACATCCCCGACATCCTTGCCGAACAACGCCTTCGCTAGCGGCGAGACATGGCTGATCCGGCCATGGGTGGCGTCGGCCTCGTCTTCGCCGACGATGCGCCAGATCCTTTCGCGCCCGTCGGGATAGTGCAGCGTGACCGCCATGCCGAAGCGAATGCCGGTATCGGCGACAGAGGGGATCACCAACTCCGCAGAGGCCCGCCGGGCAGCCCAGTAGCGAATGTCTCGCGAGGCATTACCCATGGCAATGCGATCCCCCGCGGCCTCCGCCGTGGCGAAAAGCGCGCGCGCCCGCCTGAGCTCGGCCTCGATCATGGCAAGGCCGCGCGCGGTGACGAGATTGCGCTCGATCGAGATCGGCCGCTCGGGAAGGACCTGGGCGTCCTCCCCTTCCTGGCCGTCCTGGGTGAAGGCTCGGCTCATGTTGCGACGATCAGGCGGCCAAGGTCATGCCGCCAAGATCATGCGGCCTGGGCCGTGCCCTCGACGCGCTTGGCGATGAGGGTGCGCAGCTTGCCGAGATCCTTGGCGAAGCCGCGAATACCTTCGGCGAGCTTCTCGGTCGCCATGGCATCCTCGTTCATCTCCCAGCGGAAGGCGCGTTCGTCGATCTTGCCGGTAGTCGGAGCAGCGGCATAGTTGCCAGGCGAGAGCTGGCGCTCCAGCGTGCCTTGATCCGCATCGAGCGCCTGCAACAGGTTCGGTGCGATGGTGAGACGGTCGCAACCGGCCAGTGCCTCGATCTCGCCGGTGGAGCGGAACGAAGCGCCCATCACGACCGTCTTGACGCCGCGGGACTTGTAATCGGCATAGATACCGCGAACCGACAGCACGCCCGGATCCTCTTCCGGGGTGAAGGTGCGGCCGTCATTCTTCACGTGCCAGTCGAGGATGCGGCCGACGAAGGGCGAGATCAGGAACACGCCGGCATCGCCGCAAGCCACAGCTTGCGCCTTTGAGAACAGCAGGGTCAGGTTGCAGTCGATGCCTTCCTTCTGCAGCACTTCGGCGGCACGGATGCCTTCCCAGGTCGAGGCGATCTTGATCAGAATGCGGTCGCGCTCGATGCCGCGCGACTTGTAGTCGGCGATGATGGCATGCGCCTTGGCAATGGTCGCCTGCGTATCGAAGGAGAGGTCGGCGTCGACTTCGGTCGAAACGCGCCCGGGAACGAGCTTGGTGAGTTCCGCACCGAAGGAAACGGCGAGGCGATCGGCGATGGCTGCGACGACGCCGTCCTTGCCGCCACCCTGCTTGCTGCCCCAGCTCACGGCTTCCGCGATCAAATGGTCATAGGCCGGCATTTCGGCTGCCTTGAGCAGCAGGCTCGGATTGGTGGTGCAGTCCACCGGCTTGAGCGCCTTGATCGAGTCGATATCGCCGGTATCGGCGACCACGACCGTCATGGCACGCAATTGTTCGAGTTTCGAAGCCATATGTTACGTCCTTGTTCACAGAGCTTGTTAGCGTCCCGTCACGGACCATAGACCCCAGCCCCGGCGGCGTCATCAGTTATCATGCCTGTTTTTCTGCCTCGCCGTCGGAGCGGGCAAGAGAGCACGGTGCGGCAGACATTTGCCGCCTCGAACATGCCTCGGATGATCCTCCAGGCTGCTTATCAAGATATGGCTCCGTTGCCGGGAGATACAAGGCGACTGCGGTACGCGGATCACTTGCGGCAGCAGATGATGAAACGCTGGTAGAGATAGGTGCGCAGCCGGTTGCGCAGATTCGCTCGGCGCCTCTGGGCGGCGGCGATCGGCCGATGCGAGGAGACGACGACATCCCTGAAACCGGCCTGCTCCAGGAGCGGCAGGAGATCGGTGCTCCGCAGTCCCCGGCCAAAAGGCAGCCGCTCCATGATGCGGGCATGGCGTTCGCCCATCGCGCCATCATAGTAGGGATCGGCGCCACCGAGGCGATCGATCAGGGCGATGAGCCTGGACGCCATGCGTCCGGTCCTGGTCGGTCTCGCCCAATCCCCGTCGAAGAACAGCAATCTGCCGCCCGGCTTCAGCACGCGATGCCAATCGGCGAAGGCCTTCTGCGGCTCGGTCAGCGTCCAGACCAGATGCCGGCAGACGACGGCATCATAGGCGCCTTCCGGTTCCATGGTGTTTTCGGCATCGCCGAGCCGGAAGCGCAGGCGCTGTCGCCCGGCATGCTTGCGCCGGGCGACAGCCAGCATCGCCTCGGAAAAATCCAGGGCCGTGACCTCGTGGCCGAGCGCCAGCAGCAGCTTGGTGATCTCGCCCGTGCCGCAGGCGAGGTCGAGAACCCGGCGCGGATCGCTGCCGAGATGATCGCGGATCGCCGCAGCCCAGGCCTCGAATTCCGGACCTTCGGGAATGTGATGCCCGAAGGCGCGGTCGAAGGTTTCCGACCGCCCCGACCAGTAATCGCGGATCTCTTCCTTGAGATCGTAATTCGCGGTGCCGGTGCTGGTCATCTGACGGTTCTCTCCATCTGTTGGCGGATGCGGGTCATGACGCCGCCGCGATCCAGCCCGCCCGCGGTGCAGGAAGATCCGGATGCCGATAGCGAATGAAGCAGCCTCCCGCGCCGTCGCGAACGATTTCGGCGGCGACACCGAAGACCGACTGGATGCGCGCCGCCGTCAGCACCTCGGACGGAGGACCGATCGCCTCGATCCGTCCCGCCTGCATCAGGGCAATGCGGTCGCAGAACATCGCCGCGTGGTTGAGGTCATGCAGGGCCGCCACCACGGTGAGGTTCTGACGGTGCACCAGATGCAAAAGGCCGATCTGGTGGCCGATATCGAGATGATTGGTGGGCTCGTCGAGAAGCAGGATCTCCGGCTGCTGCGCCAGGGCACGAGCGATGTGGAGGCGCTGGCGTTCCCCACCGGAGAGCGTGTGCCACAGGCGACCGGCAAGGGCGGTCATCGCCACCTCCTCGAGCGCGAGGTCGACGATAGCATCGTCCTGGTTCGACCAGGGCGTGAAGGCCCCCAGATGCGGTGTTCGCCCAAGCTCCACGGCCTGGCGGGCGGTAATGCGCTCGGCCGTCTCGGCCTGCTGTTCGACCAGGGCGATGCGGCGTGCGACTTCGCGGCGGGCGAGGCCATGGAGCGGCTGGCCCGAGAGAAGCACCTGCCCCCCCTGCGGACGGCGAATGCCGGCCAGCAGGGACATCAGGCTGGTCTTGCCCGAACCGTTCGGGCCGATGATGCCGAGCAACTCGCCCGGACGGACCTCCAGCGATACTCCGTGCAGGATCGAGACCCCACCAGCCGACCAGGACAGATCGTGGGCCGACAGGCTCATGCCGTCGCCTTTCTTTGGCTGAGGATGAGAGCGAAAGCCGGCGCACCGACCAGAGCCGTGATCACGCCGATCGGCAGAACCTGGCCGGGGATGATGATGCGGGACAGAATGTCGGCGATGATCATGAAGACGGCGCCGATCAAGGCGCTGGCCGGCAGCAGGCGCCCATGGCGCACGCCCACAACCATCCGCGCCGCATGGGGGATCACCAGCCCGACGAAGCCGATCGATCCGACGATACTGACCATCACGGCCGTCATCATCGCCGCAACACCGACGAGCACGACATAGGCGCGCCGGACGGAGATGCCGAGGGACGCCGCCGATTCCGTGCCGAAGGTGAAGGCATCGAGCGCGCGGGCATGCCACAGGCAGACCAGCAGCCCTACAGCCGTGACCGGCAGCGCCAGCCAGACGTCGGGCCAGCGTACACCCGAGAGATTGCCCAGCAACCAGAACATGATGCCGCGCGCCTGTTCGGCATTGGCCGCCTTGGTAACGATGAAGGAGGTCAGGGCATTGAAGAGCTGGGATCCGGCGACCCCGGCCAGGATCACCGCGCCGGTGCCGCGGCCCGAGCGCATCGCCAGCAAGGCGACGAAGCCGAAGGCCGTCAGCGCACCGAGAAAGGCGCCGGCGGGCAGGCTCAGGACCCCTGCCCCGAGGCCGAGGATGACGACCCCGACCGCTCCCGTCGATGCCCCAGCCGAGATGCCGAGGACATAGGGATCGGCCAGGACGTTGCGCAGCAGCGACTGCAGCACGACGCCCGACAACGCCAGGGCCGCGCCGCAGCAGGCCGCGACGACCGCGCGGCTCAGCCGGTAGTTCCACACGATGCCTTCATCGATGCGATCCAGACCATAGCCGGCGCCCCACAGGCGGTTGGCAGCCGTCTTGGCGACGACGTCCATCGGAATGGCCGTCTCGCCAATGGCGGCGCCCAGCCAGAGGGCCAGCACGAGCACCGCCAGCGCCAGCATCCCGATCGCCAGCAATCGTGTGACGGGGCGATTCATCTCAGCGCTTCAGGCCGAAACGCTGGATGGCATCGGCGAGCATCTCGATGCCCTCGACGACGCGCACGCTCGGCTGCATCGCCTGCACGTCCATCTCCACGACATGGCCCTGCTTGACCGCCGGCATCAGGCTTGCCACCGGATCGGTCTTGAGAAAGTTGAGCTTCACGGCGATGTCGTCGGCCGGATAGCGGCGACGATCCATCCGGCCGGCGACGATGATGGTCGGATCGGCCTTGGCGATGGTCTCCCAGCCGACGCTCGGCCACTCCTCCTCGCTCTCCACGACGTTCCGCACACCCAACGCGGACATGATATAGCCCGGCACGCTGTTCTTGCCGGCCATATAGGGATCGACGTCGACCTTGGCGCTCGAGAACCAGAAGGCGGCGGAGACCTTGCCATCGCCGGCCGCGATCTTGAGGCGGGCGGCTTCCTCACGCGCTTTCAGCTCGGCGACGACTTTCGCCCCGCGCTCCTGCACGTCGAAGATCTCGGCAAGCTCGGTGATCTCCCGATAGACCAGATCCATGGTGAAGAGGGTGCCGCGCGTGCCGTCGCCGCCGCTGGAATTGTCCTTGCCGACGCAATCGGCGGGCGAAACATAGGTCGGGATGCCAAGTTCCTCGAACTGCTCGGGCTTGCCGACAATACCGCTAGGCCCGACATGCCATTGGAACTGCGCCGTCACAAGATCCGGCTTCCTGGCGATCACGCTTTCGAAGCTCGGATCATTGTCGGCCAGACGCGGAATTTTGGCATTGGCCGCTTCATAGCCGGGCAATACAGGGCCGAACCACACCGCCGTGCCGACGACCTTGTCGGCCAGGCCGAGGAGATAGAGAACCTCCGTGCTGCTCTGGCCGACGGAAACGGTGCGCTGCGGCGCATGCTCGAAGGTGACGGTGCGGCCGCAATTGGTGAGCTTGAGGGGATATTTCGTTGCCTGCGCAGCCGCCGGATCGATACCCAGCGCCAAGCCAAAGCTGGCCGCAAGCATGACGGCGAAGCTGGACCAGCGGGCCTTGCTCGTTGAAAGGATCATGACGTTCTCTCGTTTCGCGATAAGGGAAGCAGCGGTCTTCAGCATCAGCCGAATACCGTGAGGTTTCCTCAGGCCAGGCTGTGGCAAAGGACGTGAGCGTGCGAAGCGGAGGGAACAGGCGGGCAAGCGCCCGAAACGTCGGGAAGAAACGTCACATTGTCTCCTGTTCCGGGCATCCCCGCCCGTGACATGGGATTGATCGAGATGACGGCAGGTTTCCTGGCTCGCGGATAAAGGCCTTGCATCTGCCTTCCCATGGGAGACCCACAGTGGCATGGCGCCTTTCGCGCCACGGGGATACTTGGCAATCCGCCTACAGTTGCGGGGGCAGCCACGGCATGGGCTTTTAGAAAGCCGAACCGTGTTCCCTATTACTCCCGACGGACTTGCATCCGACGGGAACCGTCACCGCACAGTTATCGGGGCGTCACGACCGCGGTCAAGCGAATATGCAAAGCGAACGGCCCCTGATGCCGTGCCCTGCCTTCCCGCGTCAGGCCCGACAAGCCAGGAAGCCCTGTTCGATCACGTCCTTCGGCAGGTTGCGCCCGATGAAGACCAGGCGGCTTCGACGCTCCTCCTCGGGCTTCCAGGCACGCTGATGATCGCCTTCGAGCAGCATGTGCACGCCCTGCACGACGAAGCGCTGCGGATCGCCATCGAAGGCGACGATGCCCTTCAGGCGCAGCATGTCCGTGCCGAACTGTTGCACGATCATGTTGAGCCAGGGCATGAATTTGCCGGGATCGAGCGGCTCCTGGGACACGAGAGCGAAGCTGCCGACATGATCGTCATGGTCGTGGTCATGGAAACCCTCGAGGAAATCAGGCTCGGCTTCGAGGATACGGTCGAGGTCGAACGCGCCGCGGCCGAGCACCTTGTCGAGCGCGATGTCGCAACGCCGGGTCTCGTGGAGAGTGGCGGTGGGATTGATGCGACGGATCCGCTTCACCACCCGATCGAGTTCCTCTGCCGTGACCAGATCGATCTTGTTGAGGAGGATCGTGTCGGCGAAGGCAAGCTGCTCCTGCGCCTCATGCGCCGTCTCGATCTCGCCGAGCAAATGCCGGGCGTCGACCACGGTGACGATGGAGTCGAGCTGGGTCTTGGCGCGCACATCGTCATCGACGAAGAACGTCTGGGCAACCGGTGCGGGATCGGCCAGCCCGGTCGTCTCGATCAGGATGGCATCGAAGCGGTCGCGCCGACGCATCAGGCCCTCGATGATGCGAATGAGGTCGCCGCGCACCGTGCAGCAGATACAGCCATTGTTCATCTCGAAGATTTCCTCGTCGGTATCCACGACAAGGTCATTGTCGATGCCGACTTCGCCGAACTCATTGACGATGACCGCATATTTCCTGCCGTGGCTCTCGGTCAGGATACGGTTGAGAAGCGTGGTCTTGCCTGCCCCGAGATAGCCGGTGAGGACGGTGACGGGTGTCTGCGGCGCGGGCTGCATGATGTCGGAATTCCTTGATCCGTTGCGGATGCCCCGCAGCATGTCGCTGCCGGGAGGCCTCATTGAATTTTGATTTATATGAAACGTTATAACATAACTATCGCAATCGCAAGCGAGCTCTCACCATCGTCACCCCAGCAATCGCCACGCAGGTGGGCAGAGGCTTGCTGGCATTCTCGACCGTGATCATTCCACCGGATTTGTCTGCCAGCAGAGGAAATCCATGCGGGAAATTTTCGAATCACGGCCCTTGTCGGGTAAGCCTCACGCTTCACCCTGCAATGGAATCAGGCACCAAGGTGCATCCTGCCGGCATGACCCTCTCCTCTCCGCGAGATCCACTCGCCATCCTCAATAGCGTGTTCGGCTACGCCGCCTTTCGCGGCCAGCAGGAGGCGGTGGTGCGCCATGTCACCGGAGGGGGCGATGCGGTGGTGCTGTTCCCGACGGGAGCCGGCAAGTCGCTGTGCTACCAGATCCCGGCTCTGTGCCGGCGCGGCGTCGGCATCGTGGTCTCGCCGCTGATCGCGCTGATGCGCGACCAGGTCGAGGCACTCAAGCAGGCCGGCGTGCGGGCGGCGGCGCTCAACTCCTCCCTGTCGCGCGAGGAGGCCTATAAGGTCCGTCGTTCCCTGATGGACGGCAAGCTCGACCTCCTCTATGTCGCGCCCGAGCGCGTGGCGACGCAA
The DNA here is from genome assembly GCF_057073705.1 of Labrys sp. E2SS-1L. Lineage (NCBI taxonomy): Bacteria > Pseudomonadati > Pseudomonadota > Alphaproteobacteria > Hyphomicrobiales > Xanthobacteraceae > Labrys > Labrys sp. E2SS-1L. Next base: position 2,604,305 of record NZ_CP172712.1, on the reverse strand, counting down.
GGTTTCCAGGCCCTGATCGCCGATGCCGACATCGCGCTCTTCGCCATCGACGAGGCCCATTGCGTCAGCCAGTGGGGCCACGACTTTCGGCCCGAATATCGCGAGCTAGGCGGCCTCGCCGCGTCCTTCCCCGGCGTGCCGCGCATCGCCCTCACCGCCACGGCCGATCCGGTCACCCGTGCCGACATCATCGAGCGGCTCGGTCTCAACCAGGCCGAGGTCTTCGCCACCAGCTTCGACCGGCCCAACATCAGCTACGCCATCGTCGAGCGCGACAATGCCCGCCGGCAATTGCTGGCCTTCCTGGCCGGGCACAAAGGCAATAGCGGTATCGTCTACTGCCTGTCGCGCGCCAAGGTCGAGGAGACGGCGCAATGGCTGAACGAGCAGGGTATCCGCGCCTTGCCCTATCATGCCGGCCTGGAAGCGGCTGTTCGCAGCGCCAACCAGGACGCTTTCCTGGAGGAGGAAAGCCTCTGCCTGGTCGCCACGGTCGCCTTCGGCATGGGCATCGACAAGCCCGACGTGCGCTATGTCGCCCATCTCGATATCCCTGCTTCGGTGGAAGCCTATTACCAGGAGACGGGCCGCGCCGGCCGCGATGGCCTGCCCTCGGATGCCTGGATGAGCTACGGCATGGCCGATGTGGTGCAGCGCCGCCGCATGATCCAGGAGGGCAATGCGCCGGAGACGGTCAAGCGGGTCGAACTCGGCAAGCTCAACGCTTTGCTCGGCATCTGCGAAACCGCCGAGTGCCGGCGCAAGGCCATCCTCGCCCATTTCGGCGAGACCCATCCCGGCCGCTGCGGCAATTGCGATACCTGCCTGTCGCCGGTCGAGAGCTGGGACGGCACCGATGCCGCCGTCAAGGCGATGGCCGCGATCTACCGCACCGGCCAGATGTTCGGTGCCGCCCATGTCATCGACGTGCTCACCGGCAAGGTCACGGAGAAGGTCCAGCGCTTCGGCCATGACAACCAGCCCGTCTTCGGGGCCGGCAAGGACATCGAGGCGCGCACCTGGCAATCGGTGCTGCGCCAGCTCACCGCGGCCGGCCTCGTCAATGTCAACCACGAGGCCCATGGTGCCCTGATCCTGGCCGAGGAGGCGCGAGCCGTGTTCAAGGGCGAGCGGCAGATCGTCTTCCGTCGCGACCGCCCCCGCAAGAGCACCGAGACCAGACGCGCCCGGCGCGGCGAGATCGAGATGTCGGAACGCGACGGCGCCTTGTTTGCCGCCCTTCGGGCGGAGCGCAGCCGCCTCGCCCGCGAGCAGGGCGTGCCGCCCTACATGATCTTCGCCGACACCACCTTGCGAGCCATGGCGAGCGAGCGCCCCGGCAGCCTGCCGGAATTTCTGGCCCTGCCTGGCGTAGGCCAGGCAAAGCTGGAGCGCTATGGCGAAGTCTTCCTGGAAGTCGTCAGGCGCGAGGGCTAGGATGACGGCTCGGTACCGCTGGTTCACGCCACTGTGCGGCGGCGCACAGGCCGGACATGAGCCAGCTCTCCCCTCCTTGACGCCGTTTACCATACATTTTAAGTTAGTGAACGAACGCTAACTTAAAATGCGATTCTCCCGCGCCCGGTACGCGCCCATCCAGGAACCACACCGATGCTCGCATCGCTGATGTCCGCCCGCCGCTTCTGGCCCCTGTTCTGGAGCCAGTTCTTCAGCGCCTTCAACGACAATTTCATCAAGCAGGCCCTGACCATCCTTGCGGTCTACGGCATTGCCGAAACGGCCGCGATGGAAGGCGGCGACAGCATGGTCTCGATCGCCGGTGCCTTGATCGTGCTGCCCGGCCTGCTGCTGTCGGGTCTGGCGGGGCAATTGGCCGACCGTTACGACAAGGCCCGGGTCGCCCGGCAGATCAAGCTCGCCGAGATCGCCATCGTCGCCATCGCTGCGGTCGGCTTTGCCCTGCACTCCATGCCGATTCTGCTGGTCAGCATGCTCACACTCGGCATCATGGGCACGCTGTTCACGCCGGTGAAATACGGCATCCTGCCGGACCATCTGGCGCCGGAGGAACTGCCCGCCGGTAACGGCCTGATCGAGGCAGGCACCTTCCTGTCAATCCTGATCGGCATCATCGGGGCCGGCTTCGTCGCTCCCCATCTGCCCAGCTGGATCGTGGCCGCCATCATGGTGGCGGTGGCCGTGGCCTGCTGGTGGTTTGCCCGCCTGATCCCGCCCACGGGCGAAGCGGCCCCCGACCTCAAGATCGACTGGAACATCATCCGATCGAGCTACCAGCTCGTGCAACTGGTGGCCTCCGACCGCAAGCTCCTGATCGGCTCGCTGGCGGTGGCCTGGTTCTGGATGAGCGGCATCGTCATCCTGTCGCTGACCCCTTCCCTCGCCCACAGTGTCATCGGCGGTGACGGCACGCTCAATACCTGGTTCACCACCGCCTTCTCGATCGGCATCGCCATCGGTTCGATCCTGGCCGCACGCCTGGCCACGGGCCGCATCATCGTGCTGCTCTCGCCGATCGGCTGCATCCTGATGGGGCTGTTCTGCCTCGACGTGGCCTGGATCGCCTTCGGTACCGAGCGCTCGGCCACCCCCCTCCATTTCCTGAGCTATCTCGCCACCGGCTCCGGCGTGCACATGACCCTTGCGCTCGTGCTGGTGGCGCTGGCAGCGGGCCTGTTCATCGTGCCGATCTATGCGGCCGTCCAGCATTGGGCGCCCAAGGACGAACGCGCCCGCGTCATCGCCGGCGGCAATGTCATCACGGCCCTGTTCATGACGGTCGGCGCCGGCGGTCTCTCCCTGCTGCAGGGTAAATTCGGCCTCACCACGCCGACGGCCCTGCTCGGCATCGCCGTCCTCGACATCATCGCCGGCGTCATCCTGCTCTATGTCCTGCCCATGAGCCGGTTCCGCGACTTCATCCTGCTGCTCTACCGGCTGCTCTATCGCCTCGAGGTCAAGGGCATCGAGAACCTGGAGACGCCGACGCCGCATCGCATCATCGCGATCAACCATGTCAGCTTCCTCGATGCCGGCCTGGTCCTGGCCCTGCTCGACAAGGATCCCGTGTTCGCCATTGATCACACCATCGCCAAGGCCTGGTGGGTCAAGCCTTTCCTGAAGATCTGCCGGGCCTATCCGCTCGACCCGACCAAGCCGATGGCGACGCGCGGGCTGATCAATGCGGTGAAGGCCGGCGAGACCCTGGTGATCTTCCCCGAGGGACGCCTCACCGTCACCGGCGCGCTGATGAAGGTCTATGACGGCGCGGGCCTGATCGCCGACAAGTCGCATGCCGACATCGTGCCCATGCGTATCGACGGCCTGGAGCGTACGCCCTTTACGAGGCTCGACGCCAACAAGGTTTCGCGCCGCTGGTTCCCGAAAGTGACCGTGACCTTCACCGAACCGACACGCCTCACCATCGATGAGGACCTCCGCGGCAAGAAGCGCCGCCAGGCCGCCGGCGCCGCCCTCTACGACGTGATGTCGGACCTCATCTACAAGACGAGTTCGGTCGACACCGATCTCTTCCGTGCCCTGGTGGCGGCGGCCGACAAATATGGCCGCAAGCGGGTGGTGCTGGAGGACCCGGTCAGCGGCACCCTCACCTATAAGCGCCTCTTGATCGGCATCAACGTGCTCGGCCGCAAATTCATGGGCTTTACCGCCCCCGGCGAGCATGTCGGCGTGCTCCTGCCCAACGCCAATGCCGTGGCCGTCACCTTCTTCGCCCTGCAATCGACGGGCCGCATCCCGGCCATGCTGAACTTCTCCGCCGGACAGGCCAATCTGATCTCGGCCTGCAAGACAGCGCAGGTGAAGACGGTGCTGTCGTCCCGCGCCTTCGTGGAGAAAGGCCGGCTCGGCGATGTCGTGGCCGCGATGGAAGAGCATGTGCGCTTCGTCTGGCTGGAGGATGTGCGCGCCGAGGTCGGCACCGCCGACAAGCTGAGGGGCCTCCTCGGCGCCGGGCGCGCCCATGCCAGGCCCGCGCCGGGTGCCCCCGCCGCCGTCCTGTTCACCTCGGGCTCGGAGGGCGCGCCGAAGGGCGTGGTGCTGTCGCACAGCAACATCCTCTCCAACATCGCGCAGGTCGGTGCCCGCATCGACTTCGGCCCCGGCGACATCGTCTTCAACGTGCTGCCGGTCTTCCATTCCTTCGGCCTGACCGGCGGCATGATCCTGCCGCTCGTCAACGGCGTCAGGCTCTACCTCTACCCGACGCCGCTGCACTACCGCATCATCCCCGAACTGATCTACGGCACCAACGCCACCGCATTGTTCGGCACCGACACCTTCCTCGCCGGCTATGCCAAGATGGCCAATCCCTACGACTTCCGCTCGCTGCGCTATGTCGTGGCCGGCGCCGAACCGGTGAAGGTGGAGACCCGGCGGGCCTATAACGAGAAGTTCGGCCTGCGCATCCTGGAAGGCTACGGTGTCACCGAGACCTCGCCGGTGCTGGCGCTGAACACGCCGATGTTCAACAAGAACGGCACCGTCGGCCGGGCTCTGCCCGACATGGAGACGCGACTGGAGGACATTCCGGGCATCGAGGAAGGCGGCCGCCTGCATGTGCGTGGCCCCAATGTGATGCTCGGCTATCTCAAGGCCGATCAGCCCGGCGAGATCGCCGCACCCGAGGAAGGCTGGTACGACACCGGCGACATCGTCACCATCGATCCGCAAGGCTTCATCGCCATCAAGGGCCGGGCCAAGCGCTTCGCCAAGATCGGTGGGGAGATGGTGTCGCTCGCAGCCGTCGAGGCGATGCTTGCCGATCTCTGGCCTGAGAGCCCGGTGGCCGTGCTCGCTACCCCCGACCCGCGCAAGGGCGAGCGCCTGGTGCTGATCACGCCTCACAAGCAGGCCAGCCGCGCCGACGTGATCGCACATCTGCGCTACAAGCATGCCGCCGAGCTGATGATCCCCTCGGAGATCATGATCATCGACGCCATGCCGGTGATGGGCACCGGCAAGACCGATTATGTCGGCCTCAACAAGATGCTGAAGGAGCGTCAGGCCAATGCCGGCGCCGCCGAAGCAAAGGCCAGCCCACCGGCCCCGCTGCCGGGCTTGCCCGAGCCGCCCAAGCCCTCCGCGGCTTCGCCCGCGCAGGGCAATGGTGCCGAGCCGGAAGCCCATCGCCCTCCGCCTGCCCCGCTCGCCGCACCGGGTCGCCCCGCCGGCGAGTCCAGGCTGGCCGCCGAAGCAGAAGCGCCGCCTTCGGCCAGGGCCGCCCACGACGAAACGGGCGGGAATCATGCGTGACGGATCGAAGACGCGCGCCAAGATCGTGACGGAGGCCTTGCGCCTGTTTGCCCAGAAAGGCGTGGCAGGGACCTCGATCCGCGACATCGCCGGTGCCGTGGGCGTGGCGGAGGCTGCCCTCTACCGCCACTTCCCGTCCAAGGACGCGTTGTCGCGTTCCCTCTTCCTGGATGGCTATGCCAGGCTTGCCGGCGACATCCTGGCGGCGGACCAGGCCCATGACCGGTTCGACACCAAGATCACGCGGATCGTCGAGGTCTTCTGCGACCTTTTCGACGAAGACCGCGCCCTGTTCACCTTCCTGCTGCTCTCCCAGCACGCCCATCTGGCCGAGGTTCCCCACGAAGCCGGCAAGAACGTGGTGGAGGCCGTGCACTCGATCTTCGCCGGCGCCATGCAAAGGCGGGAGATCCGCGAGCACGACACCGACCTCCTGACCGCGATGGCGCTGGGCATCGTCGCCCAGCCCGCGATCTTCACCCTCTATGGCCGGCTCCAGGGGCCGTTGCGTCATCGCGCCCCGGACATGGCGAAGGCCATCCTGGCGCTGGTCGGTTAGGGGAATTTCGAGAAAATCCGATCGGCCCTTCGCCCAGGAGAACATGCCGGCACGGCATTGCCCCGGCATCGCGGAGGATCATATCGCACCATGCGGAAATGCCTGGGTTGCGGCGCGGGCCGGACATCCGCCATGATGGCCGGCACCAGACGATTCAGATTGTCCCCGCCGGAATGAAGCCCCTATGACAGCAGCTGCCCTGGAACCCGTTCGCCTCGCCGACTACCGGGTGCCCGCTTTCCTGATCGACACGGTGCATCTCGACATCCGGCTCGAGCGGACGCAGACCCGTATCGTTTCTACCCTGACTTTGCGGCGCAATCCCCACAGCGCTGGGCAAGGCGCCTTGAAGCTCGACGGCGACGGCCTCGTCTTCGTGGAGGCGTGGCTCGACGGCGTGTCGCTGCCATCGGATGCCTATTCGGTCTCGCCCCATGGCTTCAGCCTGCACCAGCCGCCCGCCGAGCCCTTCACCTTGGCCATCGAGACGCGCCTGGATCCTTCCGCCAATACACAGCTGATGGGGCTTTACCGCTCCAACTCGGCCTATTGCACCCAATGCGAGGCCGAGGGCTTCCGGCGCATCACCTATTTCCTGGACAGGCCGGATGTGCTGTCGGTCTACACCACCAGGATCGAAGCTTCGTTCCAGGAAGCACCGGTGCTGCTCGCCAATGGCAACCGCACCGAGCACGGATCCTTAGCAGACGGCAGGCACTATGCCGTCTGGCATGATCCCTTCCCCAAGCCCTCCTACCTCTTCGCCATGGTTGCGGGCGATCTCGCCATGGTGGCCGACAGCTTCACCACCCGCTCGGGGCGGGAGGTGCGCCTGGAGATCTATGTCGAGCACGGCAAGGAAGACCGCTGCGCCTATGCCATGGACGCCCTCAAGCGCTCCATGCGCTGGGACGAGCAAGCCTTTGGCCGCGAATATGATCTCGACATCTTCATGATCGTCGCCGTGTCCGATTTCAACATGGGCGCCATGGAGAACAAGGGCCTCAACATCTTCAACGACAAATATGTGCTGGCCCTGCCCCAAACAGCCACCGACAGCGACTTCGCCGCCGTCGAGGCGATCATCGCGCATGAATATTTCCACAACTGGACCGGCAACCGCATCACCTGCCGCGACTGGTTCCAGCTCTGCCTGAAGGAGGGCCTGACGGTCTTCCGCGACCAGGAATTCTCCTCCGATCAGCGCTCGCGCCCCGTCAAGCGCATCAATGACGTCAAGCTCCTGCGCAGCCAGCAATTCTCCGAGGACGGCGGACCGCTCGCCCATCCCGTCCGTCCTGAAATCTACAACGAGATCAACAACTTCTACACCGCCACGGTCTATGAGAAGGGCGCAGAGGTCGTGCGCATGCTCAAGACCCTGATCGGCGACGAGGCTTTCGCCGCCGGCATGGATCTCTATTTCCAGCGCCATGACGGGGAAGCGGTCACCATCGAGGATTTCCTGACCTGCTTCGCTGAGGCAAGCCGGCGCGACCTCGGCCAGTTCATGCTCTGGTACAGGCAGTCGGGCACGCCGGAGATCCGCGCCGAGGGGCAGTGGGACGAAGAGGCCGGCACCTACCACCTCAGCCTGAAGCAGATCCTGCCGCCGACGCCGGGCCAGCCCAACAAGCAGCCCATGCTGTTCCCGATCCGCCTCGGCCTGGTCGGCGAGGACGGCGATCTTCCCGTCACGCTCGACGGCAAGCCTTTCGATGGTCTGGTGGCCCTGGCCGAATCCGAGCGCAATTACGTGTTCGGCAATGTACGCCATGCGCCCGTCCCCTCGCTGCTGCGTGGCTTCTCGGCACCGGTCAAGCTCACGGTCGCGCTTGACGAGGAAGCCCTGCTCACCCTGCTCAAGGCCGACAGCGACCCCTTCAATCGCTGGCAGGCCTCCCAGAGCTACGCGCTCAAGCTGCTGCTGCGCCTGGTCAAGGACCCGACGACGCCGGTCGACCCGCGTTTCATCGCGGCTGTCCGTGGCCTCCTTGCCGGGGGAGCCGCCGATCCCGCCTTCACCGCGCTTTCCCTCGCCTTGCCCAGCGAGACTGACATCGCCCGCGAGATCGGCAATGACGTCGATCCCCAGGCCGTCTACCAGGCCCGCTCGATCCTGCGGCGGACCTTGGCCCGGGACCTGCAGGCGGACTTGCTGCGGACCATCGAGAACATGACGGTGGCGGGCCCGTACTCGCCCCAGGCCGCCGATGCCGGGCGACGTTCCCTGCGCAACGGCGCACTCGACCTGGTCTGCGCTGGCGGCACGCCCCAAGCGCTGGATGCTGCCGCCGCGCAGTTCGACAAGGCCGACAACATGACCGATGAAATGGCAGCGCTGGCCACGCTGGCCCTGTCCGCTACGCCGGCCGGCGAACGGGCCTTGCACAATTTCCGCGAACGTTACGACAATGATCCACTGGTCATCGACAAATGGATGGGCGTGCAGGCGATGCTGCCGCTCGAGGCGACGCTGGATCGTGTCAAGGAACTCATGCATGACCCCGCCTTCTCCCTGCACAATCCCAACCGCGTCAGAGCCTTGATCGGCACCTTCTGTTCCGCCAACCAGACGCAGTTCAACCGCGCCGACGGCGAGGGTTATCGCTTCGTCGCCGATATCATCCTGGCGATCGACCCGAAGAACCCGCAACTGGCGGCCCGGCTGCTGGTCGCGTTCAAGACCTGGCGCTCGCTCGAACAAGGCAGGCGCACCTTGGCGGCGGCAACATTGCGCGACATCGCCAGGCGTCCGGGACTATCGCGCGACGTTGCTGACATCGCGCAAAGATCGCTTGCATGAAGCAGCCTTTGCAACTATGCGGTCGGCTCGGCGCCGGCTGACCGTTGCAATCGAGAGTACTGGTGCCTCTAGGGAAGCATTCATAGGCTGCATTCCAAGGAAAGCAGCCCCATGCCACCAGATCTTGTGGTGGTGAGTTTTCAGCTCCATACATGTAGCCAAAGCATCAAGATTTTGTCTTGAATCGGGCACGAATTCTTCGCTTTTCAGCCGCAAACGGACACAAATAATTAAAAAAGTGTTCACGGCGACTCTAGACAAATCACGTGAAGGTTGATTCTTATAGCTTTATCGATTCGGGGGCGGTGATGACCACCTGCCCTGTCGCAAATTCTCAGATAAGGCTTGGAAGGGCTAAGCAATGGCGCGTGCAAACGCGACACATGCGTCTTTGCGCGCGCCGGGCATCCGGGGCCTTGCCAAGACACTGGTCTGCCCAACCTATCGGCGACTGATCGGGCTTGAACCGATCCTGCGCAAGGCCGTGCCCTTGCTGATCATCGCCTTCCTTGCCGTCATCGCCCTCGCCTCCTTCATCCAGGCCCGGGACAGCCGCCAGCAAGCCATGCAGGATGCCGGCCGCAACCTCGATCTCATCGTCTCGGCCGCCGCGGCGCAACTGAGTGCGATCGTCGCCCAGAGCGGCCGCGTGCCGACCCGTGCCGCGATCACGGCGCCCGAGCACACCCTGCTTGCGGTGATCACGCCGCATGGCCGCCTGCTCAACGACAATGGCGACGTCGCCGGCCTGATCGGCGCGATCGGGGACCGCGTCAGCGGCCAGTTGACCGTCACGGTCGGCGGCACCGCCATGCTCGCCTCCATCGGCACCAGCGAGAGCCTGCGCATCGTCGCCGCCAGGCCGATCGACGATATCCTGGAAGGCTGGTACGCCCTGAGCGGCCGGCTGCTCGTCTTCACCACCACCACCGGCGGCGTGCTGCTGATCCTGGGCTTTGCCTATTATTGGCAGGCCTCCCGGGCCCGCCGGGCCGACGACATCTACAACAATGTGCGCAACCGGCTGGAAACCGCGCTCAGCCGTGGACGCTCGGGCCTGTGGGACTGGGATCTCGAAGCGGGGCGGGTGTTCTGGTCGGATTCGATGTTCCATCTGCTCGGCTACGAGCCGCAGGACGACCTTCTGGTCCACAGCGACATCGACCGGCTCATTCATATCGACGATGGCGGCTTGCGCACCCTTTCCGCCGAACTGCTGGCCAAGGATCCGCCACTCGCGATCGACCGGCGCTTCCGCATGCGCTGCGCCAATGGCGAATGGATCTATGTGCGCGTACGCGGCGAGCTGGTCTATGGCCCGCAGGGCAACAAGCGCCTGATCGGCATCGTCGTCGACGAAACCGAGGAGCGGCGCTTCGCCGAGCACACCAAGCGGGCGGACCTGCGCCTGCGCGACGCCGTCGAAACCATCTCGGAAGCCTTCGTCCTGTGGGACGCCGGCAATCGCCTGGTAATCTGCAATTCCAAGTTCCAGGCACTGCACAACCTGCCGGACGGCCTGGTACGTCCCGGCACCCATTACAGTGCTATCGTCGAGGCCGGCTCCCAGCCCGTGGTGCGCACCAACATGTCCGCCAACGCGCCGATCGAGCGGGGCGCGCGCACCTTCGAGGCCCAGCTCCAGGACGGTCGCTGGCTCACCATCAACGAGCGGCGCACCAAGGATGGCGGCTATGTCTCCGTCGGTACCGACATCACCTCGCTGAAGGAACAGCAGACCCGGCTGATGGACAGCGAGCGCAGCCTGATCGGCATGATCGCCGACCTCAAGCGCTCCCGCCAGGTACTCGAGCGCCAGACCCAGGAATTGGCCGAGCTGGCTGAGAAATATGCCGAGGAAAAGATCAAGGCCGAGTCCGCCAACCGGGCCAAGTCGGAATTCCTCGCCAATATGAGCCATGAGCTTCGCACCCCGCTCAACGCCATCATCGGCTTTTCCGAATTGATGGAGAACGGCACCTTCGGCGCGCTCGGCCAGCCGCGCTATGTCGGCTATTGCAAGGACATCAACGACAGCGGACGCTATCTCCTGAACTTCGTGGACGACATCCTCGAAATGTCGAAGATCGAGGCGGGCGAGGTCACGCTGCAGCGCGAACTCGTGGCGGTCGACCGACTGCTCGGCGACCTGCTGCGCTCGCTCCGGCCGGAGACGGACGCCAAGAAGCTCAGCCTCCACCCCTCCTGGAGCAATGGCGTGAACCTGCAGGCCGATCGCCGCGCCCTGCGCCTGATCATGAACAACCTTCTCTCCAACGCCATCAAGTTCACGCCGGAGGGCGGCAGGATCGGCGTTCGCATCCGCCGGCACGGCAGCCGGGTCGCCCTCTATGTCGAGGATTCAGGCATCGGCATTCCGGCGGAAGCAATCGGCAAGCTCGGTCGCCCCTTCGAGCAGGTCCAGACCCAGTTCACCAAGACGCACAAGGGCTCGGGCCTCGGCCTTTCCATCGCCAAATCCCTGGCGGAGCTGCATGGCGGCTCGATCCGCATCCGCTCCGCCGTGGGCGTCGGCACCGTCGTCATGGTGGTGCTGCCGGTCGAAGCCACGCGTTCGTCGGCTCAACCGACCACGCCGCTCCTGATGCGGCCCACGCCAAGACGCGCGGCATCGGCAGCGCTGTTGCACTGACACCGCCGCGCGATGGAACCTGCCGGCGTCGGCTTGGCGAGGGGATCAGGTTCGGCTCTTGCCTCCTTCATCGGCGCCACGCGCCCCATCCATCTGCTGCTGCAGCGCCGCCAGCCGCGCCTCCTGGGCCGCGATGCGGTCGGCCAGAAGGTCCTCATTCGCGGCCCCGGAAGATGCCGCCGCCTGCTCCATCAACTGACGGATGTTTTCGCGGATGATCGCGATCTCGGCATCGTAGGACTGTGTCGTGCGGGGCGTGCTCATTCTTCCGGCTCCGTCGTGAACAACAGGGGATAGCCCTGGCTGCGCGCCATATCCGTCGCCCGGGTCGCCTTCGTCTCGGCAATGTCGCGCGCGAACACGGCCACCACGCAGACGCCTCTTTGATGGGCGGTAAGCATAACGCGGTAGGCCTGTGACTCGTTCATCCGGAATTCGGCCTTGAGCACCACCACCACGAACTCCCGGGGTGTGTAGTCGTCATTGACCAGGATGACCTTGTGCAGCTGCGGCCGCTGGGTCCTGGTTCTGGCCTTGGTGCGAGGGCGAAGGTCGGTGTCGCTCATTGGCAGAAAACTCCCAATGAAGCCTCCCGTCGGGAAGCGGTGATCGCAATCATTCTTCCACGTCCGAGCGGCAAAATCGAGCCCGCTCGAAGGGAGACCAGGGATGAACGGGCCGCATCGCCGCGCGGGCTTATTTCCCGCCGACGACCTGCTTGAAAATGTCCCGCACCTGCGCCTGCATCACGCCGATGACGGCGTTGAGTTCGTCGAAATCACTGCATTCGGCCACGCGGCTGAGCAGGATCTTGCCCGTCTCGGATGTCTTGTCGGGATCGAGATTACCGCCGACACAAAAACGGATCACCTGGGAGAGAGCGGTGTAGAGCCGCCAGGCCTCGATGAGGCGCCGATGCGCCGTCTTGGCCAGCACGCTGGCGTCCAGGGCCTTGTCGAGGGCACGGCCGGTATTGGCATCGAGCATGGCCGGATGGGTGGCCGCATGCAGGAGCTGCAGGGTCTGGGCGATGAATTCGATATCGACCAGGCCGCCCCGGGCATTCTTGAGGTCCCACGGCCCGCGCCCGCCCTTCTCGCTTTCGAGCAGGGCCCGCATTTCCGCGACGTCCTTGAGGATCTTGCGCGGCTCGCGCTCGACGGCGAGGATCCCGGCGATGGTCTCCTCGATCAGGCGACCGAACTCGGCGTCACCCGCGACGATGCGCGCTCGCGTCATCGCCATATGCTCCCAGGTCCAGGCTTCCTTGAGCTGGTATTCCCTGAACCCGTCGATATGGATGGCGACCGGCCCCTTCTGCCCGGAGGGGCGCAGCCGCATGTCGACGGAAAAGGCCGTTCCCTCTCCCGTGGGGGCCGAGAGGGCGGCGATCAGCCTCTGCGTCAGCCGGGCGAACCAGACGGACGGGGCGATCGCGCGGGGTCCATCAGTTTCAATGGCATCGGGATCATGGTCGTAGAGCACGATCAGGTCGAGGTCGGAGGAAGAGGTCAATTCCCCCCCGCCGAACTTGCCCATGGCAAGGATGCCGACGCGGGCACCGGGCGGGCTGCCATGGGCCTGCTTCAGTTCGGCGATGACGAGATCGAGCAAGGCCCTGACCACGGCCTGCGCCAGGGCGGTGATCTGCTCGCCGACCAGCAGGGGATCGAGTTCTCCGGAAAGCAGGCGGGCGCCGAGCACAAAAATGCGCTCGCGCACGAAAATGCGCACCAGGTCGAGTTTGTCCTCATAGCTCTCGCCCGTCGCGAGCGCACCGGCGAGGCGCGAATCGATCCAGGCCTGAGCATCACCACCCTCGGCACCATGGTCGAGCAGGCCGTCCAGCGCATGCGGGCGCCGCACCAGCACTTCGGCCAGGCGTGGCGCCACGCCGAGCACGCGCGCGAGCACCGAAAACAGCTTGGCGTTGTTGCGCAGGATCGAAAAGAGCTGGTAACCCGAGGGCATGCGGGCAAGCAGCCCGTCGAACACGAACAAGGCCTTGTCGGGACGCCCCTCCTTAGCCAACGCCTGCAGCAGAGCGGGCGTGAGTTCGGTGAGATCCTCGCGTGCCTTGGCCGAGCGCATGGCGGGGTAACGTCCGTGATGCCAGCCGCGGATCATCTCCGCCACCTGCGAAGGCGAGGCATAGCCCAGGCGCTCCAAGGTCTTCAGTGTCTCCGGATCGTTCTCCTTGCCGGTGAAGACCAAGCTGCCGACATCGCTGGCGAGCGGCGCCGAGGCCTCGAAAAGGCGGGCATAATGCTGCTGCACGGTCTCCAGGCGAGCGATCAGCGCCTTGGACAGGGCTTCCACATCGGCGTAGCCGGCAAAGCGGGCAAATTCCAGGAGTACCTGCTTCTCCGCCGGCAGGCTGTGGGTCTGCTCGTCCGCCATCATCTGGAGGCGATGCTCCAACCCGCGCAGGAAGTCGTAGGCCTCGGTCAATTGGTCACGCGCCTCCGGCGTGATCCAGCCGGCTTCCTGCAGGGCGGCGAGCATGGCGATGGTGCCGCGCCCGCGCAGGTCGGGATTGCGGCCACCGGCAATCAGCTGCTGGGTCTGCACGAAGAACTCGATCTCGCGGATGCCGCCGCGCCCGAGCTTGAGATTGTGCCCGGCAACGGCAATGGCTTCATGGCCCTTGTGGGCATGGATCTGCCGCTTCATGGCATGGACGTCGGCGATGGCGGCATAGTCGAGGTGCCGCCGCCAGATGAAGGGCACCAGCCCGGCCAGGAAACGCTCGCCCAGCGCGATGTCACCGGCGCAGGGTCGCGCCTTGATCATCGCCGCCCGTTCCCAGTTCTGCCCGACGCTTTCATAATAGCCATAGGCGGCAGGAAGCGAGATCGCGATCGCGGTGGCTCCCGGATCGGGCCGCAGACGCAGGTCGACCCGGAAGACATAGCCATCGGCCGTGCGCTCGGACAACAATTTGACCAGCCCCTGTGTCAGCCGCACGAAGAAAGGCGCCGGCTCCAGCCCGTCGCGCAAGGGCGCCGTTTCCGGATCGTAGAGGACGATCAGGTCGATATCGGATGAATAATTCAGTTCGAACGCGCCCTGCTTGCCCATCGCCAATGCCACCAGGCCGCAATCCCGGTCCGGATTTTCAGGATCGGACGGCAGGAAACGACCTGCGGCGGCGGCCTCCCGCAGCAGGAAACGCAAGGCCAGCGTCGCGCTTTCGTCGGCCACGCGCGTCAGGGCCGCCGTGACCTCGGCAAGCCGCCAGACGCAGCCGAGATCGGCAATGCCGATCAGCAAGGCTGCCTCCTGCTTGAGCAGGCGCAGGGCCCTCATGGCCTCGGCGATATCGGCCGCGGCGCTGCATTGAGCCTTGGCACGTGCGATCGCCTCTTCGAGCACCGCCCCTGGCGCTCCTGCCAGGATGCGCTCCAGGCGGGCGGAATCGGCTAGGGCCAGCCCCCACAGGAAGGGTGAGGCGGTGGCAAGCCCGGCCAGCACGGCATGGCCCTGCCCGCCCTCCAGCGCCGTTGCGACGGTCGGTTGGGCGGCCGGATCCAATACGTCCGTCAGATCGGCGAAGCGGGATTTGACACGACGTTTGTCTTCAATGGGAATCATGCCGCCGCCTCACCCTGCTTTCACGCTCTTCTTGTCGTTCCTTGGCGATAGCATTGGTTCAAACAATTCGCATGCGCAAATGGCTGACTTCGAATGCCGTCGCTACGACGTAGCATGCTCTCGAGCAAGTGTCCGGTTCAGGAGCGAACGCGCAAGCCCGGGCGGCGCAGGGCGAGCTTGGACGGCACCGGCTCCTCGGCGGGCTTGTCGGGCAATTCCAGCACCACACGTAGACCCGGCTGGTTGTCTTCCAAGCGGATTGTGCCGCCATGCAGCTTCACCATGGCGGAGACGAGCGCCAGGCCAAGGCCGGAGCCCGGGCGCGTGCGGCTCGATTCCAGCCGGACGAAGCGTTCCAGCACCCTCTGCCGGTCGGCCTGCGGAATGCCGGCGCCATGATCGGCCACGCTGAGAATGACGCGCCCGTCGCGTTTCTCGGCTGCAATCGTCACGTCGCCAGCCGGTCCGCCCTCCTCCTTGGGGCTGTATTTGAGGGCGTTGTCGATGAGATTGGCCAAAGCCTGGCTGACCAGCTCGCGGTTGCCGTGCAGCGCCAAGGGCGATTGCGCCGCCACCACGATCCTGGCACCGCTCTCCTCGGCAACGGGTTCGTAGAGCTCCGCCACTGCATGCACGGCCTCGGCGACATCGAACTCGCTGAGCGCCCCGTCGATACGGCCGCCTTCCGCCCGCGCGATCATCAGGAGAGCGTTGAAGGTGCCGATCAACCCGTCCGACTCCTCGATGGTGCGATCGAGCGCAGCGCGATAGGCATCCTCGTCCTTCGCCGTTCGCAACGCCTCCTCGGCGTGATTGCGCAGGCGCGTCAACGGGGTCTTGAGATCATGGGCGATGTTGTCGGAAACCTCCTTGAGGCCCGCCATCAGCTCCTGGATGCGATCCAGCATGGCATTGGTCGTCGAGGCCAGCCTGTCGAATTCGTCATCCGTGCCGGCGACCTTGAGGCGGCGGGTGAGGTCCCCGTCGATGATGGAGCGGCTGGTGGCATTGATGTCGTCGAGGCGATGCAGCACGCGCCGCGCCACGAACCAGCCGCCGGCCACGCCGAGCAACATGATCAAGCCGACCGACCACAGCGCCGCATTGAACATGATCGCACGCACGCGGCTCTGCTCGTCGAGATCGACGCCGACGAGGAGCTTGTAGCCATCCTGCAGGGCAAAAACCCGTACCAGCGCCGTGCGCGGACCGGCCTTGCCGCCATCGTCGCGACGATAGGGAATATTGCTGAGGCCTGGCTTGTCGAGGACGCCGTCGGGCAGTTCGCTGACATTGCCGACGAGCGCCTCCCCCTGCGGCGTGGTGAGCAGATAGAGCAGCGATCCCGGCCGGCGGGTGCGGGCCTCGATGGTCGAGGCCAGCAGCATCACGCCGCCCTGGGCATATTCGTCACTGAGGCTGTTGATCTCGGCATTGATGGAATTGCTGATCTGCGAGCCGAGGAGGCGCTGGGCATTCCAGAAGAAATAGCCCAGCAGCGAAGCCGCGAACAGCGTGAACACCAGCAGATAGGCGGCCATCAGCTTGAAGGCCGTGGTTCGGATGAGTTTCCGCAGTCCGGTCACAGCCAGTCTTTCCGATTCCGCCCCCGACGCAGTGCTCCTCATCTTCACGCGGTGGAATCCTGCCGGGATGGCTTATTTCGCACTGTCGCGGATCATGTAGCCCGCCCCGCGAATGGTGTGCAGCAGCGGCTTCTCGAAGCCCTTGTCGAGCTTGGAGCGCAGGCGCGAGACATGGACGTCGATGACATTGGTGCCGGGATCGAAATGATAGTCCCAGACATGCTCGAGCAGCATGGTGCGCGTCACCACCTGGCCGGCATTCTTCATGAGATATTCGAGCAGCCGGAATTCGCGCGGCTGAAGGTCGATCTCTTCCCCGGCCCGCTTGACCACATGGGACAGGCGGTCGAGTTCGAGATCCCCGACCCGATAGACCGTTTCCTCGCCCTTGCCGGGACGCCGGCGCGACAGGACCTCGACCCGAGCCAGGAGCTCGGAGAAGGCATAGGGCTTGGGCAGATAGTCGTCGCCCCCGGCGCGCAGGCCCTTGACCCTGTCATCGACCTCGCCCAGTGCGGACAGGATCAGGGCTGGCGTCTGCGTGCCTTCGAGGCGCAGGCGGGAGATCATCGAAAGGCCATCGAGTTTGGGCAGCATGCGATCGACGATCAGCACGTCATAGGGACCGTCCTTGGCCATGGCATAGCCGCTCAAGCCATCGGCAGCATGGTCGGCAACATGTCCCGCTTCCGAGAAGGCCTTGACCAGGTAGGCGGCTGCGTCGCGGTCGTCCTCGACGATCAGAATACGCATTTTGGTTTCAGACTCATTCAGATTTCGAGTTGAAGGCGTCTGAGACGAGCTTTGCCACATTTCGAGGTCACCTCATAGGGGCGCAATGATCCGCGCCCGCAGCATTCACACGGTGTTTTCAAGAATGCACCCCCCATCCCGATCTGCTCCGACCAGAGCGAACGGGGTGGGGGGACATGGATTCGAGCCAAGGTGCCGTCACGGCCGCCCGTGACGGGCAGCCGCATCGGCGTCTCAGCTCGGATCAGGCCTTGCCGATCGGCAGGGCGACGAAGTGCAGGCCGTCATTGTTCTTCACGCGCAGCAGCACGGTGCGCTTGGAGTCGGCCTTGGCGCTCGAAAGGATCTCGCGAACCTCGCGCACATTGCTCACCGGCTTGCCGGCAATGTCGAGGATGACGTCGCCCGGGCGCAGCGATTCGGCGGCGGGGCTGCCCGGATCGACATCGGTCACGACCACACCGGCCTTGCCGGCACCGGCAACGGCAGCAGCCGGCGCCAGTTCGACGCCCAGGCTGGCGAGCGAGCTCTTGCCGCCGGTGTCGTCATCCTGCTGCGAGCGCGCATCGGCCAGCTGCTTGTCGCCCGGCAGTTTGCTGGTCTCGACCTTGACGCTCTGCTCCTTGCCGTCGCGCCAGACGGTCAGGTCGGCGGTCTCGCCGGGCTTCACATCGGCGATGGCACGGGCAAGCTCGCGGGAATCGCCGACTTCCTTGCCGTTGACGGCGGTGATGGCATCACCCGACTGCAGGCCGGCCTTGGCGGCAGGACCGTTCTTGGTGACGTCGGCGATCAGGGCACCCGAAGCCTTCTTCAGGCCGATGGAGTCGGCGATATCCTGGGTGACCGGCTGGATCTGCACGCCGATATAGCCACGCGTCACCTGGCCATCGGCCTTGAGCTGCGAGACCACGCGCGAAACCGTCTCGGCGGGAATGGCAAAGCCGATGCCGATCGAGCCACCGGACGGCGAGTAGATCGCCGTGTTCACGCCGATGACGCGGCCGGAGAGGTCGAAGGTCGGCCCGCCCGAATTGCCGCGATTGACCGGAGCGTCGATCTGCAGGAAGTCGTTATAGGTCGAGTTGTTGAGATCGCGGCCACGCGCCGACACGATGCCCGCCGTCACGGTACCGCCCAGGCCGTAGGGATTGCCGACAGCCAGGACCCAATCGCCCACGCGCGGTTCGTTCTGCAGTTCGAGTTCGACAAAGGGGAACTTGCCCGCATCGTCCTGGACCTTCAGCAAGGCGAGGTCGGTCTTCGGATCGACGCCGATCACCTTGGCCGTATAGGTCTTGCCGCCATCGGTGACGACATCGACTTCCTTGGCATGGTCGACGACATGGTTGTTGGTCACGACATAGCCGTCAGCCGAGATGAAGAAACCGGAGCCCAGCGCCATGCCGAACTGCTTGCGAGGCCGGCCGGGCTGCATGTTGCCGCCACCGGGCCCGTTGAAGAAGAACTCGAACGGATTGGCCGGCGCACCGTCATTGTCGTCGTCGGAAGCGCTGGCATTGGTTTCGGTCTTGACCTTGATGGAAACCACTGCCGGCCGCACCTTCTGCACGATATCGGCAAAGCCCGGCTGCGCGACGCCAGATTGAACGGCTTGGCTCTGGGTCTGCGCGAAAGCGGGCGTGACGGATGGCATGACCACGAAGTTGCCGGCAACCGCGCCGGCGACGCCAAGGCCGAACACGGCAGCCATCAGGCGCGTGCGGCGGCGGGCGAGGATACCGGCCTTCGGCTTCATGTCATGATCGGATGAATTCATCGTGATAGGCTCCATAATGACACGGCCTTCCGTAGGGATAGACCGGTCGCCTTTGCTTCAGCGCCCCCATTCAGCGCCGTTGCCGGTGACAATGCCCTGACCAACATTACGGCTCTTTTTCCGCCGGATTACTCTTTAGTAAGACGCAGTTTTTCCCGCTCGAGAGCATGTCCCACCGGCTGGATGCCGGCCCCTCTCGCACTATAACCGCACATCCCACCGGACGGCACCGGTTTTCCGCGCCCCTTAGAATCCATCTAAACTATTGATGTTGCAGGGAAATTATTGATGGGATATCAGGTCCTGCATTGAGTTGACGCGCATCGCCCTCCCGAAGCGCGACTTCGTTTCCATTTCCGATGCCACGCCGATGACGACGTTCACCACGACCGATGCCCGTGACGACCTGATGTCGCTCTATCTGCGCCAATGGAAGACGCTGCGCAGCCTGCTGCGCAAACGCAGTGGCTCGCACGATCTCGCGGAGGAGGCCGTCCAGGAAACCTGGCTTCGGCTGGCGGACATGAAGGGAACGCGAGGCCCCATTCAGGACCAGCAGGCTTTCCTGCTACGCATCGCCGGCAACATCGCCATCGATCTCGCCCGCAAGGATCGTCGGCATTCGGCCCGTTGCCTCAGCGACGAAGCCATTCTCCAGGCGGTCGCCGACAGCGCACCGTCACCAGAGACGATCACGATCGATTGCGACCAATTGCGTTTCCTGGCCATCGGCCTGGCCAAACTCGCAGCCAAGCCACGCACGGCCTTGTTGCTGAATCGCTGCGACGGCCTTTCCCATCGGGACATCGCAAAGCGACTCGGCGTTTCCGAAAGCATGGTGGCACGCTACCTCGCCCAGGCGCTACGACATTGCCGCGACCATTTCCGCGCCATCGCCTGACCTCTCGGCCGAGCGCGTATAGATTGCCGGGAGCGGATGGTGACGAGAACGCCGACCAGACAGACGGAACCAGGCCAAGAGAGGCAGCAGGCCGATCTCGCACTCAGCGACGCGGCCATCGACTGGCTGGTCAGGCTCCATTCCGGCCAGGCTGGCAAAGCCGACCATGAGGCTTTCGCGGCCTGGCGCAGGCAGAGCCGCGAACATGAACTGGCTGCCCGCGAGGCCGAGACGATCTGGCATGGCATCGGCCTTGCCGGAGACAAGGTCCAGCGCAATGCTCGCGCCAAATTGACGAGACGGGCCGTGCTTGGCGGGGTGGCGATCGGCGGATTGGCCGTCGCCGGCTCCAGCCTTCTGCGCCCGCATCTGTTCGCCGACCACAGCACCGGTGCGGGAGAGCGCGCGACGATAACCCTGCCGGACGGCTCCACCGCCCTTCTCAACGGCGACACCGCGCTGAACGTCTCCTTCGATGCCGCCCAGCGGCACCTGGAACTGCTCGCGGGCCAGGCGCTGTTTCAGGTCAGGCCGGACACCGGACGGCCCTTCGTGGTGGCGGCCGATGGCGGCCTTGCCCGGGCCGTGGGCACGGTGTTCGACGTCGACATCCGTTCGCAGGAAGTGGTCGTTACCGTGGTGGAGGGACAAGTGGACGTGACGGCTGGCGCCCAACCCGGCACAGGCGTGCTCGCGGCAGCCGATCAGCGAGTGCGCTATGGAACAGGCCGGCAGCCCTCCGCAGCCGAACCCGTCGATGCCGAATCCGAGACAGCCTGGCGCAGGGGCAAGCTCATCTTCAACCAGAGGCCGCTGAGCGATGTCGTGGTCGAAATCGAGCGTCAGCGCCGCGGCAGGATCGTGATCACCAGCGCCCGCCTGCAGTCGCTGGAAGTGACCGGGGTGTTCGAGCTTGCCGACCCGGAATCCGTGCTCTCCACCATTGAGGCGACGCTCCCCGTCAAGGTGACGCGGCTGCCCTTCGTCACCATCCTGCACTGAAGTCGCCGCCCGTCGAGCGCTTGCGACATGGTTCCGCGCCCCGCTTCCGGGAGCACTCCGAAATTTTTCTGCCGGCGCGGTGCAAGATCGCCGGGTTCGTTTCGTCCTGGAGATATGGGGGTCTGGCAGATGTTTTCAGGAAACGCCTGCCCTCCCCCCTTTGGTCAGCGGGGCGGGATTGATGGACGGCAGAAGATCGGGACATAACAAGGGGTGCGGCTTTGGCGGCCTCACCAGGATCGCACTTTTGGGGTCGGTATCGATCGGCATGGTGCTGGCGTCGGCATGGTGCGGCGGCACCGCCTATGCGCAAACGTCACAGCAGGGCAGTATTCGCCTCGACATCCGCCAGCAGGACCTGGGCCCGGCGCTCACTCGCTTTGCCGATCAAGCCGGGTTGCGGTTGCTGTTCGCCTCGTCCCTGGTCGCCAACCGGACCAGCCCTGCCCTATCAGGCAGTTACACCCGCGAACAGGCGCTTTCGCGCCTTCTCGCGGGCACAGGCCTCTCCTACAGCTTCACCAGCGCCAACACCGTGACCATCAGCGGGCGTGCTGCCGGCACGGCGGCCCCGCTTGCCGATGACGGCTCGCTGGTCCTCGACGTCATCACCGTGACGGCCGGCCAGGGCAGCAATCAGCAGGAGGCCCCTTATGAGACGCCGGCACCCACCGCCTACATTTCGGAAAAGGCCATCGAGCGCTTCCGGGGATCGAGCCCGGCCGACATCTTCCGGGGCACGCCGGGCGTGACATCGGGCGAAGCGCGCAACGGTGCCGGTGCCATCGACGTCAACATCCGCGGCATGCAGGGCATGGGCCGCGTCGCGGTGACGGTCGACGGAGCCGAGAATGCCGTGACCGTCTACCAGGGCTATCAGGGCACGTCCAACCGCACCTTCGTGGACCCGGACCTGCTCGGCGGCATCGACATCACCAAGGGATCGGACGTCACCTCCAACGGCATTGCCGGCACCGTCGCCATGCGCACGCTCGATGCCGCCGACATCGTGCAGGACGGCAAGAATTACGGCGTGCGGGTCCGTGGCGGTTTCGGCACCAATACCTCTTCGCCGAAAGCCGGCGCGGTGGCCGGCTACCAGTGGCCCTACGCCTCCTGGGCCTCCCCGGTGGCCACGCCCTCGCCGACCGGCATGGACCGGCCGGCCCTCCTGTCGCCGACGAGCGGCTCGGGCAGCGTCGTGGCTGCGGTGAAGGAGGAGAATTTCGACCTGATCGCCGGCTACGCCTATCGCAAGCAGGGCAATTATCATGCGGGAACGAACGGGCCTTCCGCCTATCCCATCCATCTGGGGCCACGCCGCGTCTGCTCCACGCCCACCTACTGCCAGAACTACACGGACTATATCGACAATGGCGGCATCGCCAATTATCGCGCCGGCGAGGAAGTGCTGAACACCCAGCTGGAGACGCAATCCTGGATCGCCAAGGGAACGGTGCGCTTCGGCGACGGCCACAGCGTGCAGCTCGGCTATAACGGCTTTCGCAGCGAGGCCGGCGACCTTCTCGCCTCCCGGCTCACCAATGACCGGGGCCAGGCGGTCCAGCAGGCACAGACCACAGGAACCTCGGTGGACAGCGTCACGCTGCGCTACCGCTGGAAACCTGAGGACAACGACCTCATCAACCTCAAGACCAATCTGTGGTGGAGCAAGCTGGAGATGCGCAATCCGCTGCGCGCCGGCTACAGGCCGCCCAAGCCGGGGGACTTCCGCTCCGGTTCCGACACGGACATGTGGGGTGCCGAGATCACCAACACCTCCAAATTCCAGCTGGCCTATGGTTCGGCCGACCTGACCTATGGCCTGTCCTATCGGGGCGAGGACACTCGCCCGAGCCGCGGCACCAAGGAGGCCGAAACCTGGCTGGACCTGCGCGACGGCATCCGCCATGAAGCCGCCGGTTTCGCCAAGGCCGCCTGGCGGCCCGTCGACTGGCTCACCCTCAACGGGGGGCTGCGCTACCAGTATTTCTGGTCCGAGGACCGCAATGCCCCCGAACTGGTGCGCCCCGACTACACCTACGACACCAGGCTGGCCAAGGGCGGCATCGGCCCCTCGATCGGCGTGACGGTCGAGCCTTTCGACGGCACCCAGTTCTACGTCAACTATTCCAATGCGATGCGGCTGCCCAGCATCATGGAATCGGTCTCGGCCTTCACCATGAACGTCAACTCGCATCTGAAGCCCGAGCGTTCCAGCAATTGGGAAATCGGCACCAATCTGCGCCGGGAGGGCCTGCTGTCGGCGAATGACAGGGGCATGCTGAAGCTGGGCTATTTCGACTGGACAGTCGACGACTACATCGCCCGCCAATGGTACACCTTCCCCAATGGCGTGTCGGGCATGCGCATCTTCAACATCGACCGCGCCCATTTTTCCGGCCTGGAACTGTCCGGACGCTATGAGCTCGGCGGCTTCACGGCGGACCTTGCGGCCAACTACTACACCAATGTCGAATTCTGCCGTACCGCCGGGACCTGCGAGAACAAGTCGCTCTATGCCGACTATTCGACCAACCATATTCCGCCCCGCTATTCGCTGGCGCTCACGCTGTCCCAGAAATTGATGGACGATGCGCTCACCGTGGGCGGGCGGATTTCCCATGTCGGCGCGCGCGCCATCGGCCATGGCGACGTGACGGCGCAGGGTGCGTCCCAGTTCATCGCCCTGGTCGACTGGAAACGGCACACGTTGGTGGACGTCTTCGCCGAATACAAGTTCAGCAAGAACCTCACGGGCAGCGTCCGCGTCGAGAACCTGACCGACCAATATTACGTCGACCCCCTGAGCCTGGTGCAGCAACCGGGCCCGGGGCGCACCTTCTACGCCTCGCTGACCGCCACATTCTGACGGCGCCGATGAACACGCTGCGCGAGGCCAGCTATCCCACGATAGCCCCGGTCGGGCTGGAGTGCGTACCGGAAGGCGCCCCATCGTGACCGATTGGCAAACCGTCTCAGGCTCCAGGAGCCGCCTCGCGGATCTGGCTCTCTGGGCCGGTTCGGGTCTTGTCGTGCTCAGCCTGCACCTTGGGGTTGCCATCTGGTGTCTGTGGCCGTCGCCGGCGGCGCCTTCCGCCGATGCTCCGCCGCCGGCGATCATGATCGAGCTCGCGCCGACCCCGGAGGCGATGCAGACCCAGACCAACGAGATTTCTCCCGACCTGCAGGCGGCGGAACCCCAGGCGGCCAGCGAAGCAGCCCCGGCGCCCGAGGAACCCGTGCCCGCCGACCCCATCGAGGAGGTCCAGGCTCCGGAGCCGGTAACGGAGGCGGCCAAGCCGCAACCAATAATGGAAACGCCGCAGACGCAGGTCACACAAGCCGAAGTACAGCTCCCCCAGCAGCGGCCCATCAAGGTGAAGGCGAGGCAGCAGACGGCTCTCCGGCCAGAGCCAAAAAAGCCGCCCAAGCAAAAGCCAGCCAAGCCACGCCCTCAGCACGCCCAGGAGGCTTCGAAGGCGGCCGTCGTGGCACAGGTCCAGGCCAGTCAGTCGAGCCGCAACGCGGCCCGGCAAACCAGCTCCGGCCAGCTGTCCGGCCAGGCGCCGGCGGAGTGGCGCTCGCAGTTGATGGCGCATCTCGAACGGCGCAAGCGTTATCCAGCCGGCGCCCGTTCGCGCGGTGAACGCGGTATTGCCTATGTCCGCTTCCGGATCGACGATGAGGGCAACGTGCTGGCAGCCTCGCTCGCCCGCTCCTCGGGTTCTGTCGAACTCGATCAGGAGGTACTGTCCCTGGTCCGGAGGGCATCGCCCGTTCCCGCGCCGCCGGCTGGCGTCAGCCGGACCATCACCGCGCCGGTTCGGTTTGATTCAAGATGAGATCGGTGCACGAGCAACCAGGCAAAGCAGACAGGGCCATGGCGGCCCGACGATTGTCCAAGCTCGATCCGCGATGAACCTTGCTGGCCGAGCGATGTTCTATGAAGGCTGCCTCTCTGTCATGGTTCCGCTTTGGCTGGAGAGGAGCGCCACCGACCTGATAGCAAAAGGAAACGACTTGATGGCCAAGGACAAGGCGAAGGCATTGAAGACGGCGGATCTGCGGGTCCCCACCGATCTGGGTTCCAATGCGACAAAGGATCTGTCAGGCGCACTCACGACGCTGCTTGCCGACGTGTTCACCCTTTATCTGAAGACCAAGAATTTCCACTGGCACGTCTCCGGCCCGCATTTTCGCGACTATCATCTGCTGCTGGACGAGCAGGCCGATCAGATCTTCGCCATGACCGACGCCATCGCGGAGAGGGTCCGCAAGATCGGCGGCACCACACTGCGCTCGGCTGGCCATATCGGGCGGCTGCAGCGCCTGTCGGACAATGATGCCGATTTCGTCACGCCCGGCGACATGCTCGCCGAGTTGCTCGACGACAACAAGCGCCTGGTCGGCTTCCTGCGCGAGACCCACGATCTGTGCGACGAACACCGCGATGTCGCGACCGCCAGCCTGATCGAAAACTGGATCGACGAAACCGAACGCCGGGCCTGGTTCCTGTTCGAGACCGGCCGATAGCAAAGCTCTTCAGCACCGCGAGCTCGGCAGCCGGGGCGATCCGATGCTGCAGGCTATTGTTGTCGCATCGCTTTTGCCGAAAATCAGCGTCCGCTTTTCGGCACGATGCTCTAGCCTTCCCGCTTGAGGATATCGTCGACCCTGGCCTGCTCATCCGAACTGAGCGGTGCAGGAGCGGCGGCGTGCCGCCGCCGCGTCGACAGGAAGATGGCGATGCCGCCCAGCAACAGCAATGCGGGCGGTCCCGACCACAAAGCGAGCGTTCGCCATTCCAGAGGCGGCTTCAAGAGGATGAAATCGCCATAGCGGGCAACCAGGAAGTCCTTGACTTCAGCGTCGCTGTCGCCGGCCTTCAAGCGTTCGCGCACGAGGATGCGCAGATCCTTGGCGAGCGAGGCATTCGAATCGTCGATCGACTCGTTTTGGCAGACCATGCAGCGCAGCTGCGCCGACAGCGCGCGGGCGCGTGCCTCGAGGGCCGGGTCGGGCAAGACCTCGTCCGGCTGCACGGCCAGGGCCGGCAGCACCATGAGGCCGAAAAGGCAGGCGAGGATGAAACGCTTCACCATCGCCTACTCGGCCGGTTGCATGGTCTGGGCAAGTCGGCGCGCCGGCTTGGGAGCGCCGACGCGCAGGCGACGGTCCGACAGGGACAACAGGCCGCCCAACGCCATGATCAGGCAGCCGAGCCAGATCAGGGTGATCAGCGGCTTGTCATAGAGCCGCGCCGCAATGGCACCATCCGGCAGATTGTCGCCGAGGCCGATATAGATCTGGTCGAAACCATGGGTGCTGATGCCCGTTTCCGTCACCGGCATCTGGCGCGCCGGGTAGAAACGCTTGGAGGACGTCATACGGCCGATCTCGACGCCATCGCGGCGGATGACGAACTGCGCCTCGGTGGCCGTATAGTTCGAGCCGCGCCTGGGTACTGCGCCGACATAGGTGGCCTGGAAGCGTCCGAAGCCGGCGGTATCGCCGGGCTTCATCGCCACGATGGTCTCCGATTGCCAGGCCGAGGCGGCAACGACGCCCATCAGCGTCACGCCGACGCCGAAATGGGCAAAGGCCGTGCCGAAGGCCGACCGCGGCAGGCCGGTTGCCCGGCGCAGGCTGGATCCCAGCGGCTCGCGGAACAGCTTGATGCGCCCGGCGATCTCGACCACCGCTCCCGCCATGATGAAGAAGGCGAGGCCCGCGCCGAGCGGCGCCAGCACCGGCCCGCCTTGCTTGAGCCATAGCGTCACCAGCGCGGCCAGGATAGCGAGGCCGATCGCAGCAGCGAGGCGCTGCATGGCACCGGCCAGGTCACCGCGCTTCCAGGCAAGGAAGGGGCCGAACGGCATCACCACCAGCACCGCCAGCATCAGCGGCCCGAAGGTCAGGTCGAAGAAGGGCGGACCGACCGACACCTTGCCGCCGGTCAGGGCCTCCAGCGCCAGGGGATAGAGCGTGCCGATGAACACGGCAAAGCAGCTCACCGTGAGCAGGAGATTGTTGAGGATCAGCGCGCCCTCGCGCGAGATCGGCGCGAAGATGCCGCCCTGCTTCAGGGCTGAAGCGCGCCAGGCGAACAGGCTGAGGCCACCGCCGATGAACAGCACCAGGATCGCCAGCATGAACACGCCGCGCCTGGGATCGGTGGCGAAGGCGTGCACGGAGGTGAGCACGCCCGAGCGCACCAGGAAGGTGCCGAGCAAGGAGAGCGAGAAGGTGAGGATCGCGAGCAGGATCGTCCACACCTTGAGGGCATTGCGCTTTTCCATCACCAAAGCGGAGTGGAGGAGCGCCGTACCGGCGAGCCACGGCATCAGCGAGGCATTCTCGACCGGGTCCCAGAACCACCAGCCGCCCCAGCCCAACTCGTAATAGGCCCAATAGGAGCCCATGGCGATGCCCAGGGTCAGGAAGATCCAGGCCAGCAGGATCCAGGGCCGGACCCAGCGCGCCCAGGCGGCATCGATGCGCCCCTCGATCAATGCGGCAGCCGCAAAGGCAAAGGCGATGGAGAAGCCGACATAGCCCAGATAGAGAAGCGGCGGATGGATGGCGAGGCCGACATCCTGCAGGATCGGGTTGAGATCCTGCCCCTGCATCGGTGCTGGCGTGAGGCGGGTGAAGGGATTGGAAGTGAGCAGGATGAACAAGAGGAAGGCAGCGCTGATCCAGGCCTGCACCGCCAGCACGGTCGCCTTCATCGTCGGCGGCAGGTTGCGGCCGAAGGCGGCCACCAGCCCGCCAAAAAACGCCAGGATGAGGACCCAGAGCAGCATCGAGCCCTCATGGTTTCCCCACACGCCTGTGATCTTGTAGAGCAGCGGCTTGGCCGAATGGGAATTCTCGAACACGTTGGTAAGCGAGAAATCCGAGCTGACATAGGCATAGGTCAGCACGCCGAACGCCATGGCAACGAAGAGAAGCTGGAACAGGGCGGAACTGGTGCCGATGCGCATCAGCCCGAGATCGCCCGCGCGAGCGCCCCACAGCGGCAGCACCGACTGGATCACGGCGAGCGTGAGGGCGAGAACGAGTGCGTAGTGGCCGGCTTCGACGATCATGGCTTTTTCCCGTAGGCGCCGCCCTCTTCCCAGTGGCCTTGCGCCTTCAGCGCATCCGCCACTTCCTTGGGCATGTATTTCTCGTCATGCTTGGCCAGCAGCGTATCGGCCTGGAAGACACCGGCGCTGTCGACCACGCCCTCGGCCACCACGCCCTGCCCCTCGCGGAAGAGATCGGGCACGATACCCGAATAGACGACCTTGATCGACTTGTTGGTATCGGTCACCGTGAAGGTGATCTCCGACGCGCTGCCGCGTTGCAGGGAGCCCTGCTCCACCAGACCGCCCAGCCGCCAGCGCTGGCCTGGCGTGGTCTGCTTGCCAACGATGTCGCTCGGACCGGCGAAATAGGACATGGTGCCGCCCAGGCTGAACAGCACCAGGCCCACCGCAGCCGCGAGGACCACACCGGCTGCGCCGATCATCGCCAGACGTCTGCCCTTGCGCGTCATAGACCCAATGCCTTCGAAAGCTCGTCCATCTGCCTGACGGCATCGGGCGAATTGGCCAGGGCCTTGCGGGCATCCGCGAGCGCAGTGCGGGCATTGTCCGCCTGCCCGAGCACGCTATAGGCCTTGATCAGCTTCATCCATTCCTCCGGGCTGCCCCCTTGCGATTTTAACCGCTCGGACAGCCCGGACACCATGCCCTGGATCATTTTGCCGCGCTCCTGCGGAGTCATCGCCTGGGCGGCCCTGACATCGTCCTGTGAAGGGCCACGTGCAGCCGTATCGGGAGCGGCGCCATCGGGAGCAGATCCGGGCTGCCCGCCGACCCTGGCGATTTCCTGCCGCAGGAAGTCGGCAGCATTGGGATTGTCGGCAATCAGGGCCTGCCAGGCCTCGATCGCCCCCTTCTTGTCGCCGTCCTGTTCCTTGGCGAGACCGAGGAAATAGGCGGAGCGGAATTCCTTGGGATCGAGCTTGAGGGCCCGCTGGAAGGCGGCCTTGGCGTCGGCCGTCACCATGCGGTCGGCGGCAGCGACGACGGCGACGCCGAAATTGGCCTCGCGTTCGGCGGTCGATCCCAGCAGCCGCAGGGCGTTGGCGTAGGCCTGCTTGGCATCCTCGAAGCGCTGCTGGCGCAGATAGATCTGCGCCATCAATTCCCAGCCGCGGCCATCTTCGGGATTCTCCGCCAGCTTGGCTTCGACCCGGGCCACCAGTTCATCGAGCGAGGCGTTTTCGATATTGCCGTCCAGCCGGGCCGCCAGGGGCTGGTCGGGACTCGACGGCGAGCCAAGATAGGCATAGAGCCCAAGGCTGAGCAGCGGGACCGCCACCAGGACGACGCACGCGGCAAACCTCCGCCGCCCGCTGGCCGCCTGCGCGGCCGGCTGCCGGTCCTTCTCGGCTTTCTCTCCCTCATCGGCCTCGATCAGCCGGCGGGAGACCTCGATGCGGGCGGCCTGCGCTTCGCTCCCGGCGATCAGCCCGCGCTCGAGATCGCGATCGATCTCGGCCAACTGGTCCTTGTAGATGGCGACATCGGATGCCTGCGGCGTCACGGCGCCGCCACGCTGCGCCAGCGGCCACAGCAATGCCAGAGCTGCGAGGCCGGTCATGGCGGCCAGGGCTATCCAAAGGAGCATTCGAGATCTCTTGCGCTGGCCATAAGGCCTAATTTGGGCGTTTCAAACGCGCAGAGACGCCTTATCACCCATCGGCTGCGGGCAGCGTGCGCGACCGCACCCCCGCCCGCCCAGATATCGCCGCAGCAAAGCGCGTTCATGACCGAACACCTCTTCGCTCCGGCTTGTCGTCCCGACGCGTCGCTGCGATTCCCGGCCCTTCCGCCCAATCGCAAAACGCCTCAGCTGTTGACCCAACCGCCATCCGGCTGCCGGCACGCCGTCGAACGGGCGACGCTCGGCACGCCGTCCTTGTAGACGGTCTGGGAATATTGCCGGCACGGAGCCGCACCCTGGTTCTGCAGTGGCCCGGCCACCACGCTGCCATGGGTGGTGGCGTTGCTGTCGCTCTTCCAGTCGATGCTGACCTTGGCCTTGCCATCCAGGGCCGTGCGCCGAGCCTGCTCGGCGCGGGCGCGATCGGCGGGATCGAGGCTGTCGAGGATCGGCGAATTGCTGGTGGCAGGCGTGGGCGGCGCGGCGGC
This sequence comes from Labrys sp. E2SS-1L, assembly GCF_057073705.1. NCBI lineage: Bacteria > Pseudomonadati > Pseudomonadota > Alphaproteobacteria > Hyphomicrobiales > Xanthobacteraceae > Labrys > Labrys sp. E2SS-1L. Next base: position 2,574,209 of record NZ_CP172712.1, on the reverse strand, counting down.
GACGGTCGGCTGGGTGGTCGAGCTGGTAAGCCCGCATCCTGCCAGCGGCAGCGCCACCACAGCCAGGCCAAACAGCTTGACGATCGATTTTGTCATAGGACCCCTGACCTAAGCATAAGAGCATAAGCTGTCGGCAGCCTTACACGCAAAAACGCCCCGCGCCAACCGTCTCTCAGTGTCGCAAGGGGCAGGTGTTCCGCGTGATACGAGAAAGTGATCCTGATACCGGCCCAACCGGTTTTGCGACTTGGTGGAACCACCAGAAATCGCAAAGACGCGCCGGACTGGAGAAGTCGAACCAACAAGTGTTCGCATCTGAACGTGTTTGGTTCTAGACCGTCGCGCCTTCACCGCTTCGCGAGGATGGCCGGGCGCCGGCTGTTGGTACCGGCCCCTGCAGGGCGGGAATATCGAGGATGGCCCGCAGACCGCCGATCGGTGCTTCATCGAGATTGAAACGGCCGCCATAGAGCGAGACGAGATCCTGTACGATGGCGAGGCCGAGGCCGGTGCCGGGCTTGGTCTCGTCGAGCCGCTTGCCGCGCTGTCCCGCCTCGGCGCGCTTCTCGGGTGACAGGCCCGGTCCGTCATCGTCGATGATAATCCGGGCGAACATCGCGCCATCCAGGTGGAACGCCTCGGTCCGGATCATTACCTCGCTGATCGCCCATTTGCAGGCATTGTCGATGAGATTGCCGGTCATTTCCTCGATGTCCTGCTTCTCACCGCGGAAACGCAGCGCCGGATCGACCTGAACCGTGATCTTCAGGCGCTTGACGGCATGGATTTTCTCCATGGCCCGGACCAGCCCCTCGATCACCGGTGCGATCTCGGTCACCGTTCCCACCACGCTGACGGCGGCGGCGATGCGCGCGCGCTGGAGGTGGTGATCGATCTGCTTGCGCATCACGCCGACCTGTCGGCCCACCTGTTCGGCCAAGGGACTGGCCGGCGCCGTACCCGCCTCGTTGGCGATGACGGACAAGGGCGTCTTCAGGGCGTGGGCGAGATTGCCGACATGGGTGCGGGCCCGTTCGACCACTTCCCGGTTGGCGTCGACCAGCGCATCCAGTTCACGCGCAAGCGGCACGATCTCGTCGGGTAGGTCCGGCGGCAGCTTGGCCGCCTCGCCAGTGCGCATGCGCGCCAGCGCACCGCTGATGCGCGAAAGCGGCCTGAGGCCGAAGCGTACCTGCAGCAGAATCGCAGCGAGCAGCCCGACGCCAAGTGCGGTAAAGGTCAGCAGCAGCGAATATTGAAAGTCGGAAATGGCGCTGTCGATCTCATCGGCAGGGCCGGCCAGGGTTACCCGGTAGCGGCCGTCCTCCCCAAGATCGATCAGACGCTCGACGGCACGCAGCCGGCGATCGTCCGGGCCCTTGATATAGCCCTCGCGCACACCGCTGGGTTCGCCGGGCGTGTTCTGGTCGTCGAGGCTCGGCAAGGTCGCTTCGAACAGCGATTTGGATCCATTGGAAGCCGGCTTGTCGAGGCGGTTGATCTGCCAGTACCAGCCCGACAGCGGCAACTCGAAACGGGGCTCGCCCATGGCGCCTGGCGCCGTGCGGTCGCCCACATCCGCGCCGGCGATATCGGCGACCAGCGTCTTGAGATAGACATGCAGGCGCTCGTCGAAGGAGCGCTCGGTCGCATGCTGGTAGACGGAGGAGAGCACCACGCCCGCCACCACCAGCACCACCACCACCCAGGCCGCGGCGGCGACGAAGAGGCGGAAGGCCAGCGAGCGTGTGGTCATACGCGCATGGCGTCCGGCGGCGTGAGGATATAGCCCATGCCGCGCACGGTCTGGATCACATCCACACCCAGTTTCTTGCGCAGCCTGCCGACGAACACCTCGATCGTATTGGAATCACGGTCGAAATCCTGGTCGTATAGATGCTCGACCAATTCGGTGCGCGACACGACGCGCCCGGTATAGTGCATCAGATAGGCCAGCAGCCGATATTCATGCGAGGTGAGCTTGATCGGGTTGCCGTCGACCACCACGCGGCCGGCCCGGGCATCGAGGCGCACGGGGCCGCAGACGAGTTCATTGGTGGCATGGCCGGTGGTACGGCGGATGAGCGCGCGAAGACGTGCCAGGACCTCTTCCATGTGGAAGGGCTTGGCGACGTAATCGTCCGCCCCCGAATCGAATCCCATCACCTTGTCGGACCAGCGATCCCGGGCGGTCAGGATCAACACCGGCATCACCTTGCCGGCGCGGCGCCAGCGGTCGAGCACGGTAATGCCGTCGAGCTTCGGCAGCCCGACGTCGAGCACAACGGCATCATAAGGTTCGGTATCACCGAGGAAATGGCCTTCCTCGCCGTCGAAGGCCCGGTCGACGGCATAGCCGGCCTCTTCAAGCGCCTTGACCAGTTGGCGGTTGAGATCCTGATCATCCTCGACCACGAGAAGCCGCATCGGTATTCCTTTACTTCACACCTACGACTTCGCCGGTCTTGGCGTTGATCGTCGCTCTTATCACCCGACCATCGGTCCCCAGAAATGTGACGACATAGCGGTAATTGCCAGGGTCTCCACACAAATTGCCGTCGATCATCTCTCCCTTTACCGCACGTCGAGCAGCACCCAATGCCGAAAGAAGAGGCACGATCGTACCTGACTTCACGAGCGGGCGCGCCTCGCTGAGGCTGACGCAGGCAGCCATCGCCGGCTGCAACGCCACAAACCACCCCAGTCCCAGGGCAAGGGCCACGGCTAAGGAAGATATCCGCCCCATCCTCATCCTTCTGCTATAGCTCGCCTCGTGCAAAATCCAAAAACGCGCCGAAACAAGGAGTTAGAACAAGGCGGCATTTCCGCCCGACGCGCCTTGCTCTAGATTTCGCCGCAATTCCCCTCGATTCGAGCCATCATCATTGTGCAGAGCCACTGAACACGGCATGAACGTAATGCTCAATCCCGCCTTTCGCCAGAAGGAGCGCCCCGTTAATACGACAGGTGCCGGCTGGTGCTCGCCCAGGCCACGCCAGTCACGGATGCTGGCATCGATGTCGACCTGGGTCCTGCGCTCACCCATGATCGCTCTTCTGAGCCTGGTCATAGCTCTGGTCATGGCTCTTGTGTCGGCGTTGCCCGCCCATGCCATCGTCGGCGGCAGCCCGGCAGCCGCCGATATGGCCCGCCATGTCGTGATGATCGTCTCCGATCGCGGCAGTTTTTGCTCGGCCACCGTCATTGCTTCCGATCTTCTGCTGACGGCGGGTCATTGCGTGCGCAAGGGCGCCAATTACCGCCTGCTGACCTATCAGGCCGGCAAGCCGGTGCTGTCACAGCTCGGCAGCGTGGCGATCCATCCCCAATTCGATGCCAAGGCCTATGACAAACGGCATTTCACCATCGATCTTGCCCTGGTGAAGCTCGATACGCCCCTGGCGGGCTATGCGCCGCTTTCCCTGACGGCTGAAGCAGGCATCGCGGGTGCGGTTTACCGCGTCGCCGGATTCGGCCTGACTGCCCAGAATGCCGGCAAGAGCGGCGGCGTCCTGCGCGAGATCGCGCTGGAAGGAGCTCCGCCCATCTCCAGGGTGCAATTGCGCCTGCGCGAAAGCAGCGGGGTCGGCGGCGCTTGCCAGGGCGATTCGGGCGGTCCGGTGCTGCGCGAGGGCATGCTCGTGGGCGTGCTGGCCTCGGCCGTGGGCGCCAATAGCGGTCGGGGCTGCGGCGGCATGACGGGCGTGGCCCTGCTGGGTACCGCCCTACCCTGGATTCGCAGCAATGCAGCGCGAATGGGAGCGTCCCTGCCATGACCGCCCGGCGTTTGAGACCCGGCCGATTCTTCCAGGTCGAATCCGAGACTCGCTCAAGAAGAATCCGCCCGAACGCGCAATAATTTGGTTTTGGTTGGAAATGCTCTACAGCTTAGCCATGATGAAAACCCGCCTCGCCGCCGCTGTCATGTCCTTCGTGACCCTCACCATGCCAGCCCTGGCGATCAAAGGCGGTCGCGACGTCACCGATCCCACCGGCGTGCGCAGTCATGTGGTGCAGATCACCGGGCCGAGCGGCACCAAATGCAGTGGTACGGTAATTTCCCGCAAGCTTGTGCTCACGGCTGCTCATTGCTTCCTGAGCGGGCATGGCGATTATCGCATCCGCGCCCTCGACACCCAGTTCCGTTTCCGCTTTGCCGAAGCGACCCAGGTGGCGATCCATCCCCAGTTCGACGTCACGGCGCTCGGCACTTCGGCCGCGATCAACGATATCGCGCTGATCCGGGTCGACCACGATTTTCCCGACTGGCTGGTGCCGGTGCCGCTGGCCTCGCGTATCGCCGATGACGGCAGTTTCGTCGACGTCCAGGTCGCCGGCTTCGGCATGAGCCGCGATCGCGTGGTCAGCAGCGCCGGCAAGCTGCGTGAACGGCGCTTCGACATGCTGGACCAGATCGACAGCAAATCCCACCAGCTCTTCCTGATCGATCACAAGGCAACCCGCCGCACCATCAACAACAACGGCATCTGCCGGGGCGATTCGGGCGGCCCGGTGTTCCAGCGCCAGGGTGCGAGCTATGTACTGGTCGGCGTGATCTCGGCCGTGATGGGTGGCAAGGGGCGCGATTGCGGCACGATCACCGCCGTCACCGCCGTCTCGGCCTATCGCTCCTTCATCGAGACCATGGCCGACAGAGCCGGCTCCCCTGTGCGCTTTCAGTAAGCGAGACGCTCATCGCCAGCGATCGCAGGCCCTGCGATCGTTCCTGTGGCCCCTGCCCTCGCTATTTCAATCCTGAGCACTGCTTTCCGAGGTCACATGCAGCCCCATGGTCGCGCTCGAAACGGCCAATGCCGGCGGCCGAGCTTAGAAGAATGAAGCAAGGAACAAGACGGAGGCAGCGATCACGACAAAGGACAGAGTCGAGATCGCAAAACTGAGATGCCGTCCAGCCGCCGAGGGATTCACGCGGCCGAAGCCCGCCACCCGCTCAGGACGATCGAAAACCAGTTGCGCACGTGTCATCAATCTTCCCCCGAATCTGATGTTCAACACGCCCTATTTCGAACATTTGCGCGTATTCGCTCTGTGCGAAAACGCACAAACTCCTCTCCTTCGACAAAACATGTTTACCAAAGAGTAAACTTAGTATTTTCTAACCTCAGACCGGCATGGACAGGGCAACATGCAAGATCATGCCCGCCAAGATCATGAGCACGGCAGCAGAGCCGATATCGACAAGCGTTTCCATCCCGCAACTCCTTTTGAATGATGCAAAGATAAGCGTGCTGTGTTGCTGGAATGCTGCCCGAGTGGGGCAATTCCCAGAATGTCCGCACAGCGATGCTCGACGATGCGGTGCCATGCCGTTTCCCCGTCGCCGCGATTCCACCCGTCTTCGGCTCGCTCGAATGGCGTTTGCTGCCGTTGCGTCAGGAAAGCCCGCAGGCAACCGCCACGGCTCCCATCCTGACGTTTCAGGCAGAGCGGCGGAGCGTCGCCTTCACACAGGCTTCAGCGCCTGCGAGCCGCCTTGGGTACGCGCGCGGGCCAACGCACCACGTGCTCTTCCCACTCGCCCTCGCCCACCTGCTTGTCGTCGGCCTTGACCTTGCCGCGCACCGAGACATTGGCCTGGTGCACGGTATTGGGGTCCCCCGAAACCAGGGGATGCCACCAATAGAGATCCTCGCCGTCGGCGACCAACCGATAGGCACAGGTCGGCGGCAGCCAATCGATGGTGCGCACCAGCTCGGGCGTCAGCGTGACGCAGTCAGGAACATGACGCTTGCGATGCTCGTAGTCGGAGCATTGGCAACTGTGGCATTCGAGCATGAAACAGGCGACATCGGTGAAATAGGTGTCGCCGGTTTCCTCTTCCTCGAGCTTGACCAGGCAGCAGCGCCCGCAGCCGTCGCAAAGGCTCTCCCATTCCTCCGGCGAGAGGGCCTCCAGGGGCTTGGTCTTCCAGAAGGGCTTCGAAGGCTGTTCCATCGCCGTTGCCATAGCGGAACAGCCGGTCAGAGTCACCCTTCGTGAGAAGGCGGGCCGCCGGAAGGGAGCGCTTCAGCAGGCCATCTTGCGCATACCTTCCTGGATTTCCTCGACGGTGAGATCGCGCTGATGGGTGGCGATCGACCAATGATGCCCGAAGGGGTCCTTGATCACGCCATAACGGTCTCCCCAGAACATGTCCTGCACCGGCATCGCCACTTCGGCGCCCGCCTCGACAGCGCGGGCGACGAAAGCGTCGACGTCGGCGACGAAGAGATGGATGGTCACGGGGGTGCCGTTGAGCATCTTGGGCGATAGCAGGCCCCATTGCTTGTTCGCGTCGACCAGCATGACCGAACTGCCGCAGACCTTGATCGAGGCATGCATCAGCTTGCCGTCGGGTCCGGGCAGGCGGATCATCTCTTCGGCGCCAAAAGCCTTCTTGTAGAATTCGATGGCATCGGCTGCGCCATCGCAGACCAGATGGGGCGACAGCGTGTTCATGCCGTTCGGGGCGATTTCAGCCATGGTCTTCCTCCTCATGGGCAAAACTCTCGGACTTATCCCAAGGACGACGCGCCACATCCGGCGCCGACAGGCACGAATAAAAAATTTCGCAAGCCATGGCATTTGCCATGCCCGGCGGAAAATCAGCGTGGGTCTTTCAGGATCGGCGACCGGGGGTTAGACTGTCCATCCTGACGTCTTTCGCGTACCGGTTGGTTCCATCGTGCCTGAACGCAAGCCAGAGCCGTCCTTTCGAAAGCGCCTGAGCCGCGCCGCCCTTCGTTTGGACTCGTGGCTCGACAACGCCGTCTATGCGTCGTGGCAGAAAGTGCGGGCCGGGATCGAGCGCGGCTCCGACATCTCCAACAGGTTCCAGGTCTCGGGCTGGCGCCGGATGCTGGTTGAAGTCGGCTGCGAGGGGCTGACGCTGGGCACGGCCGGCATGATCTTCGGCCTGATGCTGATGCAGCCGGCAATCCGCCAGATCGGCGATGACTGGCTGCGCCGCGCCGACATCGCCGTCACTTTCGAGGATCGCTACGGCAACATCGTCGGCCAGCGCGGCATCCGCAGCAATGACAGCGTCGCCCTGGCCGACATGCCCGACTATGTCATCAAGGCCGTGCTCGCCACCGAGGACCGGCGTTTCTACGATCATTTCGGCATCGATGTCATCGGCACGCTGCGCGCGCTCACCGTCAACAGCCAGGCGAGCGGCGTGGTGCAGGGCGGCTCCTCGATCACCCAGCAGCTCGCCAAGAATCTCTTCCTGTCCAACCAGCGCACGCTGGAACGCAAGATCCGCGAGGCCTATCTGGCGCTCTGGCTCGAGGGGCATCTGAGCAAGGACGAAATCCTCAAGCTCTATCTCGACCGCGCCTATATGGGCGGGGGTGCCTTCGGCATCGAGGCGGCGGCGCAATATTACTTCGGCAAGTCGGTGCGCGACGTCTCCCTGGCGGAAGCGGCCATGCTGGCCGGCCTGTTCAAGGCACCGACCAAATACGCACCGACCAACAACCTCGCGGCGGCGCGTGGGCGTGCAAACCAGGTGCTCAGCAATCTCGTCGACGCCGGCTTCATGACCGAAGGCCAGGTCTCCGGTGCCCGCCGCAATCCGGCCACGCCGGTCGATCGGGCGCGGGAAAAGGCACCCGACTATTATCTGGACTGGGCCTATGGCGAGATCGCCGACCTCGCCGATGACGGGGCATTGGGCAGCGAATCCGTGTTCGTGGTGCGCACAGCGCTGGATCCGATCATCCAGGCAACGGCGGAAAACGCCCTGGAATCGAATCTGCGCCAATATGGCAAGGACTACAACGTGCACCAGGGTGCCATCGTGGTCATGGAGCCCGACGGCGCTGTACGCGCCATGGTGGGCGGACGCGATTATAGCCAGAGCCAGTTCAACCGGGCCACGGACGCCCTGCGCCAGCCCGGCTCCTCCTTCAAGCCCTTCGTCTATGCCACCGCCTTGATGAACGGCTTCACGCCCAAATCCATCGTGGTGGATTCGCCCGTCTGCATCCGAAACTGGTGTCCCCAGAATTTCGGCCACAAATTCTCCGGTCCGATCACGCTGACACAGGCCATCACCCGCTCGATCAACGTCATCCCCGTCAAGATCTCCCTGGCCCTCAGCAAGAGCGCCGCCGACGGCCGGCGCATGATCATCGAGACGGCCAAAACCATGGGCATCGAGACGGAGCTCAAGGAGTCCTGGGCCCTGCCGATCGGGGTCGAGGCCGTCAATCTCCTGGAGATGACCGGCGCCTATGGCGTCTTCTCGTCCGGCGGACACAAGGCGCCCCCCCATGCCGCGCTGGAGATCCGCAATGCCAAGGGCGACCTTCTGCATAAGTTCGATCCCGCCCGCGAGGATCCGGTGGTGATCGACCCCAAGATCATCGCCGATATGAACGGCATGCTCAACAGCGTGGTCGAAAACGGCACGGCCAAGCGAGCCCAGCTGCCCGGCATCAAGGTGGCCGGCAAGACCGGCACCACCAATTCCTATCGCGACGCGTGGTTCATGGGCTTTACCGGTAACTTCATCGGTGGGGTCTGGTATGGCAATGACAATTTCCAGCCCACGGAGGAGATGACCGGCGGCTCCCTTCCGGCCATGACCTGGCAGCAGGTGATGACCGTCGCTCACCAAGGCGTGGAAATCCGGCCGATCCCCGGCGTTGCCCCCTTCCCGCCGGTGCAGCAGCCCAGCAAGGCCGAACCGTCGGCCCCCGATACGGCGGATGCGGCGCAGATGGCTCCTGCGCCGCCGCCTGTCCTCACCCGCAACGCGACACAGATCCTGCGGGACGTCGCCACCCTGATCGAGCAGGCCGATCATTCGCCTGCCAGGCAGGCAGCCCAGATGCGCCGCCCGGCGCCGGTTTCGGCCATCGAATGAAAGGTTTCTCCGCGATCCTGGGGCTGGTCTATGCCCTTGCCCTCGGCGGCGCGCTGGGGCTCGGTCTCACCTGGTGGGCTACCGGGGCCGATTTCCAGCTCGGCGCCCTGCGCTTCGGTCCCTGGACGGCATGGCCCCTGGCCGACCCGCTCGGGGCCGATCGCTATAGCCGCGCGCGCATCGCCCGCAGTGGAGACCTGCCTCTCGGGCCTGGTGAAGGCCTTGCCTTCACGGCGTGGGAGGATTCGGCGGGGCGAGCGCTCGATGGCACCTGCCGGTACCGCCTTTCGGCCATGCTGCCGCAGGCGCGCTGGTGGACCCTCAGCCTCTATGATCGATCCGACAGGCTGGCCCGCAATCCCAGCAACCGGGCCGGCTTCACCAGTGCTTCCGTTCTGAGGGGCGAGGAAGGCCGGGTGACCGTCACCGTGGCACCCGACAGCCAGCCCGGCAACTGGCTGCCGAGTTCCCCCGGACCGATGAGCCTGATCCTGCGCCTTTATGACAGTCCGATCTCGACAGGCCTCGCCACGGAATTCGGGGCCGGCCGGAGTATTGCCGTTCCCGCAATCGAACGGCTCGACTGCGTGGCTGGAGGCCCCCCGTGATCCGCTGGCTGTTATGGACGCTCGCGGGCCTGCTCATCGGCGTCGTGGTGCATTTGGCCACGATCGTCACCCTACCCCGCCTCAGCGGGCAGACCGGCTTTCAGCGCGCGAGCGCAATCGCCCCACTCGGACGTTTCGTCATCCTGACTGCCGACAAGACCCCATTGCCGCTACCGGACCCGGCCATCGTAACGGCTTTCTGCCGCTACGACCTCACCGGTGGCCCGGTCCATGTGCGCGTTCCGCTGAATGCCGGTTTTCTGTCGGTGTCGTTCTATACGCCGGCAGGCCTCAATTTCTACACGCTGACCGACCGTGCGGGCGCGAACGGCGCGCTCGAGATGACCTTGTTCACACTGGCGCAGCTTGCCGAGATCAGGGCCAAGCAAGGTCCGGATCTGCCGGTTGCCTTGCGACTTCAGGCCCCCGAGCCGACGGGCCTGATCGTGGTGCGTGCGCTCGTGCCCGAACCGACCCAGCAGGTCGATGTGGAGCGGGGACTGGAGCCCGCAAGCTGTCGCTAGAGCGTTGTTCAGAAACGTCGACAGATTTTTCGATAGAGAAAGCGCTCGGCACCCTCTCAACCCAGCGCGAGAGCGCGGGCCGTCGCGATGATCTCATCGCCCCACACGACCTTGTGCTGCCAGGCGATCGGAATGGCGCTTCGTCCCCACAAGGCACCGGCCAATTGGCCGGCCACAGCGCCGATCGTGTCGGCGTCTCCACCCAGATTCACCGCGTCTACCACCGCACCCTGGAAGCATCCGGCTCGGGATACGGCCCACAGCGCCGCCTCCAGCGTGTGCATGACATAGCCGCTGGAGGAAATGGCATCGCGTTCGACCCGCCGCCAATCCGTGCTTGCACAACGCCTCAGCCGCTCGGGAAGATTCTCCGGCAAGTGCTTCGGCCGCAGCACGCTCGCCGGATCCGCACCGTGCAGGGCCTCGAACAGCAGGGTTGCGAAATAGACGCAGGCCTCGACGGCTTCCTCGGCCCCATGAGTCAGGCGGGACTGGTCCGCCGCATCCCGCAGGGCACGTTGCCGATCTCCTCGAGCGGCGATGACGACCGGCACCAGTCTCATCAAGGAGCCGTTGCCGGCGGTATCGGCGGCTGTCGGGCCAGCGAACGGATTGCCCGAGGCCTCATAGCGCGCCAGGGCCTTGCTGGTTACCCCGCCAATGTCGAAACACTCGCCGGTCGCGCTCAAATAGCCGTGTCGCCACCAATTGACGAAACGGTTCATGCAATCCTGGGGATCGAATTGTTTGTGCTGCTGGAGGCTCGCCGCCAGGCAAAGCGCCATGGAGGTGTCGTCGGTCCAGGCCCCGGGTGGAAGGGCGAATGGCCCGCCGCCGACGATGTCGGTCAGGGGAGCATGGCTGTCGCGGGCTGAAAATTCGAGCGTGGTGCCGAGCGCATCACCGATGGCAAGCCCGAGGAGAGCTCCTTCGGCTCGGTCGAGATAGTCGCTGGAACTCACGCCTTGCGATGGCGCTTGCCACCACCGGCGCCACGACGCGGCTGGGGCGACTGACGATCGTCTTCCACGTGGCGCTCGATACGCACGCCGGTGAAGAACAGGATTTCGGCACTAGGCTCCCGGGCCTCCTGTTCACTCGGAGGGCGTGGGGCTTGAGGTTGTTTGGGAAATGGCAGGACGATGCTCATGGCGGGACCTATCAGCAGATTGCACCAGAAATCGAGACTCCGTTCGCTTTGGGGTCATTAGCAGGTAAGGAAAGTTAACAGTCTGTGTACATACGCACTAAACGCCGCCCGCCGTCGCTGCGGCGTGACTCCGGTGTGCGATTTTGCACATCGGGCCCCGATATTACGGCCAATTGGCCCTTTTTGGGCAAAACGCGCCCAACAAAATAGGCGTAGGCCTTTCGGGCATGGTGCGTCCGGCAAGGCATCACCGGCCGTCCGGGCCAGACTATGCACCCAAAGCCACCGGTTGCGGAATCACGTTTTGATACATTGCCGAATGGTAATTCGGGCAATGCCCGCCTCAGCTTTCCTCGGCGAGGTCGAGGAAATGCCGGCCTTGGCGGTCCTCCGCCTCGATGACCCAGAGGTCGGGGTCGAAGCGGAATTCGCGCTGCAATCGCGTCTCAGCATCCAAGGGCGTGGCGTCCGCCGGCGTGATCCGCACAAAGCGGCGCACGCCATCATCCTCGGTGATGAGCGATTGCGGCGCCGGGCCGTAAAGCGCAGCGGTGCCGTCGAGATGGTCGATCTTGACGAAGATGGCCCCGGCCTCCTCGGAACCGCGCTGGCGCAATGCGGCGAAGGCACCTTCCGCCATGGCGCGGCGAAGATAAGCCGCGACGAACAGGCTGGATTTGAGCCGGGCGCTCATTCCACCTTGGTACCGGAACGGGCCAATTCCTGCAGCAGCCGCGTCGAGATCTGGCCGGTTACCGGCAATCCACGATCCTTCTCGAAGCGGGAGATGGCGTTGCGCGTGTCGGCCGCCATGAAGCCATCGACCTTCAGGGGACCATAGCCCTGCTTGGCCAGTGCCTTTTCGACCCCAAGCACGCGTTTGTCGGGCTGTGGGCCGGCCGGGGCCGGCGGCTCGCCATTGATCAGCGCGGCGATCTGGTCGACGGGCGGAGCCGGGGGCGCCTCTGCGGCGGTCGGTTCGGTGGTGAGCAGGGGACTGGAACTGGCGATGATCTTGGTAAGCAGCGCCGCGCTGGGCTGACCGTCGACCGGCATGCCATTGTGCTGCTGGAAGGAGCGGATCGCCGTGGTGGTCTTGGGGCCGAGAACCCCGTCGGCCAGGCCGTCATAGAGCCCGCGCTCGGCCAAGGCGAGCTGGACATCCCGCAGCACGGCAACTGCGTCCTGGGAAGCGGCATCGTCAGCCCCACGCGCGCCCGCACCCGACGCCGAAACGGAAGGAGCCGACGAGGCCGAGCCGCGCTGGGCGATGAAGGGCGAGGTATGCGTGCCGTTCTGCAGAACCAGAGCATTGACCAGGATCGCAAGGCTGAGGCCCCCCATCACCGCCAGTCCCGCGACCTCGGCCGGACGCTGCAGGATCACCCGCATGATACCGACATAACGCGAGGGGGCCTCTTCGACCTTGTCCGACAGCAGAAAATCGCGATCGGAACGGGCTAACGCTTCACGCACGCTTCTTCCCCAATTCTTCTTCGATAAAATGATCTTGGACCGCCGGACGCACCGGCAGCGTTTCAATGGTGGCGCCGCTGGCAAAGGCCCGGCGCGAGGCTTCGCTTTCGCAATCGGACGGCAGCTGAACCGTAACGGTGGTACCGTGACCGATCAGGCTGTCGACCTCCATGCGCCCGCCATGCAACTGGGCAAGGCCCTTGACCACGGAAAGGCCGAGGCCGGTACCTTCATAGGTCCGTTCGTAGTCCTTGGACGGCTTGCCGGCCGTCGACTGGAAGAAGGCCTCGCCCAGCCGCGGCACGTCCTCGCGCGCCACGCCGACGCCGTCATCGGCGACGAAGAGGGCGACGCCGTATTTCTCCTGGCGCGCGCCGATGGTGACATGGCCGCCGCGCTTGGTGAATTTGAGCGCGTTGGACATCAGGTTGAGGTAGATCTGGCGGCAGGCGCGCTTGTCGGCGATGATCGGCGGCATGTCGGGCGCGATGGCGGTCTCCAGGGAGATGCCGAGTTCCTGCGCCTTCAGCAGCAGGATATTGCGGCAGTTCTCGATGAGGTCGCGGATCTGGAAGGATTCAGGCACCAGCTCGAAGCTGCCGCTCTCGATCTTCGACATGTCGAGGATGCCGTTGACCATCGACAGCAGATGGTGGCCGCTGTCATGGATCAGGCCGGCATATTCATGCCGCCGCTCTGCCGAGAGCTTCATCATCTCCTCGTTCAGCATCAGCTCCGAAAAGCCGATGATGGCATTGAGGGGCGTGCGCAGCTCATGGCTCATCGTGGCCAGGAAGCGGCTCTTGGCGGCATTGGCCTTCTCGGCCTCGATCTTGGCGTCGATGAGCTGGTGCTCATAGGCCTTGCGATCGGTGATGTCCTGCATGACCGCCACCGTCTGGCGGTCCTCATCCTCGCCCAGCGGCCGGCAGCGCATCTCCACCCACAGGAAGACGGGAGCCCCCTCCCCCTTGCGGCGCAGCCGGAACTCGACCGTCGAGCCCAGCCCATCCATCTCGGCGCTGGAAAGCGCAGACAGATAGGCGGGACGGTCAGCGATATGCACATAATCGAACAGGCCCTGGCCGAGCAGTTCGGACGGCTCGGCACCGAACAGCGCCTGGGACGCCGGCGAAGCATAGACGACCTGGCCGCGCTTGCCGTGCCGCGTCACGAGGTCGCTGATGTTCTCCGCCAGCAGGGTATAACGGGCTTCGCCGGACTTCACGAGCTGGCGGTCGTAGCGCCTCAGGCGCAATTCCATCAGCACGATGCCGCCGACGGCAGCAAGGGCAAGCACGACGCCCAGTCCGTCGAGGAAGCGCGTACCGAGACTGGGCGGCGGCGCCATCTTCGTTCCCGCCAGAGCGATCATCATGGCGGTGATGCCGGCCAGGACGATAGCGCGGATCACGATGTTGCGGGCGCCCGTCAGCAGCGCGAGGGCGGGAGCGACGGCCAGAAGCGCATAGGCGCTGGCGCTGTGCCCGCCGCTGTGGCGGGCGACGATGCCGGCAAAGCCGCAGACGGCGAGGACGGTGAGTAGAGCCGCAACATCGAGACGACCGGTGACGGACAAGCGCCAGACAATGGCGAGCAGGGCGGCAACCAGTACCATGATGCCGCCGACACCGAGGCTGGGACCACCGGAGAAAGCCAGGAAAGGCGGCACCAATGTCAGGCCGAACAGCGCCGCGCCGAGCAGCATCGCGACGAAGGCACCATGTCGGGCCGCTGTCAAGGGATCGTGTTTCGCCGATCCGTGGACCAAGCGGTCGACGGATGCCTTGGCGGATATGAACCAATCAAACTGACGCAACGCCCCGGCACGGCCCTGCGGCCGCGCTCCCTACATGACCCGTCGACCATGGCAGTGCGTCCTTTAAACGAACCCTAAGAGAATGGGCCTGCCAGGCCGTTCCTGCGTCTGGAAAGGCCTCTTGGCGGGTCAAGTGCCAAACATGGTGAACAATTCCTCACCAAGACGGGTTGGCGGGTTAACCATCCCTTCACTTTGCCGCCGTCCGTGCGATGAGTCACGCTCCTGTCGATGGTGCCCATGCTAGAATTGACCATCGATCGGGAGCCCATGACGTGTTCTTCATCCTGCGCATGATGTTCTGGCTTGCCGTGGTCGCCCTGCTCTTGCCGGCGCCGCCGGCCCAGCATGACAAGCAGGCCCTGGCGGGTCTGTCGGCAACGGCCCTCGCCGACAAGGCCGTCGGCGCCGCCTTGTCCTATTGCGCCGCCAGTCCCCAGCAATGCGCCGCTGGCCTCGCCGGTGCCAGGCAGCTTACCGGCCTCCTCGCCAGCCCGGGTGACGATGCCGCCGCCGCTCCCGCTCCAGCCGGTCAGCGCTTCACAGCCCTGCC
The DNA here is from genome assembly GCF_057073705.1 of Labrys sp. E2SS-1L. Lineage (NCBI taxonomy): Bacteria > Pseudomonadati > Pseudomonadota > Alphaproteobacteria > Hyphomicrobiales > Xanthobacteraceae > Labrys > Labrys sp. E2SS-1L. The sequence continues at coordinate 2,559,204 of NZ_CP172712.1, read as the reverse complement.
GCCCCCACGCCCTTCCATTCCCTGAGAGGGCTTTGTCTTCCTCGGCATCTCACTTATATGAAGGGGATGAGCAGCCAAGACATCGCCGTCATCATCGAGAATTTCGAACTCCTGGACGATTGGGAGGATCGCTATCGTTACCTGATCGAGCTCGGCAAGACGCTGGAGCCGCTGCCCGACGAGGCGCGGACAGCGGCCAACAAGGTGCAAGGCTGCGTCAGCCAGGTCTGGCTCGTCACCCATTGGAAGGAAGGGCGGGCCGGTTTTCAGTGCGATAGCGACGCCTTTATCGTGCGCGGCCTCCTGGCGATCCTGGTGGCCGTCTATTCCGGCCGCACCGCGTCGGAGATTCTGGCCATCGACGCACTTGAAATCTTCCGCAAACTGCAGCTCGAGGAACATCTCACGCCGCAGCGTTCCAACGGACTGAAATCGTTTGTCGAACGCATTCGCAGCGATGCGCGGCAGGTCCTGGTCACGACCTGATCGCTTCCTGCCTCGAACGTCTTGCGCCAAACCATAACTGGCGACACCCCCTATATACTTCAAACAACAACAGCCGGATGCATGGCATCCGGCTGTTGTTGTCGTCCCGGCAGGGCCGTGGCGAAATTACCGTCCCTTGCGACGACGCTGCTGGCCGAGGCCCATCTGCTTGGCCAGGTTGGAGCGGGCCTGAGCATAGTTGGGGGCAACCATCGGGTAATCGGCCGGCAGAGCCCACTTCTCGCGGTATTCTTCCGGCGAGATATTGTATTGCGTGCGCAGGTGACGCTTCAGGGACTTGAACTTCTTACCGTCCTCGAGGCAGATGATGTAGTCAGCCGTCACCGACTTCTTGATCGGAACCGCCGGCTTGGGAGCCTCGGCCGGCACTTCCTGCACGCCGCTGGTGATACGCTGAAGAGCACCATGGACCTCATTGATCAAGCCGGGCAGGTCCGATGCAGCAACCGAATTATTGCTGACATAGGCCGAGACGATGTCCGCCGCGAGCTCGATGAAGTTGGTGTTGTTGGATCCGTCGCTCATGGTAAATCGACTTTCTTTTTTTGGTCTGATTTAACTAAATGTTCACCACCGGCTACGCTGCCGCGCCATTCATTAACAGCAGTGCAGGCCATACATCCGCTTCGCAACTTTGGAATCGCGAATTTCGAATTGCGCACTGATGTAAACTCTCAAATCTTATCAATCAAGATCTTTTGCAAGACAAGCATGAATTTTGCACTACGCCGCATCTGATTACTGCCGTGAAAACATGCAACCGCCTACGTAAGACGCTCCCCTATCACAAATGGGTACTGCAACACCCGATCGGACTATCTGATCTGCACTGATGACCGGATAGGTCACGCCAGGCACGACAGCAGACTGCAATTGTAGAAAGGCGCACCTAACCAGCGCATTACGCAGCATCGCTGCGCCTGCCGCCGATCCCGCGCCGATGAGAAAGGTCTAGAATTCGACCGGCTTCCCTTGCGACAATTGCCACCCTCGGCAAACAGCAAATGCAAATTTGCAAGCCCGCCGCGGAATTCAACAAGACACTGAATTGCGAACTGTCGCCCCACCCCCTATTTACGACGAACTGAATAGTCTTCAAACGCTCGGCCCGTCGAATCAGTCGCAAAGTATGTCCACCGTTTCGATAGCATCCCTTTGCGGCAAAATATTGGGAGACAATTGTGCCAAACAAGAAAGTTAACAAAACAGATGCGGAATGGCGGACGCTTCTCTCTCCAGAACAATACCACATTACCCGCGAACGCGGCACGGAGCGCGCTTTTACCGGACCTTTCTGGAACGCCAAAGAAAAAGGCACCTATTCCTGCGTCTGTTGCGGTGAGGAATTGTTCCGGTCGGACACTAAGTTCGATTCAGGCTGCGGCTGGCCGAGCTATTTCGAACCCGTGCGCGCGGATGCCGTAGTCGAGTTGGAGGACAGATCCTACGGCATGCGCCGTATCGAGATCCGCTGCGCCGCTTGCGATGCCCATCTCGGCCATGTCTTCCCGGATGGCCCGCCGCCTACGGGCCTGCGCTATTGCATCAACGGCCATGCCATGAACTTCACACCCGACCAGAAGGCATGAGATGGTGACTTCCTCCCCCATTCTGCCGCCGATTGCCGAAAAGCGGCCAAGCAAACGCGTCGTTCACGGTATTGCGTTACAGGACGACTATGCTTGGCTGCGGGCGGACAATTGGCAGGACGTGCTGCGTGACGGCTCGACGCTGCCCGCCGACATCAAGACCCATCTCGAGCAGGAAAATCGCTATGCCGACGCCCAGCTTGCGGAGGGCGAGCACCTGCGGGCCGTCCTGTTCGAGGAGCTCAAGGGGAGAATCAAGGCCGACGACTCCTCGGTGCCCTCTCCGGACGGGCCCTTCGACTACTATTCGCGCTTCCGGCAGGGCGGACAGCATCGCCTGTTCTGCCGGCGCCCGCGTGGCGGCGGTGAGGAAACGCTGCTTCTGGACGGCGACGCCCTCGCAAAGGGCAAGAGCTTCTTTGCCTTCGGCGGTTTTGCCCCCTCGCCCGATCATCGGCTGATCGCCTGGAGTTGCGATGAGAACGGTTCGGAATTCCATACGATACGCCTGCTCGATACCTCGAAAGGCGTAATGCTCACCGACAATGTCCCCGATACGGAAGGCGAGGCCGTCTGGCTCGCGGATGGATCGGGCTTCTACTATGTGAGGCTCGACGAGAACCATCGCGCCTCCAGCGTGTGGCTGCATCTCTTGGCTACCCCAGCCGGTACCGACCGCCTCATCTATGAGGAGGCCGACGCCGGCATGTTCGTCGGTCTGTCGCAGACCCAGTCGCGCCGTCTGGCGGTCATCGACATCCACGATCATGAAACCTCGGAAGTCCGGGTGATCCGCCTCGAAGATGGCGACAGCCGCGTGCATCTGATCGCCGCGCGCCAGGAAGGCGTGCAATATGAGATCGAACACCGCCCCTTGCCGGACGGGAAGGATCAGTTGCTGATCCTGACCAACTTCGACGATGCCGAGGATTTCCGCATCATGACCGCGCCTCTGGCGACGCCCGCACAGGCGTCCTCAACTCAGGCATCCTGGAGCGACCTCATCCCGCATAAGCCGGGCCGCTATATCCTCGACATCGTGCTGCTGGCCGATTGGCTGGTCCGGCTCGAGCGCGAGGACGGCCTGCCGCGCATCGTGATCCGCTCCTTGTCCAGCGGCGAGGAACACGCCATCGACTTTGCCGAGGAAGCCTATTCCCTCGCGCTCGATGGCGGCATGGAGTTTGCGACAGACCGGATCCGGTTCGTCTATTCCTCGATGACCACGCCGGCCGAGACCTATGACTACGACATGCGCTCGCGCGAGCGTGTTCTGCGTAAGCGCCAGGAGGTTCCATCCGGACACGATCCTGCGCTCTACGTCACCCGCCGGGTCTTCGCCCCCACGGCCGATGGCGAAAGCGTGCCTATCAGCCTGCTCTACCGCAAGGAAACCGCCCTGGACGGCTCGGCACCGCTGCTGCTCTACGGCTATGGCGCCTATGGCCTGTCGATGCCGGCGCAGTTTTCCACCAACGCGCTGTCATTGGTCGACCGTGGCTTCGTCTATGCCATCGCCCATATTCGCGGCGGCACGGAAAAAGGCTGGCGCTGGTATCGCGAAGGCAAGCTCGCCAAGAAACCCAACACCTTCCAGGACTTCATCGCGGCCGGCAGCTATCTGGCGGAACGCGGTTTCACGGCCCGCAAGCGGATCGTCGCCCATGGCGGCTCGGCCGGCGGCATGCTGATGGGCGCCGTCGCCAATCTCGCTCCCGACCTGTTCGGTGCCATCGTGGCAGAGGTTCCCTTCGTCGACGTGCTCACCACCATGCTCGACGACAGCCTGCCCCTCACCCCGCCGGAGTGGCCCGAATGGGGCAATCCGATCGAGGACGAAGCGGCTTTCCGGATCATTCTTTCCTACAGCCCGGTCGACAACGTGGCCGCCCGTCCCTACCCGCCCATCCTGGCCCTCGCCGGCCTGACCGATCCCCGCGTGACCTATTGGGAACCGGCCAAGTGGGTGGCGCGGCTGCGCGAGAAGAACCCGCAGGGCAATCCGGTGATCTTCAAGGTCAATATGGATTCGGGCCATGGCGGGGCTTCCGGGCGCTTCGAACGGCTGAAGGAAGTGGCGCTGGTCCAGGCCTTCGCCCTGCAGAGGATGGGAGCGGCGTGACTTAAAAATCATGCCGGTCACCCTGCCAAATCAGTTCCCTTCCAGCGCCATCGCGCTTAAGTTTGCCCGCCGACGGTGCATCGGCCTTGCAGCCCGCTCCAGCGGGCATCGAGGCCGCTAGCCGCCATCCCTTCACTCGGCTCCCGCCCGGATGGCTGCAAGATCTTCGATCTCGCGGCAACCGTTCGGGAACACTGGACGGGCGGGCTGCGTTTTGTAGCCATGCCCATCGCCATCATGTCACTTCATGAGGAACACCATGTCCTTCACGCTCCCCGAACTGACCTACTCCTATGACGCCCTCGCGCCCTACATGTCGCGCGAAACGCTGGAGTTCCACCACGACAAGCATCACCTTGCCTATGTGAACAACGGCAACAACCTGCTCAAGGGCACGGAGTGGGAAGGCAAGAGCCTCGAGGACATCGTCAAGGGCTCCTATGGCAAGAATGCCGGCCTGTTCAACAATGCCGGCCAGCACTACAACCATCTGCATTTCTGGAAGTGGCTGAAGCCGAATGGCGGCGGCGCCATCCCCGGCAACCTCGAAAAAGCCATCGTCGACGGCCTCGGCTCGGTGGACAAGGCCAAGGAAGAATTCATCCAGGCCGGCGTCACCCAGTTCGGTTCGGGCTGGGCCTGGCTTGCCGTCAAGGACGGCAAGGTCATCGTCGCCAAGACCCCGAACGGCGAGAGCCCGCTGGTGCACGGCGCTACGCCGATCCTCGGCGTCGACGTCTGGGAGCATTCCTATTACATCGACTATCGCAATCGTCGCCCCGACTATCTCAAGGCTTTCGTCGACAACCTGGTGAACTGGGAATATGTCGCCGAGCTCTATGAAGCGGCAGTGAAGTAAGCAGCTCCGGAGCGCCATTCGGCCCGTGGGCTCGAATGGCGCTTACTTTCAAAGAGGTCGCCCCGCGCCTTCGTCGCACCCTGTCTGACTGCAGGGCGTTTTCGGATATTCTGTCGAGAAGCTGAAAGGGCGGAGCGTTCTCCGCCCTTTTCATTTTTGGAGACTTGATAGTCGATCCGTCCCGCGCAGTGCATGGCTTGCCCCATTTTGGGCACAAGGCGTAAATGCAAAATCTTGGATATGAAACACAACTTATTGATACATCTATTCTTTATAGAGGAACGGTAGCGGAGCACCTGCAATCGCTACGCATGGCTCGCCTAGCAGCCATGCAAACTCAGCAATTGTTTATTGTGCGGCGCACACTAAACTAATCCTCATCAAACGGCGCGGAATTTTTCCCCGTTTGATAGCCCTCCTTGGGCGTTTCCTCCCTAGACTTGGGCCGCAGCGCAAGCTGCGGCCTCTTTCTTTTCTGGAACCCGTTACACGCTGGCGCGTGTCCCCGGAATCACAAGGCGGGCGTAAACGACGTGGAAACAAATCGGGCTCACGCCTGAACGCAGCTGGCCCGAACGACAGCTTCTCCACCGAAAATCCCTGCCGCCATCATCCGTTGGCAACCTTTTCAAGGCGATAGTGCCTGTTCCCGCCGATCAAAGCCGCGTATAGGCGGAGCTGACATCACGATAGGCCCTCTCCTTGCTGAAGAACATTCTTTCCATCGGCGCCTGGACCATGGTGTCGCGCGTGACCGGTTTTGTCCGGGACGCCTTGATGGCCGCCCTGATGGGAAGCGGCCCGGCCGCCGAGGCCTTCATCGTCGCCTTCCGCCTGCCGAACAATTTCCGTGCCATCTTCGGCGAAGGCGCCTTCAACGCCTCCTTCGTGCCGGCCTACACCAGGGTCCACCAGCAGGATGGCGACGACGCCGCACGGCTGTTCCAGGGGCGGATCGTGTCGATATTGCTGATCTCGCAGGTCATCCTGCTGGGATTGGTGCTGATCTTCACGCCACAATTCGTCGGCTTGAATGCGCCGGGCTTCGAGGGTGAGCGCTTCGATCTTGCCGTAACGCTCACCCGCATCACTTTTCCCTATCTCATCCTGATCACCCTGGCCACGCTCTATGGCGGCGTGCTCAACGCCGTCGGACGCTTCACGGCGGCTGCCGCGGCACCGATCCTGCTCAATGTGGCGATGATCGCCACCTTGCTTGCGCATCATTGGTTCCCGACCACCGCCCATGCCGCGGCCTGGGGCCTCACCATCTCCGGTGTCCTGCAGCTCGGCTTCATGCTGTGGGCGGCGCGCCGGGCCCGTGTGCTCGCCAAGCCCGAGCCGATCAAGCTGGACGCGCCGGTGAAAGCCTTCTTCAAGGCGCTGGGGCCGGCCACTATAGGCTCGATGGGCACCCAGATCGCCATCTTTGCCGATACCATCATCGCCTCGCTGCTATCGGCCGGTGCGGTGGCAGCCCTCTATTATGCCGACCGCATCAATCAATTGCCGCTCGGCATTATCGGCATCGCGGCCGGCACCGTGATCCTGCCGCAGATGAGCCGCCTGCTGGCGGCCGGACAGGTCGACGAGGCGCATGCCGCCCAGCGGCGCACCATCTTCCTGACCTGGCTACTGGCCGCGCCTTTTCTCGCCGGCTTCCTTGCCGTCCCCGATCTCATCATGCGCGCATTGTTCATGCGCGGCGCCTTTACCGCGGCTGATGCCGAGGCCGCCTCCAGCGCCCTTCTCGCTTATGGCGCAGGCTTGCCGGCCGTGGTGCTGATCCGCTCGGCCGTCGCCAGCTTCTACGCCCGCGGCGATACGGCGACGCCACTCTGGGCCTCCCTCACCGGCATCGCCGTCAACATCGGGCTGAAGGTCGTCCTGATGGGGCCGCTCCAGCAGGCGGGGCTTGCCCTGGCGACCTCGCTCGGTGCCTGGGTCAATCTCGGCCTCCTCACGGTACTGGCGAGCCGCCGCGGCTTCATGCATCTCGACAGGCGCCTCTATGCCATGCTGGCTTGCGTCGCCCTGGCAACCGTCACCGCCGGCCTGGCCATGTACGCGGCCGCCACCGCCCTGGTGCCACTCCTGGCCGGGCTCTCCCATATCGGCGACATCATCGGCCTCGCCCTCGTCGGCATCGTCGGCGCCGCGTTCTACGGCGCCACCGTGTATTGCGCGTTCGGCACGGCCGGCATGGACCTCAAAAGCGCGTTACGACGCTGATGCCGACGCCGTCGAAGCGGTCCATCCGCATCAAAGCTTCCGGCGCCTCGTCGAGGCCGATGCGGCTGCCGATCAGCTTCTGAGGCGCCAGCTTGCCGGCGGCGATCATGTCGAACATCGCCTGGTAGCGGAAAGCCTGCATGCCGTGGCTGCCGAGGATCTCGAGCTCATAGGCGATCACCCGGTCCATCGGTATCGGCGGCCGAGCATGGTCGCCCAGCATCAGGCCGACCTGGATGTGGCGGCCGCGTCGACGTAGATTGCCGATGGAATTAACGCTGGTGACGGGATGGCCAAGCGCGTCCAGCGATACCTGGGCGCCACCGCCGGTGAGGTCTCGGACCGCGGCGACGACATCCTTGATCTGGGCCGCATTGATGGTTGCCACCGCGCCGAACTGGCGGGCGAAATCCAGCTTTTCGTCGGTCAGGTCGATGGCCACGACATTGGCGCCGACGGCGCTGGCAATCATGATCGCCGACAGCCCGACGCCGCCGCAGCCATGCACGGCGACCCAATCGCCTGCCCGAACCCGTCCCTGGTCGACCACCGCCCTGAAAGAGGTGGCGAAGCGGCAACCCAGGCTCGCCGCTGTCGCCGAATCGAGGGCCTCGGGCAATTCCACCAGATTGGCATCGGCGAAATCGAGCGCCACGAATTCCGCGAAGGAACCCCAGGCCGTGAAACCCGGCTGGAACTGCTGTTCGCAGACCTGCTGATTGCCGCCGGCACATTCCCGGCAATGACCGCAGCCCGCGACGAAAGGCACGGTGACGCGCTGCCCCGCGCGCCAGCGCCGAACCTGGCTGCCGGCCGCCACGATGGTGCCGGCCAATTCGTGCCCAGGCACATGGGGCAGCACGATATCGGGGTCATGCCCCATCCAGCCATGCCAGTCGCTGCGGCACAGGCCCGTGGCCTCGACCTTGACGACCACGCCTTCCGGCGAGGGCGCCGGATCGGGCACGCTCTGCAGTCTCGGCGGCTGCCCGAATTGTTCGAAAACCACAGCTTTCATGGTGGACCCGTATCGCAGCCAATGGACGAGGGCCGGCGCTGGCGCCGGCCCTGCTCGAGGCCTGCCCTATTTGGCGAGCGCATCGAGAATGCGCACCCAGGAGCGGATGCCCCGATGGAAGCTGCGCACATCGTATTTCTCGTTGGGCGAATGGATCTGATCGTCTTCCAGGGCAAAGCCGATCAGGAGCGAATCGATGCCGAGGATGCGCTGCATGTCGCCGACCACCGGGATCGAACCGCCCGACCCGATCACCGGCGCGGTGCGGCCCCATTCCTCCGCCAGCGCCGCTCGCGCCTTGGCAAGCGGCTCGCTATCCGCAGGTACGGCGATCGCCGGTCCCATGCCATGCGACTGGAATTCGGCCTTGCAGTCTGCAGGCAGGCGATCGGTCACGAATTTGCGAAAGGCAGCCTGCACCTTTTCGGGCTCTTGGCCTGCCACGAGGCGGAACGACACCTTGGCGAAAGCCTGCGCGGCGATCACCGTCTTGGCGCCCTCTCCCTCATAGCCGCCACTGATGCCGTTGACGTCACAGGTCGGGCGCACGGTGATCTGCTCGAGCACCGTGCGGTCCTTCTCGCCGGCCGGCACCTTCAGGCCGACTTCGGCGAGATAGGCCTCGCCGTCGAAGTCGAGGGCAGCCCACTCGGCCTTCACTGCCTCGGGCAATTCCTGCACGCCGTCGTAGAAGCCCGGCAGGGTGACGCTGCCATTGTCGTCATGCAGGGCAGCCAGGATCTTCGACAGCACCCGAATCGGGTTCTGGGCAGCGCCGCCATACATGCCCGAATGCAGGTCGCGGCTGGCGGCCTTGATGGTGACTTCCTCATAGACCATGCCGCGCAGCATGGTGGTGATGGCCGGCGTTTCGCGATCCCACATATCGGTATCGCAAACCAGGCAGAAATCGGCCTTCAGCTCGTCCTTGTTCTCCTTGAGGAAGGGAATGAGGCTGCGCGAGGACGATTCTTCTTCGCCCTCGAGGAACACCGTCACATCAACGGGCAATTCCCCCTGGGTCTCGATCAGGGCACGGCAGGCCTCGATGAAGGTCATCACCTGGCCCTTGTCGTCGGAAGCGCCTCTGGCCACGATGATGTCGCCATGGGGACCGGGCTTGCGCACCGGCTCGAACGGCTTGGTGTGCCACAGATTGAGCGGATCCGGCGGCTGCACGTCATAGTGGCCGTAAAACAGGACATGCGGCACGCCCGGCTTGCCGGTGCGGCGATGTCCCACCACCATGGGATGGCCGATGGTCTTGCGAGGGGAAGCATCGAAGCCGATGTCCCTCAAGACCGAGGCGGCCCATTCGGCCGCCTTCTGGCAATCGCCAGCATAGGCGCTGTCGGCGGAGATCGAGGGAATGCGGAGAAATTCGAACAGCCGGTCGAGGCTGGCATCGAGTGCCGTGTCGGCAGCATCGAGCGCTTTATTGATGTCAGACATGTGCCTTAACGATGCGGGTGAGAAAGCGCCAAGCTAACGCGCCTTGCCCGATCTGGGTAGGGCCGACTTGCCTTCCGATGGCATTTTCGCGGCCCATGGCTGCGCCCTCCCCCGAGCGGGAAGGGCAAGAATAGCGCTGGTCAGCTCGCAAGGCTCCGCATCCGGGCGGTGAGTCGCGTGCGCTGGATCATCGATCCCACCCGCCGATAGATCTGCCGCGGCGAGACCGGCTCGGTCAGCACGGCATCGAAACCAGCCTGGGTGGCGGTGAGAAGCGCAGCACGGTTCGGCTGGTTTGCAACCAGCAGAATCGGCACTTCGCGCAGTTCGCCTCCTTCGTCCTGGCTCAGTGCGCCCAACAACGCAAAGGCGTCCGCAAGCACCGGCAGTGCGATCACAACACCCAGCGGCGGGTCCCGCCGCGCCATCTCCAGAGCATCCACGATACCCGAAGCAAGTCTGACTTTGGTCATGCCGAAATCCAGCAGGTTCTCACGCCAAAACTCGGCAACCTCTCGGTTTGGATTCACTAGTAAAATATCAGCAGATTGTATTACTTTTCTATTCGACCGGTCGTTCAGTATAGTTGCGCCATCCATCGCCCAAGAGCCTCCAGCAATCGCGCTTCAAAAGCTCATACGCCAAGGGTACCCAAACGTATATGCTGATCCCAATACCTCACCAGGAGGGCTAGGAATGCAATACGGGAAATTTGACGTAGGCGGCCCGAATAACGGCGAACTGGTAGTACTTGTATACTGACTCTTCAGCTATGGCATTGCGAGAGAGCATCCCTCAGCGTCGTGAACGGCCGCCGAGCACACCTCTCAGGATCGCCTGGGTAATTTCCCGGCCGGCCGTCGTGGCGATCGTGCGCGTCACCGAGCGAATCACGGCCTGCGAGGTCGTCATGCGGCCGGAAGCACGCCCACCGCCGCTGCCCGAACCGAACACGCTCCCCAGGACGCTGCCGAGCAAACCGCCGCCCTCCTCCGCCTGCTCGGCGGGCGCCGCCTCGTCGGTGACGCGGCGCTGCAGCATTTCGAAGGCCGATTCGCGATCGACCACGGTTTCATATTTGCCGCGCAGCGGGGAAGCCTGCAGGATCGCCTGGCGTTCGGCCGGCGTGATGGCGCCCACGCGTGCCGCCGGCGGCAGGATCAGCGCCCGCTGCACGATGGAAGGCACGCCATTGCCTTCGAGGAAGGAAACCAGGGCCTCGCCCTTGCCGAGCTCCGAGATGACCTTGGCGGTGTCGAGATCGGGATTGGGGCGGAAGGTCTCGGCAGCGGCCTTGACCGCCTTCTGATCGCGCGGGGTGAAGGCGCGCAGAGCATGCTGCACGCGATTGCCGAGCTGGCCGAGCACGGTGTCGGGCACGTCGAGCGGGTTCTGGGTGACGAAATAGACACCGATGCCCTTGGAGCGGATCAGGCGCACCACCTGCTCGATCTTCTGCAGCAACGCAGGCGGGGCATCGTTGAACAACAGATGCGCTTCGTCGAAAAAGAACACCAGCTTGGGCTTGTCGAGGTCGCCGACCTCGGGCAGTTGCTCGAAGAGCTCGGACAGCAGCCAGAGCAGGAAGGTGGCGTAGAGCTGGGGCGCCATCATCAGCTTGTCGGCGGCCAGGATGTTGATGGTACCGCGCCCCTTGGCATCGAGCAGGCCGATATCGGCAAGCGACAGGGCCGGCTCGCCGAAGAATTTGTCGCCACCCTGCTGCTCCAGCGCCAGGAGCTGGCGCTGGATCGCCCCCACCGTCGTCTTGGAGACATTGCCATAGGTCTTGATCAGTTCGGCGGCCTTGTCGGCCATGTCGGCCAGCAGGGCCTGGAGATCCTTGAGATCGAGCAGCAGCAGGCCCTGGTCGTCGGCGAGCTTGAAGGCGGCGTTGAGCACACCCTCCTGGACATCGTTGAGCTGCAGCATCCGAGCCAGAAGCAGCGGTCCGACATCGGAGACCGTCGCGCGGATCGGCATGCCCTGTTCGCCGAAGACGTCCCAGAACTGCACCGGGAACTGGTCGGGCTGATAGGTGATGCCGACCTCGGCGGCCCTCTTGACGATGAAGTCCTTGGCTTCGCCGCGCTGGGAAACGCCGGAGAGGTCGCCCTTGATGTCGGCGGCGAAGACCGGCACGCCACGGGCGGAGAACCCCTCCGCCAGCACCTGCAGGGTCACCGTCTTGCCGGTTCCCGTCGCCCCGGTGACCAACCCATGGCGATTGCCGAAGGCCAGCGCGAGATATTGAGGCTCGACGCTCTTGGCGACGAAAATCCGGCTCTGATCGGTCATCTCTTCCTGTCCTGAACGGTCAAATCGCAACGCAAACCATAACCGGCCGCGCCGCCAATCGCTACGGCCAATGGCTTGATGAAGTGTTACAAGTATTTAAAGCCACGGCCTTGATCTCCATGGCAAAATGGGAAACAGAGAAGAGCGGTTTGCCTACCGTGTGTCTCTGGTAGCAGCCGCGTCACGTCAGGGAGAAGAAAGATGGAAGAGCTGGTCGCCCAACTGGGTGCGAAGATTGGCGTGAGCCCCGAAGTTGCGACGCAGGCTATCGGTGCCGTGCTTGCCTTCCTGGAGCGGGAAGGACCCGCCGACGCGGTATCGAAGCTCGTCGATTCGATCAGTGGCGCGCGTGAAGTCACCAATGAGGCCATGAATGCCCAGAGCGGCGGTTTCATGGGCATGCTGGCCGGCATGGTCGGCCATGTCGGCGGCGGCATTGCAGGCCTCGGCGGCCAGCTGATGGCGCTCGGCCTCGACCTCAACCAGATCCAGGCGATCGGCAAGGAGCTCTTCGCCTATGCCGAGAAGGAAGCCGGGCCGGAAGTCGTCGGCAAGATTGTTGCCGAGATCCCTGAACTCGGCCAGTTCGTCTGAGCCATGGCGGAGGCGGATGCGGATGAGGCCCGCTGGCGCGACGCCGTCGCCGGCGTGCTCAAGGGAGCCTCCTTCGAGGACAGGCTGACCAGCCTGTTGCCGGACGGCGCGCGCCTCCAGCCCATCCATGCCCGCATGGCCGGCGCCCTGCCCATTCCCGGGCGGTCGCCGGCTGCACCCTGGACCATCGTCCAGCGTGCCGACCATCCCGATGTCGTACCGGCGAACAGCCAGCTCCTCGAGGATCTCGAGGGCGGTGCCGGTGGCATGACGCTGGTGACGACGCAAAGCCCGTTCGCCCGCGGCTTCGGCGTCGTGATCACCTCGGCCGGCAGCCTGGACGGCCTGCTGGCCGGAGTCGTGCGCAATGCGATCGAGATCCGGCTCGAAGCGGGGCCGCAGACCCTCGAAGTCGCGCGCTGGCTCAGCGAGATCGAAGGCGGCACTGTTCATTACGGTTATGACCCGATCGGCCAGCTCGCCACCACGGGCATCTTGCCAACCGGCTGGCCCTCGACAGCTTCGGTTCTCGCCAATCATCGGCAAGGCGGCACGGTGCTGACCGCCGATAGCCGCCCCTTTCATGAGGCCGGCGCGACCCCGGGGCTCGAGCTCGCCAGCACGCTGAGCTCGGCCCTGTCCTATCTGCGCGTGCTGGAAGCGACCGGCCTGCGCCTCGAAGAAGCGCGCCACTGCATCGGCTTTACCGTCGCCGCTGATCAGGACGTGTTCACCACCATCGCCAAGCTCCGGGCCCTGCGCCTGCTCTGGCTCGAGATCGAGGACGCCTGCGACCTTGCCTCCTCCCCGATCCACATCCACGCAGAAACCGCCTGGCGCATGCTGAGCCGGCGCGACCCCGCCACCAACATGCTGCGCAATGGGCTGGCCACCGCCGCGGCAGGCCTGGGTGGGGCCGACAGTGTCGCCGTCCTGCCCCATACCGCCGCCAACGGGCTCGCCGACACCCATGCCCGGCGCGTTGCCCGCAATTGCCAGCATGTCCTGATCAGCGAGGCCAATCTGCACCGCATCGCCGATCCGGCCGCCGGCTCTGGCGGGCTGGAGGCGATGACGCAGGCTCTGTGCGAGGCCGGCTGGACCCAGTTCCAGGCCATCGAACGCCAGGGCGGCATCATCAATGTGATCCAGTCGGGCTGGCTGCAGGAAGAGATCCAGAGGCTGCGCCGGCCCGTCGGTACCATCATCGGCGCCAACAAATACACCTTGGCGGAGGAACCGGCGGTTTCGGTGCTGCGGCCGGCCCCGGACGAGGAGGCCCCGCTCCCCTCGCCGGCCCTGAGCTGCAAGCGCGACGCGCTCGCCTTCGAAAGCCTGTCGGGAGGCACCCCATGAGCCGCATCCCCGATTTTTCCGCGCGTCCCCGCCGCCGACCCGCCCCTGGACCGCTCTTGACCGGCGAGGTCTGGCGCACGCCCGAGGGCATCGACATCAAGGCCGTGCATGGCGAGAGCGACCTGATCGGCCTGCAGGCGGTCGATTCCTGGCCGGGCCTGCCGCCTTTCCTGCGCGGCCCCTACCCGACCATGTATGTCCAGCAGCCCTGGACCATTCGCCAATATGCCGGCTTTTCGACTGCCGAGGAATCCAACGCCTTTTATCGGCGCAACCTTGCGGCAGGCCAGAAGGGCCTGTCGATCGCTTTCGATCTCGCCACCCATCGCGGCTATGATTCCGACCATCCGCGCGTGACCGGCGATGTCGGCATGGCCGGCGTCGCCATCGATTCCATCATCGACATGCGCACCTTGTTCCAGGGCATCCCGCTCGACGAGATGTCGGTGTCGATGACCATGAACGGCGCGGTGCTGCCGATCCTGGCGCTCTATATTGTCGCGGCCGAGGAACAGGGCGTTTCGCCCGACAAGCTGGCGGGAACCATTCAGAACGACATTCTGAAGGAGTTCATGGTCCGCAACACCTATATCTATCCGCCGGGCCCCTCCATGCGCATCGTCGGCGACATCATCGCCTACACCGCGCAGAACATGCCGAAATTCAATGCCATCTCGATCTCCGGCTACCATATGCAGGAAGCCGGCGCGACGCAGGACCTGGAGCTCGGCTACACGCTGGCCGACGGGGTCGAATACATCAAGGCCGGGCTGAAGGCCGGGCTCGACATCGACCATTTCGCGCCGCGCCTGTCCTTCTTCTTCGCCATCGGCATGAATTTCACCATGGAGGTGGCCAAGCTGCGGGCCGCCCGGCTGCTGTGGACGCGCCTGGTGCAGCAGTTCAATCCGAAATCGGCCAAGTCGCTGGCCTTGCGCACGCATTGCCAGACGTCCGGCTGGTCGCTGACGGCGCAGGACGTCTACAACAACGTCACGCGTACGTTGATCGAGGCGATGGCGGCGACGCAGGGCGGCACCCAGTCCCTGCACACCAACGCCCTCGACGAGGCCCTGGCACTGCCGACGGATTTTTCGGCCCGCATCGCCCGCAACACCCAACTCGTACTGCAACAGGAAAGCGGTACCACGAGGCTGATCGATCCCTGGGGCGGTGCCCACGCCATCGAAAGCCTCACCGCCGACCTTGCCGCCAAAGCCTGGCAGCACATCGAGGAAGTCGAGGCGATGGGCGGCATGGCCAAGGCGATCGAGGCCGGCCTGCCCAAATTGCGCATCGAGGAAGCCGCCAGCCGGACCCAGGCCCGCATCGATGCCGGCGAACAGGCGGTGATCGGCGTCAATATCTACAAGCCTCAGTCGGAGCCACCGCTCGACCTGCTCAAGGTCGACAATTCGGCCGTTCGCGCGGCCCAGATCGCCAAGCTCGCGCAGTTGAAGGCCGAGCGCGATCCGGTTGCCCTGGAGCAGGCCCTGGACGCCCTGAGCAAGGGCGCGGAAGGCGATGCCAATCTCCTTGCCCTCGCCGTCGAGGCGGCCCGGGCCAAGGCGACCGTCGGCGAGATCTCCTCGGCGCTCGAAAAGGTGTTCAGCCGCCATAAGGCTGAGATCCGTGCCACCTCCGGCGTCTACAAGGCCGCGATGAGCGGCGATGGCATCGCCAAGGTCCAGCAGAAGACGCAGACCTTCCGTGAGGAAGAGGGACGTCCACCCAAGATCCTGGTGGCCAAGATGGGCCAGGACGGCCATGACCGCGGCCAGAAGGTGATCGCCTCGGCATTCGGCGATCTCGGCTTCGAGGTCGAGATCGGCGCCCTGTTCGCCACGCCCGACGAAGTCGCCAGGCAGGCAGCCGACAGCGACGTCCATATCGTCGGTGTCTCCTCCCTCACCGCCGGGCACCTGACATTGGTTCCCGCCTTGCGCAAGGCCCTAGTGGCCGAGGGGCGGCCCGACATCATGATCGTGGTAGGCGGCGTGGTGCCCGAGCAGGATTTCGAAGCGCTCTACACCGCGGGTGCCCAGGCGATCTTCCCGCCCGGCACCGTGATCACTGAGGCTGCCGGCGGCCTGCTCGACGAATTGCTGAACCAGTTGCGCCACCGGCACCACAACAGGCCACGGGACGCTCAGTGACGGCCGGCGTTTTATGGGATCGCAGGCATCCCTGCCTGCTCTTCCTTGAGACGCCGCGGTTCCAAGGGCAGGCAAGGATGCCTGCGATCCCAATGTACTCCGCCAAGATCGTCACGGCCCGCCCTCATCACGATTTGGCGGAGATCGCGCTCAATTCTTCCAGGTCGAGGTCCCGCTCCAGTTCGTGCAGCGTCTCGTTGTCGATCTTTCCGAGCCGGTGGAGGCGAATGAGTTCGTCGCGCCCGGTAGCGATTGCCGCCAAAACGACGTCGAAATGGGCGTGCAGCCCTGGCTGATACGCTTCGGTCCGCTCGGCATAGTCGACGATCATCGTGGCCCGGCGCTGGTAGCGCTCCAGCAATCGGGGATGGATGAGCGTCCCCTCGCTGTCATAGGCGAGTTGCTGGATGGTGAGCAATTGCTTCTGCGCCATGGCAGATTCGGCCTGGGCCATGGTGAGGCGCGCCCGCTCCGATTCCGGCTCGACCGGCTTCACCCAGCCGATCACCCGCCCCAGGGTGGTGCCCTGGACGAGCACCGTTCCCAGGATGACGGCGAACGACGTCACCAGGATGAAGTCGCGGCCGGGAAAGCCTTCCGGTATGCTCAGCGCTAGGGCCAGGGTGACGACGCCGCGTACGCCGGCCCAACTCAGGATGGTGGCGTTGGCAAGGCCGAGCGGCGTGTAGCGATCGAGCCCCGCAGCCCTGCAAAGCCGGATCACCAGATCGGACCCGAACACCCAGGCAAAGCGTGCAAGGGTGAGTGCCGCGAGGATCACCAGAATGGGCACGGCCATGGTATCGGCCACCACGCCGAATCCGCCACCGCGCTCCACCACGCCACGCAGGGTGAAGCCGATCAGGATGAAGACCGCCGCTTCCATCAGGAAGATCATCACGGTCCAAAACGCCGTGCCGCGCATGCGTACCGAAGCCGAAAACACGGTGTGCTGGTACCAGCCGGCGATCAAGCCCGTGGTGACCGTGGCGATGACGCCGGAGACGTGGAGCATCTCGCCCAGCAGATAGGACGACCAGGACAACAGGCAGGTGGCAGCGATGATCAGATATTCGTCACCGAGGCGGCGGGCGAGCAGCACCCATGTCGCGCCCGCTGCGACACCAACGAGGACACCGCCCAGTGCCAGCAGGAAGAACTCGCCGACCGCATCCACCGCACTGAAGGTGCCGGTGACGCCCGCAGCGATGGCAAAGCGGAACAGCACCAGGCCGCTGGCATCGTTGAACAGGCTCTCGCCCTCGAGCAGGATCTGCAGGCGCCGGGGCAGCTTCACCCGTTGCAGCACGGCGCGGGCGGAGACGGCATCGGGCGGCGAGACGATCGCCCCGAGCGCCGCACAGGCGGCCCAGGGCAAGGACGGGAAGACGAGATGGGTCGCCACCGCGACGACGAGAGAGGTGAAGACCACAGCACCGACCGCCAGCGAGGCGATGCCGATCATGTGGCGCCGCAACCGGCCGAGTGCGATGAACCACGCCCCGTCCATCAGGAGCGGTGGCAAGAAGATGACGAGCACCAGGTTGGGATCGAGCGCAATGGCGGGCAGGCCCGGCAGAAAGGCGAGCGATGCGCCGCCGACCAGCAGCGCCACTGAAGGCGGCAGCCCCAGCTTGTGGGCGGCAAAGTGCAGCACGATGATCGCCAGGAACATCGCGATCACCAGTTCGAACAGGTGAATAGGGTCCATCAGCCTTTGCCCCGATTTGGCTTTTGCAGACCCTATAACGTCAGATCAGAAATGAAAGCCGGCGTTTCGGCGGAAATGCCGGGCCGATGAGACTGCTCCTATCGAGTCTCTCATTTCGAAGAGCATGGCCCAGACGAGCGAGACGCGCCAATCCTTCCCCGATTGCGGGGAAGGTGGCGATGCGAAGCATCGACGGAAGGGGGAGAGCGGCTCAAATCGTGCAATAACAAGCACTATGGCGCCACTCTCCCCCACCCGGCCCTTCGGGCCACCCTCCCCGCAGACGGGGAGGGATTGGCGCGCTCAATTCTGAAATCGTACCTTGTTCAGCCCGATTGACGATATCTCCCCCGCTCAGCGCGGAGCGGTAACGATGACGTTCCAGGATCCCGGCATGAGTCTCGCCTGCAGCCGGTCGCCTTCAAGGCTCACAGTTTCGATCGGTGCCGGCGCGACGGTGTCCTGGGCGTCCTTGGTGTTGACCGCCTTCATGTTGGGATGATGGATCTGCAGCGCCTCCGTCACCTGGCGGTTGCCGCCGAAGCCCCGCAGCAGGACTTCGAGGTCCATCGGCTCGCCGAGATGGCGGTTCAGGGCGAAAATGGTGACCTGGCCGGTGGTCTCGTCCTCGGTGACGCAGGCATGGAGATAGGGAATTTCCGGCGCCGTCTTGCCGGCATAGGAGGGCGAGGAGATCAGCGAGCGCAGCACGCGGCCATGGGCATGGCGTGCCGTGAGCGCGAAGGGATGGAAGATGGTCTGGCGCCAGGCTGCTCCGCCCGGCTCGGTCATGATCGGGCCAATGATGTTCACGAGCTGGGCGATGCAGGCGCATTTCACGCGGTCGGCATTGTTGAGCAGCGTGATCAGCGCACCGCCCACCAGGAGCGCATCCTCGGTGTTGTAGACTTCCTCGATCAGCGGCGGATGCTCGGGCCAGCCGGGCTTGCGCAGATGCTCGTGGGTGCGGGCCTTGTACCAGACGTTCCACTCGTCGAGGGACAGCATGATCCGCTTGGGCGAGCGGCGCGTGGCGGCCACCGCGTCGGCAATGGCAACCACTTCGCGGATGAAGGCCTCCAGCAGCTCGATATTGCCGAGGAATTCCTCGGTACTGTCATGTGGGTTCTGGAAATAGGTGTGCAGGGAGATGAAGTCGACATAGTCGAAGCAATGGTCGAGGACTTCGTATTCCCAGCGGGCATAGGTGGCCATGTCGCGGTTGGACGAACCGCAGGCAGCCAGTTCGATGGAGGGATCGACCCAGCGCATCACCTTGGCGGTCTCGTGGGCGATGCGGCCATATTCGCCCGCCGTCTTGGCGCCGATCTGCCAGGGGCCGTCCATTTCGTTGCCGAGGCACCAGAACTTGATGTCGTGCGGCTTCTCATAGCCGTGGCTCTTGCGCAGCTCCGACAGCTCGGTGCCACCCGGATGGTTGCAATATTCGATGAAGCGCCGCGCTTCGTCATGGTCGCGGGTGCCGAGATTGACGCCGAACATCGGCTCGACCCCGACCTTGCGGGACCAGTCGATGAACTCATTGGTACCGAAGGCATTGGTCTCGGTCGAGAACCAGGCGAGGTCGAGCCGGCGCGGCCGCTCTTCCACCGGGCCGACGCCGTCTTCCCAATTGTAGCCGGACAGGAAATTGCCGCCGGGATAGCGCACGATGGTGGTGCCGAGTTCGCGGGTCAGCTCGGCGACATCCTGGCGAAAACCCTGGTCATCGGCGCTGGGATGGCCGGGCTCGAAGATACCGGTGTAGACGCACCGTCCCATATGCTCGACGAAGGTACCGAAGATACGGCGGTCGAGATCGGAGATGATGAAATCGTGATCGACGATCAGGCGGGCGGACGGCATGGCGAAAACTGACCTTTGAACCGGGGAAATATCGGGCGGAAAAGGGACCCACGGCGGGAGGAGAGCCGTGGGTCCTAGAGCGTTTTCCAGAAAAGCTGATAGACTTTTCGATTAAGAAAACGCGTCAAAACAAAGAGTTAGAGAGAGTGGGATTTAAAGAAATCATACTTTCTCTAGCTGTGGCGAACGCGGCCTTACTTCGCGTTCGCCAGCAATTCGTTGATGCGGGACTGGGCATCGGCGAGCGCGGCGTCGATCTCCTTGTCGCCGGTCACGCCGGCGGTGACCTCGTCATTCTCGATCTCCTGGATCGCGAATTGACGCTTCACCGCCGCCGGACGGGCGGCGCCGTTGGTGGTCAGCGGTGCGAGATCGGCCCGGTGCGGCAGGGCCTTGAACTCGGCGCTGTCGGCCACGGACCTGCGGATGGGCAGATGGCCGGTGCGCGCCCACTGGAAATCATTGTCCCACAGGAATTTCAGGAATTCGTAGGCCGATTTGCGCTGGGCATCGCTGAGATCGGCCTTGAGGACCACCCAGCTATGCCCATCGGCCCAGACGCGCGGGCTGCCGGGATAGAGCTGCGGGAAAGGCACCACCGCATAGCCATTGGACAGGGGCGCACCACTCTTCTTGGATTCTTGGTCATAGGTATCGACCAGCCAGGTGCCGCAGATGAACACGCCCGCATCGCCGGCCGCGAAGCTGGCGACCGAGGCGGCATAGTCCTGCCCCTTGGTGGTGTCGCCGTTCTGGTAGAGCGCCTTCAGCAGTGTCGCGGCGTTCTTGGCCTCGGGCGTGGCGAAATTGACCTTGGTTGGATCGGCGAAGAATTCCGAATTCTGCTGGTAGAGCAGCGTATCGAAGGTGCGCGTGAAGAAGGCACGCTCATTGGCGATGGTCCAGACGAAATAGGGCTTGCCCGTCTTTTCCTTGAACTGCTTGGCCTGGGCCAGCAGTTCCTCGCCATTCTTGGGCAGGATCGGCTTGCCAGCAGCATCGACGAGGCCGGCCTGCTTGAACAGGTTCAGATTGATGTGCCAGAGCCAGGTATGGGTATCGAAGGGCAAGGCATAGGTCTTGCCGTCCTTGGTGACCCCGGCCTTGGCGGCATCGGTGAAGTCAGCGGTATCGACACCCGCCGCCTTCAAGCCCTCGTCGAGGGGTTCCAGCAGCCCGCGCGAGGAATAGTCGCTGATCACGGCCTCATGCATGACCGAGATGGTCGGCGGCTCGCCCGAGCGGATGCGGGCGGTGAGCTGGTCGTAGCCCGGCCATTCGACGATATCGACCTTGACGCGGGTGTCCTTGCTCTCCGCATTGAACTTGTTGATCAGCGCCGTGATGATGCCGCACTCGCCATTGGCCTTGGCGACATCCGTCACCGCGCCATAGTCGGCTTCGCAGGCACCGAAGAAGCGTGACACCGAGATCTCGGTCTTGTCCTGGGCGAGGCCGGCCTGCGACGACAGCAGCAAGAGGGCCCCGGCATAGAGCAATCGTTTCAAACCGATCATGCATTTCCTCCGTTTCGGCCGATTTTGTTCAAGGTCGAGCGCGCGGCCGGGACGCGGAACCAGGAGATCTTCTCGGAGTCAGCGGATCGCGGCGCCGGCCACGGCGCGGACGATGTATTTCTGGAAGAACAGGTAGACGATGAAGACGGGCAGCCCGGCGAAGACGGCCTGCGCCATCAAGAAGCCGAGCCCCTCGGACTGGGCAAAATTGGTCTGGGTCGAGGCCATGCCGACGGTGAGGGTGAACATGTCGGGCTTGGTCGCCGAGATCAGGGGCCACAAATAGTCGTTCCAGGCCGACAGGAAGGTGAAGATGCCGAGCGTGGCCTGAGCCGGGATGGTCAGCGGCAGCACCACCTTCCAGAAGATCTTGAAGCGCGAGGCATTGTCGAGCATCGCGGCCTCGTCGATGTCGCGCGGGATGGCCTTGAAATATTGCGTCATCAGGAAGACGCCGAAGGCATGGGACAGCCCCGGCAGGATCAGCGCCGGATAGCCATTATGCATCTTCCAGTCGGTGAACATCTGGTGGCGGGCGATGATCACCGCCTGTTCGGGGATGGCGAGGCCCAGCAGCACCAGCACGAACAGGATGTCTCGGCCGAAAAACTCGGTGCGTGCGAAGCCGTAGCCGGCCAGGGATGACAGCACCAACGTGCCGATGGTCATGCCGCCGGCCACGATCATGGAGTTGAGCAGCCAGCGAAACACGCCGGATGACGCGATGATGTCGGTGTAGTTCTTCAAGGTATAGGGCGGATGCAGGGCCGTGGCGGTGGAGAGCATCAGCTCCGAATTGGGCTTGAAGGAGAGCACGATCACCCAGGCGACGGGAACCAGCCAAGCGAAGGCCAGGACCAGGACGCCCGCCAGGATCACCCGGTCTCCGGCGGTGCGGCCGACGAATTGCTGCGCGCTCGCCATGGCCTAGCCCTCCGCCCGCCGGCGGGCGGCGACATATTGCAAGATCGCGGCAATGGCCATCAGAAGGAACAGCACCTCGGAGGCCGCGGCGGCATAGCCGACATTCCAGCGCTGGAAGCCCTCCTCATAGATGAACTGCACGATGGGGCGGGAGGCGTTGTTGGGCCCTCCCCTGGTGAGAAGCTGCGCCTGGCCGAAGAGCTGGAACTGCGCGACGATCTCGTAGATCGCCACGACGACGACGCTACGCCGGATCGAGGGCAGCGTGATCGACCAGAAGGAGCGCCAGCGCCCGGCATTGTCGAGCGCGGCGGCCTCGTAGAGCTCGCCCGGTATCTGCTGCAGGGCGGCGAGGAAGAGCATCATCGGCAGGCCGATCACCCACCACAGCGTGCACAGCGCGATGGCCGGCAGGGCAAGCTCCTGGCTGGTGAGGAACTGGATCGGCGGCAGGCCGAAGATCGAGAGCATGCCGGCGATCAGGCCCCGGTCCGGCAGATACATCATCTTCCAGATGATGGTGACGATGGTCACCGACAGCACCGAGGTGCCGAAGAAGACCGCCCGCAGGGCGGCGCTACCCTTGCTTTCCCGGTTGAGGGCAAGCGCGAGGCCAAGGCCGATGGCGACGAAAACCGGCACCGTCATCAGCACGAAGACGAAGGTGTTGCTTACCGTGCCCAGGAAGACCTTGTCGGCGAACAGGCGGCGAAAATTTGCCAGGCCGGCAAAGGAGGCCGTCTGGTCGAACATGTCGTATTCCTGCAGGCTGATCCAGATGCCACGAAACAGCGGATAGACCAGGAGAACGACATAGACGGCAAGGAAGGGCAGCACGAACAGGAGATTGCGCCAGCTCGGCCCGATCGAGGCGCCGGCATAGCGGGGTGCGGGCGTCGCGGCCGCCGTGGAGGCAAGGCTCTGCGTGGACATCAGCCCCTCCTCACGCGGCATGGAAGGCGCGGCCGCCATCGTCGAACAGATGGGCAGCTTGCGAATCCACCGAGAAGCGGGCTTCGCCACCTGCAACGGCGGTCGAAGCGCCCTTGTCCTCGGCGACCAGCGAGGTGCCGTCGGGCAGGCGCACATAGAGATGCGTGCGGTCGCCGAGGCGCTCGACCACTTCGATCCGGCCGGCAAGGGAGCCCGCCGGATCGGCGCGGACAGCCTCCGCCCTCACCCCCAGGCGCAGCTTGGCACCCTGAGGCAGGGTGGCGACGGGCACGCGGGTGGCGATGCCGGTGCCATCGGCCAGCCTGGCGGCGGCAAGGCCGCCCTGCTCGGCGACCGTGACGGGCAGGAAATTCATGGCGGGCGAGCCGACGAAACGGGCCACGAATTCGGTGGCGGGCCGTGAATAGACCTCCATGGGCGTACCCACCTGCTCGATCTTGCGGGCGTTCATCACCACGATGCGCTCGGCCAGCGTCATCGCCTCGACCTGGTCATGGGTCACGAAGATGGTGGTGGCCTGCACCTGCTGGTGGAGGCGGGCGAGCTCGACGCGGGTGCGCACGCGCAGCGCCGCATCGAGATTGGAGAGTGGCTCGTCGAACAGATAGGCCTTGGGGCTTTTTACCAGAGCCCGGCCGATGGCGACGCGCTGGCGCTGGCCGCCGGAGAGTTGGCCTGGCTTGCGCGTAAGCAGCGGCTCGATCTCCAGGATGCGGGCCGCTTCCTTCACCCGGCGATCGATCTCCTGGCTGGGCACGGCGATGTTGCGCAGGCCGAAGGCCATGTTCTCGTAGATCGTCATATGCGGATAGAGCGCATAATGCTGGAACACCATGGCGACGCCGCGAGCGCCCGGGGGAAGCTGGTCGACCCTCTGGCCTCCGATCGAGATCGAACCGCCATCGACGCGCTCCAGCCCCGCGATCATGCGCAGCAAGGTGGATTTTCCGCAGCCCGACGGCCCGAGGAAGGCAATGAACTCACCCGAGCGGATCTTCAAAGAGAGGTCTGCGATGACGTTCACGGCGCCAAAGGTCTTGGACACCCTGTCGATGTCGATGGCACTCAAGGCCTCTTCCTCCTACCATCTTTTCTTATTATCATCTGATGATAAGATAGAAGCAATCGCGATCCGGTGTCAATCGCCGCCGACGTGAAGAAGGGCAATTTGTAGGAGGATTTCCCATTGGCAGGAGGGTTGCTGGGCGCTTTGTTCCCCCCCGATAGCAGTGTTAAGAGGTGGGAAGCCCCTCAGATCACGGCGGAATCAGCCGGCGGGAGGAGCACGGTGCCGCCCGCATCCAGCAACGGGCTGGTTTGGAGATGAGTATGTTCGAGCGGGATACCGCCATCAGCACGATGAGCGCGCAGGTCGCGCGCATCATCGGCACCCGCATCACCTCGGGAGAGTTTCGCCCCGGCGACACCCTGCCGATCGAGAACGAACTCTGCCAGGCCTATGGCGTCAGCCGCTCGACGGTGCGAGAGGCCGTAAAGAATTTGGCGGCCAAGGGACTGGTCGAGGTTTCGCCCAAGACCGGCACACGCGTGCTGCCTTTCGCAGACTGGAACCTGCTCGACCAGGATGTGCTGTCCTGGCGCCTCAATGCCCAGTTCGACGAGCGCATCATCGAGGATCTCTACGAAATGCGGAACTGCTTCGAGCCACGTGCCTGCTTCCTGGCGGCGCGGGACGGTTCGGCGGATGATCTGGAACGTATCCGCATGCGCTTCTCGGACCTGGTCTCCATGCTGGGGCAGCCGGCCTTGGCGGCGGGTGCCGAGACCGAGTTCCACCTCGCCATCATGACGGCCACCCATAACGGCCTGTTCGTCACCATCGGACGGGCGGTTAAGACGGCCCTGAAGGTTTCTTTCGGCCTGACCCAGCGCAGCGCCAATGGTCAGGCGATGGACCTGCAGCCCTATCAGGCCGTGGTGTCAGCCATCCTCGCCCGCAAGGCGGACGAGGCCTCGCAGGCCATGAGCCAGTTGCTGGAAATCTCGCGGGCCCGCATGCTGGAGGCCCTGCGCAATGCGCCCCGCGCCGTGGAGAAGACGGCCGGCGAATAGAAGCGGCCCCGGAAGGATGGCGATATGCGGGACAGCGCGCCGGACCTGTGCTTATCTTCCCGCTCGTAACTGGACAGCGAGGCGACGTCCGATGATCCGCAGCAAGGAGCTCTTCACCCGGTCCGGCGACGCCGAATGGCAGCCGACGCCGGACGGCAACCGGCGACGGGTCCTGGCCTATACCGACGAACTGATGATGGTCGAATTCGCCTTCGAGAAGGATGGCGTGGGCTGGCTGCATTCGCATCCCCACATCCAGTCCAGCTATGTCGCCGAGGGACGGTTCGAGGTCACCATCGCGGGCAGAACCGAGACGCTCGTTGCCGGCGACAGCTTCATCGTGCCATCCGGCCTCGAACATGGCGTCAAGGCGCTCGAGAAAGGCCGGCTGGTCGACTGCTTCACGCCGCACCGCGCCGATTTCCTGGCGTAGTCCGGACTTTGCGTGATTGCGCGGCCCGGCGCGAAAACTACTGATCCGCGTTCTCGATCGCCCGGGAGACCACGGCCCGCACTTCCTCGCGGCTCATGAAGATGTCGTGGTTGATGAAGCCGGAGCCGAAGTCGGAGGCGTCGACCACCTTCACGCCGGTCTTCTGCAGTTCCTCGCTGTCACCGGAACCGACCCGCGGCACGCCACCGGCGAGCTTGGTCGAGATCTCCAGGGCGCGGTCGTTCTTGGAGACGATCACCGTCATCTTCGACGACAGCGACGACAGCCGCTTCATCTGGCGACGGAAGAGGTCGAGGTCGACATCCGGGTTGGCCAGCACGATGGCGCCGAAATGATTGGGAAGCGAGGCCCCCATGCGATCGGACATCGAGCGCAGGGCTTCCATCATCACCATGCTGCCCATGGAATGGGCGATCAGGTTGATGCGGCCGACCTTGGGATCGTTGGCGAGCGCGGTGAGTGTGTCCTCCAGGGCATCGCGTGACCACATCGCGCTGTCCTTGTCGGTGACATAGTCCAGCAGAGCTGCACGCGAGGGCCAGGAGAACAGCACCGGCACGCCCGAGAACTTGATGCCGTCGACCAGCTTGGCATAGCTCGTCGCCGCGCTGTCGAAGGTTTCGTTATAACCATGGACATAGACGATGACGTCGCGCCCTTCGGCCTGCGTCGCGAGGGCCGTGGCCGGCTGGTCACCTGGCAGCGTACTCACCCCGGCCACCGACCAGCCAGGTGTGGAAACCGGGTTGACCGCGGCCAGAAGCGACTTGGACGGCGGATACATCACCAGGCGCGCAGCGGTCGGGTCGGAAGCGCGCTTGGCCCCGAACCAGGGTTCCTTGTTGCCGGTCGAATTGCGCGTGGTCATCACCAGCATGGTCATGCCGCCGCGCCAGATGCCGAGCGGGGCGGTGTTGGCCGCCTGGTCGTTCGAGGCCGTGTTGGTCAGCACGGGCTTCAGGGACGAGGTCGAGTCACCGGAATCGTCATCGATCCCGACGCAGCCCGTCAGCACAAGTGCCGAAGCGATCAAAGCGAAGAGCGAGGCGACCCGCATCGAAACCCAATCCTGTTTGCTTAAGCTGCCCTCAATGCAGCAAAAGGGGTGAATAGTCAGTGAACGGGCGAAATTGAGGCGGCTGCGTTCGAACCAGCCAAAAAACCGGCCGCACTGTCGTTTTCCACGAGAATGTCGGCAAAAATATCACACCCCTTCACAGAAGGCCGGCGGTGCAGCCCCCATCTGCTGTCGCGACGCTCTTTTGTCACCCCCGGCCTGGCAAGGAGAGCCACGGCGACCGCGGGCGCAAGCCTGCGGTATCCAACGAAAAAGGGCCGGCGGTGCCGGCCCTTCCCGTGTCATATGCTTTGGAGCAGACCTCAGCCCAGGCCGCCGAGGCAGACATATTTGGCATCGATATAATCCTCGATGCCGTATTTGGAGCCTTCCTTGCCCATGCCGGATTCCTTGACGCCGCCGAAGGGCGCGACTTCGGTGGTAATCAGGCCCTCATTGACACCGACCATGCCGTATTTCAGCGCTTCGGCGACCCGGAAGGCGCGGCCGAGATCCTTGGTATAGAAATAGGAAGCCAGGCCGAACTCGGTGTCGTTGGCCATCCGGACGGCCTCTTCCTCGGTCTCGAACTTGAACACCGGGGCCAGCGGCCCGAAGGTCTCGTCGCGCGCCACCATCATGTCCGGGGTCACCCCCGTCACCACTGTGGGCTCGAAGAAGGTGTGGCCGAGCGCATGACGCTTGCCGCCCGCCACCACCTTGCCACCCTTGGCGACGGCGTCGCTGATATGCTCCTCGACCTTCTCCACCGCCTTCTCGTCGATCAGCGGCCCCTGCTGCACGCCAGTCTCCAGGCCATTGCCGACCTTGAGCGCGTTGGAAGCGGCAATCAGCTTCTCGACGAATGTGTCGTGGATGCCTGACTGCACCAGGAAGCGATTGGTGCACACGCAAGTCTGGCCTGAGTTGCGGTACTTGGCGATCATCGCGCCCTCGATCGCCCTGTCGACATCGGCGTCGTCGAACACGATGAAGGGAGCATTGCCGCCGAGCTCCATCGAGACCTTCTTGAGCGTCTTGGCCGACTGCTCGACCAGGAGCTTGCCGATCGGCGTGGAGCCGGTGAAGGTGATCTTGCGCACCAGCGGATTGGAGGTGAGCTCGCCGCCGATGGCGCTCGCCGAACCGGTGAGGACGTTGACGACACCGGCCGGAATGCCGGCCATTTCGGCCAACACGCCCCAGGCGAGGCCCGAATAGGGCGTCTGCAGGGCCGGCTTGATCACGATGGTGCAGCCTGCGGCCAAGGCAGGGCCGAGCTTGCGGGCGATCATCGAGGAGGGGAAGTTCCAGGGCGTGATGGCGCCGACGACCCCCACAGGCTCCTTGGTGACCAGGATGCGGCGGCCCGGCCAGGGCGAGGGAATCACATCGCCATAGACGCGCTGGGCTTCTTCGGCGAACCAGCGCACATAGGCGGCCGAGAACACAACCTCGCCGCGCGCTTCGGCGAGCGACTTGCCCTGCTCGACCGTGAGCAGCACGCCGAGCGCATCGGCATTGGCCTCGATCAGATCGGCGAGCTTGTGCAGGATCTTGGCCCGTTCTTTCGCCGTCTTGGCGCGCCAGGCCGGGAAGGCCGCATCGGCCGCGGCAATGGCCCGCGCCGTCTCGTCCTTGCCGCAATCGGGCACGCTGCCGATGAGTTCACCGGTGGCGGGATTGGTGACCGGCAGGGACTTGCCGTTGTCGGCAGCGATCCATTGACCGTTGACGTAGGCGGCCTCACGCTTGAATTCGAGTGTCTGCGCCAGCTTTTCCAACATGCGCCTTCCTCCGTTATGTCTCTCGCTGGCGCTTAGATAGGCGTTCGGCGCGCGCGGATCAATGTAGAAATGTGATCACATATTCGGGTGTTGCCTCGGCCCGCGAAGCCTGCGATGGAGGCCCGCCTGCACATAAAGAAAGCAAGTCGCCATGTCCAATCCCGTCCTGGCCGAACTCATCCGCGGCGGCATGGTCGAAAGCCGGCATAGCGGCGCCGTTGCCGTCAGCGATCCCGAAGGCCGCCTCGTACTCGCGCTCGGCGATGTCACCCGCCCCGTCTTCCCCCGCTCGGCGGTGAAGGCGTTCCAGGCCCTGCCCCTGCTGGAATCGGGAGCCGCCGACAAGCTCGGTCTTACCGACGCGGACATCGCCCTCGCCGTCTCCTCCCATGGCGGCGAGCCGCGCCATGTCGAGCAGGCTGCCGCCATGCTGGCCAAGGCTGGCCGCGATGCCGGCACGCTCGAATGCGGCGTCCATGCGCCGAGCTTTCGCCCGGCCGCCTGGGCCCTGCTGCGGGCCGGAGAAGAGCCCTCGGCCCTGCACAACAACTGCTCGGGCAAGCATGCCGGCTTCATCTGCCTTGCTTGCGCCAGCGACCGTGATCCCCACCATTACATCGAGGCCGGGCATCCGGTGATGCGCGAGGTGATGGGGGCGGTCAACGCGATGAGCGGAGCCGCCCTTGCCGGCGATGGCGTCGGCATCGACGGCTGCTCCATCCCCACCCAGGCCGCTCCGCTCGCAGGCGTGGCGCGGGGCTTTGCTCGCTTCGGCACCGGCGCCCATCTCGGCCCCGAAAGGGCGAAGGCCGCCGCCCGCATCCGCCGCGCTGCGGCCGCGGAGCCCTTCCTGGTCGCCGGCACCAGGCGCTTCTGCACCGAGATCATGACGATCTTCGGCGAACGCGTCTTCGTGAAGACAGGCGCCGAGGGCGTGTTCTGCGCCGCCTTTCCCGAACTCGGCTACGGCATCGCCCTCAAATGTGACGATGGCGGTACCCGGGCTGCGGAACTGATGATGGCCGGCGTGATCGCCAAGCTTCTGCCCCTTTCCGACAGCGAGGCCGAGGCGCTGAGGAGCTTCCTCGAACCGGTGCAGAAGAACTGGAACGGCCTCGAGGTGGGCAGGCTGCGCCTGGCGGGAGCCTTGGCCTAAGGCGCCGCCGCCCATCACTCTTCTTCACGTCGAAGCCGCCTTCTTCCAATCGCCGGTGCTGTTCCACCAGCGATTGGGGTTCTTGCTGTCGTCAAGCCCCTTGGAACGGCTGGACAGGATGGCCTGCAGCCTGATTACCGGCTCCTGGTAGGAATGGGCCTGGAAGATCGCCTCGACCACCCTCTCCGCAACATCCTGTGCATCGGGAAGCTCGAAAACGACTTCCACCACCCCCTGGCGCCGACGAAGATCACATTCCGCGCCGACCGCGGCCCCTTCCTGCGGGCGATAGCGCTCAATCCCGGGAGAGGACTGATAGGCATTGCTATCATAGGCTCCCATCGCCAGGGGAACGATGGCGACGACGGCCTCCATGATGCGGTCGACATCCTCGACCGGGGCCTGAAAGGTCAGAAGGCGCATGGGAACCATCGCTACCGACAATGTCTCGAAACCTGTCATGGCCCTCGCCCCTCCCCGCCGATCGAAGTGCGAAGGTTAGTTCATTGCTGCTGACAACGATCTGTCAGCACTGTCGCTATCCGAGGTCCGTGCGAGCCGCTATGCGCCTGCAGCCCGCCGCGGTCTCTCGGACGGACGGTCGGCTGTCGACCGACATGCCGCAAATCAGCGCTTGATCTAGAGTGCACTCCAGCAAGTAGCCTCGACAGCGGTCCGGGAGTGCGATGAAGACAGATGAAGATCGGAGAACTGGCGCGCCGTTCGGGATTGTCGGTCCACACGCTGCGCTATTACGAAAAAGTCGGCCTGCTTCCGCCGGCCTTTCGGAACGGCTCGGGCCAGCGGGACTATGACGCCGCCATCCTCGGCTGGATCGACTTTCTCGGCCGCATGAAGGCCGCGGGCATGCCGATCCGGGACATCGCGGCCTATGCGCTCTTATGGCAGCAAGGCGCCGGCACCGAGGCCGCGCGCCGCGACATGCTCGAGAAACAAAGCCGGCGGGTGGCAGCCCAGATCGAGGACCTTCAGTCCTGCCTCCTCGTCATCGAGCAGAAGATCCTGGACCTGGCTGAACTGGAAAAAGGACGAAAATCATGAGTGCCTATGTCATTTCCGACGTGGTTCCGCAGGATGAGGAAGCCTGGAACGCCTATGTGCGGCTTGCCCCCGCGACGATCGAAAAATATGGCGGCCGCTATCTGGCGCGCGGCGGCCCGGTCCGAACCATGGAGGGCAATTGGTCGCCTCGTCTGATCGTCCTTGTCGAATTTCCCGATCGTGCCGCCGTCGAGGCCTGGTATGCCTCCCCCGAATATGCCGAAGCCCTGGCGTTTCGCAGCAAGGCCCTAAGCAGAAACCTGATCTGCGTGGATGGCGTGGGTACACATGGTTCGACGCGCGTCGAAACATTGCCCGGCACGGCCCGCTAGAACGGGGCGACAAGTCGATGCAATTGCCAGGCCGCCATGATGACGAGAAAACTTGCTTATTTCACCGACGCCCATCTCGGGCAAAAACTCGTCATGGGCGGTGCGATGGACAGCGACAAGATGCGCTATGCCAGTGAGCCGGCAGAACATCGAGACCATCTGCGCTGGGTCCTTGACGACATTGCCGCGAGAGGCATATCGGAGGTGATCTTCGGTGGCGACATCGGCGCACGCAACTCCGTCCCCGACTTCTTCGAGATCCTGGGATCCTACGATTTCAAATCGAGAATAGTCCTCGGCAACCACGACGACTATGACGCGGTTTCACCCTTCCTTTCCGATCAGACCCATGCCGTTGAGGGCAAGGCCTGTTTTTCCGAAGGCAATCCGGCGCTGAAATGGGTGTTTCTCGATTCATCGGCCAACCGGGTGGATGAGGACCAACTCGCCTGGTTCGCGCGGGAACTGCAGGACACGCGCCGGCTGCTGCTGTTCCTGCATCATCCGGTCCTGTCGATCGATACACCGGTGGAGCACGCCGGCGCCGCCTTGAGGGAACGCGATACTCTCAAGGCGCTTCTGATTGGCAGCGAATGCGACATATCGCTGTTTTGCGGCCACTATCACATGGCAGATGAACGGCGCGAGGCGAACATCCGGCAGTTCTGCACCCCCGCCGTCTCCTACCAGATCGTCAAGGAGGCCGATCGGCTTGAAGTCGATACGACGCGACGCGGCTATCGCATTGTGGAGATCGACGGCGGCGAGATCGAAACCGAGATCGTCTATCTCGGCCTGCTCTAGTCAATCGAGTGCCCGCTTGCCATCGGACCGATGCCTCCCGTCACGCCCCATTGCAGATGGGGCAGCCATGGGCATGCTTGATCAGGCCATGCGCCGGACAGCGCTCGAATTCGGGGGCCGACCACAAACCCTTCCGGTCCGTCGCCTCGGCGCGAATGTCAGCGGGCACAAACGCCGCCAGCAGCACATGGAATTTATCCAGGCATGGCATAAGCCACTCTTCCTTCGGCTCGTAGCCGAGCCGGTGCCAATCGCGCTTCGCTTTCGCCCTTGCGATGGTGCGGAGGATGAAGGATCGGTCTTCGACGAAACTCTCAATTTCCCAGGGCATCTCGGCGATATCGAAGCCCACGGTCCCAAGGCCAAAGATGCCTTGGTCCCGCGCGGCGATCCACGCTGCAAACTGGCATTGCCGATGGGCAGAAGCCAGTGACGAGGCAGCCAACGCCAAGACGCCGATGAACACCGACGTCAGCGAATTGCTCATCTGAAGATATGGCAGGTCAGGCCGCGCATCGTAGGTGATGGAATTCGCCATCGGGCCAGGTCCGATTTGCTCCCACGATGCAGAAGGTAAGAGGCAGATTGATCGTGGCGCAGTTCGGTTCCGGGTGCGCGGCCATGATGTCCGCGCACCCGAACGAGAACCGGATGATCGCCTCACACCTGTCCGAAGCGATATTGCGTCTCGTGGTCGTAGACTTCGCCCGGCCGGATGATCGAGGACGGGAAATGCGCCTTGTTCACGGCATCCGGCAGGTTCTGGGTCTCCAGGCAGAAGCCGCCGAAGGCCCCATATTTGGCGCCGCCGAGGCCGGGAACCGGGATGTCCAGCTTGGCGGCATCGTAAAGCTGCACGCCGGGCTGGGTCGTCCAGGTCTCCAGGCTGACGCCGCTCTTGGGAGACCAGGTCCGCGCCGCCCGCGCCAACACGCCCGAGCTCCTCAGCACCAGATTCCCGTCATATTTGAACGGCCCTTCCGGCGTCTCCAGGCGCAAGGTGCGCTCCTGACGGAAGTCCCATGGCGTACCCGCCACCGAGAGGATCTCGCCGGTGGGGATGAGGTCGGCGTCGGTGGGCGTATAGAAATCGGCATCGATCTCCATGCGATGATCGAGCACATCGGCCGAACCGTCGAGATTGAAATAGGAATGCTGGGCGAGATTGACTGGCGTCGCCTTGTCGGTGGTGGCGGTGAAGATCACCTGCAACGTCGCCGGCTCCAGCAGGCGATAGGTACAGGTCGTCACCACGCGGCCGGGGAAGCCCATGTCGCCGTCCTCGGAGACGAGCACCAGCGTGGCCGAGCGCTGGTCCGATTGCACCAGGGACCAGACGCGCTTGCCGAAGCCGGTGGCACCGCCATGCAGCGTGTGCGGGCCGCCATGGCTCTTGGAGAGATCGTAGGTCACGCCATCAAGGGTGAAGCGGCCAAAGCCGATGCGATTGGCGACCCGGCCAGGATTGGCGCCGAAATGCGGGGAATATTTGGGGTAGTCCTCGAACTTCTCGAAGCCGAGCACCACACGCTGCGGCCCGTTCTTCGAGGGCACCAGGAGATCGCGCACCACGCCGCCATAGGTGATGATCCGGGCCTCGGCACCGGCATCAGAGCGCAGGGTGACCTCGAGCACATCGGCGCCATTGAAGGTTCCGAACAGGACAGGCTTGGACATGGGATTTCCTTGGCAGAGATGAGGCGTGAACATCCGATCGCCGGCAGGCAGCGACGACTCGTTTCTACACAGTCCACCAATAGCGGACCACATGGAAGAAGATCGGCGCGGCGAAGACGACGGAATCGAGTCGGTCGAGCATGCCGCCATGCCCCTCGATCAGATGCCCCCAATCCTTGACGCCGCGATCGCGCTTGATCGCCGACATCACCAGCCCGCCGAAAAAACCCATCAAGGTGATCACCAGCGCCACCAGCCCGGCCTGCCAGAAGGAGAACGGGGTGATCCACCACAGGCCGGCACCGAGCAAAGTGGCACTCGCTACCCCACCGACCAGGCCTTCCCAGGTCTTGGAGGGCGACAATTTCGGCGCCACCTTGTGCCGGCCGAAGAGCTTGCCCCAGACATATTGCAGCACGTCGCTCATCTGCACCACGATGACCAGGTAGGCGATCAGCAGGAGCTTGCGGCCCTCGAAAGCGGGAATATCCAGCGTCAGCAGCGCCGGCACATGGGAGAGGCAGAAGATGGCGATCATCACGCCCCATTGCATCTCGGCGACGCGGGTCATGAACTTGGCGGTATCGCCCCTGAGCGCGATCAGGATCGGCAGGAGCAGGAAGACATAGACCGGAATGAAGATCGAATAGAGCCCGTACCACTCGATCCAGATCAGGTAATACTGGATCGGCAGCACCACGAAGAACATGGCGAACAAAGTGCGATGGTCGGCCCGGCGCGTCGGCGTCAACGTCAGGAATTCACGCAGGGCCGCAAAGGAGGCGAAGGCAAAGAGGGCGATCACCCCGGCCTTGCCGAGGAGGAAGGCGCCGCCCATCAGCGCCACCATCACCCACCAGGCGCGGATGCGGGCATTGAGATTGTCGATGGCGGCATTGCCCTGCGGGCCGGCCCTGCGGTCGAGCTGCCAGCCGATGAGGGAGGCCAGGACCAGGAAGGCGATGATGCCGCCAAACAGGGCCAGGGTATGGTTCTCGAACATCAGCCCTCGTCCCCCTCATGCGGCCTGAGAGCCAGCAGGGCATTGCGGCTGCGATCGAGGAAGGCCTGCTTCTCCTCCCCGGGCCCCAGCCGCAGCGGTGCTCCGAAGGTGACGGTGCACAGGAAGGGCACCGGCAGAAACTCACCCTTGGGCATCACGCGATTGAGGTTCTCGATCCAGACCGGCACCATTTCCACGTCCGGCTGGCGCTTGGCGAGCCAGAACAGGCCGGACTTGAAAGGCAGCAGCGGCTCCTCGCCCATGTTGCGCGTCCCCTCCGGAAACAGGATCAGCGAGGATCCCGCCTCCAGGGCAGAGGCCATCTGGCCGATCGGATCGACACTGCGGGTCGTGCTCTCGCGGTCGATCAGCACGGCATCGAAGACATTGTGGGCGAGGAAGCGCCGCGTCGCGCCGGCATTCCAGTAATCGCGCGCCGCCACCGGGCGTGCCGTCGCGCGCAGGGCAGACGGAAAGACCGTCCAGACCAGGATGAAATCGCCATGGCTGGCATGGTTGGCAAAATAGATGCGCGGTTTGCGCGCCGGCAGGCAGCCCTGCCAATTGCCGCGCACGCCGGTGACGAGCCGGGCAAAACCGATGGTAGCGCTTCCCACCAGCCGGCCGAACAGGGAACGGCCATCCCGCACCGCGATGTCGCTCACAGCATGGCCCCAAGCAGCGGCAAAGCCAGCAGGCTTGCGACCTGCAGCACCAGGAAGATGGCCTGGCGGCGCACCAGGGCCATGGCGCCACGAGCCCGCTCCGACATCGGGCGCGAGGCGCGGTCTTCAGCAAACAAGCCGAGACGCTTCATCGCCCCGTCGAAATTGGTGGTGCTGAAGGCATTGCCGGCCAGATGGCCGAAAATCTCGGCATCAAAGCCCGCGCGCAGGGCGAAATAGCTCTGTACCAGGCCGAGCAGCACGGCCAGCACTGCAAGCCCGCTGACGGACAG
Organism: Labrys sp. E2SS-1L; assembly: GCF_057073705.1. Classification (NCBI taxonomy): domain Bacteria; kingdom Pseudomonadati; phylum Pseudomonadota; class Alphaproteobacteria; order Hyphomicrobiales; family Xanthobacteraceae; genus Labrys; species Labrys sp. E2SS-1L. Next base: position 2,523,686 of record NZ_CP172712.1, on the reverse strand, counting down.
GGGCGCTGATGCATAGGTGGCGATCACGACGGCGAGGACACCCAGCAGCGTCAATCCGCGCGAAATCCAATCGAGCGCCCTGCCCTGCCGCAAATAGGAAGCGGCGATGGCGGCGATCACCGCCGGATTTTCCTGTGCCTCAGCCATGGACTTCAATCACTTTGGACATCAACCAGTTTGGCGGCCGCCACGATGGCGGCCTGCGCCTCGGACCCCAACACGATTCGCGGGCGGACGGCACGTAGGATCGCAACCGCGTCGTCCACCGTTTGCGCCTGCCCACCGGCGAGCAGCCAGGTCGCAACCGCCGCGGCGCTGCGCGAATAGCCGAGTGCGCAGCACACCAGCACCGTGCCCTTGCCGCGCGCCGCTTCGATCGCTTGCGAAGCCTCCACCAGCTTTGCCGGCTGCGGCGCTATCAGGTCGAGCATCGGCACCGCACGCGTCGACACGCCCCGCCAGGCGGACAGTTCGGCGGCAAGATCGACAACGCTGCCATAGCTCCCCGGTGCGCGATCGAGGCGCGAGGGTATACGGCCGAGATAGATCCCGGGACGGACTTCGCCGGCGGATGGCTGGCGGCGCGTCCACCAGCGCGAATTGAGGAAAGCCCCGAGCTGATAGGGCGCGAACAGGAGCCGGACCGCCAGCGGCATCGAACCGTCGCCCCGTTTCTGGAAACCGGCCGCCCCGCGCCAGAGGTAGTTCGCCGCGACAAAGGCGAGCGATGCCGCCGGATAGCAGAGCCACAGCCCCCAGCCGCCGACCCCGATGCCGATGACGACAAGAGCCAGGGCGCCCAGACCATAATAGGCGGCGAGCTTTCGACGCTTTCTAACCTCTCCCGGAGGGGGAGAGGGAACGCCCATCTCATCGGGCCACAGCCACAGACAGAACAGGCCGAGCAAGGCACCGGTCGGTATGTCGAAGAAGTGATGCTGGTAGGTGGTGAGGACGGAAAGCCCGATCAGGGCGAACCAGGGATGGAGCAACCACCGGGCCCAGGCCGGCAGATGGCTGGCGTAGTGCACCCAGAGGATCACCAGGAGCGCGATATGCAGCGAGGGCGCCTGGTTGTAGGGCTTGTCGAAGCTGAGTAGCGCATCGAACATGAAGCCGGACAGGCCGCCGCCGATCTCCGGCTTGGCAAAGCTGAAGCGCAGCGGAAAGAGGAGGAAACAGGCGACCGCGATCACCTGTGCGGTCAGCAGCCGGCGCCCCAGTGTGTCCAGCTCCGTCCTGCTAGTGCAGACGAACAGCGAGGCGGCATAGAACAGGTTGACCGACCAATAGGGAATGATCGTCCAGGGCAGGAACGGCATGCCGTGTTCCCAGCCGAACACGATGGACGGCACGAAGGCGCGCTGGTCGGCGAGGTAGTTGGCAAGGCCATAGCTCGAATAGAAGAAGATGCCGAGGCCTGCGAGCCAGACAAGCGCCCTGCCCCAAGGGCGCCTGTCGGAGCGCCCGCCATCGGCAGGCCTTGCCGGTATTGCCATGGTCATGACGATACCTCTTGCCGGAAGTCCCTTGGAGCGCGGACATCCTGTCCGCTTCTTCCCTTCCCATCAGCAGGGCGTTTCCAAGAGCGGACTGGAAGTCCGCGCTCCAAAACAGGGGTCATGACACGGCCTTGCGGCGAGCGAGCGAGACCGAGAAGATGCCCCATTCGTCTATACGCTGTTCGAGCTTCTCGAAGCCCGCAGCCTCGACGAGCTGGTCCATCTCGGCCTGCGTGCGCCGGCGCATCACCCAGGCCTGCCCCTGGCGGTGGCTGGTCAAGGCGCGCGCGATGAATTCGAGCTGCGGATGCCAGGGCTGGCCGGTATAGATCAGATAGCCTCCGGCTGGGATGGCGGCGGCAAGGCCGCCCAGCGACCATTTGATCAGGTTGTTGTCGGCGAAGAGCTCGTAGAGCCCGGAAACCAGCCCGAGAGTGGGCTTGGGCTCGATGCCGGCAAGGCTGGCCGCATCGAAGGCATCGCCCTTGACGAAGCGGGCGATGTCGGCGAGGCCCTTTTCGGCGATCAGCCGCCCGCCCGCCTCGACATTGATGTCGCTGTAGTCGCGCAGCAGGATCGAATCCGGCCGTGAGACGCCTTCCGCCTCCAGGGCTTCGAGCACGTAGCGGCCATGGCCGGCAGCGATGTCGACGATGGAAACCGGCCGCCCCTCTTCCCGCAGCCGGGCGATGGCGACACGCAGCAATTCCTCGACATGGAGCTTGCGCTGGCGGATGCCGCGCCAGCCGATCGCCTCCAGATAGTTCTTGTCGGCCAACCGCCCGAGAGCCGAACGCCCCGACGGCGTGTTGCGATAGACATAATCGAGGGTGGAGCCGGAATCGAAGCCGGTCTCATGGCCAAGCCTGATGCCGTCGGAGACCAGCCCCGTCGCCTTCAGCCCGAGCCTGGTGCCCGCCCAGTAGAGGCCCTTCGGCGAGGCGAGCGGCAGGGGCGAGGCGAGCCTGTCGGCTTCGTCGCGGGTGTAGCCCTGGCGATCGGCCTCGGTGAGGACGGTGCGTTCCAGGGGCGCGGCGAAGCGCTCGCCGAGAAAGCGCCTGACATGGCCGATCGCCACCGCCCTGTCCTTCTCGCCGAGCGTGTCGTGGTAGAACCCCGGCAGCACGTGCCGCTCCTTGGTAGCCGATCCCAGATTCTCGTAGAAACGGTGCTGGGGCCCGTGATGCACCACCCAGTCGGCGCCGGAAACCAGGAGTTGGGTCGGCACCGTGATGGCCCGGGCATCCTCGACCACCCGCCGCGCGGCGTCGTAGAGACCGAGCAGGATGCGCACCGAGATCGCCCTGGTGATCTTGGGATCGGCATCGAAGGAGGCCTGGCGCTCGAGATCATGGGTGAGGAACCTGGCCTTCACATAGGATTGCACGAAGAAATTACCCTTGTAGGCCTGCCACAGCTTCAGGCCCGGCCGGGCGAAGGGCACATAGAGCTTCACCTTGAAGGCGGGAGAGGCCACCACCAAAGCACGGATCCTGGGCGCATAGTCATGCACCCAAGCCGAGGCGACGACGGCCCCGACGCTCTGGGCGAGCACGGCGATATCGGCGGGCGCGAAACCATGCGCAGCGCCGATATGGTCGATGAAGCTCTGCACATCGCGCACCAGGGCGCCGAAACTCGGGGCATCGCCACGTTCGCCGGGCGAGTCGCCATGGCCCCGGGCATCCCAGGCGAAGAACTCATAATCGGGCATGGCGAGTTCATCGGGCAGATGCGCCATGCGCCCCGAATGCTCATGCCCGCGATGGAACAGCACGACCGCGCCCTTGGCGGGGGCATTGAGGGCCGGCCAATGGCGGTAGAACAGCTCGACACCGTCATGGCTGCGAAAAAAACCGGTCTCAGAGGGACGCATCATGACTCCTGCCGTCATCGGCCTGCTTGGCGCGGGCTTCACGCAGGCCCTTATGCACACGATTGACGATGGTCAGTGTGAGAAAAAGCACGGCAAGCGGCATGATCCAGCCGAACCAGCCGGGCAGTGGCAGGCCGAGGCCGACCCACAGGCCGAGTGCGCCGAACACGAAAGCACGGTCGCTCTTGCCGAGCGGGCCGTCATAGCGCCTGTTAGCGCCGACCATCGGCCCCATCACGCCGGCAAACTCGCTGGTCACGGCCAGCACGATCACCGCGCCGGTCCAGAACGGCCCAAAGACCGGCAGGGTGGCGAAAGGCAGGATCAGCGCGGCGTCGGAGACGACGTCGGCGATCTCGTTGAGATAGGCGCCGAGCAGGCTCTTCTGGCCGAATTCCCGCGCCAGCATGCCGTCGATGGCATTGAGGGCCATGCGGATGGCGAGCCAGACCGGCAACAGCAGGAAGAGGATGCGCAGGTCCGAGAGCCAGGCCACACCGAGACCAACGACGAGAGAGCCCGCCGCCGCCGCCAGCGTCACCTGGTTGGCGGTCGTGCCCCGCTCGGCCAGCCGCGTGACGCGCGGGCGCAAAAGGGCCTGAAAACGAGGCTTGAGAGCATAGAGACTCACGGGACTGTCCAGATTCGCGGTTTAGCCGGCTATCATGGCTCAGCCGGCGAGCCTCATGCAACCCGACCGATCAGCCCGCACGTACCGGTGCATGGAATTTCCGGCCACGCCCCGAAAACAGGGTTCTCGCAGGCATGCATGGTGATTTCGAGGGCGGACGAGACGTCCATAGGCGCTAAGATAAGGCGAGAGGCGAGAGGCCGGCCACCCCTTCGCCTCGTTTACGGGGAGAAGGTAAGGATGAGGGGCGGCGCGACCTCACAAACTGACGCCTTCCGTAGCCCCTCACCTCCATCCTCTCCCCGTAAACGGGGCGAGGGGGCTCATATGTCGAGCTCGATCTCCAACCGCCTCATCTCGCCCAACCCCTTATCTTAGCGCCCACGGACGTCTCGTCCGTCTTCCCTTCCCGTCAAGCACAGCTCTGCCATCGGAAACCTCGATGGCACTATCGGTTTCTTCCGTTTTCCAGGCCGTCGCCGATCTGGGATGCCCATGCGCAGGTTCATCGGCATCGAAAGGAAACGCTTCATCATGAGTCTTGCAAAATCGAGAATTCTTATCGCCGGCGGCGGTTCCGGCATGGGCCTGGCACTGGCACGGCGTTGCCTCGATGCCGGTGCGCGGGTCGTCATCGTCGGACGGAGTGAGGAGAGACTGGCCCAGGCCCGCTCGAGCCTCGGTGCCGCCGACGCTCTCGATACCGTTTCTGCCGACATCACTCGGGAACACAAGGTCGCAGCGTTGTTCGAGCACATCGGCCGGCTCGATCACATCGTCAGTACCGCGGCTGATATCGAAGGCGCCTATGCGCTTCTGCCCTCTCTCGACCTGAAGGCCGTCCAGAGAATCATGGAGAGCAAGGTCTACGGGGCCCTCCTCCTGGCCAAGCATGGCGCCGGGACGCTGGCACCGTCCGGCTCCCTGACCTTCGTCTCCGGTATCGCCGCCTATCGTCCCCTGCCGCGGGGCGCAGCGGTCGCCGCCGTCAATGCCGCCCTGGAGGGGCTGGTCAAGGCGCTGGCGGTCGAGCTTGCGCCCTTGAGGGTCAACGCCGTGTCGCCCGGTTGGGTCGATACCCCGATCTGGGCCTTCGTCGCCGGCGACAGGAAGGACGAGACCCTGGGAGCCATGGCCAGGAAATTGCCGGTCGGCCGGGTCGGCCGGCCTGAGGACATCGCCGATGCCCTGGCCTTCGTGATGGGCAACGGCTTCACGACAGGATCGGTTCTGCATGTCGAGGGTGGGCACCGCCTGGTCTGAGTGCGTCGAGCCCGGTGCTCGCCGAGGCGAGCAGCAACTTCAAGGCCGGCGGCTGCACCCGCCGCCGGCGCCAGATCATCACCAGCTCCGCGGCGAGATTGGCAGCTTGGGCCGGGGCCGGCCAGGAAAGCTCGATGACCTCGCCCCGCGCGAGTGTCTCCGCGACCGCCAGGCGCGGCACCAGGCCAAGGCCCGTTCCGGCCGCCACCAGCCGGGCAATCGCGCCGATGCTGCCCGCTTCGGCCGCGAGCTTGGGTGCCGCAAGCCCGGCGGTGGCAAAAGCCGCATCGAACAGATGGCGGTAGACGCAGCCCATCTCCGTCACGACGAACCGTCTTGTGGCAAGCATGGACAGACCTTCATCGGCCGGCAGCGGCGGTTCGCCGGCCGGCGCAATCAGGATCAGCGGCTCTCTGGAAACGCCACGCCTGGCGAAACGCTCGTCGAACTCGCCATTGTCGAAGCAGAAGGCGACGTCCACCTCGCCATCCTCCAGCTTGCGCAGGAGGTCGCCCGTACCCGCGACGGACAAGCGAAGTACGATTTCAGGATGGGCCTGCCCGAAACGCGAGAGCCAGGCCGGCAGACGAGCGGCCGCAATCGTTTCCAAGGCGCCGATCGATACCGCTCCGCGCTCCTGCCCCACCGTCATGGCCACGGCGCCGCGCGCCTCCTCCGTCAGCGTCAGGATCTCCTCGGCATAGGGCTGCAGCGCCGCTCCGGCGGCCGTCAGTTGCAGGCCCGACCGCGAACGCGTGAACAAAGGCGTACCGAGTTCGGCTTCCAGCGCCTGGATCTGGTCGCTCACGCTCGACTGGGCCAGATGCACCGCCTCGGCTGCCCGGGTGACATTACGATGGCGGGCAACGGCGAGAAAGGTCTTGAGCAATCTGGAATGCATGGTGTTTCAGGCCTCGGTCTCGAATGATGCAGCAGAGTCCCGAACGCGCTTCAGCGGGCCACAAGACGGATGCCCGATACGAGGCAGAAGACGATGCCGGAGGCCAGGCCATACGCTGCAGACAGCAACAAGCCCTCCGGTTCCAGCAGTTCTCCCGGCCTTCCTCCCAGCAGCCAAGCGTAGCCATACATCGTGATCGGCCCGAGCAGGATACACCAAAGGCACAATCTTGCGCTCGACAAACTCTGTTTGCGCCGCAGCCACAAGGCCACCGGCATCACCAGGATCAAGGTGACGGCGTAGGTGAAAGGCAGTCCAAACATCAGAAAAGCTGCAAAGACACCGGCAATCTGAGAGTCGGGAATGCCGTCCTGCCCGCCGGCCAGGAGATCCAGCACGACAAACAGGAGTGGAAGGCCGGCAGGAACCGTCCAGGGACTGACCAGGGCCCCGAGCGCCAGGCTTCTCTCATGCTGCTTGCCGGTCAGCGCCATGGCTACTCTGCCCGTCCCGCCTGCCGCATCGCTTCGAACACCGCCTTGGCCTCGTCGGTTTCCAGCATGGCGTGGACATCGAGGTCGAGGCGGCGGCGCCAATTGGGATATTCCCGATCGGTCCCCGGCAGGTTGACCGGGTCGACCTCACCGGCAAGGTCCTCGACCTGCGCGGCGACGAGGCCCGAGGAAGCAGAGGCCAGGAAGCCATGGATGGCGCCGACGAGAGCCGGCGTCAACGCACTCTCCTCGCTGCCGACGGCCTGCAGCAGCGCCTGCCTGTCCTCGGCGCGCACCGCCTCGGCGTCCTCGGCGACGGGCCGGCCAAGCGTGCGCTCCAGTGCGATGTCCGCGCCGCTCCACCAGCCGCGCAAGGTCGGCAGGTCGTGCGTGGCAACGCAGGCCAGCGACGCGGCCGGATAAAGATCGGGCCGGCGAAACACTCCGCCGTCCCGCTCGAAGAACAATACGCGATAGGAATAGAGCTCGGCTTCGGAGAGCCGCTCGCGCAGGCCCTCCGGCACGGTGCCGAGGTCCTCGCCCACCACCGTACAGCGATGGCGCTGGCTCTCCTCGGCGAGCACCGCCAGCATGCCTTCGAGCGGATAGGTCAGATAGGCGCCCTCGCTGGCCGGCGCACCATCGGGCACCACGAAGAGCCGGGTCAGCGCCATGACGTGGTCGATGCGCAGGGCCCCGGCATGGCGCATATTGGCGGCGAGCAGTTCGCGGTAATGGGCAAAACCGCTCTGGCGCAGAGCGACCGGATCGAGCGGCGGGATATGCCAGACCTGGCCGCTGGCCGAGAAGGGGTCGGGCGGAGCTCCGGCGGAGACCCCTTTCAGGAAGGCATCGGGTGCCGTCCAGACCTCGGCGCCATCCGGCGCCGCTCCCACGGCGAGATCTCGGCAAAAACCGATGGCAAGGCCGCCGCGGCTGGCCGCGGCAAGCTGCTCCTCCGCCAGGAATTGCAGATAGCCGGCGAAATCGGCGGCATGCTGCAGGTCGGGGGGCAGGGCCGCCGTCGACATCGCCGGGATCGCGCTCGACCCGGCCTGCTCCTCCAGCGCCTGGAACAGGCAGAAGCGAGCCAGCGCCTCGCCGCCCGCCATCTGGAAGGCCCGTAAGGCAGCCAAGCGCGCAGGGCGTTCAGTCAGGATCGAAAAAGCCTGGGCCAGCGCCGCCCGCTTGTGGCGCCAGACTTCGGGCCAATCGATGAAACGCCCGGCCGGTGGCGGGACCGTGAGCCGGCCTTCCAGTTCAGGCACGGCGTCAAGGGCGATCAGGGCCGGATCGAGGAAGCGCCGGTCGGAGGGCTGATAGGGGCTGGCCCGCTGCCGGTCGGAGGGGAACATGGCATGGAAGGGGTTGAGCGCGATCAGGCTCGCGCCCTTGCCGGCCGCGTCCCTGGCCAAAACCTCCAGCGTGCGGAAATCCCCGACGCCCTGGTCCCCCTGCCGTCGCAGCGTATAGAGCTGGGCGGAAAGGCCGAAGCGCTTGCCGCCATCGGCGAGCATCGGCGGCAAAAAGGCCTTGGCTTGTCGGTTCTCGACGGGCGCAGCGAGCGAGCGTAGATGCTCCAGGCTCTCGCGTGCCTGGGCGAGCGAGTGATGGGGCAGGCCCATGGCGGTGAGCAGAGCGCGCTTGGTGTCTCCGGAGACCAGTGTGTGGCGGCCCGAAACCTCCCACCACTCCGGCGCGATGCCTGCCGCCTTGGCCAGAAGCTCGAGCACTTCGGGCGGCGCGTCGCCATCCCGGCGCGGCGCACGCCCCGGCTCGGCGATGAACACGCCGACCGAGCGCGGCGCAAGCTCCATGATGTCGAAGGCGCCGTAGAGGGCCGGCGGTGCGAAGGCCTGGTATTCGTCGCTGACATGCGCCAGCCGCCAGGCCAGCCCGGGTGCAAGATCCGGCAGCCGGGCATAGAGCGGCTCGGCGCCCGCATGGAACCAGATCAGCGCTTTAGAGCCATCCGGTCCTGCCAGGGCCATGCCGAGGCTGCGCAAAGCCGGATTGCCCCATTCATTGTCCTGCAAAGGCTGGCCGCTCGGCCCGAGCCAGGTCACGTCGGGCTGCCCATCTGCCCCATCGTCGGGATGGGGCTTGCCGGTGAGGAACCGATCCGCCGTCACCAGAGGCAGCGATCTGCGCAAGCGCGTCAGGCTCGCCACGAACTGGATCAGGGAGCGATCGGCACTGGCCCAATCGATCCAGGTGATGGCATTGTCCTGGGCATATGCGTTGTTGTTGCCGCGCTGGCTGCGGCCGAGTTCGTCGCCCATGGCGATCATCGGCGTGCCCCGCGACAGCAGGAGGCTCGCCAGCAAGGCCCGGACATGGCTGCGCCTGAGCGATACGATCTCCGGCGCGGTGCTGGGGCCTTCGGCGCCATCGTTCCAGCTCACCTCGCCCGAATGCCCGTCGCGGTTGCCCTCGCCATTGGCGTCATTGTGCTTGCCGGCGAAGCTCACCGTATCGGCCAGGGTGAAGCCGTCATGGGCCGCGACGAAATTGATGCTGTCGCTCGGGCGGCGGCTGCCGGGGTCGAACAGATCCGAGGAGCCGGCCAGTCGCGTCGCCAGCGCGCCGATGCCGCCGTCGCCGCGCCAGAACCGCCTGACGTCGTCTCGGTAGCGATCGTTCCATTCCGCCCAGCCTTGCGGAAAATGGCCGAGCTGGTAGCCGCCGGGGCCGATGTCCCAGGGTTCGGCGATCATCAGCCGCGTGCTCAGCACGGGGTCGGCGGCAATGGCGGCAAACAAGGGCGCTTGCCGGTCGAAACCATCGGGCCGGCGCCCCAGCACCGGGGCGAGATCGAAGCGAAAGCCGTCGAAGCCGCCGATCTCCGCCCAATGCCGGAGGGCAGCGAGGGTGAGGCCGAGCCCCGGCTCGCGATCGAGCGCCAGCGTGTTGCCGCAGCCGGTATCGTTGGCATAAAAACGCGGATTGTCGGCGAGCCGGTAATAGGAACGATTGTCGAGCCCGCGCAGCGAGTGGGTGCCGCCACGCTCGTCGCTCTCCGAAGTGTGGTTATAGACGACGTCGAGCAGCACCTCGAAGCCAGCCTCGTGCAGCCGGTCCACCGTATCGGCGATCTCGGCCATGCCGCCGGGGGCGAGCCGCGGATCGGGCGCCAGGAAACAAGCGGGATTGTAGCCCCAATAATTCCTCAGCCCGAGCGGCTCGAGATGGCGCTCGTCGATCGCCGCGGCCAGCGGCATCAATTCGAGCGTGGTGATGCCGAGCTCGGTGAAATGGGCGATCGCAGCCGGATGGGCCAGCGCGGCCACCGTCCCACGCAGCTCGGGCGGGATGCCGGGATGAGCCTGGCTGAAGCCCTTGACATGGACTTCATAGATGATGCGGCTCTCGGGCCTCACACCGGAAGGGCGGGTCCTGCCCGGCGCGGGCCGCTCCAGCACCGCCTTCGGCATGATCGCGGCAGTGTCGGTTTCGTCCAGCACGATATCGTCCACACCCTGTGCGCCCTTTATCGGCAAAGCAGAGGTCATGCCCTCCGGCAGGACGAGCCTGACAGCGTGGGGATCGATCAGCAGGCGTGCCGGGTTGAAGCGCAGCCCCTCCTCCGGGCGCCAGGGACCATGGGCGCGCAGCCCGTAGAGCTGTCCCTCCGCAAGGCCGCCGATGCGGCCGTGATGCACCGGCCCGTCGCGTCCCGAGAGCAGGATTCGCTGGCTCTCGGTGCCATCGGCATCGAACAGGCACAGCTCGATGCGTTCGGCTTCGGCAGCGTGGACGGCGAAATTGACCTCTTCCCCGATCCAACTCGCTCCGAGCGGAGCTGCCGCACCGGGATTCGCCATGCTTGAACGTGCCATACGGTCCTTGCCTCGACTGTCGAATGCCTGTCGTACTTTCCTGACATCTTGGACGATCAAAACGCAAAGACTAGATGACAGGATGCGGCGAAATTTCTGTCCGCTATCCATTGCGGCTGAATCGTCGCCGACCAATGTCCTTGTCGCGCGTTTTGCTGTAGGAACGTCCTGGCGCGATCGTGTGCCCGAAGGAAAACCATGGTTCGCCATATTGCCGACCCAGCCGGGGCCGAAACGGACGTCGTCCAGTTCACCTATGCGGACCCCACCTTTTCCAAGCCGAAACAGGCCCTGATCCGGGCCATCGAGAAGGTGACGGGGCAGCCTCGGCTGAAGCGTCTCTACCTCGAAAACCAGCGCAATCCGGTGGCCGGCGAGAGCTTTTTTGCCGCAGCGGTCCGCCAGCTCCGGCTCGACGTCCAGTTCGACAGGACCCAGCTCGACAAGATTCCAAAGACGGGGCCCTGCGTCATCGTCGCCAACCACCCCTATGGCGTGCTCGACGGCATCACCATCGCCTGGCTGATCGGCCTGGTCCGCCAGGATTTCGTCATCCTCACCAATGCCGTGCTGCTGCATGCGCCGGAAACGCAGGCCTTCCTGCTGCCCGTCGATTTCGCGGAGACCGAGGAGGCGATGCAGACCAATTTGCGCACCCGCGCCGAAGCACGCCGGTTGCTCGACCGCGGCGGCTGCGTGATCGTCTTCCCGGCCGGCGGTGTCTCGACCTCACCCGACAAGCTCGGACGGCGCCCCGCCATGGACGCTCCCTGGCAGCCCTTCACCGTGCAGTTGATCCAGCGCTCCAAGGCCACGGTGGTGCCGATCTTCTTCGGCGGCCAGAACAGCCGCCTGTTCCAGATCGCCAGCCATCTCAACCAGACCCTGCGGCTGTCCCTGATCTTCAAGGAGGTGCGCGACCGTATCGGCACGATCCTGCCGATCGCCATCGGCGATCCCATCGACGGTACGGCTTTCGCGGCCGCCACCGACCGCAAGGCGGTCGCGCTGGAGCTGATGCGTCGTACCTATGCCCTGGCGGGCCAGCTGAGGGATGACCGCACCGCCAAGCGCATCGCTGCCGGCCTTCTCGAGCCGGCGGTGCTGAACCAGCCGAAGCTCTGCGCGCCGCGGGTGTAGGGTTTCCTTCTCCCCTTGCGGGAGAAGGTGGCACGAAGTGCCGGATGAGGGGTCGTGCCGAGCTATCAAAGGGTAGCGCGACCCCTCATCCGCCTGCCGGCACCTTCTCCCGCAAGGGGAGAAGGGCGGCCTCCCTTCAGGTCACCACACTCGGTTCGGCCATGCCGGTCTTCTCGGCGATGCCGCTGAGCTGGCGCGCGACGGCGATGACATCGGCGAGAGCGGCCTGCGTCTCGATGGCATGATGGGCAGGATCGGCCTCGTAGCGCTCGAGATAGACGCGCAAGGTCGCGCCTTCCGTACCGGTGCCGGAGAGGCGGTAGACGATGCGCGAGCCGTTGTCGAACAGCACGCGCAGGCCCTGGTTCTTCGAATCCGAACCGTCGACGGGATCGTGATAGGCGAAATCGTCGGCCGACTTCACCTTCAGCGCGCCGAAGCTCTTGCCGGGCAGGCTGGGGATCTGCGAGCGGATCGCCTCCATCACTGCATTGGCCGCCTCGGTCGGCACGGCCTCGTAGTCGTGGCGAGAATAATAGTTCCGCCCATATTTGGCCCAATGCTCGCGCACGATGTCGAGCGTGGGCTGGCGGCGCTTGGCCAGCAAGGTGAGCCAGAGCAGCACCGCCCACAACCCGTCCTTCTCGCGAACATGGTTGGAGCCGGTACCGGCGCTTTCCTCGCCGCAGATGGTGACGCGATCGGCATCGAGTAGATTGCCGAAGAATTTCCAGCCGGTCGGCGTCTCGTAGATGTTCACGCCCATTGCCTTGGCGACCTGGTCTGCCGCAAGGCTGGTGGGCATCGAACGGGCGATGCCGGAAATGCCCTTGGCATAGCCGGGCGCCAGATGGGCATGGGCGGCGAGGATGGCGAGGCTGTCCGAGGGCGTGACGAAGATACCGCGGCCGATGATGAGGTTGCGGTCGCCGTCGCCATCCGAGGCCGCCCCGAAATCGGGGGCGTTCGGCCCCATCATGAGATCGTAGAGCTCCTTGGCGTTGACCGGGTTGGGATCGGGATGATGGCCGCCGAAATCGGGCAGCGGTGTCGCGTTCACCACCGTGCCGGCAGCGGCACCCAGCTGGTCCTCGATGATGCGTCGGGCGTAGGGGCCGGTGATGGCCGACATCGCATCGAAGCGCATGGTGAAGCCGGACTTGAACAGCTCCCGGATGGCATCGAAGTCGAAGAGCTTGCCCATCAGCTCGGCATAATCGGTGACGGGATCGACCACTTCGACGATGGTATCGCCGATCGCCGTTTCGCCGAGCTTGTCGATGTCGATATCGGGCACGTCGGCGATCTTGAACTCGCTGATCGACTTGGTACGGGCAAAGACGGCATCGGTGATCTTCTCGGGCGCCGGACCGCCATTGCCGATATTGTACTTGATGCCGAAATCTCCGTCGGGCCCGCCGGGATTGTGCGAGGCGGAGAGCACGATGCCGCCGAAGGCGCCATATTTGCGGATGACGGCCGAGACGGCCGGCGTCGACATCAGGCCGCCCTGCCCGACCTTGATGCGTCCGAAGCCGGCGGCGGCGGCCATTTTGAGGATCTTCTGCACGACCTCGCGGTTGTAGTAGCGCCCGTCGCCGCCGACGACCAATGTCTTGCCGGCAAAGCCCTCAAGCGTGTCGAAAATCGACTGCACGAAATTCTCGACATAATGCGGCTGCTGGAACACCGGCACCTTCTTGCGCAAGCCGGACGTGCCGGGCTTCTGGCCATCGAAGGGTTGGGTCGGGACGGTACGGATCATAGTGAGGTTCCGGTTCTGGTTTATCCGAAGGTCTATCGATAGCATATGGGAGCAGCGCTGCCCCTCACCCTTACCCTCTCCCCGTAAGAACGGGGCGAGGGGCGCCAAGCGTGATGCCTCGATGCGAGACGTCGCGCCCGCTGGATAAGTCGCGACATCGAGGTCCCCCTCGCCCCGTTCTTACGGGGAGAGGGTAAGGGTGAGGGGCGGCTCCTCCCCTCAAAAACCGCGGCCGAGCTCTCCTCACGCCACCAACTCGCGATAGAGCTTGGCATAGCCGGCAGCCCTGAGATCCCAGGACTGGTCCAGCCCCATGCCGCGGCGCTGCATCGCCTGCCACACGGGCTTGTCGTGGTAGAGCGCGATGGCCCTCGAAATGGCATCGCGCAGCATGTCCGGCGTAATCGGCTGGAACTGCACGCCGGTGGCGGCCTTGAGCGTCAAGGCGGCATCATTGGCGTCGACGATGGTGTCGGAGAGCCCCCCGACACGTGCCACCACGGGAATGCAGCCATAGCGCAGGCCGTAAAGCTGGGTGAGGCCGCAAGGCTCGAAGCGCGACGGCACCAGGGTCATGTCCGAGCCGCCGAACATCAGATGCGAGAGCGCCTCGTCGAAACCGAACACCGTACCGACGCGCCCTCGATGCTGAAGGCTTGCCTGGCGGAAGATGCCCTCCAGTTCCCGATCGCCGGAACCGAGCAGGGCCAGCCGCGCGCCGGAGGCGACCAGATGCGGCAACGCCTCGGCGAGAATGTCGATGCCTTTCTGCCAGGTCAGGCGGCTGACCAGGCAGAACAGCGGCGAGTCGTCGTGATCGAGGCCGAAACGCTCCTCTAGTGCCTTGCGATTGCCCCCACGCCTGGCGAGGGACTTGGCATCGTAATTCACGGCCAGGCTCGGGTCGGTCTGGGGATTCCACACCCGTTCGTCGATGCCGTTGACGATGCCGGAGAGCACATCGGCGCGGCCAGCGAGCAGGCCTTCCAGCCCCATGCCGGCTTCCGCCGTCTTGATCTCGGCGGCATAGCGCGGCGAGACGGTGGTGATGCGGTCGGCAAAATGCAGCCCGGCTTTGAGGAAGCCGATCATGCCGTAATACTCGACCCCGTCCAGGGCAAAGGCCCGCTGCGGCAGGCCGAGACTGCCGAGGATCGAGCGGGGATACTGGCCCTGGAAGGCAAGGTTGTGCACCGTGATCACCGATTTCGGCCTGACGGCATCGGTGTAGTTGAGATAGGCCAGCGTCATCGCCGCCTGCCAGTCATGCACATGCACGATGTCGGGCCGATAGGTCTTGACCAGACCGTGGCAGATTTCCGCCGCCGCGCTCGACAGGGCGCAATAGCGCTGGGGATTGTCGAGCCAGTCGCGCCCATCGGCGTCGACATAGGGATTTCCCGGTCGGTCGAACAGATGCGGCGCATCCACGGCCAGGAGATCGAGCTCGCCGATGGTGGCGCGCTTGATGGCGGTGCGACCACCGAAGAACCCCGGCAGCTTGGCCACCGTCTCCCAGGCCGTGCTGGCCGCCATCACGGCGGGGTAGCCGGGGATGACCGTCGTCACCGCGACGTCATGGCCTTTCAGGGCAGCAGGCAGCGCGCCGACGACGTCGGCGAGCCCCCCCGTCTTGATCAGCGGATGGATTTCGGACGCAACCGCGAGAACTTTGATCATCGAAAGCGCTAACTTCTTGTTTTGACGCATTTTCCTGGCCGATGAGCCTGTGGCTCCGCCGGAAAATGCCCTGGATCGTGTCGTCAGAGCTTCAGCTTGTCGATCATGGGCTGCGTGATCAGGCAGATGCCCTTTTCCGTCCGCCGGAAGCGCTTGGCGTCCAGTTCCGGATCCTCGCCGACGACCAGGCCCTCGGGAATTATCACGCCGCGGTCGATCACCACATTCTTGAGCTGTGCCGATCGCCCGATCTCGACATAGGGCAGGATCACGGCATTCTCCACACTGGAATAGGAGTTGATGCGCACGCCGGTATAGAGCAGCGAGTGCTTGGCCGTTGCCCCGGAGACGACGCAGCCGCCGGACACCAGCGAGGAGATCGCGGTGCCGCGCCGTCCCTCGGTGTCATGCACGAATTTAGCCGGCGGCGTAATTTCGGCGAAGGTCCAGATCGGCCATTCCTGGTCGTAGAGGTCGAGCGCGGGCACGACGTCGGTGAGGTCGATATTGGCCTCCCAATAGGCGTCCACCGTGCCGACGTCGCGCCAATAAGATTCCTTTTCGTGCTCGGAGCGCACGCAGCTCGCCGGGAAGCGGTGCGCCACCGCCTTGCCGTTCTTGACGATGTGGGGAATGATGTCCTTGCCGAAATCGCGGCTCGAATTGGGATCGTTGGCATCCCGGTTGAGTTCCTCGGTGAGGAACTTCATCGAGAAGACATAGATGCCCATCGAGGCCAGGGCCATTTCGGGATTGCCGGGAATGCCGGGTGGATCCTTGGGCTTCTCCACGAAGGCGACGATGCGGTCCTGCTCGTCGACATGCATGACGCCGAAGCCGGTAGCCTCCATGCGCGGCACTTCGAGGCAGCCGATGGTGACATCGGCGTTCTGCTCGACATGCTGCTTGAGCATCAGCTCATAGTCCATCTTGTAGATATGGTCGCCCGCCAGGATGACCATGTATTCGACGCCGGTGCCGTCGATGATGTCGAGGTTCTGATAGACCGCGTCCGCCGTGCCGCGATACCACATGTCCTCGGAAATGCGCTGGCTGGCCGGCAGGATGTCGAAGCTTTCATTGCGCTCCGGCCGCAGGAAGTTCCAGCCGCGATTGAGGTGGCGGATCAGCGAATGCGCCTTGTATTGCGTGGCCACGCCGATACGACGGATGCCCGAGTTGATCGCGTTCGAAAGGGCGAAGTCGATGATGCGGCTCTTACCTCCGAAATAGACCGCGGGCTTGGCGCGCCGGTCGGTCAGTTCCATCAGGCGGCTGCCGCGGCCTCCGGCCAGCACATAAGCCATGGCCGAACGTGCCAGCGGCCCACCCTTCGAATGCCTCGGTTCCGTCATACAGTTCCTCCCACTGATAATCCGGGATGACACTGCTGCCTTCTTGTTCAGCCTTGGCTCCTATCGCGGAGCCGCGACTCTCCAAAGACATGCAACGCCCACTCCCCAGCCTAGTTCCCCGCCCATTCCAGCATGATGGCCGTCAGGGGCGGCAGATTGATACGCGCGGACGCCGGTTTGCTCTTCCAATCGCCCGCATAAGCATAGACTCCGCCGGAATTGCCTCGATTGAGCCCGAAATAACGCTCGGAGTCGGTGTTGAGAATTTCCCACCACTGCCCGGCCAGCGGCAGGGGCAGCAGATAGTCGTCGCGCGCGACGGGAGTGAGATTGGCCACCACCACGATCGGCATCGCATCGGTGGCATAGCGCGCCCAGGCGAACACCGAATTGGCATTGTCGTCGACGACCATCCACTCGAAGCCGTCACCCTCGCAATCGCGCTGATGCAGCGCCGCGCGGCCACGATAGAGATGATTGAGATCGCGCACGAGATCGCTCAGCCCCTTGTGCGGGCCATATTGCATCAGGTCCCAGTCCAGCCCGACATTCTCGTTCCATTCGCGGCGCTGACCGAAATCCTGCCCCATGAACAGCAATTTCTTGCCGGGATAGGCCCACATCAGTGCGTAGTAGGCCCGAAGGGTCGCGAATTTATCGCCCTCCATGCCGGACATCTTGTTGACGATGGAATTCTTCCCATGGACCACCTCGTCATGGGAGAGCGGCAGCACGAAATTCTCGGCAAAGGCGTAGATGAGGCCGAAGGTCAGGTCGTCATGATGATATTGGCGATAGACCGGCTCGCGCTGCATGTAGCTCAGCGTGTCATGCATGAAGCCCATGTTCCACTTGAATCCGAAGCCGAGACCGCCGTCATGCACGGGCTTGGACACACCGGGCCAGGCGGTGGATTCCTCGGCGATGGTCATCACGCCGGGATGGGCGGCATAAACTTCCTTGTTCATGCGCTGCAGGAAGGCGATGGCGTCGAGGTTCTCACGCCCGCCATGGACATTGGGCAGCCACTCTCCGTCCCGGCGCGAATAATCCAGATAGAGCATGGAGGCGACGGCATCCACGCGCAGCCCGTCGATATGGTAGCGCTCCAGCCAGAACAGGGCGTTGGCGATCAGGAAGTTGGCAACCTCGCGCCGGCCGAAATCATAGATCGCCGTGTTCCAGTCGGGATGGAAGCCGCGCCGGGGATCGGGATGCTCATAAAGCGCGCTGCCATCGAACCAAGCGAGGCCATGCGAGTCGGTCGGGAAATGCGCGGGCACCCAGTCGAGGATCACGCCGATGCCAGCGGCATGGGCACGGTCGACGAAACGGGCGAACCCCTCGGGCGAGCCGAAACGGCTGGTCGGCGCGAACATGCCGGTCGGCTGGTAGCCCCAGGACGCGTCGAGGGGGTGCTCCGTCACCGGCAGCAATTCGATATGGGTGTAGCCCATATGCTGGACATAGGCGATCAGCTCGTCGCCAAGCTGGTCGTAGCTGAGGAAGCGCTGGTGCTCGCCGCGCTTCCAGGAACCGAGATGCACCTCGTAGATCGACATCGGTGCCCGTCTCGCATCGCGGTGCGCCCGCTCCTCGAGCCATTGCTGGTCCGTCCAGACGAAGGGCTCCGACGAGGCGACCCGGGAGGCCGTGCCGGGGCGCAATTCGCTGGCAAAGGCGAAGGGATCGCTCTTCAGCGGCAGCAGCGCGCCATTCGGACCGATGATCTCGTATTTGTAATGGGCGCCGACCCCGACACCGGGCAGGAAGATTTCCCACACGCCGGTATCGACGCGCTTGCGCATGGGATGGCGACGGCCGTCCCAGTCGTTGAAATCGCCGACGATCGACACTCGCCTGGCATGCGGCGCCCACACGGCGAAATGCACGCCCTCCATGTCGCCATGCTGCAGGGGACGAGCACCGAGCTTGTCCCAGAGCCGGAGATGCGTGCCTTCCGTCAGCAGATAGTCGTCGACCTGGCCCAGCAGCGGCCCGAAACGATAGGGGTCCTCGACCTCCCACTGCCCTCCCGCATTGACGGCATGCAGGCGGTAGATCCCGACGCTGTCGGGCACCAGGCCTTCGAAGACGCCATCGTCATGCCGCCGCTCCAGGGCAACGGGTCCGACCAGATTGGGCGCGAGCACCGACAGCGTCTCGGCATTGGGAATGAAGGCGCGGATGACGAGGCCGGCAGGTGTCTCATGCGGGCCGAGTACGGCGAAAGGATCGGCATGACGCCCGGCCGCGAGCGCGGCGACTTCCACTTCGGACAAACGCCAATCCGCTGTCTTGCTGCGGCTGGCCGGCCGCTTGGCCAAGGGTGCCGGCTTTGCGGCTCTGGCGACGGGAGCGTTCGTCTTCGTTGTCTTTGCCAAGCGCTACGACCCCTTTTCGAACCGGATCGAAACGCCTGGACTTGCCGGGACCAGGCGTCTTCCTGTGATCCTCTCGAACACAAGCTAGGGCTTTTGCTACAACGGTCAACGATTAAACGCAGCCTGCCCAAATGGGTTATGCCGAGGCTGCTGCAGGGTGAAAAATTTGGTGGTTCCGGCCTCATAGCGCGCCGTCGGCGACCTTCGAAGAAGCGCTGGCGCCGACCACCCGGCGAGGGTCAATCGAAAATCCACGGGGTGATTTGACATCGTCTCCAACATGGGCTCTAGATATGGGATCGATCCCACAATGCATCAGCGGAGCCTTGGTGGCCACGATCAGAGACGTATCCAGGCGGGCCGGTGTTTCGCGATCGACGGTATCGCGGATCATTGCCGGCAATGGCTATGTCTCGGACAATGCGCGCCAGGCGGTGGAGGCGGCCATCGCGGAACTGGGCTACCGGCCCAACACCATGGCACGGGGACTGCGCTCCAATCGTTCCGAGATCATCGGCGCGGTGGTCGTCAACGTCGCCAGCCCCTTCTACGCCCAGATGGTCGGCGGCATGCAGAGCGTGTGCCGCGCCGCCGACAAGTCGATCCTGCTCGC
Source organism: Labrys sp. E2SS-1L (assembly GCF_057073705.1). NCBI lineage: Bacteria > Pseudomonadati > Pseudomonadota > Alphaproteobacteria > Hyphomicrobiales > Xanthobacteraceae > Labrys > Labrys sp. E2SS-1L. The sequence continues at coordinate 2,504,243 of NZ_CP172712.1, read as the reverse complement.
CTCGGGCTACGCCCAGGCGCATGAGGAAGCGCGGGCGATCCTGGAATTGATCGACCGCTCCTGCGACGGCCTGATCCTCTATCTCGAAAATGCCGTGAGCGACGAGGTCAAGGAAGTGGTGGCGAAGGCCGATATCCCGATCGTGGCGATCGGCGGAGAGCCAACCTCGCTGGCCTGGGCCAGGGTGGGCATCGACAATTACAACGGCGCGCTCGACGGCATGCGCTATCTGCTGACCATGGGCCATCGCGACATCGCCTATTTCGCCGGCACCCTCACCTATTTCGACACGCGCGAGCGCCTGCGCGGCATCGATACCGCCCTGGCGGAAGCCGGCATGAGCCGGGCCGACATCCATTTGGAAGCCGGCGACTACAAGGAGCGCTTCGGCTACGAAGCCACGGAACGGCTGCTGGCGTCGGGCCGGCAGGTCAGCGCCATCTTTGCCGGTGACGACGACATCGGCGCCGGCGTCCTGCTGGCGCTGCGCCACCACGGCGTCAGGGCGCCGGAACAGATCTCCCTCCTCGGCTTCGACGACAATTTTCACGCGAGGCATCTCACCCCGTCGCTGACGACCATACGCCAGCCGACGGACATAGCCGGTCAGACGGCTGCAAGACTCCTGCTCGACATGATTGCCGACAGGAATTTCACACCGGAGGACATCGTCATTCCCGCCGAGCTGATCGTCCGGGAAAGCGTCATCCCCCATTCGGCAGGACACCGGACGGACCACGCCGCGGAGGCAACAAGAGCGTAGGACGGCCCGCCCCGCCCAGCACCATGTGCCGGCCGGGATGGGTTGTGAAATGACCATAAACAAATGTGGGATCGATCCCATAACGGAGGTGGACCATGAAACGCATCCTGATCGCTTTGTGCGCGAGCACCATCATCGGCAATGCCTCGGCGGAGGCGCTGCTCACCATGCATATCGAGGAGCAGACCAGCTGGGTGCGCAATTTCAACCCCTTCGACGCGGCTGGCCGTCGGCAGAGCACGCTCGACTTCATCTACGAGCCGCTTGTCATCTTCAACGCCTACGACAACGGCAAGCCGATCTATCGCCTGGCCACCGCCTACAAGTTCTCCGATGACCTCAAATCCGTCACCTATACCATTCGTGACGGCGTCAAATGGTCGGACGGGCAGCCCCTGACCGCCAAGGACGTCAAATTCACTTTCGACCTGATGATGAAGAACCCTTCCATCGACATCGTCGGGGTCGGCGCTGCCGTACAATCGGTGGAGCTGCCCGCGCCCAACCAGGTCAAGGTCAATCTCAAGGACGTCGATTCCCAGTTCCCCGAGTCCCTCGCCGACTTCACCGTCGTGCCCGAGCATGTCTGGAAGGGCGTCGGCGATCCCTTCGCCTACAAGAATGAGAATCCCGTCGGCTCCGGCCCGATGACCGAAATCCGCCGCTTCACCCCGCAGGTCTACGAGCAATGCCGCAATCCCAACTATTGGGATGCCGAGCATCTGAAGGTGGATTGCCTGAAGCTGCCCCAGATCAGCGGCAACGACCAGATGCTGGCGACCTTGCCCGAGGGCAACATGGACTGGTTCGGTTCCTTCCTGCCCGAGATCGAAAAGACCTATGTCTCGCTCGATCCCAAGCATAATGGCTACTGGCAGCCCTCCGCCAATACCGTCTCCTTCGAGATGAACCTCAAGACCACCAATCCGGGCAACAAGGCGGCTTTCGACGACATCAAGTTCCGCCAGGCCGTCAGCCTGCTGATGGACCGCAAATCGATGGTCGATATCGCCGGTTTCGGCTACCCACAGGTCAATCCCCACGCGACCGGCCTGCCGCTGCATTTCGACAATTGGGCCAATCCGCAGGCCCAGCAGGGCCAGGACGCCTGGATGGGCTATGACGTCGACAAGGCCAACAAGCTCCTCGACGAGGCGGGCTACGCCAAGGGTGCCGACGGCTTCCGCAAGACCCCGAAGGGCGAGCCGATCGCCTTCACCGTCGCCGTGCCGAATGGCTGGACGGACTGGATCGACGCCGTGCAGATCGGCGTGGAGGGCCTGCGCAAGGCCGGCATCAACGCTTCGGTCGCCACACCCGAATATGAGCAGTGGAACAAGCAGATCGTCGAAGGCAATTACGACACCGTGTTCCAGTCCCGGCCCGACGGCCCCACCCCGTTCCGCGCCTATTACCAGACCCTCGCCACTCCCTTTGTCGGCCGGTCGTCCTTCGCCGCCTCGCGCTATAGCAATGCCGACCTCGACAAGCTGTTCGAGGACTATAAGCGCGCCTCCAAGGATGCGGACTTCCGAGCCATCTTCGGCAAGATCCAGCTCCACATCGCCGATAATTTCCCCATGGTTCCCCTGTTCAACGGCCCGACCTGGTATCAGTACAGTTCGAAGCGTTTCACCGGCTGGGTCACCAAGGACGATCCCGCGATGAATCCGGAGAACCACGACGACAACCGCATCAGGCTCATGCATCTGCTACGCCTGAAGCCAGTGGCGAATGCCGACTGATGCGGCTCTCATCCCGCCGGCTGGCGGTCTATGGTACCGCCTTCATCTTCGCCATCCTGGTCAACTTCCTGCTGCCGCGGCTGATGCCCGGCAGCCCTGTCGACGGGATGATCGCCCAACTCGGCCCGCGCGCCACGCCTGCGGCCGTCGATGCCATCCGCGCCCGCTTCGGTGCGGTGGACCAGTCCTATTGGAGCCAGTTCCTGGAATATCTGCAGGGGCTGGCGACGTTCGATCTGGGGGTATCGGTCAAATACTATCCCCAGACCGTCACCCAGGTCCTCGCCCGCTCCGCAGGCTGGACCGCCTTCCTGATCTTCGGCGCCATCACCTTCTCGCTCATTGTCGGCTGCCTTCTCGGTGCCCTGGCGGCCTGGCGCCGCGGCGGACGTCTCGACACCATCGTCTCGCCGCTGGCAATCGTGATGAAATCGGTGCCGCCGGTGGTGATCTGCCTGTCGATCCTCTTCGTCTTCGGCGTGTCCCTGCGCTGGCTGCCGGTGGGCTATGCCTATGATCCATCGCTGGATCCGTCCTTCTCGCCAGGCTTCATCGGCAGCGTCCTCCTCCACGCAGCCATGCCGGTCCTTGCGCTTTCGCCTGCACTGATCGGCGAATTCCTGACCACCATGCGCACCAGCATGATCTCCGTGCTCGGCGAGGATTACGTCACCATGGGCCGGGCCAAGGGCCTGAGGGAAATGGTCGTGATGTTCAACTACGCCGCCCGCAACGCCCTGCTGCCCGTGCTCACCAACCTTGCCCTGATCCTGGGCGCGGTCTTCGGCGGCTCCATCGTCACCGAGATCGTCTTCAATTATCCGGGCCTCGGCCTGACGCTCTATACGGCGAGCGTCGCGCGTGACTATCCGGTCATCCAGGGTCAGCTCCTCCTGATGACGCTGGCGACGCTCGGCGCCAATCTCCTGGTCGACCTCGTCTATGGCGTGATCGATCCGCGCATCGGGGAGGCCAGGGCATGAACGCCGTGCTGAAACAAAAGAAAGCCGTCTTCGGCCTGGTCATCGTCGCGCTGCTCTGCCTGACGGCCCTGCTGGCGCCGGTCCTGGCCCCCAACGACCCGGCGGCCCGTGTCGGTCGCCCGCACCAGCCCCCCAGCACCGAACATGTGCTCGGCACCACCAAGATGGGGCGTGACGTCTTCGCCCAGTTCGTCTGGGGCGCGCGCTCCTCGCTGGCGGTGGGCTTTGCCACCGGCCTGGCCATCACGGCCCTCGGCACGCTGCTCGGCCTGTTCGGCGGCTATTTCGGCGGTCGCACCGATAATGCCCTCGACCTCCTCACCAATGCGGTGCTGGTCATTCCCAACATACCGCTCCTGATCCTGCTCGCCTCCTTCGCAGGCAAGGTCGGCCCGGTCGCCATCATGACCATCATCGCCCTGACGTCCTGGCCATGGGGCGCGCGCATGACGCGCTCCCAGACGCTGGCGCTGCGCAACCGCGAATTCGTGGTTGCCGCCCGCATGATCGGCGAGCCGAGCTGGCGTGTCGTCTTCGTCGAAATCCTGCCCAACCTGCTGCCGCTGATCGCCCTCAACTTCGTCGGCAGCGTCATCTACGCCATCGTCGCCCAGACGACGCTGGAATATCTCGGTTTCGGCGATCCCCTGAACGTCAGCTGGGGCACCATGCTCTACAATGCGCAGAACTCCTCTGCCATCATCGTCGGTGCCTGGTGGGACATCGCCACGCCCTCCATCGGCATCATGCTGGTCGGGCTCGGCCTGTCGCTCGTCAACTTCACCTTCGACGAGATCGCCAATCCGCAATTGCGCTCCGGTCCTGCCTTGACCCGCTGGCTGCAACTGAGCAACCGGCGCAAGCGGCTGTCGAGGAGCGGGTCATGAGCGAGGTGCTTCTCGATATCCAGAATCTGAGCGTCGACTACCTCACCGACAAGGGGGCCTTCCAGGCCGTCAGGGAGGTCTCCTTTCAGATCCGTCGCGGCGAACTCTTCGGGCTTGCCGGGGAATCCGGTTGCGGCAAGAGCACGATCGCCTATGCCATCACGCGCCTCGCCAAGCCGCCGGCCTGGACAAGAGGCGGCCGCATCCTGCTGGACGGCCAGGACATCCTGGCCCTGCCGGAGGACGAACTCCGGCATATCCGCTGGCGCAAGATCGGCATGGTCTTCCAGAGCGCAATGAACTCCCTCAATCCGCTGCTGCGCGTGGAAGCGCAGTTTCACGACGTGCTCCGTCTCCACAAGGGCTATTCGCGGGCGCAGTCGCGGGCCAGGGCGGAGGACATGTTTCGCCTGGTCGGCATTCCCACCGATCGCCTCGGCCACTATCCGCACCAGTTCAGCGGCGGCATGCGCCAGCGCATCGTCATCGCCATCTGCCTGGCGCTTCATCCCGAGCTGATCATCATGGACGAGCCGACCACTGCGCTCGACGTCGTGGTGCAGCGCGAAATCCTGGAACAGGTCGTGGACCTGCAACAGAGCCAGGGCTTTTCGGTGCTCTTCATCACCCACGACCTGCACCTGATGGCGCAGATCTGCCATCGCATCGGGGTGATGCTGAAGGGCGAACTCGTCGAGGTCGGCGATACCGTTCAGATCAGCACGGCCCCGCGCCACGACTATACCCGCAAATTGTGGAGCGCCATCCCGGTCCTGCCCACGGCCCGCCATCTCGAGGGGAGCCTTTGATGAACATGCTGGCCACCCCCACCCGCCTGCAACCGGCAGCGACCCCGATCATCAGGCTGGAGAACATCACCCGCTCCTTCGGCGCCGTGCAGGCGCTGCGCGGCATCACCCTGTCGCTCGTGCCGGGCAAGGCCCTCGCTTTGGTCGGCGAGTCCGGCTGCGGCAAGACCACCTGCGCCCGCATCATCGCCCGCATGGACCAGCCGACCGGGGGAGCGCTGCACTTCCACGACCGGAACGTCACGCTGGCCGGCAGCCGCGCAGAGGAAAAGGCCTATCGGCGCGCGGTGCAGATGGTGTTCCAGGATCCCTTCGCCTCCCTCAATCCGGTCTTTTCCATCGGCCATCACCTCATCCGCCCCCTGCTGCTGCATGGCCATGCCCGGGGACGCGCCGAAGGCCGGGCGGGGGTGAAGCAGCTCTTGGAGAGCGTCGGCCTCGATCCCGAGCTGACCATCGGCAAATTCCCGCATCAGCTCTCCGGCGGGCAGCGCCAGCGGGTCAACATCGCCCGCGCCATTGCGGTTCGCCCGCAGGTCCTGCTGGCGGACGAGCCCACCTCGATGCTCGATGTCTCGATCCGGCAGGGCATTCTCGACCTGCTTGCCGGCATCAAGCGGGAACGCAACCTGGCTCTGCTCTACATCACCCACGACATCGCCACGGCGGCCCATGTGGCGGAAGAAATCGTCGTGATGTTCGCTGGACAGATGGTGGAATGGGGCGATGCCCTGGCGGTGATCACCAATCCGCGCCACCCCTACACCAAGCTGCTGCTCTCCGCCGTTCCCGATCCGAACCGCCCGTTCATCCCGGGCCAAAGCGGTGCCTTCCTCAGGCGCGCCGAAGACATTCGCCGCATTTCGCGTCCCGCCTCGAACACAGTCGAACAGGCGGGCCCGAACCATTTCGTCCGGATGCCCGGATCTGCGGACCACAACGCTTCAGACTGAACAGGACTTTGCATGGACCTTCTCGTCAAACTCTACGACCTCGCCCCGAACAAGGCGCTGGACGCCCGCCTCGACGATGCCGACGTCACCCTCCGGCGCGCCCTGCCCCCGGAGCTCGCCGCCATAACGGAGTGGATCCGCCGGCATTTCACCGCCGGCTGGGCCAGCGAGGCGACCGTGGCTCTCTGCCGCCAACCGGTCTCGTGCTTCATTGCGGTCAGGCACGGACAACTGCTCGGCTTTGCCTGCTACGACGCCACCGCCAGGGGCTTCTTCGGCCCCACCGGCGTGGACGAGGCCGAGCGCGGCCGCGGCCTCGGCCATGCCCTGCTCCTCGCCTGCCTCAACGACATGCGCGCGCAGGGCTATGCCTATGCCGCCATCGGCGATGTCGGGCCGGTGGAATTCTATGCCCGTACGGTCGGCGCCACACCGATCGCCGACTCCACGCCCGGCATCTTCGCCGGTCTCCTCAAAGCTTCCAGTTGATCCTTGCCCTTCGAGAGACTTTCATGACGATATCCGTGCGCAATCTTCTTCGTCTCGAAACCCAATGGACGCCGTCCGGCGAGGATCGGCCGCTCGCCTATGCCCTGACCCTGACCAATGCGTCGGACAGGCCGATATCGGGCTTCCGGCTCTGCATCAGCGGGCCGGGACGCATCGACCCGGCCGCCACGATCGAAGGCGGCTCGCTTCGAACCCGCCTGTCGAACTATGCCGAGTTCGCGCCACCCGAAGGGTTCGTCCTGCATCCGGACACGGCCTGGACCGTCACCGCCCGGGGCCTCAGCTACCCGCTGCGGCATTGGACGGACGGAACCAACACCGCCTATGTCGTCTTCGACGATGGAACCAACCTGCCGGTCACGGTCATGCCCAGCCGGTCCAGTGGCGACAACGCCTCCCCCAAGCGAGGCGCGGACGTCTATCCGGTGCCGGATATCGCGCCCGCCGCCATCTCCATCGTGCCCTGGCCGAACGAGGTTTCGGTCACGGGCCGGCGCGGCGTGCCGTTGGGGCTTGCCCCCCAGCCCGATTGCGATGAGGCCAGCCGGGCCATCGCCGCCTTTGACGAACTGGCGACCAGCCTCTTCCCGGTCGAAGGCATCGTACGGCCGGAGGCCGAAGGTGGACTCGCCGTTGCCCTGCGGCGCCAGGACGGCACGGCCGCCGAAGCCTATTCGATCCTCTTCGCGGAAGACGGTGTCACGCTCACGGCCGCGAGCCATGCCGGCTTCCTCTACGGCCTGATCACGCTCGGCCAGATGCTGCGCGGCGCGCGCCTCCATCCGCAGACCTTCCTGTTCCCGCTGGAGGGCGAGATCCGGGACGAACCCTGGGCCCGCTGGCGCGGCACGCATCTCGACGTCGCCCGCCAGTTCTATGGCTCGGCCGAGATCGCGCAATTCCTGCGCGTTCTCGCCTGGAACAAGCTGAACCGTTTCCACTGGCACCTGTCCGACGACGAGGCCTGGCGCGTTGAGATCGAGGCCTATCCGGAACTGGTCGCCACCGGCGCCTGGCGCGGCCATGGCCTGGCCATTCCCTCTCTCCTCGGCTCCGGCGCGGCGCCTACGGGCGGCTACTACACCAAGGCGGCGATCCGGCAGATCGTGGATCTCGCAACGCGCCTCGGCATCGACGTCGTGCCGGAGATCGACATGCCGGGCCATTGCTACTCGGTGCTGCAATCCCTGCCCTCGCTGCGCGACCCGGACGAACAGGGCGAATATTTCTCCATTCAGGGCTTTCCCAACAACTGCCTGAACCCCGCCCGTGAAGAGACCTACGCCTTCGTGGAAAAGCTCCTCGACGAATTGCTCGAACTGTTTCCCTCCCGCACCATCCATGTCGGCGCAGACGAGGTCCCGGCGGGCGCCTGGGAAGGCTCTCCCCAGGCCATGGCACATCTCAAGGCATTGGGGGGCGGCGGCACCGCCGAATTGCAGGCCCATTTCCTGCAGCGCGTCCAGGCCTCGCTGACCGCCAGGGGCCGCATCACGGGCGCCTGGGAAGAGGCCGCACATGGCGGCGGCATCGACAAGGCCAGTTGCTACCTCAATGGCTGGCACACGGTGGAGATCAGCGCCAAACTCGCCTCCGAAGGCTATGACATCGTCGTCTGCCCCGGACAGGTCTATTATCTGGACATGGCCAACAGTCCGGCCTGGTCGGAACCGGGCGCCGGCTGGGCCGGCTGGTCCGACGCCGAGAAGATCTATGGCTTCGATCCGGTGGAAGGCTGGTCAGACACCCAGAGGCAACATTTCCTGGGCGTACAGACCTGTATCTGGTCTGAACCGATGACCGACAGGGGCGTGTTCGACCGCCTGATCTTCCCCCGCATTTCGGCTCTTGCGGAAACCGGATGGACGACCCCGCCCAGGAAATCCTGGGATCGCTTCAGGGCCATGGTCGGTCTGATGCCGCTGCTCTACGGGATCAGGGCGTAACCCAGGGCTGAGGCGATACCGACGGGGCTTTGCGCCGCCCCTCACCCTTACCCTCTCCCCGTGAGAACGGGGAGAGGGGGACGTTGGCTCGCGATCTTTCCTCAAGCCTTAGATCTTGCTCGACCGCTGCGCGAGATGAGACCGTGTTGTCATTAAACTCATCGCCGAGGTCTCCCTCGCCCCGTTCTCACGGGGAGAGGGTAAGGGTGAGGGGCGGCGTCTGCCTCTCAAAATCCATAAGCCCGCAAACGATATGTGACATCTATTCCACCGGCGTCGTCTGCACGCCCCAGATCTCGTCGGCATATTCGCGGATGGTGCGGTCCGAGGAGAACCAGCCCATGCGGGCGACGTTGAGGATCGACTTCTCGCGCCAGGCCGCCTTGTTGGCCCAGAGCGCATCGACATTGCGCTGCATGGCGGCATAGGCGTCGAAATCGTCGGTGACGAAGAACCAGTCGCTGGAGCGCAGCGCCTGCACCGTGCCGCGATGACGTTCGCGATCGGTCGGCGAGAACACGCCGCTTTCCACCGCGTCGAGCACCTCGGCCAAAGCGGGCGAGGCCGCGATGGCGTCGGCAGGATTGCGGCCCTGGCGCTTCTTCTCCTCGACCTCATGCGCCTTCAGGCCGAAGATGAAGATATTCTCGTCGCCGACATGCTCCTTCATCTCGACATTGGCGCCATCGAGCGTGCCGATGGTGAGGGCGCCGTTGAGACCGAACTTCATGTTGCCGGTGCCCGAAGCTTCCAGGCCCGCGGTCGAGATCTGCTCGGAGAGGTCGGCCGCCGGAATGATCACCTCGGCGAGGCTGACATTGTAGTTCGGCATGAAGACGACCTTGAGCAAATTGCGCACGGCCGGATCCGAATTCACCACCTTGGCGACGTCGTTGATCAGCTTGATCACATATTTGGCCGCGGTGTAGCTCGCGGCCGCTTTGCCGGCAAAGATCTTCACGCGCGGCGCCCAATCCTTCTCGGGATGGGCGCGGATGGCGTTATAGAGCGCGATGGTCTCGAGGATGTTGAGCAGCTGGCGCTTATATTCGTGGATGCGCTTGATCTGGACGTCGAACATCGCCGAGGGATCGACGCGCAGGCCCACGGTCTGCTGCAGCACCTTGGCCAGCCGCGCCTTGTTGGCATGCTTTACCGCCGCGAAGGCCTCCTGGAAGGCAGCGTCCTTGGCGTAGGGCTCCAAGGCCACCAGCTTTTCGGCATCGTCGAGATAGGCATCGCCGATGGTTTCGCGCAACAGCGTGGTCAGCCCCGGATTGGCCGTCATCAGCCAGCGCCGCGGCGTGATGCCATTGGTCTTGTTGGTGATGCGGCCCGGGAACAGCGTGTTGAGGTCGCGGAACACCGTCTCCTTCATCAGCTCCGAATGCAGAGCCGACACGCCATTGACCTTGTGCGAGCCGACAAAGGCGAGATTGCCCATGCGCACGCGCCGGCCATGGCTCTCGTCGATGATCGAGACGGTGGCGATCATGGCATCGGAGGCGCCGCTCTCGCGTGCCTCGGTCAGCACGCGGGCATTGATGGCGTAGATGATCTGCATGTGCCGCGGCAGCAGCCGCTCGATCAGCGGCACCGGCCAGGTTTCCAGCGCCTCGGGCAGCAGGGTGTGGTTGGTGTAGGAGATCGTCTCGCGGGTGATGGCGAAGGCATCGGCCCAGTTGACCCCGTGAATGTCGATCAGGATACGCATCAGCTCGGCCACCGCGATGGCTGGATGCGTATCGTTGAGCTGGATCGCCGCCTTGGACGGGAGGGTCTTGATGTCGCGATGCTGCTGCAGGTGGCGGCGAACGATGTCCTGCAACGAGGACGAGGTGAAGAAATACTCCTGACGCAGGCGCAGTTCCTGCCCCGCCGGGGTGGAATCGGCCGGATAGAGCACGCGCGAGATCGACTCCACCTTGGTGCGGTCGTTCAGGGCGCCGATATGGTCACCGGCATTGAAGGCGTCGAGCGAGATCGGATCGAGCGAGCGGGCCGACCACAGGCGCAGCGTGTTGACGCGGTTGCCGCGCCAGCCCACGGCCGGCGTGTCATGGGCAACAGCGAGCACGGTCTCCGCCGGCTTCCAGCTGTGTATGGCCGAGCCGTCCCAGCCATCGCTTGCCTCGACGGCACCGCCGAAGCCGACCTCATAGGCGACTTCCCGGCGCGGGAATTCCCAGGGATTGCCGTTCTGCAGCCAGTTCTCGGGCGATTCCGTCTGCCAGCCATCGACGATGTTCTGGCGGAACAGGCCGTTCTCGTAGCGAATGCCGTAGCCATAGGCGGCGATGCCGACGGTGGCCATGCTCTCCATGAAGCAGGCAGCAAGCCGGCCGAGACCGCCATTGCCGAGGGCGGCATCGGGCTCCATCTCGGCAATCATGTCGAGATCGACGCCGACAGAAGCCAGCGCCTCGCGCGCCGTGGCCACGAGGCCGAGATTATTGAGGCCGTCCTTGAGCAGGCGGCCGATCAGGAATTCGAGCGAGAGATAATAGACGCGCTTGCCGCCCATGCGGTAGACGCCGCGCGTCGTCGCCATCCAGCGGTCGACGATATGGTCGCGCAGCGCCAGGCTCACCGCCCGCAGCCAGTCATGGTCGCGCGCCACGATCGGGTCCTTGCCGACGGCATAGGTCAGCTTGGCGAGGATCAGGTCACGGAAGGCGCGTGCCTCGCCGGTCGCTTCGGGCAGCTTGGCCGCATCATCACCGACAGCCATCGCCGCCTCGGCCGAATAGAGCTTGTCGTGCAACGTTGAAGTCATGTGTCGCTTCTCGATCGTTGATCCCAAGACGGTGGTCCTTAACCCAAGTGACGCCCGGTTACGAGTGCCCCTTTTGCATAAGATGTAGGCAAAAACACTGATATCTTGTGATTTTGGCACGCTACGCCGCCATGATCATCTCATATGTTGGTTCTGCATAGCTCTCGCGCCTTGTGCATGGTGCGCACAGAACGACCCGATGCTGTTGTCGATGGCCGTGGAGAGTGCGCACTCATGACGGAATCCTGGCTGAATTCCGCTGGCGATGATGATATGCCACCGACACGGAGGCATGCGATTGCGTGGGATCGACAGGAATCGCAAAGCCGCGTCGAAACAAGGAGTTAGGGCAATCGAACGCTCCGGCGTTCTGCCCTGGGAGACAGGTATGACGGGTATCCTCTATCTTGCGGTCGACGGCGGCGGCACCAATACGCGCGCAAGGCTCTACGACGAGGATGACAAGCTGATTGGCGAAGGCCTGTCGGGTTCTTCCAATCTCACTCTCGGCACCGAGATCGCGGGTCCGGCGATCGCAGCGGCCGGCGATGCCGCCCTTGCCGCGGCCGGGCTGGCACCGGACGCGAAGCGGCTTGTCCGGGCCGGTCTCGGCCTTTCCGGCGGCAATATTCCTGCTCTCGCCGACAGTATCGCCGCCTTTCCCTTCGGTTATGGGACCCTGACGGTCACTTCGGATGCCGTCACCGCCTGCCTCGGCGCCCATGCCGGCGAGGACGGCGGCATCTTCATCCTCGGCACGGGCTCGCAGGGCCTGGCCCTGGTGAGCGGCAAGGAAACCTCGGTCGGCGGTTGGGGGTTTGCCCTGGGCGATGATGCCTCCGGCGCCGTGCTCGGACGCTCTGCCCTCCGGGCCGCCCTGCTCAGCGTCGACTTGCTTGGTCCGGTGAGTGACCTGACCCGCCGCCTGCTGGCGCATTTTCATGACGATCCGAACGAGGCGGTGATCTGGGCCAAGACCGCCACACCGAGAGACTACGGCCGCTTCGCTCCCCTGGTGTTCGAGGCCGCCGGCGGGGATGTGGTGGCGGACCATCTCATTGCCGGGGCGACCGGCTCCATCGTCGCCATGCTCGATCGCCTGACGGACCTGGGCGCGCCCAGGATCGCCCTGATGGGGGGGCTCGCCGAACCCTATCGCCCCTATTTGCCGGTGCGCTATGACGAGATCCTGGTTCCGCCCAGGGGCGATGCCCTGGCAGGGGCCCTGACCCTGGCAAAGAGGGAGCGCTGACGATGTCGCTCAACGCACTGACCGCCCCGCGCCTGTTCAATGGCGAGGCTTTTGTCGAGGGCCACGCCGTCCTGGTGGAAGCCGATACCATCCTCGGCCTGGTGCCGCGGGCCGACATTCCCTCCCATGCCGCTGTGACCACCCTGCCCTCCGGCGTGCTGGCCCCCGGCTTCGTCGATGCCCAGGTCAATGGCGGCGGCGGATTCCTGTTCAACCAGTCTCCTGATGTCGCGACACTCGAGGGCATGGTCGCGGCCCATCGCCGCCACGGCAGCACCGCTTTGCTGCCCACCTATATCACCGATACGGCCGAAGGCATGAAGAGCGCCATCGCCGCCGCCCGCCAGGCGATCACCGACGGTGTCCCGGGCATGGCGGGCATCCACCTCGAGGGCCCCTTCCTTTCCATACCACGCAAGGGTGCCCATGATCCCGCTTTGATCCGCCCGCTGACGGAAGCCGATGTCGAGCTCATTCTGAGCAGCGGCATCGAGACTGTCCTGCTCACGGTAGCGCCGGAAAACGCGCCGCTTCACCTGATCCGGCGCCTGGCGGATGGGGGCGTGATCGTCAGCCTCGGCCATACCGACACCAGCTATGAGGCGGTGATGGCGGCGGCGGATGCCGGCGCCACCGGCATCACCCATCTCTTCAATGCGATGTCACCCCTGCAGGGCCGCCACCCCGGCGTCACCGGTGCCGCCCTCGATCATGGCGGGCTCTGGGTCGGCATCATTGCCGACGGCCTCCATGTGCATCCGGGCTCGCTCTCGCTGGCCTTGCGGGCGAAAAAGGCTCCGGGGCGGCTGTTCCTCGTCACCGACGCCATGCCGACGGCCGGCGATGCCAACGATGTCTTCTATCTCAACGGACGCAAAGTCACGCGGCGCGACGGTGCCCTGACGCTGGAAGACGGCACGCTCGCCGGCTCCGACCTCACCATGGATGCGGCGCTGCGCTACAGTGTCGGCCATCTCGGCATCGGTCTCGGCGAGGCCCTGCGCATGGCCAGCCTCTATCCCGCCCAGTTCCTGCGCCTCGACAGCCGTCGCGGGCGCCTGGCGCCACGCTATCGTGCCGATCTGGTGCATCTCGACGAGCAGCTGACCGCGCGCGGCGTGTGGGTGGGTGGCCGCAAGCTGGCTGGGTGAAGTGAGCTCTCATACCAAGAGTCATTGAAAATGACTTTTGGTTCCGCCTCGCGATTTTCGCCAAATCTCTGATTTGGCATCGACAATCGCGAGGTGTTCAAGTCACGGATGCGCAAGCATCTTCGCGACTTGGTATCAAGCGGTACGGTGCGGCGCGAATAGGATGACAGCCATACCGGCGAGGCACAGGACCGCTCCGACCAGGTCCCAGCGATCAGGCCTGATCCCCTCGACGCCCCAGAGCCACAGCAGCGAGGCAGCAATATAGATGCCGCCATAGGCGGCATAGGCCCGACCCGCCGCATCCGTCTCGATCTGGGAGAGCAGGAGGGCAAAGGTGACGAGGGCAGCCGTGCCCGGCACCAGCCACCAGGCCGACTTGCCCAGCCGCAGCCAGCTCCAGAAGGCATAGCAGCCGCCGATCTCGCCAGCGGCCGCCAAGACGTAGAACAGAATCGATTTCATGCCGGCTGCGCACTCCGCTTCCGCGTCAGCTTAACGGGCTGCCGCAGAAGGCGGAAGGCGGCGAAGATGGCGGCGGGAATCCATGCGCTCCCGCCCCCGATCTGCTCAGAATTTGTAGCTGACGCCGACCAGCGCGACCGTCTCGTGGAAGCCGGCCTTGAAGCGGGTATCGGGCGCCACCCGGAAGCGCGACTTGCCGAAATCGGTATAGCGTACTTCGACGCGGCCGATCCAATTGTCGGTGAAAGCGTATTCGACGCCGGCACCCACGGTCCATCCCGCCTTGGTCTTGGACCCGGAGCCAACGATATCGCCGTCAAACAGGTTCCAGCGCTCGCGGATGTCGGCAAAGGCGACACCACCGGTGGCATAGACCAGGACCCGGTCGAAGGCATAACCCAAACGGGCACGGATCGAACCCTGCCAGCGGTTGCGCATATGCAGACGACTATTGCCGTTATTGGCGTCGATCACGGTATGAGAGCCGTTGATGCCGCTGAGATCGATGTCGCCTTCCAGGCCGACCACGATATTGTTGGAGAACTGCTCATTGTAGCCCGCATGCAGACCGCCGAGCACGCCATTGACGTTGAAGCTGTCGGCGGGCACGGGCAGCGTCCGGCTCAGATCGTCCCTCTCCTTGCCCCAGGCATAGCCGATATGGGCACCGACATAGAAACCGGTCCAGCTATAGGGCGTTATTGGCGCTACCGGCTCGACCGGCGTCGCCGCGAGATCTGCAGCGAGAGCAGACGTTGGCGCCAGCAAAAAGGCCGCCAGGACGATTTTTTTCATGATCCCCACCCCATCGTGACATGATTCAACAATAAATCACTGTCACAATTCTTATTAGATGTCCACATTTTCGACAAAATTTCGATGATTTCGGAGTGGGATGATTTTTATGAAATATACTTCATGCTTTATAAGAATAATTTGATTGCTTGTTACTATGTCGCCCTTAAGTCTAATTAGCCTCTAGGGAAACACAGGCATGTTTCCTTGCCAAGTCCTGACAGCAAAACGGGCCGCAAAGCGGCCCGCTGCTGGATCGACGTTCAGCTGTCTCGCGATCAGCCCTTGCTCGAAGCCGCCCAGAGATTGACGTTGCCTTCCTCGGCATAGTGATCAATCTCGGCCAGCTCCTCGGCCGAGAAATCCAGATTCTTCAAGGCACCAACGCAGTCCTCGATCTGTCCGGGCCGGCTGGCACCGATGAGGGCCGAGGTCATGCGCGGATCGCGCAGGACCCAGGCGATCGCCATCTGGGCCAGCGACTGGCCACGGCGACAGGCAATCGCATCGAGCGCCCGCAGCCTTGCCAGATTCGCCTCGGAAAGCTGGTCGGGCGAAAGCGACTTGCCGGCTGCAGCCCGGCTGTCAGCCGGAATGCCGCTTGCGCCGAGATATTTGTTGGTGAGCAGGCCCTGCGCCAACGGCGTGAAGGCGATGCACCCTGCACCATCGGCCTCGAGCTGGCCGAGCAGACTGTCCTTCTCGATCCAGCGGTTGAGCATGGAATAGCTCGGCTGATGGATGAGCAAGGGCGTACCAAGGCGGCGCAGGATTGCGGCCGCCTCCTTGGTCCGTTCAGCACTGTAGGACGAGATGCCGGCATAGTGGGCCTTGCCCTGGCGCACGGCATCATGCAGCGCCGTCATGGTTTCTTCCAGCGGGGTGTTCGGATCGAAGCGGTGGGAATAGAAGATGTCGACCGTCTCGATACCCATGCGCTTGAGGCTGGCATCGAGGCTGGAGAGCAGATATTTGCGGCTGCCCCACTCGCCATAGGGGCCGGGCCACATGCGGTAGCCGGCCTTGGTCGAGATCACCAGTTCCTGGCGGTGATGGGCGAAATCCGTCTTCAGGATACGCCCGAAGGTCTCCTCGGCCGAGCCGGGCGGCGGACCGTAATTGTTGGCGAGATCGAAATGCGTGATGCCGAGGTCGAAGGCCTTGCGGCAGAGCGCCCTGGCGTTCTCGAAGGGGATGTCGCCACCGAAATTATGCCAGAGCCCGAGCGAGAGCGCCGGCAGCTGGAGCCCGGATCGGCCGGATCGGCGATATTGCATGGCGTCGTAACGCGTTTCATCCGCAACATAGGTCATGGCAGTTCTCACAATTGGAAATGAACGTTCTACAATATGATTCATCTGACAAAATGCCCCGCCCCTGGCATTTGTTCAACCGTTCAGATGACCGTTTCCGCTAAAGCGTTTTGCGATTTGGTGGAATCACCGAGAATCGCAAGGACGTGTCGAAACAAGGAGCGAAAGCAAACAAGCGCTCACGCCCGAACGCGCTTTGCTCCAGTGGAAACAAAGAAGCCGGCGTCACCGCCGGCCTCCATCGTTGTTTCAAGACGCGACGCATTCAGCGGGTCGGCACGGCATCCTCGTAGTCCGCATCCGAGGTTTCGTCCTGCGTGGTCGAACCGAGCACCATGGTGAGCACCACCGAGACGACGAAGTTCAGCACCACGGCGATCAGGCCGATATAGAAGGAGGTGCCGAACAAGGCGTAGGTCGGCGCCACCGCTCCCGAAGCCATGGCCATATAGGTGCCGGCGAGCATGCCCACGGCCCAGCCGATCAAGAGGGCCCAGCCATTGAACCAGCGCGTATAGAGCCCGGCGACAAGGGCGGGGAAGATCTGGATCATCCACACGCCACCGAGAAGCTGCAGGTCGATGGCGAACTTGGTCGGCAGCCAGAAGATCACCGCAAGGGCGCCGATCTTGACGATCAGGCTCATCAGCTTGGCGAGGTAGGATTCCTTCTGCGGCGACATGTCCGGCTCGATGAAGGGCCTCCAGACATTGCGGGTGAAGGTGTTTGCCGCCCCGATCGACATCACCGCGGCCGGTACCAGGGCGCCGATGGCGATGGCCGCAAAGCAGAAGCCCGCGAACCAGTCGGGGAACATCTTGTTGATCAGGAGCGGAATCGCCATCGAGGCATCGCCATTCGGCGTCTCGATGCCAGCGGCAACCGCCATCACGCCCAGCAAAGCGATGAGGCCGAGGATCAGCGAATAGGCCGGCAACGCCACCGCGTTGCGGCGGATGGCATTGGGGCCGGTGGCCGACAGCGTGCCCGTGAGCGCATGCGGATACATGAACAGCGCCATGGCCGAGCCGATGGAGAGCGTGATGAAGGGCCAGATCTGCGCCGGCGTCAGCGTCAGGCCGACATTGGCAGGCTTGCCGGCCGCGGCAAGGGCTGCCGCTTTGGCATCATAGACGACCTTGGCCTTTTCGAAGATCGAGCCGAAACCGCCGAGCTGGTAGGGAATGATGACGACCGCGGCGATCACGAAGATGTAGATCATGATGTCCTTGATGAAGGCGATCATGGCCGGGGCGCGCAAGCCGCTCTTATAGGTGTAGAGCGCCAGGATGATGAAGGCGATCGTCAAGGGCAGATGAGAGGCGAAACCCGTGGCCGAGAAACCGAGGGCCTGGATCACCTTCTCCATGCCGACGAGCTGCAGGGCGATATAGGGCATGGTGGCGAGGATGCCGGTGAAGGCCACCGCCAGCTCCAGCCAGCGATTGCCGTAGCGCCCGGCAATGAAATCGGCGCCGGTGAGATAGCCATGCTTGTGGGTGGCGTTCCACAGCCGCGGCATGATCAGGAAGATCAGGGGATAGATCAGGATGGTATAGGGCACGGCGAAGAAGCCGTAGGCGCCCACTGCATACATCAGGCCGGGCACGGCGATGACGGTATAGGCGGTATAGAGATCGCCACCCAGGAGGAACCAGGTGATCCAGGCCCCGAAGCGCCGGCCGCCGAGGCCCCATTCGTGCAACTGGTCGAGATCACCCGCCTTCCAGCGCGCCGCCACGAAACCCACCACGGTGACGAGGAGGAAGAAGAAGACGAACACCATCGCCGCCGTCCAATTGAGATTGTCCAGCATCAGCGTTCAACCTTCCAGGCGAGGTAGACGAACAGCGACGAAATCGGCACCAGGACGAGAAGATAGAAATAGAAGAAGGGCAGGCCGAACAGCACGGGATCGATGCTGTTATAGAGCGGCGTCAGCAATGCCAGTACGCAAGGTACCAGCAGAAGCAGGTATTTCATGGCATTTCCCCCGGAGACTCTGAGAACGTGGCGGCAGCCGAATCCTCGCCTGCTGCAAACTCTTTGGACGGATTCTTATTCCCTTGGAGAAAGATTGAGTCCAGCGGCAATACGGCTGACTTAACGGGAATGGCTGCGATTTCTAGCCGGGCTCGCGGGCTCGGCCCGGCTATTCAAAAGCCCCGCTCGATACGAGCCGAGGCAGGATTGCCGGGCCAGGCCCGCTGACAAAGCTCTTTCCCGCCCGGCCGCGCGTCAGATCTTGGCCGCCTTGACGAAGGCCGGATCGAAGGTCTTTTCGTAGGGGACGTCGGCGTTGGCGAGTTCGGGATCGAGCGCCTTGAGCGCGTTCATCATCGACTCATAGCCGTCCTTGGTGACCATGCCGTCCGGCGAATACATCTGCCGCGAATTCTGGAACGCCTGCATATAGAGGTCCCGATTGCCCAGCAGATATTCCTTGGGCACGAGATCGGCGACATCCTCGGGCTTGGCCTGGCCGAGCCACTTCAGGGCCTTCATCATGGCATTGACCACGCGCTGCGTGGTGACCGGATTGTCCTTCGCGAAGGACTGCTTGAGATAGACGGTCGCCGCCGGATTGGTGCCGCCGAACAGGGCTTTGGTGCCCTCCTCGGTACGCGTATCGAGCAGGATGGCGATGTCGTCGTCATGCTGCAGCTGGCTGATCACCGGATCGAGATGCGACAGGCCGTCGATGCCGCCATTCTTGATGGCCGCCACGGCGCTGGCGCCGCCGCCGATGCCGATCTGGGCGACGTCGGCCGAGGTCAGCCCGTTCTTCTGCAAGGCATATTGCAGCAGGAGAGCGGTGGAGGATCCCGGCGCCGTCACGCCCACCTTGCGCCCCTTGAGATCGGCAATGGTCTTGATCTCGCCGGCGAGGCTCTTGCGCACCGCGATGACAATGCCGGGAAAGCGGCCGAGGTCGCAGACGGCGATGACATCCTGCCCCTTGTTCTGCATGCGGATGGTGTGCTCATAGGCGCCAGTGACCACGTCCACAGAGCCGCCGACCAGCGCCTGCAGCGATTTGGAGCCGCCGGCGAAGTCGTTGATGGTGACGTTGAGACCTTCCTCCTTGAAGAAGCCTTTCTGCTCGGCCACGGTCAGCGGCAGATAATAGAGCAGCGGCTTGCCGCCGACACCGATGGCGAGGTCGGTTTTCTCGGGCTTGGCATCCTCCGCGAAGGCCGGCAGCGTTCCGCCGAGCGAGGCACCAAATACCATGCCGGCAGTGCCGACCAGAAAAGTCCTGCGTTTCATGATTTTTCCTCCCAATTCGCTTTCCAATATGCGTTAGCCGCGCCAGACCAGCAGCCGGCGTTCCACCGCCGTCATCAGCCAGTCGACGATGAGAACGAAGGCCATCAGCACGAACATGCCGGCAAAGACGCCGGTGACGTCGAACACGCCTTCGGCCTGCTGGATGAGATAGCCCAGGCCCGCCGAGGAGCCGAGATATTCGCCGACCACCGCCCCGACCACGGCAAAGCCGACCGAGGTGTGCAGGCTGGAGAACACCCAGGACATCGCCGAGGGCAGATAGACATGGCGCAGGAGCTGGCGCTCATTCATGCCGAGCATGCGCGCATTGGAGAGCACGGCCGGGCTCACTTCCTTGACGCCCTGATAGACGTTGAAGAAGACGATGAAGAACACCAGGGTGAAGCCGAGCGCCACCTTCGACCAGATGCCGAGGCCGAACCACAGGGCGAAGATCGGCGCCAGCACCACGCGGGGCAGCGCATTCGCGGCTTTGACATAGGGATCGAAAATGGCGGCGACCACGGGCTGGCGGGCGAACCAGAAGCCGAGAATGACGCCGCCCACAGCGCCGGACAGGAAGGCCAGCGCCGATTCAGCCAGGGTGATCCAGAGATGGTACCAGATGGAGCCGTCGGTGAACCACTCCACGATCCGCTTCCACACGCTGAGCGGCTCGCCGAAGAAGAAGGCCACGGTCTTGGGCGAGCCGAACAGCGACGTCGTCGAGGCCAGATGCCAAAGGGTGATGCCGACGACCGCGACGAGCACCTGCAGGACGAGCAAGACGATCTTGTTGTTCATTGAGTCCCCCAGGACGGCCGTCTTCGGATGGCAGAATTGAATTTCGTCATTGCGAGCGCAGCAAGGCAATCCACCTGCCATAAAGCGAGAGCCCTGGATTGCTTCGCTGCGCTCGCAATGACGACGAATGATCGATCGAACTCATGAGAAAAACCGCCGAACTAGCTGTAGGCCTTCATCACCTCGTCGCGCAGGGCGTCCCAGATATCGCGATGCAGGCGGATGAAAGCGGGGTCATGGCGAATTTCCGCAATGGCGCGGGGCCGGGGCAGCGGCACGCTGAACTCGCCGATGATGCCAGCCTTCGGGCCGGCCGACATGATGACGATGCGATCGGCCAGCGCGATCGCCTCATCGAGATCATGGGTGACGAACATCACCGCCTTGCGATCCTCCGACCACAATTTCAGCAGGAGGTCGCCCATCACCAGCCGGGTCTGGGCGTCGAGCGGCCCGAAGGGCTCGTCCATGAGAAGCAGCTTGGGATTGCGGATGAGCACCTGCGCAAGACCCACGCGCTTGCGCTGCCCGCCGGACAGCATGCGGGGATAGCGATCGCCGAAGCGGGCGAGACCGACCCGCTCCAGCCAGGTCTGCGCTGCCTGCCTGGCCTTTTCCGCAGGCGTGCCGGCGACTTCCAGGCCGATGGCGACATTCTGCAGAACGGTCTTCCAGGGCATCAGCGATTCCTGCTGGAAGAGGTAGCCGGCCTGCCCGTTCAAGCCCTTGAGCGGCTTGCCGAAGACTTCGACCGTTCCGGCGACCGGGATCAGC
Organism: Labrys sp. E2SS-1L; assembly: GCF_057073705.1. Classification (NCBI taxonomy): domain Bacteria; kingdom Pseudomonadati; phylum Pseudomonadota; class Alphaproteobacteria; order Hyphomicrobiales; family Xanthobacteraceae; genus Labrys; species Labrys sp. E2SS-1L. The sequence goes on along the minus strand of NZ_CP172712.1, from coordinate 2,483,047 downwards.
AGCCCGGCCGTGGCATTGAGCAGCGTTGACTTGCCGCAGCCCGTCGGCCCGACAATGGCAACGAATTCGTGCTCCCCCACCGAGAGATCGACATTGGCCACGGCATCGAAGCGGGAATCCCTGGTCGCGAATGAAATCGAAACGCCCTTCAGCGCAACGGCTTGCGCTGCGCTCATGCGGCCTCGGCCCTTCTCATCTGCAGTCCTCCCGAATTGGTCCTACGAGTCGGCTTTGTGCGAACTCTATACCGCGACAGCAAGCAACGGCCAGCCCCGCGAACAGGCTCGTCAGGAGCAAGGCATGGTCAGGACGGCGAGAAACGGGCCACCAGCTGATGGCGGTCGCCCGGATAGGTGAAGCGCACCGCCGTGACGAACTGGTCGCCGCGCCAGGTGCGCCGCTCCACCACAAGGCAGGCGCTGCCGGGCTCGAGCTTCAGCAAGGCCGCCTCTTCCCCGCGAGCCGCCGCAGCCTTGATGTGGTGTTCGGCCACCGTCCAGGGCACATGCCCGAGGAGCCAGACCCCCGGCGGTTCCCGGCCAAAGTCTGCCTCTTCCGCCAACGGCACCGCCTCGAGATCGATCAGGCGCTCTTCCAGGCAGAACGGGCTGTCACCGGCGAAATGGCGGCAGGTCAGCGCCAGCAACGGCCTGGAACCCTCCAGCGCGAATGTCAGGCGTTCCGCCGGCGTCGGCCGACGCTGGCGACGTTGCAGCAATTCGAAGCGATATGGCAGACCAAGCGCGGTCACCTCCGCCTCGATGCCGTGAATGGCGAGTACGGCGGCCTCGCTGCGCGGCTGGGTCACGAAACTGCCCGCCTTGCGCCGACGCTCGATCAACCCGGCGGCGGCAAGCTGGGTCAGCACCTTGTTCACCGTCATGCGCGAGCAGCCATAGATCTCGGTCAACTCGGTCTCGAAAGGGATGCGATGGCCCGGCGGCCATTCGCCCGAAACGATGCGGTGCTCGATATCGCCGAGGATGCGCTGATGCAGCGTCTGTGCCTTGGCATCCAGCTCGAGGGGGGCTGTCTCGTTCATCAAAGGCTCCCGCTGCGATATGGCCCCATCCGGGCGAGCGCCGCAATTTCGAGGACCTCCGCTTCCTTAGCCATTGCCGCTCCCCTCGCCAAGTTCCGCTTTCCCGCTCAAGCCAATCGGCACTAAACTTTCATCATTCCACTTGCGCGTCAATTAATATGTCTATACATGTTCCCGCATAACAGCAGGGTGGAGAGATCGATGGCGACAGACAGCCAAGGGGGTCGTTTGTGGCGCAATGCGCGCCTGGCAACCCTGGTCGGGGATGACCTCGGCATCGTGGAGCGGGGAGCCGTGCTTGCCGAAGGTGAGCGCATCGCCTTCGCCGGCCCCGAAAGCGACCTGCCGGCCGGCATGCGCGACAAGGTCGAGACCATCGACCTCGAAGGGCGCTGGATCACACCGGGCCTGATCGACTGCCATACCCATCTCGTCTTCGGCGGCGACCGGGCACACGAATTCGAGCTGCGCCTCAAGGGTGCCAGCTATGAGGAGATCGCCCGGGCAGGTGGCGGCATCGTTTCCTCGGTCAACGCGACGCGGGCCGCCAGCGACGATGAGCTTCTCGCCGGCGCCCTGCCCCGTCTCGACCATCTGATCGCCGAGGGTGTCACCACGGTCGAGGTGAAGTCGGGCTACGGCCTGGAGACCCGCACCGAGCTTGCCATGCTGCGTGCAGCACGCCGTCTCGGCGAGGCCCGCAAGGTCAATGTCTCGACCACCTTCCTCGGTGCCCATGCCCTGCCCGTCGAGGCCAAGGGCGACAAGGACGCCTATATCGATCTCGTTTGCAGGGAAATGCTGCCGGCCGTGGCCGCCGAAGGCCTCGCCGATGCCGTGGACGGCTTTTGCGAGGGCATCGCCTTCCTCCCCGAGCACATCAGCAGGGTCTTCGACGCGGCGAAGAAGGCCGGCCTGCCGGTCAAGCTTCATGCCGACCAGCTCTCCAATCTGCACGGCGCCAAGCTCGCGGCCGATTACGGCGCGCTGTCGGCCGATCATCTCGAATATACCGACGATGAAGGCGCCGCCGCCATGCATGCGGCGGGCACGGTCGCCGTGATCCTGCCCGGCGCCTACTACTTCATTCGCGAGACCAAGCAGCCGCCCATCGCCGCCTTCCGGGCCCACAAGGTGCCGATGGCCGTGGCGACGGACTGCAATCCCGGCACCTCGCCGCTGACCTCGCTGCTCACCACCATGAACATGGCCGCCACCCTGTTCCGCATGACCGTCGACGAATGCATCGCCGGCGTCACCCGCAACGCCGCCAAGGCGCTCGGCAGGGCCGGCGATATCGGTACGCTCGAAGCCGGCAAGCAGTGCGACCTCGCCATCTGGGATATCGAGCGCCCGGCTGAACTTGTCTACCGCCTAGGTTTCAATCCGCTACATCAACGCATCTGGAGAGGCCAGTGACCAACCCCGTTTTGCTGCGTCCCGGCAGTGTCTCGCTCGCACAATGGCGCGCCATCTATGACGGCGCGCCCATCAGCCTGGACGAGGGCTGCCGCCCGCTGGTCGAGGCCGCGGCCAAGGCCGTCGCCGACATCATCGCCAAGGGCGAGCCGGTCTATGGCATCAATACCGGCTTCGGCAAGCTGGCGAGCGTGCGCATCGAGAATGCCGACCTCGCCATCCTCCAGCGCAACATCGTGCTCTCGCATGCCGCCGGCGTCGGCGAGCCCCTGCCGGTCGAGGTCGTCCGGCTGATCATGGCCCTGAAGCTCGGCAGCCTCGCCCAAGGCGCTTCGGGCGTGCAATGGTCGACCATCATCATGTTGCGCGACTGTCTCGCCAGGGACCTGATCCCGGTCGTTCCCGGCCAGGGCTCCGTCGGCGCCTCCGGCGATCTCGCTCCCCTGTCCCACATGACGGCGGCGCTCACCGGCGTCGGCACCTTCTTCGTCAAGGGCGAGAAGGTCGAAGCCACCGAGGCGCTCAAGCGTGCCGGGCTGTCGCCGCTCGTGCTCGGTCCGAAGGAAGGCCTGGCGCTGCTCAACGGCACGCAGGTCTCCACCGGCCTGGCGCTGGCGGGCCTGTTCCAGGCCGAACGTGTGTTTCAGGGCGCCCTGGTGACCGGCGCACTCTCCACCGATGCCGCCCGCGGCTCGGACGGGCCCTTCGATCCGCGCATCCACAAGGTTCGTGGCCATCGCGGCCAGGCCGAGGTCGCCGATACGCTGCGCGCCTTGATGGCGGGCAGCGCCATCCGTGCCTCCCATCTCACCGGCGACGAACGCGTGCAGGATCCCTATTGCCTGCGCTGCCAGCCCCAGGTGATGGGCGCCTGCCTCGACCTCCTGCGCCAGGCCGCCGCCACGCTGACGATCGAAGCCAACGGCGTCACCGACAATCCGCTGGTCTTCACCGACACGGGCGACGTGATTTCTGGCGGCAATTTCCACGCCGAACCGGTCGCCTTCGCCGCCGACATGATCGCCATGGCCCTGTGCGAGATCGGCTCCATCAGCGAGCGGCGCATCGCCATGCTGGTCGACCCGGCCCTTTCCGGCATCCCGGCCTTCCTCACGCCCAAGCCCGGCCTCAACTCCGGCTTCATGATCCCGCAGGTCACCGCCGCCGCACTGGTGTCGGAGAACAAGCAGCGTGCCTTCCCGGCCAGTGTCGACTCGATCCCGACCTCGGCCAACCAGGAGGACCATGTCTCCATGGCCTGCCACGGCGCCCGCCGTCTCCTGGAGATGAGCCGCAACACCGCCAACGTCATCGGCATCGAATATCTCGCGGCCGTGCAGGGTTGCGATTTCCATGCTCCGCTGAAGTCGAGCGAAGCGCTGGAAAGCGCCCGCGCCACGCTGCGCGCCGAGGTGCCCCACCTTTCCGATGACCGGCATTTCGCGCCCGATATGGCCGCCGCCACCGCGCTGATCTGGAGCGGCGCGGCGCAGAAGGCCGCCGGCCTCAAGACTTTGGCCAGCGTGGTGGAGGGCACGGCATGAGCCGGCCCGACTGGCTCGAGATCCGGCAGGGACAGGCACCACTGCTTGTCTCGCTGCCGCATACGGGCACTGAGATCCCGGCCGCGATCGAAGCGCGGCTGGTGTCGCCCTGGCTCGCCCGCAAGGACACCGACTGGTGGATCGAGACGCTCTACGACTTCGCAGCCGGGCTCGACGCCACCATCGTGCGCACGCCGATGTCGCGCACCGTCATCGACGTCAACCGTGACCCATCCGGGGTTTCGCTCTATCCCGGCCAGGCCACCACGGAGCTGTGCCCGACCACCAGCTTCGACGGCGAGCCGCTCTACAAGGACGGCGAGGCCCCCAGCACGACCGAGGTCGCCGAACGGCGCGCCCTCTGGTTCGATCCCTATCACCAGGCCCTGGCCGACGAAGTCGCCAGGCTTAGGGGACGCCATCGCAACATCGCTGTCTATGACTGCCATTCGATCCGCTCGGTCATTCCGCGCTTGTTCGAGGGCACGCTGCCGCAGTTCAACATCGGCACCAATGGCGGCGTGACCTGTCATCCCGCCTTGGCCGAGACGATCGAGGCGCTCTGCCGCTCCAGCGGGCGCGAGACGGTGATGAACGGGCGCTTCAAGGGTGGCTTCATCACGCGCAGCCTCGGCCAGCCTGACAAGGGCGTGCACGCGGTGCAAATGGAGCTCGCCTGCCGCTCCTATATCGACGAGCCGCTCGGCCCCGTCGACGAAGCCAACTGGCCGGTCGCCTTCGACGCGGCCTACGCCCAGCCCCTGCGCGAAACCCTCGGCAGCATCCTCAATGCCTGCCTGGTCTTTGCCAGGGCGCTGAAATAGTAGTGTGCCGGTCTTCAGACCGGCATTCCTTCAAGCTCAACACCGTCTTATCGGTCTCCTGCCATGAAGCTGATCCGTTTCGCCGACCTCACGCCGAAGCCCTGGAAGAATGGCGGCGGCACCACCACCGAAATCGCCGTATCGCCTGACGGCGCCGGCTTCGACGATTTCGACTGGCGCCTGTCGGTTGCGGAAGTAGCGAGCAACGGTCCCTTCTCGCTCTTCCCCCAGATCGATCGCACCTTGACCCTGATCGAGGGCCAGGGCCTCGACATGTCGATCGAAGGGCGGGAGGCGGTGAGGCTGACCCCGGTTTCCGCTCCCCTGGCCTTCCCCGGCGATGTGCCCGTCACGGCCAGCCTGGTCGAAGGCCCCATCCGCGACTTCAATGTGATGACCCGGCGCGGGCGATTCAATCACCAGGTCTCCCGGCACGATCTCGCAAAGGGACGGCTGGCGTTGCCGCAGGACGGCCTGCAGCTGGTGGTGGCGCTCGGCGTCGGTTCGATCCGGATCGGCGCTGATAGTCTCGACCTCGGCTTCGGCGACGTCCTCGTCTTCGAGGCGGACGATACGGGCAGCATCGAGGGAGCGCTGCCCGTCTTGTTGATCGGATTACGGCCCGCAACAGCGGGCTGACCGCAGCGCGAAACTCACTGCACCGCGTGCTTGACGGCGCGGCCGGTGGCCTTCACGTCCCGGCCGACGCCGGTGACCGTATTGGCGCAGGCGGTCAGAGTGAGTGCGGACACCACGAGAGCAACGATCGCGAAGGAAATTTTTGACATTCGTTCATTCCCCGAATTGGCTGTGCCGACAATGGCAACAACACGGGAATCGTTATGCCATATTCGCCGGGCTTGCACAGCCGGACTTTTCCTTCCCAAAGGGAATATCAGGCCTGTACTTGTCTATCCTGATGCTCCCGTGAGACAGGCTCGAGCCCTGGAACGGCCGCCATCCCCATGAGCTCCGCCCGTTGCCCCTATCCCAAGCCGGGCGATGCCGTTATGCTCCGCCCTCTCGAAGCGGCCCGACATTCGTCGCGGGCATGCAACCCCCTCAAAGGCACCTTGTTCCTCGACATTGCCATCATCGTCTTCCTGACGCTTCTCAACGGCGTCCTCGCCATGTCGGAACTCGCGATTGTCTCCTCCCGCCCAGCCAGGCTGCGCGCACTCGCCGACCGCAAGAAGCGAGGCGCGGCGACCGCGCTGGAGCTCCTGGAAAATCCCGGCCGCTTCCTCTCCACGGTCCAGATCGGCATCACGCTGGTGGGCGTTCTCTCCGGCGCCTTCTCGGGCGCGACGCTCGGCACGCGCCTTGCCGGCTGGCTGCAGACGCAGGGCCTGTCAATCCACGCTGCCGACACGCTTGGCGTCGGCATCGTGGTGGTAGCGATCACCTATCTGTCGTTGATCATCGGCGAGCTCGTGCCCAAGCAGATCGCCCTGCGCGACCCCGAGCGCATGGCGGCCCGGGTGGCGCCGGCCATGCGTCTCCTGTCGAAATGCGCGGCGCCTCTGGTTTTCCTGCTCGACATCTCCGGGCGCACCGTGCTGAGGCTGCTCGGCCAGGGCGGCAAGACCGAGGAGAAAGTGACGGAAGAGGAAGTGCGCACCATCCTCAAGGAAGCCGAAAGTGCCGGCGTGCTGGAAACGGCTGAGCGCGACATGATCTCGGGCGTCATGCGGCTGGGCGACCGCAGCGCCCGTTCGCTGATGACGCCGCGGCGCGACGTCGAGGTGATCGACCTCTCCGATTCCGCCAAGACGATCATGGCGCAGCTGCGCGCCACCAGCCGCTCGCGCCTGCCGGTGCAGGACGGCGAGGACGACAACATCGTCGGCGTGGTCATGGTCAAGGACCTGTTCCAGAGCCAGCTCGACGGCCGGGCCCTCAATGTGCGCGACCATGTCCAGACGGCACCGATCGTGATGGATACCAACGAGGCGCTGGGTGTGCTGCAGTCGCTGCGCTCCTCCAGGGCGCATATGGCGCTGGTTTTCGACGAGTACGGCCATTTCGAGGGTGTGATCACGGCCAATGACGTGCTGGAGGCGATCACCGGCGCCTTCCAGGACGATGACGGCGACGAACCGGCCATCACCATGCGTTCGGACGGCTCCTACCTGGTGTCGGGCTGGATGCAGGCGGACGAACTGGCCGAAACCCTGTCGATGCCGATCGAGCGCGGCGACTACGAAACCGCAGCCGGCTTCATCCTGGCCGAACTCAACCGCCTGCCGCAGACCGGCGAGAGCTTCGTGCGGGACGGCTGGCGCTTCGAGGTCGTCGACCTCGACGGCCGGCGCATCGACAAGATCCTGGTGTCGAAGGACGCCTGAGAGGTACCACCTCATCGAGGCCGCCAAGCAAAACGCGGGCAACCCTTCTCCCCTTGCGGGAGAAGGTGGCGCGGAGCGCCGGATGAGGGGTGCCAACACGCTCCTTGCTAGAGCGTATCTTGTTTAAGTTGGTTCATAGCCCGCTGCCTGGAAGTAGTTCGCGCATTCGGCTGGGCTGAAGAGGTGGATGATCGAGCCGACTGCCTCCCATAGGGCATCGATGGTCCTTTCGGCCTTTGCCCGTAGCAGCGCCTTGAGTTTGGAGAACGCATTTTCAATTGGGTTGAAGTCGGGGCTGTAGGGCGGCAGATAGAGCAGGCTCGCACCTGCCGTCTCGATCGCATTACGCACGCCGGCGGTCTTGTGGGCCGGCAGGTTGTCCATCACGACAACGTCGCCGGGCTCAAGGGTCAGGACCAGGACCTGCTCGACATAGGCAAGGAATGCGTTGCCGTTCATGGCGCCGTCATAGACGAAGGGCGCGGTCATCCCGGTCAACCGCAGGGCGCCGGTGAAAGTGGTCGTTTTCCAATGACCGTGGGGAACGCCCGCCCGGCAACGCTCACCACGGGGCGCTCTTCCACGCAAGCGCGCCATCTTCGTCGACAGCCCCGTCTCATCGATGAACACGAGCCTTGCCGGATCGAGATCGAGTTGACCGTCGAACCAAGCCTGGCGGCGTTTCAGGATGTCGGGCCGATCCTGCTCCAGTGCATGTGCGGACTTTTTTTGAACGTCCAGCCATGGCCACGAAGCCAGGCGCTCAGGGCACTGCGGCTGATCCCGACCGATTGCTCGGTCTCCAGCCGCCGCACCATCTCGTTGAGCGTGATGTCCTTGCGTTCCTCGATCAGCCCGACGATGAAGGCTTCATGCACATCGAGGCTGGAGGAGCGGCTACGGCCAGGCCGTCGAGGCGCCAACTCGCCTACCTTCGCTCGTGCTATCCAGCGGATCGCACTCGAAACGCCGACACCGAACCGCGCTGCAGCCCGACGCGCCGACATGCCTTCTGCCGAGGCCTTCAGGACCCGTGACCGTAGATCTCCGCTCAGGGCTCTTCCCATCATCAACCTCTCCCACAAGGCAGATGTTGAATCAGCTCACAAGCCACCTGTCACATCACAATCGATTCATCGATCGCAGGACATGCTCTAGGTTGCGTTTCTCCCCTCATCCACCCCTTCGGGGCACCTTCTCCCACAAGGGGAGAAGAATTCTCCGCGACCGCCTGCTCGGATGCGCCCTGCCTCTCAGCGCGCCGGCGCGGTGACCGCCTGCGCGGCGTTGGCCCATTGCGTCACCACCATGCCGCCGACGATGAGCAGGACGCCGGCGAGGCGCGCCGGGTTGACCGGCCTCGGCGCAAAGCCCATCAGGCTGAAATGATCGATCGCCAGCGAGGCGATCATCTGGCCGGCGATCACCGCCACCATGAAATTGGCGGCGCCGAGCCGGGGTGCCAGCAAAAGCGCGGCGGTGATGTAGATCACACCCGCAAGTCCGCCCGTCCAGATCCACCACGGCCCTTTCGACGCCGCATCGATGGTGGGGATCGGGACACGGAAGGCCGCCATCACCGGCAGGATCACCGCGATGCTGACCGCCAGTGAAACCAGGGTGGCCCAGAGCGGATGACCGAGCAGCCGGCCAAGCGTGGCATTGGCCCCAGCCTGGAACGGCACGACCGCGCCTGCGATCAGGGCCGGCAGCAGCAGAAACAGGGAAGCGGGGTTGGTCATGGCGGTCTCCTTCGATCACCGAAGGTCTATGCCATGCCTAATTCAGATGGAAATTCCGATTTCCTATCCATACTATGCACCATATGAATAATCTTGCCGGCATCGACCTCAACCTGCTCACCGTCCTCGAGGCCCTGCTGGCGGAGCGCCATGTCTCGCGCGCGGCCCTGCGCCTGAACAAGAGCCAGCCGGCCGTCAGCCACGCCCTGGCGCGGCTGCGCACGTTGCTGGACGATCCCCTGCTGACACGCCAGGGCGGCAGCCTCAGGCCGACGGCGCGGGCGCTCGAGATCCAGCCTCATCTCACCGAGGCGCTCGACCGAATGCGCCATCTGCTGACCCCGGCCGGCTTCGATCCCGCGCGCGAGCGGCGCACCTTCCGGCTGGCGATGTCGGACTATGGCGCCGCCGTGCTGCTGCCGAGACTGGTGCCGCTGCTGCGTGCAGAGGCGCCGCACAGCGACCTGCTCGTCACCCAGGCGGGCCGGGAGGCGATGGCGGCCCAGATCCTCGATGGTGAAATCGATCTCGCCTTCGGCGTGTTTCCCGATCTCGGCGAGCAACTCGCTCAAGCGCTTCTGTTCGAGGATCACTATGTCTGTCTCGCGGATGGGTCCGGCCTGCCGCCCTTCGGCCGGCTCGACCTTCCCTCCTATCTTGCCCGCCCGCACGCGCTGGTGGCGCTGCGCGCCGATGTCGAGAACGAGATCGACCGCACCCTCGCCGCGCTCGGCCACAAGCGGCGGATCTGCCTCACCCTGCCGCATTGGGGCGTGGCACCGCGCCTGATCGCCGGCACGGACATCATCCTGACCGTGGCGCGCGGCATCCTGCCAGCCTCGATCGAGGCTGGCGGTCTTCGCCTGTTCGAGCCGCCTTTCACCCTGCCGGCCGTGCCCTTCACCCAGATCTGGCACCCGCGCCGCCGGGGCGATCCCGCCCATCAATGGCTGCGCGAGCGTATCACGAGGTTTTATGGGAAAGGGCGAGGGTGATCGCGCTCTGTCATCCCGGACGCGGTGCAGCATGCAGTGCTGCTTCGCAGATCCGGGACCGCAGGACAATTCTGCGCCGCACTCGGATTGCGGTCCCGCATCTGCACCGCAACGCCATGCGTTGCAGTGCGTGCGGGATGACAAGCGAAAACCGTGCCCTCTTCCTCCTCAATCCCCGAGATCGACCGGCTTGAGGGTGGGATAGAGGTCGCCGGGGCCGGGATTTTCGGCCGACGAGCGACCACCGAGATGGGTCATCACGCCCCAGACCGCGTTGAGCGCCGTCTGCACCGCGCCCTCGACCCAGGCTGGCGTCCAGCTTACGCCGTCTCCGGCCATGAAGATGCCGCGCTGGCTCTCCGGCAGGTCGGCCTGCATGAAATGCCCGTACATGCGGTGGTTGTAGCGGTAATGCCCCGGCAGCGCTCCCTTGAAGGCGCCAAGAAAATTCTCGTCCGCCTCCCAGCTCACGCAGATCGGCGAACCGATGATGTGGCTGGCGATGTCGAGCCCGGGATAGATCTTGCCCAGCGCCGAAAGGGCGAGCTCCACCCGCCGCTCGGCCGGCAGCGGCAGCACCTTCAAGGCATCCGTCATCCAGGAATAGGACAGGCAGATCACGCCCGGCCTGTCGTCGCCATTGTCGAACAGATAGGTGCCGCGGGTGATGCGGTCGGTCAGCGTCATCGACATCACGTCACGGCCGGTGGCCGGGTCCTTGTCCTTCCAGAACGGACGGTCCACCATGATGAAGGTCTTGGCCGCCTGCATGTAGCGGGTGCGGTCGAGCGCCATCCACAGCTTCTGGTCGAACAGGCTCTCCTCGGCGGCGATCGAGGTGGTAAGCAGATGGCTCTGGCAGGTGACCACCACCGCCTCGTAGTCGTCGCGGTTGCCCCATTGGTCCGTCACGACAAAGCCGCCCCTGCCATTGTGGGCGATCGCCTGCGCCCTGCCCCTGGTGGCGCCGGCATTGAGCCCGGCCAGCGTGGTGCCGGCCGGCCAATGCGCCAGCTTGTCCGGCGCCTTGGACCAGATGCCCTGCGCCACCTGCTCGACGCCGCCCACGACATAGCGCTGCTCGTCGTCGAAGGCGCCGAGATTGACGCGCAGAATCTCCAGCATCGAATTGGGAAAATCCGAATCCCAGCCGCCGGTGCCGAAGCCTACCTGCCCGAACACTTCGCGGTGGCGGAAGGAGAGCTTGCGGAAGGCCTGCGAGGACACCACGAAATCATAGAAGGTGCGCTCGTCCCAATCGCGCACGATCGGATCCCAGATCTCCTTGATGCGCCTGGCGTCGCGCACCCGCATCGCCGCCTGCAAGGCGGAGAACTGGGCCCCCTCCTCCAGCGCCTGGTGATAGGCGTCGGCGACCTCCCGGTAGAGCGGCGGCAGATCGTCCAGCGTGCGGGCATAGAGGGTCTCGCCCTCCAGGTCGATCACGGTGGAGCCGGCCGCCGGCGTCAGCGGATTGGGAAAATCCCGCGTCTCCAGCCCAAGCAGGTCGACATAATGGTAAAAGCCGCGCGAGGAGATCGGAAAGCGCATGCCACCGAGTTCGGCGATGATGCCGTCCGTGCCCTCGAAGCGCTGCGAGCGCAGCCGCCCGCCGAGACGGGCCGATTCATAGAGCACCGGTCTCAAACCGAGGCGCATCAGCTCATAGCCGGCTACCAGCCCGGCTGCCCCCGCCCCGATGATGGCGACCCGCTTGCCATGCTTGTCGGCCGGCACCGCGCCGAGCCCGGCCGGATGGGCCAGCCATTCGTCATAGGCAAACGGAAAATCCGGCCCGAAGGCGCTGATGGCATCGGAGGGGTGGTTCGGCATGGTTGTTTCCCTGCTGGCATGATGGGCACCGGAAAGGCGCGCGCCATCATGCGCGAGGCAGGGGAATAGGGGAAGTGGGGTGATTTGGGGAGGGGGTGATTATGAGCCCCCTCCGCCGCAAACGAACGGCCTTCACAGAAACGCCCGAGCATGCCCAGGCCGATCACTGCACGGGGTCACGGATTGGCCGCGACCTCGGCGAAGGTGATCCTGTCCCGCGCAACCTCTTCGCGCTGCGCCGGGGTCAATCCCGCCAGCGCCTTCTCCACCAGACCCGGCCCATGCAGGCTCTCATCCGGCCAGTCGCGCCAGGCATTGGGATTGATGTCCTGGCTGACCAGGCCGCCCTCGGCATTGCGCACCCGGCTGCCGTAGATGACATAGCCCGGCGGCACCGTGGCGGGCTGCCCCTTCTTGCCGGTAGCAAGGTCGTAAATGCCCTGGACCTCTGCGTCCAAGGCGATCACGCCGACATATTTGCCGTCGGGGTCGATGCCCATGATGTTGGCGATCGGCGCCTTGACCAGGTTGACGGCATCGGTGGCCAGGTCCCAGATCTCCATGCCCTGCTCGCTCGATCCTACGGCATAGGTGCGCACCATATATTTGCCGGCGGGATCGCAGACGGAGACGGTGACGGCATTGCTCGCCTCGCGCAGCCGCATGGTCTTCTTCTGCGCCAAGTCATAGACGCCGAGCAGGCGCTTGTCGCCGCTGCTGTCGAGCGAAAAGCAGATCGTATCGTTGCTGCCGAAATTGGCCTGCACCAGACGGCCGCCCCGCGCCTTGCCCCCGGGCTGCGTGAGCTGGCCCGACTTCACGGTGAATACCGGCTTGCGGCTGGCGACATCGATGACGGTCAGCGCGCTGGAGCCGTCGCCGCCCAGCAGCAGCCGGCTCTCGTCCGGGCTGAATTCCATCGAGGTGACATAGCCGCCGGCCTTCAGGTCGAAGAGCCTGGCGCCATCGAGCCCGTTCCACACGGTGACCACATTGTCCATCTCGGTGACCAGCAGATTGCCGTGCGGGCTGAACAGGAATTTCGAGACCCTGCCCTTGGTCGGCAGGCTCGCCAGCGCCTTCTTCTCGGCGACCGACCACAGAGTAAGGTCGCCGGACTGGTAGTCGGCGCTCATCTGGTAGACGGCGACCCGCCCCTGCGTCGATACCGCCACCTGGGAGAAGCCGGGCTTCACCGGCAGCAAGGCCTCGCGGCTCTGCACGGCGGCATAAAGCGCCACATAGGCTTTGGAAAAGCGCAGGAGCGCCGTCTCGTCGGGCGCCGCGGGCAGGCCTTTCAGGGCCTCGACGATCGCCTCCTCCCGCCTGCCATTGGTGTTGAGTAGCGTTTGGGCCCGGGCGGCATGATTGTCGGAGATCGACTGGGCCTCGGCCAGGGTCTGGCCGCCGCCGAGCTTGAGCTCGTCGGTCAGCGAGGATTTCATCCACGGCGTCTGGGCCCAGTCGGTCTCCTCGCCAACCGCCTTGGTGACGTCGCTCATGATGCGCTGGATCGAATAGCCGGAGGTGCCGACCGTCTTGACGAAGGCGCCGGTGAAGGGACTGAGCTCGCCCTTGCCGTCGAGCGCCACTGCATTGGGCGAGGTGGCATAGGCCACCATCAGCCCGCGCGCCTGCACCGTGCCGGGCGCTGCCGCAGCCCCCGCCCCCTCGACCCGGGCCAGGCCGCGCCCGGTCGAGACCGAAAGCCCGGCCTGGCCGCCCTCGGCCATCGGATTGTTGCGGCAGGCATCGAGGAAAACCAAAGTCGCCTTGGCGCCCTTCTGCAGGGTATCGACGATCGGCTGCACCGGCACGAAGCCATGCTGGAGATCCTTCGAGGTGGCATCGGTGGCCACCAGATAGTTCTCATCCCTGATCTGGATACCGTGGCCGGAATAATAGAACATCGCCACATCGGCCCCGACCGCACCGGCATAGGCGGTGGCGAGGCAGTTCTGCAGGCTCGCGCTGTCAGCATCGCCGGCGAGGAAGATCTCGAAGCCAAGCGCCCCCATCGCCTTGGCCACGGCCTGCGCATCCCGAGCCGGATTGGGCAAGGCCGGAATGCCGTTGCTATAACCGCCATTGCCGACGATCACAGCCACCCGCTTGCCGCTCGCCCCAACCGGCGCGGCTCGGTGCTCGCAGGTGGTGGCGGCTTGGGCGGAGCTACCCGGATGCAAAACGACAAGGGCAACAAAGGTCGCAAGTAATGTCGCCGCAACCCGATAAGTGATTTTCATAATATTTCCTGAAGTCCGGGACGCTACCATCACACGTCGCTTGATCGTTGGGGATCATTCGGAGGCAGCACATGCAAATCTTCTCCATAGAGGAGATGATGTCATGATCTTTCGACAAGAAAGACATCGACGTTCCCCGTGCGCGTTCTTAACCGCAAATGATTGCTGTCCTGCATAACGGCATGTGGAATGTCGATCGCGGCTACAGGATCGTCTGTCAGGAGAACGATGCGAGCCCCCTTTGACAAGGACATGAAGGCGCTGCGCATCTCGCGAACAGGAAAGGGACACCGAAGCCCGCGAGTATCGACGATGCAGCCGATGTTAGCATCGGCGGATAAAGTTCTTTGGCACGCTGTATTTGAGCTGAAATATGCGTCAAGAATGGCATGGAGTTCCAATTCGCTTATGCACGAGGCGGACCAACCGAACTCCACAGGGACAATCGAGATTCCGTGATCAGTAGCGCTCATGTTGATGCCTGCTTCTTGATCGTAACTGTTTGAATATTTTCTTATTGATCAAAACGTCTAAGCCAATTCAACGTAACTTGAAGCCTGACCTCCCGATCGAGGTCCAACATTGGTCGTGGGAGTTTCATGATATTGTACCGATAGCCTTCAAATCGGATCGGCTTTATGAAGCGGGCCACGGTCTGATATGTTTTAGGAATGCCACCCGTCTCGGCTGTCCCAAGCACCGGAAGCTTGCCGGCTCGCAGAACGACGCCGCCTGAATACCGCCTTACTTCGATATCGGGTGTCAATTTCTTACGGATCATCACCTCGTCACCGCCCAGAGCGTCGATGTTGGCGGAGCCAAGAATGGTCAGCCAGTTCGATGAACGCGGCTGTTCATAGCCCCCTTCACTGCATTCCGCCCAATAGTCGCCCATCGCATCATATTCGAGACCAGAATAGTGCATCAGCCAGGGATAGTGGTAGGCATCTTCCATCATCTCGGCGCCAGGCCTGGATAGGACCCCCAGGCCGGACGAACCATGAATCGCACTGAGACGGTCACACCAACGCGCTACCAACTCAACGTAACGATCAGGATTCTCGAACACAAAGCTGGGTGGAAAGTGCACTTTCATCCCTGAAAGAGGATTTCGTGTCCCCTCTTCATGACCGAAAGCCATGAACATGTAGAGTGAAGGGTCGTCCGTTTCCGCCATATCGACATGTTTTACAAACAGATAAGCGGTGTCTGTTTTGCTTAAGGTAGTAATTTTTATAAATTCTTCGGGGATTATGCCCTTGTACCGACGCATGCGTTTGTTATTGCCATCACCAGCGGGGTGAAAATGTGTAATCTTGTCACCGAACAAGCTGAGATAGTCCTTCAGATTTTCGAAGAGCGCCTGGCGTTTCTCTCTTCTCCAGCCCTCCAGAAAATAGATCGACAACAATATGCCAACACGAGAGCGTATCGCATGACCACTCCCCGCGCGAAGAACGCCACGCTCTTCAATATCTCTCGGATTTAACTTTAAATCGAAAGGATATTCCACAAATTCCTCCTCAATTAACAGGGAGCATTGGACTTTGCTTTACCAGATTCGCAGTCGCAATGTTCCTTGACATCGAGCTGGATCAGATCTTTTTCAGGGTCAAGTCCATTTTTTTCAGCAATTTTTCTGTATTCGCCGCGAGCTTGCATTGTGGTCTCTCCATCCACTCCACCGGCGCTTGTCGGGAATTTGAGTTCGAATATTTTCCACAATTTGCCGTCTTTCCACATGGAAACGTCAGGTCTTGGTGCACCAGCCACAACATCCCGTGAGGTAGGCATCTCCGGATCACTGCCCGCAGGCACTGGCTTATAATCGTTTTTTGGATCATAACTTACTTCAGGACGCGCGCCATCAGCATCTGGGCTTGCGGGATATCGCGGTGAACCGTCAGGCCGGCTAGGTCCGTTCTTGTCATAGTTAGCGTCGCGCAGCTTTTTACCTACACATTGGGTGTAGGTTCTCGCTCCTCCTCTGTCCTTCAAACAATCACAGGCCAATTTGCAGATGTCATCGCAGGCGTCGCGCTGCGAAGATACTCGAACATTACCGACCGCGGTTGCGGAGACTTTTGCTTGAGTCTGCGATGCAGACGACATAACGGCGTCGATTGTTTTTTGTTTAATTGCTTCAAAAGATTCCATGTCGCCGGCTGGTAGGGCTGTTGCTCGAACTTCAGCAGCCCCCTTTGCCCAGATAGCCATCTGTTCCGGGGTGTACCCTTGATTGGGAGTAGTTGCGTAAAAATCGAACTCCCCGACAAGATTCTCAATGCGCCGTCGATTGAGAGCTCCCCCGCTTACGTCATTGATCATATTGGCGGCAGACTCGGCACGCCCAAAGATGCTCCAGCGTAACAGCTTCGATGCCCATGATGTTTCAGGCACGGTGGTTGTTGCGCCACCAGATTGGGGGGCGGTGGTCGTGCTGCTTGAACCTCCCCCCCGATAGCCACCTCCAGCGTCATTCATCGTGCCTGTTGCAGCTTCGGCCACTTGATAGGAACCAGGAGGAAGGGATGTTCCGCGGCCAAATATCTTGTCAAGGTCCTGATAGCCCGCAAAGCGCAGCGATCCTGGTATCGGATCGGTATCTTTAGGCGCAGGATATGTCGCGGTATCACAGACGAAATAGGCTTCTCCCACCGTATTCTTGTTGTTCATATGGCAGCGATGGAGATGGGTGATGATAGGTGAACCTTCGGCCCGCACCAAGTCGGCCCCTTCAATAGGCTCGCATATGCCCTCTACCGTGCCCGATTTCACACCTTTGGCCTTACCCGGTTTGTCACCATGGACATGGCAGGTGTTCGATCGCAGCACCATCACTTTCTGGCCGGTAAAGCGCACGGACTCGGTGTAGTTTTCGTCGTGCCCACAGAAATCAACGACGGGATAGGGGATCGGCGGCGTCGAGGAGCCTATCGGGGTCTTACAGACGTCTGGTGACAGGGACACGATACGTGCAGCATCATTGTCCCGTAATCCCTCACGCGGCCGTTTAGTAGTCCAGGACGAGGGGTATTGCGGCTCTCCCGCATAATTATCCGTGGGAGGGGGCAGACTCATGCTTCCTGGGCCTCCACTTGTCGTCTTTCCTCTTGGGAGAACACCACCCGGTTGAGCGTCAGCCGCACATCGTCAGCCTCCGGTAAGGGAAAGCGAGCCCGCCAGGTCAAGAGCACTGTCTCGCCCTCTCGCCAATCGAATTGCACACCGTCTAGACTGGATAGAAACCATTTGTCGCTCCCCTCCTGCTCGCATCGAACGCCGAGGGTGACTCCCGGCAATCGTCCATGCGCCAGTGGTAGATCGGGATGGAGGTTGCTGAGCGCATAATCCTCGTCGCCTTTCAGCCACGGCTCAGCGATCAGATCGGGGTGAGCGCATTGCCAGAAATGCGGATCGAAGTCCAAGGGCAAGAGAGGGTGCCGATGCGCCAACCACGCATCGTCATAGGTACCCGCATATTGTTGACGAGGTCGCCACCATGGAGAAATCGGGCCAAAACCCTCGGGCCGGTAACGCGTTCGCCAATCAAGATTGGTCTCATCTACGGCCATGATGGACGGCGCCCGTATACCTGCGATATCAGCTTCAAAATGGCTGTTCACGATGCCGCAGCCAAGTGGGTTGGCTGTTTCGACGTCCGGACGTATTTCCCGCTCTATATCACCCGTACCGGGCACGGTGCCGCCATAGGCATGATGCCAGTCCAGCGGAACGCGCGCCGCCGGAAGAGGGCCATCAAGACTCCAGTCCTGAAGGATGCCCTCAGGGTGACCGTTCGAGAATCCAGCCCGTACATCTTTTAAGATCGGCCTCCAATGCCTCTCGCCATATACTCTTAGAGATTTCTCCTTTGCTCCCACTCGCAGTGAGCAAGTCCAACTTTTCGAGGCTTGACCGTTCGGAGGATAGGTATTGCCGAGGAATGTAATATCCGTACCAGGTTTTTCCGGCGTCAGATCGGTCTGACGCAGCATGATCCCCTCATGGGGATCGCCCACGTAGGCGTCGGTCCATTGGAACCCCTCCTGCTCGGCTGACAACGCAACCACCTCGCCCTGCCGATGGAGGAAGGTGCCGCGAACGGCGACGACACAATCAAGCTTTCCATTACGGTCGAACTGCCGGAAGGCGAAAGCCTGTAGCGGCGTCCTGTTGATCAGTTCCATGGATGGCCGCTACTAGTTATGGTCGATAGGCTTGCCACGCATCTGGAAATGCTCCGTGGCGACGAAGTTGAATTTCTTGCCGAGAATGATCACCTCGCCATTCGATTTCATGACCAATTTTGAATTGCCGACTTCGATGACAAATTCTTCGCCAACGGCAATCTTCTTGAACTTGCCGACGCTCTCGAGAGCCGCGATGCCGACATTTGTAACCTTGCTCATGCCGATCTGCTCGGCACGGGCAATGCCGATGCTGTCATGCTTGAAGGTACCGGCGACAGTGTACATCATGCCCGGTAGGGAGAAGAGGCCGCCGACATCCTGGCCCACCCCCGTGCCGGCACCGGCGAGGGCCGTACCCGCATCGGCGCGGGGATTGGAGCCGGACACCACGCCGTCCCGAGCGCTGAGCCCTCCCCCTGACAGGAAACCGAGTGCCGACGAAGCAACCGACATTGCAAAACTGCCAAGCGCCGGGCCACTATCGCCGGCAATGGCGCCCGCCTGTTGGAGAAGCCCTGCCGTATGTCCCGCGAGCCCAGCTACTCCGGCCAAAGCCCCAAGTGCCCCTGCGCCGGTACCGCCAACCGTAAGGTGATAGGACCCGCCGATCTCATGCTTCTGATTGCTGGCGACTTCGACCGAGCGGTTGCCGCCGACCGAATGCACGTCATGGCTGTCGACGCGGGCCGTGCGATCGTTGAGGACGCGGGTAGTATGATCCTTCTGAGCATGGAAGAACATGTTCTCCCCGCCCGTCTTGTCCTCCATTGAAAACTCGTTGAAGCCTGTGCTCTTGTGGGAGTTTGAGCGGAAGGTCGAGCGCGTCTTGTTGGCCGGCAGCTCATAAGGCACCTGATTGCGCTCGTTCGGCACCAGCGCGGTGATGATCGGCCGGTCGGGGTCGCCGCCGAGATAGGAAACGATCGCTTCCATACCCACGCGGGGGATGATCTGGCCGCCCCAATTGCCGCCGCCCCAGTTCTGTGCCACCCGGATCCAGCAGGTGTCGGTGCCGTCCTTCTTGGCGCGACGGTCCCAGGGGAACCACACCTTTACCCGTCCATATTTGTCGGGATGAATCTCCTCGCCCGGCGGACCGGCGATGATGGCGATGTCGGTGCCGTCGATGCGCGGGCGCTGGGTCGAGCGGTGGGGCGTCGCCGGCACCCGGCTCGGCAAGGCGATGAAACGGTTGGAATAGTCTGGCTCGCCCTCATTGGTCTCGTAGGAGCGGTCGCGCGCCACATGCACGATCTGGAAGGTGACGTGCTCCTCGTAGCTGTTGCCGGGATTGGCGACGTCATAGGGCTTGAAGCGCCGGCCGGGCGAAAGCGTGCGGATGGAGGAAGCGCCCTCAATGCGCTCGTAATCGGCCTCGGCCGCCTGCATCCTCAGCTTGGACTGTCGCTCCACCCGGTCATTGGCGATGCCTTCGGAAGCACTGTCGGAACCGTAGCCGCCGACCATCGGGTATTCATAGAGCTCATAGGCCTCGTTGCCCGGCAGCGACACCAGGCTCGGCGTCTCGCCCGAGGGCACGGAGCCGGGGGTGAGGAAGTTCCAGTCCCCCGCCGAGCGCTTGCCGGGCACATAGGTGAAGCTGCGCTCGAACTTGGTGAGGTGGTTGCGGTCGCTCGAGCCCATGGCGAGGCGCACATCGGTCTCGGGCCCGCTGGTATAGCCCGAGACATGCGAGGCGATGTGCATGACATGCTTGGCGGCGACCGAGCCTGCCGAGCCGCCCTCATGCTCGAACCAGAAGAACAGGCCGTCTTCCTCCAGGCGGCGCAGGAGATAGGCGATATCCGTCTCGTTATACTGCACCGAATAATGCTGGGGCTTGGGTTCGGGGATGACGCCCGAGGTCACCGGCGCCTGCAATTTGTGCTCGGAAAGCAGCGTGCGGGCAACGTCGAGCGAGGTCTTGTCCTGCCAGATCCGGCAGTCCGAACGCTGGCTCATCAGCCAGTGCTGGGGCCGGATCTCGAGCTGGTAGGAACGCATGCCCCGCGTCACCGGCGGCCCTTCCACCAGGCGCACCACCAGCCCGTTCCAGGTGCGCCGCTCGCCTTGGCCGAGTTCGAGCGAGACGTCGACCAGCTTGCCGACGATCTCGTTCGGCTTGATGTCGGTCTTCTTGGAGCGTACCGCGACATGAAGCGTGAACAGGTCGTTCACCGCCTCGCGCATCTCCACGTGCTCGGGCAGCAGCACGTCGGCGCCCAGCGGTGTCTCGATGCGCAGAATGCGTTCGGCCTGGATATAGGATGCTGAGCTGGCGTCGCCGTCCATCGAATGCCTGTCCCCGTATCATCTGGCCGGCGGCGGTGGCGAGTTCGCCTCACCGCGGGCCTGCCCGTTTCGATCGCGGCCCCGGCCTGGCGCCGGCGCCGCATGCGAAGTCGATGCTCAGTGGCTGATCCGCTCTCCCAGGAGATAGACCGTCACATAGCTGATCGAGCGGTTCGGCGGCGTCGGGCCGATCCATGGCCCCTGCACCAGCCTGGCCAGGGTCGGCTCCAGCTCGGCGCGGCTGCGGGCCGATTCGAGAAAATAGGCGCTGCGCCACATGAAGGCGCGGGTATCGGCCCCCTGCGCCAGCGAATAGGTCACCTGCATCACGAAGACCGTATGGCCCTTGGCGTCCATCGCCTGGGAGATCGGCTGATCATTGTTCTTCAGCCAGGTCCGCAGCGCATAGGTCAGCGAATATTCGTTGAGCAATTCGGAGCCCTGGCGGAACAAGGCCGCGGCCGCCCCGACCGTGGCAGCCCTGCCGCCGGCTTCGCGCGGCCCCGGGGCATAGGCGAAGTAGTCGAGGTTGGGGGCCCGGCCCATGCGGGCAATGGGCGGCACGTCGGCCGGAACCAGCGGCCTTACGCTGAGCCTTGCAGAGGAAACGCTGAAATCGACCATGCCACTCCCTTGCGATTGTCGTTCGATATGGCTGGAAGGCTTCTCCGGAACCGGACCGGAAAGCCGTCGAAAGGTCCGGGGCGCCGCCGGATCGGAGGCGCCCCGTCATCATGCCGGAGGTGCTTAGGCAGCCTTCGTCGTGGCCAGATCGTAGGTGGCGATCGTCGGCGAACCGGAGGTGTTGTCCTCGTTGTAGGGGGTGTACTTCACCTGCATCTTGGTGAAGTTGAGCCGGATCGTCTCGACCGGGCGATCGCCATTCGAATCGACCGAATAGTTGGCGAGCAGCGTGTTGGTCAGCGTGTATTCGATATAGGTGTTGCCGGGGCTGCCGGTGGACACCAGATGGATCACCGCCGTCTTGCCCGTGCGGCCCGAGCAGGCTTCCTGGAACAGCCGGGTGGAAGAGGAATCGCTGACCTTGGTCAGGATCACTTCCGAAATCGTCGGCTCGGAGGCTTCGCGGTTGGCGGCCGAACCCGCCGAAGTGTTCATGTTGCGCGAAACGTTCCAGTGAATGGCTTCGATATCCATCCACTTCTTGTGCTGTTCCTGGGTGGCGTCGCCCTGGATACCATCGAGCTGCAGATAAATCGGCATACTACTTCTCTCCTGTTCGAAGTTGAATCGGCTTAAGACAGGTCAAGGCGCTCGCGCCTTTCTGGGTCGTACCGCATCCGAATGAGCCTTCTTGCCATTCGAGGCTGCTTTATCCGCCGGCCGTTTCCTCGGCCTGGCGAATTCCGTGGCGGCCGCCGGCTCAGCGGCAATGCTGAAACGGTGGCCGTCAAATCCGATCTCGATCCGCCCTGCCTTGGTTCCGGCGGTGACCTGATCGAGGAAGAAGGTGGACAGATCCGGCAGGAGTTCGCGCGCGATCATCGCCTCGATGGCACGCGCGCCCATCTCGCTGGTGCCGGCGCGGGCGACCAGGGCCTCGCGCGCCGGGGCCAGCAGCACCACCTCGCTGCCATAGCTCGCCGCGACGCGGTCCTGGATGCGCCCGATCTGGATGTCGACGATGCCCGACAGCGCCTCCCGGCCAAGCGGCATGAAGGGCAGGATGGTGGTGCGGCCGAGGAAGGCGGGCTTGAACTGCTTCTGCAACTCGCCGAGCAGCAGCCCCTCCAGCGCCTCGCCTTCCGGCATGGTATCGGGATCGGCCGAAAGCGTCGCCAGCAATTCCGAGCCGGTATTGGCCGTCATCACGATGGTGGTGTTCTTGAAATCGATGTCGCGGCCCTCGCCGTCACGCAGCGTGCCCTTGTCGAAGACCTGGTAGAAGATCTCCTGGACGCCGGGATGGGCCTTGTCGATCTCGTCGAGCAGCAGCACGCCATAGGGCCGGCGCCTGATAGCCTCTGTCAGCACCCCGCCCTCGCCATAGCCGACATAGCCGGGGGGCGAGCCGAGGAGCATGGAGATCTTATGCTCCTCCTTGAATTCCGACATGTTGATGGTGGTCAGATACTGGCTGCCGCCATAGAGCAGATCGGCGAGTGCCAGCGCCGTCTCGGTCTTGCCGGTGCCGGACATGCCGACGAACAGGAACACGGCGGGCGGGCGGCGCGGATCGTTGAGCCCGGCCCTGGCCGTGCGCATCGCGGAAGCGACCCGGCCGACGGCACCGTCCTGGCCGATGACGCGTTCCTTCAGGCGCGCTTCCAGCGTCTTGACCGTCTCGACCTGGTCTGTCAGCAGTTTGCCGACGGGAATGCCGGTCCAGCGCGCCACCAGGGCTGCGATCACCTCGCGATCGACGGCACGCGGCAACAGAGGCGTCTCGCCGGTGAGCTTGGCCAGGCTCCCTTCGGCCTCAGCCAGTGCGGCGCGGGCGCTTTCGCGGGTGCCGGGCTGTTCGGGGAAAGGCGCGACATTGCCATCCTCGCCGCTTGGCGATGACGGCTCCCCCGCCTCGTCCTCGCCCGACAGGATCGCTTCCAGCCGGTCGGCCTCCTCCACCAGGCGGGCCTCGGCCTCGAAACGAGCTTCGAGCGCCTCGATCTCGTCGGCGATGGCCACCAGCCTCGTGGCTATCCAGCCTTGCCGTTCCAGGCCCTCGGCGCTCTCCGGCTCCTTGGCGAGCCAAGCCGTTTCGACCTCGAGCAATTCATGCTCGCCCCGCAGGGTGCGAATCGCCTCGGGCACCGCCTGGCGGCCCAATGATACCGCCGCCGCCGCCGTGTCGATCAGGCTGATCGCCTTGTCCGGCAGCTGTCGGGCCGGGATATAGCGCGCCGACAGCCGTACCGCCGCAGCCAGGGCCTCGTCGCGAATGCGCACCTTGTGGTGGGACCGGAAGGCGCCGGCGACGCCGCGGAGCATGCGGATCGCGGTTTCTTCGTCGGGTTCGTCGACCTTCACCGTCTGGAAGCGCCGGGTCAGGGCCGCATCGCGCTCGATGAAACGCTTATATTCGCCCCAGGTCGTGGCAGCGATGGTACGCAGCTCGCCACGCGCCAGCGAAGGCTTGAGAATGTTGGCGGCATCGCCCTGCCCGGCCTGGCCGCCCGCTCCGATCAGGCTGTGCGCCTCGTCGATGAACAGGATGATCGGCATGGACGAGGCCTTGACCGCATCCACCACGCCATGCAGCCGGCGCTCGAACTCGCCCTTCACACCGGCCCCCGCCTGCAGGAGGCTGAGATCGAGCGACAGCAGGCGGACGTCCTTCAGCATGGCCGGTACATTGCCGGCCGCGATCTCCAGGGCCAGCGCCTCGGCGATCGCCGTCTTGCCGACTCCGGCCTCGCCAACCAGGATCGGGTTGTTTTGCCGGCGCCGCATCAAGACGTCGATGACCTGGCGCAGCTCACGGTCACGCCCGATCACCGGGTCGATACGGCCGGAGCGCGCATCCGCCGTCATGTCCTGGGTATAAAGCCGCAGGAAATCGCTCTCGCCGGCTGCCCCCGCGGCCGGCGTCGCGCCTGCCGGTGCCGGGTCCACCTCCGCCGTCTTGAGCTCGGCGAGCGCGGCTTCGACCGCCTTGAGGTCGATGTCGCGCAGGCTCGGGGCCGTCGCCCTCGCCACGATGCGAAGGCTCTGCTCGGTAGCGAGGGCCACCAGGAGATCGCCGAACTCCACGCGGCTGCGCCCGAACTGCAGCGAAGCCACCAGCCATGCCTCGCGGGCGAGCGCCAGCACATTCTGCGACAGGGTCAATTGTGCCTGGCTGTCCCGCGACAGGTCGGCGATGGCGAGGTCGAGCTCTCGCCTGAGCGCGTCGACGCCGATCCCCGCCTGTTCAAATCGCGCCACCAGACCGGGGGCCTGAACGAGCCCGCTCAGCCAATGCGCCACTTCCACAGTGGGGTTTGCGTTGCGTGCGGCGATGGACGCAGCTGTCTCAAGAGCGACACGCAGCTCCGGTCCCAACATCCTGACAAGTTGGTTGAGATCGATATTCGGCATCCACGAATTCCACGTAGGTTTTGCTGCTTATGCGCAAGTGCGCCGTAACGTCAATTGAGTTAAGCAGGATTCCTATTTTCCGTCTATAGAGCTATTATTACAAAAGCCAAGATACCGGTACACCACTGCGAGTCTACCACCGTTAGTGCGGTACGATAGTACATGACATTTTGATGACATTCGCGCGACATGATTCATATGATTCTTCATCAATTGGAAAACTGTAAGGTAATACCATATACCGTCATTCATTCATCGTACGGGCTGTGGCATTGACATTACTGTACCTTTGGAAACAGAATGCTTGAGCCTTTGGAAGCAGACTGCCATCGGGATGTGTCAGGAGTTTAAAGCTTGGGGCCGCTGTGCTGATGGATTTAAGGGAGATTATCTCTCCACTTGGGCAGGATAGCCCTTGCGGCGAGAATATTAGGGTAGCTCCCAAATATCAGGAAAAGTATTATCGGATTAAGGACGCTCGCAATGCTGCTCGAAGCGTCGAGCGGAGCGCGTCTCCGAACGATAATATTCGTCTTACGCCCGCCTGGCATGAGGTCAATGAACTAGGTCTTCAGATCTTGTCGTCCAACAGCAAGGATATCGAAATCCTTGCCTGGCTCGCCGAGGCGCAACTCAGGCTGCGTGGTTTCGAGGGCCTACGGGACAGCTTCACCGCCATGATGTCGCTTTTGGACAATTATTGGGAGGAGCTGCACTCCATCGGCGACGACGATATCGAGGAACGACTGGCTCCTCTTGCCGGCCTCAATGGCGTCAATAGCGAAGGGTCCCTGATCCAGGCGATTCGCCTGACCTCGCTGGTCCCCAATGGCAGTTTCGCCCAGCATTCCCTGTGGGACTATCAGCTCGCCCAGCGGGCTGGAGAAGCCGAGCGTCGCGACCTCCTGCACGAGGCGGCCACGGAAGCGGGAATGGCTGCCATGGCCTCCCATCTGGCCGTGGTCAACGACTGCATCGCCTCCTTTGCCAAGCTGGCGACGGTGCTGACCGAACGCTGCGGGGACCGGGCGCCGCCAAGCTCGAACACCCGCAACGTCCTGCAGGAGGTCGCGGCCGCCATCCGGGATCTCACCGGCCTCGGCACGGAAGAGAGTGATGCCATGCCGGCGACTGCGGCGGAAACGCAGGCGGGCACGGCTGCCGAGACCGCTCCGGCACCGTCGGCGCCGCGTTCCCTCGTTCCCGGCAGCATCGCCTCGCGTGAGGAGGCTTTCGAGATCCTGCTCGCCGTTGCCCGCCATTTCCGGCGGACGGAACCGCACTCACCGATTTCCTTAGCCATCGAAACATTGGTGCGCAGAGGGCGCATGGACTTTTCCGAACTGCTGGCCGAGCTCCTTCCCGAGGCGCAGACGCGCAACGCCGTCCTGACCGCGGCCGGGATCCAGGCCAAGACCGAAAAACGGGACAATTGAGAGACCCTTCGGCGCCGTGCGGGAATTGAAACCCTCGTCGCCCTGGCCGTTTCCCGTTCCGAACGACGCAAGAAATTTATCTGCGGCCTAATTTTATCAACGTGCCCAATTTTACCAACGTGCCCAATTTTACCAACGTGCCCTTGGCACAGACAGGAAGACCAAGATGGAAAGCGTTCACGCCAAGCTCGAAAGGGTGCGCAAGCCCCGGGTCCACATCAAGTACGAGGTCGAAACCGAAGGGGCGATGGTGGTCAAGGAACTGCCTTTCGTCGTCGGCGTGCTCGGCGACTTCTCCGGCAACCCCACCCAGCCGCTCAAGCCGTTCGGCGAACGCAAGTTCGTGCAGATCGATCGCGACAATTTCGACGACGTCATGCGCCGCATGACGCCCGGCCTCAACATCGCGGTCGAGAACACCCTGGCCGATGACGGCACCGACCTCGCGGTCAATCTCAAATTCGAGAGCATGGAAGATTTCGAACCCGGCGCGATCGTCAATCAGGTGCCGGCGCTCAAGGCCCTGCTCGACGCCCGCAACCAGCTGCGCGACCTGATGAGCAAGGCCGACCGCTCCGAGGACCTGGAACGGCTGCTCGAAAACATCCTGCAGAACCAGTCCGACATCAAGCAGCTGGTCGGTGAACTCGGCGGCAACAAGAAGGACGGCTCGGCGAACTGACGCCGCAGCGACACGAGGATCGAGCCATGAATGCCAAGACCCAAGCCAAGCGTGACGTCGTCGTCGAAACGACAGCGGAAGAGAACCTGCTCTCCAAGGTCGTGTCGGCCACCCGCCAGACCGAGCCGGATCGCGCCCAGGACCTGCTGCGCACCCTGACCGACCAGGCCCTCAAGGGCACGGTGGTCTATGACCGCAACCTGACTGTGACGCTCAACAACGCCATCGCCGCCATCGACAAGACGATCTCGCGCCAGCTCGCGACGATCATGCAGTCGCCCGAATTCACCAAGCTCGAGGGCGCCTGGCGCGGCCTGAACTATCTGGTGAAGAACTCGGAGACCAGCGTCAATCTGAAGATCCGGGTGCTCAACGCCTCCAAGCGTGATCTCGCCAGGGACCTGTCCAAGGCCGTCGAGTTCGATCAGTCGCGCCTGTTCAAGTCGATCTACGAAGACGAGTTCGGCACCCCCGGCGGTGAACCGATGGGCGCGATCATCGGCGACTACGAGTTCGACAATTCCTTCGACGACGTCCAGCTGCTGCAGGGCCTGTCCTCGATCGCAGCGGCCGCCTTCGCGCCCTTCATCTCGGCTGCGAGCCCGCGCATGTTCGGCTTCGAGGACTATCGCGACCTGGCGCGCCCGCGCGATCTGGAGAAGATCTTCGAGACGGTGGAATATGCCAAGTGGCGTTCGCTGCGCGAAAGCGACGATTCGCGCTTCGTCACCCTGGCCCTGCCCCGCGTGCTCGCCCGCATGCCCTATGGACCGAAGACGCATCCCATCGACGAATTCGGCTATGACGAGACCGGCGATTCCAAGACCGGCGAACTCCCGCACGACAATTATTGCTGGATGAACGCCGCCTATGTGATGGGAACGCGTCTGACCGAGGCCTTTGCCAAATTCGGCTGGTGCACCGCCATCCGCGGCGCCGAGAATGGCGGCAAGGTCGAGAACCTGCCGATGCACATCTTCTCCAGCGACGATGGCGATCTCGATCTCAAATGCCCCACCGAGGTCGGCATCACCGATCGGCGCGACGCCGAACTCGGCAAGCTCGGCTTCCTGCCGCTGTGCCACTACAAGAACACCGATTACGCCGTGTTCTTCGGCGCCCAGACCGCCCACAAGCCCAAGCTCTACGACCGGCCAGAGGCGAATGCCAACGCCGCCGTGTCGGCCCGCCTGCCCTATATGATGGCGACGTCGCGCTTTGCCCACTATCTCAAGGTGATGGGCCGCGACAAGATCGGCTCCTTCATGGAAGCCAAGGATTGCGAAGCCTGGCTCAACCGCTGGATCTCCAACTATGTCAACGCCAATGACGAGGCCGGCGAGGAAACGAGGGCGCGCTACCCGCTGCGCGACGCCAAGGTGACGGTCCAGGAAGTTCCGGGCAAGCCGGGCTCCTACAATGCCGTGGCCTGGATGCGCCCCTGGCTGCAGATGGAGGAACTGACGACCTCGCTGCGCATGGTCGCTCGCATTCCCGCCAAGAACTGAGCCGGCGAACAGACAGTGAGCCGTGCCGCCGGCCCGCCCGGCGGCACCTTCGGCTTTCCTTCCGAAAGCCATCTCCGACGATAGGTTTCGAGAACTTGCTGCGAGGCAGAGCAGATCGGCTCATCGCCCTGATCGACGAGGCGCTGAATCGCCAGGTCAACGCGATCCTGCACCATCCCGAATTCCAGGCGATGGAGGCACGCTGGCGCGGACTGGCGATGCTGGTGCGCGTCGCCTCGCGCTCGAGCGAGGTCAAGATCAAGCTGCTCGAGCTGAGCTGGAAGGAGCTGGCGCGCGGCATGGAACGCGCATCGGACTTCGACCAGAGCCATCTGTTCGAGCTGGTCTATAATCGCGAATTCGGCATGCCGGGCGGCGAGCCCTATGGCCTCATCATCGGCGATTATCACCTCTCGCCCACCGATCCCCAGGGGGGCGGCGATGTGGTCGGCACGCTGACCCAGTTGGCCCCGGTGGCGGCGGCCGCATTCTGCCCCTTCGTGGCCGGCGCCTCGCCGCGCGCGATCGGGCTGGAGAGCTTTTCCGAACTCAACCGCGTGCAGGATCTTCATTGGCTCGACAGCAGCCCCGATCGCATACGCTGGAACCGCCTGCGGACCCATGAGGATACGCGCTTCCTCGGCCTGGTCGCGCCGCGTGTCCTGATGCGCCAGCCCTACGAGCCCTATTCGCGCCGGCGTGATGACGGCTTCCCCTTCCGCGAAGCCGTATCGGCGGATGGCGCAAGTCTGCTGTGGGGCAATGGCGCCTTCGCCTTCGCCACCATCGTCATCCGCAATTTCATCCAGTCCGGCTGGTTCGCCGACATTCGCGGCGTCACCCAGGACGCGGTGGACGGCGGCATGTTGAGCACGGCCGAACTCGCCGCCTATGATTTTGCGACCGAAAGCGAGGGCCTGTCCGCCCAGCCGCCGGTCGAAGTGCGCCTGACCAGCGGACAGGAGCAGCAATTCTGCGATCACGGGCTGGTGCCGATCGGCACCACCTACATGTCCGCATCGGCGATCTTCAACGCCAACCAGTCGCTCCATGCGCCCCAGCATTACGCCAATGAAAATGCGCGCCAGAACGCGCGCCTTGCCGCCATGCTGCAATATGTGCTCTGCGCCTCACGTTTTTCCCACTATCTCAAGGTGATCATGCGCGACCAGGTCGGCCGGCTGGCCGACGCCACCGCGCTGCAACGCAAGCTCGAGGACTGGCTGTCGGGCTATACGCTCGGCAATGACGATGCCGACCTGCCCCTGCGCACGCGCTATCCGCTGCGCTCGGCGGGCATTGCGGTCGAGGAACTCGCCGGCAAGCCAGGCACCTTCATCTGCACCGTGCGGCTGCAGCCGCATTTCCAGCTCGACGACGTGTCGACCAGCTTCCACCTCATTGCCGAAATGGCGCCGCCGACGAGTGGCGTCGATACGGCCTCCCCGCCCAGAAGGATGACCGCATGACGCTCGCCGCCAGCATCGCCAGTTCCCTGTCCGAAGGCGCCCTGAGCCAGGCGCTCGACCATGCCAAGGACCATGTGAGGGCCCGTCCCTCGGACAAGGACGCCCGCCATCTCTATATCGACCTGCTCGTCCTCGCCGGGGACTATGAGCGGGCCGATACGCAATGCAGCCTGGCCGTGACCCTGGCGCCGCAGGACACCATGGGCTTTGCCCTGTTGCGCAACCAGCTGCGGGCCATGGCGGCCCGCAAGGCCTGGTTCGAGGCCGGCGCCGTGCCGGAATTTCCCCAGGGGCCGAGCGCGCTCGACAAGGCCGCCATCGAGCTTGCCATCATCCATCGCGAGGGTGGCGCGGCGAGACCTGCGCTGGAGGCACTGGACCGGCTGCGCGGCGAACAGCCCATGCTGTGGAACGGCAGGCCGGTCGGCGACTTCCGGGACCTCGACGATCGGGTGCCGCATGCGCTCGAAGTCATCATGACGGGCGGCGCCTATCTGTGGATCGACTTCGCCAAGATCGCCTCGGTAACGGTGGAGCCGATCGCCCGGCCGCGCGACCTCGCCTTCCGGCGGGCGGAGCTGTCGCTGATCGACGGCGCGTCCGCACCCGTGCTGCTGCCGGCGATCTATCAGGGTACCGAAGGCAACGAGACGCTCTTGCTGGGACGCGAGACCGAGTGGGTCGCCGAACCTTCGGGCATCACCACCGGCCGCGGCCAGCGTTGCTTCCTGGCCGGCGACGACCTGGTCTCCTTCCACGACATGCAGGCCCTGGGCATGCCGGAAGTCGCCCATCACAAGCAGGCTGCCCATGGTTGATCCGCTCGAACGGTTCCGGGCCCGCGAACAGGTCCTGTCGCGCTCGATCCTCGATCGATTGCTCGACGCGACACCCGATCTCGTCCAGGACCCCGCCCTCAGCCTTGCGGACCAGGCGCGGGAGATGCGCGAGGCCATCCGCCGCGACCTCGAGGCACTGCTCAATACCAGGCGCTGTCCGGCCAGCCCGCCGGACAGGCTGGCGGAGCTCGGGGACGCGCTGGTCAGCTACGGCGTGGAAGGGATCGTCTCCGCCAATCTGGTCACCGACGAAGCCAAGCTGCAGCTGGCACGCGCCATCGAGCGGCGCATCGCCCTGTTCGAAACGAGACTGTCGAACATCCGCGTGACCATCCTCAAGAATCGCACCCAGGGCGAAAGAGCGCTGCGCATGCGCATCGAGGCGACCTTCCGCCTCTATGACGGCATGCCGCCGATCAATTTCGAATCGACCATCGATCCCACCAGCCAGCGCTTCCAGGTGGAGGCGGCACATGGCTGAGGGGTTCCTGCGGCGCTACAATGAGGAATTGTCGGCCTTGCGCCGGCGTGCATCGCGGTTTGCCGATGCCTTCCCCAAGATCGCGGGACGCCTGCGCTTGACCGGGGAGGTTGCCGACGATCCCCATGTCGAGCGTCTCATCCAGAGCTTCGCCTATTCGGCAGCCAGGGTGCGCCAGAAGCTCGACGACGAATTTCCCGAACTCACCGACGGCCTGCTCGAAACGCTCTATCCGCATTATCTCGCCCCCCTGCCCTCCATGAGCATCGTGCGCTTCGCACCGGGCGAGTCGCTGGCCGCCATGCAGACCCTGCCGCGCCACACCGAGGTGCAGGCCGAACCGGTCGGCGGCGAGACCTGCCGCTTCCTGACCACGCAGGATGTCGAAATCGCGCCGGTGGAAGTCACCGCGGTCACGCTGTCGGGACAGCCGATCCAGGCCCCCCTTTCCCGCCATGCCGGTGCGGCCGGCTGTCTGCGGCTGTCGATCCGTTCCCTGGCAGGGCGGCGTCCCTTGTCGGAGCTCGGGGTCAAGCGCCTGCGTTTCTACATTGCCTCGCCCTGGCGGCAGGCGAGCGCCTTGTACGAATTGCTCGTCAACCACACGCAGGGCATTGCACTGGCGCGCCATGCCGACGACGACAAGGCGATCTTCCTGCCGGCCGATCACCTCAAGCCTGTCGGCTTTTCGGCCGACGAGACCATGCTGCCCTATCCCAGCACGAGTTTTACCGGTTACCGCCTGCTGACGGAATTCTTCGCGCTGCCGCAGAAATTCCTGTTCTTCGAGATCGACGGGCTGCAGCGCTGGCATGGCGACGGGCTGGAGATCTTCGTCTATCTCGGCCAGACGGACGGCAAGCTCGAGCGCTCGGTTACCAGCCGGGATCTGGTGCTGCACGCGACGCCCGTGGTCAATT
Organism: Labrys sp. E2SS-1L; assembly: GCF_057073705.1. Classification (NCBI taxonomy): domain Bacteria; kingdom Pseudomonadati; phylum Pseudomonadota; class Alphaproteobacteria; order Hyphomicrobiales; family Xanthobacteraceae; genus Labrys; species Labrys sp. E2SS-1L. Next base: position 2,451,196 of record NZ_CP172712.1, on the reverse strand, counting down.
TGTTCCGCCAGACCTGCGAGCCGCTCGCGCTCGACGGCACGCGCACCGAATATCGGCTGCTCTCCGACTCGCGTCGGCAGCGGACACGCGAGATCTATTCCATCGAGAAAGTGACGCTGACGGGATCGAAGGGCGAGCAGCAATCCTGCCAGCCCTTCTTCGGCCGCACCCAGCGGTCAGGCGCTGCCGCCGCCTATTGGCAAAGCTATCGGCGCTTCGACCCCGACGACGGCACCTGCGATCTCGACATCGCCTTCGTCGACCACAACCGCCGGGTTACCGGCAATATCGATGCCGTGGCCAGTGTCGACGCCTGGTGCCTCAATCGCGCTCTTCCCGAGCGCCTGCCCTTCGGAGGCGGCCACCCCCATCTCAAGCTGGCGCTCGGCAACGAGGCGGTCGGGCGCATCGAGGCGTTGATCGCCCCGACACCCGCCGTGCGCATGAACGACGAGGATGGCCGCAACTGGCGACTGATGTCGCATCTCCTGCTCAACCATGTCTCGCTGTTCGACAATGGCGGGGCGGCGCTCAAGGACATCCTCTCGCTCTATGCCTTCCGTGACCTGCCGGAGACCCGCCAGCTCGTCGACGCCATCATCCGGGTGGAGGCGCGAGCTGCCACCGCCCGCATCCGGGGCGGCATGGTGCCCGGCACGGAGATCACCGTGGAATTCGACCCGGCCGCAATCGACCGCCCTTCCGCCTTTCTGTTCGGCAGCGTGCTCGATCGCTTCTGCGGCCTCTACACCTCGGTGAACAGCTTCACCCGGCTGACCGTCTCCATCAAGGGCCAATCCAAGCCGATCGCCACCTGGCCCGCCCGCGCGGCCGAGCGGCCGCTGCTGTAGGAGGCCCTTGCACGCCATGCTTCCTGATCCCAACACAGACAGCCTTGCCGACCTGCTCGAACGCGACCCCGGCCGTTTCGAGCCGACCACGGCCTTCCGGGTCGCCCAGGCCTCCGGAGAGCAGCTTGCCATCACGGCGCATGGCGGTGTCTCGCCGGCCGCCCTGCCGGTATCGGGCTTTCGCCGGAAAGAAGGTGAGGCGACGCTGCGCAGCGCCCTCGCCGGGCTCGCCGGACCGTTGGGTTCGCTGCCGCCAGCCTATAACGAACTCGTCATGCGCGAGGAACGCAACAAATCCTCCTCGCTCGCGGCCTTCCTGCAATTGTTCGGCGCCCGCATGGACGAACTGTTCGTCGATGCCTGCGAGAAATACCGGCTCGCCCGGCTGCTGCGCTGGGGAACCCGTGAAGGGCGCAACGGCTTCATCAAGACATTGCTGTCCCTCACCGGTTTCGGCACTGCGAGGCTGCGGGAGCGCAGCGGCACCGACGACGACGTGCTGCTGCGCTTCAGCGGCTTCTTTGCAGCGCGAACCCGCAATGCCAGCAATCTGAGAGCCATGCTGTGCGAAGTGAGCGGCCTGCCGGTCGAAATCGAGCTCTTCCAGGGCCGTTGGCTGAGCGTACCCGAACACGAGCAGAGCCGGATGACCCGGGCGGCCACGGTGCGCCTTGGCGTCGATGCCATGGCAGGCTCGGCCATCCGGGACCTCTCCAGCACCTTCCGCGTGGTGATCGGTCCTCTCGACTATCGAGACTATCTGTCTCTGGCGCCAGGGAGCCGCAATATCCAGGAACTCTTCGCGCTTACCCGCCTGTTCGTCGGTTGCGGGCTCGATTTCGACATCCAGGTCGTTCTCAAGAAGGAGCACGTTCCTTTCTGTCAGCTCGGCCAGGCGGGCGATCCACCACGCCTGGGCTGGAACAGCTGGGCACGCACCGCACCGGCGGCACGGGACAGCGACGATGCCGTCATTACCGAGCGCCAGGCGGTGCTTCAACCGGTCTCGTGAGGAGATGGCCATGCGGTTGGAACTCAAGCAGGTCGAGGCAAACGGAGCCGGGGCGGGCACGCCACCCTGGGTGCTGGAACGCGGGCGCCGGACGCTGGGACGATCGGTCGATTGCGACTGGCAAGTGCCTGACGCCGGCCGCACCGTCTCCAAGCTCCATTGCACCATCCTGCGCGATCGCGACGGCTATTTGCTGCGTGACGAAAGCGCCAATGGTACCCGCGTGGACGGCGTGCTGGTCCTGGAGGGCGAAACTGCTCGCCTCCGGCATCAAACGCGCCTCGAACTGGGGGGCCATGCCTTCGCGGTATCGGTCACCGGCGAGGCCGACCGCGACATCGTCGACCCCGATGCCGGCCTCGCCGTCAGTTCGGAGAACCTGACGATCACCGCCATCCTTGCCGATATCGCGCCGGGCGGGCAGACGGCGACCGGCGTGATGGGCGGGCGTCTTTCCGACGACTGGCCTTTGGAGCAGCCGAAAGCCTCCCAGCCCGCGGGACGCAAGCGCGAGGCCGCTCCCTCCTCGCGTCATGTCGAGATCGGCTGGAATGGGCCACCGGATCCCAGGGCGATCAAGGCGGTCCTGCCGGATGACTGGAACGAGGATTTCGACTACGGCAACCGCCTCGAACATGGCCGGGCCACTTTCGTGTCCATACCCATGGCCCGCGACCGCAGCAAGGATGGCAGCGGGGCGGCACCGGCAAGTAACGACGGAAGGCAGGTGGTCGTGCCCACTGAGCCGGACGAGGAGCCCGCCGATTTCCTGGCCGCCATGGCCGCTCCCTCTTCCTGGCTGCCGCGCTGCGACGGCCTGCTCGCCCAATGCGAAGAAGCGCTCGAGAAGGCCTTCGTCACCTTCGAGATCGGCGCCGAGGCCTTGGCACCAGCACCGGACGTCTTCGGCCTCACTCGAGAGGAAGCCCTGTTGGCACGGCTCGAAACCCTGCTGGCGCGCCAACAGGCACTCGCGGAGGCGCTCGGCACCTTGGTCCGCGAAGTCGGCCCCCAATTGGAGCCACGCATCGTCGAGGCGAGCATCGATGCCCGTGCCATGGGCCTGCCCTGGCGCCGCAATGGCGCCTATTGGCAAGCCTATCGCCAGCAATTCGAGGCCGACGGCCGGGATCTCTCCGTCCGCGACCTGTTCCGCAGGGCAATGCTGCGCTCCCTCGACCCGGCTAGGAACGAACCAGGCGGCAGCGAGCCGGCCAAGACTGGGCACGGCACTGCGCACAGCACGACAAGCAAGGACGACGAAGTCGCATGAGAAACGAAAACAGGGTCGCATGGAGCGAGGGAATGTTCCTTCGCGTGCAGCATTTCCAGCAGGCCGACCGCTGGACGGAGCGGCTCGTTCGAGCGACCACGCGTGAGCTTGCCGCCTACCCCTGGGGCATTGCCGAGATCGGCATCGATCGCGGTGCCCTGGCAATCGGGCAGTTCGCCTTGGCGAATCTGCGCGGCACCCTGCCCGACGGCACGCCGTTCGAAGCGCCCTTCGATACCGACCTGCCGCCGCCGCTCGAGCTCGACGAGGCCACCAAGAACGCCATCATCTATCTGGCGCTGCCAGCCCGCCGGCCTGGGCGCGCCGACATCGCCGTCAATGGCGCGGCTTCCTCGTCGGGGGTGCGTTTCGTCGCCTCGCACTACGAAGCGCCCGACGCCAATGTCGAGACCGACTTCATGGCGCCCATCGATGTCGGCCGGCTGAGCCTGCGTTATCTCAAGAGCGGCGACGACCTCGCCGGCTACGAACTGATCGGCCTTGCCCGCATCATCGAGGTGCGCTCGGACAAGGCCGTGCTGCTCGATCCCGACTACATCGCCCCGTGCCTGAATTGCGCAGCCGAAGCGCGGCTCAGCGAACTCATGGCCGAACTCCTCGGTATCGTGCGCCACCGCGCGGCGGCCATCGCCGAGCGCATCGGCGATCCTACCATCCGAGGCACGGCCGAAGTCGGCGATTATTTCCTGCTGCATATCCTGAACCGGGCCGATCCGCTGCTCAGCCACATCGCCGCCAATGCGACGCGGATCCATCCGATGACCTTCTACGAGCATTGCATCCAGCTCGCCGGGGAACTCGCCACCTTCACCATGGATTCCAAGCGCGCCAGCGAGTTCCCGCCCTATCGGCACGACGACCTCAAGGCGACCTTCGCCGCCGTGTTCGACGATCTCAGGACCTCGCTCTCGGCCGTGCTCGAACAGGCGGCCGTCGCCATCGAGCTCGCCGAACGCCGGCATGGCGTGCGCGTGGGCACCATCAACGACCGAACCCTGCTCAAGGATGCCGGTTTCGTGCTAGCCGTCAGGGCCGAGATGCCGGCCGAGGAGGTGCGCCGCCGCCTGCCGGCCCAGATCAAGGTCGGCCCGGTGGAGCGCATCGCCGAACTGGTCAACGTCGCCCTGCCCGGCATTCCCGTCCGGCCGCTGCCGGTGCTGCCGCGCCAGCTGCCCTATCGTTCGGGCACCATCTATTTCGAGCTCGATACTAAGAACCCGCTGTGGAAACAGCTCGATACGTCGGGCGCCATCGCCCTCCATCTCGCCGGCGACTTTCCGGGTCTTGAGATGGAGCTCTGGGCCCTGAGGGAGTGAAGGAGGCCAGCCGATGAACAAGGCAACGACAGCCCCCTGGCAGTCCCTGCCGACGGTGGTCGAGCTCACCGAGGACGGCGCCAGGAAGCAGCAGGTCGCCCGCAAGATGGCCGAGATGCTGGACGATGCGCCGCAGGATGCCGCGGGTCCGGCCGAACCATTGCGCTCGGGCGGCTGGTCGGCCGACACGCTGGTGCGCAATTTCCGCTTCGGCGGCGAGGAAGTCCCCACCATCGTGGCCTCGGCCGCACCCCTGCTCAATCTCGCCCATGCCTTGCGCCACACCGCGGACCAGCCCGACATAGAACAGTTGCGCCGCACCACTACCGAAGCGATCAACCGCTATGAGCGCGATCTCGCCGGCGCCCGCATCAGCCCGGAGCGGGCGCGCGCCGCTCACTATGTCGTCTGCGCCACCGTCGACGACGTGGTGCTCAGCAAGCCCTGGGGCGTGCGCGCCGGCTGGGCCCGCTCGGGCCTGGTCTCGACCTATCACATGGACGTCACCGGCGGTGACAAGGTCTTCGACCTGCTCGACCATTTCCACCAGAGCCCGGGCGCCAACAAGGATCTGCTGCTGCTGATCTATCTCAGCCTGTCGCTCGCCTTCGAGGGCCGCACCCGCGTCTCCCCGCGCGGCGCCCTCGAACTCAGCCGCATCCGCGACAGCCTCTACAAGACGCTGCTCGGCCAATATGGCGCCTTCGAGCGGGAATTGTCGCCGCACTGGCGCGGCGTCATCGCCAGGCACAAGCCGTTGCGCACCGCGGCGGCGCTCTGGACGCTGCTCAGCATCCTCGCGCTGCTTTTCGGGCTCGGCTACCTCTTCTTCTCGCTGTCGCTCGACCGGGCCTCCGACGGCACTTTCACGCGCCTGGCCAACCTGCCGCCCAACGAGGCGCCCAGCATCTTCATCCCGCCGCCTCCCAAGGCGAAGGATCCTACCCCGGTCCAGGTCCAGGCCAAAGCGGAGATTCCCCCGGAACCTGTGGGTGTAACGCGCATCCGGCAATTCATGAACTTCCTGCAGCCGGAGGTCGACAAGAAGCTCGTGACCTTGTGGAACGACAATGGCCAGGTGCTGGTCCGCATCAACAATGCCGGCCTGTTCGATACGGGCAAGGCTGACGTCAAACCTGGTTTTCAGGACTTGATCGACAAGATCGGCGTCGCCCTAGCCGCTTCCCAATTCAGCGCAAGGGTGATTGGCTATACCGACAACCGGCCCTTCAACGGCAACCGGCGCATCCGCGACAATCAACAATTGTCGGAGGAGCGGGCCGACGCCGTCGGCAACATATTGAAGACCTACGCTCGCGACCGCATCACCACCGAAGGCCGGGGTGAAGCCGAACCGATCGCCTCCAACGATACCGACCCGGGACGCGCGCAGAACCGCCGCACGGAAATCCTGGTGATCGGCAAGCCTGAGGACGGCTATACCGGCTCGCCTCTCGTGATGAGCCTGCCGGTTGTCGATCGCAGCATCATACGGCCGGGAGGCGCCACGCCATGAACCCGCTCAGCTATTATTATACGATCCGCTCCTATGTCGAAGCCTATGGCACGCTGCTCGGCCAGCGCTTCCTGCCCATCGTCTGGATCGCGGCGCTCTGCCTGATCATCTGGTTCTACGGCCACCTCATCGGCTATGGCGAATTCTATCCGCTTGCCAGCGCGACCAATCGGCTGATCGCCATCGGCATCGTGCTGGTTGCCGGCCTCGCCTATATCGGCATCAGCATCTACCGGGCCCGCAAGCGCGACAAGGCGCTGGTCGCCGACCTCGAAAAGAGTGCGGAGGCGGAAGCCGCCGCCAGCCAGCAGGCCGAGGTCAGCGAAATCCGCGACCGCCTGAAACAGGCCTTGGCACTGCTGCGCCGCGTCACCAAGAAACGCTTCGGCTATGTCTATGAACTGCCCTGGTATGTGATCTTCGGGGCGCCCGGCTCGGGCAAGACCACCGCCCTCACCCATTCGGGCCTGAAGTTCCCGCTGGGCGATGCGCTCGGCGCCAATTCCGTGCAGGGCATCGGCGGCACGCGCAGTTGCAACTGGTGGTTCACCGACGAGGCCATCCTGATCGATACGGCCGGCCGCTACACCACCCAGGACGATCTCAACGGCAGTTCCAAGGCCGGCTGGGAAGGCTTCCTGACCCTTCTGAAGAAGCACCGCCGCTCGCAGCCGGTGAATGGCGCCCTGGTCACCTTGTCGATCGCCGACATCCTGACCCGCGAGCCCACCGCCCGGCTGGAAGAGGTGCGCGCCATTCGCCAGCGCCTGTCGGAGCTCGACGAATACCTGCAGGCCCGCGTCCCCGTCTATCTCGTGCTGACGAAATCGGACCTGCTCACCGGCTTCGTGGAATTCTTCGACGGGTTCAATGCCAGCGACCGCGAACAGGTCTGGGGCACTACCTTCGGTCTGGACGAGAGCTACAAGGCCGACGATCTGCCCGAGCGTTTCCTGGAGGAATTCAGCCTGCTCCAGCAACGTGTCGACGCCATGCTGATCGAGCGCCTGCAGCAGGAACCCGACAGCGAGATACGTGGACGCATTTTCCGTTTCCCCGCCGAGCTCGCTGCCCTCAAGGAGCGCCTGCACGAGGTGCTGGTGGAACTTTGCGCAGGATCGAAGCTGGTCGAATCCCCGCTGCTGCGCGGCATCTATTTCGCCTCTGGAACGCAGGCGGAGGTGCCCGGCGCGGCCGGTGCTCCACGCATGCGCCGCAGCTATTTCCTGCCGCGCCTGTTCAAGGAAGTCATCTTCGGAGAGGCGGCGCTCGTGGCGCGCGACAAGCGGCTGACCCGCCGCCAGCTGATGCTGCGCCGTATCGCCTATGGTGTCTCGGCCGTGGTGCTCGGCGTGGTCTTCTCGAGCTGGATCGCGACCTATTTCCAGAATTCCCGCGCCCTGGCGCAGGCCGACGAACGTATCAGCTCCTATGAGAAGCTGGTGCAGGGCATCCCGGTACGCGACGTCAACGACACCGATTTCCTGCGCATTCTCCCGGCGCTGAACGATATCAGAGGCGTGACCGATGGCTTCTCGGGGTCAGATACGTGGCAGGTCGGCTTCGGGCTGGACCAGAGCGACAAGATCGCCGGCCGGCAGCGCGAGGCCTATCAGCGCGCCCTCAATTCGCTGCTGCTGCCGCGCCTGATGGTGCAGTTGCAAAAGCAATTGGGCGACACCTCCAATGTCCGCCAGACCTTCGATGCCCTCAAGCTCTACGGCATGCTCGGCGGGTTGGGCCAGATCGATGCCAAATTCGCCTCGCAGGAGGCCGAGCAGATCTTCGACTCCCTCTATCCCGGTGAGGGAAGGGTGGCCGCCCGCCGCGAACTTCTCCAGCATGTCGAGCAGTTGGTGGCGAGGAGACTGCCGCCGATCGACATCGACCAGACCCTGGTCGCCAAGGCCCGGCAGGCAATCAGCGGGCAGAGCCTGGCGGCACGGGCCTATGACATCCTGGAGGAGAATCGGCAGGTGCGCGCATTGGCACCCTGGGTGCCCGCCGATGCGCTCGGCCCGCTCGGCGAACGGGTGTTCCAGCGCCAATCCAAGGCTGCGCTGCGCGAAGGCATTCCCGGCCTGTTCACCGGCGAAGGCTATCGCTCCGTCGTTTTGCCGGAGGTCGCCGAAGCCGCGCGCCAGGCGCTGGACGAACACTGGGTTCGCGGCGAGCCGCCCAGCGGCGGCATGACGGTGGACAGCCTGTCCCTGGCTGCGCTGCAGCTCTATTTCGACCAGTATGAGAAACGCTGGGCGAGCCTCCTGGCCGATCTGAACATCAAACCGTTCCAGTCACTGGCCGATGCCGCCGATACGCTTCGCGTCCTCTCCAGCGAGCCAGGCCCGATCGAATCCCTGGCCCGTTCCATCGCCAATGCCGCCGACCTCAGGCCCCAGGCGAGCGCCTCCGTGGCGCTGGCCCAGCAGGGTAGCCAGAGCACTGCCTTGAACAGCAGCACGATCAGCGTCCCCGATCCCTATGGCCGCCTGCGCGAAGCACTGGAAACCCCCAAGCAGAGCGAAACCAGCAGCTCGGAGAAGCCACGTTCGCAGATCCAGGCCCTGAAACCCCTGCTCGGAGCCATGTATACCCAGCTCTCGCGGGCTGCAGGATCGACACAGCCGGTGAACAAGATCTTCAACACCGACAGCCAGCTTGCCGCCGCCGTGCAATCCCTGGCGGAAGAGAGCCGACGCTTGCCGCCCCCGATCGACGATCTGGTGGCAGGCCTGGTCGGGGATGTCGGCGCATTGGCGTCCAAGACCGCCCGCAACGAGGCAGCCGACAAATGGGCTGGTGATGGCGCCAGGCTTTGCTCTACCATCATGGCTGGACGCTATCCCTTCGATCGGTCTGCCAGGGAAGACATGGCACTGACGGATTTTGCCCGACTGTTCGGTCCCAAGGGGCTTTTCCCGAGCTTCTTCCAGAACGAACTGCAGGCTTTCGTCGACACCTCGGCCAGTCCCTGGCGCTGGAAGGGCGCTCCCGGGGCGGAGGGGATGGCAAGCGAGGCACTGGCCCAGTTCGAAAATGCCGACGAGATCCGCAAGGCCTTCTTCCCGAATGACGGCGAGATGCCATCGATCCGCATTACCATGACCGGCCTGTCTCTCAACGATGCGACCGACATGGCCGTCCTCACGACGGCCGGCGAGGGCGTCCGTCTGTTCAAGAGCAACGCCCAGGCCAAGACATTCGAATGGCCGTCGAAGGACACCAAGGCCGAATCCTGGGTGTACATGCCTCCCGGTGACTTCAACCGGAAGATCCAGGTAACCGGCGAATGGGCGACCTTCCGGCTGCTCGACAAGGCCGTGATCACCGCTGAAGGAACCGACCTGTTCAAGGCCCGCTTCAGTCAGGACGGCAGGAGCGCCGAGTTCAGGGTGCAGTTCGGCGGTACGCTCAATCCCTACCGCCTAAAGGCGCTGGCGGATTTCCGCTGCCCTTCGCAATTCTGAGGGCGGGTGATGAGTCAGCGCGGCGCTTCTCACCCTCCCTCGTCCGAGAATGACGGCATCGGCTTTTTCGGCAAGGTGCCGAGCCATGGCGATTTCGTCTCGACCGGTCTCGGTCGCCAGGCCGAGACCGAACTCGTCAACTGGCTGCAATCGGGCCTACAGGAAAGCGAGCAGACGCTCGGCGCCCAATGGGAAAACCTGTTTCATGCCTCCCCGCCCTGGCGTTTCGTGATCGAGCGATCCTTGTGGGGGCACGCCACCATGGTGGGCATCCTGCTGCCGAGCAAGGACAGGGTCGGTCGCAGTTTCCCGTTGGTGATCGCGGCCCGGCTTGGCAATTATGACGGTCCGGCACGCCTTTTCTGCTTCGACGAGAGCTGGTTCACCGCCGCCGAAGCGATTGCCGAGACGTCGACACTGCGCGATTTCAACATCACGGCCTTTCTGGGCGGGCTGAAGCGCCTGCGCCTCCCCCAGGCCCGGCCGGTGCCGCCACCACCACCCGGCTCTGCCGATAGCCGCGTCTCACTGTGGTGGACCGTTGAAAGCGGCACCGGACGGGCCAGCGGCTTCAAGACTCAAGGGGCACCACGCGCCGGCGATTTCGTACGCCTGCTGAAAGGCGGCAACCCCACCGTCAAGCCGCCCTCTCGTCCGCCCTCACCGCCTCCGCCGGCCGAGAGAACCGAAACGACGGCCCCGCCCATGGCTGCAACTCCGTTGCCGGCACTGGTGATGGAGCGCGGCTATGCCACGCATGCCGGCACGCGCCTGTCGATCAATGCCGACGCCTTGCTGGTCTCCGATAATCCGCGCCTTTTCGCGGTTGCCGATGGCGTCGGCGATGGCAATGGCGCAGCGGAGGCTGCCAAGATCGTCACCAACACGCTGGCCTATGTCTCGCCGGCCGATACGCTCGAAACCCTTGTGCAGGATGTGAAGGGCAAGCTCGGGCGTGCGCATAGCCTGGTGCAGTCGATTCGCTTCCCGGGCGCGTTGGAGCCTCCAAGCGCCAGCGTCGTCACCCTCGCCCTCGAGAACGGGGACTTCGCCGTGATCTGGGCCGGCAATGCCCGCTGCTATCTGATGCGCGAGGGCATGATGCGCTGCCTGACGCGCGACCATGTCGAGATCGGTCTGCGTTTCGCGCTCGCGCGCAGCATCGGCGCGCCCCGCCAACTGGTGCCCGAGATCGTGCACGACAGGGCCCAGCCGGGCGATCGCTTTCTGCTCTGCAGTGCGGCGCTCGCGCGTGTCCTCGACGAGCGCAGCATCGCCGCCAACATCGCCGAGCAGCCGGTGAAGGAGGCCGCCGCCGCCCTGATTCAGGAGGCCCTGATCGCCAATGTGCGGGAGAATGTCAGCGCCATCGTCGTGGCTGTCCAGGCGACATGAGCAGCGAACTGCCGCTGGATGACCTGGAGGCGATCGCCACCCGCTTTGCTGCGTTGTGGCAGGCCCTCAGCCGGAGCGGCGCCGAACCACGCACGCCCGCTGAAACCCGTCTGCTGGCCGATCGCGTGCGCGATGCGCTTGATCGGCGCCTCGACAGGCTGGATGCGGTGGAGCCAGGTTTCATCGCCAACAGCTTCGCCCTGGAAGCAATGGTCCATGAGGGCGCTCTCACGCAGATCCATCGCCTGCGCCATCGCGATCTCGGCACCCGCCACGCCCTCAAGACGCTGCGGCCCGACCAGGCCGACAATGTCGTCGCCCGCGACCTCCTGCTGCGCGAGGCCGGCTTCGGCGCCAGACTGCGCCACCGCCACGTCGCCGCCGCCACTGCCGCTTTGCGGCTCGCCGACGGCCGGCCGGCGCTGCTGATGGACTGGCTGCCCTCCAGCCTCTCGGAGCGGATGCGAAAAGCCTCGTTCCGCCGTGACGAGGTGGCCGGGATCGCCACAGCCCTGTTGTCGGGGTTGGAGGCGGTGCATGCAGCCGGCCTGGTGCATGCCGATCTTGCGCCGGACAACCTGCTCTATGACGGCGAGGATCTCGCCACGCTGCGTATCGCCGATTTCGGCATCGCGCTGGAAGCGGGGCGGCGCCATGGCGATGTCGACCTGGCGAAGGCCGGCCGCGACGGCTTCAGCGCCCCCGAACAGCAGGCGGGCGAGCCCCTCGACGGCCGGGCAGACCTCTATGCCTGCGGGCGGATCCTGCAGATGCTGCTGGAAGACCGTGCCGATCCACCCCAGGCCGAAGAGCCCTTGCGAAAACTTGCCGGGCAACTCGCCTGTCCCGATCGGGACGAAAGGCCGTCATCGGCAGGCATCGCCCTGGCGATGCTGCACGGCACCCAAAGAGCCTCCTGAGGCCTGCCTGCGTCAGCGGGACGGCAGGTTCACGGACACACCCGGCGCGGGAGGCGGGCTGGACGGGATTCCTCCGGTCGGCTGCGGGGCCGCCGCCGTCGGCACGCTCTTCTGGAACACGGTGAAGAGCTTGGCGAAATCGACCATGCCGGCATTGCTGGCGAACAGCATGTCGCCGCTCTCCATCTGGACCTGCTGCATCATCAGGAGGCTGGAAGCGTCCCTCATATTGATGCGGAAGATCACGGCACGCGGCGGTGGCGGCGAGGCCATGGCTTCCGGGCAATTGCTGCGCGGCGGCATGGTACCGCTGCCATAAGGCGAGGGCCGAACCAGCACGCAATCCTTGGTCGTCCAGTAATAGGCACGCTTGCGGAACAGATAGACGTAGCGCGAATCGGCCCGGTCATCGAGCAGACCGCCGCTGCGTGCGATGGCCTGCGCCAAGGTCAACTGGCCCGGTTCGAAATTGAACTCGCCGGCGCTTTTGAACGCTCCCATCGCGGTGAAGCTCGGCGTATTGCCACCCAGGATGACCTGGTCGCCCGGCTGCAGGTAGATATTCTGCTTAGGATCGGCCATTACCTGGTCGAGGCTCTGGTCGGCGCGCTGATTGCCGCGAATCACCGTCACCGTCGTCGCGTTGGCGGGCCCGGTCGCCCCGCCGGCCCTCGCCACCACATCGAGGACGCGTTCCTTGCCTGAAGCCATCGGCATGCGGCCGGCGGCCCGCACCGCACCGGAAATGGCCACGGCACTGTTCGGACGATCGACGATGGTCACCACCGCCTGGGGATTGACGGAAGAGCCCTTGAGGCTGCCGACGATGCGCTTCTGCACCGATTCCGGCGAGGAGCCCGCCACACGCTGCTTGCCGACGAAAGGAATGTCGATCGAGCCGTTGTCGTCGACGGTAAAGCGGCCGAGATCCAGCGTCTTGCTATTCGTCGGCGAGAACAGACCGTCCTCGCCGGTATCGAGGACGGTGATCTGCAGGACGTCGCCGCGGCTGATCTGCGTGCCGGTAAATCCGGCCGAACGCAACGTCGACAGACCGGGCGTTGCCGCAAAGGATGAGGCACCGGCGCCCGGAGCCAGGGCCGTCTGCGCGGCATAGGTGATGTCGATGACCGGAACGCGCTCATTCGTATAAGGCTGGCGCGCATTCAGGAAACTTCCGGCACTCGGGCCGTCGGAAGGGCTGGAGCAGCCACCCAGCAGGACAAGCAGGCCTACGCCCAGCAGCTTCCGCATTCCCAATCCTCATAACGAATCGTTAATCGCACAGATATCCAAATGCCACATTAAAGACAATATCTCTACGCCGGAGACGGAATAACGACAAAGCTTAAACAAGCGGCAATCTATTCGGCACCGAGCCATTGTCATAAAGTTGTTACACTGTATTCAGTTACCCATGTAACAGCCGAGGAGCGTTGAGGCACCCGCTCCGCCATACTTCACGAGACAATAGCTATGCGCTTGCCGAAGACGGTATCATCATGACTTTCAACAAGAAAGACATCGCGATGCTGCTTCGCGTACCAGTACGACGGCTTGGACAGGCGGTTGCGCATGCGCCAACGCCACGATGAGCGGCGTCTATGGCTTAGTAATCAAGGATTGGATCTCGGGAAAATCGACTGGTCGGAGTGGCAGGATTTGAACCTGCGACCCCTACGTCCCGAACGTAGTGCTCTACCAGGCTGAGCCACACTCCGTATTCCAGTCGTGGGCGGCTCTATAGCGGGATCATCGGCGAGCCGCAAGCATGATATGCGCTTTTTTGGTAATGAATTTCGCAGCGCTTTTTTGTAGCCATATCTTGCGGCCTGGGAGCGAACCGTTTATTGAGCCGCACCGATTGGGGCGTAGCCAAGTGGTAAGGCAGCGGATTTTGATTCCGCCATTCGGAGGTTCGAACCCTCCCGCCCCAGCCAGATTCTCGATGCCCGACCGGACTTCCATGCCTCCCGCGGGACCAGTGCCCGCCCTGTCGAAGATTTGCGCTCCTATGCTGGGCACAACGCCTTGCGGCCGCCCTTTTGTTTGCGCAGCATGATGCAGCAAATCAATGCGATGGAGGCAAATGTGCGCGTGACGATGGCAGCATTCCTGGCAGGCGCCCTTTGTCTAGGCAGCCTCCCGATTCCACGGGCGCTGGCGACCGAGAAGCCCCCCGCCGACAAGACGGCGCCGGCCAAGCCGGAGGACGCCGCGCCTGCAGCGGTCAAGCCCCCGGCACCCGCCAAGCCGCATGTGCCCGTCAGCCAGGCAGTCGACTATGGCGACATGCGCTGCGGTTTCGCCGTGCGCCGCCGCGATATCCTCGACAGCCAGATCATCGCCTGGGCCGGCGGTTATATCGAAGGCTATGCCAAGGCCAATCCCGGGCACTTCGGCAGCGAACGCTCCCTTGCCGACCTTACGGATCCGGTCGCCCTGCGCACCCATCTGCGCGGCTATTGCCTGAAGCACCGCGACAAGTCGCTCGAGACTGCCGTGCTCGCCATGGTGCCTCGCCCGCATGGCGACAGCAAGCCCGCCACGCCGCCGCAGCACCCTGCCCCCAAATAAGCGTTTCAGCCCCGGATGAAACGCTCGACATAGTCGGCGCCCAGGCCGTTGGCGGCATAGTGGGCCCGACACATGTCGATCTTGGAGAAGACGTCCTCGAACCCCGTCACCTTGCCCCAGGGATCGACATAGATCATGGCGCCGGTGATGTGGAACAGGGTGATCATCTCCTCGCAATCCTCCGGCACCACGAGGGTATGAGTCTCGCCAGGCGGCTCGAACACATAGGAGCCGGTCTCGGCCACCCAATCATGCTCGAGATAGTGCCAGCGCCCCTTCAGGACATGGCCGTGCACCGGCGCCGGATGGCGATGGCGCGAGAGCACGCCGGATTTGCGCACGCGCAGCAGGTTGACCCAATAGCCCTGCCCGGCATGCAGGCAGAGCGGGCGGAACCAGACATTCTCCATCTGCGGCACCCAGACACGCTCGTCATGGGGCAGCACATGCGGCACCACGATCTCGGGGGCCGCCTCCGCGGGCATCGGCAGTTGATAGGGCATCCGGCTCTGGTCGAGCTTGCGGTCGGGCACGGTCATGGCTTCATCCAATCAGATAGCCGCCGTCGACGGGCAGGATCGTACCCGTGACGAAAGCGGCAGCGGGGGAACACAGGAATAGCACGGGCCCGACCAGATCCGCCGGCACGCCCCAGCGCCCAAGCGGGGTACGCGCCAGGATCGGGCCGCTGCGGGCGGGATCCTCCACCAGCGCCCTTGTGAGCGGCGTCTCGATCCAACCGGGAGCGATCGCGTTGACGCGGATGCGTTCGCCCGCCCAGGCGATGGCCAGCGATTTGGTGAGCTGGGCGATGCCGCCCTTGCTCGCGCTGTAGGCCGGCACCAGGCCGCCGCCGAAGAAAGACAGCATGGAGGCGAGATTGACCACGGCACCCGCGCCCGAAGCCGCCAGGGCGCTGCGACAGGCGGCGCAAAGGCGCATCGTGCCGTTGAGATTGATGTCGATCACCTCTTCGAAGATCTCCGGCTCATGCTCGGCACCGCGCCGGATGATGCCGGCGGCATTCACCAGCACGTCGAGACGCTGATAACGCCCGGCCAGCGCGGCGACGGCCGCACCATCCCTGACGTCGAGCTCCACCGTCTCGACGCCGGCAGGCGCGGCCGCTCCGGGCAGGCCTGCGGCCACGACGGAAGCGCCGGCTTCGGCAAATCCTGCCGCGATCGCGGCTCCGATGCCGCTGGTGCCGCCGCTGACCAGCACCAGCCTGCCCTTGAAATCGAATTGCATGATCCATTCACCATAGTGCGCCGGCTCAGGCAGAACCTGTCAATGATCTGACAATACCCCCTGCCCGGCGTCAATCCGGGTGCGACCATGGGAAACGGGACAAGGACTGCGTCGGTTCCTTGACGCGCCGGACGGCACGGTCCCGCATGATGCTTGACACCTTCGCTCTTCTTGAATTTACTCAACGGCAATGAATAAAGAGCGGCGTGGCGACTATGCGCTCGCCCAGAAAGTGGGAGCAAACAAGCGTTCACACCCGAACGTGTCTTGCTCCAGGCGGTAAGGGGGAGGAAGCCATGGCGCCCGCGTCGATGGCGGAACGCGGATTGACCTCCGCGCGCATCCGTCACTACCACCATCGTGTCGTGCTGCAGCGCCTGCGACGCCTGCGCGAAGCCTCCAAGGCCGACCTTGCCCGCGCCGCCAACCTGACCAACACCGCCATCGGCGAGATCGTCTCCGACCTGCAGGCCTTCGGGCTGATCTCCGTTGTCGGCAAACGCTATCACGGCCAGCGCGGGCAGCCGGCGACGCTGCTGCGCCTGGAGCCGACGGGGGCCTATGGCATCGGCGTGCGGATCGACCGCAACCGCATCGAGACCGCCCTGGTCGATCTCGGCGGTCATCTCATCGACAAGCGTTCGCATGACTATCCCCTGCCGGCTCCGCAGGAGGCCCTGGCCGTGGTCGCGGCCGACGTCGCCGATCTCAAGGCCATCGCCGACGGCCTGTCCCCCGGACGCGTGCTCGGCATCGGCCTGGCGCAGCCCTACAATCTCGGAGCCTGGCTCGATCGGCTCAATTTGGAGATCGACACGCTGTCGCTGTGGGAAGGCTATGACTTCGCCGCCGCGCTGCAGAGCCTGACCGGCCTCGACGTCCATGCCGAGAATGACGGCACCGCCGCCGCCATCGCCGAGCTCTTTTACGGCTTTGGCCGGGAATCGGACGATTTCGTCTATTTCTTCATCGGTCCGGCGATCGGCGGCGGCGTGGTGCTGGGCGGCGACTATCGCCGCGGCGCCCAGGGCAATGCCGGCGACGTCGCCATGCTGCCGGTGCCGCCCTCCCGCCTGGCCTCGGTGCCTCCGCCCAAGGGCCCCTATGACATTCTGCTGGCGCGGGCCTCCATTGCCGCCCTGATGCGCCATCTCGGCTGGCATGGCCGCAAGATCGTCGGCCCGCACGATCTGCCGGCAGCCATCGCCGCCAATCCGGCGGCCCTGGAAGAATGGATCGCCGATTGCGTCGACGCCCTGGTCGGGCCGGTCCTGTCGGCACAGGCTCTGCTCGACGTTCCCAATGTGGTCATTGACGGCGACCTCGGGGCGCCGATCATGCAGGAGATCGTCTCGCGACTAGAAACCGCGCTGGCCGCGGCCATTCCCGAGGCACGCAGCGCACCGGTGCTGCGGCTGGGCACCTTCGGCTCGATCGCCCATGCCCTGGGTGCCGCCAGCCTGCCGCTGTTCATCGACTTCGCGCCGCGGGCCACCTTGTCGGCCAGCGCCCGCCCCATCGCGTCGCTGGGAGAGACACGCCTGGCCTGATTCCTCCTCAAAGGCGGATCAGCGCTTTTCTTCTTCCTTCAGCCAATCGAGGCGGATGAGGCCGTTGCCTTCCTTGGCAAAGAGCGGAGCCAGATAGTCGCCCACCGCCCGCAGTTCCTCGTCCAGCTTCCAGGGCGGGTTGAGGATGATCATGCCGCAGCCATTCAGGCGGTCGATGCGCTGCACGGTGTAGCGGCTGAGTTCGAAGCGCAGGATGCGACCGGCGGGCAATGCCGCCACCTTGCGGGCGAAGCTCTCGACCTCGCGCATGCCCTTGATCGGATACCAGATGGCATAGATGCCGGTGGCCCAGCGTCGCAACGCCTGCGCCAGACCCTCGGCGATGGCGCGAAACTCGTTGTCCTCCTCGAAAGGCGGGTCGATGAAGACGAGGCCCCGCCGCTCGGGCGGCGGCAGCAGGCCGGGCAGCAAGGCCCAGGCATCGCCCTCCGTCACCTTGGTCCGCTTGCCGCGGGCGAAATTGCCACGCAGGCGGCTGGCATCCTCGGGATGCTTTTCGCAGAAGACCAGGCGGTCCTGGTCGCGCGTCAGGTCGGCGGCGAGCCAGGGCGAGCCGGGATAGAGCGGCGGGGACTGGGCCATCAGCCCCTGGCAGAGATCGTGCCAGGGTGCGATCAGTTCGGCGACCCGCACCGATGGCGGATTTGCCGCCATCAGGCCGACGCCATCCCGCCATTCGCCGGTGCGGCGGGCTTCTTCGGCTTCCAGACTGTAGAGCCCGGTGCCGGCATGGGTGTCGATCACGCGGAACGGCGCTTCCTTGGCCTTGAGATGGGTCAGGATGCGCGCCAGCACGATATGCTTGAGGACGTCGGCAAAGTTGCCGGCGTGGAAGGCATGGCGATAGTTCATGATGCGTGTTGCGGAGCCTTCGATTTCGCTTTCCTGCTGATATAACCCTCCCAGATCGCCACGACGAGCACGATCAGGGTGGTGATGCCGCTGATCATCAAAAGATCGGTCATGAAGGCGAAAGGCGCGGTGATGGCGAGCGCCAGCAGGCCGACGACATGGGTGATCGGCACGCCGCCATAGATCAGGCGCTTGTAGAGCGCATTGCCGAGCAGATAGATCGCCGGCCCGCCGAAAATCACCGCCATGCCACCGAAATCGACGTGATGGGCGGGGTGGGCGATCGACAAATCGTTGCCGACGGCCGTGACGATGACGCCGGCGATCAGGACGACATGCAGATAATGCGTATAGGCGGCGATCTGTCCGGGCCTGTCGGATTCGACGATCGCCTCGGTCGCATCCTTGGTGGAGATGTCGAAATAAACCCACCACATGGCGATCGAGCCGAGGAAGGCGACGAAGAAGGCGATCAGGCTGGGGGCATCCCAGGCCGCCGACTTGGCCAGGGTGGCTCCGGTGACCAGGACAGATTCGCCCAGCGCGACGATGACGAAGAGCGCACAGCGCTCGACGATATGGCCGCCTTCCACCGTCCATTCCTTGCCGGGATCGGAGCGGCCGAGCCCCGGCAGCCAGAAGCCGAACCAGGGGGCGAAATATTCGCAGGCCACCGCGACGATCCACAAGACGATGCGGGTTTCACCCTCGGCCAGGCCGCCGGCGATCCAGATGCAGGCCGCGATCAGGTTCCAGCCGATCATGCGCTGGAAATTGCGGGAGATCGGCGTACCTGCACCCAGGCTGAACAAGGCGAAGGCCGTGCGCCCGACCTGGATGGCCGCAAAGCAGATCGCAAAGATCAGCCCGCGTTCCCCGAAGGCCTCCGGCAAGGCGGCTGCCATCACGAGCCCGAGCGCCATCAAGGCGAACAGGCAGATACGGACCGGCGTCTTCTCCGGATCGAACCAGTTGGTGAACCAGCAGGTATATTGCCAGGCCAGCCAGACGGCGAACCACAGGACCAGGGTCTGCAGCGCCCCGCCCCAGGAAAGATGCTCCAGAAGCGAGTGGGAAAGCTGCGTCACCGTGAAGACGTAGACGAGATCGAAGAAGAGTTCCGCATAGGAAACGCGAGCCTCATGACCATCGCGCTCACGTAGAAAACTGGTGGTGCCGCCCTGCTCTGCTGCCATTGTACCTGTCACCTCCGCCCAGCCCATATCGCCGGGAAGCCACTGGAGTGGCAAGAGGGGAAATCGCAGCCGGGCGGCATGGCAGGCAGAAGTCCACGGCTTAGGTCGCCCGCACGTCGGCATCCGCAGCGGAGACGATCGAGGTAGGCCATGACATGACTGGACCGGCAGGGTCATGTCGAGACGGCACGCCCGGCAATTCGGCACGACGAGACGATCCTCCCCACCCGCAAGCGGAGAGAAGACGAGGCCGATGTACCGTCCTAAAAGCGGCGTTCAAATCCGGATCACGTAGCTCTTGCGCGTCGTCTCCACCACTTCCCAGCTGCCGGCAAAACCCGGTTCCAGGATCATGGTGTCGCCAGGGCCCAGTTCGACCGGCGCCCCGCCATCCGGCGTGACGATGGAGCGGCCCTCGAGCAGGGTGCAGCTTTCCCATTCCTCGTAGACGATGCGCCAGCGCCCGGGCGTTGCCTCCCAGATGCCGCAGAAGGTCTTGCCATCGGCGCTCTCATAGCTGTTCCAGGTGCGGAAGGCCGGAGTGCCGGCTTCCAGCCGTTCGGGCTTGGGTGCGCCTGCCTCGGCCTCCCCTTCCCCCGCGCCTGCGAATTTGAGCCATAGAGCCATGTCGGTTCACCCAAGCCAATCTCAGTTGAGCGCTGGTATCAGAATGTTTCGCGTCCGGCAGCCCTGAACTTGCAGTTGCACCGGACAGGTCCGGAAAGTGCGCAGATCCTTGCTCAGGCAGATACGCAATTCCGTGAGCACGCTGCCACGCTCGCCCCGGCTGCAGACCACGGTCATCATGTCGGGCCGCAGGCCGGGATTGGCTTGCGAGAAGGCCCGCCCGATCTCGATCGGTGCGGCCCGGCTGTCCTGCCCCGGGGCCCGATAGGCTTCGGGGACGACGATCCGGCGATAGAGCGTCGCCATCGCTTCGAAATAGCGGGTCGGCGACAGGCCCGAACAGGTGCCATGCTTGCGCCACTCATAGCGGGCCAGGCCTTCGGAGGGCATCACGCCCCGGGTTGCGGCGAGGTCTCGCCGCTGCACGAAGGCACCGGGATTGCACTCGGTGGGAAAATCGCGCTCCCCCTGCGGCCACAGGCCATGGACAAGGAAGCCGAGGCGCGAACCGATATCGCACTGGTCGGGCTGCTTGGCCGCGCCACCCGTGGCGCAGAAGCCCGGCGACCAGGTCAACGCGAGCAGATAAAGGTCAAAATCGCCCGGTGCCCCGCCACGGATCTCACGCGCGGCGAGACCGCTGCTCGCGGCCACCATGACAATGGCCGCGAGCAGGAGACGGATCACGGACGCGCCATCTTGCAGGCGGGCGCATAGGCCAGGTTGTGGTCGGTGCCATCGACGCACCATTCCACGCCCCAGCTTGCGCCGATCCAGCCGGTATCCTCGGCGATCGCATAGGAGACGCGGCGATAATGCCCGTCATTGGTCAGCACGCGTGCCACGCAGAAGCGGCGCGGAATGTAGCTCGCGCCCCAGGGCCGGAAGGCGACCTGGCGATGACGGTCGATCTGCTGGATCGCCAGGTTGGAATGCCAGTAATTCGCTTCCTTGCGGGCAAAGCGCGCGGCGATCTGGTCGGAGACGGCCTTGTCGGCGCAATGGGGCAGGACGGCGTCGTAATTAGGCCCGGACAGCCAGAAATTCTTTTCCAGCGCCGAGGCGGCAAGCGCCGGCGCACAGGATGCAGCCAGCAGGACGGCGGCAAGACCGGCAATACGCATGATGAGAATCCTTAAATCAGCAACTCATGCGAATCTGTCCGCGCTGAGGCCAGCCGTCAAGCACCAAGCCATGGGGCCGGGGCCCAATTGCTGCCGTTCGCAAGGCGGCCTGGCAATCGCTCGGCTTGCTGCTGCCCCCAAGACGACATGATCGCCTTCGTCTGTCACATTTCTGTCAGGAAACACGGTTGTTTTGCAGCAGCCATGAACAGGCTTAAACATGGATCATGAAACGGGGCGTCGATTCGGCCATGCAGAAATTCACCACCGCCCGCGAAGCTGCGCTGGCACTCCGCCCGGACGAACCGGTCTATGGCTTCCGACCGCAGGTCCTGGCGGCCGATGCGCGCGAGTTCATGGCCCAGTTTCCCGGCAAGACCGCCTATGCCGTGAAGACCAATGGCGAGCCGATGATCCTCAAGGTGCTGGCCGAGGCCGGCATCACCTCCTTCGACGTCGCCAGCCCGGCCGAGTTCGAAGCAGCCCGGGCCGCTTCGCCGAACTGCGAACTCCTTTATATGCATCCGGTCAAGGCGCAGTCCCATATCCGCCTGGCGCTGGAGACCTATGGCATTCGCGAGCTCTCGCTCGACCATGAGGACGAAGTCGCCAAGATCCTGCGCATCGTGCGCGCCCTCGACATTCCGCCCGAGGAGATCACGCTGTTCCTGCGCCTCGCCACCAAGGGCGCGGCTGCCTACGAACTCTCCAAGAAGTTCGGCGCCACGCCGACCCATGCGGTCGAGCTGCTCGATCGCATGGCCGGCATCGGCTTCAAGACCGGCATCGCCTTCCATGTCGGCTCCCAGGTCGAGGATCCGGAGACCTATGAACGGGCGATGGCCTCCGTCGCCTGGGTGCGCTCGCGCATCAAGGAGGATATCGTCAGCCTCGACATCGGCGGCGGCTTTCCCGCGCAATATGGCCTCGACCCCAAGAAGAAGGGCTCGAACCAGGGCACGCCGACGACCGAGGCGCTGATGCGCCAGATCCGGGCCGACATCGCCGACTGGAAGCTGGACGACCTGCCGCTGGTGGCCGAGCCCGGCCGGGTGATCGTGGCGCGCTGCCTGTCGGTGATGGTGCGCGTGCTGCTCAAGAAGGGCCAGCGCCTCTACATCAATGACGGTGTCTGGGCCTCGCTCTCCGATTCATGGACGGGCAAGCTCCTGCTGCCGACCCGCTTCATTCCCGATCCCGCCCGCAAGCGCCGCAACGGCTCGCCCGACAAGCTGTTGCCGTTCCGCATCTGCGGTGCGACCTGCGATTCCGTCGACATCCTGACGCGCCCCTTCTATCTGCCCGAGACAATCGACACCGGCGACTGGATCGAGATCGGCCATATCGGCGCCTATTCGCTCGGCCTGCGCACCCGTTTCAATGGGTTCTTCCCCGACAAGTTCGTCGAGCTGGAGACCCCGTTCGAGGAAGAGCCCGGCGTCAGCATTCCGATTGCGGCGGAGTAGAAATCTTCTTGCCCTGTTCTTTTATCACCGAGCGTTGATCTGAACTTCGAAATCATTTGCTCGTGACGGAAACTACCCCTAGCTTGGTGACGTAGTAGAATACACTACTTGTTCTATGCCTTGGGGGTTCTCTTGATCCGTCTTCTCGGTATTTTTGCTGTTTGCCTTGCTTTAGCCTCGTGTGCGGGACGCGTATCGCTCTCACCGGCCACCGATGCCGGCCTGGCATCGCGAGGCTGGGAGGAAGCGCGTAATCTGGCATATTACGCGCCGTCGGGCGTGCGTCTCACCAAAGGGCTTATCTGCAGGAGCGCACGCTGCGGTGGGCCAGGCTTCGTGATGACCGGAACCGCTTCCCTGCCGAACGGCAGCGCACTGGGTTTCCGGGGCGTGATGGCCAACCGTTCTCTTACCGATGCCAAGCTCCTCCAGGCACTCCGGCTGCTTAGCGAGGGCTCTCCGAACCTGGCGGGAATCGACGGCCACCTCATCGGCGCACGTAAACGGGCCAATTCGGTCGAGCTGACGTTCTCCTTTGCCAAAAGCACGCCCCAAACGGGCCGCATCGTCGGACTGGCCCGCGCCGATGTCAGGGGAACCGACATGTCGGTGGTGGTGGCCGGTGGCCCCACCATGGCCAGTGCGCGGCAGCGGTTGGGGCTGCTCCCCAATTAGAGGATAGCCCGAGCCAGGCCGCCGTCGATCGGGATGGCCGCGCCCGTGACATAGGAGGCGAGGTCACTGGCCAGGAAGGCGGCAACGGCACCGAATTCATCGGCGGTGCCATAGCGCCCGATCGGAACCTCGGCCTGGCTCTCCGCCGCAATCGCCTCTGCATCCACGCCGCGCGCCTCGGCATCGAGGCGGTCGAGTACCTTGGTCCGTTCGGTATCGAGCCGGCCGGCCAGCAGGAGGTTGACGGTGACGCCATCCGCCGCCACCTCGTTGGCAAGGCTCTTGGCCCAGCCGGCCACCGCCGCCCGCAAGGCGTTCGAGGCCGTCAGTCCCCTGATCGGCTCCCGCACGCTGGTCGACGACACCACCAGGATGCGCCCCCAATGCCTTGCCCTCATACCCGGCAGGACATGGGCGGCGATGCCCAGGCCCGTCAGGAAGAGAGCATCGAACTGTCGATGCCATCGTGCGCTATCCGTTTCGCCGGCACCGAAAGGCGGCGGCCCGCCGCCATTCAGCAGCAGAATATCGACGCCGCCCCATTCGAGATCGATCCGCTCGAACATGGCTGCGACATCGGTGGGATTTTCGAGATCGGCACGAATACCGAAGGAGGACGGCGAGACGCCGCGGAGTTCCGCGGCCGTCGTCTCGAGTGCTGCCGCGTCGCGTCCCACCGCGGCGACGACCGCCCCCTCCGCCGCCAGGCGGGCGGCCACGCCGCGCCCGAGGCCCTTATTGCCACCGAGCACCAGGGCCCGCTTACCGTCAATTCCGAGATTCATGTTTCTATCCAATATTTTGTCGCGTCACCCGTTCAGCGCACATGCACGATGGCATCGACCTCGACGGCGACGCCCAAAGGGAGCCCCGCCATTCCCAAGGCGGAACGGGCGTGCTCGCCTCGGGATCCGAGGACCCTGAGAAACAGCTCCGAGGCACCATTGCCTACCTGCGAGATCTGGCTGAACCCGGCCGCGGCATTGACATAGACGGTGAGCTTGGCGACCCGGACGATCCGATCCAGATCGCCCTGAAGCTCCCTGTCGAGCCAGAACAGCACGTTGGCAGCGCATAGTTCGGCGGCCTTGCGGGCCTCATCGAGGCTCACGCCGTCGCCGACCTTGCCGATGGCCGTGATCTCCTTGCCGCGTTCCGGAATCTGGCCGGAGATGTAGACGATGTCGCCGATACGCACACAGGGCTCGAATGGCAGGTCGGCGCGGACAACCAGCGGCGGTGTCAGGCCGAGTTCGTGAAAAATCTGGCTGAGCATGGACAAGGCTCCCTTCCGGCGATGTGACGGAATGGGCTTGCCAGATCGAGAGGTTAAAAAGTATCCTTATAATGATGATATAAGCATCAGGATAATTTATGGATCGAGATCTGGATCCTTATCTCCTGCGGGCTCTGCTTGCCGCGGCCGAAACCGGGACGATCAGCGCGGCAGCCGAACGGCTGTCCCGGACGCAGGCGGCGGTCAGCATGCAGTTGCAGCGGCTCGAAGGCGATCTCGGCACCAGACTGCTCGACAGGACGCCGCGCGGCGTCTCGCTGACGCAGGCCGGCGAAACATTGGCGGCCTATGCCAGGCGCCTGCTCGCGTTGACCAGCGATGCGCGGCGACAGATCGAGGGCCGGCAACTGGCCGGCAGAGTCAGGCTGGGCCTGGTCGAGGACCTTGCAATGACGCCATTACCACTCGCACTCGCCGAGTTTCGGCAGCAGCATCCCAAGATCCAGCTCGACCTGATGACGGCCCACAGTCCCGAACTCGACGGCGCCGTGCGGGAAGGCCGCTGCGACATCGTCATCGGCGATCCTTCCCGTTTCGGTTCGGCGCCCCATTTCCACTGGTCCCGGCGGCTGGTCTGGGGCGGCAGCCGCCTCATCGACCTGTCCGACGCTGCGCCCGTACCTTTTGTCGCCTTCGAGGAATCCTGCACATGGCAGGACAGGACGGCCGTCGCCTTTGCCGAAGCCGGCATCGCCTGGACCATCGCCTGCCACGTCACCACGTTCGCTGCGCTGGTCGGCGCATTGCGTGCCGGTCTCGGCATCAGCCTGATGTTGCCGGAGACGCTCCCTGCCGACTGCGAAACCTTGGCACCCCGCATTCGCCTGCCGGCACCGCCCAGCGCCCATTTCGGCCTGTTCCTGGGGGAAGAACCGAGCAATCCCACCCGGCAGCTCGCGGCGTTCCTGCGGGACCGGCTGGTTGCCTGACACTATAGCGGGTCCAAGGATCGTCCGATGGTCTCAATGGGCCCGGCACTGGCCCGATACCTCGCGAGGAGTGAGACCGAATTGTCGCCGGAATGCTGTGGCGAAATTCGCCGGGCTGGCATAGCCAGCCAGCTCACTGGCCTCTTGGACGCTCGTCTCGCCCGACAACAGGGCGGTATGGGCATGTTCCAGTCGAATACGCCGGACATAGTCGAAGACGCTATGACCCTCGCCCAGCCGGAACAGCCGCTGCAACCCGCTGGCACAGACCCCGGCTTCCCGGGCGATCGCATCGATGCTGAGCGGCTCGGCCAGATGGGTTGCGATCAGGTCCTTGGCGCGCCTCAGGCGGACGAGATCCTGGCGGGCCAAAGTGCCGCCTGCGCTCCGGCTGCGATCTGTCCGTGTCGCCGCAGCGATGGTCTCGGCCACGATCTCCACGGCGCGCCCCTCCAGATAGAGATTGCGCAATTCCGGTGCAAACGCCGTCGGCGTCATGACCTGCCGCACCAGTTCGGCCAGGCGCGGCATCAGCGTCCAGCGATGCTCGCCAAGATGATCCTTGAGCAGGCCGGCGACGAGCCCCTCGCCATGCACGGCCTCGAGGCCCTCGATCTGCAGCCATTCCGGCGAGGCGGACACCACCAGATGACGCACATGCTGGCGTTCCCGCGAAATCCTGCGGAAGATTTCGGGCGTGGTGCTCATGATGGCAACGCCTTCCATCGCCCCGCGCGGGCCGCCTCGGAACTCGAAATGACGGTCGCCAATCCCCAGCCCCACCTTGCCGTCCACGAAGAAGATGCAGGACAGGCCCGGCTGCAGATGCGAGGTCACCGTAAAGGCACGTTCCTCAACGACGTTGCCGCCATGCAGGAATAGGCCCGGGCGCAATTCCCGGTGCATGAACTCACCTTCCATCAGGATATCGTCCATCGAAAGGCGGCTGTCGGGGCTGTCGAGGGTAACCTTGTCCCTTTCGAGGAAATCGCGCACGCGAATGGCCTTGAGCTCGCCGCCGGCAGCCTGCCCGCGCTGGCTTGAAACTATGCTCATCGGCAAAGCCTTTCCGTCTACGTTCGGCATCCCTCTACCCCAGAGTCAGGGCTTGGGACGCCGCGATCATCCGTCACCAAAGATTTCATCGGCACGCAAAGATCTAAGATCGTTGCGCAAAGACCTTAACATTGCCAAGTGCGAAACAATGCCATAGCCGATAATTAAACTCACATAGCAAGTCAATTCCCTGGACAATGCATGTTTTTGAACAGATCAAAACCAGAAGATAATGGCAGCGTTACCAGTGGATCGTTACGAGATTCAAAATCTAGAATGAATCTAGACTGCACAGAATTTGCATTGCGGCTGTGTATGGTTGCAAACGTCTCCGGGCTGGCGCTGACTATCGTCCTTTTCCAGGGCATGTCTGCGCCCGCAGCCCTGGCGCAGCAAAGCAGCACGGCGACGTCGCCGCCGATCGAGCTCGATCCGGTCGTCGTCCAGGCGACAGGAGGCCCGAGCGGTGAGCGGAGCGTGGTGGCCAAGCGCAACAAGAGCGCATCCAAGACCGACACGCCCCTGATCGAGACGCCGCAGGCGGTCAGCGTCGTCACGCGCGGCCAGATGGACGCCCAGGGCGCCAATACGGTGGCCGAGGCGCTGCGCTACACGCCGGGCGTGATGTCGGACCCGAACGGCAACGACATCCGCTATGACTGGCTCTATATTCGCGGCTTCAACACCTACGCCACCACTTGGCTCGATGGGCTTGTCCTCCCCGGCGACCCCAGCGGCTACGCCAATCCCGCCATCAATCCCTATACGCTCGATCGCGTCGAGGTAATCAAGGGGCCGGCCTCGGTGCTCTATGGGCGCACGGTTCCGGGCGGCTTCATCAACCAGGTCAGCAAGCGTCCGCTGAGCACTGCCCGGCGGGAAGTATCGCTGCAATCGAGCGCCTTCGGCGGCATCCAGGGCGCCTTCGATTTCACCGGCCCCCTCAGCGAAGACGGAGCCTGGTCCTATCGGCTGATCGGCCTTGCCAAGAACCTCAACACCCAGATCGACCATGAGCGCGACCGGCAATTCCTGATCGCGCCGAGCCTGAGCTGGCGTCCCGACGAGAACACCACGCTGACGCTCTATGGCTACTATCAGAACGATCGGCCGGTCTTCAATCCGCGCTTCTATCCGGCCGTCGGCACGCTGCTACGCAATCCCAAGGGACAGATCCCGCGCGATCTCTTCCTGGGAGAGCCGGATTGGGGCCACTTCCACCGCGACTATTTCCATCTGGGCTATGAGTTCGAGCATCGCTTCAACGACACCTGGACGGTGCGCCAGAATCTGCGCTTCGCCCGCTCCGACCAGAGCATGAAGCTGGTGCTTGTCAACCCGGCCTTTGCCTGGCAGCCGGACGGACGCACCCTCAACCGTGTCACCGCCATGTCGCAGGACACCCTGTCGGCCTTCACCGTCGACACCCAGATCGAGGCTAAGTTTGCCACTGGCCGCTTCGACCACACCGTGCTGGCGGGCCTCGATTACGTCCACAACACCTCGTCGACCAATTTCGGCAACAGCGGCCCGACACGGCCGATCGACATCCTGGATCCCGTCTACGGCAATGGCCCGTTCCCACTGGCCCCGCTTCAGCGCTCCGGCCTGCAGACACAGAACCAAATCGGCGTCTACCTCCAGGACCAGGCCCGCTATGACCGATGGGTCGCGACGTTCGGCCTGCGCTACGACATCTCGCAGATCGATACGAAAGACCGCATGCCAGGGGGTAAGGCACCTGTCACCACCAAGGACAGGCAGTTGAGCGGCAGAGCCGGGCTCACCTATCTGTTCGACAATGGCCTGGCGCCCTATGTGAGCTACTCAACCTCCTTCCTGCCGCTGCTCGGGTCCAGTCTGGACAAGGTACCCTTCAAGGCACTGACAGCGGAGCAATATGAGGTTGGCTTGAAATATGAGCCGCCAGGCGGCGGCGGTATGGTGACCATCTCGGCTTTTCAGCTCACAACCGATAACGCCCTGACACCGGATTCGCGCGATACTCGCT
The DNA here is from genome assembly GCF_057073705.1 of Labrys sp. E2SS-1L. Taxonomy (NCBI): domain Bacteria; kingdom Pseudomonadati; phylum Pseudomonadota; class Alphaproteobacteria; order Hyphomicrobiales; family Xanthobacteraceae; genus Labrys; species Labrys sp. E2SS-1L. Next base: position 2,422,793 of record NZ_CP172712.1, on the reverse strand, counting down.
TTTCCGTCCAGAGTGGCCGGCAGCGCGTTCGCGGCATTGAACTGGAAGGCAAATACGATTTCTCGCCTCAGTTTCAGGTGATGGCGTCCTATGCCTACTCCGACTCCAAGGTACTCAGTTCCAACACGCCGGCGGAGCTTGGCCGGGAAATGCTGCGGCTGCCCGAGCATCAGGCCAGCCTGTGGGCCCTCTATCGCCCAGGCTTCGTGCCCGGTCTATCCTTGAGCGCAGGCGTGCGCGCGACGTCCTCCTACCAGACCGACGCCAAATATCTCCCGCAATTGCGCATTCCCGGCCGGGCGCTGGTCGACCTTGGTGCCGAATATGATCTCGGCACGCTGGGCAAGAACCTGCAGGGCGCCACCTTCCGGGTCAACGTCACCAACCTGTTCGACAAGACCTATGTCTCGCACTGCCTCAACATCACCGGCGGCAGCTGCAATTACGGTGCGGCACGCGCGATCACCGCGAATCTGAAATATACATGGTGATGATCGCACAATTCCTCCGCACCGAACCGCAGGCCGGGGCCACCGCCAGGATGACCTGCAGATCCATGGCCTTCCTCCTGCTCGGCGGGTTGATCCTGGCTGCGATGAGCCTGGTATCCACCGCCCGGGCCGAGATCCGGCTGACGGACGCCGCCGGGCGCGAAGTCCGCCTGCAACAGCCGGCCAGGCGCATCGTCACCAATGACAGCCTCGTCCTGCTGTCGTTGGCCCTGGTCGATCCGCAGCCGATCTCCAAGCTGGCCGGCTGGGCCGCACCGCAGCGGTTCGACCGCGGCCTTTATGATGCCTTCCACCGCCGGTTCCCCGAGATCGACGACATTGCCGTGGTCGGCGCGGTTTCGCCCGCCAACAGCTCGATCGAGGCGATCCTCGGCGCGCAGCCCGATCTGTTCGTCATCAGCATCTGGCAGCCCGATTGGGACGCCATTGCCGCCAAGCTGGAGGCTGCCGGCGTGCCAGTGATCTTTCTCGATTCCCCTCGAAACAAAGGACGGACGGCAGGCGAGGCGACCATGGCCTCGATTCGCCTGCTCGGCAGGGCAATTGGCCAGGAAGCCCGCGCTGAGGCCTTTGCAGCCTTTCTGAAGGTCCATTACGACCGTATCGCCCAGCGGCTCGAAAGCGCGAAGACGCAACCCCGGAATACCTGGCCGCAGGTGCTCGTCGATGCCCATGCCGGCCTGCAATGCTGCTCCACCCCCGGCGCGGACAACCCCATCACCCATGACCTCGCCTTTGCCGGCGGCCGCGTGCTCGGCGCCGACATCGTCCCCGGCTATGACGGCCAGCTCAGCCCCGAATATGTCCTGGCCGCCGATCCCCAGGTCTATGTCGGCACCGGCGGCTCGCATCTGGCTAAGCGCGGCGGCCTCGTTCTGGGCGCCGGCATCGCGCCGGAGGCCGCCCGCGCCTCCCTGCGCGCGGCGGTCCAGCGCAATCTCCTCGGCGAGCTCGGCGCCGTGCGCGAAGGCCGCGCTTATGGCCTGTCGCATCAGGTTGCCATTTCGGCCTTGAACATCCTGGCGGTCGAATGCCTGGCGAAATGGACGCATCCGGATCTGTTCGCCGATCTCGACCCGGCGCAGACCCTGGCCGAGATCAACCAACGTTTCCTGGCCGCCCCTGTCGAAGGAACCTTCTGGATCGATGCGGGGCCCGTGGCGGGTCCGTCGACGCCATGAGCCCCATCCCTTCCGCCAAGAACTCCGGCCGCACCGCCCTCACCGACTATCGTGCGAGCCAACGCCGCCGGCTGTTCCTGGTCCTCGCGCTGATCGCGCTCGGGCTCGCCGCCTTCTCGATCGACCTTGTCGTCGGCCCCTCGGGCGTCGGCCTGCGCAACACGCTGGCCGCCCTGTTCGGCACGGACGAGGTCGCCCGCCCCGTCCAGGTAATCGTCTGGCAGGTCCGCCTGCCGATGAGCGTGATGGCGCTGCTGGTCGGTGCCGCCCTCGCCTTGGCGGGAGCGGAAATGCAGACGGTCCTCGGCAATCCCCTCGCCGAACCGTTCACGCTCGGCGTGTCCTACAGCGCCGCTCTCGGCGCGGCGGCGGCGATCGTGCTCGGCCTGTCCCTGCCCGGGCTGCCGGCAAGCTGGATGGTTTCAGCCAACGCCTTCCTGTTCGCCGCCCTCTCCCTGGGAGGGATCCACGCCCTCGCCCGCTGGCGCGGCGCCAGCCCTCAGACCCTGATCCTGTTCGGCATCGCCATCGGCCTGTCGGCCGAGGCCCTGCTGTCGCTCCTGCAATTCATAGCCTCGACCGATGCCCTGCAGCAGCTCGTCTTCTGGCGCATGGGCAGCCTGGTGCGGGCGGATGCCAACACCACCCTGATCCTGGCGGTCGTGCTGGCCGTCAGCATTCCCTTCTCGCTGGCGGCTTCCTCGCGCTTCACGCTGCTGCGCCTGGGGGAAGAACGCGCCCGCAGCCTCGGCGTCGACATTGCCAGGCTGCGCCTGGGATCGCTGCTGCGCGTCGGCCTGCTCTCGGCCACCGCGGTGGCCTTCGTCGGTGTCATCGGCTTCGTCGGCTTGGTCGGCCCGCATATCGCGCGGTTGCTGGTCGGCGAGGATCATCGCTTCCTGCTGCCCGCCAGCATGGCTGTGGGGGCACTGGTCATGCTGGTCGCCTCCATCGTCACCAAGCTGATCATACCCGGCCTGCTGCTGCCCGTCGGCGTAGTGACGGCGCTGATCGGCCTGCCGGTGTTCTTCACCCTGGTGCTACGGACGCTGGGGAAAGGCCTATGAAGGCGGATCATACCCCCGCCCTCGTCGTGAGCGGGCTTCATGCCGGCTATGGCGGGCATGAAATCATCGCGGATCTCACTTTGCCGCCCCTGCAGCCAGGGCGGCTGGTGGCGCTGGTCGGGCCCAACAGCGCCGGAAAGTCGACCCTGCTGCGCGCCATGGCTCATCTCATTCGCACGCGCGGCCAGATCGCGCTGGGCGAACGCGACCTCACCCGCATGAGCGCCACCGCGAGGGCGAGGCTGGTCGGCTTCATGCCGCAGGCCCTGCCGCTCGACGTTTCCCTCAGCGTGCTCGAAACCGTGATCGCGACCCTGCGGGTCGCCCAGGCCGGCGAAGGCCCGGGCTCGCATGCCGAGCAGGCCCTGGATGTCCTGACCCGTCTCGGCGTGCCTTATCTCGCCTCCCTGCCGCTCGACCAGTTATCCGGTGGACAGAAGCAGGTGGCCAGCCTGGCCCAGGCCATCGCCTGCGCACCGCCCGTGCTGCTGCTCGACGAGCCGACGAGCGCGCTCGACCCGTCGCGACAATATTTCATCATGCGCAGCATCAAGGACTATGCCGCGGGCGGACGCATCGTGGTGGCCGTGCTGCACGATCTCGCCTTGGCGGCGCAATGGGCTGACGATCTCATTGTCATGCGCCAGGGCGGGCTCCATGGCGCCGGGCCGCCAGACGACATCCTCACCCCACGCATGCTGGCCGATGTCTACGACGTCGAGGCACGGGTGGAACGCTGTTCGCAGGGACGGCTGCAAATCATGGTCGACGGTGTGGTCGAGCGCAGCAGCCGCTCGGGCTCCGCCTCGGCCCATCACCACCAGAAAGCAAATCCATGAAGCGTTTTGTCGCCCAGGCCCGCATCGAACTGCCTGACTCCGAAGCGGTGATCGTGCCACTCTGCGAACATTTCATCGAGCATGGTGCCGAGGTCGAGCACCGCGACGGCGCCCATATCCTCAATTTCCGCGGCGCTAAGGCACGCTTCTCGAACACCGGCCCGGCCACCCTGGTCGACACCGAGGCGGAGAGTCTCGAGGAGCTCTACTTCATCCGTCAGGCTGTAGCCTCGCATATCGTGGAATTTGCCCAGGGCAGCCGGCCCGCCATCGCCTGGACCGGGGATGGCATGGAGATCTCACGCCCTCCTAACTTCCAGATCTTCCGGGTGATGGGGGTGAAGGATGTGACGCCTCACATGCGCCGCATCACGTTCTCCGCCAGCGACGTCTCCCGCTACCAGTCCATGGAGGCGCTGCATCTCAACATCCTCGCGCAGCACCCCGACCTGACCGAACCGCAATGGCCGAGCGTCGGTCCGGACGGACTGATCCATTGGCCAGATCCCGATCGCAAACCCAGCCTGCGCAAATATACCGTGCGCTCACTCGATGTTGTGGCCGGCACGCTCGACATTGATTTTGTGCGCCATGCCGACGCCGGACCGGGCTCAAACCTGGCGGAGAGCATGAAGCCAGGCGAGGAGGTCGGGGTCCTCGGCCCGGGTGGCGGTGGCTTGGCCGAGGCCGACTGGTACCTGTTCGCGGGCGACGAGACCGCGCTGCCGGCAATAGGGCGCATGCTGGAACGCCTGCCCGCAAGCGCGCGCGGCAAGGTCCTGATCGAGGTCGCCGACGAAAGTGAGGTACAGCAGCTCGATTTTGCCGCAGCCATCGAGATCGAATGGCTGTTCCGCAACGGCGCGCCGGCCGGCACCACGAATCTGCTGGTCGAGGCGGTCAGCCGCACGGCCTTCCCCGATGACGGCTCCCGCCTCTACGCCTGGGTGGGCTGCGAATACCAAGCCTTCCGCACTTTACGCGCCCAACTCCTGGGCGAGCGCGGTCTGCGCCAGCACAAGCATCTCATCGTCGCCTATTGGCGCAAGGGGCACGACGAGGTCGCTCACTGAGAGGGCTCGGCGGCGCCGGGAAGCACCGCCTCAGTGATGCCCATGCAGGCATTTGTCGTGATCGGCCAGGATCTCGATCACGCGGCATTCGTCGACGCGGCCATGGCGGCAGCCTTCCGCCATGCGCTGCAACTCAATTTTCAGCGCCTGCAGGCTGGCAATGCGCTGTTCCACTTCGACCAGGCGAGCCTGGGCAATGGCGTCGGCCGCCGCGCAGGACTGGCCGGGATTGTCCTGCAGGTCGAGCAGGGTCCGGATCGCGTCGACCTCGAAGCCGAGTTCGCGCGCATGACGGATGAAGGCGAGCCTGCGCACATCGGCTGCCTCATAGAGACGCCGGTTGCCGTCGGTGCGCGGCGGCGCCGGCAGCAGGCCCACCTGCTCATAGTAACGGATGGTCGGCACCTTGACGCCGCTGCGCTTGGCCGCCTCGCCGATCGCCACGCCTGAAAGCTTCATTTTCCGCTTGCTCCTCTAGCCACTAGAGGATGTAGTTGCCTTCGCAGAAGATGCAACCCATTCGAAATGCGAGACTCGAAATGGCTATCGCTGCGATCCAGACCCGTTACCGCGTGGAGGGCATGGACTGTGCCTCCTGCGCCAGCAAGATCGACAAGGCCGTGCGCGGCGTCACCGGCGTGGAGGACGTCTCGGTGTCGGTGACGGCAGGCACGATGACGGTCAAGCATGGCGACGGCCAGGATCTCGGCGCGGTCGAGGATAGGGTCCGTCGCCTCGGCTACAAGGTTTCTCCCCTGGCCAGCGCAGCGCCGACGACCGTGGGAGCGAAGCCAGATCACGATCATAAGCACGACCATGATCACGGCGCCTGCTCCGGTCACGACCATGCTCATGCGGGGCACGTCCACGATCACGACCATGATGATCATGATGACCATGACGATCATGCCGGCCACGACCACGGCAAACACGATCATGGCAAACATGATCATGGCGCCCAAAGCGAGGCACCTGCCCTCGCCGGCCTGCATGGCCATGACCACGGCCCTTCTTCCGGTCCCTGGTGGCGCTCGGGCAAGGGCCAGCTCACCATTGCCGCCGGCGTCGCGCTGGTGGCCGCCTATGGCATCGGCCATCTCTTTCCTTCGATCGCGGTCTGGGCCTTCGACATCGCCATGCTGGTCGGCCTCGTTCCGATCGCGCGGCGCGCCTTCGTGGCGGCTCGCTATGGCATGCCCTTCACCATCGAGATGCTGATGACCATCGCCGCCGTGGGCGCGGTGATCATCGGGGCGGCCGAGGAAGGCGCCGCCGTGGTCTTTCTCTTCCTGGTCGGCGAGCTCCTGGAGGGCGTCGCGGCCGGAAAGGCGCGCGCCAGCATCCAGTCTCTTGCCAGCCTGGTGCCCAAGACCGCCCTTCTCGAAGAAGAAGGACGCACCAAGGAGGTGCCGGCCGAAACGCTTGCCGTCGGCGCCGTGATCCTGGTGCGACCGGGCGACCGCATTCCCGCCGACGGCGTCATCGTCTCGGGCGAGAGCGCCATCGATGAGGCGCCGGTCACCGGCGAAAGCACGCCCAAGCGCAGGGAGACCGCCGACACGGTTTTCGCCGGCACCGTCAATGGCGACGGCGCCCTGCGCATCCGCGTGACGGCCAGCGCTGCCGACAACACCATTGCCCGGGTGATCAAGCTCGTCGAGGAAGCTCAGGAGAGCAAGGCGCCGACCGAGCGCTTCATCGATCGTTTCTCGCGCTATTACACCCCGGGCGTGGTGGTGGTCGCGGCCCTGGTGGCCATCCTGCCTCCCCTCCTCGGCGGCGCTTCCTGGAACGAGTGGATCTACAAGGGCCTGGCGATCCTCCTGATCGGCTGCCCCTGCGCCCTGGTCATCTCGACGCCGGCCGCCATCGCCGCCTCGCTCTCGGCCGGTGCGCGCCGTGGTCTCCTGATGAAGGGCGGCGCCGTGCTCGAGACCGTGGGCAAGATCACCGCCGCCGCCTTCGACAAGACCGGCACGCTCACCGAGGGCAAGCCCAAGGTGACCGACATCGTGCCGTTCGGCCGCGAGGAAGCCGAGGTACTGCGGCTTGCCGCGGCCCTGGAGGCCGGTTCCAACCACCCGCTCGCCACCGCCATCCTGGCCAAGGCGGCCGAACGCAACGTCCTCGCCCCCGTCGCCCGGGACTCCAAGGCATTGGGCGGCAAGGGCGTCACCGGCAGCATCGATGGCCTCGCCCTCTTCCTCGGCTCGCCCAAGGCTGCGGCCAGCGAGACGGCGCTTCCCGCGGACATCGTGACGCGCATCGAAGCCTTCAACCAGGATGGCAAAACCGTCTCGGTCCTGCTGGCCGGCGGCGTGCCTGCGGGGCTGATCGCCATGCGCGACGAGCCGCGCGAGGACGCCATCGCCGGGCTTTCGGCCCTGCGTGCGGCCGGCGTGCGTACCCTGATGCTCACGGGCGACAATGCCCGCACGGCCCAGGCGATCGGCAGCAAGCTCGGGCTGGAAGTGCATGCCGAACTCCTGCCGCAGGACAAGCAGCGCATCGTCAACGAGCTCAAGGCGCAGGGGTTGACGGTGGCCAAGGTCGGCGATGGCATCAATGACGCGCCAGCGCTGGCGGCGGCCGATATCGGCATAGCCATGGGCGGCGGCACCGACGTCGCCCTGGAGACGGCCGATGCCGCCGTGCTGCATGGGCGCGTCAGCGACGTGGCCGGCATGGTCTCGCTGTCGCGCCGGACCATGACGAACATCCATCAGAACATCACGATGGCGCTCGGCCTGAAGGCCGTGTTCCTGGTCACCACCATTGCCGGCATCACCGGCCTGTGGCCGGCCATCCTCGCCGATACCGGCGCGACCGTGCTGGTCACCATGAACGCGCTGCGCCTGCTGCGGGCAAAAGCCGGCTGAGGCAGGACGCGGTCTTTTCAGGTCGTGCATCACCCCTTCTCCCCTTGCGGGAGAAGGTCCCGGTAGGGGGATGAGGGGTCTCAGCACCTTAGTCGACATAGAATCTGCCGCTTGACCTCTCTTGCCAACAATCGTATATAGCCATAAGGTTAATTAACTAGATGGCTATATACGATGCCCGACCATCTCAGCGACACCTTCTCGGCCCTGGCCGATCCGACGCGCCGGGCCATTCTCGCCCGGCTGTCCCAGGGTGAAGCCACCGTCATGGAGCTGTCGGAGCCCTTCACGCTGACCCAGCCGGCGATCTCCAAACATCTCAAGGTCCTGGAAAAGGCCGGGCTCATCAGCCGTGGCCGGACGGCGCAATGGCGACCCTGCCGGCTCGAGCCGGGCCCGCTTCGGGACGCCTTCGACTGGGTCCAGCACTATCGCCGCTTCTGGGACGACAGTTTCGACCGTCTTGAGGATTATCTCGCCGACCTTCAGGCCCGCGGAAACGACAAGGACGACAAGCATGACTAGCGCCCTCAACGCCGCGCAGGCAGCCAGCGAACACGAACTCGTCATCACCCGCCTGTTCAAGGCGCCGCGCGATCTAGTATTCAAGGCCTGGACGGAGCCGCAGCACCTGATGCGCTGGCCCGGCCCCAAGGGCTTCACCGCGACCTCGGACAAGTTCGACTGCAGCCCGGGTGGTGTCTATCGCACTTGTCTGCATGCGCCTGATGGCAGCGATCATTGGGTTCGCGGCACCTATCTGGCGGTCGAACCGCCGGCTCGCCTCGTCTTCACCCATGCCTGGGAGGACGACGACGGCAATGCCGGCCCCGAGACCATCGTCACCGTCACCTTCAAGGAGGAAGACGGCCAGACCTTGATGCGTTTCCACCAGGCCGTCTTCACTACCCTCGCCTCGCGGGACGGCCATGGCGAAGGCTGGAGCCAGAGCTTTGATAGGCTCGAAGCCTATCTGGCCGAGGTGGCGCCCTGAAACTTTCCCACAGCGAGGCCACGCCATGCGCAAACTCAAGCTGGAAATGCAGATCTCCGTCGATGGTTTCAGTTCGAGCCAGGATGGCAATAATGACTGGATGGTGTGGAACTGGGCGCCCGACTGGGGCTGGGATACAGAACTCAGGCACTATCACGAGGCGCTGACCGCGTCCTCCGATTGCATCCTGCTCAGCCGGATGATGGCCGAGGAAGGCTTTCACCAGCACTGGCAGACGGTTGCGGAGGATTCCGCCAGCCCCCAGTCAAGTTTCGCCAGGGCGATCGGCGACATGCGCAAGATCGTCTTCAGCCGCACTTTGAAGGAGTCGCGCTGGACCCATACCGAAATTGCCAGATCGGGTCTCGCCGAGGAGGTCAACCGCCTCAAGCGCGAGCCCGGCAAGGACATCATCGTCTATGGCGGCCCCATCCTGGTCTCGTCCCTGGTCGAGGCCGGGCTGATCGACGAATTCCACTTTATCGTCAATCCGGCCCTGCTCGGTAATGGCAAGCCCGTGCTCGGCGCGTTGCACAGGACGACGCGCCTCAAGCTGGTCGACGCCCGCCCCTTCCCCTGCGGCGTGGCGGTGCTGCACTACGCCAAGCTGTAACGGCTTCGACTACGCCTCCGTCTTCAGGAAATCGACGAAGGCGCGCAAGGCCGGACGCATCAAGCGCCGGCTGGGATAGTAGAGGAAGAGACCCGGAAAGGCCGGGCACCAATCCTCCATGAGGCGCACGAGCCTGCCTTGGGCAAGCGCCTCCGCCACGAGCCCCTCGATCAGCAGAGCCAGCCCCTGCCCCGCCAAAGCTGCATCGAGCATCAGGGCGTCGTCATTGACGATGAGGCTGCCCGTCACTGCCAGTTCGATGGCCTTGCCGTCCCGTTCGAGCTCCCAGCGATAGAGGGAGCCATCGGTGAAGCGGCGCTGGATGCAATCGTGATCGTGGAGATCGGCGGGCAGTTCCGGCCTGTGCCGGCCATCGAGATAGCCGGGCGCACCGACGATGGCAAAGCGCAGCGGGCCGCCGAGCGGCACGGCGATCATGTCCTGCTGCAGGCTTTCGCCGAACCGTATGCCGGCGTCGAAACCCGACGCCACGATATCGGTGAAGGCATCCTGGGCCAGGATTTCCACGCTCACCGCGGGATATCGGCGCATGAAACGCAGGGCCAGCGGCAGCAGCACATGCTGCACGGCCGAGCGCGGCGCGCTGAAGCGCAGCTTCCCGGCGATGTCCGCCTGCGAAGCGCTCGCCTGTTCGAGCGCCTCCTCGATCGAAGCGAGCGCCGGCTGCAGGTGCCCCAGCAAGCGTTCCCCGGCAGCGGTGGGCGCGACGCTGCGGGTCGTGCGGGCCAGCAGCCGCACGCCGAGACTTTCTTCAAGACCTGTGATCGCCTGGCTGACGGCCGAGACCGACATGCCGAGCTTGCGGGCCGCGGCACGAAAGCTGCGCTGCTCGGCGATGGCCGAGAGGATGACGAGGCCAGGGAGATCGGTCCGTTTCATTGTTCAGTTATACAAAACAAGCCATTTAAAAAAGCATGGATTATCGAACAACTCAATGAGGTGCATGGTCGCCGATATTACGGAGGACCACATCATGAAGACACGCCAACTCGGCACCGAGCTCAGCGTTTCCGCCATCGGCCTTGGCTGCATGGGCATGAGCTTTGCCTATGGCGGCCAGGCCGAGGCGGATGCCATCCGCACGCTGCATCGCGCCATCGATCTCGGCATCACCCTCTTCGATACCGCCGAGGTCTACGGACCCTTCACCAATGAGGAGCTCGTCGGCAAGGCGTTGAAGGGGGTCAGGAACAAGGTGGTGATCGCGACCAAATTCGGTTTCCGCATTGCCCCGGAAGGCCAGGATCGTGACCGTATCATCGGTGTGGACAGCCGTCCCGAACATGTGCGCGCCGTTGCCGAGGCCTCGCTTCGCCGCCTCGGCATCGAGGTCATCGACCTATTCTACCAGCATCGTGTCGATCCCGCCGTGCCGATCGAGGACACGGTCGGGGCCATGGCGGACCTGGTGAAAGAGGGCAAGGTCAAGGCCCTCGGCCTGTCGGAGGCCGGCGCAACGACCATCCGGCGCGCCCATGCCGTCCATCCGATTGCCGCGGTCCAGACGGAATATTCGCTGTGGAGCCGCGATGTCGAGGCGGAGGTGTTGCCGGTCTGCCGGGAACTCGGCATCGGCTTCGTGCCCTACAGCCCGCTGGGCCGCGGCCTGCTGACCGGCACGATCCGCGATCACAGCACGCTCGCCGAAGACGACTGGCGCAAATCCCTGCCGCGCTTCCAGGAAGACAACATGGCGGCGAACCGGCTCCTGCTGGCGAAGTTTGGCCACATCGCCGAGAGCAAGGGGGTGACCCCAGCCCAGCTCGCCCTGGCCTGGGTACTGCATCAGGGCGATTTCATCGTGCCGATCCCTGGAGCCCGGCGCTTGCCTCATCTGGAGGACAATGCGGCGGCGGCCACAATCACCCTCACCGCAGCCGATCTTGCCGCCATCGACGAAGCCATGCCGCCTGCCAGCGTCAGCGGCGAGCGCTACATGCCGGAAGCCATGGCGCTGGTCGACGCCTCGTGAGACAAAGCAATCAGCATCGCCTCAGGACGCGCGATACCTGCAAAAGCACACCCTGGCCGGCGCCGGCCCTGTCCAGATGTCCCCGGACGATCAGACAAGACCGCTGGCGCCAAGTACGGCGGATCGCGGCGACATCCGCGGGCCTTGCCTGCAGCCGGGGCAGCGGGCCTCGGTAGAGCGGGTGCGGCGAGTCGGCCGCATCCACCGGCTGGATCGCCATTTCGCCCCAGGGACATGGCGCCCGGATGCACATGATCCGAAGCGGCGCCAGACGCAGTGTTTGCAACCGGTCGCGCGCAAGACCTACTGCCGGAGCAAAGGCGCCAGCGAAAATGACCGCCGCCGCCATGCCAAGGGACAGATACCGAATTGCCCGCATCGCTCGCGCTCCCATCATGGCCGCCCCCTCATCCATCCCAGCATGGCGCCCGGGTTCCCGCTGTTGTCCTGGCAACAGGCAGCGTTGTTTGGGCGCTTTCAATGCAAAAGGCAGGCTCGCGGCCTGCCTCCTTGCTTCGTCTCGCCGGTCTCAGCTCCGTCAGGCCGCAGCCGACTGGCTCTCAGGGCGCACCGCCTGATTGAAGTCTTCGATCAGGCTGCGAGTGATGGTGCCGGGCGTGTAGCGATGTTCGAGGATCTCGCTGACCGGCGTGACCTCTGCTGCCGTGCCGGTGAGGAAGCACTCGCTGAAGCTGCCGAGTTCGTCCGGCATGATGCGCCGTTCGATCACGTCCAGACCGCGGGCCTTGGCAAGATCGATCACCGTGCGGCGGGTGATGCCGTCCAGGAAGCAGTCGGCGATCGGGGTGTGGATCTTGCCGTCCTGGATGAAGAAGACATTGGCACCGGTGCATTCGGCCACACGGCCCTGCCAGTCATACATCAGCGCATCGGCATAACCGCGACGCTCGGCACGATGCTTGGAGATGGTGCAGATCATGTAGAGGCCGGCGGCCTTCGACAAGGAAGGTGCCGTCTTCGGATCGGGCCGGCGATATTCGGCCACGTCGAGGCGAATACCCTTCATCTTGGTCGCCATGTCGAACATGCTCGGCCATTCCCACACGGCGATGGCGGTGTGGATGGTGGCATGCTGGGCGGCCACGGCCATCATTTCCGAGCCACGCCAGGCCACCGGCCTGACATAAGCATCCTTCAGGCCGTTCTTGTCGAGCACGGCCTGCTTGGCGGCATCGAGTTCCTCGACCGAATAGGGAATGGCGAAATCAAGAATCTCGGCAGAACGCTTGAAGCGTGCGGAATGCTCGGAGGACTTGAAGATCTTGCCGCCATAGGAACGCTCGCCCTCGAAGACGGCACCGCCATAGTGCAGCCCATGCGAAAGAACATGAAGCTTGGCATCGCCCCAGGCCAGCATCTGGCCATCCAGCCAGATAAAGCCATCGCGTTGATCGAAGGGCAACATCGACATGACACATCCTCCAGCGCTTAGCGCTTCCTCGAGCAAAGTGCGTCTTGGCGAAAACGCTTGCTTGCTCTTACTCTTCGGTTCGACACGTCTCGGCGATTCCTGGCGTTTCCGTCGAATCGCAAAACGTGTTGGAGCAAATGGCAAAACGCCGACTTGCTCCATTTGCGGAGCCCTGCATCCCCTGGCGATTTCACCGGGGCGCAAGACAGCTTGGTAACCGCAATGTTATAGCCATTGGCGGGCAGTTGCGGAAACTGTTCCGTTCGCCGCGAGCGTCTTTTTCGCTCGGGACGTGGCTGGATAATGGCAACCGTCGCTTTTGCGTCGGGGGGCAAATCCCCTTATGTTTCGTGCCGGAAACGGCACCGCGCCTCGCGCGTTGAGATATCCACCCGTTCCAGAGCAAAGCGCGTTTAGACGGAAACGCTATTTTGCTCTAACTCTTTGGTTCGATGCGTCTTTGCGATTCTTGGCAATTCTGCCAAATCGAGAAACGCTCCGGCGGAACATCCTTTCGCGCTGAGCCCGGTTTGCGTAACGATCTGACGAAAATATGTCAATATGGCTGACGTAAATTTCTCGTTCTCCCCTGCCTCCACGCCACGCTCGGAAACCGAGCAGGGCGAGCCCCCGCTTTATGAGCTGATCGAACTCTTCTTCTTCGCCTATCGCGACTTCGTTGCCGATCCCGACCATGCCCTCGAAGCCTATGGTTTTGGGCGGGCCCACCATCGCGTGCTGCATTTCGTCGACCGCAATCCCGATCTTACTGTCGCCGAATTGCTGGATATTCTGAAAATCACCAAGCAGTCGCTGGCCCGGGTGTTGAAGGACCTGGTCGACCAGGGCTTCATCCTGCAGCGCGAAGGCAGGGAAGATCGTCGGCAGCGTTTGCTGACCACCACGGTGAAAGGCAAGCAACTGGCCGTCGAACTGGCAACGACGCAATCCCAGCGCATCGCGCGAGCACTCGCCGAAGCCGGGCTGACCGGCCCCGAGCTGGCGCAACGCTTCCTGTTCGCCATGGTCGATCCGGACGGGCGGGCGGAAGTCGCCCGGCTCATCAGCGGCAACGTCACCAAAGGCGACAAGATCCGGGGTGAAAAACGATGAACAAGGTTGCCGTCCTTCCCGACGACGCCCCCCATATCCTGCTGGTCGACGACGACAACCGCATCCGCACGCTGCTCTCGCGCTATCTCGGCGAGCACGGCTATCGCGTGACCACGGCCGAACACGCGGCCAGCGCCCGGCAGCGCATCGAGGCGATCACCTTCGATCTGATGATTGTCGATGTGATGATGCCAGGCGAGAACGGTTTCGACCTGACCCGCTGGATCCGCACCGGCTCCAGCGTGCCGATCCTGATGCTGACGGCACGCGGCGATCCGGATGATCGCATCAAGGGCCTGGAGATCGGCGCCGACGACTATTTGCCCAAGCCGTTCGAACCGCGCGAATTGCTGTTGCGCCTCAACAATATCCTGAAGCGGGCGGTTGCTCCGACACCGGCGGAACCGGTGCGCGACATCGTCACCTTCGGCGACTTCACCTTCCATGTCTCGCGCGGCGAACTCCAGCAAGGCGGCGAGACGGTTCGCATCACCGAACGCGAGCGCGACATGCTGCGCCTGCTGGTCGAGATCCCGCGCGAGACGGTGGACCGGCTGGCGCTTGCCGGTTCGGCCGCCGACATCGCCAATGAGCGCACGGTCGACGTGCAGGTGAACCGCCTGCGCCGCAAGATCGAGAAGGATCCGGGCAATCCGGTCTATCTGCAGACGGTGCGCGGCACAGGATACCGCCTGATGGTCGACATGTGATGCAGTCCCGTCCGCCGGCCCTTCAATCTGCCGGAGCGCTGCTCCGCAAAGGCCTGTCGCGGGCGTCGGAGGCCGCCCGCATTGCGTTGCCCCGGATGCGAGAACTCGCCGCCGGCCCCGGGCGCGTGCTGTCGGCACTGGGCGACCGCATGCCCAAGGGCCTCTATGCCCGCTCGCTGCTGATCATCATCACGCCGATGGTGCTGCTGCAGGCCATCGTCACCTACATGTTCATGGAGAAATATTGGCAGGGCGTGACGGCGCGGCTGTCGGCCGCCACCACCAAGGACATCGCGGCGATCGTCGAGCTCTACCAGCAAATGCCCCATGACAAAGGCACGACGGACCTGCTCCAGTTGGTGGCCCAGAAGCAGCTCGCGCTCGGCATCGAGTTCCGCCCCCTCGAGGATCTGCCGCCGCGCGGTGCCCGGCCCTTCTTCGACATTCTCGACCAGGCGCTGTCGGACGAGATCCGCATGCGCATCGGCCTGCCCTTCTGGATCGATACGGTCGGCCGCTCGGATTTCGTCGAGATCCGGGTCAAGCTCGATGATGCCGTGCTGCGCGTCTTCGCCCGTCGCAGCCAGACCTTCGCCTCCAACTCCTATATCTATCTGCTCTGGATGCTCGGCTCCTCGCTGATCCTGATCACGGTGGCGATCCTTTTCCTGCGCAACCAGATCCGGCCGATCCAGCAGCTCGCCAATGCCGCGCAGGATTTCGGCAAGGGGCGCGATGTCCAGAACTTCCGCCCGCGCGGGGCTCGCGAAGTGCGCCAGGCCGCGAGTGCCTTCATCGAGATGCGCCGGCGCGTCGAGCGCGCCTTCGAGCAGCGCACCGCCATGCTCAACGGCGTCTCGCACGACATGCGCACCATCCTGACACGCTTCAAGCTGTCCTTGGCCCTGCTCGACGAAAGCAGCCCCGAATATGAGGATCTGCAGAAGGACGTCGACGAGATGAGCCGTATGCTGGAGGCCTATCTCGCCTTTGCGCGCGGCGACGCAGCGGAGCAGGCCGAAGCCACCGACATTGCCGCCCTGCTGGAGGAGCTGCGCGCCAATGCCATACGCCACGGCCAGGATGCCCGGGTCAGCTTCCAGGGCGATCCCATCGTGGTGGTGCGACCGGACGCCTTCCGACGCTGCCTGACGAACCTGGTATCCAACGCCCAGCGTTTCGCCAGGACCATCGTCATCACCGGGGTGCGCGAGCAACGCTATCTCGTCGTCACCGTCGACGATGACGGCCCCGGCGTGCCCGAAGAAAGCCGCGAGGACGTGTTCAAGCCTTTCTTCCGGCTGGACGAGGCCCGCAACCAGGATCATGGCGGGACAGGCCTCGGCCTCGCCATCGCCCGCGACATCGCCCGCTTCCATGGCGGCGACATTACCCTCGCCACCAGCCCATTGGGCGGACTGCGTGCGAATGTGCGCATCCCGGTCTGATGCCGATCAAAGATCGGCAGATGCCCGGCGCTGGCCGATCTACTTGTCTGTACTGACTTTCCCGCCACCGGAGGTGCCACGCGCCAGCTTCAGCGCCGCTTCGATGCCGTCCTCCAGGATCGCGTCGGACTGTTCGGGATTGGGGACGACGCGCGCGAGCTGAAGCGTTCCAGCCAGCAGGGCCATGATGGCGGTAGCGGTGCTGCGGCGCATTTCGGCATCGCCACCGGGCAGAGCGTCCGCGACCACGCCGATGCTGCCGAAGAGTTCCTCGGTGAAGACGGCCCGGGTCGTCTCGGACTGGCGCGCGATCTCACTGGAAAGCGCGGCGATGGCGCAGCCCTTGTCGGGCATATCCCGGTGGATAGGACGCAGATAATAGCGGATCAGCCCTTCGATCGGGTCATCGGCGCGCTCGGCGGAGCGGCGCAGCTTGCCACGCCGTTGTGTCAGCGTATGGGCGACGGCTTCCCGCACCAAGGCATCCTTCGAGGCGAAATGGCTGTAGAAGCCGCCATGTGTCAGCCCCGCATCGGCCATCAATGGCGCAATGCCGGTGCCGTCGATGCCATCCCGCAACAGGCGCAACGCGGCGGTTTCGAGAATCTGCCGGTGCGTCGCATCCTTATGGCCCTTGTCATAGCGCATGAACAGCCTCGCCTCCTGTCACGGATCGCGCCGCCGGAAAATCCACGGCCAGAAAATCGACGGTCTGGCCGATCACACCAGCATCGCTGAGAATGCGGCCATGACCAAGCCCGTCCAGCTCGATCAATCCTGATCCGCGCCAATATCTGGCAATTTCGCGCGCTTCGCCAATGGCGACGACGCGATCGTCCCTGGAATGGAGGAGAAGAGCCGGTTGCGTCAACCGCTCGGCAAAACTGGGCAGGTCCATGATCGGCAATTCGGTACCCAGGCGGATGAGTTCGTCGGCCATATGGGCGAGATCCCTGGTGTCGACCACCCCCAATGCCATTGCCGCCGCCCGCATCTGACGGCCGTAATTGGCGGGTGACGCAATCAGGACCACGCGCCCAGCCTCCAACCCGCCGGCCAGTGCGACGGTCAGGACCGGCCCGCCGACGGAATGGCCGATCACGCCATGCAGGCGCCCACAGGCCTTGCCGACAGCGGTCACGGCCCTGGCCATCTGTGGGATGGTCGCCGAGACGCCCTCGGAGCTGCCATGAGCCGGCAGGTCGACCGCGATCACGCCGAGACCGCGCGCGAGCAGGGGTTCCACGAAAGCGAGCATGTCGAGATGGGAGGCTTCCCAGCCATGCACGAGGAGCACTGGTTCGCCTTGACCCCAGCGCCAACCGGCGATGACGGCGCCATCATGCTCTACGGAGAAGGGGATAGCACCTTCGGGAACCGTGACAGGGCGCGGGGGAAGCCGCCGGGGCGTGATCATCTGCAGAGCCAGCCTGCGCGGGTCGATGCGTTCCGAAAGATCCATGACCACTCTCCTCTTTAAATTATGATCATAATATAATATGTCACTCGTCATGCAATAGGTACTCCGCAGCATCAGCGAGGATTGAGCCATGTCCAGCAGCGACCCCATCGTCATCGTCTCCGCCACACGCACACCGCTGGGGCGTTTCCAGGGTGACCTCTCCAGCCTGCCCTCCCCCGTGCTCGGAGCGCATGTCGTGAAAGCGGCCCTGGCAAGAGCGAACCTCGCCGCTGATCGCGTGGACGAGGTCTTGCTGGGCTGCGTGCTTCCGGCCGGCCTTGGCCAGGCGCCGGCCCGTCAGGCCGCCCGCCAGGCGGGACTGCCCGACGCCACGGGCGCAACGACCGTCAACAAGGTGTGCGGTTCCGGCATGAAGGCGACCATGCTAGGCCACGATCTCCTTCGCGCCGGTTCCGCCGACATCGTGGTGACGGGCGGCATGGAGTCGATGTCGAATGCGCCTTATCTGCTGGCCAAGGCACGCAGCGGCTACCGCATGGGCCATGACCGCCTTCTCGACCACATGATGCTCGACGGCCTGGAGGACGCCTATGAAGGCGGCCGCCCGATGGGCGATTTCGGCGAGGCGACGGCTGAGGCCTATCAGTTCAGCCGCGACGACCAGGACGCCTATGCCGTGGAGACCCTGACCCGCGCCCGCAAGGCGATCGAAACCGGTGCTTTCGCCGCCGAGATCGCACCGGTGGAGGTGCCGGGCAAAGGCGGATCCAGGTTGATTGCCGACGACGAGAACCCGCTCAAGGTTTCACCCGACAAGATCCCGCAGCTCAGGCCGGCCTTCCGCAAGGACGGCACCATCACCGCCGCCAGTTCCTCGGCCAATGCCGATGGCGCGGCCGCACTCGTCCTCACCCGCCGCTCCATTGCCGAGCGCGACGGCCTGCCCGTGCTCGCCGAGATCAAGGGCCATGCCACCCACAGCCAGGATCCGGCCTGGTTCACCACGGCGCCGATCCCGGCCATGCGAAAACTGCTCGAACGTACCGGCTGGCGCGTCGGCGATGTCGACCTGTTCGAAATCAACGAGGCCTTCGCCGCAGTCGCGATGGCGGCCCGCCACGACCTCGACATCCCGGCCGACCGTCTCAACATCCATGGCGGGGCCTGCGCTCTCGGCCATCCCATCGGTGCCACCGGGGCGCGCCTCATCGTTACCCTGCTGCACGCTTTGGCCCGCAACGACCTCAAGCGCGGCGTCGCCTCGCTGTGCATCGGCGGCGGCGAGGCAACCGCCATCGCGATCGAGAGAGTCGGATAAGCGGAGGCGGCTTGATGTTACTGCAGTGTCGACCTCCTGGTCGACATCGCCAAAAACCCCATTCAGGATGAAGAGTATGGCGACCGGGAGGTCGCCACTCCGCACTTTCCCCAGCTCTCAGAACAGTCGCGAGCCGTTCGGGGCACCGCGTTCGGGTGTCGCCAGCACGACAGCACCATCGGCGCCGGGAAAGCCCAGCGTCAGCACCTGCGACATGAACTTGCCGATCTGGCGCGGCGGGAAATTGACCACAGCCATCACCTGGCGCCCGACCAGCTCATTGGCCCTGTAGAGCACGGTGAGTTGAGCGGACGACGCCTTGATGCCGATCTCGTCGCCGAAGTCGATGCGCATGCGATAGGCCGGCTTGCGGGCCCCTTCCAGGGGCACCGCCTCCAGCACCGTGCCGATGCGAATATCGACCTTGAGGAAATCGTCGAAGCCGATCTCCGCCGCCGGCTGCCCGTTGCTGTTACTCACACCGCCTCCGCATCGTCTCGATCATCCCTGCCTCGCCGGCGCGACTCGGCGAAATCGTGAAAACGCTCGCGCAGCCTTTCGCGCATGCGGGCACGGCGCTCATGAGAACGTTCGGCGATGCGGCGGAACGGCGCGAAGATCTGGCAAAGATCGTCGGCCCGCTCCATCCAGCGTTCGCCCGAGCGAAGCTGCCGGTCGACTTCCTTCATCGTCGTGGCCAGGCCTTCGTCCTCGTCCTTCAGCCAGACCTTGACGATGCGAGCCCAAGCCAGCGCCAGTCCCTGCGCCCGCACGGCTCCCATCGGGCCATCGGCGTCGATATCGGCGGCCGTCAGCATCCATTGCATCGAATTGGTGACGACACGGTTCCAGGCCGCCATGGCGAGCGGATCGAGCGCGAAGGCCCTGGAAATATTGGCGATGGCAGTCTTGTGCGGCGAGAGCACGTCGATACGGCGCATCAGAATGTCGAACAGCCTCTCACGGGCCGGCTCTTCGGCCATGCCCGCATCGATGCCATCGAGCACCTTCTGGTCGACCTGGCGCGAATAGGCAGCGAGGATGGCCCCCTTGGAGGGGTAGAGGCCGCGCAATTGCGACAGAGACAGTCCCGCCTTGTCGGCAATGTCGGCCAGGCCGATCTCGCCCCAGGGATTGTCGGCGCATAGCGACAGCAAGGCCTCTACAGCGGCCTGACGCGGATCGACGGCATTATCGGCTTTCGGCTTGGCAACCATGGCTCGAACCTCGTTTTTCGGTGTGCCCCGTCCGATAAAGATAGGCCGATTGCGAACCGGATCAATGCGGCGCGTTGGCCGCAGGAGTTCGGTGTTGCCGTCTGGGGGACATGTCTTCAGACCTGGCTCTCGACATAAGAGGCCTTCGTGATCTGGAGACCAGCCCTCAGGACGCGAGTTCGCCCGCGCGCCGGCGAGCGGCCTCCACTGCCCGCTTCATCAATGCCGTCAGGCCGTTTTCAGCCATCAGCACTTCGAGCGCCGCCGCAGTGGTGCCGCCCGGGCTGGTGACGTTCTGCCGCAGCGTGGCGGCCTGCAGGTCGGACTGGTGCAGCAATTCGCCGGAACCCGCCACGGTGGCGCGCGCCAGCCGCATGGCGAGATCGGCCGGAAGGCCCGCCGCCGCTCCGGCCTCCGCCATGGCTTCGACGAGATGGAAGACATAGGCCGGCCCCGAGCCGGAAACCGCCGTCACCGCATCGATGTGGCTTTC
Organism: Labrys sp. E2SS-1L; assembly: GCF_057073705.1. Lineage (NCBI taxonomy): Bacteria > Pseudomonadati > Pseudomonadota > Alphaproteobacteria > Hyphomicrobiales > Xanthobacteraceae > Labrys > Labrys sp. E2SS-1L. The sequence goes on along the minus strand of NZ_CP172712.1, from coordinate 2,402,488 downwards.
ATCCGCCACCCACTCCACGGCGCCGGTCGCCCGCAGCAAGGCGTCGGCCGCCCGTTCCTGATCGGCGGTCACGAAGGCATTCGGCACGGCAGCGGTGATACCGCGGCCGACGGCAGCCGGCGTGTTCGGCATGGCGCGCACGATGGCCGTGCCTGCCGGCAGCAATGCCGCGATGCTGGCAATGGTCTTGCCTGCCATGATGGAGACGGCCAGCGTATCCGATCCGAACAGGGGCGCGACCGAACCCATGGCGACGTCCATCATTTGCGGCTTGATCGCCAGGAGCACCACCGCCGGCGTGCCGAAGGACGCCAGCATCGGGTTGACCGCGACACCTTTTACGGTGAGGTCTCCGGCAATCTCCGGCGGCAAATGCGGATCGATCACCCCCACCTGGGCCGGATCTAGGCCGAGCTTCAGCCATCCTTCCAGCATGGCCCCGCCCATCTTGCCGGCGCCCAGCAGCAGCAGCTTGCCGCCAATGTCCAATGCTTCAGCCATGCGAAGAACTCCTGCAAATAAGAAGCCGGCTTCGGCAGCCGCCTATTTCGCAGCTGCAATGGGTCACCGGAAAAGGTTCGTCCTTGCGAGCGCAGCGAATCAATCCAGGAATGTCCGTGTAGACCCTATGAGGGCCGGATTGCTTCGCTGCGCTCGCAAGGACGCGGAAAGCCCCCGAATACTAGAGCAAAGCGCGTTTACACGTAACCGCTGCTTTTCTCTAACTCATTGTTTCGACGCGTCTTTGCGATTCTTGGTGATTCCAGGAAATCACAAAACGCTCTAGGCTTCGCCCACGGTTTCGAAAAGCACCGCTTCGAGCGCCTCCTTGGGGGTCTTGCCGGCCCAGATCACGAATTGGAAGGCCTGGAAATAACGTTCGCAGGTTTCCACCGCGATCTCGATCAGGGCTTCGCATTGGCGCGGCGTGGCCTCGGCGCCGCCGGCCAGGAACAGGGCATGGCGATACATGATGACCTGGTCGGCATTCCAGACGTCGAAATGGCCGACCCACAGCTGTTCGTTGACGAGCGCAATCGTCTGCAGGAGATCGGCGTGGCGGCGCTTGGGAATTTTGGCGTCGAAGGAGCAGGCCAGATGCAGCGACTCGATATCGTCCATCCAGGTGAAGGAGACGGCATAGTCGCAGCCATGCCCCTTCACGACGATGGAGATCTCGTCTTCGCCGAGTCTGTCGAAGGCCCAGTCATGAAGACTCGCCAGATGTTCGACGAGATCAACCGGATGACCGGCCCGCTCGCTCTGGAGCTCGATTACCGACATTGCAACTCCCGGCGCCTCCGAGGAGGCGCATTGGCGCTGCGAATACCGATCGATACGCAGCCTGTGTGGGGAGAGTTCAGGCATTCGGGCTGAATCGGCAAGGATTCGTTCCCGCCGTCCACAAGGAGGCCTCTCATTCTTCGCCGGTCTTATTGTCGCACGGCGAGACAATCTTGCGCTTAACGCGCGGCAAGCTTGGCTTCGAGTTCGGCGATACGGGCCGCCAGGCGTTCGTTTTCGTCGCGAGCCTTGATCGCCATCTCGCGCACGGCATCGAACTCATCGCGTCGAACATAGTCGAGATCGCGCATGATGCGTTCGGCCTGGCTGCGCACGACACTGTCGACTTCCCGGCGCACGCCCTGCGCGACGCCGGCGGCGTCGGTCATCAATTTGGCGAACTCGTCATAGATACGGCCGGATTGCTGTGGCATCACGAAACTCCTTTGCGGCGTCGATAGCACGGGCCAGACCTCGATAAAAGTGCGGCCCCGCTAGGGCGTGTCGTCAGTTATGGTTTCGAGCGAGATGAGGTCAAAATCGCTCCCGTCTAGCCCGAAACCATAACTGACGACACGCCCTAGAAGCTTCTGCCTTGACGCTGTCACCTCTAGTCACCAAAAGGCACCCATGCCTGAGCAATATTTCATCGTCCCCGCTTTCGATCCGGTGCTGATCCATATCGGCCCGCTCGCCATACGCTGGTATGCGCTGGCCTATATTTTCGGCCTGCTCGGCGGCTGGTGGTATGGACGCCGCCTGATCGGCAACGCCAGGCTCTGGCTCGTACAGCCCGGCACCAAACTGCAATTCGACGACCTCCTGATCTGGGTCACGCTCGGCGTGGTGATCGGCGGACGGCTCGGCATGCTGCTCTACGAACCCGATTACTATCTCGCCAATCCGATCGAGATCCTCAAGGTCTGGGAAGGCGGCATGGCCTTCCATGGCGGTTTCCTGGGGGCGGCACTTGCAGTGATCCTGTTTGCCTGGCTCAACAAGATCCCGGTCCTGTCCTATCTCGACATCGCCTCCTGCGTGGCGCCGATCGGCCTGTTTCTCGGCCGCATCGCCAATTTCATCAATGACGAACTATGGGGGCGCCCGGCCTGGGGGTCGTCCTGGGGCATGATCTCACCATCGAGCCCGTTCTCGATATTTCCGCAGGGTCCGACGCCGCGCTATCCGAGCCAGTTGATCGAGGCTGCCCTGGAGGGCCTCGCGCTGTTCGTGCTGTTTGCCATCATGACGCGCTTCGGTGCCTTGAAACGGCCGGGCCTGATCGCCGGCCTGTTCGGCATCGGCTACGCCGCTGCCCGCTCCTTCAGCGAACTCTACCGCGAGCCGGACGGCTGGTGGATCCAGGACGTGCTGACGGTCGGACAAGCCTATTCGCTGCCGATGGTCCTGGTCGGCCTTGGCCTGGTGGTGTATGCCCTGATGCACCGTCCCGAGGCGCCCAAGGCCTCCGACGCACCGAAATCGGCATGAGCGAAACCCCGCTCGCCCGCGAGATCAAGGACCTGATCCGCCAGGAAGGGCCGATCGACGTGGCGCGCTACATGACGCTCGCGCTCGGCCATCCCCGTCACGGCTACTACATCACGCGCGATCCGCTCGGTGCCGCCGGGGATTTCACCACCGCTCCCGAGATCAGCCAGATGTTCGGCGAGATCATCGGCCTGTGGGCGGCCCATCGCTGGATGATCCTCGGCTCGCCCGCCCGGATCAACCTGCTCGAACTCGGGCCCGGACGCGGCACGCTGATGGCGGACGCCTTGCGGGCGATCGGCAAGGTCGTGCCCACCTTCGCCGAGGCCATCGCACTCCATCTGGTCGAGACGAGTCCCGTCCTGCGCGAAGCCCAGGCCAAGACCTTGGAGAACAGCCTCGGGGGACGCCGCCCGACCTGGCACGACGACATCGCCAGCCTGCCGGAGGGGCCATCGATCATCATCGCCAACGAATTCTTCGATGCCCTGCCCGTGCACCAGTTGGTGCATCAGGGCGGGCGCTGGCATGAAAGATTGGTCGGCCTGGTCGATGACGAACTCGCCTTCGGGCTCGCCCCGGAGCCCGTACCGGCCAATCAGGCACCTCCCCTTTCCGATGGCGCGCTCGACGGCACCATCGTCGAATATCCGGAAGCCGGTTCACAGGTGATGGCGGCCCTCTCTGCGCGCCTTGGCCGCTTCGGCGGCGCCGCCCTGATCATCGATTACGGGCATCTCGAATTCGGCGTCGGCGACACGCTGCAGGCCATGGCCGGCCATGCCTTCGTCGATCCGCTGACCCGTCCCGGCGAGGCCGACCTCACCACCCATGTCTGCTTCGAGACGCTGGCCCGCATCGCCGCCGACCGGCATCTGGCGATCGACATCCTCACCACGCAGGCCCATTTTCTCAACGAACTCGGTATCCGCCCGATGGCTGCCAATCTCAGCCGCCATGCCACGCCGGAACAGGCAGAAGCGATCGCCAAGGCGCTCGAACGCCTGACCGACGACGCCCCGCGCGCCATGGGTTCGCTGTTCAAGGTGCTGGCCGTCTCGGCGCCGGGAACCGAGCGCAGCTGAGAAAGGCATGGTTCTTGCCATCACCGAGGCAGGCCCGGGTGATGGCAAGCTAGCGAGAGCTTCGCAATTTTCGCTCAGCTCCTCGAGGCCTCACACCTTGCAGCGGCAGCTCTTGCGATGCTTCTTCGCCTTGTAGTGATGGCGATGGGCCTTGTGGCGGGGACGGTAGGCCCGCTCGGTCTGGATGATCACCGGCGCTGCGACCGGGCGGATATGCAAGCTGCCGATGCCGGCCGACGCGTTGAGGCCGGTCTGCCCCTGCACCGAGATCGGCTGCAGCGTCACGCCGCCATTGCCGCCACCGAGCAGGACATTGGCCCCGACGCCGACCGCCGCGCTGGCCTCGGCCGACACGCCGGCATAGTTGCCGCCCAGGGGCGCGTGACGGTTGGACGGCTCGAAGACCGCCCAGACCATACGCCCGCCGAAGGTGAAGCCGACATCCACGCCGACCTTGGTGATGGTGCCGTCATAGAGTTCGCTGTAGCCGTTGAAGCCGGAGAACCGGCAGGACACCGGCTTGCGCGATCCCAGCACCACGCCGATGCCACCGCCGATGTCGCAGGTAAGCGTTCCCGTCCTGACGGCCGCCTCGGCCGAACCGGCCGCCGCAGGCGCCAGCAGGGCCGCCAAAGCAAATGCGGACAAGGTTTTCGTGATCTTCATGGGGCACCTATTCAACAAATCTTCTCCGGCCGCGGCCGGATGCCAGGGCACTTTGAACCAACGGCTTGAAAACGCAACGGTTCCCGCCGCGAAATCGCCGGTATCAGAATCCTGACTGGCCCGGCTTCCCGCCGGGCGCCGGTTTGACATCCCTCCACTTCCTCCCGATCCTGCCGCCATGACCGATTCGCCCGCCATCGCGCTCCAGCACGCCGCCCTCGACCTGCCCGGCATCCGCCACGGCTTCTTCACGCGCCAGGGAGGCGTGTCGGACGGCATCTATGCCTCGCTCAACGGTGGATCAGGCTCGGACGACGTTCCCGATCACGTCCGCGAGAACCGGGGCCGCATGGCCGACAGCCTCGGCGTGCCGCGCGATCGCTTCATCACCTGCTACCAGGTGCATTCCCCCAACGTCGTCACCGTCACCGCGCCCTGGACCCGCGAGCACGCGCCCAAGGTCGACGCCATGGTGACGCGCGAGCGCAACCTCGCCTTGGCTGTCGCCACCGCCGATTGCGGCCCCGTCCTGTTCGCAGACGCCAAGGCCGGCGTGATCGGCGCGGCTCATGCCGGCTGGAAGGGCGCCTTCACCGGTGTGCTCGAAACCACGCTCGACGCCATGGTCGGCCTCGGCGCCACACGCGGCAACATCGTCGCGGTGCTCGGTCCCATGATCTCGCGGGCGGCCTACGAGGTCGGGCCGGAGTTCAAGGCCCGATTCCTGGAGGCTGCTGCCGACAATGCCCGCTTCTTCGGCCCGAGCCCCAATGCGGGGCATGCCATGTTCGATCTGCCGGCCTATATCACCATGCGTCTCACCGCGGCCGGCATCGGCCACTTCGAGGACATGGCGCTGTGCACCTATCAGGACGAAGAGCGCTTCTTCTCCTACCGGCGGGTGACCCATCGCAAGGAGCCAGACTATGGCCGCCTGCTGCATGCGATCGCGCTGGCAGATCACTAGAGCAAAGCGCGTTCAGGCGTGAACGTTTGTTTGCTCTAACTCTTTGGTTTGACGCGTCTTTGCGATTCCTGGTGAATCGACCAAATCGCAAAACGCATCGGGAACGAGGTTCGAGGCAGGACCTGCCATGTTACATTTTTCGACCGATGAGTTCGCCACGCGCCTGAAGCGCCTGCAGGCGGAGATGGCCACGCAAAAACTCGATGCCATGCTGCTCTTTGCCCAGGAGAGCATGTACTGGCTGACCGGCTACGATACCTTCGGCTTCTGCTTCTTCCAGTCCCTGCTGGTGCGCGCCGACGGCACGATGGCGCTGCTCACACGCACGGCGGATCTGCGCCAGGCCCAGCACACCTCCAACCTCACCGACATCCGCATCTGGACCGATCGCAGGGATGCGACACCGGCCCAGCAACTCCTCGCCATGGTCCGCGATCTCGGCGTGACGGGCGGCCGCATCGGCGTGGAATTCGATTCCTACGGCCTCACCCATGCCAATGGCCGCAAGCTCGAGGCGGCTTTTGCCGGCGATTTCGAGCTGGTCGACGCTTCCGATGTCGTCGCCCATCTCAGGGCGGTCAAGTCGGCGGCAGAAATCGCCTATGTGCGCGAGGCCGCGCGCCTCTCGGACGCGGCCGATGCAGCCGGCATCGCCGCCGTGTTTCCCGGCGCCGACGAGGGCGACATCCTCGCGGCCCAGCACAATGCCATCTTCTCGGCCGGCGGCGACTATCCCGCCAACGAATTCATCATCGGCTCGGGGCGCGACGCCCTGCTCTGCCGTTACAAGAGCGGCCGCCGCAAGCTCGCCGAACGCGACCAGATCACGCTGGAATTCGCCGGCGTCTATCGCCACTACCACGCGGCGCTGATGCGCACGATCACGATTGGGGACGTCTCCCCCCGTCACAGCGAACTCTATACCGCCGCCCATGAGGCCCTTCTCGCCTGCGAGGCCGAGATCCGGCCAGGACGCACGGCCGGCGATGTCTTCGCCGCCCATGCCCGGGTGATGGATTCGCACGGGCTGGAGGAGCACCGGCTCGCCGCCTGCGGCTATTCGCTCGGCGCCAAGTTCACGCCGTCCTGGATGGACCGGCCGATGTTCTACGAGGGCAATGACTGGGTGTTGGAAGCGGGCATGGTGATGTTCGCCCACATGATCCTGATGGACTCCGACAGCGGCACCGCCATGTGCCTGGGGCGGACCAGCCTGACCACTGAGAACGGCAGCGAAGTGCTGAACGGGGCCGACGCCGGATTGCAGATGCGTTGACCCGGCTGGGCATCGGAACAGCGGCAAATCATCCCAATCTGCACGCATTCCAGCCATGCAAGTGTGAACTCCTTGTGACGCCCCCATTGTATGCGGGCCGGTCAGTTGCTAAGAGCCGGGTGCATTTTTCTCAAAGCGGGAGCCGGCTTCATGGCGGCAGGTGACAGGGGCCACGGTTCGGGCGAGATCAAGCTCGTCGCCGGCAATTCGAATCGTGCACTGGCCGAATCGATTGCGACCTATCTGAAGACCCCCCTGACGAAGTGCTCGGTGCGGCGGTTCGCGGACATGGAGATCTTCGTCGAGATCCAGGAAAATGTCCGCGGCGCGGATGTCTTCGTGATCCAGTCGACCTCCTTTCCCACCAACGACCATCTGATGGAGCTGTTGATCATCACCGATGCCCTGCGCCGCTCCTCGGCCCGGCGCATCACGGCGGTGATCCCCTATTTCGGCTATGCAAGGCAGGATCGCCGCGCTTCCGGCCGCACGCCGATCTCGGCCAAGCTGGTCGCCAACCTGATCACCCATGCCGGTGCCGACCGTGTGCTGACCCTCGACCTGCATGCCGGGCAGATCCAGGGCTTCTTCGACATTCCCACCGACAACCTGTTTGCCGCTCCGGTGATGGAGCGCGACATCAAGGCCCGCATGGAGCTCGACAAGCTCATGGTGGTCTCGCCCGACGTCGGCGGCGTGGTGCGCGCCCGTGCCCTCGCCAAGCGCATCGATGCGCCCCTGGCCATCGTCGACAAGCGCCGCGAGCGCGCCGGCGAGAGCGAGGTCATGAACGTGATCGGCGACGTCAAGGGCCGTACCTGCATCCTGATCGACGACATCATCGATTCCGGCGGCACGCTGGTGAATGCTGCCGAAGCCCTCTTGGAGCGCGGCGCCAAGGACGTGCTGGCCTATATCACCCACGGCGTGCTCTCAGGCGGCGCAGTGGCCCGTATCGCCTCCTCCAAGCTGCGCGAACTGGTAATCACGGACTCGATCATGCCGACCGAGGCGGTACGCGTGGCCCAGAACATCCGCGTCATCTCGATCGCGCCGCTGATCGGCGAGGCCATCGGCCGCACTGCCTCCGAAGAGAGTGTCTCCAGCCTGTTCAACTGAGCCAGCCCGTTCTCATCAGTTCGAATTGCCATCACGAAACCGCCGCGCGAATATGCCCATTCGCACGGCGGTTTCGTTTTGCCTGGCCCGACATGGCGTCACATCCTGCCCTGTCACACGCGGCCAGGTTGTGCACGGCTTATCCCCATAATTCAATCAGACCTTCATCCCATCAGTCTTCGCAATGCACAGGACATAAAGCGCGGTCGGTTATGGCGAATATTGCGTCGCATCCCGGCCACCCGCAATTTTCAGACGATCACTATACCCTTCGACATACTATCCCCCTGCACGCGGACCGAGCAGCTCTACCCTTCCTTTCCCCGTCGAAAATCGCGGGTTGCCGTAGCGAATGCGAAGGCCTTTACTGCCGGCCTTCAACCAATAGCCGGAACAACTGGCTTCAGAGGGGACATCAGGATGACAGCAGCCTTGAAAACGCGCTTGTTCGGCGCCCTGCTCGCCGTAGGCTTGCTCAGCGGCACGGCCTTGTCGGCTTCCGCCGAAACCGTGTTGAACAAAGGCCTGGGCGGCGAACCTCAATCGCTCGATCCCATCCACACCACCACCAATATCGAGCAGTTCATCATCGACGACCTCTACGAAGGTCTCACTGCCTATGACGGCGCCGGCAAGGTGGGTCCCGCCGTCGCCGAAAGCTGGACGGTTTCGCCGGACGGGCTGGTCTACACCTTCAAATTGAGGCCCAGCGCCAAGTGGTCCAACGGCGACCCGGTCACGGCCGAGGATTTCGTCTACAGCTTCCGGCGCAATCTCGATCCCAAGGAAGCCGCCGAATATGCCAGCCTGTCCTATCCGATCAAGAACGCACAGGCGATAAACACCGGCAAGGCAGCGATCGATACGCTCGGCGTCAAGGCCATCGATGCCGGTACGCTGGAAATCACCCTCGAAAGCCCCGTCCCCTTCTTCCCCGAACTCCTTGCTCATCAAAGCGTGGTGCCGGTGAACAAGGCCAATGTCGAGAAATATGGCCGCGATTTCGCCAAGGCGGGCAAGCTTGTGTCGAACGGCGCCTATACGGTCACCGAGCAGATACCCGGCGATCACCTCACCTTCGTCAAGAACCCCAATTACTGGGGCGCGGCAAATGTGAAGATCGATCGCGTCGTCGCCTATCCAAGCGAGGACCAGGCCGCCATCCAGCGCCGCTTCCTGGCCGGGGAACTCGACCTCGCCTATCAGTTCCAGGCCGATCAGCGCAAATTCCTGCAGGAGAAGGTCGGCGACGAGGTTCACGTCTCGCCATCGACGTCGAGCGAATATTACGCCTTCGACACTCGCAAGCCGCCCTTCGACGACATCCGGGTCCGACGGGCCTTCGCCATGGCGATCGACCGCGACTTCCTGGCCAATGACGTGCTGAACGGCGTCTATCAGCCGCTCTATAGCTGGATCCCGGAGGGTATCGCCAACTACACGCCTGCCAAGGCCGACTTCGCCGACACGCCTCAGCTCGACCGCGAGGACAAGGCCAAGGAACTCTTGAAGGAAGCGGGCTACGGCCCGGGTGGCAAGCCGCTCAAGGTCGAGATCCGCTACAACACCAACGAGAACTGGAAGAAGGTCGCCACCGCGATCGCCGATATGTGGAAGGGCCTCGGCGCCGAGGTCACCATGCTCAATTCCGATCTCAAGTCGCACTATTCCTATCTGCAGCAAGGCAATAGTTTCGACGTCACGCGGGCAGGCTGGGTCGCCGACTATGCCGATCCCGAGAATTTCCTGACCCTGGGTGTCTCCACCAACAAGGTCTTCAACTACGGCCACTACAACAATCCCGAATTCGATGCCTTGATGGCCAAATCCTTCACCGAGCGGGACGTCGCCAAGCGCATGCAGATCCTGCATGACGCCGAAGCCATGCTGCTGCGTGATGCCTCGGTAACGCCCCTGCTGGTCTATAACGACCCCTGGCTGGTTTCCAAGAAGGTCAAGGGCTGGCACGACAACCTCGCCAACCACCACGGCACGCGTTTCCTCACCAAGGAATGAGCTGCTGCGTGTGTGATGGCAGGAGGCCATCCTCCTGTCTCTCATCCGCGGCTGGAGAAGCGTGCCTGCCTCGCAGATGACGGGCCTGAACGCTTCGCAGACAGCCAATCCGAGGCGATGTCATGCTTTCATTCGTGCTGAAGCGTCTGGCGAGCGCGATTCCGACCCTGTTCGTGATCGTCACGCTTTCTTTTTTCCTGATGCGCCAGGTACCGGGCGGGCCCTTCAATCTCGCCCGGCCGCTGCCGCCGCAGATCATGGACAACTTGAACCGCGTCTATCATCTCGATGACCCTGTATGGAAACAGTATCTAAATTATATCTGGAACGTATTGCGCGGCGATTTTGGCCCCAGTTACGTCTATCGCGACTATACGGTCTCTGAAATCATCCTCCAGAAACTGCCCTACTCCCTGCAGCTGGGCAGCATGGCCCTGCTCCTTGCTGTCGTCGGCGGCATTCTGATCGGAACGACCGCTGCGCTGCGCCAGAATTCGATCGTGGATGTCGCCGTGACCGCGATCGGCAATATCGGCATCACCATCCCCAATTTCGTCATCGGGCCGGTCCTCGCGCTCCTGTTCGGACAAACCCTGCATTGGCTGCCGACCGGCAGCTGGGGCGACGGTTCGTTTCGCTATCTGCTCCTGCCGATGATCACCCTGGCCCTGCCGGAACTGGCGACCTTTGCCCGCCTGATGCGTGGCTCCATGCTGGAGGCCCTGCATGCCGACCACATCCGCACGGCGAAGGCCTATGGCCTGCCCGCCAAGCTGACCATCGTCGCCCATGCCATGCGCGCCGGCATCCTGCCGATCGTCACCTATCTTGCTCCCGCCGCCGCCTCGCTGCTGACGGGCTCGGTCGTGGTCGAGAAGGTGTTCGGCATTCCCGGCGTCGGCAAGGATTTCGTCGAGGGTGCCCTCAACCGCGACTACACGCTGGTGATGGCGACCGTGGTGCTGGTTTCGGTCTTCATCATCATCTTCAACCTGATCGTCGACCTGCTCTATGCCTGGCTCGATCCGAGGGTGCGTCATGACTGAAACAAGCCTGGCACCCGCCACACTCCCGCGCAGCCGCAGCCTGCTCGAACTCGCCTGGCTGCGCCTGCGCCGCAACAAGGCCGCCATGGTCAGCCTGTTCGTGTTCGCGGCCATCGTGATCTTTTCCGTGCTGGGACCGTTCTTTTCCCCCCACGGCTACGACCAGGTCTATGGGTCCTACGTCAAGGTTCCCCCCAGCCTCTCGCCCTATCCCAAGCACGCGACGCTCGAGGAGGCCATGAAGCGCGCGGCTTCACAGGCCCGTCTGCAGGTCCAATCCTTCGAGACCTCGGGCACCCAGTTCACGGCCACATTGACGTCGAGCCGGGCGATCGATCCGCGCGCCACCCGCTATGTCGACCGCATCGACGAATTCCGCAACACCAAGGTCACCGATATCAGGGACGACGGCCGCACGGTCGTCATGCAGGGTGACATCAATGGCCAGTATTTCCTGCTCGGCACCGATGGCAATGGCCGCGATCTCATGACCCGTATCATGATTGGCGGCCAGGTCTCGCTGCTCGTCGGCCTGCTCGCCAGCCTGGTCAGCTTGGTCATCGGCGTCACCTACGGCGCCGTGTCGGGCTATATTGGCGGGCGTGCCGACAATCTGATGATGCGCTTCGTGGAGATCCTCTATTCGCTCCCGTTCATGTTCTTCGTCATCCTGCTGGTGGCTTCGTTCGGGCGCGATTTCTGGCTGATCTTCGTCGCCATCGGCGCCATCGAATGGCTCGACATGGCCCGCATCGTGCGGGGCCAGACCCTGTCCCTGAAACGGCGCGACTTCATCTCGGCAGCCCATGCCCTGGGGCTCAGCGAGGGGGCGGTGATCCGCCGCCACATCATTCCCAACACGCTGAGCCCGGTGCTGGTGTTCCTGACGGTGCGCATTCCCCGCATCATCCTGCTCGAAAGCTTCCTTTCCTTCCTCGGGCTCGGTGTACAGGCACCGCTCACCAGTTGGGGAGCGCTGATCAAGGAAGGCGCCGATTCCATGGAGGCGGCCCCCTACCTGCTGATCTGTCCGGCCATCTTCCTGGTCACCACCCTGTTCTGCCTCAATTTCATCGGCGACGGCCTGCGCGACGCCTTCGACCCCAAAGATCGCTAGAGCGTTTTTCTTTCAGACGGAGGCGCTTTGAACCGCAAAATACTACCGATATCAATACGTTAAAACGCGGGGACGGTTCGGCTTAGCCGCATTTTGCTTAAGGGAAGACCGATGCAACAGACACCTGTGGATCAGGCTACGAAAGACATCCTCCTCGACGTCAGCGGCCTGGAGGTCGACTTCAGCACCCCCGACGGTACGGTCAAGGCGGTCAAGGGCATCGACCTCAAGGTCAGCAGAGGCGAGACCGTCGCCATTGTGGGCGAATCCGGCTCGGGCAAGAGCCAGACCATGATGGCATTGATGGGCCTGCTGGCCGGCAACGGCCAGGTCCGGGGATCGGCCAAATATCGCGGCAGGGAATTGCTCGGCCTGCCGGCGAAGGAGCTCAACAAGGTACGCGGCGACAAGATCACCATGATCTTCCAGGAACCGATGACCTCGCTCGACCCGCTTTACAAGGTCGGGCGCCAGGTAGCCGAGCCGATCGTCCATCATCGCGGCGGCAGCTATAAGCAAGCCCGCAAGAAGGCAGTGGAGCTGTTCAAGCTCGTGGGCATTCCCCATCCCGAGCGGCGGGTGGATGCCTATCCCCATGAGATGTCGGGAGGCCAGCGCCAGCGTGTGATGATCGCCATGGCGCTCGCCAACGATCCCGATCTGTTGATCGCCGACGAGCCGACCACCGCCCTCGACGTCACGGTGCAGGCGCAGATCCTGTCCCTGCTCGCCGATCTCCGGCAGCGCCTGGGCATGTCCATCGTCTTCATCAGCCACGATCTCAACATCGTCCGGCGTTTTGCCGATCGCGTCTATGTCATGCGCCGTGGCGAAGTGGTGGAGACCGGCACCACGCAGGAGGTCTTCGACAATCCCCGGCATGACTACACCAAGATGCTGCTGGCGGCCGAACCGTCGGGCCACAAGGATCCGCCGCGTCCCGATGCTCCCGTGCTGCTCGAGGGCCGCAACATCCGCGTCACCTATCATCTCAGCGGCAGCCTGTTCGGCGGCCACAAGGCGATGGATCTGAAGGCGGTGGACGATGTTTCCGTGCGCCTGCAGCAGGGGCAGACCATCGGAATCGTGGGTGAATCGGGGTCGGGCAAGTCGACCCTGGGCCGCGCCCTGCTGCGGCTGAATACCGGCGAAGGCAACATCCGCTTCGACGGTCGGGACATCTCGCGGGCAAGCGTGCTCGAGATGCGTCCGCTGCGACGCGCCCTGCAATTGGTGTTCCAGGATCCCTACGGTTCGCTTTCCCCCCGCATGTCCGTGGGATCCATCATCACCGAGGGCCTGAGGGTGCATGAGCCGAATCTGTCGGCTGCCGATCGCGACATCAGAGCCATCCAGGCCTTGACCGAGGTTGGCCTCGATCCCACCGCCCGCAACCGCTATCCGCACGAATTCTCGGGCGGCCAGCGCCAGCGCATCGCCATTGCGCGCGCCATGATCCTAAAGCCCAAGGTGGTGGTGCTCGACGAGCCGACCTCGGCGCTCGACCGCTCGGTGCAAAAACAGATCGTCGAGCTGCTGCGCGAGCTGCAGGCCTCCCACAGCTTGTCCTATCTGTTCATCAGCCATGATCTGTCGGTGGTACGCGCGCTGTCCGACTATGTCGTCGTGATGAAGGAAGGGCGCATCGTCGAGGAGGGCCCCACCGCCCAGATCTTCGATGCACCGCGCGAAGCCTATACTCGCACGCTTATGGCGGCTGCACTCGGCAAGGAACGTGTGGAGGCAACAGGTACGGCCTGAGGACCTGTCGCCTGCGCGTCGCTTTGGCGGCCCCTTGTCATCCCCCCGTCATCGCTTGGTCTTATCCGCGAATCCCATCGCACAACCCGGATTCGGCGAAGGAGCGGATGGGCATGACGGATGTGAACAGCATCGGGACACAGGCGCCAGCCAAGAGCCAGGGCCATGTGAAGCAGGCCGTGGAACATCACCGGCTATTGTCGCTGCGCGGCATGCAGGACCGGCTCTTCACCTTGGCTTTCAGTGGCCTCGTCTATGCCCAGATCTGGGAAGATCCCGAGATCGACATGGAGGCGCTGGCTCTCAAATCCGACGACCGACTGGTTGCCATCGCCTCCGGCGGCTGCAATGTGATGAGCTATCTCAAGGCTGGCCCGGCTGCGATCACCGCGGTCGACCTCAACCGCCACCATATCGCCCTCAACCGCCTGAAGATCGCGGCCGCCCGGCACCTGCCCGATCATGCCGCCTTCTACGACTTCTTCGCACGTGCCCACCAGCGCCGCAATGTTTCGATCTACGAGACAGCCCTGCGCTCCCATCTCGACGCCGAGACACGGGCCTATTGGGACGGGCGCGACCTGCTTGGCCGCCGCCGCATCGGCTATTTCGGCAAGAATCTCTATCGTTACGGCCTGCTCGGCCGTTTCATCGGCTTGGGACACCTGATCGGGCGGCTGCATCGCATCGATCCGGCCGACCTCCTGGCCGCCCGTGATCTCGCCGAGCAGCGCCGGGTCTTCGACGAGCGCATCGCGCCCCTGTTCGATCGCCCCCATATCAAATGGCTCACCCGCCGGCGGGCCTCGCTCTATGGCCTGGGCATTCCGCCCGAGCAATATGACGCCCTGGCCGGGGCGGCCGCAGACGGGGAAGGCATTGCCGACGTGCTGCGCGAGCGGCTGGAACGCCTCGCCTGCGATTTCGACCTCAAGGACAATTATTTCGCCTGGCAGGCCTTCGGTCGCGGCTACAAACCCGATGGCGACGGGCCGGTGCCACCCTATCTCGAGCAGACGGCCTACGAGGCCGTGCGCGATCGGGCCGATCGCATCGATGTCCGCCACGTCAATTTGATCGACCACCTCAAGGCCCAGCCGGCAGCCAGCCTCGACGCCTATGTGCTGCTCGATGCCCAGGACTGGATGACCGATGTCATCCTCACCAAGCTGTGGAGCGAGATCACCCGGACGGCTCGCCCCGGCGCCCGCGTGATCTTCCGCACCGCCGCCGAGGAAAGCCTGCTGCCAGGCCGAATTCCCGCCGACCTTTTGGCGCGCTGGTCCTACGACCGCGAGCGCTGCCGGGCCTGGACCGCGCGCGACCGCTCCGCCATCTATGGCGGCTTCCATCTCTACGAGCTGCGAGCCCTCCATTGAGCATCCAGATGCAGGCAGGCGACGCCGCGGCGGCGATGAACCGGATCTATCGCCACCAGCGCTACATCTATGATCTCACGCGCAAATATTACCTGCTCGGGCGGGACCACCTGATCGCCTCGCTCAAGCCGGCAGCGGGTGAAACCATTCTCGAAATCGGATGCGGCACCGGCCGCAACCTCATCGCCGTGGCCCGGCGCTATCCCGCCACGGCGCTCAACGGTTTCGACATCTCGACGGCGATGCTCGAAACGGCTCGACACTCGCTGGACCGCAATGGCCTGGCCCGTGTCAGCGTGGCTCAGGCCGATGCCACCCGTTTCTCGCCCGAACAGTTCGGGCGCAAGGGGTTCGAGCGCATCTATATCTCCTACACGCTGTCGATGATCCCGGATTGGCGCGCCGTGCTGGAACGGGCCGTTGCAGCCCTGGAACCGGGCGGTCGCCTCCTCATCGTGGATTTCGGCCAGCAGGGCGGCCTGCCGAGCTGGTTCAAGCGGGTGCTCTTTGCCTGGCTGGCGCGCTTCCACGTCCATCCGATCGCCGCACTGCCCGCAGCACTGGCGGATCTTGCAAGCCGCGAGGGCTTGCAGCTCCGGACCAGGGACCTCTACCGCGGCTACGCGTTCTATGCGGAATTGGCACGGAGACCGGGCAAGCCGATCTCCTGATCGCGCCATGTCTTGGCGCTGGTGCTGGGAGGACGGGAGAAACCCCTCTGCTCCTTTCAGAGCCCCAGCTGATCGCCTCGCCAAGTCTTGCCTCCCGGCCTGGCTAAGGCACGTCTACTTAGCCCGATCGATAGGGCTCGAGCAACTATGCGACCAGGTTGATGGCTCCAGGTCCTTCAGTGCGGATTGACGACCCGTACACCGAGGCGCCTCATCCACGCCTTTCCCAGAAGACAGTGCCCTCGAAGCGGAACGCCTGCTCGCCATGCTGGTTGAGCGCCGAGCTCTGCATGGAGACGATGCCCCATTCGGGGCGGGAAGCGCTCTCCTTCTTGCCCGTGATCTCCACGCTATAGCGCAGCGTATCGCCGGCGCGCACCGGCTTGGCCCAGACCATGTTGCGAAAGCCCGGCGACGGGCCGAGCTTCACCACCGGCTTACCGAGCTGGCGCGCCCGCGCGATCTCGACTTCCTGATGCGCCACCAGGAGCTTCATCCAGACCGCCGCAACCTGCCAGCCCGACGCCACCAGGCCACCAAAATGGCTGGCCTCCGCCGCAGCCTCGTCGACATGAAAGGGCTGGGGATCGTAGAGGGTCGCAAAGCGCTTGATATTCTCGGCCGAAAAGGTGAAAGCGCCGATCTCGTCGGTATCCCCGATGGCAAGATCCTCGAAATATTTCATGCCGCCTGCCTCCGGCCGAACATGATGGAACCGGTCTGGGTGGTCACCACCGTCTTGCCGTCCGCCACAAGTTCGAACAGAAACTTCACCAGGCCCATTTCGGGGCGGCTTCTGGAAGCCCGCGCCTCCAACGTCGTACGGCGAACGCTCAGCGTGACATCCGGGCGTAGCGGCGCCAGCCACTTAACCTCGTCGATGCCGGGGGCGCCCATCGAGGTGGAGTTGAGCATGAAGCCATCGCAATTGAGCCGCATCAAGATGCAGCAGGCATGCCAGCCGGAAGCCGCAAGCCCGCCCAGCATGGTGCTTTTTGCCGCCTCATCATCGAGATGAAACGGCTGGGGGTCATATTCCCTGGCGAAGGCGAGGATGGCCTCACGCGTCAGCCTGTACGAGCCATAAGTGGCGATCTCGCCGACCGGGAAATCTTCGAAATGGAGGGTATCAGCCATGCCCTCAGGATGGACCGATTAGGCCCTCAACGGCAAGAGCCTGATATTTGTCGAGGAAAGCCTCGACCGGGAGCTTGCGGAAGTCCGGCAGGGCGGCCCGCAGCGCTTCATGCGACCAGTCCCACCAGGCCAGGGCCTGCAGGCGATCGGCAATCGCGTCGTCGAAGCGCCGACGAATCGGCCGCGCCGGATTGCCGGCGACGATGGTATAGGCCTCGACGTCGCGGGTGACCACGGCGCCAGCACCCACCACGGCGCCGATGCCGATACGACGTCCTGGCAGCACGATCGCACCATGCCCGATCCAGACATCATGGCCGATATGGACATCATGTTCCCTACGCCAAGCGAAGAAGTCGCTCTCGTCGCTCTCGCCTTCGAAATAGGCCGAGGCGCGATAGCTGAAATGGCTTTGGCTTGCCCGGTCCATCGGGTGATTGCCCGGATTGATGCGCGTATGGGCCGCGATCGAGACGAAACGGCCGACATGGCTGTAGGCGATGTCCGCATCGTTGACGACATAGGAATAATCGCCGAGTTCGACTTCAATCAGGCTGGTCCGCGGTCCCACCTCGGTGTAGCGCCCGAGCCGGCTCGCTGAAACCGAAGCCGTCGGGTCGATGAGAGGCGTGGGGCTGAGCTTAGGCAAGGCAATTCACCGGTCGGAAAGGCTCGTACTTCCCATTCTCCTGCGACAACGCCATGACAAGAACCGGCCGGAGCGCCCGGCCTGTCGCAATTGCCGGCGACATCGGCGGTGGATCGTCACCGAAACATCATTGAACTGCCATCCCTCTGTAATGGCCCGGCGTTACCGACTCCGGAAACCTGCACGAGAAGGGATCTGTTCATGCTGGCGATCAAAGGAGTTTCCAGGCGCTTTGGCGGCAAGACGGCTGTCGCCGATGTGAATCTGGAAATTGCGCCCGGCGCCTTCATCGGTGTGATCGGGCGCTCAGGGGCCGGCAAGTCGACATTGCTGCGCATGCTGAACCGCCTTGTCGACCCGAGCGAGGGTACGATCTCCTTCGATGGCGTCGATGTCACGGCCCTGCGCGGACAGGCCCTGCGGGACTGGCGCGCGCGCTGCGCCATGATCTTCCAGCAGTTCAACCTCATCGGCCGCCTCGACGTGCTCACCAATGTGCTGATGGGCCGCCTTAACAAGGTCTCGACCGCCAGCGCCGTGCTGCAGCTGTGGGGCCTCGAGGACAAGGCCATGGCGCTCGCCGCGCTGGAGCAGTTCGACATCGCCAATCTTGCCGGCCAGCGTGCCGACAGCCTGTCCGGCGGTCAGCAGCAGCGCGTGGCGATCGCCCGCGCCCTGGTGCAGGAACCTTCGATCATCCTGGCGGACGAGCCGATCGCCTCGCTCGACCCGCGCAATACCAAGGTGGTGATGGATGCGCTCTTACGCATCAACAAGCATTTCGGCATCACCGTCATCTGCAATCTCCATTCGCTCGATCTCGCCCGCGGCTATTGCGACCGCCTGATCGGCATGTCCGCCGGTCGGGTGGTGTTCGACGGCGCCCCCGCGGCGCTGACGACAGATGCGGCCCGCGACCTCTACGGCCTGGAGGCCGGCGAAGTGATGGACGCCGATGCCGACACCAAATGGGCAGGCGGTACAAATTCGGCAGGCTTGGCTCGCCCTGCCAGCGTCGCGGCCTGACAGGCCGGCTGCGCATCTTCAAGAGCCACAAGAACACGATATTTCCGACAGGAGAGACCTATGCTTTCGCGCCGCACGCTGCTCGGCCTTGCCGCAGCAGCCATGAGCTTTGCCGCCGGTACTGCCCAGGCCGAGGACTGGAAGGCCCAGTATCCCGAATTGACGCTCGCCGTCATTCCGGCCGAGAACGCCTCCACCACCAATGACCGCTACCAGCCGCTGGCCGACTACATCGCCAAGCAGGTCGGCGTGCCGGTCAAGCTCAACATCGCCAACGACTACGCCGCCGTGATCGAAGCCCAGCGCGCCGGCTTTGCCCAGATCGCCTGGTACGGCCCGGCCTCCTATGCCCGCGCCATCATCACCGGCGTCGCCACCGAGCCGGTCGCCGTGCCGCGCCATAACAATGGCCTCACCGGCTACTACTCGGTGATCTATGTGAAGGCCGACAGCCCCTACAAGACCATCGAGGACCTCAAGGGCAAGAAGCTCGCCCTCGTCGACCCGAACTCGACCTCCGGCAACAATGCGCCGCGCTTCGGCCTGCACAGCCAGGGCATCGACGTGGACAAGTTCTTCTCCTCCGTCGTCTTCGCCGGTAGCCACGACAACGCCGTGCTGGCCCTCGCCCAGGGTACCGCCGACGCTGCTGCGAACAGCTGGAACTCGGAAGACGATTCCAACCTGACCCGCATGCTCAGCCGCGGCATCCTCAAGAAGGATGACGGCACCGCGATGACCAAGGCCGATTTCCGTGTCATCTACAAGACGCCCTTCCTGCCTGAAGGCCCCTATACGGTGCTCGCCTCGCTGCCCGACGATCTGAAGAAGAAGATCGGCGCCGCGCTGATCGACTACGCCAAGAACGACAAGGCCAATTTCGACAAGCTTTCCGATGGCAAGGATCTCGAACTCACGGCGATCAGCGCCAAGGAATATCAGCCGATCGTCGACATGGTGAAGTTCAACGACGCGCTCCGCAAGACCCAGTAAAGCCAGGCACGACCGAAAGAAAGGGCGCGTACCGCAAGGTGCGCGCCCTTTGCGCAGACGGATTTCGCCTTGGACCGCGCTCGCTCGACTTGGCAGGAGGATATAATATTGCCGGCTATCAATAGCCTGCCGGAAGCGCAGGCCCGGGCCTTGCTGAAGGCCTATCAGGCAACCATTGCCGCCAAGAAGCGGCGGATCTGGCTCGCCGTCGCTGTCGGCATCGCCCTCTACGCCCTGTCGGCGCATGTGGCCTCGGTCCGGCCGGGTTTCCTGTGGACGCATATCGGCAACTTCACCTCCTTCTTCAGCCGCATTGCCCCTCCCCTCAGTCTCGGCAACTTCCTCGGCGATGTCAGGGAGTGGTATTGGGGTTTCGGCAAATGGCTGGTGCTGCTCGGCGACACGCTGCTCGTCGCCTATCTCGGCACGCTGCTCGGCGTGCTCGGCGCCTTCGTCCTGTGTTTCATGGCGGCTGCAAACCTGACGCGTAGCCGGCTTCTGCGCGCCGTGGTGCGCCGTTGGCTCGAATTCTGCCGTACGGTTCCCACCATCGTCTTTGCCATGATCTTCCTGATCGCCTTCAAGTCCGGGCCGATGGCCGGCGCCCTGGCACTTGCCATCCACACCATGGGTGCGCTCGGCAAGCTGTTTGCCGAAGTGGTCGAGAATGTCGACATGAAGCCTGTCGAGGGCACAGTCGCCACCGGCGGTTCCTGGCTGGAAAGCATACGCTTTGCGGTGCTGCCCCAGACCCTGCCCAACTTCGCCTCCTATTCCCTGCTCCGCTTCGAAATCAATGTCAGAGAGGCCGGCGTCATGGGCTTCATCGGCGTCGGCGGCATCGGCCAGGAGCTCCTGGTGGCGATCCGCACCTTCGCCTATGCCGATGTCAGCGCCATTCTTTTGATGATCATCGTCACCGTCTTCATCATCGATTTCGCCACCGAGAAGCTGCGCCACCGCCTGATCGGCCAAGAGGCACTCCATTGAACAAGGCGATGCCATGAACAATCGCATCAACGGCCCGGCACCGCGTCCGGCGGGTCCGTTCGCCCCGCTCGGCCCTGAAAAACTCGCCTCCGTGGCGGCCCGCCATCGCGTCCATTTCGAAACCTCCTGGCGGACGCGTTTCCTGGCGGGCGGCGTGATCGCCGTCCTGCTCGCCCTTGCCGTCGTCGCCATGATCCGGCTCGAAGTCACGCCGGATCGGTTCTTCAGCGGCCTTTCGCGGCTCGGCACCTTCGTGGTGCAGATGTTCCCGCCCAATGACGAAGGCAAATTCTGGTTCTTCGTCGAAGCCCTCGCCGAAACGCTCGCCATCGCCTTCGCCGGCACGCTCACCGCGGCCGTGCTGGCCGCGCCTGTGGCCTTCCTGGCGGCCCGCAACGTCATTCCCAATGTCTTCGTCCGGTTCGCTGTGCGCCGCGGTCTCGATGTGATCCGTTCCGTCGACGCGCTGATCTGGGCGCTGGTCTGGGTCGGCGTCGTCGGCCTCGGTCCCTTCGCCGGCGTGCTCGCCATCATCTGCGTGGACTTCGGTGCCTTCGGCAAGCTGTTCTCCGAGGCAATCGAGACCACCGACAACAAGGCAAGCGAGGGCGTTCTCTCCACGGGCGGCAACCGGATCCACCGCATCCGCTTCGCCCTGATCCCGCAGGTCCTGCCGGTGATGGCGAGCCAGGTGCTCTATTTCTTCGAATCCAATGTGCGTTCGGCGACCATCATCGGCATCGTCGGGGCCGGCGGCGTCGGCCAGTATCTGGCCGAATTGCTGCGGGTACTCGACCTGCCACCGCTCGGCGTGCTGATCTTCATGATCCTGGTCACCGTCGCCGTCATCGACGTGATTTCGTCGCGCCTGCGGCTCGCGATCATCGGCCAGCCGCAGCGCCCCTGAGGCCTATTCCGCCAGGCCGAAGGTCGCGTCGAACGCCTTCGCGCCGGCGGGCGTGAAGGCGATCACGCGCCCCTGTTTGCGCCGGGCCCAGTCGCGCTCGATCACCCAGTCGAGCAGCCTCGCGCCCAGGGCTCCGCCGAGATGGCTGCGGCGTTCGCTCCAGTCGAGGCAGCGTCGGCAGACGGGTCTCCGGCTCCTGGCCATGGCCGGAACGTCGAGCCCCAACCCGACGAAGAAATCCCTGCCCGTGGCCGTCACCACGGGATTATCGTCACCGCTGATGAAGCCCTGGCAGACGAAGCCGTCCAGCAGGGCAACACCGCGTGCCCCGGCCAGGTGGTCGTAGCAGATCCTTGCCGCCCGCATGGCTTCGTCGCGCGGGCCGGTCCGCACTCTTATCGCACCGGTGCGCTGGGCCAGCCCCATCAGGGCTTCCAGGACCTGCGCGACATCGTGGCCCGACAGGCGAAAATAGCGGTGCCGTCCTTGTTTTTCCGCCGAAAGCAGGCCGGCGGCATCGAGCTTGGCGAGATGGCCGCTGGCTGTCTGCAGACTGATGCCTCCGGCCTCGGCCAGTTCACTCACGGTGAGGGCCCGCCCGTCCATCAGCGCCGTGAGCATGTTGGCACGGGCGGGGTCGCCGATCAGGGCGGCGACAGAGGCGATCATCGGTCCGTCTTTCATACTACGATCATAGCCGAAGCATCGAGGTCGCTCAATCGCCTAGCCTGTCCCGGTCGTTTTCAACCACGGGACATCCACGATGATCGCCTGCCATGACATCGCCCCCTGCAAGCCCGCGCCGCATGAGGGATCGGCGACGACGGCCCATTGGGCCGACAACACCGAGGACCTTGCCGATCTGGCGGTCGAACCATGACCATGGCGCAGATTGGCTACATTGAGCAGGCTTGTTTGCAGGAGAGCGCTGCGGAAAGGAACAAGTCACGGTCGACAAACCTGCGGACGGTGCCGAAGAAGAGGTTGCGCGGTCTCTCCGATCGTTTGTTGCGCGATATCGGCGTGATCGACGGTCATGAGAAGAATGATCCGCCCCAGCCCGCCGCCTGCGCCCGAGACTTGATCGATCGCTATCGCTAGAGCATCGCGCCGAAAAACGGATGCCGATTTCAGCAAAAAAGATGCGACAACAATGACCGGCGGCCTCGAATCCGCTTCCGAAATCGGGTTCGAGGCTGCAGAGCAAAACGCCTTTTAGCGGAAACGCGTGTTTGCTCCCGGGTTGGCATATCCAGCCATTGCCTGCTAAAGGGCTGCCTCGCCGTGGCGATCCAGCCGGCATCATGGCAAGAGCATCGAAATGAACAAGCATTCCAGCCTTCGGAGCGCTTCCGATCTGGAAGCCAGCGGGCTCATTTCTTCGGCCGAGCGTCTCGACATCGAAGAGGTGGCGCGGCGTTTTTCGGTGGCAATCACTCCAGCGATGACGGATCTCATCGCTGGCTCCCCCCAGGACGATCCCATTGCCGCCCAATTCGTGCCGACCGGCCACGAACTGATATCGAGCCCGGACGAACTCTCGGACCCGATCGGGGATGACGCCTTCTCGCCGGTGAAAGGCATCGTCCATCGCTACCCCGACCGCGTCCTGCTCAAGCCACTGCATGTCTGCCCGGTCTATTGCCGTTTCTGCTTCCGCCGGGAGATGGTAGGGCCGGAGGGCGAGATGCTCGCCGGCGGCGAACTCGATGCTGCCCTGGCCTATATCGCCGGCAACCCCGCCATCTTCGAGGTCATCATCACCGGCGGCGATCCCTTCGCGTTATCGCCGCGGCGCATCGGCCGGATCGTGAAGGCGCTGTCGGCCATCGATCATGTCGGCGTGATC
Source organism: Labrys sp. E2SS-1L (assembly GCF_057073705.1). Lineage (NCBI taxonomy): Bacteria > Pseudomonadati > Pseudomonadota > Alphaproteobacteria > Hyphomicrobiales > Xanthobacteraceae > Labrys > Labrys sp. E2SS-1L. Next base: position 2,379,059 of record NZ_CP172712.1, on the reverse strand, counting down.
CGCTTTCACACCCGCGTGCCGGTGGTGGCGCCCGAACGGATCACGGACGAACTCATCGAAAGTCTCGACAGCCCGAAGGGCGTGTTCGTCGCCCTGCACGCCAACCATGTGCGCGAACTCACGCCCGCCGCGCGGGAAGCCTGTACGCGGCTGGTCAAGGCGGGGATCGCCATGGTCAGCCAGACCGTCCTGCTCAAGGGCGTCAACGCCACGGCCGAGGCGCTGTCGGCCCTCTTCCGGGCGCTGCTCGGCCTGCGCATCAAGCCCTATTACCTGCATCATGGCGACCTCGCCAAGGGCACGAGCCATTTCCGCACCACCATCGCCGAGGGCCAGGCGGTGATGCGGCAATTGCGCGGAAGTCTCACCGGCCTCGGCCAGCCCACCTATGTGCTCGACATCCCCGGCGGACACGGCAAGGTGCCGATCGGACCTTGTTATCTCGATGATGGCGAGAACGGCCCTGTCGTGACGGATCCGCGTGGAAACAGGCACGATTATCGCGGCTAGGCACGCCGGGAAGCGAACGAAGGGTAGCCCCGTCATGCTTGGCCCCGCTACCACCAATGCCGACCTTTGATCGAAATACCCGTTTGAACGGCGGCGTTCACGAGGTCTCGGTGCACCAGCCATGGCAAGCACCGGGCCCATCGCTGGATTCGCATGGACACCGCCTTACTTTTGGATAATAGGCCTTATCCTCCTGGGCTTGAGCCGGCGTCTCGCCGTAACTCGCTGATTCGAGGTATAAATCATGTTTCTTCTCGACCATGTCTCGATCGGCGTTCCCGATCTTCAGCAGGCACGGGCGTTTTATGATGCAATCATGAGCGCCCTCGGGGCGCCCAAAGTCTATGACCGGAGCGAGGCCATCGGCTATGGCGAGCGCTGTCGATCAAACGACACGCAATCGACATTCCTGGCTATCTACCTCGACGCATCGAACATCGAAGAGAACAAGCGGCATTGGTGCTTCAAAGCCGCATCTCGCGCCCAAGTCGATGCGTTCTATGCCGCCGGCCTTGCGTCCGGGGGCCGCGCGAACGGTGCTCCGGGATTACGAACGCACTATCACGACCATTATTATGCAGCTTTTCTGATCGACCCTGCCGGAAATCGGGTCGAAGCGGTGTGCCACGAGGCGATTTGATCGATCATTCGCATTCTGGAAAAGCCTATCGGGTCATCAGCTCTGCACCACGATCTCGGTACGGTCCGCGGCGAACAGGCTGGAGATCGCTTGGATCGGCACGCCGTCGGCGTCGATATTGACGCCTTCCACCGTCAGGACGGGGCGGCCGGCCGCAATATCGAGCCTGGCTGCTTCGTCGGGTGAGGCAAAGCGCGCTCCGACACGGGTCGATATCCGCTTGTAATCATCGACGCCGCAGGCCGCCAAGGCCGGCGTCACGGCCCCGAAGCGCCGATAGGCATCGGCAAAACCGGCAAAGCGCGGCAGCGGCAGGAAGGAGTTGCCGAAGGCGATCGGTACGCCGTCGGCCGAACGCATGGTCAGCAGTTTCAGCACCGGACTGCCCGGCGTTATGGCCAGCAGCCCGGCAAGACGCGGATCGGCCTCGATTTCGACGGCCTCCAGCACGATGCCCCCGGGCTCGCGCCCTTCCTGCGCCATGTTCTGGCTGAAACGCGTGCGTTCACCGATCGGATAGGCGAGCCGGGAAAGCTCGACGAAGGTCCCCCTGCCCTGCGCAGTGCGCACCAGGCCCTTGCCGGCCAGTTCGCCAAGCGCCCGCCGTACCGTGTGCCGGTTGACGCCGAAGCGGGCGGCCAACGCAGCCTCCGTCGGCAATTGCGTCCCGGGAGCCAGCATGCCGCCAATGATCTCGGCCTCGACGAGATCCGCGATCTTGCGCCAGGCGGCGATACCATCGCCGCGAAAGACGGCACCATCCACAGCATTGCCATCCCCGCGGGAAAGGCTGCCTTCCGCAGCGGCGAAATCGCCTGTTGCGGCCTGCGGCGAAAAATTTCGGGTCGGGACTGGTTTTGTCATGGAAGCGTTGCAGGGTTCCTCATATAGTTGTCTATATCACTAGACAACATGCTGCGCCAGCCTGTTGTGATCCAAGGCAGAGCAATGGTTCCGACATGAATGAGTCCTCCCCAGATCGTCATCGCCAGATGGCGGCCGAGCCCGCTGCCGGACTGAAGGCACGCCAGGCCGTCATGCGTCTTTGTGCCCACGCGACCGGTGCCGAACTCGACCAAGCCCTCTCGACCCTGGCCCCGTTGCCGGCCCATGCGGCACTGCGGCCCGCCTTAACCGGCCTCGTCATGCTGCAGGGCCGGGTCGGCGGCGACGGCGCCGCCTTCAACCTGGGCGAGGCGAGCACATCGCGCGCCACCGTCCGGCTCGAAAATGGGCCTGTTGGCTTTGCCTATCATCTCGGCCGTAACAGCGCCAAGGCCAGCGCCGCCGCCCTGCTCGACGCACTCTGGCAGGACGATGCCCGGCGTGAGGCGGTCGAACGGGCACTGCGGCCGGTGGCCACCCGGCTGAATGCGGAAGCCGGCGTTTCAGCCCGGCAGACCGCAGCGACCCGGGTCAATTTCTTCACCATGGTACGGGGAGAGGACTGATGATCGGCCTTGCACAGGACCAATTTGCACAGGATCTGGCGCCCGGCTTTGCCGATGCGGCAATCGAATCCCAGGCCGTCTTCCGAGCCTGCATGGACGCGCTGGCCCGGCCGGCCCGTCTCCGGCCCCTTGAAACGGGTCTCGTGCCGCCAGCGCCGCTGACGCCGGAGCTGGCGGCCCTTGCCCTCGCTCTGGCCGATCACGAGGCCCCGCTCTGGCTCGATGCCAGGCTGCGGACACCGCAGGTGCGGGCCTATCTCACCTTCCATACCGGCGCCCGCCTGACGGACGCCCCCCAAGAGGCGGCCTTTGCCCTCATCGCAGACGCAGCCGCCTGTCCCGATCTCGCCAGTTTCGCCCAGGGCAATGATGAATATCCCGACCGCTCGACCACGCTGCTGATCGCTCTCGAGCGGCTCGAACCCGGCCATGATCTCGTCTTCACCGGGCCTGGCATCAAGACCGATGCGGGTCTGGCACTCGCGCCGCTTCCCGACGACTTCCGCCGGCAGCTTGGCGCCAACCATGCCGCCTTTCCGCGCGGCGTCGATATCGTCTTCACGGCGCCGGGCAGGATCGCAGCCCTGCCGCGCTCGTCCCAAATTCTTGGAGTCGCCTGATGTATGTCGCCGTCAAGGGTGGCGAGGAAGCCATCGACAACGCCCATCGCCTGCTCGCCCATGTCAGGCGCGGCGACAAAGCGGTGCCCGATCTCTCGACCGAGCAGATCCGCGAACAGCTCACCCTCGGCGTCGACCGCGTGATGGCAGAGGGCTCGCTTTACGACCGCGATCTGGCCGCCCTCGCCATCAAACAGGCCCGGGGCGACCTGATCGAAGCGATCTTCCTGGTACGTGCCTATCGCACCACCTTGCCGCGTTTCGGCACCAGCACGCCTGTCGATACCGACGACATGGCCATTCGTCGTCGCATCTCGGCGACCTTCAAGGACCTGCCGGGCGGCCAGGTGCTCGGCCCGACCTTCGACTACACCCATCGCCTGCTCGACTTCATGCTGGCCGCCGGCGCCGAGGTCGAGCCCCCCAAGGAAAAGCCCGCCGCCGGGGAGAAGACGCCGCGCGTCAGCGACCTGCTCGGCGGCGAGGACCTGATTGAGCGCAACGCTGCGCCGGACTCCGAACGCCCGGTGGGCGATCTCACCCGCGAACCCCTGGCCTTCCCTGTAGACCGCGACCTCAGGCTGCAGGCGCTCGCCCGCGGCGATGAAGGCTTCCTCCTGGCGCTTGCCTATTCCAGCCAGCGCGGCTTCGGCCGCACCCACCCCTTCGTCGGCGAGATCCGGCTCGGGGAAGTGGAGGTGGAATTCGTGCCGGAGGAGCTCGGCTTTGCCGTGCCGATGGGTTCGATCACCGTCACCGAATGCCAGATGGTCAACCAGTTCGCAGGCTCTGCCGAAGCCGCGCCGCAATTCACCCGCGGCTACGGCCTGGTCTTCGGGCAGGCCGAGCGCAAGGCGATGTCCATGGCGATGGTCGATCGCTCACTCCGGGCGCGCGAATTCGGCGAGGAGCGGACCGCCCCTGCCCAGGACGAGGAATTCGTGATGTCCCATTGCGACAACGTGCAGGCGACTGGCTTCGTCGAGCATCTGAAACTGCCCCATTACGTCGACTTCCAGGCCGAGCTCGACCTCGTCAGACGCCTGAGGGCCGAGCATGCCGAACGCCGCGAGGCGGCACAGGCCGAGGTCCGGCAGGAGGACGCAGCATGAGCCAGACAGAGATCCAATCCCGGACGCCGCTCGCCGGCAGCGACCGCATTCCAGCGGAGGCCGGCTACAACTTCGCCTATCTGGACGAGCAGACCAAGCGCATGATCCGCCGGGCGATCCTCAAGGCCATCGCCATTCCCGGCTATCAGGTGCCCTTCGCCTCGCGCGAGATGCCGATGCCCTATGGCTGGGGCACGGGGGGCGTGCAGGTGACCGCCGCCGTGATTGGGCCCGACGACGTCCTGAAGGTGATCGACCAGGGCGCCGACGACACCACCAATGCCGTCTCGATCCGGCGCTTCTTCGCCAAGACGGCCGGCGTCGCCACCACCACCGCCACGCAGGATGCCACCATCATCCAGACACGCCATCGCGTGCCGGAATCGCCCCTCAAGCCGGACCAGATCCTGGTCTATCAGGTGCCGATCCCCGAGCCGCTGCGCTTCCTGGAGCCGCGCGAGACCGAGACGCGCAAGCTGCATGCCCTTGCCGATTACGGCCTGATGCATGTGAAGCTCTACGAGGATATCGCCCGCCATGGCCATATCGCCACCACCTATGCCTATCCGGTGGAGGTGGCTGGACGCTATGTCATGGATCCCTCGCCCACGCCGAAATTCGACAATCCCAAGATCGACGGTTGCGAGGCGTTGCAGCTCTTCGGAGCCGGGCGCGAGAAGCGCATCTATGCCGTGCCGCCGCATACGCGGGTGAAGAGCCTCGACTTCGAGGATCATCCCTTCAGCGTGCAGCGTTTCAGTCAGCCCTGCGCTCTCTGCGCCGCGCAGGGCGTCTATCTCGACGAGGTCGTCCTCGACGATCGCGGCGGCCGAATGTTCGTCTGCTCGGACACCGACCATTGCGAGACCAGGCGGGCCGCGGGGCACAAGGGCGAGATGCTGGGCTCATCGCCCCTGGAAGCGCAAACGTCCTCATCCACCCTTGGAAACGGTACGTCCGGTGAGGAGGAAAGGGCGGATGAGGACATCCGCGCGCCCGAGGAGACCAGGCCATGAGCATCGCACCTGCCCTGTCCGTGCGCATCGGCGGCAAGGCGGACCTGCCGGCCGTGCTCGCCCTCTACGGACAGCCCGATTTCAACGGCGACAATGTTCTGACGCTCGCCGAAGCCGAGGACAAGCTCGAACATCTCGGCCTTTATCCCGATTACGGGCTCTATGTCGCCGAACAGGGAGGCACGGTCGTCGGCAGCTTCTGCCTGATGGCGGTCGACAACCTCGCCCGGCGCGGCACTCCCTTCGCCGTGGTCGAGAACGTCGTGATCGCTTCAGATCGACAGGGCGAAGGCATCGGCCGGCTCATGCTGCAGGCCGCCTTCCGCCTGGCGCAGGAGAAGGGCTGCTACAAGGCCATTCTCGCCTCCAGCCTGCACAACAGCCGCGCCCATGCCTTCTACGATTCGCTCGGCTTCGAGCGCCATGGCGTGTCCTTCCGCCTGTCCTTGCCAGAGAAAGCCGCATGACCTTCAACGATTCCCCCCTGCTCCAGGGACGCGGGCTCACCAAGCATTACGGCACGCGCCTGGGTTGCGCCGACGTTTCCTTCGATCTCTATGAAGGCGAGGTTCTCGCCGTGGTCGGCGAATCCGGATCGGGCAAGTCGACCCTGCTCGGGCTCCTCTCCAGCGAAATCGAGCCCACCGCCGGATCCGTGCGCTATCGCATGCGTGATGGGGCTGTCCGGGACCTTTTCGCGCTGAGCGAGGCCGAACGCCGCTTCCTTCTGCGCACCGACTGGGGCTTCGTGCGCCAGGATGCACGCGACGGGCTGCGCATGGGCGTCTCGGCCGGCGCCAATGTCGGCGAGCGCCTGATGGCGGTCGGCGCGCGGCACTATGGACGCATTCGAGAATCGGCACTGGACTGGCTCGGCCGGGTGGAGATCGAGACCGACCGCATCGACGATACGCCCGCCAGCTTCTCCGGCGGCATGCGCCAGCGCCTGCAGATCGCCCGCAACCTGGTGACCCGCCCCCGCCTCGTCTTCATGGACGAGCCGACCTCCGGCCTCGATGTCTCGGTACAGGCCCGCCTGCTCGACCTCCTGCGCGGCCTCGTCGCCGATCTCGGCATCGCGGTCGTCATCGTCACGCACGACCTCGCTGTCGCACGGCTGTTATCGCACCGCATCATGGTGATGCGGCAGGGCCGGGTGATCGAAACCGGGCTGACCGACCAGGTGCTCGACGATCCGCACGAGGCTTACACCCAACTTCTGGTTTCTTCGGTACTGGCAGCATGACCTCCCCCATCCTCACCCTCGAAGGCGTTTCCAAGAGCTTCACCCTGCACCTCCAGGGTGGCCAGAGCATCGGCGTGATGCAGGATGTTCGCTTCACCGTCACCCCGGGGGAATGCGTCGTGCTGGGCGGCCCGTCCGGGGCCGGCAAATCCTCGATCCTCAAGATGATCTACGGCAATTATCGCTGCGATGGCGGCGCGATCCTGCTGCGCGAAGGCGATGAGACGGTGGATATCGCGACGGCCGAGCCAAGGCGTATCCTGGCGCTGCGCCGCCGCACCATGGGCTATGTCAGCCAGTTCCTGCGTGTGATCCCGCGCGTCTGCGCCCTCGCCATCGTGGCGGAAGCGGCCCGCGAGACCGGCCTGGCCGAGGATGCGGCCGAAAGGCGCGCCCAGGACCTGCTTCACCGGCTCAACGTGCCGGAGAGGCTCTGGCGCCTGCCGCCCGCGACCTTTTCCGGTGGCGAGCAGCAGCGCGTCAACATCGCACGCGGCCTGGCCGCCGACCGTCCTCTCCTGCTCCTCGACGAACCGACCGCTTCGCTCGATGCCGCCAACCGGTCCGTCGTCGTCGAGCTCGTCACCGCCAAGAAACAAAATGGCGTCGCAATTGTCGGCATCTTTCATGATGAGGATGTGCGCGAGCGAGTCGCCGACCGCGTGGTCGACGTCACCCAGTTTTCCGTCCCCTCTCTTGCCGCCTGAACGGACATTTCAACCATGCCTGATCTTGAGCAATTTGTTCTTTGCAATGCCCGCCTCGTCCTGGCCGATCATGTGATCGACAAGGGCTGGATCGCCGTCGACAAGGGCCGCATTGCCGACATGGGCGAGGGCGAGGCACCGGAAAAGGGACTCGACATGGCTGGGGACCATATCCTGCCCGGCCTGGTGGAACTCCATACCGACCATCTGGAAGCCCATTACTCGCCGCGCCCCTCGGTGCGCTGGCATGCCCTCAGTGCGGTGATGGCCTATGACGCCCAGATCGCGGCCGCCGGCATCACCACCGTCTTCGACTCCATCCGCCTCGGATCCGAGACGGAGGAAGGCACGATCTCCAAGGAAGGCACGGCCCTGGCCGGAGCCCTGGAAGAGGCGCGCCAGCACGGCCATCTGCGCGTGGAGCACCGCACCCATATTCGCTGCGAACTCGCCACGCCGGACGTCCTCACAGCCTTCCAGGCCTTCCGGGAGCTCTACCCCGTCCATCTGGCCTCGCTGATGGATCATACGCCCGGCCAGCGCCAGTTCCGCGATCTCAACACCTGGATGAATTTCTATTTCCCACGCCGGGTGCGCGGCGAGACCGATGTCGAGACCTACATCAAGGATAAGCTCGACAGGCATGCCCGCTTCGCCATGCACAGCCGTACGAACCTGGTGGCGCTGGCGCGCGAACACGGCATCGTGCTCGCCAGCCATGACGATGCCACCGCCGGGCATGTTGAAGAAGCTGTGGCGGACGGGGTCGCCATCGCCGAATTCCCCACCACGCTCGAAGCAGCACTCGCTTCGCACGCTGCCGGCATCAGCGTGATGATGGGCGCACCGAACGTCGTGCGCGGCGGCTCCCATTCCGGCAATATCGCGGCGTCGGACCTCGCCGGCGAAGGGGTGCTCGACATCCTCTCCTCCGACTATGTGCCTGCCAGCCTGCTGCTCGCCGCCTTCCAGCTGCCCGAGCGCGTGCCCTCGATCGACCTGGCGGCGGCGGTGCGCATGGTCAGCGATACGCCGGCCCGTGCCACCGGCCTTGATGATCGTGGCCGGTTGGAACAGGGACGCCGCGCGGATCTGGTGCGGGTGACCCAGGTCGCCTCGGGCGCCGGCACCACGCCGATCATCCGCCGTGTCTGGAGCGAGGGCAAGATCGCGGCATGACCGACGAACCCGCCTTGATCCAGCCCAAGCCGCGGCTCGGCAAGCTGATCGCCATCGTCGGGCCGAGCGGTGCCGGCAAGGACACGCTGATCGATGCCGCCCGCCTGCGTTTCGCGGATCATCCCGGCCTGATCTTCCCGCGTCGCATCATCACGCGTGAAAGCAATGCTTCGGAAGATCACGACACGCTGTCCGAGGAGCGCTTTGCCGAGCTGGAAGCGCAAGGAGGCTTCTCGCTGTCCTGGCGCGCGCATGGCCTGAGCTATGCCCTGCCTCTCGAGGTGCGGCTTGCGACCGAGGAAGGGCGCCATGCCGTCTGCAACCTCTCGCGCTCCAGCCTGCCGGAGGCACGCCAGCGCTTTGCCGGCCTCAGCGTCGTGCTGGTCACCGCGCCTGCCGAGATCATCGCCCAACGCTTGGCGGCCCGCGGTCGCGAAAGCGAAGAGATGATCCGGGCGCGCCTGGCCCGCAAGATCGACCGCGAGGATAGTCTCGCCCCCGACCTCATCATCAGCAATGACGGCCCGGTGGAAGCGGCAACCGACAGGCTGATCGCCCATCTGCAGGCCGAACTCTCCGGGCAGGCACAGGCGATGGAATAGGTCGGCACGGCGGATCGTTCGATCAGGCGGGCGGACCGGCGACCGATCCCCGCAAATCGAGCTCGCAGGCCACCTCGACGGTCCGGGGCGACTCGCCGGGTTCGGCCAGGCGTTGCATGAGCTGGGCCCAAGCGACTTCGGCAATCGCCTGCACCGGCTGTATCACCGCGGCAATCGGCGGGTGCGTCACCTGCATCCATTCGATGTCGTCGAACCCGACGACCGACAGATCCCGAGGCATGACGAGGCCGCGTCTTTCCACCTCACGCAACGCCGCAAGCGTGGCGGGGCTGTACAGCGTGAAGATGGCCGTCGGCAGCCTTCCCTCGTCGAAGCGCGAAGCCATCGCATGCATGGCCGACGCGACATCGGGGCCGCACAGCAGGACCTCGATATCCTCGACGATATCAGCCTGCCGCGCCGCAGCCATCGCGCCATCGACGCGATCGCGCATATTGGTGAGGTCGAGCGAGGACGGGCCGAGCAGGATACGCCGATGTCCCCGAGCCACGAGTTCACGGATGACGGCGGCGCTGGCCTCGACATTGTTGACACTGACGCGATCGAAGCCGGTCTCGTCGGGAACGCGGTCGAGCAGGACCGTGGCGACCTTCTGATCGAGGAGGGAGGCTTCGGCGGCTGGCCGCCCATCCGTCGGCACCACGATCATGCCGGCCACGCGCCAGTCGAGCAGTGCCTCGGTCTGGGCAGCCTCCCGCTCGGTCTTCTCGGCGCTGGAAACGGTCACCAGGCGATAGCCGCTCCCCTCCGCCAGACGCTCGAAATGGGCGACCATCGAACCGAAGAAGGGGTTGCGGAAGTCAGGAACGATGAGCCCGACGATAGAGCGGCGCGAGCGGCGCAGATTGGCTGCCAGCGGGTCGACCCGGAAACCGAGCTCCCGCACGGCGGCATGGATACGCGCCACGCTTTCGGCCTTCACGGCGCCGAGGCCGCGAAGCACTTTGGAAACGGTGGCGGGCGAAACATTGGCAAGCCGGGCGACGTCATGGATGGTCGCCCGCTCGCCCGGCGTCTTGCGTGGCGGCTCGTTGGATTGCATGGCCCCCGCCCCTGTCACGAACGAACACTCACGCCATCATAGCACAGATAAATCGATTTTCTTCCGCCAATCGGCAGCATTCCATCAAGAGCCGCCAATTGGCCTATCACAATGCTAAATTACGCCGGTTCAGCGGACAAACAAAGACCTTTCAAGATCTTCAGATCGAGTGCGATTTATTTGCACTCAAGTCGCAAAGCGGAAATGCAGAACATCGCCGTCTGCGACCACATAATCCTTGCCTTCCAGGCGGAACTTGCCGGCTTCCTTGGCGCCCGCCTCGCCGTTGAGGGCGACATAGTCGCCATAGGCGATGGTCTCGGAGCGGATGAAGCCCTTCTCGAAATCGGAATGGATCACGCCTGCAGCCTGCGGGGCGCGCATGCCCTTGGTGATGGTCCAGGCCCGAGCCTCCTTGGGGCCCACCGTGAAATAGGTGACGAGATCGAGCAGTTCATAGCCGGTGCGGATGACGCGGTTGAGGCCGGGCTCGTTCAGGCCGATGGCGTCGAGATAGTCCTTCTGCTCCTCGGGCGGCAGGATGGCGATCTCGCTCTCGATCTTGGCGGAGACCACCACCGCCTTGGCGCCTTCCTCGGCGGCGCGGGCCTTCACCCTGTCGGACAGGCCATTGCCCTTGTCGGCCGAGGCTTCCTCGACATTGCAGACATAGAGCACCGGCTTGGCGGTGAGGAGCTGCAGCATGTCGAAGGCACGACGCTCCTCAGGCTTGACCTCGACCAGACGGGCGGGCTTGCCTTCGCGCAGCAGAACCAGGGCCCGATTGATCAAATCGAGGCTTTCCTTGGCCTCCTTGTCGCCACCCCGCGCCTTCTTCTCCAGCGCCACCACGCGGCGCTCCAGGCTGTCGAGATCAGCGATCATCAGTTCGGTCTCGATGGTCTCGATGTCGGCGACCGGGTCGATCTTGCCCTCGACATGGGTGACGTCGCCATCCTCGAAGCAGCGCACCACATGGGCGATCGCGTCGCATTCACGGATGTTGCCGAGGAACTGGTTGCCGAGGCCTTCGCCCTTGGAGGCCCCCCGCACCAGGCCGGCAATGTCGACGAAGGTCAGGCGGGTGGGAATGATGGTTCCAGACTTGGCAATGGAGGCGAGCTTCTCCAGGCGCTCGTCGGGCACCGCCACGTCGCCGACATTGGGCTCGATGGTGCAGAAGGGATAGTTGGCCGCCTGCGCCGCCGCGGTCTGCGTCAGCGCATTGAACAGGGTCGACTTGCCGACATTGGGCAGGCCGACGATTCCGCATTTGAAACCCATGGTGATCGCTCGTTCATCTTGTAGCCGGCGCGCTCCTGCCGCCGACGAAATCCGTTAAGGCGCTGGGTAGATAGGAAGCAGCGCAACGTCAATGGGAAGGCAAGCCCGGCGTGCCTCTCCTAGGCTCCCGCCAGCTTGGCAGCGCCGTGCCCCCTCGCCTCCATGAACAAATGCACCTTGTTCTGGAAGCTCGCATCCTCTCCATCAGCCAGCAGTGGCGCCGCATCGGCACAGGCGGTGCACAGATCTTCGACCCAGGGCCATTCGGCCTTGGCAAAATCGCTGAGCACGAAATGATGCACCAGCGCCTTGTCACCGGGATGACCGATACCGAGCCGGGCGCGGCGATAGTCGTTGCCGCAATGGGCGGTAATCGATCGCAGTCCGTTATGGCCGGCATTGCCGCCGCCGACCTTCACGCGCAGCTTGGCGGGCGCCAGGTCGAGTTCGTCGTGGAAGACCGTGAGATCAGGCAGGCCGATCTTGTAGAAGCGCATGGCCTCGCCGACCGACTGCCCGCTTTCGTTCATATAGGTCTGCGGCTTGAGCAGCATGACGCGCTCACCGCCGACGCTGCCCTCGCTGACCTGCCCCTGGAAGCGCGAGCGCCAGGGCGCGAAGCGATGGCGCCGCGCGATCTCGTCGATGGCGAGGAAACCGATATTGTGCCGATTGGCGGCATATTTGGCACCCGGATTACCGAGACCGACGAACAGACGCATGATGGCCCCTGAAGCAAAGCGCGTCTAAGCGAAAACGCTGTTTTGCTTCAGCTCCTCTTTCGAACGCGTCTTTGCGATTCTTGGTGCTTCCACCAACTCGCCAAACGCTATGAAAGCACGAATGGCCGGGACGAGCCCGGCCATCGCAGCAATGGATATGCAGCCGGATTACTTCTTGGCAGCTTCAGCGGGCTCGGCAGCCACTTCGGCGGCGGGAGCAGCTTCTTCACCGACCGGCGGCACGATCGAGACCAGGGTCGCGTCGTCCTGCCCGGCGTAGGAAACGCCTTCCGGCAGCTTGATCTGCGAGACGTGGACCGAATCGTTGATATCGAGAGCGGCAACGTCGACATCGATCGAATCGGGAATCTTGTCGGCGGGAGCCAGAACCGAGAGGGAGTGCGTCACGATGTTGACGGCACCGCCGCGCTTCACGCCCACGGAAGTCGCGGCGTTGACGGCATGCACGGGAACATCGACGCGCAAACGCGAGCCGGCATCGACGCGCAGGAAATCGACATGCTCGACGGTGTCCTTGACCGGGTCGAGAGCATAGTCGCGCGGAATGGCGCGGGTCTTGCTGCCATCAACTTCGATCTCGAACACGGTGGTGAGGAAGTGGCCAGCGTAAACCAGCTTGTTGGCTTCCTTGGCGTCGAGCGCGATAGAAACGGGGGGCTTGCCGGCACCATAGATCACGGCCGGTACCTTGCCTTCACGACGAACGGCACGCGCGGCCCCCTTGCCCACTTGCGTGCGAGCCGTGGCGGAAATCTGCTTCACGGACATTGTATGTTCCTAGGGTTGTTCAAAGAAAAAGGCCGCTGGCGCGGCCGGTTCGGTCGTTCCGCATTGCCTCCAGGGGTGTCTGGTCGCGGAACGGCGTTCTCATAGACGCATCCCGGGCGAAAAGCAAGAAGCCAGGTGTGCCGGTCTTCAGACCGGTATGAATGCGCCATGGCCGGTCTGAAGACCGACCCACCATGCCTCCCCTCCCGTTCAATGGCCTTCGAAGGACACCAGCGTATGCACGGGCACGCCCAGCGCCCGGATCTTGTCGGCCCCTTTCAGCTCGGGCAGATCGATGATGAAGACCGCGGCCAGCACATCGGCACCGATCTCGCGCAGCAGCTTGACCGCGGCCTCCGCCGTACCCCCGGTGGCGATGAGGTCGTCGACCAGGATGACCCGCTCGCCCGGTTTCACCGCATCCTTGTGGACTTCCATTTCGTCGAGGCCATATTCCAGCGAATAGGCGATGCGCACGGTCTCGTGCGGCAGCTTGCCCTTCTTGCGCACCGGCACGAAACCGGAAGAGAGCTGGTGGGCGAGTGCGCCCCCCAGGATGAAGCCGCGCGCCTCGATCCCAGCCACCTTGTCGATCTTGGCACCCGCCCAGGGCTGCACCAATTCGTCGATAGCCCGTCGGAAGGCCCAGGCATCGCCCAACAAGGTGGTGATGTCGCGGAACGCCACTCCGGGCTTGGGATAGTCTGGAATAGTGCGGATCGCGTCCTTGAGGAAGCGGGCTGTGGAGCCCGAGATTTCTGTCTTGGCGGTCATGATCTGCCTTCCGGGGATTCGTTGCCGAAAAAGACCACGCTCGCACGCAAGAGTCGAGGCCGTACCAGCCAGCCGGCTTCCCACCGGTCGAGCCAATAAATCGATCGAGAGGAAACTGCAGGGCCTGAAACAGCAAAGCCGGGGATCGGCGATCCCCGGCTTTGCTCAATCAAGCGTTGGTCGAAGCCCTCAATGGGCGTCGGCCCAGATCTTCTTCTTGGTGTAGTAGAGCAGTCCCGACAGCACGATCAGGAAGATGATCACCACGAAGCCGGTCTGCTTGCGCTTTTCGAGCGAGGGATCGGCAGCCCAATTCAGGAAGGCCGCGACGTCGCGGGTGTACTGATCCACCGTCTGCGGCGCACCGTCGGTATATTCCACCTGCCCATCGGCCAGAGGCTTGGCCATGCCGATCGAAGCGCCGAAGATCTTGTTGTAGTGGCCGTTCGGCGGAACGGTGACGCCCTCCGGCGGCTTCTCGTCATCCTTCAGATAGCCATCGGTGATCAGGGCATGGATATAGTCGGGGCCCTGCTCCTGATACTGGGTGAAGATGTCGAAGACGAAGCCAGGGAAGCCGGACTTCACGCCGCGCGCCTTGGCGAGCAGGGACATGTCCGGCGGAATGGCACCATTGTTGGCGACGGCAGCAGCCTGATCGTTCGGATAGACCAGCGGGAAATAATCCGCAGGCCGACCCTTGCGCTCGAGCACCTCGCCCTTGTCGTTGGGCACGTCCATCACTGTGTATTCGGCCGCGAGGGCCTTGACCTGGCCTTCGGTGAAACCGGGACCGCCTGGATCGGCCAAGGTCCGGAAGGCAACGCGATGCAGGCTGTGGCAGGCCGAGCAGACCTCGCGATAGACCTTGAAGCCGCGCTGCAGCTGGCCCTGATCATAGCGCCCGAACGGGCCCGCAAAACTCCATTGCTGGCGGGTCGGCTGCTCGCCCCCCTCCGCCCAGGCGGGCTGGGAAAGGCCGGCAGCGCCGAACAGGGTGGCAAGGGCGACAGCCAGACCGGCTACGCGTGAGGGTTTGAACATCTCAATCATCTCGTTCGCCCCTCAGCCCTTGCTTTGCGATTCGGCGGTGTTTGCGGCCGGCAGGGGGATGCCGCTCGACTTCGCCAGAATGGCATCGGCGATCGAAGCGGGCACCGGCTTGGTCTGCTCAAACAACCCCAGCAGCGGCAGGGCGATGAGGAAGTAGGCGAAGTACAGCGCAGTCAGGATCTGGCCGATCAGCACCTTCGAGCCTTCCGGCGGCTGCGAGCCGATCCAGCCGAGGCCGATGCAGATCGCCACGAAGATGAAGAACACCCAGCGGAACACCGGACGATAGACCGCCGAACGCACCTTCGAGGTGTCGAGCCAGGGCAGCAGCGCCAGCATGACGATGGCGGCGAACATCATAATGACGCCCAGCAGCTTGTCCGGGATCGAGCGCAGGATCGCGTAGAACGGCAGGAAGTACCATTCGGGCACGATATGGGCAGGCGTCTTGCCGGGATCGAAGGTGATGTAGTTCTCCGGATCGCCCAGATAATCCGGCATGTAGAACACGAAATACATGAAGAAGACGAGGAAGCAGGCGATGCCGAAAGCATCCTTCAGCGTCGCATACGGCGTGAAGGGCACCGAATCCTTGTCCGACTTGATGTCGACGCCGGTCGGATTGTTCTGGCCGACCACGTGCAGCGCCCAGATATGCAGCACCACGACGCCGGCGATCATGAAAGGCAGCAGATAATGCAGCGAGAAGAAGCGGTTCAGGGTCGGGTTGCCCACCGCATAGCCGCCCCACAGCCAGGTCACGATCGACTTGCCGAATACGGGAATGGCGGAGAACAGGTTGGTGATGACGGTAGCGCCCCAGCCCGACATCTGGCCCCAGGGCAGCACATAGCCCATGAAGCCGGTTGCCATCATCAAGAGGAAGATGACGACGCCAAGCAGCCACAGCACTTCGCGGGGGCCCTTATAGGAGCCGTAATACATGCCGCGGGCGATGTGGAGATAGACCGCGATGAAGAACATCGAGGCGCCGTTGGCGTGCAGCTTCTGAATCAGCCAGCCCCAGTTCACGTCGCGACGGATCAGATCCACCGAGGTGAAGGCCAGGCTCGAATCGGAGACGTAATGCATCGCCAGCACCACGCCCGTGAGGATCTGCGCCCCCAGCATGAAGGAGAGGATGGCGCCGAAGGTCCACATATAATTGAGGTTGCGCGGCGTGGGATAGGCGATGAACGAGGAGTGGACGAGCCCACCGATCGGCAGGCGGCTCTCGAACCACCGTCCAAGGCTGGATTTCGGGGTCCAGGTCGAGGTTCCGCTCATGAATTGTGACCTTAAGCTTGTGCGTTCGATTCGGCGCCGATCATGATCTTGGTCGGGCTCTCGAAATTATAGGGCGGAACTTCCAGGTTGAGCGGAGCCGGACCCTGACGGATGCGTCCCGAGGTATCGTAGACCGAACCATGGCAGGGGCAGAACCAACCGTGATAGGAGCCTTCGTTGACCAGCGGGATGCAGCCCAGATGCGTGCAGATGCCGACCACGACCAGCCATTGTGCCTGATCTTTCTTGACCCGGTCCGCATCGGCCTGGGGGTCCTTCAGGTCGGTCAGCTTGACATCCTCGGCCGCTGCGATTTCGGCCTTGGTGCGGTGACGAATGAAGATCGGCTTACCGCGCCAGAAGATCTTCACCGACTGTCCCTCGGGAATCGGCGTCAGGTCGACCTCGACCGGCACGCCCGCCGCGATGGTCGCCTTGTCCGGATTCATCTGGCTGATGAAAGGCCAAGCTGCGCCAGCGACACCCACAGCACCGACCGCGCCGGTGGCAATGTAAATGAAATCGCGACGAGTGGGCTCTGCGGCGTGTTCGTTCGTGACTGCCACGGATCGATCCTTCTCATACGTCGCATCCCGGCCGTCGCCGGGATGATGGAGGAACCGGACCCTATCAGCCCCGTACCGTCCATACTCTGCCAAATCTCGGCCACCCCAGCCGCGCCAAACCGGATCGCGGCGAAACTGGGGCAAACCTTATCAAGGGGCTCATGCCACTCTGTTGCGAAGTTGTCTAGATCGTGCAGCCCGCAAATGGCGCTATGTCGCATGACATCAACGCCATAAATGCAAATTCTCTATCCCCGATGCCGGAAGCGTCCCCTATGAAGAACGTCTCCGCCCTCGCCCTGCCGATGCCCCAATGCCGCTCACTCTCGCCCTGTTTCAACCCGACATCCCCCAGAACGCCGGCACGATGCTGCGCCTGTGCGCCTGCCTCGGCGTAAAGGCGGCCATCGTCGAGCCCGCGGCCTTTCCCGTGTCGGACCGGGCATTCCGCCGCGCCGGGATGGACTATCTCGACCGCCTTGCCATCGACCGCCATGTTTCCTTCCGGGCCTTCGAGGCCTGGCGGGCCGCGAGCGGACAGAGGCTGGTGCTGCTGACCACCAAGGGCGCGGTGCCCCATACCGGCCATGTATTCCGGCCGGACGACATCCTCATGGTCGGCAGGGAATCAGCCGGCGTGCCCGATGCGGTCCATGCCGCGGCCGACGCGCGGGTGTTCGTACCGATGCGCCCGGGACTGCGCTCGCTCAACGTGGCCGTCGCCGCCGCCATGGTGCTGGGCGAGGCCCTGCGCCAGACCGACGGCTTCCCTTCCCCGGCGGAATCGTCCTGATCGAGCACGTCCGCCTTTCGGCCGTCATTGATCCTGCGCAATTGCCTGCTAGCGGAAACGGACTATAGAGGCAGCATGACAAAGCCCGGTTCCGCCCCTCTTTCCTCCGAGATCGCCCCCCGCCAGGCCGAGGCCCGTGCCTGGTTCGAGGCTCTGCGCGATCAGATCTGCGCCGCCTTCGAGACCCTCGAGGACGCGCTGCCCCAGGCCCGAGCACCGGCCGGTACGGCCGCAGGACGCTTCAGGCGCACGCCCTGGCAGCGCACCGACCACACCGGCCACCCGGGCGGTGGCGGCGTGATGGCGATGATGCATGGCAGGGTTTTCGAAAAGGTGGGCGTGCATTGTTCGACCGTCCACGGGGAATTTTCACCCGAATTTCGCACCGACATTCCCGGCGCCGCCGAGGATCCACGCTTTTGGGCCTCCGGCATCTCCCTGATCGCCCATCCCTGGAACCCTCATGTGCCCACCGTGCACATGAACACCCGATTCGTGGTGACAACCAAGGCCTGGTTCGGCGGCGGCGCGGACCTGACGCCGATGCTCGACGGACGCCGCACGCAGGAAGACCCGGACAGCCTCGATTTTCACGCCGCCATGCGCCGGGCCTGCGAGGCTCACGCCGTGGCCGACTATGCCCGCTACAAGAAATGGTGCGACGACTATTTCTTCCTCAAGCATCGCAACGAGTCGCGCGGCATCGGCGGCATTTTCTATGACGGGCTCACCAGCGGCGACTGGCAGGCCGATTTCGCCTTCACCCGGACGGTCGGTACGGCCTTCGCTGCCATTTATCCCGAGCTCGTGACGCGCAATTTCGAAAAACCCTGGACGGAGGCCGAGCGCGACGAGCAGCTGGTGCGTCGCGGACGTTACGTCGAGTTCAACCTGCTCTATGACCGTGGCACGCTGTTCGGCCTCAAGACCGGCGGCAATGTGTCTTCGATCCTGTCGTCGATGCCGCCCACGGTGAAATGGCCCTGACCCGCCGATTCCTGCCTTCCGCCCGCCGTCAGGCTGCAGGCGGATAGGTCCGCGGCCCGCTTTCGGGTCGAAGCGTTTTGCGATTTGACGGAATCACTCAAATCGCACTTTGTCCCCAGGGGCAGCGCGGCCTGTTGCTGCCATCGACAAGATCGGGCCACAATGTCTCTGACAGATGCGCGTCGACTCCGGAGACCCTGCTGCATGCACCGTCCGACGACCGCCCTGGTGGCTCTTGCCACCGCCGTCTTCTCGACGATGCCGGCCGGTGGAGGCAGCGCCCTGGCCCAGCCATCGGAGGCCGCCGTCGCAAGCGCCTGCACGCTGCTGGCCGACGTGGCGACCGGCAAGCTGCTCAAGCAGGAAGGGAGCTGCGACAAACCGATCACGCCGGCCTCGACCTTCAAGATCGCCATCAGCCTGATGGGCTATGATTCGGGCCTGCTGAAGAACGAGCATGTGCCCGCCCTGCCCTTTCGCGAAGGCTATGCCGACTGGGTGCCGGAATGGCGCACCAGCACCGACCCCGCCAGCTGGATGAAGAATTCGGTGGTCTGGTACTCGCAGCAGATCACGCGCAGTCTCGGCAAGCAGCGCTTCAAGCGCTATGTCGCCGAATTCGACTACGGCAATCAGGACGTCTCCGGGGATCCAGGCAAGCAGAACGGCCTCACCCAGGCCTGGCTGAGCTCATCCCTCAAGATCACACCGCTCCAGCAGCTCGACTTCCTGGAGCGGATGGTGCGTCACCAATTGCCGGTCTCGAACCGGGCCTACGACATGACAGCCCGTATCCTGGTGCTTGCTCCCCTGCCCAATGGCTGGGAAATTCACGGCAAGACCGGCTCCGGCGCGCCCCGGCGCTCCGACGGCAGGCTCGATTTCGATCATGCCTATGGCTGGTTCGTCGGCTGGGCCAACAGGGACGGCCGCAATGTGGCCTTCGTGCGCCAGGTGCAGATGGGCTCCAAGGGCAATCTCAGGGCCGGGCTGCAGGCGCGCGACGCCTTCCTGGCGGAGTTGCCCGACTTGCTGGACCGGCTGTAATCCGGTCCGTCCGGTCGGGCTGGCCCTCGTCACAGCAATTCCTCCCCATCGAGATAGTTGCGCAGGAAGGTGGGCACTCGGACCTGCCCCTGCGGCGTCTGGTGATTCTCGATCAAGGGCACCAGGATGCGCGGCGTCGCGATCGCGGTGTTGTTCAGCGTGTGGCAGAACCGGACCTGCCCCCGCCGATCGCGCCAGCGGATATTGGCTCGCCGGGCTTGCCAATCATGCAAGGTGGAACAGCTATGGGTTTCCCGATAGCATCCGAGGCTCGGCACCCAGGTCTCGATGTCGTTCATTCTCACCTTGCCCGGCCCCATGTCTCCGGTGGAGCATTCGACGACCTGATAGGGCAGTTCTAGGGCCTGCAGGACGGTCTCGGCATTGGCGAGTAGCCGGCCATGCCAATGGGCGGATTCTTCGGGATCATCGCGACAGATCACATATTGCTCCACCTTGTAGAACTGGTGAACCCTGAGCAGGCCACGCACGTCGCGTCCCCCGCTGCCGGCCTCGCGGCGGAAGCAGGGAGAGAAGCCGGCATAGAGCAGCGGCAGGTCGCGCTCATCGATGAGCTCGCCGCCATGCAGGCCGGTCAGCGCGATCTCGGCGGTGCCGGCAAGATATGCACCGTCCCGCGGGAGTTCGAAGGTGTCCTCCCTGGCGAAGGGAAAATGGCCGGTATTGACGAAGGCATTCCCACGAACCAGGGCGGGAACGGCGATGGGCTGGAACCCCTCGCGGGCGAGCCGACGGGACGTGTCGAACAAGAGCGCCTGTTCCAGCAAGGCCAGGCGCCCCTTCAGCACATAGCTGCGAGCCCCGGCAACCTTGGCAATCCGGGATTGGTCGATCCAGCCATGCCTGTCGGCAATGGCGAGGTGATCGAGCGGCGGAAAGGCGAAGTCGGGCCGATCGCCGACGGCGCGCACCACCTGATTGCTCTTTTCATCCGGCCCAACTGGCGCCCCTGGCCAGGGCAGGTTGGGAACCGTCAGCAAGAGGTCGCGCAAGGTCTGTTCCGTTTCTCCGGCATTTCCCTGGAGGGCGGTAAGCGCGCTTGCGATCGCCCTGGAACGTTCGGCGCCGGCCGCGCGCAGCGCCGCAGAGGCCTCGGCGAACTGTGCCGTGATGCGATTTCGTTCCGCCCTCAAGGTTTCGATCCGTGTCTTGCCCCGACGCAAGGCAGTATCGAGGGCCAGGATCCGATCAAGATCGACGGTCATGCCCTTGACCCGGGCCGCCTCGGCGACCGCGGCGGTGTTGTTACGAATGAAAGCGATGTCCAGCAATGTTGCCTCCTGATGCTGGCGACGCACAGCGGCAGGAGCAAACGAAAAGGCCCTGCCGGATGGCGGGGCCCTGGTTGAAACGCGATGGCGGAGAGAGTTCAGCGCATGCGACTGCAACCCGGCCCCGAGGGGTCGGACGAGATCAGCCGCGAGTTCGATCGATTGAACCTGAACATAGGACCACCCTGCCAGCGACGTCGGCGGAGGTCAACTGGCCCTGGCCGCGAAAACCGCCCTTCTCAGTCGGCCGTCGGCAAATGGCGCATGGTGACGAAGATCTGCCCGTCCGGCAGTTCTTCCCAGTATTCGATCTCGGTCATATAGGCCGCCTTGGGGTAGCGGGTAAACAGATCGCGCGCCTTGGCACGTGCTTCCTCACGCGGCAAAGTAAAACTCTCGCGCCGGAAGCCCAGCGTCGTCTGGGATCGTCGGTCTGCATGGCGCTTGGCCAACGTTCCTGGCCGGATCTCGTCGCTACGCATTCTCGTATCCTTGGCCCATTCCGTTGAGGCAGGCTCGGTTGGAAACCTGCATCTCCAATTTAGGGCCTCCCGGCTCAAGAGTCGAATCGTCAGGCCAGGCATGGCGGAACGGAGGCATCGACGCCATCCTGCCTGTCAGCCGCCATCCGTGGGAGCGCAGGGAGGATATAGCTGCGATTTTCATCCGAGAGGCATCCGGCGTGTCAGCCGGGAGGCCGGCACTCCGCATATCCCGCGCTCTGCCATGCAAAAGCGTGCGTCGGGCTACCGGCCTTCCCGGGCCCAGAGCAGGGTGACGCCGCCCAGCAGCAAGGCAAGGCCGAGCAGGCCCGCGAAGAGCGGGATAGTGTCGATGCCCTGTACCACCGACGCCTCGCTGCGCTTGAGGCCGATCCAGCCGCTGCCGCCATAGGCGGAGCCGGCGCCGACCGCGCGAACCGCCGGTATCGACAGGCCGGACGCGGTGGCGAGGCGCTCCACGCTGCCGCCGGTCTCGCCGGCTATGCCCTTCAGCCTGTCGGGCGTGGAGAGCAGGTCCTGGAATTCGCGTGGATTGGCGGGACCGACATTGGTGATCGCCTGCAAGGCGCCGTCCTGGGCCCGCCACAACCCCATCACGTCGGTGGAATAGACTGCGCTCCACAGGCCCGGTTTCTCCGGTTTGAGGGCAAGCCTGACCTTCTCGCCATTCGGGCCGATCAGTTCGACCGGTGCCGCCGTCTCCGCCATGGTCTGGCGCTCGACCGTGATGTCGCGACCGACAGCCCGTGCACGCAGAGCCTCCTCGTCGAGATCCGGCTCCTTCAAAAGCCAGTGCGACAGGCGCCGCAGCAGATCGACATGGGGCCCGCCGCCCTCGTAGCCACGTGCCCACAGCCAGGCATGGTCGGATAGCAGCAGGGCCACCCGGCCCTTGCCCTGGTGGGCGAGCACGAGCAGCGGATCGCCTCGGGCGCCGGTCATCACGGCGCTGCCCTCGCGCAGCTTGGTCTCTACCGTGGTGAACCATTGGCCCCAGGCCGGCGGATTGGCATTGCCGCCCGGCAGGTCCCGCGTCACCGGATGGCGTTTGCCGAGCGCGCTGATCTCCGGCCGGTAGGGCTGATAGAGCACGTTGCCAGATGGCGAGGCCGGCAGGATCTCGGCCAGGCCGGTACCCCACAGACTGTTCTCGGAGGCGTAATCGGCGCCCGATGCCAGCAGGATCGCCCCGCCATTGCGCACGAACTCCGTCATATTGTCGAAATAGGCGGCCGGCAGCAGGCCTTCCTGCGCGTAGCGGTCGAAGATGATCAGGTCGAAGCGGTTGATCTCCTCGTCGAACAGGCGGTGCGTCGGGAACTGGATCAGGGAGAGCTCGTTGATCGGGGTGCCGTCCCCCTTCTGCGGCGGCCTGAGAATGGTGAAATGCACGAGCTCGACATTGGCGTCGGCCTTGAGCAGGTTGCGCCAGGTGCGCTCGCCGGCATTGGGTTCGCCCGAGACCAGCAGGACGCGCATCTTCTCGCGGATGCCCTCGATCTGCAGCACGGCCCGGTTGTTCACCGGCGAGAGTTCGCCCGGCACGGTTTCGGCTTCGAGCTCGACCACATTCACGCCGGCATGCTCGATCGGCACCTGCAGCGAGGACAATTCGCCGACCGGCACGGTGGTGCGCGCAATCTCCTCGCCATCGCGGCGCAGGGTCACCGCGGCGGTCGACGGCATGTTCGGACCGCGATCGACGACGCGGAAGCGAATGGTGGTGGCCTGCTTCACCAGTCCGAAGCGCGGCGCCTCGACCAGGTTGATCTGGCGGTCGCGTTCATCCTCCCGGCCGGTGATCAGGGCATGGAGCGGCGCCTTGAAACCGAGGGCCGCCGCCCGAGCCGGCACGTCGTGGACCACGCCGTCCGTCAGCAGGATGGCGCCACCGACGCGGTCCGGCGGCACGTCGGACAGGGCAGTCGCCAAGGGAGCGAAGAGCTGGGTGCCGTCAGCACCGGACTTGACCCCGCCCCCCGCTTCGACCACCCGCAGCTCGGTATTGCCCAGCGCCTTGATCTGCCGGCTCAGCTCGTCGCGGGCCGCGTCTGTCTGCCGCGTCCTTTCGTCCAGCGACTGGGAGGCGGAACGGTCGACCACCAGGGCCACGACATTGGGCAGCACCGCGCGCTGCTCGCGCGTCAGGATGGGTCCGGTGAGAGCGAGGACGAACAGGCCCAGCACCAGCGCGCGCAGCCAGGCCCCACGCAGCCGCGCCAGCAGGCACAGCGCCGCGACCGCAGCCGCCAGCACGGCCAGGCCGATGACGACAGGCCAGGACAGCAAGGGCAGGAATTGCAGGGAGAAATCGCTCATCAGCGGCCGAGCCTCTCCAGGAGATCCTGTACATGCACCTGATCCGCCTTGTAGTTGCCGGTCAGCGCATACATCACCATGTTGACGCCGGCGCGATAGGCCAGCTCACGCTGGCGCTCCAGCCCGGTGGAAACGGGAAAGAGCGGATTCATCTGGGCATCGACGGCCCAGGCTGCGGCCAGATCGTTGGAGGTGATGATCAAGGGCGAAACACCGTCTCCCCCCAGCACGGGCTTGTCGCTGTCCTCGGATGTCGGGGCGGTGGCCTGCACCCAGGTTTCGCCATTGTCGTAACGCCCGACGAATTTGTCGAGCAGGTAGAAGGTCTTGGTCAGCACGTGCTTGGCCGGTATGGGTTCGAGCTCGGGAATGTCGAGCCCCGAGAGCAGGCGCTTGAGCGTTTCACCGGCCGGGGTGGCCGCTCCCCCCGCATCCTGCTGCACCGCATCGCGCGTATCGAAAATGATGGTGCCACCCGATTTCATGAACGCGTCGATGCGCGCCATCACTGCCGGCGGCGGCGGTTCCTTGCCCGGCACGATCGGCCAGTAGATCAGCGGATAGAAGGCCAGTTCGTCCTTGGCCGGATCGATGCCATCGGGCGGCCCCGGCTCCAGCGCCGTGCGTTCGGCGATATAGGCGGTCAGGCCCTTGAGACCGGCGAGGCTGGTATCGTCCGTCTCCTTGTCGCCGGTGACGACATAGGCAAGGCGGGTCTTCAGCGCAGCGTCGAAGGGGCGGCTCTGCGCCTGGGCATCCGGTGATGCCAACAGGGTGAGGGACAGCGCCAGCACGACGAGGGCCGCCGACCCCACACCGGGACGGGCAAGACGCGTCCAGCCGCCCGCCATGAAGAAGACGATCAGGGCATCGGCCAGCAGCAGGGCCAGCGCGACCAGCAGCAGAACGGGCCCGAGGGCGATCGGCTTGGCAACCGTATAGTCGGCCAGGGACGCATTCACGGTGGTATAGTCCAGGGGTTTCAACACGGCATTGGCAGCCAGCGCATTGACGGCCACCAGGCCATCGGGCGGCCCGTAGAAGCCGGGCGGATGATCGGGACGGCCGATGCCGGGCTGATCCGCCCGCACGGGCTGGGCGGTGGCCGGCGGCACCTGGAAAGCACCCTGCCCATCGAGCGTCCGGCTCGGCGCAGCATAGACCGGCGCTGCGGCGCTCGCCTGCGCTGCGGCAGCCCCCGCAACCGGCGCGGATTTGGCCAGCCCCACCACCTTGCGCAGCATCTCCACGAAGGTTCCCGACAGGACGAGGTTGGACCAGGTGGTGTCGGCCGTCACGTGAAAGAGCACGATGACGCCATTGCCCCGTTTCTCGGCCGTGACCAGCGGCGTGCCATCGGCCAGGGCAGCCCAGGTCCGGCCGGGCAGATCGATATCGGGCTCGGCCAGCAATTGGCGCTTGACGCTGACGTCATCCGGCAAGGCGAGGCCTGCGAAGGGGCTATTGGCATCGAAGCTGCCGAGCTTTTGCGGCTTCTCCCAGGAGAGCGTCCCGCCCAGTGTGCGCCCGCCCTGGCGCAGCTTCACCGGCAGCAGCGTATTCTCGGCGGCAGCGAGACGCGAGCCGGCAAAGCGCACCAGAACGCCGCCATTCTCGATCCAGGTCGAGAGCTTGGCTTCGGCATCGCCGAGATTGCCGACATCGGCCAGCATCAAGACCGGCAGTTTGTCATCGAGAAAGCGGCCGATCGCCTCGGCCGGCGAGGTTCCCTCGGCAGTCCTCACATCGGCATAGGGCTCGAGCGCTCGCGTGAGGTAATAGTTCGCCGACAGCAGGGGCTGGCTGACATCCTTGTCCTGCCCCGAGACGATGCCGACCATGCGGCGGCGCCAAGTGCGGTCGAGCAACTGCACCGCTCCGGCCGACGCGTCGCCGACGATTTCCAGCCGCGCCACATCATTGCGAATGTCGACGGGCAGGTCGAGCTGCGCCGTGGTCTCGCCGGCGCCTGCCGGGAAACTGAAATCGGCTTGGCCAACCGGCAGGTTCTTGAGGTCGAGCGCCCTCACCGTGCCTGACAAGACGCGATCGAGCTTGCCCGTGCGCAAAACGCGCACCGAGATGCCGCTCGGCGCATTGGCCGCGCCCGCAAGGGCCAGCGAACTGCGGCCATCGTCACGATAGACCGTCACCCGCCCCTGCTTGCCGGCTTCCGACAAAGCGGCGAGAAAGCCATTGTCGCCATCCCCTGCCAGGCCGTCCGAGAACCAGACGATCTCGGCCTCCGGCGCCGCACGCAGGAAGGAGGCGATGGCGGGCGCATAGGCGCCACGATTGGCCTGCCAGGGCTGCGGAGCAAGCGCTGTGAGGCGCGGACCGAGGCTCGCAGCAGGACTGAGCGAAAGATCGGTGAGCGGCTCGGCCAGGGCCGCCATTGCCACCGGGCGGCGATCCTGCTCGGCCGCGGCGAGTGCGGCCTGGATCACTTCCTGGCGCTTTGCCCAGGTCGCGGCGGAACCCCAGCCATTGTCGACGAGGAACAACAGCGGCGCCGTACGCGTCGGTCCGGCCTGACTGAAAGGCCGCAGCGTCGGCACGGCCAGCATGGCGATCACCAAGGCAGCCAGGATGAGGCGCAAGGCCGTCAGCCACCAGGGCGAGCGCGCTGCCACCCGCCCGCGCGGCAACAGGCCGTAGAGCAGGCGCAAGGGTGGAAAGTCGACGCGTTGCGGCCGTGGCGGCACCAGGCGCAGCAGCAGCCAGATGGCCGGCAGCAGGGCCAGAGCCGCCAGCATCCAGGGCGAGGCGAGAGCCAGCGAACCTAGCATCGACCAAGCCTCCGTCCGCCAGGCTTGCGTTCGGCAACAGGTGTTCCGTCATCCCCGGCTGCGCCACTCGCGAGCGAAGCGAGAGAGGGCGAAGGGAAGGGGATCCAGGGACCAAAGGCATCGGTTGCAGCCCTGGATCCCCTTCCCTCGGCCTCCGGCCTCGCCGGGGATGACAGAGCACTTATCCCCAAACGTCTCCCCAACCTCCGTGGGCCAGGCCTTTCGATCACCGCCATCAGGCCCCCTCCCCCTGCTGCAGCAACGGATGCAGGGCCAGCACGGCCTGGGAGGCCGGCTTGTCGGTGCGATGCAGCGTCATGCTCCAGCCATAGCGGTGCGTGATCGCCCGCAAGGCGTCACGATGGGCGGCAAGCCTAGCCTCATAGGCCTGGCGGATGTCCTGGGCCCGCGGAGCCTGGAACTTCGCTCCCGTTTCAGGATCGATCAGTTCGGTACGGCCGGCAAACGGAAAGGTCTCTTCGATCGGATCGGCGACGACCAGGAGATGACCGCGCGCGCCGCGAGCCGCCAGGGCCGCAATGGTGCCCCCCGTTACTTCCGGCTCGTCGAGAAAATCACCGATCAGAATGGCTTCGCTGCGAGGGCCGAGCGCAATCCGCTCGGGCAGTCCGCTGCGCTCCGCCGTGGCGGGCGGAGCCACCGCCATCAAGGCGAGAGCGAATTTTTCGATAATCGCCCTCTGCGAGGTCGGCCGGGCCAGGCCGATCAGGCCGACGCGTTCACCGCCCTGCACCAGGAGGTCGGCAAAAGCCAGGCACAGCACCAGTGCCCGTTCGAGCTTGGAGGTCTGCGCCAGGCTCGACGCCAGATTCATCGAGATCGAACGATCGACCCATAGCCACAGGGTCTGGGCCGCGTCCCATTCGTGCTCGCGCACATAAAGTTCGTCGCCACGCGCCGACCGGCGCCAGTCGACATTGGCAGCCGCCTCTCCGGGGGCAAAATGGCGGAACTGCCAGAAATTCTCGCCCTGTCCGGCCCGGCGGCGGCCATGCAGGCCATGCAATGCCGTCGCCGCCACGCGGCGCGCCTCCAGGGCAAGCCTGGGCATGGCTTCGGCCAGATCGAGCGCCGCCTGCTGCAGGCCTGATGACCTGACCGCCTTATGCTCGTCGATCAGCCGCGTGGAAACCGCCATTCGGCTCAGCCCAATTTGCGCGCAAGGCGTCCGATCACGCCCTCGATGCTCTCGCCATCGGCCCGGGCGGCAAAGCTGAGGGCCATGCGGTGCTTGAGCACGGGTTCGGCGAGGGCGATGACATCGTCGATCGAAGGAGAGAACCGGCCCTGCACCAGGGCACGTGCCCGCACAGCGAGCATCAGGGCCTGGCTGGCGCGCGGGCCCGGGCCCCAGGCGATTTTGCCGGCAAGGTCGGGCGTCTCGCCGGGGCGGGCCGAGCGCACCAGCGTGAGGATGGCCTCGACCACCGATTCGCCGACCGGCAACCGCCGGACCAGGCGTTGTGCGCTCAGGAGATCCTCCACGCTCATGGCGGGCCGCGCGGGAGCCTCCTCGGCGCCTGTGGTGAAGAGCAAAATGCGCTTCTCGTCCTCGCGATCGGGATAGGGCACGTCGATCTGCATCAGGAAACGGTCGAGCTGGGCTTCCGGCAAGGGGTAGGTGCCCTCCTGCTCGAGGGGGTTCTGCGTCGCCAGGACATGGAAGGGCTTGGGCAGGTCATGGCGCTCGCCCGCCACGGTGATGTGATATTCCTGCATCGCTTGCAGCAGGGCCGACTGGGTGCGCGGCGAGGCGCGGTTGATCTCGTCGGCCATCAGCAATTGGGCAAAAACCGGACCGCGCACGAAACGGAAGCTGCGCTTGCCGGTCTCGCTGGCGTCGAGCACTTCGGTGCCGAGGATGTCCGAGGGCATCAGGTCCGGCGTGAACTGCACGCGCTTGGCATCGAGCCCCAATACCACGCCGAGCGTTTCGACCAGCTTGGTCTTGGCAAGGCCCGGCACGCCGACGAGCAGGCCGTGCCCGCCGGAAAGCAGGGTGATCAGGGCGCCATCGACCACGGCCTCCTGGCCGAAGATCACGCCATGCACCGCTTCGCGGGCCCGCTTGATCAGATCTGCCGTGTTTTCAGCCGAGCGGATGATGGCTTCATCGAGATTGGTGGCGGTATCGGCCGTCATCATGCCTCGCAGGAAACGCGCCGGACAGGCGCTGGATAATGGGAAAGCTTGCGCGATTCCCTTGTATCGCAGGATACTAGAGAGCAACTAAGGCAGGAGCGAGAGTTTCTCTGCCGTTTTCACGTCCGTTTTATCACCGAGTGTTTTCGACTATGGCCCAGACCGATCTGGCCGGATTGACCAAGGCCGTCAAGGAAACCGGCAAACATGCCGGCGCCCGTCCGGTGCATCTGTGGAATCCCCCGTTCTGCGGCGATATCGACATGCGTATCGCGGCCGATGGCAGCTGGCATTACATGAAGAGCCCGATCGGGCGGATCGAACTCGTCAAGCTGTTTGCCTCGATCCTGCGCCGTGACGAGGATCGCTATGTGCTGGTGACGCCGGTGGAGCGCGTCGGCATCGCAGTGGATGACGCGCCCTTCGTCGCCGTGGAAATGCGCGTGGAAACAGGCGCAGGCGGGCAGATCCTGTCCTTCCGCACCAATGTCGACGACTGGACCGAGGCCGGCCCGGACCATCCCATGCGGTTCGAGATCGGGGCTTCCGAGGGGCTGAAGCCCTATGTGCATGTGCGCGCCGGCCTTTGGGCTCGGGTCAATCGCGCTCTCTATTACGATCTTGCCGACCTCGGCGAGATCCGGGAAGTCGACGGGGTCGCCCTGTTCGGCGTCGCCTCTGGCGACAGCTTCTTTGCCATGGCCCCTGCCGATGAAATCGGTGCCGAGCCTCGAAACACCAATCCCTGACATGCTGACCGCCCTGCCCCCTGAGACCCACCATCCCGAGCTCGAGGCCTTCCTCGAACGAGCCCGACACCGGCTTGCCGTCGAGGCGCCGGCAGGGCTCCATCTCGACAGCGTGCCTGATCATGGCGATCACCGCTTCTCCCCCGGCCTGCTTGCCGAATTGCCCGCGGCGCCCTCCAAGCCAGCGGCCGTGCTGATCGCCCTCATCGACCGGCCCGACGGACCCACGGTGCTGCTCACCCATCGTTCGAGCGCACTGCGCAACCATTCGGGCCAGATCGCTTTTCCCGGCGGTCGCATCGATCCCGACGACGGCAGCGCCCTGGCAGCTGCGATGCGCGAGGCCGAGGAGGAGGTCGGGCTGTCGGCCAGCCTGATCAGCCCGATCGGCTATCTCGATCTCTATCTTACGGGCTCGGGCTACCGTATCGCGCCGGTGGTGGCCCTGGCCGATCCGGGCATGGTGCTGCATCTCAATCCCGCCGAGGTCGACAGCGTGTTCGAATGCCCGCTCGCCTTCCTGATGGATCCGGCCAACCACATTGCCGAAAGCCGGGAATGGCGCGGTGCCATGCGCCAATATTATGCAATTCCCTGGCAGGGCCACTATATCTGGGGCGTGACGGCGGGGATCATCCATACCCTCTATGAGCGGATCTATGGCTGAGACGATGAAGGTCGCAAGCTGATGTTCCGGCCTTTCCTGTTCGAGGCAGTGCTGTTCATCCTGCCTTTCCTGGTCTATGGGATCTGGGTGCTGCTGCGCGGCGGCCAGCCTGGCACCCCCGAGCGGACAGGGGTCCCGCTGCTGCGACTGATCGCGCTGGGTGTGGTGAGCATGGCGGTTGGCCTGGCGCTCTTTGCCCATTATGGCGGAGCCCCTGCCGGCAGTGCCTATGTCCCCGCGCATATGGAGGACGGCAAGCTGGTCGAGCCTCAGACACGATAGGGAAAAGTGCGCATTCTCCGAATCGGATTTTCTCTCTAACTTATTGTTTTGACGCATTTTCTCAGCTGAGCAGCCCGACGACTTTTCTTGAAGATGCCATTGGATGCATGACCGGATGGATGAGCGTTTCCCCTGGCTCGACAAGCCCCCCTTGTCGACGCTGCTCGCGGCCCTGAACCAAGACGGGGAAGAAGCGCGGGTGGTGGGAGGCGCCGTGCGCAATGCCCTGCTCGGCGAGGCCGTCGCCGACTGGGACATCGCCACCACGGCCCTGCCCGTCGAGACCCAGGCCCGGGCTCGGGCGCGCGGCTGGAAGGTCGTGCCCACCGGCATCGAGCACGGCACCGTGACCGTGGTCATCGATGGCCACCCGCTCGAAGTGACGACGCTGCGCGAGGACATCGAGACCGACGGCCGCCGCGCCGTGGTGCATTTCGGCCGCGACTTCCGGGCCGACGCATTCCGGCGCGACTTCACCATCAATGCCCTCTCGCTCACCCCCGACGGCCGGCTGCACGACTATGCCAGCGGCCTTGCCGACATCGCCGAGCGGCGGGTGCGCTTCCTCGGCGAGGCCGATCAGCGTATCGCCGAGGATTATCTGCGCATTCTGCGTCTTTTTCGCTTTCATGCCCGTTTCGGGCAGGGACCGCTTGATAAAGCGAGCTTCACAGCGGCGATACGCGGACGCGAGGGCCTGCGCCGGCTCTCGGCCGAACGCATCAGGGCCGAGCTCCTCAAACTGCTCACGGCGCCGCACGCCAGCGAGGTCCTCGCCGAGATCGAGGCTGCCGGTTTTCTCGGCATCCTGCTGGGGGGTATCTCACGCGTCGAGGCGTTTCGTCGCCTCGCGGACCTCGAAGCCCGGGGCCAGACGAAACCCGACGCCATCCGGCGGCTGGCGGCCCTCAGCCTGTTCACGCGGCAGGATGCCGAGCGGCTGGCGGCACGGCTGCGGCTATCGAACGCCGAGGCCAAACGCCTGGCCACGATTGCCCTGTTGCTGGAGCGCGTCAGACACGCCCCCACCCTTCCCAAGGCCCGGGAATGGCTTTATCGCCTGGGCCCGGAGCTTTACCGCGACGGCATGCTCGTCGCGGCCGCGCACCATCCCGACGCCGATTTTGCCGAGGCCCTGGCTTTACCGGAGCATTGGAGCATTCCCGAGCCCCCGTTCAGCGGCAGGGATCTCGCGCAATTCGGCATCAAGCCTGGCCCGCGCATCGGCCGCATCCTCGCGCGCGCCGAGCAGGCCTGGATCGACGGCGGCTTCACGGAGGATGGCGCACAGCGTCAGGCCCTCCTGGACGAAGCAGTGCGCATGACCACCTGACCAGCCCGATATCTGGAATGCCCGGCCGGTTCAGCCGCCGCGCGCAGCGCCCGCAACCCCTTCGAAGGCCCCCTCCACCAGTTCCTTCACCAGGAGGCGCAGGGGATCGACCGGCCCGGGCAGCATGACCCGTCCTGGCGCGATGCGCGTGAAGCCGACCCGGCTGTAATAGGGCTCGTCGCCCACCAGGATGACGAGCCGATGGCCAATCTCGGCGGCCTCGGTCAGGCTGGCCTGCATCAGCGTCAGGCCGATGCCGCGCGAGCGGAAGGCGGGCTCCACCGTCAGGGGCCCGAGGAGCAAGGCCGGGGCCTCGCCGACATGGATCGGTGTCAGCCGGATCGAGCCCACGATCATCGAACCGATGCGCGCCACATAGGACAGTTTGGGATGCGGCGGCACGCCTTCGCGCAGGCGGAAGGCCGTGCGGGCGAAGCGGCCGGGCCCAAAGGCCCGTTCGTGCAGCTTGTCGATGACGGCACCGTCGTCGGGCGTCTCGGGGGTGAGGTCGATGGCGATTTCAGGCATTGCGATGGTTCCGGCAGGCAGGGAGCGCCCGCCGGCTTGACCGTTCAGGCGCGCGAAAGGGAGTGGGGCGAAACCACGGTTCGTCGTCGCAGCTGAAGGCTCTTCGTCATCATGGCCGGCGCGTACAGCAAAAGAGGCCGTCTTACAACCGGATTTATCGATCGGACGATATTTTGCTGCGCGGATCGTGCCATTTCGGGAACCCGCGCATCGCAAATGCCGTCGGCACGGACCGCCGCATCACCACAGGCCATCCGGCTGTCGCCGTCCCGCCACTTCATCGAGCCGACGGCGGGTCGCCTTGGTGGTTTCCTCCGGCAGGGCATCGAGGGGAAAGAAGCCGGCCTCGGCGATCTCGTGATCCGGCAGGCGGGGTTGTGCCTGGGTGTAGTGCCGCACCAAGAAGAAGGCAATGTGGTCGCGGCGGCTGATCTCCCGATTCCAATAGAGCCCCTGCAGCTCGGGCGATGCATCGAGATGGATATGCCCCTCCTCATCCAGCTCACGGGCCAGGGCCTCCAGTGCGGTTTCCTCGGTCTCGACGCCTCCTCCCGGAAGATACCAGCCCGGCACATAGGTATGCCGCACCAGAAAGACCCTGCCCTGCCCGTCGAGCACGGCGGCGCGCACGCCCAAAGTCATACCACGCTGCATGCGGGAATAGACCATGAAAAGCGGAGTCACCAGACGTCCGATCTTCTGTCGCAATGTAATTGAAGAAGAATTCATTCATCGACGCTCAGTGATTGGAAGGAAGTGGCCAGGCCCTGTCTGGGATCATATCGCAAAAAACTTCCCACACCCTGCCATCTCGCCCATGCATGGCTGTCCAGCGTGCCAAGCAGCCTTTACCGGCTGGTAAAATACCTGTTCCTGCGGTATAGAAGCGCCACCCCAATAGAGGAGACCCAGGGGCCTTCGCCCCGGTATAGTTCGATGTTTACCTATTTCCGGCTGCTTGCCAGCGCCGTTCGTATCCGTGCCAAGACCCAGGCTACCCGCGACACTGTCGCATTGTTGACCTTCAGCAAAGCTTAACGATCGTCCCGCTGCGTAGCGGCGGTTGATGGTCCCCGACCAAAACGACGCCTGCCGTTCGCGAGAACGCGCAGGCGTTTTGCGTTGACAGAGGCAGGCCATATGGCCACGCTAGCGTCACTGCCTGTCGCTTCGTGATTACCCCGCCTCCCCGATTGCCTCCTCATGTTCAAGCTCGCGCATCTTTCAGACCCCCATATCGGGCCTTTGCCGCGAGCCAGGGCCAAGGAACTGGCGGGAAAGCGGGTTCTGGGCTGGATCAACTGGAATCGAGGGCGCCGGGACGTCCACCGCATGGATGTGCTGCAGCAACTCCTGGTGGATTTGCATGCGCAGGCGCCCGACCATATCGCCTTGACCGGCGACGTGGTCAATCTCGCTCTGCCTGGCGAGTATCCGGCGGCGCGCGCTTTTCTCGAAACCGTCGGCGCGCCCGACTTCGTCTCGCTGGTGCCCGGCAATCACGATGCCTACACCAAGGGCGGCGCCCTCCATTTGCTCTCGGCCTTCGATCCCTGGATGCGCGGCGACAACGCCGGCGCCCATCCCCTCGACGAGGACGAGCGCTTTCCCTATGTGCGCATCCGCGGAAAAGTGGCGCTTGTCGGCCTGTCCAGTGCGATTCCGACCGCGCCTTTCATGGCCACCGGCAAGCTCGGTCCGCGCCAGATCGCCAAGCTCGGCCCCATCCTCGAACATCTGGAGCATGAAGGCTATTGCCGCGTGGTCATGCTGCATCATCCCGTGCGACGTCAGGACGCCGGACCGACCGCGATGCTGATCGATTGCGACCGGCTGAACGCCGTGCTGCGCCGTACCGGGGCAGAGCTCGTCCTGCACGGGCATATCCACACCGGGCTGGTGCATCGCATCAAGGGCCCCAAGGGGCCGATACCGGTGGTCTGCACCCCCTCGGCCTCGGCCGCCCCGGAGCGTGCCCGCTGGCCGGCCTCCTACAATCTCTTCTCGATCACCGGCAAACAGAAGAACTGGAAAATCGGGCTGACGGTCCGGGGCTTCGTAGCCGCCGGCCACCCGCCAGAGCAGCTGCGTTCGCAAGAACTGGCCTGAAGGCGGCAGCATCGCTCGAGGGAGTGGATGCGCCGGGCTTGACCCGGCTATCCAGAAGCCACCCGCCGAAGAGAACGGTATTGCCTGCGAGAGCGCCCTGAATGGGAGCGCCTTCGGAGTTTCATCCGGATCCGCCGTTACGCGGCAGCCCGCCTGTGGGCGATCACAGCAAGCCGCGCCTGGCCAGGTTGCGCAGGAGGTGGCTGGCACCGAAGGTCCAGGGCGGTGCGTCGGAACTGCGCACCATGCGATTGGTGAGCGAGCCGAGCTCGGGGGCAGCAATGGTGACGATATCACCGATCTTGTGGGTGAAGCCCTTACCCTTCTCGTCGCGATCATCGATGGGCGCGAACATGGTGCCCAGGAAGAGGACCGCGCCGTCGGGATACTGATGGTTGACGCCGATCATCTGCGAGACGAGATCGCCAGGATCGCGGCTGATCTTGGAGATCGAACTCATGCCGGTGAGCCGGTAGCCTTCGGGCCCGCGTACCTCCAGCGTCACGTCGGCGCGCCTGACATGATCGAGCGAGAAGGTGGAGTCGAACAGGCGCACGAAGGGGCCGACCGCCGCCGATGCGTTGTTGTCCTTGGCCTTGGAGAGGAGCAGGGCCGACCGGCCCTCGAAATCGCGTAGGTTGACGTCGTTGCCCAGCGTCGCGCCGACGATCTTGCCGGCAGCAGAAACCACCAGCACCACTTCCGGCTCGGGATTGTTCCAGGTCGAATTGGGATGAAGGCCGGCATCGGCGCCGGTACCGACGGCCGCCATGGGCTGGGCCTTGCTGAAAATCTCGGCATCCGGTCCGATACCGACTTCCAGATATTGCGACCATGCGCCCTGGGCGATCAGCACCTCCTTCAGCTTTGCAGCCTCGGCCGAGCCGGGACGCAGGCGCGCCAGGTCGTCACCGACCAGCTTGACGATCTCAGCCCTGAGGGAAGCGGCTGCAGCCGAGTTTCCCCGCGCCTTCTCCTCGATCACCCGCTCGAGCATCGACACCACGAAGGTGACACCGGCCGCCTTGATGGCCTGGAGATCGATCGGCGCCAGCAGCCAGGGCTTGCGCAGGTCGCGGTTGGCCGGCGGCGTGTTGGCCAGGATTTCCGCCAGGGCCCCGATTTCGGTGGAGGGTGCCGCCTTGGCAGCCTGGGCTGGATTTCGCGCTTCGCAGAGATCCCTGACCGTCGGGAAGCTGGAGGTAATGTCGTGCAGGCCATCCTCCTTGGCAACCACGACGGCCGGTCCCTCGACATCCGGCAGCCAGACACGCCCGATCAATGTCCCGGCGACACCGTCGACCGGGAGGGTATTTTCGGGGGTGAGCGTGAACGACATTGCGGACCTCGCGGCTGGTAAGAGCTCTATCAACCTGCCCTTAGCGTCAACCGCGCGAATGGGCAAGACTTGCATAAGCGGTATACAAAGATATGCGCCGTACGAATGTGGATTAACCTCACGGGTATAGGCCTGTAAGCAAAATTGACTAGCGAGGTATTCTCATGGATTTAAGATTTAACTCAATATATAAAGAGACAAATACAAAATATTTCAAAAATTTAAACGCCAATATTTTGGTATTAGGTTTTGTTTTAAAAGTTTAACACACAAAACCTAACGTCTACGGCCACATTCGGCCATCCCACGCATGCAACTAGTCCGACGAATTCCACGCGATACGGAGCGCTCTAGGTATTAAAGTACGTGCTAGAGACGTTCCGAGATTGCAAAAAAGCTCCGAAAATCTTCCGGCGTGTCCAAGCTGGAATCATAGACAGGATTGCGTGTAGGAAAAGCCGCGATTTGGTCGGGATAATCGGCAATCAGACTTTCGCTCAAAAGATCAACGCCCTCCACGTCAAAATCCGGCGGTATCATCACGGGGTAGCCTCTTCGCTCGCCGCGTACCGGAACCAGTGCCTTGCGCCGGTCACCGGCGCTGTATTGCTTGATCAAACCGGCGATTTCACGCTCCGTCAGTCGCGGCTGATCGCCGACACATAACATGATACCGTCGTACCGCCTCTGGGCCGCGAGCAGGCGCGCGCGCTCAAAAGCCCGCCGGATTGCGGTCGCCGCGCCATCGGACGGAGGCGAAGCCACGAATTCGACCGGTGTGCGGACGAGCGCCTCCTCGATGCGTTCCCGCTGGTGGCCGGTCACCACAATGACGTCGGCGATGACGCCGCGGATGGTCTCGACGACATGGCGGATCATCGGGCGGGCAGAAATATCGAGCAACAGCTTGTTGCAGCCCATGCGCCGCCCTTCGCCGCCGGCGAGGACGATCGCGATGTAATTCGCCAAAGGCCGATCATCGTCCGTGGGCATGGATGACACTTTTCTCTTTGGAAAAGGCAAAGCGGCATACACGCTTTTGGCCTGATTGGCCATCGTGGAAGCGACCCGCGTGGATGAAATCGATCACGTCCGCGCGGTTAACGCTTCTTTTTGAAAATGGCCGGTAAACTCCGGGTATGTTGCGTCGCGTTGCGTGTTCTCTCGTGCTGGGTACGGTTCTGGGTAGCCTGGCTGGTTGCGGGTCGTTCTTCAATCTCGAAGAGCGAGAACCCTGGCGTGCCCAGGCCGAATCCCAGTGCCTTGCTTCCGGCGAGGTCCGGGAAACCGCCGGCATTCGCATCGCCCAGGCGATCGAAGGACCTGGCGTCTGCGGTGTCGACCACCCCTTCCGCGTCACCGCCCTCAATACCACCGGAGCACCTGCCGCGCCGGTCTATGCGGCGCTGCGGCCCCGCGCACCGGCAACCGTGGCCCCTCAGCCGAATGAGGCACCTCAGCCGCAATATGCTCCGCAACCATCGGGCGCACCGGATGGCTTGCTGCCGCCTGCAGCGGTCGGCGACCAGACCGGCGCGATCGGTGACGGCGACGCTTCGGCTCCGATGTCCTACCGGGCTGCTCCATCCCCCGGTCCGGTTCGTATCGCCGACGGTGGCCCCTTCTCGGTCTCGATGGATCGCAGCCTGGTGCTGTCCTGCTCGATGATCCCCGCCATCACACGCTGGCTGGTTCAGGACGTGCAGCCGGCGGCGATGGCCAATTTCGGATCCCCGATCGTGGAGATGACGACGTTCGGCAGCTATTCCTGCCGCCGGCGCAACAATGGCCATTTCGGCCGCATGTCCGAACACGCTTTCGCCAATGCCGTCGACGTCAAGGGCTTCAAGCTGGCCGACGGCCGCGAGACGCGCATCCTGACCGGCTGGCGTGGTTCGGCCCAGGAGCGCGGCTTCTGGCGCGATATCGCCTTTGGCGCCTGCGCCAAGTTCACCACCGTGCTCGGCCCCGGCGCGCCGCTGCACGACAACCATCTGCATCTCGATCTCGCCCGCCACGGCGTACGCAGCAAGAGCATCTGCCGCCCGCGCCCTCCCGCCGGCTGGGTCGCCGCCGCGCAGCGTGGTGCCGGCGGGGCACCGCCGCCGTCCGAGGACTATACGGGCTCGATCCAGGACGTTCCGGCCGGCGGCTATGACGAATGACGGCGCCCTAAGCCAGGAGCGCCGCCTCTTCCTCCCCGATCACACCCAGCCGCGTCGCCGCCCGCAAAAGATGGCGGCGCATGGCGCTGCGCGCATTCGCAGCCGAACCCGCCTCGATGGCACGGCAGATGTCGCCATGTTCCTCGATGACGCTGTCGACATGAGCCGGCCCCTTCTGCGTCAGGGTGTTGCTGCGGGCAACCGTCACGCTCTGATGCAGCAGCAGGGATAGATAGCGCTGGAAATCGGCGACCTTGCCATTGCCGCTTGCCGCCGCGACGGCGCGATGAAACTCGATATCGGCACCGACGCCGAGATCCTCGCCAAGCTTGGTGCGATCCATTTCCTGCAGCCAGTGCCGGAGCGTGGCGAGATCGTCTTGCGAACGGCGGACTGCGGCGAGACCGGCACCTTCCACTTCGAGGCACAGGCGCAATTCGAAGATCTCGCGCAGGGCAATGCCGCTGCCGACTTCGGCATCGCGGATACGGAAGGAGCGCTGCAGCGGGGCGGCGCTGACAAAAACCCCGGCGCCCTGGCGGCTGACCACGATGCCATCGGCCTTCAACCGGGATACCGCCTCGCGGATCACCGTGCGGCTGACGCCGAAGCTGGCGGCCAGTTCGGGCTCGGTCGGCAGGCGGGCACCCGCTTCATAGTGCCCCTTCTCGATATCCTCCTGCAGCGCGGCAACCACCCGATCGGCCAGAGGCAAGGGCCTGCCGATCCGCCTGTCCTCATCGCCGACAGGCCCCGCAGCTTCCGGGACCGGGCGCATTCGCTCTTTGAGGGCCAAATACGCCTCCTCCTGGATTCTCGAGCGGACCATTGCCGAGATTGGAAATGTTACGCGGACCGACAATCCGTTTCAAAACATCGCGAGACTAAATTCATCATATGACCATGTCACTATGTGATATTGACATGTTTCTACCATTGTGGAAGCCTCCCATCAACTTCGCAAGTCAGGACATACGACCCGATCACGGACTGGCCGCGCGGCTCCCTCGCCCGGCTCGGCAGAATGGTCGCCGGCGCAGGAGGACATGACGATGGCACCCATCGATCGGGGCGCGAACGAGACCATCTTCACCCTGGAGGCAACGCAGCTCAAATTCGGCAATGGGGCGGTCGAGGAACTCGACTGGGAGCTCAAGCGCCTTGGGCTGCACAAGATATTGCTGGTCGCCGATCCTCGGCTGCGCCGGCTCGGGATTACCGAACGCGTCACCGGCATTATCGCGCGCGCCGGCGTCGGCATCAGCGTCTTCGAGAGCATTCTCGTCGAGCCGACCATCGAATCGCTGGGGGAAGCTGCGGCCTTCGCCGCATCCCAGGATGTCGACGGCTTCGTTGCCCTGGGCGGGGGCTCGACCATCGACACCGCCAAGGTGGCCAACCTGATCCGCAGTCATGGCGGCGCCATCATCGACTATGTCAACGCGCCTGTCGGCGGCGGCCGCAAGCCTCCCTCGCCCCTGCGCCCCCTGATCGCCATCCCGACCACGTCCGGCTCGGGCTCGGAAGCGACCACGGTGGCGGTCCTCGACATTCCCGAACTCAAGATGAAGACCGGCATCTCGCATCGCTACATGCGGCCGACGCTGGCCATCGTCGATCCCGAACTGGCGCGCACCACGCCGGGAGCGGTCACGGCCTCCTGCGGCCTCGACGTCGTCTGCCACGCGGTGGAATCCTTCATCTCCCGCCCCTTCGACGCCAGGCCGCGCCCGGCCACGCCGGATGATCGGCCGCCCTATCAGGGCAGCAATCCGGTGGCCGACATCTGGTCCCTCAAGGCGATCGAGTTCGGCGGGCGCTTCCTCGAGCGCGCCGTCCGCGACGGCAATGACCTGGAAGCGCGCGGAACCATGATGCTCGGCGCCACCATGGCCGGCATCGGCTTCGGCACGGCGGGGGTGCACATCCCGCATGCCTGCGCCTATCCCCTCGCCGGCCTCAAGCACAGCTACAGCGCCCCCGGCTATGAAACGAGCCACAATTTCGTGCCGCATGGCTTTTCGGTGATCGTCACCTCCCCCGCCGTGTTCCGCTTCACCTATGACGCGGCGCCCGACAAGCACATCCAGGCGGCAGAGCTCCTCAATGCCGGGCCGATCGCCAATCCGGGCCCGGACTCGCTGCCGGACACCCTGATCAGGCTGATGAAGGCTGTGGGTGCACCATCGGGCATCGCCGAACTCGGCTATGGCGAGGAAGACATTCCCGCTCTGGTGCAAGGGGCGCTCAAGCAGCAACGCCTCCTGGTCGGCGCACCCAAGGCCATCGATGCCGCCGGGATCGAGGCCGTCATGCGCCAGTCCCTGCGCAACTGGTAGGCATGCCGGACGGAAAAAATACCAGGAGGAAAGCATGGGTGAGATCGAACTGCACATGTTCCAGTGCGGCACGCTGAAGTGCAAGCTGCACAACATCAAGATGAATCAGGGTGCCAACACGGACTACGAGATCCCCGTGCCCTGGTACCTGCTCAAGCACCCCAAGGGGCTGGTGGTGATCGATGGCGGCAATGCCGTCGAGTGCGCCAGCGATCCGCGAGGCTATTGGGGCGGCATCTCGAAGACCTATTGGCCGGTGATGCAGGAGAGCGATGGCTGCGTGCAGAAGCTTGCCGCCATGGGTATTTCGCCTGACGGCGTCACCCATGTCGTGCAGTCGCATCTGCATCTCGACCACACCGGCGCGATCGGCCGCTTCCCCAATGCCGTGCATGTCGTGCAACGCCGCGAATATGAATATGCCTATGCGCCGGACTGGTTCGCCGCCGGCGGCTATATCCGCGCGGATTTCGACCGGCCCGGCCTGAAATGGCAATTCCTGGAGGCCGAGGCCACCGATGGCTACGATCTGTTCGGCGACGGCACGCTCAAGATGATCTTCACGCCCGGCCATGCACCGGGTCACCAGTCCTTCCTGGTCACCCTGCCCAAGAGCGGCGCCATCCTGCTGGCTGTCGATGCCGCCTACACGCTCGACCATTGGAACGAGAGGGCCCTGCCCGGCTTCCTTGCCTCGACGGTCGATACGGTGCGCTCCGTGCAGAAGCTGCGGTCCCTGGCGGCGAAGACGGATGCCAAGGTGGTCACCGGCCACGACCCCGACGCCTGGCCGAGCTTCAAGCAGTCTCCGGGCTTCTACGACTGAGGCTCTCTCCGGTGCAGCTTACGGCGCGACGGCCTCTCCCATCCGTCGCGACCGCCTTGCCAGCAGATTGGCGACCACCAGCAGGATGATCGAGAGCCCCATCATCAGGGTCGCCGCAGCGGTGATAGCGGGGCTCAATTGTTCGCGCAGGCCCGTGAACATTTCGAGCGGCAGCGTGCGCTGGCTGGCGCTGGCGAGGAACTGCACCACCACCACCTCGTCGAAGGAGGTCACGAAGGCGAAGGCCGCACCGGACAGCACGCCGGGCAGGATCAGCGGCAGCATCACGCGGAAGAAGCCGGTCAGAGGCCTGGCACCAAGGATGGCGGTCGCCCGCATGAGGTTGCGGTCGAAGCCGGACAGGCTCGCCCCCACCGTGACCACGACGAAGGGGCTCGCCAGCACCGTGTGGGCCAGGATGATGCCGACATAGCTGTTGGCGAGGCCCATCCGCGCATAGAAGAGATAGGTGCCGACCGCGGTCACCACCACCGGCACGATCAGGGGCGAGATGAGCAGCGGTACGATCAGGCGCCGGGCCGGAAAACGTGGATCGGAGAGGCCGATCGCCGTCAATGTCCCCAGCACGGTGGCCAGGATGGTGGCCCCGATGCCGATGAGCAGGCTGTTGCCGATAGCCGCGAGCCAGCGCGGCGTGCCCAGCACCACCTCGTACCAGCGCGTGGACACGCCCTGGAGTGGGAAGGTGAAGAAGGACCCCGAGTTGAAGGACAGCGGCACCGGCACGAAGATGGGCACCACCAGGAAGATCAGCACCAGGACGCACCAGGTCCAGAGCAGGCCGACGCGGATCCGTTCACCGAGCGTTGGGTAAGGCGACAGCATGATGGCTCACCCCATTTTGAAGATGTCGAGGCCGAGATAGCGCGTCATGCCGATATAGAGGCCCAGGGTGGAAGCCAGCAGCACGAAGCTCAATGCGGCCGCCATCTCCCAGTTGAGCTCGACATTGACGTAGTTGGCGATGAAGTTGGAAACGAGCTGGTCACTGGCCCCGCCAACCAGCACGGGCGTGATGTAGTAACCCAGGCAGAGGATGAAGGTGAGCAGGCAGCCCGCCAGCACGCCGGGCATCACCTGCGGCAGATAGATCCGGCGAAAGACCGTGAAGGGCCTGGCGCCGAGCGACTGGGCCGCCCTGAGCTGCGAAGTCTGGACCGATCGCATCACGCTGTAGATCGGCAGCAGGGTGAAGGGCAGCTGGATATGGATCATGGCCAGAACCAGCCCCGTGCGGCTGTACATCAGCTCCAGCCGCTCCGAAGCCAGGCCGAGCCAGAGCAAGAGATCGTTGAGCAGGCCGAATTTCTGCAGGATCACGGTCCAGGCGGCCGTGCGCACCAGGATCGAGGTCCAGAAGGGCAGCAACACCAGCACCAGGACGATCCCGGCCAGGGCCGGCCGCAGATTGGTCATCCAATAGCCCAGGGGAAAACCGAGAACCAGCGTTCCCAGCGTCACCAATGTCGCGATCAGGAAGGTTCGCCCGATCACGCGCAGGAAGACGGCCTGGTCAGGAGGCACCATGCCGATGCTGCCCTGGTCGGTCCAACGCAGGTCGAAGGCGGACAGCAGATAAAAGGTGGTGAAACCGCTGAGGCCGCCCCTGATAGCAGCCCAGCCGCGCTCCTGGCCGAGAAGCGGCGCCGCCTTGATCATGGCGGCCTTGTCCAGCGTCTGGCCGGAAGCCGTACTGCGCCCCAGCCTCAGGATCTGGCTGCGCGCACCCGGCAGGCGCGTGTTCAAGCTCTTGGCGAATTCGTTGATGGAGCCGGCCCCGGCCGCATCCTTCAGGTCGGCGCCCAGGGCCTGAAAGGTCTCCTCGCCCGGCACGCCCGCATCATCCTTTGCCAAGGCGGCAGCCGCCCGCGGCAGGGTTTTGGCGATCGTCGGCTCATAGATAGCCCGCGACAACAGGGACAGGATCGGTGCGCCGAAACTGAAGATGAGCAGCAGAAGCAGCGGCGCCGCGAGCGCGAGCGGCCGCAGGCCTTCGCGATCAACCTTTCGCCGGGCCTTCGGCACAATGCCGCTCGTCGGTATTGCGGTGGATGACATAGCGGTCCCCGTCTCATACCAAGGCGCCGCCCTTGTCATGCCCGAGGCTTGACCCGGGGCATCCAGAATCCCGTACACATCGACGGGAGGCGAGCTGGATTGCCGGGCCGAGCCCGGCAATGACAAAGGTTGCACCGATTATGGTGTCGTCGCGCGAAACGTCTCCTACTGCGCCAGCCAGGCGTTGAAGCGCTTCACCAGGTCTTCGCCGTGATCGCCCCAGAACTCGACATTGGCCACCAGATGCCGCTGCATGTTCTCGGGCGCGGTGGGAAGCTTGGGCAGGACTTCCTTGGGAATGAAGGGTGTCGCATCCTTGATCACCGGGCCGTAGGGAATGAAGCGGCCGAGCTGCGCACTGACCTCGGGCTGGGCCACATAGTTGAGATATTGATAGGCCAGGTCGAGATTCTTGGCGCCCTTGGGAATGGCTACCATATCGAATTCGACGATCTGGTCGTTCCAGACCAAAGCGAAGGGGCGCTTGTCCTGGTCGATCGCGCTCTGGATGCGGCCGTTCCAGGCCGTGGTCATCACCACTTCCTTGGAGGCGAGCAACTGCGCCGGCTGGGCGCCGGCATCCCACCAGACGATGTCCTTCTTGATGGTATCCAGCTTCTTGAAAGCGCGATCGACGCCTTCCGGCGTGGCAAGCACCTCATAGACCTGGTCGATCGGTACTCCGTCGGCCATCAGCGCCCATTCGAGGTTC
Source organism: Labrys sp. E2SS-1L (assembly GCF_057073705.1). NCBI lineage: Bacteria > Pseudomonadati > Pseudomonadota > Alphaproteobacteria > Hyphomicrobiales > Xanthobacteraceae > Labrys > Labrys sp. E2SS-1L. Next base: position 2,335,417 of record NZ_CP172712.1, on the reverse strand, counting down.
TGGGCCGGTGCCTTGCGCATGGCCCGCTTGCCGGGGAATTTCTGGGTATCGAAGATGTCGAGCACCGAAGCGGGAGCCTGCTTGAGCACGCTGGAGTCATAGGCGAGCACATCGCCGTAGACATCGATGCCGACGCCGCAATCCAAGGCCGTCCCGGGCAGGAAACGCGAACGATCGGCGATCCTGGCGTAATCCAGCCGGATCAGGACGCCGGTATCGCACCCTTGCAGCACGGTCGAGGTCTCGACCGTAACCAGGTCGATCGGGACGTCGCCCGTCTCCACCATGGCTTTGATCTTGCCGAGCTCGCCCGTATATTCCTGCTCGTTGAAGGTGATGCCGGCCTTCTTGGCAAAAGGCTCGAACCAGGCCTGGCGCAGAGCGGCCTGCCAGGCGCCGCCCGTCGCCATGATGGTCAGCTCTCCCGCAGTGGCGGCCTGCACCTGGTGACAGAGCGCTGCTCCAGCCAGCGCGAGTGCGAGCGACAATCTCAGGCGTCTCATGGTTCTCTCCCGGTTATCCAGAGCAAGGCGCTTTCATGGTTGGATATTCTCTCGCCCTAACTCTGCGTTTCGACGTGTCCTTGCGCCTCTTGGCAGGCTCGTTCGGTCGTAAGGTGCGCTAATGCCCACCACTTATCGCGGTACCCATCGGAAAGGCGCGGCAGTCGCCGGTCGACCAGGCAAGATCGACAGGCTCGCCCATGGCCATGCTGGCTTCGGGCCGAATCTTGACCGTCAGGATCTGCCCATTGGCGAGCCGGGCGAGCAGGCGCTGATGGTCGCCGTGATAGATGCAGCCATCGACCGTGGCGCCGATGCGGTTGTCGTGGCCGTTCACCTCGGCCGCCAGCTTGATCTGCTCGGGCCTGATGGCGAGCTGGACCGGCGCGCCCTGGGGCAGCGGCCCGACCGCCTTGGCGATGACCTTCAGCCCGTCGGGCAACATGACGGCGCATTCGTCGCCATTCACCCGTTCCACCGTGCCGTCGAGAGCGTTGTTCTCGCCGATGAAGCTCGCGACGAAGGCCGTTGCCGGGTCGTTGTAGAGCTGGTCGGGCGAGCCGATCTGAGCGATCTCGCCGCTCTCGAAGATGGCGACGCGATCCGACATGGTCAGGGCCTCGCTCTGATCATGCGTCACATAGACGACGGTCACGCCCAGCATCTCGTGAAGCTGCTTGAGCTCGATCTGCATATGCTCGCGTAGTTTCTTGTCGAGGGCGCCGAGCGGTTCGTCCATCAGCACCAAGGTAGGCTCGTAGACAAGCGCACGCGCCAGGGCGACACGCTGCTGCTGGCCGCCCGAAAGCTGCGTCGGCTTGCGGTCCTTGAACTGGGCAAGCTTGACCATTTCGAGGGCACGGACCACGCGAGGCCCGATCTCGCTCTTGGGGATCTTGCGCACCGACAGCGGGAAGGCGACGTTGTCGGCCACGCTCATATGCGGAAAGAGCGCATAATTCTGGAAGACCATGCCGATATTGCGCTCATAGGGCGGCATCCGCTCGACCGGCTGCCCGTCCAGGCGGATCATGCCCTCACTGGGCCGCTCAAATCCGGCAAGCATGTTGAGGGTGGTGGTCTTGCCGGATCCGGAGGGCCCGAGGAAGGTCAGGAACTCGCCGCGGCGAATATCGAGATTGAGCCGCCGCACGGCATGGAAGCTGCCATACATCTTCTCGACGTCGATGAATTCGACGAATTTTGCGCCATCCTTTTTGCCATCGCCTGACTGGGCTGCCATCGCTGTCCCAACCTCCCCTTCGCTGCGCCCGTTAGGGTTGCCCTGTGCCGCCGCCACGGTTCTGCCTGGAGCTTGAGGCGCGTGACCTTGGGTTAGAATTGTGTGACCATACAACTTTTATTTGAGTGACCATATTTGCGAAGCTTGGCTGCGTCAAGGCCCTACAATGGCACAAAATCACCCAATTGTATGGGATACAATTGGCGAAGTCTCTATGATAAACCGCATACAACTCGCATTGTCTGAGCTCATCCGCCATGCTAAGAGGGGCCAAAGGGTGGCCTTTGGGAACGCCGAACGCAGATGCTGGATAATCTGGAGCTGCCGGAAAACGACCGGCCGATCTATCAACGCCTGGCGGATGCCATCGGCGAACGCATCGCCCGTGGCGATCTGACGGAAGGCGAGAAACTGCCGCCCCAGCGCGAAATCGCCAAGGCCCTCGGCCTCAACGTCACCACGGTCACCCGTGCCTTCTCGACCCTGCAGCAGCGCGGCCTGGTAGAAGCCCGCCCGGGTCGCGGCACCCTGGTGGCCCCCCGCGAAACCGACGACCCCGGCTTCAAATCCGCCCCCAGCGACGAGGCCGGCCTGATCGACCTGTCGGTAAACCGGCCGGCCACCTCCGCCTATCTCGAAGCCCTGTCGGCGCTGCTGCCTCGCTTGTCCAGGGATCGTCGCTTCCCGGCCCTGCAGGACTATCATCCCCCAGAAGGGCCGCTATGGGCCCGGACCGCCGTGGCAGGCTGGCTACAGGACGTTGCGGGCGATGGCGACGCCAGCCGCGTGGTGCTGACCGACGGGGCTCAGCACGGCCTGGCCTGCGTGTTGCGGGCCCTGACCCAGCCAGGCGACGTCATCCTGGTCGACCAGATCACCTATCAGGGCATCAGCGCCCTGTGCCGCTCGCACGGTCTCGACCTGCGCGGCCTTCCTTCCGATCGCGACGGCATGCGCCCGGATGCCTTCGAGGACGCCTGCCAGACCTGGCGCCCCCGCGCGGTCTTCCTGGTACCGAGCCTGCATAATCCGACGACGGTGACCCTCAGCGAGGGCCGCCGCCGAGCATTGGCCACGATCGCCAGACGACACAATGTGTTGATCATCGAGGACGATGTCTATCGCCCGCTGCTCGAAACGTCCCTCCCCTCCTTCGCCACGCTGGAACCTGAACTCACGGTCTATGTCGGTGGCCTCTCGAAATGCGTCGCACCGGGCCTTCGTTTCGGCTTCGTGGTGGCCCCGCGCGCCGTGCTCGGCAATGTCGCGGCAGCGTTGAGGATCGACTGCTGGAGCGTCAGTCCGCTGATTCCGCTGATCGCGACCAGCCTTCTGGAGGAAGGAACGGCGGCTCGCATCATCGAGCGGCAGCGCGAGGAACTTCGCGAGCGCCAGGCAATCCTCGCTGAAGCGCTCGCCGCTTTCGACATCCAGACCCACGAAGCCTCGCCCCACGCCTGGCTGCACCTGCCCGAGCCCTGGCGCGGCGCCAGTTTCGCCAGGGCCTGCCGCCAGCGCGGCGTCGGCGTGCTGCCCGCCGATGCCTTCGCAATCGGGCGGGAAACCCTGGCCCACGCCGTCCGCATCAATGTGGGGGCCGCACCCTCGCGCGGCGAATTGCGACAGGCGCTCGGCATCATCGCCAACCTTCTCAATGCCGGCAATTTCGAGCTTTCGGGTGCGATTTGAGGCATAAGTTCCGGGCATATGGACGTCCGAGTCCAGCGGAGAGTCCAGCTTGACCACCACCCGGCAGCGTCTCGTCGACCATCTCCATGGCATCGCCGGCTATAACGACAAGGGTTATCTGTGGAGCCGGCATACGCCCGCCGAGGTGCAGGCCAGTCAGGACGAGGCGCAGGCCGTCATTCTCAGGCTGATCGACGAGATCGGCGCGACAGCCTTCAGCCGGGACCTGCTCGCCGAGCTTCAATCTGGTGCCGGAGCCCGTGACGATTCTGGCAATCTGGCCGAATGGACGCGCCGGGAGTTGCTGCGATGAACCCTGGTGATAATCCCGCCAGACCGGCGGCCATCCCCGAGCCGGCTTTCGCCGATTTGCTCACGGCCTATCGGGATCCGCACCGGCATTATCACGATATCGGCCATATCGAGGCCATGCTGGCGGAGCTGCAGGACTGTCGCCCCCTCCTCCATGATGCCGAAGCCGTCGAACTCGCGATCTGGTTCCACGATGCCATCTACGATGCCGCGGCGCCCGACAATGAGGAGCGCAGCGCCGATCTTGCCCGGCAGGTTCTCGGCAGGCGGCTCGGGCAGGGCAGACTGGAACGGGTGGCGACGCTGATCCTGGCCACCCGAAAACATGAGCTTGCAGGCGATGTCGGCCCGCAGGAACGGGCGGACATGGCCTATTTCCTCGATCTCGACCTGCAGATCCTCGGCGCTGAGGCGGCGCGCTTCGATGCCTATGAAGCGGCGGTGCGCCGCGAATATGCGCATGTGCCCGAGACGGCCTGGCGCATCGGGCGGGCTGCCGTGCTGCAGCGCTTCATGGCCCGCCCAAGGCTCTATTTCAGCGACCTTTTCGCCGAACGGCTGGAGGAAAGAGCGCGCGCCAATCTCGCGCGCTCCCTCGCAAAGTTGACGGAAGGCGAGCCGCCTCAGGCCAGCGTGTAGCTGGTCTTCACCGTGGTGTAGAACTCGGCGGCGTAGCGGCCCTGCTCGCGCGGGCCGTAGCTCGAGCCCTTCCGCCCGCCGAACGGCACGTGATAGTCGACGCCCGCCGTCGGCAGATTGACCATCACCATGCCGGCCTGGACATTGCGCTTGAAATGCGTGGCGTATTTCAGGCTGGTGGTGGCGATGCCGGCGGAGAGGCCGAATTCGGTGTCGTTGGCGGCGGCCAGCGCCTCGTCATAATCCTTGACGCGTACCACGGCGGCGACCGGCCCGAAGATTTCCTCGCGGGCGATGCGCATGTCGTTGCTGGCGCCGGTGAACAAGGCCGGCGTCAGATAGAAGCCGGGCGCCTCGCGCTTCACCAGATCGCCGCCAAAGGCGAGCTTGGCGCCCTCGTCCTTGCCGATCTTGATGTAGTTCAGGTCCTGGTCGAGCTGGCTCTGATCGACCACCGGGCCGATATGGGTGCCGGCCTTCATGGCATCGTCGACGGTAACCCCCTTGAGACGCTCGACGAGCGCGGCAACGAAGGCATCATGGATGCCATCGGTGACGATCAGGCGCGAGGAGGCCGTGCAACGCTGGCCGGTGGAGAAGAAGGCGCCGTTGACGGCGGCTTCCACCGCCACCTTGACGTCGGCATCGTCGAGCACGACGAAGGGGTTCTTGCCGCCCATTTCGAGCTGTACCTTCTTCATCGGCGAAGAGGCGACGCAGGTCGCGGCGATCTTGCGGCCGGTACCGACCGAGCCGGTGAAGGAGATGGCATCGACGTCGGGCGAGGACAGCAGCGCCTCGCCGACCACCGAGCCGCGGCCCATCACCAGGTTGAACACGCCAGCCGGCAGGCCGGAGCGGGCGATGATCTCGCCCAGCGCATGCGCGGTGGCCGGCACGAGGTCGGCCGGCTTCAGCACCACGGTGTTGCCGTAGCAGAGCGCGGGGGCAATCTTCCAGGCCGGAATGGCCGCAGGGAAGTTCCAGGGCGTGATCAGGCCGACCACGCCGATGCCTTCGCGCGTCACCTCGACGCCGACGCCGGGACGGACCGAGCCGATGATCTCGCCGGCCAGGCGCAAGGCTTCACCGGCAAAGAAGCCGAAGATCTGGCCGGCCCGCGCCACCTCGCCGATACCTTCGGGCAGGGTCTTGCCTTCCTCGCGCGACAGGATGGCGCCGAGCTCCTCCTTGCGTGCCAGGATCTCGTCGCTGATGCGCTTGAGCACGTCGTGGCGTTCCTGCAGGGTCGAGCGGCTCCAGCCGGGGAACGCAGCCTTGGCGGCAGCAATGGCCTTTTCGGCTTCGGCCTTGGTCGCCCGGGGGAAGTGCCCGACGATCTCGGCGGTGTTGGAGGGATTCACGTCCGGCGCGAGATCGGACGAGGCGACCCATTCGCCGGCGATGAAGTTACGGGCATGCAGTGTCATCGGGAAGATCCTAGAGATAACGAAACCGGCCGGACATTAGTCTAACAAATGCCCGGCGCAAACCGGCAGCTTGACGCGGCCGGCAATTTTCTGGTGGCGCCCATCAGGCAGTTGCAACCGCCGTCACGCGCTGGCGCACGATCAGGAGGGCGATCAGCGCGGCGATGATACCGGTGAGGCCCGAGAAGAGAAAGGCCTCGACATAGCTTCCCTGCAGCACCCGCATATAGCCGGCCAGGGCCGCAGCGCTGGCGGCGCCGATCTGGTGGCCCGCCGCGATCCAGCCGAACACCACGGGAGCGTCGCGATCGCCGAAGGCCTCGTTGGTCAGGCGCACGGTCGGCGGCACGGTGGCAATCCAGTCGAGGCCGTAGAACACGCCGAAAATGGTGAGCGTATAGATGTTGAAGCCGCTGAAGGGCAGATAGATCAGGGCGATGCCGCGCAGGCCGTAATAGATGAAGAGCAGCTTGCGCGGATCGTATCGATCGGTCAGCCAGCCCGAGAAAGTGGTGCCGAAGAGGTCGAAGATGCCCATCATCGCCATCAGGCCGGCGGCCTGCACTTCCGGGATGCCCATGTCGCCGCAGAAGGAAATCAGGTGCATGCCCACCAGGCCGTTGGTGGTGAAGCCGCAGATGAAGAAGGTGGCGAACAGGTACCAGAAGGTGCGCGTGCGGGCTGCCCGCACCAGCGCGCCGAGCGAGGCATCGATGAGGCCGGTCTGGGCCTGTGGCGGCTCGATCGGCGCGGAGGGATCGGCGCCATAGGGGCGCTGGCCGATGTCACTGGGATGGTTGGGCACCAGGAAGAAGGCAAGCGGAATCAGGACAGCACAGGCAATCGCCACGGCCGCGACCACCAATTGCCAGCCGCCGATCTCGGAAAGCTTGGCAAGACCAGGCTGGAAGATCAGCGTGCCCGTTGCCGCGCTGGCCGCCATCAGCCCCATGATCAGGCCGCGATTGGTCTTGAACCAGCGATTGGCGACGGTGGCACCCAGCACCATGGCGACGCAGCCCGACCCGAGCCCGGAGAGCACGCCCCAGGTCGCGATCAACTGCCAGGACTGCGTCATCAGCAGGCTAAGGCCGATCGAGGCGGCCATCAGCGTCAGAGCGATGACCAGCACCCGGCGGATGCCGAACTTGTTCATCAGGGCCGCGGCGAAGGGGCCGACCAGGCCATAGAGCAGGATGCCGATCGACCCCGAAAGCGAGATCGTGTCGATACCCCAGCCGAATGCCTTGTGCAGGGGCTGGAGCAGCAGCCCGGGCGCGGCACGCACACCGGCCGCCACCAGCAGGGAAAGGAAGATGACGGCGACGACGACGAATGCATAATTCTGGCCGAAGGGCCGGCGGCTGACGCGCTGCATCGGAAGACCTGTAGGATGTCGAGATTGACTTGATACGTACCGGTCTGTAACATCGTTGTCGAAAATTGGAAAGAGGCAAATGACCGGATCCGCAAACGCCGCTTCGCCACCGCAGCCACGCGCGGCGGAACGCATCCTCAAGACTGCGCGCGAACTCTTCTACAAGGAGGGAATCCGGGCTGTCGGCGTCGATACCATCGCCTCGGAAGCCGGCGTGACCAAGCCGACGCTCTATCGCTGCTTCAATTCGAAGGATGAACTGGCGGCCGCCTATGTCCGGGTCTACGACGCCGAGTTCTGGGCCCGCTTCGAGGGTGCGGGCGTCGGCTTCGAGAACGACCCGCGCACCCATCTGCGCAACTACCTGGCAGGCCTCGGCGAAAGGGCAACCCTGGCCGGCTACCGCGGTTGTGGGCTGAGCAACGCCGCCGTGGAATATCCGGAGGAGGACAATCCCGCCCGCATGGTCGCCGAGGGCGGCAAGGTGTTGCTGCGCGAACGCCTGGAAGGCATGGCCGAGCGCATGGGCGCCAGGAATCCGGGCTTGCTCGCCGACGGGCTGCTGCTGTTGATCGAAGGCGCTTTCGTCAGCGGCCAGATCTTCCACGAGGGCGGGCCGGCCGGTTCGGTCGCTGTGATCGCCGACATGCTGATCGAGGCAAGCCTGAAGGATTGAGCCGGAGCGCGCGGGACGAAAGGCGCCCAATCGATCGCCGACCTTCCTTGCCGATGCTTCAGAGCTTTCACTGCGCCGGTATTGCTGCCTGCAGTTCAGCCTTGGCCTTGGCATGTCCCTGGTCCGCAGCCTTGCCAAACCAGAACAAAGCCTGCTGCTTGTCGCGGGCAACGCCCAGCCCCCGCGCATATAGGGTGCCGAGCGCATATTGCGCGCTGGCACGCCCCTGATCGGCCGCCTTGCGCAAGAGGTCCGCAGCCATGACGTAATCCTGCGGCACGCCCCAACCATTGGCATAAAGGGTGCCAAGGCCATCCAACCCGGCGGCGTCACCCTGCTCGGCCGCCTTGCCGAGCCAGAAGGCAGCCTGGAAATAGTCCTGCGGCATGCCCTGACCGTTGGCATAGAGGGCGGCGAGATTGACCTGCGCGGTGACATGGCCCTGGACGGCCGCCTTACGGTAGAACGCTGCAGCCTTGGCTTGGTCCTGCACTACGCCCTGACCCTTGGCATAGAGCGCGCCGAGGTCGTTCTGTGCATTGGCGTCGCCCTGATCGGCAGCCTTGCGATAGAGCGCCACGGCCTCGACATAGTCCTGCCTCACCCCCTGCCCGTTGGCACAAAGGCGACCGAGATTGAATTGTGCCTGGGCATTGCCTCGGTCAGCGGCCTTACGGAAGAGAGCCGCGGCCTTGATATAATCTTGCGCCACGCCCCAGCCATTGGCGTAAAGCACGCCTTGGGCGTTCAGAGCGTGGAGATCGCCTTGGTCGGCGGCCTTGCGGAACCAGAGGGCGGCCTCATCCTGGCGTTGTGCGACGCCCTTGCCCTGCAGATAAGCCGTGCCGAGATTGAACTGCGCCTTGGCATTGCCCTGTTCGGCGGCTTTGCGGTAAAGCGCGGTCGCCTGTCCCAGGTCCAGTGTGACACCCCAGCCATTCGCATGGAGCATGCCCAGGCTGTTCTGCGCGTCGGCATCGCCCTGCTCGGCCGCCTTGCCATAAAGGCCACCGGCCAAGACATAATCGCGCGGCACGCCGCGACCGTTCTCATAGAGATCGCCGAGATAGTATTGTGCCCTGGCCAGGCCCTGCGCGGCGGCTTTACGATAGAGCTCCCCGGCTCGGGCATAATCTTGCTTTACCCCCCAGCCATTGGCATGAAGCACGCCCAGGTCCACCAGAGCGTTGAGATCATTCTGATCCGCAGCCTTGCTCAGCCAAAAGGCTGCCTGGGCATAGTCTCGTGCCGTCCCCTGGTCATTGGCGTAGAGAATGCCGAGGTTGTACTGCGCCCTGGCAAAGCCTCGATCAGCGGCCTTGCGATAGAGTTCGGCAGCCTTGGCATGGTCCTGTGACACACCGTACCCGAGGGCATGGAGAGAACCCAGTTCGTTCAACGCCCCCGCATCCCCTTGATCCGCGGCCTTGCGAAACCAGAACGCGGCCTGCCCATAATCCTGGGTGAGACCTAGCCCCTTTTCATAGAGGAAGCCGAGATTGTATTGCGCTCCGGCGTGTCCCCGTTCGGCGATCTTACGGAGAATGTCGGCCGCCCGACCATAGTCCCGCTTGACGCCCTGGCCCTCGACATAGAGGGCAGCGAGGCTGTTCTGGCCATCGGCATCCCCCTGGGCCGCCGCCTTGCCGAGCCAGGCTACCGCCTGCTCGTAATCCCGGGCCACGCCCTGGCCGTTTCGATAGAGCAGACCGAGATTGGTTTGGGCACCAGCATGGCCTTGATCCGCGGCCTTGCGATACCACAAGGCCGCTTGGCCGTAGTCCAGGGGCATGCCCAGTCCCCTGGCATATTGGAGCCCGAGATTGAACTGCGCCTCGACATGGCCCTGCTCGGCCGCCTTGCGGAATAGGGCGGCCGATTGGGTATAATCGCGCGGCCCGCCCAGCCCCTCGGCAAAGAGAACGGCGAGATTGTTCTGCGCCAAGGCATCTCCCTGAACGGCTGCTTTGCGATACAGCTCGATAGCTTGGCCGTAATCCTGGGCGACACCCCGGCCGTCGGCGTAGAGCAGGCCAAGATTGTACTGTCCGCCGGCATGGCCTTGAGCAGCCGCTTTGCGATAAAGGGCGGCAGCTTGCGCAATTTCCTGCAACACGCCCCGACCACTGGCGTAGAGGGAACCTAGGCTGTTCTGCGCAGCGGCATTGCCCTGGTCTGCCGCCTTGCGGAACCAATCGGCGGCTTGGCTGGCACTTTGCGTGACGCCTTTGCCTTGAAGATACATCTGGCCGAGACCGTATTGCGCCTCGGCGTTGCCCCGGTTGGCAGCTCGGCGGAACCAGAAGGCGGCCTGGCCATAATCTTGAGCCAAATCCTGCCGTCCCTCAGCGTAAATGGTGCCGAGGGCAATCTGCGCCTTGACATGCTCCCGCTCGGCCGCGCTGCGGAAAAGGGCTACTGCCTGGGCATTGTTTTGTACCACGCCCTGGCCGCGTTCATAGAGGATGCCGAGATTATACTGAGCCTCGCTATCCCCCCGCGCCAGTGCCTTGCGAAACAATATGACGGCCTGACCGAAATCCTGCGGCATGCCCCAGCCTTTGGCATGGAGAAAGCCGAGAGCATTCTGCGCTCCGGCATGTCCCAGGTCAGCAGCCTTGCGATACCAAAAAGCCGCCTGCCCATAATCCTGGGGCACCCCTTCTCCCTTGAGGTAGAGGGAAGCAAGATTGTATTGCGCGTTGGCATTGCCTTGATCGGCCGCCTTGCGCATCCAGGCGGCGGCCTGAACATCGTCTCGCGCAACGCCCCGACCTTCATGCAGCATCACGGCGATCTTGAGCTGGGCACTCGCATCGCCTGTTTCGGCTTGCGCCTTATAAAGCCTGAAAGCCTCGGCATGATTGCCTTGGGCATAGATATCGTCTGCGATACCAGCTTGGGCCGGATCAAGCAGAGTCCAGAAAAGCAATCCGCAGATCAGAACGCCGATCCTGCGCATGGCCAATCCCCCGAGCAAAATCCCAACGACTTTCGCAGCAATCTTGATAGTTGAAAAATACCCTGCAAGTGTGCCTTGAATTACACTTGTCGGACACGACGGCCCCCGTGGCTCACGCCGCGCCGAAGCGGCGGCGATAATCGCCCGGGGTCAATCCCATCGTCCGCACGAAGATCTTGCGGAAGGAAACCGGATCGCCATAGCCGACATTCCAGGCGATGCGGTCGAAGGAAAGCCGCGTCGTCTCCAGCATGTCGCGGGCCTTGGCAACACGCAATTGCTGGCAATATTCGATGGGCCTCAGGCCCGTGGCCTTGCCGAAACGGCGCAGGAAGGTGCGCCTTTCCAACCCGGCCCTGGCCGCCATGGCGTTGACGTCGACGTCGCCGGCATAGGCCTGCTGGAGCCAGTGCTGAACCGCGAGGATCGCTCCGTCGCCGTGGTTGAGCCGCGGCGAGAACACGCTGTAATGGCGCTGCTCGCGCCCCTGCGGATCCACCAGCATGGCGCGTCCCGTCGCCACCATCACGCTGGTTCCGAGCAATTTCTCCACCAGTTTCAGGCCGAGATCGGTCCAGGACATCAATCCGGCGGCAGTGATGATGTCGCCGTCGTCGATCACGATCTTGGCCGAATCCACCCTGACCTTGCCAAAGCGCTCGGCGAGATCATCGGCGTAGCTCCAGTGGGTGGTCGCCTCGCGCCCGTCGAGCAATCCGGTTTCCGCGAGCAGGAAAGCGCCGATGCAGACCGAGGCAAGCACGCTGCCGCGACCATGACAGTTGCGCAGGAATTCGGCGAGGTTGGAGGTCCAGGCGTCGCTCGGCGGCTTTGCCAGGCTCGGCGGTAGGATGATCATGCTTGGGATCGCGTCGTCCGCGCCGTCACGATTGCGGATCTGGCCGCCGGCATCACACTCCCAATGGCTCACTCGCAGCAGCGGGCCACTGCCTTCCCTGCGCTCCCGCGCGATTCTGTCGGCGATGGCGAAGAGGTCGGTCAGACCATAGAGCGCGGCCAGTTGAACGTCGGGATAGGCCAGCAGGCCGATCTCGGAGGGAGCCGAGGTCATTTGTCACTTTCGCCCTGATTTTTGTCACATGTGCCAATCGGCATTCTGCCCTGCGCGTCCTATTTCAGCAATCACGACATCCTTTGAAACTGGAGAAACACCCCATGTCCAAGCGTGCCTTGATCCTCGTCGATATCCAGAACGACTATTTCCCGGGAGGCAAATGGACCCTGTCCGGCATCGAGGCGGCCACCGCCAATGCCGCGCGCCTGCTGGAGGCGGCCCGGACGAAGAACGACCTCGTAGTGCATGTGCGCCATGAAGCGGCCAAGGCGGATGCCCCCTTCTTCGTGGCCGGCACGCCGGGCGCCGAGATCAACCCGGGTGTCGCCAACCGCGCCGGCGAAGAGGTCGTCGTCAAGAACTTCCCCAACTCCTTCAGGGACACCAACCTCAAGAAGCTGCTCGACGATGCCGGCGTCACCGACCTCCTGGTCGCCGGCGCGATGAGCCATATGTGCATCGAGGCGACGACCCGGGCGGCAGCCGATTTCGGCTATGCGGTCACCGTTGCCCATGATGCCGCGGCCACACGGGACCTGGAATTCGGCGGAGTCACCGTACCGGCGGCGCAGGTCCATGCCGCCGCCATGGCATCGCTCGCCTTCGGCTACGCCAAGCTTGCTTCGACGGATGAACTGCTGGCGGGTTGAGGCAGCAAGAAAAGGCGCAATGACGGATGAGGGATGTTGGCGCATATCTCGGGGAAGGTTTTGCGTCACCCCTCATCCGCCCCTTTGGGGCACCTTCTCCCGCAAGGGGAGAAGGAAGATTGCGTCTTATTCGTCTGGACCAAAAGCTGCTGGCCCCGCGGCACCCGACAAGCCCACGCCCCTCACATACCCCAGCGCAGGGCCGGGGTATGCACTGGCGCATCCCACAGCGCCTTGGCCTGGTCGTCCAGCACCGAGAGCGTCAGCGAGCAGCCGGCCATGTCGAGCGAAGTGACATAGGAGCCCGTCAGCGAGCGGGCGACCTTGATGCCCTTGCCGTCGAGCCATTTGCGGGCCCTATCCTGCATCAGATAAAGCTCCATCAACGGCGTACCGCCGAAGCCGTTGACGAAGAGCAGGACCTCGGTGGCCGAGGTCAGCGAGAGGTCGCCGACGATGGCGCCCAGCATCTCGTCGACGATGGCATCGGCGGAAGCCAGCTTGACGCGGCGACGGCCCGGTTCGCCATGGATGCCGACGCCCATCTCCATCTCGTCCTCGCCGAGGCTGAAAGTCGGCTTGCCGGCGGCCGGCACCGTGCAGGAGGTCAGCGCTACGCCCATCGAGCGCGTATGGCTGTTGACGCGCGCGCCCAATGCCTTGAGGCTCGCGAGGTCGTCGCCACGCTCGGCCGCGGCGCCCAGGATCTTCTCGACGATCAGCGTACCGGCAACGCCGCGCCGGCCGGTGGTCCAGGTCGAATTCTCAACGGCGACGTCGTCGTCGAGGATCAGGCTTTCGACGGGGCCGGAGGCCATCTCCGCCGCCATGGCGAAGTTCATCACGTCGCCCTCGTAGTTCTTGACAATATAGAGCGTGCCCGCACCGCCATCGACGGCCTCGGCCGCCGCCATCATCTGGTCGGGCGTGGGCGAGGTGAAGACCTGGCCCGGACAGGCGGCATCGAGCATGCCGAAGCCGACGAAGCCGGCATGCAGCGGCTCATGACCGGACCCACCGCCGGAGATGAGGGCCACCTTGCCGGGCTTGACCTGGCGGCGGCGCACGAATTTGCGCTCCTCGCCCAGGGTGACGATGTCGGCGTGCGCGGCCGCGAATCCGTCCAGGCTCTGCGCCAGCACGTCGTCGACAGCATTGATGAGCTTCTTCATTCCATGGGCCTCCATATTGTTCGTGGTTAGATCGGGCCGCTGCAGGAACCGATATTCGGACTCAACTCCGAACCTGGCTTTCTCCAGGCTCATCCGGAACCGGTTCCTCCTCCCCCTTGGTCTTGCGATCGAGTGCGCGCGTGTAGTGGACGAGGCTGGCGACGAAATCGAGAATGGCCTTGTCCATCGCCTGGTTGCGCCGGACATCGCCAAGATCCGGCAAGGTGAGTGTCAGGCTGCGCCCTTGGGCCAGCTTGCCCTGGGCCTGTGTCCGCCCCGGATGGGCGGTCTGATAGGCCTTGAGGAACTCCGCCCTCTCTGCCGGTGCGAGGTGGCAGACCTCGAAAATGACGTCGAGGTGCTGGGCCGGAATCGGAATGGGATAGCCGGGATTGGTGATCTGCGAAATGAAGGACCTATTGGTGCCGAGGGCCGCCGCCAATTTCAGCCTCGTGCCCGAGGGACGATTGTCCAGCGCGCGCCGCAGCAGCGCCTTGTAGGCCGCTATCGAACGCGTGCTGGCATCGCGGGCATCAGACATGTTTGAAATCTGCAATTGCGGCCTTGACGGCCCCTACCAGGGCGGGCGGCACGGACAGGCAGGTCAGGCCGACGCCGATGAGCTTGGGCACCAGGCGCACCTCGCCCGCGGCATCGCCGCAGATCGAGACCGGAACCTTGCGCGCCTTGCCGGCACCCACGGCGCGGGCCATCAATTCGAGCACGGCCGGATCGCCAGCGTCGTTGAGGCCGGCGACGTCGGCGATGTCGCGCGCCGCTGCCATGGTGTATTGCGTGAGATCGTTGGAGCCGATCGAATAGAAATCCGCCGGGAAGCGCAGGGCGCCGAGGGCTGCCGCGGGAACCTCGACCATGATTCCAAGCGGCGGCCGGCGGCAGGGCGTGCCTTCGGCGATGAGGGACGCCACCACCTCGTCGAGCAGGGCGGACGCCTCGGCCAGTTCTCCCGGCACCGTCACCATCGGCAGCATGATGCGGATCTCGTGATGCAGGCTGGCCCGTGCCAGGGCCCTGAGTTGGACGCGGAAGGTTTCCGGGCGAGCCAGGGACAGCCGCAATCCGCGCAGCCCAAGGAAAGGATTGGATTCGCCGTCGCTGGTGACGCCAGCGATCGGCTTGTCGCCGCCGGCATCGAGGGTCCGGATCGTCACCGGCCGCCCATCGGCCCAGGCGGCGATGGCGACATAGGCGGCATATTGCGCTTCCTCGTCCGGCAGGGGCCGGCCAGGCTCGAATAGGAACTCGGTGCGCACCAGGCCGATACCGTCGCAGATCTCCGGCGAGATGCCCTTGAGATCGTCCGGCGAGGCGACGTTGATCATGATGTCGACCCGCGTGCCGTTGGGCAGGAACACCGGCTCGGCCTTCATGGTCTCCGCGCGGGCATCGGCTTCGTGCCGGCGTGCGAGGGCAGGGCCGAAATCGGCGAGCGAGGCACTGTCGGGATCGAAGGTCACAGTTCCAGCCGCCCCGTCGACAATGGCCTGGCTCGCTTCCTCGAGCGCTCCGAGCCCGGTCACCATCGGTACGCGGCGACTGCGGGCGAGCATGGCGACATGGGAGGATGGCGAACCGGCGCCCAGGGCAATCGCGCCGCCCTTGCTCCAGTCGACCGACAGGAACAAAGACGGCGGCAGGTCTTCGCCCACCAGCACGGAACCGGGCGGCACCTTCTCGCTTTCGGCCGCACCGGTGAGATGGGCGAGCACGCGGTCGCGGATATCGGCAAGGTCGGTGCCACGGGCACGGAAATAGGCATCCTCGCTGCGTTCGTAATCGGCGATCTCCGCTTCGAGGGCCGAGCGCCACGCGTGGACGGGGGGAACGCCGGCGGCGATCGCGTCGAAGGCCCCCTCCGACAGGGCCTCGTCCTCGAGCATGGCGATCTGGAAGCCGATAATGTCGGCTCCCTCTTCATCGACGGCCTCGACCAGGGACACCAGATCGACCAAGGCTGAATCGATGGCGGTGCGCAAGGCGGCGTCGCCATCTTCCTGCGCCGGTGCCTTCCTTTCGGTCCGCGGCTTCGGCTTGCCGATCGTGAAGACGGGGCCGGAGGCCAGCCCGGGCGATGCAGGGCGTCCCGTCATCCGCCGTTCAGTCATGACAACCTCCTTGGCAGCCCCTAGAGCAACGCGCGTTCATGACTGAACGCTTGTTTGCTCTAGCTCTTTGGTTAGGCGCGTCTTTGCGATTCGAGGTGACTCCGTCAAATCGCAAAACGCTGTGGAATGCCGCATCGTCACTCTTCTCCGAACTTGTCCTCGATCAGGCCCAGAATCGCCGATAGCGCCGCCTCGGCATCCGGTCCGTCCGCCATGAAATGCAACACGGTGCCCTTGGGCGCCTTCACCCGCATGACCTTGACCGGGCTCTTGGCGTCGAACCACGGCCCCGCCGCATCGGTGGCCAGCTCGATGCTCGATTGGAAGCTCTTGGCGAGCTGGGTGAGCTTCACGCTCGGCCTGGCATGCAGCCCGATAGCGTTGGTCAGCTCGGCCTTGCCCGTCAGTGCTCCATTCATATCCGGCATATCAATCCTATCCATAGAGATCTTCGGCGGCGGAGCGGACCGCGGCCAGGGAGGAATTGCCGGAGGCCTCGGTCGCGGCGATCACCGCTCCCTCGACCACCGGCGCATTGCAGATGACCACAAGGTCGCGCTTATGCTCGTCGAGCATCTCGACGGCCATTTCGGCATTGGTCTCGGCACCGCCGAGGTCGACGAGGACCGCGACGCCCTCTTCGGACCAGACGCTATCGATGGCGGTGATGATCTTGGCGACATCGGTGCCGAGCCCGCCCCCGGGATCGCCCCCCGTCCAGGCGACGCGCACGCTCTCGCCCACCATCTGCCTGACCATGTCGGCCGCGCCTTCGGCGACCTTGGGCGAATGCGATACGATCACCAGACTCACGGTCATGACATCAGGCCCTGTTTGTTGAGTTCGTCTGCCACCGTGGCGATGATCAGCGAGGAGGAGCGAGCGCCCGGATCCATGTGGCCGACGGAGCGTTCGCCCAGGAAGGAAGCGCGCCCGCGGATCGCCTGCATCGGCACCGTCCTGTCGGCGGCGGCGATGGCTTCCGCCTTGAGCGTGGCGGCATCGGCACCGGCTGCCAGGGCGGCCTGGACGGGGACGAGGACGTCGAGCAGCGTCTTCTGCCCGGCCTCCGAACGGCCGCGCGCCTTGACGGCCTCGACGGCCTTGGCGAAGGCGGCGATCACCGCTGTCCGATCGGGTTCGCCACCCACCGTCTTACCCAGTTCCATGAAGAAGGTGCCGAAAAGCGGGCCGGACGCGCCGCCGACCTTCATCACCATCGCCATACCGGCCGCCTTGAGCAGGTCCGGCCAGGGTTTTTCGGCAAGACCGGGCAATTCGGCAGTGACCGCCTCGAAGCCCCGCTTGAGATTCAGCCCATGGTCGCCGTCACCGATCGCCTGATCGAGCGCGGTGAGCTCTTCGGAATGTTGGATTATGGTTGCCGCAACCGCGCGAATGAGCTGCTCTCTTGCTTGGCTGTCCATCGCCCCGCCTCCGCCCCGCACTCTTGTGACGGCCGGCACTGCCGGCTCGCAGTTTGCTTATTTGTTTAGTTGATCACCTAATCCTAAACATTGCAAGCCAAATTGTCGCTTGTTCTACGGGGTGCAGGCATTGGCAATGCTGCACCGCACTGAACATCGATCGGAGGGTTGCCTGACGGGGCTCCAACCCCCGCAACAGGCATGCCCGGCCCGGCATTCCGTCATATTGCTGTGTCCGCCGCCGCCTAATGAGATGCCTATCTTAAGGTCAGTATTGGTGCCATATCGCCATTGACGAAGCTTGCCCGGACGGCCAAGACTAGAACCAAGCAAGATTTAGAAGCGCCAGGGGAAACGCTCCGCTTGATGGCAAAAGATACAGTCCTGAAAGCCGAAGGCCTGACCAAGGATTTCAGGGGATTCCGGGCCGTCGACGGCGTCGATCTCTCGGTCATGCGCGGAACGGTCCATGCTTTGATCGGTCCGAACGGCGCCGGCAAGACCACTTGTTTCAATCTCTTGACCAAGTTCCTGTCTCCGTCGGCCGGACGCATCACCTATAAGGGGCATGACATTACCGGCATGAAGCCCGCCGCCGTGGCCAGGCTCGGCCTCGTCCGGTCCTTTCAGATCTCGGCCGTGTTCGGCGAAATGAGCGTGAACGACAATATCCGCATCGCCCTGCAGCGCCGCCGAGGCCACTCCTATGATTTCTGGCGCTCGCAGCGTGTTCTCGACGGCCTGAACCCCGAAGCCGCCGAACTCGCCGACAGCGTCGGCCTGTCATCCTTTCTCGCAACGCCGGCCAAGGAACTCTCCTACGGCCGCAAACGCGCTTTGGAGCTCGCGACGACCCTGGCGCTCGATCCCGAAATGCTGCTGCTGGACGAACCGATGGCCGGCATGGGTCACGAGGATGTCGAGCGCACCACCGAGCTGATCCGCAAGATCGCGGCGAGCCGCACCATCCTGATGGTCGAGCACAATCTTTCCGTGGTCGCCACCCTCTCCAACACCATCACCGTGCTGGCGCGCGGCAAGGTGCTGGCGCAGGGCGACTACAAAACCGTTTCCGGCGACCCGCGCGTGGTCGAGGCCTATATCGGGAGTGGCCATGCCTGACCCCGTGAAAAAGCCTGATCCCCTGCTGCGGGTACGAGGCCTCGAGGCCTGGTATGGCGAGTCCCATGTGCTGCATGGCATCGATTTCGACGTCAATCCCGGCGAGGTCGTGACCCTGCTCGGCCGCAACGGCGCCGGCAAGACCACCACGATGAAATCCATCATCGGCGTGATGGCCAAGCGCAAGGGCTCGATCCGTTTCGGCGGCCGGGAGACCATCGGTCTCGGCTCCCGCCACGTCGCCCGCCTGGGTATCGGCTATTGCCCGGAGGAGCGCGGCATCTTCGCCAGCCTGTCGGTGAAGGAAAATCTCGAACTGCCGCCGGTGGTGAAGCCCGGCGGCCTCAGCGTGGACGAGATCTTCACCCTGTTTCCCAATCTCAAGCAGCGCCTCACCAGCCAGGGTACCAAGCTCTCGGGTGGCGAGCAGCAGATGCTGGCCATCGGCCGCATCCTGCGCACCGGCGCCAATCTCCTGCTGCTCGACGAACCGACCGAAGGCCTCGCACCGGTGATCGTCGAGCAGATCGGGCACACCATCGCCAGCCTCAAGCAGCGCGGCTTCACCATCATCCTGGTCGAACAGAATTTCCGCTTCGCCTCGACCGTGGCGGATCGCCACTATGTCGTCGAGCAGGGCAAGGTGATCGACATGATCCCCAATGCCGAGCTGGAAGCCAACAGCGACAAGTTGCACGCCTATCTGGGCGTGTGACGCCAATGATGCCAAATCTCCGATTTGGCGAAAATCGTTAGAGAGAACCGAGAGGTATTGAAAATTCCTCTCGGTGTAAAAAGCTGAACGGGAGACGCTTATGATTTCAAAACGGACCCTGCTCGCAGCAGCAGCCCTCGCCGCGGTATTCGCAGGCTCGGCGCTGGGGCCGGCAAGCGCCGAGGACATCGCAGTCAAGCTTGGCATCCTCAACGACCGTTCCGGCGTCTATGCCGACCTGTCCGGCGAAGGCTCGGTGATCGCCGCCAAAATGGCGGTCGAAGACTTCAAGGCCGCCGAAAAGGGCCTGAAAATCGAGATCGTCTCGGCCGACCATCAGAACAAGCCCGACATCGGGGCCGGTATCGCCCGGCAATGGTACGATCAGGACGGCGTCGATGCCATCTTCGACGTGCCGACCTCCTCGGTGGCGCTCGCCGTCAGCCAGGTCACCAAGGAAAAGAACAAGATCTTCATCGATTCCGGCGCCGGTTCCACCGAGATCGCCGGCAAGCAATGCACGCCCAACACGCTGATGTGGACCTATGACACCTATGCCCTGGCCAAGGGCACGGGCGGCGCCATGGTCAAGCAGGGCGGCGACAGCTGGTTCTTCATCACCGCCGACTATGCCTTCGGCAAGTCGCTGGAGGAGAATGCCACCGCTATCGTCACGGCTGCGGGCGGCAAGGTGCTCGGCTCGATCAAGGCGCCCTTCCCGACCTCCGACTTCTCCTCCTTCCTGCTGCAGGCCCAGTCCTCCGGCGCCAAGGTGATCGGTCTTGCCAACGCCGGCGGCGACACCGTCAACGCCATCAAGCAGGCCGCCGAGTTCGGCATCACCCAGGGCGGCCAGAGCCTGGCAGGCCTGCTGATCTTCATCTCCGACGTGCATGCGCTCGGCCTGCAGGCGGCCCAGGGCCTGGTGCTGACGGAAGCCTTCTACTGGGACCTCAACGACGGCACCCGCGCCTGGTCCAAGCGCTTCGCCGAACAGAGCGGCGGCAAGATGCCGACCATGGTGCATGCCGGCGTCTATGCCGGTGTCCTGCACTATCTCAAGGCCATCGAAGCCGCCAAGTCCAAGGACGCTACGGCAGTGATGGCCAAGATGAAGGCGACGCCGACCGACGACCCCCTGTTCGGCAAGGGCGAGGTCCGCAAGGACGGCCGCGTGACCCACGACATGTACCTGTTCCAGGTCAAGAAGCCCGACGAATCCAAGGGGCCGTGGGACTATTACAAGCTGCTCGCCACCATTCCGGCGGCTGAGGCCTTCCAGCCCATGGCCGAGGCCGGCTGCCCGCTGGCGAAGTAACTAGTAACTAAAGAGCCGCTCGGCGCGTGGCGAAGCGTGCCACGCGCCTTTCGCCCTTTTCGCCGATGACGAAGCAGACGATGGTGAAGGACCCATAAGGTGACCACGATTTTCGGCATTCCCCTGCAGGGCATCATGGCCCAGCTCGCGCTGGGCCTGATCAATGGCTCCTTCTACGCCTTGCTCAGCCTCGGCCTTGCCATCATCTTCGGCCTGCTCAACGTCATCAATTTCGCCCATGGCGCCCTCTACATGATGGGTGCCTTCGCGGCATGGATGCTGCTCAACTATGCCGGCATCGGCTTCTGGCCGGCCCTCGTCCTGGCACCACTGGGCGTCGGCCTGGTCGGCATCGCCATCGAGCGGCTCTTCATCTCCAGGCTCTACCAGCTCGACCATCTCTACGGCCTGCTGCTCACCTTCGGCCTGGCGCTGATCATCCAGGGCCTGTTCCGCAATTATTACGGCGTCTCCGGCGTGCCCTATACCCTGCCATCAGCGCTGACGGGGCCGGTCAATCTCGGCTTCATGGTGCTGCCCAAGAGCCGTGTCTTCGTGATCGCCTTCTCGCTCGCCATCTGCCTCGCCACCTGGCTGGTGATCGAGAAGACGCGTCTCGGGGCCTATCTGCGTGCGGCGACCGAAAACCCCAGGCTGGTCGAGGCCTTCGGTATCAACGTGCCGATGCTGCGCATGCTGACCTATGGCTTCGGTGTCGGTCTCGCCGGGCTGGCCGGCGTGCTGGCGGCGACCACGTCCAACGTCAATCCCAATATGGGCTCCGACCTCATCATCGTGGTCTTTGCGGTGGTGGTGATCGGCGGCATGGGCTCGATCCTCGGCTCGGTGGTGACGGGCTTCGGCCTTGGCCTGATCGAGGGCATCGTCAAGAATTTCTACCAGCAGGGCTCGGCCACCGTGGTCTTCGTGGTGATGGTCATCGTGCTGCTCGTCCGGCCTGCCGGCCTGTTCGGGAGGGCTTCCTGATGGCAGCCTCGATCCAACCGGCCGCCGCAATCCGCGGTGCGCCCCTGCTGGGCGACCGCGGCGTGATGCTGCTGATCGTCGTGCTGATCGCCGTCGCCCCCTTCGTTGCCTATCCCGTCTTCGTGATGAAGGTGCTGTGCTTCGGCCTGTTCGCCTGCGCCTTCAACCTCCTGCTCGGCTATGGCGGCCTGCTCTCCTTCGGCCATGCCGCCTTCTTCGGCATGGCGAGCTATGCCAGTGCCCACGCGGCCAAGGTCTGGGGCCTGACGCCCGAGCTGGCGATCCTGTGCGGGGGCGCCGTCGCCGCCGTTCTCGGCCTCGTGGTCGGCTCGCTCGCCATCCGGCGCCAAGGCATCTATTTCGCCATGATCACCCTGGCGCTGGCCCAGATGGTGTATTTCTTCGCCCTGCAGGCGCCCTTCACCGGCGGCGAGGACGGCATTCAGGCGGTGCCGCGCGGCAAGCTGTTCGGCCTCATCGACCTTTCCGACGACAAGGCGCTCTATGTCCTGGTTGCCGTGATCGTGCTGCTGGGCCTGTTCGTCATCCACCGTATCGTGCATTCACCCTTCGGCCAGGTGATGAAGGCGATCCGCGACAACGAGCCCCGCGCTTTGTCGCTGGGTTATGATGCCGAACGCTTCAAGCTGCTGATGTTCACCCTGTCGGCCACGCTGGCTGGCATCGCCGGCGCCACCAAGGCGCTGGTGTTCCAGCTTGCCTCGCTCACAGACGTACACTGGTCGATGTCGGGCGAGGTCGTGCTGATGGCCCTTGTCGGCGGCACCGGCACGCTGTTCGGGCCGATGCTCGGCGCCCTGCTCGTGGTGGCAATGGAAACCTATCTCGCCCCGCTCGGCTCCTGGGTGACGGTGGCCCAGGGTGCGGTCTTCGTCATCTGCGTGCTCGCCTTCCGCGATGGCATTGCGGGCACTTTGGGCAAACTCTTGCGCAAGAGCGGCTAGAGCAAAGTGCGATTTCCTTGAATCGCACTTTCTCTCTATCTCTTTGTTTTGACGCGTTTTCTTAATCGAAAAGTCTAGCAACTTTTCTGGAAAACACTCTAAGCGCTATCGCCGCCCTCCTCAGTCAGGAGAGCGGTGTTCGAGCCGTTCCGTGGCGAAGGCGGCCAGCCCGGCGATGCCGAGCGCGGCGCCGGTCGCGGCCGTGACTATCCAGCCACCGGCATGGTAGGTCAGCGTACCCAGCACCGACCCGAGCGCCCCGCCGACGAACACCGTCGTCATGTAGAGGGCATTGATACGGCCGCGGACCGCCGGAGCCGTCGAGAAGATGGTGCGCTGGCTGACGATCTGGTTGGTCTGGACCGCCGCATCGATCACCAGCGTCGCCACGATCAGCACCAGAAGAGACAGGATGTGCTCGCCGAGAACCGTTGCGAGAAAGGCGAGCGCCAAAGAGGCCATCGCACCATAGGTCGCCATGCGGCCATGCCCGTGATCGGCAAGGCGACCCGCCAGCGGTGCTGCCAACGCCCCGCCCGCCCCAGCGAGGGCGAAGAGCCCGATCGCATAGTCGGACATGCCGAAACGTTCCGTCAGCATCAAGGGCGCAGCGGTCCAGAACAGGTTGAAGGCGCAGAACAGCAGCATCTGATAGAGGGCGCGGCGACGCAGGATCGGCGTATTCCGCACGAGGCCGGGCAGCGAGGCCAGCACCGCCCCGTAATGGCTCGTGCCAGACGGCTGATAGCGCGGCATCATGCGCCACAGGACGGCGCCGATCGCGATCATCAGCACGGCGGATGCCAGGAAGACTGCCCGCCAATTCAGATAGGCCGCCACGAAAAGGGCGGCCGGCCTTGCCAGCATGATGCCGGTGATCAGGCCCGCCATCACCAGGCCGACCGCGCGTCCGCGCCGCTCGGGCGGAACGAAATGGGTGATGAAGGGCACCAGGATCTGGGCACCGGCCGAGAATATGCCGATGGCGAGCGAGGCGAACAGGAAAGCCACGACACCTTGCGCGCCAGCCGCCAGGAGCAGGCTGGCGGCCGCACAAACGAGCGTCGCCAGGGCCAGGACCTTGTTCTCGATGAGATCGGCCAAGGGCACCAGCAGGATGAGCCCGAGGCCGTAGCCGATCTGGGTGAGGCTGACGATGGCGCCAGCCAGGTCCGGGCCGATGCCGATCTCGGGCGCGATCTTGGCCACCAGCGGCTGGGCATAATAGAGATTGCCGACGATGGCCCCGGTTGCGACTGCCAGGGTCAGGACCAAAGCGGGAGCGGCCTGCCGAACGGCGGCGGAGGCGGTGTTTTCCATCTGATGCATGTGATTCACGGCAGGCGGTTTGACGGCGCGTATTTGCCAACTAATGAAACGATACGTATCGTTATGATTGAATAAAACGATACGTTTCGTTATGTCAAGATGGGGAGGCACCGCATGGAGACGAAAGCCACGCAGCCAAGGCGCCGCTCGATCGGTGCCCGCCGCAATCCGCAGACCGAGACCGCCATCATCGAGGCCGCACGACAGCTTCTGGCGGATCGAGGCTATGCCGGTTTTTCCATCGAGGAGGCTGCACGGCGTGCCGGCGCCGGCAAGGCCACCGTCTATCGCTGGTGGCCGACCAAGGCCGATCTGTTCATGGCAGCCTATGGAGCCGAAAAGGCTCGGGCGATCAGCCTGCCTGACACCGGCAGTCTGATCGAGGATCTGGTGCAGCACACCGCCGATCTCTGGCGTTTCTGGCGGACACCGCCCGGCGGTGCCTTCAGGGCGCTGCTCGCCGAGGCGCAAGCGAGCGAGGCAGCGGGCTCGCGACTGCGCAACGAGTTCCTGCCCGTGCTGTTCCGGCCGGTGCGCCATCTCTTCGAGCGGGCAGCAGCGCGCGGCGAATTTCCTGCCCAGCTGATCGATGAACGCATCGCATTGTGGGCAGGGTTCAACTGGTATCACCTGCTGACCTGGCAGATCGACGCCGATGAGGCACTCCTGCGCCGGGTCGAGACGCTCGTTGTCTCTACCGAGATCCGAGCCGGATAGGCGGTCCGCTTTCCTACAGCTTCACCCAGACGCCGCCCTTCTTGGAGGATTTCACGGCCGCCTCGATGAAGGCCATGCCGGCAATGCCGTCGTCGATACCGGGGAAGAGCACGGCCGGATCGAGCGCCTCGCCACTGCGGGCGGCCCGGATGGCGCGTGCGATCTCGGTATAGATATTGGCGAAGCCTTCGAGATAGCCTTCGGGGTGGCCCGGCGGCACGCGCGTCACCCGCGCCGCATCCTCGCCGGCCGCGGCCGAGCCGCGGGTGATGATGCGGGTCGGTTCGCCATGCGGGGTGAAATAGAGATAATTCGGGTTGTCCTGGCGCCAGTGGAACCCGGCCTTCTCGCCATAGACGCGCAGCATCAGGCCATTCTCGTTGCCGGGCGCCACCTGGCTCGCCCACAGTGCCCCGCGCGCGCCATTGGCATAGCGCAGCAGGATCTGGACATTGTCGTCGAGAGCCCTTCCCGGCACGAAGGATGTGAGTTCGGCCAGCAATTCCGAAACCTCCAGACCGCCGACGAACTGGGCCAGGTTGAAGGCATGGGTGCCGATGTCGCCGATGGCGCCGCCGGCGCCGGACCGCTTCGGATCGGTGCGCCAATCGGCCTGTTTCTGGCCGGTGTGCTCGATCGGCGTGGTGAGCCAGTCCTGCGGATATTCGACCTGGATCAGGCGGATGGCACCGAGCTCACCCGACTTCACCATCTCGCGCGCAGCGCGGATGAGAGGGTAGCCGGTGTAATTGTGGGTCACCGCGAAGATCACGCCCTTGTCGGCGGCGAGCTTCTTCAGGCGCAGGGCGTCCTTCAGCGTCGTCGTCACCGGCTTGTCGCAGATGACATGGATGCCGGCCTTGATGAAGGCCTCGGCCGCCGGTGCATGCATGTGGTTGGGCGTGACGATGGAAACGGCCTCGATGCCGTCCTTGCGCCGCTTTTCCTTGCGCGCCATCGTCTCGAAGTCGGGATAGATCCGGCTCGGATCGAGGCCGAGCGCCTCGCCCGAACGCTGGGCCTTCTCGGGCGTGGACGACAGGGCGCCCGCCACCAGCACATAATCATCGTCCATGCGGGCGGCGAGGCGATGCACGGCGCCGATGAAAGCGCCCTCCCCGCCGCCGACCATGCCATAGCGCACGCGCCCGCCTGCCTTGCTGTCCGAACGGCCCTCGATCGCCATCTGTTGTCTCCCTGATTGCAACACCCTCCCTGGATGTCCGCAACTCAAGTGAGTTGCGGACATCCAGGGAAGGTGAAGCTCGCGCACCTCGCCAGGCCTAAGCTGATGCTTGCCTGCCTACCTGCCCAGGCCGAGCATGCGCCGCACCGCCTTGCGATCGGTGCCGCCGCCGGCGAAATCGTCGAAAGCCTTCTCCGTCACCCGGATGATATGGGCGGCGATGAAGGGCGCCCCTTCCGCCGCGCCGTCTTCGGGATGCTTGAGGCAGCATTCCCATTCGAGCACGGCCCAGGAAGCGTAATCATATTGGGCGAGCTTGGAAAAGACGCCGGTGAAGTCGACCTGGCCGTCGCCCAGCGAACGGAAGCGCCCCGCCCTCTCCGTCCAGGAGGCATAGCCCGAATAGACGCCCTGGCGGCCCGTCGGATTGAACTCGGCATCCTTGGCGTGAAAGGCCTTGATGCGCTCGTGATAGATGTCGATGAAGGCAAGATAATCGAGCTGCTGCAGCACGAAATGCGACGGATCGTAATTGATGTTGGCGCGCTTGTGCCCCTTCAGCCTGTCAACGAAGCGCTCGAAGGTGGCACCATCGAACAGGTCCTCGCCCGGATGCAGCTCGTAGCAGACGTCGACGCCGACCTCGTCATAGGCGTCGAGGATCGGCTTCCAGCGCTTTGCGAGCTCGCCGAACGCCTCATCGATCAGGCCCGCCGGCCGCTGCGGCCAGGGATAGGCGAAAGGCCAGGCCAGGGCGCCGGAGAAGCTGACGCTGGCATCGAGGCCGAGATGGCGAGAGGCTGTCGCGGCAGCCTTCAGCTGCTCCACGGCCCAGGCCTGCCGCTCTCTGGGCTTGCCCCGCACTTCCGGCGGCGCAAACCCGTCGAAGGCCTCGTTATAGGCCGGATGCACGGCAACCAGCTGGCCCTGCAGATGGGTCGACAATTCGGTGATGGCGAGGCCGTGCTTGGCGACCACACCGGCAATCTCGTCGCAATAGGTCTTCGACTCCGCCGCCTTCTTGAGATCGAACAGACGGCCGTCCCAGCTCGGTATCTGCACGCCCCTGTAGCCGAGCGAGGCGGCCCATTTGCAGATGGAATCGAGGGAATCGAAGGGCGCGGCATCGCCCGCGAACTGGGCGAGAAAGATCGCCGGTCCCTTGATCGTGGCCGCCATGCTGCGTCTCCTAAGGTGATGCCTTCGGGCCGCAGAGTCCGGAGCCGCTCTAGGTGCCGGCTCGCCCCCTCGGCCTGGGACCATTTGTCTGACCTGTCCCTCGGCTTGCCTCACCATGGCAAATCCTTCCGGACTGTGCAACGGCGATTTGATGTACGTACACCAGGGAAGGCCGAGACTATCTACGACCTCCCTCCAGACGCGCCGGCAGGCGGGGTCGAGCCCACAAGACAAAGGCCGGACATGAAGCCCGGCCTTGCTCAAACACAGCGATAGGCGAAATCGACGTCCGCTCAGGCTTCCGACATGCCGGGGCCGAGGACGACCACGCGGCCACCGAGAGGGGCGCGGCTGTAGAGGTCGATCGCGTCCTGGACGATCATGCGGATGCAGCCCGAGGAGGCGTTGTGCCCGATGCTGTAGGGCTCGTTGGTGCCATGGATACGGAAGAGCGTATCCTTGTTGTTCTGCCACAGATACATCGCGCGTCCGGTGATCGGATTGCGCGGTCCGCCGCGTACGCCGACACCGCTCTGCAACTGGGTGAGGCTCGGCTTGAGATCAGGACGGCGGGCGATCATTTCCTTGGGCGGATACCAATCGGGCCATTCGCGCTTGTAGCGGATTTCCGCGGTGCCCGACCAGCCGAAGCCCTGCTTGCCGACGCCGACGCCGTAGCGCATCGCCCGTCCGCCGCCCATGACGTAGTAGAGATAATGCGCCCTGGGATCGACGATAATAGTGCCCGCCTGCTCGCTGGTCGGATAATCGACCTCGGCGCGCAAGAATTGCGGGCCGATACGCTTGGTATCCACGGCCGGCACGACGAATTTACCGTCGGTCTTCTGACCATAGATCGCCTTGTAGTCATAGGTGCCCTCAGGCGTAAGGGGCTGTTCGGGCTGCGTGATCTCATCGGTCGGCCGGCCATCTACCGGCACCGCCGGCAGCGTTGCCGGATCGGCCGAAGCCACGACGACCGGCTTGATTGCGGCTGAATCGGTCACGCAACTGGCCAGGCCAAGGCCCAGCCCAGTCAGCGAAGCGCCCATGAGAAAGACGCGGCGGGAGAGAGACGACATTACACATCCTACTGGGATCGGGAGAACCGGCACTTACAATAAGCAAGACTTCCGTGTTCGGCTGTGCCTTTGCTGCAACGTTCCGAATTTCTTTATATCGCGTTCTCGTGAACGTACCGCCGTTCACATTGGCTTCATCTACGCCTTCCAGATTACGTGGGGTGTGCCTTTGAGCACATGGCGCCCCCAATGAAGGCTTGACCCATCTCTCGCCCGCCTGCACAAGGCGCGCATGGCTCCTCCCCTGCTCTTCCTGCGCGATGTCCAACTGACCTTTGGCGGCACCCCGACCCTCGAGGGAGCCGATCTGTCGATCGCGCCCGGCGAGAGGCTCTGCCTCGTTGGCCGCAATGGCTCCGGCAAGTCGACTTTGCTCAAGATCGCCGCCGGTCTGATCGAGGCCGATCGCGGCGAGCGTTTCGTGCATCCCGGCGCCACGGTGCGCTATCTGCCGCAGGAGCCGGATTTAAGCGGCTTTGCCACCACGCTCGCCTATGTGGAGGCCGGCCTTGGGCCGGGTGATGACGATTACCGCGCGCTCTATCTGCTCAATGAGCTCGGCCTGACGGGCGAGGAGAGCCCCGACAATCTCTCCGGCGGCGAGGCCCGGCGCACGGCGCTGGCCCGCGCACTCGCCCCCGAGCCGGACATCCTGCTGCTCGACGAGCCCACCAACCACCTCGACCTGCCGGCCATCGAGTGGCTGGAAAAGGAAATCGGCTCGTTGCGCTCGGCCCTGGTGCTGATCAGCCACGACCGGCGCTTCCTCGAAAACCTGTCGCGCGCCACCGTCTGGCTCGACCGTGGCCAGACCCGGCGCACGGACCGCGGCTTTGCCTTCTTCGAGGAGTGGCGCGACCAGGTGCTGGAAGAAGAAGAGCGCGACCGCCAGAAGCTCGACCGCAAGATCGTGGCGGAAGAGCATTGGGTGCGCTATGGCGTGACCGCCCGCCGCAAGCGCAATGTCCGCCGCATGGCCAATCTCGCCGCCCTCAGGCAGGAGCGCCGCGATGCCCGCCGTGTCACCGGCGCGGTGAAGCTGACGATGACCGAAGGCGAGGAAAGCGGCAAGCTCGTCGTCGAGGCAATCGGCGTGAACAAGAACTGGGGCGGTCCGCCGATCGTCAAGGATTTCTCCATCCGCATCGCCCGCGGTGACAGGATCGGCATTGTCGGCCCCAACGGCGCCGGCAAGACCACTTTGCTCAACCTCCTGACCGGTGCCATTCCGCCCGACAGCGGCGTGGTGAAGCTCGGGGCCAGCCTGCAGATGGTGACGCTGGACCAGCGCCGCGAGAGCCTGGACCCGCAGACGACCCTCAGCGACACGCTCACCGGCGGCGGGTCGGACTATGTCGAGGTCGGCGGCGAGCGCAAGCACGTCATCGGCTATATGCGCGATTTCCTGTTTCCGCCCGAGCAGGCGCGCACGCCGGTTTCGGTGCTGTCGGGCGGCGAACGCGGCCGGCTGATGCTGGCGCGCGCCCTGGCCAAGCCCTCCAATTTCCTCGTCCTAGACGAACCCACCAACGATCTCGACCTGGAAACACTCGATCTCCTGCAGGAGATGATCGGGGACTATCAGGGCACCGTCATCGTCATCAGCCATGACCGTGACTTCCTCGACCGGGTCTCGACCTCGATCCTGATGAGCGAAGGCGACGGGCGCTGGACGGAATATGCCGGCGGCTATAGCGACATGGTGGCCCAGCGCGGCGGGGGCGTCGCCCGCAAACCGGCCGAGAAGGCGGAAACGCCCAAGCCGGCCGTCGCGGATCAGACAGCGGCCGGTTCGACGCCAGAGCGCAGCGGCAAGCGCAAACTCTCGTTCAAGGAGAAGCACGCCCTCGAGACCCTGCCCGGCAAGATCGACCAGCTTGCCGCCAAGGCAGCGAGCTTGCAGGAGCGGCTTGCCGACCCCGACCTCTTCGCCAAGGATTCGAAAAAATTCGCCGAGCTCAGCCAGCAGCTTGCCAAACTCGAAGCCGAGAAGGCGCATGCCGAGGAGGAATGGCTGGCACTGGAGATGCTGCGGGAGGAAATCGAGGGATGAGTGGGCTTCGCAGCAAGCCCCGATAAGAATTATTCCATAGTAATATCAAAAGCTTGCAATCTCTCCGGAAAGGCAACAAGGGTGTGGTCCCCGGAGCAAGGCGCGTTCAGATGGAGACGCTGTTTTGCCCGGTCCCGTTGGTTCGCCGCGTCTTTGCGATTCTGGGCGATTTCTCCAGACGGCAAAGCGCCATAACTTTCCGGAACGACCCATGTCTGCCTTCCGACGTCTTGCACTGATCCTGGCTTTGCTCGGAGCGCCCCAGGGAGCGCTTTTGGCGGTCTCGCCCGCCTGGGCCCAGTCCAAGCCGGCTCCCGCCGCTGCGCTCATCACCGATGCCAAGAGCTGGCACGCTGCCCTGCTTCGGCAGGTGGGGGCCAATACCCTGTTTCCGAACCTGCCCCAACCACCCGTGAAGGAGGGCGAGACGCCGCCGCCCCTGCCATCGGCGCAGGTCACGGTCCAGTTTGTCCTCGATCGCAACGGCCAGGTGCTGTCGGCAACGGTGGTCCAGGGC
Organism: Labrys sp. E2SS-1L; assembly: GCF_057073705.1. Taxonomy (NCBI): domain Bacteria; kingdom Pseudomonadati; phylum Pseudomonadota; class Alphaproteobacteria; order Hyphomicrobiales; family Xanthobacteraceae; genus Labrys; species Labrys sp. E2SS-1L. The sequence continues at coordinate 2,304,965 of NZ_CP172712.1, read as the reverse complement.
TCCGGCAAGAGCGAGTTCGACCAGGCCGCGCTCGACGCGCTCAAGCGGGCCGCGCCCTTTCCCAAACCGCCGGCCAATGTGAGCGGAGAGACCTTTCCGCTCCGGCTTCCAATTCAATTCAGGGGCGGACCGCAGCCCCAGAACCCGCCCAAGGCCAAGCCGCCCCGCTCGAATTGAGTGCGAATCCCCTGCATCGGGGTTATCCGCAGTTGCAGCGGAACCAGCTGAAGGATTGGCGCCGGGCCTTTCGTGATGCCCTTTTTGCGCAGCGCCTTGCCGAGATCGCGTTCCAGGTCGGCGACAAGGCCCGGGACGAGACCTTCGTCATTCTTGACAAACGCCATCGGCAGCTTTTCTGCTGGCTGTGACCGATATCGATCGAGATCACGCTGCCGTCATCTTTCCTCCCTAGAGCGTTTTGCGATTTGGCGGGATGGCCAATTCCTCACTCCCTTGTCGCAGGGCCTGTCATGATCACCACACATCGCTTGTGCCCGACGACCAAGGACAGGCTGCTGCCCCACACACTGCAGCCAGGTGAGCCCCTCACGGGGGATGTCCTGTGGATCGACCTGCTCAACCCGACGCGCGAGGAAGACCAGCAGGTCGAGGCGCTGCTCGGCATCTCCATCCCCACCCATGAGGATATGGACGATATCGAACCCTCCGAGCTGATCTGGTCGGAGAACGGCACGCGCTACATGACCACCCGCCTCCTGGTGAACGTCAACACCAGCGAGCCGGACATTTCGGCGGTGACCTTCATCCTCACGGCCAGCGTCCTGGTGACGGTGCGCTACAGCGAACCGAAATCCTTCGCCACCTATACGGGCCATGCGGTCAAGGCCGGCGGCTGCGGAGGCAGTCCCGAGGCGATCATGGCCGGACTGATCGATGCCGTCATCGACCGCGCTGCCGAGGTGCTGCAGGACACCGGCGAGCGCCTCGACGCGCTCTCGCGCGGCGTGTTCAAGGAATCCGTCAAGCAAGGCAATCGCAACGCCACCCTGCAGCGCACCTTGCAGGCGCTCGGCCGTCATGGCGACCTCGTCTCGAAATCGCGTGAAAGCCTGGTCTCGATCGAGCGGGTGCTGTTGTGGTTTTCGGCGGGCCTCAAAGCCGCCAAGGTGCCCTCGGAGCTGCGCGAGGAAGTCAAGATGACGTTGCGCGACCTGCAATCACTCGAGGAACACGCGACCTTTCAGTCCGGCAAGATCCAGTTCCTGCTCGATGCCACGCTCGGCCTGGTCAATCTCGAACAGAACAACATCATCAAGCTTTTTTCGGTGATGGCCGTGATCTTCATGCCACCGACATTGGTGGCCTCGGTCTACGGCATGAATTTCGAGAACATGCCGGAACTCAAATGGGCACATGGCTACCCAATGGCCCTGATCCTGATGGTGGTGGTCGCCATCGCCCCCTATGTGCTGTTCCGCTGGAAGAACTGGCTGTAGGCCCCCATCATCCAGCGGCGGGGCGGACTACCTTTTCGCTGCAGGCCGTGCCAGGGCGGCCCGGCCGCGCGGGGTGAGGCAATAGCCGATGGCCCGGTAGCCCGCCTTGATCACCGCGATCGAATCCATCTGGCTGGGCAATTCCGATCGCGTTTTCTGCGAGCCGTCGGGCAAATGGAAGACGGCCTCGCACCAACCGAACTTCCGGCACATATGGCCGGCCTGCCCGCTGATCGACGGTCTCAGTTCGCCCGCTTCCAGAGCCGCCAGATAGGCTCGTTCACGAGGGGTCGGATCACGGTCCGGCAAGGGCATGAAGTTCATGACGGTCCCTATCGTCGCTTTCGATGATGCCGGCACCTGCCGAGCCGTGAAGACTTGAGAATGATCAGCGCCCTGACAGGAGCGCCGGTGCTGTGTCCAAAGCAGTTGAAAGGCATTGGATGTTTCCGCTCTATTCCGCCGCCGCAGCCGTTCCCCTGCTGCCGTGGCCGTTCTCCAGCGCGGCGGGCACGCCGGCCTTCCCCGTCTCGTCCTTCGGCCCCACGAGGGGACCGAAGAGGAAGGAAATGCCACGCGTGAGATCATCCATGACCGCATAGAAGGACGGTACGAAGATCAGCGACAGCAGGGTCGAGACGATCAGGCCGCCGATCACGGCAATCGCCATCGGTGCCCGGAACTCGCCGCCATCCCCATGTCCCAGCGCCGTCGGCACCATGCCGGCCACCATGGCGATGGTGGTCATCACGATCGGCCGCGCGCGTTTGCGCCCGGCATCGATGATGGCGTCATGGCGGTGCATGCCATGCTTGACCCGCTCCACCGCGAAGTCGACCAGCATGATGGCGTTCTTGGTGACGATGCCCATCAGCATCAGGATGCCGATCACCACCGGCATCGAGATCGAGTTGTGGGTGGCAAGCAGAGCCAGGACCACGCCGAGCATCGACAGCGGCAGCGAGAGCAGGATGGTGATGGCATGGAAGGGGCTGCCGAGCAGCAGCACCAGCACGCCCGCGACCATCAGCAGGCCCGTCCCCATCGCCATGGCGAAGCCCGAGAACACCTCGGCCATCACCTCGGCGTCTCCGGTCGGCGCGAAGACCACGCCCTTGGGCAGGTCCTTGGCCTCCGGCAGAGCCATGGCCAGTTCCAGCGCCTCGCCGATCTCGAGCCCCTTGCGCAGGTCGGCGCCGATCTTGACCTGCCGCTCGCGGTCGTTGCGCTCGATCGAGGTCGGCCCCTGGCCGAATTCGACATCCGCCACCGCCGAGAGCGGCACGCTGCCGCCCGAGGCCGTGGTCAGGCTGAGCGCTTCGATCAGGCCGAGATTGCCACGGGATTCCTCCGTCAACTGCACGCGGATCGGCACCAGCCGGTCCCCGGCATTGAACTTGGCCAGATTGGCGTCGATGTCGCCGATGGTCGCCACGCGCACCGCCTCCGAGATCTGTTCGGTGGTGATGCCATAGCGGGCAGCATCGTCGGTTCTCGGCAGGATGCGCACTTCCGGCCGTTCGAGCCCGGTATTGGCTGCGACATTGTTGAAACCGGGCACATGGCGCATGGCGCCTTCCAGGCGCGACGACGCCAAAGCGAGGGCCTTCGGATCATTGCTCTTTAACGCCAGGTTGACGTCGCGCTCGCCATTGTCGTTGACGCGCCAGGCCCGCATGTCGGGAATGGCGGTGAGGATGCGCGCAATGTCGTCCTGGATGGCGAGCTGGTGGCGTGCGCGTGTCTCACGCTTGGTGAGCTTGACGTAGATCGCCGCGCGCCGCGGGTCGAGCTGCCCGGTCGGCGAAGTGCCGCCGATGACGAAGACCTGCTCGACTTCCGGGATCTTGCGGATGGCGGCGACCACCTCGTCGGTCTTGGCCTGGGTATTCTCGAGCTTGCCGCCCGGCGGAATCTCAGCGGAGATGACGACGCGGGCATTGTCCTCGGGCGGGATGAAACCCTGGGGCAACAGGCCCATCAGGCCGAATGTCACGATCAGGAGCCCGAAACCGGCCACGATGGTCAGATAGGGCGAGAACCAGCGCGCCAGCGTCATTTCCAGGAAGCGGGTATATGCCCGCATGATCACGCCGTCGCGCGCCTCGACATGGGCATGCGGCCTGAGGAAATAGGCCGTCATCATCGGTGTGATCAGGCGAGCGACAAGCAGCGAGAAGAACACCGCCACCGCCACGGTCAGGCCGAACTGCTTGAAATATTGGCCGACGATGCCGCCCATGAAACTCACGGGCGCGAAGATGGCGATGATCGTCATGGTGATCGCCATCACGGCGAGGCCGATCTCGTCCGCCGCCTCGATGGAGGCGCGGTAGGGCGACTTGCCCATCTTCATGTGCCGGACGATGTTCTCGATCTCGACGATGGCGTCATCGACCAGGATACCCGTGACCAGCGTGATGGCGAGCAGGCTGACGAGATTGAGCGAAAAGCCCATCATGCTCATCGCCCAGAAGGTCGGAATCGCCGAGAGCGGCAAGGCGATCGCGGCGATCAGCGTGGCCCGCCAGTCGCGCAGGAAGATCAGCACGACGATGACGGCGAGAATGGCGCCTTCCACCAAAGTCTGCATCGCCGCTTCGAAATTGCCATAGGTCGAGGCGACGCCATCGTCCACCACCGCATAGCTGACCTCGGGATGGGCCTGGTGCAGCGCCTGGATCTTGGCGGCGACGGCCGCCGCGACCGTGGTGTCGCTGGCGCCCTTGGAGCGGAAGACAGAGAAGGCGACGATCGGCGTCGAGCCATTGATGCGCGCAAACGAGGTCTGGTCGGCATAGGCGTCGGTGATGTCGGCGATCTCGTTGAGGCGCACCTGCCGGCCGCCGGGCAGCGTGATCTTGGTCTCCTTGAGTTCGTCGACCGTATGAGCGCCGGCCAGCGTCCGGATGGCCTGTTCGCGATTGCCGACCTCGCCCTTGCCGCCCGACAGGTCGACCGTCGTCGCCTTCAGCACACGGTTGACGTCGGCGGCGGTGATGCCGAGCGAAAGCAGGCGATCGGGATCGACGGCCACGCGGATCTCGCGCGTCACGCCGCCGATGCGGTCGACACGGCCGACGCCACGCAGGCTCTGCAGGTCCCGCTTCACCACATTGTCGACATGCCAGGACAGCTGCTCCAGCGTCATGCCGGGGGCCGTAGCCGAATAGGTCATGATCGACTGCGACTCGATCTCGAGGCGCGCAACCACCGGCTCCTCGATGTCACGGGGCAGCTCGGTACGGATCTTGGTCACCGCATCCTTGACGTCGTTGAGAACGCGGTCGGTGTTGGTGCCCAGCCAGAACTCGATGGCAACCGTCGAGGTGGAGTCGGTGATGGTCGACTGCACATGCTTGACGCCGGCGACACTGGTGACCGCGTCCTCGATCTTGCGCGTCACCTGGGTCTCCAGCTCGGAGGGCGCCGCGCCGACCTGGGTCACCGTCACCGTGATGACGGGGATGTCGATATTGGGGAATTTGGTGATCGGCAGATTCTGGAACGAGACCCAGCCAAGCGCCATCAGTACCACGAACAGGACGATCGAAGGCACCGGATTGCGAATGGACCAGGCCGAGACGTTGAAAGACATCGGCGCCTCACTTGGTCTCGGTCGCGGGCTGGGCGACGCCAGCCCCATCGACGGCGCTGACCTTGTCGCCATCGCGCACGAAGGTGCCCGCGGTAGCGATCACCTTGTCGCCGGCCTTGACGCCCTCGACGACCTCGGCCTGCTTTTCGGTACGCAGGCCGAGCTTGACCGGCGTGGTCGCCACGACACCGTCATGCACGATCTGCACCGTGGCGCCGTCCTCGGTATAGAGAACCGCCGATTGCGGCACGAGCACGCCTGTATGGTTGGCCACCGCCACGCTGGCGCGGCCGAAGGCACCGATCGTCAGGCCCGGTGCCTGGTCGATGGCGATGCGCACGCGCCCCAGGCGCGTGACCGAATTGACCTCGGGCGAGACCAGGCGCACGCGAGCCACGAAGGGTTCCTTGCTGCCCGCCGTGGTGACCTCGGCCGTCATGCCGGGCCGGATGCGCGCCAGCGTTGCCTCCGGCACATCCGCTTCGAGCTCGATGTCGCCGTCGCGAATGATACGGAACAGCGGATCGCCGGATGCCGACGCGATCGCGCCGATACGGGCGGCCCTGCGGCTGATCACGCCCGCCGCCGGTGCACGCACCTTGGTATGCTCGAGGCGCACCATCAATTCGGAACGCTGGGCATCGGCGAGCTTCTTGTCGGCCCTGGCCACGGTCAGGGCGTGTTCGGCCGATGCCGCACGCGCATCCGCCATCTTGGCGGCGGCTTCGCGCTGGTCGAGCTGCTCAGCCGTGGTGTTGCCGGTCCGGACCAGGGCCTTGGAACGCGCATAAGCGCTGGCGGTCTGGTCCTGATTGGCCTTGGCCTCGGCGATCGCACTCTCGGCCTGGGCAATCGCGGCCTCTGCCCTGGCGGTCTGCGCCTCGTTCTGCGCGAGCGAAGTGTCGATGGTGGTGGTCGAGAGCTCGGCCAGCACCTGGCCTTCGCTCACGCGGTCCCCTTCCTCGACCATGATCTTGTCGACGGCATAGCCCTCGATCTGGGGCGAGACCAGGATCTCCTCGCGTGCCACCAGATTGCCGGTCACCACCGCATGCTCGGTGATGGCACCGGTCGTGGCCGGCGTCACCGTGACGGCCGGTGGCTTGGTGATCACCACAGGCGGGGGCGGCGGGTTGAGACGGGCCATCAGAGGCTCGCGATAGGCATAGAGAACCGCGGCCGCGACGATGACGACGAGCATCAGGATGGTGAGCTTGGTGTACCAGGGTGTGCGGCGATATTCGACCGTCTCTCCACGGGATCGGCCGGACAGGCGCACCGCCGTCAGGCTTGCCTCGTCGGCAAAGCCTTCCTCCCGCCGCTGCCGCTCGCCATCGCGCTCGGGCCGGTTCTGCTTTTCAACCGCGGACATGGGGCTTTTCCTCTGAAACGGGCGGAGAGCCCGGAGAATCTGACATCACAGGCAAAGGACGATCGAGCGGGATCTTTCCCGACATCAGTGCGTCCATAACGTTCACCAGCAGCCGGAAGCCGTCCTCGACATCGAAATCCGGCTCCAGGGCGCGACGGGTGAACATGCCGTCTCCCATTGCCGAAAGCACGGTGATCACGGCCGCGCTGTCCACCGATGGGGGGATCTGCCCCGAGGCCTTGGCCGCTTCCAGGATCGCGACCATGAAGTCGTTCACCTCCTTGTCGACGGCCGCACACATCTCTGCCACCTGCGGGTTGCGGCTGGCCTCCGCCCAGATCTCCATGAACTGCACGCAGCGCTCGCGCGGCGTTTCAAGGAAATGCTTGCGTCCCAACGCGACGAAGGAACCCATGACATCGCTGGAACGCGCCACATTCATGAAATCGGCGCTGAAACGTTCGCGATCGCGCTCAATCAGGCCCGACACCAGAGCCTCTTTGGAGGAAAAGTAGCGGTAGAGATTGCCGGCGCTCATGCCGGCTTCCCTGGCGACGTCCTGCATGGTGGTGCGGTGGAATCCGGTGCGCTGGATGCACACCTCGAAGGCATCGAGGATGTGATTTCGACGCGCGTCGACTCCCTTTGCAATCGTGGGAGGCGACGGCACCACCCCTGCTTCGATCACCACTATCACAACCCCAAATGAGAATGAACGTTCATTCTCAGTATCAGAGATTGTACAAGAAGCCAAGTCACACTCGTTCGGCCGGGCGGGATCATGCTTCCCATCCAACGGCGGAATTAAGGCGAAAGACGTATACCAGCACGGAAACAGCTGCAAAATCTGCCGAAACCAGCGCCAAAAGCCCCTCCGCAGCGCGAAAGGGCGTCATATTACAGTTAACTAGGAGTTATTGCCTCAGCACGTCACCCAGCCAGACCGAGTGCCCGGCCGGAGGCGGGACGGCGCGAACCCGCGATCAGGCCTCGAAGTCGAGCACCAGCAGACCGTCGACACCGCCTTGCGTCGCGGCCACGAGAGCCTGTGCTACCGTCGCGTGATGCGAATGGGGCAGGTAGGCGTCGCGGGCCGCCGCGTCGACAAAGTCCACGGTGAAGGCGTGGCCATAACCGCGCGCCAGGCCCTCGGGGCTGTTGTCGCTGCCGATCTCTATCTGCAGGATTCCCGGAATCTTGGTCTTCATGCCCCGAATGGCAGTCAGCAACGTCTCCGTCTCCTGTTTCGACAGGTCCGGGCGCAGGCGGGCGAGAACGATGTGGCGGATCATGGTGTTTCCCTGCTCAGGAGCCGAAATTGACGGCGGGCAGCGGCTGCCTGCCGGCGATGAGATCGGCGCCCTTCTCACCGATCATGATGGTGGGCGCGTTGGTATTGGAGGAATTGACGATCGGCATGATCGAGGAATCGCAGATACGCAGCCCCTCCAGCCCCCGGACCTTGAGCTCGGGCGTCACCACGGCCATATCGTCGATCCCCATCTTGCAGGTGCCGGCGGGATGGTGATCCGTCTTGCAGGTTCGGAAAGCATAGTCGCTCAGATCCGCCTCGCTGACCTTGTCCGGGCCAGGCATGCGCTCGGCAAGGATGAAAGGCTCCAGCGCCTTCTGGCGCAAGATCTCGCGCGCCATGCGCAGCCCCTCCAGCGACATCGCCTTGTCATAGGGATCTGACCAGTAATTGGGATCGATGAGGGGATGGTCGGCCGGATCGGCGGATTTGAGCCGCACGGTGCCGCGGGAGCGCGGCTGCAAGAAGGCCGAGTTCAAGGTCACGCCGGCATTGCGCAGCCGGGCGACGCCCGCCTCGATGCCCGAACCGGAACCGAGATGGAACTGGATGTCGGGCGAGCGGGCGGCCTTGTCGGCATAGGCAAAGCCGCCGGTCTCGAACAGGGTCGAGGCCACCGGCCCCTTCTTGAACAGGAGATATTGCAGCCCGGCCCAGGCCGTGCGGTGGGGCTTGGCGACATTGTCATAGGTGTGATCGCCCGTGCACTCGGCAATGACATAGAGATCGAGATGATCCTGCAGATTCTCGCCGACGCCGGGCAAGTCATGCACAACCTCGACGCCGACCTCTCTCAAATGGGCGGCCGGACCGATGCCGGAGAGCATCAGCAGGCGCGGCGAGCCGATGGCGCCGGAAGAGATAATGACCTCGCGCTCGCAGCGTATATGGCTCCTGCCGCCCTTTCCGGCAATCTCGACGCCGACGGCCCGCCCCTTCTCGATGAGAATACGGGTGACCATGCCGTCGGTGCGGACGGTCAGGTTCGGCCGCTTGCCCTCGATCGGCTTCAGATAGGCGGCCGCGGCGGAAGAACGCCGGGCATTGCGCACCGTGACCTGGTAATGGCCAACCCCCTCCTGGCTGGCGCCGTTGAAATCGGCATTGTAGGGCAGGCCATATTCCTGGCCGGCGCGGATGAAGGCCTCGTTGATCGGCAGGGGATTGATGGGAATGGAGACACCGAGCGGGCCGCCGGCACCATGATAGCTGTCGATGAAGCGCTGATTGTCCTCGGCCCGTTTGAAATAGGGCAGGACCTCGGCATAGCTCCAGCCCTGGCAGCGATGCACATAGGCCCAGACGTCGTAGTCGCGTGGATTGCCGCGAGTGTAGATCTGCGCGTTGATGGAGGAACCGCCGCCCAGCACCTTGGCCTGGGTGTACCAGAGCACCCGTCCATCCAAATGTTTCTGCGGCACCGTGGACCAGCCCCAACTGGCGATGCCCTTGGTCATCTTGGCAAAGCCTGCCGGCATGTGGAAGAAAGGGTGGCTGTCGCGCCCGCCCGCCTCGATCAGGAGGACCTTGACCGCCGGATCCTCGCTCAGCCTTGCCGCCAGGGCACAGCCGGCCGGCCCGGCCCCGACGATGATATAGTCTGTCATGTCGAACTCTTTCCGGGTGCGCGGACGTCCCGTCCGCCCTTCCTCTCCGCAAGCACACCGTTTCCAAGAGCGGCCGTCGCGACAATCGGTAAAGCCGATTGCGCGGCTACGTCCGCGCACCCGGGCATCATCACAACCTCGATATGGAGAGCGCGCCGTCGCAGGCGATGGCGCTGCCGGTGGCGAAGCCGAAGGAACTGCCGGCGAGCGCCAGCGCCATCTGGGCGACATCGGCGCCCTCCCCCCATCGCCGTGCCGGCACCACGCCCTGGTCGATCACGGCCTGGTATTTGTCGGCGACCACGGCGGTCATGTCGGTACGGATCACGCCCGGGCGGATCTCAAACACGGGAATGCTGTCCGGCGCCAACCGGACGGCGAGGTTCTTCACCCACATGGAAAGCGCCGCCTTGGAGACGCAGTAGTCAGCCCGCTCGGGCGAAGCCATTTCGGCGCTGACCGAGGTGATGAACAGGATGGAGCGGTTGCGCACGGGCTTTTGCGGCGGCGGCAGCTTCAGCATGGTGCGGGCAACAACCTGGCTGAGGAACATCGCTCCGCGCATGTTGACGTTCATCACCCGATCGAAATTGCCGGGTTCGAGGTCGAGGAGATCCCCGCGGACCGGCGAACCGATGCCGGCATTGGAGACGAAGCAATCGAGCCTGCCATAGCTCGACAGGACCTCGTCGACCAGGCTCTGATGGCTGGCGAGATCCGCGACATCGTTCTGGAAGAAAAGCGCCGCGCCGCCCGCCTGGCCGATCGCCAGTTCGGCATCGTCGATGTCGTCATTGTCGATGATGTCGGTGAAGGCGATGTCGTAGCCGCCTTCGGCGAAGGCCACCGCGATGGCAAGGCCGATGCCGCGCCGGGCACCGGTGACGAGGACGACGGGACGGCTCATCGGTTCAGCTCCGTTTCACGAATATGCTTGGCGGTCCGCAGGGACAGGGCAGCCACCGTCAGCGACGGGTTGACGGCGGCCGAGGTTACCAGGGTCGAGGCATCGGCGACGAACAAATTGCGATGGTCGAAGGCCCGGCCGAAGGGATCGAGCGGCGCCTGCCCGGGATCGGTGCCGATGCGGATGGTGCCGCATTGATGCGAGGGCGTCTTGCGATCGAACAGATGGGTGAGCACGATCGGAAAGCCGGCCTGTTTCAGGGCTTGGCGCATCACGACCTTCAGCCCTTCATGCGCGGTCATGTTGGAGCGGCGCCATTCCAGCACGATCTTCTCGCCGTCCAGCCGGACGCGGCTGGCGGGATCCGGCAGGTCCTCGCTCATGATCAGGAAGTCGATGGTCTTGCGGGCCACAGCGTTGAGGAGGAATTCGGGCACCTTGCGCAGGTCCGATTTCAGGATGGTGCCGGAGACGCGGCCGAGCAGCTGGACATTGCCGAGCGGCGGGCCGCCCTTGCCGTCGCCGAGATAGAAATCATTGAGCGCGAAGGTCTTCTGGTAGATCGAATCGTTGGTGAAGCGCGGATCGACACCGATCATCGCCGACAGATTGTGGTTCATGAAATGCCGGCCCACCAAACCGGAGCCGTTGGCGAGGCCCCCGGGCGCGGAGGCCAGCAGGATCGCCGCCGAGCGCACCGCCCCGGCCGCCAGCACGACGAGGCGCGGCGTGACGCGCTTGAGCTCACCGCCTTCGAGATACTCAACCGCCTCGATACGCCTGCCGTCCGGAGCCGGGATCAGGCGGCGGACCTCGCAATGGTTCTGCAGGCGTACATTGGCATGTTCGAGAGCCGGCAGCAGCGCGCAGGTCTCCGCATCCATCTTGCCGGTGCGCGCATCGGGAAAGGCGTCCCACGGTGTCCGCCCATGCGAGAGCCAGGTGTCGATATCGACGCCGAGCGGCAGGGAGAACGGCTTCAACCCGATGCGGGTGAGGCGTTCGCGTACCTCGGCGATCGCCCGCTCGTCGGGGACGGGCGGAAAGGCAAAGTCGCCGCTGCGAGGCGGCTCCGTCGGGTCCTCTCCTGCCCTGCCGCGTACCTTGAACAGTCGCTCGGCCTCGTCGTAATGGGGAGCCAGCTCGCCGTAGCGGAACGGCCAGGCCGGCGCATCGCCATCAGCATGGGCGATGCCGTCGAAATCCTCGGCGCGGTAGCGCAGCAATACCGCGCCGTAGAATTTCGAATTGCCGCCATTGCAGTAGTAATTGCCCGGATTGAACGGATTGCCGTCGCTGTCGTACCAGCTCTCTTCAGGGCGGAAGAAACCCCGCTGGAAGATCGCGCGGGCATCCCGGTTCTCCGGCCGGTCCGGCAATTGCCCGCCCTTATCGAGGACGAGGATCTCCGCCCCGCTCGGCGCCAGGGCGTGGGCAATGGTCGCCCCGCCCATGCCGGCGCCGATGATGACAATGTCAGGCGAAGGCATGAGACTTCCGATAAGCGCTGATAGGTGGTGAAAAACGCGACGCCGGCCGCTCCCTTCGCCCCGTTCTTACGGCGAGAAGGTAAGGATGAGGGGCAGCATAGCGGCCGCAAAATAGAGAATTGCGCAGCCCCTCACCTCCATCCTCTCCCCGCAAGCGGGGCGAGGGGGCACAAACGTCGAGCCGCGTTCTTTGGCCGGCCATCTCGCTCAACCCTTCAGCTCCCTCACATCCGCATGGAAGTGGTCCAACAAGCGGCCTACAGCCTCTTCCCGCTCGCCGGATCGAACACCACCGCCTTGTCGAGGTTGAAGGCGAAAGGCAGTTCCTGGCCCGGCGCCACCACGGCATCGGAGCGCATGCGTGCCGTGACCTCCTTGCCGCCGAGATGAGTGACGACGAAGGTGTCGGCGCCGGCCGGCTCCACCACGTCGACCACCGCGCTGACCGTCTCGATCGCCTTGGAATTGCGGTCAGCGCCATCATGGTCGGTGATCGCCTCAGGCCGGATGCCGAAGATCAGCTCGCGGCCATCCTCCAGAGGCACGTCGGCGATATCCTCCGGCACCGGCAGGCTGACGCCGCCTCCGCTCTTGTTGAGGATCTTCAAGACCGTCCTGCCATTCTCCCGCGCCGCCTTGGCCTGGATCAGGTTCATGGCGGGCGAGCCCATGAAATCGGCGACGAAGAGGTTGTTGGGCTTGTTGTAGATCTCGGCCGGCGTGCCGACCTGCTGCAGTTCGCCATCCTTGAGCACGGCGATCTTGGTGGCGAGCGTCATCGCCTCGATCTGGTCATGCGTGACATAGACGATGGTCTTGCCGGTGGTGGCATGCAGGCGCTTGATCTCGACACGCATGTCGACGCGCAGCTTGGCATCGAGGTTGGAGAGCGGCTCGTCGAACAGGAAGAGTTTGGGGTCGCGCACCAGGGCGCGGCCCATGGCGACGCGCTGGCGCTGGCCGCCCGACAGCTGCGAGGGCCTGCGGTCGAGCAGATGGCCGATCTGCAAGGTCTTGGCGACCTGCGCCACCGCCGTGTCGCGTTCGGGCTTGGCGACGCCACGCATCTCCATGCCGAAGGCGATGTTCTGCCCCACCGTCATGTTGGGATAGAGCGCATAGCTCTGGAACACCATGGCGATGTCGCGCTTGGAAGGATGCAGGTCGTTGATCTTGTTGCTGTCGACCCGGATCTCGCCCTCGGTGATGTTCTCCAGCCCCGCAATGGTGTTGAGCAGGGTCGACTTGCCGCAGCCGGACGGGCCGACCAGCACGAGGAAGCCGCCCTTGTCGAGGTCGAGATTGATCCCCTTGAGGATTTCGACGGCGCCGTAGCGCTTCTTGAGATTGTTGATTTCGAGAAATGCCATGGGGTCAGCCTTTCACAGCGCCCGCCATCAGGCCACGCACGAAATAGCGGCCGGCGACGATATAGACGAAGAGAGTGGGAAGGGCGGCGATCATCGCTGCCGCCATGTTGACGTTGTACTCGACCGCGCCGGTGGTGGTGTTGACCACGTTGTTGAGCGCCGCCGTCATCGGCATCACGTCGCCAGTGCCGGCGAAGGCGGAGGCGAACAGGAAGTCGTTCCAGATGTTGGTGAACTGATAGATCACCGTGACCACGAAGATCGGGATCGAATTGGGCAAGAGGATGCGCCGGAAGATCTGGAAGAAGGAGGCACCATCGACCATCGCCGCCCGCACGAGTTCGTTGGGGAACGCCTCGTAATAGTTGCGGAAGAACAGCGTGGTGAAGCCGAGGCCATAGACCACATGCACGAAGACGAGGTTGAAGGTCGAGGACCCGAAGCCGAGCGATGTGCCTATGGCCGACTGCAGGAAGGAGCCGATGCCGCCGAACTTGCCGAGCACCGTCGCCATCGGCAGCAGCACCGACTGGAACGGGATGAAGCAGGCGAACAGCATCATGGCGAAGACGATCTTATGGCCGGGGAAACGCCACTTCGTCAGCACATAGCCGTTGAGCGCGCCGAGGATGGTGGAGATCGCCACCGCCGGCACCACCATCTTGAGCGAGTTCCAGAAATAGCCCTTGATCCCTGCACAAGTGAGGCCGACGCAGGTCTCGTTCCAGGCCTTCAGCCAGGGCTGCACCGTCGGCGAGCTGGGCAAGGCGAGCATGTTGCCGCCCTGGATCTCGTCCATGGTCTTGAACGAGGTGGTCAGCATCACGAAGAGGGGCACGAGATAGACGAAGGCGAAGATCAGCAGCAGGCCGTAGATCACGACGCGGCTGACCCAATTGGAGCCGACCGGCCCCGCAACGTCCCGGGTGGCGGCGCTCATCACTTCTTCTCCCGCAATTCGGAATAGAGATAGGGCACGATGATGGCGCTGATCGTCATCAGCATGATCACGGCGCTGGCCGAGCCGATCGCCATCTGATTGCGCTTGAAGGTGTATTCATACATGAAGTTGGACGGCAGCCAGGCCGAGCCGCCGGGCCCACCCGATGTCAGGGCGACCACGAGGTCGTAGGACTTGATCGCCATATGGGCGAGCACGATGAAGGCGGACAAGAAGACCGGCCGCAGGATCGGGATGACGATGCGCCAATAGACCTGGAAGGTCGAGGCGCCGTCGATCTGGGCGGCCTTGAGCATCTCGCCGTCGACGCCGCGCAGCCCCGCCAGGAACATCGCCATCACGAAGCCGGAGGCCTGCCAGACGCCGGCGATCACCACCGTATAGATCACCCGGTCCTTGTTCTTGATCCAGTCGAAATGGAAGCTGGTCCAGCCCAGATTGTGCAGGGTCGCCTCGAGGCCGAGGCCGGGGTCGAGAAACCATTTCCAGGCCACGCCGGTGACGATGAAGGACAGCGCCATCGGGTAGAGATAGATCGGCCGCAGGATGCCCTCGCCTCGGATGCGCTGGTCGAGCAGGATGGCGATGAACAGGCCCAGCACCAGGCAGATGCCGACATAGAGCACGCCGAAGATCGCCATGTTGGTGATCGAGTAGTACCAGCTCGATGGCGGGTCGCTCTCGAAAGTCCAGCCCCACAGGCGCTGATAGGCAAGGCCTCCCGTCAGCTCATAGTTCGGGAAGGTCTTGGAATTGGTGAAGGACAGATAGACCGTCCACAGGATGAAGCCGTAGACGAACACCAGGATCGCGGCGAAACTCGGCGCCAGCACGATCTTGGGCAAGGCATCCTGAAGTTTCTCGCGCAAGCCCGGGCGAGGCGGCGCGCTTGTCGTAGCCAATGTCATGAAGGTTCCCCGCTTATTGTTCTTGTGCCCCCGAGAGCCTATCGACCGGGCGCAAAAACGGCGCCCGGTCGGTTCGCTTCTAGTGGAAACGCTCGCTTCAGCGCTTACTTGGCTTCGTCGATGGCCTTGACCAGCTGGGTGACGGCCTCGTCCGAGGTCTTGATCTGGCCGTTGAAGAACTTGTCCACCACGTCCTTGTAGGCGGTGGCGACGGCCGGCGTGGCGCCATAGCCCTGGGCGAGCGAGCCGAACAGCGTACCGCCGTCATTGGCCTTCTTCAGATCGGCGATGCCCTTCTTGCCGCAAGCGTCGAAGTCGGTGTCCGGCACGTCGGTGCGCGCGGGAACCGAACCCTTGACCACGTTGAAGGACGACTGGAACGACTTGGACAGCGTTGCCTTAGCGAGCGCGAGCTGGGCTTCCTTGCGATCGTCGGGAACCGCGAACATGCCGAACATGTCGGAGTTGTAGACGACGCTGCCATCCGTGCCCGGGAAGCGCATGCAGATATAGTCGGTGCCCGGGGTCTTGCTGGCGGCCTTGAATTCGCCCTTGGCCCAGTCACCCATCACCTGCACCAGGGCATCGCCCTTGATCACCATGGCGGTGGTCAGGTTCCAGTCACGGCCCGAGAAGTTGGGATCGACATAGGCCTTGAGCTTGGCCAGATTGTCGAAGGCCTTCTTCATGGTGTCCGACTTCAGAGAGGCTTCGTCGAGGTCGTTCATCGCCTTCTTGTAGAATTCGGGGCCGCCCGTCGAGAGCACGACCGAGTCGAACATGGTGGCTTCCTGCCAATCCTGGCCGCCGAGGGCGAGCGGCGTCACGCCGGCAGCCTTGGCCTTATCGAGCAGGGCGATGAAGTCGTCGAAGGTCTTCGGCTCGGTGCCGCCGATCTTGTCCATCACCGCCTTGTTGATCCACAGCCAGTTGACCGAGTGGACGTTGACCGGGACGGCGACCCACTTGCCGTCATAGACGGCGAATTTCTGCAGCGGTGCCGGCACGGCCTTGTCCCAGCCTTCCGACTTGGCAAGCTCGGTCAGGTCGCCCATCTTGCCGGCGGCAGCATAGTCGAGCACGGTATAACCCAGCATCTGGGACGCCGTCGGATTGTTGCCGGCCGCGACCATGGCCTTCAGCGCGGTCATGGCGGCATCGCCACCGCCGCCCGCGACCGGGACGTCCTTCCAGGCATAGCCTTCCTTGGCCAGATCCTGCTTGAGGACGTTGAGCGCGGCTGCCTCGCCGCCCGACGTCCACCAGTGCAGCATCTGCACTTCCTTGGTCTGTGCCTGCGCTGCCCCCACGAAGCCGAGGCTAGCGGCGGCGAGCGCCACGCCCGCGATCAATTTGGTACGAACGGTCATCTAATCCTCCCATGACCTTATGATGCCGGATACGTTCCGGCGACGTCTCAATCGCCTACCGCGGCAGCCACCAGGCCGTACGCGGTCCGCAATGAAGATGCATCGTCTTTTCCTCGGTGTAATCCGCCGCGGCATTGCGGCCGAGTTCCCGTCCGATCCCCGATTGCCGGAAGCCGCCGAAGGGCAGTTCGGCGGCGCCGTCCATGAAGGTGTTGGTCCAAACCGTGCCCGCCTTGAGGCGCCTGGAGATGCCGACGGCCTTGTCGAAATCCCGGCTCCAGACACTGGCCGACAGACCGTAATCCACGCCATTGGCGATGGAAACGGCTTCGTCCGCGCTGGCGAAACGCATCACCGTCGCCACCGGCCCGAACACTTCGTCGCGGGCGATCGCCATCGAGGCGCGCGCGCCGGCCACCACCGTCGCCGCCATGAACTGGCCGGCCTCGCTTTCCAGGCGGTTTCCTCCCAGCGCGACCTCGGCTCCTTCCGCCCGGGCGTTGGCGACATGCCCCTCGACCTGAGCCAGATGCTGCGGCGAAATCAGCGCACCGACCAGAGTGGCCGGATCCAGCGGGTCGCCGACCACGACCTGGCGGGAGCGCTTGACGAATTCGGCCTCGAATTCGGCTGCGATGTCCTGATGGACCAGCAGGCGACTGCCGGCATTGCAGCATTCGCCGGCGTTGAAATAGGAACCGAACACGGCGGCATCGAGCGCGGCGTCGAGATCGGCGTCCGGGAAGATCAGTTGCGGGTTCTTGCCGCCGAGCTCCATCGACAGCTTCTTCAGCGTGCCCGAGGCTGCCGCCATCGCCGCCTTGCCGACCCGGGTCGAACCGGTGAAGGAAACCATGTCGACGCGTGCATCCGTGGTCATCGGCCCGCCGATCTCGGGGCCGTAGCCGGAGAGGATGTTGACCACGCCTTCCGGCAGGCCGGCCTCCGCCAGCAAATGGCCGAGCAGCAGGGTCGAGCCCGAGGTCATCTCGCTCGGCTTGACCACGGCGGTGCAGCCGGCGGCAAGCGCGAAAGGCAGCTTCTGGCTGACGATCAGGAAGGGGAAGTTCCAGGGCGTGATGATGGAGACCACCCCGATCGGCTCGCGCATCACCAAGCCGAGCTTGTTGGCACCGATGGTGTTGTAGCTCTCGCCATGCAGGTCGCGGGCGAGGCCCGCCGCATAGCGCCAGATGTCGACGGCGCCGGCCATCTCGCCGCGGGCCTGGCTGATCGGCTTGCCAGCTTCGAGGCTGTCGAGCGTGGCGAAGATCTCGAGCCTTTCCTCGATCAGGTCAGCGACCTTGTGGAGGAAGCGCGAGCGCTCCGCCCCGGTCAATGAGGGCCATGGCCCGTCATCGAAAGCTTTGCGCGCCGCAGCGAGGGCGCGATCGAGATCGGCCGCACCCGCCTGCGGATAGAGGCCCACCCGCTCGCCATGACCGGGGCTGAGGCGTTCGATGGTCCGCCCCTCCGCGGCAGGCTCGAAGGTTCCGGCGATGAAAAGCTGGTGCTCACGGGGGATGCCGGCGAGCGCGGCGGCGAAACGGGCCTTGTCGAGGCGGACGGCGATCGTCACGGTCATTGTCCCTTGAACTGGGGCGCGCGCTTCTCGACGAAGCTGGCGACGCCCTCCTTGAGATCGTCGGTGTAGGAAACCAGCGATCCCGCCAGGATTTCGATGGCGGCGGCAGCATCCTCGCCCTCCGCCGCATTGATCATCTGCTTGGCCACGGCATTGGCGATGGGCCCGCGCCCGGCGATCTTGCGCGCAAGCTCGTGTGCTTGCGCGAGCCCCTGCCCCTTGGGCGCGATCTCATCGATCAGGCCGAGCTGCAGCGCCCGCTCGGCCGTGACGATCTCGCCGGTCAGGGCAAGGCGGCGCACGGCGGCCGCGCCGAAGCGGGTGACGAGGCGCTGCGTGCCGGACCAGCCCGGCACCATGCCGATACCGGTCTCGGGCAGGCCGAACTTGGCCTGCTCTTCGGCGACACGGATGTCGGCCGTCGCTGCCAATTCGAGGCCTCCACCCAGCGCATGCCCATTGATGGCTGCGATCAGGGGCGCACGCAGCCGCGTCAGGCGGTCGAAGACGCGATGGCCATCGCGCACCCAGCGCTGGCCCATATCGAGGGCCGAGAGCTTGCCCCAGGCCGCAATGTCGCCGCCCGCGCAAAAGCCCTTGCCCTCGCCGGTGAGGATGGCGGCACGGACGGAACCGTGGGCGTCGATCCGCTCGGCCGCGATGGCCAGCCCCGATATCATCGCCTCGTCGAGGGCATTGAGTTTTTCGGGACGCGCCAGCGTGATGATGGCGATACCGTCTTCGATGTCGAGACGGACGGGATCAGACATGGCGGTCCCTCGATAGCATTGCTCCAACACCCCTCATCCCCCTGCCGGGACCTTCTCCCCTTGCGGGAGAAGGTCCCGGCAGGGGGATGAGGGGTGAAGGCACCGACCCATCACGCCTGTCCTCCCCTCAAATCCAGCCCGATCGCTTCCGGCTGGAACAGAGCCGCATCCATCACCCTGAGATCGTCGGCGACACCAAGCGGGAACTCGGCCTGGGCCAGGATGTCGCGCTGGAGGTCGGCGCCGGGCGCAATTTCCGTGACCACGATGCCCTTGTCAGTCAGCTTGAGCACGCAGCGCTCGGTGACATAGGTGATGTCCTGGCCCTGGGCGACGGCGCGGCGACCGGAGAAGGAGACATGCTCCACCGCCTCGACCAGTTTCCTGACCTTGCCTTCCCTGGCGATGACCAGCGCGCCGTTTTCGACGGCAAGGCCGGCGGCGGCGGTGAAGAAGCCGGAGAAGATGATGCGCCTCGCCCGGGCCGTGATGTCGACGAAGCCACCCGCCCCCGCCGTCACATGCGGGCGCACACCGAGCTTGGAGACGTTGACGCTGCCCTCGCGGTCGATCTGCAGGAAAGAGAGCAGCGAGGCATCGAAGCCGGCGCCCTGGAAATAGGTGAACTGATAGGGCGAAGGCATGATCGCCTCGGCGTTGGAGGCACAGCCGAACTGGAAGTCAAGCAACGGCACGCCGCCGACGGCGCCCTGTTCGATCACCCAGGTCACTTCGCCATGCCGGCCCTCCTCGATCAGGATGCGTGGCACATTGGCCGAAATGCCGAAGCCGATATTGACGGCATCGCCGTAACGCAATTCCTGCGCCACCCGGCGGGCGATCACCTTGGAAACGCCGAATTCGGGGATCTCGAAGCTCGACAGCGGGCGGAAGATCTCGCCCGAGATCGCCGGCTCATAGGACGTCTGCGTCGTCTGCATCTGGTCCGGCGCGACCACGATGGCATCCACGAGCACGCCCGGCACCAGCACGTTCTGCGGCTTGAGCGTGCCGCTCTCGGCGAGGCGCTTCACCTGGGCGATGACGATGCCGCCATTGTTGCGCACGGCGAGTGCCTGGTCGAGCGGGCCGAGATAGCCGCCCTCATGCTCATAGGAAAGATTGCCGCGCTCGTCGGCCGTGGTGGCGCGGATGATGGCGACATCCGGCACGATCGTCTTGAAATAGAGCCAGTCCTGCCCGTCGAACTCGACCTTGCGCACGATCGGCGCCTCCGCCGCCCGCTGGTTCATGGCACAGCCCTCGCGAGCCGGATCGACGAAGGTGTCCATGCCGATCTTGGTGAGCACGCCGGGGCGCTTGGCCGCCGCCTCGCGATGCATGTCGAACAGGATGCCGGAGGGGATGTTATAGGCGGGGATCTCATTGCCGGTGATCATCTTCCAGATCGCCGGCGGCTCGGCCGAAGAAGGACCGGACGGATAGGAGCCGCCGAGGATACGGGCGAGCAGGCCCGGCTTGGCGATGTGGTCGATGCCCTTGATGCCCCACATGTCGCCGGCCGCGATGGGGTGCAGGGTGGTGAGGTTGCGCGGGTGCCCGGCGGCATCGAAGCGGCGGCCGATGGCGGCGAGCATCGCATCCGGACAACCGAGGCCGGAGGAGGAAGAGACGGTCACCACGGCATTGTCGGGGATGAGCGCGGCAGCCTGGTCGGCGGAAAGGACTTTCGGGAAGGCCATCGGATCAGAGCCCCGGCTCGACGGCGACTTCGCGGCCCGTTTTGGCCGATTTCAGCACGGCCAAAGCCAGGGCCATCGAACGGATGCCGTCCTCCCCCGTGGCCGACGGGGTTCCCTTGCCGCGCACGGCGTTCTGGAAATTGGCGACGCTGCGGACATAGAGATTTTCCGGCTCGAAGGGCAGCTTGTGCTCGCCGGACGCATTACGCAGCACCACTTCGCCGACGGGCTTTTGCGTCATGCAATCGGTGCCGATCAGGGAGCCTTCGCTGCCGTGCACTTCGAAGCCTGTCTTGGCATAGGCGGTGGTGAAGGCGTCGTGGAACTGTGCCAGCAACCCGCTCTCGAAGCGCACCACGCCCATGACGCCGTCCTCGATGCCGGCGCCGCCCATGCCGCCGTGCTGGGTGAAGGCCGTTGCCGCCACCGGCTCCTCGCCGAGCACGAAACGCAGCGTGTCGGCATCATGCACGGTGATATCCATCACCACGCCCGAGCCGGCCTTGGCATCCTTGATGCGCCAGCCCTGCAGATGCGGCGGCAGGTAGACGGCGTGGAAGACCCGGGCGAACAGCGGCTTGCCGATCTTGCCGGAGGCGACGGCATCGCGCATGGCACGGAAGGCGGCGGCATTGCGCAGATGGTGGTTGGTAGCCATGACGACGCCGGCTTCCTTGCAGGCGGCGACCATCCGGTGCGCATCGGACAGCTTGAGGGCCAACGGCTTTTCGCACAGCACGTGAATGCCGGCCTTGGCAGCTGCCAGGGTCTGCGCCTTATGCTTTTCGTTGGTGGTGGCGATGTAGACCGCATCGATATCCTTAGCGAGCAGGGTCGCAAGGCTGCGGGTCGAATGGGGAATGCCGTTCGCCTTGGCGTAGGCCTTACCGCGCTCCGCGTCGGAAGACATCACGCTGACGACCTCGCCACCCGTCTCGCGAATGGCCCCGATCATCCATTCCCTGGCGATGGTCGTGGCGCCGACGATCCCCCAGCGCAAGCCTCGTTTTGAAGCTGCCACGCTCTTACCCGACGCTGGCTGGGCCATTATGCCGTCTCCTTCAAGATAGTACGTCCATGAGCGCCGCAGGATTCACGCACCACCAGACGGGTCGTGCCGATGAAGGACATCGCTTCCGGATCGGCGCCGTCGATCAGGCCAAGCAGGCTGCGGGCCGCGCGCGTGCCCATGATCCTGGTATCGGCATTGACGGTGGTGAGGGGCGGGGCGTTGTGCTCGGCCTCGACGATGTCGTCGAAGCCGATCACCGCGAAATCGACGCCGACGCGGATGCCGCGCAGGCCGAGGGCGCGGGTCGCCCCCATCGCCACGATGTCGTTGTAGCAGAAGGCTGCCGTCGGCCTGTGGGGGCTCGCCAAGGCCGCCGCGATGGCTTCGGCACCGCCGGCCCGTGTCGGCATGGCCTCGCAGATCAGTTCGTCGGTGAGCGGCAGCCCAGCTGCGATCAGCGCGTCCCGATAGCCGGAAATGCGCTCCTTCTGGGTGGTCATGCTGCCGAAGCCGCCGAGAAAGGCAATGGAGCGGTGGCCGAGCTTGATGAGATGGCTGACGGCCTCGCGGGCGCCGGCACGGTTGTCGGGGCCAATATAGGGCAGGCTGCTGCCCTCGACCCGGCGCATGGTCAGCACCATCGGCAGGGAACGCGGCAGCGTCTCGGCCAGCGACCAGACATCCGTGCCGCGGGCCGGGCTCATGATGATGCCGGCGACGCCGTGCTCGCGCAGGGATTGCAGCACCCGGGTCTGCCGCTCGACATCCTCGTTGGTGTTGGCCAGGATGGGCACGAAGCCCATATTGTGCAGCCCATCCTCGATGCCGACGGCGAGTTCGGTGAAGAAGGGGTTCATGAGATCCGAGATCACCATGCCCACGAAGCTGGAGCGGGCGGTGCGCAGGCTCGCGGCCGAGCGGTTGTAGACATAACCGAGCTGGTCGATGGCCCGCATGACGCTCTCGCGCGTGGCCGATTTGACGAGGGGGGAATCCTTGAGCACCAGCGAAACGGTCGACTTCGACACGCCGGCCGCCCTGGCAATATCGATGATCGTCGTCGCCCGGCCTGCGCCGCGCTTGCCTCCGCTCATCCTCACGCTCCCTCCGCCGACCTCTTGAATGGATCGGTGCTCCTATTTTTTTGGAACGTTCCTATGAATATGTCAATACCGCTTTCGAGTACCCATGAACTCATTGAAATAAAAGAATAAATATTCCCCCACATGAAATATCCTTGACTTTGGAACGTTCTAATCGACATGCTTATCCCCAGGGCGCGACGCCTTGGCCTATTTTCACCGGCATCCTGTGACGATCTTGTCGGGGCGCTGCTTTGCAGCCGATTCCCCCGCAAACGCCGGGCATCGGACGAAAAATGGCACGGGCGTCAAAGAAGCCGGATGGGAGAGGAACGAGGAGAGGCCGATGAGCGCACTGATATTGCCTACTGTCGACGGCAGCCTGGAGGCCTATCACTACGGGCCGTCCTCCCCCTACCCGCTCGTCCATACCGGCAATTTTCCGCGTACCCTCTATGCGGCCGCCCATGTCGTGGCCGATCCCCGCCGCCTCGAGGACCCCTGGCGTCGGCCGGCGGTCGACTGGGAGGCGACCTTGCGTTTCCGCCATCATCTATGGGGGCTCGGTTTCAAGATCGCCGAAGCCATGGACACCTCCCAGCGTGGCCAGGGCCTGGACTGGCCTGCCGCCGCCGAACTGATCGAACGCTCGTTGGCCGAGGCCCGCAGCCGGCCGGGCGCGGACCTTGCCTGCGGCGCCGGCACCGATCAGCTCACCGCCGAGGCCGCCGAAACGCTCGACGATGTCATCCGCGCCTATGAAGAACAGATCGCCCATGTTGAAAAGCATGGCGGCCGCATCATCCTGATGGCGAGCCGGGCACTCTGCCGGCTCGCCAAGGGGCCGGACGACTATCTTGCCGTCTATGGCCGCCTGATCGGCCAGACCCGGGACAAGGTGATCCTGCATTGGCTCGGCGAGGCCTTCGACCCGGCGCTCGCGGGCTATTGGGGCTCGCAGGCGTTCGAGCCGGCCATGCAGACGGTGCTGGAACTGATCCGCAGCCATGCCGGCAAGATCGACGGCATCAAGATCTCCCTGCTCGACGCACAGAAGGAAGTCACCCTGCGCCGGCTGCTGCCGGAGGGCGTGGCGATGTATACCGGCGACGATTTCAACTATGGCGAACTGATCCAGGGCGATTTGCAGGGCTTCTCGCACGGGCTGCTCGGCATCTTCGACCCGATCGCGCCGGCCGCCGCCGCGGCGATGGACCGGCTCGCGGCCGGCAACGAAGAAGGCTATCGCGTCATCCTCGACCCGACCGTGACCCTGGCCCGCCGCCTGTTCGAGGCGCCGACCCAGTTCTACAAATCCGGCGTGGTGTTCCTGGCCTGGCTCAATGGCTTCCAGTCGCATTTCCGCATGGTCGGAGGCGCCGAGTCCGCCCGCGGCATCGTCCATTACGCCGATCTCTTCCGCCTGGCGGACAAGGCCCAGCTTCTGGTCGACCCCGAAAAGGCCGCCCACCGCATGAAGCTGCTCTGTGCCCTGAACGGTATTGGATAACTCCCCAAGCGCCCGTGACGAACCATGACGGCGCTGCGCCCCGTGCTATGCAAAGGGCGATCGATCGGAGTTGTCATCACCATGGTCATGGACATCCTGGCACGGGCGCGGAACCTTTTGCTGTCGCCGTCAGCCGAATGGCGAATTATCGCCGCCGAGGCGACCAGCGTCGAACGCATCTATCGGGACTATGTCCTCTATCTCGCCGCGCTCGGTCCGATTGCCGGCTTCATCGGCACCTCGCTGATCGGCATCGACGGCGCCCGCATCGGCCTGGTCAGCGGCCTTGTTCTGGCCGTCCTGCGTTACGTGATCACCCTCGCCATGCTCCATGTCATGGCAATCGTGATCGATCGGCTGGCTCCCCATTTCGGCGGCAGGTCCGACTTCCTCAGCGCCTTCAAGCTTGCCGCCTACGGCATGACGGCGGCCTGGCTCTCCAACGTCTTCACGATCGTTCCGGCCCTGGGACTGCTCGCCATCGTCGGCCTCTACAGCGTCTATCTCCTGTTCGCCGGCGCTCCCGTGCTGATGCGGATCCCCACCATGAAGACACCGATCTATACGATCGCGGTGGTGCTGATCGGCCTGCTTCTCAACTTTCTGGTGGGTTCGGTATTGGCGGCATTGCTCGCGCCGCCCTTCTTCCCGGGCTGAGGGATTTGGCTCGACAGGAACCGGCAGGCGGGATAGAAGGATCTAAATTTAGAATTATTCTAATCTAGGTTCGCCATGAAACGTTTTTCCGATCTGAACGAGGCCGAGGTCCTGGCGCTCGCCATCTCCAACGAGGAGGAGGATGCGCGCATCTATCTGCAATTCGCCAATCGCCTGCGCGCCGATTTTCCAGGCTCCGCCAAGATCTTCGAGGCGATGGCGCAGGAAGAGCATGGCCATCGCCACCGCCTGTTGGAGACCTACACAGCCAAGTTCGGCGATACCCTGCCCTATATCACCCGCCAGGACGTCAACGGTTTCCTCAAGCGCAACCCGATCTGGCTGCTCGACAATCTGCGCATCGACGCGGTGCGCGAGCAGGCCGAGACCATGGAGCTGGAAGCTGCCCGGTTCTACGCCAAGGCGGCGGAACGGGCCCATGACGTCGAAATCCGCACCCTGCTGGCCGATCTTGCCGAAGAGGAAAAGCGCCACGAAAGCCTGGCCGAGACGCTGGAATCCAAGCTGCCGGCCGACCAGAAGCGCAGCGAGGACGAGACCTCCCGGCGCCTGTTCGTGCTGCAGATCGTGCAGCCCGCCCTGGCCGGGCTGATCGACGGCTCAGTCTCCACCCTCGCCCCGATCTTCGCTGCCGCCTTCGCCACCATGAACTCCTGGGACGCCTTCCTGGTCGGCCTCGCCGCCTCGATCGGCGCCGGCATCAGCATGGGACTGACCGAAGCCCTGTCGGACGATGGCGAGATCACCGGGCGCGGCCACCCCTGGGTACGCGGCGCTGCCTGCGGCGTGATGACCACGGTGGGCGGCCTCGGCCATACCCTGCCCTATCTCATCCCCGATTTCTGGGTGGCAACCGGCGTCGCCGGCTGCGTGGTCGTCTTGGAACTCATCGCCATCGCCTGGATCCGCACCCGCTTCATGGCCACGCCCTTTACCTCGGCGATCGTGCAGGTCGTCCTCGGTGGCATCCTGGTGCTGCTCACCGGCATCCTGATCGGCAGCCAGTGAGGGGCGCGCTTAGAAACAAGTGTGCTGTCATCCCCGGCGAGGCCGTAGGCCGAGGCAAGGGGATCCAGGAGCCGATAGGGGCAATTTGTGGCCCCTGGATTCCAGTCACAAGCGCAGCTTGTGACGATACCCTCGCCCTCTCTCGCTTCACTCGCGAGCGGCTCCGCCGGGGATGACAGTGCGATCCGAGCACTTATTTCTCAAGCGCCCCCGCAGATACCCTCACCCCTGTTTCCACATCCAGCGCAGATAGAGATAGAGCAGGAGGCCGCTGACGAATGGGCCGATCCCCGGGATGAGCAGGGGGAAGATCAGGATCGCGGCGATCACGAGCAGGCGCTTGGGCGTAAAGCGCAGCTTCCTGCCGGCCCGTGGGCCTGAAGCCCCCTGTGCCTGTCCCGTCGCCTGGCTTGCCGGCGACGGCGAAGTTTCGGAGGTGGCGCGGCGCAAGGCACTTTGTGCCACGGCCTGCCGAGCGGCCTCCGCCTTCCGCTGCGCCTGTTCGGCCTTTTTGGCCTCTTCGCGCGCGAGAGCCGCCAGCACGGGATCGAGAGCCGGCGCCGGCCTTTCCGCCGGCAGCCAATGATTGCCCGCAGGCGCCCGCCCGGCCGCAGCGGCGGCGCGGAAAGCCGCCGCACCGCCTGGCTGCTTCGGCCTCTCAGCTGGCGCAGCATGCGCCGCAGCAAGACGGCGGGCACGTTCCAGCAAACCGGCTCCCTGTTGCGGATCCACCATGGCCGCGAACTGGCCAAAGCCGAGCAAGGAGCGCACCACGTCCTTGCCCGGGCCGAAATGGCGGCCAGCCGGCCCGTATCTTTCCACCTGCTGCAGCACCGCGCGATAGCGACGCAGGAGGGGACGGGGCACGGCGACCCGTTCATTGACCGTGAGGCCCGTGACCTCCTGATGCCCCGAGCGGCGCATGACGCGGGTCTTGTCGGGATGAATGATGAAACCCTCACCGACGACGATCCCCTGCACCGCCTTCAGCAAGGTCCCGATCTTCCTCGCCGCTTCACCGGACGCCGAGAAAGTGAGGTCGTCGGCATAACGGCTATAGGTATAGCCGAGTGTCCGGGCGAGCCCCTCCAGCCGCCGGTCGAGCCGCCGGCAGACGAGGTTGGTAATGGCGGGGCTGGTCGGCGCGCCCTGCGGCAGCAGCCTGGGCCCGTCAACGACGAAATGGCGTTCGCCGTCCAGTTCCACCTCGTCGACCTTGGGCTCGGTGCAGAGCAAGGCGAGCGGAATCGCGGCAGCCTCGCTATAGCCCAGCGCCTCGAACAGTCCTTTCACGCGCCCATAGGTCAGGCTC
Source organism: Labrys sp. E2SS-1L (assembly GCF_057073705.1). NCBI lineage: Bacteria > Pseudomonadati > Pseudomonadota > Alphaproteobacteria > Hyphomicrobiales > Xanthobacteraceae > Labrys > Labrys sp. E2SS-1L. The sequence continues at coordinate 2,277,953 of NZ_CP172712.1, read as the reverse complement.
GGGAAGAAATCCTTGAGGTCGAGATTGACGACCACGTCCTTGCCGACATGATTGCGCGCATTGGTCAGGATCGAGCGCCCGGGCACGAAGCCATGCGCCGCCTCATGCAGGCCAGCCTTGGCGAGGATGTTGTCGAGCACCCAGTATTGCGCCCGCTTCAAGCGTGGCATCGGCGCCGAGATCAGGCGCTCTCCACCCGTTTTCTTGGGAATGCGGAAGCGCTGATAATGGCTGACGCTCGATACGGCGCGGTTGAAGGTGAGGAAGCGCAATTCGCCGAGAGAAATGCCGATCCGGTCGGCCAGTACCTTGGCATCGGCGATTTCAGGCAGGCCGGGCAATCGAGGCTTCTCGGCCTTCGTGGCGCCCAGCCCGGCGGACACGCCCTCCCCCAGATAAAGCACCTCGCGCTGGCGCCTGATGTGCCAGGCCTCGGCCCGGTCCTGGCGCGCCTGGGCATGGCGCCGCCTGGTCTCGGTCCGCCGCGCCAGGGCCTCGGCCTTGCGGCGCTTGTGCATCTCCTTGATCGCCCGCTCCGGATCGCTCCACAGGGCATTCTGGCGCTGAAGCTCGCCGAGCTCGCGCATGGCCTCGCCGCGCTCGCGGATCGCCGCGGCGGCCGGGCTCGGTGCAGCCGTGCCATCCGGCCAGAAGCCGAGTCGGATCATCTCTTCGAGAATGACCTCGTCCTTGGAGGATTCGCGGATGCGGTCATAGAGTTCCTGCCGGGTCAGGGTTCCCGGTGCGACACTCTGGTTCATGCCGCCTCCCGCCATTGGGGACGAAGGAAGGCATCGCCATGGGGAACCGGAAGGGGCGCAGGCCGGACTGCCTTCGTCTCGTCCAAGGACTGGATCAATCCACTCGAAGCGGGGACGCCTACCGGTGCGCTATTGGGTTCAAGGAACCCAATCTGCAATAGCGCACCGGTAGGCAGTCCCCGCCCAGTGAAGATTGGGCCAGTGATGCGTGCACGGTCATGTTGCAAGGACGGCGATACGCCGCCCGGGTTGCAAGGTCCTGACCGGCCCGCGCCCTTCCGATAAGTGAGGTAAGCGCATCCGCTCACCGATTTCAAGCCAAGGTGCTGTTCCCGGCGGAACACAGGTGAGAAAGTCCCAACGTGCCGGCACACCGGCCCTGGCGACGCTTCGGTAAACAAGGGAAGCCTCATGCCGCATCTCCCTTGTCCTGCGCCACGCTCTCGACCTCGGCATGGAAGATGCGCCTGAGCGCCAGCATGTGCTCGCAAGGCCCGCGCATCATCTTGTTGTGTCCGTAGAAGTGACAGCTGCAGCGTGCCTCGACCAAGCGGTCGTCCGCATCGATCGTGAGCGCGACGCTTTCCTTGCGGGCATTGTCGAGCACCGTGCCGGTGACGATGCGCCGGCCCTGATTGCGGTCGACGCCGGCGATGGTGACGAGGTTGGCCTCGACCAGGCGGTCAGCGCTGGCCTCCTGCTCGCTGGCGAAACGCAGCTGCGACGGCGCCAGGGGCTCGCGCGTGAGCTCGCGCCGGCGATAGATGCCCTTGTCGAGGTCGAACATCACCCGCCCTGCCTGGGTATAGGCGGTGAGAGCGGCCTGCACCATGCTTTCCTCCAGGCCGAGATCCCGGGCGAGGTCCCGCGCCGGTGCGGCATGCCGGTCCCCGAGTGCGGCGAATACGCGCTGGGCCGTATCGGCATCCACCTTGTGACGGGGAGCCAGCAGGTCGAACTGGCCGGCCGAGGACCAGTCATTGGCCGTCCAGCCGGAAAGGCCGAGTGTGAAGCGGATGCCGCCGAAATCGACCACGAAGAAGGAAGGAAGCCCCGTGCCGGTGAGATGCACGCGCACACTGCGGGCAAGCGGCAGCGCCCTTTCCAGGATGGCAAGACGGCGCCGGCCCCAGATCCGGATCTCGCCCCCTTCCCGCCCCCGATAGATCGAGCGCCGGAAGGTGAGGCGTTCGCCCCAGGGCTCGACCACGACCTCGACCGGCGCGTCGGGCTTGAGCAGGAAACGCAGCGAGCGCGGACCGACACGCTCCTTCCTGCGGGCAAGGGTGCCCAGGATATTGGCGAGATCCATCGGATGGAGGTCGAAGACATGAGCCGGCAGGGTCATGGCACTCGAGACCTGCAGGAAGCCGCGCACCCAGCTGTCGGGCAGATCAATCTTTTCTTCGCGAAAGGCGTTGTCGTCGGCGGTCTGCACTTCGAAGCCGGATGGGTCGATGCTCAGCGTGGTGTCGCGATAGGTACGGATCTTCTGGAATTCGTCATAGAGCGCATGGCTGTAGTCGATATTGGTGGTGCCGAACGCCATCTCGCCGAGCTGCTCGAACACGTCATGATCGCAGGACAGGCGCCCATAGCTCGATTCGTCCAGGCTGAAGCACTCGAAGAAGATCTCGTCCGGATGCACGGTGATGACCGGATCGAGCACGATCCAGGCATCGCGATTTTGCTTGTAGAGATAGTTGAAATAGGCCTGCCGCGCCGTGAAGAACGGTTTCATCAGGCGCTGGCTCTCGTCATCGAGCGTGCGTATGCGCTGGCGCAGCGTCTCGATGCGCGGTTTGAGTTCCTCGCGGCGGGCGGCCGCCTCGGCCAGCAACGCTGCCTCGTTCTGCTTCAGCCATTCGAAATAGGCGGTACGATCGCGCGGCTTGAACCGGAGATCCGAGACCACGACATGGTGCAGCGCGGAGATCGCCTCGCGAAAGGCGAGGTGCCGCGCGACCTTCCCGGTGAAGAAGGTCGGCTGGCGCAGCGTGTCGGGCGCGAAGCCGAAAGTGGACGCCGCCGCATCCGTGCTCGCGCGGCTTTCGCCGAGAAAACGATAGACGAAATTCATGCCGCACTCTCCTGCGAGGCGGTACGCATCGCCTGGCGGGCCGGTGCCACCCGGACAGGCAAGGCGATTTCCGGCCACCGGCGAGCGATGTCAGTGAGGATGGCCAGTGCCGGCGCCCGGTCCTTGGCAACGGAGCTGAGAGTTACATCATGCAGGAGGCGCCAGATCGCCTGCGCCCTGTCCTGGCTGCCGAGCGCCTCGCGCCGGAGCGCGGCGAACACGCGGTCCTTGGCGATCCGGCCACGATTGACCTGCATCAGGATGATGCGGGCCTGCGTCAGGAAGGTCGCGAACATTGTCGGATCCGCAAGGCTCTGTCCGGTGATCAGTTCGGTGACGAAGAGATGGAAGCTGCCGGAGGCGTGTTCGAGCACACGCGCGAGCACCATGCCGGCATCGCCCGAATCCAGGCTTCGGCGCAGCAATTGGCGCGCACTCTCCTGCACGGCCGGTGAGGTGGAGTCGGCCATCACCGCCAGCGCCGCGGCCGGCAAGGCGCCATCCGGCCAGTTCAGCAATTGCCGCGTTGCGGGTACGCGAATGTCTTCCCACTCGCTTTCGACCAGCAGCACCGCATCTTCAGGGGCGGCCAGGAAGCGGGCCTGGTCAGCCTCGAAGGCGTTAAGAGCAAAGGCCCGTACCGCCGCGAAGGGATGATTGCCGAGCCGGGCCAGCTGCTTGATGGAAAAGCGCGAAGCGTCGGTTTGCCCGAGCGCCCGAGCACCAAGCAGCCGCGCGCCTTTTGCTCGCGCCTGCAACAGGCGCCAGAGCGTCGACATGTCCAAGCCGGCGAGAAAACCGGGCAGGCTCGCGGCAAAAAGCTCGACCATATCGGCCGCATGCCCGTCGGAGGGTTCGGCGCGGAACAGGCTATCGATCAGCCTGTCCCTGAGGGCTTCGGCAAAGCCGGGATCATGCGCAGCGAGCCGGGTTATCAGCGGGCGGGCCGCGGCGCGCAGATCCGCATGGGCGCCGGTGGCGGCCGCCAGGATGGTCTGGCCCTGCGCTGCGAGCTCGGTGTCGTCGAGCCGCGCGAGCAGGCGCATCGAGGCGGACCGCACCGGCAGTGATTCGGCTGTGAGGACGGCCTCCCAGAAGGGGCGCGGCAGCTCGCCGGGGCGAATCGGCGTGACGGCAAGCAGTTCGATCGCAGCCCCCTGCACCACGCCGGCCTTGTGGCCCGTCAGTGCCTCGACGGCGGCCGGGGGCAGCGGGCAATCATGGGCGGGCCACAGAACGGGCAGCAGGGACAGGGCAAAGCGCAGGCCGGCAAGCTGGCGCTCGTCCGGTTCGGCCGGCAGGGCCCCGAGCCAGGCTGCGAAATCCTCGGTCAGGCGGACCCGCTGCTGCCGGCTCGGCGGGCGCTGTTCCAGCCAATCGCGGGTCTCCTGCTGCATGCGTGCCTGCGGGGTGAGCAGGGCCGCCAATGCCAAAGCCGGTTCGGACCAGGGCCATTCGGGACGCCCGCCGATCGCCCGGATCGCCAACATGTGGGCCTCGGTGACGTCGGCCTGCATCAGGGCCGCGATCAGGGTGGCATCAGCCTTGCCCTCGTCGATCAGGCGGCGGGCAAGCGACACCGCCAGGCCAAGCACCTCGGCATAGGGCGAGGTCAACAGATCCGGGATCGCGGCAGCATCCATCGCCACCGATCGTGCAGGCCCCTCCCGCAGGGCCTGCACGGCAAAGAGCGCCGCGGCCTGGTAGCGTGCCCCTGCGGCTACCCGCAGCAGGCGTTGCGGCTGGGCGTCCCACAAGGCCGGAAACGCCTCCCCGCGCCCATCCGCGCCCGCTTCGTCGGCAACCGAGAAACTCAACCTGTTCGGACGGAAGCGCACACCGGGCTGGTTGCGATGAAGCAGCTGGCCAAGGCTCCAGATCCGCCGCAGCGCGGGATGGTAGAGCGTGCGCCGCTGATACCGCCCATCGACCTGCACGAAATATTGCTGCTCATAGGCCTTCTCGCCATCGGCGTCGCCGAAGGCCAGCAACAGGTCGCACGCCATCGCCGTGAAGGCATCCTGACCGAGTTCGCCGCGCTTGCGCAGGCTGCGCCAGGCCCGGCGCTTGAAGTAAAGCAGCGTCTGCTCCGACAGTGCGACGCGCGGCGTGACGCTGGCCTGCTCCTCGCTGAGCTTCACGGGCTTGCGCTGGCCCGGGAGCCAGACCTGGCCGCGATAGGCGTAGCGATACATCGGCGTGGCCAACTCGAACTGGCGGGCCGTTGCCGCAAAGAGCGGACCATCATCGGTGAGATCGGCATATTTGAACAAGCGCCGCAGCACCTGCACGAAGGGAGGCCGGGCAGAAACGACGGCGAGCCCCGCCAGCAGGGCCTTGCGGGCCGTGCCGTCGACAAGCGCGCGATGGGCAAGGGCAATCAGGAACTGGTTGGCGAAGCCAGGCTGCTGCGTCGCAGCGGCAAGCAGCACCTCGACCAGGGCAGGACCGTTGGCAGCGGCGATCGCCGCCTCGATGGCCGCCGCCTGCGCCGCATTGTCGGCCCTGGGCAGTACGAGGCGTGGCGGCTGGCGGGCCGGGCCGAGGAGATCGCTGGCAAGGGCATAGGCGGCATAGTCTCGCGTCACCGCGCTGACATTGGTCTCGGCGATGCCGGCCAGGAGCCCGGCCGCATCGGCGCCGCCGCAACGCGCCAAGGCATGCACCAGGCTGTAGCTCGCCTGGCTCGGGCCGAGCTTTTCGGCAATGGCGGCGAGCTGCGGCCAAGCGGCCTTCAGGCGGATGACGCCGAGGCGCCAGAACAGGCGATCACGTTCCTTGGCGGGCCAGGGCGAGCGGAGGCAGGAGGCAAGCTGGTTGAGCAACTCGCCATCGCGCCCGCCAACGGGAACCTCGCCCGCCGTTTGGGAGGCCGTAATGGCCGGAACGTCCTCGCCCATGCGGCGATAGCCGTCATTCACCTTTGAAATGACGACACTGTCATAAAGCTTTTCTGCCGACGCCAATACGACCGGAGAAGGTGTCTTCGTACCATCCCGCAGCGTCTTTCCACGCCTGCCATATCGAAAATTGACGAGATAGCGCTCTTCAACTTGTGCGTGTTCGAGATCGACGAGATCCACCTCGTAGATCTTGTCTGATGTCCCCTCCTTCATCCATAGGCGGACAGAACGGACGAGTTTCATTACCACCCCATGGATGCATATTTCGATGAAGGTGTGGCAAGTTCCGCCTCCGGCGTCAATCGGCTGCATGCATCAGGCGATACCGAGGAAACACCGCTGACAGGCCAGCGCGGCATCATGGCCGTTGCCGTCGGCGCGCCGGCACGGGATAAGGGAGCTTTCCATCCCGTGATCGGACAAATGCAATGCCTGATATCGACGTCTATCGCCGCGAACTCGCGGCCGCCTTCCGCCTTGCCGCGAAGTTCGACTTCAACGAGGGCATCTGCAACCATTTCTCGGTGCAGGTCCCCGGCGCCGAAGAGCGGTATCTCTTCAATCCTTATGGGGTTCACTGGTCGGAGATGCGCCCGGCCGACCTTCTCCTCGTCGATGGGCAAGGGCAGATCCTGGAGGGCGAAGGCGAACTGGAGGCGACGGCCCGCAACATCCATATTGCCGGGCATCGCGCCAATCCGCGCCATCTTTGCCTGCTGCACACCCATATGCCCTGGGCCACCAGCCTCACCATGATCGAGGGGGGCCGGCTCGAAATGGCGCACCAGACGGCGGCCCGCTTCTACGGCCGTACCGCCTATAACGACGAATTCGGGGGCTTTGCCTCGGGCGAGAAGGAAGGCGAGCGCATCGCCAGCTCCGCCAAGTCTGACCAGAAGGCCGACATCGTCTTCCTGGCCCATCATGGCGTCATCGTCGGCGGTCCGTCCGTCGCAACGGCCTTCGACGATCTCTATTATCTCGACCGGGCCTGCCGGCAGCAGGTGCTGGCCATGTCGACCGGCCGGCCACTCAAGCTCATTCCCCAACAGGTCATCGAGAGCACCGCGCGCGAATGGATGACCGTGCTCGATCACCAGGCCAAGCTGCATTTCGACGCGCTGATGCGGATCGACGGCCTATGACCACCCTGCGCTGGGTCCGGATCCGCCAGAACGCCAGGGCAGAATTGTGGAAGCTCGACAAGCCGCTGCCCGAGGGTGGCGTGGCGACCTTCTATCGCGGCCGGCTCTTCGAACAGAAGGGTGGCGAGCGGATAAAGCTGGACGAGGAAGCCAAGTTCACCGAGGCCGAGCCGGCCTTGGCCTGGTTCGAACGCCAATAGAGCTCCCAAGGCCGTTTGCGCATCGCATGAGCTATGCGCTGAGCGTGGATGACCGGCGGACGCGCCCTGCACGGCCGATGATGTAGTCACTGCCGCCCTTCGCAGGTGCAGCATGGACTGTCCTGCTCTTCTTCAGGGAATCGGCTCGAGCAATAATCAAAGAAAAAGCCGCCGGGAACCATCCCGGCGGCTTCGCATTCCGTAACGGACGCTAAGCTCGATTAGCGAGCGGCGCCGCGAGCAATTTCCTCGATACGGCCACGGAAAATGCCGAGATCAGCAAGCTCGCGGTCATCAAGAGCCGAAAGAGCCTGAAGGGTACGGCGATAATTGCGATAGGCCGTGAAACGAGAAGCGATCGAAGAAACAAAACCGAAGAGAACCATGACACTTACTTTCCAGAGAGATTGATTTGTTGCAGTGCATATACTCCTCTTTTGCACCGCACGGTAAAAAATCGCACAGACCGGCGCGTATGCCCGGTATGCGGCGGCTGCATGGATTTTGTGCATAGCGCTTAGCAATGGGGCAACATTCTGCCTCAATCGAATGCCCCCAGCCCGATCCGAGGCGGATTCCGCCTCCGAATTGCCGCAGGGGTAACCAAGCTGATAGGATCACCACCAAAATAAAGCCGGCAACACAAGCCAGCCACAATTGCGCCTTTCCATCGACGAAAGCCCGGTTGGGCTGGGGTCGCCGTCAATCAGGGAGCCTGCCCGTGGCCAAGGAGACATCCGACATCCTCGCCATCGACATTGGAGGCACCGGCCTCAAGGCGGCGATCGTCAATCCGAGCGGGCAGATGCAGGGAGAGCGGGTGCGGTTGCCTACGCCCCATCCCTGCCCACCCGATCTGCTGGTCGAGACACTGGCCGAGTTGGTCGCGCCCCTTTCGGCCTATGGCCGCATCTCGGTGGGCTTTCCCGGCCTGGTGCGACATGGCCGCATCCTCACCGCGCCGCACCTCGCACCCGAAGGCTGGGACGGCTTTCCACTCGGGCAGAAGCTCGCCGCCCAACTCGGCAACAAGCCGATACGGCTGATCAACGATGCGGAGGTCCAGGGCCTCGGCCTGATCAAAGGCAAGGGTATCGAGCTTGCCTTGACCCTGGGTACAGGCGCCGGCACGGCCGTGTTCCGCGACGGCGAGCTGATGCCGCATATGGAACTGGCTCACCACCCCATCACCCGCACCAAGACCTATGACGACTATATCGGCGAGGCGGCACGGGAGAAGATCGGCAACAAGCGCTGGAACAAGCGGCTGAGGCACGTCATCGACGTGCTCTTCGTGCTGTTCCACTATGACCACCTCTATCTCGGCGGCGGCAACACCAAGCATGTGAAGCTCGCGCTGCCGGCCAATGTCACGCTCGGCTCCAATGATGCCGGCCTCGACGGCGGTGCTGCCCTGTGGCGCCTGAAGAATTTCCACGAATCCGAGGAAGCGCCCGAACCGTCTTCCAGGACCAGGACATCGCCCAAGGCCAAGGCGCCCGCGGCCAAGCCCCCCGCCACGGCCAAGTCCCCCCGCAAAGCCAAGATAGCCGACAAGGCCACTCCCGTCGGCAAGAAGACCAAGGCATGAGCGAGACTGCCCCACCTCCCGGAGCCCCTGGCGTCGAGCCGCGCTGGACCTCGGCGGCCAAGAGCGGCATCGGCACCGCCGGTTCCGCGTCGAGCCGGGTCTGGTTTGCCCTCAGCCATGGCATCCTCAACGAGATCTATTATCCGCGCATCGACCTTGCCTGCATCAGGGATTGCGGCCTCCTCGTCACGGCCGCGGACTATTTTTCCGAAGAAAAGCGCGACGCCGACGGCGATATCCGCATGGAGAGCGACGGCACCCCCGTCTTCGAACTCGTCAACACGGCGCAGGACGGGCGCTACCGCATCCGCAAGACCATCCTGGCCGACCCCTTCCGCGACAGCCTGCTGCAGGACATCCGCTTCGAAGCCCTGAAGGGCGAGGCCGAGGATTACGGCCTGCACGTGCTGCTATCGCCGCATCTGGTCAACCAGGGCAGCCGCAACACCGCCTGGGTCGACGACTACAAGGGGCATGGGCTGCTGATGGCCAGCGGCAGCTATGGCTATTCGCTCGCCCTCGCCGCCTCGGTTCCCTGGCAGGCCCGCTCGGCCGGCTATGTCGGTTTTTCCGATGGCTGGCAGACTCTCAAACGCGGCGAAGGCGTGAATTCCGACTGGCTTCGCGCCGAAGACGGCAATGTCGCGCTGAGCGGCACGCTCGACCTTCGCGGCAGCCAGGGCCGCGTGCTGCTCACACTCGGCCTCGGCCTGCGACCGGAGGAAGCGGCCCTCAACGCCATCGCCAGCCTGCAGCAGGGGCTCGAGCCCGCACGCCGGCGCGTGCGCGCGATCTGGCAGGGCTGGCAGGCCGGGCTTGAGGATCTCGACCATGTCAGCCCCGCTCGGGGCACCAGCTACCGCACCAGCACCGCCGTGCTCGCCGCCCATCGCACCGGCGCCTTCACGGGCGGCGCCATCGCCAGCCTGTCGACGCCCTGGGGCTACAACAAGGGCGATAACGACCTTGGCGGCTATCACCTGGTCTGGCCGCGCGACCTGGTCGAGACCGCCGGCGGCTTCCTGGCGGCCGGCAGCCCGGCCGACGCGCGCGGCATCCTCGACTATCTCGCCGCCATCCAGGAGGGCGACGGCCATTGGGCCCAGAACAACTGGATCGACGGCCATCCCTATTGGGACGGCATCCAGATGGACGAGACGGCCTTTCCCATCCTGCTCTTCGACATGCTGGTGCGTGCCGGCAGCCTGGATGCGGCGGAGGCCCGTCGCTTCCTGCCGATGGTGGAGCGCGCGGCGAGCTTCGTGCTGCGCAACGGCCCCGTCACCGACGAGGACCGCTGGGAAGAGGACGCCGGCTATTCACCCTTCACGCTTGCTGTCGAGATATCAGCCCTCCTCGCCGCCGCCGACGCCATGGACGCAGCGGATCGCCCGGATGCCGCCACGCTGCTGCGCGAGACGGCGGATGAATGGCATGCCGAGATCGATGCCTGGACCTTCGCCAGCGATACCGACCTGGCGCGCACGCTCGGCATTCCCGGCTATTATGTCCGCATCGGCCCCGGCGACAGCGAGGATGGCCCGGGCCTCGGCGGCACCGTCGCCATCAAGAACCGCTCCGCCCAGGAAGCCGTGCTCAGCGCCAAGATGCTGCTCAGTCCCGATGCCCTCGCTTTGGTGCGCTTTGGCCTCAGGGCCGCCGACGACCCGCGCATGGTGGCGACCGTGAAGGCGATCGACCATCTCCTGAAAAGAGACCTGCCCAGCGGCCCCTGCTGGTATCGCTACAACAATGACGGCTATGGCGAGCACGAGGACGGTTCGGCCTTCGACGGCACTGGCGTGGGCCGCCTCTGGCCCCTGCTGACTGGCGAACGGGCGCATTATGAGCTCGCCGCGGGCAGGCCGGAGGAAGCCCGGCGCCTGCTGGCCGCGCTCGAAGCGTCGGCAGGGCCTGGCGGCCAGTTGCCCGAACAGATCTGGGACGGCCCGGACCGGCCGGAGCACGAACTCTTCCTCGGCAAGCCGACCGGCAGCGCCATGCCGCTGGTCTGGGCCCATGGCGAGCATATCAAGCTGCTTCGCTCGCTGCGCGACGGGGCGGTGTTCGACACCCCGCCCCAGACGGTCGAACGCTATCTCAAACGCAAGATCGTCAGCAACCGCCGTTTCTGGCGGCTCAACCACCAGCGCCACACCATCGCCCCCGGCCAGATCCTGCGCATCGAGCTCACCGACCTCTCCGCCCTTCGCTGGAGCTGTGACGGATGGGCGAGCCACGACGAGGGCCGAACCCATGACGCGGGCCTGTCCCTCCACGTCCTCGACCTGCCGACCTCGGCCCTGTCCGCCGGCAGCGAGATCCGCTTCCGCCTCGCCCCGATCGGCGGCCCCTGGCTGGAGGCGGATTATCGGGTCACGGTGGGATGAGAAAGTGCGTTCTCCACGGCTGTTTCCGCGACTTCTCGGCTAAGGTCGCGGTGCCCCTCACCCGCACCCTCTCCCCGCGGGCGGGGCGAGGGGACTTTGGCCGCGCATTTCATAGCGCAAGCATCCCATCTCGCCCTGCCGTCGCGCGAGATGAAAGATCTGAGGGTTAGTCGCGACGCTTGCGCCCCCTCGCCCCGTTCTTACGGGGAGAGGATAGCGGTGAGGGGCAGCGCCCCCTGCAAAAGAAGCAAGCAACCGCCCTATGACCCCGCCCCCGCCAGGGCTGATGCCATCATCCAGACGGCGACCAGAGCCAGCATGAAAGCATAGATGAAGCCCTGGATCCGCATGGCCTGTGGCGAGGAGAAGCGCCGGGCCAGCCACATCGCACCGAGCGTCCAGACGAAATGCGAGACCAGGCTGAGCACGGTGAGGGCAACGGCGATGATCAGGGCGTTGGCGACCAGGCCCTTATCCGCCAACTGGAACTGGGCGTAGATGATGAGCAGGAGCGTCAGCCCCTTCACGTTCAGGCCCTGCACCAGCATGCCGCCCCAAAACCCCATCGGCTGCGCTCCGCTCGCCGCCGGAGCGTCCGGCGAGGCTCCCCGCGCCATTTCGAAGGCGATATAGAGCACCACCAGCGCCCCGACGAGCTGCACCATGGTGAGCAGGCCGGGATAGTTGACCAGAAAACCGGTCACACCCAGGCCCACCACCAAGGCGGGCAGGAACACCATCAGGTCCATGCCGAGGATCATCGGCACCGAGCGCACCACACCATGGCGGCTGCCCGAGGCCGCGCAGAGGAAATTGGTGGGCCCGGGGCTGAACATCAGCGGGAAGACGAGCAGGAACAGCTTGACGAAGGCTTCGACACTCACCGGACGGCTCCGCCGTCATCCTGCCGAGAGTTCATCGCCGCCCCTTTTTCCGTTTTACAGCCGCCCGCACCCATACGACAATCAACCTCGTTCAGGCCTGCGGACACCCGGTTCGAACGGATCATACAAGCATGTCGGGATTTCCCGAAGTCATCATCATCGGCGGGGGCATAGGCGGACTGGCCGTGGCCAACGCCCTGACGCAGGCGGGCATGAGCTGGGAGATCTACGAGCGCTCGCCGCGCATCGGGCTCGGCGGCACCGGCCTCACGCTCTGGCCCAATGCCCTCAGGGCGCTCGGCCGGCTCGGCCTCGACCAGGGCGTCCAGACCCTGGCCGACCCGTTGGAGCTGGGCGAGATCTATGATTGGCGGCAAAGGCCGCTGAAAACCATCCCGCTCACGCCGGTGCGCGAGCGCAGCGGCCTGCCCCTGCTCTGCCTGCGCCGGGTCGACCTCTATGCCGAGTTGCTGCGGCCGCTCGATCCCGCCAGGATCCATACCGGTAGCCGCTGCATCGGCTATCGGCGCGAGGCGGAGGGCGCCAGCCTGACCTTCGAGGATGGCACGATGCGCAGCGCCCCCCTGGTGGTGGCGGCCGACGGCGTGCGCTCCCTCCTGCGCGATGCCATGATCGGCGCCTCGCCCTTGCGCTATGTCGGTTGGATGACCTGGCGCGGCGTCGCCAAGCTGTCGCCCGGCAGCTTTCCGAAAGGCCGCTACCGCGAGTTCTTCGGCCGCGGCAGCCGCTTCGGCGTGTTCTGGATCCGCGACGACTATGTCTACTGGTACGGCACGCTCAACAGCGCCGTGCACGACAAACCCGCCATCCATCCCGCCCACAAGGCCGAGGCACTGGCGCATTTCGCGGACTGGCCGCCCCTCGCGCATGCCGTGATCGGTGCGACCGATCCGGAGGACCTGGTGCGCACCGGTGTCTATGACACGCTGCCGCTCCCCCGCTGGACCGACGGCGCCCTCACTCTGCTCGGCGATGCCGCCCATCCGATGACGCCCGATCTCGGCCAGGGCGCCTGCCAGGCCATCGAGGATGCCCTCGCTCTGGCGCAATGCCTGAAGGCCGGGCCCGACCTTACCAAGGCTTTGGAGACCTATCAGGCCATCGGGCTGGCGCGCACAACACCCCTGGTGGCGCGCTCGCGCAAGATCGGCAAGATGCGGCAATGGCAGACGCCGGTAACGGCCACGCTGCGCAACACCATCATGCGGCTGATGCCGCAAGGCGCCATCCTCAAACTGTTCGAAACCTGATGGCCGATGGCAGTGGAAACCGTACGGGGCACTGCGATGAATAGAACCGCCGGCATCGTGTGCCTCGTCTGTGCCCTCAGCTATGCGGCGACCGGCGCGACCTTCTTTCTCGACCCGACCTCGCAGTTCAAGACCGGCACGCTCGACTATTGGAACGCGCTGGCGAATGCGCCGCTCGGGCGCCAGGCCTTCCTGATGGCCTTCGCTTTGGCCGGCCTCACCGCTTTCTGCGCCATGGGCGAAGTACAGCGCCTGATCGGCCCCACGAGCGGCCTCGCCCGGCTTGCCGCCTCGCTCGGCCAGCTCGGCTTCGGCGTCACCGCCGTCAGCTATGTCCGCCTGCTCGGCGGCGAAGCCCAGCGTGCCCAGGCCTTTGCGGCAGGTTCGGACGCGGTGCGGCAGTCGATCACCTCCTTCTCCCTCGTCCTCGACCCGCAGGGCTGGCTGATCTTCTTCCTGAGCGGGCTGAGCCTGCTGCTGTTCGGCGCGCTAGGCTGGCGGTTCGGTACCCTCCCCAAGGCCCTCGCTGTGCTCGGCATGGCTGGTGGGCTGCTCTATATCGTCGCCTTCATTGCACGCGCCAACCAGCAGATGCTGATCGTCGACGTCGCCGCTGGCCTCGGCGGCGTCATCGTCGGCCCGCTCTGGTGGGCGGGCCTTGCGCTGCGCTTCCTCAGATCCGGCGATCAGGCCTCGGCGAGGCGATAGGGCTCGAGGCCCTCGCGTTCGACCCTGCGCTGCCACTCCCTGAGGGCACGCACATGGTAGAACGGCACGTGCCGGGACCAGAGGTCGCGCCAGCGCGTGAACACCGGCTGGATGCCCCTGATCATCCGCAGCACAGGCTCGTCGCCTGATTTGTCCCATTGCCGGGACACGGTGCAGAAGCCGCCATGGCTGGAAAGCGCCAGATTGAACAGGAGGCGGTAGAGCGGCCTCGGCAGGAGACGGCCAAGATGCCGGCGCCAGTTCGGGCCGGCTGCCACCCCCGCCCCGTCGGCGAAGTCCGTCAGCCGCACTTCCGCCTCGACCCGAATGCGGGCCAGACGCGCAATGCGGACCACGAAGCCCACGCAGCTTTGATCGAGCAGGTCGAAGCCGAGTTCGCCCTCACCCTTGCCGCGCTGCATCTGCTCGATACGGGTGCAGATGCCGTCAAAGGCCGGCCGCGACAAGGCGATGCGGGTGATCAGTGGGTTCCAGGCGATACGGTCATATTTATCCGGTAGCAGCAGCATGCCCGGCATGCGCAGGCCGGGGAAATCATCCGGCTCGACGCCGGTGCTCTCATCCGGAAAGAAGCCGATCGGGCGAATGCCGCCCTCCTCGTCGACCAGCCGGATGAAGGCATGCCCGTGATCGCGCACCAGCCCCGGCACCTCCGCCTTGCAGACGGAGACGATCTCCAGGACGGGTGTTCCAGGGCGCTCGGCCTCGGCGAGCCAGCGCACGGGCCGGAGCTCCGTCCACAGGGCCCGCTCGTCGATCGGGCCCCGCTTGCCGAGATCCAGCCGATCGGCCTTGCGCTGCCGGCAGAGCATGGCTCATTCCGCGGCAACGGCCCAATCGGCCCGCCGCAAATAGCTGCGGTCGGAGACGACATGCAGGTTGCGTGCCTCGAAGCCGGCGACGAACTCCTCATGGCTGGCGAAATAATGCATGAACTGCTCGCCCGACATCACCTCCTCGAAGGTCGGAGTCGCCTCGGCAACGCCGCGCACCCGCTCGAACATGGTGTCGAGTTCCGATTGCTTGAAATCGAGATAGGCGCCCGGCGAGATCTGGACCAGGGTCGAGGTGAAGCAGCAGGCCGTCTCCACGCAATCGGTCTGGATATCCGGCGGCACCCGTCCATTGGCGAAGACCCAGGCCATGCGGTCGGGAAAAGCCAAAAGATAGATGGCGGCGATCAGCTCGAAATTGCCCTGGGTGTCGAAGTCGAACTCGCTGGCGGGGCGGTTGTCGCTCGCCTGGGTCAGGATCGGGTTCCAGGCCGGCATGCCGATGATCAAGGGCTCGACCGCATCGCCATAATGCTCGATCAGCCGGCGGCCATGCAGGACGACGGAGAGGATATCGGCCTCGGTGACCTTGGACAGGCCGATCATGGCCCCGAGCCCGGCCTGCAAGCCGGAGCGGATGGCCAATTCCTGGGAGCGCAGCCGATGCAGGAAACCGACGGGTTCGTCGGTCTTCTTCTGCAGGCGCAATTGCTCGTCGACACCCCAGGCTTTCGGTCCGCTCGGAATATGATAGCCGTAGAGTTCGCGGTCATAGGTCTCCTGCCAGGTCAGCACGCAGTCGAGCCCCTCCTGCCGGAGGTCGCGATAATGCTGCTCATGCATCGGCACCAGGCAGACCGAGACGCGCGCCTCGGGGTTGACCGCGGACGTTTCTTCCTTGAGGCCGCGCACCAACCCCTTGAGGTGCTGCTGCAACAGGGTCAGGTCGTCACCGCCGGCGATCTCGAAATGCGAGAAACCCTTGCGCGCCAGGATGCGCGCCTGCTCGCGGATGGCGGTTTCGGTGATGGAAAGGCGCACCATCTCCTTGTTGTCGGCGCGCCAGCCGCAGAAACGGCAGGTGCTGGCGCAAAAGGAGGTCACCTCGATCGGCACCATCGTCGCCACGCTCTGGCCGAAGGTTCTCCGGCGCTGCATGCGGGCCGCGTCGACAACCATCGTGCGAAGTGCCTGATCCGGTCTTTGACGCACGAGGTGGAGAAGAGTGGCCGTTTCCTCAGGCAATAAACCCGTCAACGGCTCCCTATTCTCCAAGATGTTCGAGATGAGATCAGCGCGCTCGGATGCCGTTATATCGGCAGATATTTCATTCCCTTTAAATAACTCTAGAGAACTATCAAAAATCGAGAGATAGAAAGAAGAAGAAATTGGTTCAATCATCAGATTCCCTCCAATTTCACTAGCCAAGCGAAGATCAAATCATGAATTCGAGCAACATGCAATGTTCTCCCTGCCGCTTCCAGCGCCCACTAGTGTTGTGGCATCAGTAGAAACAGGGATAATAGTACAAGTACAGCCTCTTGGCTCAAGGCCGAGGTACCTCCGAAAACTGAAACAGTCACCATCGTGATGGAAATCCACGCGCCGGGCTCTCTGGCGGCCAACCGCTCGCCGACGAATGTCGTCCCCCCCGGTTCGCGCAACAAGCGAAAAAATACGTCAGCATTATTGACATATTTTTTCGCAGGGAGGATGCTGCACGCAACATGAGCATCGCGCCCTGAAATTGGGCAGGCGATGCGATGGCCATATGACGGCAAGCACCTCGCGGCCGTCTGTCAGGAGAACAGGACCTTGGACTGGGAAGCGATCTTCGCCACGCGGGCGGGACGGATGCGTGCCTCGGAAATCCGCGAACTTTTGAAACTGCTCGAGCAGCCGGACATCATTTCCTTCGCCGGCGGCATTCCCGACCCCGCTCTGTTTCCGAACGAAGCGTTCCGGACGGCCTATGCCAGCGTGCTCGGTGATGTCAGCGCCGGCGCGGCGCTGCAATATTCCACCAGCGAGGGCTTTCCGCCCCTGCGCGACTGGGTGGTCAGGCAGATGCGGCGCATCGGCGTGGCCTGCGGGCCGGACAACATCCTGATCACTTCGGGGTCGCAACAGGCGCTCGACTATCTCGGCAAGCTCTTGCTCTCGCCCGGCGACACTGCCCTCGTCACCTGGCCGACCTATCTCGGCGCGCTGCAGGCCTTCAATGCCTATGAGCCGCGCTACGACAGGCTGGCGCCGGTGGAAGGCAACATGACCCCCTCGGCCTATGCCGATGCCGCCGCAAAGGCAGGCGGCCGGGTGAAATTCGCCTATCTGACCCCGGATTTCGCCAACCCGACCGGCGAGACACTGGACCAAGCCGGGCGTGAGCGCGTGCTCGACCTCGCGCGCGAACTCGACATCGTGGTGATCGAGGACACGGCCTATCAGTCGCTACGCTATGACGGCGCCGACGTGCCGCCGATCCTGGCGCTCGACATCGCCCGCGAGGGCGGTATCGATGCCACCCGCACCATCTCCTGCGGCAGCTTCTCCAAGACGCTGGCGCCGGGCCTGCGCATGGGCTGGATCTGCGCCGCCGCCGGCGTGATCAAGAAGCTGGTGCTGATGAAGCAGGCTTCCGACCTGCACAGCCCCACCATCAACCAGATGGCGATGCACCACGTGGCCGAGCACGCCTTCCCGGCCCAGGTCGAGAAGATCCGCGGCGCCTATCGCCATCGCCGCGACCGCATGCTGGCGGCGCTGGAACGCCACATGCCCGAGGGCGTGCGCTGGTCGCGCCCCGAAGGCGGCATGTTCGTGTGGGTGACGCTGCCCGATGGCATGGATGGCGCCCGCCTGCTGGCCCGCGCCATCGAGACCGCCCGCATCGCCTTCGTGCCCGGCCGAGCCTTCCATGCAGACGGCTCGGGCGCCAACACGATCAGGCTCTCTTTCTCGCTGGCCAATGACACCGCGATCGACCAGGGCATCGAACGGCTCGGCCGCGTCATCCGCGAAGCTGGCGCGGCCTGATCGCAGCGGCCCTGTTTCCTCTGTTATCAGCTTCGGAATGTGCTTAAATCCGAAGCGGGTACAGTCCACGGAACGGGATCATGACGGCAGAACCGACGAGACCGGCGTTTTCCAATCGCCTGCTGGATTGGACCGGCCTCGGCCTGCTCTATGCCCTGCTCCTGGCTGTCCCGTTTTTCGGCGCGCGCTGGCTCGGTGAGATGCTGCCCTCGATCTTCCATCCGATCGGCCGCATCGTCGCCAATGCCGTGGTGATGCCGTTCTTCTATCTGTGCCTGCATCTCATCCTCCGGCGCTTCGGCGCGCGGGTGCAGAACTTCATCATGCTGGTGGTACTGATCTACGGCATCGCCACCTATATCGAACTCCAGCGAGCTTTGCGGACAGGCGACAACAATGCCTGGTTCAGCGCCTTCGTCGCCGCGGTCTACACGCTCGGCTTCGCCGCGCTCACCATCAACAGCCTGATCGCCTGGCGGCGCGAAAAGCGCGCCGAGCGCCTGGTGGCAGAGCGTGAAGAGGCGGAACGGCAGGCCGAAGCCTTCGCCAAGGCTCGGCAGATCGGGCCCTGACGCAGCCTGTACAGGCCTGCCGGAGCCAGCGCGCCGGCCTTCGATCCACAGAAGCAAGGCTCGATCCCGCGTGATTCCGCCGGATCGAAAAACCTGTCAGCACAAGAAGAGTGGAATCTGCGGCATCCGGCAGTGCCCGCCGATGTAGGATGTTTCGTCGGGGACGCGCGAACCAGCCCTGGGGGCCGGCCGCAACCTCACAAGCACAACAAACAATCACATCGGGAGGATCTGATGTCACTGAAAGTACTGGCCGGGCGGGTAGCGCGCTGGGGTCTCGGCGCCGGCGCCGCGCTGTGCATGGCGTTCTCGTCTGCACCGTCGCCGGCAGAGGCGGCTCCAAAGACGTTCTACTGGATCTCCCATGGCTCGGCCGCCGACCCGGTCTGGACCTATTTCCTGGCCGGCGCCGAGCAATGGGCCAAGGACACCGGCAACAAGGTCAACACCTCCTTCCACAATGGCGACGTCGCCTCGCAGCAGGAAGCCATCCGGGCGGCGATCGCGGCGGGTGCCGACGGCATCGTCACGGCCAGTCCCGCAGCCGGCAGCCTGGTGAAGCCGGTCGAGGAAGCCAACGCCAAGAAGATCCCGGTGATCGCCTTCAACTCCGACGACAAGACCGTGCGCTTTTCCACCTTCGTGGGCGGCGACAACGTCAAGGCCGGCGCCGACCACGCCCGCTACCTCGTCGACAAGGGATTGGTGAAATCCGGCGATTTCGTCTGGATGCCGGTGGAAGTGCCCGGCGCTACCTATGGCGCCGACCAGGAAAAGGGCATCGCCAGCGTGTTCAAGCCGCTGAACATCAGCTGGGAGGTCACCGATTCGACGCTCGACCAGGCCGACATCATCTCGCGCATGAGCGACTACCTCACGGCCAATCGCAGCAAGATCAAGGCGATTCTCCCGCTTGGCGATCTCGTCTCCGGCTCGATCAAGCGCGTGTTCGACCAGGTCGGCGTGAAGCCCGGCGAAATTCCGGTGGTCGGCTGGGGCAATTCGCTCGATACCGCCAACGAGGTGCAGGACGGCTATGTTCTGGCGGCGGCCTGGCAGGACCCGCAGGCCCAGAGCTATCTCGCCCTCTCGCTCGCCGCGATGCAGGCCGGCGGAATCAAGCCCGGCTTCGACATCACCACCGGCTCGATGTACGAAAAGGACAAGGCCGCCGACTTCATCGCCTTGATGGGCGGCAAGAAGTAGGGAGCTACGTCATTCCCCGTTGGCAAAGGCCTTACGGAGGCTGCGCAGAATGTCGGCCATGCGGTCGCGGCTCGGCGCAGCCTTGTGCTCCACCAGCAGTTCGACGCCGTCCGCGGTGCGGTAGCGATAGAAGAAGGTGGGAACGCCAAACTTCTCGCGACATTAGATCTCTAACCCAACCCGCTCCTCATACCTTAATTTTGCTGTCTCACATATGGGGCGTAGTCCAGCGCCCAGTTGAAACAGGCTCTTGGACTCGGGCTCTCAGGACCCCGCCAGCAACGGCCAGGCCGCCATGGCCGAAGTGACGGCGGAATTCAGTTCGTCCGGCCCGGTCCCGCCCCGCGCGCTGAGGCTCAAGCCCTTGTGGACGGTAGCATAGAAGGCGGCGACGGCGCGGATATCGGTCCCGGCGGCGACATCGCCGTCCTCAACACCCTTGCGCAGCCGTGTCGAGAAGTTCTCGTCATTAGCCGCGCGCATTTCGCAAAGGCTCACCACGAGTTCGGGAGACATGTCGCAGGCCTCCCCGGCCGTCTGCTCGACCATACATCCACTCGGGAAGTCCGTACGGGAGAAGACGGTGACGGCGTTGCGCAACAGGCCTTCGATACTTTCGCGTGCTGTCGGCAGTTCCATGATGCGCAACACGACCTCCTTGTGAAGCCCCACATAGTGATCGAGCGCCGCACGATAGAGGTTCTCCTTGGAACCGAAGGCTGCGTAGAGGCTGGGCGAGGCGATGCCCATGGCGCCAATGAGGTCACTCATTGAGGCGCCGGCAAAGCCCTTCGCCCAGAACACGCGCATTGCCTGTTCCAAGACCTCCTCTCGATCGAAACTGACAGGGCGGCCCCGCTTCGGAGCAAGGGGCGCCGATGGGTGCGGCATCATGCGGTTCTCTTTTTTTGCTAACCGTTACATAATTCTCTTGTGCTGGCAGGGCAAGGTCGATAACCATTTCTGTGTTGAACGATACAGAAATGATCTAACCTAGGAATACTGCCATGAACAGTGCCACTCTTCCTCTCGCCGGCAAGCGCGCCCTTGTTACGGGTGCGGCGCGCGGCATCGGCGCGGCCATCGCGCTGAAGCTGGCCGAAGACGGCGCCGACGTCGCTATCACTTACGAAAAATCGGCCGACAAGGCAGAGGCTCTCGCCGCTGAGATTCGTGCCCTGGGTCGCAAGGCCCTCGCCATCCAAGCCGATGCCGCCTGCCCGGAAGCCGCGAAGACAGCGGTCGAACAGACCGTGACCGACCTCGGCGGCCTTGACATCCTGGTCAACAACGCTGGCGTCCTCATTGCGGGTGCCTTTTCCGCGCAATCACTGGAGGAGATCGACCTGCAGCTGAATGTCAATGTGCGCGGCGTTTTCGTGACCACCCAGGTTGCGCTGCAACACATCCCGAATGGCGGCCGTGTCGTCACTATCGGCAGCAATGCGGGTCTGTCTGTCCCGTTCGCTGGTATAGCAGTCTATGCGGCCACCAAATCCGCGATGGAGAGCTTCACCCGCGGTCTCGCCCGTGAACTCGGCCCTCGTGACATTACCGTCAATCTGGTCCGCCCCGGCCCAATCGACACCGACATGAACCCCGCCGACGGCCCTCTCGCGCCTTCCATCCTCCCGAGCCTGTCTATTGCCCGCTACGGCAAGACCCGGGAGGTCGCCGAGGCCGTTGCCTTCCTCGCCGGGCCTGGCGCCGCCTACGTTACCGGTTCGGGCATTCTTGTCGATGGTGGCATAAGCGCCTGAGTTACCACCCGAGGGGGCGGCCGGCCTCCTGGCAGGACCCGCAGGCCCAGAGCTATCTCGCCCTCTCGCTTGCCGCGATGCAGGCCGGCGGAATCAAACCCAGCTTCGACATCACCACCGGCTCGATGTACGAGAAGGACAAGGCCGCCGACTTCATCGCCTTGATGGGCGGCAAGAAGTAGAACCGGCGAAATTCCAGGCGGAAACGGCCCCAAAAGCAAAAAGCGGCCCCGAAGGACCGCTTTTTTGTTTTTCCCCGAAGGGACCACTGGAGCGGGCGAAGGGATTCGAACCCTCGACCCCAACCTTGGCAAGGTTGTGCTCTACCCCTGAGCTACACCCGCTTCCGTGGGCCGCAGATGCTCGTTGCATCGGCGTGGGCGCTCTATGCCAAAGCCCGTGACGGATTGCAACAGGCAAGTTTCAGTTTTTTTGCATTGCGTGTTTCATCCACAGGCCGCGCTGACATCGTCGGGGGTGACGCGGACACCGTTTCGTGCCAAAAGCGCGCCAATTCCCGATGATCTCCCCCGCTTTGGGGCTGCAAACTTTTCCTTAGGTCTGCCTTGAACGATCTGTCACACACTTCGGCCCTCACCCCGCTCGCCCGCGAAGTCGAGCGGCGGCGCACCTTCGCCATCATTTCCCATCCGGACGCCGGCAAGACCACGCTGACGGAAAAGCTGCTGCTGTTCGGCGGCGCGATTCAGCTGGCGGGGCAGGTCAAGGCCAAGGCCGAGAAGCGCAATACCCGCTCGGACTGGATGTCGATCGAGCGCGAGCGCGGCATTTCGGTGGTCACCTCGGTGATGACCTTCGAATATGAGGGCCTGGTCTTCAACCTGCTCGACACACCGGGCCATGAGGACTTCTCGGAAGACACCTATCGCACGCTCACGGCCGTCGATTCGGCGGTGATGGTGATCGACGCGGCCAAGGGCATCGAGGCGCGAACGCGCAAATTGTTCGAGGTCTGCCGCCTGCGCGACATTCCCATCGTCACCTTCATCAACAAGATGGACCGCGAGGGCCGCGATCCCTTCGAACTGCTCGACGAGATCGAGAAGACCCTCGCCCTCTCTACCGTGCCGATGACCTGGCCGCTCGGCCGCGGCCGTGACTTCGCCGGCACCTATGACCTCGCGGCCAGCCATGTCCGCCTGCTCGACAAGGACACCGCGCCGATTCCGGTCGAGGCTGGCGATGCCGCAGCACTGGCCCGCGCCGTGCCCTCGATCGATGCCGAGGCGGCCTCCGAGGAAATCGCACTGGTGCAGGAGGCCTGCGGCGAGTTCGATCTCGCCGCCTTCCGCGAAGGCCACATGACCCCGGTGTTCTTTGGCTCGGCCATCAAGAATTTCGGCGTGGGCGACCTGCTCAAGGGCCTGGGCGACTATGCGCCCCAGCCGCGCGACCAGGCAGCGGCCACCCGCATGGTCGAAGCGACGGAGGACAATCTCTCCGCCTTCGTCTTCAAGATCCAGGCCAACATGGATCCCAATCACCGCGACCGCATCGCCTTCGTGCGGCTGTGCTCGGGCAAGCTGACGCGCGGCATGAAGGTGAAGCAGGTCCGCACCGGCAAGTCGATGAGCCTCAACGCGCCGCAATTCTTCTTCGCCCAGGATCGCGCTTTGGCCGAGGAGGCCTATGCCGGCGACGTGGTCGGCATTCCCAACCACGGCGCATTGCGCATCGGCGACACGCTCACCGAGCGCGAGGAGATCGCCTTTCTCGGCGTGCCGAGCTTTGCCCCGGAAATCCTGCGCCGGGTGCGCCTGCCCGACGCCATGAAGGCCAAGAAGCTCAAGGACGCCCTGCAGGACCTCGCCGAGGAAGGCGTTGTGCAGGTGTTCCGCCCGCGCGACGGCTCGCCGGCCCTGGTCGGCGTGGTCGGCGCCCTGCAGCTCGACGTGCTGCAGGGCCGGCTCGCCGCCGAATATGGGCTTGAGATCCGCTTCGAACCATCCGAATTCGCGCTGGCACGCTGGGTCTCGGCACCGACGAAGCAAGAGCTCGACAGCTTCCTTACTTCCCACAATTTCTCGATCGCCGACGATCTCGACGGCGATCCGGTGTTCATGGCCAAATCCGCCTTCGACCTGCGCTATCAGGGCGAACGGTCGCCGGCCATCGTGTTCGCCGACATCAAGGACGTGAAGAAGGCGAAGTAAATCTGAGGGGCGGCTCTGCAGAGCCGCCCAGGCTGGTCTCGCTCCATCAATACGCAGATGGAGCTGAGAAGCCCTCCGTCACGCAGGTACTTCTTCCAGCGCCGGATAGTCCGTATAGCCCTCGGCGCCCTTGGCGTAGAAGGTCGCGGCGTTCCAGGGGGTGAGCGGAGCGCCAAGCGACAGTCGCTTGGGCAGGTCCGGATTGGAAATGAAGAGCTTGCCGAAGGCTGCCGCATCGGCTGCGCCGCTCTCGACCAGGGCCTCGGCGCTTTCGGCCGTCAGCTTCTCATTGGCGATGAACACGCCCTTGAAATTGCTGCGGATCACCGGGGCGACGCTGGAGCCATCGGAATATTCGCGGGCGCAGATGAAGGCGATCCCGCGGGCATCCAATTGCCGGGCGACATAGCCGAACAGGGCCGGCGCATCGGAATCGCCCATCGAATGCGAATCGCCGCGCGGAGCCAGATGCATGCCGACGCGATCGGCACCCCAGACCGAAATCACTGCGTCGGTGACCTCGAGCATCAGCCGCGCGCGGTTCTCGATCGAACCGCCATAGGCGTCGGTGCGCTTGTTGGTGGAATCCTGCAGGAACTGGTCAAGCAGATAGCCGTTGGCTCCGTGGATCTCGACGCCGTCGAAGCCGGCTTCCTTGGCATTGGCCGCGCCCTGGCGGTAGGCCTCGACGATGGCGGGAATCTCGTCGAGTTCGAGTGCGCGTGGCGTGACATAGGACTTTTCAGGCCTGATGAGGCTGACATGGCCGTTGGGTGCGATGGCGCTCGGGGCCACCGGCAGGGCCCCGTCGAGGTAGACCGGATCGGAAATGCGACCGACATGCCAGAGCTGCAGGGCGATGCGCCCGCCGGCCTCGTGCACGGCCTTGGTGATGACCTTCCAGCCCTCGACCTGTTCGCGCGACCAGATGCCGGGCGTGTCGGGATAGCCGACTCCCATCGGCGTGACGGCGGTGGCTTCGGTCAGGATCAGGCCGGCCGAGGCGCGCTGGACGTAATAGTCGCGCATCAGCGTATTGGGCACACGACCCTCGCTGGCCCGGGTGCGGGTCAAGGGGGCCATGATGACGCGGTTGGGCAGGTCGAGCGCGCCGATGCGAATAGGGTCGAGCAGCGAGGGCATTGAAAGAAACCTTGTTCCAAATGACTTTTCTGAACGATCGATTGACACTCCTGCACCTGGCTTACACAGACTTAACTGGTGGTCGGCTCACCGAGGCGTTAGAGTTTCAAAGTTCGATGTTCGTCGAATATAGGTAGAAGAACGCATGAAACAACACCCTCACCCCGATGTGAACGACATCAATCTGATCGGCGTTCTGGCCGCCCTCGGTGATCCGGTGCGACTGCACATCGTCACCACGCTGCTCGCGGAAGGCGAGAAGGGATCGACGGAATTCGATTGCCAGGTCGCCAACTCAACCCTGAGCCATCACATCAAGCAATTGCGCGAGGCCGGCATCGTCAGCCACCGCAAGGAAGGCACGCGCTGCTTCGTGGCCCTGCGCCCTGATATCGAGGAAAAGTTCCCGGGATTGCTGCAGTCCGTACTGAAGTTTGCCGACTAAATTTCTTGTCCGGAACAGTTATTCCGAGCAGAAGCGCGCCCGGTAGGCGGCAGGGCTGACGCCCACACGGCGCCGGAAATGATGGCGCATCGTCTCCAGCGAATTGAAGCCGCAGCTTGCGGCAATGTCGCCGAGCGAGGCGCCGAGATTGCGCTCGAGCTGCTCGCGGGCCAGCCGCACGCGCTCGGCCACCAGCCATTCACCCGGCGGCAGCCCCGTCGTCTCCTCGAAGCGGCGCTGGAAGGTGCGCTGGCTCATGCCGGAACGGGCCGCAATCGTCTCGATGCGGTGGGGGGCGGCCAAATTCTGGCGCAGCCAATCGATCAAGGGAGCCAACCGGGCTGATTCGCGCTCACGCGGCACCGGCCGCTCGATGAACTGGGCCTGGCCGCCGTCGCGATGCGGAGGCACCACCAGGCGACGCGCCACCGTGTTGGCGGCATCCGGGCCGAAATCGCGCCGGATCACATGCAGGCAGAGATCGAGGGCGGCGGCGCTCCCGGCGGCGGTGAGCACGTCGCCGAGGTCGACATAGAGCCGGTCCGGATCGAGCGCGATGCTGGGATGGCGCGCGCCGATATCGGCCGCATAACGCCAATGCGTCGTCGCCTCCCGACCATCGAGCAGGCCGCAGGCGGCCAGCACGGCAATGCCCGAGCACAGCGACATCAGGCGGGCGCCGCGCCGATGTGCGAGCTTGAGGCTGTCGACGAGGTTCGCCGGTACGGGGCTGCCGATACCGCGCCAGCCCGGCACGATGATGAGATCGGCCTTCTCCAGCAATTCCAGGCCGTGATGCGGCTCGACCATCAGCCCACCCGCCGCATGAAGTGGCCCCGGCTCGATGCCGCAGGTGGCATAGCGATACCAGGAGGGCCCCATCTCCGGACGCGGCAGGCCGAACACCTCATAGGCCACCCCGAACTCGAAGGTGCAGAGGCCATCATAGACGAGCACGGCCACGAAGGGACCGCTGAGGGAAGAAGTGCCTGGCATGATCTTGACGGAGTGTTGCAGTTCGGCCATGGCGGCGCAAGGGATTGTCGGTTTCAACCTCCTTGGAGGGGCGATCTGGAGATCGACCCTCCGCTACCCCTCAATCCTGCCGTACCTCGTTGCGGCGCATGCGCTGCTCCAGCCGGCGCACCAGGAGGGTCAGGCCGATGGTCATCGTGAGATAGAAGAAGGCCACCACCGTATAGGTCTCGAAGAAGCGGAAGGTCGAGGCCGTATAGGTCTTGCCGTTCTGGGTGATGTCGGCGATGCCGAGCACGGACACCAGCGAGGAATCCTTCAGCATGGAGACGAGGTCGTTGCCGAGCGGCGGCGTCATCGTCTTGAAGGCCTGTGGCAGCACGATGAGGCGCATGGTCTTGAAGCGCGTGAGGCCGAGGGCCTGGGCCGCCTCGAACTGTCCGGCCGGTATGGACTGGATGCCGCCGCGCACGATCTCGGCGATGAAGGCCGAATAAGCCAGGGTCAGCGCGAAGATCGCCCGCCACTCGAAGCTGAAATCGCGGATGGTGATCTCAGGCATGAAGCCGGCGGCGATGGCCGAGCCGAACAGCGCGACATAGCCTTCGATCAAAGCCGGGCCGACTGCAAAGGCGATGTAATAGAGCAGCACGATCATGGGCACGCCGCGCATGATCTCGACATAGGCCTTGAGCCCCTCGCCCAGCCAGCGCGACTGCGACACCAGCCCGAGCGCAAGAATGGTGCCGAGCACCAGCGAAGCGGCGAAGGCGATCACCGTGACCCGGATGGTGACGAAGAGCCCCTGCCCCACCACGCCGAAGATGATGCGATATTGCTCGCTGGCCAGGCCGCCGATCAGGACGGCGGTCCCCAGCACGATGAGGATCACCAGCCACCAGGGCACTTTCGACAGGAAGGAGGGCGGCGGCGGTGGCGCGTGAGGCGTCGTCATATGAAGGCAGGAAGATCCGGAAGTAAGGCAGGCGGCTCAAGGGGCGAAGCGACGGACAATTTCATCATTGCGAACGGCGCGAAGCAACCCAGGCTTCGCCGCCCGCAGAAAACTGGATTGCTTCGCTCCGCTCGCAATGACGCCATGGCAGAGGGTGGCCGATCCCGGCTCAGTTCGCGGTCTTGTAGTCGAAGAACCACTTCTTATCGAGCGCCTTGGTCGTCCCGTCCGCCTTCATCGCGGCCAGGGCGGCATTGACCGGCCCGATGAGGTCGGAGCCCTGCTTGAGGATGAAGCCGAATTCGTCATGGCCAAGGCCGTTGCCGACGATCTTGAAGCTGTCGGGCGAGGCGGCGATGTTGCCCTCGGCGCCGGCCTTGTCCATCAGCACCGTGTCGACGTCGCCCGATTTGAGCGCCTGCACCGAAGCCCCGAAGGTCTCGAACAGCTTGAGGCGCGGGCTCTTGTCATTGCCGCCGAGCAGATCGGTGACCGAGACGAAGAAATTGGTCGTGCCGGACTGGGCGCCGACGAACAGCTTGTCGTCAGTCGCGAAGCTCTTGGAGTCCGTGAAGCGCTTCTCGTCGGCCCGCACCAGCATAAACTGCTCGGACACCATATAGGGGTCGGTAAAGGCGATCTGCTTCTTGCGCTCGTCGGTGATGGAAATGCCATCCATGCCGATGTCGAACTGGCCGTTCTGCACCGCCTGAATCATGGCGTCCCAGGACGAGGTCTTCCATTCGATCTTGGCATTGAGGCGCTTGCCGATCTCGTTGATCGCATCATATTCCCAGCCGATGCCCTGCCCCGTCTTCGGATCGGTGAAGTTCAGCGGAAAATAGGCGTTCTCGGTGACGGCGACGATGGTGCGGCCCTTGAGATCGGGCAGCGTCTGGGCCTCGGCCGGTCCCTGGGCCAATCCAAGGGGAACGGCCATGGCGGCGATGGCCCCGAGGGCGAGAAAGGTGCGGCGAAGCATCGGGAAACTCCGGTGTGGCAGGCTCAAGCCGCAACCTTGCCACGCGGGTTTCATGCCGAACAGGGGATTTTCGCGGTCCCCACATGGAAAAGGCCGGAGCGCGGACATCCTGTCCGCCCTTGCGGCGGCTCGTAGGTGAAGGGAAAGAGCGGGCTAGAAGCCCGCGCTCCACTTTTATTCCGCGATCTTGGTGGCAAGCAGCGCCACCGTCTTGCGATAGAGCTCGCTGCCGTTCCAGGCCTTGAGGGCATCGAAATTCGGCTCGCCGGGGTTCCAGCCGGCGCCGCGCTGCCAACGGCCAGACAGGAACTTGGCAACCGAGCCGATCACGTCGGCCTGGCTCTTGACCAGATCCTTATGGCCATCGCCGTCGAAATCCACCGCATGCTTGAGATAGGAGGTCGGCATGAACTGGACCTGGCCGATCTCACCCGCCCAGGCGCCGCGCATTTCGTGCAGCGGCACGTCGCCCTTGTCGACGATGGTGAGGGCAGCAATCAGTTCGGGGCGGAACTTGTCGCCGCGCCGGCAGTCGAAGGAGAGCGTCGCCAGCGAGCGGATGCTCTCGAACTTGCCGACATTGGCGCCAAAATCGGTCTCGAGGGCCCACAGCGACGCGATGATCGGCGCCTGCACGCCATACTCGGCCTCAGCTTTGTCGAATACCGCCTGGTATTTCTTGATCACCTGCTTGCCGCGCTTGATGCGGTAGGCATTGACCATGCGGCCGGAGAACTCCTCGAAGGTCTGCGAAAAGGTCTTCCGCTGGGCGCGGTCGAGCCCGATGACCTTGGGATCGTAGGTGACGCCTTCCAGGGCGGCCATGCCCTGGGCGCCGATGCCCCTGGCCGCAGCATCCTTCTTGAAGTTGTCGAGCCAGGCCGGGAAGCCGGCGGGATCGGTCGGCGTGGTGCAGGCCTGGACTTGAGGCTGGGGCTGCGGCTGGGCCTGCCCCTGTGGCTGGGCTTGCCCCTGTGGCTGGGCTTGGGGCTGCGGCTGGGCGGCGGGCTGCGCCTCGGGTTGCGGCTGGGCTTGAGGCCCAGGCTGGCCTTGAGGCTGCGGTTGAGCTTGAGGCTGTGGCTGGACCTGAGGCGACGAAGGTTGCGGCTCCGTCTGGGCCAGGGCGGGCGAGGCCATCAGCAACAGGGCAGCAAGCAGGGGGGCAGTGCGCATGAAACCATCTCGGAGGGAAGAAAAGCCACAAAAGCCAAACAAGAATGCGCAAAATGTGGCGGTTGCCGGGAAAGAGCAAGGCCTGCCCGAGATGCGCTTGGAAGGCAGGTTCCTCATGACGG
This sequence comes from Labrys sp. E2SS-1L, assembly GCF_057073705.1. Lineage (NCBI taxonomy): Bacteria > Pseudomonadati > Pseudomonadota > Alphaproteobacteria > Hyphomicrobiales > Xanthobacteraceae > Labrys > Labrys sp. E2SS-1L. The sequence continues at coordinate 2,248,683 of NZ_CP172712.1, read as the reverse complement.
CAATCGCGGCGTGACGCAAGAGGGAAAGCGGCAACCGGCGGAGCGTCGCATTGTTGCGGGCGCGAATCTGTGGCACGGGATGCGTTTTCGGACCTATGGGTCCGTCGCGAGGAGCCATGGCCTATCGTCCCGTTCTGTGTGCAGGGGGCTGCGTCATCGACCGTGTCGGCGAGACCGCCGATGCGAAGGAACGCCTCTACACCTCGAACATCGGCTCGATGCGCACCAGCCTGGGCGGTGTCGCCCGCAACGTGGCTGAGAATCTCGCGCGCCTGGGCATCGATGTCGGTCTCGTCTCGCTGGTCGGCGACGATCTGGAAGGCCGCCGCGTCGTCGAGGAGAGCAGCCGGGCCGGCATCGACATGAGCGCCGTCACGCTGGACGCCGGAGCCACCACCGCCTCCTACACCGCCATCTTCAGCGGCGAGGGTGAGTTGGTGATCGGTCTCGCCGACATGGCGATCTTCGACCGGATCGAGCCCGACACCATCGCCGCCCGTATCGCAGCCTTCCCTGCGACAGGGTTCGTTTTCGCCGATGCCAACTTGCCGCCAGCCGTATTGCAGGCAGTGGCGCAGGCGAAGGGACCCCGGCCCCTCGCCTGCGTGCCCGTTTCTGTGCAGAAGCTCGCCAAGCTCGTGCCCATCCTGGCGGCGATCGACATCCTCTTCCTCAATCTCTACGAGGCACGTGCCCTGCTCGGCAGCGCGGAGGAAGCGGAAGCCCTGGCTGCAAGGCTCGCGGCAGGCCCGGTGCCACGCGGGTTGCTCACGCTCGGCCCACGCGGAGCCCTCGCCTGGGATGGGGGACAGGTCTCCGCCATCGCTGCGCTTCCATCCCGCCCGACCAACGTCAACGGTGCCGGCGACGCGCTGGCCGGCGCCACGCTGGCACGCCTTGCCGCCGGCGACACCTTTCTCGCGGCAGCGCGTTGCGCCATGGCTGCGGCAGCCCTCACGGTCGAATCGCCCCAAACCGTACGCGCCGACCTGTCCATGCAGGCCGTGCTGGCCCGCTACAACCATTCTCAACCAACCGAAACGATAGCATCATGACGTCCATTACCCATTCCGCCGCCGTCGCAGCCGCCCTCAAGGCCGGCAAGCCGGTCGTCGCGCTGGAATCCACCATCATCACCCACGGCATGCCCTGGCCCCAGAATGTCGAGACGGCCCGCAAGGTCGAGGCCGCCGTCAGGGCCGGAGGCGCCGAGCCGGCAACCATCGCCGTGCTCGACGGCGTCATTCATGCCGGGCTCGAAGACAGCCAGCTCGAAGCCATGGGCCAGGCCACGGGCTTCCTGAAGCTCAGCCGTGCCGACCTCGGCTATGCTATCGCCACGGGCAAGAACGGTTCCACCACCGTGGCCGCCACCATGATCGCCGCCGACCGGGCCGGTATCCGCGTCTTCGCAACGGGCGGCATCGGCGGCGTGCATCGCGGCGTCGAGAAGACCTACGACATCTCGGCCGACCTGCAGGAACTGGCGCGCACGCCGGTCTGCGTCGTCTGCGCCGGCGCCAAGGCCATCCTCGATCTTCCGAAGACGCTGGAGACCCTGGAGACGCTCGGCGTGCCGGTCGTCGGCTACGGCTCCGACGAATTCCCCGCCTTCTGGAGCCGCAAGAGCGGCCTGGCGGCACCCATGCGCCTCGACGATCCCGCCGACATTGCCGCCCTGATCCGAGCCCGCGCGGAACTGCGCCTCGACGGCGGCGTGCTGGTGGGCAACCCGATCCCGCTCGCCGACGAGATCGCCGCCAACGAAATCAATCCTGCCATCGAAGCGGCCGTGGACGAAGCCGATGCCATGGGCATTTCCGGCAAGGCTCTCACACCTTTCCTGCTCTCGCGCATGCTCGACCTCACCGAGGGTCGCAGCCTGATCGCCAATATCGCCTTGGTGGAGAACAATGCGCGCCTGGCGGCGAAGATCGCAGCCGCGCTGTAACACCATCCCGGTCCTTGGCGGGAGCGACAAATGCTCCCGTCATTCTACGGCTTGAGCGGCGCGCCGATCGACCAGGTATGGCCGAAGGGATCCTTGAGCTGCCCGTAACGGCTGCCCCAGAACATGTCCTGGATCGGCATTGCGACGGTGGCACCACGATCGAGAGCGCGCTGCCACCATCGGTCGGCGTCGTCGACCTCGATATGGATGGTCACGCCATGCGGCGGCGTGGTGGCCATGCCGAATTCCGGAAACAGGTCCCACATCATCACGTCGCAGCCATTGATGCGGATATGGGCGTGCATCAGCCGCTTGCCATCCTCGTGATCGGCGCGGCTGACCTCCTCGGCACCGAAGGCGTCCTTGTAGAAGTCGATGGCGGCCTTGGCACCATCGATGGTCAGGCACGGCACGATGCCGTTCAGCTTGGTCATGGCTCGCTCCTGTAGACGGCCCTCTGCCTTGCCATGCCAGCCATAGCGTCGAAATGCGTTGAGAGCGTGGTCAGCGCGGCCGGGCTTCCTGGCCTGCCTGTGCCGCCTGGTCCTGCGCAGCCGGATCGTTCGCCGCCTGGCGCTCCGGCCCGGGTACCACGCCAACGGCCCGGCGGGTTGCCGCCTCGCGGGCGATTTCGGCAGCGACCTGCGCCATTTCGCGACGCAGGAGGCTGTTGTCGGCCTCGATGCGCAGCCAGGATTCATGGGCTTCCTCGCGAAGAGCAGCAAGCTCGGCCTGCAGCCGGGCCCGCTCGATCTTCAGAGCGCCGATTTCTTCCTCGGCGGCGCTCGGTTCCGCACTGCGGCGCAGGCGGTTGAGCTCGGCGATCAGTTCGGCCTCCCGTCCGGCGGCCAGGGCCAGCCGGGCATCGCGTTCGGCCAGCAGGGCATCCTTGCGGCGCAGATCCGCCTCCCAGTCCGAAAGCCGGACCAGGCTGTCAGATCGCTCGGTTTCGGCTGCCTGCCTCTTGCCTGCCATCGCCTGCAATTCGCGCTGCAGCGAGGCTGTCCGCGCCTCGAGTGCGGCGATCGCAGTGTCGCGCCGCATCAGCTCGATTGACTGGGTGGCGAGGCGGTCATCCTTGCCGGAGGCCAGTTCCAGCGCCTCCTGCAATTCGTGCTGATGCAGAACCGCACCATCCTCCGCCGCATCGAGCTTGGTACGAAGAGCGACCAATTCGATGCGCAGGCCGTCATTGCTTTCCTGCGCCGTGGCAAGCTCGCGGCCGTGATCGAGGGCCTCGTCATCGCGCAGCGCAATGGTCACTCGCGCCGCCGCCAGCTCCGCCTTCAGCGCCGAAACCTCCTGCTGGGCGGCAAGCACGTCGCGCTGGCCATTGGCCGCACCATCTTCCAACTGACCAAGCCTTGCGGCATCGGCTCCGAGCAGGGCCTCGAGCCGGCGCAGCCTTTCACTCTGACGGCCATAGTCGGCCATCAGCTGATGCCGCCGAGCCCGCTCATGCTCCGTTTTCTGTTCGAGGCGACGGTGCCGCATGGCCGCTTCCGCCCGGACATGATCCTGGGCAGCCCGCACCTGCGCCATCGACAGGGGCAACGCCGTTTCCATTTCACGACGGATCAAGCGACGCGCACGTCCCCAGATCGCAGGCACCATGGCCAATGCGGCCAAGGCAGCGAGCGCTCCTCCGAGGAAAAAGGCAATCGCATAATCAAGCACGGCAGTGTCTCAGTACGGCGATATCTTCGCCGTACTATACGTCAATTCGACGACAATGCAGGATGAAAACGCACAGCGTGCTTAAAATCGCACTTTGATGTCCGGCCGGCGTCCATTGCGTACGGTTTATATAGATGATCTGACCGCAGCATTGGTATCCGTGTTTCCCTGCCGGGACGAGCACAAGAAACTGCCTTCGGATGCCGCACAGTAGTGCGGGATCAGAAGGGATTCCACGTGGCCGACGGCGTGAATTTGAGATAGCCTAGATTGATGCCGAGACGGGCGCCGACGCCGGACTTGATGGGCACCACCATCATATTGCCGTCACCCAGCGCGGTCATGCCGAAACCGCCGATGATATAGGCCGAACCGGCGATCCCGGGGAAACGGCTGTAGATCTCGTCGATCCGGTCCATGTTGTAGACCAGCATCATGGTGCGCGCGCCGTCGCCACCGAAATCCCACCCCACGGAGGGGCCCTGCCAGTAGACCTTGCGGTCACCGACATTGCGCGTGAACATCGTGCCCTCGCCATAGCGAAGCCCGCCGATGAAGGCGCCCGACCCTTCCTGGCCGAGGATGTAGCCATTGGGTTCACCCCAGCGCGCCACGGCCTTCTGGATGGTGAGCGCCAGGTCCCTGGACACGGTGCCGAAGAAACGGTGGCCGGAATTGACGAGTTCGTTGGAGGAGATGCGCTCTGGCCGCTCGGACTGTGCAAGCGCCAGGGAAGGAGAGACGAAGCCGGTCGCGGACAGAGCCATGCCGGCCATCATGGTAAGAGCCTTGCGGCGGGGAAGAATATCGTTCATCGCGAGCCTCGTTGGCTTAGGCCTCTGTAAGCCCTGTTTTGGGCCTCTGTGAGCCCTATTTTGTGGCCTATCAGCGTTAACAAATTGCTTCCAAGAGCAAAGTGCATCCGAATGGCTGCTCTCCTTGCCCTCGTTCTTCGTTTCGACGCGTCCGCGCGGGTCCCGGTGAGGCCACCGGGTCACAAGAGGCCTTGGCGATACGACCACATGATTCCAGCAGGCAAAACGCCCGGAAACATGGCCGCATCTGCGCGGGATTGAGGCAAGGGAGCGGGCGCTGCAAGGCGGCGGCTCGGCATCGGGCCGAAGCACCAGGCAAGGCCCTGACCATGGTTATCTTCGAGGAGCGTCCTGGCCCCAGGCAACGAAGGCGACATTGCGGAAGCCGGCAGCGGCCTTGCCATAGAGAAAGTCTTCGCCATCGGGCATCAGCACCTGCCCGCCCGCGGCGGAGAGCACGGCATGACCGGCCGCGACATCCCATTCCATGGTCGGCCCGAAGCGCGGATAGACATCGGCGACACCTTCCGCCACTCGGCAGAACTTCAAGGAGGACCCGGCTTCGCGCCGGTCCGCAATGGCATATTCGGCCAGAAAGGCTTCGCTCTTGGCGTCGGGATGAGAACGGCTGCACAGCGCCGTCAGCCCCTCGACGGGGTAAGCCCGCGTCGAGATCGTCTCTTCGGCGCCGTCCCGCACGCGCCAGGCGGTATCACCGCCCGCGTAAAGCGTGTCGACCGCCGGTGCGAACACACAACCGGCAACGGGCCTGCCATCTTCGATCAGGGCGATGTTGACGGTGAACTCGCCGTTGCGGTTGAGGAATTCCTTGGTGCCATCGAGCGGATCGACCAGGATGAAGCGCCTGCCGACATCCGGAATCACCCCCTTGGCGGCGCACTCTTCCGCCACCACCGGCACGTCGGGCATGACATCCGCCAGCCGCCGCAGAATGATCGCCTCCGCCACTTCGTCCGCCTCCGTCACCGGCGAGCGGTCGTCCTTGATGCGGGCGTCGCATCCCTTGGCATAGACTTGCATGATCGCGGCGCCCGCCTCACGGGCGATCTCGGCAAAGGCATGCGCAATCGCGTCCGGGCTGGAAAGGGGCGAGGGTGAAGTCTGAGCGGTCTGGGTCAAAAGGGCCTCCGATAGCAGCGGCCTGTTTAGTCCTGATTGGCGTCGTACCGCAAGAATATTGGGTCTGCCGCTCATTTTTGCACCCCCTTCGCCAGCGCGCCTCAGGGTTGCAATCAGGGCGGAACGGACATGCTGGCACCTCGCGCCTTCACATCCCGCGCCGCAGAGTCTATCTGAAAAACAGGTTCTCGAGACCTGATTCTCTTCCGATTTGCCTTTCTCTCCTGAATTATTCTGGGTGCTGCGATGACCGCTGGTTTTCAACTCGATGCGCTTGATCTGGCCGCCCTGCTCTGCTCTCGCGTCTGCCATGACGTGATCAATCCGGTGGGCGCTATCGTCAACGGGCTCGAAGTCCTCGAGGACGAGGACGATGCCTCGATGAAGGCTTTTGCTCTCGACCTGATCAAGAAGAGCTCCCGGAACGCCTCGGCCCGCCTGCAGTTTGCGCGGATCGCCTTCGGCGCCGCCGGCTCGGCCGGGGCCTCGATCGACCTCGGCGATGCCGAGAACGTCGCCCGCGGCTTCATCCAGGACGAGAAGGTGACGCTGAGCTGGTCGGCGCCGCGCCAGTTCATGCCCAAGAACAAGGTCAAGCTCTTGCTGAACCTGCTCGTGGTCGCCACCACGACCATTCCGCGTGGCGGCTCGATCAATGCCAAGGTCACCGGCGATCCCGAGGCGCCGACCTTCGAGGTCGTCTCGCTTGGCGGCAATTCGCGCATTCCGCCCGGGCTGATCAGCCTTCTGGCGGGCGAGCCCGAAAACGGCACGCTCGATAGCCACCTGATCCAGCCCTATTACACCGGGCTGATTGCCCGTGCCGCCGGCATGTCCGTGGCCATCGAGACGATCGATGGCGGCGTGCGCATCACCGCTGCGCCTGTGTGAGGAAGCATCCATGCCCCGCAAACTGATCTCGACCGGGTCCCCGCTCGAACGCAGCGCCGGCTATTCCCGCGCCGTGGTGCAAGGCGACTGGTGCTTCGTCTCGGGCACCACCGGCTATGACTATGCCAGCATGACGTTGCCTGACGACGTTGCCGCCCAGACCGAGAATACGCTTGCGACCATCGAAAAGGCGCTGGTCGAGGGTGGTTTTGCCATGAGCCAGGTGGTACGTGCGACCTATTATGTGACCAGCACCGACCATGTGGAGACCGTGATGGCGGTCACCGGCCGGGTCTTTGGGGAGATTCGACCTGCGGCCACCATGCTGATCTGCGACCTGATCAAGCCCGAGATCAAAGTCGAGATCGAGGTCACCGCGTTCCGCGGCTGACGGTATTTTGCTTTAAGTCTTTGTTTTGAAGGCCGATTGCAGGGAGTGTGCCTCAATGCGCAGCGTGCTGATCCGCCTGTGTCTGGCTAGCGCCATACTGACTGTCGGCCAGGAGTGGTCGCAAGCGCAGGACAGCCAAGCCAAGCCGCCGGAGCCTCCTGCTCCCTCCCAGCCCATCGCACCCGACGACCGCGTGCTGTCCTTCGTCGCCGGCAATCCCGATTGCACGGAGATCACCGACGAATGCATCATCTGCGCGGTGGTGAATGGCAAGCCGATGTGTTCGACCCCGGGCATCTCCTGCGTGCGCAAGGATTTGCGCTGCACCAGCACCAAGCCGCCGACGCCCAAGCAGTGAACGGCGGCCCTGCAGTCTCCAAATCCGAGGCTGGCTGGGATTTGCCCACCTCGACTTCTATGGCGTTTTGCGATTTGGCGGAGTCACCTGGAATCGCAAAGGCGCGTCGAAAAAAGAATTAGAGCAAACAACCGTCCAGTCTTGAACGCGCTTTGCTCTATTGGGCAGCGATGCTGCGCTCGCTGGCCTTTTCGCGATCGTCGAGGGTCTCGACCATCTTCAGATCGTCCAGGGCATCGGCGAGCGCACTTCGGGCATCTTCCAGCTTGATCTTCAGATCGTCGGCCGAACCCCGCAGATTATCCCTGCGTGCCGTAGCTGCGCGGGCATAGGTCGGATAGGCGAAATGGCTCGGATCGGTGATGCCGGCCTTGGCTTCCTCGGCCTTGATTTCGCGGTCGAGTTCACCCGCCATGCGTTCGAACTCGGCCACCATGGTTTCGATCTGGATGACCTGGCGGCGTCTCTCATCTGCCTGGAAGCGCTTGAGACGAATAAGGGTATCGCGCGACTTCATTACTCACTACTCCATCAGCCGCATCGGCCCGCCGCCCCTACCATGGGGGACAGGCCGCACAATCGGATCGCCAGACCCATCGGCCCAGCGAAGACCCACACCATCCGGCATGGACGTGAATTCTTCCTTACTCGCCGCAAAAAAGCCGCGAACCAAGGCGGGACAGTCGACCGTCAAGAAAATCGCACGCCATGATTTACCAAGTCGGCACACCATTTCTCCATGCCCCCGCCTCTTTTCTTAAGATTTATCCTGGGGACCAAAGGTTGCAGCGCGACTACCGAATCCGACCCCAGCTATGCTTCAAAGAAGGCGGGGACAGCAAAATTAATACTGCGTTCACTTGTTTCTAACAGCTTGAAGAAGCAGGCGGATTCGATGACGCGGCTCCACCGTGAAGCGTCCAGCCGCTTTCGTCGCCGATGAAGCAGGCACCGCTCCCACTGCACGGGCGGCACGATCGAGGAAAGCTGTTGATTCGCTCTGAATCCCTAAGAAGCTGCCCCGACGGTAACCATTAATTTACCTGCCTCGTTAATGATCCCTAACAACGGTCAACGAACTCACCGCCACGTTTGTCGAAATTCTGCGGCGAATGGGTGAGTCGGTTGAATCGCTTAGGCGAGTTTCTTCATGTGAATGTTGACGCTTGTCGCTCACCGAATCTGTCTTTCAGGCAATGTGTTACAGGGAGTTTTGGACCTTGTTTTCAAGTTTCGCTTGCATGAGAGAATCACAATTTGTTAACCATGCCTGCGTAGCGTCGCGGTTGATCATCGACGAGGTGACTTCACCGTGCCGTCTGCGCATTCGCGACGGCGGTCGACCCTCCGAGGCCGCAGTGGGGGATTGAGATGCGCGTACTTCTTGTCGAAGACGATAGCGCCACGGCGCAAAGCATTGAGCTGATGCTCAAGTCAGAGAGTTTCAACGTCTACACGACGGATCTGGGCGAAGAAGGTGTCGATCTCGGCAAGCTCTATGATTACGACATCATTCTACTCGACCTGAACCTCCCCGACATGTCGGGCTACGAGGTCCTGCGCTCCCTCAGGGTGGCCAAGGTCAAGACTCCGATCCTGATTCTGTCAGGCCTCGCCGGCATAGAGGACAAGGTGAAGGGCCTCGGCTTCGGCGCCGACGACTACCTGACCAAGCCTTTCCACAAGGATGAGCTGGTTGCCCGCATCCACGCCATCGTTCGCCGCTCCAAGGGCCATGCCCAGTCGGTGATCGCCACCGGCGACCTCGTGGTCAATCTCGACACCAAGACGGTCGAGGTCCATGGTTCGCGCGTGCATCTGACTGGCAAGGAATATCAGATGCTCGAGTTGCTCTCGCTGCGCAAGGGCACCACGCTGACCAAGGAGATGTTCCTCAACCATCTCTATGGCGGCATGGACGAGCCGGAACTGAAGATCATCGACGTCTTCATTTGCAAGCTGCGCAAGAAGCTGGCCAACGCCACCAACGGCACCAATTACATCGAGACCGTCTGGGGCCGCGGCTATGTGCTGCGCGAGCCCAACGAGATCGAAGAGCGCATCGCGGTCTGACGCTGCGCAACCCCACGAACGAGATGAGATGGCCGGGCTCAGTCCCGGCCTTTCTTTTTGCAAGGCCGGCAACCACCTTGGAATGGCTTGACATCAAGGCGATGAACGAATGGCCTATGGTGTCCGTTCCCGCCTTCGCTGAACCGCCCCGCCCCGGAAGTCCCCATGACAGTTTCTTCTACCGCCCCCCTCGGCATTCTCGTCCCGCTCGCCCAGGAGGCCGAAGCGCTTTTCGCCCTGATGAAGCAGGATGGCGCCACGCAGACGCAGCGCATCGGCGGCAGGGACTATCACAGCGGCCATCTCTTCGGCCGCCCCTGCGTGCTGACGCTCTCGCGGGTCGGTAAGGTCGCAGCCGCCACCGCCGCTGCCGGCCTCATCCATACCTACCAGGTCGGCGCCATTCTCAATGTCGGCGTGGCCGGCGGCGCGGCCCGATCGGTGAAGGTCGGCGATATCGTGGTGGCCGACGCCATGCTCCAGCACGATCTCGACGCGCGGCCGATCTTCCCGCGCTACGAGGTGCCCCTGACAGGCATATCCCGCTTTAGCGCCAATGCGGCCATCAGCAACAGCCTGTCGGGAGCGATCGAGGCCTTCCTGGCCGAGGATCTGCCGCAGCTTTCCGCCGAGATCCGCGAACGCTTCGCTCTCGCTGCTCCCCGCCTGCATCGTGGCCTGATCATCAGCGGCGATCAGTTCGTCAACGGTCACGCGGCGGTCTCGGCCCTGCGAAACGACATTCCGGACGCCTTTGCCATCGAGATGGAAAGCGGAGCCGTGGCGCAGATCTGCCATGACTACGGCGTTCCCTGCGCCGTGCTGCGCACCATCTCCGACAGCGCCGATGACAATGCCCATGTCGATTTCCCAGCCTTCCTCGCTACGGTCGCCAGTTTCTACTCCCACCACATCCTGCGGCGCTTCCTGCAGCGCACCGACTGGTGACTGGTTCAAAGGGCCTGTGCATAGCGGGCCCGCGGCGGACTGGCCGAAGCTGAACGGCATGCTATAAGGACGCCGTGCATTCAGCGGAGCGTGACGATGGTTGGCAGTCAGTATGGCGTCTGGGCGGCTCGTAGCGCCCTGTTGGCAGGTGTGGTCGCCCCGGCGCTCCTTCTCGGCGGCTGCACCAGCAGCATGATTACCGGTGTCTATGGCACGCCGACGGAAACGGCGACACCCACGCAGACCGCATCCCAGGCCCCACTGCGGGTGGATTTCGACCCCGACACCGAGTGCCCGCAGATCAACATTCCCACCGGCGCGGCGGCCTACGGTCCCCCCAGTGCGCAATTCTCGATCACCAACTTCGCCCGTGAGTGCGATCTCGCCAGCGGCAATACCGTCACCATCAAGGTCGGCGTGGAGGGTCACGTCGCTTCGTCCGGCGGCGGTGGCTATTCGGCGCCAGTGCGTATCACCATCCGCGACCGCGACGAGAAGCCCGTCTACACCAAGGTGATCCGCGTCTCCGCCGCGGCAACGCCTGGCGGCGGTCCGGGCAGTTTCCGGGTGGTCGACACCTCGGCACCGATCACCATCGGCCTTGAGCAGCCGCTCAGTTCCTATGACATCGTGGTCGGTTTCGACGGCAAGGGCGGCACTGTCACCAAGAAAAAGCGCCGGGGCTGAGCCGGTCTTATATTCCTCTGACCTTTTCCCATCGCGCCTCATTCTGTTGGGTTGACGACAGGTGAGGCCAGGGATAGCTTCCCGGCATTCGGCCGATCCCCGCGGAAGAGCTCGGTCTGATTCTCTTGAGAATCACGGACCGGCGCCGAAGGAGCAACCGCCCCGGAAACTCTCAGGCACCCGGACCGCGGGGGAACGAAACTCTGGAAAGCGGCACGAATGTGCGAGCATTCGGGCTCACCGAAGGGCGTAAGTGGTTCCCCAGGGTGCGGAATCGCGAAATCTCTCAGGTAACCGCGACAGAGGGGGCACAACCGGACATCCGTCCGGCGTGCACCCTTTTGCCGGAGTACCCATGGCCGAGCCTGCCGCAAGTCCAGATCAGCAAACGCTCCTGAAGACACCCCTTCATGCCGAGCATGTCGCCCTCGGCGCGCGCATGGTACCGTTTGCCGGCTACGACATGCCGGTCCAGTACCCCACCGGAATCATCGCCGAGCACAACCACACGCGCAACGCCGCCGGCCTGTTCGACGTATCGCATATGGGGCAGGCCTATCTCATCGCCGACAGCCATGAGGCCGTCGCTGCAGCCCTGGAAACCCTGGTGCCGGCCGATATTCTCAATCTCGCCCCCGGCCGCCAGCGCTATACCCAGTTCCTGAACGACGAAGGCGGCACGCTCGACGATTTGATGGTGGCGCGCTCGACCGACCCCGCCGAAGACGGCAAGCTCGCTTTGGTGGTCAATGCCGGCTGCAAGGACGCCGATTTTGCCCTGTTGCGCGACCAGCTCGGCGACAGCGCCCAGTTGGTCGTTGCCGCGGACTACGCCCTGCTCGCGCTGCAGGGGCCTCTCGCTGCCGCCGTGCTGGCCGATCATTGCCCGGACGCTGCAGCCATGCCCTTCATGGCTTCCCATCGCTCGACCTTCGACGGCATTGCGGTCGGCCTCTCGCGCTCGGGCTATACCGGCGAGGACGGCTATGAGATCTCGGTACACAACGACAAGGCCGTTGCACTCTGGCGCACGCTCCTCGCCGACGAACGGGTCAAGCCGATCGGCCTTGGCGCCCGCGATTCACTGCGCCTGGAGGCGGGCCTGTGCCTCTATGGCCATGAGCTCGATCCGACCATCTCGCCGATCGAGGCTGGCCTGATCTGGTCGATCCAGAAGCGCCGGCGCGAACAGGGCGGCTTTCCCGGTGCGTCCCGCATCCAGCGCGAAATCGCGGAAGGCCCCGCTCGCATCCGCGTCGGTCTCAAGCCGGAGGGCCGCGCGCCCGTGCGCGAAGGCGCGGCCTTGAAGAATCAGACCGGCGAGACCATCGGCGTCGTCACCTCGGGCGGCTTCGGCCCCACCGTGGGCGGGCCCATCGCCATCGGCTACGTGCCCCCTGCTTTGTCGGCCGTAGGTACCGGCCTCACCGTCGAATTGCGCGGCAAGGACGTGCCGATCGAGGTCGTGCCGCTCCCCTTCGCCCCGCACCGTTTCCATAGATCGTAGAGGGATTTCAACGTGACCGGCTGCGCTGCCCCTCACCCGCACCCTCTCCCCGTAAGAACGGGGCGAGGGGTGTGTTGGGCGTCGCGCAAGATATCAACGGTGCAGAAGGATGAAATGCGCCAACGTCCCCTCGCCCCGCATTTGCGGGGAGTGGGTACGGGTGAGGGGCTGCGCGACGCACTCCATGCCGAATTCATCGATTTTCTTTCCTAGTTCCTGTCAATCGATCCCACCAGAGGACAGTCCTATGCCGACGATCAAATTCACCAGCGACCACGAATATGTGTCCGTCGAGGGCGACGTCGCCACGATCGGCATCACCGACTACGCCCAGTCGCAGCTCGGCGACGTGGTGTTCATCGAGCTTCCCGCCGCCGGCAAGGTGCTCAAGCAGGGCGACGAAGCCGCGGTGGTGGAATCGGTGAAGGCCGCCAGCGAGGTCTATGCGCCGGTATCCGGCGAGGTGCTGGAAGTGAACGAGGCCCTGCCCGATCAGCCTTCCACCGTGAACGAGGATCCGCTCGGCAAGGGCTGGTTCATCAAGATCAAGCTCTCCAACCCGGCCGAACTCGACGCCCTCATGGACGATGCGGCCTACAAGGCCCATATCGGAGCCTGATCCATGCGCTATCTACCCCTGACCGCCGAGGATCGCAGCGCCATGCTGGCGAAGATCGGCGTCAACGGCATCGACGATCTCTTCGCCGCCGTCCCCGCCGACAAGCTCCTGAAGGCGCCGCCGGTGCTACCGAATGCCAAGAGCGAAATGGCGGTCGAGAAGATCATGACCGCCTTCGCCTCGCGCAATGTGACGGCGTCCTCGGTGCCGTTCTTCGTCGGGGCCGGCGCCTACAAGCATCATGTGCCGGCGACCGTCGACCATCTGATCCAGCGCTCGGAATTCCTCACCTCCTACACGCCCTATCAGCCCGAGATCGCCCAGGGCACGCTGCAATATCTCTACGAATTCCAGACCCAGGTCGCGCTGCTGACCGGCATGGAAGTCGCCAATGCTTCGATGTATGACGGCTCGACCGGCACGGCCGAGGCCGTGCTGATGGCCCATCGCATCACCCGACGCTCCAAGGCGGTCCTCTCCGGCGGCCTGCATCCGCATTATACCGACGTGGTGCATACCATCTCGAAGATGGCCGGCCACCATGAGGTGGCCATGCCCGCCGATGTGGACGGCAGCGAGAATCTGATCGCCGAGATCGACGGCGAAACCTCCTGCGTGGTGGTGCAGAACCCCGACGTCTTCGGCAATCTGCGCGATCTCACCCCGATCGCACAGGCCTGCCACAAGGCCGGCGCCCTGCTGATCGCGGTGTTCACCGAGGCGGTCTCGCTCGGCCTCGTCAAGTCGCCGGGCGAAATGGGCGCCGATATCGTGGTCGGTGAAGGCCAGTCCATCGGCAATGCCCTCAATTATGGCGGGCCCTATGTCGGCCTGTTCGCCACGCGCCAGAAATATGTGCGCCAGATGCCGGGGCGCCTGTGCGGCCAGACGGTGGACGCCGAGGGCCGGCGCGGTTTCGTGCTGACGCTCTCCACGCGCGAGCAGCATATCCGCCGCGACAAGGCGACCTCGAACATCTGCACCAATTCGGGCCTGTGCGTGCTGGCCTTCACCATCCACATGGCACTGCTCGGCGAGAAGGGCCTACGCAGGCTCGCCCGCGTCAACCATGCCAATGCGGTGAAGCTGGCCGACATGCTGGCCAAGGTTGATGGTATCGAGATCATCCAGAAGAGCTTCTTCAACGAGTTCACCATCCGGGTATCAGGCAGTGCCGCCTCGCTGCTGGAGAAGCTGGCAGCCCGGGGCATCCTGGGGGGCGTGCCCTATTCGCGCCTGTCGCCCAATGCCGAGCTGAAGGATCTCCTGATCATTGCCTCCACCGAAGTGAACACCGACGAGGATCGCACCGCCCTCGTGAACGCCCTGAAGGAGCTGGTCTGATGCTGAACCGTCAGGGACGTCCCTCCTCCCCAGGAGACGGGGCGGAGGCCATCAATCCCACCTTTACCGGCAATCGCGCCCTCATCATCGAGGAAGCCTTGCTGTTCGAGATCGGTCGCATCGACGTGACCGGCGTCGACGTCGAAGAGGTCGAGGATTTCGAGCCGAGGCTCGGTGCCTTCGAACGCAAGGATCCGATCGGCCTGCCCGGCTTCGCCGAACCGGAGGCGATGCGCCATTTCGTGCGCCTGAGCCAGAAGAACTTCGGCATCGACACCGGGCTTTTCCCGCTCGGCTCCTGCACCATGAAGCACAATCCGCGCCTCAACGAGAAGGTGGCGCGGCTGCCGGGCTTTGCCGACATCCATCCGCTGCAGCCGATCTCGACCGTGCCCGGCGCTCTGGCTGTGATCGATCATCTCGCCCATTACCTCAAGACCCTCACCGGCATGCCGGCGGTGGCGATGAGCCCGAAGGCCGGCGCGCATGGCGAGCTCTGCGGCATGATGGCAATCAAGGCGGCCATCGCGGCCAGGGGCGAAGGCGAGACGCGTAAGGTCGTGCTGGTGCCCGACTCGGCCCATGGCACCAATCCGGCCACCGCGGCCCTGATCGGCTTCACGGTGGCATCGATCCCCGTGCGCGCAGACGGCACCGTCGATCCGGCCGAGATCAAGAAGGCGCTGGGGCCGCATGTCGCCGCGATCATGCTGACCAACCCCAACACCTGCGGGCTATTCGAACGGGACGTGCGCGCCATCGCCGATGTGGTGCATCAGGCCGGCGCCTATTTCTACTGCGACGGCGCCAATTTCAACGCCATCGTCGGCAAGGTCCGCCCCGGCGATCTCGGCGTCGATGCCATGCACATCAATTTGCACAAGACCTTCTCGACGCCCCACGGCGGCGGCGGGCCGGGCGCGGGACCGGTGGTGCTCTCCGACAAGCTCGCGCCCTTTGCGCCGTTCCCCTATGTCGTCAATGCCCGCGTGCTGGTCGAACGGGCCGAAGAAGTGATGAATGGCGAGACGCCCTTCGGCCGCCTCACCGCCTTCCACGGCCAGATGGGCATGTTCACACGGGCGCTGACCTACATGCTCTCGCATGGCACCGACGGCATGCGGCAGGCCTCGGAGGATGCGGTGCTCTCCGCCAACTATATCCGCGCCGGCCTGGCTGATCTGATGTCGGCCCCCTTCGGCGACCAGCCCTGCATGCACGAGGCGCTGTTCGACGACACCTGGCTCAAGGATACCGGCGTGACCACGCTCGATTTCGCCAAGGCGATGATCGACGAGGGCTATCATCCGATGACGATGTATTTCCCCCTCGTGGTGCATGGCGCCATGCTGATCGAGCCGACGGAGAGCGAATCCAAGGCCTCGCTCGACCTCTTCATCGCCACGCTGCGCGACCTTGCCCTGTCGGCCAAACGTGGCGAGACCGAGCGCTTCTCCGGTGCCCCCTACCACGCCCCGCGCCGGCGCCTGGACGAAACCCGTGCCGCCCGCCAGCCCGTGCTGCGCTGGACGCCCCCGGAGCCGATCAAGGACGCAGCGGAATAGAAAACGATCATGCCCGCCGGGCACAAGCTCGGCGGGATTTTCACATCACCGGGCAAGGCATGGGCTTCTTCCAGCTCTTCATCGACCGCCACCTCGATATCGAGACGATCCAAGGCGCCATCCGGCACTATTTCGGGCCTGAGCGGGCGATCGCCTATTTCAGGTCCAAGGACGAGATGATTGAGAGCTGGGGAGCGGGTAGCGACACGCCGCTCGACGTCCATGTCGTCGTGCGGCCCCTGAGCGAAACCTATCCGCTCTTGATCGAAGTCTGGCAGCCCGGCCCGGACTCGCTCGAAGAGGAGCGGCGCTTCGCCATCTATTTTTCGAAAGCCGCGAACTGCCGCTCGATCATCACCGACGAGGAATTGAACCCCTATAGCTGGTATTGCGTGCATCCATCGGGGACGGTCGAGACAGTCTATCTCACCGATGCCGACATGGGCGTGGAGGAGGGGTGACAGCCAAAAATATGCTCGAACGATATATACGCTTGGTCAATATGGTCTCGCCAAGAAGCGACCCGTTAATTATTCACATTTTGACAGCGGCTATTCCGCCCCACCAATGTCAATGCCTCGGTAAGAATGGATGAGGATAGTTAAAATATACACGCAAATCATCTCGTATTGTTTTGGTAATATATAACACCGCCAACATGCAAATACCTGCCATGACCGCCGTGAACGATCCTGGCATTTCCAATGCCGCCATCATAAGAAGCACAAAGGGTATCGAAACAAAATTAAGAAACGCTCCCTCATGCTTATTCGGATCCCACATGCCAAGTAATGTTTTCAGCATAATGCGAATTCTCACGGAATTATAAATAACCATTGTCGCGTTAATTACTAAAATTGAAAATATAGAATCATATTTGATTATGTCCTTGTATACAAAAGACATAACAATTACACAAATATTCATGCTTGCTATGTCCAAAATCAGAGTCTGAATGGAAGGCGAAATAGCAGCTCTCAGAAATCTGACCTTTAGCGCATATCCCGCCCCAAACCCCGGCGCCATTGCGGCCAACTCGCGATCGGCCGATACGTGATGATTGAAATTCCAAATCTTCTTGGCCTGCTCCAATGTGGTTGAATTCAACATGGCGAGAAAGAGCCATATGAGATTCGGAGGCTGTTTTATCCCCCCACCGAAGAGATACTGAAAACCTATAAGAACGCCGCCGATCAGTCCGAGGACCACCAGACGCTGCAGAAACTCCTTCATCACATGCGACCATCGAAAACCGTTTTCCAGATCCTTCCACAAAAGACAACGCAATGCCTCTGACCCTGAAATTGAATTCAACTCTGAATTATCTCCGCCGAAAACACTCGTAATTTCAGAATAAACTGTTGCGTTATTTTTACTAAATTGACGTTTATTTACAAAAATATACCCTATCGCTCGGACGACGGTATCTACTTTATGCTCGGCTGCCACTGAAGGATCGCGTTTTGAGGGCAGCAAGACGGGCCTGTAGAACCAGGCGGCCGCGGCAATGAGGCATGCTGTCAGCACCGTCACGCCCCATCCGAAGAAATGGGGAATCCTCGCGCCCCACATCGCCTCTTCTAGTCCCAACAGTATTATCGCGATGTAGAAGAAAAGCCATCCGTACCCCTGCAATCGCCCCATATTGCTGGGGTTCATTCGCAAGGCGATCAATCCTCCCATGATAACGCTGATCTGGATGGCGCATGAAACCAGTCCCTCGATCGGCGAGCGTCGGGCCAGCCCGATGATCAACGATGGCACTATGATCTGGGCTGCTGCGAAAAGAAGGAGTCCCTCGACGGCATAGCGGCCGAGGCGAGGAACGAGGAGGGCAGCCGCTACTTCCGCGCGGCGACGGGTCGCTTCCAAGGCATAGAACCAGCACGCAGCAGAACAACCGAGATAAATCAAGACGATGCGCGCAGAGGCATGATCGCCAAAGCTGAGTAATGGGGACAGGAGGAAGGTCGCCACAAACCAGAATAGGCAAGTGCATCCGAGCGTGGGGTCGCACCCCAGCGTCGATCTCAGCCAGATCTGCTCCCGCTTCATTGCGCAATCTCCACGAAGAGATCCTCGATGCCGAGCGCTCTGACACCCGCCCGGCGAGCGAAATCGGGCCAGTCTTCGGCGGGCGAGCGCCGAAGCACCAGCGAGATGGCGCCATCGGCCAGAATTCGACGATGAAGCTCTCCTACCATGGAGCTTTCCGACAGTGCATGGGACGGCACGACCACCTGGGCCACGCATTCCTTGAGATCGTCCACCGGAGCATCCAGGATGAGACGCCCTTGATGCAGGAACAAAATACGCGACGCCACACGTTCGAGATCCGACACGATATGCGTCGAGAACAGCACGGTTGTTCCGCCTTCACCGGCGCGGCCCACGATGTCGCGCAAAAGGTCCCGGCGGGCCGCGGGATCGAGCGCGGAGGCGGGCTCGTCCAAGACCAGAAGCTCTGGACGGGTGGCCAGGGCCCGCACCAGTTCGACCTGTTGACGTTCTCCCGGCGAAAGTGCCGAGAGCTTGCGATCAATCGGGATTTGGGCACGCCTCAGTTCCTCGTTCACATAGTCTCGATCCAACCTCGGATAGAGCCGAGCGATGAAGTGCATCATCTGCTTGACCGACATCCATTCGAGTGCAGTCGGGGTCTGTGAAACATAGGCCAGACGTGCCTTGACATCGTCGCCCATCGTCAGTGCCGCTTCGCCGAGGACCCAGGACATGCCGGCCTCGACCTCGATCAGGCCAAGCAAGGCCCGGATCAGCGTCGACTTGCCGGCGCCGTTTCGCCCGACGAGCCCGACGATCTCGCCGGGCTCTATGCGCAGGCCGACATTGCTAAGGGCCTGCTGCGTACCGTAGAACTTGCTCAGCCCGGCCGCTCGTATCGGCGTCGCTGCCGGGATCGACTGTATCGACGCAAAACCCGTCATTCCTTCCCCTCCAGCAAGGCAGCGAGCCGGCGCAAGATGACGTCGCCGGGCAATTCTAGTTCGCGCGCCTGACGCGCCATTTCCACAAGATGAGGTTCGATCAGCCCCAGGCGTTGATCGAGCGAGGCGGCACGCCGGGACGACGACGCGACGATCATGCCGCGCCCCTGCAGGCGCTCGAGATGCCCTTCGGTTTCCAGCAGTGAATAGGCACGCGACACCGTCATCGGATTGATGGCGTGAAAGGCCGCGACGTCCCGGACGGAGGGTAACGACGCGCCCTTCTGCAGTTGGCCGCTCACGATCATCCGGCGCAACTGACCGGCGATCTGCCGATAGATCGGCTCGGCGGCACCGGGCAATATGGTGAGGTCGGAAGCGTCCATGTGTATCAATATAGCAATACACTTGCGGCATGCAATCGCCATGAAAAGGAACGGTAGCCTCAGCCCCTGTTGTGCTCGCTCACCTTCACCCGCCTCGGCGCGAAATGAGCTTCCAGTACCGGCAGGGCCCGGCGGGGATCGCAGCGCCCGCACATGAAGATGTCGAGGGCGGCATAGCCTGTCTCGGGCCAGGTGTGGATGCTGATATGGGATTCGGCGAGCAAAGCGACGCCGGTGAGGCCGCCGGTGTCGCCGAAACCGTGCAGCTTGACACCGAGCACCGTGGCGCCGCAGGCGGCCGCGGCCTCGCGCAAGGTATGCTCGATGCCCGCGGCATCGGTGAGGCCCCGGCAGTCCCAGAAATCGATGAGCAGATGCAGGCCGGGGGCAAAGGCCTGGGCCTGGGCGGAGGCCCCATCTATCAGCGGAGCCGGCTCGGCTCCCGAGATTTGTGCTTGCGCTGCCAATGGCTTTCCCTGATCTGCCCGCGCCATCACAGCACCGTTTCGAAAGGATGGCCACTATAGGCCATGGCCTTCTCCGCCGCACGCACGCCATGCGTATAGGCTTCCTCGAAGATGGAAACGCCGCTCATGTCGGAATGGGCGGTGAAGATGGGCGGCCGCTGCTGCAGCCCGGCCCGCCGCTGGCCGCCCCAGATGAAGCCCGGCACCGGCCGGATCATGGCATGGCCCCAGACCCAGACATCGGCCCGCTCGACATGGCCTTCGAGTTCGGGATGCACGGCCAGGAGTTCCTTCAGGAAGGTCGCCTGCCATTCTTCCAGGGAGCGGGCGAGCGCCTCGCGGCGGGCGTCCTCGGGCGGCAGGTGGCTGATCGGCCAATAATAGGTCAGCACCGTCCTGGTCGGGCGCATCTGCGTGATCTGGTGGGTGGCGACGACATAGCCGAGCAAGGGGCTGTCGAAGACGACATTGTCCCAGCTCAGATTGGCGCCGGTGCCGCCGGGCAGGCGGCTCAGCGTGATGTTGGCGACGGCCCAGGGCGCGTAGGAGAAACCGGCGGCAAGGTTCTGGTCGCGCAGCAGCCGCGCCGTGACGAAATGCGGCGTCGCCAGGATGGCCGCCTTCGCCTCGATGCGGAGGGCCTTGTCTTCAGCCGCGTCCCAGACGTCGACGGCCACCCCATTGCCTTTCGCTTCGACGGCATGGGCGAGCGAACGCGTCCTTATGCGCGGGCCGAGCGCATCGGCGAGGCGGCGCGCCAGATAGCCATTGCCCTCCGGCCAGGTCACCAGGCCCTGGTCCTCGGCATCGGCGCCACGGCCATTGCGGGCAGCGAAATAATGGATGCCGGCCCAGGCCGAGACATCGCGCGAGCGCGTGCCGTAGTCGTCGCGGCAGCAATAGTCGACATACCAGGCCAGGGACGGCGAGCGATAACCCTCCCACTCCATCCAGGCCGCCATGGTGAGGCCATCGAGCGCCATCAGATCGGCGTCCTGCGAGCTCAGGTCGAGCGGAATGGCGAAGGCGCGCCGGCCGTCGCTGCCAATGCGCTGGCGAAACGCCTTCATCGCCGCAAAGAAACGCTTGCCGTCGGCCTCCTCGTCGGCATCGAGGCCGATGGCAGGCATCAGGCCTTCCTGCCAGCGTCCATAGCGATAGAGCCGCTCCGAAGGATCCGCACAGAGGGCGTATTCGTCATAGATGGCCGTGCCCTTGGCGTCGTAGCCGGTGATGATGCCGAAATCCTGGAACAGCGCCCTGACCGCCCTGGCCTCCTCGGTGAGCAGCGGCACGTAGTGGGCGCCCCAGGGAAAGGCACAGACCTCGTTGCGGCCGCTGGCGGCATTGCCGCCGGGAGCAGCCTCGAGGTCGAGCAGCAGGAAATCGTCATAGCCCGCCTTGGCGAGACGATAGCCCGCGCCGAGGCCCGCTATGCCGCCACCGACGACGAGGATGCCGGTTTTCAGCGTCTCTCCCGGCGCCGGGAAGCCGCCGCTCCGCAGCCTGTGACCGATGCGGGAAGACGCGCCCACCAGATCCCCGGGCACGGAACCGCCCTCGCCGCCGCCCGGCACCCCCTTGCCCGCCAGCAAGTCTCCGCCCACCAGCCCGGCGCCGGCCAGGCCGAGCGAGGCGGCCCCCAAAGCGAGGAATTGCTTGCGGCTGATCCGGGTCATGGCAGCGCCATGGTGTGCCGGTCTTCAGACCGGCATGGAACCACTGCCAGGATACCGGTCCCGCCCCATCCCTCGATGGGGCTGAGAAGACTGGCACACCATATCTCAATAAATGAGGTAATTGCCCCACTCCTCGTCGAAATAGCGCACCAGCGGCTGGTCATCGAGGCGCTGGATGGCGGTGGCGACATGGGCCATGTCGGGCGGGAACTGGAACATCGCCTGCATGGTCGGCAGATCAAGGAAGCGCAGCCCCTCAGGCAGGCGGTCCGGCGGGCGATAGGGTGAGAAGGAGCCGATGATGAAGCCCCATTCCCCGAAGGACGGCACGAAGAGGTGATAGGCCGCGGTCTGGAAGCCGGCCGCTGCCAGCGTGTTGTTGACGCACCAGAAGGATTTGCGCGCGACCAGAGGCGAGGTGCTCTGGATCACCACCAGGCCGTCCTGGTTCACCGCCGACTTCAGGAGGCGGTAGAAGGTGAGCGAATAGAGCTTGCCGATCGAGAAATTGGACGGATCGGGCAGGTCGATGATCACGGCGTCGAAGCGCATCTCGGCAGGCTTCTGTTCACGCAGCCAGAGGAAGGCGTCGGCGTTGATGAGGGTCAGCTTGGGCGAGGACAACGAGCCGCCATTGAGACCCGTCATCATCTCGTTGTGCGAGAACAGGCGCGTCACGGCCGGATCGAGATCGACCATGGTGACCGCTTCGACCGCCGGGTATTTCAGGACCTCCCGCAGGGCCAGCCCGTCGCCGCCGCCGATGATCAGCACCCTGCGCGGGGCCTTGAGGGCGCTCATCACCGGATGCACCAGGGCCTCGTGGTAGCGATATTCGTCGAGCGAGGAGAATTGCAGGTTCGAATTGAGGAAGAGGCGGATGTCGCGCTGCTGGCGCGTGACCACGATGCGCTGATAGGGCGTGGATTCGGCGTAAACAACCGTGCCCGGATAGGCGCTCGCCTCCGCAATCGACTGGATGCGCTCGGACCAGACGAAGCCGGCACCGAGCGCGGCCAGGACCACGAAGGCGGCGGCCTTGTGCGCGCCGCGGCGGAGGATGGGCGCCTTGATGGCGTAGAGCACCCAGATCGCCACCAGCGTATTGAGGATGCCGAACAGGAAGGCCGAGCGGATCAGGCCGAGATAGGGCACCAGCACCAGCGGAAACAGCAGGGAGGCGAAGAGCGCACCGATATAGTCGAAGGTGAAGACCTTGGAGACCAGGTCCTTGAAGGCAAGCCGTCCTTCCAGGATGCGCAGCAGCAGCGGGATTTCGATGCCGACCAGGATGCCGATGACCCCGACCAGGGAGTAGAGCCAGAGGCGGAAGGAGGCGACATGGTCGAACAGGATGAAGAGGGCAGCGGCCGAACTGCCGCCGACCGCCCCGACCAGCAGCTCGATGCGGACGAAATGGCCGAGAAGGTCGCGCTCGAGATAGCGTGACAGCCAGGAGCCCACGCCCATGGCGAAGAGATAGGTGCCGATGATGGTGGAGAACTGCGTGACGGAATCGCCAAGGAGATAGCTCGCCAGCGTGCCGGCGATCAGCTCGTAGATCAGCCCGCAGGTCGCGATCACGAAGGCGGAGAAGAGCAGCAGGATTTCCACGTACGCGCCTTACACCAATCTGCGTTGAGACTGCTTCTTCCTCGGACCGCAGGCGTCTCGCCTGCTCTTTCTATCGGCCTGTCGCGACGCTTCCAAGAGCAGGCGAGACGCCTGCGGTCCCAGGAGAATCGACGCCCTCAGCCATGGATGGCCGAGGCGATGATGATTGCGATGCCGAGCGCCACCGCACCCAGGAAGATCGCCATCGCGGTGTTGCGTTTCTCGCATAATTCCTTCCACACCTGCACCTTCGGGGTCAGCAGGTCGAGCAGCCAGAAGGCGATGACGAAGACGATGAGGCCGATGCCGGAATAGACCAGCGAGGCCACCACATATTTCAGTTCGATCAGGCCAGAGACATCCATGAAAGCCCCCTATTTATGATATGAATAGCCGCCACCGCCGGAGCTTCTGCCGCCGCCGAACCAGCCGAAGGAGCCGCCATCGTCGCTGCTCCTGATGCCGCGACTGGTGGTCTGCTTGGCGTGCCACATATTGGCCAGCGAATAACCGCCGAAATTGCCGAGGGCCATGCCGAACACGACGGCCCCGGCGAAGATCATCTGAATCCTGCTCACGTGTCCTCGCTGCTGGAACTGCTGCTGGAATCGTCGCTCGATGAGGAACCACCGCTGTCGTCGTCATCGTCGCTGCTCGACGACCACCAATTGTCGGTCCCGGAATCGGAGCTGCTGCTGCCGGCGGCGGCAACGAAACCGCCCGCCGCCAGGTTGCCGGACACCGATGGCGCTTCCTCGTCGATGCCGCCCTGCTCCCAGCGCGACTGCTCGAAGCGCCGGTCGCGGAAGAAGCCGAAGCCGGCGCCGAGAGCCAGGAGGCCGACGGCACCGAGATAGTTCGACCAGATCGGCACGGCGTGCCGGACCGTGACGGTGAATGTCTCCGAAGGCAGAGGATTGGCGGGCGCAGGGGCAATGGTGGGCTGCGAGGAGGGGAAGCTGCCGCCCTGGCCATTGTTGCGCAACCAGGTCTGCAGGTAATCCTCGCGCGCCACCATCGGCACGGTCTCCGCCACCTTGGTGAACAGGCCGGCATTGGTGTCGATCAGCAATTTGTAGGTGCCTGCCGGCACCGGCGACAGCAATTCGCTGGTGCGCTCGGTGACCCGCCCGCTGCTGTAGTTCTCCAGCCCCTGGGAGGCATGATAGCTCCTGTTGGTCTCGACATTGACCAGGGCGACGTCGAGCTCCAGCCAATCGTCTTTCAGTTCGGCGCTGGTCTCGAACTCGACATTACCCCGGCCGTCCAGGCGGAAAGGTTCGGAGGCGAAGGTCTTACCCTTGTCGGCGGAGGTCAGGGTGAAGGTCTGCGAGGCGACCTGACGCCCGGGCGAGAGGGCGAGCGAGCCGAACTGCAACAAGGTCGCCACTCCGAGCGCTGCGAGCGGCACCCTCAGCCAGCGCCGGTGCGGGTTGGGCTGGTTGACGCCGGGCCCGTCGCGCTCGTCCGCGAGCGGCAGCTTGAAGGCCTCGGCCACCAGGCTGGGTTCGAGATAGACGCCTTCAGAGACGATGATCTCCTCGTCATTGCTCTCGACCATCAGCCGGTGAGGCGAGGCGATATAATCAGCCGTCTCGGTGACGTCCGCCGTGGAAGCACGCCAATAGAATTCGCCGGCGACATATTTGGTGAGCGCCTGTCCCTTGCTGAAGAAGGCATAGCGCCGCCCCTCGACCGTAAGGTCGATGGTATTGCCCGCGCCCGGCACGTCGCGGGTAAGCATCTTCACCAGCGTCCAGTGGCCCTGCTCCCGGACCAGGAAACGATAGCCCCGATAGGGGTTGAACAAGAGATATTCGATCCATTCGTAATATCCCGTGCGATCGCTCCGGCGCATATAGCCGACGACCTCCCACTCGACGTCCTGCAGCCGCCCGCGGGAACCGATGGGAACCTCCGAGGGCTCGAGCGCCGCCTGGGCCTTCTGGATGATGCGCAGATTCTCGTCGGCGACGTCGATCAGCGAGGAACACTGGCTGCAGGTGGCGCTGATCGACTGGCCGACGGCGCGCAAGGTCACCGCCCCACCGCAATTGGGGCAGGCAAAGGTTCGTGGCCGGCCGGGCGGCCTTGGCGCGGGTACGGCCGGCGATGGTGCTGGCGGCGCGAGAGGCTCGTCCATCACCAGCCCTCCAGCGGCCTGAGATTGGAGAAGCGCAAGGCGTCCCATTCGAGATAACGGCCGAGATAGGCACTTGCCTCCTTGCCGTCATGTTCGAGCGTGGCGAATTCGCCATCGGCACCGACGCAATCGATCGACACGGTACGTCGCCCTTTGGGTGCGGCGAAAGGCAGTTCGCCTTCCGAGCCCAGGCAGGTCGCCAGCTTGATGTCGACCGCCCTGAGCTGGACGCCATTTATCGTTACCGAGAAACCCGGCCTGATGCCGGCGGCACCGGTCTCGTTCCCCTCCAGCAGCGGCCGGCAGCGCTCCAGCGCCTCGCGCACGCCGCCCCAGGAGTTCTCCTCCGCCTCCAGGCTCACCGAGAAGAACCCCTGAGCCTCGCCGATCCAGCCTTCCCGGCCGTCATCCATCAGCATGTGCCATTCGTTCCACAGCCCGTCGCTCCAGCCGATCTTCAGGCGCCCGATGACGGTGAAGGACTGGCCGTCGAACACACCGCCGGTGCCGAGCTGGAGGGGGCTCATGTCGTCGGGCAGCGCCGCCATCACCCCGAGCGAGGTCACGTCGACATCGGTGCGCACCACCATGGACTGGCAATAGGCACAGACGGCATAGACCGACTGCGCCGACCGGAACACGACATCCGCTCCGCAGGAAGGGCAGGCGAATTTACGCATTGGGCCTCGTATGGATCACGGGATTGACCGGCCTGTTCGGCCAAGCAGAGTTTCGCGGCGAGCAGGGCGAAGTCCGGTCTATTTGATCCGGGATAGCAGTTCGGCCTTCTTGGCGTCGAATTCCTGCTGGGTAAGGATGCCCTTGGCCAGCAGCCCGCCGAGTTTTTCGAGGAGCTGGATCGGATCCTCCGCCGGCTGCGGGGGCGCTGCCGGCGCCGAGGGAGCCTGCGCCGGCGCCGCATTGGCAAAGCCCTGTGCCATGGCCTGGCCGATTGCCATGCCGGCGCCGAGCCCTGCCCCTGCTCCTGCCAGGCCGCCCGGATTCTCGGCGGCAAGCGGGATGGATTCGGCCGTCTGGAACTGGGCGTAGCGATTGAGATCGCCCAGCATGTTCATGGAACTGGCCTTGTCGAGGATACGCTGGAGTTCCTCCGGCAGCGACAGGCTCTGGACGTAGAAGCTCTTGACGTCGATGCCATAGTCACGCAGCGCCGGGCGGATGGCTTCCGCCAGCTTCTGGGAGAAAGCCTCCTGGTTGGCGGCCATGTCGATGAAGGCGACATTGCTCTGGCCGAGCGTCGAGGCGATGGCCGTGAGCACGGCACCGCGAAGCTGCCCCTCGATCATCTCGGAGGTGCAGCGCTCGGCCGTACCGACCAGCCGCGACCAGAACGCGCCGACATCGCCGATCGCATAGGAATAATTCCCGAAGGCGCGGATGCGGATCGGGCCATATTCCTTGTCGCGGATGGTGAGGGGCTGGGTGGTGCCCCATTTGCGGTCGATCTGGTCCTTGGTGTCGAAGAAATAGACGTCCGACTTGAAGGGCGATTCGAAGAACTTGTCCCAGTTCTTCAGATAGGTCAGCACCGGCAGGGTCTGGGTGGTGAGCGTATAGGTGCCGGGGCCGAAAATGTCGGCGATCTTGCCTTCGTTGAAGAAGGCCGCCTTCTGCGTCTCGCGCACCACGAGCTGGGCGCCGTTCTGGATTTCCATGCCGGACATCGGGAAGCGGTAGGCCAACAGGCCCGGCTCCTCGGCCGTCCACTGGATGACATCGATAAATTGCTTGGAGATGAAGTCCAGAATGCCCATGCCCGTATGCTCCATACCGACGGATCGCAAGCCGCAGACAGCCTACTCTACCTAGCACGCGTGGCAATGGGAAAGGGTAACCCAAGAGACAGCATCATCTGCATCAGTATAGAGCCGCAGAACCGGCCTTCTTGGAGAACGGCGAAACCCCTCCATGCCTTTTGCGGGAGAATATGACAATCAGTGACGGATCAAGGGCATCGTTGCGATCGATATCGTCTTTTCGTGTGCTGCCGGCCATGCTGGCGAAATGTCGCCCCCCGCAATGGGAGAAGATGCCGTGATCCCGAACCCTGCTGCCCGCGAATGGAACCGACGGCCCTGCCCAACGTGACATTAACGCACCAATTGGTTACTTAGTTTGGGAAACCGTCACGGCATTGTTTGCACCCATTCCAAAAACGTGAAAAAAGCACGATCACTCCAAGCTCTTTCAAACCACCGGAGACTACTCGATGACCGACAGTGCCGATCTCGGCCCCCGCGAGGCGATGGAATATGATGTCGTCGTGGTCGGCGCCGGACCTGCCGGTCTGGCGGCCGCGATCCATCTCAAGCAGCTCAATCCCGAAACCAGCGTGGTGGTGGTGGAGAAGGGCTCGGAGGTCGGCGCCCATATCCTCTCCGGCGCGGTGATCGATCCGATCGGCCTCGACAAACTGCTGCCGGAATGGCGCGAGGCGGACGATCGCCCGCTGGTGACCGAGGTCACCGAGGACCAGTTCTACTATCTCGGCCCGTCCGGCGCCCTGCGCCTGCCCAATTTCGGCATGCCCAAGCTGATGTCGAACCACGGCAATTTCGTCGGCTCGCTCGGCAATGTCTGCCGCTGGCTGGCTACCCAGGCCGAAGCCCTCGGCGTCGAGATCTATCCCGGCTTTGCCGCCGCTGAAGTGCTCTATGACGATAAGGGCGCGGTGAAGGGCATTGCCACCGGCGACATGGGCATCGGCCGCGACGGCCAGCCCAAATCCGGCTTCACCCGCGGCATGGAACTCCACGGCAAATACACCCTCTTCGCCGAGGGTGCCCGCGGCAGCCTGACCAAGACGCTGATCGCCAAGTTCAATCTCGCCGACGGCCGCGAGCCCCAGAAATACGGCATCGGCATCAAGGAACTCTGGCAGATCGATCCGGCAAAGCATGTGCCGGGCCGGGTGCAGCATTCCTTCGGCTGGCCGCTGGATTCGAAGACGGGCGGCGGCTCCTTCCTCTATCACCTTGAAAACAACCAGGTGGTGGTGGGTTTCGTCATCCACCTCAACTACACCAACCCCTATCTCTCTCCCTTCGACGAGTTCCAGCGCTTCAAGCACCATCCGCTGATCGCGCCGACCTTCGAGGGCGGCAAGCGCATCGCCTATGGCGCGCGCGCCATCACCGAGGGCGGCTACCAGTCGGTGCCCAAGCTCTCCTTCCCCGGCGGCGCCCTGATCGGCTGCGCGGCCGGCTTCGTCAACGTGCCGCGCATCAAGGGCAGCCACAATGCCGTGCTGTCGGGCATGCTGGCGGCCGAACACCTCTCCAAGGCGCTGGCCGAGGGCCGTTCGCATGACGAGCCAGCCTCCTACGAGGCCGCCTGGCGCTCCAGCGAGATCGGCCACGACCTCTACAAGGTGCGCAACGTCAAGCCGCTATGGTCAAAGCTCGGCACCTTCGCCGGCGTGATCCTCGGCGGCATCGACATGCATCTCAACGAAAAGCTCGGCTTCTCCCTGTTCGGAACGCTCAAGCATGGCAAGCCCGACTATGCGACCCTGAAGCCGATCGCCGAATGCAAACCGATCGACTATCCCAAGCCGGACGGCAAGCTCTCCTTCGACAAGCTCTCCTCCGTCTTCCTGTCCTCGACCAATCACGAGGAGGACCAGCCGATCCATCTCACGTTGAAGGATCCCAAGGTCCCGATCGAAAAGAACCTGCCGGTCTATGGCGAGCCGGCCCGGCTCTATTGCCCGGCGGGCGTCTATGAGGTGGTCTATGGCGACGAAGCGGCCCGGAAGGATCCGCGCTTCGTGATCAACGCGCAGAATTGCGTGCACTGCAAGACCTGCGACATCAAGGATCCGGCCCAGAACATCAACTGGGTGACGCCGGAGGGCGGCGGCGGCCCGAACTATCCGAACATGTAAGCGGAGCGCTTGCGGGTGAAGGCGCTTCTTTACGCCGGCCTCGGGGTCGTTCTCCTCGGCGTCGGCCTCTATCTGCAGTTCGGCACGCCCGGGGTTTCCCCGGCCGACCGGCTGCGCTGCGAGCAGGCCATCGAGAAGATCTATGGCGGCAGCGACGAGGCCAAATACACGCTCCTGCCCAAATGCAGCGAGCCGGGCATGATCGCCATGATGGATGCGAGGACCGGGGGCGTCGGTGCCGAGCAGGCGGCGCAGGCGATCGCGTCCGCCAATCGCACCGATCTCGTCGGCATCCTCATCAATTGCGCGCTGATCGGCGCCGGCATCGGTGCCCTGGGTGCGGCGGCGACAGCCTCCCGGCAGTCGAAAAGGCGGAGCGAGGCCTGACTCCAAGGCAGTGCGACTTGCCCCGTCTCAGGCATAAATCGCCTTCACGCCACCCTTCTCCAGCAGGTCGCGGGCACGGGGCGTCTCTTCGGTGACCAGCGTATCGATCGACGACAGTGCCGCGAAATGGTGCGCCGCCACGGTGCCGAATTTATCCGGGGTCGCCACCGCGACGACCTCGGCAGCCGCCTTGATCATGGCCGCCTTGATCGCAGCCTCGTCATAGCCGGCAGTGGTCAACCCGAACTCCTCGTGGATGCCGTGCACGCCGATGACGCACAGATCGGCATTGATGGCGTGAAGCTGGTCGAGCACGCGCGCACCCAGCACCATCTGGCTGCGCTTGTCGAAGATGCCGCCGAGCAGAATGACCTCCAGATGCGGATGCTCGGTCGTTGCGCTCGCAATCAGCGGACTGTTGGTGACGATGGTCGCCCGGAGATCGCGGGGCAACTGCCTGGCCACTTCGAGATTGGTGGTGCCCCCGTCGATGACGACCACCTGATCCGGCAGCACGAGCCCGGCCGCCGCCCGGGCCAGGCGTGTCTTCAAGGCCGCCGCGATCTTGTAGCGCCCCTGGAAGGGCAAGCCTCCCGGCGAGACCGGCAGGGCAGCGCCATGGACGCGCTTGATCAGGCCTTCGGCCGCCATGTCCCGGAAATCGCGCCGAATGGTGTCCTCGGATACCTCGAAATGCGCCGAGACCTCCTGCGTCGACAGCCTGCCCTTGGCCTCCAGCTGCGACAGGACGAAAGCCCGCCGTTCGTCAGGCGTGGATTCGATCGGCATGACGATTCCTCAATTGCACGTTTATGACGATATCGGTAGATACATGAACACCTATCACAGCACCAGCCGATGGATCCAGCATGAAAGAGCTCCTCATGAAGGGGAATGTCATCCTCGAAGACGCCATTCACGAAGACGCCGTCATCCGCTGCGTGGACGGCCGGATCGCCACGATCGAGCCTCATGCTCGCGAGCATGAAGGCAAAGGACTGCTCGATTTCAGCGGCCGCTACCTGTCGCCGGGTTTCGTCGACATCCACGTGCATGGCGGCGCCGGCGCCGACTATATGGACGGCACGGTGGAAGCCGTGCGGCGGACCAATATCGCCCATGCCCGGCACGGCACGACCTCGATCTTTCCGACCACGACGACGGGATCCTTTGCCCAGCTCGATGTGATGGTGAGAGCGTGCGAAAACGTGCAGGCCTCGTGGACGCCCGCGGACGGCGCCCGCATCGCCGGCATCCACTTCTACGGCCCCTATTTCGCGGCGGACAAGGTCGGCATCCACGCACCGGAAGGCCGGCGCGATCCGGTGCGGGAGGAATACGAATATTTCCTCGGCCGCGAAATCATCAAGATCGCCACCTGCGCCTCCGAATTGCCCGGCGCCCTGGATTTCTTCGATCATGCCCGCGAACGGGACTGCTTCATCACCTGCGGCCATTCCAACGCCTGCTGGGATGAACTCGAGGCGGCTTTCACGCATGGCATGCGCCATGTCGACCATTTCTGGTGTGCCATGAGCTCGGTCGTCTCCCTGCGCAAGCGCTTCGGCACGCCGATGCAGGCCGGCATGGAGCAGTATGTCCTCGCCAACCCGGCGATGAGCACCGAGGTGATCGCCGACGGCATCCACCTCTCGGACGATCTCCTGCGCTTCGCCTTCCGCCTGATCGGGCCTCGGCGCTGCTGTCTCGTCACCGATGCGAACCGCGCCATGGACATGCCGCCGGGCCAATACCGCTTCGGATCGCAGGCAGACGGCAGCTGGGTCTGGAGTGATGGCCATTCCGTCCGAGGCGAGGACGGCAGCCTGGCAAGCTCGATGCATGGCATGGACCGGATGGTGCGGACCATGGCGAAGGCCATCGAGCAGGATTTGCCCGCCGTCATCCGCATGGCGTCGCTGACGCCGGCCGAGCTTACCGGCATTGCCGGCGAGGTCGGCAGCCTGGCGCCGGGCAAGCGT
This sequence comes from Labrys sp. E2SS-1L, assembly GCF_057073705.1. Lineage (NCBI taxonomy): Bacteria > Pseudomonadati > Pseudomonadota > Alphaproteobacteria > Hyphomicrobiales > Xanthobacteraceae > Labrys > Labrys sp. E2SS-1L. The sequence goes on along the minus strand of NZ_CP172712.1, from coordinate 2,217,207 downwards.
GCCGACATCGTTGTTCTAGACGGGGATTTCGAGGTCGAGCGTGTCTTCATCGCCGGCGCCCCCCTGCCCGTCGCCGATGCGAGGCCCGATCAGGCGGCCTGAGCACCAACCGCCCTCGCCCCGCAGCAGGCCGCGGGCGGAGTCACGGCGTTGCCGATGATGGCGGGTTCTGCGCGCTGGTGAAGATGAAATCCTCGGGCGGCAGCGAGCCATAGACGAAGGGCTCCTGCCGGTTTGCTGTGCGTGACATCACATCGCTGGTCACGAAGCGGAACACCTTGTTGATCTCCAGCCCCGGTTCCACCACCCGCCTGGCAAAGGCTTCGGCAAAGGCGCTGTGCTGGCTGTCGCCATCCTCGGCCACCGTGCCCTCCTTGGCCGAATAGACCACCAGCGTCGCTCCCGACGGCTCGACCCGCGAAAGGCCACGCCCCACCGAGCGGGTTGCGGCCGTCATCGTCATCTGCGCGGCAAAGGGATTGTTGCGGCAGGCATCCAGCAGCACCAGCTTCAGGCGCCGCGCCCCGCTCAACGCCGACAGGACGCGCTGCAGGCTGACGGTTTCGTCGGGGACATCGCGATCGGACTGCAGCCTTGCATCGACGGGGATGAGATAATTCTGCCCCGCCAGCTCCATGCCGTGGCCGGCATAATAGAGGATGGCCCAGTCGGCGGCGTCCGCCTTGGCGGAAAAGGAGCGCAGGGCTTCGACGATGCCGGCGCGTCCGAGATCGTAGGCGACCGTGACATCCTGCACGCCAGCCGTCCGCAGGGCCGCGGCGACGAGGTCGGCGTCGCGCCGGGGATTGGGCAGTTGCGACACGGCCGCATAGCGTGAATTGCCGATGACCAGCGCAACCCGCCGCGATCCTTCGGCAGCTGCCTTCTGGGAGGAGGCGGGCGCGTCCTTCTTGCCGGCTTCGGCCTGCTGTACCGCCTTCGAGGCACGGAAAAGCGTTACATAGCGCTGGACATTGGGCAGGTTCGGATTGATCGAAAAGGCCATTTCCATGTCGGAGAGGCCAGCTTCCCGCTCCTCGAGGCGCCAATGCGCCAGTCCGCGATTGAGATAGGCCTCGGCATAGTCGCGCCGCGCCGCGATGGCCGTGTCGCAATCCGCCAGGGCCTCCCGCAACGCGCCCTTGGCCAGATAGAGCGCGCAGCGGCCCGAATGGAATTCCGCCATGCCGGGATTCAGGGCGATCGCCTTGCTGACATCGGCGATGGCCTCGTCGATCTCGCCCTTGGCGTAGTGCAGGTTGGCGCGGTTGTTATAGGCATTGAAATTGCTGCTGTCAGCCGCGATCGCCCTGTCGAAATCGGCCATGGCAAGGTCGTAACGCTTGAGGTTGACATAGGAATTGGCGCGATTGCTGTAGACCAGCGAGAGCCCCTGCTTCAGCGCGATCGCCTTGGTATAGTCGGCGACGGCCTTCTCATGGCGGCCGAGCCTTTGCTGCAGATTGCCCCGATTGGCAAAAGCAGGCCCCATACGCGGATCGAGATCGACGGCACGCGAATAATCGGCAATGGCATTTTCGATATCGTCCTGCTCCGAGCGGGAATTGGCGCGGTAGAAATAGACTTCCGCCGATCCCGGCTTGATGGCGATGGCCTTGTCGTAATCGTCGATCGCCGCATTGTGGTCGCCGAGCTCGGCATAGCTGAGGCCACGGAAGACATAGGCCAGATAACTCTTGTCGTTATGCCGGATCGAGGCGCCGAGATCGTTGATCGCCAGGCCATACTGCTTCTGCCTGTAATGGGCCCGCCCGCGCTGCAGATAGGCGGTGGCCTGGCTGCCGGGCGTCACCGCAATGCGGTTGATGGCGGTGGTGCAGGCCGGAATGGCGATGGCCGGGTCATCCGAAGCGCAGCCACCTTTCGGAGCCCCCGCCGCCGGCACGGCCAGCCACAGGGACATCGCCGCAGCCACGGTCATCAGGCGATATGCGTTCATGATCCCGCTCCCCGGCGCCCCCGGCTCGATCTGCCGTCGACATGGCGACGGCAAAACCGCTCGCCTCATGTCCATATCGTGCCGAACATGGCCGTCAATCGAGCACGGGTCGACACCTTTGTTTGCCTGACGCTGTCTCGCGCATCCGGCCTCGAGGCAGGCGTGCTTGTGAACCGACGGCTCCCCCATCAACCTCCAGAGCGCATCAGCCGCACCGCGCATGCGATGGCGAGTACGATCAGCACCAGCGTGAAGCCGACCACGGCCGGCCACCCCCCGACGGTCCAGAACCAGCCGCCGCTCGAGCCCACGATGCTGGCGCCGAGATAATAAGCGAGCATGTAGAGCGAGGCGGCATGGCCTTTGCTCGCACCGCCCAGCCGGCCGACCCAGCCGCTCGCCACCGCATGGCAGGCGAACTGGCCCGCCGTCAGCACGGCGATGCCGGCGATGATGCCGGCGAGGCTCGAGGAGAGCGTGAGGCCGATACCGGCAGCCATGGTCAGGAGACCGGCGATCAGCACCGGCGCCCGCCCCAACCGGTCGGCCGCCATGCCGCCGAGCGAGGAAGAGACGGTGCCGAACAGATAGACGGTGAAGATCAGGCCTGTCTGTGTCGGGCTGAGGTCGAAGGGCGGCGCCATCAGTCGGAAGCCGGCATAGTTGTAGACGGTCACGAAACTGCCGAAGCCGCAAAAGGCGATGGCGAACAAGAGCGGCTTCGCCAGCACAACGCCGGGCCTCTCCCGGCCGAAATGCGAAGCCCACGCCCTGAGGTGATAGCGAAGATCGAAACCCTTGCGCGGCGTGAAATGCCGCGAGGGCGGCAGGAGCAGGACGAAGCCGAGGGCCAGGACGAGGCCACCGAGACCGACGATCGCCAGTGCAAGGCGCCAGGTCAGGAATTCAGCGAGGATGCCGGTCAGCACCCGGCCCGCCATGCCGCCGAGCGCCGTGCCGGCGATATAGAGCCCCATGGCAAAACCCAGGCCATTGGGCTCGATCTCCTCGGCCAGATAGGCGATGGCGATGGCCGGTACACCGCCAATGGCCAACCCTTCGACGGCACGCAAGGCGAGGATAGCATGCCATCCCGGCGTGACAGCCACGGCAAGATTGAGCAGGCTGGCAAGACCGATTGAAGCGAACATCAGTTCACGCCGGCCGAATCGCTCCGAAACAGCGGCGGCCGCAAAGATGGCAAAGGCGAGCGCGCCGGTGGTCAGCGAGAGAGCGAGCGAACTCTGCGCCGCACCGACATGGAATTCCTCGGCCAGCAACGGCAGCAAGGGCTGCACGCAATAGATCAGCGAGAACGTACCGAAACCGGCGAGGAAGAGAGCGAGACTGATCTTACGGTAGGCAGCCGACCCGCGAGCGACATGGGGCACGGGGGGCGCATAGGCGGCGGGAGCGGACATCACCAAGGGGTCGTATCCCAGCGTCAGCTTGTCAAGCACCGATCCCGGGCCATTCCGGGAGGAGCGATCGATACCTGCCGGCACCGGTGCTATCCAGGGTTGCTGCCCGGTGGCGGCCGACTGGAGATGGGCCAAACGGCCCGGCAAAATCGGCAGATTAGCGCGGAGGGTGGGTTGTTCCCTCGCCTCAAAGCAGCCATGGTAGCGGCGAATAATTCGCGACTGCGTCGCCTGTGTCGAGGCGGCCGGCTGATTCGGAGTTTTCTTCCCTGTGCCCCTGTCTTCCCGCACGTCTTTTTCCGCCGCCTTGTTGGCGATCGCCCTCTCGACGACCCTGATGGCGCCGGCACTGGCAGCCAAGGCGCTCGAACGTCCATTCAGGCCGACTTCCGCTTCAGGCAGCCTGTTGGCTGGCAGGCTGGCTGCCAATGTGCGTGACGACGACAATGCGGCCTCCTTCTATGCCAAGGCGCTGAGCAGCGGTCTGTTCAAGGACGAACAGGCTCGGCAGGAGTTGACCAACCGCACCTTCATCGCCTTGCTGACCTCGGGCGAGATGGACAAGGCCGTCACCTTCGCCCGGCGCGTGGTGGCGATCGACAAGAAGAACCCGATCGCCCATCTCGTGCTCGGCATCCGGGCGTTGAAGGGGCGGGACTATACCAAGGCCCGCGACGAACTCGCCTTCACGCTCGACAAGCCTATCCTGCAGCTGGCGACGCCCCTGATTTCGACCTGGACCTATGCAGGCGCCGGCCAGACCAAGAAAGGCGTGGTGGCCAGCGACGACATTTCGTCCAATGACGGCTTTTCCACTTTCAAGAATTTCTCCACCGGCATGATGCTCGACATGGCCGGCATGCGCGATGAGGCGATCGCCCGGCTCAAGGACGCTCATGAGCGCGATGCCAATGCCGTCTCCATCGTCGACGCCTATGCCCGGGCACTGGCACGCGCCGGCAAGAAGGACGACGCGCTCAAGGTGCTGGAAGCCTATTCGGCCAAGGTGCCTCGCCAGCCGATCGTCGCGGCACTGATCGCCGACATCAAGGCGGGCAAGCGCATCGGGCCGGCCGTGACCTCGGCCCAGCAGGGTGCGGCCGATATCCTGGTCTCGGTCGCAGCCGGCATCGCCAAGCAGGGCGGTGCCGACTATGCCGTGGTGTTCTATCGCCTGGCGCTCTATCTGGAGCCCGCCAATGCCACGGCCCTGATCGGCCTCGCCGAACTTTATAGCGACCTCAAGCAGCCCCAGACCGCCGAGACCCTGTTCAAGAGCGTGCCCGCCTCCTCGCCACTCAAGCGCAACGCCGAAATCGAGCTTGCCACCACGCTGGACGAGCTCGACAAGACCGATGAGGGCGTGGCGCATCTGAAGAAGATCATTTCGGCCAATCCGCAGGATCTGGACGCCATCATCTCGCTCGGCGGCATCTTCAACCAGCGCAAGCGCTGGGAAGAGGCGTCCGTGGCGTTCTCCCAGGCGGTCGACGTGATCGGCAAGCCTACCCGCAATGACTGGGCCACCTTCTATTACCGCGGTATCGCCTATGAGCGGATCAAGCAGTGGCCCAAGGCCGAGGCCGACTTCAAGAAGGCGCTGGAGCTCTTCCCCGATCAGCCCTCGGTGCTGAACTATCTGGGCTATTCCTGGATCGACCAGGGCATGCATCTCCAGGAAGGCATGGAGATGATCAAGAAGGCCGTCGATCAGCGTCCGGATGACGGCTATATCGTCGACAGCCTGGGCTGGGCCAATTACAAGCTTGGCCAATATGACGAGGCGGTCGAGCAGCTCGAGCGCGCAGTCTCTCTCAAGCCGAGCGACCCCACCATCAACGACCATCTCGGCGATGCCTATTGGAAGATCGGGCGCAAGCTGGAGGCGACCTTCCAGTGGCGCCATGCCCTCGATGCCAAGCCCGAGCCGGACGAGAAGGCCAAAATCGAGCAGAAGCTGAAGGACGGCATGCGGGACACGGCCTCGGCCGACGCCAGCAAGGCCAGTGACGTGGCCAAGTCTCCGGATGCGCCCAAGCCCGCGGACGAGGCAAAGCCCGCCGACGCACCGAAGACGCCGGATGCACAGCCCGAAAAGCCGGCCGATGCCGACAAGCCAACGGAAGCCCCCAAGCCGGCTGACCAAACCAAGCCTGCTGATGCTCCCCAGCCCGCAGGCGAAACAAAGCCGGCTGATACCTCCAAGCCGACTGATACCTCCAAGCCGGTGGAGGCTCCCAAGCCCGTCGATCCGGCTAAGCCTGCTGATGCGCCCAAACCCGCCGATGCTCCTAAACCCGCCGATGCTCCCAAACCTGCCGATGCTCCCAAGCCGGCGGAACCCGTGAAGCCCGCCTCGCCGTCCAACAGCAATGGCGGCTGACGTCACGGCGGCCGGCGGGGCGGGAGCCTCGCCTGTGTGGCTGAACGAGAAAGCCCGTGCCAAGGTCAATCTGACCTTGGCCGTGCTGGGGCGTCGAGCGGACGGCTTTCATCTGCTCGACAGCCTGGTCGCCTTTGCCGATATCGCCGACGAGCTCAGTCTCGAGCCGGGCCCCGGCCTCTCCCTGGAAGTCTATGGTTCTCGCGCGAAGGAGGCCGGCGCGGTCGCCGACAATCTCGTACTCAAGGCAGCCAAGGCGCTCGCCGAGAGGCATGATGGCCTCACACTCGGGCATTTCCGGCTCGACAAGCGCCTGCCGGCGGCAGCCGGCATCGGCGGCGGCTCCTCGGATGCCGCAGCTGCCCTGCGCCTCATCGCCCGCGCCAATGAGCTGCCGTTAACGGACGAAAAAGTCCTGGCCGCTGCCCGCGCCACGGGCTCCGACGTGCCGGTCTGCCTGCAAGTGGTGGGTCGATGGATGCGCGACGCAGGAGAAACGCTGTCAGCTCCGGTTCCCCTGCCCCCTCTGCCCGCCGTCCTGCTCAATCCGGGTGTTGCCACGCCGACAGCGGATGTCTTCCGAGCCCTCGCCCTTCCCGCGGGGACGGCCATTTCCCCCGACCTTTCCCTGGCCGCGGCCATCGAAGGCGAGAAAAGCCCGACGGCACTGATCCGCCATCTCGATCGGGGACGCAACGATCTCGAACCGACGGCGCTTGTGCTGCGCCCAGCCATCGGCGAGGCGCTCGCCGTCTTGCGCGGCCAGCCCACCTGCCGCCTCGCACGCATGTCGGGCTCGGGCGCCACCGTGTTCGGCCTGTTCGAAACGGCCGAGGCGGCAGTTGCAGCAAGACAGGCGATTGCAGAGCGTCGGCCTGGCTGGTGGGTGGTGGACACCGTCATCGGCTGAGGGCGGCGGCGGCCCTTGGAGCGCGGACATCTTGTCCGCATTTTCGCAGCGTTTCCAAGAGCGGACAAGATGTCCGCCCTCCCCGCCACGCGCTTCGACATTGCATCCTGCCCCTTGATCGGGCAAAGGTCCGGCCAACGGAATTTCTGCAGGCGGTGACGATGAACATTCTTCTGATCGGATCGGGCGGGCGCGAACATGCCCTGGCCTGGGCGATATCGGCGAGCCCGCTCTGCGAGAGGCTCTATGCCGCGCCCGGCAATCCCGGCATGGAAGAGTGTGCCATCTGCGCCGCCCTCGACCCGACCGACCATCAGGCGGTGATCGCCTTCTGCCGCGAGAACGAGATCGACTTCGTGGTGGTGGGTCCCGAGGCACCGCTGGTCGCCGGCCTGGTCGACGATCTCGCCGCTGCCGGCATCAAGGCCTTCGGCCCCAGCAAGGCCGCCGCCCAGCTCGAAGGCTCCAAGGGCTACACCAAGGATCTGTGCCAGGAATTTTCCATCCCGACCGCCGCCTATCGGCGCTTTACCGATGCTGTTGCTGCGCGCGCCTATGTCCAGGAACAGGGCGCGCCGATCGTGATCAAGGCCGATGGCCTGGCCGCCGGCAAGGGCGTGGTGGTGGCGATGACGCTGGACGATGCCCTTGCTGCCGTCGACGCCATCTTCGCCGGCAGCGTCGGCGAGGCCGGCCACGAAGTGGTGGTGGAACAGTTCCTGGAGGGCGAAGAGGCGAGCTTCTTCGCCCTGTGCGACGGCACCACCGCCCTTCCCCTCATCTCCGCGCAGGACCACAAGCGCGTCTTCGATGGCGACAAGGGCCCGAATACCGGCGGCATGGGCGCCTATTCGCCGGCCCCCATCATGACGCCGGAGATGGAAGAGCGTGTGATGGAAACCATCATTCGCCCTACCGTGCGGGCCATGGCCGCCCGCGGCACGCCGTTCAAGGGCGTGCTCTTCGCCGGCCTGATGATCACCAAGGATGGCCCTGAGCTGATCGAGTACAACGTCCGCTTCGGCGATCCGGAAACGCAGGTGCTGATGCCGCGGCTGCGCTCGGACCTGTTGCCGGCCCTGATCGCCTCGGCCGACGGCGTGCTCTCCACCATCTCGCTGCGCTGGAAGAACGATGCGGCGCTCTGCGTGGTGATGGCGACCAAGGGCTATCCCGGCAGTTTCCAGCGCGGCTCGGAAATCCGGGATCTCGCCAAGGCGGCTTCGCTCGACGACGTATTGGTCTTTCATGCCGGCACCAAACGCTCGGGCGACCATATCCTCGCCAATGGCGGGCGCGTGCTCGGCATCACCGCCAGCGGCAAGACCGTCGCGGAGGCACAGAAGCGGGCCTATGAGGCCGTCGATCTCGTCGACTGGCCCGAAGGCTTCAGCCGCCGCGACATCGGCTGGCGTGCCATCGGCAAGGCCTGAGCCATGACGCCGGCGGTCACGCGTTCGAGCAAGACCGTGGCCTTGGCCCTTGGCGGCGGCGGGGCTCGCGGCCTCGCCCACATCCCGATGCTGGAAGTCTTCGACGAGCTCGGCATCCGGCCGGTTGCCATGGCCGGCACCTCGATGGGAGCGATCTATGCCGCTGCCTATGCCGCCGGCCTCTCGGCTGCCGAGCTCCATGCCTATACGCTGGCCATGCTCGCCGATCGGCGCGGCATGCGCAACAAGCTGATGGCAGCGCGCAGCGGGCGGCTGGCAGACCTGTTTTCCGGCCTCGGCAATCCGGTGATGATCGATGCCGAGGTCTTTTGCGACGCCTTCCTGCCCGAGGCCGTGCCCCAGGCCTTTGCCGACCTTGCCATCCCGCTCACCATCGTGGCCACCGACTATTATGGCCGCCGTGAGCGGGCCTTCACGGCCGGCCCGCTGCGCCAGGCCGTCGCTGCCTCCATGGCGATCCCCGGCGCCTTCAGGCCGGTGCGCATCGACGGCCAGGTGCTGGTCGATGGTGCCACCGTCAACCCGCTGCCGCTCGACCACCTCACCGGCAAGGCCGACATTCTCGTCGGCATCGACGTCTCGGGCGCCGCGACCATCGCCGCCGAAACCGACATGCCCGGCACCTTCGAGGCGATGTTCGGGGCCCTGCAGATCATGCAGGCCGCGATCGTCGATGCCAAGGCGGCCCATTATCGTCCCGACATCCTGATCCGTCCCAATGTCGGTAGCATCCGTGCCCTCGATTTCGCCCGCTCCAGCGTGGTCTTCCGCCTCGCCAGGCCGGCAAAGGAGGAACTGAAACGGAAATTGGGCGAGCTGCTGGAGCGGGGATAAGTCAGGTTCCTTCTCCCCTTGCGGGTGTCGCCAACTCCGAAGGAGTTGGCTAGAGGTCCCGGCAGGGGGATGAGGGGTGCAGCGATTTCCCGACCAGGTTGCGTATCTCCCCTCATCCGTCCCTTCGGCACACCTTCTCCCGCAAGGGGAGAAGGCGGTGGCGCTCTTTCCGGCCCCTTTCGACGCCCCCGCTCCCTTGTCTCTTCCCAGCCCGGCCCTGAGGGCTTATGTGAAAGGCACCATCATCCCGTACCGCTTACCCCCTTCGACCGGAAAGGCCCCGCCTTGGCTTCCTCGCCCCGTCTCATCCATGGCTTTCGCGAGATTGCCAGCGCCTATGACCTGATCTTCTGCGACATCTGGGGCGTCATCCACAACGGCCACAGGGTGTTCGACGGTGTTGCCGACGCCCTCATCGCCTATCGCCGGCAGGGCGGCGTTGCGGTGCTGGTCTCCAACGCACCGCGGCCGGCCCAGTCGGTGATGCCGCAGCTCGACCGGCTCGGCCTGCCGCGCGAATGCTGGGACGCCATCGTCACGTCGGGGGACGTGACACGGGCACAGATCGCCGCCGTGGCGGCAAAAAAGGTCTTCCATCTCGGCCCCGATCGCGACCGACCGCTCTATGACGGCCTCGGCATCCGCTTCGCCGATACGCCCGAGGAGGCCGAAGTGGTCGTCTGCACCGGCCTGTTCGACGACACCACGGAGACGCCGGAGACCTACAGGGACATGCTGGCCGGCTTCAAGGCGCGCGACGTACCGATGATCTGCGCCAATCCCGATCTCATCGTCGATCGCGGCGGCACCATCATCTATTGCGCCGGGGCTCTGGCAGAAGCCTATCGCGCCATTGGCGGCGAGGTGGCCATCTGCGGCAAGCCCTACAAGCCGATCTACGACGCGGCCTTCGAGACAGCCGCCTCGCTCCGCGGCAAGCCGACATCCTCCGAGCGGACCCTGGCCATCGGCGATTCGGTGCGAACCGATCTCGCCGGCGCGGCCGCCATCGGGTGCGGCGCGCTGTTCATCTCCGGCGGTATCCATGCCCTCGAGGCCGGCCATGAGGGCGACGGCGTCGACCCCGAGGCGCTTTCTGCCTTCCTTGCCGACAAGGGCGTCATTCCCGACGCGGTCATGCCGCGGCTGATCTGGTAGACATCATGGCCTTCGAGCAGTTTCTCGATCCCGTCACCCTGCCCGCCCATCTTGCCGGTGCCGCCATCGCGATCGGCAATTTCGACGGCGTGCATCGCGGTCACCTGGCGGTGATCGATGCGGCCGAGGCTCTCGCCAGGGGCTCGCAGCCGGGACCGCATCATCGGTCGCGCCCGGCCGTCGCCCTCAGCTTCGAGCCGCATCCGCGCAGCCTGTTCCGGCCGGACGAGCCCCTGTTCCGGCTGACGCCGCCTGCCTTGAAGGCCCGCCTCCTGCAAAAGGCCGGCCTCGACGCGCTGGTCACCCTCACCTTCGACCGGGCGCTTGCCGGCATGACGGCGGAGGAATTCCTGGAGGAACTCGTGGTGCGGCGACTCGGCGCCCATGCCGTCGCCGTCGGCTATGATTTTCATTTCGGCAAGGACCGCCGCGGCACACCCGAATTCCTGGTGCAGCATGGCCGTGCGCTTGGCCTCGACATCGCCATCGTGGCACCGACACGCGAGAGCGGCGAGGCCGTGTCCTCCTCGGCCATTCGCCGCGCCCTGGCGGCGGGCGACATCACGCGCGCCAATCGCCTGCTCGGCCATGAATGGTCAGTGCTGGGCACCGTCGTCCACGGCGAGAAGCGTGGCCGCGAACTCGGCTTTCCCACGGCGAACATGGCGCTCGATCCGCAATGCGGCCTCGCCCTCGGCATCTACGCCGTGCGTGCGGTGATCGACGGCATCGTGCATGCCGGTGTCGCCAGTTTCGGCCGCCGCCCGACCTTCGACAATGGCCCGCCTTTGCTGGAAACCTTCGTGTTCGACTATGCCGGCGATCTCTATGGCAAGGAAATCGAGGTCGCCTTTGTCGGCTATATCCGCGGCGAGCAGAAATTCAGCTCGATAGAGGCTCTGGTCGCGCGCATGAACGAGGATAGCCGTATCGCCCGGCAGATGACGGCACAGGCCGCGCCATGAAACTCGGCTTCATCGGGACGGGTGCGCTGACATCGGCGATCGTGACCGGCCTCAAATCGGTGGCCGACAACGACGTGCCGGTTGTGCTGTCGCCGCGCAACGAAGCTATTGCCGCCGACCTCGCATCGCGCTTTGCCGATGTTCGGATCGCGGCCGACAACCAGGCCGTTCTCGATGCCTGCGACACGATCATGCTGGCCGTCCGGCCGCAGATCGCCCATGACGTGCTGCCGGGCCTGCGGTTTCGCCCGGACCATCGCATCATCAGCCTGATCGCCACCCTGTCTCTCGAAGAGATCGTCGCCCTGGTCTCTCCCGCCGAGCGCGTCACCAAGGCACTGCCGATGCCGATGGTCGCCCAAAGGCAGGGGCCGACGATCATCTATCCGCCCGATCCCGACGTCGTGGCCTTCTTCGGCCGGTTCGGCAAGGCCTTTGCGGTGAAGGATGCTACCGAGTTCGATGCGCTGAGCGTCGCCACCGCGACATTCGCCACCTATTTCAAATATCTCGACACCCTTCACGGCTGGCTGCAGGGCCATGGCGTTGCCGATCCGACGGCGCGCGGCTATGTCACTGCTCTGTTCAGGGCCTTGGCGCAGGCGCCGGAGGCGGCGCCCGACGCCGATTTCATGCATCTGGCACAGGAATATGCGACACGTGGCGGCATCAACGAACAGGTCCTGCGCGAGCTGACCGATCGCAAGCTCTTCGAGGCTTTCGCCGAGAGCCTCGACGGCGTACACCGACGCATTACGGCGTCCTGAGCAGGCGATCGAACGGAACCCGGCAGACCGCGGGAAGATCGGCAATGCTGAAGAATTTCGGCGACGAGATCTGGATTGCGGATGGCCCGACCACCTCGGTGGCCGGCTTTCACTACCCCACCCGCATGGCCATCATCCGGCTATCCGGCGGTGATCTCCTCGCCTGGTCCCCGATCGCCTTGTCGCAGGATCTGCGGGCGCAGGTCGACGCACTGGGCGCGGTGCGCTGCCTGGTGCCGCCCAATTCGCTTCATCACCTCTTTCTGGGCGATTGGCAGCGCGCCTATCCCGGCGCCAGCGTCTATGCGCCGCCCGGCCTCAGGGCCAAGCGCAAGGAGATCCGCTTTGACCTCGATCTCGGCGAGGCGCCCATCCCGGCCTGGGCCGATGACCTCGACCATGTCCTCGTGCCGGGCAATCTGATCACCACCGAGGCGGTGTTCTTCCATCGCCCGAGCCGGACGACGCTGTTCACCGATCTCATCCAGCATTTCGACGCCGCCTGGTTCGAGGGCTGGCGGGCAGTGGTGGCGAAACTCGACCTCATGGTCGCCCCCGAGCCATCGGTGCCCCGCAAGTTCCGCATGGCCTTCGTGAACCGGCCAGCCGCGCGCGAGGCGATCAGGCACATCCTGGCGTGGCCGACCGAGAAGGTGCTGATGGCGCATGGCGAGCCCGTAACAGGGGACGGCCAGGCTTTCCTCGCCAGGGCCTTCGCCTGGCTGATCAAATGATGCACCGCTCAGGGATTGCGGGTACGGCCCGCTACGACGGCCGGTGACCGCGCGACGATGACGATCCCCGCCAGGGAAACCACCAGGCCCACCGCCATGGCCCAGGACAGCGGCTCACCGAACATCAGCCAGGCCCAGATCATCGTCACTGGGGGGCTGAGATACAGCACCGAGGTGACGCGGGTGGGTGAGGATTTGCGCAGGGCGATATAATAGAGGCTCCAGGCGCCGAAGGTCGCCACGAAGACCAGCCAGAGGATGCCGCCGATAAAACCCCTGTCGAGAACGGGCAGGACGCCGCCCTCATGCCAGGCGAACAGGGCGAAGATCGCCGAAGCGGACAGGCACTGGATGCACAGGCTCTGATGCACGGGCATGGCGCCGGCGGGGCTGCGCTTCTGCAGCAAGGTCGCCAGGGCCAGCGACAGCGTGCCGAGTACGGGCAGGCCATAGGCCCAAAGCGGGACATGACCCATGTCTAAAGACCAGCCCGAGGCGATCAGGACGCCTGCCAGGCCGAGGAATGAACCAAGCCACTGGCGCGCACTCAAGGCCTGCCCCAGCACCGGCCAGGACAGGATGGCCACGGCCAGGGGCAGCATGTCGGCAATCAAGGCGACGAGGCCGGTCGGCACGCCGAAGACGATCGCCAAAGCGAAGCCGGCAAGGTAGCCGGACATCGCCAGCGCGCCGAACCATATCTGCGGCAGGACATCCTTCCAGCGCAGCGATGGTCCAATAGTGAGCGCGAAGGGCAGCAGGACCAGGCCGGAGACCAGGCTGCGCCACAGCAGGATCAGGAAGATCGGGGCATGATCGATCGCAAACCGGATGCCGACGAACCCGGCGCTCCATGAGATCACCAATGCGGCTTCGAGCATGAGCAGCGCGGCGATCGACACAATCTTGCTTTCCCGGGGAGAGGGCGTGCTGAGGGCTTCACTCATGGGATCGACATCCGGTCTCAGAACCGCTCCAGGATCGAGGCGGCAATCCTGCGTGCGGTCTTCAGGCGACCGTCATGCCCATCCAGCCCGGCACGCGACATGGCGCCTTCGAGCAGGAAGGAAAGATGTTCGGCAGTTTCGACGATCGCCGTACCCGCCTCCGGCCGCATCTCGCCGAGATAGGCCCTGAACAGGCGCTCGACTTCCTCCTTTTGCGAGGCGACCGACGCACGGCCCGGATCACCCACCGGAAGTTCCGCCGCGGCGTTAAGCAGCCCACAACCGCGAAAGCCCCAGTCATAGGCGGCCTCGGCATGATCCAGATAGGAATCGAAGATCGCCAGCACCCGCTCCTGCGGCGTTGCCGCGCTCTTGAGGCGCTCCTGATAGATCGCCTGCCATTCGGTGCGCCTGCCCTGGATATAGGCATTCACCAGATCGGCCTTGGACGAGAAATTATTGTAAAGGCTCATCTTGGCCACCCCGGCCCGCGCCGTGATGGCGTCGATACCGGTGGCGCCGACCCCTTCACTGTAGAACAGTTCCGCCGCTGCCTTCAGCAGACGCTCCCTGGCTGGCATGCGGTCCGTCATGATCCTCGCTCCGTGATTAGGTAGACCGATCTACCTAATCACCTCACCTGTCAAGCCCCTTCTCTGCAACGCGGCAGCTGATGAGCCTATCTCTCGGATTTACAGACGGCTTCGATGTGATGGCCATCCGGATCGATTACGAATGCGGCAAAATAGGTCGGGCCATAATGGGCGCGAAGGCCGGGTGCGCCATTGTCGGCACCGCCGCGCGCGAGAGCCGCCTCGTGAAACTGCGAAACCGCCTGCCGGCTGGGTGCGGCAAAGGCCAGATGGAAACCGGCGCCGGGAGACCGTGCCTGTTCGCGCCTCAACTTGATCGTGAACTTGTCGCCGCCGCCGGGCAACCCGTAGCCTACCGCCTGATCCGGATCGTCAGGCTGCAGATCCTCCCACACGCGCACATAGCCGAGGGTCCCCAGCACGGCGTCGTAGAATGCGGCGGAGCGCCGGATCTCCGCGACGCCGAAGGAAATGTGATGCAACATGCCGAGCCCCTCTGTGGAACAGCCGATCGGTGCCGGCGAGAATCAGCTGGCGATCGTAGTCCATCCCCTCGGCCGGACGCTCGCCAGCGACGATCAGACGGCATCCGCCTGCGCCACCGACTGGCCGCTCGCCTCGACCCTCTCCTCGGCGGGGCCGGTCTGCCGCGCCAGATTGAGGGCGGTGTTGATCAGCCCGATATGGCTGAAGGCCTGTGGGAAATTGCCGAGCATGCGCTCCGCGATCGGATCATATTCCTCCGACAGCAGTCCCACATCGTTGCAAAGGCCCACCAGCCGCTCATAGAGACGCCGCGCGTCGTCCTCGCGGCCCTGTAGCACATAGACATCCGCCAGCCAGAAGGTGCAGACCAGGAAGGCTCCCTCGCCCGGCGGCAGGCCGTCATCGACATGGTCCGTGTTGTAGCGCAGCAGAAAGCCATCGCGCATCAGCATGGTCTCGACCGCCCTGACTGTGCCGATCACCCGGGGATCGTCCGCCGGCAGGAAGCCGACAAGCGGGATTTGCAGCAGGCTGGCGTCGATCGTCTTCGAGCCATAGGACTGCACGAAACTGCCGAGATCCGCGTCGAAGGCCTTGCGGCAGACATCGTCATGGATCTCGTCGGCCACGCGCTGGCAGCGCTCGGCAAAGGCGGGCCTGTCCCCGGACTTGATGGCCATGTTGGCGGCACGGTGGAAGGCCACCCAGGCCATCACCTTGGAATGGGTGAAATGCTGCGCTCCGCCGCGCACCTCCCAGATCCCCTCGTCGGGACGGCGCCAGGCGGTTTCGAGGAAGTTCATGATGACTTCGCTGAGCGCCCGCGTGCGGGGATGGCGCTGCAGGCCGCCGGCAGCGGCCTGCATCATGGCATCGGCAACCTCGCCATAGACATCGAGCTGGAATTGCTCGGCAGCGGCATTGCCGATCCGCACCGGCCGCGATCCCTCATAGCCGCTGAGCCAATGGGGCTCCCATTCCAGGAGATTGCGCTCACCCGACAGGCCATACATGATCTGCATCTGCTCGGGAGCCCCGGCGATGGCCCGCATCAGCCATTCGCGCCAGGCGGACGCCTCCTCGTAATAGCCGAGCTTCATGAAGGCCTGCAGCGTCATGGTGGCATCACGCAGCCAGCAATAGCGATAATCCCAGTTGCGCGGACCACCGATCTGTTCGGGCAGCGAGGTGGTGGCGGCGGCCACGATGCCGCCCGTCGGCATATAGGTGAGCGCCTTCAGGGTGATCAGCGAGCGTTTGACGACATCGGTCCAGGGGCCGACGGATGGACAGCGCGCGGCAAAGTCGCGCCAATAGCTTTCCGTATTCGCCAGCGCGGCCTGGACATCGGGTTGGGTCGGCCGTGGCGTCGTGGAAGGGCCATAGGTCAGCACGAACGGCACCTGCTCGCCGGCGCTGACCTTGAACGAACCTGCGGTGTGCAGGTCCTCGCCCTCCAGAGGTACAGGCGTCGAGAGAATCAGCCGATCCGGTCCTGCCACCGCCGTGATGGTGCCGTCATCGGCCCTCGTGACCCAGGGCACGGTGCGGCCATAGTCGAAGCGCACCACGAAATCGGTGCTGAAGGCGACGGTGCCCTTCCGGCCCACCACCAGCCGGATGAGGTCGTTGGTGCCGTCGCGCAGCGGCATGAAATCGATCAGGGTGGCGACACCCTCATCCGTTTCGTAGGTCGTCTCCAGGATGAGGGTGTCGGGCCGATAGCGACGACTGATCCGCGCCTTCCTGTCGGTGGCGGCAATGCGCCAGCGCCCGTTCTCCGGCGTGCCGAGCAGGGCCGCGAAACTGGCGGGCGAATCGAAACGGGGAAAGCACAGCCAATCGATGGACCCGTCGCGTGACACCAGGGCCGCCGTTTCACAATCGCCGATGAGGGCATAATCTTCAATCCGAGACGTCAAGGGATCTCTCCTTTCGACAGCCGGGACGCGGTATGCCCATGACGGGGCACCTGCAGCGCCTTTTCGCGGAATTGGCTCATAGGCGGCATTTCGACCGGAGCCCCGGTGATTCACCCCTATCTTCTCCTCCGGAATGCGGCGATTTAGTGCCGAAGCCGGAGGTTGCAGCCCGAGAACGGCGAAGATCTCTCCCTGGAGGAACGATCGACCTGCCTCTCATCTGGTCCATCGTACTTTCGATTGCTATGGTCCGCACTCAAATCCGGCGCCGCAACCGCGCTGCCAACAGCAGAAGGCCTCCAGCACATTGTCGGCGCTCACCCGTCTCCTTCCCACCTGGATGGTCCTGCTCCGACGCTACTGGCCGCAATTGATGGCAATCTGGCTGATCGGCATGCTGGCCGAGGACGTGCTGACCGAGATCGCCGTGCGCATCGGCTTCCTCAATCGCCTGGCTGGCCTCTCGACGCTCACCCTGGTGGTTCTGGTCAAGCTGGTGGTGATCGTCGCCCTGTTCGAACTCGTTCGGCCTGGATTGCCGGCGCTGCAGGCGGCGGCAAGGGCTGCCGAATCACCGGAGAGCCCGCCTCGGGAGAGTGGGCCCACCGGCTTCACCATGGCGTTGTCCCTGGCCCTGGTGCCGTTCTTCGCCTTCTATGCCGCCTGGGGCTTTCTCGGCGATACCGTACGCGAATATTCCAAGCTTGCCCTCGATCTGACTCCCTTTGGCGAGAATGCCCGCATTCTCGAAGTCAGCGGAGGCGGGCTGCTGCTGTTGCTGGTGGCGATTGCCTGGCTGGTGAGGCTGGGTGCCAAATATATGCACAAGCGCTCCAAGCGCGTGCTCTGGCCTTTCCTGATCGTGGTGTGCGAGGCCAATTGGGCCTTTATCGCGCTCTATGTGCTGCAGAACTGGCATGACAAGATCATGGCCTGGATTGCCGGCCTGCCGGAGTTCCTGAACCCCTCGCTGTTGCCGGCCGCTCGCGCGGCAAGCATCGCCCCGCCGGTCGAGGCTGCGTCCGCCTCCTGGTGGGACATGCTGTCGGCCCTGTTCTCCTACGCGCTCTATCCCGCCGTCTGGCTGACCCTGGCGGCGCTGGTCTACGGCTATGACATCGGACGGGCGGGGGCGTCCGTACAGGGCCGCTGGAGCAGGGCGATCGCACGCTGGGACGGATTACCCAAATTCCTGCGCGATTTTCTCGCCCATTTCGTGGCCGGTACGGCCAGGCGTTATCGTGCGCTGGCGGAGGGCCTCGGCCTGACTTTCGGCACGGGTCTCAGCCTGATCGTCGTCGTTCTCGTCGCCTTCCGTCTCCTGGACTGGGGCTCGGCCTGGGCCTGGTACGGCGCCGCCCGCCTGATCGGTCCTCATGAGATCGGCCTGTGGCAGATCATCGCCCACGGCCTCTCCATCCTGCTGGGCAGTCCGAGCGCACCCGGCAGCGGCGCCCTGATCATGCCCCTGAAGATCACGTTGCTCGCCGCTGGACTGGAAACGGGCTTTTCCCAGGGCCGGCAATGGCGCAGCGCGCGCCGGCCGATCAGCGCGGTTCCAGTTGGAAGCTGAGGGCGTCCGGCAGGGCCGAACGGAAGGAAAGCCGCACGGAAAGGTCCGAAGCGGCCTCGGACGGAAGCAGGAACTTCTCCTCGACCAGCGTCGGCTGGCCATCGAGGCCGATGGAACGGGCGGCCTCGAAACATCCCGCCACGGGCGTTGACTTCGGCTCCAGTGCACGGCTGATGTCGCGGGACAACACGAAGGACAACGGGCTCCAGCGCTGCCCCTGCCCATCGAGCAGGGTCAGGCTGCAGCCCAGCCAGATGGCCTGCCGCTGTGCCTCATCGACGACCCTCCCCTCGGGCACCGCCTTGAGGCGGACGATGAGAAGCTTGCGGTCCTTCGACAAGGGCAGGCGCGTACCCTCGCCGCCATCGACGAACTGGGCCGAAACGAGCGACCAGTCGGCACGTGCATAAGGGGCAGCCTCGCCAGGCTTGACCGTGGCGATGCGCAGTTCGTGCGAGGCGACATAGTCCAGGATGTCGACCCGGGCACCGAAGGCAAAGACGGCCAGCAGGAGCACGGGTATCGCGATCAGGCTGCGCCAGTACCAGCGCGTGGCGGGCCGGCTTTCCGGGAGTGCCTGTTCAGAGGGGGTCACGGCCGATCTCCAGGACGGTGCGACGGATGGCAGAACCTTCGTTGAGGGAGATGGCGAGCTGGGCTGTAAGCCGCGGAAAGGCCTCCCGCGAAACCACCAATTCTGCGCCTGCGAGTTCGTCGGCCGGCAGCTCGAATATGAAGAGGCCCTGCTGCTGCAGGCCCGGCTGCAACTCCCTGCCGGACAGCAATTGGGACATGCCGTCCACCCGCGGGCTCTGCATATAGGTCCGTCCGCTGGCCCCACGAAGCGAAACGCCCGCCAGCATGAGTGTGCGATTGGTGGCGGACGCATCCGCCGTTACCACGGCCCAGACGCCGCCGGTGCTGCGTTCGACCTTCTTGCCATAGCGCTGGAAGACCAGCAGTTCCGAGAGGATGAGCTTGTCGACTTTCAGGTTGAACCCGGCGGTTTGAGCAGGTGCTCCCTGTCTGCCCGTCGTCTCGATCGGCCCGGTGAGAACGGCATAGCCAGGTGTCGTCCAACGCAGCAGCGCCAGCAGGACGATGCCCGTCAGCACGATCATCACGGTGATGGCGGCATTCTTCATCCGGGAGCCCCAGCGGCATCGAGAGGCACGCTCACGCGCGCAACATCATGCGGATTGAACCAGCCCGGCGCTCCATAGAGATTGTCCTTGGGCTTGAAGGTCACACCGGCGACGGTGAGCTCCAGCGTCTTGGGCAATGCAGCATCGGCCGGCAGGGTCCAGACGGCCTGCAGACGCTCCGGCAGGCGGGGCTGGAGCGCCATCAGCCGCTCCCTGTCCCGGACGAGGTAGAAATCAGGCCCCTCGGCGCCAGCGACATTGGTGAGCTTCAGGATACCGGTTACGGCATTGGAGGTGCCTTCGGTGCGGTTGGCAAGCGTGAGTTCGAGCACCACCGCGCGGCGGCCGGCCTTGACCGGGCGGCCATCCGGCAGCACCGAGGCCGGGGCGGCCGCGTTCGGCGTGACGAGCCAGCGCCCCGCCTCGATCGTCTGTCCTGCCGCCCTGTTCGGCACTTGGTCGGGATTGCGCAGCTGATAGAGCGAGGCGCCCAGCGAAATCGCGGCGGCTGCAAACCCGCCGATGCCGGTCAGCACCTTCGTCTTGAGGCTCTGGCGCGAAAATCCTGCGCGCAGCTTCGACAATGTCCCATTCGCATCGGCCATGAAACCGACTTAGTCGCTGAACGCCGCCCGGGCAAGATGCCGCAGGCGGGGACGACATCGCACCCACGCGCAATTTCTGCATCATGCCCGTGTCGCGATCGTCACATTCACCGGGTTCTGCCGCTGCGGTATTCATTGCATGATGCCTGACATCGCGAGTCGCGGGAGGGGCCATGGCCGACGCGGATGCCATTGTCGTCGGGGCGGGCCTGGCCGGGCTGGTCGCGGCCACCGAGCTCACCGCCGCTGGCAAGCGGGTCATCCTGCTCGACCAGGAGCCTCGCCAGAATCTGGGCGGCCAGGCTTTCTGGTCGCTCGGCGGGCTCTTTTTGGTCGACAGCCCCGAGCAGCGACGCCTCGGCATCAAGGATAGTTTCGAACTCGCCTTGCAGGATTGGCTTGGCACGGCCGGCTTCGACCGCGAGGAGGATTACTGGCCGCGACGCTGGGCGGAGGCCTATCTCGCCTTCGCCGCCGGCGAGAAACGCGCCTGGCTGCGCGCCATGGGGCATCGGATCTTCCCCGTCGTCGGCTGGGCCGAGCGGGGTGGCGGCAGCGCCGGCGGCCCGGGCAATTCGGTGCCGCGCTTCCACCTCACCTGGGGCACCGGCCCGGGCGTGGTCGAGCCGTTCGAACGGCTCGCCTTGGCAGCCGAGGCGGAAGGCCGGCTCGCGCTGCGGTTCCGCCACCGCGTCGACGGCCTGATCCACGCCGGCGGGGCGATCACCGGTGTGGAGGGGAGCCTGCTCGCGCCCAGCGATGCGCCGCGCGGGGTCGCCACCTCGCGCGAGGTCGTGGGTCACTTTTCCCTGGCCGCGCCGGTGACGATCGTCGCCAGCGGCGGCATCGGCGGCGACCTCGAGCTGGTGCGCCGCCATTGGCCGCAGCGGCTCGGCCAACCGCCGGAGACGATGGTCACCGGCGTCCCCGCCTATGTCGACGGGCGCATGCTGGCCATTGCGGCACAGGCAGGAGCGCGACTGATCAATCGTGACCGCATGTGGCACTATGTCGAAGGCGTCAGGAACTGGGATCCGATCTGGCCTGGGCACGGCATCCGCATCCTGCCCGGCCCCTCCCCGCTCTGGCTCGATGCCCGGGGCAATCGCCTGCCCGGCCCGCTCTATCCGGGCTTCGACACGCTGGGAACGCTGGCTCATCTGCGCGCCACCGGCTTCGACCATAGCTGGTTCATCCTGACCCAGAGCATCATCCGCAAGGAATTTGCACTCTCGGGCTCGGAGCAGAATCCCGACCTCACCGGCCGCGACTGGAAATTGACGCTGCGACGCGCCATCGGCCGGCGGGCGACCGGGCCGGTGGAAGCCTTCAAGCAGCATGGCGCCGACTTCGTGGTGGCAGAGGATCTGGAACGTCTCGTCGCCGGCATGAATGCCCTGGCGCAGGGGCCCCTGCTCGACCCTGCCGCGATACGGCACTTGATCGAGGCACGCGACCGCGACCTTGCCAATGGCTTCGGCAAGGACGGCCAGATCATGGCCATCCGCAATGCCCGCCATTATCTCGGCGACCGGCTGATCCGCACGGCGCGGCCCCACGCTTTGCTCGATCCTGCCCATGGACCGCTGATCGCGGTCAAGCTCAACATCCTCACGCGCAAGACGCTGGGCGGCCTGGAAACCGACCTCGAGGGCCGGGTCTTCGGCGGGGACCTTGCTCCCCTACCCGGCCTCTACGCCATAGGCGAGGCCGCCGGCTTCGGCGGTGGCGGCATGCATGGCTATCGGGCGCTGGAAGGTTCCTTTCTCGGCGGCTGCCTGTTCAGCGGGCGGCAGGCGGGTCGTGCGGTGGCCGCAGCGCTGTAGCCGCGGCCAGGCTTCGCGCGAAGACGATATCGACAAGCGTTCCAGGCGGCGGCAGTATGCCGGCATGAGCGTCCGCCTGCCTCAGAATTTCTCCCCTGCCACCGCCCGCACGGCCCTCGACGTCCTCGGCGCCGAGATCCGCGTGGAGAAGGCCGCTTCGCTGGAACGGGCGGGCGAGGCCGCCGGCCAGGCCATGGCCGCCCTGCATGCGGCGGCGCCAGAGGACCCCGGCCGCTCCCGCCTGCTCGCCGATGCCGTCGACGCGGTCTATGGCTATTTCATCCAGCGGGAGTTGATGGGCATGGCCTCCCATGGCGGTGTCATCCGCGAGCTCAAGATACCGCCCGAAGTGCTGGTCAGGCTGGGCGTCAGGCGCTGACACGGTCCATCGAGGACCGGGCGCCTTACAATTCCCCGATGCTGCCATCCGCCATGCGCCGCGCATAGACG
This sequence comes from Labrys sp. E2SS-1L, assembly GCF_057073705.1. Classification (NCBI taxonomy): domain Bacteria; kingdom Pseudomonadati; phylum Pseudomonadota; class Alphaproteobacteria; order Hyphomicrobiales; family Xanthobacteraceae; genus Labrys; species Labrys sp. E2SS-1L. The sequence goes on along the minus strand of NZ_CP172712.1, from coordinate 2,195,074 downwards.
GCGAGGACCAGGCGTTCGGAATGGATGAGATAGTCGCCGAGCATGGCGGCCGCCCTGTCGAACTGCCCCGCTTCGGCCAACTCTAGAATGGCGAGGTTCCTGTCGACGAAGGGAGCGTGCAGGAATTCGGCATCCTGCAACATGCCGAAGGCGAGCCGCAGCTCCGCCAGAACCTGGGCGAAGAGCAGGTTCAGCCTTTCGCTGTCGGCCAGTTCCACCACAGCCATATGAAAGGCCATGTTGGCCGTGCCCACCCCGGGCCAATCCTCCACCGCCCGGCAGCGCAGGGCTTCCTCGAAGGCATCGCGCATGCGCTTCTTGGCAGGGTGGCGCGGATAGGCCTGGGCGAGGGCCTGACATTCGATCAGGCGCCGGACGCGATAGATGTCGATGATGGAGGCGATGCTCGGCACCGCCACGAACACACCGCGATTGGGAACGTGCTTGAGCAGGCCGTCCTTGGTCAGCACCCGGAAGACCTCGCGCAGCGTGTTGCGGGAAATGGCCAGATCGTCGCTGAGCGCCTGCTCCGACAGGCGTTGTCCGGGACCGAATTCGCCCTGTGTGATCTTGCGTCGTAATTGCTCGGCGACACGCTCGCCGAGCGTCAGGGCGGATGAGGCCGGACGGGGATCAGCCGGTTGCGTCATGGGGCGCTGCCTCGCGCCATTGCTCGATCTTCACTCAACGTTGCCATTCCACCTGTCCATGACGACGAGCCGGATTGTAGGGCAATCCTCGGGATTCACAACGAAGCCCCTGCGATCTCGACAGTGACAAACGGCCTGGGCTGAAAGGAAGGCGTGCTGCCGGGCGAGCCACGTCCGCGCCTGAAGGCCGAAACCCCGCTGCCGCCCCAAGCAGGACACGGCCAAAGGCCATCCCTTGCGGCCCGCTTTCCGATTGTTCGGGAAGCATCACGATATTGTTGAACAATAATTTATATACGTTCAATCAAAACTCTTGATCAAGGCATCAATTTCGATGATATTGCCGGCGGATCGGGAAATATCACCCTACAAGAACCGATCACTTATCCAGACCATCCAATGTCCCCGGGGAGCGAACACCGTGCCTAGTGACATCAGCCTATGGCCCCTCATCGGCGTGGCCATCATCGTCGCGGGCTTCGTCCTGCGCTTCAATCCCATGCTCGTCGTGATCGTTGCCGCGATCGGCACGGCTCTCGCTGCGAGTTTCCCGCCGCAGCAGGTTCTCTCCGCCATCGGCACCGGCTTCCTGAAAACGCGCAATCTGGCGGTGATCCTACTGCTGCCGCTCGCCGTGGTCGGCCTGCTCGAACGCCATGGCCTGCGCCAGCATGCCCAGGCCTGGATCAGCAGGATCCGCTCGGCGACGTCGGGCCGCCTGCTCATCGTCTATCTCGCAGCCCGGCAGCTGACGGCAGCGGTGGGCCTGACCAGCCTCGGCGGGCATCCCCAGATGGTGCGCCCACTGATCGCACCCATGGCGGAAGGCGCGGCCGAGGTCCGGCATGGCTCGCTCACCGAGCGGGTCCGCCACAAGCTCAGGGCCTTTGCCGCTGCCACCGACAATGTCGGCCTGTTCTTCGGCGAGGACATCTTCGTCGCCTTCGGCGCCATCGTACTGATGACGACATTCCTCCGAGAAGCCGGCGTCGAGGTCGAGCCGCTTCATGTTGCCTTGTGGGGCATCCCCACGGCGCTGACGGCCTTCGCCATCCATGCCTTCCGGCTGTCACGCCTCGATGCGGCCATTGCCCGCGATCTGGCCGAGGCTCCGTCCGATGCCGGCCTGCGGCCTGAAGCGCAGTCGGAGGGCTGACATGATCCTCTCCCTTTCACACCTGTTCTATCTCGTCGGAGCGATCCTGGCCGTCACGGCCGTGATGACCCTGGCCGACCGCAACCATCCCAAGCGCTTCAGCAGCGCCCTGTTCTGGGGCCTCTATGCACTGGCCTTTCTGATCGGGGACTTCCTGCCGCCGGCCGTGGTCGGCGTGGGCGTCGTCGTGCTGGCGCTGATTGCCGGGCTCGGTGGGGTCGGTGCCGGCCGTCACCACATTCCCAGCGCCGCCGAAGCGGTGGCCAGTGCAAAGCGGCTCGGCAACAAGCTGTTCGTGCCGGCGCTTGCCATTCCGCTGCTGACCGTGGCCATCACGCTTTCGGGCCATTACGTCATCATCGGCGGCACGCCGCTGTTCGATCCCAAGAATACCACCCTGCTCGCCCTCGGCATCGCCTGCATCGTCGCGCTCGTCCTCGCCTGCTGGCTGACGCGCGAAACACCCGTCCAGGGCCTGCGCGAATCCCGTCGTCTCACCGATGCGCTCGGCTGGGCCCTGGTCCTGCCCCAGATGCTGGGCATGCTCGGCCTGGTCTTCTCCGATGCCGGCGTCGGCAAGGCGGTCGCCCATCTCACCACCAGCTATGTCAACATGGACCTGCGCCTGGTGGCGGTCGCGCTCTATGTCGTCGGCATGGCGCTGTTCACCGTGATCATGGGCAATGGCTTTGCCGCCTTTCCGGTGATGACGGGTGGGGTTGCCGTGCCGGTCCTGATCGGCGTCTATCACGGCAATCCCGCGGTGATCGCGGCCGTTGGCATGCTGTCGGGCTATTGCGGTACGCTGATGACGCCCATGGCGGCCAATTTCAACATCGTGCCGGCCGCACTGCTGGAGATCGACAAGAATGCCGTCATCCGCGCCCAGATTCCGACGGCGCTGGCGCTGCTCGCCGCCAATGTCGTACTGCTCTATGTCCTGATGCCTCTCTAGGGCAAAGCGCGTTCAGGCGTGAACGCTCATTTGCTCTGACTCTTTGGTTCGACGCGTCTTTGCGATTTGAAGTGCTTCATTCAAATCGCAAAACGCTCTAGGACCTCATTCGCGGAAAGCAGCCATGAGTTCCAAAAAGCCGCCGGACCAGACGCCGCCAACCGTGTTGATCACCGGCTTCGAAGCGTTCGAAAACGATGAGACCAACGCCTCCTGGGAGGTTGCCAGGGCACTGGATGGCTGGATCTGCGAGGGTGCCCTGGTCCGCGCGGTGCAATTGCCCTGCGTGTTCGGGGCCGCCATCGAGCGCTTGGACGAGGCCCTGAGACAATGGCGGCCTCGCCTCGTCATCTGCCTCGGACAGGCGAGCGGGCGTGCCGAGATCACGCCCGAGCGCGTGGCGATCAATCTCGACGATGCGCGCATTGCCGACAATGAAGGCCGCCAGCCGATCGATATCCCGGTGATATCGGGCGCGCCGGCTGCCTATTTCTCCTCGTTGCCGGTCAAGGCGATCGTGCGCGATCTCAGGTCGGCGGGGCTGCCGGCCTCGCTCTCCAACACCGCCGGCACCTTCGTGTGCAACCATGTCTTCTTCGCCCTGATGCATCGGCTGGCGACGCTGCGCCCGCTTGCCGGCGCAAGGGGCGGCTTCGTGCATATGCCCTGCCTGCCCGAGCATGCCGCGCGCCGATCCGGGCTGCCGAGCCTGGCGCTGGCGACGCAGGTCGAGGCCATCCGGCATCTCACGCACACCGCCCTCACCGTCCAGGAGGACGTGCGGGAGAGCGGCGGGCAAATCCATTGAGCCGCCAGGCAGCCGGGCGGCAAGAGCTTATCGGGAGCTTCGTGCCATGAACGTCGACCTCCACCACATCGATCTCAACAGCGATCTCGGCGAAAGCTTCGGCGCCTGGCGCATGGGCGACGACGAGGCGATGCTCGCCATCGTCTCCAGCGCCAATGTGGCCTGCGGCTTTCACGCCGGCGATCCCACCGGCATCCTCGCCACGCTGCGGGCCGCCACAGCCAAGGGCGTGACGGTCGGTGCGCATATCGCTTATCCCGATCTCGGCGGCTTCGGGCGGCGCAACATGGATGTGGCCAGCGAGGACCTGATCGCCGACACCATCTACCAGATCGGCGCGCTCAAGGGCCTGGCCACCGCCGCCGGTACCCGCGTGTCCTACGTCAAGCCGCATGGCGCCCTCTACAACACCATCGCCAAGGACCGGCGGCAGGCAGAGGCCATCATCGAAGGGATCCGGCAGATCGATCCCGGGCTCACTTTGGTGGCTCTGGCCGGCTCTCCCCTCATCGGCTGGGCGCGCGCGGCCGGCCTTGCCGTGGTCGCCGAGGCCTTTGCGGACAGGGGCTATATGCCCGACGGCTCGCTGGTGTCGCGCCGAGAGCCCGGCGCGGTGCTGCATGAACCCAAGGAGGTGGCGGCACGCATGCTGCGCCTCGTCACCGAAGGTACGGTTCCCGCCATCGACGGCAGTGCGGTCCGCATCGAAGCGGATTCGATCTGCGTCCATGGCGACAGCCCCGGTGCCGTCGCCATGGCCCGCGAAATCCGAGCCTTGCTGGAACGATCGGGGGTGGCCGTGCGCTCCTTCATGACGCCCGCGGACGGAGAGCCTTGATGCGCTTCCTGCCGGTCAATCTCGATGCCCTCATGGTGGAGTTGCCCGACCTGCCGCAGACCCTGGCCCTGCAGGCCTCCCTGCGCACCGAGCCCATCGCCGGCATCGAGGACATCGTGCCGGCGGCGAGGACCCTGCTGGTGCGCTTTCGTCCGGCAGCCATCGCACAACGGGAGCTGATCAGTGCCATCGGCCGGCGTCGCCTCGATGCCAAGGTCGAGCAAAGCGGCACCCTGATCGAGATCCCGGTTCGTTATGATGGGGAGGATCTCGCCGAGGTCGCCGATCTCCTCAAGATTTCGGTCGAGGAAGTGATCCGGCGCCATACCGGCAGCGACTACACCGTGGCCTTTACCGGCTTCGCCCCGGGCTTTGCCTATCTCAGCGGCGGCGATCCGAGCTTCGACCTGCCCCGGCGCGCCACGCCGCGCCCACGCCTGGCCGCAGGTTCCGTGGGTCTTGCCGGGCATTTCAGCGCCGTCTACCCGCAGGCCAGCCCCGGTGGCTGGCAGATCATCGGCGTGACGGACCTGCCGATGTGGGACCTTGCGCGCGAGCGCCCCGCTCTGCTGCAGCCCGGCGACCGCGTACGTTTCGTCGAAGCCAGCGGCAGGAAGGATCAGACGCGGAAACGCGACGCCAGCGCTTCCCTCCCCCGGCTGGCACAAGGCCAGGATGAGGGCATCCCTTCTTCCATCCCGCTCTTCGACGTCGTCAAGCCAAGTCCGCAGATGCTGTTCCAGGATCTGGGCCGCCCCGGTCAGGCGCGGCAGGGTGTCAGCGTTTCCGGCGCGATGGACCGCGCAGCCCTGCGCAGCGCCAACCGGCTGGTCGGCAACCCCAGCCCATTGCCAGGCATCGAGATCGCCTATGGCGGTTGCGAACTCCTCTGCCTCGGCGAGACTGTGGTCGCTGTCACCGGCGCCGAGGGACCGCTCACCCTGACGACCGCCGGAGGGTCCGTCTACCCCGTGCCGCGCTACGCCGCCATCGCACTCACTGCCGGCGACAGGCTGCATTTCGGGGAGCCCCAGGCTGGCATGCGCTCCTACCTCGCCGTCCGAGGCGGCTTCACCGTTGCCCCGGTACTTGGCAGTGCCGCCACCGACACGCTGGCCCAGATCGGGCCGCCGGCCATTGCGGTCGGCGATCGCCTGTCCGGGCTCGCGCCGCCGCCCGGCGCTGTGACGGGGCTGCCGGACGTCCCGCCCACGCTGCCGCGGCTGGGTGAACCCGTCATTCTCGACGTCGTCATGGGTCCGCGCTCCGACTGGCTCTCCAAGCAGGCACTCGAGGACTTTGCGGCCCAATCCTGGTCGGTGACGCCCCAGTCCAACCGCATCGGCATCCGCCTCGCCGGCGAGCGGGCGCTGAAGCGCGCGCCGGCAAGCGAAGGCAAGGAACTGCCGAGCGAAGGCACGATCCAGGGCTCGATCCAGGTACCGCCGTCGGGGCAGCCGGTACTGTTCCTCGCCGATCATCCTTTGACCGGCGGCTATCCCGTCATCGCCGCCGTCGCCCCGTACCATCTCGATCGCGCCGGCCAGATTCCCATCGGAGCACAGATCCGTTTCCGGCCGATCACCCAGTTTCCAGGGGGACTATAATGCCCATCAAGAAGGTCCTGATCGCCAACCGGGGCGAGATTGCCGTGCGCGTGATACGGGCCTGCGCCGACTATGGCGTCGCCTCCGTCGCCGTCTACGCCGATGCCGACATCGACTCCCTGCATGCCCGCATGGCGGACGAGGCCTATGGCCTGGGTGGCGACAAGCCGGCCGAAACCTATCTCGACATCGACAAGCTCATCGCCATCGCCCGCCGCAGCGGCGCCGATGCCGTGCATCCGGGCTATGGCTTCCTCTCCGAACGCGCCGCCTTTGCCCAGGCCGTGATCGATGCCGGCCTGACCTGGATCGGCCCGCCTCCGTCCGCCATCGAGCAATTGGGCGACAAGGTGCAGGCCCGCAAGCTCGCCTTGGCGGTCGGCGCTCCCCTGGTCGCCGGCACCGCCGATCCGGTTGGTGGCCCCGACGAAGTCCTCGCTTTTGCCGAGCAGCATGGCCTGCCGATCGCCATCAAGGCCGCCTTCGGCGGTGGCGGGCGCGGGCTGAAGGTCGCATGGCGCATGGACGAGGTCGCCGAGCTCTATGACTCGGCCGTGCGCGAGGCGGTGACCGCCTTCGGGCGCGGCGAATGCTTCGTCGAGCAATATCTCGACCGCCCCCGCCATATCGAGGCGCAGGTGATCGCCGATCGCCATGGCCATGTCGTGGTGCTCGGCACCCGAGACTGCTCGCTGCAGCGCCGCAACCAGAAGCTGGTGGAAGAAGCCCCGGCGCCCTTCCTCAGCGACGAGCAGCGCGCCCGCATCCACCAGGCCGCGCGCGATATCTGCGCCAAGGCCGGCTATGTCAGCGCCGGCACGGTGGAGTTCCTCTTGAGCGCCTCGGGCGCGATCTCCTTCCTGGAGGTCAATACCCGCCTGCAGGTGGAGCATCCGGTGACGGAGGAGACCGCCGGCATCGATCTGGTGGTCGAGCAGTTGCGCGTCGCCGATGGCCATTCCCTCGGCATCACCGAGACACCGGCGCCACGAGGCCACGCCCTGGAGTTCCGCATCAATGCCGAGGATGTCGGGCGCGGCTTCCTGCCGACCCCCGGCCTCATCACCGCCTTCGAGCCGCCCTCCGGCCCCGGTATCCGCCTGGATAGCGGCGTCGCCGCCGGCTCGACCATTCCCGGCAGCTTCGATTCCCTGATGGCCAAGCTCATCGTCACCGGCGCGACGCGGCGCGAGGCCATTGCGCGTGCCCGGCGGGCCCTCGCCGAATTCCGCATCGAGGGGGTCGCCTCGGTGCTGCCTTTCCATCGCACGGTGATCGGCCACACCGACTTCACCGGCGAGCAGGATTTCAAGGTCCACACCCGCTGGATCGAGACCGACTTTGCCGCCACCCTCGCCGCCGCCACACGGCCCGAACCGCTGCCGGCAGCGACACTGCTCCGCACCGCCGTGGAGATCGACGGCCGGCGCGTCACCCTCGGCCTGCCCCCCGCCCTGCTGGGCGGCCTCCAGGCCGTGCCATCAGCAGCACCGGCGACAGCGGCACCAGCCGAGTCCTCGCCCGATGCGGTGATGGCGCCGATGGCCGGGACGCTACGCTCCTGGCAGGTGGAAGACGGCGCCGAAGTCGCGGAGGGCGATGTCGTGGCCGTGATGGAGGCGATGAAGATGGAAATGCAAATCAAGGCCCACCGGGCCGGGAAGCTGGCGCAGGAGATCGAAGCCGGCACCACCGTGACGGCCGGCATGGTGATGGCGCGCATCGGATAGGAGCGACGACACGCCATACTCGCAAGAATGAGCGCGACCAGCCTTCTCCCCTTGCGGGAGAAGGTGCCCCGAAGGGGTGGATGAGGGGTGTCGGCACATCGCCAGCAAAGTCGCGTTTCTCCCCTCATCCGGCGCTTCGCGCCACCTTCTCCCGCAAGGGGAGAAGGCTTGTTGCGCCGGTTTCTAGTGGATCCGCCGATGGAAACTGGAATTGTCGCCACGTTCTGCTAGACGCTTGCCATCGCCTCCCGCCTACGAGCCCGCCGTGATCCCCTGGAAGCACCTCGACACCGCGACGATCCCCCACGGCGGCGGCGAGTTGCGCCTCAAGCAGCGTGGCAGCGAATTCTCGATCATGCTCGGCAGCAACGAGCTGATGAACAGCCGGCTGAGCGGCTCGGAAGAGGCGCTGGCGACGATGGCCGCCGAACGCCTGGCGGCGCGCAGGCATCCTCGCATCCTGATCGGTGGCCTCGGCATGGGCTTCACTCTGCGCGCCGCGCTGGCAAGTTTCCCGGACGATGCCGAGATCGTGGTCGCCGAACTGGTGCCGGCCGTCGTTACCTGGGCCCGGGGACCGATGGCAGAGATCTTCGCGGGCAGCCTCGATGATCGGCGCGTCAGCATCGAACTCGGCGATGTCGACGGCGTGATCCGCGCCGGGCACCGCTTCGATGCGATCCTGCTCGACGTCGACAACGGCCCCGAAGGGCTGACCCATGCCGGCAATGACCGCCTCTACAGCCTGGAAGGCCTTGCGGCGGCCCGGGGAGCGCTGACGGCGGGCGGCCTGCTGGCCGTATGGTCTCAAGGCCCCTCTTCGGCCTTCGACAGGCGTCTGCGCCAGGCAGGCTTTGCGGTGGACGAGGTCCGGGTCCGGGCCAACAGGGGGCGGAGCGGCGCCCGGCATGTAATCTGGTTTGCGAAGGAGAGCTGACCGTGATCCAGCCGACGGCCGGCCTCTCCACGATCGCCGCTCTTGCCGCCTATGCCCTTGCAGCGCGCCGTTCGGCTGCATAACTCTTGAAGATCTTCCTTGCCCGCCCGGCGGGTATTGCGCATCCTGCCTTGCTGCGGGCGCTCTTCACCAAGATGAATGCCATGACACTTCGTTCGATCATGCGCTCGGTCGTGGCCGTGCGTGCCAAGATTCCACAGGACGCCTTCACCGCAACCGCGCTCGGCACCGAGCGGGAGGGCAGCGGGGTGGTCATCCGCGACGACGGGCTGGTGCTCACCATCGGCTATCTCGTCACCGAAGCCGACGAGATCTGGCTGACCACCCAGGATGGGCGCGTGGTTCCCGCCCATGTCATGGCCTATGACCAGGCGACCGGCTTCGGCCTGGTACAGGCGCTCGGCCGGCTCGGCCTGCCGGCGCTGGGGCTCGGCAGCTCCGGCAAGGCGGCTGTCGGCGACGAGGCGGTGTTCGTCGACGGTACGGGGCGTCATGTCGACGCCCGTATCGTGGCCAAGCAGGAATTCGCCGGCTATTGGGAATATCTGCTCGACGAGGCGATCTTCATCGCGCCTGCCCATCCCGGCTGGGGTGGCGCGGCCCTGGTCGGCGAAGACGGCAGGCTACTCGGCATCGGGTCCCTGCTCCTGCAGATGGAACGCGGCGGCGAGGATTTCGACATCAACATGGTCGTGCCCATCGACCTTCTGCCGCCCATTCTCGACGACCTCCTGACGCGGGGCCAAGTCGACCAGCCACCGCGCCCCTGGCTCGGCGCCTTCTCGGCCGAAAGCAATGGCAAGGTCGTGGTCGCCAGCGTGGCCAAGGGGTCGCCTGCCGCCAAGGCGGGGTTGAAGGCGGGCGACATCATCTCCGACATCCGCAACGAGGAGGTCCGGGGCCTCGCCGATTTCTATCGCAAGGTGTGGAGCGGCGGCCCAGCCGGCGTCGAGGTGCCGATGCGGGTCCTGCGCGATGGCCGGGAGAGCTGGCTGCGTGTCAAATCGGCCGATCGCAACGCCTTCCTGCGCAAGCCGCCTTTGCAGTGAGACCTTCTCTTCCCGGGATCGCAGGCATCCTTGCCTGCTCTTGGACACGCTGAATTTGATGCAAAAGTGCAGGCAATCGCGACATGCAGGCATGTCGCTGAGATGCCTGCGATCCCAGAGCCGTCACCTATCAGCCCGCGGCTTCCAGCTTGTCCTGCGTCCTCGTCTCGAAATCGCTGGCGTCATGGCGCTCGCGCAACTGGCTCGACGGCTCGCCCGAGGTGCGGTTGACCATGCGCCCGCGCTGCACCGCCGGCCGCTGGAAGATCGCCTCGGCCCAGCGCTGCACATTCTTGTAGCCTTCGACCTGCAGGAACTCGGCCGCGCCATACTGCCAGCCCCGGGCCAGACCGCCATACCAGGGCCAGACGGCCATGTCGGCGATGGTGTAGTCGCTGCCGGCCAGATATTCGACCTCGCCCAGGCGGCGGTCGAGCACGTCGAGCTGACGCTTCACCTCCATGGCGAAACGGTCGATGGCATATTCGATCTTGGTCGGTGCATAGGCGTAGAAATGGCCGAAGCCACCGCCGAGATAGGGCGCGCTGCCCATCTGCCAGAACAGCCAGGACATGCATTCGGCGCGGGTGGCCGGGTCCTTCGGCAGGAACTCGCCGAACTTCTCGGCGAGATAGAACAGGATCGAACCAGATTCGAACACACGGATCGGCTCGGCGCCGCTGCGGTCGAGCAAGGCCGGGATCTTGGAGTTCGGGTTGACGTCGACGAAGCCCGAGCCGAACTGGTCGCCCTTGCCGATCTCGATCAGCCAGGCATCGTATTCGGCGCCCTTGTGGCCGCGGGCCAGCAATTCCTCCAGCAGGATGGTGACCTTGACCCCGTTGGGGGTGCCAAGCGAATAGAGCTGGAGGGGGTGGCGGCCGACCGGCAATTCCTTGTCATGGGTGGGGCCGGCGATCGGCCGGTTGATATTGGCGAACGCACCGCCATTCGCCTTGTTCCAGGTCCAGATCTTCGGGGGCGTGTAGTCGGACGAACCGGTCATTCTCGAACTCCAGGTCAGAGCCTATCAGTGAAAGGGCCAGCGAGCGAAGAGGCTGCCTTCATGGCAGATAGGGAGAGGCTGAAGCTCATGCTAGGGCACGCTGTACGGCTGTGCTCCAGAAAATCCCGGCTTCGCCTCCCCTCACCGCTTTATCCCGCGCGCAGAGCCTGCTATTCACGCCCGCATGACATATATGCTGCGCATAGCCCGAATTATCGTCCCGGCTTCCGCGTGCGGGCTCGGCTGAGCTCCGCGGAAGGTCCGGGTTTGCGCCGCTTTTCCCTTTCCTCCGTATCGACGGATCCCTGTTCATGACCGATGTTGCGTCCCCCTCCAGCGAGACCGCCGAGAGCTCGAAGGCGAGCTCTGGGGCTTTCGACTATTCCAAGACCCTGTTCCTGCCGCAGACGGCCTTCCCCATGCGCGGCGGCCTGCCGCAGAAGGAGCCGGAGATCCTGGCCCGCTGGCAGAGCCAGAACCTGCGCCAGCGCCTGCGCGACACATCGGCCGGCCGGCCGAAATTCGTGCTGCATGACGGCCCGCCCTATGCCAATGGCAACATCCATATCGGCCATGCGCTCAACAAGATCCTCAAGGACCTGGTGACGCGCTCCCAGCAGATGCTCGGCTTCGATTCCAACTATGTGCCGGGCTGGGACTGCCACGGCCTGCCGATCGAATGGAAGATCGAGGAGCAGTACCGCGCCAAGGGCAAGAACAAGGACGAGGTGCCGCTGGTCGAGTTCCGCCGCGAATGCCGGGCCTTTGCCGAGCATTGGGTCGGCGTGCAGCGCGAGGAGTTCAAGCGCCTGGGGGTCGAGGGCGATTGGGAACACCCCTATCTCACCATGGCCTATGCGGCCGAGGCGCAGATCGCCCGCGAGATCATGAAATTCGCCATGAGCGACCAGCTCTATCGCGGCTCAAAGCCGGTGATGTGGTCGGTGGTGGAGAAGACCTCCCTGGCCGAGGCCGAGATCGAGTATGAGGACCATACCTCCGACATGATCTGGGCGAAGTTCCCGGTGCGCTCGGGTGCCACCCGTGACGAGTTGGCCCAGGCTGCGGTGGTGATCTGGACCACCACGCCCTGGACCATCCCCGGCAACCGCGCCGTCGCCTATTCGAGCCGCGTCGCCTATGGGCTCTACCGCGTCACATCAGCGCCCGAAAACAACTGGGCCAAGGTCGGCGACAGCTTCATCCTGGCGGACAAGCTCGCCGAGGAGGTCTTCAAGTCGGCCAAGGTGGAAGCCTTCGAGCGCCTCGGCGGCGTCGAGGCCGGCGAGCTTGCCGCCCTCACCGTGGCCCATCCGCTAGCGGGCTTCGATCCCGGCTACGGCTTTGCCGTGCCGCTGCTCGAGGGCGAGCATGTCACCGACGAAGCCGGCACCGGCTTCGTGCATACGGCCCCCAGCCACGGCCGCGAGGACTTTGACGTCTGGACGGCGCATCAGCGCGAGCTGACTGCCCGCGGCATCAACACGCACATCCCCTACCCCGTCGATGGCGACAGCTTCTACACGGCGGACGCCCCCGGCTTTGCCGGCAAGCGCGTGATCACCGAGAAGGGCGACAAGGGCGATGCCAATGACGCCGTGATCAAGGCGCTGGTGGCGGATGGCAAGCTCGTGGCCCGTGGCCGTATCAAGCATCAGTACCCCCATTCCTGGCGTTCGAAGAAGCCGGTGATCTTCCGCAACACGCCGCAATGGTTCATCGCGATGGACAAGCCCATCGACGAGGTGGCTCCGGGCACCGTGCCGGCGGCGACGCCGGTCCGCACGGAAGGCGGCGCCCTGCGCAACGATGTCGGGCCGACGCTCGGCGACGGCTCGTCGCTGCGCGAGCTCGCTCTCAACGCCATCCGGCAGACCCAATGGGTGCCGGCGGCCGGCGAGAACCGCATCACCGGCATGATCGCCAACCGCCCGGACTGGGTGGTCTCGCGCCAGCGCGCCTGGGGCGTGCCGATCGCCGTGTTCATGCGCGACAAGCCGGGTGGCGGCGTCGAGATCCTCAAGGACGAGGCCGTCAACCAGGCCATATCAGCGGCCTTCGAAACCGAAGGCGCCGACGCCTGGTACCAGGAGGGCGCCTCCGAGCGCTTCCTCGGCGCTCGCGCCGGCGAAGGCTGGGTCAAGGTCAACGACATCCTCGACGTCTGGTTCGATTCCGGCTCCACCCACGCCTTCACGCTGGAGGACCCACGCCACTTCCCGGGCCTTGCGGGCATCAAGCGCAAGGTCGATGGCGGCGATGATAGCGTGATGTATCTGGAAGGTTCGGACCAGCACCGCGGCTGGTTCCATTCCTCGCTCCTGGAAAGCTGCGGCACGCGCGGGCGGGCACCCTACGACATCGTGGTCACCCACGGCTTCACGCTCGACGAGCAGGGCCGCAAGATGTCGAAGTCCATCGGCAACACCGTCGCTCCGCAGGACGTGATCAAGCGCTCCGGCGCCGATATTCTGCGCCTGTGGGTCGCCACCACCGACTATGCCGACGACCAGCGCATCGGGCCCGAGATCCTGAAGACGGTGGAGGACACCTACCGCAAGCTGCGCAACACCATCCGCTGGATGCTGGGCACACTCGCCCATTTCGAGGCCGGCGATAGCGTTGCCGCCGCCGAGATGCCGGAACTCGAGCGGCTGATGCTGCACCGGCTGGCCGAGCTCGACGGCGAGGTGCGCGCCGCTTATGAAAGCTATGACTACAAGCGCGTGGTCGCCTTGCTGGCGACCTTCATGACGGCGGACCTCTCCGCCTTCTATTTCGACGTGCGCAAGGACGCGCTCTATTGCGATCCGAAATCGTCCCTGCGCCGCCGGGCCGCGCTGAGCGTGGTCGACACGCTCTTCACCTGCCTGACGACCTGGCTGGCGCCAGTGCTGTGTTTCACCATGGAAGAAGCCTGGACCTCGCGCTTCGGCCAGGAGAACTCGGTGCATCTGCAGCCTTTCGCGGCAGCCGATCCTGCCTGGCTCGATCCGGCGCTCGCCGAGAAATGGGAGCTCGTGCGCGAAGCGCGGCGCGTGGTGACCGGCGCGCTGGAGCATGAACGCGCCGCCAAGCGCATCGGCTCCTCGCTGGAAGCCGCGCCGGTCGTCCACGTCGCCGACGAGGCGACGCTGGCGGTTCTGCGCAGCGTCGATTTCGAGGATGTCTGCATCGTTTCGGGGCTGACGCTCGTGGCCGGCGAAGGCCCTGCCGAGGCCTATCGCCTCGACGGCGTTGCCGGCATTGCCGTGGTTCCCGGCCGGGCCGATGGTATCAAATGCGCGCGTTCCTGGCGCTATTTCGATCCGAAGACCGCCGATCCCGCCTTCCCCGACATCACCCCGCGCGACGCGGCGGCGATGCGCGAATGGCAGGCGGCGGGGGCCTGAGCGATGAAGTCGATGTTTTTTGGGCGCTACACCCTCATCGGGGTGATGGTGGCGGTTCTCGCCATCATCATCGATCAGGGCTTCAAATATTGGGCGCTCCACATTTTCCAGATCGGTGAGCTGATCATGTATCAGGAGGCCGTCGACTGGACGCCCTTCCTGAAGTTCACCCTGGTCTGGAATCGTGGCGTATCGTTCGGCCTGTTCCAGCAGGAGAGCGAGATCGGCCTGATCCTGCTCGTCGCCTTTCGCCTCATTGCCACCGTGCTTCTTCTGGCATGGCTTGCCCGTATCCACACGAAATCATCGGCGATCGGCATCGGCCTGATCATAGGCGGCGCCATCGGCAATGCCGTCGACGGATTGCTGGCGATAGAGGGACCGTTGGCCCCCAATTGGCTGCAGCGGGAAGGCGTTGCCGACTTCTTCCTGCTCCATGCCGGCGATTTTTCCTGGTATGTCTTCAACCTGGCCGATGTCGCCATCGTTGCGGGCGTGGCCCTGCTGTTGTATGACATGGTGGTGAACAAAGAGCCACAGACACACGGGTCTTCCTGACTTTTTCAGGTACTGGTTGCCCGGAGGAATGGTGGTTTCTTGGTTTTGACGCATTTTCCGGGCAGTAGAGCGAAGGTCTCTCCCGGAATTTGCACCGAAATCTAGCAGTGATTGGGATACAGGATGCGGACAAAGATTTGGCTTGGCCTGGCTGCGGCGACGGCACTGGTTGCCCTGGCGCCGACGGGTGCGGCGAATGCGCAGTCCCTCGGTCAGAACTTCTTCCAGAAGATGCTCGGCACCGGTGACGATGCACCGGCAATCAATTATTCCGACCGTGCGCCGCTGGCAAAACCGGGCAAGCTCGACCTGCCACCGCCCGGCACGGCTGCGACTTCGGACAATGACCCGAACTGGCCGGTGGATCCCGACTACAAGAAGCGCAAGGCCGCCGGCGTGATGCCGCGCAGCAAGGCCGAGCATGGCGATGGCCGGCTCTCGCCTGACGAGATGGCGGCAGGCCGCGTCCCGGGTGCCGGTCGGGTCGACGCGCCGGAGCCGTTCGATGCGGCCAAGGCCAGTTCGGTTCCGCTCAAGCCCAGCGAACTGCAGAAGCGCCTCAACCTCGGCGAAGACAACACGCCACTCGCGGCCGGCGTCGAACCGCCACGCCGTTCCTTGACAGAGCCGCCGGTTGGCTATCGCAAGCCACTCGCCTCGGCGCCGCTTGCCGGCAACGAACCCCTGCCTTCCGAAGGTAACAAGAGCGAATCCTGGTTCGACCGGGTCTTCAAGACCCCGCGGGTCAAGTAGGAAGTTCAGGGACGCAGAATACCAATGGGGCCGGTCGCAAGATCGGCCCTTTCGTTTGTGCGTTTCCGTTTCGGGCTTACCGTCGCCCGAAGAGGGCCTCGATGTCGCCGAGCTTCAGCGTCACATAGGTCGGCCGGCCGTGGTTGCACTGGCCTGAATTGGGGGTGACTTCCATCTCGCGCAGGAGCGCATCCATCTCCGCCGGCAACAGGCGCCGCCCGGCCCGTACGGAGCCGTGGCAGGCCATGGTGGCGGCGACATGGTCGAGGCGCCGCTCCAGCACGATCTCCGAGCCCCATTCGGCAAAGCCATCGGCGAGGTCCCGGATCAGCGCGGCCGGATTGGTGCTGCCAAGCGCAGCCGGCGTGGCGCGCACCAGAAGGGCACCCGGCCCGAACGGCTCCACGACCAGGCCGAGAGCCGCCAGATCCCCGCTCGCCGCAGTCAGGCGCTCGACATCGGCGGGATCGAGATCGACGACTTCCGGGATGAGCAGTAATTGCGACCTGGCACCGGCGGCCGCGCGCTCACGCTTCAGCCGTTCATAGACCAGGCGTTCATGGGCCGCATGCTGGTCGACGATGACGACGCCTTCCCGGGTCTGGGCCACGATATAGGTCTCGTGCAGCTGCGCGCGGGCCGCGCCGAGCGGCCGGTCGAGACTGTCGGGCGCGGGAGGCACCACCGTGGCACGCGCATCCGCGGAAGGCATCACCAGCGCGTCGAATCCGGCCTGGGCCGGCGCCGCGAAACCGCTTCCTGCAGCCAAGCCGCCATTGTCGATGCCACCGTCTCCCATGCCGGCAGGATGGGGCGCCGCGGGCGACGCCCGCCAGTCCCAGTCGAGATCGGCCGGGCGGTTGAGGCTGCGGGCAAGCAGGCCGAGGGCGACATCGGCATTGCCGCTTGAGCTCCGGCCGGACTCCCGCTCCAGCGCGGAGCGGATCGCCGAGACGATCAGGCCGCGGACCAGGCCGCCATCACGGAAGCGGACCTCGGCCTTGGCCGGATGGACATTCACGTCGACATTCTGCGAGGCGATGTCGAGGAAGAGGGCCAGAACCGGAAAGCGGTCCTTGGGCAGATGATCGGCATAGGCACCGCGCACGGCACCCAGCAACAGCTTGTCGCGCACCGGCCGCCCATTGACGAACAGATATTGGTGCTGCCCCGTGCCGCGATTGAAGGTCGGCAGACCGATATGGCCATGCAGGCGGACATCCCCGCGCGTCACGTCGATGGCAATCGCGTTGTCGATGAAGTCGGCACCCAGCAAGGTGCCGAGGCGCGTCTCCTCGTCACCAGCCGGCCAGGTCGAGGGAGAATGGTCTTCGCCGGCCAAAGTGAAGGCGATGGCGGGGTTGGCCATGGCAAGGCGCTTGACGACATCGCCGATCGCCGCCGCTTCGGTACGCTGGGTCTTGAGGAATTTCAGGCGAGCCGGGGTGGCATAGAAAAGGTCGCGCACCTCGATGCGCGTGCCCTCCCCGATCGCTGCCGGACGGATTGCCTGGTGCTCGCCGGCTTCAATGGCGATCACGGCCCCGGTGGCCGAGCCACGCTCGCGCGTGGTGATGCTGAGGCGCGACACCGAGGCGATGGATGGCAAGGCTTCGCCGCGAAAGCCCAGCGTGTTGATGGCGAGCAGGTCCTCGGTCGGCAGCTTGGACGTCGCGTGGCGCTGCACGGCCAAAGCGAGGTCCTCGGGCGACATGCCCGAACCGTCGTCCACGATGCGGATCAGGCGCTGCCCGCCGCCCTCGGTGACGATCTCGATGCGGCGAGCGCCGGCATCGATGGCGTTCTCCACCAATTCCTTCACGGCACTCGCCGGCCGCTCCACCACCTCGCCGGCGGCGATGCGGTCGATCAGGATCTGGGGAAGGGCACGGATGGCCATGGGGCGAATCGTCCATCGGCGCCAGCGCTCCACCTGAGAGAAATCGGGCGCAAAATCAAAGGCTTGACGCATCCGTCCTCACGGGTGGAGAACGAATGCGTCACGTGCCGGGAACAATACACCATGGGGCCGGCCATCGGAATGGCCGGCAGGCAAGCCTCAGGCTCCAAGGCGTTTTGCGACTCCGCGGAAGCGCTGCAAATCGCAAAGGCACTTTAGCCGATCCGTTGGAACGGCTGGAAGCGAAGCGCACGAGCAAAAAGCGTTCGGTCATGAACGCCTGTTTGCCCTATTGCACATCGACATTGACGACGACGTCGAGCACCTTGCCGTCGGGAAAAGCCTTACGATAGGCAAATTGATCGGGACCGCGATAACCAGGTGCGGAGGTATAGAGCACCTGCCAGACCGGCACGCGCCGTGAATTGCAGGCGGCGCTGGAATTGCCGGCCTCATAGGGAGAAAAGTCGCGGGCCCTGCGGATGCTCACCTGGCCATAGCCCGCCTGCTTGGTGATACGAGCCGCAACGCCCGGCACTTCCCGGCAGGCCGGCGTGATGTAGGAAAACTGGTCGATCTTGCTGACCCGCCCAGACGGCACTGCAACGGCAGCACCGCTGGCACCGGGCCCGCGCGAGGTTCCAAGACCGGTGCTGACGCAGCCTGCCCCCAGAAGACCAACAAGGACGACAGCCGAAACACTCCAAAGCTTCATGACATCCTCCCGCTTGAGCGACCCCCGCCGCTTCTCGACGAGCGACAGGGTGATGCAGTCGGCCCCTTCGTGCAATAGTCAGTGTGACGTAAGCAGAACGATTTAACCTTGTCCGGCGAGAAGAAAACGCTCGACCAGGCTCGCTCTTCTCGTCGTTTCTTGCCGTTCTTCGCCGTGTTCTTTGTGACGCAGCGCCTTTACCCGGTCATCGCCGATATGATTTGGGCCGGCATCGGGAGTTATCCGGCGATCCTAGGACAGCCCCTCCGGGCGCCCGACAGCTACGACGAAGGGCTTGCCACCCCCGAACATCCGCTCGGCCACGCGCTTGGTATCGTCCAGCGTCACCGCTTCGACCAGGCCGTTGCGGCGATCGATGAAATCGATGCCAAGCCGCTCGATCTGGATCATGGTCAGCTGGTTGGCGATCTTTGTCGATGAGTCGAAGCGCAGCGCATAGGAGCCGGTGAGGTATTTCTTGGCGCTCTCCAATTCTGCGGCGCCAGGCCCGTTGCGGGCGAGCTCGGCCATCTCCGCCTCGATGATGGCGAGACTTTCGGCCGCCCTGTCGTTTCGGGTGGCGACGCCGCCGCCGACGAAGGCGGCTCGGGCCAATGCGCCGAGCTGGGTGGAGACCGAATAGGCCAAGCCCCTCTCCTCGCGCACTTTCTGGAAAAGGCGTGAGGAGAAGCTGCCGCCGCCATAGATATGGTTGAGCAGGAAGGCGGCCATGAAGTCGGGATCGTCGCGCTTCACGCCGGGGGTGGCGAATTGCAGCACGGTCTGCGGCACGTCGAGGTCGATCACCTTGCGGGTGCCCAGGTCCGCGAGCTGGGCCTCCGGCACCGGCTGCAGCAGGGCCGTGGTCGGCAGCGAGCCGAACACCTTGTCCAGCATCTCCTCCGCATCATGGGCATCGATGGCGCCGACGATAGAGACCGTCAACCCATCCTTGGCGAGCAGGCGGCGGTGCTGGGCCGCGATTTCGTCCCGGTTGACGGCACCGATGCTCTCCAGCGTACCGCGCGTCGGGCGGCCATAGGGGTGGTCGGGGAAAAGCCCGGCGAAAAAAGCCAGCGAAGCCATGGCGTTGGGATCGCTCGCCTCACGACGCAAGCTGGCCAGCAGGCTCTGGCGCACGCGTTCCACCGCGGCTTCCTCAAAACGCGGCTCGCTGACGGCATAGTGCAGAAGATCGAAGGCGAAGGCCTTGCGGTCGGACAGCGTGCGCAGCGAGCCGTTGATCTGGTCGCGCGCGGCATGGAAGGAGAGCTCGACCGCATTCTCCTCCATCAGGCGCTGGAAGGCCTCGTCGTCGTGAGGCCCTGCCCCCTCGTCGAACAGCGCCGACATGATGTGGGCCAGGCCTGGCCGGTCGGCCGGATCCTGCGCGGCACCGCCCTTGAAGGCGAAGTCGACGGCGATGACGGGTACGGCATAGTCCTCGACCAGCCAGGCTTCTATGCCAAGAGGCGAGACGATCTTCTGGATCATAAAAACTCTCGTTCACAAAAAACGATCGTCACAACCGGCAAAGCCGGCGATGACGGCAGGAGACTGATGCGCCGTTGCAAGCCTCCCAGCAGGAAAAGCGCGGCGCAGCAATCCAGACAATCATGGACGGCGCCGCCAGTCTGCCTGGCAGCATCCGTCATGACGTGCGAAACCTATCAAGCCTGCCCTTCGAGCAAGCCGACCACCGACTTGCCCTCCAGCAGGACGGCACGGCCCATCTCCGGCAGTCGTCCGGACGGCACGGCGGCGATGCGCTGCGGCCAGAGCTGCAGGTCCTCCACCTTGCCGCCGACTGACAGGGTGGCGCCGTAATAGCGTGCCAGGGTCGACTGGTTGTCCTGGGCATAGATCGCGTCGGCGACGAGGCGCGTCTTGGCACGCTCCAATTCCGCCTCGCTTACGCCCTCTGCGACGATGCGCCTGATCTCCTCGTCGACGGCCGCTTCCAGCGCCTCGAAACCGACGCCAGGCATCGGGATGGCCCAGACACCGAAACGCGTCTCGTCCACGGCGGAGCCGCCATAAAAGGCGCCGGCGGCCGAAGCCAGTTTCTTGTCGACCACCAGGCCCCGATAAAGCCGCGAGGTCTGCCCGCCGCCGAGGATCTGAGAGAGGAGATCGAGCGCCTCGCCCTCGCCATTGCGGGCCTGGATATAGGAAGGCGCCCGCCAATGGCGCTGATAGATCGGCTGCTCCACCCGCTTGTCGGCCAGCCGAACGCGGCGGTCTGCGCGCTGCCTGGGCTCCTGCGGCCGCAGACGCGGCGGCGGGTCGGCACGCCGGGCCACAGGACCGTAATGGGTTTCGGCCAGCTCGCGCACCTCTTCGGCCGTGACGTCACCAGCCACGATCAAGCTGGCGTTGTTCGGCGTGTAGAAACGGCTGTGGAAATCGATGGCGTCCTGCCGGCTCAGGCCTTCGATCTCGTTCTCCCAGCCGATGATCGGCGTGCCATAGGGATGGTGGGTGAACAGGGTCGAGGCGATCTCCTCGGCAAGCTGCGAATTGGGATCGTTGTCGACCCGCATCTTGCGCTCTTCGAGCACGACGTTGCGCTCGGGATTGACGACCTCGTCGGTAAGAGCCAGCCCGGTCATGCGATCGGCCTCGAAGGCCATCATGGTGCCGAGATGCTCCTTGGCCACTCGCTGGAAATAGGCGGTGTAGTCATAGGACGTGAAGGCGTTCTCCTGGCCGCCCAGCTCGGCAACCTGCTTGGAAAAGCCCCCCGGATTCTTCTCCGTGCCCTTGAACATGAGATGCTCGAGGAAATGCGCGATGCCCGACTTGCCCTTCGGTTCATCCGCCCCGCCCACCTTGTACCACACCATGTGGGTGACCACCGGCGCACGGCGGTCGGGAATGACCACCACATGCAAGCCGTTGGGAAGCGTGAAATCCGTGATCGCCGGGCCCTGGGCATGGGAAGCACCGCCGAGACCGGGGATAAGCGCAAGCGTCATGAAAGGTCCGATCGGGAGGGAAAGCGAAAGATCCACCCAATATGGGTAGGAAACGCGGGAAGTGAAGTATCCCTTACCCCCTGGAGCATGAGCCTAGCAAGGCATAGGTCCGAAGAAAACAATCCCTACCGGCTCCCTTCCTGCTTCCAATCGGCCCGTTCCTTTAAGCCGCGGTCGATCTCGCGCCAGTCCCGATCGCTCAAGGCTCCTTCCACGGCATAAAGGGCGTTCAGGCTGACGCCGCGCCCGAACCGGAACTTCAGGCGCCGATAGGCAGCGACGGCTCCCAGTTGCCGGAGATCCTCCGGACTGCAGATGTCGACTTCGGCCAGCATGCGTTCGGTCGCCGGGCCAAGATTGCGCATATCCCGGATGCGCCCGCTCATGCCACCATCTCGATGCCGACCGGCACGCCGCTGCGCAGGGAATTGGCCACCATGCAGATCGTCTTCGCGCGCTCGATCACCGGCTGTGGGTCTGACCCGTCCAGCATCCGGCAGCGTACCTCGAGCCTTGCAGCCGTCGCCAGCAGCGGCTTGCCCTCAAGCTCCAGCGCGACGCTGATCGCGATGGTATCGACGGTCACACCCATTTCTTCGGCGGCGTAGCGCAGGTCGTTGCAAAAACAGCCGCCGAGCGACAAAGCGAGGAGCTGGGCGCCGTTGAAGCCGAGCCCCATGCCGCCGGCCTTGCCCTCGGGGCGGTCCACCACGATGGCATGTCCGCCGGCCCAGCCCATGGCAGCCTGCGTCTCACCGACATTGCGCAGTTCGACCGTTACCGTCGCCATGGCTGCCCCCTTGGATACTGCCGACTATGACAGCAAGGGGCCGAGGGCGAAAGCGATGCCAAGCAGAGCGTGAAGCCGTGGCTCGATCAAAAGGCCCCAGCGCCGGACGTCAGGGCTCGTAGTGGAAGAAGCTGAGCCTGGTACCGGCATAGTCGCGCTGGTCGGCCAGAGCGAAGGCGGTCGGCGCTTCGAAGGGCGCGTCCGTCGCCTCCTCGACCACGCAGAGCGCTCCCTTGGTCAGCCAGCCGCCATCGGCAAGGCTGACGAGCGCCTGTGATGCCAGCCCCTTGCCATAGGGAGGATCGAGAAAAGCCAGCGAGAAGGGCTCGCCCGGCCCGATCATGCCCAGCTTGGTCGCATCCCGGCGGAACAAGCGGGTGCGTCCGCCCAGGGACATCGCCTCGACATTGGAGCGGATCAGCCCACGCGCCTCCGCGCCCTCGTCGACGAAGGTGGCAAAGCGGGCTCCGCGCGACAGGGCCTCGAAACCGAGCGCGCCCGTGCCGGCGAACAGATCGATCACGCGGGCGTCGCGCACGGGATCGTCATAGCCATGCGCGAGGATATTGAACAAGGTCTCACGCAGGCGGTCCGAAGTCGGCCGGATCGCGTCCGACTTCGGTGTAGCCAGTTGCTTGCCGCGAAATTGCCCGCCGATGATGCGCATCGCTCAGCCGTCAACGCCCCCGGCGTGGCGCACCGCCCGGCTTGCCGCCGGGGCGAGGACGCGAAGGCCGTTCACCGCCATCATTGCGATCGCGGAAGGACGGACGCGGCTTGAACGGGCGGTCGCCACCCTCCTCGCCACGCGGGCGGAACGGCTTGCGCGGACGCTCGCCACCTTCGTCGCGGTCACGGAACGACGGACGCGGCTTGAACGGGCGGTCGCCGCCCTCTTCGTCACGCGGGCGGAACGGCTTGCGCGGACGCTCGCCACCCTCGTCGCGGTCACGGAAGGACGGACGCGGCTTGAACGGACGATCGCCGCCCTCTTCGCTGCGTGCACGGAAGGGCTTGCGCGGGCGCTCGCCCCCTTCGTCGCGGTCGCGGAAGGAAGGACGGGGCTTGAACGGACGGTCGCCCCCCTCTTCGTCGCGCGGCCGGAACGGCTTGCGCGGACGCTCGCCCCCTTCGTCACGGTCGCGGAAGGACGGACGCGGCTTGAAAGGACGGTCGCCGCCCTCTTCGCTGCGTGCGCGGAACGGCTTGCGCGGACGCTCGCCACCCTCGTCGCGATCGCGGAAGGCAGCCCGCGGCTTGAAGGGGCGGTCACCGCCCTCTTCATCGCGCGGACGGAATGGCTTGCGCCGAGCCGGCTTTTCGTCGGCCACGTCAGCGACCCGCTGGACCAGCACACGCCGGCCATGGCGATCCTCGACCAGGCTGCCACGCATCACGCGTTCCTTGCCGTCTTCCTCCGACTTGACACGCAGTCCGCGCGCCGGGCCACCCTTTGCGGGCCTGGCCGCAGCTTTGACCGGCTTTTCGCCGGCGGCCTCGTGGATTGGCGCCTCGAACTCGCAGCCGGCCTCGGCAACCAGCTCGGGGCCGAGCTGGTCCATCAGAACCCGGGTCTTCACTTCCTCGACGGCGCCTTCGGCCAGGTCGCCGAGCTGGAACGGCCCGTAGGACACGCGGATCAGGCGGTTGACCTCCAGGCCGATGGAACCCAGCACATTCTTGACTTCGCGGTTCTTGCCTTCACGCAGGCCGAGGGTCAGCCAGGAATTGGAGCCCTGCTCCTTGTCGAAGCGGGCTTCGATGCGACCATAGTCGACGCCGTCGACCGTCAGCCCCTCGAACAATTTGTCGAGCTGGACCTGATCGGTCTCGCCGAAAGCCCGCACGCGATAGCGCCTGAGCCAGCCGGTCTTGGGCAGTTCGAGCTGGCGCGCCAGACCGCCGTCATTGGTGAGCAGCAGCAAGCCTTCGGTGTTGATGTCGAGCCGCCCCACCGACATCACGCGCGGCAAGGACGGGTCGAGGTTCTCGAACACGGTCGGGCGTCCTTCCGGATCCTTTTCCGTGGTCACCAGGCCGCGGGGCTTGTGGTAGAGCCACAGCCGCGTGCGCTCCCGCCGGGGCAGGAGCTTACCATCGACGGTGATCTTGTCGTCGGCCAGCACGTTGAGCGCGGCGCTGGTCAGCACCTCGCCATTGACGGCAACGCGGCCTTCCTCGATCCAGGTCTCGGCATCACGGCGCGATCCCAACCCGGCCCGCGCGATCACCTTGGCCACACGCTCGCCGGCGAAGGCGCCAGACTTGGCTTCGGCCTCGGGCTTGGCGACGGTCTCCGCCCTGGCCTCGGTGCGACGCGGGGCACGCTTGGGCGCGCGCTCCTCCTGGCGATCGTCGAAACGCGGCTCGAAGGCCTTGCGGCCGCCCTCGCGCGGCTCGAAGGAGGTGTCGAAACGGCGCGGCGCAAAGGAGCGCCCACCTTCATCGCCCTCGCGGCGAGGTTTACGGCTGAACGAACGCTCACCGCCCTCCCCGCGCTCCGCATCCCGGCGCGGCCGGAAACCGCCTTCGGCGCCCTCGTCGCGCGACCGGAACGGCCGGCGAGCTTCCCCGCGCTCCTCGAAGCGGCGGGGCTTGAACGGACGTTCCTCGCCGCCTTCACGCTCGCGGAACGGACGGCGGGCGGGGCGGGCCTCGGAATCCTCGCCTTCGCGCGGCTTGAAACGCGCCGGACGACGATCGCCGTCCTGGCGCTCGGCGAAGGAACGGGCCGGACGCTTCGGGCGAGCCTCGCCGCCCTCGTCACGATCCCGGAAGGAACGGCGCGGAGGTGCGTCACCATCGACGCCGCGCCGTCGAGGTCCAGCGCCAGCGGAGGTCTTCTTGGGGCCAAATGGCTTCTTGCCCCCGCTTGGGGGCTTGCGGCCGCCGCCGCCAGATCGTTTATCGTCGGACATCGATTGTTGCTGGAATGGCCCCCGCTACCCATCGTATCGGAGGATATTCCAAAACTCCTTGAAAAGAGGGGCGTCTTTCCGATCCGCAGGGATCGTGAAACGCTTTAGCAGAAAAGGCGGCATGTCACGAGATGAAGCGCTCGATCATGGAACTGGCGCTGGAGGAAGCCCATGCTGCCGCAGGTCGCGGGGAGGTACCCGTCGGCGCGGTTGTCGTCAAGGACGGAGTGGTGCTTTCGCGCGAAGGAAACCGCACCCTGGCGCTGAAAGACCCCACCGCCCATGCGGAGATGCTCGCCATCCGTGCCGCCGCCCAGGTGCTGGGCAGCGAGCGCCTCGTCGGTGCGGACCTTTACGTCACGCTCGAACCCTGCCCGATGTGCGCCGCAGCGATTTCCTTCGCCCGCATCCGGCGTCTCTATTTCGGCTGCGACGACCCCAAGGGCGGCGCGGTGGAGAATGGCGTGCAGTTCTACGCTTCGCCGACCTGTCACCATCGCCCAGAAGTCTATTCAGGCATCCATGCCACCGCGTCGCGTGCCTTGCTGCAGGATTTCTTCCGGCAGCGGCGTTAGCGACAATCTCTTCGAAGTGTCAGCCTCCCGGCTGACACTCCAAATCCCGCTCAAAATGAAGACCTCAGCCAAACCGGAGCGCTTTTGCAATCCAGCGCCGCCGCCTTCAGGAGCCCAGATGTCCGGGCTCCTTGGACACGCCCTTCAATGAGAGGTGTTCGGGGGGCTCGGCCGGCGAGCCGTCGCTGGCATAGTGAAAGATCCGATATTCGTCGTCCGGCAGGCGCTCGACCTTCATATATTTGGCCTGGCCGAAGGGCATGGTGCCGTTCACATAGAAGACCGACGGATCATATTCCCTGGTTGCGACGGTCTTGCCCATCGCCTGCGCCGTCAATTGCATGAGCTGGAACTGGGTGGGACGGTCGAGCTGGCGGAAGGCATTGGCGATCGCTGAATCCGGCCTGTTGGTCATCAGCATCACCGGCACCACCGCCGTGCGCAGATGGCGGATCAGGTGTCCCCACAGCCCATCCTCGCCCATCAGCTCGTTATGGTCGGAGGTGACGAAGATATAGACCGGGTCCTTCTCGGCCAGCATCGTGGCAATGATGTCACTGGTGCTGCGGTCCCAGCACTGCAGGCCGGTATCGTAGCGTGCGCGCCGCGCTTCGTCCGCGCTGCCGTCGGGTGGCGTGAACACCTGAAACTCGCCCGCATATTTCTTGCAATTGTCGAGATAGGGCTCGTGATCGGCGCGCTGGTGGACATAGATGAAGCGCCGGTCCGCCGGCGGCACATCCTTGACGTCGTCGGCAAGCGACTCCTCGGCCGACTTCTCGGCCGTCTCGTCATAGGTCTCCACCGTCTTCGACTGCCGGGCATACCGGGCTCCGCCGGCGATCTGCATGGTATGGATGGCCTGCGCCGAATAGTAGTAGCTGGCGAAATCGCCATCCTTGGCGATGTCGAAAATGTTCACCGGCTGCCGCTCCGCCAAATTGGGGAAATAGACGAGCCTGAGGGCCGAGGGGACGCTGGCGAGCGTCGCCACGCCGCCGGAAAAGCCTATCTTGGCGAACATCCGCCAGCCTGCCGGCGGCTCCCTGAACAAGTGATCGAGACGCGGCGTGGTCTGCCGCGCCCCGCCAAAGAGCGACATTCGCACCGGATTGATCGACTCGCCCATCACGAACACGACGGTTGCCCGGCCCTCCGGCACGTCGGTCTTGCCGAAGACATGATCAGCCAGGCCATTCAGGGAAGCCGGCGGCGCAGGCGCCTGGCTCGCACGATAGGCCAGCACGCCAGCATTGGCGCTGGAAATGAAGGATGCGGAATAGGCGTTGGCCTGCACCACGCTCGGCAGTTTGTGCAGCTCCCAGCGTGCCGCGACGCCGCCAAGGGCCGCAACGAGCAAGAGAGAAAAGGCCCAGGATCGACCGCTCCGCAGCGGGCGGATCAGCGTGAACACCGCGAGCAGGACAGCCGTCGCCAGCGCCAGGAGCAAAGGCAGCAGGAATTCACTCTGGACCTGCAAACCGGTCGAAACCGAATCGGCCGTGTCGCTGAAAAACAGCCTTACCTGCTCGGGCGTGAGCGGCGCTCCGAAATATACGAGCGAACTGAGCCAGATGGCCTGATTCAAGAACACCAGGACGATGATGAGTATTCTGAACCAGGTTCCGGCCGAGAGGGCGAAGAGCACCGAAAATGACAATAATGTTACAAAATATTCTCTCGTCCTGAACGGAGAAATATCCCATCCGAAACAAGAAAATATTACATCAGGAATACTCAAGATCGCTGCGACAATGGCAATCTCTAGTACCTTCTTAGCAAAAATTCGTGAGAATGAAGTCATGTAAACCGCATAAATTAAAATTATGTTCTTAGACTCAAGGCACCAACCGAGAGCATCTGTATCGGTCCGGTCGAAGATTTAATCCAAATTGCTTAAAAACAGAACAATAATGACAAAAATAGGAACTGTCTCGCGCGATGGCCAGACGGCGGCAACGGGCCGCCGCCTTGGCGCTACGCCTGCCAGCCTTCAGTTCGTCAAACTCTGGAGGTCATCGCGGGCGGACTTTGAAGCACGCATTGGCTCAGACTGATCGCGCTTCTCGTGGTGTTCACCTATGTCGTGCACATCGTCACGCGGCGCCGCTGAGCCACCGCTCTACTCCGGCGAGGTTCAGGTTTCCGTCGCCAGAATCTCGGCAAGCCATTCGATCAAGGCCTTTCCGGCGACATGTCCGGGATCGCGGCTGGGGTCGTAGATCGTCACCTGCAGACCGAGAGCGCGGCGTTTCAGGGCAGTGGTGAGCAGCACCGCCGCCTCGTCCCAGTCGAGGCCGTCCGCCTGCGGAGAGTCCACCGCCGGCATCAGCCTGCTGTCGACGGCATCCACATCGAAATGGATCCAGAACCCTTCCCGATCGGCATCGATGCCGCTCAGGGCCACGTCGACGCAGGCTTCAATCCCCTCGGCGCGAAGCTGTTCCAGGGGCCTGTAGACCATACCGGACTCGGCGATATCGGGAATGGGAGCGGGAGGACCTGCTTCATGATCGCGATTGGCGAGAGCCGCCACCCGCCGTGTCGTCACATAGGGCCAGCGCCCTTCCAGATCCGTCAGAGCTGAAGGCCCCCAGCCGGTGACCAGCGCCAGATCCATGCCTGCACCGCCGCCTGTCGCCGATTGCTCGGGCAGGTAGAAATCCGTATGGCCATCGACATAGAGGAGACCGGCCTCACGCTGCCGCGCCAGGCCGAGCATCGAGCCGATCAGGATGCTGCAATCGCCGCCGAGGACGAGGGGAAAACACCCGGCCTCGACCGTCTCCTCCACGGCGTCGGCCAGCCGGATGGAATAGTCGGCAATGGCATCGATGTTGCGGATGTTGATCCTGCGTTCATCGTCGCGACGATAGGCCGGCGGCTCTACCGTGACGACGCGCTCCACCGCCAATCGGTCGTGCAGGCCGAGTTGGCGCAACGTCGCCGGAGCATGGCGCGTTCCCGGTTCCACATCGTCGCCCAGCGGCATCAGCCCGAGATTGCTGGGAGCCTCGATGATCACCAGGCGCCTCGCCGTCGTCTTCCCCATGCCGGATCCCGCGGTTGTGTGTTTGGCCGTCTTCTCTCCAGACACCCTTCCCTGCTTTTCGAGTCCGGGCAAGAGCCCTCGGCGGCAGCGGATCGGCATGCCGAATGCAGATGCCCGCGTGCCGGTAAAGAGAAGCATTTGCTCTTGCCTCGGCAGACCCCATAGAGTTGCGGCACTTCTTTTCAGCCGTTCGGACCCGGCCCATGCGCATTCTGTTGGCGGAAGACAATCGCGACCTCTCCGAATGGGTCAGCCGGTTGCTGCGCCAGAGCAAATATACGGTGGATTGCGTCTATCGCGGCGACGAGGCCGACGTGGCGTTGCAGTCACAGGAATACGCGCTCGTGATTCTCGACCTCGGCCTGCCCGAGATCGACGGCATCGAGGTCCTCAGGCGCCTCAGGGGGCGGGGAAACCGGACTCCCGTGCTGATCCTCACCGCCAATGACGCACTTTCCAGCCGTGTGCGCGGCCTCGACAGCGGGGCAGACGACTATCTCGTCAAGCCCTTCGAGGTCGAGGAACTCGAGGCCAGGATACGCGCGCAATTGCGGCGGGGCCGCAGCACGCTGGAGCAGGTCGTCAGCTTCGGCCCTCTCTCCTTCGACACCCAGTCGCGCAGCTTCAGCCTCGCCGGCACCAGCCTCCCGGTGACGCCGCGCGAGCATGTGGTGCTGGAGACGCTGCTCCTGAGTGCCGGGCGCCCCGTCCCCAAGGAGCGGCTGGTGGAAAATGTCTTCGGCTTCGACGACGAAGGCGGCCCCAGCGCGATCGAGGTCTATGTCCATCGCGTGCGCCGCAAGCTAGAGGGCAGCGACGTCGGCATCGTCACCCTGCGCGGTCTCGGCTATATGCTGCGTCAGACCCATGCCGGTTAGCTGGCATTCGCGCAGCCTGCGCCGGGAACTGCTCGGCTGGCTGCTGCTGCCGCTGGCAGCGGTGGTGGCGTTCAATGTCTGGACCACCTATCGCAATGCGCGCCAGACTGCCGACCTGGTCACCGATCGCATGCTGCTCGCCTCCGCGCGGATGATCGCGGAGAACGTCCGCGAAAGCGATGGCATCTTTCAGGCGCCCATCCCCCCGGCAGCCCTGGAAATGTTCGCGAGCGAGGACCGCGACCGCGTGATCTACCGCGTGAACGGGCCGCGCGGCGAATTGCTGGCCGGCTATCCGGAGACGTTGCCTCCGCCACGGCAACCCAGCGGCTTCCAGCACGTCTACTTCACCGGCACCCATCGCGGCGAGGCCGTCTACGCCGTCGCCCTTTCCCAGCCGGTGGTCTCCACCAGGGGCGGCGAAGCGCTGGTCGTCGTCGGCCAGACGCTGCGCGGCCATGACAGGCTGGTCAAGAGCCTATGGCTCAAAACCCTGCGCGACGAGGTCCTGCTGGTCGCCGTTGCCGGGTTGCTCGCCTTGTTCGGCCTGCACCGGGGCTTGGCGCCGCTCCTGCGCCTGCGCGACGAGGTGCGCCGCCGTGACCCGCACGCGCTGGAACCGCTCGACACGACCCCTGTCCAGACCGAACTGAGACCCCTGGTCCTGGCCCTCAACGAGGCCCTGGCGCAGGTCGAACGCCAGGTCGCCGCCCAACGGCGCTTCATCGCCAACGCCGCCCATCAATTGCGAACCCCGCTGACGTTGCTGAAGGCGCAGATCGGCGTCGGCAAGCGCGGTTCGGACGTGGCGGCGGCCCATGAGGCCCTGACGGGCATCGGCACGACCGTGGAGGGCATGACACGCCTGTCCAACCAGCTTCTCAGCCTGGCACGCGCCGAACAGGGAAGCACGCTGCTTCATCGCGAAAAGGTCGATTTCAACGCCATCTGCCGCGAAGCCGTGGAAAATCTCGCGATCATGGCCATGGAGCGCGACATCGACCTCGGCTTCGACGGTGCTCCCGCCGCGCTGCCTGTCAGCGGCCATGCCACGCTGCTGCGCGAGCTTGCGACCAATCTGATCGAAAATGCCCTGCGCTACACGCCCAAGGGAGGCACGGTCACGGTGCGGCTGCGTGCAGCGGGCGGGGCGCGAGTCGCCTTGCGGGTGGAGGATAATGGCCCCGGCATCCCGGCGGAAGAGCGCGAGAAGGTGTTCGAGCGCTTCTACCGGAGGCTGACCAGCGGCGTCGAGGGCACCGGATTGGGGCTGGCGGTGGTGAAGGAGATCGTCGCCTCCCATGAGGGCACCGTCACCTTGCAGGACCGGGTACCCTCGCCGGGCCTGGCCGTGCTGGTCCTGCTGCCCGCCTTCGATGGGTGATGCCGGCATTGTCCGGCTGCCGGAAGACAGGCAAGGAAAAAGCGGGCGGGGATCAACTCCCCGCCCGCTTTTCGAAACATCACGCCATAAGGAATGCCGTGTTCCGGATCAGTGATCGGACAGAGGCTTGGGCCGCCACTTGGCCAGGCTCTGTTCGACACGGCCCATCAGCGCACCGGCCGCCAGCACCACCAGCATGATGATGATGATCGCGGCCGCCACACCCGGCCCGTCGAACGAGCCCTTGGCGATGGCGATCAGCTGGCCGATGCCGAGGCGGGCGCCGACGAATTCACCGACGATGGCGCCGGTGATGGCGAAGGAATAGCTGACATGCAGGCTGGCGAAGATCCAGCTCATGGCGGAGGGAATGATCACGGCCCGCGTGAGCTGCCAGGGCCTGGCCCCGAGGATCTGGGCGTTGGCGATCAGCGAGCGGTCGGCCTCGCGCACGCCCTGGAAGGCGTTCTGGAAGACCAGGAAGAACACCATCACGAAGGACAACGCCACTTTCGAGCCGATACCCAGGCCGAAGATGATGATGAAGACGGGCGCCAGGACCACGCGCGGGATCGAGTTGAAGACCTTGATGTAGATCGAGAAGATATCGGCCAGGAACGCGTTGCGCCCGAGCGCCACGCCCACGAGCACGCCGGCGATGGAGCCGAACACGAAGCCGATGGTGGCCTCCTCGACGGTCACCCACAAATGATACCAGAGCGGCGTACCATTGGCCCCCTCGGTGATCCACTGCCACAGGCGCACCACCACGGTGCTCGGCATGCCCAAAGCAAGGTCGGTCATCCATTCCAGGCGAACCGCGACTTCCCACAGGCCCAGCAGGGCGACGAGAAGCACCAGGCGCCAGAACAGGACCCAGGCGCGGCGGGAGCGCGCCGCCTTGGCGACGGCTGCCTCGATTTCCGCGTCTGAGGTGCCGGGCCGGAACTCGGGAGCCTTGGGAGAAAGTACTGCATCGCTCATCGTCCATCTCCTCTCAGGCAGCTTCGGAAGCGCGGCGGTTGGAGGTCTGGACCTCCTCGCGCAGGTCGTTCCAGATCAGGCGGGAATAGTCGATGAAGCGCTGGTCGTAGCGGATCTCCTCGACGATGCGCGGGCGCGGCAGGTCGACCGTGTAGACGGACTTGACCGTGGCCGGGCCGGCGGTGAGTACATAGATCTTGTCGGCCAGCGCGATGGCCTCGTCGAGATCATGGGTCACGAACACGACGGAGGCCTTGGATTCGCCCCACAATTTCAGCAGCACATCGTGCATGACGACGCGGGTCTGCACGTCGAGCGCCGAGAAGGGCTCGTCCATCAGGAGAATCTTGGGCTGGTTGATGAAGGTCTGCGCCAAAGCGACGCGCTTGCGCATGCCGCCGGAGAGCTGGTGGGGATAGTGGTTCTCGAAACGGGGCAGGCCGACGCGCGCGAGCCATTCCCGTGCCTCGGCATAGGCCTCGCGCTTCGACACGCCGCGAAACATCGGTCCCGCCGCAACATTGTCGATGACGTTGCGCCAGGGGAAGACCGCATCGGCCTGGAAGACGAAGCCGACACTGGGGTCGATACCATTGACCGCTCCGCCCATCACGCGGACCTCGCCGGCGCTCGGCCGGGCGAGGCCCGTGACCAGATTGAGCGTGGTCGACTTGCCGCAGCCCGTAGGCCCGACCACGGCGACGAACTCGCCACGCTCGACCGTCATGGAGAAATCGCGGATCGCCGTCATCGACTTGCCGGTCGGGGTGACGAAGCGGCGCGTGACGTTGATGAGTTCGATGGCGGGCGAGGAGGCCGACGCCATGGGCACAGCTTGACTCATGCTTTCCTCCTTGGGGGAAAAGCCGCGGGATAGGACGAAATGTTTCGTGATCTGGCCGGAACGGCACGA
The DNA here is from genome assembly GCF_057073705.1 of Labrys sp. E2SS-1L. Classification (NCBI taxonomy): domain Bacteria; kingdom Pseudomonadati; phylum Pseudomonadota; class Alphaproteobacteria; order Hyphomicrobiales; family Xanthobacteraceae; genus Labrys; species Labrys sp. E2SS-1L. The sequence continues at coordinate 2,162,527 of NZ_CP172712.1, read as the reverse complement.
AGGCTTGGCATATCTTGGCGGGAACGCAGCAGCCTGCATGCCGGAGCCAGGGAACAGCTGCCCATTTACGGCTGCTGCTCCCGGAAAAGGCCGTCCGCCTACTTTACGTTCTTCACGAACTCGGTGGTGAAGGTCTTGGAGAGGTCGATCTGCTTGCCCTGCAATTCCTTCTTGAAGCTCTGCAGGACTGCCAGCACCGTCTTCGGGCCGTCCTCCGGCATTACGCCATCGGCCGTGAACATGCCTTTGCCCGCTTCCAGGCCCTTGATGTAGCCGTCCTTGTCGTCGCCGTAGAATTCCTTCGGCATCTTCTCGGTGATTTCGGCGGCCGTGTGGGTGTTGATGAAGCGCAAGGTCTTCACGAAGGCGTTGGCGAGTTTCTGGACCTCATCCTTGTTTTTCTCGACCCAGGCCGTGGGCATATAAAGCGAGGCGGCAGGATAGGTACCGCCCAGGGCCTCTTCCGAGCCCTTGACCGTACGCATGTCGATCAGCACGCGGGCGGCGCCGGACTTCAGCATGCGGCCGATGGTCGGTTCGGTGGTCATGCCGGCCTGGATCTGGTCCTGCTGCATGGCGGCGATGAAGGTGGCACCGGCGCCCACGGGCAGCGTGGTGAACTCGTTCGCCTTCACGCCCGCCTTCTCGGCGAGATAGAGCGTGAGGAAGTTGGTAGAGGAGCCAAGTCCGGTGACCCCGACATCCTTGCCCTTGAAATCGGCGGCCGACTTCATGTCCGGATATTTGCTCGAAGCCAGGATGACCTCGCCCGGCGCCTGGCTGAACTGCACGACCGATTGCACGAACTTGCCCTTGCCCTGCAGGTCGACGCAGTGGTCGTAGAAGCCGACCACGCCCTGCACGGTGCCGGCCAGCATCTCCGTCTCGGCATCGACACCAGCGGTATCGTTGAGAAGCTCGACGTCGAGCCCTTCATCTTTGAAATAGCCCAGGCTCTCGGCAAGCTTGGCCGGCAGGTAGATCTGCTTTTCATAACCACCGACCACGATGACGATCTTCTCGGCGGCCTGTGCGGCGGGCACCAGCCCGATGATGGCGGCAAAGGTGGCGGCGGCAAGCAAGGTGCGTCTGCTCGGCATGGTCTCTCCTGTTGCGTTTCCTGTCCCTCCTCCTTCTCGCAAGCGGATATGCGGGAGGGCTCGGTCCTAGGCATAAAGCAGCCAGCTTTCAGCCAGCTTACAATCGGTGCAACAATGACAATCCTGCATTCCATTCTTGCCCCAACCGGTTTTGCTGCCTAAACAGCGGCAAGAATTTTGAAGGTTGCAGCGATGTCCGGCGACAAGAAGCAGAAATTGAAGGCAAGGCAGGCACGCGGTTTCGTCGACCGCAATGCCGGCGAGATCGCGGCGACGCGCGCCATGGTTTCGGTGATCCAGGAAGTCTATGAGCGCTATGGCTTCGACCCGGTCGAAACGCCTTTCGTCGAATATACCGACGCGCTCGGCAAGTTCCTGCCCGACCAGGACCGCCCGAACGAGGGCGTGTTTTCCTTCCAGGACGACGACGAGCAATGGCTGTCGCTGCGCTATGATCTGACGGCGCCGCTGGCCCGCTATGTCGCCGAGAATTTCGACGCCCTGCCCAAGCCCTATCGCAGCTACCGGGCCGGCTATGTCTTCCGCAACGAGAAGCCTGGTCCCGGCCGCTTCCGCCAGTTCATGCAGTTCGACGCCGATACCGTGGGCTCGGCCTCGGTCGCGGCCGATGCCGAGATCTGCATGATGGCCGCCGACACCATGGAAAAGCTCGGCATTCCCCGCGGCTCCTATGTGGTGCGCGTCAACAACCGCAAGGTGCTCGACGGCATCATGGAGGCGATCGGCCTCGCCGGTGACGAGAATGCCGGCCGCCGCCTCACGGTGCTTCGCGCCATCGACAAGTTCGATCGGCTCGGCCTGGAGGGCGTGAGGGCGCTGCTGGGCACCGGCCGCAAGGACGAGTCCGGCGATTTCACCAAGGGTGCCGGGCTCGACGACAACCAGGCGCAGACCATCCTCGACTATGTGGCGGGACAGAGCGGCTCCAATGCCGATACGCTCGCGCGCATCCGCCCGCTGGTTTCGGGCTCGACTGCCGGCAGCGAGGGCGTCGAGGAACTCGCCCGCATCGCCGAACTGGTTGAGAAGTCCGGCTATGGCACCGACCGCATCCTGATCGACACCTCGATCGTGCGTGGGCTCGAATATTACACCGGCCCCGTCTACGAGGTGGAGCTCACCTTCGAGGTCAAGGATGAGCAGGGCCGGCCGGTGCGCTTCGGCTCGGTCGCCGGCGGCGGACGCTATGACGGCCTCGTCGCCCGCTTCCGCGGCGAGCCCGTGCCGGCAACCGGATTTTCCATCGGCGTCTCGCGCCTGCTCTCGGCCCTGACCGCCCTCGGCCGCGTCGACACCGCCGGCGTCGCCGGCCCCGTCGTGGTCTGCGTGATGGATCAGGCGCGCCTGCCCGACTACCAGGCCATGGCCAGCGAATTGCGCCAGGCCGGCATCCGCGCCGAGGTCTATCTCGGCGGCTCCGGCATGAAGGCCCAGCTCAAATATGCGGACCGCCGCAAGGCACCGGTCGCGGTGATCCAGGGCTCGGACGAGGCCGAGAAGGGCGAGGTCCAGCTCAAGGACCTCGCGCTCGGTGCCGAAATGGCCAAGGCCATTGCCGACAACAGCGAATGGCGCGAGGCAAGGGTCGCCCAGCGCCAGGTGCCGCGGGCCGAGCTGGTCAAGGTCGTGAAGGAAATGCTGGGGTAATTTGGAGCGCGGACATCCTGTCCGCTCTTCCTCGTCTCGACCGTGGTGTTTCCAAGAGCGGACAGGATGTCCGCGCTCCAGCATAAACCTCGTTTGCCCTTTCCAGTCGCACCTCGTCGCCTGCCCTGCTAGAAGACCCCCGACATTCACCATGGACCGCCGGCATGCCCCATCCCGCCTATGAAGCCTTCGACGCGCTCGCCTCGCGCTCGGGCTATCAGCTGGTCGACCCGCCGATCCTGCAGCCGGCGGGCCTGTTCCTCGATCTACTCGGCGAGGACATGCGCCGCCGCGCCTTCCTGACCACCGATGCCGAGGGGCAGGAATTCTGCCTGAGGCCTGACTTCACCATTCCGGTGTCGCTGCATCATCTCAAGGCCGTGAAGGCCGGTGGGGTGGGTGCCTATGCCTATCGCGGCCCGGTCTTCCGCTTCCGCACCGACGGCCCGAGCGAGTTCCTGCAGGCCGGCTTCGAGAATTTCGGCCGCGGCGACAAGCCGGCCGCCGATGCCGAGATGCTGGCCATCGCCCTGGAGGCGGCCGGAGATCTCGGCCTTGCCCAGCCGGACATCCGCATGGGCGATGCCGGCATCGTCACCGCCATGCTCGATGCGCTCGACCTGCCGCCGGTCTGGCGGCGGCGGCTGGCCAGCGACCTCAGGCGTTCCAAGGATCTCGACGAGGATCTGGCTCGCCTCGGCAGTTCTGCCCCCAAGAACGGCGCCGCAGCCTATGCCGGCTTCCTCGCGGCCCTGGAAGGCTCGGACCCGGGCTCGGCCCGTGCCGCCGTCGCCGATCTGCTGTCGATCGCCGGCATCCAACCGATCGGCGGGCGCAGCGTCGACGAGATCGCCGACCGCTTCCTGGAGCAGGCGGCGCTCTCTTCCGGCCTCGGCGTCGATGCCGACAAGGTGGCGATCACCCGGCGGATCTTTGCGGTCAGCGGCGATCCCGACAGTGCCAGCGCCGAACTGCGCGCCATTGCCGGCGAAGCCAGGCTCGACCTCAACGCGGCCCTCGATGCCTTCGACGAACGCACCGGCTTCTTCGCCGCCCGCGACATCGAGGTGACCGCCATCAAATTCGCCACCGGCTTCGGCCGCCGCCTCGATTATTACACCGGCTTCGTCTTCGAGCTGACCGATCCGGCCGAACCGGAAGCCGCCGCCCGCGTCGGCGGCGGACGCTACGACCAGTTGATGGCGCAGCTCGGCGCCGCCGAGCCCGTGCCGGCGGTTGGCTGCTCGATCTGGCTCGACCGGTTTGGCGGAGACGCATGATGAACAACCCTGCCCTTTCCCCGCTGCTTCTGGGCATTCCGTCCAAGGGCCGGCTGCAGGAAAACTGCACGTCCTTCTTCGAGCGCGCCGGCATCCGCTTCGTGCAGGAGCGCGGTGCGCGCGACTATCGCGGCTCCGTGCCCGGCATGAACGATGTCGAGGTGCTGTTCCTCTCCGCCTCCGAGATCGCCGGCCAGCTCGCCTCGGGCGCCATCCATTTCGGCGTCACCGGCGAGGATTTGGTGCGCGAGAACATTGCGCGCGCCGACGAACGCGTCACCCTGCTGCAGCCGCTCGGCTTCGGCCAGGCTAATGTCGTGGTCGCGGTGCCGCAGGCCTGGATCGACGTGCGCTCCATGGCCGACATCGAGGACGTTGCCGCGAGCTTTCGCCAGCGCCATGGCCGCCGCCTCAAGGTCGCGACCAAATATATCAACCTCACCCGCGCCTTCTTCTCGGCGCATGGCGTCGCCGACTATCTGATCGTCGAGAGCCTGGGTGCCACCGAAGGTGCACCGGCCTCCGGAGCGGCTGATCTCATCGTCGACATCACCACCACCGGCTCCACCCTCACCGCCAATGCGCTGAAGGTGATCGAGGACGGCATCATGCTGAAGAGCCAGGCCAATCTGGTGGCTTCGCTCGGAGCCGACTGGAACGAGCGGGCCCGCGCCGGCGCGGCCGCCATGCTCGGTCGCCTTGCCGCCAAGGCCAAGGGCAGCGCCCAGCGTGAGATCCGCTGCATCCTGCGCGGCGTCAACCAGCAGCATCTGCGCGATGCCGGCGAGCTCTTCGGTGCCGGCGCCCCCTTCGGCCTGCCGGCCCCGGGCCAGCCCCTCACCTTCCTGGTGCCGGCCGGCCAGCTGTTCGACTTCGCAGCCTGGCTGACGGCGCAAGGCGCCGCCTCGATCGCCGTCACCAGCCTCGATTTCGTCTTCGAGCCGCAGAGCGCGCTTTACGCGGAGCTGGAGAAGAAGCTGGGATAGTCCCTGGGACCGCCGGCTTCCAGCCGGCTCTTGGAACCAGGAGAGGAAGATGCCGGCTGGAAGCCGGCGATCCCAGGACATTACGCCTCGAACAGCTCCGGCAGGAGCGCTCTGGCGATAGGGCGCAATCGCTCCGCCTCGCTCTCTGCAATCCAGCGATAGGGCCGCCGCAGGCGCGGACCGACGGGTCCCCAGCCGCCGATGGCGGCCAGGAGCTTGTCCAATGCAGCATTGGAATAGCCGTGATCGCGCCGGAACGGCACGATGTGCTCATCCATGAAGCGGCAGAGCCGACGCTCCAGATCGAGTGCGGCCTCGATGTCAGCGGCCATGCTGTCGGTCCAGGCCTGCGCGCCGCGGGGGCTGAGGCAGGCCACGTTGGAGAAGGCACCGGCCGCCACGCCTGCCTTGATGCCGGTGGCGAGATGATGGCCGGGGACGAAGAGCGCGACGCCGGCCAGATGCCGGCGTGCGGCCGCATACCAGGCGTCATCCCCATCGGCGAGCTTGATCGCCTTGACGGCTGGGACCGCCCGCACCAGCCTGCCGAGTGACTCCGGCGACAGGACGCGCTTGGCATGCGGCGGATTGTAGAGCACCAGCGGCAGGCCCCGCGCCGCCTCCGCCATCATCGCCAGGAAATCGATGGCCTCCTCGTCCGTCACCGGCCACCAGTCCGGCAGGATGATTTGGATCGCCGCCGGCTGCAGCCCAGTTGCCCGCCGCACCCGCTCCAGCGACTGGCGGGGATCGCCCTGGCAGGCGCCGATCACGAAGGGCATGCCGGCCGCCTGACATTTTTCGGCCAGCAGTGCCTGGATCGCCTCATATTCGGCTTCGGTCTGGTTGTGGAACTCGCCGGCCGTGCCGTTGGAGTAGATGCCATCGACGCCCGCAGCGATCAGGAGGTCGATCTCCTCGCCGAGATGGCCGAAATCGATCGCGTCGTCGGTGGCGATCGGCAGCAGCAGCGTGGCCCAATTGCCGCGAAGGGTCATAGGCTGATGTCCTGCCGGATGCAGGCCTTGAAGTGGCCTGGCTCGACTTCCTCGAGCTTGGGGATTTCGCGGGCGCAGGCCTCGATAGCGTGCGGGCAGCGTGTACGGAAGACGCAGCCCGAGGGGGGATTGGCAACGGAGGGAATGTCACCCTTCAGGATCTGGCGCTGGCGCGGCCGATCCGGGTCCGGCTCGGGGATCGCCGACAGCAGCGCCCTTGTATAGGGGTGCCTGGGCGCCTCGTAGAGCCGGTCGCAGGGCGCGATTTCCATGATGCGGCCGAGATAGAGCACGATGACGCGGTCGGCGATGAACTCCACCACGGCCAGGTCATGCGAGATGAACAGCATGGTCAGGCCGAGGCGGGCCTGGAGGTCGCGCAGGAGATTGACGATCTGGGCCTGGATCGAGACGTCGAGGGCCGAGACCGGCTCGTCAGCGACGATCAGGTCCGGCTGCAGGATCAGCGCCCTGGCAATGCCGATGCGCTGGCGCTGGCCACCGGAGAATTCGTGAGGGTAGCGGTCGAGGGCATCGGGCGGCAGCTCGACGGCTTCGAGGGCGGCGCGGGCCCTGTCGAGGCGTTCGCGGCGCGTGCCGATCGCCTGGATGTTCAGCCCTTCCGTCAGAATCTCGCCGATGGTCATGCGCGGCGACAGGCTGGCGAAGGGGTCCTGGAAGATATATTGCATGCGCCGGCGCTGGCGGCGCAGGTCCCCGGCCGACAGGCGCGCGATGTCGCTGCCCTCGAACAGGATCTCGCCGGCGCTCGGCTCGATCAGCCGCAGGATCGAGCGCCCGATCGTGGTCTTGCCGGAACCGGATTCGCCGACCAGCCCGACGACTTCGCCCCGTTTCACCTCGAAGGAAATGTCGTCGAGCACCCGGACGGGCGCGGCACGGCCGAAACCGCTGCCATACTGCTTGGCAAGCCCGCGTACCTGAAGCAGCGGCGAGCCGGAAAGGGACGTCTCCATCTCACAACTCCTGCGAACGGATGCAGCGGCTGGCATGATCCGGCCCGACTTCCGCCAGTGCGGGCATGGCCTCGCGGCAGGCCGGCAGGGCCAGGGAGCAACGGGGAGCGAAGGCACAGCCCCGCGGCATGGCGGCAAGGCTGGGGACGGCGCCCGGAATGGCGGCGAGGCGTCCACCGGCCTTCTTGAGCCGCGTCGCCTCGCCCAGTCGCGGCACCGAAGCGAGCAGGCCCTTGGTGTAGGGATGCCGCGGGCGCCGGAAGACCTCGCGAACGGGCCCCTGCTCGACGATGCGGCCGGCATACATCACCGCGACACGATGGGCGATCTCGGCGACGACACCGAGATTATGGGTGACGAACAACACCCCCATGCCGTTCTCCGCCTGCAGGCGCTGCAGGAGATCGAGGATCTGGGCCTGGATGGTGACGTCGAGCGCCGTGGTCGGCTCGTCGGCGAACAGCAGCACGGGATCGCAGGCGAGCGCCATGGCGATGGTGGCGCGCTGGCGCATGCCGCCGGAGAGCTCGTGCGGATATTGGCGGGCCCGCCGGGCGGGATCGGGGATGCCCACCTTGTCGAGCAGCCCGACGGCGGCAGCCATGGCCGCCTTGCGCGGCTGGCCCTTGTGCACACGGATGGGCTCGGCGATCTGGTCGCCGATGGTGTAGACCGGGTTGAGGCTGGTCATCGGCTCCTGGAAGATCATGCTGATCTCGTTGCCGCGGATGTGCCGGCGCTCCTCGGCATCCAGAGCGACGAGATCGCGGGCGATCCCGTCCCGGCCCCGGAACCGCATCGTGCCTCCGGCGACGCGTGCGATCTTGCCGGGCAGCAGCCCCATGATGGATTGGCCGGTCACCGATTTGCCGGAGCCGGACTCGCCCACCAGCGCCAGCGTCTCGCCGACACCGATGCCAAGATCGAGATCGGACACGGCGGACACCTCGCGTCCGCCGACGCGAAACACCGTGTTCAGGCCCTCTATCTCCAGGATCGCGGGTGCCGCCATCACCATGCTCAGCTCAACAGGCCGGTCTGGCGCAGGATCGTCTCGATCGTGGCCGCCTCGGCTTCGTTCAATGCTCGCTGCGGGCGCGCCATTTCGTTGGTCTCGATGATGCCGAGCCGACGCATCGCCGTCTTGAAGGCGCCGACGCCGGCCGAGCCGGCGCTGACGCGCGGCGCGGCGACCCAGACCATCTCGAACAGGCGGCAGAGGCGCTCCTGCTCCTGGCGCGCGCCTGCCCAGTCCCCCTTGCGGCAGAGGTCGTAGAGCCGGACATAGCCGGCAGGATCGACATTGGCGAGGCCGGGCACGATGCCGTGGGCGCCCATCAGCAGGGCGCTGTCACAGACGATCTCCGAGCCGGTCATCATCATGATCTCGGGACGATCGGCAAGGTCCATCAGGGCATAGCGGAAATTGCCGTCGTCGCCGCTGGAATCCTTCAGGCCGACGATGCTGCCCTCGCGGGCCAGCGTCACCACGGTGTGGCGGTCGAGCTTGAAATGCACGCAGACCGGAATGTCGTAGGCGACCACCGGCACGTCGATCGCTTCCCGCAGATAGCGGAAATGATCGATCACCTCCGGCGCGCTGGTGCGGGCATAGAAGGGCGCGGTGGCGACCACCGCACTCACCCCGATCGACTGCGCCGTCCTGGCATGGGCGATGACGCGATCGGTGGTGGGATCGACGACGCCGGCCAGCACCGGCACCCGGCCATTGACGGTCTCGACCGCGAATTCCAGCACCTTCCGGCGCGTGGCCTCGTCGTGGAAGACGACCTCGCTGGTCGATCCCAGCACGAACAGGGCATGCACGCCGCCGGCGATCAGGTGCTCGATCACCCGCGCGAAGGAGGGATAGTCCACTTGGAGATCGGCGGTCAGGGGCGTGACGACCGGCGGCACGACGCCGTGGAACAGGGGGGATGCGGAAGACATGGAGAACCTTCTCTGCAGTCAGTTGAGTTCGGAACGAGGATCGAAGGCATCGCGCAGGCCATCGCCGACGAAATTGATGGCGAGCACGGTGAGGACGAGGGCAGCGCCGGCGAACAGCCATTGCCAGGGGTATTGCTCCAGCACGACGGTGCTGCGGGCGGCGTTCAGCATGTTGCCCCAGCTCGCTTCCGGCGGCGGGATGCCGAGGCCGAGGAAGGAGAGGCCCGCTTCCAGCAGGATGGCGGCGGCAAATTGCAGCGCGGCATAGACGACGAGGATGTCGATGGTGTTGGGCAGGCCATGGCGCCAGAGCAGGTGGCCGAGCGTGGCCCCCATGCCGCGCGCGGCGATGACGAAGTCGCGCTCGCGCAGTTCCATCAGCCGCGCCCGCACCATGCGTGCCAGCACCGGCCAGGACAGCAGCGAGATCACGGCGATGGTGGAGAGGATGCCCGCGCCGGTGATCGAGGCGATCACCAGGAGCAGGATCACCGGCGGCAGCGTCATGGCGAGGTCGACCAGGCGCATGATCACCGCATCGGCGACACGCCCCGCCATGGCGGCGAGCGCTCCGACGACATAACCGATGACCAGCGAGATCACCACCGAGCTGCCTGCCACCAGCAGGGAGATGCGGCCGCCGCGCAGGACGCGCGCGAGAATGTCGCGCCCGACACCATCCGTGCCGAACCAGTGGGCGGCGCTCGGGCCCTTGTTGATGGCCAGGAGGTCGATGTCGTTGGGCTTGTAGCGCAGCAGCCAGGGATGGAAGACCACCAGCGCCAGCATGACCAGCAGGATGGCAAGGCCCACAAGCGTGACGTTGTTGGCGGCAAAGCGCCTCATCGCCCGCGCGAGCGGACCGTTGCCACGGGACCGAAGCTGTGTCGAAATCGCCATCTCAGGCAACCTTGATGCGCGGATCGACGGCCGCATAGGCGACGTCGGTGAGGATGTTGACGACGATGACACAGGCGCCCACCACCAGGGTCGCGCCCATGATCACCGGATAGTCACGCGTCGACACCGCATTGACGAGCAGCAGCCCCATGCCGGGCCAGTTGAACACGCTTTCCAGGAAGATCGCGCCGCCCACGGCAATGCCGATGGTGGAGCCGATCAGCGTGACCACCGGCAGCAGAGCGTTGCGCAGCGCATGCTTGACGATGACCCAGAATTCCTTGACCCCCTTGGCGCGGGCGGTGCGCACATAGTCCTGGTTGAGTACCTCCAGCAGCGAGGCGCGCATATAGCGCATGATCAGCGCGGCATGGCCGATCGAGAGCAGGAGAGCCGGCAGGATGAGGTGGCGCAGCAGGTCCGCCACCGAGAAGGGCGCGCCCGGGGTGAGCATGCCGCCCGACGGCGCCCAGCGCAGCAGCACCGAGAAGACGTAGAGACCGACCAGGGCCGTCAGGAAGGCGGGACTGGAGATGCCGAAGAAGGCGGCGATCGACAGGCCCACATCCGTCGGCGAGTTGCGCCTGACGGCGCCGAGAATGCCCGTGGCGATGCCGATGACGATGGCGATCGCCAGCCCCGCCCCCATCAGCAAGAGCGTCGGCCCGATACGCTCGCCGATCAGGCCGAGCACCGTGTCGCCATTGCGCTGCAGCGAGAAGCCGAGGTCCCCTCTGGCGGCGCTGGCAAGCCAGGCGGCATATTGCACCGGCAAGGGCTGGTCGAGGCCGAGCCGGCTGCGCACGGCCGCCATTTCCTCCTGCGACATCGCCACATTCGGATTGATATAGGCGTCGATCGGATCGCCAGGCGCCAGGCGCAGCAGTATGAAGACCAGCAGGCTCAAGGCGACGAGCATGGCCGCCCCGACCAGCAGGCGATTGAGGTAATAGCGCAGCATGGCGTTCCTCATGGAGGATGTGCGGACACATCCGATATCTCGACAGAGGTCCAACAACGGAGGGCGCAACTTGCCTTCTCCACGAAGTGGGGAAGGTGGCCCGGCGAAGCCGGGTCGGATGGGGTGTGGCGAGCAACGCGATGTTCTTTGAAGCTTGGCACGACGGTTGAGCAGGCTTGTTTCGCTCCCCGCTCGGCTCGCCCCACCCCATCCGCCCAAACTTCGTTTGGGCACCTTCCCCACTTCGCGGAGAAGGCAAGTTGCGCCCTTCTTGATGGGATGCCGTAAAGCTCCCTATTCCACCGCCCATTTCTCCGGATGTGCCGCGTAAGGCCCGCCGCCGGGGGCCGGCAGCCAGACGAAGTTCTTCAGCTTGCTGGACGCCACGCCATAGCGATTGGCGACCCAGAGCGTCGCCCAGGGCAAATCGGCATTCATCGCCTTGCACACCGCCTGGTAGCGCTCGGCCTGCTTGGCGTCGTCGGATTCATTCAGCGCGGCATCGAAGGCCCCGCTCACCGAGGGCATCCTGATGCGCAGGAAATTGGCACCCTGCGGCGGGATCTGCTTCTCGTTGAGACCCATGTTGAGGCCACCGGGATCGGGGCCGTTGCGCAGGCCGGCATAGACGAGCGGGAACTGAGACCAATCCGGCTTCTGGGCATAGATCGTGCCGTTATAGGTCGGGGTATCGACGGCGCGCGGCACCACATTGATGCCAACCTGGGACAGCATGGCCTGCACGGCGGCAAGCACATTGGTGGCCTGCGGCGTGTTGTAATAGGTCAGCAGGGTGATCGGCTTGTCGCCATTGATCTTGTCCCAGCCCGCCTCGGCCAGCAATTGCTTGGCCTTTTCGGGATCATAAGCGTAGGGATCGAGGCCGGCGGGTTGAAGCCGATCGGCGACATAGCCGCAATTGGCCGTCTTGGCGGCCCCGCCATAGAGGCTCTGAACGATCGCGTCGCGGTTGATGGCGTGCATCACGGCCTGGCGCACCTTGAGGTCCTTCCACAAAGGCGCCTCCTGGTTGAAGCCGAGATAATTGACCACGAAGGAATTGCCGTCGATGACGCGATAGGCATCGTTGCCCTTGAAGGATGCGGCGTCGTCGGCTTCTACATAGCTGAAGCTGATCTCCCCGGCGCGCAGGGCCGCCACCGCCGCCGCCGTATTGGCGAAATAGCGGTTGATGATGCGTCCCGTCACCGGCTTACCGCCGCGATACTCGTCATTGGCGGCGAGCTCGACATATTGGTCGGTGATATAGCGCGAGAATTTGTAGGGGCCGGTGCCGACGGGCGCCTTCGACCACCAGGGATTCTTGGCGAGCGTCTCGGCCGGAATGTCCTTGAGCGCATGCTGGGGCAGCATCATCAGCTGGGTCAGCGTGTCGAGCAGGCCGGCATTCGGGGCCGACAGCTTCAGGACCACCGTATGGGCGTCGGGGGTCTCGATCGCCTGGATCGCGCTGAGGCGGGCAGCGAAGACCGAACCTGTCGCGCCGTTCTTGGCCGTCTCGATGGTGAATTTCACGTCGGCCGAGGTGAAGGGCTGGCCGTCATGCCATTTGGTATCGGCCAGGGTGAAGCTGTAGGAGAGCCTGTCGGCGCCGACCTCGAATTTGGTGGCGAGCGCCCCTTCGATCTTCTCCAGTCTGCCGTCATAGATCACCAGAGGCTCGAAATAGAGATTGAGCCAGGTGAAGCCGCCGGTGGCTGCCAGCGGGTTGAAATTGCCCTGGAACCCGCCCGGGCCGACATCAAAAGCCCCCGTTATCGCCGTGCCATCCGCGGCCCGGGCTGGCTTGGCAGCGGGCATTGCCATGATCGTCGCGGCCAAAAGCGCGAGCGCGATCTTCCTCAGTGCCATGATTTCTCCCCTCGTCTCTTCTTGTCTGGTCGTGCCGCAGGCCTCTCAGTCGGGCGTCGGCGCTGTCTTCCTGGTCGCAAGCAGGCGGGCGATGCCGTCATAGTGCTGGTCGAGCCGGCTGCGAGCGGCCTCGACGTCCCGCGCCGCCACGGCGGCATAGATGTCGTAATGGTCCTGCCAGGTGGCCATCGGATCGATATTGGCCAGGTTGACGAAATCCGATGCCTTGTAGAAGGCGAGCCAGAACACATCGATCAGGCTGGTCAGCATGCGATTGTCCTGGCAGCGGAACAGCAGATTGTGGAAACGCTGGTCCTCGGCGGCAAAGCTCTGGTTGCGCTCGGCGGCCTGCCGCATCTGCTCGACCGTGTGGCGCAATTCCTCGATGTCGTCCTCGCCGATCAGCGCGACCGTCTTGGCGATCAAGCCGACCTCGAGCACGCGGCGGATCTCCAGCACCTCCTCGACCTCGCGCAGGGCCCCGCCCAGGCCATAAGCGAGATTGTCGAGCAATGGCGCGAAGGAGAAGGCCTTGACGAAGACGCCGATGCCACGGCGCGTCTCCAGGATACCGACCGACTCCAGCGCCTTGATCGCCTCGCGCACCGAATTGCGGCTGACACCCAATTGCTGGGCGAGGAACCCTTCCGGCGGCAGCGCCGAGCCGGGCCCGAGCTGGTTGTCGGCAATGTAGCTCTTCAGGCTCTCCTGCACGGAAACATGCAGGAGCGGCGGCCGGTCGAGCGGCTTGATCGACTTCACCTTGCCTGCCCCTGCCGCATCCACAGCCACCAGCCCTCGTTGTCCGTGGCTTGATAGTGATTGACTTGTAGGATATCTGTCAAGTCAATCTTTGGAGGACGGAGGAAATGGCCATGCGCGTCGCCCTGGCCGGCGTTGGACATTGGCATGCGGCCATGCACCGGGAGGCCGCCCACCAGGCCGGGGCAACCATCACCGGGGTGTGGGACGAGGATGCCGATGTCGCGGCGCGCTTTGCCCGGGAAAACGGCCTCGAGACCCAGGCCTCTCCCGAGGCCTTGGCCAGGGCCCGGCCGGACCTGGTGGTGCTGATGGGCAGTCCAACGGGTCTGGTCGAGCGCGCAATCTCGCTTGTCGATGCGGGGCTCGCCGTGATGCTGGAAAAGCCGGCTGCACTGGGAGCATCCGAACTCGAACCACTCAGGGATCGCGGCCGGCGGGGCGCCTTCATCGCCGTGCCGCTTCCCAATCGCTGCAGCCCGATCTGGCCGCGCATCGCCGAACTGACCGCTACCGGCCGGCTCGGCGAGCTCTCTCACGCCCAGTTCCGCATCGTGAACGGGCCACCGGAGCGCTACCGGATCGACGGCGTGCCCTGGCTGCTGGCACCGCAGACCAGCGGCGGCGGCGCCCTGCGCAATCTCGGCATCCATGGCGTCGATGCCGCACTGGCTTTGGCGGGCGATGACGGGCTGGAGCTGGTTGCCGCCTCTCTCGGCCATCTCCATGGCGAGGCCGTCGAGGACTACGCCATCCTGACCCTGCGCAATGGCCGGGGGCTGATCGTCACCATCGAGGCCGGCTATACCTACGCCTCGATGGCGCCGGGCGGCGACTTCGAATGGCGCGTCTCCAGCGCGAACGCCTATCTCGTCGACCACGGGGACCATTGCCGCATCACGACGCTCGACGATGCGGCCACGCGCGAGGAACCGCCCTTGCTGCCCGGCGAGCGCTACAAGGCCTTCATGGCGGATACGCTGGCCCGGCTGGCACGCGGCGAAGCTCCTCTCGTCGGGATCGAAGACTATTGGCGGGCCATGACGCTGATCGACGAAGCCTATGAGAGGGTGGCAGCATGATCGGTATCGGCATCATCGGGGCCGGCCATTTCGGCGCGGTTCACGCCAGGGCGATTGCCGCGACGCAGGGCTTGCGTGTCGCGGCCATATGCCGGGAAGACGCCGCAGCCGCCCGGGTATTCGCCCACGAACATGGCGGCCATGCCCACACCGATTGGCGCGCCGTGCTCGACGACTCCGCGGTCGACGCCGTCGTCATCGCCACCCCCCATCATCTCCATGCTGAAATGGCGGTGGCGGCGGCCCAGGCCGGCAAGCATGTCCTGCTGGAAAAACCGATGGCGCCGACGCTGGCCGAATGCGATGCGATCAACGCCGCTGTGGCCAAGGCCGGCGTCAAGCTGATGGTCGGCCATGTCATGCATTTCGCCCGCCCCTGCCTCGTCGCCCGGGAGATCCTCGACGGCGGCACGCTCGGCCGACCGATGCTCGGCTCGAGCTGGATGATCAAATTGTGGATGGAAGCCAATCGGCGTCCCTGGCATCTTTCCAACGTCACGGGTGGCGGCATGCTGATGACGGCCGGCATCCACGCTCTCGATCGCCTCGTCTGGCTGATGGGCAGCGAAGTGGCCACGGTGAGCGCTCTCTCCGGCACTTGGTTCCACCAGCAGGAAGCCGATGACAGTGCCTTGATGCTGCTGCGTTTTGCGGATGGGCGCATCGGCCAGGTCGCCAGCGTCGGCTATCGCGACGGCGCCGTAGGCTTTGCCATGGACCTCGTCTGCGAGGGCGGCACCCTCAGGATCGATTTCGAGCATGGCGTCTCGATCGGGCGCGGCGGCAGCTGGACGCCGATCGCCCATTCCGCCGATCCGGACTGGATGCAGCGCGCGGTCGAAGCCGAATGGCGGGCCATGGCGGCTGCCATCGAGGCGAACGCACCGGTTCCCGTCGACGGGACCTATGCGCGCCACCTGATTGCCTGCCTCGACGCCGCCGGTCGAGCCAATGCCGAAAGGCGGGAGATAGCACTGGCCTGAATGGGCTGGAAAATGAGATAAAGAGCCGGCTATTCATCAGGCAGGCTATACGGCCTGTATGTTTTTACCCCGGTTATTGAGCGGGGGCGTTGGTTCTATGTAAGATGCCCCACCTTTGCTTTCCAAAGAGATTGCCATGTCAGAAATTGCAAAGCCCGTCTGGTTCATTACCGGCTGCTCCACCGGCTTCGGCCGCGAACTGGCGCGCCATACGCTTTCGCTGGGCTATCCGACCGTCGTCACCGCCCGCAATCCCGCCCAGCTCGAGGACTTCGTCATGGAGTTCGGCGATACGGCGCTGGTGCTCAAGCTCGACGTGACGAAACAGGCCGATATCGATGCTGCCCTGGCCGTGGCGCTGGACCGGTTCGGCCGCATCGACGTCCTGGTGAACAATGCCGGCATCGGCTATTTCGGCTCGCTCGAAGAGAGTGACATGGCCGAAGTCCACAAGATGTTCGACATCAATGTCTGGGGCCTGACAGCGATGACGCGCGCGGTGCTGCCGGCGATGCGCCAGCAGCGTTCGGGCACCATCGTCAACATCTCCTCGATCGGCGGCCTGCGCGCCCCGCCCTCCGTCAGCTTCTACACCGCCACCAAATTCGCGGTCGAAGCCCTGTCGGAATCGCTGTCCCAGGAAGTCGCGCCCCTGGGCCTCAAGGTGCTGATCGTCGAGCCAGGCCCGTTCCGGACCGATTGGGCGGGCCGCTCGGCCAATGAGGCACCGCAGACCATTGCGGCCTATCGCGAAACGGCGGGCGTCCGGCAGGGCCAGATCCGGGGCAATAGCGGCAAGCAACCCGGCGATCCGGTCCGAGCCGCCCAGGCGATCGTCAAGGCCGTCGAAGCCGAGAATCCACCCCTGCGGCTGTTGCTCGGCAAGGCGGCGCTCGAAGGCGCCCGCATCAAGCTCGCCCAGCTCGCACAGGACTTCGACGCCTGGGCCGCGGTGACCGAGGGTGCCGACTATCCTGAAGGGCAATAGGCGAAACGGTAGCGCCACGTTTCGCCGCCAGCCTTGAATGGCGAAGACGCGTCGAAGCCGGACGCGTCTTCTCGACGATCTAGCGGTAGCGCGCCACGCATTGCATCAGCGCACTCAGGGCCGAAGACGTGCCGTTCAAGGTAACCGAGAAGGACTTGTTGCCGCGGGGCTGGAAATAGAGAACCCGCCCGGCCCGGATCTCCTGGAAGAGCTGCGTCGAATCGGCCAGCGGAATCAGCAGCCGGGTCGGCGCCGTTGCCTTGGCGCCGCTGGCACGCGAACGGTAATTATCGACCCAATAGGTCACATCGCCTCGCGAATCCCTGACCCAGTTCCAGTTGGGATTCTCGATGACCATGCCCCAGGCCGCTTCCCGCGTCAGCAGGAAATGCACCGCCGCGCCCCTCGAATATTTGCCGCTGGAAGCACAATATTCAAAGCGGCCATTGCTGGCATTGGCTTCGATCACCCATTGCCCCATGTCGTAGCGGCCGATGACCTCGCTTCTCGCGCTTCCGGCCACGAGCAGAGCAATACTCGCCGCCGCCAAAGCGATACAACCTCTATGCTGCATGCCAGCCCCTTCCCCATTCACGATTCAATCGAAATCATTGGAGGTCATTCGGGCATGCTGACATGCCGCGCAAATTGTCCTCGGCCCCTCGCAATGAAATACATAACACGGCATTTATAACTGCCGGATGGCTTAATATAGATGCGACATCAACTTGTGTTCCCTACGGAACTTTTTGCAAGCCGGCGGCGCTTCTCGAAGGATGCCCTCCTCCCGGAGGCAGGCCGCGATCCAACGGGGCCGGTTCTATTTCTCAGCCGACTCTGGTCCAAACACGACGAATCCTGCTATTGCGCCTGTCATGACTGAACGTCCCAAGCTCGTGCTCGCTTCCGCCAGCCCGCGCCGCCATGCCCTGCTCGAGCAGGCAGGCTGCGAACCGGATGCGTTGCTGCCCACCGATATCGATGAAACGCCCAGGCGCGGCGAGGCGGCGCGCATGCTGGTGCAGCGCCTCGCCAGGGGTAAGCTCGAGGCGGCCCTGACCACCCTTGGGAGCCGCCCCGATCTCGCCGGCGCCTACACGGTGTCGGCCGATACGGTGGTGGCCTGCACCGGGCGCATCCTGCCCAAGGCCGAGACGCGCGAGGATGCCGAAGCCTGCCTCAGCCTGCTGTCGGGCCGCAGCCATATCGTGATGACGGGCGTCGCCGTCGCCGACCCGCAGGGCACCATCCGGACCCGACTGGTGGAAACGCGGGTGCGCTTCAAGCATCTGTCGCGTGACGAACTCAATGCCTATCTCGACTCCAATGAATGGCACGGCAAGGCGGGCGGCTATGCCATCCAGGGCCTGGCCGGCGTGTTCGTGCTGCGCCTCGTCGGGTCCTATACCAATGTCGTCGGCCTGCCGCTCTATGAGACGGTGAGCCTTCTCGAAGGTGCGGGCTTTCCGGTCCGCGGCACCTGGAGGGACGAATTGTGAGCGAACCGACCCCGACCCCTCTCGTCAAACGCAAATGCCCGATCTGCGGCAAGCCCAGCGTCGAGGCCAGCAAGCCCTTCTGCTCCAAGCGCTGCGCCGACATCGATCTGTCGCGCTGGCTCAAGGGCGTCTATGCCATTCCCGGCGAGGAAGCCGACCAGATCGATCCTGATAACCGGGATGATTATCCGAAGACAGAGCGTGACCGATGAGCGAACCGCAGCGTTATACGAGTAGCAGCCTCGAAGCCTTTCTCGAATCCGCCCTCCTGGCCGGCGGGGCCGATGTCCCCTCGGCACAAGCCGCCACCCGCGCCATGATGCATGCCTCGCGCCTAGGCGTGGACAGCCATGGCGTGAGGCTGCTGCCCTACTATCTCTCGGTGCTGGCCAGCGGCGAGATCAACGGGCATCCCCAGCTCGAAGTATCGCGCGGCGAAGGCGCCACGGCCGTTCTGGATGCGGATGGCGCCATCGGACACCTGGCCTGCTACCGGGCCATGGAAGTGGCCGTCGACATCGCCAGGACGCAGGGCATCGGCGCCGTCACCATCCGGCGCTCCTCCCATATGGGCGCCGCCGGCGCCTATCCGATGTGGGCCGCCGAACAGGGCTTCATCGGCCTGCTCACTGCCAATTCCGACGCGGCCGTGCGGCTGTTCGACGGGCGGGACGCCTTCCACGGCACCAGCCCGATCGCCATCGGCGCCCCGGTCCCCGGCCAGCGCCCCTGGCTGATGGACATGGCGACCAGCGCCATTCCGCAAAACCGCGTGCTGCTCTACCGTTCGCTCGGCCTCACCCTGCCGCAGGGCGTCGCCGTGGACGAGAAGGGCGTCAACACCACCGATCCGGAAGCCGCCCGCGTGCTCTCGCCGGTGGGCGGCGAGCAGGGCTTCAAGGGTGCGGCGCTCGCCGGCCTTGTGGAGATCCTGTCCGCTCCCCTCACCGGCATGGCGCTTTCGACCGAGTTGGTGCCGATGTATGGCCAGCCCTCGACCGGCGCTCCGCGCGACATGGGCGGTTTTGCCCTGGCTATCAACCCCTCGGCCTTCATCGCCCCGGAGATCTACGGGGCGATCATGACCCGCTATCTCGCCAATATCCGCGCCGCCGTGCCGGCCGAAGGCGCCGGCGGCAAGCCAATGGCGCCGGGCGATCGCGAATGGGCGGTGGAGGAAGAGCGGGCGCGCAAGGGCGTGCCGGTAGATCCCGTCAGCGAAGAGGCTTTCGTCGAACTCGGCAGCAAATATGGGCTGACTTTGCCGCAGAAGGCGTGAGGCGGAGCGCGGACATCCTGTCCGCTCTTGGAAATGCCCCGTTCTCAGGAAAGCAAGAGCGGACAGGATGTCCGCGCTCCAAGGAAACTCTTGACTCTTGTACCGATCGGTCCATGATGGAGCGATCGGTACAAAGAGGATGTCGCCATGCCCGAACAACGCCCACCGCTGCCTCCCTTCACCCGCGAGGCCGCGATCCAGAAGATCCGCGCCGCCGAGGATGGCTGGAACAGCTGCAATCCCGAGCGCGTCTCGCTCGCCTATACACCGGACAGCCGCTGGCGCAACCGCTCCGAGTTCCTCAAGGGACGCCCCGAGATCATCGCCTTCCTCACGCGCAAATGGCAGCGCGAGCAGGATTACCGTCTGATCAAGGAATTGTGGGCCTATGGCGACAACCGCATCGGCGTGCGCTTCGCCTATGAGTGGCACGATGCCGACGGCAACTGGTTCCGCTCCTACGGCAACGAGAATTGGGAATTCGACGAGAACGGCCTGATGGCAGTGCGCCATGCCTCCATCAACGACGTGCCGATCACCGAGAGTGAGCGCAAGTTCCACTGGGACCGCTCCGCTCCCCGTCCCGCCGACCATCCGGGCCTTAGCGATCTCGGCCTCTGACACAAAATGCGTCCGGTTGGACCAATTCTTCGATTGAACTTACTGAAGAGCGGGCATTTTGCCATTTCTGGCAATTCAGCCTGAAAGTGAGGCGCCCTGATGAAAACGGTCCGCGAGCGCGCCGATATCATACCGGCCCTCACCGAGGTCTTCCGCAGCCATGGCTATGAGGGCGCCAGCCTTGCCCTCATCGGCCAGCAGACAGGCCTGGGCAAGGGCAGCCTCTACAACTTCTTCCCGGGCGGGAAGGAGGAGATGGCGGCTGCCGTGCTCGAGCATATCGACGGCTGGTTCCGCAGCCATGTCTTCGAATCGCTACGCGCGACGACGGACCCGGCTGCCGCGATCTCAGCGATGTTCGAGGCGACGGATCGCTATTTCCACTCGGGAGGACGGGTCTGCATCGTCGGCATATTCGCCCTGTCGGATGTGCGCGACCGTTTTGCCGACGCCATCAACGCCTATTTCGCCGAATGGCGCGACGCCCTGGCGGAGGCACTCCGGCGCCTCGGCAAGGAGCCTGATCTCGCGGACGCACTTGCCGAAGACATCGTCGCCGGCATCCAGGGAGCGCTGGTCACCGCGCGCGCCCTCGGCGATCCCGCCCTGTTCGGCCGCCGGCTGGCGCGGCTGAAAACCCTCATCCCGCTGGACTGAGTTCATCAGGCGTTGGACAGCGGCAGTACCGTGGTGTCCTTGAACATCTCCATCGAGATGTAGGAGGAGATGTCGTTGAACTGCAGCTTGGCCACCAGCTTCTTGTAGACCAAGTCCAGGCTTTCGACATCCGGCAGCACGATCTTGAGCAGATAGTCGATATCGCCGGTGAGCCGATGCATCTCGACGATCTCGGGCGTGTCGGCGACCAACGCGCGGAAGCGCTCCAGCCACTCCAGCGAGTGGTTGGCCGTACGGACCATGACATAGACCGTGGTGGGCAGGCCCACCTTCTTGCGGTCGAGGAGTGCGGCGCGCCTGGCGATATAGCCCTCCTCCTCCAGGCGCTTGATGCGCCGCCAGCAGGCCGAGGGCGACAGATGGATCTTCTCGGCGAGATCGGCGAGCGGATGATCCGCCTGCAGTTGCAGCAGTGCCAGGATCTGCTTGTCGCGCTGATCCAGCTTCATATCTCCTCGCGCATTCAGCTTGTGCATCCAAATTCATATACGCAAAATTTTTGCGCATGTAGTCAATACTCGCAATCTATTTGTTCAAAAACAACTAAAGCCGCCTAAAGAATGCAACCCATTTTCGCGGATTTCAAGGCATCATCCCGTCATGATAATCAAACCCTAGATGGGAGACGGACATGCGGAAAATCGGCCTGATCGGCGGCATGAGCTTCGAGAGCTCGGCGATCTATTACAAGCTGATCAACGAAGCGGTGCGCGCCCGGCGCGGCGATCTTCATTCGGCCGAGGTCATGCTGCATTCGGTGAACTTCCAGGATATCGTCGACATGCAGAAGGCTGGCCGTTGGGATGCGGCGGCCGAAAGGCTGGCCGGCGTGGCCCGTGACCTCGAAGCCGCCGGAGCCGGCTGCGTGCTGATCTGCACCAACACCATGCATCTGGTCGCCCAGCCGGTGCAGACGGCGATCGCCTGTCCGCTGATCGACATCATCGACGAAACCGCCAAGGCCCTGGCTGCAGCCGGCCGCAGCCGCCCGCTCCTGCTCGCCACCCGCTACACCATGGAACAGGGCTTCTACGCCGAGCGCATGCGCGGGCATGGCATCGAGGTGATGGTGCCCGATGCCGAAGGCCGGGCCGTCGTGCATGACGTCATCTTCTCCGAACTCTGCGCCGGGCTGGTGAAGGACAGCTCGCGCCAAAAGCTCGAGGCGTTGATCGAGCGGGCCAAGGCCGAAGGTGCCGACAGCGTCATCCTCGGCTGCACCGAGATCTGCCTGATCCTCTCCCCCGGCAGCCTCAGCCTGCCCGGCTTCGACTCCACCACGATCCATGCGGCCGCCGCCGTCGATTTTTCGCTTGCCTCCGGGCCGGACGCTGCCCAACTGGCAGCATGATCGATCAACGAGCAGGAGACAGGTCATGAGTCAGGCGGCAGATCCCGGCCGGGAGGAGAGCGCGAAGGCGGTGATGGAGGGCGAGATCGGCATTCTCGCGCGCCGGCGGATCGAGGCCGGCATCATCGCGCCGATCTATGAGGAAATGCGTGAGCGCCTCGGCGAGGAGCTGGCGCAGTCGATCCTCGATTCCGCCATCCGCAAGGCCGCCATCGAGGCAGGACGCAGCTTTGCCGCCAAGACGCCGGGTGGCACCGATTTGCGCAGTTTCCAGGACCTGCAAGCGCTGTGGACCCAGGACGACGCGCTGGTGATCGAAGTGGTCAAGGCCACCGACACCGAGTTCGACTACAATGTCCATCGCTGCCGCTACGCCGAGACCTACAAGGAAATGGGGCTCGGCAAGATCGGGCACCTGCTGTCCTGCAACCGCGACGGGGTGTTCTGCACCGGCTATGATCCGCGTATCACGCTCGAGCGCACGCAGACGATCATGGACGGCTCCAGCCACTGCAATTTCCGCTACAAGCTGCAAGAAACCGCCAAGGCGGAATGATGGACCAGCCTCTCGCCAGCCGGACGGCCCCGACGCCCCGCATCGATGCGGTGCAGCTCAATGCCGATATCGAGGCCACCGCCCGCTTCGGCGGCACCGGCAATGGCGGCGTCTCCCGCCTCACTCTCACGCCGGAAGACAAGGCCGTCCGGGACTGGTTTGTTGCCCGCTGCATCGAGCTCGGCTGCCGCGTGGACGTCGATCCGATCGGCAACCTGTTCGCGTCCTATCCAGGGCGCAATGCCGCCCTGCCCGTCATCATGACCGGCAGCCACCTCGACACCCAGCCGGGCGGCGGGCGCTATGACGGCGTCCTCGGCGTGCTGGCCGGCCTCGCCGCCCTTCGCGCCCTGAAGAGTTCGGGCATCGTCACCGAACACCCGCTGACCGTGGTGAACTGGACCAATGAGGAAGGCTCGCGCTTTTCCCCGGCCATGTTCGGCTCGGGCGTGCATGCTGGCGCCATCGAGCTCGACGAGGCGCTCGCGGTGCGCGACCGTGCCGGGATCAGCGTCGGCGAGGCTCTCGACGCCATCGGCTATCGCGGCAGCCAGGCCTACAGGCAAACGCCGGCTGCCTATGTCGAGCTCCACATCGAACAGGGACCCGTACTGGAAGCGGAGGGCACCGCGATCGGGGCCGTCACCGGCGTACAGGGCCTGCGCTGGTTCGACGTGGTGATCGAAGGCACCGAATCCCATGCCGGTTCGACGCCGATGGCGAACCGACGCGACGCGTTGACCGCCGCCGCCCGGCTCATCCTTGCTGTCGAGGCGATCGGCCGTGCCCATGCCCCCGGCGTGCTGACGGTCGGCCATGCCGGCATCTCCCCGAATTCCCGCAATGTCGTTCCGGGCCGGGTCAACCTGCAGATCGACATGCGCCATCCCAGCCAAACCGGGCTGGACGCCATGGAAACGGCGCTGCGGCAGGCCGTCGCCGGCCAGGCCGACAGCCGCATCGAGCGGATCTGGGCCAAGCAGCCTGTGGCCTTCGATCCCGCCTGCATCGAGGCTGTTCGCCAGGCAGCCGTGGACTGCGGGTTGTCCTGCCGCGACATCGCGTCCGGCGCCGGTCATGACGCCGCCCATCTGGCGGCCCTCGCCCCGACGGCGATGATCTTCATCCCGTCCCGCGACGGGCTCTCCCACAATGAACGGGAATATTCCTCGCCCCGGCAATGCGCCGATGGCGCCGAGGTACTGCTGCGAACCCTTCTCGAGCTCGACCGACGACTGGCCTGAAGACCACCCTTTCAGGGTGTTTCGAACAAACCCGGAAAGGTTTGTATACGCAGGATAATGCCGCCCCTCACCTTACCTCTCCCCGTAAGAACGGGGCGAGGAGGCGCAAGCGTTGCGACTCGTTCTCGTCGCATTCGTCTCGCCCAATCATCGTGCGAGACCAAAGATTCACCGAACATGACTGGACATCTAAGTCCCCTCGCCCCGTTCTTACGGGGAGAGGTAAGGTGAGGGGCAGCGCGACCTCGACGATCAGACCTGACTCGACTGTGTCAAACACCTTGAAAGGGGTGCGCCTGAAGACCAGCCCCCTGGCCGCGGAACCCGGCAAGATTTGCCGGGGGTTTCGCGCCGTCCTGCTATGGTCTGGGCACCAGTACGCCAAGATCGACCGCCTTGGCCATGGCCTGATAGCCGGCA
The DNA here is from genome assembly GCF_057073705.1 of Labrys sp. E2SS-1L. Lineage (NCBI taxonomy): Bacteria > Pseudomonadati > Pseudomonadota > Alphaproteobacteria > Hyphomicrobiales > Xanthobacteraceae > Labrys > Labrys sp. E2SS-1L. Next base: position 2,138,372 of record NZ_CP172712.1, on the reverse strand, counting down.
TCGTTGGGATGCAGATGGTCGCCGCAATCATAGGCGGGATTGATATTGTTGGGTTTGCTCGGATCTTCGAGCACCTTGTCGAAATCGATCAGCCCATCCGCCATCTTGTTGGTCCGGATCCAGGCATTGACCTCCTGGCGGATCTTCTCCTTCTCGGGCGTGTAGTAGCCGGAGGTCGGCAGCCCCTTGAAGGTGTCGACGAAGGGCGTGAGGGTCACACCGACGAAACGGATGCCATGGGCGTGAGCCCGGTCGATGATCTGCTTGTAGCCGGCGATCACATCCTCGGCCGTCGGCTCGGGATCGGCCGGGGTGATGGCGTCCTTGCCCGGCCAGCCGATATCGTTGATCCCCATCATCATCACCACGGTCGAAACCCGGGGATGGCTGAGCACCGACATGTCGAAGCGGCTGAGCGCATTGGTGCCCATGCCGTTGGACAGCACGCGATTGCCGGAATAGGCCTCGTTGACCACGGCCACATCGGCATGACCCTCGGCCTGCAGGCGCTCGGCGATATGATCGGGCCAGCGATTGTTCTTGTCCGGCGTGGAGCAGGCCCCGTCGGTGATGGAATCGCCGAAGAACACGATCGCCTTCGACTCCGGCTTGGCCGTGGTCAGGATGCGGCTGAGCAGCAGGCGCGATTTGTTGGTGCTGGCGGCGGTGAAATCGGCATCCTTGGTCTTGTCGCCCGGTCCAGAGACGTAGCCGGTCTGCACGCCGTCCCAATGGACCGAGGTGATGCCGGCACGCTTGGGCAAATAGAAGCTGACCGCGAGATTCGACAGGGCCTTGACCGACAGGTCCACGGGGTCGCTGACCAGCGGTGCACCGGGCGGGATCACGGCCGAGGGCTTGCCACCGAAGGTCAAGGGCTTCACCGAGCCTTCGTCGATGGCGCTGCCTCCCTTGGACAGGGCCACGCTGGCCGAACCGATCGTCACCGGGCGCGTGCCGAACTCGTTGGAGATGACCACACGCACCTGCTCGCCGCCGACGCTGATGCGGGCGATCTGGCGCACGGTCTGATCGCCCAGGACTTCGGGCACGTCGAAGGGCGCCGGCAATTCCTCCGCCCAGCGCGGGGCGGGCGTGGCTGCCCAGGTGGTGATCCAGGGCTCGGAGCCTTGCGCATGGGCCGGGACCGCAGCCAAGGTCAGCGCCCCCGCGACAAATGAAGTCCTGACTGCCCATCCGATCAATCGCGCAGGCAAAATCCGATGCATACTCGATCGAGTCTCATAATAATCCAAATAGGAAACCATGGCGCTTTCCATCCCGCTTTGACAATATTGTAAAGTGACGTTGTCTTGATTGCGTATAGAGAAGAAGCATCCGACATCGCAGCGCGGAAGACTTCCGAAGCACCGGGAGACTGTGATTTTTTCCTGGATCTTGCAAGCCGGATACCGAGCGGCATGCTCATGATCGCCCGATCGCCAAAAGCGTCTTTGAGAATTGGCTCGACGGTAACGGCAAAACCGCGTCGGAACGGGAACCAGGCAAATACGCGCCCCCGCCTGAACACGCTTTGCAAGGGTTTAGAGCCGGTCTCTCAGCGCATAATAGCTCATGCCGGCGACCAGGGTCGGCCAGCGCAGCAGGCGCCCGCCTGGGAAAGGCGGCGTCGGCAGGGCGGCGAGGCGATCGAATTCGCCCAGGGTCGCGGCGGTGACATCCGCCAGGATCTTGCCGAAATAGGGCGCGAGCATCACGCCCTGCCCGGAATAGCCCGAGGCCGTCAGTACGTTGGGCGCCAGCCGCCGCACGAAGGGCAGGCGCGTGGTGGTGATGCCGAGCGTGCCACCCCAGGCATAGTCGATGCGCTTGTTTTCGAGCTGCGGGAAGACCTTGAGCATGCGCTTGCGCACGAAGGCCTTCATGTCCGACGGAAAGCCCGAGCGATAGTTCTCGCCGCCGCCGAAGAGCAGGCGCCGGTCCGCCGACAGGCGATAGTAGTTCACCACGAAGCGGCTGTCGGCGACGGCATAGTCGTTGGCGATCAAGGCCCTGGCTTCATTGTCCGAGAAAGGCTCGGTCGCCAGGATGAAATTGTTGATCGGCATCACCCGCGCCTCGGTATGGGCGTCCAGCCCCGAGAGATAGCCATCGCCGGCGAGGATCAGCCAGTCGGCGGAAACGCTGCCTTGCGCCGTGCGGATCACCGCCTTGCTGCCCTCCGCCCGATAGCTGACGGCTCGCGAGCGCTCGAAAATCCGTACCCCGGCATCAAGGGCCGCCGCCCCCAGCCCCAATGCCAGGTTCAGGGGGTGCAGGTGGCCGCCATCATGATCGACGAAGCCGCCATAATAGCCGCTGGCGCCGAGGACGGCATCCAGTTCGGCCTTGCCGATCGCCTCGACCTTGTCATAGCCATAGACGGTCCTCAGCTTCTCCGCATAGGCATGCGACATCGCCACATAGTTTGGTTTGTGGTCGGCGATCAGGATGCCCTGCTTGTAGTCGCAGGCGATCCGGTGCCTGGAGATCAGGCCCTTGAGATGGGCCTTGGCGTCCTCGGCCATGCGCCATAACGCCTTGGCGCCGTCCAGGCCGACCAGTTTCTCCAGATAGTCCTGGTCACGGCGCTGGCCCGAATGAACCTGGCCGCCATTGCGCCCCGAGGCCCCCGAGCCGATCTCGGCCGCCTCGAGCACGATGACCGACAGCCCTTTTTCGGCGAAGGCGAGCGCAGCACCGAGCCCGGTATAGCCGGCACCGACGATGCAGACATCGGCGCGTTCCTCGCCCAGAAGCCGAGGCTGGACCGGCAGGCGGTTGGCGGTGGCGGTGTAATAGGAATTGGCCGGATGGCCGGTGTTGTCGGTCATGATCTCTCAGGGGCGGGGTCTTCAGACCCGCCTTTCCAGCAGCCTTTGGCGATTTCCGGCGAAGAGGCGGGTCCGAAGACCCGCCGCCATGCTAGACGTTCAGGAGCAGATGCTCGCGTTCCCAGGGGCTGATCACCTTCATGAAGGTCTCGTATTCCTGGCGCTTGATCGCGGCATAGGCGGTGACGAAGGACGAGCCCATCACCTGCCGGATCTCCTCGCTCTCATCCATCTCCGCGACCGCCTCGAGCAGGCTTTGCGGCAGTTCGAAATCGCGGTTCTTGGCATCCGATTCGATCGGTGACGTCGCCTCCAGTTCCTCGGTCATGCCGAGATAGCCGGCGGCCAGGCTCGCGGCGATGGCGAGATAGGGATTGGCATCCGAGGAAGGCACCCGGTTCTCGACGCGCCGTGCGTCGGGGCCCGAGGGCGGCACGCGCAGGCCCGCCGTGCGGTTGTCGTAGCCCCACTGCACGTTGATCGGCGCCATGGAATCGCGCGTCAGCCGGCGATAGGAGTTCACATAGGGTGCCAGCATGCACATGATCGCCGGCAGATATTTCTGCTGGCCGGCCAGGAAGGAGAAGAACAGCGGGGTCGGGCCGCCGGTCTCCGGATCGGAGAAGATGTTCTGGCCGCTCTCGGCATCGACGATCGACTGGTGGATATGCAGCGCCGAGCCCGGCTCGCCCGACATGGGCTTGGCCATGAAGGTGGCGTAGATCTTGTGCTGGAGCGAGGCCTCGCGGATGGTGCGCTTGAACAGGAAGACCTGGTCGGCCAGTTCCAGCGGGTCGCCATGGCGCAGATTGATCTCCATCTGGGCCACGCCGTCCTCGTGGATCAGCGTGTCGATCTCCAGGCCCTGATGTTCGGAATATTTGTAGATGTCCTCGAACAGGGCGTCGAATTCGTTGACGGCCGAAATCGAATAGCCCTGCCGGCCGAGTTCCGGGCGGCCCGAACGGCCGATCGGCGGTTTGAGCGGATAATCGGGATCGGTGTTGGGCTCGACCAGATAGAACTCGATCTCGGGCGCCACCACCGGCTGCCAGCCCTTCTTGCGATAGAGCTCGCGGACACGGCGCAGCACCTGGCGCGGCGCCTGCTCGACGGGACGGCCGTCACGCGTCATCGCGTCGTGGATGACCTGGGCGGTCGGATCCATCGCCCAGGGCACGGCGGTCAGGGTCGACCAATCCGGCTGCATGAACATGTCGGTATCGGCTTCCACGGCATCGACCAGCCCGTCATAGGCCGGATATTCGCCGGTGATGCACTGATAGAAGATCGAAAGCGGCAGGTTCATCACCGGCGAGGTCAGGAATTTCGACACCGGCATGATCTTGCCGCGGGCCACCCCGCCCTGGTCGGGAACCAGGCATTCGATCTCCTCGATGTCCCGGGCGCGGAACCAATCCTTCGCGCTCTCCACACCGGAGATGCCACGCGCGGATTCGATATCCGGCACGCCAGAATGCTCGGGCTTGTCTGACTTCTTCTTTTTGCTCATCGTCGCACACATGCGGCTTCCACCCCGCAGGAAGTGCGGAGCGGCGACCCGAAACACGCGCCGGCGACCTGTTTGACGGCCCACCAGGCAGATTTCTCTTGATCGAGCCAGCGGCCCGATCGAGAGAAATCTGCAAGATATCAAATATTTGCAGAGTTTCCCGGCAAGGCCCATCCGAGGGCCTTACCGGGAAACTCTGCCTAGGAAGCCATCACGCGACTAACCTCCGGTTCGGGCCCTTGGTTTAGGAGGGCGGAGGCGCACGCGCCGCGCATCGGGGAAGACGCGCAAAAGAGGCATCGGTGGACCGACGCTGGCGCCACACTGCCTTTAGCGGCATGTAAAAGTCAATCGGAACGGCCAAAAAATGTGATCACAAAAAATGTGATCACATTTTTGCTCGGAATCGCATTTCCCCTGTAGACCGCCGCCGACTTCCCGGTTTAGGCTGCAATCAATCACCACAAACAGATGGGATACCATGTCTGATACAGGCGGGGGCGGCGCCACGGCGCCCGTGAAGTCGCAGAAGGCGATCGGGGGCGTTCGCCGCAAATTCCAGCCCTGGGCCGATCCAAAGGAAGTCCCCCTCATCCGCTTCGAGAACGTCACCAAACGCTTCGGCGATTTCGTGGCAGTGAACGAGGTTTCGCTCGACATCCACCCCCGCGAATTCTTCTCCCTGCTCGGTCCATCGGGCTGCGGCAAGACCACCTTGATGCGCATGCTGGCCGGCTTCGAGCAGCCGACGAGCGGGCGCATCACGCTGGCGGGAAAGGATCTCGCCGGCGTGCCGCCCTATGAGCGGCCCGTGAACATGATGTTCCAGTCCTATGCCCTGTTCCCGCATATGAGCGTGGCTGACAACATCGCCTTCGGCCTGAAGATGGACAAGATGCCCAAGGCCGAGATCGAGACCCGCGTCGGGCAGATGCTGAAACTGGTCAAGCTGGAGAAATTCGCCACCCGCAAGCCGCACCAGCTCTCGGGCGGCCAGCGGCAGCGTGTCGCCCTCGCCCGTGCCGTCGCCAAGCAGCCCAAAGTGCTGCTGCTCGACGAGCCGCTCGGCGCCCTCGACAAGAAACTGCGCGAGGAAACCCAGTTCGAGTTGATGGACATCCAGGTCGAGCTCGGCATCACCTTCGTCATCGTCACGCACGACCAGGAAGAGGCGATGACGATGTCCGACCGCATCGCCGTGATGGACCATGGCAAGCTGGTACAGGTGGCTCCGCCCGGTGAGATCTACGAGCAGCCCAATTCCCGCTATGTCGCCGACTTCATCGGCAATATCAACATCCTCGAGGGCAAGGTTTCCTCGCAGAACGGCAGTTCCCTCACCATAACCTCCCACGCCAGCCAGAGCTTCAGCGTGGACAGTGCGGAGGCCTGCTCGGTGGGCCAGAACGTCTTCCTCGCCATTCGTCCCGAAAAGATGCGGATCTCGCTCGATCCGCCCGCGACGCCCGGCAATTCGCTGGCAGGCGAGGTCTTCGACATCGGCTATCTCGGCGACTGGACCAACTACCTCGTCGACATTGCCGGCACCGGCCAGCGCATCCGGGTGTCGCAGGCCAATATGAGCCGCTTCGTCGAGCGCCCGATCACCTGGGAAGACAAGGTCCATGTCAGCTTTGCGCCGGATGCCGGCGTCGTCCTGACCAAATAGGAGGGCGACATGGCTGACAAGACCCGCAAGGGCTTCTTCTCCGGGCGCACCGGAGTGATCGCCATCCCCTATCTATGGCTGACGATCTTCTTCGCCCTGCCCTTCCTGATGGTGCTGAAAATCTCGCTCAGCCAGACTGCGCTGGGACAGCCGCCCTATACGCCGACCTTCGATTTCGATTGGACCTGGCAGAGCATTGCCAGCTTCGTTTCCGAGCTGAACCTCGACAATTACTGGACGATGTTCAACATCTGGGGCGAGGATGGCGATACGCTCTATCTGAAGGCTTACCTGTCCAGCGTGGCGATCGCCTTCGTCTCGACGATCCTTCTGCTGATCATCGGCTATCCCATCGCCTATGGCATGGCGCGCGCCCCCAAGAGCATCCGCCCGACCCTGCTGATGCTGGTGATCCTGCCGTTCTGGACCTCGTTCCTGATCCGCGTCTATGCTTGGATCGGCATTCTCAAGCCGGAAGGACTGCTCAACCTGGTGCTGATCAAGCTCGGCATCATCTCCGAGCCCCTGCAGATCCTCAACACCAATTGGGCGATCTTCATCGGCATCGTCTATTCCTATCTGCCCTTCATGATCCTGCCGCTCTATTCGACCCTGGAGAAGATGGATCACACCCTGCTGGAAGCGGCTGCCGATCTCGGCTGCAAGCCGATCAAGGCCTTCTGGCTGGTGACCTTCCCGCTCTCCCTGCCCGGCGTGATCGCCGGCTGTATGCTCTGCTTCATCCCGGCCGTGGGCGAGTTCGTCATCCCGGACCTGCTCGGCGGCTCATCCACGCTGATGATCGGCAAGCAGATGTGGGACCTGTTCTTCTCGAACCGCGACTGGCCGGCGGCCTCTGCCGTTGCCGTGATCCTTCTGATCATCCTGGTCGTGCCGATCACCTATTATCAGCACAGCCAGGCCAAGGCGCTGGAGACCGACCGATGAAACAAGGCTCTTCCTGGTTCAACATGACCTCGGTCGCCCTCGGCCTCGCCTTCCTCTATCTGCCGATCGTGATCCTGGTGATCTACTCCTTCAACGACTCCAAGCTGGTGACGGTCTGGGGCGGCTGGTCGACACGCTGGTATGTCGAACTTTTCCACGACGAAGCCTTCATGAACGCCGCCAAAATCACCCTGATCGTGGCCGCGGTCTCGGCCACCATCGCCACCATACTCGGCACGCTCGCCGCCGTAGTCCTGGTGCGCATGGGGCGCTTCCGTGGCCGCATGACCTTCTCGGCCATGGTCTATGCGCCGCTGGTGATGCCCGAGATCATCATCGGCCTGTCGCTCCTCTTGTTCTTCATCTCGATGGGCGTCGATCGCGGCTTCTGGACCATCACCCTCGCCCATGTCACGCTCACCATGTGCTTCGTCACCGTGGTGGTGCAATCGCGCCTGCTCAGCTTCGACCGTTCCATCGAGGAGGCGGCCCTGGATCTGGGCTGCCATCCCTTCAAGGCCTTCTTCCTGATTACACTGCCGATCATTGCGCCGGCGGTGATCTCGGGCTGGATGCTGGCCTTCACCCTATCGCTGGACGATCTCGTGCTCGCCAGCTTCACCTCGGGTCCGGGCTGGAACACGCTGCCGATGCGCATCTATTCCTCCGTCCGCCTCGGCGTGACGCCGGAAATCAACGCCGCCTGCACGCTGATGCTGGCCGTGGTCGCCCTCGGCGTGGTGGCCGCCGCCATCTATACCAGCCGGGCCGAAAGGGAGCGTGAGCGCGCGGAAAGGCTGGCCGCGGCCGGCTGACCCCGTCCAATCCATTATCCGAGAGGTTCAGGCCCTCGCCCCATCCACGGGGCGGGGGCCTTCTCGTTTGCCCCTTCCGGGCATGTGGCCCATCCCTAGAGCAAAGCGCGTTCAAGCGTGAACGCTTATGTGCTCCAACTCCTTGTTCCCAAGCCAATCCAAAGGATTGGCTAAGGCGTCTTTGCGATTCTTGGTGATTCCACCAAATCGCAAAACGGTCTGGCTCGATCCGCGTCGGCACCTGTCAATTAACGACTCCAATCAAACATTTTCTAACACAATCGCTCTTGCGATGTTATATTTTGTTGAATAGCATGGCACTCAATCGGCGGAATCGACACGCCTTTCCGTAGGCGCATTCGAGTCCAGACCAGAAAAAAGCGATCATATCCGTCATTTTCTCAGTGGTTATTGCCTTTTCTCTCAGAATTGGCGCAGTCCAGCCGAGAGATGACGGGTTTGATCGCCATGGGGAAACTGAACATTGGCGTTGGAAACAGTTATTGATCATGTTTGATTCTGTTCTTTTCCGCATCACGATGCTTGCCCCTCTCGCAGCGCGCTAGGAAGCACCATGGCGTCCATCGAACTCGACCACGTCTCCAAGCTCTACGCCAATGGCGCCTATGGCGTACGCGATGTCGACCTGACGATTCCGGACGGCGAGTTCGTCATTTTTCTCGGCCCATCCGGCTGCGGCAAGTCGACCACCTTGCGCATGATCGCCGGGCTCGAAGGTATTTCCTCCGGCGATTTGCGTATCGGCGGCAAGAGCATGACCCATGTCGCCCCGCGCGACCGCAACATCGCCGTGGTGTTCCAGAGCTACGCCCTCTATCCGCATATGAGCGTGCGCCAGAACATGGCCTTCGGCCTGAAGATGCGCGGCGTCGACGCCTCCACCATCGATGCCAAGATCGCCGACGCCGCCCAGCTGCTCGGCCTGCAGAACCTGCTCGGCCGCAAGCCGGCCGCGCTTTCGGGCGGTCAGCGCCAACGCGTCGCCCTGGGACGGGCCATCGTGCGCGAGCCCGCCGCCTTCCTGCTCGACGAACCGCTCTCCAACCTCGATGCCCAGCTACGGGCCGAGATGCGGCTCGAACTGATCAAGCTCCATCGCCGCCTCGGCCGTACCATCGTGCATGTCACCCATGACCAGGTCGAGGCGATGACGATGGGCGACCGCATCTGCATCATGCGCGAGGGCCGGCTGGTCCAGGCCGGACGCCCGCTCGAGGTCTACGCCAATCCGGCCAACACCTTCGTCGCCCGCTTCCTGGCGACCCCGCCCATGAACCTCATTCCGGCCAGGCTGGAGAGCGTGTCGGCGGAAGTCCTTGTGGCGGTGACGGATGCCGGCGCCAGGTTAGCCGTGCCGGCCCGCCACCATGTCGCCTATGGCGATCATGCCGGCCACCGGGTGATCCTGGGCATCCGGGCCGAGGACTTCTACGAAACTCGGCAGCATCCCGACTGGCAGAAAATCACGATCCGCGTGGTCGCCATCGAAGCCCTCGGCGCCGAGAACATCCTGATCGGCCAGATCGCCGGAGAAGGCGGGACCGGGGACAAGCCGCTGGAGATCGCGGCCCGGCTCGGGCGCAACTTCACCGCCCCGATCGGCTCGACGGTGGAGCTCTATGTCGACGCCCTGCCGATGCATCTGTTCGATCCCGAAACCGAGCAGGTGATCGCCAGGCCGGCGCTGACGGGAGGGGCATGACGACGATGCGCAGCGACAGTGAGACCATTCCCTTCCGCCGGCGCTTCGGCCTGCATTTCGGCCTCTGCCTCGTCTGCGCTCTCATCCTGTTGCCGCCGCTTTGGGTACTCAGGACCAGCTTCCTGCCCGAGCAGCTCTCCTACAGCAGCGAGCTGATGCCGGCCTTCACCACCGAGAATTATGCGGCGCTGATCTCCAGCCGCTTCGGCGGCTCCTATCTCAACAGCCTCGTCGTGGCACTCGGTTCGGTGCTGGTCGCCCTGCCCTTCGCGGCGACCACCGGTTATGCCTTCGCCCGCTTCCGCACTGGCGGGCGCTGGGCACGCTTCATCGTCCTGGCCACCCAGATGCTGCCGCCGGTGGCGCTCGTGCTGCCGACCTTCACGCTCTTCCGCAGCCTGGAACTCTCCAACTCGCTGACCGGGCTGATCATCGTCTATGCCGCCCTCAACCTGCCCTTCCTGACCTGGATCCTGATGGGCTTCTTCGAGGGCGTGCCTGTTGATCTCGAATGGGCCGCCATGACCGACGGCGCCACCGCCTGGGGCGCGTTCTGGCGCATCGTGCTGCCGGTGTCGCTGCCCGGCATCGCCGCCGCCGGCGTGCTCGGCTTCATCCTGGCCTGGAACGAATTCCTGTTCGCCCTGGTGCTGAGCGGCCCGACCACGGCGACGATACCGGTGGCGCTCGCCGCGCTGCAGACCTCCAACGGCGTGCAGATCGCCAAGGTCTCGGCCGGCGTCATCCTCGCCATCCTGCCTCTGGTGATCGCCTCGCGCTTCATCCAGCGCTTCATCGTCCAGGGCCTGACTTTCGGTAGCGTCAAATAGACCGGCAACACGGAGAGCGGCGGCCAAATCTCAAATAAGGATGGCCGCACATTACAGAGAGAGGGATAGAGCCATGATCTGGAACGAGAACCGCCTGAAGACGACCCTGCTGGCGGCCGCCGGCGCGGCGATGCTGCTGGGGGCATCGCTGTCGTCGGCCGCCGCCGAGACCGTCACCCTGCGCGCCTTGATGGAAGACGTGCCGGAGACCAAGATCATCGAGGCGCTGCTGCCGGAATTCGAGCAGAAGACCGGCATCAAGGTCGAGTTCGAGAAGATCGGCTATCCCGATATGCACGACAAGCTGGTGGCCCAGCTCACCGGGCCGCAAAGCTACTACAACCTGCTCGAAGTCGACTTCCTCTGGGCCGGCGAATTCCCGGCTGCGAACTGGCTGGTGGACCTCAAGCCCCTGGTCGAGAAGAGCAAATACGACCTCGGAGCCTTCATCCCCTCCACCATCGAGTTGCTCGGCGGCAGCCAGGACAAGCTCAACCTGGTACCCATGTACAATTATTCGATGGGCCTGCTCTATCGAAAGGATCTTCTCGCCGACGAGAAGCTGAAGGCGGCCTATAAGAGCGCCACCGGCAAGGAGCTCGCCTTGCCGACCTCGCTGGAAGACTACGTCGCGATCTCCAAATTCATGAAGGCCAACGCCAAGGTCGCCGGCGCGGCGATGCAGGGCCAGCGCGGCGATCCCAACAGCATGGAATTTTCCAACTACCTGTTCTCGGCGGGCGGGGCCTATCGCGATGCCGCCGGAAAGGCCAGCCTGAACACGCCGGAAGCCAAGAAGGCGCTCGACCTCTATGTCGACAACATCCAGAACGGCGCGCAGCAAGGCGCGACCTCGGCCACGCTCGACGACACCATGCGGCTGATGTGCTCGGGCGCGGCCTTCTCGATGGTGACCTATTGGTGGATGCTGCCGCAGATGGACGATGCCGCCAAATGCCCGACGGTTGCCGGCAAGGTCGGCCTTGCGGTGATGCCTGGCGGCCATGGCGAGAGCGGGGGCTGGGGCTGGGGCATTCCCAAGAACACCACGCCGGAAGAGCAGGAAGCGGCCTGGACCTTCATCCAGTGGGTGCAGAGCAAGGAGGTCTCGGTGAAGCGGGCCCTGCAGGGCCACGCCCCTGTGCGCTCCGACGTCTACAAGGATGCCGAGGTGCTGAAGAAATACCCCTTCTACCAGACGGCCGAGTCCGTGGTGGCGAGCGGCAAGTCCTTCCCGATCTTCACCTATTCGGCCCAGTACGAGGATGTGCTCGGCACGCAGCTCTCGCTTGCGGCCGGCGGCCAGGCGACCTCCGAGGCGGCGCTGAAGGCAGCCTCCGATGGCTTGCAACAACTGCTCGACAAGTGACCTTGCCCCGGCGCGGCCTTCGAGCCGCGTCGGTTCTGCCCAATTGACAGAACGGTGCGACAGATGAGCGTGATGGGATTGGCTGGACGCAGCCGGGAATGGCGGATCGGATGGGCTTTCGCCCTGCCCGGCCTCCTGCTGCTCGCCATCGTGATGGGTTTTCCGCTGGTCTATGCCTGCATCCTGTCGATCTCATCGATGACGCTGATCAAGCCCAGCCTGATGCCGCTGGTCGGCTTCAAGAACTTCGCGTCGATGCTGGCCGATCCGCTGTTCTGGAATGCCCTCTGGCTTACCGTACGCTATTCGGCCATCACGGTGATCGGCGAGTTCGTCATCGGGCTCGGCATCGCCCTGATGCTCAACCGCACCGTGCACATGAAGCCGGTCTATTTCGCCATCCTCACCATTCCGATGGCGATGTCGCCGATCTCGGTCGCCCTGATCTGGCGCATGTTGCTGCAGCCCAATCTCGGCATCGCCAACCATCTGATGGAGAGCTTCGGCCTGCCCCGGCTCGATTGGCTGGGCACGCCGGGCATGGCACTGTGGACGATGGCGGCCATCGACATCTGGCAGCAGATGTCCTTCGTGGTGCTGATCCTGGCTGCGGGCCTTGCCGCCCTGCCGCGCGACCCCTACGAGGCCGCCGAGGTCGACGGTGCCAGGGCCTGGCAGCAGTTCTTCTACATCACCCTGCCGATGCTGCGGCCGGTGGCGGCCATCACCGTCATCATCCAGCTCATCAACGAATTCCGCACCTATGACCTGCCCTATGTGCTCACCAAGGGGGGGCCGGGCAACGCCACGGAGGTGCTTAGTTTCTTCGCCTATCGCCGGGCCTTTCTCGGCCTGTCGCTCAACGAGGGAGCGGCAGCGGCCTTCGTGCTCCTGGTGATCGTGCTCGTCCTCACGGTGATCTTCTTCGCCGTACTGGAACGCTCACAGGCCGGCGAAGGCGGGCGCTGAAGCGGTTCCTACTGCGCCGCCGAGGCCGGCGGCGTCTTGCCAGTTTCCTGCGTGACGTCACGGCCCGGCCGGATAAAGCTGCGCAGCAGCGGAGCGGCGGCACCCGAACGGCGGATCAACGCCTCGGTATCGGGCTCGACCACCGGCACCTCCCAGCCCCCATAGACGCGGAAAGGCAGGCGGAAGGGATTGGCGGCATCGGCGTCGCTCCAATTGGCCACGCCAGCCATGTCGAGGCTGCGCAGGGCGATATTGGCATCCCCCGTCAGCGACACCGAAAGAGAGCCGTTCTCCATGCGGCAATCGGCGGTCTTGGCCATGCCGTCGGCGATCTTGAAGCTGGCCTTGGCGAGGTCGAAGGTGGTGCGGCCGCCATAGGAGGATTCGAAACGGGCCGAGAGTGGCCGCCGCTCGATCTTCTGCATCAGGCTGGCGAGGTCGATACCGACCAGGGAACCACCGGCGACGCTGATGTCGGCCCTTCCCTGCAGCGAGCGCGACAGCTCGGCGATGGAGGCGCCGGTACCGTTCACGGCCATCGTGCCCGTGCCGGTTCCTTCCAGGCGCCGGAAACCGAAGAGATCGCCGAGCGCGCTGCCCATATCGACGCCTTCGAAGCTGGCCGCGGCGGCGAGTTCGGTCATCTTGTCGGAAGGCTTGAGCGCGATATTGCCCTTGAGCGTGCCGCCATAGGCGACAGCCTCGCCGAGGGCGAGCTCGAGCTGGCCGTTGCGGGTTGACACCGTTGCCGCGGCGCGGCCGAGACGGACCTTGTCGATGGTGGTCTCGCCGGCCGAAATACGCAGATCGAGGTCGCTGACCAGCAGGCTGTTGATGCTGATATGATCAGCACGCCATTTGCGCGGCCGGCCATCGGCGAGCTGGAGTTCATCGGAATAGGCGCTGAGGTCGAGCGTATCGGCGGCAAGCGTGCCGCTGACCTTGGGACGCTCCTTGCCGAATTCGACGGTGAGCGAGCCTTCGGCCTCGTTGCCGTCGAGCGAGAGCTGCACCTCGTTGAGGGAAATGGCGCTGTGATCGAGCGTCAGGGGCGACTGCAGGTCATAGGCGGCGAGACTGCGCCCGGCCGGCAGGCCGAATCCGAACCAGCGCAGCGTATCGCGCAGCGAAGTGCCGCTGGCCGAGACCTTGCCGTCCAGCCGCCCCGCCCCATCCAGCGTACCGCTGGTAGCAAGGTTGAGCGTATCCCCCTTGATACGCGCCCGCATATCCGACTTGCCGCCTGCGATCAGGCTGGCGGGATCGGCGAGTGCGACGGCAATCTCGGCCTCGCGGTTGCGCCAATTGATCACGCCGGCCGCCGACATTGCGTCGCTCCGACCAGCCCAGGCGAACGTGACGTCGTCGACCGAAACGGAGGTGGCCCGGCCGAGCGCGCTGTCGTCATAGCGGATAGTGCCATCGACAAGGCGGATGGTCTTGACCGGCATCGGCTTGTCGAAGCGCCCGGCGGCGGCCTCGGCCAGCACGCCCTCCTTGAAGTCCCACGAGCGTATACCGTTCTTGCCCGCGGTGAGGCCGATGCTGGCGCGCTTGAGCATCAGGCCCGATATCTCGATGCGCCCGATCACCAGAGACGCCAGGCGCAGCGTCCCCTGCATCTTGTCGGCCACCAGCAGCGGCGGCAGGCCTTCGGCGGCGGGAATGGTGACCTTCTCGATCATCAGCGTCGGCAACGGTGCCCAGGCCAGATGCACCTGCCCCTCGATGACGGGCGTCCGGCCGGTCAGGGCAACGATCTCGCGGGTAAAGGTATCGCGTAGCACGCTTTCCGGCGTCAGCCATGGCACGGTGAGCACCAGTGCAATGAGCGCAGCAGCGATAGCGGCCAGGGATAGCCCAATACGCTTCATGCCGTTTCCGCGCCTCGCTCGATCAAAAGGTGGTTGGTGACCTCTGCCATGCGCCCAGGCGACGGAGCTGAATCACAAACTCGATCCATTATAAATGGCAGTCCATCATGGTAAAAGCGAGGCTTGGTTGTGGCAAAGCCGCCATGCGGGAAAAGCGGCGGTCGCTGGCCATGACGGGTACGATACAATCGCGTGCCTCCAGTCCCCTATCATGGACCATCATGGTTAAGAAAGCCGGAAGAGGCCGGCGCGCCCACCTTCCGTGAAACCGCTCGGTTCTATCCTGCCGGCACCCCGATCAGATAGACCATATGAAACGGCTCCTGTCCCGGCTCCCCGAGCGACACTCGTTCGCGCCTCCAGGGCAGCGCCGAAGCAGCCAGATTGGCCTCGAAGGCTTTCGACTGGGTGGCCGACCACAGGCCGGCGACACCTCCCGGTGCGAGGGCGCTGATAATGCGGGCAATTCCCTCGCCCGAATAGAGCCAGTGGTTCGGCGCGTGCACGACATAATCGGGGCCATTGTCGGTATCGAGCAGGATGGCGTCGAAGCCGCCGGGCTCGGCGGCGATGATCTCGGCGACGCTGCCGGTGCGGACCTCAACGCGGGGGTCGGCCAGCGGATGACCGGCGAGCGGAGCGAGCACACCCCGGTTCCAGGCGACGATCTCGGGCAGGAGTTCGCTGACCAGGATGCGCGCCTGCGGGCCAGTGGCGTCGAGCGTCGCCCTCAGCGTATAGCCCATGCCGAGGCCGCCGATCAGGATACGCGGGGCTTGCGCATCCAGATGGCGGCAGATGGTTCTCGCCAGCACGATCTCCGAGCGGGGATCATGGTTCGACATCAATTCCCAACCGTTGAAGCGGATGTCGAAGAGACCGCCGCGCCGGCGCAAGGCGATCCGGTCGCCCTCCGCCGTCACCAGGCTGTCGAGTTCCGTCCAGATCTCCATCACCCCCGCTCCCTCACGCACGCGACGGTCTTATAGCAGGGCTACGGCAAAGGCTTCAGCCTTTCCAAGGACCGCGATCGTCCGGATGACCGACCGCTTTCGAACCGAAGCCCGGATCCCGGCTGAGACGGGTTGGTGCATTACCCTCTTCCTTAGAGCGCGAAATCGTCATACTGCAGTTGCGAAGAGCGACGCGGCAATGCCGGAAACTCTGCAAAGGGAAGCGCCGAAGCAAAGGGAAACAGCCGAGGACATGGCCAAGGAAACCACTGCCCAGGAAGCCACTGCCAAGGGAAGCACTGCCAAGGGAACCACCGGCAAGACCGCCAAGGACCGCAAGACAGTCACGCCCGTGTCCGACGAGGCGCTGGCGGATGCCACCGAAGCCGCTGCCGAGCCGGCCGACGACAAGCCGTTGTGGGTACCCTCCCCCGCGCGTATCGCGGGAACGCAGGTCTCGGCCTTCATCGCGGCTGCGAACGCCCGCCACGGCCTCACCCTCAAGACCTATGCCGACCTGCACCGCTGGTCGGTCGAAAGCGCAGCCGACTTCTGGAACCTGATCTGGGACGACAGCGGCATCAAGGGCGAGAAAGGCGAGCGTCTAGCCAGCGATCTCGACAACATGCTCCAGGCCCGTTTCTTTCCGGACGCCAGGCTGAACTTCGCCGAGAACCTGCTGCCGCGCAGCGACGACGAGCCCGCCTTGATCTTCCAGGGCGAGGACAAGGCCAGCCTCACCTTGAGCTGGCGCGAACTCACCGACCTCGTCTCGCGGCTGCAGCAGGCGATGCGCGCCGAAGGCGTGCAGATGGGCGATCGCGTCGCCGCGATGATGCCCAACCGGCCGGAGACGGTGGCGATCATGCTGGCCGCCGCCTCGATCGGCGCGATCTTCTCGTCCTGCTCGCCCGATTTCGGCGAGCGCGGCGTCCTGGACCGCTTCGGCCAGATCGCGCCCAAGCTGTTCTTCGCCATCGACGGCTACTGGTATGCCGGCAAGCGCATCGACAACGGCCCCAAGGTGATCGCCATCGCCGCCGAGCTCGGCTGCAAGACGGTGATCGTGCCCTATCTCGGCGAGGCCGAGGCGGTGGCCGCCAAGATCCCGGAAGGCACCACGCTGGCGATCCTCACCGCCCCCTACCGGGCCAAGCCGGTGACGTTCGAGGCGCTGCCCTTCAACCAGCCCCTGTTCATCCTCTATTCCTCCGGCACCACGGGCGTGCCGAAATGCATCGTGCACGGGGCCGGCGGCACGCTCCTGCAGCTGGTCAAGGAACACCGCCTGCAATGCGACCTGCGGCCGGGCGAGCGCAGCTTCTACTTCACCACCTGCGGCTGGATGATGTGGAACTGGCTGATCGCGGGCCTCGCCAATGGCGAGACGCTGCTGCTCTATGACGGTTCGCCCTTCCATCCCGAAGCCGGCGTGCTGTTCGATTTCGTCACGCGCGAGAAGGGCGTGATGCTCGGCACCTCGGCCAAATATATCGATGCGGCCCACAAGGCCGGGCTGACGCCGCGCGAGAGCCACGACCTGTCCTCGCTGCGGCTAATGACCTCGACCGGCTCGCCCCTGTCGCCGGAAGGCTTCCGCTGGGTCTATGAGGACGTGAAGGCCGATCTCCATCTCGCCTCCATCTCGGGCGGCACCGACATCGTCTCCTGCTTCGTGCTGGGCGATCCCACCTCGCCGGTCTGGTCGGGCGAGATCCAGGCGGCGGGCCTCGGCATGGCAGTCGACGTCTGGAACGACGATGGCCAGAGCGTGCGCGAAGAAAAGGGCGAGCTGGTGTGCACCCGCCCCTTCCCCTCCATGCCGGTGAAGTTCTGGAACGATGAAGGGGGCCACAAATACCGGGCCGCCTATTTCGAACGCTTCGACAATGTCTGGCACCATGGCGATTTTGCCGAATGGACCCGCCATGGCGGGCTGATCATCCATGGCCGCTCCGATGCCACGCTCAATCCGGGCGGGGTACGCATCGGCACCGCCGAACTCTATGCCCAGGTCGAGAAGATTCCGGACGTGCTGGAATCGCTCGCCATCGGCCAGGACTGGGAAGGTGACGTGCGCATCGTGCTGTTCGTACGCCTGCGCGAAGGCGTGACCCTGGACGACGCCCTCGTCGACCGCATCAAGCGCCAGATCCGCACCGGCGCCTCGCCGCGCCACGTGCCGGCCAAGATCATCGCCGTTGCCGACATTCCCCGCACCAAGTCCGGCAAGATCACCGAGCTTGCCGTGCGCGACATCGTCGCCGGCCGCAGCGTCAAGAACCAGGAGGCCCTGGCCAATCCCGAGGCGCTGGCCCTCTACAAGGACCTGCCGGCACTGAAGGATTGAGCAAGAGGCCCGCCGCTTCCCGGGCCGATCGCATCGGCGGGTCCAAAATCGCGACAATGTTGTTTCTTGCCGGGTCCAGCCCGGCAATGACAAGATGATCATCGCGCCGGTAGCCATCCTCGGCGCGCCTTGACAGGACACATCAGGAAACAGCGACGGTGCAGGTTTTGCGCATAGGCAGGGACATCACGAGGGCCGCCATCACGGCCCTTGCCGTCTATGCGCTGCTCGTCAACACCCTGCTGATGGGCGTGCTGATGGCGCCGCAATTGCGTGCCGATACGCTCGACCGCAACCTCGCCGCACTCGAAATCGTCTGTGCCGGCAACGGCATGGGCATCACCGATGCAGGATCGGGCCCACCCGCAGACCATCGTGGTCATGAGGCCGAGTGCTGCATCCTCTGCCCCGGCTTCGGCGGTCCGGCCTCACCCGCCGGCATCGACCTGCCGCGGCGCCTGCCCGTGGTGGCCGCCCTCGCCCCCTGGGCGGCGGACACCCGCATCCTCCCATCCCTCCATCACGCGGCCGCCCAGCCGCGCGGACCGCCGATGGCATGACCTGAGAACGACTCCCCTTTTGTTTTCCGCCTGACGCCGCCCGCAACGTCCTGTTGCGAGCAGGCGGACGGCAACTCAGGACACAGCCATGACCATCTCCCACGGCGCGGACGCCCTCGCGGTCGCTCCGCCCACGCGCCTGTCGCTGCAGCGCGCGATCTGGCGCTGGCATTTCTATGCCGGCCTCCTCTGCGTCCCCTTCATGATCCTGCTGGCCGTCACCGGTTCGCTCTATCTGTTCAAGGACGAGATCAACCACACGCTCTTTGCCTACCGTACCGTCGTCATCAATCCCGGCACGCCCGCTTTGTCGCCGGAAGAGCTGGTCGACAAGGCCCTGGAAGGCCGCCCCGAGGCCGCTGCCACCGCCTATGCCGAGCCCGCCGACGCCACCGCTTCGGCCAAGGTCACCTACAAGGACGACGGCGGCAAACACTACGTCTACCTCGATCCCTATAGCGGCGCGGTGCTCGACACCGTGCGCGCCGACCGCGAGCCGATGTGGCTGATCAAGAAGATCCACAGCCTGGAGCTGTTCGGCACCTTGACCAACCGGTTGATCGAGGCCGTCGGCGGCTTCGCCCTCATCCTGGTGATCACCGGGATCTATTTGTGGTGGCCCCGCGGCCAGAGCGGCGGCGTGGTGACTGTCCGCGGCACGCCGGCACGCCGGGTATGGTGGCGTGACCTCCATGCCGTCACCGGCGCCTTCGCCGGGCTGGTGATCTTCTTCCTGGCGGCGAGCGGCCTGCCTTGGGCCGGTTTCTGGGGCAAGCAGCTCAATGGCTTCGCGACGCAGGCGGGCCTGGGCTATCCCACCCAGCTCTGGGACGAGACGCCGAGTTCCACCGTGCCGCTGCAGGACGTCGTCGGCAAGGCCGGCTGGACGGTGGAGAATTCGCCGGTGCCCCAGTCGGCCCAGCCCTACACCCATGCGATCGGGCTCGACCGCGCGGTTGCCGTCGCCCGCGGCCTCGGCATCGCGCCCGGCTTCGAGATGGCATTGCCGACCGAAGAAAACGGCGTCTACACCGCGGCGATCTTTCCGGACGAACTCGCCAAGGAACGCACCATCCATATCGACCAATATTCGGGCAAACCGATCGTCGATCTCAAATTCGCGGATTTCGGCGGCGTCGCCAAGGCGATCGAATTCGGCATCAACGTGCATCAGGGCCAGCAATGGGGCCTCGCCAACCAGCTGGTGATGCTGGCGACCTGCCTGGCCATCATCCTCGCCAGCGTCTCCGGCGTGATGATGTGGTGGAAGCGCCGCCCGAGCGGCAGGCTCGGCGTGCCGCCCTATCCTAGCGATCCACGCGTCTATCGCGGCCTGTGGATCGTGGCTATCGCCGTCGGGCTCGCCTTCCCGATCACCGGCCTTGCGATCGTCGCGATGGTAGCGCTGGATCTCCTGGTCATCCGCACCGTGCCGCCTCTGCGCCGCGCCTTTGCCTGACGGCGAGCACCCTGGATTCGAGGCGGCCCCCCGCCTCGGCCAATCCGCCATTTCCTTTCCTTCCGCCGATCCGGGCGGAGCAATCCATGAAGGGTCCAATCATGTCCATCACCCGCAAGGTCTCGTCCCTCACGCTCGCCTTGGCCCTCGGCCTCGGAGCGACCGGCGCCGCCCTCGCCCATGCCCATCTGAAATCCTCGGCCCCGGCCGGCGACAGCGCGGTAGCGGCGCCTGCAACGCTGGAGCTACATTTCAGCGAAGGCGTCGATCTCAAATTCTCGGGCGTCAGCCTGACAGGCCCCGACCAGAAGGCTATCGCGACCGGCGATACCGCCCATGCCGGCAATGACGAGGCCAGCCTCTCCGTGCCGGTCACGGCCAAGCTCGCACCGGGCAAATATACGGTGCAGTGGCACGTCCTCTCCAAGGACGGCCACAAGGTCAAGGGCAGCTATTCCTTCGACGTGAAGCCCTGATGGATCTCGAAACCGCTCTCCAGGCCTGCCGCTTCCTGCATTATGCCGCAGCGATGGCCCTGTTCGGCACCAGCGCCTTCCTCGCCGTCCTGGCGCCGAAGGAGCTGGCCGAGCGGCTTGGGGAGCGGTTGACAATGATACTGGTCGCTGCGGCAGGCCTTGCCGCCGCGACCACCCTGGCCTGGCTCCTGCTGAAAAGCGGCGAGATCGGCGACGGCTGGGCCGACACGCTCAACCCGGCCCTGATCACCTCGGTGTTGACCGACAGTAGCTTCGGTCGCGCCTGGCAATGGCGACTGGCCCTTGCAGCGTGTCTGCCTGCCGTGTTTCTGCTCGGACCGCGCCGGTTGCCCGCACTCGCTTTCTGCTCGGGCCTGCTTCTCGCCAGCCTCGCCCTGACCGGTCACGCCGCCATGCTGAGCGGCTGGCCTGGCCTGCTGCAGAGGGGCAACCACATGCTGCATCTGCTCGCGGCGGGCGCCTGGCTCGGCGCCCTCATCCCTCTCCTCCCGTGTCTGGCGATGCTCGGGGAGGCCTCGCCTTCCCCCCCCGCCGCCCGGGCACTTCGCCGTTTTTCAACCGCCGGCCATGTCGCCGTCTCGCTCGTGGTCGTCACCGGCATCGCCAACACGGCCTTCGTGCTCGGGCACCCGCCGGCGGATTGGTCTTCGCCTTACCAGGCCTTGCTTGCCACCAAGATCGGCCTCGTCGGCGTCATGATCGCCATCGCCCTGACCAACCGCTACTTCCTCGTCCCCCGCATCCGCCTGGCACGGACGAGGTCGCTGCGGCTGCTGGGCCGTCTCACCGTCACGGAATTGCTGCTCGGAGCCGGCGTGCTCGTCCTCGTCAGCCTGTTCGGTATGATCGAACCGACTTGACAGGCACGCCGTATCACGGTTTGCCTTGCCGGAAAGGTGCCCTCGGGGCAGAGGCGATCGAAGGCAGGGCCAGATGCCGGGCAGGAATACAATCAGCGGAGTGCTCAGCCTCACCGGCCGCTTCATCGGCGCTCTGCTGCTGGCCCTGCTGGCGACCTCCGCCTTCGCCCATCGCCAGGCCTCGGACGGCGACGGTACGGGAGCCGGCATTCCCATCCCCAACCTCACCCATGGCCAGATGGCGGTGATCGCCGCCAACATGCCCGACATCCTTGCCCTGGCCGACCGCCAGACCGGACTCGATGAGACCGCGCGCCGGCTGCGCGCCTTCGTGGACTGGCAGTATTTCTTCTGCTTCCGCGGCTTGGTACCGGGCAGCCTGAAGGATGAGGAAAGCCCTTTCAACGAATGCAGCCATGCCTATCTCGCCGGCACGCAGGCCCTGCTGCTCGAGCTCCGGCAGACCCGCGGAGATCGCGCGGAGGTGCGTGCCCTGGTCGACAAGGTCGGGCTCGACATGGTCAGGAACAATGCCTCGCTGGTGCTTTGCCGCTTCAGCGGCGAGGCGTTCAACACCGCCGACGTGGTCTCGCCGCGCTGGAGCGAGGTGCCGGGACATCCGCCAAGCCTGGCGACCTTCGGCGGCCTTGCCTTTCTGATCGGCGGTGCCGTCTGGCTTGGCCTGCGGCGACGCACCGCGCCCGTTTCGGGTCCCCTGCCAGCCGGATGAGGGTTTGCGGGCGACAATAGGGCTTGCACGAAGCGATGATTGCCTGTCGGATGGTCTGACCATTCGATTTTCGACGGCTTTCATCCCGCCATGCGTATTCTCGTCCTCCAGCATCTCGCTTCCGAGCATCCCGGTATTTTCCGTTCCTTCTTCGCCCGCGACGGTGTCGAATGGGACGCGGTCGAACTCGACGAGGGCGGTACCATCCCCGCACTCGACCCCTATGACGCGCTCTGGGTCATGGGCGGCGCCATGGATGTGTGGGACGTCGACCAGTTTCCCTGGCTGGTGGAGGAAAAGCGCATCATCCGCCATTGGGTGCGCCAGCTCGACAAGCCCTATCTCGGCATCTGCCTCGGCCATCAGCTCCTGGCCGATGCGCTCGGTGGCACCTGCGGGCCTCAGATCCCACCGGAAGTCGGCGTCTTCGATGTCGATGTGACGCAAGCCGGCCAGACTGATCCGCTGTTCGAAGGGCTCGCCCCGCGCTTTCGGGCCCTGCAATGGCATTCGGTGCGCGTCGCCCAGGCGCCCGAGGGCGCCGCGGTGCTGGCCTCTTCGCCGCTCTGCCCCGTCCAGGCTATTCGTGCCGCGCCGCGGGCCTGGGGCATGCAATATCACGTCGAGGCCGAGAATGCCGCCGTGCAGCAATGGGGCTGCGTGCCCGAATACAGGACCGCCCTGGAGCGCACCAATGGCGAAGGCGCCATGGAGCGCCTGCAGGCCGACATCGCGGCTCATGCCGAAGGCTTCGAGGCCAACGCCGCCCTTGTCTATCGAAATTTCATGCGGCTCGCGCGATAATGGCGGCAATAATTCAATAAGACATGCATGATTACTACCTTGAGGCCGTAAAAATGGCCCCTATAGCGTTTTGTGATTTGAAGGAGGCACTTCGAATCGCAAAGACGCGTTGGAACAAGGAGTTAGAGCAAATAAGCGTTCACGCTTGAACGCGCTTTGCTCTGGTGAGGCTGAATGCATCGGCGCGGTGCCGGATTCGGCGCTGCAGGAGGAAACCGACCATGCCTGAAGGCACCCCATCGACCACCGGCATTCCGATGCCGCCGCCCGATCCCGCCATCATGGCGCGGCGGCAAGCGATCGTCGACGGGCTGGCCGGGCTGGTGCCTCCGGCGAACCTGATCGTCAGCGAGGACGAGCGCCGCGCCTATGAGACCGATGCGTTCACCGCCTATCGCGCAGTGCCGCTTGCCGTGGTGCTGCCCGAGACCACCGAGGAAGTGGCGGCGATCTTGAAATTCCTCAACCAGGAGGGCGTTCCCGTCATCCCGCGCGGTGCCGGTACCTCGCTCGCCGGCGGCGCCTTGCCCCAGGCAGACGCCGTGGTCGTCGGCCTCTCCAAGATGAGCAAGGTGCTGGAACTGCGTTTCGAGGACCGGCTGGCACGCGTGCAGGCGGGCATCACCAATCTCGGCATCTCCGGCGCCGTGGCGCATGAGAGCTTCTTCTATGCGCCCGATCCCTCCAGCCAGCTCGCCTGCACGATTGCCGGCAACATCGCCATGAATTCGGGCGGCGCGCATTGCCTGAAATACGGCGTCACCACCAACAACATCCTCGGCGTCAGGCTGGTGACCATGGCGGGGGAGATCCTCGACATCGGCGGCGACGCCGTGGATGCCGACGGCTATGACCTGCTCGGCATCGTCATCGGCTCGGAAGGTCAGTTCGGCATCGTCACCGAGGCGGTGGTGCGCATCCTGCCGATGGCCGAGGGCGCCCGCCCGATGCTGGTGGGCTTCGCCACCCCCGAGGAGGCCGGGCGCTGCGTGGCCGCCATCATCGCCTCCGGCATCATTCCCGTCGCCATCGAATATATGGACAAGCTCGCCATCGAAATCACGGAGGGCTTCGCCCATGCCGGCTATCCGCTCGACGCCGGCGCCATGCTGATCATCGAGGTCGAAGGCTCGGACGCCGAGATCGACCGCCTGCTCGGCCTGATCTCCACCATGGCGCGCCAGCACGGCGCCACCACCATCAAGATCTCCAAATCGGAGGCCGAGAGCGCGGCGATCTGGAAGGGCCGCAAATCGGCTTTCGGCGCCACCGGCCGCATCGCTGACTATATCTGCATGGACGGCACCATTCCGACCGGCCAGTTGCCGATGGTGCTCAAGCGCATCGACGAGATCACCGAAAGCCACGGCCTGCGCGTCGCCAACGTCTTCCATGCCGGCGACGGCAATCTGCACCCCCTGGTGCTCTACAACGTCAACGATGCCGACCAGCGCGAGAAGGCCGAGGCCTGCGGCTTCGACATCCTCCGACTCTGCGTGGAGGCCGGCGGCTGCCTGACCGGCGAGCACGGCGTCGGCATCGAGAAGCGCGACCTGATGCGCGAGCAGTTCGACCAGATCGATCTCGACCAGCAGCGCGACCTCAAGCTCGCCTTCGATCCGAAATGGCTGCTCAACCCAGCCAAGGTCTTCCCGCTCGACATGCGGCCTGGAGGCTGGGCGGCATGACGGTGTTCTCCCCTACCAGCGAAGCGGAAATGGCCGGCATCGTTACCGAAGCCTTTCGGAACAAGATCCCGCTCGCCGTGACCGGCGGCGGCTCGAAGGCCGGCATCGGCAGGCCCGTGGATGCCTCCGCCATCCTGGAAACGCGGGGCCTTACCGGCATCACGCTCTATGAACCGGCCGAGATGGTGATCGGCGCCCGGGCCGGCACCTCGCTGGCGGAGCTTACAGCGACCCTCGACGCCCGCGGCCAGATGCTGCCCTTCGAGCCGGGCGACTGGCGACGGCTCCTCGATACCGCCCCGAATGAGCCCACGGTCGGAGGCCTAGTCGCCGCCAATCTCTCCGGGCCGCGCCGGATCGTTACCGGGGCCTGCCGCGACAGCCTGATCGGCGTGCGCTTCGTCAACGGCAAGGGCGAGACCATCAAGAATGGCGGACGGGTGATGAAGAACGTCACCGGATACGACCTGACCAAGTTGATGGCGGGCTCCTGGGGCACGCTCGGCATCCTCACCGAAGCGATCTTCAAGGTGCTGCCCAAGCCCGAGGCCAGCACCAGCCTGGTCTGGCAGGGCCTCGACGATGGCCAGGCCATCGCCCTGATGTCCTCGGGCCTCGGCAGCCCCTTCGAGGTTTCGGCGGCCGCGCATGTGCCGGCCGATCTCGCCTCCGGTACGGCTCTTACGGTGCTGCGTCTCGAAAATTTCGAAAGCTCGATCGCCTATCGGCAGGAACGGCTCGGCAGCCTGCTCAAGCGCTTCGGCGACCATGCCGTGCTCGAGCAGCAGGATTGCCGCAGCTTCTGGTTCGACATCGCCGACGTCGCGCCGCTGGCCCAGCAGGACGGCATGATCTGGCGTCTCTCGGTGGCTCCCTCCAAGGCTGCCGCGCTGGGCGCCTCGCTGCGCTGGCTCGGCGAGATCAAGCTGTTCTACGATTGGGGCGGCGGCCTGATCTGGTTGCTGGCGCCCGAAACGGCGGAATTCGCCAAGGCGATCGTCTCGGCCACCAAGACCGAGGGTGGCCATGCCATGCTGATCAAGGCCAGCGCCGATTTCCGGGCCGGTTCCTTCCATTTCGGCGCCCAGGAGGGGCCGCTCGCCGCCCTGAGCGCCAGGGTGAAGCAGGCCTTCGACCCTGCCAACATCCTCAATACCGGGCGGCTGGGATGAGCAGCAAAAACACAATCTGTATCGCGTCATTGCAAGCGCAGCGAAGCAATCCAGCAGCCCCGGATATGGTGCTTGCAGGCCCGTGGATTGCTTCGCTGCGCTCGCAATGACGGCATAACTGGACCGGATCAACGCATGCAGACGAATTTCTCCCCGGCCCAGCTCGCCGATCCGCATATGAAGGAATCGGAGCAGATCCTGCGCACCTGCGTGCATTGCGGCTTCTGCACGGCAACCTGCCCGACCTATGTGCTGCTCGGCGACGAGCTCGATTCCCCGCGCGGGCGCATCTACCTGATCAAGGACATGCTGGAAGGCGGCAAGCCGGCCACTGCCGAGGTGGTCAAGCATGTCGACCGCTGCCTGTCCTGCCTGTCCTGCATGACGACCTGCCCCTCGGGCGTCAACTACATGCATCTGGTCGACCATGCGCGAGCCCATATCGACAAGACCTATCGCCGCCCGGCCAGCGAAGCCCTGCTGCGCACGCTGATGGCCAAGGTCCTGCCCAACCGCCGGGCCTTTCGCTGCAGCATGGCGCTGGCGCGGCTCGGCCGTCCCTTCGCGGGCCTCGCAGCCAGGCTGCCGCAGGGCAAGCGTCTCGCTGCCATGCTGGCCCTGGCCCCGACCTCGCTGCCCTCCGCCTCCTCCGCCACGCGGCCCGGCAGTTTCGCGCCGAAGACGGCCAGGAAAGGCCGCGTCGCGCTCCTCACCGGCTGCGCCCAGGCCGAACTCGCCCCAGGCATCAACGAGGCCGCGATCCGCCTGCTCAATCGCCATGGCATCGAGGTGGTGCTGCCCAAGGGCGAAGGCTGCTGCGGTGCTCTCGTCCACCACATGGGCAAGGAGAAGGACGCCCTCGCCTATGCCAAGGCGAATATCGACGCCTGGACCGCCGAGATGGCCAAAGGTCTCGACGCCATCCTGATCACCACGTCGGGCTGCGGCACCACCATCAAGGATTACGGCTTCATGCTGCGCGGCGATCCCGCCTATGCGCAGAAGGCCGCCGCCGTCTCGGCCATCGCCAAGGACATCAGCGAATATCTGGAGACCCTGCCGGCCCTGCCGGTGACGGTCGAGACCGGGCAGAACGTAACCTATCACGCGGCCTGTTCGCTGCAGCACGGCCAGCAGATCAAGACAGCGCCCAAGACATTGCTCAAGCAGGCCGGCTTCGTGGTGAAGGAGGCGGCGGAAGCCCATTTGTGCTGCGGCTCGGCCGGCACCTACAACATGCTGCAGCCCGAGATTTCCGAGCGCCTGCGCGAGCGCAAGCTCGGCAACATCGCCGCCACCAGGCCGCAGATCATTGCCGCCGGCAACATCGGCTGCATGACCCAACTGGCGCAGGGGACCACGACGCCGATCGTGCATACCGTGGAACTCCTGGATTGGGCGACTGGAGGACCGAAACCAAGAGGATTGTGACCCCTGGGACCGCAGGCGTCTCGCCTGCTCTTCCTTTCCGACACGCTCAGAGCTTCCAAGAGCAGGCGAGACGCCTGCGGTCCCAGGAGATCAACGGAGATGCCGATTCTGAAACCCGGTGGCCTCCTCTTGGCCCTATTCCTCACGTTGCCGAACCCGGCCCTTGCCCAGGACGAGCGGGCGCCCAACGAAAAGCCGGTGAAAGTCATCGCCGACGGGCGTATCGCCGTGCCCGGTGGCGGCGAACTGCCGCTCTACGTTTCGGCCGACTGGTCTAAGCCGTTGCCGCAGGTCGATCGCACCGTCCTGGTGCTGCATGGCCGGCTGCGGGACGCCGACGTCTATTTCCGCTCGGCTCTCAAGGCTCAGGCCGCTGCGGGCGCCGCCGGGCAAACCACCTTGATGGTCGCGCCGCAATTCCTCGCCAAGGTGGACATCGAGGCCTTCGGCCTGCCGCCTGAAGTGCTGCGCTGGACCCTGACGAGCTGGCTTGGGGGCGAGGACGCCCTCGCCCCCAAGCCTGTGAGTTCCTTTGCCGCCCTCGACGCCATTCTCGCCCGCCTTGCCGATCGCCGCCTGTTCCCGCATTTGCGGGAGGTGGTGGTCGCCGGTCATTCCGGCGGCGGGCAGGTCGTGCAGCGCTACGCGATTGCCGGCAAGGGTGAAAGCACGCTCGCCGCCGCTGGCATCGGCGTACGCTATGTCGTCGCCAACCCCTCCTCCTATGCCTATTTCTCTCCCAAGCGGCCGGCGCCTGATGTTGCCGCCGCCTGCCGGGGCTTCGACGACTGGAAATACGGCATGCAGGCCCGCCCGTCCTATCTCGCCTCGCCCTCGCCGGATGAGCTGGAGAAGACCTATACCGCCCGGCGCGTCATCTACCTGCTTGGCACCGCCGACACCGATCCCAACCACCCCGCACTCGACAAGACCTGCATGGCCGAAGCCCAAGGCCCCTATCGCCTGGCTCGTGGCGAGGCCTATGTCTCCGCGATGCGCCAGCGCGACGGCGGCACGCCCCGCCACAGCCTGTGGCTGGTCGAGGGCGTGGGCCATAACGGCGACAAGATGCTGACTTCGTCCTGCGGGCTCGCTGCCCTGTTCGACCAGCCGGGCTGCCCCACGGCGAAGGCCTCGCCCTGACGACAGGCATGTTTCGGCTACCGCCGAAGCATCCTGGCCTCCATGCTGCTAAATCAGGGTGTCTCAAGCGCATCGCGCTCTCGGAGCTGCCCCATGGATGGACCCAGCCTCAAATCTCCGCCCAGCTCTCGAAGGCGGATTCTCAACCCGATGCAGCCTCCGCCTCGGCAACGACCCAGGCGAGCAAGCCCGGGAACTTCGCCTCGATATCCGCCCGGCGCAGATAGGTCTTGCGGCAATTGCCATAGTCGATCATGCCGATCAGGCCCGCCTCACGCAGCATGCGGAAATGATAGGTGCGCGTGGCCTTGGTCACGGGCAGGCCGAAGGACGAGCAGCCGATCTCCGTGCCGTCGGGGGCGAGCACGAGGGTCGCCACCACGCGCCGCCGATGCGGATCGGCAAGCGCTGCCAAGATGGAGCCGAGAGTGATCTCCTCCCGGCTGGGGTGATCGTCCTGGTCGGATATTGCCGCCTCCCTTGCCATCCGCCCCCTGTCGAGAGGGGATCCTGCATTGGTCGATTGCTAATCGAACCGCTTCTAGGTATGAATAATATCATACTTAAATGACATCGCCGACGCGATAATTACCCAAGAAGAGATTTCATCATGACCAGTCTGCAGCCGGCCGTACCGGAACCATGCAGCACGGGAAGCGAGAAGACTTGGACCTCCACGGCGGAACCGGCTGGTTCCGGCCTGCGAAGGCCGGTTCGACCGGCGGCCCGCCTGGCCGCTCTCAGCCTCGGCGTCGCGCTGGTGCAGCTCGACGTCAGCATCGTCAATGTCGGGCTCGACCAGATGCGTGGCCTGATGGCGGACGGCGTCGCCGGGCTGCAATGGGTGGTCAACGGCTATACGCTCGCCTTCGCCGGCCTGCTCCTCACCGGCGGTGCGCTCGGGGACCGGTTCGGAGCCAAGCGTCTCTACCTTCTCGGCCTGGCGCTGTTCACCCTCGCCTCGCTGGCCTGCGGCCTTGCGCCGAGCGGCACAGCGCTGATTGCCGCGCGCGTTCTGCAAGGCATCGGCGCCGCTCTGCTGATGCCGCCGTCGCTGGCCCTGGTGGTCCATGCCTATCGCGACCCGTCCGAGCGCGCCAAGGCCATCGGCGTCTGGGGCTCCGTCGGTGGCCTGGCCATGGTGGCAGGCCCCGTGCTCGGCGGCCTGCTGATCGCCCTGTTCGGCTGGCGCAGCATCTTCCTGATCAATCTGCCCGTCGGCCTGCTCGCACTGTGGATGGCACTGCGCTTCACCGAGGAGACGACCGAGCGCCATGCGCGCGCCATCGACCTGCCGGGCCAGATTCTCGGCATCCTTACGGTGGTGGCGCTGACGGCCGCGATCATCGAGGGCGAGCCCCTGGGCTGGAGCCATCCCGCCATTCTCGGCGCCATCGCCGTCTTCCTCCTGGCAGGCGCGCTATTCCTGGCCGTGGAATCCCGGACGGCCGAGCCCATGATGCCGCTGAGCCTGTTCCGCAACCCGATCTTCACGGCTGCAGCCCTGATCGGCACTCTGCTCAATGTCAGCTTCTACGGCGCCATCTTCCTGCTCAGCCTGTATTTCCAGGATGGGCTCGGCATGTCTCCCTTGAGCGCTGGACTTGCCTTCCTGCCGATGACCGGCCTTATCGCGATCACCAACATCATGTCCGGACGCGTCGCCGTGCGTTGGGGTAACCGGCTGCCCATCGTGCTCGGCCTCGCCATCGACACCTTCGGTTTCGTCGCCCTGGCACTGCAGCTGCGGGGGGATGCCGGCTACGCTCATATCTGGTGGCCGCTGCTGCTCATCGGCTTCGGCATGGCGCTCGCCGTGCCTGCCATGATCGGCGCCCTGCTCGCCACCGTAGAGAAAACCCGGGCCGGTATCGCCTCCGGCGTTCTCAACGCCCTCCGCCAGACCGGAGGCGCGGTCGGCGTCGCGGTATTCGGCGTGATCGGTGCCGGCGGCAGTTCCCTTTCCGGCATGAGCACGGCCATGTGGGTCGCCGCGTTCGGTCTCCTCATCGCCCTGCTGCTCGGCGCGCTGTGCATCAAACGCATGCCGACATCGTAAGGCAGCCTCCAGTCATGTGCGACGGCGAGCGTCCCGCCGCACCGGCAAACCGTGAGAAAAGGGTGGGCAGCCTGGATGAAGCCCACCTCGAATCCGTTGCCAAGAGGCCGTTTGGCCGCAACGCCTATTGTTCTGGGTCTGTGAAAGTGTGACCGTCTCAGCATTGCCATCAGATGGAAATTCGATACCCAACAGGGGATGTTTGGCGTATCCACAACCAGACTCGCCATGATCATGACAATTGCTGACTGATAAGGGATCACCATGAACGACAAGGCTGAAGCCGGACACTCGGCCACACGCGTGGCACGCGGCGGCCTGCTCGTCGCGCCCGAGCTTGTGTCCTTTCTGGAGCAGGAGGCACTGCCCGGCACGGGGGTAGAGGCACAGGCTTTCTGGGATGGCTTCTCTGCGCTGGTCCGTGAATTCGGACCGCGCAACAAGGCGCTCTTGCAGCGGCGCGACGAACTGCAGGCCCAGATCGATGCCTGGCACCTCGCCCACCATGGCCAGCCTCATGACCGCAATGCCTACAAGGCTTTCCTCACCGAGATCGGCTATCTCTTGCCCGAGGGCGACAATTTCACCATCGCGACCGAGAATGTGGATCCGGAGATCGCCACGGTCGCAGGTCCCCAGCTCGTGGTGCCGATCACCAATGCACGCTTCGCGCTGAACGCCGCCAATGCGCGCTGGGGCAGCCTCTATGACAGCCTCTACGGCACCGACGCGGGCGGCGGCCCGCCGCCCGCCGGCAGCTACAACCGCGGCCGCGGCGCGCGCGTCGTGGCAAGGGCGCGAGTTTTCCTCGACGAGGCCTTCCCGCTCGAGGGTACGAGCCATGCGGATGCCCGGCGCTATCATATCCGCAACGGCGCACTTCTGGTCGACGACATGCCGCTGCTCGAACCGGAGAAATTCGTCGGCTATCGCGGCCATCCACGCGCGCCCGACGCCGTGCTCCTTCGCAACAACGGATTGCACGTCCAACTGATCTTCAACCGGGCCCACTCGATCGGCAGCCGCGACCAAGCGGGCCTCGCCGACATCCGGCTGGAAAGCGCCATCTCGGCGATCATGGATTGCGAGGATTCGGTTGCCTGCGTCGATGCCGAGGACAAGGTGGTCGCCTATCGCAACTGGCTGGGACTGATGCAGGGCGGCCTGACGGAGACCTTCCGCAAGGATGGTGCCGAAATGACGCGCAAGCTCAACCCGGATTTGACCTTCACCGCACCGAATGGCGGCGAAGTCTCGATCAAGGGCCGGGCGCTGATGCTGGTGCGCAATGTCGGCCACCTCATGACCAATCCGGCCATCCTCGACCAGGATGGCGGAGAGATCTTCGAAGGCCTGATGGATGCGATGGTGACCACGCTGATCGCCATGCATGACCTGAAGAAGTCCGAGGGCCTGCGCAATTCGGTCACCGGCTCAGTCTATGTGGTCAAGCCCAAGATGCACGGGCCTGCCGAGGTCGCCTTCGCCGACGAGGTCTTCACCCATGTCGAAACGGTGCTCGGCCTGCCCAAGCATACCGTCAAGCTGGGGGTGATGGACGAAGAACGGCGCACCAGCGTCAACCTCAAGGAGTGCATCCGGGCGGCGAAGCATCGCATCGTCTTCATCAATACCGGCTTCCTCGATCGTACCGGGGACGAGATCCATACCTCGATGGAGGCCGGCCCGTTCAGCCGCAAGGACTTCATCAAGCGCAAGGATTGGATCGGCGCCTACGAGAACCAGAACGTCGACATCGGCCTGCAATGCGGCTTTTCGGGCAAGGCCCAGATCGGCAAGGGCATGTGGGCGATGCCGGACAAGATGGCGGCCATGCTGGAAGCCAAGATCGAGCATCCCAAGGCCGGCGCCAATTGCGCCTGGGTCCCCAGCCCGACGGCGGCCACGCTCCACGCCCTGCATTACCACAAGGTCAACGTCTTCGCGGTGCAGGCCGCGCTGGCGAAAGGCGGCAGGCGAGCCTATGTCGAAACGATCCTCGAAATCCCGGTCGCAAGCTACCAGAAGTGGACGCCCGAGCAGATCCGCCGCGAGGTCGAGAACAATGCGCAGGGCATCCTCGGCTATGTGGTGCGCTGGATCGACCAGGGCATCGGGTGTTCGAAGGTGCCTGACATCAACGACGTCGGACTGATGGAGGACCGCGCGACCTGCCGCATCTCGGCGCAGCATGTCGCCAACTGGCTCCACCACGGCATCGTTGATGAAGATGAGGTCAGGCAGATCATGCGGCGTATGGCGGAGGTCGTGGATCGCCAGAACGCCGGCGATCCCCACTACCGTGCGATGGCTCCTGGTTTCGACGGGGTGGCCTTCCGGGCGGCGTGCGATCTGGTCTTCGAGGGCCGCTCGCAGCCATCGGGCTATACCGAACCGCTGCTCCACGCGCATCGGCGCGAATTCAAGGCGGCGCAGGCTTAGCGCATTATCCAGAAAGCCTGGCAGCATGTTCACGCACCGTGACGCTGCCCCTCACCTTACCTCTCCCCGTAAGAACGGGGCGAGGAGGCGCAGACGTCGCGGTTTATCCGAGTACGGTTCATCTCGCCCGACCGTTGGGCGAGATGAGATGCTTCAGGCAAGAGGTGACCGGCTGAAGTCCCCTCGCCCCGTTCTTACGCGGTGTCGTCAACTCTCTTGAGTTGACTAGAGCATGTCCTGCGATCGATGAATCGATTGTGATGTGACAGGTGGCTTGTGAGCTGATTCAACATCTGCCTTGTGGGAGAGGTTGATGATGGGAAGAGCCCTGAGCGGAGATCTACGGTCACGGGTCCTGAAGGCCTCGGCAGAAGGCATGTCGGCGCGTCGGGCTGCAGCGCGGTTCGGTGTCGGCGTTTCGAGTGCGATCCGCTGGATAGCACGAGCGAAGGTAGGCGAGTTGGCGCCTCGACGGCCTGGCCGTAGCCGCTCCTCCAGCCTCGATGTGCATGAAGCCTTCATCGTCGGGCTGATCGAGGAACGCAAGGACATCACGCTCAACGAGATGGTGCGGCGGCTGGAGACCGAGCAATCGGTCGGGATCAGCCGCAGTGCCCTGAGCGCCTGGCTTCGTGGCCATGGCTGGACGTTCAAAAAAAGTCCGCACATGCACTGGAGCAGGATCGGCCCGACATCCTGAAACGCCGCCAGGCTTGGTTCGACGGTCAACTCGATCTCGATCCGGCAAGGCTCGTGTTCATCGATGAGACGGGGCTGTCGACGAAGATGGCGCGCTTGCGTGGAAGAGCGCCCCGTGGTGAGCGTTGCCGGGCGGGCGTTCCCCACGGTCATTGGAAAACGACCACTTTCACCGGCGCCCTGCGGTTGACCGGGATGACCGCGCCCTTCGTCTATGACGGCGCCATGAACGGCAACGCATTCCTTGCCTATGTCGAGCAGGTCCTGGTCCTGACCCTTGAGCCCGGCGACGTTGTCGTGATGGACAACCTGCCGGCCCACAAGACCGCCGGCGTGCGTAATGCGATCGAGACGGCAGGTGCGAGCCTGCTCTATCTGCCGCCCTACAGCCCCGACTTCAACCCAATTGAAAATGCGTTCTCCAAACTCAAGGCGCTGCTACGGGCAAAGGCCGAAAGGACCATCGATGCCCTATGGGAGGCAGTCGGCTCGATCATCCACCTCTTCAGCCCAGCCGAATGCGCGAACTACTTCCAGGCAGCGGGCTATGAACCAACTTAAACAAGATACGCTCTAGGGTAAGGTGAGGGGCAGCACCCCCATAGGCAAACGACGCGGTGAGGCAAAACGCGTTGTGGTGAAAACACAGCGCTACCAGGGCGGTTACCCCAGTTCGGCTAGGCTCCGCCGGGCCTCGTCATGTCCGGGATCGAGCTCGACCAGTCTTTCGAAAATCTTGCGGGCCTCCTCGGTTTTACCGAGAGCGCGGGCCGAACGGCCGAGGCCAACAAGGGCCCCCGGCGAGGAGGGCCTCAAGGCCACGGCCTGCTGGTAATGGGCGGCAGCCGGCTCGGCCCGTTGGTTGTGCAGGAGGAGGTCGCCCAGGCCGATATGGGCCTCGACATGGTTCGGCTCGAGCTTCAGGCAGGTCAGATAGGCCTGCAGCGCCTCGTCACCGCGCTCGAGCGAAGCCAGCAAATTACCGTAGTTATAATGGGTATCGGCCGCCTTGGGGTCGAGCTTCAGGGAGGAGCGGAAGCAATATTCCGCACGCGACTCATTGCCGAGGCCACGATTGGCGAGCCCCAGCCGCATCTGAGCGTCGGCGCTGCCGGGATTGACCTCGACTGCCCGGCGAAGCACCTTCTCGGCCTCGTCATTGGCGCCCCGCTGCAGCAGGAGCGTACCGAGCAGGTTCAGGGCGTTGAAGTCCCCGGCGCGACCGGCCAGGATCTCGCGATAAGCGGCCTCGGCGGCATCGAGCCGGCCTGCGCGATGATGCTCGACGGCTTTCTTCAACTTTGCTTCGGCGGCCATGCTGCGTTGTCCGGATGGGGCGGGAGGAATTGCCGGACCTTGTGGCGGATCGGGCTACAAAGGTCAATCCAGGCCCGCATCAAGGCGTTTTGCGATCTGGTGGATTCCCTGAGAAACGCAAAGGCACAGCCAAACAAGGCGTTGGAGCAGACAGGCGCAAACGTTGGAGCGCGTCTTGCCATGACGACACAGATCGGTTTTCCCCGCAGTATCAGGTGTGACGCACGGGACTCCGTTTCTGAATCGAGGCCGCTAGGATAGCGTGCGTCATTGCACTCTACTTGCCGAAAAGGACAGCCATTTCTGTTGAAGCCTTGACCTTTCAATCGTGCCGGCCGGATCGAAGATCCGATTGTGTTGATCATGAGCAAGGGGAGCTCTCATGTCAGTCGCCTCGCCATCATCCGAACATCCAGGAAGCAGTCCCTTGGGCATCGGGCAGATCATCTCCGATGCCTTTGGCGTCAGCCTGCGAAACTACGGCTGGTCTCTCCTGCTGCAGCTGGCAGTCTTCGCCATATTCTTCGGCTTGCTTGGCTCGTTCTTCTGGTCCGCCTTGTATGGTGACCAGCTCGCTGTCGAGTCGGCTATCGCAAGAAGCATCGGAATATTCTACCTCCTGCTCCTCGCGGCCTGTTTCCTGTCGCTCGCTTTTTATTGTGCATTGATCCGTCTGATCCATGATCGCCACGTCGATCCGGCCAAACCCGTGCTGGCGGCCTGTATCGCCGGTGCCAGACGATTCTTGCCAGCCCTTGGCCTGCTGCTGATCTATTTGCTTGCCTATATCGCGCTCTATTTGGTTGCCGCTTTGCTCGGACTGGTCTTCTTCGGCATTGGCGCCCCGCCCGGCTTCGTCATCGTCGCCATGCTGATCGCCGGTATTTTCGCCCTCTATCTGGTCTTTCCCTATCTGCTTTCCTTCGTCATCTGCATCAACGAGGATATCGGACCGATCCGCGCGCTTGGCCGCAGCCGCTATCTCAGCGCGGGGTATCGCTGGCCTCTGTTCGGCATGATGCTCCTCACCTGGGTGATCTGGTTCGCCTATCTCCTGGTCGTGAATGTTCTGGCACGGATATTCGGGCCCGGTGGCGGCATCGCAGCCCTGATCATGATGCTGCTCGTCCTGCCGCTGATGTATGCGTGGCTGATCGGGGTCTATTCCATTGCCGCCTATCGCCTGCGGGTGCTCAAGGATGGCGTCGACCTGACCGGCAGCGTGGCTGGTGTGTTCGACTGAGACCTGTACTGAGGAAGCTCTTTCCCCGGCGCCGCAAAGTCGTTGCGGCGTTCGCGGCCTATGCCCTATCCAACGATCTTTCAGGCAGGCTCCCTCCGATTCCCGGTGTATGCCGTGCCCCGACGGGAATGACGATGCGCTATCTGCTGACATGGGCCATGGCCTCCGCGCTGACGGTGGCGGTCTCTCTCGCGCCGGCCAGGGCCGACAATGCGGCCTCGGCCCTGTTCCAGAGCTATCTCGGCAAGGGCCGCATCAGCGAGGCGGACGAGCAAATGCTGGCCCTCGCCACCAAGGCCAGCGGCAATGCCGACGCCAGGCTCGGCCTCGGCATGGTACGCACGGCACGGGCGCTCGAACATCTGTCGCAAGCCCTCTACAAATATGGCTTTGCAACCGAAATCCCGGCAATGCGCCTGCTCGG
The DNA here is from genome assembly GCF_057073705.1 of Labrys sp. E2SS-1L. NCBI lineage: Bacteria > Pseudomonadati > Pseudomonadota > Alphaproteobacteria > Hyphomicrobiales > Xanthobacteraceae > Labrys > Labrys sp. E2SS-1L. The sequence goes on along the minus strand of NZ_CP172712.1, from coordinate 2,101,997 downwards.
CCTGTCAGGTACCGTCTTCAGCACCAATCCCGATCCGCAGCCCATCACCTATCAGGATTTTCGCGGCATCCTCACCACCTTCGTGGCCGACCTCGAAAAGGCGGACCAAACCTTGGCAGAGGTCGGCGACATCGAGGCCAAGCTCACGGTCGATCTCTCCGTCACCCGCTTCGACTGGAACGGCGACGGCATCATCGACGAGCGCGACCATATCGGCGCAGCGATCTCGGACCTCGACGATGCCGGCAAGCCCAAACCCTTCATCGTCGCCTTCGACACGGCCGACGCCAAATGGCTGCGCGGCTATTGCAACTTCCTGATGGCCCTGACCAAGACCCTCTTGTCACACGACATGTCGCGCAGCTGGGACGCCGGCTTCGGCAGCCTGTTTCCGCGCGCCGTCAGCGGCCTTGCCAAGGCCAATGGCGTCGATGGTGACGACGGACTGGGCATGACCCTGTTCGGCACCAGCAAGCGCGATACCGATGCCATCGCCGACCTGATCAGCCTGGTGCACACCATAGACTGGCCGGTGGCCGACAAGGCGATGTGGCTGGAAGTGCGCAGCCATTTCAAGACGGTGATCCAGCTCAATCGTGAGACCTGGGGACTGATCGCCAAGGAAACCGACGACGACCACGAATGGCTTCCCGGCCCACGGCAGAAGAGCGGCGTGCTCCCCTCCCTCGAAGTGACGCAGGAGCGCATCGACTCGTGGCTCGCGCTGCTCGGGCAGGTCGACGAGGTGCTGGACGGCAAGCTTTTGATGCCGCATTGGCGCTTTGCCAAGGGCATCAATCTCGCCAGGGTGTTCGAGCAGCCCGGCAATTTCGACCTGGTGCTGTGGATCACCGGCCCGGGGGCCCTGCCCTACCTCGACAATGGCAAGGTGATGGACGCCGAGGCCTGGGGACAGGCCACGCGCATCTTCGGCGGCGACGTCGCGAGCTACGCCTTCTATTTCAATTGAGCGAGCGCCCGGCTGCGGCATCCGGCGCGAGCAGGTGCCGCTTCAGGCGAACGATCGCCTCGCGCTGCAAATCGCTGGCCTCACCATAGGCATTGGCGACCTCGGTCAGCATGTCGATGAGCTGCTGGCGCTCGGGCAAAGACAGGCGGGCGCGGAAAAGCGGCACCAATTCCTCGGCAACCGGCGTGAACACCCGGCCGCGATCCGTCAATTGCAAGGCCTGCTCATAGATACGCTCGCGGTCGCCGATCCCGAGCGGGTCGCTCATCAGGGCGAGGATGGTGTCCCGTTCGGCCCGGGTCAGCAACCCATTGGTGCGGACGAGCTGGATCATCAGGACGACGGCAGCGAGCCTGGGATCATCGATGGCCTTGAGCGAGACACGCTCCAGCGCCTGAGGCCGGACCGTGTCGGCACCCCGGTCGAGCGGGAGGGGAACCACCTTCGGGACGGCCTCGAGCCGGCGTGCTGCCGCCGGCTTGCGGGCCTTGCCGCGCAACAGCCAGAACAGGCCGACGACGGCGGCCACGAACGCTCCGATCAGGATCGCCCTCGGCCCCTCCAGCAGGACCAGGCTGGTGATCAGCAGAGCAATGATCCAGATCGCATTCTTACGCAGGAAATCCATCGCCCGTATCATCCGATCGGGACGGCGCATATCTGCGCCGGCCACCCCAAAGCATTTTGTGCTTTGCTCTATGAAGCTGCATCTCCCATAGCGGCCCGCATGGCGGCGAGCAAGGGATGGCCGGGCTGCCGGCCGTCCCAGCCGTCGAAGCTCAGCACAGCCTCCGGCGGCAGGCGCTGGCGCCAGCCCTTCACCTCCAGTTCGGGCCGGGCATAGGCTTCGTGCACATAGCCCAGGCACAGATAGGCGACCGGCACCACCCGCGCGGGAATGCCCAGCGCCTCACGCAGGCGCGCCGGATCGACGATACTGACCCAGCCGACCCCGACCCCCTCGGCCCGTGCAGCCAGCCAGATATTCTGCACCGCGCAGACGGTGGAATAGCGGTCCATCGCCATGTCATGGGTGCGGCCAAGCACCACCGGGCCGGCGCGGTCGGGATCGCAGGTGATGCACAGATTGACCGGGGCATCGATGATGCCTTCCAGCTTCAGCGCGCGATATTGCGCCTGCTTTTCAGGCGGGAACATTGCCACGGCCTCGGCATTGGCTTCCTCGAACAGAGCCTGCACCTTGCGCCGGGTTTCGGGGCAGCGCAGCACGAGAAAACTCCAGGGCTGCATGAAGCCGACCGAGGGCGCGTGATGCCCGGCCGTGAGGATGCGGGCGAGGACATCATCCGGCACAGGCTGCGGGCTGAACTGGCTGCGAACGTCCCGCCGGGTGAAGATAGCGCGATAGACGGCTTCACGTTCGGCCGGCGAAAACGGCCCCGAGGGCGCGAGCGCCTCGTTGGATGGGTCCATCGTCATTCCCCTTGCGATGGCAATCGCCGCGCCGTCCGCGCACGCCGATCTATCGCCTCCGGCCGGTCTTCTGACTCGGGATCCACCCATCCGGACGCCTTCCCCGCAGAACGAGTGGCCTGAAACCTGCCCGGATAGTCCCCCTTACAGCGTTGGGCACGTCGCGGCTTCAAACCGCGTTCCCGATTCTCCCGCAAGCGGGCACCGAAGGTCTTGCGGGTGTAGCATGGCAGGTGCCGGCTGCCCAGCCGTTTGGGGCGCCGATGCCGAGCTGCCAGCGGCGAAGTGGACAGGGTGCAGGCTTGTGGCCTAGAATCGTCGGCTAGGCTTTCGGGCAATGACGCATCCTGGCAATCGCGAAATGAACAAAATCGATCTCAAACGGCGCGCCGGCGATCAGCCCGATCCCCTGGAACAGGCCAATCCCGTGCGGCTCGGCACCCGCCTTCGCCTGGCCCGGCAGACAAGGGGGCTGACGCTAAAGGCCCTGGCCACGGCCGCGGACTGCTCGGAAAGCCTGTTGTCCAAGATCGAGAACGGCAAGGCTTCCCCTTCCCTGCCGATGCTGCATCGCCTCGTCGAGGTGCTCGGCACCAATATCGGCTGGATGTTCGAGGAATCGGATAGCGAAGAGGGCATCGTCTTTCGCGCCGGCACGCGCCCGCTGATCTCGCTGGACCCGCTCCGGCGCGGCGAAGGCATTTCGCTGGAACGGGTGATTCCCTATTCGCCCGGCCACCTTCTCCAGTGCAACATCCACCATATCGAGGCCGGCGGCGAGAGCGCCGGGCCGATCCAGCACCAGGGCGAGGAAGTCGGCTATGTGCTGGCCGGAACCGTGGAGCTGATGGTCGGCGAGCGCACCTTCAAGCTCTCCGCCGGCGATACCTTCGTGTTCAAGTCGGAACTGCCGCACTGGTATCGCAACACCGGAACCGAGCGCGCCAGCATCTTCTGGGTCAACACGCCCGCCACCTTCTGAGGCTTTACGCCGTCGGCGTTTCAAGAATCCCCGAAACCGCCATTCAAGTAACTTGACATGAATTCAAGTCTCTTGAATGATGCGGATGTCAGAACTGAGAATGAGCCCGGCACGGGCCATCCATGAAGGGAATTGAAATGCGGCTTTCAAAATATCTCGCCGGCTGCGCGGCGGCGGCAGCCCTGGCGCTGTCCCTCGGATCGGTGTCCGCTTCGGCCGACACTTTCGCCCTGGTCACCATCAACCAGCAGGCCCTGTTCTTCAACCAGATCAACGAAGGCGCTGAAGCCGCCGCCAAGGCGGCCGGCGCCAAGCTCGTCATCTTCAACGCCAACAATGTTCCAAGCGCCCAGAACGACGCGATCGAGAACTACATCACCCAGAAGGTCGACGGCATCATCCTGATCGCCATCGACGTCAATGGCGTGAAGCCCGCCATCACCGCCGCCAAGAAGGCCGGCATCCCCGTCATCGCCATCGATGCCCAGATTCCCGACGGCGACAATGTCTCCTTCGTCGGCGTCGACAATCTCAAGGCGGGCGAGGACATCGGCAAGTTCTATGCCGACTACGTCAAGGCCAAGCTGAATGGCACCGCCAAGATCGGCGTGGTCGGCGCCCTCAATTCCTACATCCAGAACCAGCGGCTGGACGGCTTCAAGAAGGCGGTGACGGCCAGCGGCCTCAAGGTCACCTTCCTCGACACCGTCGACGGCCAGAACGTGCAGGACGTGGCGCTGAGTGCCGCCGAGAACCTGATGACGGCCAACCCCGACATGACCACGCTCTACGCCACCGGCGAGCCCGCCCTGCTCGGCACCGTCTCCGCCGTGACCAGCCAGGGGCGCACCGACGGCGTCAAGGTCTTCGGCTGGGACCTGACCAAGCAGGCCATCGAAGGCATCGACCAGGGCTGGGTGACCGGCGTGATCCAGCAGGACCCGGCCGGCGAAGGCAAGGCTGCGGTGGAAGCCCTGACCAAGCTCAAGAAGGGCGAGAAGATCGAGCCGATCATCAACGTTCCCGTGACGATCGTCACCAAGGAGAACGTCGACAAGTTCCGGGGCATGTTCAAGTAACGGGCCGACGGCGATTTCCTGATTAAGGTCGCGCTGCCCCTCACCTTACCTCTCCCCGTAAGAACGGGGCGAGGGGACTTCGATCGCGCATTTCATACCGAAAAGATCTCATCTCGCCCAACCGTTGGGCGAGATGACAGGGCTCAAGAATCGATCACAACGCTTGCGCCCCCTCGCCCCGTTCTTACGGGGAGAGGTAAGGTGAGGGGCAGCGCGAGCTTTCGAGATTTGTGAAGTCTCATTCCCGAAGCCTCGGGACAGACTTTTCATTGCCAGGCGGAACCATGATGGACAGTGGCGAACCCTACCGCGTCAAGATGACCGGTATCTCCAAGCGATACAACACGATCCAGACCCTGGACGACGTATCGCTGATGCTCAGGCCCGGCGAGGTGCTGGGACTGGTCGGCGACAACGGTGCCGGCAAGTCGACCCTGAGCAAGGTGCTCTCGGGCGCCGTGATCCCCGACTCCGGCACGATCGAGATCGACGGCAAGGTACAATCCTTCGCCTCCCCCGCCGATGCCCGCGCCGCGCGGGTGGAGATGGTCTATCAGGACCTTTCGCTGTGCGACAGCGTCGACGTTGCCGGCAATCTCTTCCTCGGCCGCGAGCCTCGGCACCGTATCCTCGGCGTGCCCTTCCTCGATCAGCGCCGCATGCATGGGCAGGCCCGCGACATGCTCGACAAGCTCGGCATCGTCATCGCCGATACCAGGCTGAAGGTCGAGAACCTCTCCGGCGGCCAGCGCCAGTCGATCGCCATCGGTCGCGCGGCTTCCTTCAACCCCTCCGTGCTGATCATGGACGAGCCTACGGCCGCCTTGGCCGTCGCCGAAGTCGAGGCGGTGCTCGAGCTGATCCGCACCGTCAGCGCCCGCGGCGTCAGCGTGATCCTGATCACCCACCGCCTGCAGGACCTCTTCCTCGTCTGCGACCGCATCCAGGTGATGTATGAGGGCCGCAACGTCGCCGAGCGCCGGATCGAGGACACCAATATCGAGGAGGTGGTCAACCTCATCGTCGGCCGCAAATTCAACGCCCGCTCCGCCGGAGCCCCCAAGGACAACGCCTCCAAGGACAACGGAGCTCGCGCATGACGGCCTCATCCACCACGCCCGCCCATCGCCCGCGCGTCCACAAGGCCCGCTGGCGCGACAAGGCGATGGCGAACGGCAGCATCATCTCGATCGCGCTGTTCTTCATTTTCGTCTGCCTGGTCTTCTCGATCTGGACCGAGGCCTTCCTCACCGCCCCCAACCTCCTCAACATCGTGCGCCAGTCGGCACCGCTGCTGATCGTGGCGGCCGCGATGACCTTCGTGATCACCACGGGCGGCATCGACCTTTCGGTCGGCTCGGTTCTGGCGCTCGCCGCGACCCTGTCGGCGGCCTCCCTGCAGGCCGGCATTCCCTGGCCCCTCGTCATCGTGCTGATGCTGGCGATGGGCGGCGTGATCGGCGCCATACAGGGCTTCTTCATCGCCTATGAGCGCATCCCCGCCTTCATCGTCACGCTGGCCGGCCTGTCGGTGATCCGCGGCCTCGCACTCCTGATCACCGCAGGCTATTCGATCCCGGTCGAGGCGCAGAGTCCCTTCACCGCGATCGGCCGGGCCTGGTTCCTCGGCATGCCCGTGCCGGCCCTGATCGCCCTGGTGGTGCTGGTCATCGCCTTCCTCGTCTTCAACCGGACGCCCTTCGGCCGCTATGTCACCGGCGTCGGCGCCAATGCCGAGGCCGTCAGGCGCGCCGGCATCAACACCCGCTTCGTGGTGCTGTGTGTCTACATCCTCTCCAGCATGGCGGCATCCGCCGCCGGCGTCATCCTGGCGGCGCGCCTCGGCTCCGGCTCCTCCAATGCCGGCCAGGGTTTCGAGCTCGACGTCATCGCCGCCGTGGTGCTGGGCGGCACCAGCCTGTTCGGCGGGCGCGGCACCGTTGTCGGCACGGTGCTGGGGGCGCTGACGGTGGCGGTGATCGCCAACGGCCTGGTGCTGGCGCATATGTCGCCCTTCCTGACACCCATCGTCACCGGTTCGATCATCCTGATCGCCATCTGGCTCAATTTCCGCCTGTTCAAGGGCGCCATGAGAAGCCATTGAGCATGGAGCCATTGAGCATGGATCACCTGTTCCAGCCCCGTCCCGCCGAACGCAAGCCGATCGGCATCCGATCCGGCACCGCCATGACCGTGCTCGGCCCCGTGCCGGTGGACGATCTCGGCATCACCCTGATGCACGAGCACATCCTGCTCGACGGCGCCCGCACCTGGAAATGCCCGTGCCACCCGGACGAGCAGGCGATCGCCGAGCAGGCGGTGAATATCGAGATCATCGGCGAATTGCGGATGAACCCCTATATGAACCGCGACAATGTCTCGCTCGACGACAGCGACCTCGCTCTGTCCGAGCTCAAGCGCTTCCAGGCGCTCGGCGGCCATACGGTGATCGAGGCCACCAATATCGGCATCGGCCGGGCGCCCGAGAAGCTGGCACGCATCTCCCGCGCCTCCGGCATGAAGATCATCATGGGCACCGGCTTCTATCTGGAGCCGACCCATCCAGACTGGCTGAAGGCAATGAGTGTCGAGGAGGTGACGCAGTTCATCGTCAACGATGTCGGCGGCGGACAAGAACAGCCTGAGATCATGGCGGGGATCATCGGCGAAGTCGGCGTCAGCAAGGACTTCACCGCCGAGGAGGAAAAGTCGCTGCGCGCCTCGGCGCGCGCGGCCGGGATTACCGGCCTGCCGCTCTCCATCCATCTGCCCGGCTGGGAGCGCCTCGGCCACCGCGTGCTCGACATCGTCGAGGCCGAGGGCGCCGATCTCAGGCACACCGTGCTCTGCCACATGAATCCGAGCCATGCGGACCTCGACTATCAGCGAGCCCTGGCCGAGCGCGGCGCCTTCCTCGAATACGACATGATCGGCATGGACTATTACTTTGCCGACCAGGACGCCCAGTCCCCCTCCGACGAGCAGAACGCCACGGCGATCCGCGCGCTGGTCGACATGGGCTTCACCGACCGCCTGCTGCTATCGCAGGACGTCTTCCTGAAGATCATGCTCACCCGCTATGGCGGCTTCGGGTACGGCTTCATCCTCAAGCATTTCGTGCCTCGCCTCCTGCGCCACGGCGTGGAACAGGCCGCCATCGACCGCATGCTCGTCGACAATCCCAAATCCGTGTTCTCCGCCACTGCGTGAGCCCACGCCTTCCCCCCTTTCCCCAAGGAGTGACCATGTCAAAGAAGAAGATCCTGCTCGCCGGCGAATCCTGGGTCTCGACCTCGACCCATATCAAGGGCTTCGACCAGTTCCCGACCGCGACCTATCACACCGGCGCCGATGAACTCCTCGCCGCCCTGAAGGACAGTGCCTTCGACATCACCTTCATGCCCGCGCATGAAGCCCAGCGCCATTTTCCGCAAAATATCGAGGCGCTTTCCGCCTATGATGCCGTCGTGCTGTCCGATATCGGCGCCAACACGCTGCTGCTCCATCCCGATACCTGGATCCACTCCAAGCCCACCCCGAACCGTCTGCGCCTCCTGCGCGACTATGTGCAGAGCGGCGGCGGCCTGCTGATGTTCGGTGGCTATTTCAGCTTCCAGGGCATCAATGGCGGCGCCCGCTACCGCAAGACGCCCGTGGAAGACGTGCTGCCTGTCGAATGCCTTGCCTTTGACGACCGCGTGGAAGTGCCGGAGGGCTATACCCCCGTCGTCACCGGCGCAGCCGATCACCCGATCCTGCAGGGTCTCGGCACGCAATGGCCTATCCTGCTCGGCTATAACGAGGTGACGCTCAAGCCGGGCGCCGAGGTGCTCGCCACCGTCTCCTCTGACTACGGCTCCCAGCCGTTGCTGGTGACCGGCACCTATGGCAAGGGGCGTACCGTGGCCTGGACCTCCGACGTCGGCCCGCATTGGCTGCCGCCGGGCTTCATCGCCTGGGACGGCTACAAGAAACTGTTCGAGCAGATGCTGGTTTGGGCGACCACGAAGGGCTGAACCATGGCGGTGCATGTCGTCGGCAATGTCTGTGTCGACACGACCTTCCGGCTGGAGCGTTTCCCGGTTCCCGGCGAAACGCTCAATGCCGCCGGTCACGCCGACGGCATCGGCGGCAAGGGCGCCAACCAGGCCATTGCCACTTCACGCACGGGCGCGGACGTGACGCTGTGGGCGGCAATTGGCGACGACGCAGCGGCAGGCTGGATCACCGACCGCCTAGTGGCCGAAAATCTCGCCTGCCGCCTCACGGCCAAGCCCCTGCCCACAGACCGCTCGGCGGTGCTGGTGGAAACGGGCGGCGAGAACATCATCGTCACCGGGAGCCAGTGTGCCGAAGCCTTCGATCCCGGCACGGAAACGGATATCGCCGAGCAGATTGAGCTCGGCGATATCGTGGTGATGCAAGGCAATTTGTCGCCGCAGGCCACTGCGGCCTGCCTGGAACTGGCCAGGCGCCGCGGCGCAAGCACCCTTCTCAATCCCAGCCCGCTGCCCGCCGAAGCAGGCCCCGCACTGCCGCCGGCCGATATCGTCATCGTCAATGAGGGGGAAGCCCGGGCGCTGACCCGCTGCGAGGACCCCGATCAAGCTGCCATGGAACTGCTTCGGCAGGGAGCCGGCATCGTTCTCGTCACCCTCGGCCCCCGGGGCTGCCTCATTGCCGAGAACAGGACGGGAAACATTCGCCGCCTGCCGGCCCCGGTAGTCAACGCCGTCGATACCAGCGGGGCAGGCGACGTCTTCTGCGGCATCTTCGCCGGCGGCATCGATCTCGGCATGACGCCAGCAGAGGCCGCCAGCCTTGCCATCGCCGCCGCCGCCGTCGCGGTCGGGCGCAGCGGCACCTCGGAATCCTGCCCCAGCAAGGCGGAGATTCGCGACCTCATCAGGACATTGGAAACGGAAAAGCCATGACACCCTCCTCCAAACCCATCGGCCAGGCTGCCGGCGATGCGCTGACCAGCCTCTATGGCAGAACCAAGGTCGTCATCGGCGTGGTGCATCTGGCCCCCCTTCCCGGTTCCCCGCGCTATCAGGGCGAGGCGGTGGAGGCGATCTATCAGCGCGGCCTCGACGATGCGAAGGCCTATCTGCATGGCGGCTGCGACGGCGTGATCGTCGAGAACCACGGCGACATCCCCTTCGCCAAGCCCGACGACATCGGCCCGGAAACCTCGGCCTATATGGCGGTGGTCTCCGACCGCATCCGGCGCGAGCTCGGTCGTCCCATCGGCATCAACGTGCTCGCCAATGCCGCCATCCCGGCGCTTTCCATCGCCAGCGCCGCCGGCGCCGGCTTCATCCGGGTCAACCAATGGGCCAACGCCTATGTCGCCAATGAGGGCTTCGTCGAGGGCGAGGCCGCCCGCGCCATGCGCTTCCGGGCCAGATTGCGCGCCAACGGCATCCGCATCTTCGCCGATGCCCATGTCAAGCACGGCGCCCATGCCATCGTCGCCGACAGGCCGGTGGAGGAACTGGTCAAGGACCTCGTCTTCTTCGACGCCGATGCGATCATCGCCACCGGCCAGCGCACCGGCCATGCCGCGGATCTGAGCTATATCCGCATGATCAAGGAGGCCGCCGGCCTGCCGACCCTGGTGGGCAGTGGCGTCACCCCTGACAACGCCAACGACATCCTCTCCATCGTCGACGGCGTGATCATCGCCAGCGCCCTCAAGCAGGACGGCGTGTGGTGGAACCCGGTCGATCCCGCCCGCGTGACGGCCTTCATCGCCGGGCTGGCGCGATGACACGTCCGGCAATCAGGGCCGAACGGTTGCAGCAGCGGCTGGAGGCCTTCGCCCATATCGGCGCCACGCCGGCGGGCGGTGTCAACCGCCAGGCCCTCAGCCCGGAAGACCGGGAAGCGCGGCACCTGCTGGTCGAACTGGCCCAGGCCCGGGGCTTTACCGTCTTCCAGGACGCCATCGCCAATCTCTTCATCCGCCGCGGCGGCCGCGACGACAGCCTGCCGCCCTTGCTGATCGGCAGCCATCTCGACAGCCAGCCCACCGGCGGGCGCTTTGACGGCGCGCTGGGCACGCTCTCCGCCTTCGAGGTTCTCGAAGCGCTGGAGGATGCGGGGTTGCAGACACCGGGACCCATCGAAGTGGTGGCCTGGACGAATGAGGAAGGCAGCCGTTTCGCACCTGGCGTGATGGGGTCGATGGCCTTTGCCGGCGCGGCCGATCCGGCGCAATGGCAATCCCTGGCCGGCAGCGACGGCGCCTCCTTCTCGGACGAACTCGCCGCAACGCTCTCCGCCCTGCCTGAGGCGGTGATGCGCCCGCTCGGCACACCCGTCTCCGGCTATATCGAACTCCATATCGAGCAGGGACCGTCCCTGGAAAAGGAAGGCCTCGCCATCGGCGTGGTGACGGGTGTCCAAGGCACGCGCTGGCTCAAGGTGACCGTCACCGGCGAGGCCGGCCATGCCGGCACCACGCCCCTGCCCTATCGCCGCGACCCGATGGTGGCGGCCGTCGGCATGATGCATCAGCTCCAGGCCAGCGTGATGCCCTCCGATGCCGACGCCAGGCTGACGGTGGGGCGGATCGCCACCATCCCGGGTTCTGTCAATGCCATCCCCAAGGCCGTGACCTTCAGCCTCGACCTCCGCCATCCCTCGGCTATCAGGCTCGATGCCATCGAAGGCGAGGTGCGGGCCATCTGCCGCATCGAGGGCGAGAAGCAGGGCTGCTCGGTCGAGATCAGCATGGCCTTCGACATGCCGCCGGGCGTCTTCGCGCCCGGGATGATCGACACCATCGAGGCCGCGGCCGGCCGCCTCTCCTTGCCCAGCAAGAAAATGGTCTCGGGCGCCTTCCACGACGCGCTGTTCCTTGCCCGCGTCGCGCCGACAGCGATGATCTTCGTGCCCTGCCGGGACGGCATCAGCCACAACGAAGCCGAATATGTCGAGCCCGCCAGCATCAGGGATGGCGCCCGGCTCCTGCTCGAAGCGACGGTCGCGGTGGCGTATGGGGCTGCGATGACATCGGGAGGAGAGCGCCCGTAGGATCTAGGGCGTGCCATCGGCTAAGTTTGCGCCTTTGTTAGCATCATGGTAGGAAAAAGTAGCAAGATCCATGATCTCCACACAAGGGGATATGCCCTGATGGCCTCCGTGGAAAAAGTAAGCATCGCCCTGACGGTCAAGCAGATTTCGAGCCTCCGAGGTGCCGTCGAGGCCGGTGAATATGCGTCGACTTCGGAGATCGTGCGGGAAGCCCTGCGCGATTGGGAGGTCAAGCGGGAAATGCGCCGTAACGAGATCGAGCGCCTGCGCCGGGCTTGGGACGAGGGGATTGCCAGCGGACCCGGCCGAAGCATCGACTTTGAGGCTGTAAGGGCCGAAGGCCGTCGCCGCCTCGCAGCAATCAAAGCCAAGCCCTGATGGCCGCCGCGCTGATCTGGACACCGCAATCGGAAGAAGATCTGCTCGATATCTACGTAGCCATTGGCCTCGACAGTCCTGCCGCAGCAGACAAGATCTATGATCGCTTGAAGGATGTTGCCCAATTGTGCTGCGCGATAACCCTCCTCTTGGAACCGCCCGCCCGGAAATCAGGGAATTTGCGAGAGTCCTAGTGATTGCACCCTATCTCGTCGTTTATCGGCTCAAGCCGGACGATGAGATCATGCCGGTAAACGAAGTCGAGGTCATCCGTGTCGTCGACGGAAGGCGCGACCTCACATCCCTCTTCTGATATCCTTGCCGGCGATCTGGCAGCCACGTGTGACGCACCCTTACTCCGCCAGCACCCGCGTCGAGGGGAAAGTAACCTCGACCAGCGTGCCCGAATTCTTGGTGGACTGGATGGTGAAAGCTGCCCGGTTGGCCTCCACCAGCGCCTTGGTCAGCGGCAGGCCGAGGCCGGTGCCACCCAGCGTGGTCGAGGCGACCTGGCGGAAGGGCTCCATGGCGATGGCGAGTTCGCGTTCGGTCATGCCGACGCCGGTGTCGCGCACCCTGAGCACAGCCTCGCCGCGCTCCGACAAGGTGGTGGAGATGATGGCCTGGCCGCCGGCCTGGGTGAACTTGATCGAGTTCGACAAAAGGTTCAGCACGATCTGGCGCATGCTGCGGCCGTCGGCCACCACATTGGGCAGGTTTCCGGCCAGCGCCATGCGGATGATGATGCGGTCGCGGCTGGCCTGGGGCTGCATCAGGCTGACGGACTGCTGCACGACCTCGTTGAGATTGACGCTGGAGAAGCTGAGGTCGAGCTTGCCGGCTTCGATCTTGGAGAGATCGAGCAGATCGTTGACCAGGCTGATGACATGCTCGCCAGAGGTATGGATGTCGCGGGCATAGGAGCGGTACCGCTCATTGCCCATCGGGCCGAAGCGCTCCTCCATCATCACCTCGGCGAAGCCGATGATGGCGTTGAGGGGCGTGCGCACCTCGTGCGAAATCTTGGCGAGGAAGTCGGATTTCTGCGAGGAGGCCTCCTCGGCCTGGCGCTTGGCGGCCGTCAATTCGCTCTCGGCCTTCTTGAAACTGGTGACGTCGCGCAGCACGGCACAGAAGCGCTTGGCCTCCTCGCCCGTCCTCTCGCTGCCGAGCCGGCCGATGGTCATGAACAGCGGCACCGAACCGCCCTGGCGCACGCGCCCGATTACCTCGCGGCCGTCGTTGAGCAGGCTGGCCACACCGTTGGAGCGCAGGCTGTCGAGATAGTCGAAGGCGGCCCGATGGCTCTCCGGCGCAAACAGCAGCAGGAGGTCCTTGCCGATGATCTCGCGCTGCTCATAGCCGAACAATGCCTCGGCGCTGCGGTTGATGCTGACGATGCGGCCCTGCCCGTCGAGAATCACCACGCCGTCCGTGGCGGTATCGAGCACGGCCTGGAGCTCGTCGGCCCGGCGTTCCGCCGCGTGCAGCTTGTCGGCACCGACCTCGCCGAGCGGGCGGCGAACGGAAATGAGCAGGGCGCTCTCCCCATCCCAATGCGTGGTCTGCACACGGCCGTCGACGGCAATCGTCTCGCCCGAAGCCGTTTTCAGGAGCACGCCGGGATTGGCCTCCTCGCCCGGGGGAACGGGGTCGCTGCCCGCAAAGACATGGTCGAGGCCGCCGACCTGGCGGATCGCTTCGACATCGGGATAGCCGAGCAGTTCGAGCATGGTGCGATTGGCGAATTGCAGGTCCTCGCCGCGAGCGATGAAGATGCCGATCGGCAGCCGATCGATCAGGGCGACCGGCACCTTGTCGAGACGTCCGAGCTTGACCGGGCGTGCCACCGGTTCCGGCGCGCTTGCGGGCACCGTTTCGCCCGGGCCGGCCTCCGGCTCCGAAGCGGCATCCTCCAGCCAGCGGATCTCGTCGGCACTCAAGGCCGGCGCGACCGCGTGTTCGGCGGGCTCGGGATCCGGTTCTACAGGAGGGATCGCCGTGTCAGGCTTTTCGGCGCGCGTTTCCGATTCCGACGCAGTTGCAGCCTTCTCGCGATCGGCATGATCGGGCTCGGCCGCGGGGCGGACCTCCTGCCTTGCCGGCTCCTCGCGGCGCTCACCCTCGATACGGGCGCCGAGAGCCTTGGCGATCTCGTGGAAGGCGATGCGCTCCGTCGGCGTCAGGCTGTGCCGTTCGAGAGGTGAACGCTCCGAGGTGGGTCTTTCAGATACAGGCCGCTCGGAGGCCGGTCTTTCTTGGGAAGGCTTGTTCGGCAGGCGCACCACATTGCTGTCGGTATTCCCGGCGGTCGCGCGAAATGTCGGCTCTTCAGGAACGGGCGCTGGCGCCGGTTCCTCTTCCTCCGCCGGATCGGCGTCCTGCCAGACGATCGTGGCTTTCGGCGGCGGTGCTTCGGCCTCGACCGGGGTCGATAGCGGCCGTGGCAGACCGGCCATGCCGAAGCCACGGAATCCGGCAAACTGCCCCTCGCCCTGGAATTGCGGCGACGCGCTCAAAGTGACCGGCGTTTCCTGGCGCGCGACTGAATCGGGCCACAGGAAGGACAGGCCGGTCCAGGTGCGCTGGCCGGCAAAGGCCCCGATGATGGCCGTGGTGTCGCGCAGGCCATGCGCCGCAGCGATGTCGGCGAAGCGCCGACCAGTCCAGTCCGCAGCCTTCCGGCCCAGAGCCTGCGCCAATTCGGTCGAAACGGAGACGAAACGTCCCTCCGCATCGGTCTGGAAGACAAAGCGCAAGGGCTTGCTGCGAGCCACCGGCGAGGGCTCGGATGCCTGGCTCCGAACGGGCTCCGGTGGCGAGGACAGCGGCGCATCGGGCCTCATCGGTTCCGCACGTTCGCCATCGGCCTCGACCCAACGCCAGGCACCGCTCTGCTCGAAGGGCTTGGCGGCGGGCGATTCACCGGACGGGATCGAGGCCGGCTCCGTGCCCGGCAAAGGCGGCAGCGTATCCACGACCGAGGGCGGGGCCCAGCTGTGCTGGCGCCGTCCGCGCGGAAGATCGAGCGATTGCACCAGCAGCCCGAGAAATCCTTCCGGACCGTCAAAGGACCGGCAGGCACAGGACAGGGTATCGAGCGCCCCCATGCCGGGCAGGCGCAGGCGCTCGAGCCGCATGGCGCCCGGCCTCGGCAGTTTACGGGCGATGGCCGCGATCTGGGGCGAGAGCGAGACCAGGGCTGGGCTCGATTGCTGGCGCAGGATATCGGCGGGCAGCAGCCCCAGACTCTGGGCTCCGGCGCGATTGGCCCAGGCGAGCGCACGCCCGTCCAGATGCCAGACAAAGGCCGGGCGCGGGTCGTCCATCAGCGCCTGCAGGCGCTGATCGGCCATCAAAGCCGTCCGCAACATCGCCTCGATCATGCCGTTTTCCAAGAACCTGCCGAAATGACTAACAAAGTATGAATACAGATGGAAAACAAAAGGGTAAATCGCCGCTCCCCCGTCATCCCCCGCTGATCTGGGGCATGGTTAAAACGGCAAGCCTGCGCTATCGTCACCCGCACCGTCACCGGCCTGGGGACGGGGGCAACGGAGGAGACGCCTATGACAACCAAGCCGCCGAACTTCGAAATTCCGTCCGAGATGCGCGACCTGGCGGAAAAGAGCGTCGATCAGGCCAAGAAGGCGTTCGACGGTTTCATGGGGGCTGCCTACAAGGCAGCCGGTACCATCGAAGGCACGAGCGATGCCATCCAAACCGGCGGCAAGGATATCGGTCGCAAGGCCCTGACCTATGCCGAGCAGAACGTCGCGGCCGCGTTGGACTTCGCCTCGAGCCTGGTCAAGGCCAAGGACCCCCAGCAAGTGCTGCAACTGCAGAGCGATTTCATCAAGGCGCAGCTCCAGGCTTTCGGCGAGCAGGCCAAGGATATCGGTGCCACGGCCAGCAAGCTGGCTTCTGACGTCACCAAGCCGAAGAAATAGGGCCTCGTCGAATCGCGTTGCCGGGATTGCCCGTAGAGGCAGCCCGGCAAGGCCGCAGCCCGACCTCGACTCCAGGAAATGCGAGGGATTCCTTCCGGCCTCTCGGGGGGAGATGCGGGCAGGACCTCACACGAGCATTGATTTGGGGCTTTCGGCATGGAAGCTTGCCCGGTGCAAGGTAAAATACTGCTTGAAATCTGCGTGTTAATAATTCCAGACAACTGAACTATTCTTGCCGTCACCGCAAAAAGACAGCCCTGTCTTGCATTCACGGCATATCTCTTCGTCGAGACCGCAAGCAATACTTTCCCTTGCGTAATGCCGGCCTTGCCTTCTGGACGTGAAGAGCACCGATTTGGCGGGGAATTGTCACAAAAATGCCTATTGCAACGCAATATCGAGCAAAATTCCGTCGATCCCCACGGTTTTGACCACACACAAAAATTCACCGATAGGCATAATTTTGGGCATGAATCGCTTAAAATTTGTGCTTTTATCGGACGATTGTGCACTGCAACAGAGTTATTGCATCGCACAAGGGCATTTGATATAGATTGTGGCAGGTGAGGTCGCCCCACATCGCGGCATGTCATGCCGAAGGCTCCTCAAGACGTTTCGTTAAGTCCACTGATCCAATTTCACCCTTACTCCCAAGGAGCGTTCTATGGTTGCCGCCAAGAACAAGACTGAAACTGAACTGGCCTTCGAAAATCTCTCCAAGCTGGAAATTCCTGCTTCCGTCCGTGACTTCGCCGAGAAGGGCGCTGCCCAGGCCAAGGACACCTATGCCAAGATCAAGGTTGCTGCCGAAGAAGCTTCCAGCGCTTTCGAAGGCGCCTACAGCACCGCTTCCAAGGGCGTTTCGACCCTCGGCCTGAAGGTCCTGGAGTCCGCCCGCACCAACACCAACGCTTCCTTCGACCATGCCATCGCCCTGTTCGGCGTGAAGACCTTCTCGGACGTGATCGAGCTCAACACCGCTTTCCTGCGCAAGCAGGCCGAGACCTTCTCGGCCCAGGCCAAGGAATATGGCGAGCTCGCCCAGAAGGTCGCCAATGAGACGATCGCTCCGGTCAAGGCTCAGGTCGAGAAGACCTTCAAGAGCGTTGCCTGATTTTTCAGCTCCGCTGACGTTTCGAGGCCCGGACTTGGTCCGGGCCTTTTTCTTTGATTGGGGGCGAATGAAAAAATCCCCTGCCTGCACACTTGAAATAGCGGAACGATCCCGCTAAACGCATGCCCAGATGCAGTTGTAGCTCAGTTGGTTAGAGCGTCGGATTGTGGCTCCGAAGGTCGGTGGTTCGAGTCCACCCAACTGTACCATCGCACGGCCTTGGTGCCGGGATGGTACAAATCTTCATTCCATGCTCCCGGAATGCTGCTCGCCCAGACATTGTCAGGCTGATTGTGCCGACCGGTCATAGGGTTTCTCGAACGCACGATTCGCGGCGGCATCGGACGCGATGCCGAGATATGGCCGCCGGTTCAAATCTTGCCGCTCTCGCGACTCATGTCGATGCCCTGAAGGCCGCCCCGCCTTCCTCGACATCTCCGCTGGCCATCCGGTAAGAATACCGATCTTCATCCTCGGATCATCGAACGGCCCAGCAGCGCCATTTCCGCTGCCATGGTCCCTGTCGCTTGCACCCGTCGAAAACCGCTCCTTGCAGCCCGATACCGAGGAGCCGATTCGATCCAGCGCCCCCTTTCAAACAAAAACGCCCCCGGTGCGACCGGAGGCGCCAAATGGGCTTTCACCCATCCTAACTCAAATTCAGGCGCGTCCCGGGACGCGACCGCAGGACTTAGGAAGCCTGCAGGCGATCAGCTGCCAGCTTGCCGGAACGACGGTCCTCGGTCAGCTCATAGGTGATCTTCTGGCCTTCCTGCAGGTCGCGCAGGCCGGCGCGTTCCACCGCGCTGATGTGAACGAAAACGTCCTTCGAGCCGTCATCTGGCTGAATGAAGCCGTAGCCCTTCTGGGAGTTGAACCACTTAACAGTACCTGTGCTCATGACGAACCTTTCCTATGGGCACGATCGAACTTCCTGCAACCGACCGGCGGCACGAAGCTCCATGGGTCGAAATTGGTAGGAAGGTCATCAGCAAGCGTGGCCATGAGACCACACAGCCAAAACGTCCGGCCGAGATCGATGGGCTTTTATGCTGGCATCGGCGCAGAAATGCAAGCGCAGCCGCGCCCGTCATATTTGACATTGAATTTACGTCGATTTGAGCCGTTTCAGGGTCAAATCGGGTCGAGATAGGGGTGTAACTGCGACGGAGCAAGTGCGGGCAGATCGGCGAGGCGCGCCGGATTGTCGTCCCGCGAGCACCTCAAATGGCTTTCGAGGGCGAGCGCCGCCTCTTCCACCCGCCCCCCGGCAAGGTGCTCGAGCACGACTTTGTGCATGCCGATCATCTGGGGAATGTCGGTGCGCTCGCCATAACTGCCGAACGACAGATGCACCGAAATCAGCGGCAATTGGCAGCGATAGAGCGTGGCGCGCAACTCCTCATTGGCGCAGCGCAGCACGACATCCTGATGCAGATCGGTTTCGAGCCGGTGCAGCAGCGAGGCATCCGACCGCGCCTCGGCAGTATGGGCCTGTGACACCCGGTCGAGCCTTTCTTCGATGACCGACGGTTCGAGCCCTCGTACCGACTGCCGCAGAGCCGCCGGCTCCAGCAGGATGCGCATTTCGTAGAGCTCGTCGATTCGGGTCGGTGTCAGCGGGCCGGCATACCAGCGTGCATTGACTTCCTGGCGCACCAGACCGACGCGCTCGAGCCTCAGCAGGAGCTCGTGGGCGATGGTCCTGCTGACACCGAAATGCTCGGCGAGCGCCGGGGTGCGGATCTGGAAGCGCCCGAACAGCAGGCAAGAGGCCACCTGGCGCTCCAGGGCGGGATAAATCAGGCTGCGCCAATTGCGCTGCCCGAGTTCGCGCCCAAGGCCCTCGGGCAGGGTGACATGCCCGGCCAGATCGCCCGGCCTTGCCGGCACCGTACGGCTGAGGCCGACGACCACGCCCCGCAACGCCGGCCTGCGATGGACCAGGCGTTCGGCCTCCAGACGGGCCAGGGCGACCACGGCCGGCATGCGACCGACACCGAAGAGATCGGTGACCGCCTTTTCCCGAATGACGAAGCCGGCCGGCAGCGCCCCCGAGCGGATATGGGAGGCCAGCGTTTCGCCGACGATCTCGTTCAATCGCCGTCTTGTCGCCGGGATGCCCATGCCGCCCCTCCCCTCGCCTCCAAGCAGACTTTTCCGGCGAGGGTCCACCTTGGCCCTGCCCGAAAAGCCCGCTCATGTTCGACATTTCTACAGTGTCTCCTCGATCGCACTCGTGACGCAACCGGAAGGAAGCCGCCTGGCCTTAGCCCCTCAACGATAGCCCGCTTCCGACAGAACCCGAATCCGGGATGCATTGGCACGGTCGACGATCGCGGCTCCGGCATCGAGGCTTGCCGGCATCAAGCCATAGCGCAAATTGAGCACGAGCTGAATCACCGGATAGAAGCCCTGGGCATAGGGTTGCTGGTCGATGGTGAAGGCAAGATGTCCCGCTTCGACCAGGCGCAATATGCCAGGCGACAGATCGAAGCCGGCGGCATAGAGCGTGCGGCCCGTTCGCTCCACCGCCACCCCTGCGCCCTCGGTGTCGGCCTGGCCGGTGGCCAGGATCGCCGAAATACCGGGCTCTCCGGCCAGGATCGCCTCGACGCGCCGGGCGGCCTCCTCGACCTGATGGCCTGTTATCGTCTCGACCCACGCGATGTCGTGCCCCTCCAGGGCCGCCTTGATGCCGTCGCGGCGTTCCTCCAGCGCCGAGATACCGGCATCGTGGAGGGTAAGCAGCACGCGACTGCCTGGCGCGATGGCAGTTGCCGCGCGCCGGCCAAGGGTCCGGCCCGCGCCGCCGAAATCCTGCGCGATACCGCTGAGCGTACCGGCACAGCCCTTGCCTTGGTCGATGTTGAAAGCCACCACCGGAATGCCCCTGGCATGGGCCTCGGCCACCACCGGCGCGAAGGCAGCGCCGTCGAAGGCAACCAATGCCAGCCCGTCGATGCCCTCCGCCATGGCCTGGCGTGCGAGCGCTGCCATTTCCCCGGCATCAACTCCCTTTGTCCCCGTGAATGTCGCCTCGACATCCATCATCGCGGCTGCATCCGCCATGCCCTTGCGGACCGGACGGAAGAAATCCTCGTCACAGGTCACGGCGATGAATTGCAGCTTGAGCCGCCTTGCCATGACAGTCCTCCCTCCATCAGCGAGCCGTGATGCGCCTGGCCGAGCCCTCCGCCTGCAAGGTGGCGAGCGCCTGTTCGTCCCAATCGATCCCCAGGCCCGGCTCCTGCGATGGCAGCGCATAGCCGCCCTCGATGCGCATTGTATTGCCGGTCACGCCGTCGAGTTGGGGAATATATTCCACCCAGCGCGCATTCGGTACGGCGCAGCACAGGCCGACATGCAGTTCCATCAGGAAATGCGGGCAGACGGCGACATTGAAGCTCTCCGCCATATGCGCCACCTTGAGCCAGGGCGTGATGCCGCCGATGCGAGCGACATCGACCTGCACCACCGAACAGGCGCGCCGCTGCAGATAGTCGCGGAAATGCGAGGGGCTGTAGATGCTCTCGCCGACCGCGATCGGGATCGAGGTGGAGGCGACCAGCCTGACATGCCCGTCGACGTCATCGGCCGGCAGAGGCTCCTCGAACCAGCCGATATCCGCCTCGCGATAATGATGGGCGCGCCGGATCGCCTCGTCCACCGCGAAGGCCTGGTTGGCATCGGTAAAGATCTCGAAGCCCTCGCCGACCGCCTCGCGCACGGCGACGAGGCGGCTCACATCCTCGCGCACCGGCCTGCCGACCTTGATCTTGCAGCCGCCGAAACCATCGGCCTTGGCCTGGAGGGCATCGGCAACGATCGCCGCCGTGTCGAGCTGCAGCCAGCCGCCCTCAGTGGTGTAGAGCCGGACCCTGTCCTGGGCGCCACCAGCCATGACATGCAGGGGCAGGCCGGCCTTGCGGCAACGCAGATCCCACAACGCCGTATCGACCGCGGCAAGCGCGAGCGAGGTGATGGCTCCCACCGAAGTGGCATGGCTGAGGAAGAGCAGATCGCGCCAGATCTGCTCGACCATGGCGGCCTCGCGCCCGATCAGGGCCGGCGCGAAGGTGCGCGCCAGGAGTTCCAGGACCGAATGCCCGCCCGTACCGATCGTATAGCTATAGCCGATGCCGATTGCTCCATCGCTGTCGAAGATGCGAACGATCGGCGTCTCCTGTGCCACGAAGGACTGGATGGCATCGACGCGTTTCACCTTGGGCTCGAGCACCACCATCGACAATTCGATGCGTTCGATCCTGGCCATGCTGGGCTCCCTGTATCCCGCCAAGGCATGCGCATATTCCTGATCCCGGTCGCGGGGGGCACGGCCGGAACAGGAATACATCCTGGCTTTCTCTTCAGGTCATCAGAGCGGCCTGCCCGGGCAAAGTCAAGCATAGTGCATGGAATATGCATTATAGAGTTGCCGCCGAGATTAACCCGCAGGATTCGGCGGATTTGCTGGTGCGCGGGCCATGCAACCGGTTCCGTCCCAACAGCCGGCGGCGTATAGTCGTGAGCGCTATCCGATCATCCGATAAGAGAGGGGACTGACGTGATGCATGCTACCCCGATTACCGGTGCGCAGATCCGGGCTGGCCGTGCCCTGCTGCGCTGGACCGCCCAGAAGCTGGCGGATGCCTCCAGCCTCGGCGTGGCGACGATCCGGCGAGCCGATGCCTTTGACGACGTTCCACAGATCACCAGCGCGAACGCCGCCGCCATCCGCCGGGCGCTCGAGACCGGCGGGGTCGAGTTCATCTCGGAACATGGCCGGGGCGTCGGCGTCCGCCTGGCCCGGCATCGCCTGCTGCAAGGGGCGCAATTCGATCATGTCAGCGACGGGAATGAAGGGTGAGTAAGTTCCATCTGATTCTAAACAGGCTCCTCCCGATCGGGTCGGGGACACGACCAGGAGGGGTCTGCAAGCGACCGGACCGTCCTGGAATTGCCCGACAAGGTCCACGCATGAGTCGCGTCGGGGCGCTCTGCCTGGCAGCGGCAGCTGCCTTCATCACCACGTCGTCCGCCCGGGCCTATGACTATATGGCGCTCGGCGTCGGCACAATGCCGTGCAAATATTGGCTCTCCACCACACGCCTCGAAGGCGAGGGCAATAGCTGGATTCTCGGCTGGTGGACCGGGCTCAACAGCCGCAACGACAATCATTGGGTCGGCAGTCGCACGGACGGCAACGGCATCATCCTGGCGGTGAAGGGCGTCTGTCGGCACCAGCCCGACATGCTGCTGATGAACGCCATAGACAGCGTGTTCAGAAAAATGGCCAACCCGAGCAAGTAGGTGACCCCTGGCAAGAATACTAAAAATTTACCACGCATGCCGGCGCATGTGCGCGTTTAGGCCTGAACAATTGCCACACATTGACACTTTTCGCCCTCTTCCATATACCCAACGACGCAACATTCCCCTACGTTACGTTGGTTGGCGGGCTGCTAATATTCACCTACGGAGACGGATACTATGTTAAGAATTGTAAAGATCGCTGCCGCACTTGGATTTATTGCTGTGGCATCGGGCGCAGCGCAGGCCATGCCTGCCTCCACCCCGATGACGAAGGGCTCGTTGGTCGTCAACGAAATTGCCTTCCGCTGCGGACCGGGCATGGAACGCAACCGCTTCGGGCGCTGCGAATTCCGCCGCGCAGACCGTTTCCAGCGTCCCGGCCCGGCCTATCGCCGCCCGACCTGCCCTCGAGGCACGCACCCCGCCTCGTCCGGCCGGCGCTGCGTTCCCAATCGTTTCTGAAAATAGGCGTCGGCTGTCCGACATCGGCATTGCGAGGGGGGGCATGGCGGACCATGCCCCTTTTTTCATGAATGTTTTCCAGAAGAGCCGAGAGGCTTCTCGACCTGGAAAACGCACCCATGCAAAGCGTTGGAGAGAAAGTGCGACATGCGGAAATCGCACTTTGCCTCAATTACTCGGCGCCGGTGTGCCAAGGGCCGTGATGGGCACCGGGCTGGTCGATGCGCTCAAAGCCGTGGGCGCCGAAGATGTCGCGCTGGGCCTGCACCAGGTCCACGGTGGCCCGGCTGGCACGCAATTGCTGCAGATAATTGAGCGCCGAGGTCAGCGCCGGCACCGGATGGCCATTGGCCACGGCAAGGCCGAGGATTTTCCGCGCAGCCGGCAGGCTCGCCTTGAGCTCGCCGGCGAAATCGGGGTCGAGGATCAGCGATTCGGGCGCCGGCGTCGCCGAATAGGCGCGCGACATGGCATCGAGCATGCGCGAACGGATGATGCAGCCGGCGCGCCAGATCTTGGCGATCTCGGCGAGCGGCAGGTTCCAGCCGAATTGCTTGGAGCCGGCCGCCAAAACGTCGAAGCCCTGGGCATAGGCCAGGATCTTGCCGGTGAGCAGCGTCTTCTCGATCTCGGCGATGATCTCGGGCGTCGCCGCACCGATTGCGGCCCGTTCGGCATCGCCGAGAGCGCCGTTCACCGCCTGGCGCAGGCTGCGCATGCTGGACAGGCCACGCGCCTCGACCGCCGCGGCGATGGCGCTCGCCGGCACGCCGAGATCGAGTGCCTCTATGGCCGACCAGCGGCCCGTGCCCTTCTGGCCGGCACTGTCGAGAATGATGTCGACCAACGGCTTGCCGGTCGAGGGATCGGTGCTGCGCAGGGCCTGTACGGTGATCTCAGTGAGATAGGAGGCGAGCGGGCCCCTGGTCCAGCCTTCGAACACATCGGCAATGGCCGACGGCGCCATGCCGAGGCCGGCCCGCATCAGGCCATAGGCTTCGGCGATCATCTGCATGTCGGCATATTCGATGCCGTTGTGCAGCGTCTTGACGAAATGGCCGGCGCCGGCCGGGCCCATATAGGCACAGCAGGATTCGCCCTGATAGCGCGCGGCGATCGCCGTCAGCACGGGCTGGACGCGCTCCCAAGCCTTCTGGCTGCCGCCAACCATGATCGACGGGCCGTGGCGGGCGCCTTCTTCGCCGCCGGAGACGCCGACGCCGAGGAACTCGAAGCCCTCGGCCGACAAGGCCTGGTCATGGGCGACGCTGTCGCGATAATTGGCATTGCCGGCATCGATGATGATGTCGCCCTTGGCCAGATGCGGCTTGAGCTGGGCGATGGTCTCGTCGACGGCGGCGCCCGCCTTCACCATCAGCAGCAACGCGCGCGGCGGCTTGAGGGCGGCGACCAGTTCCTCGATCGAGCGGCAGGCGATCATGTTGCCGGCGAGATCGCCGGCTTCGACCAAGGCCTCGTCGGTACGGGCCGAGGAACGGTTGTAGACGGCGACCTTGAATCCCTTCTCGGCAATGTTCATGGCGAGGTTGCGCCCCATGACTGCCATGCCGATGACTGCGATATCTGCCTGTGCCATTTTTTCGGCTTCTCCCTGTTTGCCCGGGAGTCCCGAGCCCATCGATGCTTTCCCTGCGCTATGCCGCCTTTGGCCCCGGATGTACAGGCCTCCCGTTCTCAGGAAGCGCCTAATATTTGTGCAATCGCGCCGTAAAGTCTTTCCAGCAAACCGACAAGTCGCGTGCCTGTTCGCGAGGCAACTCGAGTGAATTGACAAGATACGGCATTTGCCGCCAGTTCCGGCGTATTGCTACCGGAATGCGGGGCTCACCGCGTGGATCTGACCGCCATCGCCAAAACCCTCGCGCGGGCGCTAGCAGCCCTCGCCGTGATCGTCGTGCTGGCTTCCCTCTCGCTGGGGCTGGCCGACGGCCTGCGCCGACCCGAGGCCATCAAGGAAGCAGTCCGGCAGGCCTTTGCCAGCCAGTCCTTCGGCGATCACGAAGCGTTCGAGCGCATCGGCCGGCACCGGCTCAGCCATTTCAGCGAATGCGTCGGCCTGTCGACGGCAATCGCGCCAGGGGCGACCAACCCGATCACTTTCACGCTGCAGTCCCCGGCCCTGCTGTGGCAGCCGCCGAAGTCAATCTGCGACAGCCTGCGCGACCAACTCGCCGGCTCCGAACAGCCACATTACCCCTATTCGCGCTACTGGCACGGCTATCGCCTCATTACCGAGCCATTCCTGTCGTTCTTCTCCTATCGCAGCCTGCAGCTCTGGGGCGGCGCCCTCCTCTTCCTGTGCGCCTTTGTGGCGCTGGCACCGTTCCTGCCTCCCGTCCTCCGAGGCACGGCGAGCCCGGCGCGGGTCGCCACGCTCCTGGCCGTGACGGCCCTGGGCCTGGTGATGACGGACCTGCCGATATCAGGCCTGACGCCGACCCACACGATTTCCCTCTCGGTCCTCCTGCTGTGCTGGACGGTCGCCTTGCGCAAGCGGGGGCCGATGGAGCTGCTTGGCTTTGCGCCCTGGGCCTTCGCCATGGGCGCGGTCTACAATTTCTTCGATTTTCTCTACAATCCCGACCTGCTGGCCTATGTGCTCGGCTGGACCTTCCTGCTGCGCGCCGTGCTGGCGGAGCAGCGCCCGCTCGGCGCCAGCCTGGTGCAGGCCATCCACCTGCAGGCCATTGTTATAGCCGGCTATTTCGCCATGTGGGCGACGAAATGGGGCCTGGTGGTCCTCGCCGGACGGATCTTCGGGGAACAGACCTCGGTGCCGAGCCAGGATTTCGCCCGCTGGTTCGGCGGCGGCGACGGGGTCTACCGGCCTTTGCGGGCCCTCTACGAGATGCTGCTGGAAAGCGCGGCCATGCCTCTGGGCTGGTGGCCGATCGCGGCCTGCCTCCTGGCCTGGCTCGTGCTGTTCTCGCTGGCGCTGCGGCGCGGCCGGGCGGCCGGCGCGCTCGCCGTTCTGGCGCTGACGCTCCTGCCGATGCTGGTGGTGGAGCTCAAGGCCAACCACACCATCCAGCACGCCTCCTTCACCTTTCGCCTCATTCCCTTCGCCCTGGTGCTGAGCCTTGCAGGGATGGCAGCGATGCTGGGGCGCAGCGGTCCTGTCACCATATTTGCTCAGGGGCACGCGGGACGCGTTCCGTCCTGAAGCCGAAGAGATGGCGTGTCCTGATCTCCAGGGACTGCGCCAACTGCTCCATGGTATCGAGGGCACGCCGCAGCTCCGTGCCGGTGAAATAGGTGAGGAGGTGCGCGGCGAGATCCGGCTCGCCGGCCTGGATCAGCACTGCGGCGCTGCGTGCAATTCGCGCCTGCTCCCCGATGAGCGTCGCCTCGATCGCCTGCCATAGTGCCAGGGCTTCGGGCAGGAAGGTTTCGTGGTGCTGGAAGAGCAGGTTGAGCAGCCGCTTGCCGGCGAGTCCGGCCGAGCGGGTCGATTCGATGCCCTGCGGCACCGCCGACAAGGTTTCGGGGCGCCCCTTCTCGGCATGGCGTGTGTCGAGGAAGCGTGCGGCCTCCCCATCGCTGAGATAGCGATGCCGACGATATTCCTCCGGCACGCTCTCGATGCCCAGGAACACCGGCACGAACGGCGCCGCCACCGCACCGACCTGGGTGTGCCAGACGAGGCGCAAGGCCTCGGGCTCCGCGCCCAGCAGCGGCACCACCTGGCCATAGCCGGCGGTGTCGCCGGTCAGCCTTTCCGTGCGCACCGCCCAGAAGACGTCCGCCAGGCCGATCTTCTCCGGCCGCCCCGCCCGTGCCGCCATCTCCGCTTCGATCCACTGCACGCCGGCCCAGCGGCCCTTGCCGTCGCCATAGACGGCATTGGCATCGAAGGGCGTGCCAGGCCGATGCCACCCTTGTTCCTGCGCGAAGGAGACGAAGTGCGGCGGATAGAGGAAATCCGCCCGGGTTGGATCCTCGATCGGCACCAGCCCGACATAGCCCGGCCGGGAGGCGCGAATGGCATCCGGCCCGAGCCGCTCCGCCACCCACAGGCCTCGGCCACCCGAGAACTCGATCACCACCCAGGCCTCCTCGGCATCGGCGATCAGATGCGAATTGCCGCCATAGTCGGCATAGCCGTGGCGGGCGATCAGGTCGGCGATGATATCGACGCCGTCGCGGGCCGTGCGCGCCCGCTCCAGGACGAGGCGAGCAAGGTCGCTGTAATTGGGGCCGGTCTGGTCCACCGGCGTCATCGCCACCAGGTCGGGGCGCGAAGATGACCAGATGTCGCGCACGGCGACGCCATGTTCGTTGAGGCCGCCATTGGTGAGCGGGGCCGGCACGCCCTTGTAGTAGCTGTAGCTGACGCGCAGATGCCGCGCCGTTTCGGAAACCTGCGGGATCTCGCTCATGCGGCCGGGCAGATCGGCCTGCGGCGTCACGCCGACCGGGATGCGCGCATCCGCCTCATGCCGGCAGCGAGGCAGGAGCTCGAGCCAATGGCTCGAGGGTTCATCGCCATAGCCGGCGAGATAGGCGATGCCGTCAGCCGTATGGTTCCTGCCGATATAAAGTCCGTAGCTCACCGTTTGTCTCCGCGCTGACGCCCGAGGGCCGGTAACAGGCACCGACAAGGTAGGCCGGCCTCTCCCGCGCAGCCGCGTGGCATCGTGCCGCGCATCCTGTGCGCTCGGTCACGGCAAAATAACGAGACATGCGTTAACGTTTGTGCAACCTAATCATCCCTAGCGTAAGGCTACCGGGCGGCGGGGCGCTGTAGGTGAACTGGAGTTCAACCAGGGAATGACAGATATTTCGCAAAACGCTCAGATTTCCAGCGACTGGTTCAGTTATTTTTTTAATTCGACCATGCTCAGCATGATCGTCCTCGATCTTATTGTAGCTCTCGTAATTTTAATTGCTCATCGCTGGTTTGTCTTGAACGAGCGGAAGATTAACGCAACGTCAACCACATCAGCAACTTCAACCGCGCCCGAAAAAATCGAAACTCGCCTTCCCGGCATCGCCATACGTCCTGCCGCGCTCGCCTGAGCGGGCATAGTCGGGCCGTCTCCTGATTCGGGACCGCCCCTTCGCCTCGCCGCCATCGCGCCTGGCATCACAGACTTTCCTTGATGCGGCCTCATCATGGCCCCGGGCGAGGCGTACTCCCTCCAGACTAGTTCTTTCGGCGCAGGCCAACGCCTAATTGCTGACTTGGCCGCGCGACGCCTCGCTTTATCATGGCGATACCTGTTTCCCTTTCAGCCAATCGATTGCAATGACTACCGAACAAGCCAATCTTCTTCGCGCCTGCTATCTTTCCGGCCAGATGAGCGAAGCCCAATGGCAGGAGCATATCCGCAACGGCGACGTGACCGAGGAAGTGCCCTCTCCCGCCACCGGCGCGAAGTCCCTGCCGGACATGCTGGCAGAACTGGAAGCGATCTACGACCTGCGGCCACCGGCCAAGACGCTGGTTCGCCCCGAGATTTGAGGCAGGATCGGCGTTCGCCAAGCCATAGGAAGATGTTTACGGGCCGGATCTCCGGCCCGTTTCTTTTGGCCGTCCTGCCCATCGCCCAAAGACATCCCCAGCGAATCCGCCTGACCGAAAGGTCTCGGATGCAGCGGGGCCCTGCGGCTTTCGGAGAGCCGTATCAAGGACAGATGCTTGAATGCGCAACGCAAATCGCCGGAACGACGGCTTGAGCGATCAGAAATTTCAGGAATTGAGATGGTGCTGCAAGAGAGGATTGAACTCTCGACCTCTCCCTTACCAAGGGAGTGCTCTACCACTGAGCTACTGCAGCTTCTGCCGAAGGACTTGCCCGGCGCGGCGCTCTAGTGCCACAAGGGAGGCGCCGGCGCAAGCCGGTTGCTGCATAAAGTCGTCATTTGATGAAAACACCCGTGAAAACCGAGGCCGAAAAGCGGGCCGAGCGCCTGGCCAAGGCCCTGCGCGCCAATCTCGGCCGGCGCAAGAGCCAGTCGCGCGGGCGTGACGCCGGGCGCGATGCATTATCGGGCGAAGGCCGGGAAAGTGCCGACGGCGATGCGAAAATGCCACAGGACGACAGCGAATAGGCCCTGCCGCGATTCTGCCCGGGCTTCGCCCTTGTCCGGCCTTTGCGCTTCGTTTACTCAAACCGGTTAACCTTATCTCTTACGCTGCTCGACTGCTTGCCTCCCGGCCGCCACTGCGCCGATCACGGGCGAGGCCGAAGCCATTCCGAAGGATCGACCATGGATCGAATCAAGATCACCGGCGGCGCGCCGCTCCACGGCGTCATTCCGATTTCCGGCGCCAAGAACGCTGCCCTGCCGCTGATGATCGCGAGCCTGCTCTCCGAAGACGTGCTCACCCTCACCAATGTGCCACGCCTGGCCGACGTCGCCCTGCTTGCCCGCATCCTCGGCAATCACGGCCTCGACGTCACCATTGCCGGCAAGCGCCCGGGCGAGCTGGAACTGACCGGCCAGACGGTGCGTCTCGATGCGCGCTCCATCGTCGATACCACCGCACCCTACGAACTGGTCTCGCGCATGCGCGCCAGCTTCTGGGTGCTCGGCCCGCTGCTCGCCCGCATGGGCCATGCCCGCGTCTCCCTGCCCGGCGGCTGCGCCATCGGCACGCGCCCGGTCGACTTCCTGCTGATGGCGATGGAACGGCTCGGTGCCAAGATCGACATCGAGAACGGTTACGCCGTCGCCGAGGCGAAGAACGGCCTGAAGGGCGCCGAGATCGACTTTCCCAAGGTCACCGTGGGCGGCACCCATGTCGCGCTGATGGCCGCGACGCTCGCCGAGGGCACCACCGTCATCCACAATGCGGCGCGCGAGCCCGAGATCGTCGATGTCGCCGACTGCCTGATCAAGATGGGCGCCAAGATCAAGGGCGCCGGCACCTCCACCATCGAGATATCAGGCGTCAGCCGCCTGCAGGGTGCGCATCACCGCGTGATCTCCGACCGTATCGAGGCCGGCACCTATGCCATGTGCGTGGCGATGGCCGGCGGCGACGTCATGCTGGAAGGCGCCCAGCCCGAACTGTTCGAGAATGCGCTCGACGTGCTGCGCGAGGCCGGCGCCGAGATCGCCGCCACCAATGAAGGCATCCGCGTGCGCCGCAACGGCCATGGCATCGATCCGGTCGCCGTGACCACCGAGCCCTTCCCGGGCTTCCCCACCGACCTGCAGGCCCAGCTGATGGGCCTGATGACCAAGGCCAAGGGCAAGTCGCGCATCACCGAAACGATCTTCGAGAACCGTTTCATGCACGTGCAGGAATTGGCCCGCCTCGGCGCCCATATCCATCTCGATGGCCAGACGGCGATCGTCGAGGGGGTCTCGACCCTCAAGGGCGCGCCGGTGATGGCGACCGATCTGCGCGCCTCGGTGTCGCTGGTGATCGCGGGCCTCGCCGCCCAGGGCGACACCGTCGTCAATCGCATCTACCATCTCGACCGCGGCTTCGAGAACCTGGAACGCAAGCTTGCAGCCTGCGGCGCCCAGATCGAGCGAATCTCCGGCGAGGGCTGAGACTTTCCGCCTCGCAAAAGCGTTTTCCAGAAAAGCTGACAGACTTTTCGATTGAGAAAATGCGTAAAAACAGAGAGTTGGATCCGGCTTGCAATCGAATGACGGGGCGCGACCATGCCGGTTCGCGCCCTTTTGACATCAAGGGCTGCCCGGCATGCTGAAGATCTGGGGACGCCGAAATTCCTTCAACGTCCAGAAGGTGATGTGGCTGGTCGGCGAACTCGGCATCGCCCATGACCATATTCCTGCGGGCGGCGATTTCGGCGGCCTCGATACACCCGAATTCCTGGCGCTCAACCCCCATGGCCGGGTGCCGGTCATTGACGATGCCGGCGTCATCGTGTGGGAATCGCACACGATCCTGCGCTACCTCGCCGCCCGCTTCGGCGCCGGGCGTTTCTGGCCTGACGATGCCGGCGAGCGCTCCCAATTCGAACGCTGGATGGACTGGTCGCAGACGGCGCTGCAGCCTGCCTTCCTCTCCGACGTGTTCTGGGGCTTCTACCGCACGCCGGAAGCCCAAAGGGACTGGCCGCGCATCCGTCGCGGCATCGAATGCTGCAGCACCCATTTCCTCCTGCTCGATCGCTGGCTGGAAGGCAGATGCCATATGCTGGGCGACGATCTCAGCCTGGCAGACATCGCCGTCGGCACCGCGCTCTATCGCTATTTCAACCTCGATATTTCGCGCCCTCACATTCCCAATGTGCAGGCGTGGTACGAGCGTCTCATGGCGCGCACGCCATATCGGCAGCATGTGATGATTCCGTTCGACGATCTGCGGGGCCGTCTCGCCTATTGAGAGATACCGATTGCCCTATCGCTCGGGCTGAAGCATCTCGCCGAGGTGCTCCTTCAGATAAGCATCGAATTCGCTGGCAAAGCGCTCCGCCACCTCGAGACGCACCTGGCTTGCCGAACGGATCATCTGGAAACCGGCATCGATGAAAATGCTGAAGGGGCGAAAGACGATACCCCGCCCCGCGAACTCGCTCGCCGATGCCGGATCGACCAAGACAATGCCCGCACCTTCGACCACCAAGGTGAGGGCCGTGTAGGAGAGCCTTGTTTCAAGCGCGGCAAGGCGCGGCACGCCGGCCAGCGCCAATTCAACCCGCATCGCAAACAATGTGCCGGGATCCAGGTTGATGACGCGTTCGCCGGCAAGATCGCCGGGTGCGATGACGGTCTTGCCGGCCAGAGGGTGGCGCGCCGGCAGAGCGACAAGCGCGGCGGCAGGATAGGCCTCGACGAGGAAGCCGCTCCTGTCCAGCGGTTCATCCGCATAGCCGATATCGGCCTGGCCGACAGCCACCGCCTCGATGACCATGGCGGAAGGCAGCGTATCCAGGGACACGTTCAGGCCCGGCTTATCGCGTAGGAAGCGGGCCAGGAAGCGCGGCAGCAGTCCATTGCCCAAAGCGGGCATGGCAGCAATCCGCAAGGTTCCGGCCGAATGCCGCCCGATCTCCTGGGCGAGCAAAGCGATCCGGTCCAGGCCGACGAAGGAGCGTTCCACCTCTCGCATCAGATCGATCGCCGCACGGGTCGGCCTGATCTGATTGCTCCTGCGCTCGAACAATGTGAGACCGGTGGCGCGCTCCAGATCGGCGATCAGGCGACTGACGGCCGGCTGCGTCACCGACATCAGCTCCGCCGCCAGGGTCATCCGGCCGGCACGCATGACGGCCCTGAAGGCCTCGACCTGTCTCAGATTGATCGGAAGAGCCATAACATCTGCTTATTCGCGAGCCCGGAATTCGAATTTGCGCGAATACAGCGGCGATGCAAGTCTGCGTCAACCGAGCAAGATGGAGAGAGCGCATGGGCGCCCAGTCGCTTCTGACTTCGCTGTATGGCTACAAGGCCTGGGCCGACGATCTCCTGCTGGATGCGATGATCGAGCTGGAGCGCGCCGGCCCGCCCTCTGATTTCGGCCCGGCGCTGCGCATTCTCAATCACGCTCACATCGTCGATCGCATCTTCATGGCGCATCTTCAGGGGTTCAGCCATGGCTATGACAACAACGAGCCAGATGATCTGCCGTCGCTGCAGCCTCTCTCCGCAGATATTCGCCGGACGGACAGAGCCTATATCGACTATGTCGCCGGCCTGTCGGCGGAGGAACTGCAGGCACCCATTCGTTTCAGGTTTACGGACGGACAGCCCGGACGCATGTCACGCGAGGAAATGCTGGCGCATGTCGTCACGCATGGCGGCTATCACCGCGGCGAGATCGGCCGCCTGCTGCCGCAGATCGCGCGGGCTGCCTCGGTGGACGTTTTCGCGGGTTACCTTCACCGGTTCGATCCGGACCGTCGAACCTAGCGGGGAGTCGGCGCATTCCCCCGATCACGACGGTCGATCGACATTCCGTCTCCTCGCCCATGGATAGTCGGCGTCAGGCCTTGCCAGCCCGTGCTCATTTCCCGTCGAGGAAACCCAGCAGCGCCGCATTGAACAAGGCCGGATCCTGCAGGAAGGCGAAATGGCTGGCATTGGGCAGGATCAGAAGGCCGGCGCCGGGAATGGTGGCGGCGATATATTCGGTATGCTCGCGCTTGATCGCCTCGTCATGATCGCCATCGACCACCAGCACCGGTGTCTTGATCGCCTTGAGCTGCACATCGGTCCAGCTTGGCTGTGTCGCCCACATCTGGCTGATCTGCCCGACAAAGGCCTCATACTCCTTCGGTGTTGGCGACAGCTTGGCATATTCCTTGCCGGCCCGTTCGATATAGGCGGCGAAGGTTGGATTCTTGTCGACTCCGTCCTTGACGCCTGACGTCACGGTGTTGGCCGCAAAGGCGAAGACCTTGTTGACACGATCGGGATGGCGGATGGCCAGATCGATACCGAGAATGGCACCGTCACTCCAACCGACGATGTCGGCTTGTCTGATCTTGAGCTTGTCGAGCAGGGCGACGACGTCGTCGGCCATCAGATCATAGCCGTAGGGCTTGGTGTCCCGGCTCGAGCGGCCATGGCCGCGGCTGTCGACGAGGATCACCTTATGACGGCGTGCCAGGGCCTTGGCCTGCAGGCCCCAATAGTCGGAATTGCCGAGGCCGCCATGCAGCAGCACGACCGGCGCTCCCTTGCCGAGGGTCGCGTAATAAAGCTTGATGCCGTTGATGTCGGCAAAGCTGCCTTTGGCGACGGGCGCCGGCGTCGGCGGCAGCGTCTCCCAGCGCTCAGCCGCCAGGACCGCGCCGAGCGAGGCGAAAACCAGGAAGCAGGCGGAAAAGGCGGCGAGGATGATGCGCATTGGAAGATCCATCGACTCGAAATCCGATCGAGTCGACGATTCATCATTTGGGCACCGGCGTCAAAGTCTATTGAAATTGTTAGCTATTATCGCGACGCATACCGATCCTGGCCTGCACCACCCCCGTCCGCATTCATCCCGAGCCAGCGATACCAGGCCTCGGCGCTGCCATTGAAGACGTTGAGGTCGATCTTCTCGCCCACGCCCTGCGAAAGGCCCGAGCCTGAATATTGCCAGAACACCCACTTTCTGCCCTCGAACACCTGGGAAGGATGGCGGGCGACGGAGCGCAGCCAGAACGGGTAATCGAGAAAAGCCCCTTCCAGATTGTCGTGGTAGAAGCCGGGCGCCGTGTAGATGATAGGCCTTTGGCCGTAATGTCTTTCGACAATGGTCAGGAAGGCCTGCATGTTATCGCGGATGTTGCTGGGCGAAGGTCGCCGCTTGCAGGCCGAATCCGCGTTCCATTCGACATCGAGCACCGGCGGCAGCGCTCCCGGGATGCGCGGCACGTTACGGATGAACCAGCGTGCCTGCTCGGCGCCGCTGCGGCACCAATAGAAGAAGTGATAGGCGCCGCGACGCAGGCCCGCCTCATGCGCGCCGCGCCAATTGCGCTTGAATAGGGGATCGAGATGGTCGCCACCGTCGGTGGCCTTGATGAAGACGAAATTGGCGCCCTGCTGGCGCAAGGTCTGCCAGTCGATGTCGCCCTGCCAGCGTGAGACGTCGACACCATGGACCGCGAAGGCCCGCGGCGAAGCCCTGCCGAAATTGATCGGCTTGGCATCGCGGAAGCGGCGGCCATAGATGCGTTCGCGCGGGCCCGACCTGACCATCGGCGCCGCCATGACCGCCGCCACCGGCTCGACGGGTAACGCGACTGGCCGCAGTGGCGGCTTGGAAATCGGCGGCGGCACCATGGCTACCGTGTCCGGCGGCACGCCCTCGGGCAGAGGCTGCTGGATCGGTTCCGGCTCCGGCGGTGCCGGAATGGAGGAAGCGACCGAGCCCGTGGTCTCCGGCGGCCGGATGGGCCGGTCAGGATCGCCGCTGATGGCACTGCAACTCGCAAGAGCGAGACAGGCGACGAGAATGGCTGGCAGGCCCAGTACGCGCATGGATACTCACGTCAACAAACGCCGGAACGATCGGCCCCAGTCCCCCCGGAAGCCGTAACGAAACGTTTGTGCGTAAATCGCCAACAAAGATTGAATCAAAAGGCAGAGCCGTTGATTTCGGGCCACAAGGCGCGCCATTCCCGAAATATGGTAACTTTTCGGCTAGCAATCATGGTTACCGCTGCGGCCTGTTTTGGGCCCCGTCCCGTCTCGGCCCATGCCGCCGTCGCAAGCGCCACCACGCGCCCGCAACACGCCGGCGTGCTTCACGCGGTTCGCATGACGAGAAGCCGAATTTCGGAGACAACGCATTTCACTTGCGGAAGAAACGCTCCGATTTGTCATTGCCGGGCGTGACCCGGCAATCCAGCCCTCGCGGCCGGTTGCGCGTGCGGCTTCTGGATAGCCGGGTCAAGCCCGGCTATGACATGGTCGTGCGAACTCGAAGACGCCTCGGCGAACTGCAATTGCGTACCGGAGGCCGGCTTATTCCGCGGCGGCCCGCAGCCGGAAGGGCAGGTCGAGCTTGCGCCACACCGCCACCAGCGCCTTCGTCAGTTCGGCGATCAAGGCTTCGTCATGGAAAGGCGTCGGCGTGATGCGCAGACGCTCGGTGCCGCGTGGCACGGTGGGGTAGTTGATCGGCTGGATATAGATGCCGTGCTCGGCGAGCAGCATGTCACTGGCGGCCTTGCAGCGTTCGGCATCGCCGACGATCACCGGCACGATATGGGTTTGCGAGATCGTCACCGGCAAGCCGGCATCCGCAAGCGCCGCCTTGGTGCGGGCCGCATTGGCCTGCTGGGCCGCGCGCTCGCTCTGCGAGGTCTTGAGGTGGCGGACCGAGGCCTGGGCCGCCGCCGCCACCGCCGGCGGCAGCGCCGAGGTGAAGATGAAGCCCGGCGCATGCGAGCGCACGGCATCGACGATGGGTGTGTTGGCGGCGATATAGCCGCCCAGCGTGCCGAAAGCCTTGGCGAGCGTGCCTTCGATCACGTCGACGCGTGCCATCTCGCCGTCACGCTCGGCGATGCCGCCGCCCCGCGCGCCATACATGCCGACGGCATGGACTTCGTCGAGATAGGTCATGGCGTTGTAGCGTTCGGCCAGATCGCAGATCCGCCCGATCGGCGCGATGTCGCCATCCATGGAATAGACGCTCTCGAAGGCGATCAGCTTGGGACGCTCCTTGCCGGCCTTGCGCAGGAGCTCCTCGAGATGATCGAGATCGTTGTGGCGGAAGATCACCTTCTCGCGGCCCGATTGCCGCACGCCCTCGATCATCGAATTGTGGTTGAGCTGGTCGGACAGGATCAGGCCGTCGGGCAGCAGCTTGCCGATGGTGGAGATGCCGGTCTGGTTGGACACATAGCCGGAGGTGAAGACGAGGGCCGCCAGCTTGCCGTGGAGATCGGCAAGCTCCTGCTCCAACATCACCACCTGATGGCTGTTGCCCGAGATGTTGCGCGTGCCGCCGGCACCGACGCCGAGTTGCTGGGCCGCCTCGACCATCGCCGCGATCGAGGCCGGATGCTGGCCCATGCCGAGATAGTCGTTGGAGCACCACACCACGATCTCGCGCGGACCATCGGGCGCATGCCAGAGGGCATGGGGAAAGCGCCCCGCGATCCGTTCGATGTCGGCGAAGACACGATAGCGCTTCTCGCGCCGGAGAGCGTCGACAGCCGTTTCGAAAATCGCAGTATAGTTCATCATTTCAACCCAAACTCGCCTTCGGCCGGCCCTGGCCGGCGATGGTCAATATCCGGCGACACCGGCCCCGAGAGATCGTTGCTCGCTTCGAATTCTTCCAATCTGGATCAGTCATAACCCGGATTTCGGGCCGATGCACCATGATGGACAGTAAAGACGGCGATTGGTCGCGGGTCCCTGCGCTTTCGCACGCAACGCAACCTCACGACGCAAAACTAAGGCAAAGGTGCCCGGCCGTCTTCCTCCGATTGCTGGAAAGTGCTTCCGGCAGGAGTGCGAACGGGTCGAGGACAAAGAAATATTTTCGACGCCCGATGGACGATTCACCCCCATCCTTATTAATGAAAGGAAACAAGATTTCCTGATGCACAGCGGCTACCCCGTGTTCCTCCCCGATATCGAGACCCGTGAAGCCCGCGAGAGGGATGGCGCCGCCGGGCCCCGCGCCCCGGCAAAACTCCGAGGGCCGGTGCGGCCATGAGGAACGAGGCTTCGCTGCGTCCTATCCTGATGTCGGGACTGGGGGTGACCTTCCTGGCCTTTCTCGACACCGGCATGAAAGTGATCTCGACCACCTATCCCCTCATGCAGGCCATCACCATGCGCTATGGCGCCGGGGCCGTGATCGCCTTGGCGATCTATCTCCTCTTCGCCAAGGGCTGGCCGAGTCCGGCCGCCTTCAGGCGCAACGGCCTGCGCGCCGTGGTGGTGCTGGCGACGGCGGCCTGCTTCTTCACGGCAATTTCGCGGCTGCCGCTGGTCGAGGCGATCACCCTCACCTTCCTCGCCCCGTTGCTGATGGCACTGCTGGGGCGCATCATCCTGAAGGAGCCGATCGCCGTGCGGGCGCTGGTCGCCATCCTGGTCGGCTTTGCCGGCGTGCTGGTGATCGCCCGTGGCCAGGAGGCCAGCCAGGCCCATGCCTTCGACGTGATCGGCCTGTTGGCCGCGCTCGGCTGCGCCTTCTTCTATGCCCTGTCGATGGTGCTGATGCGCCAGCAGTCGAGCCAGGATTCGACCCTGACCATCGTGATGCTCTCCAATTGTTTCGCCTTCCTGTTCGTATTGCCGGCCGGGCTGTGGCAATGGCAACCGGTCACGCTCGAGCATTGGGCGATCACGGCCACGGTGGGCCTGTTCGGCACATTCGGGCATCTGTGCCTCGCCTGGGCCTATGCGCGTGGCCATGCCGCGCGGCTCGGCATCATGGAATATACCGCCTTCGTCTGGGCGATGATCTTCGGCTACTACCTCTTCGCCGAAGTGCCGACGAACTGGACGCTCGCGGGCGCTACGCTGATCATGGCAGCCTGTCTCTTCGCCACCTTCAGCGCTCCGCGGGCCCGCCCGGCCTGAGGCCCGGCCGGGATTCGTCCCCCGTCCCATTCACCAAATTCACTTTGGTCGAAATTGTTTGCAGGGGCGCTCCTTGACAGTCCGCAGGGGGCTGACTAAATCCCGGTCAGTCGTTAGCACTCACCATTGCTGAGTGCTAACGGTCTATCATAAAATCCCTTCGATGTGGACCAAGGGGCCCCGCCCCTCGCACAAGAGGAAGACAACCATGAAGTTCCGTCCGCTCCACGACCGCGTGGTCGTCCAGCGCGTCGATGCCGAAGAAAAGACCAAGGGCGGCATCATCATCCCCGACACTGCCAAGGAAAAGCCCCAGGAGGGCAAGGTCATCGCCGTCGGCCCGGGTGGCCGCGACGAAGCCGGCAAGCTCACCCCCCTCGATGTCAAGGCTGGTGATCGCGTCCTGTTCGGCAAGTGGTCCGGCACCGAGATCAAGCTCGATGGTGAGGATTACCTCATCATGAAGGAATCCGACATCATGGGTATCGTTGCCTAATCGGCAGCTACCATTCTCCCCATTCATTCTGAGGACACCCACATGGCTGCCAAGGAAGTCAAATTCTCTACCGACGCGCGCGACAAGATGCTGCGCGGCGTCGACATTCTCGCCAATGCCGTCAAGGTCACGCTGGGCCCGAAGGGCCGCAATGTCGTGATCGAGAAGTCGTTCGGCGCGCCCCGCATCACCAAGGACGGCGTTACCGTCGCCAAGGAAATCGAACTTGCCGACAAGTTCGAGAACATGGGCGCCCAGATGGTGCGTGAGGTCGCTTCCAAGACCAACGACACCGCCGGTGACGGCACCACCACCGCTACGGTTCTCGCCCAGGCCATCGTTCGCGAAGGCGCCAAGGCGGTTGCCGCCGGCATGAACCCGATGGACCTCAAGCGCGGTATCGACCTGGCTGTCCAGGCTGCCGTCAAGGACATCGCCGACCGTTCCAAGAAGGTCGCGAACTCCTCCGAGATCGCCCAGGTCGGCACCATCTCGGCCAATGGCGACGCCTTCATCGGCGGCGAAATCGCCAAGGCCATGCAGAAGGTCGGCAATGAAGGCGTGATCACGGTCGAAGAGGCCAAGAGCCTCGACACCGAAGTCGACATCGTCGAAGGCATGCAGTTCGACCGCGGCTACCTGTCGCCCTACTTCATCACCAATGCCGAGAAGATGATCGCGGACCTCGAGGATCCCTACATCCTCATCCACGAGAAGAAGCTCTCGGGCCTTCAGGCCATGCTGCCGGTGCTCGAAGCCGTCGTGCAGACCGGCAAGCCCCTGCTCATCGTCGCTGAAGACGTCGAAGGCGAAGCCCTCGCCACCCTCGTCGTCAACAAGCTGCGTGGCGGCCTGAAGATCGCTGCCGTCAAGGCTCCGGGCTTCGGCGATCGCCGCAAGGCCATGCTGGAAGACATCGCCATCCTCACGGGCGGCCAGGTGATCTCCGACGACCTCGGCATCAAGCTCGAGACCGTGACCCTCCAGATGCTCGGCCGCGCCAAGAAGGTGTCGATCGAGAAGGAGAAGACCACGATCGTCGACGGCGCCGGCAAGAAGAAGGACATCGAAGGCCGCGTCTCCCAGATCAAGGCTCAGATCGAAGAGACCACCTCCGACTACGACCGCGAGAAGCTCCAGGAGCGTCTGGCCAAGCTCGCCGGCGGCGTTGCCGTCATCCGCGTCGGTGGTTCCACCGAAGTGGAAGTCAAGGAGAAGAAGGATCGCGTTGACGACGCTCTGAACGCCACCCGCGCGGCCGTTCAGGAAGGCATCGTCCCCGGCGGCGGCACGGCTCTGCTCCGCGCCAAGGCTGCGGTCGCCAAGCTCTCCTCCGACAACTCCGACATCCGCGCCGGCATCAAGATCGTCGAGAAGGCTCTCGAAGCCCCGATCCGGCAGATCTGCGAGAACTCGGGCGTCGAAGGCTCGATCGTCGTCGGCAAGATCCTCGAGAACAAGTCGAAGACCTTCGGTTTCGACGCGCAGAACGAGGAATATGTCGACCTGCTCGAGAAGGGCATCGTCGATCCGGCCAAGGTCGTGCGCACCGCGCTGCAGGACGCCGCTTCGGTGGCTTCGCTCCTGATCACCACGGAAGCGATGATCGGCGAAGCGCCGAAGGACAAGGCCGCTGCGGCTCCGGCAATGCCGGGCGGTGGCATGGGCGGCATGGACTTCTAAGAAGTCCCTTCGCCCAAAAGCGAAACATGCTCAAGTCCGGCATGCCGGACTTGAGGGGGGGCATGGACTTCTAAGTCCGGTCTCCTCGTGAGAATCTCGAAGGGCGGTGCGCAAGCGCCGCCCTTTTTGTTTGCCTGGATCATGCTTGTCGAAGGGCGCCCTTGAACCGGGCCGCCAGAGCAATAAATCTGGAAGACGCCCGTCTCTTTCCAAGGTCTCCCAGCCCGGTCATTCGCGTTCTCGAGTGCCTGGCGTCCCAAGGGAATTGACCTCGCTGCTCTCCAATTGCATGAAGGCTCATGGAACATTCCAACGCCAGTTTTCTCCCCAGCCTTCTGCTTTTCCTCGGCGCCGCCGTCGTCGCGGTTCCCATCTTCAAGCGCATCGGCTTCGGCGCTATCCTCGGTTACCTGATCGCCGGCTTGGCGATCGGCCCTTCCGGCTTCGCGCTGTTCACCGATACCGTCACCATCCAGCATATCGGCGAGATCGGCATCGTCCTCCTGCTCTTCGTCATCGGGCTCGAGCTGCAGCTCTCGCGCCTGCTGGCGATGCGCAAGGATATTTTCGGCCTCGGCGGCCTGCAGCTCGTGGTCTGCGCCCTGGTGATCGGCGGCATCGCCCATGCACTCGGCCTGTCGGTGATGGGGGCGGCACTCACCGGAATTGCCCTTGCCCTCTCCGCCACCGCCATCGCCCTGCAGGTCCTGGGCGAGCGCGGCGAATTGCAGGCGCCCTATGGCCAGCGCAGCTTCGCGGTCCTGCTGTTCCAGGACATGTCGGTGGTGCCGATCCTGGCCTTGATCCCGCTTTTTGCTGTCGAAGCTACCCATGCGGCCAGTGAGGGCGGCGGCTGGACCCGCACCGGCATCATGATCGGCTCGATCGCCGTGGTGGTGCTGGCGGGGCGTTATCTGCTCAACCCGCTGTTCCGCATCCTCGCCACCACCGACGCCCGCGAGGTGATGACGGCCGCCGCCCTGCTTTTGGTGCTCGGCACTGCCCTCCTGATGCAGTGGGCCGGCATGTCGATGGCCCTTGGCGCCTTCCTCGCCGGCGTGCTGCTGGCCGAATCGAATTTCCGCCACGAGCTCGAGGCCGATATCGAGCCCTTCCGCGGGCTGCTGCTCGGCCTGTTCTTCATGAGCGTTGGCATGGACATCAAT
Organism: Labrys sp. E2SS-1L; assembly: GCF_057073705.1. Classification (NCBI taxonomy): domain Bacteria; kingdom Pseudomonadati; phylum Pseudomonadota; class Alphaproteobacteria; order Hyphomicrobiales; family Xanthobacteraceae; genus Labrys; species Labrys sp. E2SS-1L. The sequence goes on along the minus strand of NZ_CP172712.1, from coordinate 2,060,938 downwards.
GGCGCCCTGGTGCTGCAGCACTGGCTGGCCCTGGTGGTGGCCGCCCTCGGCCTCATCCTGGTCAAGTCCGTCTCGGTCGCCGCCGTCTTCCGCCTCACCGGCTCCACCAAGCTCGATGCCATCCGCTCCGGCATCCTGCTCTCGCCGGCCGGCGAATTCGCTTTCGTGCTGATCCCGCTCGGACTGTCCTACGGCTTCCTCCAGGGCGAGCAGGCCGGTTTCGTCAAGGCATTGGCGGCCTTCACCATGCTGTTCGGCCCCTTGATCGCGGCCGGCTCCGAGCGACTGCTCACCCGCTTCGCCCCGGCCGAGTTGACCCGGGAGGAAGATTATTCCGACGCGCACGGCAAGGCTCTGGTCATCGGCTTCGGCCGCTTCGGCCAGGTCGTCTCGCAGGTCCTGCGCACCGCCGACATCGAGACGACCATCATCGACAAGGATGTCGAGATGATCGACGTCGCCGCCCGCTTCGGTGCCAAGGTCTATTTCGGTGATGGCGGCCGGCTGGACGTGCTGCGCGCGGCCGGTGCCGGCGAGGCCCGCGTGATCTGCGTTGCGATCGACGACCGCGCCACGGCGGTGAAGATCGTCGAGATGGTCAAGGCCGAGTTTCCGCTCACCGAGGTCTATTCCCGCGCCTATGACCGCCAGCACGTGCTGGCGCTGCTGAGTGCCGGCGTCGATTTCCACATGCGCGAGACCTATGAGAGCGCCCTCGCCTTCGGACGATCGACCCTGGAAGCCCTCGGTGTCGACAATGTCGAGGCCGAGGAGATCATCGAGGATGTGCGCGATCGCGACGCAAGGCGCATCGTGGCGCAGCAGCAGGGTGGCATCTATGCCGGCATGGACCTGGTCAATTCCAAGCGCCTGATGAAGCCCGAGCCGCTGGAGCGTCCCGACACCGTCGGCGTCACCCTGAACAAGGAAGCCATCGACGCAGCCGAGGAGGCGAAGGAAGACGAAGAGACCGGCTGACGCAGCTTCATCGCGCTAGAGTATGGTGCCGAAAGGTGGGTACCGGCTTTCGGCGAAGACGATGCATCAACAATCAATGACAGCGTCGTGACCGAGTCGGAGATCGGGCACGATGCCGTAGCCTGACGCCCATCGAAGCGCACAGTCAGGCGGCCAAGCCCATTGCCTTGGCCGCCATATGGGTATCGCAGAATTGCAGGAACTGCTTGATCCTGCCGTCGGCGATCTCCAACAAGTCCAGCGTCTCCGTATCGAAGCGCTGCCCGGTCGGCACGAACAGCATGGTGCCCTTGGCGTGGACGGCGATGCGATCGCCATCCACCAGGATGGCGTCGATCCGATAGTCCTTCCAGTCCCAGGCCTCCACCAATTGGCGCATCGCCTGCCGCAAATTGTCCTGCCCGCGGACCTTGGTCGTCAGGACACCTAGCACCTCATCGCCAGCGAGCCGGAAGCTCGGATCCGACCCGAAACATTGCATGATGCCGTCCAAATCGCCGGCACTGCGCCGCTCATAGGCCCGGCGCACCAGCTCTTCCACGCTTGCCCGATCGCTCATGACGTTTCCCTCCAGCCGCATCGCACCGCGCTGGAGAAGCCGGACGAGGCGGATACCGCTAGAATACGCCTGCGCCGGCATCGGCCAAAGCGGCACTTTCGGTGATGGGCGATCGACAAGCCGTCGCCCCATGGGCCCTTGAGCTGTTCAAAATTGTTTGTAGACTAACGATCTCAAACCATCGGGAGGAGCACAGCATGGCGCATGAGGAAGCTAGGGACGGCGGGGCCAATGACAAGCTCGTCATTCGCAATATCGGCCTCATCTTGAGCGGCGACATCGCCAATCCTATCCTCGACGCCGATACCATCGTAGCGGTCGGCGGCCGCATCGCCGCCATCGGCCGGGAGAAGGATATCGACCTTTCCGGTGCCACCCGCGTGATCGACGCCTCCGGCACCGCCGTCACCCCGGGCCTGATCGACAGCCATGTCCATCCCGTCGCCGGCGACTGGACGCCGCGGCAGAACCAGCTCGGCTGGATCGAATCCAACCTCCATGGCGGCGTCACCACCATGATCTCGGCCGGCGAGGTGCACACACCTGGGCGCCCCCGGGATGTCGTCGGTCTCAAGGCGATGGCGATCTACGCCCAGCGCACCTTCTCCGCCTTCCGGCCCAGCGGCGTGAAGATCCATGCCGGCGCACCGGTGATCGAACCCGACATGGTGGAGGACGACTTCAGGGAACTCGCCGCTGCCGGCGTGAAGCTGCTCGGCGAGGTCGGTCTCGGCGGTGTCAAGGACGGCCCCACCGCGCGCAGGATGGTGGGCTGGGCCCGCAAATACGGCATCCAGTCGACCATCCATACCGGCGGCCCCTCGATTCCGGGCTCCGGCCTGATCGACAAGGATGTCGTGCTGGAAGCCGATACCGATGTCGTCGGCCACATCAATGGCGGCCATACTGCTTTGCCGCTCGACCAGATCCGCTGCATCTGCGAGGGCTGCGGCCGTGGCCTGGAACTGGTGCATAACGGCAATGAACGGGCCGCCCTCTACACGCTGCGCACCGCGCGCGAGATGAACCAGCTCGAACGCGTCATCCTCGGCACGGACGCGCCGGCCGGATCGGGCGTGCAGCCGCTCGGCATCCTGCGCATGGTCTCGATGCTGTCCTCGCTCGGCGACGTGCCGGCCGAGATCGCCCTGTGCTTTGCCACCGGCAACACCGCCCGCATGCGCTCGCTCGACTGCGGATTGATCGAAGTGGGCCGGGCTGCGGATTTCGTGCTGATGGACAAGGCCCAGCATTCGGCGGGCAAGGACCTTCTGGACAGCATCCAGCTCGGCGACCTGCCTGGCATCGGCATGACGGTCATCGATGGCGTGGTGCGCACCCAGCGCAGCCGCAACACGCCGCCGGCGACGAAGATGCCGGTGATCGTCGGGCCCTGAGGGTCCGCGTCGCGCGCCGGCGGACGACCGAGGACCCTGTCACTGCCAGGAGGCACCAGTGATACGGCCCGCCTTAGGGTAACAGCGGCGCATCCGCATCAACAAGGGTGCCCGCAGTCACATAGGCGGTACGCAGGTACTGTGCTTGGCTGGAGGCCCGCGCGCCCTCGATGCCTGTATCCCCTTGCATCCCTGTTCCGGGGTCCCAGCGTGCCGTGTTCGCGCAGCGGATCAAGGACAGGAGAGAGCCTCATCGGCTCCAGGAGGGGTAAAATGAAGCATATCGGCACCATATTCGCCATGGCCGCGCTGCTGGTGGGCGCGGCGGGACCCGCCCTCGCGGCCGATCCGGAAAATTGCAAGGCGGTGCGGTTTTCCGATGTCGGCTGGACCGACATCACCTCGACCACCGCCATCGCCTCGGTCATGCTCAAGGGACTGGGCTATAGGCCCGAGACGACCGTGCTCTCCATTCCGGTCACCTATGCCTCGATGAAGGCCAAGGATATCGACGTCTACCTCGGCGACTGGCAACCGAGCATGGAGAACGACCGTAAGCCCTATCTGGAAGACAAGTCGATCGCGGTCATCGGCGCCAATCTGCCGGTGGGTGCGAAATACACCCTCGCCGTACCCGAATACACCTATGCCAAGGGACTGCACGACTTCGCCGACATCGCCAAGTTCCGGGACAGCCTGCAAGGCAAGATCTACGGCATCGAACCCGGCAACAACGGCAATCGCCTGGTGCAAGGCCTGATCGACGCGAACAAGAACGGCCTGAAGGGCTTCCAGGTCGTCGAATCCTCGGAGCAGGGCATGCTGGCCCAGCTCCAGGGTGCCGTTGCCCGCCAGGACGACATGGTCTTCTTGGCCTGGGCGCCGCATCCCATGAACGTCAACTTCAAGATCCGCTATCTTACCGGCGGCGACGACACCTTCGGGCCGGACTATGGCAAGGCCGTCGTCAATACCAATGTGCGTGCTGGCTGGGCCGAACAATGCCCGAATGCAGCCCGCTTCATCGCCAATCTGAAATTCACTGTGGAGCTGGAAAACCAGATGATGCAGATGATCACAGGCGACGGCTTGGACGGCCCGGCGGCGGCGGAAAAATACCTCAAGGGCAATCCCGGCGTGCTGGAAACCTGGCTCGCGGGAGTCACGACCTTCGATGGGCAGCCCGGCTTGCCGGCGATCCGCAAAAGCCTTGGCCTGTAAGGCCTGACCTCGGCGGGCGGGCGTCTTGCACCCGCCCTCTCAACCTTCACTTGACAGACTCCGGGACCTCGATAATTTATTAGTACACTAACAATTTCTCACTCCGCGAGGTGGGGATGTATCTGCGCCCCAGAACGGTGGACGAAGCCTGCGAGGCCCTCGCAGTTGAGCCGATGCGCATTCTCGCCGGCGGCACCGACATCTTCCCTGGCCTGGGCGACAGACCCCTGACCGGCGCCGTGCTCGACCTGTCCGCCATTGAAGGGCTGTCGGGCATCGAATTCGGTGTCGACCTCATCCGCATCGGCGCCCGTACGACCTGGTCGGCCATCGCCAGGGCTGCATTGCCGCCGGCTTTGCATGCTCTGCAGCAGGCCGCCCGCGAGGTCGGCGCCATCCAGATCCAGAATGCGGGAACCATAGCCGGCAATCTGTGCAATGCCTCGCCCGCCGCCGATGGCGTACCGCCTCTGCTCGCCCTCGATGCGCGCGTTGAACTGCGCTCGGCAAAAGGCACGCGCGAGCTGGCCCTGGCCGATTTCATCACGGGCTATCGCAGAACCGCCCGGCGCCCCGACGAATTGGTGAGTGCAGTCCTGGTGCCGCGCAGCATCGAGGCCGGCCGTTCGGCCTTCCTGAAGCTCGGGGCTCGCAAATATCTCGTCATCTCGATTGCGATGGTGGCCGTCATCATCGCTTGCGACGATGAAGGTAGAATCGTCGAGGCGCGTATCGCGGTCGGCGCCTGTTCGGAGGTCGCCCGACGCCTCACCGCTCTGGAGACGGCGCTCGTCGGCACGAAAGCGGGGCCTGGCCTCGGCGCGATGATCGAACCCGAGCATCTCGCAGGCCTTGCGCCGATCGACGACGTCAGGGCCAGTGCCGAGTATCGGCGTGATGCGGTAAGAACCTTGATTGCCCGAACGCTCGATGCGACCTTGCAATAGGGAGGGGTGGATGGACCAGAGGCTGCCCGGCTTCATGCTGAATGGCGAAACCGCCACCGTCGCGGCGGCGCCCGGCACCCGCCTGAGCCAGGTCCTGCGCGAAGGCTTCGGGCTGACGGGTACCAAGGTCGGCTGCGATGCCGGCGACTGCGGGGCCTGCACGGTCCTGCTCGACGGCGAGGCGGCCTGTTCCTGCCTGGTTGCCGCGGCGCAGATCGAGGGGCGCCGGGTCGACACCATCGAGGGGCTCACCCGCAGCAACCCTCTCACCGGGGCCTTGCAGGCCTCCTTCCTGCGGCACGGCGCGGCGCAGTGCGGCATCTGCACGCCCGCCATGCTCACGGCCGCCACGGCCTTGCTGCAGAGTGGAACCGAGGTGACGGAAGACAGCGTCGCCGATGCTCTCGGCGGCGTCCTCTGCCGCTGCACCGGCTATCGCAAGATCATCGCCGCCGTGCTGGCTGTGGCTGAAGGCCCTGCAACCGTCCTGCCTTCCACCCCCGAAAGCCCGGTCGGCTCGCGTATCGATCGTCTCGATGGCGCGGCCAAGGTGGAAGGGCGCGACATTTTCGGTGCCGACGAGACACCGCACGATGTCCTGGCCCTGCGTGCCATACGCAGCCCGCACCATCGGGCCGCCTTCGAGATCGGCAACGTCGACGCTTTCCTCGCCGCGCATCCCGGAATCGTCAGGGTCTTCACCGCCCGCGACGTGCCGGGCCGCAATTGCTACGGCGTCATTCCGGCCTTTGCCGATCAGCCGGTGTTCGCCAGTGGCGAAACCCGTTTCCGCGGCGAGGCAATTGCTGCCGTGGTGGGCGAGCCGGAAGCCATCCAGGCCCTCGACCTCTCGGCCTTCCCGGTCGACTGGACCCCGCTCACGGCCCTTGCGGCCATGGACGAGGCCCTCGCCTCGACCGATCTCCTCCATTCCGCCCGCCCCGAGAACGTCCTGACCCGAGGCCGCGTCGTGCGTGGTGACGCCGAAGCGGCGCTCGCCGCTGCCGATGCCGTGGTGGAGGGTGAGTTCGAGACCGGCTTCGTCGAGCACGCCTATATCGAACCGGAGGCCGGCTTTGCCCGCCGAGTGGGCGACCGGATCGAGATCCAGGCCTGCACGCAGGCGCCCTATATGGATCGCGACGACGTCGCCGGCCTGCTCGGCATCCCGCCGGAGAATGTGCGCATCATCCCCACCGCCGTGGGCGGCGGCTTCGGCTCCAAGCTCGACCTCTCAGTCCAGCCCTTCATCGCCGTCGCCGCCTGGCAGCTCGACCGTCCAGTTCGCATGGTCTATTCGCGCTCGGAATCGATCTCGACCACCACCAAGCGGCATCCGGCCCACATGAAGCTGCGGATCGGCGCCTCCGGGGACGGCAAGCTCACCGCCATGGATTTTTCCGGCGACTTCAACACCGGTGCCTATTCTTCCTGGGGGCCGACGGTGGCGAACCGCGTGCCGGTGCACGCCTCCGGCCCTTACTACATCCCGCATTATCGCGCCCTCGCCCGTGCCGTGCACACCCATCTGGTGCCGGCGGGCGCCTTTCGCGGCTTTGGCGTGCCGCAATCCTCGATCGCCCAGGAACAGCTCTATGACGCGCTTGCCGACAAGCTCGGCATCGACAGGCTGGAATTCCGCATTCTCAACGCCCTCACCAACGACCTGCCGACCGTGACGGGTCAGGTCCTCGGCAAGGGCGTCGGCATCAAGACGTGCCTCGAGGCCTTGCGAGATCCCTGGCGGCGAGCACGCGAGGAAGCCACCGCCTTCAATGGCAGCCAGCGCGGTTTCCTGCGACGCGGAGTGGGTGTTGCCGGCATGTGGTATGGCTGCGGCAACACGTCCCTGCCCAATCCGTCCACCATCCGGCTCGGGCTCAAGTCCGATGGGCGCCTGGCGCTGCACCAGGGCGCGGTCGATATCGGCCAGGGTTCCAATACGGCAATCACCCAGATCTGCGCACAGGCGCTCGGCGCCCCGGTGGAGGCCTTCGACCTCGTCTCCGCCGACACCGACCTGTCGCCCGATTGCGGCAAGACCTCGGCCTCGCGCCAGACCTTCGTCACCGGCAAGGCGGCGGAGCTCGCCGGGCGGGACCTGCGCGCGCAGATCCTGCGCCAGACCAATGCCGGCGAAACGGCCACCATCCGCTTCGGCGATGCCGTGCTGACGGTGGAGGACGGCGAAAGGGTGCGCACGCTCAGGCTGGCGGACCTGCCGGCCAACGATCTCGGCTATGCTCTTGCGACCGAACAGACCTTCGATCCGCCGACCAGCCCCCTCGACGCGGACGGCCAGGGCGAGCCCTACGCCCTCTACGGCTTCGGCGCCCATATGGCCGAAATCGAGGTCGATTGCGAGCTCGGCACCATCAAGGTCCTGAAGATCACCGCCACGCATGACGTCGGCCGCGCCATCAATCCCACCTTGGTGGAAGGCCAGATCGAAGGCGGCGTCGCCCAGGGCCTCGGCCTTGCCCTGATGGAGGAGTTCCATCCCGGCCGCGGCGAGAACCTGCACGATTATCTCATTCCCACCATCGGCGACGTGCCGCCGGTGGAGACGATCCTGATCGAGGACGCCTCACCCGTCGGCCCGTTCGGCGCCAAGGGCGTCGGCGAGCAGGCCCTCATTCCCACCGCGCCGGCCATCCTCAACGCGCTGCATGACGCGGCCGGGATCAGGCTGCGCCGGGTGCCGGCGACGCCGGACCGGGTCCGGGCCGCGATTTTGGAGCGCCGAGATTTGGACCGGCCCTGAAGCAGGATTTCCCGGGTGCGCGGGCATCTTGCCCGCTCTTGGAAACACCGTGCTTGCAGGGGAGGAAGAAGCGGACGGGACGTCCGCGCACCCGGGAACGCGTCAAATCACCGCTTGAACAGGCGGGCATCCGTCGGCGTGGGATCGCTGGGCAGCTGGGCCGCGCGGTGGCAGGCCTTGGCCTCCTCGATGAGCTGGTCGAGCAAGGCTGTGAACAGTACCGGCTTGGCCGCTGCCTCCCAGAGGAAATAGCCGAAGGAACCCGGACAGGGATTGACCTCGTTGAGCCAGACTTCCCCGGTCCGTTCATTGGACAGGAAGTCGATCCGCGGCGCGCCAGTGCCGTTCACGGCATCGAAGGCCTCGCTCGCCCATTGCCGGATGGTGTTCTCCATGGCGGCCGGCAGTTCGGGATTGATGTCGCGCGTCAGCGACAGCATGCCCTGGCTCGAGGCGCCCGGCTGCTTGCCGCCGCCGGTCTTCTTGGAGCCGCCGGACATGTATTTGGTCTTGAAATCGAGCAGGTCGGTCTCGCGCTTGGGACGCTCGATGGCCGAGGTGACGATCTCGCCCTTCTCCCGGCGCACCGCGACGTTGTATTCGACCAGATTCTCGACGAAAGGCTCGATGATCGCGTGGGTGTCGAACTTGAAGATGCCGGGCAGCACCTGGCGCACAGTGTCGACGTCCTCGGCCCGGGCGACGCCGATCGAGGAGCCCAGATGCGCCGGCTTGACGATCACAGGGAAGCTGATGTTCTTGAGGGCGGCTTCCAGGCCCGCCTTCTCGGGCACCAGGCCGGTCGCGGGGCGCGAGACCACCACGTCAGGCAGCATGCCGATACCGCGCCCGGCAAAGGCCCGCTTGGTGATGGCCTTGTCCATCAGGACGGCCGAAGCCAGGGTGCGCGCGCCAGTATAGGGCACGTTGGCCGTCTCGAACACGCCCTGCATCTGGCCGTCCTCGCCGATATTGCCATGGAAGGCGAGCAGGGCGACGTCGAACTCGATCGGCACGGGCTTCTTGGCGAAAAGTCCCGTCTTGCCGCGCGGAATCAGCAGCCCCTTGCCGGCCGACAAATCGAGGTCGACCCGCGTCAGCGCGCGCCGGGCCTCTTCGTCCGGAATGTAATTGGCACGGTTGCGCAGGGCATCGCCGGTGAACCAGGCACCATCCCCCGCGACATGGACGGGAAAGCCTTCATATTTCGAGCTGTCGAGCGCGTTGAGCGCCTGCAGGCCTGAAACGATGGAGACGTCATGCTCCGGCGAGCGCCCACCGAACAGTACCGCGACGCGCGTTTTCGACATTGTGTTTCCTCATAGCGTTTTGCGATTTGGGTGAACCACCACGAATCGCAAAGACGCGCTCGAACCAAAGAGAGGGAGCAAAAGTGCATTTCCGCTTAAACGCGCTTTGCTCCGGAAATTGAACCGAATCGTTGGCTCGAAAATAAGATGCCGCACGCGACGAGGCAAATTGGGATCCTGTTGCCGTTCCATGGAAATTCCGTGGCCATGTCGGCGGTAACGGGATCTTGGATGCGCGGGCTTGCCACGAAGCGCGCCATGAAGCACTTTGCGCGGCGATGGAGGCCCGCCACGATCGAATTCCGGTCGTGACATTCATGGAATGAACGCGCTTGCTCTACGGCTCGGCAGACGCTTCAGCGGAGGAACGATGTCGAATACCCTGTCCCAGATTCCATTGTTCCAATCGTTGGACGAAGCCACGATCAAGGCCTTCGACGGCCGGGTGCGTTGGGCCAAGTTCGAGGAGAACGAGCTGGTCGTCGACTATGACGACAATTCCAACGACGTCTATTTCCTGATCTCCGGCAAGGTGCGCGTGCTCTACCGCACCATTACCGGCAAGGAAGTGATCCTGGCCGAGCTCGGCGGCGGCCAGTTCTTCGGGGAATTGTCGGCCATCGACGGCGTCGGGCGCTCGGCCAATGTGACCGCGCTCAACCGTTCGCAGATGTGCATCATCTCCGGCCCGGTGTTCATGGAGCTGCTCACCGAGAACGCCTCTGTCTGCAAGCAGATCCTGCAGCTGCTCGCCAGCCGCGTGCGCGCGCTCAACACCAAGCTCGCCGAGCACTCCTTCCTGCAGACCAAGCACCGGCTCTATGCCGAGCTCATCCGCCTGTCCCAGCCCCGCGCAAGCCATCCCGGACAGCGCGTGCTCTCACCGCCCCCCTTCCACCACGACCTCGCCGCCCGCATCGGCTGCCGCCGCGAGGCCGTCTCCCGCGAGCTTTCGGCCCTGGAGAAGGAAGGCCTGGTCAGCAAAACACGCGGGGCTCTCGCGCTGGTCAACCCGGAGGAGCTCAACAAGCGGATTTCGGCAGCGCTGGCGGACTGACCGGGGGGCGGGTCTTCAGACCCGCCTTGCTCATTCGGTGAACACGGCGATTCCAGGCGGGTCTGAAGACCCGCCCCCCGTGGGGTGCCACCTGGGCCTGAAGCCGTTGCGGAGCGCTGCGACACTCGCCGGCGGCGTCAATATCCGTGCTGGCCGATCCTGCCATTGGGCCTCTTCCCAGCCCTCGGGAGACCAACGCAACACTTTGCCTTCGCGGCGTGTGAAGGCGCCTTCGCCATCGGCCCAGACGGCACCGTCTGGGAGGTTCGAGGTATCGTCAATCCGATGTTCGCCAAGGCGCTCGGCGTGCAGGATCTCATCCATGCGATCGGCGCCGGCCCCGGGCTCGGGAAAGGCGGCTTGGTAGGCTAGCGCATCGGCGCGGCGGCATTCGAAGCAGGGGCGATGGCCAGCCGCCAGGGCCGTGACCTCGTCCAGGAAAAACAGATGCGTGTAGCCGGGGCCCATGACCTCCCGCCAACGCCCCTTGAAAGAGAGCTCGCAGCAGATCCAGCGCCTGGAGGTCCAGCGCCGGCGCGTCAGGCGCTTGGTCTCGTCATGAATGCGACCGCCGCGAATGCCCATCATCGTGCCGCGCGCCGTGATGGCGACGATCTTGCCGAACGGCGTGACACGATTCTGAAGCGGGCGGCTCATGGCTTGGCGTTCCCTTCGGCATCGAAGGTCGCGAGATAGGCGATGACATCATCCACCGTCGCCTCGTCGCGGATGCCGGCGAAGGTCATCTTGGTACCGGGAACGGCGGCGGAAGGACGGGTGAGGAAGAGGCGCAGGGACGCTTCGTCCCAGGTCTTGCCCGAGGCCTTCATCGCTTGCGAATAGACATAGTCCGGCGCGGAGGCCGCCGGCCGGCCGACGATGCCGTTGAGTTGCGGCCCCACGACGTTCTTGGCGCCTTCGCCAACCCGGTGGCAGGCCGCGCAGCGGGCAAAACCGGCCTTGCCCTTCACGGCATCGCCGGCGAAGGCAGGCGATGCCAGAAGGAGAAGGGCGAGGGTCGCTGGGATCGCAGGCTTCCAGCCTGCTCTTGAAAATACCGAGCCTGCAGAGAGGGAAGAGCAGGCTGGAAGCCTGCGATCCCAGGAAGATATCGTCATTTCGCCAGCGCCTGCTCGCGGATCCGGGTGATCGTGGTCATCGGCGTGATCGCTTCCGGGTCCATGCGGCAATGCAGGATGGCCGGCTTGCCGGACGCCACCGCCCGCTCGAAGGCAGGCCCGAATTCGGCGGCCGTCGTCACCGTCTCGCCATGCCCGCCAAAGGCGACGGCATAGGCGGCGAAATCCGGGTTCTTGAGCTTCGTCGCCGAAATGCGCCCCGGGAATTCACGTTCCTGATGCATGCGGATGGTGCCGTACATGCCGTTGTCGACCACGACGACGATGATCGGCAGGTCGTACTGCACGGCGGTGGCGAATTCCTGGCCGTTCATCATGAAGCAGCCGTCACCGGCGAAGCAGACCACGGTCTTCGAACGGTCGAATGCCTTGGCGGCCACGGCAGCCGGCATGCCATAGCCCATCGAGCCCGATGTCGGCGCGAGCTGCGTACCATAGCGGCGGAAGCGCAGATAGCGCTGCACCCAGATGGCGTAGTTGCCGGCGCCGTTGCAGATCACCGCGTCCTCGGGCAAGCGGTCGCGCAGCCAGAGCAGGGCCTCGCCATACTGGAAGGTGCCGGGGATCGGCTTGGGCTCGTCGGTCCAGTCATGGAAGTCCCGATTCGCCTGGCGCGTCTCGGCCGACCAGGGCAGGCTGCCGGACGGCTGCAGACCGTCGAGGGCCGAGGCGAAGGCCTGAGCCGTGGCGTGGATCGCAAGGGTGGGCTGATAGACCCGCCCCAGTTCCTCGGCACCGGCATGGATGTGGACGAGTTTCTGGCGCGGGGTGGGAATGTCCACCAGCGAATAGGAGGAGGACGGCATTTCAGAAAGACGCCCGCCCGCCAGGATCAGGAGGTCGGCCTCCTTGATGCGCTGGGCCAGCTTGGGATTGGGCCCGATGCCAACATCGCCGGCATAATTGGGATGGTCGGCCGGAAACAGCATCTGGCGCCGGAACGAGGTGCCGACAGGCAGGTCGAAACGCTCGGCGAAACGAACCAGGCTCGTCACCGCCTCATCAGACCAGCCCGAGCCGCCGACGATCAGCAGGGGCTTCCTGGCCTCGCCCAGCAGAGCTTCGAGGCGGGCCATCTCATCGCGGCCCGGCCAGGTCTGCGCCGGCTCGACATAGGCGGCATCGGCAACCGTGGCCGTTTCGACCAGCATGTCCTCCGGCAAGGCGACCACCACCGGCCCCGGACGGCCCTGCATGGCGACGCGGAAAGCGCGGGTCACCAGTTCGGGAATGCGTTCTGCCTTGTCGATCTCCACCACCCATTTGGCCATCGAGCCGAAGAAAGCCTTGTAGTCGACCTCCTGGAAAGCCTCGCGCTCGCGCATGCCGGTCTCGATCTGGCCGATGAAGAGAATCATCGGCGTGGAATCCTGCATGGCGATATGGACGCCATGGGAGGCATTGGTAGCGCCGGGCCCGCGCGTGACCATGCAGATGCCGGGCCGACCGGTGAGCTTGCCGACGGCTTCGGCCATCATCGCCGCGCCGCCTTCCTGGCGGCAGACAGTGACGTTGATCGGGGCATCATGCAGGGCATCGAGCACGGCAAGATAGGATTCGCCCGGCACGCAGAAGACCTGTTCGACGCCCTGCGCCACCAGCGCATCGACGATCAGGCGGCCACCATTGCGCGAAACTGACTCGGATTTGGGCTCTGTTTGGGACACCGGCATGGGCATTGGCACTCTCGGATGGGTCGCCTCTGTCATACGCCGAGGATCCGCTTGGTGGAACCGCCATTCTTCCGGGCAGCCTCGGCATCTTGCCATCGGCACCGGCGTCCTTGCGAAAGGCGCGCCTTGGAACCGTCGATCCCCGCGACCTCTTGCCGCGCAGCTTGCGGGACATTACATGCAGCTCATGTTGTCGCCCGAACCCCTCAAGTTGCTTGCTTTCGATGGAGAGGACCTGGAGGTCATCTCCACCCATCTGCAGGATGCGGTCGTCGCGCCGGCAGAGATTGCCTGGTTGCCGCGTGAGAAGCGCTTCGCCCTGGTGATGGATCGCTATGACTGGTGCGGCGCCCAGAGCGGCGAACGCACGAGGCGCCGCTCGGGCCTGCATTTCGAGCGGGTTCTCGGGGTCAAGCACTCGCATTTCGAGCAGAACGCCAGCCAGAAGGCGGTGTTGCTGTCGATCTCCTTCGAGGTGAGCGACGATCCGGCGGGGCTGGTGACGCTTTATTTCGAGGGTGGCAGTGCCATTCGCCTCGAAGTGGAGTGCCTGGAAGCAGCGATGTCCGATCTCGGCCCGGCCTGGCCCTGCGGCTCCCCGCCACCCGCCCGGGTGTGAAGCTGGAGATCGCCACCGCATTGCATTCTCCCTTCAGCGCAAGTACTCACGCTTGCGCTGCCCCTCACCTTACCTCTCCCCGTAGGGACGGGGCGAGGGGACTTCAACGTCGAGTTCAATTCAAGAAGCTTTCATCTCGCCAGACGGTTGGGCGAGATGAGAGCTTTGAGAATCAGGCATGACGCTTGCGCCTCCTCGCCCCGTCGCTACGGGGAGAGGTAAGGTGAGGGGCAGCGTGACCTCTCAAGCAAAGCGCCTCGTTTCACGACTGTCCGCCGCACAAGGAAATGCCATGCCGGTTCGGCTCCACAGCACCCAGGCCGATTTCGCCGACGCCTTCGCCGCCCTCCTCGCCACCAAGCGCGAGATCTCGGAGGATGTCGATGCCTCCGTGCGCGCCATCATCGAGGATGTGGTGGCGCGCGGCGATGCGGCGGTGATCGACTACACCGCCCGCTTCGACCGCCTGACGCTCACGCCCGAGACCATGCGCGTCACCGCGGCGGAGATCGAGGCGGCGCAGGCCCAATGCGATGCCGGCGCGCTGGAGGCACTCGCATTGGCCGCCAGCCGCATCCGCACCTATCACGAGCGCCAGAAGCCTGTGGACACGCTGTTCAAGGATGCCATCGGCGTGGAACTCGGCTGGCGCTGGACGGCGATCGAGGCCGTCGGCCTCTACGTGCCGGGCGGCACGGCGGCCTACCCCTCCTCCGTCCTGATGAATGCCATTCCGGCCAAGGTCGCCGGCTGCCCACGCCTGGTGATGGTGGTGCCGAGCCCGGGCGGCGTCCTCAATCCGCTGGTGCTGGCGGCCGCCAAGCTCGCCGAGGTCGACGAGGTCTATCGCATCGGCGGCGCCCAGGCCGTCGCCGCCCTGGCCTACGGTACCCCCACCCTCGCGCCCGTCGCCAAGATCACCGGGCCGGGCAATGCCTATGTGGCGGCCGCCAAGCGCCGCGTCTTCGGCCATGTCGGCATCGACATGATCGCCGGCCCTTCGGAAGTGCTGGTGATCGCCGACGACAGCGCCAATCCCGCTTGGATCGCCGCCGACCTGCTGGCCCAAGCCGAGCATGATACGGCCTCCCAGTCGATCCTGATCACCGACAGCGCCGCCCTGGCCGCTCAGGTGGAACATGAAGTGGAGGCCCAGCTCGCCACCCTGCCCCGCGCCGAGATTGCCGGAGCCAGCTGGCGCGACTATGGCGCCGTCATTACCCTGGCCTCGCTGGCCGAGGCCCCGCCACTGGCAGACCGCCTCGCTGCGGAGCATCTGGAGATCATCACCCGGGATGCCGAGGCTCTGGCGGCGCGTATCCGCAATGCCGGCGCCATTTTCCTTGGGCCGCACACGCCCGAGGCGATCGGCGACTATGTCGGCGGCTCCAACCACGTGCTGCCGACGGCCCGCTCGGCCAAGTTCTCCTCGGGCCTGGGCGTGCTCGACTTCATGAAGCGTACCTCCATCCTCAAATGCGGGCCCGAGCAGCTTGCAGCCATAGGTCCGGCGGCGATCGCGCTCGGCGAGGCGGAGGGCCTTGCCGCCCATGCCCGTTCGGTCTCGATCCGCAGCAACCGGCTTTAAGGCGCAAAAGCACGGAGTGGCGACCTCCCAACTCCATCAAGCGATGGAACGAGGTCGACACTCCCCGATATGAAGCAACGTTCCGTTTCAACGAGCTTTGCTCTATGAGAGCCGAGGCAGAGTCTCTCGATGTCGCCTGCGGATAGGCAACATCGAGAAACTCTGCAAGTGTTTGAGATGTTGCAGGTTCTCCTTGATCGAGCCCCCGGCTCAATCAAGGAGAATCTGCTTAGGCACCATGCTATGAGATGCCATGGACAATGAGGAATTCAGCCCCACCTGCCGATTGATCGCCGTTCATCTCGATGAGCGCAGCATCGGGCGCGGCAGCCAGGATCAAGAACATGAGCGGCGGGTCGCCGCCTATGACCTCATCGAGGAGAATGTGTTCTCGCCGGTCGGCTATGATGCCGGCCCCTACGGACTGCATATATCCCTGCAGGATGGCCGCCTCGTCCTGGACATCCGCGATGCCGACAGCCAACCGGTGGTGGTGCATATCCTCTCGCTTACGCCGCTCAGGCGCGTGGTACGCGACTATTTCACCATCTGCGACAGCTATTACGCGGCCATCCGCAGCGCCACGCCCTCCCAGATCGAGACGATCGACATGGCCCGCCGCGGCCTGCACAATGAGGGTTCGGAAATCCTGCGCGAAAGGCTGGCCGGCAAGATCGGGCTCGATCTATCCACCGCCAGGCGGCTGTTCACCCTCGTCTCTGCGCTCTACTGGAAAGGCTGAGGCGTGAAGGAGGGCCGCCGTCCACAGTCGGTCCTGTTCGCCTGCGCGCACAATGTCGTCCGCTCGCCCATGGCGGAGGCGATCGGGCGCTATTATTTCGGTCGCTCCATCTTTTTCGGCTCGGCGGGCGTGCGCCCGGGCGAGCCGGATCCTTTCGTCGCCGCCGCGCTGGACGAGATCGGCATTTCGCTCGGCAAGCACCGCCCCCAGAGCTTCGAGGATCTGGAAGAACTGGAAGGACTGAACTTCGACCTGATCATCACCCTCGCCCCGCAGGCCCACCACAAGGCGCTCGACCTCACGCGCACCCTGGCCGCCGACGTCGAATATTGGCCGACCCCGGACCCCAGCCTCGTCAGCGGCAACCGCGAGCAGAAGCTCGACGCCTACCGCGCCCTGCGTGAAAGCCTGATCGACAAGATCACCGAGAGATTGGGCTGAGACCGCTACTGTCATACCGACGTAGGCCTGTTCCGGCGGATACAGTCCGAAGACGGCGAACATCTTTCTCTCCAGGCCGTGTATCCTGTATAAGCCGCGTTGCGATTTTTCAGCTCCGCCTCTATCGTGCGCGGCAATGAACCGGAGGATTTGATGCGCGTTCTGCGTTCCCTTGCCCTTGCCGCCCTGTCGGCCGTGACCCTGACGAGTTGTTCGATGTTCGGCTCGGTGCCGCCGAACAACGTGCCGCCGACTCTGCCCAAGCCCATGGACAGCAAGGCCTCCCGCCCCTTCCCGATGAACCGCACCTTTGCGGCAATCTCCTACAAGGATCAGACCTTCAAGGACGACCGGCCGACCATCCTGGTCTCGGACAGCTATCGCGGCACGGGCTTCTCGGCCTGCAACAACTGGTCGGCCACCATCATTCCACGCGCCGACCAGCGCATGGCCATCGGCCCGGTGGCCATCAGCAAGCGCAAATGCGCCGACCGCCTGATGCACAACGAGCAGGTCTTCCTGTTCGTGATGCGCACTTCGACCGACTGGTCCTATGACGGCTACACGCTGACCCTGCGTGGCCCCTATGGCGAGATGAAGTTCCAGCCGGCAGCGTAAGAACAGGCGGCAAAGTGCGATTGAAAAAGGCCGGCCTTTCGCGAGGCCGGCCTTTTGTTTGACTGCCCGACGATACGTCAAGCTTGACCGAAGCTCGCGAGAGGCTGGTCTTCGAGATGACCACCGCCCTCGTCTTTGACAACCGCAACCCGGCGGGCATGATAGGCTGCGAGCGAGGCGCGATGCCCGATGGAAACGACGGTCGTTCCCGGAAGCTTCTCCGCCAACAGGCGATAGAGCTCCTCCTCCGACTTCTCATCCAGGGCAGAGGTCGCCTCGTCCAGGAATAGCCAGGCGGGTTTGCGCAGAAGAGCACGGATGATGGAGACGCGCTGCTTCTCCCCCCCGGACAGAATGGTACCCCAATTCTCGGTCGCATTGAGTCGCGGTATCAAATTGCCGAGCCCGACCGCGTTGAGTGCACCCTCGATGACGTCCTGGTCGAAGGCCGTCGGCGGCAGCGGATAGGTCAGCGCGGCCTTCAGCGTCCCCAGGGGCATATAAGTCTGCTGCGGCAACAGCATCAGATTCTCGTGGTCCGGAATCTCGATCTTCCCCGACCCGAACGGCCAGATGCCTGCGATCGCCCTGAACAAGGTGGTCTTGCCCGAGCCGGACGGGCCCGTCACCAATGTGCTGGTGCCCTTGGGAAAGGACAATGCGGCGTTGCGTATGAGCGTTTGCCCGGTCGGCAGCGCAACACTGAGGCCTTGCGACGAAATACCCGAAACCTGGTCGGTCTCGGCCACGGCAATACCGCCGCGCGCCTGCTCCTCGGCTTGCCTGATCGCCTTGTCGAACCGGGTCAAGCGATCGACCATCGACTTGAACTCGGCGAGCGCACGATAGTTGGTGATGAAGAAGGAGAAGGAATCCTGGACATTGCCGAAGGCGCCGGAAGTCTGGGTCAAGGATCCCAGCTTCATGGATGCCGTTGAGAAATAGGCCGGCGCCAGAAATATGAAAGGCAACACGACCAGGGCTTGACTATAGGCCAGATTGAACGTGCCGAGCTTTATACGTCGAACGATGATATCGATCGTATTCCCGAAGACGTTCTGGAAATTGCGAGCGAGGCCGACACGCTCGACATCCTCACCTTCGAGCAATGCGATCTGCTCCGTATTCTCTCGAAACCGCACGAGAGCATAGCGGAAATCGGCCTCCAGCTTCTGCTGCTGGAAGTACAAGCCAACCAAGGGACGTCCCAGAAAATGGGATCCGAACGTCACAACGAGCGAGACGATCAGCGCACCCCAGACAAGATATCCGGGAATGTTGGCAAGATCGAATTCTCCAATTTTGTAGGTAAATTGACTCGATATGCCCCAAAGGATCAAAATGAATGCATACAAAGTCAATATTGTATTGAAAATCAGAACATAAAAATCAAAACCCTTGTCTATGAAATCGCGAACGTCCTCGGAGATGCGCTGGTCGGGGTTATCTGACTGATGCCCCGATATCGCCAAGCGATAATGCACCTTGTTCGATGTCCATTGCCCGACATAGCGGTCTGTCATCCAGCGGCGCCACCGGACCTTGAAAAACTCCGTCACGAACAATTCCGTTAGTCCGCGCGTGATCCAGAATGTCGCCGCGATAGCAAAAAACAACAACTCTGCCCAGAATGCTTCCTGATTTTTATCTTGCAGAGCTGTGTAGAATCTATTGTTCCAGTAGCTGAATATTACCGTAAGATAGACTTGAAGCACATTTAGGATGACAATGAACCCTAGGAATACCTTTCCTATGGTGTCCTCGCGCAGTCGCAAGCCGAAAAGCACCACCTTCGGCCCATCATGTGGCTCAAAATAGGGGTCGGCCAGATCGATGATCTCGCGAAACATCGGAATATAGCAAATCGCGAGGTTGAGGATGACCAGGATGGCAGAGATCACCGCCGCCCCCGATTGCGGCAGATAGGCCGCGACGTCGTCGGACACGATGCCCGCATCCTTGATCCACACGACCACGGCAAAACCGAGAAATCCGAGACTGAACAATCCGATCAGAAACCGCATGACCAGAGGCACGCGTGTCTGCGCCGCCGGTATGCCGGCACTCATGAGCAGGGCACCGGCAACGATGAGAGCAAGGAATGGCAGATGGATGGGGGCGTCGCCCAGATAGACACCCAGCCCAAAGCCAAGCACAGCGAGGCCGGATAGGCCCGCAAGAAGTCGGATCATGTAGAACGGCCTTTCGGAAGGGCGGTATCGGCGTGGCACACAGCCATCTGCCTGCAACCATGCGAAACTAAGGTTAACACAACCCTGTCACGCCTCTCCCATCGCCACAAATGATCAAATCGTAAGATGCTTCAGCTTTTCGTGAGGCCGCCGCGCGCCGGGAACGGCAGCTAATAAAAAAGACGCGCCGGAGCGCGCCTCTGAATGGGATTGGGTGAGAGGACTTTCCGGTCATGCGATCCGGACAGGCTCTCCATTCTTGTTATCGTCGATGGCCTTCACGCGAACCGGTAACCCCTCCGCCTGAAGATGCTTGTCGGGGTTACACAGCCTTGAGATTGCCGGCTGCCGCCTTGCCCGTCTTGCGATCCGTCAGGATCTCGTAACCGATCTTCTGGCCTTCACGCAGTTCGGGCAGACCGGCACGCTCGACGGCGGTGATGTGCACGAACACGTCGCGGCCACCGTCATCGGGCTGAATAAAGCCGTAACCCTTCTGGGTGTTGAACCATTTTACGGTTCCCGTGCTCATAGATAGTCCTTTACTTCGTTCCAAAGCATGGACGTCCCACGGAAATCCGTGCTCCGCCCGGTTTTGCGAAATTTGGGGAGGGTGTCCTGAACGTGCGCCGTGCTCGAGCATGGACGCACCGGCCCAGTCGTCCGGCCAAATGACGCTAAATCGATAACACAGGTTTGTCGAAATTCACAAGGGCGTGGCCCCAGTAGGCTTAAGAGGGGGAAAGATCACAGTTCTGCCATTCCCAGCTGCCACGGCTTGGTCTAGAGGCTGTGCCATCTTTTTTCTTTCGCCCCGTCAGTGGAACCGTGCCCGGTATGACCGCCCTTTTGCGCCCCGCCCTTGTCCTGCTTGCTCTTTGCGCCGGCACGCCCGCTCTCGCCGACAGCGCCGACAGGGATTGCTCGAAAGGAGCGGCCGAGCAGCGCATTCCCGCGTGCACGCAATTGCTCGACCGGAAACTGGCCAAATCGACCCGGGCATTGGTGTATTTCCGGCGCGGGCAGGCCTATGCGGAAAACAGCGACGATGGCAAGGCAGTGGCGGATTTCAGCGCGGCACTCGACTTGCGGCCGCGTGATGCCGCCAGCCTGACCGCGCGGGCCGACGCCCAGTCCCGCCTCGGCGAGATGGATGCCGCACTGGCCGACTATGCCGCCGTGATCGCCGTCAATAAGCGCTCGGCGCTCCCGCTGGTCAATCGGGGCTTCGCGTTGCTCCAGTTCGATCGCAACGAGGAGGCGATCAAGGATTTCGATGCGGCCATCGCCCTCAACGGACGCGAGGAAGAGGCCTATAAAGGCCGTGGCGATGCCCATCGTGCCCTCGAGGAGCATATGGCCGCCATCGACGACTACACGCAGGCCATCCGGCTCGACAAGACCTACAAGAACGCTTTCTACGCCAGGGCCCGCTCTCTCATCGAGATGAAGGACTATACCCGCGCCCTGGAAGACCTGCAGAAGGCGCTCGACCTCGACAGCGATTTCGATTCCGCCTATTTCAGCCGCGCTTTCGTGCAATGGCAGCTCGGCGACACCGAAGCCGCCATCGCCGACTATACCAAGGCGCTCGCGCTCGATACCAATTTCCCGTCCGCCCGCCTGGAACGCGGACAGCTCTTTGCTGCCCTGCATCGCTATGACGAGGCGATGGCCGATTATGACGAGACCATCCGCGAACAGCCCAGCAGCGACCAGGCCTATGTCTCGCGCGGCATCATCTGGCGCGAACTCGGGGACTACGACAATGCCCTCGCGGACCTTGCCAAGGCGCTGGAACTCACCAAGGACAAGCCCGATACCCTCAACGAACGGGCCCTGACCTATCTCGCCGCCGATCGCTATGACGAGGCGCTGCGCGATGCCGACGCCGCCATCGCCGCCG
Source organism: Labrys sp. E2SS-1L (assembly GCF_057073705.1). NCBI lineage: Bacteria > Pseudomonadati > Pseudomonadota > Alphaproteobacteria > Hyphomicrobiales > Xanthobacteraceae > Labrys > Labrys sp. E2SS-1L. The sequence goes on along the minus strand of NZ_CP172712.1, from coordinate 2,039,787 downwards.
ATAGCCACGTGACCGACTATTTCGTCACACGCGCACGCATCCATGAGAGCCGGGGCGAGCGAGACGATGCCATCGCCGATTTCAACAAGGCGCTGGAACTAGACCCCGCCAACAAGCCGGCCAAGGGCGGCCTGTCGCGGCTCGGCGCCAAGCCGTAAATCCGGCAAGAGCGGACCTCTCGTCCCCTCCTGGAAGCGCCGGACTTGTGGGAAAGCAAGAGGCGGACGGGACGTCCGCGGTCCCAGCCTTGGCGGTTGCAGCGCAAACCTTGCCGAGGTCACGCAGGAACGGCGCGGCTGGGACCGCGGACATCTTGTCCGCCTCTTGCGCTCCTCAGATCTTCTCCAACCAGTCGACCAGGCGCTGGGTGGCGACCTGGAGCTGCTCGGGGCTGCGCAAATAGCACAGCCGCATGAAGCCCTCGCCGCCGGCCCCGAAGGCCGTGCCGGGCGCGAGGCCGACATTGGCCTGGTCGACGATTTCGAGCCCCAGGCGGCGCACATCCGGTTTCCCCTCGACGGAGAAGAACAGATAGAAGGCGCCGCTCGCCGGGGCGAAGCGCACCTTGCCGGTGGCACTCAGGCCGCTGATGACGATGTCGCGGCCCTGGCGGGCACGGGCGATCTGATGCTCGACGAAGCTCTCGCCCCGCTCCAGCGCCGCGATGCCGGCACGCTGCAGGAAGGTGGCGACTCCCGAGGTGGAATATTGGATGAGGTTCTCGATGGTCTGCCCGAGCTCGGGCGGCGCTTCGATCCAGCCGATGCGCCAGCCGGTCATCGCCCAGTTCTTCGAAAAGGTGTCGGTGAAGATGATGCGATCCTCCGGCGTACGGATGTCGCGGAAGGAAGGGGCGCGCCCGCCGGCATAGTGGAAGCGGGTATAGATCTCGTCGGCGAAGATCCACAACCCGTGCCGGCGCGCCAGATCGAGCACGAAGGCGATATCCTCCGCGGTGGCGACCCAGCCGGTGGGATTGGACGGCGAATTGATGAAGATGCCGCGGGTGCGCGGCGTGATGGCATCGGCGAGGCGCTGGAAATCGAGCTTCCAGCCCTGCTCGGTGAAGATCTGGGGCACCATCACCGGCTTGGCGCCGGCCACGCCGATGGCCGCCGCGAAATTCGGCCAGGCCGGTGTCGGCACGATCACTTCGTCGCCCACGCCGGCGATCAGGCGAACCGCCGTCTGGATCGCGTGCATGCCGGACTGGGTGACGAAGAAGCGATCGGCCGAGAATGGCTTGCCGAAAAGACTGGTGTGGTACCGCGCCAAGGCTTCGCGTAGATCGGGGATGCCGCGCTGCCAGGTATAGAAGGTTTCGCCGGCCGCCAGCGACCGTGTCGCCGCCACGGTGATGAAAGCCGGCGTCGGCACGTCGCCCTCGCCGGCCCAGAGCGGGATCATGCCCTGGCGCGTACGCCCGTAATTCATCACCTCGACGATGCCGCTTTCCGGCGCGCCGAGCGCTTCCGGCCTGAGGCCATCGAGGAAGGAGGGGGCGGCGGGAATCGTCTCGACGGCGGCAGTCACGGCATCATCCTTGCAATGGGAATGCCGGACCTTATGACATCCGTGCGAGCGGCAGAAACCAAAACTTGGAATGGTTTCCATCGCCGGCATGCATGAATGCAAGCAGCCTCTCCGCCTTGCGGAAAAGGCCGCCGCATAATGAGCTTATCGTCTGGCGAGCAGGTCGCGGATTTCCGTCAGCAGCTGGATATCGGCCGGCGGAGGAGGAGGCGCCTCAGGGGCTGCCTCGGCCGCAGGCTTCAGATTCTTGACGCGGTTGATGCCTTTCACCACCAGGAAGAGCACGAAGGCGATGATCAGGAACTTGACGGTGACGGTAATGAACTTGCCATAGGCGAAGACGGCACCGGCCTTACGGGCATCATCGAGCGAGACGCCCTCGGGGACCTTGGAACTCAGGCCGACATACATGTTCGAGAAATCGAGCCCGCCCGTGATTGCGCCGATGATCGGCATGATGATGTCATCAACCAATGACGCGACGATCAGACCGAACGCTGCACCGATGATCACACCGATGGCGAGATCGACGACATTGCCCTTAAGGGCAAATTCCTTGAATTCCTTGAGCATGGAGCCTCCGCTTGTGGCGTAACTGGATCGACGTCAACGCAACCGACATCTTGCGTCGGCCCCTGATCATACCAGCGCCCGCCCCAAGATCCGTCACTATAGAGAGGTAACAATTACCTCCGACGACTGGAGATGCAAGCGGCCGCTAGGTCGGGCGTTCCAGTTCAAACGTGCTTTCCACTACGGAATAGTCCCGATAGCCCAGGCGCGAGACCACGCGCATCGCAGCGGTATCGACGCGGCCGTCGCGAATGAAGCGGTCATCGACATGGATGCCGACCACCTCGCCGCACACGAGCCAGGCGTCGCTCGGCGCGCCCTCCGCGTCGACGAGATGGATCGTCTGGGTCCAGCGGCACTCCAATGCGGCGGCGGCACGCGCCACGCGCGGCGGTTTCACCAGGCGCGAGGGCGCGGCTTCGAGCCGGGCGTACTCCATTTCGTTCTGGCCGCGCGGCAACCTCGCGGAGGTGGCGTTCATCGCGTCGATCAAATCCTCGGTGACGAGATTGCAGACAAATTCACGCGTCTCCTCGGCGAAGACGACGCTGTCCTTGCGGCCATCTGCGGCGAAGCCGACCAGATGTGGCCGCGACTGGAAGGCGTTAAAGAAGGAGAACGGCGCCAGATTGATGGCTCCGGCCGCCGACATCGTGGTGATCCAGCCGATCGGGCGCGGCGTCACCAGGGCCTTGAACGGATCATGGGGCAGGCCGTGGTCGCCCTTGCGCGGCTCGTAGAACATCGCCTCAAACCTCCAGCGTCTGGCCGAGCCGCTTGAGGAAGCTGGCACAGGCCTCGAGCTCGGACAGGGCGATCCATTCATCGGCGCCATGCGCCTGCTTGATCGAGCCCGGACCGCAGATCACGGTGGGAATGCCGGCGAGTTGAAAATGACCGGCCTCGGTGCCGTAGGAAACGGCCTGGGTATGGTTGCGCCCGGCAAGGCGCAGGGCCAGCGTCTCGGCATAGGAACCGGGCTCGGGCGAGAGCGCCGGCACGGCCACGTCGAGTTCGGTCACGATATCCGCCTCGGGTGCGTTGCGCCTCAGCCGTGGCAGCACGACTTCCTGGCTGAAGGCACGGATCCGGTCCGGTACGAACTCCACCGGCAGGGAGGGCAGGCCGCGGCATTCCCAGACGATGCGCGCCTCGTCCGGCACGATGTTGATGGCCTTGCCGGCCTGGATGAGGCCGGCCTGCACCGTGGAATAGCCCGGCTCGAACCGACCCGAGGGATCGCCCGCCGCCTGCAGCTCGTCGGCGATATCGTCGAGATGGCTGATGATGCGGGCGGCCGCATGCAGGGCGTTGGCGCCGAGGGCCGGCATGGCCGAATGGGCTGGGCGGCCGGTGATGCGCGTAAGGTAGCCGGCGAGCGATTTCTGCGCATCGACCACCTCCATCAGCGTCGGTTCTCCGACGATGCAGGCGCGCGGCAAAGGCAAGTCCTGGCCGAAGCGGGCAATCATGTCGAGGCTGCCGAGGCAGGAGATTTCCTCGTCATAGGAGATGGCGATATGAATAGGCGCCTTGAGTTTCATCGCCAGGAAGTCGGGCACAAGGGCAAGCGCAGTGGCAACGAAGCCCTTCATGTCGCAGGTGCCGCGGCCATAAAGGCGATCGCCCTCCAGTCGCGCCTCGAAGGCCGGCGCCGTCCAGGCCTGGCCCTCCACCGGCACCACGTCGACATGGCCGGAGAGCACCACCCCCGGCCGATCGGTTGGGCCGATGGTGGCAAGCAGAGCAGCCTTGTCGCCGGCGGCATTGGGCAGGCGGATGCTGTCGACGCCATGTCCGGCCAGGTAATCGGCAACGAAATCGATCAGCGCCAGATTGGAGCGGGAACTGACCGTATCGAAGGAGACCAGCTTGGCGGTGAGTTCGGCAGGGGTATAACGTGCGGGCATGAGATTTCCGGGTGCGCGGGCATCCTGCCCGCTCTTGAAAACGGCGCGAGCAAGGAAAGGAAGAGCGGGCAAGAGGCCCGCGCTCCCAGGATCAGGCGTTCACCAGTTCTTCCGTCTCGGCCTTGTCGAACTCGTAGCGGGCGTTGCAGAACTCGCAGGTCACCGTGATCGACCCGTCGTCGGCGACCATGTCTCGGCGATCGGTTTGCGAGAAATTGCGCAGCATGGTGGTGACGGCCTCGCGCGAGCAGCGGCATTTCTCGATGATGGCCGAGCTCTCGAACACTCGGGCTCCGCGCTCGTGGAACAGGCGATAGAGCAGTTCCTCGGCTGAGACGTTCGGATCGGTGAGCTCGTGATCCTCCACGGTGCCCATCAGAAGCTTGGCTTCCACCCAAGAATCGTCCTCCTGGGCATCGTCCTCGCGATGCTGCATCACCTCGGCACCCTCGGGCGCGTCGCCCGGCGGCAGGTCGGCCATGCGCATGCGCTCGGGCGAAGACGGCAGGAACTGGATCATCATGCCGCCCGCGCGCCAGCTCGTCCCCTCCCCGGCCACGTAATTCTCGGCCACGGCCAGGCGGACGCGGGTGGGAATCTGCTCGGACTGGCGAAAATACTGGTCCGCCGCCGCTTCCAGGCTCTCGCCCTCCAGGGCGACGATACCCTGATAGCGCGCCATGTCCGGCCCTTGGTCGATGGTCATGGCAAGATGGCCGCTGCCGAGCAGCTCGATCGTGCTGGTCTTGCCCGCGTCGATGGCGGCAGCTACGGCCTCCTTGTCGAAGGTGGCGCAGGCCCGCACCCGGTCCGGCGCCTGGAAATCGACCACCAGCATCCGCACCGGCCCGTCCGTGCGGGTCTGCAGAATGAAGCGGCCGTCGAATTTCAGCGTAGTGCCGAGCAGCAGCGCCAAGGCCGTCGCCTCGCCGAGCGCGCGCGACACCGGCGCGGGATAATCGTGGCGGCGCAGAATGGTATCGATGGCAGGGCCGAGCCTGACGACACGGCCCCGCACGTCCAGGCCCTCGGCCTGGAAGGGCAGGATGTGATCGTCTTCCATCAGATGGGGCTCGCTCATGCCGCAGCCTGCCCCAAGCACCAGGCGAGCACGCCCTTCTGGGCATGCAGGCGGTTCTCGGCCTCGTCGAACACCACCGATTGCGGCCCGTCGATCACCTCGTCCGTCACCTCCTCGCCGCGATGGGCAGGCAGGCAGTGCATGAACAGGGCGTCGGGCTTGGCAAGCGCCATCAGCTTGGCATTGACCTGGTAGGGCCGCAGCAGATTGTGGCGATAGCCTTCGGAATCACCCATCGAAATCCAGCAATCGGTAACGACGCAGTCGGCTCCCTCGACCATCTCGCGCGGGTCGGTGCCGATTTCCAGCCGGGCCTTGTTGGCACGGGCCCAGTCGGCGACCTCCTTGCGCACCGAAAGATCCTGGGGCGCGGCGACACGCATGGTGAAGTCGAAGCGCTGCGCTGCCTCGATCCAGGAAGTCAGCACATTGTTGGCGTCGCCCGTCCAGGTTACCGTCTTGCCCTTGATCGGGCCGCGATGCTCCTCATAGGTCAGGATATCCGCCATGATCTGGCAGGGATGGGAGAGCTTGGTGAGGCCGTTGATCACGGGGATCGAGGCGTTGGCCGCCAGCTCGCGTACCGCCGCATGGTCGAGCATGCGGATCATAACCGCGTCGACATAGCGCGAGAGCACGCGCGCGGTGTCGGCGATGGTCTCGCCGCGGCCGAGCTGCATCTCGGCGCCGGTCAGCATCAGGGTCTCGCCCCCAAGCTCACGCATGCCGACATCGAAGGAAACGCGGGTCCGCGTCGAGGGCTGCTCGAACACCATGGCCAGCACCTTGCCGGTGAGCGGGCGTTCGCCGGCCACCTTGCCCTTCACGCGCTTGGCCTTGATCGAAGCGGCGAGATCGAGAACGGCCCGCAGGTCCTGGGTGGGAAGATCGGAAAGATCGAGAAAATGCTTCAACATCGTCAATGTCCGGCAGCCTTGAGCTTGTGCGAGAGGGCGACACAGGCAGCCTCGATTCGGCGCACGCCTTCGAGAAGCTCCTCATCCGAGATGATCAGCGGCGGCAGCAACCGCGTGACATTGTCGCCGGCCGGAATGGCCACCAGCTTCTGTGCCCGGAGGGCACCGACGAACTCGCCCGGCGCCACGCGCGTACGCAAGCCCAGCATCAGACCGTCGCCCCGGATCTCCTCGATGATATCGGGGAAGCGGTCCTTCAATTCGGCCAGACGCTGGCGCAGCAGCAGGCCGGCCTTGGCGACATGCTCCAGGAATCCTTCCTCGAGCACGACGTCGAGCACTGCATTGCCCACTGCCATGGCGAGCGGGTTGCCGCCGAAGGTGGTGCCATGCACGCCCGCAGTCATGCCCTTGGCCGCCTCGTCGGTGGCGAGGCAGGCGCCCATCGGGAAGCCGCCGCCGATGCCCTTGGCCACCGCCATGATGTCGGGCGTCACGCCCGCCCATTCATGCGCAAACAGCTTGCCGGTGCGTCCGACGCCGGTCTGCACCTCGTCGAAGATCAGCAGCAGGCCCTTGGCGTCGCAGAGCTGGCGCATGCCCTTCAGGCAGGCCTGCGGGAGGGTGCGGATGCCGCCCTCCCCCTGGATCGGCTCCACCAGGATAGCGGCCGTCTCCGGCGTGATCGCCCGGTCCAGCACCTCGTGGTCGCCAAAGGCGATCTGGTCGAAACCATCGACCTTGGGGCCGAAGCCTTCGAGATATTTGGCCTGGCCACCGGCCGCTATGGTCGCCAGCGTACGGCCGTGGAAGGCCCCTTCGAAGGTGATGATGCGGAAGCGCTCGGGATGGCCGTTGGCCGACTGGTATTTGCGGGCCATCTTGATGGCGCATTCGAGCGCCTCGGCCCCCGAATTGGTGAAGAAGACCTTGTCCGCGAAGGTGGCATCCGCCAGCCGGCGGGCCAGCTTCTCGCCGCCCGGCATCTGGAACAGGTTGGAGGTATGCCAGATCTTCTGGGCCTGCTCGGTCAGCGCCGAAACCAGATGCGGATGGGCATGGCCGAGCGAATTGACGGCGATACCCGCGCCAAAATCGAGATAGCGCTCGCCGTCCGAGCCGATCATCCAGACGCCCTCGCCTCGCTCGAAAGCCACGTCCGCTCGGGCATAAGTCGGCAGGATGGCCGATGGGGCGGAATCATGGGACGGCTGAGGTTTGACGGAGGCGTTCACGGGTGTGGCTTTCAGGTTGGCAATTCTAGAGGTTTGAGACAGTCCTGGAACATCATGATGACAAGAGCAAAGCGCGCTTCGGCGAAACAGCACTTTGTTCCAACTCTTGGTTCCGACGCATCTTGCGATTGATGGCGAAGCCGCCAAATCGCAGAACGCTTGGGCCAAAAAATCAAAACGCCGCCCCAAGGTTGCTGCTTGAGGGCGGCTGTTTCGACGAAAAATATATTAGGCGCGAGGGCGATGCTGTCAATGGCAGCGTTGATGGGACAGCATCGCGGAGGCGGCGACCGCCGGAGACCGGCTCCGGCGCGCGCTCAATCGAACTTGTAGCTCACCCCGAAGCGGATCAGATCGTTGGAGAGCTTGACCTTGGCCCTTCCGGCCGCACCCGATACGCTGTGCGAGCCGAACCCGAGATGCAGATAGCTGAGATCGAGCACGACCTTTTCCGTCACGGCATAGGAGACGCCGGCACCAGCCGCCCAGCCGACCTTGGTGAAGCGATCGGACGTCGCCCCGAGCGGTGTGCTCAGGTCCGTCTTGATCCCGCCGATCGCCAGGCCGCCGGTGCCATAGACCAGGAACCGATCGATCGGCAGCCCGATGCGCACGCGCGCGGTACCGAACCAATCCAGCCCGACCTTGATCGCGCTGTCACCCGCGACCGTACGACCAGACATGCCCGACCCCGCCAAGTCGACCACACCGCCGACCACGACGGGACCGAGATCATGATCGTAGCCCGCCTCGGCGCCCAGGAACCAGCTCTCGTCGTTCATGCTGAAATTCGCGGCATCCGCCGGCGCGCCCGGCACGGTGTCGGTGAAAGTAAAGGTTCCAGACCCCGAGGTGAAGAAGGTGGTCGTCGTGATATCGGGACCGGCGGGATGGGCGGCACTGCCCTCGGCATGCATATGGCCATAGCCGCCGATCACGCCGGCGTAGAAGCCCTGCCAGCTGAAGACGGGCGCGACGGCATCGGAACGGTTTGATGATACCGGCTGCGCCGATGCCGGGCCGCTCATTGCCAGGCCGGCAGCGACGAGGAAAGAGGAACCGAGAAGACCACGAACAAGATAATTCATTTGAGTGACAGATCCCAATATTGCGGGATCAAGGCTATTGAATTCGTCAGGCAATTCGCAAGACGGTCATGATGAAATAACTTATTCCTCCGCAGGTTCGGGAATGCGCGTGATAATTAAGCAACACACCTGCAACAAAAACACGACACTTCGGAGAATATTCGAAAAATTGCAACGCGTTTAAAGATAATCATCGCGAGACCATTAAAATCGCAGGACGCCAAGCGACGCTGAGGAAATACCGATATACCGCAAATGTCAGACGCAAAAGCAATCAATATGATGAATAGAGCTTCTGCTCGGAAAGGGACGATTGCGTCAGTGTATTGATCCGGTCTTTCAGAGCCGATCGACGATCATTGGTCTTGTAAACCGCTCTAGCCAATTCGATGAAACCGGATCCGAAATCCCTGCGTGACTCATGGTCCCGGATTTCGTCTTCGATCTCCCACAGACGAAGGTTGACGTCCTTGAGGGCGCGATAGACAGCCAGCACCTCCGGGGCTTCGCGTCCGCTATCCCGCCAGACGACCCGCAGCAAGCCAAGCTCGTCGCTCACGCGCGCCCTGCGCACGGCGTCGGCAATGCGCTCCTGTTTGATCTCCAGGATGGAGATCTTATCCAGCAATTCTCCATAAGACACCGGAATCAGGGCCTGGGTGGGGGCAGTCATGACGCTCCTCTGGTCAACGCGGCGAGGCTTTCGGCGGCCTGGGCGAATGGTGAACTCCAGTCACCCGGGCGCGCCTGCCGAAACAGGCGCATCGAATCGTACCAGGGCGACGTCTTTCCCACATACCCCCAGCGCCAATCCGGCGCATATTTGAGCATGAGCCAGACCGGACGTCCCAGGGCGCCGGCCAGATGCGCCACGGAGGTATCGGAGGTCACGACCAGGTCGAGGCTCTGCATCAGGCCTGCCGTATCGAGAAAGGCATCGCTGCCGCCGTCGAAGGAAGCCGGCATTCGCCGCACCACCATGTCATCAGGCAGCTGATCGAGCTGATCGAGACCAAAATTCTTCTGAAGGCTGATGAGATTGACCCCCTTCACCCGAGCCAGCGGCGCAAACTCGATCAGTGGAATCGAACGCCCGCGGTCGATGGCGCCTTGCGGATTGCCCTGCCAGACCACACCGATATTGAACCCCTCCGGCAGGTGCCCAGCCCATGTCTCGACACGATCGGGCCTGGCCGCCAGATAAGGGAGGCCCTCGATGTCTTCGCGCGGCAGGCCAAGACGATGTGGAATGCTCATGAGGGGCGCGTAGACATCGAAGAAGCCCGCTTCTTCCGGTGCGGCGAATACCGACAATTCGGGGAATGCCTCGGCGATGATCGCACGCAGCGGCGGGTGCACCTCCAGGCGAACCTCGGCGCCCCGCCTGCGGAGGAGCCGGGCAAAGCGGCAGAACTGCAAGGCATCGCCGAGGCCCTGCTCATGATAGAGAAAAATGGTCTTGCCAGCGATGTCCTCGCCGCGCCATTCCGGCCGATCGCCGACGAATGTGCGATAGCCGTCGGTACGGCGGCGCCACTCATATTCACTGAACCCTTCGCGATAATCGCCGAGGCCAAGGAGATAGAAACCCAGGGCGAGATGCGCATTGGCGTCGGCGGGCTGTGCCTTGACGGCCCCGCGAAAGGCCACGAGCGCAGCATCGTGGTCGCCCCTGGCGGCGTGAATGCCGGCGATGTTGAAATAGGGATCGACGCTGCGAGGCTTCAGTGCGGCGATGCGCCCGTGGACCGCCAGCGCTTCGTCATGAATGCCATGCTGCTGCAGGTGAAGGCCGAGGTTGAGCAGGCAATGTGCGTTGGCGGGCGCCAGCTCGCAGGCATGCCGCAATGCATGACGAGCTTCTTCCTTGTGGCCAAGAGCGTCATAGGCCGCACCGAGGTTGCTATGGCCCTCCGCATAATCCGCCTGCAGGGCAACGGCCCGCCGGAGGACCCGCACAGCCGTTTCGAAGGCTCCCTTGCGCAACAGGGCCAAGCCGAGATTGTTATGCGCTGGCACGAACCGGGGCATGAGGGCAATGGCACGCTGATGCGCCTCTATGGCTCCCTCGATATCGTCCTTTTCCAGCAGCGCCGCACCGAGATTGGTATGGGCTTCCGCATAATCCGGCTTGAGACGGAGGGCTTCACGATACGCCACGACCGCCTCGTTCCAGCGTTTCTGAACGGCGAGCGCATTGCCGAGATTGCGAAAGGCTTCCCCATAGCCCGGTTGCCAGCCGATGGCCTTCTGGTAAGCCTCGACCGCGCCGGCCATGTCGCCCTTGTCCTGCAGGGCAACGCCGAGATTGCGCCAGGCTTCGGCATTGCTCGGCTGGGCGGCAATGGCACGACGGAATTGCGCGATCGCCTGGTTCAACTGCCCCTGCTGCTGCAGGCAGACACCATAAAGCCGCAGCACTGGGCTGTTAGTCGGCTGCAAGGCTACGGCCTTGCGATAGAGGGACTGGGCTTCGGCCAGCCGGCCGGCCTTATGTGCCCGGACAGCCTCGTCCAACAGGGCGTGCGGAGACTTCAGCATCACGGCATTCGATCAATGCCATGTCCGGACTTGTCCGGCGGGGAAGCCATGCCGTCTTCCCGGCGCCGCCAACGGCATTCCCTCTCCAGCCGTATTTCCTCGACAGGAAGACGCGGCCAGACCCTCACTTCGATATATCGGGCAGCGTTACCGTGCATGGCTGTGGGCTGTTTGGGGGCGGGAATCGACCTTGCATAGGTGAAGACAGGCCGGTTGGAAAGAGCGAGCATTGCTGGAAGCCACATCCCGACAGGCCAGGCGGCACGGCAGCGGTTGCTTTTCCCGTCTCCGAAGAATGGCGGAGCAATTTGCGCTGGCTTCCATACCGCAAATTGCTCCGCGACGTTCAAGTCTCAATCGTGGTGCTTGGTGTCGTCCGACTGCGTATGACGCGCAGGCTCTTCGCTGCGGCTTGCAGCCGGCGCCTTGTGCCCGCCACCAAGCGATGCAGCCAGCAACGCTTGCGTCGGATCGGCGCCCCGGAAACCGGCCTGGGCCAGGATTTCGTCGAGAATGGGCTTCTGGGCCGTGAAGCTGAGAAGCTGGCTGGAGAGATCGCCGATCGGATGGCCCGCCTCGCCGTTTCCTCCATTGCCAACGGCACCGGCCAGCCCGCCCGCGCTGAAGATCCGGATGTCCGAGATCTTCTCGATCGGCTTCATCGCCTGTTCGAGCGCCTGCGGCACGATCGCCACACGCGCCTTGGCGAGCTCGAAGCCGATGACGCTTTCCGCCAATGCGTTGCGTGCTTCGTTCTTGGCCCGCTCGGCCCGCGCTTCCGCCTCGCCCAGTTCGACCACGCCGGTGGCACGGATCTTGGCGGCCTGTGCCTCGGCATCGGCCTGGATCTTGGTAGCGGCGGCGAGATTCTCGGCGGCCTGGCGCTCGGCCTCGGCCTTGACGGTGATGGCGGTCGCCTCCTGCTCGGCGGCCTTGCGGGCATCGATCACGGCGATGCGCTTGGCGCGCTCGGCGATCTCGACCTCGCGGGCCGTGGTCACCTGCTCCTCGGCGGTGATGGCGGCTGCCTTCGCCTCATCGGCCTTGGCACGGGCAGCCTGCTCCTCCTCGATCTTGCGGGCGACGGTGATCGCCGCGTCGATGCGAGCCGTTTCGGTGATCTTGCGGGCGACGGCCTCACGTTCGGCAATGCCCTGCTCGGCACCGATACGCGCCGCCTCGCGAGCCTGGCGCGCCTCGGCGTCGCGCTCGGCAATGCCCCGGTCGGTATCGAGCCGGGCCGTTTCCTGGCTCAGGCGTGCCAATTGCTCGGCCTTGGCGGTTTCGGCGCGGGTTTCCGCCGTCTTGTTGGCGATGTCGCGCTCCTGGGTCAGCTCGGCATCGCGCTGCTCGCGCTCGATGGTGAGGCGCCTGAGGGCGGCCTCGCGGTCCTTGGTGGCGATCTCGACCTCGTTGTCGCGCACGATCTGGTTGCGCTCGCGCTTGCGCTCCTCGGTGATCTTGGTGAGCGCAGTCAAGCCCTCGGCGTCGAACGTGTTGTTCGGGTTGAAATGCTTGATGTCGGTCTGGTCGAGACGGGTGAGCGAGACCGATTCCAGCTCCAGGCCGTTGGACTGCAAATCGTGCGCCACGGCCGCCTGCACCGATTTGACGAATTCGGCGCGCTGCTCCTGCAGGTCGCGCAGCGACATCGTCGCCGCCACCGAACGCAGGCCGTCGACAAACTTGGCTTCCACCAGGGTCTTGAGAGCATCCGCGTCGTTGGTGCGATCGCCCAGGGTCTGGGCGGCCAGCGCGATGTTCTCGGCATCGGGCTTCACCCGGACATAGAACTCGGCGGTGATGTCGGCACGCATGCGGTCCTTGGTGATCAGCGATTCATATTCGGAGCGCTTGACCTCGAGCCTGAGCGTGCTCAGCGACACCCAGGAATAGGAATGGAAGATGGGCAGGATGACCGAGCCGCCATCGAGCACCACTTTCTTGCCGCCCAGCCCGGTCCGCACATAGGCCTTGTCGCGCGTGGACCTGGTGTAGAGCGTCGTCATGATGATGCCGATGACGACCATCGCCGTCACGATGACTCCGGCAATGAGCCCCACTGAGAAGAAGTCCATGATGGTTCAGCTCCTGTTGCTGTCGCTGTCGAGTGCCTGCGGTGCGGGAATGGCCTGGAAGAGGCCGTCGGCCCCATCCACGATCAGCGCCAGCGCGCCCGTCTCGATGACATGCCCCGGCGCGGCTTTCGCACGCAGGGCGTGGAAATTGTCGTAGCGGTCCTTGACCCGCACGCTGCCGGGATTGCCCTGGTCGAGCGGCCCGATGGTCACCGTGCCGGTCAGGCCGATGAACTCGTCCTGGCTGAGCACGCTGGTTTCCTCGCGCGGGATGATCTTGCCCACGCCCCGGCCCAGCCAGCGCGTGGCGGGGATCGCGGCCGCCAGTGCGCCGGGCACCGAGATCACGGCCGGCAATGGCCCGGCGAGGCTGGAGGCCACCGCCTGAATGGCGAAGCCGAACACGGCGAAAGCGGACAGCAGGATGACGATCAGCACCAGCAGGGGCACGCCGCCGGCATTGAGCCAGGAAGCCCAGGCGCCGAGCAGGCCACTATCATGGTCGCCGGGCGCATGATCGCCCGACGCATGAAAACCAAGACCGTCGTCGAGCAGTGCCGAGACGGAGGCGCCCAGCAGCATCGAGACGAGTTCGACCACACCGAGGCCGACCACCGTCAGCAATGCCACCCAGAAAGGTGCCGTACCCGGCTGGACGAGGCTGCCCATCATCGCTGGCCATCCCTGAAGGCTCTGAGCCGCGCCTCGATCGCGTCCTGGCGCTGCAACTGGCCGAGCTCTTCGACTTCGGCGGCGCCGGTGGTGGGCTTGACCGGCACGCCGGTCACGCGTTCCACCGCCGCCAGCGCGTCGGCGAGCCGCTGATCATTGCGCTGCGAGGGCGTCACGGCGGCAGGTGCGGCGCGCTCCGCCCGCTTGGCATCCTCCAGCCGCTTCTGGGCGTCGGCCCGGGCCGAGGCAATGCTGCGCAGCGTGGTTTCGGCCTCCGCGATCTCCCCCGCATTCTCGGCGATCGCCTTGGAGAGCGCTTCGCGCTGCGCTTCCAGATCGATCTGGACGCCGGTCGCGGCGCGGGCGAGATCCTCGCGCCCTTTCTCGAGGCCGACCCTGATCTTGCCGTCGAGGTCGCGGATCTCGGCATCGAGATCATCGGCCTTGGCCTTGAGGCGGTGCCCGGCGGCGACGGCGACGCCGAGCGCGGCGCGCGCCTCTTCGGCGATCTTGCCGATCTCGCGCACGGCCTGCTGGGCGACGGCGGTGGGATTGGCTGCTTCCGCCGTATCGACCGCATTGTTGACGACACCGGCGATGACCCGCCCGAGCCGGGCGAGAATACCTTCATTGGACATCGGGGTCTCCTTTTGAGGGTGGATGCTGGCCTGCACGCCGACGTCGATACGCAGCGACGGGCCTTCGAAGACGAGGCGGGCTTCGGCGAAATCGTCCCAGCCACCGTGATAGCCGCTCACCGAATAGGGCATGACCACCCGGCCATCGATGGTGGCGATGCTGACACTGTCTGGCCCCTTCACGGCGAACAGCTTGGAATCGAGCGGAATGTCGTCGATCGCCTCGCCCGGCTGCCGCCGGCTGTGATCGCGCAGGGCCAGGGTCGCCATGCGCGAAGGCAGCCCCGTCTTCAGGCGGATCTCCTCATAGGCCTCCTCGTGAAGGGCGACGAGATTGGCTCCCTTGGTCCCGTCGAGAATGGCCATCGCCTGGCGGTAGGCGACGAGGGTCGCCTGCAGCGCGCCGCGATCTTCGGCGGTCGGCGCCAGGACGAAAACCATGGTGGCATCAGGCTTTCCGGTCATGCCGGATATATAAAGCACTTCCTTGTTGCTTTCAACGGAAAGACTTCGCTTTTCGGCGTACTAGGTCAAAATCGGAGGATGAATACCGGCCTAAGGCCGCCCGACCCTCAGTTGACGCTGCGCTTGGCGTAGGGACTGTCGAGAGAGAAGGCCGGAATGGCGACCTCGAAAGTCTCGCCGCTGTCGGCCACCATGAAATAGGTGCCCACCATCAGGCCGGACGGCGTTCCCAGCGGGCAGCCGGAAGTGTATTCGAAGCGCTCGCCGGGCTCCAGTACGGGCTGTTCGCCGACAACGCCGGCGCCCCTGACTTCCTCGCGGCGACCATTCTCGTCGGTGATTTCCCAGGCCCTCGACCGCAGCTGTACCGTTTCCGGGCCCATATTGGCGATCTCGACGGTATAGGCCCAAAAATAACGCCCGTCCGCCGGCCGCGATTCCTCGGCAAGGAAACGGGGGCGGACCGTCACTTTGATATGCCGCGTGGTGGCGCTGTACATATTCCGATTTACGCATTCACGGGCTCTGCCGTCAAACCCTTATGGTCTGACCATTGCAGACTCCGTCGCGACCCTTCATGCTTTGCGGGTTTCCGTGCACAGGACCTGCCATGGCCACGCCCGTCATTCTCGTCGACCCCCTACCGCGTACGCTCGAACAGATCATGGCACCATCGGTGCGAGCCCGCCTCGAACGCCTCGGACGCCTGGTCATCAGCGAGGCCAGGCCGATGAACGACGACGAGATCGAGGCGCTGCTGCCCCATGCCGTGGCCATCATCGGGCAGACGGCAATGTCCGCCGAAAGGCTCGAGCGGGCCCCGCGGCTCAAAGCCATCATCAATGTCGAGACCAATTTCCTGCCCAATATCGATTATGCCGCCTGCCAGGCGCGCGGCATCTGGGTGCTGACACCGGCCTCCGCTTTCGCAGCCCCGGTGGCGGAAGCCACGCTCGGCCTCGCCCTCGACCTCGCCCGCGGCATCAGTGCCGCCGACCGCGCCTTCCGGGCCGGCACCGAGACCTATGGCCTGGAAGCCAATCTCGACACCATCCGCTTCGAGGGCGCCCCGGTCGGCATCATCGGCTTCGGGGATCTCGGCCGCAAATTCCGCGAACTCATCCGCCCGTTCCGCAACGAGGTCAGGGTCTATGATCCCTGGCTGCCGGCGGAAACGATCGAGCGGCTGGATTGCCGGCAAACCGATTTGGATGAGTTGCTGGAACGCAGCCGCTTTGTCGTGGTTTTCGCCGCCCCCACCACGGAAAACGCCCATTTCATCGGCGCCCCGCACTTTGCCCGCATGCAGAAGGGCTCGGCCTTCCTCTTGATGAGCCGGGCGGCGGTCGTCGATTTCCCGGCCATGATCGCGGCCGCGTGCAGCGGCCATATCCGTGTGGCCACCGACGTCTTCCCGGTCGAGCCAGTCCCGGCCGACGATCCGATGCGGACCACGCCGAACATGGTGTTCTCGGCCCATCGCACCGGTGGCACCAGGGATGCCCTGTTCGAGATCGGCAGCATGGCGGTCGCCGATCTCGAGCTCATCCTCAAGGACCTGTCGCCGCAGCTCTGCCGCCGCGCGGATCCCTCCATCGCAGGCCGCTTGCGTTCCCAGCCGGTGAGCAAGACCTGATCGAAAAAAGCTTCCAGCCATTGCCTATGCCTGGGCCCCATGTCGGGAAATCCCGCGTGCGTTTGAGGTCCTGCAGATTTCTCCATTACACTCGGCGGCGAGCAACCTAGCCTGGGAAAACGCCATGGATCGCCGCCGCCTCGAAATGACCGTGCTGATGACACCGGACATGGCCAATTTCAGCGGCAAGGTGCATGGCGGCGCACTGCTCAACCTGCTCGACCGTGTCGCCTTCTCCTGCGCCTCGCGCTTCTCGGGCCAGTATGCGGTGACGCTGTCCGTCGACCAGGTGATGTTCAAGGAGCCGATCCAGGTGGGCGAACTCGTTACCTTCCTGGCCTCGATCAACCATGCCGGGCGGACATCGATGGAGGTCGGCATCCGGGTTGAAGCGGAGAACATCCGCTCCGGCACCCGTCGCCACACCAATTCCTGCTATTTCACCATGGTGGCAGTGGACGATGAGGGCCGCCCCTCGGCCGTACCGGTTCTGGAAGTGAAAGGGCCGACCGAGGAACGACGCTATCGGGCAGCGGAACTGCGGCGGACCCTGCGTCGCGAGATCGCCGCCCGCCTGGAAGCCGTGGCCGAGACCGGCGTTGACAGCGGAGGCTGACAGTCACCGCGAGCGACATATCAATTTCATCGAACCTAACGATCGAGATTATGCAGGTTTTCGGCATGTCCATTTCAGGGCATGCAGATCTGCAGTCGAGGCTGCATTCAGGCGCCTCTTCCGCTTTGGCAAATTTTCATTGAGAGAGAAATTCTTCTCATGTCCAAGACCTTTATCGACCACGTCAAGACCCGCCGCACGCAATATGCCCTGGGCAAAACGCTGCCCAAGAGCGAGGAAGAGATTTCACTGCTGATCCAGGACGTGATCAAGCATGTGCCTTCCTCCTTCAATTCGCAGAGTTCGCGCGCCGTGATCCTGTTCGGCAAGCAGAGCGACAAGTTCTGGCACCTGACCAAGGAAATCCTGCGCAAGATCGTGCCCGCCGACAGCTTCGCCTCGACCGAAGGCAAGATGGATGCTTTCGCCGCCGGCGCCGGCACCGTGCTGTTCTTCGAGGATCAGGACGTGGTGAAGAGCCTGCAGGAGCAGTTCCCGCTCTATGCCGACGCCTTCCCGGCCTTCTCCGAGCAGTCCGGCGGCATGGCGCAGTTCGCCGTGTGGACGGCCCTGGCCGAGCACGGCATCGGCGCCAGCCTGCAGCACTATGCCCCGCTGGTCGACGAGGCCGTGCAGAAGGAATGGCATGTGCCCAAGTCCTGGAAGCTGCGCGCCCAGATGCCCTTCGGCTCCAACGAGCAGCCCTTCCCCGAGAAGAGCTTCATGAACGACAATGATCGCTTCAAGGTCTACAGCTGAGAGCGGCTGGCGCCGCGACCCGGCGCAATGAGCCGATAGTTGCGAGATCGTCAGGCCCGGCCTTGAGCCGGGCCTTGTCACATTCAATGAAAAGAGCAGGGGCGGCCTTGATCCATCCCTGAGAAACAGGCTACAAGATCGCAGCAATCGCTGCGCGGGTGTAGTTCAGAGGTAGAACGTCAGCTTCCCAAGCTGAATGTCGTGGGTTCGATTCCCATCGCCCGCTCCAAAATCCTCCTGGCAACAATGGTCAAGTAGCCATTGCGCGCTTGGGGCAAGCCGGTCGCACAAAGTCCCGGACGCAAAGGTACCCCTCCAGGCCAAGGGGGGTGAAGATGCTGCTGTCCATGCAGCCGTTGGCTATCGTCGACGAGGCGGGAGCCTTGGCGGCGAGTTGCCCTTATCCGAGACCTGGGAAGACGCCGCAATCTTGGCGACTGAAACTCTCGTCGTGCCCATGCCGAGCATGCCGACGGCCTTGGCCGCTCCATAGGAGAGGTCGATCATGCGGCCACGCTTATGGGGGCCTCGATCGGTGACGCGGACGACAACGCTCTTGTGGTTCCTAAGGTTGGTAACGCGCAGCGTCGTTCCGAAAGGCAGGGTCCGATGGGCAGCCGTCAGCCCGGCTGGATTGAAGCGTTCGCCGTTGGCGGTACGGTGCCCTTTCAGCTCCCTACCGTAAAAGGATGCTGTATCCAGGGTTTCTGCATGTCCAGAGACCATAGCCATGAAGATGATTATCATGGAAAAGGCGAAAATTCCGCTTATGAGGCGCATACCCATCCAGTCAATTCCTTCTGTAATTGACGATTAATTACGGTAGGAATCGAATGGTTTCGATTTTGTTATCTCTCGATTGCGGCAATTTCGCTGCCACCGCTCACGTACTGCGGCGGATTAATCCATAAGCCAAAATCACTACGGAACCTCGAAAGGACACCAGCGTTTGTGAGCTGGGGGTCTGCATTCAAGGGAGTAACCGAGTGAACAGCACAACGGACAAGGTGAAGGGTATCGCCAACAAAGTGGCGGGTTCGGTGAAGGAAGGCGTCGGCAAGGCCGTGGGTAATCAGGAGATGGAAGCCGAAGGCGCGATTCAAAAAGCCAAAGGAGAGGTCCAGGAGGCCAAAGGCAAGGTCAAGGACGCGGTCAAATCGGTCATCGACAAGGCGTAAATCCCAGACAATCCGATAGAAGCGGAGGTGAAGGAATGGATCGTCCTGAAGTTGGCTGGATCGCTGCGATCATTATCGGCGGCTTGGCCGGTTGGCTGGCTGAGATGTTCATGAAGAGCAACACCGGCGTTCTCATGAACATCATTCTTGGCATCGTCGGTGCGGCCCTCGCCAGCTTTCTGCTGGGGTTGATAGGCGTGGGCTTCGGCGGGTGGCTGGGCTACCTCATCGCGGGCTTTATCGGCGCCTGCATCCTCATTGCGCTCGCGCGAATGCTAAGCGGTTCTCGCGTCTGACGCTCGAGGCCAGATGGGGTGAACGCCACCCCGTCTGGCTCTCGCGGAAATATGACGGAGGAAACGCCTTGGCACCGCCGGGCTTGCGCCGGATCTGCAGTCTGTCGGCATTCGAACGACCGAAGTCCTGGGTGATCCTCGAAAATGCCGAGGCATTTCGGCCTGGCCATCGGCTATCTTCACTTCGGAGGAGTCGAGAGCCATTGAGGATTTTGCTCGCAATCAAGGCGTCCGTCTGCGCTGGCCTATCCTCCATTCGGCTTTGAAATATCCGCATCATGTCCCTGCGGCCTTGACTATTTCACCCCTGGGTGTTACCGGTAAGTAACATCGATGGAGAATCAGGAGGCTTTCGGGGGAAGGGGGTTCTCGCCGATTTCAAGGGCTCCAAATAGCCAGCGAAACACGGATCTTTCTGTCCGCATTGCGCATGTTTTGAGCATGCGCTGATCAGCGTTGAGATCGGTGCAATTCTTATTCAATAACGAAATCATATTTAATTTTTAGCTTGCGTGAAATTTCATCGCGCTCGTGGAGCATGGAGCTTCCTCCTCGGAAGCATAGCCTCCCTATATTTTCAAGAGATTCCAGAAATGAAGATCATCATTACGTCTATTTTTCTATTTCTTAGCGCCGTCACCGCCATCACGCTCACGTCGGTATCGGCTGAGCCTGCGGGCGGCAGCACGGCCGTCACGCAGAATCAGGCCCACGCAGCCGCCCACAGCGCGGGTTCCTTCGTCTAATCGATCAACGGCCCAGTTCGATCCACGGATTGGGCCGTTTCTTCAGCTGAATACGGCCTTGACCAGCTTGTCCCGGTCGTAATTGGCCCCGCACAGCAGCACCACGTTGACCTGGTCGCGGCAGGCGTCCGCGACCTTGGCGAACCCCGCCAGGGCCAGGCCGGCAGAGCCTTCCACCAGCATGTTCTCCTTGAAGGCGAGGTCGCGGAGGGCGGCGGCAATCTCTTCTTCCGAGCAGATGATCGTCTCGTCCACCACGGCCCGCGCCAGCTCGAGCGTGATCGTCTCCTCGGCAAGCCCGCCGGCGACGCCGTCCGCCAGTGTCTCCAGATGCTCGGTCTCGACCACCTTGCCCGCTGCCATCGACAGGGCAAGCGCGCAGGAGTTGCGGGCCGCGACGCCATAGACGCGCGCACGGGGCAGGAAGCTCTTCAGCACACTGCCGATACCGCTGATCAGGCCCCCGCCCCCCATGGCAATGAAGACATTGTCGATGTCCGGGTGCTGTTCCAGGAGTTCCAGCCCGATGGTGCCCTGCCCGGCGACGACGTCGGGATCGTCATAGGCCGAGATATATTCATACCCCTTGTCGCGGGCGAGCTCGAGCGCGTGCTGCTCCGCATACCAGGTCTCCGCACCATGCAGCCGCGTCTCCACGCCATAGGAGCGGATGCGGGCGAGCTTGGCGGCGGCTACCGTCTCAGGCAACACCACGGTCAGGTCCCGCCCGAAGGAACGGGCGGCCTGGGAAGAACCGATGCCGTGATTGCCGGACGAGGCGGTGACGAGATGTCGGCCCGGCGCCATCGCCGAGATCTTGGCGCTGGCACCCCGGATCTTGAAGGAGCCGGTCAGCTGGAAATTCTCTGCCTTGAAGAAGAGCCGGCCGCCTGCTTCGGCGCCGATCTGCCGGGACGGCAGCAGCGGCGTCTCGTAGATATGGGCCTTGATGCGCTGTCGCGCCTGCACCGAGCGGGCGGCCGAGGCCAGAACGTCTGGATTCATGACACTATTCTCCTTGGCCGAGGCCTCGCCAGGCCGGGTCAATGCCGCGCGATCTGGCGCAGGAAATCCCGGGTGCGGGCGTGTTGCGGATTTTCAAAAAAAGCCTGAGGCCCTGCACTTTCCACGATCCGGCCGCCATCGAGGAAGACCACGCGGTCGGCCACATTCCTGGCAAAGCCCATCTCATGGGTGACAATGACCATGGTCAGCCCCTCGCGCGAAAGGTCGATCATCACATCGAGCACTTCCTTCACCATTTCGGGATCGAGGGCGGAGGTCGGCTCGTCGAACAGCATCACCTTCGGCGACATGCACAGCGCCCGGGCGATCGCTACGCGCTGCTGCTGGCCGCCGGAGAGTTGGCCTGGATAGGAAGCCGCCTTGTCGGCGAGCCGCATGCGCTCCAGCATCGCCATGGCGAGTTCCGCCGCCTCCCTGCGGCCGAGCCTATGCACACGGCGGGGTGCCAGCATCAAATTCTCGAGCGCCGTCTTGTGCGGGAACAGGTTGAACTGCTGGAACACCATGCCGACCTCGCCGGCGAGATCGAGCACGTTGGAGCAGTCCCGCGCCAAGGCATGGCCGGCGATGCGGATATCACCGCCGCTGCGCGTCTCCAGGCCGTTGAGGCAGCGAATGAAGGTGGATTTGCCCGAGCCCGACGGGCCGCACAGCACCACCCGCTCGCCCGCCTTCATCGACAGGCTGACGCCCTTGAGCACGGCATGGGGGCCATAGGATTTGGTGAGATTGTCGGCCTGGATCACGACGCCACCTCCGCAGGCCGGCGGCCAGCCGCCGCTGCCTTGCTGGAACCGAGGCCGGTCGAGCGGAACAACGCACTCTCGCTCACCCGGAAGATGAGGCTGAAGACGAAGCCCACCAGGAGATAGACGAGGCCGGCGACGATGAACACTTCGAAGGGCGCATAGGTCTTGGCGGTAAAGGCCCGCGCCGCGCCCGTCATCTCCATCACGGTCACCGCGCTCGCCAGCGAGCTCGCCTTCAGCACGAGGATGATCTCGTTGCCGATCGAGGGAAAGATCGCCCGATAGGTCTGCGGCAATACGACATCGATGAAGGTACGCCGGCGCGACAGGCCGAGCGAGATGCAGGCCTCGAACTGCCCGGCCGGTATCTTGCGAATGCCGCCGGTGATCACCTCGGCGACATAGGCCGAAGAATTAATGCCGATCGCCAGGATGGCGCAATAGACCGGATCGCGCAGGATCGGCCAGAACACGCTGCTGCGCACGGCAGGGAACTGCGCGAGGCCGTAATAGAGGATGAAGAGCTGCACCAGGAGCGGGCTGCCGCGCAGCAGGAAGGTGTAGAGCCAGGTCGCCCCGCGCAGCAGCCGGAACTTCGAGACCCGGCCCAGGGCGACCGGCAGCGCCACCAGCTGCCCGACCGCAAAGGCAGCCAAGGTGATCAGCAGCGTCAGCTTGAGCCCGGTCAGGACGACGGGAATGGCGCGAAGCAGCATTTCCAAGGACATGTCGCCTCCTATCGCATCCAGGTCAGGCGGCTGTTGCCGAAGCTCAGCACGGCGGTCGAGACGGTGGTGATCAAGACGAAAAGGGCCGCGACGATGAGATAGAAGGTCATCGGCTGGTGGGTGGCGCCGGCCGCCACCACGCCCTTGCGCATCAATTCCTCCAGCCCGACGATGGAGACCAGCGCGCTTTCCTTCAGGATGACCAGCCATTGATTGCCAAGGCCGGGAAGCGCGTGGGAGAACATCTGCGGCAGGATGATCTTGCGGAACAATTGGCCCTGCTTGAGGCCGAGGCTGCGCGCCGCCTCCCATTGCCCCGGAGGAATGGTCTGCAAGGCACCGCGCAGGATCTCGGTCAGATAGGCGCCCGACACGAAGGACAGCGCCGCGATGCCTGCCGCCAGCGCGCTGACCTCGACATAGTCTCCCGCCAGTCCGGTGAGCAGCACCGTCCCGCCATAGAACACCAGGAAGATCACCAGCAGTTCCGGCAGGCCGCGAATGACGGCCACATAGGAGGCCACCAGCCAGCGCAGGGGCCTGGGACCGGAGCTCCAGGCGAAGACGGCGGCCACGGCAAGAACGAACCCGACCACGAAGCTGCCGACGGCCACCTGCAGGGTGACGAGAAGCCCCTGAAGGAGTTGCGGAAGATAGGTTGAAACCACGGACATCGGAGGGATCTCGCTTCGGGAGCCCGCTGGAGTGGCGCTCCCCCTCCCCTTTAGGGAGAGGGGGCAAGCATCCCATCGGCTCAAGGCGCTACGCGGCGGCGCCGGCGCTTACACTCATTTCTTCTTGAAGGAGACGTCGTATTTGAACCACTTCTCCGAAAGCTTGGCGACCGTGCCGTCGGCGAGCATGGCGTTGACGGCCTCGTCTATCCGCTTTTTCAGATCATCCTTGCCCTTCTTCAGGGCGATGGCCTGGCCCCGGCCGAACTCGGCATAGTCGGCACTGGTGATCAGCGGGCCGGCGATGGTGATGCCGCTGTCCTTGCGGGATGCCATCATGCCTTCCCAGGCGGAACGTTCCATCAGGCCGGCATCGAGGCGGCCGGCGACGATATCGTCGGCGACCTGCTCGGCCCGGTCATAGAGACGGACGTCGGCATCCTTGAAATGGGCCCGGATCACCGCCTCATGGGTCGAGCCCGTCTGCGCACCGATCACCTTGCCGGCCAGCCCCTCTTCGAGAGCCTTGGTGTCCTTGGCCTGGGCGACGGGACTACCGGCGGCGACGACGATGTTGTTGGGCGCGTCGGCGTAGGGTGCCGAGAAATCGACCTGCTTCTCGCGCTCGTCATTGATCGACAGGCCCGAGATGATCAGATCGTATTTGCCGACCTGCAGGCCCGGCAGCAGGCCGTCGAAAGCCTGGTTGGCCCAGCTGCAGTCGGCACCGATGCGCTTGCAGACCTCGTTGCCGATGTCACGATCGAAGCCGACGATCTCATTGGCGGCATCGACGGACTCCCAGGGCGGAAAATCCGCACTGGAGGCGATGCGCAGGCTCTCCGCCTTCGCAGCCGAAACGCTCAGCAACGCAGCGAGCGAAACCAACAATACTCTCTTCACGGCAGTCCCCTCTAGAAAAACGAATGGTTGCGGGCATGGCAACAGGCCGCCCAGTCGATGAAAAATCCCCTCACATCACCAGATCGGGCACCCGCTGCAGGGCTGTTCTGGTGATGGCGATGTCCTGGGTGGCCAGACCGGTGAGGTCGGCAATGGTGATCGCGTCGCTGGAACCGCGCCCCGGCTTCGATCCGTTCAGGATGGCGCCGAGTTCGAGGCAGTCCTCCTGTCGGAACAGGCCGGCCTGGAAGGCGGCGGCGAATTCGCCATGGTCGAGGCTCTGGCTGGCGAGATCGGCGACCAGCAGATCCGCCCGTGCCACCAGGGCCAGGTCCAGTTCCTGCTTGCCGGGGGCGTCAGCTCCGACGGCGGTGATGTGGGTGCCAGGCGTGACCCATTCGCTCGCGACATAGGGTGTGGTCGAGGGCGTGGTAGCGATGATCACGTCGGCCGAGCGACAGGCCTCTTCCAGATCGGCCGCCACCGAGACGTCGATGGGCGAACCGGCGAATTCGTCGGCGAGTTCGCGGGCCTTCTGCACCGAACGGCCCCAGACCAGGAACTGCACGGGACGCTTGGCCAGCGCCGCAGCGGCGCGGATCTGGAAGCGCGCCTGCGTACCGGTGCCGAGCACGGCGAAGACTTCGCTGTCGGGGCGGCAGAGGGCGAAGGTGGCAACGGCGCCGCCGATGCCGGTGCGCAGATTGGTGAGCCAGCCTTCATCGTTGAGGATGGCGACGGTGGCACCGGTGACGGCCGAAATCGCGATCATCATGCCGCTGCTCGACGGCAGGCCGCGCTTGGGATTGTCGTAGAAACCGGAAGCGATCTTGACCACGAAGATCGGGTCGCCGGCGATATAGCCATATTTGATGTGGCAATCGGCATTCTGCGCGGGCAGCCCGAGATAGCCGACCGGCGGCACATTGGCCCGGCCGTCCGCGACGGCGACATAGGCATCGGTGATGGCTGAGATGGCGGCGGCATCGATCGAAACCAGCTCCTGGAGCTGGGCCAGCGAAAGGCTAATCATTTCTCGTTTCTCAAATATTTGTAGACCGTCGCGCGCCCCATGCCGAGCACGCGCGAGATATAGGCGGCGGCGTTCTTGCCGCTGAAGGCGCCGCTGTCGGCAAGAGCAGTGACCAGATCCTTGCGATCGGCATGGGTCATCGAGGAAATCGTGACGTTGCGCCCCTGCGTCCATTGCCGGATGAACTCGTTGATCCTTTCGTGCCAGTCTTCCTTGAACAGGGCATCCGGCCGGTAATGCGGCTCGGGCACGCGCACCAGCGCCGACAAGGTCTGCATCACGGCGTGGAAGTCGGAGACGTTGACATTGATGCACATCGCGCCCAGCGGAGCGCCTGCCTCGTCGCGCAGAACGACGGTGATCGACTTGAGGGCCCGGCCATCCCAGTTGACCTTCTCATAGGGACCGATCACCGGGTTCTGGCTATCGAAATCGACCTCGTGCAGCAGCGAGGGCTCGCCCAGCACGCGCTTGGAGAAATTGCCGGCGATGTAGACGGCCTTGTCGGTGGCGAGCTCATGCAGGACCACCTCGACATAGGGCTGGAACAGTGCCGCGATGGCGTCGCAGATCGGGCGATAGCGATGAAGGCTGTCCATAGGCATCCGATCCAAGCGTCATCCCCTATCGCGGCGGTTGGCGCGGCTTCTCGATGAAGCTCGCCATGCCATCGCCATCCCGGCCGCAACGGTAGGTCTCAAGAACAAAAAAGTCTACAAAAGATTTTATGTCTACGACAATGCCTGTTCGGCCGTGGCTGAAAGAAGGCGGACGCCAGTGCCGATGATGGCATCGTTGAAATCGTAGTCGGGCTGGTGAAGCCGGCCATTCCGATCCGATGGGCCATTGCCGATCCAGGCATAGGCGCCCGGCAGATGCTCGAGAAAGGCGCCGAAATCGTCACCCGCCATGGTCGGCACGCCGAGATGCAAGGCGGGACTGCCGGGCAATGTGCGGGCAGCCCGGCGCATGATCTCGGCTTCGGCCGGCGTGTTGACCACGGGCGGGCTCGGCAGTTCGTCGAAGCCGATCTCGACCTCCGTCGCAGCGATCCTGGCCGCGGACTGAGCGACCTCCTCGACCCGCCCCCTCAACAGGGCCAGGATCTCCGGGCGCAGGCCGCGGAAAGTGCCGGCCAAAGTGGCTTCGCGCGAAATCACGTTCTGGGCAAAGCCACCCTGGAACGAGCCGACGGTGACGACGGCCGCCTCGAGCGGATTGACGGCCCGGCCCACCGCCTGCTGGATGCCGGTGACGAAATGGCTGCCGGCCAGCACGGGATCGCCGGTCATGTGCGGCATGGCGGCGTGGCCGCCGGGCGCCTTGAACTTCAGGGTGAATTCCCCCGCCCCAGCCATTACCGGGCCGTCATGAACGATCACCTCGCCGGCCGGCACATCCGGCCAATTGTGCAGGCCGAAAATATTGCGGGCGGGGAAGCGCTCGAGCAGGCCGGCATCCAGCATGAGCTGGGCGCCGCCATAGCGCTCCTCCGCCGGCTGGAACACCAGATAGACCGTGCCGCGAAAACGGCGGGTCAGCGAGAGATAGGACGCCGCCCCCAGAAGCATGGTCATGTGGCCGTCATGGCCGCAGGCGTGCATGGCGCCGGGGATCTGCGAGCGATGGCCGAAGCTGTTGTGCTCATCCATGGCGAGGGCATCCATGTCGGCACGCAGGGCCACGCCGGGGCCCTCCCCGCTCCCTTCGACGACGCCGACCACGCCATAACCGCCGACGCCGGTATGGACGGGAATTCCCATTTCGGTCAGCCTTTCGGCAACGAAGGCCGAGGTCCAGGCTTCCTCGCGGGAGATCTCCGGATGACGATGCAGATCGTGCCGCATTGCGATCAGGCGAGGCAGGGCATCTTCGACGATGTCGGTCATTGCAGGATTCATCCGTCAAATGGCAAGCATAGACGAACTAGTCCACAATAAATGTTTTGTCTACATGCACGAGAGACGACGGCGAGGCCGTATGCCGGTTTTCTCAGCTCCGTCGGCATGGCGACGGAGCGGGACCGGCACACCGAACCGTGCCACTCAGCCGCGCAGGCGCTTGCCGTTCTCGTCGAAGCGCAAGGTCCTCGTCGCATCGGGCGTGGCGTAGATGGTGGCGCCCGGCTCGACCTGATACTCGCCGGAGAGCCGCACGGTGATCGAGCCTGCCTTCTCGGTATCGAGGTAGAGATAGGTGTCGGCACCCAGATGCTCGGCATAAACGACCGTGCCCTTCCAGTCGCCGGCCTCGCGGCTGACGGAGACATGCTCGGGCCTCACGCCGATCGTCTTGACGCTCTCGCCCAGGCGCGCACCATCGACGAAATTCATCTTGGGCGAGCCGATGAAGCCGGCGACGAAGGTGTTGTCGGGGTCGTTGTAGAGATGCATGGGAGCGCCGACCTGCTCGATATGGCCGGCATTCAGCACCACGATCTTGTCGGCCAGGGTCATGGCCTCGACCTGGTCGTGGGTGACGTAGATCATCGTCGCCTTGAGGCGCTGGTGGAGCTGGGCAATCTCGATGCGGGTATTGACGCGCAGCGCCGCATCGAGATTGGACAGGGGCTCATCGAACAGGAAGAGCTTGGGCTCGCGCACCACGGCGCGGCCGATGGCGACGCGCTGGCGCTGGCCGCCAGAGAGTTCGGACGGCCGGCGGTCGAGATAGGGCTCGAGCGCGAGCATGGCCGAGGAAGCCTTGATGCGCTTGTCGATCTCGGCGGCCGCCTCGCCGGCCTGCTTGAGGCCAAGGCCCATATTGTTGCGCACGGTGAGATGGGGATAGAGCGCATAGCTCTGGAACACCATGGCGATGCCGCGCTTGGCCGGCGGCACGTCGTTGACGCGCTGGCCATCGATCTTCACGCCCCCGGAGGTCGTGTCCTCCAGCCCCGCGATGATGCGCAGCAGCGTGGACTTGCCGCAGCCCGACGGTCCAACGAAGACGACGAATTCGCCGTCTTTCACATCCAGGTTTATCCCCTTGAGGATATCAACCGAGCCGAATGATTTCTTCACATTCTCGATATTCAGCGAACCCATGATACTTCCCCTGAAGTTTGCCTGTGGGGCGCATGCGCGCTTCTTCATCCGCTCGATGCGGACCACGAAAAAATTTCATCGCAGATTGAGCGACCGGATACCTTGAGCCGGCTCATCACCGGGCCGTCTCGCGCAAAGCGGGCGGCATGGCGTGACGCCAGGCTCTATTTGACAGCGCCCGAGGTGATGCCGCGGATGAGCTGCCGCGAGAAGATCACATAGAGCACCAGCACCGGCAGGATGGCGAGCGACAGCGCCGCCAGCACGGCATTCCAGTTGGTGACGAACTGCCCGATGAAGACCTGGGTACCCAGCGTGATGGTCTTGGTCTTCTCGCCTGGCGCCAGGATCAGCGGGAACCACAGATCATTCCAGATCGGGATCATGGTGAAGACCGCGACGGTCGCCATGGCCGGCCGTACCAGCGGCAGGACGAGGCGGAAGAAGATGCGGTATTCCGACAATCCATCGATGCGCCCGGCATTCTTGAGATCGTCCGAGACCTGCTTCATGAACTCGGACAGGATGAAGACCGCCAGCGGCAGGCCCTGGGCCGTATAGACCAGGATGAGCGCCGTCAGCGTGTTGACCAGGCCCGTGGCGACCATAAGCTGCAGGATGGCGACGGTGCCGAGCCTGATCGGGATCATGATGCCCAAAGCCAGGTAGAGCCCCATCAGCGTGTTGCCCCTGAAGCGATACTCGGCGAGCGCGAAGGCCGCCATGCCGCCGAGCAGCAGCACGAAGAACAGGGAGACCACCGTGACGATCATGCTGTTCTGGAAGTAGAGGAAGAAGTCGCCCTGGGCGAGCACGGTCTTGTAGCCGATGGCGTCGAAGGTCGCCGGCCCCGGCGGTGTCAGGGGCGAGCGGAAGATCGCGTCCCTCGACTTGAAGGAGTTGATCAGGATCAGGATCACCGGAAACAGGGCGATCACGGTGTAGGTGATCAGCACCGTATGGGCTGCGATCGAACGGGCCGGAGAGTGCGTGGCTTTGCTCATGTCGATCTCCTCAGAACTGATAGCGCCGCAGCCGTGTCTGGATGGCGAAGAGATAGACGCACACGCCGGCCAGGATGATGAAGAACATCATGGAGGCGATGGTGGCGCCCATGTTCGGATCGCCGAGCTGCAGCTGGAAGCCGAAGAAGGTGCGGTAGAGGAAGGTGCCGAGAATGTCGGTGGCGTAGTTCGGCCCGGCCAGCGCGCCCTGCGCCGAATAGATCAGGTCGAAGGCATTGAAATTGCCGACGAAGGTGAGGATCGAGATGATGCCGATCGAAGGCAGGATCAGCGGCAGCTTGATCTTCCAGAACTGGGCGATGCCGGTAATGCCGTCCATCTCGGCCGCTTCGATCACCTCGTCGGGGATCGACAAGAGCGCGGCATAGATCAGCATCATGGGGATGCCGACGAACTGCCAGACCGAGACGAGGCCGAGCGTGGTCAGCGCATAGGCTTCCTTGCCGAGCAGCGGCGTGAACCAGCTCTTGAGGCCGATCAGGTCCAGCATCGAGGGTGCCACGCCCCAGAGCGGGGAAAGGATCAGCTTCCACACGAAGCCGACGATCACGAAGGACAGCACGGTCGGGATGAAGATCGCCGTGCGGTAGAAGGCGGCGAAGCGCAGCTTGGGATGGGAGAGCAGGGCCGCCAGCACGACGCCGATCGGGTTCTGCACCACCATGTGGATGAGGAAGAACCAGCAATTGTTGCGCAGGGCGTTCCAGAAGCTGGAGGCCCAGCGCGGGTCGCCGAACAGCGTGCGGAAATTGTCGAGTCCCGCGAAATTCGACACACCATCGACGGTCCGGAACAGCGAAAGCTGCAGGGTACCGATCAGCGGCAGGATCATCACGAGCGTGTAGATGATGACGGCCGGCGCCAGGAAAACCGGAATGTGCCAGCGGAACGCTTTTCTACTTGGTGAATCTTCGAGAGACATTGCAGCAATCCTCGCATGTGCGTTGCTGTTGTCGGAGATGGCGATGAGGGGGAGGATGGCCGCGCCGTCATCGAGGCGCGGCCGAGCCGAACTTACTTAGCCGGCTTATACCAACTGTCGAGCCCCTTCTGGAGCTTCTCGGCAGCTGCTTGCGGCGTGTCTACGCCGTTGATCACATTGGCGGATTCCACCCAGGTCTCGTTTTCGAGATTGGGCGTGCCGCGCGACAGGATCTTGTAGGTCGAGCGGATCGTCGACTTGCACTTGTTACGCCAGGACACGAATTCCTGCGCCAGCGGATTGTCGAGTTTCACCTCGCTCTTGGCGAGGCTGAAGAAGCCCGGCAAAGCATTGGCGTAGAGCGTGGCGAATTCCGGCGAGGCGATCCAGGCCAGCAGTTTCTTGGCCGCTTCCGGGTTCTTGCTCTTGGCGTTCAGGCCGAAGCCGATGTCGTTGTGGTCGGAGATGTAGCAGGTATCGCCGGCCTTGCGCACCGGTGGGGGGAAAGCGCCCATCTTGAACTGCGCCTGGGCACCGAAGGGGGAGATTTCCCAGGAGCCGGCCGGATAGATGGCGGCACGGCCGAGCGTGAACAGGTTCTGGCTGTCGGGATAGGTCTGCGCTTCGAAGCCGTCGCCCAGATAGGACTTCCACTTGGCCAGCGTGACGAAGGGCTCGACCCAATCGGCATCGGTCAGCTTCTGGGTGCCCTTGATCAGCGCCAGACGGCCGTCCTCGCCCTTCCAGTAGTTGGGCCCGATGTTCTGGTAGCCCATGGTGGCGGCTTCCCACAGATCCTTGGTGCCCATCGCCATCGGAACATAGGTGCCGTCCGCCTTGATCTTGTCGAGGGCGGCGAAGAACTCGTCCTCGGTCTGCGGCGGCTTGAGGCCGAGCTTGTCGAAGGCTTCCTTGTTGTAGATGAAGCCGTGGATCACCGAGGCGACCGGCACGCAGAAAGTGGTCTTGCCGTCGTCGGTCTGCCAGGCAGACTTGGACGTGTCGGTGAAATTGTCCATGCCCGGCAGGGTCGACAGATCCGTCAGCTGGCCCTTCTTGTAGAGCTCGAGCGAGGCATCGAAGGGACGGCAGGCAATCACGTCGCCGGCGGTGCCGGCATCGAGCTTGGCGTTGAGCGCGGCATTGTATTCCGGCGGCGCCGACGGGGTGAAGTTCACCTTGATGCCGGGATTGGCCTTCTCGAAGGCAGGGATCAGCTTTTCCTGCCAGATGGCAAGATCGTCATTGCGCCAGCTTTCGATGGTGAGGGTAGCGTCCTCGGCCCAGGCGGCCGTCGCGCTGAGAAAAGTAGTGCCCAGGAATAGGGCCGTCAAAAGTCGCTTCTTCATCCGTCTTCCTCCCTGTACCGGCCACTGCCTGGGCCGGCTCTGGTCGACCTTGCGGTACCCAGCCCCCGCCGGGATGCGCCGCTCATGCAGCCTTTCCGGCCGGCAACTGGCCTGCTGCCCGGAGACCCGAAGAACCTGCATGCCCGCAGGCCTCCGCTCGGCAGCGCCGGCCTAGGTCCGACCCCACCTCCCCGATAGGCCGGACAATACCAAATAAATACCACTTGTCCAGTGACCTCACATAACTTTTCTCGATGAAGCATCACATTTCGCATAAGTATCTGTTTTAACTTAGTTTAAATTTTTTGCCCAGAACACCTCTTGACGAGTGGTAGCTTATTGGTATTGTCTTTGCATAGGGAGAACACAGCAATGATGATCCTCGGCGTCGATGGTGGAGGCACGAGCTGCAGGGCGGCGCTCGCGACAGCCCAAAGCCAGATCATCGGCCGCGCCAAGGCCGGGTCGGCCAATATCCGCACGGATTTGAACGGGGCCTGCGAGAGCATCATGGTAGCCGTCGGCCAGGCCTTCGCCGCCGCCGGCCAGGATCCGGCCCATATTCCCGACACACCCGTCGTGCTCGGCCTGGCGGGCGCCAATATCGGAACCTATGCTGCCGAACTGCGGGCTCGGCTGCCCTTTCGCCGCTGCTTGATCGAGTCCGACGTGCTTATCGCCCTGGAAGGCGCGATCGGCGCGGGAGACGGCGCCATCGGCATCCTGGGCACGGGCAGCCACTATCTGGCGCGTCAGTCGGGCGAGATCCGCCGCCTGGGCGGCTGGGGTTTCCTGCTCGGTGACCAGGGCAGCGGCGCCAGGATCGGACGAGACCTGCTCGAGGAGGCACTGCTCGCCCATGACGGCATAGCCCCCCATACCTCCCTCCTGGATGCCGTTCTGACAGCGCATGGCAACGATCCGCAGGCGATCGTGGAGTTCACCAAATCCGCTCAGCCCCGTGATTTCGGAACTTTCGCGCCGATGGTCTTCGACTATCTCGAGCGCGGAGATCCAGCGGCGGACAGGATCGTCGAGAGGGCCGTCTCGGCGGTCGAGGCTTCCCTGGACGCCCTTGCGCTTGCCAACGCGACGCCCCGTTGCTTATTGGGCGGCCTGGCAACGCTGGTCGGACCTCGCCTGCCCCCGAAACACCGGGAGCGGCTCGTGCCTCCTCTGCAGGACGCGTTGGGCGGCGCAGTATCCATGGCTGCCCGATTATTCGGCCTCGAGCGGTCATTGTCGGATGGCAAACAGGGACTGATGCAGCCATGATCGCCAGGCAGTTGAGTCACGCCGAACTCTTGCCCTCCTACAGGGAGCAGGCCCGGGAATTCGGCTTGGAAAGGCAAGCCATGAGTGACGCCGTCGACCTCATCTTCCGCTCCCTCGCCGATGCCAAGGGCAGCAACGCGCCGCTCTATCTGCAATTGCGCAAATCGATCGAGGAAGCCGTGCGGGACGGTGTCCTGGCCGCAGGCGACGCGCTCCCTTCCGAGCGCGACATCGCCATGAAGGCCGATATTTCGCGCGTCACCGTGCGCAAGGCGCTGCAGAACCTGGTCGAACAGGGCGTGCTGATCCAGCGTCACGGTTCCGGCACCTTCGTCGCGCCCCGGGTCGAGCGCGTCGAGCAATCCCTGTCGCGCCTGACATCCTTCACCGAGGACATGGCGCGGCGCGGCAAGCTGGTACAATCGGTCTGGCTCGAGCGCGGCCTCTATGTGCCCTCGCCGCAGGAGACGATGATCCTCGGTCTGACCGCCAACGAGATGGTGGCGCGTGTGAACCGTCTGCGCTTTGCCAATGAAGCCGCCGTCGCGATCGAACGTGCCTCGATCGGGGCCTCGCTGCTGCCGAACCCGGAAGCAGTCGGCTCTTCGCTCTACGCCGCCCTTGCCGAGCATGGCAACAAGCCGGTCCGCGCCGTCCAGCGCATCTCCGCCGCCAATCTCGGGCCGGAGGATGCCCAGCTTCTGCGCGTACCTCCCGGAGCCGCCAGCCTCAACATCGAGCGCGTCTCCTATCTGCCGAGTGGCAAGGTGGTTGAATTCACCCGGTCGATCTACCGGGGCGATACCTATGATTTCGTAGCGGAATTGCGTCTGGCCGAGCCCAGCGAAGGAGAAGCACTGTGACAACAGAGACCCATATGCGCCGCGAGGTGCTGGAAATTCCCCAGGCCGTCGCGCGCCTGTTCGAACAATCCGCCACCGAGATGGAGCGGGCGGGCACCGCGCTGAAGGCCGTCGATCCGCGCGTCCTCGTCACCGTGGCCCGCGGCTCCTCCGACCATGCCGCCTCTTTTATCAAATATGCGGTCGAATTGACCACCGGCGTGCCGGTCGCCTCGCTCGGCCCCTCGATCGCTTCGATCTACCAGGCGCCACTCAAGCTCGCCGGCGCCGCCAGCCTTTCCATCTCGCAGTCCGGCAAGAGCCCCGACATCGTCGCCATGGCGGAAACGGTGCGCCGCAGCGGCGCCGTCGCCGTTGCCCTCACCAACACGGCAGGCTCGCCCCTGGCGCTCGCGGCCGATCACGCCATCGATATCGCCGCCGGCACCGAGAAGAGCGTTGCCGCGACCAAGACCTTCGTGAACTCCGCCGTGGCCGGCCTCGGCGTCCTCGCCCACTGGGCCGGCGACAAGGCGCTGCTGTCAGCCCTTCAGGACCTGCCCCGTCATCTTGAGCAGGCTGTCGCTTGCGATTGGACCACCTTCGCCGATGCCCTTGACGGCACTTCTTCGGTCTTCGTGCTCGGCCGCGGACCGGCCCTGGCGATCGCCAACGAGGTGGCCCTGAAGTTCAAGGAGACCTGCTCGGTGCACGCGGAAGCCTATAGCGGCGCCGAGGTCATGCATGGCCCGATGGCGCTGGTCGGGCCCGGTTTCCCGGTGCTGGCCCTGGCGGCTCGCGACAAGGCGGAAAGCTCGATCATCGGTGCCGCCGACGCGCTGGCGGCCAAGGGGGCCGCTGCCTTCATCACCGCCGACGGCGCCAGGCAAGCCGCCCGCCTGCCCTTCGCAGCCACCGGCCACCCGCTGACCGACCCGCTGGTGCTGATCGCTTCCTTCTACGCCTTCGTCGAGGCCTTCGCCCGTCGTCGCGGCCTCAATCCCGACGAGCCCCGCAATCTGCGCAAGGTCACGGAGACGGTATGAGCATGCAATCGGCCCTGCTCGCCCCGCGCATCTTCGATGGCGAGGCCTGGCACCAGGATGCCGCCGTGATCGTCGATGGCGAGCACATCGAGGCGATCGTGCCGCGCAGCGCCGTGCCGGCACGCATGGCGGTCGAGACGATCGAGACGGGTTTCATCGCCCCCGGCTTCATCGACCTCCAGGTCAATGGCGGCGGCGGTGTGATGCTGAATGACAGCCGCGACGCCGAAACCATCGCCACCATCTGCGCGGCCCACGCCCAGTTCGGCACCACGGCCCTGCTGGCGACCCTGATCACCGACACGCCCGCCATCACCGCCGAGGCCCTCGAGGCTGGCGCGGAGGCCGAACGACGGAAGGTGCCGGGTTTCCTCGGCCTGCATATCGAGGGGCCGCACCTGGCCGTTTCACGCAAAGGCGCGCATGATCCGCAATTGATCCGCCCGATGGAGGAGACCGATCTCGCTAGGCTGATTGCCGCCAGAGGCCAGGTTCCCGTCCTGCTCACGACGGTCGCGACGGAATCGGTAACGCCGGCCCAGATTCGCCGCCTCGCGGAGGCCGGTCTGGTCGTCAGCATCGGCCATTCCGACGCCGAATATGGCGACGTGGTCGCAGCCGCGGAAGCCGGTGCCTCCATGGCCACGCATCTGTTCAACGCCATGAGCCAGATCAAGAATCGCGAGCCGGGACTTGCCGGCACGGCGATCGCACTCGGCGGCCTCTCCGCCGGGCTGGTAGCCGACGGTATCCATGTCGACCCCATCACCATCGACATCGCGCTACGGGCCAAGAAGCAACCCGGCCGGATCTTCCTGGTCACGGACGCCATGGCCACTATCGGCACGGATATGCGGCAGTTCACGCTCAATGGCCGTGTGATCAAACGCGAAAACGGCCGCCTGACCCTCGATGACGGCACTCTCGCAGGCGCCGATCTCGACATGATTTCGGCCGTGCGTTTCATGCATGAGCGGATCGGCCTCGATCTCGGCGAAGCCCTGCGCATGGCCTCGCTTTATCCGGCCATGGCCGTTGGCATGGACCGACATTATGGCCGCCTCGATCGGGGCAGCCGGTCCGACATGGTCGTGCTGACGGATGATCTGGCGATCGCTTCGGTCCGGATCGGCGGATCGGCAGTTTTCCGCTCGGGAACGCCACGTTGATACAATAAAAAATAGATGCATACTGATACGCTTCCTGGAAAGAATTGGCCAGGAAGCGTTTCCATTTCTATATTATGGCCGGACTCTATCGCGACAACCGACTCGTATATTTTTTATGCCTTTGCGTCAGCATGATATCTCTGCTTGTCATTGGCTTAAAAAAATTCTCAGGTGATATATTTCATATCACGCCCATGTCACAGCCTTTCGTCATAGGGAAGGCAATTGTTAGACTTGGGCATTGGATGGTTGGATGAGCGATCCTTCGGACCCGCTCGGAAGTGGAGACGGCTCGGTCGTCACGCCGCTTCTTACGAAATTTCGCGGCCTCACTTCACCGGGACATCGGCAATTTGCCGTGGCCGAATTCGAATTCGCGGATGGGGCGATCATCCGCATCCCCATCGCCAGCGATGCCGTGGCCTCCTTCAACGATGCCTTGGTGGTGTGGATGTCGAAGGGCAATGCGGCTGGTGCGATCGTGCATTGAGCCGTCATGCCGAAAAGCCGGCTGACTTTCGCTTGAGAGAAAGCGTTGAAGCGACAAGTTCAGGCAAACCGTCCATAGCGGCGAAGGCGGCTTCAGCCATGCAGATGGCGCCTGCCCCATTTGCGCTCGGACAGCTCGGCGTTGCAGCGTTCCTGTTTCCTGTGCCAGAGATAGCCCGACAGGATAACCGCGCCGATGGCAATATCGGCGGCGAGAACCTTGAACAGGGCCGGCATCCAGAGGGCTGCCAGCAAGGCACTGGCATCGACGGCAAGACTGGTCATCGGAACAACTCCCTCAATCGTCCCAAACCAGCACTGAACCTACGCCCCGACCCCGGCATTTTGATGTCGTCAGCCATAGGGGTTGGAAAAATACCTCACAGCCCGCCGAGGAAGCTGGCGAGATTGTCGCCGAGCGCATCGCAGACATAGCCACCCTCCTGCACGATCGCCATCGGCAACCCGAGGCTGGCGATACGGGCGGCAATGCGAGCGAACCCCTTGGTGGTCACCGTCAATTCCTGGAAGGGGTCGCCCTCGAAAGCGTCGAGGCCGAGTGCCACCACCAGCGCGCCCGGCGCGAAGGCGGCAATGCGGTCCAGGGCGATGTCGAGGGCTGCGAGGAAGCCTTCGTCCCCCGTCTTGCGCGGCAGGGGCAGGTTGAGGTTGTAGCCGAGCCCCTCGCCTTCGCCGCGCTCGTCCGCATGGCCCCAGAAAAAGGGATAGAAACGGATGGGGTCGGCATGAACGGAAACGGTGAAGATGTCGGGGCGGCCATAGAACATGCCCTGGGTGCCGTTGCCATGGTGCAGGTCGACATCGAGAATGGCGACGCGGTCGTGGCGGCTGCGCAGGGCCTGGGCGGCGATGCCACTGTTGTTGAAGAAGCAGAAGCCCCCGGCCAGATCGGCGAAGGCGTGATGGCCCGGCGGACGGCAGAGCGCATAGGCGGCGCGTTCGCCGCCGAGCACCAGGCCGGCGGCATGATAGGCCGTATGGGCGCTGGCCAAGGCCGCCTCATAGGTCCCGGCCGAGATCGGGCAGGCCGTATCGGCCATATGATAACCCGCCTGTCCGACGGCGGAGGCTGGATAAGCCCCGTTGCGACGATCGGGATGGATGTTGGGGATCACCTCGGCAGAGGCCCCATCGATCTCGCACCAGCGCGCATGAATATGGCGGAGGAAGTGGATGTAGTCGGGCTTGTGCACCGCGGCGACGGGCACCAGGCCGGCATCGTCGGGCGCGACCTGCGTCAGGCCGGCGCCAAGGGCTGCCTGCAACAGGATGTCACAGCGGCGCGGCACTTCCGGATTGGGCCTCTGCGTGCCGCTCGACAGGAAGAAGGTCGGATCGTGGCGCCTCTGGGTTTCGCTGAATACGACCTTCATGTCCGATATTCCTCCGTCGGCTGCGACTCGATCCGCCCCTGTTTAGCCGATTTGGCCGGAACCGTGGCTGTCAAATCGCCGCTGGCTGTGACCCGCGAAACTGCCGGACTGCTCAATCGATGCGAGAAACCGGTACTGCTTCCCGAAGGATCGTTTCATGCGTCCGAGTACCGCTTTCCTTGCGCTGCTGGCCCTCGGCTGCGCCATACTGGTCTTTCTTGAGACGCAGGGACATTACCTGGCACGGTTGATCGACAGCCGGCTGCCCTGCCAGCAGAACCCCGCCAATTCCGCGCCCTGCTATGTGACGACGAGCCTCACCGTCATCGTCGCAGCCGCCGCCATCGGGCTGGCGGCGCTCGCCGTGGTGCTGGTGCGGGCGCTGATGGCCCGCCGTTGCTGATGCACGATCAGTAGGTGGCCCGGCCGCCCGAAATGTCGAACACGGCACCGGTGGTGAAGGAGCATTCCTCGCTGGCGAGCCAGGTGATGATGGCGGCCAGTTCCTCCACGGTGCCGAAGCGCCCCATCGGGATCTTCGACAGCATGTAGTCGATATGGGCCTGGCTGACCTGCTGGAGGATCGGCGTATCGACCGTTGCCGGCGTAATGGCGTTGACGGTGATGCCTTCCTTCGACAATTCCTTGCCCAGCGACTTGGTGAGCCCGATCACCGCCGCCTTGGAGGAGGAATAGGCCGACGCCGTGGGATTGCCTTCCTTGCCGGCGATGGAGGCGACGTTCACGATGCGGCCATAGCCATGCTTCTGCATCAGCGGCGCAACGAAGCGGTTGCAGTAGAACAGGCCGTTGACGTTGATGTCGTAGACCCGCTTCCACTCCTCGATCGGATAATTGACCAGCAGTTCGTTCTTGCCCGCCACGCCGGCGGAACAGACCAGCACGTCGATGCGGCCGAGCTGGCTTTCCGCAGTCTGGGCCGCCTTCTCGACGGCGATAGGGTCGGTGATGTCGATGGCGATGCCATGGGCCTTCGGGCCCAGCGCCTGGCGCACCGTCTCGATGCGGGCGGCATCCACGTCCCAGATCGAGACCGAACCGCCCTCGGCCACGATGCGCTCGGCCGTCTTGAGGCCGATGCCGGAGGCTCCGCCGGTGATGATGGCGCCGCGGCCCTCATAGCGAATGATCGTGGTCATGCCGGTCCTTCCCTGCCTTCCGAATGCCGGCCGTGCTGCCGGCGCCGCCGTGTTTTCCGGGGCAATCGGGTGATATCGGATTATTTGTCAGACAACAAGAGAGTGAGCTTTCAGGAATTTGTAAACTTGACTGACAAATTTCTTGCGTCACTATTCTGCGCAACCCAACGCAGGAAGGACGAGGCATGGCATCTCCCCGCATCAAGCAGGTCAGGACCTATCTGGTCCGCAGCGAAGGCGGCGGCGATTATTTCAGCCAGAAGCAGGGCCATTGGCTGATCGACACGCTGATCGCCAATCCGATGTCCGGCTATGCCGACTACAAGGCTTCGCGCACCAGTTGGGGCGTCAACGTCATGGGCTCGATCGTGGTGGAGATCGAGACCGAAAGCGGCCATGTCGGCCTCGCCACGGGCTTTGGCGGCGAGCCTGCCTGCTGGCTGATCCAGCACCATTTCCGCCGCTTCCTCGACGGCGCCGACCCGCGCGACCTCAATCGCCTCTGGGACCAGATGTTCCGGGCATCGATGTATTACGGCCGCAAGGGTCTGCCACTGGCAACCATCTCGGTGGTGGACCTGGCGCTGTGGGATCTCATCGGCAAGCTGCGGGAGGAACCGGTCTACAAGCTGATCGGCGGGCGCACCAAGGATGAGATCCGCTTCTATTGCACCGGCCCGCGGCCCGAAGCGGCCCGCCGGCTCGGCTTCTGGGGCGGCAAGGTGCCCCTGCCCCATGGCCCGGCCGACGGTATCGATGGCCTGCGCGCCAATGTGGCCTTCCTGGCTGCGCATCGGCAAGCCGTCGGCCCCGATTATCCGCTGATGGTGGATTGCTACATGGCACTCGACGTGCCCTATGCGATCGAGCTCGCCACCGCCTGCAGGGACCTCGACATCTATTGGTGGGAAGAGGTGCTGCATCCCGATGATGTCGACGGCTATGCGCTGCTCAAGAGAGCTTTGCCGGCAACAAAATGGACGACGGGCGAGCATGAATATTCGCGCTACGGCTTCCGCAAGCTGATCGAGGGGCGCCATATCGACATCCTGCAGCCCGACGTGATGTGGGTCGGCGGCCTGACCGAATTGCTGCGGATCTCCGCCCATGCCAGCGCCTATGACATTCCCGTGGTACCGCATGGCAGCGGCCCCTTCAGCTATCACTTCGTGATGTCGCAGCCCCATTCGCCCTATTGCGAATATGTTGCCAACAGCGCCGACGGCCAGGACGTCCTGCCGGTTTTCGGCCCCCTCTTCACCAATGAACCGGTGCCTCGAAACGGACGCCTCGACGTTCCCGACACCCCGGGTTTCGGCCTGATCCGCAATCCGGCAGCAGTGCTGGTCGAAGCCGGAGCATAGCAGGACGCCCCGTCCTGCTTCGGTGCTTGCCCTCGGGTCGCCAATGTGATCACAGTCGGCGATGAGCACCGACAGTCTCGCCGCCGTCGAACCGGCCGACACCACGCCCAACCCGCTGCATCAGCAGGTCTACAGGACGCTGCGCGAACAGCTGATCATCGGCAATTTCCATCCCGGCAAAAGCATGAGCCTGCGCGGCATCAGCGACATGCTGGGCGTGGGCGTGATGCCTTGCCGCGAGGCGATCCGCCGCCTGGCCGCCGAGAACGCCCTGGAGGTCCAGCAGAACAGGCGGGTCTGCGTGCCGCATCTGACCGTGGCCCGTTTCGAGGAACTGATGAGCGCACGGCTCGCCCTCGAACCGCTTTGCGCCCGGCGCGCTTTGCCTTTTGTCGATAGCGACAGGCTGGAGCGCATGATCGCCCATGACGAGACGATGAACCGAAACTACAAGACCGGCAACGCCGACGTCTACATGCTCGCCAATTACAACTTCCACTTCGAGCTCTACCGCGCCGGCAATTCGGACGTGCTGGTGCCGTTGCTCGAAAGCGTGTGGGTGCAGTTCGGCCCCTTCATGCGCACCATCTATGATGTGGTCGAAGGCGCCGAGATCATCGACAAGCACAAGATGGCGATCGAGGCGATTCGCCGGAACGATGCGGATTCACTGCGCACCGCCATCGAGGCCGACATTCTCGATGGCATGTACCTGCTGCGGCATACGCTCGGCCTGGGCGCGAACTAACACCACAGTTGCAGTTTTCATTCGAAGGGGATTGGAGTGTCAGCCCTTGCGCTCCTGCAGGATGTTGCCGCCGTCCACCACCAGCACGGAGCCGTTAACGTAGCTTGCGCCGTCGGAGGCCAGGAAAGCCACCGCAGCGGCGACCTCGTCAGGGGTTCCTGCGCGGCCCGGCGGCGTAGCGCGGGCAGCGATGCGCTCCTCCTCGGTTGAGGAGCCCGTCTCGATCCAGCCCGGCGCCACCGCATTGACGGTGACGCCATCCCCGGCCACCTCCAAAGCGAGGGCGTGGGTCAGCCCGACCATGCCCGCCTTGGCCGTCGAATAGGCGGCTTCGCCGGGATTGGAGACATAGGGGCCGGTGACCGAGGCGACATTGACGATGCGTCCGTGGCGCCTCGCGATCATGGCGGGCAGGAAGGCCCGCGTCACCAGAAAGGCGGTGTTCAGGCTGACGTCGATGCCGCGATTCCATTCGGCCTCGTCGAGATCGACGAAGCGCTTCTGCACCGCCGGCTTCAGCACGCTGCCCATGCCGGCATTGTTGACGAGGATGTCGACATCGCCGGCCGCCGTCCGCAATCGGCGCACCTCGTCGGGCCGCGTGAGATCGGCAACTACTGCCCAGGCTTCGATGTCCTCGGCCTCCAGTTCCGCCGCGCGGCGATAGATCCGGTCGGTCGAGGCCGTGATCGCCACCGACAGGCCGGCACGCCCGAAGGCCTTGGCAATGGCGAAACCAATGCCGTCGGGAGCCCCGGCGCCCGTTACCAACACGGAGCGCGAGCGGACGAAAGATCCCGAAGCCATCTCACCCTCCCGCCTGTTCGAAGCCGGTCAGGACATTGACGGCATTGACCCCGAGCGCGCCGATGGCGTAGCCGCCTTCCATCACGAACAGGGTCGGCAGGCCCAGCGCCGCGATCCGTGCTCCGATCTCGCTGAAATGCGGGGTATCGAGCTTGAACTGGGAAATCGGGTCGTCCTTGTAGGTATCGACCCCGAGCGAGACCACCAGGGCCTGCGCATCGAAGGCCTCAATCCTGCGGCAGGCATCCTCGAAGGCGGCGGACCATTCCGGCCATTGCGTGCCTGAAGGCAGGGGATAGTTGAGGTTGAAGCCCTCGCCAGCTCCCTCGCCGCGTTCGCGGGCATAGCCGAGATGGAAAGGAAATTCGAAATCGGGATCGCCATGCATGGAAGCGACCAGCACGTCGGCCCGATCGTAGAAGATCTCCTGCGTACCGTTGCCGTGATGATAGTCGACATCGAGCACCGCGACGCGCGAGCGGCCGGCATCACGAAAACGCTGCACGGCGATGGCGGCATTGTTGAGGTAGCAATAGCCACCGAAGAAATCACGGCCCGCATGATGGCCGGGCGGGCGGCATAGCGAGAAGGCCGTGCGCTCGCCGCCGAGCACGGCATCGGCGCCGGCGAGCGCGGTGTCGGCGGCGCGCTTGGCCGCCTGCCAGGTGGTGGCGGTGATCGAACCGGCCATGTCGAAGGAATAGTAGGAAAGACGGGCATCGAGGCCGCGGGGCGCCTTATCGATCGGCGGCATGGAACGATGGCGCCAGCTATAGGGCCAGACCTCGCCATCGCGGCCGGCGGCCTGCCATTCCTCATACACGCCCTTGAGGAAATCGACATAATCAGGCGTGTGGACGCGCTTGATCGGTGCGAGCTCATAATCCTGCGGGGTCAGTATCGGCCCGAGGCCCACGTCCTTGACCCGTGCCAGGATGATCTCGGCGCGTTCCGGCTTTTCGAATGTCTCGACGATCTTGCCGAAGGAAAGCTCCATGCCGCTGTGATGGAGATGGTGGTCGGCGGTGTAGAAGGTCTTCATGCCATAAGCCCGGATTCAATAGCCTGCGGTGATGCCGAAATCGATGGAGAGGGCCGCGCCGGTGATCGGGGCGGCGCCGGGCTGGCAGAGATAGTGGATGAATCCGGCGATCTCCTCGGCCTTGATGAAACGGGCACTCTCGCCCTGCGGATAGTTGCCGAGCAGCCGTCGCTTATAGGCGTCGGGATCGCCGTCGCCATAGGTCACGGCCTGATACTCGATCATCGGCGTGGCGACGTCGCCGGGGCAGATGGCGTTGACGCGAATGCCCTGCGGCGCGAGTTCCAGCGCCAGGGCCTTGCTGAGCAGCACCAGCCCGCCCTTGGAGGCGCAATAAACGGCCGCGCCCTTGTTACCGACCAGCCCGGCATCGGAGGCGATGTTGACGATCACGCCCCGCGACGCCGTGAGATGAGGAATGGCGGCCGAGATCAGGAAGAACGCGCCCTTGAGGTTGACGTCGAGCACACGGTCCCAGTCCTCCTCGTTGACCGAGGTGGCGGGCCCCTCCAGCCAGACGCCCGCCGCATTGACGAGCACGTCGAGACCACCGGCCTCGGCCGCCCTCGCCACCACCTCGCGGCAGGCCTGGGCGGAGCGGATGTCGAGCGGCAAAGCGAGCACCTCGACACCCGCATCCGCCACCTTGGCCCGGGCCTCTTCGAGACGCGCGCCCGGAAGATCCGCCAGGACCACGCGCGCGCCGTCCTGGGCAAAGCGCAGGGCCGTCGCCAGCCCCATGCCACCGGCGCCGCCGGCAATCAGAATGGTCCGCCTGGTCATCTCAGACGACCTCCCCGTAAAGCTGCAGCTCCAAGGCGGTGATATCGGCGGCAAAACGCCGATATTCCGCCCGCTTGAGCGCCAGCAGCACATGGTGGAGGCGCTCGCCCAGGGCCTCCTTCAGGAAGGCCGAGCCGGCCGCCGCCTCGATGGCGCTGCGCCAATCGGCCGGCAGGGCATCATCGGCCGCGCTCGCATAGGCAGTGGCTGCCGGCCCCGGATCGCGTTGCGCGGCAAGGCCCCTGCGGATGCCCGCCAGCACGACGGCGCCAACCAGATAGGGGTTGGCATCGACCCCGGCGGCGCGCTGCTCCAGATGCCGGCCCTCCGGCGAACCGGCGGGAACGCGCACGGCGACGGCCCGGTTGTTGACGCCCCAGCTCGGCGCCGTCGGCGC
Organism: Labrys sp. E2SS-1L; assembly: GCF_057073705.1. Lineage (NCBI taxonomy): Bacteria > Pseudomonadati > Pseudomonadota > Alphaproteobacteria > Hyphomicrobiales > Xanthobacteraceae > Labrys > Labrys sp. E2SS-1L. The sequence goes on along the minus strand of NZ_CP172712.1, from coordinate 1,995,853 downwards.
ATAGCTCTGCGCCGCGAAGCGCCGCCATGAATTGAGATGGGGCGCAAAGACCAGCATGCTCTCCGTCATGGTCTCCAGCAGGCCGGCAATGGCATGGCGCAGGGCCGGCGCGAGTTCGCCGTCGCGGTCGGCGAAGAGATTGGCGCCGTCCCGGCCTGCCAGGCTGGCATGGGCGTGCATGCCCGAGCCGGCGCGGCCGGCAAAGGGCTTGGCCATGAAGCAGGCCTTCATGCCGTGGCGGACGGCGAGCGCACGCAGCAGCCGCTTCAGCATGATCAGGTCGTCGGCGGCGCGCAGCGCATCCTCGCGATGGCGCAATGTCAGTTCGAACTGGCCTGGCGCATATTCGGAGATCAGCGTCTGTACCGGCAGGGCTTGCGCCTCGGCGGCGCGATAGACGGCATCGACGAAGGGCTCGAGGCGATCGAGCTCATCGACGCTGTAGACATGGATGCCGCCGAGCCTTTCGCCGGTCAGCGGCAGGCGGAGCGGCTGCGGGCGGCCATCTGCCGTCGCCTCGCGATCGAGCAGGTAGAATTCGAGCTCGAAGGCGGCGACAGGCTGCCTGTCCTCGGCCTGGAGCAAAGCCTGCTGGGCTGCCAGGGCATGGCGGGGATCGGCCGCCATCGGCGAGCCGTCGAGCTCGAACAGCGACAGGCGCACCTCGCCGCGCGGCGGCGATGTCCAGGGCAGCGGCACCAGGGAGCCGGCGATCGGCCAGGCGCGCCGGTCGGCATCGCCATCCGACCAGACCAGGCCGGTTTCCTCGACATCCTCGCCCGTGACGTCGAGGCTGAGAATGGAGCCGGGCAGATGCCGGCCACCGCGGAACAGCGGCAGGAGTTCCTCCCGCCTGATGATCTTGCCGCGGGCAATACCGTTGATGTCGACAAGGACGAGATCAAAGGCGCCGATCTCGGGATGATCGGCCAGGAAGGCCTCGGCTTCGGCAATATCAGCGGCCTGGGCCGGCCGCGTCGTCAGGGCGCCGGCCATTACGCCGCCTCCCCGGCCTGGCAGAAGCGGGCGAGGATCTCGCCATAGGCGGCAACCAGCTCCTGGGCTTGCGCCTCGGCCAAGGCCGGACTGACCAGGATCATGTTGTGGAAGGGGGTGAGCAGGAAGCCGCGATTGAGCAGGGACAGGTGCAATCCCTCCTCGATGACCGAGGAGGCGGCTTCACGGGCTTCCGCCGCGTTGCGCACCGGCTCGGAGCTGAACACCACTTCCAGCCGGGCGCCGACGCGGGTGACATGCCAGGGCAGGCCCTGCGCCCCGATGGCCTTGATAAGGCCTGCCTCGATGATGTCGGTTCGCGCGGCCATGGTGGCATAGGTCCCTGAGGTCATCACCTTTTCCAGGCTCGCCCTCAGGCAGGCGAGTTGCAGCGCACTGCCGGACAAAGTGGTGCCGATGCCGGAATGGCCATGGCTGTCGCGCGCTCGCCGCGCCCGGTCGAGCCCCTCGGCCACCTCGGCGCTCATGCCCCACACGCTTACCGGCACGCCGCCGCCGATGGGCTTGCCCATCACCATCAGGTCCGGCTCCAGGCCGTGCAGCATGGTGTAGCCGCCGAGGCCGGTGGAAATCGTATGGGTCTCGTCGATCAGCAATAGCGTGCCATGTTCGCGCGTCAGCCGCCGCAGCGTGTCGTGGAAACCCGGCGCAGGCAGGATCATGCCGCAATTGGTCATCACCGGTTCGGCCAGCACGCAGGCGACTTCACCGGACGCCAAGGCGCCGCGCAGCGCTTCCTCATCGTTGAAGGGAATGGCAATGGTGGTCTCGCCGAGATCGACCACCTGACCGAGCAGGCTCGCCCGCGAGAAAGTACGGCCATTGACGAGATCGACCAGCGTGTCATCGACGGCGCCGTGATAGCAGCCGTCGAACACCAGGATCTTGCGCCGCCCGGTCACGGCCCGCGCCACACGGATGGCGAAACGGTTGGCGTCGCTCGCCGTGGCGCCGATCTGCCAATGCGGCAGGCCGAAGCGCGCAGCCAGCAGTTCGCCGACGATCTCGGCATCGGCGGATGGCAGCATCGTCGTCAGGCCGCGATGGCCGGCATTGCGCAGCACTTCCAGGATCGGCTCGGGCCCGTGGCCGAACATGGCGCCGGTATCGCCGAGGCAGAGATCGACCACCCCATTGCCGTCGATGTCGGTGAGATGCACGCCGCTCGCCTGCTCGATCACCATCGGGAAGGGCATCGGCCAATCGAGCATCCAGTGCATCGGCACATTGTCGAAGAGGCCCTTGCCCTTGCGCTCCGCCATGGCCCGCGCCTTGGGACGACGCTCGGCATAAAGCTGCCGTTCCGCCGGCAGCAGGGCCTTCACCCGCGCCTCGATGGCTGCATTGTCGATCGGCGTGCTGGACACGAGGAACCTCCGCTGAATGGATTGTGGCACCGTTCATCGCCGAACGATGGCCCACGCTATTGTGATCACAATCAGCAGATTGAAGGTTATACTGTCAACATATATCCAGAAAAATCCGCGAATTGTGATCACGTTACGGCCCGTGATCGAAGTCTCCTCTCTTCCCGAGCGGACAGCAGGCGCGATCCAGCGGTCGCGCCCTTCAGCTCTCTGCAGTGGAAAATCGGGGAGTTTCCCGCGTCAGGCGTGCGGCGGCAGGGGCGCGCCGTCCATGCGGGTCTTCAGCCAATCGCGCGCCCGGTAGTAGCGCAGCGTGAGCTGGGGGCCGAAGCTCATATAGAAAGGCGCCTCGTGCAGCGGCTCGACCTTGAGCGAGAGCTCCTGCTCCGGCACGTCGAGCGCCCATTCCGAGAGGATGCCGCCGAGCATGCTGCCGGTGGGCACGCCGCGCCCCGACAGGCCGGTAAGGGCGACGATGCCGGGCGCCAGGCCGTAGAGACGGGGAATGGTCCTGGCCTGCATGTCGAGTTCGCCGAACCAGAAATACTCCCAGCGGATCTCCTGCCTGATCTGCGGATGCAGCCATTTCAGGCGATCGCTCATGACCTGGTGCGTATAGGCAAGGTCGCGCCCGCGCCGCCCCATCGGGAACATCGAGGCGACGATGCGGCCCTCGGCATTGTATTTGTAGACATAGATGTCACCGCGGCCGTCATGCATGGTGGTGTTCTCGGGCAGGACGGAGCGGCGCTCCTCCTCGCTGAGCGGTTGCGTCGCCGCCACGAAGACGCGCATGATCTTGAAGCTCTGGTCGAGCTTGGGCCAGCCCTCCATCGTATAGGCGCCGGTGGCGAAGATCACCTTGTCGGCCACCACGCTGCCATCAGCGGTATGGGCCACCCAGCGCAGGCCTTCGCGCGTGACATTGGTCACCTTCGAGCCCGTATGCAGTATCCCGCCTTCCTGCTGCACGGCCCGCGCCAGGCCGCGCGCATAGCCGAGCGGATTGAGATGGCCCGCCTCGCTGTGGAACCAGCCGCCATGGAAGCGCGGGCTGCCGGTGATCGCCTCCACCTCCGCCTTGTCGACGAAGCGGGTGCGGGCGCCGACGGCGTTGTATTCCTCGACCTTGCGCTTGATGGCATCGATGGCACCCGGGCGGGCCGCCGCCTGAACATAGCCGTTCTGCTGCCATTCGCACTGGATCTGGTAGCGCTCGATCATGGCGCTGACGCGGGCATTGGCCTGGGTCTGCCGGGCGATCAGCCTTTCGGCCCAGGGTTCGCCGAGCAGCCTGCGCAATTCGGGCAGGCTGAAATGGGTGAAGGTCGGCGTACAATGGCCGGCATTGCGGCCGGAGCCGCCGAAACCGGCCTGCTCGGCCTCCAGCAGCACCACGTTGACGCCCTTGCGCACCAGTTCAAGCGCGGTGGTGAGGCCGGTATAGCCGGCACCGACGATGCAGACATCGGCCTGCACGCGCCCGGCCAGGGGCACGGTGTGCGGGGTGGGAGCGGCCGTCGCATACCAGAGCGTCGCGTCGAAGGGCGAGAATTTCGACATGGCCAGGCCCTCTCAGTTCAGGTCGCTTCGGGCGTCGAGGGCATCGCGCAGCCCATCGCCGATGAAGTTGAAGCTGGTGACGGCGAGCGTGATCGCCACGCCCGGCACGATGGCGAGCCAGGGGGCATTGGCGAGATATTGCTGGGCCCCGTTGAGCATGTTGCCCCAGCTCGGCAGCGGCGGCTGGATGCCATAGCCCAGGAAGCTCACATAGGCCTCCAGCAGGATGGCGCGGGCCACCGTCAGCGTCGCCGCCACGATGATCGGCCCGATGACGTTGGGCAGCAATTCGCGGAACATGATCCAGCTGTTCGACAGCCCCACCATGCGCGCCGCCAGCACGAAATCGCGCTCGCGCAGCGAGCGCACTTCCGCCTCCACGATGCGCGCCACCTCCATCCAGCTGGTGACGGCGATGATCACCGTGATCATCAGCGGGCTCGGCTTGATGAAGGCCGCCAGCGTCAGGAGGAGGAAGATGCTGGGGAAGGACAGGAAGGCGTCGACGAAGCGCATCAGGGCTGAGCCGGCCCAGCCGCCATAATAGCCGGCGGTGACGCCGATCACCGTGCCGAGCGCCGTGCTGAGCAACATGGCGAAGAAGCCCACGAGCAGCGAGATGCGCCCCGCCATGAACAGGCGGGCGGCGAGGTCGCGGCCGAGCGGATCGGTGCCGAAGATGTGGTAGCCGGTGAAGGGCGGCGCGAAGCGGGCCCTCAGATCGATGAAGAGCTCGTCATAGGGCAGCAGGCGCGGGCCGAGGATGCAGGCAAGCGTCAGGAGGATGATCATTGCCAGGCCGACCATGGCGAGCCGATGCCGGCAGAAGCGCCGTACCGTGCGACTGCGCCACCAGCGCGGCTTCGGCGAAGGCGATGCGGGGGAAAGAGTTGCTGAGGCCATTGCTTTTCTCCCTAACCGAGCCGGATGCGGGGATCGACGAAGGCGACCAGCAGGTCGGCGATCAGATTGCCGATGAGCACCAGGATCGCCGAGAACATCAAAAGCCCCATGATCACCGGATAGTCGCTGTAGCCCAGGCTATCGAGGAACAGCCGGCCCATGCCCGGCCAGGTGAAGACGGTTTCCGTCACCAGCGCTCCGCTCAGGATGGTGGGTATCTGCAGGCCGGCCAGGGTGATCATCGGCAGCAGGGCATTGCCGATCACGTGCTTGACCAGCACGCGGCGCGGCTTCAGCCCCTTGGCCTTGGCCGTGCGCACGAAATCCTGGTTGATCACGTCGAGCGTGGCCGTGCGCATGTAGCGGCTCCAGACCGCCACATTCACCAGCGCCAGCACGATGCTGGGCATGATGAGATGGATGGCATAGTCGGCGAAGCTGCCGTCGCCCACCGTGAACATGTTGCCCGCCGGCAGCCATTTCAGCTTCAGCGAGAAGAGGTAGATCCCCACCAGGCCGAACCAGAAGGTGGGAATGGAGAGCGCGATCATCGCCCCCACCGTCGCCAGCGTATCGAACAGCGAATAGCGACGCGTCGCTCCCATCACACCGATCCAGGTGCCGATGACGATGGAAATCAGGGTTGAAAAGCCCATCAGCAGCAGCGTGGCGAAGAGATGCCCGCCGATGATGGCGAGCACCGGCTGGCCGTCGCGATAGGACCGGCCCCAATCGCCCTGCACCAGACGCCAGAACCAGTCGAGATACTGGATCGGCAGCGGGCGGTTCAGGCCCATCTGCTCGGCGATGCGATCGAGCGCCTCCTTGGTCATGCCCGGCGTGAGCGTGTATTGCGAAAGCGGGCCGCCGGGCGCCAGATTGAGCACAGCAAAACCGATGACCGAGACCAGCAGCAGCAGGATGAGGCTCTGCCACAACCGGCCAGCGAGATAGCGCAGCATGGGATCGTCTCCACTCGGCCGGCCTTATGGGCCGGCTGTCAGCAGGGTGGCGGGCCAATGCAATCGCTTCGGGTTGAGACCCCGGCCCACTCCCCTTCCCCGGAGGAGGGAGGGTAGGACGGAGCTCGTCTAATCCAAGCAATTGCCCCGGGGCAGCAGGCCTATTTGGCCCAGCGCCAGGTGTTGACGTTCCAGCTGTCGATGCGATTGTTGATGTTGGGCAGGAAGCCTTCCACCCCCTTCTTGCGCCCACGCACGGTGGCGTATTGATAGATCGGCAGGAAGGGCAGGTCGGTCCGCATGATCTCCTGGATCTTGAAGTAGAGCTTGCGGCGTTCCTCCGGCACGAAAAGGTTGCCGGCCTCCTTCAGGAGTTTGTCCACTTCGGGATTGGCATATTGCCAGGTGTTCTGGCCGTTACCGCCCTTCGCCCCGCTCGAAGTCGACATGAAATAGTCCGAGGTATCGGGATCCGGCCCGGTGATGAAGTTGATGCCGACGACAACGCTGTCGAACTTCGACAACATCCAGTAGTCGCCCCACATCACGGCCGGCGGCAGGTTGGAGATCGTCATCTCCACGCCGATGTCCTTGAAGGATTGCTGCATGAATTGCTGCACCTGCTCGCGCAGATGGTTGCCGGCCGTGGTCGAATTGCTGAAGGACAGGCGCACACCGTCCTTGGCGCGGATTCCGTCGGCGCCGGGCACCCAGCCAGCCTCGTCGAGCACCTTCTTGGCCTTCTCGGGATCGTAGTCCTGCTTGGGAAGGTCCGGATTGTAGTAGAAGGACTGCTGCGGCATGTAGGATTCGGTCGGGGCAGGCAGGCCGTAATAGAGCGCCTCGATGATCGTCTTCTTATCCAGCGCATGATAGAGCGCCTTGCGGACGGCCGGGTCCTTGAACTGCGGACGTTCCATATTGAATCCGACCGACTCGATGGTCGCATTCGGCACGACATCCACGACCTTGCCCTCGAGCGTCTTGGCTTCCTCGTAATGGTCGGCCGTGATCCATTGCAGGCCCAGGACATCGACGTCCCCGGTCTTGAACTGGGTGTACATCACCGTCATGTCGGGGATGTATTTGTAGACGATGCGCTCCAGATAGGGGCCTTCTCCGAAATAATCCTCGTTGGCGGCAAGCTCGATATAGTCGCCGGCGACGCGCTTGCTCCACTTGAAGGGCCCGGTGCCGACGGGCGCATTGTTGAAAGGCGCCGTATTCTTATCGGCAGCCTCGCCGAGGATGTGCTTGGGCACGATGAAGGTGGAGGCCAGGATCGAGGGATAGGGCGCGAAGGGCTTGTCCATGCGCCAGGTGATCTCGGTGGGCGACACTACCTTGATGTCGCGCACATGCTCGTGGCCGGTGCGCCGCCAGCTGCGGAAATTCGGGTCGACCATCAGTTCCAGCGTGAACTTGACGTCCTCGGCCGTGAAGGGCTTGCCGTCATGCCACTTCACGCCATCGCGCAGCTTGACCTTCCAATTGAGGCCGTCGGCGGAAATGCCGCCATTCTCCACGCTCGGCACCTCGACAGCGAGGGATGGCGTGAACTTGCCGTCCGGATCGACGTCGAACAGCGGATTGAACACGCTGTAATGGATGCCCTCGTCCACCTCGATATGGAGCAGATGCGGATTGAAGACCGTCGGCTCCTGCGAGAAGCTGATGACCATCTGGCCGGACGGCTTGTCCTTGCCGGCCGCCAGGGCCCCCTCCCGCCCGAGCAGGGCCGGCATCAGCAGCGCCGAGGCGCCGGTCGCTGCCATCAGGCCGAGAGCCTGCCGGCGATTGGGATGGGGAAACTGGTTTCGCTCTTGTTTCGACATGATGAGTTCCTCTGGAGAGTGGCTTTATTTTTATGGTTGTTGCAGTCGGTTGCCGGCCCGAGATCTCCCAGGCCGGCAGGCTTAGAACCCGCTGATCAGCTCGATCTTCGATCCGTCCGAGAAGCGGGAGAAACGGAAATTGGCCGGGTCGACCAAGGGCGGCCGTCCGGTGACGAGATCGGCCATCAACTTGCCGGCCGCCGGGCCGATGCCGAAGCCGTGGCCGGAGAAGCCGGTAGCGATGTGGAAGCCGGGTATGGCTTCGACCGGCGAGATCACCGGCACGGCATCCGGCGTGACGTCGATATAGCCGGCCCAGCGCTGCGCAATCTCTGCCTTGGCGAAGACCGGGAAGGCCTTGGTGAGATTGGCCAGGGCGACATCGGTCAATTCCTTCGCCGGCTCGGGATCGAGCACCCGGCAGCGTTCGAAGGGGCTGACCTCGTCCATCGCCCATTGCTTCGGCACGCGGGCTTCCTCGAAGAAGCGGCCACCCATCCTCAGATTGAGCGAACGCCATTCCTTGCGCAGCGCCGGCAGGAAATCGAAGAAGAAGCGGAAGCTGTTGGGCACGATGTCGACGACGTTCTCATGCCCGGAGGCGATGGTATAGCCGCCATCCGCGCGCTTGCGCACGGCAAAGCCGTTGGACCAGATTGCCGGTCCCGGCCCGCCTTCCAGCGGCTTGGTGCGCAGGACGGAATTCTTCACCTTCAACTGCGGCAGGCGAATGCCGAAGCGGCCGGAGAACAGGCTCGACCAGGCTCCTCCGGCCAGGACGACGGCACTGCAGGCGATCGGCCCGCGTTCGGTGACGACGCCGCTGATCGCTCCGCCCGACGTCTCCACGCCGCGCACGGCGCATTCGGTCAGGATGGCGGCGCCCTTGCGCCGGGCCGCCTCCGCGATCAGGGGAGCGGCGCGCTGCGGCTCGGCGCGGCCGTCCTCGGCGGTGAACAGCGCCCCCTTGATGTCCATGGTGGTGCCGGGAAACATCCGCTTGTATTCGGTGCCCGAGATCATGCGGGAGTCGAGCTGGTAGCCGTCGAGATTGCGGTTCCAGCGCTCGTGGTCGGCATATTCCTTGTCGTTCTCACAGGTGAACATGATGCCGGCACGGGTATAGCCGGTGTCGCCTTCGACGCGCTGGTCGAGCGTCTTCCAGATCCTCAGCGCCTCGGCCATCAGGGGCACTTCACGCGGGTCGCGCCGCGAGATGCGTACCCAGCCCCAATTGCGGCTCGACTGTTCCTGGCCGATGCCGCCCTTCTCGCAAAGCGCGACCTTGAGGCCCCGCTCGGCCAGTTCGAGCGCCGTGGAGGTGCCAATGATGCCGCCGCCGATGACGACGACATCGACCTTGGCGGGCAGCGCCGCGTCGCCTTGGACGGGAATGACAGTGGGGCCGGGCATGTCAGTAGGACTCTTCGAGCTGGCAGTTGATGGTGAATTCGGCGACGCTGGCTTCGTTGGGCAGGTCGATCAGCATGGCGATGATGCGGGCGAGATCATGCGGCGAGGTCATCTTCTCGGCCGAGCGGTCGGTCAGGCCGAGAGCCATGTCGGTGGCGACGAAGCCGGGACAGATCGCGGTGGCGCGGATACCGCGCTCGAAGCCTTCGTGACGGATGCCGTGCGCCAGGGCGACGGCCGCATATTTCGAGATGGAATAGAGCCCGGCCCGCGAGGATTTGACCCGCTTGCCCGACAGCGAGGCGATGACGATCACCCGCCCGCTTCCACTGGCGGACAAGGCCTGCCAGGCCGCCTTGGCCAGGCGCCGCGGCGCCTTGACGTTCACGGCCAGCATGGCATCGAGATCCTCGTCCTCGGCCTCGATGACGTTCTTGGGGATCATGATGCCGGCATTGGCGACGATTGCGTCGATGCGCCCGAAACGCCGCAGGGCAGCCTCGGTCCAGTCCGCCTCCGCCTGGGGATCGGCGGCGTCATAGGCCTGCAGATGCACGCGGTCCGGATCCGCCCAGGCGGGCTGCTCCGGCCGCCGCATGCCCAGCGAAAGCCGCCATCCCCGGCTGGCGAGCTCGGCCGCCACCGCCTGGCCGATGCCCCGATTGGCGCCCGAGATCAGGGCCACCCTCTGCTCGCTCATGCCACCTGTCCTTCCTTGTCGGCACTGTTCTGAGGCGGCATGCCCACGAAACGGCAATAAGCCCGTTTCAGGATGTCCATGACCTGTCTCTGCTCATGTTCGGGGATGAAGTCGAAGAAGCGTTTCGACTGCTCCGTCGCCAATACACGCACCTTGGCGGCCAGCTCGGCGCCGGCCGGGGTGATGTAAAGTTCGTGGGCCCGGCTGTCGTCGGACGAGATTTTGCGGGTGAGCAGCCCCTGCTCGATCATGTGGTCGACCAGCCGCCCCATGGCGGAGCGGTCCTTCATCACCAGATGGGCGATCACCGAGGGGCGGATGCCGGGATGGCTGTCGACCAGCAGCAGCGTGGTGACCTTGCCGGTGCCCTTGGCCACTTCGAGGCCGTCGAGCCATTCGTCGAGGTCTCGCGACACCGCCAGGCTGATCACCCGGATGTAGAAGCTGAGCGTATCCTCGAGCACATCGAGATCGATATGCGCGGGCAACGTCGGCGGTTTGGCCCGTTTTACCTTCATGCGGCCGGCTCCCACTCGCTGCCCGGAATGGCCGCCACCAGACGCTTGGTGTAGTCGTTCTGCGGTCTGCGGAAGACCTGCGCCGGCGGCCCGGATTCGACGATCCGGCCCTTGAACATCACCGCGACCTCGTCGCAGATCTGGCTGGCAACGCGCAGATCATGGGTGATGAAGATCATGGCCAGATGCATCTCCTTCTGGATGCGGGCCAGCAATTGCAGGATCTGGGCCTGGATCGAGACGTCGAGCGCGGAGACCGCCTCGTCGGCAATCAGCAGGACGGGGTCGAACATCAGCGCCCGGGCAATGCCGATGCGCTGGCGCTGGCCGCCGGAGAATTCGTGGGGAAAGCGGTCATAGGCGCCGGCATCGAGGCCGACGCGAGCGAGCAGGCCGACCGCCTTCTCCTTGGCCTTGCCGGCGGCCATGCCCTGTGCGATGGGCCCGACGGTGAGGATGCGGCCGATGGTATGGCGGGGATTGAGCGAGGCGTAGGGATCCTGGAAGATCATCTGGATGCGCGGGCGCAGCGGCCGGAACTCGTCCTCACGCAAGGGCGCGATATCCCGCCCCTCGAACAGGATGCGGCCGCCATCGCTGCCCATCAGCTTCATCAGCACCCGGCCCAGCGACGACTTGCCCGAGCCCGATTCCCCGACCAGCCCCAGCGTGCAGCCCTGCCGGATCGAGAAACTCACATCGTCGACGGCGCGTACCGGCGTGCCCTTGGCGAAGAAACGCCCCTGCCCCTGATAGGTCTTGCGGATCCCCTCCGCCTCGAGGATGACAGGGGGCAGAGCGGCAGGCGCGGCATCATCGGCCGCCATGCGTGGCACGGCCGCGATCAGCGTCCTGGTATAGGGATGCTGTGGCTCGCGCAGGACCTGGGCCGCCGTGCCCTGCTCCACCAGCCGGCCCTTTTCCATCACCACGACCCGGTCGGCAATCTCGGCCACCACGCCGAAATCATGGGTGATGAACATCACGCTCATGCCCTTGCGGCGCTGGATCTTGCGGATGAGTTCGAGGATCTGGGCCTGGGTGGTGACATCGAGCGCCGTGGTCGGCTCGTCGGCGATCAGCACGTCCGGATCAAGGGCGAGCGCGATGGCGATCATCACGCGCTGGCGCTGGCCGCCGGAGAGGCGGAAGGGATATTGGTGGCGGATGGCGGCCGGATTGGGTAGCCCGACCTCGCCGAGCAGCTCGACGACCTTTTGCTGCCGCGTGGCGGGCGTACCCACGCCATGCGCCTCCATCGCCTCGGCGATCTGGTCACCGATGGTCATCAGCGGATTGAGGGCGGAAAGCGGATCCTGGAAGATGATCGAGACGGCCCGGCCGCGCAGGTCGCGCAGCCGTTCTTCCCGGGTCGCCAGCAGATCCATGCCCTTGAACAGGATGCGCCCGCCCGTCACCGTCAGCGATGACGACAGCAGCCCCATGATCGTGTTGGCGGTGACGGATTTGCCCGAGCCGGATTCACCGATGATGCAGAGGATCTCGCCGGCCTTGAGCTCGAAGGAGATGTTCTCGACGGCGTAGGGCCGTTCCATGTTGCGCGGCAGGCTGACGGTGAGCTTGTCGACCGACAGGATGGTGGCGCTCGGGGTTTTCGGCTCGGCGTCGGAGACCAGCATCGTGACCGTCCTTCCCAATCACCGGCGGGACATCAGCACCCCGCCCTCGATATAGTGGACGATTACAACTAATTTTGCCGGCGAGGCCAAGCGAAAATTTCAGGCAACGAAGGTATCGCAATGCCGCAATCCGGAGCAGCCCGCTCAGGCGGCCTTGGTCTGGATGCCTGAAAAGGAGCCCGGCAACAGGCGGAAATAGGCCAGTCCCTGCCCGGCGCCACGCGCCACCAGGAAGCCGATCAAGGCGAGCCACAGGCCGTGATTGCCGAGAGGCTGCAGCAACCACCACAGCCCGAAATAGCAGGCGAGCGCCACCGCCATCAGGTTGCGCATGGCTGCATTCCAGGTGGCGCCGACATAGACGCCGTCGAAGGTGAAGGCGAGCGCGCCTGCGATGGGCGTGACGGCAGCATAGGGCAGGAACTGCCGGGCCAGCTCGCGAACCGAGGTGCTGGTGGTCATGAAATCGATGAAGGCCCCGCCCGCCGCAAACAGCACGGCGGACATGCCGATCGCCAATCCCAGGCTCCAGATCACCGAATAGCGCACCGCTTTTTCGAAGGACGGCCGATTGTTGGCGCCGATCGAGCGCCCGCTGAGCTGCTCGGCCGCCGTGGCGATGCCATCAAGGAAATAGCCCCCGACCAGGAAGAAATTGTTGAGGATGGCATTGGCGGCCAGCGTCACGTCGCCAGCCAGCGCACCCTGGCGCCCGAAGAAGACGAAGGCTGCCAGCAAGGCGAAAGTGCGCAGCATGATGTCGCGGTTGATCGCGATCATGCGCACGAATTTGGCCCTGTCGAAGACGAGGGACCGCGGCACGCCCAGATTCCCGCCGAAATGGGCAATCACTACGGCCAGGCCGGCGACGACGCCGGTGGTTTCCGCCAATGTAGTGGCCCAGGCGGTACCGGCGACGCCCCAGCCCATTCCCAGCGTGAACAGGATGCAGAGCAGGATGTTGACGACATTGATGCCGATCTGCAGCAACAGGCCGGTGGTGGTCCGTCCCAGGCCGATCAGCCAGCCGAGCACGGCATAATTGGCGAAGGCGAAGGGAGCGGACCAGATGCGGATGGCGAAATAGACCTCCGCCGCATGGGTCACCTCGGGCGAGGCGCCGAGGAGCGGGAAGGCGACCGCCGCAATCGCGCGCTGCAGTGCCACCATGGCGAGGCCGAGCACGCCCGCCATCACCAGCGCCCGCAGGAACACCGCCCGCTGCTCCAGCCTGTCGTCGGCGCCGACGGCCTGCGCCGTCAGGCCGGCGGTACCCATGCGCAGGAAGCCGAAGCCCCAGAACAGGAAATCGAACAGGAGGGCATTGAGCGCCACCGCCCCGAGCAGGGCCTCACTGCCGATCTGGCCGATCACGGCGGTGTCGACCAGCCCGAGCAGCGGGGTGGACAGATGGGCCAACGTCATCGGCGCGGCGATGCCGATGACGATGCGGTGGCTGACGGGAACGGGACGGATGGGGGCGTCGATCGAAGCGGCGGGCATGGGCGGTGATTTTCCTCGCGCCTTGGTAGCCCCAATCAAGAGTCATTCCAAGGTGCCCCGCCCAAGATACCCCCGAGCCGATTTGCCCGCCCCCCGTTACGAGCCGTTCCCGGGAACCGGTTGCGCCAGGCGCAACGCACCTTGCTCGGCATTTTCCTTCTCGACCTCCTCGGTGAGTTCACGGCCCCGCGTTTCCGGCAGCAGGGCGATGGCGAGGAGCACGAAGAAATAGGCGCTGACGGCCGTGACGGCCATGGCGTCGCGCAGCAGGAGATGGCCGCCTGCCGTCATCAGGCCGATGACCGTGGGAAAGAAGGCGCCGGCGGCTCGGCCGAAATTATAGGCAAAGCCCTGGCCGTTGCCCCGGATGGCGTTCGGGAATAATTCGGTGAAATAGGGCCCGAGAGCGCTGTAGATGCCAAGAGCCGCAAAGCCCAGCACGAAATCGAGCGCGAACATCACCACCCCGCCACCCGGCAGATAGAGGAAGGCCGGAATGAAGATCCAGTTCAGCAGGGCAAAGAGCAGGAAGTTGCGGCGGCGGCCGATGGCATCGCACAGATAGGCGGCGACGATATAGCCGACGAAGGAGCCCACGGTGAGGACGAACATGTGATAGCCCACACCCACGGTGGAGATTTCCCGCACCGTCTTCAGGAAGGTCGGCAGCCAGATCACCATGGAAAAGCCGCCCGCCTGCACGCCGAAGGCCAGGAGTGAGGTCAGGCAGGTGGTGCGCAGATAGCGCCGGTGGAAGATCATCAATGGGCTCGCCGGCGCCTCCCCGGCTTTCACTCTCCTCTCCCGGGCCGCCAGGAAGACGGCAGGCTCGGGCACGCCGCGCAGGGCGAGCAGGACCAGAATGGCCGGCGCTGCCCCGAGCCAGAACATCCAGCGCCAAGCCTGGGTATCAGGCAGCGTCGCGAACAGGATGGAGGAGAGGATCGCCGCGATGGCATAGCCGATCGCATAGGCGCTCTGCACGGTGCCGACGGCCTTGCCGCGATATTCGGAACGGATGATCTCGCCCATCAGGACCGAACCGGCAGCCCATTCGCCGCCGAAGCCGATGCCCGACAGGATGCGGGCGGCAAGCAGTTGCTCGAAGGAGTTGCAGAAGCCACTCAGCACGGTGAAAAACGAAAACCAGAGGATGGCGAGCTTCATGACGCGCACGCGCCCGATGCGGTCGCTCAGGATACCGGCCGCCCAGCCGCCGATGGCGGAGGAGATCAGGGCCGAGGTTCCGAGAAAGCCGGCCTCGGCATTCGTCATGCCCCATACCGCGATCAGGGTCGGAATGAGAAAACTGTAGAGCTGGGTGTCGAGCGCATCGACGGCCCAGCCGCCGAAACAGGCATAGAGCGTCTTGCGCTCGGTGCGATCGAGACTGGTAAACCAGGTGAACATGCATTCCTCCCTGCTTCCGGCCTTATGTTGGAGGCTGCGCGTCCGACCGTCCTGGCAGAAGCGAGCAATGGGCCGGTTATGTCGATAGGCCTTGAACCGGCGCTGCGTGAGCATCGGATATGCGTCTGCACTCGGCGGCCCGAAAATGCCGCCGAAACTCATTGCGAAATTCAAACTTGCGTCAGGCGTAGGCTCAGGCCGCCTGGGAAACGAGTTGCTCCAGCCCGAGCACATGCGCCGTGTTGGTCGAGACCATCCGGCGGATCGCCTCGTCGGAATAGCCGAGTTCCAGGCACAGGCGCACGCCGCGCCGGAATCCTTCCAGCGGGCTGAACACGCCGACCTGCCCGAGATCCGAACACAGGATGGTGCGGTCGACGCCGGCCGCTTCGATCTGCTGGCGCAGATCCTCCGCCGAGCGGGTCTTGAACTTCGATCCTTCCAGGAACATGCAGAGCGAGTGCTCCACATAGGCGCCCATGGCGGCGATCTCCTTCACATCGTCCAGGCTCGCGCCGACGATGTCCTCCGGATGGGTGAAGATCAGGCGCTCGACGCCGCGGCGCCGCGCTTCCTCGAACAGGATCCAGGTCTCGCTGACATGGAGGTGGCCGCTGGCAAGCGCCATGCCGCTGCGGGCAATGACGTCCAGGACTTCCTTGACGTCGTCGAGCACCTGCCTGTTGGCATCGAGGACCGGGACCGCCCGGGCCGGCCGCATCTTCTGGGTCGACGCCGGATGCGACCAGGAGGAGGTCTTTTCCCATTCGAGATGGTTCTCGGCGGCCAGTGTCGGCATCCAGACGATCTTGCCGCCCATCGCCGCGGTATGCTCGACGGCGTAGGGATTGATGCCTCCCACCACATTGTTGAGCACGATGCCGGAAAAGACCTTGGTGGTGAGTTCCGGATGATGCTGGGAAATCAGGGCCGCCGTCGCAACGCCGGCATAGTCGTGATCCTTGGTGATCACCGCCGCAAAGCCCGCCTCCGACATCTGGCGGGCCAGTTCCAGATGGTCGAGCCCGCGCGGCGCGATCGAAGGCCCGCTATGGACATGGGGATCGATCGCCCCCTTGAGCAGCGCGTCGATGCGCTTGGTATCCCCGGCCGATCCGGTATCAATGGTCAGTGCGTCCATGGTACTGCCTCCTTCGTCCTGCCTGCTCTACTGCGCGATCGGTGCGTCAGGACGGGGTCCCGGCACCCTCGGCCGGCATCGGATAGTCGGCGGCGTTCAGCACCCAGCCGGGCTTCAGCGAAAAATCCCGGCGCGGCGGGCAGAAGATGTCGACGAGCTGATTCACCCCGGCGAGCATGCCGCGGGAGGTATGGATCGCCGGCGGCGGGATCACCATCACCGAGGGCGCTTCGCAATATTCGTGCTGGTCGTCGCGCCAGGCGTTGAGATCCGTGGTCCAGGGCCAGCGCAGATGGTGGGTGAAGGCTCCCTCCAGCGCGAGGGAGATCTGTTCGAAATCGTCGTGATGATGCGGCGAGAGCTTGGTGACGTCGCGCGGCCCGTGCTGCACCGGCAGGACGTTGACCATCATGGTCGAGCCGCGCCAGATGCGCCCGAACCGCCCCGGTTCGTCCGGCACGTCGAGCGAATAGACATGAAGCCGCGATCCGCCCGCCGCTTCCGGCCAGGGCTGGAAGGGCGCCACATTGGGATGCGGCGTGTCATAGGATGCCGCGTTCGCACAGCGGGCCACGAGATCCCCGGCCCTGGTGGTGAACAGGCGCACGACCGGCCCCGATCCCACGATCCGGATCGTGCTCGGGCCGGGCGGAACGAAGGCAATCGAATAGCCTGGCACACGCGTCTTGCCATCGGCGGTCTCGACCTCGGCGCTGACGGCGGCATCGGGCAAGAGCAACACATATTCGTCGGGCTGCGCGGCGCGGGAGAAACAGGCGCCATCCCGCGCTTCGCTATAGGCGACCACGCAATGCTGGCTGCGGATGAGCCAGCTGCGGCCATTGGCATCGTCCTCCTGGGGCGGGGCCTCATAGAACTTGCCGCAATCGGCGCCGGCGAAGGCGGTCGCCATTGGCCCGGCCTGGACCGACGCCAGCGTCGAACGCGGATCCGAAGCATCATACATGGCAACCTCCCAGCGGCCCGGCGCAGGTCACGCCCAATCAGCCATTTTCCTTTTTTTGTTTCGTTAACCGAAACGGTGTTCTATTTATTTTTGAAGCAAAGTCCTCCCTTGTCAAGAGGGCCGCCAGCGGCCGTCAATCGAGCACGTAGCCCAGCGCTTCGGAAACCTGCTTTGCGGCCCTGACCGTCCGCTCGATCTGCTCGGCGGTGGGCGTCTCGGTGATGAACTGCACGGAATCGACGATCGCCAGCGTCCCGACCAGGGAGCCGGCTGCATCGAAGACCGGGGCCGCCAGCGCATTGAGGCCGATCAGGATCTCGTTCGGCGCGATTGCCCAGCCGGCCTGGCGCACGCGCTCGATCTCCTTGCGCAAACCGCCGGGCGTGACGATCGTCGCCTGGGTGCGGCGCTCCAGGCGCATGCCGAACACGGTGGCCCGCAAGGCGTCATTGCCGAAGGCAAGGGCGATCTTGCCCTGGGCTGAACTGTGAAACTCGAGCAGGGACCCCGGCCGGACGCCAATCTCGACGGTGGATTTACCCGGGACGGTGGTGAGCACGCGCACCCCCTCCGCTTCCAGCTGGGCGATCACCGCCGAATGGCCCAGGCTGTCGCGCAATTCCCGCAGGGCCCGGGCGCTGGCCGAGACGATGTCGCGCCCCTCCCCCACGGCCTGCCCCAGCTTGATCAGGCGGCTGCCGAGCTGATAGCGCTCCGTCTCCGGCAGCTGGACGATGTAGCCATGCTGCACCAGCGTCTGCAGATAGCGCCAGATCCGGCTCTTGGTGGTCTCCAGGGCGACGGCCATCGCCGACACGCCCATGGGCCGCCCCTCCTCCGCCAGCAGTTCCAGGATGCGCATGGCCAGAACCACCGCCTGCACGCCGTCACCGCCCGGGCCGCTAACACGAGGCATTCTTCAGTTCCTCACGAGGCAGGGCAGGCCCGGCCATTGACACGGGCGCCCTTTAGGTTGAACCTAATCATAGAAACAATGTTTCGACTATCGAAACAAGAGAAAATCATCGCCATGCACGACAATGCCCCCGCACGCCCGGCCGACGCCTTCCGCCAGCGCCTGCTGTCGCGAAAGCCCCTGCTCGGATCGTTCATCAAGACACCCACCGTCCACGCGACCGAAATCCTCGGCGATCTCGGTTTCGACTTCGTTGTCGTGGACGAGGAACATGCTCCCTTCGATCGCGGCCAGACCGAACTGATAATGCTGGCCGCACGCGCAGCGGGCACCGCCGCGATCGTCCGCGTGCCCGAGATCGCCCGCATCCTCGGTGCCCTCGACGATGGAGCCGCGGGCGTCCTGGTTCCGCATATCTCCTCCGCGGCGAGGGCCCGCGAGGCCGCCGCGGCCTGCCGCTATCGCGGCGGCCGACGGGGCTTTTCCAATTCGCCGCGCGCCGGGCGCTATGGCGGCCTCGGCATCTGGCCGCATGTCGACCGGCAGGACGCCCATGTCAGCCTCATCGCGATGATCGAGGATCCTGAAGCGCTGGCGGAGATCGATACCATCCTGGCAACCGAGGGCCTCGATGCCGTCTTCATCGGGCGGGGCGATCTTACGGTAGCCCTGCAGGCCGAGAGCCCCGAGGCGCCGCCGGTACAGGCTGCCGTCGAGACAATCTGCGCCGCGGCCGAACGGGCGGGCAAGCCAGTCTGCATGATGGTGGCCAACGCCGCCGAAGCGAAGCGCTACCATACAATCGGCGCCTCTACCTTCATCGTGGCCTCGGACCAGGCCTTCATGCGCAGGGCGGCGGCCGAAAGCCTGGGCAGCTTTGCCAAGGAATTCGCCGCGTAGCGACACCCGGCGACAGGGGTGTGCCGTTCTATTTGCGCCCGCCGGAGGGGGCGGATTTCAACAGGCGCAGCACGAGCCAGATCGGTACCACGATCACCGCGCCGAGCAGGAAATAGCCGAACAGGTCCTTGATCATGCCGAAACCCTGCGCCGAGAGGCGCTCGAGGAAGTGCCGAAGCCTGGCAAGGAGTTCCCAGGGGGTGAGGTCGAGCCAGGCCAGCACGAGGCCCACGGCAACAGAAACCACCACCAGCTTGATAATCGTGCCCATCACCGAGCCGCCCATGAACTTCTCCAGCCCAGCCATAGCTAATCTCCTGTCGTACCAGCCCCTATTTCGGGCGTGACGGCCGTGCGGTCAAGCAGGGCAGTGAGGCTTTCCAGCCTGTCGGCCTCGCCGGGCGGCTTGTCCCAGCGCAAGCGCGCCAGCCGAGGAAAGCGCATGGCGACGCCGGATTTGTGGCGACTGGAGCGCGCCAGTCCCTCGAAGGCGACTTCCACCACCAGGCCTTTGTCTGCGGTGTGGACAACTTCCCGCACCGGGCCGAAGCGGTTCACCGTGTTGTTGCGGACGAAACGGTCGATGTCGCGCAGTTCCTCGTCGGTGAAGCCGAAATAGGCCTTGCCGACCGGCACCAGCTCCTCGCCCTTCCACACGCCGAAGGTGTAGTCGGAATAGAAGGAGGAGCGCTTGCCATGCCCGCGCTGGGCATACATCAGCACCGCGTCGATGCGGAACGGCTCACGCTTCCATTTGAACCACAGCCCCTTCGGCCGGCCCGGCACATAGAGGCTGTCGCGCCGCTTCAGCATCAGCCCCTCGACCGCCTCGGCATCAGGACCGGCCCCGGCGTTGGCGGGATTCTCCCGGGCCAGCGCCAGGGCATCCGGTGCGGCGAAGGCGACCAATGGCGAAAGGTCGAGACGCGGGCAAGCCAGGCGTGCCACGAAGGCTTCCAGCCGCGCACGCCTTTCGATGAAGGGACGGTCACGCAGGTCCTCCTCCCCTTCGGCCAGCAAATCATAGGCCCTGATATGAGCGGGATAGTCGGCGATGAGCCTCGGCGTCACACTCTTGCGGTTGAGCCGCTGCTGGAGAGCGTTGAAATTCTCGATGCGGCCTTCGCCATCCTCGCCGAGCCGCCGCACCAGCAATTCACCGTCGATGGCGCCCTCGAAATCGAGGGCCTCGACGAGATCGGGAAAGGCCGGGGCGATATCCTCGCCGGTGCGCGAATAAAGGCGCAGCATCGGCCCGTTCGCG
Source organism: Labrys sp. E2SS-1L (assembly GCF_057073705.1). Classification (NCBI taxonomy): domain Bacteria; kingdom Pseudomonadati; phylum Pseudomonadota; class Alphaproteobacteria; order Hyphomicrobiales; family Xanthobacteraceae; genus Labrys; species Labrys sp. E2SS-1L. Next base: position 1,975,834 of record NZ_CP172712.1, on the reverse strand, counting down.
GTGCGCGCGCCGACGGCCTGGACGCGAATGCCGTCCCATTTCCATTCCGCCACATGGCTGTCCGGCAGGATGGCCGCAAGATCGCCCTCCTCCAGGGCATGGGCCAGCATCACCGGCCGGAAGGGTGCCGGATTGCCGCTCTCGGGCCGCTCGCCCTTGCCTTGCGCCCAGGCAAACAGGCTCTCATAGGGCGGCTGCAGGCCGGGCCAGGCCAACTCGATATCATCAGGGGACAGGGCGCCCAGCGCGGCCACGGCGCTCTTGGCGAGACGGGCGGAAGCTCCGATCCTGAGCGCACCCGTGATCAGCTTGAGGAAGGCCCACCGTCCTTTCTCATCCAGCGCGTCGAGATGGCGGGCGATCAGCGCCGGCATTTCCGAACGGCCGGCCTGGCTCAGGGCCTCCACCACTTCCGACAGGCTGGGCGCATGGTTCATGCCCGGCCGGGCCGGCCACATCAGCGCGATGGTTTCGGAAAGATCGCCGACATAGTCGTAGGACAGCGCGAAGAGCTCGGGATCGGCGCGCTCACCAATCAATTCACGCAGCAGGGCCGGCTTGGCGTTGCGGAAGGACAGCGCCCCGGTGATCGCCGCCAGCGCATAGCCGCGGTCCGGATCGGAGGTCTCGCGGAAATAGCTGGTCAGCAGGCGCAGCTTGGCGTTGCGGCCCGGCTCATAGGCAAGGCGGTCGAGCAGTTCGGCGAAGCGGTTCATGCCTCCTCGGCCTCCTCGTCGCCATAGCCGATCATGTGCAGGGGCTGGGCCTTCAGCCCCTGGCTGCGGGCCCAATGCACCAGCGCGTCCTCCTGGCCATGGGTGACCCACAGCTCCGAACAGCCCGTTTCCAGGATCGAGCGCTGCAGATCGGGCCAATCGGCGTGGTCGGAGATCACCAGCGGCAGCTCGGCACCGCTCTGGCGCGCCCGCGCCCGGATGCGCATCCAGCCCGACGCGTAGACGCTGAGGGGATCCGGCATCTTGCGTGACCAGACTTCCTGGGCTGCGCTGGGCGGGCAGAGCACGATGGCACCGGCCAGTCCGGCCGGCTTGACGTCGCGCACCAGCTGCAGCGCCCCGAGTTCGATGCCGAAATCCTGATAGAGGCGCGTCACTTTCTCCATGGCGCCATGCAGATAGATCGGCGCCTGATGCCCGGCATGGCGGGCCATGGCGATGATGCGCTGCGCCTTGCCGAGGGAATAGGCGCCGACGAGATGGGCCCGCTCGGGAAACAAGGCCAGCGAATCCATGAGCTTGCCGATCTCATGCCGGGGATCGGGATGGTGGAACACCGGCAAAGCGAAGGTGGCTTCCGAGATGAAGACGTCGCAGGGCACCGGCTCGAAGGGCAGGCAGGTCGGATCGGCCTGGCGCTTGTAATCGCCCGAGGCGACGATGCGCAGGCCCTTCGCCTCGAAGGCGATCTGCGCCGAGCCCAGCACATGGCCGGCGGGATGGAAGGTCGCGCTCACACCGCCGAGACCGATCGTCTGCCCGAGGATGGCGGTCTGGCGGGTCTCGCAAAAATCCTCGCCATAGCGCGCCGCCATGATCGCCAGCGTCTCGGCGGTGGCCAGCACCTGGCGATGGCCGGCGCGGGCATGATCGGAATGGGCATGGGTGATCAGGGCCCGCTCGACTGGCTTGATGGGATCGACATGGACGTCCGCCGGTGGGCAGTACAGCCCCGACGGCGTCGGAATCAGCAAGTCCGAAGGCCGCATGGCGAGAACATAGGGTGAAAGCGGCATGGGGCCAAGGTGTCGTCCGCAACCCCGCTTCGGGCAGCCTCGATCTTTGCAGGGTATCGGCGACGCGGACAGGATGACAGCGCCGCATCCATGCGATACCGGAAGAAGCCACCCTGGAGATCCAATCCCGATGCTGTTCACCCGGACGCCGATGCTGACCAATGCCCGATCGCGGGTGTCATCCACCGGCAAACATCTCATCGGCGCCGGCCTTGCGGCGGCTTTCGCCCTCATCGGCAGCGCTCATGTCAGCGCCGCCGAGCGGATTGCCCCCAAGGTGATGGTGATCACCATGTTCGGCGAGGAAACCAAGCCCTGGCTCGAGGCTCGCAAGCTGACGACGAAAATCAAGGTTCCCGGCCTGTCGAAGGACTATCCCGACGTCGCCTGCGATTCCGAGGGCCTATGCGTGATGACGACCGCCATGGGCTATGCCAATGCGGCCAGTTCGACGGCAGCCCTTGTGCTCGGCGGCCAATTCGACCTGAAGCAGACCTATTTCCTGATCGACGGCATCGCCGGCATCGACCCCAAGGATGGCACGCTGGGATCGGCGCTGTGGGCACGCTATGTCATCGATGGCGGGCTGCGCCACGATATCGACCCACGCCAGATCCCGTCCGACTGGCCCGACGGCATGCTGCCTCTCGGCGCCGCCAAGCCGAGCGACAAGGCAGGCTGGAGCGCCGGTACCGAGGTCTATGCCCTCAACGCCAAACTGGCGGAAAAGGCCTTCGCGCTGACCCGCTCGGTCGAGCTCGCCGACGGCAAGGATGCCGAGGCTTATCGCGCCCGCTACCAGGACGAGGCCGCCCGCGCCAAGCCGGCGGTGAAGCTGTGCGACACCATCTCGATCGATACCTATTGGCACGGCTCCAGGATCGGCGACGCCATGGAGCGCTGGGCCAGGCATGCCACCGACGGCAAGGCGAATTACTGCACCACCCAGATGGAAGACAATGCCACGCTGACCGCCCTCAAGCGCGGCGCCGATGCCGGCCTGCTCGATTTCGAGCGTATCGCCGTGCTGCGCACCGCCTCCAATTTCGATCGCGAGGCACCCGGCCAGAGCGCGGCGGAATCGCTCTCGGCTAAGTCCGGCGGCTTCGGCCCGTCCGTCGCCAATGCCTATCGCGTCGGCTCGGCCTTTGCCGATGCCATCATCAAGGATTGGCCGGACTGGTCGGCCGGCGTCCAATAAACGCTTCGCTGGATCATCCTCGCACGGCTCCTGTGGGCAGGAGCGCCGAGATCTGCTGCGCTTTTGCCTGAAATCCCCGAGCGCAAAAGCTCGAAACGGCTGGGGCCGTCTCGGCGCGCCGGCTGCTTCCTGCCTGGGGCCGGCGCCCGATTGGCGCGATTGGTGGGGACTTCGTCGCCCGCGTCCGCTGCCGGCCGGCTAGGATGCGCAGGGCTGAGGACAGCTCGTCCGATTGTCACGATCACCATCCGACATTGTCGAAACTGCCGCCTGTCCTGCCGATGGGAACCGGACGATCCTCGCCTTCCTCACCCGCAAACGGAGCGAAGAGATGAAGCGCTATGTGATCGAACGTGACATTCCTGGGGTCGGCGGCCTGAACCGGGACCAGCTCAAGGATGTCGCCCGCACCTCGAATGCCGCCTTGGCCAAGCTCGAGGGTCGGGCCCAATGGCTGCAGTCCTATGTGGTCGATGACAAGACCTTCTGCGTCTACCTGGCCGAGAACGAGGACGCTGTCCGCGAGCATGCAAAGCTCAGCGGCTTTCCGGCGACCAAGATCACCGAAGTCCGCAGCGTGGTCGAGCCGATGACGGCCAATTCCTGACGCCGGGACGCCGCCTCCTCCAGGCGGCGTCCGTTCCTGGTTGGATGAGGCCGATGCGAAATCCGCAATTTCCAGACCTCGGTCGTCCGTGCCGTGGCCTCCTGCGCTGGGTCGATCTCGCGGCAACGAATATTGCGAGCGCCAAGGTGTTCTATGCCGGCATGTTCGGTTGGAGATCGAGTGATGAAGCGATGAACGGCGGTCAATTTACCCGATTCAATGTGTCCGGCATGGATTTCGGCTCTGCCTACCAGCTCAGCCATGCTCATCGCGCACAGGGCGTACCTTCGCATTGGACGCCCTATTTCGAGGTGGGCGATCTCGAGGAGGCCCTCGCACGCTCCATCTCCCTCGGCGGCGAGGTGGTCGTCCACTCGGCCAACGCACCGGGTTTGGCACGGATCGCCCTCATCCTCGATCCGGTCGGTGCACTGGTCGGATTGTGGGAGCTGCCTGGCGCAGGCTTCACGGAGAGCTCCGATGCTGGCGCAGGCTGAAGCCTCGAGCGACTCGGCAGCGGCCAAACTGGGAGCCAAGCCGATCGAGGTCACGATCGTGCTGCTGGATGGCGGCTATGCCTCGACCGCCATTGGCCCGCTCGAGGTTTTTCACTCGGCCGGTTCTCTGTGGAATTGGCTTCATGGTGAGACCCCGAGGCCGCCATTCCGGGTTCGGACTGTCTCCATCGACGGCCAGGGCGTGACCAGCCTGTGCGCACTGGGCCTGGTGCCGACATTGTCGATCGACGACGTCGAGCACGCGGACATCGTCATCGTGCCGGCCTCCGGCTGGGACATCCAGGATCGCTTCATCGGCGATGAGGCCTTCCTCTCCTGGCTGCGCAAATGGCATAAGCGGGGTGCCTACATCGCTGGCATCTGTACGGGCGTGATCTTCCTGGCCGAGGCCGGGCTGCTCGACGGGCGGATCGCAACGACGCATTGGGGCGTTGCCGACATCCTGCGCCGGCGCTACCCGCAGGTTCATTGGCAGACCGAGCAATTCGTCACCGAGGACGGTCATATCCTGTGCAGCGGTGGCGTCTATGCCTCGATCGACCTCAGTCTCTATCTGGTGGAGAAGTTCTGCGGCCATGAGGTCGCCCTGCAATGCGCCAGGTCCCTTCTCGTCAGCATGCCGCGCGGCCGCCAATCCGGCTACGCCGTGCTTCCCCTCTCGCGTCCGCATGCGGACGGCCGGGTTCGCGAGGCCGAGGAGTATCTGCGCATGCATTTCGACAAGGACGTGTCGCTCGATGCGCTGGCGGGGCGCAGCGGCATGAGTCCGCGCAATTTCATCCGCCGCTTCAAGGCTGCGACCGGTTCCCTGCCCGGTGCCTATGTCCAGATGCTGCGCATGTCGGCGGCAAAGGAACTGCTGGAAGCCGGGGCGACGTCCATTCAGGCGGTCTGCGCCAAGACGGGTTATGCCGACATCGTGTTCTTCAGGAGCCTGTTCAAGCGCCACACCGGCATGACCCCGGCGGAGTATCGACGACGCTTCGCCCATATGAATTTCGACCGCAGCGAATTGGTCGCCGGCCACAGGGCCTAGAGCGTTTTGCGATCTGGTGGAATCACCAAGAACCGCAAAGACGCCTTAGCCAATCCTTCGGGTTGGCTTGGAAACAAGGAGTTCGAGCAAATGAGCGTTCACGCCTGAACGCGCTTTGCTCTAGGCATCCTCAACCTCACCGGAGGTCTCGCATGGGCGCTCAACCGGCAGCCCTGAGATGGCTTGCGTCCAAGATCCGCGCATTCGCCCGCCTCGGCGCTGCTGCGGTCTCTCGCCATCGCGAACGAATCTGCCACGCCCGCACGCTGGAGGCACTGAACGACCGTGGTCTCCGGGACATCGGCCTGTTCCGCGTCGGCGCGAAAATCCGAGCGGAACGCTTCGCCGATTGCTGCCATCATCTCAGGTCGCCCCAGGCGGAAGAAGACCCATTCGGGGCCTGGCAGAGCACGCACAATGCAGCCTGCGATCGAGCGCCAATGGATCCGGGTGGCAACAGCAATGCGATCGGAGCCACGGATTGAACCGCCCCTGCGAGTGCGGCCTATTCTCTTGCTATTCTCTTGCCGCAGGTCCTGGCCTATAGGCGTGCCATGCTCAAAGCCCGCTCCTCCGGCAACGCCGTTGCCGACCGCCGCTTCGCCTATGCCATGGCCTACAAGGCGGGGGGCGATCTTGCTTCGGCTGCAGAGTTGGTGGTGCAGGCCCTCGACGAAGCGCCGGATTGGGCTGCCGGCTGGCTGGCCCTCGGCGATCTCAACGAGACGCTCGGCCGCCGGCGCGAAGCCATCGATACCTATCGCCAGGCCCTTCGTCTCGACCCGGCCGACGAAGCCGGAGCCGGCGCACGCCTGGCCCGGCTCGGCGAGATGCCGCCCGACGGCGCCATGACGCCGGCCCATATCGCCGCCTTGTTCGACGAATACGCGCCGCGCTTCGAGCGTTCCCTGGTCGACGATCTCTCCTATCGCGGGCCTGCCCTGCTGCGCATGGCCCTGGAGGGGATCGGCCGAAACGGACCGTTCCAACGTGCCCTCGATCTGGGCTGCGGCACCGGCCTTGTCGGCGAAGCCTTCCGCCCGCTCTGCCAGGACATCGTCGGGGTCGATCTTTCCGCCGCCATGCTCGCCAAGGCGCGGGCCAAGCAGGTCTATCGGCAGCTGGAGCAGGCCGAGATCGCCGATTTTCTTCTCCGGCAGGCCGCGGATAGCGCCGACCTGATCCTGGCAGCCGACGTCTTCATCTATCTCGGCGATCTCGATAACATCTTCCATCAGGCCGCCCGTATCTTGGTGTCGGGCGGCCTGTTCGTCTTTACGATCCAAAGCCACAGCGAGCCGGCCGCCTTCATCCTGAACCACGATCTACGTTACGCTCATTCACGGGGCGGCATCGAGAACTGGGTGGCCGGGGCCGGCCTGCACCTGCGCCATCTCGACGATGCCTGGGCTCGCACCGATCGGGGCATGCCGGTACCGGGCCAGGTCGTCGTACTCGAGCGATAGCCGCCCCCGGAGAGAAAGATCGGGCGCAGCTCCCGGTACGCCGTGTGCCTTGGCAAAATGACTTCCCAAACGTAAGGATGGCCTGGGGGACTTGGCTGCTTGCCAGCCAGAGGAGAGTCATGCGCTTGAAGGGGGCATCATGTTTTCGAGAGTTTCCGCGGTCGTCCTGGCCGGTCTCGCCTGCACGAGCTGCGCCACCAGCGACGGATTGCAGACCCTGACGCGGACGGCTGACCAGACGCCGCGCGGCCGGGTCGTCAAGAACACCACCCGCATCACCAACGGCATCCTCGCCGGCAATTTGATGGTGTCGAATTTCTACTACTGGAATCGGCCGCAACCGGTAACGGCGCCAATCCTGCGCGACATGGACATCCGGGCCCGCCGCGCCGGCTGCCTCGACGGCAATGCCCCGACACGCCGCAGCGTCAGCGCTCGCTGGGGTACCTACACCTCGGCCTATCGCATCATCGGCCATTACGACTGCGACTGAACGCCCCGGCGGCGCAGGACGCCCCGCGAACAGCTTTCAACCAAGACACAGCCTTTCCCGGAGGAAAGACCATGGACTCGAAACTTCTCATCGTGGCTGCCGCGGGCCTCAGTCTTGCCAGTTGCGCCGGCCGCAGCGACCTGGACCTGATCACCCGCACCTCGCAGGACACCGCACGGGGCGAAGTGGTCAAGCGTATCTCGCGCATTGATGGGGGCCCTTTTGCCGGCGGCCTCATGGTCTCCAATTTCTACTACTGGCGCCGGTCGCAGCCGATCACTCCGGCCATCCTGCGGGATTTCGATGCACGCGCCCGCCGTGAAGGCTGCGCCGGAGGCCTGCCGCCGATGCGCCACAGTCTCACGGGGCGCTGGGGCAATTATGTCTCGGCCTATACCATCATGGCGATCTATGATTGCCGCTAAAGCGTTTTGCGATTTGGCACTATTGCCGACGATCGCAAAGACGCGTCAAAAACAAGGAGCTAAAGCAAAAAGGCGTTTTCGCGAAAACGCGCTTTGCTTTGGACACTTCAGCTCCGCAGTGGACATCTGACCGCGGCACGCCAATATCTCCGCAGGAATTGGCGATAGCGGCATGAACGAACAAAGCGGGACGCGGGAGAACGGAGATCCAATCTCCACAGCCCCGCTCCCAACTCTTCCGGCGATCTTCGCAAACTGGTTCGCTGCGCGCGGCTGGACACCGCGGCCGCATCAGCTCCAGCTTGTCGAGAAGGCGCGCAGTGGGCGTTCGGCCCTGCTGATCGCCCCCACCGGTGCCGGCAAGACCCTGGCTGGCTTCCTGCCGAGCCTGATCGATCTCGCAGCTCGCCGCGCCAATGGTCCCGCCGCGCTCCACACGCTCTATATCTCGCCCCTGAAGGCGCTGGCTGTCGATGTCGCCCGCAATCTGGAGCGTCCCGCCGGCGAGATGGGCCTGCCCATCCGCATCGAGACCCGCACCGGCGACACGCCCCAGGCCAAGCGCCAGCGCCAGAAGCGCGATCCGCCCGATATTCTGCTGACCACCCCCGAGCAGCTCGCTTTGCTGCTGGCAAGTCGGGAGGCTGCCGACCTCTTCGGCGGTCTCAAGCGCGTGGTGTTGGACGAACTTCATTCCATCGTCACCTCCAAGCGCGGCGACCTGCTTGCCCTCGGCCTGGCGCGCCTGCGGCATTTCGTGCCGGATCTCGAAGTCGTCGGCCTCTCGGCCACGGTGCGCGATCCGGACGAACTGCGGCGCTGGATCGTGCCCCAATCCCCGGGTCACCCTGCCATGGCCGACCTGGTGATCGCCGAGGGCGGCGCGGCGCCGGTGCTCGACATCCTCGAAACCGCCGAGCGGCTACCCTGGGCCGGGCACACGGCGCGCCACGCCATGGCCGAGCTCTACGCCCTGATCAAGGCTCACAAGACCACGCTCGTCTTCGTCAACACCCGCATGCAGGCCGAGTTCGTGTTCCAGGAACTCTGGCGGGTGAACGAGGAGAATCTGGCCATCGCGCTCCATCACGGCTCGCTGGAAGTCGGCCAGCGCCGCCGGGTCGAGGAGGCCATGGCGGCCGGCCGGCTCAAGGCGGTGGTCTGTACCTCCACCCTCGACCTCGGCATCGACTGGGGCGACGTCGATCTCGTCATCAATGTCGGTGCACCCAAGGGGGCTTCCCGCCTGCTGCAGCGCATCGGCCGTGCCAATCACCGGCTGGACGAGCCCTCGCAGGCGATCCTGGTGCCGACCAACCGTTTCGAGGTGCTGGAATGCAAGGCGGCCGTCGATGCGGCCAAGGCCGGCGAGCAGGACACGCCGATCGCCCGCACAGGCGCCCTCGACGTGCTGGCCCAGCACGTGCTCGGCGTCGCCTGCGGGGCGCCCTTCGATGCCGATGCGCTCTACCGGGAAATCGTTTCCACCGAAGCCTATGCCGGGCTCGACCATGCGACGTTCGACGACGTCCTCGCCTTCGTGGCCACCGGTGGCTATGCCCTGAAGACCTATGACCGCTTCGCCAAGATCCGGCAGGGCAAGGACGGCCTGTGGCGCGTCGCCAATCCCATGGTGGCGCAGGCCTATCGGCTCAATGTCGGCACCATCGTCGAGGAAGCCCTGCTCAAGGTCCGCCTTTCCAATCGCGGTCCGCGCGAGCCGACGCGCATGGCCGCCGACAAGCCGACGCCCTATCTGCCCTGGTTCATGGACCCAAAGGCCTCCGGCCCGCCCAAACGCAAACCGGGCGAGACCACGGCCCGGCGCGGCTTCGGCCGGGTGCTGGGCGAGGTCGAGGAATATTTCGCCGAAGGGCTTTCGGTGGGCGACACCTTCCTGTTCGCCGGGGAGATCCTGCGCTTCGAAGGCATCCAGGAAGAGGACGTGCTGGTCACCCGCGCCCCGCCCGGGCGCGATCCGAAGATCCCCTCCTTCGCCGGCGGCAAGTTTCCGCTCTCCACGCATCTGGCCAGCCGGGTGCGCTCGATGCTGGCCGATCCCGACAGCTGGGGCGGATTGCCGGACCAGGTGGCGGACTGGCTGCGCCTGCAGCGCGACATCTCCCGGATGCCGCCGGCCGGCGACCTCCTGGTCGAGACCTTTCCGCGCGGCAATCGCCATTACCTGGTCTGCTATCCCTTCGAGGGCCGCCTCGCCCATCAGACGCTGGGCATGCTGCTGACGCGCCGGCTGGAACGAGCCAAGCTGAAGCCGATGGGTTTCGTCGCCAACGACTATGCGCTCGCGGTCTGGGGTGTCTCGGACATGCACCGGGCCGCTATGGACCAGCTTTTCGACCAGGACATGCTCGGCGACGATCTCGAGGAATGGCTGGCAGAGTCCGCCCTGATGAAGCGCATGTTCCGCACCTGCGCCATCATCTCGGGCCTGATCGAGCGCCGGGCTCCCGGCAAGGAGAAGACCGGGCGCCAGATCTCGGTATCGACCGACCTCGTCTATGACGTGCTGCGCCAGCACGAACCTCACCACATTTTGATGCGCGCCGCCTGGGAGGATGCGCGCACCGGCCTGCTCGACCTCCAGCGCCTGTCCGGCATGCTCTCGCGCATCAGGGGCCGAATCATCCATAAGAGGCTGGATCGCATCTCGCCTCTGGCGGTACCGATCATGCTGGAGATCGGCCGCGAGCCGGTCTATGGCGAGGCGACGGACAGCGTCCTCGCCGAGGCAGCGGATGATTTGATCGCGGAGGCCATGGTTGGACGGCAGGATCGACCCGACGACAGAGAAAGCGCCTGAGATGATCCGGCGGGATGAAGCCGTGCTGGCGGTCGCGGGCGTCGAATTCCTCGCCACCGCCGACGGCGCGCTGGTCTGGCTCGAGGAAAGCCTGGTCGTCGTTTCGGACCTGCATCTGGAAAAGGGCTCCTCCTTCGCCGAACGCCGCGTGCTTCTGCCACCCTATGATACCGCCGAGACCTTGAAGCGCCTGGCGCGGCTCCTGTCCCGCTTCGGCGCGAAGCGACTAGTCTTCCTCGGCGACAGTTTCCACGACCGCCGCGCCGATACCCGTCTCGCCACCGGCGATCGCGAAGCGCTGCAACGCTGCATTCACGGGCGCGAGATATTCTGGATCGCCGGCAACCATGATCCGGATCCGCCCACGGGCATTGGCGGCACCGCAACGCCGGAACTCGCCATCGGGCCGGTGCTGTTCCGTCATGAGCCATCGGCAAGAGCCGAGCCGGGCGAGATCGCCGGCCACCTGCATCCGGTCGCCCGGGTGGCGACGCGCGGCAGGTCGCTCAGGCGGCGATGCTTTGCCGGCGACGGCCGGCGCGCCATCCTGCCGGCCTTCGGCGCCTATGCCGGCGGGCTGAACGTGCGCGACGCTGCCTTCGCGCCGCTCTTTCCCGACGGCTTCACCGCCCATCTGATGGGCGATGAACGCGTCTTTGCCTTCCCGCGCGCACGCTGCCTGGGCGGGTGAGGGAGTGCCACTTCCTTCTCCCCTCGTGGGAGCGGGCTGGTCACTCCTCATCTTGCTGGAACAAAGCTCCCCTCAGCAGGGATGGTGCCCAGCCTTGCCGCCATCGAGCGCCGCGCGTTGCGACGGCGTCAGGCGCGGCTCGATCTCCGCCAGCTTCATCAGGGCGTCGGCATCGCCCGCCGCGGCGGCCAGTGCGAGGAAGCGGTAGGAAACGGCGAGATCACGCGGCGTGCCGAGCCCCCGAGCCGCCAGCAGGGCGTAATTATACTGGCTGGCGACATGGCCCTTCTCGGCGGCCTGATGGAACCAGCGAGCCGCCTGTTCGTAATCGGGAGCGCCCATGACGGCGCCATTGGCATAGAGCACGGCCAGATTGTACATCGCGTTCACGGAGCCATGCTCGGCCGCGCGCTGATACCACAGCCCGGCCAGCACGGCATCCTGGCCGACTCCCCTGCCCTTGTCATAGGCCAGCCCCAGCAGGAACAAGGCCGGGGTATAGCCCATCTGGGCCGCCTGGCGATACAGCCCGGCCGCCTTGGCAAGATCCTGGGTGGAGGCATCGGGCCGATCGAGCCGGCGTGCCTCCTCGAACCAAACCAGGGCCTGGCCGGCCTGCTCGGGCTTGGGTATGGCGATCTCCGGCCGCATCTGGGGCGTTGCCGACGTGCTCAGGCGCGTCATGGGCCGGCTGCTAGGTGCGGCGCCGGCCTTGCCGCCCTGCAGCGCGCCCAGCATCATGGTCACGGCCGCCAGTCCCAGCAGGATCGGGCGCTTGTGCCGTTTGTAGAAAGGTTCACCTCCGGTCACGGGATCGTTCTCCTCGCGCGTGATAGCCCCCTCGGCCTCGTTTGCGGCACGCGCCGCCCGCCGCGCCGCGGCGATGAAGGCGCTGCGCGTTCCGCTCGGTGGCGGCGAGCCGCCCGCCCCGAGTGCGGAAACCTGGCTGGGACGGCCGGTATTGTGCGGTGTGTCGGTGACAGAACTGCGGGGGCCGTCACCCGCAAGGGATCGCGGCAGGTCATCCGACCAGGCGATGTCGTCGGGTCGCTCGCGGCCGAACAAGGGCGGAACCCCCGCCAGATCCGGCGGTCCGGCAACGACCGCTCCGCCCCGGCTCCTGACCACCTCCTCGACGGAGGCAAGGCGGTTGCCGAGCTGGTGCAGCAGCGATTGCAAGGAGTCGAGAGCCTTTCGAGTGTCCCGGACATCGTCCTGCTGGTACTGGCGCAGTTCACGATAGATCCGCTGCAATTCCTCCGGCAAGGCGGCCAGCGCCGATCCGGCCAATGTCTCGCCGAAAGCCGCCCGCAGCTGCGCAGCGCCAGGCCCGCCGCCGGCGAGCCCCTCGATGCTGCCGGCCATGGCAGCGATCTGCCGCTCCAGGGCGGAGAGAGCCGCCTCGTCGACGACACGCCCATCCAGGCCTTCGAGCCGGGCCATCACCCCCGTAAGCGAGGCACTGGTCGAGGACTGCGCCTCGTCGACGGCCTGGCGCAGGGCATCGATCTTCTCATGAAGCTCGTGTGTGCTCTCGGGCTGGCGGACGAGATCGCCGATGCGGGCGCGAATATCGGCCGTCTCCCGCTGGAGTGTGGCCAGCACGGCCGGATCCTGGGCCTGGCGTGCCAACAGATCGAGTTTCTTGTCGAGGCGCGCAAATTGTTCGGGGGAACGGATGTCGGCCACGTGCCGGCTGAGATCCGCCATCTCCGCACGCAGGCCGGCGAGATCCTCCTGGCCGGATGCGGCCGGGGGATGGCTGCGCCTGAGTTCGGCGACCTCCCGCGTCAGCGCCGCAATCTGCTCGCTCAGATCATCGCGAGGAGCAGGCTGGACCGAAGGTACGGATGCGGACGAACCGATCTTGTCGGCCATGCCGGCGATGCGCTGCTCCAGATCCCGCGCCAGATCGTCGAGGGCATCGACTTCGCCGACCGGCGCCGCAGGGGCGGGCCGGGACGCAAAACCATCGACCAGGGCATCGACCAGGGCAGCCATCTGCACCTCGCTCTGCTCCTGCCTGTGGATAAGTTGCTCGATCAGCCCCGCCATTCTGGCTTCACTCGCACGGATATGGCGCGCGAGCACTGCCGCACTGACTTCTACCGTCTGGATCTTTCGTTTCGGGTCATCGGAACCACTACCGACATACCTCTCCCGGGTCGCAGCCAGTTTCCGAGCAATCGCGGCCAAGGGCGATTCCGGCAGGTCGCTCTGCGTCTCAAAAAGCGACGGTTCATGCAATTTCTGCTCGGCAACAGTGGATTTGAGCCATTGTGCAAGCGTCATGCCCGAGCGGCGGGCCAGAACGGCGGCAGCTTCGCGCGTCTGGGAATCGACGCCCTCGACACTCCATGACGCTGCTTGGCTCATTTGGCTTCCCGTGCCGACGAACGGCCTGATTCTCACGCCTCTCCCAGCCTCCGCCCCGGAAAACCGGGCCGGGAACGCGTGGAGAGGGCGGCACGCAGTGCCCGCAACAGCAGGTTTCGCGCAACAGGGTAAATATCCTGTTAACCCTCACTGCCCTAGCGCTCTTCCCGATGGCAACAACATTGCAGAGCATCCAAAGCGCTTTTTTTACTAAAAACCTTCCGACCCGAACTGCAGAGCAGACGGGAAAGTGGGATACCTTGCAAGAACCGACATTAGACTTTGCAACAAGGTCAGAATTCTGTTGATGCTCGTGTTGTTCGAAACGCTCAACGCGCCCTAATTTAATACGTTACCCTTGAAAGGAAGCAGAGCGAGGGCTATGATCTCCCTGCTGGAGATTTGGGCGTTCGCTTGGTAATATATTAATTGCTGACGCCCCCCGGATTTCGTATTATGGTACCTGTTGCAACGAATGAGTAGCGGCGCTGCTAGCCTGTAACGGGCGCGAGAGAGAGACCATGTCAAAGTTGGAAGCCAGGTCGGCAACAAACACAAAAGGCCAACCGGTGACGGTATTCGTAGCAGAGACAGAAAACGCTACGAATAGCACGACCACCTATACAATAGGTGACCTTGCGCGAGAATTTGGCGTTACTTTGCGAACCTTGCGCTTCTACGAGGACAAGGGTCTCCTCAATCCTACGCGCGACAACCTGACTCGGCTCTATAGTGCACGCGATCGTGAGCATCTGCAACTTATCCTTAAGGGTAAGCGGCTGGGTTTTACCCTGGTAGAAATCGGCGAGATGATTGCCCATCACGGTGAAGGCAAGACGGCGAGTCTCGATATCAGCGCCAGCACCGTCCGCGAGCAGATCGAACATCTGGAGCGTCAGCGCCGCGAGATCGATGAAGCCCTGGTCGAATTGCGCCGCAGCTACGAGGGATTGGCCAACGCCCTGCCGCGTTAAGTGGCCGTATTCCTGCGTCGAAAATACCTGATCGGCAGCGCAGCGTTCCTTGTGTTTGCCGGCCTTGGTCTATGGGCCCTCTTCCTTTTCCTGCACAAGCCCATCAGCGTGATCGACAGGCCGTTCAAGTTGACGGACGCTGAAGGCCGCGTGTTTGACTCCAAGGAATTGCAGGGCAAGCCGAGCCTGGTCTATTTCGGCTTCACCCACTGCCCCGACATTTGCCCGACGACCTTGTTCCTGCTCGCGCAGGCGCTGAAGAAACTCGGGCCGGACGCCTCGCGGATCAACGCCCTCTTCATCACTGTCGATCCCGACCGGGACACGCCCGAGCAATTGAAGACCAGCCTCGCCGCCTATGACCCTCACCTGCGCGGCCTGACCGGCGACCCGGCACAACTCGCCTCGATACGCGACATCTACGGTATAGAGGCAAATATCTTGCCTGGGACAGGCAAGAACTACAATATCGACCACACCGACACCGTATTTGTACTCGACAAGAATGGCCGCGTACAATCGAGCTTCGACCTGCACGCCTCTTCGGACGAAGTGGTTGCTCTTCTGGAAACTGTCATGCAGGCTCGATAAAGTGCGACATCGAGGGTTGGCCTTGCAACCGGCATCCAGGAAAGGATCGGGCACTCCCTGCCAGGGCAGCAGCCAACTCCAGGACCATCCATGGACCCCGCCGGGAAACCCTGCCCGGCCCCGCTGCAATAGGAATATGGCCTGTTGAAATTCGGTGCCCTCTGGACGCTCCTCCTCGGATTGATGCTCGCCGTCCCCGCCCATGGCAACGGCACGGCAGCCCCGACTGGCACCGGCCCCTACGGCCTGTGGGATCCGCACCGGCGCCCGGAGCGGCCGGATCTGAAATCCGTACGCCGGATCCGCTTCCTGACGGAGGACGATTTTCCGCCTTTCGACTTCCAGGGATCCAGCGGCGCCCTGGAAGGCTTCAATGTCGACCTCGCCCGCGCGGTCTGCCGGCAGCTGAAAGTCCCCTGCACCATCCAGGCCCGGCGCTGGGACACCATCGTCGCAGCCCTGGAAGAGGGGCAGGCGGATGTGATCGCTGCCTCGCTCGTGCCGAGCAAGGAAGCCCGTGAAAGACTGCAGTTCTCCCGCCCCTATTACATGCGCCCCGCCCGCTTCGCCATGCGGCGCCAGGACCCGCCACCGGCCCTGACGCCGGAGGGACTGGCCGGCCGTCGCATCGGCGTCGTCGCCGACACGGCGCATGCCGCCTACGCCAAGGCCTATCTCAAGACCGCCAACCTGGTATCCTTCGCCAATGACGCGGCGCTGCGCGAGGCGCTCAAGCGCGGAGAAATCGACCTGGTCTTCGCCGATGGCATCGGCCTGTCGCTCTGGCTCAACGGCTCGGAGGCCGGCAATTGCTGCAGCTTTGCGGGCGCACCCTATCTCGACGGCCACTTCTTCGGCGACGGCATCGGCATGGCCATGCGCCGCGAGGACGGGGATCTCAAGCAGGCCATCGACTATGCCCTTTTCCAGATCTGGGAACAGGGCATCTATGCCGATCTCGTGCGCCGCTGGTTTCCTGTCGATCCCTTTGCAGGCCTTCCGTGACGTAAACGGAAACTTGCACGCCCTCCGCTGTTACCGAAAAGACTCACTTTGTCGCCGAAGCTGGGGAAAACGCACCCCGCGCCAGCAGGACTCTTGCGCGAGAGTCACTGCCTATTGTAGTTAAGGCTTCGTTAAGCACGACATCTCGTGCGGCGTCTCGTAACTCCTGTCAGCTCATGGCGTGCATGCGCAACGATGTTCTGTCGACATCGTGGCTGATGGGAAAGGATTCGGCGTAGCGAATTCGGGCGAAAACAAGGCGGAAGGCAGGAGAGGCTGATGCACTGGACAGACGAGCGGGTAGAACTTCTGAAAAAGCTGTGGTCAGAAGGTCTGTCTGCTAGCGCCATTGCCACAGAACTTGGCGGCGTCACACGCAACGCCGTGATCGGCAAGGTGCATAGACTCGGTTTGTCTGGCCGGGCCAAGGCGCCCGCGCCGGCACCACAGCGTCGCATCAAGCCCACGCGGGCTCCCTCGCATCCGCTCCGCACCCAGACCTCCGCGCCCGTGGTGCGGGGCAATACCGCCCTCGCTCCGCAGATCATGCCGCTCGTCGCCATTGAAGAACGCCCCGAACCCGCCTTGCGTCCGGTCGAGGAAGTCGTCATCCCGATGTCCGAGCGTGTCACCATCATGGAACTGCGCGAGCATATGTGCCGCTGGCCGCTGGGCGATCCCGGGCGTGAGGACTTCCGTTTCTGCGGCAGCCGCGTCGGCCCCTCTGGCCCCTACTGCCCCCATCATGCCTCGATCGCCTACCAGCCGGTGCTCGACCGTCGGCGTGAGCGCGACAAGGAGCGTCGCGCCGCCCGCGCCTGATCGCAGCCTTCCATCCGATCCATTCAAAGGCAGGGATTTCTCTGCCTTTTTCTTTGCGGCGTACTGGTACCTTTCCCAAAGGGAAATCCGCTTGCTTTTAGCGGCGCATCGGCCTAAACGCCGAGCCGCCCCAAACTCTTGTTGCGCGGCGTTGCAAGACAACACACCGGAACCAGAGCAATGACACGGAATGTGGACGGGGCATCTCCCGACATGACCGCAACCACTGGCACCATCGATGGCACGACGCTGATTGCCTGGGGCTTTCAGCCCGGCAAGTGGTTCGGGCGGGCCCTGGCCGAGGCCAATCGCCTGCGCCAGGCCGGCGCGGATGACGATGCCATCTTCATCGCCCTGCAGGCCTTGCAGCCGGTCGAGACCCTGCTGCGCACCAATGGCCTGCCCTATGGCGTCTTCCTCGACGCCGAAGGCGAACTCGAACGGGCCAACCTCGCGGCCGTGACCGCGCATATGGACGCTCTCATGCAGGTGCCGACCATCGTCGCCGGCGCCGTGATGCCGGACGCCTGCCCTTCCGGCACCGCTCTCGGGACGATCCCGGTCGGCGGCGCGGTCGCCTGCGAGGACGCCATCCATCCCGGCTTTCATTCCGCCGACATCTGCTGCTCGGTGGCGATCACCGTGTTTGCACGCAAGGATGATCCCAGGCGCATTCTCGATGCGGTCCAGGCCGTGACTCATTTCGGCCCCGGCGGACGCAAGGCGATGATCGTCCCGGATTTCGCGCCCGACATCGATGCCACGCTGCAGGCCAATCCCTTCCTGCACGGGCTCGGCAACATCGTAACAGGCCATTTCGGCTCGCAGGGCGATGGCAATCACTTTGCCTATGTCGGCCACCTCAGCTCCAGCGGCCAGCCGGCGCTGGTGACCCATCACGGTTCGCGCGGGCTCGGTGCCCAGCTCTACAAGCGCGGCATGGCAGCCGCCCGCAGGCACACCCAGATCGTGGCGCCGCGGGTGCCGGCCCACAATGCCTGGCTGCAGGCTTCGAGCGAAGAGGGGCAGGCCTATTGGCAGGCTCTGCAATTCGCGCGGAGCTGGACCAAGGCAAGCCATTTCGCCATTCACGACCTTGCCGCCCGATCGCTGGGCAATGCCGTGGCCGACCGGTTCTGGAACGAGCATAATTTCGTGTTCCGGCGCGATGACGGGCTCTATTATCATGGCAAGGGAGCCACGCCCTCCTGGACCGGCTTCTCGCCGGATGACGACGGCCGCACGTTGATCCCGCTCAACATGGCCGAACCGATCCTGATCACGGCGCATCGCGACCGCAAGCAGGCCCTCGGCTTCGCCCCGCACGGGGCCGGCCGCAATCTCAGCCGCTCGGCCTTTCTGCGCCAGGAAAAGCCGGGCCTGCCCGAGGGTATCGACGTGCGCTTCTATTGTGGCAAGGCGGACCTGTCCGAATTGCCGCAGGCCTACAAGAATGCTGCCGCGGTCCGGGCCCAGATCGACAAATACGGCCTCGCCGAGGTGATCGACGAGGTCATCCCCTATGGCTCGATCATGGCCGGCGACTGGGGGCAGGACGCACCCTGGCGCAAGAAGCGGAGATGAACCGCGAACCTGCCGGCATCTCGCCCGTTCCTGCCCCATGCCTTTACCGCGCGAGAAAGACGGACAAGGTGCCGGCACGCAGGCTGCATCACCGCTTCAATGGTTTCACCATTACGATGTTGGCATATCCCCGCGGATAATCCTCGATCGATGCCAACCGCCGGAACCCGCACTTCTCGTAGAAGGCGGGCGCCTGGAAGGAGTGGGTCGTCAGTACGATCTGGCAGCAGCCCCGACGGAGCGCCTCTTCCTCGGCCGCCGCCAGGAGGCGCGCGCCAAGGCCTTGCCGACGACGCTCTTCGGCGACCCAGAGCGTCTTGATCTCGCAGCAACCGCCCCAACTATGCCCGTGCAAGCCGGCATAAAGCTCGCCTTCTGCAGAGCGCAGCAGGATGGCCAGCAGCCGTGCATCGCGGATACCGGTGCGCTCGATATTGTCCTGGTCGAGCAGATCGTCGAGCCGCTGGAGATCTGCAGGAGCGGGATCGTCGAAAACCGAAATCTGGCCCTTGTCAGGCATGGCCCGTGCCTTCAATGCCCGTTGAAGAAGGCGATCTCCTCGGCGAAGGCCTCCTGCGCCATCGGAAAGTCGAAGCCCTGGAAGACATGGCAGCCGCCCGGCCACAGCCTGAGCGTCGTGGCATTGCCAGCCGCCTCCCAGCGTCCCGCCATGAACATGCTATCGTCAAGCAGGGCGTCATAGGTTCCGACGGAGAACAGGGCCGGCGGCATGCCGTTGAGATCGCCATAGAGCGGGGAAACATCGGGCGAGCGCAGATCGACGCCATCGGGCACGCAGGCCCGCACGAACAGCGCGATGTCGCGCGGCGTCAGGATCAGCTTGCCGCGATCGAAGCTGCGCGCACTCGGGGTCATGCCGAGATCGTAGCAGCCGGCGATGAGATTGGCCCCCGCGAAGGGCGTGAGGCCGTGCCGGTCGCGCAGGCGCTGCAGCGTCAGCGCGGAGAGATGGGCGCCGGCGCTCTCGCCGCCGATGAAGAAGCGCTTGGTGCGGAAACGTTTGCTGCCTTCCGACGCCAACCACAGCGCCGCGGCCTCGCAATCGTCCGGTCCGGCGGGAAAGGGATGTTCCGGCGCCAGGCGATATTCCACCGAAATGCAGGCCATGCCGGTGGCCGCGACAATCTTCTCCAGACTTTCGTCCTGGAAGTCGGACTGGTTGAACATCCAGCCGCCGCCATGGATGTGCATGTAAACCCCGGTCGGTGCTTCCGGTGCGATGATGCGGATCGGCACCCTTCCCTGCTTGCCGTCGATCTCCAGCACTTCGGCCCGGGAACTCTTGCCCTGCAGCGGAAAGATCCCTTTGCCCTGGCGCCGGGTCTCGCGGATCAGTTCGGGCGGGAAGGACCACAGATCCGGCAAAGCGCTCATCTTGGCGATGATGTCGGCATTGAGCGCCGCCGTGGTCTCGGCCACGGCATCGGAAGCAAATACGGCGGGGTCGACAGAGGGCATGAGCTTGAATCGCCTTGATGGGATGGCGCACAGTGCCGGGAACCGGCAAGGTCGGCAAGGCCCGCCGCTTCACCCCACCCCTCGCGCAGCCTTTCGCAACAGGAAGGACCCGGGCGCGGCAACTCAACCCTTCTCATCGGATCGGAAAACCGCTATCCCTAGCACCTTGAAAGGTGGCAATAGCGAGACCCATGATTCCTGACGAGACCGAGATCGAACGCCCGCATAACCCGCACGGTGATGCCGGCTCCGGGGATACTCGCGCCAAAACCGTCTTCATCAAGTCCTATGGCTGTCAGATGAACGTCTATGACAGCCAGCGCATGGCCGACACGCTGGCGCCGACGGGCTATGTGGAAACGGCCAATCCCGACGAGGCTGACCTCGTCATCCTCAACACCTGCCATATTCGGGAAAAGGCGGCCGAGAAGGTCTATTCGGAGATTGGCCGCCTGCGCGTGGCGCGCGACGAGCGCCGCCGCCAAGGCGGTGACATGAAGATCGCCGTCGCCGGCTGCGTCGCCCAGGCCGAAGGCCAGGAGATCCTCAGGCGTGCCCCCGCCGTCGATCTCGTGGTGGGCCCGCAGGCCTATCATCGCCTGCCGGAGCTGCTCGCCAAAGCGGATGGCACGGCCAAGCCGGTTGATACCGACTTTCCGGTCGAGGACAAGTTCGCCATCCTGCCGGCGCCGCGGCGGGAGAAAACCCTGGCCCGCGGCCCCTCCGCCTTCGTCACCGTGCAGGAAGGCTGCGACAAGTTCTGCACCTTCTGCGTGGTGCCCTATACGCGCGGCGCCGAGACGTCGCGGCCGGTTGCCGCTATCGTGGCCGAGGTCGAGCGCCTGGCCGATGCCGGCGTGCGCGAGATCAGCCTGCTCGGCCAGAACGTCAACGCCTATCATGGCGAAGGCCCGGACGGTCACGCCTGGACGCTGGGCCAGCTCGTGCATCGCCTCGCCCGCATCGAGCCGGTGGTGCGCCTGCGCTACACCACCTCCCATCCCCGCGACATGGATGACAGCCTGATCGAGGCCCATCGCGATCTGCCGGCCCTGATGCCCTTCCTGCATCTTCCGGTGCAGTCGGGCTCCGATCGCATTCTGGATGTCATGAATCGCAAGCATACAGCAGTCGATTATCTCAAGCTCATCGAGAAGATTCGGCAGGCCCGGCCCGACATGGCATTTTCTTCCGACTTCATCGTCGGCTTCCCCGGCGAGACCGACGCCGATTTCGAGGCGACCCTGCGGCTGATCGAAGAGGTCACTTATGTGTCGGCCTATTCGTTCAAATATTCCCCGCGTCCGGGCACGCCGGGGGCCGGCATGGCGGATCAGGTCGACGAAGCGGTGAAGGCCGCGCGCCTGGCACGGCTGCAGGCCCTGACCGAAAGCCAGCAGAAGGCCTTCAATCAGGCCAGCATCGGGCGCACCATGGATGTGCTGTTCGATCGCAAGGGCAAGCGCCCGGGCCAGATCGCCGGCCGCACTCCCTATCTCCAGGCCGTGCAGATCGAGGCGGACGACAGCCTGATCGGTACGGTGGCTCCCGTCGAGATCACGGCCACGGGTGCCTGGTCGCTGCATGGCGTGCTGGCCGGCGCCGATTTCCGGGAGGCCGTTGCTTGAAAGTGGACGAGGAACGACGGACACGCATGACAACGCAAACCCCACCCCTGCCGACGACAGAAGCTCCCGCGGAAATCGTCACGGCCTTCGAGGATAATCGCCTGGCCACGCTGCTCTTCGGCCAGCACGACCAGAACCTCGCCTTCATCGAGCGCAAGCTCGGCATCGAGGCGACGGCCCGCGGCAACCACGTTGCCCTGCGCGGCGCCAAGGACAGCGTGGAACAGGCCAAGCGCGTGCTGGAGAGCCTGTATCAGCGCCTGCGCTCCGGCCAGCAGGTGGCGCTGGGCGATGTCGACGGCGCGTTGCGCATGGCCGCCTCGCAAGGCGTGCTGTTCACGCCGGAAGGCAAGCCGAAAGTAGCGACGACCGGCGGTGCAGCCTCCGTCGGCACCCGCAAGAAGACGATTGCCGCCCGTACCCCGGCGCAGGACGCCTATATCAGGGCGCTGCAGAAGCATGAGCTCGTCTTTGCCACCGGCCCGGCAGGTACCGGCAAGACCTATCTGGCGGTCGCCCACGCCGCGGCGCTGATCGAGAAGGGCGAGGCCGACCGGCTGATCCTGTCCCGCCCTGCCGTCGAGGCGGGCGAGAGGCTCGGCTTCCTGCCCGGCGACATGCGCGAGAAGGTCGACCCCTATCTGCGCCCGCTCTATGACGCGCTCTACGACATGATGCCGCCGGAACGCGTCGAGCGCGGCCTGACCTCGGGCATGATCGAGGTGGCGCCGCTGGCGTTCATGCGTGGACGCACGCTCGCCAATTCGGTCGTGCTGCTGGACGAGGCCCAGAACTGCACCTCGATGCAGATGAAGATGTTCCTGACGCGCCTGGGCGAAGGCTCGCGCATGATCATCACCGGCGATCCGACCCAGATCGACCTGCCGCCCGGCCAGAAATCGGGCCTGATCGAGGCGATCGACCTGTTGAAAGACATCCCGGAAATCGCCATCTGCCGATTCAACGCCGCCGATGTCGTGCGCCATGAACTGGTTGCCAAGATCGTGCGGGCCTATGAAGCCAAGGATTCCAGCAAGCCCTCGGGCGACACCAAGTCATGACCGATGCCATTACCATCGAGATCGCTCAGGAGAGCGAGCTCTGGCAGGACCTCGATGCCATCGAGGCCCTGATCACGCGCGCCGTGGCCAGGGCCATCGATGTCGCGGCGCTTGCCCATGCACCGGGAGCCGAACTTTCGATCGTCCTGACCGACGATGCCTCCATCCGCGAAATCAACGCCGAATGGCGTGGCAAGGACAAGCCCACCAATGTTTTGTCCTTCCCGCAGGCGGTGGGAGAAGCCATCGCGACGGCGCCGATGCTGGGCGACATCATCTTTGCCCATGAGACGATCGCGCGGGAAGCCGAGGAAACTTCCGTGAGCTTTGCCGACCATCTCAGCCACCTCACCGTGCATGGCCTCCTGCATCTGTTCGGCCATGACCATTTGAACGATGCCGAAGCCGAGGTGATGGAAGCGCTGGAAGTGCGCATTCTCGCCGAGCTCGGCATCGCCAATCCCTATGCCGACGCGCCCTTGTTGCGCGAAGCGAGCTAACATCCAGAGCCATGTCCGACAGCAACGATCGAAGTAGCAGCCAAGCCGGCACCACCCAGGACACCCAGCATGAGGGCCTGTTCGGGCGGATCAAGTCCGCGCTCGGGCTGAAATCGGCCCCCTCCATCCGCGAGGACCTGGCCGACGCGCTCGAGAATACGCGCGCCGGCGAGGATTCCAGCTTCTCTCCGGAGGAGCGGGCCATGCTCAAGAACATCCTCGGCCTGCGCGGCAAGCGCGTCGATGACGTCATGGTGCCCCGGGCGGATATCGTGGCCGTGCCGCTCGACATTTCCCTGGGTGACCTGCTCAAGGTGTTCCAGACAGCGGGCCATTCGCGCCTGCCCGTCTACAACGAAACGCTGGACGATCCGCGCGGCATGGTGCACATCCGCGATTTCGTGGCCTGGCTGGCGTCGCGGGCCGCCATTGCCGCCCGTCGCAGCCGCAAGGTCCGCGAGAGCGAAACCGCCAGGGACGGCGAGGCCGTCAAGCCCTCGCCCAAGGAAGCGGCCCTCGCCCTGGGCAACATCACCCTGTCGACGCCGCTCAGTTCGGTGAAGTCCCTGACCCGAAACGTGCTGTTCGTCCCCCCTTCGATGCCGCCGATCGACCTGCTCGCCAAGATGCAGGCCACCCGCACCCAGCTCGCTTTGGTGATCGACGAATATGGCGGCACGGACGGTCTGGTCTCGATGGAGGACATCGTCGAAATCGTGCTCGGCGACATCGAGGACGAGCATGACGAAGATGACGGCGACATGATCGTCGCCTCCGGCGAAGGCATCTTCACTGCCGATGCCCGCGCCGATCTCGAAGACGTCGCAGCCGCCATCGGCCTGGAGATGCATGAGGACGAGATCGAGGCCGATGTCGATACGCTCGGAGGCTGGCTGGTGACACTGGCCGGCCGCGTACCGGTGCGCGGCGAGATCGTGCAGGGACCGGGCCAGCTCGAATTCGAGATCCTCGATGCCGATCCGCGCCGGGTGAAGCGGGTCCGCATCCACACGGCCGGCAGCGGCATCACCCGGCCGCGCGACGGGCGCAAGCGCGAGAAGAAGACGGTGTCCCCTGCCGATGAAGCGGCCGCAGCCGCCGATGGCGAGAGGACCCCGGCGAACGAAACCAGCGGCGACGGCGCCACGTGATCGCTGCACTTGCGTCCCGTCTGGCCGGGCTGAGGGGCTGGCGACGCATGGCCGTCGCCTTCCTGGCAGGTGCCCTCGCGGCGCTGGCCATGGCCCCGTTCAATGCCTTTCCGGTTCTGGCCGTCAGCTTTCCGGTGGCAATCTGGCTGCTGGACGGCGTCGCCTTCCCTGCGCCGGAGAATCCGTCCCCCCGTTTCTGGCGCAGCATCGGCTCGGCGGCTCGGCTCGGCTGGTGCTACGGCTTCGGCTATTTCCTGGCCGGGCTGTGGTGGATCGGCAATGCCTTCCTCGTCGATGCCGACCAATTCGCCTGGTTGCTGCCCTTCGCAGTGGTACTCCTGCCTGCCGGCCTTGCTTTCTTCCACGCCGCCGGGTTTGCGCTGGCGCGGTTGCTATGGTCACGGGGAATTGCCCGCATCCTCGCCTTTGCCGTCGCCATGGCCGCTGTCGAATGGCTGCGCGGCCATATCCTGACCGGCTTTCCCTGGAACCTGTTCGGCTATGCGCTCGCCGAGGAACTTCATCTGGCGCAGAGCCTGTCCCTGATCGGGGCCTATGGGCTCACTCTCGTCGCACTCGTCCTGTTCTCCACGCCTGTCGCCTTGGTGCGGCGAGGCGGCTGGCGCTGGCCGGCCCTGTCCGTCGCTGTCCTGGTCGCGATGGCGGCCTTCGGCGTATGGCGCCTCGGCCAACATCCCACCAGCTTCGTCGACGGGGTGCAACTGCGCATCATGCAGCCCGACCTGCCGCAGGATGCCAAGTTCAATCCGGCCCTGCGCAACGAAGTGCTGACGCGCTATCTCGCGCTGTCGCGCCAGCCGGCCGCCGACGGCAGCGACGGCCTTGCCAAAACAACCCATCTGATCTGGCCGGAATCGGCCTTTCCCTTCCTGGTGGCGCAGGATCCCGAGGCCCTCAAGGTGCTCGGCGACCTGGTGGCGCCCAAGGCCGTGCTGCTGACGGGTGCCGGCCGGGCAGAGGAAAATCTCGACGACGGCAGCTGGCGCTTCTTCAATTCGCTGCACGTCATCGACGCCACCGGCACCATTATCGGCAATTACGACAAGGTGCACCTCGTCCCCTTCGGCGAATATCTGCCCTATCAATCCGTGCTCGAATCCCTCGGTTTCGAGCAATTGACCAAGCAGCGTGGCGGCTTTTCGACCGGCCCCGGCCTGCGCACGCTCGACATTCCCAACGCGCCGCCCGCCGGCATCCTGATCTGCTACGAGGCGATCTTTCCGGGCGAGGTGATCGATCCGGCCAACCGTCCGGGCTGGCTGCTCAACGTCACCAACGACGCCTGGTTCGGCATCACCCCGGGGCCCTACCAGCATTTCACCGAGGTAAGGGCGCGCGCGATCGAGGAAGGCCTGCCCGTGGTCCGCGCCGGCAACAACGGCATTTCGGCCGTAATCGACCCGGTGGGGCGCATCGTCGCCAGCCTGCCGCTCGGCACCAGCGGCGTGCTCGATTCGCGCCTTCCCACCACCTTGCCACCACCGCTATTTGCCACGGCCGGCACCAGCATTATTGCCGGATTGTTTCTGATTGCCTTAATCGGCGCCGGCCTTGGTTGTCGAAACCATCGCCGACAGCTGCGATAACACATATTTGTTACAACCGCGCCAAGCGGAAAGCGCGAGACTGACTGGATTTTCCCGCATAAGGAGGTATAGTCACCCTGTTGGTTGCAGGATGCATTTGAACTACTTCAGATTGCGCTGCCGTAATTGTATCTCTGGCATGCCGTGCTTCCGCCACGTTGCGGCCGCAATTCATTTTCAAATTCGTCGCTGTATTTTCAAATATTTGCTAGTGACCTGGAGTTAATATTATGATCAAGAAAGTACCCAATCCCATTGATCAGCACGTCGGCAGCCGCGTCCGTATCCGGCGTGTCCTGGTAGGCATGAGCCAGGAGAAGCTCGGCGAGGCACTTGGCCTTACTTTTCAGCAGGTACAGAAATATGAAAAGGGCACCAATCGCATTGGTGCGAGCCGGCTGCAGCAGATCGCCTCGATCCTGGGCGTCACCATTTCCTTCTTCTTCGAGGGCCTGCCGCCCGAAACCGGCGCCGTGCACACGGCTGAACATGCCGACGAGAGCGATACCTCGCACGTCATCGAATTCCTGTCGACCACCGAGGGCCTGCAGCTGAACAAGGCCTTTGCCCGCATCAAGGATCCGAAGGTGCGCCGCCGGGTCGTCGATCTCGTCTCCACGCTCAGCCAGGAACACGCAGCCTGAGCCACGGAACGGGCCAATAAAGCGCCCCTGTGACTTCGATGTGCCTTTGTCGGGCTTGGCGATGCCGCCAAGCCAGGAAGTGTGATGGAAAATCGCGCCGCGTTCCTTTAAACGAACAAAACGTACGATTTGCCGCTTGACGACGAAGCTTCCCCTCGCCAAAACGGGACAATACCGAGTTCCATTTTGGCGTGGAGAAACATTCGTGTCCCGTTCCGACTATTTGTTTACCAGCGAGTCGGTCGCTGAAGGCCACCCCGACAAGGTCTGCGATCGCATCTCCGACGAAATCGTCGACCTGTTCTATCGCGAGGCCGCCAAGACCGGAATGGACCCCTCCCAGGTGCGCGTCGCCTGCGAAACCCTCGCCACCACCAACCGCCTGGTGATCGCCGGCGAATATCGTGGTCCCGAGACCGTCACCAAGGGCAAGATCAAGAGTGCCGCCCGCCGCGCCGTCAAGGCGATCGGCTATGAGCAGGACGGCTTCCACTGGAAGAAGGCCAAGATCGAGGTCCTGCTGCACGGCCAGTCCCCCGACATCGCCCAGGGCGTCGATATTTCCGGCAACAAGGACGAAGGCGCAGGCGACCAGGGCATCATGTTCGGCTATGCCTGCCGCGAGACGCCGGAGCTGATGCCGGCTCCGATCTATTACGCCCACAAGATCCTCGAGGACATCACCAAGGCCCGCAAATCGGGCGAACTTGGCATGCTCGGCCCCGACGCCAAGAGCCAGGTCACGGTGAAGTATGAGAACGGCAAGCCGGTCGGCGTGACGCAGATCGTGCTCTCCACCCAGCATCTCGACGAGAAGCTCACCTCCGGCGACATCAAGAAGCTGGTCGAGCCCCATATCCTCAAGACTCTGCCGGAAGGCTGGGTCACCAAGGACACGGTCTGGCACGTCAATCCGACCGGCAAGTTCGTGGTCGGCGGCCCGGACGGCGATTGCGGCCTGACCGGCCGCAAGATCATCGTCGACACCTATGGCGGCGCGGCCCCCCATGGTGGCGGCGCCTTCTCCGGCAAGGACCCGACCAAGGTCGACCGCTCGGCCGCCTATGCGGCGCGCTACCTCGCCAAGAACGTGGTAGCGGCCAAGCTGGCCGATCGCTGCACCATCCAGCTCGCCTACGCCATCGGCGTTTCCGAGCCGCTGGCGATCTATGTCGACCTGCACGGCACCGGCAACGTCTCCGAGGAGAAGGTCGAGAAGGCCCTGCGTGACGTGATGAGCCTGACGCCCCGCGGCATCCGCGAGCATCTCAACCTCAACAAGCCGATCTACGCCCGCACCTCCGCCTATGGCCATTTCGGCCGCAAGTCGGCCCGCGACGGCGGTTTCTCCTGGGAGAAGACCGATCTCGCCGACGCGATCAAGAAGGCCGTGCGCGCCTGATCTGCCGCGAGCCGTCAACGCAAAGCCTTTCCCGCCCGCCGGGAGAGGCTTTTTTCATAGCATTTTGCGATTTGACGGCATCATCCGGAATCGCAATGACGCTTCCGACCAAAATGTTGGAGTAGATTGCGTCCAAACGCGCTTTCCTCTGGTGGATGTGGGCCGTGACTGAAGACGACAAGGACAAATTCGGCGAGGGCACGGATGCCCCGCCTCGCGGCCACGGCGCCTTCTTCGGCCGCCGCAAGGGCAAGACCCTGCGGCCGGGGCATGCCGACCTGATGTCCGCTTCGCTGCCGCAATTGCGTCTCGACCTGACCGCGCCGCCTCCCGCCGATCTTGCTGGCCTCTTCCCGGAGCCTGTCGGCGAGGTCTGGCTCGAAATCGGCTTTGGCGGCGGCGAGCACCTCACCCAGCGCGCTGGCGAGAATCCGCAAATCGGCTTCATCGGCTGCGAGGCCTATGTCAACGGCACCGCCAAGATGCTGGCGCAGATCGAGCAGAACGGGCTCGCCAATATCCGCCTGTGGGACGACGACGCCAAGGCGGTGGTGGACTGGCTGCCGGCCGGCTCGATCGCACGCATCTATCTGCTCTATCCCGACCCCTGGCCCAAGCGGCGCCACCGCAAGCGCCGCTTCCTGGGCGAGGAGATGCTGACGCGCCTGGCTCGTATTCTCAAGCCGGGCGGAGAGCTGCGCTTTGCCACCGACATCGACGACTATGCCGCCTATGCCCTGGCGCGCGTGGCGCGCTCGTCCGAGTTCGAATGGACGGCCGAGCGCCAGGCCGACTGGCTGACGCCGTGGGAGGGCTGGCGCTCCACCCGCTACGAAGCCAAGGCGCTCCGGGAAGGTCGGCGGGGCGCCTATTTCACTTTCAGGAGGATCTAGGTTCTCCTGGGATCGCGCAGGCGGACTGCCTATCGCGCTGTGAGGCGGGCCAGCACGCCTTCCAGGGCGGCATCCGCCGCAGCCTCGCCTCCGCCCTTGAGGGGCCCGTCGAGCTGCCCCGCCAGCAGGAGATGGGCATAGCCGTGCACGACCGACCAAGTCTGCAGCAAGACGTCGAGCTGGTCACGCTCGAGCGGGCCGTCGCCGGCCTTGGTCACCAGGCGAATGGCGGTCTCGAGCTCGGCGAAAGCCTCCTGCCCGGCAGCCCTCAGGGCCGGGTCCGCGATATTGAGGCGATGCCGGTTGAAGGTGAGCCGGAATCTCTCCGGATATTGGCGAGCGAATGTGACATAGCCGCGCCCGATCGCCCGCAATCGGGCCTCCGGCTCGTCGATGCCGGCGCGGGCTCGACGCATGAAGAGCGTGAGCGTCTCGAATCCCAGCGCCGCCACCGCGGTCAGGAGGCCGGCTACGTCGCCGAAATGATGCGCGGGCGCGGCGTGGGAGACCCCCGCGCGGCGGGCACACTCCCGAAGCGTGAAACCCTCGACACCGCGTTCGGCCAGGACGAGTTCAGCGGCCGCCAGCAGCGCGGCCCGCAGGTCACCGTGATGATAGCCGGCCTTATGCGCCGTCGATCCCTGTTGCTCCACTTCCTACCCGCTCCATACCACCGGTGCCACCGCGCCATTGCGCGGCGCGAGCGTCACTATCCGCCACGATCTTGACAATGTCAAAATAGCTGCCATCCTTATCTTGACACTGTCAAGTTGAGGATACCGACATGGCTCTCGACCAGGCGTTCACGCTCGATCAGATCTTCTCCGGTGCCGGGATGCTTGCTCTCTGCGGCTGGATCGCGCTTGCCCTGTCTCCCTTGCGTCCGGCCCTCGCCCAGCTGATCGCCGCCAGATTCGTTCCGATCATGCTCGGTCTTGCCTATGCCGCCCTGCTCTTTCGCTTCTGGGGCGAAGCCGCAGGCGGCTTCGGCTCTCTCGGCGATGTCGGCGCGTTGTTCAGCCATCGCGGCCTGCTCCTGGCCGGCTGGCTGCATTACCTCGCCTTCGACCTGTTGGTCGGAGCCTGGGAGGTGCGCGAGGCGAGACGGTCCGGATTGCCGCATCTGGCCGTCCTGCCCTGTCTCGCGCTCACCTTCCTGTTCGGCCCCATCGGCTTCCTGACGTTCCTGGCCCTGCGCAGCGTCTGGCTGCGGGGCCTCTCGCGCCGTCAAGGAGAACCCGCATGACGACGAACACGCCCAGCCTTCGCCTTGCCTGCCGCCCGCATGCGTTTGCCTGGCGAGTGATGGATGAGTTGCTGCGACGCGAGCGCCTGCTGGCACAAGGCGGCTTCATCATCCTGGCGCTGATGGTCCCGACCCTCATGGCCCTGGCGATCGACGGCAGGACGCTCAATGGCATCTCGGTCTGGGTGAAGCCGCTGAAGTTCCAGCTCTCGGTCGGCCTCTATCTCCTGACGCTGGCCTGGTTCATCGGCGCCTTGCCCGAAGAGACGCGCCGCGGGCGGGCAATCAGGATCCTCGTCACCCTCGGCCTTGCCGCGAGCACCTTCGAGATCGGCTACATCAGCCTCCAGGCCGCCAGGGGTCTTGCTTCGCATTACAACGTGGCCGATCCGTTCCATCGGCTGATGTACACATTGATGGGCATCGGCGCGATGACGCTCACGGCCCTGAGCCCTGCCTTGGCGGTCTTGCTGCTGCGACACCGCCCGCAGGCCTGGTCGACCGCCTTCTGGCTGTCGGTCCTGCTCGGTCTGACGCTTACTTTCGTGCTGGGCGCAGGCTCGGGCAGCGTCCTTTCCGCCGGCAATGGCCACTGGATCGGCGGCATTCGCAGCGATGCAGCGGGCGTGCCGATCTTCGGCTGGTCACGCACGGGCGGTGACCTCAGGGTGGCCCATTTCCTGGGCCTGCACGTCCTGCAGATCCTGCCCGTGCTGGGCCTGGCCGCGGAACGCTGGGTGAGCGGCCGCACAGCCATCTTCATCGTCAGCGCAGTTGCGTTCGCCTATGGTGCGGCCACCCTCTTCGTCTTCATCCAGGCCTTGCGCGGCATTCCCTTCATACCCGCGTGAGGACAGGCGACCGGCTCACTTCTTGCGGCCGAACCAGCCCTTCTTTTCCGGCTCGGCCGGAGCCTCCTCGCCTTCCGGCCTGGGCGAGATCGCCTGCCCGAACTTCTCGAAGAAGTCGCCGGCCAGCTTCTTGGCGGTGCCGTCGATCAGGCGCGCCCCGAGCTGGGCGATCTTGCCGCCGACATCGGCCTTGGCGTCGTAGTGGAGGATGGTGGCGTCCTCGCCATCAGCCTCGAGGCGCACCGTCGCTCCGCCCTTGGCAAAGCCGGCGACACCGCCCTGCCCCTCGCCGGAAATCGTGTAGCCATTGGGCGGATCGAGGTCCGACAGCGTGACCTTGCCGTTGAAGGAGGCCTTGACCGGCCCGATCTTCAGCACGGCCTTGGCGGTCATCTCCGTCGGCGAAACCAGCTCGATCGACTCGCAGCCCGGAATGCATTGCTTGAGGATTTCGGGATTGTTCAGGCCTTCCCAGACCTTCTCGCGCGAAGCCTCGATGCGCTGCGAACCGCTCATATCCATGGAACTGCTCCTCCCGGGCCATATGCCCTTTCGCTTCATAGATCATGACCGGCCGCAGGGGAGCAAGACAAGGATGTAAATTTGATGCCGTCCACTGCCGCTAGGCCCTGCCCGTAATCCAGCCGCAACCCTTGCCTCCTATCGAGGGAGGAAACAGGAACCGTTCGAATCATGAGCTGGAACACATCGCCTTGCAGACGAGGGGCCTTCGCGCTCTGTTTCCTCGGCCTTTTCCCCCTAAGCGGGCCAGCCCTCGCCCAGACAGCTGCGATCGCCAGCGGTGGCGAGACCGTAACCGTCGCCGGCATCGATAACATCCTGATCCGGCATCCCCATGCCAAAGGCAGCCTCATCCTGCTCACCGGCGGTGACGGCAGGCTCGATGTCGGCCCCAACGGCCGGTTTCGCAGCGGCGCCGACAATGTCCTCATCCGCAACCGCGATGCTTTTGCCGCCAAGGGCTATAACGTCCTGCTGGTCGACAAGGGCACCAGCCTCGCCACCGCAGTCGATACCATGGCGGGCCTGAAGCGGCCCGTCACGCTCGTGGCCACCTCCGCCGGCACGCCGCGAGCGGCCGAGGGCCTCCTGAAGGGCGCCAGGCCCGACCGGCTGGTGCTGACCTCCGCTTTCCTCAGCCAGGACTCAGGGCCGTCCCGGAGCGTCATGGCGATGCTCGGTTCCCCCAGGCTGCTGCCGCCCACGCTCGTCGTGCATCATCGCCAGGATGACTGCCGCTTCACCAGGCCGGCCGGCGTCGCGCCCTTCCAGGCCTGGGCCGGGGAGCGGGTCACGGTGAAATGGCTGGAGGGCGGCCTGCAAACCGGCAATCCCTGCCGGTCCCGCGCGCATCACGGCTTCAACGACCAGGATGCGGAACTGGTCTCGCTCGTCACCTCATTCGCCGGGCAATAACGCCTTCGGGGCATCACTCGCCAAAGCCGAAGGCGCCTTCGGGATCCATGGCCTGGTGCAGCCGTCCCGCTGCGAGGCGGGCGAGCAGCAGGGTGAGGACCTTGCGCGTCGGCGCGGCAAGGCGCTGCTCGGGGGCCTCGGTCAGCAGCGTGCCGCCATAGGCGTCGGCCACGATGTGGCCGGCTGCCTCGGGAAGCAGGGCCAGCGGAAAATCCGGGCCGACGGCGAAGAACAGCCGGTCGCAATAGGCGAGATACTCCGGCCATTTCTGATCGACCTGGAAATCCGTCACCGAGGACTTGATTTCCACGATCCAGATCTCGCCCTTGCGCCCGACCGCGAGGAGATCGGCACGGCGGCCATTGGGCAGCGTCACCTCCGGCACCGGCGTCAGTCCGTATTGGCGCAGCAGCCGGCTGGCACCGCGCTGGATCGTCAGGGCCATCGCGGACTGGCGGCCATCAATGGGCAGGACCGGCAAACCGCTCGTCATCGTCCCGCCTTCTCCCGCCGCCTTTCCACCGAGGAGGCGATCCGCATGGATTCGCGGTATTTGGCCACGGTACGCCGGGCGATGTCGATGCCATCCTTGCGCAGCAGCGCGACGATGGTGTCGTCGGACAGGATGGCATCGGGCGCCTCGGCGTCGATCATCTGGCGGATGCGGTGGCGCACGGCCTCGGCCGAATGCGCCTCGCCCCCTTCCGCGTTCGAGATCGAGGCGGTGAAGAAATATTTGAGCTCGAACAGCCCGCGGGCCGAGGCGATGAACTTGTTGGCGGTAACACGCGACACCGTGGATTCATGCATGCCGATGGCATCGGCCACGGTCTTGAGATTGAGCGGACGTAGATATTGCACGCCGAGGGCAAAGAAGGCGTCCTGCTGGCGCACGATCTCGGTGGCGACCTTGAGGATGGTGCGCGCCCGCTGTTCCAGGCTGCGCGTCAGCCAGTTCGCCGTCTGCAGTGCCTCGGTCAGGAAGGTCTTGTCCGCCTCACTGCGGGCCGTGCGCGCCACCCGGGCATAGTAGTTCTGATTGACCAGCACGCGCGGCAAGGTGTCGGGGTTGAGCTCCACCATCCAGGTCCCGTCCGGCGCGGCGCGCAGGAGGACGTCGGGCACCACCGGCTGAACCGGCGTGGAGCCGAAGGCCAGGCCCGGCTTGGGCGTGAGGCCGCGCAATTCGGCGATCATCTCCGCCACATCCTCATCGTCGACTCCGCACAGGCGCCGCAGGGCCGGGATGTTGCGCTTGGCCACCAGTTCCAGATTGTCGAGCAGCGTCGCCATCGCCGGGTCGAGCCGGTTGCGCTCCTTGAGCTGGAGCGCGAGGCACTCCTTCAGCGAACGGGCGCCGATGCCGCTCGGTTCGAAGCCCTGCACGATGGCGAGCACGGCCTCCACCTCCTGCAGCGGCGCCCCCAGGCGTTCGGCGAGTTCCGCGAGATCGCCGACGAGATAGCCGGTCTCGTCGATCATATCGATGATGAAATGGCCGATCAGCCGGCGCCCGGGATCGCGGGTCGCCAGGTTGAGCTGCGTCTCCAGATGATCGGCCAGCGAAAGATCAGCCGCAGCCATGCCCTCGTAATTGACGTCCTCATCGCCGCCATGCCCGCCCGCGCCGACATTCGACCAGGACGAGACATAAGGATCGCTGCCGGCCAACTGCTCGATGGCCGCCGGCGCCTCCTGCCTTTCGGCGGGCCGCTCGTCGGGAAAGACGTTGTCGAGATCGGTGCCGAGCCCCGCTTCCATCGCCTCGCGCGAGGGGGCCATGTCGTCCTTGAGCCAATCCCCCGCAGCAGGATCGCTGGGCGCTGGCGCAAGTGTCTCCGGTTCACGCGAGGTCTCGCCATCGGCGCGGTCCAGGATCGGATTGCGCTCCAGCTCCGCCTCGACATAGGCGGTGAGATCGAGGTTGGATAGTTGCAGAAGCTTGATCGCCTGCATCAGCTGCGGCGTCATCACCAGCGACTGGGTCTGGCGGAACTCAAGCCTTTGCGACAACGCCATGAACGCGCACGATCCTGATTATTGGTCTTGTTGCGGGCAGCATCCTGCATGGACCGCGGCCAGAAGCAAGTTTCACGCCAGATTTTTCGATGCGCAAGCTTGCAAAAACGGAAAACCTTAAGCCTAAGCCGCGACGAAAGGCGTGGAAGGCGCGCTATGATGCCTTACCCCGGCCGAGAAATCGGCTAGGTAAAGGGAGAATGTGAAGAAGGGAAACTCCGATGGAAGGCGTCATCGTCGTCGATCACCCGCTGGTGCAGCACAAGCTCACTTTGATGCGCGACAAGAATCGCTCGACCAAGGGGTTCCGGCAGTTGCTCAACGAGATCGGCCGCCTGCTCTGCTACGAGGTTACCCGCGATCTGCCGCTGGAAATGGTCGAGATCGAGACGCCCCTGACCAAGATGCAGGCGCCGCGCGTGGCCGGCAAGAAGCTGGTGCTGGCCCCGATCCTGCGCGCCGGCGAGGGCTTCCTCGAAGGCATGCTCGACCTCGTGCCCTCGGCTCGTGTCGCCCATATCGGGCTTTATCGTGATCCCGAAACACTGAAGGCCGTTGAGTACTACTTCAAGGCACCGCCCGATGTGGCGGAGCGCCTGGTGATCGTACTCGACCCGATGCTGGCCACGGCCAATTCCGCCGTCGCCGCCATCGAGCGGCTGAAGGCGCGCGACGTCAAGGATATCCGCTTCGTCTGCCTGCTCGCTGCGCCCGAAGGCATCAAGCATCTGCGCGAGGCCCATCCCGACGTGACGATCTGGACGGCGGCGATCGACAGCCACCTCAACGACCACGGCTATATCGTGCCGGGCCTGGGCGATGCCGGTGACCGCATCTACGGAACCAAGTGAGGCGGGCCGCTTCCTTGATCAGCCCTTAATTGGTTGCCATCCTCGCCGAGTTCACATTGTTTCCGCGGCGGCCCCATGCGCATTCTTCTGATCGAGGACGACCCGATGATCGGAAAGGCGCTGCTGCAGGCGCTTGGCGATGCCGGCATGGCGGTGGACTGGGTTCGCGACGGCCCGGACGGTGAAGCGGCCTTGCGGCAACACGGCTATTCCGTCGTGCTCCTCGACAACGGCCTGCCCGGCAAGACCGGCTTTGAACTGCTGCGCGATCTGAGGCGGGGCGGCGACACCACGCCGGTCCTGATCATCACCGCCCGGGACGACCTCGACCATCGCGTCGACGGCCTCGATCTCGGCGCCGACGACTACATCGTCAAGCCCTTCGAGATGCGCGAGTTGCAGGCCCGGATCCGGGCCGTGCTGCGTCGCCGCCATGGCGGCCAGGCCGTCTCCACGCTGGTCCATGGCGACCTCGAGCTCGATCTCGAAAGCCACCGCGTCACCTATCGCGGCCAAAGCCATGTGCTGACCGCACGGGTGTTTTCCCTGCTGCTGGTCCTGATGGAACGACCCGGCGCGATCGTCTCGCGCAGCCAGCTGGAAGAACGCCTCTATGGCTGGGGCGAGGAGGTCGAAAGCAACGCCGTCGAGGTGCTGATCCACGCCATCCGCAAGAAATTCGGCAAGGACATCATCCGCAATTCGCGTGGAGCCGGCTGGATGGTCGCAAAGGACGCTCCCTGATGTCGCTGCGCTGGTCGAGCCTGATCGCCATCGCCGCCGTGCTGCTGGTGGTCGGCATCGGCGCGGCCCTCGTCTCCTACTTCGCGGTGCGGCGCGAGGCCCATCGCTTCCTCGACAAGCAGCTGCAGCAGGTCGCCGTCTACGCCCTCGATGCCCGCAGCCTGCGCCCCGCCATCAAAAGCACGCGCAATCGAGAGGACGATCTTCTCGTTCAGGTCTGGGACAGCGCCGACGCGCCGATGCGCTCGACCAATCCCGCCATCGCCATTCCACGCAGCAGCGGTACCGGCTTCTCGAACGAGACCGTCGCCCGGCACGACTGGCGGGTCTACACCCTGGTCGAGGGTGAACGCACCGTCCAGATCGCCCAGCAGATCGAAGCGCGCACGGAGCTGGCCGAGCATGCCGCCCTCGGCGCCGTGCTGCCGATCATCATCCTCATCCCGGTTGCCTGGCTTTTCCTTGGCCTGGTCATCTATCTGGTGATGAAGCCGCTTGGGCGTATCGCCGCCACCCTGTCCGCGCGATCAGCCGCCGACACCACGCCCATTCCCGTAGCAGGGGTGCCATCCGAGGTCCTGCCACTCGTCGCTGCGATGAATCATCTGTTGTCCCGCTTGCAGCAGACGCTGGAACGCCAGCGCCGCTTCATCTCCGATGCCGCACATGAGATGCGCACCCCGCTCGCCGCGCTCACCCTGCAGGTCGGCAATCTCAGGCCCCTTTCCCGCGGTGCAGCACTGCATGCAAGGCTCGATGACCTGGAGGCAGGTGCCAGGCGTGCCACCCACCTCACCAACCAGATGCTCCAGCTCGCCCGCCTGGAAGCCGGCACCGGTGGCCAGGAACATACGCCCCAGGACCTCGGCGTACTGGCGCAGGCTTGCGTTGCCGAACTCGAACCGATCGCCGAGGCCCGCGGACTGCGTCTGAGCATGCAGCGGCGCAGCGCGGTTCCGCTTGTCGGCGACGCCAGGGAATTGCGGACGCTGCTCACCAATCTGATCGAAAACGCGCTGCACTACACCCCCTCCGGAGGCGAGATCACGATCGAGACCTTCGATGATGGCAGGCACGGCATCCGCATCACGGATAGCGGTCCGGGGCTCGATCCCGACCTGCTCGAACGTGTCTTCGAACGCTTCTTCCGGGCCGCACCGCAGCATGTCGAGGGGACCGGATTGGGGCTGGCGATCGCCAGGTCCATCGCCGACGGCCACGACATCGCCCTCACCCTGGCCAATCGGGCGGATCGCAGCGGACTGGTAGCCGAACTCCTGGTTTCGGCTCGCCTGAACGGCGAAATCGCGAATGCCCCGGCAGGATCCTGAAAAATGCCGTGGCCGGGCTGGCCGCGCGCCATTTTCATGGCCACATAGTCGCTATATCCGGTTGGGCGATTGGAGCGGTCATGAGCGCAGACTGGCTTGATACCATCGGCGTTGCGGTCGAGCGACGCGACATTGCCGCCGGCCTTACCCATGTGCCCGCCTCGCCCTTCCACCGGCTTGGCGTCCATGTCGGCAGGCCTGTCAACGCCTCCTGCCGCTGTGACGGCCGACGCTACATCCGCATCCAGTCCGATGGCGACATCGACATCGTTCCGGCCGGGTTGGATGGCGAATGGGAAGACGACGCCGATTGCACCATCCTGCGCCTATGGGTAAGCCCGGCCCTTCTGCGCAAGGCCGCCGAAGATCTTGAGATCGATCCCGACCGCGTCCGGCTGATCCCGCGTTTCCAATGCCGCGACGCCAGGATCGAATATATCGCCAAAGCCCTGGCCGAGCCGGCGGGACGGACTCCGACCGACCGCCTGGTTGCCGAAGGCCTCGGTTCGGCCCTGGCTGTGCGCCTCGTCGACGGACATGCGAGGCTGGCCGCCATTTCGGCAAGGCAGACCCTTTCGGCAAGACAGCGCGACGATCTGGTCGAATTCATCGAAAGCCATCTCGATCACGATCTTTCCCTTGCAGTGCTGGCACGGATTGCCGGCATCAGCGTGCCGCATCTCAAAGTCCTGTTCCGGCGCTCGTTCGACCTGCCGGTGCACCAATATGTCATCCGGCGCCGGGTGGAACATGCCAGGCGCCTGCTCGCGAACGGCGACCTGCCGATCAGTCAGGTTGCCTTGAGCGCGGGCTTTGCGCACCAAAGCCATCTCGCCCATGCCATGAAGCGCATCCTGGGCATGACGCCGGCCGGTCTCGCCCGCCTGAGGCGGGAACAGGCCGCCTGACGCCAAAGCTCCCGTTTTTTTTCATCCCTTTCTGCTTTGCACCATCCTTTTGCGTGCGACGATGCCGGCCGGAACGTCTTCAATCGCGCCTCGACAGCAAGCGAGGACAGACACGATGTTCGTCATTCTGGGCGCCAACGGCAAAATCGGCCGCCATTCGATCCAAACGCTCCGCCAGCTCGGCGCACCTGTGAGGGCCATCATCCGCAACGCGGACCATGCAGCGGCCTTGCAAGCCCTTGGCTGCGACATTGCCATGGCCGACATCCATGACGGCCAGGCTCTGCGCCCCGCCCTGCGGGACGCGCAGGCGGTTCAGGTCATCTGCCCCATCAGCCCGCGCAGCGACGACGCCGGCGCGCAAATGCGCAGCTCGATCGAGGCGATCGTCACCGCCTTGGCCGAAACCCGACCAGCTTCCGTGCTGGCAATTTCGGACTATGGCGCCCACCATGCCAGCGAGACCGGCATCGCCCTGACCTTTCACCATCTGGAGGAGGCCCTTCGCGGCCTTGGCCTGCCCCTGACGGTGCTGAGGTCGGCCGAGCACATGCAGAACTGGGCCCGGCTGTTGCCGCGCGCGGTCGAAACCGGTGTCCTGCCCAGCCTGCATCATCCCGTGACCAAGCTGTTTCCCACGGTTTCGGCTGCCGACGTCGGAGAAATTGCCGCCCAGCTGCTGACGACCGGCTCCGGCGCCGGGTTTCGCGTCTTTCACGCGGAAGGCCCGGAACGCTACAGCACAGCGGATGTCGCCTCGGCCCTGGCCAGCCTCACCGGCCGGGAGATCGCGGCACGGGAGCTGCCGCGCGCCCAGTGGCTTCCCGCCTTGGTTCAGGGCGGCCTGAGCGCGAGCTATGCCGAGCTCGTCGCCGAGATGTACGACGCCCACAATGCCGGGCGCATCGAGGTGGAAGAGGTCACCGGGAATGTCCGGCGTGGCGAAACCGGCCTGCACCAGGCCCTGGCGGCCATGCTCGGCAGCCCCCTCTAAGTCTGCCCTAATTCTGCTGGGCTAGAACGCGCCGACGATAGGTGGTCGGAGGCGAAGGTTGAGTAGCGGTTCAGCGTACAAATTCCCCACCGGGCGCAGCGCAGGAACTGCCGCCTGGTTGAGGGGCGTTCTCCTGGCGGCGGGCCTGGGCTGCGCCGCCGTCCTGGCCGCCGGCGCAACCTATCTGAGCCTGCAATATCTCGGCGGCAATTTCCACACCGTGGTTGCCGGCGAACTCTATCGCTCCGGCCAACCCACGCCCGGGCGGCTCAGGCACTATGTCCATGAGGCGGGTATCCGCACCGTGATCAATCTGCGCGGCAGGAACACCGGCGCCGCCTGGTACGACGCCGAGATCGCCGAAGCGGCCCGGCTCGGCGTCACCCATGTCGATTTCGCCATGTCCGCGTCACGTGAACTGAGCGGCCTGCAGGCGGACGCCCTGGTACAATTGTTGCGCAATGCGGAAAAACCCATCCTGATCCATTGCGAAGGCGGCGCGGACCGCAGCGGCCTTGCCGCCGCGCTCTATCTGGCGGCGATCAGCAAGACGAGCGAAGCGCAGGCGGAAAGCCAGATGTCCTTGCGCTTCGGCCATTTCTCGCTGCCCTTCCTGCGCAGTTACGCCATGGACGACACGTTCGAGAACCTCGAGGCGAGCCTCGGTTACACCAAGAGCTGAGGCCACCCAGGGCGAGACCACCCAGGGCGAGACCGGCTACGCCCATTCGCCCTTGCGCATCAGCGGCTCGGCCTTGCCATCGGCGCCGATACCGTCGATGTCGATCTCGCCCGAGCCGATCATCCAGTCGATATGGATCAGGCTGTTGTTGGCGCCGCGCGTCGCCAGTTCTTCCGGGCTCAGCGAGCCGCCATTGACGAAGCACTGGCTGTAGGACTGGCCGAGCGCGATGTGGCTGGCGGCATTTTCGTCGAACAGCGTGTTGTAGAACAGCAGGCCGCTCTGGGAGATCGGCGAGGAGAACGGCACCAGCGCGACTTCGCCGAGATGCCGGGCCCCCGCATCGGTATCCAGCACCTTGGCGAGCACGTCCTTGCCGGTAGCGGCATCGGCCTCGACGATACGTCCCTCCTCGAAGCGCACGGCGATCTTGTCGATCAGCGTGCCCTGATAGGACAAGGGCTTGGTGGCGGAGACATAGCCGCTCACCCGGTCGCGATGCGGCGTGGTGAAGACTTCCTCGGTCGGGATGTTGGGATTGCAGGTGATGCCGTTCCTGGCCTTGGACGAGCCGCCGAGCCATTCATGCCCGTCGGCGAGGCCGACGGTGAGATCGGTGCCCGGGCCGGTGTAATGCAGCGCGGCATAGCGCTTGTCGTTGAGGTAGGCGGCACGGGCATGCAGGTTGCGGTTATGCTCGGCCCAGGCCGCGACCGGATCGTTCGAATCGATGCGCGAAGCAGCGAAGATGGCGTCCCACAACTTGGCGACGGCAACCTCCTCCGCCTCGTTCGGGAACACGGCCTTGGCCCAGGCGGCGGAGGCGTAGGACACGATGTTCCAGTTGATGTCGAAGCCGACGATGCGCTTCTGCGCCGGCTTGTAGGCGGCAGAACGCGCCTGATTGGCCCGCGCGATCCTGGCCGGGTCCTGGCCAGCCAGCAGCGAGGGATCCTCGCCGGCGATGGCGAGGCGGGCGGCACCGCGATCAAAGGCCGCGGCCATGCCGTCGAACAGCCAGCCCGAAGCGGTGTCGAAGGCGGCATCCGGTGCGAAGCGATAGCGCGCCAGCGTCGATTCCTCGTCCGAAAACAGCGTGGTGACCAGGCTGGCACCAGCCTTGTAGGCATGCTCGGTGATCCGGCGCACCAGCGGCAAGGCCTCGATCGAGGCCGTCATCACCAATTCCTGGCCGGGCGCAAGGCCGAGGCCGACCTTCACGGCCGTCTCGGCGAGCTTGTCGAGACGTTTGGAATGGCTCTCGGAGGAAATGGACATGGCAAACCTCAAAAGGGAACAATCGAGCGCGCAGACCAGCAACGATGCCCTGCGCCGTCAAGCCCTTTGTCGGCACAACAGCCGAGAGAGGGAGATTAGGCCAGTCCAGGACGGTCTGGAACTTGACAGGCCCGGCTTTCGCGCGGCATTTGCGGCGGGATTATGTGAGGAGACGCCATGGAAATCGCCCGCCTGCAGACCGTGATCGACGCCGCCTGGGAAGACCGGGCCCAGTGCAATTTCGAGACCAAGGGCGAGATCCGGGCAGCCGTCAACCATACGCTCGGCCTGCTCGACGAAGGCAAGCTGCGCGTCGCCGAAAAGGTGCCCGGCGCGACCGGCCGTGAATCCTGGCACACCCATCAATGGCTGAAGAAGGCGGTGCTGCTGTCCTTCCGCCTCAATGACATGACCACCATTGCCGGCGGCCCGGGCGGCACCCTGTGGTGGGACAAGGTTCCCTCCAAGTTCGAGGGCTGGAGCACGACGGAATTCCGCCTGGCCGGCTTCCGCGCCGTTCCGAATTGCGTGGTGCGCCACTCGGCCTATATCGCGCCCGGCGTGGTGCTGATGCCGTCCTTCGTCAATCTGGGCGCCTATGTCTCCACCGGCACCATGGTGGACACCTGGTCGACCGTCGGCTCCTGCGCCCAGATCGGCAAGAACGTGCATCTGTCCGGCGGCGTCGGCATCGGCGGCGTGCTCGAGCCGCTGCAGGCCAATCCGACCATCATCGAGGACGACTGCTTCATCGGCGCCCGTTCGGAAGTGGTCGAGGGCGTCATCATCGGCGAAGGTTCGGTGATCTCGATGGGCGTCTATATCGGCGCGTCCACCACCATCATCGACCGGGCCACCGGCCAGACCTACAAGGGCTATGTGCCGCCCTATTCGGTGGTGGTCTCCGGCAACCTGCCCGGCAAGCCCCTGCCGGACGGCCGCCCCGGCCCCTCGCTCTATTGCGCCGTGATCGTCAAGACGGTCGATGCGCAGACGCGTTCCAAGACCAGCATCAACGAATTGCTGCGCGACGGAAACCACTGAGCCGCATCGGGGGCGGGTCTTCAGACCCCCCTGGAACTGCATCATTTGTCAAGAAAGAGGCGGGTCTGAAGACCCGCCCCCCAAACGCCCCATGACTGATCTCAGCTTCGATCCCCGCGATCCCGTCGCCCTCACCCAGGCCCTCATCCGCTGCCCCTCCGTCACACCGGCCGAAGGCGGCGCCTTGACGCTGCTGGCCGAAGTGCTGCAGGCAGACGGCTTTGCCGTCCATCTGGTGCCTTTCAGCGACGAGGACACACCTGATATCGTCAATCTCTATGCGCGCATCGGACCGCCGGACAAGCCGGCCCTGATGTTCGCCGGCCATACCGACGTTGTGCCGCCGGGCGACGAGGCGCGCTGGCGCCATCAGCCCTTCTCCGGCGACATCGTCAACGGACAGCTCTACGGACGCGGCGCGGTGGACATGAAGGGCGGCGTCGCCGCCAGTGTCGCGGCGAGCCTGCGTCATCTCGATGCCAATCCCGAGGCGCCGATCGCCTTCCTGATCACCGGCGACGAGGAAGGCCCGGCCATCAATGGCACCGTGAAACTGCTGGACTGGGCCGTGGCCAAGGGCGACCGCATCGGCCATTGCATCCTCGGCGAGCCGACCAACCCCGACGCCCTCGGCGACATGGTCAAGATCGGCCGGCGCGGTTCGCTGTCAGGCATCATCACCGTGCATGGCAAGCAGGGACATGTCGCCTATCCGCACCTGGCCATGAACCCCGTACCGCAGATGGTGCGCCTGCTCGCCGCCCTGACCCAGAGCGAGCTCGACCAAGGCAGCGACCATTTCGACGCCTCCAATCTCGAAGTGGTATCGGTGGATGTCGGCAATCCCGCCTTCAACGTCATTCCCGCCGACATCAGCGCGACCTTCAACATCCGCTTCAACGACCGCTGGACCCGGCAAAGCCTGGAAGAATGGGTGCGCGGCAAGCTCGACGGCGCCGCCGGCAACGAGGTCGCCTACGACCTCGTCTTCGAGCGCTCGGCTTCCGAATCCTTCTTCACGCCGCCCGGCGCTTTCGTCGATGCGATCGTCTCCTCGATCGAGGCGGAAACCGGCCGCCGCCCGGTGCTGTCGACTTCGGGCGGCACCTCGGACGCCCGCTTCATCAAGAATGTCTGTCCG
Source organism: Labrys sp. E2SS-1L (assembly GCF_057073705.1). Lineage (NCBI taxonomy): Bacteria > Pseudomonadati > Pseudomonadota > Alphaproteobacteria > Hyphomicrobiales > Xanthobacteraceae > Labrys > Labrys sp. E2SS-1L. The sequence continues at coordinate 1,932,580 of NZ_CP172712.1, read as the reverse complement.
GTGGTGGAGTTCGGCCTAGTCGGCAAGACGATGCACCAGATCGACGAGCGCGTCGACATCCTCGACCTGGAAAGCCTGACCCGGATCTACCAGCGCATTCTCGGGCAGTATTTCGGATGATCCTGGGACCGCCGGCCTCCTGGCCGGCATCCTGTCTTTCGCACGACAGAAGTTCCCAAGAGCCGGCCAGGAGGCCGGCGGTCCTAGGATCACAGCGCCTTCACCGTCGGCCATGGCGCGTCCACGCGCCCGATCGGATTGGCGAGCGGCAGCCCGAAAGGCTCGGCCGAGATCTCGAAGACGTCGCCGGGCTCGGTCACCACGCCGTCGGAGACGCTCAGCGTCGCCGTGCCGTAATAGTGCACATTCACCTGCCCCGGCTGGCGGAACAGCTGGTACTTGAAGTGATGGCCTTCGAGATTGGCGATGGTGTGCGACATGTTCGCCTCGCCAGTGAGGAAGGGCTTTTCCCAGATTACCTTGCCCTGGCGCAGGATGCGCGAGGTGCCGCGGATATCGGCGGGCGCCTCGCCGACCAGGAGCTCCGGCCCGATGGCTGAGACGCGCAGCTTGGAATGGGCGAGATAGAGATAGTTCTGCCGTTCGGTGACGTGATCGGAAAACTCGTTGCCGAGCGCAAAACCAATACGCCAGGGCGTGCCGTCGGGCCCGTTGACATAGATGCCGGCCAGTTCCGGCTCCTCACCGGCGTCGAGGGCGAAGGATGGCGACGGCAAGGCGCCCTGCGGAGCAATCAGCGTCGAGCCATCGCCCTTGTAGAACCATTCGGGCTGCACGCCCTCCCGGCCCGGCGCCGGTCGGCCGCCATCGAGCCCCATGCGGAACATCTTCATGGAATCGGTGGCCTTCGACAGATCGGCAAGGTCCTGATGCATCTTGTCGCGCCCTTCGGCGCTGCCGAGATGGGTCAGCCCGGTGCCGGCAACCATGACATGGCTTGGGTCCGGATGGTCGATCGGCGCCAGCACCTCGCCGGCGGCAAGCGCGGCCGCAAGGTCGACGGTCTCACCCAGGCCACGCTTCTCGATCTCGGCCCTCAGGCTGTGACCTGAAACGATCGCGGCATTGGCGAGGTCCAGCACCGTCGCGGTGTCGCGAATGAGGCGCGAGACGCCCTCGTTGGTGGCGACGACGGCGCGCCGACCCTGATGGCGCAATTGGGCTAGGCGGAGGGGAGTAGGAGACACGCGGCGCATTCCTCAGACAAATTAGCAGACGCGCATCATAGAAAGCATTCGACAGAGCGCAACGGTAAAATGCGCTCCGCCATCAATTGCCGGCCTGCGGCGACAGGCCGAATTCTGATTCCGGGAAAATATTCGAAGGCGGCATCGTGTCGCGCTTTTTGATTTTGTTTAGAGTGGGCAGAAAAACAATTGCATCCCTGCTCAAATTGCGTTCAATTTGGGAACGGTTCGTGTCGAATCTGCCAGCCGGCAAGTGGCGGTCCTCCCTGCGTGATGAGAGCGGCAGGCGACCGAAAGGGCTCCCGCGATGCGAAACCGCTGGGGTTTTTGCAGATGTTTATTCTCGATACTATGTTGAAGCGCCTGATTAAAAAGGGTGCACTTACGGTTATTGATCCCGAAGGCCACGTTCATACCTACGGATCCGGCCAGGGTTTTTCGAGCATCATTCGAATTGTAGACAAGGCAACGGCCTGGAAGCTTCTCACCAATCCGGAACTGGAAGTGGGCGAAGCCTTCATGGACGGGCGCCTCGTCATCGAAAAGGGTGATGTCTACGACATGCTCGCCGTGTTCATGCAGAATATCGGCTGGTCTACCTCGATCGGCCCGCTGAGCAACATCGCTTCCACGGCTCGCAAGATCAGCCGGCGCATCGCCCAGTACAATCCGGCCGGAAAGTCGAAGAACAACGTCGCCCATCACTATGACCTGAAGGACGAATTGTTCGACCTCTTCCTGGATGCGGACCGGCAGTATAGCTGCGCCTATTTTCCCAGCCTCGACATCACGCTGGAAGAAGCGCAGGCCTATAAGAAGCGGCATATCGCCGCCAAACTGCTGCTGAAGCCGGGCGTGAAGGTCCTCGACATCGGCTCGGGCTGGGGCGGCATGGGTCTCTACATTTCCGACGTGACCAAGGCGGATGTCACCGGCATCACCCTGTCGGAAGAGCAGCACCGGGTTTCCAACGCCCGGGCCCAGGCCGCCGGCATCGCCGACCGCGTGCGCTTCGAGCTGGTCGACTACCGCGCCCTCGATCGGAAATTCGATCGCATCGTCTCCGTCGGCATGTTCGAACATGTCGGCGTCAACCACTACGATGCCTATTTCCGCAAGATCGCCGCCCTTCTGAACGAGGACGGCGTGGGCCTCGTGCATGCCATTGGCCGTTCCGACGGGCCCGGCGCCACCAATCCATGGATCCAGAAATATATCTTCCCCGGTGGCTATTCGCCGGCGCTTTCGGAAGTGCTGCCGGCGATCGAACGGGCCGGGTTGGTCGTCACCGACATCGAGATCCTCCGGATCCATTATGCGGAGACACTCAAGCACTGGCGCGAGCGCTTCAACCATCATCGCGACCAGATCCGTTCCTTCTATGACGAGCGCTTCTGCCGGATGTGGGACATGTATCTGGCCGCTTCCGAGGCCACTTTCCGCTGGGGCGGCCACATGGTCTTCCAGATCCAGGTGGCAAAGTCGGTCAACGCCGTACCGCTGACCCGCGACTATATCGGCGAGGCCGAGCGGCGCCTGCCTCTCGACCTGCAGCCGGTCCCCGCGCCAAACCGCGAGGCAGCCGAATAGGCGCTTGCCGATTATCGATGGCGGGTCATTGAAGGACGCCATTCCGGCCATTTCCAAGAAGAGGCGGGTCTTCGGGCCCGCCTCTTCTTTCCGCTCCAGGCACATCCCTCTTTGTCGTCCAAGGCCGCGATCCGGAGGAATGTGCAAGATATTTTGCATAGAATAGGAAGCCGCGACCGAGCTTCCGGAAAGCAGTTATGACCCAGTCCGAACCGGCCAGTTCCGCGCTGAGCCCTCAGGAGATACGCTCGATCATCATCGGCGTGCTGGTGGCGATGTTCCTTGCGGCGCTCGACCAGACCATCGTGGCCACGGCAATGCCGACGATCGGCCGCGTGCTTGGCGATTTCGAGAATCTGCCCTGGGTCGTCACCATCTACCTGCTGACCTCGACGGCGGTGACGCCGCTCTATGGCAAGATGGCGGATATCGCCGGCCGGCGCGTGACGCTGCTGGTGGCGATCGGCACTTTCGTGGCCGGCTCGATTCTGTGCGCCCTCGCCCCGACCATGCTGACCCTGATCCTGGCGCGGGCTCTGCAGGGCCTCGGCGGCGGCGGGTTGATCTCGCTGGCGCAGACCATCATCGCCGATATCATTCCGCCACGCGAACGCGCTCGCTATCAGGCCTATTTCGCCACCGTCTTCGTCTCCTCCAGCATCGCCGGCCCGGTACTCGGCGGCTTCATGGCCGAGAAGCTCCACTGGTCGGTGATCTTCTGGATCAACCTGCCGCTCGGCCTGCTCGCCTTCTGGATGACGAATTCGGTGCTCAAGAAGCTGCCGCGCCACGAAAGGCCGCACAAGCTCGATTTTCTCGGCTCGGCGCTGATGGCCGTGGCTACCATCGCCCTGCTGCTCGCCCTCAGCCTAGGCGGGCCGCATTATGCCTGGACCTCGGCACCGATCCTCGGCCTGTTCGGCCTTTCCGTCCTGTTCTGGATCGGCTTCGTCGTCCGCCTGCGCACCGCGCCCGAACCGCTGATCCCCACCGAGATCCTGGCCAATCCGGTGGTGGCGGCGGGCACCATCGCCGCCTGTTTCGGCATGGGCGTCTTCATCGGCATGACGATCTACATGCCGATCCTGCTGGAAGGCGTCTATGGCCTGACGGCAAGCCAATCGGGCCTCGCCTTGATCCCGATGATGGTCGGCACCGTCACGGGGGCGACACTGTCGGGCCGCCTGATGGCGCGCATCACGCACTATAAGCGCCCACCCCTGATCGGCCTTGCCGTCTCGACCCTCGCCTTCGCCCTGATCTCGATCAATCCGCAGGCCCTGCCTCTGGTGGTGCTCGAAGTCCTGCTGACGGCCGCATCCCTGGGCATCGGCACCATGCTGCCGGTCACCACGGTGGCGATCCAGAACGCCGTCCTACAGCACCAGATGGGCACGGCCACCGGCGCCATGAATTTCTTTCGCTCGCTCGGCGGCGCCCTGATCGTTGCGGTGTTCGGCGCCATCGTGATGGGCGGCCTGCCGGCCGACCTCGCTGCCAACGTCACCATCGAGACCTTGGCGAAATCGATCGCTGCCGCCGGCAGCGACATCGGTTCGGTGTTCCGCTGGGTGTTCCTGGCCGCTGCCTTCGGATCGCTCGCCACGCTTTGCGCCCTGTTGCGCATGGAAGAGCGGCCGCTCAGGACCAAGGTCGAGCCGGCCTCGGTAGCGATGGAGTGACCGCCCGGGCATCTTGCGATTTGGCGCAATCGCCTCTTTTCATGCCCGCAACATGCTGTAAAAGCGCTTCCAGTCTCTTTCGGATCCCGTAGCCATGAGCCCTAATTTGAGCGTCCACGACAAGGCTGAAATCCTCTCCGAAGCCCTTCCCTACATGCAGCAGCATGACGATGCCACCATCGTCGTCAAATATGGCGGCCATGCCATGGGCAGCGAGCAGGTCGCCCGCGATTTCGCGCGCGACATCGTGCTGCTCGAACAGGCCGGCCTCAATCCGGTGGTGGTGCATGGGGGCGGCCCGCAGATCTCGGAAATGCTGAAGCGCCTCGGCATCCAGTCCGAATTTGCCGCCGGACACCGTATCACCGACGCTGCCAGCGTCGAGGTGGTGGAAATGGTGCTGGCCGGCTCGATCAACAAGCAGCTCGTCGGCTTCATCAACGCCGCCGGCGGCCGCGCGGTCGGGCTCTCCGGCAAGGATGGCCGCATGCTCACCGCCAAGAAAGCGACGCGGACGATCTACGATCCGGATTCCGCCATCGAGAAGGTGGTCGATCTCGGCTTCGTGGGCGAGCCCGACAAGGTCGACACCACCGTGCTCGACCAGATCATCCATTCGCAGATCATCCCGGTGCTGGCGCCGGTGGCGGCATCGGATGACGGCGGCACCTTCAACGTCAATGCCGATACTTTCGCAGGCGCCATCGCCGGGGCGCTCGGCGCCACCCGTCTCCTGCTGATGACGGACGTGCCGGGCATCCTCGACAAGGACAAGAACCTGATCGAGGAAATCGACGTGGAAGGCATCCGCCGCCTGATCGCCGACGGCACCATCACCGGCGGCATGATCCCCAAGGTGGAAACCTGCATCTATGCCCTCGAAAAGGGCGTCGAGGCCGTGGTGATCATGGACGGCAAGGTGCCGCATGCCGTGCTGCTGGAACTCCTCACCAATCACGGCGCGGGTACGCTGATCCGGCGCTGAGCGCCATAACGCACAGTCCACAGTTTCCCCGTTCCGCTTTCAGCCCGCGCCGGCATTCGCCGGTGCGGGCTTTTGTTTGATCCGCTCCTCCCGATTTCGCCCACTGCTCTTCAAGTAAATTTTCTTGAAGGCAAAGATATTGCCTTGTAAATCGGCCCGACGAGGCGTCGAGACGACATAGTTTTAATTAGAATAATTAAAATCGGGGCATATCTTGTTCAGAGCGATCACGACACTACTGAAAGCAAGTCTCCTGTCCCTGCTTTTTGGCAGCGCAGTCCTGGCCGAGGAAGCCAAGCCCACGGCAATCACCGATGATCGCGGCATCAAGGTCGATGTGCCGGCCACGCCGAAGCGCGTGGCAGCGATCTCCTATTTCGGCGTGGACCTGATGCTCGCTCTCGGCCTCGAGCCGATAGCCACCACCTATATGGTCAAGGGCCGGGAGCCCGACTTCCTGCTCGGACGGACCAGGGACATTCCCCAGATCGGCCAACGCGCCAAGCCCAATCTGGAGTTGCTTGCCGAGGCCAAGCCCGACCTGATCGTCGCCATGCGCCGCTACACCGAGGGCAATGCGGCGCAGTACCAGAAGATCGCCCCCTATCTTGCCTATAATCTCGAACTCTACGACGATAGCGACCGCACCATCACGCAGCTTGCCACCCTTCTGGGAAAGAAGGAGCGGGCGGAACAGCTCAATGCCCAGTTCAAGCAGGACCTGGCCGCCTTCGCCGCCAAGGCACCCAAGGGCGTGCATCCACGCTTCCAGGTGATGTGGGCCGGCGATGCGCCCTGGACCTTCTACAACGAGAACATGACCGCGGCGATCCTCACGGCCCTGGGGGGCGAGAACATTGCCGGCAACAATCCCGCGACCTACAAGGTCGACAATTTCGGGGTGGAGATGAGCCTCGAAACCATGCTGGAGAAGGATCCCGAAGTCATCTTCGTCTATGACTATGGTCCCGATCGTCCCAATGAGAACAATCCGATCTGGAACAGCCTGTCCGCCGTGAAGAACGGCCGGGTCTACTATGTCGGCGACCAATGGGTGGAGGCGCATGGCCCGATCGCGCGCGAGATCGTCCTGCGCGAGGCCGCGCATTACCTCTATCCGGATGTTTTCCCCAAGCCGGACGTCGCGGCGGAGGCAACCAAACTGATCCCCGCCGCCTCGAAATGAGAGGAATAGCGGCAAGGCAAGCAGCAGGGACGGCCGGCGGGCACCTGTCCGCGGTCGCCCTGGCCGGCCTGTTCCTGCTGATCGCCATCCTGGTCGGCTTCGGCGGGCTGCTGGTTGGTGCCAAGCCCATGCGCCTCGACACTGCGCTCAACGCGATCTTTGCGCCTACCGCGAACATCGACAGCACCATCGTCTGGACCTTGCGCCTGCCGCGCAGCATCGCCGCCTTCCTGGCGGGCGGCGGCCTCGGCCTGTCGGGCTATCTGCTGCAGTCGTTCAGCCGCAATCCCCTGGCCTCCCCCGATCTCACCGGCGTCACTGCCGGCGCGGTCGCGTCGATCGTCGGCTGCTTCGTCTTCCTGCCCTGGCTCTCCTCGATCTATTACGCGCCGATCGGCCTTGTCGGCGGACTCGGGGCGGCGGCAACCACCTTCTGGATCGCCCGCGGCGGCCGCACCTCGCCGCTGCGCCTGGCTCTCGGCGGCGTGACCGTCGCGCTCTTCCTGGGCGGTATCACCACCTACATGCTGCTGCTGGGCGGCCCGCAATCGCCGGCCGTGCTGTTCTGGCTCTCCGGTGGCCTGCAGGGACGATCCTGGAGCCACATCGCCTTCATGCTGCCCTGGATCGGGGCCAGCCTGATCGGGGCGCTGCTCTGCCACCGCGTCGTCGCCATGCTGTCCCTCAGCGATCAGGCCGCGGCCGGCATGGGTCTCAATCCTGCCCTATGGAAGCCCGTCCTGCTCGTGCTGGCGACACTGCCGGTCGCCGGCATCACGCCGGTGGCCGGGCCGATCGCCTTCATCGGCCTCGCCGTCCCCCATATCGTGCGCCTGTTGCGCCCGTCCGGGCCGGCGACAGCCGTCATGCTCAACCTGGCGGCGGGCGGCATGCTGCTGGTGGCCGCCGACGTGCTGGCCCGCAGCCTCGCGGCCCCACGCGAGATTCCCGTCAGCATCATCACTGCCCTGATCGGCGGCCCCTATTTCGTCTATCTGACGCAAAGGCCGAACTTCGGCGCAGGCAGGGAGCGCTGAGATGGCAAGGCCATTGCCCTCGAGAACCGCTGCCGCACGAAGCTGGCTCACCCTGCTGCTCGGGGCCCCGCTGCTGGTGGCCGTCGCCGCCATCTTCCTCGGCGCCAGCCATGTCGCGCCTGCCGACGTACTGGCCGCCCTGACGGGACAGGGCAGTCGGCAAGCAAATCTCATCATCGGCGATTTCCGCGTGCCACGGGTGATCACCGGCATCCTGGCAGGGATTCATTTCGCGCTGGCGGGCCTGCTCCTGCAGACCATCACCCGCAATCCCCTCGCCGATCCGACGCTGATGGGCGTCTCGCAGGGCGCCACACTCGCCGTCACCCTCTTCCTGTTCGCCACCGTCTATGGCTCCGCCGGCGGCAGCAACATGCTCTACCAGCTCCCCATCGCCTGGCTTCCCGCCGCCGGCCTGATCGGCGGCCTCGTCGCCGGCGGCATCATCTATCTGCTGGCACTGCGCCACGATCTCGGACCCCTGCGCATCACGCTCTGCGGCATTGCCGTCGGGGCCGTGCTGCATGCCATGGCCATCGGCCTGATCACCGGCTGGGGCTCCGCCCGTATCGAGATCCTGCTGGAATGGCTCACGGGCAGCCTCTACGCCCGCAGCTGGGAGCATGTGCTGTTCCTGTTGCCCTTCACCATCGTCGGCCTGGCCGCCCTGCCCTTCCTGCAGCGCTCGATCGGCATGCTGCGGTTCGAGGCGCCGGTGGCGCGTTCCTTCGGCCTCGACTACAGGCGCCACTTCACCCTGGTGCTGATGCTGGCCTGCGGCCTCGCCGCCAGTGCAGTGGGCGCGGTCGGGCCGCTGGTCTTCGTCGGCCTCGTGGTGCCGCATCTCGCCCGCATGCTGGCGGGCCGGCATGGCGGCGCCGTGATACCGCTCACCATCCTCCTCGGCGCCATGCTGGTCACGACCGCCGATCTCGTCGGCCGCCTGATCGGGCAGGCCGATGAGATACCGATCGGTGTCGTCACGGCCATCGGCGGCGCCCCCATCCTCGTCATCCTGCTGCGCCGCCTGCCATGAGTGCCGCCATGATCCTTTCCTGCTCCGCCCTTTCCGTCTCCTATGGCAGCCACAAGGCACTGCAGGGGTTCGACTTCAGGCTGGAGCGCGGCGAGATCCGCGCCCTGATCGGTCCCAATGGCTCGGGCAAGAGCACCGCGCTGCAGGCCACCGCCGGGCTGATCCAGCCCAGCGGAGGACGGGTCACTCTCGACGGCCGGACCCTGTCGACGATGTCGCGCCGAGAGCTTGCCCGGCGCCTGTCCTTCATGCCCCAGCAGCCCCAGGCTCCGGACGAGATGACGGTGGAACAATTGGTCCAGCAGGGGCGCTTTGCCCATGTCGGCCTGTTGCGCAGCTACGGCCCCGCCGACTTCGACGCCATTGACTGGGCGCTGGAAAGCACCGGGTTGACCGCCCTGGCCCAGCGCAGCCTGCGCCAATTATCGGGCGGCGAGCAGCAGAGGGCCTGGATCTCGGCGGCCCTCGCCCAGCAGGCCGACATCATCATGCTCGACGAGCCGACCTCCTTCCTCGATATCGGCCATCAGGTGGAGGTGCTGGAGCTGCTCACGCGCCTCGCCCGCGAGCGCGCCGTCACCGTGGTGATGGCCCTGCACGACCTCAACCAGGCCATGGCGGTCTGCGACCGCATATCCCTGCTCGAAAAGGGCCGGCTGGTGTTCGACGGCACGGCAGGGGCCCTGGCGGCGAGCGGTCTGATCGAACGCGTATTCAACGTGCGCGGGCGCTTCGTCAGCCTTGGCCCCGGCAGCGCTCCGCATTTCGATGTCGAGATCGGGGCACGGCCGCCGCCAAGCGTGAGCGGATAGGATCCGCTCAGCGCGGCTTGACCAGGCGGAACAGGATCTTGGTCTGCCCGTAATAATCGAGTTCGTCGGCGAAGTCGGGCATCCAGCCGCTGGCGCCCGAATAGGGCAGGAAGCCCTCGAAGCGCAGCCTGCGCCCGAAGACTTCGAAACCGGCCTCGCTGAAGACGCGGGCGTAATCGGTGATCGAACGGTCCTGGACGACGGTGTTCGTCCGCTCTGCCACCAGCTTGCGCCAGCGCGGCCAGAGCGGATTGTCGGTATGGCAGCCCGTCACGGCGTAGTAGACGCCGCCCGGCTTGAGGGCCGAGAGGATATCGGCGGCATGGGCGGCAATATCGGGAATGAGATAGATCACCTCATGGCTGAAGGCGAGGTCGAACCGAGCATCCTCGCCCTGCATCGTCGAGCGCACCTCGTAGCGGATGGGCAGGCCGGCCCTGAGCTGGTTGGCCTTCTCGATCGACTTCTCGGCGATATCGACCCCGAGCCCCCGCTTGAAGGGCAGCATGGCATGGAGGTGGCGCAGAAAGCCGCCCTGGTTGCAGCCGAAGTCCAGGACGGTGCAGTCGCTGAGGTCGCGCTCCATCACCAGGCCGATGAGGTGGCGCCAGATCGGGGCGTGGCCCTCGCCCATGGCGTTCTCGGCCTCCAGGTCGACATACCAGCTGTCGATCGGCTTGACTTCACCGCGCCCTGTCATCGCTGCCCTTCCATACATTTCGGCTCCCCACGGAATCAGGGGAGCGCCGCATTTGATAGCATCCCCAAGGCAGCCGATGACAGGACAAGGGCGAAATGCCGCCCTGTTCGCACGCAATCCATCCTTAACTTTGCCACCCGATGCTGGCATAAGGATGATAGAGACGAGCATGGATCAAAGCGTAGCCACAATCACGAAGAAGCTGTCGGCGGATTTCGCCCATGTCGACACATGGGTCTTCGATCTCGACAATACGCTCTACCCTCACCACGCCAATCTGTGGGAGCAGGTCGACAACCGCATCACCACCTGGATGGCGAATTACTACGGTGTCGACGGCCTCACCGCGCGCGGGCTGCAGAAATATTACTATCAGCGCTATGGGACTTCGCTGCGCGGCCTGATGATCGACGAGGGCGTGGATCCCGCGCATTTCCTCGAATTTGCCCATGACATCGACCATTCGCCGCTGGAGCCCAACCCACTGCTCGGCACCGCGCTCAGCCTGCTGCCCGGCCGCAAGCTGATCTTCACCTCGGGCACCACCCGGCACGCCTTGAACATCGTCAAGCGCCTGGGGGTGGAGGAGCATTTCGCCGATGTCTTCGACATCGTCTCGGCCGACTACCTGCCCAAGCCCGCCGCCGATACCTATGCCAGTTTTTTCGCCCGCCATGACGTCGATCCGGCTCGTGCCGCCATGTTCGAAGATCTCTCACGCAATCTGATCGTGCCGCATGACCGGGGCATGCGCACCGTGCTGGTGGTGCCGAAGCTCGATGCCGAGATCGTGCGCGACGCCTGGGAAATCGAGCGCGTCCAGGCCGAGCATGTCGACTATGTCACGGACGACATTGCCGGCTTCCTGACCGATCTGTCGGCTTCGCTCTGAAGCATCACGGCTGCCAATCTACCGAATAATACCGAAATAGTCGGCTTGCCTGCTTGGCGAAGAGGCCTGCACGTTGCATTGTCGGCCGCGTCAGGCCGCTCCGGCTCTCCTGCGGAGCGGCTTCCACTGCATGGGGTTGCATGATGCCCTCACCTCAGCCCGATCAGACGGGCCTCCTCATCCGGATCCCACTCCTGGTCCGGGCTTTGCTCATCGCCGTCCTGGCCAGTAGCGGCGTTCTCCTGTTGGCTGGCGGCGCGCAGGCGGCCGTCCGCGGCTATGCCACCGCCAATGTCAATCTGCGTGCCGGTCCCGGCACCCAATATCCGGCCGTCACCACGTTGCGGCCGGGCGAAGCCGTGCTCATCCATGGCTGCCTCTCCGACCGCTCCTGGTGCGATATTTCCGTCCGCGGCGAGCGGGGCTGGTCGGCGAACAAATATCTGTCCGCCGCCGCGAACCGCAATGTCGGTATCGGCGCGCTGGCGATCCCCGCCATCGTGTTCAGCTATGCCTATTGGGATCGCTATTATGTGCGGCGTCCCTGGTACAACACCTGGTGGGGCCATGGCCGACCACGGCCGCCGCATCACGGGCCTGGCTGGCGTCCACGGCCGCCCGTCATTGGCCCGCCCGGGACGCGCCCACCAGTGGTCCGTCCACCTGGAGGCCGCCCTCCTGGCGTTCGCCCGCCCGGCGTGAGGCCTCCCCATCATGGCGGCCCGCGTCCGAAGCCGGTCTTCCGTCCCGGCCGGCCGGGACGGCCGATCGGCAGCACGCGGCCGATCATTCCGCAATGAGCCGATCGAGGACTGCCTGAGCAGCCTTGTATCGTCGCGGCCGCAAAAGACCGTTACGCATCCGCGTCGAAACAGGCGCGGATGCCCTCGCGATAGGTCGGATAGCGCAGCATGTAGCCGAGATCCTCACGAACCCGCCGGTTCGAGACGCGCTTGTTCTCGCCATAGAAGGACCGGGCCATCGGCGTCATCTGGGCCTCGTCATAGGCGATCTCGGCCGGCGGCGTCACACCAAGCAATTCGGCCGCATAGGTAACCACGTCCTGAGGTGGCGCCGGCTCGTTGTCGGTGACGTTGAAGGCCGGCCCCGCCCCGGGCTTCTCGATGCCGGCGGCGACGGCGCCGGCGATGTCCTCGACATGGATGCGGTTGAAGACCTGGCCCGGCTTGACGATACGACGGGCGGTGCCGCGCTTGAGATTGACGACGGCATTGCGCCCCGGGCCGTAAATGCCGGCGAGCCGGAAAAGCTGCACAGGCACATCCTTGCCGCGGCCAAGTTCGAGCCATTCCTTTTCGACATCGACCCGCATGGCATTGCGGGCCATGGTCGGGCGCAGCGGCGCGGTCTCGTCGATCCAGGCGCCGCCGGCGTCGCCATAGACCCCGACGGTGGAGAGATAGCCGATCCATTGCAGCTTCGGCGCCTGCCTCAGGGCCCGGTCGAAATGCCGCAGGACAGGATCGCCGCCATCGTCGGGGGCGATGGAAGTGAGGATATGCGTCGCTTCGGCAATCGCCGCCTCGGCGGCCGGCGAACCGGCAAGGCCGTCATAGGCCAGGCGCGTCACGCCGGGCAGGTCCGGCAGTTTCTCGTGCGGCGCCGTCGAGCGGAAAGTGCCAGTGACCGCGGCGAAGCGCTCGCCATAGCGGGCCGCGAAATGCGAGGCGGTGTAGCCGAGGCCGAAGATCAGGAGATTCATGCAACACATTCCCGCCGTTTCAGGGGGCGGATCGCCAGACTCGCCAGTCCCCCTTCCGGCCTCACGACAAAGGCGGGTCTGAAGACCCGCCCCCCATTACTGTCCGAGCCCGTCGAAGAAATCACGGACCTTGGCGAAGAAGCCTGCGCTTTCGGGCTGGGTCTCCTTCGACGATTGCGCGTCGAACTCGGCCAGCAATTCGCGCTGGCGGCGCGTGAGGTTCTTGGGCGTCTCGACGAAGAGCTGGACATACATGTCGCCATGCTCGCGCGAACGCAGCACCGGCATGCCCTTGCCGCGCAGGCGCACCTGCCGGCCGGTCTGCGTACCCTCGGGTACCGCCACCTTGGCCTTGCCGCCGTCGACGGTCGGCACCTGGAATTCGCCGCCGATGGCGGCCGTCACCATCGAGATCGGCACGCGGCAATGCAGGTCCGCGCCGTCGCGCTGGAAGAATTCGTGGGGCGCCAGCGACAGGAAGATATAGAGGTCGCCCGACGGTCCGCCGCGCGAGCCGGCCTCGCCTTCATTGGCGAGGCGGATGCGCGTTCCGTCCTCCACGCCGGCCGGGATGTTGACCGAGAGGGTGCGCTCGCGCGTGGTGCGCCCGGCGCCGCCGCAGGATGGACAGGGATTATCGATGACCTCGCCGCGGCCCTGGCAGGTCGGGCAGGTGCGCTCGATCGAGAAGAAGCCCTGGGTGGCGCGCACGCGGCCATGGCCGGCGCAGGTTCCGCAGGTCTTCGGCTTGGAACCGGCCTTGGCACCGGAACCGGAACAGGCATCGCAGGTGACAGAGGTCGGGATCTTGATGGTGGCGGTCTTGCCGTTGAAGGCCTCCTCCAGCGTGATCTCCATGTTGTAGCGCAGATCGGCGCCGCGCTCGCGCCCGCCCGAATTGCTGCGCCCGCGGCCGCGCCCGGCCAGATCCTCGAAGATGTCGTTGAAGATGTCGGAGAAGGAACCGAAGCCCCCGCCTCCGCCGAAGCCGCCTCCACCGCCGCCCTGTTCGAAGGCGGCGTGGCCGAAGCGATCGTAGGCCGCACGCTTTTGCGGGTCCTTCAGGGCTTCATAGGCCTCGTTCACTTCCTTGAACTTGGCCTCGGCATCCTTGTTACCGGCATTGCGGTCGGGATGATGCTTCATGGCCTGCTTGCGGAAAGCAGCCTTGAGTTCGATTTCGGTTACTTCGCGAGTAACCTCGAGCACTTCGTAATAGTCACGCTTGGCCATAGGAATCGCTCAAAGCATCCCAGCGAAAGCGTCTTTGCGAAGGGCGGCAAACCACCGGCGCTCGCAAAGACGTGTGAAACAACCAATTCGAGCGAAGGGCGCCTCCGCTAGAACGCGCCTTGCTCCCGAAGGTGCGCGAAAGCCCCCGCCATACCCGGCACGAACCTCGGAGGTCCGTGCCGTTTGGCGAGGGCTCGCACACGATCGTCAGAGATTACGCACGCTTCTTGTCGTCGTCGACTTCTTCGAAGTCGGCATCAACAACATCGTCATTCTTCGTGCCGGCCTCGCCTTCCGTCGCGCCAGCCGCCTGCTGCTGCTGATACAGGGCCTCGCCCAGCTTCATGGCAGCCTGCTGCAAGTCGTTGGTGCGGGTCTTGATCAGCTCGGCGTCCTCGCCTTCCAGCGCGGACTTCAGGGCGGTGATCGCGGACTCGACGGTCGACTTGTCGGCCTCGGAGATCTTGTCGCCAAGCTCCTTGATCGACTTCTCGGCCTGGTGCACCGCCGCATCCGCATGGTTGCGGACCTCGACGAGCTCACGCCGCTTCTTGTCTTCCTCGGCGTTGGCCTGGGCGTCCTTGACCATCTTCTCGATGTCGGCATCGGAAAGACCGCCGGAAGCCTGGATGCGGATCTGCTGCTCCTTAGCTGTCGCCTTGTCCTTGGCCGAGACATTGACGATGCCGTTGGCATCGATGTCGAAGGTCACCTCGATCTGCGGCATGCCGCGGGGCGCCGGCGGAATGCCGACGAGATCGAACTGGCCGAGGGCCTTGTTGTCGGCCGCCATTTCGCGCTCACCCTGGAAGACCCGGATGGTCACGGCCGTCTGGCCGTCCTCGGCGGTCGAGAAGGTCTGGCTCTTCTTCGTCGGGATCGTGGTGTTACGCTCGATCAGACGGGTGAAGATGCCACCCAGCGTCTCGATACCCAGCGACAGCGGGGTCACGTCGAGCAGCAGCACGTCCTTGACGTCACCCTGCAGCACGCCGGCCTGGACAGCGGCACCGATGGCGACCACTTCGTCCGGGTTGACGCCCTTATGGGGCTCCTTGCCGAAGAACTGCTTCACGACTTCCTGGATCTTGGGCATGCGGGTCATGCCGCCGACCAGCACCACTTCGTCGATCTGGCCAGCAGCCAGGCCGGCATCCTTCAAGGCCTTGCGGCAGGGCTCGACCGTGCGCTGGACGAGATCGTCGACCAGGCTTTCGAACTTGGAGCGCGAGAGCTTGAGAGCCAGATGCTTCGGACCCGAAGCGTCGGCCGTGATGTAGGGCAGGTTGATCTCGGTCTGGGCCGTCGAGGACAGCTCGATCTTGGCCTTTTCGGCCGCTTCCTTCAGGCGCTGGAGAGCGAGCTTGTCCTTCTTGAGGTCGATGCCCTGCTCGCGCTTGAACTCATCCGCCAGATACTCGACCAGGCGCATGTCGAAGTCCTCGCCGCCGAGGAAGGTGTCGCCGTTGGTGGACTTCACCTCGAACACGCCGTCGCCGATCTCCAAGATCGAGACGTCGAAAGTGCCGCCGCCGAGGTCATAGACCGCAATGGTGCCGGCCTTCTTCTTGTCGAGGCCGTAGGCGAGCGCAGCCGCCGTCGGCTCGTTGATGATGCGCAGCACTTCCAGGCCGGCGATCTTGCCGGCGTCCTTGGTGGCCTGGCGCTGGGCATCGTTGAAGTAGGCGGGAACGGTGATGACGGCCTGCGTCACCGGCTGGCCCAGATGAGCCTCGGCCGTTTCCTTCATCTTTTGCAGGGTGAAGGCCGAAATCTGCGACGGGGAGTAGGACTTGCCGTCCGCCTCGACCCAGGCGTCGCCATTGCCGCCCTTGACGATCTTGTAGGGCACCAGGCCCATGTCCTTCTTGGTCATGGGATCGTCGTAGGTGCGGCCGATCAGGCGCTTGATCGCGAAGAAGGTGCGCTCGGGATTGGTCACAGCCTGGCGCTTGGCCGGCTGGCCCACGAGGCGCTCGCCATCGTCGGTGAAGGCGACGATGGAGGGCGTGGTGCGCATGCCCTCGGAATTTTCGATGACCCGGGCGCTCGTGCCTTCCATGACGGCCACGCACGAATTGGTGGTGCCGAGGTCGATACCAATAACTTTAGCCATAGTTCTCATCCTTCCTATTCAGCAGACCGGCGCGCCCCGAAGCAGCAGCGCCTAGGCCGGGAAAGCCCTCAGGAACCCGGCCGGTCCCTATCGGAAACCCCGTGACTGACGTTGGATTAATCACGGGTTCGGCGGGTATATAAGGGGGGCTTTCACAGGCCGCAAGGCGCGAAAGCTGCCTGTCCGCTAAGGA
Source organism: Labrys sp. E2SS-1L (assembly GCF_057073705.1). Taxonomy (NCBI): domain Bacteria; kingdom Pseudomonadati; phylum Pseudomonadota; class Alphaproteobacteria; order Hyphomicrobiales; family Xanthobacteraceae; genus Labrys; species Labrys sp. E2SS-1L. The sequence continues at coordinate 1,916,187 of NZ_CP172712.1, read as the reverse complement.
ATTTGCGTCTTCGTCACAATTCTTGGACGAAGGGCCGGCCGTCTCCGGCCGAGGCAAGCCAACAGGCCGTATAGCGATACATCAGCTGGCATCGCCGGTCACTCGATTTCGCCGGCCCGCTCTCGCGGCGAGAGCCGACGAAATTTGCCTTGACTATAACAATCTTGTTATATAACAAAATTGTTATTTATGAAGCACAACCGCCATGCCCGATCTCGACCACACCTTTGCCGCCCTGTCCGATCCGACCCGCCGGGCCATCCTCAGCCGCCTGGCACGCGGCGAAGCGACGGTGATGCAGCTGGCGGAACCCTTCGCGATGACGCAGCCCGCCATCTCGCGCCATCTCAAGGTCCTCGAAGGCGCCGGGCTGATCGTCCGGCGCGCCGAGGGAACGAGACGACCCTGCCGGCTCGCCCCGGAGGGCATCGCCGCCATCGACCAATGGCTGGGCCTGCTGCGCGAAGCCCTCACCCGCAATTACGACCGGCTGGACGCGCTCCTGGCCCAAGGACTGCCCGAGAAACCTGGCCTGCCCGAGAAAACAGAGGAAAGCCCATGACCAAGCTCACGATCCGAACCGAAGGCGAAACCCATGTCGTGGTGACCAGGCGCTTCGCCGCCCCGCCCGAGGCGGTCTACCGCGCCCACACCGAGCCCAGGCTCATCCAGCAATGGATGCTTGGGCCGGACGGCTACACCATGCCCGTCTGCATCAGCGAGGCCAGGCCCGGCGGCAAGATCCGCTTCGAATGGCGGGACGCCTCGGGAAGCGGCGGCTTCTCCCTGACGGGCGAATATGTCGAGCTCGAGCCCCATAGCCGCATCGTGCATGTCGAGCGCATGCATCTGCCCGACCCCACGCCGGACAACCATGTCGAGACCCGCTTCGAGGCAGACGGTGCGGGCACGCTGATGACCCTGCGCATGACCCTCCCGAGCGCCGAGGTGCGCGAGCAGATGCTGGCGACCGGCATGGAGCACGGCATGGAAGCCAGCTATGTCCGGCTGGAGGGTATTTTGTGAGGATCCATACTGACCTTCATGGTCGGGCGAGATGAAGGCTTCGATATGAAAGTGCGACGTTCGCGTCCCCCTCGCCCCGCCTGCGGGGAGAGGGTACGGGTGAGGGGCTACGCAATGCCTTATTATTTGTGTGCGCCCCGCTGCCCCTCATCCTCACCTTCTCCCCGTAAGAACGGGGCGAAGGGGCGGCTGGTGTCGCGTTCTTCGCCCACCGGGCCTTTGCCTCTCCCTCCTCAATCCACCAGCTGGCCCACGATCATGTGCGCCGTCGAGGCATTGAGGGCCATGGGAATATCGTAGACGAGCGCGAGCCGGGTCAACGCCTTGACGTCGACATCATGCGGCAGGGGCGAAAGCGGATCGACGAAGAAGAACAGGCCATGCACCTGCCCCTCGGCGATCAGGGCGCCGATCTGCTGGTCGCCGCCGAGCGGACCGCTCTTCAGCGGTGTCAGCGACAGTTCCGGGCAGGCGGCCAATATGCGGCTGCCGGTGGTACCGGTGGCGACGAGATTGAAGCGCGCCAGAATGGCCCGGTGGGTGCGCGCGAACTCGACCATTTCGTCCTTCTTCAGATCATGCGCGACGAGCGCCAGAGTGCGCCGGACCAGCTTTGCCATCTCATATCCTCGTTTCCAACCGGCGTTTCCCACCTGATTCCATGTGAAAATCAGGGGCAACCGCACAACGCCTCTTCTCAATAGCGCAATCGGCATGCCATGTTGACCATAAGGTCTGCACGGGAAGCCTTTCCCGCGCGGCCCCCATCCAAGAGCGAGAACGAGCGCGGGAGAGCGTGATGAAATCGACCCTTCTTGGCCTGGCCGCCATTCTGGCGGCCGGCACTGCGGGATTTGGCGCGGCACAGGCAGCCGACAAGCCGGGCCCGGCGGTCATCTATGACCTCGGCGGCAAATTCGACAAGTCCTTCAACGAGGGAGCCTATAACGGCGCCGAGCGCTGGAAGAAGGAAAGCGGCAAGACCTATCGCGACTTCGAAATCACCAATGCTTCCCAGCGCGAGCAGGCGCTGCGCCGCTTCGCCAAGGACGGCAACGATCCCATCATCGTGATGGGCTTTGCCTATGAGGACGTGCTGGCGAAGGTGGCCAAGGCCTATCCGAAGGTGCATTTCGGCATCGTCGACAGCGTCGTCGACCTGCCCAACGTCGCCTCCTATGTCTATCGCGCCGACGAAGGCTCCTATCTCGCCGGCTATCTCGCCGCCAAGACCAGCAAGACCGGCACGATCGGCTTCATCGGCGGCATGGACGTGCCGCTCATTCGTAATTTCGGCTGCGGCTATGTCCAGGGCGCCAAGGCCGCCAATCCGCAGATCAAGGTCATCCAGAACATGACCGGCACCACGCCGGCGGCCTGGAACGACCCCGGCCGCGGCGCCGAACTCACCAAGGCGCAGATCTCGCAAGGCGCCGACATCGTCTATGCCGCCGCCGGCCAGACGGGCCTGGGCGTGCTGCAGGCGGCCGCCGACGGCGACAAGCTCGGCATCGGCGTCGATTCCAACCAGAACGGCCTGCATCCCGGCAAGGTGCTGACCTCGGTGCTCAAGCGAGTGGACGAAGCGATCTATCAGGGCTTCAAGGACGGCGAGGAAGGCAAGTTCAAGGCCGGTACCCACGTGCTCGGTATCAAGGACAGCGGCGTCGCCTTGGCCATGGACGACAACAACAAGCCCCTGGTCACCGACGCCAACAAGGCCGCCATCGAGGCGGTGACCAAGGACATCGCCGACGGCAAGGTGGTGGTGCATAATTACGAGAAGGACAATGTCTGCCCGGTGAACTGAGAGGGCGGACAGACCATTTTTCGTAAGCTGAAAGGCGGGTCCCCGGATTTAGTGCCGTTCACTCAAGTGTCTTCGAGACTGCACGACCTTTGTCATTGCCGGGCTTGACCCGGCAATCCACCTCCCGACCGGTTGCGCGTGGGGTTCCTGGATAGCCGGGTCAAGCCCGGCTATGACAAATCGGAGCGTTTCCTCCCTAAGTGAACCGCATTGGGCCTGGGCTCGCCTTTCAGCTATGAACCGCCGTCTTCGCCGATCCGGGATCGGCCCCTAATTGCTCCCGCGAGGCTCCCTTTGGCAACTGCCCTCGAACTGAAGCAAATCGACAAACGTTTCGGCCCCGTCCACGCCAACAAGGCGATCGACCTCGTGGTCGAGAGAGGCACCATCCACGGCATCATCGGCGAGAACGGCGCCGGCAAATCCACGCTGATGTCGATCATCTACGGCTTCTACGAGGCCGACAGCGGCGAGATCCACGTCAACGGCACCGCGAAGGCGATCCGCTCCTCCCAGGATGCCATCGATGCCGGCATCGGCATGGTCCATCAGCACTTCATGCTGGTCGATCCCTTTACGGTGCTGGAAAACGTCATGCTCGGCGCCGAGGGCGGCGGCCTGCTGGCGAAGGGGCGCGAGCATGCCCGCACCGAACTGGCGCGGCTGGAAACGAGCTATCACCTGGAAGTCGATCCGGATGCCGTGGTGGGCGAACTGCCCGTCGGCGCCCAGCAGCGCGTCGAGATCCTCAAGGCCCTCTATCGCGGTGCCGACATTCTCATCCTGGACGAGCCCACCGGCGTGCTGACCCCGGCCGAAGCCGACCAGCTCTTTGAAATCCTCAAGGTCCTGCGCGAGCAGGGCAAGACCATCCTCTTGATCACCCACAAGCTGCGCGAGATCATGGCGATCACCGACCGGGTCTCGGTGATGCGGCGCGGCGAGATGGTGGCCACCGTCGATACCGCCAAGACCAATCCCACCGAGCTCGCCGAGCTGATGGTCGGGCGCCGGGTGCTGCTGCGTGTCGACAAGGCCGAGGCCAAGCCGGGCGACGTCATCCTCGAAGTGAAAAACCTCACCGTCAAGGACGAGAAGGGCATCACCCGCGTCGATGACGTCTCCTTCACCGTGCGGGCCGGGGAGATCGTCGGCGTCGCCGGCGTCGCCGGCAACGGCCAATCGGAGCTGCTGGAAGCCATTGCCGGCATCCGGCCGGTCTTTTCCGGCGAGATCCGGCTGCGGGGCAGCAATGCCGCGGCCGCGGACCCGGCGGAGCTGCGCAAGCTCGGCCTGGCCCACGTGCCCGAAGACCGCATGAAGATGGGCCTGGTCAAGCCGTTCGCCGCCTATGAAAGCGCGATCCTGGGCTATCAGAAGGATCGCAAGCTCGGCAGCGGCCCCTTCCTCAACTACCGCCGCATCATCGCCGACCTCACCGACAAGATGGAACGTTTCGATGTGCGCCCGCGCGATCCGAAATTGAAGACGGCCAATTTCTCGGGCGGCAATGCCCAGAAGATCGTGCTAGCCCGCGAGATGGAGCGCGACCCGGCTTTGCTGATCGTGGGGCAGCCGACGCGCGGCGTCGACATCGGCGCCATCGAGTTCATTCACCGCCGCCTGATCGGCATGCGCGACGCCGGCAAGGGCATCCTGGTGGTTTCGGTCGAGCTCGACGAGATCATGGGCCTCTCTGATCGCATCCTGGTGATGTGCGGCGGGCGCATCACCGGCGAGTGCCTGGCCAAGGACGCCACCGAGAACGGCCTTGGCCTCCTGATGGCCGGCGTTTCGGGAGAAGCGGCATGAGCGGGCAGACCACCACGCCCGGGGCCTTTCTGGGGGCGATCTTTTCGGGGCGCAGCGGCGCCAGCCTGATCACCCTGCCCTGGTGGGCCGACACCATCATCCTGCCGCTGCTCAACGTCTTGGTGGCCTTCATCGTCTCCGGCATCGCGGTGTGGATCATCGTCGGCGCCGACCCCTTGACCGTCGGCGTCACCATGATCGGCGGGGCGTTCGGCGATGCCAACGCCGTGGGCACCACGCTTTATTATGCCACCACCTTCATTTTTGCCGGCCTTGCCGTCGCCGTCGCCTTTCATGCCGGACTGTTCAATATCGGTGTGGACGGCCAGGGCCAGATCGCCGGCATCGGCATCGCCTGGGCCTGCCTGCATCTGGGCGGCCTGCCCTGGCTCCTCGCCATCCCGCTCGGCATGGCCGCCGGCATGCTCTTCGGCGCCGCCTGGGCCTTCATTCCGGGCTACCTCCAGGCCAAGCGCGGCAGCCATGTCGTCATCACCACCATCATGTTCAACTACATCGCCACCGCTCTGGTGCAGTATCTTCTGGTGAACGTGATGATGAAGCCGGGCTCGGGCGAGCCGAAGTCCGAGCTTTTTCCGGATTCGACGGGCATGCCCTTGCTCAGCGACATCCTGGCCGGCATCGGCATCCAGCTCGACCTCACCCTCGTCAATCTCGCCTTTCCGATCGCCCTGATCGCAGCCCTACTGGTCTGGGCCCTGATCTGGCGCACGCGGCTCGGCTATGCGATGCGCACGGTCGGCCACAACCAGACGGCCGCCGTCTATGCCGGCATCTCGCCTGCGAAAATCATTATCATCGCCATGCTGATCTCGGGGGGCCTGGCCGGCCTGATGGGCGCCAATGTGCTGATGGGCGAGCAGCACCGCATGATCATCGACTACACGGCCGGCGCCGGCTTTATCGGCATCGCCGTTTCCCTGATGGGCCGCTCCCATCCGGCCGGCATCGTGCTTGCTTCCATTCTGTTCGGAGCGCTCATACAGGGCGGTCAGGAATTGTCCTTCGAAAACCCCGTGTTCGACAAGAACATGATCGTGATGATCCAGGGCATCATCATTCTCTTCGTCGGCGCCCTGGAGACCATGTTCCGACCCCAGCTCGCTGCCCTGTTCCAACTGTTCACCCCCGCCGGCAAGGGAGCATGACGCCATGGATACCGTGATCATGCTGGCCAGCGTGGCGGCCGCCGCCATCCGCATCTCCACGCCCTATCTGCTCTGCGCCCTCGCCGGCCTCTATTCGGAACGTTCGGGCATCGTCGACATCGGCCTCGAAGGCAAGATGCTGGTGGGGGCCTTCGCCGCCGCGGTCACCGCCGCGACCTATGGCTCGGCCTGGCTCGGCCTCATCGCCGCCATCATCGTTTCCATCGGCTTTGCGCTGCTGCACGGCATCGCCTCCATCCGCTATCGCGGCAACCAGATCGTTTCCGGCGTCGCCATCAACATCCTGGCGCTCGGCAGTACCGCCTTCATCGGCAATGCCTGGTATGGCGAGGGCGGCCGCACGCCGAGCCTCAGCGGCGCCGCCCGTTTCCAACCGATCGAGCTGCCGGGTGCGGAGGCGATCAAGGGCGTGCCGGTGATCGGTGAGCTCTATGCCGACGTGCTCTCCGGCCATTCGATCCTGGTCTATTTCGCCTTCATCTGCGTGCCGGTAACGGCCTGGGTCCTCTACAAGACCCGTTTCGGCCTGCGCCTGCGCGCCGTCGGCGAGAACCCGCAGGCGGTCGACACCGCCGGCATCTCGGTCGCCTGGCTGCGCTACCGCGCCGTGCTGATCTGCGGCCTGCTGACCGGCATCGCCGGTGCCTATCTCTCCACCGCCGACTCGGCCGCCTTCGTCTCCAACATGACCGGCGGGCGCGGCTATATGGGCCTGGCGGCCCTGATCTTCGCCAAATGGCGGCCCTGGCCCGCGCTCGGCGCCTGCCTGCTCTTCGGCCTGCTCGACGCCATCTCGATCCGCATGGGATCGGGCTTCGTCGTCGCTGGCATGCTGGTGCCCTCCGAGCTGATCTCGGCGCTGCCTTTCATCCTCACCGTACTGATGCTGGCCGGCTTCGTCGGCGCGGCAACGCCGCCCAAGGCCGCGGGCATTCCCTATCTCAAGGAACGCTGATGGACGCGCTCGCCGATCTGTTCGAAGCCGCCCGGGCCGTGCGCGAGAAGGCGCACGCCCCCTATTCGCGCTTCAAGGTGGGAGCGGCCATCCGCGGCCGTTCGGGCCGGATCTATGCCGGCTGCAATGTCGAGAATGCCGCCTATCCGGTCGGGGCCTGCGCCGAAGGCGGCGCCATCTCGGCCATGGTGGCGGATGGCGAAACGGGAATCGCCGAAATCCTGGTACTGGGCTGGACCGACGCCCACCCCGATGCGCCCGGCCTGACCACGCCCTGCGGCGGCTGCCGCCAGCGCATCCGTGAATTCGCGAGGCCGTCGACACCTATCCATGTCGCAGGGCCCGAGGGCATCCGCCGCAGCTTCACGCTCGACGAGCTGCTGCCCGAGAGCTTCGGCCCGGAAAATCTCGGATAGAACCTCAGATCGAGACCAGGTCGAGGAAGCTGGCGCACAGCAGCACGACGGTGGCGACGGCCAGCGTCAGTCCCACCCAGAACTGCGCCCTGTCCTCGGCGGAAATGCCGCCCTTCAACACCATATGCATACGCTCGATCATAACCGACCCACCTCGAAACGGGGGTCATGATGGAAGCGTCGCGGATGCTCGGGCGTTAACGCGGCGCGAATTCGCCGCACCGTCTGGAATCATGGTTGAGAAGATGTGAGCGGACCTGCGGGTGCGCGGGCACTTGCCCGCTTCTCCCTCGGCGACGCCCTCCGGACTACAGGAACGACTTGCCCGCCCCCTGCCAGTCCAGCCTGAGGTGCTCCGCCACGCTGGCGGCCATGTCGGTGAAGCTGTCGCGCCGGCCGATCGGCCCCGTGCGCTTGCCCAGACGCGCCAGCACCGGCACGAATTCGCGCGTATGGTCCGTTCCCGTCCAGGACGGGTCGCAGCCATGGTCGGCCGTGATGATCAGAAGGTCTTCCTCGCCCAGCCGCGTCAGGATCTGCGGCAGGCGCATGTCGAACTGCTCCAGGGCGCCGGCATAGCCGGGAATATCGCGGCGATGGCCATAGAGCGTGTCGAAATCGACATAGTTGGCAAAGAGCAGGCCGCCATCGGGCAGGCGCCCCATAGCTTCGAGCGTGCGATCGATCAGGGCGTCGTTGCTCGGGCCCTTGACGATCTCGCCAGTGCCGCGATGGGCGAAGATATCGCCGATCTTGCCGATGGTGACGATGCCCCGTCCCGCGCGCTCTGCCACGTCGAGCAACGTGTCGGACGGCGGCGGCACCGCATAGTCGCGCCGGTTGGCGGTGCGTGTGAAACCGCCGACGGCATCGCCGACGAAAGGCCGCGCGATCACCCGGCCGATATTGAGGTGGTCGACGTGGCGCCGGGCGATCTCGCACAGGGACAACAGCCTTTCCAGCCCGAACGCCTCCTCATGGGCGGCGATCTGCAGCACGCTGTCGGTGGAGGTGTAGAAGATCGGCTTGCCCGTCTCTATGCTCTCGGCACCGAGTTCGGCGATGATCTGCGTTCCCGAGGCATGACGCTGGCCGAGCACCCCGGCAAGCCCGGCCTCCTTGACGATGGCGGCGATCAGCTTGGGAGGAAAACAGGGCACCTCCCTGGGGAAATAGCCCCAGTCGAACGGCACGGGATAGCCGGCAATCTCCCAATGGCCGGATGGCGTGTCCTTGCCTTTGGAAACCTCCGCCGCATAGCCCCACAGCCCCTCGGCCACGCCGCCTTCCAGGCCAGGCGGGAGTGTGCCTGTCGCAGCCTGCGCAGCCGCGCCGAGGCCCAGGCTGGTGAGCACGGGCAGGCGCAGGGGCCCCGTGCGATGCTCGTTCTCCCCCGCCCGGCCCGCCGCGCAGGCCGCGGCGATATGGCCGAGCGTATCCGCTCCCGCATCGCCATAGCGCTCGGCATCGTCAGCCGAGCCGATGCCGAAGGAATCCATCACCAGAAGGAGAGCGCGGCCCATGTCACTTTCCTCCAATGCGTTCGAGTACCGGCGGCAGGGCTGCTTCGCCTTCTCCGATGCGGTAGGCGGTGCGCAGGCTGGCGGCCGCCGCTTCGGCTGCCGCGTCGCTGCGCGCATGCACGAAGCCGAGGGGACTGTCAGGCCCGACCTCGGCGCCGAGTTCGGCGAGGCCGGTCAGGCCCACGGCATGGTCGATCGCATCCTGCGGGCGGGTGCGCCCGCCGCCCAGCGCCACCACCGCGAGACCGACGGCCCGCGTATTGATACCGCCGACCCGCCCTGTCTGCTCGGCGAAGACGGGTTTAATCACTGGTGCAACGGGCAGATAATGCTCGGGCCGCTCGACGAAGTCCGCCGGCCCGCCGAGCACCGCGATCATGCGGGCGAAATGTTCGGCCGCCCGCCCGCTCGCCAGAGCCTGCTCGATGCGCGCCTGGCCTTCGGCGGTATCGCGGGCAAGCCCGCCGAGCACCAGCATTTCGGCGCAAAGATCGACGGTGACCTCCAGGAGGCGCAGATCCCGCTGCCCTCCCGTGAGGAAGTCCACGGCATTGCGGACCTCCAGGGCGTTGCCGGCGGCGCTGGCAAGGGGCTGGTCCATCGCCGTGATCAGTGCAGTGGTCGGCAGCCCGGCTCCCGTGGCGACGGTCGCAATCGATTCGGCCAGTTCGCGCGAGCCTTCCAGGGTGGGCATGAAGGCGCCAGAGCCCGTCTTCACGTCCATCACCAGGGCCTGAAGTCCGGCTGCGAGCTTTTTCGACAGGATCGAGGCCGTGATCAGCGGGATCGATTCGACCGTGGCCGTGACGTCGCGGATCGAATAGACGGTCTTGTCGGCCGGAGCGAGATCCGCGGTCTGGCCGATGATGGCGGTGCCTGCCTCGCGCACGGCGCGGCGGAACAGGTCGAGATCGGGCTGGGTGGCGTAGCCGGGCACCGAATCGAGCTTGTCGAGCGTGCCGCCGGTATGCCCCAGGCCCCGGCCCGAGATCATCGGCACGAAGCCGCCACAGGCCGCCACCAGCGGCCCGAGCATCAGGCTGACATTGTCGCCGACGCCGCCGGTCGAGTGCTTGTCCACCACCGGCCCCGGCAGGTCGAGCCCGCGCCAGTCGAGCACGGTGCCCGATTGGGTCATCGCCCGCGTCAGGGCAATGCGCTCCTCCATCGCCATGCCGCGGAAGAACACCGCCATGGCAAAGGCCGCGACCTGGGCATGGGTGACGCTGCCGGCGACCAGCCCTTGCACGAAACTCTCGATGTCAGCCGCGGATAGAGCGGCGCCATCGCGCTTCTTGCGGATGATTTCCTGGGGAAGAAGGGTCACGAATGGGGCTCCCTGGAGCAGAACGCAGTCAAGCGGAACGCGTCTTTGCGATTCCCGGCCGACGGCCAGATCGCAAGACGCCTTGGCCCTGCGTGGCCTTTCGATTTCGGGCCGCGACGATAGCCTCCACGATCCTCGAAGGAAAGCCATGCGGAGGAAAGTGTGCGAGCGTTTACAAATCTATCACGAAGAGACGACGTCCTGGTGCCCTGGCAAAGCTGCCCTACGGCCTGTTCCCCCCGAACTGGCCAGCGCCTGGCGCGCGTGCCACAATCGATGTGGTGCTGCCGTGAATCCGGGGTGGGGCGATGATCCGGCGTTGCGTAATGCTGTTGTGTCTGTTCTGGCTGGCCGGGGCCACCGTCGCGCTCGCCGACAAGCGTGTCGCGCTCGTCATCGGCAATGGTGACTATCGCACGCTCGGCCGCCTCGCCAATCCCGTCGCCGATGCCGACGCCATGGCCACGCTGCTCGCAGGTGGCCCACTCGGCTTCAAGGTGATCCGCGCCACCGACGCCGATCATGCCGCCATGCTCAGGGCGATGTCCGAATTCGGCAACGAGGCCACCGATGCCGATATCGCCCTGGTGTACTATGCCGGCCACGGCATGCAGGTCGACCAGCGCAATTTCCTCATTCCCGTCGGCGCCGACATCAAGAGTCGCGTCGATCTCGCCACGCAGACCATCAAACTCGACGACATCAGCGACATCCTGAGCGCTTCCGGCGCCAAGGCCAAGATCCTGCTGGTGGATGCCTGCCGCAACAATCCCCTGCCGGCAAGCGCAAGCCGCGGCGCCTCACGCGGCCTCGCCCGGCTCGACGCCGCCAGCACCGGCACGCTGGTCGCCTTCGCCACCGGCCCCAATGCCGTCGCCGACGATGGGGACAACGGCCATTCTCCCTTCGCGGCCGCCTTGCTGAAGCGACTGCCGGAGGCCGGCATCGAGATCCGTCGCATGCTGGCGCTGGTACGCCAGGACGTCCATGCCGCCACGAACCAGCGCCAGACGCCGTGGGTGGATGAAGCCCTGCTCGGTGATCTCTATCTGTCTGGAAACGCCATATCCGGTTCGGTCCCCATCGCCACGCAGCAGCCATCGCCGGCGCCGGGAAGCCCGGTCCCCGACAAGGCGGACATGGCGGCCTGTACCGATCTCGGTACCGAACCCACCCCGATCAAGCTCGAAGCCTATCTCGACAATTTTCCGAAGGGCTATTGCGCCGCCTCGGTGCGCCGGCGGCTGGAAGCCTTGGCCAAGCCTGCGGCCGGGCCGGCGCCGATCTCCGCCTCACCTGCGTCCGCGCCCGCTCGACCCGATCCGCCACCCTACACGATCTCGAGCTATTGGAACCATAACGGCTCGCGCGTGGCGCTTTCGGCGAGCGAGGGCAACCGCCTGTTCTATTATGAGGCGCCGCGCCCGGGCCTGGCCGAGGTCGGGGTCCGCAAGGGGGCACTGCTGTTCAAGGGGAGCGCCAGCGGCGGCATCTATCGCGGCCAGGCCTATGTCTTCTCGCGCGAATGCGGGCCGATCTCCTATCGCGTCGAGGGCTCGGCGGCCGGAGAGCCGCCGATCATCACCCTGCGTGGCAAGGCTCCCCGACGTGCCAAGGATTGTGCGCAAACCGGCTGGCGCGACGACACGCTGGTATTCCGCTACGATTCGGCGGCGCGATAGCACGCATGCCCCTGCCGACCAGCCGGTCCGTGGTCCGACAAAGCCGCTTGAGTCCTTTTTAAGGGGGCAACATCGCCCCCGCGACCCTTCCCCCGCTTTCGGCTGCGGGATTGCTATGTTAAGGGGAGGCCGTGGAGCGGGCAGGCTCGCCTGTCCGGCCACGCGGTTTTGACTGGTCGATGAGGACTGAGACGCAATGGCGGAACGCCGTTCGAGCTTTGAATATGAAGATCTCCTGGCCTGCGGGCGCGGCGAGATGTTCGGCCCCGGCAATGCGCAATTGCCCCTCCCCCCCATGCTGATGTTCGATCGCATCCCGGAGATCTCCGAGACCGGCGGGCCAAATGGCAAGGGCTGCGTACGCGCCACGCTCGATGTCAAACCGGACCTGTGGTTCTTTTCCTGCCACTTCCAGGGCGATCCGGTGATGCCGGGCTGCCTTGGCCTCGACGCCCTCTGGCAGATGACCGGCTTCTTCCTGGGCTGGCTCGGCCAGTCCGGACGCGGCCGTGCTCTCGGCGTCGGCGAAGTCAAGTTCACCGACCAGGTGCTGCCCAGCGTCAAACAGGTCGAGTATGGCGTCGACCTCAAGCGGGTTTTCAAGGGTAAATTGATTCTCGGCATTGCGGATGGCTGGCTAAAGGCCGATGGCCGCACCATCTATGAAGCCAAGGATCTGCGCGTCGGCTTGTTCCAAGCCTGATTTCTGGCCTGAGCGCGGCGCGGATCGAGCGCGTTTCCGGTCGGGCCTGGCATTGGCCTGCCTGTTGCAATGCGCTTTGAAACATGCAGGGTGCGGCCCCGACGACGCTCGACGCGCCGACGGGGTCGACGCTTTGTTAGGCTGTCCGTGTCCGGGTCCTGCCCGTCCGCGGGCAGCGAGCATAATTTCCGAGCTTGCCCAAAACCGGGCCGCTTGCGAAATTCTGCTCAAGCGTTTTGCGATGAGACGCAATTGCCTCAAATCGCAAGGACGCTCCCGCCAATCCGTCGGATTGGCTTGGAAACAAGGAGCTAGGGCAAGCGAGCGTTCACATTGAACGCGCTTTTCTCTAGGGAACGCAGTGCCGGCCTGGCGATCTCCTCGGAGAGGATCGTGGGGCGGTCACGAAACTGGAAGGGATCGCCATGAGACGTGTCGTCGTTACCGGCATGGGTATCGTGTCTTCGATCGGCAACTCGACGCAGGAGGTTCTCTCCAGCTTGCACGAGGCCAGATCCGGTATCACGCGCGCCGAGCAGTTCGCCCAATACGGCTTCCGCTCGCAGGTCTATGGCGCGCCGACGCTCGACCCTGCCTCGGTGGTCGATCGCCGCGCCATGCGCTTCCACGGTGGCGGTACCGCCTGGAACCATGTGGCGATGGAGCAGGCCATCCTCGATTCAGGCCTCGAAGCCAACGAAGTTTCCAACGAGCGCACCGGCATCATCATGGGGTCCGGCGGCCCCTCTACCCGCACCATCGTCGAGGCTGCCGACAAGGCGCGCGAGTCGGGCAGTTCCAAGAAGGTCGGCCCCTTCGCTGTGCCCAAGGCGATGTCGTCCACCGCTTCGGCCACGCTCTCGACCTGGTTCAAGATCAAGGGCACGAACTACTCGATCTCCTCGGCCTGCGCGACCTCGAACCATTGCATCGGCAATGCCTATGAGCAGATCCAATATGGCAAGCAGGACGTGATGTTCGCCGGCGGCTGCGAGGAACTCGACTGGACGCTCGCCGTGTTGTTCGACGGCATGGGTGCGATGTCGTCCAAATATAACGACACCCCGTCTACGGCCTCCCGCCCCTATGACAAGAATCGCGACGGCTTCGTGATCTCCGCCGGTGCCGGTGTGCTGGTACTGGAAGAACTGGAGCACGCCAAGGCCCGCGGCGCCCGCATCTATGGCGAGATCGCCGGCTATGGCGCAACCTCCGACGGCCATGACATGGTTGCCCCCTCGGGCGAAGGCGCCGAGCGTTGCATGCGCATGGCGCTGGCCAATATCAAGGCACCGATCGACTACATCAATCCGCACGCCACCTCGACGCCGGCCGGCGATCCGCCAGAAATCGAGGCCATCCGCAAAGTGTTCGGCTCGGGTGACAAATGCCCCCCGATCGCCGCGACCAAGGCGCTGACAGGCCATTCGCAGGGCGCGACGGGCGTGCAGGAAGCAATTTATTCACTCCTTATGATGAATAATGGCTTCATCTGCGAGAGCGCGCATATCGAGGAGTTGGATCCGGCCTTTGCTGACATGCCGATCGTCCGCAAGCGTATCGACAATGCCAAGCTCAGCCATGTCCTGTCCAACTCTTTCGGATTCGGCGGCACCAACGCGGCCCTGGTCTTCAAGCGCCTCGACGCCTGAGATCGGTCACCGCCTGTTCCGCCCGGACTATCCAGGGTAGGCGCTCATCCATAGTTTGAAGACCGTGGATGAGCATGCCCGGTAACAAAGAGACAGATAAAGTGATCCGGGAAGCCAGCAAATCCCCGGCTGCTTTGTCAAAACGTGGTAAAGAGGCGGAAATGCGGGCTGATCGGCCGATTCTGGTCTGATTGCGCCCCAAAGCGCTTTGCGATTTGACGGGATCGCGTCGAATCGCAAAGCGCGTCCAACCAAGGAGTCAAAGCAAAGTAACGTTCACACGAAAACGCGCTTTGCTTTGGTGACTGATGACCAGGATTTGGAGTTGCAGGCCATGACAGGGCTCATGCAAGGTAAGCGCGGTCTGATCATGGGCGTGGCCAATGATCATTCGATCGCCTGGGGTATCGCCAAGAGCCTTGCCGCCCAAGGCGCCCAATTGGCATTCACCTATCAGGGCGATGCCCTGCGCAAGCGCGTGGAGCCGCTGGCCAACAGCGTCGGCTCCAGCCTGCTGGTGCCGTGCGACGTCGAGGATGTCGCTTCCGTCGACGGCGTCTTCGCCACGCTGGCGCGGGAATGGGGCAAGATCGACTTCCTCGTCCACGCCATCGCCTATTCGGACAAGAGCGAGCTCAAGGGCCGCTACGCCGACACCACGCGCGACAATTTCGCCAAGACCATGGTGATCTCCTGCTTCTCCTTCACGGAGATCGCCAAGCGCGCCGCCGACCTGATGCATGATGGCGGCTCGATCCTCACCCTCACCTATGGCGGCTCCACGCGAGTGATGCCGAACTACAACGTCATGGGTGTCGCCAAGGCTGCGCTGGAAGCTTCGGTGCGCTACCTTGCCTCCGATTTCGGCCCGCAGGCCGTCAGGGTCAATGCCATCTCGGCCGGTCCGATCCGCACCCTCGCCGGTGCCGGCATTTCCGATGCCCGCCTGATGTTCAACTACCAGCGCGCCCATGCGCCGCTGCGCCGCACGGTGAGCATCGAAGAGGTCGGCGGTTCGGCGCTTTATCTGCTTTCCGATCTGTCCACCGGCGTCACCGGCGAGGTACATTTCGTCGATTCTGGCTACAACATCATCTCGATGCCGCATCCCGAAGCCCTCAAGGCCCAGGAAGCCGCCGAAGCGAGCGTGACGACGAAGGCCGCCGCCGAATAGGCCAGCCTGTCCCCGTCGCGGAAGCACTGGAAGCGAAGTATCCATGGAAGTGCGGGCATCGTCGCCCGCATTTTCTTTTCCACGAGCAAACAGGCAGCTACAGTCCACTGAACCAATTATAGCCCTGGCTCTCCCAGGTGCCGCCGAGATAGTCGTTGCTCACCTCGATCTCGCCGATGAATTTGGGGTTCTTGAAACCGAGCTTGGTCGGCACGCGCAGTTTCATCGGGAAGCCATAGGCACGCGGCAGCACCTGCCCGTCGAACCAGAAGGTGAGCTGCGTCTGCGGATGCAGGGCGGTCTGCATGTCGATGCTGGTGACGTAATTGTCGTCGCAGCGGAAATTGACATAGTTCGCCGTGAGATCGGCGCCGATCCGGCGCAGGAAATGCGAGAAGGGTACGCCGGACCAGCTGCCGATGGCGCTCCAGCCCTCGATGCAGATATGGCGGGTGATCTGGGTGACGCGCGGCAAGGCGTGCAACTGCGGCAGTGTCCAGTCCGCCCGCTGCTCGACCAGGCCCGTGACGTTCAGGCGATAGAGGCCGGCATCGATCACCGGTGCCTTGTCCGGAATGTTGGGCTCGTAGAAGGAGTTGAACGGGAAGGGCCGAGTGATCATGCTTTCGGGATATTCCTTCGCCAAGCGCTCCGGGGAGAACAGCCAGGCCTGCACGCGGTCGTTGAAATCGGAGATCCGCCCCAGCATCGCCTCGGCGCTATAGCCGTCGGTGACATCGCAGCCGGCGAGCAGGGTCAGGCTTCCCAGACCGAGCGCCCGGCGCAGGAACTGGCGCCGCGTGGCGCGATCGAGCCGACCGGCGGCCTCTTTGAGGATCGCGCCAGTATCGGAATGGGGTTCACGCAGCATGACACCCTCCCTCAATGCCCGCGGATCATGGCGACGAGGCTGCGCGGCACCAGCAGGGCCATCGCAACATGCACGACCAGGAAGCCGACGATCACCGACATGGCGCCGAAATGGATCAGGCGGGCCGTGTCGAAATCGCCGAGCAGCATGACGAGCGGGCGCAATTGCACCGGCTTCCAGATCGCCAGGCCCGACAGCACCACCAGCACGCCGGCGCCAATCACGCCGAGATAGAGCAGGCGCTGCACGGCGTTGTAGTGGCTGAGATCCTCATGGCCGAGCCGGCCGGCCAACGCCGCCCTGAGATCGGTGAGCACGGCGGCCGGCGTGACCGGCAGCAATTTGTGCCGGAACCGGCCGGAAACCAGGCCATAGGCGAGATAGACCAGGCCATTGGCCATCACCAGCCACATGGCGGCGAAATGCCATTGCAGACCGCCGATCAAGGAGCTGCCGAGCGTGAGGGCCGAAGGAAACGGGAACGGCAGCGTAGGATAGGCATTGTGGATGGCCCAGCCTGAGGAAATCATCATCAGCATCGCGACCGCATTTGTCCAATGGCTGATCCGCACGATCATCGGGTGGATCGGCGCGACGGCCGGAACTGGCAGGGGGTGAGATTGCGTCATGGCGACGGACTCCCGAAAGGGATCAAGGAGGCACCGGACCGCGGATGCGTCCGCGGTCCGGCGCAAGCCATCATTGCGGCAGCAGCACGGTGTCGACGACGTGGATGACGCCGTTGCTCTGGTTGACGTCGGGGATGGTGACGGTGGAGCGGTCACCCTTGGCGTCGATGATGTCGAGCTTGCGGCCGTCCTGCACGACGGTGAGCGTGCCGCCCTGCACGGTCTTGAGCGTGGCCTTGCCGCCCCCGGCCTTCACTTCGGACATCAGTTCGGCGGCCGAGTGCTTGCCGGCCACGACGTGATAGGTCAGCACGGCGGTCAGGGTCGCCTTGTTCTCGGGCTTGAGCAGCGTGTTCACCGTGCCCTTGGGCAGCTTGCCGAAAGCTTTGTTGACCGGGGCGAACACGGTGAAGGGGCCGGGGGCCATCAAGGTATCGACCAGGCCGGCCGCCTTGACCGCGGCGACCAGCGTGGTGTGGTCCTTCGAATTGACGGCGTTCTGGATGATGTTCTTGGAGGGATACATCGGCGCGCCGCCGACATTGACGGTGGTCTCGGCAAAGGCCGCACCCGTGTAGAACACCGAGGCGGCGAGAACCACACCGATGACGGCTGCGTAAGAGGAGGTGCGACGGGTCATGATAGATCTCCGGAAGGTTGCACCGCTCGTTCCGAGCGGTGGAGCACGGGGATGTCCGCGTCTCGTGAAGATCTACGCCTCGATTTCGCACGAGTTTCAGAATTAAAAAATATTCTTCAATTTTATTTTCAAAACTGAAATAACAATGAAATATATAGATACGATACACGGCCCATGAAGTTTCATTTCTGTGAATAAAATTATTTCCACATTTCGATGAAACCTTTGCGCAGCTGCAACGTACGCACCAACCCGCCGGATTTCAGGATGGAATTCTGTTTCGCCGGGCAGCGAATTATTGTTTGATTGAAGCGGGCGACCAGTCCAGGCCAGGCGGAAACCGGGGCAATCGGCTTGAGCAGCAGCAGAGGCGTCAACGAGAAGGAAGGGTCGTCGCTGGAGGGCCTGCTGCACGCCGTCGCCTCCGGCGACAGGGCCGCGTTTCGGCGCCTCTATGATGCGACACAGGCGAAACTTTACGGGGTGGTGCTCCGTATCCTGCGTGACAGGGCTGCGGCCGACGATGCAGTGCAGGAGATCTACGTGAGAATCTGGGACAAGGCGGCGGATTTCGACCCCGGCAAGGCCTCCGCCATGACCTGGATGGCGACGATCGCCCGCAACCGCGCCATCGACCTGCTGCGCAGCGCGCGCCCCTCAGCCGGTGCCGACGTCCAGGAGATCGAGGATTTGCCGGCCGAAGCAAGCGAACCGCTCGAGGCTCGCCAACGCAGCGAGGAATTGCGGCGACTGCTCTCCTGCCTCGCCGGCCTCGACGAGGAGCGGCGCCAGATGATCCTGCTCGCTTACTATCGCGGCGCCACGCGCGAGGCCCTGTCCCGGCGCTTCGAGCGGCCGGTGCCCACGGTCAAGACCCTGCTGCATCGCGGCCTCGCCCAGCTGAGGGAGTGCCTCGGCCATGACTGAGCGCGATGATCTCGATCTCCTGGCAGGCGAGTATGTGCTCGGCACGCTCGACACGGCCGAACGGGCCGCCGTTGCGGCCCGGCGCCAGCGCGAGCCCGATCTCGATGCCGCCATCACGGCCTGGGAGCGTCGTCTAGCTCCCCTGGTCGAGACCGTCGCGCCCATGGAGGCGCCTGCTTCCTTGTTCCCGAGCATCCTCGGCCGCCTCGACGGCGGGACAGACAGTCTGGTTCCCCTGCTCGAAAGGCGCCTGCGGCGCTGGCGCATGGCCGCCCTGGGTGCGGGCGCGCTGGCCGCGGGGCTGGCCCTCTTCGCCCTTACGCCCTCACTCCGCAATCCGGCGCAACCCGGCAATTTCGTCGCCGTGCTGCAGAAGGACGCCGCCTCCCCCGCCTTCATCGTCTCGGTGAATGTCGAGGCGCGCTCCCTCACCATCCGGCCGGTGGCCGCCCGGCCCCAGCCGAACAAGTCCTATGAATTGTGGCTGGTGAACGACAAGCTGCCCGGCCCGCGATCGCTCGGCGTGATCGGCGACCGGCCCTTCACGGTGGAGAAGGCACGCCTGTCCAGCGTACCCGAGCAGGTGGTGCAGCAGGCCGTCCTGGCGGTGACCTTGGAGCCGGAGGGCGGCTCCCCCTCAGGCCAGCCCACCGGCCCCATCCTCTATTCCGGTACCCTGGTGCAGGCCACGCCCTGACCCTGCGGGTGCGCGGACGTCACGGCGACTTGCTCGCATGCCGCGACGTCCACGCACCCAGAAAAGCTCGCTCCCAATATGCATGCAAATCGATTTGCAAATGCATTCATCTTGGATATCATGCCCCAGTGAGCACGATATCGAAAGTCGCCGAGAAAGCTGGCGTTTCACGCACGACCGTATCGCATGCGATCAATCATGCCGATCGCGTGTCCAGGGAATTGCGCGAGCGTGTCGAACAGGCGATCCGCGAATTGGGCTACCAGCCCAACCCCCAGGCACGCAGCCTGCGCACGGGGCGCACCGATACGGTCGCCATGCTGATCCCCGACATCCGCAACCCCTTCTATCCCGAGCTGGTGAAGACGGCTCAGTCCGAGCTGGAGCATGTCGGCCTGGACATGCTGATCTTCAACACGGACGTGCCCGGCGGCCATTCCCAGGACCATGGCCGCGAATATCTCAGGCAGATCCGCAACCGTCGGGTCGACGGGCTCATCGTCGGCGATTTCGCCCTGCACGGCATGCATGACGTGCTTGAAGATATCGACATTCCCACCGTCTTCATCGGCCATCTGCCCAACCAGGCGGTCGACAGCATCCGGCTGGACGATTTCGGCGGCGGCTATCTGATGGGGGAATACCTCGCGCGCCAGGGACACAGGCGCGTCGCCCATGTCACCGGCCCGGCCTTCTTCTCCGAGGCGATGGCACGCGCCGACGGCTTCGAGAAGGCCCTTGATGACAATGGCGTCGCCATCGATCCCGCTCTGCGTTTCACCGGCAGCTATCTCGCGCCATCGGGCCGCGAGGCGGCCGCCTGGCTCAAGCGCGAGCATGGCCATGCTCTGCCGACGGCCGTGTTCTTCGCCAACTACCTGATGGCCTCCGGCGCCCTCACGGAATTCTACGACAGCGGTATTTCGGTGCCCGGGCAGATCGCCGTATCCGTCTTCGACGACCTGCCCCAGCTCGAATATGTCCGCCCGCGCCTGACGCGGGTGGGCAACAGCCCGGCCACCCTCGCCCGGCAGGCCACAACCATGCTGCTCGAACGCCTGAACGGCAGCTTCACGGGCGCGCCGCGTACGGCAACCGTGCCATCCATCCTGCACCCCTTCGATTCAGCCTGACGGGAAGGCGGCAGACGCCGCATCCGTCGAGAACGACAAGCCGGTGGCACGACAACCGGCAACAGGGAGGAAATCATGACTGTGAAGGCCATAGGTCCCGAGAACCGTGGTGCCGGCATCAGCCGGCGCGGCCTGCTCGTCGCCGGCGCTGGCCTGGCGGGCGGCTTCCTGAACACCCCCTATCTCAATCGTTCCGGGGCCCAGGCCCAGGACGCCACCCTGAAATTCTGGCAGTTCTATGCGCCGGGCGGGGACGTGAAGCCCCAGGTCAAATGGTTCCAGGATCTGGTGGCGGCCTGGAATGCCGACCACTCCCCCAAGGTCGAGCTCGAATATATCGTCAACAGCGAATACATTTCCGGCTCCAAGCTCGCCACCGCATTCGCCTCGGGCCAGGGTCCGGACATTTTCCTGATCAGCCCGGGCGATTTCCTGCGCTACTACAATGGCGGCGTGCTGGCCGATCTCACGCCCCATATCGAGGAAGCAGCCCGCACCGACTTTCCCGATAGCGTGATCGCCAACCGCAAGGTCGACGGCAAGATCTATGGCGTGCCCATGGAGGTCGAGCCGATGGCCTTCTATTATTCGGTCAAGGCCTTCGAGGAAGCCAAGCTGAACGAGAACGACGTGCCCAAGACCTGGGACGAGCTCCTCGAGCTTGCCAAGAAGCTGACCACCTCGAACCGCTATGGCGTGCTGTTCGAGACCACGCCGGGCTATTATCAGAACTTCACCTGGTATCCCTTCCTCTGGCAGGGCGGCGGCGAGATCCAGGGCAAGGACGGCAAGAGCGCCTTCGACTCCCCCGCCACCGTGCAGGCCCTCAAGCTCTGGCAGGACGCCATCCAGTCCGGCGCGGCGCCCCGGCAGGTGGTCAGCGGCGGCTTCGACATCGTTTCCAATCTCGGCGCCGGCCTCACCGCCATGCAGAATGTCGGCATCTGGGGCATCGCCGCCATGGAGAACAACGCCAAGGACATGCCCTATGGCGTGTTCAAGCTGCCGGTTCCGGCCGGCGGGAAGTATGTCACCGTCGGCGGCGGCTGGGCCTTCGTCGCCAATGCCAAGGGCCAGAACCCCGACGCGGCGGCCAAATTCTGCGCTTGGGCCCTGGCCTCGATGGACAAGGGTTCGATCCAGCGGGTGGTCGACTGGTGCACGACCGCCAAGAGCGACATGCCGCCGCGCTCCAGCGCCCTCGCCGCCGGTTCCGCCGCCTTCCAGGCCGGCCGGATGGGCGTCTTCTCCAAGGAGATCTATCCGGGCACGCGGGCCGAACCGCGCGTACCGCCCGAGGTCTACAAGATCATCTCCGACGCGATCCAGGCCACCCAGCTCGGCGGCACCGATCCGCGTGAAGCGGCAACGGCGGCCAGCCAGCAGCTCGACGCCTTCCTCGCCGGCTATAGCGGCGCACCGATCCTGTGAGGGGTAGGGTGGTGTTGTCGTCGATATGGGATGCAGGCGCGAGGCCTCAGAAAAAGCCGCGACCACCCTTCTCCCCTTGCGGGAGAAGGTGGCGCGAAGCGCCGGATGAGGGGTGGCGGCGGACGCCTTGCAAGGTTGCGTTTCTCCCCTCATCCGCCCCTACGGGGCACCTTCTCCCACAAGGGGAGAAGGGTGGTCGCGGCTTGTACTGCTCGCTTGATGGATTTGCGGGAGCCGCGCCATGACATCCGCCCGCGCCGCCCGCCGCGATGCTCTCGCCGGCTATCTCTTCGTACTGCCTGACGCCCTGGGCCTTGCCATCTTCGTCGGCCTGCCGATGCTGCTGGCGCTGGCCATCGGCTTTTACGAGGTCGACGGCTTCGGCGGCTATCGTTTCGTCGGCCTCGCCAATTACGGGCGCATGTGGCGCGACCCGCTGTTCTGGACCTCGCTGAGGGTGACGCTCGTCTATGCCGCCCTGCTGGTGCCCGCCCTCTATGTCAGCGGGCTTGGCCTCGCCTTATTGGTGCAGCGCGGCGGGCGGTTCGAAACCGTGATCCGCTCGATGTTCTTCGCCCCGCAAATGGTGAGCCTGGTGGTGGTCGCCATGGTCTGGCAGATCCTGCTGGTGGAGAAGGTCGGCATCCTCTCCCGCCTCCTCGGTTGGTTCGGCCTGCCCGGGCTTTCCCTGCTGGGCGATCCGAACCTGGCATTGTTCACCCTCGTGGCCATCAGCGTCTGGTTCATGATGGGCTTCTACATGCTGATCTTTCTCGGCGGCCTGCAGGACATCCCGGCCGAATATTACGAGGCGGCCGAGCTCGACGGTGCCAGTGCGCTCGCCCGCTTTCGCTACATCACCTTGCCTTTGCTGCGTCCCACCAGCTTCTTCGTGGTGCTGGTCTCGGTGGTGATGGCGGCGGCCGGTGGCCAGGTCTTCGATCTCATCTATGTCATGACCAAGGGCGGCCCGGCCAACGCCACCTCCGCCCTGATCGTCTACATCTATCGCCAGGCCTTTCAGTTCGGCGCCTTCGGCTATGCCTCGGCCATGGCCTCGCTGCTGGTGGCGCTCTTGATGGCCGTGACCCTCATCCTGTTCAGGCTGACGCGGGGCGGGCGCTTCCATCATGCCTGAGCGCAACGCCCCTGCCCTGCCCCCATCGGGCCAGCTCGTGCGCTTCCTGTGGATGCTGGTCAGCCTCGTCCTGGCGCTGATGACGGTGTTCCCGCTGGTGTGGATGCTGGTGGTCGCCTTCAAGCCGCCGGCCGAGGTGTTCCTGCCCGATCTCGTGCCGCAGCGACCCACCATCGGCAATTTCCTCCATGTGCTGACCGAGATCCCCTTCCTGCGCTACCTCCTCAACTCCTTCCTGGTCTCGGCGATCGTCACCATCGTCGCGCTGTTCTTCCATTCCATGGCGGGCTACGCGCTGGCGCGGCTGCACTTCCCGGGTCGAGACACAATCTTCCTCGCCATGTTCTCCACCTTCCTGGTGTCGCTGCCGGTGATCATCGTGCCGCTCTTCATCCTGGTTCGGGCGATGGGCATGCTCAATTCCTATGCCGGGCTGATCGTGCCCTCGATCTTCAACGCCTTCGGCATCTTCCTCCTGCGGCAATACTATCTGTCGCTGCCGCGCGAATTGGAGGAAGCCGCCTTGATCGACGGCGCCGGGCGCTGGCGCATCTATTGGAGCATCGTGCTGCCCCTGAGCCGGCCGATCCTGGCGGCACTGGCCATCTTGTTCTTCCTGGCCAACTGGAACGCCTTCCTCTGGCCGCTCACGGTCGCCTCCGATTCCAGCCTGTGGGTGGTCCAGGTCGCGATCGCCAACTTCCGCAGCCAATATGCCGGCGCCTGGAACTATGTGATGGCCGCCTCGACCATCGTCGCCCTGCCGATGCTGATCCTGTTTGCCGTGTTCCAGCGCCAGATCACCGAATCCATCAAGACCAGCGGCCTGAAATGAGCTGCCCCCGTTTCCAAAAAAGCCTTTCGAGGAAGTGAGCATGACCCAGTCCGGACTTTCGCCCCTGCGCGGCCTCGCTAAACTGCGCGAAGGCCGCTCCCGCCGCTTCTCCAGCTATGACCGCACCGGCGGCAATGACGACAGGCTGCATATCGAGCCGGGGCAGACGGTTGTTATCGCCGAATATGCCGGCGCCGGCATCGTCACCCATATCTGGGCCACCCTCGCCTGCAAGAGCGAATTGTTCCTGCGCAAGATCGTGCTCCGGGCCTATTGGGACGGCGAGGAGCATCCGAGCGTCGAGACGCCGATCGGCGATTTCTTCGGCATGGGCCATGCCGCCACGCGCAACTTCGCCAGCCTGCCGGTGCAGGCCAGCCCCGAGGATGGCAAGGCCTTCAACTGCTATTTCCCGATGCCGTTCGCCAGCCACATGAGGCTGACTATTACCAACGAGGCCGAGGACGACCTGCTGTTCTACTATTATGTCGACCTTGAACTGCACGAAGAGCTCGAGCCGGGACTCGGCCGCTTCCACGCCCAATATCGCCAGGACCGGCCCAAAGGCGTGGACGAAACGGGCCTGGCCAACGAGCAATTCCTGTTCGGCGGCGAGACCGTCGACGGCAAGGACAACTACACCATCCTGGAGGCGGAGGGGCACGGCCATTATGTCGGCGTGCTCTACAGCGTCTATTCGCGGCGGCGCTCGGACCTATGGGACTGGTATGGCGAGGGCGACGACATGATCTTCGTCGATGGCGAGCCGGGCCTGTCGGTGCCCGACACGGTGCGCAAGCCCGATCCGCGCATCGGGCCCAAGGCCGCGCCGATCGCGCCGCGCAGCGAGAGCAGCCCCGGCGCCAACGATGCCTGGCCGCCGACCCTGCACGGCACCGGCACGGAGGATTACTTCAACACGGCCTGGTGCCCGACACAGGACTACAGCGCGCCCTATCACGGCATCATCGCCGCCGGCGGCCCGAACTGGACCGAACCGGTGACGCTCTATCGCTGGCACATCGAGGACCCGGTGATCTTCCACAGATCGATCCGCGTCAGCATCGAGCACGGCCACGCCAACCGGCGCTCGGACGACCTCTCCTCCGTCGCGTTCTGGTACCAGGCCGAGCCGCACAAGCCCTTCGCGCCGCTGCCCGCCATGAAGGATCGCCTGCCGACCTTCCGCCGCCCCTACGAGACCTGGAACCTGCGCATGGGTGGTGATGCATAGTCATCCCGCGCGCATTGCAGCACGAAGTGATGCGATGCAGGTGCGGGACCGCGTAGAGAATGAGACTCACCCGGCCTACGGTCCCGCATCTGCGGCGCAGCATTGCATGCTGCACCGCGCGCGGGATGACCCTGATCACTCCGCCGCCACCGTTGCCATGCCGCCATGCTCGATCATCGCCAGCACGTTCTCGATCATCCGTCGGCCGATCTCGGGCCTGGTCATTACCGATTCCGGGTGGAACTGCACGGCGGCCAGAGGCAGGCTGGCATGCTCCACCGCCATGATGACGCCGTTGCCGTCGCGCGCGGTGACCCGCAGCTCCGCCGGCAGAACCTGCGCATCGGCGTGGATGGAGTGGTAGCGCCCCACCGGGAAGCTGCCGGGCAGGCCGGCGAAGAGCCTGCCGTCCTCGACCTCCACCCGCGAGGCCTTGCCATGCATAGGCCTCGCGAGCAGGTCGAGCCGGCCACCGAAATATTCGATCATGCCCTGCAGGCCGAGGCAGACGCC
Organism: Labrys sp. E2SS-1L; assembly: GCF_057073705.1. Lineage (NCBI taxonomy): Bacteria > Pseudomonadati > Pseudomonadota > Alphaproteobacteria > Hyphomicrobiales > Xanthobacteraceae > Labrys > Labrys sp. E2SS-1L. Next base: position 1,890,869 of record NZ_CP172712.1, on the reverse strand, counting down.
GAAGACCGGCAGCCCGCGCTGCAAGGCAAGCGCCAGGGTCCGCTGCATGGCGAAATCCGCCGGCCGCCCCGGCCCCGGCGAGAGCACCAGGAGATCTGCCGGCTCCCCGTCCGCGAGCTTTTGCCGCGCCAAAGCCGGGCGCAATGTCACGACTTCGGCACCGGCGGCCCGGAAATAGCCGGCCAGCGTGTGCACGAAACTATCCTCGTGATCGACGAGCAGCAGGCGCGGCCCGGGGCCAGCCCTGCGGACCGGTACCACCAGCCGGCCAACCGTGGGGGTTTCCTTCTCGAGCACGGCCAGCATGGCGGAGGCTTTCAACCGGGTTTCCGCCTCTTCCTCCAGGGGATCGCTGTCATGCAGCAGGGTGGCGCCGACACGGACTTCCGCCACCCCATCCTGCAGGCGGATGGTGCGTAGCGTCAGGCCGGTATTCAAGGCGCCATCGAAGCCGATCGAGCCGAAGGCCCCGCCATACCAGCGCCGGGCGCTCTTCTCTTCGGCTTCGATATGGCGGATCGCACCACGCTTAGGTGCCCCGGTCACCGTCACCGCCCAGGCATGGCTGAGAAAGGCATCGAGGGCGTCGTAGCCCGGCCGCAACAGGCCCTCGACATGGTCGACGGTATGGATCAGGCGTGAATAGAGCTCGATCTGGCGCCGGCCGATCACCCTGACGCTGCCGGGCTCGCAGATGCGCGACTTGTCGTTGCGGTCGACATCGGTGCACATGGTCAGTTCCGCCTCGTCCTTGGCGGAATTCAGGAGCTCGCGGATGCGCTCGGCATCCTCCAGGGCATCGGCGCCGCGGCGGATGGTGCCAGAGATCGGGCAGGTTTCGACACGTCTTCCGTCGACCCGCACGAACATTTCCGGCGAGGCCGCCACCAGGAACTCGCCCTCGCCGAGATTGATCAGGGCACCGAAGGGCGAGGGATTGGCGCTGTTGAGCCGGCGAAAGACGGTGCTCGGCGCTTGCGCGCAGGGTTTGGACAGCAATTGCCCCAGCACCACCTCGAACAGATCGCCGCGGGCGAAGGCGGCCCTGGCCCGTTCGACCATGGCAGCATATTCGCCAGGCGCGTGGTCGCTCTCGGGCGGCAGGTCCGGGCCGGCCAGCATGCGATAGGGATGGGATTCAGTGGCGCGGGACAGGTTTCGGGTCGAGCGTCCCTCGACGCCGAAATCGTAGCTCAGCCGTTGCGCCCGCTGGCGGGCATGATCGACCACCACCAGTTCGTCGGGCAGATAGAGCACGAGATCGCGCTGGTCCTCGGCTCGCTGCAGCCTGAGGTCCATCGGCTCGAACTGGAAGACGAGGTCGTAGCCGAAGGCACCGTAGAGGCCGAGATGGGGGTCGTCGGGCGCTGCGAAGAGCTCGATCACCGCCCGCAGCAGCGAGAACAGGCTGGGCTGGCGGCTGCGCTCCTCTTCGGCAAAGCCGCCTTCCGCCGCGCGCACCTCACCTGCGAGATAGTCCTCACCCCTGGTGAAGGTCTCGAAGAGATCGAGCGGGCGCAGGCGGGCCTCGATAGCCGGGATGAGGCAGGTGCCGCGCGGGTTGAGGGCCCCGATCCGAAAGCTTCGGCCCTTGCCGGTGATGACCAGCGGCGGATCGACGAAGCCGATCTCGCCGCGCCGATAGCGCCCCGGCACTTCGCAGCCCGAGGAGAACAGCGCGCCGCGCTGCCGGTCCAGGCGATCGACGAGGGCGGACAGGTCATGAGGATAGTCGAGGTCGCGGCAGGTGCGATGGATCCGGATGCCGCCGGCCGAATGGTAGATATGGTCCGTCATGGAGCCAACTCCGAGTTACGGCCGTCTCGGGTTGGGTGCTCCTGCGCTGATCTTCAAAAAATCAAAAGCCGCCCCTCCCGGGACGGCCAGATGTGCAATGATCATGCGTGGCCGTCCGTGCTTAGACGGGCCACCACCAGCTTGCTGAGAAAGACGAAATGCGCATGGCCGGATGCTAGCAGCCATGCCCAGCGAGAACAATCCCCCTTCGGGCGGCCGCGCGAGATGTTTTTATCTATTTTGTCTACAATCTTTATGTATTAATAGAACGAGGATCTGTTTCGGAGATATGCCGTGTCCCGCCCCGCTCTGCCGACCCGACGCCGCTTCATTGCCGGCCTAGCCTCCCTCGTCGCCGGTGGCCTTGCAGCGCCTCGGCTCGCCAAGGCCGCCGACAATCCGTCCGAACTGCGGATCGACTATGCCACCTACAATCCCGTCGGCCTGCTGATCCGCGACAAGGGCTGGCTGGAGGAGGAGCTCAAGGCCGACGGCATCGCGGTGCGCTGGGTCCAGTCCCTCGGCTCCAACAAGGCACTCGAATTCCTCAATGCCGGCAGCATCGATTTCGGCTCGACGGCGGGAGCGGCCGCCCTGGTCGGCCGCGTCAACGGCAATCCGATCAAAGCCGTCTATGTCTATTCGCGCCCGGAATGGACTGCGCTGGTGACGCGCCCCGACACCGGCATCGCCGCCGTCGCCGATCTCAAGGGCCGGCGCGTGGCGGCAACGCGCGGCACCGATCCTCACATCTTCCTCATCCGCGCGCTGGCTTCGGCCGGGCTGAAGGAAAAAGACATTGCGCTCGTGCCGCTTCAGCATGGCGACGGCAAGGCTGCCCTGATCCGCGGCGATGTCGACGCCTGGGCGGGGCTCGACCCGATCATGGCCGGCGCGGAGGTTGAAAATGGCGCCAAACTCTTCTTCCGCGATGCCGCGCTCAACAGCTGGGGAGTCTTGAATGTGCGCGAGGCCTTTGCCGCTGCCCATCCCGAGCTCGTGCGCCGCGTGCTGGCCGTCTATGAAAAGGGCCGCCAGCACGCCCTCGCCAATCCCGCCGATCTCAAGCAGAGCCTGATCGCGGCCGCCAAGCTGCCCGATGCGGTGATCGAACGCCAGCTCACCCGCACCGACCTGTCGACCGGCACGATCGGGGACGCCCAGCGACAGACCCTGGTGGCCGCCGGGCAAGCCCTGCAGGGCGCCGGCGTGATCAAGGCCGAGATCGACGTGCCCGCGGCAGTGAACGGGCTGATCGACCCGCGTTTCGGCGCACAGACGCAATAGGCCGGGCGATGACGGCACTCGAAAGCCCTGCCGCGCCGGAGGCGTTGAAAGAGCGGCGTCCGGCGACCAGGCCTTCTCTTCGCCATGTCCGGCCTTATGCCGGGCTGCTTCTGCCCCTCACCCTCGCCTTGGCATGGGAATATGCCGTCCATGCCGGCTGGAGCGACGGACGGCTCTTGCCGCCACCGAGCCGCATCGCCGCGACGCTGCTGGAGTTGGCGCGCAATGGCGACCTCACCACCCACATCCTCGCAACGCTGGCCCGGGTCGGGGCCGGCTTCTTCTTCGGCGCTCTCGCCGGCATCGCACTCGGCGCTGCCTCCGGCTATTCGTCCCTGTTCCGGACCCTGGTCGACCCGACGCTGCAGGGGCTGCGTGCCATTCCCTCCCTCGCCTGGGTACCGCTCTTCATCCTGTGGTTCGGCATTTTCGAGCAATCCAAGATCATCCTCATCGCCGTCGGCGTGTTCTTTCCGGTCTATCTCGGCGTTTCCAGCGCGATCCGCTCGGTCGATCGCAAGATCGTCGAGGTCGGCCAGGTCTTCCGGCTGAAAGGGCTGCAGCTGGTACGGCGCATCCTCCTGCCGGCGATCCTGCCACAGGTCGTCACGGCGCTCAGGGTCGGCCTCGGCCTCGGCTGGATGTTCGTGGTGGCTGCCGAAATCATGGGAGCCTCCGAAGGGCTCGGCTATCTGCTCGTCGATGGCCAGCAACTGGGCAAACCCGACGAGATCGTCGCCACCATCATCCTGTTCGCGCTGATCGGCAAGGCGAGCGACATGATCCTGGTCGCGCTCAGCCACCCCTTCCTGCATCACGAAGACAGTTTCGCCGGCGGGGACCGCTGATGCTGTCGCTGCGCAATCTCGACAAGACCTATGCCAATGGCACGCAGGCGCTGCGCGGCATCGACCTGTCCGTCGCGCCCGGCGAGGCCGTTGCCATCATCGGCGGCTCGGGAAGCGGCAAGAGCACGCTGCTGCGCCTGATCGGTGGCCTGGAAACCGCGACCCGTGGGCGGGTGGAGATCGATGGCGTGCCCGTCAGCGGCCCGGCGGAGACCGTCGGCTTCGTCTTCCAGGAGCCGCGCCTGCTGCCCTGGCTGACCGTCGCGGGGAATGTCGCCTTCGGCCTCGCCAGCCTGCCCCGGCAGGAGCGAGACAGGCGGGTCGCCGAAGTCCTCGCACGCGTCGGTCTGGAGGGACAGGGTAGAAGATGGCCCAAGGAATTGTCCGGCGGCATGGCCCAGCGCGTCGCCATCGCCCGCACCCTGGCGGCGCGGCCGGGCATCCTTCTTCTCGACGAGCCGTTTTCCGCCCTCGATGCGCTGACCCGCGCGAGCCTGCAGGATCATGTCGCCCGGCTCTGGCTGGAGGACCGGCAGACCCTTCTTCTCGTCACGCATGACATCGAGGAGGCGCTGCTGCTCGCCGATCGCGTCGTCGTCCTCGCGCCGAAGCCCGGACGTATCGAAGAGACGGTCAGCGTCGACTTGCCTCGCCCGCGCGATCGCGACAGCGCAGCCTTCGAACAGGCCAGGCGCTATTTGCGCAAGGCTCTCGATCACTCCCTGCACGGCCAGATGCCTGCCTATGCCTGATGCTGCCGAGGGTTCATTGCCCCCAAAAGCAGAACGCGCCACCTTCAGGGAAGAAGGCGGCGCGTTCGAAACTCGTCCGTCGACGGAAGGCGGTGCTCAGACAGCCTGGGCACCGTAGACCTGCTGGCGAGCATGACGGATCATTTCCATGCGGTCGGCACGCAGATCACGCAGATCGCGGTCGGACAGGCTGTTGATCTCATCGAGCAGGCGCAGGAACTCGGCCTGCTTGGCCATGCGGTCCTTAAAATAAGCAATGATGCTTGCGAAGATCATGATGACTACTCCTTTGTTGCCAAGGAGTATCCACCTTCTCATGTTGCGCTGCAACATACATCGCCGCAATGCCGAATTGCATAGCTCGCATGGCTAAAGGGTCGAATATGGCGAGTTCTTAACCAATTCGCTCAACACGTATGCAATATTGCATTCCTGACATAAATCCGCAATGCAATTGACACCTTCGCAGGCAGGCGGTGCCGCACCTTGCAGCAACCTGCCACTCCAATAGCGCTGCGCCTCACTGCTTGGCGGCAGCGAGCTCCGCCTCGATGGCCGCGATCGATTCCCGCAGCTTGGCAACGCGCTCTTCCGCCTCGCGGGCCAGCCGCTCGTAATGGGCGCCGCGGTTCTTCTGCACCGCCAGGACCTTGGCCTGCTTCTGGATGCTGGCGATCTCGGCGAGCATACGGGCCTTCTTCATGGGCCGATCATCCATCGCGCCACTCCTTGTTCGTTACATCAGAGCTTTCCTTAGACGGCCTTGCGGCGAAAGGCACGCCCGATGGCACAAAATTCACATCAGGCGTTGGCATTCCGGCCTTGGGGCGCTAATCCGGCGTCTGACATCTTCATGAGAGAGACGTGATGACCGATAGCCCGCCCGACCGCCTCGCCGCCAATCCCGACAGCCCCTTTTTCGACCAGGCGCTGATGGAGCGCGGCGTCGGCATCCGCTTCAACGGCGCCGAGAAGACCAATGTCGAGGAATATTGCGTCAGCGAAGGCTGGATCCGGGTCGCCGCCGGCAATGCCAAGGACCGGCGCGGCAATCCCCTGACCATCAAGCTCAAGGGCAAGGTCGAGCCTTATTTCCGCGACGAGGCGTGAGCACCGCACCCCAGCTCATCCCCCGCCCGCATCAGGTCGAGGCGAGCGAGGCCATCCTCGCCGCCCGCCGCGCCGGGCGGCCGGGCTTCCTGCTGGGCGACCTGACCGGCCTCGGCAAGACGCTGTCGGCCTGGCTGGCGCTGAGCGCCATGCCGGAACAGGAAATCCTGGTGATCTGCCCCAAGGGGGCCATTCCGCAATGGCGCCTGACCATGGCGCAGGCCGGCCTGCCGGCCAAGGCGGTCACCGTGATGAATTTCGAGCGCACGAAGATGCTGATGGCGCCGCCCGCCACCAGCACCAAGCGCTCGACCCGGGCCAAGAACAACGAACTCGCCAAGCTCGGCACGCCCAAGCGCACCTGGCCGCTGGTGGTGATCGACGAAGCCCACCGCATCCGCAATCCCAATTCGCAGCAGGGACTGGTCTGCCGCCAGATGGCGGCGGCCGCCGACTTCACCCTCTATATGAGCGCCACCGCCGGGCAGGCGCCGCACGAACTTTCCTATCTCGCCCGCCTGTTCGCGCGGGAAGGCGACAAGCGGAAGGGCGAGGGCCTGGCCGCCGATCTCGACGGCTTCCGGGCCCTGATGAAGCGGCTCGGGATCGGGCGCGCCAAGGGGCGCTGGAAGAACTGGTCCTGGGAGCCGAACGAGGACGACCGCCGCACCATGTCCTCTCTACTCTACAAGGGGCGCGATGCCATCGGCCTGCGTCGTCGGCCCGAGGAGATCGCCGGCTGGCCCGAAGTGCAGCGCGAGGTAACGCCGACCGCGCTCGATGCCGAGAACCGGCGCCTCTATGAGGCGACCTGGCGCGAATTCCGCCGGGAAGTCGGCCTGGCCGGCGGCTCGACGCGGCGGGCGGCGGGTTGGGCCGCCGATCTGCGCTTTCGCCAGAAAGGCAGCCTCCTGCGCATCGCCGGCACCGCCGATTTTGCCGACGACCTGATGGACAATGGCCAGCAAGTGGCGATTTCCGTCGCCTTCCTGGAAACGAGCGCCCTGCTGGTCGAGAAATTGCGGGGCCATGGCTGGCGCGTCGACGCCATCAACGGCACCCAGAGCGGCGAGCGCAACGAAGCCGTCAGGCAGGCCTTCCAGCGCGGCGAGCTCGATGCCGTGGTGTTCACCGTCACCGAAGCGATCTCCCTCCACCGTGGCGAAATGCCGGGCGGAGAACGCGAGCGTTCGCTGGTGGTGCACGACATGCGCCACAGCGCCATCCAGCTCCAGCAGATCGAGGGGCGCTGCCATCGTGACGGCCAGCGCGCCGTGATCTACTACGCCTATGCCGAGAATACGGTGGAGGAAAAAATCGCGGCCACCGTGATCGGCCGCATGGCCGACATGGACGGCATGGCCGGCGACGACACCGCCATGCTCGATGCCATCGCCGGCGTGATCGAGGAAGCCGCCGAGGCACGCTGAGCGCCGGCGTATCCGCCGTCAGGCGAACGGGTCGTAACCGGGCTTCTTGTAGACGAGATCCGGCTTGTCCTGGATGTCGGGAATGTAGACCTTCCGGGTCCACTCTTCTTCCGGCACGTCCTCGATCGAGACCGAGATCGACTTGTCCTGGCTGTTCAGGCTGTCGATCACGGCCTGGGTCAGGGCGTCGGCGAGCTTGCGCTTCTGCTCCTCGGACCTGCCGGGCAGCATTTTCACAATGAGGTGGGGCATAATTTTCTCCGCTTTCCGCTGCCCGCCGAACATGGGCACGCTTCCAGCTGCGCTCATAGACCGGTTGAGCCGGCCAAGCCAGGACCAGTTGCGAGGTGTCCTCTCGCGGGCGGAAAGTCACGCCGCCGCACCGATCCTCAATTGATCGCCGTAAAGGCGGCGACCAGCAGCATGCAGGTGCCGAAGGTCCAGCCCTGGGCCCGCTGGGCACGCTCGGAGCGGAAACGCCCAAGCAGACTGGCTCCGGCATAGATCCAGAGAAAATGGCAGAGCACCGAGATCAGCACGAAACCGGCCGTGAGCTGGATGACGGTGCTGGTGACACCGGCGGCGGGATCGAGGAACTGCGTGAACATCGCCAGCACCATCGAATGGATCTTGGGATTGACGGCGACGGAGAGGATGCCGTCGACCAGGCCGAGATGCGGCTGGCGCTTTTGCGCAGAAGCGGCGTCGTGGCCCGCCGACCGGAAGAAGCTCCAGGCCAGATAGAGCAGGTAGGCTATGCCCGCCAGTTTCAGCCCGAAGGCGAAACCGGGGTGGGCGCGAACGACCTCCCCCAGGCCGAAGCCATAGATCAGGCAAAGCGCCAGATTGCCGATCTCGAAGCCCACCCAGAAGCGCACGGAACCGCGCACCCCATATTGGGCGCCCATGGCGGTGAGCACGGTATTGCCCGGTCCCGGACTGATGACCAGAGGCACCGCATAGCCGGCGAAGAGAATCCAGACATTCCAGACGAGCATGGCGATCTCATTTCAACACGCCGCACCGGGCACGGGCCGGTACGCTGGAAGGATGGAAACACCACTATTCGGGCCGGACAAAACGATCTATTTTCACGCCCTCCATGAACTGGATTCATCGAGCATGCGTCGCCTACCGCCGCTGGTGGCCGTCCGAGCCTTCGAGGCCGGCGCCCGGCACCTCAGCTTCACCCGGGCCGCCGACGAATTATGCGTGACCCAGACGGCGATCAGCCATCAGGTGCGGCAGCTCGAAACCTGGCTGGGTGTCCGGCTGTTCGAACGCGCGGGCCATGCCCTGCGGTTGACCGAGGCGGGAGGTGCCTATCTTGCCGAAGTCGGCGAGGTGCTCGATCGCCTGGCGGCGGTGACCGAGACCGTGCGCGGCCGGCGCGACGGTCCCCTGCGCATCACGGTGCTGCCCTCCTTCGCCAGTTGCTGGCTGGTGCCCCGGCTCGGGCGTTTTCGCGAAAGCCATCCCGATATCGAGCTAAAACTGACGAGTTCACCCGATAGCTGGGCCTTCACCGAGGACCGCTTCGATCTCGCCATCCGCTCGGGCCTCGGCCGCTGGCCTGGGCTCAAGGCCGACCTGATCGCGCAGGAGATGCTCGGCCCTGTCTGCAGTCCGGCGATCGCAGCAGGGCTGCCTTCTCCCTGCTCGCCGTCGGACCTGCTTGCCAGCCATCTGCTGCACGACACGCCCAGGGATGCCTGGTCGCGCTGGTTCCGTCATGCCGGCCAGCCCGAAGCCGCCCTTGCGGCGGGCCATGCCTTCGACGACCACGGCCATCTGCTGCAGGCGGCCGCCGAGGGACAGGGCATGGCGCTCGGCAAGCTGTTCCTGGCCGAACACGCCTTGCGGGAAGGCCGCCTGGTGTGTCCGGTCGATCTTATCCTGCCGAACGACTACAGCTATTGGCTGGTCTATCCCCGCACCGTCGCCGGACGGCCCGATGTGGGCCGCTTCCGCAATTGGCTGCTGGCGGAAGCCAAGGCGACCGCAGCCGCCCTCCTGGTTCAGGGCGCAGCGCCATAGATCGCGTCGCGGACATCCAGCGAGAACGCGCCGGACATGCCTTCAAAGGCCGTATTGGTCAGGACGACGACGCTGAGCCCACTCTCCTTGTCGATGAACCAGTTGTGGCCATAGGCGCCACCCCAGCGGATCGTGCCCTTGGTCTGGGGCGACAGCGCCAAGCCGGGATCGTCGAGCACCGCCCAGCCGAGCCCGAAGCGCCAGCCCGGCCCCTGCGCTTCGCTGCCGATCTGGTCCGTCATCATCATGCGCACCGTCTCGGCCCGAAGCAGCGGAGCACCGTCCCGCCGGATCGCCTCCAGGAGGGCGAGAACCTCGCCGGCCGTCCCCGCCATGCCGGCTCCCCCCGACGGATAGGCCTCAGGATCGAAGATCCGGCTCGGCGCGAAGCGCACCGCCTGATCCCAGAGCGGCACGTCCATGCCGTCCTCGATCAATCGCGGCTCGGGGTCGCCGTCGGCATAGGCTATCGCCAGGCGGGACCTGTCCGTCACCGCGAAGCCGGTATCGGCAAGGCCGAGTGGCTGCGTGACCAGGCGGCGCACCAGGGATGGCAGGCTCTCCCCGCTCGCCTGCTCCAGCACGGCACCGATCACGTCCATGCCCAGCGAATAACGCCAGGCGGCACCGGGCTCGAAGGCGAGCGGCGCCAAAGCCAGACGCCGCAAATTCTCGGGCAGCGTCAGGCCGGGATGGTGGTCGAGCCCATCGGAGACGCCGAGCTGGTGATAGGGCGTGCCCTGCGGCTCGAGGAAGCCATAGCTGAGGCCGGCACTGTGGCTCATGAGATGCCGCAGCCGAATCACCGGCTCGGTCCCGTCGGCCATGCGCGGGCGGAAGTCGGGCAGCCAGCGTGACACGGGATCGTCGAGGCCGATCACGCCCTGCTCGACCAGGCGCATGGCCGCCACCGTGACGAAGGGCTTGGTGATCGAGGCGAGCAGGAAAATGGTATCGGGCGCCATCGCTCGCCTGGCCTCGCGATCCGCCAGGCCGGCCGCGCGCTCATAGACACGATCGCCGTCTCTGGCGACGAGAACGACCGTACCGACAATGCGCTTTTCGGCCAGCGCCCGGTCGATCACGCCATCCAGGCGGTCGAGGAACGGATCGGCGGAAAGGGCTGCGACATTTGGCTGAAGACTCATGAGCGGGCATCCACTATTATCACAATGGTCATTCCTGAATACAGCAGGTCTTCGGATATTTCTAGAGTGAACACTGTGAAAAATAACGAAGCCGAAAGACGCCCCCGCGGGCGTCCCCGCAGCTTTGATCGTGAAGAGGCGCTCGCTGCCGCCGCTCATACCTTCTGGGCCCTCGGCTATGAGGGCGCGTCGATCACCGATCTCACCGAGGCGATGGGCATCACGCCGCAGAGCCTCTATGCCGCCTTCGGCTCCAAGGCCGAACTGCATAGGGAGGCCCTGATCTGGTATCGCGGCCATGTGGGTGCTTTCGGGCCGCAGATACTGGCGCAGGAAGCGGATGTGGTCCGAGCCTTCGAGCGCATCCTGCTCGCCTGGGCCGACCAATATGCCCGCAAGGAACACCCTCGAGGCTGCATGATCTCCACCGCCGTGCTGCGCTGCGCCAGCGAGAACCGGCCGGTGGCCGAACATGTCTCTTCATTGCGCCTGGGCGCCCTTGCCATGTTTCGCGAACGCCTGGAGCGCGCCGTCAGGGAGGGCAACCTCAAGCCGGATACCGATACGGCTGCTCTCGCCCGCTTCCTCGGCGCCCTGGTGCAGGGCATGTCCGTGCAGGCGCAGGACGGCGCCAGCAGCGAGGAGCTCGCAGGCATCGCGCGGCTCGGCATCGCGCAGCTCGAACGCTATCGGACCTGATCGGCCCGGCGGGACGAAGCCCGGTCCCTGGATTGTCTCGACCTATTCACGCAAAACGGGGCGCCGAAGCGCCCCGTTCGTCGTCAAGGCCGTATGGCCTTGTCAGAGGACGAAGTACCAGTTCGCCAGCAGCACCACGGCCAAGCCGGCCACGAGGGTAAGGTAGGGCAGGATGCCCGCCTTCTTCTGCTGGAGGTCGACGGATCTGAGGCCGAGATCGTCGAGCATGTGCTCGGGGAACTTGCCGCCATCCTGAATGTAATGCCGGTAGCAGAACACCGGGATGATGAGGGCGGCGGTGCACAGGCCCGCCCACAGCGCCAGGGGGTTCCAGACCTTGGCGCCCGCCCCCATGAACATGGCATTCACATAGGCGAAGATGGCGCCGATGGCGATGACGAAGGTCGGCGCCTTCCAGGGCCTGTTGATGTGGCCATTGTCCATCCGGTGGATCCAGCCGGCATTGAGGTTGAGGAAGTTGAAGATGATATAGCCGCAATTCGACACGGCCAGGATGAAGAAGAAGCTGGTGGCATCGGCCGCAGCGATGGCGAGCAGCATCAGATTGAAGATGAGGTCGGTCCACATCGCCCGGGTCGGGGCGCCATGCGAGTTCACATGGCTCAGATATTTAGGGAGCCAGCCATCCACCGAGCCCTGATAGAGGGTACGGGAGGAGCCGGCCATCGCGGTCATGATGGCCAGGATCAGCGCCAGGATCATCAGCATGACCAGCAATTGGCTGATGATGGCGCCGCCATGCACCATGTCGGCCATCGCCGCTGCCACGCCCGAACCGTCCACGATGGGGGTCGCCAGCATGCCGTTCAATCCGAGCACGCCCTGGAAGGTGAAGGGCACCAGGATGAAGAGCAGCATGCACAGAAGGCCGGAATAGAAGATGGCCTTGAAGGTATCGCGGCCCGGATCCTTGAACTCGCTGGTGTAGCAGACCGCGGTCTCGAAGCCGTAGGTCGACCAGGCCGCGATGAACATGCCGCCGAGCACCAGCGTCCAGCCCGCGACGTTCCAGCTGCCGGGCGCCGGCGCATAGGCCGTAGCGAGGGGGACCAGCGGCGAATAGTTGGCCCAGTTGATCTGGCCGGTGATGATCGGCACGATGCCGACGATCAGCATCGGGATGATGACGATCAGGCCGATGATCTTCTGGGTGTTGGCGGTGCCGAGAATGCCGCGATGCTGGATCGCGAAGGTCAGGAGCATCAGCGCGGCGCCGATGAAGAAGACCGAATTGAGCGAGAAGCCGAAGAGCGGGAAGGTATGGCTGAACAGCGTCCAGGTCCGGATCGCCGGGGTCGCCGCCGCCGTCACCGCCGTGATGGCGTCAGCCGGCGCCGTGCCGGCATGGGCAGCGATATAGGCCAGGACTTCGGGTGAACTGTCGGTGAAGACGGGGATCGGAAAGAGGGCATTGAGAATGTAGCCGGCGGCAATGGAGCAGCCGAGCGACAGCACGGGTGACCAGGCGAACCAGTTGCACCAGACCGAGAGCGGCGCGATGAACTTGGAGTAACGCAGCCAGGCCGTGGCGCCATAGACGGAGGAGCCACCCGATTTGTTGGGAAACAGGCCGGCGATCTCCGCATAGGTGAAGGACTGGATGAAGCCCATGATCATGGAGGCCGTCCAGATCAGGAAGGCCGGCGTACCGGTGGTGCCGGCAATGCCGCCGATCGAGAACAGCACGAGCGGCGGTACGCCGCTTGCTACCCAGAAGGCTCCTCGCCAATCGATATGGCGCAGCAGTTGGCTCTCGCCCCCTGCGCTCGTATTTGCGTCAGTTGTCGCCGTCATTGTGTTCCCCGGATCTGATCGACTGCACTGGATGCTGGGGCGGTGCTGGCTGCGAGAGTTCCACGACGGCTCTCGTCTTCACCCACCGTCTCTCTTTTTTACTGCGAGTGAAGATTGACACACTCTGAGGAAGCGTCAACCCTTAGTTTTCTGCGATTCCCTGGGAAATAACCGAATTTCTGCCTATTTTTTGAGCACAACAGCAATCCGATTGGAGGGCTCCAACCGTCACGGAGCAAAAAGAATTCGGGCTGATAAAATTTCCTGCTGGACAAACTTGTTTCTTCTCTGGAAACTTCAGGCGTCACCGGGCAGGCAAAATGCGCGGGACGAACCATTCGAAGGATGCCCGTATGTCGTCACGCAAGATGTGGGGGAATGAGCCGTTCTGGGGCCTCGGTTTCGAGTGGGATCCGCAATGGATGCTGACCGACCGCCAGAAGGCCTTGCAGGCCAAGCTCATCGAGCTGTGCCAGACGGAGATGCGCGCCAACGCTGTCGAGAGCGACCGCAACCGCGCCTATCCGCGCAAGAATTTCCAGATCCTGGCCGAGCATGGCTTCCTGGGCCTGATCGTGCCCAAGGAGCTCGGCGGCCAGGGCGAGAATCACATCTGCGTCGCCATGGTGGTGGAGACCATCGCCCGCTATGGCTGTGCCTCCACGGCCATGTGCTACACCATGCATACCGGTGCCGTCGCCGCCGCCCTGCTGCGCCATCACGACAATGCAGCCCTGAAGGACATCCTGCGCCGTCTCGACAAGGACTGCCTGATCGGCACCCTGTCCTATTCCGATCCGGAGACCGGATCGCATTTCTGGTATCCGATCTCCTCGGGCGTCGAGGAGACCAAGGAAGGCTGGCACGTCCGCAAGAAGGCGTCCTGGACCACCTCCGGCGGCTTTGCCGACTGGTATATCGTCCAGACGACCTCTCCCAACTTCAACGGCAATTATGCCGACCTCTCCTGCTTCCTCATCCTCGGCGATGAGATCACCAGCGATCCCGGCAGCTGGAACGGCCTTGGCCTGCGCGGCAACCAGTCCGGCCCGCTGGAAGTCAACAAGGTGGTGCCGCGCAACCGCCTGGTCGGCCCGGTCGGGGACGGCGCCCGCTCCAATGACGAGATCGTCGACCCCTTCTTCCTGCTGTGCTCCTCCGCCTGCTGGAGCGGCATCGCCATGGGCATGATCGACATCGCCAAGGCGCACACCACCAAGAAGACCCACAAGGATGTCGGCATGCGGGTGGCCGACTACGCCACCATCCAGGATTACGTCGGCGAAGCGATCATCGACACCAATGTGGTGCGCTCGATGGATTTCCTCATCGCCAAGGCGCTGGACGACGCCACCGGCAACAATGACTGGTCGATCCACAAGAGCGATGTCTCCTTCCTGCCGCGCGCCGGCCTGCTGCACTGGCTCTGGCAGCTGAAATTCGCTGCCGCCAAGAACGTCGCCGCCGTCTCCGACAAGATGCTGCATGCCTGCGGCGGCACCGGCTACAAGCCCGAGCTGCAGATCGAGCGCTATCTGCGCGACGCCAAGGCCGGCTGGGTGATGGGGCCCACCAACGAAGTGCTGCGCCAGTTCGTGGGCAAGACCTCGCTGCTGGGCTTCGAGGCAGTCGACTATTGGAACACCTCGATCAACGAGCGCGTTCTCAACAACGAGATCAAGAAGATGGATGTGGACGCCAAGCGCGCTCTGGCCGAGCGGCTTCTGGCGGAAATCAATCCCCCTGCCATTCGGAAGACGGCGTAAGATGCGGCTGGAAACGCAATCCCCGGCAGGAAATGCGGTCCGTTTCGGTTTCCGCCCCGACGAGGCGGCAATGGTTTGCGGCCGCCTCCCGGATTCGAGCGAATCCGGGGTATACCGGTGTCGGAGCGTAAGCGCCGACGTCGGTAAGGGTATGAGGCAAGATGGTCCAGGGTTCTGCAACAAAGCCAGCGAAGGCCGATACCGTTCCAGAAACCATCGATCCCCTGCGCTTTCGCGGGGCGCTCGGCCTGTTTGCCACCGGCGTCACCGTGGTGACCGCCGCCCATCCGACCGCGGGGCTGATCGGCATCACCGCCAATTCCTTTTCCTCGGTCTCGCTCGATCCGCCGCTGGTATTGTTCTCCATCGCCAACAAGGCCCGCAGCCTGTCGGCCTTCCTGGAAGCGCCGGGCTTCTGCGTGAACGTCTTGCGCAAGGAACAACGCGCCCTTTCGGCCCGCTTTGCGCGGCAGAGCCAGGACAAATGGGCGGATGTGGCCTACACGGCCGGGCGCTTCGGGGCGCCGATCCTGCCGGACACGATGGCGGCCTTCGACTGCCTGCACCATGCCCAGTACGAGGGCGGCGACCACCGCATCATCGTCGGCCGGGTGGTCGACATGGAGCACAATGTCGAGGGCGAGCCGCTGCTCTTCTTCGGCGGCCGCTACCGGGTGCTGGGAGAGGAAGCCGAGTAGCGCTGCATATCGTCAATCATCCGGGCGCGTCCTGCCCGTTCGCTTGCCTGTAGGAGTGGTTTGCCATGCCTGAAGCCGAAATGCTTCGTGTCGCCGGCGGATCGAGCCAGGTCTTCGCCCTCGGCAAGGGCGATCGCTTGCGTCTGACCGATCTGGAGGGCGGCCAGAACGCCCTGCTCTATGCCTTTGCGGCGCAGGAGAGCCTGCCTTCGGGCCATCCCGCCGCCCCGCGCGATGCACTGGCGGGCCTGATCGCCGCCAATGAGAATGCCGCCGCCACCCATCACCAACTCGCCGGCCGCGATCTTGCCAGTGCCAGCGGCATCCTGATCTCCGGACCCGACGCCCCGGCGGGAGAGGCCCTCTCACTGGCGGCCGAGCGGGACATGACCTGCGTGCTGATCGTGCCGGCCGGCGATTCGACGGCGGATGCCGTGGTTCCGGCCACCGACTTCCATCTGGAGATCGCGCGCAGCGATGAAACCGCCAAGCGCGCGCCGCAGAGCCAGCCCGCCGCCCCTCTCGCCACGCCGGTCCAGGACTTCCGGGTGAAGGCCGCGACCGCGGAGCGTTTCGAGGTCAAGGCCGGCCAATATATCCAGATCATGGACATCGATGGGCGCCAATGCTCGGATTTCCTCGCCTTCGACACTGAGCTGCTCAAGCAGGGCATCGAATGCGGCCTCGACGCCACCGCGACCCGCACCCTGATGGGACGCGCCTATCCCGGCCCCGGCCTGTTCTCGAAATTCTTCGACCAACGCATGCGGGCCACGGTGGAAGTGGTGCAGGACACCTGCGGGCGGCACGACACCTTCGGCCTCGCCTGCACCATGAAATATTACGACGACATGGGTTATCCGGGCCATGATTCCTGCTCGGAGAACTTCAACAGGGTGTTGGCGCAGGACGGCATCGCCCCCCGTCCCGGCTGGCCGGCGATCAATTTCTTCTTCAACACGCAGGTCAACCATGACGGCACCATCAGTGCCGACGAGCCCTGGTCGCGCCCCGGCGACTATGTGCTGATGCGCGCGCTGATCGACCTCACCTGCGCCGCCTCCTCCTGTGCCGACGACATCGACCCGGCCAATGGCTGGAACCCCACCGATATCCAGGTCCGCGTCTATGACGCCGATCACGAATTCCCCAAGGCGATCGCTACGCGCATGACACCCGATTCCCCTCCGGTCTTCACCAAGGAGACGGCGTTCCATTCGAAGGTCGCTCCCCTTTCGCGCCGCATGGTCGAGTATCGCGGCTATTGGCTCGCCAATTCCTTCCTCGCCGATGGCGCGGTGGCCGAATATTGGGCCTGCCGCGAAAAGGTGGCGGTGATCGACCTTTCCGCCCTGCGCAAGTTCGAGGTACTCGGCCCCGATGCCGAGGCGCTGCTCGACTATGCCGTGACGCGCGACATCACCAAGCTTTCGGTCGGCCAGGTGGTCTACACCGCCATCTGCTACCCACATGGCGGCATGCTGGACGACGGCACCGTGTTCCGCCTCGGGCCGCAGCAGTTCCGCCTCGTCTGCGGCGATCCCTATGTCGGCGTGCATCTGCGCCAGCTCGCCGAGGAAAAGGGCTTCAAGGTCTGGATCCGCTCCTCGACCGACCAGCTCCACAATCTCGCCGTGCAGGGCCCCAAGAGCCGTGACCTCATCGCCAAGATCATCTGGACGCCGCCGGCCCAGCCGGCTGCCAACGAGATCGGCGTGTTCCGCTCGACCGTCGGCCGGCTCGGCCATGCCCAGGGCCCGGCCGTGGTCGTCTCGCGCACCGGCTATACCGGCGAACTCGGCTACGAGATCTTCTGCCATCCCCGCGACGGCGAGGCCGTGTGGGATGCCGTCTTCAAGGCCGGCAAGCCGCTCGGCGTGGTGCCCATGGGGCTGGAAGCGCTCGACATGCTGCGCATCGAGGCCGGGCTGATCTTCGCCCATTACGAATTCTCCGACGAGACCGACCCGTTCGAGGCCGGCATCACCTTCACCGTGCCGCTGGTCTCCAAGAAGGGTGACTTCGTCGGCAAGGAGGCCCTGGTCAAGCGCAAGGCCGAGCCGCAGCGCAAGCTCGTCGGCCTGGAAATCGAGGGACGCGAGACCGCCCATCACGGCGATCATGTCTATGCCGGGCGCGCCCGCATCGGCGTGGTTACCTCCGGCATGCGTTCGCCCATTCTCGACAAGAACATCGCCCTCGCCCGCGTCGATATCGGCTCGGCCGAGATCGGCACCGAACTCGAGATCGGCAAGCTCGACGGCCACCAGAAGCGCCTCAAGGCCAAGGTCGTGCGCTTTGCCCATTACGACCCGGACAAGACGAGGGTGAGGATGTAACACGGCCTCGCTCTCCGGCCTTGCCAGCCCAACCACACCGGGCCGAAGACCGGCCACCAATCACAGAAGGGAACATCCATGAGTGTCATGTCCTGGCGGCGTTCGCCGCTCGCAGCCCGCCACCGAGCCCTCGGCTCCACCCTGGAAGACTGGAACGGGATGGAGACGGCCTGGACCTATACCAAGTCCGACCTCGCCGACGAGCATGAGGCGATCCGCACAAAGGCGGCGCTGATGGACGTGTCCGGCCTGCGCAAGTCCCATCTGGTCGGCCCGCATTCGCACCAGGTGCTGCAGCGCCTGACCACGCGCGACGTGCGCAAGATCGTGCCCGGCAAGTCGGCCTATGCCTGCGTGCTCAACGATGCCGGCAAGTTCACCGACGACTGCATCCTCTATCGCACCGGCCCCAACAGCTGGATGACGGTCTATGGCTCGGGCACCGGCTTCGAGGACATGGCTCGCGATGCCGCCGGCAAGAATGTTGCCGTCATCTTCGACGACGATCTGCAGGACCTGTCGCTGCAGGGCCCGCTGGCGGTGAAATACCTCACCAAGCATGTGCCCGGCATCAAGGACCTCAAATATTTCCACCACATGCAGACCACCCTGTTCGGCAAGCCTGTGATGATCTCGCGCACCGGCTATACCGGCGAGCGCGGCTACGAGATCTTCTGCAAGTCCGAGGACGCGGTGGAGATCTGGGACACCATCCTCAAGGAAGGCAAGCGCATGGGCATCGTGCCCGCCTCCTTCACCGCGCTCGACTGGCTCAGGGTGGAAAGCTATCTGCTGTTCTATCCCTATGACAATTCGCAGATGTATCCCTTCGAGAACGAGGGCCCGGGCGACACGCTCTGGGAACTCGGCCTCACCTTCACCGTCTCGCCCGGCAAGACCGGTTTCCGCGGCGCTGAGGAGCATTACCGCCTCAAGGGCAAGGAGCGCTTCAAGATCTTCGGCGTCCTCGCCGACACCGACAAGATCCTCGATGCCGGCGACGAGCTCTGGGCCGGCGGCAAGAAGGTGGGCGTGGTCACCTGCGGCATGTATTCGCGCCTGACCAACCGCTCCATGGCGATCGCCCGCATGGCCGTCGACGTCGCCAAGCAGGGCACCAAGCTCGAGGTCAAGGGCAAGAATGTGCAGTGCTCGGCCATCGCCCACACCATCACCTTCGATGATCCGGAGAAGAAGAAGCGTACGGCGCTGTAAGGTGCCTGGCCCTCTCCCACGGGAGAGGGCCCCTCATACGTGATAGCCAGATCCTGGCTGCGTCTGTTTCCGTTCGCGCTGGAGTTTCGATAGAACCATGCTCGTATCCGGCATCAAGAGCCGTCCTGTCTATGGCACGCTTGCCATCCGCCCCGGCGCCAAGCGGCACCTGTTCGTGGCGGATGCCGAGGGTGCGCAGGCGATCCTCGACGCGGCCAAGACGGCCGAGGCCGCCTTCCTCGACAGGGCCCATATCATCTATGTGCCCGGCGGAGCCGCTGCCAAGAATTTGGGCGAGGCCCTCAGGGCACTCGGCCCCGACATGTTCTATGAGGGCCCGAGCATCGCCGCCGCCCTGCCGCGCCTGGCCCAGACATTGGCGACGGCCCATATGGGCACCCAGATCTATCTGGCCGGCACGGAAGGCCTGATCGGCCAGGCCATGAAGCTTGCGATCGAGG
Organism: Labrys sp. E2SS-1L; assembly: GCF_057073705.1. NCBI lineage: Bacteria > Pseudomonadati > Pseudomonadota > Alphaproteobacteria > Hyphomicrobiales > Xanthobacteraceae > Labrys > Labrys sp. E2SS-1L. The sequence goes on along the minus strand of NZ_CP172712.1, from coordinate 1,871,467 downwards.
CCGGCGTCGACCATCTTTCCATCCAGACCGAGCATCGCGGCTCGGAAGAGCGCCGGGTGCAATGCGTGCATTGCAAGGGCATCACCGAGCATGTGCGCACGCAGCCGGTCAAATGTGCCCATTGCGGCCTGACTCTGCTGGTGCGAGACCATTATTCGCGCCGCATCGCCGCATTCCAGGGCGTGTGCATCGACGCCGAAGAGCCCGGTGTCGTTCCGCCGACCGAGGAGGCCTTTCCATGAGTGACAAGACACCCAAGATCGAGGTGCGCGTCAGCGAGATCCACCAGGTCACGCCCGAGATCAAGCGCTTCCATTTCAAGCCCGTAGACGGCTCGCCCCTGCCCAATTTCTCGGGCGGCGCCCATGTGGTGGTGGAGATGGAAGACGGCGCCACCCTCCGGCGCAACCCCTATTCGCTGATGAGCCGCCCGGGCGACACGGCCTGCTACACCATCAGCGTCAGGCGCGACGACAACGGCCGTGGCGGCTCGCTGTTCCTGCATGGCAGGGTCCGCCCCGGCGACATCATCCGCATCAGCCATCCCGTCAATTTGTTCCCGCCGGACCAGCGCGCCAAGAAGCACCTGCTCTTTGCCGGCGGCATCGGCATCACCCCCTTCATGGCGATGATGGCCCAGCTTTCCGACGAGGACCGCCCCTTCGAGCTGCATTACGCCGTGCGCTCGGACGAGCACGGCGCCTATCTCGCCCATCTGGCCGAGCGTTATGGCCGCCGGATCCACATCTATCGCGACGCCAAGAGCGAAGCGATCCCCCTGGTCGACCTGCTCGCCCGCCAGCCCCTCGGCACGCATCTCTATGTCTGCGGGCCCGGCGGCATGATCAAATGGGTTCTCAACACCGCCCGCAATGAAGGCTGGCCGGAGCAGAACCTGCACAATGAGCAGTTCCTCGCGCCGGCTTCCGGCAAGCCCTACGAGATCACCCTGGCCCAGTCGGGCAAGAAGGCCCAGGTCGGCCCGCACCAGAGCATGCTGGAGGCGATCGAGGCGGCCGGCGTCGACGCGCCCTATCTGTGCCGGGGCGGGGCCTGCGGCCAGTGCGAGACGCGGGTGCTCGCCTGCGACGGCACGCTCATGCACAACGACCACTACCTCTCGGAAGCCGACAAGGCCTCCGGCACCAAGGTCATGCCCTGCGTCTCGCGCTTCGAGGGCCGGGAACTGGTGCTGGATTTGTAACTTAATTCCTGGGACGGCTGGCGTCTCGCCTGCTCTTGAATCGCCGTGTGTCCAAGAGCAGGCGAGACGCCAGCCGTCCCAGGAAGCTCTCACAGAGGATACGCACCATGGGCATCCAATTCCGCCAGGAAACCTTCCGCGACGACTTCACGTTCCGCAATTCGGAAACGGGGATCCGCCGCTTCCCGTTCCCCTTCGACAAGGACAACTACATGTATGCGGTCAATATCGAACCGCATACCGCAGGCCCGAACGGCTCGGTCTTCGAGCATCCCATCGACGTCGACGAGCACTATGTCTCGGAGATGGCCGACAGGGCGCTGGTGCTGAAGGAAGACCCGCTGCGCTGCCAGTCCCTGCCCCACATGACGCTGGCGGGCTGGGATCTGCTCGAACTCCTGATGGAGAGCATGTCGACCTCCTATCCCGAGCATTTCACGCTCGAGCGGAGCGGCGACCAATGGCACTGGATCAACCGCCCCCTGGGCATCGACGATCGCTTCACCTTCGGTGATGTCGCCACCCTGCCCTATGGGCCGATGGAATACATCACCCGCCAGTCCCAGGGCGATTTCTGCCTGCTCGACCAGCGCGACGGCAATCTGTGGATGGATGCGGGCATCGTCACCACCCAGGCCGACTGGTCGCTCGATTTCGACATCGGCATGAACTTCATGGAATGGCACGGCCCGGTGCCGCTGGCCCACCAGCTCGGCGTGTTCGAACGGGCGCTCAAATTCATGCTGAACCTGCGCCAGGGCTCGCCGACGCGGCGGCTCAACTGGACGATGACGGTCAATCCGCGCCTGGATACCTCGCCCGAGAACTATCACAAATGGGGCAAGGATCGCACCACGCTGACGCTCGACAATATCGGCAACAAGCTGCATCTGCGCGTCGAGCTGCAGAGCTTCTTCCGCCTGCCGCGCTCCAACGCCATCGTCTTCCCGATCCGCTGCTACCTGATCAAGCTGGAGGAACTGGTGACGGTGCCCAAATGGGGCCGGCGCCTGCATCGCGTGCTGCAGACCCTGCCGCCCGAACTGGTCGACTACAAGGGCCTCACCCGCTTCCGCGACACCGCGGTGGAGTGGCTGTCGAAATATGACGACGGCGCCGAGACCAGCCCCGGCGGCTGGCCGGATTGATCATGGAGCGCGGGCATCTCCGCGACATGAAGGCATGTCGCGATGTCCGCTCTTGGAAGCGTTGCGCTTGAAAGGTAGCGGGAGGGCGGAGAACCGCCCCTACCTTGCACTATTTCGCAAGCGGAGGATTAATCGCCGGAACAGCTTCGTAGCGATAGGTCACTTTCTGGCTGAAAAATTGTCCACCGATGGACCAACTCTCCGGTAGGCCTGTGACATTGTCGACGTACAACACATAGTGTTGATTATCGCCACCTTCTGGCAATTCAAATATCGAATGCCACGAACCATGTCTGACAAGAGACCCCAAACAACTTACATCCTTCAATCTTTTTACAGAAAATGGAATATATGGATTCGTATAGTTTATTATGAAATTAGAAAACCTAGTACTGTTGCCATCCCAAATTTTCCATCCATCCCCTTCATTTATCCATCGCTCCCTATCAACACCAACAAAACCTAAAAACTTATCTTCCTGCGTGGGAGTGGCTTTGTATTTTGTCTCGATCCGAATAGCTTCCGCGGACTGACGGATGTAGGTGGTCATGAGTTTCGAGCCATGTTCGCCCTCCTCCACTATGTCGGCTCTGAAAGGCACAGTTTTCAGCCTATCGAAAGCCTGCACCAAATAGTCTTGGCAGGACCCGCGGGCACCGCCAATCGATAGCACCAACAGCAGCACTGCCATGAAGAAGCGGCGCATGAAACCTCGAACACCAGCAAGTCGATAAGGCTATATGTATTCGATCCCGCTGAAATGCCAGCAGGACTCAATATAAGCCGGCAAACATGGCGGCTGGCGAGCTGGGGCGTTTCCGGCAACTGTAGTTGAGCGAGTGTCATGCCTTGAAGGGGGTCTGATCTCGCACGATGGCATTGAGAGTGACGAGAATCTTTCGGGCCAAGGCGATGAGAGCCAGTTTTGGTGGCTTTCCGGCTTGTCGCAATGCGCGGTAAGTCTCAGCGAAGAGGGATTTGGACCGGCTGGCTGAAACGGCGGCCATGTAGAGGGCCTGTCGCACGCGTCGTCTTCCGCCTCTGATCTGGCGTGTGCCGCGCATAAGGCCGCTATCGCGATTGAAGGGGGCCAGGCCTGCCAAGGCGGCGATGGTCTTGGACGAGCGTTGGCCGAGTTCGGGCAGGAGAGCCAGCAGGGTCGTGGAAATGACCCTGCCGATGCCTGGTGTTGAGCACATCAGCCGGCGCCTTTGCTCGAGGCTGTCATGTCGAGCAATGAGGAGGGAGATGTGCTGGTCGAGGCTGGCAATGGCCGCCTCCAGCCAGGCAAGATGATCCAGGAGGCTGTCTCGGATCTGGGCCATGTCGGCTTGAGCCAGGCGTGTCAGTTCCTGCTTGCGGGTGGCGACGAACTGGTCGCGGCGTTTGTGCAGCAAGGCCAGTTGTTGGCGATGAGGATCATCGGCCGGATCGGCTTGCAGGTTGAGGCACTGAGCCATGGCGGCGAGCATGCGCGCATCGATGGCGTCGGTCTTGGCCAGCAGGCCGATGGATTTGGCAAAGTCGCGGGCTCGGGCTGGATTGACGCGAACAAAGGGCAATTGCAGGCTCGTCAAAGCAGAGCGTAGCGACCCATCATAAGACCCGGTCGCCTCGAAGACGATGAGCTTGATCGGATCGGCTTGCAGCAGCTCGAAGGTTGAGATGATCGCCTGCGCCGTGTTGTCGATGCGTTCGACATGCTGGGTGATGGCATTGAAAATGTCGAGATGGTGCTTGGAGACATCGATCCCGATGAAGCCAGGGTGTATGATCATCGCGCCTATCCCTGTGCTACGAGGTCCGGTGGTGCGGCCTCGATCAACTGTTCAGGTTGGGTACTGCAACGCGGGCGAGGACCAAGCCGGAAAACGGCCTCAAGGGGCCTGGGTGCACACGGTCTCTCGCCCGCACCAATCCTGACACAGTCTAACTACACAGGGTGCACGGGCATCCTGCCCGTTCTTTCGTTCCAACCAGCGACATTGCTTCCAAGAACGGGCAGGATGCCCGTGCACCCGGAATAGCACTACCGCTTGATGCCGATGCTGCGGCCGGCATCCTTCGGCATCGGCAGGGTGGCGTGCTCCTTCAGCAGCCCCTCCAGCACTGCCGCGCTCTGCGGCAGCCAAGGCGCGGCGTGCGGCTGCTCGGTCTGGTCGATCGACATCAGGAGTTGCTCGGAGGTCGCCACCACGAGGTTGCGCACCTTGTCATACATGCTCAGGAAGATGCGGACGCGCTTGGCATCGAGGTCCAGCACCTGGCAGGTCACCGAAACGGGCGTGCCGAGCTTGACCTCCCACAGGAAGCGGACATGGGTCTCCATCGTGTAGATGGTATGGCGCGTCGTCTCCCGCACCGCTTCGGTCAGGCAGACCCGGCCGAGGAACTCGTCCACGGCCTTGGCGAAGATCACCGCGTAATAGCCGTCATAGAGATGGCCGTTATAGTCGATCCATTCCGGGCGGACGGTTTCGTCGAGAAGGTGCATGGGAGTCCCCCAAAGCGTTTTGTGATTTCTCGGAATCATCAAGAATCGCAAAGACGCGTCGAAACAAAGAGATAGAGCAAACAAACGTTCACGTGTGAACGCGCTTTGCTCTAGGATTGCAGGCGTCCCGCCTGCATCGCCCATCGTGCAAGTGTGACGGTTCCAAGAGCCGGCTGAAAGCCTGCGGTCCCAGGGGAGCTAGATCCGCCCCTCCAACCCCTCGGCCTCCGGCCAATATTTCTTGGCCAGCGCCATCACCTCGATGAGGAAGTCGTCGCGGCGGCGTTCCAGCGCCTTGATCGAGCGCCCGGCGGCCTGGTGCTCGCAACCATCGGCGACGCGGTCGATCAGTTCATCCGTCAGTTCCGGAGCCACCAGCTTGGTCCAGGGCAGCTTCAGGGCGGGGCCGAACTGGTGCAGCATGTGCCGCATACCGCCCTCGCCGCCGGCGAGATGGAAAGTCAGGAAGGTGCCCATCAGCGACCAGCGCAGGCCGCAGCCATAGACCACGGCCGCGTCGACTTCCTCGGTGGTGGCAACCCCGTCATTGACCAGCCAGAGAGCCTCGCGCCAGAGCGCTTCCATCAGCCGGTCCGCGATGAAGCCTTCGATCTCCACCTTGACATGCAGCGGGCGCATGCCGATCGAGGTGTAGAACGCCTTGGCGGCCTCGACCGTCTCGGGGGAGGTCTTCTCGCCGCCGAGCACTTCCACCAGGGGCAGCAGGTAGACGGGGTTGAAGGGGTGGCCCACCACCAGCCGGGTCGGATCGGCCATCCTGGCCTGCAGCCGGCTAGGCAACAGGCCCGAGGTGGAGGAGCCGATGATGGCGCCGGGCTTGGCGGCAGCGTCGATCTGCGCCAGCAGGTCCTGCTTGAGCTCCTCGCGCTCCGGCGCGTTCTCCTGGATGAAGTCCGCCTCGGCGACCGCTTCGGCGATCGAACCGGCATAGCTGAGGCGCTTGCGGTCGGCACCGGCGGCGAGCCCCTGCTTTTCCAGGGCCGGCCAGGCATTGTCGATGGCCGCACGCAGCTTTTCCTCGGCGCCCGGAGCCGGATCGTAGGCGACGACGTCCAGGCCGTGCGCGAGCGCCCGTGCCGCCCAGCCGGCACCGATGACCCCGGTTCCAACGATTGCAAATGTCTTAGCTGCAAATGTCTTGGCTGCTGCGGCCATGGAATTCTCCCTCTTGCTCGTGGCGACTAGACAGGGCCTTGCCGGAAACGCCTTTGCATGGCGCGACATCCCAGGTGCCGAACGCGACGGAAACAGTCAGCATCGTCGGCAAAGTGGACACCGGTTTTCGGAAAAAACCATGCGACGACCAAATCGACAGTATCGGCCCCGATTTCGAGATCGGTCCGATGCTGTCGTCAACCATTTGGTTGACAGTTGAGGGGCAAAGGAAGATATTCAACCGTATGGTTGAATATCAAGATCCTCTCGACGCCGTCTTTCATGCCCTGGCCGATCCGACCAGGCGGGCCATGCTGCGCAGCCTCGCCGCCGAGCCCCGCAAGGTGGGCGAACTCGCCCACCCCTTCGCCATCTCTCTGGCCGCCGCCTCCAAGCATATCAAGGTGCTGGAGAAGGCCGGCCTGGTGGAACGCCGTGTCGAAGGACGCACCCATACCTGCCGGCTGAATCCGCGGCCTCTGCATGCCGGCCTGGAATGGATGCGTTTTTATGAAAAACTCTGGAATCAGCGGCTCGACACGCTTGACGCCTTGCTGATCGCGGATGCGATTGCCAACCCTCAAGGGAGTTGAGCCTGAAGCGTCTCGCGATTTGCCGGTATCTGCAGGAATCGCAAAGGTGCCCTGGCCAATCCGTCGGATTGGCTGGGAAATAAAGCATCAGAGAAAACAAGCGCTCATGAAAGCGCTTTACTCTAGGGAGTTGAACCATGTCCGACTACGGCGTGATCATCGACACCGAGACCGTACGCATCGAACGCGTTCTTTCCGGACAGATCGAACGCGTCTGGGCCTTCCTGACCGAAGCCGAGAAGCGCCAGCAATGGCTGGCCGGCGGCGAGATGGACTTGCAGCCGGGCGGACGGGTCAACCATGTCTTCCGCAATGGCGACCTGTCGTCGCCCGACGACCCGCCGCCGCCCAAATATGTGCATCTGAACGGCACGGTGGAAATGCATGGGCGGGTGATCGCCTGCGAGCCGCCCACCTTGATCGAATATGCCTGGGGGGACGGCTCCCAGGTGCGCATCGACCTCAAGCCGGAGCTCGGGCGGACCCATATCACCATCACCCATAGCCGCCTGCTCACCCGTGACGAACTGATCAGCGTCGCTGCCGGCTGGCACACCCATCTCGACATCCTCGCGGCCCGCCTCGGAGGACACGCACCGCCGAGCTTCTGGGGCCTGCATACGCGGCTCGAAGCCGACTACGAGAGCAAGATGAGCGCAGGCTGACGACGATCGCCGTCCGGCGCCCCTGCCGGACGGCGATCTGCCCTGGCGACAGACGCGGCACTGCCCGGCGACGATGGCGGACCCGGCCGCTCTATCGGATAGCGTAAGTTGTCAATGTCACGACTGAGCGGAAAGCAATCGAGGAACGCAGGGACAGTGGAGGAACAGCGCAAGCGCCGTCTCCGTCATCAAGCTTTTCTTGTCGTTCAAGATAGCTTTCCTCCCTTGAACGAAGCATCGGAAACAAGGAGATTGCGGCTGATCACAGCTTCATCGGCCTGTTGGGAGTGCCGCTGAAAATCATGTGAGTTGCGCTCTCCCACCCCTGGTTTTCCGATGTCCGCCATCACCGCCTCGCCCGACGCCCGTTCCGTTCATCGGCTCGGTGTCTTTCTCGTCGTCGCCTCCGCCATCGCCTGGAGCATCAGCGGCATCTTCGCCCGCATGCTCACGGTGGACGCCTGGACGACCGTGTCGCTGCGCGCGGCGATCGGCGCGATCTATATGGGGGTCGGTCTCGTCTATGTGCATCGCGCCGACAGCCTGGCCGCGATCCGCTCGATCGGCTGGTTCGGCCTCATCATCGCGGCCTGCGCCTCGCTGTCGATGCTGTTCTTCGTCGGGGCGCTCTATCACACCACCATCGCCAACGTATCGGTGATCTATGCCACCACGCCCTTCCTGGCCGCCGGCCTTGCCTGGCTGATCATGCGCGAGAGGGTCTCCCGGCGCACGCTGATCGCTTCCGGCGGCGCGCTCGTCGGCGTGGTCGTGATGGTGGGAGGCTCCTTCGGATCCGGCCATCTCTTCGGCGACGCCATGGCGCTCGGCATGGCCGCCTCCTTCGCCATCGTGGCGGTGGTCGCGCGGGCCCGTCCGGGGCTGGAAATGCTGCCGGTCAACCTGTTCTGCTGCCTGTTCACCGCGCTGGTGGGCCTGCCCTTCGCCTCGCCCGCCGCGGCGACGGCGCAGGACTGGGTGGTGCTGGCGCTGTTCGCCTTCACCTCGATCCCCCTGGCCTTCTTCATGTTCCTGGCCGGTGCACGCCGGATCCCCGCCGCCGAATCCGGCCTGATCTCCACGCTCGACGTGGTGCTGGCCCCGCTGTGGGTCTATCTGATCTTCGCCGAGGATCCGGGTATGGCCGCGATCATCGGCGGCGCGATCGTGCTCCTGGCTGTGATCTGGCACATTCTCGGTGGCTGGCGCCTGAAGTCGTCCTGAGCCCGTATAGTCCCGGGATCACACCGAGGCGCGCGCCGCCACTTGCGCTTCCTCATCGCGGGCGAAGCTGCGCCCGAGGGCGGCGACGAGCACGCCCGCAAGCAGCACCCCGCCACCCAGGACGGTGGTCAGGCGCGGTGTCTCGTCGAAGAAGAGATAGACCCAGACCGGCCCGAGGATCATCTCGGTCTGGGCCAGCAAGGTGAGTTGCCCGGCGCCGACATGCCGGGCGGCCGTATTGAGCAGATACATGCCGCCACCGATGAAAACGGCGCCATGGATCATGGCATAGGTGTTTTCCAGCATCGGCGTGGCGATGGTGATCCCTCTCAGCGCCATGAAAGCGCCGCAGGTGAGGATGGTCAGCACCGCCCAACCCGTCACCACGCCCGACATGTCCCTGTCGCGGCCGAGCCGGGCAATGATGGAATAGAGGCCATAGGCAAAGCCCACGCCGAAGGCAGCCAGATTGCCGATGGCATTGCCGCTGCCCAGTTCCCCCCAGGTCATGATCAGCAATCCGGCAATGCCGACCGCGATGCCGCCCCAGGTGGAGACGAAGATGCGCTCCTTCAGGATCAGGCGGGCCAATATGGCGCCGATCAGCGGCGCCGCGCTCGAAAACAGCAGGGCATTGGCGATGGAGGTCGTCTTCATGGCGAAGATGAACAAATCAGCCATCACCGTCATGCACAGTGCGCCACCAAGTCCCAGCCAGCCGCCCGAAATCAACTGCTGCAGCGGCGACTTGCCCTGTAGCAGCGCCACACCGAGAACCAGCGGCAGCAGGCCGAAGCTGCGCCAGATCAGATATTGCACGGCGTCGAGATGCGGCGACTCACGAATGGTGATGCTGCCGAACGAAAACACCGTTCCCGCCGCGAGGGCGAGGAACGCACCAAAAAGGTGGGAGCCACGGGAAGACATGACGGGGACGCGACCAGGAGGAAGAACTTCCACAATGCCGGGAAAGCGAACATCGAATAGTCCAGGCGCGACATTTCTGGCTGATCCGAGCCGGAATTGACGGACGATTGCACCAACGCGTCGCTGAGAACGATGGGCAGCTTTCTCCCCTTGGCGGTGTCGTCAACTCTCTTGCGTTGACTGGAGGTGCCGGCAGGCGGACGAGGGGCTGCGCCACCCTCTCGGGGCTTTCAAACGCCAACACCCTGGGAGGGGGCGTGAGGACCGGCTCGTCACCCCTCGAAGCCGCGATAGCGCCGCTTGTAGTCGGTGTCGTAGAGCGCGCTTTCGCGGAAATCCTCGCTGGCCAGCGTGCGCCCGATCAGGATCAAAGCGGTGCGCTCCATCGGCTCGGCCGCGATCTTGTCTTCGATATCGCCGAGCGTACCGGTGACGACACGCTCATCCGGCCAGCTTGCCCGAAAGACCACCGCGACCGGGCAGGCGCTGCCGTAATGCGGCGTCGTCTCGGCTACCACGCGCGCCAGTGCGTGGATGGAAAGATGCACCGCCAGCGTCGCACCGGTCTGGGAGAAAGCCTCAAGCGTCTCGTTCTCCGGCATGGCCGAGGCCCGGCCCGACGTGCGCGTCAGCACCACCGATTGCGCCACTTCCGGCAGCGTGAGCTCCTTGCCGAGCACCGCCGCGGCGGCGGCGAAGGACGGCACGCCTGGCGTGATGGTGTAGGGAATGCCGAGGGCGCGCAGGCGCCGCGTCTGCTCGCCCAGCGCGCTCCAGATCGACAGATCCCCCGAATGCAGCCGCGCAACATCCAGGCCCGCTTCATGCGCTTGTTCGATCTCAGCCATGATCAGGTCCAGCGTCAGCGGCGCGGTATCGACCACGCGTGCATCCGCAGGCGCCAGCGCAATGATCTCAGGCGGCACCAGCGAGCCGGCATAGAGGCAGACCGGACAACGCGCCACGAGATCGCGGCCCCTGACGGTGATGAGGTCGGGCGCGCCGGGGCCGGCGCCGATGAAGTGAACGGTCATGTCAGGCCTCGTTGACGGCGATGGCGCAGGTGGCGTTCGCACTGGCGATGCGCGCCCGCTTGAGGGTGGATTGCGGGCCGGCGCCAGCGAGCGCCGCGGTTTCGGCCACGCTGCCCAGCCCCGTCAGGGCGACCACGCGCTCCGAACGGGTCAGCACGCGCGGCTCGGCGGCCTCCAGCGCAGCCTGGGGGATCAGCACGAGTGGGACGCCCAGGCTGGTGGCGGCCTCCGCCAGCCCCGCCTCGCCCTGCTTGAAGGCGGGCGCGAACAGGCCCGAGAGCGCGGCAAGCTCCAAGCCGGCCTCCTGCAGGGCCAGCCGGACGAGAGCGGTGATTTCCTCGGCCGGGCAGCCTTTGCGGCAGCCGAGACCGGCGGCGACGAACGGTTTCATTGCCCAGGATTTCCTGGCTTGACCACGCTCCATTGCGTCACCGGCATCGCCGGGCGCCAGCCATGCATGCTGCCGACGGGCACCAGCCGCTCCACGCCCAGACGGATCAGATCGCCGCCATATTGGGTGAAACGCCGGGCCAGGGCCTGCTCGCTCTCCAGCGTGACGGCATTGGCAACGAGGCGCCCGCCCGGGCGCAGGGCGGCCCAGGCAGCCTCGAACACACCCTCATCACCCGTGCCGCCACCGATGAAGACGGCATCAGGGCGCTCCAGTCCCGCAAGGGCGGCTGGTGCCGCTCCGGTGACGAGGCGCAGATGCGGCACGCCGAGATTGACGGCGTTGACCAGCGCGCGCGTCGCCCTGTCGGCATTCTCCTCGATGCCGATGGCGCGGTTGGACGGATGGCGCAGCAGCCATTCGATGGCGACCGACCCCGCCCCCAGGCCGATGTCCCAGAGCAGTTGGCCCTTGAGCGGGGCCAGCGCCGACAGGGTGACGGCGCGGATCTCCCGCTTGGTGAGCTGGCCGTCATGCTCGAAGAAATCGTCGGGCAGGCCGCTGGCGAGCGGTAGCGGCCGGGCGTCGGGGCCGGCGACCACCTCGATGGCCAGGACGTTGAGCGGATCGATGCCGTCGAGATCGAAGGCTTCGGCCCGGGCGGAGCGGATCCTCTCCGCGCTTGCGCCGATGCGCTCCAGCACGGTCAGGCGGGACGCGCCGAAGCCGAGCTCGGTGAGGCGGGCCGCCGCCTTGGCCGCCGTGCGGCCGTCCCAGGTCAGGGCCAGGATGCGGGCCTGGGGCTGGACATGCGGCACCAGTGTCTCGAAGGGCCGGCCATGCAGCGAGATCAGGGCGCAATCCTGCTGCGCCCAGCCGAGCCGCGCCGCTGCCAGGGAGAAGGACGAAGGCGCTGGGTGGCAGGCGATCTCCTCGGGCGGGATGAAGCGCGCCAGCGTGGCACCCACACCCCACAGGAACGGATCTCCGGAGGCCAGCACGACGACGCGCCGCCCACGCGCCGCCCTGATCGGGCCGATGGCGTCGGTCAGCGGGCTCGGCCAGGCCAGCCTTTCCGCCGGCCTTTCGGCGGCTCCGTCCGGCACCATGGCCAGGTGCCTGGCGCCACCGACCAGCAGTTCGGCCCCGGCGACCACGGCGGCGGCCAGCGGCGACAGGCCGGCCATGCCGTCCTCGCCGATGCCGACGATGGACAGCCAGCGATCCGAATGGTTGACAGGGCTCATCCGACCCTCAAGAGACGACAGCGCATTTCAGTTCCAACGCAATTCACTTAAGAAGAAACGATCCGGTTTGTCATAGCCGGGCTTGACCCGGCTATCCAGAAGCCACACGCAATCGGGCAATAGGCTGGATTGCCGGTCAAGCCCGGCAGTGACAAAGATCGAACCAACTTGAATGACGCTTGAGTGACCCGTTCCCGTCCCCATGTCCTGCTGCTCGGCGGCACCAGCGAGGCTTCGGCCCTGGCGAGGCTCCTGGCCGCGCGCTCCGACATTCCGGCAATGGTGTCCCTTGCCGGGCGGACGATCAATCCCGCCCCGCCCCCGATCGCCCATCGGATCGGCGGCTTCGGCGGCGTCGAAGGACTTTGCGCCTTCCTCGAGGAAAATGCGGTCACCGCGCTCATCGATGCCACGCATCCCTTCGCCGAGCGGATGTCGGCCAATGCGGTCGAGGCGGCCCGGCGCACCGGCGTACCGTTCCTGGCCCTGCGGCGTCCGGCCTGGCTGGCGGTGGACGGTGATCGCTGGAGCGAAGTACCTGACGCCGAGGCCGCGGTTGAGGCGCTCGGCACCGCGCCACGTCGCGTCTTCCTGACCACCGGCCGGCTCGAACTGCCGGCCTTCCTCGCCGCGCCCCAGCATTTCTATCTGGTCCGTTCGGTCGATCCGCCCGAAGAGCTGCCGCCGCGCGCCAGGCTGATCCTTGCCCGCGGTCCCTTCGCGGAGGCCGATGATTACAGCCTGATGCAGGAAGAGGCCGTCGACATCCTGGTCACCAAGAATTCCGGCGGCAGCGCCACCTATGGCAAGATCGCCGCCGCGCGCCGCCTCGGCCTGCCGGTCATCCTGCTGCGCCGGCCTGGGACGGCCGAAGTGGAGACGGTGGCAACGGCGCAGGAGGCTTTGGCCTGGATCGAGCACCGGGGGGCTGGTCTTCAGACCAGCCCGGAGACGTCGCGCCCGCCGGAAAGACAAAGCCGGGTCTGAAGACCCGCCCCCCGGAACTGCTTGCCCCTGGGATAGCAGGCTTCCAGCCTGCATTCTTGGAAACGTCGAACACGCCGGAGAGGCAGAGCAGGCTGGAAGCCTGCGGTCCCAGGACGTCACGCGTCCCATCTCCGGGGCGAATAGATCCAGGGCTCGGCCTCCCCGCGCTCGATCAACCTCGTCTGCGAGGAGCCGATCAGCACGAGCGTGCGCATGTCGACCTCTTCCGGCTTCACCGCGGACAGGCTGGTCAGGATGATCTCCTCGTCCGGCCGGCCCACGGCCTTGGCGAGCACGACGATACGCTCGCCCGCCTGGCGACGCAGCACCTCGAAGGCCCTGCCGATCTGGTCGGGCCGGGCCTTCGAGGCCGGGTTGTAGAAGGCGAGCACGAAATCGCCCTCCACGGCCGCAACCAGCCGCTTCTCTATCACGGACCAGGGCTTGAGATTGTCGGACAGCGAGACCACGCAGAAATCATGCCCGAGCGGCGCGCCGAGCCGCGCGGCAGCGGCGAGCACGGCGGTGACCCCGGGAACGACCACGATATCGAGGTCACGCCAGGCGGGATCCCCCGCCTCGACCGCCTCGAAGACCGCCGCGGCCATGGCAAAGACACCGGGATCCCCGCCCGAGACCACGGCGACGCGCGCGCCGGCCATCGCGAGCTCGAGCGCGTGACGGGCGCGATCGACCTCGACGCGGTTGTCGCTGGCATGGCGTTTTGCCGGGCTCGACGGCACCCGGTCGACATAGGGGCCGTAGCCGATGATATCGGTCGCCTCGGCCAGCAGCGCGCTGGCCTCCGGCGTGATCCATTTCGCCGGCCCCGGCCCGAGGCCGATGATCATGACGCGGCCGGTCACAGCAGCCTCCCCTGGCCGGGCACCAGCAGCATGGCGAAATAAGGCGCGCCGGTGAAATCGGCCGGCGGCAGAGGCATGATCTTCTCGCCGGCCATGGTGCCGCGCTCGACATAAACAGTGCGGGCGGCAAGGTCCAACTCCTCCAGCACGGCGCGCACTTTGCGAAAATGCCGGCCGAGCTTCATGATCACCGCCGCGTCTGCCAGTTCGAGATGACGCTTGAGCGCCGCCGCGTCCAGCGTTGCCGGCAGCACGGTAAGGATGTCGTCACCATAGGTGATCGGCGTGCGGGCCCGCGTCCAGCAGCCCGCCATGCCCGAGACGCCGGCAACCACCTCGGTCTCGTAGGAGGAGGCCAGGCGATGGAAGATCGGCATGAAGGAGCCGTAGAAGAAGGGATCGCCTTCCGACACCACCACGACATCGCGGCCGGCATCGAGATGAGCGGCGAGCCGGCGAGCCGATTCGTCATAGAAGCCACCGAGCGCCGAATGATAGACCGGATCGCCGGCCGGCACTTCCGTCGTCATCGGATAGGCCAGCTTCTCCTCGATGACATCATCGGCCAGGAAGCCCTCGATGATGGTGCGACCATGGCCGCGCTGTCCCTGCTTGCAGAAATAGGCGACGACCGGTGCCGCGCGGATCAGCCGCGCGGCCTTCAGGGTCATCAGCTCGGGATCGCCGGGGCCGACGCCGACGCCATAGAGACGACCGGCACTCATTCGATTTCGCTCGCCAGCGCGTTGATGGCCGCCGCGGTCATGGCACTGCCGCCCTTGCGTCCGCGCACGATCAGCCAGGGTATCTTGCCCCAGGCCTTGAGCTCGTCCTTGGATTCGGCAGCGCCGACGAAACCGACGGGAATGCCGAGAATGGCGGCGGGCCTGGGCGCTCCCCGGTCGATCATGTCCATCAGATGAAAGAGCGCGGTCGGCGCATTGCCGATGGCAACCACGGCGCCGCCAAGGCGGTCGCGCCAGAGCTCCATGGCGGCAGCGGTGCGGGTATTGCCGATCTGCCGGGAAAGCTCGGGCGTGCGCGGATCGTCGAGCGTGCAGATCACGTCATTGTCGGCCGGCAGGCGGGCGCGGGTCACCCCATTGGCCACCATCTTCGAATCGCACAGCAAGGGTGCGCCGGCCCTGAGCGCAGCGCGCGCGCTCGCTACCAGATCGCCGGACATCTCGACATCGGCAGCGACCTCGACCATGCCGCAGGCATGGATGATGCGGACGACGACGGGGGCCTCGAGGGCCGAAAAGCGCGACAGGTCACTTTCGGCACGGATCATCGCGAAGGAGCGGCGATAGATCTCGGCACCGTCACGGATATAGTCGCATTCAGACATGGTCACTCACTTGGTCGTCCCGGACGCGGCGCAGCACGCAGTGATGCGATGCAGATCCGGGATCGCTGGCAGAACAAGGCATACTTTCACGGCGGTTCCGCATCTGCGCCGCATCATTTCATGATGCAGCACGTGCGGAATGACAACGCCCTGTTCATCGCTGCTCACTGCTCTTGAAACTCTTCTCAGCCAGGCGCTTGGCCAAAAACGCCGTCAATTCGCCCAAGGACATCGGTTCCGTCTCGCTCGGCGCCTTGCTGTCGGCGTCGAAGGCGATACCATAGCGCCCTCCCTGCCCCACCAGCGTGATGGAAGCCGGCGTGCGCCGCGCGCAACCCTTGGCGCAGCCCGAGACATGCACGCTCGCCCCCCTTTCGACGAAGCCGGCCAGCACCGGCGCCAGCCTTGCGGCATCGGCCTGCGCCGGCGCTTCGCCGGATAGACAAGAAGGGCTGCCGGGGCAAGCGGCAATGGCAAGCCGCGGGTCGCCGGGATCGACGACGAGGCCGAGGGACGACACTTCCGGAGTGACGTCGACGGCAAGCGGCGCCAGTAAAATCGAGCGCCAAGGTGTCAAGCGCAACGTCGCGCCATGCCGGGCGGCGACGCCGGCGAGGCCCTCGAGCTGGTGGGCATCGAGCCGCCCGAAGGGAGCAGCCGCGGTGAAGAAGCCGGCGGCGTGGGGGCCGGCAAGGCGACTCTGGTCTTTACCCTCCCCTGGAGGGGGAGGGTCGGCCGAAGGCCGGGGTGGGATGGGAACCTCTACGCCCTCCGCCTCCCACCCCACCTCGACGCTACGCGTCGACCCCAGGCACTTCCTCTTGGAAGTGCCGATACCTCCAGGGGAGGGTAATGGGATCCGCCTCACGACGTCCCGCATGCGGCGTTCGTCGGGTTGGCGCAGAGCGAGGAAGCGTTCGGCGACGCTGAGTGCGGCTTCCAGTGCTTCCTCTACCCTCACCCGTCCCAATGCTTCACCACCGGCTTCCAGCCGGAAATGCGCGTCATCCTCTGCCCTCAACGCGATGTCGGCCTCGACACCGTCAAGCGACAGCACGCCGCCACCGTCGAGCAGGAAACCGAACTTGGCCGGCAGGGAATGGAAACGATCGTTTCCTATCAAGCGCAGCTCCAGCGCCCGGATCAAAGGCTGCACATCGACGGGCGCGCTCGGATCTAGCCCGGCGAGCGGGCTCGCAATCACGTTGCGGACCTGTTCGGCGGCGGCACTGGCATCGAGCAGGCCGAGTTCGGCGAGCCGGTCGAGCAAGGGTTGGAGGGTCTCGTCGCGGACCCCGCGCATCTGCAAATTGGCACGGGAGGTCAAATCGATCAGGCCATTGCCGAAGCGCCGGGCCGCCTCGGCCAGGGCGGCCGCACGCTCCGGAGTAAGTTCCCCGCCCGTCAGGCGCACGCGCACGATCAATCCGTCCCCCGAGCGCATCGGCCTGAGCGCCCCGGGACACCAGCCCTTGACCTGATTGGACGGTTCGCTCACGCCGCTCTCCCAGCCTCGTCCAGCAGGCGGCTGGCCGAATTACGGCGCGGCTGCCACAGCCCCCGGCGGATCGCCTCGGCCAGCCGCGCCCGGATCGCCCGGCCCGCAGCGGGATTGGCTGAAGCGAGGAAGGCCGCGACCTCCTCGTCCTCGACATAGGCTTCATGCATGCGGTCGAAAGCGGCATTGGTGACGATGCCGGCCGTCGCCGAGAAGGCGAACAGCGAATCCATGGCATTGGCCATTTCGGCGGCGCCGGCATAGCCATGCGCCATCATGCCGTCGATCCAGCGCCGGCTGGCGGCGCGGCCATGCACGAGGCGGCCGACCTCCTCGCCGAGGCTGCGCAGGCGGGGCTTGTCAGGATTGGAAAGGTCGGCGTGATAAAGGGCGGCCTTGGCCCCCAGCGCCTCCAGCGCCGCCGCAAAGCCACCCTGATGGGCGGCGAAGGTGACGTCATCAAGGATGTCGATCTCGCGATGGTCCTGGCCATGCACATGGGCATCGGCGGCGGCGACCCGCTCGGCGAAGACGGAAGGCACGGCGTCGCCTTCGATGCCGGCGCCATAGGCATGGCTGCTGGCGGCGAGATAGTCGCGGCCGAGATCGGCCCTGTTATCCCAGGCCCCGCGCGCGATGCGGTCGGTGATCCCGGCGCCATAGGCCGAGGGCGCAGCGCCGAAGATGCGCAGCGGCCGTTCGCCGCTTGCCTTCGCCGCGGCGGCCAGCGGATTCCATTCGGCGCTTTCGTCGAGGGCGGCAACGGCCCTGACGGCTTCGTCGAACAGTGTGATCTGCTGGGCGAACACGTCGCGGAACAGGCCGGATATGCGCAGTGTCACGTCGACGCGCGGCCGGTCGAGCCGGGCCTGGGGCAAGACCTCGAAGCCGGAGACGCGATTGGAGCCGTTGTCCCATACCGGCTTGACGCCCAGCAGGGCCAGGGCCTGGGCAAGATCGTCGCCGCCGGTGCGCATGGTCGCCGAGCCCCACAGGTCGAGCACGATGTTCCGGGGATAGTCGCCGTGATCCTGCAGATAACGCTGGATCAAGGCATCTGCCGCACGCGATCCAATCGCGTAGGCGGCACGGGTCGGAACCGCCCTTGGATCGAGCGTGGTGAGGTTGCGCCCGGTCGGCAGCACGTCGGCACGCCCGCGCGTCGGCGCCCCGGCGGGGCCGGGCCGCACGAAGCGTCCGTCGAGGCCGGCGAGAAGGCTGGCCATCTCGCTGTCACCACAGCTTTCAAGGCGTGCGGCCAGAACCGGCCGCTCCTCCTCGCCGCAGGAGGCGGCCAGGACATCGAGGAGATGGGCGCTCTCCTCCGGCCGGCGCCCGAAGACATGCAGCCCGTCACGGATCTGGAGTTCCTTGACGTCGCACAGGAAGGCATCGAGGCGCGCCAGCGTCTCGTCCTCGTCGAGGCCGGGCGCGATGCCGCATTCGGCGGTAAGGCCAGTCTCCACGGCCCGCTCGATGATCTCGCGCCTGAGATAGGCCATGCGGCGCTGATCGAGGCCGTCGGCGCTGGCATATTCGTCGATCAGGCGCTCGACCTCGATGGCACCGCCCGAAAGGCCGGCCTCCCGCAAAGGCGGGGTGAGATGGCCGATGGTGACGGCGCCGAGCCGGCGCTTGGCCTGCGCCGCCTCGCCGGGATTGTTGACGATGAAGGGATAGAGCACCGGCACGGCTCCCGCGGCCAGCTCAGGGAAGCACTGGGCGGAGAGCGCAGCGGCCTTGCCCGGCAGCCATTCGAGCGTGCCATGCGTGCCCAGATGGATCATCGCATCGATGCCGAAGGCCTGGCGCAGCCACAGATAGAAGGCGAGATAGGCATGGCGCGGCGGCAGGTCGGGCGAATGATGATCGCCCTTACGGTCGAGGGCCGAGCCGCGATCGGGCTGCACCGCCACGGCGACATGGCCGCAGAGATGTCCCGCGAAATGGAAGGCGCCCTCGCTGCAGAGGGGATCGGCCGAGGGATCGCCCCATTGGGCCGCGAGCCTGTCGCGGAGGGCAGCGGGAAGGGCGCCGAGCCAGGCGGAGTAGGCTGAGAGCGGGAGGGAAAGCTCTTTACCCTCCCCTCGATGGGGAGGGTCGGACCGCAGGTCCGGGGTAGGGTGGGAATCACCACGGTCGAGGCAGTCACCCCACCCCGACGCTACGCGTCGACCCTCCCCATCGAGGGGAGGGTATGACTGGGCAACCAGCTCCAGCAGATCGGCGCCGTTCTCCGGCAGGTCACCCACCGCATAGCCTTCGTCCCGAAGCCGCTCCAGGATCGCCAGGGCCGAGGCGGGTGCATCGAGGCCGACGGCATGCGCGAGACGGCCATCCGCGCCCGGATAGTTCGAGAGGATCAGGCCGAGCCTGCGCTCCGCCCGCGCCTTCGTGGCAAGCTTCGCCCAAGCGACGGCCTTGGCAGCCACGGCGGCGATGCGCTCGTCATGCGGGGCATGGGCGAGACGGGTAAAGGTGCCCTCCTCGCGTTCGGCCTTGAAGGAGATCACGCCGGCCGAAAGACGGCCGTCGAGTTCGGGCAGTGCGACATGCATGGCAAGGTCGCTGGCCGACAGCCCGCGGGTCGAGGCCTCCCAGGCCTCCTGCGCCGAGGAAGAGGTGATCACCTGCAGGACCGGACAACCGGCCACGTCGAGCGGCGAGGCACCGTCGTCGTCCAGGGCAGAAAAGGCGGTGGCGTTGAGGATCACCGCCGGCTTGAGTTCCCTAAGCTGTCGGCGCACCCACTGCGCCGTCTCCCCGTCCTTGAGCGAACCGACATAAAGCGCCGTGGCGGCGAGACCCTCGGCATCGAGCGCCCGCACCAGGGCTTCGATGGGGGCAGTGTCAGCGGAGAGCAGGATGGAGCGGTAGAAGAGGATGGCGGCCTTCCCTGGGACCGCAGGCGTCTCGCCTGCCCTTTGCCCCTCCGGCAAGCGCGGTGTTTCCGAGAGCAGGCGAGACGCCTGCGGTCCCAGAAAGATCCCGTATTTCGGCACGGCCACTGGCGCTTCCGGTTCGCCGAAATCGAGGCCGCCCAGCCTGGCGGCATAGAGCAGCGAGGCCTGGGCATTCCGGGGGCCGCCTTCACGCCAGTATTGGGCGAGCCGATCCAGCGCCTCCTGCGGCACGGTGGAGAGCTGAGACAGGCGCCCGTCGGGCCTGTCGTCACCGGGAATGAGGGCGAGCGCGATGCCATGGGTGCGCGCCGCCGCCGCCAGTTCCTCCACGCCATAGCGCCAATAATCGAGGCCACCGAGCAGGCGTACCACGATCGCCTTGGCATGGCGGGCCGTCTGATCGATGTAGAGGTCAACGGACATCGGATGGCGCAGCTTCTGCAGCGGCGCCAGGCGCAAATCGTCGAGGCCGGAAGCGGCTGCCAGGGCAAGGTCGCTGTCGGTCAGCGAGGCAAACACGATCGCGCCGGGTGCCTGACCCAGATCGATGGCGGCCTCGCTGGCATCGAGCGAACGCGTATCGGCCGGCAGCAGATGCATCAGCCCTCCAGCGTCTTGCGGATGCCGGCCTGGTCGATGCCCTTCTCGCCGATGATGACGAGGCGGCTCGAACGGGTTTCCTCCGGCGCCCAGGCGCGGTCGAAATGCTGCGAGAAACGGGCGCCGACGCCCTGGACCAGCATGCGCATCGGCTTGCCATCGACGGCGACGAAACCCTTGATGCGCAGGATATCGTGTTCCTCGGCCGCCGCCTTCAGCTTACGCACCAGGGCGTCGGCGTCGAGGATGGCCGGCAGGTCGACGATGAAGGTGTCGAAATCGTCATGGTCGTGCTCGGCTTCGTGATCGTGGTGGGAGGGACGCGCCTCCAGATCGTTCTCGGCCGCTGCCCCGAGCCCGAGCAGCACGGCGGCATCGATGCGGCCCTCGGAGGTGCGCACCACCTTGACGGCGCGCGGCACGGTCTTCTCGATATCCTTCTCCACGCTGTCGGCCTCGCCGGCTGAGAGGAGATCAGCCTTGTTGAGCACGACGAGGTCGGCGCAGAGGAGCTGGTCCTCATAGACCTCCTCGAGCGGATTGTCGTGATCGAGGGAAGCGTCGCCCTCGGCCTGGCGCTTGAGCTCTTCCGGATCATCGGCGAAGCGGCCGGCTGCGACCGCGGCACCGTCGACCACGGCGATGACGCCGTCGACGGTGACGCGCGAGCGGATCGCCGGCCAGTTGAAGGCCTTGACCAGCGGCTTGGGCAGAGCGAGGCCGGAGGTCTCGATCACGATGTGCTCGGGTGCGTTCGGACGCGCCAGCAGCGTCTCCAGAGCTGGCACGAAATCGTCGGCCACCGTGCAGCAGATGCAGCCATTGGCGAGTTCGACGATGGCGTCTTCCGGGCAGCTCTCGATGCCGCAGGACTTCAGGATGTCGCCATCGACGCCGACATCGCCGAATTCATTGACGATCAGCGCCAGCCTGCGGCCATTGGCGGTGGCGAGCAGGTTGCGGATCAGCGTCGTCTTGCCAGCCCCGAGAAAGCCGGTGACGATGGTGCAGGGAACCTTGGTGTGCGCGTTCATTCGGCGGCGTCCTTGAGAGTTGATAGGGGTGGGATGCGCGCGATCATGCTGCGCTTGAAGACTTCGGGACGGCCGCGCCAGGGCATCAGGCCGTCGCTGGAATTGGCCAGCAGCCCGATGCCGGTGAGAATGTCGGGGCCGCTCTCGGCGGTGAGGTCGCCGAAGACATAGGTCCAGGTACCGGGCGCCGACAGCGCCACCGTGCAGGAGCGCTTGCAATTGCCCAGGCACTCGACAGGTTGCAGCTCGACGCTTTCAGGTAGCATGCCGGCGAGCGCATCGCGCAACCGGGCGCCCTGGCGCGGCGCCTCGGGGTCATCGCCCTCGCGCCTGCAGGTCACGCAGACGAGCAGCCGGACTGGAAGAGGTGTTTCTGGCATCGGCCCTGTTCATCGCCGCCGGAGCGGATGGAGGGCGCGGGACCGACGGCAGGGCCGGCGATCGTCCGGGTAGACGGAACCGGCCTCCGAGGCGCCCCGCCCGGACCGGTGACAGCAGTGCGACCGGCAGGTCTCCTGGCTCGCAGCTCATCGCCTCCCGCCGCCTTCCCGGTCACCCAGTGGCCTCAAGGCGGGACGCTCGCCGCTTACAGTTGCGGGGGCAGCCGCGGCTTTGGCATCCAAGGCAGCCGTCGACCGGCCTCCTCTTATCCGCACCGCATTCCCTCTTCTCTCTTAACGAGAGACCGATCGTGGCTGACATAAGGGGTGCGCGGACAGGCTTGTCAATGTTCCCGCTTCCAAAGCACGCGCAAAATCCGGCATAAAGGGCAGCAACGTCGCCATATCAACGAGATTGCCATGCCCGAAGAGAAGCCGCCGGCACCGCCGCCCGAGCCGCAAAAGATCGACGTCATCTTCCGCGGCGGTTCGGTGACGGCTATCGGCGTCGTGCTCGCCTTCTCGCTCGGCTTCCTCAACAACTGGGCCTCGCAGCCGGGAACCTGGATCCCGGAAGACCTGGCGGCCGTCTTTCTCATCGGGGGCGGCATCGTCTTCCAGGTCTGGGCGCTGGCGGGCATGCTCTCGCCCACTTCACTGGAGGGACCAGTCTATCGCCGCATCGTGCGCACCTTCATGATCGGCCTTATCCTCGTCTCGGTCGGTGTCCTTGTCGCCATCGCCGGCGACGCGCTCGGCTACAGCCGGATCTGGTTCAAGCAATAGTCGGGCCTTCCGAACGGGCGGCGACGTTTCTCGATCGTTTCCAGACTGCACAAACTCTCACGTCTGCGTTACCCGTCACCCCGGCGCCATGATTGCCGCCACAATTTGGCCTTCCCGCAATCGCCCACCAGAAGGCCGACGCCGATGGGCCCGGTTCTTCTGCCCGGCATCTGCCGCTGGAAGGCCTGCCCATGGTTGCCATCACCGTCAATTCGACCACCCACCAGCTCGACATCGAGCCCGAGACCCCTTTGCTCTGGGTCCTGCGCGATGAACTCGGCCTCACCGGCACCAAGTTCGGCTGCGGCATCGCCCAATGCGGCGCCTGCACCGTCCATGTGAACGGCGCCGCCATCCGTTCCTGCCAGACCCAGATCGGCGACGTCGACGGCGCCACCATCACCACGATCGAGGGCCTGTCGGCGGACGGCAAGCATCCGGTGCAGCAGGCCTGGCTGGCTGAGGACGTGCCGCAATGCGGCTATTGCCAGTCGGGCCAGATCATGGCCGCCGTTGCCTTCCTGAAGGACACGCCAGCGCCCACCGACGCGGATATCGACAACGGCATCACCAATATCTGCCGCTGCGGCGCCTATCCGCGCATCCGCGCCGCCATCCATCGCGCCGCAGAGCTGATGAAGGGATGAGGCCATGAATGCGATCGACCGCACCTCCGCCGCGCTGAGCCGGCGCAGCTTTCTCGCCATCGGCCTCTCGGCCGCCGGCGGCCTGATGATTGGCGGGTTCATCCCCAATGCCGCCGAGGCCCTTGATATTGCCGACGAGCCCTGGGCCGGCACAGCCACTGACGGCGAGATCAACGCCTGGATCCTGATCGAGCCCGACGACACCGTGATCATCCGCGTGGCGCAATCGGAAATGGGCGAAGGCATCTTCACGGCCCTGCCGATGATCGTCGCCGAGGAGCTCGGCTGCGACTGGGCCAGGGTGAAGCCCGAATACGCCTCGGCCAGCCGGAACCTGCGCGAGAACACCGTCTACAAGCGCATGGGCACCGGCGGTTCCGGCGCCGTGCGCCGCTCGCGCGAATTCCTGCAGGCGGCCGGCGCCAATGCCCGCGAAAGGCTGGTGCAGGCAGCTGCCACGCGCTGGCAGGTGCCGGCCGAAAGCTGCAGTGTCGATGCCGGCAAGGTGCTGCACCGGGCCAGCAATCGCAGCCTGCGCTTCGGCGAGCTTGCCGGCGAGGCCGCCAAGGTCACGCTGGCCAAGGAGCCAGCGATCAAGACGCCCGAGCAGTTCACGCTGATCGGCAAGCCGTTGGCGCGCCTGGATACGCCGCCCAAGCTGACGGGAGCGGCAAAATTCGGCATCGATATCCGCCTGCCGGACATGGTCTATGCCGCCGTGGTGACCTGCCCCGTCTTCGGCGGCCGCGTGAAATCCCATGACGAGGCCGCCATCAAGGGCCGCCGCGGCATCCTGGCCGTGGTGCCGATCGAAGGCGGCCTCGCCGTGGTGGCCGACCGGTTCTGGCGCGCCAAGGAAGCGGCGCTCGCCTTACCGGTGATCTGGGAGGAGGGTCCGGCTGCCGAAACGGACAGCAAGCGCTTCGACGCCGACTATGTCGCCGCGCTCGACGGCCCCGCTGTCACGGCGCACAAGGAAGGCGACGTCGACACCGCCCTCGCCCGCGGCAAGCGTGTCGACGCTCTCTACCAGGCGCCGCACCTGGCCCACGCCCCGATGGAACCGCTCAACTGCACCGCCCATGTCCATGACGGCAAGGTCGAGGTCTGGATGGGCACGCAGAACCCCGACATGGCGCTCCAGCTCGCCGCCAAGGCGGCGGGCGTCGCGCCCTCCGCGGTGGAAATCCACAATTGCTTCCTCGGCGGCGGCTTCGGCCGGCGCGCCGTCAACGACGAACTCGTGCAGGCCGTGACGGTGTCGAAGGCTGTCGGCAAGCCGGTCAAGCTGGTGTGGACGCGCGAGGAGGACATGCGCCACGACCGCTATCGCCCGCAGGCCGCCATCCGCTTCCAGGCCTCCCTCGGCGAGGACGGCCTACCGGCGGCGATCCATGTCCGCACGGCCGTCGGCTCCATCCAGCGCTCGCTCGGCTGGGGCAAGGTGGAGAACGGCGTCGAGCCCTCCGCCGTCGAGGGCCTCGCCAACATGCCCTACCGCTCCGGCGCGGCCCAGATCGACTGCATCCTCAAGAACACCCATGTGCCGGTGATGTTCTGGCGTTCGGTCGGCTCGTCACAGAATGCCTTCGCCCTGGAGAGCTTCATCGACGAAATGGCGGTGGCAGCCGGCCAGGATCCCTACCGCTTCAGGCGCCAGCTGCTCGAAGGCAAGCCTGACTTTCTCGCCGTGCTCGATACGCTGGCTGATAAGAGCGACTGGGGCAAGCCGCTGCCCAAGGGCCAGGGACGCGGCATCGCCATCCACGAATCCTTCGGCACCATCGTCGGCGAGGTGGTGGAACTCGCCGTCAGTCCCCAGGGTGAAGTGAAGGTGCAGCGCGTGGTGGCGGCCGTCGATTGCGGCCATGTCGTCAATCCGCTCACCGTGGAGATGCAGATCGAGAGCGCGGTCGTCTATGGCCTGTCGGCCGCCCTGTTTGGGGAGATCACCATCGAGAAGGGCGCGGTGGTGCAAGGCAATTTCGACGACTACCAGGTCGCCCGCCTCGCCGATACGCCTCCGATCGAGACCCATCTGGTGCTCAGCGGCGGCAAGAAATGGGGCGGCATCGGCGAGCCCGGTACGCCGCCGATCGCACCGGCGGTGTGCAATGCGATCTTCGCCGCCACCGGCAAGCGCATCCGCAGCCTGCCGGTCAAGAACACCGACCTGAAATGGGGACCGGTGTGAGTCTTCACCCTCCCCTCCAGGGAAGGGTGAAATCGCGTTACTTGCCTTCCTGCCCAAGACCCGGCAGGAAGGCGGCATGTCCTCTCCTCGACTCACCCTCGTCCTCGGCGGCGCGCGTTCCGGCAAGAGCCGGCATGCGGAGAGCCTGATTTCGACCCATCCCGCGCCCTGGACCTATATCGCCACCGCGCAAGCCTTCGACGACGAGATGCGCGAGCGCATCGGCGAGCACCAGGCCCGGCGCGACGCCAACTGGCATACGGTCGATGCGCCGCTCGCCCTGCCGGAAGCGCTTGCCGCTACACGGGGTCCGGTGCTGGTCGACTGCCTGACGCTCTGGCTCAGCAATCTCATGCTGGGCGGACATGACCTCAAATCCGCCTTTCTCCGGCTGCAGGAAGCCCTGGCGGCGGTCTCCGGCCCGGTGGTGATGGTTAGCAACGAGGTCGGCCTGTCCATCGTGCCGGACAACGCTCTCGGCCGGGCCTTTCGCGACGAGCAGGGCCGGCTCAATCAACGGATCGCCGCCCTCGCCGACCGGGTGATCTTCATGATGGCAGGCCTGCCTCTGGTGGTGAAGTGAGTGGATGCTGAAATGACCGACGATGCCGCACGCCACAAGGCGAAGATGGAAAAGCGCAAGGCCGTGCAGGACGCCGAGGTCGCTTCCAAGACCATCACCGAAAAGGGCCTGCTGATCGTCAACACCGGTCCCGGCAAGGGCAAGTCCACCGCGGCCTTCGGGCTGATCATGCGCGCGCTCGGCCATGGTTGGCGCATCGGCGTGGTGCAGTTCATCAAGGGCGCCTGGTCGACCGGCGAGCGCACGGCGCTGGAGCGCTTCGACGACCTGGTGACCTGGAAGAGCATGGGCGAGGGCTTCACCTGGGAGACCCAGGACCGCGAGCGCGACGTCGCCGCCGCCGGCCGGGCCTGGGACGCAGCCAAGGCGATGCTGGCGGATCCCGGCATCCGCCTCCTCGTGCTCGACGAGATCAACATCGCCCTGCGCTACGACTATCTCGACCTCGCCGAGGTGGTGGAGACCTTGAAGGCGCGCCGACCGGACCTGCATGTCGTCGTCACCGGCCGCAACGCCAAGCCCGAGATGATCGAGGCGGCCGACCTGGTGACCGAGATGACGCTGGTGAAGCATCATTTCGCCGCCGGCGTGAAGGCCCAGCAAGGCATCGAGTTCTAAGGCCCAGCAATCCTCATGATCCAGCAACATCCCGAGCGCTCGGCGCTGGTCGCCATCCTGTGCGTCGCTGGCGCCGCTCTGATCTTCGCCGTGCTGGCCGGCCTGGTCATGCGAGGCGGCACGGAAGCCTTCGATCGCGCCATCCTCCTGATGATGCGCGATCCCGCCGATCTCACCGATCCGCTCGGGCCGGGCTGGCTCGAGGAGATGATGCGAGACTTCACTGGTCTCGGCGGCGTCGGCGTGCTGACCCTGACAACGCTGGCCGTGGCAGGTTTTCTCGCTTTATCAGGATCGCCGCGCAGTGCCGTCTTCGTCATCCTCGCCATCGGCAGCGGCATCCTGATGAGCTCGCTCCTGAAATATGGCTTCGACCGGCCGAGGCCCGACCTAGTGGCGCACGGCTCCAGGGTCTACACGTCGAGCTTTCCCAGCGGCCATTCCTTCATGTCGGCGACCGTCTATTTCACGCTCGGCATCATGCTGGCCCGCCGTTTTCCCACGCGTGCCCTGTCGATCTACATCATGGTGGTGTGCACGCTGCTGACCTTCATGGTCGGCGTCAGCCGCGTCTATCTCGGCGTGCACTGGCCCACCGACGTGATTGCCGGATGGGTGATCGGCGCCGGATGGGCGCTGTTCTGCTCACTCCTGGCGCAGCGCCTGTCAGGGCATTGATCAGCCGGATTTCGCCGGCGGCGCATAGACTTCGATGGCATGGCGCCGGAGCTTGAAATGCGCCGGCGTCCAGGTGGTGAGCTCGCCATCGGTGTTCACAGGGCGCGGCCGGTTGGTGCGGATCACCAGCTCGGTGGTGCCGAAAGCCCGCACGTCGTCCCACTGGCCATGGGTTCCCCTGCGCAGGCTCGGCAGCAGCTTGAGCAGGCGCCACCAATGGTCGACCTCCAGGCTGTAGAAATCGAGCTTGCCGTCATCGGCCGTGGCGGTCTGCTCCACGCTCATGCCGCCGCCGTAATATTTGCCGTTGCCGACCGAGACCTGCAGGGTCTTGAGCTTCTCGGTGGTGCCGTCATGGTCGAGATAGGCGGTAAAGAGCTGCGAGCGCGCCAGCAGCCGGGCGGCCACGATGCCGTAGCCGAGTTTGCCGAACGTCTTCTTGGCCTTCTCGGAGAGTTCGGCGGCAAGGTCCGCGCTGAAGCCGATGCTTGCCACGTTGAAATAGAGCTGACCATTGACCTCGCCGAGATCCATCGGCCTGGGCTGTCCGGTTACGATGAGTTCGGCCGCCTTCAGCGGATCGGCCGGGATCTCGACGGTGCGGGCGAAGTCGTTGGCGGTGCCGAGCGGCAGCACGCCGAGCGGCCGGCCCGTCTCCATCAGCCCCCGGGCGGCGGCGTTGAGGCTGCCGTCACCACCGCCGACGATGACGAGGTCGCACTCTTCCCGGCGCCGCAGAATCACGTCGGCGATCTTCTCGTCCCCTTCCGGGTTCGCCTCGATGAGATGAATGCCGCCCGTCTCCAGCACCTTGCGGATCGCATCGGTGCCCTTGCCGCCATTGCGCGCGTTGGGATTGACGATGAAGAGGGCACGCCTGCCCTGCTGCGAATCAACCATACTTTTCCCCAATGCCCCTCGCGCAGGGCGCGAGACCCGAAACGGACCTGCCTAATCGGCAATCTGGCGCATTCCATGGCCATGGCACGGCGAGTTCGGGATCTCGGCCTTATCGAAAAGCGCTGCATCCGGCGTGCCGGCCACGCTCGATCGGCCTGATGGAGCCGGGGAGATCTATTCCGCCGCTTCCACCTTCATGGCCTCGTCCGCCTCGATATGGCCGGAACGAATGCGAATCATGCGATCACAGCGGGCGGCAAGGCCGAGGTCATGCGTCACCAGCACGAGGGTGGCGCCGCGCTCGCGCTTCAGGCGGAACATCAATTCGACGATGCCGGCGCCCGTCCCCTCGTCGAGATTGCCTGTCGGCTCGTCGGCGATCAGGATGGCGGGCTCGGGCGCCAAGGCGCGGGCCAGCGCCACGCGCTGCTGTTCGCCGCCCGAGAGCTGGGCCGGATAATGGGCTTTGCGCGCACCGAGCCCCACGGCTTCCAATTCCGCTTCCGCGCGGGCGAAGGCATCGCGCCGGCCGGCCAGTTCCAGTGGCACGGCGACGTTTTCGAGGGCCGTCATGGTGGGGATGAGATGGAAGGACTGGAAAACCACGCCGATATGCCGGCCGCGAAACTTGGCAAGGCCATCCTCGTCGAGGACGCCGAGATCCTGCCCGGCGATGCGGATGCTGCCACTATCGGGCCGCTCCAGGCCGCCCAGCGTCATCAAAAGCGTGGATTTGCCCGAACCGGAGGGGCCGACGAGGCCGACCGCTTCCCCCTGCCTTATTTTCAGCGTAACGCCCTTGAGAATGTGAACGCGTGCCGCGCCGGTGCCGAGGCTGAGATGGACATCAGCCAGATCGATCGCTTCGCTCATTCGCATCCTGCCTGAAAGGTTTTCGTGATCGTGTATCGTATCTATGCATCGATTGTGGCAATTCTCACATTGCTTGTCATGACCCCGCTCACGACCGTGTCGGCAGCTGCCGAACCGCTGCGGCTGGTGGCCCTGGGCGACAGCCTCACCGCTGGGCTCGGCCTGGAAGCTGGGGATGCCTATCCCGCCAAGCTGCAGGCAGCCCTCGCCAAGCTCGGCATCGAAGTGACGATCGACAATGCCGGCGTTTCCGGCGACACCACCGACGGCGGCCTTGCCCGGCTCGACTGGTCGGTCCCCGACGGCACCAAGGCTGTGCTGCTCGAACTCGGCGCCAACGACATGCTGCGCGGTATCGATCCCAAGCTCGCCCGGGCCAATCTCGCGGCCATGCTGGAGCGGCTCAAGGAGCGCAAGATCCCGGTCCTGCTCATGGGCATGCGCGCCGCGCCCAATCTCGGCGCCGACTACCAGAAGGCGTTCGATGGCATCTATCCCGATCTCGCCAACCAGTATGGGGCAGAATTCTATCCCTTCTTCCTGGATGGGGTCGCCGGCACACCGGGCCTCAACCAGGCCGACGGCATGCATCCGACCGCTGCCGGCGTCGACGCGATCGTCACCAGGCTGGCACCGGTGGTAGCGGAGTTCGTAAAGAAATTGCGCTAAGGCTGCGCACCAAAGGTTGAGCGCATCAGGCGCCGAAGCAAATTCAAGGGAGGCAGCACGAATGGGCATCGAGGGGCGAGCGAAGGGCGAATTGCGCCTCATCCCGGCACGCAAGGGCGTGGCGGAGCGGGTCAAGGCCGGGCAGACGGTGACCGTCATCAACACCCATGGCAGCCAGGTCGTCGACAGCTGGGCCTTCAATGCCCAGGATCCCGGCGAGTTCATGTCGATGGAGCACAGCCGCGGCGCCATGCTGCGCGTCAATCCCCAGCTCGGCGACACGCTGCGCAGCAATCGCCGGCGTCCCATGCTCACCCTGGTCGAAGACAATTCCGGCGGAATCCACGACACGCTGATCGCCGCCTGCGACCGCTATCGCTATGAGCAGCTCGGCCATGTCGGTCATCACGACAGCTGCACCGACAATCTGGCGCATGCCCTGGCTTCGCTCGGCGTCACCGGCGCGGAGACACCCAGCCCGCTCAACCTGTTCATGAACATCCCGGTCGGCGCCGATGGCAGCGTCTCCTTCCAGCCGCCGGTGTCGACGCCGGGCTCCCATGTCCGCCTCAAGGCCGAGATGGACCTGATCGTCGTCTTCTCGGCCTGTCCCCAGGACCTGGTGCCGGTGAACGGCGCCGACTGCATGCCCCGGGATGCGCATTACACCATCGACTGATCGTCTCAGGCTCCCGGACAGGAAACCAAAAGTGAGCAGCAACCATCCCTTCCAGCCGCTCGATTCGGGGCTTGTGCCGCGCTTTGCCGGCCCCTCGACCTTCATGCGCCTACCCATGGCCCGACCGGACGAGATCGACATCGCCCTCGTCGGCATTCCCTTCGATGGCGGCGCGACCAACCGAACCGGCGCGCGGCATGGTCCCCGGGAGATTCGCAACCAGTCGAGCCTGGTGCGGCGGGTGCACCATGTCACCGGCATCTCGCCCTTTGACCGGATACGGGCCGGCGATTGCGGCGACGCACCGATCAACCCACTCGACCTGATGGCGAGCCTGGAAAGCATCGAGGCCTTTTATGCGCAGATCCAGGCCGCCGGCGCCCGCCCATTGACGGCGGGAGGCGACCATCTCACCACCCTGCCCATCCTGCGTGCCCTGGCGAAACAGGCGCCGGTCGGCCTCGTCCAGTTCGATGCCCATTCCGACACCTATGACAGCTTCTTCGGCAGCCGCTACAACCATGGCACGCCGTTCCGCCGCGCCATCGAGGAGGGGCTGGTCGATCCCAGGCGCATGATCCAGATCGGCATTCGCGGCGCGATCTCCGATGCCGCCAATTACGACTTCGCCCGGGCCGCCGGGGTCCGCATCGTCTTCATCGAGGAGTTCATGGCTCGCGGCGTGGCCGATGTCATGGCCGAAGCGCGCGCCATCATCGGCGACCAGCCCGCCTATCTCAGCTTCGACATCGATGCGCTCGACCCTTCCTTCGCACCCGGCACCGGCACGCCGGAGATCGGCGGCATGTCGACGCGTGAGGCCCAGGCGATGATCCGCCTGATGGAAGGCGCCCATCTGGTCGGCGCGGACCTGGTGGAAGTCTCCCCTCCGCTCGATCCGTCCGGCCTCACCGCTTTGACCGGCGCGACGCTGATGTTCGAACTGCTCTGCGTGATGGCGGGGCATAACGGACGGGCGAGTTGAAGTCCTCAAGGACGGAGCAGCCACATCGAAGCCCCCCTCGCCCTGCAAAGCGGGGAGAGGGTAAGGGTGAGGCCTACACAGCCTTACCCAGCCACAGCGCCACCCCTCACCTTACCTCTCCCCGTAAGAACGGGGCGAGGAGGCCCAGGCATTGCGGCTTGGCTGATTGCCGTTCACCCCATGCGAATCAAGAGCGCGCTCACACCACCAGCCGCAGCGGCTTGTCGATGGCCTGCAGCACGCGCGCCAGGTCATGGCCACGCTTGAGGATCATGCCGGTCGGGGCCAGCACGCTATAGGCGCCCTGGCGCTGGGCGAGGGAGGGATCCTTGACGATACGGTAGAGCGGCATCTCCGAGGCACGCCGGAAGATGGAAAACACGGCCTTGTCGCGCAGGAAATCGATGGCGTAGTCGCGCCATTCGCCATGGGAGACCATGCGGCCGTAAAGATTCATAATCTGGCGCAGTTCGTGCCGGTCGAAGGCGATGGCGGGTGGATCGGGGCGGCGCGAAGCGGGAAGGTGCGCGACATCTGCGCTTTCGCTTCGCGAAAACAGCGATCCCGGCGGATCAGCCTCCGTCATGACGCCTCCTGTGTAAACGGCCTGTCGTCACACTGTCATGATTGCGCCGATCCGCGTCGCGTTCAAGTTTTATCGCCTCACGAACCAGTCATCGCAGGGGAAGACTGCCGTCTCCAGTAGCAATACGGCCGTAAAGCTCGGGCCTGCGATCGCGGAACAGGCCCCAGGCGGCGCGTTCGGCGCGAATCGCCTCGAGATCGAAGCTTGCCGTCAGCACCGCTTCGCTGGAGCGCCCCGCTTCCGCCAGCAATTCCCCATGCTGGCCGGCAATGAAGGAGGAGCCGTAGAAGGTCAGTTCCTGTTCGCCGAAACGCTCGACGCCGATGCGATTGGCGGCCATCACCGGCATGATGTTGGCGCCGGCATGGCCCCGCATCACCGTGCGCCAGTGTTCCATCGAATCGAAGCCGGTGGCGGGCTCCGAGCCGATCGCGGTGGGATAGAGCAGCGCATCCGCGCCCATCAGGGCCATGGACCGCGCCGCCTCGGGGAACCACTGGTCCCAGCAGATGCCGACGCCGATGGTGCCGAAGCGGGTGGGCCAGACCTTGAAACCGGTATCGCCGGGCCGGAAATAGAACTTCTCCTCATAGCCGGGCCCGTCCGGGATATGGGATTTGCGGTAGAGGCCGAGGACGCCGCCATCGGCGTCGACCATGACCAGGCTGTTGTAATAGGCCTGGTTGGCACGCTCGAACAGGCTGACGGGCAGGACCACGCCGAGCTCAGCGGCCAGGGCACGCATGGCCTTGAGGGTCGGATGGTCCTGGTCCAGCGTGCGGGCCTTGGCGAAATGCTCGGCCTTCTCCTCCTGGCAGAAATAGAGATCCTCGAACAGTTCCTGCACCAGCACGATTTGGGCACCGGCACCGGCCGCCTCGCGCACGAGGCGCGTCGCGGTGGCAACATTGTCTTCAATATTGTCGGTGCAGGCGAACTGCACCACCCCGAATGTCGTCTTGGCCATCATGCGCCCTCGAAGCCGGTGAGGACGCCGACGGCATTCACCGCGATCTCGGCCACGGCATAACCCCCTTCCATCACGAAGAGCGTCGGCAGGCCGAGCTTGGCGATGCGCGCGCCGATGAGCGGATAATGCTCGGTCTTCAGCTTGAAGGCGCTGATCGGATCCTTCTCGAAAGTGTCGACCCCGAGCGAGACCAGGAGCACGTCGGGCTTGTAGGCCGCCGCCTTGGCGCAAGCATCGTCCAGCGCCGCGCCCCAGACCTCGAAGGTCGTGCCCGCCGGCATCGGATAGTTGACGTTGAAGCCCTCCCCCTTGCCGGCGCCCTTCTCGTCGGCAAAGCCGAGGAAGAAGGGATATTCATTGGCGGGGTCGCCGTGCAGATTGAGCACCAGCACGTCGTCACGCTCGTAGAAGATCTCCTGCGTGCCGTTGCCGTGGTGGTAGTCGACATCGAGGATCGCGACCTTGCGGGCGCCATTGTCGAGGAACCATTGCGCCGCCACGGCCGCATTGTTGATGAAGCAATAGCCGCCCATGAAGCCGGAACCGGCATGATGGCCGGGCGGGCGGCAGAGGGCGAAGGCCGATTTCTCGCCGCCCTTGACCAGTCCGGCGGCGGTCAGCGCCACCTCGTAGGAGGATCTGATCGCGTCCCAGGTCCCCTCCACGAAGGTAGCGCCGGCGTCGAAGGAATAATAGCCGAGCAACGCCTCGATCGATTCCGGCGGCCTGTCACCCCTGAGGCCGCGCGTCGGCCAGGTGAAGGGCATCGCGGTGCCCTCGCGCCCGGCGGCCTTCCACATCGGATAGGCCCGCCCGAGGAAATCGATGAAATCGGGCTTGTGCACGCGCCGGGCGGCATCGAGCGAATGGGTCTGCGGTGCCAGCACCGGGCCGAGCCCGACCTCGTCGATGCGGGCGCGAATGAACTCGGCGCGCGAGGGCATCTCGAAGGCCGGGACGATGGCACCGGCCACCAGTTCGACATTGCCGGCATGGCCCTTGTGACGCTCGGAATAGACGGATTTCATCGGACGGATCCCAGTGACTCATCCTGGAATTGTGATCACAAACGCCCAGCCTTAGCAAGAGCGACGAAGCGAAAGCGACCATCGGGCGCCATCCCAGCCCTATTGCTTTTGCCTGGGGGCGGTGTTTCATTCGCCCGACGGGATGACATTTGCACGACACCAGCCAAGAAGCATTCCGATACTACCCAGGGAGGTTTTATGCGTTTCGTAACATTCGCCGCCGGTGCACTGGCGCTGATGGCCAGCATGGGCATGGCCCACGCCAAGGACTGGTCGACCATCAAGATCGGCACCGAGGGGGCCTATCCTCCCTTCAACAGCCTGACGCCGTCGGGCGAGATCGTCGGCTTCGACGTCGACATCGCCAAGGCCGTCTGCGAGAAGCTGAAAGCCAAATGCACCGTGGTTGCCCAGGATTGGGACGGCATCATTCCCGGCCTGAAGGCCGGCAAATACGATGCCATCTTCGCCTCGATGTCGATCACGGACGAGCGCAAGAAACAGGTCGATTTTTCCAGGTCCTACTACCAGACGCCGGCCGTCTGGGTCGCCCCCAAGGACAGCAAGATCACATCCTTCGACGCCGACGGCCTGAAGAGTTCCATCGTCGGCACCCAGTCCTCCACCATCCATTCCAACTTCCTTGAGGGTGAGATCGGCCCCGGCGGCGCCCAGGTGAAGCTCTATCCCGCCCAGGACGAGGCCAATGCCGACCTCGCCGCCGGACGTATCGACGCCGTGGAAGCCGACAAGAGCGCCATGATGGAATGGCTCAAATCCGATGCCGGCAAATGCTGCGAGATCAAGGCCGAGATCGACATCAAGAAGTACGTCAAATATTTCGGCCTCGGTGTCGGTGCGGCCGTGCGCAAGGAGGACACCGATCTTCGCGACGCCATCAGCAAGGCGATCGAGGAAATTCACGCCGACGGCACCTACAAGAAGCTGAACGAGAAATATTTTCCGTTCGACCTCTGGGTGCCCTGACGCCACCGCCTGAGACGCGTCAGGCCTGGAGCAAAGCGCGTTTAAAAGGAAACGCTGCCTTGCTCTAACTCTTTGGTCAGACGCGTTTTTGCGATTCTTGGCGATTGTGCCAAATCACAAAACGCTTTTGGCCGGCTGCATCGAATGCAGCTGTCGGCCTGACCTGGCAGCGCTTTGATCGGCCTGGCACCGAATCCGGTGCCAGAGCCATATCCCGAGGGCTCAGCGGCGGGGGCATGGAATGGAACTTCTGGGATTTGGCGCAACGGGATGGGGCACCCCGCTGCTGCAGGGCGCCATGATGACCCTGGGCCTGGCCTTGTGTACCCTGCCTTTCGGCCTGCTGCTCGGGCTCGGCGTGGCGATGGCCAAGCATGGCGGTCCCATCTGGCTCGGCATCGTCTGCGGCATCTACACCTCGCTGTTCCGCGCCTTGCCCGAACTGCTCACCATCCTGATCGTCTATTTCCTGGGCCAGTCCGCCATCAATACACTTCTGGCGGCGCTCGGGCTGGGCATCCAGATCGAGGTCAGCGGTTTCGCCGCCGGTTTCGTGGCCCTCGGCCTGGTGCTCGGCGCTTTTTCCAGCGAGGTCTGGCTCGGCGCCCTGCGCAGCCTTTCCAGGGGACAAAGCGAGGGCGCGGCGGCACTGGGCCTCAGCCGCGTTGTGACATTCCGCAAGATCATCCTGCCGCAGTTGATCCGCACGGCCCTGCCCGGACTCGGCAACAATTGGATGGCGCTCCTCAAGGACACCTCGCTGGTCTCCGCCATCGCGGTCAGCGAATTGATGTACATGACCAACAGGGCCGTCTTCGCGACCAAGCAACCGCTGCTGTTCTACGCGGCCTGCTGCCTGCTCTATCTGGTAATGGCCATCCTGTCCGGCATCGCCCAGACAATGCTGGAAAGGCACTATAATCGCGGCCAGAAGCTGGCGAGGGCCTGAGCATGGAGACGCTCTGGTCCGGATTTCTTGCTCTCGTCGGCGATATCGGCCTCAACAGCGACCTGCTGGCGACCTATGGCCCGCGTTTCCTGGCCGGCCTGCGCCTGACACTGCTGCTGGTCGCCCTGGCCATGGTGCTGGGCGCCCTGCTGTCCTTTCCGATCGCAATGGCACGTATGTCGCGCAATTCGGTCCTGCGGGGGCTGGCCTTTGGCTATATCTACTTCTTTCGCGGCACGCCGCTGCTGGCTCAGGTCTATCTGATCTATAACGGCCTCGGCATCTTTCTCGGCGCCCACAAATCCCTGTTCGAGGACCTGGGCCTGTGGTGGCTGCTGCGCGACGGCTTCTACTACGCGGTGATCGCCTTCACCCTGAACACCGCCGCCTACCAGGCCGAAATCCTGCGCGGCGGCATCGAGTCGCTGCCGCGGGGCCAGACCGAGGGAGGCCTCGCCCTCGGCCTGCATTCGGGCCAGATCTTCCGCAAGATCATCCTGCCCCAGGCCCTGATGGTGAGCCTGCGCCCCTATGGCAACGAGCTGATCCTGATGCTCAAGGCGAGTTCGGTCGCCGCCCTGGTGGCAGTCCCCGAACTGATGGGCGTGACCCGCCTTGCCTTCTCGCGCACCTTCGATTTCCAGGCCTATATGTGGACGGCGATCCTCTATCTGATCATGGTCTTCGCCATCGCCCATGTTTGGAACCTGCTGGAGAAGCGGCTGACCCGACATCTGCACCGCGCCATGCCGCAAACGGCGGCGACCGCGCAGGCGCATTGATTCCTGGTGGGCCGGTCTTCAGGGCCTGATCGAGAAGTCACGGGAACCTCGACCTTTGTCATCAGCGGGCCTATCCCGGGCATGACAAAGGTGGAATTTCTCCCGGTTCCGTTGTTGGTCTTGAGTCAGGCTCTGCAGACCGCCCCACCGGCCGGGCTCAATGGAGCTGAGAAGACCAACACGCCCTAGATCCGGTCGACCAGGGTGGCGCCCGCCTCGCGCATCGCGGCAATCCCCGCCGCGACGGATCCGCCGAGGTCGATGCCGCGGCAGGCATCGAGCACGACGATGGTCTCGAAGCCCAGGCGCCTGGCATCCTCGGCCGAGAAGCGCACGCAGAAATCGGTGGCGAGGCCCACGCAGAACAATCGGCCGAGACCGCGTTCCTTGAGATAGCCCGAGAGCCCGGTCGGCGTCGTGCGGTCGTTCTCGAAGAAGGCCGAATAGCTGTCGATGGCGGGATTGTAGCCCTTGCGGATGATCATCTCCGCCCTGGGCAGGGCCAGGCCGGGATGGAACTCGGCTCCCGGGCTGCCCTGGATGCAGTGATCAGGCCAGAGCGTCTGCTCGCCATAGGGCATGGTCGTCGTGGTGAACGGCGCCTTGCCCGGATGGCTGGAGGCGAAGGAGGAGTGGCCGGGCGGGTGCCAGTCCTGCGTCAGCACGCAATGGGCGAAATCCACGGCCATCCGGTTGATATCCGGCACCACCGAATCGCCGTCGGGCACGGCCAGCGCCCCACCCGGGCAGAAATCATTCTGCACGTCGATCACCAACAGGACGTCGTTCGGGCCGGGCTTCATGAAATCTCTCTCTTGATGGCGTAATGCCTCTATCTTGATCACCCCGGCCGGAAGATCAACTTGCCTTTGATTCTCAAGGAGCTACACAGGAGAACAGGCTGCGGATTGCGACTCGCGGCCGGCAAAGGCAGGACCCCATGCGTCCAGATTTCTCCCCCTCCATCGTCGGCGCCGAACACAGCTATTTGCTGCATGGCCAGCGCTTGACCGCTCCCTCCCTGCTGCCGGGCCTCCATGTGGTGGCGACGCCCATCGGCAATCTCCAGGACATCACGCTGCGGGCGCTGACCACGCTGGCCGCCGCCGATCTCATCGTCTGCGAGGATACGCGCGTCACCAGCCGCCTCACCAACCATTATGGTATCAGCGCCCAGCTCCTGGCCTATAACGACCACAACGCCCCCCGCGTGCGGCCCCAGATCCTGGAGCGGCTGACCAGCGGCCAGGGCGTTGCCCTGGTCTCGGACGCCGGTACGCCCATGGTCTCCGATCCCGGCTTCAAGCTGGTGCGCGAGGCCATCGAAGAGAATATTCCCGTCTTTGCCGCACCCGGCCCCTCTGCCGCGCTGGCTGCGCTCGCCGTCGCCGGCCTGCCGACCGATCGCTTCTTCTTCGAAGGCTTCCTGCCCAGCAAGGACGGCGCGCGCGCCAATCGCCTTGCGGAGCTCAAGACCATCCCGGCCACGCTGATCTTCTATGAAAGCGGCCCGCGCCTCGCCGACAGCCTGGCTGCCATGGCGACGGCGCTCGGCAACCGCGCCGCGAGCGTGGCACGGGAGCTCACCAAGACCTATGAGACGGTCTATCGCGGCAC
This sequence comes from Labrys sp. E2SS-1L, assembly GCF_057073705.1. Classification (NCBI taxonomy): domain Bacteria; kingdom Pseudomonadati; phylum Pseudomonadota; class Alphaproteobacteria; order Hyphomicrobiales; family Xanthobacteraceae; genus Labrys; species Labrys sp. E2SS-1L. The sequence continues at coordinate 1,833,214 of NZ_CP172712.1, read as the reverse complement.
GCTCGTGTCGCTGGCCACCGATTTTGCCATTGCCGACGAACCGCGGGGCGAGATCGTGGTGGTGGTGGGACCGCCGGTCGAGGAAAAGGCCAGCGCCGACGACATCGAGGCTTCGCTGGCTGCCGCGCTCGATACGCTTTCGGTCAAGGATGCCGCCGCCGCCGTTTCGGCCCGCCTCGGCCTGCCCAAGCGCGATGTCTATGCCCGTGCCGTCGAGATGGCCTCGGAGCGCCGCAGCAGGGCCTCTTGAGCAGGCTCGAACGCCAGGCCGCCTTCCGCGTCGGCCTCAATGCCGAGACACGGGCCGGCTGGCTGCTGCGCCTCAAGGGCTACCGCCTGCTCGCCCGACGCTTCAAGGTACCGGGCGGCGAGATCGACCTGATCGCCCGCCGCGGCGGCACGCTGGTCTTCGTCGAGGTGAAGGCACGCGCAGATCTGGCGATGGCGCTCGAAGCGATCACGCCCACCCAGCAGCGACGCATCGCCACCGCGGCCCGGGCCTGGCTGGCACGCCATCCCGATCACGCCTTGCTGGTCCAGCGTTTCGATGCGGTCTTCGTGACGCCACGGCGCTGGCCGCGCCATCAGGCCAACTGGTTCGAGATGGATCTGGGGTGATTTGGGGGGCGGGTCTTCGGACCCGCCTGAAACACAGCGCCTGAAGGCAAAGAAGGCGGGTCCGAAGACCCGCCCCCCAAAACTTACCGTCCCAGCACCCGGTTCAGCCAGTCCGCGATCGGCCGACCGGTGTTGCGCGGCGCATTCGCCGTCATTACCGGCTCGACAGCCACCGGCTGGTCCTCCGGTGCGCCGTCGAATTGCGGCTGCTGCGCGATGACGTCCTCCGGCGGCGGCGCCTCGCGCACCCACGGACGGCCCGGCAGCGGCGCCGGCGGCACGCCCTTATGGGCACCGCGCATGAACTCGTTCCAGATCTGGGCCGGCAGGCTGCCGCCGGTCATGCGCGAGGTGGAGGTGCCATCGTCATTGCCGAGCCAGACGGCTGTTACCATGTGGCTGGTGTAGCCGATGAACCAGGCATCGCGATAGTTCTGGCTGGTGCCGCTCTTGCCGGCCGATTGCCAGCCCGGCAGGCCATATTTGCGCGCGGTGCCGACCGTCAGGGTCTGGCTCATCATCGCATTCATCATGCCGACCTTGTCGTCCTCGATGACGCGTTGATTGCCGGGCGCCTGGCGCTGGAACAGCACCTTGCCCTTCTCGGTCCTGATGCGCTTGACCACATAGGGGATCACCATGCGCCCGCCATTGGCGAAGGTGGCATAGGCCGAGGTGATCTCCAGCGGCGTGACTTCCGACGTGCCGAGGGCGATGGAGGGATTGGGATCGAGATTGGAATTGATGCCGAGGCTGTGGGCGACGGCGACCACTGCCTTCGGCCCCACTTCGGCGCACAGGCGCACCGCTACCGTGTTGAGCGAGAGGGCGAGCGCCGTGGTCAGCGACACCGGGCCGCGATATTCGCGCGAGAAGTCCTTCGGGCTCCAACCCGCCAGGGTGATCGGGGCGTCATCACGGACGGTATCGGGCGTCGCGCCGTTCATCAGCGCGGCGAGATAGACGAAAGGCTTGAAGGTGGAGCCAGGCTGGCGATAGGCCGAAATCGCCCGGTTGAACTGGCTCTCCGCATAGGAGCGCCCGCCCACCATGGCCCTGACGGCACCATCGGGATCCATCGCCACCAGGGCGCCCTGGCTCACGCGCAGCTTGCCGCCCGACTTGTCGAGGCCCTGGCGCAGGGACTGTTCGGCAAGATTCTGTAGCTTGGCATCGATGGTGGTCTCCACCACCACGTCGGTGTCGAGCGGGCCGGTGAGGTCGCTGAGCTGGTTGGAAATCCAGTCGGCCGGATAGTTGCCGGAAGAGCGGGCGGCGAATTTGGAAACCTTGACGGGCGTGGCCAGGGCCGTCTTCTCGTCCTGCGCGCTGATCGCGCCGGTATCGACCATGGCGTCGAGCACGAGCTGGGCCCGGTCATGCGCGCCCTTGGGGTTCTTGGTTGGATCCAGCGAAGACGGCGCCTTGACCAGGCCGGCCAGGGTCGCGGCCTCGGCAATGGTGAGTTCCTTGGCGGGCTTGCGGAAATAGCGCTGCGCCGCGGCCTCGATGCCGTAGGAGCCCGCGCCGAAATAGACGCGGTTGATATACATCTCCAGGATCTGGTTCTTGGAGAATTTACGCTCGAGATAGACGGCGAGGATGGCTTCCTGGATCTTGCGGCGCAGACTGCGCTCGGGCGTGAGGAAGACGTTCTTGGCGAGCTGCTGCGTCAGCGTCGAGCCGCCCTGGGTCAGGCGGTGGGTGGTGAGATAGACATAGCCGGCGCGGGCCAGGCCCTGCGGATCGACGCCGTAATGGGAATAGAAGCGCCGGTCCTCGATGGCGATGAAGGCCTGCGGCACATATTTCGGCAGGTCCTTGATCGAGATGGCGGCGCCGCCCATTTCGCCCTGATTGGCGATGACGGTGCCGTCGGCCGAGACGATCTTCACATTGGGCGGGCGCGGAGGCACTTCCAGATTCTGGATCGGCGGCAAATTGGCGGCATACCAGGCCACGACGCCACCGACGCCGAGCAGGCCCCACATGCACAGCAGGAAGGACCAGTAGGTCAGGCGATAGAGCATGGAGCGCCGGCGCTTGGGCTTGCGCCCGCTTCCCGAACTGCCGCCGCCGCCCCCGCCGCCACGACGGTTGGAGCCGCCGCCCCGCGAGGAGGATCCGCCGAACAGGCTCCAGCCCTTGCTCGAGCGCGCGGTCTTGGCGCGGGAGGGCGAGCGCTCGCGCAACTCCAGCGGTACCGGCGCGGGGCGGTCTTCCCGGGTCAGGCGGAAACTATCGCCCTGATCGGCTTCCTCGCCCTTTTCGGGCTCGAAACGGGGTTCGACCCGCTCAACCATGCGCCGTTGGCCCTGCGCCATCCCAGCCTTCCAAAATCATTACAATCAGATCAGTCATATCAGCGCCGGGTTAAGCAAGGGCTACCGCAGCTTGCGACATTTGCTTTCCACTCAGGGAAAGGCATGAACAAGGCGTCAATCCGTCATTGTCGTGGCGTATTCAAGCCTCGAAGCCCTGTATCCGATGGAAAATCCGTGCAGGCGCCCTGCGGCAGGCCCTTTCGTAAAGTCTTCAGGCCCTGTAGAGGACGTGCGGCGAAAGGCTGGAGGACATATGGCGCTCATTTTCAAGATCCTGACGGCGCAGCAATGGCGCAACGCCGAGGCTGCCGGGCGTTTCGACGGCGCCCCCATCGACGTCCAGGACGGCTATATCCATTTCTCCTCCGCCGAGACGGCGCAGGAGACGGCGGCGCGGCATTTCGCCGGCCAGGACGATCTCGTCCTCGCCGCCGTCGAAGCCGACAGGCTCGGCGAAGCCCTCAAATGGGAAGTCTCGCGCGGCGGCGCCTTGTTCCCCCACCTTTATGCCGCCCTGCCCCTCGATTTGATCGAATGGACGGCGCCACTGCCGCTCGGAGCGGATGGCCGCCATGTCTTCCCGCTCGAATTTCTCTCGAGCCAGCAGCCATGATCGGCGCCGCCTTCGCCCTCATCCGCCCCCGCCTGTTTCGCATGGATCCCGAAGAGGCGCATGAGGCCACCCTCTCCGCCCTGCGCAGCCTGCCGATCCCTCCGTCCCTGCCCGATCCGGCCTCGCTCCAGGTGAAGGCCTTCGGGCTCGATTTCCCCAATCCGGTCGGCGTGGCGGCGGGCTTCGACAAGAATGCCGAGGTGGTCGATCCCCTGTTCAGGCTCGGCTTCGGCTTCGTGGAGATCGGCAGCGTCACCCCGCGGCCCCAGGAGGGCAATCCCCGCCCCCGCCTGTTCCGCCTGCCGGCGGACGAGGGCGTCATCAATCGCTTCGGCTTCAACAATCAGGGCCATGCCGCCGTGCTGGCCCGGCTCAAGGCCCGCAAGGGCCGCGGCATTCTCGGCGTCAACGTCGGCGCCAACAAGGACAGCGAGGACAAGGCTGCCGACTATGCCGCCGGCATCATCGTCTTCGCCCCCGTCGCCTCCTATTTCACCCTCAACATTTCCTCGCCCAACACGCCGGGCCTGCGCAATCTGCAAAAGCGCGAGGCGCTCGACGAGTTGCTGGCCCGTGCGGTGGAGGCGCGCGATACGGCTGCGCTCATCGGGCCGCGCCGACCGCTGCTTCTCAAGATCGCGCCCGACATCACCATGTTCGAGCTCGACGACATCGTCGACCGGGCGCTCGCCCACAAGCTCGACGGCATGATCGTCTCCAACACCACGATATCGCGGCCGGAGACGCTGAGGGAGAGCGAGACGGCCAAGGAAGCCGGCGGCCTGTCGGGGGCCCCACTGTTCGAGCTTTCCACCCAGGTCCTGGCCGAGACGGCCCGGCGCGTCGGCGGCCGCTTCCCCCTGATCGGGGTTGGCGGCATCCATTCGGCCGAGACCGCCAAAGCCAAGCTCGCGGCCGGCGCCACCTTGGTGCAGCTCTATTCGAGCCTGGTCTACAAAGGCCCCGGCCTGATCCGGCAGATCAAGAAGGGACTGCGGTAAGTTTGGAGCGCGGACATCCTGTCCGCCTCTTTCTGCTAGCTCTGTGGTTCAAAGATGCGGACATCGCGACATGAAGACATGTCGCTGAGAAGTCCGCGCTCCGAAGCACGGACTCCTGGTCGACACTCCCCACAACCTTACGCCGCCTTCTTTTCAGGCTTGAAGCGCTGATAGAAACGCTCGTCCTTGACGGCCATGTCGCGCAGCAGCTTATTGGGCGCAAAGCGCGGGCCATAGGCGGCTGCGAGCTTGTCGCACAGAGCCACGAAGGCCTTGCTGCCCACGCCGTCGATATAGGACAGGGCTCCCCCCGTGAAGGGCGCAAAGCCGAAGCCGAGGATGGAGCCGACATCCGCTTCGCGCATGTCGGTGATGATGCCGTCCTCCACCGTGCGGGCTGCTTCCAGCGCCTGGACCACCAGGAAACGGTGCTTCAGCGTCTTCTGGTCGATGGTATCGGGATCGAGCTTCACCGCCTGGAGGTCCGACAGGCCCGGCCATAGCCGCTTGGAGGCGCCGGCCGGATAGTCGTAGAAGCCCTTGCCGTTCTTGCGGCCGAGGCGGCCATGCTGGTTGAGCAGGGCGTCGAGCAGCTTCTCCTGCGCCGGATCGACGGCGGCCTCGCCAAGGTCCTTCTTGGTGGCCTGCAGGATCTTCCAGGCCAGGTCGATCGCGACCTCGTCATTGAGCGAGAGCGGCCCGACCGGCATGCCGGCGGCCCGGGCGACATTCTCGATCATCGCCGGCGGCACGCCCTCGCCCAGCATCAGATGGCCTTCGCGGATATAGTTGAGCACGCAGCGATTGGCGAAGAAGCCGCGGCCGTCATTGACCAGGATCGGCGTCTTCCGGATGGCGCGCACGAAGTCGAGCGCGACGGCAATGGCCTTGTCGCCGGTCTTGGCACCCTTGATCACCTCGACCAGCAGCATCTTGTCAACAGGCGAGAAGAAATGCACGCCGATGAACTGCTCGGGTCGGGCCGAGTTCTCGGCCAGCGAGGAGATCGGCAGCGTCGACGTGTTCGAAGCGAAGATGGTGTCCTTGCCGATCACCGCCTCGATCTTCTTGATCACCTCGGCCTTGACGGTGCGATCCTCGAACACGGCCTCGACGATGAGGTCGACGCCGGCCAGCGCACCGAAATCGGCCGTGGCGGTGATGCGGCCGAGTAGGGCTTCCTTGTCCGCCATCGAGGCGCGGCCCTTCTTGATCTGGCCGGTGATCAGACCGTCGGAATGGGCCTTGCCCTTGTCGGCGGCTTCCTGGTCGCGATCGACCAGCACCACGTCGAGCCCGGCCAAAGCCGAGACATAGGCGATGCCCGCGCCCATGAAACCGGCGCCGACCACGCCGACGCGCTTGAGGTTCGACGGCGGCAGGGCCGGACGGCGCGCGCCCTTGTTGAGCTCCTGCATGGAGACGAACAGGGTACGGATCATCGAGCGCGCCTCGGTCGAGCGCAGCACATGGGCGAAATAGCGCGATTCCACCGTCAGCGCGCGGTCGAAGGGCAGCTGGAGGCCCTCATACACCGTCTGCAGGATGGCGCGGGCCGCGGGATAATTGTCGTAGGTCTCGCGGCGATAGAGCGCGTTGGCCGGCGGGAATACCATCATGCCGGCCTTCGAATAGACCGGGCCTGCGGGCAGGCGGAAGCCTTCGACATCCCAGGGCGCCACGGGCGAGCCGCCGTCCCTGATCCAATCCTTGGCCTTGGCAACCAGCTCCTCGCGCGGGGCGACAGCGTGCAGCAGGCCCATCTTCTGAGCCTGGCCGATGCGCAGCTGGTCGCCCTTGAGCAGCATCTGCAGGGCCTGGTCCGGCTTCATCAGGCGGGACACGCGGGTGGTGCCGCCGGCACCGGGGAACAGGCCGACCTTGACTTCAGGCAAGCCGACGCGGGCCTTGTCATTGTCGGAGGCGCCGACGCGATAGTGGCAGGCCAGGGTGAGTTCGAAAGCACCGCCCAGGCAGACGCCGTTGATGGCGGCGGCGAAGGGCTTGCCTGCGGTTTCGATGCGGCGATAGAGCTGCGACAGGAAGCGGCTCTCGGCAAAGAAGGTCTCCATCGCCTTGTCTTCGCCGAGCTCGGCCCGCGCCTTGGCGTAACGCTGGCCCATGCCCTCGAGCATGGTGAGATCGGCGCCGCCGGAAAAGGCGTCCTTGCCCGAGGCGATGACGCAGCCCTTGATGGCGGCATCGGCGGTGACGCGCTCCAGAATCTGGCCGAGTTCTTCCATCACCTCCACGGTGATGACGTTCATCGAGCGGCCCGGCATGTCCCAGGTGGCGAGGGCGATGCCGTCGCCGTCGACATCGAAGCGGAAATTGGTGAGGTTCATGAGATGGCTCCAGCCAATTTCCTTCTCCCCTTGCAGGAGAAGGTGGCGCGCAGCGCCGGATGAGGGGTGGACGAAACCTCTCAGGGTTTCGAGGGCTCATTCGATTCCGGATGAACGGCCGCAAGACCCCTCATCCGCCCCTTCGGGGCACCTCAAGTCAACTCAAGAGAGTTGACGGCACCCGCAAGGGGAGAAGGAAAAGAGGTCACACCCTCTCGATGATGGTGGCGGCGCCCATGCCGGCGGCAACGCACAGCGTGATCAGGGCTGTCGACTTGCCGGTACGCTCGAGTTCATCGAGGGCGGTGCCCAGGATCATCGCACCGGTGGCGCCGAGCGGATGGCCCATGGCGATCGCGCCGCCGCAGGGATTGACCTTGGCTGGATCGAGATCGAAGGCCTGCATGTAGCGCAGCACGACCGAGGAAAAGGCCTCGTTGATCTCGAAGAGGTCGATGTCCGCCTTGCTCATGCCGGCCTTGCGCAGCAGGAGCTCGGTGACGTCGACGGGGCCGGTCAGCATCAGGGCGGTATCCGAGCCGATCGAGGCCGCCGCCCGGAGACGGGCCCGCGGCTTGAGGCCGAAACGCTTGCCGGCCTCGGCCGAACCGATCAGCACAGCGGAAGCACCGTCGACGATGCCGGAGGAATTGCCGGCGTGGTGGACGTGGCTGACCTTCTCGACCTCCGGATGCGACTGCACCGCGACGGCGTCAAAGCCGCCCATCTCGCCCATCTGCACGAAAGAGGCGTTGAGGGCGGCCAGGGACTGCATGGTGGTAGCAGGGCGCATATGCTCGTCCTTGTCCAGGATAGTCAGGCCGTTGATGTCCTTGACGGCGATGACGGACTTGGCGAAGCGCCCCTCGCTCCAGGACTGGGCGGTGCGGCGCTGCGACTCAACCGCATAGCCGTCGACGTCGTCCCGCGAGAAGCCATATTTGGTGGCGATCAGGTCGGCTGAAATACCCTGGGGCATGAACCAGGTCGGCACCGCGCTGGAGGGATCGAGCGCCCAGGCGCCGCCCGAGGCCATCATGCCGATGCGCGACATGCTCTCGACGCCGCCGGCGACGACGAGATCCTTCTGGCCCCCGGCGATCTGGCCGGCCGCCAGGTTCACCGCATCCAGGCCCGAGGCGCAGAAACGGTTGATCTGCACGCCCGGCACCTTCTCGCCAAGACCGGCATGCAGCGCGGCGATACGGGCGATGTCGCCACCGGCCTCGCCGATCGGATCGACGCAGCCGAGGATGACGTCCTCAACCGCATTCTCGGGGAGTTCGTTGCGCTTGGCCACGGCCCGCAGCGTCTGGCTCGCCAGCGACAGGCTGGTGACCTCATGCAGGGCGCCGTCGGCCTTGCCCTTGCCGCGCGGTGTGCGCACGGCGTCGTAGATGAAGGCTTCGCTCATTGGGTCTCTCCCTGGGAGCGCGGACATCCTGTCCGCTCTTCCCCATCAGATTATCTGGCCTGCAAGGGCGGACAAGATGTCCGCGCTCCGATCAAAACGCCTCGGCCGACAGGGCCATCACGTCGCCGGCACCGGCGGTGACGCGGGCCAGGCGCAGTCCGGTTTCCGGCAGCAACCGATCGGCAAAGAATTTCGCCGTAATCAGCTTGTTCTTCGCAAAATCGCTCTCTCCCATTGCCAACGCTGCCTTGGCCATCTGCGCCCACATATAGCCGAGCGCCACCAGGCCGAAGAGATGCAGGTAATCGGTCGAAGCCGCGCCGGCATTGTCGGGCTTGGCCAGGGCATTCTGCATCAGCCACATCGTCGCCTGCTGCAGATGGCCGGCCGAAGCCTTCAGGGGCGCAATATAGGGCTTGAGGGCCTCGTCCGCCTCATGGGCCTTGAGGAAACCGTTCAATTCCCCGAGATAGGCCATCATGGCACGGCCGCCGTCACGCGGCAGTTTGCGGCCGACGAGGTCGAGGGCCTGGATGCCGTTGGCGCCTTCATAGATCAGGGTGATGCGGGCGTCGCGCACGAACTGTTCGACACCAACCTCGGCGATATAACCGTGGCCGCCGAACATTTGCTGGCTATTGATCGCATTCTGCAGGCCGTTTTCGGTGAGGATGGCCTTGACGATCGGGGTCAGCAGGCCGAGACGATCGTCGGCGGCCTGGCGGGCGGGCGCATCGGGCGAACGGCGATGGATATCGGCCTGCAGCGCGGTGGCGAGCGCCAGAGCGCGGCCGCCTTCGTTGAGGGCGCGGGCCGTCATCAGGGTGCGGCGGACATCGGGATGCACGATGATGGGATCGGCCGCCTTGTCGGCCTCCTTGGCACCGGTGAGCGCCCGGCCCTGCAGACGCTCGCGGGCATAGACCGCGGCATTCTGGGTGGCGACCTCGCCGAGCGCCAGGCCCTGCATGCCGACGGCCAGCCGCGCCTCGTTCATCATCACGAACATGGCGGCGAGGCCCTTGTTCTCGACACCGACGAGATAGCCGGTCGCCTCTTCGTAGTTCATCACGCAGGTCGCATTGGCGTGAATGCCCATCTTCTCCTCGATCTTGCCGCAGGAGACCTTGTTGCCGGCGCCGAGGGAGCCGTCGGCATTGACGAGACGTTTCGGGCAGACGAACAGCGAGATGCCCTTGGTACCCGCCGGCGCGCCCTCGATGCGGGCGAGCACCAGATGCACGATATTGTCGGCGAGGTCATGCTCGCCGGCGGAGATGAAGATCTTGGTACCGGAGATCTTGTAGGAGCCATCGCCGGCGGGCACGGCCTTGGTGCGGATCAGGCCGAGATCAGTGCCGCAATGCGGCTCGGTGAGGTTCATGGTGCCGGTCCATTCGCCGGCTATCATCTTGGGCAGATAGGTCTGCTTCTGCGCGTCGCTGCCATGCTCGAGCAAAGCCGCGATGGCGCCCTGGGTCAGGCCCGGATACATGCCGAAAGCCAGATTGGCGCCCGAGACGAATTCCTGCATGACCGAGTTGAGCACCGCCGGCAGTCCGGCGCCGCCATATTCCGCCGGGGCCGGCAAGCCGACCCAGCCGCCTTCGCGGTAGGCCTGGTAGGCCGGCTTGAAACCATCCGGCGTCGTCACCGTGCCGTCGTCGGAACGGATGCAGCCTTCACGGTCGCCGCTGGCATTGAGAGGCTGCAGCAACTCCTCGCACATCTTGGCGCCTTCGCCGAGAATAGCGCCCACGGTCTCGGGCGAGACGTCCTCGAAGCCGGGGAGATTGTTGTATTTGTTGATGTCGAGCACGTCGTTGAGGAGGAACATCACATCCTCCACGGGAGCCTTGTAGCTGGGCATCGGTCTGCTCCTGTTGAATTATTTCTGCTGGCGGCCGAGACGACCGCGCACGATGTCGCGCGCATGGCTGAGTTCGGCATAGGCGTGGTCGATGTCGCGGCGGCGACGGTCGAGCTCGGCGAGCTTCTCCTCGAACCGCTCGAGGGCGACGCGCAGCTGCGTGGCCTGGCCATCGCCGAGATCGTAGAGGTCGAGCATCGACTTGACCTCCTCGAGCGAGAAGCCGACGCTCTTGCCCATCAGGACGAGCTTGAGGCGTGCGCGATCGCGACGGGAATAGATGCGCTCCTGCCCCCGCCTGGTGGGGATCAGCAGGCCCTTCTCTTCATAGAAACGCAGGGTACGCGAGGTCACCTCGAATTCGGTGACCAATTCGTGGATGGTGAACTGCTCCTTGCGTTGTCCACCCTTGCGCGGGTCGGTTGCTTCTTCGGCGAATGCCATCTCGCTCAGTGACATCGGAGACCCCTGCTTTGCAGATGACCGGGAGATATATTCAGTTTACGTTAACGTCAAGATATGATCGTAAAAAAATGAAACCTTTGAGCGCGAAGTTTGTTCCTGCCCCCGCGCGCCGGAACCCCTATCCGCGCCGCTGCCCGTAGAGTTCGCAGAGGGTACCGCTGTAGGGCGGGGCAACTCGGTCGAGCCCCACCGCTCCGAGCCGAGCCTTCTGGTCTCAGCGATGGAGGCCTGGTTGCCGGGGTGGATGACATGGACGATCTCCTGCCATCCCAGTTCCTCTTAGACCCCGATGGCGCAGCGCGTCGCAGCCTCCATGGCCATGGCTCGAAACCCGCCACCCCAGGCAGGCGCAGGACCGGCCTGGCCGTCGCAAGCGCTGGTCCCAGCACAATTGCCTCAATGCCCTCCGTCGCCATGCCCGCAGCCGCCATGGCCATCCCCGCTGCCGACCGGAGCATCGGTGTCGCTGGCGTCCCACTCCGATGCCGCAAAAGCGAAAGAGAGCGGGCGCAAGCGGCGCCGTCTGGAAAGGCGCCGCCTCTCCCAGGCCGCCGAACCCCACAGAATGGCAATCACCAACCCCAGGCCTATGAACAGGCCACCCAGAGCGAGCAGGGCCGTGGTGTAAATGTCGTTTTCCATGCTGCCTCCTGGTGTCACCCCGAAAACAAATGGCCGTCTGCGGAAGAACCCTAGCCGAAATCGGCTCAAGGTCCACGCCGGCGTCGCTCTACGGTGCGGTGGCAACCTCGGCGAAGGTGATCCGGTCGCGTGCGACTTCCTGGCGTTGCGGCGGGGTCAATCCCGCCTCGGCCTTCTGCACCAGGCTTGGTCCGAACAGGCTCTCATCCGGCCAGTCGCGCCAGGGATTCGAGGTCATGTCCAGGCCGACGACCCCGCCCGACATATTGTAGACGAGGGGCCCGGAATTCTGGAACCCGTCAGGAATGGCGGCAAGGCTCACCTTCCTGCCGGTGGCGAGTTCATACACAAAGCCGCCCTTGCGCCCGCTCAGATCAGTCGTCCGGACATAGCGCCCGCTTGGATCGAGCCCGTCGACCTTCTCGTTCGTCGTCTTGACTTCGGTCATCTCATCGCGGGCGAGATCCCAGATTTCCAGGAGCCCATCGCCCAAGCCGATGGAAGAAGCGCCGATCAGATATTTGCGTGTGGGATCGCACAACACGCGCTCAATGGATGCATCGATCGAGCGCAGATGGGTGGTGCGGCTCTCGCGCAGATCGAAGATCGCCACCGCATTCCCGCCGGGTGCCTTCTGCGCACGGATCAGGTCGGCCTGAAGCCTGAGGCAGATCGCATCATTGCCGCCGAAGACGGCGGAAGCCACTTTCGAGGCGTTGACCTTGCCAAGGCCAAGCGCACTTTCCTTGATCCGGATCATGGGCTTGCCCGTGGCGACGTCAATGACCGTCAGGAACCCGGAATTGTCGCCCGCCAGCAGCAGACGGCTCTCATCCGGACTGAAATCCATCATGGAGACCGCGCCTTCGCGCGGCAGGTCGAACAGCTTGGTGCCATCAAGCCCGTTCAAGACCGAGACCTTGCCGGAGGAGCTCACGGCGAGGAACTTGCCGTGTGGGCTGAACAGCAGATTGCGGGCGCCCGTCTCAAGAGCCAGCCTCGCCACGATCTTGCCCTTGTCCGTCGACCACAAATCGAGTTCGCCGGACTGGTAGTCGGCACTGGACGCCAGGAGGCCAACGCGGTCCAGCGGCGAGACAGCAGTCCAGAGAATGGTCTTGCCCGTGTCGACGGGCAGCTTGATCTGGCGGCTCTGAACGGCGGTGTAGAGCGCCAGATAGGCCTTGGGAAAGCGCTTCAGCGCAGTATCGTCCGACTGGGAGGGCAGTCCCTTCAGCGCCTCGATGATCGCCGCCTGCTTGTCACTGTCCTGGTAGAGCAGTTCCAGCGAACGGGTGGCATGATTGTTGGAGACGGACTGGGCCTCGGCCAGGGTCTGGCCGCCGCCGAGCTTGAGTTCGTCGGTCAGGGAGGATTTCATCCAGGGCGTCTAGGCCCAATCGGTCTCTTCCCCCACCGCCTTGGTGACGTCGCTCATGATGCGCTGGATCGAATAGCCGGAGGTGCCGACCGCCTTGACGAAGGCACCGGTGAAGGGGCTGAGCTCGCCCTTGCCGTCCAGCGCCACCGCATTGGGCGAGGTGGCATAGGCCACCATCAGCCCGCGCGCCTGCACGGCGCCCGGCGCTGCCGTGGCTCCCGCCCCCTCGACCCGGGCGAGGCCGCGCCCGGTCGAGACCGAAAGCCCGGCCTGACCGCCCTCGGCCATCGGGTTGTTGCGGCAGGCATCGAGGAAGACCAGGGTCGCCTTGGCGCCTTTCTGCAGCGTGTCGACGATCGGCTGCACCGGCACGAAGCCATGCTGGAGATCCTTCGAGGTGGCATCGGTGGCCACCAGATAGTTCTCGTCTTTGATCTGGATGCCGTGGCCGGAATAATAGAACATCGCCACATCGGCCCCGACCGCGCCGGCATAGGCGGTGGCGAGGCAGTTCTGCAGGCTCGCGCTGTCGGCATCACCGGCGAGGAAGATTTCGAAGCCGAGCGCCCCCATCGCCTTGGCGACAGCCTCGGCGTCCCTGGACGGATTGAGCAGGGCTGGAATGCCATTGCCATAGCCGCCATTGCCGACGATGACAGCCACCCGCTTGCCGCTTGCCCCGGCCGGCGCGGCCCGGTGCTCGCAGGTCCCGGCGGCCCAAGCCGAGCCGTTCGGACCGGTTGCAAGAATCCCCAGGGTCGCGATGAATGTGATGGCAATCAGGCCATGAATGCTCTTCATGATTCCCCCAGACTCACGCTTGCTTCCCTGAGGTCAGCGCGAAGTTTGACGTAAACACGGCGGAAGGTCGAGCCTCCGGGTAAGCATGCAGGACTACGAGAAACGATACCGGGACCTGCGCGCCGCCGGCCTGCCGGGTTGGGCCGGAGATTGTCATGCCGGCAATCGGCTGAAGCTCGCTGCGATGTTGGACGACCTCCATCGATCCGATCTCCTGCCGCCTGCCCCGTGCCCTGCCCTCGAACTCGGCTGCGGCAATGCCGCCATGGCAGCCCTGCTGCTGGCCGAACGCGGCTATCGGGTGCACGGCATCGATATCTCGCCAACGGCCATCGACTGGGCCCATGAAACCTTCGAGGCCGCCGGGCTTGCTGGCCATTTCATCCGGGGTGATGTGCGCACCATGCCCGATTTCGACGCGGCATCTTTCGCTTTGGTCTTCGACGGCGCCTGCCTGCACTGCCTGATCGGCGCGGATCGCAGCCTTTGCCTGGCGGAAATTCGCCGCATTCTGCAGCCAGGCGGCATCTTCATCGCCAGTACCATGTGCGGCCCGCCGCGTTCGCCCGAAGCGTGTGCCCGCTATGACGTGGAACGCCAATGCCTTGTCGACGGCGGCGTTCCAAGCCGTACTCTCAGGCCGCTGCCGGCACTCCTGGCCGAATTGGGTGAGGCCGGATTCGACATCGTGGATCACCGTATCCGCCGCAATCCCTGGTGGGATCACGCCACGATCATCGCCTGTCCGGCCCCTCGCCTTCAGAATTTGTAGCTCACGCCGAGCAGGGCCGTGGTCTCGTGGAAACGGACCTTGCCTGGATTGGCCGCCCGGATCCGCCATTTGCCGAAATCGCTGTAGCGCACCTCGCCGCGCACCGACCAATTGTCGTTGAGCGCATATTCGAGGCCGGCGCCGACGGTCCAGCCGGCCCGGGTGGTACTGGCCGAAAAAGCCCCGAGGCCGGGGGCGTTGACGTTGTATTTCTGGTTGGCGAAGGCGACGCCGGCGGTCAGATAAGGCAGGAAGCGGTCGAAGGCATAGCCGACCCGCCCGCGGATCGAGCCCTGCCAGTCGCTCTTGAAGCGGACGCTATAAGGGACGGCACCGGCGACGCTGTGGCGCGTCTTCGACAGGGAGGTGTAGTCGATGTCGCCTTCCAGCCCGACCACCACATTGTTCTCGAACTGGTAATTGTAGCCGGCATGCAGGCCGCCGATGAAACCGACGTCGTTGAAATTCTGACGATAGCCGCCGATGTCGGCACTGATCCTGGCATTGCCGAACACGGCCCCGGCATGGGCACCGACATAGAAGCCGGTCCAGCTATAGGGCACCACCGGGGCGATCGGCTCGGCGGTGGTGTAGCCGAGGTCGGCGGCCAGGACCGGGGTGGCGCTCGCGATGAGGGCGGCTAGGGCAAGACGCAGACGCATGGGACAGTTCCTGTTGGGGATTGCTGTCCTGTTGATGACATGACCTGCGATTCCTGCCTGTATCGTCAGAAACAGGCCCTATCTGCCATCGAAGAGGCCTATTTCGCCAGCACGAAGGCCTGCAGGGCTGCCAACGTGTCGGCCCCGTAGCTGCCGTCCGGGGCGCGATTGAGCAGGCCGGCCTTGGCCAGCCGCTGCTCGACGGCCTTGCGCAGCTGCGGCGTAAGCGAGGTCGAGGCCTTGTCGATCAGGAGACCGCGGGCCACCGGCGAGCCGCCCCTCAAGGCTTCCAGGCCGTAGTCGGCCGCCTTGCCGGGATCGCGCTTGATGCCACCAGCCCCCGCCATCAGGAACGGTATCAGGCTGGCCTTGGCATTGAGGTTGCCGATCGCCGCGGCCCTCTCGAAGAAATCCGTGGCCCTGCCGAAATCGCGCGGCCCGCCAATGCCGTTGGCCGCCATGTTCCCGAGCATGACGTTGCCGTCGCCATCGCCCAGTTCGGCCGCACGCTGGAACAGCTTGCGGGCCGTGGCGAAATCCTTCACCGCTCCAGTCTGGCCGAGCAGCACATAGCCGACCCGCAGCATGGTCTGGGTGTGCTCGGTCTCGACGAGCTTGTCGATCCATTGGCGCGCCTCTCCAGCATTCTTGGGCACGCCCGTGCCCTGCAGATAGAGCACGGCCAGGAAGCCCATCGCCTGCGGATCGCCGGTGTCGGCGGCCTTCCGGTACCATTGCGCCGCCTGCACGGCATCGCGCGGGCGGCCGGTACCATTCTCGAACTCGATGGCGATATTGCGCATAGCCGAGATATTGCCGGCCGCCGCGGCCTGGTCGAACAGGGCCACGGCACGCGGCAGATCCATGGGGCCGCCCTCGCCCGTCTCCAGCATCAGGGCCAGGTCCGACATGGCCGAGACCGAGCCCGCGGCGGCGGCCTTGGTCAGCAGGTCCCGCGCCTCGGCATCGCTGCCGGCGACATCGAGCGCCCGCGCCAGCTGGAACTGCACGCGCCGATCCTCGGGAGCGGCGGCCAGGGCCGCCCGGCAGGCTTCGACGGCCAGGCGGGGCTGGATGCGGTTGAACTCGACACCGGGCACGCCGGAGGGGCGGTCCATGTCCTGTGGCGAAGCCGCCATCTTGTCGCATCCTTCCACCGCAGCCTGGGCAGCAGCGTCGAGTGGCGCGGGTACGGGCGTCTGTGGTGCAGGCGTGGGCAATACAGGCGGCACCGGGGTGGGCGCCGCAGCGCCGCCCGCGAAATAGAAATCGCCGAGCAGCGAGAAGGTCACCTCGGGCAGTTGCCGCTCATTGGTGGCCTTGTAGACATTGGCGGCGACACGGCGGAACAAGGCACCAATCTCGACCCCAGGCTTGCCGACCTCCCCCAGAAAGGCCGCGGCAAAGGGGCTGTTGCGGCCGCCGCCATCGGCGGCGACGGCGCCGGGCTGGGTGGAATAGGCGATCACGCTGCCGGCCGTCTGCTGGATGCGCGCGAGGCCGCGGCTGATGCCGATCGAACGCGTCGGACTCGCCTTGGACAAAAGCTGCTGGGCCAGGGGATTGTCGCGGCAGGCATCGAGCATGACGATGCGCACGCCGTTGGCGCGCTGCAGGTCGTTGAGGATGTCGTCGACCCGCGCCATCTCGTAATTGACATCGCCGACGCCGGTCAGCTTGGCATCGACGGGCATCAGATAGTTCGAGCCCTGGAACTGGAAACCGTGGCCGCCATAATAGAACAGCGCCGCATCGGCGCCCTCGGCCTCGTTGGCGAAACGCCTGAAGGCATCGTCCATGCCGCGCTTGTCGAGGTCATAGCCTTCGACCACCGTAAAGCCGACCGCCTTCAGGGCCTTGGCGACGTCGGTGGCATCGTTGCGGGGATTGGGCAGCGGCACGGTGTTGCGATAGGCCGAATTGCCGATCACCAAGGCGATGCGCTTGTCCGCCCAAGCAGGAGCGGAGAGAGCCGTGCACCCGACCAGCACAAAGGCAAGACCGGCAAGCATCGGCCGGAGTGAAAACCGCATCCTCGAAGCTCCCTGTCGCTGCCTGCGCCGGACCGTCGGCCGAAGCAGAGCCGTCGGCAATGCCCCAGGGAACAGATCGGGCGAGGCGGCGTCAAGGTGTCTTGAACAGCGAGTCTCGGGTGCACGGGCATCTTGCCCGTTCTTGGAAACGCAGCACTCGCAGGATCGGAAGAACGAGCAAGATGCCCGTGCACCCTGTGTAGTTAGACTGTGTCAGGATTGGTGCGGGCGAGAGACCGTGTGCACCCAGGCCCCTTGAGGCCGTTTTCCGGCTTGGTCCTCGCCCGCGTTGCAGTACCCAACCTGAACAGTTGATCGAGGCCGCACCACCGGACCTCGTAGCACAGGGATAGGCGCGATGATCATACACCCTGGCTTCATCGGGATCGATGTCTCCAAGCACCATCTCGACATTTTCAATGCCATCACCCAGCATGTCGAACGCATCGACAACACGGCGCAGGCGATCATCTCAACCTTCGAGCTGCTGCAAGCCGATCCGATCAAGCTCATCGTCTTCGAGGCGACCGGGTCTTATGATGGGTCGCTACGCTCTGCTTTGACGAGCCTGCAATTGCCCTTTGTTCGCGTCAATCCAGCCCGAGCCCGCGACTTTGCCAAATCCATCGGCCTGCTGGCCAAGACCGACGCCATCGATGCGCGCATGCTCGCCGCCATGGCTCAGTGCCTCAACCTGCAAGCCGATCCGGCCGATGATCCTCATCGCCAACAACTGGCCTTGCTGCACAAACGCCGCGACCAGTTCGTCGCCACCCGCAAGCAGGAACTGACACGCCTGGCTCAAGCCGACATGGCCCAGATCCGAGACAGCCTCCTGGATCATCTTGCCTGGCTGGAGGCGGCCATTGCCAGCCTCGACCAGCACATCTCCCTCCTCATTGCTCGACATGACAGCCTCGAGCAAAGGCGCCGGCTGATGTGCTCAACACCAGGCATCGGCAGGGTCATTTCCACGACCCTGCTGGCTCTCCTGCCCGAACTCGGCCAACGCTCGTCCAAGACCATCGCCGCCTTGGCAGGCCTGGCCCCCTTCAATCGCGATAGCGGCCTTATGCGCGGCACACGCCAGATCAGAGGCGGAAGACGACGCGTGCGACAGGCCCTCTACATGGCCGCCGTTTCAGCCAGCCGGTCCAAATCCCTCTTCGCTGAGACTTACCGCGCATTGCGACAAGCCGGAAAGCCACCAAAACTGGCTCTCATCGCCTTGGCCCGAAAGATTCTCGTCACTCTCAATGCCATCGTGCGAGATCAGACCCCCTTCAAGGCATGACACTCGCTCAACTACAGTTGCCGGATCCCTCAGCGCAAGCCGTCCTCGCCCTTGATCTCGGCCTTGGTCAGGCCGCCGACGCGCGGCAAAGGGCGCCCGCTGTCAGTGACGACGATCGCGACCAGGATCTCGTCGGCGCGCGGCGCGTCGGGAACGCGCACTTCCATGGCATCGAAATGGCTGCGCACATAGGCCGCGTCCTTGTGGCCGAGCGGCACGTCGAGCACGCCGCCGAGGCCGCAGCGCTTCTTGGCGGACGGGATCAGGGCCGCGCCCTTGCCGAGCACTTTGCGCACCGGCGTGCCCATTTTCGGATGAAGGATGGCGGCGGCATGTTCGAGTTCGCCATTCTCGCCCACGGCCGCAGCCTTGCCATAACTCTCGGCAGCTGTCCCCTCGATGCCGAGGGCGGCGACGGCACGCTCGGTCAGCAAGGCGCCGAGCTCCTCGCCGATCTCCATCAACGGCGTGAGATCCTCGACATAGCGGCCGGCGAAGGGATTGGCGATCACGGCAATCGCAGCCGCGCGCCTGACCGGCGGCTCGATGGGACGATCCATCTCGCGGCGCACTTCCTCGACGAAGGTGACGAGCTTGCGGATGCTGGCTGGCATGATGACGGTCCTTTCCGGAGCAGAGTTAGGTCTCGCCGGTCAACAGGTGAATCGAATTGGCTCGACCTTTGTCATTGCCGGGCTTGACCCGGCAATCCAGGGCCCCTTTCCAGACATCGAAGGCGGGACTTCTGGATGCCCGGGTCATGCCCGGGCATGACAAAGGTGGCGCTTCAGTTATTTCCGGACGATGCCTCAGCGCAGACCGTCCACGCCCTTCACGTCCTTGGCCGCGAGGCCGCCGACGCGGGCGTGGATGCGTGCGCCCGTGGTCATCACCAGGACGAGCAGGAGTTCGTCGGCCTTCGGTCCATCGGCGAGCCCCACCTCCATGGCGTCGAAATGGCTGCGCACATAGGAGGCGTTGATATGGGTGACGGGCACGTCGAGCCGCGTGCCGGGGCCGCCGAGCTTCTTGGCCGACGGCACGATCGCCTTGGCGTCCCCGAGAATCTCGCGCATGGCATAGCCGCCGGGCACATGCCAGAGCGCGCCATGCTCGAGTTCGCCGGCGGCGCCAACGATGGCGCCCTTGCCGTATCCCTGGACATCCCCGGCCTTGCCGCCAAGCGCCGCCAGCAAGGCGGCGGCCATCTCGACGCCGAGTGGCTTCAACTCCTCCATGAAGGGCGCAATCTCCTCGACATAGCGCCCCGCAAAGGGGTTGTGGATCACGCTCAGAATGGCGCCACGCTTCAGGGGCATGGCACTCACGGGACCGCCTTCGTGGAAAATCTCTTCGACGATGACGGCGCGCTTGCGCAGGACGATCTCGGACATGTCAGGCGGCTTTCGGTTGCAGCAGAGTGTTGGCAGTCGACACCAGCGTGGTGACGCCGGCAAGATGGAGGGCAGCGGCACGGATCAGCCCGCTGTCGAGCAGGCTGCGAGCCTTCGCTTCCCCCGCCCGCAGGGCCATGGCGATATCCCCATCCGCGAGAGGTCCGACGGCGCGCGTCACCAGGCGTTCGCCGAGATCGCTGTCGGGCTGTAGGGAAGACGCCGACACCCGCTGGATGGCGGAATGGCCGGGCAGGTCGACGGCATTGGCGATGATGGTGGCCGCCGCATCGGCTACCGCGGCATTGCCGGCCAGCACGGTGACGGCATCGGCGATACCGAGCGAAAAGCTGCGTCCGCGCCAGCCGGAGGTAGCGATGCCGCCAATGCCCTCGCCTGCCCGCACATGGCTGCGGGCGAACAGGCTCGGCCTGTCGGGGCGGTCGACCAGGCCGATGGCGAAATCCTCGCCCTCGGCCAGATAGAGGGCGATGTCGCCGCCATTGTTGACGAAGGCGCGGTCGAGCGGCACCGCTGCGCGCATCGCCACCAGGATCTCGTCCGCCACGGCGCCGGCCACCGCGGCCATCGGGGTGATGAAATGGCTGCCGGCATGGGGCGCGACCGCGGCCTGCATGCGCCGCGCGACCACGCCTCGGGCGAGCAGGCTGCCTGCCGTGTGTGGCGCCCGCAGCAGCGGTAGTTCCTCGCAGAGCGTTTCCAGCAGGCCCTCGAAACGCTGCGCCGCCGCTGCGTAAGCAACCCGCACAGCCTCGGGCTCGGCCTGCGCCTCGATGATGAGATCGATCGGGCCATGCTGCAAATGCAGGCGCCTGTGATCGTTCAGGAACGCCGCCTGCGGCCCGGCCCTCATCCGTGCGACCTCCGGGCCGCATGGGGCGCGAAAGGCCAGGGATTGTCGGCACGCTGGGCGAGATCGACCCCCTCGCGCAGGCTTGAGAGCGGCCTGACATGGCCCATATGGCCGCCCATCGCCTCGTAGTCGTCGAGCCGCAGGGTGAACTCGATCGGGGCGACCAGAGCCGGGGTCGGCACATAGCCGAAGGCGTTGTCGGGCAGGCGGGTGACGTCGACCATGAAGGTGATGCCGCCGCCCGGCCAGACATAGACGGGCGCGCCGCCGCAGGTGACATAGGTCAGGGCGTCCTTGACCGAGCGGGTCAGCCGCACCGGGTTTTCGGTGACCCCGGCCCTCAGGGATCCGCCGGCACCGCCGATGAACAGCACCGTGGCGAGGGCCGGCTCGCAATTTTCGGCAATGCGCTCCACCGACTCCACCAGCGATGCCGGTAGGTCCCGCGGCACCGGCTGCAGCGTCTCGTCGAGCTCGTAATAGCCGTGATGCTCCCCGGTCGTGCTCACCATCAAGAGGCGCAGGCCCGGCCAGGCGGTCTTGGCATCGAACGGGCCAAGAATGGCAAGAGGGTCGTCGATATTGGTACCGCCCCAGCCGGTACCGGGTTCTGCCACCTGGAAATAGCGTCCGGGCGTGGAGCGTCGCCCCTTGAGCTTGATGCCGGTATCGGGAATGTCGAGCAGCTTGCCGGCCTGGTGCTCGGACAGAACGCCGGTGATGTGGTCGTCGACCACCACCACCTCGTCAGCCTTGCCGAGCCACTGCCGCGCGAAGATGCCGATGGTGGCCGAGCCGCAACCCACCCGCATGCGCTGTTCGAGCTGCCCGTTGACGACGGGCGCCTTGCCGGCCTCGATCACCAGCGTGGCGCCGCCATCGACGGTCATCTCGACCGGCTTGCGGTTGCACAGATCGAGCAGGGCATCGCAGGTGACGCGCCCCTCCTTCTTCGAGCCGCCGGTGAGGTGATGCACGCCGCCCAGCGACAGCATCTGCGAGCCATATTCGCCAGTGGTGACATGGCCGATCGCCTCCCCGTTCACCCGCACCGTGCTCTGCTCGGGGCCGACGAAGCGATCCGTGTCGATCTTCACTTTGACGCCGCAATAGGAGAAGATGCCCTCTGTCACCACCGTGACCATGTCGACGCCTTCGACCTCGGACGAGACGATGAAGGGGGCCGGCTTATAGTCGGGATAGGTGGTGCCCGCGCCGATGGCGGTGACGAATTTCTCCGGATTCGGCACCAGGGAACCGTCCCATCCCTTGCTGCCGCCGAAGGGCACGAGGTCGCCACCTTCGGAAACGGTGCGTTCCAGGAGAATATGCGGATCGACCCTGACCAGCGTGCCATTGTCGTTGGCGTAGCGGTCGCAGGCCCCGGCCATGCCCGGCTTGATGTAGCACATCACCGGGCAGGCATCGCAGCGGATCTTGCCGTCCGGCGAGGCCACCGGAACCGGCGCCTCAAACTCGCTATGCGCGGAAAACTCACTATAAGAAGGCATGGAGCGAGCTCCCGAAGGCGGGTCAAATTCGTTTGTATACTAACGATACTCGACCCGGTATCCCCTTTTGTCAAGACCGGGGCGGCGCCACCGATTCACGCCGGATCAGGATCGTGTCGAGGATGTGCCTGCGTGGTGGCGCCTTGTCGCCCATGATGCGCGCCACCAGCATCTGGGCCGCGGCCGCTCCAAGTTCGTAGGAGGGCTGGGACACCACGCTCACCAGCGGAGAGACCGCGCTCGTCCAATCGGCATCGTCGAAACTCACCAGCGACAGGTCGCCGGGAATGTGAAGCCCCAGGGCCCGGGCGGCCCGGAACACTTCGAGTGCAATCTTGCTGTCGGATGCCAGCAAGGCGGTCGGTCGGCCAGGGGCCCGCAACAGATCCAGAAGTATCGTCTGCGAGCGAGCCGTCTTGGCCGCATCCAGGCGTATCTGCCGCTCTGCCTCGGTCAGGCCCGCAATATCCGAGGCTTCCAGGAAACCGGCAATGCGGTTGAGCACGGTCGTGAGAGGAATCTGTTCGGGGCCGCGATAGTGCACATCGGCGGCGGCCGTGGCGGTAATGTAGGCGAGCCGGCGGTGCCCCGCGGCGAGGAGCAATTGCGTGGCCTCCCGCGCCGCCTTGTGGTCGTCGACGAGCGCCACATCCACCGACAGCCCCGGTACGTCACGGTCGAGCAGCACCAGGGGACAAGCGCGGCCCAGGGCATCCTGAAGATGGCTGCCATCATGGCGCGTGGCCGGCGCAACGATCAGCCCGTCGACGCGCTTGGCGAGGAAGACTTCGGTGGAGGCCTTTTCCGTGGCGAGCGTCTCACCGGAATTGGACAGGATGACATCGAAGCCCGCCTGGGCCGCAACGTCGCTGATCCCGCGCACGGCCAGCCCGAAAAAGGGGTTCTCGATATCGCCGACGATCACCCCGATCGTGCCGGAACGCCCCGTCGCCATGGTGCGCGCGAGTTCGTTGGGCCGATAGTCGAGCCGCCGCGCAGCTTCCAGGATCCGGTCCTTCAGATCCGCACGCACGGCGCCATAGCCACCCAACGCCCTGGCTGCCGTCGCCTTCGACACCTGGGCGGCTCGCGCCACATCGGCGACGGTCACGGGTCGTCGGGTGGGATTGTGCTTGTCCATGCTCGCCACTATCGCCTTTGCCGGAGCTGCGTCAATGCGAAGTTTCAATTGAAGAGACCGGTCTCTCATGTTAAGAGACCGGTCTCAATAAAAAATCCAGGGGAAATAAATGAAGAATCCCAATCGACGCGACGTGATGGCCGCCACCGCGCTCGGCGCACTGGCATGGATGACGGCCGGCGGCGGGCGCGCCGCCGCGAGCAGCAATCCCTACAATCTCATCGATGCCGGAACGATCAGCGTCGGCAGCATGGGAGACGCCAAGCCCTACACCTTCACCGACGCCAACGGCGAATTCAGCGGCTTCGACATCGAACTGTTCCGGGACGTCGCGCGCAGGCTGGGCTTCGACAAGGATCACGTGACATTCACCGGCCAGGATTTCTCGGCCCTGCTTCCCTCGGTCGCCAATGGCCGCTTCGACGTGGCCGTCGCCGCCATCGGCACCACCGAGGCGCGCAAGAAAACCGTCGACTTCTCCGATGGCTACCTGGCGGGTTACCTGACGGTGCTGACTTCCCAGGCCGGGATCAAGAGCGCCGACGATCTCGCCGGCAAGCGCCTGGGCGCCGTGCAGGGTACGCTGCAGGAGACCTACGCCAAGACCCACTTCACCAAGTCGGACATCGTCAACTTTCCGGACAATAATTCGGCCATCTCCGCCCTCAACAGCGGCACGGTCGATGCCCATTTCCTCGACTACGAAGCGGCCAAGCAATATGGAGAACGCTTCAAGGGCCTGAAGCTGGCGATCAACATCCCCTCCTTCGACGCGCCGGCCGGTTTCGTCGTCAAGAAGGGCAACGACGCCCTTCGCCAGGCCCTCAACAAGGCGTTGCATGACGCCATGCAGGATGGCACCTGGAAAACCCTCTACACCAAATGGTTCCCGGGATCGCCGATGCCCGAGCAATATCTGCCCAAATGACATCGCCCAAGTGACATCGTCCAAGTGACATCTGCCCAAGCGGGCCGCTTGACAGCCGGTGCTGAAGCAGGGCGGGGGACACGACGCGGGTGCATCTGTTGGGAGAAATCCTGGGAGAAACCGCGTCGAGCCCGTGCTCACCCCTCTCTTGCTCCCCTTCCTTGTTTCCAAGCCAATCCGCTGGATTGGCTGGAGCGTCTTTGCGATTCCCGATGATCCCTCCCACTCGCAAGGCGCTTTAGCTTGCCACGAAAGACCACCCAATGAGCTGGTTCGATATCCTCCAGCGGAGTTTCTTCGATTGGGACTCCATGGCGGAGGTGCTGCCCAACATGCTGATGGTGGGCCTGAAGAACACCCTGATCCTGGCCGTCGCCTCGACATTGCTGGGCATCGTCATCGGCATGGTGCTGGCCGTGATGGGCATCTCCCGCGCGGCCTGGATCCGCCTGCCCGCCCGCATCTACACCGATGTCTTTCGCGGCCTGCCGGCCATCGTCACCATCCTGCTGATCGGCCAGGGCTTTGCCGGCATCGGCCGCCAGATCTTCGGGCCGTCGCCCTATCCGCTCGGCATCCTGGCGCTGAGCCTGATCGCCGGCGCCTATATCGGCGAAATCTTCCGTGCGGGCATCCAGAGCGTGGAGCGCGGCCAGCTCGAAGCCTGCCGTGCCCTCGGCATGACCTATCCCAAGGGCATGCGCCTCATCGTCATCCCCCAGGGCGTGCGCCGCGTGCTGCCCGCCCTGGTCAACCAGTTCATCGGCAACATCAAGGATTCGAGCCTGGTCTACTTTCTCGGATTGCTGGCATCCGAGCGGGAGCTGTTCCGGGTGGGCCAGGACCAGGCCGTGGTGTCGGGCAATCTCTCGCCCCTGATGCTGGCCGGTATCTTCTACCTCGTCATCACCGTGCCGCTGACGCATGTCGTCAACGCCATCGACGGGCGCCTGCGCACCGGCCGCAAGGTCAGCGCGGTTACCAGCGGCCTGGAGGAGGTGCGCGAGCTCGACGAGACGCCGGCAGGCCATCCTTCGGACGCCGGAGCCGGCCTGCCGATGGCGATCCGAGGCGCCCGCCTCGATGTCATCGGCCTCGACATGGCCTATGGCGATTTCAAGGTCCTGAGAGGCGTGAGCCTGAAGGCCGAAGCCGGCACGATCACCTGCGTGATCGGCCCCTCGGGGTCCGGCAAATCGACGTTGCTGCGCTGCCTCAATCGCCTCGCCGAGCCCGTCTCGGGCGATATTCGTCTGGACGGGCAGAGCGTGCTGGGCATGAAGCCGGACCTGCTCCGCCGCCGTGTCGGCATGGTATTCCAACAGTTCAACCTCTTCCCCGACCATACGGCGATCGGCAATGTCGAACTCGCCTTGCGCAAGGTTCAGGGGCTTTCGACGGCCGAATCCCGCCGTATCGCCGAGGAACGTCTGGCCGAGGTAGGCCTCGCAACCCGGATGAACCATCGGCCGATCGACCTGTCGGGCGGGCAGCAGCAGCGCGTTGCGATCGCCAGGGCGCTGGCGCTCAAGCCCGAACTGATGCTGTTCGACGAAGTCACCAGCGCACTCGACCCGGAACTGGTGAAAGGCGTGCTCAATCTCATGGCACGGCTCGGCAAGAGCGGCATGACCATGGTCGTGGTCACGCATGAGATGAACTTCGCGCGCCGGGTCGCCGACCAGGTGGTGTTCATGGACGAGGGGCAGGTCGTCGAGGCCGGTCCCCCGGATGCCATCTTCGACAATCCCCAAAGCCCCCGTCTGCGGCGCTTCCTGTCGGAAATGCTGTGACGGTCCCGGCCCTCATCCAAATCCAATCTTGCCTTGAAAGTTCCAGCCATGACTGCAGCATCGTCCACATCCCGCGCCATCGTCGTCGGCGGCGGCATCTTCGGCGTCTCGGCCGCCACCCATCTCGTCCGCCTCGGCATCGCCACCACGCTGGTGACGGAGAGCCGGCCGGCCAGCGGTGCCTCGGGGCGGTCTCTGGCCTGGCTCAATTCGTCACGGCGACGCTCGGCGGCCTATCACCAGTTGCGCATGATCGGCATCGATCGCTACCGCACGCTGGCGGCACGCCATCCGGAGGCAGCCTGGCTGCGTTTCGACGGAGGCCTGACCTGGGATGCCGATGACGCGACCAACGAGATCCGCTCCGTCTTCGCCCATGAGCGGGCCCTGGGATATGACGCCCTCCTCCTTTCCCCGGAAGAGGTTGCCGACGTGACACCCGGCATCGATTGGCGAGCGATCACGCCCCAGGGCGCGATCTTCAATCCCGGCGAAGGCTGGGTCGACCTGCCGTCGGTGATCGAGGTGATGCTGGCCGAATTCATCGAAAAAGGCGGTGCCCTGGTGACCGATGCGGGCAAGGCCAGCGTACAGCTCACGGCCGGACGCGCCAGTGGTGTCTCGATCGCCGACGGCCGCCTGTTCGAGGCCGATGCGGTTCTGGTCGCGACCGGCGCCGACGTTCCCGCCCTCGTCGCCAGGGAAGGCCGGTTCATCGCCGACTCCACCCCGATCGCACTCCTCGTCCGCACCAAGCCGATCGCAACCAGGCTGCGCGCCGTATTGAACACACCGCGGGTCGCGGTTCGCCCCACGCCGAGCGGCGCCCTCGTGCTCGACTCAGCCTGGTCGGAGGAAGAAATCGTGATACGCGACGACGGCAGCTTCGAAATCCGGCAATCCACCATTCACGGCCTGCTGGAAGAAGCCTCAAGGGTGCTTGAGGGCAACCCGACGCTGGAGCTCGACGGCTACGGTGCCGGTCCCAAGCCCATTCCGGGTGACGGCGACCCGGTCTTCGGGGCCATCGAGGGCATTCCCGGCTACCACGTCGCCTTCAGCCATAGCGGCGCGACGCTTGGGCTCATCGCCGGAGAGCTCCTGGCCGGCGAGATTGCCTGGGGCTCCCCTCATCCCCTGCTGGCGCCCTTCCGGGCCCAGCGCTTCGCCAAAGCGGCCTGAAGCGCATCGCCGTCAGCTCCGCGCCGACAATCCCTTGTCGGCGCGCACCTCGCCATCCCCACCCTTCTCGATCAGGGTGGTGACGTCCTGAAGGATGTGCGGCAGGGCGAAACCGGCCGTACAGGCGAGATAGCGCGGCTCGAAGCGGGGATTGAAGCGGGCCTTGAAACCGCGCAGCGCGTCGAAATTGGCGATGTGGTCACCGAAGCGGAACAGTAGCGGCGTGACGCGCTGCCAGGCCGGGCCGAGATTCTCGCCCGCCTGCGCCGGGTTGGGCGTCAGGCCGAGGTCGAAGCGCTTGGCACCGCGCGCCTTGGCCAGGCGGATGAGGCGCAGCAGCATGAAATCGAGCGTCGAGATGCCGAGCTCCGGCAGATAGCGCAGGATGTCGACGGCCCACTCCTCATTGTCCGCGCTGCGCATCACCACGGCAAAGCCGACCACCGCGCCGGCCCGGCGCAGGATGGCGCAGTCATTGGTCCGGATCCAGCTGGGCGAAAAGCGCCCGACGACGAAATGGCCCTCGCTTCGCCCGGTACCGGCGAGCCAGGAGCGGGACACCGCTTCCAGAGTCGGCATGATCGTGGCCGTGGCGCCGGCAGGAACCAGATCCAGGCTGAGGGCGTGGATATCGGCCCAGGAGAAGATCGCATTGGCACCGGCATAGGGTTCGTCCCCCAGGCTGGCAAGATCGACGCTGGCATGGTCGCCGATCGGCGTCAGCGTCAGGCCGGCCTCCAGATAGTCGGCCCGCATCCGTGGCGAGGCGGACAGGATCACCGGCCACAGTCTCTGCTGCTCCGCCCTTTCGCCGAAGACCCAGAGCAGGTCCTGCACCATGGCCGGATCGCCCATCGGATCGCCCAGCGCGATCGACGAGGCCCCGGCGCGGGCCACCACCATGGCGGCATTGCCCTGGTCGTTGGCAAGCAGCATCTGGCCCGGCAGCAAAGCGAGCCTGGCCTCTGCCGAAGGCACCCGCGCGACCAGGCCCGATATGTCGATCGACGCCGCTGGCACCAGGGCGATGCCACCCTTCCAATAGGCGCTCAGGATACCGATGACGATGGCGGCTGCGACCGCCAGGCTGGTCGAACGCAGGAAGCGCGACATCTCATCGCCATAGCCGAAGGTGACCCACAGTTCCGGCGTGTAGTCGACGAAGCGGAAGGCGAAGAAGCCGATCCACACCGTCACGGCCAGCATGGCGGCGATCGCGCCGAGCAGGAGCGGCGAATAATCGATGCCGAACAGCCAGGCACCACGCGGAAAGGCCGGCCGGCTGAGGGCGAGCACCATAAGGGCGCAGCACAGGGTCAGCATGAAGCGCCAATCGGCGCTGCGCAGCAGGGTGGCGACGGTGGCGATCACCAGGACGATCATCGCCGTGCGCCAGGCGGCCTCCATGCGCCGGATCAGGCCGCGCGCCAGGAACAGCAGCGCCACGCCCGAGAGCGATGCGATGACATGGGCCGTCTCCACCACCGGCAACGGCACCAGGCTGGTGAGCAGGATGCGGCGGGCTTCGGTGGCCGGCACCGCGCCGGTGATCAGCAGGGCACCACCGGCAAGGAACATGGCGCCCGCCACCAGGATCGGGGCGAGCGGCTTCATGATGCCGGCGACTTGGTCGACCATCTTGCCGACGACATGGCGCCGGCGCGCCAGCTCATAGGCCCCCAGGATCGCCAGAGCGAGGGCGAAAGGCACGAAATAATAGATGACGCGGTAGAGGATGATGCGGCCGAGCAGATCGTCCTTGGCGATGGTCGGCAGCGCGATCAGCATGGTGGTCTCGAACACGCCGATGCCGCCGGGCGCGTGGCTGAGCACGCCGAGGAAAGCCGCCAGCACATAGATCACCATGAAGGTGAAGAAGGGCACGCTCGCCGCCTGGTCCGGCAGCAGGATGTAGAGCGCGCCGGCCCCGGCACAGACATCGAAGATGCCGAGCACGATCTGCGCGGCGGTGACCTTGCCGCCCGGCAGCGGCATCGACCAGCCCTCGACGGCAACGACACGCCGGCCGGTCGAGACATAGCCGACATAACCGACGATCACCGCGATGATGGCGACGCCGATCGACATGTTGAGCGAGAGCGGCAGATGGTCGACGCCCGCCACCGATCCCGGCACCAGCACCAGGCCGAGCGCCAGCACCGCGCCCATGCCGAGCCAGAAGGTCAGGGTGCACACCAGCGTCAGCGCCGCGATCTGCGGCGCCGACAGCCCGGCTCCACCATAGACGCGGTAGCGCACCGCGCCGGCGGTCAATAGCGGCACGCCGAGCGTGTAGCTGATCGCATAGGAGGTGAAGGAGCCGATGGCTGCGGTGGAATAGGGAATGTCCTTGGCGCCGATCTGGCGTAGCGCCAGGCCGTCATAGCCGGTCAAGGCCAGATAGGAGAGCGCGGTGAACAGGATCGACAGGGCGATTGCCATGGTCGGCGTGGCGGTGAAGGCGGCCACCACCTTTTCCGGTTCGACACCACGCAGGATCGAGGCCAGCACGACGAGCGCACCGACGAACAGGCCGATCGACAGGATCGGCCCGACATAGCGCCAGGGCACGCGGCGCAGCAGGCGCCGCACGGTGGAGAGCCTCTCATTCTCAGGCGGCAGGACGAGCAATCTCGCGGTCTGCTTGTTCTCGTCCT
The DNA here is from genome assembly GCF_057073705.1 of Labrys sp. E2SS-1L. Taxonomy (NCBI): domain Bacteria; kingdom Pseudomonadati; phylum Pseudomonadota; class Alphaproteobacteria; order Hyphomicrobiales; family Xanthobacteraceae; genus Labrys; species Labrys sp. E2SS-1L. The sequence continues at coordinate 1,803,499 of NZ_CP172712.1, read as the reverse complement.
TGTTCGCCGTCACACACCAACTCCCGAAATACCGGCTCTTGTCGAACGGCTTGCCTTATGCGCGCAGGAAGACCGAATTGTGAAGAGGGGCGTGGTGCGATTTGGTACGCCCGGAGTTCCAACCTTCATGCGCCATCGATCGCCTTCAACCTTGCCAGCATCGCCTCGACCTCCGCCTCGGGCAGTTTCGCGATGTCCTGGGCAAGGCGGTTGGCAAGCTCGGTGGCCTGCGGCGTCAGGCCGGCGGTGTCGACCACGACGCGCGGATCGGACAGCGCAGCCAGGCGCTGCAGATCCTCGGCCTCGTCCCAGATGATGTTGAAATGGGTGATGATCCGCTGCAGCAGGATCCAGGTCGGCTGCCCGCGCTTGCCATGCTCGAGGGCCGACAGATAGGCGGCCGAGACGCCGAGCGCCTCCGCCATCTCCTTGAGGCTTTGGCCGCGGGCCGCGCGCAGGGCGCGCAATCTGGCACCAAAGGGGGTCATCGGTCGCCGAGCCTGCGGATACGGCGCAGCCGGACATAGAGGGCGCCGCTGCCGCCATGCCCGTGATGCGCCTCCTCGAAGCCGAGGATCAGCGGCCTGAGATCGGGCATGCGCAACCATTGCGGCACGACACGGCGCAGCACCCCGCGCTCATCGCCCGAAAACGTCATATCGCCGCCGCCGCCTTTGCCGGTGATGACCAGCACCATGGAATAGCCGCGCATCTGGGCAATGGCGAGGAAGCCGCGCAAGGCGCCGTGGGCCTCGGCCTGGCGCATGCCGTGCAGATCGATCCGGGCGTCGATGGCGCGCGTGCCGCGCACGACCTGGCGCCGCTCGCGCTTGTCGATGGGTGCTATCGGCGGTATCGGCGGCGCGGCCGGAGGCTTGGCCGGACGGCTGGCCGCCGATTTCGGTTTCACCGCCGGTTTGACCTGTGGTGCGGCCGGTTCAGGCAGGGTGTCCGCCGCCTTCGTCGCCGCCTTGGCCAGCTTGCGGCGGCGGCGTTTCAGCGGGATGACTTCCCGGGTGACGAAGGCCCAGAGTTCGCTATCCTCGGCGGACAATCCTTTGCGGCGGCTCATGGTCGCCCCCCGGCGCCATCTTTGGCGTCAGGCTGCGATTTGGGCCATAGCACGTAGAAGCCGCCGCCATGGCGGACAGCGCCGGCAACCGCTCCCGCCTTGGCGCCCGATCCGAAGAAGATGTCGGCGCGTGCCGGGCCGATGATGGCCGATCCCGTATCCTGGGCGATCATCAGCTTGCGGATGGGCTCGGGCTTCACCCCGCCACCGACATCGGGGATTGCCGTCTCGACGAAGACGGGCAAGCCATAGGGCCAGATCCTGCGGTCGATGGCGATGGAACGCAGCGGCGTGACCGGCAGGCCCTCGCCGCCGATCGGGCCGGCATCGGCGCCGAGGAAGGGAGCCACCTTGAAGAAGACGAAGGATTTGTTCACCCACATCACCTCGCGCGCCTGCTTGGGGTCGCGCGCCAGGAAATCCCGCAAACCCGCCATGGTGACGTCGCGGGGTGGGATGTTGAGCCTGTCGGCCACCGCCTTGCCGATGGCGGAATAGGGCTGGCCGTTCTTGCCGGCATAGGCAAAGCGCACAACGCTGCCGGTCGGCAGCCGCAGCCGCCCCGAGCCCTGCACCTGCATGAAGAAGCGGTCGACGGGATCGGCGACATAGGCGATCTCGAGGCCCTTCCCGTCGAGGGCTCCCTGCTCGATCGCCTTGCGATCCGGATAGACTTCGAGGCTGCCGTCGAGCTTGCGCCGGGCTGCGCTGTAGCCCTGGAAGCCCGGCGGTATGGCGTTGGGCTCGAAGCTGACCAGATCTGCCGGCCGGTCATAGAGCGGGGTCTGGAACTCGCCCTCGCGCACCAGCGAACCCCGGATCTCGGGCTCGTAATAACCGGTGTAGAAGGCCTTTCCGCCGGTGGGCCCGCTGCCCTTCTGCGTGGTGATGCGCCAGGCGTTGAAATGGGCCTGGAAGAAGGCGCGGGCGGCGGGCGCATCCAGCGCGCCGCGCTTCAAGGCCTCGCCGCAAAGGCGCGCGAGGTCCTCGGGAACCGGTACACCGGCATCGAGTGCGGGATTGTTCTCGGCCTGGGAGCGGCAGGAGGCGAGCCAGACCTGCCAGGCCTTGGCGTGATCGTCCCGTTTCCATCCGGCGAGCTTGCCGAAAGGCACCCGCGTAGCCGTCGCTCCCGCCGGCAGCGGCGGTGGCGACGGACGTTCGCCCGCCCAGGCTAGACTGGCCGCGACGAAGAAAGCGACGAAGGGCCCGACTCGGCGCAAGATCCCCATGACATCGATACCGTGGCCCGCCCGCCTCTTCCGACCGCGCTCAACCGCCGGTCGCCACGAGGCGCCAATTCGGATCCTTCGTGCTGGTATCGCGCGCGAATGTCCAGGTGTCGGTGACAACAGCCACCTGATCGACGCTTCCGTCGACGACCGCGCCATTCCTGTCCTTGGTGGCACTGATCATCTGCGAGACGAAATTGACGGTCAGTTCGGCGACGCGGCCCTTGACGCCGGCGGCGACGATATCGGCCTTGTCGATCGAAACGAAATTGGCCTGCACGGTCTCGCCACGCGCCTCGCGCTCGGTGATGTCCTGGGAAAACGCGTCGAAATTCTCGCGTGACAGCAGGTTCTTCAGGGTCTTGCGGTCACCATTGTTGAAGGCGGTAACGATCATTTCATAGGCCGCCTTGGCGCCCGGGACGAAGCTCTGGGGCTGGAAACTCGGATCGACAGTCGCGATCGCATCGAACCCGGCTGCGAGGGGCGTGTCCTTCTCGGCAAAACCTTCCCAGCGGAAAGCTGACGTCGGCGCCTGCGTTTCGATCGGGGATTCGGCATCGCGCTGCGGCGGATTGGCGGCCCTGTCGTCGCGGGACGCAGGCTGGGCATCGCGCCGCAATCCCTCGAATGTCGGAGGCTCGGCGCCGGTGCGCTCCCCCAGCACGGAACGCAGCTTGAAGATCACGAACACCGCGAGCCCCAGAAACACCAGCGTGATGATATCAAAACTACCCATTTGTGCCTTCAGCATCCCCACCGACCGAGTGACGACTCGAAATAACGGCTCAAGCCCCCTGTGGCAATGCCACAATCCTCACCTATATGGTGTGCATCGAGCAGTTTGCCAGCTTCATGCTACCATGAAGGGCAAACATGGCCAGCATGCGGCGTATGCCGTTGCGCAAGGTCTTGCCCAGAGGGAACCGCAAAGACGCATTTTTGGCAAAACGCGTCCTTGCTCCAGGAGAAACGACACCGATGATCGCACGCAGCTTCAATGTTCCCGCTGGCTGGGCATGGCTCGGGCTGGCCGGACTTGTGATCCTGCCCTTCGCGGAAATCGCCGCTTTCGTCTGGGTCGCGAGCCGGATCGGCATCGCGCTTGCGCTGATCGCCCTGGTGGCGACCTCCTTCATCGGCGCATCGCTGCTGCGCCGGCAGGGCACGAGCGTGTTCTCCCGCCTGATGCGGGCAATGCAGGGCGGTGAGCCGAACAACGGCGCCGCCCGCGAGAGCCTGATGGTGGCGCTCGGCGGTGTCTTGATGATCATTCCCGGTTTCGTCACCGACGTCATCGGCTTCGCCCTCCTTCTGCCGAGCCTGTTGCGGCAGTGGCGCGAAGGGCCGGTTCCTGCCCCTCAGGGGCGCACCGGCACCGCGAGCAGCGATCCCAAGGTTATCGACCTAGGTCGCGACGAATGGAAGCCGGTGGACGAGTAAGGCCGGCCCGCCGCATGCGACGAGTACGCATGCCGTTCGTCTCCCAGACAGGCTCGACCTTTGTCATGCCCGGGCTTCGACCCGGCAATCCAGCTTCAAGCGCCGGGCCGCTGGATGCCCGGGTCGAAGCCCGGGCATGACAAAGGTCAGCGTTTTTTCACGAAGAAGCCGTTGGTCGGAAGCTAGAGCCGCTGATCGACGGCCAGCTTCAGGCCAGCAGTCCCCTCGCCTCCTCGTCGCCGAGCGGCGCGGGCCGCTCGCAGCCCTGTTCGATCAGCACCGGTCGCTTCTGCTCGGCGGCGGTGAGGATGCCTTCCATCACCGCAAGGACGTGCAAGCCGATCTCGCCGCTGGCACGATGGGGACGGCCGTCGATGATGCCCCGTGCCATGTCGGCGAGGCCGAGGCCGCGATAATTGGCATTGACGGGATGGTCGGCCGGCCAGTTCGGCTGGCCGAACCGGTCGCCGGACGAAGCATGGCTTTCCCAGGCTTCGCGTGGGCGGGCCAGCGAAACCTCGCCGCCGAACCAGTTGGGATCGGGCACGCGCAGCGACGCGTCGGTGCCGTGCAGCTCGATCGGCTGCTGGCCATGGGCCCAGACATCCCAGCTTGCCAGGAAGGTGATCTGCGCACCGGACTTGAAGGCAAGCAGGGCCTGGATGCTGGTGGGCGTCTCCACCGCGATGCTCTGTCCCTTGAAGGGCGAGCCCTCCGTGGTCACCACCCGCTCCGCAAAACCGCTCTGGCTGAGGGCCATCACCGAAGCGACCGGCCCCAACAGGTTGACCAGGGTGGAGAGATAATAGGGGCCCATGTCGAAGACGGGCCCGGCGCCGGGTTTGAAGAAGAACTCCGGATTGGGGTGCCAGTGCTCCATGCCATGGCCGAGCACGGCGGCCGTGCCGATCAGCGGCCGGCCGATCTCGCCCGCATCGATCCGCAGCCTCGACTGCTGGATGGCGGCACCCAGCACGGTATCGGGAGCGCAGCCGACCCTCAGGCCCTTCGATTTCGCCGCCTCCATCAGCGCAACGCCGTCGGTGAGGCGTGTGGCGAGCGGCTTTTCACCATAGACGTGCTTGCCGGCCGCAATCGCGGCGCGCGAGACCTCGGCATGCGCCTCGGGCACGGTAAGGTTGAGCACGATATCGACATCGTCACTCGCCAGCAGCGCCTCGATGCTGCGCCGCTGCAGGTTGTATTTCTGGGCCTGTTTCTTGGCTGCTTCCTCCCTGAGGTCGGCGCAGGCGACGAAATCGAAATCGCGAAACAGGGCGGCGTTGAGAAGGTAGATGTCCGAAATATTGCCGCAGCCGATCAATCCGACGCGTAAGGGCATGGTGGTCTCCAGGAACTTTGGTGCGCCGGACTTCGGACCCGGCATAATTCTTCAAAATCAGGTGCCGGTCCCACGACATCGACAGTCAGTCGATGTCGGTGAGAAGGCCGGCACACTGCGTCACACGCCGGCCAGCTTGCGCATGGCCTCGCCGCTCACCGTGGCAAAACGCTTGAGGTCCGAGGGATTGTCGTGCTCGGCAACCATGATCTCCGCGCCCGCGGCCACGCAGAGCGGCCAGATCGTCGCCCAGTCGACCACGCCGGTGCCGACATCGGCCCAGCCATCCTCATTGACCTTCTCGCCGGCCGGCGCGATGTCCTTGACATGGACGAGCGGCATGATGGCGCCATAGCGCGCGATCCAGGGCTTCGGATCGGCATTGGCCCGTACGATCCAGGCGATGTCCGCTTCCCACTTCACGCCCTCGGCCAGCAGGTGCTCGATCGGATAGGAGCCATCCGGCAGGGCGATGAACTCGAAATCATGGTTGTGCCAGGCAAAGCCGTAGCCGGCCTGGCTGGCCTTGCGAGCGACCGCCGCCAGCCGGGCACCGAACGCCTGCCAACCGGCGGTGTCGGTGGGGCGGGCGTCGGGCATCAGATAGGGCGCCACGATGGTTTCGATGCCCAGCGCCTCGGCAATGCGCAGATTGCCGTCGAGATCGGCCTCCAGGGCATCGATGCCGAAATGGCCGCTCTTGGCGGTCAGGCCGAACTGCTTGAACAGCCGGGCCGCGGCGGGCACGTCCTGGTAGAAGGCGCCATAGGGCTCGACATTGCTGAAGCCGGCCTCGGCGATCGTCCTGAGCTGCCCCTCGAGCGGTGGGAAGTTGCGGCCCGAATAGAGCTGGAACGACAGGGGATGTTGCAGAGCCATGATAGATCCTTTCATGAAATGAGAAAAATCAACGGGTTGGATGGCAATTGCGGTAGGGCTTGTTCACAGACGCTCCCCGCTTTGTGCGTCGAACAGCGAGGCACGCCCGACGTCGAAGTGAAAACCGATCTCGTCGCCGGGTCCGCTTTCATTGTCTCCGTCGACACGGATGGTAGCGGGCCTGCCGGCGAAGCTGGTCCACAACACCGTCTCGGCGCCCATCGGCTCGACGATGTCGATTTTTCCGCGGGCAGCATGCCGGCCCGATGGCGCGGAGCCGACATCGATATGCTCGGGCCGGATGCCCAGTACCGCCTTGCGTGCGCCGGGATCGGCAGAGAATGCGTAGGCTGCAAGGTCGATGCTCTCGCCGGCGGCCTGGAAACGCCAGCCTCCCGGCCCGCCCGTAAGCTCGCCTTCGACGAAGTTCATGCCGGGCGAGCCGATGAAGCCCGCCACGAACTGGTTGGCCGGCTTGTGGTAGATCTCGAGCGGGCTCGCCAATTGCTGGATGACGCCGCCCTTCATCACGGCGATGCGGTCGGCCAGGGTCAGGGCTTCGATCTGGTCATGCGTGACATAGATCATGGTGTTGCCGAGGCTCTGGTGGAGCTTCTTGATCTCGACCCTCAGCTCGTTGCGCAGCTTGGCATCGAGGTTGGACAGCGGTTCGTCGAAAAGGAAGACGTCGACATTGCGCACCAGGGCGCGGCCGATGGCGACACGCTGGCGCTGGCCGCCCGACAATTCGGAGGGCTTGCGCTGCAGCAGCGGATCGAGATGCAGGAGCCTGGAGGCCTTGGCGACACGCGCGGCGATCTCCGCCTTGGGCACGCGGGCCATTTTCAGGCCGAAGGACATGTTGCCCTCCACGCTCATGCGCGGATAGAGCGCGTAGGATTGAAACACCATGCCGATGCCGCGGTCGGCCGGCTCGGCCCAGGTGACGTTCTTGCCGGAGATCCAGATCTCGCCATCGCTGATCTCCAGCAGGCCGGCGATGGCGTTCAGCAAGGTGGACTTGCCGCAGCCCGAGGGTCCGAGCAGCACGATGAACTCGCCCTGGCGGATGTCGAGCTGGAGATTGTCGATGACGGACACGGCACCATAGCGGATCGACAGGTCCTTGACGGTGACGGAGGAAGGCGTGGTGTGCATGCGCTTTATCCCTTCACCGCGCCGGCTGCGATGCCGCGCACGAACCAGCGTCCGGAGACGAAATAGACGATGAGCGGCACGGAGGCGGTCAGCAGGGTCGCCGCCATGTTGACGTTGTAGGCCCGCTCGCCCGTGGTTGAATTGACGATGTTGTTGAGTTGCACCGTCATCGGCACATTGTCTCGCCCAGCAAAAGTCAGGCCGAGGATGAAGTCGTTCCAGATGCCGGTGACCTGCAGGATGGCGGCCACGATCAGCATCGGCGTCGACATCGGCAGGATGACGTGGAAGAAGATCTGCCAGAAGCCGCCGCCATCCACGCGTGCCGCCTTGAACAATTCGGCCGGCAGGCTGGCATAGTAATTGCGGAATATCAGCGTCATCAGCGGCATGCCGAAGATGGTGTGCACGATGACGATGCAGGGCAATGTCCCGAAGATGTTGGCCCATGCAAATATCCGGATGAAGGGATAAATGAAGACCTGATAGGGAATGAAGGCGCCGATCAGGAGCACGCCGAACAGGAGGTTGGCGTATCGCACGTTCCATAGCGACAGAGCATAGCCATTCACGGCGCCCGCAGCGATGGAGATAACGAGGCTAGGCAAGAGGATCTTAACTGAATTGAAGAAACCGACACTAATTCCACTGTGGACAAGGCCCGTACTCGCACTCGACCAGGCCTTGCTCCAGGCGGCGAGATCGAAGGCCAGCGGCAGGGCGAAGATCTGGCCCTGGCGGATCTCCTCCATGGTCTTAAGCGAAGTCAGCACCATCACCACGGCGGGCAGCAGGAAGAAGGCTGCTGCCACGACGAGGAAGACATAGAGGCCGATGCGGCCGGGGGTCAGGCGGGCCGGCTTGCGCCCGCGTGGTGTCTCTAGGGCGCTCATGCCGGCCTCCGCGACTGCCGGCGGAAATAGGTATGGTAGAGCCATGGCGAGACCACGCAGATCACCGTGATCAGCATCACCGTCGAGGCCGCCGTGGCGAGGCCGATATTCTGGCGCTGGCCGAGATTGTCCATCACGAATTTGGCCGGCATTTCCGAGGCCGTACCCGGCCCACCATTGGTGAGGGCGACCACGAGGTCATAGACCTTGATCACAGCGATGGAGAGCAGCACGGTGGCCGTGGTGATGGTGGGGGTCAGGATCGGCAGGATGATGGAGACATAGACCCGCCAGGTCGGGATGCGGTCGATCTTCGCCGCCTTCCACAATTCGCTGTCGACGCCGCGCAGGCCCGCCAGCATCAGCGCCATCACCAGGCCGGAAGCCTGCCAGATTGCGGCAATCACCAGCGCAAACACGGCGAGCTTCGAATTCACCGCCCAGTCGAAGGTAAAGCTCGTCCAACCCCAGTTGCGCACCGTGTTCTGGATGCCGAGATTGGGGTTCATCAGCCACTGCCAGACCAGGCCCGTGACGATGAAGGACATCGCATAGGGATAGAGGAAGATGGTACGGAACGTGTTCTCGAAGCGGATCTTCTGGTCGAGCGCCACCGCCAGCAGGAAGCCGACGATCAGGCAGCAGACAATGAAGAGCACGCCAAAGACGGCCAGATGCCACACCGAAACCTGCCAGCGATCCGAGGCAAACAACCGGACATACTGATCCAAACCGACAAAATTGTAGACCGGCAGCAGCTTGGAACCGGTGAAGGAGATGACGATCGTCCAGATCACCGTGCCGATATAGGCGGCGACGACGATGATCCAGGCCGGTATCAAGGCCAGCGCCGCCATGCTCAGACGGTGGGGCCGACGATGTGGACGCGACAATCTTGCAGGCTCGGCCATTGCGACCTCCTTCAGGATCCGTCTTGCGGTGGGAATTGGGGCCCGGTCTTCTCGGCGATTTGACGGAAAAGTCGCAATCGCGAGACCGGCTTGCCGGTGCGCAGGCCGGGCGGGCCCGAAGACCCGCCCAAGAGGAGCTTACTGCGCCGACTTCAGCGCATCCGCGAACTTGGCGGTGAACTCGTCCGGCGTCTGGCTCTTGTTGTTCCAGAAATTGGTGATGACATCCTCGAGCGCTCCAACCAGATCGGCACTGGCCAGCATGTCGATCACCGGTGTCTGATGCGCAGGATCGGCGAGCAGCTTCATGCCCTTCTGCGCGCATAGATCGAACTTGCTGGCGTCGACGTCGGTGCGCACCGGCATCGAGCCTTTCTGGATATTGAACAGCACCTGGGTCTCAGGCGACAGCATGGTCGAAGCGAGGAGGTTCTGCGCCTTGACCTGGGCTGCATCGGTCGTCTTGGGGAAAACGAAGACGTCGCCGCCGATCACCAGTTCCTTGTCGTCGATGCCGATCTGGCAGTAGAAATCCTTGCCGGCCTCCTTGTTGGCCGCCTTGAATTCACCTTTGGCCCAATCACCCATGAACTGCACGCCGGCCTTGTTGGTGATCAGGAGAGCCGTGGTATCGTTCCAGTTGCGTCCTGGCGACCCGGCATCGGTGTAGGCACGCAACTTGCCGAAAATCTCGACCGATTTCTTGAACTCGGGCGTATCGATAGCGGTGGCATCGTTCTTGGCATAGAGCCGCATGAACGTGTCCTTGCTGACCGATTGCAGCACGACATTGAACAGCAGGCGCTCCTGCCAGGGCTCGCCACCTTGTGCCAGCGGCGTAAAGCCGGCCGCCTTGATCTTGTCGAGAGCGACGAAGAAATCGTCCCAGTTGGTGGGCACTGCGGTGACACCGGACTTGTCGAGCACTTCCTTGGAATAGAAAGCCCAGTTCTGGCCATGCACGTTCACCGGAACGGCATACATATGCCCCTCCCGGCTCGCGGCTTCGATGAAGGAAGGCGGCAGGAAGCTCTTCCACTTGCCTTCCTCGGCAACCTGGTCGACGGTGTTGAGCAGGCCCTGGCTGACCAGATCGTCGAACTGCTTGCCGGTGTTGAACTGCGAGGCCGTGGGCGGATTGCCGCCGACGATGCGATTGATTGCAGCGGAGCGCGCGGCCTGGCCGCCGGCAACCGCCGAGTCGACCCAAATACCGCCGGCCTTGGTGTACTGGTCGGCGAAGACCTTCACGGCCGCCGCCTCGCCGCCCGATGTCCACCAATGCATCACTTCGGCCTTGGGCTTGTCCTGCGCCACGGCCGGCCCAGCGAGCGCCAGCGCAGCAAGTGCACCGACAAGCATGGAACGCACCGGAGCCCGTTGCGGAATCGCCCTCAATTTTTCCATGGACATCCTCCCTAAAGGATCGCATGCTGTGTTTATGTAATCGATTGCACGCGTCGGGATATTGATTGCGATCGGGGTTCGTGTCAAGGGGATTGACTCAGGGCTCCGGTCGCACCCGCAACAGGCAGATGGCAGAGCTTTTTCGAAGTTTTGCCAGCAGGTTGGAGAACGGTGGTCCCATGCCGCCCGCCAAGGAACGCACCAGACGCATCCAGAGACGCGCACCGCGCGATGTCTCCAAGACCCGCATCGGCGACGTCGCCCGCGCCGCCGGCGTCTCGACTGCCACCGTCAGCCGCGCCCTCACCTTTCCTGATCGTGTCCAGGCCGAGACGCGTGAGCGCGTGCTAGCTGCCGTGCGCGAACTCGGCTATATCCCCAACAGCGCTGCGCGGCAGTTGCGCGCCGGTTCTTCCCGCACTGTGCTGGTGGTCGTCGGCCCCCGCCGCAATCCGCCTTTTTTCAGCGAGGTTCTCCGGGGCATCGACGTCGCCCTCTCCCAAGCCGGCTATGCCGTGCTGATGGGCAATCTCGACAGCATCGATGGCAAGGAGAAATATCTGGTCGACCTCGTCTTCGGCGGCCATATCGACGGTGCCCTGGTGCTTGCCTCGACGGTGCCCTCGCATGCCGGCCGCACCATTGCCGATTCCGGCCTTCCTATCGTCGGCATCTGCGCCGAGACGGACGTTCCCGGCATACCGGCGGTGGTGGTCGACGACGAGGTCTGCTGCCGGGCCCAAACCCGCTATCTTCTCGACAGGGGCCATCGGCATCTGGCCTATCTCGCAGGCCCCAGGGGCAACTACAACGAACGCCATCGTTATGCCGGCTTCCAGGCCGAGATCGCCGCCGCCGGCCTTGGAGCCGACGATTTCGTGCGCTTCGAGGGCAATTACGACTTCGCCTCCGGCGTCGCCTCGGGCAGGGCCTTCCTGGCCCTCGACCGCCGGCCGACCGGCGTGGTCGCCACCAGCGACGAAATGGCGATCGCCTTCATGACGACCATCCGCCGCGGCGGCCTCAAGGTGCCGCAGGATGTGTCCATCGTCGGCTTCGACGGCATCGAGTTCGGCGATTTCGTCGAGCCCACCCTGACCACCATTCGCCAGCCGCGCTTCGAACTCGGTTCCACCGGCGCAGCTCTGCTCCTGGCGATGATGCGGGGCGAAACCGTCCCCGACCGCCTGACCATGCTGAAGGGTGCGCTCGACGAGCGGGAGAGCGCAGGATCGGTGATCGAGTGAGTGGCAGCGAGGGCAATAGAACGGCAAGATCGAAGATCGCCCCCTCCAGCACCGTTCCTCTGCCGGGGCGCGGGTCCGGTTGGTTCGAACTTGCCTACGCAGTCACCTTGGATGGCCGGCTGGCCTGCCTCGATACGAATCGTGACATGCTGGCCCTGGGGGACGAGCCATCCCCCAAACCCATGTCGACGACAGGCAGGCTCACGAGCTTCGATGGCGAGTGGCGGGGAAATCAAACGCATTTTCCCTTGGAATTCGACTATCCGGCTTTCGACGAATTGCCGGGCGGTGGCTGGATCGTCGCCGATGCGCGCTGTCGCCAGGGGCAGGACAATGCCCGCCATCTGGCCGAGGACGGCACCGTGCTGCGGCATTTGTGCCTGGGCGATGCCATCGAACATCTGCAATGCGACGACGAGGGCAGGATCTGGTGCGGCTATTGGGACGAAGGCGCCTTGATCAATCGCGCCTGGGGCCGAGGAGGGCCGGGCATGCCGGCCAGCGGCCTGATGCGCTTCGACACCGACGGAACTGCGTTGTGGTCGCAGGGCATGGCCCGGGCTGGTTTGCCGATGGTGGACTGTTATGCGCTCAATGTCGGGCGCAGGGAGATCTGGAGCTGCTACTATACCGATTTTCCCCTCCTGCGCGTCGACGGGTCCGGCCATTGCCAGCTCTGGTCGAATGAGATCAGCGGTGTCAAAGCCGTCGCCATCGATCGCCACCTCGGCCTGCTGATCGGCGGCTATGGAGAAGACAGCCACCGCATCACGCTGTTCCGGCGTGGCGGCCATGAGATCACGCTTCTCGCCACCTTCGATCTCGACCTCGGCTACAGCCGCGAAAAGCCGGCGCGGCTGTTTGCGGCCCGCCACGACATGTTGCATGTCGTGTGGAACGAGCAATGGCACCGCCTGAGCGTGATGGATGTGGCCCTGGCAGCCGGGGTCTATTACTGAAACAGGCACAGGCCTCTCGCCGCTCCGTCAAATATGCGGATCCCCTTCCCCATTCCTGCGTTCGGTGCCATGGCAGTCCAATCCAGAACGATGCAGGGCCTGTCGATTCCCCTGCCTTCCCCGGAAAACGGCTGGTTCGACATCAGCCAGGCCGTAACGCAGGCGGGGGCGCTCGCCATGCTGCAGGCCGATTGCGATGTCGCGGCGCTGTTTCGAGCCCGCAAGCCCTTGCCGGCCGGGGCGCGGGCACGCTTGTGTAGCTTCGACGGCAAGGCACGGGGCAAAACGGCGGAATTCGCCCTGGAGGACTGGTTTCTCCTTGTCGACCAGTTTCCCGATGACAGCTGGATCGTTGCTGGTGCGCGATGCCCGGTCGGACATGACAATGCCCGCCACCTTGCGGCCGATGGCACGCTCATCGGCCGCTTCTGCCTCGGCGACGGCATTCAGCATCTGCAATGCGACACGGATGGCGGCATCTGGTGCGGCTATTTCGACGAGGGCGTCTACGGCAATCTGGGATGGGGCAATGCCGGCGGGCCCGAGCCGATCGGCGCCCCCGGCTTGCGGCGTTTCGATTGCCAGGGCCGTCCGTCCTGGTCCTATTCCTGGGAGGGTATGGGTTCCGTCATCGACGACTGCTACGCCCTCAATGTCAGCGGCAACCAGGTTTGGGCTTACTACTACTCCGACTTTCCAATCATGCGGATCGACGAAACCAGGCAATGCCGCCAATGGCAGACACCGATCCGTGGCGCCGGCGCGGTTGCGGTGGATGGCTCCCTGGCCATGCTCGTGGGGGGATATGGCAAGGCCACCGACCTCGTCCTGCTGCGCTTGGGAACCGATGGCGCGGAAGTGCTGACGGAAGAAATCGCCGGCATCGCCTTCGACCGGGAGAACGCTCCTTCGCTCTTCCAGGCTCGGCACGACACCATGCATGTCGTCCAGGCCGGGCAATGGCGCAGGTTCAGCGTCGCTCAAGCGGCCGAGGCGGCTGGAATTGTCCCCTGAAATGGGCTTTGCGCGTCGCTCATCAACAAGGTGAACAAATCCTTCCTTGCATGACGGCAAAAAATCCCTATATTGCGCCTGTCTCGATGAGACATCTCATAGATGGTCCACTGGATCATTGGTTTTGAGAGTGGGCCCCACCCGGGACCCGCTCTTTTTGTTTCGAGGGTTGCGTGACCGAACCCGAAGCCATTGTCAGCCAGGCCGATTCGTCGGCCGACGCGTTGAACGAACCGCGCCGTCTCACCGAGACGGGCGTTGCCGCGCGCGTGGCAGAAATCACCGAGCGCACCATCCTGCCGCTCGGCTTCCGTCTCGTGCGGGTGCGCCTCAACGGTAATAATGGGGGCACCGTGCAGATCATGGCCGAACGCCCCGACGGCACCATGACGGTGGAGGATTGCGAGCTGATCTCCAAGACGCTCTCGCCCGTCCTCGACGTCGACGATCCGATCGGCAAGGCCTATCATCTGGAGGTCTCCTCGCCGGGGATCGACCGCCCGCTGGTGCGCGTCAGCGACTTCCAGCGCTGGGCCGGGCACGAGGCCAAGATCGAGATGACCCTGATCGTGGCCGGCCGCCGCCGGTTCCGGGGCATCCTGCTGGGCGCCGAAGGCAACAAGGCCAGGATCCGCCGTATCGATGCCGGCCCCGGTGAGGCCACCGACGTGGAATTGAAGGTCGATGAGATGAGCGAAGCCCATCTCATTCTGACCGACGCGCTGGTGACGGAATCGCTGCGCCGGGCCAAGGCTGCTTCCAAGGCGCTGGCCGCACAACTCGAGGCTCAGGAAGCCGCCGAGCTGGAATCGGACGACAGCTCCGATCCGGAATCGCCGTCCAAGCAGCCGCATAGACAACCAAAAACCCGCTGAGAGGAAAGAATCATGGCCGTCAGCGCGAACCGCCTGGAACTGTTGCAGATTGCCGACGCCGTCGCCCGCGAGAAGGTGATCGATCGTCAGATCGTGCTCGCCGCGATGGAAGACGCGATTCAGAAGGCCGCCCGCTCGCGCTACGGCCAGGAGACGGAAGTCCGGGCCGAGATCAATCCCAAGACCGGCGAAATCCGCCTGTCGCGGCTGCTGCAGGTGGTCGACCAGATCGAGAACGACGCCGTTCAGATCCTGCTCGAAGACGCCCGCCGGAAGAACCCGGCCGCGCAGGTCGACGACTGGATCGCCGAAACCCTGCCGCCCTTCGATTTTGGCCGCATCGCCGCCCAGTCGGCCAAGCAGGTCATCGTGCAGAAGGTGCGCGAGGCCGAGCGTGACCGCCAGTTCGACGAATTCAAGGATCGCGTCGGCACCGTGGTGAACGGCCTGGTCAAGCGCGTGGAATATGGCAATGTCGTCGTCGATCTCGGCCGCGGCGAAGCCGTGGTGCGCCGCGACGAGTTGCTGCCGCGCGAAGTCTTCCGCCCCGGCGACCGTATCCGCGCCTATCTCTTCGACGTGCGCCGCGAGCAGCGCGGTCCGCAGGTCTTCCTGTCGCGCACCCATCCCCAGTTCATGTCCAAGCTCTTCGAGCAGGAAGTGCCGGAGATCTATGACGGCGTGATCGAGGTGAAGGCCGTCGCCCGTGATCCCGGTTCGCGCGCCAAGATCGCCGTGATCTCGCGCGATTCCTCCATCGATCCGGTCGGCGCCTGCGTCGGCATGCGCGGCTCGCGCGTGCAGGCGGTGGTCGGCGAACTGCAGGGCGAGAAGATCGACATCATCCCCTGGTCGCCTGATGTGGCCACCTTCATCGTCAACGCGCTGCAGCCGGCCGAAGTGTCGAAGGTGGTGCTGGACGAGGATTCCGAGAAGATCGAAGTCGTCGTGCCCGAGGCCCAGCTGTCGCTGGCCATCGGCCGCCGCGGCCAGAACGTGCGCCTCGCCTCCCAGCTCACCGGCTGGGACATCGACATCCTCACCGAGGCCGAGGAAAGCGAGCGCCGCCAGAAGGAATTCGTGCAGCGTACCCAGACCTTCATGACCGCCCTGAACGTCGACGAGGTCGTCGGCCAGCTGCTTGCCTCCGAAGGTTTCCGCACCGTCGAGGAAGTCGCCTATGTCGACCCCTCCGACGTATCGTCGATCGAAGGCTTCGACGAGGAGACGGCCGAGGAGATCCAGACCCGCGCCCGCGATTACCTCACCGCCGTCGAGGAAGAATTCGATGCCAAGCGCAAGGCGCTCGGCGTGGAAGACGAACTGAAGACGGTCGAGGGCGTCTCCACCGCCATGCTGGTGGCGCTGGGCGAGAACGACGTGAAGTCGGTCGAGGACCTTGCCGGTTGCGCCACCGACGATCTCGTCGGCTGGACCGAGCGCAAGGATGGCGAGACCACCAAGCATGCCGGCTATCTCGATGCCTTCGAACTCAGCCGCGACGAGGCCGAGGCGATCATCATGGCCGCCCGCATCAAGGCAGGTTGGGTCGAGGCTCCTGCCCCGGCCGAAGAAGAGCCCGCCGAGGAAGAAGCCTCCACACTCTCCGAGCATGGAGCATGACCCATAGTGCTGACAGAACGCATCGAGGATGACGATGATCGCCGGGCGCGCGAGCGCCTGTGTGCGGCCACGCGCCTCGTGCGTCCTGTCGATACGCTGATACGCCTCGTCGCAGCGCCCGACGGCACCCTGACCCCGGATCTCAAGCGCGTCCTGCCCGGACGCGGCGTCTGGGTCACCGCCAACCGTGCCAGCGTCGAGGAAGCCATGCGCAAGCGGGCCTTCGCCCGCCTGCTCAAACGCCCGGTCGAGGTGCCGACCGATCTACCCGATGTCATCGAGCGGCTCCTGCGCAAGGCGGCCCTCGACATGCTCAGCTTTGCCAACAAGGCCGGACTCGTACTCTCCGGCTTCGCCAAAGTGATGGATGCCATCGACTCCGAACGTGTTTCACGCCGCCTCGTGGCCGTGATTCAAGCGCGTGACGGTGCCGAAGACGGTGGCCGCAAGCTTGCACAAGCCGTCAAACGGGCCTATTGGGATAAAAATGCACCAAACTTCATTACGATTTTCGATTCTGCCCATTTGGATTTGGCATTAGGGCGGACAAATGTGATACATGCTGCGCTCTGCGCGGGCCCGGCGGTTACCGGATTCCTGGATCGCGTTGCAGCGCTTGCTTTCTGGCAGGATGGCGGACTGGCTTCGGCTGAACCACATCCATCCTCCGAAGCCCCGCTGCAGGCGGACGACGAACCCTCAACGCAAGATGCCGCCCCGTCGCAAGACGGCGACGACGTCAGCTGAACTTTCGAATGAAACGGGGCGACCCGCAGGATTTGGCACGGAATGACTGATACGAAAAACCCGGGCGATACGCTGACTGTTCCGCCCACCAAGACGCTGACACTGAAGCGGCCCTCGAGCGCGCCGGATACGGTTCGCCAGAGCTTTTCGCATGGCCGCTCGAAGACTGTCGTCGTCGAGACGGTGAAGCGCCGTCCGTCAGGCCCCGTTACACCGCCTGCCGCGCCGCCGCCTGCCGCGCCGCCCCCGCGCCAGGCCGCCCCCATCGCGCAACCTCCGCGGCCGGCCGCACCTCCGGCGGCGGCAGTGCCCCAGCCGGCTCCGCCTCCGCGCGCTGCCGAGCCGGCGCCCGCACCGCCGCCCGTGGAAGCGCCCAAGGCCCCGACGCCCGCGCCGGTTCAGCCCGCGCCGGCCGCTGTCGAGAAGCCTGCCGCTCCGGTGGCTGCCGCTCCGGCTCCGACCCCGCAGGCAGAAGCACCGGCCCCGCGTCCCGCGGCTCAGGCTCCGGCTGCAGCGCCCCCGGCGGCTCCTCGCCCCGCGGCTCCCGCCGCTGCCGCTCCCCCGGCATCGCGTCCGGCCGCTCCCGCCCCGGGACGTTCCGGTGGGCCCCAGCAGGGTGGACGGCCCGGACAGCCGATGGGAGGCCGCCCCCAGGGGCAGCGTCCGAACCGTCCGGGTGCCGGCATGGTTCTGCGCACGCTCTCCAGCGAGGAAATGGATGCCCGCACCCGCGTGCTGGCAGAAGCCCGTGTCCGCGAAGCCGAGGAGCGTAAGCGCGCGGCCGAGGAAGCGGTGCGCCGCGCGGCCGAGGAAGCTCGCCGTGAGGAAGAGCGCAAGGCCGCCGAAATCCGCAAGCGCGAAGAAGAAGAGCGTCATCGCCGCGAGGAAGAAACCCGCCGTCATGGCGAGGCCGAGGCACGACGCCATCTTGGCGAAGCCACACCTGCGCCCCGCGAAGGAGCCGCACCGGCCCGGCCGAGCGGCTATGGCGACCGGCGCGAAGGCTCCGGCGATCGTTTCGGTGACCGGCGCCCGCCGCGCGAAGGCGGTTCCGGCTTCGGTGACAGGCGTCCCCGTGAAGGCGGCGCAGGGCCGGCCGGTGAACGCCGCGGTCCGCCGCGTGAAGGCGGTTCGGGCTTTGGCGAGCGCCGTGGTCCGCCGCGTGAGGGTGGTGGCTTCGGCGAACGCCGTGGTCCGCCGCGCGAGGGCGGCACCGGTTTCGGTGAACGTCGTGGTCCGCCGCGCGAAGGCGGTGGCGGCTTCGGTGACCGCCGTCCCGGCGGCTTCGGTGCCAATCGCGGCGCCACGGCCTTCACCCCTTCGGAGCCGGCCATCACGCCGCCCGCCGGCCGCAATGTCGGTGGACCGGTTCGTGCTCGCGCCGTTGCGGATGACGATGACGGCAACCGTGGCGTTCGTCGCGGCCCCAGCGGCGCCGGGCGTGGCAATGCCGCCGCGCCGCGTCGCGAGGCAACCCCGCGCACGACCGAACAGAAGGGCCGCGGCCGCCTGACCGTCACCAGTGCGACCGGGGACGAGGACGAGCGTACGCGCTCCGTCGCCTCCTTCCGCCGCCGCACCCAGCGCATGACCGGCCATCGCCATGTCGAGGCCAAGGAAAAGATCATGCGCGAGGTGGTGATTCCGGAAGCGATCACCATTCAGGAACTCGCCAACCGCATGTCGGAACGCGCGGTCGACGTCATTCGCCTGCTGATGAAGCAGGGCGAAATGAAGAAGATCAACGACGTCATCGACGCGGATACGGCGCAGCTGATCGTTGAAGAGCTTGGCCACACCGCCAAGCGCGTCTCGGAAGCGGACGTCGAGGAAGGCCTGTTCGACGAGGCCGACATCGACGATCACCTGGAGCCGCGCCCGCCGGTCGTGACCATCATGGGCCATGTCGACCACGGCAAGACCTCGCTGCTGGATGCCATCCGCTCGGCCAATGTCGTCTCCGGCGAAGCCGGCGGCATCACCCAGCATATCGGCGCCTATCAGGTGACGTCGCCGCTCGGCGGCAAGGTGACCTTCATCGACACGCCCGGCCACGCCGCCTTCACCGCCATGCGCGCCCGCGGCGCCAAGGTGACGGATATCGTGGTGCTGGTGGTGGCAGCCGATGACGGCGTCATGCCGCAGACGGTGGAAGCCATCAATCACGCGGCTGCCGCCAAGGTGCCGATGATCGTGGCGGTCAACAAGATCGACAAGCCCGATGCCAAGCCTGAGCGCGTGCGCACCGAGCTTCTCCAGCACAACGTCCAGGTCGAAAGCATGGGCGGCGAGACCCTCGAAGTCGAGGTTTCCGCCAAGCAGCGCACCAATCTCGACAAGCTGCTGGAAGCCATCCAGCTGCAGGCCGAGATCCTCAACCTGCAGGCCAATCCCGATCGTGCGGCCGAAGGCACCGTGATCGAAGCCAAGCTCGATCGCGGCCGGGGTCCGGTGGCGACCGTGCTGGTCCAGCGCGGCACGCTCAAGGTCGGCGACATCGTCGTCGCCGGCGCCGAATGGGGCCGCGTGCGCGCCCTGGTCAGCGATATCGGCGCCACCATGCCGGCCGCCGGCCCGTCGGTGCCGGTCGAGGTGCTCGGCTTCAACGGCACGCCGGAAGCGGGTGACCGCGTCGCGGTGGTCGAGAACGAGGCTCGTGCCCGCGAGATCACCGAATATCGCGAGCGCCAGAAGCGCGAGAACGCCGCCGTGCGCCTGTCGACCGGCCGTGGCTCGCTCGCCGACATGATGGCGGCCGTCAAGGCCGGCACCGGTGCCCGCGAATTGCCGCTGGTCGTCAAGGCCGACGTGCAGGGTTCGGTGGAAGCCATCATCGGTGCCCTCGACAAGGTGGGCAATGACGAAGTGAAGGCACGTGTCATCCATTCGGGTGTCGGCGGCATCACCGAGTCGGACATCACCTTGGCCGAGGCCTCGGGCGCTGCCGTCATCGGCTTCAACGTGCGTGCGCATAAGGAAGCCCGCGAGGCGGCCGAGCGTACCGGTACCGAGATCCGCTACTACAACATCATCTACAACCTCGTGGATGACGTGAAGGGCGTGCTCTCCGGCCTGCTGGCACCGACCCTGCGCGAGGAATTCCTCGGCAACGCCCAGATCCTCGAAGTGTTCAACATTTCGAAGGTTGGCAAGGTCGCCGGCTGCCGCGTTACCGACGGCCATGTCGAGCGTGGTGCCAATGTCCGCCTCATCCGCGACAACGTCGTCATCCACGAAGGCAAGCTGTCCACGCTCAAGCGCTTCAAGGACGAGGTCAAGGAAGTCCAGGTCGGCCAGGAATGCGGCATGGCCTTCGAGAACTACCAGGACATGCGCTCGGGCGACGTCATCGAGTGCTATCGCGTCGAGGAAATCAAGCGTACGCTCTGATCGGTCTCGGCAGAAAGTCGCGCAATGGCCGGGTGCAAGCCCGGCCATTGCTGTTTTATGGAGCGCGGACATCCTGTCCGCTCTTGTTTCGGACAGCGCTCCAGCCCATGAAAAGAAAAGAGCGGACAGGATGTCCGCGCTCCCAGAAGAACACCATGCCCCGTCTTACCCCCTCCTCTTCCAAAGCCCCGTCGCAGCGGCAATTGCGTGTCGCGGAACTGATCCGCCACGCCATCGCCGATATCCTGCAACGCGGCGAGATCATGGATCCCGTGCTCGAAGGCAAGGTCATCACCGTGCCGGAAGTCAGGATGTCGCCCGATCTCAAGGTCGCAACCGTCTATGTGATGCCGCTGGGCGGCGGGGATGGCGAGGCCGTGATCAAGGCGCTAGCCTCCCATGCCAAATATCTGCGCGGCCTGATCGCCCGCCGGGTGACCATGAAATACGCCCCCAATTTCCGCTTCCTCATCGATACGACCTTCGACTACGCCTCCAAGGTCGATACGCTCCTGCGCCAGCCGGACGTCAGCCGCGATCTCGAGCAAAAGCTGCCGGGCCAGGAGGAGGACGAGGAATGAGCGCTCCCCGTTCTACCCGTGTCGAGGTCAATGGCTGGATCATCCTCGACAAGCCCGTCGGCATGACCTCGACCCAGGGCGTCTCGGTGGTCAAGCGCGTGTTCAATGCCAAGAAGGCGGGCCATGCCGGCACGCTGGATCCCCTGGCCTCCGGCATCCTGCCCATCGCGCTGGGCGAAGCGACCAAGACGGTCCCCTATGTCATGGACGGCCGCAAGGTCTATCGCTTCACCGTGGCCTGGGGCGTGGAGACCAATACCGATGACACCGAGGGCGGCCCGGTGGCAACCTCCGACGCCAGGCCCGAAAGGGCCGAGGTCGAGGCTCTGCTACCGCGCTATACCGGCGTGATCAGCCAGGTCCCTCCGCGTTTTTCCGCCATCAAGATCGATGGCGAGCGCGCCTATGACCTGGCGCGTGACGGCGAGGAGGTCGAGCTCGAGGCCCGCAACATCGAGGTGCACGCCCTGCGCATCGTGGAATACTCCCGCGAGGCCACCACCTTCGAGGCGGAGTGCGGCAAGGGCACCTATGTCCGGGCACTCGCCCGCGACATGGGCCGGGATCTCGGCTGCTACGGCCATGTCACCGCCCTGCGCCGGGCAGTGGTCGGCACCTTCGACGAGCAGGACGCGGTGACGCCGGACGAACTGCGCGCCATGAAGGAAGGTGCCACCGATCTGCCGCCACTGGCGGAAGCCTTGCTGCCGGTCGAAACTGCCCTCGAGGCCTTGCCGACCCTGGTGGTTTCCCAGCACGACGCCGGCCGCCTCGCCCGCGGCCAGGGCGTGATCCTGCGCGGACGCGACGCGCCGGTCTTTGAAGGCGTGGCAGCGGTGATGTCCGGCGGCACGCTGGTCGCCCTCGCCGAACTCGATAGCGGCGAATTGCTGCCCAAGCGCATCTTCAGACTATAGGGCGTCGTGCCAAAAGGCGGGCACCGGTTTTTGGCAAAGACGACGATGCAACAGCGCCCTGCGGCATGGGACCTGGTCCCTGAACCGAGTCCCATGCCTTCATGTCTCGCAGGCCGATGCATTTACGATAGACAGCGGACATTCAGACTTCCTGAAACCACTCCGCTCTTCGCAGGGGCAGGATCGATGGACCATGAATGCGCCGGGTTGCCACGGTCTGGAACACATTGATACCGCCGCGCTGGAAACTGATGCAGCACATCGACAAATAGAGCAGCCATAGCCTCGTGCGTTCCCAGCCGACCATGGCGCTGGCCCTCTCCCGGTTCGCCCAGAGATTGTCGACCCAGCGCTTGAGGGTCAGGTAAAAATGCATGCGCATCGGCTCGATGTCGTGGATTTCGAAGCCATGCCGCTCCAGATTGGTCGCGGTCATGCCGATATGGTCCATCTCGCCCCCCGGGAAAATATAGCGACGGATGACCCTCATATAGGCCGTTTCCCGGCCGAACTTGGACATGTCGAACAAGGCACGCCGCACGCTGGCCTGATGGAGATAGCGGCCGTCGGGGGTCATCAGGTCACGCATGTGGATGAAATGGCGGTCGTGATTCTTCAGCCCCACATGCTCGAACATCTCGATCTGCGCGACCGCATCGAACTGCCCCGATGGCTCGATGTTGCGATAATCGCGCAATTCCACCTTGACCTTGTCTCCCAGCCCCTCCCGTTCGATTTTCGCCTGGCAGAATTCCAGCTGGCGCTGCGCCAGCGTCACGCCATAGGCCGTGACGCCGTAGTGCCTGGCGGCGTGGCAGACCAGCCCGCCCCAGCCGCAACCGATGTCGAGCAATCGGTCACCGGGTTTCAGCTGAAGCTTCTGGCAGATACGGTCGAGCTTGGTCCGCTGCGCATCTTCGAGCGAGGCTTCCGGGCTGGGGAAATAGGCCGCTGAATAGACCATCTCGGGATCGAGGAACAATTGATAGAACTCGTTCGAGACGTCGTAGTGGAACTGGATCAGTTCCTTGTCGTCCCGCCCCTTGGCATAGTGCATCGGGACGGAGCCATCGAAGCTGGGCAGCGGGGCTGCCTTGGCCATGCGGCCGAACAGGAAGGGCGTGGCAAACCCCAACAACTTCATTTTGGGGAATGACCGCCCCGTGGCGAGTGCCTTGCTGTGATTCCAGCGTGCCGCTGCCTGGAGGGGACTTCCGCCGACGATATCGACTTCCTGTTCGGCGTATAGCTCGAACAGCGTCATCAGCCTCGGGCGCGTCAACATCCGGCGTATCGCCTCGGGCGAGCGCAACACGAAGCGGATATCGTCTCTGGCATGAGGTCCGAGCGGCAGAACTTCGCCGTTCCACAATTCGAGGCTGAGATCCGCCCCAAGCTTGTCGGCGACCTCCCCGACGAGCCTACGCGTAACTGCAAGACGCTTTTCTTCCAGATTCATGGGCGCCGCTTCATGGGTTCGGAGGCCTGGCTGCGCTCACCCCACCCAGCGTGAAGGCAATGCAGCAACGCGTCCCGAATCGATTGGCTCGGGCAAACGTCTCTCCATCCCTCTTTTGACAGGTTTGATATTACCTGCAACCCAGAGGTGCATTATCTCGCCATCGCAAGGAACCGGAACGATGTGCGGCTGAGGCGCACGGCCATAGCGTTAGGGCGACAGCCCTCAGGGGGCCTTGGCATCGATGCCCGGCAGGCGGGCAATCGCGCCGACGAGAAATTCGATCAACAGCCTGACACGCGCAATGCCGGCGCGTTCGGGCACGATGAGCATGTTCAAAGGTGTCGGCAGCGGCGCATAGTCAGGCAGGATCGGCTCCAGCCGCCCTTGCTCCAGGAGATCGTCGACCAGCCAGACATGGGTCGGGCCGAAACCGCGGCCGGCAGCAAACGCTTCGCGCGCCGCAAGTCCGTGGTCGACCTGCAGGCGACCGCCGAAGGGCACGGCATGGCGGCTTCCGTCCGGCCCCTCGAGAACGAGCGTCTCGCTGCCCGCGATGTTCGACATGCGTATGCCCTCGAGGCCCGCCAGGTCCTCCGGAGTCTCGGGCCGGCCGTGCCGGGCCAGAAAGTCCGGCGCTGCCACGAGGACCCGCCGGCTTCGGCCCAGCGACCGCCTCTTCATCGAACTCTCGCTCAGCGGTCCGAGCCGCAGCGCCAGGTCGACACCTTCTCGGACGAGATCGATTCGCTCGTCCGTGAGACTGAATTCAACCCTGATGTCGGGATGACGATCCTGGAAGGCGAAGAGCAGGCGGGCAATATGCCGAACCCCGAGAGCCGCCGTGCAGGACAGGCGCACCGTGCCGGCATGCTCGCCATGCCCCTGTCGTGCCTCGTCGCTGGCCTGCTCGACGAGACGCAGGATCTGGACGGCATGGGCATAGTAACGGCTGCCCTCCTCGGTGAGAGAGACACGCCGGGTCGTGCGGCTGAGAAGAGCCACGCCCAGCGCATCCTCGAGCTCGCTCAGGTGCCGCGTGACACTGGACTGGCCGATATTCAGTTCGCGCGCGACCGCCGAGAAGTTTCCACGCTCGGCGACACGGACAAAGCTGCGCATGCGCTCCAGAGTGACGTCTGATTTATCCATAATCCGGCACAATATTATGCATTCTCTCGATGTAGCGGATTATAGGAACCTTCCCTAGCTTTGAGGAATGATTTCTCATTCCTGGAAACACCCATGAAAGTCCTGCTCGTCTTCGCACACCCCGAACCCCGCTCGCTCAACGGAAGGCTCCGCGACGTCGCCATCGCCGAACTCGAGGCCCAGGGCCACGAAGTTCGCCTCTCCGACCTCTATGCCGACAACTGGAAATCCGAGGTCGACCAGGCCGATTTTCCGGCTCAGGAAGCCGAAGCCAGGCTGATGCCGGTGCAAGCCTCCAAGAAAGCCTTCGAGGCCGGCACGTTGACCGACGACGTCAAGGCCGAGATCGAGAAATTGCTCTGGGCCGATGTCCTCATCCTGCAATTTCCCCTCTGGTGGTTCACCATGCCGGCCATCCTCAAGGGCTGGGTCGACCGCGTCTTCGCCTATGGTTTCGCCTATGGCGTGGGTGAGCACAGCGAGCAGCGCTGGGGGGACCGGTATGGCGAGGGAAGCCTGGCCGGCAAGCGCGCGATGCTGATCGTGACGGCCGGAGGCTGGGAAGAGCATTACACGCCGCGCGGCATCAATGGCCCGATCGACGACCTCCTGTTCCCGATCCATCACGGCATTCTCTATTATCCCGGCTATGACGTGCTGCCGCCCTTCGTGGCCTATCGCGCCGATGGCCTCAAGGAAGCGGGTTTCGAGCCCCTGGCCGAACGCCTGCGCGACAGGATGCGAACGCTGCAATCGACATCGCCCATCCCCTACCGGCGCCAGAATGCCGGCGACTATCTGATCCCGACCATGCAGCTGCGGGCCGGGCTCGAGACGCCAGGCGAAACCGGCTTCTCGCTGCATCGGCGCGCGGCCGTCGATTGAGCCTGCCGGATCCGGATAGCCGTTACAGCCTGGTTTCGCCTTCGGCCTCACGCAATGCCTGATCCTCGGTCTGGATCGTGACATGGCCGATGCCGAACTCATGCCCGACCAGCTCACGCGCCGCCGCCAGCACCTCGCGCGCCCTCGCCATGTCGGCCAGCACCAGATGGCCGCTCATGGCATCGAGCCCCGAGGTGATCGTCCACACATGCAAATCATGCACGGCGACCACGCCGGGAATTTCGGCCAGCTTCTTCTCGAGCAGCGCGAGATCGACCTCGGGCGGCGTGCCTTCCATCAGGATGTGCACCGCCTGCTTCAGCAGGATCCAGGTGCGTGGCACGATGAACAGGCCGATCCCCGCGCCGATGATGGGGTCGACCAGCGTCCAGCCCGTCAGCATCACCACGAGGGCGGCCAGGATGACGCCGAGGGAGCCGAGCATGTCCGACAGCACCTCGAAATAGGCACCCTTGACGTTGATGCTCTCCGAGGAACCGCCGGACAGGAGCTTCATGCTGATCAGGTTGACCACCAGCCCTGTCGCGGCAACGGCCAGCATCGGGCCGCCAAGGATCTCGGGCGGATTGCGGAAGCGCTCATAGGCCTCATAGAGAATGTAGACGGTCAGCAGCAGCAGCACGACGGCATTGGTCAGCGCCGACAAGACCTCCGTCCGGACATAGCCATAGGTCTTCTGCGGCGTGGCGGGCCGTTCGGCGAAACGGATGGCGATCAGGGCCAGGGCCAGGCCGCCGGCATCGGTCAGCATATGCGCGGCATCCGCCAGCAAAGCGAGGCTGCCGGTCCACAAGCCACCGACCACCTCGGCCACCATGAAGGCCGCGGTCAAGGCAAGGGCAGCCAGCAAACTGCCCTTGTGGCGGCCAGCGGTCGTCTCTCCGCGCGAGACCGCCCCGTGCGCGTGCCCGTGTCCCATCCTAACCCCTCGCCACTGCCGCAACTCCAATGCCGCGGCACAGGAGGGACCCTAACTCCTCTAGCCGCTAGAGAAGCAAGGCCCAAAGGCGATGGACAATGCGAATGTCCGGCAAGCCGCCGACACGGCTCAATGTTGGCGGGTCTTGGGCTTGGCAACAGCAGGGACAGCCTTTTCCTCCGGCTCCCCCTTCTCATTCAGCTCGTGCACGTCATAGAAACGGGAGGTCAGCGTCGATTTTGCCTCCTCGCCGACAATGAACTTCTTGGCCATCTCCCAGTGGCGAAGATCGCTGCCTTCCGGACAGCCTTCGCGCAGCCAGATCTCGTAGGCCTTCATTCGAATACGCTGTTCGGTCGTGTGTGGCATTGCTGCGCTCCCTCGTCGCGTTGTACGGGGCGGCACGGGTCGGGCACCGGGCAAAGTCATGGCACGACATTCGCCCAAACCGCGATCGGCCGGCCGCCACGATGAAAACGTGCGGGCGGGCGCCTGGTTCCCCAAGCGGGCAGGATTGGTGTGCCGGTCTCCTGCACTCCCTCACGAGGTGGAGATGATCGGCATCCGAGGATAGAGCCGGTCATCGGCGGACCCGCGTTGCAGGCGTCTCAGACCTCCCCGCCATTGGCGAGAAAACGCTCCGCGCTCAGAACGATCTTGCTGTCTTGCCCACCCACCAGCTTCTCGTCCTTGTCGGGATAGGGCAGATCCGTCAGCACGGCGCGGATGGCGGCAAGGCGGGTGCGCAGCTTGTCATTGGCCTTGATGATGGTCCAGGGCGTGTCGACGGTATCGGTCGCCGCCAGCATGCGGTCATAGGCCTGGGAATAGTCGTCCCATTTGCCCACCGCCTGGTGGTCGATCGGCGAGAGCTTCCACTGCTTGAGGGGGTCCGCATAGCGCGCATGCAGGCGCTTGAGCTGCATGGCCTGGCCGATGGTGAGGAAGAGCTTGAACAGCCGGATGCCGTCACGCACCAGCATCGCCTCGAATTGCGGCGCCTCGTGCA
This sequence comes from Labrys sp. E2SS-1L, assembly GCF_057073705.1. Classification (NCBI taxonomy): domain Bacteria; kingdom Pseudomonadati; phylum Pseudomonadota; class Alphaproteobacteria; order Hyphomicrobiales; family Xanthobacteraceae; genus Labrys; species Labrys sp. E2SS-1L. Next base: position 1,776,364 of record NZ_CP172712.1, on the reverse strand, counting down.
GGAACTTGTCGGTCTGTTCCGGCGTACAGAACCCCATCACCGGCTCGACGCCACCGCGATTGTACCAGGAGCGGTCGAAGATCGCGATCTCGCCCTTGGTCGGCAATTGGCCGACATAGCGCTGGAAATACCACTGTCCCTGCTCGGTGGGCGTGGGTTTCGACAATGCGACCACGCGCGCATCTCGAGGACTCAGATGCTGGGTAAAGCGATGGATGGCACCGCCCTTGCCGGCCGTGTCCCGCCCCTCGAACACCACCACCACGCGCTCGCCCTGCTCCTTGACCCAGGTCTGCGCCTTGAGGAGCTCGATCTGCAAGGCGCGAAGATCCCGTTCATAGGTCTTGGACTTCAGCTTTTCCTTGTGCGGGTAGTTGCCCGACCGGAAAGCTGCCTCGTCGATCTCCGGAGGCAGGTCGAGATCATCGAGACGAAACCCGGCAATCGCCTTCTTGAGCGCTTCATCCGTCTGCTTGCCCGCCTTCTTTGTCATGGAACCTCTCCAAATCCGCGCGATCGTCGTGAAACTGTCATCGCTCTGTCTACATTGCCAGCATGAACGATTTCCACAACGCCTGGAGCAAAGCGCATTCTGGTAGAAACGCCCTTTGCCCTGGCTCTCTGGTTGGACGCGTCCTTGCGATTCGAGACCAATCCGTCAAATCGCAAAACGCTTTGGATGGAAAGCCGCAATGTCGATGGTGATGGAACGCTCCTGGCTCTTGACGAAATTGGCCTGGAGCGGTGTAGCTGGTCCGGTGAGTTCGAACAGAAACATCCTGAACCGCATCTGGGGTCGCCGTTGGCTCGTGCTCTCGATCGCGGTTCTGCTGGCCGCTCTCGTGCTGTGGGACGGCGCCAATCCCTGGCATGGATTGCTCATCTTCGCCATGATCGTCGCCGCGACGGGCACCATTCCCTCAACCGGCGGGCATGACGGCAGCATCCAGCCCACTCTTCCCAAGGGTGGCGGCAAGCCTTCCTTCGACGATCTGGTGATGGCCATTCCGGATCCGGTCATCGTGCTCGATTCGGAGCTTGCCGTTCGTTATTTCAACCGCCGCGCCCGCGACATCGTGCCGAATCTGCGCATTTCGGAAGCCCTGACCTATGCACTGCGCGTGCCGGAACTGATCGATGCCATCCGCTCGGCCCTCGACACCGGGGCCAGCCGGCAGATCGAATATTCCGAACGCGTACCGATCGATCGCGTCATCGAGGCGCAGATCTCCACCATTGCCGGCGAGAACGGCCGCACGGCCTTCGTGGTGATCGTGCTGCGCGACGTCACCCAGCGCCACCGTGTCGAACAGATGCGGGTCGATTTCGTCGCCAATGCCAGCCACGAACTGCGCACGCCACTCGCCTCCCTGCTCGGCTTCGTCGAAACCCTGCAGGGACCGGCCCGCAACGACGCGGCTGCACGCGAAAAATTTCTCGACATCATGCGGTCCCAGGCCAATCGCATGTCCCGGCTGATCGACGATCTCCTGTCGCTCTCGCGCATCGAGCTCAATGCCCATGTCCAGCCCGACAAGCCGGTCGAGCTCGGTGCGGTGGTCGGCCATGTCGCCGATACGCTCGGGCCCCTCGCCCAGGACCGCAGCGTCACGCTCAGCGTCGACAAGCGCGTCCCGATGCTGGAAGTGCGGGGCGAGCGGGACGAGTTGATCCGTGTCTTCGAGAATCTGGTGGAAAATGCCATCAAATATGGCGCGTCCGGCGGCAAGGTCGAGGTTACCCTCGATTCGCAACCCAAGCCGCAGGGCAAGGGCCGCGAGGCGGTGGTGACGGTGCGCGATTACGGCCCGGGCATCGAGGCGGAGCATGTACCGCGCCTCACCGAACGCTTCTACCGGGTGGATGCTGCGAAATCCCGCGAGAAGGGCGGCACGGGCCTCGGGCTCGCCATCGTCAAGCACATCGTGGCGCGCCACCGCGGCCGCCTGGGCATTGAGAGCGTACCGGGTGAAAGCACGGTTTTCTCGGTCCGGATCGACCAGATCGACTGACACAGCGAGGCATTTTCAGGAACTGCCGGCTCCTTCGGCGATTTTCACCAAATCTTTGATTTGGCCTCGAAAATCGCCGGGCACGCGAACAAGGACAGGCCGGTATCCCCGAATCCGGCATGACGATCGAGGCTGCAGCCATCGTCATAGGGTTTCGACGGGTTTTAACAATCGCGTCACCACCGTTGCGACGCGGTTGACAGAATACCATCAACCAATTGAATTATAACGGTTTTATTTGTCATAAAACGATAGCCTAACTGTCATAGAACCGTTGCTGCCGGCTTGTTAGGAGTCGCGCCGTAGACAGGGTTGCCGACCGGTAAACGATCGTAGCGCCTGTCCAGAGAACAACGGAGATAGACCGTGAAGCTTTCCTTCCTCGCGCTCGCCGCTTCGGTAGCCCTGTCCAGCACGATCGCCGCGACCGCCGCCTTCGCTGCCGACATCACCGGCGCCGGTGGCACCTTCCCCGCCCCGGTCTACAATGCCTGGGGTAGCGATTTCAAAGCCAAGACCGGCACCGCGCTGAACTACCAGGCGATCGGTTCGGGCGGCGGCCAGACCCAGATCACCAACCGCACTGTCGATTTCGGCGCTTCCGATGCTCCGATGGCCACCGACAAGCTGACCGCCGCCAAGCTGCTGCAGTTCCCGACCGTCATCGGCGCCATCGTGCCGATCGTGAACATCGAGGGTGTATCCGCCGATCAGCTCACGCTGACCGGCGCGATCATCGCCGACATCTACCAGGGCAAGATCACCAAGTGGAACGATCCGAAGATCGCCGAGCTCAACAAGGATGTGAAGCTCCCCGATCTCGACATCGCCCCGGTCTACCGCGCCGACGGCTCGGGCACGACCTATGTCTTCACGTCCTATCTTTCGGCCGTGAGCCCCGACTGGAAGAGCAATATCGGCGCCGCCACCTCGGTGCAGTGGTCGACCGGTTCGGGTGCCAAGGGCAATGACGGCGTCGCCGGCGCCGTGAAGAACACCCAAGGCGCCATCGGCTATGTCGAATATGTCTATGCCGCCAACAACAGCCTGACCACCACGCAGTTGCAGAACAAGGACGGCAAGGTCGTCAAGCCGACCGTTCCTGCGTTCCAGGCCGCAGCCGCCAAGGCCGATTGGAAGGGTGCCAAGGACTTCGCCGTCTCGATGATCGACGTCGGCGGAGAAACCTCCTGGCCGATCGTTTCCACCACTTTCATCCTGCTGCCGAAGGATCCCAAGGACGCCAAGCAGTCGGCCGAAGTCATGAAGTTCTTCGACTGGGCCTACAAGGATGGCGGCGCGACGGCCGAGAAGCTGCACTACATCCCGCTGCCCAAGGAGGTGATCGATACCGTTCGCACCGCCTGGAAGAGCGAAGTGAAGGCTGCCGACGGCAAGGCCGTCTACGAATAAGCTGAACCCCCGACCCGGCGCAGTTCTGCGCCGGGTCGTCGTCCCTGATCGAATCACAGGCTGGAACATCGCCATGAGCGCCGTAGCCGACTCCTCGCTGGACGCATCCAACTCGGCCGCAAAGGTCGCGCAGGGTTCTCCCTCGCCCGGGGCCAAGACGGTTCCGGGCGCCAACCTGGATCCCATCTTCAAGGCCGCCCTCTATGGCTGCGGCTCCCTCGTGCTGATCCTGCTCTGCTCGATCGTCGTGCTGCTCTTCTATGGCGGCTGGCCGGCGCTGGCCCATTTCGGGCCGAGCTTCTACTGGTCCACCGCCTGGAACCCCGTCACCGAGAAATTCGGCGCCGGCGTCATGATCTACGGCACGCTGTTCACCGGCATTCTCGCTTTGATCATTGCCTTGCCGATGTCCTTCGGCATCGCCTTCTTCCTCACGGAGATCGCGCCCCAGAGCGTGCGGCGACCGATCGGCATCGCCATCCAGCTCCTGGCGGCCGTGCCGTCGATCATCTTCGGCATGTGGGGGTCGCTGATCGTGGCGCCGATCCTGGCCCAGACGATCTACCCGCCGATCATCTCCGTCCTCTCGCACGTGCCGGTGCTCGGCTATCTGTTCAAGGGCCCCACCAACGGCGCCGGCATGCTCACGGCCGGCATCATCCTGGCCCTGATGATCATTCCCTTCATCACCGCGATGTTCGTCGAGATCCTCGAATCGGTGCCCGCCATGCTGAAGGAATCGGCCTATGGCGTCGGTGCCACCACCTATGAAGTCTTCCGCAACGTCTCGGTGCCCTATGGCCGCACGGCGCTGGTCGGCGCCGTCATGCTCGGCTTCGGCCGCGCTTTGGGCGAGACGATGGCGGTGACCTTCGTGATCGGCAACGCCAACCGAATATCGGCCTCGCTGTTCTCCTCGGGCGCGACCATCGCCTCCACCATCGCCAACGAATTCCCGGACGCGCCGGCCGGCTCGCTGCGCAGCCAGTCGCTGCTGGAGCTGGGCTTCGTGCTCTTCGTGATTTCCTTCATCGTGCTTGCGATCTCCCGCATGCTCGTGCGCACCAACGCCAAGTAAGGGAGAGCATCATGGCCCATCTCGCCCAAAGCAGCGCCCGTCTCGCCCGCCGCCGCGCCCTCGACTATGCCTACAAGGTCGTCTCGATCAGCTTTGCCGCGATCTCCCTGCTGGCGCTGGCCTGGATCCTGTTCACGCTGCTGCGCGAGGGTCTGCCCTCGCTGACCATGGACCTCTTCACCAAGGACATGGCCGATGGCGGCCTGCGCAATGCCATCGTCGGCTCTCTCGTCATGGTACTGCTCGCCCTCCTGATCGGTGCGCCGATCGGCATCATGGCCGGCACCTTCCTGGCCGAGGCCGGCCGCGGCAGCAAATTCGCCGATGCGGTGCGCTTCATCAACGACATCCTGCTCTCGGCGCCGTCCATCCTGATCGGCCTGTTCGTCTACCAGATGATCGTGGTGGCGACAGGCGGGTTCTCCGGCTGGGCCGGTGTGGTGGCGCTGGCCATCATCATCCTGCCGGTGGTCGTGCGCACCACCGAGGACATGCTGGCGCTGGTGCCGATCAGCCTGCGTGAAGCCGCCTTTGCCCTGGGATCGCCGATGTGGAAGGTCATCACCTTCGTGACCTGGCGCTCGGCTCGCACCGGTATCGTTACCGGCATCCTGCTGGCCCTGGCCCGCGCCGCCGGCGAGACCGCACCGCTGCTGCTCACGGCCTTTGGCAATTCCAACTGGTCGCTCAATCTCGGCAATGCCTTTGCCAGCTTGCCGGCTGCCATCTACCAGCTCGCGCCCTATCCCGATCCCAAGGCCGTCTCGGTGGCCTGGAGCGGCGCCCTCCTCATCACCGCCGGCGTGTTGGCGCTCAATATCCTGACCCGCTTCGTGCTCGCTCCCAAGAAATGAGTGCTCCCATGTCCGCTACCCCCCAAGCCTCCATCGCGGTTGCCGAACGCCCCCTCGCCGATCCAGCCGCCGCCGTGAAGCTCAAGGTCGAGAATCTCGACTTCTATTATGGCGAGAAGCATGCGCTCAAGGCCATCAATCTCGACATGATCGACCGGCAGGTCACCGCCATGATCGGTCCCTCCGGCTGCGGCAAGTCGACTCTGCTGCGCGTGCTCAACCGCATGTACGACCTCTATCCGGGGCAGACCGCCAAGGGCCGCGTGCTGCTCGACGGCCAGAACGTCATCGGCAAGGAGATCGACCCGGCGGTGCTGCGCGCCCGCATCGGCATGGTGTTCCAGAAGCCCACGCCCTTCCCGATGTCGATCTACGACAACATCGCCTTCGGCGTGCGGCTGCATGAATCCATCTCCAAGGCGGAGATGGACCAGCGTGTCGAATGGTGCCTGACCAAGGCCGCCTTGTGGAACGAGGTCAAGGACCGCCTGCACGCTTCAGCCCTAGGCATGTCCGGCGGCCAGCAGCAGCGCCTGTGCATCGCCCGTACCATCGCGGTGAAGCCCGAAGTCGTCCTGCTGGACGAGCCGACCTCCGCGCTCGATCCGATCTCGACCGCCAAGATCGAGGAATTGATCGACGAATTGAAGCGAGACTTCACCATCGTGATCGTCACGCACAATATGCAGCAAGCGGCGCGCTGCGCGGATGTGACGGCCTTCTTCTATCTGGGCGACCTCATCGAAGTCGGCCAGACCAACAAGATGTTCACCACCCCGAACGACAGCCGTACGCAGGATTACATCACCGGCCGCTTCGGCTGATCCCTCGGCCAGCGTCGAATTCATTTGGAGGCGGCATGTCCGACCATATCGTTACATCCTTCGACCAGGAACTGCGCGAGCTGCGCAACATGATCGCCGAAATGGGTGGCTATGCCGAGAAGAGCGTAGCCGACAGCGTCGAAGCCCTGCTCAAGCGCGACACCCAGCGCGCCAAGGCGGTGATCGATCTCGACGCCGCGATCGACAAGTTGCAGCGCCAGGTCGAGGACAGGGCCATCCTGATCATCGCCAAGCGCCAGCCGCTGGCTCTCGACCTGCGCGAGATCGTCTCGGCCCTGCGGGTGGCCAATGACCTCGAGCGGATCGGCGACCTCGGCAAGAATGTCGCCAAGCGCGTGGTGGCCATCCACAGTCACGCCCAGCCGGCCCAGCTCTTCGGCGGTTTCGACCACATGGCCGACCTGGTACTCGAGCAGCTCAAGCAGGTGCTCGACGCCTTCGCCCAACGCAATGTCGAGGAAGCCCTCTCGGTCTGGCGCTCGGACGGCGAGATCGATGCGATGTATACCTCGCTGTTCCGCGAATTGCTGACCTACATGATGGAAGATCCGCGCAATATCGGCTTCTGCACCCATCTGCTGTTCTGCGCCAAGAACATCGAGCGCATCGGTGACCACGCCACCAACATCGCCGAGACGGTCCACTATCTCGTGACCGGTGAATCGCCGGCCGGAGAGCGGCCCAAGGCGGACAACAGCACCGATCTCGTCGACCTTCCTGTGCCGGCTAAATAACAAGGGATAGGCCATGCCTCCCAAGGTTCTGATCGTCGAGGACGAAGAAGCGCTGACCCTGCTGCTGCGCTACAATCTCGAAGCCGAAGGCTATGAGGTGGATAGTGTCGCACGCGGAGACGACGCCGAGATCCGCTTGCGCGAAAGCGTGCCGGACCTGGTTCTGCTCGACTGGATGTTGCCGGGCCTGTCCGGCATCGAATTGTGCCGGCGCATTCGCATGCGCCCGGAAACCGAGCGCCTGCCGGTGATCATGCTCACGGCGCGCGGCGAGGAAACCGAACGCGTGCGGGGGCTGGCCACCGGCGCCGACGACTATGTCGTCAAGCCCTTCTCCGTGCCCGAGCTCTCGGCCCGCGTGCGTGCCCTGCTGCGCCGGGCCAAGCCCGATCACGTCGCCTCCCTGCTCAAGGCCGGCGACATCTCCCTCGACCGCGAGACCAAGCGCGTCCATCGCGGCAATCGCGAGATCCGCCTCGGCCCGACCGAGTTCCGCCTGCTCGAATTCCTGATGCAGGCACCGGGACGCGTCTTCGCGCGCGAGCAGTTGCTCGACAGCGTCTGGGGCCGCGACGTCTATATCGACGAGCGCACGGTCGACGTGCATGTCGGCCGCCTGCGCAAGGCGATGAACCGCACGCGCGAGATCGATCCGATCCGCACCGTGCGCGGTGCCGGCTATTCCTTCGACGAGACCTTCGCCAAGCAATCCTGAGCGCGTTTCGTGGGCATTGCCCGCTCGCTCCGCTTCGCCAAGGCTGCGTTGCGCCCTCACCACGCTCCTACGGGGAGAGGGTTAGGGGCTGCGCGACGTAGAGAGCAAGAGTGGGCGACGATATCCGCCCTCCTCCCTCGCCGCGCAGTCACGCCGCCAAATCCGCCAGGCGTGCCTGCAGATAGCGGCGGATGGCCGGATCGCTCTCCAGGCCGATCGCCCGCAAATAGGCATTGCGGGCCTCCTCCGGTCTGGCGGCCCGCACCAGCAAGTCCGCACGCGCGGCCCAATAGGGCTGGTAATCGACGATGCGTCCGTCACCGGCGACCTCGTCAAGTGCAGCCAGACCAGCCTGCGGCCCCATGAGGCGGGCGAGCGCCACGGCCCGGTTGATGGCGGCCACTGGAGAAGCTGTCAGCAGAACCAGGGCTTCATACAATGTGACGATCGCGGCCCAGTCCGTCGTCGCGCAGATGCGTCGATGCGCATGGGCCGATTGCAGCGCGGCTTCCAGCTGATAGCGGCCGATCTGGCGGACCTGGCCGGCCCGGGCAAGCAAGGCCTCGGCCTCCTCGATCAGTCCCGCATCCCAGAGCGTGGTGTCCTGCTGCTCCAGCGGAATATAATCGCCGCCCTGGCCGCGGCGCGCCGCCCGCCGCGCTTCGGCGTGCAGCATCAGGGCCAGCAGTCCCAGCACTTCCGGCTCGCCGGGCAGGAGCGAGGCGAGCAGCCGGCCGAGCCAGATACCCTCCGTCGACAGATTGCGCTCGCGGGCATGAGCCCCTTCCGGATCGGCCCAGCCTTCGGCATAGACGGCATAAACGGCCTCCAGCACCGCGTCGAGACGGCCGGGCAACTCGTCGGGCTCCGGGATGCGGAAGGGGATGCCGGCTTGCTTGATCTTGGCCTTGGCCCGCACCAGTCTCTGGCTCATCGCCACGGGCGAGACCAGGAAGGCGCTGGCGATCGCGCCGGCATCGAACCCCAATATCACCTGCAGGATCAGGGGCGCACGCACGGTGGCATCGAGGGAGGGATGGGCGCAGGCGAACATCAGGCGCAGGCGCTCATCGGGCACGGCATGCCGCTCGCCCTGCTCCGAGGCGAGGGCCTCGACATGGCGGCTGACCTCGTCCGCCTTTTCGCCGCGCAGCCTGGCGCGGCGGGCCGCATCGATCTGGCGGCGCCGGGCCGCGGTCAGCAGCCAGGCTTCGGGATTGACGGGCACGCCGCCCGCCGGCCAATGTTCCATGGCCGCAGCAAAGGCGTCGGCCAGGGCATCCTCGGCCCCCGCAATGTCGCCCGAGCGCGCCGCGAGAAGAGCGACGAGCCGGCCATAGCTGCGTCGCGCCACGATTTCGGCAAGCTCGGCTGCGGGGGCTGAAGACACCGGCTCGGGCCGTTCGCTCAATAGTCCTTCGGGTCCCATATCGGCCGGACCTCGATGGTCCCGATGGCGGCGCTCGGGCAGCGCGCCGCCCAGCCGATCGCGGCATCCAGGTCCGGCACGTCGATGATATAGAAGCCGCCGAGCTGCTCGCGTGTGTCGGCGAAGGGCCCGTTGAGCACCTGGGTCTTGCCGTCGGCGATGCGCACGGTGGTGGCCGAAGCCGTCGGGCGCAGGCGGCTCCAGGGGCCGAGGGCACCGGCCGACTGGAGCGCCTGCGTATAGGCCTGATAGGCCGCTAGGATCTGCTGCTTGTTGGCGGGATCCGCCTTCAGCATGGCTTCTTCGCTGCTGTAGATCAGAATTGCGAACTGCATGGGTTCCTCCTGTCTCCGCCGGCGCATGATGCGCCGGCATGACAATGACGCGCCATCCCGTTCGCTTTCGACAGCGACAGGAAAATTATGCGCTCGCCTTGGTGAGCTGCTCGATCTCGGCCGAACCAAGATTGAGCTCGGTCGCCTTGATCAGGTCGGAGAGCTGCTCGACGCTGGTGGCGCTGGCGATCGGAGCGACGATACCGGGCCTTGCAATCAGCCAGGCAATGGCGACTTGGGCGGGCGTGGCGTTCTTGGCCTCGGCCACCGCGTCCAGGGCGGCGAGGATGCGCAGGCCACGCTCGTTGAGGTAGGTGCCCATGTCGCCGCCACGCGCATTGCTCTTGGCGAAATCGGCTTCGCTGCGATATTTGCCGGACAGGAAGCCCTTGGCCAGTGAGAAATAGCTGGTCACGCCAATCTCGTTCTTGAGACAGAAAGCCTCGAGCTCGCGCTCATAACCGGAGCGATCATAGAGATTATATTGCGTCTGCAGGTTCTCGAAACGCGGCCACATCTCCTTGGTGCTGATCGCCAGCGCCTTGAACATGGTATTGGCGCTATGATTGGAATTACCGATCACCCGCACCTTGCCGTCCTTGACCAGCTCGGCATAGATGCCCAGCGTTTCCTCGAGTTCGACCTCCGGATCCTCCCAATGGGAGAGATAGAGGTCGATATAGTCGGTCTGCAGGCGCTTGAGCGAGTCCTCCACCGCCTGGACGATGTAGTCGCGCGACAGGCCCTTCTTGCCCGGCCCCATTTCCGAGCCGACCTTGGTGGTGAGCACGATGTCGGCGCGATTGCCGCGAGCCTTCATCCACTTGCCGATGATGACCTCGGATTCGCCGCCCTGATTGCCGGGAACCCAGGATGAATAGACATCGGCAGTGTCGATCAGGTTGAAACCACCCCCGACGAAAGCATCGAGGACGGCGAAGGAGGCTTTCTCATCCGCGCTCCAGCCAAAGACATTGCCACCCAGGCCAAGCGGAGCAACCGACAGATCCGACCGTCCAATCGCACGTTTTTCCATGAATGCTCTCCATATTCATGACAACAAATGGACCCGTCCGGCACTTGGCCGTGCCGGTTCGGGCTCAAGGGCCGCAGGGAGTTCAAATCGAATAGGTCAGCTCTTGTTCCCCGCCCCCTGCCTGACGCATCTCTTCCACCGACATGTTGTCGAGCAGGTTGGAAGAGAGGTCCCGCACACGCCGCATCAAAAGGCGTACGGTGCAACCTGGAACATCCGGGCAGTCGAGGCAAGGCTGATAAGCGGTGTGGCTGGCGCAGGCGATCGGCGCGAGCGGGCCGTCGAGAACCCGGATGGCATTGCCGACGCTGATCTGGCTGGCTTCGCGCGCCAGCATGTAGCCGCCGCCCTTGCCTTTCTTGGAGCGTACGATGCCGGCCACGCGCAACTCGCCCAGGATCGCATCGAGAAACTTCTTGGGAATGCGGTTGGCTTCGGCGATTTCCTGGCTTTGCGCCGTCTCGCCGGCCGGCAGGCTGGCGAGGTGCGCCAGCGCCTTGAGACCATATTTGCCCTTGTTCGTCAGCATTGCCCGATTCGCTCCACGCAGGACAAAGTCCATCCTGTCTATCACGAATATAGGGATTATGGACCGAATCGATAAGGCCCCGGACTAGTGTGTCGATCTCCAGACCGACACACCAATTCTGCTTCAACCGCGCAAAGGCCGCCTATACCGGGATTGCCGATGGCCTCAGGTCACCGCCAGCCGGCCCGGCGGCTCGGGTGACAGGTCCTCGTAGAGCGTCTGGGCCTCGCTCGCCGGGCCGCGTCGATCGCCCAAGGCGAGAACGCGATAGACCCGGACGGTACGCTCCAGGGCGATGGTGAGCACATCGCCCACCTTGACGGCCTTGGCCGGGCTATCCGTGCGCGTGCCGTTGAGGCGGACATGACCGTCCGTCACCAGTTTCGCGGCCAAGGAGCGTGTCTTCACCACGCGTGCGTGCCAGAGCCATTTGTCGATCCGAAGACGATCCTGGCTTCCGGCCTGGCTCATAAGTCGGTTCCCTAGAGCAAAACGCGTTCAGACGCGTCTTTGCGATTCGGGGTGACTCCGTCAAATCGCAAAACGCTGTGGATCAGGTCTTGTCCGGCTTGCCGCCCTGCATCTGCTCCTTGAGGGCGAGCAGCTTGGCGAAAGGCGAATTGGGATCCGGCGCGCGATTGGATTCGCGTCCTCCCTGCGGCTTGGAGTCGCTCGACCAGTTGCGCGGGCGGTCGCCGCCCCGCTCCTGCCGATCGGGCCGCGGGCCACGATCGGGACGCGGTCCGCGGTCGGGACGGGCATCCCCCCGGGGCCGCCCGCCTTCGCTACCCTGCTTGCGCTCGCCGAAGCCCCTGTCCTCCCGCGGCCGGCCATTGCCGCGATCATCGCGGCGCGGCCGGTCGAAGCGGTTGGGCCGGTCACCTTGCCGGGCCTCCGTACCTTCGGCAGGAGCTGCGCCTTCCGCTGGCGCCGGACGACCACGGCGGAAGCCGCCGCCTGCCTCCGGCTTGCGCTCGGCGCCGGGCTGGCGGTTGCCATGCTGGGGACGGCCATGGTGATGCGGACGCTGGTGCCGCTCGAAGCGTGCCGGTCGCCAGACCTCGATCTCAGGTACTTCCTCGACCGCCGCCTCGGCGGCGGGCGTCTCGGAGGAGGTTTCGGCCGTGGTCGCAGCCTCTGCACCTTCGATGCCTTCGCTTGCCTCAGCGGGCTCCTCAGGAGCCGCAGTCTCGGCTCCGGCCGTTTCCTCGACCGGGGCTTCGGAGACCTGAGCCTGCTCGGCTTGAACTTGCTCGATTTGGACCTGCTCGCCTTGGATCTGCTCGGCTTGAGCTTCCTTGCCTTGGGCTTCCTCGGCCAGGGCCTCCGCGATCTGCACTTCCTCGGTCGGAGCCTCGGCGCTGGGCGTGTCGTCGGCCGGCGCGTCGCTCACCGCCTCTCCGGCAGCCTCGGCGACTTCCTGGAAGCTGTGCTCATGCGGCGGCGAGCCGATCGCCTCCATGGCATCGATCTCGGCGGGCGTCGGAGCGGCTTCCTGGCTCGATTCGGCAGCCTCAGCACCGTCCGCAGCCTCAGCCGCGGCAGCCTCGACGGGCGCGGCAGGCTCGGTCGGCGCCGGCAGCCGGATTTCCTGGGTGATCGCCGGGCCCTTGCGCTTGTCGGAGCGATAGCCCAGGCCCCGCAGGATCGAGGCGAAATCCTCGCCCGAGCAGCCGACCAGCGAGGTCATCTGCACGGTGGCGACGAAACCATCCCCATCGGCGGTACCGGCCGGCGGCTGGCCCACCGTGGTGCCGGGGCGATAGGCGATCGCCGGGCGAATGAGGTCGGCGAGGCGCTCGAGAATGTCGACGCGCACCGCCCGCTCGCCGCAGACGCGATAGCCGACCAGGCGATAGAGCCCCTTGTCGATGGTCTTGTCGGCCGGCATGGAGGTCCGGCCCGAGGCCGCCAGATGCGGGATCTCGTCGAGCCCCTTCTGGTCGAGGCCGCCATGGGTGAGAGCCCACAACTGCGCGGCGAGCGCGCGGGGCGCCGGCTTCATCAGCATCGGCAGATAGATGTGATAGGCGCCGAAGCGCACGCCATGCTTGCGCAGCGAAGCGCGCTGATTCTGATCGAGTTGCTTGAGGTCCTCGGCCACCTTGGAGCGATCGAGCACGCCCAGTGCCTCGACGAGCTGGAAGGCGATGCCCTTGGCCAAGCCTTGCAGGTCCTCGGCCTTGTCGAGCAGCAGCAGCGGCCCGAGTAAGCGGGTGATGTGGTTGCCGATCCAGATATCGAGCCGCGTCTGCACGGAATCGCGGGCCGGGCCCGTCAGCTGCTCATCCGCCAGCAAACGGATGCGCGGCGTCAGCGGCTTCTCCCCGCCGATGAGCTTGGCCACGGGCTCGCCGATCCAGCGCACCGTGCCATCCGCCGCCAGGGCGAATTCGGTATCGGGCGCCTGCGCGAATTTCTGGCTGCGCGCGTCGATCTCGCCTGCCAGAGCCTTGGCCGCCGCGGCCCGCAAGGCGCGGCCGCTCTCACCGTCGCCGGCACTCGGGTCGGGCGCGAACTGGAAACCCTGCAGCGTTCCGACATGTTGTCCCTCGACAATCACATCGCCGGTTTTGGTAATTTCAGTCTCAAGCATGGCGTTTTCTCTAAGGCGCCGCATCAGCACGCTGGTGCGACGGTCGACAAAGCGTTGGGCAAGCCGTTCATGCAATGCGTCGGAGAGCTTGTCCTCCACACTGCGTGTCACACCTTGCCAATGAGCGGGGTCTTTCAGCCAGTCAAGCCGATTTGCCGCAAAAGTCCAGGTTCGGATATGGGCGATACGCGTCGAGAGCGTATCGATGTCGCCGTCGGTCCGATCCGACATGGCAACTTGACGGGCGAACCAGTCGTCCGGGACCTTACCCTCCCGCATCAAAAATCCATAGAGATTCGTGATGATGTCGGCATGGGAATGAGGGGAAATCTTGCGATAGTCGGGCAAGCCGGCCACTTCCCACAGCCGCGCCACCGCCTGGCCGCCCTTGGCGAGGCGCCTCACCTCCTCGTCACGGGCGAGGATGGACAGGGCCCGGATGTCGTCGGCGTCGGGAGCCCGGGTCAGTCCTTGCTCCTCGGGCGTTGCCGACAGCGAGGCCTGCAGCGCTTCCAGCGAAGAGAAATTGAGGGCGGGATTGCGCCACTGCAGCACTTTAACGCTGTCGAAGGAATGCCCCTCGATGGCCTCCACCAGTTCAGGCTCGAACGGATCGCAGCGCCCGGTCGAGCCGAAGGTGCCGTCGCGGACATGGCGCCCGGCGCGGCCGGCGATCTGGCCGAACTCGGCGGGCGTCAGGCGGCGGAACTGGTAACCGTCGAATTTGCGGTCGCCGGCAAAGGCGACATGGTCGACGTCGAGATTGAGGCCCATGCCGATGGCGTCGGTGGCGACCAGGAAGTCGACATCGCCGTTCTGATACATCGCCACCTGGGCATTGCGGGTGCGCGGCGACAGGGCACCCAGCACCACGGCGGCGCCGCCGCGCTGGCGGCGGATCAGTTCGGCGATGGCATAGACCTCGTCGGCCGAGAAGGCCACGATGGCGGTGCGCCGCGGCAGGCGCGTCAGCTTTCGGTCGCCGGCGAACAGGAGATGGGACAGGCGCGGCCGCGTCACCACATTCACGCCCGGGATCAGCTTCTCGACGATCGGCTTCATCGTCGCCGAGCCGAGCAGCAGCGTCTCATGCGTGCCGCGCCGGTTGAGCAGCCGGTCGGTGAAGACATGCCCGCGCTCGAGATCGGCGGCGATCTGGATCTCGTCGAGCGCCACGAACGGCACTTCGAGGTCCCGCGGCATGGCCTCCGCCGTCGCCACCCAATAGCGGGCCTTGTCGGGCTTGATCTTCTCCTCGCCGGTCACGAGCGCCACGAACTCGGCGCCCACACGCTCCACCAGCTTGTTGTAGACCTCGCGCGCCAGCAGCCGCAGCGGCAGGCCGATGATACCGGCGCCATGGCCGAGCAGGCGCTCGATGGCCAGATAGGTCTTGCCGGTATTGGTCGGCCCCAGCACCGCTGTAACACCGCGGGCGCGCACGGATGGGGGCAGGATGGGAGGCAGCATCAAGGTCGGCGGTCTTTCGGGCGTCATTTCGCAGAGCAAAGCGCGTTTCGGCGGCAACGCTTCCTGGCTCTAACTCGTTGTTTCCAAGCCAATCCAATCGATTGGCCAGAGCGTCTTTGAGATTTGGCCTGCTTTGGTCAAATCTCAAGACGCCTTGAGGGAAGCCGGAGCACCCCGTTTTCAGGATTCGCCAGACACCCAATGCCCCGCGACGTCAAGGAAATACGGCTTTTGTGCGCATTTCCTGCATTCTGGTACCAGACACATATCATTCTGTCTCGCCATGAAACGCAAATATGGGCGTGAATGGCCGAAATTTAACCCCCCGAACGAGACTGGAACGGAAGGCGCCCGAATCGCTGCCCGGGCGAAATTCCCGCTTCACTCGTCTGTCGTCGGCAGGCATGCACGATTGGTGCGCCATGTCTGAACAGGGTTAAGGACGGGCCTGGCCAATGCCGGCAATGCGAGGAACTCGTTCCCATTTTGGGTCGAGCTTTCGGCATTTCGTGGTGGGTCGTTAATGTTGGGAACGGCCTTTGAACGAAGCGGGAGCGAATCACCGACCGTCCCGCCGGGCCGCGTTCCGCAATCCCCGAAAGCCTCGCGCCGAGCAATGCAGCTTCGCACCTGCCTCCCTTCGTCCATGGAGAAAGCGTTGCAGCCACTTCCTTCCGGCCGGCATGGATTAATTCCCGGAATGGGCCACCCGGCCTGGTTTTCGGCAGCGCAGCTTAAGGCCTGGTACGGGCATGGAACAAAGGGCGCCCGAATCACCGACTTCGTCCGGCAAAAAACGGGCCGGTCGTGAGACCGGCCCGCGAACCACGTCGTCTTTAGGTGACGAAGCGCGCTCCTACCAGCGATGCCAACGGCGATGGCCCCATCCCCAGCCCCGATGGTGATAGTAGCGGGGGCGATAATAGGGACGGTAATAGGGCCGATAATAATGACGCCGGTAGTAGGGGCGATAATAGGGGCGATAATAATAGGGGCGGTAGTAATGGCGCCTGTAATAGGGACGGTAATGGTAGCGGTAATAGGGACGCCAATGGCGGCGATGGCGGATAGTCTGGACCAAGCCGTTATTCAGCGCCTGACCGTCGGCTCTGGTTTGGCCGGCGGGGGCGATGGGCATGGCCGATGAACTCTGGGCGGTCGCAAAGAAACCAATCGCAGCAAAGCAAGCTGCGAAGATCAACCCGATAGGCGTTCTCATCCTGCACTCTCCTTGACCGTTTTACGGCTCGGTAATAACGCCAGGCACCGTAAAGACGCGTCGAAACAATGAGGGTTTCTGGGTATCGAATTTAGCAGACAGCGGCTGAACCGTAGCTGAACGGCACAGGTGCATGTCCCGCAGTGGAACAACTTGAGCCTATTGCAGCCAACACTTTAGGAAAGCGAACAGCACTGGAACGAAAAGCGAGCGAATCAGCTTTCCTCGTCATGATGGTCGATGCCGATACGGCGCAGGCGGTCCTTCACCCCGGCCAGCTCGCTCGACATGTCCTGCACGCGGCGGCGAACCTCGTCGGCGATGCGGGCCGCCGTCGCCGGATATTCCTCCAACGTGCGCCTGAACATCTGGCGCGACACGCGCAGCACCACGCTGGCCTCCCGCGCGATCGCCGTGGTGGGACGGCGGGTTTCCGACAGCAGGGCCATTTCGCCGATCAGGGTGCCGGGTCCGACGATGGCGGTGGCGACGTCGTCGTCGATCAGCGTGATCGCGCCCGAGGCGACGACGAAGCCATATTCGGAGATGTCGTCCTTGCGAAACAGCGTGTCGCCGGCACGCAGCCGTCTGGTCTCGGACGAGAAGGCGAGCAGGCGCAGGGCATCACGGTCCATGGAGCGGAACAGCGCCACTCTTTCCAGCAATGCCATATCGTCTTCGAGCGCCATCTGCGGCCTTGGGTTCGGAAGGAAACGTCCTACGCGCAAACAATAATTCACACCATCATTGCGAGCGTAACGAAGCAATCCAGGCAAAGGGCTGGGACCCTGCCCCCTTGATTGCTTCACTGCGTTCGCAATGACGAGATTCCAGCCACACGATCACGTGCAGTGACGATCTCACGGCACGAGCTTGTAGCCGCCGCCCTCGGTCACCAGCAAGGCCGCGTTGGAGGGATCTTTCTCGATCTTCTGCCGCAGGCGGTAGATATGGGTTTCGAGCGTATGGGTGGTCACGCCCGAATTATAGCCCCAGACCTCCTGCAGCAGCACATCGCGCTGCACCGCCTTCTGGCCAGAACGATAGAGATAGCGCAGGATCGAGGTTTCCTTCTCGGTCAGCCGGACCTTGGAACCCTTGTCGGTCAACAGGAGCTTGGAGGCCGGCTTGAAGGTGAAGGGGCCGATGTTGAACACGGCGTCCTCGCTCGTCTCGTGCTGGCGCAGATGGGCGCGCACACGCGCCAGCAGCACGGCAAAGCGAAAGGGCTTGACGACATAGTCGTTCGCGCCGGCTTCGAGGCCAAGAATGGTATCGGCATCGGAATCATGGCCGGTCAGCATGATGATCGGTGACTTGAAGCCGTTCTTGCGCAGCAGCTTGACCGCTTCCCGCCCATCCATATCCGGCAGGCCGACATCCATGATCACCAGATCGAGATGGTCTGTCTTGGCGATCTGGACCGCGCGGCTGGCGGATTCGGCCTGATCGATCTCGAATTCGTCATAAAGCGCCAATTGCTCGGCCAGCGCCTGGCGCAGTTCATTATCATCGTCGACGATCAGAATTTTGCGGCTGCCGGACATGACATTCCCCAGAAGGCGAAAGCGATCGATCAGGAGGAATCTGCCAGGGCGCTCGGCGTGCGCGGCAGGAAACCCGGTATGCTTTCGCGCTTTGAATACCAAAGCAGAGCGCGTTTTAGCGAAAACGCCCTTTTGCTCCGGCTCTTTGTCTTGACGCGTCTTTACGATTCTTGGTGATTCCGACAAATCGCAAAACGCTTTAGCGCTCTATCGCATTATGACGGCGTGCGCCATGATTTGTGAATCGCATGACGGCACTTTCGACAGGGATTTGCGGTGAAAAATCTGGAAGTCGGCCCTTGAAGCACAAGATCGATCTCATTCGCGTGCAGGCATCCCCGCTTTCGCGCAGCCGTGGCCGCCTGACGGTGGGCGGGGTTTCCTACCCCTGCGTGCTGGGCCGCAGCGGCATTGCCGTCACCAAACGGGAGGGAGATGGCGTCACGCCCCGGGCCGTGCTGCCGCTCCGCGGCCTGTTCCAGCGGCTGGACCGCGCCCCCCGCATTCCCAGCCAATTGCCCTTCCGCGCCATTCGCCCGCAGGATGCCTGGTGCGACGACGTCTGCGACCGGCGCTACAACACGCTGATCCAGCGCCCCCTCGACCAGAACGCCGAGGAAAGGCTGGCCCGCGGCGATCGCCTCTATGACGTCATCGTGCCGCTCGGCTGGAACGATGCACCGATCGTCAGGGGGCGGGGCAGCGCCATTTTCTGGCATGTTTCCCGTGAGAACAACGCGCCGACCGCCGGCTGCGTCGCCGTGGCACCGGAGGTGTTCCGCAAGGTGCTGCCGAGACTGTCGCGCCGTGCCGTGATGGTCATCGACTGACGGAGGCGCCGCCCCGCGACGTCGGCAGGATATTTCATAAGCAAGGGTTATTGATGAAACAGATCATTTTCGCAGCAGCCGGCTGTGCGATTGCCGCCCTGGCTTTCGCCGATGCGACGGCGGCCATGAGCATGCAGGATACCGCTGCCGGCACCTATGTCCGCCGGGAAAACGGCGAAGCCACGCTCATCGTCAAGCGCACCGGCGAGCATTGGCGGGTAAGTGCCGCCGTCGGCGGCGTTCCGAACGGCGCGGCAACGGTTGCCGATTGCGGCTTCATTGCCGAAGGCTCGATCACGGGCCACGCCTTCGAAGGCAAGGTCACCCGCGTCAACATCGTGGCCGGCCTCGATGAACAGGGTGATGCGGCCAAGCCCGGTCTCGGCTTCTCCTTCTCCATCGACAAGGGCGCGATCACGGTTCGTGGCGCCGATGCTGCTGCCATCTGCGGCGGCGAGGGCAGCCTGATAGACGGCACCTACCCGCGCAGAAGCCGCTGACGCCTGAACTTTCCCGCTCGCCTTGCCCCCGACTCCGCTGCCGCTCCTCCTTCGCCCTTTCCTTGGAACATCCGCAATGAAACGCCTGGCTTTAAGCATCGCTGCCCTGACCGTGCTCCACACCCTGCCCGCCCACGCCATCGACTGCAAGAAGGCCTCGACCTCGATCGAACGCCGCATCTGCGCCGACAAATCGTTGCGGCAGGCGGATGCCGCCATGGGCGTGGCCTATACCAGGATCCTCAAGGCCAGCCAGGATCCCGAGATCCGCGCCATGCTGATCGAAAGCCAGAAACACTGGCTGGCACGGCGGGATCTTCGTCTCGATCAGGAGGACGGAGCGGAAGGTGCCGAAGATAGCGGCGAGGAAGCACCCAAAAACAATCTCCTCAAGGCAATCCAGGCGCGCACCGCGGATTTGGCCGAATTCTCCAAGACCGATGCCAAGCTGCCGCGGCTGATCGAGATCGCCCTCAAGCAACGCCGGTTCAACGCCCAATTCACCGGAGGCCCCTTCGCGGGCTACAGCGCGGATTGCGACTTTCTGCCGAGTGGCAGTGATCAGATCTATACCTGCCTGGGAACGCGCACCTACCAGAACGAGGACCGGGTCTGCTCCGTGACGACGGACTTCGCCACCAACGCGCTCTACATCACCCAGACCGTGGCCGAGGTCTCCGATGGCAAGCTCAAGACGATCGCGACCTGCGGCGACGAGAACGGCAGCAGCCCCTGCCCCGACGGCCAGCCTTCCGCCGACCGGCACTGGACCCTCCAGCCGGCTGCAACCGCCAATGCCAGCGGCACGAACACACCGTCGCCCAAGATCAGCGCCGATCTCGGCGAGGATGAGGACAGCCCCTGGTTGCGCGCCTGCCTGACCGACAAGAGCTATCCTCTCGCCGATCCCGCCAGCGACGGCAGCAAGAAATAGCGGTCCCACACCTCCCAACGGAGCATTATCGCAATAAGATCAACGGACTATGTCGGGCCTGTCATTCCCGGCGCCGCTGCAAGCGGCGGAAAGGGAATCCAGGGGCTAAAGGGATATATGCGTGGCCCCTGGATCCCCTTCCCGGAGCCAAAGGCACCGCCGGGGATGACATACGCGATTTCTCGAAAAGCCCGGAAAAGGGCTCAGCGCGTCCCGAAGATGGCGCTGCCCACACGCACATGGGTGGCGCCAACCTCGATGGCCGTCTCGAAATCGCTCGACATGCCCATGGACAGCATCGAAAGCCCGTTGCGGGCGGCGATCTTGGCGAGCAGGGCGAAATGCGGTCCGGGCGACTGCTCGAACGGGGGGATGCACATCAGCCCGTCGATGACGAGACCATAGTCATCCCGGCAGGCCGCAATGAAGGCATCGGCCTCCTGGGGCGCGACACCGGCCTTCTGGGCTTCCTCGCCGGTATTGACCTGCACCAGCAGGCGCGGCGCCTTGCCTTGCCTGGCGATTTCCTTGGCGAGCGCCTGGGCCACGGAAGAGCGATCGACCGTGTGGATCACATCGAACAGGGCCACCGCTTCCTTGGCCTTGTTGGACTGCAGCGGACCAATGAGGTGAAGCTCGATATCGGGATAGACAGCCTTGAGAGCAGGCCATTTGCCCTGCGCCTCCTGCACGCGATTCTCGCCGAAGACCCGCTGGCCCGCGGCAAGCACCGGCTCGATCGCTTCCGGCCCGAACGTCTTGGAAACGGCGATCAGGGTCACCGCGCCTGCAGGGCGCAGCGCGTCGGCCTCAGCGCGGGCGATGGCAAGGCGAACCTCCGCGAGGCGGGCCGGAGCGTCGGACATGGCATGATTTCCAGAGAGTGGCGAAAGGACGAAACAGGCCTCCGACATAATAGGACGGACGGGCTATTGCTACCGGAACCTAGCCGGACCATGCTAAAAGCCCCGCATGGACAAGGGTTGCCTAGAGCAAAGCGCGTTTGGACGAAAACGCTATTTTGCTCTAGCTCTTTGATTCGACGCGTCTTTGCGATTCTTGGTGAAACGACCAAATCACAAAACGCTTTGCGGAGGGCAGGCCGATGATGCAATTCAAGGTGGCCAAATCGATCTTGGCAAGAAGCACCCTGGCAGCGCTCCTGATCTGCGGACTTGGACGGGCAGCCTTCTCCCTCGACATCGGCCCGACCACGATTTCCGTGCCGGTCTTCGGCATTCCCCTCGACATTCCGATCCAGGCTTCCCTCGACAGCAAGAGCGAGGCGGACGGCGTCCAACTCGATCTCGCCGTTACCGGCGACCTGAAATCGCTGCAGGACAATGCCCTGGCGATCGCGCGCAAATTGCCGTTTCCCGCGGATGCCTGTGCCCGCAAGGGCCCCAATCTCGTGGTCAACAGCATCGATAGCGCCCATATTCGGGCCGAGGGCGATACGGCGGTGATCGACGTTGCCGGCAAGGTGACGGCCTGGGGCTGCGCCAAGGTGCTGGGACAGAAGATCAAGACCAAGATCGCCACCGACCGGATTGCCATCACCATCCCGGTCGAGCTCTACATCCCGACGCCGCGCCAGGTCGCCTTGCGGGTGAAGGGAGAAGCCTCGATCAAGACGGGCGATCCGCAAATCACCGAAATCGCGACCGCCCTGCTCGGCAATCTCAACCAGCGCTTCACCGTTGCCGTGGCCAAGGCCCTCGACGAGGACAAGGCCCGGGCCTCCGTGCCGGCGATACCGGGCCTCGACGTCAAGATCGAGCGGGCCGTCTTTGCCCAGGATCAGGACAAGCTGCTGGTCAAGGCCAAGGCCGACGGTCACGCTACGTCAGCCGCTTTCGAGAGCCTGATCGGGCTGACGGGCAAGAAAGCGCCGTAATACGATTGTTGCGCCTCCCGTTTGAACGGTAGCAGGCGTGTCCGCCTCTCTTACCCCCTTCCATACCAGCATGGCTTGGTGGCAGATCGCCTGAAAGCCGTTGCCCGAGCGCTTCCGGCACGCCCTAATCGAGGGAATCGACTTTCTTCGCCGGCCAGGCTTGGCGCATGCCGGCTTGCCATCCCCTGTTACAGGCTCGAATGTGGCGTTGCCGCCACTCGAGCGGCATGGCCCGCCATTCTTCAGGCGCGGCCAGACAATTGGATCAGGAGGAAATTTTCGATGAAGCGATTAATGGCCGCTCTTGTACTGGCCGCGGGTGCATTTCTGGCCTCGCCCGCCCAGGCGGCTCCCGAAAAGATCATTCTCGACACGGATTTCTCGACGATCGGCGATGACGGCCAAGTGCTGATCATGGCGGCCCAGTTGCAGAAGGACAAGGCGATCGACCTTCTGGGCATCACCGTGGTCACCGGCAATGACTGGCTGAAACAGGAAGTCGCCGATGCCCTGCGCGCCGTCGAGCGCCTCGGCATCGAGGACAGGATCGGCGTCTATGCCGGCGCGAACCTGCCCCTCGTCCACGATCCCAGGAGCTTCGAGCACGAGCGTGCGCTGTTCGGCTTCGGGGAGAGCTACAAGACCTCGTTCCATCGCCCGCAGCCCAAGGAGGCCGACCTGATCGCCCCGCCGGACGGCTTCGCCAAGAAGGCGAAGCCGCGCAAGGAGGATGCTGTCGACTTCATCGTGGAGACGATCAAGGCCAATCCGCACGAAGTCTCACTGCTGGTGATCGGGCCGGCCACCAACATCGCCCTGGCGATCCGCAAGAATCCGGAAATCGTGCCGCTGATCAAGCGTATCGTCTACATGGCCGGCGCGGTCGACGTGAAGGGCAATACCACGCCCGCCGCCGAAATGAATGTCTGGATCGATCCGGAGGCCGCCCGTATCGTCATGCGCGAGCCGATCGAACAGGCCCTCATTCCCCTTGATGTCACCGACATCACCCAGATCGGCAAGCCCGAATTCGACCGCCTCACCGCCGGCGAAGGCCCGGTTCAGAAGCTCTTCCGGGACAGCTGGATGGCCAAGAAGTTCGCCAAGGACGACAAGGCCAAGGCCAGCGTGTTCGATACGCTCGCCCTCGCCTATCTGGTCGATCCGAGCTACGCGACCAAGGTCGACGATCTCTATATCGACGTCGATGTGGCGTTCGGGCCGGGCTATGGCCGCACGCTCGGCTATTGGCAGAAGCAGCCGACGGACCTCCTGCAGAAGGTGAAGGTGGTCAAGCAGTTCGACAACAAGCGCTTCTTCGACTTCTACGTCGATCTCCTGACCCGTCCGGTGCCGGTCAAGCTCGCCGAGTAGGCAGGGTCTGTCCGACGTTCGGCCGTCGACGTCGGCTCAACCCTTGTCATTGCCGGGCTCGACCCGGCTATCCAGCTCTCGTTTCCAGCGCGGAAATCCGTCGGCGCTGGATGCCCGGGTCAAGCCTGGGCATGACAAAACCGTGCCTGTGCCGACCCTGTCGGGTGATTTCCCGCAGATTCTTCAGGCCTTCGAAAGGAGACGAGGCTAGCTTTGCACCGCCGCGCCCGCTAAAAGCGGCGTTTCAAAATCAACTTTCAGTTGACATTCAACCTCCGAGTTCCCTTCCCCATGACCACCGAGCGCTATAACGCCCGCGACGCCGAGCCCAGATGGCAGAAGACCTGGGCCGACCAGGCGATCTTCGAAACCAGGAATGAGGATCCGCGTCCGCGCTACTACGTGCTCGAGATGTTCCCCTATCCCTCCGGGCGCATCCATATGGGTCATGTGCGCAACTACACCATGGGCGATGTGGTGGCGCGCTATCGCCGGGCCAAGGGCTTCAACGTGCTGCACCCGATGGGTTGGGACGCCTTCGGCATGCCGGCCGAGAATGCTGCGATGCAGAACAAGACGCATCCGGCCAAATGGACCTATGCCAATATCGACACCATGCGCGGCCAGCTCAAATCGATGGGCCTGTCGCTGGACTGGAGCCGCGAGATCGCGACCTGCGATCCTTCCTATTATCGCCACCAGCAGGCGATGTTCCTGGATTTCCTGCAGGCAGGCCTGGTGGAGCGCAAGATCTCCAAGGTCAATTGGGATCCTGTCGACCACACCGTGCTGGCCAATGAGCAGGTGATCGACGGCCGCGGCTGGCGCTCGGGCGCCCTGGTCGAGCAGCGCGAGCTGACCCAGTGGTTCTTCAAGATCACCGATTACTCGCAGGACCTGCTCTCGGCCCTGGACACGCTGGATCGCTGGCCGGAGAAGGTCCGGCTGATGCAGAAGAACTGGATCGGCAAGTCGGAAGGCTTGCAGGTGCGCTTCGAGCTCGACGCGGCCACCGCGCCTGCGGGCGAGAACGAACTGCTGATCTACACCACGCGCCCCGACACGCTGTTCGGCGCCAAGTTCATGGCGATCGCGGCCGATCATCCGCTCGCCAAGGCCGCTGCGGCGAACAATCCGGAACTGGCTGCGTTCATCGAGGAGATCCAGCGCACGGGCACCTCGGCAGCCGTGATCGAAACGGCCGAGAAGAAGGGCTTCGACACCGGCATCCGCGCCGTGCATCCCTTCGATCCGGACTGGAAGCTGCCGGTCTACGTCGCCAATTTCGTGCTGATGGAATACGGCACGGGCGCCATCTTCGGCTGCCCGGCGCATGACCAGCGCGACCTCGACTTCGTCAATGCCTATGGCCTGGGCAACACGCCGGTGGTGTGCCCGCCCGACCAGGACCCGGCCAGCTTCGTGATCACCGACGTCGCCTATGACGGCGACGGGTTGATGATCAATTCGCGTTTCCTCGACGGCATGACCATCGAGCAAGCCAAGGAAGAGGTCGCCCGTCGCCTGGAAAGCCGGACGCATGGCAATGCACCCGTGGCCGAGCGCAAGGTCAATTTCCGCCTGCGCGACTGGGGCATTTCGCGCCAGCGCTACTGGGGTTGCCCGATCCCGGTGATCCATTGCGAGGTCTGCGGCGTGGTGCCGGTGCCCAAGAAGGATCTGCCGGTCAAGCTGCCCGACGACGTCACCTTCGATCGGCCCGGCAATCCGCTCGACCATCATCCGACCTGGCGCCATGTCGACTGCCCGCAATGCGGCAAGCCGGCCCGTCGCGAGACGGACACGATGGACACCTTCGTCGACTCCTCCTGGTATTTCGCCCGGTTCACCGATCCGTGGATCGAGACGGCGCCGACGGTGCGCAAGGAAGCCGATGCCTGGCTGCCGGTCGACCAATATATCGGCGGCATCGAGCACGCCATCCTGCATCTGCTCTATAGCCGCTTCTTCGTGCGCGCCATGAAGAAGACCGGCCATGTCGGCCTGGACGAGCCCTTCAAGGGCCTGTTCACCCAGGGCATGGTGGTGCACGAGACCTACCGCGCTGAAAATGGCGAATGGGTGGTGCCGGCCGACGTGCGCATCGAGGGCGACGGTGCCGAGCGCCGCGCCTTCAACAACCGCACCGGCGAGCCGGTCGAGATCGGCTCGATCGAGAAGATGTCGAAGTCGAAGAAGAATGTCGTCGACCCCGACGACATCATCGCCGACTACGGCGCCGATACTGCGCGCTGGTTCATGCTGTCGGATTCGCCGCCCGAGCGCGACGTCATCTGGACCGAGGACGGCGTCCAGGGCGCCGGCCGCTTCGTGCAGCGCATCTGGCGCATCGTCAACGAGATCGCCGCCCATTCGGCCTCACCGGCTAGCCCTGCCGCAAGCGAGGATGACGTCCTCGCCGTGCGCAAGGCGGCGCACCGCGCCCTGGCAGCCGTCGAAGGCGATATCGAACGTCTCGGCTTTAACCGCTGCGTGGCGCATATCTACACGCTGGTGAACAGCCTCGGCCGCACGCTGGACGGCACCAAGAACGGCGAGGCCGTGCCTGCCAATCTGGCCGCTGCGCTGAAGGAAGCCGGCGTCATGTTGGTGCAGTTGATCGCGCCGATGATGCCCCATCTGGCCGAGGAATGCTGGAGCGTGCTCGGCGGTCAGGGCCTGGTGGCGCAGGCCTCCTGGCCGGTGGCCGATCCTGCGCTGCTGGAGGACGATACCGTCACCCTGCCAGTGCAGTTCAACGGCAAGAAGCGGGCCGATCTGACGGTGCCGAAATCGGCATCGCCAAAGGAAGTCGAAGCTGCCACATTGGCGAACGAAACCGTCCAGCGCGTGCTGGAAGGGCGCGCTCCCAAGAAGATCATCGTGGTGCCGGGAAGGATTGTGAATGTCGTCGTCTAGTCAGACCTCGCGCCGCGGCGCGCTGTTGGCCCTCGCCCTCCTGCCGGCGGTGATGCTGGGTGGCTGCTTCCGTCCGATGCTGGCCGAGCCCGGCAACGGTTCGCCTGGGCTGAAGGGGAGGCTTGCCGCCATCGCCATCGACCCGGTCGAGGATCGTGTCGGCCAGCAGGTGCGCAACCGGCTGTCGTTCAATCTCACGGGCGGCGCCGAGGCTCCGCCGGCGCGCTACCGGCTGGTGCTTGTAACCTCCTCCAGCTCCGATTCGGCGCTGGTCGACGCGCTGAACGCCACGCCGCAAATCGACACGGTGACACTGACGACCGACTACACGCTGCTCGACCCGGCCACGGACAAGATCCTGCTCAAGGCGAAGAACTTCACGCGCAAGTCCTATAATTCCGGCCTGCAGCGTTTCGCCACCGTGCGTGCCCGACGCGATGCGGAGAACGATGCGGCCGACGTGATGGCTGACCAGATCCGCCTGAGGTTGGCGACCTGGCTCGCCGACCATCCCTGATGGCTGATTGAGACATGGCCTCCATCGAACGGCGCGCCGTCGATGCCTTCATCAAGAAGCCGGACGCCCATTTCGCGGTGATCATGGTCTATGGGCCGGATACCGGCCTGGTGAGCGAGCGGGTGCGTGCCCTGGTCGCGGCCTCGGTCGACGATGTCGAGGATCCCTTCCAGCTCGTTCGCCTTGACGGCGACGAGATCAGCAGTGATCCGGCGCGGCTCGCCGACGAGGTCTTCACCATTCCCCTCTTCGGCGGACGCCGCGCCGTACGCCTGCGCGCCGGCAGCCGCAACATCGTGCCGGCGGTCGAGCCCGTGCTCGCCAACCCGCCGACAGCCTGCCGGGTGGTGATCGAGGCGGGCGACCTCAAGAAGAACCATGCCCTGGTCTCCTTGGTGGAGAAGTCCCGCGCCGGGGCGGTGATCGCCTGTTTCGGCGACGAGAATGCCAATATCGGCCAGATCATTGCCGAGGAAGTCGCCATTTCAGGCCTCACCATCGCGCCCGAAGCCCGGGAGACGCTGATCGGGCTTCTCGGCGGCGATCGCCTGGCGACCCGCAGCGAATTGAAGAAACTCACGCTCTACGCCCATGGCGCCGGGCGCATCGAGCTCAGCGACGTCGAGGCCGTGGTGGGCGATGCCAGTGCGCTCGCCACCGACGAGATCATCGATGCCGCCTTTTCCGGCCGGGCGGATCTGCTCGATTCCACCCTCGCCAAGGCCTGGAACGAAGGCGTCAACACCTCGCAGCTGGCGGGTACGGCCCTGCGTCACGCACTCCTGCTTCACCGCCTGCGCGGGGAGGTCGAGAAGGGCCGCCCGGCCGCCAATGTGGTCGATTCGATGGGCATGCAGGTACATTTCCGCCGCAAGGCCGGCGTCTCGGCTCAGCTCTCTGCCCTGACCATGGCTCGGCTCGACCGCATCGTAGCCGATCTGTCGGAAGCCGTGCTCGATGCCCGCCGCAACGCCGTTCTGGGGCAGGCCATCGTCTCGCGCGCCTTGATGCGGATCGCCCTGATGGCGAAACCTCGGAGGTAACCCGGGCGCGCGCTGTACGAATTCGCATTGAGACGCCTGTGATGGGGCGCCCTGCTCCCGCCCGGCTACTTCAGGATCTTGGTCTGGTCGATATAGAAGATCTTGTCCGGCAGCTGCAGCTTGCGGTCGATGCCGGAGATCGTCACCGTGGTGTCGTAGCCCTGCGGATCGGTGACGGTCCACTGCTTCAGCTCGTAATTCGGTGCCGGAAAGGTCAGCTGGATGCGCGACTTGCCGCCGCTGGCAGCCGAGCCCTCCTCCAGGATGACGCTGATTCCGGCCGGCTCGCGGCCGACCGCCAGCACTCTGGAATCCTCGATCAGGTCGAGCCTGTCGGCCAAAAGGAAGCGCAGCGGCGTCTGCTTGATGAAATAGAGATCCTGGGTGTTGAGCTTGCGGTTGCGCACGGCCACGGAGGTGCCGTCGGCCAGGAGTTGCAGCGAGGACGGCGGGTCGTAGTCGAAGCGCATGCGGCCGGGCTTGGAGACCCAGAACTTGCCGTTGATGCGCTTGCCGTCCGAACCGACCTGCACGAAATTGCCGGAGAAGAATTTGATATTGTTGAAATAGCTGTCGATCTGGTCGAGCGTCGCCTTGTCGGCCGCACTCAGCGCCTTGGGATTGATGCGATGGGTGTCGATCTCGAGCGGCTGATTGGCGGCGACCAGGTCGGCCGGCGGCAACGCATCCGCGGGAGCAGGCGCCGTTTCGGCAGGCGGCGTGCCTGACTCGTTCTGCGCATAGGCTGTGCCGGCCAGCAAGGACAGGCTAAGAGCGACGAGAACGGTACGGGCAAAAGGCATTGCAAACTCCGGGACGGCCGGCCTGAGGGACCGGAACCGGCGACAGAAACAGTGTGGGCACACTTCATAGCGTTTTGCGATTCGACGGTCTCACCAAGAATCGCAAAGACGCGTCAAAGCGAAGAACTAGAGCAAAGCGGCGTTTTCACCAAACGCGCTTTGCTCTGGGAAGTGTGCCCTAAAGCGTGTCTATGGCCTTTTAGCGGCTTTGTGACAACAAAGCGGTGCAGAAGCCGCGATCAAATATGGATCGCGCGCCCCTCGACGGCCAGCGCCGCCTCCTTGACGGCTTCCGACATGGTCGGATGCGCGTGGCAGGAACGGGCGAGATCCTCGGAGGAGCCGGTGAACTCCATCAGCACCACGCCCTCATGGATCATCTCGCCGGCGCCGGCGCCGAGGATATGCACGCCGAGCACGCGGTCGGTGGTCGCATCCGCAATCACCTTGACGAAGCCTTCGGTGGTGCGGTTGGCGCGGGCACGGCCATTGGCGGTGAAGGGGAACTTGCCGACCTTGTAGGCGATGCCGGCCGATTTGAGCTCTTCCTCGGTCTTCCCCACCGAAGCGATCTCGGGATAGGTGTAGACCACCGCCGGAATGACGTCGTAATTCACATGGCCGTGCTGGCCCGCCAGGATCTCGGCGACGGCGATGCCCTCGTCCTCGCCCTTATGCGCCAGCATCGGCCCGCGCACCACGTCGCCGATGGCGTAGATGCCGGGGACATTGGTGGCGAAATGATCGTCGATGATCACGCGTCCGCGCTCGGTGACGACGCCGGCTTCCTCCAGGCCGAGGCCGTCCGTATAGGGGCGGCGGCCGGTGGCGACGAGGACGATGTCGGCCGCGATGGTCTGCTTGTCACCGCCGGCGACCGGCTCCACGGAAACGACGGCACCCGAGGCGCTGGTCTCGACGCCGGTCACCTTGGTGGCAAGCTTGAATTCGATGCCCTGGCGGCCGAGCAAGCGCTGGGCCTGCTTGGCGACTTCCAGATCCATGCCCGGCAGGATGCGATCGAGGAACTCCACCACGGTGACCTCGGCGCCGAGGCGGCGCCAGACCGAGCCGAGCTCGAGGCCGATGACGCCGGCGCCGATGACGACCAGCTTCTTGGGCACGGCAGCCAGTTCGAGTGCGCCCGTGGAGGAGACCACGGTCTTCTCATCGATGGTGACGCCGGGGAGCTGCGCAACGTCCGAGCCCGTGGCGATCACGATCGACTTGGTGTCCAGCGTCTGTTTCGAACCGTCTTCGGCCGTCACTTCGACCTTGCCGGCAGCCAGGATCTTGCCGGTGCCGCGATAAGCCGTGATCTTGTTCTTCTTGAACAGGAAGGCAACGCCCTGGACGTTGGCGTCCACGGTCTCCTGCTTGTGCTTCAGCATCTGGGGCAGATTGAGCACCGGCGCGGGGACTTCGATACCGAAGGCCTTGAAACCATGCCCGGCCTCGTCGAACAATTCGGAGGCGTGCAGCAGCGCCTTGGACGGGATGCAGCCGACATTGAGGCAGGTGCCGCCATAGGTGGCGCGCTTCTCGACCACGGCGACATTCATGCCGAGCTGGGCGGCGCGGATGGCGCAGACATAGCCGCCGGGGCCAGTGCCGATAACGACGAGATCATGAGAGGGCATGGGGGCTCGCTTTCACTTCACCCTCCCCTGTAGGGGGAGGGTCGGCCGAAGGCCGGGGTGGGGTGACTTCCGCGCGCACCAACTGGATAAGGCGCGGCGGTTCTCCGCAACATCGAACCACCACCCCACCCCGACGCTGCGCGTCGACCCTCCCCCTTCCAGGGGAGGGTGAAGATTTACAGGTCCAGCACGAGGCGAGCCGGATCCTCCAGGCTCTCCTTCACGCGCACCAGGAAGGTGACCGCTTCCTTGCCGTCGATGATGCGGTGATCATAGGACAGCGCCAGATACATCATCGGGCGTGCCACGATCTGGCCACCGACCACCATCGGGCGCTCCTGAATCTTGTGCATGCCGAGAATGGCCGACTGGGGCGCATTGAGGATCGGCGTCGACATCAGTGAACCATAGACGCCGCCATTGGAGATGGTGAAGGTGCCGCCCTGCATCTCCTCGATCTTGAGCTGGCCGTCACGGGCCCGCTTGCCGAAATCGGCAATGGTCTTTTCGATGCCGGCCAGGCCGAGCGTCTCGGCATCTCGGATCACCGGCACGACGAGGCCCTTGTCGGTGCCGACGGCGACGCCGACATGGCAATAGTTCTTGTAGATGATGTCCTGCCCGTCGATCTCGGCATTGACCGCCGGCATCTCCTTGAGGGCCTGGGTGCAAGCCCGCACGAAGAAGGACATGAAGCCGAGCTTCACGCCATGCTTCTTCTCGAACAGGTCCTTGTACTGGTTGCGCAGCGCCATGACGTTGGTCATGTCGACCTCGTTGAAGGTCGTCAGCATGGCGGCGTTGGCCTGGGCTTCCTTCAGGCGGCGGGCGATGGTCTGGCGCAGCTTGGTCATGCGCACACGCTCCTCGCGTGCGGCATCGGCTGGCGGCGAAGCAACCCGCGGCGCCGATGGCACCGGAGCAGCGGCGGGAGCCGGAGCGGGAGCAGCCGCAGGAGCCGGCGCAGCGAGCACATCGCCCTTGAGGACCTGGCCGCGGCGGCCCGACCCTTCGATCTGGGCCGGATCGAGCCCACGATCGGCGGCGATCTTGGCCGCAGCGGGCGAAGGCGGTGCAGCGGGCGAGGCCGGTGCGGCAGCAGCCGGCGCGGCGGGGGCCGACGTCGGGGCAGCGGGGGCTGGAGCGGGTGCGGCCGCCGGGGCAGCGGCAGCACCGGAGCCGGCCGCGATGGTGCCGAGCGTGGCCCCCGGGCCGACCGTCTCGCCGGTCTTGGCCAGGATTTCACCCAGCACGCCGGCGGCGGGAGCATTGACTTCCAGCGTCACCTTGTCGGTCTCGAGCTCCACCAACGGCTCATCGGCCTTCACGGCCTCGCCCGGCTTCTTGAACCATTTGCCGATGGTGGCTTCCGTGACCGACTCGCCCAGGGTCGGCACCTTGATTTCCGTCGCCATGATTTCACGCCCGCCTTCAGGCGCCCTCTTTTCAATGGAGTTGCGACAAGCGGAAGCGGGTCCCGCCTGTCGGTGCGAAATGAGCCCGTCAGATCGTCAGGGCTTCGTCGGTGAAGGCCTGCAGTTGGGCCAGATGCTTGGACATCAGGCCCGTCGCGGTCGCAGCAGAGGCCGGCCGGCCGGCATAGGCCGCCCGCTTGGCCTTGGTGCCCGCCTGTCCCAACACCCATTCCAGATAGGGTTCGACGAAGGACCACGAGCCCATGTTCTTGGGTTCTTCCTGGCACCAGACCACATCCGCCTTGCGGAAGCGCGACAGCTCGTTGGCCAGCGACTTCAGCGGGAAGGGATAGAGCTGCTCGACGCGCATCAGATAGATGTCGTCGATGCCCCGCTTCTCGCGCTCGTCGAGCAGGTCGTAATAGACCTTGCCGGTGCACAGGATGACGCGCCGGATCTTCTCGTCCGCCACCAGCTTGGTGGTGGAGTTGCCGAACTGGGCGTCGTCCCACAGGATGCGGTGGAAGGTGGTATCGGCCCCCAGCTCGCTGAGCTTCGACACGCAGCGCTTGTGGCGCAGCAGCGATTTCGGCGTCATCAGGATCAAGGGCTTGCGGATGTCGCGCTTGAGCTGCCGGCGCAGGATGTGGAAATAGTTCGCCGGCGTCGTGCAGTTGGCGACCTGCATGTTGTCCTCGGCGCACATCTGCAGGAAGCGTTCGAGGCGAGCCGAGGAATGCTCGGGCCCCTGCCCTTCATAGCCATGCGGCAGAAGACAGACGAGGCCCGACATGCGGAGCCATTTGCGTTCGCCCGAGGAGATGAACTGGTCGAATACCACCTGGGCGCCGTTGGCGAAGTCACCGAACTGGGCTTCCCACAGGGTCAGCGCCTTGGGCTCGGCCAGCGAATAGCCATATTCGAAGCCGAGCACGGCTTCTTCCGAGAGCATCGAGTTGATGACCTCGTATTTGCCCTGGCCCTCGCGGATGTTCTTGAGCGGCGTGTAGCGCTTCTCCGTCTCCTGGTCGATCAGCACCGAATGGCGCTGGGAGAAGGTGCCGCGCTCGCAGTCCTGGCCCGACAGCCGCACGCGATGGCCCTCGTCGCAGAGCGTGCCGAAGGCCAAAGCCTCGGCCGTCGCCCAGTCGATGCCCTCGCCGGTCTCGATCATCTTGCGCCGCGTGTCGAGGAAGCGCTGGATGGTCTTGTGGACCTGGAAGCCCTCGGGAACGGTGGTCAGGGCATTGCCGATGGCGGTCAGCTTGGCGGCGTCGACGCCGGTGGCGCCGCGGCGCGGATCGTCGTCGGTGGCGCCGATGGCGCGCAGCCCCGCCCATTGCCCGTCGAGCCAGTCGGCCTTGTTGGGCTTGTAGGCCTGGCCGGCTTCGTGCTCGGCTTCCAGGCGCGCGCGCCAGTCGGCCTTCATCTTCTCGACCTCACCGGCCGTGACCACGCCGGTCTCGATCAGCCTGTTCGAGTAGATCTCGACCACGCCCGGATGCGAGCGGATCTTGCGATACATCAAGGGCTGGGTGAAGCCCGGCTCATCGCCTTCATTGTGCCCGAAGCGGCGATAGCAGAACATGTCGATGACGACGGTCTTGTGGAAGGTCTGGCGGAACTCCGTCGCGACCTTGGCGGCAAACACCACCGCCTCGGGATCGTCGCCGTTCACATGGAAGATCGGCGCTTCGATCATCTTCGCCACGTCGGAAGGATAGGGCGAGGAGCGCGAATAGCGCGGATAGGTGGTGAAGCCGATCTGGTTGTTGATGATGAAATGCATCGAGCCGCCGGTGCGGTGGCCCTTCAGGCCCGACAGGCCCAGGCATTCGGCGACCACGCCCTGCCCGGCGAAAGCAGCATCGCCATGGATGAGCAGCGGCATCACCTTGGCGCGGGAATCGGTATCGTCCTGCTGGTCCTGCTTGGCGCGCACCTTGCCGAGCACCACGGGATCGACGATCTCGAGATGGGAGGGGTTGGCGGTCAGCGACAGATGCACCTTGTTGCCGTCGAACTCGCGGTCCGACGAGGCGCCCAGATGGTATTTCACGTCGCCGGAGCCTTCCACATCATCGGGCGCGTAGGAGCCGCCCTTGAACTCGTGGAAGATGGCGCGGTGCGGCTTGCCCATCACCTGGGCCAGCACGTTGAGGCGGCCGCGATGGGCCATGCCCAGCACGATGTCCTGCACGCCGAGCGCGCCGCCACGCTTGATGATCTGCTCCAGCGCGGGAATGGCCGATTCCGAGCCGTCGAGGCCGAAGCGCTTGGTGCCGGTATATTTGACGTCGATGAACTTCTCGAAGCCCTCGGCCTCGATCAGCTTGGACAGGATGGCGCGCTTGCCCTCGCGGGTGAAGGTGATCTCCTTGTCCGCCCCTTCGATGCGCTGCTGGATCCACGCCTTCTGGGCAGGATCGGAGACATGCATGAACTCGACGCCGAGGGTCGAGCAATAGGTGCGCTTGAGGATGGCCTCGATCTCGCGGACGGTGGCGAATTCGAGCCCCAGGACATGGTCGATGAAGATCTTGCGATCGAGGTCGGCTTCCGAGAAGCCATAGGTCTGCGGATGCAGCTCCTCGTGGTCGCGCGCCTCCTGCAGGCCGAGCGGATCGAGATTGGCGAAGAGATGGCCGCGCATGCGATAGGCGCGGATCAGCATGATGGCGCGCACCGAATCGCGCG
Organism: Labrys sp. E2SS-1L; assembly: GCF_057073705.1. Taxonomy (NCBI): domain Bacteria; kingdom Pseudomonadati; phylum Pseudomonadota; class Alphaproteobacteria; order Hyphomicrobiales; family Xanthobacteraceae; genus Labrys; species Labrys sp. E2SS-1L. The sequence continues at coordinate 1,741,983 of NZ_CP172712.1, read as the reverse complement.
TCGCCTGCAGCATGGCCTCGGACGAGATGGCCGCGCCCTGGGCGTCCGCCTTGGCCTTGATCTTCTCGCCGACCTTCTTCTCGATCTGGCCCCAATTGCTGTCGAGAGCCGAGACGATTTCGCCATTGGCCACGATCGGCCAGTTGGGCTTGGCCCAGCTCGCGCCGCGCGCATTCTTCTCGACGATCGCCTTGTCGTCGGCGAGACCGGCAAAGAAGGCCGCCCACTCGCCATTGACCGAGGACGGATTGTCCTCGTAGCGCGCATAGAGATCTTCGAGATACTCGGCGTCGCCGCCATAGGCGAAGCTTTGCAGGTTCCTATCGTCTTGACGATCCATCGTCCCGTTCCTTCGGTTCTGAAGGCCGGAACCTTGGTTCCGGCCCGTTCTCAGCCCCTTGATGTCAACCCTTCAGCAGTTCCGTCAGCGTGGTGCCGAGGCGCGCCGGGGAGGGTGATACCCTGACGCCGGCGGCTTCGAGCGCGGCGATCTTGGAGCCGGCATCGCCCTTGCCGCCGGAGATGATGGCGCCGGCATGGCCCATGCGCCGTCCGGGGGGAGCGGTGCGCCCGGCCACGAAGCCCACCGTCGGCTTGGCCCGCCCGCGCCTGGCTTCGTCCGCCAGGAACTGCGCCGCATCCTCCTCGGCCGAGCCGCCGATCTCCCCGATCATCACGATCGAATGGGTGTCGGGATCGGCCAGGAACATCTCCAGCACGTCGATGAACTCGGTGCCCTTGACCGGGTCGCCGCCAATGCCCACCGCCGTGGTCTGCCCCAGCCCCTCATGGGTGGTCTGGAACACCGCCTCATAGGTCAGCGTGCCCGAGCGCGACACGATGCCCACCGAGCCCTTCTTGAAGATGTTGCCCGGCATGATGCCGATCTTGCATTCGTCCGCCGTCATCACCCCCGGGCAGTTCGGCCCGATCAGGCGCGACTTCGAGCCCGACAGCGCCCGCTTCACCTTGATCATGTCGGTGACCGGAATGCCCTCGGTGATGCACACGATCAGCGGGATTTCCGCGTCGATCGCCTCGCAGATCGCATCCGCCGCCCCCGGCGGCGGCACATAGATCACCGAGGCATCGGCCTTGGTGACATGGCGTGCCTCGGCCACGGTGTCGAACACCGGCAGGCCCAGATGCTGCGAGCCGCCCTTGCCCGGCGAGGTGCCCCCCACCAGCTGCGTGCCGTATTTGAGCGCCTGCTCGGAATGGAAGGTGCCGTTCTTGCCGGTGAAGCCCTGGCAGATGACGCGCGTTTGCTTGTTGATCAGGATCGACATTACTTGGCTTCCCGCACGGCTTTGACAATCTTCTGGGCGGCATCGTCGAGGTCGTCGGCCGCGATCACGTTCAGGCCGGAATCGCGGATGATCTGCTTGCCGAGTTCGACATTGGTGCCCTCCAGGCGCACCACCAGCGGGATGGTCAGCCCCACTTCCTGCACCGCAGCGATCACGCCCTCGGCGATCACGTCGCAGCGCATGATGCCCCCGAAGATGTTGACCAGGATGCCCTTCACCTGCGGATCGGCCGTGATGATCTTGAAGGCCGCCGTCACCTTCTCCTTGCTGGCGCCGCCGCCGACATCCAGGAAGTTGGCCGGCTCCTCGCCATAGAGCTTGATGATGTCGAGCGTAGCCATGGCCAGGCCCGCCCCGTTCACCATGCAGCCGATCGAGCCGTCGAGCGCGATGTAGTTGAGATCGTAGCGCGAGGCCTCGATCTCCTTGGGGTCTTCCTCGCTCTCGTCGCGCAGCGCCACGATGTCGGGATGGCGGTAGAGGGCATTGGAATCAAAGCCCATCTTGGCGTCCAGGCATTTGAGCTGGCCGTCCTTGGTGACGATCAGGGGATTGATCTCCAGGAGCGCCATGTCCTTGGCCACGAAGGCGGTGTAGAGCCTGGTGGTCAGGCTCACCGCCTGCTTGGCCAGGTCGCCCGAGAGCCCGAGCGCCTTGGCCACCGCCAGGCCGTGATGGGCCATCACCCCGGTGGCCGGATCGACCGAGAAGGTCACGATCTTCTCCGGCGTCTCATGGGCCACCTTCTCGATGTCCATGCCGCCCTCGGTGGAGACCACGAAGGCGACCCGGCTGGTCTCGCGGTCGACCAGCACCGAGAGGTAGAACTCCTTTTCGATGTCGGAGCCGTCCTCGACATAGAGGCGGTTGACCTGCTTGCCGGCCGGCCCGGTCTGCACCGTCACCAGCGTGTTGCCCAGCATCTCCTGCGCATGGGCGCGCACGTCCTCGATCGACTTGGCCAGCCGCACCCCGCCCTTGGCGTCGGCAGGCAGTTCCTTGAACTTGCCCTTGCCGCGCCCGCCCGCATGGATCTGCGACTTCACCACGTAAAGCGGACCGGAGAGCTCTTTCGCCCCCTTCACCGCTTCCTCGACCGTCAAGGCCGGGACGCCCTTCGATACGGGCAGGCCGAATTCCTTCAGGACCGCCTTTGCCTGGTATTCATGAATGTTCATGGCCAGTAGCTCCAGATTGGCTAAAGCGTTTCGAGATTTGATGAAATCTCCCCAAATCCCAAAGACGCGTTTTCGTTCGAACGCGCTTGCTCTGGGGATCAGGCGAGCGAGGGAGCGATGGTCTTGCAGGCGTCGACCAGGGTTTTCACCGCATTGACCGACTTCTCGAAGCCGGCCCGCTCTTCCTTGTCGAGCTGGATCTCGACGATGCGCTCGACGCCGCCGGCGCCCAGAACCACAGGCACGCCGACATAGAGGTCGTTGACGCCATACTGGCCGGTGAGATGCGCGGCGCAGGGCAGCACGCGCTTCTTGTCCCTGAGATAGCTCTCGGCCATCACGATGGCGGAGGCGGCCGGCGCATAGAAGGCCGAGCCGGTCTTCAGGAGGTTGACGATCTCGGCGCCGCCGTCACGGGTGCGCTGCACGATCTCGGCAAGGCGCGCTTCCGTGATCCAGCCCATCTTGATGAGGTCGGGCAGCGGGATGCCGGCCACTGTGGAATAGCGCACGGAGGGAACCATGGTGTCACCATGGCCGCCGAGCACAAAGGCGGTGACGTCTTCCACAGAGACGTTGAACTCGTCGGCCAGGAAGTGGCGGAAGCGCGAGGAGTCGAGCACGCCGGCCATGCCGACGACCTTGTTGGCCGGCAGGCCGCAAGACTTCTGCAGCGCCCAGACCATGGCGTCGAGCGGATTGGTGATGCAGATGACGAAAGCGTCCGGGGCATATTTGGCGATTCCGGCGCCGACCTGCTCCATCACCTTGAGGTTGATGGTGAGGAGATCGTCACGGCTCATGCCGGGCTTACGCGGCACGCCGGCAGTGACGATCACCACATCGGCGCCCTTGATGCCTTCGTAGCTCTGGGTGCCGGCAAGCTTGACGTCGAAGCCGTCGACCGGGGCAGCCTCGGCGATGTCGAGGGCCTTGCCCTGCGGTACGCCTTCCATCACGTCGAAGAGCACGATATCGCCCAGTTCTTTCAGACCGGCCAGAAGAGCCAGCGTGCCACCGATCTGTCCCGCCCCGATAAGAGCGATCTTGCTACGTGCCATAACGTAATGTCCCTGAGATTGTAGCCAAAGGTGAGTTTCGTTCCCCACCTCCGATAGCCCCTTTGGAAGCAGGGTTCAAGCGATAGGCGACCCCAGGTTGAAACGCCTGTCGCCCCGCGCTCTCAAGATGCATAGATCTACAAGATAATCATTTCCAATCAATGACATATCAGATAGGGACACATTCCTCTCCAAACAAGTTTTGGGCCAAAAATTGAGGTTACATATTTCAAATTTTGTAACATGTAACATGGTTCATGAGATTTTCCTCTGAATCAACCGCCTACCCTTCCAGGTAGGCTACTTCCGCTCAGAGGAGGCCATGCCGGCATCGCCCCGGTCTCGGCTTGCCGCCTTTCACTGCCAGGCAATATGCACGGCACCGTGACAGGCGACGCCGGCCGGGCTACAAGGCGGCCACAAATTTGGAGAATCCGATGCGTCCTTCCCGCCGCGCTTTCGATGAGCTGCGTCCCGTTTCGATCGAGCGCAACGTCGCCCGCTATGCCGAAGGCTCCTGCCTGATCAAATTCGGCGAAACCCATGTGCTGTGCACCGCCAGCCTCGAGGACAAGCCTCCGTCCTGGCTGCGCGGCACCGGCAAGGGCTGGGTTACGGCCGAATATGCCATGCTGCCGCGCGCCACGCATGAGCGCACGCGCCGCGAATCCTCCTCCGGCAAGCCATCCGGCCGTACCCAGGAGATCCAGCGCCTGGTCGGACGTTCGCTGCGTGCCGTGGTCGACCTGGTGCGTCTGGGCGAGAAGCAGATCACCATCGATTGCGACGTGCTGCAGGCCGATGGCGGCACCCGTACCGCCTCGATCACCGGCGGCTTCGTGGCCCTGCAGGAATGCGTGAAGTGGATGATGGAGCGCAAGATGCTCACCGTCAGCCCGATCAAGGACCATGTCGCCGCGATTTCCTGCGGCATCTCGAAGGGAACGGCGGTGCTCGACCTCGATTATGTCGAGGATTCGGAAGCGATGACCGATGCCAATTTCGTAATGACGGGCTCGGGCGGCCTCGTCGAGATCCAAGGCACGGCCGAGGGGGCACCCTTCAGCCAGGAACAGTTCCTGGAGATGCTGACATTGGCCCGCAAGGGTATCGGCGAGTTGGTCGAGTTGCAGAAGCAGGCGGTGGCGTGATGGGCCGCCGCCTCGCCGGCAAGCTGGTGCTTGCCACGCACAACAACGGCAAGCTCTCCGAGTTCAAGGCGTTGATGGCGCCCTATGGCGTGGATGTCGTCTCCGTCGGCCAGCTCGGCCTGCCCGTGCCGGAGGAGACCGGGACGACCTTCGTCGAGAATGCCCGCATCAAGGCGCTCGCCGCCCTCGAAGCCACCGGCCTGCCGGCCATCGCCGACGATTCAGGCCTGTGCATCGAGGCCCTGGACGGGGCGCCCGGCGTCTACACGGCGGACTGGTCCGGTCCGACCCGCGACTGGGACATCGCCATGCAGAGGGCCCAGGACGAGTTGCTCGCAGTCGGCGCAACCGAGCCGGCACAACGGCGCGGCAGTTTCGTCTCCGTTCTCAGCGTGGTCTGGCCCGACGGTCATTCCGAGACTTTCGAAGGGCGGGCCGACGGCACCCTGGTCTGGCCGACCCGCGGCGAACACGGGCATGGCTATGACCCGATGTTCCAGCCCGAGGGCTCGGACAAGACCTTCGCCGAGATGACGGAAGCGCAGAAGAACACCGTCTCCCACCGCGCCCGCTCCTTCCAGAAGCTGGCAGAGGCCTGCCTGAAGGATTGACGGCAACATCGGGCGGAATCACCCTTCCGTAAGCGCCCGCCGGAATGCCTCAAAGGCCGGCGACGCCTCGCCTCTGCGCCGGACGAGCAGTGTTTCGATCTGTCCGAGGCGATGGGTCTGTACCTCGCTTCCGCCCGGCAGGAGATCGAGCACGGAACGCGGCATGACGCCGACGGCGTTGCCGGTCGAGACCGCCGCCAGCATGGCATGGTAGGAGGCCAGCTCCTGCACGCGCAGCCTCCTGGCGCCGCGCGCCCAATGCTCGGCTACGGCCCGGTAGGTACAGCCCGGCTCAAGGGCGGCAAGGCTGTCGACCCTGAGGTCGGCAGCCTTGGCAATCGGCGGATGGCCGGGTGGCAGCACGATCAGCAGATCCTCGGTGAAGACACGTTCGCCTTCGAGCCGCCCGGCATCATAGCCGGTGTCGATCCCCTCGATGGGCGGCTGCCCGATCAGGGCGCAATCGAGCTCATGCGCGAGCAGCCGGCGGATCAGGCCCTTCGTGCCGCCGGTGATCAGTTGCAGCGATACGGCGGGCCAGGCGGCGTGGAATTTCGCCAGCACCGGCGGCAGGCGGCTCGCAGCCGTGCTCTCCATCGCCCCCACCCGGAAGGATCCGGCTGGCCCCGATGGCTTCAGCGCGCCGCGGGCTTCGTCCGCCAGGGCGATCAGGCGATTGGCATAGGTGAGAAAGACCTGTCCTTCCCGGGTCAGACGCATACGCTTGCCGTTCCGGCTGAACAGCGCCACGCCCAGTTCCTGCTCGAGCTGCCGGACCCGTGTGGTCACGTTGGAGGGCACCCGTCCCAAACGGTTCGAAGCCCGGGTAACGCTCTGCTCGTCGGCAACGGCAAGGAAGATATCGAGGGAGGATAGATCCAATTTAGTTCTCTTTTTGAGAATAAAAAAACAGTTATCATTTTCAAAAATGAAATGATAGGCCTGTCTCCAGTTTAGTTCTCGCCCTGGAGCGGCGAGGCCAACCAAGGAGAACGGCGATGTGGCCCGATCAGCGCATTCAGGAGCTCTTCGGCATCGAGATCCCCATCATCCAGGCGCCGATGGCAGGCCCCTGCCATTATGAGATGGTGATCGAGGTCAGCGAGGCAGGCGGGCTCGGCTCCCTGCCCTGCGCCACACTGACGCCCGAACAGGTCCGCACCGAACTCGGCCTCATCCGCCAGCAGATCACGAAGCCGTTCAGCGTCAACTTCTTCAGCCACACTTCGCCAACGCCCGACCTGGCCCGCGAGGCCGGCTGGCGCAAACGGCTCGAGCCCTATTACCGCGAGGTGGGTATCGATGCCGCCGCGCCGATTCCAAGCTCGAACCGGGCTCCCTTCGACGACGAGCTCTGCACCATCGTCGAGGAGTTCAGGCCCCCGATCGTCAGCTTCCATTTCGGCCTGCCCGAAAAAACCCTGCTCGACCGCGTGAGGGCCACGGGTGCCAAGGTCCTCTCCTCCGCCACCACGGTCGACGAGGCACGCTGGCTCGAGGATCATGGCTGTGACGCCATCATCGCCCAGGGTTTCGAAGCGGGCGGCCATCGCGGCGTCTTCCTCACCGACGACATCGCCACCCAGATCGGTACCTTCGCCCTGGTGCCGCAAGTGGTGGATGCCGTGAAGGTACCGGTGATCGCCACCGGTGGCATCACCGACGCTCGCGGCATCGTTGCGGCCTTCGCCTTGGGCGCCGCTGCGGTGCAGATCGGCACTGCCTATATGTTCACGCCACAGGCACGCATGCCTGCCCCGCATGCCGCCGCCCTGCGCAGCCCCGATGCCGACAAGACCGCCCTCACCAACCTGTTCACGGGGCGGCCAGCCCGTGGCATCGTCAATCGCCTGATGCGCGAAGTCGGCCCGATATCGGAACTCGCTCCCGCCTTCCCGCTCGCCGGCGGAGCATTGGCGCCGCTGCGGGCCAAAACCGAGCCGCAGGGCTCCGGCGACTTCATGTCGCTATGGTCCGGCCAGGCTGCGCGCCTGGGTCGGGAGGCATCTTCGGCGGGCGAATTGACGAAGCGCCTGGCGGCGGAAGCGCTGGCCAAGCTGGGGAGATGATGGAGCGCGGACTTCCAGTCCGCTCTTCCTTCCCAGCCGTTGCGTTTCCAAGAGCGGGCTGGAAGCCCGCGCTCCAAATCACTCCGCAGCCATCGCCATGGCCGGCATCAGCCAGAGATCGAGGAAGCCGTGCAGCCATTGCTGCATGCCCGGATCATATTGCCAGCGGCCGGAGAATTGCTGCTCGCGATCCTGCGCGCCGGGCAGCTTGAAGCTCTCCTCGCTTCCGGTCGTCCAGCGGTTCATCATCAGATAGGTGACTTCGGGATGGAACTGCAGGCCATAGGCCGCGCGACCGCAGGCGAAGGCCTGGTTGGCAAAGGTTGAGCCAGTGGCAAGCAGCCGCGTGCCGCGCACATGCTCCGAACCTTCATTGTGCCAATGATAGACATGGCTCGGCCAGGACATCAGGGAACGGCCTTCCGCCGTCGGCTCGATCGGCCAATAGCCGATCTCGACCTGGCCGCCCTCATGGCGCGAGACCCGGCCGCCAAGATGGCGCGTCAGCATCTGGGCACCGAGGCAGACACCAAGAAAGGGCTTGTTTTCGTTCAGGGGCACGCCGATCCAGTCGATCTCGCGGCGGATCCAGGCCTCCTGGTCGTTCACGCTCATCGGCCCGCCGAAGATCACGGCCCCGGCATGGTCGCGCATGGTCTCTGGCAGGGGATCGTCGAAACGAGGGCGCCTGATATCGAGTTCATAGCCGCGTTCGATCAGAAAGCGCCCGATCCGCCCGGGCGATGAATGTTCCTGATGCAGAACGATGAGGATCTTTCCCGTCACGATTCGGCCTGTGAAACGATTTCGTAACCATGATGTTACGGAAGTCTTAGCGAAAAGTTAAGCATTGGCGGTGCCGGAAGGCACATTACCTGCACTGCTGGTGCCATTTTGCAGCACTTTGCGTGAAGCAGCCGTGAGCAGGTTGAATTCCGCCACCGGCACGCCGTGATCGCTGGCGGTGCGGACATTGCGGGTCATGTCGGTCATATGCGTGTCGACGACATGGTCGTTATAGACCTGCAGATAGCGGAAATCGCCGATCCGGTGCGGATTGCGGTTGTGAAACTCCTGGCTGAACAGGATGTGGTCCAGCACCTGATAATCGCCGAAATGGATGTGGGTATAGAGGGTGGTTCCCTTGATGTGCATGGCCTGCTGGTCGGAGGCGGCATAGAGATGCAGGTCCCACAGGCGGCGGTTCTTGCGCTGCCAGTCGCCGGGATCGGCCATCAGCGGCTTCAGGCTCTCGGGCAGCGGCTGCTCGCCGCGGATGAGTTCGGTGGTCACGCTGGTGAGTTCGTCATTGAGATCACCCAGCACCATCACCGGGCGGGGTTCGGTGCCCCGCCCTGCCATCTCCCGCGACAGCATCACTCTCAGCGCCGCGGCCTCGGCGCCGCGCTGCAGCAGCGCCCGCACTACGGCGAGTGCCCGCACGGCCGGATCACGCCGGTCCTCATCCTCCAGCACCACCGGCCGGCGCGACTTGAGGTGCACCACATAGACGGTCAGCGGTACGCTGTCGGGCAGCAGCACCTCGGCCCGCAGGACCGGACGCTCGAAGAAGCTGATGCCGACCGGGACGGCCTGCTGGCGCCCGTTCTCGTCGCGCCTGACGGCAAAGCCCTGGCCGAGGCCGGGTGGAAAGGCTGCGATCGATTCGACCTTGAGCACGGGGAGCCGGCTCGCCAGCCCGACCCGCGGCGCATTGAGTGCTCCATCCGGGGTCTTGGGTCCGTCGTCATCGGCGAGCGGCGCATTGACGGTTGCCCCCTGAAGACGCGGCGCCTTCCAGACCGCCTCGCGCAGGGCTTCCTCGTGGAATACTTCCTGGAAGCCGGCGAGATCGACCTGGCCGCGTTCGAGCAGCCCGCCGATGAATGCGGTCTTGGCTTCATATTCTTCGGGTGAGTAGGGCGGCTGCTCGTGAAAGCGCACGCCGGGCCTCGCCAGCAGCTGGGTGTTGAAGGTGGCGACGCGCAGGACGGAGGAGGACATCGGGCTACCCTTGCGAGAGCTTCAATCTCGCAAGGCTGGGGATTCGTGGCAATCCCCGGGGAGGAGACGCGACGGGCTTCTCTACCCTCCCCTGGAGGGGGAGGGTAAGCAGCGCCTACTACGCCGGCGCGAGTTCCCTGCGGTTGCGGATCGGCCGCCCCGGCGACAGGGCCTGGGCGGCATGCAGGATGGCATTGGCGTCGAGGCCGTGATGGCGATAGAGCTCCTGGATGCTGCCGGTCTGGCCGAAATGCTCGACGCCGAGCGAAGTCACTCGCTGGCCGCGCACGCTGCCGAGCCAGGCCAGGGTGGCCGGATGGCCGTCCAGCACGGTAACGAGGCCGCAATCGCGCGAGAGGGGGCCGAGCAGGCGCTCGATATGGCTCCTGGCCCCGGCATTGCCGCGCTGGCGGGCGCGTTCGGCGGCCGTCCAGCCGGCATTGAGCCGGTCGGCGGAGGTGATGACCAGCAGGCCGGCATCACGGCGGTCTTCGCTCATCAGGCCGATGGCCTCGACCGCTTCGGGCACCACGGCGCCCATGGCCGCCACCACGATCTCGGCATTGGGGCCGGGCGGGCGCAGCCAATAGGCGCCGTTGACGATGTCGGCCGCCAGCGCCGGCGACATCGTGCGCTGCGGCTGGTCGATGGTGCGGGTCGACAGGCGCAGATAGACCGAGCCGCCGGTCTCGTCGCGCAGCCAGGTGGTCTCGTCACGGTCGCCCTCGCCGTCCCGCTGCATATAGTCGAAGGCAAAGCGCATGATCACCGCAAGCTCGTCGACGAAGGCGGGTTCGAAGGCGGCGAGGCCATCCTGGGCTAGGCCGATCAGCGGCGTCGCGATCGACTGGTGCGCCCCGCCCTCCGGCGCCAAAGTGATGCCCGAGGGCGTCGCCACCACCATGAAGCGGGCATCCTGGTAGCAGGCATAATTGAGGGCATCGAGGCCGCGCTGGATGAAGGGATCATAGAGCGTGCCGATCGGCAGGAGCCTTTCGCCATTGATGGAATGGGACAGGCCCAGCGCCGAGAGCAGGATGAAGAGGTTCATTTCGGCGATGCCGAGTTCGATATGCTGCCCCCCAGGCGAGAAGTCCCAGGCAAAGGTCGAGGGGATCTTCTCCTTCCTGAAGACGTCGGCCAGTTCCTCGCGGGCGAACAGGCCGCGCCGGTTGACCCAGCCGCCGAGATTGGTGGAGACGGTGACATCGGGCGCCGTGGTGACGATGCGCTCGGCGACCGGCAGATCGGTCGCGGCAAGGTCGTTGAGGATGATGCCGAAGCCCTGCTGGGTCGACATCGAGGCCGAGGCCCGATAGGGCAGCGTCGCGGGCACCTCGACCTTGGCGGCAGCGAGGCGCCGCCTGCCCTTCTGCACGAAAGGCACCCGGTCGAGCGCCGCCTGCATCGCCTCCGGCGTCAGGTCGAGCCCCTCGAACTTGTCCCATTCATGCCCGGGGCGGATGGCCATGGCCTGCTGCCAGGCCTCCATCTGGGCCGGCGTCATCAGGCCGGCATGGTTGTCCTTGTGGCCCTGGAACGGCAGGCCGAAGCCCTTCACCGTATAGGCGATGAAGCAGGTCGGCCGGTCATGGCGGGCCGCCGCCTCGAAGGCGTCGATGAGGCTGGGCATGTCATGGCCGGCGAGATTGGTCATCAGCGCCGCGAGTTCGGCGTCGGAGCGGGCCTCGATCAACCTGCTGACCTCGCCTTGGTCGCCTATGGCATCGTTGAGGTGGCGACGCCAGACTTTGCCTCCCTCGGCTGCACCACCCTGGTAGCACAGCGCCGCATAGAGCTGGTTGGGGCAGTTGTCGATCCAGTGCCGCAGCACTTCGCCGCCCGGCTCGGCGAAGGCGGCCTCCAGCAGGCGGCCATATTTGAGGATGACGACGTCCCAGCCGAAATTGCGGAAGATCGACTCGAAGCGCTGCCACAGGCCCTCGCGTACCACGGCATCGAGCGACTGGCGGTTGTAGTCGACGATCCACCAGACACTGCGCACGCCCTGCTTCCAGCCCTCCAGCAGGGCCTCGAAGATGTTGCCCTCGTCCATCTCGGCATCGCCGACCAGGGAGATCATCCGCCCTTCCGGCCACTCCCCCCAGCCCTTGGCCTTCACATAGTCCTGCACCAGGGCCGAGAACAGCGTCTGGGCCACGCCCAGCCCCACGGAGCCGGTGGAGAAATCGACGTCGTCGACATCCTTGGTGCGGGAGGGATAGCTCTGGGCTCCCTTGAAGCCGCGGAAATTCTGCAGCTTTTCGAGGCTCTGCAGGCCGAAGAGATAGTTGAGCGCATGGAAGACCGGGGAGGCGTGCGGCTTCACCGCGACGCGATCCTGGGGCCTGAGCACCGCGCCATAGAGCGCCGTCATGATCGTCGCCAGCGAGGCCGAAGACGCCTGGTGGCCGCCGATCTTGAGCCCGTCCTCCTTGGCCCGGAGATGATTGGCATTGTGGATCATCCAGGAGGACAGCCACAGGGCCTTGCGTTCGAGGGCAGCGAGAAAGGGGAGACGGGGATCGGCCATGACGGGATTCCAGGTGAACCCGCCTGTTATAGCAAAAGTCACGAGGTGATTTTGGTTGATCTTGAAGGCCGAAACTCATCTCTTTAGAGAGTATCGCCATTCAGGATCGAAAATGCGCATAAATTGCGCAGGATGAGACAATGACTGCGCTTGACGCCATCGACAACAAGATCCTTCGCCTGCTGCAGGAGGATGGCCGCATGACGGTGCAGGCCCTGGCCGAGCAGGTCGGCCTGTCGCATTCGCCCTGCCTGCGCCGCGTGCGGCAGCTGGAGGAAAGCGGCGTCATCCGCGGCTATGTCGCCGTGGTCGAGCAGAAGGAGGTCGGGCTGCCGGTCAGCGTGTTCATCTCGATCAAGCTGGAACGCCAGCGCGAGGAGGACCTCGACCGCTTCGCCGCCGCCATCGCGCCCTGGCCGGAGGTACTGGAATGCTATCTGATGACCGGCACACGCGACTATCTCTTGCGCGTCGTCTGTGCCGACCTCGCCGCCTATGAGCGCTTCATCAAGGAAAAGCTGACCCGGCTCGACGGCCTCGCCTCGATCGAATCGAGCTTCGCCCTGGCGCAGGTGAAATATACGAATGTCCTGCCGATAAGGTGAGGAAAGCCGCGCGGACATCCTGTCCGCTCTTCCCTTCCTGCAGGCGCAGTGGTCTCAAGAGCGGACAGGATGTCCGCGCTCCAACCGCCCTACCGCGTCTTCGCCACCAGCGCCGACACGCCGACCAGCAGCCAGGCCGCCATCGAGCTGGTCCCCCCGATGGGCGCCGCCATCGGGAACAGGCGCTGGCCGGTCATGGCGTTCAGCGCGACATCGGCCGAGAACAGGGCCACGGCTGCCGCGAGAAGGAAAGCGGCGGGACGGGCCAGCAGGGCATGAAGCAGGCCGGCACGAAGGGCCGCAACGATGGCGATCAAGGCCGGCGCGTGGGCGAGCACCATGATGGCGGCATAGTTGATGTCGGGCCATCTGCCATGCGCGGCGAGCGCCATCAGGCCGATGCCGACGGCCCCGAACAGGCAGCCCAGCACCGTGAGGAGACGGTCGGCGATCACAGCGAAAGGCCGCCGCGCTCGGCCAGGATCTGGGCGATGGTGGCGCGCAGTTCCTCCATGCCGGTGCCTTCGCGGCTGGAGGTGACGATCAGTTCCGGAAAGGCCGCGGGCCGGCGCGCGATCTTTTCCTTCGTCTCGGCGATACGGCGCTCCAGTTCGGCCTTCTTCACCTCGTCGGCCTTGGTCAGCACGATCTGGTAGACCACGGCCGACAGGTCCAGCGTCTTCAGGACGGCATCGTCGGTGGTCTTGAGGCCATGCCGGGCATCGATCAGCACGAAGACCCTGGCAAGGTTCACGCGGCCGCGCAGATAGTCATGGATCAGCCGGGTCCAGGCCTTGACCTTGGACTCGCTGACCTTGGCATAGCCATAGCCCGGCATATCGACCAGGGTCAGGGGCGCGTTCGACGAAAAGAAGATCAGTTCCTGCGTACGCCCCGGCGTGTGCGAGGTGCGGGCCAGGGCGTTGCGGTTGGTCAGGGCGTTGATCAGGCTCGACTTGCCGACATTGGAGCGCCCGGCGAGGGCGATCTCGACCCCGTCGGGCGGCGGCAAGGCCTCCAGCGTATTGGCGGCGTGGCGGAAATCCCACGTCGAGGCAAAGAGTTTCTTGCCCGCCGCCATGTAGTCGGAGGCGTCAGGCATCAACTTGCCGCCGATGAAGGCTTGCGGCCGAACATCGCCCTGAGATTGTCCCACAATTCGATCTTCACGCCGTTCTTCTTCATGATGAAGGCCTGTTGCAGGATCGAGAGCGTGTTGTTCCAGCAATAATAGATCACCAGACCGGCCGGGAAGGCGGCGAGCATGTAGGTGAAGATCAGCGGCATCCAGCGGAACATGGCAGCCTGGGTCGGATCCGGCGGTGCGGGGTTGAGCTGCATCTGGATGAACATGGTGATGCCCATCACCACCACCCAGAAGCCGACCATCAGGACGGAGGGCGGCGTCCACGGAATCAAGCCGAACAGGTTGAACAAAGTGGTCGGATCGGGCGCCGACAGATCGTGGATCCAGCCATAGAACGGTGCCTGGCGCATTTCGATGGTGACGAACAGCACCTTGTAGAGCGCGAAGAACACCGGGATCTGCAGGAGCATCGGCAGGCAGCCTGACAGCGGGTTGATCTTGTGCTCCTTGTAGAGCGCCATCATCGCCTGCTGCTGCTTCATGCGGTCGTCAGGGAACTCGTCCTTGATCTTCTGCATTTCAGGCTGGAACTTCTTCATGCGCGACATCGACTCATAGGAGCGGTTGGCGAGCGGGAAGAAGAAGGCCTTGAGGATGACGGTGGTGCCGAGAATGGCGAGGCCGAAATTGCCGATGAGATGGAAGAGGATCTCGATCAGGCGGAACAAGGGCTTGGTGATGAACCACAGATAGCCCCAGTCGATCAGATAGGCGATGTTATCCGTCTTCAGCTTCTCGTCGTAATAGGAGAGGGTCGCGACTTCCTTGGCGCCGGAGAACAGATTGGTGCTCACCTCCGCGCTGGCGCCCGGCGCAATCGTCACGGTTGGCCGGTCGATCTGAGCGAGGTAAGCCGGCGTACCGCCGACATCCTGGCCGACGAAACGGGCGGTGAAATGGGCGGAAGGGTCGGGAATCAGCGCGTTGGCCCAGTACTTGTCCGTAAAGCCGAGCCATCCCGTGACATCGGCAAAGGGCTCCTGCTTGGCGTCGGGCGCCAGATCCTTGTAGGACAACTCCTTCTGGGAGCCGGAGAAGCGGCCGATCGGTCCCTCATGCAGGACGTAGGTACCCTGGGTCCCCGGGGTGCCGACGCGCAGAATGTAGGCCTGGGGCGCGATCTCAATCGGCGCCGTGCCCTTGTTCTCGACGCTGTCCTTGACGGTGAACATGAAACCGCCGATCGGCTTGGCGACATTGGCCTGCTGATCCTTGGGCAGGTTCTGGCGAGGCAGGTCGAGCTTGTCGGCCGGCAGCGTCTCCCCGGCGGACGGGAACAGCGAGCCGCTCTGGCTGCGATCCTCGTCGATCGAAATGGTGCGGTGGAAAATCAGGCCCTGGCCATTGTCCCATTCGAGCTGGACAGGCGTGGCGGTCGACAGAGGCGCCTGCGATTTGGCCGTCCAGACCGTGTTCAGATTGGGCAGATTGAGCTTGGTCTGCGACGTGGAGCCCGGCTTTTCATTCCAGCCGAAACCCGCGAAATAGGGACCGCGATTTTCCAGGTTGGTCTTGTGGTCGGCCGGCTTTACGGGGGTGCCGCGGGGCGAGAAGAGATCGACATTGGGAGAAGCGGGGTCGAGCGTCTCGCGATAGCCACGCAGGGCCACGTCGTCGATCAGGCCACCGACCAGGTTGATCGAACCGATCAGGCGCTGGGCATCGATCTTGACGCGCTGCGTGCTCCCCGCCACCGCTTCCTCGCGGCTCGCGAACTGCTTCTGGCCGCCGACGCCGCCGGGAACACCGGGGGTGGGCGTCGCTGCCGGCTGCTGTTGTTGTGCCTGCTGGGCCTGCTGGACTTGCTGCTGCAGCCGCGCCTCTTCCTGCTGGCGCCGCTGCATGGGCTGGCCGATGAAATATTCCCACACGACGACGACGAGCAGCGTCAGGACGACCGCCAGAACGACGTTCTTGGTGTCAACATTCTTCATCGCACAGCCTCATCGGCCGAACGGCGTGGCTTGCGGGCGCCTTGGCGCTCGCCATGCACACGGCCGAACGCCGTTACCATTTCATCAACGATCGTCGCAAAAGATGCGTCGAGGGCGGAGCGCCGCCCGAGCACGACATAATCATAGCCGTCGCGCGCGTGAAGCGCGCCAGACAGCCGCACCGCCTCGCGCAAGCGCCGGCGGATCCGATTGCGCTCGACGGCGCAACCTTCCTTCTTGGTTACGGTAAAGCCGACACGCGGCTCCAGATCCTCAGGCGCCGATGGCTCGGCCTCGACTGCACCGGCGCTTTCGCGGCGGCGTGCCTGCAAGGATAGCGTTGCAGCATGTGCCCTGCGGCCTTCGCGGACGAACAGGAAGTCCCGACGCTTGAGCAGACGCTGCATCGATGAGGGCTCGGAGGCTCTTGAGCAAAAAGCTCGGGCGCAATGATGCGGAATCACTGCGCCAACCCGATCAGGTCAGGCCGACAGGCGCTTGCGGCCGTGGGCGCGACGAGCGGCCAGAACCTTGCGGCCCGCCTTGGTGCCCAGGCGGGCACGGAAGCCATGGCGGCGCTTGCGGACAAGCTTGGACGGTTGATAAGTACGTTTCACGGGTCGTTCTCCGCGGTCGCGGCCGGATGCCGATCGAGTTGACTGGGAAAGCGCTCCCCCGAACACCAAAAACGCGCCCCGGCCTTCGCCCTGGGTGCGTCCGGGCCCGATGGGCGACGCCAAATTCGCCGGTGCTTATGGGGGATGGCGTCCGGGAAGTCAATCAGGACTCGCAAGAAGTCGCGGAGAATAAGACGACGGCATGACGAAGCCGGGGATCGATCCCGCTATCGGCACGACCCTCCCTTTTCAGGACCGGCCGCCCGATCCATATGAGTAACAGCGCGCGCTTATGCCAAGCGTTGCGGGCCGCGCCCGGAGGCCGCCGAGATTTTGCCTCGATCTATCGATTGTGGTGATGTAGATGGCCTCGACCCGGCTTGTGAAGTGGATCTGTCCGTGACGGCGCCTCGAGCTCGACGGGCGAAGATTCCATAACCGAAGGTGCAGGAAGTGGCCGACCAGAACGACGACTATGTCTATGACGAGGCGACCGGCGAATGGCGGCCGGCCTCGGAGATGGCGGCCATGGCCAAGGCCGATCAGTTCGTGGTGCGCGATGCCGCCGGCAACATCCTTGCCGATGGTGATTCCGTGGTCCTCATCAAGGACCTCAAGGTGAAGGGGGCCAATCAGACCCTGAAGCAGGGCACGGTCATCAAGTCGATCCGACTGACGGACAATGACGAGGAAATCGACTGCCGCCACGATGCCATCAAGGGCCTCGTCCTGCGCACGGAATTCGTGCGCAAGCGTTAGGACCGGCGATCAAGAAGCCGGAACCTTCACTGGCGCACACCGGCTTTTTCTCTGCAACGTTCATGAAAAAGCAACTCGGCATCTGATATTCATACATCCGCCTCGGCCAGCGACTCAATGCGATCATAAAATCGCCGGCCTTGTGTTATATTTGGTTAACATTCTTGAATTTCGGCACTCTGATTTTAGCCACTTTCAAAATCAATACTTAGATCAATATTATAAAATTCGAGGTTATCGACATGTCCATTCTGGCATTATTGCATCGAATTTTGGATCATCTTCCGTGCCGCCCCGATCCTGCCGACGAAGAGGCAGCCCGGCCGGACATCCGTATCGTCTCGATGCCGCGGACGCAGGCGACCCGCGCCCTCGCCGAAGCCCTGCGAGCGGCTCATAGCGACAACACCAAATCCTGATCGCGATTCCACCTGCAGCGGCCGATCACGCAGAAGAAAGGTCCCTCAGGTGCCGCGCGGTTTCGCCCGCGTGGTGGGCATGGCTACGGCCGGGTCCTCCGGCCAGGGATGGCGGGGATAGCGCCCCTTCATCTCCACCCGCACGGCGGCATAGGACCCCCTCCAGAAGCCCGGCAGGTCCTTGGTCACCTGCACGGGCCGATGTGCCGGCGAAAGCAGGTTGATGGTAAGCGGCACCCGGCCGCCGGCGATGCTGGGATGGTTGGCAAGACCGAACAATTCCTGCACGCGGACCGAAATGGCAGGACAGCCCTCCGCCTCGTAGTCGATGGCAAGATGTGAACCGGTCGGCGCCTCGAAAAAGGGCGGCGCTTCGACGTCGAGCCTTCTGCGTTCGTGCCAGGGCAGCAGGCCCGCAAGGCCATTCTCCAGATGCTCTGCCGTGATGCCTGAAAGCCCTCGCACCCCTTCGATAACAGGAGCGAGCCAGGTTTCGGCCGTTTCGGCCAAGGCCCGGTCGGAGAGATCGGGCCAGTCCGGCGAACCGCTGGCCCTGAGGAAGGCGATGCGGTCGCGCAACTGGCGTTGGGCCTTGCTCCACGGCAGCCGGCCGATGCCGCCTTGGGCGAGTCCGCGGGCAAGCATGGCGGCGGCATCGGCGCCAAGGGCCAGCGGCGCCGTGCCCTCCTGCAGCACCAGCCGGCGATAGCGCCTGACAGCGCGCGCCTTGAGACTGGCACTGGCGGCATCATAGCCCACGCTCACGCTTTCACTGATGCCGGACAGGGCAGCGATCTCCTCGGCGCCGATCGGGGCCGCCAGCAGGATGCGGCTCGAACCGGCGCTGCCGGCAATCTCGGCAATGGCGAGCGTCGGTTCACGGGCGAGCCGATCATGCGGTTCCAGGCGCGCGGCGCGCCCATTCTCCATGGTGAAGCTGCCGGGCTGGCCACGCGCCACGGCGACGCGGTCGGGATAGGCCAAGGCGAGAATCGCACCGGCCCGGGCCGGATCGCCGTCGCCGCCCAGGTCCCGACTGCCCTTGCCGCCTCCGGCTTCCTTGCCGGCCGTCCTGGCCCAATTTCCGGCCAGGCGGCGCATGTCCTGCGCCCGCCCGCCGCGGTCACGCCGAAAGCGCTCGATGCGCTCGACGAGGTCGGTGCTATCGCCGCCGAGGCCTCGCTCCGACAGGATGGCAGCGATCTCGGCGGCCAGCATGGCCTCGCCGGCGGGCACCGCAGCCACGATCATGCGGGCCAGCCGCGGCGGCAGCGCCAGGCTGGAGAGATGACGCCCCATGTCGGTGAGCCGGCCATCGCCGTCCAGCGCCTCGATTGCCGTCAGCAGCGTCCTTGCTTCCTTGAGCGCGGGAGCAGGCGGTGGATCGAGCCAGGCGAGCGCCAGGGGGTCGCCGACGCCCCAGGCGGCGCAATCGAGCAGCAACGGGCTGAGATCGGCCGCCAGGATCTCCGGCTTGGCGAAAGCCTCGAAAGCGCCGGTGGCTGCTTCCTCCCACAACCGGTAGCAGGCGCCGGGCTCGGTACGCCCGGCGCGGCCACGCCGCTGGTCGGCGCTCGCCCGCGATACCCTGACGGTTTCGAGCCGGGTCAGGCCAAGATCCGGCTCATAGCGCGGCACGCGGGCGAGGCCTGCATCGATGACCACGCGCACGCCCTCGATGGTGAGGCTGGTCTCGGCGATGGAGGTTGACAGCACCACCTTGCGCCGCCCCGGCGGCGCCGGTGCTACGGCGCGGTCCTGGTCGCGCGCTTCCATGGCGCCGAACAGGGGGGCGATGTCGACGCCATCGCCGAGATTGCGCTCGGCCAGGAGCCGGGCCGTGCGGGTGATCTCGCTTTGGCCGGGCAGGAAGACCAGCATCGAGCCGGTCTCCGCCCGCAAGGCCCGCATCACCGCATCGGCAACCGCGTCATCCAGCCGCTGGCGCGGATCGCGGCCGAGATAGTGCGTGGCCACAGGAAAGGCACGGCCCGCGCTCTCGATCACCGGCGCATCGCCCAGAAGCGCGGCGACGCGCGCACCGTCGATCGTCGCCGACATCGGCAGGATGCGCAGGTCCTCGCGCAGGCCCGCCTGGGCATCGAGCGCGAAGGCCAGGCCCTGGTCGGCATCGAGCGAGCGCTCGTGGAACTCGTCGAACAGCACGGCTGCCACGCCGTCGAGCGAGGGGTCGTCCAGAATCATGCGGGCAAACACGCCTTCGGTGACCACCTCGATGCGGGTCCTGGCCGATATGCGCGATTCCAGGCGCACGCGCAGGCCCACGGTGGCGCCGAGCGGCTCGCCCAGCGTGGCGGCCATGCGGGCGGCGGCGGCACGGGCGGCGAGGCGGCGAGGCTCCAGCACGATGATCTTGCCCCCTTTCGTCCAGGCCTCGTCGATGAGGGCCAGGGGCACGCGCGTGGTCTTGCCGGCGCCGGGCGGCGCAACGAGGACGGCATTGGAACCCGCCTGCAGGGCTTGCCTGAGGGCTGGCAGGGCATCGTCGATGGGCAGGGGCTGGTCGAACACGCGCATCGCGCCGATGTGACGCATCCAGGGAGCAAGTGCAATGGCGGACCCGGCCTGCAACTCCGGCAATCATCGCGCTCTCTCTCCTGGAAGAAGGTGGTGAGGGGTGAGGGACTACGTCCAATGTGGCATTGCAGCGTGCAGGCCGTGGGACGATTTTAACCATAGTGTGACTTTTTCGTCATCGACGCCTCGCCTGCCTTCGGCCATAGCTAGCTCTCGACGATTGAGGACGAGGCGATGGAACGGCGCGCCTATGAAGCTCCGCTCGACCCCGCACTCGCGGTGTCGGGCCTCCTGACCCGGCTGGGCTTGTTCCTGCTGGTGATTTTCGCGCCTTTTTTTGCCATGTTCTCGCGCCATGCCGTGGCGATCATCGTGCCGATCGCCACCGCCCTGCTGATCCTGGCCGCGGCGCTCGACAATCGTCTGCCGACGGCGCTGCGCCGCCTTCAAGGCGCGCTGACCTCACCCCGTACCCTGGCGCTGCTCGCCTTGCTGGTCTGGGCCGCCATCAGCATCTGGTGGACGCCCCGCCCCGCTTCGGCCGCCGGCCGGCTGCCGGGGATATTGGGCATCGTGCTCCTGTTCGCCGTCACGATTTCCTGCCTGAAGCCGCGGGTGCGCTTCAGCGACGCCAACCTCATCCCGATCGGCGTCGCCATCGCCAGCGTGACCCTGATCCTCGAATACCTGCCGGGGTCGCCGCTGCAGGGGCTTGGCGAGACCGGGACCGAGGATGCCGAAAGCACGCGCGCGGCCATGCTCATGGCCCTGCTCGCCTGGCCGGCGGTGGGCGCAGTCCTGGCCCGCGGCCGGAGCTGGCAGGCCCTGCTGATCTGTCTGGTGATGATCCTGGCGCTCTGGCTGGTGCATGATCTGGTGATCTTCGCCGCCTTCATCGCCGGCATCGTGGTGATGACCCTGGCCCTCTGGCGCCGGCGGGCCGCCGCTCTGGCCGTGGCCATCTCGGCCCTGGTCCTCCTGGTGCTTGCACCGCTGGCAGGCTGGATGATGGCGCGCTGGGGCGGCTTCCTGCTGCCGGCGGAGGGTGATCACCTGGTGGCGCTCTGGCGCGACGTGACCTACGCCCTCCCCAATCATCTCTTAGCCGGCTTCGGATACGATTCGAGTTCCTCGCTGACCCGCGGCGTCGGTGGCCAGCTCCTGGCCTCGCCTCACAATGCCGCGTTGCAGATCTGGCTGGAACTTGGGCTCGTCGGCGTGGCGCTTGCGGCGCTTGCCCTCTGGCTGACGCTGATGGGCATGAACCGCGACGACGATCGTTCGGCCCCTGCCGCCCTCGCCGTCTCGGCCTCGGCTTTGGTGATGATGTTTGCAGGCCTCGCCGCCTGGCAGCCCTGGTGGCTGATGGCGTTGGGCCTCACCAGTGTCTCGCTTGCCTTCCTGGCCCGGCTGGGTGCGCGCCGGCGCGATTGAGGGCAGAACCACCCTCCCGATCACCCCCGGCGTGCCACGCCCTTCAGATTGGCGAGCGCGGCTGCCAGGGTCTCGTCCCGCTTGGCGAAGCAGAAGCGAACCACCGTCATTACCGCATCCTGGGCATAGAAAGCCGAGACCGGAATGGCGGCGACCTTGTGCTCGACGACCAGGCGCTGGCAGAAGCTGACATCGTCCTCCTCGATACCGCTAGCAGGCAGGTCGATGTTGAGGAAGTAGCTCGCCTCGCTCGGCAGGGTGGCGAAGCCGAGCTCGGCCAGCCCCGCCGCGAAGAGGTCGCGCGAGCGCTGCAGGTCCGCCCGCATGCCGGTGAAATAGCTCCCCTCCTTGCCGAGGCCATAGGCGACGGCAGCCTGCAGATTGGGCGGGGTGGTGAAGGTGAAGAACTGGTGCGCCTTGGCGATCACCTTGAGGATCGGCGCGGCGGCCATGACGAAGCCGACCTTCCAACCGGTGAGCGAGAAGATCTTGCCGGCCGAGCCGATCTTCACCGTGCGCTCGCGCATGCCGGGAAAGCCGATCAGCGGCCGGTGGGTGCGACCGTCGAACAGCACATGCTCCCAGACCTCGTCACAGACGGCGATGGCGTTGTAATGGACGCAATATTCCGCCAGCAGGGCCAGATCCTCGTCGCGGAAGGCAATGGCGGCCGGATTGAGCGGGTTGTTGAATAGAACGACCTTGGTGCGTGCGGAGAAGGCCGCGTCGAGCGCCTCCCGTGTCAGGCGCCAATGCGGGGGCTGCAGCGTGACGAAGCGCGGCACCCCGCCCGCCCGGCGCACCAGCGGCAGATAGGCATCGTACATCGGCTGGAACAGCACCACCTCGTCGCCCGGCTCGATCAGCGCCATCAGCGCATCGGCGATCGCCTCGGTGGCACCGGAGGTGACCATTACCTCGCTGTCGGGATCGAGCGCCACGTCCTGGAAGCGGGCATAATGCTCGGCGACGGCGCGGCGCAGTTCGGGCAGGCCGAGCATGGGCGGATACTGGTTCCAGCCCGTCATCACGGCCTCGGCCGCCTTCTCACGCACATCGAGCGGGCCGGCATCATCCGGAAAGCCCTGGCCGAGATTGACGGCATCATGCTCGCGGGCAAGCCGCGACATCGTCTCGAAGATGGTGGTGGAAAGGCCGGCGAAGATGCTGTTCATACTCGATCGATAGACGAGTTGGGTAAAGGGATAAAGGGGCCTCTCGCCCTCCCAAATGCGGTTCGCTCAGGGGAGAGCACTCCGGTTTGTCATAGCCGGGCTTGACCCGGCTATCGAGGAGCCACGGGCGCAAGGCGCTGGATTGCCGGGTCGAGCCCGGCAATGCCAAAGATCGTGCAAATCTGGGCGCCGCTCAAGTGAACCGCATCGCTCTCGCCTCTCTGCCCTTTGCCTTTTGCGTGCGACCTCCTAGATAGAGGACATGTCTGGAGCAAAAACGCGTCCAAGTGCGAATGCTTGTTTGCTCTAACTTTTTGGTTCGACGCGTCTTTGCGATTCTTGGCGATCCCGCCAAATCGCGAAACGCTTCAGTGAGGTTCCCATGACGTTCCCCCCTTCCGCCAGTCCTGACAGCGGTCCCCGCTCTCCCTTCCATGCCACCACCATCCTGATGGTCCGCAAGGGCGGGCGCGTGGTGATCGGCGGCGATGGGCAGGTCAGCCTCGGCCAGACCGTGATCAAGGGCAATGCCCGCAAGGTCCGCCGGCTTGGCAAGGGCGACGTCATCGCCGGCTTCGCCGGCGCCACGGCCGATGCCTTCACGCTGTTCGAGCGGCTGGAAGCCAAGCTCGAGCAATACCCCACCCAGCTGACGCGGGCCTGCGTCGAACTCGCCAAGGACTGGCGCACCGACCGCTATCTGCGGCGGCTCGAGGCGATGATGCTGGTGGCCGACAAGTCGGCCGGGCTGGTGCTGACGGGCACCGGCGACGTGCTGGAACCCGAAGGCGGCGTGATGGCGATCGGCTCGGGCGGCAATTATGCCCTGGCCGCTGCCAGGGCGCTGGTTGACACCGACTATGATGCCGAGGCGATCGTCAAGAAGGCGATGAACATCGCGGCGGATATCTGCGTCTATACCAACCATAATCTGGTAATCGAAAGCATCGATCTCTGATAAGAGGGCGAGAGTCACCACAGGCAGAAAGCCGCCCGCGCATGCTCTCCTTCCGGATCAGCCTTCCCATCGTCTTCGCCGCCTTCGCCCTCGCGGGCTGCGCGGCGGAGAAGCAACCCGAATTTCCGACCACCAATCCGCTCGAAAAGGCCTGCCAGGCCGAGGGGGTGAAGGCGGGCACGGCGATGACGGACTGCATGCGGCGCAAGGCCTCCCAGGGCATTGCCGGCGATACCTGCAGCCGCAGGGGCGTCAGGCCCGGCTCGCCGCAGCGCGAGCGCTGCGTCAAGCTGGAAGCCGAATACAGCCAGGCGAGTTCGGAATGCCAGGCGCAGGGCCTCGGCACTTTCGGACCCGAAGAGGTCGCCAAGTTCAAGGCCTGCATCAGCGGCAAGGCGCCGGAAGCGGCTGCCTACAAATTCGCCCAGGACAAATAGCAGGGAATCCCGGTCCTGAACCGGAGGCGGCATGAAGGGTAGATTCGATCTCAGCGCCTATGACAGCGCGACACAATTGCTGATGCATCTGGTGGTGCTGCTGGCATGCCTCGTCGCCAGCGCGCTGATCTGCTTCGGCCTCGTCGCGGTGAGCGCGCCCTTCGTGCTGCTGCAATGGATCGGCTTCTTCACCCTTGCCAAATTCGTCTATTTCGTCGTCGCCTATGTGCTGTTCGGCGGATCTTTCATCGACCCGCTCGAACAGATGTATGAGGACCGGCGCAACCGGCGCTGAGACGGCGTGGCCACCGCCTGGTCGATCGCCGCTCTCTGGGACCGCCAGCATCCTGCTGGCTCCTTGTTCCCAACAAGGGCCGCGTTTCCAAGAGCCAGCAGGATGCTGGCGGTCCCAGGGAAAAGCGGTCGCGATGCGAACCGGTTACTCCTTCACTGCCCCCGTCATCGACGACACGTAATAGTCGACGAAGAAGGAATAGAGGATCACCACCGGCAGGGAGCCGAACAGCGCCCCGGCCATGAGGGATCCCCATTCGAAGATGTCGCCGCGCACCAGTTCGGTCAGCACGCCCACCGGCACGGTCTTGTTCTCCGACGACTGGATGAAGGTCAGTGCGTAGATGAACTCGTTCCACGACAAAGTGAAGGCGAAGATGCCGGCCGAGATCAGGCCCGGCACCGCCAGCGGCAGGATGACCCTGACCAGGATCTGCCAGCGCGAGGCTCCATCCACCAGCGCGCTTTCCTCCAGCTCGTAGGGAATCGAGCGGAAATAGCCCATCAGCAGCCAGGTGCAGAAGGGGATCAGGAAGGTCGGATAGGTGACGATCAGAGCGAGCTTGGTATCGTAGATGCCGAGCTTGAAGACGATGAAGGCGAGCGGGATGAACAGGATCGAGGGCGGCACCAGATAGGCCAGGAAGATCAGGAGGCCGACGATCCGCGATCCCCTGAAGCGGATGCGCTCGATCGCATAGGCGGCGAGGACGGAAGCGACAAGCGCCAGCGCCGTCGCGCCCACCGAGACATAGATCGTGTTGAGCAGCCAGCCTGGATAGGACGTTTCGAACAGGAGATAGCGGATATGTTCGAGGGTGGGGCCCACCACCCAGAACGGGCTGTAATTGGCATAGTCGGTCAGTTGGTCGTTGGGCTTCACCGTGGTGATCGCCATCCAGTAGAACGGGAACAGCAGCACGATGACGAAGACCAGCAGCGGCAGGTAGACGGTCACCACCCGCCGGGGCAGGCTGGAGAGATAGCCCATGCCCTCGACGTGATCGGCGAGCGGAGCGGTAGCTTGGTTCGAGCTCATCGTCATGCCTCCGCTATTCCCCGCCACCCTGCTGCCAGCGCCGGCGCTGCAGGCCGAAGAAGCTGAACAGGATCGCCGCCAGCAGGAAGGGCACCATGGCCACGGCGATGGCCGCGCCTTCGCCGAGCTGGCCGCCGGGAATGCCGCGCTGGAAGGAAAGCGTCGCCATCAGATGGGTGGCGTTCACCGGCCCGCCCTTGGTCAGCACATAGATGAGCTGGAAATCGGTGAAGGTGAACAGCACCGAGAAGGTCATCACCACCGCGATGATCGGCGTCAGCAGCGGCAGCGTGACATGGCGGAAGCGCTGCCAGCTGGTGGCGCCGTCGAGCGAGGCCGCTTCCTGCAGCGAAGGAGAAATGGTCTGCAGGCCGGCCAGCAGCGAGATGGCGACGAAGGGAATGCCGCGCCAGACATTGGCGACGATCACCGAGATGCGGGCATTGATGGGATCGCCGAGGAAGTTGATCGGCTGCTGGATCAGGCCGAGCTTCATCAGCGACCAGGAAATGATCGAGAACTGCGAATCATAGATCCACCAGAACGCCAGCGCCGACAGCACGGTGGGCACCACCCAGGGCAGCAGCACGATCGCCCGGAACAGCGACTTGAAGGGCAGATGCTGGTTGAGC
This sequence comes from Labrys sp. E2SS-1L, assembly GCF_057073705.1. Lineage (NCBI taxonomy): Bacteria > Pseudomonadati > Pseudomonadota > Alphaproteobacteria > Hyphomicrobiales > Xanthobacteraceae > Labrys > Labrys sp. E2SS-1L. Next base: position 1,716,078 of record NZ_CP172712.1, on the reverse strand, counting down.
AGCAGAGCGAGCCAGAGGCCGAGGCCGAATTTGAGGATCGAGGCGACCACCGTGTAGACGACGGTGTTGAACACCGACAGCCAGAACACCGAATCGGCCCAGAGGAACTCGTAGTTCTCCAGCCCGATGAAAATACCCTCGCGCCCGATCTTGGTATCGGTGAAGCCGAGCCAGACGCCCAGGCCCAGCGGGTAGGCCAACAGGCAGATCAGGAACACCGCCGCCGGCAGCATGAAGAGCGTGCCGAGCGCTCCCCTGCTCTGCGCCAGCCTGGCGAAGGCGGAAGGTCGCGGCCGTGATCTCGATGTCGCGATGCTCATGGAGTGCCTTGGTGGGAGGGAAGGAGGAAGGAGGCTTTACCCCTCATCCCCCTGCCGGGACCTTCTCCCGCAAGGGGAGAAGGGGATTGTTTTGGGAGCGTCGAGCCGTAGTGAAGGTTGCTTGGTCGACCCAACCTCTCAGTATCCAGTCCCTTCTCCCTTTGCGGGTGTCGCCAACTCCCTTGGAGTTGGCTAGAGGTGGCGGCAGCCGGATGAGGGGTACAAGCACCACGATACTGCTCCTGGCGACCTCACACCCGATAATAGCGATTGGCGCGCTTCTCGGCCTGGGCCGCCGCGTCCTCCGGCGACATCTGGCCGGTCACCGCGACCGCATACATGTCGACCAGCACGTAATCGGCCATCACGCCGGCCGACGCATAGCCGAGGGGACCGGCATAGCCATTGGGCCGCAGCGTTTCGGAGGCATGCGAATAGGGCTCATGGATCGGGTCGGCCTTCCAGACCGGATTGGCGGCAAACGCCTTCAGAGCCTGGCAGCAATAGGCGCTGGATCCGCCGATCCAGGCATTCATCTGAGGTTCCTCATACATGAACTTCAGATAGGCCTTGGCCGCCTCGGGATATTTGGAATGCTTGAACAGCAGGGCCGATGTGGTCTGGTGCAGTTCGATCTTCTGCCCGACGGGACCGACCGGGAAGTTGACGGTGCGGATATCGGCGGCCAGTTCCTTGAGCTTGGCGTCCTTCTTGGCGGCGTAATAGAGCGAGACGCCATTGGCGGTCAGCGAGACCTGGCCGGCGAGGAAGGCCCGGTTGTTGTTGATGTCCAGCCAGCTCTCGGTGCCGGGAATGAAGGTTTCGTAGAGCGACTTGGCATATTTGATCGAGGCGATGGTCTCGGGCGAGTTGATGGTGACCTTGCCGCTCTCGTCAACCATCTTGCCGCCATGGCTCCACAGCAGCCAATGGGCATAGTTGTTGCCGTCGCCGACGGCCTTGCCATGGGGGAAGCCGGCAGGCGTCCCCTTGGCCTTGAGCGCCTTGCACAATTCGAGGAAGCCGGCGGTATCCTTGGGAAACTCGCTGAAGCCGGCCGCCTTCATATGGCTGTCACGGTAGCAGATGGCGTTGCCGATTGCCGCCAGCGGCAGGGCGATGAACTTGCCCTCGCGCGTGGCATAGCCTTTCAGGCCGTCATACCAGCCGCCATATTTGCCGCCGAGATAGGTGCCGAGCTCGGTGAGGTCGGTCAGCTTGTCGGGATATTGATGGGCATCGTCGAACCAGCACAGCACGATGTCCGGCCCCGAGCCGACATTGGCGGCGACCGCCGCCTTCGGACGGATGTCCTCCCAGCTTTCCTTGTCGACGCGGACCTGCACGCCGGTTGCCTCGGTGAACTTCTTGGTGTTGGCGAGCCAGGCGTCCTCGTCGCCCTGCACGAAGGGGGTCCAGCGCAGCACGCGCAGGCTCGCGCCCTCTTCGGGCTTGTAGCTGGGCTCGGCGCCCTGGGCGAAGGCTGGCGCCAGGCCGAACTGGCCGAGGCCGGCGGCCGCGGCGAAGCCGGCGGAAGCGGCAAGCAGATCGCGTCTGTTGATCGTCATCGAAATCCTCCCTCAGGATCGCCGTTTATTTTTGGTTGGAATGCCGGGCGCACAGGCGAGCTTCCAGGCCGCGGCATCCCGGGAATATCACCGGCCTCGGCACGGAAAGATCCCGCGCCGGCCGGCGATGCACTCAGTCCCGCAAGGCCTGTAGCCAATCAGGCGGCCGGCTCCAGGCGCTGCCCGCTTGCGGAGTCGAACAAATGGGTCGAACCGACGTCGATGGCGACCTGCACGGTCTCGCCGGGCTGGGCCGCCACGCGCTCATGGAAGACGCAGGTCACATCCGTGCCGGCAAGCTTGGCCGTCATGTGGGTCTCGGACCCCGTCGGCTCGGTGACCACGACGGTCAGCGGAATGCCGGTGCCGCTGATGCGCAGGCTTTCGGGCCTGAGGCCGTAGATCAGCGGCTTGTCGGTCGCCTGGCGCGGCGCCCGTGCCGGCAGCACGCTGCCATCCTCGGCGATGAAGCGGCTGGAATCGGCGGGATCGAGCTTGCCCTTGATGAAGTTCATCGCCGGCGAGCCGATGAAACCGGCCACGAACAGATTGGCCGGCTGGTCGTAGAGATCGAGCGGAGCACCGATCTGCTCGACGATGCCGTCATGCATCACCACGATCTTGTCGGCCATGGTCATGGCCTCGATCTGGTCGTGGGTGACGTAGACGGTCGTCGTCTTCAGGCGCTGGTGCAGTTCCTTGATCTCGGCGCGCATGGCGACGCGCAGCTTGGCGTCGAGATTGGAGAGCGGCTCGTCGAACAGGAAGACCTGCGGGTCACGCACGATCGCCCGGCCCATGGCAACGCGCTGGCGCTGGCCGCCGGACAATTGGCGCGGGTAACGGTCGAGCAGCTTGGAAAGGCCGAGGATTTCGGCAGCCGGCTTCACGCGCTTTTCGATATCGGCCTTGCTGGCGCCCTTCAGCTTGAGCGAGAAGCCCATATTGTCGGCCACGCTCATATGCGGATAGAGCGCGTAATTCTGGAACACCATGGCGATGTCGCGCTCTTTGGGCGGCAGGTTGTTGACCACGTCCTTGCCGATGCGGATCTCGCCGTCCGAGATGTTCTCCAGGCCCGCCAGCATGCGCAGGAGCGTGGACTTCCCGCAGCCCGAGGGGCCGACCAGGATCACGAACTCGCCATCGGCAATCTCGATGTCCACGCCCTTGATGACGGGGTGGGTCCCGAATGATTTCCTGACATTGACGAAGTCGACTGACGCCACGACGTTTCCCCCAAGCAAAAGGATGATGAGCCCGATCACCGCCACCAAGGCGGCATTTCTGCCTTTTCGGCCTCTTTCGGACCGTTGCGAACACCTAAAAAGCCTGCCGGAGCCGACCCACCATCGGTGCAGACGGTCCCCACAGGCGGCGGCATCCTGACGGTGGGACAAGACTCCTGTCAAGGCAAAGAGCCCATCATCCCTCACAAATCTTCAGACCAATATGCCCCGGGACAGAAGTTGCGTTATCATCATACCGCCCTCGCGCCATTCGCTTCGCGCAATTGCGGGGTCGGCTTCAATTCTCGATGCTGGATTTTCGCGTTTCAGCCATTATGTAGCAGCTTTACCCTTCCTCCCGAGTGCCTATGTCCAATTTCTCCCCCCGCGAAATCGTCTCAGAACTCGACCGCCACATCGTCGGCCAGCACGACGCCAAGCGCGCCGTCGCCATTGCCCTGCGCAATCGCTGGCGCCGCCTGCAGCTCGACGAGACGCTGCGCGAAGAGGTGATGCCCAAGAATATCCTGATGATCGGGCCAACCGGCGTCGGCAAGACCGAGATTTCGCGCCGTCTCGCCAAGCTCGCCAACGCGCCCTTTCTGAAGGTCGAGGCGACGAAGTTCACCGAGGTCGGTTATGTCGGGCGCGACGTCGAACAGATCGTACGCGATCTCATCGATATCGGCATAGCACTGGTGAAGGCCGAAAAGCGCAAGGAAGTCCAGGCCAAGGCGCATCTGGCCGCCGAACAGCGCGTGCTCAACGCCCTGGTCGGCGCGACGGCGAGCCCGGCGACCCGCGATAGTTTCCAGAAGAAACTGCGCGCCGGCGAGCTCGACGACAAGGAAATCGAGATCGAGATGAAGGACACTTCCTCGCCGTCCTTCGAGCTGCCTGGCCTGCCGCAGGGCCAGATGGGCGTCGTCTCGATCGGCGACATCTTCGGCAAGGCCTTTTCGGGGCGCACCAAGACCAAGCGCACCACGGTCAAGGACAGCTATGACCAGCTGATCCAGGAGGAGGCTGACAATCTGCTCGACCAGGAGCAGATCGTGCAGGAGGCGATCCGCCAGGTCGAGAACAACGGCATCGTCTTCCTCGACGAGATCGACAAGATCTGCGCCCGTGAAAACCGCGGCGGTGCCGACGTCAGCCGCGAGGGCGTGCAGCGCGACCTCCTGCCGCTGATCGAAGGTACCACCGTGTCGACCAAGCACGGCGCCGTTCGCACCGACCACATCCTCTTCATCGCCTCGGGCGCCTTCCATGTCGCCAAGCCTTCCGACCTCCTGCCCGAGTTGCAGGGTCGCCTGCCGATTCGTGTCGAATTGCAGGCGCTGACCCAGGACGACTTCCGCCGCATCCTCACCGACACGGAAGCCAGCCTGATCAAGCAATATGTGGCGCTGATGGGCACCGAGAACCTTGAGCTCAGCTTCACGCCCGAGGCGATCGATGCCATCGCCGCCATCGCAGTGCAGGTGAACGCCACCGTCGAGAATATCGGCGCGCGCCGGCTGCAGACGGTGATGGAACGCATCCTCGACGAGATCTCCTTCACCGCGCCCGACAAGGGCGGCGAGAAAGTGACGATCGACGCCGACTATGTGCAGAAGACGGTGGGTGACCTCGCCAAGAACACCGATCTCAGCCAGTTCATCCTCTGAGGATCGGGTTTCGCCCGCGCAGGAAGAGGCGCGATCTACCTTCTCCAGCGCACTCCAGCGCAACTGGGGAAGGTAGCCCGGCGGAGCCGGGTCGGATGATGTGGCGGGCAGCACTCACCGCACAACGAGCTTGTGCGACCGTTGTGCGAGCCTTCAATGACTATTGCGTTGCCCGCCCCCTCCGACCTCGCTTTGCGAGGCCACCCCATGCATTTCTTTCAGAAATGCAATGCAAAGCCCACTTCGTAGAGAAGGCTGGTTGCGCCAACTTCGGATCGATTCTCTATGAATTGCGGAATAATGCAGCCATATAGTATATAATTTTTATGGATTTAATGAGTTAATTTCCCTACCATCGCATCGACCTATTCCTCAATGAGACCGATCGATGCCCTCTTCCCTGAACCGCCGCTCCGTCCTGACGCTGGCTGCCGCTTCCCTGCTCGCCGCGCCGGCAGCCGCCCTCGCCTCATCGACACGCATCCGAGTCGGCGCCACGCCCGGACCGATGGCCGAAACCCTGGAAGCGGCCAAGCCCGTCGCCGCCAAGCTCGGCCTGGACATCGAGGTGATCGAATTCTCCGACTATGTCGTGCCCAATGCGGCGCTCGACGCCGGGGAAATCGAGGCCAATGCCTTCCAGAACCAGCCCTATCTCGACAACCAGATCGCCGACCGCGGCTACAAGATCGTCGGCATCGCCCCGATCATCAATTCGCGCCTGGGTGTCTATTCGCGCCGGCACAAAGCCTGGAGCGAGGTGCCCGACGGCGCCACCATCGCCATCCAGAACGACCCGACCAATGGCGGCCGCACCCTTCTCCTGCTCCGCGACAAGGGCATCATCGGCCTCAGGGACGGCGTCGGCTACAAGCCGATCGTGGCCGATATCACCGCCAATCCCAAGCAATTGCGCTTCCTGGAGGTCGACGCCGCCCAGACGCCGCGCTCCCTCGACGATGTCGATGCCGCAGCAGTCAATGCCAATTATGCCGTCACTGCGGGCCTCGACCCGACCAGGCAGGCCTTGATCCTGGAAGAACTCAAGCCGCAATACACCAATCTGATTGCCGTGCGTGCCGCGGACAAGGACAAGCCCTGGGTGCCGCTCCTGGCGCAATCCTATCGCTCGCCCGAGGTCCGGGACTTCGTCCTGGCCAAATATAAGGGCGCCTATGTGCCGACCTGGTGAGCCCCGGGTATCGCAGGGCAGGGTTTCGTTCTTCCGAACGCACCCCGCCGGCGCTTCCAGAGGCTGCGAAGTCTATGGCTTCTTGTCCTGCAGGCCGTAGCTCTTGAAGCCCTCGACCACCTGCGCGATCTCGCTGTCGGGCAGGATGTTCGCGCCGCCGATCTGAAGGGCGTGGTAATATTGCTTGGCCAGGGTTTCGAGCTCATGGGCCAGCCACATTGCCTTGTCGAGGCTGGAGCCGACGGCGATCATGCCGTGATTGGCGAGCAGGCAGCCATTGCGGCCCTCCAGGGCCTCGAGGGCGAAGCGCGACAATTCCTCCGAGCCGTAGCGGGCATAGGGCGCGCAGCGTATGTCGGGCCCGCCAAAGGCCGCGATCATGTAGTGGATGGCCGGGATCGGCTTATGGGCAATGGCGAGGATGGTGGACCAGGTGGCGTGGGTATGCACCACGGCCCCAGCATCCGGGCGGCCCTTGAGGATATCGAAATGGAAGCGCCATTCCACCGAGGGTTTCAGCGGCCCTTCCCAGGCACCATACGCACCCTCGAAGGGCATGGCGGCGATCATCTCCGGCTCCATCTCGTGATAGGGAATGGCCGAAGGCGTGATCAGCATGCGGTCGCCGCAGCGGGCCGAAATATTGCCGGAGGTGCCTTGGTTGAGGCCGTTGGCATTCATCCAGCGGCATTTGTCGATGATGGCGCGGCGCAGGTCGAGTTCGTCTTTGCGCGGATCGTCTTGGCTCATATTGGATCTTCCGGATTCGAGGCTGTGCCATCGATGCGGAAGAAGGGCCGGGGGTGGCAAGCCCAAATCGTCGAATGAGCGATATTGAGCGCGGGAAGCCGGCCGGTCTCGCTCCATCACATGGAGCTGAGGAGACCGGCACACCAACCCGGTGCTCCCAGGCTGAAGGCGCCTGAGCGGGCGGGCCCGAAGACCCGCCTTCCCGATCAGCGGCGGCGCATATTGCCGCCACCGCGCTGCGGCGGACGGGGCCCGGACGACGCACGCTCGTCCTTGTGGCGGAAGATGATACGTCCCTTGTCGAGGTCGTAGGGCGACATCTCGACGGTGACGCGGTCGCCCTCGATGGTCTTGATGCGGTTCTTCTTCATCTTGCCGGCCGTGTAGGCGATCATCTCGTGGCCATTGTCGAGCTTCACGCGGAAACGGGCGTCCGGCAACACTTCGGAAACCTCGCCTTCAAATTCCATCAGTTCTTCTTTTGCCATGTGCAGGTCCTATTGAGGGAATGAAAAGGCCGCGCCCTCAGGCGGCGCGACGCTGATTGTTGCGGCCACCCGGACGGCGCGAACGCCCCGAACGCGGCTGGCCTGAATGAGACTTTTCCTGCTGCCCGTTGTTGTTCCGGGGCTTGCCGTTCGGCTTGCCCTGATGCGGGTGGCGGGGACCACGTTCGCCGTGCTTCTGATCGGCTTCGAGCCCCTGCACCGGAGCGGCCACCATCAGCGGCTTCTTGGTCAGGCGTTCGATCGCCTTGAGCTCGTCGCGCTCATTGGGATCGCAGAACGAATAGGCGATGCCGCTGCGCCCGGCGCGGGCGGTGCGGCCGATACGGTGCACATAGCTTTCCGCATCCACCGGCATCTCGAAATTGATGACATGGGTGATGTCGTCGACATCGATGCCGCGGGCGGCGATGTCGGTCGCCACCAGGATGCGCGTGGAACCCGAGCGGAAATCCTCCAGCGCCTTCTGGCGGGCATTCTGCGACTTGTTGCCGTGGATCGCCGCCGAGGGAATGCCGGCCTTGTCGAGATGGCCCGAAACGCGGTTGGCGCCGTGCTTGGTGCGGGTGAAGACGATGACGCGGCTCATCGCCGGATCATTGAGCAGGTGCAGGAGCAGCGAGCGCTTCACCGAGGCCGGCACGTGGTAGACATGCTGGTCGATCTTGTCGACCGTCACCACTTCCGGCGTCACTTCCACATGCACCGGGTTGAGGAGAATCTCCTCGCCGAGCTTCTTGATCGTCTTCGGCATGGTGGCCGAGAACAGCAAGGACTGGCGCTCCAGCGGCGTCTCATCGACGATCTTGAGCACGTCGCGCGAGAAGCCCATATCGAGCATGCGGTCGGCCTCGTCCAGCACCAGGATCTCCACCTTGTCGAGGCGGACCTTGCGCTGCTGCTGCAGGTCGAGCAGGCGGCCGGGCGTGGCGACCAGGATGTCGACGCCGTCGGCGAGCGCCTTGACCTGCGGGCCCTGGCTGACGCCGCCGAAGATCACTGCAATGCGAAAGCCCATATGCACGCCATAGGTGCGGAAGCTCTCGTCGATCTGGATGGCGAGCTCACGCGTCGGCGCCAGGATGAGGGCGCGCACGCCCTTGGGGCCGGCGCCATGGCGCGACTTCGACAGGCGCTGCAGGATCGGCAGCGCAAAGGCGGCCGTCTTGCCGGTGCCTGTCTGCGCCAGGCCCATCATGTCGCGCCCTTCGAGGAGAGCGGGAATCGCCTTGTGCTGGATCGGGGTGGGGTTCTGGTAGTCGGCGGCGTCAAGCGCACGCAAAAGCGGCTCGGCAAGGCCGAGCGCTGCAAAAGTTACTTCGGAAGTCACATCAAATCCTTCATGCCACGCTCGTCGATCGGACGGCAGCGCGGCCACCGTCCGGGTCCGCGATCACAGCCCGTCTTCAGCCGCAATGGCATGATGAAACGGTACGGCGATATCGCGACCCACGCGCGGATGGGAGCAGCGGAATGTTGTTGGGGACGGCCGGGGATGAGGCGCTGCTTCTCAAAAAGCCAAAAACCAGCGCGCCGCGCGAACCCCCGAGCGGTCGTTACACGCGGTTGCTGCGCTTTTTGCAGCGCAAAGTCAAGGAAAAAGCAAACAAACGCCGTATCGCATGAACATTCGAGCCAGGCAAAACGCCTTTCTCGCAATTGTGGGCGTTCCTGCCTGCCCTTCCCTCCCCGAGGACCGCACAAAACAAGGGCCAATGCCCGCTTGCAACCATTTGCCCCGCAGACGATCGAGCCTATAGATGGGAACCGCGTTTATCGCCTCATCGCGACTTCACGATGCTGCCTCTCAAAGCCCTGGTCCCGGCCTTCCTGGCGCTTCATCCGCACGGTCCCGCCAGCCCTCTCGACTGGAAGGCCTGCCGCCAGGGTGCGCCTGACCGCGTCATCATCGCCTGCACCTCGATCGTGGATCTCAGCGGCGTCAACGACGCGGCCAGGGCTGTCGCCCTGATCGCGCGCGGCAGTGCTTATGCCGCGAAGAAGCAGCCGGCCCGGGCTCTGGAGGATCTGCGCCAGGCCACGCTGCTCGATCCACGCAATCCCGACGGATTCTACGCCCTTGCCGGGCTCTATGGACGCCAGGGCGATCTCGAACAGGCCATCCTCGCCTATGACAGCGTGATCCGGCTCAATCCCAAGCATGTGCTGGCCCTGACCTCGCGGGGCTATGCGCGGGCCAGCCGCCGGGAGTTCGATCTCGCCATCGCCGACTATGACCGTGCGCTGAAGTTCAATCCGCGCCATGCCGAAGCGCTGCGCCTGCGCGGTGCCGTCCACGGCCTCATGGGCGACGATGCCGGCGCCATCGCCGATCTCGACCAGGCCATCGGGCTCGACGGCAGCAATGCGCTGGCCTTTCTCAACCGGGCAGGCGCCTATCGCAAACGTGGCGATTTCGAACGTGCGCTGGCCGACTACGATCGTGCCCTGCAGCTCAAGCCCGGCCTGCCGCAAGCCATCGCGGGGCGCAAGCTGGCCCTCGAGCGCCTACGGAACTGAGAGCGTCCAAGCTGCGAATTTCGTCCCCCGGCCCTCTAACGCAACGTCATGGACATTCCCTAACGTTGCTGTTCATATACGCTCAGATTCTTTCGAGCGTGACTCGGGACCCTGCGGCGGATGAAGGAGGGCTTCGCCGTACTCCCGGTAGGTGCCACCGAGATGCAAGGGCGTTCCGTCAGCATGTCCGAATCCGAAACCACGCCAGCCGATGCCGGCCCGGCAAAGTCCGACGACCGGGACCTCGACAGGGTCATCGCCGAGTTCAGCCAGACCATCGATCGCAAGCCCGACGCCGTCGACACCTTGTACGAACGGGCTCTCGCCTATCACCACAAACGGGCCTTCCCCCAGGCGATCGCCGATTATGACAGGGTAATCGCGCTCGACTCCGGCCATGCCGATGCCCTCTTCAAGCGCAGCATCGTGCATCGCCAGCTCGGCGCCTTCGACAAGGCCACTGCCGATTTCGACCGGGCCGTACAGCTGCTCTGGCGCCGGCAGGTGTTTTCCCCCGCGAAAGAGGCCTGATGGGGCCCTCTTCTTCCGTACCCGCGGCGCCAGATTAACATTTTGTCATCTAAGCTTCACGAACCCCGCCTAAGGGTCGCCAGACCATGGAAACACGGGGGTGTTTTGGAGATGACGGACGTTACATCGGGCCAAAGAAGCGGTCATCCGCTCGACAGGCCAAGCTCTCTCGGCAACCTGCCCAATATCGTGATCGCCTTGATCCTGCTCGGGGGCCTGGGCTATGTCTGCTACGCGCTGGTCGCCGATCTTACCGGCGCGGTGGCCGTGCCCTGGATCCTGCTCGGCCTCGCCTTGCTGATTGCGCTCGGCTTCGAATTCGTCAACGGCTTCCACGATACCGCCAATGCGGTGGCGACGGTGATCTACACCCATTCGCTTCCCGCTGAATTCGCGGTGATCTGGTCGGGCTTCTTCAACTTCCTCGGCGTGCTCACGGCGAGCGGTGCGGTGGCCTTCGGCATCATCTCGCTGCTGCCGGTAGAACTGATCATGCAGGTCGGTTCGAGTGCGGGCCTGGCGATGGTGTTCGCACTTCTGATCGCCGCCATCGTCTGGAACCTCGGCACCTGGTATTTCGGCCTGCCGGCCTCGAGCTCGCACACCATGGTCGGTTCGATCATCGGCGTCGGCCTCGCCAACCAGTTCCTGGCGCCGGCGGGCTCCGCCACCAGCGGCGTCGACTGGTCCCAGGCCAAGAATATCGGCCTGTCGCTGCTGATCTCGCCTCTGTTCGGCTTCTTCCTGGCCGGCGCCCTGCTGCTCCTGATGAAAACCGTGGTGCGCAACAAGGCCCTCTATGTCGAGCCGAAGGGCAACAACCCGCCACCGCTCTGGATCCGTGGCCTGCTGATCCTCACCTGCACGCTGGTCAGCTTCTTCCATGGCTCCAATGACGGCCAGAAGGGCATGGGCCTGATCATGCTGATCCTGATCGGCGTGGTGCCCACCGCCTTCGCCCTCAATCGTACGCCCCACATCAACTATCTCGAGACCTACAAGGCTGCGTCGGCCGCAGCCGGTTCGGTGCTGGGCAACTACATCAAGCCGGGCGTGACGGTTGCTCCTGCCGATGCCAAGGCCAAGGTCGCCGAGGCGGTGCGCACGCGCAACTGGAGCGACGAGACGACGCCGGCCCTGAAGATCTTCATCGAACAGACCACCTCCCAGCTCTCGCCCTACGGCTCGGCCGCGGCGGTGCCCGCGGGACTGGTCTCCAACACCCGCAACGACATGTATCTGATCGGCGAAGCCCTCAAGCTGATCGATTCCAAGAAGCTGCTGCCGGTGTCGGATGCCGATCTGAAGACGATCAAGACCTATCACGTGGCCACCGACAACACGACCAAGTTCATCCCGACCTGGGTGAAGGTCGCCATCGCCCTGGCCCTCGGCCTCGGCACCATGGTGGGCTGGAAGCGCATCGTGGTGACTGTCGGCGAGAAGATCGGCAAGACCCACCTGACCTATGGCCAGGGTGCCTCGGCCGAGATCGTCGCGGCCGCGACGATCGGCGCTGCCGACTATCTCGGCCTGCCGGTCTCCACCACCCATGTGCTGTCGTCGGGTGTCGCCGGCACCATGGCGGCCAATGGCACGGGGCTGCAGATGTCGACAGTCCGCAACCTGATCATGGCCTGGGTGCTTACCCTGCCCGCTTCGATGGCCCTGTCCTTCGTGCTCTTCGTGGTGCTACGCCAGATCATCTAAAGCGGCGCATCCCGTTCGCTGGAATGGCCGCCTTCGGGCGGCCATTTCTTTTTAGACCGACGACATCGCCGCGCGGAAAGCGCGGACCATTTCGACTTGGGTCTGGCGCCGCCCGCCCACCGCAAAGCCGAGGCGAATGGCATCGGCGCTCCAGGGTTCCCCGGCAGCCGAACAGGAGCTGTGCACTTCGACAACGGGCAGGGCCGCCAGCAGCGCGGCAATATTGGCCGGCGTCAATCCCGAGCCCGGCATGATGCCGATGCGGCCGCCGGCTGCCCGATGCAGGCGCACCAATTCGTCCAGCCCCGCGGATGCGGTCAGCGCCCCTCCCGACGTCAGAATGCGCTCGAAGCCGAGCGCGATGGCCGTCTCCAGCGCCGCATGCCGGTCCGGCACCAGATCGAAGGCGCGATGCAGCGTGCTGCCGAGCTCTCGCGCCTGTCCGCGCAAGCGCGTCAGCAGGGCCTCGTCGAGCCTGCCATCGGGCAAGGAGGCGCCCAGCACCACCCCGGCGAGCTCCGCTCCACCCACCGCCTCGATATCGGCCAGCATGAGTTCGCCTTCCCGGACCGAGAAGACGAAGTCGCCGGCCCGCGGCCTGACCATGGCATAGACAGGGATCGGTGCCTGCGCCGCCAAGCGCATCAGGCCTGATGACGGCGTCAATCCGCCAAGCTCGAGCGCCGAGCACAGTTCGATGCGATCGGCGCCACCCTCGATCGCGGCCTCCAGGCTATAGGCGTCGGCAACGCAGACTTCGAGCAGGGCCGTCATGCGCGTTCTCCCTGATGGGCCAAGAGGGCCGCGCCAATCAATCCGGGCTCCGCCGCCAGAAGACTCGGCACCAGCAGCGGCCCGGCGGTCCGCCGCAGGATTCGGCGGCGTACGGCCTCGTCCAGCCTTGATATCAGTTCCGGCACGCTGGCGAGGCCGCCGCCGACCGGCACGATATCGGCGCCGACGATATTGACGGCCAAGGCCAGGGGGGAGGCGACGAGATCGACCTGGCAGGCCACCGTGCGCGCCGCGGCGGCATCGCCGGATCGCCAGGCCGCGATGATCTCGGTACTGTCGCGCTCCTCGTCGGTGAGGTGGCGATGCAGCCTCTCGAGGCCGCGCGCGCCCCCCACCGTGTCGACACAGCCCTTCTGGCCGCAGCCGCAGGCAAAGCGTGGAATCGCGACCGGCGGATCGCCCGCCTCGGTCGCCGCGACCGGTCCATGCCCCCACTCGCCCGCAAAACCGCCAGCCCCGGCGAGGATCCGCCCGTCGATGACGAGGCCGCCGCCGATGCCGGTGCCGATGATGATGCCGAAGACGATGCGATGCCCGCGCCCGGCCCCCTTCACGGCTTCGGCGAGGGCAAAGCAATCGGCATCGTTGGCGACGTGCACAGGCACGCCAAGCCGCTCGGCCAGGTCGGGAGCGAGCCGCCGCCCATCGATGCAGGGAATGTTGGCACAGGTGATGATCTCGCTGCGGGGATCGACGACGCCGGTGATGGACAAGGCGATGACATCCCCTGCCCCGGCTCCGCCTTGCCGCCTCAGATCCGCAAGCACCGCTACGAAGGCCTCGAAATCGCCGAGCGGCGTCGCAACCCGCGCAAAGGGCCTGATCTCGCCTCGCGGCGAGGCGATGGCCGCCTTGATGGCGGAGCCGCCGATGTCGAAGCAGATCGTCATTGACAGAAGGGACCTTCCAAACCGTTGTTTCCTGTATTAGGGCGTGGCGTCAGCTATGATTTCGCACTCCCATGGAGCAAAGCGCGTTTACACACCGACGCTGCGTTGCTCTGACTCTTTGGTTCGACGCGTCTTTGCGATTCTTGGCCACGCCGCCAAATCGCAAAACGCTTTGGAGGAGCTTATAAGGCCGCATGAGGCGCAAGGCAGCACCGACCATCAGCGACGTGGCCGCGCTTGCCGGCGTTTCCAGGGCCGTCGCCTCGCGCGCACTCTCCGCCTCCAAGCGGCCGGTGTCCGGTGACAAGCGCGACCGCGTCCTGGCCGCTGCCGCCGAACTCGGCTACCGCGTCAACCTCCTGGCACAGAGCCTGACGACCAAGACCGTCAATCTCGTCGCCGTCCTGGTCAACCACATTCACGACCTTTCCGACCTCGATCTGTTCGATCTGCTGCTGGCCGAGATCCAGGCGGGCGGCCGGCAGGTCATCCTGGTGCGGGTCGGCTCTACCGACAAGGTCGAGGAATTCCTGCGCCAGGGCGTGGCCTATCATGTCGACGCCGCCCTGGTATTCTCCGATTTCGCCGATGCCGCGACGGTGAGGCGCATGTTCCGCTCCGATCTGGTGATCATGCTCAACGGACGCCACGATCATCGCTCGCCCGCCATCATCCCGGACGAGGCCGTCGGCATCGGCCAGGCTGTCGCGGATGCCGCCGCGAAGGGCGTGAAGCGTGCCAGCCTTGTCACCGGGCGCGCGAGTTCCCTGGTTGAGCAGGCGCGCATCGGCCTTTATCGCCGAGCCTTCCAGTTCCACGACATCCAGCTGCTGCGAACCTGGCAGGGCGACTATTCCTATCGTTCCGGCCACGCCCTGGCACCGGGTCTGCTCGATGGTGGCCAGCCCGACGCCGTTTTCTGCACCTCCGATGCCATGGCGATGGGCATCCTCGACGTCTTTCGGACGGATTTTCCAGACAATCGGCCGGCGCGCTTCCGCCTCTACGGCTTCGACAATCTCTCGCTGCTCGATTTCGAAGCCTATCCGATCTCCTCGATCGGCTATGACAAGGCCGCCTACGTCGCCCGCATGCTGCGCCTGCTCAACGAACCGCCGGCCGGCGAAGGCACGTTCGCGCCGGAGCTGGTGCCGACCCGCTACGTGCCACGCCTGACGGGGTGATAGCCGCCCCCTCACCAAAGAGGGGTCAGCTTGGGCGGATTGGCCTTCTCGCCCCACCACTTCTTGTAATTGGCCTCATAGGCGCCGGACTGGATATAGTCGGACACGAACATGTCGAGCCAGCGCACGAATTCGGGATCGCCCTTGGCCACCGCAATGCCGATGGGATCGTTGGAATAGAGCCCCGGCAGTGTGACCAGCGAGGGATTCTTGGTGGCGAGATAGTCGAGTAGGGATGAATCCTCGATCGCCGCATCCACGCGCTTTTGCTGGAGCTGCAGCACGCCATCGGGCGCGAACTGGTCGACATAGACGAGATTGGCGGTCGGCACCGCCTTCTTGAGGAAACTTTCGCCGGTGGTGCCGCGCCCCACCACCACGGACTTGCCGCCGAGATCTTCCAGCTTGGTGATGCCGGCATCGGCCTGCACCAGGATGCGTAGGCCCGCCCGGTTATAGGGAATGGAGAAGTTCACCGTCTTCGCCCGTTCCAGCGTGGCCGAGGTATTGGCGACCACGATGTCGAGCTGTCCGGAGACCAGCATCGAAATGCGGGCGTCGCCGGAGACATCGGTGAATTCCACCGGTACGCCCAGTTTCTCGGCGAGAAGATTGGCGACGTCGACGTCGTAGCCGACCGGATTGTTCTGGGCATCGCGGAAGCCGATCGGCTCGCCGCCCAGCGAGACGCCGATGCGCACGCTGCCGCGCGAACGGATGTCGTCGAGCTTGCCGGCAAATGCCGGCAGGGCGGCGCAGGCGGCGATCGCCAATCCCAATAATGCAGACAGAATCTTCTTCATGATTGTGCACTCCCCTCTGTCAGATTGTTCTTGCTGGCCGGAGCTCGGGCTCGGCCATGGTATCGTCCCACAGCCAGTAGCGGATCTCGCCCTCGCAGCGGAAATTGACAACCTCGTGGCGGCCCTGGGCATCGGCCGCATGGATGACCACGCCGCCGAGAAAGCCCTCGCGGAGCTCGGCGAGCTCCTCCACGGCGAGATCGACAGCCTCGCGCAGCGAGCGGCCAAGCTTGAGGGCGAGCACGATGGTGCGCGCGGTGGCGCAGCGCATGGTCATCTCGCCGGTATGGGTGCAGGCGGCGGCGCCGTAGCGGCTGTCGGCATAGAAGCCGGCGCCGGGAATGGGGCTGTCGCCGAGGCGGCCCGGATATTTCCAGGCCCAGCCCGAGGTCGAGGTCGCCGTGTGGCTGCCGCGCCTTGCGTCGGTGCTGAGAAAGACGGTGGTATCCCTCACTCGCTCCGGATCTGTGATCGCATGCGATAAAGGCGCGAGCGGTATATCGGGAAAGCGAGCCAGCTGCTCGGCTTCGAGCTCGACTTCGAGGCGTTCGCGCCAGACGCGCCTGGAATCGTCGATCAGCACCTCATCGACGGAGAAACCGATTTCACTGGCAAAGCGCCGGGCGCCCGCTCCTGTCAGCATGACATGGGGCAGGCGTTGCATCACCGCCTGGGCCAAGGCGGCGACCGGGATGGTATCGGGCACGGCGCCGACCGCCCCCACCTCCCTCGTGGTGCCGTTCATCACGGCGGCATCGCATTCCATTACGCCAAGCATGTTGGGCCAGCCGCCATAGCCAACGCTGCGCACGCGCGGTTCCGCCTCGACCTGCCCGATGCCGGCAACCATGGCATCGAGGCTATCGGCACCGGCCCGCAGCATCTCGACCGCGAGCGGGAATCCAGGCCAGGCTTCGGCATTGGCAAGGAGCAGCATGATGGAGCCTAATCTTTCCGCATTTTCGAAAGGAATTGCGCGATGCGCGGATGGTCGCGCCCGACTTCGGGAGCAAAAAAGGCTTCCGTCGGCAGGTCGACCAGCAACCTTCCATGTTCGAGGAAGACGATGCGATCCGAGATGCGCCGGGCGAATTCCACCTCATGGGTGACGAACAGCATGGTGGTGCCGGTGCGGGCGAGCTTGGCCAGGATGGTGAGGACCTCGGCGGTCATTTCCGGATCGAGCGCGCTCGTCACCTCGTCGAGCAGGAGATAGCGCGGGTTCATGGCGAGCGCCCGGCAGATGCCGACACGCTGGCGCTGGCCGCCCGAGAGCTGGGCCGGAAAGGCACCCGCCTTGTCGCCCATGCCGACCTGCTCCAGCAGGACGATAGCGCGGTGCTCGGCTTCCACCCGAGCCTGGCGCAGCACTTCCAGTGGCGCCAGGGTGATGTTCTGCAGCACGGTCAGATGCGGATAGAGATTGAAGAGCTGGAACACGGTCGCCGAACGCTTGCGCGCCTCGACGAGGTCGCGCGGCCTGGACACGTCGAAATCGTCGATGGTGATGCGGCCGGCGTCGAGCCTCTCCAACCCGTTGATGCAGCGGATCAGGGTGGACTTGCCCGAACCGGACGAGCCGAGCACGGAGACGACCTGCCCCGGCTCGATGGCGAGGTCCACGCCGTCGAGCACCCTATGTGCGCCGAAATCCTTGCAGACTTTCTCGACTTTCAGCACGTCAGATACCTCTCCAGGCGCTATGGGCCCTGAGCCTCGTCTCGTAACGCGCACCCAGCCAGGCCAACGTCTTAGCCGCCGCATAGTAGAAGAGGCCGACCACGCTCCACACCACGAAGGGCTTGAGCGTGCGCAGGTTGAGGATGTTGCCGACCTTGGTCAGGTCCATCACCCCGATCACCGAGATCAGCGAGGTGACCTGGAGCTGGTTGACCAGGAGCCCGGTCAGCGGCCCGATGGCGAAGGCCGTGGCCTGGGGCGCCACCACATGCTTGAGCACCTGCCAGCGAGAGAGGCCGAACACCCTGGCGGCTTCGAGCTGGTCGCGCCCCACCGCGTCGATCGCCGCCGTGGCGATCACATAGACGAAGGCGGCCGTGTTGCCGGTCAGGGTGATCGATGCCGCCGTGACGGGCGTGACGTTGATCTTCAGGAAGGCCGGCAGGCCGAAGAAGACCAGGAAGAGCTGCACGAGGACGGGCGAGTTCTTCAGCAATTCGGTCACGGCCGTCAGGACGGGGTTCAAGCCGGGCAGACGATAGAAGCGCAGCCCGGCCAGCAAGGCGCCGAGCGCGAGCCCGGCCAGCGTAGTGCCGGCGAACAGGCCGAGGGAAACGCCCAGCCCCTGCACCAGCAATACCAGGTCGTAGGGCGTGAATTCGGTGTAGCGCATCAGCGGACCGCCTCCATCATGTCGCGGTTGAGGCGGCGATGGATGAGGCTGATGGCGAGCGAGATGAGGTAGGTCATGGCGGCATAGAGGACGAGCAGCGCCGCATAGACCTCGAAGGGGCGGAAGGTGTTGGAGGCCACGATCTTGGCCGTGCCGGTCAACTCGTTCAGCGTGATGACCGAGAGGATCGAGGAGGTCAGGACCAGATTGACGAAGACCGAGCCCAGCGGTCGGATCGAGGTGCGCAGGGCGATCGGCATGACGATGCGGGTGAAGATGGCGCGCTTCGACAGGCCGCTCACTTCCGCCGCCTCCAGGATGCCGCTGTCGATGGCGAGAATCCCCGAGCGGATCACGTCGGAGGCGAAAGCGCCGCCGGCGATGGAGAGCGCGATCACCCCTGTGGCGAAGGCGTTGAGATAGATGCCGATCTCGGGCAGCCCGTAATAGAAGAAGAAAAGCTGCACGATGAAGGGGATGTTGCGGAAAAGGTCGACATAGACGAAGGCAACCCGCCGCAACCAAGGCGAGGCCGACGTGCGCGCGATCGCCACCAGCGCCCCGCAGACGAGGCTGCCGGCGAGAGCGAGGACACAGGCCTCCAATGTCAGCAGCGCCCCCTGGGCGAGGAAACCGACATAGGGCGTGAGGATGGCGAGATCGAAGCGCATGCCCGCTTCTTTGCTAAGTGAAACCGGTTTCACTCTGTGTTACGAACCCGGTGGTGTCAAGGAGCCGAGACGAGAGCGCCGGTCCGGGAACGGATATCTCAACGACATGCCACATGTCGCGATAGGCGCTCCCGGGTCTTGTTTTCGGGAAAGGAAGAGCGGACGGAGCGACAGGAAGTTCTGTCGCCAGGATGTCCGCTCCCGGGATATCGCTCAGCGAGCGGCTTCCCAGCCCTTGTAGTTCGCCAGATTCTCGCTGGTGATCAGCACGGGATCGAGCAGGATGACGTTCGGATCCGGCTTCTTGCCATCGACAATCCCCGCCGCCAGTTCCAGCGACTTGCCGGCCATGGCATAGGGATCCTGCGACGCAGAGGCCTTGATCATCGAGGTGCCGCTCTTGAGCTGGACCTCGATATCCGGGGCGCCATCGACGCTGGTGATGAAGAATTCGCTGCGGTTGAGCTGCTTGGCGGCGAGTTCGACGCCGATGGCAGTGGGGTCGTTGATCGCGAAGACGGCGTCGACTTTCTGGAAGCGGGTGAGCAGGCTCTGGGCGATGGCAAGCCCGCCATCGCGCGAGCCCTTGGCGTCCTGGTCGTCGGAGAGAATCTTGATGTCGGGGCTCTTGGCGAACACCTCCTTGCAGCCCTTGACGCGATCGGTCACCGAGGAGACCTGCGGCCCGTTGACGATCAGGACACTGCCTTTGCCCTTGAGCTGGTCGACGATGTACTGGCAGGCTTCGGAGCCAGCCTTGACGTTGTCGGTCATCACCGTGACATCGGCGCCAGCCGCGGCGACGTCGAAGGCCGCCACCACGATGCCGGCAGCCTGTGCCTTCTTCACGGCCGGCAGGATCGCCTGCGGATCGACGGCGTTGAGCATGATGACGTTCACACCGGCGGCGATGAAATTGTCGATCTGGGTGAACTGCTTGTTGAGGTCGTAATCGGAGGAAACCGACGTTACTTCGGCGTTGGGATTGATGGCCTTGGCCTTGTCGGTAATGCCCTTGATCGTGGCGACGAAGAAGGGATTGCCGAGCGAACCGACCGAAATGCCGACCTTCTTCAGGCTCTGGGCCGATGCCGGGCCGGCAAGCCCCAGCGCCAGGGCCATGGCGGCCCCCGTCAACGCGGCGCCTGCAATGCGACGTGAAAACTTCATATGGCTCTCCTCTGGAAACCCTTCCTCCTCCTGCGGCCTCTGAACCGTCAGGGAGGCAAAAGGTCCGGGAGCACCGGTCCAAAGTCAAGCGTACCGGCGGGGTGGACAGCGAAATAATCGGACAAATGCAAGACCGAGCTGCCGGCGCCGGCTGCGGGGCCCGTGGAGGCCCCACCGCTCCGTCACTTCACCTGATATTCCACCCGGCGATCGAAGGAATAGAGGTCGTCGCGGCTGTATTTGGAGCGATCGTCCGCCGCGAAGGGGTCGCGGGCACCGCGGCCTTCCACCCGGATCACCAGGGTCAGGCCGCGATGGCGCAGGGCGTCGGCCACGGTCCGGGCTCGGGCCCGCGACAGGTCCATATTATATTGGGGATCGCCGCGCTCGTCGGTATGGCCGGTCAGGATCACCGCGCCGGCGCTCTGGGTCTTGAGGAAATTGAAGAGGTCGTCCACGGCCTTGTCGCCGTCAGGCGTCAGCACCGCCTCATTGGTGTTGAAGCGGATCGGCACCGGCACGGACACCGCGGTGAAATTGCGGAAGGTCGGCACCATCACGCCTTCGGCCTGGCCCCGTACGCCGCGCGAGGAAATATAGCTGGGCGCGAGCGACTTGGCCTGATAGGCGCGCTTGGCCAGATATTCCTCGATCTCGCGTGGCGGCGCCTTGGGCACGTCCTTGACGTTGCGGATGTCGTTGATGGCCGCTTCATAGGCCTCCACCGCGGCCGGATAATCCTTGCCGTCATATTTGACGTCGCCCAGCGCCATCGCCACCTGCCAGGGCCGGGCGATCGCCGCCGCACTGGCAACGGCCTGCGAGCTGTAGCCTCCCCCCGCCTGTTCGCCGCCGAGCAGGACGGCAAGGGCGATCGAGCGGCGTGCCTTGGCGACATAGGCGCTGTCGCAGGTCGTATCCTTGGCGATCGCATCCGCCAGCGCCGGCAGGGCATCGGCCTTGCCGGCCCCGATCGCCGCCTTCACCTCACCATCCAGGCTGGCACAATCGGCCAGGGCTGCGCTTGCCGCCGCTAGGCCGATGGCCGTGGCGGCGCCGAGCTTCAGGATGAAGGAGACGCCCATTCTCACCTCCCTCAACGCACCGGGATCACGATGGCAGTGGACGCGACCGACTGCTTGGCGGCGTCGGGAGCGCCGGGTGCCACCTTGTTGCCCAGGGCCTGCTGGATCTTGGCGAACTGGGCCTGCTTGCGGCTGTCATTGTCAAGGCCGGAGGCTTGCTGGCGGTCCTCATTGGCTTCGACGATGATCTGGCGGGTCAGGCCCTGCTCGAAATTGGGGATCGAGGCAAAGCTGTTGGCCACCGGATCGACCGTCGTGCCGGCGATGCTGCGCGTCGCATTACCCACGCGGCAGACAGCCACCACCTTCTCCTGGCCGGGATCGCGCAGCTTGAAGGCGAATTTCGAGCCGGAACCGCCCAGCACCACCCGCTCTCCCGCCCGAACCGCATTTTCGGTCTGGAACTTGTTGGGAAAGATGATGGTGCCGGTGCCCATCTTGTCGACATTCACCACGAAAAGGTTGCAGTCACGGGTGGAGATCACCTGCAACACCGCCTTGTCGCCGATGTTATAGGCGCTCTTGTCCGAGGTCAGCTGCAGATCGAAGGAACCGCCGGACGCAGGCTTGTCGATCGGCGGCGCCACGGCCTGGGCACCTTCGAGCTTGGAGGTATCGAGCACACGATCCTCGGTGGCGCCTTCCACGAATTTCAGGAAGAGCTGCTCGAACTGGTCGCGCGGCACGATGCCCTGCTCCAGGCGCCGCATCAGGGCGATGGCCTCGGGACCGGCGTCGATGAAGCGCTGCTTGAACTCTTCCGGCGGATAGCCGTATTCGGCAGCAGCCCGGCGCAGCGAAAGGTCGTCCTCATAGCGCTTGAACAGGGCATTGGTCATCTCGACGCCGGCCAGCTTGAGCGTGGGGTCGAGGCCGGCCCGCTTCATCGCAGAGTTGAAGCGCTGGAAGTCGTCCTCGATGATCGCATCCATCTTGGCATTGTCGGGATAGAGCGAGGCGACGGTATCCCGGATGTCCTTGGAGAAGGAACGGTCGGCGGTCACCGCCTTGCGCACCTCGTCCTTGGCCTTGCGCATGCCCTGGTCGTGGCAGCCCATGCAGGAAATGCCATTGGTGACCGAAAGGTCGCGCCGCGAGGGATCGCGCACGATCTGCGTCGGTCCCTTGTCGAGGCGCTCGCCGTTGGACTTGTTCAGGTAATAGCCCTGGAAGCCGTTGGGCAGGGAGAAGATGCTTTCGCCGCCATCATGATGGAAGCCGTTGGCGATGCCGTCCTGCTCCGGACCGAGCGGATGCAGGAACAGGCTCTGCTTGCCCTTCGAACCGGCGAAGTCGTAGGAGGTCCAGAAATAGCCGGTGCTGATGGGATGGCGTTCGATCAGGCGGTTGTTCTGCGACACGCCCGACTTCTGGAAGCCGGCACGTTGGGCAATGAACTTGTTGATGTTGTCCGCCATCGGCACGCCGAGCTTGTCGGTCAGGCCGGGAAAGTCGTTGGGCAGCTGCAGCAGCGTGTCATAGAGCGGGGGCTGGGAGGCCGTGAAGGCAAACCAGTCGCCACGCACATAGGGCAGTTCGGTATTGGTCTGCTGAGCGATGAAATCGTAGGCCCGCACATCCGGCTTGGCGGCGTAGGGATAGTTGGCGAGCACCGTGTTCCAGTCGCTTTCCTGCCAGCCCAGGTCCTCGAGATTGACCGCCACAATGGTCTTGGCCTCGTCGACGGTGGCGAGCTTCACCACGTCGGAACGGCGGCCGAGGCCGTTGATCAGCTTGACCAGGCCCTGGCGATAGACGTTCATCGCTTCGTCGCTGGCACAGGCATTGTAGAGATTGGTCAGCGTGAAATAGCGCATGCCGCGGACGCGATGATCGTCCTGCTTCTGCAGGTCGGCCGAGATCGCGGCGACGATGTCCTCGGACGTGACGAATTTGCGCCCGGTGCAGGCGGCGGCCTCCTGGTCGCCGGTGGCCTTGATCCAGGTGCGCAGCGCCTCGATATCCGCCGTCGTGACTTCCGGTTTCGTGGTGTCGAACTCGTAGTTCACGTCATACGGCATCTCCTTGTTGAGCACCTGCTGGAACAGCTTGGAGCCCTCGGGATTGCCGGCCTGAACGAGATGCGGATCCGCGGCGATCTCGTCCAGATGCAGGATATTGCCGAAATTCTTGGCCGGCTTCTCGCGGTTGAGCATGCCGTTCTGGTGGCAGCGCGAGCAATGCTTGTCCAGGACGTCGAAGGCGGCCTTGGCGATCGGATCGCTCGGCACCTTGATGTCGGCGGGAATGCCTGCGGCTGCGGCCGGGGCGGGTGCAGGCGCAGGTGCCGCCGGGGCGGGAGCCGCCGCCGGGGTCGGTGCCGGGGCAGGCGCCGGCTCTGGAGCCGGTGCGGCAGCAGGCGCGGGAGCCGGTGCGGCAGGTGCAGGAGCGGGAGATGCTGCCGGAGCGGGAGCGGGAGCCGGGGTCGCGGCAGGGGCAGCGGCCGGTTCGGGTTCGGGCTCGGGCTCCACCACCGGTGCGGCAGGCGCCGCCGCAGGTGCCGGCGTGGGCTTGGGCGCCTCGGGTGCGGCTGCGGCCGGCGCAGGGGCAGGAGCCTCGGCCTGTGCCGGAGCGGCCGGCTTGGCGGTTGCCGGCGTCTCGGCGGCCGCAGGAGCGGCACTGTTCTGGGTGCTGGTCTGGGCAAAGACCTGCGAGGTCGAGGCCGCCAGCCCCACCGTCAGCAGGGCGCCCGCGACCATCAGGCCGGCGATGCGCAAGGGATTGCGGTAAAACATGACGGTCTCCTCACGGGACGATTTGGCGGAAGGGAGCGGCGAAGCCGCGCCCTCCGAATTGCTTGTTGGCCTGGGCGTCTGCCGCCTGCCCGGCAAGGACGAGCCAGCGGCCCGAACCGGGCAGCGCCCTGCCGGTCGACGGTTTCGGCCGCATGATCGCTACCATCGGACCGGCGGTAAAGTCGTTCTGGCGGCAGGTCATCGCGAACTCCTCACGGCACGATTTCATAGCGCATGGTCGCGACGGAGCGTCCAACCGCCTTGGCATTGGCCTTGACACTGTCCGCATTGGCAGGCCTGGCAAGGCTGTCGGCAAGTTCGGGCAGCACCTGGTCATTGACTTCGTCCTGTGGGATCACATCGATCTTGCGCGTGACGAAGCCTTTCGACAGCTTCAGAGGATCGATCGCAACCAGCGCCAGGACTGTACCTTTTGTCACAGAGGTCGCATCGAAGCGCATGCCGTAGCTGGCATCCGGCACCATGATCGGGCTGCCCGCACGGATGCGGCCATCCTTGCCGTGGGCGGCGGCGATGGCATTGGGGAAGAGCTGCACCACTTCACCCTCGTCGGAGACCGACAGCAGGATCAGGAAGCCGTCCTGCGACGAGGTCACCTTGAAGCGCATGTCCTTGGTACCCAAACGCACGGGCGAAGGTGGAATCTGTTCGACGCTGACGCTGTCCGACAGTTTGGCGCCCAGCAGGTCGAGGATCTTGTCTGCCGTCGGCTTGCCCTGGTTGAGCGCCTCGCCACTGCCTGTCTTGTCGGCCGCGACCTTGAGGGCAGCGCCCTCCCCCGACAGCATCGGCGTCAGGCCCATCTCGCAACGGTCGCGATGACGCCCGCAATAGGCCGAGGATTGCGCCCTGACATAGTCGAGCAGTTCCTGGTTCGAGACGGTGCCGTTGCCATTGGCGTCGGCCAGTCCCTTCTCGATGCCATCGGCAAAGGCCGTGGTGAAGACGCCGCGATAGGCAGGTGCGGCTTCCTCGTCGACCAGGGCGGTCTGGGCGGGCGAGACCGCCTGCCACTTGACGAAATCCGCTCCTGCCGGCTCGGGGGCGGCCACCGGCTCCTCACCGAGCGCGGGCTCGACCACGATCGAACGGGTGGAGCCATCGAGCTGCGGCGAGCGGGCCGCCGGGTTCCCCCCGACGCTGGCTTCCACGCTGATCGCCCGCGTCACGGTGCCGGCATGGCTGGAATCGATCACTTCCGTGATCCGGCGGCCGGCAAGCCTGCCGAGCTGCCGGTCGATCTCGTTGCGACTCAGCGCATTGCCGAAACCGCCCGGCTTCGTGGTGGCGTCGAACGGCAGAAGAATGTCCTCGCGCCCGCCGCCCGTCTTGGCGGACTGGCCCTGGCCGGCGAAATAGAAGAACACCCGCTCGCCCGGCTTGCTGCGGCCAAGCCAGTCCTGCAGGCCGGTGCGAATGGCCGCCGTGGTGGCCCGATCGTCGACGAGGAGCCGGATGTCGTCCTGGCCGTAGCCGAGCGTACCCGTCAGCAGGGCCTGCATGCGCAGGGCATCGGCACGGGCGCCGCCCCCGAGCTCGGCCGAAAGCTTGCTTTCCCGATAGGTGTCGATGCCGACGATCAGGGCCTTGTCGGCCAAGGCCGGGCCGGCGGTCACCAGGGCCGCCAAGCCCGTACCGATCAGGCCCGTAGCGATCTGGAGGTGCCGCATGAAGCGCATCATGGCGTCCCCGCGCTGGTGAAGACATTGGCGATGCCGACCGTGACCGACTGGCCGCTAAGGGCGTTCTTCAGCGTGTCGGGCAGGTCCTGGGCAGCCTGCGGGCTCGACAATTTCTGCAGGGCGGTATGCAGCTGGTCCAGTGGCTGGTCGGACAGGATGGCGACCAGATGCTCGGCACCGAAAGGAGGATCACGCACCTGCAGCGGCAGGGTGAACGGCTTGTCGCTCCAATCCTCGTCGCGTTCGGCCTGGGAGGTCGGATAGAGGAATTCGACCTTGCCGTTGGGCGGCAGGTTGAACAGCGTCATGAAACGGTGGTTGGAGGCGGCGAGGCCCACCGTCAGCTTTTCGCCGCGGTTGAAGGTACGCGAGCCGCCCGCCACTTCGAAAGGCTGGATCGAGCCCCCCGCCATGGCCTGCAGGAAAGAGATCGCACGCCATTTGGCGACGATGCCGCCGAGACCGGAAGGCTGCACGCCCTCTGCCACCACGCCGGCCACGCGCTTTTCCACCGTGCCGGCCGCCGCATCATAGACGAGATCGGCCCCGGCCTCGTCGCTCACCAGCGTCGCGCCAGGGGGCGCTTCGGCGAGGTTGCCATTGCGCACGGCGAGCTTGAGCTGGGTATTGGCCGCGACCTGTTCGGCAACGGCGATCGCCTTCACGATATCGTCCTGGCTCCCCGCCGGGCCGGCCGCGACGGAGCGGAAGACGGGAATGTCGCGGCTGATATCGGGGAAGGACTGCGAGACCTGCTGGCTCTGCGTCGCCTGCAGCACGAAAGCGCGCACGAAGGCGACGAGTTCCTTCTCGGTGGTCACGCCGTCATGATTGGCGTCCGCCTTGCCCTCCAGCGCACGCGAAAAGGCATAGGACAGGGCGCCGCGCGGCTGGCCGTCGATCGCCACCTCCGGCACCAGCTTGTCGTCGGCAACGCCCGCCAGGAAGGTGAACGGATCATTGGCGGCGATCTTGGTGGAGACGTCGGGCACGGGCGGGGCGAATTCCAGCAATTCCTCGCGCGAGATCTTGGCCTGGGGCGTCGCTCTGTAGGTCAGGCCCAAGGTGACCGAACGATACATCGTGCCGGAGTTGCAGGCATCGATGACGACGATGGGATAGACCTGCCTGGCCGCAGCCTGCTTGAGCAGTACGGCCATTTCCTTGTCGACGATGCGGTTGAGAGCGCCTGGCAGCTTGGGGGCGAAATCCGTCATCACCAGGATGTTGTTCAAGCCGTCCGGTGAATCGGGATCGTTCGGCTTGCCTGGCTCGCGCGAGCCATGGCCGGCATAGGTGAAGTAGAAGGTGTCGCCGGGTTGGGCCTGATCCATCAGCTCCTTCCAGGCGGCCAGGATATTGGGCTTGGTCGCCTGCTTGTCCGTGATCAGGGTCAGCTTCTTGACGCCGGCCTTGGTCAGCGCCTGGGCGATATCCTTGGCATCGTTGACGGCGCCGTGCAGGGAGTTGATCGGCGCGTCATAGGCGTCGATACCCACCACCAGCGCATAGGAATCGGCAGCCAGCACCGGTGAAGCGAGAACCAGCCCCGCCCCGGTCAGAACCGCCCTGATCGACGTCAGTATTCTCGGCGCTCGCACCACGTGTCGTCCCTGCCTGAAGCAAAGCGCGCTTATGAAAAACGCCGCCTGGCTCTTACTCTTTGTTTTGACGCGCTCTGCGTGATTCCTCCGGGACAGGAGCGCCCCGCCCCGGAAAACCTGCCCGGAGCGCGGTCCTGTCAATTGATCGGACCGCCCCCCGGGCCTTTGTTTCAACGCATAATCCTATCCAAAAAGCAGTGCAGCTTCTTGGGACTATGTTCTAGGGCTTCTTCGGCGCCTTGCCCGGGATCGCCGGCAGCGTCACAAGGAAGGCCGCCATCGCCTTGCGGTCGTCGTCGCTGAGATGGCCCGTATTCTGGATCACCTCAGCCATGCTGCCACCGGCCGAATCGTAGTCAGGCGTGAAGCCATCCTTCAGGAAACTCGCGATCTGTGCCTCGGTCCAGCTGCCGATACCGTCGGCATGGGGGGTGATGTTGGGCACCCAGCCCTTGCCTTCCGGATCGGGCCCGCCCGAGAAGCGTTTATCCGCTTCAATACCGCCAAAGGCGTTGCGCGGGCTGTGACATTCGGAACAGTGCCCCGGACCGAGCACCAGATAGGCGCCGCGATTCCACTCGACGCTTTTGGACGGATCGGGCTTGAAGGGCTTGTCGTCGAAGAACAGGAACTTCCAGCCGCCGAGCAGCCGGCGGATGTTGAAGGGAAAGCCGATCGCATGCGGCTTGTCGACGGTATCGACCGCCGGCAGCGTCTTCATATAGGCATAGAGATCGCGCACATCCTCCAGCTTCAGCTTGGCGTAGGAGGTGAAGGGAAGAGCCGGATAAAGATGCTCGCCCTCGCGCCCGACGCCGCGCTGCAGGGCGTTGACGAACTCCAATTCGCTCCAGGCGCCGATACCCTGCTTGGCATCGGGGGAAATATTGGGGGCGTAGAAGGTGCCGAAGGGTGAGCCCAGAGCCAGGCCACCGCCGAGCTTGAGCCGCTCTTCCTGGCCGGGCGACTTGTGGCAGGAGACGCAGCCACCGACGTTGAAAATGGTCTCGCCATTGGCAAGGTTCGGCTTGTAGTCGGCCGTGAGAACGGAGGCCGGCAAGGGCGAGGGTTGCGTGACGAACCAGAATACGCCCAGCCCGATCAGGCCGAGCACCACCAACCCACCGAGTATTCGCTTGAGTGACATCCGGGAAAGCCCCCTTTTCCGGCTTGAACGCCATTGTCCAGGCCTGTCTCGCCCGACAGCCGCCGCCCCGGTTTTATTCCCGGTCCGCACCCGCCCGCAGGATTCCCGGCCCTTATCGTCTTTTGACCCGGCCGTCCCGTTGCGGCATGTCCCCGGGTCATCGAGGCGTCGTGTGATGTGGCGGAGCCGCCAGCCACCGCGAAGACGCCTCAAAACGACATTACCGGGACGAGCCCGGCAATGTCAGCTTGAGATCAATTTTCGGTGAAGCATCCCGGCAGGTCTGCTCCAACCTCAGTTCTTCTTGATGCGGTAGGTGCCGTGGCAGGCATTGCAATTGGAGGCAACCGTGCCGAAAGCCTTGGCGAAGCTGGCCTGATCGGCGGCGGCAAGAGCAGCGGTTGCATCGGTGCCGAGCTTGGCGGCTGCAGTCTTGAAGCCAGCCTGGTCCTCCCAGATCTTCGGCGCGGCGGTGGTCGGATCGGTGCCGCCGGTCTTGCTGTCATCGGGGAAGAGCGTGGGCAGCTTGGCCGAGTCGTCGATATAAACCTGCAGCAACGCCTTGACCTTGGCCGCGTCGAACGGCGTCTCGCCCTTGGCGACCGCCGCCAGTTCCTTGGTGTTCTTGGCCATGGTCTTCATCAAGGCCTGACGATCCTCGATCGGGCCGGCGAAAGCCGAGGCGGCGCCGACAGCAACCAGAGCGGCGGCAATAACGAAACGTTTCATACAGTTCTCCCTCACATGGGCAAAACGACGCGGTGGCGAATAGCACCTTTTTTTTGTTTCAATCGCAAGTGGGTAGCTTTGAATTATTTCAAATCATACGGCAGATTTTGCGCTTGACCTTTGCGGATGTCATGGTCGCGTCACGCCTGATCGCCGGGGCCGGACCGGCATGCGTTCGGCCGCTGGCCGGCATCGTCGATCAAAAAAGTATCGGTCTTCACATCGATGGCTGGTAGCTGGCGCCACCGCCATGCAGTAGGCTTCCTCATACCGGGCAAGCCTCGACAAGAAAGATGCCAAGCTCCGGGATAGGGGAGGCGAAGGCGATGGAGCCACAGCTCGAACTGGTGCAGATCCATAGCGGCGAATCCTTCATCGTCTGGGCGCATGGCTACCCCTTCCGTACGGTTCGCTGGCATTTTCATCCCGAATACGAGATTCACCTGATCACCGATACCAACGGGCACTACTTCGTCGGCGATTTCATCGGCGACTTCGTGCCCGGCAATCTGGTGATGACCGGCCCCAACCTGCCGCACAACTGGATCAGCGACGTTCCCGAGGGCACCACCATCCCGCGCCGCTGCATCGTGCTGCAATTCACCCAGACCTTCATCGAATCCTGCATCGGCGTGTTCCCTGAACTCGAGCCGGTCGCCACCCTGCTGGACGAGAGCCGGCGCGGCCTCCTGTTCCGGCCCGAGGCCGGCGAAACTGCCCGCAAGGTCCTGACGGCGCTTCTCAATGCCCATGGGGCGGAGCGCATCGCCCTGTTCGTGCAGCTGCTCGGCCTGCTCACCGCCGACAGGGGCCGCAAGAACCTCACCAGCGCAGGCTATCTCCCCGACCCCTCGGCCTATATGTCCGGCGGCATGAACCGGGCGCTCGCCTATGTCGGGGAACATCTCGAGGGTAATATGAGCGAAGGCGCGATCGCCGCCATTGCCGGGATGACGCCGGGCGGCTTCTCGCGCGCCTTCAAGCGCCACACCGGCATGACCTTCGTGCACTATGTCAACCGCATGCGCATCAACCTGGCCTGCCAGCTGCTGATGAGCGAGAAGAGCCCTGTGACCGACATCTGCTTCCGGATCGGCTTCAACAACCTGTCGAATTTCAACCGGCATTTCGCCCTGCAGAAGGGCATGTCGCCGAGCCGTTTCCGCGCCCTGTTCAACGAAAACCGCACCGCCAATTTCGCGGCGTGACGGCGGTTCCATCAGCAGACCGCGACCACGAACAATCGATACCCCAGCCCAGAGGAACGCCATGCCTGCCAGCAATTCGAGAATGACGGCCATCGTCTGCCACGGCCCCGAGGACTACCGCGTCGAGGAAGTCGGCCGTCCGGTGGCCGGCCAGAACGAGCTGGTCGTGAAGATCGGCGCCTGCGGCATCTGCGCCAGCGACTGCAAATGCTGGTCGGGCGCCGCCATGTTCTGGGGCGGCAAGAACCCCTATGTGAAGCCGCCCGTCATCCCCGGTCATGAATTCTTCGGCTATGTCGAGGAGCTGGGCGCAGGAGCGGCCGAGCATTTCGGCGTGAAGGCCGGCGACATGGTGATCGCCGAGCAGATCGTGCCCTGCGACCGCTGCCGCTATTGCCGCTCGGGCAGCTACTGGATGTGCGAGGTGCACAACATCTTCGGCTTCCAGCGTGAAGTCGCCGATGGCGGCATGAGCGAATATATGAAGTTCCCCTCCACCGCCCGTGTGCACAAGATCCCAGCGGAGATGCCGCTGGCCGATGCCGCGGTGATCGAGCCCTTGTCCTGCGCCATCCACACGGTGCAGCGCGGCGACATCCAGCTTGCCGACGTGGTGGTGATCGCCGGCGCCGGCCCTCTCGGCCTGCTGATGACCCAGGTCGCCCGGCTGAAGACGCCCAGGAAACTGGTGGTCGTCGACCTGATGGAAGACCGGCTGGAGCTCGCCAGGGGTTTCGGGGCCGACGTCACCATCAATCCCAAGATGCAGGATGTCGACGAGGTCGTGCGCTCCCTCACCGACGGCTATGGCTGCGACGTCTATATCGAGACCACCGGCCATCCCTCGGGCGTTACCCAGGGCCTGCAGATCATCCGCAAGCTCGGGCGCTTCGTCGAATTCTCGGTCTTCGGCAAGGAGACCTCGGCGGACTGGTCGATCATCGGCGATCGCAAGGAGCTCGACATCCGCGGCGCCCATCTCGGCCCCTATTGCTACCCGATCGCCATCGACCTGCTGACGCGGGGGCTGGTGACCTCGAAGGGCATCGTCACCCATCAATATGACCTGGCCGACTGGGACGAGGCCCTCAAGCTCGCCAACTCCACCGACTCGATCAAGGTGCTGCTGACGCCGGGCTATCGCAAATAAGGCCCTAAGCAGGAAGGCGGCTCGCTGAAAGAGAAAAAACTCCGAATTGTCATAGCCGGGCTTGGCCCGGCTATCCGGAAGCCGCCCGCACAACCGGGGTCGAGGCTGGATTGCCGGGTCAAGCCCGGCAATGACAAAGGTCGTGCAAGCCCGACAAGGCTCAAGTCAACTCTATCGCCCCCAAGCAGCGTTTTCCTGCTTGGGCGGCTCCGATCTTCCGTCCAACAGGTCAAAGCACAGGCAGGGATCGTCCCTCGTCTTCTCTCCCAAGCAGAGGGGAACCCTGCCCGAGGGCCGGCGCGTCTTGCGTCCCAGCGCGCCGGCCCTCATATCTTGCGCAAACGGGCATCTGTTTCGCCCCCGGATCCGCATGAACTATCTCGCCCATCTCCTGCTCTCGCCGCCCGATGCGGCGTTCCGGGTCGGCAATCTCCTGCCGGACCTGCTGCGACTGCCGCAACTCGAACAGTTCGACGGCCGCTATCGTGACGGCATCGCGCTGCATCGGCGCATCGATGCCTTCACCGATGCCCATCCCCTCACGCGGCGCAGCCGGCAACGCCTGTGGCCGACTTTCAGGCGCTTTTCCGGCGTGATCGTGGATGTCGTTTACGACCATTGCCTGATCCAGCGCTGGGAGCACTATCACGAACAGCCCCTGCCGCTCTTCCTGGCCGAGGTGCGGGCCTCCTTGCCCGAGCTGCGCGAGGATTTGCCGGACAAGGCCTATCGGCGCATCGATTCCCTCACGCAATGGCTCGGCGACTACGAGACCATGGCAGGCGTCAGCACCGCCATGACCGAACTCGGCAGGCGCCTGCGCCGGCCGGTGGAATTCGTCGGGCTCCAGGCTGCGCTGGAACGCCAGCAGCAGGGATTTCTCGACGATTTCGACGCCTTCTTCCCCGATCTCGTCGCCATGACTGAAACCGTCATGAATGGGAGCGCTCAAAAGTAATCTAATTGTAATGATACCTTAGCTCCTCGTTAACACCTGTGCCCAAACATTGTCGTGCGGGGGCAAGAAACGAGGAATTCATGCAAACATGACTCAACTATCGATTTTCGCGCTGGTCATTTTCGTTCTTTCGACCACAGGTGTACTTGCATCATCACCAAAATCTTTGGGTGTATTCGGCAAATGGAGCACGTGGTCCTATAGTGATAACTCTGGGAACCACTGTTTCATCTATTCGAGCCCGATCAGCAAGGAGCCAGCATCGCTCAATCACGGCGATGTTTCCTTCTTCATTCGTGCCGCCAGGCAGACGGAAGCCCGCAGCGAGGCAAGCCTGCAGACCGGCTATGCCCTTGCCGGCAATGCCGACATCCTGGTCAGTGTAGGGGCGCAGCCCTTCCACATGATCTCGTCCGGCAATGGCGCCTGGTTGCGCCGGACGGGCACGCGGGAGACGGAATTCCTCACCGCGCTGAAGCAGGAGCGCACCATGACCGTCGACGCGGTCTCGGGCCGGGGCAACAAGACCCATTACGTCTTTTCGCTCGACGGCGTGACCAAGGCGATGGCGCGCCTGCGCCAGGCCTGCCCCTGACGGGGACGATCACCGGCGTCATGCCGCCGGCTCGCCACTCCCATCGATGGCGCGCCGTCATTGCGAGCGCAGCGAAGCAATTCAGTTTCTCCCATGGCGCAGAGCCTGGATTGCTTCGCCATGCCAATCCTGCGGATTGGCAGAGCCCGCAATGACGGCCATCGGATCATCGTTAACGGGCCAGGGACCTCCCGTAAGGAAAGATTCACTATCCTCGCGCTAGTCTGCGGGCCTGAAAGTGTCTCCAGTTGCGTTTGAGTGATTTCATGACCTCCTCCTGGCTTTCGTATTCGTTTCAAGACCGGGAGACATCGTCCCCCTGCCCTTCTTCCTGGTCCGGCGCCACATTGCGCCGCCTGAGCGCCCTGACTTCCGCCCTCGTCGTCGCCTTCACCATCCCGGCTTTCGCCAACGAGGAACCCAACTATTCCCCGCGCACCTATGAACTGACCTTGCGGGCTATCTCCGCCTATGAGGAGATCGCCGACAGTGGCGGCTGGCAGGCCTTGCCGCCGGCCGCTGCGGGCCTGAGGATCGGCGCCAAGGGCAAGTTCGCCAAGGCCCTGCGCGACCGGCTCACCGCCACCCGCGACCTCGATCCGTCCCTGCCGCCCAGCAGCGAGTTCGACCAGGCCACGCAGGATGCGCTCAAGCACTTCCAGGCCCGGCACGGCCTGAGCGAGACCGGCTCGGTCGGCCGCCTCACCATGCTGGCGCTCAACGTGCCGGTGGAGCAGCGGCTGCGCGAGCTCGACGCCTCCGCCAACCGCCTGGCCGCCCTCAAGTTCAAGTTCGGCGAACGCTACATCGTCTCCAACATTCCCGCCGCCGCCCTGGAGGCGGTCGACAATGGCGTGGTGGCGCGCACCTACACCACCGTGGTCGGCCGGCCCGACCGCGCCTCGCCGACGCTGCAGACCAGGGTCATCGCCGTCAACATCCTGCCCTACTGGAACGCGCCGCAGTCGATCTTCAAGGCCGACATCATGCCCAAGCTTCAGAAGGACCCGGGCTATCTGAAGGCCAACCATCTCAGGCTCTATCGCGGCCGCCAGGAGATCGATCCGACCACTGTGGACTGGAGCAAGGCGCGCGCTTCCGATTTCCTCGCCAAGCAGGATCCCGGGGTGTGGAACTCGCTCGGCTTCCTGCGCATCGACATGCCCAACTCCGATGCCGTCTACATGCACGACACCTCACACCGCGAGCTCTTCCGCAACGATGTTCGCTTCCAGTCCTCGGGCTGCATCCGCGTCGCCGGCGCCCAGGATCTCGCTGCCTGGATCATGGAAGGTTCCGACTGGAGCGGTCAGGCAATCCAGGACCAGATCGATTCCGGCGAACCCAAGACCATCAAGCCGGCCAAGCCGATTCCCGTCGCCTGGGTCTACCTGACGGGCTGGGGCGGCCCCGACGGCAGCGTGCAGTTCCGCCCGGACGTCTACAATTTCGACACGCCGGCCGATCAGCTCGTGGCCAAGGACGCCAATGCCCAACCCACCCCGGTGGACCGTACCGGCTCGGTGCCGGTTGCACCGCCCAAGACGGCAAAGCCGGCGGCGTCCAAGCCCGCCGCAGCCAAACCGATTTCCGCCTCCAAACCAGCTTCCTCCTCCATGCCTGCCGCCCCGGCCAAACCGGCCACCGTCAAGCCTGCGAGCGTCAAGGCCGTGACCGTGAAGGCGCCTGCCAGCAGGACGGTAACGATCAAGACCATTCCCGTCTCGGTCAGCCTGCCGGCCAACTGATCGCACGCGGCACCCCACCG
Organism: Labrys sp. E2SS-1L; assembly: GCF_057073705.1. Lineage (NCBI taxonomy): Bacteria > Pseudomonadati > Pseudomonadota > Alphaproteobacteria > Hyphomicrobiales > Xanthobacteraceae > Labrys > Labrys sp. E2SS-1L. The sequence goes on along the minus strand of NZ_CP172712.1, from coordinate 1,681,534 downwards.
CCCTTCTGCTCGACGCCCCGACCCCAATGCCGGGGCGTTGCGCATTTCAGGCCACTTTCTTGGATGTTCATATAGTTATAAATTGACTAGCCTTACCAAAGCTAGTAATAATATGACTATGGCAAATTTCAAACGCTCGCCGCTTGCCCTCGCCGTGCTCGCGCTTCTGATCGAAGCGCCCATGCATCCCTATCGCATGCAGCAATTGCTGAAATCGCGCGGCAAGGAGGAGGTCATCAATATCCGCCAGCGCGGCTCGCTCTATCAGACCATCGAGCGGCTCGAACGCGAAGGCCTGATCGCTCCGGGCAGTGTCGAGAAGAGCGAGGGACGGCCGGAGCGGACCGTTTATGAGGCAACCCCGCTCGGGCGCACGGTTGCCGTCGATTGGCTGCGCACGATGCTGGCGGAACCGCACAACGAGTTTCCGGAATTCCCGGTCACCATGTCCTTCCTCCCGCTGCTTTCGCCGGAGGAAGTCATGCCGCTGCTCGAAACGCGGTTGACGGCCTTGCGCAAGCGCGAATTCGAACTGGCAGCGGAGCTGGAGAACTATCTCACCGTGCTGCCACGCGTGGTGCTGCTGGAAAGCCAGTATATGCTGGCCATCGTGAGCGCGGAGCGAAACTGGATCGAAGGGGTCATCGCCGATCTCCGCTCGGGCCGGCTCGCCTGGTCGATCGAGGAACTCAAGACAATCGCCGCCCAGTTCGAGGGTGAACAACCGCCCCGCCCCGGATAAGCCCGCTCCCCGGCGTTCCACCCATAATCCCAAGGAAGACCGCGGCCAACCTCTTTCGAGGCGGATGTCGCGCGGCCTTCATCGACCGTCAGCCACCCGCCGGGACGCCCCGCGCGGGAAAGGAGGAACCATGTCCAATGTCCCCGAAAAGCAAAATCTGAGCGTGATGGTCATCGGCGCCGGCACCGGTGGCCTCTGCCTTGCCCATGGCCTCAAGCGGGCCGGCATCGCCGTCAACGTGTTCGAACGCGACCGCACCCGCAAGGGCGGGCTGCAGGGCTTCCGGGTCGGCATCGACCCCGATGGCTGCCGCGCGCTCGACGCCAACCTGCCGCCGGCGTTGTACGAGACCTTTCTGGCGACCTGCGCCATCTCCCCGCAATGGTTCAACATGCTCAGCGAGCACTATGGCGAATTGCTGAGCCTGAAGCCCAGCCCGCCGATGGATCCTCGCCATGGCGAACGTTCCGTCAGCCGCATGACGCTCCGCCAGGTCCTGCTGACGGGGCTGGAAGACGTCACCCATTTCGACAAGGTGTTTTCCCGCTACGAGCAGCGGGCGGACGGCAAGGTCGAGGCCTTCTTCGAAGACGGATCGAGCGCGGTCGCCGACGTGCTGGTCGCGGCCGACGGCTCCAACTCGCGCATCCGCCGGCAATATCTGCCGCAGGCCGGCATGGACGACACGCTGATACGTTCGATCGGCGGAAAGGTGCCCGCCACGCCGGAAACCCTGGCACTTCTCACCCCCAAGATTCACCGCGGCGTAACGCTGATCCTGGCCCCAAGGGGTTTCGGCGGCATTCTCCATGTCATGGAGTTTCCCTGGGACGAGGCTGGTGCCCCCAAGCACGGCATCGGCGCGACGGATGCCGACCTGATCGCCCAATGGCCCGGCCTGCGCTTCGACAACAGCCGCGACTATATCAGCTGGGGCATCTGGGCGGCCGCCGACAAGTTTCCCGAAGACCTGCGCACGATGAACGGGGAAGCCCTGCTGGCTCTGAGCCGGCGCCTCACCGCAACATGGCACCCGGACTGGCGCCGGCTGCTGGCCGCTTCCGATCCGAATTCGGTGTTTCCGGTTGTCATCCGCACCTCGGTGCCCATCGAACCCTGGGCGCCTTCCAATGTCACCTTGCTGGGCGATGCCATCCACACCATGACCCCGGGACGCGGGGTCGGCGCCAATACGGCGCTGCGCGATGCCGCCCTGCTGACCCGGCATCTTCAGGCGGTTCAGGAGGGACGCTCGGGCCTGGTGGCGGCGATCGGTGCCTATGAGGCCGAGATGCGGCGATACAGTGCCGAGGCGGTCGAACGGTCGCGCCGGCAGATGGACGGCCGCACGGCGATCCACAGGCCGGTGATCGGGCGTATCTTGCTGGCTTGCCAGCGCACCGCCATGCGCCTCGTCAACGTCACGCCGCCGCTGAAGCGAAAGATGCTGCGCTCGCTGGAGGCCCTGCGCGGCGGCGAGCGCAAGGCGGAGGGACCGGCCTGACGCCCAAGGGCGCCCGGTCGAAAACAGGCAGGGACACGCCATTCATGCTAAGCTGGCGCAACCGAACCGACGGTGGGTGATCGCCATGTTGGAAGCGGACAAGCTGTTCACGGGCTCGATTCCGGAAAACTACGACCGCTATATGGTGCCGCTGATTTTCGAGGCGTTTGCCGTCGACCTGGCGCGACGGGCCGCGTCCCTGTCGCCCATTTCGGTCCTGGAAATCGCCGCGGGCACGGGGGTCGTCACCCGCGAACTCGCGCCAAAACTGTCTCCCGACGCCCACTATGTCGTCACCGACCTCAACCAGCCGATGCTCGACTACGCCGCTTCGCGGCAGGCTCCCGACAGCCGCATCACCTGGCGCCAGGCCGATGCCCTGGCCCTGCCTTTCGACGATGCGGCCTTCGATCTCGTCTGCTGCCAGTTCGGCGCGATGTTCTTTCCCGACCGGCCGGCCGCCTATCGCGAAGCAAGGCGGCTGCTCAGACCCGGCGGCCATTTCCTGTTCAACGTCTGGGATCGGATCGAGGAAAATGTCTTTGCCGATGAGGTGACGAAGGCCCTGGCGGGGATCTTCCCGGACGATCCGCCGCGCTTCCTGGCGCGCACGCCGCATGGCTATCACGATACCGGATTGATCCGAAGGGAGTTGGAGGGCGCCGGCTTCGCCCGCGTGCTGATCGAGACGAGGGCCGAGCAAAGCCGTGCCTCCTCACCGCGACTGCCGGCCCTTGCCTATTGCCAGGGAACCCTGCTTCGCACCGAAATCGAGGCCAGGGCGGCAGGAACGCTCGACGCGGCAACCGATCATGCGGCAGCCGCGATCGCAGCCCGGCACGGCCAAGGAGAGGTTGCCGCCAAGATTCAGGCGCACATCGTCGTGGCAGCGGTCTAGTTTCCATGTAGTTCGCTTACAATGAAAAACGTGCGCGAACTTACCGCCACTGAAGTAAACTGCATGGGGACTAGGTCCCATGGCCCGGCAAGAACGCACTTGCCGCGCGCGAAAAACTCCTGTTTGGTCCGCGCATGCCCGACCTACGACATTCCGTTACCCAGACCCTGCCGCAATTGCTGGTGACACCCGGCTTCGCCGATTATCGCCTGGTCGATTGCGGCGAAGGCCGCAAGCTCGAACGCTTCGGCAAGCTCCTCGTCGACCGTCCCGAGCCGCAGGCCATGGGCCTGCGCCTGAAGCCCGAGGCCTGGGACAAGGCCGATGCCGTCTTCCTGGGCATGAATGCCGAGGACGAGGGCTCGGACGGGCGCTGGAAATTCGCCGGCAGGCCGGTCGAGACCTTCCCCGTCTCCTATCGCGGCGTCGCCTTCCACGGCCGCTTCACGCCCTTCCGCCATCTTGGCTTCTTTCCCGAACAGGCCCCGCATTGGGACTACATGATCGAGGCGCTTCAGGCCCTGAAGCGCCCGGCCCGGGTGCTCAATCTGTTCGGCTATACCGGCGTCGCCTCCCTGCTCGCGGCCAAGCATGGCGCCCAGGTCACCCATGTCGACGCCTCCAAGAAGTCGATCGGCTTCGCGCGCGAGAACCAGGCCCTGGCCGGCCTCGCCGATGCGCCGATCCGCTGGATCGTCGACGACGCCATGAAGTTCACCGCGCGCGAGCAGCGTCGCGGCTCGCAATACGACATCGTGCTGCTCGATCCGCCCAAATATGGACGCGGCCCGGGCGGCGAGGTGTGGGACCTCTTCCGCGACCTGCCCAAGATGCTCGACCTCTGCCGGGCCGTGCTCACCGACAAGCCGGCCTTCGTGATCGTCACCGCCTATGCCATCCGCGCGTCCTTCGTGGCGGTGCACGAACTCACCCGCGAGGTGTTCGGCGAACTCGGCGGCGACATCACCTCCGGCGAACTCGTCGTGTCCGAGGAGGGTTCGGGGCGCCTGCTCTCGACCTCGCTCTATTCACGCTGGAGTGCTGGCGGAGGCGCCGCATGAAGCCCCGCTTTCAACGCCCGCGTCCCGCAGCGCCGGTCGCGCCCGTCTCCCGCGTCGTGACCAGCCTGACCAATCCTCTGATCAAGGACATCCGTGCGCTCGAGATGCGCAAGGTCCGCCAGGAGGCCGGCCTGTTCATCGCCGAAGGGTTGAAGCTGGTGGCCGACGCCATCGAGGCCGGCTGGCCGATCCGCATCCTGGTGCACCGCTCTGGCGAGGACAAACCGATGCTGGCCCGCGCCGTACGCGCCACCCGTCAGGCCGGCGGAGAGGTATTGGAGGTTACCGGCGAGATCCTGGAAAAGCTGTCGCGCCGCGACAATCCGCAGACGGTGATCGGCGTCTTCGAGCAGCGCCTGGAAAAAGTCGACAGCGTCAAGATCGCGCGCGATCAGATCTGGATCGGGCTCGACCGGGTGCGCGATCCCGGCAATCTCGGCACCATCATCCGTACCGCCGATGCGGTCGGCGCCGAGGGCATCGTGCTGATCGGCGACACCACCGATCCCTTCGGCATCGAGGCCGTCAGGGCCACCATGGGCTCGATCTTCAATGTCCGCCTGGCGACGGCAACGCCGCAGGCCTTCCTCGCCTGGCGCAAGGGCTTCGACGGCCTCGTCATCGGCACCCATCTGTCCGGCACACATGACTATCGCGACGTCGCCTATGCCCGCAGCCCCTGCCTCCTCCTGATGGGCAATGAGCAGCAGGGCCTGCCCGACGACCTGGCGGCGGCCTGCAGCCATCTCGTCAAGATTCCGATGCGCGGCCAGGCCGATTCGCTCAATCTGGCGGTGGCGACCGGCGTGATGCTGTTCGAGATCGCGCGCGGGCAGCTGAAGCTGGGATGAGAAAGCGCCGATGACCGCCAGGCTGCTCAGCATCGCCGGTCGCCTCCTGCTGGTGCTGGCGGCCATGCTCGCCGCACTCTGGGGCACGCTGGCGCTGTGGTATCGCCTGCCACTCGGGGAATTTGGCCGCTATGCCCTCCCCGCTCTATGGATCGTTCTTGCCTTCCTCGCCCTGGCCGCCGTGATCGCGGCACGCTGGAGGCTCACTCTTCCCTTCGTCATCGCCTTCGCCGGTCTGCTGATCTGGTGGTCCACCATCCAGCCGACCGGCAACGGCAATTGGGCTGATGACGTGGCGCGCCAGTTCACCGCCACCGTGGAGGGCTCCACCGCCCGGCTCACCAATGTGCGCGATTTCGACTGGCGCTCCGACAACGATTTTACCGAGCACTGGGACGACCGCAGCTACGATCTCGACACCATCACCAGCGTCGACCTGTTCGCCTCCTATTGGTCCGGCCCGGCCATCGCCCATACCATACTGAGCTTCGGCTTCGCCGACGGGCGCCACCTCGCCTTTTCCGTGGAGGTGAGACGCCAGAAAAACGAGGTGTATTCGGCGATATCCGGCTTCTTCAAGCAGAACGAACTCGTGGTGATCGCCGCCGACGAGCGCGACGTCATTCGCGTGCGTTCCAATGTCAGGGGCGAGGATGTTCAGCTCTTCCGGCTGCGCACCAGCCCGCCCCAGGCCAAGGAGCTGATCCTCTATCTCCTCTCGGAAGCCAACGATCTCGCCGCCAGGCCGCGCTTCTACAACACGGCGACCACCAATTGCACCACGGTACCCTTCCACCTCGCCCAGAAACTCGATCCCGACCTGCCGGTCGACTGGCGCGTGCTCGTCAGCGGCTATATGCCCGACTATCTCTACGACATCGGCGCCCTGAGCCATCAAGTGCCGCTCAGCGAGCTGCGCCAGCGCGGCCAGATCGAGACGCGCGCCAAGGCAGCCGGCGACAGCCCCGATTTTTCCGCCCTCATCCGGGTCGGCGTCCCCGGGCCTTGACGGCACCTTGAGCCTCGGGCGGACGATGACCCGGGGCACCGGAGAGAATATCGGCACGACCATCAGGCATAGTATGTTGGGTTACCTAACGTTGCCTGCCGGCTCGAAAGGGCCGATAGCCGAATGGAAAGAGCCGCATGCCGACAGTGGTGCCCGGGATCCTCGCCGACCAGGTCAAGGCCGTTTCGAATACCGCCCTTCCTGCCAGCCTCGCTACCTATGCCCAGATGTGGGCCGTCGGTGTCAAAGGCCCCCTCTACGACATCTATTTTGTCGAGACGCTGGGTGGCCCGCGTACGATCTGCTTCATGAAGCTGTATTTTCGCTTTGTTGCCGGCAAGAGCGAGACCTGGACCAGCCAGCAGGAAATGGTCGGTTTCGCGACGCGGTGGCAAGCCGACATTCAGAACAAATTCAATATGAAATCCCTGACCACGACATCGAGTGGCCGCATCGTCGGTCTCGAATTCCATTTCGGATCGGGATTGTATAGCTGGGAGCCGGGGGATCACTGGACGATAGACGTCGTCAAAGTCCCCAAGCGCCAATTCTATACCAGCAATGTCGAGCATGCTCATGGCAACATCGTCGGCCGGACGACGCTTTTCAGCAACGACCTCGGTCCCATCACCCGGCAGGCGGACAACAAATCCTACAAGCAGCGCCCCGCGATCCACGAATTCGTGCATATGATCGGCCTGCCCGACGAATATGAGGAAAAATGCGATGCCAACGGCATGCGCGCCGATGGTTTCAAATGCAGCGGCAAGCCTCGGGATCCCAGATACGTCAAGGATTATCCATCCGTGGCCAATCTCGGCGAGCGTATCCGGTTCGACCATCTGGACGCGATCCGGAATTGGACAAAGCTGGTCGCGCCTCTATCGCCCGTGGAAAAGGACAGGCCTTCCCTCAAAGGCATCACAGATGCCCTCGCCTTCCTGAAAGGCGCGCCCGGGACTGACGATAAGACCCCGGTGATGCTGGCAAAGCTGCGATGATCGCGCGTATTTCAGCCTTTCTCGCTGGCGTTGATGAAGTGAAAAGCAGTGTGATACACTGCAACTTCCTTCAAGCGAGGATCCCCGATGAAACCGGCTGGACAGATGACGCTGACATTGACGGACGAGCTTGAACAGTTCGTCCGCGAAGAAGTACGCCGAGGGGCGTTCGCCTCCAGCAGCGAATATGTCCGCTCACTGATCCGCGAGAGCTACCTTAAGCAGCGGGATCATGAGGAGAAGCTGAAGGCGCTGGACACTGCCCTGGCGCGCGGTATCGCAGATGCCGAAGCGGGGCGAACCATGCCGCTGGATGAGGCCTTCCGGAAATTGCGCAAGAAGTTGAATCTTCCCGCTGCCAATTCCACCAAATGAAGGTCGTCGTTACCGAACAGGCCTGGAACGACATGCTGGCGATCGGGCGAACCATTGCCGATGACAATCCGACCCGAGCTGACAGCTTCTTGGGCGAACTTTATGAGCGATGCTTGCAGCTCGGCACGATGCCGAAGGCTTATCCGCTCATACCAAACAGGGAAAAGGCGGGTATTCGCCGCCGCCTTACGGCAACTATCTGATTTTCTATCGTCTCACTGTCAGCAATGTGGAAATCTTGCACGTACTCCACGGAGCTCGGGACTACGAAAGGATATTGTTTCCCGATGACTAGCCACGTCCAGGCGGCTCACGCTTTTAGCGTCCATACGCTGGTCTTCTTGATCTCCAGGTCCTCCAGGTCACGCGAAACCGGCACCTGATAGGTCGCCAGCAGACTGAGTTCGTCCCTGGGCAGGTAGGTCCGGCCGGGATCGCCCACCAGGATGGTGGCCCCGCGTTCGCGCCAGCCCTTGAGCCAGGTCAGGACCTCGGCCGAAATCTCGCGGTCGTAGAAGATGTCACCCGCCAGGACGACATCGACGGGCGGATCGAAGCGCCCGAGCACATTCTCGCTGCAGGGCTCGACCGCCACGCCATTGAGTTCGGCATTGAGCCGGATGGCCTCGACGGCGAACGCGTCGATGTCGGCGGCAAGGGCCTGCGCCGCTCCCGCCTTCATCGCTGCTACAGCCACCAGGCCGGAGCCAGAGGCGAAGTCGAGCACGCGGCGGCCGGCCACATGATCGGGATGGTCGAGGATATAGCGCGCCAGCGCCTGGCCGCCGGCCCAGGCGAAGGCCCAAAAGGGCGGCGGCAGCCCCATTTCGCCGAGCTCCTCCTCGGTCTTCAGCCAGAGCGGCGTGACCTCGTCCGCAAGATAGAGGCTGATTTCCGGCGCATGCGGCACCGGCAGCGGGCGCGTATTGGCGGTGATGAAGGTGCGCCGGTCCCGGATCGTGCCTTCACGAGCCATGATCACAGCCGCAACTGGCGCTCATAGAGGTCGGGCAGGTCATTTTCGAGCAGCACCACGTCCCCGGCCTTCAGATTGGTGCCCATCCAGGCCTGCGCCGCGGCGAAGCTGGCACATTCCACCACCTGGCCGTCGGGTTTCGCCGCCTTGTAGGCGTCGATGAGGTCGCGGATGCGATCGGGCGCCACGGCCAGCAGAATGTCGACCGTGTCACCGGCCTTGGTGCCGATCTTGCGATGCTCCTCGGCATGGGCAGCGCCTAGTTCGACCATGCCTGGCGTCACCAGGATGCGCCGCCCCTCCCCCGAGACCAGCAAGGGCAGGATCTCCAGGGCCGAGGCGAAGCCCGCCGGATTGGAATTATAGGCATCGTCGATGATGACCGTGCCGTCGGCCTGGCGCTTCACCTCGAGGCGATGGCTGATCTGCGGCGTCGAGCGCATGGCGATTTCGGCCGTCTCGGCGTCGATGTCCATCGCCAGCGCCGTGACGAAGGCAATCGCCATGTTGCTGCCGTGATGCAGGCCGTAGAGCGGAGCGGAGAGCTGGTAGTCCTTGCCCAGATAGGTCAGGGAGACCTTGAGCCCGTCCTTTTCCTGGGTGACGGCATTGATGCGGGCCTCGCTGCCCTCGCCATTGCCGACCAGCACCATCGAGGGGCGGTGTGCATCGGTGAAGTCGCGGGCATCCTTGAAGGCGAGCACGGCATCGTTGATGATCGCCTTGCCGCCCCGCGCGATCGCTGCGGTGGGCAGCTCGAACTTGGTCTTGGCCACGATGTCGAGCGACTTGAAGCGCTCGTAATGGGCGGCGCCGACGGCCGTCACCACCGCGATGTCGGGTGGGGCCAGGCGGCAGAGACGCTCGATCGAGCCCGGGCCATAGGCGCCCATCTCCACCACGAAATGGCGGTGATAGGGCTCCAGGCGTTCGCGCACGATGCGGGCAATGCCCATCGGCGTGTTGACCGAGCCGGGCGTAATCAGCGCCGAGCCGGCGCTTTCGAGCAGATGGCCGAGGATGTGCTTGGTCGAGGTCTTGCCATAGGAGCCGGTGACGCCGACGATGACCGGCGACAGGCGCTTGAGTTTCTCATGCGCCTCGTTCCAGAAGCCCTGCTGGATGCGGTTCTCGCCGGGCTGCAGGATCATTACCGCCGCGACCAGGGCGAAGGGGATCAGCTGGATCAACAGCACGACCCAGACCGGTGCCACGCCGAAGCCGACCCCGACGAGGCCGGTCACCAGGACCAGGGCGAAGGCGACACGCAGGATGCGGGTGGCGCGCTGCGTCATCGCCAGCTTCTTCTTGCCCGTCTGGCGCGGATCGCGCTCCCGCCGTGCCACCACCAGCAGGATCACGGCGATGAACAGCGCGAGCACCAGCACCGGCGAGGGGTAGAGCTTGGCCATCACCGAGAGGAGGACGATGGCAAGGCTCGCCTTGGTATCGACAACCACGTTGTAGAAGAGCCAGTGCAGGAAGCGCCGGCCGTCATATTCCTCCTGCTGGAAGATATGCAGATAGGTCAGGAAGCGCTTCCAGGCGAAAGGGACGAAGGCCACCAACACCAGAGCGGCGGCGAGATGAGCCGAATTCAGCACGGGGGCCAGTGTTTCCAGCATCAAGCCTCCAGCAGCTTGGCAACCGTATGGGCGATCTGGGGGCCGCCATCGGACAGAACGGTGTAATGGTCGAGGCCCGGCAGGATGCTGACGCTGGCGCCCGGGATGAGCCGGCCCATGCGTTCGCTCATCTCCGGCGGGGCCTGGTCGTCGAGCGCGCCGCAGATGATGCGGACGGGAATGCGGATGGCCTTGATGGCTTCGCTCTGGTCCTCGCCGATCACCTTGACGAAAACAGGGCGCATGCCGCCGGCATTGCGATAATCGGCCGAGCCATACTTGGCCTTGCGGGCCGACACATCGACGCCGAGTCTTTCGAGGAGCTTGAGGGCCTTGAAGGTACGCACGCGCAAGAAGATCTTCAACCGGGCCATCAGGCTGCGGATGGGCTTGAGGCCATGCGAGCCCACCAGCACCATGCCGTCGAGGACATCGGGATGACGGGCCGCCAGCCGGAGGCCGACGCGCCCGCCGAAGGAGTGCCCCACCCAGATGCGTTTGCCGCGCGGCAGGGTTCCAAGCCATTCGGCGACGGCATCGGCGTAGTCAGCCGTATCCCAGATGCCGCCATGGCCTGTCTCAGGCGGCACCGGGCTCTGGCCGAAACCGGGAAAGTCGATCAGCGTGTGATGGGCAGCCCGTTCCAGGGAGACCGCCAGGGCCTGGAAGGCCCGATGATCCTGGCCCCAGCCATGGGCCCAGATGACATGCGGAGCCCCGGCTTCGAGCGGCTTGCCCAGCGAGACGATGGCATGGGGAGCGCCCTTGGCGGAGAAAGTCGATTGGATCAGCATAGTCCTTCCGGCAGGTCCGTGGTTCCATACCACGCAGCTTGGGGAACGCCGACCTGTCCTTCATCCTGCAGGGTCAGGATGTGGGCCTGCGTTCCGTAGTCGAAGTGCCAGAATTCGTACGCGTAGTTGGTAAAGCCCACGTTAACCATGGCGTTGACCAGAATGCGGCGATTGACCAGGCGGGCATCGTCGGCGGCGATTTCGCCGTGCTGCAGCAGGCGCTCATAATGGTCGGTATAGGAGCGCTCATGACCTTCGTCGAAGGCCGCGCCATGATCGAGCACGGCGCCACTGGCCGCATCCACCAGCACGACGTCGACGGATCCGCCCGTCGAATGGATCGGCCAAGTGGTCTCGTCCTCGCGATTGAAGCGGCGCGGGTCGGAGACGAAGGTACGGACGATTCCCTCCTGCTCGGCCGCGGAAAGCTCAGGACGCTCGGCCGCCACCTGCTTTTCGAAGAAGGTCCACAGGCCGGCCTGGGTCTCGATCGGCCTGTAGGCGTCGAGCACCTTGAGCCGCAGCCCCAGGCCGGAGACGGCAGCATCGGCCTCGCGCACCAGGCGTGCCACACTGGCGCGGGCCGCCACCGTCTTCACCGCGCCGGCGATCGGCATGAAATAGGGCGCATTGCCACCATCGGTGCGGGCATACCAGGCTTCGGTGAGCAACCCCTCGGTCGCCATGTCGACCAGGGGCTCGTGCCAGCGCGGATCGGCACGGTCGAAGGGGATCCACCGGTACTCGACGGGCGTGCCATTCGGGTCGGGACGGAGGCGCAGGGGAGCGTGGAGATCGGGCATGGCAATCCGGGTGCACGGGCATCTTGCCCGTCCCTTCCTATCCCACAGGCTCAATGGTTCAAGGAGAAAGTTGAACCCTTATGATTTCCCAGGTCGAGGATCGGCAGCCCCAAACCAGAGCGCGCAGGACACTCGTTCAGCACCGAGCGCGTTCAGAAAAAGAAGCGCTCGAATAGCGCCATTGCGCCGGCTCCGCGCAAAGTGCCGCCTTCACCGGATTCTGCTCGATATAGTGGCGGGAATCCTCGAAATGCTTCTCGTTGCGGATCCTACGATCGAAATATTCCTCAAACCACACCTTGCCCGTGCGTTCCAAGATCCTGTTGATCTGCTTGGCGGTGTAGGACTTCCAGCCGTGCACGATGGCCGAAAGCGTATGGCCGCTGAGCGGCGTGATCAGAGCATGGACATGGTTCGGCATCACGCACCAGGCATGCAACCTGTAACGATCGCCATCGTAATGAAGCAGGGCGGTCTCAATGATGGGGCCGATGGCGGCATGGCACAGAAAGGCTTCGCTGAAGCCGGCATCCAGAACGGTTTCCAGGCGCCTTCTGCGTTCGCCCGGCGGAATCGCTTCGGGCCGGGTTTGCAATTCCTCCGCCCATCGTTCGCGGATATGGTGAGGCATGGAATCCGCCAGACGGAAGAAGAGCGCCTGCGGGGTTTCACCAGCTTCCCAATGCGGGAGAAATCCGCGCGAATGCCACTCGCCTCGCGGTTTCAGAGGAGATCGGTTTTGCTCCGCCTCCATGCTTCACTCCGGGTCCATGGGCTTCGTGCCCATTCTTGCACCGTCAAGCTGGCAGGACAGGAAAGAACGGGCAAGATGCCCGTGCACCCGGAGACCTACAAAAACTTCGCGGCCACCCTGCCGTGGGCCTCGCGCAGTGCGCCGAGGTCGACGCCGACGGGCAGGCCGTCCTCGACCCGCCACTGGCCCGCCACCATCACGCGGTCGGCGCGATGGGCACCGCAATGGACCAAAGCGGCGATGGGATGATGAGCGCCGGAGAAGCGCAATTCGTCGAGCGTGTAGAGCGCAAGATCCGCCTCCAGGCCAGCCCTGACAGCGCCGATGTCGTCACGGCCCAGGCACCGGGCCGAGCCTTCGCTGGCCCAGCGCAGGCAATCACGCCAGGACACCGCCTCCGCGCCATGCGAGAGGCGGTTGATCATCAAAGCGTGACGCACGCCTTCCATCAGGTTGGAGGAATCGTTGGAGGCCGAGCCGTCGACGCCGAGGCCGACTGGCGCGCCGGCCTTTTCGAGCAGGCCGGTATGGCAGAAACCAGAGGCAAGCACGGCGTTGGAGGTCGGGCAATGGCAGACGCCGACGCCGTGGCGACCGAGTGTGGTGCAGTCGTCGGCGCTGAAATGGATGCCGTGGGCGAGCCAGGTGCGCGGGCTCATCCAGCCCACTTCGTCCAGCAGTTCGATCGGCCGGCACTTGTAGGTGGCGAGGCAGAAATCGTCCTCGTCATGGGTTTCGGCCAGATGGGTATGCAGGCGGCAGTCGAAGCGCTCGGCGAGGTCGGCCGTCTTGCGCATCAGCTCCTTGGTCACCGAGAAGGGCGAACAGGGCGAGAAGGCGATTTGCGTCATCGCGCCCGGACGGGTGTCGTGATAGGCACCCGCCACCCGCTCGCAATCGGCCAAAATGGTGTCCTCGTCCTGCACCACCGAATCGGGCGGCAAGCCGCCATCCTTCTGCGACAAGTTCATCGAACCGCGCGACACCGTCATGCGGATGCCGAGCTTGCGGGCCTCCTCGACCTCGATGTCGACGGCGTTCTCCAGCCCTTTCGGGAAGACATAGTGATGGTCGGCCGCCGTGGTGCAGCCGGACATCAGGAGCTCGACCAGCGCCAGGCGCACCGACAGGCGGAAGCTGTCGGGATCGAGGCGCGACCAGATCGGATAAAGCGTCTTCAGCCAGGGAAACAACGGCTGGTCGCAGGCGTCTGGATGGGCGCGGGTGAGCGTCTGGTAGAAATGGTGGTGGGTGTTGACCAGGCCGGGCAGCACGACATGGCGCGAGGCATCGAAGACCTTGTCGACGGGCGCACCGGGTTCGCGCCCGGCCGGCACCAGCTCGACGATCTGGCTGCCTTCGACGACAATGCCGCGCTCGGCGCCCTCGGCGAGAATGGCGAGCGGGTCCTTCAGCCACAGGCGCATGATTTTTCCTCGGATGCTGATCTTGGTTGCGCGCATAAGAGCGCGCCCGGCAGCCGAGGCCAAGCTGTATTAAATTGGAAGATGTATCGCAGGAAACCGGGGTGCGACCTTTCGATCGCCACCACAGGGGTGGCAGATCAACAGGCGAGCTGGCTCGACCTTTGTCATTGCCGGGCTTGTCCCGGCAATCCAGCACCCGCGGCATGCTGGATGCCCGGGACAAGCCCGGGCATGGCAAGGATTGCGTTCTTTTCGCTATATCAAGAACGCCGAACGCTCATCCTCAGAAGAAGGCCTGGATGCCGGTCTGGGCGCGGCCGAGGATGAGGGCGTGCACGTCATGCGTGCCCTCATAGGTGTTCACCGTCTCCAGGTTCTGCGCCACGCGCAGCACGTGGAACTCGTCGGCGATGCCGTTGCCGCCATGCATGTCGCGGGCGACGCGGGCGATGTCGAGCGCCTTGCCGCAATTGTTGCGCTTCATCAGGCTGATCGCCGGCGGCGCGGCGGTATGGGCATCGAGCAGGCGCCCGAGTTGCAGCGCGCCGAGCAGGCCGAGCGCGATCTCGGTCTGCATGTCGGCGAGCTTCTTCTGCACGAGCTGCGTCGCTGCCAGGGGCCGGCCGAACTGCTTGCGGTCGAGGGTATACTGGCGAGCACGATGCCAGCAGAACTCGGCGGCGCCCATGGCGCCCCAGGCAATGCCGTAGCGCGCCTTGTTGAGGCAACCGAACGGCCCGGACAGGCCCTTGGCGTTGGGCAGCAGGTTTTCTTCCGGCACCACGGCGCCGTCGAGCACGATTTCGCCGGTGATCGAGGCGCGCAGCGAAAGCTTGCCCTCGATCTTGGGCGTGGAGAAACCCTTGGTGCCGCGCTCGACGATGAAACCGCGGATCACGTCGTCCAGCTTGGCCCAGACCACGGCGATGTCGGCGATCGGCGAATTGGTGATCCACATCTTGGTGCCGTTGAGCTCAAAGCCGCCGGCGACTTTCACCGCGCGGGTCTTCATCGAGCCCGGATCGGAGCCGGCATCCGGCTCGGTGAGGCCGAAACAGCCGACGAGCTCGCCGCTGGCAAGCTTGGGCAGGTACTTCTTGCGCTGCTCCTCGCTGCCATAGGCATGGATCGGGTGCATCACCAGCGAGGACTGCACCGACATGGCCGAGCGATAGCCCGAATCAACCCGCTCCACCTCGCGGGCGACGAGACCATAGGCGACATGGCCGAGGCCGGCGCCGCCATAGGCTTCCGGAATCGTGGCGCCGAGCAGGCCGAGTTCGCCCATCTCCGACATGATGGCGCGATCGAAATCCTCGTCGCGATAGGCCTTGAGCACGCGCGGCATCAGCCTGTCCTGCGCATAGTCGCGGGCGGTGTCGCGGACCAGCCGCTCTTCTTCCGTCAACAGTGATTCGAGATCGAGCGGATCCGACCAGTCGAAGGCTTCGCCAGCCTTTTTGATCGCTTCGCCGGCGTCATGAAGCTTGATCGCAGCGTCCACCATGGCCATACCCTCCAATGAATAAATTTGGCGCGACATTGGTCGCGCCGGTTTCAGGCGTCAAGACAAGAGTGGCAGGCGAATGAGCGCAGTGGAGCATGGCGGCAATCTCGGCGAGGCACGTCGCCTCTTCCCGCAGGCCTCCGGGCCCTGGATCGATCTTTCCACCGGCATCAATCCCTGGCCCTATCCGATCCCGGCGATTCCGGCTGAATCCTGGGCTGCGCTGCCCTCCCCCGACGAAGCCCGCGAATTGGAGGCGGTGGCGGCGCAATGCTACGGTGTGCCCTTCGATGCCTGCGTCGTTGCGACGCCGGGCACGCAGGCCGCCATCCAGTGGCTGCCGCATCTGTTCGCGGCCGGCACAGTGAGCGTGCTGAGCCCGACCTATGCCGAACATGCGCGCAGCTGGGCGCTGGGCGGCCATCACGTACGGGAGGCCCGCCGCTTCGAGGAACTAGCCGGCTCCGAGATCGCCGTCCTGGTCAATCCGAACAATCCCGACGGCAATTTTTTCGGCCGTGAGGAATTGCTGGCGCTCGCTGCCGAGAAATATGCCCGAGGCGGCGCCCTCATCGTCGACGAGGCCTTTGCCGATGTGATGCCGCAGGTGAGCCTGGCCCCCATGGCCGGCACGCAGGGCCTGGTCATGCTGCGCTCCTTCGGCAAATTCTTCGGCCTGGCCGGCATCCGGCTCGGTTTCGTGCTGGCCGAGCCTTCGCTGACCGGCAAGCTGCGCCAGGCCATGGGGGCCTGGGCGGTTTCGGGCGAGGCCATCGCCATCGGCCGCGCCGCGCTCGCCGACATCCTCTGGCAGAACGGCACGCGCACCTCGCTGCGCACGGCGCGCCAGAATCTCGACGAGGATCTGACCAAGGCCGGCGCGGTGATCGGCGGTACCGATCTCTATCGCCTGCTGCAGACTGCGCACGCCCCTGCCCTGTTCCGCCAGCTCGGCCAGGCCGGCATCTGGGTGCGGCGCTTTTCCGCCAATCCGCGCTGGCTGCGCTTCGGCCTGCCGCCCCATGCGGACGCCGAGGCGCGCCTGCGCGCCGTGCTCGCCCGCTACCACAAGAACGGCACCCGCGCGATGTGAGGTATTCCCTGGGACCGCCGGCTTCCAGCCGGCTCTTCCTTCCGGTCGGCGCGATGTTTCCAGGAGCCGACTGGTCTAAGAGCCGGCTGGAAGCCGGCGGTCCCAGGAAGATTATGCCGCCAGTGGCGCTGCTACTCCGCACAACACCTCGTCCAGCGGCAACAGGCCGCGCAGGGCACTGCTGCCGGTGGCGGGGACGCCGTCCTCGATCGCATGGGCGAAGCGCACCGCCGGATCGGCCTCGAGCCTTGCCTTGAGCGCCTGGATCTTCGGGAAAGGCGTGAGATCGAGCGCCTGGTGGAACTCGGCCCAGCGCGCCACACCGATGAAGACCGCATCGGCCAGGGTCGGCCTGTCGCCGACGAGGTAGGGCGAGGAACCGATCATCGCCTCGAGCTGGCGATGGCGGCGGGCGACGAGGTCTCGGCCGAAGGTCTGCAGCGCTTGCCTGTAGGCTTCGCTCCCGCCCTGCATTTCCAGCGCCACCCAGAGCGGCGTGAAGGCGCCCGTGAAGCCTGTGTTCAGGAAGCCGATGAACTGGTGCATGCGATGCGCCTCGGCACTGCCGGGCTCGAAGCTGATGCGGCGTTCGTCGTCGCGCAGTTCGAGCCAGCGGGCGATCGCCATGGTCTCGGTCAGCACGCTGCCGTCCTCGCGGATCAGCACCGGCGTTTCCTGGCGGCCGTTCACCCGGCTATAGGCCTCGGTCAGCATGGCGTCGGGCATGTGCACCCGGGTGGCACGATAGGGCTTGCCGAGCCATTCGAAGGCGGCGACGAGGCCGAGGGAGCTGCCCGCGGGATAGCCGGCTAAGATGATCGGTTCCATAGTCATATCTCCTGTTTGGTGATGATGACTATATGCATGCATGGACTTTGATACTCTAGACTGCCAATTATGGATCTAAAGTCCATGCCGGGAGACTTTCTTTGTCCAACCTCAACGATTTCATCCTGTTCGCCCAGGCCGTCGAGCAGGGCGGCTTTGCCGCCGCCGCGCGGCACCTGGGCCTGCCGAAGTCCACGGTGAGCAAGCGGGTGGCCGAATTGGAGGCGCGGCTCGATGCCAGGCTGCTCCATCGCACCTCGCGCAACTTCGTGCTGACCGATGCCGGCCGGGAGGTATTCGAGCATGCGCGGGCAGCGATGATCGAGGTCGAGGCGGCGGAAAGCGCCGTGCTGGCCCGGCGGGCGGAACCGAGCGGCATCGTCCGCATCACCGCCTCGGTACCCACCGCACAATTCCACCTCGCCGGCCAGCTGCCCAGGCTTGCCGCGGCGCTACCCAAGCTGCAGATCCAACTCCACGTCACCGACCGTTTCGTCGACCTCATCCAGGAAGGCTTCGACATCGCGCTCCGGAGCCATTTCGGGCCGCTCGCCGATTCCGATCTGATGGCCCGCCCCATTCATCGCGAGACGATCGGCCTGGTCGCCGCGCCCGGCTATCTCGCCGCCGCGGGAATGCCGGCCGCGCCGGAAGACCTTGCCGGCCATGACGGCCTCCTCGCCCAGCCGAGGGCGCCGGTGTGGACGCTTTCAGCGGGCGGTCAGATGGCCGAAGTCACGCCCCATGCCCGCTTTTTCGCCGACGAATCAATCGCCTTGCTCGAAGCGGCCAAGGCCGGCCTCGGCATCACGGCCCTGCCCCGCTCGATCAGCGCGGCAGCCGTCGCCGGCGGCCTGGTCGTGCCCGTACTGCCGCAATGGCAGGCGGGCGAGGTGACCACCACGGTGCTGACGACCCACCGGCGCGGGCAATTGCCCGCGGTGCGCGCCGTGGTCGACTTCCTGGCCGGTTCGCTGCGGCCGGCCGGTGCAAGCGATTGACATTCCGCTCCCCGTCCTTGCGACACAGCCCGTCAACAAGGCATCCTCCCGCCACGCAACGACACGAGGAGGAAGGCATGGCTGGGCGCGAACATCGCTACAAGGTCACAATCGTGTGGACCGGCAATGAGGGCGAGGGGACCGCGACCTATCGCGGCTACAGCCGTGCCCACCAGATCCTGGCCGAGGGCAAACCGACGATCGAAGGCTCGTCAGACCCGAGCTTTCGCGGCGATGCCACCCGCTGGAACCCCGAGGACCTGCTGGTCGCCTCGCTCTCGGCCTGCCACAAGCTTTGGTATCTCGGCCTGTGCTCGCAGATGGGCGTCAACGTGCTCTCCTATGAGGATGAGGCCGAGGGCGTGATGGTCGAAGTGGCTGGCGGTGCCGGCCAGTTCGAGAAGGTCACCCTGCGCCCACACATCGTGGTCGCCGCCGGCTCAGACCTGCAGAAGGCGCATGATTTGCACAAGAAGGCCCATGAGATGTGCTTCATCGCCCGCTCGGTGAATTTTCCAGTCGAGCACGATGCGGAGATCGTCCTGGCAGGGGCGTAGAGGCTTTTCGATCGGTTATTTGGGGACGCGTTGGTGGGACGATAGAGCGGACGAAACGTCCATAGATACTAGGTCAAGGCGACTGGCGCGACACCGGCCATCCCTTCGCCCCGTTCTTACGGGGAGAAGGTACGGATGAGGGGCAGCGCGGAACCCACAAAACCAACCAGTGCGTAGCCCCTCACCCTTACCCTCTCCCCGTAAACGGGGCGAGGGGGCTCAAACGCTGAGCCTCATCTCCAGGTCGATCACCTCGCCCCAGTCCTTATCCTAGCGCCTATGGACGTCCCGTCCGCCTCCGCAATCCCTATAACAACGCTTCCCCCTTGACTTCCGCAATTTGTGATCACAAAATTGGGATCACATTTTTCGGGAAAGCACGCATCATGACCTTGCACCAGACCAACCTCACCACAGCGGAACTGCGTGCGATCGATGCCGCACATCATTTGCATCCCTTCACCGACACCAAGGGCCTGAACGCCGAGGGCGCGCGCGTCATCGTCAAGGCCAAGGGCGTGCATCTGTGGGATTCCGAAGGCAACCAGATCATCGACGGGATGTCGGGTCTGTGGAACGTCAATATCGGCTATGGCCGCGAGGAAATCGTCGAGGTGGTGGCGCAGCAGATGCGCGAACTGCCCTTCTACAATACCTTCTTCAAGACCACCCATCTGCCGGCCATCGAGCTGTCGCGCCTGCTGGCGGAGGTGACTCCGCCGCAGTTCAGCCGGGTGTTCTTCACCGGCTCGGGCTCGGAATCCAACGACACCATCATCCGCATGGTACGCCATTACTGGGCGGCCCAGGACAAGCCGGGCAAATCGACCATCATCGCCCGCAAGAACGGCTATCACGGCTCGACCATCGGCGGCGCCTCGCTCGGCGGCATGACGCCGATGCACGCCCAGGGCGGCCTGCCGATCCCCGGCATCGTCCATATCGCCCAGCCCTATTGGTATGCCGAGGGCGGCGACCGCAGCCCGGAGGAATTCGGCCTGTGGGCGGCGCGTGAACTCGAGCGCACCATCGACGAGCTCGGCGCCGACAATATCGCCGCCTTCATCGCCGAACCGATCCAGGGCGCCGGCGCCGTGGTGATCCCGCCCGCCACCTACTGGCCGGAAATCCAGCGCATCTGCCGCGAGCGCGACATCCTGCTGGTCTCGGACGAGGTGATCTGCGGCTTCGGGCGCACCGGCGAATGGTTCGGCTGCGAGTATTTCGGCGTCCAGCCCGACATCATGGCCATGGCCAAGGGCATCTCCTCCGGCTATCTGCCGATCGGCGGCGTGATGGTGACGGAAAAGGTGGCCGAAGTGATCGCCAATGCCGGCGACTTCAACCACGGCTACACCTATTCGGGCCATCCGGCCTGCGCGGCGGCGGCGATCGCCAACATCAAGATCCTGCGCGAAGAGAAGATCGTCGAGCGCGTGAAGGACGACATCGGCCCCTATATGCAGAAGCAGTGGCTGGCGCTGGGCGACCATCCCATGGTGGGCGAAGCCCGCATGGTCGGCCTGATCGGCGCCCTCGAACTGACCCCGAACAAGAAGACCCGCGCCTCCTGGCCGGTGGAGACGGGCACGGTCGGCCTGATCGCCCGCGACTTCTCCTTCCAGCACGGCCTCGTCATGCGCGCCACCCGCGACACGCTGATCATCGCCCCGCCGCTGGTGATCAGCCATGAGGAAGTCGACGCCCTGATCGCCGCCGCCAAGAAGACGCTCGACGACAGCTGGGCCGAGGTGAAGCGCCGGGGGTATGTCTGAGGGCGCGCGATAACACCCCTCATCCGGCTGCCGCCACCTTCTCCCGCAAGGGGAGAAGGGGACTTATTGGACTTGGGATACGGTACTCGGCACCGGGCAGTTAAGCTCGATCTAACCCACTAAAACCCCTTCTCCCCTTGCGGGAGAAGGTCCCGGCAGGGGGATGAGGGGTGGCAACACTGTCCTCACCGATAACGCCGCGGCCGCGTCGAGACCGCCAGAGAGGCGACCGCAACGCCATTCGCCACTGCCTTTTCCAGATCCTCGCTCTCGACCAGGCTGGCGAAATAGCCGGCCGAGAAGGTGTCGCCGGCCCCGATGGTGTCGACGACGTCGACCTTCGGCGCCGCGACGGCGACATGCTCGTCCCCACGCCAGGCCAGGGCGCCCCGGGGCCCGCATTTGATCACCAGGCTGGCGCCGGCCGGCAGCAGCGGGAGGATCTTCCCGGCGGCTGATTCAACCGTATCGGCGCCCGTGAGCCCCTTGGCCTCGATGTCGTTGATCAGGACATGCTCGCAATGGCCGATCCAGGCGTTCACCCGCGCGCGCACCCCATCCGTCCAGCCGCCATCTGGCCAGCCCGTATCGAGGGCCACCCGATAGTTCCGGCGGCGCAGGATGGCGATCAGCTCGTCATAATCGGCGAGCAAGGCCGGTATCACGAAAGGACCGGCCAGCAGGGCCACGCAGCCCTCTCCCGCCACGTCGAGTTGGGCGAGCACATCCTTGAGCCCAAAGGCATGCAGGTGCCCCGTGGTGGTGAAGAAGGTGCGGTCCCCGTCGGGATGGCCGATGCCGACCGAAACCGTGGTCGCCCCCTCGGCCACCGTCCAGCCCTGCGCCCTCACCCCGAAAGGCTCGGCGAGCCAGCGACCGAGCATGTCGTTGCCGCGGCTGGTGATCAGCCGATAGTCGATGCCGAGGGCATCGAGCGCCAGCGCCGTGTTGCCGGCGGCGCCACCGACCCGAAATTCGCTTTCGGGCACGATCACTTCCGTGCCCGGTTGCGGCCAGGGCGCCTGCGGGCCCATTACGAGATCGACATTGACGTTGCCGATCAAAAACAGCGGTTCCCTCATAATTCCGTCGTCACCTTGGTCGAGCGCAGGGGCTCGCCGACATGCTCGACCCGGCCGGCCGCGAAGGTCACCAGAAAGGCCTGCAGCGCCGGCAGCACGGCGAAAATGGCCGCCATGCCCCCCTCGCGCGGCAGGCGGACGGTGACGGCATCGGCGATGTCGGCCTCGCCGGAGAGATCGAACACCACCACCGGCGATCCGGCCGCGCGGCAGGCCGCGGCCAGCCCCGGCGCCAGGCCAGCCGAAGGGCCGGCGGCACGCAGGAGCACGATGCCGCTCGTCGGCGACAGCATCTCCATCGGGCCGTGCCGCAACTGGCCGCCCTCCAGCGCCAGGGCCGGCAGGCGGGCGAGTTCCATCACGCAGAGCGCCCCGGATTCGGCCACGCCCTGCAGCTCGGCCCGGCCGCTGAGGATCAGGGAGGTACAGGCGGCGAGAGCTGATAGCGCGCGCCCGATGTCGGGCCGGACGGGGGCATCGAGCGTTGCGAGCGCCCGTTCCGGCGGCAGGCCCAGCGCCGCAAGCACCGCCAGATGCAGCGCATGGCTGACGAGGAGACTGCGCGTGGCGGCGAAGGCCTTTTCCGAGCCGCCGACACCGACGAGGGCGGGCACGCAGCGACCGAGCGCGCTATCGGCGTCGAGGGTGAGGCCGAAGCGCTCCTGCCGGCCGGCGGGCCGCTCGAGAAAGGCGACGATCTCGCCCGAATTGCCGGATTGGGACACCAGCAGCACGGTGCGCTCGCGGTCGGGCTGCGGCGTGATCAGGAGTTCGGAGACCACCTCGGTCTCGACCTCGATGCCGAGCCGGCGATAGAGCACAGCCGCAGCGCGGTTGACCCAGTGCGAACCACCCATGGCGGCGAGCGTCAGCCGCCCGGTGCGGCGGATGCTGTCCGCCAGCCGCGCCGCCATCGGCCCGGCGCCGTGGAAGGAGGCCAGCGCATCGGCGTGTTGGCGGGCCATTTCGGCCTCGATCATCGCCAGGCCCGTGCCCGGCACGATTGTGCTCATGATATCAACCCTTGACGCTGCCGGCGGTGAGCCCGGCAACCAGTGATTTTTGCAGGATGAAGGCGATCAGGACCGGCGGCAGCGCCGTCAGCAGGCCCGCGGCCGAGACCAGGCCGAAATCCGTGGCGCGGCCGGCGGCGAAATCGGCGATGGTGACGGTGAGGGTCTTGGCGTTCTGGTTGGAGGTGAAGAGCAAGGCGTAGAAGAACTCGTCCCAGGCCAGCAGGATGGCGAACAGGGCCGCGGTGGCGACGCCGGCCCGGGCATAGGGCAGCGTCACCCACCACAGGGTCTGCAGCGTCGAGGCGCCGTCGATCGCCGCCGCGCTTTCGAGTTCGCCGGGCACCGCGTCGAAAGAGGATTTGATGAACCAGGCGGTGAAGGGCGTCAGGATGGAGCAATAGACGATGATCAGGCCCAGGACATTGTTGAGCAGCCCGAGCATCGAGAGCAGGAAATAGAGCGGCAGGATCAGCGCCACGGCGGGTGTCATATAGGTGGCGAGGATGGAGTAGAGCACCACCGAGACGCCGCGATTGCGGTAGCGCGAAAAGGCCCAGCCCGCCGGCACCGCCACCAGCAGCGATAAAGCCGTCGCGCCCAGCGAGCTCAACAGGCTGTTGCGCAGCGCCATCAGGAAGGCCTCGCCCGGGCTGTTGGCCTCGAAGGTGAGCAGGCGGGCATAGCGGCTGAAGTCGACCTGGTGCGGGATGAGCGACAGGGGCTTGGTGGTGAGGTCGGATGGCAGCGAGATGCTCATCACGCCGAGCCAGGCCACCGGCGCCAGCGTCACCACCAGGAACAGGGCGACGCCGCAATACAGGAGGAAAGTTGCGATGGAGCTCCTTTGCATGATCAGGCCTCCTGCCGACGCATCAGCCGGACATAGAAGCCGACGAAGACCATGCAGATCAGCACCACGATGAGGGCGTAGGAGGCGCCTGATCCCACCCGCATGAAGCGGAAGGATTCCTCATAGACGAAGAAGCTCATGGTCTTGGTCGAGCTCGCCGGCCCGCCCCGGGTCATCACATAGAAAATGTCGAAGACTTTCAGCGCCTCGATCGAGCGCAGCACCAGCGCCACCAGCAAGGGCGGCGCGATCACCGGCCAGGTGACGGCCTTGAAGCGCTGCCAGGCATTGGCGCCGTCGAGCGTGGCGGCGCCGTAGAGTTCCAGCGGCGCCGACTGCAGCGCGGCCAGCACGATCAGCGCCACCAGCGGATAGTTCTTCCAGACATCGGCGACGATCACCGCATTCATGGCGCTGCCTTCGCTGCCGAGCCAGCTGCGATAGCTTTCCATCAGCCCGCTCTGGGTCAACACCGCATTGAGCACGCCGAAATCGGGCTGGTAGATCAGACGCCACATCAAGGCGTTGACGATGGTGGGCACGGCCCAGGGCAGCACCAACAGGGCCCGGCAGAAGGTACGGCCACGGAACTTCTCGTTGAGCAGCAGGGCGACCGCGATGCCAAGCAGCGCTTCGGCACTGATCGAAACGACGGTGAAATAGATCGTCCGCCCTGCCGCGGCGAGGAATTCGGAATCGCTGAAGGCAAAGGCGAAGTTTTCCAGCCCGATGAAATGCGCCGCTCCCGGTCCCGCCATCAGGCGGGTATCGGTGAAGGCCAGCCACAGGGTCATCAGGATGGGATAGCCGACTGCCGCAAACACGATGATCAGCATCGGGCCGAGCAGAAGCCATGGTGAGGGCATGCCGACGCGGCCGCTCATCATCAGGCAGATTCCTTCCAGCAAGACGGGAGGGCGTGCCTGCCCCCTTCAGTCGGTATTTGGCTTTTGGACGCCGAAAATAGCGCAACCTTTGTCATTGCCGGGCTTGACCCGGCAATCCAGCCTGCCTTTCCAAGCGAAGTCTGGATGCCCGGGTCAAGCCCGGGCATGACAAAGGTCGCTGTCTCTCCCTCACCGGATGCGCGCGGCATCCTTGACCGCGGCCGCCAGCGCGTCGGCGGGCGAAGCCTTGCCGGCGAGCGCGTTCTGGATCTGCGCCTGCAGGATGGTCGAGAGTTCCTGGTAGGAGGCGACCGTCGGGCGCGGCGTCATCAGGCCGATGGAGACGTCGGCGGCCTTGACCAGGCTCTCCTGGCCCTTGGTGACGGCCGGATCGGTGTAGGATGCCTTCCAGATCGGCAGGCTGAGCTTGGCATACTGGTCCTGCACCGGCTTGGAGGTGAGATAGGCGATATATTTCCAGGCCAGGTCCGGCTTGGTCGAGCCGGCCGTGATGCCGAGCGCCATCGAGCCGTTCACGCCCGAAGCCGTGCTCTTGCCTTCGACGCCGGGAGCCGGCACCACGCCGACCTTGCCGACCACCTTGCTTTCGGCCGGATCATTGGCCTTGGCATACATATAGGTCCAGTTGAGCGCGAAGGCCGCATCCCCCGCCGAGAACACTTTCCGCACGTCCTCTTCCAGATATTCCTTGGAATTGGGGTTGGAGAGGCCGTTCTTGAGGCTGTCGGCCATATAGGTGACGGCATCGAGCGAACCGCCCTTGTCGAAGACCGGCTTGTCCCCGTCGAAGAACTTGCCGCCATAGGCCGCGGTCAGGGTCACGTAATCGCAGATCACCGCCTCGGCCTGCGACCAGCTCCAGACGATGGGATATTGCACCAGGCCCTTGTCCTTGATGATCTTGGCGTCCTTGGCCAGTTCATCCCAGGTCTTGGGCGGCTCCTTGATGCCGGCCTTTTCGAGGATCTCGGTGTTGTAGAATAGATATTTGGTGTCGAGGATCCACGGCATGCCATAGGTCTTGCCGTCATAGTTCACCGTGGCCCAGGCCCCATCGAACACCTTGGAGCGATCGAGATCCTTCAACCGGTCGGTGACATCGACCAGGACACCGTTCTGCGCGAAAGCGGCCGGCCAGATCACGTCGTAGAGCACCACGTCATAGCCGGCACCGCCGGCGGCCTTGGAAGCCACGATCTTGTCGTAGAGGGCTTCATAGGGCACGAATTCGGCATTGACGGTAACGCCGGGATTTTCCTTCTCGAAGGCCGCCGTCATCGCCTTGACGTCGGCGTCGCTATAGGCGGCCTGCGCCATGAACAGGGCATTGAGAGTCTCGGCCGCTGCCGGCGACAATCCCGCCAGGGCCGTCATCGCCAGCCCGGCCAGCACCGATTTGTGAATTCCAGACATTGCAATCATCTCCCGCTTGCAATTCGATCGGCAGCCCGTAGCCGCCCTGCATGGTTCAGGGGCGCGGAGAGTTCTCGATGGCTCCCGATCCTTTTCTGCGACCCGGAAAAATTATTAACTCAATTTGTTTGAATGTAAACATGCTGCCATAGTCGCGAGTGAAATCGGAAAGCGTTTTGCGATTTGACGGATCCGCTGGAATCGCAAAGGCGCGTCGAACCAAAGAGTTAGAGCAAAAATGCGTTCCCATCCGAACGCGTCTTGATCTAGGGAGTGGGCGGACATGGCGAGACGCGAGGCGGACAGGACACCCCAACCGAGCCGGAGCGTTGCGGGGACCAATCTCGAATTCACCCGCTCCCACAACCGGCGTGTCGTGCTCGACACCATACGCCGGCTCGGGCCGGTCTCGCGGGCCGAGATCGCCCGCGAAACCGCCCTGACCAACCAGACGATCTCCAACATCGTCGAGGAGTTGGAGCAGGCCGGCTTTGTCCTGGCTGGCGAACCCAAGCGCGAGGGGCGGGGCCAGCCCTCAATTCCCTATGCCATCAATCCCGAGGGGGCCTGGTCGCTCGGCTTCCATGTCGACCACAGCGCCATCATCGCGGCCCTGGTCGACCTCACCGGCAAGCCGGTTGCGATCCGGGAGATCCCCGCCCAGCGCCCCTCCCCCCGCAGCGCGGCGCCCGCCTTGCGGCGGCTCGCCGACGAACTGATCGAGGAAGCCGGCGTTCCCGCCTCGCGCCTGCTCGGCGCCGGGGTCGCCCTACCGGTGCGCTTCGGGGTCGGCGCCATCACCACCGCCGGTCCGACAACCCTGCCCGGATGGGACGATCCCGATGCCAGGCAGCATATCGCCGAAGCCCTCGAACAGCCCGTGCAGATCGAAAACGATGCCATGGCGGCGGCGATCGGCGAACGCCTGCATGGCGTCGCCCGCGCGATCGACAGCTTCGTCTTCCTGTTCCTGGACGAGGGGCTCGGCGCCGGCGTCTTCCTCGGCGGGCAGCCCTGGCGCGGGGCCTCGCTCAATGCCGGCGAGATCGGCCACATGATCGTGGCGCCGAACGGCAAGCCCTGCCCCTGCGGCAATCGCGGCTGCCTGGAACGTTATCTCTCTTTGAGCGCGGCTCAGGAATTCCTCGCCGATCAGCCCGGCGCCCCTGCTCTTTCCGAACTGGACGGCGCGCTATCCGCCCCCGTCGAGCGCTGGGTGACGGAGGCCGCACCCTATCTTGCCGGCGCCGTCAACATCCTGGAATCGACCCTGGACCCGGAGACCATCCTGCTCGGCGGGCTGGCGCCGGCCGGCGTGCTGGCCAGCCTGATCGAAAAGGCCATGCCGCTGCCGATGTCGGTGGGCTCGCGCAGCGGCCGCAGCCTGCCCCGCCTGATGGCCGGCTCGGTGGGGCATCATACCGTGGTGCTCGGCGCCGCCTCGCTGCCGATCTTCGACGAAATCAATCCCCGCTTCGACGTGCTGCTGAAGCATTGAGCTTCGAGATCGCGAAAGAACGGACTCTTCCGAGGACGGCGCTGCCCCTCACCTTACCTCTCCCCGTAAGAACGGGGCGAGGAGACTTTGACCTCAAGTTTTATGTCGGAAATCTTTCATCTCGCTCAACGGTAGGGCGAGATGAAAGCTCCGACGACCAATCGCAACGATTGCGCCCCCTCGCCCCGTTCTTACGGGGAGAGGATGGAGGTGAGGGGCTACTCCACCAGCCGGATTTCCCCTCTGATCCCCCTCGCCCGAAACCTCAGCCCTCGACCCGGCCCGGCGTGACGCGATAGACCGCGGCCCTGCCGGCGATCGCCTCGAAGGCGGAGGGATCGGCGCCGGTCAGCCAGACCTGGGCGCCGAAACTTTCGAGCCGGTCATAGAGGGCCGCCCGCCGCATCGGGTCGAGATGGGCGGCGACCTCGTCGAGCAGGACGATCGGCGTCATGCCGGCGAGACGGGCGACCAGCCTGGCATGCGCCAGCACCAGGCCGAGCAGCAGGGCCTTCTGCTCGCCGGTGGAGGCGCGCTCGGCCGCGATGCCCTTGGGGCCGTGCACGACGAGAAGATCGGTCAGATGCGGCCCGTCGAGCGTGCGGCCGGCCGCCCTGTCCCGGGCGCGGCCTTCACGCAGGGTCTGGCGATAGCGCTCCTCCACGGCCAGCGCCGGCTCGTCCAGCACGGCATTCTCGATGGCGCCGTCGAGGGCGATGCGCGCATGGGGGAAGGGAGAGGCGGGATCGATCTCCTCCTCGATCAGGCCGGCGAGACGACGCACCGTATCGGCGCGCGACGCTGCCACCGCGATGGCGAGATCGGCGACCTCATGCTCGGCAGCATCGAGCCAGCGCTGGTCGGCGCGCGGATCCTCCAGCAGCCGGTTGCGCGAGCGTAGCGCGCGTTCGAGCGCATTGACCCGGGTGCCATGGCCGGCATCGACGGCCAGCACCAGCCGGTCGAGAAAGCGGCGCCGCTCGCCGGCCGAGCCGGAGAACAGCCCGTCCATCGAGGGCGTCAGCCAGACGAGGCGCAGATGGTCGGCAAAGCTCGTGGCCGAGGAAACCGGCTGGCGGTCGACACGATATTTGCGCGGCCCGCTGTCGGGGCCTTCCAGCCCGGTGCCGAGATGCGCGAGGCCAAGCGCACCCTCGACTTCGGCGGCGACGGCGAAGCTGCCGGGCCCGTCCTCGCTGGCCATGTCCTCGAGATCCGCCCGGCGCAAGCCCTTGCCCTGGGTGAACAGCGAGATGGCCTCGAGCACATTGGTCTTGCCGGCGCCGTTCTGCCCGGTCAGCACCACCATGCCGGCATCCACGGCGAGATCGAGCCGCGGATAGGACCGGAACGAGGTGAGGATCAGGCGGGTGATGCGGGGCGAGATCATTTTTGGAGCGCGGACATCACAGCGACATGCAGACATGTCGCGATGTCCGCTCTTCCTCTCAATCTAACGCATCGTTTCCAGGATGCGGACAAGATGTCCGCGCTCCGAGCTTACACCCGCATCGGCATCAGGACGTAGAGCGCGGCCGCACCTTCGCGGTCCTGCACCAGGGTCGGCGAGCCCGGATCGGCGAATTTCAACAAGGCGGTATCGCCGTCGAGCTGCGCGGCGATGTCGAGGAGATAGCGCGAGTTGAAGCCGATATCGAGCGGCGTGGAATCATAATCGACCTCGATCTCCTCGGTCGCCGTGCCGGAATCGGGATTGGTGACGGTGAGGACGAGGCGCCTGTCGGCCAGCGACAGCTTCACGGCGCGGCCGCGCTCGGAGGAGATGGTCGAGACGCGGTCGACGGCGGCGGTGAAGTCGGCGCGCTCGACGATCAGCGCCTTGTCGTTGCCGGTCGGAATGACGCGGGCGTAATCGGGGAAGGTGCCGTCGATCAGCTTGGAGGTCAGCACCACCGGGCCGATGGTGAAGCGGACCTTGGCCTGGGACAGCTCGACCGAGACGATGGCCTCGGCATCCTCCATCAGCTTCTGGATCTCGCCCACCGCCTTGCGCGGCAGGATCACGCCCGGCATGCCGTTGGAACCCTCGGGCGCCGGCAGTTCGACGCGGGCGAGGCGATGGCCGTCGGTCGCCACGGCGCGGATGCGGGTCTCGCCCTCGACATCCAGCGTGTGCAGATAGATGCCGTTGAGATAATAGCGCGTCTCCTCGGTGGAGATCGCGAACTGGGTCTTCTCGATCAGCTTGCGCAGATCGGCGGCCTTGAGCTGGAAATTATGCGGAAACTCGCCCGCCGCCAGGTCCGGAAAATCGGAAGGCGGCAGCGTCTGCAAGGTGAAGCGCGAGCGGCCGGAACGCACGATCAGCTGGGTCGCCTCGCCGCCGCCTTCCAGCGAGACCTGAGCCCCGTCGGGCAGCTTGCGGACGATGTCGTAGAGGGTATGTGCCGGCACCGTGGTGGCGCCGTCCATGGTGACGTCGGCAGGAGAGGACTCCACCACCTCCAGATCGAGGTCGGTCGCTTTCAGGAGCAGGCTGGCGCCCTGAGCCTCGATCAGCACGTTGGACAGGATCGGAATGGTGTTGCGCCGCTCGACGACGCGGTGGACGTGGCCCAGCGATTTGAGAAGGGCAGTCCGTTCGAGCGTAACCTTCATGGAGTGCGTCCTGGCATAGCGACCCGCAAGCGGACCGAGCTGCCGCAAACGGTGGAAAAAGGGCGAAGACCATGCAATTTGCTCGGGCGAAAGGCAAGCCATCCCGCAGCTTTTTCAGGGTTTTCCCGAACATGTCGGATGTGTGCCTGTCACGATGCGTCGCGCAGGCAAGCCGCCTTCAAGGCGGAGCCGTTCCTTACAATGTCGGCACGGGCTCCATCAGCACCACGACGCGTTGCAGGATGGCGAGCACCGCGATGAGGATGATCAGAATACGCAGGATCTGCTTGAAGCGTCCGTCCATGGGCAGGCGGTCGATCACATACATCAACAGCCAGCAGACGAGACCGATGACGACGATACCGATCAGCAGCGAGATCACACCAGACAGCATGCACACATTCCCCGAGCGACCATGACAACCATGGTCGGCTCGGTAACGCGGATGTCGGCCCGGAGGTTCCCGCTCGTCAGGTCAGCGGGATCATCACAGCCTTGCGATAGGCCGGGCGCTCGGTCAGGCGCTCGTACCAGGCGGCCAGATGGGGCAGGTCCGGCCGCTCGATCGGCATATTGAACCAGCCATAGGCGAGGCAGCCGAGCGGTATGTCGCCGATGCCGAATTTGTCGCCCGACAGATAGGGCTGGCCGGCCAGCGCCTTGTCGGCGATGGCCAGCAGCCTGCTGCAGCTGTCGAGGCCCCGGGAGAGCTCGGTCTCCACCCGGTCCTGGGCGGTACGACGCACGACGTTCCAGAACACATCACGGAAGGGACCGGCGATGGTGGAGGTCGTCCAGTCCATCCAGCGTTCGGCCGAAGCCTTGGCCTGGCGCGTTGCCGGCACCAGCCGGCGCTCGGCATCGCCTTCGGCCAGATACCGCACGATGGCATTGGATTCCCACAGCACGAAGCCGTCATCCTCGATGCAAGGCACCAACCCGTTGGGATTGAGAGCGCGGTAGGCAGGGTCGTTGACCACCCCGAAAGCACCGCCCGCATCGATGCGCTCATAAGTGAGCCCGAGTTCCTCGACGCACCACAGCACCTTCTTCACATTGGAGGAATTGGTGCGGCCCCAGATCTTCAGCATGTCGGTTCCTTCCCACAGCACATTGAGGTTCACCCCGCCCGACCTTTGTCATTGCCGGGCTGACCCGGCAATCCAGCTCTTCCCGCCCTACATCAAAGACGGGCCCCCTGGATGCCCGGGTCAAGCCCCGGGCATGACAAAGCAAGCGCCTGAGTTATTTCCGAACGAGGCTCGGTTCTTTCCTGACGCCGCCTCACTTCGCCCGGATGAAGCCGACGATGTCCTTCACCGAGGCCATGATCGGGGCGGCGATCGCCCGGGCCCGGTCCGAGCCCTCGGCCAGCACCGCGTCGATATGGCCGGGATCGGCCATCAGGCGCTTCATCTCGGCGGTGATCGGCGAGATCTTGGCGACGGTGAGATCGGCGAGCGCCGTCTTGAAGGTGGAGAACTGGCCGCCGCCGAACTCGGCGAGAACCTCCGCCACCGTCCGCCCCGACAGGGCCGCGAAGATCGAGACCAGGTTGTCGGCCTCGGGGCGTCCCTTCAGCCCCTCCTCCTCACCAGGCAGCGGCTCGGGATCGGTGCGGGCCTTGCGGATCTTGGCGGCGATCGTATCGGCATCGTCGGTCATGTTGATGCGCGACAGGTCGGAGGGATCCGATTTCGACATCTTCTTGGAACCGTCGCGCAGGCTCATCACGCGGGTGGCCGCGCCCTGGATCAGGGGTTCGGGCAGCGGGAAGAAGCCGCCATTGAAACCGTTGGCAGCAATGGAATCGCCGAAATCATTGTTGAACTTCGCCGCGATGTCGCGGGCGAGTTCCAGATGCTGCTTCTGGTCCTCGCCGACGGGCACATGGGTGGCACGATAGACCAGGATGTCGGCTGCCATCAGCGTGGGATAGGCGAACAGGCCCACCGAGGCCGCCTCCTTGTCCTTGCCGGCCTTCTCCTTGAACTGGGTCATGCGGTTGAGCCAGCCCATGCGCGCCACGCAATTGAACACCCAGGCGAGTTCGGCATGCTCGGCCACCTGGCTCTGGTTGAAGACGATATGGGCCTTCGGGTCGATGCCCGCGGCCAGGAAGGCGGCGGTGACCTCGCGGATGGCACTCGCCAGGCTCTTGGGATCCTGCCACAACGTGATGGCATGCTGATCCACCACGCAATAGATGCATTGATGGCTCTTCTGCATCTCGACGAAGCGCTGGATCGCGCCGAGATAATTGCCCAGATGCAGGTTGCCGGTCGGCTGAACGCCCGAAAAGACGCGCTCCACGAACTTCGTCATGGCGAGAGGATTCCATATTGTCCGAGCAGCTTGTTCTTGATCGAGCCACGGGCGCGATCAAGAACAAGCTGAAAGATATCGAAAATGTGCACGATTTTCCGGCAAAGCCCACCCGCGGGTCTCGCCGGAAAATCGTGCTCAGGCTAGCGCTTATGGCGGGCGACGGCGCAAGACGCAAGTGCGGCCATCCGCTCCGGCACCGGTGCGAGGCTCCATCTTGCCGGTTCCGGTCGCTCCCTGTACGCATGCGGGGCTGGAGTAGCCCGTGACCGCATCCCCATCCTCCCTGCGCGTGCTGATCGTCGGCGGCTACGGCATCTTTGGCGGGCGGCTGGCGGAATTGCTGGCCGACGAACCCCGCCTCACCCTCATCATCGCGGGCCGCTCTCTCGCCAAGGCGGAATTCTTCTGCGCCAGCCGTCCGGTGCGGGCCCGCCTGTTTCCGGCTGAGTTCGATCGCGACCGGCCGCTCGAGCCGCGATTGCAGGCCCTGAAGCCCGACATCGTCGTCGATGCCAGCGGCCCCTTCCAGGGCTACGGCAAACAGCCCTATCGCCTGGTCGAGGCCACGATCGCCCATGGGGCCGACTATTTCGATTTCTCGGACGGGGCCGCGTTCGTGCGCGGCATCGCCAGCCTCGATGCGGCGGCCCGGCAGCGCGGCGTCGCCATCCTGTCGGGCGTAAGCAGCTTTCCTGTCCTGACCGCAGCAATCGTCAGGCATCTCGCCGGTGCCTTCTCGCGCATCGACATCATCCGCGCCGGTATCGCCCCCTCGCCGCATGCGGTCGTCGGCGAGAACGTGCTCAAGGCCATCGCGGGCTATGCCGGCCAGGCCGTGCCGGCCCGGCGGCAGGGCCAGACCCTGCTGGTGCATCCCCTCACCGAAACCCGCCGCTTCACCATCGCCCCGCCTGGAAAGTTGCCGCTGCCGAACACGCTGTTCTCCCTGGTGGAGGTACCCGACCTCCTGCTGCTCTCCGACCTGTGGCCAAGCGTGCGCTCGGTCTGGGTCGGCGCCGGGCCGCGCCCGGAGATCCTGCATCGCTGCCTGATCGGGCTGAGCCTGCTGGTGCGCTGGAAAATGCTGCCCTCCCTCGCGCCCCTCGCCGGCCTGTTTCACAGGGTGAACCGCATCCTGCGCTGGGGCGCCCATCGCGGTGGCATGATCGTCGAGGTCGAGGGCGCAGGGCATCGCGGGGAAAGGCTGGTCCGCAGCTGGCATCTGAACGCCGAGGGCGACGATGGACCCTATATTCCGGCGATGGCGATCGAAGCCCTGATCCGCCAGCGCCTCGAAGGCATCAGGCCGGAACCGGGCGCCCGTCCCGCAACGGGAGCGCTCGCCTTGGCCGACTATGATCACGTCTTTGACGGCCGGCCCTTCGCCCATGGCACGCGTGAGGTCACGGCCGAGGCGAGCCTGCCGCTTTACCCGGGCATTCTGGGCTCGGCCTATGCGAGCCTGCCACCGGCCATCCAGGCGTTGCATCGGCACGAAACCAGCCATGCGGTCACCGGCCGTGCCAGCGTCGAGCGCGGCAAGGGGTTGTTGTCGCGGCTGGTGGGCGCTCTCGTCGGCTTCCCCCAGGCCGGTGCGGATATTCCGGTGCGCGTATCGTTCGAAATCCAGAACAAGCAGGAAGTCTGGACGCGGGACTTTGCCGGGCGCCGCTTCCGTTCGGTCCAGACCGCCGGCCGCGGCCGCAATGCCGGCCTGGTCGACGAGCGCTTCGGACCTTTCAGCTTCGGGCTGGCCCTCCTCGCCGAAGACGGCAGGCTCAAGCTCGTCGTACGCAACTGGCGCTTCCTCGGCCTGAGACTGCCGCGTTTCCTCGCCCCCTCCGGCGACAGTTTCGAGAGCGCCGAGGACGGGCGATTCAACTTCCATGTCGAGATCGCCCATCCCCTGTTCGGCCTGATCGTGCGCTACAAGGGCTGGCTGGTGGCGGAGCCCCGGAGCTGAGGGGAGGCAAAGCGCGGTTTCCGATCGGACAATCGATCGATGGTCATACTTACACGGCAGCTTCTTCACCCTCCCCTGGAGGGGGAGGGTCGGCCTGAAAGGCCGGGGTGGGGAGAAACTACGCAGTGCCTGACGATAAAGACGCTAGATTCTTTGCACAGACGCCACCCCACCCCGAAGCTTCGCTTCGACCCTCCCCCTCCAGGGGAGGGTGAAGAAGGTGGCGCCGAGATCACATCGCCTTCATGGCCTTGTGGTGCTTCTTCATCATCTTCTTCTTGGCCATTTTCTTCATCGGCTTCTTCATGGTGTCGCCCTTCATGGCATCACCCTGCATCGCATTCGGTTTCATCGTTTGCGATTGCATCGTGTTCGTCTGCGGCATCGCGTCCTGGGCCTGCGCCAAGGGGGCGGCGGCGAAAGCAAGCCCCAGGCCCAGCAAGCCCGCGGAGGCGAGTTTGGCAATACGATCCATGATCCGTTCCTTTCTGTGATTGCGCCTCGGCGCAGGGGAAGCCGGACGAGCCGTCCGGCGGGTCGAAGAGCTGTGACGGTTCGAGGTTCCTCAGTCGGTTGCGGCAGCCTGGATGGCGCCGCCATCCGGCGCCTGCAGCAGGATCGCCGTGTGCTGGCCGGCGGGCGCCCGTGCGATCGGCAGATCGAGTGCCTCGCCCTTCCAAAGTCCGAGCCGGACCAGATCGTGCACGACATTCTTGTGAGCCAGGGTGCGGCCGGCATTCTCGCCGGCGCGTACCGGCACCTCGACCTGCCTCGGGTCATAGCGCACCAGCCAGATGTCGAGGCTGGCCGGAGGCGAGGCCTGGCTGCCGATGACGACATGGCCGCCCGAGACGGCCAGGCTCGGACCTGCTCGCAACACAGCCGCGCCCGCGATCGCCGCATCCAGCTCGGCAAGCTCGTTGCCGACCAGGGACGCCCGGCCATTCACCACCATCTGCGGCGTGAAGGGGCCGCTCTGTCCGAGAGGCTTCTCATAGGCGATCTGGCGCTGCGTGTAGTCAGGGCGCGCGAAGACGTCCTTCCAGCCCAGCCGGTCCCAATAGGTGACACCGAAGCTCAGGGCCAGCACGCCGGGGCGCCGGCTGATCGCGGCCAGATTGGCATTGGCCGGCGGACAGGACGAGCAGCCCTGGCTGGTGAAGAGCTCCACCACGGTGAGCCGCCCCGCCTCGGCCGGCGCAACACTGCCGAGCGGCAGCAGGACCAACCCCAATCCCAGCGGAGCCAGCCGCCACAAGCCGGTGCGCGGCCTCCTGGTCGATCTCCTCATCAATGGCCTCATCAGTATTCGACCCGAGCGAGGGCCGCTTCCTAGAGCAAAGCGCGTTCATGACTGAACGCTTATTTGCTCTAACTCTTTGGTTCGACGCGTCTTTGCGATTCGAGGTGACTCTGCCAAATCGCAAAACGCTATTGGAATATTCGTCGAAGGATCGTCGTTCGTTACACGCTCACGGCCTCGTGATGACGTCGCGTGCAATCGAGAAATTCCGAGAAAGAGCGCGATGAGGCAGGAATTCGCTGCTGTTTCACCGATTCCCGGCGCTTCACGCTTTCGTTCAGCGGCGGGGCGGTGTAAGAGGCGCCCACAATCGTTCCTAGAGCAAAGCGCGTTTTGGTGAAAACGCACCTTTCCTCTAGCGCCTTGGTTCGACGCGTCCTTGCGATTTGGGGCATTCCACCGCATCGCAAAACGCTTTAGCTCACTTGAAAAGTTTCAGGACATCATCGTGAAGGTCATCGCCAGCCAGATCCGCAAAGGCAACGTCGTCGAGATCGACAATCAGCTCTATGTCGTGCTCAAGGCGGAAAGTTTCTTCCCGGGCAAGGGCACGCCCACCACGCAGATCGACATGCGCCGCCTGTCGGACGGTGTGAAGACCGTGCAGCGCTACCGCACCACCGAGCAGGTGGAGCGCGCCTTCATCGAGACCAAGTCGCACACCTATCTCTATGAAGACACGCATGGCTACGCCTTCATGAACATGGACAGCTATGAGCAGGTCTCGGTGCCCGCCGACGTGATCGGCGAGCAGTCGGTCTATCTGGCCGAGAACATGGAATGCCAGATCAGCCTCTATAACGGCGTGCCCGTGGCGATCGAACTGCCCGCCCGCGTCGTACTGGAAGTGACGGAGACCGAGCCGGTGACCAAGGGTCAGACCGCTTCCTCCTCCTACAAGCCCGCCACACTCTCCAACGGCGTGCGCACCACCGTGCCGCCGCACATCAGCGCCGGCACCCGCGTGGTGATCATGACGGAAGACGGTTCCTACGTCGAACGCGCCAAGGACTGATCCGGGAACGCCGACTTCTCAGCGAGATGCAAGAAGGCGCAGCCCGCGAGGCCTGCGCCTTTTTCATGCGTGATACCAGCCACAGTGAGCTTTGACCGATCTGGCAATGCGCCCGTCATCCCCAGCGAGCAAAGCGAGAGAAGGGGACCAGGGGCTGAACGACGCAGACCTTGGCCCTGGATTCCCTTCCCGCCGCCAGTGGCGGCGCCGGGAATGACATGTCAAGTTTCAATGACTTGTCGCGGACGAATGGCTCGGCCCCTATTCGAACGTCTCGACGGCTTGCGTCAGCGCCATCCTTTCGTCAGGCGCCGGCCCGTAGCGATTGGCGCCGCGTTTGCCGGGGATGAAACCGAGGATGATGAGGCAGGCTGAGGCGAACATAATCACTGCACCTGTCACGAGGATGGCGCCGTTGAGGGGCACCCTATCGTTCATGACCAGATAGAACATCAGGGAGGGCGTCGCCCCCGAGACGAAAATCACGACTCTGGCGACCCATGGCGAGGCACCGATGTCGGAGAGCCGTCGGCCGCCGAGCCAAGCCAGCAGAGCGGCGAAAAAGAGCATGAGGCCAGAGCGCCGGAGCCCCGCTCCCACTTGCATCGTTTCGAAGATAAGAATGCCCAGCGCGAAACAACCCACCACCAAGCCGACGCCCAGCCAATAAGGCAGACGGCGCAAGCGACCTTTTTCACGAAAGAGCTGGAGCAAGATCTGCGGCATGACGGGGCTCTGGCTGTCGCGACTCTGTCGTTGCTATCACAGACCAGGCGTCGGAGCGAAATCGGCCTCGGTTCGCCTCAAGTCACCGCCGCCGCGATCTCCGCCTGGATCGCCTCGGCCGCCGCCTTGGGATCGGGCGCCGCCACGATGGGCCGGGCCACCACCAGATGGTCGGCCCCGGCGCGGATGGCGTCACCGGGCGTCATCACCCGCTTCTGGTCGCCGCTGTCGCTGCCGGCGGGGCGTACGCCCGGGGTCACCAGCAGCATGCTGTCGCCGACCCGGTTGCGGGTCGAGGCAACCTCTTCCGGCGACATCACCAGGCCGGGCACGCCGATCGCCATGGCCTGGGTCACCCGCTGGGCCACGAGTTCGCCGACACCCTTGCCATAGCCGGCTTCGGCCAGGTCGGCATCGTCATAGGAGGTCAGGACAGTGACGGCGAGGATCTTCAGGTCCGAGCCGCGGGCACCTTCCACGGCAGCCCGCATGGTCTGCGGAAAGGCGTGGATGGTGAGGAAAGTCATGCCCATTCCGGCAATGGCCTCGACCGCCTTGGTCACGGTGTTGCCGATGTCGTGCAGCTTCATGTCGAGGAAGATCTTCTTTCCCGAACGCGCCAGGTCCTGGGCGAAGGGCAGACCGCCATTGAAGACGAGCTGATAGCCGATCTTGTAGAAGGTCACGCTGTCGCCGAGCTCGGTTACCAGGGCTTCGGCCTTGGCGACGCTGTCGACATCCAGGCCACAGATCAGGCGGTCTTTCGTATTCAAATCAGTTCCTCAGGAGTTGGCGATAGGTCCAGACGCGGGCGGGCGGCACGTTGCGCCAGATCCTCGGCGACGCCTGCCAGGTGAAGAAGGCGTTCTTGGTGGGAATCGGCGAGGCCAGCGAATAGGTGAACTGGATGAAAGCGGCGTCGGGCTGCATCAGCGTGAAGGCCTGGGCCAGGAGGTCGAGGCGCTGCCGCTCGGGCTTGGTCAGCAGCGGCAGGCCACAGACCACGGCGGCCGCCTTGTCGGCAAGCCGGCCCTCCAGTGTCTTGGCGAGAGCATAGGCATCGCCCTGCACCACCGTTGCCTTGGGAAAACGCTGCGACAGGAGATCGCAAAATTGCGGGCTGTATTCGACCAGCACCAGGCGGTCCTCGGCGACGCCGCGCTCCACCAAGGCCTGGGTGATCGGACCTGTGCCGGGCCCGATTTCCACCACCGGGCCTTCCGAGGCGGGATCGACGCAATTGGCCATCGCCTTGGACAGGAAGGGGCTGGAGGGGGTGATCGACCCCATCTGCAGGGGCTTTTCGGTCCAGCTGCGGAAAAACTGGGCGGCCTCACCGAAACGTCTGGATGGCTTGCAATTGTCCCGTCGCGCGCCGCCCTTATGGACCATCGGCCTGCTCCTTGCTTGCCCCGTTCGCATCGCTATTGGCGAACGCCGCCGCCGTCAAGCGGTCCCTGCGTCCGTTCTTAATATCACCGTCAATATTAGGCGCCTTGATGCATCGGCGCCGCATGACCCGCCGCCCGCCATTCCGCCTTCACATCGGCATCGGTTTCGTCGTCCCGTCGCCAGGCCTGGGCTGCCAGGCGGGCCGGGGCGAGTCTGGCGAGCGCCCAGACCGCCATGGCGCGCACCAGGGCCGCTTCATCGCCGAGGAGCCCCTCGACCACCTCGATCAGGCCCGGATCGCCGGAATTGCCGATGGCGATGAGCACGTTGCGGATGAAGCGGTCCCGCCCGATGCGCTTCACCGGGTTCTTGGCGAACAGCGCCCGAAAGGCCGGATCGTCCAGGCGCGCCAGGTCCGCCAGGCGCGGGGCTCGCAAGTCCTCGCGCGCCTTGAGCTTGTGTTCACGGGCCGTCACCGCGAACTTGTTCCACGGGCAGGCCGCCAGGCAATCGTCGCAACCATAGATCCGGTTGCCGATCGCCTCCCTGAACTCGGCCGGGATGGGGCCCTTGTTCTCGATGGTGAGATAGGAGATGCAGCGCCGGGCATCGAGCCGGTAGGGCGTAGGAAAGGCGGCGGTCGGGCAGGCATCGAGGCAGGCGCGGCAGGAACCGCAACGATCCCGCTCCGGCGCATCGGCCTCGATCTCGGTGGCGCTGAAGATCGAGCCGAGAAAGAGCCAGGAGCCGAAATCCCGGCTGACCAGATTGGTGTGCTTGCCCTGCCAGCCCAGGCCTGCCGCTGCGGCGAGAGGCTTTTCCATCACCGGCGCGGTGTCGACGAAGACCTTGAGCGGCGCGCCCGTCACCTCGCCCCACCAGCGCCCCAGGCTTTTCAGCCGCTTCTTGATGACGTCGTGATAGTCGTCGCCCTGGGCATAGACCGAGATCAGGCCGCCGGACCGATCGGCAAGCCCTGCCATCGGGTCCCGGTCGGGGCCGTAATTGACGCCGAGCATGATGATGCTGCGCACCTCCGGCCAGAGCGTGGCTGGGGTGCCGCGCTGGTCGGCGCGCTCCTCCATCCAGCCCATCTCGCCATGGAAGCCCTCCTCCAGGAAGCGGCGCAGGCGCGCTGGCGCCTCAGGGATGGCGTCGGGCGTGGTTACGCGGACGACATCGAAGCCTTCCGCTTCGGCGCGCTGGAGGAGCTGTGTCTTGAGAGGCGTCACGGCGAGCCTGCCCGGGACCGCCGGCTTCCAGCCGGCTCCTGGAGCCGTCGCGCTCGCCGCAGAAGCAGAAGCCGGCAAGGATGCCGGCGGTCCCGGAAACTAGAAATCGAGATCCGCATAGGTTGCCGAAGGCGGCGTTCCCCGCAGCGTCTCGGCCAGCAGCGGCCGGAAAGAGGGACGCGACTTGAGGCGCGCATACCATTCCTTGGCGGCCTGGTCCTCGTCCCAGGGCACGTCGCCGAGATAGTCGACGATCGACAGATGCGCCGCGGCCACGAAATCGGCGTAGGAGAGCCTGTCTCCCGCCAGCCAGTTCCGCCGCCGCACCAGATATCCGACATAGCGCAGATGATAGCGCACATTCGATTTGGCCGCACGGATCGCGGCCGTATCCGGCGAGGAACCGCCCTCGCCGATCGGCAGGAAACGCTTCAGGATCTTCTCCGTGATCAGATATTCACTGACCTCGGCATAGAATTTGATGCTGAACCATTCGATCAGGCGGCGGGTCTCCACACGCGCCCTGGCGTCGCGCGGCAGCAGGCGCTGCTCGCCGAGGGCATCGCCATAGGCTTCGTCGAGATATTCGCAGATCGGCGAGGCGCCGGGCACGATCAGGCCGGTGGCGTCGATCATCACGGGAAGCACGCCGGCCGGATTCATGTGCAGGAAGGCCTCGCGCCG
The DNA here is from genome assembly GCF_057073705.1 of Labrys sp. E2SS-1L. Classification (NCBI taxonomy): domain Bacteria; kingdom Pseudomonadati; phylum Pseudomonadota; class Alphaproteobacteria; order Hyphomicrobiales; family Xanthobacteraceae; genus Labrys; species Labrys sp. E2SS-1L. The sequence goes on along the minus strand of NZ_CP172712.1, from coordinate 1,640,924 downwards.
CTCCCAGGGCTTTTCCTCGACCAGATCGGTCGCCACGTCCATTTCGCTGAGCACGAGGCGGATGAAGCGCGATTGCGGGTCGACAGGATGATGAAAAAGCTTGGCCATTGAACCGTGAATCTGGAAACCGCGGATGGAGGCCCGGATGGGGCGAAGCGGATAACCGGTATACCCCCCCGTACAACCGCCCGGCAACCGCCTTGCGCGAATAGAACACAGGCTCTGCGGTTGGCGGCGGAAAATGGGCGGCGGAGGTTAACGAAAAATTGACGCCGCGAGGGCCCGGCACTTCGTGACCCTCGACCTGACGCGAGACCGCCTTTCGAACCAACTTCCATCGGGCGCATTCGTCATTGCACCATATGGCGAAATAAATTGGAGACCAGGAATACGGCGACGATGGAAGGCGGCAGATCTCGCAATCTGCGAGCGGTCCATTCCGCAGTCATCAACCTATCCGTCTGTTATGTCATTGCTCAGAGGTATCATTGGAAGCATTGACACGAGGCCATTCAGGGTCGAATTGTTACAAAAAATTAACAAACAATAGTGTGGGACGAACATCACGCTGCAAGGAGCATGATCATGCCGGTAGACATGACCGACGGCAAAGCCATCCGCAGCCTCATTCCGGCACGCATGGACCGACTGCCCTGGGCTCGTTTCCACTGGATGGTCGTGGTGGGCCTGGGCATCAGCTGGATCCTCGACGGCATCGAGATCCAGCTCGTTTCAGCCTCCGGTTTCCAGAAGAGCCTGGGCATGACCAGCGCCGAAGTCGGCTTCGCCGGCACGATCTACCTGATCGGCCAGGTGGTCGGCGCCTTGTTTTTCGGGCGGCTGACCGACCGCTGGGGCCGCAAGAAACTGTTTATCATCACCCTGGCGATCTATCTGGTCGGCTCCGGCGTGGCGGGCTTGGCCTGGACGCCCTGGTTCCTCTATCTCTGGCGCTTCGTCGCCGGTCTCGGCATCGGCGGAGAATATACCGCGATCAATTCGGCCATCGACGAACTCATCCCGGCCAAATATCGCGGCCGGGTCGACATCGCCGTCAACGGCACCTATTGGGCCGGCGCCATGCTGGGCGCCGTCGGCAGCTTCTTTCTGCTCGACCACACCTTGTTTGCCGAGAATGTCGGCTGGCGCATCGCCTTCTTCATCGGGCCGGTGCTCGGTCTCGTCATCATCTTCCTGCGCCGGCACATCCCCGAAAGCCCGCGCTGGATGGTCACCCATGGCCAGGACAAGGAAGCCGAGACCATCGTCGAGGGCATCGAGGCCAGCGTGCGCGCCCAGGGCGTGACGCTGCCGCCGGTCGACGAGAGCAAGGCGATGTATATCAAGCCCGAGGAATCGGTGCCTTTCGCCAAGCTGATCGACGTGTTCTTCCGCGAATATCCCTCGCGCACCTTCCTCGGCATCACCATGATGGTGACGCAGTCCTTCCTCTACAACGCGATTTTCTTCACCTACGCCTTGGTGCTGAAGAATTTCTATCATCTCAACGAGTCGCAGACGGCGCTCTATTTCTTCCCCTTCGCCATCGGCAATCTGATCGGGCCGCTGCTGCTCGGGCCGCTGTTCGACACCGTCGGCCGGCGCAAGATGATCTTCGGCACCTATGTGCTGGCGGGGGCGGTGCTACTGGTCTCGGCCTATCTGTTCAAGCAGGGCAGCCTGACGGCGAACACCCATACGCTGTTCTGGTGCGTCTCCTTCTTCTTTGCCTCGGCGGGGGCTTCCTCGGCCTATCTCACCGTCAGCGAGATCTTCCCCCTGGAAGTGCGCGGCCAGGCGATCTCCTATTTCTTCGCCGTCGCCCAGATCGTCGGTTCGATGGGGCCGCTGATCTTCGGCTATCTGGTCGGCGAGGGCACCGAGCGCGACCCGCTGTTCTGGGGCTATGTCGTCGGCTCGGGAGTGATGATCTTCGGCGGCGTGGTGGCCCTGTTCTACGGCGTCGATGCCGAAGGCAAGGGCCTGGAAGACATCGCAGCACCGCTGACCAAGGTCGCCGTCACCGTCGAAGGCGCCCTAGGGCCGCAGGCGCTGCGCTAGCATCACGGTTGGTTTGCACGACGAAGTGCAGGATGTGCGGAGTGTCAGCCTCCGGCCGACATCTTACCGAGCCGCAAGGGCTTGGCTTTCAAGATGTCGGCCGGAGGCTGACACTCCCAATCCGGGAAATGCGACTGTAGTACTGCGGCGTTTCGCGATTTGACGCAGGCCCCGGAACCGCAAAGGCGCAGCGGACAAGGCAAGAGATCGTGGAAGGAGGGGCATCCAATTCCACTTCATTTCCTTCCAGACTGGCGGCCATCGCAGGCCGATCGAAGAAATGGGTGAGGAAATGGCTGCCGTCACGGAGGATCTCGTCAAGCTCTATGCTCAGTCCGATGCCTTGGCGCTCGGAGAGCTGGTGCGGGCCAAGCAGGTCAAGGCTTCGGAACTGGTCGAGACGGCGATCGAACTCGTCGGCCGTCTCGATCCCAAGCTGAACAGCGTTGTCATCCCGACCTTCGACGTCGCGCGGCAGGTCGCGGAGGCACCGGGCTCCGGCCCGTTCGCGGGCGTGCCGTTCCTGCTCAAGAATCTCGGCACGCAATGGCAGGGCACGCCGCTGACTTCGGGGCTCGCTTATCTCCAGAACTATGTCTGCCCTGCCGATTCCGAAATCGGCGGCCGCATGCGCGCCTCCGGCCTGGCACCGATCGGGCGCAGCAACACGCCCGAATATGGCTGGTGCATTTCGACCGAGCCGCGCCTCTACGGCCCGACCGTCAATCCCTGGAATCCGGCCGTTACCGCCGGTGGCTCGAGTGGCGGCTCGGCGGCGGCCGTCGCCGCCCGCATCGTGCCGATCGCCGATGCCTCCGATGGCGGCGGTTCGATCCGCGTACCGGCCTCCTGTTGCGGCGTGGTCGGCCTGAAGCCTTCGCGCGGCCGGGTCAGCTACGGGCCCTTCGATGCGGATCTGTGGTTCGGCTGCATCTATTTCCTGTGCAACAGCCGCAGCGTGCGCGACACCGCCGCCTTTCTCGACGTCGTCGCTGGCAACCTGCCGGGCGATCCCTATACGGCGCCGCGCCCTGACGAGAGCTGGCTGTCGCTGCTCGCCAGGCGCCCCAAGGGGTTGAAGATCGGCTATACGCTCACCGCCCCCTTCGGCGAGCCCTATGCGCCCGAGGTGAAGGCGGCCGTCGAGGACACCGTCAGGCTGCTGGAGAGCCTCGGCCACGGCACGGAGGAATATCGCTTCGAGGTCGATCTCGAGGAGGCCTGGTGGCGCTACAACGACATCATCGCGGTGGAGACCTCGACCGAGTTCACCCAGCACGCCCAATTCGCCGGACGCCCGCCGGAGGAAGCCGATCTCCAGCCCTTCAACTGGTCGATGCTGGAATATGCCAAGACCCTGTCGGCGACGCAGTATTCGGCCAGCATCGGCGCCGTGCGCAAGGCGGCCCAGCGCATCGCCACCGAACTCGCCCCCTTCGACGTCTTCATCACGCCCACTTTGACCCAGCCGCCGCGCCCCGTCGGCTACTGGTCGATGGAGGATGGCCATCGCGAGCGCTACCTGGCGCGCTGGTCGGATGCCGCCTTCATGTTCGCCTTCAACATCTCCGGCCTGCCGGCGATGTCGGTGCCGCTCGGCATGGCCGACGGCAACAAACCCGTGGGCATCCAGTTCGTCGGCCGCCATGGCGACGAGGCGACGATCCTGCAGCTCGCCGCGCAGGCGGAGGAAGCCGCCCCCTGGATCGGGCGCAAGCCGCAGGTGTGTGCGATCTGACAATTGCGGTCTGACAATCGTGATCTGAAGCGTCGCGCTGCCCCTCACCCTTACCCTCTCCCCGTAAGAACGGGGCGAGGGGGGCATCGGCGCGGAGCTCGAAGTCCGAGCCGGTCCGTCTCGCCCAGCCGTTGGGCGAGACTCAGAATCGTGAAGATAAGCCGCAACGCTTGCGGACCCCTCTCCCCGTTCTTACGGGGAGAGGGTACGGGTGAGGGGCAGCACTAGGGCTGGCCACATCATGAAAAAGCCCTCCCCGGCACAATCGGGGAGGGCTTTTCAGATCTGCCTCGATCGGTCCTGCGATCTCAGGCCGTCAGGCCGCCGGCCAGGCTCGGCAGGTCGAAGGGGCGGAAGCCGAAATGGGAGAGCCAGCGCACATCGGCGTCGAAGAAGGGGCGCAGATCCGGCATGCCATATTTCAGCATGGCGATGCGGTCGATGCCCATGCCCCAGGCAAAGCCCTGATATTCGTCGGGATCGAGGCCGCAATTGCGCAGCACGTTGGGATGCACCATGCCGCAGCCCAGGATCTCCAGCCAGTCCTCGCCCTCGCCGAAGCGGATCTCGCCACCCTTGCGCGAGCACTGGATGTCGACTTCCATCGACGGCTCGGTGAAGGGAAAGAAGGAGGGGCGGAAGCGCATCTTCACCGACGGCACCTCGAAGAAGGCGCGGCAGAATTCCTCCAGCACCCACTTCATGTGGCCGACATGGCTCACCTTGTCGATGACTAGCCCCTCGACCTGATGGAACATCGGGGTATGGGTCTGGTCGCTGTCATGGCGATAGGTGCGCCCGGGCACGACGATGCGGATCGGCGGCTTCTGGCTCAGCATGGTGCGGATCTGCACCGGGCTGGTATGGGTACGCAGCACCTTGCGCTCGCCCTTTTCGTCGGGCGCCAGGAAGAAGGTGTCGTGCATCTCGCGGGCCGGATGGCCGGGCGGGAAGTTGAGCAAAGTGAAGTTGTATTCGTCCGTTTCGATATCCGGACCTTCGGCGATGGCGAAGCCCATATCGGCGAAGATGGCGGTGATCTCGTCGATCACCTGGCTGATCGGATGGATGCGGCCGAGTTCGGTGCCGGTCTCGCGCACCGGCAGCGTGACGTCGAGGGCCTCGGCTACCAGGCGCGCCTCGAGCGCCGCCGCCTTCAGCACGGTCCTGCGCTCGGCCAGCGCCGCGGTGACGCGATCCTTCACCACATTGATGGCGGCGCCGGCTTCCCGGCGCTCTTCCGGCGCCATCTTGCCAAGGGTGGCCAGGCGCTCGGAGATCGAGCCCTTCTTGCCGAGCGCCGAGACACGCACCGCCTCCAGGGCCGCCTCGTCGGCGGCAGCGGCAATCTCGGACAACAGGGTCGTTTCCAGGCTGGTCAGGTCGTTCATCGTCACTTCCTCAAATCGAGGTGCCTTCTAGCCTATTTCGGGCGGAAAAGGGAACCGCATTCGACAGGCTGGGCAAAACCGATTTGGCGCGCCAAATAACGGTTTTGCGCTCGCATCACCGGGAAAAGTGGGAATCAAGCAGGCCGATAGCCCATGCAAAATGGCGCCCTTCGAGTCCCGCAACCGGCTGCGATGCGCTTCCCATGCGCATTTTCACCCCCTCTCTTCGCCGATATGAGTCGTTCACTTATTCGTTAATTAGCTAATTAATCAATATTGCAAATATTTAAAAATACGTGTTATCAAAGACTTGAGGTCAAAGTGATGGAAACGGCGAACGAACAATGACAATCGACAAGGTCTTCGAAGCGCTTTCCTCGCCTCCGCGGCGGCAAATTTTGGCCGACCTGTCGAGGGCGGACATGACCGCCGGGCAGGTGGTCGAAACGCTCGCCGACTCCATGTCGGCGCCCTCGGTGTCCAAGCATCTTTCCATCCTGGAGAATGCCGGGCTGGTCCGACGCGAGCGGCGCGGCCAGAACGTGCATTACGGCCTCAAGCGCGACGCGCTCGCCAACACGCTTCTGGAATTCCTGTCCGCCTTCGAGCCGGCCGCCAAACCCGACGGTGCCGACTCCGCGCTCGAACGCATCCGCCGCAACATGCTGTCAGGGCGCGGGCTCTAGGGCCTGTCGCCGGGTGCACGGGCATCTTGCCCGTTCTTCTTCGCCGGCAAACCCCGTGTCTCCAAGAACGGGCAAGATGCCCGTGCACCCGAGAACTTCCCCTGCACCCCCTGGGGTCTTGCAGTGTCGGGCACAACGGCTCAATAGAGTCGGACTGTCATATGTTTGATGCAAGGTTTCCATGCCGTCTCCCGACAATTCCGCGCCCACCAACATGCTGTCCACCGTCGAGGCCCTGGCCCCCGAGACGCGCGCGAAGGTCGATGAACTGCAGCGGACCGAAGCGCCCGCCTACCGCCTGGCCGCGCTCGATCCCGACTTCATGCTGGGTGACTCCACCCGCGGCGTGCGCTTCCAGCTCGAATATGCCAAGGCGCAGGAGGGGATGAAGGCGGCCCATATCCGCTCCACCATCGTGGTGTTCGGATCGGCCCGCGTCAGCGAGAACGCCCCGGGCAATCGCGGCCGCTGGTACAAGGAAGCCCGCGATTTCGGCTACATCGCCTCGCGTCGCGGCGGCGCCCTCAACGAGGATGGCGGTGGGCGCTTCAACGTGATCGCCACCGGCGGCGGCCCGGGCATCATGGAGGCGGCCAATCGTGGCGCCGCCGAAGCCGGCGCGCCCACCATCGGCTTCAACATCACCCTGCCGCATGAGCAATATCCCAATCCCTACACCACGCCGTCCCTTACCTTCCGCTTCCACTACTTCGCCATGCGCAAGATGCACCTCGCCATGCATTCGGCAGCGCTGGTGGTGTTTCCGGGCGGTTTCGGCACGCTCGACGAATTGTTCGAGATCATCACCCTACGCCAGACCGGCAAGATGTCCTTCTGCCCGATCGTGCTGATGGACAAGGCCTATTGGACCAGAATCATCAATTTCGAGGCCCTGGCCGAGGAAGGTTTCATCAAGGCCGAGGACCTGACCCTGTTCGACTTCGCCGAGACGGCGGAGGAGTGCTGGTCGATCCTGGAGCGCAAGGGTTTGACGGCACCATCGGAATAGCGGCTCTCAAGGCGTCTGCGCCTTGTCGCACCAGTTCAGCTCCTTCGGCTTGAACGCCGGCCTTTGGCCTTCGATGTTGCCCATCTCGGCCACATAGGCCTTGGTGACGTCATCGGCGCGCTCGAACAGGAAGACTTTCTGCTGGTCGCAGCCGCGTCCCGGCACCCAGCCGGCCTCGTCGAGGCGACGGCTTTTCCCCGTGTCGTCGACGAGCCGGCCGATCACCTTGTCGAGCGAGCCATCGGGCTTGAAGAAAACCCAGCCTTCACGCTTCAGGCGGGCATCCCGATTCGGCCCCTCCGCACTGTTGACCGTCGTCATGACGGTATGCGTGAGCGCAGGCCGGCCATCGACCTGGAAACAATAGATCGCGGAAACGGCGTGGATGCCGTCGATCAGCGTCTCCGTCCGCAACACCGCCGGCTGCCCGGCAATGGCCATTTCCTGGCTCCAATAGGCGAAGTTGTCGCCATAGCCGTTGAAGAAGTCGCGCCGCCAGCCGATCCAGTCATCGGGCTGGCTCGCCATCCTGTCCTGGCAAGCCTGCCAGGCCCGCACGAACGGCTCGGGAAGCGCCTCCTCCGCCTGCACCTGGCTGGCGGCGATGGCGACGAGCAATCCGATCATGAGTGACTTGCCGGCCATGCAGCCCTCCCGGACGGTTCCGCAACCGAACCTATCTATCGGCGCGTGGATAGGGCCGCCATTCTCCAGGGAACAGGAAACCCACCGCCTTCATCATCGCAAGATCGGGCTCGTATCGGCTATTTGGCGACATGCGCCCAGAAACTCGCCTTGCGGCCATGCTGCTGGCGTAGATAAGCCTGCCAATCGGCATGGCTGAGCCGGCCGAGCTTCGCCAGCGCTGCGGGATCGAGCCGTGTCGCCAGATCGTCCAGCTTGGCGAGATAGGCGGCACCATGGCCATAGGCGGCCGATTTGCCTTTCGTCAGGATCTCTTCCACCAGGGCGCGGTAGAGCAGGGTCGCGGCCAAAGGCTGCTCTTCCTGCAGCCGATCCGCCACCGATTGCAGCACCTGGTAGTGCCTACCATCCCAGACCAGCCCGAAATCGAGCACCAGCCGGGCGGCGTAATCCAGTCGCGGCCACTCGCTCAGGAAATAGAGCGCGCGGTAGCGCGTCTTCGCGGCCAGGGCATGGGAGAACGCCCTGTCGAGAACCTCGAACTCGGCGAAATCGTCGAGCCTGGCCAGATAAGCGCGCAGAATATCGGCATTGAGCGTCGCCTCGAAAGTCGCCCAGCGCAGATCCTGGGCCTCCTGCCCGCGGCCGAGCGCCTCCAGGATGCGCGCCTTGAGGGCGCTCCGAGCCGGCAGACGGAAATCCCGTTTTGTCACGCCGTCCGCCAGATCCAGGGCATCGGCATAAGCCAGCCGTGACGGCTCCTCGATATCGAGCCAGGCCAGCGCTTCCTCGGCCCGCCCGGCATCGAGCAGCCTTTCGGCAACGGCGAGCCCGTCGCGGAGCTGGCCGGGCTTCTGGCTTTCCAGGGCGACCCAGCCATCGAGATCGCCCCGCTGCAGAGCGATGGTCTGGCGCAACTCCCGATAGGAATGCGCCACATAGGCCGATTTCAGCGCCACGACCTTGTCCGCCAGCAGGCGATCCCATCGATCGAGATCATGCGCCGAGGCCCGCTCCAGGAGGGAGGCGATTATGCCGGGCGCGACATCGCCGGCCCGGTCAACGAAGGTCATCACCCTGTCGGGCAGCCCGGCCCGATCGGCCGGTTCGAGCCGAACCGCCAGCGGTCCGAGCGCTGCAGCCGCCGCGCCATAGAGGTCTTCCAGGCGGCCGGAGGACAAGGTTCGCGCGAAAACACCGCCGGCAGTGGCAAGGAAACGCAGCAGGAGATCAATGGCGAGCGGAGCCGAGGCGGGGCCGATCTCGTCGGTGATGCTGGCCAGCGTCGCCGCCAGATCCTTCTCGAATTCCTTGATCCTGGGCCAGTCGATGAAGGAGCGCGCTTTCTCCAGGGCCGCAAGGCGCCGTTCCACCAGCTTGGCGACGGCCTCGGGCCCCTGCGTGCCGGCCAACGCCGCGATCACCCGCTTGCGGAAGGCGGGATTGGCCTGCGCCTCCTCGACAATCAGCTCCGCCAGCTTGGCCGGTCCGAGTTCGGCAAGGGTTGCTGCCGTGAATTTCGACTTCGCTGCCATGCCGGCACCTCCGAATCGCTGCCGGGGCTTGCCTCAGTGTGCAGGCTTCGGCGTGGTTCGAAAGCCCAAAAGAAAAACCCGCCGCGTTGCCGCGGCGGGTTTTTCAGGAAACATGTTCGATCAAGGGCGCTCAGGCAGCAGCCTTGACCTTCTCGACCAGGGCCTTGAAGGCTTCCGGCTCGCGGATGGCGAGGTCGGAAAGCACCTTGCGGTCGATCTCGATACCAGCCTTGGCCAGGCCGGCAATGAACTTCGAGTAGGTCAGGCCGAGCTCGCGGACAGCGGCATTGACGCGCTGGATCCACAGAGCGCGCATGTTGCGCTTCTTGAGCTTGCGGCCGATATAGGCGTATTGCATCGAACGATCGACCGCCTGCTTGGCGATACGGATCGTATTCTTGCGGCGGCCGTAAAAGCCCTTCGCCGCGTCGAGTGTCTTCTTGTGCTTCGCATGGGCGGTAACGCCCCGTTTCACGCGTGCCATCTGCTGATCTCCTTAAGGTTTCGCGTTGCCGTGGCGATCAGCCGTTCGGCAGGAAATACTTCTTCACGTTTTCGCCGTCCGTCTTGAAGAGGACGCGCGTGCCGCGAAGCTTGCGGATCTGCTTGTTGGTACGCTTGATCATGCCGTGGCGCTTGCCCTGCTGAGCGTGCACCACTTTGCCCGATCCCGTGATCTTGAAGCGCTTTTTGGCGCCCGACTTGGTCTTCATCTTGGGCATTTTGCTCGTCTCCGAATAAAAAAGGCGCCGAAACCTTGTGGGTTCCGCCACCGGTAAGCCGTGTGCTTTTGGAAAAGCGCCCGAGCCAACAACATCGCCACGGCAGCCCTTATCAGCCGGTCGATGCGGGGAAGCCGGGTCTATAGCGACAAGCAGGGAGAAAAGCAACAGGCAGGGTGGCGCAAACGCCCGATTTCGGCGCATTTCGCGGGCATCGAGCGGCTTTCAGCAAAAACGCCATAGGTCGATCCTATCCGCATTTGCGATAGGTATGCACCAGCGGCGTTTTCTCGCCGTCGACGGTGGCGTGGGAAACCGTCGCCAGCTCCTTGCCGATCTTCACCAGGATGACCGTGTAGTCGAAGGTCTCCCCCTCGCTGTCTTCGGAGACCTGCAGGCGCCAGGTCGGCGGATCCTTGGCGATCTGCGTGACGGCACCGGCCCGCCCGATGCTGCCCTCCTCCGTCCATTCCCTACCCTCGACCGCGATCCGGATCGGGTCCTCGCCGCGCAAATCCTTCTTGCTGGTGCAACTCTCGACGTCGCGGGTCCACACGCCCTGCGCCTCGGCGGGATAAGGCATACCGGCCTTGTCCTGCGCGGCCAGGGCTGGCGAGGAAACGCAGGAAAAAGCGAGGAATAGAAGACGCAGACAGCGCGACATGAATTCTCTCCGGATGATCGGCCGGCGCTTCCGCCGCCCCAGGCTCGTCTCTAACACGGCCATGCCCGCTGCCAGGATACGTCCGAAACAGTCGAGCGCCGGCACCGTCACGCCGCAGCGCCCTTGGCCAGCCGCCGGATCGCCTGTGGCGGCTGGCCGAAGGCGCGCAGGAAGGCGCGGCGCATGCGCTCGCGATCGGCGAATCCGGTTTCCTGAGCCACGATGTCGATGGGATGCAGGGTCTGCTCCATCATCAGCCGTGCCGCCTCGACGCGCAGAGTCTCCACGGCCTTGGCCGGCGACTGGCCGGTCTCGGCGCGAAAGGCGCGGCTGAACTGGCGCGGGCTGAGATGGGCGACCTCGGCAAGCTGCTCTACCGTCAGCGGCGTGTGCAGATTGCGCCTGGCATAGGTAAGCGCCGTCTGGATCCGGTCCGACTTGGCGTCGAGGTCGAGCAGGTTGGAATGCTGCGACTGGCCGCCACCACGCCGGTGATAGAGCACGAGCTGGCGGGCCACGATGCGGGCGAGCTCGGCGCCGTGGTCCTCCTCCACCATGCCGAGGGCGAGATCGACTCCCGCGCTCATGCCCGCCGAGGTCCAGATCTGGCCGTCGGCGATGAAGATGCGATCTTCATCCACCTTGAGCCGCGGGAAGCGGGCCTGCAGATCGCGTGCCCAAAGCCAATGGGTGGTCACGCGCCGGCCATCGAGCAGCCCCGCCTCGGCGAGCACGAAGGCGCCGGTGCAGATTGAAGCGACACGTCGCGACCGCGCCGGCGACCGCCGCACATAATCGACGACCTCAGGCGTCGGCGGATCGACATCGGGCGTGCCGCAGACCACCAGCGTATCGAAGTCAGGCTCGCCGAAGCAAAGACTGTCGAGCTTGGGGCCGATCGAACTTCGCACGGGGCCGCCGCTCTCCGAGACGATGACGATGTCGTAGAGCGCCTTGTCCGCCGCATAATTGGCGAATTCGAAGGCCGAAAGCGCGGCAAAGCTCATCATCTGGAAATTGGGTGAAATCAGAAAGCCGACGCGTTGCATGAACGCCTCCGTTCTTGTCCTGAAAGGTGGCATATATGACATTTGAGACAAAAGCCAGCGGATCTAATCTCCAGCCATTGCAACCCATGGAGATTTCCCATGTCCTCCGCCTCCAAAGTGTCCGCCACCTCCAAAGGCACCGTGCTGATCACGGGCGCCTCCTCCGGCATCGGCGCCGTCTATGCCGACCGCCTCGCCCATCGCGGCTATGACCTGATCCTGGTCGCCCGCAGCGAGGACAAGCTCAAGGCCCTCGCCGATCGCCTCGGCAGGACGACCGGCCGCGAGGTCCGCATCCTCGCCGCCGATCTCAACGCCAAGGAGGGCCTTGCCGCCGTCGAGGCCGTGCTGAAGAGCGACAAGAGCATCACCGGGCTCGTCAACAATGCCGGCTTCGGCAGCGCGGCGCCCTTGCTCCAGGCCTCGGTCGAGAAGATGGAGGAGATGATCAGCCTCAACGTCACCGCGCTTACCCGGCTGACCTATGCCGCAGTCCCCGGCCTGGTCGAACGCGGCGGCGGCACCATCGTCAACATCGCCTCCATCGTGGCGATCGCGCCGGAGCTGCTCAACGGCGTCTATGGCGGCAGCAAGGCCTATGTGCTCGCCTTCAGCCAGAGCCTGCACCACGAACTTGCCGACAAGAACATCCGCGTCCAGGCCGTCTTGCCCGGTGCCACCGCCACCGATTTCTGGAACGTCCTCGGCGTGCCCGTCGAGCAATTGCCGGAAAGCGTCGGCGTGATGTCGGCCGAGAACATGGTGGATGCCGCCCTCGCCGGCCTCAACCAGGGCGAACTCGCCACCATCCCGGCCCTGCCCGACATCGCCGACTGGGATGCCTATGAGGCGGCCCGCCAGACACTCGCCCCCCAGCTCTCGCAGGCAAAGCCTGCCGCGCGCTACCGGGTGAGGCCAGCCACGGCCGCATAACCGGCTCAAAGCCTCAGCCAATTGTTGTCAGGCCTTGCAAACAATAATTGATTGCATAATCTGGCAATTATCAACTGAGGCTTTGCGATGACGACAGGAACCATTGATCACGCCACGCTGTCAACACTGGTGGAGGCGGGCACCGTGCGCCGCGCGCATGTCGTGGGGCACCCGGAAGGTTGGTCGGTCGAGATACGCTACGGCAAGAACCAGCGTACCCTAATCGCCCAGCGTAGCCGCCATGCCCGCCTGTTCCGGCGGCTCGACACCCTGGTCTCCTATCTCAAGGATGTCGGCATCGCCGAATTCGACGTCGACGCCGCCGCCCATGAGCCCGGCAGCGCCAAGGCCCCGGCCCGACCCGACCGCGCCGAGGCCCTGCGCAAGGCTCATGAGGCGGCCGCCTACGACGCCTGGTTCCGCGAGGAAATCCAGAAGGCGCTCGACGAGGCCGACGATCCGAACACCGTCTGGGTCAGTCATGAGGAAGCGGAAGCCGACATGGAGCGTCAGCGGATCGATCTGCTCGCCCGTATCCGGCACGCCGAAAAATGAAGCTCATTTGGCTGCCGGCCGCACAACGAACCCGCACGGCCCTGATCGAGCATATCGCCAAGGATAGCCTCGCGGCAGCCCTCAACCAACTCGGCGAGATACAAAGCCAGGTGCGCAATCTTGAGGACCATCCGGAGATGGGCAGGGTTGGCCGCATGCGCAACACCCGCGAACTCGTGATCGCTCGCACCCCTTTCCTGATCATCTATCGCATCCGCAACAAGCCGCGGCAGATCGAAATTCTGCGCGTCATCCACGGTGCCCAGCGCTGGCCGCCCCAAAAATAAGGGCGCCCCGAAGGACGCCCCTTGATCGTATCGGCTTGAAAGCCCGCCTTACTCGGCAGCGGCTTCGCCTTCGGCCTTGGCCTTCTTTTCCAGGTCTTCGCCGGTGGCCTGATCGACGGCCTTCATCGACAGGCGGACCTTGCCGCGCTCGTCGAAGCCGAGCAGCTTGACCTTGACCTTGTCGCCTTCCTTGACCACGTCGGTGACCTTGTTCACGCGGTTCGCAGCCAGCTGCGAGATGTGAACCAGGCCGTCCTTGGCGCCGAAGAAGTTGACGAAGGCGCCGAAATCGGTGGTCTTGACCACGGTGCCGTCATAGATCGCGTTGAGCTCGGGCTCGGAAGCAATCGACTTGATCCAGTTGATCGCGGCCTTGATCGCGGTGCCCGAAGCCGAGGCGACCTTGATGGTGCCGTCGTCCTGGATGTCGACCTTGGCGCCGGTCTTCTCGACGATCTCGCGGATGACCTTGCCGCCCGAGCCGATCACTTCGCGGATCTTGTCGACCGGGATGGTGATCACTTCGATGCGCGGGGCATGCTCGCCGAGCTCGGCGCGGGCGCCGGACAGGGCCTTGGCCATCTCGCCGAGGATGTGGAGGCGGCCACCCTTGGCCTGCTCCAGCGCGACCTTCATGATCTCTTCGGTGATGCCGGCGATCTTGATGTCCATCTGCAGCGAGGTGATGCCGCCTTCGGTGCCGGCCACCTTGAAGTCCATGTCACCGAGATGGTCCTCGTCACCCAGGATGTCGGAGAGCACGGCAAAGCGCTCGCCTTCCAGGATCAGGCCCATGGCGATGCCGGCAACCGGGGCGCGCAGCGGCACGCCGGCGTCCATCAGGGCCAGCGAGGTGCCGCAAACCGTGGCCATCGAGGACGAGCCGTTGGACTCGGTGATCTCGGAGACGACGCGGATGGTGTAGGGGAACTCGTGCTGCGGGGGCAGCATCGGATGGACGGCGCGCCAAGCCAGCTTGCCATGGCCGATCTCACGGCGGCCGGGCGAACCCATGCGGCCGGTCTCGCCGACCGAATAGGGCGGGAAGTTGTAATGCAGCATGAAGCGCTGCTTGTAGGTGCCTTCCAGGCTGTCGACGAACTGCTCGTCATCGCCGGTGCCCAGCGTGGCGACGGCCAGGGCCTGGGTCTCGCCGCGGGTGAACAGGGCCGAACCATGGGTACGCGGCAGGATGCCGGCTTCGGCGACGATGGCGCGCACCGTCTTCACGTCGCGGCCGTCGATGCGGGTACCGGTGTCGAGGATGTTCCAGCGCACGACCTTGGCCTGCAGCTCCTTGAACACCTCGGCGATTTCCTGCTTGGTATAGGCAGGATTCTCGACGCCTTCCGGCAGGAAGTGGGCGACGACCTTGGCCTTGGCGGCGTCGACGGCGGCATAGCGCTGCTGCTTGGCGGTGATCGCATAGGCGGCGCGCAGATCGGCCTCGACCACGCCGAGCATGGCCTTCTCCAGCTCGGAACGATCGGCAGGCTGGAAGTCGCGCGGCTCCTTGGCGGCCTTTTCGGCCAGGCGGATGATCGCCTCGATCACCGGCTGGAAGCCCTTGTGGCCGAGCATCACGGCCTCAAGCATGATCTGCTCGGAGAGTTCCTTGGCTTCCGACTCGACCATCAGCACGGCGTCGGCGGTGCCGGCGACCACGAGCTCGAGCGAGGATTCCTTCATCTCGTCGATGGTCGGGTTGAGCTTGAGGGCGCCGTCGATGAAACCGACGCTGGCAGCGCCGACCGGGCCCATGAAGGGCACGCCGGACAGCGTGAGGGCCGCCGAGGCGGCGACCATCGAGACGACGTCGGTGTCGTTGATCAGGTCATGCGACAGGACAGTGACGATGACCTGGGTGTCGTTGCGATAGCCGTCGACGAAGAGCGGGCGGATCGGGCGGTCGATCAGGCGGGAGATCAGGGTCTCGCGCTCGGAGGGGCGGCCTTCACGCTTGAAATAGCCGCCGGGGATGCGGCCGGCCGCGAAGGCCTTTTCCTGGTAGTTGACGGTCAGCGGGAAGAAATCGACGCCGGCCTTCGGCTCCTTGGCCGAGACGACAGTGGCCAGTACCGTGGTGTCGCCATAGGTGGCAAGCACGGCGCCGTCGGCCTGACGGGCGATCTTGCCGGTTTCGAGGGTCAGCTTGCGGCCGGCCCATTCCAGCTCTTCGCGATAAATTGTGAACATTAAGGATCAATCCTACTCTTGTGGATCGACCGGATGAGGCAGGGCGTCAACCAATGGCGCCTGAAACAAAAGCAGCCATCGCAAGATGGCGGGAAGCATCCTGGCGTTCAACGTCCGAGGGTTGCTTCCTGCGATCCTGCCATGGCCTGCTGCCTATCCGGTCTCGTGGGCTTTCGCGCCGGCCCCATGCCGCCGCGTCCCGGTCTTGAAATGGAACAGCCCGAAAGGCATGGAGCCTTCCGGGCTTGATCAGTCTTAGCGGCGGATGCCGAGACGCTCGATGATCGACTTGTAGCGGGCTTCGTCGCGCGACTTGAGATAGTCGAGCAGCGAGCGGCGCAGAGCCACCATCTTGAGAAGGCCACGACGGGAGTGGTTGTCCTTCACATGCGACTTGAAATGGCCGGTCAGATTGACGATGCGCTCGGTGAGAATCGCGATCTGGACTTCCGAAGAACCGGTGTCACCGGCCTTGGCGCCATATTCCTTGATGAGCGCGGTCTTACGCTCTTGGCTGATCGACATCGGGTCGTCCTTTCATGAAGCATCGCGGCGCGGAGCGCGCGATTGCTGATACCGTCTTGCGACGAAAGGGCCGTCTGGCCAGGATCGCCGTCCACCAAGGCCCGGCCGGGATGTCGTCCAGCGGGGTCGGCGGGGGCGGGCAAAAACCAGCGCATCAGCGCCGGGATGCGGCCCTATAGTCGAAGCGCGGCCAAAAAGCCAGAAAAAAGCAAGCGCGGGTGGAACGCCGTTCGCTTGAGGAGACACCGCTCCGATTTGTCATTGCCGGGCTTGACCCGGCTATCCAGTCCCCCGACGCAATCGAGCAAGAGGCTGGATTGCCGGGTCAAGCCCGGCAATGACAAAGGTTGTGCCAACTCGAAGACACGCAAGTGTACCGCATCAAGCCCACTGGCGAGCCTCCCTAAATTCCTTTAAGGCAAAGACGTGCCCCGTTCCACCACCACCAGCCCCCCGCCCGGCAACAGGCCCGGCCGCTTCGGACTGTCGGCCCGCCTGCTCGTGCTCACCATCCTGTTCGGCCTGCTGGCCGAGGTGCTGGTCTACCTGCCGGTGGTGGCGAACTATCGGCGCAACTGGCTTTCCAACCGCATCGCTTCCGCCATCACCGCCGCGCTGGTGCTGGAAGCGGCGCCCGACGGCATGGTTTCCGATGATCTCGCCCGGCAGATCCTTGCCTCGGTGGGTGCCAAGATGGTGGCGTTGAAGACCGACGACAGCAAGCGATTGCTCGCTTCCTCCGACATGCCTCCCACCGTGGCCATCGCCACCGATCTGCGCAGCCTCACGGCGATGGAGGCGATCGGCGACGCGCTCGACACGCTGCTGGCGCCCAGGGGTCGCTTCATCCGCGTCGTCGGCGATGCGCCCATGCACGGGCAATATGTCGAGATCGTCGTCGACGAGACGCCGCTCCAGCAGGGCATGTACGACTTCGCCCGGCGCTGGCTGGTGATCACGCTCGCCATTTCCACCATCACCGCCGGCCTGATCTATCTCACCCTCAGCTTGTTCATCGTGCGCCCGATGCGCCGGCTCACCGGCGCCATGATGCGTTTTGCCGCCGACCCCGAGGATGAGGCAGGCGTGATCCGTGCTTCCGGCCGCAGCGACGAAATCGGCGTGGCGGAACGCGAATTCGCCGCCATGCAGCGCCAGCTCCACGGCATGTTGCAGCAAAAGAGCCGCCTGGCGGCGCTCGGCCTCGCCGTTTCCAAGATCAATCACGACCTGCGCAACATGCTGGCGGCCGCGCAGCTCTTTTCCGACCGCCTGACCGAGACCGACGATCCCATCGTGCAGCGGCTGGCGCCGAAACTGATCCAGACCATCGGCCGGGCTATCGCCTTCTGCCAGTCGACGCTGTCCTATGGGCTCGCCTCCGAACCACTGCCCACGCGACGGCGGATCGCCCTCGCCCCCATCGTCGCCGATACACGCCAGTTGCTCGGCCTCGGCGAGGCGAACGATCGGCTGATCTGGGTGGAGACGCTCGAGCCCGACCTGCAGATCGATGCCGACGCCGATCAGCTCTCACGCGTCCTGCTCAATCTGTGCCGCAATGCCGTGCAGGCCCTGGACGGCCATGTCGCACCCGACGCCTCGCCGAACCGGATCGAGATCGGCGGGCGGCGGAACGGTGCCGTCGTGACCATCGACGTGGCAGACAATGGTCCGGGTGTCTCGGTGAAGGCCGGCCAGAAGCTGTTCGAGGCCTTTTCGGGCTCCACACGCCCCGGTGGCTCCGGCCTCGGCCTCGCGATCGCCGCCGAGCTCGTGCGCGCCCATGGCGGCACGCTCTCTCTGCTCGAGCAGACGGCGGACCGAGGCGGCGCGACGTTCCGGATCACCATTCCCGACCGCCCGGCTTGAAGCAGCGGCAGCGCGCCGGCAGGGACGATCGCGACGCGGCGCGCTAGAGCAAAGTGCGATTTGGCGGAATCGCCAGGAATCGCAAAGACGTTTCAGCCAATCCGAAAGGATTGGCTTGGAAGCAAAGAGTTGGAGCAAAACGGCGTTTCGTCCAGACGCGCTTTGCTCTAGAGTCGTGACGGTCCCGTGTCGGGACGATGGCATTGGCGTGACGCTGGGGAGCTGGTCGCGCGACCGGAACCCCAATCGAGCAGATTCATGAACAATATCAAGGACAGCGGCAATGTCGGCACTCCCGTCGACATCAATGCCGTGCAGACCATACGCCGGATCGTGCTCGGCCTCCTGGGCGTACTCGGCTTCGTGGTGCTGCTGTTCACCGACTCCCTCTGGCAGGACGAGGCCGGCCACGGTTTCCACGAGACCATCGAAAGCATCGGGCTGGTGCTGATCGTGGTGGCCATCGTCGGACGCACCTGGTGCTCCCTCTATATCGGCGGACGCAAGAAGCAGCTGATCGTCGAGGACGGTCCCTATTCGATCTGCCGCAATCCGCTCTACCTCTTCTCCTTCATCGGTGCCGCCGGCGCAGGGGCCCAGTTCGGCACCGTCACCACCGCGGCATTGGTCTTCACCATCACGGTGGTGATCTTCACCATCGTGACGCACAAGGAGGAACAGTTCCTCCACGACAAGTTCGGCGCGGTCTATGACGCCTATTGCGCCCGCGTCCCCCGCTTCGTGCCGAATTTCGCGCTCTGGCGCTCGGTGCCGACGCTGGAGATCCAGACCTCGCTGGTGACGCGCACCTTCCTCGACGCCTGCCTGTTCCTGGCCGCCTTTCCGGTAGCCGAACTGGTCGAACTGCTGCAGAATCAGGGCTATCTGCCGATCTACCTGCTGGTGCCTTAGGGCAAAACGCGTTCAAGTATAAACGCTTATTTTCTCTAACTCTTTGTTCAGACGCGTCTTTGCGATTCGAAGTGATTCCATCAAATCGCAAAACGCTTTAGGGCGCGTCGCATTTGGAGAATGAAATACCTGGGAGAGGGCACTGCCGGGAGAGAGCCCCCTGTGATGCCTGCATTCCCAGGAAAGCGTTGCACAGGCACCAACTCCTGCGATATCGCTGGAATTTGGCGGCTGCCGGACGGTCCGGCCCTCCCCTGGAGCAAAGCGCGTTTAAACGGAAGCGCTCTTTTGCTCTCGCTCCTCGTTCGAACGCGTCGTTGCGATTGCCGGTATCCACCAAATCGTAAAGCGCCATAGGTGTTTTCCATGCGTATCCTGGCCATCGACACAGCCCTCGAAGCCTGCTCGGCCAGCGTGTTCGATTCCGACGACGGCGCCATCGTCTCGCAGACATTGCCGATGGCGCGCGGCCAGGCCGAGGCGCTGATTCCACTGGTGCGCGATGTCGTCGAGCGTTCGGGCGGGTTTGCCCTGATCGACCGGGTCGCCACCACGGTCGGGCCGGGTTCCTTCACCGGGCTGCGCGTCGCCATCTCGGCGGCGCGGGCCTTCGCCTTGTCGCTGCGCGTGCCCTGTGTCGGCATCTCCACCCTGGCGGCGATCGCCGCGCCCCATATCGACGAGAATGACGGCCAGCATGTCGCCGTCGCCATCGATGCGCGCCATGGCCATGTCTATTTCGAACTCTTCTCCAATCGCGGCCGCAGCATCGTCGAGGCCGGCTGCATCCCCTTGCGCGAGGCGGCCCGCGTGCTCGGCCCCGCGACGGTGAAGATGGCCGGGCCGGCTGCCCCGCTGCTGTTCGAGGAAGCCAAGGCCGCCGGTACGGCCGGCCAGATCGTCGATGCCAGCCCGGCGCCGGATATAGACTGGGTGGCCAGGCTCGGCCTGCTCGCCGACCCCGCGGACTCGCCGCCCAGGCCAACCTACCTCAAGCCGGCCGACGCGACGCCGCAGCAGAACGGCCAGATCGCGCGGCTATGAGGAGACGGCGATGAGCTGGTTCGGCCGCAAACAGCCTCCCGTCGTCACCGATGCCAGGGCCGGCGATGCAGCAGGTCTTGCCGCCATCCATGCCTCGGGTTTCGAACGCGGCTGGGATGCGCATGAGTTCGAGCGCATGCTGGCCGATCGCCTGACGATCGCCCATCTCTCCCGCCCGGGCGGCAAGGGAGCGCCGACGGGCTTTGCCCTGTCGCGCCTGGTGGTGGACGAGGCCGAGATCCTCACCGTCGCCGTCGCGCCATCCTCGCGACGCGCGGGACTGGCGACCCTGTTGCTGCAGCATCATCTCGGCCGGCTGGCAGCGGCAGGGGCGCACAAGGTGTTCCTGGAGGTCGCCGAAGACAATGTCGCGGCACTCCGCCTTTATCAGCGCCATGGCTTCAACGAGATCGCAAGGCGGCAAGCCTATTATGCCCGGGCCAAGGGACCGCCGGCGACGGCGATCATCATGGAGTTGGCATTGAGATGACCCCGCACGCGCGGCTAATCGCACCTTTTCTCTAACTCCTTGTTTTGGTGCGCCTTCTTCATCGAAAGGTCTATCAACTTTTCTGAAAAACGCTCTAGGACAACGGTCGGGCGAGATGGTAGACCGGCGAAGAAGCGCAACGGTCAGGTCTCCCTCGCCCTGCGAAGCGGGGAGAGGGTAAGGGTGAGGGACTGCGCAAAGCGTCCAGACTATCCGGTCGCGCCGCCCCTCATCCTTACCATCTCCCCCGTAAGAACGGGGCGAAGGGGTGGCTGGCGTCGCGCCCTTCACTTTTCCCAGCGCCTATGGATGGAACGTCCGCGCGCCCGGCAAGCAAGGAGTTCACCATGGCCGATATGCGGCTCGTCGTAGCAGGCGCCTCCGGGCGCATGGGGCAGACCCTGATCCGCATGATCGCGGAGACGCCGGGCGTCGTGCTCGCCGGCGCCATCGAGCGAACGGGATCACCCGCCATCGGCCAGGATGCGGGCCGGCTTGCCGGGCTCGACGCCAACGGCGTCGTCGTTACCGACGATCCGCTCAGCCTGCTGACCTCGGCCGAGGGCATCATCGACTTCACGGCCCCGGCCGCCACCGTCGAGCTGGCCGCTCTCGCGGCGCAGATGCGTATCGTGCATGTGATCGGCACCACCGGCCTGTCCAAGGAGGACTTTGCCCGTCTCAAGGCAGCGGCACGTCACGCGGTGATCGTGCAGTCCGGCAATATGAGCCTGGGCGTCAACCTGCTCGCCGCCGTGGTCAAGCGCGTCGCCAAGAGTCTGGATGCCGATTTCGACATCGAAGTCCTGGAAATGCACCACAACCGCAAGGTCGACGCCCCCTCGGGCACGGCCCTGATGCTGGGCCAGGCCGCCGCCGAAGGGCGCGGCATCGATCTCGACGCCAATGCCGACCGGGTGCGCGACGGCCATCCGGGCGCCCGCGAAAAGGGTCATATCGGCTTTGCGACACTGCGCGGCGGCACCGTGGTGGGCGAGCACAGCGTGATCTTCGCCGGCGAGAACGAACGGCTCGAATTCTCGCACAAGGCCGAAAGCCGCACCATGTTCGCCAGGGGCGCCCTCAAGGCCGTACTCTGGGGCTTCGGCCGCAAGCCGGGTTATTATTCGATGGCGGACGTGCTCGGGCTTGGAGACTTCTGAACGGGCGGAGCGCGGGCATCCTGCCCGCTCTTGCTCCCCTGCATGCATCTGCATTCAAAGAGCGGGCTGGAAGCCCGCGCTCCGATCAATCAAGCCGCGTGCGATGCCGGCTCCTCGCACAGGATCGAATAGAGGCCCGCTGCGTCGCTGGTGGCCCTCAGCTTCTGTACGATGCCGGGATCGCGCAGCATGCGGGCAATGCGCGACAAGGCGCGCAGATGATCGGCACCGGCGCTTTCGGGCGCCAGCAGCAGGAAGATGATGTCGACCGGCTGGCCATCCAGGGCCTCGAAGTCGATCGGGCGCTCCAGGCGGGCGAACAGGCCGAAGATCCGGTTGAACTTGGCCAGCTTGCCATGCGGAATGGCAATGCCGCTGCCGACGCCGGTCGATCCCAGGCGCTCTCTCTGGAGCAGCGTATCGAAGATTTCTCGCTCGCCCAGGCCGGTCAGTGCAGCAGCACGGTCGGCGATTTCCTGCAGAGCCTGCTTTTTCGAGTTTACTCTCAGCGCCGGAAGCACAGCATCCTGCGGCAGCAGATCACTCAAAGGCATCGCATTCCTCGTGGGGGTTCGAGCCGGGAGCCCATGCGAAAGGGCCGGCTCAATAGCTTGGCGCCCGCCCCTTCAGAACTATTCTTCGGAGGCGGGCGCTTGATCAGGTGGGCCTGTCAGGTCGACTCTGCCGTTGTCTGCGGCAGGTCGATCCAGCCAATATGGCCGTCGGGGCGGCGGTAAACCACGTTCACGCGGCCATGTCCAGCGTGACGGAAGACGAGGGCCGCGGCACCGGTCAAATCGAGGTCGACAACGGCCTCGCTCACCGACAGGCGCTTCATCTTGGTGGTGTTCTCGGCCACGATCACCGGAGTGAACTCCTCGGCGGCGCTTTCCTCATCGCTCGGCGCCGTAATGACGTAGTCGGTGGACTCGGCCGCGGTCGCGTTGTCCGGACCGGCATGATAATCCTTGATGCGATGCTTGTAGCGTTTGAGCCGCTTGGTCAGGCGTTCCGTCGCCAGATCGACGCTGGCATGCGGGTCATGCGCGATCGATTCGGTCTGAAGGGTGAGCCCGGTGGGAAGGTGAATGCGGCAATCAGTCCGAAAACCTGTGCCCTCCTTCTTTACGGTGACTTGGCCGGTGTAGGATTGGTCAAAATACTTCGACAGGCTATCGGCGACCCGCGCTTGAACGTGGGTCCGCAAGGCTTCGCCAATGTCGAGATTTTGTCCTGAGACACGCAGCGTCATGCTTCGCTCCGCTTCTTGAGACGGCAGGCCAAGGGGCCTGCATCCGGGTGGTGACCCTTAGCGTGTGTCGTCAGTCATGGCTTGCGTCGATGAGGCCAAATCGCCTCCGCCAAACCCAAGCCATGACTGGCGACACACCCTGCGATCACCCCCTCATTAGGTAAGACCGTATGGCGGCGGCGTCAACGTTACATTATTTTCACGCCGCCATCCGAAGGCCGAAGGAGCGATCCGCGCGAAACGTCCCCAGGCTTCAATTTCCCAAACAAAATCAAAATACTATGGGAAATAGCAGGTCATTTTCGCATCAATAGTGGCGGGCGGCGTCCACAGGCGCATCGAAGGGCAGCCCGCGCTCATGGCGCTCGATCTGGCGCAGCACGAAACGCCCCACCGCGTCTTCGTCCGAGATCGCCGAGTTGTGGGGCGTAATCGTCACGCGCGGGTGCTCCCAGAGCGGGTTATCCACCGGAAGCGGTTCCGTCTCGAACACGTCCAGCGTCGCGGCCCGCAGCACGCCTTCGTCAAGCGCCGAGATGATGTCGGCCTCCACCTGCAGGCCACCGCGGCCGGCATTCATCAGGATGGGCGCACCGAGCACGCCGTCATGGGCGAGCTTCTCGAACAAGGCCCGGTTGAGGATGCCCCTGGTCTCCGGCGTCAGCGGCAGCAGGCTGACCAGGAGATCCGTGCGGCCGAGGAAGGCATCGAGCTCGTCGCCGGCATAGGTCTTCACGCCCTCGATCTGCTTGGGCGTCCGGCTCCAGCCGGCGACATCGAAGCCCATGGTCTTGAGTTTGCCGATGGCATCGACGCCGAGCACACCCAGCCCCATCACCCCCACCCGCAACTCGTGGGCCGCCGGCGAGGGCATCACCTCGCGCCAGAGCTTCTGGCGCTGCAGCAGATAGTAGTCGGCCTGGTTGCGCAGATGGATGAGGGCATGCATCACCACCCATTCGCTCATGCGGGTGGTGAGATTGTCGTCCACCACGCGGCCGAGCGGCACGTTGGGCAAGGTCGGATCGGACAGGACATGGTCGACGCCGGCGCCGAGCGAGATGATGCCCTTCAGGTTGGGCAGGCTCGCCAGCAGGCCCGGCGGCTGCTTCCAGACGGCCGCATAGGTGATGTCGGCGGGATTGCCGACATCGGGCCAGGCCCTAATGTCGCGGTCCGGCGCCAGGCGGCGCAGCCGTTCGAGCCAGGGCTCGACTTCCCACTGGGTGATGCACAGAAGTAGGGCCATGGGGACGAGTCTCCTGAAGCAAAGCGCGCCTTTGCGATTCCTGCCTTTTCCACCAAATCCCGCTCTGGAGGAAAGGGCCCGCCCCTCTTACAGAGCAAGCGAGGCCCTGCAAAGCCACTTCCCTGGGGCGGACTTGCTCGCCCATTGCTTTGTGGAGAAAGCGAAAGACGCGACGCCAGCCGCCTCCTTCGCCCCGTTCTTACGGGGAGAAGGTGAGGATGAGGGGCGGCGCGACATCATGGAATTGAGCGCTTTGCGTAACCCCTCACCTCTATCCTCTCCCCGTAAGAACGGGGCGAGGGGGCACACACGTCGAGTGTCACCGGCATCCGATCATCTCGCCCAATCCTTCGTCCCAACACCGATGGACGTTCAACCGGCGCTCCCAGCCCTTTCGCAATCAAGCCCAGCGCTTTTCGTGATCGATCAGCCAGCGTTTGCGCCAGATGCCGCCGCCATAGCCGGTGAGCGCTCCGTCGGAGCCGACCAGGCGGTGGCAGGGCACGACGATGGCGAACGGATTGGCGCCATTGGCCCGGGCCACGGCGCGGAAGGCGGACGGGCGCTCCAGGCTTCCGGCCAAGGTGGCATAGGACAGGCAGATGCCGGCCGGAATCCGCCTCAATCCCTGCCAGACCTGCCTGGTGAACTCCGAGCCATGCATGGCGAGCGGCGTGGTGAAGACTGGCGAGCGGCCGGCAAAATAAGCGGCCAGCTCGGCCTCGATGCCGTCGATCGCCGCCGATCGCCCGAAGGCGATGGCCGAGCGTGCCGCCTTGCGCAGGCGCGCCAACTCGCCCGGCAGGGCCTTGCGATCGAAGAACTCGACGAGATGCAAAGCGTGGCGATCGCCGACTGCAAGCATGGCGCCGATGGGCGTGTCGATCCAATCAGCCTTGAGGAGGTCGCGCCCCTTGAGTTGGGGTGGGGTTTCCTCCACCGCGCGAATCAGCGCCTCGCGCACCTCCTGTTCGCGCCTCGAGCCCGCCTCGGCCCAGTCCTCGTCCTCGCTCCACGCATGCATGCCAGCTCGTCCTGCCTCGAAAGGCGCGAGAGTGCGTTGCCGGCCGCGGGCCGGCAACCCGATTCCTGCGGCCCGGCTACAGGCGCTGCCCGACATCGATGCGGTTGCCGTCGGGATCCTCGAAAACGAAGGCTCGCAGGCCGTAATCCTTGTTCTGCAGGCGTTTGATGATCCGCCGCCCATTGGCCTCGCACAGGGCATGGAGCGCATCGGCGTCGTCGACCATCAGATGCGCTACGTTGAAGGGCGGCGCCTTGTGGCCCGGCTGCAGCGTCAGATGCAGTTCCGCATCGTCGCGCTTGAGTATCATGAAGCCGACGGGATTGCCGTTTTCGAAGGTCTTGGCGAAGCCGAGGACGCCGACGTAGAAATCATGGGCGCGCCGGATGTCCTTGACGGGCAGCATGGCGGCGATCCGCCCGAAGCGGATGCCGTGTGGGGCGATGTCGTTCATCGCTCAACCTCGATCTTTGGAGCGTGCAGCCCCTGTTCGGGCGGTGCCGGAACGGTTCCACGCTTCCATGTTGAAATCGGTGAGGCGGTGCCCACACATCGGTTATAACCAGGAAATTCCCGGCCGGATAGGGTATCGGCGCGGCCCTCAGCGCTTAAGAAAAAGCACCATCAGCGCCTCGTCGAGATAGGTGTTCCCAGCCTTGAGTGCCCGTGGCTCCACGCCATAGACCTCGAAGCCGAGCCGGCGATAGAGCGCCAGAGCGCCATCATTGCCTTGGACGACAGCGAGGAGGAGTTGCTCCACCTCGCCGCGGGCGACCTCGATCACCGCTTCCATCAGCGCGCCGGCGACACCCTGCCCTCGCCAGCGCGGCTCGACATAAACGCCCCAGACGCTGCCCTTGTGCTGGTCCTTGAGGCCGTCATGGCGTCGATAGCCGGCCATGCCGACGATCTGACCGTCCCCATAGGCGCCGAACACCACGGCCTGCGACAGCCGCTCGGCGAAGGCGGCTGCCGGCCTGACGACCTCGGCCGCATAGGTGCTGCCGAACGCCTCCGGCGCCGTGGCGAGCGCGGCGAGGCGAATGGTTCGATAATCGTCGCCATCAGCGGGGCCGAGGCGTCGGATGATGACGGACATTCAGATGACTTCCTTCCCGCTTGCTTGCTTTTCCGCGACGTCCAGGAAACGCCGCAAGGCCGGCGCGCCATCGCCGTGACGCCAGGCCAGCCCGGTCTCGATCACGGGCGCAGCATCGCGCAAGGCCAGATAGCGCACGCCCTGGCGCTGCAGGCGCCGCAACGACTGCGGCACCAGCGCCAGCCCCATGCCGGCCGAGACGAGGCTGATGATCGTCTGCATCTGGATCGCCTCCTGCCTGACCGGCAGCAGCGCGCCATGGGCGGCATAATAGCCGGAGACGAGGTCATGGAAAGCCGGCGCGCTGCGCCGCGGAAACAGGATCAGGGGCGCCGCCACCAGCGCGTCGATCGGCAGTGCCTGTCCCGCGAACCCCGCGCGCCTCTGCTCGATCCAGGCCTCGGGCACGGCCGCGACCAGCGGTTCGCGCAGCAGCGGCCGGTAGTCGAGCGCCGCGGGCAGGCTCGTGCGCGAAGAGGCGATCACCATGCCGACATCGATCGTCCCTTCCAGCAGCGCCTCGACCTGGAGGTCGCTTGTCATTTCCATGAGGGCCAGTTGCACGGCCGGGTGTCGCTCCCGGAAAGCGCTGACCATGTCAGGCAACAGGCTGTAGTCGGCGGTCGAGACGAAGGCGAGCCGCAGCAGGCCCGCCTCCCCGCGCGAGAGGCGGCGGGCAATCTCCGGCAAGGCATTGGCGTCCTCCAGCACCCGCCGGGCATGGGCCTGCCATTCGCGCCCGACCGGCGTGAGCGCAACATGGCGCTTGGTGCGGACGAACAGCCTGACGCCGAGTTCGGCCTCCAGCGCCTGGATGGCCTGGCTGAGCGGCGGCTGCGTCATCGCCAGCCGCTCGGCGGCTCGACCGAAATGCAGCTCCTCCGCCACGGTGAGGAAATAGCGCAGCTGCCGCAGATCCATGGTCTTCTTCCACGATGAGGTACCATCGCTCATTAATATGTTTTTCGACCTAATATAGCCAGAAACATATATTTTACCAACGATTGGAACAGCTCTAGCATGGACGGGATTTTGAATGCGGCTTGCCCGCCAATGGAGGATCCCATGCCGATCAACGAACGCTCCCGGCACATCACGGAGGGCGTCGCCCGCTCCCCCAACCGGGCCATGTATTACGCCCTCGGCTACGAGAAGGCCGATTTCGCCAAGCCGATGATCGGCATCGCCAACGGCCATTCCACCATCACGCCCTGCAATGCCGGCCTGCAGCCGCTGGCCGACGCGGCTGCGGCCGCCATCAAGCAAGCCGGCGGCAATCCGCAGCTCTTCGGCACGCCCACCATCTCGGACGGCATGTCGATGGGCACCGAAGGCATGAAATATTCGCTGGTCTCGCGCGAGGTCATCGCCGATTGCGTCGAGACCTCCGTGCAGGGGCAATGGATGGACGGCGTGCTGGTGCTCGGCGGCTGCGACAAGAACATGCCCGGCGGCATGATCGGCATCCTGCGCGCCAATGCCCCGGCGATCTATGTCTATGGCGGCACCATCAAGCCCGGCCGCTGGAAGGGCCAGGACCTTTCCATCGTCTCCGCCTTCGAGGCGGTCGGCTCCTTCATGGCCGGCACCATGAGCCAGGAGGATTTCGACGGCATCGAGCGCAATGCCTGCCCCACCACCGGTTCGTGCGGCGGCATGTACACCGCCAACACCATGAGCTCCTCCTTCGAGGCGCTCGGCATGGCGCTGCTCAACTCGGCCAACATGGCCAATCCCGACCAGGAGATCATCGACAGCGCCGCCGAGGCCGGCCGCGTGCTGGTGGAAGCGGTGAAGAAGGGCATCAAGCCGCGCGACATCGTCACCCGCAAGGCGATCGAGAACGCGGTGGCGCTGATCATGGCGACCGGCGGCTCGACCAATGCCGTGCTGCATTATCTCGCCATCGCCCATGCCGCCGAGGTCGAATGGACGCTCGACGATTTCGAGCGCATGCGCCGCAAGGTGCCGGTGTTCTGCGATCTCAAGCCGTCCGGCAAATACATGGCAGTCGACCTGCACAAGGCCGGCGGCGTGCCGCAGGTGCTGAAAATCCTGCTCAATGCCGGCCTCCTCCACGGCGATTGTCTCACCATCACCGGGCGTACCCTGGCCGAGGAATTGGCGCAGGTGCCGGACGAGCCGCGCGCTGACCAGGACGTCATCCGCCCGATCGACAAGGCGATCTATCGCGAAGGGCATCTGGCCATCCTCAAGGGCAACCTCGCCGAGGGCGGCGCCGTCGCCAAGATCACCGGGCTGAAGAGCCCCTATATCAGCGGCCCGGCCCGCGTGTTCGACGACGAGAAGTCGGCGATGGACGCGATTCTATCGGACGCGATCAAGCCCGGCGACGTCGTGGTGCTGCGCTATCTCGGCCCCAAGGGCGGGCCGGGCATGCCGGAAATGCTGGCGCCAACCTCGGCCATCATCGGCCGCGGCCTCGGCGACAGCGTCGGCCTGATCACCGACGGGCGCTTCTCGGGCGGCACCTGGGGCATGGTGGTCGGCCATGTCACGCCGGAGGCCTATGAGGGCGGCACCATCGCCCTGGTCCAGGAAGGCGACACCATCACCATCGATGCCCGCCGCCAGAGCTTGCAGCTGGAAGTCGACGAGGCCGAGCTCGCCAAGCGCCGCGCCGCCTGGCGCCAGCCCGCCCCGCGCTATACCCGCGGCGTGCTCGCCAAGTTCGCGGCGCTGGCCCGCCCGGCCAGCGAAGGGGCCGTCACGGGCTGAAGCGGCAAGAGGCGGACGAGGCGTCCGCGGTCCCAGCCGCGGCCGTTCACGTGCGAGCCTTGTCAGTGTCGTGTCGGAAACGATATGGCTGGGACCGCGGACATCCTGTCCGCCTCTTCACTTCATTGGGGCGCTTGATTAGGAAACGATCATTTCCTAATCTCGCTGCATGTCCATTTCCCTCACCGATTCCCCGCGCCAGGCTGGCCGCCCCCGGGAGTTCGATCTCGACGCCGCGCTCGACAAGGCCATCCTCGCCTTTCGCGAGCGCGGCTATCATGCCGCCTCGATCGCCGATCTCGCCAAGGCGATGGATCTGACCGCAGGCAGCCTCTACAAGGCCTTCAAGGACAAGCGCGCCATCTTCGTGGCAGCGCTCGAGCGCTATACCTCGCTGCGCAATACCGGCCTGCGCGGCCGCATCCAAGGCCTGGCCACCGGCCGCGAAAGGCTGCGCGCCGTGCTCGATTTCTATGTCGATTCCGCCCATGATCTCGAAGGCCGCCGCGGTTGCCTGGTCGTCGGCAGCGCCGTCGAATTGGTGACCTTCGACGAGGACCTCTCCGAACTGGTCTCGCTGGCCCTGCGCCGCAACGAGGCGCTGTTGATCGAGTTGATCCGCCAGGGGCAGGCAGACGGCTCCGTCAATCCGCATCTCGGGGCCCATCAGGCGGCGCGCACCCTCCTGTGCGTCCTGCTCGGCATGCGCGTGATCGGCAAGACCGGCCGCCGGCATGACGACATGGCCGATATCACGGATCTCGCGCTGAAAGTGCTCGACTGATTTTTTTTGACCAATTCGGAAACGATCATTTCCAAATAAGGAGCTCTCGATCATGCAAGTGGGTTTTCTCGGTCTGGGCACCATGGGTTTTCCCATGGCCGCCAATCTGGTCAAGGCGGGCCACCGCGTGCGGGCCTGGAATCGCTCGCAGGAGCCGGTTGCCCGCCTCGCGGCACTGGGGGCCGAGCCGGCCGCCGCGCCGGCCGATGCGGCCGATGGCGCCGAGGTGCTGATCGCCATGCTGGCCGATGACGCGGCGAGCCGGGATGTCCTGCTTGCCCAGGGCACCTTGGACGCCCTCGCCAAGGGCGCCGTCGTCGTGAATATGGCGACCGTCTCGGTCGCCTTCACCCGCGACATCGCCGCCGAGCATGCGGCCCGCAGCCTCTCCTATGTCGCCGCCCCGGTGCTCGGGCGCGTGAATGTGGCGGAGGCCGGCCAGCTCAACATCCTGGCGGCCGGCGATGTCGCCCAACTCGACCGCGTGCAGCCGCTGTTCGACGTGCTGGGCCAGAAGACCTGGCGCTTCGGCGACCGGCCCGAGCAGGCGGCTGCCGTGAAGCTCGCCGCCAATTTCATGATCGCCAGCGCCATCGAGACCATGGCCGAGGCGTCGACGCTGGCAGCGGGCCACGGCGTCGCCAAGGCCGCTTTCCTGGAGATGCTGACCTCCACCATCTTCGCCGCGCCGCCCTATAAGGGCTATGGCGCCGCCATCGCGGAGGAGCGCTTCGAGCCCGCCGGCTTCAAGCTCTCGCTCGGCCTTAAGGATGTGCGCCTCGCTCTCGAGGCGGCCGATGCTGTCAACGTGCCCCTGCCCTTCGCCGGCGTGCTGCGCGACAACCATCTCGACGCCCTCGCCCATGGCGAAGGCCATCTCGACTGGGCCGCGCTCTCGCGCGTCGCCGAACGGCGCGCTGCGCAGAAGTGATCGCGGAGCGAGCGATCAGGCCGCGGATGCGGCGGCCTCCAGGGCCGTCGAGGCCCGCTGCAGGATCTCGGCCTTGAGGTCATTGGCATCGCCGGCCTTGGCCCAGGCCTGGACGGCGATGTCGACGCCCTTTTCGGTGAAGCCGGACAACACGATCGAGGCTGCCGGCAGCGGCAGCACCCGGCCGTCGCGGCTGAGGAAATCGCGGATCGCTCCCGACACCGCCTCGGCATTGCCGCCATAGGGCACGGGCACCTTCACATTGACGCTGCGGGTGGGATAGGCCGAGACATTGGTGATCGGAGAGCCCCAGACCTGCCCGTTCGGAATCAGAACCTGCACATTGTCGCCGCTGGCGAGTTCGGTCATGAACAGGTTGAGGTTCTTGACCGTGCCGGCCTTACCGGCCACCTCGATGCTGTCGCCGAGCTGGAAAGGCCGGAACAGCAGCAGCATCACGCCGGCCGCCATATTGGAAAGCGTGCCCTGCAAAGCCAGGCCGATGGCCAGCGAAGCGGCACCCAGCACGGCGACGAGGCTGGTGGCCTGGATGCCGATCACCTGCAGGATCAGGATGAAGATCAGCACCAGCACGCCATAGCGCACCAGGCTCGACAGGAAGGCGGTGACGATCGGATCCATGCGCGATGTCGCGGTGAGGGCCCTGGTCGTCAGACGCTCCAGCATGCCGGCGGCCCACCAGCCGACCAGCATGATCACGAGGGCCCCCAGGCAGTTGATGCCATAGAGGATGAACAGGTTTCCAAGTCCATTGAGATCGATCGGCAACGGAAGCCTCCTGGGTGGGCAGCGGGCGGCTCTCCCGATAGCATGCCCGCACCGTCCGCCTAAAGCCCCCCGGAACGTTTTGCGATTTGATGGAATCATCAACAGCCGCAAAGACGCGTCGAACCAGAGAGTTAGAGCAAGCGAGCGCCCGCACTTGAACGCGTTTTGCTCCGGGGTTCATCGCGTTCGGCAGGCCTCACCAAAACACATCGAAACAAAGCATTGGAACAGATCCATGCTCAGTAGAGAAAGCGTTCGCGCCAGCGCGATGATCGTCTTTTCATGGTCGTTACTGTCGCAACCATCCGGCCTGCGAGCTCCGGCGCCAGGGCCGTGATTCGGGCCGGCGGGCCCTGCCGCGCCGCCTGGGCACAACTCCAGGTCGCGTATCTCCTCGCAACTTAATACCGTTGACTATCATGGCGCCGCAAAGCGCCACACCACTATAACCAACAAGTATTAAGCGAACGGTTTAATTCTCTAATCCGTCTGGGCAACTTTCAGAGGTAGGAAATTACGGGGTATGCTGCCCGACAGATAAGTTCGAATCGTCTCTCAAATCTACGGGGGAATACTATGCATTTCCTGTTTCTTCCCCGAGTTACGAGAACACATTACCCGTTCCTCGAAGAATTATTGTCTCTGCATATACCTTATGCGGATTGGCTGCGTCTGGTGGCCGATTGGCGCGAGGCGGGCAAGGCGCAAGGTTTCACGGTCCGCTACATGACGGTCAATCCCTATGAATTGCGCCGCTGGCTGCCGGCAGGTCCAGGCCCTGCCAGCCTCGCCCAGCTCCTGCAATTCACCGACTGGGTCGGCAATGGCCGGTCGGGCGACCCGTTCGCCTCCACGAAAGTGCCCGGCAATCTGGATACGAAGCCTCCCGGCGGCACGTCTCGCTCTGGCGGGCCGACCGGACCGTCCTGGGAAGCTCGCGAAGACAACAGGGGCCTGCGGACCGCCCTTTCCTGACGCGCTCAGGCCCGGGGCCTTGCCTCGTGCAGGATCCAGTCCAGTACGGCCTGCTCATGCGGTGCGAGCGCCCGCCCGGCCGGGCTGGTGACGAAATGGCCGCGCTCGCCGGCAAGCTCGATGTCCGACAGCGACCGGAGCAGGCCTTCCGCCAGGGTCGCATCCGCCAGGGGCCGCGAGGCCAGTACCACCCCCGCTCCGGCCTTGGCTGCTTCCAGCGCCACCACGAAACTGTCGAAGACCAAGGCTGGCCGGCCCGGCGCCCCGATGCCGGCCCGGGCGAACCAGTCCGGCCACATCTCCCGGCCGCCGGCGACCGAGAGCAGGGGCAGGCGTGTCCAGTGCCGGAGATCCGGCAGACCTCCCAGCAGTGCAGGCGCCGCCGCCGGCACCAGGCGTTCCCAGGTCAGGCGATGGCTGTCACGTCCTTCGAACGCCCCCATACCGAAACGGATGTCGAAGCCTTCGCGATCATCGGCATAGTCGGCCGGGACATGCACGGTCGATAGCGCCAGGCGGATCTGCGGAAAGGCGGCAGCAAAGGCCGGGACACGCGGCGCCAGCCAGAGCAGGGCAAAGGAGATCGGGCAGCGCAGGTCGACCGTCTGGCCGCCGCGCCGACCGAACAATTCTGTGGTGCTGCGCGCAAGCGCCCTGAACACCCCCTGGATATGGGGCAGATAGGCGCCGGCCTCCGGCGTCAGTTCCACGCCCCTCCGCTGGCGCGTGAACAGCGCGGCACCGAGTTCGGCCTCCAGGTTGCGGATATGCTGGCTGACGGCGGCCTGGGTCAGGCCGAGTTCCTCGCCGGCCGCCGTGAAATTGAGGTGGCGGGCGCAGGCTTCGAAGGTGCGCAGCCAGGCGAGCGGCGGAAGGCGGGATGATTCTGCCATAATGGAAATGATGTCATCTGCACATTTTTCATTGTTTGTACGATGACAGAGGCTTCCGCACAATGGCTGCGATCCAGACGGGAGGCCATGCGATGAAGGCGGAAACAGTTGAAATCCTGGACAAAGGGCGTGCCCTGCGTGTGCGCTGGAGCGATGGCGAAAGCGCTCGCTTCCACGCGATCTGGCTGCGCGACAATGCCCTCGATCCCCGCACCCGCAGCAGCGCCAATGGCCAGCGCCTGATCACGGTGCTCGACATTCCGGCCGATACAGTGATCGCCTCGGCCGAACTCACCGCCGGGGGCGATATCGCCATCACCTTCGCCCCCGAGCAGCACCAGGCCGTGTTTCCCGCCTTCTGGCTGCGCGAGCACGGCTACGACAAGCCGGCTCCCGCCGGGAATGGCTGGCTCGGCCCTGAGATCGAGCCCTGGGACGCCGGCCTGCAGGGCCAGGTTCCCACCGCCTCCTATGACCGTCTGCGCCAGGACCGGGCCGCGCTCGGCGCCTGGCTCGGCGCGGTCGAGCGCCTTGGCTTTGCCGTGGTGACTGATATGCCGACCCATTCGGGCGGATTGTGCGAGGTCGCCGACCTGTTCGGCTATGTGCGCGAGACCAATTATGGCCGCTGGTTCGAGGTACGGGCCGAGGTCAACCCGACCAACCTCGCTTACACCAATCTCGGCCTGCAAGCCCATACCGACAATCCCTATCGCGACCCGGTGCCGACGCTGCAATTGCTGGCCTGCCTGGAAAACTCCGTCGAGGGCGGCGATTCCATCGTGGTCGACGGCTTCGCCGTGGCCAGGCGCCTGCAGGCCGAGGATCCCAAGGCTTTCGACTTGCTGAGCCGCCATGCCGTGCGCTTCGAATATGCCGGCTCCTCGGGCGTGTGCCTGCGCTCCAAGCGTCCCTTCATCGAACTCGGCCCCGATGGCGAGATGATCGCCATCCGCTTCAACAACCGCTCGGCCGCCGCCTTCACCGACGTACCCTATGAGGAAATGGCCGCCTTCTATGCCGCCTATCGGCTCTTTGCCGAGATCCTGGAAGATCCCGCCATGGAAGTGAGCTTCAAGCTCAGGCCGGGCGAACTCTTCATCGTCGACAACACCCGCGTCATGCATGCCCGCAAGGCTTTCTCGGGCAGCGGCAAGCGCTGGCTCCAGGGCTGCTATGCCGACAAGGACGGCCTGCTCTCCACCCTCGCGGCCATCCGGGCCGAAACCCGCCGGGAGGCCGCCGAATGACCACGCCAACTCTCGACGCCGCCACCATCGTGCCCTTCCTCGCCGACATCTTCGAGCGGCGGGGCGCCGAGGAATATCTCGGCGAGCCCGTGACCATGGCCGAGCACATGCTGCAGGGCGCCTGGTTCGCCGAGCAGGAAGGTGCCAGCGACGAACTGGTCGCCGCCGCTTTGCTGCATGATGTCGGCCATTTCACCAGCGAGTTCGGCGCCTATTCGCCCGACGACACCGAGGACAAGCATCATGACGATGCCGGCGCCGAGGTGCTGGCGCCCTTCTTCCCCAAGGTCGTCACCGAATGCGTGCGGCTGCATGTGGCGGCCAAGCGCTATCTGTGCGCCACCGATCCGAGCTATGATGCCAAGCTCTCTCCCGCCTCGCGCCATACGTTACAGCTGCAGGGCGGCCCGATGAGCGCGACCGAGATTGCGCAATTCCGCTCCAGTCCCTTCTACAAGGAGGCCGTGCGGGTCCGGCTCTGGGACGAAGCCGGCAAGGTCGCCGGCCTGCAGACCCGCCGCTTCGGCGACTATGCCCCGCTGTTGCAGCGCGTGGTCGACCGCTTCCTGGCGGATGGCACCGTTCAGGCCGACAGCGCGCCCGCCAGATAGCCGGCCCAGCGCTCCGCCCCATCGGGTGTGGCGATCAGGTCGTTGCGGATCTCGATCAGGATGGCCGGATGGCCGCGCTGGTCGCCATGAACAGGGATGGCGTAGTCGTTGCCGTCGATGACATAGGGCACATTGGCCTCGACCAGCAGCCCGGGTGCCGCGGCTCGCAGCGCCTCGATCACCTTTTGGCCCATCGAGGCCGCCTGCGCGAACAGCACCCCGGCATGCCAGGGGCGCTGTTTCCCATGGAAGACCGGGGTATAGGAGTGGATCGCCACGATCACACTCCCCTCCCCGCGCGCCTGCCGGGCATCGAGAAAGTGCGCCACGCCCCGATGGAAGGGTTGGAACATCACGGCCTCACGCCGCTCCCGCTCGGCGGGAGCAAGGTCGTGATTGCCGGGAATCGGTGTCGCCTCCGACACCAACGGGATGCTGCTCGCAGCGCCGAGCGGCCGGTTCAAATCGATCAGCAGGCGCGAATAGCCGGCCAGGAAAGCGGGCGCGTCGAGCAGGCGCGCCAGATGGCGTGTGACCTCTGCCGCGCCGACATCCCAGGCGATATGCCGGCCCAGATCCACCGGCCCCAGGCCCAGCCCGCCATACTCGGCCGGCATATGGTTGGAGGCATGCTCGCAGATCAGCACGATCGGCGAACGCCCTGCTTGGTTGACGATCTCGAGGGCAGGCGGCCAATCGGCATGGTCGAGGGCGGGCTCGTGCTGCATCCGGGAATTCGGCATTCAATGGTCCTGGACATCATTGGGGATAGGTTGTTGCGCGCCCTTTTCGCTGACCGTGACGCCAACGCTGCTGCGAATGTCCTCAAGCGCCTGGATGCGCCGCTTGACGGCATCGCCGCTGCGCATGACGGCGTGCAGGGACAGGGCCTCCAACTGGGCGAGGGCCGGCACCAGCGTGTCATAAGGCGAATTCACCTCGCTCGGCGCGATGAAGACAACCTCGGCCTTTTCAGCCACCGGCGACAGCCATTGATCGGTGAACAGGATCAGCCTGACACCGCGCTCGGCCGCCTGGGTGGCAAAGCGGACGATGTCGGTCTGGTAGCGGCGGTAGTCGAAGACGATCAGCACGTCGCGACTGCCGAGTTCCAGCAGGAGGTCGAAGCTTTCGGCCGAAAAGCGCGCGAGGTCCGTCACCTGCCCCCGGAACTGGCCGAGATAGCCCGCGAGGATGCCGGCCAGATGCCGGCTGAAACGGCCGCCGAGCAGCAGCACCCGCCCCTTCGCCGCCATGATGAGATCCACGGCCTGGTCGTAGTTCTGCGCCGGCACCGCCGTTTCGGTCTCGGCAACGCGATGGGCGACCGACTGAAGATAGGTCTGTACCGTGGCCGGGCCGTCGCCGGCCGTCCGCTTGGTTTCGAACATCAGCAAGGGCGATTGCAGCCTCGCCTCGATTTCGGTGATCAGCATGGCCTGCAAATCGGCGAAGCTCTCGAAGCCCAGCTTGGCGGATAGCCGCGCCACGGTCGGATCGCTGACGCCGGCCCGCTTGGCGAGGTTGGAGGCCGTCCCCAGGCCTGAGGTCGGATAGTCGGCCAGCAGGGCCTGCACGATCTTGCCCTCGGCCGGCGTGAGGTTGAGTCCGCTCTGCGTCAGCAGGTCTTTCAGAGGCATGATCGGCGGCCCTCGTTATGTTATAGTTTTGACATAAATATCGATTGCCCGTCAAATATGAAAAAATATTGACAGGCATGGCCTGCGATGCTTTCTTCGCTTTCAGCAAGCAGCTCGTGCGAAAAAGCAAGCGATACGCGGGGATCCTGGTCCCCGGCCTGCCGTTTCCGCGTTCCACGAATTCTGTCCGCACAATGCGCGTGGCTTCGGCAGTCATGCCGCGCGCAAACAATGACGGCTGTCGTCCATCCGAAAACATCATGGCCTCGTCGCACGCCATGCCGGCGCGCCGCGTGTCCTGAAACTGTGGGGTAGCATGAGCGGGAATGACGGGAAGACATCACGCAAGCTGAAATTGTGGGAGGCCCTGGCGCTCTCCCTGGGATTGATGGGACCGACCCTGGCGATGGGCGGCAACGGTCAGGGGCTGATCGATTCCGTCGGCAAGGCCATCCCCCTCGTCTTCGTCTTCGGCCTAGTCGGCGTGGCGCTGATCGCCTATGGCTTCATCCGGCTGACCCGCTACTACAACCATGCCGGTAGTGCCTATGCCCTGGTCGGCGCGACCGTCGGGCCCCGCGCCGGCTTCTTTTCCGGTTTTGCCCTGCTCGGCACCTATGTCTTCTTCTCGATCTGCACGCTGGCGGCGCTGGGCGCCTTCGCGAACGCCTTGCTGGCCGCCCTGCAGCACGGCGCTGACAAGCCCTACCAGCTGCCCTGGATCGTGCCGGCCCTCGCCGGAGCCCTGCTTTCCGTCTATTTCAGCACGCGCGACACCCGCACCATCTCCAAGGTCCTGCTGCTGGTCGAGGGCATCGGCATCGTCTTCATGATCATCCTCACCGCGACGATCTTCGCCAAGGGCGGCGCGCCGACGACCCATGTCGACTTCTCCAGCTTCAGCCTGGATGGTGTCGGCTTCCAGGCTGTCGCTGCCGCCGTGGTGGCCGCCTTCCTGTCCTGGGCCGGCTTCGAAGGCTGCGCGACGCTGGGCGAGGAGACCGACGATCCCAAGCGCAACATCCCCCTCGCCTTGCTCGGTTCGGTCGTGCTGACGGGCGCCCTCTTCGTCATCGTGATGTTCGCCCAGACCATCGGCTTCGGCACGGATGCGGCGGGCCTTGCGGCCTTCAAGGGCTCCGGCAACACGCTCGGCACCCTGGCCGAGACCTATCTCGGCCGGCCGGTAGCGTTGATTCTGATCTTCTCGGCCGTCCTAGCCGCCTTCGGCTCGCATCTTTCCTCCGTCGCCACCGCCAGCCGCCTGTTGTTCGCCCTGTCCCGGGACGGCTTCGGCCCCCGAATCCTCGGCGCGCTCGACAGCCGGCACGGCCAGCCACGCAACGCCGTATGGGTGGTGCTGGCGGTGACGGCCATCGTCGATCTCATCGCCTATCTCACCGGCCGCCCGAATATCGGCACGGGGGACCTCGCCATCGATGCCTATTTCCACTTCGCCATCATCGGCTCGGTCTGCCTGATGGTGGTCTATCTGATGGTCGAGGTCGGCGTTACCAGGCTGATCCTCAGCGGACAGGTCGCCATTCCCAAATGGGAACTCATCATTCCCCTCCTCGGCATGGCCGTGATCGTAACCGCGCTCTATTTCAACCTCGTCGGCCCGTTCGATCCCTTCGCGGCACCGGTGCTGGCGCTGGGCTGGTGCGTCCTGGGATTGCTGGTCACGCTGTGCGCGCCGAGCATGGTGCGCAGCATCGGCAACCGCCTCGCCGGCGAGCTGGGCGCGCCCAGCAAGAGCTGACGCCAATCCAGTTGGGGCGCATCCGCGCGCTCCGGCTCCCGTTACAAAGACAGGCCGATTGAGAGGAGCCACCCATGCCGACGTCCGCCAGCCGGGATTCCGCCTTCCTTCCGGGCAGGACATCGATCCTGTTCGTCGATGTGCAGAAGATCTGGACCATCCCGGGCCGAGACCCAGCCCATCCCGACGCCGATCCGGACAGCTATTTCTACAAGCGCAACCGCGAGCTCGTCGTGCCCAACCAGCAGCGCCTGCTCGCCGCCGCCCGCGCGGGCGGGGCGAATGTGCTGCACACCATCATCCGCAGCCTGACCAAGGACGGCCGCGACCGCTCGCTCGACCACAAGCTGACGCCGATCCACATCGCGGTCGACGATCCCAATGGCGACGTCATCGACGAGTTGCAGCCGATCGACAACGAGATCGTACTGCCCAAATCCTCCTCGGGCGTCTTCAACTCCACCAATATCGACTATGTGCTGAGGAACTTGGATACGCATAATCTGGTGATCGCCGGCCAGCTCACCGACCAGTGCGTCGACATGGCGGTGCGCGACGGCGCCGACCGGGGCTACCTCGTCACGCTGGTGCAGGATGCCTGCAGCACCTATTCGGAAGAGAGGCATCGGGCTGCCCTCTCGGCCATGGGCGGCTATTGCTGGGTCAGCGATACCGACGAGGTGGTTCGGCGCCTGAACGGATTGTCGGCATGAGCCAGGACCAGAACCTATCCGGCGACGAACTCGTCGCCCTCCTCACCACCGACATGATCGGCCTGACGCGCGGGCGCTGGATTCCGGCGGCGGCGGGAGAAGCGGCCATGCGCAAGGGCTGCGGCTGGGTGCCGGCGAACCTGGCCCTGACGCCGTTCGACAGCATCCCGGCGGACAATCCCTGGGGATCGGCGGGCGATCTGCGCCTGATGCCAGACGAGGCCAGCCGCTTCCGGGTCTCGGGCCTGCCGGGCAAGACGCCTCTCAATGGCGTCCTGTGCGACA
Source organism: Labrys sp. E2SS-1L (assembly GCF_057073705.1). Taxonomy (NCBI): domain Bacteria; kingdom Pseudomonadati; phylum Pseudomonadota; class Alphaproteobacteria; order Hyphomicrobiales; family Xanthobacteraceae; genus Labrys; species Labrys sp. E2SS-1L. The sequence goes on along the minus strand of NZ_CP172712.1, from coordinate 1,601,451 downwards.
TCACCACGCTCGACGGCACGCCCTGGCATGGCTGCGGGCGCTCCTTCCTGAAGGCGGCGCTTGCCGATTTCGAGGCGGAAACCGGCCTCAAGGTTACGGCCGCCTTCGAAATGGAATTCCAGATCGAGGGCGCGGCCTGGGAGCATGCGCCCTCCTTCTCGCTGGCCTCGATGCGCCGGGCCGATCCCTTCGGCCCCCTGCTGATGGCTGCCCTGCGCGAAGCCGATGCGGAGCCCGAAATGGTGCTCGCCGAATACGGCCGGGACCAGTTCGAAATCGTCTGCGGCCCGGCCGACGCCGTTGCCGCTGCTGATCGGGCCGTGGTGATCCGGGAAGTGACGCGCGAGGTCGCCCGCTGCTGCGGCCTGCGCTCGACCTTCGTGCCCAAATCCACGCCGGACGGAGTCGGCAACGGCCTCCACATCCATTTCTCCTTCCGGAGCGCGGACGGGACCCCCGCCAGCTTCGATCCGGCGCGGCCGGGGCGCGTCTCGGAAGCCACCGGCCAGTTCGTCGCGGGACTGGTCCGGCATATGCCCGCTTTGGTGGCGCTGACCGCCCCGAGCGTGGTGTCCTATTTCCGCCTGCGTCCCCATCACTGGAGCGCGGCCTACACGGCTTTCGGTGCCCTCAATCGCGAAGCCTCGGTACGCATCTGCCCGACAGCGGAAACGCCCGGCGCCAATATCGCCAAGGCCTTCAATCTCGAATATCGCGCGGCCGACAACACGGCCAGCCCCTATTGGGCCCTGGGCGTGATGATCCGCGCCGGGCTGGCGGGCATTCGGGAAGGACTGGCGCAGCCGCCACTGATCGCCAACGATCCCGACACGCTGCCGGCCTCCGAACGCGAACGCCTCGGCCTTCGGCGCCTTCCCGAGACCCTGCCTGACGCGCTTAACGCCTTCATGCACGATTCAATCGTACAAGACTGGTTCAATCCCGAGATCATCCAGGGCTTCCTGGCCATGAAGCGCGCCGAGATCGAGATGACGTCGGCCTGGTCGGATGCCGAAATCTGCCGCCGCTACGCCGAGGTCTATTGAGGCCATGACGGCTTTTCATAGGTTGGGAAAGATTGGGCGAGATGATCCGATGCCTAACAAGCTCGACGCAGGTGCCTCCTCGCCCCGTCCTTCCGGGGAGAAGATAAAGGTGAGGGGCTAAGCAACGCCCTGTTATATGCAAACAATGTGCTGCCCCTCATCCTCACCTTCTCCCCGTAAGGACGGGGAGAAGGGTTGGCCGGCGTCGCGTTCTCCAATCCATCGCGTCGCAATCCCGTCTCTGCCTCACCCGGCATGCGAGAGGATGTTGAGGAGGCGGCCGAGCGGGTCGCGCAGGAAGAAACGCCGGACGCCCCAGGGCTCGTCGGCTGGGCCGTAGACGATCGCGTGGCCGGCGGCCCGGGCGCGGGCATGGACCACGTCGACATCATCGACCTCGAATGAAAGATCGGGCACCGGCGTGCCGTTGCCACCCTCGCTGGCGAGGCTGAGCTGGGGTGTCTGTAGGCCCTGGCCGGCAAAAGTAAGGATCCAGCCATGGTCCATCACCACCTCCAGCCCGAGCAGGTCCTGGTAGAAGGCACGGGCTGCCTGCGGGTCCGAGACGGCGAGATTGGCGACGATGCGCAGCACGGCCATGGCGTCCTCTTCTTTTTGGTAGTTGATGGAAACAGGCGATAGATGACGGAGAGACCCCTCATCCCCCTGCCGGGACCTTCTCCCGCAAGGGGAGAAGGGATTTTTTCAGTCGGCGCTGCCGTGTTTTCGAGGACGCCCTTGTGTTCTGCCTAACCAATCGAGCCCCTTCTCCCCTTGCGGGAGAAGGTCCCGGCAGGGGGATGAGGGGTGAAACGCCTGCTTGCCCATCCATCCGCTCTTAACGCGCTCACTGCGTCCGTGCTAGCGTCCCGCCACAATGATAAGACAATTGGGAGCGCAGGGATGGCCGGGTCGAGCGTCTATGTGGCGGGTACCTTCGATACCAAGGGAACCGAGCTCAATTTCGTGGCGGACCGCATCCGTGCCCATGGCCTCGATGTTATCAGGGTCGACCTTTCCACCGGCGGCGCCGCCAGCGAGGTCGAGGTCCCGCCCGCAACCGTCGCGGCCAGCCATCCCGGCGGGGCGGAGGCCGTGTTCACCGGCGACCGCGGTTCGGCCGTCAGCGCCATGGCGCTCGCCTTTGCGCGCTTCGTCGCAACACGGGACGATGTCGCCGGCCTGATCGGCCTCGGCGGCTCGGGCGGCACCGCCCTCGTTGCCCCCGCCATGCGCGAATTGCCGGTCGGCACGCCCAAGCTGATGGTGTCCACCGTCGCTTCGGGCAATGTCGCCGCCTATGTCGGCCCGACCGACATCACCATGATGCATTCGGTGACGGATGTGGCCGGGCTCAACCGCATCTCCCGCGTGGTGATGACCAATGCCGCCAATGCCATGGCCGGCATGGCACGGGGGCGGGCCGAGGCGGCCGCCGAGGTCGACGATAAGCCGGCCGTCGGCCTCACCATGTTCGGGGTGACGACGCCCTGCGTGAACCAGCTGGTGGCCGATCTTGCCGCCGACTATGACTGCCTCGTCTTCCACGCCACCGGCACCGGCGGCCAATCGATGGAGAAGCTGGTCGATTCCGGCCTGATCGCCGGCGTGCTCGACGTCACCACCACCGAGGTCTGCGACCTGCTGTTCGGCGGCGTGCTGGCGGCGACCGAGGACCGCTTCGACGCCATCGCCCGCACTAAGGTGCCCTATGTCGGCTCCTGCGGCGCGCTCGACATGGTCAATTTCGGCGCGCTCGACAGCGTGCCGGAGCGCTATCGCGGCCGCAACCTCTATGTCCACAACCCGCAGGTCACGCTGATGCGCACCACGGCAGCGGAGAATGCCGAAATGGGCCGCTGGATCGGCAACAAGCTCAACCAGTGCGAGGGCGAGGTGCGCTTCCTCATTCCCGAGGGCGGGGTTTCGCTCCTCGATGCGCCCGACATGCCCTTCCATGACCCGCAGGCCGATGCAGCCCTGTTCGCGGCGCTGGAAGCGACGATCCAGCAGACACCCCGGCGCCAGCTCATCCGCGTACCCGCCGGGGTGAACGATCCGGCCTTCGTGCAGGCGCTGCTGGCGAATTTCAAGAGTATTATCGGAGAGCATTGATATGGCTGGAAGCGAGCGCGAGAGGATCCTGGCAAGGTTCCGCGGCATGATCGCGCAGGGACGGCCGATCATCGGCGGCGGCGCCGGCACCGGCCTTTCGGCCAAATGCGAGGAAGCCGGCGGCATCGACCTGATCGTGATCTACAATTCCGGCCGCTACCGCATGGCCGGCCGTGGCTCGCTGGCAGGCTTGCTCGCTTATGGCAATGCCAACGAGATCGTGGTCGACATGGCGCGCGAAGTGCTGCCAGTGGTCAAGCACACGCCCGTGCTTGCCGGCGTCAACGGCACCGACCCCTTCTGCCAGTTCGGCCCCTTCCTCGATGGGCTCAAGGCGATGGGCTTTGCCGGCATCCAGAATTTCCCGACCGTGGGTCTGATCGACGGCAAGTTCAGGGCCAATCTGGAGGAGACCGGCATGGGCTACGGCCTGGAGGTCGATCTCATCCGCCTGGCGCGCGAGAAGGACCTGCTCACCACGCCCTATGTCTTCAACCCGGACGATGCCCGTGCCATGGCGCGGGCCGGGGCCGACATCATCGTCGCCCATATGGGCCTGACCACGGGCGGCTCGATCGGCGCCGATACCGCGCTCACCCTGGAAGGTTGCGTGGCTGAGATCAACGCCATCGCCGCCGCCGCGCGCGAGGTCTCGCCCGAGATCATCGTGCTCTGCCATGGCGGGCCGATCGCCGAACCGGAGGATGCCCGCTTCATCCTGGCGAACTGCCCGGGCTGCCACGGCTTCTACGGTGCCTCCAGCATGGAGCGCCTGCCGGTGGAAAAAGCCCTGGTCGCCCAGACGCAGGCGTTCAAGAACCTCAACATCAGTAAATAGGGGGAGACCATGGCCAAGGCCTATGCGAGCGCGGTGATCGACGCGCCGATCGAAACCGTGTGGAAGACCGTGCGCGACTTCAACGCCCTGCCGGACTGGCATCCCGCCATCGCCTCGAGCGAGATCGAGGATGGCCGCAGCGCCGATGCCGTCGGTTCCATCCGCTCCTTCCATCTCACCGATGGCGCCCATGTGCGCGAGCGCCTGCTGGCGCTCGACGATGCCGGGCACACGCTCAGCTATAATTTCGTCAAGCCGGCCTTCCCGGTCGAGAACTACGTGGCCGTCATCCGCCTGATCCCCATCACCGACGGCAACCGCACCTTCGCCGAATGGAGTGCGACCTTCGACGAGGCACCCGCCGATGCCGGCAAATATGTCGAGATCGTCTCGACCCATGTGTTTGCTGCCGGCTGGAAGGCGTTGCAGGAGAAATTGAAGGGATGAGGGGAGAATAGCGCCCCCTACTGCCCGACCACGCCCTCCGGCGCGGCCGCCATGGCGAAGGCGGCGGCGAACAGCGCCTTGGTATAGTCCTCGCGCGGGCGCTCGAAGATCTCGCTGGCCGGGCCGTGCTCGACAATCTTGCCGGCCTGCATCACCATCACCTCGTTGGCGAGCGCCCGCACCACCTTCAGATCGTGGCTGATGAAGAGATAGGCCAGTCTGTGACGCTGCTGCAGCTCGCGCAGCAGGTCGACGATCTGGGCCTGCACCGACATGTCGAGCGCCGAGGTCGGCTCGTCCAGCACCAGGAATTTCGGCTGCAGCACCATGGCGCGCGCAATGGCGATGCGCTGGCGCTGCCCGCCGGAGAATTCATGCGGATAGCGGTCCATCGCCTTGGCATCAAGGCCGACATCGGCAAGCGCCCGGGCGACCGCTTGCCGCCTCTTGGCCGGGTCCATGCCCCAGCCGAGCCGGCGCAGCCCCTCCTCGACCAATTCGATGGCCGTTTCGCCCAGGCCGAGTTGGCGCAATGCCTCGTCCAGGCTGGCGCGCCGGCCGAGCTTGGTCAGCATCGTCTCGATCCGATCGGCCAGGGCAGGGTCGAGCCCCAGCGCGGCCAGCAGCCGCTCGATGGCGGCGCGCTGCTCGGCGGGACCGAGCCGCCGCCCCAGGACCAGCAGCCCCTCCTCGACGATCTCGGCCACCGACAGGCGCGGCGAGAGCGAGCCATAGGGATCCTGGAAGACGATCTGCATCTCCTTGCGCAGCGGGATCATCGCCCGCCGGTCGAGGCCCTGGATCGGCTTGCCGAGATAGGCGATCGGCCCGGTCGAGGAGATCAGCCGTAACAGGGCGAGGCCAAGCGTGGTCTTGCCCGAGCCGGATTCACCGACGACGCCGAGGGTCTGGCCTTCCTTCACCGCGAGGCTGACGCCATCCACCGCCTTGACGTGACCGACCGTGCTGCGCATCAGCCCGGCCCTTACAGGGAACCAGACCTTGAGATCGTCGGCAGAAACGATGGTGCGGGCTTCGGGATCGAAGGGCGTGGCCTTGCCCTTGGGCTCGGCCGCCAGCAGCCGCCTGGTATAGTCGCTGGTCGGATTGGCGAAGACCTGCCCAGTCGGGCCGGCATCGACGATCCGTCCCTTCAGCATCACGCAGACCCGATCGGCGAGCTTGCGCACGATCGACAGGTCATGGGTGATGAACAGCATGGCCATGCCGGTCCTGGCCTGCATCTCCTTCAAGAGCGCGAGGATCTGAGCCTGGACGGTGACATCGAGCGCCGTGGTAGGCTCGTCCGCGATCAGCAGGTCGGGATCGTTGGCGAGCGCCATGGCGATCATCACACGCTGGCGCTGGCCGCCGGAGAGCTGGTGAGGATAGGCATCGAGGCGCTTTTCCGGCTCACGGATGCCGACCTGGGTCAGGAGTTCCAGCGACCGCGCGCGCGCCTCCTTCTTCGACAGGCCGCGATGCACGCTGAGGATCTCGCCGACCTGCCGCTCGATGGTGTGGAGCGGGTTGAGCGAGGTCATCGGCTCCTGGAACACCATGGTGATGTCGGCGCCTCGCACGCGCTGCAGCGTCCTTTCCGGGGCGCCAACCAGGTTTTCACCGCGAAACAGCACTTCGCCCGAGGGGTGGGAGGCGGCGGGATAGTTGAGCAGCTGCACGATCGACAGGGCCGTGACCGACTTGCCCGAGCCCGATTCGCCCACCAGCGCCAGGGTCTCGCCCTTGTCGAGGCTGAAGGAGACCTTGTCGACCGCCAGTTCCGGCTGTCCCTCCGTCCGGAAAGCCACGGAAAGGTCGCGAACCTGAAGAAGCGGTGCCGAAGAAGCCATCGCCAAGGCCTAGCGCAGAATCGGGGCGGATTGAATCGGATTTTGTGCCGGCGCCTTCCTGCGCCGGCATTGCGGCTGCACCGGCAATCCCGATCAGGGGTCGGCGAGATGCGCGAGATCGCGCCATCCATAGGCATCCTCGACGAGAACGAAGCGCCCCCGCCTATCTTCTTTCTCGGCGACCCATTCGCCCCCTTGGCGCTCATAGAACGAGCGGGCCGTGATATTCCCGCGCAGAACCCACAACGAGACGGCCCGGAGGCCATAGGCGTGCAGCGCCCGCGCCATTTCACGCATCAAGGCGCGGCCGATACCGCCGCGTTGATGCGACCGCAGGATGTAGATGGCGCCGATTTCCGCGTCGAAACCCCGATCCCCGAGGTCCTGGTCACGCTGCCAGCCACATGAGCCCAGGCCGACGATATCGCCACCGTCCTCAGCCACATAGACGGCGACATTGCCGACGGCAGGCGGATCAGCGAGGATCCTGGTCCACATCGCCGAACGCGCCCTCACCGACAGCTTCGCAAGCATGGCATCGGGCATCAGACCGGCATAGGTCTCCCGCCACGAAGCGACATGCAAGGCGCCGAGCTTGGCAGCATCCTGCGGATTGGCCCTACGCAGGGTCGTCATGCGGTGCCCCCTATTCGCCCTTCAATCATGCCGCTTATCGCATGAAGACAGCTCGTCAGTCCGCCTTGCCATCCTTGGCGAGGGCGTAGGCCACCAGGGCATTGGCGTGGCCATGGCCGAGCTTGAACTCGTCCTTGAGCCAGTTGACGATTTCCATATGCTTGGTGCCGCGCTTGCCCTCGATCAACGCCAGCCAATGCGCGATCGGCTGGCCGTATGTCTTCTCGATGGAGGGAAAATACGAAGCGGGGCCTTTGACCGGCTGCTTGTCGGGCGTTTCGAGGCTCACTTTGCGTCTCCGAAGAATCGTCCTGGCCCTACTGGTGTCGTTTCCCGCTGTCCATTGCAAGACCGAGAGGCGGGCTCGTCCTCAGCCCTGCGCCGCCTGCCCGAGCCGCGAGCGGGCGCGCCGGGCCATCGCCTCGGAGATGATCAGCGCGCCGAAGGCCATGATCACCGAGACCAGGGTCAGGCGGATCACGGTGCCCTCGCCATAGGGATCCTGCAGCGCCGTATAGATCGCGGCCGACAGGGTCTGCGTCTCGCCGGGAATGTTGGAGACGAAGGTGATGGTGGCGCCGAACTCACCCAGCGCCTTGGCGAAGGCCAGCACCATGCCGGCGATGATGCCGGGAATGGCGAGGGGCAGCGTCACCGTGACGAAGGAAAAGAAGGGATTGGCCCCGAGCGTGCCGGCCGCCGATTCGAGCCGGGGATCCACCGCCTCGATGGCGAGGCGGATGGCGCGCACCATCAAGGGAAAGCCCATTACGGCGCAGGCAATGGCAGCCCCGGTCCAGCGGAAGGCGAAGACGATGCCGAGATGCGAAGCGAGGAAGGAACCGATCAGGCCGTTGCGCCCCAGCATCACCAGCAGGACGTAGCCGGTGACCACCGGCGGCAGCACCAGCGGCAGATGGACGAGGGCGTCGAACAGCGCCTTGCCGGGAAAACGCCGGCGGGCGAGAATCCAGGCGGCGGCGACCGCGAAGGGCAGCGAAATCACGGTGGCGAGACCGGCAATCTCGAGGCTGAGCCACAGGGCCGTCCATTCTTCAGGCGAAAGCACGCCCCGCTCCTTCACCTATGCCCGACTACGCTATATTCTCCTGAATAGGGCGCTTCGCCTGCGATCGCAATCACACCCTCTGCCCTTGGAGCAAAACGCGTTGAGGTGTGAAGGCTGAATTGCTCCAATTCTTTGTTTCGACGCGCCTTTGCGATTCCGTGACTCCGTCGTAATTACGCAGGGATGAGCCGCCCCTCACCCTTACCCTCTCCCCGCAAGAGGCGGGGAGAGGGTGACTTCGACCGGCCGTCTCATGCTGGAAACGCGCCATCTCGCCCGACCGTGGGGCGAGATGAAAGGCTGGAGGAGCATTCGCGACGACTGCGCCCCCTCGCCCCGCCTCTTGCGGGGAGAGGGTAAGGGTGAGGGGCTACGTGACCTCAAAGGCAAGGGGGAGCAATTACACTCCGCCAAATCGAAAAACGCTCTCAGGAGACCGATCATGTCCGGCCCGCCCGTCATCCGCCTCAAGATCGCCTTCGACGAGAACGCCCGGCTCGGCCCGGGCAAGATGGACCTGCTGGAGGCGGTGAAACGGGCCGGCTCGATCTCGGCGGCGGGCCGCGAGCTCGGCATGTCCTATCGCCGGGCCTGGCTGTTGCTCGACGCGGTCAACACCATGTTCGGCCAGCCCGCCATCGAGACCTCGGCCGGCGGCAGCCATGGCGGCGGCGCGCGCCTCACCGCCTTCGGCGAAGACCTGCTGGCCGCCTATCGCTCGGTGGAGACCGAGACCGCCAGGCTGGCCGAACGGGCCTTTGCCGACCTGGTGCCAGCCAGGAAGGAACAGGCCCGCGCCTGATCGACGTGTCTTGCCGCGAGCCTCAGCGCGCTGCGGCAACCCCGGCCGGCAGTACCGTCAGCTTCCAGACGCTGCCGGGCTTGAAATAGGTCTGGGCAAAGACGCGGATATCCTCGGGGCCGACCTTGTCGTAGCCGTCCTGGCCGGCGCGGATCAGATCCAGGCGCCGCGGATCGGTCTGGCTGCCGCTCAACTTGCCGAGCCAATAGTCGTTTTCCTGTCGCCGGCGCCGGATCGTCTCGATCTTCGGGGCCCGGGCGCGGGCAAGTTCGTCGGCGGAGACGGGCTTGTCCGCCAGATCCGCGGCGATCTTGTCCACCAGCGCATAGAAGGAAGCGACCTTGGCCGGCGTGGTCTCGACCATGGCATAGACATAGCCGAAGCCCGGCAGGGAAGAAGACAGGTCGACCGAGCCCTGGGGAGAGTAGGTCGCTCCCTCGGCAATGCGGAACTCGTCGATCAGGCGATTGACCAGGATCGAGCTGGCGAGGTCGGCCGTGAAGCTGCGCGGGATGTCCGACAGCATGTCGCCGACCGGTATGGCCACCAGCACGGCGGCATTGTCCGGACGCCCGGAATGGGTATGAACGACCGGTTCGGCCGTGACGGCGGGAAAGGCTCCGGCCTTGTCGGCGACCGGTGCCTGCGGCGCCGGACGGGACGGCAGGGCACCGAAGGTCGCCGCGACTTCACGGATGGCATCATCCACGCCGACATCGCCGACAATGGTGATGTCGAGGGCGCCCCCGGCAAAGACCGGTGCGAACAGGTTCTGGAAATCCTCGGGTTTGGCCGCCAGCAATTGCGGACGGTCGGGGAAGATCCAGCGCGGATCGCCGGAATGGATCAGCCCCTGGAAATCCCGGCTGACCACCACGCCGGCCGTCGCCTCATATTGCGGCAGATTGGCGAGATAGAGCTGGCGGATCCGCTCGAAGACCTCCGGCCGCCAGGCAGGATCGGAGGCATAGGCGGCGAAGATCTGCAGCTGGGTGGCAAGGTCGGCCGGGCGGGTCGTGCCCTCGAACTTGAAGGCATTGTCCTCCAGCGAGAAGCCGATGCTGGCGATCTTGGGCGCCAGCACCTTCTGCATGTCGTCATAGTCGATCGCCTTCAGGCCGGAGAGTTCGACCGCCTGGGCGGTCCAGGTCGGGATCGGCCGATCATGCGGCAGATCGAGCCGGCCGCGGCCGATATCGAGGCGGACCTGGATCTCGTCGGCCCGGAATTTGGTGGGCTTGACGGTAAGGCGGGCGCCATTGGCGAAACGCACCATGGTCGCGCCGATATCCTCGACGGTGCGGCGCTCGACGATGGTGCCCGGGCTGCCGAAATTCGTGTAGGGCCAGGCCACTGCCGCGGCATCGGCCGGCGCGGTCACGGCAACGGACTGCGACTGCGCATAGGCCTTCTCGACCGCAGCCGGTTCCGGCGGTTCGGCGCCCTGCAGCACCAGGCGCGGACCGCTGCCGGAGAACAAGGCCTGGACAGCCTTGTTGACCTCGGCGGCGGTCAATCCCTTCACCATGCGCTCGAACAGAGCGAGATCGTCGGCCGGCGAGGTGAAGACCTTGCTTTCATCGACACTGTTGGCGAGCATCGCGGCAAGATCCGGGCTGGTGCGGGTCGCCGCACCATCGGCCAGCGATTGCAGGGCGGAACGATATTCCGCCACCTCGCGGTCAACCTCGGCCTGTTGCGCGCCGAACTGCACGAGACGGCGCTGTTCCTGGTCGAGCGCGGCCAGGCCCTTGTCCCAGGCCCCGGCCTCGACATCGGCGGACAGCAGGCTGGCGCGGGCCGATTCATAGAGGTCCTGCAAGCCGACATCGGCGGCGATGAAGGGCGGACTGGCCTTGCGCGACAGGGCCTGGAGGCGACGCTTGAGCACGGACAGGCCGACATATTCGATCGCGGTCTGCCGCCGCTTGGCATAGCTGTCGGGCGCGGCGTCGAAGGGACGGATCCAGCTGAGATAGATCTTGGTGTTGGCGCCCGGAACCTTGACGACATCGGCGCCGACGCCGCGCTTGAGCGGCTGGCCCAGATCCGGCTCGGCCACGGCAGGTCCGACCGGCTTCCAGTCCTCGAAGCGTCGGCGGATCTCCGCCTCCATGGCGGCGGGATCGATGTCGCCGACCACCAGCAAGGTCGCGCGGTCCGGGCGGTAATTGGCCTGGTAATAGGCACGCAGCCGCTCGATGGGAGCGGTGCGGATGATCTCGGTCTTGCCGATCGGGGCGCGTTCCGGCACGCGCTGTCCGGCGAGCAGGACGTTGAACAGGCCCATGACGCTGCGATAGCCGGGCGTGTCGCGCAGGCGCTCCTCGGAGAGGACGACGCCGCGCTCGCGATCGAGGGCGGAGGCACTGAGCGTCAACTCGCTCGCCGTCTCGCGCATCAGCATCAAGCCGGTGGAGACGGTATCGGCATCGACCTCCGGCAGGTCGAGCGCATAGACCGTCTCGTCATAGCTGGTATGGGCGTTGGTGTCGGCCCCGAAGGCCAGCCCCTTGCGCTGCAGGATGCGCACCATCTCCCCTTCCGGCACCCGGGTCGAACCCTTGAAGGCCATGTGCTCGAGCATATGGGCGAGGCCCTGCTGGTCGTCGGCCTCCTGCAGCGAGCCGGATCCGATGCGCAGCCGGATGGCGGCCTGCCCCGCCGGCGTGGTGTTGCGCATCACCGCAAAGCGCATGCCGTTGCCGAGCACGCCGAAGCGGATGCCGGCTTCCGGCTTGAGGTCGCTGTCGGCCTGCGGCCAGGCGGTGACCTTGGTCGCGGTTTCAGCTTGGGCGGAAAAAGGAGCGACGGACAGGCAAAGCAGGGCCGCCGCGATCAGGCGATGGGCAAGCCGCAGGCGCAAGATGGAATGGGACAAGCAGGATCTCTATGGGAGAGGAACAGATTTTGCCCGCGCACCATAGAGCAAAACGCGTTTGGACGGAAACGCTTGTTTGCTCTAACTCCTTGTTTCGACGCGTCTTTGCGATTCTTGGCGTAACCGCCAAATCGCAAAACGCTTTAGCATCATTCCCCAAGGTTGCGGCAACTCGCCGGCCCGGAGCGACAGATCCGTCGATGCTACTGCCGGCGAGGCGGATATTTCGTCAGACAGACATGCTTGGCGATCTTGTTCCGGGGTATGACCACCGCCGGCGTGGTGCCGGAGGGTTCGCCTTCGTCGGCATCCAGGGCATCCTTGAAGAAGCCGCTGTCATAACGCGTGGTGCATTCGTCATATTTGTTGCAGACGGCGAGCTTGGTGCAGACGATCGCCCCGCCCTGCTCGTAGATGTAGTAGGTGGCGCTGGAATAAGGCGGGCGGGCATAGCGCTCGGTGCGAATGGTGATGTCGCCTCCGCCCTTGATGTAGTCCTGCGCCAAGGCGCCCGGCATGGCGCCGACGAGGCAAGGCAGGACAATCAGGACAAAGCCCATCAGTTTGCGCATGGGATCAACCGCCTCGCGTTTCGACCGTCTCCACCCCTATGCGGCCTCGGCGGACAGCCGTCAACGGACCGGTACACCGGCATGAAAGCCCCAAAAGTGCCGTCGGCTTCGCCATTGCGGCCATGCCCGGGACAAGTCCAGGCATGGCAAAGCAGCGCTTCAATCGAGCCCGGTCAGACCGAGACCGGCCGCACCGGGCCCTTGCCGCGCTTTGAATCCAGCGGGATCGGATCGTTGGTGCCGCGGCTCGTCGGCTTGGTCGGCGCCAGATTGGAGCGAATGAAGTCGGAAATGCGCGGCGCGATCTCGGCCCGGAAGCGCGAGCCGTTGAAGACGCCGTAATGGCCGACGCCCAGCTGGGTATAGTGGGCCCGCTTGTCGGCCGGCAGGTTCACGCACAAGCCATGGGCCGCATGAGTCTGGCCGTGGCCGGTGATGTCGTCGTTCTCGCCCTCGATGGTGAAGAGCGCGGTGTTGCGGATGGCGCCCGGATCGACAGGCTTGCCGCGATGGGTCATCTCGCCCTTGGCGAGGGCGTATTTGACGAACACGGTGTCGACCGTCTGCAGGTAGAATTCTGCCGTCAGGTCCATCACCGAGAGATATTCGTCATAGAATTCGCGATGCTTCTGGGCACTGTCGCCATCGCCGCGCACCAGATCGAAATAGAGCGTCTTATGGGCGTCGAAATGGCGGCTCAGATTCATCGTCATGAAGCCGGTCAACTGCAGGAAACCGGGATAGACGTCACGCATGAAGCCGGGATTGGGGAACGGCACCTTGGTGATGACGTTCGACCGGAACCAGTCGACACCCTTCTCGACGGCGACGTCGTTGACCTTGGTCGGCGAGAGGCGGGTATCGATCGGGCCGCCCATCAGCGTCATGGTCAGCGGTGCATAGGGGTCGTTTTCCGCTTCCATGCGGGAAACAGCCGCCATCACCGGCACCGAAGGCTGGCAGACGCCGATCACATGGGTATCGGGGCCGAGCACATGCAGCATCGAGATGATGTAGTCGATATAGTCGTCGAGATCGAAGCGTCCTTCCGATACCGGCACCAGGCGGGCGTCGGTCCAGTCGGTGATGTAGACTTCATGATTGGGCAGGAAGGCCTCGACCGTGCCGCGCAGCAGCGTGGCGTAATGCCCCGACATCGGCGCCACGATCAGAAGCTTCGGGTCCGGACGGTGATTGCCGCGAATGGCGCGGGAAAAACGCAGGAGATTGCAGAAGGGCCGGCGCCAGACGACCTCCTCGTGCACGGCGACACGCTCGCCGCCGACCAGCACGTCCTTGATGCCGAATTCAGGCTTGCCGTAACGGCGTGTAACGCGCTCGAAGACCTCGCAGGCCGCCGCAACCGACTTGCCCCAGGTGGTCATAGAAAAAGGATTGCCGGGATTTTCAAAAAACGCCCGAGTCGCATCGGAAAAGGCTCTAGTCGGGCCAAGCGCCGCATGAGTCGCTTCGTAGATGGTGTAGACGGGCGCGGAAATCGCGCCCAACCCCATCATGCCCTTAAGTTCTTCAAACATAGCACCACCAAACTACAGATTGCAGGTCCGTCGCTGAATGCTCGTCACGGATTTGTCATAGCAGGATTATTGCGACGCAACAAATATTCCGGAGTGTAGAAGCGATATCGTCAACAATCTGATACCGGCAGCGGGCAGGAAGCCTATGCTGCTCCGACACGACCAAGGGAGTTCGAAATGCCCACCCAACCCGCTCTCGGCCTGACTTCGCGCGAGGGCCAGCCGGATCTGTCCGACCTCGCCGCCAGGCTCGATGAGGTTGCCGATCTCGGCCTCGCCTTTGTCGAACTACCCGCTTACCACTACGATCTCGTGCTCGCCGGGCGCCCGATGGCCTCGCGCGTCGCCGAATTCGAAGCCATATGCCGGGACCGCCCCTTCGGCTTCACCGTGCATGGCCCGCTGCCGATCAATTTCATGGCCCCGCCGGCGCTGCTGCCGCGCTTCCTGGAAACCACCGAGGCCTTCATCGAAATCGCGGCCCGCATCGGGGCGCCTCACCTCGTCATCCATGCCGGCATGATGCAGGCCGACGAGCGCCACGACGCCGAGAATGCGGCCGCCCGCCAGCGCGACTATCTCCGCCGGGCCGGCGATGTCGCGGCCGCGCATAATGTCGTTCTCTGCGTCGAGAACCTGTTCGATTTCGGCCCCTATGCAGCGACGCCGAGCATTGCGCGCCTGGCCGAGGAACTCGCTCTGATCGACCACCCGCAGGTCCGGGCCACGTTCGACTTCAGCCACGGCCTCATCCACGCCAGCCAGTATGGCTATGACTTCCTGGAGGAGGCCAAGGCGCTGGCGCCCTTCGCCAAGCACCTGCATCTGCACGATTCCTTCGGCCAGCCCGACCTGCCCTGGGTCTATGACAGCGCCGAGGCCAATGCCTTCGGCCTCGGCGACCTGCATCTGCCGCTGGGTTGGGGCAGCCTGCCCTGGGACGCCCTGGCCGAGCACTGTGCCTTTCCTGCCGAAATCATCGCCATCCACGAACTCAACGAGCGTTTCTGGCGGGACCGGCAGGAGGCGCTCGACAATGCCAGGGGCTTTGTAGAACGCCTGCGGACGGCGGACTGAGAAGGCGGACATCTCGTCCATAAGCGCTAACTTAAGGGTTGGGCGAGATGATCGAGCTGAAGGTACGGCTCCCCATGTGAGCCCCCTCGCCCCGTTCTTACGGGGAGAGGATACAGGTGAGGGGCTACGCAATACTTGGTTTTTCGAGGTCCGTGCTGCCCCTCATCCTTACCTTCTCCCCGTAAGAACGGGGCGAAGGGATGGCCGGCGTCGCGCCTCTCGCCTGAAGTTAGCGCCTATGGACGTCTCGTCCGCCCCTTGGAACCACCACATAAGCCGTCAAAGCGCCCCTGTCGCATTCTGCACCATGCCTGTCGCGACAGGTCACGTGCGTAAACGGGGCTGGCCTAACATCGCCTCTCCAGGGAGGAAGCACCGTGAATACCGACGTCATCATATCCTGCGCGATCACCGGAGCCGGCGACACCGTCGGCAAGCACCCGGCCATCCCGGTCACGCCCAAGCAGATTGCCGATTCCGCCATCGAGGCGGCCAAGGCGGGCGCCGCCATCGCCCATCTGCATGTCCGCGATGTCGACACCGGTAAGGCCGGGCGCAAGCTCGAACATTATCGCGAGGCCGTCGAGCGCATCCGCGATTCGGGTGTTGACGTGGTGATCAACCTCACCGCCGGCATGGGCGGCGACTTCTTCTTCGATCCGGCCAATCCGCGCACCGGCGGCGCCGGCACCGACATCGCCAATGCGGCCGAGCGCGTCGCCCATGTCGAGGAACTCAGGCCCGAGATCTGCACGCTGGATTGCGGCTCGGTGAATTTCGGCGACGGCCTGTTCATGGCCACCGGCGAGACGCTGCGCGAAATGGCCGAACGCATCCAGGCCGTTGGCGTAAAGCCCGAAATCGAGTGCTTCGAACTCGGCCATATCTGGCAGGCCAAGGACCTGATCAAGCGCGGCCTGATCGATGCCCCGCCGATGTTCCAGCTCTGCCTCGGCATTCCCTGGGGCGCGGAAGCCACCACCGAGACCATGGTCGCGATGCGCAACCACCTGCCGCCGGGCGCCAACTGGGCCGCCTTCGCCATCGGCCGCATGCAGATGCCCTTCGTGGCCCAGTCCATGCTGCTGGGCGGCAATGTCCGCGTCGGCCTGGAGGACAATATCTGGCTCGACCGCGGCGTGCACGCGACCAACCAGTCGCTCACGGCCCGGGCCAAGGAAGTCATCGAGCGCCTGGGCGGACGAGCGCTTACCCCAGCGGAAGCACGCGACAAGCTCGGCCTCAAGAAGCAGAAATGAGTCGGGTCACCACGCCCAACGAGGGCAGGCCCTTCGAGGGTTGGGATCGGGCCAAGCCGATCCCGGCCCCTTTGGCCTTGCACCGCACGCCGGTGGTCGAGGCCTGGGCCGACTATAACGACCACATGACCGAGAGCGCCTTCCTGCTGGTGTTCGGGGATTCCTCGGACGCCTTTTTCCGCATGATCGGCGTCGACGAGGCCTACCGTGCCGCAGGCTCCTCGATCTACACCATGGAAACGCGGATCCGGAACCTGCGCGAGGCCCATATCGGCGATCCCCTGGCGCTGACGCTGCAGCTCATCGACCACGACGCCAAGCGCCTGCATATCTTTCATGCCATGACCAACGAGGCCAGCGGCGAGGTGCTCGCCACTGCCGAGCAGATCCTGGTGCATGTCGACATGCAGGCCGGACGCTCCTCGCCCTTCCCGCCCGAAATCGTCGAGCGGATCGAGGCGATCGCCAAGGCCCATGCCGACTTGCCGGTGCAAGCCACCGTGGGCGTACCGCTGGGCATCCGGCGGAAATAGGGGCTGCACGCCCATCCCAGCAAGACGCGACCCGCCTTCTCCCCTTGCGGGAGAAGGCTGATCGCGGCTCATTCGGAGAGATCGAGATCACATCACAGCAAAAAGCCGGGCACAGAGCCCGGCTTCGGTATTTCTGACAGGAGCGCCGCTGCTTACTTCGGCAGATCGATCGGCTTGTCGCTCTTGGAATTGAGATAAGCCAGGATGTCGGCGCGATCCTGCGGCTTGGGCAGGCCGGCGAAGGACATCTTGGTGCCCTTGGCGAAGGCCTGCGGGCTCTTGATGAAGTGGTAGAAATCGTCCGGCGTCCAGGTCTCGCCCTTGTCGTGCAGCGCCTTGATGGCATCGGAATAGGCGAAGTCCGACTTATGGCCCTTCGGGCCGCCGATCACGCCGAACAGGTTCGGGCCCACGCCGTTCTTGCCGCTCTGGTCGTCGGTGTGGCAGGCCGCGCACTTCTTGAAGATGGCGGCGCCCTTTTCAACCGAAGCCTTGGCGACCAGCTCGGCCAGGGGCGGATCCTGGGAGGCGGCAGGCGCCTCGGCCGTGGCGGCAGGCGCAGCGTCGGCGAGTTCGTAGCCAGCCTTCTCCGGTTTTTCCTGCTTGAAAATCTCCTCGGCGACGATGCTGAGTCCCAAGGTCAGCATCAGCGTGCCCAGGACTGCGCCGGCAATCTTGTTCAGTTCAAACGATGACGACGAACTCATCCCCGGCTCCGACTCGAGATCAATCTGACGAAAGGCACAAGATGCCCCCGCACCTATAGCCTCAAACACAAACTCCGGTAGCCGCTCTGTCAAGCGGCAAACCGCATGGGACCCTCTATCCGGTTTGACCGGTAGTTTGCAACTCGTATAAATCGCGCGCGCTTGCTACTTTTCGCCGCCCCGCTCCGGAAGCGGCTGTTCAGAGGCTGTTGTCCTTGTCCCATCCCCTCATCCTGATCCCCGCTCGCATGGCCTCGACCCGCCTGCCGGGCAAACCGCTCGCCCCGATCGCAGGCGAAGCGATGATCGTGCATGTCTGGCGCCGGGCCTGCGAATCGCGCCTGGGCCGGGCGGTGGTCGCCACCGATACGGCCGAGGTGGCCGAGGCGATCCGCGCCGCCGGCGGCGAAGCGGTGATGACGCGGCCCGACCATCCCACCGGCTCCGATCGCATTTACGAGGCTTTGAGCGCCATCGACCCCGAGGGCCGGCACGACACCATCATCAATGTCCAGGGCGACCTGCCGACCATCGAGCCGGAGACCATCCGCGCCGTGTTCGGCCCGCTCTCCAACGAGGCTGTGGATATCGCCACCCTCGCCGCGGTGATCACGCGCGAGGAGGAGAAGACCAATTCCAGCGTGGTGAAGGTGGTGGGCACGCCGATCGAGCCCGGCGTGCTACGGGCGCTGTATTTTACCCGTGCCACCGCGCCCTGGGGCGAGGGCGAGCTCTTTCACCACATCGGCCTCTACGCCTATCGCCGGGCCGCGCTGGAGCGTTTCGTCACCCTGCCTCCTGCCCCCCTGGAGCAGCGCGAGCGCCTCGAACAGCTGCGGGCCTTGGAAGCGGGCATGCGCATCGATGTTGCGGTCGTCCCTGCCGTGCCGCTAGGTGTGGACACGCAGGAAGACCTCGATCGCGCCCGCCAAATTCTCGAAAGAACCTAGCGTATGACTGAGTCCAAGCTGAAAGTTTCGTTCCAGGGCGAGCCCGGGGCCAATTCCCATATCGCCTGCAACAATGTCTATCCCGATGCGGAGGCGCTGCCCTGCCCGACCTTCGAGGACGCCTTCAATGCGGTATCCTCCGGGGAAGCGGACCTCGCCATGATCCCGATCGAGAACTCGGTGGCCGGGCGCGTCGCCGACATCCACCATCTCCTGCCGACCTCGGACCTGCATATCATCGGCGAATATTTCCTGCCGATCCACCACCAGCTCATGGCCGTCCCGAGTGCGAGCCTCAAGACCATCCGCACGGTGCACAGCCATCCCCAGGCCCTCGGCCAGTGCCGCATCACCATGCGCGGGCTCGGCCTCACGCCGGTGACCGAAAGCGACACCGCCGGCGCCGCCCGGCTGGTGCGCGACTGGCAGGACCCGGGCAAGGCCGCCCTCGCCTCCACTTTGGCCGCGGAGATCTACGGCCTCGATATCCTCAAGCCCGATGTCGAGGACGAGCCCTACAACACCACCCGCTTCGTGGTGCTGTCGCGCGAGCCCGACTGGGTGCCGGTCGGCCAGGGGCCGACGGTGACCTCGCTGATCTTCACGGTGCGCAACCTGCCGGCCGCGCTCTACAAAGCGATGGGCGGCTTCGCCACCAACGGCATCAACATGACCAAGCTGGAGAGCTACATGGTCGGCGGGCATTTCTCCGCCACCCAGTTCTATGCCGAGGTCGACGGCCATCCCGAGGAGAAGAACCTCAAGCGCGCCTTGGAGGAACTCGGCTTCTTCTCGACCAAGATGCGCATCTTCGGTGTGTTTCCGGCCGATCCGGCCCGCGACGACCACGCCCCGCCGGCAGAGTAATATCCCTGGGACCGCCGGCTTCCAGCCGGCTCTTCTCATAACGCGCATCGCTTCCAAGAGCCGGCTGGAAGCCGGCGGTCCCAGGTTTTCTACGGCACCACGGCGCCGCCCTTCTCCGCGAATTCCTTCAGGAGGTGATGAGCGATCGCCATCGGCTTGGGGGCGTTGAAGCCGGCGGGATGCTCGTCGAGCAGCATCTGCACCACCTCCTCGCGCGTGAACCAGCGCGCATCCTCCAGTTCCTTGATATCGACATTGATGTCGCGGCCGGTGGCGCGGGCAAAGCAGCCCACCATCAGCGAGGAGGGGAAGGGCCAGGGCTGGGAGGCGAAATAACGCACATGCGAGCAGGCGATGCCGGACTCCTCCAGGATCTCCCGGCGCACCGCGTCCTCGATGGTCTCGCCCGGCTCCAGGAAGCCGGCCAGCGCCGAATACATCTTCTCGGGAAAGCGGGTCTGCCGGCCCATCAGGCAGCGCTCGCCATCGATGGCCAGCATGATCACCACCGGGTCGACGCGGGGAAAATGCTGGGTGTTGCAATTGGCGCAATCGCGCCGCCAGCCGCTGGCGGTGATCCGGGTCTCCTGGCCGCAATTGGCGCAGAAGCGATGGCGCTGGTGCCAGTCCAGCACTTCCTTCGCGGTGGAGAGCTCTCCGAGGATCTCGGGCGCCACCAGCCCGCGCATGGCGAGGGAGCGCAGATCCATCGCCTCCACGTCCGGGCGCCAGGCAAGATCGTCGATCAGCCCCTTGTCGAAAGCCCGGGCGAAGACGGCGCTGCCATCCGGCTGCAGACCCAGGAATATGATTTGCCGACTATCTTTGAAGGACTCGATCTCCTCGCGATCGAACAGGGCCTCGTGGGCACCGTCGCGGATGCGCAGGAGCGGGATGTCACCGGAAAAGGCGAAGAAGCGGCAGGACGAGTGTGCCAGCTTGTCGGCAACGAAGGCTTCGTCCTCGCGCTGGCCGGAGGCGCGATCGAGCGGATTGAGCGAATAGGCGATGGCGGCGGAACGGTCGAACAGGGTATGCAGGCTCATGGCAATGTCTTCCGGCAAGATCTTCATGAAATCGGGAGCAATGTACGAAGCTGGCTAATCAAATCGGCGGCGACAGCCTCGGCATAGGGCCGGGCCGGCACCTGGCCCCAGATGGGTTTCGGCCAGGCGGGATCGCCTTTGAAGCGTGCGATGACGTGGACATGAAGCTGCGGCACCATGTTGCCGAGAGCCGCGACATTGAGCTTGTCGCAGCCCGTGAGAGTCTTCAAGGCCTGCGAAACCGCGGCGATCTCCTGCATGAGTACCACCCTGTCCGCCTCGTCGAGCTCGATGATCTCACTGATGTCGGCCCGTTTGGGGATGAGGATCAGCCAGGGAAAGCCGGCATCGTTGGACAGGCGCAGATGCGAGAGGGTGAGGTCGCCGATGGGAAGGGAGTCCCCGGCGAGCTGGGGATGCAGGGTGAAGGCGGGGGGCATGGCGATTCGCGCAATGGGAGGACTTGTCCGCCATTTCTATCCCCAGAGCATGGCGGTTCCAAGGGCGGACGAAATGCTTATCGGCACCAGAAGTAAGGGGTGGGCGAGATGACACAGGTAAGAATAAGGCACAACACTTGCGCCCCCTCTCCCCGTTCTTACGGGGAGAGGATGGAGGTGAGGGGCTAAGCCATGCGATCAATTTGCAACGGCGAGCCGCCCCTCATCCTTACCTTCTCCCCGTAAGAACGGGGCGAAGGAACGGCTGGCGTCGCGTCCAACAACTCATGGCCGTCTGGCCCGCTTCTTACCCCATCACCATCAACAGGTCCTTGGCATCGATCTGGGCACCCGGAGAGACCAGTATTTCGGCGATCTTGCCGTCCTGGGGCGCATGGAGCGCCGTCTCCATCTTCATCGCCTCGATGGTCAGGAGCACGTCGCCGGCCTTCACCGCCTGCCCCGGCTTCACCGCCACGGTGGAAATGGCGCCCGGCATCGGTGCCGCGATATGGGCCTCGTTGCCGTCCTCGGCCTTGCGGCGCGCCTTGACGCTGCCTGCCGCCAGGCGATTGGGCACCCGGATGATGCGCGGCTGGCCGTTGAGCTCGAAGAAGACGCGGACCTGGCCCTCCTCGTCGGTCTCGCCCATCGTCTGCAGGCGAATCACCAAGGCCTTGCCGCGCTCGATCTCGATGGTGAGCTCGTCGCCCGGCACCATGCCGTAGAAATAGGTCGCCGTCGGCAGCACCGAGACCGGCCCGTATTTGCGGGCGGTGACGGCATAGTCGGTGAAGACCTTGGGATACATCAGGTAGGAGGAGATCTCGTTGCCCTCGACGGCGCGGCCGATCTTCTTCTCCGCCTCCGCCTTCAGCGCCGGAATGTCGGCCGGCGGCAGCAGCGAGCCGGGGCGCACGGTGATCGGCGCGCCCTCCTTGAGGATCTTCTTCTGCAAAGCGGCCGGCCAGCCGCCTTCGGGCTGGCCGAGATCGCCGCGCATCATCTCGACGACGGAGGCCGGGAAGGCCACCTCGCGGGCGGGATCGGCGACATCCTCGGGGGTGAGGCCCTGCGCCACCATCATCAGCGCCATGTCGCCGACCACCTTGGAGGACGGCGTCACCTTGACGATGTCGCCGAACAGATCGTTGGCGGCGCGATAGGCCTTGGCCACCTCGTGCCAGCGCGTCTCCAGGCCGAGGGAGCGCGCCTGCTCCTTGAGATTGGTGAACTGGCCGCCCGGCATTTCGTGCAGATAGACCTCGGAGGCGCCGGCCTTCAGGTCGCTCTCGAAGGCGGTGTATTGCGTGCGCACCGCCTCCCAATAGAATGAGATCTGGCGGATCGCCTCCGGGTCGAGGCCGGGATCGCGCTCGGAATGGCGGAGCGCCTCGACGATGGAACCGAGGCAGGCCTGCGACGTCGTGCCCGACATCGCATCCATGGCAGCGTCGACCGCATCGACGCCGGCCTCGATCGCTGCCAGCACCGTGGCGCCGGCAATGCCGGAGGTGTCGTGGGTGTGCAGGTGGATCGGCAGGCCGATCTCCTGCTTGAGTTCGCTCACCAGCTTGCGCGCCTGGGCCGGCTTGAGCAGGCCGGCCATGTCCTTGATCGCCAGGATGTGGCAGCCGGCCTTTTCGAGCTCGCGCGCCATGCGGACGTAGTAGGCCAGGTTGTATTTCGAGCGCGAGGCGTCGAAGAGATCGGCCGTATAGCAGATCGCGCCTTCCGCGAGCTTGCCCGCCTCCAGCACGGCATCGATCGACACCCGCATGTTCTCGACCCAGTTCAGGCAGTCGAAGATGCGGAAGAGATCCATGCCGGCATCGGCGGCCTGCTTGACGAAGAGACGCACGACATTGTCGGGATAGTTGGTGTAGCCGACGCCATTGGCCCCGCGCAGCAGCATCTGGGTGAGGATGTTGGGCGCGCGCTCGCGGATCAGGGCCAGGCGCTCCCAGGGATCCTCGGTGAGGAAGCGCATGGCGACGTCGAAGGTCGCCCCGCCCCAGCATTCGAGCGAGAGCAGCTGCGGCAAGCCGCTGGCATAGGCCGAGGCGACACCGGCGATGTCATAGGTGCGCATGCGCGTCGCCAGCAGCGACTGGTGGGCGTCGCGCATGGTGGTGTCGGTGACGAGGACGCGCTTTTCCTCCTTCATCCAGCTCGCGAACTTCTCGGGCCCCAGCGTGTCGAGCAGTTGCTTGGTGCCGGAGACGGGCCTCACCTTGAATTCCGGCGCGTGCGGCGTACGCGCCTCGGCCGGCGGCCTGGCCCGGCCGCGCGCCTCGGGGTGGCCATTGACGGTGACGTCGGCAATATAGGTCAGGAGCTTGGTGGCGCGGTCGCGGCGCTTGGCGAACTGGAACAGTTCGGGCGTCTCGTCGATGAAGCGCGTGGTGTACTGGTTGGAGCGGAACTTCTCATGCGCCAGCACCGCCTCCAGGAAGGGCAGGTTGGTGGCGACACCGCGGATGCGATATTCGCGCAGGGCACGCGTCATGCGGGCGATGGCCTCCTGCGGGGTGGAGGCCCAGGCCGTGACCTTTTCCAGGAGCGGATCGTACCAGCGCGTCACCACCGCGCCGGAATAGGCGGTGCCGCCGTCGATGCGGATGCCGAACCCCATGGCGCCGCGATAGGCGGTGATACGGCCATAGTCCGGGATGAAATTGTTCTCGGGATTCTCCGTGGTCAGCCGGCACTGCAGCGCGTGCCCGCGCATGAAGATGTCGGCCTGGGCGGGGATGCCGGTCTCCAGCTCGCCATCGGCGCCGATGACGCCGATGCGCCCGCCCTCGGCGATGCGGATCTGCGCCTTGACGATATCGAGATCGGTGACGACCTCGGTGACGGTATGCTCGACCTGGACGCGCGGATTGACCTCGATGAAGTAGAACTTGCCGGTATCGGCATCCATCAGGAACTCGACGGTGCCGGCGCCGGCATAATCGGTGCCGCGGCCGATCTTGAGCGCCGCCTCGCACAGGCCCTGGCGGGTCTCCTCGTCGAGATAGGGCGCGGGCGCGCGCTCGATCACCTTCTGGTTGCGGCGCTGGATCGAACAGTCGCGCTCGAACAGATGCACCAGCGTGCCATTGCCGTCGCCGAGGATCTGCACCTCGACGTGGCGGGCGCGGCGCACCAGCTTTTCAAGATAGACCTCGTCCTTGCCGAAGGCGGCCTTGGCCTCGCGCTTGGCGGTGAAGACGGCGTCGAGCAGCTTGTCCTCGCTCTCGATCGGACGCATGCCGCGCCCGCCGCCGCCCCAGGAGGCCTTGAGCATCACCGGATAGCCGACGGCTTGCGCCGCCGCCTTGATCGCCTCGGGATCGTCGGGGAGCGGGTCGGTCGCCGGCATCACGGGAACGCCGACCGAGATGGCGAGGTTGCGCGCATCGACCTTGTTGCCGAGCGTGCGCAGCGTCTTGGGGCTGGGCCCGATGAAGACGATGCCGGCGGCGGCGCAGGCCTCGGCGAATTCCGGGCTCTCGGACAGGAGGCCATAGCCGGGATGGATGGCATCGGCCCTGGCTTCCTTGGCGACGCGGATCACCTCGTCGATGGAGAGATAGGCCTCGACCGGTCCCTTCCCCCTGCCGATCTGATAGGCTTCGTCCGCCTTGAAGCGGTGCAGCGAAAGTTTGTCCTCCTCCGCATAGACGGCAATGGTGGAGATGCCGAGTTCCGTGGCGGCCCGGAACACGCGGATGGCGATCTCGGAACGATTGGCGACGAGCAGGCGGCGGAAGGAAGGTCGCATGAGCACTCGCGGTCTGGAGGGGGGGTGGGGAATTTATGTTGCAATGCGAAGAGCGATGCAAATGCTTTCCCGCGTCGGTAAATCCTACGCGTTCCGCCAGCGATGAAATGTCGACGTTCGCCGTTTTGTTCGCTTATTTGTTCAAGAGGGCGAACGAGCCCGCCCTTCCTTCGTGACGGAGCAAATGTCGATGGCCTCACTGCCCCCATGGCGCGGCATCAGGATCGGTTCGACACCCCGGGGGGAAGCCCCCCTCGCCATCAGGCGGGCCTGGATCGGCCTGACGCTGCCGCTCCTGGAAACGGCGCCGTCGGCACCGGAGACCATGGTCGTCGAGATCGGGTTTCGCAATCCGGCCGGCCTCCTCAGTGCGCTAAAGCAACGCCTGGGTTTCAAGCCGCCGACGGCGATTTGGCAGGCCTACACTGTGCAGGCCGCGAGCGCTCTGCGCCTGCTCGAGAACCATTCCCCGGAAGCCGCGCGATGGTGGCGGCAAAATACGCCCTGGCTGTACCAGCCGGCCCAGGTCCTGGCCTTCGATGCGGATTGCTGCGAACTGGTGTTTGGCGAGAGGGTTCCGGCCAATGAGCCGTGACAAAAAAGCGGAAGCCCCGCCGGGGGCGGGGCTTCCTACGGGCTACCGGGCTGGTGTCGGGGCGCAGGGTCCGATAACCCGAAGGCGGGCTTAGTAGCAGACCTTCACGCGCTTCCAGAAACCACCGTAGTAGCCATCGACCCAACGCTTCTCGATGTGGCAGCGGCGATAATAGACCGGGCGGTAGTCGTCATAATAATAGCGGCCACCGTAATAGCTGTTGTTGTAGGCCGAACCGGCGAGGAGGCCGCCCAGCAGGCCGATGCCGGCGCCGGCGGCGAAGGCGCCACCACGGCCATAGCGGGCCTCGGCGGTGCCGGTGGTGGCGATTGCGGTGCCGGCCAGCGTGGCGGCGACCAGGGCTCCGGTCAGGATCTTCTTGAACATCGTCTCGTTCCCGTTCTTGTCTTGCGCGGTGCTGCGCTTGATCTGATGGGATGACAATGCCACTGCCGCCCCGGCCTCTCCGTGCGATTCGTCACGGGATGCAACCGAGGCGTGTCCGGGCGCAAGACGATCAGGCGGGCGCCGATTGCCCTTCACCGGCCATGGCGACATAGTAGCCGCATGAGCAGAGAATCGAACTTACGGACGCCGCGATCTTCCATCCCCGATCGGAAGGCCGCGCCATGATCGACAAGCTCGAATTCCTGATCGCCCTCTCGCGCGAGCGCCATTTCGGCCGGGCCGCCGAGATCTGCGGGGTGACCCAGCCCACCCTATCGGCCGGCATCAAGCAGCTCGAAGGCGAACTCGGCGTGTTGCTGGTGGCGCGCGGCTCGCGTTTCCAAGGCTTCACGCCGGAGGGCGACCGGGTGCTGGAATGGGCCCGGCGCATCGTCGGCGACAGCCGCGCCATGCGCCAGGAGGTGGAGTCGCTCAAGCGCGGCCTCAATGGGCACCTCACCATCTCGGTGATCCCGACGGCGCTCTCCATGGTCGCCTCGATCACCACGCCCTTTCGGGCCCGCCACCCCAACGTGACGTTCTCCATCCTCTCGCGTCCCTCGACCACGGTGCTGCAGGAACTGGAGGACCTGGCCATCGATGCCGGCATCACCTATCTCGACAACGAGCCCTTGGGGAAGGTCTCGACGGTGGAGCTCTATCGCGAGACCTATTGCCTGCTGACCGACGTCAACGGCGAGTTTGCCGGCCGCAGCACGGTGAGCTGGGAGGAGCTCGGCCATGTGCCGCTCTGCCTGCTCACGCCCGACATGCAGAACCGGCGCATCGTCGACCATCTCCTGCGCAATGCCGAGACGCCGGTGGCCCCGACCCTGGTCTCCAACTCGATGCAGGTGCTGCTCTCGCATGTGCGCACGGGGCGCTGGTCCAGCGTGATGCCGTCGATCCTGATCGAGATGCTGGGCGCGGGCGACCATGTGCGCTCTATCCCCATCGTCGAGCCGCAGGCGCACCACAAGGTCGGCCTGATCACGCCCAAGCGCGAAACCCAGACACCCCTGGTCGCCGCCCTGATCGCGGAGGCGAAACGCTACGCCATGCAGATGGGGTGAGGCGATGCGCCTCACGGCGTTGTTGTCACATGTCCGCCCGCTTCCGTGCTGCAACGCTAAAACCCGCAGGTCGGCTCACTACCCCCGTGTTCAGTGTCTTTCATCAAGCCGCCATTGCCCTTTTCGCCGCCGAGGCCAAGAATCCAGAGCGGGTCAGGCCATGGCTTTCGGCGTAGCTATCAATTTGGCTCAAGACATCGGCCTGGAAGGTCACACTGACGCGCACGCTCTTAACTTCCTGGGCGACGGGAACCAGTATCGCAACACCATCCCGGTTCTCGGGATCCGCCATGATCGCCTCAAGGGATGAAGGCTCAGGCACAGCTTCGCCGTCCTCCGCCATTCCCTGCAGGTGAAGCGCAAGAGCCTCGGCCGCCATATCGCGCGCCTCGTCCAAGGTAGCGCCGGCAGATACGCACCCTGGAAGATCGGGAAACGATACGCCATAGAGGCTATCAGGGTCCTTATGGATCAATCCAATATATTGCCGCATTTCCGTTACCTCAATCTCAGTCCAGATTGCTTTTCGATGCTCTTCACGGTGCCGAGTGGAAGATCCCGCTTAGGGTGCGGAACCGTCACCCGCCCTGGTTTCGTCGGATGTCTGAGCTGAACGTGGCTGCCCTTCTGGGTCACCTCAGCCCAACCATCGGCTTTCAGAACGGAAATTATATCTCGGCTGTTCATGCATATAAATATATATCCCCGCACCGCGAGAGCAAGCGAGTTATGCATACTTATGCATATAAAATTGCACGTCATGAACCCTGGATGCTGAATTCCCCAGGGACGTTCTTTTGATGCTACGCGGATAGTGCACTTTGTTGATGGTTGGGCGGTATCAGCTTTGAAGCACAGCACCAGCTAAGCAGGCTGAAATCCCGCCTGAACTGCCGTACCGGCAAGGTTCGGGGATCCAGCGGCACACTCACATTCACAGTCAACCGGGATTTCTTTGCATCTTGGCGCCCGACGCGCTATCGGCATGGCCAAATCGATTGGACTAGGCTGCCCGCAATGAAGTTCACGCTTTCCTGGCTCAAGGATCACCTCGAGACCGACGCCACGCTCGACGAGATCGTCGACACCCTCACCCGCATCGGCCTGGAGGTCGAAGGGGTGGAGGATCCCGCCAAGAAGCTCTCGGGCTTTTCGATCGCCTATGTCGTCTCGGCCGAACAGCATCCCAATGCCGACAAGCTCAGGGTCTGCATGGTCGACACCGGCAAGGGCGAGCCCGTGCAGGTGGTCTGCGGCGCGCCCAATGCGCGGACCGGCATGAAATCGGTGTTCTCGCCGCCCGGCACCTATATTCCGGCCAAGAACATCACGCTCGCCATCGCCCCCGTGCGCGGGGTCGAGAGCCGCGGCATGCTGTGCTCGGAATTCGAGCTCGAGATCTCCAACGAGCATGACGGCATCATCGACCTGCCGGCCGACGCGCCTGTGGGCATGTCCTTTGCGGAGTATGCCGGCCTCAACGACCCGGTCATCGACGTGAACCTCACGCCGAACCGGCCCGACTGCACCGGCGTCGCCGGCATTGCCCGCGACCTCGCCGCCGCCGGTCTCGGCCGGCTGAAGACGCCCGCCGTGCCCTCCGTCGCCGGCGAAGGCCCCTGCCCGGTCACGGTGACGCTCGATTTCGGTGACACGCCCTCGCTCTGCCCGGGTTTCGCGCTTCGCCTGGTGCGTGGCGTCAAGAACGGTCCCTCGCCCACCTGGATGCAGCGCCGCCTCAGCGCCATCGGGCTGCGCCCGATCAATGCGCTGGTCGACATCACCAATTACGTCACCTTCGATCGCGGCCGGCCGCTGCATGTCTTCGACGCCGCCAAGATCGTGGGCGATCTCACCGTCCGGCGCGCCCGCGAGGGCGAGAGCATCGTGGCGCTCGACGGCAAGACCTATGCGCTCAACGACAGCATCTGCGTGATCGCAGACGGCAAGGGCCTGGAATCGATCGCCGGCATCATGGGCGGCGAGCATTCGGGCTGTGACGACGATACCACCGACGTGCTGATCGAATCGGCGCTGTGGGAGCCGCTGAACATTGCCCGCACCGGACGTGCGCTCGGCATCAACACCGATGCCCGCTACCGGTTCGAGCGCGGCGTCGATCCCGCCTTCATGGTGCCGGGCGTCGACCTCGCCACCCAGCTGGTGACGGAACTGTGCGGCGGCAAGCCCACGGAAACCCTCGTGGTGGGCGGCATCACCGCCGCGCCCGAGGTCCTGGACCTGCCGGCCCACGAGGTTGCGCGCCTGACGGGCCTGTCGACCAGCCTCTCCGAAAGCGCCGACATCCTCGAGCGCCTCGGCTTCGGGGTCATCCGCAAACCCGATTCGCTGGCGGTGACGGCGCCGAGCTGGCGCCCCGATATCGAGGGCAAGGCCGATCTCGTCGAGGAAGTGATGCGCATCGTCGGCGTCGACGCCATCCCGGTGACGCCGCTGCCACGCGAGGCCCATGTGCCGCTGCCGGTACTCACCGTGCTGCAGAAGCGCACCCGCCTGGCCAAGCGCAGCCTCGCCGCCCGCGGCCTGATGGAAGCGGTGACCTGGTCCTTCATCGCCAAGGGTGAGGCCGAGCGCTTCGGCGGCGGCCAGCCGACGCTGTCGCTCGCCAATCCGATCGCCGCCGATCTTTCCGACATGCGCCCGAGCCTGCTGCCGGGGCTGATCGCGGCCGGCCAGCGCAATGCCGATCGCGGCACCGGCGACGTCGCCCTGTTCGAGGTCGGCCAGATCTTCCGCGGCGACCGGCCCGAGGACCAGAAGATCGCCGCCAGCGGCATCCGCCGCGGCCAGGCGCGTCCCGGCGGCTTCGGCCGTCATTGGTCGGAGCCGGCAAGTGCGGTTGACGTGTTCGACGCCAAGGAGGATGCCCTCACTTTGCTGGCCGCCCTCGGCGCGCCGGTCGCCAGCTTCCAGATCGTTTCCGGAGCACCGTCCTGGTATCACCCCGGCCGCTCCGGCACGATCCAGCTCGGCCCGCAGAACATCATCGGCTGGTTCGGCGAACTGCATCCCCTGGCCCTGGAAGCGCTGGATGCCGGTGGACCGGTGGTCGGCTTCGAGATCATCCTCGACGCCATCCCGGTGCCCAAGCCCAAGGCAACCAAGACGCGCGGCGTGCTGGCCCTCTCGCCCTTCCAGCCGGTCACCCGCGACTTCGCCTTCCTGGTCGCGCGCAAAGTCAGGGCCGCCGACATCATCAAGGCCGCGCAGGGCGTCGACAAGAAACTGATCTCGAGCGTGTCGATCTTCGACATCTATGAAGGCAAGGGCATCGGCGAAGATCAGAAATCGGTCGCCGTCGAAGTGGTGCTGCAGCCGCAGGACCGCACGCTGACCGATGTCGAAATCGATGCCGTTGCCGCCAAGATCGTCGCCGAAGTCGGCAAGAAGACCGGAGCGACGCTGCGCGGATAAGACAGGCCGCCGCCCTTGGCGCGCGCCTGTGCTGTCGGGAAGAAAGAGGCGGACCGGACCCTAATGCGGTTCACTTAAGCGTTTCGGGGGGGGCGACCTTTGTCGTTGCCGGGCTTGACCCGGCAATCCGGTTCCCCGACGGTTCGTCCGTGCGGCTTCTGGGTAGCCGGGTCAAGCCCGGCTATGACAAATTCGGAGCGGTCCCTGCTTAAACGAACCGTATTACGGTCCCGGCCCGCCTTTTATTCGAACGGCATGACAAGGCGCTCCGGACCAGGGCGCGTTGCAGCCATCAAGGCTTGCGCCGGCGGTGCCCCTCGCCGCTCAGGCCTTGCCGCCGGCATGGAGGACCGCCTGCAGCAGCAGTGACATCTGCAGGGCGATGAAGGTGTCGACGAGTTCGAACAAGCTCGCATGGATCTCGATCGCTCGTCCCCCCGGAGCGTGCAGGGTGACATAGCCCTCTTCGGCCGCGTCCTCGAGCAAACGGCGGACATGGACACGCGAAACGCCGAAGCAATCGGCGACGGCGCCATAGTGAAAATGGACGGTACGATCCTTCAGGATTTCGCCCGGCATTTCCGTTGCAATCAGCCGGAGCAGGATCTCGAAACCGGCATCGCGCGCCATGAACAAGCGCATCTCGGGCACCAGGTCGACCAGGGTGCCGTGCATCAGGAAGTAATTGCTGCAATAACGCGCCAGCGTGCCGAGAAAGGCATCGTCGATCTCCACCCGCCGAACGGCGTAGTCGACATGCTGCAATTGCGCCAGCGCCTGCAGATAGGGCGTGATGACCTGCTTGGCGATGGTGATGCCGGCGCGCGTCGCCTCCAGGCGTTTGATGCGCTTGTCGCGCAGATCCTTGATCTGGCGCAGATAGCCGGCCTGGCGCAGCAGGTTCAACATGGCCCCGATGCGGTTGTGCCCGGCTAGGGCATGCACGGTACAGAAGGTCTGAACATCCGCCACCGTGACACCGGCCGGCGGATCATGGGGCGAGGCCGCGAAATGACGGCTCAGCACATAGGCGCCCACGATCAAGCGGATCTCATCCGTCGCCATATGGATCAGCGGCAGATGGGTCTTGAGAATGGCGACATAACGGCGCGCGAAGAGGGTCCGCGCAGCTTTGAAGCCGCTATGCGCTCTCAGGGCCTGGGCTTGTGCAATCACAGCTGACTGGTAATTCGGCAACGGAACGTTGAGCGGGTTCTGCAAACCGAAATGGTCGGTCGTATGAATCTTGGCGCACTCCGATAGAGACCCTGCGCTTCTCCAAGACAACTCGGTCAATCACCGCCTCTTTTTGCATGGGCTTGTGGTGTAACAACTGAGGACAAGTAAGAAGACGGCCCGGATCGGCCGGGCGTTCACTCCCACTGCAACAACATCATTGCAGCTCCACAGTTCCTATCATGTCGGTGAAAATTTAAAAGAAAATTTTACCCTACGATATCGATTACAATACCTAATGAATTTTCATTGCCACCTACACCTAACTAAGTGGTAAATATACTACTTAAGTACTAAATTTGACGTAAGCCGAAAACGAGCTCCGGAACGGGAAATCTTTCTTCCAGAGCGCCCCGCCCCTACCAAGACAAAATAATGTCTAAATAAAATTTACTTGGACAAAATCATATCCAAACATAGGAATATATCCGACCTAATCTATTACTTTGCAGCATCCTCTCACTCTTCCTAATTCATTCCCAAACGGCATGTCGACGTCATTCTCTCGAAATGCCTGCCGCGAGAGCCTTGGCGAGGTTGGGACGCATGAGAATAACGGCATCCCCCTGACTTAGACGCTGCGAAGGCCACGACCGCATCGCGAACCGCCCGCTTCTCGTCGCAGGGATGCCCGCACCGCTGCGTCATGGTTACTGTTTGGTTATAACTCGCGCCTAGAATCACCGCGATTCCGGCTTCCGCCTCGCACCAGCGAGGCGCAGGCCGCTCCCATCATCCGCACGGGCGACCTGTGGCCGCATCGGCGCCCGATTCTCGCGAAGGCATCCCATGACCCTGGCCAATATTCTGGAAGCGATCATCCTAGGCGTGGTCGAAGGCCTGACCGAATTCATTCCGGTCTCCTCGACCGGCCATCTCCTGCTTGCGGCGCGTTACCTGAAATTCGAGGGCGACGATTCTTTCGTGATCCTCATCCAGCTCGGCGCGATCCTGGCCTTGCTCGCCGTCTATGCCGAGAGGCTGTGGCGCATCGCCACCGCCCTGCCCAAGGACCGGGAGGCCCAGCATTTCGTCCTCGGCGTGCTGGTTGCCTTCCTGCCGGCCGTCGTCCTCGGCGTGCTGCTCGAGCACAAGATGAAGCAATATCTCTTCAATGTGCCGGTGGTCTGCTACGCCCTGATCGCCGGCGGCCTGGTCCTGCTTGCCATCGAACAGTTCAAGATCGAGAAGCGCTTCTCCAATTGCTATGTGCTGCCCCTGCCGGTCTATCTGAAGATCGGCCTGTTCCAGTGCCTGTCGATGATCCCCGGTGTTTCGCGCTCGGGCTCCACCATCGTCGGCGGCATGCTGCTCGGCCTCGACAAGCGCTCGGCGGCGGAATTCTCCTTCTTCCTGGCGATGCCGACCATGGTCGGCGCCTTCGTCTATGAATTCGCCAAATCCTACAAGACGATGACGACCGACAATCTCGGCCTGACCGCCATCGGCTTCGTCACGGCCTTCATCTCGGGCTGGTTCGTGGTGAAGACTTTGCTGGATTTCGTATCCAAGCGCGGTCTCGCCCTGTTCGGATGGTGGCGCATCGTGGTCGGCGTCCTCGGCCTCGCAGCCTACTACACGATGGGCTGAAGACGAGTTCCAACGCAAAGGGCCGGTCCATGGACCGGCCCTTTTCCGTTCCGACTGCCGTTTCCGGTCGTCAGGCCACCTTGTTCTCGAACTGGCCAGCCTTGCGAAAGCGCCACAGATAGCTCGGCGCGATCGCTTCCACCGTCGCCGGCTGGATGCCCAGCCCTTCCAGCGTCAGGCCGGCCTTGCTGGCGTCCTCCGTCACGACATTGTCGTGGCGCAGCAGCGTGACCTGATCGCGCGTCAAGGGTGGCGTGAACAGGCCGAGCGACAAGGTCCCCAGCAGCTCGAACACGGTCGCCTGCACATTGGCGATGGCGAAAGGCATCGGCACCAGCAGGCGCTTGCGGTTGGTGGTCTTGAGCACATATTCGAAGATCTGGCGCAGGGTCAGCACTTCCTGGCCGCCGAGTTCGTAGGTCGCGCCCGGCTTCAGGGCCCCCTCGGCGCCGCGGGCCAGCACTTCGGCGACATCGCCGACGAAAACCGGCTGGAACTTGGTCTCGCCACCGCCGATCAAGGGCAGCACCGGCGACATCCGCGCCAGACCGGCGAACTTGTTGAAGAAATCATCATCCGGCCCGAACATCACCGAAGGCCTGAGGATGATGGTGTCCTCGAAAGCGGTACGGGCCGCTTCCTCGCCCTTGAGCTTGCTCTTGGCATAGAGCGAATCGGAGCGCGCATGCAGGCCGAGGGCCGAGACATGCACGAAGCGCTGCACGCCGGCGGCCTTGGCAGCGCGGGCGATCGCGCCGGGGCCGAAAGCCTGCACCGCGTCGAAACTGTTGGCGCCGTGCTCATGCATGACGCCGACCAGATTGACCACCGCTTCGGCACCCTCGACGGCGGCGGCAACCGACGCCGGATAACGCAGGTTCGCCTGCACGCCGTGGATCTGGCCGACGGCGCCCGCGGTCATCAGATATTGGGCGAGATCCGGGCGGCGCACGGCCACGCGCACGCGAAAGCCGCGCTTGGCGAGCGAGCGCACGAGATTGCGGCCCACAAAT
Source organism: Labrys sp. E2SS-1L (assembly GCF_057073705.1). Lineage (NCBI taxonomy): Bacteria > Pseudomonadati > Pseudomonadota > Alphaproteobacteria > Hyphomicrobiales > Xanthobacteraceae > Labrys > Labrys sp. E2SS-1L. Next base: position 1,567,617 of record NZ_CP172712.1, on the reverse strand, counting down.
CCCGATCCACCGAAAACCGTGACCAAGCGATCGCTGACTGGCGCCATTTGCTAGAAACCTTCGAGAATGGACGATTGGGTTTTCCTTAGCGCGGCAGGCCGGGACTGTATAGAGCAATAAGCGCCCCCTGGGTTGCCTCCCGCCACGCAGACGAAACATCGGGCAACGCAGAGTGGGCCGGAAGCATCCGCTTTACTTTTAATCCGCCGCATCTCACAATTTCTCGCATACTTTATCCATGGAGACGCCCAATGGATATCGCGCAGTCGGTTGGAAGCGGCGGAACCAACGCGAAATGTGACGTCTTTTGCGTGCAGCTGCTGCTCAATGTCTGGCGCGCGAGCAAGGAGCTGAGAGAGATCCGCGAAGATGGGATCGTCGGTCCCGAGACAATCGCAGCAATCGAGAAGTTCCAACACGATGTCACGAAATGGGTCGATGGGCGCGTTGACCCAGGCGGCAGGGCACATCGGGCCTTGAGAGAGTTCGCCGCACCCTATGTCAACGAGGCGCTTGGTTTCATTTCCCTCGGCATCCCGACAACCGTTATTCCGCTGGAATATGAGAACCTCGTTCTGCCAACGAGCGAGCTGAACATCGTGCGGATCGACCGACTTCGCCAGAACCGCGATATATCCAGATGACGGAAGTGCCGATCGTCGATTTCATGAAGCTGTTCGACAGCATCAGCGCGCTGCTCAATCAGCTTGCGCGAGGCCAGTTTTTGCGCGGAACCTTCGAGGCGGCATTGGTTGAAGCCCAAGGAGCGACTTGGGTCGGCGGCTCTACGGGAAATCACCTGAAGGAACTGACCGACGCGCGCGCGATGCTGGTGAACACCGAGCAAGGCATTCGTAAGATCGTGGACATCATAGGATTTCAAAGTCCGCAGGTCTCGGCCCGTCTTAGCAGGATTCTCGACGACAACTTGTTCAACAGGACGGGCCAGCTGCGTGCTGCCATTACCGAGACCGAGACGCTGGCCGCCGAACTCAAGGTGAGCAACGGGACGCGCTTTCAGGGCGTGCAATTTTTCGAGGGCGGCCCCGGCGGCAATGTGGCGCGCACCCTATCGTCGTTGCCGTCGGAACAATTGAAGACTCCAGCGCTTCAATCCCAACTCAGGCAGGGCGTGGATGCGACGCTGCTGCCACGGGCACACCCACTGGCTCAGCGCACCATGGAAGCGCTTCGCCAGATGCCTGTGACGTTCGAAGACATCAAACAGAACGTCGGCAAGATAACAACCAGTCTCATAGGCGCCATCCGCCTGTGGATGAGCCAATTCATGCAACAGGCCGGAGCGGCTGCGCGCCTAGCGATGGTGGCACTCGAACAGGCACTGGTCTCTTTCGGCAGCCGCCTCACCACGCCTCTCATTTTGATCGGGCGGCCATGGGGCGAACCACCTCCCGAGGCTTGAACCTTTAGCAGCGACGCCCGCAGGCCCTAAGGGAGGCTTGCTCCGAAGCCGGCTCTCGCAGAAGATCGGCTGGAATCAGGGAGGAGCTGGCATTGCGGCGCAACCCTGAAGGATGACTTCGCCGTTTCATCCGCCCACCAAAGAGCATTCCGTCGAGCGACCCGTGAGCAGATGACCGCCTCTGTGATGCCCCATGACGGCCTCGGCCTGGATACGCTGCGCCTGGAAACCCTGATCCGGCTGCGCTGGATGGCGATCGCCGGCCAGCTGGTCGCGGTTCTCGGCGTACGCTACGGTCTCGGCTTCCCCGTGCCTCTGCAGGCCTGCCTGCCCCTGATCGGCGTCTCCATCCTGGTCAATGTCGCCTTGCGGCTGCGCTATCCGGCGACCGAGCGTGTCGACCCGGCCCGCGCCGCTACCCTGCTCGGATTCGATATCGTGCAGCTTGCGGCACTGCTCTTCCTCACCGGCGGCCTGCAGAACCCCTTCTCCTTCCTGTTCCTTGCGCCGGTGATGATCTCGGCGACCTCGCTGCCGCCCCTGATGACCCTCGCGCTCGGGCTCCTGGCCATCGGCTGTGCCTCCCTGCTCACGGCCTGGCACCTGCCCCTGCCCTGGTTCGAGGGGAAAGAGTTCGACATGCCGATGCTCTATGTCATCGGCATGTGGTTCTCGGTGCTGCTGGGCCTGGCTTTCATCGGCGTCTATGCTTGGCGGGTGGCCGAGGAAGCCCGCCTGCTCTCCAATGCCCTGGCCGCCACCGAACTGGTGCTGGCGCGCGAGCAGCATCTGTCCCAGCTCGACGGCATGGCCGCCGCCGCCGCGCATGAACTGGGTACGCCGCTCGCCACCATCGCGCTGGTGGCCAAGGAGCTGGAGGTTGCCGCCCCGCCGGAAGGCGATTTCGTCGACGACATCCGCCTGCTGCGCAGCCAGGTCGAGCGCTGCCGCGAGATTCTGGGCAAGCTCGCCTCGCTGGGCGACGATGGCGGCACGCCCTTCGCCCGCCTGCCCCTGCCGCTGCTGATCGAGGAAGTGTCCGCGCCGCATCGCGATTTCGGCATTGCCATCTCGGCCGAATTCCAAGGCCTGGAGGAGGATGCTCCCTCCGCCCCACGCAATCCCGGCATGCTCTATGGTCTCGGCAATATCGTCGAGAACGCGGTCGATTTCGCCAAATCCAAGGTGAGCATAACCGCCAGCTGGGACGCCAAGACGGTGACCCTGATCGTCGGTGACGATGGCCCCGGCTTTCCTTCCGAAATCATGGGACGCCTCGGCGATCCCTATGTCACCCAGCGTCGCCCGCGCCTGCCGGGCCAGCCGGGCGGCGGCCTCGGCCTCGGCTTCTTCATCGCCAAGACGCTGCTCGAGCGTTCCGGCGCCGCGATCGCCCTGGCGAACCGCTCCTGGCCGGACAGCGGCGCCGTCGTCAGGCTGGAATGGCCGCGCGACGTCTTCGAGCGCTAGGAGTTGTGGACTCTTGGGATTCCCAAGAGTGGGGGTATGTGATTCAAAGCTGTCTTTTGGAGGCAGCGATGGGTGTTTTGGACCGTCTGATTCTACGCGACGATCAATGGGAGCGTATTTCGGCGCATATTATCGGTGACGAACGGACGCGCGGTTCGTCTGGTCACGATAACCGGATGTTTGTGGAAGCGGTGTTGTGGATCGTGCGCACCGGTTCGCCCTGGCGTGACCTGCCCGAGGTCTTCGGTGAGTGGAACAGTGTCTTCCGTCGCTTCAGCCGTTGGAGCCATAAGGGTGTATGGTGGCGCATCTTCACGGCGATGTCGGACGATCCGGACTTCGAGTATCTGATCGTTGATTCCACCATCATCCGTGCCCATCAGCATGCTTCGGGCGCCAAAAAAGGGGGTCTGAAGATCAGGCCCTTGGCCGTTCTCGCGGCGGCCTGAGCACCAAGATCCATATGGCTGTCAGAGGTCTTGGCTGCCCGGTGCGCTTCACCCTGACCGCCGGCCACAGAGGCGATTGCCCTCAGGCCTATGCCTTGATCGACGGCTTACCCGCCAAGGTCGTGATGGCCGACGCCGCTTACGACGCCGATCGCCTGCGCCAGGCAATTGCAGACAAAGATGCTGTGGCTGTCATCCCAAGCAACCCGTCGCGGGCTCGAAAATACCCTGTCGACAAGCACCTCTACGCCCAGCGCCACCTCATCGAGTGTTGCTTCTCAAAGCTCAAGCAGTTCCGACGGGTCGCTACTCGTTTCGAGAAAACCGCTAGAAATTATCTCGCCGTCATAACCCTTGCCGCTACAGTTCTATGGATCAGATAAGTGTCCACAACTCCTAAGGGCTCGCAGGGCTTCGCTCGGACATGGACAAATCGCCTCCGATACCCCTAAGCGATTGCATTCTCCAGATTATTTGTAAGACCTTTCATTCAAGAAAATGCATCAAAACAAAGACTTAAGGAAAATTTGCGCTACAATGCCTCCAAGAACTGCTCGTCGAGCCGCGAGAAAAAACTGGTGGAGGCCGCGATCAACCAAGCGGGAACAGCGAGTACTGCCAGGACTTGTGCCGGTCTTCTCGGTGCCGTGCGGCGGCAAGGATATGCAGCTGGTATGCAGGTCGCGCCCGACAGCAACGCGCGGGCTTCGCTGCTCGAATTCTTTCCGCAGGCCCTGATCGCATGCATCGTTACCCCGGCCACGCCCCATAATAATCTCTGGGGATTGCAATCGGCGCATAACCGAATAAACGATAGCTGGCTGTCGCCAGTGAAATTTCTTCACTTTGCCGCTATAGTCCCCACTGTGGCGAACTGTCGCGCCAAAGGAGGCGATCGGGGTCTTCGATCACTTGACCATATCGTCAGCAACGGGTCGGTCTGCGATGCGTTGCCGACGATAAGGTCCGGAGGGAGCGGGGGTCTCGCGCTGAATTGGCGAGATGCTTTCCCTTCACGCGAAACGGAGCCCCTTCGCTCGAACCAAGGATAGGTGAGTCCGCATTATGGTTGCCCCTGAATTTCCCGATCGTTCACTCCTTCTCGTCGATGACGACAAGGCGTTCCTGCAGCGTTTGGGCCGAGCCATGGAAGCCAGGGGCTACACCGTCACCACGGCCGACACGGTCGCCGAGGGACTGGCGCAGGTGGAAGGCTCGCCGCCCGCCTTCGCCGTGATCGACATGAAACTCACCGACGGCTCCGGCCTCGACGTGATCTCGCGCCTGAAGGTGAAGCGCCCCGATGCGCGCGGCATCATCCTCACCGGTTACGGCAACATTGCCACCGCCGTCACGGCGGTGAAGCTGGGTGCCTTCGACTATATCGCCAAACCGGCCGATGCCGACGACATCCATGCGGCGCTGATGGCCGATCCCAGCCACAAGCCGGAGCTGCCCGAGAACCCGATGTCCGCCGACAGGGTGCGCTGGGAGCACATCCAGCGTGTCTATGAGCTCTGCGGCCGCAACGTCTCCGAGACCGCGCGACGCCTGGCCATGCACCGGCGCACCCTGCAGCGCATCCTGGCCAAGCGCGCGCCACGATAGTTTGGCGTACTTTCACCGGCCATAAGACACTTCTAAGCCGCGAGGGAAACATCGCACTCCCGCGATGCTTGCGCTTCATGCCGCATCCGGCTAGCCCTTTGGCGAATTCCGGAGCAGGACGCATTCAAGCAAGAATGCTCATCTGTTCCGGCTCTTAGGTTCGGCGCGTCTTTGCGGATCTTGCCGATCCCGGCACATCGCAAAACGCTTGAGGGAGTGAATCATGAAGACGAGAGCGGCTGTGGCATGGAAGGCGGGAGCGCCCCTGACGGTCGAGACCATCGAGATCGGCGGCCCCAAGGCGGGCGAGGTGCTGGTCGAGATCATGGCCACGGGCGTGTGCCATACCGATGCCTACACGCTGTCCGGTGCCGATCCGGAAGGCCTGTTCCCTGCCATTCTGGGCCATGAGGGTGCGGGCATCGTGCGCGAGGTGGGTGCCGGTGTCACCAGCCTGAAGCCGGGCGACCATGTCATTCCGCTCTACACGCCCGAATGCCGCCAGTGCAAAACCTGCCTGTCGCAACGTTCGAACCTGTGCACCGCCATCCGCAGCACCCAGGGCAAGGGCGTGATGCCCGACGGCACCAGCCGCTTCGCCTGTGACGGCGGCGAGGTCTTCCACTATATGGGCTGCTCGACCTTCTCGAACTTCACGGTGCTGCCGGAGATCGCGCTGGCCAAGGTGCGCGAGGACGCTCCCTTCGACAAGATCTGCTACATCGGCTGCGGCGTCACCACCGGCATCGGCGCGGTGATCAATACGGGCAAGGTCTGGCCCGGCGCCAATGTCGTGGTGTTCGGCCTCGGCGGCATCGGCCTCAACGTGATCCAGGGCGCCCGCATGGTGGGTGCCGACAAGATCATCGGCGTCGATCTCAACCCGGCCAAGGTCGAGATGGCCAAGAAGTTCGGCATGACCCATTTCGTCAATCCGGCGGAAGTCGGCCATGACAAGGTGGTTGAGGCCATCGTCGATCTCACCGGCGGCGGCGCCGATTTCTCCTTCGAATGCATCGGCCTGCCGGTGACCATGCGCCAGGCCCTGGAATGCTGCCATCGCGGCTGGGGCGAATCGATCATCATCGGCGTGGCGGCCTCGGGCCAGGAAATCTCCACCCGCCCGTTCCAGCTCGTCACCGGGCGCGTCTGGAAAGGCACCGCCTTCGGCGGCGCACGCGGCCGCACCGACGTGCCGAAGATCGTCGACTGGTACATGGAAGGCAAGATCGAGATCGACAGCCTGATCACCCACACCATGCCGCTCGACGAGATCAACACCGCCTTCGACCTGATGCATGAAGGCAAGTCGATCCGCTCGGTGGTCACCTTCTGAAGACCGGCTGCCGGGCCTGGCCTCGGCAGGACGCAATGATCGATCCGCGCTCGGTTTCCACGGGCGCGGATTTTCCTTATCCGCTTCATCTAACTTTACAAACGCCCGGACGGCGCGAAACCTCTCCTGGCTAGGCTTTGTCATCCCGCAATGCCCGGCGCGGCCCTTGCCGTGCGGCACTGCCCTTGATGGAGACTGACATGAGTGAAAGCCCGAACGCTTCCGTCCCCGCCCGCCGCTGGCCACGCGTGCTGGTGCTCGGCGGCGCCATGGCGGCCGGCATCGCCCTCGGCGCCGGCGGATTGGCTGCTGCCGCCGTAATGGGCGGTGGTGGCTGGCATCACGGCCCCCGGCTCGAGCGCATCCAGAATTTCGTGCGGATGTCGCTGGATTCGGTCGCGGCCACCTCCGAGCAAGAGGCCAAGGTGCACGACATCGTCGCTGCCGCCTATACCGACCTCGCCCCCAAGCCAGAAAACCGGGCCGCCTTCCGCAAGCAGGCCATCGATCTCCTGCGCGCGCCCACTATCGACAAGGCGGCGGTCGAGAAACTGCGTAGCGACTTCGTGGCCCGGACCGACGCCAAGTCGAAACGCTTCGTCGAAGCCGTGCTCGCTACCGCCGACGTGCTGACGCCCGAGCAGCGCGCCAAGCTGGCCGATCGTGCCGATCTTTGGCGCCCGCACGGCCCGATGATGGGCGGCCATCGCGGACACCCTGACGGACAAGGCCGCCCCGAACGGCCGGATGATGGCGGCCAGGACGGCGAGAACGGCGACAATTGAGGCCCCTGGAGCAGAGCGCACTTGGCGACAAACGCCGCTTTGCTCCAACTCGCTGTTGCCAGGCCAATCCAACGGATTGGCGAGTGTGCCTTCGCGATACATGGCAATTCCATCAAGTCGCGAAACGCTCTAGGATCGATACAGAATGACGGCCGCTCCTCCCGGGGAGCGGCCGAATGGATTTTTCTTCAACTCTTTGTTTTGACGCATTTTCTCAATTGAAAAGTCGACCGTCTTTTCCAGAAAATGCATTCGTGCGGAGCAGGCAGTGGGCGTGGAACGCATCCTGATCATCGACGACGACACCAGGCTGGCCGCCATGCTCGGCGATTATCTGGCGGCGGCGGGTTTCGACGTCGATCACAGGCCGTCGGGCACGGAAGGCCTCGGCGCCATCGAGCGCGACGGCTACGATGCCGTGGTACTCGACATCATGCTCCCGGACTTCGACGGCTTCGAGGTCTGCCGTCGCCTGCGCATGCGCTCCAACATTCCCGTGGTGATGCTGACTGCAAGGGGCGACGACACCGATCGCATCGTCGGGCTCGAGATCGGGGCCGACGACTATCTGCCCAAGCCCTTCAACCCGCGCGAACTGCTCGCACGCCTGCGGGCCGTGCTGCGCCGGCGCACCGCGCCGGCCGAACTCGACAACCAGACCCTGCGCTTCGGGCGTCTCACCATTGATCGCGGTTCGCGCAGCGCCCGCATCGATGGCGAGGAACGTCCGCTCACCAGCCATCAGTTCGATCTGCTCCTGGCGCTGGCCGACAATGCAGGCCGGGTGCTCAACCGCGAAAGACTGATGGATCTGGTGAAGGGCGAGGAGCTGGAGGTCTTCGACCGTTCGATCGACGTGCACATCTCCCGCATCCGCGCCGCCATCGAGGACGATGCCAAGCATCCGCGCCGCATTCTCACCGTGCGCGGTGCCGGCTATGTCTTCGCCAAGCGGCAGGATGCGGACTAGAGCAAAGTGCGATTTCGCTGAATCGCACTTTCTCTCTAACCTTTTGTTTTGACGCGTTTTCTTAATCGAAAAGTCTATCAACTTTTTTGGAAAACGCTCTAGCCTGATCGGGACCAAGAGCCAGCGCCCATGCTGATATTCTTTCGCAAGCGTCTGTTCTGGCAGGTCTACCTCACCCTGCTCGCCTGTCTCGTCGTGCTGGCGCTGCTGGTCGGCTCGCTCTGGCGCATGGCGGGCGATACGGCCGGCGAACGCTGGGGCGCGTTACGCGTCCGGCTGACCGACGAGCTGGTGCGCTTCCAGGAACGCACGCCGGAAGACCTGCCTAACGAGATCCGCAAGCTCAGCGAGGAAATGGGCGCCTCGATCTCCGTCTACAGCAAGCAGCGCGTGCTGATCGCCTCGCGCGGTTTTCCCATCGCCCTGCCGGCTGGAGACGACGATGTGCCCCAGCGCTGGCTCGACCATGTCGTCCGCCTCGACCTGCCGGGCGGGCGCACCGTGCTCGCGCAATTGCCGCGGCCGCCGAAACCGGGCTTGCGCGTGCTGCTGCTGGCCCTCCTGGTCGCCGGCGGCGTCGGTATCGCGGCCTGGCCGGCGACGGCCCGGCTGACCCGTCGCCTCGAAACGCTGCGCGCCGGTGTCGAGAGCTGGGGCAGCGGCGCCTTGAACCGACGGGTGGCGGAACAGGGAACCGACGAGGTCGCCATGGTGGCCCGCAGCTTCAACGGCGCCGCCAGCCGGATCGAGGCCCTGGTCAATTCCCAGAAGGCGCTGCTCGCCAATGCCAGCCACGAATTGCGTTCGCCCCTGGCAAGGCTGCGCATGGCGGTGGAAATCGGCGCGGACAAACCCAGCGCAGCTGTGCGCGAGGAGATCAACCGGGACCTGCAGGAGATCGACCAGCTGGTGGAGGAGATCCTGCTCGCCAGCCGGCTCGACTATGCCACCACCATGCCGCTCGAAGGGGTTCCGGTCGACCTCCTGGGCCTGGCGGCCGAGGAGGCCGCCCGCACCGGCGCCGCCGCCGATGGCGAGCCCGTGGAAATCCGCGGCGACGCCACGCTGCTGCGCCGGCTGATGCGCAACCTCCTGGAGAATGCCGGCAAGCATGGCAGGCCGCCGGTGGAGATCACCATCGCCAGCGACAAGGGACAGGCCCGCATCGAGGTAAGCGACCGCGGCCCCGGCATTGCCGAGAAAGAGCGAGACCATCTGTTCGAGCCGTTCTACCGGCCTGCCGGCCGCAGCGAGACCTCCGGTGGCTGGGGCCTGGGTCTGGCGCTGGTGCGCCAGATTGCCGGGCGCCACCGCGGCTCGGTACGCTGCGAAAGCCGCGAAGGCGGCGGCAGCCGTTTCGTGGTGGAACTGCCGCTGGCGTGAATGCGTACCGTATGTACCGTCGCGCAGCCCCTCACCCTTACCCTCTCCCCGTAAGAACGGGCGAGGGTAAGGGTGAGGGGCTGCGCAAACATCTCAGACGTGCCGGGCCAACGCTAAGCATGCGCTCGGGTGCCCAGGCGCCGAGCCAGGAAATCCACCGCCTTCATGGCGCCTTCCGATGAGATGGTGTGATCGAGGCCGGGCTCGATGAAGAGCTCGGTGCGGACACCTGCACGATCGAGCCGCTCGGCCGCCGCTTCGCTTTCGCGCGCGGGAATGATCCTGTCGGCCTCGCCATGGACCAGCAAGGCGGCGCTTCCCGCCGCCGGTGCCAGGGGGTCCGGTGTCGCCAGCCTCGCGGAAAAGGCGACGACCGCCAGCGGCCAGCGGCCGGAAGCGAGTGCGTCGAGCGCCATGATCCCACCCTGCGAAAAGCCCGCCAATGCCACGCGTTCGGGCGCCTGCGAAAAGCCGTGCCTGTCGATGGCCTCCTGAACGGTGGCGTCGAAGGCGGCCCGGGCGGCGACAATGCGCCCGCCGCGATTCTGCGCGTTCACACCGGCGACGCTGAACCATTGCCGGCCCCGGCCGCCCTCGAAGACGAAGGGCGCGTCCGGCGCTGCCAAGGTGGCGGCGGGCAACATTTCGCGCCAGATGTCACCCAGATGCATGAGGTCGCCGCCATTGCTGCCGACACCATGCAGGAGGATGATCAGGCTCTCCGTCATGCCGCCTTGGCCTCGACCGTGGTCAATCCCGGCAGGTCGGGGCCGACAGGCACGATGCCATTGGGATTGAGCGCCTTGATCGAATAATAGCCGCGCTTGATGTGATCGATGCTGACGGTCTCGCGGATCCCGGGCACTGCCAATATCGCGGCGAGATAGGCCGAGAGCGCCGGATAGTCGGCAATCCGCCTGAGATTGCATTTGAACAGCCCGTGATAGGCGGCATCGAAGCGCACCAACGTCACGAACAGGCGGATATCGGCTTCGGTCAGGCGGGCGCCGAACAGGAAGGGGCCGCCGGCCGCAAGACGCTGCTCGATCCGGTCGAGCATGGCGAAAATGCCCCAGAAGGCGGCCTCATAGGCCTCCTGTGTGGTGGCGAAGCCGGCGCGATAGACGCCGTTGTTGAGGCTGGGATAGATGGCCTCGTTCAGGGCATCGATCTCGGGGCGCAGATCCGCGGGGTAGAGGTCGATGTCATTGCGGGCGAGGGCACCGAAACCATCATTGAGCATGCGCAGGATATCGGCGGACTCGTTGTTGACGATCGTGCCGCGCTGCTTGTCCCACAAGACCGGCACCGTGGCGCGGCCGGTATAGTTGGGATCGGCCCGGGTATAGATCTCGTGGATATAGGTGGCACCGTTCACCGTGTCGGGCGTCGCGCCGGGGTAGGTGCCGAAACGCCAGCCCTGTTCGGTGGTTGAAGGTTCGACCACACTGACGGAGATGGCGTCATCGAGCCCCTTGAGCCTGCGGCCGATCAGGGTGCGCGAGGCCCAGGGGCAGATCAGCGCGACATAGAGATGATAGCGCCCGGTTTCGGCCTTGAAACCGGCCTCGCCCGTCGGCCCGGCGCTGCCGTCGGGCGTGACCCAATTGCGGAACTTCGAGACCTGGCGCACGAAACCGCCCTGCTTGTCGGTCGCCTGCACCGGGTGCCAGTCGGCGCTCCATTTTCCGTTGACCAGCATGACTCAGCCTTTGTGGGTGACGATGGAGAACGAGGTTCCCCAGGGATCGTGCAGGGCGAAGCCGCCTTGCTTTTCCGTAGTGGCAACGCCGGCAGCCCGTACACGGTTCCGCAAGGCGGCAAGGATGTCTTCATCGGCTGCGATCATCGCGACCTCGGCCAGGCCCGTCGAAGGGAAATCGCGTGGGCCCGCCCCTCGGCTGTTCCAGATATTGGCGGCCAGATGATGGTGATAGCCGCCCGTCGCATAGAAGCTGGCACCCGGATAGCGGGCGGTGAGATCGAAGCCGAGCGCACCGCCGAAGAAGGCATCCGCCGGCTCGGTGGCGCCGACCTGGAGATGCACATGGCCGACGATACCGCCTGCCGGATAGCCTTGCCAGCGCGTCGTGCCGGCAGCGGCGACCACGTCCTGCACGTCCAGGCGTTCGGTCGACATCGTCACCGTGCCGCCGTCGACGGTCCAGGCACTACGCGGGCGATCGGCATAGACTTCGATGCCGTTGCCTTCGGGATCGGACAGATAGATCGCCTCGCTGACCAGGTGATCCGAAGCACCCTGAAGCGGCAGCCGCGCCTCGACGGCATGCTTGAGCCAGCGGCCGAGATCGGCCCTGTCAGGCAGCAGGAAGGCCGTGTGGAACAGGCCGGCCTCCCGGGGCGAACGCTGCCGGGCCTTGGGATCATGCCGCAGTTCCAGGAGCACCGTCTCGCCGGTTCCGAGCCGGCGCAGGCCCGCCTCCGACGACACCACCTGCAGGCCGATCGCCTGTTCGTAGAAATGGCTTGTCGCATCGAGGTCGTGCACGGTCAGGCCGACCGCGCCGATGCTGAGGGGAGCGTCACTGGCTGACATGATATCCTCCGGACGAGGGCGGGTTAACGCGCCAAGCATTGCGTCAGTTGGCGGCGGCGCGCGAAGGGGTCGGCCTCAGCGCCAGGGCACCGTCGCCGATCAGGGCAAGCGCGAGAAGGCCGGCGATCCACAGCGCCAGGAATTCCCAGCCGCCATTGGGATTGGTGAAGAAGAAGCCGGCCGGGCCGTGCACGGTGGCGATGGCACCTGCCAGCACCGGAATCAGGGCCAGGGCAGCCAGGCGCGGCCAGACGCCGAGAATGAGCGCAAGCGCGCCGATGACCTCCCAGGCAATGGTCACATAGGCCAGCACCGGCGGCAGGCCGAGCGAGCCGAAGAACTGGGCGGTGCCGGCCGGCGTGAACACGAAGATCTTCAGCCCGGCATGGGCCAGGAAGAGAACGCCGAGCGCCAGGCGCAGCAACAGGGCGGCATAGGGGGCGGTGCGGGTGTCGAACATGATCGTCTCCAGGGACAGGATTGCTGCCTGTACATTGCACCATTTCCGTTCTGGCGATTATCCTGGCTCAAGACAGAACATTAATTCCATTGTGGAACTTATGTCAGGACCATCCCTGCTCCCAGGGCGGCCTGCCGCGATAGCGTTCGGCCAGGAAATCGACGAGAACGCGGATCTTGGCCGCGAGATGCCGGCCGGGCGGATAGAGGGCATAGGCGCCGAGCGGCCTGTCCTCGAAGCTGCGCAGCACGGGCTTGAGGCGGCCCGCCCGCAGCGCCTCGCCGCCCAGGAAGCTCGGCCCACAGGCAATGCCGAGCCCTGCCTCCGCCGCCTTGAAGCTCGCCTCCCCGTTCGAGAATTGCAGCCGTCCCCTGACCGCCACCTGCAGCGACGCCCCATCCGTCTGGAAACGCCAGCTCAGCGGATCGCTGTAATTGGTATCGATGATGCATTCATGGCGCGCCAATTCGCGGGGGTGCAGGGGCTCGCCATGTTCGGCGAGATAGACGGGCGCCGCCACCGTCACCATGCTGACCTCACAGAGCTTGCGGGCGATCAGACTGGAATCGCCGGGGTTGCCGATGCGAACCGCCATGTCGAAGCCTTCGTCGACCAGGCTGACCACGCGGTCGGTGAAGCCGACATCGAGCTGGATATCGGGATAGAGCTTGGCGAAGGCGACGAAGGCCGGCGCCAGATGCATGGTGCCGAAGCTGAGGGGCACGGAGAGCTTGATGCGTCCCGCCGCGAGGCCCGAGGCGCTGCGAACGGAGGCATCGAGGGCATCGAACTCCTCCAGCACGGCCTTGATGCGATCGTAATAGGCGCGGCCGATCTCGGTCGGCGACAAGGCCCGTGTGGTGCGCTTGAGCAATTGCACGCCGAGATCGGCTTCCAGCCGCGACACCAGCTTGGAAGCCTGGCCGGAACTGGTGCCGAGCCGTGCCGCCGCACGAGAGAAGCTGCCAGCCTCCAGCACTGCCACGAACATGCGGTCGCATTCGAGCCGTTCCATGGACTGCTTCCGATTAGGAGAGAATAGTCGACATTCTAGCCTCGAAAGTCCCCGCTCGGAAAGAATATTGGCCTTCAAACAAGGCCGAACGTCACCTGTACGGCGACAGGCCCGCCTCCTCGACCTCCTCGACGTCCACGCCGACCCACAGCCCGATGAAGGCGGTGGGCGTGCCGATGAACGAGCCTGATATCGGTATCGCCTGATGCGGCTCGCGCACCGCCGCGATGCGAATCAGGCGGTCGGACGCCACCAGGCCATTGGTGGGATCGAACTCGATCCAGCCAATATCCGGCAGATAGACGTCGGCCCAGGCATGGCTCGCGCCGGCGCCTTGCAGGATCGGCGCTCCTCCCTCGGGCGGCGGATCGAACAGATAGCCCGAGACGAAGCGCGCTCCGAAGCCGAGCAGCCGGGCCGCGGCGATGAACAGGGCTGCGAAGTCACGGCAGGCGCCGCTTCGGTTTGCGAAGGTGACGGCCGGATCCTGGGTCGATTGTTCGAAGCGGGTGACATAGGCGAACTCGCCATGGATCTCCTGGCACAGGCCGGTGAGCAGATCCCGCGCCCCGCCCGGATGGCGCTTCGGGGCCCCGGCGATCCAGAGCCTGAGATCGTCGGGATAGTCGTCGGCCGAGGCGAGCATGGCAGCACCGAGATCGATGGTCTCGTCGGCCGAATAGGTAACCGGGAAAGGTGCCTCGCCGCCGGTCAGGTGGTTGGTCGGCACCGCCGAGGCGAAGCGTTCGATCTCGAGCCGGCTCTCGATCGACAATTCGCCGGCCTGGCCCGTGAAGACCCCCGTGCAGACCTCGTTGCCGAAGACATCGTAGGTCCAGGCAAACTCGGCCGGCAGCGAGGTGGTCAGGGTGGCCGAGATCAGTCGCATCTCATGGCTGTCGCGTGGGCGCAGCATCATGCGATGCGGCCCAAAGCTGACCGATTCGGCATAGCGATAGGTCGTGCGATGGCTGACGATCAGGCGTTTCAAGGCACGAACTCCCTTCGGGCAGCAGATTCATCCCTGTCCGGATGGACGAGGCGAAAAAATAAGGTATGACCGAAACGAGCCGGCAAGTGGAAACTCTTGCCGGGCGATCGAGTTTCATGATCTGGCGAAATTGCCGGGAATCACAAAGACACTCCAGCCAATCCGTTGGATTGGCTTGGAAACAAGGAGTAACGATGGCAGGGCCGCCGGGCATCAGGGCACGATCGCAGGGATTCGCCGATATTTTCGACCGCTCCACCGGGGGCGCCCTCACCCCGCTCAGCGTGGTGATCGAGCGAGTGCTGAGCCCGGTTCGGGCGGTGATCGAGGGGCGCGAAACCCTGATGTTCGGCACCAACTCCTATCTCGGCCTCAATTTCGATCCCACCTGCATCGAGGCAGCCAGTATGGCGCTGGCGAGCTTCGGCACGGGCTCGACCGCCTCGCGCGTCGCCAGCGGCAACCAGGCCCTGCATGTCGAGCTCGAAAAGGCCATCGCCGAGCTCTACGGCCGGCGCGATGCCGTGGTGTTCTCCACCGGCTTCATGGCCAATCTCGGTGCCATCGGCGGGCTGGTGCGCGAGGGCGATGCCGTGGTGCTCGATGCCCATTGCCATGCCTCGATCTTCGATGCCTGCCGGCTCTCGGGCGCCAAAATCCTCACCTTCAAGCACAATGACGCTGCCGATCTCGCCCGCATCATCGCACAAAGCGAGATCGCGCCAAGCCGCCTGCTCGTCATCGTCGAGGGCCTCTACAGCGTGCTCGGCGATGTCGCCGCGCTCGAAGCGATCAGTGCCGTGACCGCGCAGACCGGCGCCGTGCTGCTGGTCGACGAGGCCCATTCGCTCGGGCTCTACGGCGCCCGGGGGCGCGGCGTCGCCGAAGCGCAGGGCGTGGAAGACAAGGTCGACGTCATCGTCGGCACCTTCTCCAAGAGCGTCGGCGTGGTCGGCGGCTATTGCGTCACCAATGATCCGGCCTTCCGGGCCCTGCGTTTTGCCGCGCGCAGCTATCTCTATACCGCCTCCCTGCCGCCGCCGGTGGTGGCCGCAGCCCGGCAGGCGCTCTCGATCATCGCCGGTGACAACGAGCGCCGCGCAACCGTGTTCAGCCATGCCGAAGCCCTGCATCGCGGCCTGACCGGCCTCGGCCTGCCGCCTCTGGCCCCGCCTGGCCCGGTCGGCGCCGTGCGCATGCCGGGCATCAAGGCAGGGCTCGACACCTGGACCGCCCTGCTTCGCGCCGGGCTCTACGTCAACATGCTGATCCCACCGGCCACGCCCAATGGCGAGGTGGTGCTGCGCTATTCGGTCTCGGCCGCCCACAGCGCCGCCGATATCGAGCGTGCGCTCGACATCATCGCCGCCGCCGGCCGTCAGACCGGCGTGCTCAGGCCGGCGGCCTGAGACAACGGACCAGTCTCAGACGACCTTGGGCGCTGCCGTGGATTTCGGGGTGCGCACGAACTCGCTGCGTTTTCCGAAGATCACCTCGCGCTGGGCGGGGCCGATGACGGCGCCGATGCGGAAGAGATCGCGGGAGACCTGCACGAATTCCCGCAGGAAATCGGAGAGGCTGGTCTCCCCGGGCCGCAGAGACAGGTTGCCGGCCCTGAGGAACACGAAGAGCGCGATATAACCGATCAGCAGCTGGCCGACCAGGACACCGGCCAACTCCCAGCGCAGCGGTGCTCCCAGCACGATCGCGCCGATGCCGGCCGGCAGGGCCACGGCCCAGGCCAGGCCCGACCACCACACCCCCAGATGCATCGCCGCCTTGAGGCGATCGGTGAGCGAGAGCGAACCGTCGCCGAGGATCGGGCAGAGCAGGCGCAGCATCACTTCGCCGAAGCCCTTGGTCCAGCGCTGCTGCTGGGTCATCCAGGCCTTCATCGTCTCGGGAAGTTCGCCGGGCACCGGCACGCTCATCAGGAAGGAGCCGCGCCGGCCGATGCGCCAGGCCCGGTAGGACAGGTCGAGATCCTCGGCCAAGGTGCCGCCGCGCCAGCCGCCGGCCGCCTCGATCGCCTCCCGGCGCCAGACGCCGCAGGTGCCGTTGAACGGCAGGGGATGGCCGGCCCAGCAGCGGGTGCCCTGCTCAATGGCGAGATGGGCGTCGAGCAGCACCGCCTGGGTGCGGGTCAGCGGGTTGGCATCCCGGTTCAGATAGTCGAAGCGGGCCTGGATGAAGGCGAGCTTGGGATCCGCCAACAGGCAGGTCATGGTCTTCTTGAGGAAATCGGGGTCGGGCACGTAGTCGACGTCGAGAATGGCGAAAAAGCCATGCGGCGTCAGCGTCATCGCATTGGCGAGCGCGCCGGCCTTGTATTCGGTGCGATCCTTGCGATGGATCAGCACCACGTCGAAGCCCTGCGCCCGGCGCCGCGCCACCTCTTCATTGGCGAAGACAGTGGAGCCGTCGGTGGAATCGTCGAGGATCTGGATATGCAGGCGCTCGCGCGGCCAGTCGAGGGCGGTGGCGGCGTCGAGCGCACGGGCGACCATGGCGCCTTCATTGAAGGTGGGGATCTGCACCACCACATCCGGCAGGTCGGCCCGGTCAGGCAGGCCCCGCGCCAGCAGAAGGCGCTCGGCCTCGACACCGGCCTTGCGCAGGCGCCAATGCTTGAAGACGAGATAGAAGGTTGCCAGGGTCGAGCCGAAGGTGACCGACCAGCCGAGCAACGATATCACGGCCAAGATCACCGCCAGCCAGCCGGCGACCGCCCACAAACTCTCCCACAAACCCGTCAAACTCCGTCTCTCAGCCCCGTTCCAGCCTGTCGCCGCTACCGGTCTCCCTGTTTCGGCGTGCGCACGAAATCGTGCCTTGCAGCGAAGGGCGCCGTCACCACGCCCGCCGAATTGGCCAAAGCCAGAAAGACGAGCAGGACCGGAATTGCGATCAGGGTTGCCCCGTAGCGGATGATACCACCCCGGCGCAAGCGCAGAAATGGCGGCAGGGTGATGAGAAGGGCCGAAGTCCCGGCATAAAGGGCGGCTGCCGTCGCCAGGACGGCATGTCCGCTGCCGAAACCACGCAGCAGGCCATCGAGGACGAAGGCGGCGACCGCCAGCACGAGGCAGGGCAGGCCGAGCTGCAGGCCGAGGAGCAGGCTGGTGCCGAATTTGGCAGCAAGGTTCCAGTTCGAATGCCAGACCAGCGGCAGCCCCTTGCGTGCGACCTGGACGAAGCCGGTCGACCAGCGGGCCTGCTGTACGCGCCAGCTGGCGAGGTCGGCCGGCGCCTCGCAGGTCAGCGGAGGCTCGAGCGTCAGCTGGCCGTGCCAGCCGGCGGCATAGCTGCGCAGCGTCAGATCGAGATCCTCGGCCAGCGTATCGGCGGACCAGCCGCCGGCCGCCTCGATGGCGGCGCGGCGCCAGACTGCACCGGTGCCGTTGAACTGGAACAGGTCGCCGCCGACCTGCCTTCCCGCCTGTTCGGCGAGGAAATGCGCATCGACCGAGAATTGCTGGCCCAAAGTCATCCAATTCTGGTCGCGATTGCCGAACTCGAAGCGGAACTGCACGAAGGCCGCCCCCTGGTCGGCCGCCAGTACCGCTGCCGCTTGCCTCAGCCATTGGCGTGGTGCCCTGAAATCGGCATCGAGAATGGCAATCAAGGGCGCATCGGAGCGCTGCATGCCTTCGGCCAGGGCGCCAGCCTTGAAGCCGTCCCGGTTCACCCGCCTGACCTGCTGCACCAGCGGGCCTCCCGGCGGCAGGCTGGCGATGGCGGCAGCGGCCAGGGCCGCCGTCTCGTCGGTGGAATCATCGAGGAGCTGGATGGTCAGCCGATCGGCAGGCCAGTCCAGCGCCAGGGCCGAGGCCAGGGCCCCCTCGACCGAACCGGCCTCGTTGTAGAGCGGGATCTGCAGGAGAATAGGCGGGCACTCGGCATCCGGCTGCATCGGCGGCGGCCGGTAGCGGCGCGCGCGCCAGGCCAGGCGCAGATGCTGGCCCAGCAGCACGACAAGGAAAAGGCCGGCGACAAAGCCGATGGCATCGATCAGGAAGAGCATCAGCGCCGCCCTGCCAGGGCGATTGTGGCCCCGCCCCAGGCGAGGCGACGCGCCGCGAGGGCGTTCAGCCATAGTGCCGGCATGATCGCTTCCCGGAGCAGCACGGCGAGCGGCGTGGCCGGGGAGAGCGGCCAGCCCTTGCGCCAGGTGAGGGCGCATTCTGCCGCGGGCCAGAGGAGGAGCGTCAGCACCAGCAGGGCAATGGCAGGCAGGCCGAGGAGAGTGGCACCGGCGAGCGCCGCCAGACAGGCGGCGGGCAGGCCGGTCAAGAGCTCGGCGGCGAAGGCCAGGGGTTCTTCCAGGCGCCGGCAGATCGCCCAGCGCAGATGGCGCTGCCAGATCTCGCCGGGCCGGCGGGCGCCAAGGTCCTGGTCGACGGTGGCCGCGGCGAAGACCGGTCGCAGCCCCCTCGCCTGCAGAAGCTTGGCCAGGGCATGGTCGTCGGCGACCGCACGGAGGATCGTGGAGATGCCGCCGGCGGCTTCGAGATCGCCACGCCGCAGCAGCATGGCCGCGCCGATACCGGCACCGCCCCCGAGCGCGGAGAGCGCCAGCAACAGCCGCCCGCCATAGGAGTTGACGAGGCTCGCCTCGACCAGGGCCGGGAAATTGCCGGGCCTGCGCGCCACCGGCACACAGGAGACCAGTCCGACGCCGGGCGTGAGGCTCGCCATCATCGCGGCCAGGGCGCCGGGCGGCAGAATGGTGGCGGCATCCTTGATCAGCAGGAGATCGTGCTCAGCCGCTTCCACCGGTTCGATCAGATTGGCGATCTTCGGATTGGCACCGGGAATGGGCGTGGTGACATGGACGCTGATCGTCAAAGCCTTCTCCACGAAGTGGGGAAGGTGGCCCGACGAAGTCGGGTCGGATGGGGTGTGGTCGGCTTGCACGGCTTCATCCGGATAGGACACTGGCAGCGGGCCGCACCCCATCCGTCGTTGCTTCGCAACGCCACCTTCCCCACTTCGCGGAGAAGGCTCTGCGTCGCTCACCGAGAACAGGATTTCGAGGCCGGGATGATCCAGCCGCAGGAGCGCCTGATTCGCTTCGCTCTCCGCTTCCTCAACCTGCCGCAGCGGCACCAGCACCGAGACGGGCCTGCGTTCGCCGGCAACGGCCCGGCGTGCCGCGAGCGCCGGCTGGAGCAAAGCGAGCAGCGTGGAGCCGAGCAGCAGGCAGACGAGAGCGACCCACCACAGGCCTGCCAGGGCCGCGAGGAGCGTCATGGCCCGCTTGTCTCCCGCTCCCTCGTCAACGGCACATCGACACCGGGACGATCGAGCAGCCAGTCCCCGAAACGCGCGGGCAGCAAAGTGAGCAGGCGCAATCCCGCATAGAGGATGAAGGGAAAGGCGATCACCGGCTTGCGGCGGTCGAGGCCGCTGCGGATGATGCGGGCTGCTCTGGTGGCGGTGAGCTTGAACGGCTGCGGCGCGACGAGCTCGGCATTCAGCGGCGTGGTGACGAAGCCCGGCGCGATCAGGCTGACGGCGATGCCTTCGCGCTTCAGGGCCGGCCGGATGCCTTCGGCATAGGCGTGAATGGCGGCCTTGGCCATGGAATAGGCCGGCGAGGACGGAAAGCCGCGCAGGCCGGCCAGCGAGCCGACCAAGGCGACGTGACCGCGGCCTCGGCGACGCATCGCATCCAGCGCCGGCTCGATGGTGTTGACCGCTCCCATCAGGTCGACGGCGAGCACCGCCCGCATCGCCTCAGCGGGGTCGAGCGGCCTTTGCGCGCTGGTGCCCGAGACGATGCCGGCACAGGCGATGGCGAGGTCGATCGGCGCCTCGCCGTCCCGGGCTGTGATCCAGGCGGCAAGCGCCTCGCGATCACGGACATCGATGCGGCCGGTGACGACCGCAGCCGCGCGTGCCCGGCAGAGTTCGGCGATGTCGGCCAGCCGCGCCTCGTCTCGGCCGACGAGGAGGAGGGCATTTTCGGACGTGGCATATTCGAGGGCGAGGGCCCTGCCGATACCGCTGCTGGCCCCGGTGATCAGCACGGTCCGGCGGCTCATGACCCACCCTCCATCGCACGCGACAGAGTCGCTTCCGCCATGCAGGCGACGACGCCGCCGCTCGTCTTGACGAAGAGGCGCAGCACGGCCGGCTCGCCGTTATCGTGACGCTTGACCGTTCGCCCGGAAATCTCGACCTCGGCCCCGACGGGTACCGGTGCCATGAAGCGGGTGGACAGGCCTGCGATCACAGCCTGCGGCAGGAAACGCCGCACCGCCTCATTGAGATAGGCGACCAGCAGCATGCCATGCACCGGCGCTGCCTCCAGGCCGATGGTGCGGGCGATGGCCGCGCTGACATGCAGGGGGTTGGTGTCGCCCGAGGCCCGGGCGAACGCCTCCACCTCGGCCGCGCCGATCGGGCCGATGGTGAGCGGCGGCATCGAGGCGCTCATTGCGCCAGCTCCGGCTGGAACAACCGGTAGGTCGCTGCGAAATCGGCGATGACCTCGCCATCCCGGCCTTCGATATGCGCCTCGATCTGCACATCGTCGGGCATGGCGGCATCCGCCCGCCGGGTGATCACGAAGCGAATCTCCTCGCCGATGCGCAAGGCGCGCCGATAGCCGAAGCGCTGGGCGATCAGCACGGGAATGAGATGTTCCTCGCCGGCAAGATCGTCGAAGGCAGCCTTGGCGGCCGGATGCCACAGCCAGATCGCTGGAAAGGTCGCGGGAACCTCGTCGCCATCGCCTGTCGATCCTTGGCTCATCTTGCCGTCGAAGGCCGTCGCCTCGCGGTAGCGCCGCACGGCATCCGCCTCGACCCGGGCCGCAATGGGGCCGATGGAGAGAGGCGGCGGCGCGCTCATGCCTGCCCGACGATCAGCACCGCATTGATGCCGCCAAACGCGAAGGAATTCGTCATGGCATGGCGCATCGTCACCGCCCTCTTCTGCCCCGGCACGCAGTCAAGATCGCATCGGGGATCGGGCGTTGTCCAGTTGAGCGTTGGCGGTACCACGCCTTCTCGCAGAGCCATCACCGTGATCGCCAGCTCGATGGCGCCGGCCGCCCCGAGGGCATGGCCGTGCACCGGCTTGGTGGAGGAGACGGGCAGGCCGGGCAGGCGCGCGTCGAAGACAGCGGCCAGCGCGGCCGCCTCGGTGGCATCATTGGCGAGC
Source organism: Labrys sp. E2SS-1L (assembly GCF_057073705.1). Taxonomy (NCBI): domain Bacteria; kingdom Pseudomonadati; phylum Pseudomonadota; class Alphaproteobacteria; order Hyphomicrobiales; family Xanthobacteraceae; genus Labrys; species Labrys sp. E2SS-1L. The sequence goes on along the minus strand of NZ_CP172712.1, from coordinate 1,546,000 downwards.
GTGCCGGTGCCGTGGGCGTTGACATAGTCGATCGCCTCCGGCCCGAGCCCGGCATCAGCCAGGGCCTGGCGCATCGCGGCAGCGGCACCGCCGGCATCCGGGCGCACGATGTCGCCGGCATCGCTGGAGGTGCCGTAGCCGCAGAGCTCAGCCAGCGGAGTCACGCCCCTGTCCCTAGCACTCTCCTCGCTCTCCAGCACGAAAATGGCGGCACCTTCTCCGAGTACCATGCCGTTGCGATCCTTGGAGAAGGGACGACAGGCATTGGGAGAGAGCACGCGCAGGGCTTCCCAGCCCTTCATGCCCGAGGCGGTGATGCAGGCCTCGGCCCCGCCGACCACGGCGCGATCGACGATGCCGGCACGGATGAAATGGGCACCGAGGCCGATGGCCTGGGTGCCGGAGGCACAGGCGCTGGCAATCGCGAAGGACGGGCCGCGCGCGCCATAGCGGGCGCTCAGCTGCGAGGCGGCGCCATTGGGCATCAGGCGCGGCACGCTCCAGGGATCGAGGCGCTGGCCGGTGACATAGGCGTTGTGGATGCCGATCTCGATGGTTTCACCGCCGCCGATGCCGGTGCCGACGATGGTGGCGGTGCGCTCGCCCTGCCGATCGGCGCGGGCAAAGCCGGCCTGGGCCAGCGCTTCGTCGCCGGCGACGATCGCGAGCTGGGTGAAGCGGTCGCAAAAGGCCAGCACGTCGGGCTCGATATGATCGGCCGGATCGAAGCCACGCAACTGCCCGGCGATGCGGATGTTGTGGCGCAGTTCCCGCGCCACTTCGAGCGGGCCGATGGCGCTCCGGCCCTCGCGGGCGGCCTCCCACAGCGCCGGAACACCAAGCCCCGCCGCCGTCGCCGCCCCCATGCCGGTAATATAGACGCGTCTTTTCAAATCAGGACTTTTCACTGGCAATGCGGGCCAGCACGCCGTCGATGAAGGATTTGAGATCCTTGGCCTCGGCGATCGAGCCATCCATCGGAATATAGACGTCGAACTTTTCTTCCACAGCCGTGAGGATCATCACGATATCGATGGATTTGAGGCCGAGCGTCTCGAAGGTCGCATCGGGCGTTACCTTCTCGCGATCCACCATGCCCTCGGATACGATCAGGTTGACGACCTCGTCATAGACACGCTGCGGATCGGACAGGATGTTATCTTTGGTTTCGGTCGACATCTTCTTCCTGGACACGTCCCTTGAGCAAAGCGCGTTCTAGCTAACCGCTCGATTGCTCAAGCTTTTTGTTTCAACGCGTTTTGCGATTCTAGGCAATGCCGTCAAATCACAAAACACTATGGGCGTCATGGGACTGAATCGATGCTTCAAAAACGCCGAAACGGCGTGTCGACCGGGCCCCGAGCCATTCAACTACGCTCGTCATGGCATAGTTATCGTCAAGAATCCAACCGCATTCCAAATCTTGCACACCGGTGATGGCAGCCCGGCGCATCAATTCATCCACCAGGATGAGCGCGACGCTGGCGCCGGAGACCGAGCCGACCAGGCGCGGCGCCACGCCGAACAGCACGGCGCGACCGCCTGCGAAGCGCTGCGTCAGCCCGCGCCATGCCAGTTTCAGCCAGCCCCAGGGAGAAGGCGAACCTCCTAGATCGCCGGTGATCTCGAAGACATTGGGCAGGAACAGTGCGAAGCCGACCAGTTCCCCCTGCCTTTCGACGAAAACGCCATATTCCGCCTTCAGCAACGGCTTGAAGGCCTTGATCATCGCCGACATCTCGGCCTGCGAGACCGGGACGAAGCCCCAGTTCGCTGCCCAGGAGCCGTTGAACAGGCACCGCCCGAGTTCGGCATCCTCGGCCAGCCTGTCCATGCGCATGGCGCGGATGTCGAACCCCTTGCGGCGGCGCTCCATGCCGAGCTTTTCGAGCCTGTCGGCAAGATCGCTGCGGCGCCGGTCGAAGCCATAGGAATGCAGCGTCTTCGCCAGCTTGAGGCCGGCAGCCTCCAGATGGGCGCGCAGATAGGGCGGGTGCCAGGGCATCAGCACCATGGGCGGTGCGGTGAAACCGTCGATCAGCAGGCCGGATTCGGCATTGATCGACAAGGTGAAGGGGCCGCGCATCACCTTGCTGCCCTTGCCGGCGAGATAGGCAGCGGCAATGCGTACCAGCTCGACCACCACCCCTTCGTCATCCACCGCATCGAGGCAGCCGAAGAAGCCGATGCCCTCATGCTGGGCGCCGGTGGCGAGGTGATCGATCTGCGCCGAGATGCGGCCGACGGCGCGGCCCTCTCCGTCATAGGCAAGCCAATACGCGGCTTCGCCATGGGTCCAGAAGGCACTTCTGGCCGGATCGATCAATTGCGCCCGGTCATGATCGAGCGGCGCGACATAATCGCTGTAACAGGCATAGATCCGCCGCGGCAAAGCGAGGAATTGCTTGAGCTCGCGCTTGGAGGAGACGGGACGGACGGTGACTTGCATGCCGCCCTTCTGTCAAGTTCGGACGGGAAAGGCAACGGCTGGCGGACAAGAGCGGCTCAGCCGCGGGCATCCGTCGGACTGACGCCGAATTCCTGGCGGAACAATCGGCTGAAATGGGCCGGATCCAGATAGCCGCAGCGCATGGCGATCTCGGCAATCGACACGCTGCGCGGCGCGCTGAGCAGCAAGTCGCGTGCACGCGCCAGCCGCCGCGCGCGAATGGCCTCGGCAATGGCGATGTCCTGCTCGGCAAAGCAGCGATAGAGCGTGGCACGCGAGCAGCCGAGCAGCCCTGCCAGCATGTCGGGATCGAAAGCGGGGTTGGCGAGATTGACGTCGATCAGCCGCATCGCCGCGGTGAAGACACTGCCGGCGACATCGAGATCCTCGTCCTCTGTCCGCCCCGCCACGTCGCGCAAGGCGAGATCGGCCAGATCGAGCGTGATCTGGAGCAGGCTGCTGCGCTCGTCGGGGTGGAGATTGTCGATCTCGCCGGCCAGCGCCCGCATCTGGGCGGCGAGGATGCGGCCGGCGGGCGAGGCCCCCAGCCAGCGGGCGAGCGCGGCCGAGGACGGAAGCTGCGGCCCCAGGATCGCTTCAGCACGTTCGCGCCTCATCGCCAGATGCACCGCTTCGAAGGCGGTCCAGGACAGCCGGCTCTCGGATCTGGCATCGAAGGCGAAAAATTGTCCGGCCGTGGCCAGGCTGCGCTCATCCCCTTCCTCGTGCCGGCGCTTTCCAGAGAGAACCAGGCCGATGGCGATATCGTCACCACCGTCCCGCTCGCTCTGCCCCCGGCGCCGTCCTCCTGCCAAAGCATGGGAACGCGTGGTGAAGATCGAACCCCCCGGCCCGATCACGCCTGCCCCCTCCGCCAGAAACGGCGAGGGGTCACTGCGCCGGTCCGCGTCGATCTCGTAGAGGGCGGCTTCGCGCCAGAAATCATAGCGCTCGTGCGGGCGATGGTCGCGAGTATCGAGACGCGCATAGACGGCCGCCTTGGGCAGACCATGGCGCCTCATCGACCACCGCCCCTCGCCGGGACGCCAGTTCCACGCATCCTTGCTCCAGTCGACAGTGGATCGCTTCACGCATGTCTCCCGAACAGGGTTGGCTCGTGCCCTGCCGCACGGCCTGACATCCAGCAACGAATAACATCTTCCGATGCTGCTGCAAGGGCAGCCCGCACGTGCTTGGGCAAAGAACGTGCGAGTGACAATCACAATATAACAACACATTTTTCAAAATTCGAATATCAGCAGCTTAACGGTCGCCTGCTTCGAATTCCGTGATGGAATTTTCATTTGCGGAACACCGCTACGACATTCATCTCAATAAAACTAAAGACCACCTCGCCCATGCTTGAACGTCAGCAAAACGAAAAACAAATATATAAATAATACTTCCATATTCAGAATACATTTTCCTGTATTTTTGTAGATTAATTCATCCAGAAGAGACGTTTATCCAAATATATCGAGACGCCTATCCTACCACCTTCGAGGTATTCAGGTCTATTTTAATAGCCAGAGACCGCCCCCTGAGCCTCGCCCATGATGCCCGTTCCGCGCGTGAGGCCGCCGATCAAAACGCCAAGGCGAGACTTGCCGTCCCGTTCCAGGGCCTGTCGTCACCGACCGCAGCCCCTGGCGAGAGAACCGAGAAAAAGAGCGCCTACGCGCCTGAACTTTGGATCAAGATCAGGAGAGTTCCATGGACGACGTCAAGTTGAACTACGACCCCGACCTTGCCGCCCGCGAGTTTGCAAACTCAATGGCAGGGCTGCTCGAGCAGGACCAGATCAAGGCCATCGCGGCCGACATCATGGGCACGGCGGCAGCCGACCAATATCCGGCCAAATGCACCATCATCAGCGCCATCTTCTATCTGCGCTTCACGATCGAAGTCACGACCGACAGAGGATATGGCCATGTCCTCAAGACCTTCACCGGCAATGCCGGTGGCGTTTCCAGTCCCGGCGGCGGCGTGATGTTCGGCACGGTATTCACCAAGGACCTCAACCGCCTCTATGCGGAAACCGTGAGCTTCCAGTTCAACGCCAGCCCCGTCATGCTGAATGTGAACTTCTTCAGCAAGGGCCACGCCCTGCTGGGCAACTTCATGTCGGGCGGCGTCAGCACGGTCGGCGGAACCGGCGGCGGCACCGGCCGCTGGAAATGACGAAGAGGTGGCAGGCCGCTCCCTTTGGCCTGCCACCGTCCCTGTGTGGGCATCGGGCGCAGGCAGTGAAGCGTTTACACTCAAACACGCTTTGCTCCATAGCGATTTGGCGGAATCACCAAGAATCGCAAAGACGCGTCGAACCAAAGGGTTAGAACAAAATAGCGTTCACACTTGAACGCGTTTTGCTCTAGGAAGGGGCTGAAGAAGCCTCGACTACCTGGAATTTCGTCTTGCTGCAGCCCTTTGCCGATATCTGGCGCCAGCGCGAACTGTTTCGCGCCATCCTGACCCGCGAACTGCAGGTACGCTTTCGCGGCTCGGTGTTCGGCTGGGCCTGGGCCGTGCTGGCGCCCCTGGTGATGCTGTCGATCTATACGCTGGTCTTCTCCGGCGCGCTCAAGGTCGGCGTCGCGCAGGACAGCGGCGGGCGCTTCGGCTATGCCTTCTCGATCTTCGTCGGCCTGATCGTCTTCAACTACTTCGCCGAGATCGCCTATCGCGCCCCGCTGCTGCTGGCCGAGCACAAGCACATCATCCGCCGTTCGATCTTCCCGCCGCAGATCCTGGCCTGGATCGCGGTGGCACGTGGCGGCGTCTACATGCTGATCGCGCTCGGCGTGCTGCTGACCGGCCAGATCCTGATCGACCAGTCGATCCACTGGTCCTGGCTCGCGCTGCCCTTCATCCTCCTGCCGCTCGTCCTCTGCCTGCTCGGTATCGTCTGGATTCTCTCCACCATCGGCGCGCTGACCAGCGACCTCAACCATCTGATCATCTCGATCATTCCGGTGGCAATGTTCGCGACGCCGGTGTTCTACGAGGCGGCGCAGGTGCCGGAAAACTGGCGCTGGCTTGCCTATCTCAATCCCCTCACCGGCATCATCGAGATGATGCGCACCGCCATCCTGCGTGGCACCTGGCCGGACAGCCTGCTCTATCTGGCCTGCCTCGCGGCCTCGCTTGCGGTATTCTATGCTGGCCAGACCCTGTTCATGCGAAAGAAGACGATCCTTGTCGACATCATCTGAACAGACGCTCGCGCAAGATCCAGCCCAGGATCCCACCCAGGGCCGTGCCCGAGATCACGCCCAAGACCGTCCCTTGGACCTCGCGGTCGAATGCCGCGACCTCGGCAAGGCCTATCAGTTCTACCGGCGCCCGATCGACCAGGTGAAGCAGGTGCTGTTTGGCGGCAGGAAACGCTATTACGACGAATATTGGGCGCTGAAGGAGATCGGTTTCGCCATTCCCAAGGGCGCGGCGGTCGGCATCGTCGGACGCAACGGCTCGGGCAAGTCGACCCTCCTGCAGATTCTGTGCGGCATCACCGCGCCCACCATCGGCTCGCTCACCGTCAAGGGCCGCATCGCCCCGGTGCTGGCGCTCGGGGCCGCCTTCGACTACGAGCTGACGGGGCGCGAGAACTGCTATCTGTCGGGCGCCATTCTCGGCCTCAAGCGTACGCAGGTCACCGAGAGGCTCGGCGCCATCCAGGAACTCTGCGGCCTCGGCGATTTCTTCGAGCAGCCGGTGAAGCTCTATTCCAGCGGCATGGGCGCCCGCCTCGCCTTCGCCATCTGCGCCCATGCCGATGGCGACGTGCTGATCGTCGACGAGGCCCTCGCCGTGGGCGACGATGCCTTCCGCGAGCGCTGCCGGACCCTGATCCGCGCCTTCCGCCAGCGCGGCACCATCCTGTTCGTCTCGCACGACCTCGACCAGGTCGCGGAATTATGCGAGCGCACGATCTGGATCGACCGCGGCCGCCTCCGGGCCGATGGCCAGACGCATGCCGTCATCACCGACTATCGCAAGGCCCTGGCTGAGGAAGCCGACGACCCCAACCGCTTTGCCTTCATGACCTGAGGCCACTGGTCCTGGGATCGCAGGCGTCCTCGCCTGATCTTGGAAGCGCTCCGGCAAGCCGATGGGAAGAGCAGGCGAGGACGCCTGCTCTTCCCAGGAAATTACCGCCAGAACCACCGCCTGGCTGGCTTGGCCGGCTTGCCGGGCTCCAGCAGAAAATTGGTGAGCTTGGGATAGGTCTGGCCGGACCATAGGATCGCATAGTTCCAGTCCCGCATGAGACGGCGGAACCGCGCCTCGTTGGCGTCGGTGACCTCGACGAAAAGAAGCGGGCGGCAGCGCTCTATGGTGGCTGCAAGCCCGCCCAGCACCTTCAGCTCCATGCCCTCGACATCGATCTTGATGAAATCGAAGCTGTGCCCGGCGAAGAGATCGTCCCCCTTGGCGATCTGCACCGGGCCTTCCTCGGCCTGCTGGATCACCGTGCCGCCCGTGTTGTGTTTGCTGTGGGTGAAAGTCTGTCCGGCACCGGCCTGGTCGCTCAGGGCGACCCCAAGATAGGCGAAGTCGACATTGGCCAAGCGGTTCAAGGCGCAATTGATGCGCAGGCAGGCAGCGGCCCCCGACTGCGGCTCGATCGGCACGATCACGCCCGCATCGGCGAATTTGCCGAGGAAGACCGTGTGATTGCCGAGATGCGCGCCGACATCGAGGATGCTGGCCTTCTCAGGAAGGCGCGCCCGAATGCGTTCCAGCTCCTCGGCTTCGTAGAACTGGCCGCTCGCATGGAAGGCCTGCACCGAATCCGCCTCGTCGTTGACGAGGAAGCTCACGCGCTCGGCCTGGTAATCAAACGAAATCACACTGCCGTCGACCCGGCTGATGTGATTGGGCCTGGCATCGAGCTCGTCGTCTGAAGCGACGGCGATCGAATCGAGCCAGAAATTCGGATAGCGATTGTCGAAGGATTCCGACTTCTCCCAATCGGGCAGAGCATTGCCCGACATGAGGCCGCGATGCCGGAATTCGAGGTCGACGACATCGCTGCCGCGGGTTTGCGCCTCGAAGCGTATTCGGCGCCGGCCTGCGCCCTCGAAATCGTAGGAGCCGATCTCTCTGTTGTCGACGACCACGCTGAAGCCCGGAGAGTCCGACAGGCGTTTGCGCCGCTCGTCGACACCGACCGGCCTCAGCTCGATATCGAAAGTCAGCTTCGTCGGTGCCTTCAGACCGAGTTTCAGCTGGACCAGCGACGTGTAGCCTTCCGTCACCGGCCGCCCGTTCTGAAGAGAAAAGCCGCGTACCAGTTGGGGCAGCGATTCGTTGAGCTTGCCCTGGAAGTCGATCTTGATCGGGAGCTTGAAGTTTTCCTCGATGCGATCGAAGCGGCGCGCGGGGAATTTTTGCACATTGTAGCGCTGCAGCCACCAATCATCGCCTTCCATGTTGAAGGCGGGGCGGTCGCTGCGCTGGAAATAGGCCGTCGCGCCCGTGATACCATGCGGGTGGAAGCCATCGTCCTGCATCAGGAAGCGATAGAGATTGTTGATCGTGGGTATGTGGATGTCGTCGACGATCAGGATACCGCCAGGCTTGAGGCGTTCATAGAAGGCGAAATATTCCAGCTCCGGAAACGGATAGCCGTGCGGACCGTCGATCAGGATGATGTCGACGTCATGCGTGAGCGGGTTCGCAAAGATCGTGCGCTGCGTCGGCCCAAAGACCCACTCCACATTGCTCTTCAGCCCCGGAAAGCCGCTGGCGAAGTTGACGCTCGAATTCGCCTCGGCGGTATCGTCGTAGCAATAGGCGGTGTGCGCCTCCGCGTAATGGGAGAACAGGATCGTCGAGGCGCCGCACCCCGTCTCGACGGTGCGGAGCGGCTGTCCTTTGAAATGATCCCTCAGATAATATTCCATGCGCTCGAGCGGCCCGGTCGTGAGGGTACCGGCTCGGTGGGCGCCACCGCGCTTGTTCTGATAGCGGACAATGTCGTGGACGAGATCGGGCATGATGCTCCGACCCTACGCGACGGGCGCACGCACGATCAATGCCCGAATGAGGGGCATCGAGCCAATCGTTTGCTCGATCAGGATGCCCGCCGCCGCTGGGGCTCGACATAGGTGGAGAAGATGTGGTCCCAGAAGGAAGTGACCACGCCGTAATTGCCTTCCTCGCCGCGATAATGATGCACCATATGGGCCAGACGCAGGCGATAGAGCAGGCTTCCCGGCTTCGACGGCCAGTGATGCGAGGCGTGGTGCACCAGCATATAGGCGACATAGCCGAGCAGGATCCCGCTGGTGAAGCCGCCGGCAAAGGCATGATTGGCGAAATAAAGCGGCAAGTAGAACACCAGGAAAATCACGCCCACGCTCAGGAAGGACGGCGCGCCGATCATGCCCTTGGGCTCCTGGTGATGGGCATCGTGCATGCGGTCGAAGAAGGGAACCGCGTGGTAGACCCAGCGATGCACCGCATATTCCACGAAAGTCCAACCGATGCAGCCCAGCACGAAAGCCATCGCCCAGATGCCGACGGCAGTGGCGTCATGCTGCAGAAGAGTCAAGACAAGCAGGCCGAAGGCCGCAGCAGGGCAGAGTACAAAATCGCCAAAATAGAGAATTTTGTTCAAACGCATGCGCTTCACCGTTCGATGCACTTTGGAAGCTGGAGCATATTTCTCCGCGATTGCGACAGTTTGAGGACAAAATGCTGCGTCCTAGCAGCGCGCTTTGGCCCCTCGCGGCCTTTCTTATCGCGGGGACGCTAGCAAGAACCGTGCCGATCTAGGACACTTCGAGTCCGGACCGATCCAGCTCGATCCGCCGCAGCGGCCCGAGGCCGGCCGGTTCGCGATGTGCCACCACCACGAAGCTCGTATGCGGCAGCGCCGTCCGCAGCACCGAGAACAAGTGCTTTTCGGCAACGGCGTCGAGGGCACTGGTCGGCTCATCGAGCACGGCCCAGTCCGGCCGCGCCAGGATCAGCCGCGCCAGAGCGAGGCGCTGCTGTTCGCCGCCGGAGAGGCCGATGGGTGGATCGCCGTCGTCGAGCCCCGGCAGCCGATGCTCGAGGCCGACCCGCTCGAGGGCCTCGACATAGGCTTGTCGCGGCAGCGCGTCGGGATCTTGCGGATAGGCCAGGACGGTGCGCAGATCCGCGAGCGGCAGATAGACCGCCTGCGGCAGGAAAGCGATTTGACGGCCGGCGGGCAGGCTCACCCTCCCCGTTCCGTGCGGCCACAGGCCGGCCATCGCCTTGATGAGGGTGGTCTTGCCGATGCCCGACGCACCGGATAGCCAGGCGTTTTCGCCTCTTTCCAACCGCATGTCCGCCAGGATGGCGAGAGGGCGCCCCTCGGGCGTCGCCAAGGCGAGGTCCTGGACCGTGAGATGATCGAGCCCGCTCGTGCCGGTCTTGACACCGCCATTGTCCCCGACCCGGCCGAGGGCAGCGAGGAAGCCGTCGAGACGCCGAATGGCCGCGGCGAGTTCGGCGAGATTGCGATAGGAGAAGATGAACCAGGACAAGGTGGTGACCACGTTCTGGAAGGCGGAAGCAAGCTTCATCAGCCCGCCCAGCGCGACCTGCCCGGCAAGATAGGCCGGCAGGGCCAGGAATATCGGGATGCGCAGCACGGTGCTGAAATAAGGCCTGGTGAAGCAGCCCAGGATGAGATCGCGGTTCATCAGCGCCCGCCAATTGCGCATAATGGCACCGAAGCGAGCGTCCAGCACGCGCCTTTCGGCGGCCTCGCCGGCCATCAGCGCCACGGCGTCGGATGATTCGCGGAGACGCGCGAGCGCGAAGCGGAAATCGGCCTCGCGGCTCTGCTGCTGTGCATTGAGCGCCAGCAGGGGGCGGCCGAGCCAATGGGTGAGACCGCTGGAGATCAGCACATAGACCGGGGCGGCCCACACCATGTAGCGCGGGATCTCCACCGCCACGCCGAACAGGGTGAAGGCGAGCGGAAAGGAGGACAGCGACCACAGCAAAGCCACATAGGACACCAGCCCCACAGCGCTGCTGACGACCTCCAGGCCTTCCTCGGTGAACTTGTCGACGAACAGCCGGCAGTCCTCGGCAATGCGCTGGTCTGGATTGTCGGGGATGGCAGCGGTCTGGCGCAGCCGCACATGGGTTCTGCCGCCAAGCCAGCGGTCGAGAGCGGCCGAGGTCAAGGCGTGCCGCCAGCGGATCTGCACGCTCTTGCGCAGATAGACCGCCACCAGATACATCGCCGCATTGACGGCGATCAGCAGGCCGAACACGCCGATCTGGCCGACGGCCGCTGCGGCATCCCGTTTTTCGAGGGCGCCGTAGAACTGGGCGTTCCAGTCGATCAGCAGCAGGCTGACATAGACACCGCCCAGATTGAGCCCGAGAACCACTGCGAGGAGGATAAGGCCCGTGCGTCCGCCTGGGCCGGCGACGCACAGGCACAGCAGCCGCCACGTCTGACTGATGATCCGTGGCATGATTCGCCCTTCGCTCAATCGCGGCGCGCGAGGACGGCAGCCGGACCGCGCACCGCCAGCCCGATCAGTTCGCCACGCGCATTCTCAGCCAGGAGTTCGACGCCATCCAGCCCGGCCCGATCCGCCCGCAACCGCCAGCGCCCGACGGCGCCGGCACGCAGATGCAGGTGGAAATCGGGCTGCATGACGTTGATGAAACCCATGGCCGGCTTGACCGCCTCGACACTGCCGGACCAGGCCTGCCTGAGGCCATCACGGCGCAACTCGATGGTCACGGGCACACCGGCGCAGCGAGCCACCTCGAAGGGAATTGCGCCCGGATCGCCTTCGGCCACCTCCGCCCGCGCCGCGGGTTCGACGGGCTCCGCCGCTTCTGCGGCCATGCCGCGCAGCCCGGCAATGCCGGCATCGAAAGGCTCGAGCCCGTCGAGGCCCACCAGGCTGAACCGTACGCCGCCATCCTTGCCATGAAAGTCGAGGCGCGGCAGCACCTTGTCCTTCATGCGGCTGGAGCGGTCGAGGATGACGGCGCCGAGCCCGGTCGTGTCGATATCGGCGTCGTGCGCCACCCCTGCCAGCCGCAGGGCCAGGCCGGAGCGTTCGATCCTGTCGACCGGCCCCATGCGCTCGTGGGTGGCCCCGCCCCCGCTGGCTGTGAGCATCACGCGGCCGAGACGTCCCGCCACCTCCAGGACGTCGGCGGCATGGTGCAGCAGGCGTTCGCGCTGCAATCGTTGCTGGCTCATGACGGATCCTCAAAAGGTGATGTTGGCGCCGAGCTTGAAGGTGCGGCCGGCGGCGGTCTGCAGTTCGAGCGGATTGGAGAAGGCGACGCTCGAGCTGGCCGTCCGGCTGTAACTGCCAGGCAGCGGCCAGCGGAAATAGCGGGTATCGGCGATGTTGAGGATGCCGGCCCGCAGCGTGATGTTCTCGGTCGGTTTCCAACTGCCCAGCAGATCGAACACGGCATAGCCGCCGGGCTTGAAGATGTCGGGGGTGCTGGTGCGGCTGACCTTGGAGGCGAAGGTGCCGATCATTTCGACTTCCAGCCCCTGTTCCGGCTTGGTCCAGCGCAGGCTGGCGACGGCCGTGAGGGGGCTGGCGCCGTTGAACGGGGTCCAGGGGGCGTCGCGCGTCGTCTTCTGGTTGCCGTGCTGGTAGGTGAGGCTGAAGCTCGACCCCCAGTTTTCGGCCCATTGCACCTCGGCGGAGCCTTCGATGCCGGTCAGCCGGACCTTGGCGCGATTGGCCCAGGTATAGTCTACCCCTGACCCCGAACTGGCCGGGATCTCCACGAAATTCTGGATGAAGTTGGTGTAGTCGGCATGGAAGGCCGACAGGGAGAAATAGCCCCAGCCGTAGCGCCCGCGCAGCCCCGCCTCGAAGGAGCGGACCCGCTCCGGCTTCAACTCCGGCGCCGGCACGAGATTGTTGTCCGGCAGGCCCGAGGAGGAGCCGGTATAGAGCTGCTCGGCATTGGGCATGCGGAAGCCCTCTGCATAGAGGCCGTACACCGAATAGGTCTCATTGAGCTTGTAGATGATGCCGAGCTTCTTGGTCAGCGCCGATTCCTCGCGCTGCCTGAGCACATAGCCGGGTACCGGCTGATAGTCGGACTTGGGCTTGGGCGTGATCTGGTTCCAGGAATAGCGCAGCGCCGGCGTGATCAGCAGCTTGCCGTCCAGCAGGCTGATCTCGTCCTGCACGAAGGCGTCGAGCCGCTTGGTGTTGGAATCGGCGAAGTTCCAGGTGTAGGGCACGACGGTGGCGTTGGAGACCGGCACGCCGCCCGGGGTGAACACCCGCGTAGTGCGATTGCGGACATAGTCGGTGTAGCCATATTCGCCGTCGAAGCCCCAGACCAGCTTGTGATCACTGCGCCCGAGCTTGAAGGACGAATCGATCTGCAGGCCGGCCTGCAGGAAGCGTTGCCCGAACTCGGTGACATTGTCCTGATATTGCTGATTGCCGTTGGCGAGGGTGCGGTGTTCGCGGCTGGTGACCTCGCGGCGCTGCGGCGACCAGGTGATGTTCCAGCGTATCTGGTCGGCGAAGGCGTATTCGGGCTTCCACAGGCCGTCGAGCGCGATGCGGTAGCGCGTCAATTCCTGGCTTCCCGTCCAGGAATGGATAAAGGGCAGTTGCGGCGGATTGGGATTGGCGGGCGTGCGCACCGTGGTGGGGCCGCGATTGTAGAGGGAGTCGACATCCCTGTTGCGGTCGAAGATCTCGCCGGTCAGCTTGAGCTCCAGTGATTCGGTGGGCCGCCAGACGATCTTGGCGAGGAAGTTCTGCCCGAGTTCATCCAGCGGGTTGAAGCTGCCGCAATCGATGGCGCCATATTCGACCCAGCGGGGGCAACCATAGCGGCCACCATCGGCCCGGGCGCGCGAGAGCTTGGCTTCGCTCGCCTTCTTGACCGAATATCCCAGCAGGATCTCGAGATTGGGAGAGACCCGCCAGGCTCCGAGGGCGGTATTCACCAGCGCCTTGTTGTAGCTGTCGAAATTGGTGCTCGCCTCCAGTCCCCAATTGCGCCCTTCCTTGATGATGTCGGCCGGGTCCTTGGTGGTGAAGGCGACCAGGCCGCCGACAGCATCGGTGCCATAGAGCGCCGAGGCCGGCCCCCGAATGATCTCGACCGACTTGATGAAGGGCAGGTCGACGAAATCGCGCGTGCCATCGGTGTTGCCATCGAGGATGCGCGAGCCATCGACACGCATCTGGATGCGGTTGCCGCCGACGCCGCGGATGGTGAAGCCGCCATTGCCACCGAAGGGATCCGTGCTCGAACTGTTGCGGCTCACGGTGATGCCCGGTTCGTAGCGGGTGAGATCATCGATGTCGCGCACCATATGCGACTTCAGCTCCTTGTCCGAAATCACCGTCACGGTGGCCGGGACGTCGAGAAGCTGACGCTTGGCGCGTTCCGCCACGACGGTAACCGGCTCCAGCATCACCGGTTCGTCAGTGCCGGCTGGCTCCGATGCAGCCGGAGCGGCGGGATGGTTCGGCCGCGGCCTGGCCTCCTGCGCCTGGGCCGCTATTGCACAGCCTGCCAGAAGGAGGCCAGCCGCCACAATGATCCTCGTCTCCATTACAACCCCCAAGTAAACCCCGAGGGCATAAACACGACGAAAGCAACATAAATCAACAAAAAATAATAATTCATTCCATAATTATATATATTCCAAAATACGCAGTAAAAATCAAGTCATTAAGCCCATAATTTATTCATAAAAACTCAAAACTGCACAATTTGGCATACCGTCCCATCTCCGCCCGACCCTTGATGCAAATCGGCGCCACACTTCACGGATGTTTGTCGCTGCACAGGTTTTAATTCATCTAAAATATTGATATTGAATCATTTTATGGATCAAGATAGGAGAATGGCCGCTTGCTGACAGCTTTCCTTACCGAGATATAGCGCCATGAGTATCCTGAATTCCGAGCTTCGTATCGAGACAATCCTTGGAAATGAATACTTGAATTCAATTTGCAACGACTTCGAGATGGATGAATTTCCAACCAGACGCTACGGGGAGACCGCCCAGGTCGACCTGCCACGCGGGCGAGGAAGCGCCTTTCTCGCCGCGCATCCGGGCGAATTGACGATCCGGGCCGAAGCCGCCACGGAGCAAGGCTTGTCAGCCCTCAAATTCATGCTCAGCCTGCGCCTCGAAAAGGTGGCGCAGGCCGAAAAGCCCGACCTGGTGTGGACGGGGGACGGGTGCGACCTTACCGTCCTGCCGGGCCTTCGCGAGATGCGGGTCAGTCAGGTCACCCAGGTGACACCGCTGATCCGCCGTATCACGCTTGCGGGCGAGGATCTCGAGCGCTTCACACGAGACGGCATCCATATCCGCCTGCTCATCCCGCCTGCGGGACTGGACAAGCCGGAATGGCCTCGTCCGGCCAGGAACGGGCGCCGTATCTGGCCATCGGAGGGACGCCGGCCGACGCAACGCCTCTACACGATCCGGCGTATCGATGCGACAGCGGGTGAGGTCGACGTCGATTTCGTGCTGCATGGCGACGAGGGCGTCGCCTCAGGCTGGGCTGCGCGGGCAAAGCCGGGCGATATCGTCGGCATGCTCGGCCCCGGCGGCGGCGAGATCGATAACGCCGACTGGTATCTGATCGCCGGCGACGAGACGGCCATTCCCGCCATTGCCCGCATCTTCGAGGCGATGCCGGCCGAGGCACGCGGCTTCGCCCTGATCGAGGTGGCGGATGCCGGCGAGATCCAGGCCCTCGCCCCACCGGCAGGCATCGAACTCAAATGGCTCCTGAGGCAGGGGCGGCCGGCCGGCGAAAGCGACCTCCTGGCCGAAGCAGCCATCGCGGTGCAGCTTCCCTCCGAGGGCCGCTTTCAGTGCTGGCTCGGCGCGGAAGCCGAAACGGCCCGGCGGCTGCGCCACCAT
Organism: Labrys sp. E2SS-1L; assembly: GCF_057073705.1. Taxonomy (NCBI): domain Bacteria; kingdom Pseudomonadati; phylum Pseudomonadota; class Alphaproteobacteria; order Hyphomicrobiales; family Xanthobacteraceae; genus Labrys; species Labrys sp. E2SS-1L. Next base: position 1,530,653 of record NZ_CP172712.1, on the reverse strand, counting down.
TGGCGCGAGGTCCTGCAGCTTCCCAAACATGCCGTCAGCGCCGTCGCCTATTGGCACCGCGGCGAGCCTGGCCACTGAAGCGGGAGGGGCGGCGCAGTTCCTCCGGAAGCTGCCTCAGCCCAGCGCCATCTTGCCGATGATGCGCATGCCGTCGCCGATATCGGCCTCGATGGCATCGCGCAGCCCCTTGGCGTCGCCCCGCTCGATGGCGGTGATGGCGCGATGATGCTGGTCGACGAGGCCGCTCATGTCGAGGTCCTCATAGACAAGGCGCATGAACGGGCCGAATTGCAGCCAGAGCGTCTCGATCAGCGGCAACAGCACCGACGAAGGCACCGCCGTGTAGATGGCGAAATGGAAGGCATGGTTGGCCCGCATATAGCCCTCGGCATCGTCTTCGGCGAGGCAACGCTCGACCTCGTCGTCATGCATCCGGATGGCGGCGAGGCGTTCGGCGTCGATGGCGGGTAGCGCCCTTTCGGCCGCCTCCCCTTCCAGCAGCATGCGCACGCGTACCAGTTCCTCGAAGCGGGCCGGCGTCATCAGGGGAACGCTGACCCGGCGCGTCGCGGTCAGGGTCAGGGCGCCCTCGGTGACCAATCGCGTCACCGCGGCCCGGACGGGCATCGGACTGACGCCGAGCATCTCGGCCAGCCCCCGCAGGGTCACGGCCCTGCCTGGGACGAACTGCCCGCCGACCAGGCCACTGCGGATCGCCGCATAGACCTTGTCATGCACGGGTGCCAGTTTGCTGGCGGGCTCGCTGCTGCTCGACTTGAGCGAACGCGACTTGGGCGAACGCGGCTTTGGCGAACTCGGCATGGGCAAAACGGACTCCATTTGACACCGCACAAATTTGTGATCACAATTAGTGCAGATGAAGGATGCGTCAAGATACGACGCATTCACAACCCCGGTGTACCATGGGATTCCAAACGCACGGCGTGAACAAACTCGCCGGCGACGCGGCTGGCTTGTCTTCGGCCCCGCAAGTCGACGTCATCGAAGTGCTGCTTCCCGACACCAACGGCATTCTCCGCGGCAAATGGCTGCCCGGCTCGGCGATCGACAAGGTCCTCAAGGACGGGGTGGCGATGCCGCAATCCATGTTCGGCCTCGACGTCTGGGGACGCGAGGTCGAGGAAACCGGCATTCATATCGAGACCGGCGACAAGGACGGCCTGTGCCGCCTGGTTCCTGGTACGCTCAAGCCGGTGCCCTGGTCCTCCCAGCCCGCCATGCAGGCGCTGATCTCGATGTATCTGCCGGATGGCCGGCCCTGGATGCTCGATCCGCGCCATATCCTCAAGGCCCAGCTCGACAAGCTCACCGCCCTCGGCCTCAAGCCCGTGGTGGCCTTCGAGCTCGAATTCTATCTGCTGCAAGGCGGCAGCAAGCCGGGCGAGACGCCCAAGACGGTATTCCACCGCGATACGGGGCCCGCTCGCCAGAACATGTATTCGATCTCCGATCTCGACACCTTCGCGCCGGTGATCCAGGAGATGCGCGAGGCCGCCAAGATCCAGGGCCTGCCGGCCGATTCGGTGATTTCGGAGGCCGCCCCCGGCCAGTTCGAGATCAATCTCTACCATCGCGACGATGCCATGGCGGCGGCCGACGATGCCGTGCTGCTGCGCCGCATGATCCAGGGCGTGGCACGCAAGCACGGCCTCGTCGCCAGCTTCATGCCCAAGCCCTATCTCGACACTGCCGGCTCGGGCATGCACATCCATGCCAGCCTCCTCGATGCCGAGGGTGCCAATGTCTTCGCCAAACCGGATACCGGCGCCGACACCCTGCGCCATGCCGTCGGCGGCATGCTGACCCATATGCCCGAGACGGCGCTGCTGTTCGTGTCGAGCTATAATGGCTTCCGCCGCCTGATGCCGGGCTCCTATGCGCCGGTTTCGCTGACCTGGGGCTACGACAACCGCTCGGTGGCGGTGCGCATCCCCAATGGCAGCCCGGCCGCCACCCGCATCGAGCACCGCATCGCCGGCGCCGACGCCAATCCCTATCTCGTCCTCGCCGCCATCCTGGCCGCCATGCATGAAGGCATGGAGAAGAAGATGCCGGCCCCCGAACCGATCATCGGCAATGCCTATGATCTCGGCGCTCCCAGGCTGTCGGGCTCGATGCAGGAGGCCGTCGCCCTGTTCCGGGCCTCGGAGTTCGCCCGCCGGCATTTCGGCGAACACTTCGCCGAAGTCTATGCGGTGATGAAGGAACTCGAATGCGCCGAGTTCGAGCGCCGCATCTCGAGCCTGGAATATGAAACCTATCTGTAGTTTCGCAGCCCCACTCCTGACCGGTAACGGACTTGCTATATAAAACGTCACCAAAAACCCTTCGGAAGGCTTGAGCAAGTTCAGCAGGGGTTCTAGCTTTCGCACGCCAGCGTCGCGTCCGGGAATGCGCGGCGCTCACCCAGAGGAGGTGTTCCCGATGTCAGCCTTCAAGAAACTGGCTCTCGCGGCCACGGCCGTGGCGTTACTCGCGGGCCAGGCCATGGCCGAGGACAAGGTCGTCAACGTCTATAACTGGTCGGATTACATTGGCCCGACCGTGCTCGAAGATTTCACCAAGGAAACCGGAATCAAGGTGGTCTACGACACCATGGATTCCAACGAAGTGCTGGAAACCAAATTGTTCGCCGGCAATTCCGGCTATGACGTCGTCTTCCCCTCCGCGACCTTCGCATCGCGCCAGATCAAGGCAGGCGTATTCCAGAAAATAGACAAGTCCAAATTGTCGAACTACAAGGAATTGTGGCCCAAGATCATGGAAAATCTTGCGGTCTACGATCCTGGAAATGAGTATCTCGTCGATTACACCTGGTTCACCACCGGCATCGCCTATAATGTCGACAAGGCCAAGGCCGTGTACGGCGACAAACCGATGAACAGCTGGGACGTGGTGTTCAAGCCCGAGAACCTCGCCAAGTTCAAGGATTGCGGCGTCTATTTCCTCGACAGCCCTGAGGACGTCCTCACCGCCGCCCTGAAATATCTCGGCAAGGAACCGGGCTCGACCGACAAGAAGGACATCGAGGCCGCCGGCAAGCTGCTCGAGGGCGTCCGCCCCTATGTGAAGAAGTTCCACTCGTCCGAATATATCAACGCGCTCGCCAATGGCGACATCTGCCTCGCCATCGGCTGGGCCGGCGACACCTATCAGGCCAAGGCGCGTGCCGAGGAAGCCAAGAACGGCGTGAAGGTCGATTATGTCGTTCCCCAGGAAGGCACGCTGATGTCGATGGACACCATGGCCATTCCCAAGGACGCCAAGCATGTCGATGCGGCTCATGCCTTCATCAACTACATGATCCGTCCCGATGTCGCGGCCAAGAATGCCGATGCCACCAAGTTCGCCTCGGGCGTGCTGGCGGCCAAGCCCTTGGTCGACAAGGCGATCACGGACAATCCGCAGATCTATCTCAACGACGACATGCTGGCCAAGACCTATACCGTGCAGCCCTACGCGGCCAAGGTGCAGACGCTGGTCACCCGCACCTGGACCCGGGTCAAGACGGGCCAGTGAGGGCGTCTTGGAGCGCGGACTTCCAGTCCGCCTCTTGCTTCACCGTCAAGTTCGGCGCTCCCAAGGGCGGACAAGATGTCCGCGCTCCGAAAAATATCCACTCCACGGCGCGGTTTCCGCGCCGTTTTCTTTTGTCCGATGAATTGATTTTGCCGGGCAATTGTCGTTCCATGCGGCCAACCAATACCAAGCCTCGAAAATGCCGATGCATTCTCGAGGCTTGGTATGAAACAACGAGGAACCGACATGCTCCCCAAGGAATTCGTGGTCGTCGATCCGCGCTTCAAGGCGCTCATCTTCGGCAATTCCCAGCTCGATAAGCTCTATACCGGCACGCGCTGGGCGGAGGGTCCGGCCTATTTTCCGGCCGGCAAATATCTGATCTGGTCGGATATCCCGAACAACCGGCTGATGCGCTATGACGAGACCGACGGCTCGGTCTCGGTCTACGACCATGACAGCCGCAACCAGAACGGCCACACCGTCGACCGCGAGGGCCGCCTGATCGCCTGCGAGCATCGCGGGCGCTGCGTCAGCCGCATCGAGCATGACGGCAGCCGCACCATCCTGGCCGACAAATATGAAGGCAAGCGCCTGAACTCGCCCAATGACGCGGTGGTGAAGTCGGACGGCTCGATCTGGTTCACCGACCCGACCTATGGCATCGATTCCGAATATGAGGGCGACGCGGCGCCCTCAGAAATCGGCGCCTCCTATGTCTATCGCATCCCCCCGCGCGGCGGGAAGCTCACGGCCGTGGCCACCGATTTCGTCAAGCCCAACGGCCTTGCCTTCTCCCCCGATGAATCCAGGCTCTACATCGTCGACACCGGCGCCACCCATGTCGAGGACGGCCCGCGCCATATCCGCGTCTTCGACGTCGGCGAGGACGGCATCACGCTCTCGGGCGGCAAGGTTTTCGCCACCTCACCGGCTGGCCTGTTCGACGGCCTGCGCGTCGACATCCACGGCAATGTCTGGACCTCGTCCGGCGAAGGCGTGATCTGCTACGCTCCCGACGGCACGCTGATCGGCAAGGTGCTCATCCCCGAAGTCGTCGCCAATGTCGAATTCGGCGGCCCCAAGCGCAACCGTCTCTATATTTGCGGCACCACGTCGCTCTATGCGGTGTATCTGAACACCCAGGGCGCCAAGCGCCCGAAGAAATAGCGCATTCTGATCTCTTGAGGAGAAACCCCTCCGCTTTGTCATAGCCGGGCTTGACCCGGCTACTCAGGAGCCGAGAGTGCAAACCCCGTTCGTTTCTGGATTGCCGGGTCAAGCCCGGCAATGACGAAGTCTGGGCATGCTTGCATGGGCCACATCGCCCTCAGGGTTCCCTGATCACCACATCATAGGCCGGCGCCTTCGTGGCGCCGGGCAGGCTGAAATGCCACCATTCCCGCGCATAATTGGCAAGGCCATTCGCGGCGAAGACGGCGACGAGGGCCTTGCGATTGGCGGCGGCCTCAGCCGACACCGCCTTGCTCGCGGTCCAGGACGTCTCGTCGAACAGGTCGAAGCCACCGCCGAAATCGAGCGGCGTGACCTGCCCGGCCGCATCGACCTGTTCTGCCGCGACATCGACGGCGATCCCCTTCGAATGGGAGGAGGCGCGGGCGACATAGCCGAGCGCGAACAGTCTCGACTTGGGCGTGCGCGGATAGAATTCGGCCTTGGTCCGCAGGTCCGCGGCATCCCTGGCCCAGGCCAGGAAATCGGCAACGGCGCGCTTGGGCCGGTAGCAATCGTAGACGACGAGCCGCCAGCGGCGCTTTTCGAGGTCGCGGGCCGTCGCGGCCAGGGCCTGCGCCGCCTCGCGCTTGAGCCAGCAGGCCGGGCTTGCATAGCCCGCGACAGGCCGGCCGACGAAATTGTGCGAACCGGCATAGCGCATGTCCTGCCGGATACCGGGCGCGACCTCGGCCAGGCGGACGAAGCCGGGCGGCAGGTCGGCGGCGTGAGCGGGGGTAGTCACAAAGACCAATGTGGCAGCCATCACTGCCAGCACCAGCGTCTTGGCATAGAACCTTCGGAATGTGACGCGACCAGCCCTCTCCAACGAAGTTGGGGAGGGTGGCCGAGCGAAGCGAGGTCGGGTGGGGTGTGGCGGGCAGCGCGTATGCCAAGCCGAGATTGCACCACCGCCCTGCCAAGCCACTAATGGCGTCGCATTGCCCACCGCACCCCATCCGTCACGACTGCGTCGTGACACCTTCCCCACTTCGTGGAGAAGGCTAGTTGCGCCTCGCCCGCCCCGACCGAAACCGTTGCATGGATCACCCGTCAATTCTGCGGCTCGCATGCGGCCTCCGGCGCCGGCCAGAGCAGGAAGACCCGGTGTTCCGGCCCGTCGACGGCCTGGAAGCTGGCATTGCCCTGCGCATCGGGATGCTCCACCTGCATGCCCGCAGCGGGAACGTCGAGTCGGATGCCCTTGGCATTCTCCGTGGCGGTGACCTTACCGCCGTCACCGTCCAGGGTGCAGGCGAACACGGCTCCCTGCTGACGGCAGCCGCCGCCCGCCCACCATTGGCGCTTGTCGCCCCGGAACCACAGGCCGACACCGATGCCCGAGCCATTGTCGGCCAGGAGACGCACGGTGATACGGGTCACGCGCTGGTCGACATGCTTGACCAGATGGGCGGTATCGTAGTCGCGGGCATAGCACAGCGACGCCTCGGCCGGCCCCGCCATCACCACCAGCCCAGCCATCACCGCGACCCCGCCGACGAACCGCCCTTTCGGGAACATTCGCACTCTCTCCCCTGCTCCATCCTGATTTCACTGGCAATGCGCGCCGGATGCAACTATCTCGACGCCATTATGGCATTGATCAAGATCTGCGGTCTCTCCACCCCCGACACGCTGGAAGCGGCTCTGGCCGCCGGCGCCGACATGGTCGGCTTCGTGTTCTTTGAGAAATCGCCCCGCCATATCGGCTATGATCTGGCGGCCCAGCTGGGTGCGCAGGTCGCGGGCCGCGCCCGCAAGACCGCCCTCTCCGTCGATGCCGACGATGCCAGGCTCGACGCCATCGTCGCCGCCCTCGCCCCCGACGGGCTGCAGCTGCATGGCAAGGAAAGTCCCGAGCGTGTAGCGGCCGTCAAGGCCCGCTACGGCCTGCCGGTCCTGAAGGCGATCGGTGTCTCAAGCGCCGCCGATCTCGAAGGGGCAGCCGCCTATCGCGGCGTGGCCGACTGGCTGCTGCTCGACGCCAAGCCCCCGAAGGACGCCGCCCATCCCGGCGGCAACGGCGTGACATTCGACTGGACGCTGCTCAAGCATCTCGACCGCACCCTGCCCTTCATGCTATCGGGCGGGCTCGATCCCGCCAATGTTGCCGAAGCCATCCGCATCAGCACCCCCGACGGGGTCGACGTCTCGTCGGGCGTCGAAGACCGGCCCGGCGTGAAGAACCCCGACAAGATCAGGGCTTTCGTGGAGAGGGCGCGCGCCTCCTTCACGTCATCCCGCTGACAACAGGCCGCAACGATGACCGAGACCCCCAAGCTCAATTCCTTCCGCAACGGACCCGATGAGCGCGGTCATTTCGGGCAGTTCGGCGGGCGCTTCGTCGCCGAGACGCTGATGCCGCTGATCCTGTCGCTGGAAGAGGCCTACAAGCAGGCCAAGGCAGACCCGGCCTTCCACAAGGAGATGGCGGGGCACCTGTCCACCTATGTCGGCCGGCCCTCGCCGCTCTATTTCGCCGAAAGGCTGACCGAGCATTTCGGCGGCGCCAAGATCTATCTCAAGCGTGAAGAGCTGAACCACACCGGCTCGCACAAGGTCAACAATGTGCTCGGCCAGATCATGCTGGCGCGTCGCATGGGCAAGCCACGCATCATCGCCGAGACCGGCGCCGGCCAGCACGGCGTCGCCACCGCCACGCTCTGCGCCCGCTTCGGCCTGAAATGCGTGGTCTATATGGGCGCCGTCGACGTCGAGCGCCAGGCGCCCAATGTCTTCCGCATGAAGATGCTCGGCGCCGAGGTCATTCCGGTGCAGTCCGGCTCCAAGACGCTCAAGGACGCCATGAACGAGGCGCTGCGCGACTGGGTCACCAATGTGCACGACACCTTCTACTGCATCGGCACCGTGGCCGGCCCCCATCCCTATCCGGGCATGGTGCGCGACTTCCAGTCGATCATCGGCCGCGAGACCCGCGAGCAGATGATGGAGGCCGAAGGGCGCCTGCCCGACAGCGTGATCGCCTGCATCGGCGGTGGTTCCAACGCCATGGGCCTGTTCCATCCCTTCCTTGACGATCCCTCCGTCGAGATCATCGGGGTGGAAGCGGCCGGGCACGGCCTCACCAGCCTGCACGCCGCCTCGATCGCCGGCGGCCGCCCCGGCGTGCTGCACGGCAACCGCACCTATCTTCTGATGGATGCCGACGGCCAGATCGAGGAAGCCCATTCCATCTCCGCCGGCCTCGACTACCCCGGCATCGGGCCGGAACATTCCTGGCTGCACGAGGTCGGCCGCGCCACCTACATGTCCGCGACGGACCAGGAGGCGCTCGACGCCTTCCAGCTGCTGTCGCGCCTGGAGGGCATCATTCCCGCGCTCGAATCGGCCCACGCCCTCGCGCGGGTGGCCGAGCTCGCACCGAAGCGGCCCAAGGATCACCTGATGGTGGTCAGCCTCTCCGGCCGCGGCGACAAGGACGTACCGCAGGTTGCCGAGATTTTGGGAACGTCGCTATGACCTCGCGCCATCCCATCCTGCCGCCCCCTGCTCCGAGCCTGTGACACCATGACCAGCCGCCTCACCGCCCGCTTCGCCGCCCTGGCCGCCGAAAAGCGCGCCGCCCTGGTGACCTTCGTCACCGCCGGCGATCCCGATATCGAGACTTCCGCCAAGATCCTTGCCGGCCTGCCGGCTGCCGGCGCCGACATCATCGAATTCGGCATGCCCTTCACCGATCCGATGGCCGACGGCCCGGCGATCCAGGCTGCGGGCCTGCGGGCCCTCAAGGCCGGCATGACGCTGACCAAGACGCTCGGCGTCATCCGCGAATTCCGCAAAAGCGACGATGCCACGCCGATCATCTTGATGGGCTATTTCAACCCGATCTACATCTATGGCGTCGAACGCTTCCTGGTCGATGCCAAGGCCGCCGGGGTCGACGGCCTGATCGTGGTCGATCTGCCGCCGGAAGAGGATGACGAGCTCTGCCTGCCGGCGCTGAAGGCCGGCATCGCCTTCATCCGCCTGGCGACGCCGACCACCGACGACAAACGCCTGCCCAAGGTGCTGCAGAACACCTCGGGCTTCGTCTATTATGTCTCGATCACCGGTATCACCGGCTCGGCCACGCCCGATTTCGGCGTGGTGGCCGGCGCCGTCGGCCGCATCAAGCAGCACACCGACCTGCCGGTCTGCGTCGGCTTCGGCGTCAAGACCGCCGAGCACGCCCGGGCCATCGCCGAGGGCGCCGACGGCGTGGTAGTGGGTTCCGCCCTGGTGGAAGCGGTACGCAGCAGCCTCGATGCCGACAACAAGGCGACGGAGAAGACGGTGCCGGCCGTGCTGGCGCTGGTCGGCGACATCGCCAAGGGCGCCCGCAGCGTCAAGAAGTAAGGCCCGCATACCTATGCCCTTCTCCCCTTGCGGGTGTCGTCAACTCTCTTGAGTTGACTAGAGGTCCCGGCAGGGAGATGAGGGGTCGCGCGCCCTCTCGGAAATGTCGAGAAACCCCTCATCCGGCACTTCGTGCCACCTTCTCCCGCAAGGGGAGAAGGGATGGGACCCGCGCGATCATCCTTTAAAACAGCTCCGGCCGCTTCAGCCGGAGCGTCTGCACCAGGGCGTAGGTCTTGAGATCGGAAAGCTCGCCGCGGTCGGCCATGGCGGCTAGATCCTTCAGCCCGATCTCGACCACTTCGATCTCTTCGTTCTCCTCCGCCAGGCCGCCGCCGGCGCCCACGCGGCTCGCCGCCGCATATTCGGCCAGGAACATGTGCATCTTCTCGGTCGAGATGCCCGGCATCACGAAGGCCGCCCCGAGCGGGACCAGGGCCTTCAGTTCCAGCCCTGCCTCCTCCATCGCCTCGCGCCGGGCGCAATCGGCCGGATCGTCCTCGTCCAGGATACCGGCCGGTGCCTCGAGCGAGGCCTCCACGCCATGTCCCTTGAGAATCGCAACGCGCAACTGGCGCACCAGCAACGCCAGCCGGCGCTCGGGATCGAAGGGCAGAACCGTCACCGCATCGCCGTGATCCTCGACGCTGCGGTGAATCACCGCGCCGCCGGGCGTGCGGGCCTTGACCATCAGCAGGCGGTTCCAGCCGTCATAAAGCAGGGCCTCGTCGAGAATCGCTGCGGCCAAGGCATTCACTCCATTCGAACTCCGCCGCAGACAAGCCCAGCAAGGTGTCAAACGCAAGGCAGAACGCCGGTTTTGCGGCGGTTTCATCAAGCTGTCGTAAGAACTGCAAATGGGCGTTGACATCGGCTCTCCGCCCCCCTAGAAGACCCCCGCGCCCAGATGGCGGAATTGGTAGACGCGCACGGTTCAGGTCCGTGTACTGCAAGGTGTGGAGGTTCGAGTCCTCTTCTGGGCACCAATTTCGGAAAGGCTCGACGTGGCTAACGACCCGTCGGGCCTTTTGCATTTCGGGGCCTCGAGACGCAGAGCATCGCTCACGCCTGGGCCCTAAGGCGTTCTGCGATTTGGTGGAATCACCAAGAATCGCAAAACGCCTTAGCCAATCCTTTGGATTGGCTTGGAAACAAAGAGTGGGAGCAAATAAGCGTTCACGCTTGAACGCGCTTTGCTCCAGGTTTCAGCTATCGTCTCGGGTTTCAGCTGTCGTCGCGCAGCCTCTCGGCCCGTTCGCGGGCTTCAGGGGGAATCGGCAGCAAGCCGGAGCCCCGCAGCATCGCCTCGATCGCCGTGTTGGCATGGTCGAGCGCGCTGCCGGCGGCATAGTCCCCGTCCAGCCAATCCGGCAATTCGTTCAGCACATTGGTGAGGCAGGCGAGCAGCATCGCCTCGTTGTCGGACAGGCTCGCCTTGATACGCTGATACTCGGCCGCGAGAACGGTCGGGTGCTCGTCATAGTCCAAGGGTCGAAATGCCATATACCGCAGCCCCGTCGCGATGTTGCAGGCCTGGCAAATTGCGTTCAGCCGCGCGCCAGAGCGTCTTGCGATTTAGCGGTGACGCCAAGAATCGCAAAACGCATCGAACCAAAGAGTGAGAGCAAACAAGCGTTTCCGTCTAAACGCGTTTTGCTCTGGAGAGCACTGGCTTATCGCGTGTGACCGCCACGTTACAAGGCTCGCGATTATCTCCGGGACAGACGGCTTTGCGCAAGGCCTGCGACGGCAGGTCCCGAAAAGCCCGGTCACGCCCCTATCACGCCCCTGGGAGATTGTTAGCTTACAAACAGAACCAGGGGAGAGTAACGATGGGAATGCATCTGACCGGTCCGAGCAGCGGCCAGGAGCCGTGCCTGTTGTTCGAGGATTGCGGTGTTCTCTCCGCCGAGCGGCTGGAGCGTGGCATTCCCTGTCTCGACTTTGCTTCTCCGAATTGCGCGACGAGCGGTATCGCTGCCCTGAAGGCCAAGCTCGCCGTCCGCAAGGCCATGGTGCGCGTGCATGATCGCCTGAAGGCAATTGAGGCCGAGCGCAACGGCCGAGGGCCCGATTGAACGACGGCCTCGACAAGGTCCGTCCCCGCAAACCGCTGCGTTACGGGATTGTGCCGGCGATCACGCTGCCGCCACGAAGTTCCGCGACACTCCGGCCGAATGCAGGGCCATGTCGGGTGTGGCCGTCTGGGGAGAGCTCACCATGCGTGCCATTCTATCCTTGTTGATCATCGTCTATCTGATCGGGGTGGGCGTCCAACTGGCCCCTGTGGTCCAAGGGCAGTGGAGCAGCGGCTCGGCCTCCGATTTTGCCAGCAGCATCGCCCGAGCGCTTCCCGATGCCCTGACCTGGCCAGCCAAGGTCTACCGCGGCCTGACCGACAAGGCCTGAGAACACCTCCGTCTCGCGACGGCCCTCGTCTTTCTCCCATCCGAGCCTTATGATCGAACCGGTTCAGTTGGTTTGCGCGCACGAGGCGTTTTGCGATTCGGCGGAATCATCTCGAATCGCGAAAAAGCGTTCGACCATCATGGGGGGAGCCTTGCAGGCGTCTTCGCAGCATGCCTGATCCCGCCAGCGGGGTTGTGGCCGGAACGATGAGGCGCACGCGGCTCTCGCAGAGCCTGCGCCTCCTGTCCGCACTCGCCGCCCTGCCGTTCCTCGCCCTTCTCGGCTTCTTGCTTGTCGCCATCGGCTTCGCACTCCTGCCCGCGCCTGGGCGAGCCCAGCAGGCCGACAGCGAGCCGCCCCTCTATCTGTGCGCCTCCCTCGCCCATACCGACATCGTGATGCCGAGCCGGGACGCGCTGGTCGATTGGGCGGGACTGTTTCCGGCCGTCACGCCCCCCGACCTGCCCAGCGAGGCCTATCTGGCCTTCGGTTGGGGCGACCTCGTCTTTTTCCAGGACACGCCGACTTGGGCCGACACCAGGATATCGACGGCCCTGGCGGCCCTTGCCGGCCGGCACGACACCGCCCTCAGGGTGGTCGCCCTCAATCCGCCGGTCGCCAATCCCGACTGCCTGCCGCTTGCGGTTGACAGGGAAGGCCGGCAGGCCCTGATCGCCCATATTCGCGCGAGCCTGCAGCCGGACACCGCCGGCAAGGCCCAGCAGCGCCCCGGCGGCACGGGGCTCGAAGCCTTCTATCTCGCCAGGGGGCGCTACGGACCGTTCAACACCTGCAACCAATGGGTGGCCGAGGCCCTCGCAGCCGCCGGCCTGCCCCATGCCCGCTTCGCGCCTTTCAGCTTCAGCGTCACCTGGCCCCTCGGGGAAGGCCGAACCAGCTAGAGCAAGCGGTACGACAATCTTGTTGCCGGAAGAACACACCCTCGGGCGCTTTTGCATCCGCCGCCGACAAGCTCGCCACGGGCGCACAATCCTGCCGCAATGGCTGCCTACGCCCCAGTCTCACCGAGACGCCGCCGCAGCTTCCGAGCTCCGGCAGGCGCGGACGAATAAAAACAGCACATACCTGGACTAAAATGATACTGGCACGAAGCATTATCCTTCTGGCCTTGCCGCTGATGCTTGCAAGCTGCGTCACGACGAGCGCGAAGATCGACACCTCTCTGGCAACCCCGGCCGTTGCCCCGCAGGCGGGCGCGAGCGCACAGCTCGCCGCCCTGCCCATCGTCAAGCCCGAGGAGGCCCGGAACGCCCCCGCCGCCACACCGGAAACGGCCGAGGCGCTCGACCCCCATTATGCCGCCCTCTATGCCGGCTCCAGGGATGGCGCCTACCCGATCAAGGCCGTGGATCTGGCCAGCGTGGCACCCCGTTTCTGGCGCCGCGAGGTTTCCTATCAATCATCGGAAAAGACCGGCACCATCGTCGTCGACCCCAACAAGCGTTTCCTCTATCTGATCCAGGGCAACGGCAAGGCGCTGCGCTACGGGGTCGGCGTCGGCAAGGTCGCGGAGTACAATTTCCAGGGCGAGGCGATCATCGCGCGCAAGGCCACCTGGCCGCGCTGGACCCCGACCCCCACCATGATCGCCCGCAATCCCAAGCAATATGGCCGCTATCGGTCCGGCATGGCCGGCGGCCCCAGCAACCCGCTGGGCGCCCGCGCGCTCTATCTCTATAGCGGCGGCCGCGACACGCTGTATCGCCTGCATGGGACCACCAACCCATCCGCCATCGGCACCAAGGTCTCGTCCGGCTGCATCCGGCTGACCAACCAGGACATCATCGATCTCTACAAGCGCGTTCCCGTCGGCACCAAGGTGATCGTGCTGCCGGTAGGTGCCAGCCGCTCGGCCTGACCGCTCGAAGAGCAGGATAATCTTCGCTCGGCCATGATGGCGCACCGCCTGGCCGGGCGATCAGCCAAGCGGCAATCCTCAAAACGAGGTTCGGCGCGACATACGAAATTCAAATCCTTCCTATTCCGTAAAGGAATTTGAATCTTCGCGAAACGTCATTCTGCCGGGCACTTGGCGGGCGGCAAGAACAGCCGGCCCCACGCCATTGAATTTTGCAACGGAGACGATTGGGTACTAAGGTATCCATAAATTTTCTGACACGAGGAATGAAATGGCCATCAATCTTCCCAGCCTCGTCTCCCAATTGATCACCCCCGATCTCATCGAGCGCGCCGCTGCAATCATCGGCATCGACCCGGCCCTGGCCGGAAAACTGGTCGGCGCCGCGATTCCCTCCGTGCTCGGGGCCTTCGCCAGCGAGGCCTCTTCTCCCGACGGGGCCAAGGGCATTTCCGATCTGATCTCCAGCCAGGATCCGGGCCTGTTCGACACGCTGTCTGCCGGCGTGACCAGCGGCGATGCCAATGCCTTGGCCAGCGGCGGCAACGTGCTGACCTCCCTGCTCGGCGCCGAAGGCGTCAACCAGCTGGCCAATGTCCTCGGCCAGGCCACCGGCGCCCCACCGCAGGCCGCCGCTTCCGTGCTCGGTCTTGTCGGCCCGGCCGTCGTCGGCGCCCTCGGCAACCAATCGCCGGAGAATTGGGCGGACGGCAATGCGGTGGCCACGCTCTTTGCGGGCGAGAAACAGGCGATCACGGCGGCACTCCCGGCCAGCCTCGCGGCGGGACTTGCCGATAGCGGCTTTCTGCAAGGCCTGGACACGGCGGTCAGCGGCGCCTTCCGGACCACGCCGCCGCAATCCACGCTGGGTTCGGCCGCACCGGGACCTCGGGCGGGCACGTCGACCCTCGGATCCGGCGAAACGGCAGCACCAGCCAGCCGCTCGACACTCGACACCAAACCGTCTCCCAGCCCTCAGGTCCAGCACCAGGCCGCTCCCCCGCCGCCACCGCAATCGAGCGGCAGCATGACCTGGCTCTATCTCATCATCGCCATCCTGGTCGTCGGCGCCCTCGCCTGGTACTTCCTCTACAAGCGCCCTCAGGCGAGCGCACCGGCCACCACCGGCCAGATCGAGATGCCCGCCGCATCACCCCCGCTCGCCTGAAGAGCGACGAAGCCGGGGCATATCTCGATAGAGAAGGCGACGAAGCCCGCGCTTCGCCGGTTGGCCTCGACACAAGAAAGGCGACGAAGCTTGCGCTTCGCCGGTTGGCCTCGACACAAGAAAGGCGACGAAGCTTGCGCTTCGCCGCCCTGGATCCGCTCCTGGCGGATGCACTTCTCGTGAGCTGCTCAGTGCAGGGAAACCGGCACCAGTTCCTGTTCCCAGGCATTGGCCACCGCGCCCTCGGCCGAGTCGGCGATCATGATCGGCGTGCCGTCGGCGGCATTGAGGGTGAACAGCTTCAAGCCGGGACGGATTTCGCCGAGCTGCGGATAGAGCCGCATGGCATCCTCCGACATGATCGGCTTGACATAGGCGACATGCCCGGCGCCCAGGGCGGCCAGCATCTCGGGAGTAGGCACAGCAGTCTTATCGTTCCGGATCATGGGACCCTCCTGAACGTTGAATACAATGGAAAAAAGCAAGCGGTTCGTCAGTCCCGCACCGCGATGTCGATGCGCTTGGCGACGCGCTCGGGCTCCGGGCGGATCAGATCGACGGAAAGCAGCCCGTTCTTCAAATCCGCACCCATCACCTCCATGCCATCGGCGAGGAGGAAAGTGCGCTGGAACTGGCGGGCTGCGATGCCGCGATGCAGGAAGACGCGGGATTTGTCGTCCACCTGGCGCCCGCGGATGACGAGCTGGTTTTCCTCGATCGAGACGTCAAGCTCCTCGCGGCTGAAGCCAGCGACGGCGAGGGTGATTCTCAACCGCTCGGGTGGTCGATCACAGGAACCGACCCGCTCGATATTATAGGGCGGATAGCCGTCATTGGCGGCTTTGGCGACCCTGTCCAGTGCTCGTTCGATCTCATCGAAACCGAGCAGGAAGGGCGAGTTCAAGGTTGGTACGCGCGACATTGCAAAGCCCTCGCAGGAAGCGACTTTGGAGTGGGACCCTGACGGCATCCCCGTTCCGGCAACTCCGGAACAATCTCAATATGGGCAAGCGCAAGGGGGTTTCAAGAGGGGCTCGGGAATGCAGTGAGGATTTCCGGGCCAAGCCCTCCGGGGCAAACGTGTTTTGGTGGAAACGCTCTTGCGCGCCGCTCCCGGGCGAGGCAGGAACGGCATATGATCCCTCCCGGCCTTCTCATTGCCGCGCCCCGCTCCGGCTCCGGCAAGACCACTCTGGTGCTCGGCCTGCTGCGCGCCCTCGCCCGCAGCGGCATTGCCGTACAGCCGATGAAATGCGGCCCCGACTATATCGATCCCGGCTTTCATGCCGCGGCCGCCGCGCGGGTGAGCTACAATCTCGACAGCTGGGCGATGCGCCCGGCCCTCCTCGACAGCCTGATCCACCAGGCCGGCAGCGATGCCGAGCTCTTCATCGGCGAGGCGCTGATGGGGCTGTTCGACGGCGTTGTCAGCGACGGTGCCAGCGGGGACGGCTCCTCGTCCGGCCTCGCGGCGCGGCAGGGCTGGCCAGTGCTGCTGATTCTCGACATTTCCGGCCAGTCCCAGTCTGCCGGTGCCGTCGCCAAGGGCTTTGCCAGTTTCCGCCCCGATGTGCGCATTGCCGGCGTGGTGCTCAACAAGGTCGCCAGCTCCCGGCACGAGGCTTTGGCACGCAAGGGCATCGAGGAGGCCGGCCTGCCCGTGGTCGGCGTCCTGCCCCGCAATGCCGACCTCGTGCTGCCTGAACGCCATCTCGGCCTGGTCCAGGCCGACGAGACCGCCGAACTCGACCAGCGGCTGGAAGCTTTGGCGGATTTCGTCGAGGCCCATTGCAGCATCGAGGCCATCCGGTCCCTCGCCGGGCCGACCAAACTGCCGACGGGGCTGGACCAGGCAGGTCTTCCGCCGGCCGATATCAAGGATGCGGGCTTACGCCCGCCCGGCCAGCGCATCGCGCTGGCCCGCGACGCCGCCTTCTCCTTCGTCTATCCGCATCTGATCGCCGGCTGGCGCCGCCAGGGCGCAGAGATCATCCCCTTCTCGCCGCTGGCCGATGAGGGGCCGGCGGAGGATGCCGATATCGCCTGGCTGCCGGGCGGCTATCCCGAACTCCACGGCGCGCGGCTCGCCACCGCCACCCGTTTCCAGCGAGCCCTGCGCCAGTTCGCGCAGACCCATCCCGTGCATGGCGAATGCGGGGGCTACATGGTGCTCGGCCAGGTCCTGACGGATGCGGAAGGCACGGCCCACCGCATGACCGGCCTGCTCGACCTCGAAACCAGCTTCGCCAAGCGCAAGATGAATCTGGGCTATCGCCTCGCCGAACTGAAGCAGGATTGCCCGCTCGGCCGGAAAGGCAGCTTCGTCCGCGGCCATGAGTTTCATTACTCGACCACCCTGCGCTCGGCCGATCCGCCCCTCTTCGAGGTCAGCGACGCCAACGGCACCTCGCTGGGTGCCCTCGGCAGCCATCGCGGCCGGGTCACCGGCTCGTTCTTCCACGTGATCGACAGGGCCTAACACTACAGGTGCAATTTGGCGGAGACGCCGGGCTTGCGTCATTGCGAGCGCAGCGAAGCAATCCGGGAGCCATGTGTTTTACCAGGACTGGATTGCTTCGCTGCGCTCGCAATGACGGAGGGCCTCAGCCCGCAAAGCCGCCCTCGTCGAGAAAACGGCGCTCTTCCGGCGTGCAGATGCGGCCAAGAATATCATTGCGATGGGGAAAGCGGCCGAAGCGGGCGATGATGTCGCGATGCTCCTCGGCATACTTCAGATAGTCGCCTTCCAGCGTCCGGCACAGAGCGAGGCAGCGCTCCTGGTCGGCAAGCTCCTCCGAATGCATGAAGGGCAGATAGAAGAAGATACGCAGCTCCGGCGCGATGCGGCGGTCATGACCATGAGCCAGAGCCGCGGCTGCAACCTGTCGTGCCTGGGGATCGCCGGCATACATCGCCGGCGTATCGCGAAAGGCATTGCGCGGAAACTGGTCGAGCAGCAGCACCAGCGCGAGCGCACCGGGCGCCCTCGCCTCCCAGTCCGCGAGTTCGCCACGCATGGCAGCCTGATGCAGGGTGAGGAAGCGCGTGCGAAAATCGCGATCGAACCCTTCATCCTTCTCGAACCAGCGTTCGGGACCCGCCGCGACCCAGAAATCGACGACGGCGCTCGCGGAAGGTGGAACCGAATCGACCATGACCATGTTCTCCTTGCGCTGACGAGACTAGAGGCGAAACTTGAACGAGGGAGGAATCTGCATAGCGCTGCGGAAACTACAATTCCACCATTGAACAATCGCCGAATGCTCGTCACATTAGCGTCGAGGAGACAGACCTTGTCCGCTGTGACGCCGACCATTCCTTCGAGTGAACTTGCCCAGCTGAACGAACGCTCGCGCGAGATATTCCGTCAGATCGTCGATTCCTATCTTGCGACCGGGGAGCCCGTCGGCTCCCGCAACATTTCGCGCCTGCTGCCCACCTCGCTGTCGCCCGCGTCGGTGCGCAACGTCATGCAGGACCTGGAGGTGCTCGGACTGATCCAGGCGCCGCATACCAGCGCCGGGCGGCTGCCGACCGAACTCGGCTTGCGCTTCTTCGTCGACGCCATGCTGGAATTCGGCGACCTCGCCGCGCAGGACCGCGCCCAGATCGACGCGCAGATCCGGGCAAGGACATCCTCGCGCTCCCTCGAGGACGTGCTGATCGAGGCCTCGGCCACCCTGTCCGGCCTGTCGCGCGGTGCCGGCGTGGTCGTCACCGGCAAGCGCGACCAGCGGCTGAAGCATATCGAATTCGTGCGCCTCGAACCCACCCAGGCCCTGGTCATCCTGGTCTCCGAGGAAGGCGCGGTGGAAAACCGGGTCATCACCGTGCCGGTCGGGCTGCCGACATCGGCGCTGGTGGAGGCCTCCAACTATCTCAACGCCCGCGCTCGCGGCAAGACGATCGAGGACCTCAAGCGCGAGATGAGCAGCGCCCTCGACGCCGGGCGCGCGGAACTCGACGATCTCACCACCAAGCTGATCAATACCGGCTTGGCAAGCTGGAGTGGCGGCCCTTCCGACATGCCGCAGCAGCTCATCGTGCGCGGCCAGGCCAATCTCCTGGAAGACCTGCATGCCGGCGAAGACCTGGAGCGCATCCGCCTGCTCTTTGCCGACATCGAGGCCAAGAAGGACCTGATCGACCTGCTCGGCCGTGCCGAGGGCGGCGACGGCGTGCGCATCTTCATCGGCTCGGAGAACAAGCTGTTCTCGCTCTCGGGCTCCTCGATGATCGCCGCGCCCTTCCGGGATGCCAACCAGAAGATCGTGGGCGTGCTCGGCGTGATCGGGCCGACTCGGCTGAACTATGCCCGCGTGGTGCCGATGGTCGACTATACCGCCAAGGTCATCGGGAAGCTGCTCAAGCCCTGACTCGGCAGACCAGGGGGCGGCCGGCAACATGCCCGTCCCGGCATGGTCAGCGCTTTTGAACGCCGGGATTTTCGCCTTCCCGCCGATCTTCGCGCGGCGTTATCGCAAAATGCGCGCGATAGGATCGCGAAAGACATGATGCGGAGGAATAGCCGCAGGCCATGGCGATCTCCATCACGCTCATGTCGGTCTGGCGCAAAAGCAGGCGGGCGCGCTGCAGCCTGAGCTGCAGATAGTAATTGGCCGGTGAATCCTTGAGCTCGGCCCGGAACAGGCGTTCGAGCTGCCGGGCGGAGACACCGGACAGGGCCGCAAGGGCCTTGGCGTCGAGCGGCGTCTCCAGATTGGCCTCCATCGCCGCCACCACGCGGATCAGCTTGCCATTGGCGATCCCCAGCCGCTTGGGCAGGCTCATGCGCTGGCGGTCGTGGCGCGGGCGCAGCCTGTCGTGGATGAACTGCTCGGACACGGCCACCGCCAGGGCCTGCCCATATTGGCGGGCGATCATGTCGAGCATCAGGTCGAGCGCCGCCGTGCCGCCGGCACAGGTGAAATGCTTGGCCGACACCTCGAACAGGGCCTCGCTGATCTCGATGTCCGGAAAGGCTTCGGCGAAGCCGGGCGCCGCCTCCCAATGCATGGTGACCTTGCCGCCGCTGAGCAGACCGGCTGCAGCGAGGATCCAAGCCCCGGTATCGAGTGCACCGATCTCGGTACCGCGGCGCGCGAGATGGCGCAGGCGCGCCAGCATCGCCTTGCTGGCATAGTGCTCCGGCTCGAAGCTGGAGCAGACGATCAAAGTAGGAATGTCGCCGCTGGAGGGCAGAGCGCCTCCCACTGGGATCGGCCAGCCATTGGAAGCCTTGACCGGCTCGCCGTCCATCGACCAGGCCCGCCAGTCGAAGACCTGCCGCCTGGCCATGCGGTTGGCGACGCGCAAAGGCTCGACGGCAGCCGAGAACGCCATCATCGAGAATTGCGGCACCAGCAGGAAATCGATCCGGATAGGCCCCGGCCCCGCATGCGGCTTGAACACGACTATTGGCTCCGGGCGGTCAAAGCATTTTCGAGAAAAGTCGATCGACTTTTCGATTAAGAAAATGCGTCAAAACAAAGGATTAGAGAAAATCTCGATCTCTTCGAATCGCAATTTTCTCTATGGCGCAATCAAGTCGCCACGATAGACAATATGGATCTTGTTGCCATCGGGATCGCGCAGATAGGCACCGTAATAGCCCTTGCCGTAATGCGGCCTTTCGCCTGGCTGCCCCTCGTCGGCGCCACCGGCCGCCATGCCACCGGCATAGGCGGCGTCGACCGCCTCGGGCGAAGCGGCCTGGAAGGCGACCATGCTGCCATTGCCGACCGTGGCGGGATGCCGGTTGAAGGGATTGTAGGCATAAAAGCGCGGTAACGGCCTGGTGGGGTCGACCCAGCAGCGGGCGTCCGGGCCGTCATCCGGCGTGACCGGGCGCTGACTTAGCCCGAGCGGTGCCAGCAGGGCATCGTAGAAGCGAGCAGCGCGCTTGAGGTCGCCGACGCCGACCGTGACATGGCTGAACATGGCCTTGCTCCTTGCTGGGTCCGGCCTGCCGATCAGCCACCGGGCCTGAACGCCTTGCTGAGAGCCGGATCCGTCTCCAGCCGCGGACCTTCGATCAGGTCGATGCAATAGGGGATGGCGGGGAAGACCGCCATCAGGCATTGCTCGATCGAGGCCGGCTTGCCCGGCAGGTTGACGATCAGGCTCCGGCCGCGAATGCCCGCCGTCTGGCGCGACAGGATGGCGGTCGGCACATATTTCAGGCTTTCCTGGCGCATCAGTTCGCCGAAGCCCGGCATCATCTTGGCACACACCGCCTCGGTGGCTTCCGGCGTAACGTCGCGCCGGGCCGGGCCCGTGCCGCCGGTGGTGCAGACGAGGCAACAACCCGCCTCGTCGGCGAGTTCGATCAGCGTCCGCTCGATCAGGTCCTGCTCGTCGGCGATGACCCGCACCACCGGCTCCCAGGGCGAGGTCAGCACACGTTGCATGAAGCCGGCGATGGCCGGGCCGCTCTTGTCTTCGTAGATCCCGGCGCTGGCGCGATCCGAGATGGTCAGAATTCCGATCCTGGCAGTCATTTCGATCATCCTAACGGCGCGACATCCACGGAGACGCGTAGGCTGTGCCCGGCCGAAGCGACGACGACGCCGTCCACCGGGGCGACATCGGCATAATCGCGCCCGACTGCGACGCGCACATGGTCCTCATTCGCGGGCACCGCATTGGTCGGATCGAGATCGACCCAGCCGAGCCCGGCGCCGCACCATACCGAAACCCAGGCATGGCTGGCATCCGCTCCCACCAGCCGTTCCTGGCCGGGCGGCGGATGGGTTCGCAGATAACCCGAAACATAGGCGGCGGGAATACCGATCGCACGCAGTCCCGCCAACATCCAATGCGCGAAGTCCTGGCAGACACCGTGGCGCGTGCGGGCCACCACGTCGAGCGGGGTCGAAATATCGGTGGCGTTGGGATCATAGACGAAATCGCGATGGATGCGCTTCATCATCTCGATCGCTCCATCGAGCACCGGGCGTCCCGGCTCGAAGGAGGCAAGCGCATAGTCGCGCGCCTCGGCGAGCAGCGGTACGAAACGGCTGGCGAACAGATAATGTGCCGGCGCCGAACCGCAGAGGTCGGGCACCAGCAGCGCGCTCTGGGTGACCTCGCCCCAGGATGGGGTCAGCAGGGCATGGGGCGTCTCGCGAGGCTGGACCTCGATGCGCACGCGCGACTCGAAGCGATGCCGGGTAGCCGTGCCGGCAAAGCGGACATGGGTGGTGCGGTTGCCGAAGAAGTCGACCGCCTCGGTCTGCTCCAGCGGCTTGGGGGCGATGGTGAGCTGGGCCGAGAACACCCGCTGATTGCCACCAGTCTCAGGCTGGAGGTGCAACGTGCAGCGAGCCGCCGCGACTTCGGTGCGGTAGAGATAGGTCGTGGTGTGGCGGATGAGATAGAGCACGGCGGAACTCATCGGAAAATGCAGGCAGAATTCATCTATGGGCGACGACGCCCCTCGCCCTTACCCTCTCCCCGTAAGAACGGGGCGAGGGGACTTCCAATGCGCTGCCATGCTCTGAGAGATACCATCTTGCCCAACCGTCGGGCGAGACGAACCACCTCCAATTTCAAACGCGACATCTGAGCCCCCTCGCCCCGTTCTTACGGGGAGAGGGTAAGGGTGAGGGGCGGCGTGGCCGATCCGAAAATTCATGTCAAATCGTCGCCAAAATGAGTTCGCACACACCATCGACACTCTCGTAAATATCAGCATTTTGCACACGCAAAATGCGATAACCTTGTGCTTTCAGATATCGCTCGCGCCCCTGATCACGCACTCTCTCTTCGTCC
This sequence comes from Labrys sp. E2SS-1L, assembly GCF_057073705.1. Taxonomy (NCBI): domain Bacteria; kingdom Pseudomonadati; phylum Pseudomonadota; class Alphaproteobacteria; order Hyphomicrobiales; family Xanthobacteraceae; genus Labrys; species Labrys sp. E2SS-1L. The sequence continues at coordinate 1,508,295 of NZ_CP172712.1, read as the reverse complement.
GTCGAATGCGTTGCTCCGTCGATCTCGATGATCAGCCGCGATTCGCGGCAGGCAAAATCCACAAAATAAGATCCCAGCGGCAATTGGCGAACGAATTTGTGTCCGGCGAGTCCGCGATTTCTCAGCTTCGCCCATAAGAGTCGTTCGGCCTTCGGCGCCTGCCGGCGCAGTCGTTGAGCATGGCCATGGATCGGTGGATCAGCACTACGCACGATAAGAATCCTTTGCGCTGCCCCTCACCCCTGCCCTCTCCCCGTAAGAACGGGGCGAGGGGGACACCCGGCGTAGCGCCCTATCCGTTAGCCTTTTGTCCGGGGTGATGTTTGCCCTACCATCACCCCAGCCCCTCGGCGATCTCGGCCATGGCTTCGTCCTGGTTGAAATAGCGGGCCGACAACTCCGACGACAAAGCGAGCAGCCGGTTTTCCAAACCAAGAATCAGGCGGTCGTCGACATCGGCGGCCTGCGTCGTCTCGATCTCCGCCCGCATCAGCCGAATGGCGCGGGTGAGCGCGTCCACTTCGCCGTCCCTAGACGTACGAGGCAGGGCCGCAAGATGCTCGGCAGCGTGAATGATCTGATAGGCGACCGAGCGGGGATTGCCGTCGTCGAGCAAGACGAGATCGAGCACCGGCAGGCGCAGCGTTCCCATCAGATAGCGGGCCCGATAGGTGATGCGGCTGTCCGTCACGCGCAGCAGGGCGTCGAGCATGTCGGCGCTGGAGCTCTCGTCGGCCAGGCGGCGGGCAAGGCGGCAGGTCTGGATGGAGCGTTCGATATGATGCCCGATGCGCAGGAAACGCCAGCCCGAGAGCTGGTTCATGTTCTCATGGGCAAGGCCTGACAGCGCCGCCAGCGTGTGCAGATAGCGATCCGCCCTGTCGGCCGACGGCAGGTTGCGATCGCCAACCACCATGGCGCCGAGATCGGCGATGGCCTGTGTCGCATCACGCGACAGCCTTTCGCGAATGGCGGAAGCGGTGCGCGCCGCCGCGCCGATCAAAGCGGGCATGCCGCCATATTCCTCACCGTCGAGCACATCGCGCAGGATGCCTTCGGCGATCGCAACCGGCTCGACCGGTGCCTTGGCGGCTCTGCGGGAGGCGGCAGGCTCCGCCTTCTCGCTCTTGGCAGCTCCCCAATTCTTGGCCGCTCCCCAGGCGACCAGCAGGTCGGTGAGGCGCTGCGTGGCGGCGACGACCTCCTCGTCGGCTTCCGCCGCGATCTCGCCCACGGCCCGCACGACGCGCAGGGTCGCCTCGGCGCGCTCGAGATAGCGCCCGAGCCAGAACAGATTGTCGGCCGCCCGGCTCGGCAGATGGCCGAGGCTGCGCTTGATTGCCACCTTGCCGGGCGCCGGCAACAGGCTGACATGATCGACAGGCCGTTCCGACGTCACCCAGGCATCGGCGGAACGCCCGCCAAACTGCATCGACAGGGCACGCGGGTCATTGCTGTCGCCGACACGGCAGAAGCCGCCGCGCATCACCTTCCAGCCCTCCGGCGTCGCGACGGCGTAGACCCGCAGCGTGAAGGGGTGCGGTTCCAGGCGCTTGCCGTTCCAGACCGGCATGGTCGAGAGCCTGACGACTTCCTGGGCCACCACCTCGAGGGGATGGGCCTTCACGACATCGCGCAGGCGTGCCTGGCCCTTTTTATCCAGGTCGGCCACGGCGCTCGCGCCGCCGCGCGTCAGGCCGGCGACCTCGCGCGTGAAAGCCGGCAGGACTGCCAACCGTTCGAAATCGCGCAGGACCTCCTCGCGTGCCCCGGCCTCGCCGCACCACCAGGTGGCGACATTCGGGAGGATGAGATCGCTGCCGGTGAGCCGGCGCGCCAGAGCCGGCATGAAAGCCAGCATGGCCGGCGCCTCGACCAGGCCGGCCCCCAGGCTGTTGGCCAGGGCAACCGAACCCTGCCGGACGGCCTGGACCAGGCCAGGCACGCCGAGCCGCGAACCGGCATTGAGTTCGAGCGGATCGGCAAAGTCGGCGTCGAGGCGCCGCACCAGGGCATCGATGCGTTTCAGTCCCTCGATGGTGCGGACATAGACCGTGCCGTCCTGCACGGTGAGATCGGCGCCCTCCACCAGCAGCAGACCGAGATAGCGGGCGAGATAGGCGTGTTCGAAATAGGTCTCGTTGGCGGGCCCCGGCGTCAGCAAGCCGATGCGCGATCCCTCCCGCCCGGCCTTGGCGGCGAGAGTGGAGCGCATGGCCTGGAAGAAGCCTGCCAGCCGCTCGACCTGCATGTCGCGGTAGAGAGCCGGCAATGCGGCCGAGATGGCGAGTCGGTTCTCCAGCGCGTACCCCATGCCGGAAGGAGCCTGGGCGCGGTCCTTGAGCACCCACCAGCGACCATCGGGTCCCCGCCCGAGATCGGCGGCATAGATGACCAGGTGCTCGCCGCCGAGCGGCGTGCTGCCGGCCACGGCACGCTGGAAATCGGGATTGCCGGCGATCACCGCAGCCGGCAGCGCACCATCCCGCACCAGCGTGGCCGGCCCGTAGAGGTCCGACAGCACGGTTTCGAGCAGCTGGGCCCGCTGCGCGATGCCCGCCTCGATGCCGCGCCATTCGGCATCGGGGATCACCAGCGGCACATGGGCGAGGGGCCAGGGCCGGTCGCGCCCGTCCGGCGTGTCGTAGACGCGGTAATAGACGCCGGAATTCTTGATCTGGCGATCGGCAACCGCAAAGCGCTGCGAGACGACGGCGGGCCGGTAGCGTGCCATTTCGTTGAGCACCGGCAGCCAGTGCGGACGCACCTCCCCCGCCGCGGTCATCAACTCGTCGGCAACACCGGGCAAGGGCCGATAGTCCGCGAGCAGGGAACGCAGACCGGGATTGCGGGACCGGGCGAGCATCAGGGCAGCCCAGCACAGTGAATGCGGCTCAGGAAGACCAGCCTGTCAGAACAAGATCCCTTCTCCCACAAGGGAAGAAGGGTGAATGCATCCAATCCGCCAAGAAAAACATCCGCTGTCTTTCTCCCCCTCATCGAGCCGCCCTGCGCAGGTCGAGGGTGAAGGGAAACTCCCCATTGCTTTCCTCGGACGGAACCGCCGGCCAGCCCGGCGTGTGGCCGATGGGCTGGAAGCGGGCGAGGCGCCGGGCCTGTGCCTCATAGGCGTTGACCGGGAAGGTCTCGTAATTGCGCCCGCCCGGATGGGCGACATGATAGGTGCAGCCACCGAGCGAGCGGTTCGACCAGGTGTCGATGACATCGAAGGTCAACGGTGCATGCACCGGGATGGTCGGGTGCAGGCCGGAGGCAGGCTGCCAGGCCTTGAAGCGTACGCCGGCAACGGCCTCCCCGGCCCGGCCGGTGGCGTTCATCGGCAGGCGCCGGCCATTGCAGGCGATGACATGGCGGGCCGGATTGAAGCCCTCGACCTTGACCTGCAGCCGCTCGGTTGAACTATCCACGTATCGCACCGTTCCCCCGGCAAAGCCCTCCTCGCCCAGCACATGCCAAGGCTCGAGGGCCTGGCGCACTTCCAGGCTCACCCCTTCATAATCGACCTTGCCGTAGAACGGGAAGCGGAATTCGAGCTGAGCCTGGTACCACACCGGATCGAAGGCATAGCCGGCGCGGGCGAGATCGGCGAGCACGTCCTGGAAATCGGCCCAGACGAAATGGGGCAGCATGAAGCGGTCATGCAGCTGGCTGCCCCAGCGCACGAAGGAGCCCTCCTGCGGCTCGCGCCAGAACCAGGCGATCAGGGCCCGCAGCAGAAGCTGCTGGGCCAGCGACATGCGATAGTCCGGCGGCATCTCGAAGGAGCGGAACTCGATCAGGCCGAGACGTCCCGTGGCCGAATCCGGCGAATAGAGCTTGTCGATACAGATCTCGGCACGATGGGTGTTGCCGGAGACGTCGACCAGGAGGTTGCGGAAGAGGCGATCGACCAGCCAGGGCGGCGGGTTGTCGGCGGGCCTGCCGATATGCGGCCCCCTGATTCGCTCCATGGCGATCTCGAGTTCGTAGAGGCTGTCATGCCGGGCCTCGTCGATGCGCGGCGCCTGGCTGGTCGGCCCGATGAACAATCCCGAGAATAGATAGGACAGCGAAGGATGGCGCTGCCAGTAGAGCACGATGCTCTTGAGCAGGTCCGGCCGCCGGAGGAAGGGGCTGTCGGCGGGCGTAACGCCGCCGAGCACGACATGGTTGCCGCCGCCGGTGCCGACATGGCGACCGTCGATCATGAACTTATCCGCGCCGAGCCGGCTGAGCCTGGCCTCCTCATAGATGGTGGAGGTGATCGCCACCGTCTCGGCCCAGGAGGCGCCAGGCTGGATATTGACCTCGATCACGCCGGGATCGGGCGTGACCTTGATCACCTGGATGCGTGGATCATAAGGCGGGGGGTAGCCTTCGATATGCACGGTCAGGCCGCTGGCCTCGGCCGTCTCCTCGACGGCGGCGAGCAATTCGAGATAATCCTGGACGCCGGCCACCGGCGGCATGAACACGCATAAAACGCCGTCGCGGATTTCGAAGGTCATCGCCGTGCGCACCACGCCGGTGCCGAACTCCTGGCCGACCTGCGTCTGCTGCTTGAGGCTGCCCTCCTTGTTGGCGTCGATGCGCCGGAACTGGCGCGACAGCTCCGATCGGTCCGGCAACTGGCCGCGCGGCACGATCGGATCGGCTGCATGCACATGCGGAAAGGCGGCGGGCGGGACGTGGGGCAGGCTCGACAGCGGCAGCCGGTAGCCGGCCGGCGAATCGCCAGGTACCAGGAACAGGTGCCCCCTGCGCATGCGCCAGAGTTCGCTGACCCAGCCATCGCGCCGCTCCGCGTTCCAGCGCTGCACGGGCAGGACATAGGCAGCCGGCTGGTCGAGCCCGCGATCGAAGACACGGGCGATGCGGGCGCGGTCCTCGGGATTGGCGAGCTTCGACTCCATCGGATCGACATTGTCGGGTAGCTGGCCCTCCTGCAGAATCCAGTGGGCAGCATCCTCATAGGCCGGCACGGCAAAGTCGGGCTCGATGCCCAGGCGCTCCGCCACGCCCCCGGCCAGGATGCGCATCGGCTCGGGATCGAAGACCTTGCGGATCGGATGCTTGCCGTTCGGCCCGCCCGCCGGCTTCGGTTCGCGGGCGATCAGCTCGGCGTTGCGCCAGATCGGCTGGCCGTCCTTGCGCCAGTAGAGCGCGAAGGCCCAGCGCGGCAGGGATTCGCCGGGATACCATTTGCCCTGGCCATAATGCAGGAACCCGCCGGGCGCGAAGGCCGTGCGCAGGCGGCGGATCAAACTGTCGGCAAGGCCGCGCTTGGTCGGGCCGACCGCACCGGTGTTCCACTCCTCGCCCTGATAGTCGTCGATGGAGACGAAAGTGGGCTCACCGCCCAGCGTCAGGCGCACGTCCTGGCTGACGAGATCGGCCTCGACCTCCTGGCCCAGCGCATCGAGCTCGCGCCAGCTCTCATCGGAGAAGGGGAAGGTCACGCGCGGGGATTCGGCGATGCGCCGCACTGGCATCTCGAAGGAGAATTCGGTCTTGACGGGCCCGGCCGCGCTCAGCGAGCCGCTGATCGGGGCCGCCGAGGCATAATGAGGCGTCGCCGCCAGCGGGATGTGACCTTCGCCGGTGAGCAGCCCGGAGGTGGCATCCATGCCGATCCAGCCCGCACCCGGCAGATAGACCTCGGCCCAGGCATGCAGGTCGGCGAAATCGGCATCGACGCCGCGCGGGCCGTCGAGCGCCTTGAGATCATGGGTGAGCTGGATCGAATAGCCGGAGACGAAACGCGCGGCGAGGCCGAGCCGGCGCAGGACCTGCACCAGCAGCCAGGCGCTGTCGCGGCAGGAGCCCGAACGCAACGCCAGCGTCTCCTCCGGGCTTTGCACGCCCGGCTCCATACGGATCGTATAGGCGACTTCGCTCTGCAGGCGCTGGTTGAGCCCGACGAGGAAATCGACGACCTGCTGGCCACCCATGTCGATCGAGGCCATGAAGGCAGCGAGCCCCTCTCCTGCCGGCTCGATCTCCAGATAGGGCGCGAGCTCATGCGCCAGCTCGGCCGGATAGGCGAAGGGCAGATGGGTGGCGTAGTCCTCCACGAAGAAATCGAAGGGATTGATCACCGAAAAATCGGCAACGAGGTCGACCTCGATCTGGAAACGGGTCGCCGGTTCCGGAAACACGAAGCGGGCGAGCCAATTGCCGTGCGGATCCTGCTGCCAGTTGATGAAATGTTGAGCAGGCTCGACCTTCAGCGCATAGCTGACGATACGCGTTCGGGAATGCGGAGCGGGCCGGAGCCGGATGATCTGGGGAGACAGGATCACCGGACGATCATAATCATAGGTCGTGCGGTGATAGAGGGCGGCAACGATCGACAAAAGAGAACCCCCCGACCATGGAACGTCCGCAGCGTATCGGTTTGCCCTCGAACTAGGCAAGCCTATTGAGAAGGCAAAAATAGGCAAGGGCTGCCCAATCCGAGTTCGTCGGGCATGATGCTCGGCGACGTTTTTTTAACACGGGCAGGGTAAGCAGGCCGAGCGATGCCCTTTTGGCAACGCCCTTTCGGTCGAGGAATACCATCATGAAGCGTCCGGCGTCCGGTTTCGCCGCTCTCTTGCTCTGCCTGTCCGCCTTCTGCGCAGGCGCCCTGCCCGCCCAGGCCACCACCTTGCCGGTCTACCAGTACAAGCTGTTCTGCCAGCAGCTCGGCAAGGGAAATCCCGTGATGATCCAGAACTGCGAGACGCAGGAAATCATGTCCTACAACCAGTTGCGCCGGATCTGGCGCGCGCCGCCCGCCGCCGAGGTGCAGGACCGCTGTTTTGCCCGCCACCAGCCTGCTCCGCGCACCGGCCTGGGCTCCTATGTGAAATTCCTCAACTGCATCATCACCAATACCGGGCACGGCTGAGCAAGGCGATATTTCCGGGTGCGCGGGCATCTTACCCGTTCTTGGAAGCGCAGCGTTTGTGGGTAGACAGCATGGGCAAGATGCCCGTGCACCCTGTGTAGTTAGACTGTGTCAGGATGGGTGCGGGCGAGAGACCGTGCGATCCTGGGTCGTTGAAGACCGTTTCCTGGCTTGGTCCTCGCCCGCGTTCGAGTACCCAACCTGAACAGTTGATCGAGGCCGCACCACCGGACCTCGTAGCACAGGGATAGGCGCGATGATCATACACCCTGGCTTCATCGGGATCGATGTCTCCAAGCACCATCTCGACATTTTCAATGCCATCACCCAGCATGTCGAACGCATCGACAACACGGCGCAGGCGATCATCTCAACCTTCGAGCTGCTGCAAGCCGATCCGATCAAGCTCATCGTCTTCGAGGCGACCGGGTCTTATGATGGGTCGCTACGCTCTGCTTTGACGAGCCTGCAATTGCCCTTTGTTCGCGTCAATCCAGCCCGAGCCCGCGACTTTGCCAAATCCATCGGCCTGCTGGCCAAGACCGACGCCATCGATGCGCGCATGCTCGCCGCCATGGCTCAGTGCCTCAACCTGCAAGCCGATCCGGCCGATGATCCTCATCGCCAACAACTGGCCTTGCTGCACAAACGCCGCGACCAGTTCGTCGCCACCCGCAAGCAGGAACTGACACGCCTGGCTCAAGCCGACATGGCCCAGATCCGAGACAGCCTCCTGGATCATCTTGCCTGGCTGGAGGCGGCCATTGCCAGCCTCGACCAGCACATCTCCCTCCTCATTGCTCGACATGACAGCCTCGAGCAAAGGCGCCGGCTGATGTGCTCAACACCAGGCATCGGCAGGGTCATTTCCACGACCCTGCTGGCTCTCTTGCCCGAACTCGGCCAACGCTCGTCCAAGACCATCGCCGCCTTGGCAGGCCTGGCTCCCTTCAATCGCGATAGCGGCCTTATGCGCGGCACACGCCAGATCAGAGGCGGAAGACGACGCGTGCGACAGGCCCTCTACATGGCCGCCGTTTCAGCCAGCCGGTCCAAATCCCTCTTCGCTGAGACTTACCGCGCATTGCGACAAGCCGGAAAGCCACCAAAACTGGCTCTCATCGCCTTGGCACGAAAGATCCTCGTCACTCTCAATGCCATCGTGCGAGATCAGACCCCCTTCAAGGCATGACACTCGCTCAACTACAGTTGCCGGATTTCAATCCGCGCGCGCCAACAGCCGGCCGTCACGATCGAAAATGGCGATGTCGAGGCTGATCTCCGCATCGCGCATCACCGCCTTCGCCGTCTTCAAGGCATACCGCGCCACCAGGGGCGGCAGATCGAGCCCCGCCTCCCCGGCGATCTCCAGAGCCTCGATCGCGGTATTGGCCTGCGAGACGCGATAGGCCGTCTCGCCATTGCCGCCCAGTTCCTCCACCCGCTCCGCCAGCCAGCGCAGGTCCACCGGGCCGGCGCGCGAATGGAGGTCCAGGAGGCCCTGGCCCAACTTGGTGATCTTGGCAAAGCCGCCGGCCACGGTGACGCGCGGCACCGGATGCACCCTGAGATATTTCAGCATGCCGCCGACGAAATCCCCCATGTCGATCAGTGCGATCTCCGGAAGGCCATAGAGCCTGGCCACGGCCTCTTCCGAAGCGGCACCGGTAGCGCCAGCGACATGATCAAGCCCGGCCCCGCGTGCCACGTCGATGCCGCGATGGATCGAATGGATCCAGGCCGAGCAGGAAAAGGGGACGACGATGCCGGTCGTGCCGAGCACAGAGAGGCCGCCGACGATGCCGAGCCGACCGTTCAGGGTCTTGCGTGCGATCGCCTCGCCATCGGCGATGGCGACGGTGACCTCGACGTCCCCGGCGACGCCATGCGCGGCCGCGACTTCGGCAATGGCCGCAGCAATCATACCCCTTGGTCCCGGATTGATGGCGGGCTCGCCCACCGGCAAAGGCAGCCCCGGCCGCGTGACGGTTCCTACGCCCTGCCCCGCCCGGAAGGTAACCCCGGTGCCCGGTTCGCCAGGGCGCACCGTCGAGGAGACCAGGGCACCGTGGGTGACGTCGGGATCATCGCCCGCATCCTTGACGATGGTGGCGCAGGCATAGCCCTCGCCCCTTTCGTACCGCGCCAGGGCGAAGGCCGGCTGCTCGCCACGCGGCAAGGTGATGACGACCGGATCGGGAAACTCCCCGCCGAGCAGCGCCGCAAAGGCAGCCTTGGCAGCCGCCGCGGCACAGGCGCCGGTAGTCCAGCCATAGCGAAGAGGAGAGGTTTGATCACGCACGAGGAGAACCGGACAACATCGTCGATGGGACTGCCGCCTGAAACACGGTCCGACGAGAAAGCAGCGGCGGCGACATCGACCGTTTTGCCAGCCATCGGCGCATTCGGCCAGTGCAATTAATTGCAATCCCGGTTATGTCAGCCCTATTGCGACCTGAAACGGGACCCCTTTGATGACCGCCACTCTCGTGCTCTGCCGCCACGGCCAAAGCGACTGGAACCTTAAGAACCTGTTCACGGGCTGGCGCGATCCCGGCCTGACGGAGAAGGGCGTGGCCGAAGCGCATGAGGCGGGGCGTCGCCTCAAGGCGCTCGGGCTCAAGGCCGACATCGCCTTCACCTCCGTGCTGTCGCGCGCCCAGCATACCACCAAGATCATTCTCGGCGAACTCGGCCAGGAAGACCTCGAGACCATCCGCGACCAGGCCCTCAACGAGCGCGACTATGGCGATCTCTCCGGCCTCAACAAGGACGAGGCGCGGGTGAAGTTCGGCGAGGAACAGGTGCATATCTGGCGCCGCTCCTACGATGTGCCGCCGCCCGGCGGCGAGAGTCTGAAGGATACGGCCGCGCGCGTGCTGCCCTATTACATCTACCGTATCCAACCCCAGGTGATGGCCGGCAAGACCGTGCTGGTCGGCGCCCATGGCAATTCGCTGCGCGCCTTGATCATGGCGCTCGAAGGCCTGACGGGCGAGGAGATCGTCAAGCGCGAGCTCGATACCGGCGTGCCGATCGTCTACCGCCTGAATCCGGATACCACCATCGCCAGCAAGCAGGAACTGAAGGGCTGAGGTTCCAGCAAGCAAGCGCGCTCCGGCGCACTTGTCTTACAAAATGAAGGGGAAGGCATAGCCATCCCCTCCAATAATGCTTAAACGGAGAGAAACGATCTCCTTACGGCTTCCTGCGTTCCCATGATCATTGCCTCCCCCTCCGACTATCGCGCCGCCGCCAGGCGCAAGCTGCCGCGCTTCATGTTCGACTATGTCGATGGCGGCGCCTATGCCGAGCACACGCTACGGGCCAATGTCAGCGATCTCGAAGGGATCAGCCTCAGGCAGCGCATTCTCAAGAATGTCGACAAGCTGAGCCTGGAGACCGAGATCTTCGGGCGCAAATTCGCCATGCCGGTGATCCTCGCGCCCGTCGGCATCACCGGCATGCTGGCCCGCCGCGGCGAGGTGCAGGTGGCCAAGGCCGCGGCTGCCAAGGGCATCGCCATGACGCTCTCCACCGTCTCGATCTGCCCGATCGAGGAGGTGGTGCCGGCCAGCCCCGCCCCGATCTGGTTCCAGCTCTACGTGCTGCGCGACCGCGGCTTCATGAAGAACGCCCTGGAGCGCGCCCAGGCCGCCGGCATCACCACGCTGGTCTTCACCGTCGACATGCCCACCCCGGGCGCCCGCTATCGCGATCCGCATTCGGGCATGTCGGGCCCGTTCGGCCCGCAGCGCCGCATCCTGCAGTCGATGTTCAAGCCGCAATGGGCCCTCGATGTCGGGCTGATGGGCAAGCCGCACGACCTCGGCAATGTCTCGCGCTATCTCGGCAAGCCCACAGGCCTGGCCGACTATATCGGCTGGCTCGCCAAGAATTTCGATCCCTCGATCAGTTGGTCGGATCTCGAATGGATCCGCGAATTCTGGAAGGGACCGATGATCATCAAGGGCATTCTCGACCCCGAGGATGCGCGTGATGCCGTCGCCTTCGGCGCCGACGGCATCGTGGTCTCCAACCATGGCGGACGCCAGCTCGACGGCGTGCTCTCCAGCGCGAGGGCCTTGCCGGCGATCACCGACGCCGTCGGCGACAAGCTGACCGTGCTCGCCGATTCCGGCGTGCGCTCCGGCCTCGACGTGGTGCGCATGCTGGCCCTGGGGGCCAAGGGCGTCATGCTCGGCCGTGCCTTCGCCTATGCTCTGGCGAGCGCCGGCCAGGCCGGCGTCGAGAACCTGCTCGACATCATCGCCAAGGAGATGCGGGTGGCGATGACGCTCACCGGCGTGGAGCGCATCGACCAGATCGGCCGTAGCAGCCTGGCGTAAGCCTTGGAGCGCGGACATCCTGTCCGCTCTTGGAACCGCAACGTTTCCGGAAAGGAAGAGCGGACATCGCGACATGTCTTCAAGTCGCTGAGATGTCCGCGCTCCCCTTATCTTACGCCGTCCCGCTGCGCACCCGTCCGCCTTCCCAGCCCAGCATGGCCTGCTTGCGGGTGAGGCCCCAGTGATAGCCGGTCAATTCGCCTGAACGGCCGATGACACGGTGGCAGGGCACCACGAAGGACAGCGGGTTCTTGCCCACCGCCGCGCCCACAGCGCGCGAGGCCTTGGGATTGCCGATATGGCTGGCGATGTCGCCATAGGTGGTGGCCCGCCCCATCGGGATCTTCAGCAAGGTGCGCCAGACCCGCACTTCGAAATCGGTGCCGATCATCACCACATTGAGCGGCCTGTCGGCCTGCCACCGGCTCGGATCGAAGATGCGGCCGGCATAGGGGGCCGTCACCATCGAATCCTCGCGCAGTTCCGCATTGGGCCAGCGCTTGCGCATGTCGGCCAAAGCAACGGCCTCCTCGCCCGGATCGGCGAAGGCGACTCCGGCCAGGCCCAGCGGTGCCACCATCACCAGCGCCGTGCCGAAGGGCGAGGGATGGAAGCCATATGAAATGGTGAGGCCCGCCCCGCCCGTCTTGAACGAGCCTGGCGTCATCGCCTCATGGGTCACGAACAGATCGTGCAAGCGCGCCGGACCCGACAGGCCGAGCTCGTAGGTGGCATCCAGGATCGAGGCGGAATCGCGCAGGAGGTCGCGGGCCCGGTCGAGCGTCACCGCCGCCAGGAAATCCTTGGGCGTGATGCCGGCCCAGCGCCGGAAGAGATGGTGGAAATGCGAGACCGACAGGCCGACATGGCCGGCAATGTCCTCGAGCGAAGGCTGGTGCTGCGCCTTCCTGGTGATATAGGCGACCGCCTTGCGGATGCGATCATAGTCCTCGGGGGAATTGGCGAGCGGCGAAGCGAGCGGCACCTCGGCAAAATCAGGCAGGGTTATCGACATCGGATGTCTCCAGGCATCATCACTTGTGCCCTGGATAGACCTGCTTCACCGGGCTTCCCACCCGAAAGCTACGACAAGGCCGTCAGACACGCCGCGCCTTGTTGAGAGCCCGGGTAAAGGCGTCGGCAAATTCGCCCTTCTCGGAGGCCCCCAGGAAACGGGCGATTTCAACCTCGCGGCCGCGCTGGACCAGGGCCAGGCGCATCACGCCGAACTCCTCATGCTCGTCGCGCTGCAGCCGCACCCAGCGCGGGTTGAAGACCCATTCCCGGCGCTGCCCCTTGGGATCGATGCGCGAGAACAAGAGCCTGATGGGCGTAAGCAACACATGTTCGCGCAGCCTCGCCCCGCGATAATTGAGCTTGAACATCACATAGAGCAGGCCGACATCGAGCCCGAAGAAGCCGACCACGGGCCAAGCCCCCATCATGTAGAAAGGGATGGAAAGCAGCGTCGAGGCACAGCCGACCACGACGAGGAGGTTGCGAAAGCCCCGCGGCCCGAGCGAGCGATGGGGATAGAGCACGGCATCGAAGACCGGCTCCTCCAAGACCGCTTCTTGGACCGCTTCTTGAGGCGTTTTCGGGTTGGCGCTTTGCATGGCCGCCCACTATAAGCCTTTCATGCCCCGCCGCCAGACTCAAAAGCCCGCCCTGTCCGTTGCCTCCCCTGCGACAAAATCGGCAGGCCGGACCAAGGCGAAGGCCAACGCAGCCGCGGCCTCGGCCGGCACCCAGCGCGCCGCCCTGCCGCAGGCCGAAATCACCGAGATCTTCCGCCGCTTTTCGCAAGCCCTGCCCGAACCCAAGGGTGAACTCGACTACGTCAATGCCTATACCTTGCTGGTGGCGGTGGTGCTCTCGGCCCAGGCCACCGATGTCGGGGTCAACAAGGCGACCAAGGCGCTGTTCGCCATCGCCGACACGCCGGCCAAGATGATCGATCTCGGCGAGGAAGCGCTGATCGGTCACATCAAGACCATCGGCCTGTTCCGCACCAAGGCCAAGAACGTCATCGCCCTTTCGCGGCTGCTGGTGGAAGACCATGGCGGGGAGGTGCCGCGCTCGCGCGAGATCCTCGAAACGCTGCCGGGCGTCGGCCGCAAGACCGCCAATGTCGTGCTCAACATCGCCTTCGGCCTGCCGACCATCGCCGTGGACACCCATCTCTTCCGGGTCGCCAACCGCACCGGCCTCGCGCCTGGCAAGACGCCGCTGGCAGTGGAACTGGGGCTGGAGAAAGTGGTGCCGGCGGCCTATGCCCGCCACGCCCATCACTGGCTCATCCTGCATGGGCGCTATGTCTGCAAGGCGATCAAGCCTGCCTGCCCCACCTGCCTGATCCGTGACATCTGCCTGTTCGAGGACAAGACGACGGCGTGATCGTCGAGCGTTTCAACTTCGACGGCGGGCATGCCCAACCAAATACACGCATCAGTTGAATCAGCATATTTTTGTGGCGCTTCGACGATTTCAGGACTTCTATGGCCGGCAGGGGGCTTCCTTGGCGACGTTCATTGCGTCGATCCAAGCAAAAGCGGCTGCAGGAATGGAAATGACTGTCCCTTCCCTGTGGCCGGCCGATGGCCATAAGGGAGAAATCGCTTGCCCCTCAGTTCACAACAGAAGAAGACCGTCCTCGCCTCCTTTCTCGGCTGGACACTCGACGCCTTCGACTTCTTCCTCCTGACCTTCCTGCTCACGGATATCGCGGCCGAATTCCAGGTCGGCGTTCCCGCCGTTTCCGAAGCCTTGTTCTTCACTCTGGCGACCCGCTTCATCGGTGCCTTCATCTTCGGCAGGCTGGCCGACCGCTTCGGGCGCAAGCCGATCCTGATGCTCAACATCGTCAGCTATTCGGTGATCGGCGCCCTGGCCGCCTTCTCGCCCAATCTCATGGTATTCCTGATCCTGCGCGCCATCTTCGGCATCGCCATGGGCGGCGAATGGGGCCTTGGCAGCTCGCTTGCGATGGAATCGATCCCGCCATCGGCCCGCGGCCTGGTGTCGGGCCTGCTCCAGGCAGGCTATCCGGCCGGCTATCTGCTGGCGGCCATCGTCTATGGATTGATCTATGGCCAGACCATCGGCGGCCATGTCGTCGGCTGGCGCACCATGTTCCTGCTCAGCGTCCTGCCCGCCCTGATCGTGCTCTTCATCCGGTCGCATGTGCCGGAATCGCCGGCTTTCACCGAGGCGCGGGACCAGGCGAAGCCTAGTCTCGGCGAAACCCTGCAGCGCCATTGGGGCATCGCCCTCTATGCCGTGGTGCTGATGATGTTCTTCAATTTCTTCAGCCACGGCACGCAGGATCTCTATCCGACCTTCCTGAAGAAACAGCACGGCTTCGATGCCCACACGGTGAGCTGGATCACCATCGTCGCCAATCTCGGTGCGATCGCCGGTGGCCTGCTCTTCGGGTCCCTGTCCGAGCGGATCGGACGCGTCAACGCCATCACCATCGCCTGCCTGATCGCCCTGCCCACCCTGCCGCTATGGGCCTACAGCACGACGCCCACGATGCTCGCCATCGGCGCCTTCATCATGCAGATCTCGGTGCAAGGCGCCTGGGGCGTCATTCCAGTGCACCTCAACGAACTTTCCCCGGGCTCCGTGCGGGCGACGCTGCCCGGCTTCATCTATCAGGCCGGCAATCTCGCTGCGTCCTATGGCGGCCCCTACCAGGCCGGCATAGCCGAGGCGCCCGGCAGCAGCTATGGCTATGCGCTGGCCCTCTTTGCTGGCGTCGTCGCCATCTGCATCATCGTCGTCATCCGTTTCAGCCCGGAACGGCGCGGACAGGTGATGACCGTGCTCGAATAGGGCGTTTCGTACCGTTTCTCCTGGGACCGCCGGCATCCTGCCGGCTTCTTCCTCTCCTGCAAGCGCGGTGGTTCCAAAGGCCGGCAGGATGCCGGCGGTCCCAGGAGCGTCTCCAACCCGCTTTCGCATTGACGCCTCGCGCGCGGCATCCTATCTGCCTGACATGGCCATCAAACCGATCATCATCCTGCCCGACTCCAAGCTCCGCCTCGTCTCCGCGCCGATCGAGCGCGTCGATGCGGAGCTGCTCCAGCTCGCCGACGACATGCTGGAAACCATGTATGACGCGCCCGGCATCGGCCTGGCGGCGATCCAGATCGCCGTGCCGCGCCGCCTTGTCGTCATCGACCTCGCCAAGGAAGACGAGCCGCCGGAGCCGCATGTCTTCATCAATCCGGAGATCGTGTGGTCGTCGGACGAGCGCAGCGTCTATGAAGAGGGGTGCCTCTCCATCCCCGACTATTATGCCGATGTCGAGCGGCCGGCCACGGTGCGCGTCGCCTATATCGATCGCGAGGGCAAGCAGGCCGAGCTCGAAGCCGATGGATTGATGGCGACCTGCCTGCAGCACGAGATCGACCACCTCAACGGCGAATTGTTCATCGACCACATCTCCAAGCTCAAGCGCGACATGGTGATCCGCAAGTTCACCAAGGCGGTCAAGACCGGCGAACTGCCGCAGTTCAAGCGCGAGAAACGCGAGCGCGAAGCTCCGCGCCCGGCGGAAGGCTGAGGCGTTGCGCGTCGTTTTCATGGGTACGCCGGAGTTCGCTCGCCCGGTGCTGGCCGAGATCCTCAACCAGGGTCATGAGGTCGTTGCCGTCTATACGAGGCCGCCGGCGCCGGCCGGCCGCGGTATGGCTCTGGCGCCTTCACCGGTGCACAAACTGGCCGAAGGCTTCGGCATTCCCGTGTTCACGCCCAAGAGCTTCCGCGACGAGGAAACCATCGCCACCTTCGCCGGCCTCGGCGCCGATGTCGCCGTGGTGGTCGCCTATGGCCTGATCCTGCCCAAGGCGGCCCTGGAGGCCCCGGCGGAAGGCTGCCTCAATCTGCATGCCTCGCTGCTGCCGCGCTGGCGCGGCGCCGCCCCGATCCAGCGCGCCATCATGGCCGGCGACACCAAGACCGGCGTGATGGTGATGCGCATGGAGGAAGGCCTCGATACCGGCCCGGTCGCGCTGGCCGACAGCATCGAAATCGAGCCGGACATGACGGCGGGCGAGCTGCATGACCGCCTTTCCCTCCTCGGCGCCGACCTGATGGCCCGGGCGCTCGGCGCCCTTTCGCGCGGCACACTCACCTTCACGGCCCAGAGAGAAGAGGGCGTGACCTATGCCCGCAAGATCGACAAGGCAGAGGCCCGTATCGACTGGTCGCGCCCGGCCCAGGAAATCCATAACCACATTTGTGGTCTATCTCCCTTCCCGGGTGCCTGGTTCGAAGCCGATTGGGGCCAGGGCTCGCAGCGGGTGAAGGTGTTGCACGCACAGCTTGCCGATGGCTATGGCGTCGCAGGCACGTTGCTCGACGACGAATTGACGGTCGCCTGCGGCAGTGGCGCCATCCGCCTCGTCCAGGTCCAGCGCGCCGGCAAGACTCCGATGGGTGCCGCCGAATTCCTCAAGGGCGCGCCGCTGGTGCAGGGCGCGCGGCTTGCGTGACTCCCGCGCCCTGATGGCGTAGAGGCCTGACTTCAGCAACGAAGTACCCGAATGCCGCGTTACAAGCTCCTGATCGAATATGACGGCACGCCCTATGTCGGCTGGCAGGCGCAGGCCAATGGTCGGTCTGCGCAGCAGGCGATCGAGGAGGCCATCCTCGCCTTCACCGGCCAGACCCTGCGCATCCAGGGTGCCGGCCGGACCGACGCCGGCGTGCATGCTACAGGGCAGGTCGCCTCGGTGATGCTGGCCAAGGACTGGACCACCGACAGGGTACGCGACGCGCTCAACGCTCACCTGACCCTGCAGGACGACTATGTCACCATCCTCGGCGTCGAGAAGATGCCCGACAGTTTCGACGCGCGCTTCTCCGCCAGGGGCCGGCGCTATCTCTATCGGCTGATCGACCGCCGCCCGCCCTTGGCGCTGGAGCGCCATCGCGCCTGGCATATCCGCAAGTCCCTAGACGCCGAAGCCATGCATCATGCGGCGCAGGGTCTCATCGGCCACCACGACTTCACCACTTTCCGCTCGGCCGATTGCCAGGCCCAGAGCCCGATGAAGACGCTCGACCGCCTCGACGTGATGCGCGTGGGCGACGAGATCCATGTCATCGCCACGGCCCGCTCCTTCCTGCACAACCAGGTCCGCTCCATGGTGGGATCGCTGCGCCGGGTCGGCTCCGGCGACTGGAGCAAGGCGGATCTGGTCGATGTGCTGGAAGCCCGCGACCGCACCCGCTGCGCCGCGCTGGCGCCGCCGCACGGGCTCTACCTCACCGGCGTCGACTATTGATCTGCCTGCGCGGCAGCGGCGGGCCTGATCCAGAATCGGATCCGATGTTGTAGGAAACGGGCGCCCTCTTTCCGGCACCATGCTCCAGAGCAACGTGCGTTCACGACTGAACGCTTGCTGCTCCAACTCTTCGGTTCGACGCGTCTTTGCGATTCGAGGTGACTCCGTCAAATCGCGAAACGCCATAGCTGCGAGGCCATCCGTGATTACCTGCTATCTGAAATATGTCGTCGATCCCTGGAAGCTCGATGCCTTCGAAGCCTATGCCAAGGCCTGGATTCCCGTGGTCAACCGCATGGGCGGCACGCATCACGGCTATTTCCTGCCGCATGAGGGCGCCAGCGACCTTGCTTATGCGCTGTTCAGCTTCCCCAGCCTTGCCGCCTATGAGGATTATCGCCAGCGCCTGGCCGTCGATCCGGAATGCCAGGCCATCCTGGCTGAGGAAAAGCAGGTTCGCAGCATCGTGCGCTATGAACGCAGCTTCATGCGCCCGGTGTTCGGCTGAGCCGCACTTCTCGAAGACAGGAGGTCCCGGTGGATCTGGAAGCCCAGCGCGCCCTGATGCTCAGCGGCGCCGTCTATAACGACCTCACTTCCGAACTGATCGCGGCACGTGCCAGGGCGGTCGAATTCACCAGCGCCTATCATCGCAGCATCGGCGAGACGGCCGAAGTGCGCGAGGCCATCCTGCGCAGCCTGTTGAAATCGGTCGGCCCCGGCGCCCTGTTCGAGCCAAGCTTTCGCTGCGAGTTCGGCTTCAACATCAGCATCGGACGCTCCTTCTACGCCAATTTCGACTGCGTAATCCTGGATGGCGCCAGCGTCGAGATCGGGGATTACGTGCTGCTCGGGCCGCGGGTCGGCATCTACACCGCCAACCATGCCATCGATCCGATCGAGCGTGCTGCCGGCGCCTGCCAGGCCAGGCCGGTACGAATCGGCAATCGGGTCTGGGTTGGTGCCGGCGTCCATATCAATCCGGGCGTGAGTATCGGCGACAATGCCATCGTCGGATCGGGCAGCGTGGTCACGCGCGACATCCCGCCGAACGTGATTGCCGCCGGCGTTCCAGCCCAGGTCATCAGGACCATCACTGCGGCCGACCGCACCGGCTTCAAGCCGTGACAGGATGGGGCGCTTCGACGGCCGAATTCGCAATGAAGGCCGATGGTTATCCGCCGGCCTCCGGCGCACGGCCTGCCAGTAGCGCCCGCAGTCCGGCCTTGCGATCGATGGCTCCCAGCAGCAGGCAAGCACCCAGGTAGAAAATCAGCCCCCCGCCGCAGAGGAGTGCAAGGGTCACTACGCGCACCGCCAGGGGCTGCCCTGCGATCAGCCAGCTCTCCACGGCCCCCACCGCTCCATAAAGGGCAGCCAGCATCAGGACGGCGGCGCCAGCGATCCGGGGCAGTCGGCGGCAGGCGGGCCTGTCGAGTTGCAACAGCCCGCTTTGCCAGGCCAACAGGGCCAGCACGACGAGATTGATCCAGCCGGAGGCCGCCGCGGCGGCGGCAATGCCGACCTGGCGCCAGACCGGAAAGAGCGCGAGCGACAGGGCCACGTCGGCCACGGCGCCGATCAGCGCGATGATGAAGGGCAGCCGCATGCGGGCGCGCGCGAAAAAGAGAGGCTGCAGCACCTTGGCCCCGGCAAAGGCCGGCAGGCCAGCGGCAAACCCCGCCAGCGCCAGCGCCGTGGCGGCGCTGTCATTGGCGGAGAAGGCGCCACGCTCAAACAGGACGGAGACAATGGGCCCGGCCAGCACGATCAGGGCCAGCGCTGCCGGTAAGCTGAGAAAGGCCGCGAATTCGACCGCGCGGCTGAGAGTACCACTCTCGGCCTGCCGGTCTTCCTGGCTGCTGGCCCGGGCGAGTTCCGGCAGCAGGGCGTTGCCGAGCGCCACCGCGATGATGCCCAGCGGCAGCTGGTAGAGGCGATCGGCATAATAGAGCCAAGTCACGGCACCGGGATCGGCGGAGGCCACGATCAGGCCGATGAAGGCGTTGACCTGCGTCGCCCCCGCCGTCAGCACCCCCGGCAATGCGAGCAGGAAGAAACGCCGGACTGCAGGTGTCCAACGCGGCTTGACCAGCCGCAGCCGCAGGCGGGCCCGATGGAGGGCCCAGAAAACCAGTCCACCCTGGGCGAGGCCTCCGACGAAGATCGACCAGGCCAGCAGGCGCGCCAAAGCCTCCTGGTCGAGCCGGGCCAGCAAGGGGGCGCCGAGCAGGGCGGCGATGGTAACGACATTGACGAGCGCCGGTGCATAGGCCGCCACCGTGAAACGGCCATGCACGTTGAGCACGGCCGAAGCCACCACCATCACGGCCGTCGCCAGGCAATAGGTGAAAGTGATACGCGACAGGGCAACCGCAAGATCGACACGGCCGCCGCCTTTGCCGAACCCGGGTGCAATCAGCTCGATCAGCAGCGGCATCGCCACGAGGGCCAGGGCCGAGGCCAGGAAGAACGCCAGGGCGACCTGCGTGAAGACCTGGTCGGAAAAGGCCTCGCCCTCGCCGCGTCGTTCGGCCTCGGCATGAAGAGGTACGAAAGCCGTGTTGACGGCACCTTCGGCAAACAGCCGGCGCATCAGGCTCGGCAGGCGGAAGGCGACCACGAAGGCATCGGCCACAGGCCCGGCCCCCAGCGCCGCCGCCACCATGGTGTCACGGATGAAACCGAGAATGCGGGAGGCGAGAGTCGCGAATCCGACCGAGGCAGCGTTACGCAGGAAGGCCATCAGAACTCCGAACGACAGCGACGGCACTGGTTGCGTCGCAACTCTTCCTTGCCGCAACGCAGCACATCGCTATAGTCCGCGCGCGCAAAACAGAGATACTGCATGCCCAAATCCCCTTCCAGCGCGAAACCTCGTTTCGACGTTCTCACCATCGGCAACGCCATTGTCGATGTCTTTGCCCAGACCGAAGACGATTTCCTGGTCCGCGAAGGCCTCGCCAAGGGCGCCATGATCCTCACCAGCGAGGAACGGGCCGACCACCTTTACGCCGCCATGGGCCAGAGCATCGAGATCTCGGGCGGGTCGGCCGCCAATACGGCAGTCGGCGTCGCCTCTCTGGGTGGAAAGACCGCCTATTTCGGCAAGGTAAAGCGGGACGAAGCCGGCAAGGTCTTCACCCACGACCTGCGCGCCCAGGGCACCCATTTCGAGACGGTGCCGCTGACGGAGGGTCCCTCCACCGCCAAGAGCTTCATCTTCATCACGCCCGATGGCGAGCGCACGATGAACACCTATCTCGGCGCCTGCCATCTGCTCGGCCCGGCCGACATCGAAGAGGATGTCGTGCGAGGCGCCGCCATCACCTATATGGAAGGCTATCTGTGGGATCCCCAGGATGCCAAGGACGCCTTCCTGAAAGCCGCCGATATCGCCCACAAGGCCGGACGGCGCGTGGCGATCACCCTGTCCGACTCCTTCTGCGTCGACCGTTTCCGCGGCGAGTTCCTCCACCTCATGCGCTCGGGCGTGGTCGACACCGTGTTCGCCAACACCCAGGAGATCAAGTCGCTCTACGAGACCTCTGATTTCGAGACGGCGCTCGCCCAGGTCGAGAAGGACTGCCGCCTCGCCATCGTGACCCGCTCGGAAGACGGGGCGCTGGCGATCGAGGGCGGCACGCGCGTCTCCGTGCCGGCCTTCCCGATCGACAAGCTGGTCGATACCACCGGCGCCGGCGACCTCTTCGCCTCAGGCTTCCTGTTCGGCCTTGCCCGCGGCCTGCCGCATCTGGCCTCGCTCAAGCTCGGCGCGCTGGCCGCCGCCGAGGTGATCCAGCATGTCGGAGCCCGCCCGCAGACCAATCTGCGCGTGTTGGCCCAGGAAAACGGACTGCTCTGACAAGAGCCGAAGTATTTTTTTGAGAAGGGCCAGGAGGCCTTTCTCAAACGAGTCAGGCCTTGTGAAGACGTAGCGGCGAGACCTTCTCGCGCCGGATGATACTCCGCGCCTCGAGGTCGAGCTGCACGGCCTTGACCCACCAGCCCGCCTTGGCACCGCCGGGATAGAGATTCTCCGGCAGTAGGGCCGGCACCCGGGCCTGGATCTGCGCCACGGTCAGGCCCGGCTTGCCATCCGGCAGCAAGGCCAGAATGGCGGCCTTCATCGCCGCGTACATGGCCGCATCCGCCGCCCAGGCCTTGCCGGGGTGATTGATGTTCAGCAGTTCAATTCGGGTCTTATCGGTCATCGGCAGGTCCTCCGGCACATCGCATCCTCTGCAACAAGGACGTCGGCGCCGGCGTATTTCCGACATCACAACCGCGAGAAAGCCAGCTTCAATCCCAGGCCGGCGAAAGCCAAGGCAAACGCGCGCCATTGCCGAGGATGACCGTGAGGTGGCGCGGCCTAAACAGGTCGATGGAATGCTTTCGCGTTTCGCGTAGAATGGGTACCCTCAAGGCAGAATTCGCGTCATGCAAACTCAGATAGATATACTTCGAAGAATACTGTCGTCCCTGCACCTCAGGAACGGCTATGAAGCCGTTCTATACAAAAATAACTGGACGCCTCTAACGAAACCATTTCCCGAGAGAATAAAGAACGATTTCCATTTTATGAAATATATGAATCACATGGCATTCAATTCACGAGGAACCGAAGACACACAGTGGCTGAATCTCGATCCTCGTACGATTCGCCGCGAGATCGAAGAACGAAAACGCCATGAAGATGCAGCACCTAAAAATTGGAAGCGAGCACATGGAGAGATAAATTCAAAAGAATCAATGACTTACTTCCATTCTGAATGCCCCAATTCTTATATCTATGTTTTTCGAGGCCTTAGCTATAGAGGCGATGGCGAAACTGCCATTTCTCTGCACCTTCCCTCCTTGGCTGGCAGGATCGTGAAAGATATACTTAGAAACAATTCGCCGCTTGGAAAAGATTGCGCTTATGATCCGTGGATCGAGAAGGATGAATATTTGATTTGCCGCTCCTGGGATAGACATCCAAGGCAGAGCCGCGATCATACGGCGTACGGATTCAGCGCATATGTTTTGCCAGAATTGAAATATCTTAGAAATAGAAACGACTCGATCGACATTTCGGAAGTTTTCATGTGCATCGATAGCTTTGAAGTATACGTATAGTTAGAAGACCATTACACTTTGATCCAAACTGGGCGCGCTGCCCGTTCATCCGCCTGCAGTCACCTTCTCCGCAAAGGGAAGGAATTACCGAGTTCTCAGCTGCCTACCCCATTAAGCCGATCCCAACCCTGATCATCGAAGCGTTCCCCACGCTCAGCGGCATGAAGGGGCTGGACGAGGCGAAGATCGCCACCGGCTTGTGCTTCCCCGAAACATCGCAAAGAACGAGTTCGTAACGCGACGGCATCGTATGGGCCCTTTCAAATGCTCAACAGCCGTCCAGTCGCGATCCGCAGGCATTCCTCGAAGGCGCCGAGGTCTTCGAAGAGCTTGCCCGCCGCCGCCGCGCGCGTGACGAAAACCCCGCCGCGTGCCTCGATGCCACCGTCGAGCATCAGGTTCTCGGCCATGTCGAAATCCTCGACCGCCAGGCCATCCGAGCCGCGCGGCCGGCCCTGCGCATCATCGGCGATCCGGCCGTCGTAATAGATCTGCAGCCGCTCGAAATGCGATTGGGCCACATTGGAGAAGGCGAAGGCAGGACAGCCGCGGGCGCACATGAAGCCAAGCTCATAGACCGTGCCGGTATCGGCGGCGATGCCGCGGAAGGGCGTGAGATTGGCGATGATCGCATCGGCACTCAGCATCAGCCTTTCATTGACGGCGCTGATGGCGAGGCCGAAATCGCGCTTGGTCGGCTGCGCCGGGATTTCCAGGTCACCCGGAGAGACCGGGATAAAGCCATGGCGCCGGGTGAGCTCGATCTTGGCGTCGAGCACCTCGCGGGCGTTGGGCAGGAAGACTTCGGGGCCGGCCAGATAAACGCGCATTGGGGGGTGCCCTTTTTACCGATCTACATAAGTCCGACCTGTCATTCCCGGCCGAGCGCAGCGAGGGGAAGGGAATCCAGGAGCGGCGGGACGCATTCGTGCCCCTGGATTCCCTTCCCGCTGCCTTCGGCAGCGCCGGGAATGACAGCGCCCCAACTCGCATGCATGGGTCGATCTGGAGATCGACCCACCTGGTTTCACAGCATCTCCGGCAGGACCTTGTCCGGCGGACTATGGCCATCCATGAAGGCACGGATATTGACGATGACCTTCTCGCCCATGTCGGTTCGGCCTTCGATGGTGGCCGAGCCCATATGCGGCAGCAGCACCACGCGCCCGCTCTTGGCGAGCTTGACCAGGCGGGGATTGACCGCCGGTTCATGCTCGAACACATCGAGCCCGGCGCCGGCGATCTCGCCGGCATCGAGCATCTTGGCAAGCGTGGTTTCGTCGATCACCTCGCCGCGCGCCGTGTTGATCACCAGGGCCTCGCGCTTGAGCAGCTTCAGCCGCCGGGCCGAGAGCAGGTGATAGGTCGCCGGCGTGTGCGGACAATTGACCGAGATGATGTCCATGCGGGCCAGCATCTGGTCGAGTGAATCCCAATAGGTCGCCTCCAGCTCGGCCTCGACGGCGGGGTCGACATGATGGCGATTGTGGTAATGCACCTGCAGGCCGAAGGCCTTGGCCCGGCGCGCCAGGGCCTGGCCGATGCGGCCCATGCCGATGATGCCGAGGCGCTTGCCGGTGATGCGGCGCCCGAGCATCCAGGTCGGCGACCAGCCGGGCCAGGCATTGTCACCTTCGGGAATCACCCTGGCCCCCTCGGTCACGCGCCGGGCCACGGCGAGAATCAGCGCCATGGTCATGTCGGCGGTGTCCTCGGTGAGGACACGGGGCGTGTTGGTCACGGTGATCTTGCGGGCGACCGCCGCCTCGACGTCGATATTGTCGACGCCATTGCCGAAATTGGCGATCAGCTTGAGGTTGCTGCCGGCCGCCTCGATCAAGGCCTTGTCGACGCGATCATTGATGGTGGGCACCAGCACGTCGGCCGTCTTCACCGCTTCGATCAGGGCCTCCTGCGACATCTTCTCGTCGGTCAGGTTCAGTTGCGCGTCGAACAGTTCGCGCATGCGGGTTTCCACGCTGTCCGGCAGGCGGCGCGTGACCACGACCCGCGGTTTTTTTCGTAACGACATGCCGACCTCCCGCAAACTTTAAGACGGCGTTCACCGCCCTCAGACAAACTGCGCCGATAAGCCCGCAGCCCATCACTGTCCTTCCTCTAACAGACAGGCAGGCGCAGCAACAGAGAGAGGTTGCGGGCGAGTGTGTGCGTCGAGGTCCGGCATGTCCCATTACGAAGAAGAAGCGCCCCGTTTGAGTCCCATTGCCAAGATCGGTTTTGCCGGTGCCTTCTGCGCCCTCATCGTCGCCGGCGGGGTCTACTATCTTCACCACAAGCGGCTGAAGCAGCCGACGGGTGCGGCGAGCGATGGCATCAGCGCCGATACGCTGGCCGATCCCACCGTGGCCGCCTTCATCGCCGGCGCAGGCAAGGCCGCCATCCCGGACAAGCCTGCCGATGACGTCACCGGTTCGCTGCCGGACCCCAAGGCCGGCAAGGACCAGCTCGGCCCGGTCTCCGGCCTGCCGATGCCTCGCTTCGTCAGCCTGAAG
The DNA here is from genome assembly GCF_057073705.1 of Labrys sp. E2SS-1L. Classification (NCBI taxonomy): domain Bacteria; kingdom Pseudomonadati; phylum Pseudomonadota; class Alphaproteobacteria; order Hyphomicrobiales; family Xanthobacteraceae; genus Labrys; species Labrys sp. E2SS-1L. Next base: position 1,483,127 of record NZ_CP172712.1, on the reverse strand, counting down.
CCCGACAGGGTGAATGTGCGCCAGGGCCCCTCGCGCGACCAGACCGTGTCCTTCATCTACCAGAAGTCCAACCTGCCTGTGGAAGTGATCGCCGAATTCGAGAACTGGCGGCGCATCCGCGACGCCGACGGCTCCGAAGGCTGGGTGCTGCAGAACCTGCTCTCGGGCAAGCGCACGGCGCTGATCGCGCCCTGGTCCAAGCAGCAGACGCTGCCGCTCCATGCCACCGCCGACGCCAAGGCGACGGCTGTCGCCATGCTGCAGCCCGGCGTGCAAGCCTCGATCAAGAATTGCGCCTCGAACTGGTGCCGTATCCAGGGCGAGGGCTTCGACGGCTGGATCCAGGAAAGCAATCTGTGGGGCGCCTATCCCGGCGAAGCGATCGACTGAGACGGAGCCTGTGCCCCGCCTTCGCCTGATGATCAGCGGGATCGCCTCCCGCGAGCAAGCCGGCATGGCGGTCGAGGCGGGTGTCGATGCCATCGGGCTCGACCCCACCGCCTTTCCGCAGGCGGGCCCGGAAGGCAGCGAAATGCTGGCGGCGATCGCGCTCGGCCTGCCGCCGGCGGTCACGCCGGTCCTGATCACGCCCGCGCTGACGGCCGGCACCGTGGCACAGCAGGTCGACGCCTCGGCGGCGCTCGCCGTTCGCCTGGCCAGGCCCATCGCCGCCGGCGAATATCCCGGCCTCAAGCGCATCATCCGTGGCCGCAAGATCATCCAGTCCATCGATCCTGGAGGCACGGATGCCGAGGTCCTGGTGGAGGCCTATGCCTCCCTCGCCGATGCCCTGCATCTGCATGTCGGCAGCGGGGATGATCTGAGCGCCTGCCGGCGCCTGATCGAACTGGCTGGCCTGCCCTGCTTTCTCGGGCTGACGGAGCCGGCGCTCCTGCCGGCCGCCGCCGCGCTGCGGCCCCACGCCATCGATCTCCAACTCACCGGCGTGGGCAATTTCGATGCCCCGGCCTTGGGCCGTTTCACAGCAATGCTGGCGGCCTTCTGAGGCCAAGTTTCAAAGATACTGCGTCACTAAGGCCTGGTTTCCCGGGATCGCAGGTGTCCTCGCCTGCTGTTGGAAACGACGCGGCTCAAGATGCAGGCGAGGACGCCTGCGATCCCGGGAAGTTCACCCCCGTTGCGATCCGGCCAGTCCTGCCGCTACGATGGCGCTAAAGCGTTTTGCGATTTGACGGAATCGCCTCGAATCGCAAAGACGCGTCGGAACGAAGAGCTAGAGAAAATAGGCGTTCATGCCTGAACGCGTTTTGCTCTAGCAATCGGAGCCGCCGATGACGAGAGCCCTCCTCCTCGCCCTGACGAGCCTGGCCTTTCTGGGCCTGTCCGCGGCCAGTGCCGAAACCGTGACCCAGAAGGCCGGCCGCGACGCGACCTTCAAGGCCAGGGACGACGATCCTGCCATGAAGGCCGCCTTCGCCAAGGCCCAGGACAGTCTGCCCGATTTCATCGACGCCCTGGACGGCAAGGTCAGCGGCGCCAGCGGCTTTGTCGTAAAGGTGCCGATCGTACAGGGCACACAAACCGAATATTTCTGGCTCAACGAGGTCAGCCATCGGGGTGACCGCTTTACCGGCAAGGTCAACAACCGCCCGGAACTGGTGGGCAATGTGACGTTCGGCCAGCAGCTCACCTTCCTCAGGAGCCGGATCCGGGACTGGGGCTATTATCGCGACGGCAAGCTGCAGGGCAATTTCACCACCTGCGTCCTGCTGGCCAAGGAGGACCCGCGCGAGGCCCAGGAGCTGAAGGACCAGATCGGCCTGGCCTGCGAGGGCGCCGCCTCGCCGCAATAGGCGCCGGTTTCTGCCGCTGGGGCGACACTGACAGATCCCGACTCATTCCGCCGTCTCGAAACGGCGGTGCGGCCAGGGGTTCACCCCGTCCCTCAGCCAGGCGAGCGTATCCTGCCAGAAACCGGCCCGGTGCCGGTCATGGAACAGGCTGAAATGACCGATCTCGGCCAAGTCGTAGTCCTGCGGCTTCAGGCGCACCGCGGTCGCCGAGCTCGACCGGTAATAGGCCAGCGCACGCCGGATGGCTGGCACCGTGCCGAACTCGTCGTCGGACATGGTCACCGCCAGGATCGGTGCGGAGACGGCGGCAAAACGCGCGAGGATCTCCGCCCGCTCCCGGCGCGGATGGCTGCTCTCGGCATGCCTGCCGCGGAAACTCCATTCCAGGGCGACACCGGCCGGCAGGTCCTCCAGCCAGCCCAGCCGCCGGCCCGGAAAATAGCCGAATATCGCCGTAAACAGGGGCATGAGCACATGCCAGCGCCAGACCAGCCCGAGGCGACGACTGCGCGCATAATCGGGCCAGTAGGCATATTGGGCGCCGATGGTCAGCATGCGGTCGATCCAGCGGGCGTTGCCGGCAAGTCCCGGCAGGAAACCGCCGATGCTATGACCGACCACGAAGAGGGGCCCGTCGGGCCGGCGCTGCCGGGCAAAGCCCAGCACGGCCTCGAAATCGCGCGTTCCCCACTCGCTCCAGCGATAGCCGCAGCGCCTCAGATCCGCGGGGCGCGACAGGCCGATGCCGCGATAGTCATAGGTAATGGCATCGAAGCCCTGCTCGGCGAGGAAACGGGCATAGCGGTGATAATAGCGGGCAAGCACACCTGTCGCAGCATTGATGACGACCGTGCCCGCTCCCCCTCCGCCTTCCGCCGGCCAGAGATGGCCGGCGAGAACGACTCCATCCCCGCAGGTGATCTCGACCGGCGCGGCCGGTGTCATGTCCATCGCCATCGACAGTCCTCACTCCGCATGAAGGGATAGCATGCCCCGCGGCAACAACTATACTCACTTGTCAGTATACATTGAGGGCAAGCCATGTCCGAGCCTGCGACCACCACGCGCGAGCGTATCGTTTCGGCGGCAGCGCGCCTGTTCTACGACAAGGGCATCCGCAATGTCGGCGTCGACGCGGTTGCCGCCAAGGCCGGTGTCACCAAGCGTACGCTCTATTATCATTTCACCAGCAAGGACGACCTGATCGCCGCCTATCTGGCGGCCCGCGACCAGCCCAACCTCGCCCTGTTCCGGCGCTGGTTCGGGGAGGCGCAGGGGGATATCGCGGCCAAGATCGAGGCGATCTTCCGCAACCTCGCCGTGGCAGCCCGTCATCCGCGCTGGAAGGGTTGTGGCTTCCTGCGCACCGCCGCCGAACTTGCCGACCTGCCGGGGCACCCCGCCATCAAGATCGGAGCTGCCCATAAGAAGAGCTTCGAAGCCTGGCTGCGGCTCGAACTGGAAAATGGAGGGCTCGGCGACGCGGCCCTGCTGGCTCGGCAGGTCGTGCTGCTGCTCGACGGCAGCTTTGCCGTCGTCCTGCTGCATCGCGACCCCGACTATATGGAGGCTGCCGGCAAGGCGGCCGCCACGCTGATCACCGCCGCTCTCGCAAGCAGAACCCGGCGCGCGCGCCCAGCGGCCTAGCACGACAGTCGCGTTTTTCGCACGAAGGGATTTGGAGTGTCAGCCTATCCAGCGTTCCTCTATGCAACTGCAGTCCCATGGCGTTTTGGTATTTCCCGGAATCACCAAGAATCGCAAAGACGCGTCCCGCCAAAGAGTTGGAGCAAATAAGCGTTCACACCTGGGCATTTGCCCTGGATTTAAATAGCCAGCAAATAAGTACATTGCTTGGTGGATGGCAGCGGCACTCAGCCCTGCCTCACCGCCTCCCAATCCAGCTCGAAGCGCGCCAGATATTTGCGCAGGCGATCGGCATCGTTCGAGCTGGCCTTGGCTTGGCGCGATGCCGCGAACAGCACCCGTCCGGCCGCACTGAGGGACGAACTGGCGCGGCAAACACGGATCACCTCGGCCAGCTGCACCTGGTCGAAACGGTCGATGCCGGCAACACGCTCCTCGCCGAGGAAATCGGCCAGCAGCCGGTCCGCGCCCTCGACGTCGCCGGCTCGCCAGTGCCTGACGAGGCGGGCGATTTCCTCGGCAACCCCATCCTCGGTGATGCGCCCGCCGGGTGCCAGGGTCGCCATGCGGGTGACTGAAGCGGAGAGATCGCGGAAGTTGGCGGTCCAGCGCGCTTCCGGCGCAGTGGCGAAACTGAGGTAGCGGGTGCGGGCTTCGCGGTTGAAGGCGATGTTTTCCCCCTCGCGCTCGGCATAGCGGGTGAGCTCGAAGTCGAGATTGGGCTCGATGTCCTCGCGGCGCGCGGCCAGGCCCGGCAATTCGAAGGTCCACAGGTTGAGGCGCGCCAGCAGGTCCTCGCGGAACTTGCCCGAACGCACATCCACCGACAGGTCGCGATTGGTGCCGGCGATCAGCTGGAAATCGCTGGCCGCCTCCTTGTCGGCGCCGACCGGCAGAAAGCGCTTCTCCTCGATGGCCCGGAGGATCATGGCCTGCTCGTCGAGGCCGAGCTCGCCGATCTCGTCCATGAACAGCAATCCGCCATCGGCTGCCCGCAGGAGCCCGGCCCTGTCGGTCTGAGCGCCGGTGAAGGCACCGCGGACATGGCCGAACAGGGCCGACATCGTATGGTCGCCGCGCAAGGTCGCGCAGTTGACCTCGACGAAATCGCCCGTGAGCTGGCGCCGCGCCTGCTTGAGCTCGAAAATGCGGCGGGCCAGCAGCGACTTGCCGGCCCCGGTCGGCCCGGTCAGCAGCACCGGCGCGCGGGAGCGCATCGCCACTCGCTCGATCTGGTCGATCATGGCATTGAAGGCGGTGTTGCGGGTCGGAATGCCGGATTTGAGGAAGGAGGTCGCCTCATGCGTCTCCGCCCTGAAACGGCTGGCGATGGCATCGTAGCGCGAGAGATCGAGATCCACGATCGAATAGGAACCGGCAACGCCTTCGCCCTGGCGCTTAGGCGGCGAAAGCTGAATCAGTTTGCCGGGCACGTAATGGGCCTCGGTCAAGAGGAACCAGCAGATCTGGGCGACATGGGTGCCGGTCGTGATGTTGACGAGATAATCCTCTTCCTCGACATCGAAGGGATAGGCCCTGGCGAAATCGTAGAGGGCGCCATAGACCTCCTGGAAATCCCAGGCATCGGCGAGATTCATGATGTGCCTGACCACTTGCGTGCCCGGCGAGATCACCGCGATGTCGCCCACGATCCGCTCGGCCAGCGACGTCGCCCTGATGTCGTGGATCAGTTCGAGGCGGTCGATCGGCAGATCGCCCTGCTGGCAGAGCGCCACGGTCGGCCGCCAGCGCTCCCAACGCTTGTCGCGCTTGCCGCTGTCGAGGCTGACGCCGAGAAACCCGATGGCAACACGCTTTTTCATAGAGACTCCCCTGGGATTGCAGGCTTCCAGCCTGCTCTTGGAAACGCAGTGTTTTCAGGAAAGAGCAGGCTGGAAGCCTGCGATCCCAGGAACGACCCATCGCCCCGTAATCTATATCATGGGATATTTTATTATCGAAAAATATAAATTCTGAACTCAAGCCTTCCGTTCAAGAAATTCCCACCAGGCTCGCTTGAGTTTTTTTACCGTTCAAAATCAATATCTTATAAAATAATTTCACACACACCCTCAACCTGGCACGCTCCCTGCAATCAGATCCCCGTAACAAACGAGGATGATTGCCATGGCAAATAAGTCGCTGTTTGCCTCCTTTGTGGGGAAGATGCTGCCGAAGACCAATACCGCCAACAAGCACGGTGCCCCGGCCTATGAGTTCACCCCGCGCCACGCGCTGGCCCAGCTCGCCGTCACCGGCACGCTGAACCGCACCTTCTATGCGAGCGCCACGGCGCAGCTCGACGAGATGCTCAAGGTGGTCTGCGAGGTGGAGAGCGCGTTCATCGCCAAGGCGGCGATCTATGCCCGCCAGCGCGGCCACATGAAGGATATGCCGGCCTTGCTGCTCGCCTATCTCTCCATGCTGCAGACGGGCGATTTCGCCAAGGCGTTCCCGCGCGTGGTCGATAATGGCAAGATGCTGCGCAATTTCGTGCAGGTCATGCGTTCGGGCGCTGTCGGCCGTAAGTCCCTGGGGACCCGGCCGAAGAAGCTGGTCCAGGCCTGGCTCGAGACCGCCTCGGACATCGAGATCATGCGCGCCAGCGTCGGCAACGCGCCCTCGCTCGCGGATGTGATCAAGATGGTCCACCCCAAGCCCGCCGACAAGGCGCGCGAGGCGCTCTATGCCTGGTTGATCGGGCGGCCCTATGAGGTGACGGCTTTGCCGGAGATCGCCCGGGCGTTCGAGGCCTTCAAGCAGGATCCGACGCTGCCGGTACCGGCGGTGCCGTTCCAGATGCTGACGGCGCTGCCGCTCACCCGGCAGCACTGGGCAGCCATCGCCGACAAGGCCGGCTGGCAGATGCTGCGGATGAATCTCGCCACCTTCGCGCGCCACGGCGTGTTCGAGGTGGAGGGTTTCGCCGAGAAGCTTGCCGCGCGGCTTGCCGACCGCGAGGCCATCAAGCGGGCACGGGTGTTCCCGTATCAACTGATGATGGCCTATGCGCAGGCCGGGCAGGACATCCCGCCCGTCGTGCGCGAGGCGCTGCACGATGCGATGGAAACCGCGGTCGCCAACGTGCCCGCGATCGAGGGCCGCGTGGTCGTCTGCCCGGACGTGTCGGGTTCGATGTCCTCGCCGGTCACCGGCTATCGTCCGGGCGCGACCACGCAGGTGCGCTGCATCGACGTGGCCGGCCTGGTGGCGGCTTCGGTGCTCCGGGCCAATCCGTCGGCCCGGGTGATCCCGTTCGAGCAGACCGTGGTCCGCGTGGACCTCGAGCCGCGCGACACGGTGATGACCAATGCCCGCAAGCTCGCCTCCATCGGTGGCGGCGGCACCAACTGCTCGGCGCCGCTGGAGAAGCTGGCGAACGAGAAGGCCAAGGTGGATCTGGTGATCTTCGTCTCGGACAACCAGTCCTGGATCGATGCGCGCCGGGGCGGCGAGGCCACGCAGATGATGAAGCAGTGGGAGCGGGTGAAGACCAGCAACCCCGGTGCCAAGCTCGTCTGCCTGGACATCCAACCCTACACGACCACCCAGGCGCAGGAGCGTGCCGATGTGATGAACATCGGCGGCTTCTCGGATGCGGTGTTCGACACCATCGCGGCCTTCACCAAGGGCGAGATGGGCGCCGAGCATTGGGTCGACGAGATCGAGAAGATCGAGCTCTGATACGACACGATTTCCAGCCGGCGGCTTCATGCTGCCGGCCGGAACCAAAGGCACGGCAAATGCCGACGGAACTACAGACTTTGAATCCCGGGGTTGCGGGTTCAAATCCCGCTGTAGCGCAAGCTGCATAGCTCAATCGGTTAGAGCACGGACCGCCGCAAGGCGGTAACGTTTCGTCATTCTTGTTGCCGTGGCGCTTATCATCAGGAGATTTCATACGGACACGGCGAATGCCGATGGAACTACAGCCTTCACGCTCCAGGTCGCGGGTTCAATTCCCGCCAGGCCGCAAGGCCTGTAGCTCAGTGGATAGAGCAGGATGTTTCATCACTCTCGTCGCCGTGGCTCGATCATGGCTCTTTGCAATCAGCGGCGAATGCCGGCGGGACTACAGGTTAGAGCGCCCTTTCATCCGAAGGGGAGGTCGGCGTTTTCGATGGCGCCCCGCGCAAGCGGTAGCTCAGCAATCGTCCCCCTCGAACCTCGTCGCCGCACTCGACTGAAAGGAATTTCGACACGTCACGGCGAATGCCGATGGGAATACAGCAACACCGGGGCGCTGCAGCGGCGAACTGCACCCGACTCACCGTTATCGGGAGCCCGTTCTCATCACCTTCGTCGCCGTGGCCCTTTGACGACACCGAGCAGAGCGGCGAATGCCGATGGAACTACATGGTCCTCCTGGTTCGAACCCAGAGCCTTGCGCCAGGCCGAAAGGTCCCGCGCGGGTGTAGAAGTTTCATCACCTTTCGTCGCCGCGCCTGCCCGGCCTGATTTGGAACGTTGCGGCGAATGCCGGCGGAACTACATGGCTATTCCCCACGTGATGCGGGTTCGAGTCCCGTCGGGTCCACCAAAAGGGCGTGTCGTCGGTTATGGTTTGGAGTCTGATGAGGTCAAAAATGGCTAGATGGGAGGAGCTAGCGCTGCCAAGACTTGCGTCTTGGCAAGCGAAGCGACGCTGCAGATGGCCATTTTTCACCTCACCGCCTTCAGCGGCGGGGCGCTTTTGACCGATGAGTACGTCGGGTATCGTAGCAAGCCGAAAGGCTTGCGTCCTCACCCTCCTTCTCCTCGGTCAAAATCGCGCCCGTCAAACCCGAAACCATAACCGACGACACGCCCTTTGGGCCCGTAGCTCAATGGTAGAGCATATGTTTCGCCATCCTTGTCGCCGCAGCGCATCGGATGCCTGCCACTTCTCGTCGCCATCCCGTGGCCCCTCCGCTACTCCGGATCGGCCTCTGCTTCCAACCGAACACGCAGGGTTTCGATCAGGCGCAGGCAAGCCGTCACGTCTTCAACTGCCAATCCCCGCGAAAGGGCGTCCACCCAGGGCTTCTGCAGTTGGTTCGCGGCTTCATAGGCAGCCCTCCCCTTTGCCGTCATCACCACCAATTTGGCCCGGCGATGATGGGGATTGTCGCGGAAGGCGAGAATGTCCTCGTCCGCCAGTTCGTTGACGATACGCTGCACGCCCTGTCGGTTGAGCCCCATGGAACGGGCAAGATGGGCCACGGGCTGCGGGGTACCGGCCAGCGCAATGGCGCCCAGCACCTGCCAGCGCGCACTGCTCAGGCCCAGCCCGGCCACCAGCCGGTCGCCGGCCGCGAGCAGGCGTCCGTTCAGGCGGAAGACTTCGAGGATGAGGGCCGTGACGCCTTCGCCGACCAGGGCGGGATTCGATTCATTCATTGACAATATATATCCAATTCGACAACATATTGTCAAATTGGAGCAGATCCATGCTGATCGGTCAGATTGCCCTCATCCTCGCAGCCCTCTTCGCCGGCGCAGCCTTCTATATCAACATCGCCGAGCAGCCGGCTCGGCTCGCCCTCGATGACGCCTCCCTGCTGGCGCAATGGAAGCCGAGCTATGCGCGCGGCCTTGCCATGCAGGCCAGCCTCGCCGTTGCCTCCGGTCTTGCCGGCATCGCCACCGCCTGGCTCGCCGGCAGTTGGCTCTGGCTGGTAGGGGCGGTGCTGATGCTGGCGAACTGGCCCTATACGCTCTTGGGCATCATGCCGACCAACCGGCTCCTGGAGGCAACGCCGAACAATGAGGCGGGCGCGCAGACGCGCCGGCTCATCCTGCGCTGGGGCTGGCTGCACGCCGTCCGCACCGCTCTCGGCGCAGCGGCGACGCTGGCCTATCTCGGCGCCTCGCTATAGCGTTTTGCGATTTGACGGAGTCGTCTGGAATCGCAAAGACGCGTCGAAACAAAGGGCAAGAGCAAAAAAGCGTTCAGTCCTGAACACGCTTTGCTCCAGGAGGCCCGGCCCCGACATCGGCCAGCTCCGCTCGCAGCCAGGTCTCGAAAGCCTTTACCTTGGCTGAAGGCTTGCGCCGCGCCGAACTCACCAGCCAATAGGCCAAGCCGGTTTGAACCGGGCGCGGGAAAGGCGCGACCAGGCGCCCGTCGCGCAGCGCATCCTGGGCCAGGGTCTGCCAACCGATCGAGACGCCCTGGCCGGCGATCGCTGCATCCAGGCAGAGCGCCGCATCCGAAAAGGCCGGACCGGCCGCGAGCGACAGGTCCGACTTGCCATAGGCGGCCAACCAGATCGGCCAGCTCTCGGGCGAATTATAGTCGATGATGGCCGGCAACCTGACCAGGTCCTCGATGTCCCGAATACCAGCCGCAAGTGCGGGCGAGCAGAGCGGGAACAGGCTCTGATCCATGAGGTAATCGGCCCGCACGCCCGGCCAGGGCCCGGCGCCGACGCGCACGCCGACATCGACGTCCGAGGTATCGAAATCCACCCGCTCGACCGAGGCATCGATGCGCAGCTGCAGGCCCGGATGCGCCTCATGGAAGCGATGCAGGCGCGGCACCAGCCATTTGGCGGCGAGAACCGGCGCGACCGTCACCGTCAGCACGTGCTCGGCCCGCGCCTCGGCCGTGGTCAATGCCTGCGAGATCTCCCGGAAACCGCGGGTGAGGCCCGCGAGCAGGGATTGACCGAGCGGTGTCGGCACCAGCCCCTTCGGCCCGCGCGTGAAGATCGGCCGGCCCAATCGCTGCTCGGCCTTGAGCACCTGCTGGCTGACGGCGCCCACGGTGACGCCAAGCTCTTCGGCGGCCTTCGCCATCGAGCCCAGGCGTCCGGCAGCCTCGACCGCGCGCAAGGCGCCAAGCTGATATCGCAGCAGGCTTTCCATATAGTTTTTCTATAGCATGCCCGCGCAAAACTCCATTTCTTTTCCGCCCCCTTTATTGGAGATTCGGCGGCAGTAATTCAAGGATATCGTCAACATGCTGACTGCCAGGATACTCAAGACCCTTAAGCAGCACTGGACACACAAGCCGCTGACGCCAGCCCGCAGCCTGGAGCCGCTCGACCATCCCAGCCTGCAGGCCATGTCCCTGCGGGAACTGGCCGATTTGCCGCTGGAACCGCCACCGGCACCCGGCCATGTTGCGGGCGTTGCAGCCTCCAATCCAGGCAAGGCGGCCGCGTGCCGAACACCTTCGCACCAGCCCATGCGGGGAACCGCAATCGCCGCCCGCTAACACCAGATCTTTAAGGCGCTGACCGGCACGGCGAGTTCAGGACTACCCCTGGGACCGCCAGCATCTTGCTGGCTCTTGGAGGGGCGGCCTGTGCAGGCGAAAAAGCCAGCAGGATGCTGGCGGTCCCAGGAAACGTTACTGTCATGCAACCTGGGTTATGCACCCGGTCTCACACCCCTTCATAGGCCTTCTGCAGCGTGGCGATGTCGAACTTGATCGCCCCGAGCACGGCGGCCATGACGCGCTGAGCCTTGGCCTGGTCGGGATCGGCCAGCAGCGTGGGCAGGATCGAGGGCACGATCTGCCAGTGCACGCCATAGCGGTCCTTGAGCCAGCCGCAATGGATCAGTTCGCCCTTCTCGCCCAGCGTCGCCCACAGCCGGTCGATCTCGGCCTGGTCGACGCAGTCGATGTGGAAGGAGACGGCGTGATTATAGTCGCATTTTTCGCCGCCATTGAGGGCGAGATAGCTCTCGCCCGCCAAGGTGAAGCGGACCATCAGCACCGTGCCGGCCTTGCCGCCCGGACCATCGGCGACGTTGCGCTGCACATGGTCGATGCGAGAATCCGGCAGCAGCGACACATAGAAATTGGCGGCCTCCTCGGCCTCTCCCGCAAACCACAGGCACGGCGAAATCTTGGACATGACGTTCTCCTCTGGGCAGGCCTCGCGGCCAGATGCCCCAAGGACGAGGGAGGATCTGCCAATCCGACAATGTCGCGAATTTAACTGCCGACTTCATGCTCATACGCCGCTGAGCCGGGCCTGCATGAAGTCCACGAAGACGCGAACCTTAGGCGAGAGATGCCGGTTGGACGGCCAGATCATGTTGAAGTTTCGCGGCCCGCCGACGTGATCCGGCAGCACGGTCCGCAATGTTCCGGCCTCGACGGCATCGCGCACCAGGAAGTCCGGCATGACGCCGATGCCGAGCCCGCCGAGCGTGGCGCCGCGCATGGCTTCCATATTGTTGCAGGTGAAGATGATGCGCGTGCGCGGTTCGGGCTCGTCCGGTGGCAGGATCAAGGGCCATTCCAGCATCCTGCCGCTGTTGAGAAAGCGGTAGCGGATGGCGAGATGGCCATCGAGATCGCGCAGCTTCTGCGGCGTGCCGTGACGCTCGAGATAAGCGGGCGAAGCGAACAACATCTGGCGGAAAGAGCAGAACACCCGCGACATCAGCCGGGAATCCGGCAGATCGCCGCTGCGGATGGCGACATCGACCCCTTCCTCCACCAGGTCGACCAACCGGTCGTTGAAATCGAAGTCGAGCTCGATCTCCGGATAGAGCGCTGTGAACTCCGGCATCAGGGGCATGAGGATGTGGTAGGTGACGACCGGCGTCGACACCCGCAGCCGCCCCCGCGGAGCGTCGCGCGAACCCGCCACGATGGCCCAGGCGTCGTCGAGATCGTCGAGGATGCGGCGACAGCGTTCGTGGAACAGGCGCCCTTCCTCGGTGAGGCGGATGGTGCGGGTGGTGCGCTGGAACAAGCGGACGCCGAGATCCTGCTCCAGCTTGGCGACAGCCTTGCCGACGGCCGAGGCCGAAAGGCCGAGCACCCGCCCGGCGGCGGCGAAACTGCCGAGATCCGCCGTGCGCACGAAGGCGGTGAGATTGCCGCTCCTGTCCATAGGCTCTCCGCCATTACGGAATTTTATTCCGTTATCTTCGGAACAAAGCCCCTATTTCTCTAATAATGCGGCAAGAATAGATTGCTCGCAACAGGTCAAGCCATTTCGCCAGGGCAAACCGCCCTACCGAGCATCCCGCTCTGGCCGGCGACCTGCCACCCATATTTTGAGCATCGATTTCATGACAGACCGAACCTTGGCTCCGAGCGCGGCCCACAAGGCGCTCATCCTGCTATCCGTCTGCCTCGCCGCCATCGCCATGCCCCTCACCTTCACCGGACCGGCGGTGGCGCTGACCGCCATCGCCGAGACATTGGGCGGCAGCCCGGTTGCCCTGAACTGGGTGACCAATGCCTTCATGCTGACCTTCGGCAGCACCTTGATGGCCGCCGGCGCCCTGTCGGACAGCATCGGCCGCAAGCGCGTTTTCCTCACCGGCGTCGCCGGCTTCGCCCTGGCCTCGCTGGCTTTGGTGGGAGCGCACTCCATCCTGGTCTTCGATCTCCTGCGTGCGCTCCAGGGACTTGCCGCTGCCGCTGCCTTTGCGGGCGGCATGGCCGCCCTGGCGCAGGAATTCTCCGGCAGCGCGCGCATGCGCGCCTTCAGCGTGGTCGGTGCCAGCTTCGGTGCCGGCCTTTCCTTCGGCCCGATCAGTTCGGGCCTGATGAGCGAGACCTTCGGCTGGCCCAGCATCTTTCTGGCCGTCGTCGCGCTGACATCGGCCTCCTTCGTCATCGGCGTCGTCGTGCTCAGGGAATCCCGCGATCCTCAGGCCCGCGGACTGGATTGGCCGGGCGCGACCAGCTTCACCCTCGCCTTGACCCTGTTCACCTATGGCGTGCTGCAGGCCCCCGAAAGCGGCTGGAGCGACCCGCTCGTCGTCGCCCTGCTCGTCGGCGCCCTCGCCCTGATAGTGCTGTTCGTGCGCATCGAGCTCAATTCGCCCCGCCCGATGCTCGACCTCAGCCTGTTCCGCTATGGTCGCTTCGTCGGCGTGCAATTGCTGGCGGCCGCGCCGGCCTATGCCTTCGTGGTGCTGCTGATCCTGCTGCCGATCCGTTTTGTCGGTATCGAGGGCGTCGGCGGGGTGGCCGCGGGCCTGATGATGATGGCCCTGTCCGCCCCGCTGCTGGTTCTGCCGCTCCTGGCCGGCTGGCTTTCGCGCTGGATTGCACCGGCCGTGATCTCGAGCCTCGGCCTGCTGGTCTGCGCTTCCGGGCTTGCCTGGCTGAGCTTCATGCCGGTCGGTGGCGACGTCAACGCCATGCTCGCGCCCATGGCGGTGATCGGCATCGGCATCAGCCTGCCCTGGGGTCTGATGGACGGCCTCGCCGTCTCCGTGGTGCCGAGCGAACGGGCCGGCATGGCGACCGGTATCTTCTCCACGGTCCGCGTCGCTGGCGAAGGCGTGGCGCTTGCCGTCGTCAGCGCCCTGCTCTCGGCCCTGATATCAGGCCATCTTGCCGGCGAGCATGTCCGGGAGGGCGCCCAGAAGCTGGTGACGGGCGACGTAGCCGGCGCTGCCGGCGCGCTGCCGCAGCTTGCCCGTCCCGCCCTGATCCAGGCCTATGGCGATGCGTTCGCCACGCTGCTCCTGCTGCTCGCCGCCATCACCGTGGTCACCGCCATCGTGGTCTTCGTCTTCCTCGGGCGCCGAGAAACGCCTCGCGACGATGTCACGACAGAGACGGTCTGCGTCTCGGCGAACGGCTGAAGCCTCACACCGACAAATGACCTTGCGAACAACGAAAGGGGGGCCGCAAAGCCCCCTTTTCTCAGATACCGAACCGAGCTGGTGTCGATTTGCAGCAGCGCCCTCAGAACATTCGCTTGATACGGATGCCGCCGACCACCGAGTTGAGCTTCTCCTTCGGCCGGTTGTCGGCAAAGGTCTCGTTGCCGAGCTCGCGATCGAACTCCGAGCGGATGTAGGAGACCTCGCCCGTCACCGACAGGCCCTTGACGATCATGTAGGTCAGGTTGCCGGTGATGGCATATTCCTTGGCCTTCAGGTCCTGGCCATTGCTGCCGGCACCGTCATAGCGTGTGTCGATATAGCTCGGTACGATGTTGAAGCCCCATTGCGGCGTGAAATTGCCGCCCAGTTCGGCCGTAACAGACCAGCCCTTGCCGGCTTCGAGCCTCGAAAAGCCATTGCGGTAGTAGAAGTCCTGCGAGCGGAGGGCATAGAGGTTGTCGGCGCCGAGATAGTCCAGCGCGCCATCGGCATATTGGCCTTCGATCACCAGATGCCCATCCTGGAGCTGCGGGATCTTGATCAGCACATCGCCGCCGATCGCATAGCCCCATTTGTTCTGGTGCCGCAGCGCGACATCATCGGTGGGATCGTCCGGCGTACCATTGTCGTAGCGCGAGGCACTGCGGAACTGGTGGGCCGCCGCCTGGAGCGCCACCGTACCCCATTCCTGGTCGAGCCTGAGGACGCCGACGACATCCGGCACCTGCTGGCCGCCCTGATAGGCGAACACGTCGTTCTGGCGGTGATCGCGGCCATCTTCGACCGACAGGGTGGCCGAGAAGCCGCCGCCGAACTGTGCCGTGTAGGCGATGAGGTTCACCGTGTTCGACTGGGCGTAATAGGGGCCGAAGATGGTGTTGCCATAGTCGTTGTCGTAGAAGCCGAAGAAGGAATGCGCATAACCGGCCGTCAGGCCGCCGAACTGGATGAAGGCCTTGTCGATGGTGAAGCGGTTGCGCTGCTCCGTGCCGTTGACCCGCGTGGCGGTGTTGCTGTCCGCGTTGATCTGGAAATAGGAGCGCAGCAAGCCATATTCGGTCTCGGTGCGGGCATCGAACCAGACACGGGCCTGGGCATTGAAGGCGGTGCGGTTGTCGTCGCGATTGAACTTGCCGCCACCATAGACGCGATAGTCTATGCGGAACTCGCTGCCGATGCGCAGGCAGGTGTCGCTGCCGGGAATATAGAAGAAGCCAGGTCCAAAGGCCGTGCAGACCTTCACATATTCGACGGCCTCGCCCTTGGTCATGGGAAGATCCGCCGCGTGGGCGGCCGCAAAACTGGTAAGAGCGGCCACAGTCCCTAAAATAAATGATTTTTTCACCATGATTTCCTCCAAGAAAACATCTGCCGCTCGACAAAAGACAGAAGGTCTTCGGATTAAAATCGTATCGGCAACAGAAGCAAAAGTACGAAATTAAAAAATTTACGGTTCGAATCTGAACCAACCAGGCCAGATCGACAATAGAAATTCTTGCCACGCGTCCGAAATATGCCTCTTTTTAGCCTCCTTGTTACTGAAAAGTCACAATGCAGCAGCGGCATGATGCAACCTCGCCTTGCACCAGACGGTAAACCGAAGTCTCCGCGCAACGAAGGAAGACACCCTTCCGGGCACGAAAAAGGCGGGCCCGAGGACCCGCCTTGCAGCCAACCGATACCGGCTGGCCATGGTCGCTTTTCCGGCACGATGCCGGCACGCTGCCTTACTTGTTCAGCATCGGCAGGTTCATGCCCTGCTGCTTGGCCCAGTCGATGGCAATGTCGTAGCCGGCGTCGGCATGGCGCATCACGCCGGTGCCGGGATCGTTGACCAGCACGCGGGCCAGGCGGCGGTCAGCGTCCTCGCTGCCGTCGCAGACGATGACCATGCCTGAATGCTGCGAATAGCCCATGCCGACGCCGCCGCCATGATGCAGCGACACCCAGGTCGCGCCCGAGGCGCAGTTGAGCAGGGCGTTGAGCAGTGGCCAGTCGGACACGGCGTCCGAGCCGTCGCGCATGGATTCCGTCTCGCGGTTGGGCGAGGCGACCGAGCCGCTATCGAGATGGTCGCGGCCGATGACGACGGGAGCGGAGAGTTCGCCGGTGCGCACCATCTCGTTGAAGGCGAGGCCGAGGCGGTGGCGCTGGCCGAGGCCGACCCAGCAGATGCGGGCGGGCAGCCCCTGGAAGGCGATGCGCTCGGCGGCCATGTCGAGCCAGTTGTGCAGGTGCTTGTCGTCCGGGATCAGTTCCTTGACCTTGGCGTCGGTCTTGGCGATGTCGGCCGGATCACCCGACAGGGCCGCCCAGCGGAAGGGGCCGATGCCGCGGCAGAACAGCGGGCGGATATAGGCCGGCACAAAGCCCGGGAAGTCGAAGGCGTTGTCGACGCCGACTTCCTTGGCCATCTGGCGGATATTGTTGCCGTAGTCGAAGGTGGGCACGCCCATCTTCTGGAAGTCGAGCATGGCCCGCACATGCACCGCCATCGACTTCTTGGCCTCGGCGACGACATGGGCCGGCTCGGTGCGGGCGCGCTCCTTGTATTCTTCCCAGGTCCAGCCGATCGGCAGATAGCCGTTCAGCGGGTCATGGGCGGAGGTCTGGTCGGTGACCATGTCCGGGCGGACGCCGCGGCGCACCAGTTCGGGCAGGATCTCGGCGGCATTGCCGAGCAGGGCGATCGAGACGGCTTCCTTGCGGTCGCAATGATGCTTGATCAGCGCAAGCGCGTCGTCGAGATCCTTGGCCTGCTTGTCGACATAGCGGGTGCGCAGGCGGAAATCGATGCTCTGCTGCTGGCATTCGATGTTGAGCGAGACGGCGCCGGCGAGGGTCGCGGCCAACGGCTGGGCGCCGCCCATGCCGCCGAGACCGGCGGTGAGCACCCAGCGACCGGCGAGGTCGCCGCCATAATGCTGGCGGCCGGCTTCGACGAAGGTCTCATAGGTGCCCTGCACGATGCCCTGCGAGCCGATATAGATCCAGGAGCCGGCCGTCATCTGGCCATACATCATCAGGCCTTCGGCATCGAGCTGGTTGAACTTCTCCCAGGTCGCCCAATGCGGCACCAGGTTGGAGTTGGCGATGAGGACGCGCGGGGCGTCGGCATGGGTCTTGAACACGCCGACCGGCTTGCCGGACTGCACCAGCAGCGTCTCGTCATTGTTGAGGTTCTTCAACTCGCGCACGATGGTGTCGAAGCACTCCCAGTCGCGCGCGGCGCGGCCGATGCCGCCATAGACCACCAGTTCCTTGGGGTTCTCGGCGACGTCGGGATCGAGATTGTTCATGAGCATGCGCAGCGGCGCTTCGGTCAACCAGCTCTTGGCATTGAGCTGGGTGCCACGCGGGGCGCGGATCTCGACATCGCGGAAACGGGCATTGCTGAGCATGTACATGACCTCTTGTTGCTTGTATATACAAGTTAGCAGCAAATTGGCCCCGCTGTCAAGGACCGCTGAGCCGTTCAGAACATTTACCCCACGCGGTTGGAATGCCGCCTGTTCTCGATGCGATAGCGCCCGCCCGGCAACAGCAGGCGCACCGCGGTGACGACATGCTGCACGGCCCCCTCGTCACCGCCGGCCTCCGGGGCCGGCGCCCCCACCCATCCGGTCGCGAAGGTGCGGCGACGGATCAGCAGGCAGGGATCGGCCCGCGAGATCGCCAGCAGCTTGCATTCCCAGGCCTGCGGCAGCACCGCCTCGATGCGATGCTCCGCCTCGCTCCACGGCACCACCGCACTGAGCACTTCATTGGGCGTCACCTTGGAAAAATCGTGATCGAGATAATCCGGCGCCACCGTGGGATTGACGAAACGATCCTCGAGCTGGATCGGCACTTCATTGTCGCAATGCACGATAATCGAGTGAAAAACCGGGCTTCCGATCGGCAATTCGAGCAAATCGGCGATATCCGGCGTCGCCTTCACCGTATCGAGCAGCAGCACCTGCGCGCTGTAGTCGTGGCCGCGACCGCGGATCTCCTCGGCGATATTGGTGACGGCGAACACGTCCGAATGGCTGTTGCCGCCCGCGACGAAGGAGCCCCTGCCCTGCATGCGCACCAGCACGCCTTCGAGGCTGAGCTCACGCAAGGCCCGGTTCACCGTCATGCGACTGACCCCGAGCTGCTCGACCAATTCGCTTTCGGAAGGGATGCGATGATCCGGCGGCCACTCGCCGCTGCGCACCCGCGCGAGGATGTGCTGCTTTACCTCGGCATAGAGCGGCGTGGCGGGTATGGCGGGCTCCGGCTTCCTGTCCGGCGGCATGCTCATGACGACGTCATTCCTCAAAAATCGACTCACCGCTTCATACGGCACTTGCCACGATCGCAAAATTATGTATAAAACTTATACATACAAGTTGCGAACTCGTCGGTACACAAACATGCCCGATTTCCGCCCACAACTCCAGAGCAACCACAGCCTGTACGCCAGCCAGGCCCTGCTGCCCGACGGCTGGGCCCGGAATGTGCGCATCGAGATCGATGCTTCAGGCCGGATCAGCGCCGTAACCCCCGATGTCGCCCCAGATGGCGCCGAGATCGCCGCCGGTCCGGTGCTACCCGCCATGCCCAACCTGCATTCCCACGCCTTCCAGCGTGCCATGTCCGGCCTTGCGGAAGTGTCCGGCGCGGGCAGCGACAGCTTCTGGACCTGGCGCGAGGAAATGTACCGCACCGTCGGCCAGATCACGCCCGAGGACGCCGAGGCGATCGCCACCCGGCTCTATGTCGATCTGCTCAAGGCCGGCTTCGGCTCGATCGCCGAATTCCACTATCTGCATCACGACAAGGACGGCGCCCTCTTCGCCGACCGCGCCGAGATGGCCAAGCGCATCCTGGCCGCGGCCAGGACCAGCGGCATCGGCATGACGCTGCTGCCCGTCTTCTACGCCCATGCCAATTTCGGCGGCGTTGCTCCCCATGAAGGCCAGCGCCGCTTCATCCACGATATCGACGGCTTCCAGCGCCTGATGGCGGAGCTCGCCCCGGCCTGTGCCGCACAGGGTGCAACGCTCGGCTACGCCTTCCATTCGCTGCGCGCGGCGACGCCGGAGGAGATGAACACGCTGATGGCGAGCCTGCTCAAGACCGGGCCGCTGCACATCCACATCGCCGAGCAGCAGAAGGAAGTCGACGACAGCCTGGCCTGGAGCGGCAAGCGCCCGATGCAATGGCTGTTCGACCATATGCCTGTCGACGAACGCTGGTGCCTGATCCACGCCACCCATGCCGATCCGTCCGAGCTTCAGCGCATGGCGGCGAGCGGCGCCATTGCGGGCCTCTGCCCGGCGACGGAAGCCAATCTCGGCGACGGCATCTTCGACGCAGTCGCCTATCGCGCCCAGAATGGCCGTTTCGGCATCGGCACCGACAGCCACGTCTCCCCCAGCGTCGTCGACGAGCTGCGCACGCTCGAATATTCGCAGCGTCTGCGCGACGAAAAACGCAACCGCCTCGCCAATGGCCCGCATCGCTCGGTCGGGCGCGACATATACGATGCGGCCCTCGCCGGCGGTGCCCAGGCCCTCGGCCAGCCCATCGGCGCCATTGCCCCCGGAAAGCTCGCCAGCCTGGTCGTCCTCGACGGCGACGATGCTTTCATGGACAGCGCCAAGGATGACGCTATTGTCGATCGCTGGCTGTTCGCGCTTGGCGACCGTACGGTGCGTGACGTCATGGTTGAGGGGCAGTGGCGTATCCGCAACGGGCGTCACGACCAGGACGACATCATCAATGCGGCCTTCAAGACCGCGATCAGAAACCTGGCCCGCCATTGAGGCGCGCGGGTTGCTGTCAACATAGGGGAATTGATGATGAAGAAGACCCTCATTTCCACCGCCATCCTGGCGCTGGCGACGCTGATGAGCGTTCCGGCCGCCCAGGCCAAGGAGTGGAAGACCGTCACCATCGGCCTGGAGGGCGCCTATGAGCCCTGGAACCTGACCAAGCCCGACGGCACCATGGACGGCTTCGAGATCGACCTCGCCAAGGATATCTGCGGACGCATCAAGGTCGAGTGCAAGTTCATTGCCCAGGATTGGGACGGCATGATCCCGAGCCTCAATGCCGGCAAGTTCGACGTGATCATGGACGGCATGTCGATCACCGAGGAACGCAAGAAGCAGATCGATTTCTCGCGTCCCTATGCCGGCGAACGCGCCGGTTTCGCCACGCTGAAGTCCAACGACCTCGCCAAGCTCGCCGGCACCGGCACCATCGTGACGCTGACGGGCGATGCCGCGCATGACAAGCCGACGGTCGACGCCCTGCGCGATGCCGTGAAGGGCAAGACCATCGGCGTGCAGGTTGCCACCAACTATGCCGAATGGCTGGCCAAGAACTTCAAGGACGTGGCCACCATCACCGAATACAAGACCGTGGGTGAGGCCGATCTCGACCTCTCTGCCGGCCGCGTCGACGCCACCGTCGGCGACGTCACCTTCTATTACTCGGTGCTGTCTCGCCCCGATCACTCGGAAATGATGCTGGCCGGTCCCGAAATCACCGGCGCGGTGTGGAGCGAAGGCATCGGCCCGGCCTTCCGCAAATCCGATCCGGAACTGCGCGACATGTTCGACAAGGCGATCGGCGAAGCCCTTGCCGACGGCACGATCAAGAAGCTCAGCATGAAATGGTTCAAGACGGACATGTCGCCTCAGACCAAGTCCTGAGTCAGGCAAGTCCGAAAGCGCTGACCACGCTGGCATCCGGGCGGGGGACCATGGTCCGCCCGGATCGCGCCTCAAGCAAGCGGCACAAGACCGATTGAGGCATTGCAAGGGCGATCCAGAATGAAGCCGGACCGGAAGACCGGGCGGCCAAAACCCAAAAGGGGAACCGACAATGAAGAAGTACCTGATCTCCTCGGCGCTGCTGGCGCTGACCGCCCTGACGGCCATGCCGGCGGTGGCCAAGGAGTGGAAGACGGTCACGATCGCCCTGGAAGGCGCCTATGAGCCCTGGAACCTGACCAAGCCCGACGGCAGCATGGACGGCTTCGAGATCGACCTCGCCAAGGATCTGTGCGGGCGCATGAAGATCGAGTGCAAATTCATCGCGCAGGACTGGGACGGCATGATCGCCGGCCTGAACGGCGGCAAGTTCGACATGATCATGGATGCGATGTCGATCACCGACGACCGCAAGAAGCAGGTCGCCTTCTCGCAGCCCTACGCCCAGACCCCGGCGGGTTTTGCCGGCCTGAAGACCGGCGACCTCGCCAAGATGGACGGCACCGGCACCACAGTGACGCTGACGGGCGAGGCCGGCCATGACAAGAGCACGGTCGAGAAGATGCGCGAAGCCCTGAAGGGCAAGACCATCGGCATCCAGACCGCCACCGTCTACACCAAATTCGTCGAAGAGAACTTCAAGGACATCGCCACCATCACCGAATACAAGACCTCGGGCGAACGCGACCTCGACATCACGGGCGGGCGTATCGATGTCGGCTTCGACGACGACACCTATTTCACCTCCGCCTTCGCCAAATCGGGCAATGAGCAGATGACCCTCGTCGGTGCTCAGATTGCCGGTCCGATCTGGGGCGAGGGCATCGGCCCGGCTTTCCGCCAGTCGGACAACGATCTGCGCGAGATGTGGGACAAGGCGATCGGCAGCGCCATCGCCGACGGCACCGTCAAGAAGCTCAGCCTGAAATGGTTCAAGCTGGACGTGACCCCCGTCAAGGGCTCGTAAGTCTTCGGCCTCAGTCCGCGGGCCGGCCAGCTCCGGCCGCGGACTGAAGGGACGACACTGCCGGCCCTGCCACCACAGCGGCCGCGGCGAGCCGCCATCGCCTATGTCTCACTGGCCTACCCCGAGAGGAGAGCCGCATTGTGGACGTGATCACCAGCCTATCCGACAAGATCTCCTATCTGGTTGCCACGCTCGGCTTCGGCGAGACAGGTTGGGGGCTCTATCTCCTCGGCGGCGCGGGAATGACGCTGGCCGTCACCGTCGCGGCGATGCTGATCGGCGCCGTCGTCGGCGCCCTGGTCGCCTGGGCCAAGATTGCCGGCAACATGCCGGCTACCCTGGTCGGCAATGTCTATACGGTGGTGCTGCGCGGAGCCCCGGAACTGCTGATCATCTACATGGTCTATTTCGGCCGTGTGGTCGATGTGATCGGCAATTCGCTGGGTGCGCTCGGCATCGGCAACAGCACCACGATCAACAGCTTCCTGGCCGGCGCGCTCGGCGTCGGCCTGATCTCCGCCGCCTACCAGGCGGAAGTCTTCCGCGGCGCCTTCACCGCCATCGCCAAGGGCGAGATCGAGGCGGGTCGCGCCATCGGCATGCCGCGCTTCATGCGTTTTCGCCGCATCATCGCGCCGCAGATCATGCGCTTTGCCATTCCCGGCCTCGGCAACGTCTTCCAGCTCAGCGTCAAGGACTCCGCTTTGATCTCCGTCACCGGCCTGGTCGAGATCATGAACGCCGCCAACAAGGCGAACGGATCGACCCGCCAGCCCTTCCTGTTCTACACCGTGGCCGCCTGCCTCTATCTCATCCTGACGACCTTCTCGACCCAGATCTTCAGTGCCGGCGAACGGCGGGTAGCCAAGAGCTTCCGCCGTCCCGTGGGATCGTAGGTGCCGCCATGACTCTCGATTTCGCCCTCGAAGCCCTCAGCAAGATCCTCGCCGTCCTGCCGACGACGTTGTTGCTCTTCATCTTCTCCGTCCTGCTCGGCCTGGTCTTCGCCCTGATCGTGCTGTGGATGCGTATGAGCAGCAACGGGCTGCTGTCCGGTATCGCCAAGACCTACATCTTCATCTTTCGCGGCACGCCGCTGCTGATCCAGATCTTCCTGATCTTCTACGGCCTGGCCCAGTTCCAGTTCATGAAGGAATCCTGGTTCTGGCTGGTGTTGAAGAACCGCATCGCCTCGGCGGTGTTCGTGATGGCGCTCTGCACCGCTGCCTATCAGGCGGAAATCCTGCGCGGCGGCCTGCTGGCCGTCTCGACCAAGGAGATCGAGGCGGCGCGTGCCATCGGCATGTCCGGCTTCAAGCTGCTCTACCGCATCATCGCGCCGATCGCCCTGCGCCAGGCCCTGCCGGCCTATTCGACCGAGGTGATCCTGACCTTGAAATCGACCTCGCTGGCCGGACTGATCGGCGTGGTCGAGATGACCGGCATCGCCCAGAAGATCGGCCGCCAGGCCTTGCTCGACGTGCCTGTCCTGGCGCTGGCAGGCCTGGTCTACATCGCCCTGAGCTATGTCATCATCTTCCTGCTCGGCCGGGCCGAGCGTGTCCTCTCCCCCCATCTGCGCTTCATGCCGCCGAGCGCGCAGACACCGCGCACCATCGTCGGCTGAAAGGAAACGCCATGGCCGCTTCCAGCGAAATCGCTCTCAGCGTCAAGAACATCCGCAAGAGCTTCGGCGATCATGAAGTGCTCAAGGGCATTTCGCTCGATGCCCACCAGGGCGACGTGATCTCCATTCTTGGCGCCTCGGGCTCGGGCAAGAGCACCTTCCTGCGCTGCATCAACCTGCTCGAGACCCCCGATGACGGCGAGATCGTCGTCGCCGGCGAGAAGGTCGAGATGCGCCGCGGCAAGAAAGGTCACCTCGAGCCGACCAACGGCAAGCAGGTGGATCGCATCCGCTCCGAACTCGGCATGGTGTTCCAGAGCTTCAATCTCTGGTCGCACATGACGGTTCTGCAGAACCTGATCGAAGGCCCGGTGCATGTGCTGGGCCGCCCCAAGGCCGAGTGCATCGCCGAGGCCGAGGCCCTGCTGGAGCGCGTCGGCCTCGCCGAGCGTCGCAATTACTACCCCTCGCACATGTCGGGCGGCCAGCAGCAGCGCGCCGCCATTGCCCGGGCCCTGGCGATGAAGCCCAAGGTAATGCTGTTCGACGAGCCGACCTCGGCGCTCGACCCGGAACTGGTCGGCGAAGTCCTTCGCGTGATGCGCGGCCTCGCCGAGGAAGGCCGCACCATGCTGGTGGTCACCCACGAGATGGGGTTCGCCCGCAACGTCTCCAACCGCGTGATGTTCCTGCACAAGGGCGAGGTGGAGGCGGACGGCTCGCCCGATGAATTGTTCAAGGAGACGAAGTCGGAGCGTTTCAAGCAGTTCATCTCCAGCCAGCATCATTGACGATCTGGCGCGACGGCAGGTGAGGGGCTGTGCAACCTCGGCCTCAATTTCTCTATCCCGATACCTCCTCCTCGTCCTGGTTTCCCCATGTCCATCATCCTTGACCGCCCCCTCACCTGGCGAGAAATCGCCGCCATCGCCGAAGGAGTGGAACTCGCCCTTTCCGAAGCTGCCTGGCAGCGCCTCTC
The DNA here is from genome assembly GCF_057073705.1 of Labrys sp. E2SS-1L. NCBI lineage: Bacteria > Pseudomonadati > Pseudomonadota > Alphaproteobacteria > Hyphomicrobiales > Xanthobacteraceae > Labrys > Labrys sp. E2SS-1L. The sequence continues at coordinate 1,458,769 of NZ_CP172712.1, read as the reverse complement.
CTATGCCCGGGCCATCGTCGATGCGATCGTCGAGCGTGGCATCCTCGCTTATGGCGTGAACACCGGCGTCGGCGGCCTTGCCAACGTCATCGTCGACCGGCCGCAGCAGCGGCACTTGTCGCGCAACATCCTGATGAGCCATGCTGTCGGCGTCGGGGCTCCTGTCGGCAAGACCGAGACGCGTGCGATCATTGCCGCGGCCATCAACAACTACGCCCATGGCCGTTCCGGCGTCAGGCCCGAGGTCGTCGAGCAGATGCTGGCCCTGCTGGCGCATGACTGCCTGCCCGAAGCGCCTTCGCTCGGTTCGGTCGGCTATCTCAGCCACATGGCCCATATCGCCCTGGTCTTGATCGGCGAAGGCCACGCCGTGCTCGACGGGCAAAGACTGACGGGCAGCGAGGCGCTGGCCCGCATCGGGCGCACGCCATTGGTGCTGGAGGCCAAGGAGGGCTTGAGCCTGGTCAACGGCTCGCCCTGCGTCACCGGCCTCGCCGCGCTCGCTCTGGCCCGCAGCGAAAGGCTGGTCGACTGGGCCGACGTCACCGCCGCCATGAGCTTCGAGAACCTGCGCAGCCAGCCCCGGGCCTTCGACGAGACCTCGCTCGCCCTGCGCATCTCCGTGGGCATGCAGGCAACGGGACGGCATCTGCGCGCCTTGCTCGACGGCAGCGCCATCCTCGCCGCCGCGGCCGGGCGCCAGACCCAGGACCCGCTCAGCCTGCGGGCCGTGCCGCATGTCCATGGCGCGGTACGCGACGCGCTGGCCGAGATCGGTTCGACCATCGACCGGGAACTGGCTTCCGTCACCGACAATCCGGCCGTGCTGGGCACGCCCGAAGCGCCCGAGGTTTATTCGGAGGCGCATGCCGTGGCGCCCGGCATCGCGCTCGCCATGGATACGCTCGCCATTGCGGTGGCCGAGCTCGCGGCAATGGCGGAGCGGCGGATCGACCGCCTCGTCAATCCGCATGTCAGCGATCTGCCGGCCTTCCTCGCCGTAGGCAGCGGGGTCTCCTCGGGCTTCATGATCGCCCAATATACCGCCGCCTCGCTGGTAGCGCTCAACCGGCGCCTGGCGAGCCCCGCCAGCCTGGATGGCGGCATCACCTCGGGCCTGCAGGAGGACCATCTCAGCCACGCCACACCGGCTGCTCTCAAGGCGCTGCAGATTCTCGACAATGCCGAGCACATCCTGGCGATCGAACTCCTCGCCGATGCCCAGGCCTATGACCTGCAGGCCGAAGACCTTGCCAAGGCCCCCGGCACCGATGCCTTCTACCGCGACGTGCGCACGGCCCTGCCCCCCTATCGCGACGACCGCCCCCTGGCGGGCGACATCGCCGTCGCGCGCGGCATCATCCGCCGTGCCGACGCCGGCGCGGCCTGAGGCCGTTCAGGTCGCCCGCTTCACCAGTTCGGCCACCATGGCGGCCGTCCAGGTGAAATGGCCGCCGCCGAGGCCCTCGCCGGAGATCGGATCGTAATATTCGGCAAAGCCGCTTTCCTCGATCAGGGACAGGCTGTCGGCCTCGACCTTGGCCGCGGCTTCGACGAGTTTGCAGCGCCGGAGCCCGTCGGCGACCAGCATGTTGACGATGATCCAGATCGGGCCACGCCAATAGCGCTTCGGCTCGAAGCGCCGGTCGGCGGGATCGTGGCTGGCGATGCCGTAGCGCGTGCGCCGGCGCCAGGCCGCGATTCGTTCGGCGATGGCCCTGTGACGTGCTTCCTCGCCCAGCCCCGCGAACACGGGCAGGAGCCCGCCGATCGACGGGCTGTCGATCAATTGGCCCGAGACACGGTCGAGGCACAGATACTGGCCGAAGCGCTCGCTCCACAAGCGTTCGAAGCCCGCCCTCGCCCTGGCGACACGGGCGCGGGCGCGGGCGGCGATCGCCGGCTCGCCCAGCGTCTGCGCAAGCTCGGCAAGATCGCTGTCGGAACGGATCAGGATGGCGTTGAAGCCGGGATCGACCATGCGGAAAGGCGAGGCCTCGTGCAGCCTGGCATTGTCCCAGCCCAGGCTGCGAAAGCGCTGCAGCAGCCAGAGGAAGCGGTCGTAATCGGCCTTGTGCGGGCGCTGGGCGGCATCGACATGCCGGGTGTCGCGCCGCTCATAGGGCTCCACCCCGTCGGTCGGCACCCGCATCATCGCCTCGTCCCAGTCGACGGAATTGTCGCGTCCGGATTCCCAGGGATGGATGATGGCGACCAGGCCTGTGCCTTCGGGGTCGCGGCAGGCATAAAACCATTGGTGCCAGGCGTCGGCCTTGGCCAGCAGGCCGTGGGCCCTGCGCCGGGCGAGCTCGCGATCGCCGGCCTCGTCATGCAGGCGCTTCATCACATAGCCCAGCACCGGCGGCTGGGTGATGCCCGAGGTCGGCACCGGGCGGCCGGTGCGCCAGACGCCGGGACCGGGAAAATAGCCGTCGTCTTCGACATGGAAGACGATGTGCGGCACCATGCCATCCGGCCATTGGTGGTCGAGCAGGGTCTCGACCTCCTGCCAGGCCCTGTTCTCGTCGAGGTGGCGCAGCCCCAGCGCCGTCAGGCAGGAATCCCAGTTCCACTGGAAGGGATAAAGCCCCTTGGTTGGGATGGTGTAGGCGCCGCGATCATTCTCGCGCAGCACGGCAGCAGCCCGCTCGAAGGCAGCGGCACGGTCAAGTCGGCTCATGAAAGGCTCCCAAGCGGTTCGTCATGAAAAGGGGTGATGTCGTCAGAGAACGGCCGCCGAACTCTCGACGTCGAACCAGCGCACGCTGCCGGGACGCGGCGCCAGAGTGAGGTTTTCGCCGGGGCGCACGGCATGGTCATTGTCGACGATGGCGCGGAAGAGATGGCCGCCGACATCGAGAGAGACGAGCTGGTGCGGTCCGAGCGGCTCCACCACCCGCACCCGTCCCGTCAAACCCTCGCCGCTCGGCGCCAATTCCTCGGGCCGGATGGCAAACTCGATCGGCCGGGATGTCGCGGGCGCGGACAGCTTCAGTCCGGCTACCTCGGCGATGGTCCCGCTCACCGCCGCCGGCAGGAAATTCATCGGCGGATTGCCGATGAAGCCGCCGACGAAGCGCGTGGCCGGATAGGCATAGACCTCCGTCGCCGGAGCCGCCTGCACGATCCGGCCCTGATGCATCACGGCGATGCGGTCGGCGAGACTCATGGCCTCGACCTGATCGTGGGTGACATAGATCGTGGTGGTGCGGCTCTCCTGCAGGATGCCCTTGAGCTCGGCCCGCATTTCGAGCCGGAGCAGCGCATCGAGATTGGAAAGCGGCTCGTCCATCAGGAGGACGGCCGGCTCCACCGCCAGGGCGCGGGCGACGGCGACGCGCTGGCGCTGGCCGCCGGAGAGCTGGCCGGAATAACGCTGCAGGAGCTGGTCGATATGCATCAGCCCGGCGGCCCTCTTCACGCGCTGCTCGACTTCCTGGTTGAGCAGCCTCTTCATGCGCAGGCCGAAGGCGATGTTCTCGAACACCGTCATATGCGGGAACACCGCATAGTTCTGGAACACCATGGCGATACCGCGCTCGCGCGGCGGCAGCCCGTCGACCCGCCTGCCGCCGATGTGGACCTCGCCGCCGCTCGCCCTCTCCAAGCCGGCGACGATGCGCAGCAGCGTGGTCTTGCCACAGCCCGAGGCGCCGAGCAGGACCAGGAACTCCTGGTCCCGGATGGCCAGGTCGAGCGTGTGCAGCGCCGTGTAGGAACCGAAACTCTTGCGCACGCCCTGGATCTCGATGTCCGCCATCGAAGCCTCCCTCAGCGATTGGCGATACCCCAGAGCGAAAACAGATATTTCCGCACCAGGAACAGGAAGATCAGGGCCGGGATGATCAGCACGAAGGCGCCAGCGAATTTCAGCGGCAGCGGCGAGACATCCAGGCTGGTGAGCAGGAAGGCCGTCAGGGTCTGGTTCTGCACGGTGAGGACGGAAGCGGCGAACACCTCGTTCCAGGAGGTGACGAAGGCGAACACGCCGGATGCCGCAATGCCGGGCAGCGCCAAGGGCACCACGATCCTGACGAAGGCCTGGGCCCGGCTGCAGCCGAACACCCAGGCTGCCTCTTCCAGCTCCACCGGGATGGAGAGGAAGAGCGAGGCGGTGATCAGAATGGCGAAGGGCAACGCCAGCACGGTGTGGATCAGCGCCAGGCCGAGCAGCGTGTCGTCGAGGCCGGTGCGCAGATAGAATACCGCCAGAGGCAGGGCGAGCAGCGGCAGGGGAAAGGCCCGCGTCATCAAGACCAGGATGCGGAAGGCGCCCTTGCCCCGGAAACGGAAGCGGGCCAGGGCATAGCCCGCCGGCGCGCCGATCAGGATGGAGAGCACCATGGTCAGGCCCGCCACCAGCAGCGAATTCACCAGGGCCCTGGTGACGCCGGCATAGTTCCAGAAGAAGGCGAGGCTGGTGAGGTCGAAGGCCGGCCAGAACTGCTTGGGCCAGCCCGTGACCGCCTTCGGCGCATTGAAGGCATCCACCGCCAGCAGATAGATCGGCACCAGCACCCAGGCGCACAGGACGATGGCAGCGAAGCGCAGGCCCCAGCGGGCCGGGGCGACGGTGCCCGCATCGTCCTGCCTGACGACGGCCTCGCTCATGGCGCCGTCTCCTTCTTCTCGCCCAGCACCCACAGGAAGAACATCGTGAGGGCGATCGAGATCGCCAGGATCACCATGGCATAGGCGGAAGCACCGGCCCGGTCCTGCAGGGTGAACTGCCAGCCATAGGTCTCGCCCATCAGCACCGGCAGATTGGTGCCGGCCAGCACCAGCACGATGGCAAAGACCTCGAAGGCCAGGATGGTGCGCAGGATCAGCGCCGTCTGCAGGCTGGGCCGCAGCAGCGGCAGGGTGATCCTGACGAAGCGCTTCCAGGGCCCTGCGCCGAACACCTCCGCTGCTTCGTAATATTCGCGCGGGATGAGAGACATGCCGGCCACCAGGATGACCAGTACCACCGCCGTCGCCCGCCAGAGTTCGGCCAGCACGATCGCGGCGAAGAGCAGGATGACGTTCTGGTAGCCGAGCAGGAGCTGGGGGCCGGCGATCAGGCCGAGGGCATGGCGGGCACTGTTGAGGAAGCCGTTCTGCTCGAGGATGGCCAGCCAGATCAGCCCGGCTGCGAGATCGGAGATGCCGAGCGGGATGGTGAAGACATAGAGGGCGAGATCGCGCCCCTTGCCGAGATTCATCACCAGGGCGGCCATGGCCAGGGCAAGCGCGATCTGCAGCGGCACCACGATCGCCGTCAGCACCACCGTGTTGCGCAGGGCCGGCCAGAATTTCCAATCACTCATGATCGAGCGGAAATTGCCGGTGGAGAGCTGGCCGTATTGGGTGAAGGCCTCCACTGCCACCTGGCCGAACGGCACCAGGAAGAAGGCGATCAGGAAGATCGCCGCAGGAGCCAGCAGCAGATAGGGAAGAAGGCGAGTGTCGCTCACAACATGCTCCCAGGCTTGCTATTCAACCTTGCAGGGCCCTTCGCTTTTCGGATCAGGCGCCCAGCAGGGCGCCTTCTTCTCATCGAGGATGGCCTGCAGGGCCTGCGCCTGCTGGTCGAGCACATCACGCACCGGCTGGCCGCCGAGCACGATGCGCTGGAAGGTATCGGAGAAGACCTTGTTGTAGCGCCCACCCGCATCGCCGATGCCGATCGGCAGCAATACGGGCAGGGAATCGGTCGCCGCATTCTGCGCCGCCACCACGGGCCCGAGGATCTTGGCGCTAACCGGCATGTCGTCGGGCAGCTTGACGTCGACCACCGGGAAGAAGCCGGTCGCCTTGACCATGGCGATCTCCGTCTCGGGCTTGAGCATATAGGCGGCCAGCGCTTTGGCATCCTCGGGCGCATTCGAGGTCCTGGGCACGGCGATACCGGTGATCACCGGCATGTTGGCGCGTCCCTTCGGCCCGGCCGGCACCGGAAACACCACGAAATCACCCGGCTTCTGGTTGAGTGCGTCCTTGAGCCGGGCAACATGGTCCCAGGCCACCCAGACCTCGCCGTTCAGGAGAGGTTCCTGCATGAAGGCATAGGAGGTGGAGGCCGGCGTCACCGCCGCATGCCAGAAATCGCGGAAATCGTTCCACATCTTCTCGGCTTCCGGCGACTTGAACTTCACCACCGCCGCACCGGTGAAGGAAGGCAGCAGATAGCCCTGGAAGAAGCGATGCGACAGTCCCTTCGGCCCGGCCGGAAAGCCGATCTTGGGACCGCCGGTGGCCTCAGCCATCGCCTTGCCCCAGGCAAAGAGCTCATCATAGGTGATCTTCTGCAGGTCCACGCCCTTGGGCAGATATTGCAGCGCCTGCTTGCTGGCGATCATTACATAGGTCGCCTGCATCCAGGGAATGTATTTCTGCTCTGCCGTGCCGAGCTTTCCGAAGCGCATATAGCTTTCGGCGATGGCGCCCGCGGGCACCACGCCGTCGAGATTGACGAGACCGTCGGGAATACTGGCAAGCTCGCCATGCAGCCCGCCCAGCACGGTGATGGCGCCGGACCCTGCCTGCAGCTCGGCCTGGATACGAGTGATGAACGGGCCGGCCTCCTGGGCCGAATAGGTGACAGACTTGCCGAAGCCCGGCAGCACGCCGTCACGAATGGCCTGCGATTCCTCCACGGGCGTCGCCTGGGTCGACCAGAACAGCAGGTTCTGCGCGATCGCCACGGCAGGCGTGGCCAGGGCACCGAGCAGGACGGCGCCTGCCAGGAGCCTTCTCATCGATACGGTCATGCTTGCCTCCCCTTGTGCATGGTCATTCCTCCTGGTGCGGGGCCTCTGCGGGCCCTGGAACCGGTAGCGCCGCTCAGTCGGCCGGCGCAGGACCATGGCTGGCCCGAAGCTCCAGCTTCGGCTCCAGCAGCAGCGTCCTGATGCCGGCCTCGCCCAGCTCTATCCGCGCCACCACCATGTCGCCGGCGATACGGCCGCTCTCCCGGATGTTCTGGTCGAAGGTGGTGAGGGGCGGATTGGCGTACACAGCCATCGGCACATTGTCGAAACCGACGACCGAGACATCCCCGGGCACGCCGAGGCCGAGCTCGCGGGCGACCTCGAGTACAGCGAAGGCAAGCTGGTCGGTCAATGCGATCACCGCCGTCGGCCGGGGATCGAGCGACAGCAGGGCACGCGCCTCGGCATGGGCGCCGTCATGATCGTTGGGAGCGACCTTGGCGATGTGATCCGGCCGCAGCGGCAGGCCGAGCTCGCTCAAGGCCCGCTCCAGGCCGCGGCTGCGGAAATGGGCAAAGGTGTAGGCGACGTCGGGCATGACCAGGGCGAAGCGCCGATGGCCGAGGGAGACCAGCTGGCGCGCCAGCCCGTCCAGCGCCTTCTCGCCATCGGTGTCGAGCCAGGAATAGGGACCGGGTGCCTCGATCAACCGGCCATGGGCGACGAAGGGAATGCGCCGTGCGATCAGCACGCGCGCCCGGGCATCGTCGACGGTCAGGCGATTGATGACGATGCCGTCAGCCTGCGAGCCGTCCACCATGTGGCGCAAGACCTGCAGCTCGTCGCGGCTTTGGGAACTGGCGGCCAGGAAGAGATCGCGCCCCAATTCGGCAAGGCTGTCGGCAAGGCCGAGCAGGAACTCGCCGACAAAGGCGTCCGTGATCTGTCCCGCCGGCTGCGGCAACATCATGCCGATGGCATTGGAGCGCCCCGAGACCAGCATGCGTCCAGCACGGCTGGCGACATAGCCATGCTCCCGGGCCGCCTGGACCACCCGCTCCCGCGTCTTCTGGGAAACGTCGGAATAGCCGCCGAGCGCACGCGAGACCGTCGGCACCGACAGGCCGAGCACCCTGGCGAGCTCCTTGAGCCCGATCGCCCGCGACGTTTCACTCACCGCTTTTTTCTCTTCAAAAACGTTTTGAATAAAATCCAAAACGTTTTGATCAATGTCAAGCACCGTCTTGCTGAACGAGCCATGGCCCGTGCCACGGGCTCGCCTCAACGACGATCCATTTCGGCAGGCATTCGCCTGAAGATTTGGGTGCACCATCGCCGTGGGGTAACCCAGGTCACTTGCCGGTCACTACGTCACTTGGGTGAGTCCTCGACGGATGCTATGCACGAAGGACAGAATGGAAGAGGCAATGGTGACACCCCATGGGCGTTGAGGGCGAACACAGGCCGGATTCTTTGCTCCGAATTGCCGGTCCCGTGGGCATCGGCGGCTGGCTCCTTCTGCCCCTGCTCGATATCCTCATCAATCCGTTCTATTCAGCCTACGAGATCTATTCCACACTGACCGGTTGGAACCTGCTCGGCCCGTTCGTCGGTGGCGCAGAGGATGGCCGCTTCGAGGCTGCCCGGCTGCCGCTTCTTGCCTACGCCTTCACATCGGTCGTCAGGGCCGCCCTTGCCGCCTATTGCCTGTATCTGATGCTGAAACGCTCGCCCCGGACACCGAGATGGATGATCATCTATTATGCGGTGGAACTCGTGCTCGGCTTCCTGGATTTCTTTCTCTATCGGGTGGTGGAGGACATGCTGCAGCAGGCAAATCCACAGGACTATTGGGTTCTGCCCTTCATCGCCGCCATATGCCTGATCTGGATCGCCTATTTCCGGCGCTCCCGGCGGGTGGCGAATACGTTCCGCTCGCAGGAGGAGGCCGACAGGCAACTCAGCGAGATATTCTCGTGAGGCGGGAACGATTACCCCGGCCGGGTGCGTTTTCTCCAAGAGCCTTACCGGCAAGCATCGCTGGACCTGAGGAGAGACGATGACGATGAAGCACCGATCGTTCTGGCCAGGCCTGCTGGCGGTTTGGTTGCTGTCGGCTACGCCGGCCCTGGCCCAGAATGCCGCGCCAGGTACCGAGCAAGGCTGCCGCGACCTGCTGGCTGCCTTCTCCAAGGCTCACTCCCTCGACCTCGCGGCCGAGAAAGCCGGAGCCAAGGGGACGAAGGGTTGCCTCTTCGGCAATCTGCGTTCGGAGGCCAAGCCAACATCGTTCACCATCGATACGGTCGATGTCGATATGATCGAGCCCGATCCCGCAGACAGCGGCAAGCTGCCGCTGGCGCTTCGCCTGACGGCAGCCGGGATGCGTCTCTTGGGCAGTTCAGGCGATGCCGCCCAGGACTACATGCTGCAGCTCTCGCGAGACCCACTCGCCTTCTCCATCGACTATGAGCTGGACACGACGAGCAAGACGCTGAAGCTCACCGCGTTCACCTTCAACACGCGGCATGGCGCACTCAGCGCCTCCGCCGAAATCGCCCGTTTCGATCCCACAGCGACCGGGGGCCAATCGAAGACGATCGTCACACGGACAGCCCTGAAGTCCCTCGAATTCAGCCTGCAGGACGAGGAAGGCGAGATCCAGCGCCTGCTTCTCCTGCCGGTCGGCTATACCCTGCTGCGCGGTTCGGCCGATCCTGCAGCCCGCCTGAAGCAGATCAAGGACCAGGCCGCGGCCTGGCTGCGCATCACCCTGAGCCTCACCAACATGCCCCCGGCACAGGTCGACGACACCATCGCCGCGCTGACGGATTTTCCCAAGGCCACCAAGCCCTTCTATCTTTCGATCAAGCTGCCTCAGCCCGTGGGGGTCGACGACGTCTTCCGCATCATGATCGGCGGCGCCACGCCCGGCGAGCTATTCCCCGACGGGTGGATCAATCTCACTTACGGGAAATAGGGAGCGGTTCTGCTCGCCGAACTCCTTTCTCACGCCACCGGGAAGGGTTCGTCCTCCAGGAAGCGCCTCAGCACGTTCCAGGTGATCCGGGAGACGTTGTTGTCGTAGTTGTTGTGGCTGAGCGAGCCGCACCAGGCGATCGAAGAGGTCGCGAACAAGGCACCGCCCGAGGGTGTTTCGCCAAAGGCCAGATCGGCATGCACGCGCGGATTGGTGTCGCCGCCGATATTGGGCGGCACCACGCCGAATTCCTCGTTGACCAGCAGCATCATCGGGGAGTGATCGACCGAGGAGGCCAGGCGCAGCATGTTGGGCGGCGATCCCAGATCCGTGGCCAGGCAATCGAGCTCGATGCCGGCCGCGCCGCCACCGATCAGGCCGAAATCGCCGATGACCTCGTCGGGCACCCCCTCGAAGATGAAGGCGGCGCGGGGATTGTCGGCATCGGGAGCCCGGCGATAGGGGCTGGAGACGTCGAAGCCCTGGGCGATGAAGCCGACGCCGCAGATCACGTTGGGCGCCCGGCCGATGCGGCGCCACAGCCCGCCATATTCGCCGTTGAAGGACTGGTAGTATTCGCCCGGCTCGGCGATCCAGGTGCGGATACCGTCCTCGGCCCGGCGCAGCTCGATCACGCCCGGCAGGGTCTGGTGATAGGCGATGCGCCAGTACCAGCCATTGCCGCCCATATACATCAGCCGGCCGCCGCGATCGATCCAAGCCTTCATGGCATCCCACATCCGGGTCGAATGATATTCGGGATGGGTCCCGGTGATCACCACCTGGTAGTCGCGCAACAGTTCGTAGCCGTCCTCGTGCAGGTCTTCGTCGGTGATGACGTCGTAGTCGACGCCGCGGAAATCGAGCCAGTCATAGAGATGGGTATCGGCATTGTATTGGTAGAGGGCCGAACCGTGCCCGCCGAGCCAGGAATGATAGCGCGGCGAGAAATTGAGCACGGGCCTGAGGCGGCTCGAATAATGCACGCCCGAACCGTCGGCATGGCAGTCATAGAGCGAACCGCCGAGTTCGGGATGCTCATAGAGATAGACGTCGGAATGGCCGAAGGTGAGCAGACGGTTCATGGCAAGCTCCGCCCCCCGTGCGGTGATGTGCTCGCCATGATTGGCATAGGCCATATAGGAGGCCGTCGGGGCCAGCATGGCGAGCTTGGGGCGTGAGCCTTTCGGGCGCCGGCGCGGCGGACGCACGAAGAAGGCGATGTAGTTTTCGCGCGTGACCGTCTCGTCGCTGTCGCCGCAGGTGACGTGCAGCGCATAGGGGCCGCTCTTCAGCTCCTCGGGAATGACGAGGCTGACGGAGGTCTCCCAGCCCGCATCGTAGAGATCGTCGTGATGGAAATGGATGGCGCCGTAATGTTCCGGCTTCAGGTTGAAATCATGCTCCTCGCCGGTCCAGTTCCAGCCCTTCATGCCGCGGGTCGGCAGATGGAAGAGTTCGCCGTGATGATGCGAGGGCCCGATATCGACGGCCCTGGTCGAGCCGATCTCCCGCGAGAAATCCCATTGCGCGATGATCCCGGCCCGCAAGGCTGCAGGCTGCGGCGACAGCAGCAGGGCCTGATGCTGTTCGGGGGCGTGGAAGCCGGCCAGGAGAACGGGTCCGTCGATCTTGCCGTCGAAATGCTCGGCCACCGTGCCGTCGGCCTGATGGCAGCCCGCCAGCATGAAGGTTGCCTCGACCAAGGGTAGCGACACGCCCAGGCTGTTTTCCTCGAAGCCCGCGTCGAAGACATGGGCATAGGGTTTCACCGGGCGCTGGGAGAGCATGACGCGGCCTGTGGCAGGATCGATGGCGACCGCGATCGCATACCATTGGCGCACCAGCATGCCGTCACGCAGGGAGAATTCGGCCTGCCAGCCGGGGCCGTCCCCCACGATGAGGGCGAGGCGCCCGCCTTCCAGCATCTGGATGCGGAAGCCTCGCTGCGTGACGGGGTCCCATTGCGCCGCGATGGTCTGCGGTCCGCGGGAAGGCAGGGTCGGCCAGAGCATGGCGAAGAAGGTGAACGGCGCGCTGCCGAGCGCGGGCACGGTTTCGGCCTGCATGTAGGAGCCGGCATCGATGCGCTGCGGCCGGCCCGCGTGGCGCCCGTCGATGGCAGTCGGCACATGCGGGAATTTCAGGCCCGGTCCCTCGGGGTTGCAATCGCCATGCCGCACGCGCACCAGCCGGGCTTCGAAGCCATCTCCTTCCTCGAGCGAGATCTGGAAGGCGATGGTCTCGCCGGGAGCGACCGAATAGCGATCGGGATAGCCGGTGATTTTCAGCATGGCGTGGGCTCTCGGATGGAATTGTTATCGTGTTGGGGCGGGAAAGCCTTCTCCCCTTGCGGGAGAAGGTGCCCCGAAGGGGCGGATGAGGGGAGAGGCCCAACCTTTGCGGGTGTTTGCCGTCATCCCTCATCCGTCATTGCTTCGCAATGCCACCTTCTCCCACAAGGGGAGAAGGTTTTCGCGCCGCGCCTCAATCCCGGTACGGCAGGTTGATGCTCTCACCGGTGAGCAGGCGCCAGCGCCGGCGGAAGATCTCCCATTCCGCCTCCTCGCGGCTGGTGAAGACGGGCTCGCCCTCGTAGACGATCGGATCGCGCCGGTCGGGCGGCATGGTGGCGAGTACCCATTCCTCGAAGGGCTTACGGCAGAACAGGATCACCTGGTTGCCGCTGGGGTCCTGGCGCATGATATGCAGCACGCGCTGCAGGCCGGGGCTGTGGCGTCCGATCGGGCAGCGCCGGAATTCCTCGATATATTGACGGTCCGCCTGGGGATCGATCTTGTAGACCATGGCACTGCCTTCACGAACTGGATGGAGCGGCGGAGACGACCGGCGCGAGCACGAAGGCCCCGAGATCGCGCATATCGGAAAAGACGAGGTCGGCGCCTGCAGGGGCATTGCCGCCGACGGTGTGAAAGGCGGTCAGGAGGCCCGCGGCCTTGGCCGAGGCAAACCCGGTATGGCTGTCTTCGACGCCGAGAACATAAGCCGGCAAAGCACCGAGCCTGCGGCAGGCCGTGGCATAGGGCTCGGGATCGGGCTTGCCCTTGGCGACATCGTCGAGGCTGATCGAGAAATCGATGAAGGGCAGGATGCCGAGGCCGGCGATGTTGGCATCGACCACGCGGCGGCTCGAATTGGAGACGCAGGCCTGCCGGATACCGGCGGCGGCGAAGCGGCGCACGAGATCGAGCACGCCTGGCAGGGGTTCCAGCGTGTGGGCACGGGCGATGTAATAGTCGACGATCGCCTTGCCCCAGCTCTCTTCGGTGACCCCGGCCGGCATGCGGCTCTCCAGCAGGTGCCAGACATCGCCCATATGGATGCCACGGAAGCGGTCGTCATGCAGGTCCGACATGTCGATGCCGAGATCGTGGCTGATGGCGTTGAGCGCCTCCTGGTGCAGCGGCTCACTGTCCACCAGCGTGCCGTCGATGTCCCAGGCGATGGCCTCGATTCTCATACATCCTCCTCACGAAGCCGGCGATAGAGCCCGCGGAAGGCCCGGTATCCCGCTTCATAGACTGCCTTGTTCTGCGCATTCGGCTCGATTCGATCGCGCAGGCTGATGAAACGCGAGACTTCGGGCCATTCCGAGGCAAGCCCCGCCCCGATGGCCGCCGTCCAGGCCGCTCCGAGGCAGGAACCGGGATGGCCGTTGAGGCGCTGCAGGGGAACCTGCAGCACGTCGGCGACGATCTGCATCCAGACCGCGCTGTTCGAACCGCCATCCGAAACCAGGTAGTTGGTGGTGGCGTGCCCCATGTCGTTCAAAGTCTCGACATGATGGCGGATCGCGTAGGCATAGGCCTCGAGCAAGGCGCGCCAGAGATGGGGAAGACCGGTTGCCAGGCTGAGGCCCGAGAAGGAGCCGCGGATGACGGGGTCGTGGATCGGCGTCTTCTCGCCGAGGAAATAGGGCAGGATGTGCACGCCTTCGGCGCCGGCCGGGATTTCGGCGGCGAGCCGGTCGAGATGCTGATGCAGGCTGAGGCCCTCTCGGGCGGCAGCCTCGCGCTCGCCGCCCGCAAAGGTCGCTGCAAACCAGTTGAGCCCCGAACCGCCGGTCGACATGCAGCCATTGGGCACATAGAGCCCCGGCACCAGATGGTAGTCGAGATACATGCGCGGATCCGGCGCCACCTTGTCGGAGGCGATCAGCACATCCGCCGAACCACCGAATTTCAGGAGGACGTCGCCGGGCGCCACCACCCCGGCGCACAGGGCCGAGGCGATATGGTCGGCTGCCCCGCCCACCACGGGTGTTCCCGCCTTGAGGCCCGTGGCGGCGGCCGCGTCCGCCGTCACCGCACCGAGAATCTGATGGGAAAGCCTGCGCGGCGGCACGGCGCTGCGCGGAATATGGGCCAGAGCCACCAGATCGTCGGCGATGTCCTGGGTGGAAAGATCGGTGAAGCCGGCCTCGAGCGCCCAGTTCTGCTCGACCGCCTTCACGCCGGTCAGGCGCCAATTGATGTAGTCATAGGAGCCGAACACGGTGGCGATGCGCTTGAAACCATCCGGCTCGTGCTTTTCCAGCCAGCGCAGCTTGGCCGTCACCAATTGCTGGTTGATGCCGTTGCCGGCCCTGGCGAGGAAGACGTCTTCGGCGATCTCCGCGGCGAGCTCGGCCACCTCCTCGCCGCAACGCCCATCGCTCTGCTGGATGCTCGGACGGATCAACTCGCCGTTCCCATCCAGCAGCACCACGGCCGGCAGCATGCCGGTGACGCCGACGGCGTGGATCTCGCCGGGCGCGATGCCGCTCGTGGCGATCAGCTCACGGGTGATGGCGCAAGCATTCTCCCACCACTGGTTCGGATCCTCCTCCGCCCAGCCCGCATGGGGCGAGCGCAGCGTCACGGGGCGGGAAGTGAGGCCGAGCACCTCACCCGGCAGGCGGATCAGGATGCCGATGGTGGAGGTCGTGCCGATGTCGAGGCCGAGGACGCAGGGCATGGAAAGTTCCGAAATACGCGTGTTCGCAGGTGGGGGGCGGGTCTTCAGACCCGGCTCCATGAAGGCGGGTCTGAAGACCCGCCCCCCGATGCGGCACCAGCCTCACGCCAGCGGCGCCACCTTGTCCATGAAGCGCTTCACCCGCGCCGGATCGACCGCGTTCCAGGTGTTGCCGTCAACCTTGAAATGGGTGCCGATGATCACGCCGGAGGCCACCGACAGGACGTCGGCGACATTGTCGATATTGACGCCGGTATTGGCGAAGACGGGTACGTCCTTGACCGTCTCGGCCACCTTCTTGAGGTCCGCGGCGGCGGCCGGCTGGCCGGTGAGCGGGCCTGAGACCAGGATGGCGTCGGCCAGCGAGGAGAACACGGCGCTGCGGGCGCGCAGTTCGATCGGCCGGCTGTCCAGCGAAGACGCGAATTCGGCATTGATATTGTAGAGCAGCTTGAGGTCCGGACGCCCGATCTCGCGGCGCAGCTTGTGGGCATCGGCAGCGTTGGGCTGCCACAATCCCATGTCGGAGGCGAACAGGCCGGTGAAGATCTCGCGGGCGAAGGAGGCGCCGGTCGCTCCCGCGATCGCCACCGAGGCGGCAGGATCCCACAGATAGTTCACGCCGAAAGGTACCTTGAGCAGCGGTTTCAGGGCGGTGACGATCGCCGTCATCGCCGCCAGGGATTCGATCGGAGCCTTGAAGCGATAGGGCCGGTCGTTCTCATTGCCGAACATCACGGCATGCACGCCATTGTCCTGCAGGTTCTCGATATCCTTGGCGGCATCGTCGATGAGCTTGTTCACGCCGCCCTTCGCGTCGAAGAGCGGGGCGCCGGGCAGCGCGCCGATATGCACCATCGCGATCACGGCCTTGCGGCGAGGGCCGAGGAAGTCGAAAACCATCGATAACTCCTGTCTAAACTTAAGGTTCTGAGAGAGCCGGCGCGTCCTGCCCGGCGATAAGGATACGAACGCCGGCGGCTTCCAGCGGCTCGGCGAGGTGTTCGGGCAAGGCAGCGTCGGTGACGAGGACGTGGATCTGCCCGTAGGGGCCGACCTGCACGAGGGAGCGGTGGTCGAACTTCGAGGAATCGCACAGCACCACCACCTGGCGGGAACGCTCCATGAAGGCGCGCTTGATCTCGGCATCTTCGAGCGTGTAGTCGAAAATGCCCTGGGCGGTGATACCGGAGACGCCGAGGAAGACGGCATCGAGCCAGAGAGACGAGAGCTGCGAACTCGCCATCGGCCCGCATACCGAAAATTCATGGGGGCGGATCAATCCGCCGAGGGCATAGACCGGGCTCTTGCCGCCGGCCAGCAATCCCGCCGTGCGCAGATTGCTGCAGAACAGCCGGAGCCCGGGCCTGTCGAGCAACTCGCGCGCGAAACGATGCGTGGTGCTGCCCGTGTCGATGCCGATGGTCTGCCCCGGCTGCACCAGACGCGCTGCCGCCCGCGCGATCTTCTCCTTGGCCTCGGCCTGCCGCCGGCCACGGACTTCGAAGGCAGGCTCCTCGGCGTCGAACGCCGTCTCGGGCGCCCGGGCCGTCGCCCCGCCATGGTCCCGGCTGATCAGCCCGCTTTCGGCAAGACGGTCGAGGTCGCGCCTGATCGTCATTTCCGACACCTGAAGCTCCACCGCCGCATCGGATACGTTGATGTAGCGGCGCTGGCCGATCATCTGGATCAGCCTGTCGCGCCGCGCCGTTGCCGGGATCCGGGAAGCATTCGTCATCACGGGCGTCATCTGCATTCTCTTCGCCATGTTCAGCTGCATTCAGATTGCCCTTGTAGCGCCCACAAAGGCAGCATGCACCATGACGAAATCGAACATAATCGATCACAAGATGTAACATCTTCGATCAGGTAGCAAGCCCCATCTGCACAAGCTGCAGGAATTTTCCGCCGATAAAGGCAGGCAGATCCGGCAGGGTTCACGCCTGGGCGCGCCTTGTCGCGGAGGCCGTCTCGTGATGGGGCCATCAGCCAAAACTTGTCCACAAGGGAGGGTTTCGGCTACCTGGTCTTTATTTGTCCTCGATCGCCACCTGAAATGACGACCAAAGTCCGGCCACGTGCCGGCACCGGTCCGTTCCTCCGGCTCTCATGACAGCTGCATCCCACCGCGCCAACATTTACGCTTGTGCGATAACGCTCGATTATGTTTCAATATGTTCGAGATTCATCCGAAAGCGGGAACATATCGATGCAGGATCTGGCCGGAAAACGGGCAATCGTAACAGGTGGCGCCTCCGGCATCGGCGCGGCGATCGCCCGCCACCTGGCAAGCCTGGGCGTCAGGATCGCGGTGGCGGACCTCGACGAGACGCGCGCCTCGGAGCTGGCGGCCAGCCTCGGCCAAGGCCATCACGGCATCGCCATCGACGTGCGCAAGCGCGATTCAGTCGAAACGGCCTTCGCGGCGATCGCACAGGACTGGGACGGCTATGACCTCCTGATCGGCAATGCCGGCGTCTCCACCATGAACAAGGTGGTCGACCTCACCGACGAGGAATGGGACTTCAATTTCGACGTCAACATTCGCGGCATCTTCCTGACCAACCAGACCGCCGTACGCCATTTCCTTCAAGCGGGCCGCAAGGGCGTGATCGTCAACACGGCCTCGCTGGCCGGCAAGGTCGGCGCGCCGCTGCTGGCGCATTATTCGGCCAGCAAATTCGCCGTCGTCGGCTGGACCCAGGCGATCGCCCGCGAAATGGCGCCGCACGGCATCCGCGTCAACTGCGTCTGCCCGGGCTTCGTGCGCACCTCGATGCAGGAGCGCGAGATCGAGTGGGAGGCCAAGCTTCGTGGCATCACGCCGGAAGCCGTCGCCGCCGACTATATCGCGCAGACCCCGCTCGGCCGCATCGAGACGCCGGAGGACATCGCCCCCCTCGTCGCCTTCCTCGCCTCGGAAGGTGCCGCCTTCATGACCGGCCAGGCCGTGAACGTCACCGGCGGCGTCTATATGGGCTGATCCGCTGTCACAGCGCGAAATGCAGCAACTCAGACAGAATCAAGCCGGCGGCTCCGCGTAGCGCCGCCCGGTCTTCGAGGTCCCCCATGACGAGTTGGATATCGTTGCCAGGACGCCAGGGCACGAGGTCGCGCATATGAGCGGCGATCGCCTCCAGCAGGGTCGCGCCGCCGCCCACCACGTCGCCGTGCAGTACGAAGAAATTCGGCGCCATGGTCTGCTGAAGATTGGCGATACCGATGGCGACGTTGCGGGCATAGAGGTCGAGGAGGCCGGCTGCCGCGCCGTCATTTTCCGTGGCCAGCAGGGCAAGGCTGCGCGAATCCATGGCCTCACAGGAGGGAAGATGGCGTTGCAGGGCCTCGCGGCGCAGCCAGCCCAGGGTGGCGATCGTCTCCCAGCATCCCCTGCGCCCGCAGCGGCAGGTCGCGCCGTCCACCTGGACGAAGGTATGGCCGAGTTCCCCGCCCGCTCCGGCCGGCCCGCGATACAGGTGACCGTCGAGGAAGATGGCACCACCGAGCACGTCCCCGGTATAGATCACCGCGAAATTAGGCTTGCCGCGTCCGATACCGAACCAGCGATCGCCGACCAGCAAGGCGCGGGGATGGTGGTCGACCCGCACCGGCAGGCCGAAGCGGCGCGCCAGGGCCTGCCCGAGCGGGAAGCCGTCGAGCAGGGGCGCCAGATTGACCGCGACGATCGTGCCGGTATCGGTGTCGATCATGCCGCCTGCCGCCACGCCGATGCCGAGCGGCGGGCGATGGGCGAGATCGAGGACCTGCCCGACACAGTCGAACAGGATGTCGATCAGGGGTTCCACTGTCGCAGCATCCTCAGGGAAGGGGGCCCTGACTTCCGCCGTGATGGTGCCGTCCAGCGACACCAGGCAGCAATGCACGCCGTCATGCATGAGCAGGACCGCACAGATGGGGGCAGCGTCCTCGGCAAACCAGATCGGCCGTGCCGGCTTGCCGCCGCCTTCCTTCGAGGGCAGCGGCTCGCCTTCCACCAGGATGCCCTGGTCGATCAAGGGCTGGATGATGCCGGTTATGGTGGCACGGTTGACCCCGACATGCCTGGCCAGTTCGGCACGGCTGGTCGGTCCGAGATCGAACAGCACCTGCAGCACGCGGCCACGATTGGCCAGGCCTATGGAGCTCGAGGAAATCAGGCCCTGCCGACGGGCATCGGGACGCGACGTGTCATCGAACAAATCGTTCAGCGCGGCAAGGCCGCCGCGTTCGCCATCGGACGAGAACCTATCTTCGGACGCCATGGCCGCCAGTCCCGAACTGAAAGGCCTGCGAAGACCACTGGTCGTCGCAGGGAAATGAATTGCCCGCCAACTCTTAGTGCCAGCGCGAGGGAATGTCCCCCATCCTTTCCCGCGCGTCCCGCCCAGAATCGTCAGGCTTCGCCTTGACGATATAGTTAGTTTGTGTGAGCATCAAACATATTAGAGAAACCGGCGGGACACAACCATCCGGTCGCTATGAGGGGCATTCATCCAGTGCCCCCAACTGGTCAGCGTTCAAGCACTCAAGCGAGGCGGCAGGTCCACCGGCCCGACCTCGCAACAACAAGAACTGCACCACCAGACCGACATCAGAGGAGAGAACGAGCATGGTTACGATACCTGAGATCTCGCGCCGCGCCTTGCTTCGCAGCACGGCCGCCTTTGCGGGAGCCGCCGCCCTGGGCCTGAATTCCGGACGAGCCTCCGCGCAGGGCAAGACCTTGCGGGTGCTGCTGGCGGGCGACCCCTTCTACTACGCCATCCAGGGCCTCGCCGATCAGTTCAAGCAGGAGACCGGCATCGAACTGCAGATCGAGAGCATCTCGCTGGAAGCCCTGCAGGCCCGCCTCACCTCCTCCTTCATCTCCAACCAGCCGGATGCCGACGTCATCTCCGTCGACCAGATGTGGCTCGGCCAATATCTGGAAAGTCGCTGGATCCTGCCGCTCAACGACTTCATCAAGGCGGACAAGGACACCGACATCAAGGACTTCGTGCCCGAGGTTCTCTATTCCATGAACACCTGGCGCGGCCAGGTCGGCACGCTGCCGGTGGCGACCTATGGCCAGTGCGTGCTCTATCGCAAGGACTTCGTCGACGCCGCCGGCGTGAAGATTCCCGACGACGGCTCCTGGACCTGGAGCGACTATCTCGACATCGTCAAGAAGCTCAACGGCAAGGAATTCGACGGCAAGAAGATGGCGGGCACGGTGCTCGCCGGCCAGCAACCTGCGCCCATCGTGCACATGTATACCCAGCTCGCCGCCAGCTCCGGCGTGCGCTGGTTCAAGCAGTTCCCCACCGGCCAGTGGGATTTCACCCCCACCATCAACACGCCGGAGAATGTCGAGGCGCTCAAGCTCTTCCTCGAGCTCTACAAGAACTCCCCGCCCGAGGCGATCGGATACAACTGGTTCGATGCCGGCATGCGCTTCGCCAAGGGCGATGTCGGCATGTTCTACTGGTGGACGCCCTATTCCTATCTCTGCCGCAAGGACGGCTACATGTCCGGCAAGGATTCGGTGGTGGCCGACAAGCTCGGCATCACCCGCCTGCCGCGCTCCCCCGGCAAGGACCAGGTGGTCTCGATCGGCGGCCACAGCCTGGGCATCCCCTCCAACACCGCCAACAAGGACGGGGCCTGGAAGTTCATCAAATGGGCGACCTCGGCCAAGACGCAGAAGGCCATGGCGCTCTACACCAAATATGGCCACCAGTTCTCGGACTTTGCCCGCCCCTCGCTCTACGAGGACGCCGAGCTCCTGAAGATCTATCCCTATCTGCCCGCCCAGATCGCCGATCTCAAGCGCGGCAACGGCAAGATCGTGCGGCCGCCCTGCCCCGTCTACACCACGCTCGAGGGCATTTACGGCCTCAACCTCAACAAGGTGCTGTCGGGCGACACCGCTCCGGATGCCGCGCTGAAGGACACCGAATCCTTCTTCTCCAACATCCTGACCGGCAATTTCCTCATTCCCTACAAGCAGCCCACCTATGACGACACGCTCGACGCGACCAAGGCCCTGATCGCCTCGCTCGCGTGAGGGTGGGCACGGCCCGCCGGGTCTCCCACCGCGCGGGCCGTGCCGTTTTCACGATGCGGGGTGACTTCGTCTTCAGACAGCTTTGTGCAGCCCCTCACCCTTACCCTCTCCCCGTAAGAACGGGGCGAGGGGGACTTTGACGCTGTTCCGTATTCGGCACGGCTATCCTCTCGCGCGACGACTGCCACTCCCTCGCCCCGTTCTTACGGGGAGAGGGTAAGGGTGAGGGGCTGCGTGACGTTTGAAAATTCGCGAGACCAGCGAGGGCAAAGCCATGACCATAGCCGAAACATCAGCCATCCCGGCCCGGCCGAAGCGCCGGGTGCCGGCCTTTTTGCCCTATCTGTTGATCAGCCCCTCGATCATCCTGCTGCTGGCCCTGATCGCCTTCCCGCTGCTCTTCGCGCTCAAGAACAGCTTCTACTTCTGGAATCTGCAGATGAGCCCGGTGCCGATGGGCTATATCGGCGGCGGCAATTACGAGATGGCGTTTTCGAACTCCTTCTTCCTGGGCGCCTTGTGGAACACGCTGCTGCTCACTTTGGTGGGCACCGCCATCGAATTCTGCCTGGGCCTGGCCATTGCGCTCCTGCTGGTGAAGAAGTTGCCCGGGCTCAATCTCGCCCGCGCCTTGCTGATCATGCCCACCACCATCGCGCCGATCGTGGTCGGCTTCCTCTTCCGCTACATGTATGATCCCAATGGCGGCCTGATCCCCTGGATGCTGTCCTCGGCCGGCATTCCGCTGCCGGCGCAGGGCCTGCTGGGCTCCGGCAGCACCGCCCTCTGGGCCATCCTGTTCGCCGACATCTGGCAGTGGACACCGTTCTTCGCCATCGTGCTCTATGCCGGCCTGCTCTCGGTACCGCCCGACATCATCGAGGCCGCCCGCCTCGACAAGACCTCGCCCCGGGCGATGCTGGTGCGCATCAAGCTGCCGCTGATCCGCAAGACGGCGCTGATCGTGGTGATGCTGCGCTTCATGCAGTTGTTCAACACCTTCGACCTGGTGCTGGTGCTGACCAAGGGCGGACCGGGCTCCTCCACCCGCACACTCGGCTACAGCCTCTACCAGCAGGGCCTCGTCGACTTCAACATCGGGCTCTCCAGCGCCATGACCTGGATGATGGTCATCATCGTCAACGCCATCATCGGCCTGTTCGTCTTCTTCGCCTTCAAAGACCTGGACTGAGGAGCCGACCAATGCGCAAGGGCAAGAAACTGGCCGGCACCGCGACAAGCTACGCGCTCACTTTGCTGCTGCTCGCCTTCTTCATCGGCCCGATCCTGTGGTTCGCCCTGCTGGCGATCCGCCCGTCCGACACCTTCTTCACCATGCCGCCGGTGCTGGCCTTCAAGCCGGACTGGACCTCGCTGCACTATACGTTCGGCGATCCCGGCAACAACCTGCCCCAGCTCGTCAACAGCCTGATCGTCGCCATCGGCGCGGTGCTGCTCAACCTGCCCTTCTCCCTGCCGGCGGCCTATGCGCTGTCGCGGTTCCGCATCCGCGGCCGCAAGAACATCATGCTCTGGTATCTCGGCCTCCTGATGGCCCCGCCCGTGGCCTTCCTGATCCCCTATTCGATCCTGGCGAGCTCGGTGGGCCTGAAGGGCAGCTATTTCTCCATGATCCTGATCATGCAGACGCTGACCATCCCCTTCTCGATCTGGCTGATGAAGAGCTTCATCGACGAGGTGCCGGTGGAGATCGAGGAGGCCGCGCGCGTCGACGGCGCCAAGACGCCGGCCATCGTGCTCAAGATCGTGCTGCCGCTGGTGCGCCCAGGCATCATCGTCACCTCGATGTTCGCCTTCGTCTTCGCCTGGAACAATGCCGCCTTTCCCCTGGTGCTGGCCAACCGCGCGACGGCGACGCTGCCGGTCGGCACGCTGCAGTATTTCGGCACGGCCGGCGTGACCTGGGGCTTCATCGGCGCCGCGGCGCTGGCCGCCATGCTGCCGCCGATGATCATCTTTCTCGCGCTCGACCGCTATGTCGTGCGCGGCCTCACCTTCGGTTCTGTCAAAGGATAAGTGTTGATGTCTACCCAGAAATCCGCCCGTTTCGGTGTCGTCGGCGCCGGCCTGTGGGGCTCCTTCCATTGCAAGACGCTGAACGCCATTCCCGGCGCCGAGCTGGCGGCCGTGTGCGACCTCAATCCGGAACGCGCCGCCGAAATGCAGCGCCAGTTCGGGGCGAAGAAGGTCTATCAGGATTTCCGTGCCCTCATCGCCGATCCTGATGTCGAGGCGGTGACGGTGGCCACGCCCGACTTCGCCCATGCCGACATCGTGCTGGCGGCCATCGAGGCCGGCAAGCACGTCATGAGCGAAAAGCCGCTGGCGACCACGCTCGCCGAAGCCGAGACCATTGCCGAGGCCGCCGCTAGGAGCGGGGTCAAGGTGATGGTGGACTTCCACAACCGCGTGAACCCCGCCGTCCACACCGCCCGGGAAACCATCGCCCAGGGCGAGATCGGCAAGCCGCTGCATGCTTCGGCCCGGCTCTCCAACACCGTATTCGTGCCCTTCGAGCTGTTGTCCTGGGCGAGCCGCTCCTCTGCCCTGTGGTTCCTCGGCAGCCATGCGGTCGATGCGCTCTGCTTCATGCTCGATGCCGAGGTCGTCAAGGTGCAGGCGATGATGCGCCGCGGCCACCTCGCCGCCCAGGGCGTCGACACCGCCGACGTTCATATCTCGCTCTTGGAATTCGACAATGGCGCCGTCGCCACTCTGGAGAACAGCTGGGTGCTGCCGCGCGACCTGCCGCTGGTCTTCGACTTCCGGGCCGAGATCGTCGGCGAGAAGGGCTCGCTGCAGCTCGACACCGCCCAGAACGGCGCCTTCCGCAAATATGCCGGCGCCGGCCTCAAGACCGCTGACCTGCTCGGAGTGACGCCCGCCGCGGGCGGGCGCATCGGCGGCTTCGTGATGGAGGCCATCGCCCGCTTCGTCGATGCCGTCACCACCGGTTCGCCTGTGCTGGCCGATGCCACCGATGGCCTCAAGGTCACCCGCGTGCTCGCGGCCATCGAACAGGCCGCCGCCAGCGGCAATGCCGTGACGCTGGCGAAGGGAGGGGTCTGATGGCGACATTGTCCTTCAAATCCGTCGGTAAACGCTTCCCCGATGGCACGCTGGCGCTCGCCAATGTCGATCTCGACATCAGGGATGGCGAATTCCTGGTGCTGGTCGGCCCTTCGGGATGCGGCAAGTCGACCTTGCTGCGCAGCGCCGCCGGCCTGGAGGACCTGTCGCAAGGCCAGGTGCTGATCGGCGGCCGCGACGTCACCAATGCCGATCCGGGCGACCGGGACGTCGCCATGGTCTTCCAGAATTATGCGCTCTACCCGCATATGGACGTCTACGAGAACATGGCCTTCGGCCTCGGGCAGCGCAAAGTGCCGCCGGCGGTGATCAAGGACAAGGTGGAAAAGGCCGCCCGCATCCTCGATCTCACCCATCTGCTCAAGCGCAAGCCCGGCGCCCTGTCCGGCGGCCAGCGCCAGCGTGTCGCGATGGGCCGTGCCATCGTGCGCGACCCACAATGCTTCCTGATGGACGAGCCGCTCTCCAATCTCGATGCCAAGCTGCGCGTGCAGATGCGCGCCGAACTCAAGCTGCTCAACGCGCAGCTCGGCGTCACCACGCTCTATGTCACCCACGATCAGGTCGAGGCGATGACCATGGGCGACCGCGTCGCCGTGCTGCGGCCGGTGGCGAAGGAGGGCGAAAGCAATCTCCAGCAATGCGCACCGCCGCGCGAACTCTATGAAAACCCGGTCAATCTGTTCGTCGCCGGCTTCATCGGCTCGCCGGCCATGAATTTCTTCACGGTGCGCCTCGGCGAGGAGGCCGGCACTGCCTTTGCCGCGATTGCCGGCACCTCGCTGCGCCTGCCTTTGCCGGCCGGACTGCTTCAAGCCAATGCAGGCCTCGCCGCCTTCAAGGGCCGCGACGTCATTCTCGGCCTGAGGCCCGAGAGCTTCCGCCTGCCCGTTGCCGCGGGCAAAGGCCTTTCCTGCGAAGTGCTGCTTACCGAGATGACCGGCGCCGACGCCTATGTCTTCTTCGACCTGCCCGCCGCCTCGTCGGTGGCAGGGACCGGGCGGCTTGCCACGGGGTCGGAAGCGGGCGCCGGCGCGGCCAACCGCATCACCGCGCGCGTCGAGCCGGCCCGGTTGCCCGAGCGCGGCGACCATATCGAGATCGGCGTCGACATGGGCCAGGCCCGCTTCTTCGCGCCTGATAGCGGACTGGCGCTGCGATAGGTTGGAAACGCGCTCCGTCATCCCCGGCGGGCCGTAGGCCCCGGGATGGGGATCCAGGGGCCAGCGCCGCCATGATTGCCCCTGGATTGCCTTCCCTCGCTTCGCTCGCCGGGAATGACAGCTTCAGGGAGGGTCGAGGGGCGGGATCAGTTCGGCAGCCGCCAGAAAGTCCACGAAGACTCGCAGCTTGGGAGACAAGTGTCGGCTGGACGGCCACATCACCTGGATACGGGTGGTCGTCTCGAGATAGTCGCCGAGAACGCTGACCAGCGTTCCCGCACGCAACTGCTCCCGGACAGCCAGATCGGGGACGCAGGCAAGGCCGAGCCCTTCCTCCGCCAGGGTGATCTGCGGCTCCAGCGTGTTCATCACCATGCTGACCGGCAGCTCGATATCCAGCCATTCGCCGTCGCGGCGCAGCGGCCATTTGTCCAGCTTGCCGCTGGTGCGGAAGCGATAGACCAGACAGGCATGGCGCGACAGGTCTTCGGGATGCTGCGGCAAGCCGGCCTGGCGGAAATAGCCGGGGGATCCGACGAGGGCCCTGCGATAGAAGCCGAGCGTGCGGCTCATCAGGCGGGAATCGGCCTGCTCCCCGGTGCGGATCACCGCATCGAAACCATCTTCGATCACGTCGACGAGCTGGTCGGAGAAGTCGAGCTCGAGCTCGATCAGGGGATAGAGCCGCCGGAATTCGGCCAGCTTCGACATGAAGCGCAGCCCCATCGAGGGCAGGCTGATGCGCAGCCTGCCCTGCGGGGCGGCCTGGTTGCGGGCAAGCTCGGTCTGCGCCGCCTCGAATTCGCCGAGGATGCGCCGGCAGCGTTCAAGGAAAAGCATGCCTTCCGCCGTCAAGGTGACGCTGCGGGTCGAGCGGTGAAACAGGCGCGTGCCCAGCCTGTCCTCCAGGCGCGCCACCGCCTTGCTGACCGCGGAAGGCGAGATGCCCAGCCGCCGTCCGGCATCGGTGAATCCGCCGGCATCGACCGCCTGCACGAAGGCATTGAGGGCGCCCAGACTGTCCATGAGGTCTCCCGCCTCGATTATTTGTGACATAAATGTCAGAAGTGTTTTGAACTATAGCCAGTTATTCGCCCTTACAAAAAGGGCTAAGGTCCTGCCCGTACGGCCGGCAAGTCGCCTCCTGTGGAGGGCCCCTTTCCATGGCCTTCCCTCGGGAGTTCTTGCAATGAGTTCGACTGTTTCGATCGGCGGCCCTTCGCCCGCCATCGATCGCCTGCCTGTCGGCGGCCTGCTGGCCCTCGCCATGGCCGGTTTCATCACCATTATGACGGAGGTGATGCCGGCGGGGCTGCTGCCGCAGATGGGCGGGAGCCTCGGCGTCTCCGACGCTGTCGCCGGCCAGTTGGTCACCACCTATGCGGCCGGTTCGCTGGTGACCGCCATTCCCTTGATGACGCTGACCCAAAGCCTGCCACGGCGCCTGCTGCTGCTCATCGCCATCATCGGCTTTGCCGCGCTCAATGCCGTCACGGCCATGTCCTCGAGCCTTTCCGTCACGCTGGTGGCCCGCTTCCTCGCCGGGGCCTGCGGCGGCCTGGTCTGGGCGCTGCTCACCGGCTATGCCGCCCGCATGGCCCCCTCCCGTCTCGCCGGCCGGGCTATCGCCCTCACCGGCATCGGTGCGCCACTGGCCTTTTCGCTCGGCGTGCCGGCCGGCACCTTCATCGGTACCCTGATCGGCTGGCGCCTCGCCTTCGGCCTGATGAGCGTGGTAGCCCTGCTGCTGGCCGGCTGGATCCTCGCCGTCCTTCCAGATTTCGCCGGCCGCCGCGGGGATCAGCGCCTGGCGCTGCGGCCCATCCTGACCCTGCCCGGCATCAGGCCGATCCTCGCCGTGATGGGGCTGTTCGTCGTCGCCCACAACCTGCTCTACACCTATATCGCGCCTTTCCTGGTGCTCTCCGGCCTGGCGGAGCGCGTGGATGTCGTGTTGCTGTGCTTCGGCCTCGCCGGGCTGGCGGGGCTGTGGGTGGTGGGCGCCTTGATCGACCGGCGCCTGCGCCTGATGGTGCTGGGCAATCTCGTCCTCTTCGGCGCCTGCGCGGTCGCTTTGGGCCTGTGGTCGACGTCTCCCGTCGTCGTGCTGGCCGCCACGGCCGTGTGGGGCATGGTCGCCGGCGGCATACCGACCCTGTTCCAGACTGCGTCGGTGCAGGCGGCCGGCGAGGCCGCCGATGTCGCGCAGGCCCTGTTCGTCACGGTCTGGAACAGTGCCGTTGCGGTGGCGGGCCTGGCCGGCGGCGCCCTGCTCGGATCTTTAGGCGCCACGGTGCTGCCCTGGGCGATGGCGTGCTTGCTGGCCTTGGCCTGGCTCACGGCCTGGCTTGCGCGGTCGTCGAGCTTTCCAAAGCCTCCTGCGATTTGACGAGCACGACAGGACCGCAAGGACGCGTTCCGTGCGGTGTTGCACAAATGAACGAGGCCGTTCGATTATGATCCCCGACGGCAGTGGGGGAACGACATGGCCAATTCAAGCGACACGATGACGGCGCAGGTACAGGATGGGCCACGGGGCATCGGCGGCTGGATGATCCTGCCCATCATCGGACTGATCGGAACCTTGGTGTTCACCATGATCAACCTCTATGGCGTCGTCACCGAATGGGAGGGGATGAAGGCCATCATCGCCGGCGAGAACCAGACGACAGCGGCCCTGAGACTGCCGGTGGCGGCATCGCTTCTTGGGGGCTTTGCCCTGAGCGGGCTCGCCGCCCTATGCCTCTACCGGATCTTCACCCATTCACCCAGCGTGCCCCGCCTGATGACAGCCTTCTACATTGGGTTGGTCGTGATCTCATTGGCGGAGCTGGGCGGGGATTCCTATATCTCGAACCTGACCAATACGCCGAGCGATCCGACCCATATCAAGGATCTCGTCCGGGCATTGATCGCTTCGGCGATCTGGATTCCTTATTTCCACCGCTCTCGCCGTGTCGCCAATACCTTCCGCACGCGGGATGCCGCCGTCGACCGCAAGATCGGTGAAATCTTCTGACCTCAGCCGATCCCGTCGTTCCAGCCCCATTCGTCGGCAAGGGCCAGGCATTCGCGCCAGGGAGCGACGGCGTCGCAGGTCGTCACGGACCGCAGCGAGGCCGCCGCGGCGGCGTGGGCGAGCGCCAGGCAGCGCCGGAGCTCCCAGCCTTCGTGGAAGCCGTAGAGAAAACCGGCAGCAAAGGCGTCGCCCGCGCCATTGGCACCGGCGATGGCCTGCTTGGGCACGCGAATGGAGGGCTGGGTAACGATATCGCCGTCCCGGGTCACGGCGACGGCGCCGGTCGGAAAATGCGCCGCCACCACCTGGCAATTGCCTGCCTCCAGGACCTTGCGTGCCGCCTTGATGCAGGCATCGACCACCGTGCGATCGTCCCGCACCGTCTCCTCCTCGCCGATCGCTCCCATCTCGGCATCGTTGACGACGAGGAGATCGAGATGGGGCAGCAACGGGCGAACCAGTTCGCGCAGTCGCGCCGGCGAAGCGGTGGCCAGTTCCAGATTGGTGATGAGGCCGGCCTGCCTCGCCATGCGCAGCACGGTCAGCCAGCCATTGGCGTCCCCGTTCCAGGGCGCGTCCATCTTCTTGTGCACGCCGGGCAGGCCGAGATGGAGGATGCGCCCTTTCGTGTCGGCGAAATCGAAATGCTCCGGCGTCATCAGCGAGGCCACACCCGGATTGAAGATATGGGTGCGCCGGCCGCTACGCTGGGAAGTATAGGCATCGGTGTGCAAGGTGCGGGCTTCCGGCGTCATCACCAGACGGCGGCGATCGATGCCATAGCGGTCGGCTTCGGCATGGAGCAGGCGGCCATCCTCGTCCTCGCCGATCAGCCCCTGCGTCTCCACCCAGATGTCCGGATCCAGGCGCTTGATATCGATGGCGAG
This sequence comes from Labrys sp. E2SS-1L, assembly GCF_057073705.1. Classification (NCBI taxonomy): domain Bacteria; kingdom Pseudomonadati; phylum Pseudomonadota; class Alphaproteobacteria; order Hyphomicrobiales; family Xanthobacteraceae; genus Labrys; species Labrys sp. E2SS-1L. The sequence goes on along the minus strand of NZ_CP172712.1, from coordinate 1,429,894 downwards.
GTTGCAGCCCGAACCGCCGCCGCGCGATTCCTCGTGCAGGATCTCGACGAGGCCATCCTCGCCCGGCCAATATTCAACCAGCTTGTTGCCGTCGACACACCAGGTTCCCGCCGTGACGATCCCGGAACGCGCCGAGGCTGGACGCTCACCCTGCATTTCCTCTACCCGTCGAATGTCAGGCCGGCGGCAGGACGCTTTCACGACTCACCGACGGCCCGGAGTTTATTTGTAGCGAAAAGAAACAATCAATTGCCGCCTTTTGCAATGGCGCGATTGCCGCGGCCGAGCCATGCTTGATCGCCTCCGCAACCGGGCGATGGTCGGCATGCCTCTACCTTGGGTAGTATCGGAACGCGAATACTTGCGGCGACTGAAGCCCTGCAGGCAACCGTCACCTTCTCCACTGCACGCAGAAGCTGTTGCCCGAGGCTGGGCCTGGAATCATTCCGCCTGCCGCCCTTTGTCCCGCGATGACAAACGCGCCGTTTTGTGCTATGATCTCAAGATCTTAGGCGGACATGTCCGCCAAGATGAACGCCACATGAACGGCGATGATAGCAAGAGTTCATCTGTTCTGGATTAATGGTTAACTTAAGGTAATTTCCAGGTGGAGAGGCCCTGCCGGCCCGGCTACGACGAAGGCCGGAACTCCCTCTCCGAGGAGTGTTCCATGTTTCGTAAATTGTTGGTGGCCGCGTTGGCGGCCCTTACCCTGAGCGCGGCGTCCATGACAGCGACCGCGCCGGCCGAAGCGCGTAGCAACGGCTATTTCTTTCCCCATCATGGCGGCGGCAATTGGGGCGGCGGTGGCCGCCACTGGGGCGGCGGCGGTTGGGGCGGGCGCCGTTGGGGCGGTGGCGGCTGGGGTGGCCGTCGTTGGGGTGGCGGCTGGGGTCATCGCCGCTGGTATGGTGGCGGCTACGGCCGGCGCTGGCGTGACGATGGCTGGGGCTGGGGCGCCGGTCTCGCACTCGCTCCCCTGCTGATGACGCCGGGCCTCTATGGCGGTTATGGCGGCGGCTATTATGACGACGGCTATTACGATTATGCACCGGCCTGCCGCTGGCGGCGGGTGCGGGTCTACACTGATTACGGCTGGCGTATCCGTCGTCAGCGCGTCTGCTACCAATATTGACTTTCGAAGATCCGGGATCGTCCGCCGCCGCGGAACGATCCCGGATCGAACCGTCTTCCAGTGTCTCTCGTGACGAGCGGAGCTTAATAGAAGATCTCTATCGTTCGACGAAAATTGATGCTTGATCGCGTTGGAACGAGGGCACATTGTTCCTCTCTGGAACTAGTCGAAAGAGAGTGGCATGCCAGCCCACGAAGATTGGAATACCGCACGCGCGGCTGAACTCATCGCGGCAGGCCAGACGTTGGAAGGCCCGCTGCTGCCGATCCTCCACTCCTTTGTGGAAACCTTCGGCTATGTCCCCGAGCCGGCCGTCCCCATGGTGGCCGAAGCGCTCAATCTCTCCCGCGCCGAGGTGCATGGCGTGGTGACGTTCTACCATGATTTCCGCAGGGAACCCGCCGGCGAGCATGTCATCAAGCTCTGCCGTGCCGAGGCCTGCCAATCCGCCGGCTGCGAAGCCCTGGCGGATCACCTCGTCGAAAAGCTCGGTATCGAGTTCGGCGAGACAACGCCGGATGGACGCGTTACACTCGAGCCGGTCTATTGCCTCGGCCTGTGCTCCATTTCCCCCGCCGCGATGATCGACGGCCGCCTGGTAGCCAGGCTCGATGCCAAGCGTCTCGACAAGGCCCTGGAAGAGGTGGTGCGATGACCATGCGCATCTACGTTCCACGCGATGCCGCCGCCGTTGCCTGTGGCGCCGATGAACTCGCTGCAGCTCTCAAGGTTGCAGCGATCGCCCGCAAGCTCGATATCGAGATCATCCGTAACGGTTCGCGGGGCATGGCCTGGCTCGACCCGCTGGTGGAGCTGGTCACCCCTGAAGGCCGCATCGGCTACGGCCCGGCCGAGCCGGAAGACGCCGACAGCCTGATCGCCGCCTTCGCCGGCGACGGCGCCCATAAATTGCGGATAGGCAAGCCCGAAGACCAGCCTTTCCTCAAGCGTCAGACCCGCCTGACCTTCGCGCGCGTCGGCATCGTCGATCCGCGCGACCTCGACGACTACAAGGCCCATGGCGGCCTCAAGGGCCTGGAAAAGGCGATTGCCATCGGGCCATCGGCCATCGTGGACGAAGTCACCAAATCCGGCCTGCGTGGCCGCGGCGGCGCAGGCTTTCCGACCGGCATCAAGTGGAAGACGGTTGCCGACACTGCCGGGCCACAGAAATACATCGTCTGCAATGCCGACGAAGGCGACAGCGGCACCTTCGCCGACCGCATGCTGATGGAAGGCGACCCCTTCTGCCTGATCGAGGGCATGGCCATTGCCGGCGTCGCCACCGGTGCGACCAAGGGCTATGTCTATATCCGCTCCGAATATCCCCATGCCATCGCCGCCATGGATGCAGCCATCGAGAAGGCCCGCCGCGCCAATGTGCTCGGCAAGGGCATCCTTGGTTCGGCCCATGATTTCGACATGGAAACCCGCACCGGTGCGGGTGCCTATGTCTGCGGCGAGGAAACCTCGCTGCTGGAAAGCCTGGAAGGCAAGCGCGGCACCGTACGCGCCAAGCCGCCGCTGCCGGCCCATAAGGGCCTGTTCGGCAAGCCGACCGTGATCAACAACGTGCTCTCGCTCGCCACCGTGCCGATCATCCTGGCCGAGGGCGCCGAGCATTACCGCGATTTCGGCATGGGCCGTTCGCGCGGCACCATGCCGATCCAGCTCGCCGGCAATCTCAATTATGGCGGCCTGTTCGAGACCGCCTTCGGCATCACGCTGGGCGAACTCGTCGACGATATCGGCGGCGGCTGCTTCACCGGCCGTCCCGTGCGCGCCGTGCAGGTCGGCGGCCCCCTGGGCGCCTATTTCCCGCGCGAACTCTTCGACACGCCCTTCGACTACGAGGCCTTCGCAGCCAAGGACGGCCTGATCGGCCATGGCGGCATCGTGGTGTTCGACGATACCGTGGACATGCGCCGCCAGGCCCGTTTCGCCATGGAATTCTGCGCCATCGAAAGCTGCGGCAAGTGCACGCCCTGCCGCATCGGCGCTGTCCGGGGCAAGGAAACCATCGAGAAGATCATCGCCGGCAAGGATGTGACCCGCAACATCGCCGTCGTCGAAGATCTCTGCCAGACCATGAAGTTCGGCTCGCTCTGCGCCCTCGGCGGTTTCACGCCCTATCCGGTCCTCTCGGCCATCCGCCATTTCCCCGAAGATTTCCACGGCACGCCCCAGCGCATCGCCGCCGAATAATCGCCAAGGAGACAGTCAATGTCCCTCGTCCACGAAATCGACTACGGCACGCCGCTCTCCAAGTCGGAGAAGATGGTCACGCTGACCATCGACGGCCAGGAAATCACCGTGCCCGAGGGCACCTCGATCATGCGCGCCGCCATGGAGATGGGGACGCAGATCCCCAAGCTCTGTGCCACCGACATGATGGACGCCTGGGGCTCCTGCCGCATGTGTCTGGTCGAGATCGAAGGCCGCAACGGTACGCCGGCCTCCTGCACCACGCCGGTGGCGCCGGGCATCAAGGTGAAGACGCAGACCTCTCGCCTGGCCGAGATCCGCAAGGGCGTGATGGAGCTCTACATCTCCGACCATCCGCTCGACTGCCTGACCTGCGCCGCCAATGGCGATTGCGAATTGCAGGACATGGCGGGCGCGGTGGGCCTGCGCGAAGTACGCTACGGCTATGAGGGCGACAACCATCTCGGCCTCGACAAGGATACGTCCAACCCCTACTTCACCTTCGACACCTCAAAATGCATCGTCTGCTCGCGCTGCGTACGGGCCTGCGAGGAAGTCCAGGGCACCTTCGCGCTGACCATTTCCGGCCGCGGCTTCGAAAGCCGCGTCTCGCCTGGCATGGACGAAGCCTTCTTCGATTCCGAATGCGTCTCCTGCGGCGCCTGCGTGCAGGCCTGCCCGACGGCCACCCTCACCGAGAACAAGGTGATCGAGATCGGCCAGCCCGAGCATTCGGTGGTGACGACCTGTGCCTATTGCGGCGTCGGCTGCGCCTTCAAGGCCGAGATGCGCGGCGAGGAAGTCGTGCGCATGGTGCCCTACAAGGACGGCAAGGCCAATCGCGGCCATAGCTGCGTCAAGGGCCGCTTCGCCTGGGGTTACGCCACTCACAAGGAGCGCATCCTCAAGCCGATGATCCGCTCCAAGATCACCGATCCCTGGAAGGAAGTGAGCTGGGAAGAAGCGATCGCCTACACCGCTTCCGAGTTCAAGCGCATCCAGGCCAAGCACGGCAAGGCCTCGATCGGCGGCATCACCTCCTCGCGCTGCACCAATGAAGAGACCTATCTTGTCCAGAAGCTGATCCGCGGTGGCTTCGGCAACAACAATGTCGATACCTGCGCCCGCGTCTGCCATTCGCCGACCGGCTACGGCCTTGGCCAGACCTTCGGCACCTCCGCCGGCACGCAGGATTTCGATTCGGTCGAGGACAGCGACGTCATCGTCGTCATCGGCGCCAATCCGACGGACGGCCACCCGGTCTTCGGCTCGCGCATGAAGAAGCGCCTGCGCGAAGGGGCCCGCCTGATCGTCATCGATCCGCGCAAGACCGACATCGTACGCACGCCGCATGTCGAAGCCGATTACCATCTGCCCCTGCTGCCGGGCACCAATGTCGCCATTGTGACGGCGCTGGCCCATGTCATCGTCACCGAGGGCCTGGTCGCCGAGGATTATGTGCGCGAGCGCTGCGACTGGGACGAGTTCCAGAACTGGGCCGCCTTCGTCGCCGATCCCCGGCATTCGCCGGAAGCAGTGGAGAAATATACCGGCGTGCCGGCCGAACTGGTGCGCGGCGCCGCTCGCCTCTACGCCACCGGCGGCAATGGCGCCATCTATTACGGCCTCGGCGTCACCGAGCACAGCCAGGGCTCGACCACGGTGATGGCGATCGCCAACCTCGCCATGGCCACCGGCAATATCGGGCGCCGCGGCGTCGGCGTGAACCCGCTGCGCGGCCAGAACAACGTGCAGGGCTCTTGCGACATGGGCTCGTTCCCCCATGAATTGCCCGGCTATCGCCACATCGCCGGCGATGAAGTGCGCCACATGTTCGAGGAATTCTGGGGCGTGCACCTGGAAAAGGAACCGGGCCTGCGCATTCCCAACATGCTCGACGCCGCCGTCGAGGGTTCGTTCCTCGGCCTCTATGTGCAGGGCGAGGACATCGTGCAGTCCGATCCGGACACCAAGCATGTCACGGCGGGCTTGGCCGCCATGGAGTGCGTCGTCGTGCAGGATCTCTTCCTGAACGAGACCGCCAACTACGCCCATGTCTTCCTGCCCGGCTCCTCCTTCCTGGAGAAGGACGGCACCTTCACCAATGCCGAGCGCCGCATCCAGCGTGTGCGCAAGGTGATGGCCCCCAAGGCCGGCTATGCCGACTGGGAGGTCACGCTGCTGATCGCCGAAGCCATGGACTTCCCCATGCCCTACGAGCATCCCTCGCAGATCATGGACGAGATCGCGCGGCTCACACCCTCCTTCGCCGGCGTCTCCTACGAGAAGCTGGAGCAGGACGGCTCGGTGCAGTGGCCCTGCAACGACAAGGCGCCCGAGGGTACGCCGATCATGCATATCGACCATTTCGTCCGCGGCAAAGGCCGCTTCATGGTTACCGAATACATCCCGACCGACGAGCGCACCGGGGCACGCTTCCCGCTGCTGCTCACCACCGGCCGCATCCTGTCGCAGTACAATGTCGGCGCGCAGACCCGGCGTACCGAAAACTCGATGTGGCACGAGGAGGATGTGCTGGAAATCCATCCGCACGACGCCGAGCAGCGTGGCATTCGCGAGCATGACTGGGTGCGCCTGGAAAGCCGCTCTGGTTCGACCTCGCTGCGAGCCACCATCACCGATCGCGTGGCGCCGGGTGTGGTCTACACCACCTTCCACCATCCCTCGACGCAGGCCAACGTCATCACCACCGACTTCTCGGACTGGGCGACCAATTGCCCCGAATACAAGGTGACGGCGGTTCAGGTCATGCCTTCCAACGGCCCGTCGCAATGGCAGGAGGAATATGAGGCGATGGCGAAGAATTCGCGTCGCATCGCGGCGGAGTGAGGACAGCACCCTTCTCCCCTTGCGGGAGAAGGTCCCGGCAGGGGGATGAGGGGTCTCGTGACCTATGCAGATCATATTGCTGAAATCAGGGGTTGAGAGGTTGATCCAACCCCTCATCCGGCTTTCGGCCACCTTCTCCCACAGGGGGAGAAGGAGAAGAACACCATGACCGATCCCGTCCGCACCATCTCCCGCTTTGCCTGGCGTGACGGCATGTTCACGCCAGGCGAGCGCATGGTTCCCGAGGAGATGGCGATCTCGCTGGTCTATGATGGCGGTTCCCATGCCGTGATGATGGGAAGCCCTGTCGATCTCGAGGACTTCGCCTACGGCTTCTCCCTCACCGAAGGCATCATTGCCTCGCTCGACGACGTCACCGAGTTCGAACGCGTCGATTACGAGGAAGGTGTCGAACTTCGTATGTGGCTGAAGGGCGATCGAGGCGCCGCGCTCGCCGCCCGTCGGCGCATGCTGGCCGGGCCCACGGGCTGCGGCCTGTGCGGCATCGACAGCCTGACCGAGGCGGTGCGCAAGCCGCAGCCGGTCGCCGGTGACCTCAAGCTGTCACCCGCCGATATCGAAACCGCCCTCGCTTCACTCGCGCCCGCCCAGATACTGAACCACCAGACCCGCGCCGTGCACGCTGCAGCCTTCTGGACCAAAGCCGACGGCCTCGTCGCCCTGCGCGAGGATGTCGGCCGGCACAATGCGCTCGACAAGCTCGCCGGCGCGCTGGCCCGGCGTTCCATCGCTCCCGCACCGCAAGGCCTGCCGGGCATCGTCGTCCTCACCAGCCGGATCTCGGTGGAAATGGTGCAGAAATCGGCCGCGATGGGTGCCTCCATCGTGGTGGCGGTCTCCGCCCCCACGGCCCTCGCCATCCGCACTGCCGAGGAGGCCGGCATCACGCTGGTCGGCATCGCCCGCTCCGACGGCTTCGAGATCTTCACCCATCCCCACCGTATCGTTCCGGAGAAACTCGCCCATGTCGCATGATGAAGCCGCGCATGAGGGCCACGCACATGACCCCTCCGCCAAGCTGGTGAGGATGGCCAACCAGATCGGCCTGTTCTTCGCGTCCCAGCGCGAGGAAGTGCGGGTGCCCGGCATCGCCGAGCATATCCGCAAATTCTGGGAACCCCGCATGCGCAACCAGATCTTCGAACATCTGGATGCCGGCGGCGAGGGCATCGATCCCCTGGTCAGGAAGGCCCTGGAGAGCTTGCGCGAGAAGGCGTGAATTCCGGGATCGCAGGCATCCAGGGGATTTCCATGCCCGACACCCTCTTCGACTGGGACAAGATCGAGCCTCGCACGGTCATTCCGGGCTTCCACGGTCGCTTCATGCATTCGGGCTCGATGACCTTCGTGCTCTGGCAGATCGATGCCGGTGCCACGTTGCCCCTGCATTCCCATCCGCATGAACAGGTGGTGCATCAGTTCGAAGGCGAGCTGGAAGTCACCGTCGACGGCCTTACCACGGTGCTAAAGCCGGGCATGGTCGCCGTGGTGCCACCCAACGCCCCGCATTCCGGCCGGGCCCTGACGGCCTGCCGGACGATGGACGTCTTCCATCCCCTGCGCGAGGACTATCGCACGGGCGCCCCCAGCGTGCTGCAGCAGGCGATGCCGGACTAATCGGAGCCCGCTCGCCCGCTCGCTGCGTCCCTCGGCTTTTTTTGCAGGATTCCCGGCCGGAAAACGGCAAAAATTCGCCTTTTGCCTTGCTCCGCCCCTTCCATCTTGATATGGAACCGCCCATCTGACGCTCAGCCGTCATTGCAGATGTGACGGGCGTTCGAAAAATAGACCAGAAAGACGTTTCCGCCTTGCGGGCCTTGCGCCGGCCGGGTGTGTTTTTTCTCAAAACACTCCGCCTGTGGCTGCTCCAGCAGCCCTGCCGCTTTCCGGAAACGATGATCAACACCAACCGCCGGCGCCAGGAAAACATATGTCCGTACAGGAAAACGTGCTGCGTGAAGATTTCGCCGCGATGCTCGACGAAGCATTCGGCACCGGCGATATGGCCGAAGGTTCGGTCGTCAAGGGTATCGTCGTCGCCATCGAGAAGGACCTCGCGGTCATCGATGTCGGCCTCAAGACCGAAGGCCGCGTAGCTCTGAAGGAATTCAACGGCCCGGGCCGCGACAGCGCGCTCAAGGTCGGCGACGAGGTCGAGGTCTATCTCGAGCGCATCGAAAATGCGCTGGGCGAAGCCGTCATCTCGCGTGACAAGGCTCGCCGCGAAGAAAGCTGGATCAAGCTGGAGAAGTCGTTCGAGGCCAATGAAAAGGTCGACGGCGTCATCTTCAACCAGGTCAAGGGTGGTTTCACCGTCGATCTCGACGGCGCCGTGGCCTTCCTGCCGCGCAGCCAGGTCGACATCCGTCCGATCCGCGACGTCACCCCGCTGATGAACGTTCCGCAGCCCTTCCAGATCCTCAAGATGGATCGCCGCCGCGGCAACATCGTCGTCTCCCGCCGCACGGTCCTCGAAGAGAGCCGCGCCGAGCAGCGTCACGAGATCGTCCAGAACCTCGAAGAGGGTCAGGTGGTCGACGGCGTGGTCAAGAACATCACCGATTACGGTGCGTTCGTTGACCTGGGCGGCATCGACGGCCTCCTGCATGTCACCGACATTGCATGGCGCCGCGTGAACCATCCGACGGAGCTTCTGACCATCGGCCAGCAGGTCAAGGTCAAGATCATCAAGATCAACCACGAGACGCACCGCATCTCGCTGGGCATGAAGCAGCTCCAGGCCGATCCGTGGCTGGGCATCGACGCCAAGTACCCGCTGCAGGCCAAGTTCACCGGCCGCGTGACCAACATCACGGACTACGGCGCGTTCGTGGAACTGGAGCCGGGCATCGAAGGCCTGATCCACGTTTCCGAAATGTCGTGGACCAAGAAGAACGTCCACCCCGGCAAGATCGTTTCCACCTCGCAGGAAGTGGAAGTGCAGATCCTCGAGGTCGACCCGATCAAGCGTCGCATCTCGCTCGGCCTCAAGCAGACCCTTTCCAACCCCTGGGAAGATTTTGCCGACAAGCACCCGAACGGCTCGGTGGTCGAAGGCGAAGTCAAGAACAAGACCGAGTTCGGCCTGTTCATTGGCCTCGACGGCGATGTGGACGGCATGGTCCATCTCTCCGACCTCGACTGGAACCGTCCGGGCGAGCAGGTCATCGACGACTTCCGCAAGGGCGACATGGTCAAGGCCGTGGTGCTCGACGTGGACGTCGAGAAGGAGCGCATCTCGCTGGGCATCAAGCAGCTTGCGGGTGACCCCTTCGTCGATGCCGGCGAACTGAAGAAGAACCAGGTCGTCACCTGCGAAGTCACCGACGTCAAGGAAGGTGGCATCGACGTCAAGATCACCGGCACCGACCTCACGGCCTTCATCCGCCGTGGCGATCTGGCCCGCGATCGCGCCGATCAGCGCCCCGAGCGCTTCGCTGCCGGCGAAAAGGTTGACGCCCGCGTCATCCAGTTCGACCGCAAGGCCCGCAAGGTCCAGGTCTCGATCAAGGCTCTGGAAATGGCCGAAGAGAAGGAAGCGATTGCCGCTTACGGTTCTTCGGACGCCGGCGCCTCGCTCGGCGACATTCTCGGCGCCGCCCTGCGCGCCCGCACCGAGAAGAAGTAAGCCCGGGACCGCCGGCTTTCAGCCGGCTCTTGGAGCCATCACGATTGCAGAAAGGGCGCGACCTTCAGGGTTCGCGCCCTTTCTTTTCAGGCCCCCCGCCAACATCGGAGGCCCATGCCGGTCTGAAGACCGGCACACCGGGAAAGGCGCGTCAAACTGGTGTGCCGGTCTTCGGACCGCAGCACCGTCGGCGAAGAAAAGATTGCATGGGCCGACCTGACACCGCTCGGCCGAAAGCTGTTCGGGCAGCAAAATTGGTACCAGCGATACACAGGCAAGATTTCGCGTTGGACCGTTCCAGCTTAATAATCTTTCCAAAAAGGGCGCCTAAACGGGTGCCCTTGCTTGTTTGGTGAATTTTTCCCCTTTCCGGCGCATGAGCATCTTGCATTGCCGCAGCGTTTGGTTGATCGGTTGTGCCTTACAAGCCCCGAATGGCCGTCACCCGGCGGGAAATTCGCGAGCAAGGGGGAAACAACCACATGCGTATCAATCGTTTGACACTCGTAGCCGGCGTGGCACTCGCCCTCCTCGGCAGCGTCGCCTTTGCTGCCGACAAGAAGACCGTGGCCGTCACCTCGATCGTCGAGCATCCGGCCCTCAATGCCGCCCGTGACGGTGTCAAGAAGGCGCTGGAGGATGCCGGCTACAAGGATGGCGATACCCTCAACTTCCAGTTCGAGACGGCGCAGGGCAGCCCGGCGACTGCCGCGCAGATCGCACAGAAATATGTCGGCGAGAAAGCGGACGTGATCGTCGGCATCGCCACGCCGTCGGCCCAGGCCGCCTTGGCCGCCACCAAGGACATTCCGATCGTGTTCACCGCCGTGACCGATCCCGTCGCCGCCCAGCTCGTCAAGGATCCGGCCAAGCCCGAGGGCAACGTCACCGGTGTGACCGATGCGACCCCGATGCCCGACCAGCTCAAGCTGATCCAGGCGATCGCCCCCAACGCCAAGAAGATCGGCTTCATCTACAATCCGGGCGAGGCCAATTCGGTCGTGCAGCTCGAGAATATGAAAAAGGCAACCGCCGCCCTCGGCTTCGAGACGATCGAGGCACCGGCCACCAAGTCGGCCGATGTCGGCGCCGCGGCGCAGAGCCTGATCGGCAAGGCCGACGCCATCTTCGTGCCCACCGACAATCTCGTGGTCTCGGCCCTGGAAGCGGTGATCACGGTCGGTACAGAAAACAAGATCCCCGTCTTCTCCGGTGACACCAACGGCGTCGAGCGCGGCGCGGTGGCTTCCATCGGCGTCGACTATTTCAAGTCCGGCGTCCTGGCCGGCGAGATGGTGGTGCGTATCCTCAAGGGCGAAAAGCCCAGCGCCATTCCCGTCGCCGTTCCCTCCGCCACCGACCTCTTCCTCAACCAGAAGACCGCCGGTCCGATGGGTGTGACGCTGCCTGCCGATCTGGTCGCCAAGGCCAAGACGGTCGTCAAGTGACTGCCGTCAAGTAATCCGGATCCGTATAACCGGAAAAGCGGCCGCGCCACGCGCAGCCGCCCTCGTAAGATCAACCCATTCCGAGCACGCCGCGCCATGATCCCCCTCCGCTCCCTCGGCCTTGCCGCCGCTCTTCTCGCCAGCCTGGCCCAAGGCAGCCTGATCCAGGCGGCCGCTGCCGCGGACAAGCCCGTGGTCGCCATCACCGCCATTGTCGAGCATCCCTCGCTCAACGCCATCCGCGAGGGCGTGAAGGCCGGCCTCAAGGACAAGGGTTACGCCGAGGGTGAGGCCATCACCGTCCTCTACGAATCCGCCCAGGGCAACCCGGCGACAGCAGCCCAGATCGCCCAGAAATTCGTCGGAGAGGCCCCGGCCGTGATCGTGCCGATCACCACGCCCTCCTCCCAGGCCGTCGCCGCGGCGACCAAGGACATCCCCGTCGTCTTCGCCGCGGTCACCGATCCGCTCGGCGCTCAATTGATCAAGGCCCTCGACAAGCCCGGTGGCAACATCACCGGCGTCAGCGACTTTCCGCCGGCTGCCGGCCAGCTCGACCTCATCAAGGAAGTCCTGCCCAAGGCCAAAGTCGTGGGCGTCGTTTACAATTCCGGCGAGGTCAACAGCCTGTCGGTGATCGAGGCCCTGCGCAAGCTGGCGGGTGAACGCGGCTTCGAGATCCTGCCCTCGCCGGCCACCAAATCCTCCGACGTTGGTTCGGCTGCCCAGAATCTGGTGGGCAAGGCCGATGCGATCTACATCCCTAACGACAATCTGGTGGTGTCGGCGCTGGAATCGGTGCTGCAGGTCGGCTTCGACAGCCGCCTTCCGGTGTTCGCCAGCGATCCCGACAGCGTCGGACGCGGCGCGGTCGCCGCCCTCGGCCTCGACCAGTTCGAGATCGGCCGCCAGGCCGGCCATGTCGCGGCCCGTATCCTCAAGGGCGAGAAACCGGGCGACATCCCGGTCGAGAACTCCAAGGGCGTCAGCCTGGTCGTCAACTCCAAGGCAGCCGAGAAGATGGGAGCGCCCCTGCCGCAAGCCGTATTGGCTCGTGCCAAGGACGTCGCAAAGTAGTATCCGCGGGCGGTAGTGATTGACTCATGCATCATTGCGAGCGTAGCGAAGCAATCCACACATCCGCGTACAACGCATTCCGGTCCTGGATTGCTTCGCTACGCTCGCAATGACGCCCGATCGGTCGAGCACCAGGGCCGTCGCAATTCACCCGTGACCCGCTATTCCGTTGGGATTGATGCATGAGCCTTTTCGCTTTTATCGGTTCGATTGAAATCGGCCTGATCTATGCGCTGATCGCGCTGGGCGTGTTTTTGTCGTTCCGGGTGCTCGACTTTCCCGACCTGACGGTTGACGGTTCCTACCCCCTGGGCGCCGCGACGGCCGCCGCCGCCATCGTCGCCGGCCTCGATCCCTTCTCGGCCACGGCGCTCGCCATCGTCGCCGGCGCCTTGGCCGGGGCGATGACGGCCTGGCTCAACATCCGCTTCCGCATCCTGCAATTGCTGGCCAGCATCCTGACCATGACGGCGCTCTACTCGATCAATCTGCGCATCATGGGCAAGCCCAACGTTCCCCTGCTCAACCAGGAGACTTTGGTAACCTGGACGCGCGACCATCTGACGGCGATCCTGGGCTGGGCTCCGCCCTCCTATCAGCTCAAGGTCTGGATGCTCGGCGTGATCGTGCTGGTCGTCTGGGCGCTGCTCAGCTGGTTTCTCAATTCCGAATTCGGCCTCGCCATGCGGGCGACCGGCGCCAATCCGCGCATGGCGCGGGCGCAGGGCGTCTCCACCCAGCTGCACAATTATGTCGGCATGGCGATCTCCAACGCCCTCGTCGCCCTCGCCGGCGCCCTGTTCGCCCAGACCAGCGGCTTTGCCGACATCACGCTCGGCACCGGCACCATCGTCGGCGGCCTCGCTGCGGTGATCCTCGGCGAAACCCTGTTCCGTACCCGCTCGATCGCCTGGCTGCTGGTCGCCTGCATCGTCGGCGCCATCCTCTATCGCCTCGCCATCGCGCTGGCGCTCAATTCCGAGTGGTCGCGCACCATCGGGCTCAATTCGAGCGATCAGAACCTGGTGACCTCGGTGCTGGTCGGCCTGGCGCTGATCCTGCCGAGCCAGTTCCCCCGCCTGCGCGCGATCTTCTCGCCCGCGCCGAAATCAGCGTCCAAGTAAGGAGGCGGCGATGATCGAGATCAAGGACATCCACGTCACCTTCGGCCGCGGAACGCCGCTGGAAAACCGGGCGCTGCGGGGACTTTCGCTGACCATCCCGACCGGCCAGTTCGTCACCGTGATCGGCTCCAACGGCGCCGGCAAATCCACGCTGCTCAACGTCCTGAGCGGCGATGCCCAGGCCGAGCGCGGCCGCATCGTCATCGAGGGCGTCGACGTGCAGCGCTGGCCGACGCCGCGCCGCGCCAGCTTGATCGCACGCGTGTTCCAGGATCCGATGGCCGGCACCTGCGAGAGGCTGTCGATCGAGGAGAACATGGCACTCGCCTTCGCGCGTGGCCGCTCGCGCGGTCTCGGCGCTTCGCTGAGCGGAAGCCGCCGCGCGGTGTTCCGCGACAAGCTTTCCGTGCTCGGCCTCGGCCTGGAAAATCGCCTCGGCGATTCCATGGGCCTGCTCTCCGGCGGTCAGCGTCAGGCTGTCAGCCTCTTGATGGCGACGCTGACAGGCATGAAGATCCTGCTCCTCGACGAGCATACGGCGGCGCTCGATCCGCGCACCGCCGACTTCGTGCTGGAACTCACCCGCAAGATCGTCGAGGAACAGCAGCTCACCGCGCTGATGGTGACCCATTCGATGCGCCACGCGCTCGATTACGGTACCCGCACGGTGATGCTGCATGAAGGCCAGGTCGCCTTCGATCTCGACGCCGAGCATCGCAAGGGCCTCGATGTCCCAGATCTGCTGAAACTGTTCAGCAAGGTACGCGGCGAACAGCTCGACGACGACAGCCTGCTGCTGGGCTGAGGCTCGCCCTCAGGGGATCAGGACAACCTTCCCCATACTCCGGCGCGACTGCACGCTCTCATGCGCCTCGGCGGCCTGGGCCAGCGGGAAGCGGCCACCGATCGTGACCTCGAGCGAGCCCGCCGCGGCCTGGGCGAAGAGGTCGCCGAGATCGGCACGCAGCGTATCGGGCGCCAGCAGGGGCAGCAGGGCGAAACCTTTCACGGATTGGTTGCGTCCGAGCAGGGCTTCGATCTCCGGCCGGCCGAGTTCGAACCGTCCCATGGCTGTGCAGACGAGTTCGCCGCTTGGAGCGAGCGCTTCCAGGCAGGCACCGGTCTGCGCCCCGCCGACAAGGTCATAGACGATGTCGACGCCACCTCCCTGCGTCGCCGCCAGCACCTGGTCGACCCAGCCGGCGCTGCGATAATCGACGCCGGCATCGGCACCGAGGGATCGGGCAAGATCGAGCTTCTCCGGCGAACCGGCGGCAGCGATCACCTGCCGCGCACCAGCATTGCGGGCGAGTTGGACGAGCAGCGATCCCACCCCGCCGGTCGCGGCGTTGACCAGGATCGACTTGCCCCGTGGCGGGCTGCGGCGAAGAAGGTGCAGGGCCGTCAATCCCTGCACCATCAGGGCGGTTGCCGCCTCGAACGACAAGTCTTCGGGAAGCGGCACCAGCGAGGCGGCGTCGGCCAGGGCGAACTGCGCATAGCCGCCGGCCCGGCCCATGGCGAAGAGCGGCGCGGCCACGCGCGTACCGGGCGCCGGCCCCGCAGCGCTCGGGCCGAGGGCCTCGACGACGCCAGCCACCTCGACACCCATCACCATCGGCAGTCCGGGTGTCACGGCATAGCGATCCTGGCGCATCAGCACCTCGAAATAGTTCACGCCCGCTGCCTGCATGCGGATCAGCGCCTCGCCCTTGCCAGGAGCGGGGACGGACAGTTCGACGGGCTCGAGGACGTCGGGAGCGCCGAAGCGGCTCAAACGAATGGCTTGCATGGGATCACCGGATGCTGGTCTCGAATGCCCCGGTTCTGTGCTATTCTCCTTCTCGTCTCTACACACTCTTTCGTGCCATACAGACCCGAAGGTAACCATGACGGAGCTGATCAAGCGCCTGCCTATGCTGCCGGTCGAGCGGGCCCTCAAGGTGATCTCGGGCCGCTGGAAGGCGGTGATCCTCTATTACCTGTTGGACAGCCCCAAGCGCCTTTCTGAGCTGAAGCGGCTGGTGCCCGAGATCAGCCAGAAGGTGCTGATCCAGCAATTGCGCGAGATGGAAGAGCACGGCCTCGTCCATCGCGAGATCTTCCGGCAGGTTCCGCCGCGCGTCGACTATTCGGCGACCCCGCTCGGCCAGAGCCTCGAACCGGTGCTGCTGGCCCTGTGCGACTGGGGCCAGCGACACGCCGCCGAACTCGACGAGCTCGACCAGACACGCGATTGCATCATCAGGCCGGTGAGGGAGGTAGGAGCGGCTTAGATGGAGCCTCTCCCCTCGTCCGGCTGCCGCCACCCAAGGCACTTCCATAGGAAAGTGCCGGGTCCCGCAAGAGGAGAAGGGAGCTTATTGGGCTCTGGATGCGGCACCTTAAGACCCTCCGGTTGAACTCGACTTGAACCACCCGAGTCCCTTCTCCCCTTGCGGGAGAAGGTGGCGGCAGCCGGATGAGGGGTATCGCACCGCGTATGGAATCACCCCACAATCACCTGCACGGCCTCTTCCAGCCGCTCTGCCGGCAATTCCGAGATCGCGGCCGTCGCGGTCCAGACCAGGGCGACCCGCACCTCCTTGCCCGGATAGAGCCGCAGCATCAGGTGCCGGTAGAGCCCGAGCTGGCCGAGATAGGCCTGCGGCACCGCGTCGAGCCCCCGCGGCGGCTGGCGGTTGGTCTTGAAGTCGACGATCCAGACCGTGTCCGACCCGACGGCCAGTCGGTCGATCCGCCCGGACACGGCATAGTCGGCCCGGCCCGGCCTGATGATGCGGCCTGCAAGGGCAACCTCGGCGCGGCTACCGGGTGCAAAGAGCGGTGCGAGATCAGGCAGGGCCAGCACCGCCAGGGCCTCCTCGGCCCAGGCCTGGTGGTCCTCCGGCCATTGCGCTGCCGCCCGGCCGAGGAAGGCGAGGGCCTGGTCGCGACGTACCGACGCCTCGATATCGGGCAGATATTGCAGCAAAGCGTGGATCAGCGCCCCACGCCGCAGGGTGCGGGGATCGGCCGGCAAGGCTCCCGCCACCCCGGCCAACTCTTCGGGATGCTCCGTCTCGGACGGGCTGAGAGCGACCTCCTCGGCCCGCTCCGCCACCGCCTTCTGGCGCAGCCAGGCCGGGGCCGGTACCGCCGCTTCCTCATCCCTTGCCGGCCGGCCTTCGACCGCACGCCGCGGCGTCGGCTCATAAACCAGCCTCTCACCTTCGCCATCGGGTTCGATCCTGGCGCCCGCCGCACGCAGGGCCTCGGCGATCATGTCGTACCAGTTGCCCGGCCGCCGCGCGGTGGCGCCCTCGAAGCCGGCAATGACCAGCCGGTCCTCGGCCCGCGTCAGGGCGACATAGAGCAGGCGGCGGTGCTCGGCCTCGTTCTCGGCCCGGATCGCATCGCGGGCGGCGGCGACCGGCGCCGGGTCCGCAGTCTTGCTGGGCGACCAGACCGGGATCTCGCTACCCGCAGGCTTTCCCGGCGCCTGCAGGAAAAACAGCTTGGGATCGTGCCGGCCGTCCGGCGCGCTGCAGGTGTCGGCCAGGATGACAACGCGCGCCTCCAACCCCTTTGAACCATGCACCGTCATCACGCGCACTTCGCCGCGCGCCACGTCCATGTCGCGCTTGATCTCGGCCTTGGCCTCGGCGAGCCAGGCGAGGAAGCCCTGCAGGCTGGCCGTGTTGGCCCGCTCATAATCGCCGGCCACGCGCAGGAATTCGTCCAGCGCATCGGCGGCCTCCGCGCCGAAGCGGGCGAGCATGATGCGCCGGCCGCCATCACGCGCCAGGATGTCGGCGAAAAAGGCGAAGGGCGTCTTGCCGGCCGCCTCCGCGCGCCAGGCCGCGAGGCGGCCAAAGGCGGCGGCGAAGCGCTCATCCTCCCGCGACGCTTCGCCCAGGGCGGTCCAGAGCGTGCCCTTGCGGCCCGGCGCCAGGCGGATGAGATCCTCGTCGTCGAGCCCGATCAGCGGGGTCTTGAGCACCGTCGCCAGTGTCAGGTCGTCGGCCGGCAGCAGCACGAAACGGGCGAGCGCCATCAGGTCCATCACGGCGATATGGTCCGTCAGCACGATGCGGTCGGCGCCGGCCACCGGCACGCCGGCGAATTTCAGGGCGCGTATCACCGCCTCGAACAGGGCGTTGCGGCTGCGCACCAGCACCATGACGTCGCCGGCATCGTAGCTCGCGCCCGTTGCGGGATCGCCTTCGCGGATCAGGCTCGCGACCTCGGCGGCGATCTTGCGGGCCAGCCGTACCACCGGGCTGGTGACGGGCGTCTCGTCGAACGGCGCGTCCCAGGCGGTGATCTCGGCCGCCGGTTGCGGCTTTTCCACCGGCCAGACCTCGACGCGGCCGGGATCGAGGGCCCGCACGGTCTCATGCACGGTGGCGACGTCGTCCGAAGACAGGCCGCGGCGATTGTCGGCGGCGGCGAAGACATGGTCGACCGCCCTGAGGATGTCGGGCGTCGAGCGGAAGGACTGCTTGAGCTCGATCGCCTCGAAACGCTCCTCGGCTTCATCCACCTTGCGTCGGAAATGGCTGCGCATGCGGGCGAATTCCGCCGGCGCGGCGCCCTGGAACGAGAAGATCGACTGCTTCTCGTCTCCCACCGCGAAGATGGTGCGCCGTTCGCTGCGCGCGCCTGTGACAGAGGTGAGCTCTTCTGCCAGTTTGGCGATGATATGCCATTGGGCAGGGCTGGTATCCTGAGCCTCGTCGACCAGGATATGGTCGATGCCGCGATCGAGCTTGTAGTGTACCCATGCTGATTCAGCCCTACCAAGAAGCTCGGCTGTTTTCTGCACGAGATCGTCGAAATCGAGCGCCGCCCGCATGACTTTGCCGGCTTTGTAGCGACCGAGCAGGGCGGCAGCGACAGTGATCAGCGCCTCGCTGCGCTCATAGGCCGAGGCCGCCTTGCGCCGCAGCAGCAGCCCGGCGATGCGCTCCAGCTCGGCAAGGAGCTGCTCGGCATAGGCGGGGTAGTCCTTGGCGAAATCCTTGACCAGGAAGGCATTGGCCGAGCGCGCCTCGCCGGCACCGGTGAGGTAGATAGCGCGCCAGGCCTCGGCACGCCGTGCCGGCGCCGCCGCGATGGCAGCGCCGAGCCTGTCGGCCAGATCGAGGATGCGCTTGCCGTCATAGTCCCGCATAGCGGCCTCGATCGCCGCCCATTCGCTGAAGGGGATCGAGGCCTCGTCGATCTCGGCCTCGATCGCGGCGACGCTTTCGCCCTCCGCCAGTTCGAGCAGGCCGCGCAACTGGTCGAGGGCGTCCGCGGCGCCCTTCTCGCCCAGGAAGGGACGCAGCGCTTCGCGCTCGAAGGTGATCTCGGCGAGCAGCCCGTCGAAGGCGCCCTCGCCGGTATCCTCCAGGAGGCGCGCCATAGCGCGGCCGAGCCCGCCTTCGGGATGCGCGTTCGCCTCCAGGATCAGGCTGGTGCGGGCCGTGTCGAGCAATTCGCGCGCGGCCCTGTCGTCCAGCACCGAGAACTGTGCGGGGACATTGGCCTCGAAGGGGAAGAGGTGCAGCACACGCTCGCAGAAGGCATGGATGGTGAGGATCTTCAGGCCGCCGGGCGTCTCGATCGCCGCCGCGAAGAGCTGGCGTGCGCGCTTGAGGCCGGCTGCGTCAGGTTTGAAGCCGGTGATGCCCTCGATCGCGGCGACCAGCTTGCCCTCCTCCTCGACGGCCCATTGGCCGAGCGTGGCGAAGATGCGGTTCTGCATGTTCGCTGCGGCGGCCTTGGTGAAGGTGAGGCAGAGGATGGCGGAGGCATCGACCCCGGCGAGCAAAAGGCGGATGACACGCCGCGTCAGCACGGTGGTCTTGCCCGATCCGGCATTGGCCGACACCCAGGCCGACAGCGAGGGGTCGGAGGCCAGGCGCTGGTTGTGAACCGTATCGGCGGAAGGCTTGCGCGGGGTCATGCTTCCTCCGCGCTGACGGACCATTCGCGCACCCGGGCGAGATGGTCGTAATCGCCATAGCGCCGCCCCTTGAACATCGGGTGCAGCAGCGAGGCGTAGGGCGTCTCCTCATTCTCGAAGCGGTCGATCAACGCCTTGAGCCGTTCGAGGCTCTGCAGGGCGACCTCGATCGGCGTGGTATCCTTGAAGATCAGCGGTTTCTCGCTCGGCCCCTTGACGCCGCCGGCAAGATGCACGATGGCGGGATCGCCCAACGCCTGAGGCGCCGGCATGCCGCTGAACCCAGCCTCGAGCAGCATCGCCATTTCCAGCGCCAATTGCGGCGCGAGCCCCGTCTCGACCTGCCTGGCGGTCGGGGCTTGGCCGGTCTTGAAGTCGAGGATGGCGACCCGGCCATCGGCAGCGACTTCGATGCGGTCGGCGCGGGCGGACAAGGTGAAGGATCTCTCGGCCAGGGTCGGCCAGGCGAGCTTGCCGGGAATTTCGCTGAGCACGCGGGCAAGGCGTGGCCGGCGCTCGCGCTCCCATTCCACCAGGAATTCGGCGATGGCCGCAAAGCGCGGCCGCCAGAAGGCCAGGACCTCGGGAAAATCGGCGAGGGGGACGAAGAGCTCCTCGCCTACAGCCATCATCAGCGCGAGGGCATCCGGCGGCACGCCATCGGCGCACAGGGCGGCGAAACGCTCGAGCGCGCCATGGATCAGCGTGCCTCTTTCAGCCGCTCCGGGCGGCATGGCGATCTCGTCCAGCGGTTCGAGCTTGAGGATGTGGCGGGCGTAGATCGTATAGGGATCGCGCACGAGGTGCTCGATCTGGGTGACCGACAGGCGGGTCGGACGCAGGGCGAGAGGCGGAGTCGGCTTGGGCGCGCCGAGCACGGGTGGCGGCCCTTCCGCCGCATCGAGCTGGCGCGCGAGGGCGCAATAATGCTCGCCCTGCCTGCGCATGGCGTCGAAGGCTGGGCCCAGGAAGGCCCCGAGCCGCTGCAGCCAGCGCGACGGCACGCTGGGCGAACCGCCGCGCTTGAGCGAGCGCGTGATCACCACGTCGCCATAGCCGAGCGCCTGCTCGAAGTCGTGCGCGGCAAGGCCGATACGCTTTTCCGGCGGCGAGAGGCCGATCGCCGCCCGCATCGGCCGGTTCAGCCAGGGATCTGTCTTGACGTCGGGCGGCCAGACGCTCTCGTCGAGCCCCGCCAGCACCAGCCGGTCGACCGGCAGCAGGCGGGCTTCCAGCAAGCCGTAGATGGCGATGCGCGGATGCTTGGGGTCGCCGCCCCGCACCGAGCGCCCGGCGATCAGAGCCGCGAACAGGCCGGGATATTCATGCGCCGGCAAGGCAAGGGCCTCGGGGGTGATGGTGCCGAGATCGTCGAGGAAGCCCGCAAGCGCCTCTCCCGCCTCGCCTTCCCCGAGCGCATCGGTTTCGCCAGGCGCCGCTTCCCCCAGCGCCTCGACGGCGGTGCGATGTGCGGCAAAGAAGCTGGCGGCCGGCAGGGGATCGGACTGGCGCAGCAACGCCGCGAAGGGTTCGAGCCTGACCACCAGGGCCTCGATCACGGCCTCCGCCCCAGCCCAATCCTCCTCGCCGAGGGCCAGCCGGGCGGGCGGGCAATGGGGATCGCCGAGCGAGGCCTTGCCGAGCGCCAGGGCTGCCGCGAGGCCGGCCGGACCGCCGGCCGGCCTGGGACCGCGCAAGGCGCCGATCTCCAGTGCCGTCACCGCCCGCTCCAGATCCGCACGGGGCAGGCCAAGGCGCGCGAGCGGATGCTTGAGCAGGGACAGCAGGGTGACGGGATCGAAATCATGCAGCGCGGCGTCGAGCACCAGGCGCGCAAACAGGCCGGGCGGGGTTTGCGTCAGCGGCTGGCCGGCGCTGTCATCGGCCTCGATGCCCCAGCGGCCGAGTTCGGTGACCACGCGCTCGGCAAGCTGGCGGTTCGGCGTCACCAGGGCCGCCTTGCGGCCAGGCACCGTCAGGGCTTCGCGCAACACCAGGGCAGCCGCCAGGGCTTCCTCGCCCTCATGCGCCGCTTCGATCAGGGCGATACCGGCAAAGGCCTCGGCCACCGCCACGGGATCGGCATGGTGCTGGCCGGTCCACAGATCCGTGGTCTCGGCCGGCCGCAAGGCCTGCGACACCAGGGCCGCACGCAGCGCCAGGGGCGCGGGCGTCGAGGCGAGTTCGGTGACACTGGCGCGTTCTGCGCCGATATCGGCCAGCAAGGCGGCAAGCCCGGCCTGGGGATGGCCGGGAGCTCCCTCGCCCTTGCCGATGGCGTTCCAACCGATGGCATCGAGGTCGAGATCGAGCCCCGGCAGGACGACGGCGCCCCGGGGATGGGCGGCAACCGCCTTGATGAGGTCGCGGGTGGCCGGGATGGAGCCGGTCGAACCGGCCACGATCACCGGGCCCGTCTTGGGGCGCTCGGCAAGCCTGGCGGCCTCGCGCTCCATGCGGGCATTGCGCAGCAGCACGGCGTCGCTGCGGCGGATCTCCTTGAGATGCTCGGGCCAATGCAGGGTGGCGATCTCGAGGAAGCGCAGCGTGATGTCCCAATATTTGTCATAGAGCCCGGCATGGCTCTCGCCGAGATTGAGGATTGCCTCCGGCGGCACCCGGTCGATTTGCAGGCCATCCAGGAAATTGCCGAGTTCGGCCGCGAGCCCCGCCGCATCGCCGGGCGAAGAGGGAATCAGCAACGGCTCGGCGCCCGCTTCACCCGGAATAGGCAGAAGGGCCTGCTTCAGCGCCGCGCTCCATTGCAGGATCAGGCGCGTGAGGGCGATCTGGCGGTCGAGCCCCGCAACGGGTTCGGGCAGGTCGTCGCTGGCGTCGGCGAAGGCGACCTCGTCGTCATCGATCTCGCCAAGCGCCTTCAGATTGGGCAGCAGCGCGGCCTCGCTCCCCAGCCTGTCGAGGAAGATGCCGCGCAAGGCGCGGATGGCGCGGCGGGTCGGCAGATAGAGCGTGGCGCTCGCCAGCGCGAGCGGGTCCCCGCGCGGCGCGAAGCCCGGTACCAGCCTTCCATCCAGCAGGGCGTCGACCAGCGTTTCCAGGAAAGGCGAGCCAGGGGCGATGGTCAGGAGATTCGGGCGATACGCCATGGGGCAGAGATAAACAGCGCGATCGCCGCGATGACAAGAGGTGTCAGGCTTCAGCTTCCGGAGGCCACTGTTGCGCACCATGCAGGATACGTATCAGTTCCACGTCCTCACCCAGGCTGTAGACGATCACGAAGGGCGTTCGAGGGACCACAAGTTCCCGCGTCCCGGTCACACGCCCGACACGGCCCATGCGCGGATGATCGACGAGGACCTGTACGTGATGCTCGATGCGGCTCAGTTGTTGCTCTGCGCTCCTCGGGCTTTCCAGTGCAATGTAGCCGATCGCCCGCTCGACATCCGCAAGCGCGCTTTCGCGCCAAACGATTCGCATCGTTCAGCCCGCCTTGCGCTTGAGAGTCTCGCGGAGTGAGCCGAGGCGCTTCGCCAGGTCATCTTCAGCCACCAGAGGATTCGTTCCCTCTGTTATGGCATTCATCGCATCTTGGACTTGGCTGCGGAACCAGCGATCATGCTCGATGACCGCCTGCTGCCGCTTCAACCGCTCCGAGGCATCCGGGCGCCGGCGCCCGCTTTCGTCGGGGCGATAATCCTGCGCATCGACGTCGAAACAGTCCATGCCCAGTTCGCTGCGCACGAAGCCGATGGCGCTGTCGGCATGGCGCCACAGGCGCATGCGCCGCGATTTCTGGCCCGCGACGGCGCGCTCGGCATTGCCGTAGCGTACCAACACACCCCAGCCGCCCGGTCGCCCCAGCACGGTCGCTCCGCGCAAAGCGCGCGCCGCCACCAGTTCCTTCACGGCCTTGCTGTCGATGAGATCGGGTGTCTTGGCGGGCTTATCCATGCCTGACTTTCATTCAATGATTTCCGGAAGCTTATTATATAAACTTCCGGATGCAGGACAATCGCGATTGTGGAGCCGCCGCCTCCGAATGCTGGAGGATTGTCGGCCTTACCCGGGTGCACGGGCATCCTGCCCGTTCTTCTTCTCCCGTGAATGTTGCGTTTCCAAGAACGGGCAGGATGCCCGTGCACCCTGTGTAGTTAGACTGTGTCAGGATTGGTGCGGGCGAGAGACCGTGTGCACCCAGGCCCCTTGAGGCCGTTTTCCGGCTTGGTCCTCGCCCGCGTTGCAGTACCCAACCTGAACAGTTGATCGAGGCCGCACCACCGGACCTCGTAGCACAGGGATAGGCGCGATGATCATACACCCTGGCTTCATCGGGATCGATGTCTCCAAGCACCATCTCGACATTTTCAATGCCATCACCCAGCATGTCGAACGCATCGACAACACGGCGCAGGCGATCATCTCAACCTTCGAGCTGCTGCAAGCCGATCCGATCAAGCTCATCGTCTTCGAGGCGACCGGGTCTTATGATGGGTCGCTACGCTCTGCTTTGACGAGCCTGCAATTGCCCTTTGTTCGCGTCAATCCAGCCCGAGCCCGCGACTTTGCCAAATCCATCGGCCTGCTGGCCAAGACCGACGCCATCGATGCGCGCATGCTCGCCGCCATGGCTCAGTGCCTCAACCTGCAAGCCGATCCGGCCGATGATCCTCATCGCCAACAACTGGCCTTGCTGCACAAACGCCGCGACCAGTTCGTCGCCACCCGCAAGCAGGAACTGACACGCCTGGCTCAAGCCGACATGGCCCAGATCCGAGACAGCCTCCTGGATCATCTTGCCTGGCTGGAGGCGGCCATTGCCAGCCTCGACCAGCACATCTCCCTCCTCATTGCTCGACATGACAGCCTCGAGCAAAGGCGCCGGCTGATGTGCTCAACACCAGGCATCGGCAGGGTCATTTCCACGACCCTGCTGGCTCTCCTGCCCGAACTCGGCCAACGCTCGTCCAAGACCATCGCCGCCTTGGCAGGCCTGGCCCCCTTCAATCGCGATAGCGGCCTTATGCGCGGCACACGCCAGATCAGAGGCGGAAGACGACGCGTGCGACAGGCCCTCTACATGGCCGCCGTTTCAGCCAGCCGGTCCAAATCCCTCTTCGCTGAGACTTACCGCGCATTGCGACAAGCCGGAAAGCCACCAAAACTGGCTCTCATCGCCTTGGCCCGAAAGATTCTCGTCACTCTCAATGCCATCGTGCGAGATCAGACCCCCTTCAAGGCATGACACTCGCTCAACTACAGTTGCCGGAATCTCCCTCAGGCCTCGACCTTCGTCACGATGTTCAGCTTGGGAACGCGGAAGCCCATGGCGATCCATGCCCCCAGCAGCTTGGCGTAGAATGAGATCGTATGGGTCTTCAGATTGGGAATGTCATCGGGAAGGCCGGAGGCGTCGTTGAGGTCGCCGACCATGGTGCGCATCTCCACTTTCGGCCGCGCCTGTTCGGGCCATAGATGCAGATAGAGGCTGAGCCAATGCGCGCCCTTCATTTCCAGGAAGACGGGCGTGTTGCAGCAGGTGGCGACCACGCGGCGCGACCCGGCCTTGTCGGAAAGCCGAAATTCGCTCAGATGTTCGGCGCCGGAAAGGATGGTGATGCGATCCTTGCGATATTCGGCGCTGGGCGTGGCCTCGTGGCAGGTCAGCATGGGCCTGGCGCCGGGCAGCTTCGCCAGCCGCCCCGCTGCGGCCCGGCAAGAATTGCACAGGCATTCGGATACCAGGATCGGCGCGCCCCTGACCTCCAGGCGTGTCCGTCCGCAGTTGCAGCCGATCGTCATGGTCCCGCTCATGGTGTTTGCTCCCCGCTGAGATGAAACAGATGCCGGATATATCGGTCGAGATGATCGAGGCTTTCCCGCGCCAGTCCGGGATCGTTGCCGGCCTTGGCCAGCACGAAGCCGCCCTGGATGACGGCCTGTGTGTGCCGCGCCAGGCTTGCGGCCGTCCAGTCACCAGCCATGCCGCGCTCGCGCCGCGCCGCCTCGATATCGGCCTCCAGCGTGGCGGCATGGCCGAAGATGCTGTGCCCGCAGGCATCGCGGATGTCGGGGGCGGTCGCATAGACCTCCTGCGCCATGGTGCCGACCAGGCAGGTGAACTCGGGCAATTCGCCCACGATGATCGCCTTGCGAAAGGCGACATAGGCCAGAACGCGTTCCAGGGGATCGGCCGGGGCGTGATAGGGCGCCACCTGGAAGAAGCCGGCGGTCGTCTCCTCCCAATATTCGGCGGCGGCGACGCCCAGCGCTTCCTTGCTGCCGAAATGATGGAAGAACGCCCCCTTGGTGACATCGGCCGCGCGGCAGATGTCGTCGACGGAGGTGGCCGCGAAGCCCTTGGCGCGGATGACGTCCCGCGCCGCCTCCAGCAGGCGGTTTCGGGCATGGCCGCGTTCGGGCGATTGCTTGGTGGGTCTTGACATGTGATATACATACCAAATGGTTGGTATGCGTCAAGCGTGAAGTCAGAATGGCATTTCGGGAGGCCGGCCTTTCCCTGCCGGCCTCCCCTTCTGCGTTGGCGCAATGTTGTAAATGGATATTGTCAGGCGGCCTGAAGGTCCGGCCCCCGATCACCGGCCCTTCCAGACCGGCTCGCGCTTTTCGACGAAGGCCTTGGCGCCTTCGCGCGAATCCTCGGAAAGCTGCATGGCGCGGTGCTCGGGCACCTTGCCGGCATAGACATGCTCATAGGCCTCGCGCACACCCATGCCTTCGGTGGCGGCGAGGATAGCCTTGACTGCGGCGATGGACAGCGGCGCGTTGGCCGCGATGGTATCGGCCAGTTCCCGCGCCGTGGCCATCAGGTCGGCCATCGGCACGACGCGGTTGGCAAGGCCCCAGCCATGGGCCTCCTGCGCCGTGAAACGGCGGCCGGTGAGCAGCAATTCGCTGGCGATGGCGAGCGGAATACGGCGCGGCAGGCGCTGGATGCCGCCGGCATCGGCGACGAGGCCGACGGTGACTTCCGACAGGGCGAATTCGGCATGATCGGCCACCACCATGAGATCGGCGGCCAAAGCCAGCTCGCAGCCCCCGGCGATAGCGACGCCGTTGACCGCCGCGATCACCGGCTTGGTCAGCTCCCAGAAGGCAGTCAGGCCGGCAAAGCCGCCCGGTCCGAAATCGGTGTCGGGCTCTTCGGCACCGGAGGCGGCCGCCTTCAGGTCCCAGCCGGCCGAGAAGATGCGCTCGCCGCCCCCCGTGAGGATGGCGACGCGCAGCTCCGGATCGTCCTGCAGGGTGCGGAAGGCGGCATGCAGCGCCTTGGAGGTGGCGAGGTCGATGGCATTCGCCTTCGGACGATCCAGCGTGACCTCCAGCACCGCGCCGCGGCGTTCGAGCTTGACGGATTCAGACATGGCAATCTCCTGAAAATGCTAGCGCAACGATCGGCATGCGCAACTTTCACCCTCCCCTGGATGTCCGCAACTCTCTTGAGTTGCGTAGGGAGGGTCGGCCTGAAAGGCCGGGGTGGGGTGAGGAGGCACCGGCGGAAATGGCCAAAACGACTTCGCCTGCTGACGTCGTCACTCCACCCCGACACTGCGTGTCGACCCTCCCCCTCCAGGGGAGGGTGAAGGCTGTTCTGGCGCCCTTGGTCTCAATCCAGCATGCGAACGAGTGCATCGGCAGCGATGGCTCCGCGCCCCTCGGGCAACACAAAGAGCGGATTGACGTCGAGTTCGACCAACCGGTCGGCATGGCGTTCGGCAAAATCGGCGATCGCCAGGATGGCCTTGATGGTGCCACGGATGTCGCCGCGCGGCTTGCCGCGGAAGCCTTCGAGCAGGCGTGCGACGCGCAGGCTCATCAGCTTTTCGCGGATCTCCTCGGCGGTGACCGGCAGCAGCATCACGGCCGCGTCCTTGAGCATCTCGACCAGCACGCCGCCGGCGCCGACGGTGAGCGTCGGGCCGAACTGGGGGTCGCGCACCACCCCGACGATCAACTCGGCAACGGCGCCTTCCACCATACGCTCGACCAGGAAGCGGTCGCCCAGATGCGACATCGAGGCGACGGCGTCGGTCACGTCGGCCCGCGAACGCAGGCCGAGCTTGACGCCGCCGACATCCGATTTATGGGCAATCTTGTCGCTGTGGATCTTGATCGCCACCGGAAAGCCGAGGGCAGCCGCTGTGGACGGGGCCTCGACCGTGCCGGCGATACGGCTCGGCGGCAGCTCGAGGCCGTGGCGGCCGAGCAGATGCTTGGATTCATATTCGCTGAGCAGGCGTGCCTTGCCGACATCGATGCGCGCGACCTTGCGCAACGGGACGAGCTTCTCCCAGCCGGCACGCGCCATGGTGAAGTCGACGCCATGGGTGATGGCGGTCAGCGCATCGCCCATGCCCTGCATCGGCAGCACACCGTCGGCAAGCAGTGCCTTGGCATCGTCCTCCTGCATGTTCTCCGGCAGCGAGGACACCACGGCGGCGCGGGCGCCCGAGGCTGCGGCAGCACGGGTGATCGCCGCGCGAGCGGCGGCAAAGCCGCCATCCGGCACCAGGCCGCGATCGGTGCGCGGCTGATCCAGCACCAGGAGGTTAAGGTCGAAGCCCGAGTTCAGCATCTCGGTGAAGACAGCCTCGTTGGCCGGCTCGTTGCCCCAGATATAGGTGTGGTAGTCGAGCGGGTTGGAGACATGCACCTTGTCAGTGAGCAACTCCTGCAGGCGAGCGGCGTTTTCCGGCGGGATCGGCGCGAACTCGAGGTCGCGATCGGCCGCGAGGTCGGCGATCAGCGCCGCCTCGCCGCCCGAACAGCTCATCGAAGAGATGCGCTTGCCCGGCAGACCGCCGAACAGGTGCATGAGCTTGAGCGTCTCGACGAACGCCGGGACGTCGACAACACGCGCCACGCCGTAGCGGGCGAACAGGGCGTTGTAGAGCGCATCGGCGCCGGCGAGCGAGGAAGTATGGCTCATGGCGATCTCTGAGCCGATCTCCGAGCGCCCGGTCTTCAGCACGACCAGGGGCACGCCCTTTTCGAGCGCCTTGATCGCCGCCTGGGAGAACAGCGCGACGTCGTCGATCGATTCCACATGCAGGCCGATGGCCGTAACGCGCTCGTCCGCCAGCAGCGCCTCGATATAGTCACCATGGTCGCCGATCGCCTTGTTGCCGACGGCAATGACATAGGCGATGGGCAGCGCACGCCGCTGCATCGTCATGTTGAGGGCGATGTTGCCGGACTGGGTGATGATGGCGACGCCCTTCTCCACCCGCTCGGCGCCATGGGTATCGGGCCAGAGCACGCAGCCGTCGAGCAGGTTGAGCACGCCGTAGCAATTGGGGCCGACGATCGGCATGCCCTTGGCGAGCTCGACGAGCTTCTTCTGCAGCGCCGCGCCCTCCTCGCCGACCTCGGCGAAACCGGCGGCATAGCAGACGGCCGCACCGGCTCCCCGCTCGGCCAGCGCCGCGACGATGTCGACCGTGGGCTCACGCGGCGTCGCCACGAAAACGGCATCGGGCGCCTCCGGCAGATCGGCGACGGTCCTGTAGGCCTTGTGTCCCGCGATTTCGGTCTTGTCGGGATGAATGGGCCAGATCGGACCGGCATAGCCGATGCGGTCGCATTCACGGATGATCACGGAGGCCAATCGCCCCCCCGCGACGGCAATGTGGCGGGGTTTGAGCAGGCGGCGGAGGCCATCGACGACGGACATGCGGTGGGACCTATGGAGACAAAGCAGGCGGGAAACCTCGCACCCTAGGGAGGAGGCGTTGCTACAAGGTTGACGAGCACGGGACCGGCGTCAATCTGCTCATGTAGATTGATACCGCTTCGTGTAAAAATTCTGTCATGGACCGCCATCATCGACGACGATCTCAAAGATGCGGGTTGCGCGGCCGATACTGCGCAACCAGCCCGGCATTGATCTCCTTGGCGCCCGGCATGTTGGCGCTGCGATAGATCGGGGCATTGCCGCCCTCGGCCTGCAGGCGCGCCGCCGCTTCCGCGAAGACCGCGTTGAGCAGGGCCGCACCGATCGAGGTCGAGACCGGGCCCGTGCGCAATTCGCTGTCCGGCAGCGCCATCACGGCATCGCCGGGCGGTGCGCCATTGTCGAGCACGACATCGGCCAGATCGGCAAGCCGGGGCCGGCCCTGTGCTGCCTGGCTCGAATAAGCGAGCGAGGTAATGGCGACGATGGTGGCACCGGCCGCCCTGCCGATCTCCGCCGCCTCGATGATGGCGGCATTGACGCCGCTGTTGGAGGCGATGATCAGCATGTCCTTGGCCCCGATCGGATAGCGCGCCAGCACGGGCGCCACCATGCCCGGGATGCGCTCGAAAGCCGTGCTGGCCACCGAGCCGTCATGCAGCATGGTCACCGCCGACAGGATCGGCACGGTCAGGGCCAGGCCGCCGGCGCGATAATGCGCCTCCTCGGCCAGAATGTGGCTGTGGCCGGTGCCGAAGACATAGACCAGGCCGTCCTGCCGGGCCGTGCGCTCGACGGCAACAGCCGCTGCTGCGATGGCCTCGGCATTGGCCCAGAACAGGGCTCCGATGCGCCGGGTGAGATCGGCGAGATAGGCGGCGGCGGTCGGTATGTCGGTCATGGCAATCTTCCGGGAACTGGCTGCTGCATGCGGGAGAGGTGTTCCTTCCTGCACGATCATGATGCTCCCGCCAAGCGCCGCCATTTTGGGCTCATCCGTCACGAAACGAATCGAGATGGTTCGACCTCTGTCATTGCCGGGCTTGATCCGGCAATCCAGTTCCTCCCTCCGGATCTCGGCGACGGGGCCTCTGGATGCCCGGGTCAAGCCCGGGCATGACAAAGGTGGCGCCTCAATCGTTACGGGACATCGCCTCAACGCCCCTCGTGCGGGCGCAGCATCTGCCGCGCGATGATAAGGCGCTGGATCTCGCTGGTGCCGTCCCAGATGCGCTCGACCCTGGCGTCCTTCCACCAGCCGGCGATCGGCAGGGTGTCCATCAGGCCCATGCCGCCGAAGGTCTGGATCGCCCTGTCGGTCATTTTGCCGAGCATCTCGGAGGCCGCCAGCTTGGCCATGGCGAAATCGGCATCGGTCGCCTTGCCCTGGTCGAGCAGCCAGGCGGCCCGCAGGGTGAGAAGGTCGGCTGCTTCAAGCTCCACCGCGAGATCGGCGAGCGGGAAGGAAATACCCTGGAATTGCGAGATCGCCTGGCCGAACTGCTTGCGCTGGCCGGCCCAGGCCAAGGTCTCGTCCATCACCCGGCGCGCCCGGCCGACCGAGGTGGCCGCCACGGTGAGGCGTGTGGCGCCGAGCCATTCGCTCATCAGGTCGAAGCCCTTGCCTTCCTCGCCGAGAAGCTGGTCGGCCGGGATGACGCAGTCGTCGAAATAGAGCTCGCAATTGTGATAGCCGCGATGCGACAGCGCATGCGGGCCGGGGCGCACCGTCAGGCCGGGCGTGTCCTTGTCGACCAGGAAGCCGGAGATCTGGTTGCGGGGGCCGCGCTTGGTTTCCTCGGTGCCGGTGACGGCGAACAGGATGATGAAATCGGCCTTGTCGGCATGGCTGATGAAGTGCTTCTGGCCATTGATGACATAGCTGTCGCCCAATTTAGCGTCATGTCGGCAGACGGCCTTGGTCTTCATCGAGCGCACGTCGGAACCGGCGCCGGGCTCGGTCATGGCCAGGCAGTCGACGCGCTCGCCGCGGATCGCCGGCAGCAGCCAACGCTCGCGCTGGGCGCCCCGGCAGCCCTGGAGGATGTTGGAGGGGCGGGCCACCACCATCTGCAGGCCGTAATTGGCCCGGCCGAGCTCGCGCTCCAGCAAGGCGATGCCGACGGCATCGAGGCCGCCGCCCCCCAGTTCCACCGGCATGTTGGCGGCATAGAGCCCGAGCTCCATCGCCTTCTTCTTGATTTCGGCGGCGAGGTCGTCAGGCACTTCGTCGGTGCGCTCGACCAGCGCCTCATGCGGATAGAGCTCCTCCTCGACGAAACGGCGCACCGTTTCGACCAGCATGTCCTGCTCTTCGGTCAATGCGAACTGCATCGGCGTTTCCCCTCGGTACAACGGAAATTCGATCGGCGCCCTTTCTAGTCTTTTCATGGCGCCGATCATGCCGATCGCGACATGGATCAAGCGTATTGCGACGCATCCATCTCGACGATGGTGGTCACCGGCGCACCCGCGGCCGCGAGCAGGGCTTCCTTGACCTCGCCGAGGGAGCGGGCGGCGACATGCCTGGCGCCAAAGGCCTTGGCGGCGGCACTGAAATCGGTCGCCTGCAGGCGCACGCCGAGCGGGGCGATCTGGTTGCGGACCATGTATTCCTCGATCTCGCCATAGCGCTGGTCGTTCCAGAGCAGCACGATGATCGGGGCGCCGGCGTCGGCCGCGCTGGCGAGTTCGGGCAAGGTAAACTGGAAGCCGCCATCGCCGATGATGCAGACCACGGGCACCTTGGGACGGCCGACCTTGGCACCGATAGCCGCCGGCAAGGCATAACCGAGCGTGCCGAAGCCGGTGGCCGCACTCATCCAGCGTCGGGCCGCCGGCGGTTCGGCCATGAAGTTGCCGCCATAGCTGGCCGCGGTGGAATCGGCCGCGACGACGGCCTCGGGCAGTACCTGCCAGATCGCGTCGAGCAGCGGGCGATGCCGGACATAGCGTGGATCGGCCCCCTCGAGACGCGCGGCCTGCAACTGCCGGGCATAGGCGGCCCCACCCTCGATCGTCTTCACGAGCGGCGCCAGGGCGGCGGCAAAGCGCCCGGCATCGCCCACCACCGGCAGGGTTGGGCGGGCATTGCGATGCAGCTGGCGCGGATCGATGTCGACGCGGATCACCGCACCGTTGAGCTTCAGCCCATCGAGCTCATACCAGAACTCGGTTTCGCCCAACTCGGTGCCGAGGGCCAGCACGAGATCGGCCTCGCCGATCGCGCGGTGCAACGCAGGAGTAAGCATGCAGCCGCCGGCCAGCAGCTTATGCCCAGCCGGCAGGATGCCCTTGGCATTGGCAGTGAGCAGGGTGGCGGCGCCCAGCTTCTCGATCAGTTCACGAACGGCATCGGCCCCGGCAACCGCACCGCCGCCGGCGATCACCAGCGGCTTCTTCGCCCTGGCGATCAAGGCTGCAGCCGCTTCGACATCGTCGGCGCGTGGTACCGGCGGGCCGGCCGGCTTGCGCATAGCGGTCACGGGCCCCGGGAAGGGCTCGGACAACAGGTCGATCGGGATTTCGATCAGCACCGGGCCAGGACGCGCGGAGGCCATGAAGGCGAAGGCTTCGTCGAAGGCGGGAATGAGCTGGTCTGCGGTCCAGATCGTCAAGGCGAGGGCAGACACCTCGCGGCCGACCACGGACTGGCCGCGCAATTCGTGGAGATGCCCCTCGCCCCGGCCGAGGGTCTGGCGCGGATTGAGCGTGGTGATCACCAGCATGGGCACGCTGTCGGCCAAAGCCTGCCCCATGGCGGTGGCAATGTTGAGAAGCCCGGGGCCGGTGACGATGAAGCAGGCGGCAGGCTTGCCGGTCGCCCTGGCATAGCCGTCCGCCATGAAGCCGGCGCCCTGCTCGTGGCGCGGCGTGATATGGGTGAGGCCCGAGCCCGGAATGCCGCGATAAAGCTCGACCGTGTGCACGCCGGGAATGCCGAACACCGTATCGATGCCGCGTTCGACCAGCAATTGCGGAATGAGCGTGCCGAGATGAGGATGGTCGGCCATGGTTCCCCCGTGGATGCGGTTATTGTCTTGCAGGACACGTCTCCCTTCTCCCCTTGCGGGAGAAGGTCCCGGCAGGGGGATGAGGGGTGGCACGCCATATACGGCTGGCGTTGCAAGACCCCTCATCCGTCCCTTCGGGACACCTTCTCCCGCAAGGGGAGAAGGAAAATCTTGCCTCAGGCGGCCTTGCCCTGGCTCAGCCGGATCGCCAGGCTGACCATGCGGCTGGCGGCTTCGCGCAACTGCGAGGCATCGGAACTGAGGGCGACGCGCACATGGCCCGCTGCCTGCTGGCCGAAGGAGGCGCCGGGCATGACGGCGACCTTCTCCTCTTCGAGCAGGCGCCAGGCAAAGGCCTCGCCGTCAATGCCGGTGCCGGAGACGTCGACCATGGCGAACATGCCGCCTTCCGGCTTCGGGCAACGCAGGCCCGGCGCATTGGCGAGCATTTCCGGCAGGATCTCGGCCCGCACGCGGAAGCTCTCGGCGCTCTCGGCGCATTCGGCGAAGGTCTCGCTGAGCGCATAGGCCGCCATGTCCTGGATGAAGGGCTGGCCGCCGAACAGCATCATTTCCGACAGCGGCAGCAGGCGTTCGATGAACTCCACCGGCCCGACGCACCAGCCGGCGCGCATGCCCGGCAGCATATGCGACTTGGAGAGCGAGGATACCACCACGGTACGCTCGGTCCCCTCGGCCAAGTCGAAAGGCGAGGCGAAGGGGGCGCCATAGGACAGCATCTCATAGACTTCGTCGGAGACGATCCACAGATCGTGCCGCCGGCAGACATCGACGATGGCAGCGATTTCCTCGCGCGACAGGGTGGCACCGGTCGGATTGTGCGGGGAGTTGAGCAGCAGGACGCGCGAACGCGGCGTGATGCGGGCTTCCAGGTCCTCGGCACGCAGATGGAAGCCATTGACCGGGTCGAGCGGCACCAGCACGATATCGGCACCACTGGCACGGATCACGCCTTCATAGGTGGCATAGAGCGGATCGCCCACCAGGACCTCGTTGCCGGCTTCGGCCAGGGCGGCGAGCGCGGCATAGAGGGCGGTCTGGGTGCCTGGCATATAGGCGGTGTTGTCGGTGGTGATGGTGCGACCGGTGCGCTTGGAATATTTGGCAGCGATGGCCTGCAGCACGGATGGCTCGCCGCGCCCGCCCGAATAGCGGATGCGGCGTGCCTGCAGGCTGGCGATGGCGGTATCGATCAGGGCCTGCGGCGCCGGCGTGTCAGGCTCGCCGATGGTGAGCTCGATGATCGGCTCGCCAGCCGCGACACGGCGGCGCGCTTCGAAATGCACGGCCCATTTCGCCGCACCCAAATCGGCCAAACGATCGGTCACGGAAGCAAAGCGCACGGTACACTCCTAAGAACTGTCCTCCCGGGATGTCGGTGTTTCGGGGAGGAGACGCATCGAGGCCAACCTGATGAATGGTTGATGACACCGAATGAGATGAGCAAGCCGATACCATGGCGCGCGATCCGGCGTAACCCCCGCGACGTCTTGCCCCAAGGGCCAGCTCCAAGGGCCTTGCCCAAGGCTCACGGCACGGCCAGCCTCAGCCGCCTCGCCGAGGGCGCGATCTCGACACGGCGGCCCCAGTCGAAGGCGAGATGGTCGCTTTCGATGCCATCGGCGAAGATGGTGCCGCCATCCATTTCGGAGGTCACGACGACAGGCGCCTCCTCCACCAGCCCCCGTACCAGCTCGGTGCCGGTGGCGGGGCTCGGCCAGGCCTCGCGTACCAGGAAGCCGAGGCGCGGCTGCACCGGCGAGAGGTCCAGGCTGGCATGGGTGGCGTTGAGGATCGAGGCCGCCCAGCCGGTGGCACCGGTCCCGGTGGTGACGATCAGGCCGGAAGAGGACTGGCGTTCGCTTTGGCCGCCGCAGGACAATGTGTAGCGTGCCGACTGGTGGCTGGCATGGCCCACGAAGATCTCGTTGAGGGCGAGCAATCGCTCGCCCTGGTCGAGACGCGCTTCCGCCATCACGCGCTCCTCGACGCGGATACTGCCCTTCACGGCCTCCTGCAACGCGTCGCCGGTATCGCTCACCCCGAACCGCACCAGGACGCCAGCGTTCTGCCCCGGAAAGGGATCGATGCCGATGACGACCTGACCATCGAGATATTTGGCGACATTGGCGACCAGCCCATCCTGGCCGATTGCCAGCACGACATCCTCCGGACCGAAGACGAAACGTTCGACATCGGCCCGCAGGATGGTAGCCTGGCGCCAGTCGGCCGGGATGGCGGCCCTGATGCGATGCAGAGCCTCGGTAAAGCGCCGATGCGTGTCCTCCACCGCTTCCAGCGTCAGGCCCTTGCGCTCCAGTACGAAGCGTGCAGCGGCAGCGCTGGTGTAGCTTGCCCGGATGCGGTCGAGATCGGTCTCGCGCCGGACCAGGATGACACGGGGGGCGAGAAGGGACATGGCGGGCTCCGGGGTTCGCGGGATAGTTTCCTTCTCCCCTTGCGGGTGTCGTCAACTCTCTTGAGTTGACTAGAGGTCCCGGCGGGGGATGAGGGGGAGAAACGTGACCTTGTCGGCTAGGCGCCTCCACCCCTCATCCGCCCCTTCGGGGCACCTTCTCCCACAAGGGGAGAAGGCAAAAATGCCACTCAACCTGCCTGCTCCTCGCCCTTGGCCAGGGCCGCGCCGAGCACGGTACCGAGCTGGGCCAGCACGTCGGGGCCGAGATTGAGCGTGCCGATCCTGGCATTGGCGAAGGCCTCCTTGAGGGCTTCGGCCACCGGGATCAGCACTGGCAGGGTGTTGGCGATCTCGGCACGGACACGCTCGCCGGCGAGCTTGGCCTCGTCGAGCCGGCGGATCGCTTCGGCTTCGGCCTCCGAGGCGACACCGCGTGTCACAGCCTGGCTGCGCGCCGTTAGCTCGCGGGCCGTCGCCTCGCCCTCGGCCGCCACCATGTTCTTGTCGACAGCCGTGCGTGCCTGGGCGAGCTCGTTTTCGCGCTCGCGCTCAAACAGGCGCCCACGCTCTTCCTCCAGCCGGATCTTGGCCTTGGTCTCGTTCTCGGCGATCGCGGCCTCCTTCTCGACAGCGGCGGCGCGGCGGGCAAAGGTCGCCTCGTCGGCGGCCTGCTGCAGCTTTTCCGCCGTCGGCTGGCGCAGGGCCCTCACCAGTTCCGGTGCCGGCGTGAGATCGGACAAATGAATACCGGTGAGGGCAATGCCGATCGCCGACAGCGTGGCGGTAGCGGCAAGATCCCGCTCCACCTCGGCCAGCAATGTGCCGACGCCTTCGGCCAGCACGACACCGATGCTGCGGCTGGAAAGGAAACGCTCGACCGCGGTCTTCACCAGCCCGTCGATCAGGTTCTCGACCTGGCTCAAGGGATCGGCGCGATAGGCGCCGGTGCGCAGGTCGACGGAGAAGTCGATGCGCTCGGCCAGCAGCGCCGGCTCCTGGGCGCGCCAGCTCGCCAGCCCCTGCACGCTCACTGCCTGGAAATCGGCGGTGCGACCGGTGACGGCGACGATATGGTTGCGGTCGTCGGCCGGCACCTCGACCAGCGAGGTGCTGCCCTGGGGCGAGAACCACACGGCCTGGCCCCGGCCCGACCGGGCGAGGCGGCCGCGACGGTAGACGCCGAGGAAGGATGAGGCCTCGACGCGGGCGTGGCTGAAGAAGGGATAGCGGCGAATGGTGGCCATGGCTGGCTCCTGCGTTGTCGAGATCGATTGAACTCGTTTTAATTTATTAAATTACAAAGTGCAAATTGTATTTTGTATATTTATGCCATACTTACATCGACCCTGTGTCGAACAGCACATGCAGGTGGTCGGAGCGCACCAGCCTCGACCGGGAATGAGGGAGGCAGACGTCCCTACCGCCTATCCTTGGTCGGGTAGCCGTGCTTGTTGCACCAGCGATAGGAACTATGCGTGGGCGTGACGACCCCGGCACAATAATTTTCGTCAACCGAGTTCCCTGTCTGATCGAAGGAACTACTCGAGGAAGAAGGTGGTGCCGGCTCCGGCCGCGGAGGTTCCGGCAATCCGGCCGCCGCTTCGTAATTGCCGGGTATCCTCGGCACATGGCCGGTGAAGGGCTTGACGATGACCGTGGATTGCGGCGCCGCGCAGCCGGCGACGAGGGTGGCCAGCAAGGCAGACGACAGAAACGAGCGCATGTCTTCCTCTGCTCCGGATCGGATGCCGTTTCACCACGGATCGCACCATCGGTCAGTTCCCAAGCGAACAGGCGGCGACGGGAAGGCATCTGCGCCAGCCAATAAAATCACAAATTGCATTTTGCGCCTTGATCTCGCCACCGCTTCCGGCTGTGCTAGGACGATTTGACGGAATTGGCACCGCGGGCAGGGAGTGCCCTGGGTTCCACCGTTGCCCTGTTTATGGATGTCGAAATGCCTGTCGTTTCCTATGCCGGGCCTGAACAGCGCCCGATCGCCACGGTCGACATCGTTCTCGTCACCTTGAACGAAGACGGCCTGCGGCTCTGCCTGCAACGGCGCGAATACGATCCCCATGCCGGCGAACTCGCCCTGATCGGCGGCTATGTCAGGCCGGAGGAGGATGCCGACATCGAGGCGTCGGCGCGGCGCATCCTGACCAGCAAGGCCAGGCTCGATGGCCTCTATCTCGAACAGGTGCGCAGCTTTGGCGGCCCGGATCGCGACCCGCGCGGCTGGTCGATCGCCATCGTCTATCTGGCTTTGGTGCCGGACGAGCGCCTTGCCGCCGCCGAGGCAGCCGGCGCTCCCCGTTTCGAGCGCATCGATCCCGACCATTGCCCGCCTCTGCCCTTCGACCATGGTAGGCTGATCGCCGCCGCCCTGGAGCGACTGCGCTCGAAAGCGAGTTATTCCACCCTGCCGGCCTTCCTGCTCGGCGAGCAATTCACCCTGCCCGAGCTCAAGGCCGTCTATGAGAGGGCCATGGGCACGCCGCTCAACGACAGCGCCTTCCGCCGCAAGCTGATGGAAATGCAGATTCTCGAGGAGATCGATGCCAAGGCGAGCGCCACCGCCGAACGCAAGCGCCCGGCGCAGCTCTACCGGCTGGCCAGCCGGGCGCTGACGGAATTCGACAGGACGGTGTGATCCAACCTTTCTCCTTCCTTCATGCTTAGCCAAGAAGAACCCTGCCAGCCTTCCTGGATAATGCTCCAGTCGAGACAGCGTCATCATCGCCTGCGAAAACAGACCGACAGAGTAAGGAGACCATCATGCTGCGCCCTATCAATCCGCCCGGCTCCGCCATTCCCGGCATTTCCCAGGCCATGCTGGTCGAAAGCGGGCGGCTGCTGCTGCTTTCCGGCCACGTGCCCTTCGACGAAACGGGCAAGGTCGTCGGCGATGACCTCGCCTCCCAGCTCGACAAGGTCTTCGCCAACCTGCTCGCCACCCTGCAGGCGGCCGGCGGCGATTTCAGCGCGCTGGCCCGGGTGACCATCTATGTGCGAGACTACGATCCCAGCCAGTTGCCTGTGATCCGGGCGGTGCGTGATCGCTGGATCGGCAAGGAGCGGCCGCCGGCCAGTTCTCTCGTCGGCGTCGCCTCGCTGTTCCTCCCCGACGTCCTGGTGGAGATCGACGCCATCGCCGTGCTGCCGGAGCAGAAGGGAAGCACGGATACAGGCCGATAACGGGCGGGTCACGCGTCCCCCCTATTCAGTGGATACTCAAAACGCCGGACACCGCTAGTGTCGGCAAACCGAGAACATCCATCGCGAGACGACAGTACCGATCGCGAGAAGGAGGATCGCATGCCCCTCCGTGCGCGCGTAGGTCGCCACGCCTCGACCGGCGCCCAGTGCCAGAACTGGGCCGAAGACCAGCAGATCGTCATCGCACTCCTCAATCTCATTCCCAAGATTGACGGCGGAGCCCAAGCCGGTATTGCAGGCCGCGTCGTTGGCGGCATCGCCAGCGACGCGCTGTGCAGTGCCATCCTCACGTTCCAGAAGAAATACTTCCCGGCGCACCAGACAGGTTTCATCGAGCCCACCGGCGCAGCCATCGCCAAATTGGAGGAACTCGCCTCACGCCCCTCGCCGACGCCGGCTGCCACCCCGACCGGGCCTTGGGGCGTATTCCAGAGCAACTCGGTACCGAAAGCCCTGCGCGCGGCCTTGGCCGACGATCACCATCTCAACCATGTCGAGGTCGTCGAGATCCTGCGCGCCACCCTGCAGGACGGCCGGGTAACGCAGAGCGAACTCGCCGACCTGAAGATGATCGCAGAGAAGTCCAACACCATCATGCCGCGGTCGAAGGCGATGCTGGAGCGCTTCGTCGACCTGGCCGGCACGATGATCGCAAAATGGCCGTTCGACGTCTCATCGGTCCAGCGCAGCTATGCCGTCGGCCGTGCCTGCGACTTCATGCGCAAGCTCGGTCGCGGCCAATGGCCCAATCTCGACCGGGACGAAGTCGGCATCGGCATCATCATCCGCGTCGCCTATCCGGGCACGCTCGACCAGAACCAGACGAATTTGTGCGGACCAGCGGCTCTGGTCTTCAATGTCCTGCGCGACCGTCCGGGAACCTATGCCGCCTACGCCTGCGACATGTACGACAAGGGCGAGGGCGTGCTCTACAGACTTCCGATCAAGCCGAAAGCCGATCTGCGCCATGCCGCCCCCTCGTCCTCCGATATTGCCCCTGTCGACTGGCTGACGCTGGCGAGCATCCGCAACTCCAACGACTGGGCCATCCATTACGATTCGACCGACGGCGGATTCTCGGGCATGACGACCCCGATGGAGCTGGCCTACTGGTTCGACCAGGCCGGCTACACGGATGTGCGGGAGGATGCGAACTTCTTCCGCCACCAGCGCGACACCGACAACATGAAGGAAGCGAACCGCCTGCTCGCGGCGGGCTACCATGTCGTCCTGCTCATCGGCTCCAACATGGTCGATGGCCATCAGACCCAGAGCTCCGACATTCGCGACGATCACTGGGTCGTGCTGCAATCGCAGATGAAGGTGGAGAATGGCGAAGTCACGTTCCACATCTATACCTGGGGCGACGGCTATCGCGAGGTGCCCTTGAGCGGAACGCTCACGCTGGATGACTTCCTGATGAACTATTATGGCTATGTGGCTGCCAAGCCCTATTAGCCAGCATCAGGGTCACGGGCAGCCGTGCTCGGCCTTGGAAACAAGGCACCAGGCCAACCTCGTGAAGAACCCGGATAGAGGCTCCTGCGGCCGAAACTCCAGCTTTCCGGACCGCCGCATTTTCAAGCGCGGACGAGACGTCCGTTTCCCAGGCATAGCTCGGCCCCGAGCCATGCCGAAATGCAGACGTAAACCGATTTACATTTTCCCCTTCGGAAGCAATATTGCGGTGCAATACATCGTTCCCAAATCGTTGATTCAAGCCATTGCCAGCCTGCGGCCTCTCGCCGTGAGGTTTCTCATCTTGTTTGTTTCGCGCCATTCGCCCTGAAAGCCCTCCCGTGACCCATCCGGCCACCGCTTCCCTCGCCGATCTCAACGCCGACAGCCCCTCCCATCGCCATCGCGCCGCCTGGATCGAGTTCGCCCTTGCCGTCGGCGCTTTCGGCGTCGGCGCCGGCGAATTCGCCTCGATGGGCATCCTGCCCAACGTCGCCAACGGTCTCCTGGTCACCGAGCCGCAAGCCGGCCACATGATCAGCGCCTATGCGCTCGGCGTGGTCGTCGGTGCGCCGGTCATCGCCGTGCTTTCGGCCCGTATGGCGCGCCGCACCTTGCTGCTCTGGCTGATGGTGGTGTTCGCCGCGGCCAATGCCGCCAGCGCCCTGGCGGGCGGCTATTACCAGCTGATCGGCTTCCGCTTCCTGGCGGGCCTGCCGCATGGCGCCTATTTCGGCGTCTCCTTCCTGGTCGCCGCCGGCATGGCCGAGCCCAATCGG
The DNA here is from genome assembly GCF_057073705.1 of Labrys sp. E2SS-1L. NCBI lineage: Bacteria > Pseudomonadati > Pseudomonadota > Alphaproteobacteria > Hyphomicrobiales > Xanthobacteraceae > Labrys > Labrys sp. E2SS-1L. The sequence continues at coordinate 1,388,913 of NZ_CP172712.1, read as the reverse complement.
CGCGCCCAGGCGGTCGGGCGCGTGATGATGGGAATCACGCTCGCGACGCTGGTCGGCTCCCCCCTCGCCACCTGGCTCGGCCAGACCCTGGGCTGGCGCCTCGCCTTTGCGACCGTCGGCGCCATCGGCGCTCTTACCGCCGCGCTGATCCTGGCCTTCATGCCGCTCGACAAGGTCAAGCCCGGCGCCAGCCCGCTGCGTGAACTCGGCGCCCTCAAGCGCAAGCAGGTCTGGCTGACCCTGGCGATCCCGGCCATCGGCCTGGGCGGCATGTTCGCCGTCTACACCTATGTCGCCTCCACCCTCACCCAGCTCAGCGGCTTCTCGCCCGCTTTCGTGCCGGTGGCGCTTGTGCTGTTCGGCATCGGCATGAATGTCGGCAACATCGCCGGTTCCTGGCTGGCCGACCGCGCCCTGATGGCCACCATCGGCGGCATGCTGGTCTGGGTGATCGTGGTGATGGCGCTCTATGGCCTCACCGCATCCAATCCCTGGATGATCTCGCTCTGCATCTTCCTGATCGGCTGCAATTTCGCCATCTGCCCGGCGATCCAGACCCGCCTGATGGACGTGGCCGGCGATGCCCAGACGCTCGCGGCCGCGCTCAACCATTCGGCCTTCAACATCGCCAATGCCCTCGGCGCATGGCTCGGCGGTGTCGCCGTCGCGGCCGGCTTCGGCTGGGCCTCGACAGGCTGGGTGGGCGCCCTGCTGGCCGTGGCCGGCCTCGCGGTCTTCCTGGTGTCCTGGGGCCTGGAGCGGGCCGACAGGCGCGAGCCCGAAGCCGCCGCCGTCGCGGGTTAGGAGCGACGGGTTGGAGCTGCGGCGAGCCCGCTTAGGCCGCTGCCCCGATCGCCGGCCCGGCTCCGAAACGACGCCGGTAGTCGCGCGGCGACAGCCCCATCAGCTTGGCGAACACCTTGCGGAAGGCCGCCGGATCCTCATAGCCGACCGACCAGGCGATCTGGTCGACATTGCGATTGGTGGTTTCCAGCAGGGAACGGGCCCTGCTGACACGGATATGCTGGAAATACTCGGTCGGCTTCAGGCCCGTCGCCTTGTGGAAGCGGCGCAGGAAGGTGCGTTCCTCCAGGCCGGCCCTGTCAGCCATGGCTGCCAGGGAAACCGGACGCATGTCCTCCGCCGCCTCCTCCTGGTCCTGCAGCCAGCGCTGCACCTTGAGCACGGCCTCGTCGCCATGGCGCAGATTGGGCGTGAAATTCGAATAATAGCGCTGCTCCCGCCCCGGTGGGTCGACGAGCAGGAAACGCGCCGTCTCCAGCATGACCTCCTGCCCCAGGACCCTGTCCACCAGCGTCAGGCCAAGGTCCGTCCAGGCCATGATGCCGCCGGCTGTAATGATATCGCCATCGTCGACGATCATCTTGGCGGTATCGATCAGGATATCGGGAAAGCGCTGGGAAAGGGCCTGGGCGAAGCTCCAATGCGTGGTGACCAGCCGTCCGGTCAGCAGGCCGGTTTCCGCGAGCAGGAAGGCGCCGGCGCAGACCGAGCACAGCATGGCCCCCTCGTCATGGCGCTGGCGCAGCCAGGCGGCGAAAGGAGCGGAAACCGCATGGGACGGCAGATCGCCGAGCCCCGGCAGGGCAACGATCGCCACGGGCTTGTGGGGGGCTGGACCATGGCTGTCCGCCACGCAATCGATGCCGCCGCCCTCGGCGATCTTCCACTGGGAGATCCGAATGCCGATACCCGCATCGCCGGCCCGGCGGCGCGCGATGTCATTGGCTGCGTCGAAGAGATCGACCATGCCGTAGACGGCGGCCGTGCGCACGCCAGGATACAGCAGCAGGCCAATCTCAGGTAGAGTGCTACCCATTGCCATTTGTCAGTTTTGCCCCGAACAATGTCAGTTTCGCCAATCCGTATCACGCCCATGGCGCGGTATTCAATGTCTCACCAGGCCGCCACGTTCCGAGGCGCCCCGCATTTCAACCCAGCAGGAGACCGACGATGAGCACGATCACCACCGAAGACGGCACCCAGATCTTCTACCGCGATTTCGGCAGCGGGCAGCCCGTGGTCTTCTCCCATGGCTGGCCTCTGAGCGCCGATGCCTGGGACGCCCAGATGGTGTTCCTCGGGCAGCATGGCTACCGGGTGATTGCGCATGATCGCCGCAGCCATGGCCGCTCGACCCAGACCTGGGACGGCAACCATATGGACCAGTATGCCGATGACCTCGCCGAACTGATCGAGGAACTGAACCTGAAGGATGCCGTGCTCGTCGGCCACTCCACCGGCGGCGGCGAAGTTACCCGCTATCTCGGACGCCACGGCACCAAGCATGTCGCCAAGGCTGTCCTGGTCGGCGCCGTGCCGCCCTTGATGCTGAAGACCGACGCCAATCCCGGAGGCCTGCCGCTCGAAGTCTTCGACGGCATCCGCAAGGGCACCTTCGACGACCGCTCGCAGTTCTACAAGGACCTGACCCTGCCCTTCTACGGCTACAACCGCCCAGGCGCGAAGGTTTCCGAAGGCGCGCGCGAATCCTTCTGGCTGCAAGGCATGCTGGGGGGCCTCAAGGGCCAGCTCGACTGCATCAAGCAATTCTCGGAGACCGACTTCACCGAGGATCTGAAGAAGATCGACGTACCGACCCTGATCATCCATGGCGACGACGACCAGATCGTGCCGATCGGCGCTTCCGCCCATCAGTCGGTCAAGCTCATCCCCAACGCCACCCTCAAGGTCTATCCGGGTGGCTCGCATGGCCTGACCTTGACGCAGCAGGACCAGTTCAACGCCGACCTGCTTGCCTTCATCAGGGGCTGAAGTCAGTAGGAAAAGACGCAGCAATCCTTCTCCCCAGGTGGGAGAGGGATTGTCGCGCTTCACCCGTCTTGGTCGGAATAGCCGGCCTCAGCCTCGCGCCTTCTCGGCCAGATGTACCAGCGTCAGTCGCAGGGCGGTGGCGTCCAGGACCGGCTTGTCGAAGACGAGGCGCAGCGTGTCGTCGGCAAAGGCCAGATCCAGGCCTTCGGGATCAATGCCGCTGATGCGCCAGGGGCCGTCGCGGCCGCCGAGCAATTTGGTGGCGTAGAGCCTGACGGCATCGGCATGATCAGCGTTCATATGCTCGATCGCCCCGGCCTCCGCGGCGCGCAGGGCCTCCGCGCCCTTGACGTCGGTAAGGAGTTCCTCCGCCGACAGCAGGGCAGCGCGTGCAAAGCCGCCATTGAGATGCCCGCCGCTTACCGCCACGCGGAAAAAGCTGAAATCCGGGAAATCGGCGTAAAGCGCCGATTTGGGATGCCTGGCCAGAAAGCGCGCCTTGCAGAGAGCCCTGGCATCTTCATCCTCGACGATCTCAGCCAGGCCCTTCACGGTCAGGCGGGCATGGGCCAGCGGATCGCCCTTGCCGCCCTCGCTCAGCAGCAGGGAAATGCGCGCATCCTTCTCGATATTGCTGCGATGGGCTGCCAGCCGGGAGAGTAGCAGCAGCGGCGCACCATCGAAATCGGTGGCTGTATTGACGAGGCTGGCAAAGGGAGAGCCATCGCTCGAATCAAGTGTCGCCAGCGCGCCGGCGCGGATGCGCCTGAGCAGGGCCTTGCCCTCCGCTACGGGCTCGAAATCGGCAGGCTGGTTCGCCGGAACCGGCTGGCCGGGCAGACGCGTGGTATCGCTCGAAGACATCGCTCTGGAAGACTCGTTTGGATGGAAACAGTTTGAAAATGCCGTTTTGCCGGCGATTGGCAACAAGAAGTACCGTTTTGAACCGATAATTGTCACACTTCCGCCGGTTTAGGCGTAGAATGCGAAGGCAAGTATGGTGATTTGCCGCGCAAACCATCATAATAGCCTTTGGCGGTTACACCGCGTCATGAAAGGATTGCAATGCCGACGATTGCGCTGGTCGATGACGACCGCAACATTCTGACCTCGGTTTCCATCGCGCTGGAGGCGGAAGGCTATCGCATCCAGACCTACAATGACGGCATGTCGGCGCTGGACGGTCTGAAGGCCAATCCGCCGGATCTCGCCATCTTCGACATCAAGATGCCCCGCATGGACGGCATGGAGCTGCTGCGCCGCCTGCGCCAGAAATCCGAGCTGCCGGTGATCTTCCTCACCTCCAAGGACGAGGAGATCGACGAATTGTTCGGCCTGAAGATGGGCGCCGACGATTTCATCCGCAAACCCTTCTCGCAGCGCCTGCTGGTGGAGCGCGTGAAGGCGGTGCTGCGCCGTTTCCAGCCCAAGGATGCCGCCGCTGCCAAGGCTTCGGACGCCAAGATCCTGGAACGCGGCCTGTTGCGCATGGATCCCGAACGCCACACCTGCACCTGGAAGGGCGAGGCGGTGGTGCTCACCGTCACCGAGTTCCTCATCCTGCACGCCCTCGCCCAGCGCCCGGGCGTGGTCAAGAGCCGCAATGCCCTGATGGATGCGGCCTATGACGACCAGGTCTATGTCGACGATCGCACCATCGACAGCCACATCAAGCGCCTGCGCAAGAAGTTCAAGCAGGCCGACGACGATTTCGAGATGATCGAAACGCTCTATGGTGTCGGCTATCGCTTCAAGGAAGCGTGAGGGTTTCCTCCCGCCTCAACCTGGAGACCTTCTCCGCGCAGCGGGGAAGGCCATCCCCTGGAATGACGCCTTCTTCATGCCCTGAAGCAGGCTCTCGCGCTCCTCTCGATAGAATTTCGTACCAGACCCGATGAGCCCCGAGCGCGCGACCCCATCCGAGCACCCAAGGTCGAGATCGATCATCCGGCGGCGCCTGCGGCTGGCCCTGCGCGCGATCACCGTGCAGACCTTCTCCAGCCTGACACGGCGCATCGTCGTGCTGAACCTGGCCGGCCTGGTCGCCCTGGTCGTCGGTATCTTCTACCTCAACCAGTTCCGCGAAGGCCTGATCGACGCGCGTGTGCAGGCCCTGCTCACCCAGGGCGAAATCATGGCGAGCGCCGTGGCCGCTTCGGCTTCCGTCGAGACCGGCTCGATCCGCATCGATCCGGAAAAACTCCTGGAACAGCAGGCGGCGGGCGAGGACGAGAGCGACGACGCAAGTTCGCTCGACTTTCCGATCAATCCGGAAAAGGTCGCGCCGCTGATGCGGCGCCTGATCTCGCCGACGAAATTGCGCGCCCGGGTCTATGATCGCGACGGCAATCTGGTGATCGATTCCAGGGCTCTGTTCATCTATTCCGATATCGTCCGCACCGACCTGCCGCAGCCCAAGCAGGAACAGAACCTGGCGGAACGGGTCTGGAACACGGTCAAGCGCTATCTCTTCCGTTCCGACGCGCCGCTCTACAAGGAGCTCGGCAACCAGAACGGCAAGGGCTATCCGGAAGTGATAACGGCGCTCAGCGGCGCTCCCTCCACCCAGGTGAGCATCAACGAGCAGAACGAATCCATCGTCTCGGTTGCCGTGCCGATCCAGCGCTTCAAGTCGGTGCTGGGCGTGCTGCTGCTGTCGACCCGCCCAGGCGAGATCGATGAGATCGTGACGGCCGAGCGCCTCGCCATCCTCCGGGTCTTTGCCGTCGCCGCGGTGGTGATGGTGATCCTGTCGATCCTGTTGGCAAGCACCATCGCCGGCCCGATCCGCCAGCTGGCGCGAGCGGCAGAGCGGGTGCGCTACGGCGTGAAATCGCGCCAGGAAATCCCCGATTTCACCGAGCGCTCCGACGAGATCGGCCATCTTTCCGGCGCCCTGCGCGACATGACCAATGCATTGTTCAAGCGGATCGAGGCGATCGAGAGCTTCGCGGCCGATGTCGCCCATGAGCTCAAGAACCCGCTGACATCGCTGCGCTCGGCCGTCGAGACCCTGCCGCTCGCCCGCAACGACACCTCGCGCAACCGGCTGCTCGAAGTGATCCAGCACGATGTCCGCCGGCTCGACCGGCTGATCTCGGACATTTCAGATGCCTCGCGCCTGGATGCCGAACTGTTGCGGTCCGGCGCCGAGCCCGTCGATCTCGCCAGGCTGCTCACCGCCCTCACCGGCGTGTTCAACTCGGTCGAGCGCGAGGACGGGGTCAAGGTGCGCCTGTCGATGCCCACGGGCCTGCCGCCGCAAGCCCTTTTCATCAATGGCCATGATTCCAGGCTCGGCCAGGTCATCAACAATCTCGTCGACAATGCCCGCTCCTTCTCGCCCCGGGACGGCGAGGTGCGGGTCGAATTGCGGCGGAACAAGAACGACGTCGAGATCGCGGTGGAGGATGATGGTCCGGGCGTGCCGGACCATGCCATCGAGCGGATCTTCGAGCGCTTCTACACCGACCGTCCCGAGGAACAGGGTTTCGGCCAGAATTCGGGCCTCGGCCTGTCCATCTCCAAGCAGATCATCGAGGCCCATGGCGGCAAGCTCTGGGTCGAGAACCGCAAGGATGGCGACAAGGTGCTCGGCGCCCGTTTCGTCGCCCGCCTGCCGGCCGCGCAGGCCTAAGCCATGCCAACCTCGCCCACCGTACATGCCACCTGCATCGTCATCGACGGGCGGGGCATTCTGCTGCGTGGCGCCTCCGGCGCCGGCAAGAGCCGGCTGGCCCTGCATTTCATCGAGACCGCGCCGGCCCAGGGCCGCCTGGCCCGCCTGGTAGGAGATGACCGCGTCTATCTCGAAGCCGTCGAGGGCAGGCTGATCGCCTCCGTGCCATCAACCATCGCCGGCCTGATCGAGCGACGCAGCAGCGGCCTGCGGGATGCCGGCATCGAACGGATCGACTGGCAGCCCTCGGCACCTGTCGGCCTGGTTGTGGATATTCTCGACGATGACGCAGAGATCGCCATCCCCAGCAAAAATATTCGGCACATCAGGCTGGAAGGCGTGGACCTGCCCTATTTGCCGGTTCCTCGCGATTTTCAGGCAGCTGTCGCCCTGATTGAGGCCATCTTGCCGCAATTGCCGCCGGTTTGACCGGATTCCAGGCCCGATCCGCGCCAGTCTGCGTTAACGAAACGTTGATGCCTATGGCCTTCATGTGACGAGACTGCGACAATGTGAGCCGGAGAGAGGCTTGTTTTTGTGCAGCGCGGGAATAATATCAGGCCTCGGAGCTACGGGTTGCAGGTTGTCCGAAGGGCATCCTGGCCGTGCGTTGCGGAGGCGTCGTCTCATTTTGCTCAACACCGGGTGGCGCGAAAGCGAAACGGACCTGGATTGTTGTCGCGATCGCGACGGCGACCGGAAAGATTCAATGCGGATCATCCTATGATCGGCATGGTGCTTGTCACGCATGGTCATCTGGCGACCGAGTTCCTGTCGGCTCTCGAGCACGTCGTAGGGCCGCAACGTAATGTCGAGGCCATCGATATCGGCCCCGAAGACGATGTCGAGCAACGCCGCCGCGACATCATCGATGCCATCGGCCGGGTCGAAGACGGCTCCGGCGTGGCGGTTCTCACGGATATGTTCGGAGGAACACCTTCAAATCTGGCGATTTCCGTGATGAGCGGCCCCTCCATCGAGGTCGTGGCCGGCATCAACCTTCCCATGCTCGTCAAACTGGCGCGGCTGCGCAGCGAGGTTCCCCTCGCCGAGGCAGTCACGCGCGCCCAAGAGGCTGGCAGGAAATATATCAATATTGCCAGTCGTGTGTTGTCAGGCCAATGATTCGACGTTCATTCAACTATGCTGGTCACGGCCAGAAACTTGCCGAGGCGGCTCTTGCGGTACCGCTCGCATTCAGCAATCCTTGGGCCAAATGTTGGGGCAGCAGTGCCCCAAGCGGGTGCACCCCGGTGCAGATGCAGGCGGAGACCTCCTCGATGCACAAGCAGCAGATGCAAACCGGCAGCACCGACGAGCAAGCCTGCGAAGAACCGGAAGCGGCTCCCACCCCCACCATGGACGGCGGTATCGTACGCATCCTCCCCATCATCAATCTCAAGGGCCTGCACGCCCGCGCCTCGGCGAAATTCGTGCAGACGGCCGAAGGCTTCGATGCCACCGTCAAGGTGACGCGGTGCGGCGAAACGGTCGGTGGCCAGTCGATCATGGGCCTGATGATGCTGGCCGCAGCCCGTGGCACCACCATCGTGGTCGAGACTGCCGGCCATGATGCCCAGGCTTGCATGGACGCCCTGGAAGCTCTGTTGGCCGACAAGTTCGGCGAGGAAGCCTGAAGGCAAACGACGCCCAGCCTGCGGCCTCGAAGCAGCAGCGGCGATAAAAGCCGACATCCGCCCCCCTTCCCCGATCCCCATTTCGTCAGGCCCCGCTGGCCCTGCAGCGGCGGCATTTTCGTGCGTGGATTGCAGGCCTCCCGGCAGGTTGTTTGCTGCAGCGCACACCGGAAATATAACTTCACCAAAAGTCACGACTTTGCCGCAATCCAGCCAAGGGGCCGCCCCAGCCCAGCGCGACTTTTCTTCTCGTTACCTCGGCACCCGGTCCGGCGTAAGCCGGAAACCTCAGCCCCCCAGCCCCCCGACTTTGTCGGACCGGGTCCGCCGAGGTGGCGTTAGATGACCCAAGAAGTGCAGGCCGGCTCCTCTGGAACCGGCCTTTCTTTTTGCGCCGATCTCCGGGTGCGCGGACGTGGCCGCGCAATCGGCTTTGCCGATCGTCGCGACTGTGGTTCTTCCTCTCCCGTGAGCGCCGCGTTTCCGGGAGCGGACGAGACGTCCGCGCCCCCGCAGATGCAAGCCTGCTCTTGAATCCCTCGCCGAGATTGTCCATCTGTGCAGCGGCGTTCCCGCCACCCTGTCCCAAGACGATCATCAAGCAAGAGTGAGTTTTCATGAGCGCTGAAGCCGCAAGCGCCGGCCCGGATAGTGCCGCGCCGCAGAGCCATACCTTCGAGGCCGACGTCGCCAAGCTGCTGCATCTGATGGTGCACTCGGTCTATTCCGACAAGGATGTCTTCCTGCGCGAATTGATCTCCAACGCGGCCGATGCCTGCGAGAAGCTGCGCTATGAGTCCCTGTCCGATCCCGCTTTGCTCGGAGAAGACCAGAAGGGGGTGATCCGCATCACCCTCGATGCCGAGGCTAGGCGCATCACGGTCGCCGACAACGGCATCGGCATGAGCGCGGAGGAGATGATCGAGGCGCTCGGCACCATCGCGCGCTCCGGCACCAAGGCCTTCGTCGAGCGGCTGGAAACGGCCCAGCAGGCCGAAGGCAGCCAGTTGATCGGCCAGTTCGGCGTCGGCTTCTACTCGACCTTCATGGTGGCCGACAAGGTGGAAGTCTTCTCCCGCCGCGCCGGCAGCGATATTGCCAATCTCTGGAGTTCGGACGGCAAGGGGTCCTATTCGGTGGCGCCTGTCGGTCTCGACGAGGCCCCCGCGCGTGGCACCAAGGTGGTGCTGCATCTGATGGAGGACGCCAAGTCCTACGCCGAGACCTACACCATCGAGCGGCTGATCAAGACCCATTCCGGCCATGTCCCGGTGCCGATCCTGCTCGCCGACAAGCCGGATGCCGAGCCGCAGCAGATCGGGGATGGGGCAGCCCTGTGGACTCGCCCGAAGTCGGATATTTCCGAGGCCGATTACACCGATTTCTACCGCAGCGTCGCCGGCCAGTTCGACGATCCAGCGCTTACCATCCACTTCCGCGCCGAAGGCCGGCAGGAATACACGATGCTGGCCTTCGTGCCGGGCTCGCGTCCCTTCGACCTGTTCGACCCCCAGCGCAAGGGCCGCATGAAGCTCTATGTGCGGCGTGTGCTGATCACCGACGAGGCCGACCTGCTTCCCGGCTATCTGCGCTTCGTGCGCGGCCTGATCGATTCCGCCGACCTGCCGCTCAACGTCTCACGCGAAATGATCCAGGAAAGCCCGCTGCTGACGGCGATCCGCAAGGCGGCAACCGGCCGCGTGCTGGGAGACCTCGAGAAGCTGGCCACCTCGGACGCCGCAGCCTATGCGAAGGTCTGGGAGAATTTCGGCTCTGTCCTGAAGGAAGGCCTTTACGAGGACTTCGAGCGCCGCGACGCCCTGCTCGGCCTCGCCCGCTTCAAGAGCACGGTTTCGGGCGGCGAATGGCGTTCGCTCAAGGACTACATCGCCAGCCTCAAGGACAACCAGACGGCGATCTATTATCTCGCCGGCGACGATGCCAAGCGCCTGGAGAACTCGCCCCACATCGAGGGCTTCCGCGCTCGTGGCATCGAGGTGCTGCTGCTCTCCGATCCGGTCGACAGCTTCTGGGTGACCTCGGCACTCGGCTTCGAAGGCAAGCCCTTCAAGTCGGTGACGCAGGGCGCCGCCGACCTCGACCTGATCCCGCTCGCCGAAAAGCCGGAGGAGCAGACCCCGGAAGTGAGCGCGGCGATCGCCTCCTACATCGCCTATCTCAAGACCACGCTGGGCGATGACGTTTCCGACGTGCGCGCCTCCGAGCGCCTGACCTCCAGCGCAGTCTGCCTGGTGGCGCCCGATAACGGCATGGACAAGCGCATGGAGCAGATCCTGGCCAGCGCCGGCAAGCTCGACGGCGCCCTGCAGAAGCCGATCCTGGAGATCAATCCGCGCCACGCCCTGGTGACGCGCCTCGCCACCGCGCGCGAGGCCGGCGGCGATACCGCCTTCATCGAGAGCGCCACGCGACTGCTGCTCGACGAGGCCCGTATCCTCGACGGCACGGTGCCCACCGATCCGGCCGGCTTTGCCGAGCGCCTGTCGCAGGTGCTGGCCAAGAGCCTCGGTTAAGTTTGGGGGGCGGGTCTTCGGACCCGCTTCTCTCGTTCAAGCACGGCGCTTTGAGGCGCCTCTGAGGAGGTTGATGGAAGAGTCCCAGCAAGCCGAGAAATGCTCAATTTTGTCATGCCCGGACTTCGTCCTGGGCACCCAGATACCCAACGTATCAAGCTTGTGGCCGCTGGATCACCGGGCCAAAGCCCGGTGATGACAAAGGTCGAGGTTCTCTCGATTCTCAAGCCAGGCTCTCAAGTCCCCTCACCGTCCCGCCCGTTGCCCGATCAGGCGCTCGAACAGCAGCGCCACGATGATGATGGTGCCGATGGCCGAGCCCTGCCAGAAGGGCGAGACGCCCATCAGATTGAGGCCGTTGCGGATCATCACCATGATCAGGACGCCGATCAGCGTGCCGATGATCGAGCCCCGCCCGCCGAACAGGCTGGCACCGCCGATCACCACGGCGGCAATGGCGTCGAGCTCCCAGGCATTGCCCATCAGCGGATCGGCCGAGAGGATCTGGCCGATCGAGAAGGTGATCGCCACGGCCGAAAGCGCCCCCGAAATCACATAGGGCAGGATGGAATAGAACATCACGCTGAGGCCCGCTGCCCGCGCCGCCTCCTTGTTGGAGCCGACGGCATAGATGGTGCGCCCGCCCTTGGTATAGGTCAGATAGGCCCAGGCGACGAGATAGAGCAGCGCCAGGAACAGCACGTTGGAGGGAATGCCCAGGACATCGGTATAGACGATGGCCTGCATGGAATCGGGGATCGAGGCGATGGCCGTCTGGCCCGAGAGGATATAGGCGAGGCTGCGGCCGATCGCCATCACGCCCAGCGTCACCACGAAGGCCGCGAGCCCGAAATAGGCGATCAAGACGCCCGAAATCAGGCCGATGCCGGCTCCACTGAGGATGGCGAGCGCCACGGCCAGGGCCGGCGGATAGTGCTGCACGGCCAGGCCCAGGACAATGCCGGTCAGGCCGGCGACAGACCCGACCGAAAGATCGATGCCGCCGGTCAGGATGACGAAGGTCATGCCGACGGCAACGATGCCGATCACCACCGACTGGTCGAGGATGTTGAAGATGTTCGACCGTGTCAGGAAATAGGGCGACAGCAGCGACAGGCAGACCGCCAGCACGATGGCAAGGCCGAGCATGCGCACTTCGAGCCGCCCCGTCAGCCAGCCGAGACGCCGTCGCGTGGGATCGGGAGAGGTGGTTGAGGTCATATGGCGATCCCGGAACTTGTGGTGAAGGACGGACGAATGGAACGGCTGAGCGAGATGAACCCTTGAAGGACAAAGCACCACGCCGAAGTCCCCTCGCCCCGCTTGCGGGGAGAGGATAGAGGTGAGGGGCTACGCTTAGCCCTATCTGCACGCACCACGCCGCCCCTCACCCTTACCCTCTCCCCGTAAGTACGGGGCGAGGGAGCGGTAAGCGTCGTGGTTTCAAAACACGATCGTCGCATCGGCCGCCTACAGTGTTGCAGCGAGTTCGGCGACACGGCTGCGGACGATTTCGGGGGATGGCAGGGCGGCGCCCTGCGGCAGCGTGAGGCCGACCCAGCCGAGATCGTGCCCGCGGGGGCTGACGATCGGCAGGAGCAAAGTCGAGCGCGAGCCGTCCGGCTCCGGCATGAAGACGGGTTCGCGCCCGGCCAGCGCCGCGGCGATGCGGGTCGCGGAGAGCGGCTTCACCTCACCGGCTGCAAAGCCCGGCTCGGCCGCCTTGTCGGCGGTGACGAGGTTGAGGCAGATTAGGCGGTCCTGGTCGATCAGGGCCCAGAAGCCGGCGCCGCCGCATTCGCCCGTCAGGCCGCGCAGGACTTCGGTATTGCGGGCCATCGAGGTGCGCGGCGCCGCCAGCAAGGTGAGCTTCTCCTCGTCGAGCAGGTCGGCAGGCAGGTCGGCCACGCTGGTGCCGTCGCTGATGACGACGATACGGTGCGACAACCCCAGCAATTCCTCGAAATCGGACGACACCACCACGACGGCGACACCCTTGGCGGCAATGTCGCGCAGGATCGCATAGATCGAGGCGCGGGTGCCGATATCGACGCCCTTGGTGGGTTCGTCGAGAATCAGCACGCGCGGTTCGAGCAGCAGCCAGCGCGCGATGATGATCTTCTGCTGCATGCCGCCCGAGAAGTTGAGCATGTTGGCGTCGAGCAGGCGGTCGGGCGGCAGGCCAAGGCTCTTGAGCAGTGCATCGACCGCCTTTTCGCGGCTGCGATAGCCGACGCCGAAGCCCCGATGTGCGCCGAGATGGGCGAGCAGCAGATTCTCCTTCACCGACAGGTCGGGCACGATGTTCTGCGAGCGCCGGTCCTCGGCCACGAAGCCGATGCCGGCCCTCACCGCCTGCGCCGGCTTGCGCGGATCGATCGGCTTGCCGTCGACGAGGATGGTGCCGGCGCTGCGAGGCCTCAGGCCGAAAATGGCCTCCACGGTTTCCGAGCGCCCGGCGCCGACCAGGCCGCCCAGCCCCAGGATCTCGCCGCGGCGGACCTGGAAGGAAACGTTGCGGACCAGGGGCGGCGTCGCCAATCCCTTGACCTCCAGGGCAATCGGCGCGTCCTTGGCCGTCCCGTCCACATCCCGCGCATAGATGGCGCCGACATCCTGGCCGACCATGTGGCGGATGAGTTCGGCCTGGCTCAGGCTGGCGGTCGCGAGCGAAGCCGCCACCGTGCGCCCCTCGCGCATGATGGTGACGCGATCGGTGATGGCGAAGACTTCCTCGAGCCGATGCGAGACGAAGACGAGCCCGCGCCCATCCGCCCTGAGCCGCGCCATGATGTCGAACAGGCGCTCGACCTCGCTCGGGCTCAGTGACGAGGTGGGTTCGTCGAAAATGATCAGCTTGGCGTTGACGCCGAGTGCCTTGGCGATCTCGACGAGCTGGCGCTGGGCCGCCGACAGGCGTCGCACCTCGACGTCGAGGGGCAGGGCATCGCCCTGGCCGAGCACCGAGAGCAATTCGGCCCCGCGTCGATGCAGCGCCGAATAGGACAAGCGCCCCGGCCGGCCGAGTTCGGGCAGGAAGATGTTCTCGGCGACGCTGAGGTCCGGCACCAGGCTCGTCTCCTGCATCACGATGGCGATGCCGATATCGAGCGCGTCACGGGTGGAACGCAGCCGCACGGAGCGGCCGCGATAGACGAGATCGCCCTCGTCCGGCCTGACATGGCCTGAAATCACCTTGGACAGGGTCGACTTGCCGGCGCCATTGGCACCAAGCAGGCCATGGACTTCGCCGGCGCGCAGCTCGAAGCCGGCCCCCGCCAGAGCGCGGGTGCGGTCGAAGGTCTTGGCGACGCCGGTGGCGACCAGCAGGGGTTCGATAGCAGGCAAGAAAGGCTCCTGGATGGCGTTGGTTCCTGGGACCGCTGGCTTCCAAGCCGGCTCTTGGAAACACCGCATTTAACGGTGAGGAAGTGCCGGCTGGAAGCCGGCGGTCCCAGCATGCTCACTTCATCTCGTTGGCGAACACCGTCTCCTTCACGATGGGCAGCTCCTTGTCGATATTCTCGCTGGTCACCACCAGGATCGGCACCGAGACTTCCTTCTCCACCGTGCCGCCGGCGAGCTTAGCCAGCAGGGCCTCGCCCGACTTCTGGCCCATCAGATAGGGCTGCTGCATGCCGGAGGCGACGATCTGCTTGGACTTGAGGAGATCGACGAATTCCGGGATGCCGTCGAAGGCCGCGACCAGCAGGTCCGAACCGCGACGTGCCGCCTTGATGGCGCGCAGGGCGCCCAGGGCCGGCTGGTCGGTCTGGATGAACAGGCCGCGCATGTCCGGATTGGCGGTCAGCATGTCCTGGGTGAACTTGAAGGTCTCGTCCGTCGTATAGGATTGCATTTGCTGCAGCCCCGCCTCCTTGCCGGTCCAGCCGCCGGCTGCAAGGCCGTCCCGGAAACCCTTGGTGCGGGCCTGGCCGTTCTTGCGGGCCTGCGAGATGGTGATGAGGCCGACCGAGCCGCCCTCCCACCCCTTGGCCTTGAGCGCGGCAGCCAGCGCCTCGCCCACGCCCTTGGCGCCGTCATAATTGTTGGAGATGATGAAGGAGGCGTAGTCGCCGCTATTGGTGCCGATATCGCCGATCACCACCGGGATCCCCGCCTTGGCGGCCAGCGCCAGCACGCTCGGCGCGGTGGAGGAATCGGTCGGCGAGATCACGATGCCCGCCACGCCCTTGGCGATCGAATCCTGGGCGTTCTGCAACTGCGTCTGCGGGCTGTTGTGGGAATCGAGCGCCTGGAAACCGTAGCCCTTGGCCTTGGCGGCGGATTCGACGCCCTTGGCGAGATAGCGCCAGAACGGCAGGTCGAGGCCCGGCGTCAGATAGACGATATCCTTGCCGGCGGCCCTTGCCGGTTGGAAGCCGAGGCTGCCGGTACCGGCCAAGGCGGCGCCGGCCGCAAGCTGCAGGAACGTTCTTCTCTTCATAGTATCCTCCCTCCCGCCCTCGGGCGGCTCCAACGGTTCTTTTCCGGCCATTACAGGCTCTTTGTCTTGGAAAGCGGGCCTTCTTTCTCAGGCCCGTTTCACGTATGCGGCAACACAGCCTCCTCCTCGAGGATGGAGCGCGTGCTGGCATAGATCCTGTCGAGATGAATGCCGAAGGCCTCGACGACGGCCCGGGGATCCCGGGCATGCAACCCAGCCAGGATGGCGGCATGGTCATGGCAGCTCTGGGCGATCGCACCCGGCCGCGACACGGCCTTGCGCCGATGGGCCATGGCATAGAAATAGAGATCGACGACGAAGTCGGCGAGGAGGTCGTTGCCGCAGGACCGGTAGATCGCGGCATGGAACTCGCGATCGCAGATCAGGAAGCGGACGGGATCGTCGAGGGCCTCGCGCTGCGTTTGCAGCGAGGCGTCGAGCATGGCGAGCGTCTCGTCATCGATGCGCCGCGCCGCCTCCTCGACCACCGGGCGCTCGACCAGCAGGCGGGCGGCATGGATGGCTTCGATATCGTAGCTGTTGATCAGTTTCGGCTCGCGCGCGCCGATCGCCAGCGAACCGACCTCGGCGCTGAGCACGCGGGTGCGGGCCCCTTGCGAAATGGCAATGATGTCGCGCGCGGCCAGAATCTGCAGGGCACCACGCACCGTCTCGCGGCTGACCTGCAGGGCCACGGCAAGATCGCGCTCGCTCGGCAAGGCCTCGCCGACCTGCAGCATGCCCGCCGCGATCAGGGAGGCGAGCTTGTCGGCAACGAGTTCACGCACATTGCGCCTGACAACGCCGTGGCGCAGCTCGGGCACGCGTTCGAACACCGAAAGGGCAGTGGGCAGGTTCATCGGAGTGGCGCTTGGAAACGACGCTCGGCATCTGATCTACTGGACCAGCCAGCAGACCAGTTAGGCCAAGTTTTCGGCGGGGTGTCAAGCGGTAGATGAGTAATGGTCTGACGAGTGGGAGGACGGCGAGGTGAGCCTGGGACCGCCAGCATCCTGCCGGCTCTTGGAACCATCGCGCCTGAAGGTAGAAAGAGCCAGCAGGATGCTGGCGGTCCCAGGAATATTCAAGTTTTTACCGAGCCCCGCCGAGATAGAAGGCCTTCACATCCTCGCGTGCCGCGAGGTCGGCGGCCGGCCCCGCAGCGGCGACGCGGCCGTTCTCGAGAATATAGCCGTAATCGGCATGGCGCAGGGCCAGTGCGGCATTCTGTTCGGCCACCAGGAAGCTCACACCCTGTTCGCGATTGAGGGTGCGGATGATCTCGAAGATCTCCTGCACCACGATCGGTGCGAGGCCCATCGAAGGCTCGTCGAGCAGTACCAACCTGGGCTTGGTCATCAAGGCCCGCCCGATGGCGGCCATCTGCTGCTCGCCGCCCGAGGTCAGGCCCGCCTTGGTGCGGCGCTTGTGCTTCAGGCGCGGGAACCAGGCATAGATCTGCTCGAGATCCTCCGCGATCTGCCGCCGGCCTGGGCGCCGCAGGAAGGCGCCGGAGAGAAGATTCTCCTCGATGGTGAGCTGGGCAAAGCAATGGCGCCCCTCCAGCACCTGCACCACGCCCCGCGCCACCAGGACGGCGGGGGTCAGGCGGCTGATCGGCTCGCCCCGCCAGGAGATACTGCCGCGCGTGACGGTACCCCGCTCCGGGCCGAGCAGGTTGGAGATCGCCTTCAGCGTGGTCGATTTGCCCGCGCCATTGGCACCGAGCAGCGCGACCACAGCGCCATCATCGACGGAGAGGGACACGTCCCTGACAGCCAGGATCGCCTGGTAATGCACCTCGATGCCGGCGACATCGAGGAAGTCGTTCGTGCGCGGCACGGCCGATGGTTCGCTCATCGGACCACCTCCAAGAGCGTTTTGCCGGAGAATGTGCTCTCTAGCCGGAGTTCGCCAGGAAGCACGGCCCAGTGGCGAAGAGCGCAACGCCGACCGCCCCTTCGCCCCGTTCTCACGGGGAGAAGGTAAGGATGAGGGGCAGCACGCCGGGTACAAAATTGAGAAGCACGCTGCCCCTCACCTCTATCCTCTCCCCGCAAGCGGGGCGAGGGGGCGCGAGCGTCGCGCTCCTTCGTCAACCTCACCATCTCGCACATCCCTCCTCATTGCGCTTCAGCTAGCTGCTCCGGCCCCGCTCAGTTGGTCTGGGCCACCGGCGTGATGCCCTTCTCCTGGGCATAGGCGGCGGCCTTGGCGCGGATGGTCTCGGCAAAGAGCGAGGCGTCGGCCTTGATCCAGTCGGTCAGCGCGGTCCAGGACTTGCCGTCCCACTGGATGATCTTGGCCGCGACGGTCTCGCCCTTGTGGTTCGCCGGCGAGGTCTTCAACGGCGAGATCAGGCCCTGGGCGCCCAGTTCGGCGATGCGCTTGTCATCGATGTTGAGGTTTTCCAGGGCCCAGCGGCCTTCCTCGGCGGTGAGGGGGCGGTTGCCGAACTTCTTGTGCCCGACGCGCAGGGCTTCCACGAAGGTGATCGCCTCGATCACCCCGTAATTGTAGTAGACCGTGCCGAACTTGCTCTTGTCCTTGAGATCGCTCTTGCCGGCGTCGACGATCTTCTCCTTCAGCGTCTTGATGATGCCGTAGTCGGTTCCGGGCGGAAACACCGAGACGGCGAGATAGCCTTTAGCGGCGCTGCCGGCCGGGCGGGCATCGTCCTCCGAGCCGCTCCAGATGTCGCCGATGATGCGATCGGCCGGAAAGCCCACGCGCGCCGCCGTCTTGATGCCCACCGGCGTCATCACGCCCCAACCGCGCAGGAACACCCAGTCGGCACCGGCGCTGCGGATCTGCTGCCATTGCGCCTGCTGCTGCTCGCCGGGATGGGGCACCGGGATCTGGATGTCGGTGAAACCGTATTTCTTGGCGAGAATGCCGAGCGGCTCGATCGTGTCACGGCCATAGCCGGAGTCATGATAGAGCGTGGCGATCTTGACGCCCTTGAGCTTGTCGTAGCCGCCGGATTTTTGGGCGATGTAGTCGACGATGATCTGGGCTTCGCTCCAATAGTCGAAGATCAGCGGATATTGATAGGGGAAGACCCGTCCGTCGGTGGCGATGTTCTGGCCGCCGCCCGGCGAGACGATCGGCACCTTGTCGATGCGCGCCTTGTCGGTGAGCGCCACGTCGAGGCCGCTGGAATGGGGGTATATCGCCGCCGTCGGCGCGCCGTCATAGCCGTTCTTGTAGCGTTCGTAGCATTCGATGCCGCGTTCGATCGTATAGGCCGTCTCGCATTCCTGGATCAGGATCTTGACGCCGTCGACCCCGCCTTCGACCTCGTTGATATAGGTCAGATAGTCCCGGTTTCCGGCGCCGAAGGGGATGAAGGAAGGCGCATAGGGACCGGTACGATAGGTGAAGAGCGGATAGAGCTGCTCGTTCTTGTGGTCCTGGGCCATGGCCGGGCCGGCGGCCGCAAGAGCGGCCAGGCCAACGCCTGCAAAGCCGAGCCCGGTCGCCAGTGCGAGAGCCTTGATAAGGGAGGGTGACATCCGGTTCGTCTCCATTCGGTTGGGATGTTCGAGGGCGCAGCTCTCCCGTCGGCGGAAATGACGTCCGCTTTTTCGGGATGCAGAGGGTGGGAGGTTTGCTCAGTCCCCGGTAGCGGCGGCTGCCGGCCGCCGCCGCGGCAGGCGGATCCGCCTCACCAGGCGGGCGAGTCCTTCCGGCTCCTTGATCAGCAGCGCGATGATGATCACGCCGAAGATGATGTGCTGGATATTGGCAAGCGCCCCCTGGTCGGCCAGGAACTGCAGGCCGGTGAGCGGGGCGAGGCGGTCGAGCAGGATCGGCATCAGCACGATGAAGGCTGCGCCGAGGAAATTGCCGGCGAGGGTGGCGGTGCCGCCGATCAGCACGATGAACAGCACCTGGAAAGACTTGTCCAGGTTGAAGGCATGGGCATCCGCGGTGCCGAGATAGCCGAAAGCCCAGAGCGCACCGGCAATGCCGCAGATGAAAGAACTGATAGCAAAGGACAGGAGCTTGCGGCTGGCGACATGGATGCCGATCACCGAGGCGGCGGTGTCCATGTCGCGGATCGCCATCCATTCGCGTCCGACGCGGCTCTTCACCACCGCATGGGCGAAGGCGATCAGCGCAGCCGCCGTCACCGCCACCAGGAGATAGCGCCCCGTCGCCGAGGTGAGGTCATGGCCGAGGAATTGCAGCCGCGGCGCCGAGATGGTGAGGGACTGGCTACCGTTCGAAAACCAGTTGTAATTGGTGAACAGCCATTCGAAGAAGAACTGGGCGCCGAGCGTCGAGGCCCCGAGATAGAAACCCTTGATGCGCAGGCTCGGCAGGCCGAAGACGATACCCGCCGCCGCCGCGATCAGGCCTGCCAGCACCAGCACCACGGGCAGCGGCAGGAACGGGGCGCGCAGCAGGAGATTGTAGCTCGCAAAGGCGCCGACCGACATGAAGGCGGCCGAGCCGAGCGACACCAGGCCGGTATAGCCCATCAGGAGGTTGAGGCCGAGGCCGGCCACGCCCATCACCAGGGTGGGGATGATGATGGAGGAAAGCCAGTAGTCGCTGGCGATGAGGGGCACGACCACCAAACTTACCGCCAGCGAGGCGGCGACGACGAAGAGGCGGGGATTGAGGCTGCGGCCCTGCGACAGGATGAGGCCTTCGCCGGATTGCGATAGGAGGGACATCGCTAGACCCTTTCGATGGCGCGGTCGCCGAACAGCCCGGCCGGACGCACCAGCAGGAAGGCCACGGCGAGGATATAGGCGAACCAGGTCGACACGCTGCCTTGCAGCAGCGGCCCCAGATAGATGTCCGCCAGGGCTTCTGCGGCGCCGACCAGGAGGCCGCCGACGATGGCGCCCGGCACGGAGGAGAAACCGCCGATGATCAGCACCGGCAGGGCCTTCAACGTCACCAGCGACAGCGAATATTGCACACCCTGGCGGGCACCCCAGACCAGGCCGGCAACCAGAGCGACGATGCCGGCCACGCTCCAGACGATGCGCCAGATCGTCGGCAGGCGGATGCCGATCGACTGGGCGGCGAGCGTGTCGTCGGCGACGGCCCGGAGCGAAATGCCCATGCGGGTGCGGTCGAACAGGATGGAAAGCACCACCACCAGGACGAGGGCGCCGCCGGAGACGAAGAGATCGAACTGGCTGATCGAGAGGCCCGCGACCGAGATCGGCACGTCGTCGATGCCGAGATCGAGCATGTGCACGTCCGAGCCCATCAGCAATTGCGCCAGCCCTTCGATCACGAAGGTAAGGCCGAGGGTCGCCATGAACAGGGTCAGCGCATCGCGATTGACCAGGGGCCGCAGGACCAGGCGCTCGATCAGCACCGCGCCGAAGACCATCACCGCGACGGTCAGCGCGATCGCGGCCCAGAACGGCACCTCGCGCTCGACCAGCGTCACGAAAGTGAGGGTGGCGAACAGCAGCATGGCGCCTTGCGCGAAATTGAAGACGCCGGAAGCCTTGTAGATCAGCACGAAGCCGATCGCGACCAGGCCGTACATCACTCCGGCGAGGAGGCCACCGATCAGGGTTTCGAGGAAAAAGGCCATGACGATCCCTCAGTGAACCGTGCCGAGATAGGCGGCGATGACATCGGGATTTTCGCGTACGGCATCCGGCGTGCCATCACCAACCTTGCGGCCGTAATCGAGCACGACGACGTGGTGGGCGAGGCCCATCACGATGCCGATATCGTGCTCGATCAGCACGATGGTGGTGCCGAGCTTGCCGTTCACATCGGCGATGAGCCGGCTCATCGCCTGCTTTTCCTCCTGGTTCATGCCGGCCATGGGCTCGTCCAGGAGCAGCAGTTTCGGCCAGGCCGCCAAAGCGCGGGCGAGGTCGACGCGCTTCTGCAGGCCATAGGGCAGCGTGGACACGACCGTGTTGGCATGGCGCTCCAGGCCGAGAAAGCCGAGAATCTCATGCGTACGTGCTTCGAAGCGCCAGCGTTCCGCGGCATCCCGCCCCACCCGGAAGATGTTCTCCACGAAGGTCGCACGGCCCCAGCGCGCCAACCCCGCCTTGACGTTCTCGACGACGCTCAACCTGTCGAAGAGGGCGTTGTGCTGGAAGGTCCTGCCGATGCCGAGATGGGCTGCCTTGTAGGGATGGATCGCCTCGAACCTGGCGCCGTCGAAGACGACATCGCCTTCGTCGGCCCGGTAGACGCCGTTGATCACATTGAGAAGGGAGCTCTTGCCGGCGCCGTTGGGTCCGATCAGCGCGCAAATCTCCCCCTGCTCGACCGAAAAGCTCAGCCGGCTCAAGGCGCTGACGCCCTTGAAGGACAGGGAGACGTCGTGAAGCTGCAGCAAAGGCGCCGGCATCGGCATCACCGTCCAGCGGCGAGGCGCGAGACACCGGCCTCGCGCTCGTCAGCCTCGCGGCGCTTCACCGCCTCGATGTCGCGATAGGCATGGGCCGGATGGCTCGCCGGCAGATAGGGGCCCTCGCCGAACAGCTTCTCGCGCAGCGTGCCCGGCTGGTAGGCGGTGGGATAGGCCCCGCGCTTCTGCAATTCCGGCACGAGATAGCCGACGGCGTCCTCGAAGCTCTCGGGCGTGACCGCATAGGCGAGGTTGAAGCCGTCGACATCGGTCTCCTCGACCCATTCCTGCAGCGTGTCGGCGATATGAGAGGCCGAACCGACGAAAACCGGGCCGAGGCCACCAATGCCGCCCCAGCGTGCCAGTTCCTCCATGGTCCAGGTCTTGTCCTCGCCGGCGAAATGCTCGACCACCGAGATGATGGCATTGGTCTCGACCTTCTTGATCGGATCGCTGGGCGCATATTGGCCGAAATCGATGCCGCTCCAGCCGGAGAGGAAGACCAGCGAGCCGTCATAGGAGGTATAGGACTGATAGTCCTTGAACTTGACCTGTGCCTTGGCCTCGGTCTCGTCGACGATCACCGTGGTGAGGTTATAAATCAGGATCTTGCGCGGATCGCGGCCGGCAGCCGCAGCCTGGCGACGGATATCGGCGACATAGGCCTTCAGCAGCGACTTGGTCGGCGCTGCCACGAAGACGCATTCGGCATGGCCGGCGGCAAAGGCCTTGCCCGGCCCGGAGGCACCGGCCTGGTAGAGCACCGGCGTGCGCTGCGGCGAGGGTTCGGTAAGCTGGTAGCCGGGCACCTCGAAATATTTGCCCTTGTGGCCGATCTCATGAACCTTGTCGGGATCGGTGAAGATGCGGTTCTCGCGGTCGCGCCGCACCGCCCCTTCCTCCCAGGAGCCTTCCAGGAGCTTGTAGAGCACCTCGACATATTCGCTGGCGACTTCGTAGCGGTTGTTGTGCTGGCGCAGGCCGCCCTGGCTGATGTTCTTGGCGCCGCTCTCCAGATAGGAGGTGACGATGTTCCAGCCGACGCGGCCCTTGCTGTGATGATCGGCCGTGGCGAGGCGCCGGGCGAAGGTATAGGGATGCTCGAAGGAGGTCGATGCGGTGATGCCGATGCCCAGATGCTCGGTGGCCAGCGCGATCGGGGCCGCCAGCTGCAGGGGGTCGTTGACCGGGATCTGTGCCGCCTGGTGGATGGCGTGGTAGTTCGAGCCCTTGTAGACGTCGTAATAGCCGATGACGTCGGCGATGAAGATGCCGTCGAAGATGCCCTTCTCCAGCGTCCGCGCCAGATCCTGCCAGTAGTCGAGATCCTTGTATTTCCACGATTTGTCGCGCGGATGCGCCCACAGGCCCGGCGATTGATGGCCCACGCAATTCATATCGAAGGCGTTGAAGCGTATTTGGCGGGGCATTCCAATCTCCACATCTGAAACAGCGTCGGTACCGCGGCTCTGAAACAGCGGCGAGGCCGCACCCGGCTACCGCGTCGGACTGTTCCTATGAAAACGTTCCGCAAACTAAATGTCTAGTATTTTTATAGAGAATATATACAAAATGAATGGAATCGACGCCGCTGCGGGCCGGAAAGGCCGTCGTCCAGGCGTCGAGTCACTCGATAAAACCCAAGAGAATCAGATAGATGACACAGAAGGCATCGACAGTGGCGGCAGGCTGGGGCAGCGGGCCGGGACATAATTACAACGACCTCGCCGCCACCTTCCGCCCCGTCTTCGATCGCATCCGCGCGGGTGCCGTCGAACGGGAGCTCAATCGCACCTTGCCGCATGAGCCGATCGGCTGGCTCAAGGATGCCCGCTTCGGCGCCTTGCGCGTGCCGGAAAAGGACGGCGGCTTCGGTGCCAGCCTGCCGCAGCTCTTCGCCCTCCTGATCGAATTGTCCCACGCCGATTCCAACGTCACGCAGGCCCTGCGCGCCCATTTCGGTTTCGCCGAGGACATCGTCAATGCCCGCGCGCAGGATCGCCGCGACCGTTGGCTGCCGCGCCTCTCCCGGGGCGAGATCACCGGCAGCGCCTGGACGGAGATCGGTGAAGCAAGGCAGGCCGCCTTCTCCACCATCGTAAAGCTTGGGGACGGCAAGGCCGCCTCCGTCACGGGCGCCAAATATTACACGACCGGTTCCCTCTTCGCCGACTGGATCGACATCGGCGCCAGCGGCGAGGAGGGCCAGTCGCTTTCGGCGACGGTCGCCCGCCATGCGCCGGGCGTCGACGTGATCGACGACTGGGACGGCTTCGGCCAGATCCTCACCGCCAGCGGCACCACCACCTTTACCGATACGCCCGTCGACCCCGCCGATGTCGTCATCGATGACGACCGCTTCAAATATTCGGCCGCCTTCTACCAGCTGGTGCATCTGGCGACGCTCGCCGGCATCGGGCGCGCCGCCAGCGACGACGTCGCCAAGGCGGTGAAGGCCCGCCGCCGCAGCTATTCCAACGCCCCCTCCCCGCGCCCCAGCGAGGATGCCCAGGTCCTGCAGGTGGTCGGCCGGATCCGCGGCGCAGCCTATTGCGCCAGTGCCATCGTGCTCAAGGCCGCCGAGGCCGTGCAGCACGCCTTCGACACCCGCTTTGCCGGCGACGCGGCGGCGGAGGAAGCGGCCAATGCCGTCGCCGAGCTCGAGGTGGCGCAGGCCCAGACCGTGGTCACCACCCTGATCCTCGAAGCTTCCACCATCGTGTTCGACGCCCTCGGCGCCTCCGCCACGCAGCGCTCCGCCGCCCTCGACCGCCACTGGCGCAATGCGCGTACCCTCTCCTCGCACAATCCCCGCATCTACAAGGATCGCATCATCGGGGACTTCGCCGTCAACGGCACGCCGCCGCCCTATCAATGGCGCATCGGGCAGGTGTGAGGGGGCGAAGATGCCCCAAACAGGTGCCACCTCACTTTACTCACCAGGGCCGGCATAGACACATTGCTTGAGCCCTCTGGAAAGAGCGCAGACATCCTTCCCCGGTTTCGGGGAAGGATTTCTTCGCTTTACTCGATCAATCGAGACGCCACCCCTCTCCGCCCGCCATTTGACGGAATCACCCGTCATTGCGAGATCTTGGAGCAGGAAGAAGCGGTACTGTGCCGCCGCCCGAACGCCCCAAGGAGCCGATGTCACCTCTGGTCGAAACCGTGCTGTTCGTCTTCGGCCTGGTCGCGCTCGGTTATGGTGCGGGGGCAAGCGGCTATCTCAAGGCAGCGACCGGCGACGCCCTTTCCGATTTCGCCGTCCGCGTGGCCCTGCCGCTGCTGCTGTTCCGCACCATGGTCACCTCCAGTTTCCACGGCTCGGCGCCCTGGCAGTTATGGGCCACCTATTTCACCGCCGTCATCGTGGCCTGGATCGCCGGCCACCTGGCGATCACCCGCCTGTTCCAGCGTGACGGACAGGCCGGTGTGATCGGCGGGGTCTCTTCCGCCTTCTCCAATCTGGTGCTGCTCGGCATTCCCTTCATGCTCGGCGTCTTCGGCAATGAAGGCTTCGAAATCCTGTCGCTGATCATCTCGGTGCATCTGCCCACCATGCTGATGGCCTCGATCCTGCTGTTCCACTGGTTCGGGCCACGGCGCCAGGAGCCGCTGCATCCCCTGGCGGTCATTCACGACTTCCTGCGCAGGCTGCTCACCAATCCCCTGATCATCGGCATCTTTGCCGGCCTCGCCTGGCGGGCAAGCGGCATTGCCCTGCCTGCTATCGCCAATCGCTTCGTCGACGCCCTCGCCGACGTGGCCGGGCCGATCGCCCTGTTCGCCATGGGCCTCGGCCTGAAGAAGTTCGGGCTGACAGGCAATCTCAAGCCGGCTCTGCTCCTGTCCGGCCTGAAACTGCTGCTGATGCCGGCCGTCGCCCTCGCCGCCGCCTGGCTGTTCGGCCTGCCGCCTTTCCCGGCCAAGGTGGCCGTGGCCGCGGCGAGCCTGCCGTCGGGCGTAAACTCCTATCTGATCGCGATCCAGCTCAAGACGGAGCAATCCCTGGCTTCCAACCAGATCACCATCGCCACCGCCTTTTCCGTGGTGACGACCGCTTTCTGGCTCGAGATCGCCACCACGCTGCTGGGCTGAGGGAGGTCCTTCAGACCGCCTCTTCGTCCGGATCCCGCGTCCAGGGCGCGAAGATCTCGGCCGCGAATTCCACGAAGGCCTGGATCTTGCGGTCGCGCGTGGCGCGCTTGGAGTAGAGCGCCCAGACCTCGGCATCCTCGGCCCGGTGCCAGTCCGGCAGGACGATCTCGAAGGACTGGTCTCCGGCCCGGTTGGCCATCAGCCGGGTGGACACCAGGGCAATGCCGGCTCCCTTGAGCATCTGGCGGATGATGGTGTCGGATTCGTTCGACATCAGGATCGGGCGGACGGCGACCTCGACTTCGGCCCCGGCCTTGCTTCTCAGCCGCCAGGTGGTCAGGAACTCTCCCGGCCCATGCGCCAGCACGGCATGATTGGAAAGCTCCTGCGGCGAGGCGGGGCGCCCGGCGCGATCGAGATAAGAGGGGCTCGCAAGCAGGCGCGCCCGCGATCGCCCCAGGCGCCGGGCCACATAGCTGGAATCGGGCAGCACGCCCGTCCGCAACGCCACGTCGAAGCCATGCTCCACCAGATCGAGCGGATGGTTGTCGAAGGTCAGCGCCAGCCTGATCCTGGGATAGCGGCGGCGGAACTCCTCCAGAGCCGGTTCCAGCGCGATCAGGCCGAGGGCATAGGGAACCAGGAGGCGCAGCGTGCCCTCCGGCTCTGTCCTCAAGGCGCGGACCGACAGATCGGCTTCCTCCAGGATCTCCTCGGCGAGGCTGCAGCGTTCGTAAAAATCGCGCCCGGCTTCGGTGAGCGACACGCGCCTCGTCGTCCGGTTGAGCAGGCGCACGCCGAGATCCTCCTCGAGCGCCGTGACACGCCGGCTCACCGTGCTCAGCGGCAGGCCGAGCTGGCTCGCCGCGGCGGTGAAGCCGCCCCTTTCGACCACGCGCAGGAAGATCCAAAGGCTCTGGAGATTGTGCAATCGCACGCTCCGTGAAAACTATTCCATATTTAGCAATAGTTTTTGCCAAATAGCCATAGTTATTCCATTCCTGTTGCCACGCTATAAGCGTTCCCATGACCGCCCTGTCCACGTCCACACATGGGCCGATGCCCTTCTGGACCCGGCTGACCCAGGCACCGCCCGGTACCAGCTGGAGCGGCATCGCTTTTGCGCTGCGGACGACGGCTGCCTCGCTGATCGCGCTCTACATCGCCTTCCTGATCAATCTGGACAGCCCGAAATGGGCGGCGATGACGGTTTGGATCGTCGCCCAGGGCAGCCGTGGCATGACGCTGTCGAAGGCGCGCTATCGCGTTCTCGGCACCTTCGCGGGAACGGGTATCGCCGTCACCCTCACGGCCTTGTTCGCCCAGGCGCCGGAATTGCTTCTGTGCGCCCTCGCTATCTGGATCGGGCTGTGCACCGGCGTCGCCACGGCGCTGCGGAATTTCCGGGCCTATGGCGCGGTGCTCGCCGGCTATACCGCGGCGATCATCACCCTGGATGCGGCGGCCACCCCCTCGCAGATCTTCGACGTCGCCGAGGCGCGTCTCATCTATATCCTGCTCGGTATCGGGGTGGAGGCAACGCTGAGCGCCATCCTTGCCCCCTCCCGCCCCCTGGACGACGTCCGCGCCGGCCTGGGCGCCTATATCCGGCAAGCCGCCGGCATCTGCGCCCGTGCCCTCGGCGGAGAGGCGGCAGCGACCCCGGCGCTGCAGCGCCTGTTCGCCAAGGCCCTCGCCCTGGACACCACGGCCGAATATGCCGCGTCCGCCTCCACCGTCGCGCGCGGCGCCCTCGGACATGTCCGCGCCGCCGCGAGCGCAACCCTGGTCCAGCTCGCCGCCGCGCACAGCCTGCGTGACTATCTGGCCCGACGGGACAGCGGGGAAGATGCGTTGCTGGCCGAGAGCGCGGCGGTGCTGCAAGCTGTCGCCAATGGCAACACCAACGAGCAGGCGACAATCGTCGCCTTGCGTGAGCGCCTGGGTGCGGCCTGCCCTGGTGACCATGGCGAACACGGGAACGAGCGGTCGTTCCTGCATGACCGGCTCGACGCGCTGCTCTCTTCCCTGCAGACGGCCTTGATGCGCCAGGCTCTCCTGGCGCGGCCAGCGCCACCGCCCTCGCGCCTAGACTTCGCCTTCCACATCGACTTGACGGCCGCGCTGCATAACGGCATCCGCGCCATCGCTGCCGTCCTGCTGGCCTCAGCCGCCTGGATCCTGACGGCAGCGCCGACGGGCTCGGGCTTCGTCACCATCGTCAGCGTGGTCTGCGCCCTGTTCGCCACGCGGGACAATCCCGTCGCCGCCGGCCTCGGTTTCCTGAAAGGCACCGGCTGGGCCTTTGCCGCGAGCGCCATCTGCAATTTCGCGCTGATCCCGATGATCTCCGGCTTCCCTCTGCTCGCCGTCGTGATCAGCCTGTTCATGCTTCCTGCCGGGATCGCCATGCGCCATCCACGCACCGCGGCCCCCGCCGCGAGCTTTGCCATCTTCTTCTGGGACCTGGTGGGGCCGAGCAACGACGTGCGCACCGAGGCTGCCGGCTTCTTCAATGGCAGCCTGACGCTGCTGGCCGGCATCGCCTGCGGTACGCTCGCCTTCGCCTTGCTGTTCCCGCCGAATGTCCAGGCGACGCGACGACGCCTGCACCGGGCCATACGGCGCGATCTCGCCTTGATCGGCAGCACCCCGGGGATCTGGACCTCGGTGGAATGGTTCAGCCGGACCGCGGACCGCTTCGGCCGGCAGCTTGCCGCTGAAAAAGCCCTGCCCGCCACCGTGATGGACCAGGACATGGCCGGCATGCTGGCGGCGCTGACCATCGGCGCGGCCGCCATGGACCTCGACAGTCTGGCCAAGACCCAGAAGGCCGCCATCCGACCAATTCGCTCCGTACTGCGCCGTCTGGCTTCAGCCGATCCGCAGGCCCTGGCCCGGGCTGCCCGGCAGGCAGCAGCGCGTCTGCTTCGGCAGGCCCGGCGGGCGGACAACCACGCCTCGCGCGAGCTGTATCGGGCCGGGGTGCTGCTGCAGGAAATCGCGCGCGAAGCCACGGAACAGGCCGCGTTTCTGCAGGGGTGAGAACACCGTTCGGAAGAGGGCGGTGGTGGCACCGCCATGGGCTTATGCGGTGGCACCGCCCCTCACCCTTACCCTCTCTCCGCAAGGAGCGGGGCGAGGGAGGCACAGGCGTCGCGATTTATCCTCAGATCTCCCATCTCGACCAACGGTTGGGCGAGATGAGACCGTTTCAGCATAAGCGCGCCACCGAAGTCCCCCTCGCCCCGCTCCTTGCGGGGAGAGGGTAAGGGTGAGGGGCAGCACAAGCCTCTGTGGGCGATTCCAAAAAAGAAAGGCGCCGGATGGCTCCGGCGCCCCTTGATCTTTCTGGCCTGTCCGCAGGGATCAGATGTCGAGCGTGTGGTCACGTTCCCACTGGGTCAGATGGCTGGCGTAGCTGTTCCATTCCTGACGCTTGAGCTTGAGATAGGCAGCCGAAAAGTCATTGCCCAAAGCGGCCTTCAGTGACTCGTCCGCGTCGAAATTGCGCAGAGCATCGAGCAGGTTCAGCGGCAGCTTGGGCGCGTCCGTCACAGTATGGCCCATCTGATACATGTCGATGTCGTAGCGCTTGCCGGGATCGGCCTTGGAATGGATGCCGTCGAGGCCGGCGGCGACGATCACGGCCTGCATCAGATAGGGATTGGCGGCGCCGTCGGGCAGGCGCAGCTCGAAGCGGCCCTTGCCGGGCACGCGCACCATGTGGGTGCGGTTGTTGCCGGTCCAGGTCACCGAATTCGGGGCCCAGGTCGCGCCCGAGATGGTGCGGGGGGCGTTGATGCGCTTGTAGGAATTCACCGTCGGATTGGTGATCGCCGACAGGCTTTCGGCATGCTTCATGATGCCGCCGAGGAAGTGATAGCCCTGCCGCGACAGGCCCATCTCGTCCTTGTTGTCGTAGAACATGTTGACCTTGCCGGTCTCGTCCCACACCGAGATATGGGCATGGCAGCCCGAGCCGGTCAGCCCCATGAAGGGCTTGGGCATGAAGGTGGCGCGCAGGCCGTGCTTCTCGGCGACCGAGCGCACCATGAACTTGAAGAAGGAGTGCCGATCGGCCGTGATGAGGCAGTCGTCGAAGTTCCAGTTCATCTCGAACTGGCCGTTGGCGTCCTCGTGGTCGTTCTGGTAGGGGCCCCAGCCCAGTTCCAGCATGTAGTCGCAGATCTCGGCGATGACATCATAGCGGCGCATCAGCGCCTGCTGGTCGTAGCAGGGCTTGGCGGCGCAATCCATGGCATCGGAGATGGCGGTGCCGTCGGCATCGATCAGGAAGAACTCGGCCTCGACGCCGGTCTTCACATAGAGCCCTTCCTTGGCCGCATTGGCCATGACGTTCTTGAGCACCACGCGCGGCGCCTGGCCGACATGCTTGTCTTCCATGACGCAATCGGCGGGGACCCAGGCAACCTCCTTCTTCCAGGGCAGCTGGATCACCGCGCTGGGATCGGGCAGGCCGAAAAGATCGGGATGGGCCGGTGTCAGGTCCAGAAAGGTGGCAAAGCCGGCGAAACCGGCACCGTCCTTCTGCATGTCGGCGATCGCTGCTGCCGGAACCAGCTTGGCACGCTGGGCGCCGAACAGGTCCGTATAGGAAATCATAAAATAGCGAATGCCTTTTTCCCTAGCGAGCGTCGCCAGATCCTGGGTCATGGTCAAAGTTCCTGGTTCGGGATGTCTATCGTTTTGATTTATAAGGTATTCTGTCATTCCCGTTGGCTTCGGCCCTGATACCTTCCTATCCCGGGGGATCGGAAGGCCTACTCGGCTCTTTGAAGCCCACTGCGAAATCCGACGTCCGGAGAACCGAATTTCACCTGGGGATGGCAGTACGCAAAGGGCGCCCGCCTGCTGGCGAGCGCCCTTTCATGATGTCAGAAACCCTGCCCGGGAATCCAGCTCGTACCGGCCAGCGGTACGCGGGCCATGGCCGCAGCCTCGATGGTGAGGGCGCACAGATCTTCCGGCTCGAGATTATGCACGTGGTTCTTGCCGCAGGCACGGGCGATGGTCTGGGCCTCCAGCGTCATCACCTTGAGATAGTTGGCCAGGCGACGGCCAGCCTTGACCGGATCGAGCCTTTCCATCAACTCGGGATCCTGGGTGGTGATGCCGGCAGGGTCCTTGCCCTCGTGCCAATCGTCATAGGCGCCGGCAGTGGTGCCGAGCTTGCGGTATTCGTCCTCAAGCGCGGGATCATTGTCGCCGAGGGCGATCAGGGCGGCCGAACCAACGGAAACCGCATCCGCGCCGAGCGCCAGGGCCTTGGCGACATCGGCCCCGTTGCGGATACCGCCGGAGACGATCAACTGCACCTTGCGATGCATGTTGAGATCCTGCAGCGCCTGCACGGCGGGACGGATACAGGCAAGGGTGGGCTGACCGACATTCTCGATGAAGACTTCCTGGGTGGCGGCCGTGCCGCCCTGCATGCCGTCGAGCACCACCACGTCGGCACCGGCCTTCACCGCCAGCGCCACGTCGTAATAGGGCCTGGCGCCGCCGACCTTCACATAGATCGGCTTTTCCCAATCGGTGATTTCGCGCAGCTCCAGGATCTTGATCTCGAGATCGTCCGGCCCGGTCCAGTCGGGATGGCGGCAGGCGGAGCGCTGGTCGATGCCCTTGGGCAGCGTGCGCATCTGGGCGACGCGGTCGGAGATCTTCTGGCCGAGCAGCATGCCGCCGCCGCCGGGCTTGGCGCCCTGGCCGACCACGACCTCGATGGCGTCGGCCTTGCGCAGATCATCCGGATTCATGCCGTAGCGCGAAGGCAGATATTGGTAGACCAGGGTCTTGGACTGGCCGCGCTCTTCCGGCGTCATGCCGCCGTCGCCGGTGGTGGTCGAGGTGCCTGCCAGCGAGGCACCGCGCCCGAGGGCTTCCTTGGCCCGGCCCGACAGCGAGCCGAAGCTCATGCCGGCGACGGTGATCGGGATCTTCAGTTCGATCGGCTTCTTGGCGAAGCGCGAACCGAGCACGACATTGGTGGCGCAGCGCTCGCGATAGCCTTCCAGCGGATAGCGCGAGATCGAGGCGCCGAGGAAGAGCAGGTCGTCGAAATGCGGGACCTTGCGCTTGGCGCCGCCGCCGCGGATGTCATAGATGCCGGTGGTGGCGGCGCGGCGGATCTCGGACAGGGTGTAATCGTCGAAGGTCGCGGACTTGCGCGGAACGGTCGGCGGATTGTGATAGCTCATGAGGTCAATCCTGGGATCGCAGGCCTATAGCCTGCTCTTGAAACAGTCGATGCAGCGGGAAGAGCAGGCCGAAAGCCCGCGATCCCAGGTCAATAGGCATCCGCATTGTCGATGTTGAAGTTGTAGAGCGTACGGGCCGAGCCGTAGCGCTTGAACTCCTCGGGCTTGACGTCGGTGAAGCCGGCCTTGGCCAGCAGCCCACCGAGGATTTCCAGATGCTCGGGGCGCATCTCCTTCTCGATGCAGTCGGCCCCCAGGCTCTTCACCTTGCCGCGCACGAACAAACGGGCTTCGTAGATCGAGTCGCCCAGGGCATCGCCGGCATCGCCGCAGACCACCAGATTGCCCGACTGCGCCATGAAGGCCGACATGTGGCCGATATTGCCCTTCACCACGATGTCGATGCCCTTCATCGAGATGCCGCAGCGCGAGGAGGCATTGCCTTCGATCACCAGGATACCGCCCTTGCCGGTGGCGCCGGCATATTGGCTGGCATCGCCCTTGATGCGGACTTCGCCCGACATCATGTTCTCGGCCACGCCCGGGCCGGCGGAGCCGTGCACGACGACAGTGGCTTCCTTGTTCATGCCGGCACAGTAATAGCCGACACTGCCCTTGACATCGATGCGCACGGGCGCGTCGACACCCACGGCCAGGGCATGCGAGCCCTTGGGATTGCTCACCTCCCAGGACGTGGCGTTGGTGCCGGCCTTGAGGGCGTGCAGGGCCTGGTTGAGCTCGCGCAGCGGCGTCTTGGCCAGATCGATCTTTTCAACGTCCGTGCTCACGCTCGCGACTTTCTTCGCAAGTTGATCCATGCCTCAGCGCTCCCAGAAATAGACGGTGGCGGGCTCGGGCTCCCACACCTTGGCATCCTCGATGCCGGGCAGGTTGACCAGAGCGCGATATTCGGACCCGAAGGCGACATATTGATCGGTCTCGGCGAGCACGGCCGGCTTGCACGCGACAGGATCGCGCACGACCCCGAAGCCGTCCTTGGTGCCGACCACGAAGGTGAAGAAGCCGTCGAGATCGTCGAGACCCTTCTCCATGGCCTCGCCGAGATTGAGGCCCTGATTCATGCGCCAGGTCAGATAGGCGGCCGCGACCTCGGAGTCGTTCTCGGTCTCGAAGCTCATGCCGTCATGCTTGAGCTCGCGGCGCAGATTGTTATGGTTGGACAGCGAGCCATTGTGCACGAGGCACTCGTCGGCGCCGGTCGAGAAGGGATGGGCGCCGAGCGTGGTTACCGCCGATTCCGTCGCCATGCGGGTATGGCCAATGCCATGGCTGCCCGTCATCTCGGCGAGACCGAAGCGCTTGGCGACCTCGGTGGGGTAGCCCACTTCCTTGTAGATCTCGATCGCTTCACCCGCGCCCATGATGCGGATCGAAGGGCGCTCCGCCTTGATGGCCTGGCGAGCCGCCTCGGCCTTGTCGGCATCGAGGACGAGAACGGCGTGGGTGTCCTTCGGCGAGATGGAGACCTTGGCACCCACGGCCTTTTCGACCAGGGCGGCGAGGCCCTCGAAATCCTTGGCTGGATCGGCCGACTGGACGGTGATCTTGGCCTTGCCGGCTTGCGGCGCGCCATAGATCGCGAACCCGGCCGAGTCCGGGCCGCGGTCGCACATGGTGGCGAGCATACCCGACAGGAGCGTACCCAATTGGGGCTCCAGGCTCTTATCCTTCAGAAACAGGCCGACAATGCCACACATAGCACGGGTCCCTCATGCGATTGATTTCAGGGAGGCTAGCAATTTCCTGAGGCGCCAGCAATATCCACCTGAACATTTTTTTCCTGTGAGGAATATTTTTTTGGAAACGGATTTTCCTCACAGGAAACAGCCAAAAAATGAAGCTCTCAGGCCTGCTGGCGCCAGCGTTCCCAGCGCAGGCGCGCCACCCGGTAGGCATCCGGGATCGAAAGCGCCCAGACGAACAGGCCTCCCGCCATGCGGCCGATCGGAGACGTCTCCGGTGTCGACAAATGCCAACTCAGAAAGGCGAATAGGAGCGTGAAGAACGCAAATCCCAACCCGCGCATCTGGCGGCCGAGAGCGACATGGCCGACCCCCGGAAGCGCAACGGCGAGGGCGAGGATGAGATAGGGATGAAAGGGTTTCGCGAGCATGGCTGCGGCCATGGCGCCCTCCTGACGGTGATTCATGCATTGCGATTCTGGTTCAATCGCCATTGCGGGAGCGGCGAAGCAATCCAGACGTCCATTCATAACAGCCTCTAGGCCCGCTGGCCGCGCGTCTGCGCCAACTGCGCTGGCATCGGTGCGGGCGACAGCCTGCGGGCGATCTCCTCCAGGCCGTCATAAAGCCGCATGAACAA
Organism: Labrys sp. E2SS-1L; assembly: GCF_057073705.1. Lineage (NCBI taxonomy): Bacteria > Pseudomonadati > Pseudomonadota > Alphaproteobacteria > Hyphomicrobiales > Xanthobacteraceae > Labrys > Labrys sp. E2SS-1L. Next base: position 1,354,806 of record NZ_CP172712.1, on the reverse strand, counting down.
AGCGGGATCGAAACCTGCGTCGCCGAAATCGCATTGGCGCAGTAGCAGATGCTGGCCTCGCTGCCCTTCGGCGGCCTGAAAGATCACCCTCAAGCCGGCCGGCATCACCAGCACTTCCTTGACCCTAGGGTCGGCCATCAGGTCTGCGATCGCCCGCTCCGCCTGGGCCAGGAAGGCTGCACCGCGCCGCCGGCCTCGTACCATCACGTCCTCGGGCAGGCTGGCGGGCGGCTCGAGACGCGCCGGCAAATCGGGCGTGCGGGCGTAGAACTCGCTGCCGGAAGGGCGCGCCAACACGCCGAAGGCAGCTCCCCCCGGCAGCGGCGTCATGACCGTCAGTGAAAGCCAAAGCTGCGGCAAGCGCCGCAGCGTCATCGTATCGGGCATCAATTCGACGATGACGCGACGGCCGGCGATCTCACCGGACAACCGGGGAAATCCCCCGACGCCATCCGCCTGCTCCACCCGCTCGAACAGCGGGTGGCAATCGGCCAGCAGGGCCCTCCGCCGGCGCCAAAGCGCCGACCTCTCGCGATTCAACAGCCAGCCCAGGCCGGCAAAGCCCGCCGCCAGGACTGCGAGAAATGCGAACAAGGTCATGCTGGCCGCCTCCTCATCGCCTCAATATCCCCTGGGTCGAGGCCAGGGCATGGTGAACTGGTCGCCGCGCCGCACATATTTGTAGCGGTGGAAGGCAAACCACATCGAGACCACGATATAGAACACCATCATGGCGATGAGCTGGGTGCCATAGCCCAGGAACACCGCGAAATAGGCGGTCGAGCACAGCAGGAACAGCACGATCGCCGGCAGCGGATGCAGGGGATGCACATAGCCGCGCTTGATGCTGCCCACCGGCCATTTCCAGCGGAACATCATCACGTTGAACGTCATGTAGGAGTAGCCGAGCAGGCCCGACAGGATCGAGAAGGTCACCACCTGGTCGAGCGGCGCTCCCAGGGCGAAGATCAGCGCGATCGGCACCAGGAAGAAGATCGACCGGAAGGGCGTGCGGTATTTCGGATGCACGGCGCCGAACCAGGCCGGCATGTAGCGATCACGCCCCATCGAGAACCAGGCACGCGAAGCATCGTTGATGCAGCCATTGGCCGAAGCCAGCGTGGCGAAGATGGTGCCCACGAACAACAGGACCATCAGTCCGGTCGAGCCGGTCATGCGGGCCGCGTCAAACAAGGGCGTTGTGGCCTGGCCGAGATATTCCCAGGGCATCAGGCTGACGCAGACATACCAGGTCATGGCGGCGGCGATCAGCAGGGTGATCATGCCGAGCATGGTGCCGAACGGCAGCGAGCGAGCGGGCGAACGCACCTCCTCGGCCGCCTGGCAGGTGCCCTCGATGCCGAGATAGAACCACAGGCCGAAATGCAGCGAAGCAACCACGCCGAGCCAGCCATAGGGCAGGCCCGTCAGCAATTCGGCAGGCTTGAGCAGGTCCTCCGACCACGGCTTGGCGCCGACGAACAGGAAGACGATGGCGAGGAAGGCGATGGCGGTGATCACCAGGTTGAAGGTGAGCGTGGCATAGACGCCGCGATAGTTCAGCAGGGCCAGGCCCATGATGGTGAGCACGATGAAGGGCTTGTCATGCACCGCATCGAAACCGGCCATGCCGCCCACCGTCTGGATCAGATAGCCGGCGGTGATCGCATTGGCCGCTTCGAGCATGGTGTAGGCCATCACCAGATAGAGGCCGACATTGAAGGCCATCAACGGGCCGACGATGTGCTTGGCCTGGGCATATTGGCCACCGGCCGCAGCGACGGTCGAGGTCACCTCGGAATCGATCATGGCCACGCAGGTATAGAGCAGGCCCGCCGTCCAGCACGCGATCAGGGCAGCGAGCGCCCCGCCCTTGCCGACGGCGAAGTTCCAGCCCATGAACTCGCCGACCAGCACGATGCCGACCCCGAGCGCCCAGACATGGGCGGGGCCGAGCACGCGCAGCAGCGAGATCTTCTCGCCATGGATGACGGTCTGCTGGACATGCGCCGAAGCCCCCGCATTGGAGGTGATCTCACTCATTTTGCACCTCTATGCGTTGGGTCGATGATCAGCTCATCTTCGATTTCGCCTTCGCGGGAGGACATCAGCATGTCCTCCGAATAGGTCGCGTTGGTCTTGATCAGGTCGTAGAGCATCCAGGCGCCGATCAGGATCGAGATCGCCCAGGCCGCATATTCGAGAAGATGGAACGTATTCACGGCAGCGCCCTCACTTGTCGCCGAAGCGTTCGGCGATCACATCCCGGTATTCCTTTTCCGAGAAGTAGATCAGGAAGCCGAAATAGATCACGATGATCGCCGCAGTGAGCAGGAAGGCCAGCAGCGAGAAGGAATAATCGAAGCGCGAGGCGATGATCGGCGCTGCCGTTTCGGCGGTATAGCCGAGCTTTTCCCACAGCGACTGGGCGAACGACGATTGTCCCATGCCGGCCCAGCTCTTGTCCGAAAAGGTCAGATCCACCTTGCCCCCCCCGGCAAGCCCAAGGGCGATGGGCGCGAACAGGCTGGCGATCACTAAGGCGAGTAGCACGATGGAATCGATGACCTGGCCGAGCGCCGATTGTTCGGGCGGCTGATAGGGTGTCTTGCCTGAAGGTGTCTTGGCCATGTCAGCTCCTCACCGCTTGCTCTTCTTCATTTCATCGATGTAGTGGAGGTCGAGCCCGTAGAGATGCAGCTTGTCCTCGTGATAGTGGCGCAGCAGCGCGATGATCGCGGCCGTGTTGAACAGCAGCACCAGGCCCCCGGCGATGAGCAGGGCAATGGTGATGCCCGTCGAGCCGCTGTCGGGCGCTATCTTGAAGAAGACGAAAAGCAGGATGAGCCAGAGGGCGCCGATGGCGCCGAAAGCCCAGGCGCGGTCGCGGCGATACATCACCTCGATCCGCGGATCTTCCGATCCCGGTGTCATTGATATTTCCTCCCCGAATATCGCCTCTGGCGGGTTCGCTTTTGTTACTGAGAGGCAATTTGTTTTTATGCCAGGAAAGTCTGCGCCCGTTGCGCGGCCCCTGTCAAGCGCTTGTCTGACAAGAAACTTCGCATTCGCGACATTCTTTGGCAGATTCACGCCATTTTTCTGAACGTTTAATGCTCGGAAAATTTCTTGCACTTCAGGAAGACCCGCAGCAAGATCACCGGGAGCAGGAGGCGGGCATGAGGGTCCACTGCAGTTTGCGCGTGCGCAGACGATGCCGGAAGGCGGGCGGCGATTCGCCCATCGATCCTGCGCGGCTGGCCGGGGACGCGGCGCTGCCGGGCGAAAAATGCCCTTCGATCGCCTCTCCCTTCAAAAATCGCAGCTTCTTGTCTGGAATCCCGGCCTGTGGTCGCCATATTGGCGGGATAACGGGCGGCATCCAGCTTGTCGCTCGGTGGGTCGCACGATATTTTTTCAAGCGTCAGCCCAATGCAGCCGAGGAGTTGGCTGTCGCACTGCTGGGCAGCCGCAACAGGGTTGCCTTCATACGAGCGGGAACGACTCTCCTCTCGTTACGAGAGAGCGTGTTTTTTCTGAAGCCGGCCGCGGTCTTGGAATTCAGAACGTCCGGCTGCGAGGCAAATGGGAATGAGCGGGGAGGAAGCGCCGAACGCGCCATGCTCTCTGCAGGGACGTGAAAGGAACGAGCATGACGAAGCGGGTGGTTACACCGGCTGTCAGGACAGTGCCGACGCCCACCGCCGGGCGTGGAGGCCAGACGGTCATTGCCCCGACATTGGGCCCCCGTTATGCCGATCCAATCGATCCGGACGATGGCGAAGGCCTGTTCTCGGATGCCTTTCCCACCCGCGAACTGCCGCCCGCCTCCGCCTTTCCGGGCCAGGACCCGCATGCGCTCGGCGGCGCCCGCGACAATATTCTGGAAGTGGCGATCGGACGCGAGGTTCGCTCCTTCCGCAACAAGCTCGGCATCACCGTCGCCGACCTAGCCGCCGCGACGGGCCTGTCGCTCGGCATGCTCTCCAAGATCGAGAATGGCGTGACCTCGCCCTCGCTCACCACGCTGCAGACCCTGTCGCGCGCCCTCGGCGTGCCGGTGACCGCCTTCTTCCGGCGCTTCGAGGAACGGCGCGAGGCGGTGTTCGTCAAGGCCGGCGAAGGCCTCCTGATCGAGCGGCGCGGCACGCGCGCCGGCCATCAATATCGCCTGCTCGGCCACAATGCCGGCAATACCGGCCGCGTGGTGGTCGAACCCTATGTCATCACGCTGACGGAAGAATCGGACGTCTTCCCGCTGTTCCAGCATTCGGGCCTCGAATTCATCTACATGCTGGAGGGCGAGGTGGTCTACCGCCACGCCGACAAGCTCTACCACCTCACGCCCGGCGACAGCCTGTTCTTCGACGCCGATGCCCCGCACGGCCCCGACGAGATGCGGCAATTGCCGATCCGCTTCCTGTCGATCATCTCCTACGCGAAGGATGAGGTCTAACCGGCGCTGGGCGCCGAGCCAGTGGTGCGCAGTGCGACCGGCACGACAGCCCCCGGTGGCGGCGATCCCGATCCGGATCTCCAACAGGACGCAAGCGACATCGTCACGGCCACGACTGCGATCAATTGTGCGCCACTCCAAGAGCCGAAAACAGGATATATCCAGACAAGGAGCCCGATGCCGGCGCAAAGTGCGGATTGGAGAAGCCCCGCCAGGCCGTAACGAAAGAGCAGCCTTGTGCTTTCATCATCACGCGCATCGGAGACAGCACCATGGATGTCCGTGCGCTGGCGCGCATAGAAGTAGCTGAACAAAGGAAGGAGCAGAGCCGTCGCGACGATATGACTGACGGCGATCGCTCCTGACAAATCTCCTCCCTGCGCCGGCCAGACCAGCGGGTAGAGGAGGATCAAATATCCGGCGGCTATGCTGGCGAGAAACGGCGGCCAGATCACCGCTGCCAGTATCCTTTGCGTTTCCGCTCGATTCTTTTGCCTGGCTTGGGACGCTTCATCCGTCTTAGGCGCTTGGATCACGATCAACGTTGCTGTAACGGCCAACAGGGCTGCCACCAAGGCATAGACCAGACCGAACAGCATCATGGAGGGTGCCATTCCTCCGGTTCGGATAAGGTCGACCTGCTGAAGAAACGTTGCCGGAAGTGCCCCAACAAGGGGCGCCAACCAAAGGAACCAGAAGCCGTTGCCCAGCCCCGGCAATCGGAGACGATCGACCAACCAAATCAGCAAGGCCGTGCTGCCGACGAAGGTTGCAAGGCCCACCGGAACCGCGATTGCGTCGGTATCGTCGACCACCCCCACGGCCCGCAGGCCAACCATAATGCCGTATCCCTGCATCGCGGTCAGAACGAGCGTTGAAATACGCAGGACGTCGTTCCATCGACTTGCATTGCGGCAGGAGGCCTCCTGCCATCGCGCCAGCCGTGGAAATAACAGCTTGGCGATTTCGGCGTGAGCCAAAACCGTGAACAGCGGCACAAGGCCGAGAGAAAAAATGGAGAATCTGGCCATTGAGGGATCGAGTGAAAATGACGTCATGGAGGCCAGTTTTTCAGCATCGAGACCTGGCAAAGGGATCCAGGCTCCCAGAGCGTAGACCAAGAAGACCACGGCGAATGTCGCTATTGAACTCCCGGACATTTGAGGTGCCAATCGCCGCCGATCCATTCAGGTTCTCCCTGTAATAGCTGGGATCAGCCTTGCCCTTTTTCCCGTCGAGCTCAACTCCCATGAGAAGGACGCTTGACAGCGCCGCTGTCCTCGGCGGAAACTCGTTTGCATACGAACGATTTTCCGCCGTTTCAGCCTGCCTGCGGCGGTTTGCGCCCTCTCCCAGCAGCCATGAGGCTGGACCGGGAGGACGCGAGCCGACACAGTCCAAGAATCATAAAGCCTCCAACATCCAGAGCGGAGACCCTGAATGCGGATCTTGTCTCGACTGGCCCTCGCGGGCACCGTCGCCGTAACCTTGTTCACGGCCCTTCCTTCCCTTGCGGCCGACAGCATCAAGATCGGCGAGATCAATTCCTATTCCGGCCTTCCCGCCTTCACCGAGCCCTACCGCAAGGGCTGGCAGCTCGCGCTGGAGGAAATCAACGCCGCCGGCGGCGTCAACGGCAAGCCGATCGAGGTGATCTCCAAGGATGATGGCGGCAAGCCGGCCAGCGCCATCACCGCTGCCAACGAGCTCACTTCGAGCGATGGCGCGGTCATGCTGATGGGCACCTTCTTCTCCAATGTCGGTCTGGCCGTCTCCGACTTCGCCAAGCAGAAGGACGTGATGTTCCTGGCAGCCGAGCCGCTGACGGACGCCATCACCTGGTCGAAGGGCAATGCCCAGACCTTCCGCCTGCGCCCCTCCAACTACATGCAGGCGGCGATGCTGGCGGAAGAAGCCGCCAAGCTGCCGGCGAAGAACTGGGCCACGGTGGCGCCCAATTACGAGTACGGCCAGTCGGCCGTCGCCGTGTTCAAGCAGATCCTCAGCGCCAAGCGCCCCGACGTGAAATGGGTGGGCGAGCAGTGGCCGACCCAAGGCAAGATCGATGCCGGCCCGGTGGTGGAAGCCCTCATCGCCACCAAGCCTGACGCCATCCTCAACGTCACCTTCGGCGGCGATCTCGTAAAATTCGTGCGCGAGGGCTCGACCCGCGGCCTGTTCAAGGACCGCGCCGTGGTGAGTTTCCTCACCGGCGAGCCCGAATATCTCGCCCCCCTGAAGGATGAGGCGCCGACAGGCTGGATCGTCACCGGCTATCCCTGGAATGCGGTGAAGACCCCGGCGCACGAGGCCTTTCTCAAGGCCTACCAGGCCAAGTACAACGATTATCCGCGTCTTGGTTCGATCGTCGGCTACGTCACCATGAAGGCTGCCGCCGCGATCCTCGCCAAGGCCGGTTCGACGGATACCGCCGCGCTGATCAAGGCGGCCGAGGGCCTGCCGCTGGACACCCCTTTCGGGCCGATCAGCTTCCGCGCCATCGACCATCAATCCACCATGGGCGCCTTCGTCGGCAAGACGGGGGTCGCGGACGGCAATGGCGTGATGACCGATTTCGTCTATCGCGACGGCAAGGACTATCTGCCGGATGACGCCACGGTAAAGGGCATGCGGCCGGCGCCGTGAAGGGCAGGCCAGGCCGGGAAGGGCGGAACAAGCGCCCAAGAAGCCCAGAACGCCGCGGGGCCCCTCCCCCTACCCTCTCCCCGCAAGTGGCGGGGCGAGGGGGACTCCGACCGGGCGTCTCGAACTGAAAGCATCCAATCTCGCCCGACCATTGGGCGCGAGGAGCGATCAAAGGATCAATCGCAACGCCTGCGCCCCCCTCGCCCCGTCCTTACGGGGATAGGGTAGGGGTGAGGGGCTGCACCACCGATCAGACAAGCCACCTGATCTCCGACGCTCCCCAATTTGAGGTCTTCGTGGGAACCATCATCGCCCAATTCCTGAGCGGCCTTGCCGGGGCTGCCTCCCTGTTCCTGGTCGCATCGGGCCTGTCGCTGATCTTCGGCGTGACCCGCATCGTCAATTTCGCCCATGGCGCCTTCTACATGCTGGGCGCCTATGTCGCCTGCACGCTTGCCAATGCCTGGTCCGGTCCGCTCGGCTTCTGGCTGGCTCTGCCGGCCGCCGTGGCGATCGTGGCGGTCATGGGCGGCCTGCTGGAGATGACGCTGCTTCGACGGATCTATCGGGCGCCGGAACTGTTCCAACTGCTCGCCACCTTCGGCGTCACCCTGGTGGTACAGGACCTCGTGGTGATCGTCTTCGGCGCCGACGACCTGCTGGGGCCACGCGCGCCGGGCTTGAAGGGCGCGGTCGAGATCGCCGGCAAGGCGATCCCCGCCTATGACCTCTTCCTCATCGCCATGTCGCCTTTGGTGCTCGGCCTGATCTGGCTGCTGCTCAACCGCACCCGCTGGGGCATCCTGGTGCGGGCCGCCACGCAGGACCGCGACATGGTCGCCGCCCTCGGCGTCAACCAGAAATGGCTGTTCACCGGCGTGTTCATGCTGGGCGTCGGCCTCGCCGCGCTCGGCGGGGCCCTGCAGATCCCGCGCGACGCCGTCACCCACCAGATGGACCTCGCCATCATCGTCGAGGCCTTCATCATCGTGGTCACCGGCGGGCTCGGCTCCATCGTGGGCGCGCTCGTCGCCGCCATCCTGATCTCCGAGCTCAACGCCTTCGGCATCCTCGCCTTTCCCAAGATTTCCATCGTGCTGATCTTCCTGGTGATGGCGGTGGTGCTGGTGGTCAGGCCCTGGGGCCTGTTCGGCAAGCCGACGAGCCCGCAGCGCCCGGCCCTGGGCCTCACGACACAGCCCTGGCAGCCCATGCGAACGTCCGGACGGCTGCTCATAACCGCAGCCATCGCCCTTGCCGCATTGCTTCCGCTCGGCGCCAGCCCCTATGTGCTGTCGGTGGGCAGCGAGATCCTGATCTTCGTGCTCTTTGCGGCCAGCCTGCAGTTCCTGGTTTCGGTCGGCGGCCTCGTCTCCTTCGGCCATGCCGCCTTTTTCGGCCTGGGCAGCTATGGCGCCGCTCTGCTGACGACGATGCTGGGCTGGCCAATGGAAGCCGTGCTGCTGGCCGCGCCCCTGCTCGCGCTGGCAGGAGCCGTGCTGTTCGCCGGCTTTGCCGTTCGGCTTTCGGGCGTGTATCTCGCCATGCTCAGCCTCGCCTTCGCGCAGATCTGCTGGTCGATCGCCTCGCAATGGGTCGACTTCACCGGCGGCGACAATGGCATCTTGAGCGTATGGCCGGCGAAATGGGCTGCCCAGCCCTGGGCCTTCTACGAGTTGACCTTGGTTCTGGCCATGCTGGGGGTCGGCCTGCTCAGGCTCGCCACCTTCGCCCCCTTCGGCTTCATGCTGCGGGCCGTGCGCGATTCCGACCTGCGTGCCGAGGCGGTCGGCATCGCCAAGGCACCGGTGCAATGGGCCGCTTTCGTGCTGGCGGGCCTGCTGGCCGGCGTTTCCGGCGCTCTGTTCGCCTTCCTCAAGGGCAGCGTGTTTCCCGATGCCTTCGGCGTCACGACCTCGGTGGACGGGCTGGTGATGGTGCTGCTTGGCGGCATGGGCAGTGTCTCCGGCGCCGTGCTCGGCGCCGGCGTGTTCAAGACCCTGTCGATCTGGCTGATGAGCGCGACCGATTATTCCAAGCTTGCCATCGGCCTGTTCATCATCGCAGTCGTGGTGGTGCTGCCGCGCGGACTGGCGGGCCTGCGCGATCTCCTGCCGTCTCGAAATCTCTCACGGACCAAGGAGAACCGGCCATGACGGTGCTGCTGGAGGTCCAGGGGCTCGCCAAGACCTATGGCGGCGTCGAGGCGGTGAAGGACGTTTCGCTCACCGTCGCAGCCGGCGAGATGGTGGCGCTGATCGGCCCCAACGGCGCCGGCAAGAGCACCTGCTTCAACATGATCCACGGCCAGATCAAGCCCGATCGCGGCTCCATCCGCCTGTTCGGCCGCGAGACGGCAGGCATGCGGCCCGCCGCGATCTGCCGCCTCGGCGTCGGGCGCACCTTCCAGATCACCGCCACCTTCGCCTCGATGCGGGTGATCGAGAACCTCCAGGTCGCCCTGGCAAGCCATAACGACATCATCTGGCGCCGCTTTGCCCGCCTCGACCGCTACAAGCGGACAGAAGCCCAGGCCCTGCTCGACCTCGTCGGCATCGGCGCCCTGGCCGACCATCCCTGCGGCGAGCTCGCCTATGGCGATCTCAAGCGGCTGGAACTGGCGGTGGCACTCTCCAATGAGCCACGCCTCCTCTTGATGGACGAGCCGACCGCCGGGATGGCGCCGGGCGCGCGCATCGCCATGATGGCCCTGGCGGCCGGCATCGCCCGCCAGCGCGGCATCGGCATCCTGTTCACCGAGCATGACATGGACGTGGTGTTCGAGCATGCCGACAGGCTCCTCGTGCTCGATCGCGGCCGCCTGATCGCCGCCGGCGATGCCGACACCGTGCGCAACGACCCGCAGGTGCGCGCCGTCTATCTCGGCGACGGCACGGTCTTCGCGTCCGCCGCAATCCACGCGCATCAGGAGCCTGCCCGATGAAGCTGGAAATCGCCGACCTCGACAGTTTCTACGGCCCAGCCCACATCCTGCACCAGGTCTGCCTCGAGATCGGGCCGGGCGAGGTCGTCGCCCTGCTCGGCCGCAACGGCGCCGGCAAATCCACCACCTTCCGCTCGATCATCGGGCTGGTCGCCGACCGGCGCGGCGCCATCCGCCTCGACGGTGCCGACATCATCCGCCTGCCCGTCTATGAGATCGCCCGCCGCGGCATCGGCTATGTGCCCGAGGATCGCCGCGTCTTCACCGACCTGACGGTCAGGGAGAACCTGGAAGTCGGCCGCCGCCCCCCACGCCAGAACCTGAAGCCCTGGACGCCGGAACGGCTCTACGAGCTCTTCCCCAATCTCGCTGCCATGCCGGGCCGGCTCGGCGGGCGGATGAGCGGCGGCGAGCAGCAGATGCTCACCATCGCCCGCACCTTGATGGGCAATCCCGCCATCGTGCTGCTGGACGAGCCTTCCGAGGGCCTCGCACCCAAGATCGTCGAGGACATGGCCCGCGCCATCCTGCGCCTCAAGCAGGAAGGGCTGTCGATCCTGCTCTCCGAGCAGAACCTGCATTTTGCCCGCCTGATCGCCGACCGCGCCTACGTCATCGAGAGCGGCATGATCCGCTATTCCGGCACCATGGCCGCCTTGGAAGCCGACAGCGCCGTGCAGACGGAATATCTGGCATTGTAGCCGGCCCAAGCCGGCAGCACGCAAAGCTCTTCTTCAAAAAAATCTTTGTCTTCGGGAATAAAACGCCGATTGCCGCGATCTGGATCGGCATGGGCTGCCGGCAGCCCCTTCCGTATCCGGAGCGCGAGATGACCCATTCCGACGAACCTCCTTCACCGGATGAGAACGGTGCCGGCCGTCGCTGGCGTAAGAGTCTTGTGGAGATGCCCGCGGTCCCCCGTTACTATCGCCCTGCCCTCGCGCGGCTCGTCCTGCAATTGGCCCTGCTGTCCCTGCCCGCCCTGATCGGGGCTCGGTGCCCGTTTGAAGTCATCGCCGACAACTTCGCCTTCGCGCAGCCCCGGGATTTCAGCTATTCCTGTTCTCGGCCCATGCCTTCTCAGTCCACGCCGATCACCGGCAAGGTCGCGATGCGGTGGGCTGCGCATTGATCGAACTCGGGCTGGGACGGGAAGGACGAGCGGCCATGACGGCCCATGCCGGCACGAATCCCGACATTCCCTGGCTGCTGCCGGCGATCCGGCGGCTGGCCGCGTGGTGGCATGGCGTCTGGACCATGGCCGCAAACGGGCAGCCTTCCGCCAGGACGGCAGGGAACGCCGACGCGCTCGCCCGGTTCCAGGCCGTGATGCTGCCGCATCTCGACGCGGCGCATAATCTGGCGCGTTATCTCTGCCGCGATGCCGACACGGCAGAGGACATCGTGCAGGAGGCTTTCCTGCGCGCCTTTCGCGGCTTTGCAGACTATCGGGGCGGCAGCGCGCGCGCCTGGCTCCTGACCATCGTGCGCAATTGCCATCGCTCCTGGTGGCAGGTACGCCAGCGCAGCGTCCGCACAGAGCCGCTCGACGCCGGTGAAGGCGAGGAGGAGAGGACCGACCTGCCGCATGAGGAGGCGAGTCCCGAAACCGCCTTGCTGCAGCAGGCCGAAGCAAGCGAGATCCGCGCGGTTCTCGACCGCCTGCCCGAAGCCTTCCGCGAAGTCCTGGTCCTCAGGGAAATGGAGGAGCTTTCCTATCGGGAGATCGCCGAAACGATTGCGGCCCCCATGGGCACGGTGATGTCGCGGCTCGCCCGCGCACGCACCCTGTTCGCTGCTGCCTGGAAGAACCGGCAGGCAACGCCGGGAGGAGAGGCATGAGCATGGCCGAGACACCGCACCAGGACTGGGACCGGCTGCTGCAGCTCTATGCCGATGGCGAACTCGACGCTGCCAATGCCCTGCGGGTGGAGGACCATCTCGCCGGTTGCCCCGATTGCAAGGCGCGGCTGGCCGAAATCGAGGCGATCCGTGCGATCATTACCCAGGACGGCGTGCGCTGGCCGGCCTCAGCAGCCTTGCATGGCCGGGTGGCGGCGGCCCTGCGCCGCGAAGCCGGCGCTTCCCGGGCTTCCACCCTCGCTGGCCTCGACTGGCGCCTGCTCGTCGACCGTTTCACGCGCTGGAGCCTGCTGCCTTCGCTGGCCGTCCTGGCGGCTTGTGTGCTGTTCGTGACGATGCGCCCCGAACCAGGTCCCTCGCTGGAGGACGAGCTGATTTCCAGCCATGTCCACTCCCTGCTCGCCAATCACCTGACCGACGTCGCTACCTCCGACCAGCACACCGTCAAGCCCTGGTTCAACGGCAAGATCGACTTCTCGCCGCCGGTGGTGGACCTCAAGGCGCGCGGCTTTCCGCTGGTCGGCGGGCGTGTGGACTATCTCAAGGGACGCGTCGTCGCCACGCTGATCTATCGGCGCAGCGGCCATGTCATCAATCTCTTCATCTGGCCTGCCGCGGGCGCCTCTGCCCCAGTCGGGGAGCGCGATGGCTATACGCTCCTGAACTGGACCCAGGCAGGGCTGAATTTCTGGGCTGTCTCCGACTTGAACGAGCCGGAACTGAAGCAATTCCAGCAGGATTTCGCCGAAGCGACACCGAAATGACGCCGGTATTTCGGCCCATCGAAGCCAATTGCCTCACACCTCGCATTGCCGGGCTCGTCCCGGCAATGCGACGTGTGCTTCGGGATCGCGTAAATGCCGGCATGCCCGGCTCAAGCCCGGGCATGCCGAGAACCAGTCACCACTACCCCACCGCCCGGCGGTAGAGGTGCCAGGTCGCGTGGCCGAGCACCGGCATGGCCACGATCAAGCCGAGCAATGCGGGGAGCGAGCCGAGCACCAGGGCGCAAGCGACGATGAAGCCCCAGGCCAGCATCGGGCCGGGATTGGCGCGCACCACATCCACCGAAGTCCTGACGGCGGTGCCGATCCTCACCTTGCGGTCGAGCAGCATCGGGAACGACACCACGCTGATCGCCAGCACCACCAGGGCGAACAGGAAGCCGGCTCCGACGCCGAGCACGATCATCGCCCAGCCGGCAGGCGTGGTGAAGACATCCGAGACGAAGGCGGAGACCGAGACCGGCAGGGCCGGGCCAAGCGTATAGCGATAGATCAGGGCGGCGACGCCGAGCCAGAGCGCGAAGATCACCGCCAGGATCAGGCTGAGCCCGAGAATGGCACCGAAATTGGGCGAGCGCGCCACGTCGAGCGTATGGGCCCAGGTGGCCTCGAGGCCCTGCTCGCGGCGGCGGCTCATTTCATAGAGGCCGATCGCGGCAACCGGTCCGACGAGCGCGAAGCCCGATACCAGCGGGAAGAGCATCGGCAGCATGCCGTTGCCGAAGGCGAACTGGGCCAGGACCAGGCCGGCGAGCGGATAGATCAAGCCGATGAAGATGACGTCGGTGCGATAGGCGCCGAAATCCTGGAAGCCCTTGGCCAGGACCTCGCGCAGATCGGCAAAACCGATCTGGCGGACGATGGGCGTCGAGGTTTCGAACTGGGCAGCGGGGCGATGCAGGGTGGTGCCGAGGGCGCCCACGCCATTGGCGGCACCGCGGACGGCATCGATACCCCATTCGACGGGATTTCTGATCGTCATGGTCCTACTCCCGAAAGGAATGAAGGCCGCGACCGAAGTGGAACGCCGGCGGGGTGCCGACGCCGAAACAGCCACGACGAGCGCGACCTGTAGATCCGCGACAATACGCCTCATGCGCGCGGATGTCAGCCGTCTATCTCGTCTCGATCCAGTCACTTGCGCGTGTGCTTGCCGCCCGTCCGGCCATCGGCAAGAGTGTTCTTTTGGGAGCGCTGCGGATTCGCCAATGATCACACTTCTCGCGCTATCCGGCAGCCTCCGCCTCGGCTCTTCGAATACGGTGCTGCTCGAAGCCGCCGCCTTGCTGGCGCCGGCCGGCATGCGCATTGCGGCCTATGACGGCATCGGCTCGCTGCCGCATTTCAATCCGGACCTCGATGGCGACAATCCGCCTCGAAGCGTCATGGCGCTGCGCCATCTGGTCGGCGCCGCCGACGGGCTGATCATTTCCTGCCCCGAATATGCCCGCGGCATTCCCGGTTCCTTCAAGAACGCCCTGGACTGGCTGGTCGGCAGCTCCGAATTCCCCGGCAAGCCCGTCGCCTTGTTCAACGCCTCGCCGCGCGCCAGTGACGCGCAGGCAGCCCTGCGCCTGGTGCTGACCACGATGTCGGCGCGCATCGTCGAGGAGGCCTCGATCACCCTGCCCTTGCTGGCGACGCGGATGGATGCCGCCGGCATGGCCGGAAATGTCGAAATTGCCGCTTCGGTCACCGCGGCACTGGCGGCCTTCGCGCGAGCCATCGAGACCTTCGCACAGGCAGAGCCGGGAGGCTCGGGCTAGATCAAAATGGCTTTTCTTCGAATCGCCATTTCGATCTAACTCTTTGTTTTAACGCATTTTCTTAATCGAAAAGTCTATCAACTTTTCTGGAAAACGCTTTAACTCGCCCGCACCAGCCTGCGGACATCCGCCTCGAGCTGACGGGTCAGAGTCTTGCGATCGGTGGCGGCATCGCAGGCCAGGGCATCGCCCCAGCTCACCACGGCATCGATTGGCGGGCCGGAGAGAATGCCGACGAGATGCGGTGCCAGATCCATGTCGCCGATCCAGGCGACTTCCTTCATGGCGCCGCGGCCGATCGGCAGCCCGCCGCGCTTGGCATAGCGCAGGGCGAGCGGCTGGACATAGGCCGCCGCCTCGCCGCCATCCAGCGCCTCGCGCGCGGCCCCCACCAAGGCGGAACGGAAGGGCAGGACGTGCACGCCGTCTCCAGTGGTGCCTTCGCCGAACAGCACCATGGCATCCCCGGCCTTCAGCCGGGCCCCGATGGCGGCAGTGGCATGGCCGGTCTTGTGGCGGCGTTCGCGCTCGATGAAGACCGAGCGCTGCAGCCGGGCGAACAGGCCGATCACCGGCCAGCCGCGCACCTCGCTCTTGGCGATGAAGGACAAGGGCGCCAGGGCGCCCAGCACCACGATGTCGAGCCAGGAGACATGGTTGGCGACGATCAGCAGCGGCCGCTGCCGGGCCTGGGTGCCGTTGACGGCAACCCGGACGCCGATGATGGCGAGCACGCTGCGATGAAAGAACACCGGCAGGCGGCGGGCCAGCGCCCAGTCGCGCCTCACCGCCAGCCATTGCAGCGGGATCAGGGGCATGGCCAGCAGGGCGACGGCGGCAATACGGCAGATCGCCTTGAGGCGCATGGGAGAAGCATCCGGAAAAATCGGAGCCTTCATAAGCGAAAGAGCGGCCGGAGGGCAAATGAGGCCTTTCCGGGTGCGCGGACGTCCCGTCCGCTTTTCCTTACATTAAGGTGCAGTGCTCCGAAGAGCGGACGGGACGTCCGCGCACCCGGGGGTTACTCCGCCGCGGTCATCAGGCCGGGCTTCTTCTCGGCGGCGATGGCGGGCTCGCCCGGCGCGGGCGGCCTGACGTCGTGCTGCTCGGGCTCGGGCAGGACGTCGTCGGTGCGCGCCGGCAGGTCCTCCGGCTTGCGTGCGAACCAGCTGGCGACACGGTCGAGGGAGAGATAGACCACCGGCGTGATGTAGAGGGTGAGCAGCTGCGAGACGATCAGGCCGCCCACCACGGTGACGCCGAGCGGCCGGCGCAGCTCGGCGCCGGCGCCATGGCCGAGGGCGATCGGCAGCGCGCCGAGAATGGCGGCGAGCGAGGTCATCATGATCGGGCGGAAACGCAGCACCGCCGCCTCGACGATGGCCTCCTTGGCCGGCAGGCCGGCGGCCCGGCGCTGCACGGCGAAATCCACCATCATGATGGCGTTCTTCTTGACGATGCCGATCAGCATGATCAGGCCGATCATGGCGATGATGGAGAGGTCCATCGAGAACAGCTGCAGCGTCAGCAGGGCGCCGATACCGGCCGTCGGCAGGCCCGACAGGATGGTGATCGGGTGGATGAAGCTCTCATAGAGAATGCCGAGCAGGATATAGACCACCAGCACCGCGGCGAAGAGCAGCAGCGGCATGCTGGCGAGCGAATCCTGGAACTGCTGGGCGGTACCCTGGAACTGGGTGGCGATCGTCTTGGGAATGTCGAGCTCCGCCGTCGCCTGCTGGATGGCGTCCACCGCCTGGCTGAGTGCGACGCCGGGCTGGAGGTTGAAGGAGATCGTCACCGAGGGCAGCTGGCCGATATGGGAGAGCGAGACCGCCGACGGCTTCTGCTCGATGCGCGCCACGCTGTCGAGCGGGATCAGCACCCCCGAGCTCGAGCGGACATTGAGCTTGCGCATCAGGTCCTGGGGCGAGCTATAGGCCTGGCTCGCCTCCAGGATCACTTCATAGGTATTTTCCGGCGCATAAATGGTCGAGACCTGGCTGGTGCCATAGGCCGAGTAGAGCGCAGAGCGGATCTGGTCGACGGTGACACCGAGCTTGGCGGCATTGTCGCGATCGATCGAGACGACGGCATCGCGCGCCTTGATCTGCAGGTCGGAATTGACGCCGGTGATACCCGGAATCTGGGCCATGCGGGCTTGCAGCTTCTGGGCATTGGCGCGCAGTTCGTCGACGTCGGGCGACATCAGGGCGTATTGATACTGGCTGCGCGAACGGGTGGCGCCGATATTGATCGACTGCACCGCCTGGAAATAGGTGTTGATGCCAGGCACCTTCGCCGCTTCCTGGGCGAGGCGCTTGATCACCACGTCGATCGGATCCGTGCGGGCCGGCTTGTCGCGCAGCTGAATGTTCATGCTGCCGGAGCTGATCTGGCTGGTCGCCCCGCCGCCGATGCTCGACAGGATGGCGACGACATCGGGATCCTTGCGCAATTCGGTGACGACGGCCTGCTGGCGCGCCATCATCGCCTCGAAGGAAACGTCGTCGGGTCCCACGGTCGAGACGGAAACGAAGCCCATATCCTCCTGCGGGAAGAAGCCCTTGGGGATATTGACGAAGAGGATCGCGGTCACGACGAAGGTCGCCGCCGTGACGGTGAGCATGAAGCCGGGCGAATTAACGGCCCAGCGCACCGTGAGGGCATAGCCCCTGGTCAGCCAGTTGAAACCGGCTTCGAACAGCCGCAGCAGCAGCCCCGGGCGCTTTTCCTCGGAATGCTCCTTGATCAGGCGCGAGCACAGCATCGGCGTCAGCGTCAGCGAAACCACGCCGGAGATC
This sequence comes from Labrys sp. E2SS-1L, assembly GCF_057073705.1. Lineage (NCBI taxonomy): Bacteria > Pseudomonadati > Pseudomonadota > Alphaproteobacteria > Hyphomicrobiales > Xanthobacteraceae > Labrys > Labrys sp. E2SS-1L. Next base: position 1,337,542 of record NZ_CP172712.1, on the reverse strand, counting down.
AGGATGGCGATGGCCATCACATAGCCGAACTCGGAGAACATCCGCCCGATGATGCCGCCCATGAAGATCACCGGGATGAACACGGCGATCAGCGACAGCGTCATCGACAGAATGGTGAAGCCGACCTCGCGCGAGCCGATCAGGGCCGCCGCAAAGGGTTTCTGCCCCAGTTCGACATGGCGGACGATGTTCTCCAGCATGACGATGGCATCGTCGACCACGAAGCCGACGCACAGCGTCAAGGCGAGCAGCGAGATGTTGTCGATCGAAAAACCGAGCACATACATGCCCGCGAAGGTGCCGATCAGCGAGATCGGCAGGGCGATGGCCGGGATCAGCGTTGCCCGCGCGCTGCGCAGGAAGAAGTAGATCACGATCACGACCAGCAGGATCGACAGGCCCAGCGTGAACTCGACATCCTCCACTGCCGCGCGGATCGGCACGGAACGGTCCATCAGCGTGTCGAGACTGACGCCGACCGGCAGGCTTTCCCGGATCTTGGGCAGCGTGTTCTTGACCGCGTCGACCACGGCGACGGTATTGGCGTCGGGCTGGCGCTGGATGGCGATGATGATGCCGCGGGTGTCGTTGCGCCAAGCCGCGGTCTTGTCGTTCTCGACGCTGTCGATGGCGCGGGCAACATCCTGCAGCAGCACCGGGGCGCCGTTCTTGGAAGACACCACGATCGGCATGTAGCCCTTGGCATAGCGGATCGGACCGGTGGCATCGAGGATGAGGTTGCGGCCGTTATTGCTGGTCGAACCGACGGGCGTATTGGAATTGGCGGCGGCGACGGCCTTCTGCAGGTCGTCGAGGGTGAGGCCGCGCGCGGTGAGCTGGTCGAGATCGGCCTCCACCCGCACGGCATATTGCTGCGATCCCCAGATATTGACCTGGGCGACGCCCGGCAGCGTCGCCAGCAACGGCTGGATGTTGGACTGCGCGAAGCGGTCGATGTCGGATGTGCGCGCCTGGTCCGAGGTCAGCGCCATGAAGATCACCGGCTGGTCGGCCGGATTGACCTTCCTGAAGCTCGGCGGCGTGGTCATCTCGGTGGGCAGCTGGCGCTGCGCCGTGGCGATGGCGGCCTGCACGTCCAGCGCCGCACCGTCGACATTGCGATTGAGATCGAACTGCAGGACGATCTGCGTCGAGCCCAGATAGGAGGTCGACGACATCGTGGAGATGCCGGAAATCGCCGAGAACTGCTTCTCGAGAATGGCGGCCACCGAGGAAGCCATGGTTTCCGGGCTCGCGCCCGGCAGGGTGGCGGTCACCGAAATCGTCGGATAGTCGACGCGCGGCACGGCCGCCACCGGCAATTGCCGGTAGCCGAACCAGCCGGCCGCAATGAAGGAGACCATCAACAGGATGGTCATGACCGGGCGGCGGATGCACAATTCCGAAAGCAACGGCTTGTCTCCCGGCTTCAGCTTTTGGCACTGGTATTGGCGGCGGTGCTCTCCTTGGCCCCCGCATTGATGGCGACCGGCGCACCGTCGACCAGGCGCAAAACCCCGTCGACCACCACCTGTTCGCCGCTCTCGACGCCCTTGGTGATCACGGCATCGGCGCCGGCGACGCGCGCAACGGTCACGGACCGAAGCTCAGCCGTTTTACCATCTTTCACCACGAAGACGTAGCTTCCCTTTTGGCCGAGCTGGACGGCGGCATCGGGAACCACCACTTGCGGGCTGGCATTGGGCAGGACGACCTGCACGTTGACGAAGGCGCCGCCCCACAGGATTTCGTGCGGATTGGGGATGTCGGCCTTGACCATGATGGTGCCCGTGGCGGCATCGATGGCGTTCTCGACGAAGGACACCTGGCCGGTGAGCGTATTGCCGCCGGTGATGGCGTCGACGCGTACCGGTCCCTTCGCCATCGCCTCGCGCAGTTCGGCCAGGCGCGACTGCGGGATCGAGAAGGCCACCACGGCCGGGTCGAGTTGGTTCACGGTGGCGAGCGGCGCGGTGTCGGAGGTGCGCACCGTCGAGCCGGGCTTGACCGGGATCGAGCCGATGCGCCCGGGCACGGGTGCGCGGATCACGGTATAATCGAGCGTCACCTCGGCCGCTTCCAGCGAGGCCTGGTCTGCCTGAAGCTGCGCCTGCCCGACCTTGAGGGCGGTCGCGGCCGTATCGCGCGTGGTCGCCGCACCGGCATTGCGGGCGAGCAGGTCATTGGCGCGGGACAGGTCGATCTGGGCCTGGGCGATCTGGGCCTGGTCGCGCGCGATCTGGGCCTGGATCTGGGCGATCTGCGCCTTGATGGCGCGATCATCCAGGGTGAAAAGAATATCGTCCTGCTTGACCTCGGAACCCTCGGCGACACGGACGCTGGTGACCGCGGTGTTGTCGATCCGGGTGCGGATCTGGATGGAGGCATAGGGCGTAGCGGTGCCGACGGCATCGATCACCATCGGCATCTGCTTGGCGACCGCCTGGACGAGCACCACGGGCACCGGCGCGACGTTGCGCTGCGAAGACTTGCCTGCCCCGGCCGCCTGCGGCGCTTCGGGAGCATGCAGCGCATCGGAGAAGCCGGGAAGAGCGGCAATGAGAGTCTTGGAGGAAGGCACCGTCTGCACCAGCCACGGCACCAGTGTGGCACGCTGCCACCAGGCCAGGCCGACGACCAGCACGAGAACAAGCACGAAATTGAGAAGACGCTTCATCGAGCCGCCATCAGATCTTCATTAGGTCCGGGCAGGCGAGGCCTCCCCCTTTTTCACGACGATACCCCCCGCTGCCGATCATATCCGGAAACGGGTGTTGCGATGTATCAATGCGTACAAATTGCAGCGAGTATGTGAACGCATTGTTTCTCATCCGGCACAACGAGCCTCCGCGCGCACACGTTTTCGTGTATAGGAACCGAAATTTCGTGATCACGGTTCAGGCTGGCTCGGGCCCGCAACCAATAGTCTACAAGATTGATAGAAAGATATTGACCATAGCAATCAGCTTGCCTAATCGTCGCGGCTGAAAGGCCGGGAACCGGGCATTCCCCAAAGGTTTCGGCTGTCATGAGGTGTGAAATGGGTAAGTTCTGGAACAGGGCCGGCATCGCCATGATGGCCGCCGGCCTGTCGACCATGCTGGTGGTCGCGGCGCAGGCCGAAACGCCACCCGGCCTGCTGGTGGTCGGCCAGTCGATCGACGATGCCGTCAGCTTCGACCCGGCCGAGGGCTTCGAATTGACGACGGTGCAGGCCTTCAATGCCCTTTACCAGCGCCTGGTGCAGTCGAACCGCCAGGACGGCACTCGCATCGAGCCGGCGCTCGCCACTTCCTGGGAAGCCGGCAGCGACGGCAAGAGCCTGGTCTTCACCCTGGCCAAGGACGCCAAATTCGCCTCGGGCAACCCCGTGCGTCCTGAGGACGTGATCTTCTCCTTCTCGCGGGCGGTGAAGCTCAACAAGGCGCCCTCTTTTATCCTGGGCGAACTCGGCTGGACCGCGGAGAATGTCGACAAGTCCGTGACGAAGGCCGATGACGGCAAGGTCAAGCTGAGCTGGCAGGCCGATGTCGGCCCGGCCTTCGTGCTCGCCATCCTGACCGCGCCGATCGCCTCCATCGCCGACGAAGCCACGGTCTCTCCCCAGGCCGCCAATGGCGATTTCGGCAATGGCTGGCTGAAGTCGCACTCGGCCGGCAGCGGCGCCTTCAAGATCAACACCTATACCGCTCATGAAGCGCTGGTACTGGATGCCAACCCGACCTCGCCGGGTGGCGCGCCCAAGCTGCAGGGTGTGATCCTGCGTAACGTGCCTGATGCGGCCGCCCGCCGTCTGCTGATCGAGCAGGGCGACATCGACATCGCCCGTGGCCTGGGCGCCGACCAGATCGATGCGCTCAAGAAGGAGGGCAAGCTCAACGTGCTCGCCATCCCCTCGGCCCGCTCGGACTATCTCCTGATCAACAGCAAGGCCAATGCCGCCCTCGGCAATCCCGCCTTCTGGGAGGCAGCCCGCTATCTCGTCGACTATGAGGGCATCGCCAAGAACCTGCTGCGTGGCCAGTCGCAGGTGCACCAGGCCTTCCTGCCCACCGGCTTCCCCGGCGCGCTGAACGACAATCCCTACAAGCTCGATGTCGAGAAGGCCAAGAAGATCCTGGCCGATGCCGGCATCGGCCCGACCAAGATCGCCTTCCCCGTCTTCAACGAAGAGCCCTATCTGCAGATCGCGCAGTCCCTGCAGCAGACTTTCGGCCAGGCCGGCCTCACGCTCGACATCCAGCCGGGTGTCGCCAGCGACATCTACAACAAGGGCCGCTCGGGCCAGTATGAATTCACGCTGCGCTACTGGATCCCCGACTATTTCGACCCGCATTCCAATGCCAGCGCCTTCGCGATCAACCGCGACAACAAGCACAACACCATCGCCAAGCAGGCGGGCTGGGTGATCCCGGAACTCAGCGACAAGACGGCCGCCGCCGTGAAAGAACAGGATCCGGCCAAGCGTGCCGCCCTCTATGAGGACCTGCAGCGCAAGCTCCAGAAGAGCTCACCCTATGTGCTGATGTTCCAGGGCAGCGACCAGGTGGTGCTCGGCAAGGCCGTCAAGGGCTATGCCCAGGGCCTCAACGCAGACCAGGTTTATTACGACCAGGTCGAGAAGTGACTTGATGTCTCGTTCCAATCGTCGAGATTGGGACAAGACGGCCTTCTCCCTCGTGGCGCCGGGGCTTCGCATTCACGCCACTTCCAGGACTGACGATGCAAGCTGATGAAACGCCGGGCGCCAGGCCCTTCTTCCGCCCGGTGCTCAGGGTACTGCGCTGGCTGCTGTCCGTCGTTCTGACGCTGTTCGGCCTGATCGTCGTCACCTTCATCCTGACCAGGCTCTCCAGCATCGATCCCGCCCTGCAGCAGGTCGGCGATCACGCCAGCCAGTCGAGCTACGAGGCCGCACGTCGCGAACTCGGGCTCGACCAGCCGCTGGTGATGCAGTTCCTGCGCTATCTCGGCCATGTCGTCCAAGGCGATCTCGGCATGGCCACGTCGACGGGCCAGCCGGTCCGCTCCGACATCCTGCGTACCTTCACCGCGACGCTCGAACTGGCCACCGCCGCGGCGCTGATCGGTGCCGTACTCGGCCTGGCGCTCGGCATCCTGGCGGCGCTGCGGCCGCGCGGCCTGGTCGACAACCTCGCTCGATTGTTATCGCTGATCGGCTATTCGACACCGATCTTCTGGCTCGGGCTGATCTTTCTGCTGCTGTTCTACGCCCGGCTGCACTGGGCGCCGGGACCGGGGCGCCTCGACATCGTGTTCCAATACACCATGAAGCCCATCACCGGCTTCGCGCTGATCGACGCCTGGCTCTCGGGAACACCTGGCGCTTTGCGCAGCGCCCTCGCCCATCTCGTCCTGCCGACGGCGGTGCTGGCCCTCTATGCGATGGCCGGCATTTCGAGGCTGACGCGCGCCGCCATTCTCGAACAGCTTTCCAAGGAATATGTGCTCACCGCCCGCGCCAAGGGAGCCAGCCCCCTGCGGGTGGTGCTGGTCCATATCCTGCCCAATGTGGCCGGCACGCTGATCACCGTGATCGCCCTCGCCTATGCCAGCCTGCTCGAGGGTGCGGTGCTCACCGAGACGGTGTTCGCCTGGCCCGGCATCGGACGCTATCTCACCGTCGCCATGTTCGCCGGCGACACCGCCGCCATCCTCGGCTCGACGCTGGCGATCGGCATGGCCTTCGTTTTGCTCAACAGCCTCACCGACCTGATCGTCACCCGCGTCGATCCGACTGCCCTGGCGGAGCGCGGATGATGGCATCCCCTGCAATCTCGGCATTGCGCCGTTCGCCATCCGCCCTGATCGGGGCGAGTGTGCTCGTCCTGCTCGTCTTCATGGCGCTGGCGGCCCCGCTGATCGCCCCCTACGATCCCAACCTGCAGGACAGCGCCATCCGTCTCGCCGCCCCGTCCTGGCAGCACTGGCTCGGCACGGACGGCTTCGGGCGCGACCTGCTTTCGCGCCTGATCTACGGCGCGCAGCCGACCCTGCTGCTGATCGTCCTGGTCACCGTGCTGATGGCTCCGCTCGGCGTGGCGGTCGGGCTGCTCGCCGGCTTCTTCGGCGGCCTCACCGAGCGGGTGCTGATGCGCCTGACCGATATCGTGATGTCCTTCCCGCGCCTGGTGCTGGCCTTCGCCTTCGTCGCCATTCTCGGTCCAGGCCTGGTCAATGGTGCCCTCGCTCTGGCCCTGACGAGCTGGCCGGCCTATGCCCGGCTCGCCAGGGTGGAAACATCGGCGCTCGCCCGCAGCGATTATCTCGCCGCCGCGTCCATGGTCGGCATCAGGGGGCCGCGCCTGCTTCTCGGCCATGTGCTGCCGCTCGTGCTGCCCTCGGCCATCATCCGGCTGGCGCTCGACCTCGCCGGCATCATCCTGGCCGCGGCAGGCCTGGGTTTCCTCGGCCTCGGCGTGCGTCCGCCCATGGCCGAATGGGGCTCGATGGTGGCCGACGGCACCAAGGTGATCTTCGACCAGTGGTGGATCGCCGCCGCGCCGGGCCTTGCCATCTTCGTCACCAGCCTCGCTTTGAACCTGCTGGGGGATGGGCTGCGCGACATCTTGGATCCGCGCCATGACTGATACCCTGCTGCAGGTCGAGGATCTGGTGGTCGAGACCAAGGACAAGACCGCTGGAAACGTGGAAAGCGGCGAAGCGATACCCCGCCGACTCGTGCATGGCATTTCCTTTACGGTCGGGCGCGAGAAAGTGGCGATCGTCGGCGAATCCGGTTCGGGCAAGTCGCTGACCGCCCGGGCGATCATGGGCCTGCTGCCGACCAGCCTCGCGGCGCGGACAGCCGGGTTGCGGCTGGGCGAGACCGACCTCGCCGGCCTCGATGCGCGAGGCTGGCAACGCCTGCGCGGCCGGCGCATCGGCCTGGTGCTGCAGGATCCGAAATTCTCGCTCAATCCGGCTCACCGTGTCGGTCGCCAGGTGGAGGAGCCCCTGCTGCTGCATCATCGCCTGCCCAAGGCCGAGCGGCGGCGAAAGGCTCTCGCCATGCTCGCCCAGGTCGGGCTCGACGATCCCGAGCGGGTCTATGCCAGCCTGCCGGCCGAACTCTCCGGCGGCATGGGCCAGCGCGTGATGATCGCCGCCATGCTGATCGGTGAACCGGACTTGCTGATCGCCGACGAACCGACTTCCGCGCTCGACCATGTCGTGCGCGATCAGATCCTCGGATTGCTGGAACGCCTGGCGCGCGAACGCGGCATGGGCCTGCTGCTGATCAGCCATGATCTGCAGCAGGTTTCCCGCTTCGCCGACCGCGTCCTGGTGATGCGCCAGGGCTCGATCGTCGACGCCCTCCCGGCCAGTGAACTCGCCCAGGCAAGCCACCCCTATACGCGCGGCCTGTGGCAGGCGCGGCCCTCAGCAGCGACCTACGGCACCCGCCTGCCGACTCCCGATACGCCACAAGCGCCTTACCCGGGGGATGCACCCCCATGACGGCGTTGTCGATCGACAATCTGGAGGTCAGCTTCCAGCGTCGCGGCCGCAGCTTTACCGCCGTGCGCGGCGTGAGCTTTGCCGTGGAGCCCGGCGAGACCTTCGGGCTGGTCGGCCCGTCGGGCTGCGGCAAAAGCACGGTGCTGCGCGTCCTTGCCGGCCTGAACCTGAACTGGCAGGGCACGATCTCGGTATTCGGGCATTCCCTGCAGCCGGGACGCGCCATCGAGGGCGCCCTGAGGCGCGACATCCAGATGGTGTTCCAGGATCCCTATGCCTCGCTGCATCCGCGTCACGCCATTGCGCGCGTGCTCGGCGAACCGCTGGAGATAAGAGGAGAGACCGATATTGCCGGCCGTGTCAGGGCCAGCCTCGCCGATGTCGGCCTCGCCGCCGAGATCGCCGGGCGCTACCCGCACCAACTGTCCGGCGGCCAGCGCCAGCGCGTGGCGATCGCCCGGGCCCTGCTGCTCGAGCCTCGCCTGCTGCTGCTCGACGAGCCTACCTCGGCACTCGACATTTCGGTGCAGGCCGGCATCCTCAATCTGCTCAACGACCTCAAGCGGCGCCATGGCATGACATTGGTGCTGGTGAGCCACGACCCCGACGTGATCGGCCATATGTGCGACAGGGCAGCGCGCATGGCGGGCGGCCGGATCGAGGCGCTGCTCGACCGCCGCGATCTCGCACGCGGCTGAAGTCCCCGGCCTGGAATCAATGCGGCTGTTGGCATGAAATCTACTTCTTGTCTTCGAGGATCCTGAAATCATCGAGGCAGGCTTTGCGTTCGATGTCCGGCTTCGACAGACAAGCCGTGAGCTGCTTCCCGCGCAGTTCGAAAGCGGAACGCACGCAAGCACGCCCCAGCACCGGCGGAATGCCGCCGACTGCGCCGAGCGGACAGGTTCCCTGCACGAAGGCGAGCCATCGACGCTGGCTTTCGACCAGAAGCTTCCTGTCCGGCTCGCCCGCCATGGTCTTCCTTGCATTTTCGTAGATGGCGGCGAGCCTGATGTCCGCCTGCCCGAGGTCCGTATCGGCGCAGATGGCGATTTCCAGCGGCGTGGAGGGTTTGTCGCAATCGAAACTCGCCCGCTGGCCCGGATCGGCCGCATCGGCTGCGCCGTCGGCCGTCTCGGCAAGGCAGTCGATGCTGATGCCCGCCTCACCGCAACCGTCGAGCAGGGCAAAGCGCTTCTCGAAGGCGCCACGGGCACAGGCAAGGCTCTTGGCGGAAACAAGGCTCTTGGCGGAAAATGGCCTGCTGCCATCAACAAGATCGCATTTTCGGGCGACGCGATCGAGCCAGCGACGCTGATCGGCAATGAGGGCGCCGCGCGTCTCCGGATCGGCCTTCAGGCTCGCGACTGCCTCGCCATAGCTCTGGGCCAGGACGAGATCGGCTTGCCCCAATTTCCGGTCGGAACAAATCGCCTTCTCCAGCGCCGTCACCGCCTCGCCGCAGTTGAAGCTGGCGCGGCCGAGCGGCTCGCGGGCGGTGTTCGGATCGGCAAAGCGCGCCGCGACCTCGCTCTGGCAGGTCGCGGCCATCGACATATAGAGCGTACCCTGCTGACCGGCATAGCGGTAGGCGCAGAGCTGCATGCGATCGCCATAGTCGATCTGATCCGCCTTGGAGAGTTGCGGGTAAAACTCCTTTTCGCAGATGGAGACGACGATGGCGCTGAAGCTGGTATCGGCGCTGGAGCCCCACCGGCATTCGCGCAACAGCGCCGTCGCCGCCTTGCAGCTCTTCTGCTCCCGCAGCAGATTTTCGAGGCCCTCTATACCGGATTCCCCTGGTTTGGCGCAGGAATTGTCCTGCCCCAAGGCCGGCTGCGCGGCCACAAGCAGGATCGAAAGGATCAGAAAACCAAAATAGCGCATCGCGCACCCTCTCAAAGGGGAATAGCGAGAGGCTATAGGAGGCCGGGCCTGTCCGGCCATCGCCTTTGACCGGCGTTATCGGCACAAAACCGGCGGATCCATGCCGAAATGTACGGATGATTCGAGGCTGAAGCTCAGCCCAGGATCGGATGGCCCTTGAGGGTGTTGCTGACGGTGCAGATCCGTTCCGCGTCGGCAATGATCGCCGCCTTCGTCGCCTCGTCGAAATCGCCCGTCACCTCGATCGCGATATGGAAACGTTCGATGCGCGAGGGTTCGTCCGCCGCCTTCTCGCCCTTGACCTCGGCCCGCACCTCGCCGAGCCGGTCGAGCACGCCGAGATTGCTGGCAGCAATGCGGGCACTCAGCACGAGGCAGGCCGAAAGCGAGGCATAGAGCAGGTCGAGCGGATTGAAGCCGGCCTCCGACGGGCGGGTGACCACGCCGATTTCCCCGCCCGTGGCCGACGTCACCACCGGCTGTCCCAGGCGGGGCAGCACGGCCGTCGCCCCCGTCTGCCTCGGTTTCACTTTTGCAACCGACATGCCGTTCTCCCTTATGGCCCAAGCAGGTAAATTCCCGCTTTCGGCGGGAAGATCCGGCCCGCTCCGGCCGCTTCCTGTCCACGGCGCCGGCAGCGCGTGTCCGCCTTTCGGTCACGGTGCCACCAAATTACCACTCTAGCCTGGGCGACGCCCGTAGCGCGTGGCCACAGGCACCCACCCCATTGCTCATGCTTCTTCATCCAACAGGCCGGAGACGTTTTCAATGACCATGACCGTACTAACCCGCCGCACCCTTCTCGCCACCGCGACCGGCGCCGCCTTGGCCGCCGGCGCCAAACTGACCCCTGCCCTTGCCGCTGCCTCGGCATCGACAGATCCGAAGGGGCCTGCCGAATTGCCGCCGCTTCCCTATGAGGCCGCAGCGCTGGCACCGACGATCGATGCCGAGACCATGACGCTGCATCACGACAAGCACCACCAGGCCTATGTCAGCAATTTCAACACGGCTCTGAAACAGGAACCCTCGCTGGCGGACCTGACCTATCCCGATATCCTGGCCGGCCTGGACAAGGTGCCGCAGAGCGTCCGCCAGGCGGTGCGCAACAATCTCGGCGGCCATGTCAACCACACCATGTTCTGGCAGATCATGGGCGCCAAGGGCGGCGAGCCCGCAGGCGAAGTGCTCGCCGCCATCGAGCGTGATTTCGGTGGTGTCGCCAAGCTGCAGGAAGCCTTCGGTGCCGCCGGGGCCAAGGTCTTCGGTTCGGGCTGGGTGTTCGTCACCGTGACGAGCGAGGGCAAGCTCGCCCTCGACAGCAAACCCAACCAGGATACGCCGCTGATGGACGGCAAGCGCGTGCTGTTCGGCAACGACGTCTGGGAGCATGCCTATTACCTGACCTACCGCAACCGCCGGCCCGATTATCTCAAGGCGTGGTGGAAGGTGGTCGACTGGCGCAAGATCGGCGAACGCTATGCGCTCGCCAAGCAGGGCAAGCTGGTGATCTGACGTCCGTGGCGGGCACGGGACGGCCGGCAACAAAAAGCCCTCCCCGCACCGGCGGGAAGGGCTGAAACGCGAACGCGTTGCGCGAACTCAGTAGCGGTAGAGTTCCGGCTTGAACGGGCCGTTCTGGTCCACGCCGATATAGGCCGACTGCTTTTCCGAAAGCTTGGTCAGGGTGGCGCCGACCTTGGCGAGATGGAGCGAGGCGACCTTCTCGTCCAGGTGCTTGGGCAGCGTGTAGACCTGTTTGCCGTACTGGCCGGGGTTGGTCCACAGCTCGATCTGCGCCAGCGTCTGGTTGGTGAAGGAGGCCGACATCACGAAGGAGGGATGGCCGGTGGCATTGCCCAGATTGACCAGGCGGCCTTCCGACAGGAGGATGATGCGGTGGCCGTCGGCGAACTGGATCTCGTCGACCTGCGGCTTCACATTGGTCCACTTCAGGTTGCGCAGGCCGGCGACCTGGATCTCCGAATCGAAGTGGCCGATGTTGCAGACGATGGCGCGGTCCTTCATGGCGCGCATATGGTCGAGGGTGATGACGTCGACATTGCCGGTGGCGGTGACGAAGATGTCGGCGCGGGGAGCAGCCTGCTCCATGGTGACGACTTCATAGCCTTCCATCGCGGCCTGCAGGGCGCAGATCGGGTCGACTTCCGAAACCAGCACGCGGCAGCCGGCATTGCGCAGCGAGGCGGCCGAGCCCTTACCGACGTCGCCGAAGCCGGCGACCATGGCAATCTTGCCGGCCATCATCACGTCGGTGCCGCGGCGGATGCCGTCCACCAGCGATTCGCGGCAGCCATAGAGGTTGTCGAACTTCGACTTGGTCACCGAGTCGTTCACATTGATGGCCGGGAACAAGAGCGTGCCCTTCTTGGCCATCTCGTAGAGGCGATGCACGCCCGTGGTGGTCTCTTCCGTCACGCCGCCGATGGCAAGCGCATTCTTGGTGTACCAGCCCGGATGCGTGGTGAGGCGCTTCTTGATGGCGGCGAAGAGGACTTCTTCTTCCTCATTGGTGGCGCCATCGAGGAAGGCGGTGTCGCCCTTCTCGGCGCGCAGGCCCAGATGCATCAGCATGGTGGCGTCGCCGCCATCGTCGAGGATCAGATTCGGCGTGCCGCCATCGGCCCATTCGAAGATCTTGTGGGTGTATTCCCAATAGTCTTCCAGGCTCTCACCCTTGATGGCGAAGACCGGGGTGCCGGCGGCAGCGATGGCTGCTGCAGCATGGTCCTGGGTCGAGTAGATGTTGCAGGACGCCCAGCGCACATCGGCGCCGAGAGCCTGCAAGGTCTCGATCAGCACGGCCGTCTGGATGGTCATGTGCAACGAGCCGGCGATGCGGGCGCCCTTGAGCACCTGGCGCGGGCCATATTCGGCGCGCGTGGCCATCAGGCCCGGCATTTCGCTCTCGGCGATCTCGATTTCCTTACGGCCCCAGGCGGCCAGACCCATATCCTTGACGATATAATCTTGCGTGCTCATTCGATGCTTCCCGCATTTGACATGGCGGGCGTCTAGCACAGTCGGCCTTTGCCGGCAATAAGGATATAAGGATTTCTTTATGTGACGAAGGTGCCGGCGCCTCGTTCCCAGCCCGGCACGACGCCAAAAGGGCGGGCCAATCCGCCCGCCCTTCTGTTTCGATCCGACGCCGAGGCTCGGCGAATAGCGGCCTTACTGGCCGAGTTCGTCCCGCGTGGGAATGCGCCCGTTCGGCGTCAGCTTGTTGATGATCTCGGGCAAATGCTGCGCGAGCTGGCCGAGCAGGTCGTTGGGATTGACGCCCGCCTTCTGGGCAAGGTTGTTCAGCGTATCCTGGCCGAGGACCTGGCCGAGTTGGCCCGGCTGGATCGGTTGGTTCTGCCCGCCGCCGATCCAGGAATTGATCACGTCGCCCTGGCCCGACTGCTGGAATTTCTCCAGGAGGCCGCCGAGGCCGCCGAGCAGGCCGCCATCGTTGGAGGCGTCCGCCTGCGGCGCGGACGGCGCGGGAGCCGGTGCCGGCGCAGGGATGGAGGCTTGCGTCTCCGGCTGGGCATCGTCGCTACCCCCCTTCAGCCATTTCGCGAGCAGAAGCGCACCGGCGGCGATGATCAGCGGCTTGGTGAAATTGTTCTGTGGCACGGCATCGTTCACGGCAGTGTCGAAAAGGCCCATGTCTGCGTCTCCTCGTGAAGGAATGGGGTGCCGCGATAACCGCGGTCGCCTCCAATGTTGTGTATCCTGTCTCTAACGACAAGCATTTTACAACAGTGAATGCGGCAAAATTTTTTCCGAAATTGACTTTGCCTTACGGCAGGTTGCCCCTTGCCAAAAGAATTTGTCCCCCTACGATCATTTAATGGTAAGATTCGTATCTGTCATCCGCCACGAGGGAAAGGCGACTCCATGGGTATCTTGTCTTGGATTATTCTGGGCTTGATCGCGGGCTTTGTCGGCAGCAAGGTCGTCAACAAATCGGGTTCCGGTTTGCTGATGGATATCGTGATCGGCATCATCGGCGCGCTCGTCGGCGGCTTCATCGCCAAGGCAATGGGCATCGGCACTGTCGATGGCATCAATATCGGCAGCATCCTCATTGCCATTGCCGGCTCGATCATCGTGCTGGTGGGTTACAACGCCCTGGCCCGGCGCTGACCCTGCCGAGATCACGATGCGCTGAGAGGCCGGCTGCGTAACCGGCCTTTTTCTTTGGAACCAAGGACGTTCCGGCAAGGCCCACTTCAGTGCCTTGCCTGGGCGCATTCTCCCATTCGGAGGCGATCCCACCCAGTCGCAAAATGTTTCAGCGATGCAGCACGAAGTCCGGATCGTAGGGCACGCTGAATTCGCCGACATCGGACAGCACTGCCAGCCGGTTTCCGCGGGCCTCCACCTCCGTCACCCGGTCCCATCCCGCCGGCACCGGCATGATGCCGATGGCCTGCCGCAAGTCGATCTCACCCGACGGCGTCAAGCTGATCGACGTCGGGATGCCCTGTTCGCTATAGTTGTTGGGCTCGATCGATGCCTTGTGGCCCGCCAGCAGATAGGTCCGCACTTCCTCCATGCCGAGCACACCCCGATGGCGGCTGTTCCAGGGGCTGTAATAGCGGCCGCCATTGCTCATCCACAACAGGGTGGAGGGGAAGTCTTCCGGCCGCTTCAGGCTGAGCACCAGATCCGCCTCGCGATGCCGTAGCGCGGCGCCCCAGGCGAGCTCCCGGCCAGGCGCCTCGGGCATCATCACGCAATCCTCGTGGTTGCGGTCGAAGGGGTAGCAGCTGAGATTGGCCGTGCCGCCATCGGCTAGTGGGGCCTTCTTGAGATCATTGAAGCGCGCGGGATAGGCCAGTGCCGAGCGCCCCTTGAGCGGATCGGCCTCCAGCGGATCGGTCGACGTCTCGATGAAACGCTTGGGCGAAAAGCTCAGATGGCCGCCCTGTGGCAGCGACACCATCATGTGCAGGCCCACGGATACCGCTCCCTCGCCCCCCTGGAACAGATGGCGCTGATAGAGGAAGGGATGGTCGTCACGCAGGGTGAGTTCCTTGACGACGCGCGCGCCCATCACCCGCTTTTCCAGTTCGAAACGGGCCTGGCGCCCGCCATCGACCGTGCGGGTCTCCAGGTGCCTCCAGGCCGAATTGGCCGGCCAGCCATGGGCCGGTGAGCCATCGACATCGCTCAGGCCGAAAGGAGCGCAGAGGAAATCACCCGACAGGCGCTGCAGATGGGCCGGCGTGTCGGCGGCATGCGCCTCCTCCAGCCAGGGGGCACTATGCAGCGGCGCGACCTGGCGGCCGTCCCGCTCCACCATGAGTTCCCGGATATGCCCGACCGCAAGATCCAGAGTCGCGCGGATGCCGTGCGCCTCGATCGTGACAAACTCCCCATCGGCGGCCATCGACTGCATCTCCCCTGAATCGTCTAATTTTATTCGTGTCAAAACAATAGGATAGGCTTCCTGCGGCTCCAGTATGATCCAAAAGCGGGCGGACGCAACAGGGCGGCGAGCACCGCAAGCAGCCGCTCCGGCCACCTCGTCTTCTTCGCCGACGGACCTCGAGCCAAGCGAAGAAGGTGCTTGCAACAATATAAATGCACTAATATATTAATCGACACCGCACAGGGCGCGATTATCGGAGCCACCCGCCATGCTGGACACGCTGCGACATGCGAATGTGAGGCCGCGCTCCACGGCGACCAATGTCTATGAGATGTTGCGCAGCGACATCGTGCTCGGCGTGCTCAGGCCACAGCAGCCGATCCGCGAGGCCGATATCGCCGCCAGCCTCTCCGTGTCGCGCACGCCGGTGCGCGAAGCCTTGCTGCGCCTCGCCAATCTCGGCCTGGTCGAGATCTTCCCGCAGAGCGGCACGGTGGTTGCGCCGATCCGGGTGGAGAAAGTCAAGGCCGCCCAGCTGATCCGCGAGGTCGTGGAGGTGGAAATCAGCCGCAGGGCGTGCCAGGCGGTGAACCAGGCCGATCTCGACGCACTGGCGGGCATCGTCGACGAACAGGAATTCGCGGCGGGCCGCAAGGACGTGCGCCGCTTCTACGAATTGGACGAAGCCTTCCATCGCCGTATTTTCGCAACGGTCGACTGCCTGGCCGCCGCAGACGAGCTGGAGGACATGAAGGCCCACCTCAATCGCCTGCGCTTCGTCACCGTGAACTGGCCGAACCGCTCGGAAGCCATCATCGCCGAACATCGCGACATCCTTGCCGGCCTCGCCGCCGGTGACGAGGACGCCACCGCCATCGCCATGCGCAACCATCTGCGCACGATTCTGCAGGCGCTCGACAATTTCGTCACACGCACGCCGTGAACCAGAGCCGCCGCAAAGGCGGCCTTCACAACGACCAAACCAAGGCTGCGGCAACGACCGCAGGCAGGAGGGAACCCCATGATCTTGACGAAGTTACGTGCAGCGGCCGTTGCCGGCCTGCTCGCCGCGGGCTTGTCGGCCCCGATGGCCCACGCCGCCGACAAGCCGCAACTGACGGTGTCGCACGACAAGGCCGGCTGGCAGGCCAATTTCGAGGCCTATGGCAAGGACGACCCCACCGCGAGCTGGCAGGTCACGCCCTTCGGCGACACCACCAACTACCAGGCGGCGGTCCGGGCAGCCCTGCCCACCTCCTCGGCGCCCGGCATGTTCACCTGGTGGTCCGGCTACCGCATGAAGGACCTGGTGGAGGCAGGCCAGCTAGAAGATCTCACCGCGATCTGGAAGCCCCTGCTGGCCGACGGCAAGGTCAAGCAGGAAGTCGCCGATGCCTTCTCCTTCGACGGCAAGATCTATGCCGTGCCCAACAACGTCGCCTATTGGGCGATGTTCTACAACAAGAACGTCTACAAGGAGCTCGGCCTCGAAGTCCCCAAGACCTGGGCAGAGCTGGAAGGCAACCTCGCCAAGATCAAGGCCGCCAACAAGATACCGATCGGCCAGACCATCGAGGGACGCTGGCCGGCCTTCATCTGGTTCTCCGAATTCCTGGTGCGGTCCGATCCGGATTTCTACGTGAAGCTGATGGCCGGCAAGGCCAAATATACCGATCCGCAGGTCGCGGCGGCCTTCGCCACCTGGAAGGACTGGATGGCCAAGGGCTGGATGGACGACGGCACTTCGCCCTTCGGCTTCACCACCGGCGACAGCATGAACAACTCCTTCGCCCAGGGAAAGGTCGTCCACATGCTGGTCGGCACCTGGTTCGCCGACACCGTCACCAAGGCCGGCACCATCGAGGGGCGCGACTGGGGCCTGTTCGTGCTGCCCAACAAGAATGCCAGCCTGCCGCCGAGCGTGATCTTCGAGGCTGGACCGCTGCTGGTGTCGAAGAACTCCGACACGCATGACACCGCGGTGAAGGCGGCTACCTATTGGATGAGCAAGGAAGGCGAGCAGCGCTGGGCCGACCTCACCGGCTTCCTCGTCGCCAATAGCGATGCCAAGCTGCCTGATGACAAGGAAGTCGCCAAGCTCAACGATGTGGTGGCCAAGGACCACTACAAGCTGCTCGGCCGCTACTGGGAAACCACGCCTTCTCCGATCGCCGAGGCGGCCGTCGACGAGATCTCCAAATTCGTGCTCGACCCGAATTCCGCTCCGGAGGTGATGCAGAACCTGCAGAAGATCGCGGACGATTACTGGGCGGCGCACCCCAAGCCGTGAGGTCGCTCGCAGCATCTGCTCAACAGTAAGACGAAGCACAACTTGCCTTCTCCGCGAAGCGGGGAAGGTGGCCCGGCGAAGCCGGGTCGGATGGGGTGCAGCGGGCAATGCGCCGATCGCAACCCGATTGCACAACCATCCTGCCAGCCTTCCGGGGTTTCGAGCTGCCCACCACACCCCATCCGTCATTTCTTCGAAATGACACCTTCCCCACTACGTGGAGAAGGCTTTCTGAAGCACTTCCGGAGCCCGACGCAGCGATCATGTCTCCCCTGTCCGACCCCAAGCAGCGCGAAGCCTATCTCTATGTCGCCCCGGCGGCGTTGATGGTCGGCGTCTTCCTGATCCTGCCGATGCTCTACACCACCATGCTGGCCTTCACCGACTGGAACGGCATGACGGCGCCGACCTTCATCGGCTTCGCCAACTTCTTCAAGCTGGTGACGGACACCAATTTCACCCGCCCCTTCGTCAACACGCTGAAATGGATGGTGCTGGGCGTGGTACTGCCGGTCGGGCTCGGCTTCTTCTTCGCCTACGCCATTTCGGGGCTGAGAGGGGCGAAGCTGATGCAGATCTGCATCTACATTCCCGCAACCATCTCGGCCTCCGCCGCCGGCATCGTCTTCGGCTTCGTGCTGCGCGACCAGGGCGCCCTCAACATCCTGCTGGATGCCATCGGCCTCGGAGCCCTCAAGGTGAACTGGCTCTATGTCCAGCCCTACAACACCTATGCGATGATCGGCGCCTATACTTGGCAGGCAACCGGAATCAATGTGATGATCTTCCTGGTGGGCCTGCAGAACCTGCCGAAGGAGCCGGTGGAAGCGGCCACGCTCGACGGCGCAGGCGGCTTCGTGCTCGCCACCAGGATCATCATCCCCATGCTGATGCCCTATGTGGTGATCGCCTCGCTGCTGGCGGTGATCAACTCCTTCAAGGTGTTCGACACCATCTGGGTGATGACCGGCGGTGGCCCGGCCCGCATGTCCGAAACCCTGGCGGTGACCATGTACAAGGAGGGCTTCGCCAATTTCAAGATGGGCTACGCCTCGGCCGTCGCCGTGGTGATCTCGGCGCTCTCGCTGGTGTTTTCCTATCTCTATCTGCGCAACATGCTCGCACGGGAAAGCCAGGTATGAGCCGGCAGCGCGCGATCGCCGCGGAACCCCGCAACCTCAGGAAGAGCGTGCTTTCGGGTGCCATGCTGGTGGTGACGCTGGTCTGGCTTTCGCCGATGGCCTTCCTCTTGATGAACACGCTGAAGACGGCCACCGACTACACACGCGGCCCGCTCAAGCTGCCGACCAGCTTCAATCTCTTCCACAATATCGCCAATGCCTGGGCGCAGGGGATCCAGAGCGGCTTCATCAACTCGCTGCTCTATGGCGCGGCGAGTTCCCTCACGGCGGTGCTGCTCGCCGCCTTCGCTGCCTATGGCATCGTCCGGCTGAAGCTGCCGCGGGGCCTCGGCTGGTTCCTGTTCATCTATTCGGGCACGATCTTTCCGCTGCAGATGTATCTGATCCCTTTGTTCAAGAGCTACATCGCGCTCGGCCTCTATGACACCAAGCTCGGCCTGTTCGCCTTCTACACCGCGATCTGCATCCCCTTCGCCACCTTCGTGATGCGCGGCTTCTTCCTCACAGTGCCCTGGGACATCCAGGAGGCGGCCGAAATGGATGGCGCCTCGAGCTGGGAAGTGTTCTGGAAGATCATGATGCCGCTCGCCAAGGCGCCCTTCCTGATGCTCACCCTGGTGCAGTTCACCTGGGTATGGAACGACCTCCTCTTCGGCATGATCCTGGTGCGCTCGCCCGATGCCCGCCCGGTCCAGGTCGCCCTGCTCGGCATGCAGAGCCTCTATGGCCAGGCCGACGCGCCGACCATCATCACCGCGACCCTGATCGTCTCGTTGCCGACCCTCATTCTGTTCCTCATGCTGCAGAAACACTTCGTCCGCGGCCTCGCTTTGGGGGCCGCGAATTGATGCGTCCTTTCTGCCTCTTCCCTCCCTGCAATCGGATAGTGCGATGAAGATCGTCGACCTCAAGGCCACCACCGTCGCCGTGCCGCTCGAAGCGCCGCTGCGCCATGCCGCCGGCGCGCATTGGGGGCGCTTCATCCGCACCATCGTGGAAGTCATCACCGACGAGGGCATTATCGGGCTCGGCGAGATGGGCGGCGGCGGCGAGTCGGCCGAGGCGGCGGTGCGCGCCCTGCTGCCTTATCTCGAGGGGCACGATCCGCTGCAGCTCGAGCAGTTGCGCTGGAAGATCATGAATCCCACCGCCTCGCTCTACAACAACCGCATGCAGCTCCATGCCGCCATCGAAATGGCCTGCATGGATGCCGCCGGCAAGAAACTGGGCATAAGGGCCTGCGACCTGATCGGCGGCGCCATCCGCGAGACAATCCCCTTTGCCAGCTATCTTTTCTACCGCTACCCCCATGAGGCAAGCGGCCAAGGCGGCGAGACCAGCCCCGACGAGATCGTCGCCCATGCCCGTGCGCTCAAGGCCCAGCATGGTTTCACCAGCCACAAGCTGAAGGGCGGCCTCTTCCCGCCGGATCATGACATCGAAACCGTCCGCGCCCTGGGCGCGGCGTTCCCTGGAGACCGGCTGCGCCTCGATCCCAACGCGGCCTGGTCGGTGGAAGAAGCGGTCCGCGTGGGGCGGGCGATCGAGCATCTCAACAACGACTATTTCGAGGACCCGACCTGGGGCCTCGAGGGGATGCGCCGGCTGCGGAACCTGGTGCGTATTCCCACGGCGACCAACACGGTGGTGGTGAATTTCGAGCAACTCGCCACCAACCTACGGCTGGAGGCCGTGGACGTCGTGCTGCTCGACACCACCTTCTGGGGCGGCCTGCGCCAGGCCTACAAGGCCGGCACCGTGCTGGAGACCTTCCAATACGGCGCCGCCGTGCATTCCTCGGGCGAGCTCGGCATCCAGCTCGCCTCGATGCTGCATCTGGGCGCGGCGCTGCCGAACCTCTCCTTCGCCGCCGACGCGCATTACCATCACCTCACCGACGACATCATCGTCGGCGGTCCCTTGCGCTATGTCGGCGGTGCCATCGCCCTGCCGCAAGGACCGGGCCTTGGCGTCGAGCTCGATCGCGACAAGCTCGCCCGCTATGCCGAGCATTACCGCGAGGTCGGCGGCTACACCTATGACCGCGATCCCGGCCGCCCGGGCTGGTATTCGATCCTGCCCGAGCAGCGCTTCGCCGATCCCCGAAAATAAGGGGCCTTTCAGGCCGCCCGATAGCGCTCGGCCGCGTGTTCCTGCCGGAAGTTCGGCAGCATGGCGCGGCGGGCGGCATCGAAGGCCTCCCACTGGCTCGCATCCGGCAGCGGCGGAATGGTGACGGCTTCGCGCCTGTCGAAGCCGACCAGCGCGGCGTCGACCAGTTCGCCGACGTCCATCACGCCCTCCAGTGCGTTCACGTCGCGGCCGGAGCGTTCCCAGATTTCGGTGCGGGTTGCCGCCGGCAGCACGGCCTGGATATAGAGGCCGCGCGGGCCGAGTTCCACCTGCAAGGTCTGCGACAGGGTCAGCACGAAGGCCTTGGTCGCCGCATAGACGCCCAGGGAAAACTCCGGCGCCAGCGCCACCACCGAGGCGATATTGACGATGGCACCGGTGCCCGCGGCAAGGAAGCGAGGCGTCACTGCACCGGCCAGTCGCGTCAGCGCCGTCACGTTGAGGCGAATGAGCTTGTCCAGCGCTTCCGGGTCCTGGTCGGCAAAGCCGCCATGGGCGGCGGCACCGGCATTGTTGACCAGGATGCCGATCTTGGCATCCTCGCGCAGGCGCGCCTCGATACGGGCGAGATCCTCGGAGGCCGTCAGATCCGCCTTCAGGACATCGACGGCGACGCCGTTTTCCTGACGAAGGCGGTCGGCGAGCGCGTTCAGGCGCGCCTCGTCCCGTGCCACCAGCACGAGGTCATGGCCGCGCCGGGCGAAGCGTTCGGCATATACGGCGCCAATGCCGGTGGAAGCACCGGTGATGAGAACGGCGGGAAGGGATTTGGTCATAGCATTTCTCCAAACTTATTCATGATAGTCATCATATATAATGCATTCATGATGGACATCATGTATAAAGTCAAGCGAGACAGGAGGGCACGTCATGAAAGTCAGCCGCGAGCAGGTTGCCGAGCATCGTCACCGCATTCTGGAGGCAGCCGCGCGTCTCTATCGGGAGAAGGGTCTGGAAGGGGTCGGCGTCGCGCAGATCATGGCCGCCGCCGGGCTCACCCATGGCGGCTTCTACGGTCATTTCAAGTCGAAGGAGGACCTGATCGCCCAGGCGCTCGCCCATGTGCTGTCCCAGTCCGAAAGCGCCAAACCTCCGGGCCGAACCATGGCCGACTATGCCGCGGCCTATCTCACCCCGGCGCATCGGGACGCCCGCGCCGAGGGCTGCCCCTTTGCCGCACTCGGCTCGGAGGCCGTGCGCGGGTCGCCGGACATTCGTGCCGTGATGACCCGTTCCCTGCGCGATCAGATCGAGGATTTCAGCGCGACCGCTGCCGGCGAAACGCCGCAGGAACGGCGAAGCGCCGCGATCGCCGGCTGGGCCGCCATGGTCGGCGCCGTGATCCTGGCCCGCATCGCCGACGATCCCGCCCTTTCCAACGAGATCCTGTCGGCGACGCTCCGGCGCGTGGCCGGTTCGTAACGAAACTCGATTTTTCCTCGCCGGGCCGCCGGCGCTCACTCATGCGGCCGAGCCGCCCAGGCTCAGGCCCAGCCGAACAAGGTCGGTTCCGGCTTTGGCAAGGCGCCTTCGATCTCGAGCAGGCGGCGCTTGGTCGCCACGCCGCCATAGGCAGAGAAGCCACCGAACTTGCCGCCGGCCGCCATCACCCGATGGCAGGGCATCACGATGGTGAATGGGTTCTGCCCCATGGCCTGGCCGACATCGCGCGCCAGCAAGGGATCGCCCAATTGCTTGGCGATCTCGCCATAGGTCATGGTGGAGCCGGGAGGGATGGCTCGCGCCACGGCATAGACCCGGCGATTGAACTCCGGCACAGCGGCCATGTCGAGCTCGATGAAGGACAGATCGGCCGTCTCTCCCGCCAGCAGGGCCTGGATGGCCGCGATGGCCTGGCGAACCGGCGCCGGCGGCTCGGCCTCCACCGCACCCGGCAGGGAGCGCAGCATGCGCGCCCTCAGGCCCGCCGGGCTATGGGATGGCAGCTGCACGCTGACGAGGCCTCTATCGCCCCAGGCCAGGACACAGGTGCCGATTTCGGTGTCGAACAAGGCGAAATGGGGGGAAGTCATCGCTTCGTCTCCCTGTGGTTGAACTTGCCGCGATATCACCGCAAAAAGCCCCACGCTTCCACCCGATATCTATGGTCGGCAAGTATAGTTCGCCAGTCCCCTGACATCCGCCGAAGCTTCACCAGCAAGGCCTTCACTTTACCAAACGGCATCACCACGCAGGCGTTTGCAAATTCAAACCGTTCCAAACAAGGGTTGAGCGCGAGAAAATCCGTTCATATCCGTTAAAAAAGCAGGATTTCCGTGCGTTTCCGGTGTACATGCGATGGCGATATCGAACCGGTCATGCGATAACGCCATCGGACGAATCATCGAAAGGATAACATCATGCCTGTCAGCACCAGCGATCTTGCCGACCGTATTGCCGCCGCTCATGGCCTGACTAAGACTGCCGCTAAGGCAGCTGTCGAGGACGTTCTGAAAGGGATCACCGAAGCGGCTGTCAAGGGTGAGGAAGTCTCCCTGAACGGCTTCGGCAAGTTCAAGGTGCAGGCCAAGCCCGCACGCGAAGGCCGCAACCCTTCCACCGGCGCCACCATCAAGATCGCCGCTTCCAAGAAGGTGGTCTTCCAGCCTGCCAAGGCGCTCAAGGATGCCGTGAACGGCTGATTCCGCGGGCCGCAAGCCCCATTTCAAAAACGGGACGGTGTCGGTGAGACACCGTCCCGTTTTTATTTTGCGCCTACGCTTGCGGTCTCAGGCAGGCGGCATCGCGAGGCCGCAGCCGCGCAGAACGATATCGCCGATAGCAAGCGCGGCCGCCTCGAAATCCTTCTTGGTCAGCCGGCTGACTTCCATGGCATCGCAGGCCAGCACCTCGAAATCGGCGTAGAACTGCGTCGTGCTCCACAGCATGATGAAGAAATGCGGAATGGCGATCGGTGCCATCCTGCCGGCAGCGATCCAGCCTTCGACCACGGCCGCCTTGGCGCTCGTCGCCTGCTTGACGTGGCTGCGGCCGGCCTTGTCGAGAAATTTCGCGCCGCTGAGGATCTCGTTGGCGAACAGCTTGGACTGGGCGGCGAACCGGCGTGAATAGTCGAGCTTGGCCCGGATATAGGCCATGATGGCTTCGGCCGGGTCGCGCTCGGGCTGCAACTCTTCGAGCGCCGTATCCCAGCTGGCGATCAGCCGGTCGATCAAAGCGCGATAGATATCCTCCTTGGCCGGGAAGTAATAATAGACGTTCGCCTTGGGTAGCCCCGAATGTTCGGCGACCTCTGCGATCCGCGTCCCATCGAAACCCTTGCGGGCGAACAGGTCGATCGCCGCGGCCAGGATTGCCGCCTCGTTGCGGGCCCGGATGCGTTCCTCGTTGTCCGAACCATCCTTGCGCGCCTTCTTTGCGCTGGTCGTCGCCACCTTGTCCTCCCGCATTCTCGAGATGCGTCCGTGTCCCGGAAATGCCGGTATCGGAACCCGATGTCAAAACCTGACCGAAGCGTCAGATTTTTTCAACTCATAACTTGACGTTTTGGTCAGGTTTTGCCTATCCTCCTTGCAACGAGGGGGATGCAGCAGCGATGCCGACATCATTGCGTGACGTCATGCGGGACGTGCTGGATGGCTGGCATGACGATCTGCCGCCTGCCTGGCGCGATATCCTCGCACCGGTCGAGCTGGGCTTCGCCGACATGGATGCCGGCCTGATGCTGGAGCCGTGGGAGCCGGTCTTTCCCGTGCGCAAGGGACGCCTCTTTCCCGGCCAGCCCAGAGGGGCGCATATGCTGCGCGCCTTCGACATCGAGCCCCAGCAGGTGCGCTGTGTGGTGCTGGGCCAGGATCCCTATCCCAGCCCTGACTTTTCGACTGGCCGCGCCTTCGAGGCCGGCAATGTCGCCGAATGGCGCGAACTGGAGAAGATGTTCTCGGTCAGCATCCGCACGGTGATGCAGATGATCGTCGCCGCCCGCACCGGCGAGGCAGGCTGGACCGGCAGCACCGCCGATTGGCCGCACCTGCGTGCCGCCATCGAGGCCGGCACCGTCGCGCTCGAGCCGGCCAATATGATCGCCGATCGCTGGGTGGCCAGCGGCGCCCTGCTGCTCAATGCCTCGCTGACCCTCAGCCGCTTCCAAGTCTCCATCGATCCGCATCAAAGCCGGGGCCATCTGCCGCTGTGGCGGCCACTGATCGTGGCGGTGCTGCGCCATCTCGCCGGTTCCGGACAAAAAGTGGTCTTCCTCGGCTTTGGCGAGGCAGCGGCGCAGACCCTCCGGACGGCCGGCATCATGGAGGGCGACGACTGCATCCTGCGCGAGCATCCGGCCCGGGGCGATGCAGTGCTCGGCCTGCCCAATCCCTTCATTCTCGGCAATGAGCGGCTCAAGGCGCTCGGCGCCGCCCCGATCGACTGGTGAGGCCATGCGCAGCGATGCCGAATATGACTATGTGATCATCGGCGCCGGCTCGGCAGGCTGCGTCGTCGCCAACCGTCTGTCCGCGGATCCGGGCAATCGCGTATTGCTGCTCGAAGCGGGCGGACGCGACCGCAATCCCCTGTTCCGCCTGCCCATGCTGATGGGCAAGCTCTTCAATTCCGGCCTCTACAATTGGAATTACCGCACCGAGCCCGAGCCGCACCTCAACAACCGCACGCTCTATTGGCCGCGCGGCAAGGCGCTCGGCGGCACCTCGACCATCAACGGCATGATCTATGTGCGCGGCAACGCCCAGGATTACGACCGCTGGGCCCAGATGGGCCTGCCGGGCTGGTCCTATGACGAGGTGCTGCCCGCCTTCCGCCGTTCCGAGACCCATGTCGAGCGCAACGGTGCCTTCCACGGCACCGAGGGCGCCCTCACCGTCTGCCGCGCCCGCGGCCGCAACGGGCTATTCGATGTCTTCATCGAAGCCGGCGTGCAGGCGGGCTATCCCCGCAACGACGATTTCAACGGAGCCGAACAGGAAGGCTTCGGGCGCTATGATTTCACCATCCGCAAGGGCAAGCGCTGGTCGACCTCCCACGCCTTCCTGCGACCGGTGCTCGACCGGCCCAACCTGACGGTAGAGGTGAACGCGCTCAGCCAACGTATCCTGGTGGAGAACGGACGTGCTACCGGCGTCCTGTTCACGCAGGGCGGGCGGGCACGCACCGTGCGGGCCGGACGGGAGGTCATCCTGTGCGGAGGAGCCGTCAACTCACCGCAATTGTTGATGCTTTCCGGCATCGGGCCGGCTGATGAGCTGGCTAAACATGACATTGAGGTACGGCACGACCTGCCGGGCGTGGGCCGCAACCTGCAGGACCATGTCGATTGTTGCCTCAGCTACGAATGCAAGCAGCCGGTGACGCTCTATGGCGATCTTCGCGCCGACAAGCTGATCGCTTCGGTCGCGCAGGGCATGGTGCTGGGCACCGGCATCACCACCACCTTCCCCTATGAGGCCGGCGCCTTCATGAAGTCGCGGCCTGACCTGGTGGCGCCCGACATCCAGGCTCATTTCATGCCGGCGCTGGAGAAGACCGCCAATCTGCATTGGCCCAATCCCTTCCGCAAACAGGCGGTGGAGGCCAATCATGGCTTCACCATCCGGGTCGGCCCGGTCAATCCGGAGAGCCGGGGCACCATCACGCTGCGCTCCGCCGATCCGGCGGCGGCGCCCCGTATCCAAGCCAATTACCTCGCCACCGAATTCGACCGCAAGACGATGATTTCAGCCATCCGCATGATGCGCGAGGTCATCGCTCAGCCGGCCTTCGATGCGTATCGCGGCAAGGAACTGGCGCCGGGGCCTGGCGTGCTCAGCGACGGTGAACTGCTGGAATGGCTGCGGGCCTCGGCCCTGACCACGCTCCATCCGGTCGGCACTTGCAAGATGGGCAACGATGGCGAGGCCGTCGTCGATGCCGAGCTCAGGGTCCGCGGCATCGAGGGGCTGAGGGTCGCGGACGCCTCGATCATGCCGATCATTTCGAGCGGCAACACCAATGCGCCGACCATCATGATCGGTGAGCGGGCTGCCGATTTCATCCTCAACACCAAGCTATGACACGGAAGCGGCAGCCATGATCATCGAACAGCGCACCTACAGCTTCAAGCCGGGCCAGCTCGACCGCTGGCTCAAGAAATATGAGACCGAAGGCCTGCCGATCCAGAAGAAGCATCTGGGCACCTTCATGGGCCTCTGGGTCAGCGAGATCGGCCCGCTGCATCAGATCGTGATGATGTGGGCCTATCAGGGCCTGGGTGACCGCGAGACACGGCGCGCCGCCATGGCTGCGGACCCGGCCTGGACCAAGTTCATCGGCGAAGTCTGGGGCCTGGACGCCATGATCTCGCAGGAGGTCAAGATGCTCAAGCCGACCTCGATCTGCCCGCCCTTGCCGGCGGCCTGACGGCGAAGTGACGAACCGGGGCGCCGAAGCGTCGCGGAAAACAACAAGAAACCAACACCATCCAGATCAAGAGAAGGGAACTGACAGATGACGAAGACTCCCTCCGTTTCAGGCCTGTTCCGGCATTCGGCCTCACGCCGCCAATTCCTCATCGGCACAGCAGGCGTCGCAGCGCTCGGCCTGCTGTCGAGCCAGGCCCGGGCCGCCGATGGCCTGGTGGCGCTGGTGCATACCCAGGCGGCTGGCGACAACGGCCCGGTCGACGGCATGATCGCGTCGCTGAAGAGGCTGGCCGGCGAAAAAGGCTTTGCCACCCGCATCATCTATGCGCAGGACGCCGCGACCTATGAATCGATCTTCCGCAGCCTCGGCGATGCCGGCGCCAGCGTGGTCGTCTCGACCTTCAACGAGGTCGCCGAGCCCTTCAAGGCCGTGGCGCCCGAATATCCCAACACCAAATTCGTGCAGCTCTACGCCGACCCGTTCGAGCCGGCGATCCCGAATGTGGTGACAGTGGCCTATGACTATTATCTGGGCTGCTATCTCTCGGGCCTGTTCGGCAGCCGCATCTCCAAGACCGGCGCGATCGGCTATATCGGCGGCGCCAGCATTCCCGGCCAGATCGCCGATCTCAACGCCCTCAAGGCGGCGGCCGCGGTGATCGGCCCCAACATCAAGTTCACCGGCGCTTTCGCCGGCTCGTTCCAGGACCCCGCCAAGGGCCACGAGATCGCCAACCAGCTGTTCCAGTCCGGCGTCGATTACATCCAGACCGACTCGGCCGCCACGGATACAGGCATAATCCAAGCCGCGACCGAAGCGCCCGGCCGCCTGGTCAGCGCCATTTCCAGGGAGCAGTACAAGCTCGGCCCCAAGGCGGTCGCCGCCATCGTCAAGCTCGACTTCGGCCTGTCGCTCTATCAGGAAGTCAGCAAGGCGCTGGCCGAAGGCTGGAAGGGACATCACGTCTCCACCGGCATCGACACCGGCGTGATCGACTTCGAGCTCTCGGACACCTTCCTCAAGGAAGGTCCGGCCGATCTCGTGGCCAAGGCCAAGGAGATCTGGCCCGACATCGAGAAGGCAAAGAAGGAGATCATCGCCGGAACGCTCAAGGTGCCGCTCAACACCGCGCTCTAGAGCCCCCTCCTCGCCGCCTCGACACGCGCCGTCTTGCCTGCGGCCGTGGCGAGGCGCAGTGCTCCATCCGACAGGTTGCGGCCCCAGGGCCCGCGCATCCGGGAAGACCACCATGCCCCAGCACGCCCTCGAATGCGGCGATGTCAGTGTCCTCTTCGGCGAGGTTGCGGCGCTCAGGCAGGTGAGCCTGGGCTTCGAGGCCGGCCGCATCCATGCCGTCGTGGGACAGAACGGCGCCGGCAAGACCACCTTTGCCCGCGTCTGCGCCGGCATCGTCAGGCCTTCCTCCGGACAATTGCTGATCGGGGGACACCCCGTGCCGCTCGGCAAGGTCAATGCCGCTCGCGCCGCCGGGGTCGAACTCGTGCATCAGAGCTTCGCCCTGCCGCCCTCCTTCACCGTCGCCGAAGCCATGGAATTCGGTGCGCAGGGCCGCGGGGCGCTGTTCTCCGCCAAGACCCTGCGGGCCCGCTGGACCACCCATCTCGAAGGCCTCGGCGTGAAGGTCGATCCACGCGCCCGCATCCGCGACCTGCCGGTGGAAACCCGCCAGGCGGTCGAGATCGCCCGTGCGCTGGTGACGGATGCCCGCATCCTCATCCTGGACGAGCCGACCGCCGTGCTGTCGCCTTCGGGCATCGAGACCCTGTTCGAGCGCCTGCGCGGCCTGCGCGAGCGCGGCGTCACCATCATCCTGATCCTGCACAAGATCCGCGAGGTGCTCGGCATCGCCGAGACCGTCAGCGTCCTGCGCGGCGGACGCCTGATCGAGGCCTGTGTGCCCGTAGGCACCATCGACGCCATCCGCCTCGCCAATGCGATCATCGGCACCGCCGCCGGCCTCGACAAGGCGGACAAGGCCGCTCTGGTCGGCGAGGGCGTCAGCGCACCTTCCACCCACGCCGCGATGCCATCCGCTGCCGCCCCCATCCTCGACATGAAGGCCGTCACCACCCGCCCGGACGGCGAAGGGCGCCCGCTCGACCGGGCCGACCTCGCCCTCCGCGGCGGCGAAATCGTCGGCATCGCCGGTGTCGAAGGCAATGGCCAGCAGACGCTGGTCCGTGCCCTCGCCGGGCTCGTCGGCCTGGAACGCGGCACCATCGCGCTCGGTGGGCTGGATGTCACCAGGCGCCCCGTGATCGAGCGCCGCGCCGCCGGCCTGCGCATCATTCCCTTCGACCGCAACAGCGAGGGGCTGAGCCTGACCAGCTCGCTGTGGGAGAACTGGGCCGCCCGCAACCTGCTGCTGGGGCGCATCCTTTCCTTCGTCGCTCCCGCGCGGCTGAGGAAGGCCTGCCAGGCCAGCCTGCACGGGTGGGACGTCCGTTTCGCCACCACCACCCAGCCAGCCGGCTCGCTCTCGGGCGGCAATGCCCAGAAGGTCATCCTCGCTCGCGAAATCGACGAGACGGCGCGGCTGGTCATCGCGGCCCAGCCTACCCGCGGCCTCGACATCGGCGCCACCGCCTTCGTCTGGCGCGCGCTCAGAGCCTGCCGCGACCAGGGCTGCGGCGTGCTGCTGATCTCCTCCGACCTCGACGAACTCTTCGACATCGCCGACCGCGTGGTGGTGATGTTCTCCGGCCGCATCGTCGCCGAGTTCACCGCTCCCTTCGACATGGCGGCGGTGGGCCAAGCCATGGTCGGCGATGTCGGCCTGGATGAAGCCGCATGACCGCCCGCCTCCTTCCCATCCTGCGCGCCGTCAGCTTCGTCGCCCTGGCCCTCGGCCTGTGCGGCATCGTGTTCGAGTTTGCCGGCTATTCGGCCCCGGAGATGTTCCGCAGCATCGCCGACGGCGCCTTCACCTCGCCCAATGCGCTGATGAAGAGCCTGCGCTGGGCTCTGCCGCTGGTGATCACCGCCGCCGGCGTGCTGGTCTGCTTTCGCTGCGGCTATTTCAATGTCGGGGCGCAGGGCCAGTTCTATCTCGGTGCCATCGGCGCGGCGACGGCCGCCCAGCTGTTGAACGGCGCACCCGCATTGGTCGTGGTGCCCGTGGCCATGCTGGCCGGCATGCTGGCGGGCGCCCTGTGGTCGGCCTGGCCCGGTTTCCTCAGGCTGCGCTATGGCACCGACGAGGTGATCACCACGCTGATGGGCAATTTCATGGCCGGCCTGCTGCTGGTCTATGTCACTTCCGGCCCGCTGAAGGATCCCTCCGGCACCGGACAGGTCACCGCAAGCCGCCCCGTCGCCTCCGCCTACCGCATCGCCACCTCGGTCGGCGTCTCACCCACCACGATCGCCCTGTCCGTGCTGGTTCTGGTTCTGGTCTGGCTCCTGGTAAACCGCACCGCCTATGGCGTGCTCTCCAGCCTGGCCGGCCGCAACGCGGTGATGATCGCCTGGCAGGGTGCCCGGCTCTCGCGCCTCGGGCTGTCGGCCTTCCTGATCTCAGGCGCCCTAGCGGGTCTCGCCGGTTCGATCGAGCTGCTCGGTCCCAATGGCCGCCTGGTCAGCGGCTTCCTGCCCGGGCATGGCTTCACCGCGATCCTGATTGCCCTGGTCGCGGGGCTCTCCGTGGCCGGCGCGGCCATCGTCTCGCTGTTCTTCGGCGGCCTTGCCGCCGCCAGCCTCTATCTGCCGGTGATCGCCGGCCTGCCGGCCGCTGCCATCGACGTGATCAACGCCGCCATCGCCCTGTTCATCACGGCGCGCACCTGGCTGCTGCCGGACTTCATCAAGCGGCGCCTGCCGGCGCGGAGGACCCAGCCATGAGCGACATCCTCATAGCCATCCTGCGCTCGGGCACGCCGCTGATCTATGTAGCCATGGCCGGCATGCTGGCCCAGCGCGCCGGCATCTGGAATCTCGGTCTGGAAGGGCTGATGATCGCGGGCGCCTGTGCCGCCGCCGTCGGCACCGCCAAATCCGGCTCCGTCGCCTTCGGCCTCGGCCTTGCCATCGTGGTCTGCGTGCTCGGCTCTATGCTGCTGTGGTTCGTGGTCGAGAAGCTGAGGGCCCATCCGATCATCGCCGGCCTCGGCCTCACCGGCCTCGGGCTCGGCGGCACGGATCTCGCCGTCCAGGCCATCTATGGCAGCCAGGCCTCGGTGATGGCCGGCCGGGGGCTGCCCCGGCTCGGCGAGGCCTTCGGCCCCTTCGGGGTGCTCTCCGTGCTGGTGATATCAATGCCCTTCGTGGTGCTGGCGCTCTGGGTCATCGTGCGGCGCACCCGTTTCGGCCTGCAACTGACGGCCTGCGGCGAACACCCCTTCGCCGCCCGCAGCGTCGGCGTGGCGCCGGCTCGCATGCGCCTGATCGCCCTGATGGGCGGCGGCGTGCTCTGCGCCCTCGGCGGCGCCGAACTGGCGCTCGGCACGCTCCAGCTCTTCAGCATCAACATGACGGCCGGCCGCGGCTTCATGGGCTTCGCTTCGGTGATCTTCGGCGGCGGCCATCCGATCGGCTCGGCGCTAGCAGCGCTGTTCTTTTCCGTCGTCGATGCGCTCGGCATCCGGGCCCAGCTCGTCTTCGGCGACAAGGTGCCCCGCGATCTCCTGCTTGCACTGCCTTATCTCGCCACGGTGCTGGGCGTGTGGATCAGCGGGCAACTACGCGGTGGCGTCAAGGCAGCCGCGACCGGCGGCGAATTACGGGATTACTGACAATGACGGCCTTTGCCCAACGCCACGCGATCAGCGATGTCTGCATCCTCACCGCCGACATCGAACGCTCGATCGCCTTCTACACCGGCAAGCTCGGCTTCACCCTGAAGCATCGCGCCCCCGGTTTTGCCGATTTCAACGGCGCCGGGCTGACCCTGGCCCTGTGGGACATCGGCCATATCAGCAAGCATGCCGGCCTGTCGGCCGAGCGTGGCTCTGGCCATCACAATGTGCTGATCGCCGTGCTGATGTCCTCGCCGGCCGAGCTCGATGCCTGCCATGCCGAACTCGCCGCCAAGGGCGTTTGCTTCCAAAGGCCTCCGGCCGATTACGCCTGGAATGCCCGCTGCTGCTATTTTGCCGGACCGGACGGGGAGGTCTGGGAACTCTATGCCTGGCTCGACGGCGGCGCGCCGGGGAAACTGGCATGAGCAAGGTCCTGATCCGCAACGCCACCATCCTCGCCATGGGCGGCGAACAGGGCAGCACGCCCTTCACCGGAGACCTCCTGGTCGAGGGCAATCGCATCGCCGCCATCGGCCCTGATCTTGGCGACCATCCCGGTGCGAGACTGATCGACGGGCGCGGCCGGCTGGTGATGCCGGGCCTCGTCAACGCCCATACCCATTCCGGCGAAACCTTCTTCCGGGGGCGTTATGAACGCCTGCCGCTGGAATTATGGCTGCTCTACGCCTATCCGCTGCTGATGGGTCCGCTGCTGCCGCCGCGCCTTGTCTATCTGCGCACGCTGCTGCTCGCGATGGAATCGCTGAAGGGCGGCGTCACCCTGCTCTGCGACGATTTCTTCGACCCGCCCCGGCACGATCTCGATAGGCTCGGCACCGTGTTCCGTGCCTATGAGGATGCCGGCATCCGCGCCAACGTCTCCAGCGCGGTGATGAACATCCATCCGCTCGATGCCCTCGCCTATGGCCGCCAGACCATGCCGGCGGACCTGCAGGCCAAGCTCGATTTCGGCCCGCCGATTACCGCGTCCGCCTATGTCGACTATTGCCGATCCGCCCTGGCGGCCTTCCAGGACAAGGCCGGACGGCTGCGCTTCATGATCGCTCCCTCCGCGCCCCAGCGCTGCACACCCGACCTGATGCTCGCCTGCGACGAGCTGGCCCGGCAATGGCGCGTGCCGTTCCATACCCACATCCTGGAGACCAAGACCCAGGCGGTGACGGGACAGCTTTTCCACGGCAAGAGCCTGATCCGCTACCTGCACGATCTCGGCTTGCTTCACCCCGGCATCACCATCGCCCATTCGGTCTGGGTCGACGAGGACGATATCGCCCTGATGGGCGCGGCGGGTTGCTCGGTGGCCCATAATGCCGTTTCCAACCTGAAGCTCGGTGCCGGCATCGCGCCGCTCCGCCGCCTCATCGATGCCGGGGTCACCATCGGCCTTGGCACCGACGGCGTCTCATCGAACGACAGCGCGCGCATCTTCGACGTGATGCGCACGGCCGCTTTGGTGCAAAGCGCCACCGGCCCCGATCATGAGCGCTGGGTCTCTGCGCAGGAAATCCTCAACGCTGCCACGCTGGGCGGCGCGCGCAGCGCCCTGCTGGGCGAGATCACCGGTTCGTTGGAGGTCGGCAAGCGCGCCGACCTGATCATGCTTCGGCTCGACAGCCTCTCCTTCACGCCGCTCAACGACATCATCAGACAGCTCGTCCATGCCGAGAATGGTGCTTCGATCGAACGCGTGATGGTCGAGGGCGAGATCGTGGTGGAACAGGGCCGCCTGACCCGCGTCGACGAGGAGGCCGTCCTGGCCGAGATCCGCGAGGCCATGCCGGCCTTCCTGGCTGGTCATGCCGAGATCGAAGCCCGCAACAGCATCTTCCATCCCTATTTCGCCCAGATGCATCAGCGCGCCAC
This sequence comes from Labrys sp. E2SS-1L, assembly GCF_057073705.1. Taxonomy (NCBI): domain Bacteria; kingdom Pseudomonadati; phylum Pseudomonadota; class Alphaproteobacteria; order Hyphomicrobiales; family Xanthobacteraceae; genus Labrys; species Labrys sp. E2SS-1L. The sequence continues at coordinate 1,304,203 of NZ_CP172712.1, read as the reverse complement.
GGCCCAGAATGTCGGCATGGACAGATATGCCGGCACGCGGGGCTGAGCGGCGAGAAAACATCAGAGGAAAAATACTCTAGGCAGCGGCCGAGCCGGATCGCCGCCCCGCCTCGACCAGGCCGGCCCAGCGCCCCGGGGTCACCCCATAGGCTTTCTTGAAATGGCGTGTGAGGTGGCTCTGATCGGCAAAGCCGGTGGCGGCGGCGACCTCGGCGAGCGGTTCGCCCGCCGCGATCAAGGCGCGGGCCTGCCCCAGGCGCCGCATCAGCAGGAAACGGTGCGGGCTGGTGGCGAAGGCGGCGCGGAAATGTCGGGACAGGGCGTAGCGATCGAGCCCTGAGATCTCCTCCAGTTCCTCCGAACGTACCGCCTCAAGGGCATGGGCCTCGAGATAGTCGCGGACCCGGTCGACCTGCCGCCAAGCCAGGCTGCCGAGAGGCTTGAGCGGCTGGCCGGCGTGGCGAGCCAGGCCCTGTGCCAGGCGGGCAAGGAGATCGTCGGCTGCAAGCTGTTCCAGCCCACGGTCGAGCGGACCGAGCAAGCCGAGAATGTCCTCGCGCAGTGCCGGATCGCTGAATACCGGCTGGCGCAGGAAAGGCAGCGACACCGCTCCGTCGCCAAGGCCGCGCATCAAGAGCGAGGGCTCGAGATAGAGGATGCGGTAATGCAGCCCCTCCTCGGTGCCGGCGCCGCCATCATGCAGCTCGTCCGGATGCAGCACCAGGATCTGCCCCGGCAGGCTGGCGCGCGAGGCGCCGCGGTAACGGAAGCTCTGGACACCGTCGAGAGTGACGCCGACGGCATAGGTGTCATGGCGATGCAGTTCGAAGGCATTGCCGTGAAACCAGGCTTCCATGCGCTCGATGCCGGGCAGCGGGGGCGCGGTACGGATGCCGTCGTCGCACGAACGTTCAAGACCCTGGAAGGCCTGCCGCCCTAGGGATGGCGGCAAGAGACCGGCCTGGGGCTCGGCATCCAAAGATTCTGACTCGAAAGTCGTCATTCATGTTCGATACCAAGTTTGCCATCGTGTTGCGAGACGATCTTGCCGCCTGGCAGGCGCTCAGCGTCACCGCCTTCCTCACCAGCGGTATTGTCGCCCAGGCACCCGACATGATCGGCGAAGCCTATCGTGATCGCGCCGGGCGTTTCTACAACGCTCTGTCGGTGCAGCCCGCCATCGTGCTGGCCGCGGATGCGGAAACGATGAGCGCGATCCATCGCCGCTCGCTCGACCGGGGCGTCCGGACCTCGCTCTATATCGAGGAGATGTTCAAGACCGGCCACGATGCCGCCAATCGCGCCGTCTTTGCCGATTTCACCGTCGACGACGCCAAGGTGGTCGGCATTGCGCTACGAGCCGACAAGAAGCTCGTCGACAAGATCGTCAAGGGCGCGAAAATGCACCCCTGAGACCTAATACGGTTCACTTAAGCAGGAACCCCTCCGAATTTGTCATAGCCGGGCTTGACCCGGCTACCCAGAAGCCGCACGGACGAACCGTCGGGGAGCTGGATTGCCGGGTCAAGCTCGGCAATGACAAAGGTCGAGCCCCCCGAAACGCTTAAGTGAACTGCATTGACCCCTGAGACCGGCAAACGAGATGGGACGCGCCGAGCCAGACGAGGCAGGAAACGCTCAGGCCTTCACATTAGCCACCGAACCGCCGGTCACCCTGACGAGGTCGGCGGGTGTGGTGCGGAAGGCATGGGTGGGTGACCCCGCCGCGGCCCAGACCGGATCGAGGGCCAGCAGGTCTTCGTCGATCAGGATGAGGGCCGGCGCCAGATGCCCGACCGGCGCCACGCCGCCCACCGCAAAGCCGGTGGTGGTCTCGACCCAGGCGGGATCTGCCCGCTCGACCTTGCGGCCAAGGGCGGCGCCGACCTTGGCGCGGTCAATGCGGTTGATGCCGGAGGCGACCACCAGGATCGGCGTCTCGCCCGAGCGGAAGATGATCGACTTCGCGATCTGGGCAACACTGCAGCCCACGGAAGCGGCGGCCTCGGCGGCGGTATGGGTGCCCTCGGCGAACATCGCGATGGTGTCGGGATGCCCGGCCTGCAGCAGGGCCTGCCGGACCCGGTCAATGGCTTGCGTCATGAAATCGTCCTCATCCGAAAGCCTGGCAAGTTAGGGCAGGCAGGCGAGGGTGCCAAGCGAGGAGTGTTTCCCGGGACCGCAGGCGTCTCGCCTGCTCTTGGAAGCACCGAGCTTGCAGGAAAGATAGAGGCAGGCGAGACGCCTGCGGTCCCAGGAACCTCTCCTCACGCCATGCCGTAGCAGAAGCGCGGGATCAGACCGTTCTCGCGGGCCTCGCGTTCCAGGCCCTCCCGGAAATCGGGATGGGCGAGGCCGATCAGGGCCTTGGCGCGCTCGGCCACCGAACGCCCCTTGAGATTGACCATGCCGTATTCGGTGACGACATACATCACGTCGGTGCGCGGCGTGGTGACCACATTGCCCGGCGTCAGATTGAGCACGATACGGCTGCGGCGGTCGCCGCGCTTGTCGAAGGTCGAGGACATGCACAGGAAGGACTTGCCTCCCTTGGAGGCATAGGCGCCGCGCACGAACTGGAGCTGGCCGCCGGTGCCCGAGATATGGCGATGGCCGTCGCTCTCGGAGGCCGCCTGGCCCTGCAGATCCATCTGCGTGGTGTTGTTGATCGAGACGACATTGTCGTTCTTGGCGATGTTGTGCGGCAGATTGGTGTAGTCGACCGGATAGGATCTGAAATCGGGGTTGCGGTTGATCGCTTCATATTGGCGGCGCGAACCGGCCGCGAAGGTGAAGGCCGAGCAGCCGCGGTCGATGATCTTGCGCGCACCGGTCACCAGGCCGGCGTCATAGAGCGAGACGATGCCGTCGGTCATCATCTCGGTATGGATGCCGAGATCATGGATGCCGCTATCCTTGAGGATGGTGCAGACGGCGTTGGGCATGCCGCCGATGCCGATCTGCAGGCAGGCCCCGTCCTCTATTTCCTCGACGATACGGGCCGCGACCGCCCGGTCGATCTCGCTCGGCTCGGGATTGCCGATCTCAGGCGCCTTCTGGCCATCGCCCTCGATGATGTGGTCGACCGCGCCGACATGAACGCGGTTGCCCTCGCCATAGACCGCAGGGGTGTCCTCGTTGACCTCGACGATGATCAGGCGGGCCCGCTCGAGGATGGCCTCGACATAGGTGGCGCCGCCGCCGAAGTTGAAATAGCCCTCCGAATCCATCGGCGCCGTCTTGATCACGACGATGTCCACGGGATCGATGAAGCGGCGATAGAAGTCCGGCGCCTCGCCGAAATTGAACGGGATGTAGTTGCAGCGCCCGGCATCGTGCTGCTTGCGGTCATAACCGGAGAAGTGCCAGTTGAACCAGCCGAAATGCTCGCCATTGGGGTCGCATTCCTGGGTGGCGCGCGCCCGCATCGTGAGGCAGTGGCGGATCTTGACGTCATGGAGTTCGTCGCGCCGGGCAGCGAGGGCCACCTCGAAGGCATCGGGCTGGGTCAGTCCGAATCCGTAGTCGAGCCACATGCCGGGCTTGACCCGCGCCGCCGCCTCGGCCGCCGTGATCTTCGTCGCCTGCTTGCCCCGAAGCCCAATGGTCATGGCGCTTCCTCCCAATCGTGACGGCGCTTTGCGCCCTTTGCGTCAGCTTCCCTGACGACCACAGCGCTGTCAACCGAAGGGGAGGGACGGACATGGCTTTCCGGAAGCCGGAGCATCCCGTCCGCGGACGCGATGTGCCGATCTCCTCAACTCCGTCAGGTGATGGAGCGGGACCGGTGTCTTCCTTGAGAAAAATGCGGTGTTTCCAAAGATGCCGATCGCGCTCCATCGCCTGATGGAGCTGAGGAGATCGGCACCCCGGATATACGCCGCCGCCGAAAGGCCATTGCGTCCGCCCGCAAACTCCTCTATATCCTCCTTGAAATGAATATCACATAGTGAAATTTATTTCAACATCAAACGACAACACCGGGAAACAGCCCGGCGAACACCATCGGGAGGTGAGGATGCCCATCAGGAAATGGCTCATCGGACTGGCCGCGAGCGCGGCTTTCGTCTCCGGCGCGAGCGCGCAGGCAGACAGCAAGTTCCGCTGCAAGGAAGGCGAGACCTATGTGATGAACGTCATGGTCTCGGGGGTGGAATATTGGTTCCCGGTCTATGAGGCCTTCAAGCAGGCCGCCCAGTCGATGGGCTGCAAGACGGCCTATACCGGCACGCCGGAATATGACGTCACCAAGCAGATCGCGAGCTTCGACCAAGCCCTGGCCAAGAACCCGGCCGGCATCCTGGTGCATCCGATGAATTCGGATCCCTTCATCGAGCCGATCAACCGCGCCGTGGACTCCGGCGTTTCCGTGGTGACCTTCGCGGCCGACTCGCCCAATTCCAAGCGCGCCTCCTATGTCACCTCCGACAACAATCGGGAGGGTATCGCGGCCGCCGACATGGTCGCCAAGGCGCTGGACGGCAAGGGCGACTATGCCGTGCTGGAGAACCCAGGGCAGGACAACCACGACAAGCGCGTCGCCGCCTTCATCGCCCGCATGGGCGAGAAATATCCCGGCATGAAGCTGGTCGGCCGCGTCGCCACCAACCAGGACCCGACCAAGGCCTATCAGGCGGTGCAGTCCCTCGCCCAGGCCAATCCCAATCTTGCGGCCCTGTTCATGCCCGAGGCCAATTCGGCACTGGGGGCAGCCCAGGCTTCCCAGGAGCTCGGCGGCAAGATCAAGGTGATGACCGCCGACGTGAACGCCAAGATCCTCGACATGATCAAGGCCGGACAGGTCTTCGGCTCGGTCAATCCCAACCAGGGCATCCAGGGCTATATGGGCTTCATGCTGCTGTTCATGGCCAAGCATCCCGACCTAATCGACCCGATGAACGACTGGAAGCGCGCCGGCTACAACCCGATGGGCGTACCCTTCGTCGACAATGGCTTTGCCGTCGTCTCCAAGGACAATGCCGACGACTTCTACTGGGACGCCTATCTCAAGCGCCGCGGCACCAAGGGCATCGAGGAATAATCGGGGCCCGTCGGACCTGCCTGCAAGCGCAGTGTTCCCAGGCGGCTTTGAACTCCGGGTAGCGCGGAGCGACCCCTCATCCGCCCCTTCGGGGCACCCAGTCCACTCCAAGGGGAGTGGACGACACCCGCAAGGGGAGAAGGCGATTGGCAGTGCTGCGCCATCCAAAAGATTGCCTTCTCCCCTTGCGGGAGAAGGTGCCGGCAGGCGGATGAGGGGTTGCGTTGCCCTATCCGAACGTCAGCCCTCTCCCCCCTCACCCAGGACGAAGACCGGCCATGATCCATGATCTCGCCCTCGAAGTGACAGGCATCAGCAAGGCCTATGGCGCGATCCAGGCCCTGCGCAATGTCAGCCTCAGCGTCCGCAAGGGCGAGATCCACGCCCTCGCCGGGGAGAACGGCGCGGGCAAGTCCACGCTGATGAACATCATCGACGGTATCGTCAGGCCCGATGCCGGTGAGATCCGCATCCGCGGCGAAAAGGTCGAGATCGGCTCGCCGGCGCGGGCGCAGGCGCTCGGCATCGGCCTCGTGCACCAGGAGATCGCCTTGTGCAGCGGCATCTCGGTGGCCGAGAACATCTTCATGGCCGCGACCAACCGTCGCCAGGCCTTCTTCATGAATTATGGCGAATTGCGCGAAAAGGCCCGCGCCATCCTGGCCGAACTCGGCAGCATCGATCCCGACAGCCTCGTCAGCGACCTCACCATTTCCGAGCAGCAGATCGTCGAGATCGCCAAGGCGCTCACCCTCGACTGCTCGATCCTCATTCTCGACGAGCCGACCGCCGCGCTGACGGAGCGCGAAGCCGGCAAGCTCTTCGGCATCATGGCCGGCCTCAAGGCGCGCGGCATCTCCATCATCTATATCAGCCACCGCATGGCGGAGATCTTCGGCCATTGCGACCGCATCACGGTGCTGCGCGACGGCCAGCACGTCTCCACCGACGACATCGCGGCCATGACGCCCGAAAGCGTCGTCGGCAAGATGGTCGGCCGTGCGCTGGGCACACTCTATCCGCCGAAGAACCCGCAAAGCGCCCAAGCGCCCGCCTTGATGACGGTGGAGGGCCTCACCGACGGTGTGCGCTTCAAGGACATTTCCTTCGAACTCCGGCGTGGAGAGGTGCTGGGCGTCGCCGGGCTGATCGGCGCCGGGCGCACAGAAATGGCGCTCGGCATTTGCGGCCTGCTGCCCCGCAGCGCCGGCAGGATCCGGCTCGAGGAACGCGAGGTGACCCCCACGACCTATGCCGACAGCATCGCCAGCGGCATCGTCTATCTCTCGGAGGACCGCAAGGGATCGGGCGTTTTCCTCGATCTGCCGATCGCCGCGAATGTCTCGGCGCTTGATCTCGGCCGTGTCTCCACCCGCATCGGCTTCGTCGACCGGGCAGCCGAGCTGGAGCAGGCGCGCCGCCTCGGCGATCTCCTGCGCCTGCGCCGCGGCTCGCTGAACGATGCGGTCAGCACGCTGTCGGGCGGCAACCAGCAGAAGGTCGCCATCGCCAAGATGCTGTCGGTGGCGCCGAAGGTCATCCTGCTCGACGAGCCGACCCGCGGCGTCGATGTCGGCGCCAAGGCGGAAATCCACCGCATCCTGCGCGAGCTCGCCGACCAGGGCACCGGCATATTGGTGATCTCGTCCGAACTGCCCGAATTGATCGGCCTCGCCGACCGCATTCTCGTCATCCACGAGGGCGGGATCGTCGGCGAGGTCATGGGACCCGACATGACCGAAGACAAACTGATCCGCCTCGCATCGGGACTGAACAAAAACACCGGGAGGGCGGCATGACCGTGATGGGTGAAACCTCAGTGAACCAGAAGCACCCCGAAGCGCCGTCGCCGGCCCGTTCGAACTGGCTGCGCGGCCTCGGCAACATGCGCGAGCTCGGCCTCGTGCTGATCATCCTGGCCCTGTGCGTGGTGATGTCCTTCGCCTCGCCCTATTTCCTGACCTGGACCAATCTGCGCGCCATGACGATGTCCTTCGCCGTCGAGGGCATCGTGGTGGTCGGCATGACCGTGCTCCTGATCGTCGGCGCCATCGACCTCTCGGTCGGCTCCGTCGTCTGCTTCGCCATGGTGATCGGCGGCTGGCTCTTCCTGGCGGGTGTCGACCCCTGGCTTGCCAGCGCCATGGCCATCCTCGCCTGCTCCGCCATCGGCGCCGCCATGGCGCTGGCCGTGACGCGCATCGGCCTGCATTCCTTCATCGTCTCGCTCGCCTTCATGGTGATCGTGCGGGGCCTGTGCCTTGCGATCACCGGCGGCACGCCGCTGTCGCTGTTCTCCCTGCCGCCGAGCTTCAAGTTCGTCGGCCAGGGCTCCGTCTACGGTGTGCCCGTGGTGATCCTGATCTTCCTCATCGTGGTCGTCACCTTCGACCTGCTCCTGCGCAAGGCGACCCTGTTCCGCCGCGTCTTCTACACCGGCTCCAACGAACGGGCCGCCGCCTATTCGGGCATCCGCACCGCCCGGGTGAAGTTCTTCTGCATCGTGCTGTGCTCGACCCTGGCCGGTGTCGCCGGCGTCATCTACATGGCCCGCTTCGGGGCGGCGACGCCGACCTTCGGCGTCGGCATGGAGCTCAACATCATCGCCGCCGCCGTGATCGGCGGGGCCAGCCTCAATGGCGGCTCGGGCACCATCCTCGGCGCCATCCTCGGCATGGCGCTGCTGTCGGTGGTGTCGAGCTCGCTCATCCTTCTCGACGTCTCGCCCTACTGGCAGGACACCATACGCGGCCTGATCCTGTTTGCCGCCGTCGCCTTCGATCACCTGCTACATAAGCGCAAGCAGGCTCTGACTCGTAAGGCATAGGACAGGCATCGTGGCAAAAGACAACGAAGGCGACCAGCGGCTCCGCCGCATCCATCGGGTATTGGTCATGCATTACATCGAGGGCCTCTCGCAGGCGGAGATCGCCAAGCGCACCGGCCTGTCCCATCCGATGGTCAACCGCCTCGTCAAGGAAGGGCATGAGCGCGGCTATGTCCGGATCGAGGTGAAGTCGCCGCGCCAGGATCTGTTCGAGCTCGAACAGGCCCTGGCCGAGGCGAGCGGCCTCGCCGAGGCGATTGTGGTGCCCACCGCCTCCGACCAGGACAGCGTCAACCTCCAGGCCGCCGGCCGTTCGGTCGCCGACCATATCCTCACCGTCCTCAGGGACGGCGATACCATCTGCGTCTCCGGCGGGGTCGGCGTCAGCGCCGTGATCCAGGCCCTGGCGCCCACTCGCGCCTATGACGTCACCGTGGTGCCGGCCACCGGCGGCGTGCAGGGCAAGCATTTCGTCGACGTCAACCACCTCGCCGCCCAGCTCGCCTCCAAGCTGCAGGGACGCGCTTTCCAGATCCATGCGCCGATCTTCGCGGCCTCGCGCGCCGAGCGGGATGTGCTGATGTCGCTACAATCGGTCGGCGAAGTGCTGGACCGGGCGCGGGGCGCCCGCATCGCCTTGGTCGGCATCGGCTCGGTGCTCTCGGAAAGCTCGACCTATTTCAGCCTGCATGCCCCGGGCGCCGATGGGCTCGACGGCCTCAGGCAGAGCCGGGCGGCCGGGGAGCTGATCGCCCATCTCATCGATGCCGACGGCCGCCCCTGCCACTACCCCCTCAACGAGCGCGTCGTCGCGCTCAGCCCCGAGGAACTCAGGGCCATCCCGATGACCATCGGCATCGCCACCGGCGCCCACAAGGCCGAGCCGATCGCCGGCATCCTGCGCGGCGGCTATCTCGACATCCTCGCCACCGACGAAGCCACCGGCACCCACGTACTCGACATTCTCAAGAGGCCGACATGACCCCTCCGATTCCCTTGCGCCCACTCGGCCATTCCGACATCGCCGCCAGCGCCATCGCACTCGGCACCTGGGCCATGGGCGGCTGGATGTGGGGCGGCCATGACGACGAGGCCTCGATCGCCGCGATCCGCGCCTCCCTCGACAAGGGCGTCACGCTGATCGACACCGCCCCGGCCTATGGGCTCGGCCGGGCCGAGGCGCTGGTCGGGCAGGCCGTCAAGGGCCGCCGCCATGAAGTCGTCATCGCCACCAAATGCGGGCTCAACTGGCATCACGGCAAGGGCAATCACTTCTTCGACGAGATGGACCACAAGGTGCATCGCTATCTCGGACGCGACGGCATCCTGCACGAGATCGAGCAGAGCCTCGAACGCCTCAAGACCGACTATATCGACCTCTTCATCACCCATTGGCAGGACCCGACTACTCCGATCGCCGAGACCATGGACACGCTGCTCGAGCTGAAGCGCGCCGGCAAGATCCGCGCCATCGGCGTCAGCAACGTCAGCGCCGACGACCTCACGGCCTATCTCGCCGCCGGGCCGGTCGATGCCATCCAGGAACGCTATTCGATGCTCGACCGCGAGATCGAAACCAGCCTCCTGCCTGTCAGCACGGCCCACGGCGTCTCCACGCTCAGCTATTCCTCGCTGGCGCTGGGCCTGCTCACCGGCAAGATCGGGCCGGAGCGTGACTTCGCCGGCGATGACCTGCGCAAGGACAATCCGCGCTTTTCGCGCGACAACCGCGCCCGCGTCGCCGATTTCGCCGCCGCGGTGGCCCCGATCGCCTCCACCCACGGCGCGACGATCGCCCAGCTCGTGATCGCCTGGACCATCGCCCAGCCAGGCATCACCTATGCCCTGTGCGGCGCACGCGACGAAAAGCAGGCCAGCGAGAATGCCGCCGCCGGGCGGCTCGACCTGTCGGCTGACGACCTCGCCGCTATCGATGACGCCATCGCGGCCCATCTTGCCGCCGTCACGGCCTGACAGGGTGGAGTTGGTGGCATGACGCCTAAACCAGGCCATGGCGACGCCAGCTGGCGAGGCTCTTCGGGGGGCGGGCCTTCAGACCCGGCTGCAAACACCACGCTCGCAGGCGGGTCTGAAGACCCGCCCCCCAGGGTCGGTACGAGCCGGGCGGAACGGCTCGACAGGCTGCGCGCGAAAGGCCGCATTGCGGTCCTCGTGGTCGGCGGCGGCATCAACGGCATCAGCACCTTTCGCGAACTCGCTTTGCAGGGGATCGACACCGTGCTCGTCGAGCGCGGGGATTTCATGAGCGGGGCCAGCGCGGCGCCGTCCCGCATGATCCATGGCGGGCTGCGCTACCTGGAGAATGGCGAATTCGGACTGGTGAAGGAGTCCCTGCTGGAGCGCAACCGCCTCCTGCGCAACGCGCCCCATTACGTCAGCGCGCTGCCGACCCTGATCCCGCTGGCCGATCGTTTCTCCGGCACGCTGTCGGCGGCGCGCCGCTTTCTCGGCGGGCGGCCGAAGCCGGGACCGCGCGGCGCCCTGATCGTGCGGCTGGGGCTCGCCCTCTACGATTTCTATGCCCGCCGCGAACGCCAATTGCCGAAGAGCCGTTTCTTCGGCCGCCGCGCCACCCGCTTTAACTGGCCCGACTTCCATCCCGACATCAACTATGCCGCCCTTTATCACGATGCCAAGATCAGCCGGCCGGAGCAGCTCGGCCTCGAACTGATCGCCGATGCCGAGTCGGCCTGCCCCCAGGCGCTGGCGCTCAACCATCTCGGCCTCGCCAGGCTGGACGGCACCATCGCCGAACTCACCGACAGCCTGACCGGCGAGCGCATCACCCTCACCGCCGAGGTGATCGTCAATGCCAGCGGGGCCTGGATCGACCAGACCAACGCCCTGATCTCAGGCCGGCAGACCGCGCTGATCGGCGGCACCAAGGGCTCCCATCTCGTCCTCGACAGCCCCGCCCTCCTCGAGGCCATCGGCGAGCGCATGGTCTATTTCGCCAATCGCGAAGGGCGCGTGTGCATCCTGTTCGCCCATTTCGGCCATATCCTCGCCGGATCGACCGACATCCGCGTCGACACGCCCGATGGCGTGCGCTGCGAGGCCAGCGAAACCGCCTATATCCTGGAGTCGATCCGCGAGGTCTTCCCCGGCATCGCTTTGTCGGAAGTCGACATCCTGTTCCGCTTCGCCGGCGTGCGTCCTTTGCCGCGGGCCGATGCGAATGTGAATGCCGAGATCTCGCGCGATCATAGCTGCGAATGGTCGACGCCTCCCGGGCCGGTTCCCGTCCTCAACCTCGTCGGCGGCAAGTGGACGACCTTCCGTGCCTTCGGTGCCCAGGCCGCGGATACGGTGCTGGCCCGCCTCGGGACAGACCGCACGCGTTCGAGCGAGGCCTTGGCGATCGGCGGCGGCAAGGGCTTCCCGCAAGGCGAGGCCGAACGCCGGGACTGGCTGCGCCAGGTTGCCATCTCGACAGGGACTTCGGAAGAGCGCTGCGCCGCCTTGTTCGAGCGCTACGGCACGCGCATGCTCGATTTCATGCCCGGCGCCGACGATGCCCTCCTCGCCTCGCTACCAAGCTACAGCCGCGACGAGGTCCGTTGGATCCTCGCCACCGGTCAGGTCGCCACCCTGGCCGACCTGGTGCTGCGGCGCATGACCATCGCCTTCAGCGGCGAGCTGTCGCTCGACACCATCCACGAATTGGCCGCGCTGGCGGCTTCCCCTCTGGGCTGGAGCCAGACGCAGACCCAAGCCGAGATCGACCGGCTGCTCACCCATCTCGATCACCATCACGGCCTCGCGGCGACGACGCTCGTGGCCCGCAACTCTTCACTTCCGGCCCCTCTTTTACCCTCCCCTGTAGGGGGAGGGTCGACGCGAAGCGTCGGGGTGGGGTGATTTCTTGGCGAGGAAGTTTCTCCTCCCTGCCCCTTTGCCGATTCCACCCCACCCCGGCCCTATGGGCCGACCCTCCCCCTCCAGGGGAGGGTAAAGAAAACCACAGGGAAGGCCCATGTATCTCACCAAGAAAGTCCGGATGAACCGCCTGTTCGGCGCCGGCAAATGTCTTGACGTCGCCATCGACCACGGCGTGTGCAACGAGCCGTCCTTCCTCGACGGGCTGGAGGACATGGACAAGGTCGTGCGCATGCTGGCCGATGCCGGCCCCGATGCCATCCAGATGAATTACGGCCAGGCCGACCTGCTGCAGGAGATCCCGGGCAAGCACAAGCCTGCTTTGGTGATGCGCATCGACATGGGCAATCCCTATAACCGCCAGCGCCATCGCGAGATGTGGGCCCTCCTGCAGAACGCGCAGGATCCGATCGCCCCGGCGCTGCGCATGGATGCGGCCTGCGTGGTGGTCAATCTCTTCATGCTGCCGGACGAGCCCGGCCTGTTCCGGCAATGCATCGAGAATATTTCGCGCGTGGCCCAGGATTGCGAGAAATACGGCATGCCGCTGATGATCGAGCCTTTGGTCATGCAGCCTGCCAGCGAACGCGGCGGCTATCTCGTCGATGGCGACGCCGAAAAGATCGTGACATTGGTGCGCCTTGCCCGCGAACTCGGCGCCGATATCGTCAAGGCCGACCCGACCAGCGATCCCGCCGATTTCCATCGCGTGGTCGAGGCCGCCCGCTGCCCCGTGCTGGTGCGCGGCGGCGGCAAGGCGGATCTACGCCAGGTCTTCGCCAATTCCCACGCTTTGATGCGCCAGGGCGCGCATGGCATGGTCTATGGCCGCAACATCTACCAGCACGACAACCCGGCCCGCGTGGTCAAGGCCCTGATGGCGATGATCCATCAGGGCGCCGACGATGGTGAGGCCTGGGCCATCTACGAGGCCGCAGCGTGACGCGCCATCTCCTCGGCATCGATGCCGGCAATACCGTGGTCAAGGCCGTCCTGTTCGACCTCGAAGGACGGGTCCTGGCGCGGGCAGCGCTGGACGGCCAGTCGCGACAGCCCCAGCCCGGCTATGTCGAGCGCGACATCGCCGAACTCTGGGCCAATGCCGCCACGGTGATCCGGCGCTGCCTCATGGAGGCCGGCGTCGAGGGCAAGGACGTCATCGGCATCGGCACGGCCGGCCACGGCAACGGTCTCTATCTCATCGACGGGGATGACCAGCCCCTCATCGGCATCCAGTCGATCGACAACCGAGCCGCCGGCCTCGCCGCCGAACTGCGCGCCTCGCCGGCTGCCGACGCCCTCTATCCGCTCTGCCTGCAGCGGCCCTGGCCGGCGCAGACGGCGACACTGTTGCTCTGGCTGAAGCAGAACCGCCCCGATCTCTATGCCAGGGCCAGCACCGCCTTCCTGTGCAAGGATGCGCTGACTCTGCTGCTCACCGGCAGGCTCGTCTCCGATTTTTCGGACATGAGCGGCGCCGGCCTGCTGCGCCTGCCCGAACGGCGCTATGATGAGACCTTGCTCGACGGCTATGGCCTCGGCGATGCTGCGGGACTGCTGCCCGATCTCATCGAATCCGAAGCATCGGTAGGCCGCGTGACCGCCCACGCCGCGGCGGCCACCGGCCTCGCCGAGGGAACGCCTGTCGCCGCCGGCTTCTTCGACATCATCGCCTCGATGATCGGCTCCGGCGTCAACACGCCCGGCGAGGCGGCGATCGTGGCCGGCACCTGGAGCATCAACCAGGTGGTGCGCGAGACGCCGCTGATCGACAACACCATCTTCCACGCCTCGACCTGGCGCCCGGACCGCTATGTCGCGGTCGAATCCAGCGCCACCTCGGCCGTCAATCTCGAATGGTTCGTACGCGAGTTCGGCGGCGGGCACGGTCCGGCCGCGTTCGAGGCCTGCAATGGGCTGGTGGCATCGGTTGCCCCGCATCCGGAGCTGCCGCTGTTCCTGCCCTTCCTGTTCGGCGCGTCCACCCATCCCGATGCACGCGGCGCCTTCATCGGCCTCGCCGGCTGGCACGGCAAAGCGGAGATGCTCCACGCGCTCTATGAGGGCGTAGTCTTCGAACATCGCCGCCATATCGAGCGCCTGCGCCGCGCCGGGGCGGAAATCACCCGCGCCTCGCTGTCCGGCGGCGGCTCGCGTAGCCCGGTCTGGTGCCAGATGTTCGCTGACATCCTCGACCTGCCGGTCACCGTGGCCGAATGCCAGGAAACCGGTGCGCTGGGCGCGGCGATCGCGGCGGGCGTCGCAGCCGGAACCTTTGCAACGCTCGACGACGGCATCGCCGCCATGGTGCGCCAGGCCGCTCAGTACCAGCCCCGCACCGCGGACAGGGCGCTGGTGGAGGCGCGCTACCGCCTCTATTGCGGCCTCGCGGAGACCATGCCCGAACACTGGAAACGCTATCGCGAGGGCGCATGAACGAACGTCACGATAGCGAACGCATCGATCTCGGTGCCTATGACTATGTCGTCGTCGGCGCCGGCTCCGGCGGCTGCGTGCTGGCCAACCGGCTCTCCGCCGATCCCAAGGCCAGGGTGCTGCTGCTCGAAGCCGGCGGCTCGGACCGCTATCACTGGATCCACATCCCGGTCGGCTATCTCTATTGCATGGGCAATCCGCGCACCGACTGGGGCTACAGGACCGTGGCCGAGCCGGGCCTGAACGGGCGCAGCCTCGCCTATCCGCGCGGGCGGGTGATGGGCGGCTGCTCCTCGATCAACGGCATGATCTACATGCGCGGCCAGGCCGCCGACTATGACCAATGGCAGCAGCTCGGCAATGCCGGCTGGGGCTGGGACGATGTACTGCCGCTGTTCCGGCGTTCGGAGAACCACCATGCGGGGAGCGCGGCCTTTCATGGTTCGGAGGGCGAGCTGCGCGTCGAGCGCCAGCGCCTGTCCTGGCCGATCCTGGACTCGGTGCGCGAGGCGGCCGAGGAACTCGGCGTGCCCCAGATCGACGATTTCAATGCCGGCGACAACACCGGCTCGGCCTATTTCGAGGTCAACCAGAAGGCCGGCTTTCGCTTCAATGCCGTCAGGGCCTTCATCAACCCCGTCCGGCATCGCAAGAACCTCACCATCCTCACCAGGGCGATGGCCGAGCGCATCCGCTTCGCGAACGGACGTGCCGAGGGCCTCGAATTGAGGCTTGATGGCAAGCCCGCCCACGTCTCGATCAGGCGCGAGCTGGTGCTGGCGGCCGGCGCCATCGGCACGCCGCAGCTCCTGCAGCTTTCCGGCGTCGGCCCGGCGGCGCTGCTGGCCAGGCACGGCATCCCGCTCGTGCTGGAGGCGCCCGGGGTCGGCGAGAACCTGCAGGACCATCTGCAGATCCGCACCGTGTTCAAGATCAGCGGCGCACGCACCCTGAACGAATGGCAGGCCTCGCTGCTGGGCAAGGCCGAGATCACCCTCACCTATGCCCTCAAGCGTTCGGGGCCGATGGCGATGGCACCGAGCCAGCTCGGCATCTTCATGAAGTCTGATCCGCGCTTCTGCAGCGCCAATATCGAGTTCCACGTCCAGCCCCTGTCGCTCGACGCCTTCGGTTCGCCGCTGCATCCTTTTCCGGCCATCACCGTCTCGGTCTGCAATCTCCGGCCGGAGGCACGCGGCCATGTCCGCATCGTCTCGCCGGATGCCCGGACCCATCCCGAAATCGCCCCGAACTACCTCTCGACCGAGGGGGACCGCGCCGTCGCGGCCGATTCGATCCGCGCAGCCCGCCGCCTGATGGCGACGAAGCGTATGCAGGCCTTCCGGCCGGAAGAACTGAAGCCCGGGCCGGCGATCCAGTCGGCCGAGGATCTCGCCAAGGCTGCCGGCGACATCGCCACCACCATCTTCCATCCGGTCGGCACGGCCCGCATGGGCAGCGATGCGGCAGCCGTGGTCGATCCCGAGCTGCGCCTGCGCGGTATGTCCGGCCTGCGCATCGCCGATGCCTCTGTCATGCCGACCATCGTTTCCGGCAATACCCATGCCCCCGTGGTGATGATTGCCGAGAAGGCCTCCGACATGATCGCGGCGGCCTGGCGGGAGTGAGGCGACGCGACGACCCCTTTGGGGGGTCCTGGTGCCCTGGCCAGAAAAGTCAAGGAAACCTCGACCTTTGTCATCACCGGGCTTGTCCCGGTGATCTAGGGCCCACATTCTCCGCGAATTGCAGCAGCTGGATGCCCGGGACGGGCCCGGGCATGACAAAGGTTGAGCCTTTCTCGGTTCTGTTGCGAGTTTTGAGTCAGTATTTCAGACCCGGCTCTTTCTTAGAGTTAGCGATGCAGGCGGGTCTGAAGACCCGCCCCCCTAAAGAGTGCCGCAGCCTTCTTCCAAAATAATGCGACAATCCTTCGCTCTGGACGCAGGCCGATTCCGGGTCTAACCTTGGAATCGTTCCGAGGGGTGTCCTGCGCAAGCGGGGCTGAGATGGCCTAGAGCCGAACCCTTCGAACCTGATCCGGGTCATGCCGGCGAAGGGACGGGAACAGGGCTTTGGCGCTAGAAATTGGCTCCAGGTCCCGGAATTGGCTGAGATGCCGGTTCTGCCCAGACAATCGTCGCCCCGGATCTCCATGACTCGCAACGAGGAGGAGATCCATGAATATCCAAAATCCCAAGACCAAGATCGCCGCGCCCCAAAGCGTGACCACCGGTCCCATTGCCGGCTCCCGCAAGGTCTATGCGGCCCCCGCTTCGCATCCTGAGATGCGGGTGCCCTTCCGCGAGATCGCGCTGAGCGACGCGTCGCTCGCTCCCATCCGCGTCTACGATCCCTCCGGCCCCTACACCGAGGACGGCGCCAGCATCGATCTGCAGCAGGGCTTGCCGACCCTGCGCGAAGGCTGGATCGCCGGCCGCGGCTTCGGTGCGATCGAGGGCCGTACCGTTAGACCTGAGGACAATGGCAATGTCTCCGCCGACCGGCTGGTGGCGCCCTGCCCCGCCGAACGCAAGCTGCGTCGCGGCGCCGACGGCCAGCTTGTCACCCAATATGAGTTCGCCAAGGCCGGCATCGTCACCGAGGAGATGGTCTACGCCGCCTTCCGCGAGAACCTCGCCCGCGAGAAGGCCCTCGAAGGCGCGGCCGGGCGCCGGGCAGACGGCGAGGATTTCGGTGCGGCCATTCCCGAGTTCGTCACGCCGGAATTCGTGCGCGACGAAATCGCCCTGGGCCGGGCCATCCTACCCGCCAACATCAACCATCTCGAACTCGAGCCGATGGTGATCGGCCGCAACTTCCTGGTGAAGGTCAACGCCAATATCGGCAACTCGGCCGTCACCTCCGGCGCCGCCGAGGAAGTGGAGAAGCTGGTCTGGGCCACGCGCTGGGGCGCCGATACGGTGATGGACCTCTCCACCGGACGCAACATCCACAACATCCGCTCCTGGATCCTGCGCAACTCGCCGGTGCCGATCGGCACGGTGCCGATCTACCAGGCGCTGGAGAAGGTCGACGGCGATCCCTTGAAGCTCGACTGGGAAGTCTTCAAGGATACGCTGATCGAGCAGGCCGAGCAGGGCGTCGACTATTTCACCATCCATGCCGGCGTTCGCCTCGCCCATGTGCCGCTCACCGCCAGCCGCGTCACCGGCATCGTCTCGCGCGGCGGCTCGATCATGGCGCGCTGGTGCCTGGCCGGGCATCGCGAGAGCTTCCTCTATGAGCATTTCGGCGACATCTGCGACATCATGCGCCGCTATGACGTCTCCTTCTCGCTCGGCGACGGCTTGCGTCCCGGCTCGATCGCCGATGCCAACGACGCCGCCCAGTTCGCCGAACTGGAGACGCTGGGCGAACTGACCAAGATCGCCTGGGACAGGGGCTGCCAGGTGATGATCGAGGGGCCGGGCCATGTGCCTATGCACAAGATCAAGCAGAACATGGACAAGCAGCTTGCCGCCTGCGGCGAGGCTCCCTTCTACACGCTCGGGCCGCTGACGACCGACATTGCGCCGGGCTATGATCACATCACCTCCGGCATCGGCGCGGCGATGATCGGCTGGTTCGGCACGGCGATGCTCTGCTACGTCACGCCCAAGGAGCATCTCGGCCTGCCCAACCGCGACGACGTCAAGACCGGCGTGATCACCTATCGCATCGCCGCCCATGCCGCCGATCTCGCCAAGGGCCATCCCGCCGCCAAGGTCCGCGACGACGCCCTGTCGCAGGCCCGCTTCGACTTCCGCTGGGAGGACCAGTTCAACCTCTCCCTCGATCCGGATACGGCGCGCGCCTATCACGACGAGACCTTGCCCAAGGATGTGCACAAGGTCGCGCATTTCTGCTCGATGTGCGGGCCGAAATTCTGCTCGATGAAGATCACGCAGGATCTTCGCGACGAGGTGCGGGCGATGGAGGAAGCCGCGCGGCAGGGCATGGCGGAAAAATCGCGCGAATTCCTCGAACAGGGCGGGGCCCTCTATGTCCCGGCCGAATGACGTCAAGCGCGTCACCGTGGTGGGGGCCGGCGTCGCCGGCCTCGTCACGGCGATGGAATGCGCGGCGCGAGGCGCCGAGGTCGAGATCCTGGAGCGCAGCGAGGTCCTGGGTGTCCAGGCCTGTTCCTGGCTGGCCGGCGGTATGCTCGCGCCCTGGTGCGAACGAGAAAGCGCCGAGATCGAGGTCGAGCGGCGCGGCGAACTCGCGCTCGCCTGGTGGCCGCGCCATGTGCGGGAAACCGTGCAGCGCGGCACGCTGGTGGTCGCTCCCGCCCGCGACGGCAGCGAGATTGCCCGTTTCGCCCGCCGTACGAAGGCGCATGTCCCGGTAGACGTATCAGGCATCGCCACGCTCGAGCCGGACCTTGCCGGCCGCTTCCACCAGGGCCTGTTCTTTCCGCGCGAAGCCCATCTCGACCCGAGACGGGCGCTGCAGGTGCTGGCCGGGCGCCTCGCCGACCTCGGCGTCGCCATCCGCTTCGGGATCGAAGCCGAGCCGCACGCCCTCGATGCGGATGCCGTGATCGACTGCCGCGGCTTTGCTGCGCGCGCCGAACTGCCCGATCTGCGCGGTGTCCGGGGCGAGGCCATCGTAGTCCACGCGCCGGGCGTCACCCTCTCCCGGCCCGTGCGTTTCCTGCACCCGCGTTTTCCGCTCTATATCGTGCCGCGCGCCGACCATCGCTTCATGATCGGCGCCACCATGATCGAGAGCGAGCATAGGGGGCCGCCGACCCTGCGCTCGACCATGGAACTGATTGCAGCCGCCTTCAGCCTGCATCCGGCCTTCGGCGAGGCCGAAATCCTCGAGCTCGAAGCCGGACTGCGCCCCGCCTTTCCCGACAATCTGCCGCGCCTCACCGTGGTCGGGCGCGTCATCTCGCTCAACGGCCTGTTCCGCCACGGTTTCCTGCTCTCGCCGGCCCTGGCCCAGGAAGCCGCCGACCGAATCCTGCCCGTGCGGACAGCCCAGCAAGGAGTTTGCGCATGACCTTGACCGTCAACGGCGAACGCCAGGAAACCGAGGCCGCCACCCTCGCCCGCCTGCTCGAGGCGCTCGAACTCGGCGACAGCGTGGTGGCCACCGCCCTGAATGGCCGCTTCGTCAGGGCCGTCGATCGCGATCGGACCGCCCTCAAGGACGGCGATGCAGTCGAGATTCTCGCGCCCCGGCAGGGAGGGTGACGGAGCGCGGACATCACAGCGACATGCAGACATGTCGCGATGTCCGCTCTTCCCTTTTCACGACGCGTTGCGGTTCAAGAGCGGACGAGACGTCCGCGCACCCGGAAATGACACCATGACCGACACCCTCATTTTCTACGACACCCCCTTCACCTCCCGCCTGCTGCTCGGCACGGCGCAATATCCCTCGCCCGCCATTCTCGCCGAGGCCGTGCGCGCGTCCGGGGCCGGCATCGTTACCGTCTCGTTGCGCCGGGAGTCCGGCGGGGAGCGCAGCGGCCAGAGCTTCTGGGGCCTGATCCGCGAGCTCGGCGTCAAGGTGCTGCCCAACACCGCCGGCTGCCATAGCGTGAAGGAAGCGGTGACGACGGCGCAGATGGCACGCGAAGTCTTCGGCACGAGCTGGATCAAGCTGGAGGTGATCGGCGACGCCGATACCTTGCAGCCCGATGTCTTCGGCCTGGTGGAGGCGGCCCGCATCCTCGTCTCCGAAGGCTTCGAGGTATTCCCCTACACCACCGAGGACCTGGTGGTGGCCGAACGCCTGGTCGACGCCGGCTGCCGGGTGCTGATGCCCTGGGGCGCACCGATCGGCTCGGGGCGCGGTCTCAACAATGTCTATGGGCTGCGCAGCATGCGGGCGCATTTCCCCGGCATTCCGCTGGTGGTCGATGCCGGCATCGGCACGCCATCGCACGCGGCGCATGCCATGGAACTCGGCTATGACGCGGTGCTGCTCAACACCGCCGTCGCCAAGGCGGGCGATCCCGCCGGCATGGCGCGGGCCTTTGCGCTTGGCATCGAGGCCGGGCGCCTCGCCTTCCTTGCCGACCCCATGTTGCCGCGCGACATGGCAGCCCCCTCGACACCAGTCTTCGGCCAGGCAAATCTGGATTCGGTGGTGCTGGCATGAGCATCATCGACACTATCTGGCGGCTCGATCCCTTCTATCCCGTGGTCGACAGCGTCGACTGGGTCGAGCGACTGGTAAAGCAGGGCACGAAACTGGTGCAGCTGCGCATCAAGGATCGCGACGACGAGACTGTTATGCCCGAGATCCGCGCAGCCTTGACGGTCTGCCGCGCCTATGGCGCCGATCTGGTGGTCAACGATTATTGGCGGGCGGCCATCGCGGCCGGTGCCGATTTCCTCCATCTCGGCCAGGGCGACCTCGACACTGCCGACCTCGCCGCCATCCGCGCTGCAGGGCTGAAGCTCGGCATCTCGACGCATGACCACGCCGAGCTCGCGCGCGCGCTCGCGCGCGATCCTGATTATGTGGCGCTGGGGCCGATCTATCCCACCACGCTCAAGGTGATGCCTTTCGCTCCGCAGGGGCTGGAGCGCATCGGCGAATGGAAAAAGCTGATCGGCGACCTGCCGCTGGTCGCCATCGGCGGCATCACCCTCGAACGGGCGCCGGCCTGCCTCGCCGCCGGGGCCGACGTCATCGCCATGGTCAGCGACGTTGTCAGGCATCCCGATCCGGACGCTCGTACCCAAGCCTGGTTGGCCGCGACCCGGCCGGCTTCGGTCAGGACATGACGGCAATCGCGCTCAGCATTGCCGGTTCCGATTCGGGCGGCGGAGCCGGTATCCAGGCCGACCTTGCCGCCTTTCGCGCCTTCGGCGTGTTCGGCACCACTGTTATCACCGCCGTGACGGCGCAGAACACCCGCGGCATCAGCGCCATCCATGCAGTCCCGCCGGACGTGCTCGCTGCACAGCTCGATGCCGTGCTCGACGATTTCGAGGTCAGAGCCATCAAGATCGGCATGGTGCCGAGCGCCGGGCACGCGCGCGCCATCGCCGAAAGGCTGACAGGCTTGGGATTGCCCATCGTGCTCGATCCGGTGATGTCGGCGAGCACCGGCCGGCTGCTGGGCGAGACGGGGACGCTCGCGGCCCTCAAGGCCGATCTCCTGCCGCTCGCCACCTGCCTGACGCCAAATCTGCCGGAAGCGGCAATCCTGTTGAACGAGGCATTGGCGGAGAGCGAAGCGCAAATGATCGAGCAAGCCCAGGCCCTTCTCGAGTTCGGTCCGCGGGCAGTCCTGCTGAAGGGGGGACATGGCCATCTCGGCGAGGCGGTCGACATTCTCGCTACCCGCGATGATACCCGGCGCTTTGCCGGAGCCTGGGTCAGAACCCCAAACCTGCATGGGACGGGCTGCGCGCTCTCTTCGGCCATTGCCGCCAACCTCGCGGGCGGCCGCACACTCGCCGCCTCGGTTGGACGCGCCAAGGAATGGCTGGCGGATTGCCTGAAAGCCGGAATCAAGCTCCAAATCGGGTGTGGCTGTGGCCCTGCCGTGCCTTTTTGAGAGAAAATCGAACAGCCATGCAAAAGATGCAGTCCTGCCCTCTCATTGCAGCAAAGCAATCCCACGCCACATTCCGCCCCACAATGTGGCGCAAATGGGGCAGGTTCTTTGCACAATTGCCAAGCGGCTCGACTTGGTCCGGACCGTGCTGCAGAGCAGCATGAAGCGTCTCACAAGCATAGATCCCCCCTCATCGCCACCGACAGCGGTGATACCCTACGGCTAATTCGCTGACGTTCAATTCAAACAACACGTATAGTTCTTGGAATTTTTATTAATTACCCCGAAACTCAAATTCTATTGGGAAAACTTTTGCGACCGCGAAAGTCATTTAATTGCATTTTAACTGTATGATGCCATCGCATCTGTCTTATTTTTGCCTTGAAATCTGCGCGGGCCTGTCACCAGTTCGAATGCCGGTGTGGCGAAAACGCTACAGACTCCGTCAACGCTTTCTGCTTATATCCAGCCACTGTGATTTTCCGGTTTTTGGAGTATCGAACTATGAAAATGCGTTTGGCCCTCGCGGCTCTCCTCCTCACCTCGACCTCGGCTTTCGCTGCCGACCTGGCTCCCCAGGCTGTCGAGCCGGTCGCTCCGGTCGTCGCTCCCGTCTACAACTGGACCGGCTTCTACGCTGGTATCCATGCTGGCGCTGCCATCGGCCAGGGCAAGATTGACCACGCCAAGCTCAATGGCACCGGTTTCCTCGGCGGCGTGCATGCCGGCTACAATGCCCAGTTCGACGGCGGCTGGGTCGTTGGTCTCGAGACCGACATCGACTATTCGAGCGTCAAGAAGTCCAAGGCTGTCACCGATGGCGACATCGTCACTCGCGCCACCCTCAAGAACGAGTGGCAGGGTTCGACCCGCGCTCGCTTCGGCTATGCCTTCGACAACATCCTGCCCTACGTGACGGGCGGTGTTGCCTACGGCAACGTCAAGACCAGCATTGCCGGCGTTGGTTCCAAGACCGACACCCGCGTGGGTTGGACCGCTGGCGCTGGCGTCGAATACGCCATCGACCAGAACTGGATCGTTCGCGGCGAAGCCCGCTATGTCGACCTCGGAGACAAGAGCAGCACCTTCGGCGGCACTCGCCACAAGGTGAAGTTCAACTCCACCGACCTGACCCTCGGCGTGAGCTACAAGTTCTGATCCGCGTATCTGGATCATTGCGTAAGGAAGAGCCCGGCGGAAGCCGGGCTTTTTCTTTTGCCGGTATCGGGTTGCAAAACAGCCACGCCGAAACGCTGGCTATCGTTATGGCACGGCGCCGCACGCCACGGTCAGCTCCCAGGGCGGCTCGAAGCAAGTTCCGGGACAAAATTCGTTCTGACCGAGCCATTCCTTCGACTGCGCTCGCCGCTCACCAGAACATTTTGCGATTCCTGGCGATTCGTTCCGTTCCGACCGTGGGACGTTCCAGTTCCCTCTCGCCCCTACGCCGGGGTGTACTGGTGCCGAACCAACCTTCGGCAAGACCGGCCTCTGTCGCGCAACGGCCGATGCAAAGCACAACTCGACACTATACTTGGCTTGAAGATGGCACAATTGTCACGGATCGGCGCCACCCCATTGCAACGCGGCCGTACATCTGAATTTAATTTCAAATTTCTTCGAATTTAATTATTACATTCATAAATCTAATACAATTTTAACCTTATCTCAATGGGTCCGTTTTTGGATTTTCGAAACAAGCACGACTCCAGCTTCGTTCGTTTGTCTAGCACTGTGACCGGAATGCTACAGACTCCCAGGACGGTTTCTGTTTATATGCTCCCACACTGAATTTCCGGCCCTGGAGTCCTAGTAATGAAAATGCGTTTGGCCCTCGCGGCTCTCCTCCTCACCTCGACCTCGGCTTTCGCCGCCGATCTGGCTCCCCAGGCTGTCGAGCCGGTCGCTCCGGTCGTCGCTCCCGTCTACAACTGGACCGGCTTCTACGCTGGTGTCCACGCCGGTGCACTGATCGGCCAGGGCAAGGTTGACCATGCCAAGTTCGACGGTGCAGGCTTCCTCGGCGGCGTGCATGCCGGCTATAATGCGCAGTTCGACGGCGGCTGGGTCGTTGGTCTTGAGACCGACATCGACTATTCGAGCTTCAAGAAGTCGAAGTCGATCACCGATGGCGAAGTCGTTGCCCGCGGCACCCTCAAGAACGAGTGGATGGGCTCGACCCGCGCTCGCTTCGGCTATGCCTTCGACAATATCCTGCCCTACGTGACGGGCGGTGTTGCTTACGGCAACGTCAAGACCAGCATTGCCGGCGTGGGTTCCAAGACCGACACCCGCGTGGGTTGGACCGCTGGCGCCGGCGTCGAATACGCCATCGACCCGAACTGGATCGTTCGTGGCGAAGCCCGCTATATCGACCTCGGCGACAAGAGCGTCACCATTGCCGGCGACCGCACGAAGGTGAAGTTCGACGCCGTCGACCTGAATCTCGGCGTGAGCTACAAGTTCTGATCCGCGTATCTGGATCAATGTGCAGGAAAAGCCCGGCGAAAGCCGGGCTTTTTCTTTTCCGGACCATGAACCGAATATCGCCACATGTCGGGGTACAGCTGGCGGGAATACTGACAAGGACATCTCCTGCGGCGACCTCGCTTCGATGCATGGTCCTGCAGTCATTATTTTCTTCGTCTCATCAAGTCATATTGAAAGCTCTTCATGTCCGCCGTTCGGGATACGCCCTCCCTTCTTCGCCACAGCGACTTCGGACTGTTCTGGACGGCCCGCGTGTTTTCCACCGGCTGTTTCCAGATCATCTCCGTGGTGATCGGCTGGCAGATCTATGATCTCACCCGTTCAGCCCTTCATCTCGGCCTCGTCGGCCTCTGCCAATTCCTGCCAATGCTGGTGCTGTTCATTCCGGCCGGCCATATCGCAGACCGCTTCGACCGTCGTACCGTCGTGCGTTGCTGCCAGATGGTGGCGGGATCGACGGGGGCAGGACTCGCTTTTGCTTCCTGGCAAGGCATGATCAGCCCAGCGATCATTTTCGCCGCCGCCGTCGTGATCGGCGCCTGTCGCACTTTCGAGATGCCGACGACGGCCGCCCTGCTCCCGATGATCGTCAGCCCCCGCCAATTGCCGCGCGCGCTGGCCCTGTCGGCCTCAGCCATTCAGACCGCCACCATCATCGGTCCCGCTTTGGGAGGCCTGCTCTACATCGTCGGCCCCGGCCCAGCCTATCTTTTCGTCGCGTGCTTCTACGGCCTAGCCTCGATCCTGGTTTCACGGCTCCGGATCCTCGTGCCGCCCGCCGCACGCGAACCGGCGACCCTCAAATCGGTGTTTTCGGGCTTCTCCTTCATCAGGAGCCGGCCGATCATCCTTGGAGCGATCTCGCTCGACATGGTCGCGGTGCTGCTCGGTGGCGCCACGGCCCTGCTGCCGATCTATGCCCGCGACATTCTCCACACCAATGCCTTCGGCCTCGGCGTGCTCAGGGCATCCCCGGCCCTCGGCGCCCTGTCCATGTCCCTGATCCTGGCGCGTTGGCCGCTGGAGCGGCGGGTTGGTCTGAAGATGTTCGGGGCCGTCGCGGTGTTCGGCCTCGCCACCATCGTCTTCGGCCTGTCGTCCTGGTTTGCACTATCGCTGCCGGCGCTGGTGGTGATGGGCGCCGCCGACGTCGTCAGCGTGGTGGTGCGTTCAACCCTGGTCCAGCTCGGCACGCCCGACGCAATGCGGGGGCGGGTCAGTGCCGTCAACGCCATGTTCGTCGGCACCTCCAACCAGTTGGGAGAGTTCGAATCGGGCCTTACCGCTGCCCTGTTCGGCCCGGTGGAGGCCGTGGTGCTCGGCGGCCTGGGCACGACCCTCGTTGCCCTGGCCTGGTCGCGCCTGTTCAAGTCGCTGCGCGATGCCGATCGTTTCCCAAGCAGGAGCGCGTGAAGGGGAGGCTCTCCCCTCCTCCACGATCGGCGCAAGCACCTCACACGACATGCCTCGACAAGTCGCCCCGGCCTGCCCATGGTGCTGGCATGCGCACGTCCTCCTTCAAACGCGATTCGAAGCCGACTCCTCCCGGTGAAGTGCCTACGGATCTGACGATCTCCGGCATTATCGACCGGGTGACCTATCACAATGCCGAAAACGGCTTCGCCGTGCTCCGCGTCAAGGTGAAGGGACGCAAGGACCTGGCCACCGTGATCGGCCGCACAGCGGCCATCGCTCCCGGCGAAAAACTCGAGGCGGAAGGGCGCTGGAGCATCGATCCCGAGCGAGGCCTGCAGTTCCGTGCCGATGCCATCCGCACCACGCCGCCCGGCTCCGCATCCGGTATCGAGCGCTACCTTGCCTCCGGCCTGGTCCGCGGCATCGGCCAGGAAACCGCCAAGAAGCTGGTGGCAGCCTTCGGCAAGGACACGCTCAAGGTCCTCGACAGCGAACCGGACCGGCTGAGCGAGGTGGCGGGCCTGTCGCCCCAACGCATCCGCCTGATCCGAGAGGGCTGGAGCGCCCAGCAGGAGTTCCGTGACGTCCTGGTCTTTCTTACCGAGCACGGGCTCGGGGCGACGCGTGCCGCCAGCGTGCAGAAGGCGCTCGGCACCAATGCGGTCGAACTGATCAAGGCCGATCCCTACCGGCTGTCACGCGAAGTCAAGGGGTTCGACTTCCGCACCGCCGACCAGTTTGCCCTCAGTCTCGGGCATGAGCGCGAGGATCCCTCGCGCCTCACTGCCGGCCTGCTCTGGGCGCTGGGCGAGGGCGCCACCAACGGCCATTGCGGCGTACCGCGCGAAGCCCTGTTCGAACGGGCCGGCCGTGTGCTGGAGGTGGACGACTATCTCTTCAACGATGCCGCCACCCGCCTGCTGCAGACCCGCTTGATCATCGGCGACACCATCGAGGGGGCCCCGTCCTACTTCCTGCCGGCGCTGTGGAACGCGGAGGAGGCCGTTGCCACCAGGCTGAAGCAGATGGCCGGCGGCAGCCCGCCCTGGCGTCAGGAGGGCCTGCACCAGGCGGTGCTGGATACCGAAGCTCGCACCCGCAAGCGTCTCGCCCCCGCCCAGGCGCTCGCGGTGGAGACGGCCCTCGCTTCCAAGCTGCTGGTGATCACTGGTGGCCCGGGCGTCGGCAAGACCACCATCATCGACACCATCATCAAGGCGCTCGAGCGCAAGGATGTGACGATCGCCCTGTGCGCGCCGACCGGCCGCGCCGCCAAGCGCATGGCCGAAAGCACCGGCCAGGAGGCCAAGACCATCCATCGCCTGCTCGAAATCGATCCGGTCTCGGGCACGTTCCGCCGACAGCGGGCCTATCCGCTCGATGCCGACCTCGTCATCGCCGACGAGGCCAGCATGATCGACATCGAGCTGATGCGCGCCTTGCTCGATGCCCTTTCACCGCGTGCCGCGCTGGTTCTGGTGGGTGATGCCGACCAGTTGCCCTCGGTCGGCCCCGGCCAGGTTCTGGCCGATATCATCGCCTCCCAAGTCATTCCCGTGGTGCGGCTCACCGAAGTGTTCCGCCAGGCCGAAACCAGCCGCATCATTGCCGCGGCCCATGCCGTCAATCACGGCGAGGTGCCGGAAGGCGCCAAAAGTCCCGATGACGGCGATTTCTTCGTCGTCGACATGGCGACGGCCGAGGATGGCGCCAACAAGGTGATCGACATCGTCACCAACCGCCTGCCGCGCCGCTTTGGCCTCGATCCTGTCAGGGACATCCATGTGCTGACACCGATGAACAAGGGGCCACTGGGTTCGCAGACGCTGACGCAAGCGCTGCGCGAGGTCCTCAATCCGGCCCGCGAAGGCGCGATCGTGCGCGAATTCGGTACCTTCGCCCCGCATGACAAGGTCATGCAGATCGACAATGACTATGATCGTGAAATCTTCAACGGCGATATCGGCTTCGTCACCCGCACGGATGTGAAGGCGGGGCAGCTCACCGTCACCTTCGACGGACGCGACGTCCACTACACCACCGCGCAGCTCGACAGCCTGGTGCCGGCCTATGCCACCACCATCCACAAGGCCCAGGGCTCGGAATATCCGGCGGTGGTGGTGGTGATCTCCAACGCCCATTATCCGATGCTGGCGCGCAACCTGCTCTATACGGCGATTACCCGCGGCAAGCGGCTGGTGGTGGTGGTCGCCGAAAGACGCGCCCTGAGGCTGGCGGCGGAAAATGCCATGGGGCGTCGGCGCTGGACCCGGCTCCGCGAAAAATTGGCTGCGCCCGCGCCGGATGTTTCCTGAAGAACCCTTGCCGTCATGGTACGGCGTTATACAAACATCTTGCAGAGATCGGCAAAGATGGGGGGCGGGAATGTTGCGGCGAGCCATGATTGGCGCCTGGGTGCTGGCGGCTTCGGCCGTTCCGATCGGTTCGGCTTCCGCCCAGACGAAACCGGCGCCCGCCGCGCCGGCACCGGCCGCTCCCCTCGATGCCGCTTTCGAAGCTGCCAAGGCGGCGGCTGCAGCGATGGGAGCGGGAGATTTCGCCTCCATCCAGCAGGACCTGATCTGGACCGGCGATCTCAACTCCCTGCCATCGGGCGAGATGGGCAAGCGCAGCTATGAGGCGATCCGCGCCTTCCAGAAGCGCATCAAGGCCAAGGAAACCGGCATATTCACGCCGCCCCAACGCATCACCCTCGCCCAGCACGCCGCCAAATTCACGGCGCGCTACGGCTTTACGACAATCACCGAACGCGGCATCACCCTGGGCTATCCGGCCAAGCTCACCACCGAGCGCACGGAAGGCAAGAACGGCCCCCATTTCGCCACCCCCAAGAACGACACCAAGGGGAACGACGTCACCCTCGACATCCTCGCCATCCCGGCCGAGAAGGAGAGCTTCGAGGCCCTGTTCACCCGCCTCAAGACGGAGCGGCCCGGGCGCAAGGTGACCTATTCGCTGCTGCGCCCGGATTTCCTGGTGGTCGCCGGCAGCAATGACGGCAAGAGCTTCTATCTGCGTTTCGTCAAGACCGACACCGATTCACGCGGCTTCGCCCTCGGCTGGGACCCGGCGCTTTCCCCCGGCTTCGATCGGGTTTCCATTGCAATGGCCTCTTCGATGAAATTGGCCGATGGCGGCAAGCCGGCTGCAGTGGCTCCGCCGATCTTCAAGCCCGCCGACAAGCCGGCTCCCCCACCCGAACCGCCGAAGCCGACCGGTCCGCCTGTGCCCTTGCCATCAGGCGCCTCGACGGCGGCCAAAACCGGCCCGGGCACGCTGGTGTCGCCGAACGGCGATATCCTGACCTATGCCGGCCTGGTGGCGGGATGCGAAACGGTGACGCTGCAGGGCGGCGCCCCGGCCAAGGTGGTCGCCGGCGATCTCGGCAATGACGTCGCGCTGGTCCGGGCCAACCCAGCTCCAGGCCCGGCACCGCTCGCCTGGCGGCAGCCGGCGCTGGCGCAAGGTGATGCTGTCGCCCTGCTGTCCGGCTCCGCCCCGGTCGCCACCACCATCACGGCACTGGTTGGCAGCAATGACGACAGTCGCCGCGTATCGCTCGCAACGGGCGCCCCCGGCGCCTTGATCGACAAGGATGGCGCCTTGGCAGGCCTTGCCGCCGCCAATGGCGATCCGACAGCCTTGAAGGGCCTGTTCGTCACCGCCTTCCTGCGCGCCAGCGGCGTCACGCCTCCCGAGCGCGGCGGCGACCCGAGCAAAGCCACCGTCACGCTGACCTGCACGCCGAAGCCATAGAGCAAGGGGGTGCCTACAGGCCGGTGCATTACTTGCGTATCTCGCCCTCCGCGCCGCGATGGTAAGAAAAGACCGCCGCCCTTCTTGGCAAATTTCGGCACTTCGCTACGACAGGTCCCGGTGCATCGTCACTTGCACTTTTCATTATTGCCAAACGCCAATCCATTGTAACAAATGATCCAGAGTTCGGCCTCGCCTCCAAACCTGTCGACGAAGGTCCCTGCGGGCGGATCTCGGCGGGCAAGGGTCTCGAGGGAAACGGCCGGCTTGCTGTTCGGGCTGAGGTAAAACCTAAAATGTTTCGACTGAAAGCGATCGCCGCTTCCCTCGGAAGAGTTTCCCGGCGTGGCCCATCGGGGGGGCTCGGCAGGAAACTCTGCCTGGCTGTGGTCCTTGCCTTGGCCGCGCCCCATGCTGCCCAAAGCCAGGAAGCCACCTTCCCCTCCGCCCAGGCGGCGGCCAATCAGTTGAGCGCCCAGCAGATCGCCAATCTGCAGGAAGACCTGGCCTGGGCCGGCATGTTTTCGGAAGAGAACTCTCCGCCGGTTTCGGGGATTTTCTACAACGCCACCTACCAGGCCATCCGCCAATATCAACGCAGCAACAACCTGCCTGAAACGGGGGCGCCCAGTGCGGCCCTGGTCAGCGAACTGGACGGCCGGGTTGCTTCGATCCGGCGGACGGCCAACCTCAAAACCCTGGAAAATGGTGTCCTGAAGATCAGCTATCCAGCCGGCGTGCTGACCAAACAGCAGACGGTCAAAGGAGAGACGCGCTACACGACGCCCTCGGGCGACGCGCTGGTCCAATTGATCAATATGACGGGATCGCGCGAACGGCTCGACCAGATGTTCGCCGACATGAAGAAGGGCGCCGGCAAGGTCAAATATTCCGTCATGCTCGATGATCAGGGCGAAGGACAGCCTACCCGTTTCGTGATCGTCGGCGGCGACGCCAAATTCACCATCTATACGAGTATCGCACAGAAGGATGATGCGATCGTCGGCTTCATCGCCAGCTGGGACCGCAAGAAACGGCCGGATTTTCGCAACAGCGCCATCGTCATGGGCCTCTCGATCCGGCCGAAGACCGTTGCCAATCCCTATACCGCCGCAGCGGCGGGACAGAACCCGAAGGGCACCATCGCGATGCCCACTGCCGAGCTGAACCGGCAACTCGACATCTGCGCCAAAGCGAAGGACGCTGCCGAGATCGTCACCGCCTGCACGGCGGCACTGTCGGCCAGCACGCTGCTGGCGGCCAACCGGCCGACCGTCCTCTACAATCGTTCCGTCGGATACAACAGGCAGAACAAGGCCGATCTGGCTCTCGCCGATCTCGACCAGGCCATCGCCCTCGATCCGGACCAGGCGAGTTATTACACGCAGCGCGGGCATGTCCGCTACGGCCAGTCGAAATATGACGCCGCGGTGGCAGATTATAGCCAGGCCCTTGCCAAGAAAACGCCGGCGGCGGCCGACTATACCAATCGCGGCAACAGCTATTATGGCCTGGAGGATTACCAGAAAGCCGTCGCCGACTATGACGCATCGCTGCGCCTGGATCCGAACGATATCGACACTCACGCCCTTCGCGGCTCTGCGCTGCTGAGGCTGAGCCGGCCGGCAGAAGCCATGACCGATCTGAACTTCACTATCGAGCGGGGTGGCGACAAGGTCGGCGCCGGCGACTACAAGAATCGCGGAGAGGCGCTGGCCGAGCTTGGCCGCGCCGAAGAAGGCAGGCCTGATTTCGCCAAGGCAGAAGCCATCGCCACCGCGAAGATCGAGACGGACAATTACAATTTCGTCTATCGTGCCTTCGTTCGTGCCTTCACTGGCAATGCCGAGGGAGCCATTGCCGATGCAGACAAATATCTATCCATCGACCCTAAGGCCAGCGAAGCCCTTCATGCACGCGCACTGGGCAATGTCGCCAAGCAAGATTTCACCAAGGCGCTCGCCGATTTCTCCCAGGCCATCAGCATGGGGCGCAAGCGTTTGTTCATCCAGCGCCAGCGCGGTGATGTCTATTTGACGACCGGCCAGCCTGAACAGGCGATCGCAGATTACCAGGCCCAACTCAATCTTACACCCGGCAACGCCCTCGCCATGGTCGGCCTCGAAAAGGCCAGGCAAGCGATGGCTGCCAAACTCCTGGCAACCGCAGGTACCCCGCAGGGCAACAATGCACCAGCCACGGCCGGTTCACCGCAGGTGGCTGCACTGGCCGCCCTGCAACCTCCGGCCAAAGCCGAGCTTGGTCGCCGGGTGGCCCTGGTGATCGGCAATTCCAACTACGCCAATGTCGCCGCCCTGCCGAACCCGAAGAACGACGCCGCCAAGGTCGCCGACACCCTGCGCAAGATCGGCTTTGCCGAGGTGACACTGGCTGAAGACACCGATTTCCGCAGCCTCAACCGCGCCCTGCAGGATTTCGCCAGCCAGGCCGACGGGGCCGATTGGGCGGTGATCTACTATGCCGGCCATGGCATCGAGATCGCCAACACCAATTATCTGGTGCCGGTCGATGCCAAGCTCGCCTCGGATCGCGACGTCACCTTCGAGGCCGTGCCGCTCGACCGGGTGATGGCCGCCAGCGAAGGCGCCAAGGGCATGCGCCTGGTCATCCTCGATGCCTGCCGCAACAATCCCTTCCTGGCCAACATGACCCGCAAGACGGCAACGCGCGCCGTCTCGCGCGGCCTCAGCCGGGTCGAGCCGGATGGCGGTACGCTCGTGGTCTATGCCGCCAAGGCCGGCGAGGTCGCCCTCGACGGCAGTGGCGGCAACTCGCCCTTCGTCACCGCCCTCACCACCAACCTGCAGAAGCCCGGCATCGAGATCGGCAAGCTGTTCCGCCTGGTGCGCGACGATGTGATGAAGGCGACCGACCGCAAGCAGGAACCCTTCACCTATGGCTCCCTGCCCGGCGAAGATTTCATCTTCAATCCGGGCTGAGGACAACAGGCATGAGTCGGAGTGAGAAACCGGAAACCGCCGCAATGCGTCGATTGAAACCGCCCATTCTCGGAACACTCCTTGCCGTGATCCTCGGCACGAGCTTGGCCGCCGCCACGACGGCCCAGGGGCAAACGAAACTCACGGCCACCGAGCTGCAGCGCTATATCGATATCTGCTTCAAGGCCAAGGATGGCAACGAAAACGTCGCAGCCTGCACGGCCGCCCTCTCCGCCGGCGAGAAGCAATTGTCGAAACCCAACCGCGCTATGGTGCTCTATAGCCGCGCGATCGGTTATACCAAGCTCCAGCAATTCGACCCGGCGGTTGCCGATGTCACCAAGGGGCTGACTCTCACCCCTCAATCGGCGAAACACTATACGCTACGCGCACTCCTCTACAGAAAACAGGGCAAGAACGACTTGGCTCTCGCCGATTTCAAAGAGGCGGTCAATAAGGGAGCGAAGGGCGCAGGAGACTATGCCGACCGTGGCAGGAGTTATTTCGACGTCGGCGATTATGAAAAGGCACTTGGCGACTTCGATACCTCCCTGCGCACGGCACCCGACAATGCCATGGTTCACGGCTACCGTGGCGTGGCGCTGCTGAGATTGGGCCGGGTCAACGAGGCTGTCACCGACCTCACCTTTCAGATCGAGAAGGGAGGAAACAATGTCATCCCGGGCGATTACACCCATCGCGGCTTTGCTCTGATCGAATTGGGTAAAGCGGACGAAGCAAAGGCCGATTTCGCCAAGGCCGAAGCGCTTGCCACAGGAAAGATCGAAGGAACCAGTACGCCGGAGGCATATTGGTATGTCGACCGCGCCTTCGCGCGGGCGCTCGGAGACAATCCGGACGGCGCCGTCGCCGATATCTCCCGCTATCTGTCGACCCAGGCCCAGACCGCCGATGCCTTTCAAGCCCGGGCCCTCGCCTATGCAGCCAAACGGAACTACCGGGATGCGTTGGCCGATTTTTCCCAGGCCATCAATCTGGATCGGAAGAAATTGTTCATCCTACGCCAGCGCGGCGATGTCTATCTGGCCGCTGGGCAGCCCGAACTGGCAATCGCCGACTATCAGGCCCAGCTGAGCCAGATAGCTGGGAACGCCCTGGCCATGACCGGGCTCGAAAAGGCCAAGCAGGCCATGGCCGCCAAGCTGCAGGCTTCCGCCACGCCGCCACAGAGTAACAGTGCCTCAACCACCGGCGGCGCCCCGCCATCCCAGGCCAAAGCCGAGCTCGGCCGCCGGGTCGCGCTGGTGATCGGCAATTCCAACTATGCCAATGTCGCCGCCCTGCCGAACCCGAAGAACGACGCCGCCAAGGTTGCCGACACCCTGCGCAAGATCGGCTTTACCGAGGTGACGCTGGCGGAGGACACCGATTTCCGCAGCCTCAACCGCGCCCTGCAGGACTTCGCCAGCCAGGCCGACGGGGCCGATTGGGCGGTGATCTATTATGCCGGCCATGGCATCGAGATCGCCAACACCAATTATCTGGTGCCGGTCGATGCCAAGCTCGCCTCCGATCGCGACGTCACCTTCGAGGCCGTGCCGCTCGATCGGGTGATGACCGCCAGCGAAGGCGCCAAGGGCATGCGTCTGGTCATCCTCGATGCCTGCCGCAACAATCCCTTCCTGGCCAACATGACCCGCAAGACGGCAACGCGCGCCGTCTCGCGCGGCCTCAGCCGGGTCGAGCCGGATGGCGGCACGCTCGTCGTCTATGCCGCCAAGGCCGGCGAGGTCGCCCTCGACGGCAGCGGCGGCAACTCGCCCTTCGTCACCGCCCTCACCACCAACCTGCAGAAGCCCGGCATCGAAATCGGCAAGCTGTTTCGCCTGGTGCGCGACGACGTGATGAAGACGACCGACCGCAAGCAGGAGCCCTTCACCTATGGCTCCCTGCCCGGCGAAGACTTCATCTTCAATCCGGGCTGAGGGCTGGAGTGTGGACCATCCATGTTCTCCAGGGAACTGCAGCTTCCCGCAGTTATGGCGAGAAGCTCCAAGGTGCAGGAATGCGCCCAAGCTCAGGCCCCTGCGGCCTGACGATCAAAATCTTGGCCAAACCTATCGATCCGGGGTTCCCCAATGTTGCGCTTGAAGACGATCGCCGCCCTGATCGGGCTGACGCTGGCCATCGCCACTCCGGCCGCGGCGCAGATCATCGACTATGCCCGCTTCGAGAAAGCCAAGCGGATCGGCGATCAATTGAGCAGCACGCAACTGCGCCAGCTGCAATCCGACCTGTCGTGGAACACCGGCTACAACAGCCTTACCAATTTCCCCCTCTGGGGCAGTTTTGACGAAGCGACCTTCGTCGCGATCCGGAATTTCCAATCACACAATCTGAGAAGCCTGAACATCAAGCCGCTCGAGGAAAACAGCATCCCCTCGCCCGAGTTGATCAAGCTCGCCCGCACCAAGGCGGCCAAGCAGAAAGCTCTGCTCGACTTCAGGACCGCCAGTGCCCAGGGCATGACCATCGACTATCCGGCCTCGCTGCTGCCGGCCCGTGAGGAAACGCCGACGGGCCTGCGCCTGCGGGCGCCGCGCTGGGACATGAGCGTGGAACTACAGGCCTTTTCGGCAGGAGACATGCCATTCGAGGCGCGATTCGAGGCTATGAAGGCCACGCCGGAGGTGACCCGAATCGTCCAGGCCAAGCTGTTCAAGGCACGGGCGGGGCGTAACCCGACCTATTTCGTGCTGTTCGGCACCAAGGACAGCCTGGGCTTTTATGCCCGCTTCATCAAGGGCGCCGACGGTTCGGCGCGGGGCATGATCATCCGCTGGAACGCCGACACCGGCAAGGACACCACACAGATGGTGGAGATGTTCGAGGCCTATGATGCCTTTGGGGTCATGATCGGCTCGCTGCGGCTGGATGACGACGACAGTGGCTCGGCAGCGGAGGCACCGCTTTCCGAGATCGCCGATCTCAGGGCCAATCGCCAGCTCTGCGGACAGGCCAAGGTGGCCGACGACATCGTCAAGGCCTGCAGCGACGTGCTGGCGGTGGGTGATCTGCTCCTGCCCCAAACGCTGGCCGTCACCAATTCGAACCGGGGCTGGGGCTTCTACCTCAAGGGCGACTACGACAAGGCCATCGCCGATTACAACGAAGCCATCGCCCTGCGCCAGGATGACGATCTCTCCTTCTCGGGGCGTGGCTATGCCCGCTTCGCCAAGGGCGACAATGCCCAGGCCATTGCCGATTTCGACCAGGCCCTGCGCCTGAAACCCACTCGGACGGAACTGCTGAGCTACCGCGCCTCCGCCGCCCTCAGGCTCGGCCGTCTGCAGGAAAGCGTCGACAACATCACTTCGGTGGTCGCCGGCGGCAAGGCCGCCACCCCCGACTACCTCAATCGCGGCGTGGCGCTGCTCGAGCTCGGCCGCAAGGACGAGGCCGCATCGGATCTGAGCCGCGCCGTCGACTCCGCCAGCGATGAACTGACGGCCGATCCCGGCAAGAATGCCTATAGCCTGATGTACCGCGCCATGGCCAAGGCCTATGGCAACGACCCGGATGGTGCCATCGCCGATGCGACGCGCTTCCTGTCGACCACGCAGCAATCCCCCGAAGCTTTCCACGCACGCGGGCTGGCCCAGGCGGCAAAGCAGGACTATGCCGCAGCCATCGTCGACTATACCCAGGCCATCAGCCTCGGGCGCAAGAGCTTCATCCTGCGCCAGCGCGGCGATGCCTATCTCGCTGCCGGCCAGCCCGACCTCGCTGCCGCCGACTATCTGGCGATGCTGCGCCAGTTTCCCTCCAATCCGCTTGCAGCCGCCGGCCTGGAAAAGGCCAAGCAGGCGCTGGTGCAGAAGTTCGGGTCCGCCAATCCGCCGGCGGCCGAACAGGCCACGCCGGCAACTTCGACACCGGCCCAGGCACCGGTGTCGATGGGCAGGCGCATCGCCCTCATCATCGGCAATGGTGCCTATACCGGCACCAGCCCCCTGCCCAATCCCAAGCGTGACGCGGCGCGGTTGGCCGAGACCTTCCGCAGCATCGGCTTCAGCGACGTCACTTTGGTGGAGGACCTCGACGTCCAGGGCTTCAACCGCGCCCTGCAAGAATTCTCGGACAAGGCGGCGCA
This sequence comes from Labrys sp. E2SS-1L, assembly GCF_057073705.1. Lineage (NCBI taxonomy): Bacteria > Pseudomonadati > Pseudomonadota > Alphaproteobacteria > Hyphomicrobiales > Xanthobacteraceae > Labrys > Labrys sp. E2SS-1L. The sequence continues at coordinate 1,267,711 of NZ_CP172712.1, read as the reverse complement.
GGCCGACTGGGCCGTGGTCTATTATGCCGGCCACGGCATGGAGGTCGACAATGTCAATTACCTCATCCCGGTCGATGCCAAGCTCGAGAAGGAGCGCGACATCCTGTTCGAAGCCGTACCGCTAGACCGGGTGATGGCAGCGGGCGAAGGCGCCAAGTCGCTGCGCCTGGTCATCCTCGACGCTTGCCGCAACAATCCCTTCGAGGGCTCGATGGCCAAGAAGAGCGCGACGCGGGCCGTCACGCGCGGCCTCAGCCGCGTCGAGCCTGACGGCGCGAGCCTGGTTGTCTATGCCGCCAAGGCCGGCCAGGTGGCGCTGGACGGGGCGGATGGCAATTCGCCCTTCGTCACCGCGCTCGACACCAATCTGCGCAAGCCCAATGTCGAGATCGGCAAGCTCTTCCGCCTGGTGCGCGACGATGTGATGAAGGCGACCGAACGCCAGCAGGAGCCCTTCACCTACGGTTCCCTGCCAGGCGAGGACTTCTTCTTCAATCCGGGGAAGTAGGGAGTGGGAGTCCGCTTCGAGAGGTTGAGCATCTCCCCTCATCCGGTTGCCGCCACCTTCTCCCGCAAGGGGAGAAGGGAATCTACCCGGCTTGCGTGATGTTCGGCGACGGGAGCCGCAATCCGACCTCAATAGTATCCCTTCTCCCCTTGCGGGTGTCGTCAACTCTATCGAGTTGACTAGAGGTCCCGGCAGGGGGATGAGGGGGGCCGGCGCGCGCGCCCTCAGACCTCGAAACAGGCGACCAGGCGATCGTGCTTCAGCTCCAGGCCCGGTCGTTCGTCCCGGCAATGCGGCTTGACGATCGGGCAGCGTGGATTGAAGGCGCAGCCCGTCGGCGGGGCGAAGGGCGAGGGCAATTCGCCCTGCAGCACGATGCGCTCGCGCTTGCGGTCGGGATCGGCCTGCGGCGTCGCCGACATCAGTGCCCTGGTATAGGGGTGCTGCGGCGCCGAGAACAGGGCGTCGCGCGTGCCCATCTCGACCGCCCGTCCCAGATACATCACCATCACGTCGTCGGCGATGTGGCGCACCACCGACAGGTCGTGGCTGATGAAGATATAAGCGAGCTTGAACTCCTGCTGCAGTTCGGCGAGCAAGTTGAGCACCTGCGCGCGCACCGAGACGTCCAGGGCCGAGACCGGCTCGTCCAGCACCAGGATCTTCGGCCTGAGCATCAGGGCCCTGGCAATGGCGATGCGCTGGCGCTGGCCGCCCGAGAACATATGTGGATAGCGCAGCGCCTGCTCAGGGCGCAGGCCGACCCGCTTCATCATGGCAAGGGCAGCTTCGCGCCGTTCGCCCGAGCTCATCCTGGTGTTGACCAGCAGGGGCTCCTCCAGCGCCTGCGCGATGGTCTGGCGCGGATTGAGAGAGCCGAAGGGGTTCTGGAACACGATCTGGATTTCGCGGCGCAGGGTCTTGCGCTGCTCCGCCGTCGCCAGCTTCACATCGATGCCACCGATGGTCAGCGATCCCGCACTGGGCTGCTCGATCATGGTCAGCAAACGCGCGAGGGTCGACTTGCCGCAGCCGGACTCACCCACCACCGCCAGCGTCTTGCCGGCATCGAGCGTGAAGCTCACGCCGGCCAGCGCCTTGACGGTCGCCGTGCCGCCGAACATGCCGCGCTTGACTTCATAGGAGCGCGCGAGATCACGCGCTTCGACGAGGACTGCCATCACACGGCCTCCATGCGGGCCGCTTCGCCACCAGTCAGCGGGTGGATGCACAAGGCCTGGTTATAGTCCACGCCGGCCCGCTTGGGCGGTGCGGCGCGGCATTCATCGGTGGCATAGGAACAGCGCGGCGAGAACAGGCAACCGCGGGGGCGGTCATACTGGCCGGGCACCACGCCGGGGATCGACGGCAGGATCTGCGAGGTGGCCCGCTCCGGCAAGGCTGCCAGCAGGGCTGATGTATAGGGATGGCGCGGCGTGTGGAACAAAGGCCCCGTCTTGGCCATCTCGACCTGCTGGCCGGCATATTGCACGACCACGCGCTCGGCCGTTTCGGCGACGACCCCCATGTCATGGGTGATCAGCACGACGGCCATGCCGCGTTCCTCGCGCAGCTTGACCAGGAGATCGAGGATCTGCGCCTGGATGGTGACGTCGAGCGCCGTCGTCGGCTCGTCCGCAATCAGCAGCTTGGGATTGCAGGAGATCGCCATGGCGATCATCACGCGCTGGCTCATGCCGCCCGACATCTGATGCGGGAAGGCCGACAGGCGGCGCGCCGGATCGGTGATGCCGACAGCCTTCAGCAGTTCCACCGCCCGGTCCCGCGCCTCGCGCCGCGATATCGACAGGTGGGCACGTATGGCCTCGGTGAGCTGAAAGCCGACCGTGAAGCAGGGATTGAGCGAGGTCATCGGCTCCTGGAAGATCATCGCCATGTCGCGGCCGATGATCTTGCGCCGTTCGCGCGGCGTGATCTTTTGCAGGTCCAGCCCGTTGAAGGCCAGCTTGTCGGCGGTGATGCGGGCCGTCTTGGGCAAGAGGCCCATCAGCGCCAGCATGGCGACCGACTTGCCGGACCCGGACTCGCCGACGATGGAGACGATCTCGCCCGGATCGATCGTGAGCGAGACCCCGTCCACGGCCCGGAAGAAGCCGTGCTTGACCTGGAATTCGACGGTGAGATTGGAGATTTCGAGCAGCGCCATGTCTATTCTTGCCCCAACATGTCTACCCTCGCTTCAACTTGGGATCGAGCGCATCGCGCAGACCGTCGCCAAACAGGTTGATGGCGACCACGGTGACCAGAATGCAGATGCCGGGCGCGATGGCGAGCCAAGGCGCGCTCTGGATGTCCTGACGCACGTCGGAGAGCATGGCGCCCCATTCGGGGATGGGCGGCTGCGCGCCCATGCCGAGGAAGCCCAGCGCCGCCGCCTGCAGGATGGCATCGGAGACGCCGAGCGTCGCCTGCACGATCAGCGGCGCCATGCAATTGGGCAGGATGGTGCGGAACAGGAGCCGGGGCGGCTTGACCCCCACGACCGTGGCGGCGGTGACATAGTCCTTCGACAATTCCCCGAGGGCGGCGGCCCTGACGATCCGCACATAGCGCGGCAGGAAGACGATGGTGATGGCCGCGACCGTCGGCACCAGACCGGGCTGCAGAATGGCGACGATCACCATGGAAAGCACCAGGTCCGGGATGGACATGATCAGGTCCATCAGCCGCATCAGCACGAAGTCGAACCAGCCGCCGACATAGGCCGCGATGAGCCCCAGCACGACGCCGAGCAGCATCGAGACCGCCATCACGGTCAGGCCGATGCCGAGCGAGTAGCGCGCGCCATAGATCAGGCGCGAAAGCACGTCACGACCGCCGCTCTTGTCGGTGCCGAGGATGAACTCCCAACTGCCACCCTCGACCCAGGCCGGGGGTTGGCCGACATGGCCGGGATGGCCGGCGTCCGGCCAGCCCGCCGCATTATAGGGTGCGTAGGGAGCCAGGAAATCGGCAAAAACGGCAACGAGAACCACCAGGACGAGCACGACAAGGCCCGCGACGGCGCCCTTGTTCTGCTTGAGCGAGTCCCAGATCTCGGCAGTGGCGGAAGGCGGCTTGGCCGGGCGGATTGCCGCCGCGGCTTGCGTGTCAGCGGCCATGGCGAATCCTTGGATTAATGACGCCGTAGAGCAGATCGACGAAGAGATTGATGAAGGTGACGAGGATGGCGATGATCAGGATGCCGCCCTGAAGCGCGGGATAATCACGGCGCGAGAAGGAATCGATCAGCCACTTGCCGACGCCGGGCCAGGAGAACACCGATTCCGTCTGCACCGCGCCGGCGAACAGCATGCCGATCATCAGGCCGACCACGGTGACGATCGGGATCATGGCATTGCGCAGGGCATGCAGGCCGATCACCCGCAGCGGCGACAACCCCTTGGCCCGGGCGGTGCGGACATAGTCCTCGTTCAGCACTTCCAGCATGGCCGAGCGTGTGATGCGCATGATCACCGCCAGAGGGATGGTGCCGAGCACGATGGCGGGCAGGATGAGATGCTGCAGCGCAGACCAGACCGCGCCCTCCTGGTCGGACCAGAAGGCGTCCCAGAGCATGAAGCCGGTACTGGTTTCCTCGTCGAAATAGAACGCCGTGTCGATACGCCCGCCGACCGGCGTCAGATCGAGCTTGAGGGAAACCAGCAGGATCAGAAGGATGCCGAACCAGAAGATCGGCATGGAATTGCCGATCACGGCGAAGGCTGTGGCGATGTAGTCGGCGAACTTGCCGCGCTGCAGGGCGGCGAGGATTCCGAAGGGAATACCGAGGCCGATGGCGAAGATCATGGCCGCGAAGGCCAGTTCCACCGTGGCAGGAAAGAGGGTGAAGAACTCGGTCAGCACCGGCCGTTGGGTGACGATGGAGGTGCCGAAATCACCATGCAGGAGTTGCCAGAGATAGCGGCCGAACTGCTCGTAGACAGGTTGGTCGAGACCGAGTTGGTGACGGAATTCGGCCAGGCGCTCGGGCGAAATACCTCTTTCGCCCACACGCACTTCGACCGGGTCGCCGGGAACCATTCGAATGGCGAAGAATGCCAAGGCGACCAGCGCGATGAAGGTCGGAACGGTCATGGCGACACGCTTGAGCAGGAAGGTCAGCATGGGCGCTCGCGGGTCAGCAGTAGAAAACAGGATACAAAAAGGCTGCCAGGCCGATGAAGACCTGGCAGCCTGAAAGCGTGATTACTTCTTCAGGTCGGTATCGAAGAACTCGAAGCGGCCGAGCGGCGAGGGCTTGAAGCCTTCGACGTTCTTGCGAACGGGCGTGTAGACCACCGTGTGGGCGATGTTCAGATAGGGAACCTCGTCATGGGCGATCTGCAGCATCTCCTGGTAGAGCTTGGTGCGCTCGGCCTTGTCGAAGCTGGCGCGGGCCTTCTCCAGGCGCTCCTGGTGGTCCTTGTTGCACCAGCGCGGATAGTTCTGGCTGACGGGCTTCTTCTTCTCGATGTCGCAGGCGAACAGGAAGAAGAAGTTGTCGGGATCGCCATTGTCGCCGGTCCAGCCCATCTGGGGCAGCGTAGCCTCACCGTTCTGCAGGCGCTTGCGGTAGTCACCCCATTCATAGGTGACGAGCTTGGCGTTGACGCCGATCTTGGCCAGATCGGCCTGCATCAGCTCGCCCATGCGCTTGCCGTTGGGATTATAGGGCCGGTAGACCGGCATGTACCACAGGTCGATGTCGATCGGGGTCTTCACCCCGGCGTCGGCCAGGAGCTTCTTGGAAGCTTCGGGGTCATAGCCGTATTCGGGGATCTTGTCGTTGTAGCCCAGCATGAAGGAGGGGATCAGCGTGGTCGAGGGCTTGCCGCTGCCTTCATAGACGTCCGAGAGGATCGCCTTCAGGTTGATCGCCTTGGCCAGGGCCAGGCGTACTTCCTTCTTGTCCAGCGGGGGCTTCTCCGTGTTGAAGGAGAAGTACATGTCGTTCAGGCCTTCATTGGTCAGGACCTTGATGTCCTTGTTGGCCTCCATCGACTTGAGGTCGGCGGGGTTGGGGCCGACCATGACCTGGCATTCGTTCTTCTGCAGCTTGGCATAGCGGGCGGCTGCATCCGGCGTGATCGCATAGACGAGCTGGTCGAGCTTGACCTTGCCGGCCCAATATTGCGGGAAGGCCTTGTAGCGGATCACCGCGTCCTTCTGATAGGCGACGAACTGGAAGGCGCCGGTACCGACGGGTTCCTGGTCGAACTTCTCGGGCGTGCCGGCCTTGAGCAGGTAGTCGGCATATTCGGCCGACTGGATGGTCGCGAAATCCATGCCGAGATTGGCCATGAAAGGCGCGTTCGGCTTGGTCAGGGTCATCTTGACGGTGTAGTCGTCGACCTTCTCGATCGACTTCAACAGGCTGGGCATGTCCATGTCGTTGAAGTAGTCGTACGAACCGCCCGAAACCTTGTGATAAGGATTGTCATCCTTCCACTGGCGATTGAAGGAGAACAGGACGTCGTCGGCGTTGAAGTCGCGCGTCGGCTTGAAGCCCTTCCAGGAGTGGAACTTCACGCCCTTGCGCAGATGGAAGACGATCTCGGTGCCGTCCTTGGAAACGTCCCACTTCTCAGCGAGGCCAGGCCGGAGGTCGGTGGTGCCCGGCGTAAATTCCACGAGCTGGTTGTAGACCGGCCGGGCGGCGTCAAGCGAGGTGCCGGTGGTGTTCAGGGCCGGGGTGAAGTTCTCGGGGCTTCCCTCCGAGCAATAGACCAGCGTCTTGGTCGCGGCCATTGCCGTCGTTCCCAGCAACGCGGCAAAGCCGGCCGCCAGAAGGCCTGTCTTCAGCAGTTTTGACATTTGTTCCCCACTGTCATGGTGCATTGTTCCGTCCGCCTCCAAGCGAACGCAAACGCCGAACGGGCATTGAGGGCGCGCCGCCGGTCATCGTTTCAGGCCAGACAGAGGCGTTTCGAGCCGAGGAGAAGAGGTTCGAGGACGCAAGCCTTCCGACTTGTTACGCCCGCCACGGGCCAAACCCATGGCTGAAACGATCTGCTCATCGGCCAAAGCCACAGCGCCACCGAAGGCGGTGAGGCGATGAATGGCTTTCCGCAGCGCCGCTCCGCCTCCCGGGATGCATGTCCCGACCGTGCCTGCGCCTCTCGTCCGGCCATTTTTGGCCTCATCTAGCTCCAAACCATACCCGACGTTACGCCCCTTGCCCAGTTGGCGCGTATGGAAGCCTTTTTATGCGTTTTCGGCAATCGGAATCTGACATTTTCGTGGCGTTTGTAATTTTTGTATCAGGAAGCGCCAACGAAAAACCCCGCGGCTATTCCACGGGGCTTTTCTGTAACATAAAGTTACCCGAGCGAGCGGCGCGATGGACGCGCCGCGGCAAGAATCAGGCGGATTTCACAAAGAGGTCGAGCTTCTTGAAGTGCTCGGCGAGGAGATAATAGACCGTCACGCGCGACTTCGAATTGTCGGCCTTGAGCTTCTCGATCACTGCGGCAACGGCCGCGTCAAGCTTGTCGTCGGCATCCGTCAAGGCGAGCTTCTTCTTGAGGAAGCTGTCGCGGACACGAGCAAGTTCGGTAGGGTCCTTGCCGGCAACGAGCGAAGAATCACGATTACGCAGAGCAATGCCGAGATGCTTCACGATGCCGGCAGCAGCGGCTTCGTTCACACTGGACGTGTATTTCTTGATATCAGCGACGTAGGTAGCCAGATCAGACATCGGCGTGCATTCCTCCTGGATCACGATGCATCGGACACAGTTATTTGCTGGTCGAAACAACCGTGGAATATTAGGGCATGATTTGCCCGCAGGCGCCACCGCAAAGTGCGGCTTTCCCTACGGAAGCCGCACAGAAATGCACGCAAAAGACACTCAGCGGCGCTTTTCCTCGATCGCATCCCAGATCTGGGCGGCCAGATCCGGGCCACCGAGCCGCTTGATCGCCCGCAGGCCTGTCGGCGAAGTCACGTTGATCTCGGTGAGATGGCCGTCGATCACGTCGATTCCCGTGAACAGCAAGCCCTTGTCGCGCAGTGTCGGTCCGATTCGTTCGCAGATTTCCCGTTCACGCGGCGACAGGTCGGTCGGCTTGGCGGCGCCGCCGCGCACCATGTTGGAGCGAATGTCGCCCGGTTGCGGCACCCGATTGACAGCGCCGGCAGCGACACCGTCGACCAGGATGATGCGCTTGTCGCCCTCCGAGACCTTGGGCAGGAAATGCTGCACCACCCAGGGCTCGCGCGACAGAGAGGCGAAGAGATCGTAGAGCGAGCCGAAATTCGGATCCTGCCTGCTCACCTTGAACACGGCCGCACCGCCATTGCCATAGAGCGGCTTCATCACGACGTCGCCATGTTCGGCCCGGAAGGCTTCGATCTCGACGCGGTCGCGGGTAATCAGCGTGGCCGGCATCAGGTCCGGAAACTCGGTGACCAGGATCTTCTCCGGCGCGTTGCGCACGTGGAAGGGATCGTTCACCACCAATGTCTTGGGATGGATGCGCTCGAGCATGTGGGTGGTGGTGACATAGGCCATGTCGAAGGGCGGGTCCTGGCGCAGCAGCACCACGTCGAAGCCGGAAAGGTCGGTACGGCTTTCCGCGCTGGCCTTGACGTGATCGCCCTCGACATCCTGCACGGTGACCGGCCTGACCTGCGCGGAGACGATGCCGTCGCGCTGGGACAGGGTATCGGGCGTATAGACCGCCAGCGCATGGCCGCGCGCCTGGGCCTCCAGCATCAGGGCAAAAGTGGAATCCCCCTTGATGTTGATGCGCTCGATCGGGTCCATCTGCACGGCAACGTTGAGCTTCATCAGGCAGTTCCTCGGATTTCCAGGGTCTCGAAAAAGGACTGCTAGTTAGATAGCTGTCGACGCCGCGCCGCAACAGACGCCGGGACGGCTTACGACAAAAAGAATTTGATCGAGAGCGGGAGGCATCGACGAGGGTCGATCTCCAGAGCCTGACTCAATAATCGCGAACAGAGCCGAGAAAAGCTCAGTTTTGTCATGCCCGGGCTTGTCCCGGGCATCCAGATACCACCGCTTGTTGAGATTGCGGCGCTGGAGCTGGGACGAAGCCCGGCAATGGCAAAACGCGAGTTTTACAGATTTTCGGTCAGACTCTCCGGATCGCCCCTCCAGGAACCTATTGCGCCTTGGATGCGTCGCCGACATAGCCGGCCATCAGGGTCTGGCCGCTCGCCTCGTCACGCAAGGCGAACAGGAAGGGCTTGTCGGCGACGAAGGCGAGCTCGGGCTTGTCGGCAAGGCTGCGGGAGGTGATGGCCGTGGCCGCCGCCGCTTCGGTTCCCTTCTCGTCGATGGCGATGGCGACCTTCTGGATGATCTCGTCGATCTTCTGCGGCTTGGCCGAGAACTGGCGCAGCGCGTCCGGCGCCCCCGCGGCCGGATCGAGCCCGAGGCCGTCCAGGCTGGCCCTGAGGTCGCCCCCGGCCTTGATGGTGAGGCGCGGCAGGGCGACGGTGCCGGTCGTCTCGGCGAACCCTTCCCCCGTCAGCCAGCCCGAAACCTCCGAAAAATCGGCAAGGCCGGCCGGCTTGTCCGTTGTGGTGATCAGGATCAACGCGTAGCCCTTGGTGCGGTAGGGCAGGGAAACGCCGACGAAGCGCCCCTCCTGGCGGGCCAGCCGCGACGCCGAGCCCGAATGCATCATCGCCACCCTGGCCGGACCGCCATCGGCACGATGGAAATCGGCCTCGCCGGTCTGGGCGGGATCGAAGGCCATGCGCCACTCATCCTTGAAATGAAGGGCGTTGAGCAGGACGAGGCTGCCCCCATGCAAGGGATTGTCGATGAGGCTGGGAATGAGGCCGCGCGTGCGCTCCTTGACCAGGGCGTTGATGGCATCGCGCGTTGCCGGACTGGCGATATCGGTGACCTCCACCGTTGCGCCCGCCTGCTTCAGCTTCGCCAAAGCGGCCGGCTTGGGGGTGGCGTCCCGGTCGAAATAGACCGCGCCGATACCGGTCAGCGGGCTTTCGTCCTTGCCGCCCGCGATCAGGGGCGACAAGGCCTGGCGCAGTTTGGCGAAATCGCCGGCCTTGCCTTCGAGCCGCAGCGTCTTGAGCAGCGCGGCATGGAGCTTCGGGCTGGCCCCGAGATCGAGCAGCGCGAAGGCGGCGGCGAGGCTGGCCGGAGAAACCGCGAGATTGGGCTCGCCTGCCGCTGTCTTGCCCAGCGCAACGAGGAGGTCGAAGCCGAAGCGGGCGGAGGCCTGGGACACGGCGCTCGGAGCCGATTTCGCCTTCTCGGCCGGCTTCGCATCCGTCGATCTGGCGTCGCTCGATTTGGGCTTGGGCGCGGCCTCCGCCGGCAATGGCATGGCGGCGAGCAAGCCAAGGATCATCAAGGCTCTCCTCGATACTGCAAACTCAGCGCGGCGGCCCATGCCCCATCCTCCTCAACGGGCACCAATGCCCGGTCACTGCCCCAGTTAAGCATGATGCCATGGACGCGCTGTATCGCAGAGCACCTTTCTGCGTGAATGCACCGCACAATACGGGCTTTCCCCGCACCCGCCGCCCCGCTATAAGGCTGCCTCTCGGGGTGTGGCCGGGCTCGACCTTCGAACCCGGCCCGCGCCCTCCTTGTCGTTGCATCGCCCATGCCGAAAGTCGCCAGCGCCTTCCGGCACAAGGTTCCAGCGGGGTCAGTCATGCGCAGCGCGTCGATCGAGCGCGTCACCAATGAAACGTCGGTGTCCGTGACCGTCGAACTCGACGGCACGGGCAAGCACGACATCGCCACCGGCGTCGGCTTCTTCGACCATATGCTCGACCAGCTCGCCCGCCATTCGCTGATCGACATCACCGTGCGCACCAAGGGCGACCTGCATATCGACGACCACCATGCCGTCGAGGATACCGGCATCGCCCTGGGGCAGGCCATCCGCAAGGCGCTGGGCGACCTCAAGGGCGTCACGCGCTATGCCGATGCCTATCTGCCGATGGACGAGACGCTGACACGCGCCGCCATCGACATCTCCGGCCGCCCCTTCCTGGTGTTCAAGGTTGATTTCCCGCGCGAGAAGATCGGCACCTTCGACACCGAACTGGTGCGCGAATGGTTCCAGGCCTTCGCCATGAATGCCGGCATCACGCTGCATGTCGAGACGCTCTATGGCTCGAATGCCCATCATATCGCCGAAAGCTGTTTCAAGGCGCTGGCCCGCGCCCTGAAGTCGGCTGTCGCCATCGACCCGCGCCTGGAAGGCCAATTGCCGACCACCAAGGGCAAGCTCGGAGGCTGAGACGATGCCGAGCTGGTTCGTTTTCGAGCCCGCCAAGACCGCTCCCGACACGCTGGAGGCCGCCGACAAGTCCGTCTTCGTCAAGGACGGCTTCAGCTTCGGCGCCTTTCTGGTCACGCCGGTCTGGCTGCTGTGGCGCAGGATGTGGCTGGTCTTCCTGGCCTGGCTGGGGCTGCAGGTGGCGCTCGCCGTGCTGACATCGGCGTTCTCCCTGGACCAGCGTGCCGCCGGAATCGTCTCCCTGCTGGTCAGCCTGTGCTTTGCCCTGGATGCGAATGCCCTGCGCGCCTGGACCATGCGCCGCCAGGGCTGGCGCTTCAGCGGCATCGCCTCCGGCCATACCCTCGCGGAAGCCGAACAGCGCCATTTCGAAGGTCGTTCCCTCGCCGTTCCGGCTGCCCGGAACCCGCCGACGGCAGGCACGCACCCTCCCGGACAGGAATTCCCCGGCCCCTGGTCCTCGGCCCTGGGCCGGAACAGCGGCTCGCCGAACGTGCTCGGCGTCTTTCCCGAACCGCATGGAACAAAGCCTTGATCGCAACCATCATCGACTATGGCTCGGGCAATCTGCATTCCGCCCGCAAGGCCTTCGAACGCGCCGCAGCCGAAGCCGGCCTGCCCGTCGCCATCGAAGTGACCAGTGATCCCGAGCGGGTGGCCGGCGCCGATCATGTCGTGCTGCCGGGCGTGGGCGCCTATGCGGACTGCAAGCGCGGCCTGACTGCCGTATCCGGCATGATCGAGGCGCTCGGCCATGCCGTGACCGCCAAGGGACGCCCCTTCCTCGGCATCTGCGTCGGCATGCAGCTGATGGCCGAACGCGGGCTCGAATTCGAGACCACCGAAGGGCTCGGCTGGATCGGCGGCGACGTCAAGGCGATCCAGCCTGCGGATCCCGCTCTCAAAGTGCCGCATATGGGCTGGAACACGCTGTCCGCTAGGCGCGAGCACGCTCTCCTTGCCGGCATCCCGACCGGTCCTTCCGGCCTGCACGCCTATTTCGTCCATTCCTATCATCTGGCGGCTGCCGATCCGGCCGCCGTGATCGCCGAGGCCGATTATGGCGGCCCGGTCACGGCCATGATCGGCCGTGCCAACATGGTGGGAACCCAGTTTCATCCCGAAAAGAGCCAGGCCCTCGGCCTGGCCCTGATCGCCAACTTCCTGCGGTGGCGCCCGTGATCCTCTTTCCTGCAATCGATCTCAAGGAAGGGCGCTGCGTGCGCCTCGTCCAGGGCGACATGGCCCAGGCCACCGTCTTCAACGACGATCCGGCCGAACAGGCGATCGCCTTCGAGGATATGGGCTTTTCCCACCTCCACGTCGTCGACCTCGACGGCGCCTTCGCCGGCAAGCCGATGAATTCGGCAGCCGTGGAGCGCATCCTTGCCGCCTGCACCATGAAGGTGCAGCTCGGCGGCGGCATCCGCGACTTCACGACCGTGGCGGCCTGGCTCGACAAGGGCATCGCGCGGGTGATCATCGGCACTGCCGCCGTACGCGATCCGGCCTTCGTCAAGGAAGCTGCCAAGGCCTTTCCGGGACAGATCGCCGTCGGTCTCGACGCGCGCGACGGCCTCGTCGCGGTCGAGGGCTGGGCCGAGGTCTCCACCGTGACCGCGGAGGAAATCGCCAAGCGCTTCGAGGATGCCGGCGTCTCCGCCATCATCTACACCAATATCGCGCGGGACGGCATGCTCAAGGGCATCGACTGGGACGGCACGCTGGCCCTGGCCCGGGCGGTCTCGATCCCGGTGATCGCTTCGGGCGGCCTTGCCTCGATCGCCGACGTCGAGCGCCTGGTCCAGCCCGATGCCGCACTGCTCGAGGGCGCCATTGCCGGCCGCGCGCTCTATGACCACCGCCTCGACCCGCATGAGGCTCTCGCCCTGTTGAGAAGGGGGGCCTGAGAGGGCGGGTCATCCCGTGCGCAGTGCAGCACGCAGTGATGCGCTGCAGACACGGGGCAGCGTGCCGAATGAGTTTCATTCTGGAAACGGTCCCGTGTCTGCGCCGCAACATTTCATGTTGCATCGCGCACGGGATGACCATCCTCTCGTGATTTTCCTCTATAATTCTGTCATGGTGCCACCAACGGCCCGCAATCTCGGTCAAGAAGGTCGATGCTCAAAGCCCGCGTGATCCCCTGCCTCGACGTCAAGGACGGCCGTGTCGTCAAGGGCGTGAACTTCGTCGATCTCGTTGATGCCGGCGATCCGGTCGAGAGTGCGCGCGCCTATGATCAGGCCGGCGCCGACGAATTGTGCTTCCTCGACATCGCCGCCACCCATGAGAATCGCGGCCTGCTGCTCGACGTGATCAGCCGCACCGCCGAGGCCTGCTTCATGCCGCTCACCGTCGGCGGCGGCGTGCGGGCGGTGGAAGACATCCGCCAGCTCCTTCTCGCCGGCGCCGACAAGGTCTCGATCAATTCGGCCGCGGTCGCCGACAGGCAGTTCGTAGCCCGTGCAGCCGAGAAGTTCGGCCAGCAATGCATCGTCGTCGCCATCGACGCCAAGAGGGTCTCGACCGAAGGCGAGGCAGCCCGCTGGGAGATCTTCACCCATGGCGGGCGCCGCCCGACCGGCATCGACGCCATCGCCTTCGCCGAGGATGTCGTGCGGCTCGGTGCCGGCGAATTGCTGCTCACCTCCATGGACCGCGACGGCACCAAGATCGGCTTCGACCTCGATCTCACCCGTGCGATCGCCGACAGGGTCGGCGTGCCGGTGATCGCCTCGGGCGGCGTGGGCACGCTCGAACATCTGGTCGAGGGCGTGCGCGACGGCCATGCCAGCGCGGTTCTCGCCGCCTCGATCTTCCATTTCGGTACCTTCTCGATCCGGCAGGCCAAGGCCTATATGGCCAAGGCGGGCCTGCCGATGCGTCTCGACGGATTGGCAGCATGAGCTTTTCCTTGACCGATCTCGAGGCTCGGGTGGCCGAGCGGGCCAAGGCACCGCCGGAGCAGTCCTGGACGGCCAAGCTGCTGGCCGGCGGACCGCCACGTGCCGCCAAGAAGTTCGGGGAGGAGGCGGTGGAACTCGTCATCGCCCTCACCGAGGGCGAGGAAGGCCCGATCGTCGCCGAGGCCGCCGACGTGCTCTATCATTTGCTCGTCGGCCTCAAGGCGCGCGACATCCCGCTCGCTGCAGTCCTGCAGGAGCTCGAGCGGCGCACCGGCCAATCCGGCCTTGCTGAAAAAGCGTCCCGTCCTCGATGACGCCGACAGTTGAGGGGCAGGCAAACGCCATGGACCAGCTCGTGAAGTCGCCCGTGTCTCCCTATTCGGTGTTCACCCGCAGCGAATGGGCCAAGCTGAGGGCCGACACGCCGATGACCTTGACGGCGGCCGAGCTCGACCGCCTGCGCGCCCTCAACGACCCGGTCTCGCTGACCGATGTCGAAGAAATCTACCTGCCTCTGTCGCGCCTGCTTTCGCTCTATGTCGCGGCGACGCAGGGGCTGCACCGCGCCACCCAGCGCTTTCTCGGCACCAGCCAGGGCAAGGTGCCCTATCTCATCGGCGTGGCCGGCTCGGTCGCGGTCGGCAAGTCGACCACCGCCCGCGTGCTGCGCCAATTGCTGACGCGCTGGCCCAACACGCCGAAGGTGGACCTGATCACCACCGACGGCTTCCTGTTCCCCAACGCCTTCCTGCGCGAACACGGCCTGATGGAACGCAAGGGCTTTCCGGAAAGCTACGACACCCAGCGCCTGCTGCGCTTCCTGGCCGACATCAAGGCCGGCCAGGGCAAGGTCACGGCGCCGGTCTATTCCCATCTCGTCTACGACGTGGTGCCGGGCGAGATCGTCACGGTGGACCAGCCCGACATCCTGATCGTCGAAGGGCTCAACGTGCTGCAGCCAGCCCGCCTGCCCCGCGACGGCAAGGCGATCCCCTTCACCTCGGACTTCTTCGACTTCGCCATCTATCTCGATGCCGAGGTGGCGCTGCTGAGGCGCTGGTATGTCGAGCGCTTCATGACCCTGCGCGAGACGGCCTTCCGCAATCCGCTCTCCTTCTTCCGCAAATATGCCGACCTAACCGAGGCCGAAGCGCTGGAGACCGCCCTCGGCCTGTGGAGCCGCATCAACCAGCCCAACCTGATCGAGAATATCCTGCCGACCCGCCCGCGTGCCGACCTGATCCTGCGCAAGGGCGACAGCCACGACATCGAGCAGGTCTCGCTCCGCAAGCTGTGACGGGCGGCAGAAGCGAGCCATTCAGCCTCGAGAGGCGCCGCCCCCGGCCTGCTCCGTGAGAAAGGTGATGAGCGCCGCGACGCCGAAGGCCGCGCCCACCGCACATATGCCAGGCCAGCCGGCATGGACCCAGGCAAAGCCCGACAGCCCCGCCCCTGTCGACGTCCCG
Source organism: Labrys sp. E2SS-1L (assembly GCF_057073705.1). Taxonomy (NCBI): domain Bacteria; kingdom Pseudomonadati; phylum Pseudomonadota; class Alphaproteobacteria; order Hyphomicrobiales; family Xanthobacteraceae; genus Labrys; species Labrys sp. E2SS-1L. The sequence continues at coordinate 1,252,575 of NZ_CP172712.1, read as the reverse complement.
ATGAAAAACAGACCCGTGAACAGGCCGTTGACACGCCCGCGCGCCTCCGGCTGCAACAAATTGATGGCGCGCCGCCCCAGGGTCTGGTCGCCGACGACGCCAAGGTCGAGCAGAACCGCAGCGGCGACCAAGGTCGCAAGCGCGCCATGGAACGCTCCCGGCGATGCCCCGCGCGCCAGGAAGTCGCCGCCGATCTGGGCCAGGACCATGGCGCCGATCACGGCGAGATGAGCGAGCAGGGTGGCGCCGCGCGTCCTCCCCTTGTCTCCCGCACGTCCGGCGAGCGGCGCCACCACGGCACCCGCAGCACCGGCGAAGGCGAACAGGGCGATTCCGGTCTGGCCGAGACCAAAGGGGGCCTGAGCGAGACGAAGCGCCACAGACGTCCAGAACACGCCGAAGGCACCCATGCATAGCGCCTGGTAGGCCGCACGCCGCCGCAATACCGGCTCCTGGCGCAGTATCGTCCACAGCGACCCGATCAGCCGCGCATAGCTCACGGTGCCCGCCGGCTGACGGCGTGGGATGACGAAGGCCAGGATCGCCGCGAGGACGGCGACGAGAACGGCAAGGCCGCCATAGAACCAGCGCCAGCCTGCGATCTCCGCCACGAGACTGGCGGCAGGCCGCGAGAGCAGAATGCCGATCATCAGGCCGCTCATTACATTGCCGACGACCCGACCGCGACAGGCGGGCGAACTCAACTGGGCAGCGGCCGGCACCATCATCTGGATGGCACTCGCCGCCAGGCCGCAGACATAGCAAGCAGCCAGGAACCAAGCGGGTGTCGGCGCACAGGCGACAGCCGCCAGGGCGACTGCCTCGACCGCCAGCGTCGCGACGATCAGGCTTCGATTTTCGACGATGTCGGCCAGAGGCACCAGGAGAAACAGACCGCTGGCGTAACCGAGCAAGGTAAGCGTGGTGACGAACCCCGCTTCGCTGGCACTGAAATCGAAGGCAGGGCCAATCAGGCCGATGAGCGATTGCGACGCAAAAAGACCAAGCACGGCGATCGCGACGGAGACAGCGAACAGGAATGTGAGTCCGGCGGGCAGACCGGAAACCGGTTCGGCCGGCGTCGGTCCCGCCTCGGTGGTCGAGATGGAAGACGTCGAGATGGAAGATGTCGAGATGGAAGATGTCGAGATGGAAGACATGGCGCTGTTTCCCGATGCGAAGATCAGGTGCGATTTTGCATCCATCCTAATGGAGTGATAATAGCTATTATTATTGAATAATTATTCCGAATTTTGTGATAATATGGCCAGCATCGAGCAATATGAAGCCTTCGTCGAGACGGTCGAACGCGGCAGCCTCACGGCCGCTGCCCATCATCTGAACCGATCCCTGCAGGCGGTCAGCCGGGCGATCGCGTCGCTCGAGGAGGAACTGGGTGTCGAGCTCATCCGGCGAACGACGCGACGCCTGCAGACGACGCCGACCGGGATGGTCCTGCGCGAGCGCTTGCGCGCCGCCCTGAAGGACATCGACGATGCCCGGTCGGAAGCCCGGCGCGAGGCGCAACGCATCGGCGGCCTGTTCCGTATCAGCGCCTCGATCCATTTTGCCTCTCGCTTCGTGGTGCCGACCGCGGTGGCATTCGCCCAGCGCTTTCCGGAAGTCGAGATCGATTTCGTGCTCGACGACGCCCTCTCCCACCTGATCGAGGAGCGCTTGGACGTCGCGATCCGGGTTGGCGATCTCGGCGCTTCCAGCCTGCGGTCCCGACGAATCACGCAGCTTCGCCGTGTCATCGTGGCTGCCCCTGCCTATCTGATGCGGCATGGCTATCCGCGTACCCCCGCCGATCTCTCGACGCATCTATGCGTCATCCGCACCATCGGACCGGAGGGCGATGCCTGGCCCTTCCTGGTCGACGGCGGCCTTGTGCGCATCCCGGTCAAGGGCCCCTTGAAATGCAATGACGCCGCCGCCGCCAATGCCGCTGTCCTTCTCGGTGCCGGCATCGGCATCGCACCGCTCTGGCAGGTGCGCCAAGAGGTCGATGACGGCCAGCTGGAATTGCTTCTGACGGACTACGAGCCGCCACCGACCCCCGTGAGTGCGGTCTGGCCCGCCAATGTCGGCACCCCGGCACGGACCCGTCTCTTCATCGAGATGCTCGCCCACCGGCTGACGGGTGAGCGGATCTGAAAAGACGTTCCCGGCGATGGGCCATGTCCCACTCACCGCTGCGGATGGACGAAGCGGCCCGGTTCCTCCATGATCCCTTGCACGCAATTCTGGGACCAACACCAGATTCCCGGCATGCATTGGGGAGCGCTTCATGGGGACCAGCACCGGCACGGCAGCCATTCATCGCCCGCTCGACCTCGATCCAAAGCGGGCGGGACGCCTCGATCGGGCCCATTACGGCATCATCGACATCGGCTCCAATTCGGTCCGCCTCGTGGTCTACGACCAGCTCGGCCGCGCCCCGCTGCCGCGTTTCAATGAAAAATCGCTCTGCCGTCTCGGCGAAGGCCTGGCGCAGACCGGCCTGATCTCCGTGGAGGGCTTCCGCCGGACGGTCGAGGCCGTGCGCCGTTTCCGCGCCGTGGCCGACGCCATGGGCGTTGCCCGTCTCGATGCCACCGCGACGGAGGCAGTGCGCCGGGCCGAGAACGGCAAGGACCTGGTCGAGGCCATCCGGACGGAGGCGGGCATCGATGTGCGTATCCTCAGCGGCGCCGAAGAGGCCCGATTTGCGGCGCTCGGCGTGATCTCCGGCTTCCACCGTCCCGTCGGCATCGTCGGCGACATGGGCGGGGGCAGCCTGGAACTGGCCGCTGCCTTGGATGACCGGGTCGGCGAGGACTGGGTCAGTTTCCCCCTGGGAGCCCTGCCGGTCGAAGCGCTGATGCAGGGTCCGGACGATGCGAAGCGGCGGATCGATGCGCTGCTGAAGGAGAAGACGCCGACTTCCTTCCTGAAGCAGCCGATTTTCTTTGCGGTCGGCGGAGGCTGGCGGACCTTCGCCAAGGCCCATATGGCAACGCATGCCGCCCCGGTCCCGGTGGTGCATGGCTATCGCATCCCGGCGAGCGAGGCCCGCGCCTTTGCCAAGACATTGCTGCGCCTGCCCCTCGCCAAGATCGCCGAATTGCCGGGCATATCGCGCCGGCGCGCCCGCACCATGCCCGCCGCCGCCCTGGTGCTGGACCGCGTGCTCAAATATCTGGCGCCGGACGAGGTGGTGTTCTCCGCCCTCGGCCTGCGGGAAGGCTGGCTCTATTCGCAACTCGATGCCGAGGAGCGCTATCTCGATCCGCTGGTCGAGGGTGCCCAGTTGATCGGGCTGCCGGGTTCGCGCGTCCCCGACTTTCCGCCCGCTTTGGTTGCCTGGACCGAGGGTCTGTTCGCGGACGAAAGCCCGGCCGAAAAGCGCCTGCGCGTCACCTTGTGTGCGCTTTCGGATCTGGGCTGGCGCGACCATCCCGACATCCGGGCGGAGGAAAGCCACCGCCGCGTGCTGCAATTTCCCTTCATCGGCCTGGACCACCCGGAGCGAGCCTTCCTGGCCATCGCGCTCCACGCCCGCCACGCCGGACGGCTCGACGCCCCCTATCTCGCTGGGGCGCTGAAACTGCTGTCGCCGGCGGAACGCCGCCGCGCCGAGATCCTCGGACGGGCTCTGCTGGTGGCCTATCGCCTGTCCGGCGGCACGCCCGCCGTGCTGGCGAATTCGCGCCTGTCGATCGGCTCGAACCGCCTGCGGCTGGAGGTCGGCCGTTCGGCCCGCGTGCCGGACAGCGAGGCGGTAAGCGAGCGCCTGTCCCTGCTGGCCGCCGCGGCCGGGGTCAAGTTCTCGGAGATCACCGAGCTTGCCGAGGACGTCTGACTTTCGGAGAGCGCCGGCGACTGGCTCATCGGCCGTGATGTGCGGCGATAGCCCGGCATTGGAGGGGCGATCCCGTTCCATTTCGCGATCAGGCTGTGGCGATCGCCCCTCCTTGTGCCGTGCCTTTCGGCGTGGACACTTCAAGGACCTTGCTGTCATCCATCAGTTTTCTTGACTGGCACGCTCCGGACAGGCCGCGCTAGAAAGCGCTCGCCATGCTTGTCTTGTCGCACCGGCTGACTATAGTCGCGCGCGATTTTCGTCGCCGGGTTCTCCGCCCGGCGCCAATCCCAACCCGAAAGCTCCCTAGATGTCCAAATCCGTCAAGAAGGTGGTGCTCGCCTATTCCGGTGGCCTCGACACCTCGATCATCCTGAAATGGCTGCAGACCACCTATAATTGCGAGGTCGTCACCTTCACCGCCGATCTCGGCCAGGGCGAGGAATTGGAGCCGGCGCGCCAGAAGGCGTTGCTGCTCGGCATCAAGCCGGAAAACATCTACATCGAAGACCTGCGCGAGGAATTCGTGCGCGACTACGTCTTCCCGATGTTCCGCGCCAATGCCCAGTATGAGGGGGTCTACCTGCTCGGCACCTCGATCGCCCGCCCGCTGATCGCCAAAAAGCAGATCGAGATCGCCGAGAAGACCGGGGCCGACGCCGTCTGCCACGGCGCCACCGGCAAGGGCAACGACCAGGTGCGCTTCGAGCTCGGCTACTATGCCCTCAAGCCCGACGTCACCATCATCGCCCCCTGGCGCGAATGGGACCTGCGCTCGCGCGAAGCCCTGATCAAGTTCGCCGAGGAGCACCAGATCCCGATCGCCAAGGACAAGCGCGGCGAGGCTCCCTTCTCGGTCGACGCCAACCTGCTGCACTGCTCCTCCGAGGGCAAGGTGCTGGAGGATCCGGCGGTCGAAGTGCCCGATTACGTCTATTCGCGCACGGTCAATCCGGAAGATGCGCCGGATACCCCCACCGTCATCACCATCGACTTCGAGAAGGGCGACGCCGTCGCCATCGACGGCGTGAAGATGAGCCCGGCCACCCTGCTCGCCAAGCTCAACGAACTCGGCCGCATCAACGGCATCGGCCGCCTCGACCTGGTCGAGAACCGCTTCGTCGGCATGAAGTCGCGCGGCATGTACGAGACGCCCGGCGGCACCATCCTGCTGCCGGCCCATCGCGCCATCGAAAGCATCACGCTGGACCGCGGCGCCGCGCATCTCAAGGATGAGCTGATGCCGAAATATGCCGAGCTCATCTACAATGGCTTCTGGTTCTCGCCCGAGCGCGAAATGCTGCAGGCCCTGATCGACAAGAGCCAGGAAGCGGTGACCGGCTCGGTCCGCCTCAAGCTCTACAAGGGCGGCGTGCATGTCATCGGCCGCGAGAGCCCCAACTCGCTCTACAGCCAGGACCTCGTCACCTTCGAGGAAGGCGCCGTGGCCTATGACCACCGCGACGCCGCCGGCTTCATCAAGCTCAACGCCCTGCGCCTGCGCACCCTCGGCAGCCGCAAGCGCAAGCTGGGCGTCTGATGCGGTTCGCATCGAATTTGAAATTGATCACGGCCCTTCCCTCCCCAGGGAAGGGCTTTTTGTTTATCAAAGCGCTTCAGATCGGCAGCATTCAGGCCCAGCCGAACGATAGCGCGTTAACTTTGATGCATTGCAGCAAATAATTTCCGCATCGCAAGATAACCCTTTGAAGTAAAATAGAGCCGTTTCTTTGGATCACCCCAAAGAATGCTCTGCGATGATACGATCTCATATCAAAGATCGCATTGATTAATCGTAATACAATTGCAATGATTGTGCCCGTTGGTCCTCCAGAGACCCGGAACACGAGCAAGGCACTCCCATGATCAGGAAATTCGTCTTGGCTGTTGCCGGCGCGATAATGGCGCTGGCAGCCTCCCTCCCGATGGCGCAGGCCGCCCCGAAGACCTTCTACTGGATATCCCATGGCGGCCCGGCCGACCCGGTCTGGACCTATTTCCTGGCAGGCGCCAAGCAATGGGCCAGTGACACCGGCAACACGGTCAACACCTCCTTCCACAATGGCGACGTTGCCTCCCATCAGGAAGCGGTGCGCGCGGCGATCGCGGCGGGTGCCGCCGGCATCGTCACCACCAGCCCGGATCCTGGCAGCCTGATCAAGGTGGTCGAGGAAGCCAACGCCAAGAAGATCCCGATCATCAACTTCAACACGCCCGACCCGCAGGCCAAGTTCGGCGCCTATGTCGGCGGCGACAATGTCAAGTTCGGTGCGGCCTGGGCCCAATATCTGGTCGACAAGAAGCTGGTGAAGTCGGGCGATTTCGTCTGGATGCCGGTGGAAATCCCCGGTGCCACCTATGGCGTGCAGGAGGAACAGGGAATTTCCAGCGTGTTCAAGCCGCTCGGCATCACCTGGGAAGTCACCGAGGCCACGCTCGACCAGGCCGAGGTCATCTCGCGCATGACCGACTACCTCACCACCAACCGCAAGAAGATCAAGGCGATCATCGGCCTTGGCGACCTCGTCACCGGTTCGATCAAGCGGGTGTTCGACCAGGTCGGTGTCAAGCCCGGCGAAATCCCGGTCGTCGGCTGGGGCAATTCGCTCGACACCACCCAGGAAGTGCTGAACGGCTATGTCAACGCCGCGCAGTGGCAGGACCCGCAGGCGACCAGCTATATCGCCCTGTCGATGGCGGCCATGGCCTCCAGCGGCATCCGCCCCGGCTTCAACGTCATCACCGGCGCGCTCTATGAGAAGGATGCCGCCCAGCAATATGACGACATCCTGAGCGGCAAGAAATAGGGCATTCACAGGCGCGGACGGCCGGGAATGGCTGTCCAGCGCGGTGACCTCTTTTGATATCGTGGGAGACACCGACCGTTGTCATGCCCGGGCCTGCCCCGGGCATCCAGGCGGCCGGGACACCACCTGCGCGGCAGGCTGGATTGCCGGGTCAAGCCCGGCAATGACAAAAGTCGAGCCAATCTCAATATCGCCACACCGCCCCCGAAGCGCCCTTCCGCATCCGCCACCATCACCCGCCAAGGACTTCTCGTGGAACAACGCTCCCTGCTCCAGCGCGCGATCGCCCGGCCGGAATTCGGCCCCTTCGTGCTCCTGGTCGTCGAACTCGCCATCTTCGGCGGCATCAACCCCGATTTCCTCTCCGCGGACAATCTGAGCAACATCCTGGCCTTCACCGTCGAGCTCGGCCTGATCGCCCTGGCAATGACGCTCTTGATGACTTCGGGCGAATTCGATCTCTCGGTCGGCTCGCTCTTCGGCTTCTCGCCGGTGCTGATGTGGACGCTGTTCAACTCCGGCGCGACCCCGCTATGGGCCGCCTTCCTGGTCGCGCTCGTCGTCGCGGCGCTGATCGGCTGGGTAAACGGCCTCTTCGTCACCAGGCTGAAGATCCCGTCCTTCCTGGTGACGCTCGGCATGCTGCTGGTGGTGCGCGGCACGGCCCTCTTCGTCACCAACGGCTTTCCCCAGCGCACCTGGAACGCCGTCGACCAGCCGCTGGCCGAGATCCTGGTCGGCACCTTCTATGTCGGCAGCTTTCGCGTCTACATGTCCCTGCTCTGGTTCGCCATCGCCGCCATCGTGCTTGGCTATGTCCTGACCAAGACCAAGGCCGGCAACTGGATCCAGGCGGCCGGCGGCAATCCCAATGCGGCCCGTGCCCGCGGCGTCAATGTCGACGCCACCAAGGTCTGGCTCTTCATCCTGTGCTCCGTGCTTTCGACCCTGGCCGGCATCATCTCCTCCATCCGCACCTCCTCGGCCAATCCCAATTCGGGCACGGGCTATGAGCTGGAGGTGATCGCCATGGTGGTGATCGGGGGTACCGCGCTCACCGGCGGCCGAGGCACCATCATCGGCACGGTGCTCGGCATCTTCATCCTGCGGGTGATGCGCAACGGCATCGTGCTGATCGGCGTGCCGGGCCTGGCCTACAACATCTTCATCGGCGCGATCATCCTGGGCATGATGGCCCTGCATTCATGGCTCGACCGCCGGCATCAGGAAGGGAGGTGAGCGATGGCTGAGACCAGCGAACTCATCCGCATGCAGAACATCGCCAAGTCCTATGGCCGCATCCGCGCCATCGAGGATGTCACCCTCACGGTGAACCGGCGCGAGATCGTCGGGCTGCTCGGCGATAACGGGGCGGGCAAGTCGACCCTGATCAAGATCCTGTCGGGGGCGGTGGCGGCCACCTCGGGCGACATCTTCGTGCGCGGCAAGAAGGTGGAGATGCGCTCCACCACCGATGCGATCGCCCAGGGCATCGAGACGATCTACCAGGATTCGGCCCTGGTGCCGCAACTCTCGATCGCCCGCAACCTCTTCCTGGGACGCGAGCCGATCAAGGGACCACGCTTCCTCAACCGCCTCGACCAGGCCAAGATGAACGAGGTGGCGACCACGCTGCTGAAAAGGGTCGGCATCTCCAAGAACATCGCACCGACCACGCCGATCGGCTCGCTCTCCGGCGGCGAGCGCCAGGCGGTGGCCATCGCCCGCGCCATGCATTTCGACAGCGACCTGATCATTCTCGACGAGCCCACCAACAATCTGGGCGTGGCGGAGACGCAGGGCGTCCTGAATTTCGTGCGCAATGCCCGCAGTTCCGGCCATTCCTGCATCTTCATCGCCCACAACATCCACCATGTCTTCCAGGTGGTTGACCGTATCGTGGTCATGCGCCGCGGGCGCGTCGTCGCCGACGACATCGACCCCAAGCAGACCAGCGTGGAGGCGGTGGAGCGGGTGATCACCGGTATGGATCACTGAAGAGCGGCCGGCCCTCTTCCTGGGACCGCCGGCATCCTGCTGACTCTTCTTTCTGACGAACGCCCCGGCACCAAGGAGCCGGCAGGATGCTGGGGGCCCAGGGAAGGATGCATTATGGCGTCTGCCCCGAAAGGGTGAGCCCGACTGTACCATCGTAGAGTGGCGCATCCGGCCAACTCGTTTATAACGGCCGGACTCTTTCCTTCCCCAGGGACATCGAAGCTCTTCATGAAGAAACTCGTCATTTTCGATCTCGACGGCACGCTTGCCAAGAGCAAATCGGCCATCGATGCCGAGATGGCCGCCCTGCTGGGCCAGCTTCTCACCGTCGCCCAGGTCGCCGTGATCTCGGGCGGCGACTGGCCGCAATTCGAAAAGCAGTTCCTCGCCAATCTGCCCGCCGGTGATCGCTTCGACCGGCTGCATCTGCTGCCGACCTGCGGCACGAAATTCTTCCATTTCGACGGGGGAAACTGGGTCCCGGTCTATCGCGAGGACCTGTCGGCCGAGGACAAGCAGCGCATCGTCGCAGCACTGGAGGCGGCTTTCGAGCAGGCCGGCTTCAAGCCCGAGCGGATCTGGGGCGAGCGCATCGAGGATCGCGGCAGCCAGATCACCATGTCCGCGCTCGGCCAGGAAGCACCGCTCGAAGCCAAGCACAGCTGGGATCCCGATTTCAAGAAGCGCACCATCCTGAAAACCTATCTCGACAAGTCGATCCCGGATTTCTCGGTGCGCATGGGTGGCGCCACCTCGATCGACGTGACCCGGCAGGGCATCGACAAGGCCTATGGCATCGCCAAGCTGCGCGACCGGCTGGGCATTGCCATCGAGGAGATGATCTTCGCCGGCGACGCGCTGTTCCCGGGCGGCAACGACTATGCGGCCAAGGAGGCCGGCGTCGACTCGATCCGCGTCAGGGATCCGGAGGAGACCAAGCGGGTGATCGAGACGATCATCGCCTGCCTGGGGTAAGAAACTGAGGCGCTTCACAACGGCGAGCTCCTGCGCCTTGGTAAAGTACGCTCTATCGCCCTCGGCTATCTGCTTCGCATATCTCGGCCGAGCCGGACAAAACACAATAATCCTTCCCCGGTTTCGGGGAGGGATCTCTGCGCCATATCTTGGAACGCTGCGAGTCTACGGACAAGGCAAGCTCTTTCACCGAGCGATCGATCACCGCTCCTGCCACCCCGCGATATGTTTTTCCAGCGCCGCCGCGACCTTGCCGGCACCAAAGCAGCGGAAACGAAACGTGCCCTCGTCATGCTCGACGGCGACGATACCGGTGACCCAGCCGAATTCCCGCCAGGTCTTGCGGATGGCGGCCATCGGGATGTGGACAGGCTGCAGGCCGGTGTGAAAGGCCTTGTTCAGGCCATTGGCGGCGAAGGATAGCCCATCCGGCGTGATCTCGACGCGACCGCCGACCCACAGGCCTCCCGCCTTGCTGCTCACCCGCCTAGCCGCATCGACCGCGACGCCTGGCACCAAGCACGACGGCGTCGCATTGGGAATGAGGGCGTTGCAAAGCTTACGGATGTGAAGATCTGTCATGTTGTCTCTCTTGGAGGCTCGCCCTATCCGAAAATTCCGATTAGAGATATTTGTCAGACAACGGAAGCGCCGACCTGCCATGCGTAGCTTCGCCTGGCCGGGCCGGACTGCGCGTTGCAGCACAAATCGAATTGGAATCGGGAGGAACCCATGTCGGGTCAAGGAAAGATCGCCATCGTCACGGGCGCCGCCAGCGGCATCGGCAAGGCCGTCGCGCATGCCCTTTTGGCCGATGGCTGGTCCGTCGTGTTCACGGGGCGTCGCAAGGAGGCCCTGGAAGCGGCGATCGCCGAAAGCCCGCAGGTGGCCTCCGCCCGCGCCATCCCCTCCGACGTCACCGATCCCGCTTCGGTTGCGGCATTGTTCGATGCCACCGTCGCCGCCCTCGGCCGTGTCGATCTCGTCTTCAACAATGCCGGCACCATCGCTCCCGGCGTGCCGATCGAGGACCTGCCCTTCGAGCAGTGGAAGGCGGTGATCGATACCAACGTCACCGGCGTGTTCCTGTGCACCAAGGAGGCTTTCCGCGTGATGAAGGCGCAGCAACCGCGCGGCGGGCGCATCATCAACAATGGCTCGATCTCGGCCACCGCGCCGCGCCCGAATTCGGCGCCCTACACCGCTTCCAAGCATGCGGTGACCGGCCTCACCAAGTCGTCGTCGCTGGACGGGCGCAAATATGACATCGCCTGTGGCCAGATCGACATCGGCAACACGCTGACGCCGATGGCGTCCAAGATGCCGGGCGGCGTGCCGCAGGCGGACGGCTCGATCAAGCCCGAGCCGACCTTCGACGTGAAACATGTCGCCGATGCGGTGGTCTACATGGCCGGCCTGCCGCTCGAGGCCAATGTGCAGTTCATGACGGTGATGGCGACCAAGATGCCGCTGGTCGGGCGCGGGTAAGCGAAGATTCCGGGTGCGCGGGCATCACAGCGCGCATCTGGAAGCACCGTACATCCAGGATGGGAAGAGCGGGCATCGCGACACGCATGTCGCTGTGATGCCCGCGCACCCGGGAAACCGCCTTCAGGCTCCCGGCTTGCCATGATATTTGGCGGGCAGCCGGTCATCCGCAGCTGGCGCCTCGCCACCCTCGCGGCTGAGGAAAGCCAATGCCCAATCGATGTCACCATCGGCCCGTCGCTGTGCAAAGAACTCCGCTGCGGTCAGGGCCGAAAGCTTTTCGGCAACAGCCGACACGATGAACTGATTGATCGTGGTGCCGTCCTGCCGCGCGAACTCCTCGACGGCCTTCTTCAAGGAAGTCGGCATTCTCAAAGCATAGTTGCTGGAATGAGCCATGGTCACAACCTTTCGAGCACCTCGGCCGGTGCCTGGATTTCAAGTCCGAACCGCAACGCCTGGGGCAGGAAATCGCGCCTGTTGAAGGTCACGATCGCATCGACTCGCCCATTGACGGCCGCTTCCAACACCATGTCGTCATTTGGATCCCGTAAGATCGGACGCCACAGGAATCGGATGGTGACCGGCTCGATTACACCGGCCAAAGCCGCCAGAAACCGATCGACCTGACTGCTATCGATGCCACAGCCGACAAGATGCTCTGGCCGCTTCAGGACCGCCTCATATTCCAGGAATATCGGTATACTGGCAGCCATTGCCAATTGACCGCGAAGCACCAAACGAAGCACTTCGGCGGACGCGCCAGTGGGGCTTCGCAGAGCCGTTACCAGGACATTGGTATCCAGCACCAATTTCATATCGCATATGATATGAAATTATGTGCTTTTGTCAAGATCAGGCGCGGGACGGCCTACTATATTCAGGCCCCTCTCCTCGCCGCGGGCAGCACGCAGATCTCCTCGCCAGAGAAGGTACGCGAACGGGTGATGAAGCGTTTTTCCGTGCCGTTCTCCAGGGAGAACATGCCGCCGCGCCCCGGCACCACGTCGATGATCAGCTGGGTGTGGCTCCAGGCGGCGAATTGCGGCGCGCTGATATAGACGGGCGCCTCGCCGATACTGCCCAGCAGCACGTCCTGGTCCCCGATGATGAAGTCGCCCTGCGGATAGCACATCGGCGAGGAGCCGTCGCAGCACCCGCCCGACTGGTGGAACAACACGGGGCCGTAGCGGGCCTGGAGACTGGCGATCAGGGCGAGGGCGGCCGGTGTCGCCGTCACGCGCTCTATAGTGATGTCGTCCATGATGCTTCTCCCGTACCGAAATGCATCGCGCCCCTCGTCCTTGCGAACGCAGTAAAGCAATCCAGCCTTCGCCAGGTACCGCGTTGTGGCATCCGGATTGCCTCACTGTGTTCGCAATGACGATAGTCGGTTAGCTTCAGCAGCGCTGTCAAAAAGGCCGCCCGGCGTGAACCGGGCGGCCAAGGCGATCCCCGGAGCAAAGTGCTCCGGCACGGATCAGAAGAAGCCAAGCTTCTTGGGGGAGTAGCTGACCAGCATGTTCTTGGTCTGCTGGTAGTGATCGAGCATCTTCTTGTGGTTTTCGCGGCCGATACCGGACTGCTTGTAGCCGCCGAAGGCCGCATGAGCCGGATAGGCATGGTAGCAATTGGTCCAGACGCGACCGGCCTGGATGGCGCGGCCAAAGCGATAGGCGCGCGTGCCGTCACGCGTCCAGATACCGGCGCCAAGGCCGTAGAGCGTGTCATTGGCAATGGAGAGTGCTTCCTCGTCATCCTTGAAGGTGGTGACGGAGACCACGGGCCCAAAAATCTCCTCCTGGAAGATCCGCATCTTGTTGTGGCCCTTGAACACCGTCGGCTTGACGTAATAGCCGCCGGCGAGTTCGCCCGGCAGTTCGTTGCGCTCGCCGCCGATCAGCACTTCGGCGCCTTCCTGGCGGCCGATATCGAAATAGCTCAGGATCTTCTCGAGCTGTTCGGAGGAAGCCTGCGCACCGATCATGGTGGTCGGGTCGAGCGGGTCGCCCTGCTTGATGGCGGCGACGCGCTTCAGCGCCTTCTCGATGAAGCGGTCATAGATGCTTTCATGCACGAGCGCGCGGCTCGGGCAGGTGCAGACCTCGCCCTGGTTGAGGGCGAACATCACGAAGCCCTCGATCGCCTTGTCGAGGAAATCGTCGTCTTCGGCAGCGACGTCCTTGAAGAAGATGTTGGGCGACTTGCCGCCCAGCTCCAGCGTCACCGGGATCAGGTTCTGGCTGGCATATTGCATGATGAGGCGGCCGGTGGTGGTCTCACCGGTAAAGGCGATCTTGGCGATCCGATTGGAAGAGGCCAAAGGTTTGCCGGCTTCCAATCCGAAACCATTGACGATGTTGAGTACGCCGGGCGGCAGGATGTCGCCGATCAGTTCGGCCAGGACCAGGATAGAGGCGGGGGTCTGCTCGGCGGGCTTGATCACCACGCAATTGCCGGCGGCGAGTGCGGGGGCGAGCTTCCATATCGCCATCAGCAGCGGGAAGTTCCAGGGGATGATCTGGCCGACGACGCCGAGCGGTTCATGGAAATGATAGGCGACGGTGTCATGGTCGATCTCGGAGATGCCGCCTTCCTGGGCACGCAGCACGCCGGCGAAATAACGGAAATGGTCGACGCCGAGCGGCAAATCGGCGGCGGTGCTCTCGCGGATCGGCTTGCCATTGTCCCAGGTCTCGGCCAGAGCGAGCGTTTCCAGATTGTCTTCGATCACCTGGGCGATGCGCAGCAGCAGCAGCGATCGTTCCGTCGCACTGGTGCGGCCCCAGGCGTCCTTGGCGGCATGGGCCGCGTCGAGGGCGGCTTCGACGTCAGCGGCATCGGAACGAGCGATCTCGCAGAGGACCCTGCCGTTTACGGGCGAGGTGTTCTCGAAATATTTGCCGCTGCGCGGCTCCTGCCATTGGCCGCCGATGAAATTGCCGTAGCGGGGCTTGAACAGCGTTCCGGGCGAGCGGACGATCTCGGGCTTGTTCATCAATTTCCTCCTTCAGCGCGCCAATTGAGGTTCTGGGACTGGCGTCGTCTGGCTGGGAGGATGGGCGTGACGGGATGGCTTGTCAGGATGGGGATGCACGATGGCGGGGACGATGTGTCTCATCGGTGAGACAGATTTGGGGAGCTGGTCTTCAGACCCGCCGGGGCCTTCCTGCAAACGCTGCTTTTCCAGGCTGGTCCGAAGACCAGCCCCCTCAGCTCTCCCGCCCGAGACCCAGTCGTGCGATCTTGCGATGCATGGTGGCGCGGCTGACGCCGAGCAGACGGGCCGCGGCCGAGACATTGCCCTTGGCGCGCGACAGCGCCTGGCGCACGGCGGAGCGCTCGCCGGCAAGCAACCCCTCGCCGGGCAACGCCGTTTCACCGTCGACGAGATCGCTGGCGGGAAACGGGTTGCGCAGATGGTCGTCCGTCAGCCCGTAGACGAGGCGGGCCGCGCGGCTGGCCCCGATGACGAGGTCTTCCCGATCGACGGCCAGCAGGCCGGCAGGACCATTGCCGGCGTCGGGACCGACCAGGATGCGCGCATGGCGGAAGGCCTCGCGGAAATGCTGGGTCTCGATACGGGTGGCCGCGTCCCGTGTCGCCGCCGCCACCAGCTTGAGCAGGGCCGGCGTCAGATCGGAACGGCAGGTCGAGACATCGAGCGTGCCCATCAGCCGGCCATTCGCGTCCCAGATCGGCGCCACCGTGCAGCTCAGCCCGATATTGCGGGTGAGGAAATGCTGGTCGCGATGGATGGTCAGTGCCCGCCCTTCGGCGATGCAGGTGCCGACACCGTTGGTGCCCTCGCTCTGCTCGCTCCAGACCATGCCGGTCCACAGGCCGAGGGCCTCGAAATCGGCATCGTCTCCCGCGACGCCACGCCGATCCAGCGGCACGCCGTCATCATCGGTAAGCAATACGCAGCAACCGGCCTCGCCGACCGCCTGGAACAGGCGGTCGAGGGTTGCCTGCGACAGCCGCACCAGCAGTTCCATGCGCGACAAGGCCGCCTTGAATTCGCTGTCGCCGAGGCGCAGGGGCGGAGGGGCGTGGTCGGGGTCGAGACCATAATGGCTGAGGGAGCGCGACCAG
This sequence comes from Labrys sp. E2SS-1L, assembly GCF_057073705.1. Classification (NCBI taxonomy): domain Bacteria; kingdom Pseudomonadati; phylum Pseudomonadota; class Alphaproteobacteria; order Hyphomicrobiales; family Xanthobacteraceae; genus Labrys; species Labrys sp. E2SS-1L. The sequence goes on along the minus strand of NZ_CP172712.1, from coordinate 1,237,368 downwards.
GAGGCCGCGACCGCGGACTGGGCACCCGAGGTGCCGTCATTCAAGGTTGCATAGACCAGATCCGCATGATGCACGCGGTCCGACTTACCCATTCCTGGCATTCGCTCCGCCCTCCGCATGCATTCCGACAAGGGGAGCCCGAAAGGCCGCTCCCCGGCATCGACGCGGTTAACGGCATCTTCCGCTGGAATTTCCTGCCCTGTCAATCGCAGTTGCGATTTTCATCGCCATCCAAAACGTTTTGGAAAACGAATTTACCATTCGATGCGTCAACATCGCGCAGAGATGTGGCGCGCCACCTCTCCGATGGGACCGCCAGCATCCTGCTGGCTCCTGGAACCGCTGTGCCTGCAGGAAGGAAGAGCCAGCAGGATGCTGGCGGTCCCGGGCTTCTAGGCGCTGATCCTCGGCCGGCCCGAGGCCCGGGCCGTCACCAGCGCCTCGACGAACAATTCGCGGCCCTCGGCCAGGATCTTCTTCTCGTCCACGCTCACCGAGGTCTCGACGGTGGCGGCACCTGCGGTCAGCGCATCGCTCTCCGCCTGGATCCGCGCCGCTTCCTCAGCATGGACCAGCGCTTCACCGAGATCGAGGATGTCGCGCGTGCCCGACCGCGTGAACACCCGGAAGATGCCCTCTACCGGTTGCAGTACCTTCACCTCTGCCGAGACATGCACGCCGCCGACCACGGCACCGACGGCATTGGCGACCTCGGCATGTTCAGGCACCAGCGAAGGCGCGCCGACCAGGCCGGCGATATCGCCGTAATAGGTCGCGGCCGAGGCGCCGAGCCCGACCACCGGCGCCGTCAGCGACAGGCCGATCTTGACGAGGCCGCTATGGCCGTCGAGCGCCGCCACCGCCAAGGCATGGCGCGACAGGCCCGCCTCGCGGAAGCCGTCCTCGGCCAAAGCGCATTCCAGCAGGAACTCGGCGGAGCGGCGGGTGAGGGTCTCGATGATGCGCCGTGCCAGGTCCTCGGCGCCATCAGCATAGGGCAGCCCCATGGCGTTGCGCCGCCTGGCGAACAGGGTCAGCCCCTTCTCGGCCGCCGGCTTGTCCCAGGCGTGATGCAGGCCGAGCTGATGGGCCGCGTCGGACGGTGTCAGCGCGGACATGATGGCCAGGCGCCGGTTGACCAGGCGCTGCAGGGCATTGAGTTCACGCCGGTTGTTGATCAGCTTGTCGGCGGCCATCGGCCCAGCCTCCAGCCGCGCCAGCACCTCGGCCTCCAGCGCCGGCAGTTCCGCCAAAGGCGGGTGCAGGCGCAGGGCGAAGCGGCCGAAGAGGTCGTTGGGCAGATCGGCCCGGAGCTGCCGGTCGAGCGTCGAATGCACGAGGTCGGCATGGCTGTCGGCAAGCAGGGACAGCGGCACGGCACGGCGCGGACCGAGCTTGAGCGACGTATCCAGGCCGTGTTGCTCGATCGCCACCTCGCTATCGCCGCCGAGGCCGCAGGTGCGGATTGCGATCGCCTCCACCATGGTGCGGAAGCCGCCGATTAGGGCCCCCGCCGGATCGATGCGAGGCCTGGCACCGCGCAGCACGACGACATCGGTGGTGGTGCCGCCGATATCGGAAATCAGGGCGTCCGGGGCGCCGGCCAGGAAGGCGCCGCCCACCGCGCTAGCGGCCGGGCCGGAGAAGATCGTCTCGATCGGCTTGGCCTTGGCGACCTCGGCCGCCACCAGCGAGCCGTCGCCGCGCACCACCATCAAGGGCGCGGCGATGCCGAGCGCGGCGAGCCGCCCCTCGGTCGCGGCGATCAGCGCCTCGAGGAGATGGATCAGGCGCGCATTGAGCACGCAGGTGAGCGCGCGCTTCGGCCCGTCCAGCTTGGCTGAAAGCTCGTGGCCGCAGGTCACCGGCAGGCCGGTTTCGCGCCGCAGGATCTCGCGCGCCGCGATCTCATGGCTGGGGTCGAGCACGGCAAAGCGGCCGGTCACCGCAAAGCCGGTCAGCCCCGGCGCCAAAGCGCGGGCCTGCTCGACCAGGCCTGCCTCGTCGAGCGGCGCACGGACCTGGCCCATGGCGTCATGGCCGCCGGCAATCAGCAGGACCGGATCGCCGTTCAAGGCCGCCTTGAGATCCGGCCGCTCGGCATCGGCGGCATCGAAGCCGATATAGACGAGGCCGACGCGCCCACCCTGACCCTCCACCATGGCGTTGGTGGCGAGCGTGGTGGAGAGCGAGACCAGGGCGATGCGCGCAGGCGCAATGTCGGACTGAGACAGCACCGCGCCGACGGCGCCGCCGACACCGATGGCCAGATCATGATGGGTGGTGAGCGACTTGGCCTTAGCGAGAACGCCCTTCCCCTCGTCATAGAGGACGGCGTCGGTGAAGGTTCCGCCCGTATCGATACCCAACAAAACAGCCATGATGTCAGCCACTAGCAATCAGATCTTTTTTGCTGATACGCGAATTCGGGCTGCGCCGCTCGCTCATACCCGCATTTTTTTGGCACTGGCGGCCTTTCCCAGGGGGTAAGGCACGCTCGGAGCAAAGCGTATTTAGGCGAAAACGCCGCTTTGCTCTAACTCTTCGCTTCGATGCGTCTTTGCGATTCGAGGTGAGACGGTGAAATCGCAAACTGCTTCGGCTATAGGGCGTTGCGGTGGCCGTGAGCGGGGAGATCCGCCCTCTCCTGCGCCCGGGCACTGCAGATATCGATGGCTTAAACATCCTAATTGATGCTTTAAACATCAATATTAAAATTTGGTATTTGACAAATGCGAGGCTGCCTATGATCACCGCTGCCCAGATGCGCGCTGCCCGTGCCCTGCTCGGCATCGACCAGCGCCAGCTCGCCGACCTATCGGGGGTTTCCCTGCCGACGGTTCAGCGCATGGAGGCGAGCGAAGGCAATGTTCGCGGTGTGGTCGATACGTTGACGAAAGTGATCGAGGCGCTCGATCGCGCCGGCGTCGAGCTGATCGGCGACAATGCCGTCAGCCGCGAGGGCGGACGAGGCGTGCGCCTCAAGCTTCCCAAGCTGCCGGAAATTCCCTCGGCCTGACCCGGAGTGCAGTTCGCGGCGACGGGCACCATGCAGGCCATCGCGCCCAGCCGGCGGCACCGAAGGATACGAATCCGAGCGGAGGTTTCCAATGAAACAGCTTGTTTTTCGACCTTCCCCCATCTCTGATGGCTGACGGTATCGGAGGTTGCACGGATGAGAATTGCTGCGCCCGCCTTCCTGCTCATGGGCCTCATTCTTGCGCCACAGCTGGCCTTGGCAGCGCAGGCCAAGGCTTCGATCGCTCAATGGAAAGCCCTGAACAGCCAATGCCGAGGCGGCAGCGGCGACGATCCCGTCACCCGGCATGCCTGCGATCAGCGCGACGCCCTCACCAGGCAACTCGCCGAGACCGGCTGGTGCTTCGGCCGCAAGGACGATCCCGACGCGGCCGCCTATCAATGGCACCGCTGCACGGCGAAATCCCTGCGCCCCGAATAAAAAAGGCCGGCCTGGAACGATGTCCGGGGCCGGCCAAGCCGCGCTGCGACGGACCGAGGCGGAGGCCCGCCATGCGCAAAAGCGTTTTGCGATTTGGTGAAATCACCGAGAATCGCAAAGACGCGTCGGAACAAGGAGCTAGAGCAAACAAGCGTTCACACTCGAACGCGCTTTGCTCTAGGGATGTCCTAGGCTCCCGCCTTCTGCGGCAGGGGCTGCACCGGCACGCCGGGGAAGATCTTCTGGACATTGCCGACGATGATCTGGTCGGTTTCCTTGACCCCCTTGGTCACCGCGATGAGCGGTCCCTGCGCGGGACCAAGCTCGACCAGACGCATCTCGACCTTGCTGCCCTCGCCGACCACATAGACATATTTGCCGAGCTGGCTCGAACCGAGGGCTGCCTGCGGCACCAGCAGCGTATCGGGCCGCTCGCCGACGCTCAGGCGCAGATTGACATATTGCCCCGGCAACAGGCTGCGATCGGCATTGGCCGTGGTGGCCCGGGCGGTGATGGTACCGGTGGCACGGTCGACGACATTGTCCAGGAAGGTGAGCTCGCCCTGATGGCTCGCCTCGTTCTGGCCGGGCACGATGATATCGGCCAGCACCTTGCCGGCTGCCTTGGCCTTGAGGATCTGGGTGAGTTCGGCTTCCGTCGGCGTAAAGGTCACATAGATCGGGCTGAGCTGCACCAGCGTGTTGAGCACCGTGCCGCCAGGGCTGACGAGCGTGCCGGCCGCGGCCTGGTTGCGGCCTATGCGTCCGTCGAAGGGAGCCTTGATCTCGGTATAATCGAGATTGAGTTCCGCCGCCTGGATCGCCGCCTTGTCGGCAAGGAGGGTCGCCTCGCCCTGCTTGACCGCGCTGGTGCGCTGGTCGAACAGATCCTTCGACAGGAAGCCCGTCTTGGTGAGGTCGTTGCCGCGGGTGAGGCTGGTCTTGGCATAGTCGAGCGCGGCGGTATCGCGCTCGGCCTGGGCCTTCACCTGCGCCAGCGCGGCCTGATAGTCGCGCGCGTCGATGCGATAGAGGACGTCACCCTGCTTCACATCGGTGCCGTCAGGTACGGCCTGGTCGAGCATATAGCCCGAGACCTTGGCCTGCAGGGCGATGCTGCGGATCGATTCCGTGCGAGCCGGGTAGTTGAGGAAGAGCGGAATCGACTTCTTGACCACGGAGGCCACCGGCACCGGCATGGCCTGCATGGCCGGTGCAGGATTGGCCGAGGCCGGCTTGCTCAGCACCCCGGCCAGGAGTTCCTGACCGGCAGCGAGAAGATGCGGCTTGTCCTTGAGGTAGTAGCCCCCGCCGGCGGCGGCGACCACGACGATGGCGGTGGCGATTTTCCAGATACGCATCGGTATCCCCTTATTCGGCGGCCTGGATCCGGGGCGGCACGGCCTCCTCGGACTCCTCAGGCGTACTGTCGGTATGGTGTGAATCTTTCCTGGCGGAGAGCCGGCGCTCGCGCCAGCGCTCGATGATGGCGTAGAACACCGGCACGAAGACCAGCGTCAGCACGGTGGCCACCAGCATGCCGCCAAACACCGCGGTACCAAGCGACTGGCGGCTGGCCGCACCGGCCCCGGTCGCCTTCACCAGCGGCACCACGCCCAGGATGAAGGCGAAGGCCGTCATCAGGATCGGGCGCAGGCGCAGCCGGCCGGCTTCCATCGCCGCCTCGACGATGCCATGGCCCTGCTCGCGCAGATGCTTGGCGAACTCGATGATCAGGATGGCGTTCTTGGCGGCGAGGCCGATCAGCATGACGAAGCCGATCTGCGAATAGACATCGAGCTGCATGCTGCGCAGCCAGATGGCGAGCAGCGCACCGAACAGGCCGAGCGGCACCGCGAGCAGGACCATGAACGGCATGGACCAGCTCTCATATTGCGCGGCCAGGATCAGGAAGACGAACACGATGGCCAGGGCGAACACCGCCGCTGCGATCGAGCCGGCCTTGAGCTCCTGGAAGGTGATGCCGGTCCATTCATAGTTGAAGCCGTTCGGCAGGGTTTGGGCTGCGACCCTCTGCATCGCCTCGATGGCCTGTCCCGAGGAATAGCCCGGCGCGGCGGCGCCATTGATCAGGGCGGCGCCGTAATTGTTGTAATGGGTGACCGTCTCCGGCCCGACGATCGGCTTCAGCGATCCCAGGGTCGACAGGGGCACCATGTTGCCGGTGGCGTTGCGGACATAGAGGCGGCTGATGTCGCCGGGATCGGCCCGCGAATCCTTGTCGGCCTGCAGCGTGACGCGGAAGGTTCGCCCGAACTGGTTGAAGTCGTTCACATAGAGCGAGCCGAGATAGATCTGCAGGGTGTTGAAGATATCAGGCAGGTTCAAGCCCAGGAGCTTGGCCTTGTTGCGGTCGAGGTCGTAGTTGAACTGCGGCGTCGAGGTCGAGAAGGTGGTGAACAGGGTCTGCGGATTGAGCTCAGGCTGCTTGCGCGCCTCGGCAAGCAGGGCCTGCGCCGCCTCGTTGACCGCGAAGGGGCCGCGTCCGTTCAGATCCTCGATCTGGAATTCGAAGCCGCCGGTGGTGCCGAGGCCCTGGATGGAGGGCGGCTCGAAGGCCAGCACGAAACCATCGGCAATGCCGAACAGCTTCGGGCGCACCTTGTTGACGATATCGGTGGCGCTGAGGCCGGGGCCGCGCTCATCCCAAGGCTTGAGGATGGCGAATTCGACCGCGGCGCTCGACTGCTGGGCATTGGTGAGGAAGTTCAGGCCGGAGATCGACATGATGTCCTCGACCCCGGGCTCGGCCATCAGGATCTGGCGCACCTGCTTGGCGGCGGCATCGGTGCGTTCGAGCGAGGCACCGTCCGGCAATTGCAGGACGACGAAGAAATAGCCCTGGTCTTCCGAAGGCAGGAAGGTGGAGGGCACCCGTGTCGAGATCCAGTAGGTGGCGGCCAGCACGATGGCAAAGGCCCCCATCATCAGCCAGCGCAGCTTGATGAAGCCGCGCACGGAGGCGGCATAGCCGTGCGACAGCCTGTCGAAGCCGGCATTGAACCAGCGGAACAGGAAGAAGCGCGAGGCCGGCTTGTGGCTGAGGAAGGCCGCCGACAAGGCGGGGCTCAAGGTCAGCGAATTGAAGGCCGAGATGCCGACCGAGATCGCCACGGTCAGGGCGAACTGGTTGTAGAGCTGGCCGGCGACACCGGGAATGAAGGCGACGGGGACGAACACCGCCATCAGCACCGCCGTGGTGGCGACGATCGGGCCGGTGACTTCCTTCATGGCGATCTTGGCCGCCTGCAGCGGGGGATGTCCCGCCTCGAGCTGTCGTTCGACGTTCTCCACCACCACGATGGCGTCGTCGACGACGAGGCCGATGGCGAGCACCATGCCGAGCAGCGAGAGCATGTTGAGCGAGAAGCCCATGGCCAGCATCACCACCATGGTCGCGATCAGCGATACCGGGATGGCGATGACCGGGATGAGCACGGTGCGCCAGTTCTGTAAGAAGATGTAGACGACGAGGACCACGAGGATGAGCGCCTCGACCAGCGTCTTGACGACGTCCTCCATCGCGGCCGACACGAAGCGGGTCGTGTCGTATTTCATCGAATATTCGATGCCCTTGGGGAATCGCGCCGAGAGCTCCTTCATCTTGGCTTCGACGGCTTCCTTCAGCTTGAGCGAGTTGGAGCCGGGTGCCTGGAAGACGCCGAGCACCACCATCGGCTTTTCGCCGTGATAGGCCGAGGACGAATATTGCAGCGAGCCGAGCTCGATGCGGGCGACGTCACGCAGGCGCACCACCGAACCGCCGGCCGGATTGGCGCGGACGACGATGTTGCCGAACTCCTCCGGATCGCTGAGGCGGCCGGTGGCGTTGACCTGCATTTCGAAGGCGGTGCCCGCCGGAGCCGGGTTCTGGCCGATCTTGCCGGCCGCAACCTGCACGTTCTGCTCGGCGACGGCGTTCTGTACGTCGACGGCGGTGATGCCGAGATTGGCAAGCTTGTCGGGATCGAGCCAGATGCGCATGGAATAGCGCCGCTCGCCGAAGATCCTGACGTCGCCGACGCCCGGCAGGCGCTTCAGGGGATCGACGATCTGCAGATAGGCGTAGTTGCTGAGCGCGACCGAATCGACCGAATTGTCGGGCGAGGTCAGGTCGACGATCAGCACGAAGTTGGGATTGGCCTTGGTGACCGAGACACCGGACTGGTTGACGATCGCCGGCAACGAGGAGGCCGCCTGAGCCACGCGGTTCTGCACGTCCATCGCCGCGATGTTCAGCGGATAGCCGACATCGAAGGTGACAGTGATGTTGGAGGAACCGTCATTGGAGCTGGCCGAGGACATGTAGATCATGCCCGGCACGCCGTTGATCTGCTGCTCGAGCGGCGTGGTCACCGTATCGGCGACGACCTGCGAGCTGGCGCCGGGATAGGAGGCGCTGACCTGGATCTGGGGCGGCGTGATGTTGGGAAACTGGGCGACCGGCAGCAGGAAATAGGCAATCGCCCCCGCCAGCACCATGATGATGGCGATGGCCGAGGCGAAGATCGGACGTTGAATGAAATAATTGACCATGGTGAAGCTCTGCGTCAGCCGCCTTGGATGCCACCATGTGGCATGACGGTGTCAGAAAATGTCAGGAGGATCGGCGGCATGTCCTGCGCTTCGGCGAGACGGCGGGCCTGACCGGTGAGCATCGTCCTCAATGAAACCGGATCGACCCTGTCGGCCCGCATGAGGGCAAGCGTCAGCGGATCGTTCAGCAACTGATCGATGGTCATATTGCAGCCTTGCTGAGCCATGACTCCTCCAGCGCGGAAACATGGGTCCATGCTCCGCCGAATCCGTTTGACGATGTGTCGTTTGCCAGAGCAAAGCGCGTTCAGGCGTGACCGTGCTTTGCTCTAGCTCTCTGGTTCGACGCGCCTTTGCGATTTGAAGAGATTCAATCAAATCACAAGACGCTCGGGTGAATTGTCTCTCTAACAAGGCTGGATCGCAGTGCGATGACGAAACGGCCTTGACGACGCCTTACCAAGCTGTTACCGATCAGTAACAGCGACACTGTTACAGGTCGGTAACAGTTTGGTCAAGCCATGAGCCAGAAAATTTTGGAACAAAGCGAAGAGTCACTCTGCTGCCCCGGACAGCGTCCGCGAGACCGCATCGTCGTCACTGCGCGCGACCTCTTCCACCGACATGGCATCAACACCATCGGCGTCGACACCATCGCCAAGGTCGCCGGCACCAACAAGATGACGCTCTACCGTCATTTCGGCTCGAAGGACGATCTCATCGTCGAATGCCTGCGGGCGGCGGAGATCGACAACCAGGCGCGCTGGGCCCAGCTCGAGGCCGAGCATCCGGGCGATGCCCACGCCCAGTTGCTGTCCTGGGTCGGCAAATGCGCCGACTATATCGAGGCCGACAACCGGGGCTGCGAATTCGCCAATGCGGCCGTCGAGCTCTCGGGCGAGGACCATCCGGCCCGGCGCCTGGTCGAAGAGTTCAAGAAGAGGCATCGCGACCGCCTGGCCCTGCTCTGCCGGGAGGCGGGCCTCGACCAGCCTGATCTGGTCGCCGATACGCTGCATCTCCTGCTGGAAGGCGCCCGCGTCAGCCGCCAGAGCGCCGGCCCGGAAGGCCCGAGCGCCCGCTTCGTGCGCATGGCAGAGGGGGTGATCGCCTCCTTCGGCAAGACTGCCTGACCCAAGGCCTCCGACTCGCCGAGACCTTCTGACGAGCTGCGGGCTTTCGTCCGGCGCGATGGCGTTCGCGCCGAATTTTCGCTATCAGCGCATGATCTTTCCGCTGTGGGCGATGCCCGGTCGCCCTCCCCGTCGGCATTGCAAGGAAGCACCGCCATGTCTCATCCAGCACTCGTTCCCGGCTCGGTCGCCGTCGTGACGGGCGGCGCCAGCGGCATCGGTCTCGCCGCGGCCGTCAAGTTTGCCTCCTTCGGCCTCAAGGTCGCCATCGCCGATCTCGGCGAAGAGAAGCTTGCGGCAGCCGCCGAGAAGATCGCGGCAGCTGCGCCGGACGGGCGGCAGGCCGTGCTCGCCTCCGCCGCCGATGTCAGCGACGTCGAGGCCCTGCTCGACCTGCAGCGGCAGGTGAATGAGCGCTTCGGCGGCACGGATGTGCTGATGAACAATGCCGGCATCCAGCCAGGCTCGAAACTGTTCGATGCCCGGGAGGACCAGACCTGGGAGCGCATCTTCTCCGTCAACCTCAAGGGCGTGATCCAGGGCACCCAGATCTTCGCGCCCGGCATGATCGCGCGCGGACGCCCTGGCCTCATCATCAACACCGGCTCCAAGCAGGGCATCACCACGCCGCCCGGCGATCCCGCCTACAATGTCTCGAAGGCGGCGGTGAAGGCCTTCACCGAAGCCCTGCAGCACGAATTGCGCAACACCGAGGGCTGCCGGATATCCGCCCATCTACTGATCCCCGGCTTCGTCTTCACCCCGCTCGCCGCCAAGGGCCGCACCGACAAGCCGGCCGGGGCCTGGACGCCGGAGCAGACCGTGGATTTCATGCTGGGACGCCTGGAAGCCGGCGATTTCTATATCCTCTGCCCCGACAACGAGGTGCCGCGCTCGCTCGACGAACGCCGCATCGCCTGGGCCGTCGGCGACATCATCGAGAACCGTCCGCCTCTGTCGCGCTGGCACCCCGATTATGCCGGGAAATTCGCCGAATTCCTGAAGGGGTGAGGATGTTTGGGGGGCTGGTCTTCAGACCAGCCCGTGACCGCCACCGACGGGACTTGCGGGTCTGCAGACTTGGCGGGTCTGAAGACCCGTCCCCCGATCGGCGGGGCGCTGTGGCCGGATCTATGACGGTGTGGCCGCCGAACGCCGGCCGCGCTTGGGCTTGACGGCGTGAGTCTCGCGGCCGGCCGCCGTCTGCAGTTCGCGGCGGAAGACATCGCGCCGCTCATGGATGGAGGCGATCACCGGGCCGGCCGGCACGCCGAGACCGGCGAGGGCTGCTTCGGACAGTTGCAGGCTCGCCTCGATGGTCTCGGGCACGGCATCGGTGACGCCCAGCGCATAGAGCTTGCTGGCGTGATCGGCATCGCGCGAGCGCGCCACGATGACGAGATCCGGCCGCAGCGCCCGCGCGGTGGTGACCACGGCCTCGATCTGGCGCGGCTGGTCGATGGTCACGACCAGGGCCGAGGCCTCGGCAAGGCCGCAGCGTTCCAGGAAGGCGGCGTTGGTGGCATCGCCCCAATAGACCGGCTTCTTGTCCTCGCGCCAGCGCGCCACGGCCTTGGCATTCGCATCCACGGCGAGATAGGCGATCTTGTGCTCGGCGAGCATTTCGGCCACCAGGCGGCCGACGCGGCCATAGCCGACCACGATGGCACGGCGCTGCTTGTCCTCCGGCGGGCCTTCCAGCGCGGCCGCTTCCACCGGCACGGCCAGTTCGTAGCGCTTGGCGATGCGCCGGCCAAGCACGCCCAGCAGGGGGATCGAGGCCATCGAAAGAGACGCGATGGCCACCACCAGCGCCGACTGCTCCGGCGTGAGGATGGAAAGCTGGGTGGCGAGCGTGAACACCACGAAGGCGAACTCGCCGGCCGAGGCGAGCAGGAAGGCGGTTTCGATCGAGACGGCCTTGGGCACTCGGTAAAGACGGCAGAGGCCGAAGATCAACAGGCCCTTGACCAGCACCAGTGCCAGCACGGCACTCACGATCAGCAGTGGGTAGCGGACCACCACGCCGAGATCGACGCTCATGCCGACGGTGAAGAAGAACACGCCGAGCAGCAGGCTCTTGAAGGGCTCGATCGTCGCCTCGATGGCGCGGCGATATTCGGTCTCGGCCAGCAGCAACCCGGCGATGAAGGCGCCGAGGGCCATGGACAGTCCCTCGCTCGCCGCTGCGACGCCGGCCCCGATCGCCACGAACAGGGTGGCGGCGATGAAGAGTTCCGGATTTTCCGGATTGGCGACTAGGCGGAACAAAGGCCGCAGCAGGAAATGCCCGGCGACCACGATGGCGGCAATGGTCAGCACCGCCAGGCCGAGGGCATAGCCGAGGCCGACCAGCACGGAGCGGTCGGAATGCCCGCCCATAGTCCCGACCAGGAACAGCACGGGCACCACGGCCAGATCCTGCAGGAGCAGCACGGCGAAATTGACGCGCCCCGTCGCCGAGGCCATGCGTTTCTGCCCGGCCAGCACCTCCACCACGATCGCCGTGGACGACAGCGCCAGACCTGCAGCGACCACCAGCGCCGCCTCGGATGGCAGCACGAGCCGGGCGAGCAGGGCGACAACGATGGTTGATACCACCACCTGCAGGCCCCCGAGGCCGAAAACCAGGCGGCGCATGGTCATCAGGCGGGCGAGCGAGAGCTCCAGCCCGATGACGAAGAGCAGGAACACCACGCCGAATTCCGCGATGCGCGCGATGGTCTCGCGCTCGCTGATGGCGATCCAGTCGATATAGGGCACATAGGAAGAAAGGGCGCCGACGCCGGTCGGGCCCATCACGGCCCCGGCGGCCAGAAAGCCGATGACCGGGCTGACATGCAGGCGGCGCACGAGCGGCACCACGACGCCGGCGGTACCGAGCACCACCAAAGCATCCTTCAAAGCCGAGAGATCGACCGCTCCAGCCAAACCCGCCCCCACATTGTTCGATTGTGCCTATCGAACAACGAAGGACCCTGCTTCGCCAACCGAAAATCGCAGCGGACAAGCATTAATTTCGGGCAAATGACGTGCTCCCAAGATCGCAGGTGCTTCCGGCTACAGCTTCCAGCCCGAATGGATAGCGACGATGTTGCCGGTGAGCGAACGGTGGCTGACTTGCGAGAAGCCGGCTTCCCGGATCATGGCCGAGAAGGCTGCGGGCTTGGGGAAGTTGCGGATCGACTCGACCAAATAGCGATAGGGCTCGGCATCGCCGGTGACCATGCGGCCGATCGGCGGAATCAGGTTGAAGGAATAGAGATCGTAGATCTTGTCGAGACCGGGAAGATCGACGGTGGAGAATTCCAGGCACAGGAAGCGCCCGCCGCGCTTGAGCACGCGATAGGCTTCGGCCAGCGCCTTGTCGATGCGCGGCACGTTGCGGATGCCGAAGGCGATGGTGTAGCCATCGAAGCTGCCCGTCTCGAAAGGCAGTTCCTCGGCATTGGCCTCGACGAAATCGAGCTGGCCGGCCAGGCCGCGCTCCTCGCCGCGCTGGCGGCCGACTTCCAGCATCGAACCGTTGATGTCGAGCACGGTGACATGCGTATCGGCACCGCCGGCCTTCACGATGCGGAAGGCAACGTCGCCGGTGCCGCCGGCCACGTCGAGATGGCGGAAGGGCCGCTGGCGCGGCGGGTTGAGTTTGTTGACCAGGTCGTCCTTCCAAAGCCGATGCAGCCCGCCCGACATCAGGTCGTTCATCAGGTCGTAGCGCGCGGCCACCTTGTGGAAGACATCGTCGACCAGCCCCTGCTTTTCCTCCAGCCGCACGGTGGAAAAGCCGAAATGAGTGTCGGTGCTGGCGGTCATCGGGTGAACTCCGGATAAGGTCGCTGCCTCTATAGAGCACAAAACCGAGACGGGGGAAGGAGAATGCGGCACGACATCGCCACTTCTCCAGCTCATGCTCACAAGACGCCCTGAATGTCCGTTCGGGCGAAATCGTCCCCGACATAGAGCAACCGGCAGCCATACTCCTTCGCGACATCATAGGCGAAGCAATCGCCATAGTTCAGCCCCGCCGGATGTATCCCCTTTCCCCACTTGTCGTAGGCCAATGCAATGCGCCGCGCCGACGCCGAGGTTACGCTGACGATCTCGAAGCCGAGTCCCTCGATCAGGCGATCGACCTCGTCCCGGACATTCCTGCATCCGGCCACGATCAGGATCTCTGCCACCGTGCCGGCCGAGATCAGTAGGCGATCTTCGGTTTCGAGCGTGACCGCGCAGTCATCGGCCTGCGGTTCATTCAGCACGATCGCCATCAAGGCCGAGGTGTCGACGGCCATCATCGGGGCAAGCCATTCTCGTCATAGAGGAAATCCTGGCTACGGGCAGCATCCGCACCGGCCGTCGCCTTCGCCGCCGCGCTGAGGCGGACCGCGGCGATCACCGCCTTGCGGGATTTGGCGTCTACAAGGGGCTTGACCGGCACCAGCTGGACCGCCGCATGACCATGTCGCGTCAGAATGACCTCATCCCCCGCCTGTGCGCGGCGAACAAGGTCCGTGAGCTGTCCCTTCGCCTCGGTCACCGAGATCCGCATGACGCTGTCCTCGCAGGAATGTTTGGTCGACATCCTATTTAGTCCATTCAATGGTCCGTTTCAACGACGCCGGGCGCCCTGCTGAATGCTTGGCTGGAAAACGCCTCCCCTTCGTCCTATCTCTGGCCGGCAGTCCGCGCCGGAGGAATCATGCCCGAACTACCCGAAGTCGAAACCGTCCGCCGCGGCCTTGAGCCGGCCATGACCGGTGCCCGTTTCGTCGAGATCGAGGCGCGGCGGCCGGATCTGCGCTTTCCCCTGCCCGCCGGTTTCGCCCGCCGCCTTACCGGCCAGACCATCCTCTCCATGGGGCGCCGCGCCAAATATCTCCTGGCGGACCTGTCCTCCGGCGACGTACTGGTGATGCATCTGGGCATGACCGGCCGCTTCCTGATCACGGCGCCGGATGGCGGCGTGGCGGAACCGGGCGAGTTCGCCAACGAGGTCAAGGAGGACGCCAAGCACGACCATGTCGTCTTCCGCCTCTCCAACCGCTTCACCATCACCTATAACGATGTGCGCCGCTTCGGCTTCATGGATCTGGTGCCGCGGACCGGACTGGAAACCTCGCGCCATTTCAAGGCCATGGGCATCGAGCCGCTCGGCAACGAATTGAGCGGGGAGACGATCGCCCGCCTGTTCGCCGGCAAGCTGGCGCCGCTCAAGGCCGCCTTGCTCGACCAGGGCCTGATCGCCGGGCTCGGCAACATCTATGTCTGCGAAGCGCTGCATCGTGCGGGCCTCGCGCCCGAGCGGGCCGCTGGCACGCTGGCCGACGGGCAGGCCGAACGCCTCTCCGACGTGATCCGCGAGGTGCTGGCCGAAGCGGTCGAGGCCGGCGGCTCGACCCTCAAGGATTACAGGCACACCGACGGTTCGCTCGGCTATTTCCAGCACCGTTTCCGCGTCTATGACCGCGAGGGCGAGGCCTGCCCGACACCGGACTGCCGCGGCACCATCGAGCGCCTGGTGCAATCGGGACGCTCGACCTATTGGTGCCGACACTGTCAGAAATAAGGAAATTCATTATAGTTATCAGATGCCTCAACACCGAGGGATCGAAACCAAACCTTGCTGTTGCAACGATTTGGCAGGGGCCAGGAGGAAAGCTCGTGTTGACGAGCCGCGCCAGCCCTGTCCATGAGCTCGTCAACCAAGCGGAATAACGGCCCCGACGGTCCAATCCTCGACCGGAATGCTTTGTGCCGACCGAACCACGGCGATGCGGTCGAAACGGACGGCCCGCCCGGTAAGATGTGCCTCGACCTCCCTGGCTGCGGCCTGTTTGAGCGGCCCGTCTTCCACGCCGTAGGCCAGCGAGACATGCGGCATGAAACTCTCGATCGCCGAAGCCGCGATCGAAGCGATGGCCCGCCGCTTCAGTTCGAGCACTGGCCCCACCCGCTCGAAGCGGGCATAGAAGGCTCGGAAGAACAGGTCGCTGGTACCGACCGCCTGGATATCGGCGGCGAAGGGCGCAATGCCGGCAGCGACGGTGGTGAGTTGGCGCGCAAGGTCGTCCTCCTCGCAGAGCCTGTCCTCGACGAGGGTCAGATGCGGCTGGAAGCGCGGCGTGCCGAAGGTCTGCGCCAGTTCGGCCACGATGCCGGCGAGCATGAGTTCGTCCTCGGCCACCGGCATCAGCCAGGCGGAATACATGTTCTCGGCCATCTCAGCGCCCGACCTTGGCCAGCACGTCGGCGCTGAGGAAGCGCTCGACCACGAACATGAAGGCGATGGAGGGCACCAGCAGCACCAGAGCCGTGATCGAGGCGATCTGGTAGTTGCCGCCGGCGCTGGCGGTATAGAGCAGCAGCGGCATGGTCTTGATGTCGGGCGCGCCGACGAAATAGGTGCCGGTGAATTCGTCCAATGATTCCAGGAAAACGAAGATGGCACTTGCCATCAGCCCGGGCGCGGCCAGCGGCAGCACGACGTCGCGAAAGGCGCGCGGCCCGCTGGCGCCGATCGAGCGGGCGGCCTCCTCCAGATCCACCGGCACGGCGGAGAAGGAAGCCGTGGCGATCCACACCGCATAGACCAGACCATGGGTGGTGTGGACGAGCACGACGCCGAGCACCGTGCCATTCAGGCCGATCTCGTAGAACAGGCGGGCGATGTTGACGTAGACGGGCAGGTTCGGAAAGGCCTGAGGCAGGAGCAGCAGCAGCAGGATGCCGGCGCGGAAAGGCAGTTTCAGCCGCGCGAGCGCATAGCCGGCGGGAACCGCCAGGGCGAGGGACAGCGCCACGGTGAGCAGCGCGATGGAAACGCTGGTGCCGAGCGAGGCCAGGGCATCGCCGCGCGGCGCGAATACGCGCGGCCAGAAGGAAAAGCCATATTGCAGCGGCAGGCTATGCGGGAAATACCAGCGCTCCGCCACCGTCCACAGCAGGAGATTGGCGAGCGGGCCGAAGATGGCGAAGGCGAGCAGGCCGAGCCCGATGCCGCGCGGGATCCACAGCCAGTCGATTCGCCAGCTGCGGGCGGCAAGCGCGTGACCGGCATCGCTCATCGCGCATTCTCCTTCATGGTCTGTCTGAGATAGATCCAGGCCACCGCCCCGGTGAAGGCGAGCGAGAGCAGGCCGAGAGCATTGGCGACGCCGTAGTCGCCATAGGAATTGATGCGGAAGGCCATGTCGGCGGTGATCATGGTGGGCGATTGCGCGTTGATCATCAGTGGCACGGAAAGCACCGACATCATCGTCACCAGGCTGAGCACGGCCCCGACCAGCAGCGTGGAGGCCACCTGCGGCACCACGATCTCCAGGAGGATGCGCAGACGCGAGGCGCCGAGATTGCGGGCGGCCTCGATGGTGGAGCGGTCGAGCGAGGCCATGGCACCGGCGGTGAGCAGGGTGACGAAGGGCATCTGCTTCCAGACGAAGGCGATGACGATGCCCCGCCAGTCGAGGAAGCTGACAGCCTGCAGCGGCGACAGCAGGTCCGCATTCACCAGGAGGCTGTTCATCAGCCCGTTCTTGGCGAGGAAGGTCCGCAGGATCTGGCCAACCACGATGAAGGGCACGAAGAGCGGCCAGCGATAGAGCCAGCGCAAGGCCGCAACCGCCAGAGGGTTGTTGCCGAGCGTGAGATAGCCGGCGATGGCGACGGCGATCAGCACGATCAGCGCGGTGGAGATCAGGATGATCACCGCCGAAAAGACCATGTCGGTCCAGTAAAGCTCGAAGGCCTTGCGGAAATTGCCGAACCCCGGCCCCTCCGGCGTGGCGAAGGATCCGGTGACCGAGCTTGCCAGCGGCACGACGAACAGCAAGATCACCACCGCAAGCGCCGGCGCCACCAGCATCAGGCCGGCGAGGGAGGTACGGGGAGAGGTGTTTGTGCTCGGCATGGTTGATGATCGGTTGGGTTGAAGAAAGGCTGGTTCCGCAGGATCTGTGCGGCCCCTCACCCTTACCCTCTCCCCGTAAGGACGGGGCGAGGGGGACCTTGATGTGGAGCTTTATTCCGCTGGCGCGACCTCTCGCAGCGAGGCGCAACGCTCGGCGCCCCTCGCCCCGTCCTTACGGGGAGAGGGTAAGGGTGAGGGGCAACACCGCCCTCCCCAGCTTCGCTGAAGAAAAAAGCCTCCTACTCCGCCACCTTCTTCTCATAGGCTTCGAGCAGGTCGGCATAGTAAGGCCCGATCGGGAAGGACTTGCCATATTTGGCGAGGTCGTCGGGCGAGATGTCGGTGAACAGCTTCTGCCAGATCGCCGGGTCGAGCTTGTCCTGGACATATTTGGCGTCGATGCCCGGATACCAGTTGAACTGCTTGACGATACCGTTGGCCTGGACCTCGGGACTGGTGGCGAGCGCGACGAACTTCTCCGCCAGGGCCTTGTGGGCGGTCTTGCCGGGGATGACGTAATGCATCGGTTGGCCGGGCATGCCGGGCGCCGGCAGCACCAGCTTCATGGTCGGCGGCAGCTGGCCATTGGCCTTCCAGGAATAGAACATGTCGACCCACACCGCGCCCATGGCGATCTCGCCGCGGCTGAGCATGTCGAGCGTGCCGGCATTGCCGGGGGTCAGCGCGACATTCTTGTTGAAGGCCTTGAGCTTGGCGAAGGCGTCGTCCCATTTGGTCTTTTCATTGGCGTCATAGGGACCTTCCTGCAGGACCTTGGCGTCGCCGGCATAATTGTAGATCCAGCTGATCACGAAGGAGACGCCGGAGGCACCGCCCTTGATGCCGTTATAGCCGAACTGCTTGGGGTTCTTCTCGGTCCAGGCCACCAGCTCGTCGAAGGTCTTGGGTGGATTGGCCACCAGGTCCGGATTGTAGGCGATGGCGGTCTGGCTGTTGAACATCGGCATGACATAGCCGTCGACATCGGCCCCAAGCGCCAGCTTGGCATTGGTGCGCGTCACCAGCTTGCCGGTATCGATATTGCCGCGATATTTGTCGAGCAGCCCGTCCTGGACCAGCTTGCCCGCCACCTTCTCGTGGATGACGGCGACATCGACGTCATAGACCTCCTTGCCGGCCTTCTTCTGGGCATCGAGGCGCTCGACGATCTTCTGCGACCCGGCATCGCCGGGGCCGGTGCCGACCACGCGCACCGTGGTGCCGGGATTCTGCTTTTCGAAGGCCGGGGCCAGGAAATTATTGACGTAGTCGACCATGTTCTGGTCACCCGCCGTGATCACCGTCAGCTCCTCGGCCGATGCCGTGGTGCTTGCCAGGGGCAACGCGGCGGCAAGCAGCCCCGCGACGGCGGACAATGCTGTCAGTCTCATCCAAACTCTCCTGTCTCTTATGTGTCTCTTATGGCAATTCAGCCTTGCTCGTCGGGAAAGACGAACAGGCCTGTCTGAGGGATATGAACATCGACCTTCGAACCGGCGGGCCAGGCCTTGGGCGCGTCGACGACCAGGGCACCGGCCGGTGTGGCCACGACGTGACGCCAGAACCCGCCCGGGAAACTGACCTGGCCAACCTCACCGGGCAGGGCGAGGAAACCGGCGGTCGGCTCCGCCGCGGCAGAGGCCTCGTGCAGTTCGGCCGCCTCGGAGCGGAAATGGGCGATGCAGGGCCCCGGCACGGCCGGCCGTACGGTCGCGACCAGAGCGGGCGGGCCGCCCTGGGCTTGAAGCCGCAGCCGGCCATCGCCCTCCGTCGCCGGGCCGGCGTTGAGGCGCAGCCTGTTCTCGGCCCCCATGAAGGCGGCGACGAAGGCGGAAGCCGGCTGGTTGTAGACCTCTTCCGGCGTGCCGATCTGCGCGATCCTGCCAGCATCGAGAATGACGATGCGATCGGCCATCACCATGGCCTCCTCGCGGTCATGCGTGACATGGATGGCGGTGATGCCGAGCCGGCGCTGCAGGGCGCTGATCTCCTGGCGCACCGTGAGGCGGATGCGCGCGTCGAGATTGGACAGGGGTTCGTCGAGCAGCAGGATATCGGGGCTGACGGCAAGCGCTCGCCCGAGCGCCACGCGTTGGCGCTGGCCGCCGGAGAGAGCCGCCGGCTTGCGCTCCTCCAGCCCGGATAGACCCAGCAGAGCGGCGATCTCAGCGACCTTGGCGGCGATCTCCGCACGCGGCAGCCGGCGCAGCTTGAGGCCGTAGCCGATATTCTGCGCCACCGTCATATGCGGCCAAAGCGCATAGGTCTGGAACACCAGCGCCATGCCGCGCCGGTCGGGCGGCTCGCTGGTGATGTCGCGTCCCCGCACGCGGACGGTGCCAGCGCGCGGCTGGATGAAACCGGCAATGGTGCGCAGGAGCGAGGTCTTGCCGCAACCGGACGAGCCGAGCAGCGCGACGAATTCGCCTTCGCCGACCGTGAGGCTGAGATTGTCGAAGACCTGGGTGTTGCCGAGCCGCACCGAGGCCCTGTCGACCTCGAGCAAGGGTTGCCGCACCGGCGTCGTTGGGGTCGCCACCAGGGGCTGATCACTCGGCTTCACGGCGCAACCTCCCGCGGGCAGGTCCCGGCGTCCTCGGCTCAGGCAAGAAGCCTGCAGCGGACACCGTTCCCTCTCGTTTCCTCATCGCCATGTCTGATTGCACAGCTGTGCAATGCTCGCTCTGCGCGAAACTCCTGTCAATAGCGCAGAGCCATTCCATTGAAACCATCCGCCCGGTCCTGAGAGGTTGAAATCCGCTCCCATGGCGTGGAAACGAATTTAGCGACGGGCCTATTCCTTCTTGCACAGCTGTGCAGGAGCAATGCCACGTTTTATCCCTGCCGCTTCGAGGTGACAGCCATATGACGGTTCGCCTGGCAGGGATCCAAAATCACGGCTGGCAGCGCCGCCCCAAATGCCGGAGATTGGACCGCAGGGAGCCGAGCATGGGTGAAGCCGGCGCAGCAGACAGTCAGGGGGACAGCCGGCATGATCGCTCCGACGTTCGCCGCCCGACCCGTTACAGCCGCCAACTGGTCCGACTTCGAGGCACTGTTCGAAGGCAGGGGTGCGCCGAAATATTGCTGGTGCATGGCCTGGCGGCCAATGGAAGAGCGCGGTTCGGCCGACAATGCCGCCCGCAAGCAGGCGCTCCATCATCGCGTTCAGACCCGCGTTCCGATCGGCCTTCTCGGCTATCTCGACGACGAGCCCGTTGGCTGGTGCTCCGTGGCGCCGCGCGAGAGCTTCCTCAGGCTCTCGTCCGACCAGGACGATGGGGAGACGGGCATCTGGTCGATCACCTGCTTCTTTGTCCGCCGCGACCACCGCAAGGCCGGCCTGTCGCACGCCTTGCTCGATGCCGCCATCGCCTATGCCCGCGGCCAGGGCGCCCAGGTGGTCGAAGCCTATCCGGTCGATCCCAGCTCGCCCAGCTATCGTTTCATGGGGTTTGTCGAGCTGTTCGCAGGGCGCGGCTTTGTTCCCGCCGGCAAAGCAGGCTCGCGGCGGCAGGTGATGCGGCTCGCATTGTGAGCGGCAACTACCGGGTCTCAGGCGGAAGGTCGCCCCTCGGCGGCAGGATCGTCATCACCCGTGTCGGTGACGACAAGCCGCTTGGGCAGGTGCACCTCGACGCCGAGGCCGCCGAGGCTCGATTTGGCGATATGAAGCTCGCCGCCATAGGCCTCGACGATGTCCTTGGCGATAGCGAGGCCAAAGCCGGTGCCGCGCACGGTCTCATCGAGGCGCTTGCCCCGCTCGATGAAGGACTTTTCGGCATCGGGCGGCAGGCCGGGCCCGTCATCCTCGATCGACAAGAGGATGACGGGCGAAGCCGTCTGCGCCATCAGGCGCACCCTTGCCTGGGAATTTCCCCATTTGCGGGCATTGTCCAGCAAATTGCCGGCGATGTTGGTGAAATCGCTCTCATCC
The DNA here is from genome assembly GCF_057073705.1 of Labrys sp. E2SS-1L. NCBI lineage: Bacteria > Pseudomonadati > Pseudomonadota > Alphaproteobacteria > Hyphomicrobiales > Xanthobacteraceae > Labrys > Labrys sp. E2SS-1L. The sequence goes on along the minus strand of NZ_CP172712.1, from coordinate 1,216,372 downwards.
ATGGCGATCACGATGCCCTGCGGGGCTTCGAGGCCGAACGTCATGTCCTTGTCGCGCGAGAGCTTGTGCATGGTCGAGACCAGCTTGGACAGCACGGCATGGGTGTCGACGCGTCCCGACAATTGCGCCGCTGCGAGACTCGCCCGCGCCTCCGCCAGAGTGCGCTTGACCTGGGCATCCATGCGCCAGACTTCGTCACGGATGGCATTGGCCGCGGTGGCCTGCCCGCTATCGGCCAGGGAGCGTGCAGTGGCCTCCAGCACGGCAAGCGGCGTCTTCAGGCCGTGGGCGAGATCGCCCGCCCGGCTGCGCGCCTCGATGAGCTGCGCCTCGCGGGAGGCGATCAGTGCATTGAGGTTGTCGATCAGCGGCTGGATCTCGTCGGGATAGCGCCCGCTGATCTTGCGGGCCGGGCGGCTGCGCAGCGACAGCAACTCGACGCTGAGCTTGTCGAGCGGGCGGAAGCCGTAGCGCAGGAAGGCGATCACCGCCCCGAGCAGGGCGGCCATCAGCACGGCGAGCGAGGGCGCCATCGCATAGAAGAAGCGCCATTTCACCGGCGAGAGCTGGGCATTGTCGAGGGCGATCAGGGCATTGACGGTCTGGTCGCCGCTCGCGGTCGAGATGACGATCGAGCGTTCGACCGCCAGGAGCTGGCTGCCATTCGGCCCGACGAGATCATTGACCTTGCCGCCGCCCTTGGCTGCCGTCGCCTGCAACCAGGGCAACCCCTGGTCCCACAGCGACTGCGAGCGCAACTCGACATTGCCGCCCCGGCCGACCTGCCAATAGAGCCCGCCATTGGGCAATTCGAAGCGCGGATCCTGCGGCCCCTCGTCGATGGTGAGCTGGTTGGAGGCATTGACCTCGATGCTGCCGAGCAAGAGGCGCATCTCGTCCTCGATCTCGGACAGTTCGAGAGCCCGGATCGCCAGGCCCGAGATGGCATCGATGCCGATGCCGGCCAGGATGGTGGCAACCACGATCGCCACCACCGAGCCGAGCAGCATGCGCCGCCTGAGGGAGAAGGAGGTCACGGTCACTGAGGCTCGGCCGGGATGACGTAGCCCTGGCCGCGGCGCGTCTCGATCACGCTGTTGTCGAGCTTGCGCCTCAGGCGGGCGACCACGACTTCGAGGGCATTGGAATCATGTTCCACATCCTGGTCGTAGATTGAATCTGTGATCTGCGACTGCGACATCACGGTGCCCGCATTGTGCAGGAGATAGGCCAGCAGGCGATATTCCAGCGGCGTCACCTGCACCGGGCTGCCATAGAAGGAGACGGCGCGCTGGCGGGTGTCGAGCTCCAGCACGCCATTCGACAGAACGGGGGAGGATTGGCCGGAGGCACGCCGGACCAGGGCCCGGACGCGCGCGAGCAATTCCTCCATGCGGAAGGGCTTGGTCAAATAATCGTCGGCGCCCGAATCCATGCCGTCGACCTTGTCACGCCAATCGTCGCGCGCGGTGAGGATGAGCACGGGCATGCCGCGCCGCGCCAAGCGCCAGCGCCTGAGCACCGTCAGCCCGTCGAGTTTGGGCAGGCCGAGGTCGAGGATCACCAGGTCGAAATGCTCGTTCTCGCCGGCGAAGAGCGCCTCCTCGCCATCGAACACCGTCACCACGATATATTGCTGGGCTTCGAGACTGCGACGGATATCGTCGACGATGGCTCGTTCGTCTTCGGCGACCAGAATACGCATGGTTCGGGGCTGGGATCTCGTGGGCGGAACTGGCCGGGCGCTCAATGCGTTGCCGAGCCGGGCCGGACATTAGGCCTATTTATCGACCAAGGCCAGTGTCACCGCATCGACGAGCACGTCGCGCCTCTTGCCGTCCGGCCTGAGAACGCGGACCATGTAGAGCAGGCGCCCACCGCGGCGCAGCTCGCGCACGCGCAGAATGCGGCCCGGCACCTCGCGGGCCACCGCCGCGGAAATATCCTTGAACGAATGTGCCCCGGGGCGGCGGATCAACACGCCGCTGGGCTGGCCGTGATGAGCAGGGCCGGCCATCGCCGCTTCGAGCGGCGGCATGAAGCAAGCGATTGTCAGCAGCAGTCCGGCACAGGCGCCGGACCTAATGCTAAAAGCCTTGGCGCTAAAAGCCGTCATGAATCTCCTAAGCAGAGTAGCTGGCAAGGCTCCCGACGGGCCTCGCCGGGCATTCCGCAACTGTTGAGTCACTCACAGTTTCCCGATCGACAGTCTACCGAAACCAAGCTTGCAATTGGCTTGCAGGCGCTGTCAGACGCTCGCAACGCGCATCTCGCTAGAATAGCTGGAAACGATTTTGGCCACCATCCGAATCGCCGGCCGAAGGATTACGCGTGTGTTGTCTTTTCCTGTACCAGTAAATGCCGCCGGGCCCCTCGCCGTGGTTCGCGGCGAGCAGCGTCCCGACCTTCTCCGCGACGAAACCCTGGCGACGATCTTCAAGGCGTCCGCCGCGGCCTTTCCCGACAAGCAGGCCCTCGGTGCGATCGGCACCGGCGAGCGCCTGACCTATCGCGAGCTCGACGAGCGCTCCGATCGGGTCGCCGCCGCCCTGGCCCGCCGCGGCGTCGGCGCCGGCATGTTCGTCGGCCTCTGGTTCCAGCGCTCGATCGACCTGCATGTCGCGCTGCTTGGCCTGATCAAGAGCGGTGCCAGCTTCATTCCCTTCGATGCCGACATCCCGCCCGAGCGGGTGACGGCGAGCCTTGCCGATGCCGGCGCGGGCCTTCTGATCTCGCATGCGCCGCAGGCCGAGAAATATGCCGCCGTCGAGGCCGGGACGGTAACGCTCGAAGCCCTGCTCGAGGACACACGCCGCGAGGTTCCCGCCGGTCCTGCCCCCGCCCTGACCGATGCGGCCTATGCCATCTATACCTCCGGCACCAGCGGCAAGCCCAAGGGCATCAAGGTCTCTCATCGCAACATCTGCCACTATCTGCGCGCCGGCAACGAACGCCTGCGCATCGCGGCCGATGACGTGGTGCTCCAGCAGGCCTCGATCGCCTTCGACCTCTCGCTGGAAGAGATCTTCATTCCCTATATGGTCGGCGCCACGCTGAAGATCGCCAGCGCGGCCGTGCTGCAGGACATCGACGCCCTGCCCCAGATGCTGGAAGCCGAGGGCATCACCGTGATCGATACGGTGCCGACCCTGCTGTCCATGCTCAGTCGCGACGTCGCCGGGCTGAACACCATCATCCTGGGCGGCGAAGCCTGCCCGCCCGCTTTGGTCGCCCGCTTTGCCCGGCCCGGCCGGCGCCTGCTCAACACCTATGGCCCCACCGAGACCACGGTGGTGGCGACCTCGACCGAGCTGGAAGCCGGCGAGGACATCACGATCGGGCGCCCGATCCCCAATTACACCGCCTATGTCGTCGACGATCAGCTCAACCTGCTGGCGCCCGGCGAGACCGGCGAATTGCTGGTGGGCGGCCCGGGCGTGGCCATGGGCTATCTCAACCTGCCGGAGATGACGGCGGCCAAGTTCATTGCCAATCCCTTTGCCTTGGACGGCTCCGACCCGGTGCTCTACCGCACCGGCGATGCGGTAAGCCTCAAGCCGGACGGACGGATCGTCTTCCAGGGCCGCATCGACAGCCAGGTCAAGATCCGCGGCTATCGCATCGAGCTCGGCGAGATCGAAAGCCTGCTGGCCGCCGATCCCGCCATCCGCACCGCGGTGGTGACGGCCAACCAGAGCGAGGCCGGCGATACGCTGGTCGCCCATCTGGTGCCGCGGGGCGAGATCGATCTCGACCGCATCAAGCGTGACCTTGCTGCCAAGATCCCGCGCTACATGCTGCCCTCGGCCTTCCAGCTCCATGACGCGCTGCCCGTGCTGCCGTCGGGCAAGGTCGACCGCAAGGCGCTCTCCTCTCTGCCGGTGCCGGAACGCCAGGCCACGGCCGGCGAGCAGGAACCTCCACGCTCCTGGACCGAAGCCCAGTTGCTCAAGGCTGCGCAGGAACTGCTGCGCGCCCCGGCGGTCGACTTCGAGGCCGATTTCTTCACCGACCTCGGCGGCCACTCGCTGCTGGCGGCGCGCTTCGTCTCCGAGGTCCGCCGCGTGCCGGCCTTGTCGGGGATCGCGATCCGCGACCTCTATACCCATCGCACCCTGCGCAATCTCGCCAGGGCCCTGGACGAGAGCGCGGCTGCTGCAGCGGCGGCGCCACCGCCGGACCGCAGTTTCGAGCCGGTGCCGCTCGCCCGGCGCTTCCTGTGCGGCCTGGCCCAGGCCGTCACGCTGCCCTTCATCGTCGCTCTGGTCTCGGTGCAATGGATCGGCCTCCTGCTCGCCAGCATGCTGCTGGTGGGCGACAACGCTTCCATCCTGACCGAGCTCGCCGTGCTGTGCGGGGTCTATATCTGCCTCAACCTCGCCACCAAGCTCGCCGTCATCGGCCTGAAATGGCTGGTGATCGGCCGCACCAGGCCGGGCGTCTATCCGCTCTGGGGCGCCTATTATTTCCGCATCTGGCTGATGCAGCGCATCGTGCAGCTCACCACGCCGAAATTCCTCAAGGGCTCGCCCCTCATCCGCGTCTATCTGCGCGCCCTCGGTGCCCGCATCGGTCATGACGCCATGATCGACGATTTCGAGGAGGGCGCCATCGACCTCGTCACCATCGGCGACCGGGCGAGCCTCGGCACCAAGCTCAAGCTCGCCAATGTCGAGGTGATCGGCAACGAGGTGCATGTCGGGCGCATCGAGATCGGCACCGGTGCACGCATCGGCAATGGCAGCGTGATCGGCGGCGACGTCGTCATCGGGGACGGCGCCGAGATCGGCGACCTCACGGCCCTGCCGCAGGGCACGATGGTGGCACCGGGCACCCATTGGGAAGGCGCGCCTGCCGCTGAAATCGGCCCTGCCGAGCAGGACGATCCGGCCGACCATCCCCATCTCGGCCGTTTCGGCCGTTTCGTGCAGGCCATCGGCTATTTCATCGCCTATAATCTGTGCCTGGTCATCGGCCTCCTGCCGATCTTCCCGGCCTTCTCGCTGTTCTCGGAAGTCGAAGCCCTGTTCGGCGCCGATCCCGATCAGCCCCTGTCCTGGAGCCTGGTGGCGGTCGCGGCCTGGCCGGCGGCGCTCGCCTTGATCGTGGTCTCGATGGCGGTGATGGTGGCCCTGCGCTGGCTGCTGCTGCCCAAGGTGCGCGAGGGCTCCTATTCGATCTTCGGTTCGCTCTATTTCCGCAAATGGGTGATCGGCCTTTCCACCGAATCCCTCCTGGAAACCCTCAACTCGCTCTATGCCACCGTGTTCATGCGCAACTGGTATCGCATGATGGGCGCCAAGATCGGCAAGGGCACCGAGATCTCGGCCAGCTTTGCCGGGCGCTACGACCTGATCGAGATGGGCCGCGACAATTTCATCGGCGACGAGACCATTTTCGGCGACGAGGAAATCCGCAATGGCCGCATGATCCTCAAGCGCCTGAAGACGGGCGACCGCTGCTTCTTCGGCAATTCCTCAGTGGTGTCGCAGGGTTCGGTGGTTGAAGACGATGCGCTGATCGGCATCAAGTCGCGCCTGCCCGATTCCCTCAAGGTCGGCACCGGCGAGACCTGGCTCGGCAGCCCCCCCATCGCCATGCCGACCCGCCAGAAGGTGGCGGCCGCCGCCGGCACCACCTATGCGCCTCCCTTCCGCATGAAGCTCCTGCGCGTGGTGTTCGAGACGCTGCACACCTCACTGCCGACGGCGGTGCTGATCGCCGCCGCCTACATCACCGCCGACATACTGGCCTCGGTGATCTCTGAGGGTGCCTGGCTGGCCGCCATCGGCATCTTCCTGATCGCAGGTCTCGCCATCTCCGGCCTGATGTATCTGGCCGCCGTCGCGGTCAAATGGCTCCTGATCGGTACCTACAAGCCGATGATGCGGCCGATGTGGTCCTGGTGGGCCATGCGCACGGAAGGCGTTGCGGTGATCTATGGCGGCCTCGCCAGCAAGATGCTGCTCGACTATCTCCGGGGCACGCCCTTCCTGCCCTGGCTGCTGCGCCCCTTCGGCGCCAAGATCGGCAGGGGCACCTGGATCAACACCACCGACATCTGCGAGTTCGATTGCACCGAGATCGGCGACCATGCCGTGCTCAACATGGGCGCCTGCCCGCAGACCCACCTCTATGAGGACCGGGTGATGAAGGTGGGTCGCATCCGCATCGGCCGCGGCGCCACGATCGGCACCGGCGCGACCGTGCTCTACGACACCGAGATCGGCCCCTTCGCCCAGGTCGAGCTGCTGACCTTGATCATGAAGGGCGAGGCGCTCCCGGCCTCGACGGTGTGGACCGGCATTCCGGCCCAGCCCCAGGCCCTCGCCCCGGCAAGCGCCGAAGCCGAGGACGCCACTCTCAATCCCGTCCTGGCCGAGGCGGCCGAATAGGCTCCACTCCTGGGAGCGCGGACGTCCCCGTCCATAGGCGCTAAGATAAGGGGTTGGGCGAGATGAGGCAGTTGGAGATCGAGCTCGACATATGAGCCCCCTCGCCCCGTTTACGGGGAGAGGATGGAGGTGAGGGGCTACGGAAGGCGTCAGTTTGTGAGGTCGCGCCGCCCCTCATCCTTACCTTCTCCCCGTAAACGGGGCGAAGGGGGGCCGGCCTCGCGCCTCTCGCCTTATCTTAGCGCCTATGGATGTCCCCGTCCGCTCTCCTTATCTGCAGGCGTAGCGTTTCCAAGAGCGGATCGTCCGACAACTCCCTTGAGTCCTTGCCGTCGCCGCTTCCAACGGCGCGAATGGCTTGCCAAGCGCCCTGCAATGGCCTAGCCGGAGGCTCTCCCGCCTTCCGGACCTCCAAGCGTGCCGGCTGCAGGCCTCTTGGAAGGAAGACCTTCGCTCGTGGAATTGACGTGGACCCTCATCGCCATGCTGGGCGCCGTCGGCCTGGTGGCCGGCTTCGTCGATGCCCTCGCCGGCGGCGGCGGCCTCCTGACCATTCCAGCCCTGCTGCTTTCCGGGCTCGACCCGGTAGCGGCCCTCGCCACCAACAAGCTGCAGTCGAGCTTCGGCTCGGGCTCGGCGGTGATCGCCTTCGCCCGGCGCGGCCATATCGCCTTTCATCAGACACGCTGGATGGTGGTGACGACTTTGCTCGGCGCCTGCCTGGGCGTGGCTGCCGTCAGCGTCGCACCGCTGTCACTGCTCTCGGCGGCTCTGCCGGTGCTGCTGATCGCCATGGCGCTCTATTTCGCCTTCTCCTCCCGCTTCTCGCCCAAGGCCGGCATCGAGGACGGCAGGGCCCGTATGAGCCCAGGCCTGTTCACCCTTACCATGGCGCCTCTCATCGGCTTCTATGACGGCCTGTTCGGCCCGGGAACCGGCTCCTTCTTCATGCTCGCCTTCGTGGCGCTGTGCGGCTATGGCGTCATCCATGCCACCGCCAACACCAAGCTCCTCAACTTCACCTCCAATTTCGCCTCGCTGATCCTGTTCATCCTGGCGGGCAAGATCGTCTGGGTGGTCGGCCTGGTCATGGGCGTGGGCCAGTTCCTCGGAGCCCAGGCCGGCTCCTATATGGCGGTGCGCCAGGGCGCGCGGGTGATCAGGCCCCTTCTGGTGCTGGTGTGCTGCTCGGTGGCCGTCAAATTGCTGCTCGACCCGGCCAATCCCTTGCATCAGGCCGTTATTTCGCTGTTTCAGTGAAGTCCGTCGTTGACGCCGAAGCCATTGGGATGTAAAGAGCCGCCTTCCAATAGCGAGCGCCCGCAGCGCTCGCGGCTTATCATTTTCAGGCAACGCACGGCCTTTCGGCGATCTTTCGGGATCGTTATGGATGCGGCCGGCTTAACAGGCAGGGATCATGGCCAATACGAAGTCGGCCAAGAAGGCTACGCGCAAGATCGAAGTGCGCACCGCAGTAAACAAGGCGCGCCGCTCGCGTATGCGCACCTTCATCCGTAATGTCGAGGAAGCCGTCGCTGCCGGCGACCAGACCAAGGCTGCTGCTGCGCTGAAGAGCGCCGAGCCGGAAATCATGCGCGCTGCCCAGAAGGGCGTGCTGCCGGCCAACACGGCGTCGCGCAAGGTGTCGCGCCTGGCCCATGCCGTGAAGAAGCTCAGCGCCTGAGCCGAACGGCGGGACGTCGAATAGAGACAGGCGACCGAGCCACTTTATTTAATTTCCCTTAGGTGAAGAAACCCGGCCCCCAAAGCCGGGTTTTTGTTGTTCGGCCCTTCCCGGCCGGAGGCCCGTACCACGCTCGGGCCCACGGCCTTTCGGGGGCCGCTCGCCATCGTTCCGGCTCCGTCCCCCCTCGGTCCGCGTTCCGGACACGGCCCCTCAACGGCGTCCTGGAAACATTTGTTCCGGGGCGAGCGCAGCCGGAAACCGCGACCCATGATTGTCATTGTCTCGTAACAATATTTGATGGTGGAGGTATAATATTACTAACAACAATGAACTGGGCAATCTTTCCGCTTGACTCAAGGTTTGGCTGCCATGCCCATCCCCCCTCGGTAGCCGGTCAAAATTTTCCTATATATTTCATAGTCTTATGGGATAAGAGGAAAGTGGCCCGGCAGCCATCCCGGCACGCGCCGGGCAAATTACGAAGCCTCGCAATCTTTACGCATCCGAAACGAATATTTTTGAGTCATTTTGCCGCCTCCATGATTCCGTCGACTCCTCAACACCTTGCGGCTGCGGCAGTCAAAGCGCCTGCTGTCCGAATCGAGAACATTGAGGGGCCATTAACGAATCATTGAGATTTGCCTGTTGCACCCGACTGGGCCGGTTCGGTATGTTTTTTCTCGGAACGGGTCATGTGTAGGTTCCTTCCCGATATTGCGAGCGGACGACCGTCCATTCCGGGGCATCGGTGAGGTATGCTTTGATGGCTACGTATAGTTTTGAAAACAGTAAGGTAATAGCGTCGGCATTCGATTGCTGCTTTCGAGACCAATAATGAGATGGACCTTCTGGTGAAGCGTCCCGTGCCGGCGTTACACGGCATGTTGTGTATAATTACGAACGAAGTCTGAAGAAGACGGAATTGGGGTGTCATGTCGTCGGGGTGGTTGAATGACTATGCGGGAGACGTTTCGGCGCAGGAAGCCTATGAGCTCCTCAGCCAGCAGCCTAAGGCACAGCTTGTCGATGTCCGTACCCGGGCCGAATGGTCGTTCGTTGGCGTTCCCGACCTCTCCGCGCTCGGCAAGGAACCCGTCCTCGCCGAGTGGCAGCGCTACCCCAGCATGGAAGTCGCTACCGATTTCGTCTCCCAGCTCGAGCGCGAACTCGAGCGCCGCGGCGTCGGACAGGACCAGCCCGTCCTGTTTCTCTGCCGTTCGGGCGCTCGTTCGCTGGCGGCCGCCCAGGCTATGCTGGCTGCCGGTTGGAAGGGTGCTCGCAACATAGCCGCGGGCTTCGAGGGCCCGATGGATGCCTCGCGGCATCGTGGCATTGTCGAAGGCTGGAAAGCCTCCGGTTTGCCCTGGATCCAGTCCTAAAAAAACCAATTCGCGCTCTGCAGCCGCCGGTCCAGGACCGGAAAAGGCCGGAGCTGTTTCTTGAACTCATTTTGCCAGACGATAGCCCTATGACCTCGAGCGAACGCCTGTCAGTCATTGCCAGCCAAACCGCAAAAACCGTTTCCGGCCTGGATTCCGATTCCTCCTTCGCCGATGGCGCCATCCAGCCGGCAGCGGCCTGGGATCGCGTCAAGCGCCGCCTGCGTGCCGAATATGGCGAGGACGTGTTTTCCAGCTGGTTCGCCCGCCTGGAACTCGACGCCGTCATCGACGACACCGTGAATCTGTCGGTGCCGACCCGGTTCCTGCGCAGCTGGATCCAGGCTCACTACATCGACAAGATCCTTGGCCTCCTGTCGGCCGAACTGCCGGGCACGGCCCATATCGCGCTCAATGTCCGCACTGCGGTGGCCCGCCCACCGGCAGCGCGCGACGCCGCGTCATGCGCCAAGCCCATCGGCGAAGCGGCGGCCGCCAAGCCGGCTGTCCCCTTCCTGCGGGCGGTGGAAACGCCGGCACGCGAGGACGACCTTTCCGGCTCCCCGCTCGACCGTCGCATGTCGTTCGAAGCCTATTTCATCGGCCGCTCGAATTCACTCGCGCATGCCGCTGCCCTGCAGGTCGCCAAGGCCGGCGCCGCCGATCCGCTGCCCTATAATCCGCTGTTCATCCATGCCTCGGTGGGCCTCGGCAAGTCGCATCTGATCCAGGCCATCGCCCATCAGTCGGAAGCCCAAGGCAAGCGCGCCCTCTACCTCACCGCCGAGCGCTTCATGTATGGCTTCGTCGCCGCGCTGAAGGCGCAGACCGCCATCGCCTTCAAGGAGAAGCTGCGCGCGATCGACCTGCTCGTCATCGACGACCTGCAGTTCCTGGCCGGCAAGTCGATCCAGCAGGAGTTCTGCCATACCCTCAATGCCCTGATCGACGGCGGCAAGCAGGTCGTGGTCGCGGCGGATCGGCCGCCGGCGGATCTGGAGACCCTGGACGAGCGCGTGCGTTCGCGCCTGTCGGGCGGCCTGGTGGTGGAGATCGGTGCGCTCGACGAGGAACTGCGCATCAAGATCCTGAAGGCCCGCATCGAGGCGGCCCGCGCCCATCACGCCAATTTCGACGTGCCCGACAATGTCGTGGCCTATGTCGCCCATCAGGTCACGACCAATGGCCGCGATCTCGATGGCGCCGTCAACCGCCTGCTCGCCCATTCCGCTCTGTCCGGCTCGGGCATGTCGCTGGAGACGGCCGAGGCCGCCATCCGCGACCTCGTCAAGAACCGGGAGCCGCGCCGGGTCAAGATCGAGGACATCCAGCGCATCGTCGCCAAGCATTACAATGTCAGCCGCGCCGACATCCTGTCGCTCCGCCGCACCGCCACGGTGGTGAAGCCGCGCCAGGTTGCGATGTATCTGGCCAAATCGCTGACGCCGCGTTCCCTGCCCGAGATCGGCCGCCGCTTCGGCGGGCGCGACCACACCACGGTGCTGCATGCCGTGCGCAAGATCGAGGGCCTGGTCGGCAAGGACACCGGTCTGGCCGAGGAAGTGGATCTGCTGCGCCGGCTGCTTTCGGAATAGAATGCCGATGCGTGTCCGGCGGCGGGATGTCGGTGATCGCCGACATCTTGCCATCGGCCATGCATGGGCTTAACCCAGTTCTTGCGTGATGCAGGAACTGGAGGTGGATCCATGGCTCGACCGGTACGGACGAATCCGATCTCATCTCCGGCCGTGCATATCCGCTGGCTCGCCTGTCTTGCGGCACTGGTCGTGCCGGGGCTCGGCCACGCTCAGGGCAATGTTCAGGACGATGATCAGGGCATGGGCGTCCTGAAAGTCTTCATGGCGAGCCAGAGCTACCGGGACATCACCGGCAAAGCCCTTTCAGGCATCCCGCCGGCCATCTTCACACGCTGTCCGACGCTGGTGGCGCGGGATTCCTCCGTCACCATCCTTCAGCCGGTATCCGCCGGTCCGCAGGGCAGCCCGGCTAGTGGGCGATGGAAACAATCCTTTCCGGTCAGCGGCTGCGGCAACGACACCGTGCTCAATCTCTATTTCTCGGTGGCGGCGGACGGCAAACCCCAGGCCGGCGCCACCTTGCCCGGCACCACGCTCGCCGATCCGCTCCTCCAGCGAGACGCTCTGCTCTATGCCAATCTCGGCGCCACGCGCGCCGTGGCCGACTGCAAGAATTTTCTGGTCATCGATACCAAGGCTCCCGCATCGAGCCAACCGCCAGGAACGGGCGGCGGCCTCAAGGCTCCCTGGTCCGAAACCTGGACGCTGAGCGGCTGCAGCCGCAAGGTCGACGTCCGCATGGATTTCATCCCCGATTCCACCGGCACGACGATCGCGCCGCGCGACGCAGTGATCCGGCCCGACTGATGTCGGCTGGGCCAGCGCCCCAATCTTCCCCCTTGCATCGCCGGCGCGATCCGGGCAAAGGCGCAAACGACCCTTTGTTTCGGCGCCGCTTGCGGCACCCAGCAGATTGAGATGATCGCCATGCTCTATCTCGGCCTCGATATCGGAACTTCGGCCGTCAAGGCCGTCATCGTCGACGAACGCGAGACCGTGCTGGCCGAGAGCGAACAGCCTCTCTCGCTGTCGCGTCCGGGCCCCGGGCTCAGCGAGCAGAATGCCGATGACTGGATCGGGGCGATCGAAGCCATCCTGACGCGCTGGCGGGCCGAACAGCCGGCTCTGCTGGCCGGCGTGGAGGGCATCGGCCTGTCGGGCCAGATGCATGGCTCCGTCTGCCTCGACACCGAGGACCGGCCGCTCGGGCCGGTGATGTTGTGGAACGACGGCCGTGCCGCAGCCGAAGCCGCCGAACTCAACCACGAGCATCCCGAACTCGCCTGGCAGCTCGGCGTGCCGGCCGCTCCCGGCTTTACCGCTCCCAAACTGCTGTGGCTCGCCCGCCACCAGCCGGCGTTGCGCGCTCGTCTGAAGCGGGTGCTGCTGCCCAAGGATTTCGTGCGCCTGTGGCTGACCGGCGAGCATGTCAGCGAAATGTCGGACGCAGCGGGAAGCTGGTGGCTCGACCAGGCCAGGCGCGATTGGTCCGATGCGGCCCTGGCGGCAACCGGTGTCGAGCGCAGCCAGGTGCCGCGCCTGATCGAGGGCACCGAAATCTCCGGCCGGCTGCGCCCGGCGCTCGCCAGCCGGCTCGGCTTCAAGCCAGGCATCCCGGTGGCCGGCGGCGCGGGCGACGCCATGGCAGGCGCCATCGGCATCGGCACCATTGCCGACGGCGCTTTCCTTTCCATCGGCACGTCCGGCCAGTTCTTCGTGCCCGGAACCGACTATCGTCCGCTGCCCGACAAGTTCCTGCATACGTTCTGCCATGCCGTGCCCGGTCATTGGGTGCAGATGGCCGCCCTGCTCAACGGCGCCTCCTGCCTCGCCTGGGCCGCAGGGCTGGTGGGCGAGCCGATCGAAAAGCTGCTGGCCGACGTTGCCGCCCAGCCGTCCGGCCCGGGCCGCGTGATGTTCCTGCCCTATCTCGCCGGCGAGCGCACCCCGCACAACGATCCGGAGGCAACCGGCCTGTTCACCGGCATGACCGGCGGCACCGGCAAGGCCGACCTCATTCGCGCCGTGCTGGAGGGCGTTGCCTATTCCTTCGCCGATGCGGCGGCCTGCCTCGCCGAAGCCGGCACTGAGCTCAGCGAAGCTGCCGTGATCGGTGGTGGCGCCCGCAGCGCCTTGTGGGTGCAGATCCTCGCCGATGTGCTCGACCTCAGGCTGAAGCGCTATCGCGGCGGCGAAAAGGGGCCGGCCTTCGGCGCCGCCCGGCTCGCACGCGCCGCGGCCAGCGGCGAACCGATCACAGCCATCGCCACCAAGCCGCCTATCCTGGATGTTGCCGAGCCGCGCCCCGAGCTGACGCAGGCCTATGCCGAAAAGGTGGCGGCCTTCCGCCGGCTCTACCAGGCAACCAGGGCGGCTCGCTAGGTCAAGCCGCGCCATACGCTATCGCGTCAATCGGGCAAACACCCGCGACAGCCTCCTGGTCCCGACATCGGCCTCCTCATCCGTCAATCCGGAAAATCCCAGCAGGAGCCCGGACTCGGCCGCAGTTGATATATGCATCGGCGATACCGGCAGAACGGCCACGCCTTCCTGGAGCGCGGCCTGTGCTACCGCGCGGTCATCCGTCCAGGTTCCCGTGCTCCGCACGGTGAAGTGAATGCCCTGCTCGGGCACGGGCGCAATCAAATGCTCCGATAGCCGCTCGTTCAGCAAGCGGGCCAGAAAGTCGCGCGAGGCACGGTAGCGCTCGCGCAGGCGCCGTAAATGGGCCGGGAAATATCCTTCGTTGAGGAAATCGGCCACGACGCGCTGATGCAGCGGCGCCGGGAAGCGATCCACAATGGGCCGCGCGGCCCTGAAGGTGGCGACGAGATCGTGGGGAACGATGAGATAGCCCACCCGGATCCCGGGCAGCAGCGCCTTGCTGAAAGTGCCGAGATAGAGGACGCGGTCGGTGGCATCCAAGCCCTGGAGCGAGGTGATCGGCCGGCCCTCATAACGGAACTCGCTGTCGTAATCGTCCTCGATGATCCAGCAGCCGCGCTCCTGCGCAAAGGACAGAAGCTCCAGCCGGCGCGCCAGCGGCAGGGCAGAGCCGGAGGGATATTGATGCGACGGCGTTACATAGACGGCCGCCGGCCTGGGACCGTCATAGGCCTTGAGCTGCTGCGTGCTCAACCCGTCCCGATCGACTTGTATGCCGGCGAGCCGGGCGCCATTGAAGACGAAGGCCTGTCGCGCCGGCGGATAGCAGGGATCTTCCACCAGCACCGTCTGCCCCGGCGAGGCCAGGAGACGAACGGCAAGGTCGAGGGCCTGCTGCGTGCCCGAGGTGATGAAGACCTGTCCCGGTTCGCATCGAACGCCCCGCGAGGCGATGAGATGAGCGGCTATCGCCTCCCGCAGCGCTGCCTCGCCTTGCGCCTCACGATAGCCGTCATGCGTGTAGTCGAGATGGCGGAGCGTGAGCCGCTTCAACAGGCTCGCTGTCCTGGCATCATGGATCACGCGGCCGGTGGTGAAGGGAGCCTGCAGGGGTAGGGCCGTCCCGATGCGCATGGCCATTTTCGCTGCCGTCGAAATGGCTCGGCTATCGCTCCCCCCGACCGCCTGATGCCCCTCGCTTGTTCCGGTCGGGATCGACGGCAAGCCGCTGGCGACATAGGTTCCGGAACCATGCCGGCCAAGGGCGTATCCCTCTGCAATCAGCATGTCATAGGCCTCCGCGACCAGGCCGCGCGACAAGGACCATTCGCGCGAGGCCGTCCGGGTCGAGGGCAGCCGATGCCCCGGCTGCAGCTGGCCTGCCACGATGCCGTCGCGCAGTTGCACGAAGAGCTGGCGCACGGCCGGCACCGGCGACGGCGTTTCGATCGCGGGAAGAAAGCCGGCCGCCGCGCTCTCCCGGCGCAGCGACCGGGCCTGACTGTCCGACACGGAAGTGGCTCGCATCTTCATCCTAAAGTGGCCCTGGATTAGGGTCCAAGTTTGGCGTTTTGTCGATCCACTTTCAAGGATGACCGCAATGCGCCCCTCTTCAGCCCCCTTTCTCTTCGCCGGCACCATGCTGGCCGCCGCCGGTTATGGCGCCACTTTTCTGCTTGCCTCCTACTACCGCGCGCATGGCGGCGGCGACATCGAGACCGGCCTCACCCTCGGGGCGGCAATGGTCGGCACCTTCACCGGCGTTCCGCTCGTCGGCTGGCTGTCCGGCCGCTTCGATGCCGCCCGCATGTGCGTGGCCGCCTGCTGCGCCGTCGCTGCCGGCTTCCTGCTGCTGGCGGCATCGGCCGCGCAAAGCGGTTTCACACCCGGCCTGGCCTCGGGCTTCCTCATCGGGCTGGGTTGGGGCATGTTCTATATCGCCGCGCCCATGGCCCTTTCCGAACGCATCACCGATGCCGACCGAGCCTTCTGGTTCATGCGCTTCGCCGCCTTCCAGATGGCGGGCATCGGCGGCGGGCCGGTCCTTCTCAATCTGTCCATCCATCAGGCCGGCCTGTCGATCGAGGCGGCGTTCCTGCTGGTCGGCCTCGCTTGTCTGGCCGCATCGGCACTCCTCTGGATTTTCGGGACCCTCGCGCCCGGCGAGCCGCGCATCGTCGCCCTGCGCCCCTGGCTGCGCGACATCGCCGTCATCGGTCGGGGCGCATCGATACGCCCGATTATCATGGTGGCGCTCGGGGCCTGCATCTTCTCCGGCCTCATGACCTTCCAGTCCACGCTGGTGCGGGATACGGCCGCGAACGAGGCGACTTTCTTCGCCGTCTACGCCGTCACGGTCGTCGCCGCGCGTCTGCTGCTCGCCCGTACCCTGACCGGGCTGCCGCAAGTCGCACTTGCAACCGGCCTGCTGGCCGCCATGGTGCTCGGGGTCCTGGCGATGCTGGGGGTCACCCTCCATCCGGCATTCCAGATTCTCGCCGCCATCCTGACGGGTATCGGCTATGGCCTGGTCTATCCGGTCATCCAGACCTGGGCGGTCAACGACACCCCACGGGAGTTGCGCCATGCGGCACTCACCTGGTTCGTCCTTTCCTATTTCATCGGTGTCTTCGGCTTTCCCGTCATCGGCGGCTGGATGCTGGTCAATTTCGGCAAGAGCACCTTTCTGGTCGTCCTGCTCGGCCTCGCGCTGGCGGAGTTGCTGATCGCGGTCAATATCGGCCTCGCCCGCAAGCGCTCGATCGCCCTCGGGACGGGCCGGACTTCCGCGTCGTGACGGCCTGTCGCCACCGTGGGCAGGCCTACCGCATGCGCCGTCTTCTCGCCGCATCTCCCCGGCGGCAGAACGCTCCGGAAGCGTGATTTCCGCACCTTCGCCCGCTTCATCCGAAGCGGGCTCTTTCTGTCCGGCGCAGGCGAAGATGCCTATCCGACCCTGCCGCCGCTCGAGGCTCGGATGACGAGTTCCGTACCGAAGACGACCCTCGGGCGCTCGATCACCTCGCGATTGAGCAGCCGGATCAGCATGCGGGCCGCCGCCTCTCCCTGTTCGATCGCCGGGTTGTGGATGGTGGTGAGGGCCGGCCTGGTATAGGCCGCGATCGGCAAATCGTCGAAACCGATGACGGCGATGTCTTCGGGCACCCGCAGGCCGGCCGCCTCGATCGCCGCCATTATGCCGAGCGCGATCGTATCGTTGCCGGCAAGAATGGCGGTCGGTGGCCGCTGCGCCCGTGCCAGCAATTCCCTCATCGCCGCAAAACCGCTCTCCGCACTGTGATGGGCAAAGCCGACCAGGTCGGGTTCGGGCTCCAAGCCATGGCTGGCCAGGCTGTCGCGATAGGCGGCCAGGCGCCGATCGGTGGCGATGTTGCCCATGGCGGAGAAGCCGATATGGCCGATGCGCCGGTGCCCGAGCCCGACGAGATGATCGACGGCGCTCTGGATCGCCCTGCGGTTGGAAAAATTGACCGAATGCTCGTTGGGATGGCCGACGGAGCCGAGCAGCACCAGGGGATAGCCATCCTCGATCAGCCCGCGCAAGGCCTGGTCGTTGCTGGCGGGGTTGAGCACGATCATGCCGTCGATGCGGCGGCTGCGCACCAGATCGGTATAGATATTGGGGGCCCCACCCTTGTCGACGACCTCCAGCAGTACGCCATAGCCATGCTCGCGATTGACCCGGCTGATGCCATAGAGAAGTTGGGGCAC
Source organism: Labrys sp. E2SS-1L (assembly GCF_057073705.1). Taxonomy (NCBI): domain Bacteria; kingdom Pseudomonadati; phylum Pseudomonadota; class Alphaproteobacteria; order Hyphomicrobiales; family Xanthobacteraceae; genus Labrys; species Labrys sp. E2SS-1L. Next base: position 1,199,196 of record NZ_CP172712.1, on the reverse strand, counting down.
GAAGCCGTCGACATTCAGGAGCGCCGGGTCGGTCGCGACCAGGCCGATCGTTTCGGTGTCGCCCCGCACCAGCATGCGGGCTGCCGAATTCGGCCGATAACCGAGTTCCGCCGCGGCCCGCAGAACGCGTTCGCGCGTCTGGGTGCTGATCGAAACGGCCGTGGAGCCGTTCAGAACCATGGAGACGGTGGCGCGGGATACGCCGGCGCGCTCCGCCACGTCATGGCTCGTCACCTTCATGCGCTCCATCCATCCTCCGAGCCTGTCAGCAAGCCGCGTCGATCCCGACCTGTCAAGCCTGCGAGCACCCGTCTTGACAGCGCGTCCTTCCTCTGCATTAATCATACTAACACGTGTTAGTAAACAAGTAACACGTGTCATCAACGAATGAAAAATGAGACCAGCCTGGGGAGGCGACGCCTTTGGTATCGATCGGCGAGTCCGAATCACTGGCCAGACGGCGCCCGGCCCGCAGCGCGAGGAGCCTGCGCTGGCGCGAGAACCTGACGGGTTGGCTTTTCATCGCCCCCGCCCTCCTCGGCTTCACAGTGTTCTACCTGCTGCCGACCTTGCGGGCCGTCGAGATCAGCCTGACTGACTGGAACCTGATGCGGGCGCCGAAATTCGTCGGGCTCGACAATTACGCCAGGCTGATCGGCGATCCCCGCTTCTGGCAATCGGTCAAGATCACCTGCCTGTACGTCCTCTACAACATCCCGGTCCAGACGGTGCTCGGCCTCGCCCTCGCCGTGCTGATGGACAGGCTGTCGAAATCCGTGGCGCTGCGCGCGGTGGTGGTGGCGCCCTATCTTCTCTCCAACGTGGTCGCCGCCCTGATCTTCCTGTGGCTGCTCGATCCGATCCTGGGCATCACCAACGCCTTCCTCGGCCTGATCGGCATATCCCGGCAGCCCTTCCTGACCTCGCCCGAACTGTCCCTGGTCTCGGTGGCGGCGATCAATGTCTGGCGCCACACCGGCATGACCGCGATCCTGTTCTATGCCGGGCTGCAGGCGATTCCGCGCTCGCTCTACGAGGCAGCCAGGATCGACGGTGCCAGCGAATGGCATATGTTCCGGCACATCACCTTGCCGCTGCTGCGCCCCGTGCTGGTCTTCATCGTCGTCACCAGCGTGATCGGCTCGTTCCAGGTCTTCGACACCATCGCCGTGGCCACCAGGGGCGGGCCGGTCAATTCGACCAGCACCATCATCTGGTACATCTATGAGAGCGCCTTCCGCTTCTCCAAGATGGGCTATGCCTCGGCCATGTCCGTGCTGCTCTTCCTGGTGCTCGTTGGCGTCACCCTCATCCAGATGCGGGTGATGCGGGCCGGCAGCTCGGACCTGGAGTAGGCGCCATGGCCATCGTCGCCCCACGCCGGAACCTCGGGCGCGCCTTTGCCTGGCTGGTGCTCTGGCTCTTCGTCATCGGCTCGCTCTTCCCGCTCTGGATCGCCCTCAAGACGGCTTTCACGCCATTGCCGAACCTTTACGAAAGCGCTGGTTCTCCCCTGCCGGACGGCGTGACGACCACGAATTTCACCCGCATCTTCGGCCTGAGCCCGGAAGAGGGAGGTTTCGTCGCCCGCATCAATTTCGGGCCGGCCCTCGTGAACAGCCTCGTCTTCACGGCGATCTGCGTCACCGGCCAGATCTTGTTTTCCTCGCTGGCCGCCTATGCCTTCGCCAGGCTGCGCTTCTTCGGCCGGGACGTGATCTTCTATCTTTTCATCTCCGCCACCATGGTGCCGGCGATCGTGCTGTTCATCCCGAATTTCGTGCTGATCAAGGAGCTCGGCTGGCTGAACACCATGACAGGCATGGTGGCGCCCTTCGTGCTGATGACGCCCTTCGCCGTGTTCTTCCTGCGCCAGTTCTTCCTGTCGACGCCCTCGGAACTGGAGGATGCCGCCCGCCTCGACGGCGCCTCGCCGCTGCGCATCTTCTGGAGCGTGGTGCTGCCGGTCCATCGCGGCGCCATCGCCACGCTCGCCATCCTGCTCGCCATCAACAGCTGGAACGAATTCCTCTGGCCCTATCTGATCGGGCGCGATGAAAGCTCGCGCGTCCTGTCGGTCGCCCTCACCAATTTCCTGCAGCAGCAGCCGAACGGCAATCCCGACTGGACCGGCCTGATGGCCGCGACCTTCCTGTCGATCCTGCCGGTCATCGCCCTGCTCCTCATCCTCGGCCGGCGCGTGGTCGAGTCCCTGCAATTCAGCGGCCTGAAATAACGGGCCGAGCACATCCGGGAGGAAGCCTTGACGATCATCTCGAAAGCTCTTGCGTCACGACTGCGTTCATGGTGCTGCGGGCGGCGTGGCCGGACAGCCGGCAATCCCAGGGGTCCCGGGCGCGGGTCCCGCCGCCTGCAGCTCGGCCTCGGTGCGATGCTGCTGGCGGGAACGAGCCTGCCGGCACGAGCCGCGACCGAGATCAGCTACTGGCTGTGGGACAACAACCAGCTCGCACCCTACCAGGCCTGCGCGGACGCCTTCCAGAAGGAGCACCCCGACATCAAGGTGAAGCTCACCCAGCTCGCCTGGAACGACTATTGGACGACGCTCTCCACCGGCTTCGTCTCCGGCACGGCGCCGGATGTCTTCACCAACCACCTCAGCCGCTATCCCGAATTCGTCGCCAACAACCAGGTGATGGAGATCACCGATTTCATCAAGCGCGACAAGGTCCCGACCGACATCTACTACAAGGGCCTGCTCGACCTGTGGTCGAAGGATGGCCGCGTCTATGGCCTACCCAAGGATTGGGACACGGTTGCCATCGTCTACAACAAGGACATGCTCGACAAGGCCGGCGTCAGTGTCGAGGAGCTCAACGAGGCCACCTGGAACCCGAAGGACGGCGGCAGTTTCGAAAAGATCCTGGCCAGGCTCTCCATCGACGCCAATGGCAATGACGGCCTCTCGGCCAAATTCGATCCGAAATCCGTCACGCAATATGGCATCGTCTTTCCTGAGATCGACGGTTACGGCCAGTCGGCCTGGGCCCATTTCGCCGCCTCCAACGGCTTCAAATTCGTCGATGGCCTGTGGGCGACCTCCTACCATTACGATGCGCCGAAGCTGGCCGCCTCCATCGGCTGGCAGCGCGATCTCGGCCTGAAGAAGGGCTTCGCCATCCCGCAAAAGGATGTCGGCAACAATTCCTCGGCCCTGTTCGTCGCCGGCAAGGCCGCGCTCACGCCGCAGGGCTCCTGGCTGATCAGCTTCTTCGGCAACAACGCCAAGTTCAAGCTCGGCTACGCCCTGCTGCCCAAGGGCCCGATGGGTCGCAAGACCATGTTCAACGGCCTCGCCGACGGCATCTGGACCGGCACCAAGCATCCGGAGGAAAGCTGGCAATGGGTGAAGTTCCTGGCTTCGCCCAGTTGCGCCCGCATCGTCGGCGCCTCCGGCGTGGTCTTCCCGGCCATAGAGGAAGCGGCCAAGCTCTCCCAGCAAGCCTCGACCACCAAGGGCTGGGACGTCTCCGCCTTCCTCAAGGAGGCCACCCCCGACCAGACCTTCTATTTCCCGATCACGGACCATTCTTCCGAAATCAATTCGCTCATGAAAGCCGCTTTCGAGCAGATCTTCCTCAACGACGTCGACGCGGCGAAGGTCCTCAAGGAAGCCAACGATGCCGTGAACGCCCTGTTCTGACCCGCCTCCTCCCCCCTGTCGGCGGCGGCCACCGTCGCCGACCTTTTCTTCTCGATCAGGAGCCCCTGATGCCTTCCCCCAAGATCACCTTCATCGGTGCCGGCAGCACCGTTTTCGCCAAGAACCTGATGGGTGACATTCTCTCCTTTCCCGAACTCGCGGGGGCGCATATCTGCCTCTATGACATCGACGCCGAGCGCCTGGCCGTCTCCGAGCGCGTCGGTCGGCGCATCGTCGAGACTCTCGAGGTCCCTGCCCGCATCGAGGCCACCACAGACCGCTCGCGCGCCCTCGACGGGGCCGACTATGCCATCACCATGATCCAGGTCGCCGGCTACAAGCCGGGTACGGTGACGGACTTCGCGGTGCCCAAGAAATACGGCCTGCGCCAGACCATCGCCGACACGCTCGGCATCGGCGGCATCATGCGGGCTTTGCGTACCATTCCTGTGCTGCTCGACTATGCGCGCGACATGGAGAGGCTGTGCCCGGACGTCTTCCATCTGCAATATGCCAATCCGATGGCGATGAACGTCATGGCGCTGAACCGGGCGAGCAAGATCCGCAGCGTCGGGCTCTGCCACAGCGTGCAGGGCACGGCGGCCGAGATCGCCGAGGATATCGGCGTGCCGCTCGAGGAGATCAACTACACCTGCGCCGGCATCAACCACATGGCGTTCTACCTGAAGTTCGAGCGCAATGGCGAGGATCTCTACCCGCTGATCCGCAAGGTGGTCGAGGAAGGACGCGTGCCCGAATGGAACCGGGTGCGCTACGACATGTTCCTCAGGCTCGGCTATTTCGTCACCGAATCCAGCGAGCATTTCTGCGAATATGTGCCCTGGTACATCAAGACGGGTCAGGAAAAGCTGGTCGAGCGCTACAACATTCCGCTCGACGAATACATCACCCGCTCGGAGAACCAGATCCGGAAATGGGGCGAGCTCTCCAGCCAGCTGCAGGACGCCTCCGTCCCGCTCGAGGTCAAGCGCAGCGTCGAATATGGCTCGACCATCATCCATGCCATGGAGACGGGCAAGCCCGCCGTGGTCTATGGCAATGTCGAAAATCGCGGCTTGATCGCCAACCTGCCGGCCGATTGCGCGGTGGAGGTCCCCTGTCTGGTCGACAGGAACGGGCTGCAGCCGGTCAGCATCGGCAGGCTGCCTCCCCAGCTCGCCGCCCTGATGCAGACCAACATCAACGTCCAGAACCTCACGGTGGAGGCATTGCTGACCGGCAATCGCGACCATGTCTATCATGCCGCGATGCTCGATCCGCACACCGCCGCCGAGCTCAATCTCGACGAGATCTGGGCCCTGGTCGACGAGCTCATGGCAGCCCATGGCGACTGGATCCCGCAGAATCTGCGCGAGACGGTGGCCCACGCCGCCTCGCAGCTGCGGGTAGCGTGACCGGGCGGGAAATGACGACATTGAGCGAATGTGGCTTGCTTGAATGGCCGTGTATTCGGTGAGCTCTGGGCTGCCCCTCACCCCTACCCTCTCCCCGCAAGAGCGGGGCGAGGGAGGAGCAGGCGTCGCGCTTTATCCTCCAGCCTCTCATCTCCGCCAACAATTGGGCGAGATGAGACCACTTCACTATGAAACTCGCCATCGATGTCCCCCTCGCCCCGCTCTTGCGGGGAGAGGGTAAGGGTGAGGGGCTCCACAACCTTGATGCAGTCTTCAGCAATCAGCCATGCCATCAAGGCCGCAACCGCCCTTCACGCGCTCCGCGCGGCGCCGGCGCTGAGATCGGCCCAGTCGAACTCTTCCTCCAGCACGTAATAGGCATCGTCGCCGATCGCCCCCTCGCGGCGCAGCTCGTTCGCCTTGAGGCGCGCGGCGGCGATCGCCTGCCGTCTGAGCGGATTGCCGGGCAGATCCCCGATCTCGCCCTGCAGCGGGCTCGCCTCGCTCAGCTCCACCACCGCCCCATATTCCTTGCACAGCAGCTTGGCATGCTTGGACTCGTCGTCCTTGATCGCCTCGATGGCGGCGCGATAGGCCTCGGTACGGGCCCATTTCACCTCCTGGCCGACAGGATCGCCATCGCGCAGATTCATCCAGCGGATCAGCGGCTTGAGCGTGAGGCCCTGCAGGACGAGCGTGCCGAACACCACGCAGAAGGCGGTGAACACGATGAGGTCGCGATAGGGAAACGGCGTGCCGTCAGCCAGATGCTCCGGCAAAGCGAAGGCAGCGGCCAGGGTGACGATACCGCGCATGCCGGCCCAGGAGATGACGATACCGCCCCGTGCCGTCGGCCGCGCCATCGGCCGGGGCGGGTGGAAGCCATAGCGGGAAATCTTGAAGCGGACCGCCGTGTTGTAGGTCATCACCCAGAGGAAACGCACCACGATGACCGTGACCAGAACGGCCAGGGCGACGGCGCAATATTGCAGGCGCAGTCCCATGTCGAGCCGCTCCCAGATCGGGCGCAATTGCAGGCCGATCAGCACGAAGGCGAAGGCGTTCAGCATGAACACCACCGTCTCCCATACCGCATAGACGGGAACGCGCAGCCGCGCCGGCATGGGCGCATCGCGCCGCCGGGCGATGGTCATGGCGTAGCAGACGATGGTGAGGATGCCGGACAGCCCCACCGCTTCCGCCAGCATCCAGACGCCGAAGGTGGTGGCGAACTGCACGATCAGGGCGGTCGGCGCATCGTCGAAGCGCCCGATCACATAGGGAAAGGCCAGCCCCATGGCGATACCCGCGGCGACTGAGCCGAACACCGTGATGAAGAAGGCCGGGCCGAGGCTGCCGAGGGTGATGCCTCCGGAAACCATGGCGATCACGGCGAGGCGATAGATCAGGAGGGCGCTGGCATCGTTGAGCAGGCTCTCGCCCTCGAGGATCTTGGTCAGGCGATGCGGCAGCTTGACCTGCCGGACGATCGCCGTGGCGGCGGCCGCATCCGGCGGCGCCACGATGGCCCCGAGCGCAATCGCCGCGGCCCAGGGCATGCCGGGCACCAGCCAACGCGCGAGCAGGGCGACGGCGACCGTGGTGACACCAACGGCGACGATCACCAGATTGGCGACCGGCACCCAATTGTCACGCAGGTCCCGCAGCGAGGTGTCGTAGGCAGCGTCCAGCAGCACGGGCGCCACGAACAGGGTCAGCGCCAGATGCGGATCCAGCGTCCATTCCGGGCTGTTGGGCACGAAGGCGAGGCAGGCGCCGCCAAGGGCGAGGAAGGTCGGATAGGGCGCCCCCAGGCGCCGGGCCAGGGTCGACAGCAGGGCGGCGCCCAGCAACAGCAGAATGATCCACTCGAAGGTTTCCATCGCGACCTCGACATCGTCTCCTGGTTGCATCCGGCAGTTTGCCGATAGCGTCAAGAGGACGGGGCTCACCGGCCTGTGGCCGGCTGGAACTTCCGCAGCGGGCGGACCGGTCCATCGCCATTCTTGTCAGGGGCAGGGACTTGCCCCTAGGGTGGCGCCATTCTTGCGAACCGGCCCGAAAGGACAGGATGACGACGATACGGAAACGCTCGTTTCCAAATAGGGAAGGCCTCCGGTCGTCCATCCGCCGTGCCTTCCACGCGATCATAGTCGTGGCAGCGTTGGCGGCATTGCCGGCCGGCCTGGCCGCGCAGGAGGCCGTCGATCGCCTCGGCCTGCCCGGCCCGCTGGCCTTCGACGGCACAGAGTACAGGCTCGCCTGGAGCGCCCAGCCCAATCCAACCTATTACAAGCAGGAATATCTGCCGGCCGACGAGACCGTGACCGACTACACCAGGATGGTGTTGGTGGAACTGATCGCGGGCGGCCTGGACGTCGCCGGTGCCGCCAAGGCGCAGGTCGATACGCTCAACCAGCGCAAGGGCAAGGATCCGCTGGTGCAGATGGCCCTGATCCGCAACGCGCCGACCGGCGAGATCCTGCTCGACTTCCTGATCAGCCAGAAGAACCCCTGGGGCGAGTTCACGGTGGAGTGGAACGCCTATCGCTACGTGCCGCGTGGCGATGGCGTCATGCTGTTCGCGATCAGCCGCCGCGCCTATGGCAATGCGGCCGCCAAGGCCTTCCTGGCCCGGCTGAAGACCGAGCGCCCCGCCGATATCGCCAAGCTGGCCCGCTATGAAATACCGCGGCTGCGGCTGCAGGGTGACTCACAGCAGGCCGGCTCCCCCTCGCCGCCGAGCTATGGCCGCAAATAGAGCCAGCCCTCGCTTTGGAGCTCGGCCAGCAGCACCACGCCGCCCTTCTCCGCCACCGCAAAACCGGGCAGCAGGTCGGAAAGGCCGAGCTTCATGCCGTCCATCGTGTGCCGGCAGGCATGAAAGGCAACGCCCTCCTGCACGAGCCGGCCGAAGCGCGCCTTGAAATCCTCGTTGCCACTATCCGCCCGGAAGGCCCGCAAGGCCGGGCCATGCACCACCACGGCCAGTTTCACGCCCTCGGGACCGCCCATGCCGTCGACATGGTTGCGCAGATTGCCGAGCACGAAGCCGGCCTTCTCCAGATCGGCGAGGTGATAGGCAATGCGCGGCACGGGCCTGGCCTCGGCCGCAAGCGAACCGCCGGCGCCGGCAACCAGAATGGCCGGGCCGCTCGCCAGCATGGCCCTCACGGCTGTTCTGCGATCCATCGGGACCTCCTGCGAAGCGCGGACTTCCAGTCCGTTCTCCCTTTCCTCAACAACAACTGTGTTTGGGGCAAGGATTGGCGGACAGGATGTCCGCGCTGTTTTCGTCGAAGCGGCTCATTGGCCCCGGTGCAACATCGCCTTCTCGTCTTCGTCACCGACCAGGGACAGGCAATCGGTCAGCGCGGTGCGGTCGAGCCGGAACAGCTTGTCGTCCGCTCCGAAGCGCTTGCGTTCATCGCTGTCCTCGCTGTCGCTGCCGGCCTTCCAGATGCGCGCGCCATCGGGAATGGCGACCAGGACGGATTTGTCGTTCTTGAGCCGCACGTCAATGGCGCCGCCGTCGCAATCGACACTGCAATGGGCCACATTCGCCTTGGCCGTCGGCAAGGTGGCGGAGCCGATCGCGCCACAGCCCCCGAACGTCTCGAAATGCGTGCCGGCCTTGCGGAAGGTGACGCCCAGTCCGAGCGTATAACCGGGATCGCCCCCCTCTTCCGCCGAACCCGTGACCAGCAGCGTCATGGTGCGCACATTCTGCTGTGGGTGGCTGCCCAGATGCGCCGCGTCATAGGCCCGCCTGTAGCAGGCATGGATCCTGTCCCTGCCGATGACGCGGCCGAAGACCTGGCGCTGGAAGGCCTCGTCGGGGGCCGAGCCTGCCGCCAGGGCAGGAGATGCCGCACCTGCCATCAAGGCGAGGGCAACCGGTGCCAACAGAACACGCATCGGGAAATGACGTCTCATGCGGCCCTCCGGACGACGATGCGCAGCAGGGAAAACTCTACGACATTGCGGGCGCGCTGTCCGTGCGCCCGCGCATTGCGATGCCCGATTCCGACGGTGCCGATAGTCCCCGCTATCAGCCGTTGATCGGGAAACGCACCACCCGGCTCGGCTCTTCCTCCCCCGTGCCGGGATCATCCGGCACCGGATGGGACGGCACCACCGGCATGGGCGGCGGCGGACGGCGCGGCGGCGGCTTCAGCGGCTCGGGCTTGGCGGGCTCGGGCGCCAGTACCTCGATCTTAGAATGCTCGATCTTGGCAGGCTCGACCTTCGCCGGTTCGACCTTGGCGGGCTCGACGGGTGCCGGCGGCACAGCGGCGACCGGTTCCACCAGCTTCTCCACCACTGGTGGCGGCGGCTCGACCGGCTTGGCGCGTGCTTCGACCAGCTTGGGCTGCTCGGGTTCGTCGACATCGGCCAGGACGTCGTCGGCATAGGAGACCACTGGCGCGCCGAGGCGCTCGACCGGCGTCTTCCACTCGAAGGCATCGATCCGGCCGGTGACGGGCGAGACCGGCAGCCAGACATCGGAGACCATCCCGTCGGCGGTCCAGGCCGGATCGCGCGGCGCGCGTACGGCACGCGACAGCCATTCGCGCACCTTGCCGGTGGCGCCGTGCTCGGCCTCCTCGATGTCGGCCATCAACAGGCAGACGCGCTCGGTGGCGCCCGATGCCAGGAGCGGCGACAGCGCCGAGCGGGCAACCGCAAAATCGCGGGCGGACAGGGCGGCCCGGGCCAACGCGATCGCGGCCTCCGGATTGCCGGCCATCTGGGCGGCGAGGGTCTGGACGCGGGCATAGCGATCACGGGCGGAATCGCCGAGCCGGACATTGGTGTAGGCTTCGGCGATGTCCGGATGGGGCTGCAGGCGCCAGGCCGTCTCCAGTACCTTGGAAGCCTTGCGGATATCGTTGCCCTCCGAAAGCAGCTTGGCTGCCAGCACGGCGGCGGGCACCAGGCCCGGGGCAAGCTTGAGGGCCTCGAGCACGCTGGCCTTGGCGCCGGCGCGGTCGCGCTCGGCCTGCTCGATCGCCTGGGCGGTGAGCAGCACGGCGCGGTGGCGCTTGGCCGTCTCCTTGTCGACCAGGCGATGATTGGCGTTGCGGGCCAGGGTCGAGAGCGCGCCGCTCCAGTCCTTCTCGATCGACTGGAATTCGAGCAGGGCCGTGCCGGCCCAGGGCAGGGTCGGCGAGGTCTTCACCGCTTCGGCGGCGAGCTGGCGGGCGGCATGGGCATCGCCGCGGCGCCGGGCCTCGACGAACAGGCCGCGCAAGCCGAGCGGCTTGGTCTCGGCTTCCGAGAGCATGGCCCGGAAGGCGGCCTCGGCGCCGGCGCGATCGCCCGAAAGCTGCGAGGCCTGCGCCCGCAGGAGCAGGGCCAGCGGCTCGGAGCCGAGGATACGCTCGGCATCGGAGGCCTGGCGCTGGGCGCGGCGGACATCGCCGGAACCAACGGCGATCATGCCCTGCGTCACGGCATTGAAGCCCTTGGAGCGGCGGCGGGTGCGGAAAAAGCCGGCGACATTGGCAGGCGAACGCAGAAGCCAGCGCAGGAAACCGATAACGGCCATCAGGACGCCGACCAGCACCAGCACGGCGACGGCGGCCCAGACCAGCTTCACCTTATAGGTTGTCAGCCCGACGGTCAGGGCGACATCGCCCGGCCGGCCGGCCAGCAGATAGAGCCCGTAGGCCGCGAGAGCGAGAACGAGAACGGTAACGAGAGCCCGGATCATCGACGCCTCACGGTTGAGAGAATTTCTGCAGGGCGGCGCCGGTCTGCGCCTTGATCAAGGCCAGGGCTTCGGCGGCTCCCGTGGCCTGGGTGAGCCAGGCGGCGCCGGCCTGCTGGCCTGCCTCCGGCATCGCCTTGAAGGCGGTGATGGCCGCCGGCAGGTCACCCTTGTGCAGGGCCTTCGAGACCTTTTCGGCCGAGGCGACCGGATCGCCATCGCCGCCTTCGCCTTCGCGCGTGACCGTGACGATGTTGCCGAGGCTGGCGGTGATGCGGTCCATCACGCCGGCATCGGGCGACAGCGGTTCGGGCTTGGGCGTGAGCGCGGCCTCGATCTGCGGCTTCAGCGCGTCATAGCTGGTAGCCAAGGCCTCGACCGACGGCACGCCCGCCGCGGCGAGGCTTGCCAGCGGCGCCAGGGCTCCGGCATCGCCGCCGAGACCGCTGGCCGTCTGCAATTCATTGGCGAAGGGCTTGCCGCTGCGGATGGCCTCGCTGAGCTGGCCGAGCGCGACGGCATAGGCGGCCGCCTTGTCCGGCGTCGCGCTCACCGTCTGCTTGACCTGCGCGACTTCCTGCGAGAGGCCGTTGGCCGCCGTGCCGACCTGGCGCAGGCCGTCGCCGAGCGTGGCAATCTCGCCTTCGGCCTTGGCGAGGCGCTCGGTCAGGCCGGAAATGTCGGGACCGGGCGAGGGAGCTGCCGGTGTCGACGAGCCGGCGGCGCTCGCAGCCTTCTGAGCCTCACCTGCGAGAGAGAGGGCATTGTTCGCCGCTTCCTGAGTCGTCTTGACGCCGGTTTCGAGGGCAGCGAGACGGTCGAGGACCCCATCCGCGGTCTTCTTGGCGCCGGCGGCTTCCTGCTCGGCTATCGCGAGCCGGGAAGCCAGCCCGTCATCGCCGCCGCCCTTGCCGAGCGGGACGAGGCCAAGGGCGCCAGCCAGCAGCACCAGCACGCCACCGGCGATGCCGCCGGCCAGCGCCGCAGCGAGGGTCGACAAGCCCGACCGGGGCGGCGGGGAAGGAGGCGGAGGCGTGAATTCGGGATCGGAGCGGGGCGGAGGAGCGGCCGCCTCCGGTTCGGCGACCGTCTCGGTGCGCGGCGTATCGCCGCTGGCCTGTTCGCCATCGCCCGACGGCCGCGTCCAGATGGTCGAACCCGCCGCCTCCCCGGCCTCTGCCGCGGCGCCAGGACCGGTGTCCTCGGTCTTCGCAGCCTCGCCGGCGGCAGACTGTGTCTCGGCGGCGGATTCGGGACTGGAGGCGGATGTTTCCTCGCCAGCGGCCTCAGTCGGCGGCGCTGTCGACGCTGCGGGCGATTCGACGACTTCCGTGGCGTTCAAATCCAACGTCGCGGGACCGAGACCTGCGCTTTTCTGCTTTTTTGGCCTGCCTTGCGTGCTGTCTTCCCGTGCCATGCGACCCCCATGGAGACCCCCAACAGGCCCAGCCTATAGCATGAAAACCCGACAAGCCAATTTGCCCGAACCGAAGTGCGCTGGACAGCGACCGGCGTAGGGAGCGGACGCGAAACGCCTTCTCCTCGACCAAAATCGCTCATGTCAAAACCCTATCCACGGCCCATGACAGCCTCTAGCCTGTGGCCGCCGGAATCGCGGCCATCGAAGACAATTGGCGGCTCAACCGCCACGACAGGGAAGAAGCGCAGAGATGACGCAGAATGACCGTCTGACGCTCCAGCACATCATCGAGCGTGTCGACGCCAAGGCGCAATCCTTCTGCGCCTTGAGCGACCGCATCTGGCATATGCCCGAGCTTGCTTTCGAGGAGCATCGATCCTGCGAGGAGCATGTCGCGGCCCTGGCGGCAGAGGGCTTCCGCATCACACGCAAGGCAGGCGGCATCGAGACCGCCTTCATGGCCGAATATGGCGAGGGCGGCCCGGTGCTGGCCTTTCTGGGCGAGTATGACGCCCTGCCAGATCTGTCCCAGGCCAGCGGCGTCGAGAAAGCCGAACCGCTGCAGCGCGGCGGTCCCGGCCATGGCTGCGGCCACAACCTCCTTGGTGCCGGCGCCGCTTTGGCCGCGGTGGCCTTGAAGGATGCGCTGGCCGCGGCAGGCATCGAGGGCCGCGTGCGCTATTATGGCTGCCCTGCCGAGGAGAGCGGCTCGGGCAAGAGCTTCATGGCGCGAGCCGGCGTGTTCGACGATGTCGACGTCGCCTTCTGCTGGCACCCGAACGTCGTCAACGAGGTGGTAGCCGCTTCCAGCCTCGCCTTCGTCCAATGCTATTTCCGCTTCGCCGGCCGCGCCTCGCATGCGGCGGCCAGCCCGCATCTCGGCCGCTCGGCGCTGGACGCAGTGGAGCTGATGAACATCGCCGTCAATTATATGCGCGAACATATGCCGGCAGAGGCACGCATCCACTACGCCGTCACCAATAGCGGCGGCATCGCGCCCAATGTTGTACAGGCCAATGCCGAGGTGCTCTACCTGGTGCGCTCGCCCGATATCGCGGAGACCAAGCGCCTGTTCGAACGGGTCAGGAAGGCGGCCGAGGGCGCCGCTCTGATGACCGAGACGCAAGTCCGTTACCAGGTGACCGATGCCGGGCTCAATCTGGTGCCCAACGAGACCCTGCTCGAAGCCATGCACGACAATATGGTCCGCATCGGCGCCCCGACTTTCGACGGCGACGACCGCGATTTCGCCGACCGGCTGCGCCGGGCCAGCCTGTCGGACGAGGACATCGCGGCCAGCGTGGCCTCGCATGATCCCACCCTGGCCGCCCACAGCCTGCACGAAGGCATCCTGCCCCTGGCCAGGCATGCCAGCGTGCAGATGGGCAGCACGGATGTCGGCGATGTCAGCTGGATTGCGCCGACGGTACAGTGCCACACCGCCTGCTTTGCGATCGGCACCCCGTTCCACAGCTGGCAATTGGTGACGCAGGGCCTGGAACCGGCAGCCCACAAGGGCATGGTCGCGGCCGCGAAGGCGCTTGCCAGCACGGCGGCCGACTGCCTGAGCAAGCCGGACCTGATCGCCAGGGCGAAGGCGGAACTCAAGCGGCGCACCGGTGGCCGGCCCTTCGAAAGCCCGATTCCGCCGGAAATCCTGCCCGAGCACCTCCATTCGAGCCAGGGCCGCTGATCGCAGCTTACTCCAGCGCGCGAGCCTGGGAAGCGCTCAGATCAACGCCAGCAGCGCATCCTCCTCCGGACGCGCCGGAAAGACGACCCCGGCGGCACCGGTGGCCGATATCACTTCGGCCACCTTGCGCGACAGACACAGATGCCGCACCGGCAGGCGCGCCACAGCCTCGGCGCCACCGGCGCAGGCGATGAAGGCCTCCGCCGTGCGCGCGGAATAATGCAGCACGCCATCGAGCTTGCCCTGAGCCAGCGCGGCCGCGATCTCGGGCCGGAATCGCGCCGCCTGGTGCGCGGTGTAGACGACGGCAAGGTCGATGCGGTGCCCCATTCCCCCCAACGCCCCGACGAGATCGCCAGTGCGGTCGGCCCCGGCCAGATAGAGAGCCCGATGCGGTTCACGCCAGGCCTGCCGGACATGGGAGATCAGGCTGGCGACGTCGCGCCCGAAGGTCTCGACATCCTCAAAGCCCATGGCGCGGGCGACGGCCCCGGTGCGACGCCCCACCGCGATCAGCGGCGTTGCGGTCAGCCCATGGAACTCCGGCCTCTCGTAAAGGGCTGCCAGGGCATTGCCGCTGGTGACGATGAGGGCATCGAAGCGCCCCGCCGGCAAGGCATCGCCGCCGAACACGATCTCCAGCATCGGCTCGATCACCGGCTCATGGCCCAGAAGCGCAAGGGCCTGCGCCGTCTGCCTTGCCTCCTCGATCGGCCGGGTGACGAGTATGCGCGCCATGATCATCCCTCCGCCGAAAAGCCGCCGGTCGCGCGGTCTGCGCGGCAAGGGGGGCCATTTCGGCAATCAGCCGGCAAAGAATCCTTCGCCGCCCAATGCGCGCAGCTCCTCGCCGGCCGAGCGTCCGAGCGCCTCCGCATCGGCGACGCTACCGCTGCGCCGGGCCTCGTGCACCTGGCTGCCGTCCGGCTTGAGGATGAGGCCGCGGAAGCGGACGGCATCCCCCTCCACCACCGCGTGGCCGGCGATCGGCGTGCGGCAGGACCCATCCAGCACGGCGAGGAAGGCGCGCTCCAGCCTCACGGCGAGATGGGTGTCGCGATGGTCGATGCCGGCGACATGGCCGTTGGTCTCGCCATCATCGGCCCGGGTTTCCAGGCAGATGGCGCCCTGGCCGACGGCCGGCAGGAAATCCTCTTCGGACAGGATGGCGCTGGCATGGGCGATGAGGCCGAGCCGCTTCAGGCCGGCCACGGCCAGCAGCGTGGCATCGGCCTGCCCCTCGGCAAGCTTGCGCAGGCGCGTCTCGACATTGCCGCGGAACAAAACGGTCTGGAGATCGGGCCTGAGATGCTTGACCTGGGCCTGGCGCCGCAGCGCCGCCGTGCCGACCACGGCCCCCTGCGGCAGCTCGGCGAAGGAGGCAATGCCAGGCGCGATCAGCGCATCGCGAACATCCTCGCGCTCCAGGAAACCCGCCAGCATGAGGCCGTCAGGCAGCACGGTCGGCATGTCCTTGCATGAATGCACGCCGATATCGATATCGCCGTCTTCCAGCGCCCGCTCGATCTCCTTGGTGAACAGCCCCTTGCCGCCCACTTCCGACAGCGGCCGGTCACGGATCATGTCGCCGGAGGTCTTGATCACCCGGATCTCGATACGCTCGGGCGCGATCGCCAGGAGACCGGCCAGCAGGGCCTGCGTCTGCCGGGCCTGCGCCAATGCAAGCGGACTGCCTCGCGTGCCGAGGCGCAACAGAATGGACACGATCGATATTTTTCCCAAAAAGCTCGCGGCTGCTTAGCGCCGGAGGTTGGGGGAGTCAAAGGCGACCTCACGGAAGAAGATCACAATGCCCGCCTGACGGTAGCCGATATGCCCCGGACATCGGTCGGCGCGCCGAAGTCCGCAAGAGGCTGAATAGGGTCTGTGCTAGTGACGCACCGGCGGGGGTGCCCCGGTGGTGGCGAGCCAGAGGCCGAGGGCGGTGTGCAGGGCCTCGGCGGCCTCGGGCGAGAGAGGCACCTTCAAGACGGCGTCCCCATCGAAATGAAACTCGGCGAGCACGAAACGACCGCTGGGGGGCGAGGCGAGGCGCAGCAGGCTGGTCAGCACCGGTGCTTCGATCGCTCCGCTCTTGCCCTCGAGGTCATCGATATCATCCATCATGTCGACCTACCTTGTTCCCCGGCCCAGGCACGTTCCCGCGGCACTGTCTGCGTTCGGCGTGAGATCAACGTGAAACACCGGCCTGCGTCGGCGGCCTGCATCACACGAATTTTGGTCTTGACCAAGCCGCTCGCCTTGCTTCGAGCCGGCTATTTCACTTAACCGGATCGGAAACAAAAAATTCAACAGAGCCATACAGTTAGCATCTTGTACGGATTTATAACACCGCTTGTCGTTCCTTCGATAGAGCAAAATCGCCACAGTCCTTTGCAAATCGACTCCCCCCCCCCGCATTCCTCTCCAGCCGGCCGGCTGCGCGACGCAAAAAAATCGCTCGTCCAATGTCGGCCAGGCCCACCTGCCGGCGTCCTCTGCCCGACACCCCGCGAGCGAAGAACGGCTCGCGCGGCGAAATCGGAACCATCGACCCCACCCGTCGAGACAGGAGTGACGAACCATGCCGAAAGCCTCCATCCTCAAATCCCTGCTGGCCGCCCTGGTGATCGGCGCCGGCAGCCTGGCCGCCACCGCAGGCGCCGCAACGGCTGCGCAGGCAGCGACGAACGACCAGGCCCCGGCCAAGAGCGGCCATGTCGAGGCCGGCGGCGTGAATTATTACTACGAGATACGGGGCAGCGGCGAACCGCTCCTCCTGCTGCATGGCGGCCTCGGCTCGATCGACATGTTCCAGCCCGTCATGCCGGTGTTCACAGCCCACCGCCAGATCATCGCCGTCGATCTCCAGGGCCATGGTCGCACGCCGCTCGGCACGCGCCCGATAGACCTCAAGGCCATAGGCGACGACATGGGCCAGATCCTCGCCAAGCTCGGCTACGGCCAGGTCGACGTCTTCGGCTATTCCATGGGCGGCGGCGTCGCCTTCCAGCTCGCCGTCCAGCATCCCGACAAGGTGCGCCGGCTGGTGCTGGTCTCCGCGGGCTTTGCCCAGGACGGCTTCTATCCCGAAATGCTGCCGATGCAGGCCCAGGTCGGCGCCGGCATGGCCGAGATGATGAAGGCCACGCCGATGTACCAGTCCTATGTCAAGGTCGCGCCCGATCCGGCCGAATTCCCGCGCCTGCTCGACGCCATGGGCACGCTGATGCGCAAGCCCTATGACTGGTCGTCCGACGTGCCGAAGCTGACCATGCCGGTGATGCTGATCTTCGGCGACAGCGACATGTATCGTCCCGAGCATGTGGTCAAATTCTACCAGCTGCTCGGCGGTGGCCTGCGTGATGCCGGCTGGCAGCGCGAGCACATGGCCAAGAACCGCCTCGCCATCCTGCCGGGCCTGACCCACTACGATATCTTCCTGTCGCCGCAGCTCACGGCAGCCGCCCTGCCCTTCCTCGACGGCAGGAGTGAGAACGCCAATTGGAGCGACCAGGCCGGCAAGTGACTGCCGGGCCATTCGCCCCGGAAAGGGACTTGAACGAAGCGGGTTTGTTGCCGATTGTCCGGAGCCCTTCCGCTTCGGAGCTTTCCTCATGCACGGCCAGCCTTCCCCCGCCATCGATCAGGCCTGCGCCAGGCGGCTCGATACCGTGATCGACACCGCCATCGCCGAGGAGCGTATCGTCGGCACCGTGGTGCTGGTGGCCGAGGCTGGCGAGATCGCCTATCGCCGCGCCGCCGGCCATGCCGATCGCGAAGCGGGCGTGCCGGCGGCCGAGGACACCATCTTCCGCCTCGCCTCGGTGACCAAGCCGATGGTGGCGGCCACCGCGCTGGCACTCGTCGAGGCCGGGCAGCTCCGGCTCGACGACCCTGTGACCCGCCATCTTCCGGCTTTCCGACCCAAGCTCGCCGACGGCAGCGAGCCGGTGATCACCGTGCGCCATCTCCTCAGCCACACGGCCGGCCTGCGCTATGACTACGATGACGCCGCCGACATCTCCAGCGGTCTCGACCGGCCCGGCCGCGGCATGGCGGAGAATCTCGAAAAGATCGCCGCGCAACCGCTAGCCTTCGCACCCGGCAGCGCCTGGCGTTACTCGATGGCGATCGACGTGCTGGGCGGGCTGATGGAGAAGGCTACCGGCAGGAGCCTGCCCGAGATCGTCGCCGAACGCGTCACCGGGCCGCTCGGCATGGCCGACACCGAATTCGTGGCCGGCAAGCCCCACCGCCTGGCGACCGCCTATGCCGATGGCGAGCCCCGGCCCGTGCGCATGGGCGAGATCCAGCGTGTATGCCACAATGGCTGGTGGCTCACCTTCGCGCCGCAGCGGGCTTTCGACCCCACGGCCTTCCCCTCCGGCGGCGCCGGCATGGTGGGCACGGCCGGCGACTTCCTCACCTTTCTCGAAGCGGTCCGCGGCGGCGGGGCACCGATCCTCTCGCCGGAGAGCCAGCGCCTCCTGAGCGAGGATGCGATCGCCGATCTCGACATCGAGGACCCTGGCTGCGGCTTCAGCCTCGGCTGGTCTATTCTGCGCGATCCCGCCATTGCCGGCCTGCCCGGCTCGCCCGGATGCTGGCAATGGGGCGGCGTCTATGGTCACAGCTGGTTCGTGGATCCCGCGCGCAGGCTTTCGGTGGTGATGTTCACCAACACGGCGGTCGCCGGTGTCGGCGGTGCCTATCCCGAGGCCCTCCGTGCCGCGGTTTACGGCTAGAAGCATCCTGCGACCTGGCGTTCCACCACGCCTCGCCGGCACGGCTGGCCTTCCTGCCCGGTGGGAGATCGGTCCCATCGCCGCCGTCGAAATGAGCGGGTGGCTCAATCTTTTGGGAGGGGGGACGGGCAGGCAGCCCCTTATCCTTTCGGTGCGGCGATACCGCTCATTCCCAGCTAGCCGGGCCGGCGATCTGGGGGTACATCTTGGTTAACAGCAGTGACGCACCTGACAGGCCAATCGCAGTGAGAAGTCCCGATACGCGGGACCGGGCCGATTGAGCCCTGCAAGTATGGGAACCAACATGACTCGTGTTCTGGTAACGGGTGGCGCCGGCTATATCGGCAGCCACGCCTGCAAGGCCCTGGCCCTGGCGGGTTACGACCCCGTCGTCGTCGACAATCTCTCCCTGGGCCATGCCGATGCGGTCAAATGGGGCCCGCTGGAAGTCGGCGACATCCGCAACAGCGCCTTTCTCAACAAGGTGATCACCCACTACAAGCCCGAAGCGGTGATGCATTTCGCGGCCAGCTCCACGGTGGGCGAATCGGTCGCCGATCCCGCCAAATACTATTCCAACAATGTCGTGGGCTCGCTGACCCTGCTTGAGGCCGTGCGCCAGAACGAGATCGAGACCTTCATCCTGTCCTCGACCTGCGCGACCTATGGCGTTCCCACCTGCCTGCCGATCCTGGAGAACGCCCCGCGCAACCCGATCAGCCCCTATGGCGCGACCAAGCTGGCGGTCGAGCATGCCCTGGCCGACTACGGCACCGCCTATGGCTTGAAATGGGCGGCGATGCGCTATTTCAACGCCGCCGGGGCCGATCTCGACGGCGAGCTGGGCGAGCGCCATGAGCCGGAAACCCATGTCATCCCGCTCGCCATCCAGGCCGCCCTCAGCCATCGGCCCATCTTCAACGTGCTGGGCCGGGACTATCCCACGCCCGACGGTTCGGCCGTCCGCGACTATGTGCATGTCGCCGACATCGCCGACGCTCATGTGCGGGCGATCGACTATCTCAAGGCCGGCGGCGAAAGCTCGGCCTTCAATCTCGGCACCGGCATCGGCACCTCGGTGATCGAGATCCTCGAGGCGGTGCAGCGCTGCACCGGCCGCAAGCTCGACATCCGCTTCCAGCCGCGGCGGCCCGGCGATCCCGCCAGTCTCTACGCTGCCGCCACCAAGGCCGCCGAATTGCTGGGCTGGCATCCCCAGCACCGCGGGATCGATACCATCGTGGGCAGCGCGGTTTCCTGGTTCCGGCACAATCTGGCGGCCTGAACGCTCCGAAGACAGGCGGCCGGAGGAGCAAGCCCACCCGGCTACGCCTTGAACCGATCCGTCGCGGCCAGGCGCTGCGTCAGGGGCCGGGCCTCCGGCCATTGATAGATCTCGGCGCGGAGGAATTTCAGCTCCGCCTCCGCGTCCTCTTCCCCGACTTCGGTCCACCAGCTCTTGGGCTGGCCATTGCTGCCGTCGTTCCAGCGATAGCCACGCGCCTTGAGCCGATCCTTCATGTCGAAAGGGCTGTTGGTCGCCGAGATCCTGATCCGGGCGCGTTCCGAGGCCTTCAAAAGTTCGGCGAAAGGCGCGGTCTTGCCCGGCCCGCTCGGCCGGACAAGCACCTCCAGCAGCGCATGGCAATCGTCGACGGCCCGATGCCCGTTGTGGAAATAGCCCGATTGTCCCAGGAGGTAGCCGAGCTTGGTGCCCTCGAAGCCACGATCGGACCAGGCGATCTCGACATTCGAGCAGGCCCAGGGCTTGGGCGAGAACCCCGGCGCGAAGCGCTCGCAGAAGGGGCGATCGAACCGCGCATTATGCGCAATGACCAGGTCCGCGGGCTCGATGAAGGCCTCGACTTCGGCCGGCGAGATATGCTTGCCGGCCACCATGGCATCGGTGATGCCGGTCAGCCTGGTGATCTCGGGCGGGATCGGTTCCCCGGGCTGGCGTAGGGCATTGAAGACGCCCACGACGTCGCCAACCTGGCCGGCCGGATCATAGGTGACCGCCACCATGCCGAGCTCGATGATCTCGTTCTTCTCATGGTCGAGACCGGTGGTCTCGGTATCGACGACGACCGCCAGGCGCGAAAACCGGCTCCTGTCCCGTGGGATGACGGGGCGCGGCTCCAGCTTGCGCAGGATGCGGTAGCGGCCGGTTGCTTCGAGCATGCTGACCAGGGCAGCCTCGTCGAGCGCCTCGTGCTGGCGGGCCGGTGCGGGAAGGGCACGCTTGGCCCGGGTGGCCGGTGGGCGCCTCTCCGGCAGCGCCTCGGTCCGAAACATGTCGAATTGTTCGCCCATGCTTCCCCCTTTCTCGCCGACTCAATGATCCGGCAGTGGTGAAACGTTTAGCGTTTCCGACGGCAGCCAGGCAAACCCCGGTCGGCCGTTTTCCCCCGCCAAGGCCGATGGCGCCGGTCAATCCTCCGGCGTGAAGCGCCGGCGATAATCGGCAGGCGTGACACCGACATGCCGCATGAAGGCCCGACGCAACACGTCGGCATTGGCGAACCCACAAGCCGCCGCCACCTGTTTGGGCGGGTTTTGACCTGTCTCGAGCAGGCGCCGGGCCACGGAGATACGAGCCGCCTCCACCCAACCCGCCGGCGTCACGCCGACCTCCGTGGCGAAGAGCCGGGCGAAATGACGCGGGCTCAGATTGAGGCGCCTGGCCATGCTGGCGACGCTGTGCCGCTCGGCTGGATTGGCGACCACCCAGCGTTGGAGCTCCTGTAGGGCCGAGCGCCCGGCGGGAAGGGCTTCCTCGCGGCGGCTGAACTGCATCTGGCCGCCGGGCCGCTTGAAGAACATCACCAGTTGCGCGGCGACGCGCATGGCGATGTCCCGTCCCAGATCCTCCTCAACCAGCGCCAGGGCAAGGTCGAGCCCGGCCGTCACGCCGGCCGCGGTACGCAGGCGCCCGTCGCGGATGTGGATGGCGTCGGGGTCCACGGCAATGTCGGGATAGGCCCGGGCCAGACGATCCGCCACGGCCCAATGGGTAGCGACCCGCCGGCCCGCCAGCAACCCGGCAGCGGCCAAGACGAAGGCTCCGGCGCAGACCGACCCATAGCGCCGCGTCGTGGCAGCCACCCGCTTCAGCCAGGCGAGCACGGCCGCATCGGGTTCGGTCACCGCTGCGTTGGGGCTGCCGGCGACGAGAAGCGTATCGACGGGCTCGCCGCCATCCGCCCCGATCACGATGTCGGGCAGCAGGCGGGCGCCCGAGGAACTGCGGATCGCCTCCTCGCTTCGGGACGCGACAAGGAGGCGATAGACCTCCCGGCCGGCCTGCGTATTGGCCTCGGCGAACACATCCATCGGCCCGGATACGTCGAGCAGCTGCACGCCCTGCAGGGCCAGTATCGCAATGGTCCTGGTCTCGTTCCCAGACATGAGCATTCCTGACATCGGCGTCCGCTTGCAACCGGTTTTGGCATAAATCGGCGTAATACATCAATTGAAGACATACCTAGGGTGAGCCTAGGCTCTGCGCCAGTGAAATCCACTGGAGACATCGAAATGACCGCCATTTCAGGCATCGAAATCCCGGACAGCCGCCTGTGCCGCGACATCACCGCCTTCATCCGCGATACCGAAACCCCGCTCCTGTTCCACCATTCCAGCCGGGTGTTCTATTTCGGCGCGCTGGCCGGCAGGCGCCGCGGGCTCAATTTCGATCCCGAGCTCCTCTATGCCGGCGCCATGTTCCACGACATCGGCCTGATGCCGTCCCATGGCAGCGCAACCGAGCGCTTCGAGGTCGACGGCGCCAATGCCGCCCGCGACTTCCTGGCGAGCCGCGGCATCACGCCTGCCGACATCGACCTCGTCTGGGCGGCGATCGCGCTGCACACCACGCCCGGCATTCCCGAGCACATGCATCCCGTGGTCGCCCTGGTGACGGCGGGCGTCGAGATGGACGTGCTCGGCTTGACCTATCATCAATATGGCGATGCCGAACGCGAGGCCGTGGTCGGTGCCCATCCGCGCACGCCGCATTTCAAGGAGGACATCATCCAGGCCTTCTACGAGGGTATCCGGCACAAGCCCCAGACCACCTTCGGCAATGTCAAAGCGGACGTGATCGCCGACAAGGAGCCGCATTTCGAGCGCGGCAATTTCTGCTCGGTGATCCGCTGCTCGCATTGGCACGGCTGAAACGGGAGCCTCCCGTGCTGGGCGGGCATGGCCTCGCCCCTATCCCGGCGGGCGGATCGTGCTATAGGGTGGACCATCAGCTCCAAAAGCAAGGGCACGTTTCGGCGTAAGCGTATCTTTGCTGTGGCTTCCCTTTGCAACGCGTCTTTGCGATTCCTGGTGATCCATCACATCGCAAAGCACTTAGGTACCCGCCCGCCCCATGCTCGTTCTCGGCATCGAAACCACTTGCGACGAAACTTCCGCCGCCATCGTCGCACGCAATCAGGACGGCGAGGGCGAGATTCTGTCCAATGTCGTGCTGTCGCAGATCGCCGAGCATGCCGCCTATGGCGGCGTGGTGCCGGAGATCGCCGCGCGCGCCCATGTCGAGGTGCTCGACCACATCATCGAACAGGCCCTTGAAGAGGCCAATGTCCGCTTCGACAAGCTCGACGGCATCGCCGCCGCAGCGGGGCCGGGCCTGATCGGCGGCGTGATCGTCGGCCTCACCACCGCCAAGGCGCTCGCCCTCTCGCTCGGCAAGCCGCTGGTCGCGGTCAACCATCTGGAGGCGCATGCGCTGACGCCGCGCCTCACCGACCAGGTTACCTTCCCCTATCTCCTGCTGCTCGCCTCCGGCGGGCACACCCAGCTCCTGGCCGTGCGCGGCCTCGGCGACTATGTCCGGCTCGGCACCACCATTGACGACGCCATCGGCGAGGCCTTCGACAAGACCGCCAAGATGCTGGGCCTGGGCTATCCCGGCGGCCCCGCCGTCGAGGCGCAGGCGATGAGCGGCGATGCCGCCCGCTTCGCCTTTCCGCGCCCGCTGCAGGGCCGGCCGGATCCGAATTTCTCGCTGTCGGGTCTGAAGACGGCGGTCCGGCTCGAAGCCGAGAAGCTGGCGCCGCTCGCCGCCAAGGATATCAGGGACCTCTGCGCCTCCTTCCAGGCGGCGGTGGTGGACATGGTGGTCGACCGCACCCGCGTCGGCCTGAGGCGGTTCCGCGACACCGCGGGACAATCCCCCAGCGCCCTGGTGATCGCGGGTGGTGTTGCCGCCAATCTCGCCATCCGTCGCGGCCTGCAGCGCCTCGGCGCGGAGACGGGCCTGCGCATCGTCATGCCGCCGGCTGCCCTGTGCACCGACAATGGCGCCATGATCGCCTGGGCGGGGGCGGAGCGCCTCTCCGCCGGCATCACCGACGGCCTCGACGTCAGCCCGCGGGCACGCTGGCCGCTCGACCCCAACGCACCGGGAGCGGGCAAGCAGGGCCTCGGCAAGGCCGGCGTCGGCAAGGGAGCCAAAGCTTGAGTGCGTCGGGATTGAAGAGCATCGGCGTGATCGGCGCCGGCGCTTTCGGCGCCGCCTTGGCTTGCGCCGCCGCACGCGCCGGCCGTGATGTCAGCCTGTGGGGGCGCGATGCCGCGACCATGGCCGAACTGGCGGGGACGCGCCGGCTGCCAAGGCTCGACGGCCTTGCCTTGCCCGAAGCCATCCATCCCACCGCCGATCTCGCAGAAGCAGCGCGCGCCGATGCCCTGATCCTGGCAGTTCCGACCCAGGCCCTGCGTGACGTCTGCGGGCGGCTGGCTGGCATGGTTGCCGCCAATACCCCGCTCATCCTGGCTGCCAAGGGTATCGAGCGCACGAGCGGCGAATTCGTCTCGCAGATCGCCACCGAGATCCTGCCGGCCTGCGTTCCCGCCGTACTCTCCGGGCCGGGCTTTGCCGCCGACATCGCCAAGGCCTATCCGACTGCCCTGACGCTGGCCTGCGCCGACGGTTCGCTCGGCGAGCGCCTTGCCCGGCTGATCGGTTCCCCGACCTTCCGGCTCTACCACACGGACGATCTGCGCGGGGTCGAGATCGGCGGAGCGGCCAAGAACGTGCTCGCCATCGCGGCTGGCATCGCCGCCGGGCGCGGCTTCGGCGAAAGTACGGTGGCCGCTCTCCTTGCACGCAGTTTCGCCGAGCTCACCCGTTTCGGCCTCGCCTTCGGCGCCCGCCCGGAGACGCTGGCGGGCCTGTCCGGCCTCGGCGACCTCATCCTCACCGGCACATCCTCGCGCTCGCGCAACCGGCGCTTCGGCGAGGAACTCGGCAAGGGCATCGGCCTGGAAACGGCGATCGCCGATGTCGGCCTGGCCGAGGGCGTCTGGACCGCCCCGATCCTGGCCGATATGGCAAGGAAGAGGCATGTCGACATGCCGATTGCCGCCGCCGTCTCCGACCTGGTGGCCGGCAAGGCCAGCATCGACCAGGCCATCAAGCAATTGCTGTCGCGCCCTCCGCGCGCGGAGTAACCCGTTCAACCAAACTGGAGACTGACATGACCCTGAAGCGTATCGGCGCCGGCAACCGCATGAGCGATGCCGTCATCCATGGCGACAAGATCCACCTGTCCGGCTATGTCGCCGAGACCACGGTCGGCAAGTCGGTCAAGGAGCAGACCGCCGACATCCTGGCCCAGATCGACGAGACGTTGAAGCAGGCCGGTACCGACAAGACCAAGGTGATCAAGGCCAATATCTGGCTCACCGATATCGGCACCTGGGCCGAGATGAACGAGGCCTGGGACGCCTGGGTGGTCGCCGGCCAGGCCCCGGCCCGCGCCACGGTGGAAGCCAAGCTCGCCGGCCCCGGCCTCGACGTCGAGATCATGGTCGAAGCAGCGCTGTAAGCAGACTATTCCCGGGTGCACGGACATCCTGCCCGTGCACCTGGAGCAGCTCAACTTCGCGCTCCATGGTGTTTTGCGATCGGGCGTAATCGCCAGGAATCGCAAAGACGTGTCCAAACAAAGAGCGACAGCAAATAAGCGTTCACACTTGAACGCGTTTTGCTCGAGGATGGGCCGACTGGTAGACCCGCATCAACTCGGTGGCGTCGACCTTGGTGTAGATCTGCGTGGTCGACAGGCTGGCATGGCCAAGCAGTTCCTGGATGGACCGCAGGTCGCCGCCGCGCCCGAGCAGATGGGTGGCGAAGGAATGGCGTAGCGCATGCGGCGTGGCGCTGTCCGGCAGGCCCAAAGCCCCCCGAAGATGCTGCATGGCATATTGGATGATGCGGGGCGACAGGGGGCCACCCCGCGCGCCGACGAAGAGCGGATCGTCCGGACCGCCCGGATAGGGCAGTATTTTCAGATAATCCTCCACAGCCTGCACCACCGGCGCGATCACCGGCACCGAGCGCATCTTGTTGCCCTTGCCGATGACGGTGAGGCTGTCGCGCCCGCTGACCGGCGCATCCTTGCGCGTCAGGCCGAGAGCTTCGGAAATACGCAGGCCTGCGCCATAGCACAGCGCCAGCACGGCGGCATCGCGGGCCAGGATCCAGGGCTCGCGCGCCTCGCCCAGGCGCGTATCGGCGGAAGCCACCTTGCGGGCGGCCTCGGGCGACAGTGGCTTGGGCAGGCTTTGCGGCAGCTTGGGACCACGCACCGCCGACAGCGCCGCGCTGGCGCCATGGCCCTGGCGCTCGAGGAAGCGGGCAAAGGCCCGCGTCGCCGCCAGGGCCCGCATCAACGAGCGCGGCTTCAGCCCATCGGCCCGGCGCGCGGCCAGGAAGGCCCTGACGTCGCGCGGAGCGAGGGAAGCGATGTCGTCGAGCCCCGGCGGCTCGCCGAAATGGCCGGTCAGGAAGCGCAGGAAGGTGGTGACGTCGCGGTCATAGGCCTCCACCGTCTTGGGGCTCATGCGCCGCTCGACGGCAAGATAGGCCAGCCATTGCACCTTGGCGGCAGCAAGGTCGGCGGCGGCGACGAGGATGGGCGGCGAAGCGTTCATTCCGCCAGTGTGGCTGGAAAAGATGAGCAGGAGGTTAGGACCTCCCGCTCTGCTCACTCCCCCGCCACCAGCGCCGGGGTCGCTGCCGGATCGGGAACCGCCGCCTCGCGTTCGCTCGACCACACCAGCACCAGCATGCACAGGCTGGAGAGGCCGAGATAGCCGCAGGCGAGCGGGAAGATGGTGCCGTCATAGGCTTCGCCGATCACCGCGCCGATCACCGCGCCCATCAGCGTGGTGACGCAGCCGATGAAGGAGGAAGCGGTGCCGGCGATATCGCCCACCGGTTCCATCGCCAGCGCGTTGAAATTCGGCATGGTGAGGCTAAGCAGGAAATGCGCCACACCCATGACGATGCCGAAATAGATCAGCGGCGGCCGGCCCTGGAACAGCACGGCGAGGCCGAGCAGCAGCATCGCCATCAGCCAGAAGCCGACCATGCCGAAGCGCGACAGCCGGTGCATGCCGAGCCGCCTCACCAGGCGGGAATTGGCGAAGGAAGCCAGGCCCATGCAGATGGCGATCAGTGCGAAGGCCAGCGGGAAGAGCGGGCCGAGCTTGTAGATGTCGGTCTCGAAGATCTGCTGGGACGAGCCGAGATAGGTCATCAGGCAGCCCATGGCCAGGCCCATCGCCAGCATGTTGGCGAAGGAGGCGCGTGTGGTCACCACCCGGCGCATGCCGCTGGCGACGGCGGGCAGCGACAGCGGCCGGCGATATTCGGGATGCAGCGTCTCGGGCATGCGCAGGCCGAACCAGAACACCACCACCAGCACCAGACCCAGCATGCTCATGAAGATGGTGCGCCAGTCGCCCAGCATCAGGAAGGCGCTGCCCGTGGCCGGCGCGATCACCGGCACGATGATGAAGATCATCAAGGTGAGCGACATCACCCGCGCCATTTCGCGGCCCTCGTAGCGGTCGCGCACGATGGCAATGGAGAGCACGCGCGCCGAGCCGGCGCCGAGGCCCTGAATGGCGCGGGCGGCCAGCAACACCTCATAGCTGGGGGCGAAGATCGCCAGGAGCGTGCCGGCCGTATAGATGCCCAGGCCGATCATCAGCACCTTGCGGCGGCCGATCGAATCGGAGATCGGCCCCCAGGCCAGCTGCATGATGGCAAAGCCCGCCATATAGGCGGTGATGATCAGCTGCATGCGGTTGGCATCGGCAATGCCGAATTCCGACCGCACGGCGGAGAAGGCTGGCAGGAGATTGTCGATGGAGAGGGAACTGAGCCCCATCATCAGGGCAATCACGAGAACAAACTCGGCGAAGGACGGCTGGGGCTCCCGCCGCACGGCAGGCTCCAGCGCCGCGCCGGCAACGGGACGGGGCATGGAAAACTCGGAAATGTGAAAATCTATAACCGGCGGGGCAATAAAGCGGCGCTCAGATGAGGGATCTGTAGCATATCAATCGTGACGAAAAGGTGATTTTTTCGCCACAGAGGGCAAATATTTCAAGTGAATTGACGAATTTTGATGGGAAACGTCAGGCCTGAGGCGCCGTTCCCGGTTCGACCGGAGCAAGTATGGGGCGCTCGCCCTGTCCGCTGCGCCGGAAATCGGAGGGCGACATGCCGGCGATCTTGCGGAAGCTCTTGTTGAAGCCCGAGAGGGAACCGAAGCCCGACTCCATCGCCACCCGCAGGATATTGCCGTCGCCGCTGATCAGGCGCGCCTGCGCATAGGACAGGCGCAGCAGGCTGACATAGTCGTTCAGCGTCATGCCCGTGCATTTCTTGAACAGGCTCATGGCATATTTGGGATGGAGGTCGGCGGCCGCCGCGATGTCGGCGCTGTCGATGTCGTCGAGGAAATTGTCGGCGATGAAGTCGCACAGGTTGCGCACATGGCGCAGGGCCTGCGGATCGGCGGCGCTGGCCTGGCCGGCATGGGCATCGAGGCTGGGCAACAGGGCATAGGGCTCGAACCGCACCCGTTCCAGCCGCAGCAGCAATTCGCTCACGGCGTGCTGCGCACGCACCATGTCGCCCGAGCGGGTGTAGCCGTTCCAGCGTGCGAAATTGGCGCCATCCGACGAGTCGGTCTCGCGGATGAGCAGGGTCGCGCCGGCCATCAGCCGGGCCGGCACCTCTTCGGGCAGCCGCAGCCGGAAGAAATGCACCAGCGGCAGATGCGCGCCGGCATAGATGGCCTCGTCGGAGGCATCGTCCATCTGGTGCGGCAGGCCGCCCCAGAACAGCACCATGTCGCCCGCCGCCAGCCTGAGCTCGTAGCCGGCCATGCGATAATGCACCCAGCCCTGGACGATGAAGTTCACCTCGACCTGGGCGTGCCAGTGGGGCGAGAGCATGACGCGCGGCGTATTGTGGAAGGTCTGCAGCACCGTCGGCAGGTTTTCGACGCTGTTGGCCGTCGGCTGATAATAGGAGCGTTCCTGCATCTTACTTTCAGGCAAGTCCATCTTCCCTTTATCGCAGACAGACCGCGCTGCCTGCCTAAAGTAGCTTCCCGCCACACAAGAGCAAATGAAAAGGGGAGGAATGGAATGCGCAAGACGATCGGCTGCGCCGCGCTGGCACCTAGCGGAATTGCCCGACTTTGCGAACCAGTTCGTAAAATCGGGCAATTCCGCGGATATTTAACGCTTTGCAGAGTGCGGTGGATCGCATCCACTGCACTCTGCTTGGCCGCGGGCCTTCATGCGTCGACGGCCTTGGCCCAATCGGGGGAAATCCGAGTCTGGAGCTGGGACATTGCCGCCGCCTCGCTGAAAGCCAATATCGAAGGCTTCAACAAGCAATTCCCCAATGTGAAGGTCACGGTGGAGGATCTCGGCAACGCCCAGGTCTTCTCCAAGACCCAGGCCGGCTGCGCCGCCGGCGGAGCGGGCCTGCCCGACGTCGTCTCGATCGAGAACTACAAGGCGGAGAGTTATTGGAACCAGTTCCCCGACTGCTTCGCCGATCTCAAGCCGCTCGGTTACACGGCGGAGGTCGCCGGCAAGTTCGCCGATTTCAAGCGGGCGGAACTCGAAAAGGGCGAGGCCGCCTATGCCATGCCCTGGGATTCGGGCCCGGTGGTGATGTATTACCGGCGTGACTTCTACGAGAAGGCCGGCGTCGATCCGGCGAGCATCAAGACCTGGGACGATTTCATCGCTGCCGGCAAAAAGGTGGCGTCAGCCAATTCCGGCGTGACCATGAGCGCCACCGATCTCGACGGCGACGGCACTACCGAATGGTTCCGCATGGTCGGCAACGAGCAGGGTTGCAACTACTTCGCCGCGGACGCCAGCGCCGTCACGGTCAATGCGCCCGCCTGCATCGCCGTCTACGACAAGCTCAAGCAGCTCAAGGACGCGGGCACCATCATCTCGGCCGGCTGGTCCGACAAGATCCAGGCCCTGAAGGCCGGCAAGGTCGCCACCATCATGTTCGGCGGCTGGTACGAAGGCACGATCCGCACCAACGCCCCCGAGCTTGCCGGCAAATGGGGAGTCTACCGCATGCCGAGCCTCACGGCGGACGGCCCGCGCGCCGCCAATATCGGCGGCTCGTCGCTGGCGATCCCCACCGGCTCGAAGAACAAGGAAGCGGCCTTCGCCTTCGTCAAATACGCCCTCTCCACCGATGAGGGCCAGGTCACCATGCTCAAGGCCTATGGCCTGGTGCCCTCGCTGAATTCGGCGCTGGAGGACCCCTATGTGAAGCAGGGCCAGCCCTATTGGGGCAACCAGGCGATCTGGACCGACATTCTTGCCACCCTGCCCAAGATCAAGTCCACCCACGGCACCGCCTTCCTCAACGATGCCGAGGCCGCGCTGAAGACCGTGCAGACCAAGTTCCTGGGCGGCGGCTACCCCGACGCCAAGGCGGCGCTGGATGATGCCGCCAACCAGATCTCGTCAGCCTCGGGCCTGCCGGTGGCGCAGTAGCGGGGAAGGGCGCGACCTACCTTCTCCCCTTGCGGGAGAAGGTGCCCCGAAGGGGCGGATGAGGGGAGAAACGCATCCCTTGTTGGTTGATCACCAACACCCCTCATCCGTCATTGCTCCGCAATGCCACCTCTAGTCAACTCAAGAGGGTTGACGACACCCGCAAGGGGAGAAGGCTGGTCGTGCCACATTCTGTTTAGCCTCCGGTCAAACGTCCTCTTCCCCAGCGGAGTCCCTCCGATGCAGCGGCACAATCGCGCGGCCTATGGCTTCCTCGCGCCCTATCTGGCGATCTTCCTCGCCTTCTGGATCTGGCCGATCATCTCCTCCTTCGTGATCTCGCTGCATCAGACCCGGGTGTCGCCCTGGCAGTTCAGGCCGGCAGCCAATTGGGGGCGCCTGATCTCCGATCCCGCCTTCTTCAACGCCCTGAAGAACACGCTGATCATCCTGGTCATCCAGGTGCCGGTGATGATCGGCCTCGCCACCGTGATCGCCGTCTTCCTCAACTCGCCTTTGCTCAAGGCCAAGGGCCTGTTCCGCTTCGCCTTCTTCGCCCCCGTCGTGGTGGGCGAGGTCGCCTATTCGGCGGTGTTCCGGCTGATCTTCGCCCAGGATTTCGGCGTGGTGAACAAGCTCGCCGCCGCCATCGGCCTGCCCGCCATCGACTGGCTCTCCAATCCGACGGCCGCGCTGGCCCTGGTGATGATAGCGCTGACCTGGCGCTGGACCGGCTACAACGCCATCATCATCCTCGCCGGCCTGCAGTCGATACCGGGCGACGTCTACGAGGCGGCCACGCTCGACCGCGTCTCCAAGCTGCGCCAGTTCTTCCACATCACCTTGCCGCTCCTGAAGCCGGTGATCACCTTCTGCGTGATCCTGTCGATCTCCGGCACCATGCAGCTCTTCACCGAGCCCTTCCTGATCACCAATCACGGCGGGCCGGGCGGGGCGACCGAGACCCTCGGCCTGCTGCTCTACCGCCAGGCCTTCCTCTCCGGCAATGTCGGCTATGCCTCCGCCATCGCCTACACCATCGCGGCCCTGGCGGTGATCGTCTCGCTGGTCCAGCTGCGCCTGTCGAGGGAACCGCGATGACCCGCTCCAACCGCCAAAGGCTCAACGCCGTCATCCTGCACGCCTTGATCGCACCGATGGCGCTCGTCTGGCTGTTTCCGCTCTGGATGATGGGCGTGTTCGCCACTATGCCCGACTACGGCATCTACGCGCCAGGCCTGTCGTTCTGGTTCGGCGCGAATTTCCTCGACAATCTCGCCAATCTGCAGCGCACGACCAACTTCCTGCATGCCATGACCGTCTCGATCGTGGTCGGGCTCGCCTATACCGTGCTCTCGGCCGGGCTGACCGCCATGGCCGGCTGGGCCCTCGCGCGCTACCGCTTCTTCGGCCGCGGCGCGGTGCTCGCCATCATCCTCGGCACCATCTCCCTGCCCTTCTTCGTGGTGATCATCCCGCAATTCATCCTGGTCGCGCGCGACC
This sequence comes from Labrys sp. E2SS-1L, assembly GCF_057073705.1. Classification (NCBI taxonomy): domain Bacteria; kingdom Pseudomonadati; phylum Pseudomonadota; class Alphaproteobacteria; order Hyphomicrobiales; family Xanthobacteraceae; genus Labrys; species Labrys sp. E2SS-1L. Next base: position 1,167,190 of record NZ_CP172712.1, on the reverse strand, counting down.
TCGGCATGGCCAATAGCTGGTTCGGCCTGATCGTGCCGCCCCTGTTCAATTCGCTCGGCGTGCTGTTCATGCGCCAGGCCTTCACCATGATGCCGGTGGAGCTGTTCGACGCCGCGCGGGTGGAAGGCGTCAGGGAGTGGCGCATCTTCCTGTTCGTGGCCCTGCCGCTGGCGCGCCCGACCCTGGCAGCGCTCTGCATCATCCTCTTCCTGACGAGCTGGAACAACTATCTGTGGCCGCTCCTGATCGCCGGCGACAAGGCGATGTTCACCGCGCCCGTGGCGCTGGGCAGCCTGATCGGCATCTCCAATGTCAGCTGGGGCGGCATCATGGCCGGAGCCGTGCTGCTGACCGCGCCGATGCTGGCCGTCTTCCTCCTCCTGCAGCGCCATTTCATCGCCGGCATCGCGGCCGGCGCCGTGAAATAAACAAAAGAAGAGCGACCGATATGGCAGGCCTTGCGCTCCGTTCCGTCACCAAACGCTATGGCAGTTTCGAGATCATCCACGGCGTCGACCTCGACATCGCCGATGGCGAATTCGTGGTCTTCGTCGGCCCTTCGGGCTGCGGCAAGTCCACATTGCTGCGCATGATCGCCGGGCTCGAGGACATTTCCGGCGGCGAGATCAGCATTGGCGGCCAGGTGGTCAACGAGGTCGAGCCGGCCGATCGCGGCATCGCCATGGTGTTCCAGTCCTACGCCCTCTATCCGCATATGACGGTGGAGCGAAATCTCTCCTTCGGCCTGAGGATGAACGGCAATCCCAAGGCCGACACCGACCGGCGGGTGACACGGGCGGCCGAGATCCTGCGCATCACCGATCTCATGCAGCGCCGGCCCAAGCAGCTCTCGGGCGGCCAGCGTCAGCGCGTGGCGATCGGCCGGGCGATCGTGCGCGATCCCCAGGTCTTCCTGTTCGACGAGCCCCTGTCGAACCTCGACGCCGAATTGCGGGTGCAGATGCGAGTGGAGATCGCGAGACTCCACCGCGAACTCGGCGTCACCATGATCTACGTCACCCACGACCAGACCGAGGCGATGACCCTGGCCGACAAGATCGTGGTGCTGCGCGGCGGCAATGTCGAGCAGGTCGGACGTCCGCTCGAGCTCTACGAGGATCCTGCCAACCGTTTCGTCGCCGGCTTCATGGGCAGCCCCAAGATGAACTTCCTGGCGGGCCGCACCGTCGCGGCCGAAGCCGGCGGCGTGACGGTCGAACTGGTCAACCAGAAAGGCGCGCGCCTTGCAGTGCCGCTCTCCGGCCCGGCGCCGGCAACAGGCGCCGAAGTCAGCATCGGCATCCGCCCCGAACATTTCGGGCCTGGAGGCAGCGGCGACGCCGATCTCGCCATCGAGGTCGACATGGCCGAGCATCTGGGCGCCACCTCCTATGTCTATGCCGGCACCGCCTCCGCCGAGCCGCTGATCATCCAGCGCGACGATTCCCGCCAATGGGCCGAGGAGCGCCAGCTCACCGTCGCCATCCCCCGCCACCGCGCTCTGCTGTTCGACAAGGACGGCCGGCGCCTGCGCTGAAGCGCAGCATCCCCATGTCCTGAAAGTGTTTGGAAAGACCGACATGACCGAGAAAGACAAGATCCGCTGGGGCATCATCGGGCCCGGCGCCATCGCCAAGGCCTTCACTGCCGGCCTGGCCGATTCCGAGAGCGGCGTCCTCGCGGCGATCGGCACCCGCGATCCCGACCAGCCGGGCCTTGCCGAAGCCTTCTCCGGCGCCCGCATCCATCGGGGCTATGAGGCCTTGCTGGCCGATCCCACGATCGATGCCGTCTATATCGCCGTACCTCATCCCGGCCACGCGCAATGGGCAATCAAGGCAGCCGAGGCCGGCAAGCATGCGCTGGTGGAAAAGCCCATGGGACTGACGGCCTTCGAGGCCGACGCCATGATGCATGCCGCCCGCAAGGCCGGAACCTTCCTGGGCGAGGCCTTCATGTATCGACAGCACCCGCAGACCCTGAAGCTGGTGGAACTGATCCGGTCAGGCACGATCGGCGAGATCAGGTTGATCCGCTCCAGCTTCGGCTTCGCCATGCCGGCGTTCAAGCCCGAGCACCGGCTCTATGCCAACGATCTGGCGGGCGGCGGCATCCTCGACGTCGGTGGCTATCCCGTCTCGATGGCGCGGCTGATCGCCGGTGCCGCCTCGGGCAAGGATCTCGCGGAACCCGACAGCGTCTCCGGCGCCGGCCATCTCGGCCAATCCGGCGTCGACGAATGGGCCTCGGCCCTGCTGCACTTCCCCGGTGGCATCCTCGCGGAAGTCTCCTGCTCGATCTCATTGAAGCAGGACAATGTGCTGCGCATCCTCGGCACCAAAGGCCGCATCGAGGTGCAGGACTTCTGGTTTGCCGGCGGCGTGCAGGGCGGCACCGGCGAGATCCGCATCATCGGGCCCGATGGCACGAGCGAGACGGTGACAGTCGAGGAGACGCGGCATCTCTATGCCTTCGAGGCCGACGCCGCGGGCAGGGCCATTCGCGAAGGCCGCCAGGAATTCGCCTGGCCGGGCATGGACTGGGCAGACAGCCTGGGCAATCTGCGCGTGCTCGACAAATGGCGCCAGGCGATCGGGCTCGAATACGGCATCGAGAAGCCCGAGCGGCGGAAGGAGACCCTGAAAGGTGGAGCGCTCAGGCAGGGCAGCGGGCCGATTCCCCGGCGCCGCATCCCCGGCCTCGAACCGGCCGCCTCCGCCGTGGCGCTCGGCTTCGAGGATTTCAGGACCTTCTCCAGCGCCGCCATCCTGCTCGACGCCTTTTTCGAGAAGGGCGGCAACCTGTTCGACACCGCCTTCGTCTATGGCGCCGGCATCACCGAAAAGCTGTTCGGCGACTGGCAGGCCTCACGAGGCGTGCGCAAGGAGAGCGTGGTGATCGGCAAGGGCGCGCATACCCCGCTCTGCCGCCCCGAATTCATCGGCCAGCAGCTCACTTTGTCACTCGAACGGCTGAAGACCGACCATGTCGATGTCTATTTCATGCATCGCGACAATCCCGACGTGCCGGTGGGCGAATTCGTCGACGCCATGGACGCCGAGGTCAGGGCCGGCCGCATTCGCGGCCCGTTCGGTGGCTCGAACTGGACACGCGAGCGTTTCGACGAGGCGGTCGCCTATGCAGAACGGACAGGCAAGCAGAAGCCGGGAGCGCTCTCCAACAATTTCGCCCTCGCCGAAATGCAGGACGTGATCTGGGCCGGCTGCGTCTCGGCCTCGGACGATGACTGGAAGGCCTGGCTTGCCGCCCGGCAGGTCCCCAATTTCGCCTGGTCGAGCCAGGGGCGCGGCTTCTTCACAGACCGGGCCGGACGCGACAGGCAGGATGACAAGGAGCTCGTGCGGGTCTGGTATTCCGAGCGCAATTTCGCGCGCCGGGACCGGGCGGTCGAGCTGGCGCGCCAGCTGGGCAAGCGCCCGATCCATGTCGCCCTCGCCTATGTGCTGTCGCAGCCCTTCCCGTCCGTACCCCTGATCGGGCCGCGCACGCTCGCCGAGCTCGATGACAGCCTCGAGGCCTTCGACATCACCCTGACACCGGAACAGGTCGCCTGGCTTGATCGGGGATAGAGGCCGCGATAGCAGCTTATGAGGAAGGGCGCGCCGCCGACCACCCCTTCTCCCCGTTCTGACGGGGAGAAGGCCGGGATGAGGGGCAGCGCAACACGTAGAAAACTGAACTCTGCGAAGCCCCTCACCCTTACCCTCTCCCCGCAAGTGGCGGGGCGAGGGGGCTTGAGCGTCGCGGCCTCACGTCACCTTCATCACCCAGCCCAATCCTTCATTCTGTTCCCGCGACAGCCAGAATTGCCCTCCGCGTGCCAGCGCGCACGGCGGGCCTGGCGGGGGTCCGTTAAGGTCTCGGCAAGTTCTCAGCCGAGCCAGGATCCCGCCATGATCGCCCTCCCGCAGCGCCGCGTCCCCGATTATGCCGACAGCCTCGCCTTCGAGGCCAAGGCGATGGCCTTGCGGGGCCTGCGCTTCCTGCGCGAGAAATTCACAGCCGAACCCGTGGCCCGCCATGGCCGCTCAGCCCGGCTGGCCGCCGCGCCCGTGCTCGGCCGGGCCGGCTCGCCCCTGTGGACCCATCTCGCTGGGGCCAGGGACCGCGAGCTCACCGCCGGCAAGGTCCAGAATTTGCGCATGGCCCTGAAGGGGCTCGACGGCGTCGAGGTGCCGGCCGGCGCCATACTTAGTTTCTGGAAGCAGGTCGGCCGGGCCAGCCGGGCGCGCGGTTACGTCCCCGGCCGCGAGCTGCGCGAAGGCTGCCTGATCACCAGCGTCGGCGGCGGCCTCTGCCAGCTTTCCAACGCCCTCTACGAGGCCGCCCTCGCGGCCGGGCTGGAGATCGTCGAACGCCACGCCCATAGCCGCGTGGTACCCGGTTCGCGTGCCCAGCTCGGCCGTGACGCCACCGTGTTCTGGAACTATGTCGATTTCCGCATCCGCAGCCCCCACGCCTTCCGCATCGAAGCCTCGATGAGCCGGGACAGGCTGGAGATCGTGCTGCGCGGCCATGGCCGCGCCAAGGCCGCCGAGCTGCCGGTGGAAAAGCCATCCGCCGAGCCGGTGGTGCATGACTGCACCCAATGCGGCCAGGAAGATTGCCATCGCAACGATCCCGAACGGCCCTTGCGCGCCGGCGTGCCGACGGCCTGGCTCGTCGATGCCTGCTGGCCGGAATTCGCCGCCCTGCTGAAGCAGAGGGCCGGCAGCGAGGATGCCCTGTTCCTGCCCTCCCGCCATCTCGGCGCCGCGCGCTATGGCTGGCCGGCCGGTATTGCCGGCAGCGAGACCACGGCCACCATCGCTACCCTACGCCGCTCGCTGGCGCTACGGGGCGCCACGGGCGGCAGCCTGCAGGCGAAGGCCCTGCAGGGCGATGCCCGGCTCGCCGCCGCCTATGCCGCCAGACTGTCGCACCGGCACACGCATCTCGTGGTCTCGCAGAACCTGCTGCCGCATCTGTGGCTGTCGGGTGCCCTGCAGGGCCGCAGCTTCGAGGTGCTGATGGAGCGCCTGCCGCTCGCGGTCCTGCAGGCAAGGCTCGATGCCGCTGCTGCACACCACCCGGAAAGCCCCACCTTGGCCGACTTCCGGGCGCCGGAAGCGATCGTGGCAGCCGAAAGCGCCGCCCTGGCCGCCGCCGACCGGCTGCTGACGCCGCATGCGGAGATCGCCGCCCTCGCCCCCGGCAGAACCCATCTGCTCGACTGGTCCCCCGCCCGGCCACTCCCGGCCGCGAAAGGCGGCCGCACCCTGCTTTTTCCGGCCTCGGCCCTCGGCCGCAAGGGCGCCTATGCCCTGCGCGAGGCGCTTTACGGTCTGCCCATCGAGCTTGCCGTCAAGGGGCGTGCGCGCGAGAGCCTCGGCTTCTGGGGCAATATGCCCGTCCGCCTGTTGGCGCCGGGCGAGATGCCCGCCACCCTTGCCGGCGTGGTGCTGCCGGCCGTGGTCGAGCACCAGCCGCGCCTGCTCCTCGCCGCCCTTGCCGCAGGCCTGCCGGTCATCGCGACTCCGGCCTGCGGCCTCGCCGCGCGTCCCGGCTTGACCCTGGTGCCGGAGGAGGATCCGGCGGCCCTGCGCCGGGCCATCGAAACGCTGTTCGGCTGAGGCGAAGCAACGGCCGCCTCAGATCGGCTCCACGCCAGGCCGGTGCACGGCTTCCGCCTGCGGGGCCGGGAACCTGCCCATCCGCTTGGCCCACAGCGCCGTCAGGATTGGCACCAGGATCGCCGTCACCAGGCAGGCCGTGGCCACCAGGGCGGTGGCTGCCGGCACCACGGGCTTGAAACTCGGGATCATCTCGCCGATCAGCGTCGGGTTGGCGATCGCCGCCCCCGCCGTGCTGGAAGCCGCCAGCCCGGCCGTGCCGTTGCCGCCGCCGATGAACCTGTCGGCCAGCATCAGGGGAATGCCGGTGACCACGATCACCCCGAGGCCGAGCAGCACGCCGGCAAGGCCGCTCTGCGCGATGACCTTGAGATCGATGCCGTTACCGAGGGCGAAGCCGAAGAACGGGATCAGCGGATGGACGCAGCGCCCGAACAATTCGCGCAGGTCGCGGTCGAGATTGCCCAGGGCAAAGCCGATCAGGAAGGGCAGCACCGCGCCGACGAACAGGCGCGGCTCGAACACGGCCACGCCGGAGGCACCGAGGATCAGCATACTGACCAATGGTCCCGATTCGACCGACATCAGCACGAAGGCGCCGGCCTCCTCCCTGGTGCCGTATTGCTGCATCACCGCGGCGTAGAGGCCGCCATTGGTCATGTCCATCGAGGCGGTGATCGCCAGCACCGACAGGCCCGCGAACAGGCCGGAGGTGATGCCGCCATCGGGAATGAAGCGCGCCGCGATCATGGTGGCGACCCAGGCCACGATGATCTTGGTGACCAGGAGCGTGCCCGATTTGCGCAGCACCACGCCGGTCGCCCTCAGGTCAATGGTGGCGCCCATGCAGAAGAACCAGACGGCGAGGATCGGCACGGTGCCGGTGATCAGCCCGTTGCTGAACGACCCCAGATAGCTGCCGGCTCCCGGCGCAAAGGTCTTGCACAAAGCGCCGAGCACCAGCGGCACCAGCATCAGCCCGCCGGGAATCCTATCGATGACCTTCAATATCTTCATGGACTGCCTCCCAGATTGTATTTTTGGCGAACGGCCAGACGTGGCCGCTCCGCAAATTCCTTCTCCCCTTGCGGGAGAAGGTGGCATTGCGAAGCAATGACGGATGAGGGGTGCTGGCGAACACTCGTGGGGTTTGTGCATCTCCCCTAATCCGCCCCTTCGGGGCACCTTCTCCCGCAAGGGGAGAAGGAAATCGCTCAGCGCGCCAGCCAGCCGCCATCCACCGGGATGGTGATGCCGTGGACATAGGCGGAGGCCTCGGAGGCCAGGAACACGGCAGCGCCGCCGAGATCGGCGGGGGCGCCCCAGCGCCCGGCCGGAATGCGCGCCAGGATCTGGGCATTGCGCTCGGCGTCGGCCCGCAAGGGCGCGGTGTTGTTGGTCGCCATGTAGCCGGGGGCGATGGCGTTGACGTTGATGCCCTTGGCGGCCCATTCGCAGGCGAGCAGCTTGGTCAGCCCCATCAGCCCGCTCTTGGCCGAGGTGTAGGAGGCGACGCGGATACCACCCTGGAAGGACAGCATCGAGGCGATGTTGATGATCTTGCCGCCGCGTCCGCCCGCAAGCATGACGCGGGCCGCCGCCTGGGCCAGGAAGAAGGCCGATTTGAGATTCACGTCGACGACGGCGTCCCAATCCTCTTCGGTGAAGTCGAGGGCGTCGGCGCGACGGATGATGCCGGCATTGTTGACCAGGATATCGAGGGCGCCGAAACGATCGAGCGCGGCCTGGACGATGGCGGGCAGGCCCGCAGTGGTCGCGAGATCGGCGGTCACAGGCAGGAAGATGCCGCCCTGCGCCTCGATCGCCGCACGGGTTTCGTCGGCGGGGCCGCGATCGACCCCGACGATGCTGGCGCCAGCCTGCGACAGGGCGATGGCGATGGCCTGCCCGAGCCCAGTGCGCGATCCCGTCACCATCGCCACCTTGCCGGTGAGATCGAAGGGATTGGCGAAAGCCGTGTTCATCGTGGCCGGACTCATCGCAGATCCGCCGTCGCGACCATGTCCATGTCGGCATAGTCCTGGTTGTCGCCGGCCATGGCCCAGATGAAGGTATAGGCGCCGGTGCCGACGCCGGAATGGATCGACCAGGGCGGCGAGATCACCGCATCGCCCTCGCCCACCACCAGATGGCGGGTCTCCTGCGGCTCGCCCATGAAATGGAAGACGCGCGCCTCGGGCGCGAGATCGAAATAAAGATAGACCTCGTTGCGCCGATCATGGGTGTGGCAGGGCATGGTGTTCCACACCGAGCCCGGCGCCAGCGTGGTCATGCCGAAGACGAGCTGGCAGGACTCGACGGCGCCCGGGATCAGCATCTGGTGGATGCTGCGCTCATTCGCGGTGCTCTTGTCGCCGAGTTCCAGGATGCGCCCGACCGAGGCGTCGATCCGGCGCGTCGGATAGCTGCGATGGGCGGGCGCCGACAGAAGATAGAAGCGCGGCGGCACAGCGCCATTCCCGGCTTCGAACACCACCTCGCCCGCCCCCATGCCGACATAGAGAGCCTCGCGGGTGCCGATGTCATGAACCTCGCCGTCGACACGCACGATGCCCGGACCGCCGATATTGATGACGCCGAGTTCACGCCGGGCCAGGAAGCTCGACTGCCCGACCTCCTTCGGCGTCTGCAGGGCCAGGGGCGCATCGACCGGGCAGGCACTGCCGATGATCATGCGCTCGACATGGGAATAGACCAGCTTGATGCGGCCGGCGGCGAACAGGTCGGGGATCAGGAATTCGCGGCGCAAGCCCTGCGTATCCAGGCCCTTGGCGGCCTCGGGGTGGCTGGCGTGGCGAATTTCGAGGGATTGATGGGACATGAGAACTTTCTGGATTGTCCAAGTCGCGAGGCGCTAGCGAAACAGCAGCGTCTCGAAGGCGGCGGAGATGCCGGCGGCATCCCCCGAGAAATAGTCGGGGTTGTGATCGCGGATGGAGGCCAGGCTCCGCCGCAGCCCATCGAGATGATGGTCCATGGCAAGGCCGGCCTTCTCGGCATCGTGGGCCTCGATGGCGTCGACGATGGCACCGTGCTCGTCGACGACGCGCAGCATGCGCCCGGCCTCCGGCAGGGTCAGCCGGCGGTAACGGTCGAGCTGGGTCTTGACCTCACGCACCATGTCCCAGGCGCCAGGCCGGCCCGCCGCCATGGCGAGCGCAGCATGGAAGGCTTCATCCGCCTCGTGAAAACCGTTGGTGTCGCCGGCCCCGAGGCTCTCGCGCTGGCGTTCGATCAGGCCGCGCAGCAGGGTGACGCTGCTGCCTCGGGCCTGGTGGGCGGCGGCGCGCGCGGTGGCGTGCTCGACGGCCGAACGCACGAAGATCGCATCGGGCAGGATGGCGGCGGGAATGCGAGCCACGCGGGTGGCGGAGCGCGCCGCGATCTCGACCAGTCCCTCGTCGGCCAGGCGCAGCAGCGCCTCGCGGACCGGCGTGCGGCTGACGGCATGCGCCGTGGCGACCTCCACCTCGGCGATCTTCTCGCCGGGCAACCTGACCATGGAGACGATCTCGTCGCGCAGTGCCCGATGCACGACCGCTGCCGTCGTCATGCCCGGCTGGGCCGCAAGCGGCCGCCCACCGGTACGGTCCTGGAAATGGCCAAAGGCGCTCATCACTCTCACCATATCTGATATATCAGATATCCTAGCTACTCATGAAGGCGACGTCAATCGCCTGGGATGGCCCCCTCGACAGAGCGGGTCCCCCATCGCCTTTCGGTACGACCTCGAACATGTTCCAGGTCGCAAGCCCCGGCCACCGCGCAGCAGGAAGGCGGCGTCAACCGCATTTCTGGAGAGTTTCATGCGCCGTTTCGCTGTCCTTCTCGCCCTCGTCGCCTGCCTGGCAGGACATGCCGCCTTGGCCGGCGAGCCCGTCGGCTCCAAACAGATCGGCATTCCCGACCCGGCCGGCGAGCGGCCGCTCCAGGCCCGCCTCTGGTATCCGGCCGGCACCTCCGGGCCCTTGACGTCGATCGGCGGGCGGGAGGGCAGCTTCCCGGGTATCGAAGTGGTGGAGAATGCCCCGCCCGCCGCCGGCAGCCATCCGCTCGTGCTGCTCTCGCACGGCTTCGGCGGCAATTGGCGGAACCTCAACTGGCTGGCGAGCGAACTCGCCGGTCGCGGCTATGTCGTGGCGGCACCGGATCACCCCGGCACCACCACCTTCGACAAGCGGCCGGAACAGGCCGCCCGCCTGTGGGAACGGCCCCACGATCTCAGCCGGGTTCTCGATGCCGTCGGCACCGATCCCGGCCTCGCCGGCCCCATCGAGGCGGGCCGCATCGCCGCCATCGGCCATTCCCTCGGCGGCTGGACGGTGATGGCGCTGGCGGGCGGGCGCTATGATGCGAGCCGTCTTCCCGCGATTTGCTCGCCCGCGCCTTTTTGCGAAGCGCTCACGGCCGTCGGGCTGCGCGATGGCGGGACCGATCCCGCCAGGCTGGGAGCCGATCTTCGCGACGCCAGGATCGGCGCCGTCGTCTCGCTCGATCTCGGACCCGCGCTCGGCTTCACGCCGCAAAGCCTGGCGGCTGTCAGGATACCCGTGCTGGCGCTTGCGGCGGGAACGCCTGTGCCCGGCATCGCGGCCCTGAAGCAGGACTCCGATTACCTCGTCAGCGCCCTGCCGCAGGCGACCACCCGCTACCTGCCCATCCCCGATGCCACCCATTTCAGTTTCATGCAGCTCTGCCTGCCGGACGCGGACGCCGCCATCGAGAAAATCGCCCCGGGCGAGAGCTTCGTCTGCCGGGACGGCGGCACGCGCGACCGAACGGCCCTGCACCGCCAGATCGCCGACGAGATCCTCGCCTTCCTGGCCCGGGTGCAGCCCTCGCGGTAGGGGCTGTAGCGCCTAAACCCCGCCCGCCAGATCGCGGCGGGCGCGGTCGGCGGCTTCGGCATAGCGGCGCAGGGCATGGGCTTCCGACAGCAGGCCGATGACATGGCCGGCCTCGTCGACCACCGCCAGCGCCTCGGCCTCGCAGCCTTCCATGCGCTCGGTCGCCTCCTTCAGCGTCATCCCCGCCGTCAGCACCTCGTCGCGATAGAGCGCCAGGCTACCAACGGGATTGGCGCCATCCTGGATCTCGGGGCTGACCTGATAGGCATCGGCGACCCGGATCAGCCCGGCATAGCGATTGGTGAGGGTGTCGACGGCCACGATGTAATGCGTGGTGCCGAGCGGATGGGCGTTGCGGAAGACTACCAGGGAGGCGTCCTTGTCTACCGTCGGCGCGGGCTTGCGCATCACCCGGCCGACGGTGAGATCGCGGGCCCAGCCGATGTCGTGGGCGCTGCGGATCGCCTCGCCGCGCAGATGGAAGCGCCAGGTGGCGAAGGAGTAGCCGAAGGTCTCGCGCACGGTGATGCTGGCGATGATCACCGCCAGCAGCACGGCGGCGGTGAGCTGGAAATCACCCGTCATCTCCAGCACCAGGAAGCTCATGGTCAGCGGTCCGCCCATCACGGACGCGGCCAGCGCCGCCATGCCGGTCAGCGCCGCCGCGTGGGGCGTCAGCCCCGTATCCAGGGAGAAGAGATGGATGCCGCCGAGATAGAACTGGCCGATCAGCGCGCCGAGGAAGAGCGAGGCGAAGAATAGGCCCCCGCGAAAGCCCGAGCCGAGCGAGATGGAAGAGGCGAGCCCCTTCAGCAGGATCAGCCCGCCCAGCATCAGCATCGGCAGTTCGCCGCCGGCGAGCATCTTCACCAGCGCACCATGCCCCGACGACAGCACCTGCGGCGTGATCAAGGCAAGTCCACCAACCATCAGGCCGCCCAGCCCCGGCATCAGCCAGATCGGCAGGGGCAGGCGACGGAAGCCCTTCTCGGTCATGGCGACGCCCAGCATCACCAGGATGGCGACGGCGGCGCTGAACAGGCCGAGGCCGACCAGGGCCATGAAGGACGAGGCCTGCGGCTTGTAGCCGACATCGATGACGAAGGCGTAGGAATCGATCCCGAGCAGATGGGTGACGATGGTGCCGGCAATGGCCGCTGCTGCCACGGGCGCCAGATGCGAGACGGCGTAGGTACCGATGATGATCTCGAAGGCGTAGAAGGCACCGGTCAGCGGCGCGCTGAAGGCACCGGCGATGGCCCCGGCCGAACCGCAGCCCACCAGCAGGCGTAGATCCGCGCGGCGCAGATGAAAGCCGAGGCCGAGCCGTGAGGCGATGCCGGAGCCGATCTGCGAATAGGCGGCTTCGAGCCCCACCGAGGCACCGAAGGCGTTGGAGATCCAGGTCTGGATCACCACGATGATGCTGCCGGTGAGCGACAGGCGCCCGCCATGCAGGGCATTGGCCTCGATCGGATCGACCGGGCGGGGCGAGCGGGTCCGCGCCAGAACCAGGTTGAACAGGCCGAGCAGGAGGCCGCCGATCAGCGGCATGGAGACGGCCAGGATCACCGGCAGGCCGAGGGTCCCGCTCAGCCTCTCCTCCGCCTGCAAGCCGAAAAACAGCTCATGGGCGAGCTGTGCGGTGGCGGCGACGCCATAGACCGCTACGCCGGCCAGCGCGCCCACCACGGCCGCGAGTGCGACCATGCCGCTCTCGCTGCGTCGCACCAGCAAGCGCATCCAGCCAGGGATGATGCGGTCGAAGGCGAGGTTGAGAGCCTGGCGGGAAAAACGCTGATGGAACATGGCAAGCTGGCCCGCCTCTGGTGGAGGCGGGAATAAGGGGAAGGCCGATCCATCCTGTTTAGACGCTTGTTGTGAAAGGCAAAAGTCCGCAAGCGACGAAAATTGGCGCGATCGGGGATGCCAGGCACTATTCTCGCCTGCCAGGCGGGTCATCCACCACGCGCAGATCGGTCAGCAGCATCGCCACACTGCCATCGGCCGCCAGGCCGAACCAGGATGGATAGGCGCCATCGCCCCAGCCGCTCGAGAACAGCACGAGGGAATGGGGAGCTCGGGTGGTCGAGAGCGAATAGGGCAGGCCATGCTCCTTGCCGTAGCTCTCACCCAGACGGATCCAGTCGTCATAGATGGCCTGCACCTGATCGGTCGACAGGGCTGCGATATCCTTGCCGACGGCAGGATCGAGGAAGGCGCCGGTGCCCGCATCGACCGGAAAGCCGTAATATTCTTCCTTGCCAAGCTTGGCCGGATCCTGGCCCGGCACCAACGCCCGTTCCCAGGTCACGACCGGCGCCTGTGAGAATTCGACGCGCGCAAAGGCGATGCGATCGCCGAAACGCTGCGAACGCATCACCGCGATGCGTACGGGAAAGCGCCCCGTCGGCACGGTACGAATGAAGGGCCTGGCCTCGATGAAGACAAAGGGATCACAGGCCACGATCTGGCCTGTGGACACGGTGACCTCACCGAGAAGGCGGCTGTCGAGCGGCACCGGCGCGCCATTGACCGTGGCCGTCGCGCCGAGCTTGAACGCCGCCTCGAAGCGGGCTGCGTCCGGGCGCAACGGCCCCTCCTCCGCCCCGGCCGGCGCGATCATGCCGAGACAAAGGGCGAGCGCGATGGAAAGCGCCCGCCGCATCGTCATCCGCTCCCTCAGCCTCAGCCCCTCAACCCTTGGGCTTGTTCTGGCGGTTGGCGATGAGATCCTCCACCACCGTCGGGTCGGCCAGGGTGGAGATGTCGCCGAGCGAGCCGAAATCGTCCTCGGCGATCTTGCGCAGGATGCGCCGCATGATCTTGCCGGAACGGGTCTTGGGCAGGCCGGGCGCGAACTGGACGAGGTCGGGCGAGGCGATCGGCCCGATCTCGCGGCGCACCCAGCCGACCAGCTCCTTGCGCAGGGTCTCGTCGCCGCTGGTGCCGGCCATCAGGGTGACATAGGCATAGATGCCCTGGCCCTTGAGGTCGTGGGGATAGCCAACCACGGCCGCTTCCGACACCAGTTCATGCGCCACCAGCGCGCTCTCGACTTCGGCCGTGCCCATGCGATGACCGGAGACGTTGATGACGTCATCGACGCGGCCGGTGATCCAGTAATAGCCGTCCTCGTCGCGGCGGCAGCCGTCGCCGGTGAAGTACTTGCCTTTATAGGCGGCGAAATAGGTGTCGAAGAAGCGCTGATGGTCGCCATAGACGGTGCGCATCTGGCCCGGCCAGGAATCGGCGATGACGAGATTGCCCTCGCAGGCCCCCTCCAGCACCTTGCCCTCGGCGTCGACGATCTCGGGGCGCACCCCGAAGAAGGGGCGGGTGGCCGAGCCCGGCTTGAGCCGGGTGGCGCCCGGCAGCGGCGAGATCAGGATGCCGCCCGTCTCGGTCTGCCACCAGGTGTCGACGATCGGGCAGCGATGGTCGCCGACCACCCGGTGATACCATTCCCAGGCTTCCGGATTGATCGGCTCGCCCACGGAGCCGAGCAGGCGGAGCGAGGCGCGCGAGGTCTTCTTCACCGGCTCCTCGCCGGCACCCATCAAAGCGCGGATCGCGGTGGGCGCGGTGTAGAAGATGGTGACCCGGTGCTTGTCGATCACCTCCCAGAAGCGCGACATCGACGGGTAGTTCGGCACGCCCTCGAACATCAGCGTGGTGGCACCGTTACACAGCGGGCCGTAGACGATGTAGGAATGGCCGGTGACCCAGCCCACATCGGCAGTGCACCAGTAGATGTCGCCCTCGCGGTAGTCGAAGACATATTGGTGCGTCATCGCGGCATAGACGAGATAGCCCGCCGTGGTGTGCAGCACGCCCTTCGGCTTGCCGGTGGAACCGGAGGTATAGAGGATGAACAGCGGGTCCTCCGCCGCCATCTCCTCGCAGGGGCACTCGTCGGAGACATTGGCGGCGAGATCCGCATAGAAATGATCACGGCCGGTGACCATCGCCACCGGGGCGCCCGTGCGCTTGACCACGATCACCGAGGAGACCCCGCCCACCTTGGCCAGGGCCGCATCGACATTGGCCTTGAGCGGCACGCGCTTGCCGCCGCGCAGGCCTTCGTCGGCGGTGATCACCACGGTCGAGCCGCAATCGGTGATGCGGCCGGCGAGGGAGTCGGGCGAGAAGCCGCCGAACACGATGGAATGAACCGCGCCGATGCGGGCGCAGGCCAGCATGGCGAAGGCCGCTTCGGGGATCATCGGCAGATAGATGGTGACCCGGTCGCCCTTCTTGACGCCCTCGCCCTTCAGCACATTGGCAAAGCGCTGCACTTCGCTGGCGAGTTCGCGATAGGAGATGTGCCGGCTCTCGGAGGGATCATCACCCTCCCAGATGATGGCGGTGCGATCGCCGTGCTCGGCAACGTGACGGTCAACGCAATTCCAGGCGACGTTGGTGGTGCCGTCCTCAAACCAGCGGATCGAGACATCGGGTTCGAAACGGGTATTCTTGACCCTGGTATAGGGTTCGAACCAGCCGATCCTTTTGCCGTGCTCGCCCCAGAAGGCCTCGGGATCGCTGACGGAGGCCTCGTACATCGCCTGGTAGCGCGCATTGTCGACATACGCTTCCTCGGCCCATTCGCGCGGAACGTCGTAGATCTTGGCCTCAGACATGCCTTCCTCCCATCGGCCGGGATCGTGCCGCGGCCTTGAACCCGCGCCGGCTTCGGGGCCGGCGTTTCCTCTGGAGCAAAGCGCGTCTTCGCGAAACGCCCTTTCCCTCCAGCTCCTTGTTTCAAGCCAACCTGATGGCTTGGCTTGGGCGTCCTTGCGACTCCTGGCAATTCCGCCAAAAATCACAAGACGCTTTCTAGAACGCTTATGACAAAGCGCGTGCACAGGGCAAGTCCCCCGCGCGCTCCAGCCGATACTGCGGCGTGTCTGTCATTGCTTGGCCGCCCGCGGTATAGTGAGTGCCGAACTTACGATGCCACCGCTTAATACCATCCCGCCAAGAAAGGATGTGGCCATGGACATCGAAGGCGCCGTCGCCAGCCACTACACGCAAGGTTCGCTCGAACGCACGCTCTTCGCGGCGCTGGAGGCGGCCGGCAAGGATCCGGACCACCTGACCACCGGTGATCTCGCCGGCATCGACGAGTTCCATCTCGGTTGGGCAGCCGCCACGGAAGAGCTCGCCGAGGATCTCGGCTTCACCCACGCCATGCATGTGCTCGATGTCGGCTCGGGTATCGGCGGGCCGGCGCGGCATCTGGCACAGGCGCTCGGCTGCAGTGTCACCGGTATCGACCTCACCGCCGAATTCGTCACGGTGGCTGAGGCGGTGACCCGGCGCTGCCATTTGTCGGGGCGGGTCTCCTTCGTGCAGGGCAGCGCTCTCGCTCTGCCCTTCGAGACCGCGAGCTTCGACGGTGCCACCCTGTTCCATGTCGGCATGAACATCGCCGACAAGGATACGCTCTTTCGCGAGATACGCCGGGTGCTCAGGCCGGGGGCACGCTTCGGCGTCTACGACATCATGCATCAGGGCAAGGGCGACCTGCCCTACCCGATGCCCTGGGCGATGAGTTCGGCCACCAGCTTCGTGGAACCGCCCAGCCGCTACCGCCAGGCCCTGGCCCAGGCCGGCTTCAGCCTGGAGCTCGAGCGCAGCCATCGCGACCTTGCCCTTCGGCTCGGCCGCGAGATGAGGGAGAAGGTCGCCCGCGACGGCCCCTCGCCGCTCGGGCCGCAGGTCCTGATGGGCGAGAACGCCGCCCTGCGCATCGGCAATGTGATGTCGGCCCTCGCCGACGGGCTGATCGCGCCCATCGAGATGATCGTGCGGGCCGGCTGAGAAAGCTCGCTTTCATCGCATCGCCACCGCGCGCGGCTCGGGCAGGACCAGATCCTGGTCCTCCCTCGGCTCTCCCGCCAGGACGGCTTCCGGCGGCTCGCTCGGTTCGCCTGAATCGCGGCCGCTTCTCAGCCATTTCGAAAAGCCGTCGAGGTAGAGATAGATCACCGGCGTGGTGAACAGCGTCAGCACCTGGCTGACGATGAGGCCGCCGACCATGGCATAGCCGAGAGGCTGGCGGATCTCCGAGCCGGTGCCGGAACCCAGCATCAGCGGGACACCGCCGAGCAAGGCGGCCATGGTGGTCATCAGGATCGGCCGGAAGCGCAGGAGGCAGGCCCGGCGGATCGCCTCCACGGCGCTCATGCGGTGGTCGCGCTCGGCGACGATGGCAAAGTCGACCAGCATGATGCCGTTCTTCTTGACGATGCCGATCAAGAGGATGACCCCAATCAGGGCGATCAGGCTGAAGTCGAAATGGAACAGCAGCAGCGTCGCCAGCGCCCCCACGCCCGCCGAAGGCAGGGTCGAGAGGATGGTGAGGGGGTGGATAAAGCTCTCATAGAGAATGCCGAGGATCAGGTAGACCACCACCAGGGCCGCCACGATCAGCATCGGCACCGAGGCGAGCGAGTCCTGGAAAGCCTGCGCCGTGCCCTGGAAGGTCGAGCCGATGGTGGCCGGCAGCTCCATGCGCCTTTCCAGAGCCTCGATGGCAGCCGTCGCCTGCCCGAGCGCCACGCCGGGTGCCAGGTTGAAGGAGATCGTCACCGCCGGGAACTGGCCCTGATGGTTGATGGCGAGCGGGCGGACCGGATCGGTGCTCCATTTCGCAAAGGCCGAGAGCGGCACCTCGCCGCCGGTGGTCGGCGAGCGCAGATAGATCTGCTGCAGCGTCGCCGTGCTCTTCTGCAGCGAGGGCAGCACCTCCAGGATGACGTAGTAGGTCGAGAGCTGCGTCGAGAACTGCGCGATCTGGCGCTGGCCGAAGGCATCGTAGAGCGTGGCGTCGATGATGTCGGGCGTCAGCCCGTAGCGGGCGGCCTGGTCGCGGTCGATCGACAGGGTCAGGGTGGTGCCGGATGCCTGCTGGTCGGAGGCGACGTCGCGCAGTTCCGGCATCGCCTTCATCGCCTCCAGCAGCTCGGGCGCCCACTGGTTGAGCTGGTCGATGTCGGTGCCCTGCAGGGTGAACTGGAACTGCGTGCGCGAGGGCCGGCCGCCGAGGCGCACATCCTGGGCCGACTGCAGGTAGAGCCGCGCTCCCTCGACCTTGGCGGTCTGGCGCTGCAGGCGGCGGATCACCTGGTCGGCCGAGGCGCTGCGCTCGTCGCGCGGCTTCAGCGTGATGTACATGGTGCCGTCATTGAGGGTGTTGCCATTGCCGCCCATGCGCATCGCCATATGGGCGATGGCCGGATCCTTGAGCACGATGGCGCCGAGTTCCTCCATATGGCGCGCCATGTCGGCCACGGAGGTATCCTGCGCCGCCTCGACGACCCCGGTGATCAGGCCGGTATCCTGCTGCGGGAAGAACCCCTTGGGGATGATCACGAACAGGTAGCCCGACAGCGCCACCGTGGCGAAGAAGGTCAGCAGGGTGATGAAGCGAAAACGCAGCACGAGATCGAGGCCGCGCTCATAGGCGTTCACCAGGCCCTCGAAGAAGGCCTCGCTGAGCTTGTAGAGCCTGCCGTGATGCTCCTCGTGAATCGGCTTGAGGAAGCGCGAGGCCATCATCGGCGTCAGGGTCAGCGATACGAAGGCCGAGACCACGATGGTCATGGCGAGCGTGATCGCGAATTCCCGGAACAGCCGCCCGATGATGCCGCTCATCAGCAGGAGCGGTATCAGCACGGCGATCAGCGAGATGCTGATCGACAGGATGGTGAAGCCGATCTCGCCCGCTCCCTTGAGGGCGGCGGCCATCGGCCTCTCGCCCTCCTCGATATGGCGGGTGATGTTCTCCAGCATGACGATGGCGTCGTCCACCACGAAGCCCACCGCGATGGTCAGCGCCATCAGCGAGAGATTGTCGAGGCTGTAGCCCGCCAGCCACATCAGCGCACAGGCACCCAGCAAGGCCAGCGGCACGGTGATCGAGGGGATCACCGTAGCCCATACGCTGCGCAGGAAGACGAAAATCACCATGACGACGAGGCCGATGGTGAGCAACAGCGTGAACTGCACGTCCTTCACCGCGGCGCGGATGGTCTGGGTACGGTCCGACAGCACCGAGATCTTGATGGCGGGCGAGATGCCGGCCTCCAGGCGGGGCAGCACCTTCATCACGTTGTCGACGGTGTCGATGACGTTGGCGCCGGGCTGCTTGAAAATCACCAGGAACACGCCGCGCTTGCCGTCGGCCCAGCCGGCCTGGGTGTCGTCCTGGGGCGCGCTGACGGCCTGCCCGATATCGCGCACGCGCACGGGACTGCCGTTGCGATAGGCGATGATGACGTCATTCCAGTCCTTGGCGTCGGTGAGCTGGTCGTTGGCATAGATGGTATAGGAGCGGGTAGCGCCGTTGAAGGTGCCCTTGGGATTGTTGACCGTGGTGACGGCAAGCGGGGTCCTGATGTCCTCCAGCGACAATCCCTTGGCCACCAGCTTGGCGGGATCGACCTGGACGCGGATGGACGGGGTCTGCTGGCCGCCGACATTGACCTGGCCGACGCCGCCGATCTGGCTGATGGCCTGGGCCAGCTTGGTGAGCGCCTGATCGGAAACCTCGGTCAAGGGCAGCGTGTCTGAGGTGGCGCCGAGCAGGAGGATGGGGGAATCGGCTGGATTCACCTTCCGATAGGTCGGCGGGCTCGGCATGTTCTTGGGCAATTGTCCGTTGGCGGCATTGATGGCCGCCAGCACGTCGGCACCGGCGCCATCGATGTTGCGGGAGAGGTCGAATTGCAGGGTGATCTGGGTCGAGCTCGTCTGGCTCGATGAAGTCATCTCCGAAATACCGGGGATCAGCGAGAACTGCGTCTCCAAGGGCTGGGCTACCGACGAGGCCATGGTGGCGGGATCGGCACCGGGCAGGCTGGCGGAGACCTGGATGGTCGGGAAGTCCACTTCCGGCAGCGGTGCCACCGGCAATTGCGGATAGGCGATGATGCCCACGAACAGGATGCCCACCATCAAGAGCGTGGTGGCGACCGGATAGCGGATGAAGGGGGTGGAAATACCGGGCATGGTCAGTCCGCCTTCCCTGCATCGCCGCCCGTCGGCAAGGCGGCCTGATCGGCAATCTTGCCGTCCGGGGACGGCAACTGCCGCGCCTCGACCTCCGCACCGTTCTGCAGGCGCGCCTGGCCGGAGACCACGACCTTCTGCCCCACCGTCAGGCCCTGGCTGACCACGGCACGGCCATTGCCGCTCATGCTCACCTGGATCGGCGCCGCCACGGCCTTGCCGTCGTCGCCGATCACATAGGCAAAGAGGCCCGACGGCCCGTGCTGGACGGCATCCTCGGGCACCACGAGGACCTGCCTGAGCGTGTCGACGAGCAGGCGGGTATTGACGGACAGGCCGGGCCAGAGCGCGTTGTCGGCATTGTCGAAGCGTGCCTTCAGGCTGATCGTGCCCGTCGCTTGGTTGACGGTATTGTCGATCACCGCCAGCGTGCCGTGGGAAAGAATGCTCTGGCCATCGGAGCTCAGGGCTTCGACCGGGGCCGGCCCGCGCTCGAAGGCCCTAGAGCGATTTTCGATCCCATTGGATCGAACATCGCTCGTCGTTTCAGAAGGATTGACGCGTTTTTCCGATCCGGTCGGATCGGAAAACGCTTTGGCGATGGCCGGCAACAGATCCTGCGGTTCGGTGAACTGCACCGCGATGGGCTGGAGCTGGGCGATGGTGACGATGCCGTTCTGGTCGGCGGCATGCACGATGTTGCCCGGATCGATCTGGCGGAAGCCGGTGCGACCCGTGAAGGGTGCCTTGATGGTGGTGTAGTCGAGATTGGTGCGCGCATTGGCGATGGCCGCGTCGTCGCCCTCTATCTGCGCCTTGACCTGGTCGACCAGGGCCTGCTGCGTATCGACGGCCTGCTGCGACTCAAAGCTCTTCTGGGCGAGGTTCTGGAAGCGCTGCAGGTTGAGCTGGTCATTGCGGAGACTGGCTTCGTCCTGGGCCTTCTTGGCGACTGCCTGGTCCAGTGCCGCCTGGTAGGGACGCTTGTCGATCTCCACCAGGGCATCGCCCTGCTTGACCATCTGGCCCTGCCTGAAGAACACCCGGGTGATCTCCCCGTCGACCCGGCTTCTGACCGTCACCGTCTTGAAGGGTGAGACCGTACCCAGTCCGTCGACCTCGACCGGATAGTCGGCTTTCGCCACCGGTGTGAAGGTCACCGGCACCTTGGCGGCGGGCGCGGCCTGGGCCTGGGGTGCCGGCGCCGCCTGTGCGAGGTGGCGCCAGGCCACATAGCCTCCCAGCCCGACCATCAGGACTGCCAGTCCGGCGGGCCAGCGGCGCCGTCTGCGTTCACGTTCGATATTCATGGGTCCGATCCGTCGAATCGCGCCTGCCTGCAAGCGCGCATGCTCTGAGTGGAACTTCCCGGCGAGGCCCGCGGACGGGCCTCGCCGGGAAGCGCCGCAAATGTCGGCGCCTTGCCGGTCCCTCTCGGTCGGGCCGTGACTCGATCGAGAGGAATCGGCTTGGGGTTCGAACCCGATTTGGGGCGGTGATGACGACGGAAGTGTGGGCCAGTGTTAAGGGATGTTTCTGCCCGCTTTCGATTGGTGTCTGGAGGGGCCGGATCACCCCATCGTGATACCCCGTGATGGGTCAGACCCGCCGTTTCACTCCGCTGCCGCAGGTGTCCGCGGCACCGGCGCAGGCGCGAGCAGCTCGCTGCCGACATTGCGCGGCAGGGTGAGGAAGATCAGGCCCGAGGTCATGGCGATCACGCCGATCATCAGGAACACGGGCGGGAAGACCGGCGCGGTGAGATGGCTGGCCCCGTTGAGATGCATCGAGGTCTCCAGCGCCAATGCCGCGATGGAAACGCCGACCGATCCCGCCAACTCCTGCAGCACCGAGGTCATCGAGGTGACCCGGCCCATCAGCTCGGGTGGAATGTCCGAGACGCCGGCAGTGTTGATCGAGGTGAATTGCAGCGAACGGGTGAAGCCGGCGGCAAGCAGGGTGAGCGAGATCAGCAGCACCGGCATGCCGGCATGGAACAAAGCGGGGGCGGCCACCAGGCAGGAAGACAGCACGGCGTTCCAGGTCAGCACCCGGCGGAAACCGAGCCGCCGCAGGATCGGCCCGGCCAGGGCCTTCATCGCCATGGCGCCGGCACCGGTGGCAAGCGTCAGCAGGCCCGACTGGAACGGGCTGAAATCGAAGCCGAGCTGGAAATAGAGCGCCAGCAGGAAGGGCGTGGCGCCGACGCCGATGCGGAACAGGAAGCCGCCGCCGATGGCGGCGCGGAAGGTCGGGAAGCGCAGCAGCCTCAGTTCGATCAGCGGGTTGGCGACCCGCCCGGCATGGTGGACATAAAGGCCGATCAGGGCGAGCCCCGCCACGGCCAGGCCGATATTGACGCTGGCCGGCACCACATCGAGGCCCGACAGCGTCGCCCCGCCCATCAGGGCCACCAGGCCCGGGGCCAGGATGAGGAAGCCGACGAGGTCGAAGGGCCGGCGCTCGTCCTCGCGCACATTCGGCACGTAGAGGCTGGCGAGGACGATGCCGAGCACGGCGATGGGAATGTTGATCCAGAAGATCAGGCGCCAATGGAAATAAGTGGTGATGAAGCCCCCGAGCGGCGGCCCGCTGAGCGGGCCGAGCAGGGCCGGCAGGGTCAGCCACATCATGGCGTTGACGAGATCGTGCTTGGGCGTGGTCTTGAGGATGATCAGCCGGCCCACCGGCGTCATCATCGCCCCGCCCATGCCCTGCACGATGCGGGAGGCCACCAGTTCGGTGAGGTTGGAGGACAGGCCGCAGGCAATCGAGCCGAGGCCGAACACCACGATGGCGGCACGGAACACGGTGCGGGCCCCGAAGCGGTCGGCCATCCAGCCGGAGGTCGGGATGAAGATGGCCAGCGAGAGCAGATAGGAGGTGAGGGTGAGCTTGAGATAGATCGGGCTGGTACCGAAATCGCGCGCGATCGTGGGTAGCGCCGTCGACAGCACCGTCGAGTCCAGGTTCTCCATGAACAGGCCGGTAGCGATGATCAGCGGCAGCAATCGGCCCTGCGATTTCAGCCCCTCGCTCACGAGGGCACTCTCCCCTTGCGGCCACGCCTGCCAGGTTCGAGCCGGGTGACCCGTCCTTCCGGCACCGGCCGTCCCTGGGCAATGCCGTTGAGCGCCATGTCGACCACGTCGCGCGTCACCTCGATGTCGGAGAGGTAGTCGGCGCCCACGCCGATCCAGGCCATGCCGATCAGCAGTCGCGCCGCCATGTCGGCGTCATAGATCCGGGCCTCGCCGCGGCGCTGGGCCTCCTCGATCACGGTGATCAGGCGCTGGGCGATGGCGCCGCGGCGACGGCGAAAGATGCGCCGCTTGGAGTTCTCGCCCTCGTTGAGGTCGCGGATGGTGCTGAGATGGGTACGCACAGTGGGCACGATCTCCGCGACGAGATAGGTCAGGCGCTCGCGGAAATTGCCCTCGCGCAGCAGGGCCGTGTCGAGCCGAACCTCGAGATCGTCGAGCGTCTGGGCAAACACCGCTTCGAACAGGGCTTCCTTGCTGGTGAAATAGCGATAGACGGTGGCCTTGCCGATGCCGGCCTCGAAGGCGATGTCATCGACCGAAGCGGAGTCATAGCCCTGCCGCGCGAAAATGCGCCCGGCGGCGTCCAGCAGATTGTTGCGCCGAACGTCACGCCAGTGCTCTTCTCCGGAGGACTTGTCGTCCGTGCGCTGCTCCATGATGGCCCCGAATCAAAACCCGCTGGTTACGGATAAAACCAGCGAGTCTCATTTCTTGCCCGAATTCCGGCAAAATTGGGAGAGGGGGAAGCGGGAGATAGGACACAATCGAGTGAGGATTGTTGCCGGACGATGAAGCAGGTCCCTCCCGGCCCTACTCCTTCAGCAGCGTGAATCCGGCCTTGGCGAAGGGTTTCTGCCCATCCGCCGTCTTGAGATAGTCCAGAAAGCCCGCAGCATCGGCATTGTTGGACGACGCCGTCAGGCCGAAGGGATAGACGATCGGCTCATGCGAATCCTCGGGGAAGGTGGCGACGACCTTCACCTTCGGATCGGCGGCCGCATCGGTGGCGTAGACCACGCCGAACTTGGCCTCGCCGCGCGCGACCAGCGCAAGGGCAGCGCGGACATTGTCGGTCTGCGCGAATTTCGGCTCGACGGCCTTGAGGATGCCGAGTTTTTCGAAAGCGGCCCGGGCATATTTGCCGGCCGGCACCGTCTTCACTTCGCCCACCGCGATCCTGCCCTCGCCGATGGCGCCGGCGAGATCGACCCCGGGCTTGAGTTCGACCGTCGTAGCGGCATCGGCCGGCGCGATCAGCACCAGGGCGTTGCCGAGCAGCTTCACCACGCTGCCTTCCTTGATCAGCTTCTTGTCGACGCCGTATTTCATCCAGTCGAGGTCGGCGGAGGCGAAGACTTCGGCCGGCGCGCCCTGCTCGATCTGCTTCATCAGCGCCGAGGAAGCGGCATAGGAGATCACCACCTTCTTGCCCGAGCTTGCGGTCCAGGCCTTGGCTGCTTCGTCGAGCGATCCCTTGAGGCTGGCGGCGGCGAAGACCGTGACGTCACCGCCCCCGGCCTGCGCGGCCTTGGCGGCGGAAGCGTCCTCGGCCCGCGCCATGGCGGGCGCGAAAACGAGACTGACGGAAAGAGCCAGAAAAGCCCGGCGGGCAAAGCGAAGCATGGTGAGATCCCCTAAAGCGTTTTGCGATTTGGTGGAGTCACCAAGAATCGCAAAGACGCGTCGAACCAAAGAGTTAGAGCAAACAAGCGTTCATGCTTGAACGCGCTTTGCTCTAGCAGCCGTGATGGTTATATATCAAGGGATATAGCGACGAGGGAGAGAGCGCAAGGCGGGCCGGCAGGCGCGAATGTCGCGCCTGCCGCGTGTTGGACGCAAGTGGCGGGCAGATTGCCCGCCCCCTTCAAGCCGCGACGCCCACGCCGATCGGACAGGAGACGCCGGTACCGCCCAGGCCGCAATAGCCTGCCGGGTTCTTGGCGAGATATTGCTGGTGATAGGCTTCCGCATAATAGAAGGGCGGTGCCTCCAGGATCTCGGTGGTGACGGCGCCATAACCCTTGGCCGCCAGCGCCTCGTTGTAGCGCGCCTTGGCCGCCTCGGCCGCCTGGCGCTGCGCCTGGCTGGTGACATAGATGCCCGAGCGATATTGCGTGCCGATATCGTTGCCCTGGCGCATGCCCTGGGTGGGATCATGCGCCTCGAAGAACACCTTCAGCAGTTGGTCGTAGGAGATAGTCTTGGGGTCGAACACCACCTTCACCACCTCATTGTGCCCGGTGAGGCCGGAACAGACCTCCTCATAGGTGGCATTGGGGGTGAGGCCGCCGGCATAGCCCACCGCCGTGACCAGCACGCCCGGAGTCTGCCAGAATTTGCGCTCGGCGCCCCAGAAGCAGCCGAGGCCGAAATAGGCCGTCTCGCTGCCCTCGGCATAGGGCCCCTTCAGGGCCGCGCCGTTGACGAAATGGGTATCCGCCGTCTCGATGGCCTCGCCGCGCCCCGGCAGGGCTTCGTCGGCGGAGGGAAACGCCGTCTTCTTGCGAAAGCCGAACATGGTTCTTCCTTCCTGTTCTTATGGTCAAGTTCTATGGCTACCTGGCCAATATGGGGGTGCGGACCGCCCTTGTCAGGGGCCCTTTCATCACGGATGCGTCAGCCCGGCGACACTGCCCCTCACAGATGCGAGACATAGCCGATCCGGCTCGCGGGCGGACGTCCCAGCCAGAAGAACAGGGCCGAGGCCAGCGCCAGAACCAGGGCGAAGGGCAGGCCGAGCAGGGGCGAAACCAGATTGTTCCACAAGAAGACCGAGAGCGAGGCCTCCACCCAGGCGCGCATGCGGTCGAAGCTGGCCGGGCCGAGCCAGAGCCAGACCGCACGCACCGGCAGGAAGACGAGATGATTGTCGGCGATCGAACGCGTACCGTCGACCACCGCAGCCACGAAGGCCGCGGCGGCCAGGAACAGGCCGAGCGAACGAGCCAGGAAACGCATCACGCACTCCAACACTGCACGCGCCTGCCGAGGAGGGCAGGACTCGCAGCAGTCTAGCGCAGGGCCTCCCCCGCGCGTAGGAAATTCGGGCTCGAAGGTGAACGGTCTTTCCAGATGCGAGCGGGAGGTCTGCATCCGGCCCAAACCAAGCCTGTGTCGGCGCACAGGGCCTGCGGACCGAATGAAAGCGCTTTCCCTTTCAAAAAACTGCAATCCCCCGTTTACAAACTGCGCCGACATCGCCATAAGCACCGCTCGACGGAAGGGTGGCCGAGTGGTTGAAGGCGCACGCCTGGAAAGTGTGTATACGGGAAACCGTATCGCGGGTTCGAATCCCGCCCCTTCCGCCACTTTGACCCGAGTTTTCCAGGACTTGGTCTTCATTCCCGAAAGCGCAGAGTCTCTACGAACAGAGTGAACGCAGCAGATGCGTGCCGTCTGTGCGGATAGTAGAGATGGTAGCCCGGCAGGTCGGGGGTGAATTTGCCCAACACCCGCACAAGGCGACCGGAATCCAGGTAAGGCTGAACCTGATCCAGCGGCAGATAGGCAAGGCCATGGCCATCCAGCGCAGCGTCGAGGATCAGGTCTATGGTGTTGAGGACGAGCGGCCCGTCGATCCGCACCCGTGTTTCCCGTCCGCCACGCATCAGCCGCCAGCCGTTCAGCGTGCCGGAGGTCGGCAGGCGCAGATTGATGGCGCGATGGTCGATCAGTTGTCCCGGTGACGCCGGAGCCGGATGCAGGCGAAAATAGCCGGGGGCGCCGACGATCGCCATCGGAGTATCCGGGCCGATACGCGTGGCGATCATGTCCTTGGCAATGT
Source organism: Labrys sp. E2SS-1L (assembly GCF_057073705.1). Lineage (NCBI taxonomy): Bacteria > Pseudomonadati > Pseudomonadota > Alphaproteobacteria > Hyphomicrobiales > Xanthobacteraceae > Labrys > Labrys sp. E2SS-1L. The sequence goes on along the minus strand of NZ_CP172712.1, from coordinate 1,140,843 downwards.
CTCCTCCCAGCCTGACACCCGCGTCGAAGCGGTCGGCGACGACATCCGCCAAGCCGTAGTCGATGGTGATCTCGACCGTGATGTCCGGATTGTCGGGAAGCAACCGCTTCATGGCCGGAACGATGATCGTCTTGGCCGCGTGCTCGACCGTGGTGATGCGGATCGTACCGGAAGGCCGGTCGCGCAGATCGCGGAGCGAGGTCACCGCGGCATCGAGATCATGCAGCATGGGTCCGAGGGTGGCGATCAGGCGCTCACCGGCCTCGGTAGGCGCCACGCTGCGCGTCGTGCGCGACAGCAGCCGCATTCCCAGCCGTTCCTCGATCCGCCGGACGATCTGGCTCAGCGCGGATTGCGCCATGCCGAGACGCTGCGCCGCCTTGGTGAAGCTGCGCTCCTCGGCAACGACGACAAAGGCCGCCAGGTCGGCGATCTCATCCCGTCGCATTCATCACCTCGATGATAGGCCCAATAAGAATTATCCGTCTAATCCACACAATCTTTCTGGCCTAGATTCACGGCATCGGCAAGGCGCGCTTCTGAAGACCCGCGCGCCGGACCACAAAAGCTTCAATGGAAGGAGAGTGGAGATGGGCAAGATCAGCTTCGCCAATTCGAACAACAAGACGATCGCCATGGCGGCAGTGATCGATTTTCCCGAAGGTTTCGACGAAAAGAAGCGCTATCCGGCCATCGTGGTCTCGCATCCAGGCGGCGGCGTGAAGGAACAGACCGCCGGCACCTATGCCAGGAAGCTCGCCGCGCGGGGTTTCGTCGCCATCGCCTACGATGCCTCCTATCAAGGCGAAAGCGGCGGCGCACCCCGCCAGCTCGAAAACCCCTATATCCGCACCGAGGACGTCAGCGCCGTCATCGACTATCTGACCACTCTGCCTTACGTCGACAAGGAGCGGATCGGTGCCATGGGCATCTGCGCCGGCGCCGGCTACACGGCCAATGCCGCGATCCAGGACCGCCGCATCAAGGCGATTGGCACGGTCAGCGCTGTCAACATCGGCTCGATGTTCCGCAATGGCTGGGAAAACAACGTCAAGTCGATCGATGCACTGCCCTATGTCGAGGCCGGCTCGAACGCGCGCACGGCGGATGCTGGCAGCGGCACGATCGCCACCATGCCGCTCGCTCCGCTGAAGGAAGCGGACGCACCGAACGAAGAACTGCGCCAAGCCTGGGAATATTATCATACCCCCCGCGCGCAGTGCTCGACGGCACCCGGCGTAGCGACACTGCGCAGCCTGAACCAGATCATCACCTACGACGCCTATCACATGGCGGACGTCTATCTCACCCAACCAATCCAGATCGTGGCCGGCAACCTGGCAGGCAGCAAATGGATGAGCGACGACCTGTACGACCGCGCAGCCAGCACCGACAAGCAGTTCCACCTCGTCGAGGGCGCCAACCATATGGACCTCTACGACGGTGAGAGATTCGTCGACGAGGCCGTGTCCGTGCTCGCGCCTTTCTTCCAGGCGAAACTTTCAGGCGACACCGCCGCGAGACAGGCCGCCGAGTAACAAGGAAGTACAGACATCGGGCGCACAGCCCGCCCGATCCGACAGGAGAGACCCATGGAAACCGTGCGCATTCGCAATCCCGGCATGTATTGGGACATCGCGGCAAATCTGCACTTCCCACCCAATTTCGATGCCAGCAAGCACTATCCGGCGGTGGTTTCAAACCACCCCATCGGTAGTTGCAAGGAACAGACCTCCGGCAACATCTATGGCGCAGCGCTAGCGAAGGCTGGTTTCGTGGTCATCGTCCCCGATGCCAGCTTCCAGGGCGGCAGCGGCGGTGAACCGCGCTGGATCGAAGATCCCGAACAGCGCGTGAAGGACTATCGCGACGTCATCGATTATCTCCAATCCCTGCCCTATGTCGACGCCGACCGGATCGGCATTCTCGGCATCTGCGGCGGTGGCGGCTATTCGATTAAGACCGCGATCATCGACAAACGGATCAAGGCACTGGTCAGCATCACCGGCGTGAACTTCGGGCGGCTGATGCGCGAAGGCTTCAGCAATTTCGATCCGGTCGGTGCACTCGAAGCGATGGCTGCGCAGCGCAGCGCCGAGATTGCGGGTGCAAGCCAGCGGATCGACATCTTCCTGCCCGTCAGTGTGGAACAGGGGAAGGCCGCCGGCATCACGGACATCGACGTGCTGGAGGCGACCGACTACTATCGCAACCGTTGCCCAGCCGAAGGATCGGGCACGAGGATGCTGTTCTCACACGCCGCCCCCGCGATGGCGTGGGATGCTTTCGCCTTCGCCGAAACGCTGTTGACTCAGCCAATGATGGTGGTGGTCGGCGACAAGCCCGGCGGGTTCGGCGCCTATCGCGACGGCATGGAAATCTATGGCCGCGCCGCCTCCAAGAACAAGCAAATGGTCGTGGTCGAAGGCTGGTCGCATTATGACCTCTATGACCATCCGGTGCCGACCGGGGTTGCGTTGGAGCGCGTCGTTCCCTTCCTCGTACAGCATCTCGGCGAAGCCGCGGTCTCCCGCGTGACGAAACCCGCCGCGTGAGGCCATAGGGCACAATCCCCGCAAGGCAGGTTATGCCCGCGCTTTCGTTTTCCGCCCTTCGCCTTCTTGCCGCCATCGAACGGCGCCATGAAAACCGGCCATCCGCACCATGGCGTTTCTCCGGCAAGGATCTCGGGCGAGGAGCTTTCCATCATGAGCCTGGCCAGCGACGCGCGTTTCTGGGACCGGAGTTCGCGTAAATACGCCAGGAGCGCGGTTGCCGATCAGGCCGGCTATGAGCGCACGCTGGAGCGGACCCGGGCCCTGCTGGAACCAGGCGACAGGGTGCTGGAACTGGGGTGCGGCACGGGCACGACGGCCCTTCGGCTCGCGGGGGGCGTTCAGGCCTATCTCGCGACCGATATCTCCACCGGCATGATCGCCATCGCCGAAGAGAAACACGCCGCCGCCTCCATCCCGGCCCTGGCTTTTCGCGTCGCGACCGCCGAGGCGCTCATGCCCGATGCCGGCGCGTTCAACGCGGTTCTCGGTTTCAACTATCTGCATCTGGTTCGCGACCTTCCCGGCACACTGGGCTGCATCCATGCCCTGCTGGCGGCAAAGGGCCTGTTCATCGCCAAGACGCCCTGTGTCGGTGAGATGAATCCGCTCATCCGGCTTGCCTTGCCCCTCATGCGTGTGGTCGGCCAGGCACCTTATGCCGGCGTGTTTCGGGCTTCGGAACTCAGCCGGTGGATATCCGCTGCCGGCTTCGAGATCCTTGCCATCGAGAACCATGCAGGCAAGGGGGACGACAACCGCCCCTATATCGTGGCGCGCAAGGCCTAGAGCAAAGCGCTATGGGCGCAAAGCGAGGCTGCTCCCATCCGATTTCGGCCAGACAGCCATTTCAGCCCCGCCGAGGCGCCTCAGCCCGATAACGTGGCCAGGAGATTGGCGTCGCGCGCCAGGCGCCACCGGCCATCGGCCTCCCTGCGCAGCAGCGTGAGCGTATAGCCTGATCGGCGGATGGCGCTGCCGCCGGGCGGCGTCGCCGTGATGTTGATATGGTTGCGGATAAAGGCCCAGTCGCCCAGCAGCTTCAATTCGGCAATCTCGCTGCTGCCTTCCATCTTCACCCCGTCGAGCCCCTTGAATGCCGCCACGAAGGCTTCCTTGCCGAAGGGTTCCCGGCCCGGGACCATGAAGACGACATCGTCCGTCATCAGGTCGAGGATCGCGGCGAGATCGCCTCGCCTGCTTGCCTGCATCCAGCCCTCGACCACGCTCCGAATGGCTTTCTCGTCATCGCTCATGCGGAATTCCTCGGCGTTTTGGTGCGGCACGGGATTGCAACATTCTGCCCCGGCAGAACAACGCTCGGAGCCAGGATGTTCCCATGTCTGCGCCAGGGCACGACGGGCATCATCCTTCTTCCGACTATGGTCTGCCGCTGCACGGCCATCACCCTGATCGGGATGGAGGAAAGAGGCATGCTCAGGCCCGTCCGTCACGCGATGTCGGTCGAACAGGGGCACCTTTGTTACGGCCCCCCGCCTTGCGCACGAGAACCATCGCCGACGGGACCCGCGCCCCGCAACGCGCGGTTTCTGCCGCAGAATCCCCCTTGACTCTGCTCTTTCCCGCGCGCATTGAAATAACTTGTATATACATATTCTATCATAGTGTTTGCACATCAGCTCTTGGGAGGGGCGGCATGGCGGCAGAGACGGGTGCGATCGAAAAACGGACGATCGACCGGATTCCGGAGGGCGAGCGGCATGGCTCTCCCTTCAACCAGTTCACCTTGTGGTTCGGCGCGAATCTGCAGATCACCGCGGTGGTCGACGGCGCGCTCTCGATCGTGTTCGGTGCCGAAGCGCTCACGGCCATCATCGGCCTGGCTATCGGCAACCTCCTCGGTGGCGCGGTGATGGCCCTGCATTCGGCGCAGGGTCCGCGGCTCGGCCTGCCGCAGATGATCTCCTCCCGCGCCCAGTTCGGCGTGAAGGGCGCCACCCTGCCACTCCTCCTCACCGTGGTGATGTATCTGGGCTTTGCGGCCACCGGCACCGTGCTCTCCGGCCAGGCCATCAACCTGATGTTCGGCGTGGAGAACCCGGCCTTCGGCATGATCGCCTTCGGCGTCATCACCGTGATCGTGGCGGTGATCGGCTACAATCTCATCCATGTGATCGGCCGGATCGCCACCGTGGTCGGCATCCTCGGCTTTGCCTATCTCACCTTCAAGCTGTTCGGGCAGTACAATGTCGCCGATGCCTTCGGCCAGAAGCCCTTCACCATGGCGACCTTCCTGCTCGCCATCGCGCTCGGCGCCGGTTGGCAGCTGACCTTCGCACCCTATGTCGCCGATTATTCGCGCTACCTGCCTTCCTCCACCCCGGCCTCGGTAACCTTCTGGTCGACGCTGCTCGGCTCGGCCGTGGGCGCCCAGATCGCCATGACCTTCGGCGCCGTGGTGGCGGCCCTCGGCGGCAAGTTCCTGGCCAATCAGGTCGGCTTTCTCGGCGAGCTCGCCGGCCCGGGCGTGGCCGTGCTGGTCTATGTCGTCATCGTCACCAACAAGCTGACGGTGAACTGCCTCAATGCCTATGGCGGCTCGATGACCCTGCTCACCACCGTGAGCGCCTATGCTGGCCAGCGCAGCGTGTCGCAGGCGGCCCGCATGGCCTATATCCTCTTGTTCGTGGCCGGCTCGGTGGCGATCGCCTTGTTCGCCAGCGCCCACTTCCTCTCGGCCTTCAAGAACTTCATGCTGCTGCTGCTGGCCGTGTTCGTGCCCTGGAGCGCGGTGAATCTCGTCGACTACTATTTGATCTCCAAGGAGAAGGTGGACGTTCCCGCCCTCTACGATGCCTCGGGCCGCTACGGCGCCTATAACTGGACGGCGCTGGGCTGCTACCTCTTCGGCGTGCTGATCCAGATCCCGTTCCTGAACCAGGCGCTCTATGAAGGGCCGATCGCCAAGATGCTCGACGATGCCGACATCTCCTGGATCGTCAGCCTGGTGGTGACCTCGGTGGTTTACTACGCCCTGGCCCGCGGCGGCGCCAACGTCCCCAACGAGATGATCCTGCCGGAAGAAAAATCTGCACGGGCGTGAGGGGTGCATTCCCCACGTCAATAAACTTGCGCCGTCCCTCACCCTTACCCTCTCCCCGTAAACGGGGCGAGGGACGCACAAGTGTCGCGAGTAATCATCAGATCTCTCATCTCGATCGACGGTTGGGCGAGATGAAGCTGTTTCAATACAGGCGCATCGCCAAAGCCCCCTCGCCCCGCTTCTTGCGGGGCGAGGGTAAGGGTGAGGGGCGGCACGAAACGATGCTGATTGCGGCCATTTCCGTCACCTACGGCTTGCTCCGTGCCCGCTCGAGGCCCTTGAGGATCTCCACGAACAAGCGCACCTTGGCCGGGCGGAAACGCGCGGCCGGGTAGACCACATGGATGCCGCCCGCGGGCAGTGTCCAGTCGGCCAGCAGGCGGACGAGCCGGCCGGTGGCGATGTCGCCGGCAACCAGGAAATCCGGAAACACCGACAGGCCCGCCCCCGCCAGCACCATGGCATAGGAAGTGGGCGTCTTGTCCGCGTCGACGACGGCGGTGACCTCCACCGTCTCCCGCTCCCATTCTCCGCGCGAGAAGAGCCAGCGCGTCGGCGTGCGCAAGGCATGGTTTGCCACGAAGGGCAGCCCTGCCAGGCCCTTCGGGTCGAGATCGGCGGGCAGGCGAGCAGCAAGCGCCGCCGAGCAGACCAGATGCTGCTGGAACGTGCCGAGCCTCTGGGCCTGGTTCGAGGAATCGGCCAGCCAGCCGACGCGCACGGCGACATCCACCTGCGCATCCACCAGATCCACCAGGGTATCGTCGAAGGCGACCGCCACCCGCATATGGGGAAAGCGCTCGCGAAAGGCGGCGATGGCGGGCGCGACCACCGCGCCGCCATAGTCGATCTGCGCCGCCAGGGTGAGAGTGCCGGTCGGCTCGGCTGCGTCCTTGGAAATCTCCCCGAACGCGGATTCGGCCTCGCGCAGGATCAGGGCGGCGCGGTCATAGAAGGCGCGTCCCGCCTCCGTCGCCTGCAGGCGGCGGGTGGTGCGCAGGATCAGGGTGACGCCGAGCTCCTCCTCGAGCTTGCCGACCTGGTGGCTGACCACCGCCTTGGCAACGCCGAGCCTCTCCCCCGCTGCCGTGAAGGAGCCGGTCTCGATCACCGCGGTGAAGAAGGCGAGCCGGTTGAGATTGAGAAGCTCGGACATCGTCTCCTGCACCTGAGCGCCTGTCTCCGGCCTTGCTGGCGGCGGACCAAGGGGATGCGGTGCGCATCACGCCCATTGTCTGATTCAATCAGACACTCTGTCAAATTGTTCGGTATTTTTCTGACGCAATTGGCAGCCCATGTTTCGTGGCGAGGAGATTTCGATGTCCACGCCGCTTTCTTCCGACCCGACCGTGACCTATCTGTTCGATCCGCTCTGCGGCTGGTGCTATGGCGCCTCGCCGATGCTGCAGCGCCTGCGCGCCGCGGGCGTCTCCATCAGCCCTGCACCGACCGGCCTGTTCACGAGGTCGGGCGCCCGGCCGATGGATGCGGGCTTTGCCGCCTATGCCTGGTCCAATGACCAGCGCATCGAGCGCCTCACCGGTCAGCCTTTTACCGAGGCCTACCGCAATCAGGTGCTGGATGCCGAAAACGGCCTGTTCGATTCGGGCCCGGCCACGCTGGCGCTATCAGCCGTGGCCCTGGCCGAACCGGAGCGCGAACTCGACGCCCTCGCGGCCATCCAAGCCGGGCGCTATGTCGAGGGCCTGGACACGACGTCCCTCGCCTGCCTCGTCGCCGTCCTGCGCGAGGCGGGCTTCCCGGCCGCCGCCGACCGCCTCGCCACGCCGGACGAAGCGCTGCTCGCCGCCAACCGCGCCCGCATCGCGCAAGGGCGAGCCCTGATGGCCAGCCTCGGCGCCCAGGGGGTGCCGGCCCTCGTCACCCGGCAGGACGGGCGGCAGCGGCTGATCGCCTCCAACGCCCTGTTCGGCAGTTTCGACAATCTCGTTTCCCATCTCAACGCCTGACCGACATCGACCGGAGAGACAGACCCGTGATCAGCAGACGCGACACAATCAAGCTTGCCGCCCTCTTCGGCGCCGGCGCCCTCTTCCCCCTCGCCCCGGCCGAAGCCGCCGGCGGCAAGCTCGCCTGGCGTGCCTTCCAGGCCGACGAGGCAGGCTTTTCGCGCATGCCTGTGCTGCTGACGGGCCGCAAGGAGGCCATCCTGCTCGATGGCGGCTTCACCCTCTCGGATGGCCGCAAACTGGCTGAGGCCATCAAGGCCAGCGGCAGGACGCTGACCACCATCTATGTGAGCTGCCCGGACCCCGATTATTATTTCTCGCTGCGTCCGGTGGTGGAGGCCTTCCCCGCCGCCAAGGTGATCGCCAAGCCGGTGACGGTCGCCTCGATCAAGGCCAGCGTCCAGGGCAAGCTCGAGGTCTGGGGCCCCAAGCTCGGCGACAACGGCCCGCGCAACCTGGCCGAGGTGGTGATCCCCACCCCATCCGACCTCACCGCGCTCGACCTCGAGGGCCATCGCATCGAGATCGTCGAAGTGCCCGACATGCATGACCGGCGCTATCTGTGGGTACCCGACCTCAAGGCCGTGTTCGGTGGCGTGCTGGTCAGTTCCGGCGGCCATGTCTGGCTGGCCGACAATGCCGACGCCGGCTCCCGGCAGGCCTGGGTCCGGGGCCTCGATGCCATCGCCGCCCGCAAGCCCAGGATCGTGGTGCCAGCCCATCACGCCGAAGGCGCTCCCGAGGGTCTCGCCGCGGTCAAATTCACCCGCGACTATATCGCCGCCTTCAACCGCGAGGCCGAGAAGGCCAAGGACAGCGCGGCGCTGATCGAGGCGATGAAGGCGCTCTATCCCAAGCTCGGCGGCCTCGACTCGCTCGATCTGAGCGCCAAGGTCGTCAAGGGCGAGATGAAATGGGGCTGACCGCCCCGCCTCGCACCAAGAATTCCCGCAACCGAAAGGAAAGCCAGATGAAAATCGCCCTGATCGGCGCCACCGGCAATGCCGGCTCGCGCATCCTCGCCGAACTCGTCAGCCGCGGCCATGAGGTCACCGCCATCGTCCGTCATCCCGAAAAGGTGCCTGCTAACCCGAAGGTCACGGCCCGCAAGGGCGACGTCCACGACAAGGTCGGCCTTGCCGCTTTGCTCGCGGGCCATGACGCGGTCATCTCGAGCGTGCACTTCACCGCCAGCGATCCCCATACCCTGATCGAGGCAGTGCGCGCTTCCGGCGTGAAGCGCTATCTCGTGGTCGGCGGCGCCGGCAGCCTGGAAGTCGCCCCCGGGGTCACCCTGGTGTCGACGCCCGAATTCCCGGCCATCTACAAGGAAGAGGCGACCAAGGGCGCCGAGTTCCTTGGCATCCTGCGGGCGGAGAAGGATCTCGACTGGACCTTCCTCTCCCCCTCGGCCCTGTTCGTGCCGGGCGAGCGTACCGGCAAGTTCCGCCTGGGCAGCGACCGGCTCCTGACCAACGACAAGGGCAGCAGCATCTCCTTCGAGGACTATGCCATCGCTTTGGCCGACGAAATCGAAAAGCCCGCCCACAGCCGGGCGCGCTTCACCGTCGGCTACTGACGGGCGGGGTCGCTAAGCGGCAGTGCCGGCAAGCTGCATGCCCAAAGGACGGCCGGCGGCGCACTCGATCACCACCATCGAAGGCGCCGCCGCTCCGTACATCATTGTGAAGCTGGTGGCGGAGCAATGGGGTCGGTGCCGAAATCGGGTGGTTGTCAATGCGGTGAGGGAGAACGAAGCCCGTCATCGCCTGGACCCGATGCAGCATCCGAAGAATCGGAAGCCGCCGGAACGAGCTGCACGGAATTGAGGATGAAGTAGCCTTCAATCGCCCCCTCCTTCAGATGAAAGCGCAACTCGATCGGCTTGAAGGGATCATCGACGACAAAGGAGAGCTCAAAGGAGAAAAGTCCCTGTGGCGGAAGCTTCATGATGCCGTGGTCAAGAAGTCCTTCAGAGAAGATATCGACCACGATCCGGTTCTGGGACTGACATTCGCCGACCTCTATCTCCACCTCAGCAGTCCACTTGCCGGCCGGAAGATGCAAATAGGGGCCATGAATGAGTATTCGTGCCGGACCCGCAAGGTCGATCCGTGCCGAGAGCGTCTGAAAATTCGGAGCCTCCAAAAACAGTTCCCTGGGCCAGGAAATTTTTGGAAGGCTTTCGCTATTGATCAACGCATCATAGGCATTGGATAATTTTCCGAGTAACTCCTCATTCTGAGTTTGAATTGCATTCCCGGTTTCAGCTTCTACAATTTTTGGAAATTGGCTTTTTACGTAGTCTTCGAGTTTTGGATTTGCACAGCTTGGAACAGACAGGCGAGTGAGGATGTTCTGGAACTGCTCTGTTGAGCAATTTAGTCCATAGTGATTCACCAGCGCCTCAACGAACGCAAAGAGTGACTGGCTGTATCTCTGGCTGGACAGGAATAAAATATTAGGACTTCTTGTGCTTAAGCAGATCATGCATATAGCCCGACTGGCCAATCTTATCGCACTTATGAAATCTGCCTGCCGGTCCGCCATAATATATCGAACCAAAACAGCAAAAGCGTCCGTGGAAATTACAATCGGGGTATGAGGGCGCGTGAATAGGCTCACCACATGCGATGATGGCAGGTCAGAAAAGAAAGTTACATTTTCCTTCCGTGCTTCATCCAGCTGGTCCCAGCGGTTTTTGAGATCCTGAATGGAAACCGCATAGATATGCGCATGACCGGGAGTAATTTCGCTGGAAATGCTTTCGATAATACGCTCGACGGCGTAAGAAAGCGCGGAAGGCGTTCCAAATGATATAACAATCATATCTTACAGCGTCTCGTATATTTTCAACGCCTCTTCGACATCCGAGAATAATCGGCCACGACCATTCTTGAGAACCAAAGCCTTGTCACAGAACTCCCTGATAATATTGACATCATGGCTTACGAGGATCATCGCGCAATCACGCCGGGTATGAAAAAGCGCATCATGGCATTTGCGGTGAAAGCGCTGGTCTCCGACTGAAAGAACCTCATCGATGAGGAAACACTCGAAATTGATCGCCAATGTCAGCGCAAATGCCAATCGCATGCGCATACCCGAGGAATAATTCCTCACCGGAATCTCGATCTGGCGCCCCAGCTCGGCAAAATCGTCCACAAAGGACATGACATCGCGAAAAGGGCGGTTGTAGAGGCGCGCGATGAAACGCACATTGTCGATCCCGGTCATCAAACCTTCCACGCCCCCAGAGAAGGCGAGAGGCCAGGACATGAACATGTTTCGGACGATGTCGCCGGACGTCATCGGCTCCACACCGCTGATCAATTTGACCAATGTCGACTTGCCGGAACCGTTTCGCCCCAGGACCGCAACCTTCTCGCCGGGAAGAACATCGAAGGAGATACCGTCAAGCACCCTCCTTCTTCCGATGGGCGTGTGATATTCCTTCACCAGGCTCTGGACATGGATGCCGCGTCTCGAAGCGATCGACGCAGCAGGGCGATCGCTTTCGGGCCGAGGCGCGAACTCCGCCTTGCTGGAGACCGGCAATCGGCCGGTCGGGACGATGGATCGACCGGCTATTTTTACGGAGCGGGGCAGCAAGGTCATACGGCATGCTCCTCGATCATCTTCCTCAACGACCGCAATGACACGAAAATCGCCCCAAAGACCAGGAAGCATGCGCCCAGCAACAGGAATCGCTGAGGAAACGCAGCCTGATCCGGTGCATTCGGCTCGACGATACGCTGGAGATAGAGGTGTTGTTTCTGCGCGTCCTGCCGGGCCCTGTCGCGATTCGCTTCCGCGCTGGCCAACGCACGCGCTGCAATGTCCCGTTCCAGAGTGAACTGCTCGAACTTCGCCATCTTGGCAGCAATGGATGTCGTACCGCCGGCCATGAGCTGCTTCTGATTGTCGATCTCACCCGTCAGGGCCCGGATACTCTCCCTCAATTTCGACACCGCCGGACTGTTCGGCGTGAGCGCGAGCTGCAGACTGAGATTGATCTGGGCCTTGGACAGTTCGGTCGACAGGCTGGTGATGGTCTTCATCGCCGCCGATGTCTCGGTCTCCGGATCGACGATACCGTTGCTGTTGCGATAATCGGCAAGGCGGGTTTCGGCGGCCTGAAGCTTCGAGCCGGCCTGCAGAACCATACTGTCGGCATAGGAAAGCTCATTCTCCTGAGCCCGACGGTTGAGAACATTGACAAGCCCTTCTGCATTGGTCAGCAGGGCTTGGGCAATGGCCTGCGCATCCTCCCGCCTGAAAGCCGTCACCTTCACCGTCGAGATGCCCGTCACGGGGTCGACCTCGGCGCTGACCATGCGCTTGAAATAGGCGAAGAGCTCTTCATTGTTATCGCGCTCCCAAAATCGCGGGTAGCGATTGAAGATGTCGGCCTCGTTCCTGGCAATGATGGTTTTGAGATCGTTTTGCTGAACCAGCTTGGCGAGCAGGTCGCGGGAAGTGACGTAATCGCCGACGATATAGGCTTCATCGCCGGCACGGGCCAGGCCCTGGCTGGCGAGCAAAGCCGCCGCCGTGTCGCCCGTACCCGTCGTAACCGACCGAACGATGAAACGAGCTTCGGATACATACTGATCCGAAGCCACGAAAAACAGGTAGATGAAGCCGGCCAGCATCGGCAGCACGAATGACAACAGGAAAAGCAACGGCGGCGACGAACCCGTCTTGGTGCCGGCTTCCTCGTACGGAATGATCTCTCTGTCGGTGTCCGAAACCTGCCCATCCTGTACAAGCGAACGCCCGGCAGCGGAGGCAACCGGTCGTACCGGACGCAGGACGATCTCCTGCAGAGGCGGCGGCAAGGATGTCGTGTTTTCCTGATCGTCTTTCACGACATCACTCCTAAGCACTCTCGACCCTGCGCTCGGCATAGCGCACGAGCGGAAGCGCGATCACGGTCAGGGCCAGGCTCCAGGCCACGATGTACCCTGCATCCCACTCGGTCGGAACGTCCGGCGGAAACAGGCCGGCCCGGAACATTTCAACGCCATTGACCATTGGCGACCACAACATGATTTCACGAGCACGCGGCGGCAGCCAATCGACCAGGAAAAAGGCGCCCGTCAGCGGCATGGTCAGATACATTGCCGGGCCAACAATCTGGTGGACCGTTTCACTGAATTCAGAAACCGCGGCGATGATCAGCGCAAAGGAGAAGGAAAACCAGGAGCACAGCAGCCAGCCGACCACCAGAAGCAGCGGATCGTTGATACCGGGACACAGCCCCACCAACCACAGCGGCAAGAGAGCGATCAGGAAGGCAGCAAAGATGCTGATGACCTCCAGGAGGCCACGCGCCAGGAGGATGTCGAAATATTTGACATAGATATGATAGACAAGCGGCGAACCATTGGTCATGACGCGCATCGATTTGAAGACGAGGTGCCGCCACAGCGTCAGGAACGAATATCCCGTCAGCGCGAATGGAATGACGCCGACCTCCTCCCCGCCATGGCTCTGTCCTGTAAACGTCCAGAGAACCATGACGCCCAGGGTGAGCAGCAACGGCTCGCCGATGATCCAGAAGAAACCGAGATTCTCGTGGCCATATCGCGCCATCACCTCGCGGATCATCAAGGCACCGATGACACGCAGCTGAATGGCCAGTCCGTGCAGGAAGCCCTTCGCGCGAGCCTCCTTGCGGATGGGGGGCAGTTGAGGGACGCTATGGGTCATTCCGACACATGCTCCTTCGAGCCCGTGACCAACAGCCACCCAACGGCGGTCAGCGCGAAGGAAAACACCAGGAAGGTTGCGATCATGCGCAGCCGGCGCGGCTCGGTGGATTTATCGGGAAGATTGGGCTCGGTGATTTCCTCGATATAGATCTGCTGGCGACGAGCCTCCTGACGGGCCGACCCCAAGGACGAAATTGCCGCCGCAAGGCGTTTTTCGGCCATGGTGCGTTCGAGGATCAGCCGATCATAGGTGGCGAGCTTTGATGCCAGGGCAGCGGCCGAACCGGCCAATTTCGCGCGCTCGGCCTCGATCCCCGCGCTATAGGCCGCGCTTTGGGTCTCCAGTGCGGAAGCAGCCGGGTTCGCCGGCGCATTCTTGGACGATTGCGCAATCTGAGCCCTGGTATTTGCCAGGGCTGTAGACAAAGTCGTGATCGTTTGAAGCACGGATTGGGCATTCGCGCCTGGGTCGATCAGGTACTCCGCATTTCTGAAATCTGCGAGAGCCTGCTGGGCGTTCTTGAGAATAGTTTCCGCACCGTCGACATCACGCTCGGCCGAGCCAATCGCGTCACCATGTGCGCGCTCGTTCATCTCGTTGACCTTGGCCTCGCCGAGCTTCAGCAGTACCTCGGCGATCGCCTTGGCTTGCGCCGGTTCGAAGGCCTGGACACGCAAAACCGAAATCCCCTTGGAGGGTTGCTGCGTGACACTCACACGATCGAGATAGTAATCATATAGATCTTCGAAGCTTTCTCCCGCCCAGAATCGAGGAAACCTCGAGATTATATCCGCTCCCGCGGGAGAAAAATAGCTACGCAATGGCACCTGTTTCTCCAGGGCCCGAACAGCATCTCTGGACAGTAAATAATTTTGAACGACGTTGGTGTCATCTTGAGTTCTCGCCAGCCCAAACGTTCGAAAGAACATTTCCAATCCCGACGTCCGACTGCTCGAAATACCTCTGACGACGAAACTAGCCTCGGAAACATAGCGATCGGTGGCAACGAAACCATAGTAAATCAACGCCACGAGCGTCGGTATGCCAACCCCGATGAGAAACATCGTGCGGGGGCGCAATAGCTCCCTAAGGCTACGCTTGGCGCCTCCCTTCCTGCGAAATCCCTGAGAGCTACCGAGCTTCGGCTGAAGAAGGTTTACCGGCAAACCGCCCTACCTGTCCGCGTGTTGGCTGAACGCGCCATAACCTGCCAATGTGACCAAATTTACGCTCGGGCCCTACAGGCCCGCTCGACCTGGATCACCTCGGTCACCAAATGGCGATATCGCTGAAGAGTTTCGTCTGTCACCGAGTGTCTCGTCAATGCCGAAGCGGCATATCAATCATGACCAAGCACCCTCGATCGCACTTGTCAAACACCATAATGCGATTCGAGTCGTTCCAGGCTCATGAAATTCCACAACGCCTAATACTAAAGACTTATTGACACATATATACATATATAGCCCTGCAAAAAAGCCACATTTCTGATCGCCTAGAGTCTCGCTATCAACCCAATTGTCGCATATCCGATTCAATGTCTGCCTATATGAAAGTATCTATGTACGAACATAAGGGAAGGCTCCGCTCGGGCCGCGCACCACTCGTCCCCCGCACCGAACGCGCGGCACAATCGGTTCATCCGATCATCTCATGACGATCGCGAGGCCGGCGCCCAGTCCGTTTCATGTCCTGGCACGAAAGTGGGGAAGAAGTTTTCGTGCACGCAAGCACCAAGGCCCAACAGGAATTATGAGATCAGAGGTAAATATGCCGCGAATTGCCGTCGTAGGAAATTGTCAGGCTCTCGGCGTGGCAGAAATACTAAAATACCTCCTCCCCAATTCTTTTATCAAGCAATCAATTTCGTGGGAAATTCAAAACTGGATTAGTTCTTACGAGGATTTTGTTCGAGACCTCGCAACTTTCGATCACGTATTCGTTCAAGACGTTGCATTTGGAAATTTCCCCGGCGCCAACCTCGAACGGCTTCGTCAAGATCTCCCAAACGTCGTCGAATTTCCCATCGTCGTATTTCCCGCTTTCCATCCCGATTTGGTTTATGTTTCGAATAAAAAGAGAGAAAATTCTAATTTTATATTATCTCCAATTGGACCATACAATTCGGCCATAGCATTGTATGCATACAAGAGGGATTATACTGTTATCGAAACTCTCAACCTCTTCAAAGAGAACGTCTATAAGAGACTTGGATATTTTGATTTTTGGGATTCCTCTACAGACGCGCTATTGGCCAATGGCAAACGCCTCGGATTCGACCTGACCGAAAACCTCGCACGCTGGAGCCGCGAGGGATGCTTCATGCATTCCATCAACCACGCGAAATTGATCGTTCTGGCTGACATAGCCCAGCTTCTCCTCGAGAAAGTTGGCATCCGAGCTCGCCAAAACAATTGGAAAGACTATGTCGTCGATCCGGCTCAGATGGATGCGATATGGCCTGTATATACGGAAGTAGCCTCAAAATTCGCCTTCAATGGCTCATACATTTTCAAAAAACCGAACTACGCCTTGAAAGAAAATACTCAATTCTTCACTTTGGATACTTTTGTATCGAAGAGTTTTGAATCCTATAAGCACTTTCCAAAAACCGACCTGCTTTGCGAGCGCGTCGACCAGTGGCTGGCAGACGAGAGTCTCGCTGCCTTCCTCGACAAAGCAGCAATGTGAGAGCCTTGAAGGAGGGTAAAATGCCGGAGAATCCTTATCGCGGTCTCCCATCGCATCACTTCTGGCGGCAGTCGGTGGCCGCAATTCCCCCGTTTGCGATCGATCCGCTCGTACGTTTTCCGTTCGAACTCGCGCAAGACCACAAAGTGGCGGCCGCCGGCTCATGCTTTGCGCAGCATATATCCCAGGCCTTGCAGCGACACGGCTTCAACTACTTCATGACGGAGCCACCCCCGGCCGGCATGTCCAGGGAGGCGGTCCAGGCTGACAATTATGGCGTTTACTCCGCACGCTACGGGAATATCTACACCGCGCGGCAATTGCGGCAGCTGATCGAGCGGGCTTTCGGTGAATTCTCACCGGATCTGCCTGAATGGCGCGACCGGCGCGGGCATTTCGTCGATCCTTTCCGTCCCCAGATCCAGCCGTCGGGCTTCGCCTCGACGGACGCCATGCGCTCCGCGCGCGAGGCGCATCTGGGCCAGGTTCGCCGGCTCGTCGAGGAGTTGGATGTTCTCGTGTTCACGCTCGGCCTGACTGAAGGGTGGGTCCATATCGCCGATGGCGCCGTGATCCCGCTCGCACCGGGAGTCGCAGGCGGCACCTTCGACGAGTCTGTCTATAAATTCGTCAACTTCTCCACCGCGGAGATCGTTCAGGATCTGTGCGCCTCGATCGACCTCATTCGAAAGGTCAACCCAAACGCTCGCTTTATCTTCACCGTATCCCCCGTGCCGCTGATCGCGACCTACCGCGATCAGCACGTATTGGTCTCGAATACATACAGTAAAGCCTCGCTGCGTGTAGCAGCAGAAGAAATTTCTCTCGCCAGGCCTGGGGTTGCCTATTTTCCTTCCTACGAAATTATCACCAGCCCCGCGACATCGCGAAATTACTATCTCGACGACTTGCGTTCCGTCTCATTATTGGGCGTTGATCACGTCATGCGCGTCTTCTTTGCTCACTGTGTCGCCGGCAGCAAAAAGACCGCAGCTTCTCCGCCTGCCCTCCCCTCCGAGTTACGGGAGGAAATCAGGAACGTTGGACAAATAGTCTGCGACGAGGAAGCTATAGTTAAATTATAAAAATACGATCTTCTTCTATCGAATTCCGCAATAATTGTGATCTGCATATAGACTGATCACAATATGCCTCAAAAGAATGAGCAAAACTTGAGTTTCGAGAGAGCTGCACTATGAACGGTCTCCAGAGGATGTTCGGCTTCAGATCTTCAAAACGCTGGGTCTCGGAGGGGCGAGACGCCAGCCGCCGGCGCGACTGGACGGCGGCAGCGTCCGCCTATCGCGAGGCCCTGTCGATCAACCCCAAATTATGGAAGATCTGGGTCCAGTATGGCCATGCCATGAAGGAAAGCGGCCACCTCAAGGAAGCGGAGGATGCCTATCGACGCTCGCTCCAACTCTCGCCCGGCATTTCCGACACGCATCTGCAGCTCGGCCATGTCCTCAAGCTGAAGAAAGATGCCACGGCGGCAAGCTCGGCCTATCTGCAGGCCGCGGTCCTGGATCCAGACAATCTGCATGCCTTTACGGAACTGGGTGCACTGGGCTGGACCAAGGAAGAGGTCATCGAGATCGTCGACCCGCAGGGGCGTCAACGCACCAAGGCCAGCATTCCCGCAGGTCGGTCGGAGATCACCAGGATCGCGACGGCGGGCTCACCATCCTTCGACGCCCAGGCCTATGTCGGCCGTTTTGCCGACGTCCGTACGCTGCTGGATCTGGGCCTGATCAGTTCTGCTGAACAGCACTATCTGCATTACGGCTATCGCGGCGGCCGGGACATCCTGGCGACCTTCGCCGACAAGCCACCGACGCGCGTCTTCGTTCTTTGCCCCAGTTTCTTCAAACGATGCGGAATCGGCGAACATGCCCGCTATCTCGCCGACAGCATCGAAACTTTCGGCCTGGAAACGCACCGGGTCCGCACGACAGCAGTGCTCGAGACCTATCCGCCGGAGCAACTCCGCGACGCCGTGGTCATTGTCAATCACGGCCCGGGCCTGTTCGATGGCTACAATCCCGAGCTTTCGGAGGGCGAAGCGACCACGGACCTGATCACCAAGCTCCTGGCGCTTCACCGCGCTCATGGCCTGAGGCCCGTGGTCTTCATGCATTCCTTGCTGGATCGCGACAACGTCATCATGTTTCCGCGCCAGCAATTCTGGCTCGAGAGCCCGATTCCGGTCGTCACCACGATCGAGGCGGCCGGGAACGTCTTCAACATCTTGCGGGTGGAGCACGGCATGCAGCCCGCTCCGACGCCGGTGCGCAGCGAGAAGGCGCTGAATCGACGGGACCGGCCTGTCATCGGCTTCTTCGGTTTCTTCCAATGGGGTGGCAAGAATTTCGATGCGCTTCTGGATGTCGTCCAACGGCTGAAGGGCAAGCTCGTCGGCTCGGTCGCCACAGGCAGCGAATATGATGTCGAGAAGTTGCGGGGCCTCATTGCCGACCGAAACATCCAATGCAACCTCGGCACCGGCTGGGTCGAAGATTCCGAACTCATGCAGCGCCTCGCCGAGGCGGATTACTATTACCTGCCCCAGCATGACTACGACCATTGGAACAACAGCGGTACAGCGCGCCTGGTGATGAACTTCCATCAGCCGGTCATCCTGCCGCCCCACAATCCCTTCCTGGACCTGCGCGAATTCGCCATCTTCGCCGACGAACACGACCTGCCCGGCCTCATGGCCTGGATGCGCGACGAAAAGGTCTATCAGAGCGCTTGCGCCCGGGCCGCCCGCTATGCTGCCGAACATCCGATGACGGTCGAGATGCCAAAGCTGGCTATGTCGCTGCACGAGGTCGCGTCGGAAACCGGCGCCCGCAACTTCATCGACGAGAGCGCATTCAGTACCTGGTCCCTGCTCGCGATCCCGTTTGAGCAGTTCCTGGCAAGGGTTCGCCGCAGACTGCCAGAAAACGCCCTGTATTATCTGGAGAAGACACAATCGGATAGCGCCGACCGGGCTGCGCAGATCAAGACATTGAAGCTGGACAATCCCGGAAAATTCGAAACCACCTACTCGGCCCCTCTCGGCATCCAATATTGGAAAGATCACTACGAGATCGACAGCTTTTTCTTTCCCCGCATGACGGAATGCTTCGTGAATGCCTATCGCTGCTTCTTGAAGCGAGAACCGAGCATGACCGACAGGGACAAGATGATCCGCATCCTCGGAGTGGATCTCCGCGACGAAACGGCCATTGCCTGGCCCGCCAAGGTCGTGGCCATGCTGGCACTTCTCCACGACGAGGCACCCGCGCTCGAATTCGCGGCCCAAGCGCAAATATACGATCAGGGAGAGCTGTTGACGAAGACCGAGCTGGCATCGACCGCCTTGATCGAGACGCTGGAGCAGCGCTGGGTCAAGCGGCTCAAGCTGTGCCAGGATACTGCAACGGTGGGGCAGCCCGCATTCGGAACCGCTCAGGATCGGAACATCGTGCAATTGCTGCTGCTCCCGGGCCCGTGGCTGGAGGCGGCTCTGCATGCGAGCGCCCGAGCTGCTGGCCTCGATCTCAATTTCGATGGCATTGGAGCCCGGATCGGCCCCCTGTCCCGCTACCAGGGCATCATCCAAATCCTGGAGAGAGCGAATGTCCGCCTGACGGAGATCGGCCTGTTCGATCGCCCTATCGTGTCCGCCATCAACCACGCGCGCGCGCAATACAGCCTTGCCGACTTCTGGCCCCTCGAAGGCGATGCCTTTGTATTCCATGTCGTGCGCTGCCTGCTGAAACGCGACCCACTCACCCAGGAAATGTTCGGCCTCGGGGAGCTGCTTTCCAAACAAGGCAAGCTCGCGGTGATCCGCCAGGTGGCCGGCCGGCCCTTCGTCGCCACGAGCGTGGTGGATATCGCCGACGATCAAGCGGCCGCCGAGCTCGACACATTACTGCCCAATCTGGAATTGCTGGTTTCGCAATTCAGGGCCGTCTATGCGGGCGGATGGGATCTGCGGAATGCCTATCTGGAAGCGCGCCGCAATTTTGACCGCGTCTGGCTCAGGATGAAGAAGCAGAAGGATGTCTGGTGGGCCCAGGCCAACGGCGACGTCTCCCGTATCCTGCCGGCCAAGCATGCGGCCGGCGCCAAGCAGGGATCCTGAGCCGGTGTGGCGGCGACATCGCACCGAAGGCCTGCCCGCGAAGGCAGGTGAAAAACGCTCTCGGTCCCCGGTCTCCCCGATGCGCCTATATGCAGCCCTCTTGGGGATCGCCGCTGCCATGTTGGCTTGCCACCCCGGTTCGGCAGAGACAGCCCTGACCGGACTCGGCAAGGCCGATGCGGCAAGCGCCATAAACGCCCTGCTGGCCTCCGGAGCGGACGTCGAGCTTCCGGCGGGACAATATGCCTTGCGCAGCCGCTGGATCGAGATGCGAACCCCGGGACAGGTGCTGCGGTGCAAAGGGCCCAACACCACCTTGGTCGTCGACCGGCCGGGCACCACGGCCTCTCCAGCGCTGATCATGACGCAGGCGGCGGTCGGCGCGAAGGTGATCGGCTGCAAGTTCGACATGAATGGCGGACAATTCGTCAATACCGCCTTCGCTCCGCTCGCTTCGAACGACGCCATCAAATACGTGCCCGGCACCGGCCTGGTCGACAACCCACAAGGCAAGGCCAAGGCGAATGACGGCATGGCCGTCGCCGTCCTCGTGATGTGCGATCGCTGCGAGATCGCCGAAGCCGAAGTGACCCGCGGCTTCGACAACAATATCATGGTCGCAAATTTCGACCTCTCCAATGGCAAGCAGTCTCTGGGGCCCTGGGGCGTGTCCATCCGCGATACCCGCACCAGCTATGCCGGCGCTGGCCGGCACAATTGGGATCCGGACTATTATCAAGGCTGCGGCATCGACATCGGCTCCGGAGTCGCTGCTCGCCTGACCAATGTCGAGGACCGCTATTCGCGCATCGGCTTCTGTGTCGATGAAGGGGGCGGGGCATCGGCCCAGATCGTCAATGCTGCCAGCTTCAACGCCCAGGTAACCCAGAAGCCTTTTCTCCGGCCGGACAAGATGAGCAGCTACTATCCCGCTGCCGACGATCCCTGGCATGGCTCCAGCATTGCCGGTACAGGCTTTTTCTTCGGCGGCTCAGACCGCCGCGCCAATCTTGGCCAGGTCCAGCCGGGCCTGATTTCGACCACCTGCATCAACTGCCTGGCCTATGAGCCACAGGGCGTTGGCTTCTGGTTCTCGCGCTACTCCAACGGTGCTCACCTCGTCTCGCCGCACGCAGCGAGCCCGGGACTGGAATGTTTCTGGGCCGTCGGTGGCAGCCACTATCTCACCGACGCAATCTGCGACCAACCGAATGCACTGGCCGGCAGCACGAAAATCTGGGGTGGTAAATTTCCCTGGCCTCGGACGGCCGCCGTCCGGGCGAGCTGCGCCAATTGCGGTCCGTTCAGTTCTCTTCCCGCGATACGAGGCACACCAGACCAGCTGAACACCACACTGCACTTCAACGGCCTCACGATGACAGACAGAAGCCCTCTTGATGCAGCCAAGAAACCGAACTTTGCCTATTCCTTCTCAACGGCTCCAGGGAATAAGGATGAATTTTCTCGAATCCAAGTCTTAAGAGGTAATATTCAACCTGGAACATCTGGACTTATTGACCAGGGGGACGGCACAAAGATCGAAATCATCGACGGAAAATGAGGAAAGATACTGATAAGTGTTTATATTTTGAACTGATATGACGTATAGGAATCTCAGTTCAGTGGTGCGAATGGGAACAGGCCTGAATGGATCGCACAAGCCAGTGGATCGAAGAGCGCCCGGTTCGGTCTTCGACGCCTGAGGAAGGCATCAGCATACCGTCCGCCAAGGGGCCCAACACCGCCTGCAGAACGCAGACGATTTCCCGCAAAGCCTTGCTCCACCTGGGAAATAAGGAGGCGAGGAATGCGCATCCTCTATGAGCTCTACAATCTCTCCCTCCCGTCGGGGACAGGCATCGCCACCTATGCGCGCAATCTCTGCAAGACCTCCAAGGAACTCGGCTACGACATAGGGGGATTGCTGCACACGAACCGCCGCCTTCGGCTGGGTGATCCGCAATCTACGGAGGCCGGACTCTTCAGCCCTCCGGGAAGACGCAAGGCGCTCGTCGGCACGACGCTGCGCCGCATGCTCGGGGCGCCCTTTGGCATACCGACCGTGCGGCTCGAAAGCGACAAGATCTCCGTCCAATCCGAGCAGTGGGAGAAACGTAGCGGTGGCGTGCAGGACGCCTATGTCGCATCGCGTTATCACGAAATGGCTCGCCTGCATTTCCAGCGCTACGGCAAAAGCGCCAGGATACTTCTCGACCAGCCGCCGGACATCTTCCACACCACGCAAGTCATTCCGCTCAGCGTGCCGGGCGCCAAGAATATCTACACGATTCACGACCTTGTGCCCCTGCGCATGCCGGAGGCGACAACGGACGACAAGAGCTATTTTGTGAATATGATCCGGTATCTCGCGCAGACCGCGGATAGGATCGTGACCGTATCGGAGACCTCGCGGAACGACATCATCGGCTTGACGGGCGTTTCCCCTGAAAAGGTAGTCAACACCTATCAAGCAGTATCCATTCCCCAAGATCTTCTCGAAATTCCGACGAATGAGGTCGAGGACATCGTGAAGAGCTTCTACGATCTAAACTATAAAGACTATTATCTTTTTTATGGGGCGATCGAACCGAAGAAAAACCTGTCCCGCCTGATCGACGCCTTCGTTGCAAGCGACACCCGGAGTCCGCTCGTCGTGGTCGGAGGCCTGGGCTGGCAATACGGTGCCGATCTTCGGAAAATAAGAGAGCACAAATCGCGCGGCTATCTTTTTGACGGTCGGCATCTGAAAGAGGATATCCGTATCCGGCGCCTCGACTATGTACCTCTGCTTCAATTGATCTCGCTGATCCGGGGAGCAAAGGCGGTTCTGTTCCCATCACTCTACGAGGGCTTCGGCCTGCCCGTGCTCGAAGCGATGCTGCTGGGTACGCCAGTCCTCACTTCAAAAGGTTCCTCGCTGTCGGAAGTTGCGGGCGATGCTGCCGTTCTGGTGGATCCCACCGACACCGTCGATATGATGCGCGGCATCCGTGCTCTTGACGGCGACGCGGAGCTGCGCGCCGAGCTTGTCGGGCGCGGACAGGCGCAATCGGCCAAATTCTCAGAACAGGCTTACGCGGAACGGCTCACCAAGCTCTACGAAGGCCTCCTGTAGGGAAGGGAGGGGGAAAATCGAAACGGATTTTCCATCCTCCTTCGCCCCCTGCCGTTGCAAATTTCGGCAGAGGCTTTTCACCGGCCTAACGGCTCGCCGTCACGACGCCTCGCGATTGTAGATGTCCTCGATGCGGATGATGTCATCCTCGCCAAGATAGCCGCCGGTCTGCACTTCGATGATTTCCAAATCGATCTTGCCGGGGTTCTCCATGCGATGCACCGCACCGATCGGGATATAGACGGATTCATTCTCATGCACCGACTTGACCTCACTACCGATGGTGACGAGAGCGGTACCACGCACCACGATCCAGTGCTCGGAACGGTGATGATGCTTCTGCAATGACAGGCGCCCGCCCGGCTTGACCACGATGGACTTGACCTGGTGCCGTTCGCTCAAATCCAGCGAGCGATAGCTGCCCCAGGGGCGGAAGGATTGCCGGTGCTCCTGTGTCAGGAGGCGGTGGCTCGCCTTGAGCTGTTCGACCAGCGCCTTGACGCCGGCGGCATCGTCACGGCGGGCGACCAGGACGGCATCGGGCGTGACGATGACGGCGACGTCGTCGAGACCGGCAATGGCGACCAGCGGGCCATCCGTGGAGACGAAATTGGCACGGGCGTCGACGAAGGCCGCCTGGCCACGGGCGGCATTGCCCGCCTCATCCAGGGCGTAGAGATCGCGCACGGCACTCCAGGAGCCGACATCCGACCAGTCGAAGGTCGCGGCCACCACGGCCGCGCGCGCCGTACGCTCCATCACCGCATAGTCGATGGAGCGGGCCTCGGCACGCGCGAAAGCAGTTGCATCGAGGCGCAGGAAACCGAGATCGCTCTGTGCCGTGGCGACGGCCTCGCCCACCGCGTCAGCCGTCTCAGGGTCATGCATCGCATAGTCAGCGAGCATCACGCCCGCCTGGAACAGGAAATTGCCCGAGTTCCACAAAAAGCCCTCGCCGACATAGCGTTCCGCCGTCGCGGCATCCGGCTTCTCGACAAAGCGGACCACGTGCCGTCCGCCCGCGACGATCTCCTCGCCCGGCTCGATATAGCCATAGCCGGTGGCAGGGCCTGTCGGCTCGATGCCGAAGGTGACGATATGGCCAGCCCGAGCGGAACTGCCGGCTTGCCTGCATGCCCGCTGGAAGCCCTCGGCATCCCGCACCATGTGATCGGCAGCCAGGGCAAGCACCAGGGCCGTTTCACCGTCCTGATCGGCGATATGGCGCGCACCGGCGAGGATGGCCGGACCGGAGTCACGCGCTTCCGGCTCCAGCAGAACATCGGCCTCGATGCCGAGCGCCTCCAACTGATCGGCGACCAGAAAGCGATGGTCCTTGTTGGTGACGATGACGGGGCGTCCGAACAGGCCCGCATCGGCAACCCGACGCAGGGTTTCCTGAAACGTCGACAGCGCCCCGAAGAGAGGCAGGAATTGTTTGGGACGGTTGGAGCGGGAAGCCGGCCAGAGCCGGGTTCCTGAGCCGCCGCACATGATCAGGGGACGAATCGGATTGGACGGCTCGCGCTTGAATTCCATGATTTCGGACGCCACAAATACCTCCAGACAGGTTCCAGCCTTGCAACAAATCCAGATAACGTAACGTTATCTCAGCAAGGATTCGTGCGCACAAACATCAACTCCTCCACGACAAGCAAGCGAAATTCCAGAACATCGAGGCAAAGATAAGGCCGCCACCTCTAATAATACCTTCGTATGCGTCGTCCGCTCGTCCGCTCTGAGCAAGGGGCGCAATCTCCGCCTAAAAATAAAATCTTTATTACCAACAAGTTATGCAGCAGCGCATCAGCCCTGCCCATCAGAGCACAGGGCTCTCCTACTCCATCGCGACGATGACTAGTATTATATTACTATAGTTACTCAAGGTAATTTCAAATTTACAACACGGCTGCCGGCACCAGCTCGATCCGGGCAAGCGAGGCCATGTTGCCAAAACAAACGCGCCCCGCCCTTTCGGGCGAGGCGCGTTGAAGAAAAGCCGTTCGAGAGCTTGGGCTCAGCGCCCGATCGTCGAGAGATTGGCACCGGCACTGACGATGCCCACGCCCCCGCCGATCATCTGCAGGAACTTGGCGAGATCGGTCGACGGTGCGTTGGAGATGTAGAGCACGTCCTTGTTGCGCATCAAGAAGCGTTGCGACCACAGGAAGGAACCCGGATTCTTCATGTCGAGGCGATAGACGACGGGCACGCTGCCCGAACGATAGCCACCGGATGTCGCGCCGCCCCTGAGTTCGCGAAAGGCAGCTGCATCCTCGTAGCGAAATACGAAGACGCCGCTCGCATCCGAACGCGAATCGTTCAAGCCGCCCGACTTGCCGATGGCTTCGGCGAGGGTGACCCTGTCGCTCGTAAAATCGATGGTGTCGTTCTTGCCGGTGGCGCCGAGCACCGTGAAGGTACGCGGCTCGCGATAGATGAAGAGCTGATCGTCCGCGCGCAGATAGATGTTCTCGCGCGGATTGGAGACCAGGGAGGTCAGGCTTTCCACGCCCGTGCGCGACCCCCGCGTCAGGCGGACGAAGAGGTCGTGGGCCGCTGCCTGCGGACCACCGGCCAGGGCGATCGCATCGAGCACGCGCGTGCCCTTGACGGCGAGGGGGAAGCGGCCGCCCTGGCCGACTTCGCCGGAGACCGTGACGAGATTGGCGGCATTCTGGGTGAGGGTGACCAGCACCTGCGGCTCGATCGCCTTGGACGACAAGGCGCTGACGATGGCCTGGCCGACCTGGGCCGGCGTACGGCCGGCGGCGACGACGCTGCCGGCATAGGGCACGTTGATGCGCCCGCCGCGATCGATCTGCTGGGGCGGCAGCTGCACGCTCTTGCTGCCGGCGCTGCCGGTAGCGTCGGAGGTGCCGAACAGGCCACCCGAACTCGCCTCGAAGATGGAGACCGACACCATGTCGCCGATGCCCAGCGTCCCGCTCGACGGCGGGCCGCCTGCCGCGAAACTGCCGAGGAAACCGGTCGGGCGATGCCGCGACAGTACGGCAACCGTCCCGGCATTGACGTCGAAGATGGAATAGGGACTGGCGACGCCGCGCGACTGCGCACCGCCATTCTGCTGACGGCTCAGAATGGTTTTGGCCGTGGGGCCAGCATTCGGCAAGCTGGAACAAGCCGCAAGGCTGGCGGTGATCAGGAGAATGATTGGAATACGCAACACTTCGACATCACTCGCTTTTCAACGGCACCCTATCTTTTTTCCCATCACTGACGGACTGGAACAAGCCTTGATGCTTTTTGTGGTAAAGATCTCTGTTCAGAAGGAGGTAACATTTGCCCAAACATCAGGCCCCTTCGAGCTTTTCTCGCCGGCGCCGATGAAATGAACGTCACAACTTCAAACCCGAATCGACTTCCATCCAACCCACCATGGAGACCTCATTCGCTCGGGCGACCTCGCAGTCCCGCTTTCCGTCGCTCCCATATTTTCGCTTCCGTTTCGGTCTCCCGAAAGGTAAGTAGGAGCCATAGGGATTGGCGGAGGGCTCTGGCAGTGCCAACCGAAGGAGGCTGCATGGCAGCCCGCGCCAATTTGCAAACTTTCCGTGATAATGCAACAGAAATTGCGCCGCTCCTGGCAGCCGTCCCGTCACGAAATCTACACATTAGATTCTCTTGTGAGAAACTTTCCTTAATTTGCCACCTGATTTTTTCCACTTTCTTCAAGAGCAAAAAAAGGTATTCTTATAATATACTGACAATCGACAGCGAGGTTTTCGCTCGAACTCCCCAGAGAGACATCTCGACTGAGAACCGTAAAGGCTCAAAGCCTGCTGAAGATACAAAGATTACTCCTTTAGTAGTAGGACGCGCCTCTTTGCCGGCGGCGTTTGCGCGGGCCCGTGCAGTTCCATTCCGCTGGGAACGGCAAGCGGTCACGTCTTTCAGATTCAGGTCATCGATCCTGGCCATGCGCCACCTGATGCAGGCGCCCCTGCAACCATCCCCGAAGCCGCCTTCCGTCATGGGCATCTTGGGCACCCTGCACGCCGTGCCCGCCACTGCCTTTCCAGGGTCATGCTGATGGACCGGTCCTGGTTGCCACGTCCTGGCAGCGTTATCGGCCTGCCGCTGGTCACCCTGCTGCGTTTCCCGGATCTCGGCGAGTTGCTGCCGGAGTATCGGCTGGTGGCCTTGGAGCGGGCGGGACGCAGGGTGGATGCCGTCGCCGGCTGGGGCCGCAAGCTGCCGGCCCGCTGGGCCAGGCATGCGGCTGCCCGGCTGGCTCGCCCCTTTTTCACCCTGGAGGACGGCTTCCTGCGCTCTGTCGGCCTCGGCAAGACCGGGGCGGCGGCCGTTTCGGTGGTGATGGACGACCTCGGCGTCTATTACGACGCCCGCACGCAATCGCGGCTCGAGCACGAACTGGCACTGGGGAATTTTCGCGAGACCCGGCCACGCGCCACCGCCCTGCGCGACGAGATCGTGCATCATCGGCTGACCAAATATAACCATCTGCCCGACAGGCCATTGGGGCTCGGGCCGCGCGGGAACCGCCGCATCCTGCTGGTGGAGCAGGTCGCGGGCGACCTGTCGATCGCCGGCGCCTGCGCCGACGGGACGAGCTTTGCCGCCATGCTGGCCGATGCCCTCGCCTTGCAGGACGCCCAGATCATCATCCGCTCGCATCCGGATGTGATGGCGGGCCGAGCCCGGGGCAGCTTCGCCGGCCTCCCGGCCGCCTCCCATCTGCGCCGGCTCGACGATGCCGTTTCCCCCCACGCCGTGCTCGATGAAGTGGATGAGGTCTGGACCGTGTCGAGCCAGCTCGGCTTCGACGCCCTTCTGCGTGGATTGCCGGTGCGGTGCTATGGCGTGCCCTTCTATGCGGGGTGGGGATTGAGCGAGGACCGGCCGGTGCTGCCCGGCGCACGCGAAGCCCTGGTGCGCCGCCAGGCGCGGGCCGGGAACCCGCTCGACATCGTCGACCTCGTCGACGCCGCCCTGATCCGCTACCCGCTCTACGCCGATCCGATCACCGGCCGCGCCACCGGCCCCGAACAGGCGATCGCAAGGCTGCAGGGCTGGCGTGCCCATGCCGGGCGCTGGCGCGGGGAAACCGAGGCCGTCGCCATCAAGCTGCACAAGCGGCCGATACTCCGGCGCTATTGCGCCGCTCCGGGCGCCACCCTTCGCTTCAACGCCACGGCATCCGGAAAGGCACGTCAGCTCAGCTGGGGCCTGCCACGGTCTTCCGCTAACGGGGCAGCGGCGATCGCGGTCGAGGACGGCTTCCTCAGATCGGTCGGACTCGGCTTTCCCGGCACCGTCCCGATCTCGCTGTGCTTCGATGCGAGCGGTATCTATTATGATGCCACCACCGCCAGCGATCTCGAGACCCTTCTGGAGACCGGCATTTTTCCCGTCGAACTCACCGAGCGCGCCGCGCGGCTGCGGCAGGCGATCCTGCAGGCCGGCCTGACCAAATATAATCTGCGCAGCGATGTGCCCGACGAGGCCCATCGGCAGGCAAGGGGGCGCCGGCGCGTATTGGTGGCCGGGCAGGTGCCCGATGACCAATCCCTCAGGCTCGGCCTGCCCAGCCATGCCAGCAATCTCGAATTTCTCCGGGCCGTACGCCGCGAATGCCCCGACGCCTTCATCATTTTCAAGGAGCATCCCGATCTGGTGGCCGGCAAACGGCCCGGCCTGAGCGACCCGACTGCCGCCGGCGCCCTGGCCGATCATCTGGCGGTGTCGGGGGATGCCGCGGCCTGGATCGACTTTGCCGACGAAGTGCATGTACGCACCTCGCTGGCAGGGTTCGAAGCCTTGCTGCGAAACAAGCCCGTCATCTGCCACGGAGCCCCCTTCTTCGCCGGCTGGGGCCTGACGACCGACCGCGTCGCCATTTCCCGCCGCACGCGCCGCCGCACGCTCGATGAATTGGTGGCTGCCGCCCTCATCCTTTATCCGAGCTATCTGCACCCAGTCCGAGGGCTGCCGATGGAGGCCGAAGATGCGGTGAGCTGGCTGAGCGCGGCGCGCCAGGCTCCCGCCGGCAGAACCAACCCCTTGCGCCGAATCATACGCTGGTGGCCCCGCAATGCAGTTTCTTTTTGACGTATCGCGGCATCTGCGCCGGCTCATCCGCACCACGCCCACCGGCATCGATCGGGTCGATGCCGCCTATATCCGGCTCCTGCCCGACATGGCCGGGGACGTTTCCTTCGTCGCCAAGATGCCGGGCTTCAACGGTTTGCGGCGCGTCGACAAGCTTCTCCCTTCCCCGGAATCTTCGGCCTGGCAGGGATCCGATGTCGAAAAGGATCGCATCTACACCGATCTGACCGATTATCTCGCCACGCCGGTGTGGGCCTCCGAACGCGGCTGCCGGCGCCTGGCCGAAACCAACCGGGCCGAACCTTCCGCCGCCCGGGTGGCGCTCACCGGCATGCGGCAGGTCTTCGGCACCCGCGACCTGCCTCTCAATCTGCGCGGATCGGTGTATCTCAATACCTCTCATTCGGGCCTGGAGAACACCCTCAAGATTCAGGAGATGAAGCGGCGCGGGGCACGCATCGTCGCCATGCTGCACGACCTCATTCCGGTCGACTTTCCGGAATTCTGCCGCGAAGGCGAGGCGGCCAAACATCACCGCCGCATGCTCTCCCTGCTGCAGCATGCCGACCTGATCATCGCCAACTCGGCCTATTCGCGCGACCGCTTCATGGCCTGGCTGGCGACGGCCATTCCGCGCGGCGAGCGCCGGCCTGCCGCGCCGCGCGTGGTGGTGGTGCCGTTGGCCGTCGAAAACGAATTCCTCACGCGCACCGCCCTGCGCCCGCCTTCTTCTCAGATTCCTTATTTCGTCTGCCTCGGCACCATCGAGGCGCGCAAGAATCACGCCTTGCTGCTGCTGCTCTGGCGCCGTCTTGCCGAGAAGCTCGGCGCGGCCTGTCCGCGCCTGGTGCTGGTAGGACGGCGCGGCTGGAAGGTCGACCAGGTCCTGGACCTGTTGACCCACGCCGCCCCGCTGGCCCGCCATGTCGTGGAAGTGGCCGACCTCAGCGACGCCGCCGTCGCCTGCCTGATCGCCGGCGCACACGGCATGGTTCAGCCATCACTGGTGGAGGGTTTCGGACTGCCGATCCTCGAAGCCAATGCCCTCGGCGTGCCGGTGATCGCTTCCGACATTCCCGCGCATCGCGAGGTGGCCGAACTCGCCGGCCATCATGGCATCAGCCTGGTCGATCCCATCGACCTGCCGCAATGGATGGGTGCGGTGACGGCGCTGGCCTCGGACCGCTTCGAGCTCAGCACCCGTGCCGCCCTCCCCACCTGGCGGGATCACGTGCAGCAAGCCCTCGAAGCCGTGCGGGATCACTTCGAGCATGCGGCTCCGAAAAACAACTTTGCCAGCAGGAGTCCCGCCTGAGGCGAGCTACCGCATGATACCACATGACCTAACGACATTTTCCCATTCGAGACACAATTTTCTACTATATAGAACCGGCCTTCGATAAAACTCCTTTGTGATTATAGGCAAATCATCTTACCTTGCAAAAATCAGAGCGGCCCTGCACCTTAGGGCACCCATCGAAGTAAGGACGTTATTTCCCCGCTACCTGTTGCATCAAAGCTACAGACTCGCGTTTCGAAAGCTGGCATGGTGGTTTCACCTTTAGGAGTAACGCATATGAGAATCTCTGCAGCAGCAATTGCTCTCCTGCTCTCGTCGACGGCAGCTTTCTCCGCCGACCTTGCGCCTGCACCCGTTGAGCCTGTGGCACCGGTTGTCCTGCCGTTCTCCTGGACGGGCTTCTATGCTGGTGCGAACGTCGGCTATGCTTTTGGCGGCCGCGACACGGTCGGCATCCACGATCCGGATTTCCTCGGCGACATCGGCAAGCTGACGGGCAAGGGTTTCCTTGGCGGCTTGCAGGCCGGCTATAACTACCAGTTCGACAACATCGTGGTCGGTATCGAAACCGACTTCCAGGGTGCCCAGATCAAGGACACCGTGCATGGTGTGGTCGCCGGCGCTCCCGGTCGTGCCCGCTCGGACATCAAGTGGTACGGCACGCTGCGTCCGCGCATCGGCTATGCCTATGACCGCTTCCTGATCTACGCCACCGGCGGTCTGGCCTATGGCAACATCGACTACAAGCTCAGCTATGACGGCGCTTCGTTCAGCGACAGCAACACCAAGGTGGGCTGGACGGCCGGTGCCGGTCTCGAATATGCCTTTACCGACAATCTCTCGGGCCGCATCGAATATCAGTATGTGAACTTCGGCAGCTACACGGTGCGCGGCAGCGGCACCCTTCACTCCAAGGCCTCGCCGGACTTCCATGCCGTGCGTCTGGGTGTGAACTACAAGTTCTGATCCGACGCTGCTGCATCAGATCTCATTGCATCAACGGGGGCAGGTTTGCCCCCGTTTTTGTTTGCCGGATCTGCAACGGCCGATGATGCAGACGGGTGGGTCCGGCCCCGCATCGTCCGATAGCGCCAGCCCTCTCTCTTGTAAGCCGGCTCAATTCAGCGCAGCCGGCCATGCGTTGCCGCGACGGGATCGCCTGTCTGGCCGCGGCCCCTTACCACCGATTTCGGGACGCCTCTCAGGGCTGGTCGTCTCTCAGACGACCAAAGAAGGATTTCAAGCCGACTTCGGTGCGCGCACAGGCGCCTTCTTCGGCAATTCCACCACATTGTCGTCGATGCGGCCGATCAGGTTGCGGATGGTCAGGTCAAAGTAACGGCTCAGATAATAGGAGCCGTTGATCTGCGTCTCCGCCACCATGTGACTGACGAAGGCGTCCCTCGCGGCCGCGTTGGGCAGGAAGGGCGCGCTCCAGAACTGTTTCAGCCTGTCTTCGCCACCATGGGCGACAAGGCCGTCAATGGCATAATGTGCATTCCCCAGCACGAAGACCGGGCAATTGCGCTGCAACGCCAGAATTCCCGTGGTGCTGTTGACCGTGATCATGCCACGGGCATGCCGGATCAACAGCCCGGTCGGCCCGTCGTCGATCAAGGAGACTCGATCGGCCACACCCGCCAGCTTGGCGAGCTGCGCCACGAAGCGGTGATAGGGCCGATGCCCGCGGTCGAGCGGATGGGCCTTGAAGGCAAGGCGGGTGCCGGGCGGGGCGTGCTTGGCAAAGGAGCGGATCGTGGCCTCGATCATGCGCTCCATGGTCCAGCCTGCGCCGTGGACCCTCAATTGCAGGTCATCATGCACCTGCAGGGCGGCGACGAAATATTTGCGGTCGAAATTGTCGACGAGGTCGATGATCTTCTTCGCATTGGTCCAGCGATCGGTGTATTTGCGCATGGCGTTGCGGCTCCAGAGCATCGCCTCTCCCAACAAGGAGCGCTCGCGATGATGGGAATATTGCCGAAACACCACGCTGCCGGCCGACATCGCCAGGTAATATTTGAAAGCCCACCAGGCCATGGGCTTGAAGCTGGCGGCGGGGATCGTCACCGGCGCCTCGACAGGGGTCGCCTTGTTGCGATCATAGGCCGACAGGACCCGCGGCAGCAGGGACGCCGCATTGTTGCCCTCGCGTTCGGCGGTCACGTAATCGGGTCGTAGATACCCTTCCTCCAGGCACCACACATCGATGCCGAGCTCCCGGCACAGCGCCACCGCCACCTGGTGATAGGGACGCTGATCGCCGAACAGGATCACCTTGTCCGGCTTCTGACCAAGCAGGAACTGCGAGAACCAGCCCCGCCAGGCCGACAGGCTGTCGGAAAACATGACAAACGGAATCCGCCTCGAATAGATGCGGTCGCCGAGATTGAAATTGATCTTGAGGACTCTGTCGCCACGCGCCAGGAGCGATTGCGCAAGCTCGGAAAAAAAGGGGCCGACCGGTCCCTGGAGCAGCACAATGAACTTGGGACGCGGCATAGGCAATCCGACAATTGATTCAAACTGAAACAGCTTACACATACTGATAGTTCTTGTCGCAAATATGTACATACCGCTGATTTGACAGGCTACCGTTTCGGCAGGCATTGCGGCATCGAATCCGGTTTCGGAATCGGGTCCAACCCCGCGGGCCGTTGCTGCTGCATCGTTTTTGCCGAAAGCCGGCATCCACTTTTCGGCATGATGCCCTACGCTGCGGCAATGTCCTCGATCGCACGGCCGAAAGCGCGGGCGGCCGGCCCGAGCGGTTCATCGAGACGATGGGCGAGATAGGCCTGCGTACCGGCCCTGGCATGACGACCCAGATCCTTGGTGTGCAGCCGGACAAGGCGGCCTTCCCGCAGATCCCGTTCCACCTGCCAGGCGGGGAGGCGTCCCCACCCCAACCCCGCCAGGATCATGGCGTGCTTGGTATCCTGGCTGCCAACGCGGCAGGTCTGCGGCGACAACACGCCGAAATCCCGCCCCTGTGACAAGGTGGTCGGATCCACCTGGACGATCTGCAGATGATCCGCAAGTTCGGCGACTTCGATCGCCTGGTCGTCGATCCGAGTAGCCAGCGGGTGGCCTGCCGCGGCAACCGCCACGATTTCGATCGAGGAGAGGCCCTGCAGCACCACGCGCGGATCACGAAAATTCTCGCCGGTGATCACCGCCAGCGTGCTGCGCCCTGCCAGCAGGGCCGTGAGCGGGCCACCCAGGGGTTCGAAGGCCAGGCGGATCGCGACAGAAGGATAGTCCTGCCGCATCGTCCTGAGCGCCTCGCCGACCCAGGCGACCGGAAACAGCGTGTCCACCACCAGCGAAAGTTCGAGTTCCACCCCCTCCCCCAATCCTCGGGCACGGGCGCGCATGGCGTCGACGCGCAGGAGGATGTCACGGGCATTGGCGAGCAGGGCCTTGCCCTCACCGGTCAGCACCGGGCGATGACCGGTGCGGTCGAACAAGGCCAGCCCGAGTTCCGCCTCCAGATTGGCGATGGCATGGCTTACCGCCGATTGCACGCGTGAGAGCCTGGCGGCCCCCGACCGGAAGCTGCCGCTGTCGACCACCGTCACGAAGGTGCGCAGTTGATCCAAGGTAAGGGCATCGATCATGATCAATTCTTTCGATCGGTTTGATGCCAATTATATCACTCCGATCGATAAGCCCGAAATGCGATGCTCCCGTCATCCAGGAATGACGAGGAGCTGACAATGACATCCGTGCTGGTGCTGTACTATTCCTCCTACGGCCATATCGAGATCATGGCGGGTGCGGTAGCCGAAGGCGTGCGTGAAACCGGCGCACGCGCCGTGGTGAAACGGGTACCGGAAATCGTGCCGGATGCCGTCGCCATCCGTGCCGGCTACAAGCTGGATCAGCGGGCGGCGATTGCCGATGTCGCCGAACTGGCCGACCATGATGCCATCATCTTCGGCACGCCGACACGCTTCGGCACGATGGCCGCGCAGATGAAGAACTTTCTCGATCAGGCCGGCGGGCTGTGGGCACGCAATGCCCTGGTCGGGCGCGTCGGCAGCGTCTTTACTTCCACCGGCAGCCAGCATGGCGGGCAGGAGGCCACGATCCTGTCCACCCATATCGCGCTGCTGCATCTGGGCATGGTCGTCGCCGGCCTGCCCTATACCTTCGGGGGCCAGTCGCGCATGGACGAGATCACCGGCGGTTCGCCCTACGGCGCTTCGACATTGGCCGATGACGGCCGCGGCGGCAATCGCGAGCCCAGCACCAACGAACTGGACGGTGCGCGCTTCCAGGGACGTCACGTCGCCCATCTCGCCCGGGCCCTCGCCGCCGCGCGGCTCCAGGATGCCGCCTGATGGCTCCCCCTCTCCTCCTGCCCCGCAGCACCGCGGCCTGGCCGGCAGTAGCCGTGGTGGTCGCCTCCGGCATTGCAGCCTCGCTGCAGGTCGGCAAGACGCTGATCGCCGCTCCCATGCTGCAGGCCGATCTCGGCCTCGGCCTTGGCGCCATCGGCTGGCTGG
Source organism: Labrys sp. E2SS-1L (assembly GCF_057073705.1). NCBI lineage: Bacteria > Pseudomonadati > Pseudomonadota > Alphaproteobacteria > Hyphomicrobiales > Xanthobacteraceae > Labrys > Labrys sp. E2SS-1L. Next base: position 1,105,688 of record NZ_CP172712.1, on the reverse strand, counting down.
CCGGCATCTTCGCCGTGCTCGGCCTGGCCGGCGGTATCCCGGCAGGAGCGGCCATCTCCGGCTTCGGCGATCGCCGCATGCTGGTGCTGGGCCTGGGCGCCATCGCGGCCGGCAGCGGACTTGGTGCCCTTACCTCCCACTATGGCGTGCTGGTCACCTCGCGCATCGTCGAAGGCCTCGGCTTCCTGCTGGTCACGGTGGCGGGTCCCGCCATCCTGAACCGGATCAGCCCCGCCGGGCAGCGCGATCTCGCCTTTGCCCTGTGGAGTTGCTTCATGCCGGCCGGAATAGCGCTGGCCATGCTCGCCGGCCCGTTCTTCGGCAATTGGCGCGCCATCTGGTGGTCCGGCGCGATGATCACAAGCCTTGCCATCCTGGCCGCGCTGGTCACGGTGCCGGGCAGCCCCCGCCGGAGCCCGACGCCGCCGCAGCGCCTTGCCCGAAATGTCCTTGCCGTGCTGACGGCCGGTGGCCCCTCGCTGCTCGCCCTATGCTTTGCTCTCTACAGCCTGATGTTCTTCGCCCTGTTCAGTTTCCTGCCGGTGCTGCTGATGCAGCGCATGGGCTTGGGCTATGGCACCGCCGGCATGGTCAGTGCCCTCGCCAGTGCCTCGAACATTATCGGCAATCTTGCGGCCGGCTTCCTGCTGTCGCGCGGGGCCCGCCGCGCCGTGCTGATCGCAAGCGCCAGCCTGGTGATGGGAATCGCCGCGCCTTGCGTGTTCCTGCAGATCTTCCCGAATGGCCCGCTGCTGCTGTTATGCATCATGTTTTCGGCCGTCGGCGGCCTCATCCCGGCGACACTCCTGTCCTCCGCCCCCGTCCTGGCGCCCGCCGCTGCGCTGGCTCCAATGGTGGTCGGCCTCACCATGCAGGGCAGCAGCCTCGGTCAGGTCGCCGGGCCGGTTGCGGTGGGCGCGCTCATCGACACCTATGGCTGGGGATCGGCAAGCCTGCTCGTCGCCGCCGCCGCCGCGGCTGCCATCGCCCTCGCGCTGGCCCTCGGCCGCATCGACCGGCCGGCTGCACCTTCCCCGTCAGGCCCGTGAGGAAGGACCGGCCCCGCGATTGCACGGGAAGGCCGCGGATCGCCTTCTCGCGCCACCGAGGCAGGCGACAACACAAATCGCCAGCCCCCTGCGGCTCGGGCGCATTCGTCAACATGCGTCGGCCGTGGTGGTGATCGCCCCTTTCAACCGCTGCCCGGCAGGAGCGTGCGCAAGGTTCGCGCAATGCAGGACGGGTAACGCTATGTTGGCAAGGCGCGAGGCAAGGGGACATGGGAGAGACGGGCAATGCGGATCCTGCTGGTGGAAGACGAGCCTGAGATGGTCTCGGCCTTGCGCTCCGCCCTGGTCCGACACGACATGATCGTCGACCATGTCTCGAGCATCGCCGCCGCCGAGGAAGTCCTCTGCGATCGGGTGCACGACGCCCTGCTTCTCGACAGGCAGTTGCCCGACGGTGACGGACTGTCGCTGATCCCGACCCTGCGTGCCAGCGGTAATGCCGTGCCCGTGCTGGTGCTGACCGCCCGCGGCGAGTTGACCGATCGTGTCAGCGGTCTGGAACATGGCGCCGACGATTATCTCGGCAAGCCCTTCGCCTTCGAGGAATTGCTGGCGCGGCTGCGCGCTTTGCTGCGCCGGCCCGCCAATCTGCAATCGCATATGGTGCGGGTCGGGCGGCTCTGCTTCGACTTCACCCACCAGGAGGCCAGCGTGGCGGGCACCCCGCTGGACATGCCGCGGCGGGAATTGCTGGTACTGGCCGCTTTGGTGCGGCGCATGGGGCGCATGGTGCTGCGCCCTTTCCTGATGGAAGCCGTGTTCGGCCTGGATGACGAGATCCAGTCCAACGCGCTCGACACCCATATTTCGCGGCTGCGACGCAAGCTTGCCGATGCCGATGCCGGGGTTGTCATCAACGGCATTCGCGGGGTGGGCTATCTCCTGCGCGAAACGTCATGACGGTCGCCTCGTCGCCTTCTCTGCGCTGGCGCCTGGTCAAGCGGCTGGTCGCCTTCCAGACTGTCATGCTCGCGCTGATCGTGGTGATCGTGGTCGTCGCCGTCTGGGGCACGGCGCGGTTCGCCGATGCCTATGAAGACAGCGCCCTCGACGTGCTCCGCGACGCCCTGGTGCGCAACACCGACGGCCTCGTCGTCCTGGGGGAGACCAGCGATCTCCGGCGGCTGCGCCAGGAAGCGCCCGATCTGTGGTTCATCATCCGCGACAAGCAAGGCCGGGATCTGAGGGAAGGCCGCGTTCCCGCCGACTATGCCCCGTTCGCAGCGGGCATGAATCACATCCAGCTGATCCGGCTCGGAGAAGACCGGGCCGGCATCGACAAGCCCGCTGCCGTGCTCAAATGGGTGGACAGCGCCGCCGGGCGCGTACAGATCCTCACCGGCACCCAGGGCCATATGTCCTGGCAGCATTTGTTCTGGGGTGTCTCCCTGAGTTCGGCCACCGTGATCGGTCCACTCTTCGTCCTGATGGCGCTGGTCACCCTTATGGTCACGCCGATCGTGGTGCGCCGAGCCCTTTCCGGGCTCGGTGCCGCCGCGACGCAGGCCGGGCGCATCGACATCGGCCAGCGCGGCGTTCGCCTGCCCCAGGCCGGTGTGCCGGCAGAGATCATGCCGCTGGTGAAGGCCGTCAACGACGCGCTGGCCCGTCTCGACAAGGGCTATGAGCGGCATCAGCGCTTCCTGGCCGACGCCGCGCATGAATTGCGCACGCCGATCGCCATCCTCACCACCCGCATCGCCTCGCTGCCGCCAGGGCCGGAGAAGACGCGACTGCTGGAGGACGCTTCGCGCCTGGCGGTGTTGACCGGGCAATTGCTCGATTTCCAGCGCCTGGACCAGCAGGAGAGGCCGACGGCGACGGTCGATCTCGCCGCGCTCGCCCAAAGGGTGATCGTCGATCTCGCACCACTGGCCTTCGCCGCCGGCTACGAGATCGACTTCAAGGCCGATGACGGGCCGATCCTGGTGACAGGCGACCAGACCTCGCTCGAGCGGGCGCTGACCAATCTCATCCAGAACGCCATCGATCATGGCGGGCGCCGCGGCACCATCGGCATACGCGTCGACCGCAGCGGCCGCATCGAGATCTGCGACGAGGGCGACGGCATTCCCGAAAGCGAGACCGAGCGGATCTTCGAGCCATTCCACCGCCTGCGCCAGGACGGCCGCGGCGCCGGACTCGGTCTCAACCTCGTGCGCGAGATCGTGCGCCTGCATGGCGGCCATATCGCCGCATCCAACGGCCCCAAGGGCGGCGCCTGCCTGGAAATCGACCTGCCTTTGGCGGCGCGACAGGCTGAAGGAAAGATGCTGTCTTGAGCAATGGCCCGTTCATCGGGCTGTACTCGTCTTGAGGACGGTATTTCAGGACAGGACAGGCACTTTTACGGTCATCCTTCCAGATCGGCCTTGAGCTTGTCGAGAAGGGTGAGGGCGTGGGCGGCGTAGCCGCTGATCCAGCGGTCGTGGATGCGCTTGATCGGCAGGGCGTTGAGATGGTTCCAGCGCTCACGCCCTTCCCGCCTGACGATGACGAGATCGGCCTCCTCCAGCACCTTGAGATGCTGCATCACCGTGCAGCGATCCATGTCCGCGAAGGCTTCGCAGAGCATGCCGGTGGTGCGCGCCTCCTCCTTGAGGTGGTCGAGCATGGCCCGTCGGCGCGGATGGGCCAATGCCTTGAAAACCAGATCTTCTTCGTGCTCGCTTGACATGTTATAAATTTATAACATATTGTTGCCTCCTGCAACAGGGAGAAGCCCGATGAAGCCGAAATTCAGGGTTTCCGCACGGATCGCAAAGCCGGTTCGCGAGGTGTTCGAGGCCGTGGTCAACCCCGGCAAGCTCAGCGCCTATTTCACCACGGTCGGCGGTGCCAGCGCCCCATTGGCGGCCGGAGCGACCGTGGTGTGGTGGGGCAAGGTCCCCGTCGAAGTGGACGAGGTGACGGCCGACAGCCACATCGTGCTGCGCTGGGATGGGCCGAAACCCGCCGATGGCGCCGCGCGCTACAAAACCCGCATCGAGATGAATTTCGAGGCGCTGGGAGACGACGCGACGCTGGTTACCATCGCCGAGACCGGCTGGAGCGAGGACGCGCAGGGGCAGCACGCCTCCTACCTCAATTGCGAGGGCTGGTCGCAGATGCTCTGCTGCCTCAAGGCCTATCTCGAATACGGCATCAATCTGCGCGAGGGCTATTATCGAAGCGAACTGGCTGGCGTGCCGGCAAGCGAACCCTCCAGTGACACCCCATGACGGGACAAGGGAAACCAACCATGGCTGCGACCATCTATGGCGGCATCGATATCGCCATGAAGATCCCTCCGCATCAATATCAGGCCACGGTAGCGTTCTATCGCGATGTGGTCGGCCTGATGCCGATCACCGACAAGGCGCCTGCCATCGGCTTCGAGCTCGGCCCCAACAAATTGTGGCTCGACGAGGCGCCGATGCTGAGCCAGGCCGAAGTCTGGCTGGAGCTGTTCACCGACGATTTCAACAAGGCATCCGGCCATCTGTCGGGTGCCGGCGTGGTCCGTTGCGACGCAATCGAGCCGCTGCCGGACGGATTCAAGGGCGGCTGGGTCACCAATCCCGCCAATATCGTCCACATGCTGCGCGAGCCGGACGCCTGGTGAGCCGAGGGCGGTCAGCCTCGCTCTCGGGCTGAAGCGACTTGACCGTGGTGACGCGCCCTATTACGAAAATGCTTGCAGCGGCCATCCATGCTGCTGCCGTAGGCGTTACCGTCATCCAACGCGTCCTTTGTCGAGGGGTTCCCAGCAGGGAGATCTCGATTCAACAGGGCGCTACGGTCATGCCATCCCACTTCTGCTCAGCCTTCCCGTCATCCCCTGGGGCTTCCATTCCGGTGCGGCTTGCCGCTGCCATGATGGTCGATGCTCACCTGGGATTGCAGGCGGCCCGCTGCCTCACGCGCAGCGGCGGCGTTTCCGTGCCCCCAGCTCAACGGAGACGCAATACCCATGAAGATGACCGGCAACACCATCCTCGTCACCGGCGGCACCAGCGGCATCGGCCGCGTGCTCGCCGAAGCCTTCCACCAGCACGGCAACCGCGTCATCGTGACGGGACGACGGCAAGGCCTGCTTGATCGGATCACGGCAAACCGGCCCGGCCTGGTCGGGCTGCCGCTCGACCTCGCCGATCCCGGCTCCCTGTCGCGCCTCGCCAACGAGATACGCAGGCATTTTCCCGACCTCAACATGCTCATCGCCAATGCCGGCATCTCGCGCGCCGAGGACCTGACGGCGGACGGCTGGGATGTCGGCGATGCCGAGGCGATCGTGGAGACCAACATCCTGGGCGTATTGCGCGTGACCGCAGCACTCCTCCCGATTCTGAAGGCTCAAGCGGATGCGACGATCATCGCCACGAGCTCCAACCTCGCCTTCGTGCCCCGTGCCGACTTCCCGACCTATTGCGCCAGCAAGGCGTTCCTGCATTCCTGGCTCCAGTCCCTGCGCCACCAGCTTCGCAAGGTGCCCGTCGAGGTGCTCGAGCTGGCACCCCCTTATGTGCAGACCGAGCTCACCGGCAGCCAGCAGGCCTCCGATCCGCGCGCGATGCCCGTCGACGCCTATGTCGCCGAGGTGATGCAGTTGCTCGACCAAGGCGACCATCCGCAAGGCGAGGTACTGCTCGAACGTGACCGCGCTCGCCGCTGGGCCGAGCGGGACGGCCGCTACGAGGCCGTCTTCGCCGCCATGAATCCAGACTGAACCGCCGGTTCGCCGCATCTCCTGCGACCGACAAGCCTCGCCGCCCGGGCACATCTCGAGCGGCTTCAAATCATTTCAAAGGGGAAAATGGCGCACCCAGCACGATTCGAACGTGCGACCTTTGCCTTCGGAGGGCAACGCTCTATCCAGCTGAGCTATGGGTGCGTCGTTCGTCCTTCTAAACGATCGTTTCGCGTCCTGCAATCGCCCGATGCGATTTTAAGCTCAGCCGAATGTCTTGCGCGGATCGAGCGCATCGCGCACCGCTTCGCCCACCAGAATCAGCAGCGAGAGCAGCAGCGCCGTCACGGTGAAGCCGGAGATGGTGAGCCAATAGGCATTGGGCCGCGCCTGGGCCTGCTTGAGCAATTCGCCGAGCGAGGCCGTGCCGGGCGGCAGGCCGAGGCCGAGATAATCCAGCGCCGTCAGCGTCGAGATGGCGCCGGAGAGAATGAAGGGCAGCATGGTCAGCGTCGCCACCGTCGCGTTCGGCAGGAGGTGCTTGATCATGATGGTGGTGTCGGACAGGCCGAGCGCCTTGGCCGCCCGGACATATTCGAGATTGCGGGCGCGCAGGAACTCGGCACGGACCACCGCCACCAGCGCCATCCAGGAAAACAGCAGGAGGATGCCGAGCAGCACCCAGAAGCCCGGCGCCAGCACCGCCGAGATGATGATGAGCAGATAGAGCGAGGGAATGCTGGTCCAGATCTCGATGGCGCGCTGGAAGATCAGGTCGACCCAGCCGCCGAAATAGCCCTGCACCGCGCCGGCCGTCACGCCGATGAGCGAGGAAAAGAAGGTGAGGATCAAGCCGAAGAGCAGGGAGATCCGGGTGCCGTAGATGATGCGGGCCAGCACATCGCGGCCGGTATCGTCGGTACCGAGCCAGTTCCATTCGATGTCGCGGCACCCCGTCCCGCCCACGGTCTGGGCGGCGTCGCGGCACTGCTCGTCGCGCAGGGCCCAGGTGGGCGGCGAGGGCACGCCGCCGGCCGGCGGGTTCTTGTTGATGGTCTGCGGGCCATAGCGAATCGGTGCCCAGAGCACGAAGGCTCCGCGATCGGCCAGCAGCTTGACGAGGTAGGGATCGCGGAAATTCGCCGGTCCCGGCAGGTCTCCGCCAAGATCGGTCTCGTCGTAATCGACGAAGACCGGCGCAAAGACCTGGCCCTTGTCGACGATCAGCAGCGGCTTTTCATTGGCGATGAACTCGGCGAACAGCGACAGGATGAAGAGGGTGAGAAAGAGCCAGAACGACCAGTAGCCGCGCCGATTGGCCTTGAAATTGTTGAGGCGCCGCCGGTTGAGAGGCGACAGGGCAAGCCAGCCTCGCCGGGTTTGGGTGGCAGCCTCCATCTCAAACCTCACGCGCTTCGAAGTCGATGCGCGGATCGACGAACATGTAGATCAGGTCGGTGGCCAGATTGATGACCAGGGCCACCAGCGCCAGGATGTAGATGGAAGCCAGCACCACGGGATAGTCGCGGTTGATGACCGATTCATAGTTGAGCCGGCCGAGACCGTTGAGCTCGAAGGTCTGCTCGATCAGCAGCGATCCGGTGAACAGCGCCGCGATGAAGGCGGCGGGAAAGCTCGCGATCACGATCAGCATGGCGTTGCGAAAAACATGACCATAGAGCACCCGGCGCGGCGACAATCCCTTCATGCGCGCCGTCAGCACATATTGCTTGCGGATCTCGTCGAGGAAGGCGTTCTTGGTCATCATGGTCAGCGTGGCGAAGGCCGAGACCCCCATGGCGATCAGCGGCAGCGTCATGTGCCAGGCATAGTCGGCGATCTTGCCCCACAGCGATAATTCGTTCCAATTGTCGGAAACCAGCCGGCCATTGGGAAAGATCTGCCAGAAGGCGCTGCCGGCAAACAGCGTGATCAACAGGATGCCGAGAGTGAAGCCGGGAATGGCATAGCCGATGACGATCACCGCGGAGGTCCAGCCGTCGAAGAAGGAACCGTCCTTGACCGCCTTGCGGATGCCCAGCGGTATCGAAATCGCGTAGGAGAGCAGCATCACCCACAGGCCGATGGAGATCGACACCGGCAGTTTCTCGGCGATCAGCGTGGTGACGGGCGTATCGCGGAAATAGCTCTGGCCGAAGCTGAAGGTGGCGTAGTTCTTGATCATCAGCCAGAATTGCTCATAGACCGGCTTGTCGAAGCCATATTGCTTGCGCAGGCTGGCGATGAAGGCCGGATCGAGGCCCTGGGAGCCTCGATATTGCGAGGCGCCGGCATTGAAGCTCGGTGCCGGCCCGCCGAGATCGCCCCCGCCCCCGGCATTGCCCGACAGCATCGACACCATGCGCTCCACCGGACCGCCGGGCACGATCTGGATGATGGCAAAGGAGATCAGCATGATGCCGAACAGGGTCGGCACGATCAGCGCGAGACGGCGCAGGACATAGGCGAGCAAATCGACGTTCCGGGTTGGCCTGTCGAACCTAGAGGAGAATCAGGGCGATGGGAATCCTGGCGGGACGCGGAACCCCCCTCATCCGGCTGCCGCCACCTTCTCCCGCAAGGGGAGAAGGCACCTTGTTCGGATTGCGTATCGCCTTCGCGCTGCCCAACGTCGAACGGCCTTAAACCATTGCTCCCCTTCTCCCCTTGCGGGAGAAGGTGGCGGCAGGGGGATGAGGGGTGATCCGCAGCCTCCTCACATCCTGAATTCGCTGCCGAGATAGAGCCGGCGAGCTTCGGGATTGTCGATGATCTCCTGGGGCGTGCCCTGGGTCAGCACATGGCCGGAATGGATGATGTAGGCCCGGTCGATCAGGGCCAGCGTCTCGCGCACATTGTGATCGGTGATCAGCACGCCGATGCCGCGATTGGTCAGATGGCGCACCAGGGTCTGGATGTCGCCGACTGCGATCGGATCGATGCCGGCGAAAGGCTCGTCGAGCAGCATGAAGGACGGCCGGCCAGCCAAAGCGCGCGCGATTTCGACGCGCCGGCGTTCGCCGCCCGAGAGCGCGATCGAGGCGGTCTTGCGCAGGCGGCCGATCTTGAACTCGTCGAGCAGTTCGTCGAGCTGGCGCTCCCGCTCGGCCTTGTTGGGCTCGACGATCTCGAGCACGGCGCGGATATTCTCCTCGACATTCAGGCCGCGGAAGATCGAGGCTTCCTGCGGCAGATAGCCGATGCCGAGCCGGGCGCGCCGATACATCGGCAGCGCCGTCACGTCATGGCCGTCGAGCTCGATGCGGCCGTGGTCCGGCGGCACCAGGCCGGTGATCATGTAGAAGACCGTGGTCTTGCCGGCGCCGTTCGGACCGAGCAGGCCGACGGCCTCGCCGCGCCGAACCTCCAGGCTGACGTCGCTCACGACCGTGCGCTTGCCATAGGTCTTGGCAATCGACACCACCGAGAGCGTGCCCTCGACACTGACGGCCGGCCCTGCTTCATCGCCATCAGCCGCATATTGCACCATCTCGTTCATGCCTGGCCCGCACTCTTCCTGCGGCATCGGGCCCGATGCCGCGTTATCCTGTTATATCAAGAGGCATTTTCAATGCCCCTGGATTCTATCCGACGACTTTCGCCAAATCTTTGATTTGGCATCGAAAATCGTCGGATGTCCAAGCCGGGAATGCTTTAGCATTTTCGAGGCTTGGTTCCATTAAGCTGCCCATACCGAAAACCGGCCTGCATTGCGCATTCCGGTGTCCAATGACAGCTTTGCCGCACGCCGGTGAATATCTCGTTCATCGGGCAAAAACATGCCGCCTATAGCGTTTTTCTCTGGGGACGGTACGTGCCTGGATCAACACTTCTGGTCGCCCGAGACGAAATGGCCGGTGGTGCCGCCGGTGACGGTGGCTCGGCCGGTCTGGGTGTTGACCACCAGCTTCTTGCCGCGCAGCACGTTGCAGCCCTGGGTCATCACCACTTCCTGGCCCGTCAGCGTGGCGATGTTGGTCTCCATGTCGAGGATGCCGTCGTCGCCGGTCGCCTTCTGGTCCGGGGCGGTGACGACGACATTGCCCTTGGCTACCAGCTTCTTGACCTTGTTGTCAGGCGCAGGCGCCGCATCGGCATCGGCGGCTTCTGCAGTCGAGGATGCGTCGGCCGGCAGGGCAGCCGAGGGGGCCGGCGGCTTGGCCGGGCTGGCACCGGCAGCATCGGCCGGCTGCTTGCCCGGCAGGGACGCGGCCTCGTAGAAGACCGTCAGTTCCTCCGAGGTCAGCGTCGACTCGCCCTGGGTCGCCACCACATTGCCGGTGAAGATCGCCTTCTGCTCGTCCTGATGGGTTTCGAGCTGATCGGCCTTGATGTTCACCGGCTTGTCATTGTCGGAGGAGAAGCCCTGGAAAGGCGTGGAGGGCTTCTTCTCCTGCGCACCGGCCGGCAAGGCCAGTGATGAAACGAGCAGCGCCAGAGGCAGCAACAGCGCCGGAGCGAGGCGGCGAGACGTCGGGCTGGGTCGCATCATCACGGGCCTGCTCCCTCAATTGCTCTTCTTCTGGCTGCCCTGGGTGAAGACGCCCGACACACCACCGGTGCCACCGCCTTCGACCCTGGCGATGCCCGTCTTGAGGTTGACGGTCAGCTTGGTGCCCTTGAGCACGTTCGGACCCTGGATCATCACCACCTCGCCGCCCGTCAGCGTGGCGACATTGGTGGCCATGTCCATCACGCCATTGGCGCCGGTCGCCTTCTGGTCCTTGGAGGTGACCACGACATTGCCGCGGGCGACCAGCTTCTTGATGGAGCTGGCCGGCGTGCCGGAACCGGAGGCCGGCGCCTTGCTGGCGTCGGCCGGTTTCGTCTCGGCAGGCTTCGCTTCGGCAGCCTTGGCATCGCCAGCCGGCTGGCCGTCTGCCGGCTTGGCATCGGCGGCCTTCGGGTCGGTGGGCTTGGCATCCGCGGATTTGGCATCGGCCGGCTTGGCATCGCCCGACTTGGCGTCCTTGGCCTTGCCATCCTTGGCGGCGCCGTCCTTGGCGTTGTTGTCGACATTCTCGTAGAAGACGGTCAACTCATTGGTGCGCAGAACGGATTCACCCTGCGTCGCCACCACATTCCCGGTGAACACCGCCTTTTGCTCGTCCTGATGCACTTCGAGCGAGTCCGACTTGACGTCGACGGGTTTGCCGCTGTCGGAGGAAAAACCCTGGAAGGGGCTGGCCGCCTTCTTCGGGGCGGCGCCGGCATCGGCAGCCGTCAGGGCCAAAGCGAGCGGCAGCACCGCGAGAGGCACCAGGCGGCGGATTTTCATCGTCATTGGGTGGGATTTCCCTGCACTGGGTTGGCTGGATTCGGGGGAGCGGCATTCGGAGCCGCAGCATCGGGAGCCGGCGCATCGTCGGATGGGGTAGCGGGCGTGTCGGCGCTGTCCGTGCCGTCTTCCGCGTCCGGCTTGTAGGGTACCTTGAAGCTGGCGCTGACGCCGTCCTTGAACAGGATTTTCGAACCGCCCTGCACGATGCTCAGGCCATTGCCCGAAATCGTGCCGGAGGAGAGATTGACGGTGACCGGCTCCTTGCTGTTGACCGTGCTGGCCTTGAGGTCGATGCTGGCGCTCTTCAAGGTCGCGTCATAGCCCTTGGTGGACTTGACGCGCACATCGCCCTTGAGATCGAGAAGCTGGCCAACCGTGTCGAAGGTACCGGTTTCGGCGCTCAGCGTGGCATCGCTCTGGTCGGGCGCGGTGATCACGGCCTTCAATCCGGTAAGGCTGACCACGCCGGGCACGTTGACTTTCTGCGTGCCGCCGGTGGCGGTGACGTCATATTTCTGCCCGCGATTGTTGGAACCGGTCAGATGCGGCCTTTCGACGGCCAGAATGCCTTCGCCGGACGGCTTGACCGGATCGGGAACGACGATGGGCAGCGGCGCGAAGGGGTTGAACACCGCCAGAAACACAAAAATACCCGCTCCGGCAACCGCTATTGCGGGCACGGCAAACTTCAGGAAACGCACCAGCCTGCTGTGAGCGCGGGCAGCTTTGAAAGCGCTTTCACGCGAAGGCATGGCGGGTTGGGGGATCTTGACCCGCGCATCCATGATATCGGCCAAACGAATACCTATCCAAACGCTGCTAGCGGCGGGAAACCATCGCCACCGACCATCATATTGCGATGCGAAGTGGAGACGTCAACCCGGCGCCACAGGCGCCGTCCATCCCTGTCTGCAATTCCTCAACTTTGGGTGAAAATCGCAACAGGTGCGCCCTCATAGCAGATTTCGGGCGCAGGGGGAATGTGCCGAAGGGAACGCGTCACGCCGCCGTCACCCGCCAGGCCTCCCGGACGGGTGCGAGGCGTGCGGCGCCGGCTTCAGCTATGGGCGAAGATATCGGTCTCCGGCCAGCCATTGAGGTCGAGCAGAGCCCGCGTCGGCAGGAAGTCGAAACAGGCGCGCGCCACTTCCGAACGTCCTTCCCGCGCCAGGGTGGCGTCGAGCTTGGCCTTGAGTTCGTGCAGATAGAGCACGTCCGAAGCGGCATAGGCGAGCTGGGCGTCGGTGAGTGTGTCGGCGCCCCAATCGGAGGATTGCTGCTGCTTGGAGAGGTCGATGCCCAGCAGTTCGCGCACCAGGTCCTTGAGGCCATGGCGATCGGTGTAGGTGCGCGTGAGCCTCGAGGCGATCTTGGTGCAATAGACCGGCTTCGTCGCCACGCCGAAGGCGTTCTGCAGCGCGGCAATGTCGAAGCGGGCGAAGTGGAAGATCTTGGTGACCGAGGGATTGGCCAGCAATTGCTCGAGATTGGGGGCGCTCTTCTGGCCCTGGGCGATCTGCACCACATCGGCGGTGCCATCCCCCGGCGAGAGCTGCACCACGCACAGACGGTCGCGATGGGGGTTGAGGCCCATGGTCTCGGTATCGATGGCGGCGCTGGTGGTGTAGCGGGACAGGTCGGGCAGATCGCCGCGGTGGTAGCGAATGGTCACGGAAGCTTCCTGAACTCGATATCATTGGGTCAGACGGCAAATAGAACCCTCGCAAGACGATGTGCAAGAGGGAGGAGAGCTTGAAGCCCACATCGGGAGAAGGTTTGCCAATGCGCCTGCGCGTGCTATCGACCTCCCCGCGAATTCATTCGGCTGGTACCCTTGGCTTCTTTCCTCGACCCTTTTCGTCTCATGCGCGCCGGCTGGACGCTGGCCCGCGAGGGCGCGCTCGGCCTCGTCGACATCCATGATTTGCCGGCACCGGCGCGACTGGCGGTGCGCCTCGGCCGGCTGGTCGAAAAACGCAACGTCAGCGGCGGCAAGGGCCTCGCGGCTGCCCTGGTGAAGCTCGGGCCGAGCTGGGTGAAGCTCGGGCAGTTCCTCGCCACCAGGCCGGATGTCGTCGGCTTTGCGGTGGCGCGCGACCTGGAAGAGCTGCAGGACCGCATGCCGCCCTTCCCGCAGGCCATCGCCATTGCCGAGATCGAAAGGGCGCTGGGCGGGCCGCTGAACCAGTTCTTCGCCGAGCTTTCCGAGCCTGTCGCCGCCGCCTCGGTGGCACAGGTGCACAAGGGCGTCATCCGCGATGCGGACGGCGAGCGCGAAGTGGCGGTGAAGGTGCTGCGCCCGGGCGTCGACCGGCGCTTTCGCTCCGACCTTTCCACCTTCTATTTCGCCGCGCGCACCATCGAGCGGCTCGACCCGCGCTCCAAGCGCCTCAAGCCGGTCGAGACCGTCGACATGCTGGCGCGGACCGTCGCCTTCGAGATGGATTCGCGCCTGGAGGCAGCGGCCCTGTCGGAAATGGCGGAGAACATCGCCGAAGATCCCGATTTCCGCATCCCTGCACCGGACTGGAATCGCACGGCCCGCAGCGTGCTGACGCTGGAATGGATCGAAGGCATTCCCCTGTCCGACATCGACAGGCTGAAGGCGGCCGGCTTCGATCTCGTCGAGCTCGCCCGCATCATCATCCAGTCCTTCCTGCGCCATGCCATCCGCGACGGTTTCTTCCACGCCGACATGCATCAGGGCAATTTGATGATCGATGCCTCGGGCCAGCTCGTGGCGGTCGATTTCGGCATCATGGGTCGTGCCGGCCTGAAGGAGCGCCGTTTCCTCGCCGAGATCCTGCACGGCTTCATCACCCGCAACTACCGGCGGGTGGCCGAAGTGCATTTCGAGGCGGGCTACGTGCCTCGGAGCCATTCGATCGACGATTTCGCCCAGGCCATCCGCGCCATCGGCGAACCGATCCACCAGAAGCGGGCCGACGAGATCTCGATGGCCAAGCTCCTGACGCTGCTGTTCGAGATCACCGAGCTCTTCGACATGAAGACCCGGCCGGAGCTGATCCTGTTGCAGAAGACGATGGTGGTGGTGGAGGGCGTCGCCCGGCGGCTCAATCCCAAGCTCGACATGTGGGCGACGGCCGATCCTGTGGTGCGTGACTGGATCGAGCGCAATCTCGGGCCGCTCGGCAAGCTCGGCGATCTGGGCCAGCAGACGCTGGAGGCGGGCAAGTCGTTCACCTTGCTGCCGAGCCTGCTCAACCGGGCCGAGACCTTGGCCGAACGCCTCAACGAGGCGGCGGAAAAGGGCTTTGCCCTGCTGCCCGACAGCATCGAGGCGATCGGCAAGGCCGAGGCCCGCCGCAATCGCTGGGGCAATGCAGCCCTATGGCTGATCGCCCTCGCCGCGCTCTATTTGGCGTGGAAACTGGTCTGAGCGCAGCGGCGTAGGCGACGGCATCATCTGGGGCCAAACGCTTCAGCGCCGAAAACCAGGGGCCGAACGAGTTCGGCCCCTTTGCTGTTCAGGAAAAGACACCGGCGACTTCGTTGCCGCCGATACCCTTGGGCGAGGGACCGTATTGGTTGGGACCCTGGGTACCGTCGAGGAAGCCGAGTTCGATGAGAACCCAGATGGCGCCGACGAGGGGAATGAAGCTGACCAGCAGGAACCAGCCACTCCTGTTGCGGTCGTGGCAGCGCCGAACCCCGATGGAAAGCCCGGACCAGACGAAGCCGACATAGACGACGATGCCGATCACGCCCAGCACATAGATGAGCGGACTATCCGGCGTCACGGTCAGCGCCAGGCCGTAGAAGATTCCCACGACGACGCACAGGGCGAGCCATTGCAGAAGATGATAGATCCAGTAGTTGCTGCGGCGCAGCCGGCCCTGGAAACTGAACAATTTCTCCGCAAGTGTCGGTTCATTCATCGCACTCAACCCCTTTTGCTCATCAGCTCTTGCGATTTCGATGTTTGCCGGCCTATCAGCACAAACGATTGAAAACAAGACGTCAATCTCGATCGGTGGAGAAGCGTGTTTCCAGCGTGACAGAAGAACAGCAGCCAGGCCGCCTGATCTCGTGGCACTTTACAATTCAGGAAATTGTCACAATACGAGCCATGGTCTTCATCTCACCTTGGCCTTGCAGGCCATAGGCGAGAAACCTCTTCGGCATCCCTGGGCTTTGACCGTCAGCTTGCCTTCAACGATCCTCGTTCGCTGCCCGCCATTGGCTGGCCATGCCCTCCGGTTCAGGGCCGAAGCGATTGACAGCACGGGTACCGCGCCAGAAAAACAGATCGACCAGCAGCCAGAGATTGGCAAGCGGGATCAGTCCCATCAGCAGGAACCAGGCTGAATGGTCGCGATCATGGCAGCGCTTGGCCAGGATGCAGAAGCCCATCCAGCCCGCCAAGAGGCCGAGCCCTCCGAGCGGCGTCCAAGGCATCACCTGCAATGCCGCTGCCGGATCACGGCGGTAATAGGCGAATACCCATCCACCCCAGACGAAGGCGGCCGCCGCGAACATCACGCCCAGGCAGGCATAGGCGAACAAGGCGTCGAAGCGAGGAATCCGGCCCTTCGGGCTGAGCAGCATCCGCCCGACGGTCATGCCGCCATCATTTGCACCGGCCTGTGCCATGTTACATTCGTCGCGCCTGGCGTTTCCTCGAGCAAAACGCGTTCAGGCGCGAGCGCTTGTTTGCTCTATCTCTTTGGTTCGACGCGTCTTTGCGATTCGAGAGGCTTCCGTCCAATCGCAAAACACCGGAACGAGGATACACCTGGAACGATATTGCGCCAACGGCCTGCAACTTGAGGTACCGGGCGGGACAACGGCCCGCCTGCTCGACGACGATTTCTTCAAGCCACGGGGTTCTATGCTTGCGGAGGCCATTCGTCGGCAGGCGGGCCGAAGCGGTTGGGGCCCGGCGTTCCCTTGATGAAACCCATCTCGACCAGGGTCCACAGCGCGATGAGATTGCCCAGCCAGGCCAACAAGGGCTGGACCATGATCGCTGCGATCCAGAAACCGAGGCAGCCCGCCGTCCAGCCGACATACCATAGGCCGGATTTATCGCGGTCGTGACAGCGCTTGAAGCCGGCGGCCAGATAGGGCCAGGCGCAGACGACCCAGCCGATCGCACTCATGCGGAAAATCTTGGCAGGCCCCTCGTCGTCGAAACTGGAGGTGGCGAACAGCCACCAGGCAATCCAGACCAGATAGACGAAAGCCAGCGGCACCGTGACGAGAAGATAGGCATGCCGGCCGATGCGGCCCTTGAAGGAAAACAAACCAGCCATCACGCCCCATGATCAATGATGCCGGTCCGACAAGGCCTCGCTGGACACCCGGCCGGCCCGACACAGGCCAGCTCCTCGTGCAAGAATCTCATCACGACGAGCCGGTCTATGCTAGATCGCGGCGGTATCCGGCACCAGCGCCTATTCGAAAATAGGTTACAGCCCCCAATCGTCCTGGTGGTCGAGCAGGCCGCGCTCGCGCAGGGCTTTCACCACGGCCTGCGCCAGGGTGTCGGGCGTCTTGCCCACGGTCTGCAGCACGATCTCGGCATTCTCGGGCCGCTCATAGGGGCTGCTGACGCCGGTGAAGTGCTTGATCTCGCCGGCCAGGGCCTTGGCATAGAGCCCCTTGGGATCGCGCTTGATGCAATCCTCGATCGGGGTGTCGACGAAGACCTCGATGAACTCGCCGGCTTCGACCAGGGAGCGAACGAGCGCACGCTCCGCCTCGAAGGGCGAGATGAAGGAGCACAGCACGATGGTGCCGCTCTCGACGAACAGCTTGGCCACCTCGCCGACGCGGCGGATGTTCTCGACCCGGTCGGCATCGGTGAAGCCGAGATCACGGTTGAGGCCATGGCGGACATTGTCGCCGTCGAGCAGCATGGTGTGATGGCCGGCATGGGCAAGCTCGGCCTCGACCAGATTGGCGATGGTCGACTTGCCCGAGCCCGACAGGCCGGTGAACCAGACGATCGCCGACTTCTGGTGCTTGAGCGCCGAACGGGCGAGCTTGTCGATAGTGAGCGACTGGCGATGGATATTGGTGGCCCGGCGCAAGGCGAAATCGATCATGCCGGCGGCCGCGGTCTGATTGGTCGCGCGGTCGATCAGGATGAAGGCGCCGGTCTCGCGGTTGTCGACATAGGAGTCGATCGCCACCGGCACGCCGGTCGCCACGTTGACGACGCCGATCTCGTTGAGCTGCAGCGTGCGGGCCGCCAGATGCTCCTGGGTGTTGACGTCGATCTTGTGCTTGATCGAGGTGATGGTGGCGGGCGCGAACTTGGTGCCGATGCGCAGCATGTAGGAGCGCCCCGGCAGCAGGGCGTCCTCGGACATCCAGATCAGGTGGGCGGCAAACTGGTCGGTGACGTCGGGCCGCTCGGTGGTGCGGGAGAACACGTCGCCGCGGGCGGCATCGATCTCGTCGGCGAGCGTGAGGGTGACCGCATCGCCGGCGACGGCCTCCTCGAGGTCGCCGTCCTGGGTGACGATGCGCGTCACCACCGAGGTCTTGCCCGAGGCCGCCACCGTGACGCTGTCGCCCGGACGAATGGTCCCGGAGGCGAGCGTGCCGGAAAAGCCCCGGAAATCGAGATTGGGCCGGTTCACCCATTGCACCGGGAAGCGGAAGGGTTTCTTCACGGCATCGGAGGCGACGTCGATCGTCTCCAGATGCTCGATCAGGATCGGGCCGTGATACCAGTCCATATGGGTCGAACGCATCGAGACGTTTTCGCCGAAGCGTGCGGAGATCGGGATCAGGGTGACCGAGGTGAAATCGAGATTGGCGGTGAAAGCCAGAATGTCGTGGACGATCTTCTCGAAGACGACACGATCATAATCCACCAGGTCGATCTTGTTGACCGCGACCACGATGTGGCGGATGCCGAGCAGCGAGCAGATGGTGGCATGGCGCTTGGTCTGCACCAGCACGCCCTTGCGGGCATCGATCATCAGCACGGCGAGATCGGCGGTGGAGGCCCCCGTCGCCATGTTGCGGGTATATTGCTCGTGGCCGGGCGTGTCGGCCACGATGAAGGAGCGCTTGGCGGTGGAGAAGAAGCGATAAGCGACATCGATGGTGATGCCCTGCTCGCGTTCAGCCTCCAGCCCGTCGACCAGGAGGGCGAAGTCGATGTCCTCGCCGGTGGTGCCGTGACGCTTGGAATCCTTTTCCAGCGTGGCGAGCTGGTCCTCGAAGATCAGCTTGGAATCATAGAGCAGCCGGCCGATCAGGGTCGACTTGCCGTCATCGACGGAGCCGCAGGTGAGGAAGCGCAGCAGCCCCTTTTCGCGGGGCTTGAGCATTTCGGCGAGCGAGAGCTGGGTCTGGGGGGCAGCAGCGTTCATCAGAAATAGCCCTCGCGCTTCTTCTTTTCCATCGAGGCCGATTCGTCATTGTCGATCAGGCGGCCTTGGCGCTCGGAGGTGCGGGCCGTGAGCATTTCGCGCACGATGTCGGCCACGGAGGTCGCCTCGGAATCGATGGCGCCCGAAAGCGGATAGCAGCCGAGCGTACGGAAGCGGACGCGGCGCATCTCAGGCACCTCCCCCGGCTCCAGCGGCAGGCGCTCGTCGTCGACCATCAGCATGGTGCCGGCCCGGAACACCACCGGCCGCTCCTTGGCAAGATAGAGCGGCACGATCGGGATGTCCTCTTCGAGGATGTATTGCCAGATGTCGAGCTCGGTCCAGTTCGACAGCGGGAAGACGCGGATCGATTCGCCCTGCCGGATCTTGGTGTTGTAGAGCGACCACAATTCCGGGCGCTGGTTGCGTGGGTCCCAGGTGTGGTTGGCGGTGCGGAAGGAGAAGATGCGCTCCTTGGCGCGGCTCTTCTCCTCGTCGCGGCGGGCGCCGCCGAAGGCCGCGTCGAACTTGTACTTGTCGAGGGCCTGGCGCAGCCCCTCGGTCTTCATCACCTGGGTGTGCAGGGAGGAACCGGAGGTGATCGGATTGATGCCCCGCTCGACGCCGTCCTGGTTGATATGCACGATCAGGTCGAGCCCGTAGCGCTTGGCGATCTCGTCGCGGAACGCGATCATGTCCTTGAACTTCCAGGTCGTGTCGACATGCAGCAGCGGGAAGGGCAGCTTGGAGGGATAGAACGCCTTCAGGGCCAGATGCAGCATCACCCCCGAATCCTTGCCGATGGAATAGAGCATCACCGGATTGGCGAATTCGGCCGCGACTTCGCGGATGATCCCGATCGACTCGGCTTCGAGCCGCTTGAGATGAGGGGAGAGGGTGCGGGACATTGGCGCCTATGGGCCCTTTTCACATTGGAAAATGTGTAATTAGGGCATTTTACATAGAATGTCAGGGCTGCCGGCGCAAGTGCGTTTCTTGCGCGGAGAATAGGCAGGACCCCAGCATGTCACCGCGGGAGCCGGGCTGCAAGGCGAGGCCCACCTCTCGCCCCTAGGGGGAGAAAAGACAATGCCGGCGCTCTTGCCGGCACTGTCTGGCCGTCACAGTTTCGGCTTCACCCGGATGATGCCGGTCATTTGCGGATGAAACCGGCAGAAATAGGACATCACGCCAGGCGCGGTCATGGGGATGCTCTCGCTCTTTCCCTCCGGCAGGGCGACGTCCCATTGGCCGCTACGGTCTGTCGCAGTATGGCCGACGAAATCGGCGTTCCGCCATTCGATGACGTCGCCGACCCGGGCTTCGACGACGGCGGGCTCGAAAGCAAGATCGCTGACCGTGATCGCGATCGTGGCGGCGCATGCCGTTCCGCCCCAGAGCAGTATCATGCCGGCTGCAATGCCGATCGCGGCGCGGCACGATGCTCTTGCCTCGGAGTGACGCCTCATTTCAGTGAGCCCGCCAGATGTTCGGCATGCAGTTCATGACCCTGGAAGATCTTGAGCCCGGTCTGCAGCAGGCTTTTGAGCTCGGCATTGCCGGCAGCCGGAATGAGCGTATCGGCGAGGGCGGCGTTGACGGTCTTGTGGTAGCCGACCTCATTGTCCGCATAGGCCTTGTCGAAGGCCGGCCCCTCGAGAGCCGCAAGGCTGGCGCGCTTGGCTTCGGCCTGGCTGACCAGACCCTTGCTGACATCGTTGTCTTCGGGCGCGACCTGCAGCTTCTTGACCAGCGCAAGCGCCTTGCCGTTCACGGCCTCATGGTCATGGACCATGTTCCGGGCGAAGGCCACGACCTCCTTGTTCTTCGATTTCTTCAGCGCCAGCCTGGCTGTCTCGATGTCCAGCACGCCCGCCGTGTAGGCGATATGGGCGATCTGCGGATCGGTAAGGCCGCCGGCCCGGGCCGGCGCGCCGGCGGTCAGAATGGCGAGAACGGCTGCCGTTCCCGCAAGCCTGGCAATCAACATGGCATTTCTCCTGTGCAAAGACGTCTGCAGGAGATTGGATGCCGGCGCCGCGACTTGGTTTCCGCTGCCTCAGGGGCTGGACAGAATTTTTTCGATCACGGCTCGCGTCATGCGTTCGCAGCGCCAGCCGTCGAATGGGAAGGTGTCCATCAGATGCGGGCCGGCCTGGCGCTCCAATGCCTCGCGCAGCAGGCGGCGCGCCCGGTGCAGACGGGTCTTCACCGTTTCGGGCCTGAGGCCGAGCAGCGCCGCCGTCTCCTCCAGGCTCATCTCCTCGACCAGCCGTGCCATCAGGACAACCCGGTAGATCGCCGGCAACTCGTCGATCGCCATTTCCAGCAGGGACTGGATCTGTCTCTGGGCCATGGTCCGCTCCGGATCGGCCGCCATGGCCTGGATTGGGAAGGGGATCACCTCGCCGGCCAGAAGGGCCCTACCCGTCTCGATCCCGATTGCGGGCCGCCTTGCCCGCACGCGGCCGAGCGCCTCGTTCATGGCGATGCGAGTCAGCCAGGTCGCAAGGCTGGAATCGCGGCGAAAGGCCGGCAGCGCCGCAAAGGCCCGCATATAGGCGGCCTGCACGGCTTCCTCCGCCTCGTCGTCGTCACGCAGGATGCTGCGGGCGATCCGATAGAGGCGGCGATTGTGCTGCGTCGTGATCGTACGGATAGCTTCGGGCTCACGCCGGATCGCCCTGTCGATCAGGTCGTCGACCGGATGAATCTGCAGACCGGGATGGGACATCGGAGTCGATACCTCGTTGGGAACGCGTGATTGGATGCGTCCCGTCTCCAAAGGTTCCCGATGAAATTCGGCGCTTCCCACTGCCCTCTTGGTGGGCAAGAGCCCATCAATCGCTGGGGTAGCGCCGTACACCCTGATCCGTGACGATGGCGTCGAGCGGGATATCGTGCGCCAGGGGATGGATGGTACGGATCGCCGCCTCGGCATAGCCGACGCCGAGCGCCACTACGCTCGCCGGGAGGCTTGCCAGCGTGCGGTCGAAATAGCCGCCGCCGTAACCGAGCCGGAAACCTCGGGCGTCATGGCCGACCACCGGCGCCAGGCAGATGTCGGGTACCACCTTGCGACCGCCCTCGGGCACCGGGATGTTCCAGAAGCCCTTGACCAGCTTCTCGCCCTGCCGCCAGGTGCGGAACACCAGCGGCGCGTTCCTTTCCACCACCAGCGGCAGAGCCGTGATTGCGCCACGTATGGCGAGCGCCTCGGCCCAGTCACGCAGATTGGGCTCGCCCCGCAAGGGCCAGTAGAAGCTCACCACCCGCCCGGCGACATCGCCGACGACGGCATCGAGATGTCCGGCGATCGCCTGGGTCTTCCCGGTTCTCAGATCGACAGGCATGGCCAGGCGCTCGGCGATCAGGCGCGCCCGCTCTCCTTTGCGCCAGGCCATGATCTCCGCGCGACGCTCGCCCTGCATCCGCGCTGCGGTATCGAGCTGGCCGCCCTCGGCCTCATGAGCGAAACAGGCTGACGAGGCGAAGGGACGCACAGCATCGTCGGCGTCGTTGCGATCGGCTTCCATCATGGCATCGGCCCCCTGATCGAAGGTACGGCTATCATGTCCCAAACGCCCGCTGCCGGCCAGTCTCGTGCGGGCGAGCCGCCTCCAGCGCCTGGGCGAGATCGGCCAGCAGGTCGCCCTCGGCCTCCAACCCCACCGAAAGCCGCAACAGGCTGTCCTTGATGCCCGCGGCTGCCCGCGCGGCCTCACCCATGCCGAGATGGGTCATGGTGGCGGGGTGGGCAACCAGGCTTTCGACGCCGCCGAGCGACTCGGCGAGGGTGAACACCCTGACGGCCTCGACGAAGCGCTTGACGGCCAGGGGGCCGCCGGCGATCTCGAAACTGAGCATGGCGCCGAAACCGGCCTGCTGACGCCGGGCGATCTCGTGGCCGGGATGGCCTGGCAGGCCCGGATAATACACGGCGGCAACGCCGTCATGGCCGGCCAGGAAAGCCGCGATCGCGCCCGCGGAACGCTGCTGGTGCTCGATGCGGGGAAACAGGGTGCGGACGCCGCGCAGCGTCTGATAGGCATCGAAAGGCGAACCGGTGACACCGGTCAGATTGGCCCAGAAAGCCAGCTCCGTAACATCCTCGGCCCTCGCAGCCACCACCGCGCCGCCGATCACGTCGGAATGGCCGTTCAGATATTTGGTGGTGGAGTGGATGACGAAATCGGCGCCGAGGCCGATCGGCTTCTGCAGCGCCGGCGAGAGGAAGGTATTGTCGACGGCAAGCGCCGCCCCCACCCTATGGGCCTTGCCGGCGATGGCGGCGATGTCGACGACGCGCATCAGGGGATTGCTGGGGCTTTCGACCAGCACCAGGGCTGGACGCCGGGCCATGGCGGCATCGAGTGCGTTCTCGTCGGTCTGGTCGACCAAAGTGAGGTTGAACTGGCCCTTGTTGGCACGCATGGCCAGGAGGCGCTGCGTGCCGCCATAGCAGTCATGCGGCGCCAGGATGGTCTCGCCGGGATTGAGGCGCGACAGCACCAGATCGACCGCCGCCATGCCGCTGGCGACAACCACAGCGCCGGCCCCCCCTTCAAGCGCCGCCAGCGTCTCGGCAAGCTGGTCCCGCGTCGGGTTGCGCGTACGCCCATATTCATAGGTCCCGGCCTGTTCGAAGCCGCCGAAGGCGTAGGAACTGGCGAGGTAGAGAGGCGGAGCCACCGCGCGGAAGGCCTTGTCGGCCGCCATGCCGTTGCTGGCGGCAATCGTTTCGGGAGACCTGTCGTCCGTCATGCCATTTCACTCGATACCACCGCGTTTCGATCGAAACGCGTCTTGCTTCCGCCAGGCCAGACACCGGGCCGACGCCCCGCCGCACGGCGGATCCGTCCTGCCGCATCAGGCGGTCCTGGAGTTGTGACATCGGAAATGAACTCAGACAAACGCATTGTTATTGCAGTTCAATGCAAAATCCATAATCTTATTTTCATGGATATCGGGCTTGCACGAACCTTCCTGGAAATTGCGCAGAACGGCAGCTTCGCCGCCGCGGCCGAGCGCCTGAATCTGACGCAGACGGCGGTCAGCGCGCGCATCCGGGCCCTCGAACAGCAGATCGGCCGCCGCCTTTTCGTCCGCAACAAGGCCGGGGCTCGGCTCACGCCGGCCGGCGAGCGCTTCGTCGGACCGGCCGCCGCCCTGGTCCAGGTGTGGGAACGCGCCCGGCAGGAGGTCGCGCTGCCGCCCGGACGGGAGGACGGCATCAGCCTGGGCGGCGAGCTCAGCCTCTGGCATCCCCTTCTCGCCGACTGGTTGGCCTGGATGCATCGCGAATGCCCGCGCGTCGCTCTGCGCGTCGAGGTCGATACGCCATCCCGGCTGGTCGAGCGCGTCAGGGAAGGCTCGCTCGATCTGGTCACGCTCTACAATCCACCGCAATATCGCGACATCGTCGCCGAACTGGTGGTGGAGGAACAACTGGTGCTGGTGACGACTGCCGCCGACGGGACAGTGGATCGCGACAGCTACATCCAGGTCGATTGGGGGCCGGCTTTCGCCCTCAACCACCGCGCCGCCTTTCCCGATTTCTCCGCCGCCCCCCTGGCGATTTCGCTCGGGCCCCTGGCGCTGACCCACATTCTCTCGGTAGGGGGCTCGGGCTATTTTCGCGCCGGCGCGGTCACGCCCTTCCTCGCCGATGGGCGCCTGCGGCTGGTGAAGGGGGCACCGGCCTTCTCCCATTCGATCTATGCGCTCCATGCCGCCCGGCGGGACAATCCGGCCCTCCATCGGGCGCGCGAGGGCCTTCGTTTCGTTGCCGCCCGCGCCGAGCGGCCGGGACTGGGCGTTGCGACCATCGGATAGCAATCGCCGAGAGGACGCGAGCGGCCTTGCTTGAACGAAAAGAAGTTTGCTGCTACTCACAACAAATAAGACCAAAAAAGCATGATCGAGCCGGCACGTTCCGGACGGAACCCGGCCGGCGCAACAGGGCAGGATCCACCATGGACAAACTCGGCATTCATTCCTTCGTATGGACGGGCGGCACCACCCAGCAGGATCTCGAAGGCGCGATGGAGAAGTCGCATCGTCTCGGCTACAAGCTGATCGAATTTCCCCGTCTCGATCCCCGCAAATTCGATGTGTCCTGGCTGGCGCAGCGCCTCAAGGACTATGATCTCGCCGTGACAGTCACCATGGGCCTGCCCCTGGAAGGCGACATTTCGAGCGAGGATGCCGCCGTGGTGCGCCGGGGCGAGGAGATCCTGTCCGACGCGGTCGCCATCACGCGCGATCTCGGCGGCCACAAGCTCGGCGGCATCATCTTCTCGGCCCATACCAAATATCGCAGCCTGCCCACGCGCAAGGGCTGGGACAACAGCGTGGCCGCGCTGTCCCGCCTGGCCGACAAGGCCAAGCAGGCCGGCGTCAGCCTCAATCTCGAAATCGTCAACCGCTTCGAGACCAACCTGCTCAACACCACCGCGCAGGGCCTTGCCTTCATCAAGGATACCGGTTCGGACAACATCTTCCTGCACCTCGACACCTTCCACATGAACATCGAGGAAGCCGATCCCGTACAGGCCATCCGGCTTGCCGGCGACAAGCTCGGCTATTTCCACATCGGCGAAAGCAATCGCGGCTATCTCGGCTCGGGCGTGATCGACTTCCCCGCCATTTTCGACGCCCTCGTTGCCAGCGGCTACGAGGACTGGATCACCTTCGAGAGCTTTTCCTCCGAAGTGGTCGACGAGGATCTCTCGATCATCTGCGCGATCTGGCGCAACACCTGGACCGACAATGTCGAGCTCGCCAAGCGCGCCAAGGCCTTCATCGACGATCGCTACGCCGAAGCCCGGCGCAAGGCCGAGACGGCCCGCACGCCGTGAAGGCGGCTTGCTATGCGGCCCGCTCGCCCGCCCCGCTTCGCATCATGCGCCATCCATGGAAGCAACCGGGACAACGCTGTTCTAACACGTTGTTTCGACGAGCCTTTGCGCGGTTTGACGATTCCATCGGGTCGCAAGACATTGTAGTCTCCTCCTCCCTTCCGAGCGGATCTCCCCATCTTGGCAACGCCGCAAACCGTCCGTCATCTCAATGAAATCAGGGCTCTCAATGCCCTGTTCCGCGACGCTGGCATGAGCCGGGCCGACCTCGCCCGGGCCCTCGGCCTCAACCGTTCGACCACCGGCAACATCATCACCGGCCTGATGACGGAAGGCCTCGCCGTCGAGCGCCGCGACGAACCGCGCAGCGAGAATGCCGGCAAGACCGGCCGCCCTGGCATCCGGGTGCAGATCGATCCTGCCGGCGCCAGCTTTCTGGGCGCGGAGATCGGCGTCGACCGGCTTACGGTCGTCGCCATCGACATGCTGGCACAGGAGATCCTGCGCCTCACTTTGCCCTTCCCGACCTATCGCGAAACCCCCGAGGCCGGCACCGACCGCATGGTCGCGCTGATCGCCGAGGCCATCGAAAGCCTCGATCGGCCCGAGCGCCTGCGCGGCCTGTGCGTGACCCTGCCGGCCCTGCTGGCCTCGGACGGCACCGTGATCAACGGGCTCATGCTCGGCTGGCGCGACGTGAAGCTGAGAGAGATGGTCACCGATCGATTGAAGCGGCGCTTCCCCTCGCTCGATCCCGCGATCTCGATCGAGAATGACGCCAATGCCTTCGCCATCGCCGAGACCTATCGCGACACCACGCATCGCTCGGAGACCGTCGCCTTCCTGCTGATCGAGAACGGTGCCGGCGGCGGCATCGTCATTGGCGGCCGCCTGTTGCGCGGCTCAGCCGGCTTTGCCGGCGAATTCGGCCAGATCGTGCTCGGCGGCGACAGTGTCCAGGCCGGCCGCTCCAAGCCGGGCCATCTGGAAAGCTATATCGGCAAGGACGCCATCCTCGGCTTCTATCGCAGCCAGGGCGGCGAGGCCGATCTCGACAGGCTGCTGCAGGGCCTTGCGCGCGGGGAAGGCGCGGCGGTGGCCACCGCGCGGGCCTGGGGCGAACGCCTCGCCGCCGGCCTGATCCAGGTCACCAGCGTGCTCAACCCCGGCCTGATCATTCTCGGCGGCTCTGTCGCGCCGGTCTTCACCCATGTCGCCGCCGAGGTCAGCAAGGCCATGCAGCGCGAACTGCTCGAGGGCTTTCCGCTGCCGCGCATCGAGGTTTCCGCTCTCGGCGTTGAAGGCCCGGCCCTTGGCGGCGCCCTCCTGATGCACCAGCGCATGTTCTCCATCGACGAGAGCGCGATCTATGCCAGTGAACAGCCCATCACGCTGTTCCAGAGCTAGGCCCCAGGCCTGGCCCCCTTTTCTCCGATATCGAGGAACCTCCCATGCTTGCAGGCAAGATCGTCACCATCGGCGAGATCCTGGTGGAGATCATGGCGACCACCACCGGCAACGGCTTCCTGGAGCCGCAACCCCTGGTCGGCCCCTTCCCGAGCGGTGCGCCGGCGATCTTCATCGACCAGGTCGGCAAACTCGGCCATCCCGCCGCGATCGTCTCGGCCGTGGGCGACGACGATTTCGGTACGCTGAACCTCGAGCGCCTGCGGCGCGACGGCGTCGACGTCTCGGCCGTGGCCGTGCATGCGGGAGCGGCCACAGGCAGCGCCTTCGTACGCTACCGGCCGGATGGCGGCCGCGCCTTCGTCTACAACATGCGTGACAGCGCCGCCGGGCGCATCGCCGCCACGCCCGAGGCCGAGGCGGTGCTCGCCGAAGCGGGCCATCTCCACATCATGGGTTCGGGACTGCCGGTGCCGGCGGTCGCCGACATGATCCTGAAGACATTGCCGGGGCTCAAGGCACGCGGCGGCACAGTCTCCTTCGACCCCAATATCCGGCGCGAGATGCTGCGCGACGGCAGCAAGGCGGTCTTCCATACCGTACTGGCGGCAACCGATCTCTTCCTGCCTTCCGGCGAGGAATTGTCGCTGTTCTCCGGCGAGGGCGACGAGGACAAGGCGGTGGCGGGCCTGCTGGCGACGGGCGTCAGGGAGATCGTGCTGAAACGCGGGGCCCGCGGCGCCAGCCATTTCAGCCAGGAGGGCCGCACCGACATGCCCGGCTTTGCGGTGACCGAAATCGATCCGACCGGCGCGGGCGACTGCTTCGGCGCAACATTTCTGGTGGCGCGCCGGTTCGGCAAGCCGGTCGCGGAGGCCCTACGCTATGCCAATGCCGCAGGCGCCCACACCGTGACCATGCAGGGGCCGATGGAAGGGAGCGCGGGTTTCATCGAACTCGACCGCTTCATGGCACAAACCCGCAGCCTCTGAAGCCCGACAGCCCGCTGCACTTGTTACGAAACTGTCGCAAGCCAACGATAGCATGGCCGGGCATCGGGCCTCTCTCTCGCCCTGCCACGGCCCGGCCGGGTTCTCCAGCAGCGTTCGCTGGCTGGGCCGTGCCCCGCACCCATCGTCCGGTAGCGGCCGGGCGCAGGTCGTCGGCGCCTCAGGCGGATCGTTTCAGCATTCTTCCGAGCGCGATCAGGATGCAGGCTCCGACGAATCCGGCGATGAGATACCCAATCCAGCCACCCAGAACCACGCCGAACATGCCCAGCACCAGATTGGCGACGGCCGCGCCGACGATGCCAAGAATGATGTTCATGAGGATGCCCATATCGCTCTTCATGAACATTTCGGCCAGCCACCCCGCCAGGCCGCCGATGATGATGGCTCCGATCCAACCCACTTGCGGATTCTCCATACTGCACCCCTCTTGTGAGGCCTGGAGCCAAGCACGCCCGCTGAAGGCAATCCCTGCGACTGGCGGCAAGGCTGCCGGCTTCGCTAGACGCTATGGCACCGAGACGGGACCCTGCTGGCCCCGCGGTGAGAACGCATGGATCGGGTCATGGTTCCACATCGAATCGGGAGGCCCGACCAGCGGGCCTCCCGACGACGAAACCCGCAGGGCTCGATAGCCGTAATAGTACCGGCGGTGGTAATAGGGCCGGTAATAGTAGTAGCGCGGCCGATAATAGCGCCGATAGGGGCGATAATACCGGTAGGGCCTGTAGTAGCGTGGCCGATAATAGCGCGGCCGGTAGTGCCGGCGATAATAGTAATACTGCGCCTGCTGGACCTGGGCCGTGCCTTCCAGCGTATTTGCCATGGGGGCCGTCCGCTCGACCGGCGCAACCGGCAGGGCCGAAGACGGCGCCGAAGTGAGAGCCAGTCCGCCGAACATCATGACGACAGCGAACAAGGCCTTGAGTGAAAAGCGCATGCTTTATCTCCCTTTGCTTGGCATCTCTTGCCTCGGTCATTTTCGCTGACCCCGGTCATCCGGGCTATCGCCTACGAAACACAGAACCAGGCGAACTCGGCAAGCAGCAATCGAGCTGCAATGATCGACGGGCATTCGAGATAACCGAACGGAACGCCATCAAACTCTAGGCGCTCATCAGCACAGAGGCAATGCAATCCTTGGGGGCTTTCGTCGCGCAATAAAAAAGCCCGCTCGATGCCGGCGGGCTTGGTGGAACCGGACTTTTGCCATCGAAGTCCGGAAGGAAGTGGTGGAGCCAGGCGGGATCGAACCGCCGACCTCTACAATGCCATTGTAGCGCTCTCCCAGCTGAGCTATGACCCCACTTTTGCGAAGCGGCCTGGGAGCTGCTTCGGTGTCCCTCGGCGTCACCGCCGACGGGCCGCTCGTTTGTCACGTTTCGCGGCCCGATGCAAGACGTCTTGTGAAGAAATTTTGTAAAATCTTTCGATTGGGGAAAAGACGCGGCTCCGGGCCGGTTCCGCGTCCCTGAACGGGCTCGTTGCGAGCCTCAGCTTTCCTCGTCGTCCTCGATGCCATCGCCGATCAGATCGGTGACGTCGTCATTCTCGTCCTCGTCTTCCTCAAGGAAGGTGTCGTCGGAGCCCGGATCATCCTCGACATCGATGTCGTCGTCGCCGACCACGGCCTTGGCGGCGCTCGCCTCGTCATCGGCCTCTTCGAGGCTGATCAGTTCGGCATCCGTGTTCTGATCGAGATCGTTGTCGTCCTCGGTCTGATCGGCGGCGCGCGGAGCGACCGCGTCGGGACGGCCGCGCAGGAGCGGTGCTGCAATGGTGACCACCTGGCCGGTATAGGGCGAGATGATCGGATCCTTGTTCAAATCGTAGAATTTGCGCCCAGTCGTCGGACAGACGCGTTTCGTGCCAAGTTCGGGTCTGGCCACGGCGTGTACCTTATGTCGGAAATCGAAGTGCGAGGCCGCTACAGACTAGAAGCCCCTATGTCAATCAGAATCGCAAAGATGGCGTTTTTTCGCGATCTGGCAAGGGGTTGAATCAAGAATTCCTCCCACCGCCGGCTTTGCCCTTCGGGCCATCCATGCTAGGGCGTTTGGCCGGGCAGACTTCCAGGTCTGCCCATGCGGGGCCGAGCCCCTCGCCATCGGCATTCCGCCCTGCCGCAAATTCCTTCCGCCTGTTCGGAGCCGCTCCTTGCCCGCATCGCCCTCCCACGCCGTTTCGCTTTCTGCGCACCGGTCCCCGGAGCAGGGTCGGGCAACCCTGGCGGCACGCGACGATACAGCCGGTCTGCTCGCCATCGTCCTCGGCCTCCTCAGCGTGGGCGAGACGCGTATCGAGAACCTTCCTGAAAGCGATGGCATCCTGGCAACGGCCGAGGCCTGCCGCAGGCTGGGTGCGGCGATCGAGCGCGCCGCGGACGGAAGCTGGCGCATTCACGGCGTCGGGGTCGGCGGCCTGCTCTCGCCGGAAGGCAGCCTCGATTTGGGGGGATCCCTGGCAGGCGCTGTCCTGATGATGGGCGTTGCCGCCAGCCACGGCGTAACGGCCAGCTTCGATGGCGATCCCCCCTTGCGGGCCTGCCCGATAGCGCCTGCCTTGGTGCCCCTGATGCGGATGGGCGCCGAGATCGTCACCTCGGCCGAGGGCACACGCCTGCCCCTGACCTTGCGGGGTGCCGTCGACGCGGTGCCGATCCTCTGGCAGATGCCCGAGGGCAGCACTTCATCCCCGATCAAGCCGGACCTGGCGATCTCGGCCGTGCTGCTCGCCGGCCTCAATGCGCCCGGTGAGACCCGCGTCGTCGCGCCGCAGGCGGCCGGAGACGAAGCCATATGCCTGTTTCGGCTCTTCGGAGCGGATGTCGCGACAGCGTCCGAGCGCTCCGCACGCCTCATCGTGCTTCAGGGTCGCCCGACGCTGCGACCCGCGACCGTAACCTTACCGGCGGAAACTCCGCCTTCCTCCGCTGATGTGTAGTCGCTGATGTTTAGTCCTGGTGCCTCGTCATGATCATCGCCATTGATGGCCCCGCCGCCTCCGGAAAGGGCACCCTGGCCAAGCGCCTGGCCGCCCATCTCGGCCTGCCCCATCTCGACACCGGCCTGCTCTATCGCGCCGTCGGACGGGCCGCCATCGATGGCGGCTTCGATCTCGAGGATGCGGACGCCACCGCCGAGATCGCCGACGGGCTCGATGTCGGCAGCCTCGACGAGAACCGGCTGCGCGGGCGGGAAATGGGCGAAGCGGCCTCGGTGGTCGCCGCCCACCCCAAGGTGCGCAAGGCCCTGCTCGACCTGCAACGTCGCTTCGCCCATCAGCGCGGCGGCGCCGTGCTCGATGGGCGCGACATCGGCACGGTGATCGCGCCCGGCGCCGAGGTGAAGATCTTCGTCACCGCCGATGCCGAGATCCGGGCACGCCGGCGCCACCTCGAGCTCGAGAAGCGCGGCGATGCCCCGCCTTTCGAATCCGTGCTCGCCGATATCCGCAAGCGCGATGCCCGTGACGCCGGCCGCGCCGATGCCCCCCTCAAACCGGCGCCCGACGCCCATGTGCTCGACACCACCGCCCTCGATGTCGAGAGCGCCTTCGCTGCCGCCCTGGCGCTGGTCGAGCGCCATCGGCGTTGACTCAAAATGGGCGGATTGAGGTTGTTCGCAGCATCAACCCTTGATTTTATCGGCCAGGACGCTGATATCCCGGCCGAACATGAGTTGGAAAAGGTGAAATGACCAGCAAGACCAAACCCGAAGCCGAAACCGAGACCCGCGCTGCGGCCGAGGCGGCCGCCCCGGCGGCGCCGACGGCGGCGGACAGCGTGGGCCAGGCTGGTGGCGAACAAGCCGGCGCCGACCAGACCGCCGTGAACGACAATGCCTTCGAGGTTCTCACCAAGCTGCAGGCCGAGAATGCCGAGCTGAAGGACCGCGTGCTGCGCGCCATGGCGGAGATCGAGAATGTGCGCCGCCGCGGCGAGCGCGAACTCAACGATGCACGCCAATATGCCATCGCCAAATTCGCCGGCGACATGCTCGGCGTCGCCGACAACATGGAACGCGCTTTGGCGAGCGTCCCTGCCGAGGCTCGCGAGACCGATGCCGCCGTCAAGGCGCTGATAGAGGGCGTGGAACTCACCGAGAAGGAAATGCTGCGCTCGCTGGAAAAGCACGGCGTCAAGAAGCTCGACCCCAAGGGGGAGCGGTTCGACCCCAATTTCCATCAGGCGATGTTCGAGATCCCCGATCCCTCCGTGCCCAACGGCACCGTGGCCCAGGTGGTGCAGGTCGGCTATTCGATCGGCTCGCGCGTGCTGCGCCCGGCCATGGTCGGCGTCGCCCGCGGCGGCCCGAAGCAGGCCGCCGAAGCCGAAAAGCAGGCCTGATCGACGGCGACATGTGGAGTGCGTTTTACCCTCCCCTGGAGGGGGAGGGTAAGAAACGCAGCCTCAATATCCGGCCGCCAGGCCTGATTCGACGCGGCTGTCCATGGCGCCGTTGTAACGGGCACCGTCGCCTTTCTTGATGGTGGCGAGATCCTTGCCGCCGACTAGGATGCCGGCCGCCTTGCCCCAGACCGGCCAGGCCGGGTCGCCCTCATCCACCTTGTAGCCCATCTCGACCAGCAGCTTCACCGTGTCGGGCGAGAGCGCCTGGGGCTCGGTATAGATCTGGTCGGGCAGCCATTGATGGTGGATGCGCGGCGCATCGACGGCTTCCTGGATATCCAGGCCATGGTCGATCACGTTGAGGATGGCCTGCAGCGTGATGGTGATGATGCGCGAGCCGCCGGGGCTGCCGATCACCATGAAGGGCTTGCCATCCTTGGTGACCACGGTGGGACTCATCGAGGAAAGCGGCGTCTTCTTGGGTTCGATGGCATTGGCCTCGCCCTGCACCAGCCCGTAGAGGTTGGGCACGCCGGGCTTGGCGGTGAAGTCGTCCATCTCGTTGTTGAGCAGGATGCCGGTACCCTCGGCCACCACGCCGGCGCCATAGGAGCCGTTCAGCGTATAGGTGACGGCGACGGCATTGCCGTCATTGTCGATGATCGAATAATGCGTGGTTTCCTTGGACTCGCCCATGCCCTTGGGCATCAGCTCCTTGGAAACGCCGGCCTTGTAGGGATTGATCTTGGCCCGGATCTCGGCGGCGTAGTTCTTGTCGAGCAGATGCGGGACGGGGTTCTTGACGAAATCGGGATCGCCCAGGCTGGAATTGCGGTCGACATAGGCGTAGCGCATCGCCTCCACCATCAGATGCACGGTATTGGCCGAATCAGCGCCGAGATAGGAGAGCGGATAGCCCTCCAGCACGTTGAGGATCTCGCAGATGATCACGCCGCCGGAGCTCGGCGGGGGCGAGGAGATGATGTCGTAGCCGCGATAATTGCACTTCACCGGCTCGAGCTCGCGCACCTTGTACTGCTCGAAATCCTCCTTCTTGAGGATGCCGCCCTTGGCGCCGGACGCCTTGACGATGGCATCGGCGATCGCGCCCTTGTAGAAGGCATCCTGGCCCTTTTCGGAAATGGCGGAAAGCGAGGCGGCGAGATCGGGCTGCTTGAAGGTGTCGCCGACCGCATGCGGCTTGCCGTCGGCCTGCAGGAAGATCTTGGCCGCGTTGGGATCGCGCTTGAGCCAGTCGGCATTCTCCTTCACCGAGGCGACGTCGCCCTGGCCGAGCACATAGCCATCCTTGGCATAGCGAATGGCGGCTTCCATCAAATCCTTGCGCGGCAGGGAGCCATATTTCTCGCGGGCATATTCGAAGCCTGCCACCGAGCCGGGCACGCCGACGGCGAGATAGCCATCCGTGGAGGCGCCCTTCACCGGGTTGCCCTTGTCGTCGAGATACATGTTCTTGGTGGAGGCCGCCGGCGCCCGCTCGCGGAAATCGATGAAGGTCGACTTGCCGTCCTTGGTGCGGATGGTCATGAAGCCGCCGCCACCGATATTGCCGGCTTCCGGCCAGACCACCGCCAGCGTGTAGCCGACCGCCACGGCGGCATCGATGGCGTTGCCGCCTTTCTTGAGGACGTCCACGCCGGCCTGCGTGGCCAGGCGCTGGGTGGTGACGACCATGCCGTGCTCGGCCTCCACCGGCGCCGGCGAAGCGGCATGGGCCCCTGCAAGGGGTGCGAAGGTCAGTGCGACGACAAGACCGGTGACGGTCACCGGACGGACGTGGTGCATAGGCTCCTCCTCTGACTGCGCGGTTTCCGCCCCCCGAGGCCGGAACGCCGCGCTCATTTCCTTGACGTTCAGAGCCTGATTCGAACCAGGTTGAGAGAATCAGGCCTCCGCTGCACCCGACTTGCTCGGGAACATCGATCATCTCGGCACGACCGCTCCCCGGGACCGCATCAACGGCCCGCCGGCGGCGCACGCCTCCGAAGGTCTCATTGCTAGACGGGATTTCGGCTTGCGTCGATAGAGCCGTGTCTGACCCGGCCCCCTCTCAGCCTCAAGAAATCGTTCGGCGCTTTGCCACCGGCAGGCTGGCCACGGCCGCATCGACCGCATCGCCAAGGCGCTCGACCACGGCATCGACCGCGTTGCGCTCGATGATGAAGGGTGGTGCCAGCAGGACATGGTCGCCCTCGACGCCATCGATGGTACCGCCCATCGGGTAGATCATCAGCCCGCGCGCCATGGCCTCGCGCTTGACGGCGGCGTGGAGCTTGAGCGCGGGATCGAAGGGCTGCTTGCTGCTGCGCTCGGCGACGAACTCGATGGCGCGGAACAGGCCGCGGCCCCTGACGTCGCCGATATGGGCATGGTTGGCGAAACGTTGCTCCAGCCGTTCCTGCAGGTG
Organism: Labrys sp. E2SS-1L; assembly: GCF_057073705.1. NCBI lineage: Bacteria > Pseudomonadati > Pseudomonadota > Alphaproteobacteria > Hyphomicrobiales > Xanthobacteraceae > Labrys > Labrys sp. E2SS-1L. The sequence goes on along the minus strand of NZ_CP172712.1, from coordinate 1,071,260 downwards.
GCCGCCCATGACGACGACATTGGCCAGAAGATTATCGCGCACGATTGTCTCCTGTACGGCCAAGGCGGCCGCGGCGGCCATGGCATGGCCCATATAGGTGTGGCCATGCTGGAAGAATCCCGAACCTCCGGCGAAGGCCTCGAAGATCGCGCCGCTGAGCAGGACGGCGCCGATCGGCTGATAGCCGCCGCCGAGGCCCTTGGCGATGGTCATGAGATCAGGCGCCACGCCCTCCTGCTCGCAGGCATGCAGCGTGCCCGTACGCCCCATGCCGCACATGACTTCGTCGAGGATGAGCAAGACACCGTAGCGGTCGCAGATCTCGCGGATGCGGGCGAAGTAGCCCGCAACGGGCGGCACCGCGCCCGCCGTGGCGCCGACCACCGTCTCGGCCAGGAAAGCGAGGACTTCATCCGGCCCCAATTCGAGAATCTTGTCCTCAAGGGCCTGTGCGGCCCGCGCTGCATAAGCTTCGTCGCTCTCGCCCGGTGCCTGGAAGCGATAGGCGAAGCAGGGATCGATATGATGGGTCTCGATCAGCAGCGGCAGGAACTGGGCCCTGCGCCACTGATTGCCTCCGGCGGCGAGGGCCGCCAGCGTATTGCCGTGAAAGCTCTGGCGCCGAGCAATCACATGCCGGCGCTGCTGCTGCCCCTTCTCGACGAAATATTGCCGCGCCATCTTCAGGGCCGCCTCGACGGCCTCCGAGCCTCCGCTGACGAGATAGGCCCGCTCCAGCCCGGCAGGCGCATGGGCGATCAGGCAATCCGCCAGTTGCTCGGCGACCTCGGTGGTGAAGAAAGAGGTATGGGCATAGGCGAGCATATCGAGCTGGCGGTGCAGGGCCTCCCGCACGGCCGGATGGCCATGGCCGAGGCAGGAGACCGCGGCCCCGCCCGAGGCATCGATATAGCGCTTGCCGGCGGCATCGATCAGTTCGATGCCGCGCCCCCCGGCGGCGACCGGCATGACGGCATTGGCGGCACGATGGAGCAGATGGCTCATGGAGAGGTTCCAGGAAGTTTCGGCTGGGGACGCTGGGTCAAGTGGGTGCCGAGGGCGGCCAGATGCGCATCGGTCCGGCGCAAGGCGGCAAGTGCGGCTTCGCCGTCATGGCCGGCCACCAGCGCAGCCAGCACTTCGGCCGCCGCGAAGGCCGGCGTCACGGCATGCAGGAAGGAGGGGCTGGCCGTCGGCACGACGAGGTGATGGCGCGAGATCCTGGCCAGCGGCGCCACTTCGCTGTCGGTGATGGCGAGGACCGACAGCCCATGCGAAGCGGCATGCTCGGCGAGCTCGAGGGTGAGGCGCGTATAGGGTTGCAGGCTGACAGCCACCATCACCTCGCCCGGGGCGGCACCGATGAGGGCGTCGGCGCCGGTGGCGGCGATCCCGTCGAGCAGCACGCTGGGCCTGCCGATCAGGGTGAGTGCATAATGCAGGTGCCAGGCGACCGGATGGCTCGCCCGCAGGCCAAGGCAATGGATGCGGCGTGCTGAAGCAAGCGCCTGCGCAGCGCCAGCAAATGCGGCGAGCGGTTTGGCTGTCGCAAGCCCACCAAGCTGGGCGCCGAGCATGGCGAGCATGGCGGCGGCAAGGTCTCCGTCGCCGCCGCGCTCCTGCCGGGTAAGATGGTCGCCCGCCTGGCCCGCGAAACCTGTCGGCGCTTCCCGCAGCGTATCGGCATGCCGTTCCCGCAGGGCCTCGTAACCGTCGAAACCCAATTGCCGGGCCAGCCGCATCATGGTCGCCGGCTGCACGCCGGCACGGCGGGCCTGTTCCCGCATCGACAGAAGAGCGACATCGCGCGGATTCTCCAGCACATAGCGCGCGGCTGCCTTGATCTGCGCCGGCATCGCGTCAAAGCCCCTGACGATCTCCTCGGCCAGGCCGTCGAGATCCACAAGCTTGGTCATGCCCTGTGCTCCGTCGGAAGGATTATTGAAACAAATGTATCATATGCTATCGTATTGATACAAATGAATCCTTACCCGGAGACGGATTTGTCGGCTACGCTGGATTGCGCCCCCCGTTTCATAGCCGTCGCTCCCAATGGCGGCCGACGGACCAAAGCGGATCACCCGGCCCTGCCGATGACGGCCTCCGCCCTGGCGCAGACGGCCGCAACCTGTCTCGAGGCCGGAGCGGCCATGATCCATGTCCATGTCCGGCGCAAGGATGGCAGCCATTTGCTCGATGCCGAGGCCTATCGCGCCGTCATCGCCGCGATTGCCGCCGTGACGGGCAAGGATCTCGTGGTGCAGGTCACCAGCGAGGCGCTCGGCCTCTATTCACCGGCGGAACAAAGGGCCGTCATCCGCGCCACCAGGCCGGAGGCGGTATCGCTTGCCTTGCGCGAACTCGTGCCCGTTGCCGCTGAGGAAGCCGCCTTTGCCGAATTGCTGCTGTTCCTCAGGCTGATCGGCGCCATGCCGCAGATCATCCTCTACACGCCGGACGAAGCCGTGCGCCTGGCCGACATGCAGCAGCGGGGCCTCATCCCCTATGAAAAACTGCCCGTGCTCTATGTTCTCGGCCGCTATACGGCGGACCAGACCTCCAGCCCCGCCGATCTTCTGCCCTTCCTCGCCGAGGACATGCCACGCTTCGATCCCTGGAGCCTGTGCGCCTTCGGGCCGCAGGAAGCAGCCTGCGTCACCGCCGCAGCCCGACTTGGCGGGCACGCCCGCGTCGGCTTCGAGAACAACCTTCATCGCCCCGACGGCACGCTGGCCCGGGACAATGCCGAACTGGTGTCGCTGACACGCCAGGCGATCGAGGCGATCGGCCTGAAGATCGGCGATGCCGATGCCCTGCGTGCGGCAACGCTGGCGGCATGAAAAAGGCGGCCCGGAGGCCGCCTTCATTCACAAAGCAGATGCTGAAGCGAGTTTTCGCCTCAGGCCGCCGAGGCCGAAACCCAGCGCGACAACTCGCCCTTGGGAGCGGCGCCGACCTTCTGGGCGACGGGCTTGCCGTCCTTGAACACGATGAGCATCGGGATCGACATCACGCGGAACTGCGAAGCGATCTGCGGGTTCTCGTCGACGTTCAGCTTGGCGATCTTGACCTTGCCGGCCATCTCGGTGGCGATCTCGTCGAGGGCGGGCGCGATCATGCGGCAGGGACCGCACCACTCGGCCCAGAAATCGACGACGACCGGCTCAGCCGAATTCAGCACGTCATTGGCGAAGGAGGCATCCGTGACCTTGATCGTGTTGGCACCCATTTCGAGAATCTCCACAGCGGGAATGGCGGAATCGCCATGCAAATATCCGTTGCCCTCAAGCTAGGAATGCACCGGCCCAGCGTCAAGGAGCGGAATGGCCTCTCGCGCGAATGTGCACGGCTGATATGCAGATTCGAGGCGATTACCGGCCCAGTTCGGTGAAATCCAGCGGCTAGCCGATCACCACGCGCGTATCCGACATGCCTCGGTGCCGGATGAGCTGGTAGAGGGCTGCAGCGTGGGACGGCGCCAGCCGGATGCAGCCATGGGAAGCGGCACGACCGAGCTGCTTGACCGAATAGGTACCGTGCACCGCATAGCCCCCCTTGAAGAACACCGAATAGGGCATCGGCGAATTGTCGTATTTCTTCGAGTAATGCATGCGCTTGAGCAGCTTGGGGCGGTAGATGCCGCGCGGGGTATAATAGCCGCGCCGCGCGGTCGACACGGCCCAGACCGCCTCGACATTGCCGTCCACGATCACGGTCATGCGCTGCCTGGCGATATCGACCTTGGCCACGACGCCCGCGGAGGCCGGGGCCAGCTGGCAGAGCGCGGCGACGAAGAGCGTGAAGGCAACGGCGATCCAGCGGAATTTCGCGCTCAGATGCGGGGCAGGCATGACAGGTTCCTCGATGCGGTTCGCTGACATTGGCCGTACCGGGCCCTTATTCGCCATGCGCTTTCGCACAGGATGCAAGTCCGCCCGGAGCCGAACAAAGCATGAATCGAACATGGTTAATTTTCGGTTTCCATGCTCCGGCCGGCGGGATCCGAAATCCGAGGGATTACCGCTCGATGCTGCCGTTTGGGAAAAGACAGGATAGGATGCGGTCACGAATCACTTCGCGGGAGCACGCATGCGCCGTTTCGTCCGGACCTTTCCGTCGCTCAAATGCGGCTTGGCCCTGGCCGCCTTGCCGCTCCTGGCCATGGGGGGATCGGCCGTGGCGCAGGACATCACCCCGCCCGGCTACAAACTGCCGCCGCTCGGCGCGGTGACGGCTGCCACCCCCGCCAAGCAGCTCTTCGGCCGCGCCGAGACGCCGGCCAATATCGGCCTCGGCTCGATCGGCTTCTACGCCAAGGGCTGCCTGTCGAACGGCGTGGAACTGCCGGCCGACGGACCGACCTGGCAGGTCATGCGCCCCTCGCGCAATCGCGCCTGGGGCAATGCTGCCGTCATCCGGGTGGTGAAGAATCTCGCGGCCAAGGCCCCGACCGTGGCCGGCTGGCCCGGCATCCTGATCGGCGACATGGCGCAGCCGCGCGGCGGCCCGATGTTGACAGGCCATGCCTCGCATCAGATCGGGCTCGATGCCGACATCTGGCTGACGCCCATGCCGAACCGCAGGCTCAGCGTCGCCGAGCGCGAGACCAAGAGTGCCGTGATGATGGTGCGCCCGGACCGGCTCGACGTTTCGCGCTCGTGGACCGCGGGCCAGATGGGCATCGTGCGCGCCGCCGCCCAGGATCCGGCGGTCGAACGCATCTTCGTCAACGCCGCCATCAAGAAGGCGATGTGCCGCGATGCCACCGGTGACCGCTCCTGGCTCGGCAAGGTGCGCCCGATGTATGGGCACGACTATCATTTCCATGTCCGCATCACCTGCCCGCGCGGCAGCCCGAGCTGCACGCCCCAGAAGCCGCCGACAGGCGATGAGGGCTGCGGCAAGGAACTCGACTACTGGTTCTCGGATGCGGTGCTGCATCCCAAGCCGCGCCCCAAGCCGCCGCACCCGCCGCGCCAGCTCACCCTGAGCGATCTGCCCGCCGCCTGCAGCCAGGTCATCGCAGCGCCGTAGAAACGGCCCGAAGCCTGCCTTCCGGCCGAAGGCGGCATGGGCAGTCGAGCAGCGCCAAGCCGCGACCTCAATCGTCGGGATGGCCCGCCTTGGCCTGCAACAGGTCCGAGAAGGCCAGCAACACGCCCGAGATCATGAACACCATGTGGATGCCGACCAGCCAATAAAGGTCGCGGTCGGTCAGCTTCTCGATCTGCATGAAGCCCTTCAGGAGCTGGATGGCCGAGATCAGCACGATCGAGGCCAGCAGTTTGAGCTTGAGGCCGGCGAAATCGACCTTGGTCATCCAGGACGGCCAGGACAGATGTTCGGTGCCGTCGATCTTCGAGACGAAATTCTCATAGCCCGAGAAGATCACGATCAGGATCAGGCTGCCGAGCAGGGCAAGATCGACCAGCTCCAGCACGCCGATCACCGTTTCCTCAGTGGTGAAGCCATAGGCGCCGACGACATAATGCAGCAGTTCCTGCCCGAATTTCAGCAGGACGACGAACAGGGCGATGACCAGCCCGATATAGAAGGGCGCCAGCACCCAGCGCGAGGCGACAAGGCAGCGCTCGATCATTTTTTCCATGGAAAATCTCAACCCGATTGAACAATCGCGGGCAAAATAGAGGGACGCGCCCGGCCTGGGAACCCAGCCTTGCCAAATTGTAATCGAGTTGGATGGCTATCGCGGCCGCGGCCGGCTACTTGACGCGCAGGATCTCGACGCCGGCCATGGCGCCCGGCACGGCGCGCGGCTTTTCGACATGCACGCGCACGGTTGCAGCACGGTCGAAGGCAAGGCAGCGCTGCGCGAGCCGCTCGGCGAACGTCTCGAGCAGGTCGACATGGCTGGCGGCCAGGTCCCGGCCGATGGCGGCGATCTTGTCATAATCGATCGTGCCCTCGATATCGTCGTCGCCGAAACGGGCTTCGGCCAACGTCAGCTCGACATCCACGACCAGGGGCTGGGTTACGCCCTTCTCATGCTCGTAATAGCCGATATGGGCTTCGAGATTGAGGGCGCGCAGAAAGACGCGGCTATAGGATCGCGGTTCGGTCATGGCAGCGAGACATGCCACACTCAGCCGCGAAGCGCCATCGCCGTTTCGCCCGTTGCTTGCGCGGCTTCGCCATTCAGCGGGTTGTCGGGATCCCAGCCATAAAGGGTTTCGCCGAAGCGCATGTCGCGCGCATCGAGATGGATCAGGCGGCCGGTGAGCCCGGTGCCGAAGCCGACGATCTCGCGGATCGCCTCCAGCGCCATCATCGAGCCGGCCACGCCGGCAAGCGCGCCGAGCACGCCGGCCTCCGAACAGCTTGGAATGGTGCCCGGCGGCGGCTTTTGGGGGAAAAGGCAGCGCCAGGTCGGGTTGGGCTCGCCTTCGGCATTCCTCTCGAAGGGCCGCAATGTGGTCAGCATGGCGTCGAACACGCCGAGCGCCCCCATGATCAGCGGCTTGCGGCCGAAGAAGCAGGCATCGGAGACGGCATAGCGGGTGTCGAAATTGTCCGAGCCGTCGATCACCAGGTCATAGGAAGCGATCAGGCCGGCGGCGTTGGCGGGATCGATGCGCAGGGCATGCGGAACCACCGTCACATGCGGATTGAGCCGTGCGATCGCCTCGCTTGCCGTCTCGACCTTGGGACGGCCGATATCGGGCGTGGCATGGATGATCTGGCGCTGCAGGTTGGAAAGCGAGACGATATCGTCGTCGGCGATACCGAGCGTGCCGACACCTGCCGCCGCCAGATAGAGCAGCACGGGGGCGCCGAGCCCGCCGGCGCCGACCACCAGGATACGGGCCCGCGACAGGGCCTGTTGCCCGGCGCCGCCGACCTCGTGCATGACGACATGCCGGGCGTAACGCTCCAGCTCTTCGGATGAGAATGCCATGGGGCGAATGTAGGGGCGCGGAAGGTTGGGCGCAATCGCGGGGAGGGCCCTCCTGGGAGGACTTATCCATGGTCTCGCCTTCTCGATGCGAGCCTGTATGATCGCGCTCCAAGAATCAGTCCTGAACAGACCGAAGACGAGGCCCTGATGACTCCTGCTCCGCGCCCCCCCGGAAAGGGCGACCACGTCTTCCTGGTCGACGGCTCATCCTTCATCTTCCGGGCCTATTTCCAGTCGATCAACCAGGACGCCCGCTACAATTACCGCTCCGACCGCCTGCCGACGGGGGCGGTGCGCCTGTTCTGCAACGTGCTGCACAAGATGATCAAGGAAGGGGTGATGGGCAAGCAGCCCACCCATCTCGGCATCATCTTCGACAAATCTGAAGACTCCTTCCGCAAGGAGATCTACCCGCCCTACAAGGGCCACCGTCCCCCGCCGCCGGAAGAGCTGGTGCCGCAATTCCCGCTGATGCGGGTTGCCGTACGTGCCTTCGGCCTGAAGCCGGTGGAGCAGTCCCGCTACGAGGCAGACGATCTGATCGCCACCTATTGCGACATCGCCGTCAAGGCCGGCGCCGACGTGACCATCGTCTCGGCCGACAAGGATTTGATGCAGCTGATCCAGCCCGGCGTGGTGATGTTCGATCCCGCTTCCGGCGACCAGAAGGCCAAGGGTTCGCGTCCCGAGCGCCTGATCGCCGAGCCCGAGGTGCTGGAGAAGTTCGGCGTGACGCCCGACAAGGTGGTCGATGTGCAGGCCCTGGCCGGCGATTCCACCGACAATGTCCCCGGCGTGCCCGGTATCGGCGTCAAGACGGCGGCGCAGCTGATCAATGAATATGGCGACCTCGAAGGCCTCCTCGCCCGGGCCGGCGAGATCAAGCAGCCCAAGCGCCGCGAGAGCCTGACCGACCCCGTAAACATCAAGCTCGCCCGTATCTCGCGCGAACTGGTGAAGCTCGTCACCGACGTCACCCTGGAAACGCCGATCGAGGATCTCATCGCCCCCGGCCTCGATGCCAAGGGCGCCATCGCCTTCCTGAAGGCGATGGAGTTCTCCACCCTGACCCGCCGCATCGCCGAGGATGCCGGCCTCGACGTCGCCGATATTCCGGCCGACGAGGCACTGAAGATCCCCGACAGCGATTTCTCGCCCGCCCCGGCCCGGACGCCGGCGCCCAAGCCGGGCGCGGACGGCGTCTCTCCCGTTCCTGCGGTTGCCACGGGGGCTGGCACGCCCTCCGCCGTGGTGGAAAGCGTCAAGGCCAGGCTCGCCGCCATTCCCTTCGACGCCGGCTCCTACGAAACCGTCGCCAGCCTGGAAGCGCTCGACGGCTGGATCAGCAGGGCCCGCGAACTCGGTTATGTCGCCTTCGACACCGAGACCACCTCGCTCGACGCGCTGCAGGCCGATCTCGTCGGCTTCTCCCTGTCGGTCGAGCCGGGCAAGGCTTGCTACGTGCCCCTGCGCCATCGCGACAAGGCAGATCTGTTCGGCGGCGGCATGATGGCCGGGCAGGTCGAAGTGTCAGAGGCCCTGAAGCGGCTCAAGGGCCTGCTCGAAGATCCCGGCGTGCTGAAGATCGGCCAGAACCTGAAATACGACACGCTGGTGATGGGCGAGGAGAACGTCAAGGTCGCGCCCTATGACGACACCATGCTGATGTCCTATGTCGTCGATGGCGGGCGCGGCAATCACGGCATGGATGAATTGTCCGTGCGTCATTTCGGCCACAAGCCGATCGCCTTTTCCGAGGTCTGCGGCTCCGGCAAGTCGCTGATCGGCTTCGACCAGGTCACCATCGAGCGCGCCACCGCCTATGCCGCCGAGGATGCCGACGTCACGCTGCGCCTGTGGCTGCTGCTCAAGGCCCGCCTGGTCGCCGAGGGGCTGGTCACCATCTACGAGACGCTGGAGCGTCCGCTCGTCGCCGTGCTCGCCAAGATGGAATCGCGCGGCATCATGATCGATCGCCAGATCCTGGCGCGCTTGTCCGGCGAATTCGCCCAGAGCGCCGCCCGGCTCGAGGCCGAGATCCACGAGCTTGCCGGCGAGAACTTCAATGTCGGCTCACCCAAGCAGCTCGGCGACATCCTGTTCGGCAAGATGGGACTGCCCGGCGGCAAGAAGACCCCCACCGGCCAATGGGCGACCTCGGCCCAGGTCCTGGAGGACCTGGCCGACCAGGGCCTGGAACTGCCGCGGCGCATCGTGGCCTGGCGCCAGCTCACCAAGCTCAAATCGACCTATACCGATGCCCTGCCCACTTATGTGAACCCGAAATCGGGCAGGGTGCACACCTCCTACTCCCTGGCGGCGACCACCACCGGCCGCCTGTCCTCCTCCGAGCCCAACCTGCAGAACATTCCGGTGCGCACCGAGGAAGGCCGCAAGATCCGCTCGGCCTTCATCGCCGCTCCCGGCGCCAAGCTGATCTCGGCCGACTATTCGCAGATCGAGCTGCGCGTGCTCGCCCACGTCGCCGAGATCCCGCAGCTGACCAAGGCCTTCGAGGACGGCGTCGACATTCACGCCATGACGGCTTCGGAGATGTTCGGCGTGCCGGTCGCGGGCATGGACCCGCTGGTGCGGCGGCGCGCCAAGGCCATCAATTTCGGCATCATCTACGGCATCTCGGCCTTCGGGCTCGCCAATCAGCTCTCGATTCCCCGCGAGGAGGCGAGCGCCTATATCAAGAAGTATTTCGAACGCTTCCCCGGCATCCGCGACTACATGGACCGGATGAAGGCCGAATGCCGCGCGAATGGCTATGTCGAGACCGTCTTCGGCCGCAAGATGCATTTTCCGGCGATCGAATCGAAGAATCCGTCCGAGCGGGCCTTCGTCGAGCGCCAATCCATCAACGCCCCGATCCAGGGTTCGGCCGCCGACATCATCCGACGCGCCATGAGCCGGATGGACGCCGCCCTCCTCAAAGCCGGGCTCTCGGCCAAGATGCTGTTGCAGGTGCATGACGAACTCGTCTTCGAGGCACCCGAGGAGGAAGTCGAGGCGACGCTGCCGGTGGTCTCCCAGGTGATGGAGCATGCAGCCCTTCCGGCCCTGCAGCTCAAGGTGCCGCTGCAGGTCGAAGCGCGGGCCGCCGGCAACTGGGAAGAAGCGCATTGAGGCCTGGAGCGCGGACATCCTGTCCGCTCTTGAAACAATCAGATATCAGGATAGGACAACGCCCGTTTTTCTCTGCAAAAGCCGAAGGCAAACGAATTTCCTGGCAGCGTATCGTTTCAAGAGCGGACAGGATGTCCGCGCTCCGGGGCATTACTCCTTTGTAACGCGCCCCAATTCTGGCCGGTTCTTGTCCGATTGAGGTGCAGCACCCACATGGGAGGCGTTGCGGCCTACCCCCTCAGGAAGCAGCCGCGAAGGAGAGTCAGGATGACCCCCAACGAAAAAGCCCTCATCGAGGACCTGTTCAACCGCCTGCGCAGTTCCGCCCCGACCGGGCGCGATAACGAGGCGGAAGCCGCCATCGCGACGGAGATGGCTCGGTCGCCCGGCGCAGCCTATGCGCTGGTGCAGACCGTCCTGGTGCAGGACCACGCCCTGCGCGAGGCGCATGCCAAGGTGCAGGCCGCCGAAACGGCCTCCCAGCAAGCGCAACAAGCTCCGCAGGCGCCCCAGCAGCCTGCACAGCCGCAATCCATCCTCGAGCGCGCCGGCTCGGCCCTGCAGGGCTTCGGTGGCCAGCGCAACCAGGCTCAGCCAGGGCAGGTGCCTCCGCAGCAGGCCGAGCAGCCCGCCCGTGGCGGCGGCTTCCTGCAGGGCGCCCTGCAGACGGCGGCCGGCGTCGCCGGCGGCGCCTTGCTGTTCGAAGGCGTGCGCTCGATGTTCGGCGGCGGCGGTGGCCTGTTCGGCGGCGGCAGCTCTGCTCCCTGGGGCGAAGGCAACACCACCATCAACGAGACCATCATCAACGAAAACGCCGACAAGGGCCGCGACAACGACGACAATGTGCGCGACGCCAGCTACGATTCGAATGACGACGACGATGATGGCGATTACGATTCGGACGATTCCGGCGGCAGCGACGACAGCTGGATCTGATCGAGCCGTCTCCGGGTGCACGGGCATCACAGCGACATGTTTGCATGTCGCGATGCCCGTCCTTGGAAACGTACCGTTTGCCGGTGAGATAGAACGGGCAGGATGCCCGTGCACCGGAAAGACGCGAACCATATGACCTGACAAAACACCCCCGGCCAGTGCCTGACCGGGGGTGTTTTGCGTGGCAGGCAGGTCGCCTTACAGCCCTTCGAACAGGGCGCTGGAAATGTAGCGCTCGGCGAAGGAGGGCACGATCACCACGATGGACTTGTTGTCCATGCCAGGGCGGGCCGCCAATTCCAGCGCCGCGGCAACTGCCGCACCCGAAGAAATACCGCAGGGGATGCCCTCGATGCGGGCGAGGAGGCGGGCGGTGTCGAAGGAGGTCTGGTTGCCGACGGTGATGATGTCGTCGATCACCGAGCGATCGAGCACGTCGGGCACGAAGCCGGCGCCGATGCCCTGGATCTTGTGGGGGCCGGGCTGGCCGCCCGACAGCACCGGCGAATCCTCCGGCTCCACAGCGACGATCTTGAGATCGGGCTTGCGCGGCTTGAGCACCTGGCCGACGCCGGTGATGGTGCCGCCGGTGCCCACGCCCGAGACGAAATAGTCGATGTCACCCTTGGTGTCGTTCCAGATCTCCTCGGCCGTGGTGAGGCGATGGATCTCGGGATTGGCGGGATTGCGGAACTGCTGGGGAATGATGGCGCTCGGCAGTTCCTTGACGATCTCCTCGGCCTTGGCGACCGCGCCGCGCATGCCCTGGGCAGCCGGAGTGAGCACCAATTCGGCGCCGAGCAGGGCCAGCATCTTGCGGCGCTCGATCGACATCGATTCCGGCATGACGAGGATCAGGCGATAGCCGCGGGCGGCCGCGACGAAGGCGAGCGCGATGCCGGTATTGCCGGAGGTCGGCTCCACCAGCACGGTGTCGGGCTTGAGATGACCGGACTTCTCCAGCGCATCGATCATGCTGACGCCGATACGATCCTTGACGCTGGCGATCGGGTTGAAGAATTCGAGCTTGGCGAGGATGCGCGCCTTGACGTTCTTGGCCTTGGCCAGCCGGTTGAGCTGCACCAGCGGCGTGTCGCCGATGGTCTCGGTGATCGACTGGTAGATGCGGCCGCGGCCGGGCACATGATTGGCATTCGCCATGGGGAACGTCCTTGATTGAAAGCGGCTGGAATTCAACATTAATCCACGAAAATGTCGAGGTTTATGTTGAATTACATATTTCTAATGTTTTTAGATCGCCAAGTTTTTCAGATCGCAAAGTCGATATTCGCAGGCGTGCCGCCAAAGACATGCTTGCGCTCGGCATCCCGGCAAAGATCCTCGACGGTGATCTGGTCGAGTTCGGCCAGGAAGGATTGCGAGGCCTGGTTCACCGCCGGGGCGATAACCTGGTCGACCAGGGTGGAGACAGGCGCCGGATCATCCTCGCCGGCGGCATCGGTCATCGCCGCGCGTACGATGTCGCCGACGCTGATGCGCCGCCGCTCGCGGGCCAGTTCATAGCCGCCCCGCGGACCGCGCACCCCCTTGAGAATATTGTGGCGCACCAGGGTCTGCAGCAAGGTTTCCAGATGGCGCGGCGGCAAGGCATGCCGGGAAGCAAGAGCCTTGGCGGCGACCGGCGTGGGCCTCGAATGGTGGGCGATATCGACCACGGCGGCGAGGCCAAGCAAGGAACGGCGCGAAAGCAACTGCATGTCGACCCCCTGATACGGTCCTATTCCAGAGCAAAGAGCGTTCAAGACTGAACGCCCATTTCCTCTGACTTCTCGTTCCGACGCGTCCTTGCGATTCGAATGATTCTTTCGAACCGCAAAACGCTTTAGGTTGCGGTGCCCGTCGAACCGAAGCCGCCGCTGCCGCGAACGGTCGAATCGACTTCCGCCGTTTCGACCAGGACAGACAACGTCACCGGGGCAATGACCAACTGGGCGATTCGCATGCCATGGGTGATGGCAAAAGATTCTACACTCAGATTGATCAGGGCGACTTTAATCTCACCGCGATAATCGGCGTCTATCGTACCGGGTGCGTTCAAAACGGTAATTCCGCTTTTCACAGCCAATCCGGAACGTGGGCGCACTTGTCCTTCATAGCCCTGTGGAATTTGGAAAACCAGCCCGGTCGGCACCAGAGCACGCATCATCGGTGCAAGAACCAGGGTTTCCCCCGGACCCAGCGCTGCCGGCAGGTCGAGACCTGCCGCCCCCTCGCTCTGGTAGGCGGGCAGCGGCAGGTCGGCGGCATGGGCGAGTTTCTTGACGGGAATGGTCAGGGTCATGGCAATCCTGCGTGGAGGGCGGGTCTTCAGACCCGCCTGTTTCAAAATCGTGGGGACAGGTGACGGCGTCGATGGGTCTGAAGAGCCTGTCTCAAAACTCGCAACACGGCCCGGAATAACTCCACCTTTGCCATGCTCGGCCTCGTCCGGGGCATCCCGATACCGCAACCCCATCGAGACTGGGATCCCAGGATCACCGGGACAAGCCCGGTGATGGCAAAAAGTCGAGGTTCCCCCGGTTTTCGGTCAGGCCCCGAAGACCGGCCCCCGGTCACGCCGCGGCACTGGCCAATTCGCCAAAACGAGCCACCAGAGCCCGGGCGACCGCATCCTTGTCCATGTCGGGCCAGGTCTCGATGCCCGAGGCGGAGACGAGATGAACGCGGTTGCGGTCCCCGCCCATCACGCCGCTCTCCGGCGAGACATCGTTGGCGACGATGAGATCGCAGCCCTTGCGGGCGAGCTTGGCCTTGGCATGCTCGACGACATGCTCGGTCTCCGCCGCGAAACCGACGACCAAGGACGGCCGGTGCGCCTTGTCCTTTGCGATGGTGGCGAGAATGTCGGGATTTTCCACCAGCGAAAAGCTCGGCGTGGCCTCGGCGCCCTTCTTGATCTTCTGGGCACCGGCATCGGCCACGCGCCAATCGGCCACCGCTGCCGCAAAGATGGCGATATCGGCCGGCAGCGCAGTGCTGACGGCATCCAGCATTTCGCGCGCTGTCTCCACCGGCACCAGGTTCACCCCCGGCGGCGGCAGCAGCGCAACCGGCCCCGAGACCAGGGTGACGCGAGCCCCCGCGGCCAAGGCCGCCGCCGCAATGGCATAGCCCTGCTTGCCGGAGGAGCGGTTGGCGATGTAGCGCACGGGATCGATCGGCTCATGCGTCGGCCCGGCCGTCACCAGTACATGCTTGCCGGCAAGCGGCAGTGCCGGCAGCAGGCGCGTATCGGCAGCCACCGAACCAGGCAGCGGAATGAAGGTCGGGCCCGCCAGGGCCTTTTCGATCGCAGCGACGATCTCCAGGGGCTCGGCCAGCCGTCCCGGCCCGTATTCGCCGCAGGCCATCTCACCGTCATTCGGGCCGACAAAGAGCACACCGTCCTCGCGCAACTGGGCGATGTTGCGCTGGGTCGACGGATGCAGCCACATGCGCACATTCATGGCCGGGGCGACCAGCACGCTCTTGTCGGTGGCCAGAAGCGTGGTGGAGGCAAGATCATTGGCGAGCCCCTGCGCCATCTTGGCGAGGAGATCGGCCGTCGCCGGCGCCACCACCAGTAGGTCGGCATCGCGCGACATCTCGATATGCCCCATCTCGGCCTCGTCCGTCAGCGAGAACAGGTCGGTATAGACCTTGTCGCCGGTGAGGGCGGAGACGGAGAGCGGTGTGACGAAGGCTTCGCCGGCCTTGGTCAGGATGGCCCGCACATCGGCACCGCGCTCGCGCAGGCGGCGAATCAGTTCGAGGCCCTTATAGGCCGCGATACCGCCACCGATGATCAGAAGAATACGCTTGCCGACGAGGGGAGTGGACATGGATCGATCCGCCTGGAGCCATTATCGCATTGTGCCAAAGCTTTGCGATTCCTAGAGCAAAACGCGTCCAAGTGTGAACGGCTATTTGCCCTAACTCTTTGTTTGGACGCGTCTTTGCGATTCTTGGCGATTCCAGGAAATCACAAAACGCCGTGGCGAGTCAGCCAGATCGCAAAACACTCCAGGAACTGGGCGAAAGAACCTTCCACCGGAATGTGCTCTGCTCCAGGACCTGCCGCACACACATAAATAGCGGAACCCGGCGATTCAATCGTTTCAGCGTTTGCTCGCCTGCGTCTCCATCCCGACGGGATGGGCCAGCCAGGCGAATCGATCCATCCCCGCATAACGGATCGGATCGCTGCTCGGCGACGCCGGCATGCCTTCAAGGATGAGGCTGGCAATCCTGTCGTAGTCACCGTCGAAATGGTGCCCGCCGGGGACTTCGACCACCTGCACCTTTGCGGCATCGACATCGTTGCAGCCCGACCGCGCGCCTTCATCGGCGCCGTGGAAGCACTGGATATGGGGGCCGTCAATGGCGTCGACGGCCGGGATGGTCGCCCTGCGCCCGCCGGCGACCTTCATGAAACCGACGGCGTAGTCGGCTTCCCGCGAGAGGCCGAGTAGCGAGACCTGGCGAATGCGCGCGCGCAGGTCGTCGGAGAGGCGGGTATAAATCGTGGCAGCGATATCGGCGCCGAAGGAATAGCCGACCAGGATGACCGGCCTGTCGGGGCCGATCGAGGCGGCCATCCTGTCGATCGCGGCCGCGACCTCGTCGGGGGAGCGGCGATGGATGAAATAGGCCAGGCTGTTCAGGCCGACCGTGGTCACGCCGGCGCGGGCAAGCCCCTCGGCGATACCGTCATCGATGCCCCACCAGCCGCCATTGCCCGATAGCAGGATAGCAACGGGGCCATCATCGCGCCTGCCCTTGACCAGGACGACCGGAAGGTCGCGCAAGGAAGCGGGCACATTGGCATTGTCGGGGGCGGCCAATCCACCCCAGACCCCGCCAAAGGCCTGCGGAAACCAGCGCGGCAACACCTTGGCGTCGACGAAGACGCCACCTGCGACGACAAGGGTCAGAAAGGCGAAACGCCGTAATGTCAGGGAACGGACCATGGGACGGCATGAAACAGATGAACTGTCTGTTCCTGTGCCCTGAACATGGCGCGACGATGGCGGCCCGGAACCGCATTAGATCTAGAACGTCGACCACGCTCCATCAATCGATGGAGCCGAGAGATCGACAATCTTGGCGCCACCGCCTTTGCCGACAAGAAGGATGTCGACCAGTGGTCGACACTCCATCCATCCGGCTCGATCAGCGCGGTGCCAGCACCATCACCATCTGGCGGCCTTCGAGCGAGGCATCGGATTCCACCTTGGCGATCAGGCCGGTGTCGTCCTTGACACGGTTGAGCAGGCGATAGCCGATCTCCTGATGCGCCATTTCACGGCCACGGAAGCGCAAGGTGACCTTGACCTTGTCGCCTTCCTCGAAGAAGCGCTTCATGGCCTTCATCTTGACGTCATAGTCGTGATCGTCGATGGCCGGGCGGAGCTTGATCTCCTTGATCTCGACCGTCTTCTGATTCTTGCGGGCCTCGGCGGCCTTCTTCTGCTCGTTGAACTTGAACTTGCCGTAGTCCATGATCTTGCAGACCGGCGGCTCGGCATTGGCTGCCACTTCGACCAGGTCCAGTCCGGCTTCAAAGGCCATGGCGATCGCCGCCCTGGTGTCGGTGACACCGCGATTCTGCCCGTCCTGATCGATCAGCATGACTTCGCGGTTCCGAATCTCCTCATTGATGCGCGGGCCGTCCTTGACGACGGGTGCGTTTGTCCTCATAGGGCGACGAATGGCGGTAAACTCCTCTACCATGAATTGATTTGGGCGAGCCGACGGCTTCGCGTCGAAGCCCGCGCCCGGATGCGGGAAGATGTTGCCGAAGCGCCCGGAAGTCAACGCTTTCATGCCCGCTGCGCGAAATTTAGATCACAAATCAGCCCGATAGACTGTCACGGGCTCGCCATGCGGCGAACAATTCGCGGCTTTTCGCTCACTCGTCTTTGAGCTTGCGGCTCTTCATCAGAAGGTCGGCATAGACATCGAGCGTGGCATTGCACATCACGTCCAGCGAGAAATGTGCCTCGACATGCGCGCGGGCACGCGCCGCGAGGCCATCGCGGGCCGAGGCGCCCAGGGTCAGCGCCTCGTGCAGGGCCTCAGCCAGGGCTTCGGCATCGCCCACCGGCGTGCGCCAGCCCGTACGCAGATTGCCGACGATCTCCGGCGGAGCCAGCACGGTTTCGGAGGTGGCGCCATGGTCGGCCACCACCACTGGGCAGCCCATCGCCTGCGCTTCCACCGCCGTGCGTCCGAACGCCTCCGGGCTGGTGGACGGAATGGCGACCGCTGCCGCGGAGAGATAGGCGGCCGGCATGTCCGAGCAATGGCCGACGCGCAGCACCAGCCCCTTGAGGCCGCGCTCGGCGATGCGCGTCTCGAGCTCGGCGACATAGCCGTCCCGGCCCTGGGCATCGCCCGCCAGGACGAAGACGGTGTCTTCGATACCCTTCTGCTTGAGGATGGCGGCGGCGTCGATCAGCACGCGCTGGCCTTTCCAGCCGGTGAGACGGCCGGGCAGCAGCACGATGCGCTGATGCGGCGCCACGTTCCAGGCCCGGCGCAGCGTCTCCACGCGCTCGAAAGACACGGCGGAAGGCGTGAAGGCCGTCAGGTCGGTACCGCGATGGATGACGCGCAGGCGCTCCGCCGCCTCCGGCCAGTTTTCCTTGATGGTGGCGGCGGTGAAGTTCGAATTGGCGATGACGACATCGGCCTGCGCCATCACGCCGTTATAGCGCTTCTTCCATTCGGAACTCGCCGAATAGGCGCCATGATAGGTGGTGACGAAGGGCAGGTTGAGCTTCTTGGTGGCGAGGCGGGCCGACCAGGCCGGCGCGCGCGAGCGGGCATGGATGAGATCGACCTTCTCCTC
This sequence comes from Labrys sp. E2SS-1L, assembly GCF_057073705.1. Classification (NCBI taxonomy): domain Bacteria; kingdom Pseudomonadati; phylum Pseudomonadota; class Alphaproteobacteria; order Hyphomicrobiales; family Xanthobacteraceae; genus Labrys; species Labrys sp. E2SS-1L. Next base: position 1,053,423 of record NZ_CP172712.1, on the reverse strand, counting down.
GCGCACCAGGCGTTCCAGCCGCCGGGCATTGCCCCAGATGCGCAGCGGATTCTTGGTCGAGGCATTGAACGGGATCCAAAGGCCGCCACGGGCCTGCAGTTCGCCGACCAGCCGGCCGCCTTCGGTGGCGACCAGGGCCCGGGCACCCGCCCGCGTCAGCGCATCCGCGATGTCGATGGTGGTGCGCTCGGCACCGCCGGCATCCAGGGCCGGAATGATCTGCAGCACGGTGATACCGGCAAAGCGTTCCTCCTTCGGCCGTCGGCCGACCGGGCGAGCTTTGGACGAGAAATCGGACATGGGTGCAGATTTTTCCGGCTTGGTTCGGCGTGATGATGAGGGTGGCCAATGGACCTTCGTCCATGACACCCTCTATAGAGCGCCCCATGTTCTAAATGAAAGGTGATGCAGCGCAGGATTTTCGGGCCGGCCCCGCATATTTTTTCGGGCGTCCCACCAGAACGCGCCGCCGCACCAGCAAGAGGAAGTGACCGGATGACCAGCAACCCCGCCATGATCAGCGTCGGCGAAGGCCCGTCCAGCCGTGCGATTGCCTGGCGTCACCAGCCCGGACGCGGCCCGGATGTGGTATGGCTCGGCGGCTTCCGCTCCGACATGCAGGCGACCAAGGCCAGTTTTCTGGCCGAGTGGGGCGCGCGCCATCACCGGGCGGTGACGCGATTCGATTATTCCGGCCATGGCGAATCAGGCGGCCGCTTCGAGGAGGGTACCATCGGCTCCTGGCTCGAGGACGCCCTGGCCGTGATCCGCGAAGGCGTGAAGACGCCGCCGATCCTGGTCGGCTCCTCAATGGGAGGCTGGATCGCCCTTCTCGCCGCGCGGGCCCTGGCCGGCACGCCGCTGGCACCGGCCGGAATGGTGCTGATTGCCCCCGCTGCCGATTTCACCGAAAGGCTGATGTGGGACCAGTTTCCCGATGCGGTGAAACGCGAGATCATCGACAAGGGCGCCTGGCTGCGCCCATCCGACTATTCGCCCGAGCCCTATCCGATCACCCGGGCGCTGATCGAGGAAGGCCGCAACCATCTTCTTCTCGGCGACATGGTGAAAACCGGCTGCCCCGTCCATATATTGCAGGGGATGGAGGATCCGGACGTGCCCTGGCAGCATGCCATGGCGCTGGTCGAGAGCTTGGCCGAGGACGATGTGACGGTGACGCTGATCAAGGATGGCGACCATCGCCTGTCGCGCCCGCAGGATCTCGACAAGCTGGTCGAAGCGGTGGAGGGCATTGCGCCCAAATCGCAGCTTCTCCTATAATTGCGAGGTCCTGGCCGGCCTTGACCCGGCCCTTGGAGCGGAGAGACAGATGTTCATTCAGACCGAGGCGACGCCGAATCCCTCGACCCTCAAATTCCTGCCCGGCCGCGAAGTGCTGCCCGAAGGCATCACGCTGCACATGACGAATGCCGCCGAGGGCGCGCAATCGCCGCTGGCGCAGAAGCTCTTTTCCATCGAGGGCGTCGCCGGCGTGTTCTTCGGCTCGGACTTCATCACCATCACCCGCTCGGGCGTGGAATGGCAACACCTCAAGCCTGCCGTGCTCGGCGCGATCATGGAGCACTACCTTTCCGGCGTGCCCATCCTCAACAAGGATGTCGCGCCGCTGGAGGAAGGCGAGGAGTTCTTCGACGAGGCCGACGAGGACACGGTCGAGACCATCAAGGACCTGCTCGAGACCCGCGTGCGCCCGGCCGTGGCGGCCGATGGCGGCGACATCACCTTCCGCGGCTATCGCGAAGGCGTAGTCTATCTCGCCATGAAGGGCGCCTGCTCGGGCTGCCCCTCTTCCACGGCCACGCTGCGCAACGGCATCCAGAACCTGCTGCGTCATTTCGTGCCGGAAGTACAGGAAGTCCGCGCGGCCTGAGGCGGCAGGGTGCTTTGACGAGCGGCATCGTCCGGCCGCTTTCATCAATGTTTAAGGTGGCGGGTGCTTAATCCCCTCGGGGGGCCGGAGTTCGCTACGGCCATGCGCCTGCTGCCATCTATCCTCTTTGCGAGCGCCCTGTTCGGCGCAGCCCAGGCCCAATCCGCACCGCTGACGGAGCGGCGCCTGATCGACCTGTTCGATGTGCGCCTCGTCCGGGACGGGCTGGATCCGATCCGTGCCTGTCGCGGGAAGGACGACGAGTCCTATGCCTGCACCTTCGGCGACGCCGAATATCTGACGACGATCACGCCGAGAGGTGATGTCACCGGCTCGATCGGCACATCCCGTTCGCCCACCTCGATGACCATCGTCCTCGCCGGCGATGTAGTCGATTCGATCGGCCTGGTGGGTGACCGGGCCAGCCCGGCGGACCTGATCAACTTCACCGCCCACCTCGAAAGCCTGTTGCATGCGATCGGGCCGGAAAAGAGCGACTACGACATCGAGCAGGACACACTCGATCTCGGCGTGATGCGCGGCGATGCCGATGGCGACATCGGCAAGGCCCGGGTCGTTACCGAGGGCTTCGCCACCATCCGCTGCCTCAACCAGCGCCTCACGGTGAGCGCCGGCATTGCCTGCATGATCACGATGAGGCCGACCGGCTGAACCTTCTTCGGCTCGTATCACATGGATAATTGGGAAACGGGCGTTTCCAAAGCGCCCACCCGTTCCCCCGACGCAAAATGCTTCATTCCCACTCGAAGAAGTCCGGATGGGTACGGCGCCATTCCGCCACGCGCTCGCGATGGGCGCCGATCATTTCGCCGAACTGGACGCAGGCCCGGCGGTCGCCCCTGTCGCAGCCTGCATGCAGGCGATCGAGGCGGTCGACATAGGGATCATAGGCGACCGGGGCCGGCTCATACACCGGCGCAGGCCGCGGCGGCGGGGCGGGACGGTCGGCCAGTGCCTGGCCGAGCAGGACGCCGCCGACCGCGCCAAGCGCTGCACCGCCGACGAAAGCACCGGTGCGGCCATCGCCGGCAGAGGCCGGCGTGACCGCCAATGCTGTCGTCACGCAAAGAATCGCGGCTGAAAGGCAGATCTTCATCGTCATTGTAACAGGAACTCCGATTTGATTACCCCAGCATTGTCAGTAAAATATCGGCTGACGCCTTAAGGCCAGATGAACAACAATGGTTTATTTCAAATATTTCTTCCTAAGAAATCAGTAATTCTTGTGACGCTGACGCCGAATTTGGCCACAATCTCGAACCGATTGACTGATTTGATTGCGATCCCTGCGGTTCAGGCAACAAGTCCGGCCAGCGGTTGAACCGGCAGCGAATCCGGGAAAACAGTCGATCCCAGCACCATTGGCGAGAGGCCGAACTGGTCGGCCAACAATCCCTTCAGCACGCTGCGCACATCCGTGGTCGGCTTGAGATCGCGGCCCTCGTGAAGCTGGGCGATCTTCAAGCCCGGCCAATCGGCGACGACGCGCCCTCCCTTGACCGCACCGCCCGCCAGCAGCATGACCGTGCCGGTGCCGTGATCGGTCCCTTCGGTGCCATTGATGCGCGCAGTGCGACCGAATTCGGTGACGGCGACCACGATCGTATCTTTCCAATGCGGCCCCAGGCCGCTCTCGAACGCCGCAAAGGCACCATCGAGACCACCAAGCAAGGTCGCGAGCCGGCCGGTCGCCCCGCCCTCGTTGACATGGGTGTCCCAGCCGTCGAAGGCCAGCGCCGCCACGCGTGGCCCGTCATCGGCCGCAATCAGGCGGGCCGCTCCTTCGGCGGCCTGGCGCATGCCGGCGGCACTGTCGAGACCTCCCTTGCGCCTGGTCATGCCCATGCCGTCTCCGGCCGCCATGCGTTCGGCCTCCAGCCCCCTGCGCAAGGCGGAGGCGAGGACCGGATCGCGGTGGTCGTAGAGATCGAGAAGCCGCGCGGCGAGATCATCGCCCGCATCCGGCAGCACTTGCGGGGCCCAGCCGAGCACCGGCGCGGCACCCCGCATCACCAGGGGCGTCGAGGGCCCGACGGCGAGACCGCCCTGCGGCGCGACGCGGTCGCCGGCAGGAAGGGCGGCGAGAGCGCGGTTGAGCCAGCCCGTCGCGGTATGGCCCGGCCCCGGAAAGCCGCTCTCCAGCACGTCCTGCCCGTCGAAATGGGAGCGTTCGCGATAGCCGGTGGCAGCGGCATGCACCACCAGAGCCTGCCGGGCCTGGAACAGCCGGGCAAAGGTCGGCATGGCCGGATGGAGAGCAAAGAACCCATCCAGGGGCAGGGCCGGATGCGGCCCGTCCAGCGCCAGGGCGATATCGCCATGCGATCCGCGATAATCGGGGTCACCGACCGGCGCCACGGTCGAGATCCCGTCCAGCGCGCCACGCAGCACGAGCACGACCAGGCGCGGATCCCTTGTCCCGGCCGCTCGGGCAAAACGCGGCAGATAGGCCCAGCCGAACAGGGCGCCGCCGGCCAGCAGGACAGCGCGGCGGGAGGGATGCGGACGCTCGCACAATGAATCCATGGCTATCTCCTCTGGAACTCGGGAGCCATCAAGAGCAGCGCCACCGCCTGCTGGCGCGACTCGGCGCGGATGACGGCATCGCGCGTCTCGGCTGATACCGAGGGACCGATGAGCGCTTCCAGGAGATCGGCAGGCTCGGCAAGAGTCCTGGCCTGGCGCGCCGCCTGCGAGGCGATATCGAGGCGCATCGCCATGCCCGCCGGGGAGGCCTGTGCATCGACGAGATCGGAAAAGCCGTTCGGGCCGGGCGGCTGCCACAGGGGCGCGCCCAGCACCGCCAGCCAATTGAGGGTCTGCCCGGGATCGGCCTCGGAACCGGGACCGATACCGCGGCGCAGGGCGAGAACGAAATCGAGGGGAGAGCGCATCTTCGCCAGCGGCTGCGACCAGGCGTCCGGCGCGTTGACCAGCGCCACGGCGATGGCGCGAAGATCGCCATCCGTCTTGGCGAACGTCTCCGCCAGGCGTGCGACCATCTGAGGTGGTGGATCGTCCGCGATGAAATGGCGCGCGATCTTCGTGGCGATATGCCGGGCGGTGGCGGGATGGCGGGCAATATCGTTGAGCACGGCCTCGGCCTGGCCCATGCCGCCGGCCGGGTAGGTCTTGCCGAAGAAGACCTGGTCGCCGGGCTCATGCGTGTTGGCATTGAAGACGAAGCTGCCGGGCTCGCCGAGCCGCCCTTCCCGCCCCGCCACCATCCAGCCGGTGAGGATGCGCGCGAAGGCGGTCACGTCGGCCTGGCTATAGCCGCTGCCGACACCAAGCGTATGCAGTTCGAGGATCTCGCGGGCGAGGTTCTCGTTCAGGCCACGGTTATGATTGCGCCCCGCCCGCGAGCCTGGGCCGATGGATTGCTGGTTATCCAGGTAATAGAGCATGGCCGGATGATGCTCGACGGCCACCAGCATGTCGGCAAAGCGGCCCAGCACGAAGGGGCGGATCGCCTCCCGCTCGAAGGCGCCCGCCGCCGCGCGCACGATGTTGTCCTTGGCGGCCGAGACGCAGAAATGGTTGGACCAGAAGGCGACGAGGCGCTCGACGAAGCCGATTTCCGCCGCCATCGCCTTGGCAAAGCGCGCCTGCGCTTCCGCCTTCAGCAGCCTGGCCTCGACGGGCGGCTCCGGCTTCATCGGCCCCTGCGGGGCGGGAGCGGCGGATATAGCGGGCTTGCCTTCCGGGTCCATCTGGACGGCGGCGGGCGCCGTCATCCGCTCCATCTTGCGCTGCAGGTTTTCGTTCATGACGGCCTGGATGGCCGCGGCACTGCCCGGCAGGCGGTCGGCATCCGCCGCAACCGGGATCAGGGCAATATCGGGTTTGGCAAGCTCCGCCCGCAACGCCGCGCGCGGGTCGCCGCCCAGCCTCGCCAGGTCGCCGGGGCGAGGCCCCAGGCCGAAACGATTGAAAACGACCCGTGCAGGGTCAAGGTCCTGCTCCACCACCACCGCCTCCCCCATTCAGGGTGGCAGCAGTATCGGCGAGGTGTCCGCTGCCATCGCGGCGATCCGATGACTTTAAGAAGGTCGACTATTTCCAAACTTTGCTGAACAACCGACGGCCTGAGCTTGACCGGGCAGCATCGTCCACCAGCAGACGCGGATGGTTTGCCTTTCTACCGTAAAGGGAGTAGGCAGGCTTCCCGCGACAGCGAATACTTTTCAATTTGGCCAAAGAAAGCCTCCTGCACCAAGTAGAGGCATGACCCAAAACAAGAAAACCGACGAGGAAAGCCCACGAGCCGGCCCTTCCCGTCCTGCCCGCCTCCTGGACGTGGCACGTCTTGCCAAGGTTTCCCGCGCAACGGCGGCCCGCGCTCTCGGCGGCTATGGCCTGGTCACCGAGGAGACGCGCGAGCGCGTCGCGGCGGCGGCCCGGACGCTGAACTACCGGCTCAACGAAGCGGCCCGGGCCATGCGGGCAGGTCGCACCCAGGTCATCGGTGTGGTGCTCGCCGACATCAGCAATTCCTTCTTCGCCAGTGCGGCCCGGGCCATCATCGATACCTGCGCTTCCCTCGGATACCAGACCCTGATCGTGAACACGGACGACGATCTCAAGACCGAGGTCGAGGCGGTGCAGACCCTGATGGAAAAGCGCGTCGCCGGCATGATCGTGGTGCCGTCCTCGCCCGACCATAACGAGCATCTGCAGAAGGCCGGCGCCGGCGAGGGACGCATGGTGCTGCTCGACCGCCGCATCGCGGATATTCCGGTCAGCGCGGTGACCACGGATGATCGCGGCGGCGCCCGCGAAGCCGTGGAATTGTTCATCGCCCGCAGACACACCCGCATCGGCCTCGTCGTCTTGACGGCAGCTGCCACCTCGCATCGACAGAGCGAGCCGCGGGGCGCCGTCTCGAGCGCGCGCGATCGCGTCCTCGGCGCGCGCGAAGCCCTGGCAGCGGCTGGCCTCGACCTGCCGAAGGCCTGGCTGCGTTACACGCCGAACAATCCCCAGATGATCATCGACGCCGCGACATCGATTCTCAGCGCCGATCCGCGGCCCACCGCGATCCTGGCGACATGCGAGGAAATCGCCATCGGGGTGCTGGCTGCCTGCCGGGCCCTGAATCTCGCGGTGGGGCGGGATGTCGCCCTCATCAGTTTCGACGAATCGCCCTGGTCGGGCGCCCTCACGCCGGCGATCTCGGTGGTGCAGCGTCCGATCCATGAAATGGGGCGCGCAGCCGTCAATCTGCTGGTCCGGCAGATCCAAGGCGGCGAATCCGGCAGGGATGTCGAGATGCCGACCATCCTGATCGACCGGGAATCGGTCTTCGATCTCGCGCCTTGATCGCGGACCAGCGTTGACAGACCTGCCTTCTCATGCATCATTTGATCTGTAAGTTTTTATAATAAAATGAGATCGATCTCATTCATGAGGAGGAAATCATGAAGGCTTTGAAATGCCTCGCCGGCATCGCCATGGCCGGCGCGGCCCTGGTCACGGGCATATCGGCCCCTGCCCTGGCCAAGGAGGTCAAGACGGTCGGCATATCGGTAGGATCGCTCGGCAATCCCGGCTTCGTGATCATCGCCAACACGGCGACCCGGATCATCAAGAAGGCCTATCCCCAGGCGCAGGTGACCACCGTCGGCTACGACTACGACCTCGGCAAACAGGTCAACCAGATCGATAATTTCATCGCGGCCGGCGCCGATTTCATCCTGCTCAATCCCGGTGATCCCAAGGCGATCACGCCGGCGATCAAGAAGGCCCAGGCGGCTGGCATTCCCGTCATCGCCTTCGACACCGGCGCCGAGGGCGCCGACGCCATCGTGATGACCGACAACATCATGGCCGGCAGCGTTTCCTGCCAGTACATCGCGGACAAGCTCAAGGGCGCCGGCAATGTCGTCATCCAGAACGGGCCGCAGGTCTCCTCGGTGATCGACCGCGTGGTGGGCTGCAAGCAGGTCCTGGCCAAATATCCCGACATCAAGATCCTGTCGGACGACCAGGACGGCAAGGGATCGCGCGACGGCGGCATGGCGGTGGCCCAGGGCTACCTGACGCGCTTCCCCAAGATCGATGCGATCTTCACCATCAACGATCCGCAGGCCATCGGCACGGCGCTCGCCGCCAAGCAGGCCGGCCGCAGCGAGTTCTTCATCACTTCGGTCGACGGCTCGCCGGATATCGAGGCCGCCTTGAAGGATCCGGCGCTGGACATGATCAAGGCTTCCGCCAGCCAGGATTTCTACGCCATTCCCAAGGTCTCGGCGCAGACCGCGATGGACCTGGTCAACGGCAAGAAGCCCGAGAAACCGGTCATCCTGATTCCCTCCGCACTGGTCACCCGCGAGAATGTCGGCGACTACAAGGGATGGAATGCCAAGCACGACGACTGACGTCGCCGTCTGGTCCAAGATGGCCTCCTCCTGCCCGAGGAGGCCATTTCAACTCCTGAAAGTACAGGCCATGCTCCCGCTCAAGACATCGACACTCGCCTCGTTCGGCCCGACCGTGACCCGGCCGACCTATGATCGCAGCCGGCTGCGGGTCGGGATCGTGCATTTCGGGGTCGGCAATTTTCACCGCGTGCACCAGGCCATCGCCATCGAAGCCTGCCTGCATCATCCCGGGCAGGAGGAGTGGGCGATCTGCGGCGTGGGCCTGACCGACGGTCCCGCCGCACGGGCCAAGGCCGAAGCCTATCGCCTGCAGGACAATCTCTACACGGTGACGCAGCTCACCTCCCCGGCCCCGAAGGAAACGCAGATCGTCGGCGCGATGATCGACTATCTGCATGCCCCAGCCGATCCCGAAGCCGTGCTCGCCCGCCTCGCCGATCCCGCCACCCGCATCGTCTCGCTCACCATCACCGAGGGCGGTTACAACATCGACGAAACGAGCGGCGCCTTCCGCCTCGACGCGCCCGACATCCGCCACGACCTCGAGGGCGGGCCGCCGCGGACAGTGTTCGGCTATATCGTGGCCGCGCTGGCGCGCCGGCGCCAGGCCGGCCTGCCGCCCTTCACCGTGATGTCCTGCGACAACCTCCCCCGCAACGGCGACACCTCGCGCCTTGCCGTGCTCGGTTTTGGCCGTGCCCTCGATCCCGGCCTCGCCGACTGGATCGAAGCGAACGGCGCCTTCCCCAATTCGATGGTCGACCGCATCGCGCCGCAGGTGCCGGAGGATGAGCGCCGGCGCATCACCGCCGGCATCGGCGTCGAGGATCTCGTCGCCGCCACCTGCGAACCCTATACGAGCTGGGTGGTGGAGGACCGTTTCTGCGCCGGCCGCCCCGAGCTCGAACGGGCTGGCGTGGTATTCAGCAGCGAAGTGCCGGCCTATGTCGCGGTGAAGGGCAGGCTGTCCAATGCCGCCCATATGCTGATGTGCTACCCGTCCCTGCTGATGGGCGCCCGCCTGGTCGACGAGGGCATGCGCCACCCCGACATTCCCCGCCTTCTCCACACGTTCTGGGAGCACGATGCCCGCCGTCTCGTCGAACCGCCCGCCGGCTATTCGACGACGGCTTTCACCGACACGGTGATCGAGCGCTTCGCCAATCCCGCGATCAAGGACCAGCTCCTCCGTGTGGCCGGCGATGGCGCCTCCAAGATCGTGGTCTTCCACGGCAAGACCATCGGCCAGCTGATCGCTGGCGGCTCGGACCTTGCGCGCGAAGCCTTCCTGCTTGCCTGCTTTGCCCGCTATCTCGGCGGCGTGGACGATCGGGGCATTGCCTTCGACATCTTCGAGCCACGCATCGGCGAAGCCGATTGGCAGCGGCTGAAGAGCGGCGATCCCCTGGCCGTGCTCGACATCGAGGCCTTTGCCGGTCTCGGCCTGCGCCAGAGCCCGGCCTTCGTCGCCGCTTACCAAATCCAGTCAAAATCATTGGCAAGCCAGGGAACAGCTGCAACATTGGCGCAACTGCTGAAATAACAGCATGAAAACGGGGGCAGGATGAACCCAGGCCAGACGCATCCCTTCCTGGAAATGCGCAATGTTTCCAAGACGTTCGGCCGGGTCCAGGCCCTCAAGAACGTGTCGCTCGACGTCAAGCTCGGCGAGATCCATGCCTTGATGGGCGAGAATGGTGCCGGCAAATCGACCCTGATGAAGATCCTCTCCGGCGCCTACACGCCGGATGAAGGCTCGGAAATCCTGATCGATGGCCAGAAGGTGGCGATCTCGGGCCCTATGGCAGCCAAGCAATTGGGGATCGCCATCATCTACCAGGAGCTCGCCCTCGCTCCCAATCTCACCGTGGCCGAGAATATCTATCTCGGCCGCGAACCGAGCCGGGCCGGCCTGATCGACCGCGGCGCCATGATTGCCGGCGTCGAAAGCGTGCTGCAGCGCCTCGGCGCCACCTTCACCGCGCGCGACAAGGTGGCCGAGCTCTCGATCGCCGAACGCCAGCTGGTGGAGATCGCCCGTGCGGTGCATGCCCGTTCCCGCGTGCTGATCATGGACGAGCCCACCACCACCCTGTCGGAGCGCGAGACCGAGCGGCTGTTCGCTTTGGTGCGCCAGCTCAAGCAGGAGGGGCTCGCCATCGTCTATATCAGCCACCGCATGAAAGAGGTCTACGAGCTCTCGGACCGCGTCTCGGTACTGCGCGACGGCACCTATGTGGGCACCCTGGACCGCGAGGCGATCACTCCCGCCGCAGTGGTACGCATGATGGTAGGGCGCGACCTCTCCTCCTTCTACAAGAAGGAGCATGATGCCCACCAAAGCCGCGGCCGGATCATCTTCTCGGTACGCGACATCGCCGACGGCCGGCGCATCCAGCCCTGCTCCTTCGACATTCACGAGGGCGAGGTGCTCGGCATTGCCGGCCTGGTCGGCGCCGGCCGCACCGAGCTTGCCCGCCTGGTCTACGGCGCCGATGCGAGGATATCGGGCACCGTGGCGGTCGATGGCAAGGAGGTCAGCATCCGCTCGCCCCAGGACGCCATCGAGGCCGGCATCGCCTATCTCACCGAGGACCGCAAGCTGCTCGGCCTGATGCTGGACATGTCGGTCGCCGAGAACATCAATCTGGGGGTGATCGCCCGCGACGCCCTGGCCGGCGGTTTCCTCAACCTCGCCAAGGGTCGCAAGCGCACGGCCGAGGCGATCCAGGCCACCGGCATCCGTACCGCCTCGCCCGACGCGCCGGTCGGTGGCCTGTCCGGCGGCAACCAGCAGAAGGTCCTGCTTTCGCGCCTGCTCGAGACCAAGCCGCGCGTGCTGATCCTGGACGAGCCGACCCGCGGCGTCGACATCGGCGCCAAATCGGAAATCTACCGCCTGATCGACCGGCTGGCCCGCGAGGGCGTCGGCGTGGCGGTGATCTCGTCCGAACTGCCCGAAATCGTCGGCATCTGCGACCGCGTCATCGTGATGCGCGAAGGCCACATCGCCGGGGAACTCGGCGGAGGCGGCAATGCCGAAGCGGTCAGCCAGGAGAACATCATGGCGATCGCGACCTCAGCCGCAAAGGATGCCGCATGACCTACCCGGCTTCCACCCGACGATCCCGCACCGCGAGATACCGGCAAGACGCGACAGCCCCCAAGACGGCTCACAAGACAGGCAGGACTGTGCGATGACATCCACCAACCCTTCCACCGCAGATACCGCCCGCCGCAAATTCGCCCTGTCGGGCACCCTGCGGGGCCTGGGCATGCTGCCCGCCCTCGTGCTGATCGCCATCCTGTTCCAGCTCCTGTCGGGCTATGTCGAATCCGGCGGCCTGTCCTGGGCCAGCGGCCGCTTCATGAGCTGGAACAATCTGTCGATCGTGGCCCAGCAGGCCTCGATCAACACCGTGCTCGCCGCCGGCATGACCTTCGTCATCCTCACCGGCGGCATCGATCTCTCGGTCGGCTCGGTGCTGGCAGCCTCGGCGATGATCGCCCTGATCGTCTCGCTGATCCCGGGCTGGGGCATGATGGGGCTGGTGGCCGCCCTGGTGACCGGCGGCCTGCTCGGCCTCGTCAACGGCGCGCTGATCGCCTTCATGCGCCTGCCGCCCTTCATCGTCACCCTCGGCTCGATGACGGCGGTGCGCGGCCTCGCCCGCCTGTTCGGCGAGGACAAGACGATTTTCAATCCCAGCCTGCCCTTCGCCTTCATCGGCAACGGCACGATCTTCGGCGTGCCCTGGCTGATGGTGATCGCGCTCGCCACGGTGGTGGTGTCCTGGCTGATCCTGCGCCGCACCGTGCTGGGCCTGCGCATCTATGCCATCGGCGGCAATGCCGAGGCCTCCCGGCTGTCGGGCATCAAGGTCTGGTCGATCCTGCTCATCGTCTACGGCATTTCCGGCCTGCTGGCGGGCCTGGGCGGGGCGATGTCCGCCGCCAAGCTCTATGCCGCCAACGGCCTGCAGCTCGGCCAGTCCTATGAGCTCGACGCCATCGCCGCCGTCATCCTCGGCGGCACCAGCTTCGTCGGCGGCATCGGTTCGATCTGGGGTACGCTCATCGGCGCCCTGATCATCGCCGTGCTCTCCAACGGCCTGATCCTGATCGGCGTGTCCGACATCTGGCAGTTCATCATCAAGGGCCTGGTGATCATCGGCGCCGTCGCCCTCGACCGTCTGCGCTCCTCCGGCAGCGCCCGCACCTGAGCCGACGCGGCAAGTTCCACGCCTCGCGCCTTTCCCCGCCTCCGTTGCATATGTGACGGAGGCGGTTCTCGTTGCGGCGCTTGCCATCCCGGCTTCACCGAAACCGGCATCCGCATCGGGCGCCGTGGCGTTCTCCCGACGTCCTCCGCCCCAGGCTGAAGTCCGCCGAGCCCCTGCCGGGATTCACGGCGCTCTCACGCGATTATGCTAAAGCGTCTTGCGATCGGACGGAGATACTTGGAACCGCAAGGGCGCGTCGAAGCAGGGAGCTCGAGCAAGCAGGCGCTCAGCCGGGAGCCGACATCGGGATAGTCGAGCGAGCGGCAAGCGCCAGGCGGCAAGAGGGGGCGAAGGTGGACAAGCTCACAGGCGCGCAAGTCTCCGAACTGGCCAAGGCCCTGTCGACGACCGTCAATCTCGATGATCTCGGCAATTTCGTCTATGTGGCGACCGGCGACCAGCTCGAGGTCTACTGGGCCGATGTGAGGCAGCCGCTGGTCTCGGTGCTGCGCGAACTCGTCATTCGCCTCGAACAGGAAGGCCAGACCGGCAATTTCCTCAAGGCGATCTACGTCAACCGCCCGCATCGCGACGATATTCGCCAACTCATCGTCCGCCTGGCGCCGGAAGCGGCGGCTGAAACCCTGACCAACCCCTATGACCTGGTGGTGCTGGACAAGGATCATCGTGGCACCCAGCCCAGCGCCGAAACCTTGGGCCCCGGCCTGCAGCGCAACATCAAGCCCCATCTGCGCATGCTCGATCCCGCCTTGTGGGTCGCCGGCATGAACGAGACGCTGCGCCGGGTGTGCCGCATCGAGATCGACGGCAGCCCGGCCGGCACCGGTTTCCTGGTCGGGCCGCAGGCCGTGCTGACGAACTGGCATGTCGTCGAGGCAGCGGCCGGACAGAATGACTGGCCGATGGTCTCCTGCCGCTTCGACTATGCCCGCAAGACCGACGGTTCCTTCAACGAGGGCGAGGCGGTCGCCTTATCCGGCACTGCGCTGCTGCATCATCGCCCCTATGCGCCGGCCGAAATGACCGAGGCGCCGGACGAGCCGCCGCCCTCGGCGACCGAGCTCGACTTTGCGCTGCTGCAGCTCGCCGGGACCGTCGGCGCCGAACGCGGCTGGCTCGCCCTGCCGAAGCGGGACGAGGCCCTGGGCCAAGGCTCGCCGCTGATCATCGCCCAGCATCCCCATGGCGGCCCCGTCAAGCTGGCGATCGACACCGAGGCGATCCTGCCCACGCCCGCCCCGCCGGACCGGCCGAGACTACGCTATGCCACCAACACCGATCCGGGCTCCTCGGGCTCACCCTGCCTGAGCATGGAATGGCAGCTTCTCGCCCTCCATCATTTCGGCGATCCGGCCTGGGGCGAACCGAAATTCAACCAGGGCGTCCCGGCGGGCCTGATCCGGGCCGATATCGAGGCAGCTGGCTTCGGCGCGGCAATCCCGGCGGCCTGAGGAAGGGAGAACGGCATGGGCGTCGTCACACTTCCTCCTCAAAGCGTCATCTCGATCTCCAACGCCATCGGAGACCTGTGCACCTTTCGTGAACTCGGCGACCTCATGCAGATCTGCTACGGCACCTCGGTTGCCATCACCGGGGTAAGCTTTGCCGAACAGCCCCGGCGCAAGGTCGCCCGGGATTGCGTCGACTGGGCGCAAAAATGCGGGATCCTGACGAATTTCGTCGCCATCGTGCTGCATGCCAAGAACGACAACACCGCGTTCAGGGAGCTGGTCACGCAATTGATCCCCGATGCCCTGACCGCACCGCCGAGCGTGGCCTCGCAGGTCGGCACCGTCGTCTCCGGGCTCGACAGCCTCGCCGCCTATCTGGCCAAGGACGAGGTGCGCAAGAAGGCCGGCATCTCGAAGCAGCGGCTTGCCGAAATCGGCCAGCGCATCAACCTGCTGGCCGCCTATAAGGGGCTGCATGACAGCCTTCATCACATCCAGATCAACCACACCCGCATCCTGCTGCAGGCCGTGGCGAGCATGGACAATCCGATCAGCTATGAGACGGTGCAGGTCTATATTTCGCAGGTGCGCGCCGCCGTCACCGCCATCCGCACCCAGATCACCAGGCCGGGTGCGGACGAGATCCTGGCCGGTCTCGATCTTTCCTGGGTCGACGACCTCGAAAGCAGTTCGCAGCGTTGCCAGGAGGGGCTCGATGCCGACAGGCCGGGACCGGTGCTCATCGCCGTCCGGCAGATCGCCGCGATCAGCGACAGCCAGTCGGTGCAATTGAACAAGGGCATCTTCGATGCAGCGACCAAGTTGCCCCTGCCGGAACTGGCAGGTGCCCTGGTCGAAATCGGCGGAGCCGATACCGGCCTGCAGGCAGCGCTCGATGAGGCGATCAGCGCCCTTGGCGCCCTGCAGCGCACCTTGATGAGCCGGATCGCGACGCATAACCGCCTGCAGAGGGTGGAGCAGAACCTCTCGATCCTCGCCAGTTGCCTGGACGATCCCGGCGTCCTGATCGTGGATGAGATCGCCGCCCTCTGGCCCGAGACCAGGGCCATGCTGCTGAACCTGGCCGCGCTTGGCCTGGAACGGGCAGATCTGACTGTCGACGGGGAGGATTGCGACAAGATCGATGCCTGCCTGCAGGATGTCGAGATCGCGCAGCGCGACACCGCCTTCAACCTCAAGAGCGCCCCGGCGATCCGGGCCCTGCAGCGCTCCTTTTCGGGTTTCCAGAAGAATGCCAGCGCCCAGTTCTTCGCGCTCGACAGCAGGCTGAAGGCGGATTTCGACAGCGTCTTCCAGATCAGCGACCGCCTGAAGAACATTCTGGGAGCCGTGCAATGAGCGAGACGATGCCTCCTCATCCGCCGCAGACTTTTGCAAGCATCGCGGATATCAGCCACGAGCATCTCGACCTGCTCAGGTCCAGCAGCCAGCGGGATGGCGATACGCCGGAGGCGATCTCGGCCTTTCGCGATCGCATCACCGCTTTCCGAGGCGAAGTCGCAGCCGCCGGGGCACGGCTTGGAAAGGAGGAGGATCGCGAGACGGCCCAGGGCATCATCGACTATTGGAGCACGCAACTGCTGACCTGGTCGACGAACGGCGCGAGGCCGGATCTCGACCTGCCGCTCGCGCCCTATCTCGACTCGCCGGAACCGCCCTTGCCTGCCGGCACGCCGCCGGCCAGGAGATCGAAGCGAGCAGGGACGGCGCAGGATGCCCGCGCCCAGATCCGCATCGGCGCCCTGGCCTATCAGTGGCGCCGATCGAACCGGGCACCCGGCTACCTGCTCACCGGCAATGCCCTGGTGGAAGCCGCCGGATATCGCGACAAGGATCCGGAAATCGAGGCCTTCGTCAGCGCGAGCACGGCGGCCGAACGCCGGACGCGCCATATTCGCATGGGCTTCGTCGTCACGCTCGTCCTGTCCATTGCCTTTGCCGTCCTGGCACTCATCTCCTTCCTTCGAGAGAACGACGCGCGCAAGGAGGCCGATCGCCTGCGCGGGCAGGCCGAGGAGTTGTCGGCGGACAATGACAAACGGGCCCAGCGTTTCCTGGCGGCCGACGTTCGGCTCCAGACCGAACGATTTCAGCATGCAGCCGAACTCAAGGAGCTCAACGATCAGCTCTTGGCGCTGAAAAGCGCGCTCGAGGAAGCCCAGGCCAAGCTCAAGGTCGCCCTGGCTCAGACGCCATCACCGACGTCGAATCCAACCCAGCACATGTATCTGCGCGATTCGAATGCCGTGCTGACACAGGCCATCGACCAGTCCCGCGCCTACAAGCCGCCGCCCGTCCCCCAGCTCACGGCCGGGGAGCAGCTGCTCGCCAATGTCAACCTGATCGATGGTCCCGACGGCGATGTGCGGCGAGCGACCACGGAGAATCTCGTGCGTGCCTTGCGCGACGGGACGGTCTCGCCCGACGACCAGCGCATGCTGGTCGGCGCCCTCGTCAACATGCTGGCCCGGCCCGCCGTCCAGAGCCTGACGCTGACGGGGCGCTACAATGTGCTCTATATCCTCTCGACCATCACGCAGGCCCAATGGGCCTTGCCGGACTGGTCGGCCCTGCGCGACCGGGCCCGCGTGGTCACCGCCGACCTGGTTGGCCCCAATGCCCAGAACGACCTTCCGATGGGCAGGGATTCGCAGAAATTCTACCAGCAGCTGGTGCAGAGACTGCAATAAGGACTTCGTTCAAAAATCACGGAAAGGCCGTTGCGCAGCGTCGGCCCCGCCCCGTTCAGCCCGATTTCCCCTCGCGCCGGAACACCGCCAGCAGATTGCTGCGGATGCTGTCCTGGCGCTGCACGGACGTAATCTTCGCCCCGGTGAGATCGGTGACATAGAACACGTCGACCGCCTTCTCGCCGAAGGTCGCGATATGGGCCGAGGCGATGTTGAGGTTGAGCCGCGAGATCGCCGTGGTGAGGTCGTAGAGAAGGCCGGGACGATCGAGGCCCCAGACCTCCACCACGGTGTGGCGGTTCGACCATTCATTGTCGACCACCACCTCGGGCGCGACCTGGAAGGCCTTCTGCCGCGGCTTGATGGCACCGCGCTTGGCCACGGCTTCCGGCAGGCGGATGGTGCCGGTGAGTGCCTGCTCCATCGCCTGGGCGATGCGGCCGGCGCGCCGCAATTCGTCCTCGTCCTGCGGAAATTCGCGGCTGACGAAAATGGTGTCGAGTGCCAGCCCGTCCGTGGTGGTGTTGATCTGGGCATCGACGATGTTGGCGCCGGAAGCCGCGCAGGCGCCGGTAATGATCGACAACAGGCGCGGATGGTCGGGGGCGAGAATGGTCAGCTCGGTCACGCCGCGGAAGGCATCGGTGGCGACTTCGGTCGCGAGCGTCTCGCCACGTTCGCGCGCGGCGCGGATGAAGCGAGCATGACGCAGGCGACGCGGCAGCTCGACCTTGAGCCAATAGGGCGGGTAGTGGCGTGACACATAGGCATCGACCTCCGCCGCGCTCCAATCGGACAGGCCGGCCCTGAGTTCGTCCTGGGCCAATTGAACGCTGGCGCGCCGGTCGGATTTGGAATGGCCGCCGGCCAGCACCAGCTCGGTTTCCCAGAACAGCGAGCGCAGGAGCTGACCCTTCCAGCCGTTCCACACACCCGGCCCCACTGCCCGGATATCGGCCACGGTGAGGATGAGCAGCAGCTTCAGCCGTTCCAGCGTCTGCACGGTGCCGGCGAAGGTCTCGATGGTCTTGCGATCGGAGATGTCGCGCGACTGCGCCGTCATCGACATCACCAGATGCTGCTCGATCAGCCAGGACACCGTGTCGGTCTGGCCCGGCGTCAGGCCGAGGCGGGGCCCCAATCGCTTGGCGATCTTGGCACCGGCGAGCGAATGGTCCTCCGGCCGGCCCTTGGCGATGTCGTGCAGGAAGGTGGCGACATAGAGGGCGGTGCGGTTCTGGATGGTCGGCATGATCTCGTTGACGAGGGGATGCTCGTCGCCACCCTCGCCGCGATCGATGTCGGCGAGTTCGCCGACCGAACGCAGGAGATGCTCGTCCACGGTGTAGCGGTGATACATGTTGAACTGCATCATCGCCACGACCTTGCCGAAATCGGGGATGAAGCGGCCGAGTACGCCGGCCTCGTTCATGCGCCTGAGCACGGTCTCGGGGGCATTGCGCGAGGTCAGGATCTCCAGGAACAGCCGGTTGGCCTCGACATTCTCGCGCAGCGAAGCGTTCACCAGCTTGAGCGAGCGGGTGACGAGGCGCATCGCGTCGGGATGCAACGCCAGCGAATGCAGGTCGGCAAGCTGGAACAGGCGGATCAGATTGACCGGATCGCGCGCGAACACCTGGTCGTTGGCGACATTGAGCCGACCCGTCTCGATCACGAAATCCTTGGTGCCGATCAGGGCCTGGCGCTGGCTGCGGCGGAAAGGCGCGATGAAGCGATCCAACATCGCCTTGGGTTTTTCCTGGCGCGCTTCCAGCGCGGCACAGACGATGGCGGTGAGATCGCCGACATCCTTGGCCACCAGGAAATAATGCTTCATGAAGCGCTCGACGCCGCGCAGGCCGCCACGATCCGAATAGCCCAGAAAGGCGGCGATCTCACGCTGGATGTCGAAGGTCAGGCGCTCTTCGGCGCGGCCGGTGAGGAAATGCAGGGCGCAGCGTGTCGCCCACAGGAAGTCCTCGGCCAGGGTGAACTGGCGGTATTCGCGCCGGGTGAACAGGCCGGCCTCGACGAGGTCGGCGGCATCCCTGACGCGATAGACATATTTGGCGATCCAGTAGAGCGTGTTGAGATCGCGCAGGCCGCCCTTGCCTTCCTTGACGTTGGGCTCGACCCGGTAGCGCGAATTGCCGGCCTTGATCAGGCGTTCGTCGCGCTCGGCGAGCTTGGCGGCGACGAACTCGGCTGCCGTGAGCTGGACGAGTTCGCGGTCGAAGCGGGCGGAAAGTTCGCTCGCCAGCCCCATGTCGCCGAGGATCGGACGCGCTTCGAGCAAGGCGGTGCGGATGGTCATGTCGCCGCGGGCGAGGCGCAGGCACTCGTCGATCGTACGCGTGGCATGGCCGACCTTCTGCCCGAGGTCCCACAAGACATAGAGGATGGCCTCGGTGACGCTCTCGCCCCAGGCCGTCTGCTTGGCCGGCAGCAGGAAGAGCAGGTCGATGTCCGACCCCGGCGCGAGGGTGCCGCGGCCATAGCCCCCCACGGCGATGACGGCCATGCGCTCGCCGGCCGTGGGGTTGTGGGTGGTATAGACGTAGCGCGTCACATAGGCGTAGGTGGCGCGGATGATCTCGTCCTCGAGCCAGGACAGCCGCTGGGCGCAGGCCGTGCCGAGACGATCCTCGCTGAACCAGGTGCGGATGGTCTCGCGGCCGTCTCGCAGGGTGGTCTTGAGCAGGGTGACCACCGCCAGCCTGAGGGCGTCGGCATTGCCCTCATGCTCCAGCGCCAAGGCGTCGATCTCGGCTTCGAGCGCCATGCGGTCGAGGACGAGGTGAAGCTCACGATCGGGCTTGTCGAGCATTGCAGGCCTTATAGCGTTTTGCGGTTTGACGGATCACCTAGAATCGCAAAGACGCGTTGGAACAAGGAGTTAGAGCAAATGGGCGTTCACACTTGAACGCGCTTTGCTCTAGGAAGGAGAATTTCGGAGCGCGAACATCCTGTCCGCTCTTCCCATCCTGCGGATGCGGCGTTACCAGGCGTGGATGGCGGCAATGCGGACAGGATGTCCGCGCTCCAACTTACCCCTTCTTGGCGCTATCGCGCTTGGCTTTCAAGGAAAACAAGGCATCGAGCGCCTGGCGAGGCGTCATGTCGTTGGGATCGAGCCCATCGAGGGCTTCGGCGACCTCGTCCGGCACCTTGACCGTTGCCTGTGCCGGCGCCCGGGGGGCTGCGGCGAACAAGGGCAGGTCGTCGACCAGGCGAGCAGCCGGAGCCTGGCGATCGGTCGCCTCGAGCTGCGCCAGCACGGCCCGTGCCCGCTCGACCACGGCGGCCGGCATGCCGGCGAGCTTGGCGACCTGGATGCCGTAGGAACGGTCGGCGGCGCCCGGCACCACCTCATGCAGGAAGACGACGTCGCCATGCCATTCGGTCACCCGCATGGTGGCGTTGGCGAGGCGCGGCAGCTTCTTGGTGAGCTGGGTGAGCTCGTGATAATGGGTGGCGAACAGGGCCCGGCAGCGATTGACGGCGGAAAGGTTCTCGATTGCCGCCCAGGCGATGGAGAGGCCGTCGAAAGTGGCGGTACCGCGGCCGATCTCGTCGAGGATGACGAGGGCGCGGGGACCAGCCTGGTTGAGGATCGCCGCCGTCTCCACCATCTCGACCATGAAGGTGGAGCGCCCGCGCGCCAGGTCGTCGGCGGCGCCGACGCGCGAGAACAGCGCGTCCACTGCGCCGATATGGGCCGATTTCGCCGGCACGAAGGAGCCGATCTGCGCCAGGACGGCGATCAGGGCGTTCTGGCGCAGGAAGGTCGATTTACCCGCCATGTTCGGGCCGGTGAGCAGCCAGATCCTACCGGCGGCCTTGCTGCCTTCGCCCTCGCCGCTCAATTCGCAATCATTGGCGACGAAGGGCTTGCCCTCGCGCTTCAGCGCCCGCTCGACCACAGGATGGCGCCCACCCTCGATGGCAAAGGCGAGCGAGGTGTCGACAACGGGACGGACATAGTTTTCCTCGTCGGCCAGCACGGCGAGCGCCACGATGACGTCGAGAAGGGCGAGGGCCTCGGTGGCGGCCCGGATGGCGGCGCCGTCACCGAGCAAGGCCGCGGCGAGATCGGAGAAGACCTGGAGCTCGCTCGCCAGCGAGCGCTCGGCCGCCGAGGCGATGCGCGATTCCAGCGTCGAGAGCTCGGCGGTGGAGAAGCGCATGGCGCCGGCCATGGTCTGGCGATGCACATAGGTCTCGCGCAGGCCCGGCTGCAGGAAGGCTTCACCGGCCTGCTGCGGCACCTCGACGAAATAGCCGATCATGTTGTTGTGCTTGATCTTGAGCTGGCGGACCTGGCTCTCCTCGGCATAGCGCGCCTGCAGGCCGGCGATGACGCGCCGGCTCTCGTCGCGCAGGGCCCTGGTCTCGTCGAGGGCCTGATCATAGCCGGCACGCACGAAGCCGCCATCGCGCTTGAGCAGCGGCAGATCGTCCTGCAGGGCTGCGGCAAGGCGCGCCGCCTGGCCCTGGTCCGGCCTTGCCAGGGCCGACAGGATGCCGGCGAGCACCGGCGGCAATTCAGCTTCGCGCTGCCGCAGCAGGGCTTCGATGGCGGCAATGCCGGTCAAGCCTTCCCGGAGAGCGGCGAGATCACGCGGCCCGGCCCGGTCGAGGGCGAGGCGCGCCATGGAGCGGGCGATGTCCGGCGCCGATTTCAGCCGGGCGCGGACCTGGCCGCGCAGCAGGGCCTGTTCGGCGAAGAAGGCCACCGCATCCTGGCGCAGCGCGATGGCCTCGGGCTGTAACAGCGGGCTCGCCAGCCATTGCGCCAGCAGGCGGCCACCGGCCGCCGTCACCGAGCGGTCGACCGCATCGAACAGGGAGCCGGCGCGCTCGCCGCCCAGGGTACGCGTCAGCTCCAGATTGGCGCGTGTCGCGGCATCGATCGCCATATGCGCGCTGGCGCCGTCCCGGCGTGGTGGGTCGAGCGCCGGCTTCTGGCCGACCTGCGTGCGCAGGATATAGGTGACGAGGCCGGAGGCGGCGACCAGCTCGGCTCGCGAGAAGGTGCCGAAGCCATCGATGGTGCCGACATCGTAGAAGGCAGCAAGCCGGCGCTCGGCCTGGCTGCCATCGAAGACGTCGCGCCCGACCGGTGTGACGGCGGCACGGCATTCGCGCCAGAGCGAGGCCAGCTCCGCATCCTCATGCACTGTCTCGGCCATGACCACTTCGGACGGGTCGAGCCGGGCGAGTTCGGCCGGCAGTCCCGCCTCGTCGCATTCGGACAGGCCGAACTCGCCGGTGGAGATGTCGGCGAAGGCGAGACCGTAGCGAGCCTCGTCATCGGAGATGCGCAGGCGCGCCAAAGCCAGCAGCAGATTGGTGCGCGTCGGCTCCAGCAGCGTCTCCTCGGTGATGGTGCCGGGCGTGACCAGGCGGACCACGCCGCGCTTGACCACCGATTTGGAACCGCGCTTCTTGGCCTCCGCCGGATCCTCCATCTGCTCGCAGACCGCGACACGGTGGCCATGGGCGATCAGGCGCTGCAGATATTCGTCGGCCCGGACCACCGGCACGCCGCACATGGCGATGTCCTCGCCCTGGTGCTTGCCGCGCTTGGTGAGGACGATGCCGAGCGTCTTGGAGGCGATCTCGGCGTCCTCGAAGAACAATTCGTAGAAATCGCCCATGCGATAGAACAGCAAGGCGCCAGGATGGCCGGCCTTGATCTCGAGATATTGCGCCATCATCGGCGTGACGGGCGCCGACGCATCGGCGGTTTCGAGTTTGCGGGGCGAGGAGGTCATGGCCGCACGCTAGCAGATGCGGTCAAAGGGAGCACGAGGCCGAGGCCGGAGGCTTGTGGATAGGTGGGTCGATCTCCGGATCGCCCCACCACCGCGCCCATATTGACGCTCCCAAACGAACATGGCCTGTTGTCACCCGATTCAATCACGTGAAAGCCGACCATGCCGCAACCGCTCACGCCCGACATCATCGTGCCCGAAGCCTTCGATCCCGCTGCAGAGGCCGAACGGCGCGTCGCATTCCTGGCCGATTATCTCAAGGCCTCGGGAGGGCGGGCCTATGTGCTCGGTATCTCGGGCGGCGTCGATTCGCTTACATCAGGCCTGCTGGCGCAAGCAGCGGTCGAACGCCTGCGCGCGGAGGGATATCAGGCCCAGTTCCTGGCCATGCGCCTGCCCTATGGCGTGCAGGCAGACGAAAAGGATGCGCAGCAATCCCTGGCGACCATCAAGGCCGACCGCGTCGTCACCGTAAACATCAAGCCGGCCGCCGACGCGATGATGGCCGAACTCATGCGCGAAGCCGGCGATTTGATCGAGGGCCCGCGCTCCGATTTCCACCACGGCAACATCAAGGCGCGCCAGCGCATGATCGCCCAATTCGGCCTCGCCGGGGCCGTGCGCGGCATCGTCATCGGCACGGACCACGCTGCCGAGGCAGTGATGGGCTTCTACACCAAGTTCGGCGACGGTGCGGCCGACATCCTGCCGCTGGCCGGCCTCAACAAGAGACGCGTGCGGGCCCTCGCCGCCCATCTCGGCGCCCCGCGCGAACTGGTGTTCAAGGTGCCCACCGCCGATCTCGAAACCAATGTGCCATTGAAGCCCGACGAGGACGCCTATGGCGTGACCTATGACGAGATCGACGATTTCCTGGAGGGCAAGGCCATCGCCGAGGCCTCGCACCAGCGCATCCTGTCGACCTATCGAGCCAGCGCCCACAAGCGCGCTCTGCCCGTGGCGGCGGGGTAGTCGGAGCGCAGGCGGGACGCCCGCGATCCCCGCAAGCCCCTCTCGACAAATCGGCATCGCAGAAATTATCTATAAAATCATGAGCGGGCCCAAGGACGACACCATCGCCATCCGCATCGCCAAGGTGCTGGCGGATCGCATCATCTCCGGGGCGATCGAGCCCGGCGCCCGATTGCGCCAGGACCATGTCGCGGAGGAGTTTGCCACCAGCCATGTGCCGGTGCGCGAGGCTTTCAGGCGCCTGGAGGCACAGGGCCTGGCGGTGAGCGAACCCAGGCGCGGCGTGCGTGTCGCCGCCTTCGACCTGGAAGAGGTCAAGGAGGTCGCCCAGATGCGGGCGGCCCTGGAGGTGCTGGCCCTGCGCCAGGCCGCGCCGCACCTCACCGCCACCATCCTGGACGAAGCCGAGGAAGCCACCAAGGCGGGCGACCGCTCGCGCGACGTGCGCAGTTGGGAAGAGGCCAATCGCCGCTTCCATCGCCTGATCCTGGCCCCCTGCCGCATGCCGCGCCTGCTCGCGGCGATCGACGACCTGCATGCCGCCAGCGCCCGCTTCCTGTTCGCAGCCTGGCGCTCGGAATGGGAAAGCCCGACCGACCAGGACCACCGTGCCATCCTGGCGGCGCTGCGGTCAGGCAAGCTGGACGACGCTGCCGTCACCCTCGCCCGCCATGTGCAGCGGGTCGGCCTGAAACCGGTTCGGTCGGCCTCCGGCACCACGCGGGAAGCCTTCGCCATCATCGGCTGAGTTCCGGGGGCGCGGGCATCCTGCCCGCTCTTGGAGCCACTATGCCTGCGGGATGAGAAGAGCGTGCAAGATGCCCGCGCACCCGGATATTGCCAAACTTGCCGTTTTGTGACCTCTATAGATCATCGGATTCAAGATTATCTATAATTTCCCGGAGCCTCTCCATGTCGCACAGCGCCACCTCCTCCCTGACCCCGGCTTTCAGCCCCCTCGACATTTCGCGGCGCTCGCTTGGCTGGCAGGCGGCGGCGGTCGTCGCAGGCACGGCCGTACTGGCCCTGGCATCGCATATCCAGGTGCCAATGTTCCCCGTGCCGATGACCATGCAGACCCTGGCCGTGACCTTGATCGGGGCGCTTTATGGCTGGCGGCTCGGTGCCATTACCGTGCTGGCCTGGCTGGCTGAAGCCTGGATGGGTCTTCCGGTCACTGCGACGGGCAGCATCGGCACCCTGTTGTTCGTCGGTCCGACGGCCGGCTATCTGATCTCCTTCCCGCTCGTCGCTGCCCTTTGCGGCTTGCTGGCCGAGCGTGGCTGGAACGGCAACCGCCCGGTTCTCGCCTTCGTCAACATGACCCTGGGCAATGCCCTCTGCCTGGCCATCGGCGGTGCCTGGCTTGGCGCTCAGATCGGCCTGGAAAAGGCCTTCCTGCTCGGTGTCGCGCCCTTCCTGCTCGGCGGCCTGCTGAAGTCGGTCATCGGCGCCGTCACCCTGATGGCCCTGGTTCGCGGCAAGGCCGGCGCCGCCCGGTGACGGTGCGGCTTCGCGCCCACCATCTCCTCTGCATGCTGACCTATGTCGGCAAAGGATACAGCCCCGGCTTCGTCGCCAATTACGACGCGATCGCAGCGCGACTGAGCCAGGGTGAAGACATCGTGATCGTGGCGGGGCCTGATGATATCTGCGCCCCGCTGCTGCAAGAAGTCGATTCGCATTGCCATGAGCCTCGGATCGACCAGCGCGACGAACTCGCCATCCGCGACGTCAGTGCCCTGATGCGCCTACCCGTCCGCACCGGCACCCGCATCGCCCTGACCCCAACCCTGCTGGCACGTTTCCGCGGCGCCTTTGCCGCCAATCTCACCCGCTCGGCCTGTGTAGGCTGCGAATGGTCGGGCCTATGCAGCGAAGTGGCCCGCGACCGCTACCAGGAGTCCCGTGTGAAGCGGGACTGAGACAACCGCGGACGAACCGCCCCCCTGCTGGACCAACCATGCGTATTCTCGACATCCGCGAGCGCAGTATCTCGATCTCCCGCTATGCCGGGCCGGTGCAGCCGGGCGGATTGACCACCAGCACGTCGCCGTCGTCACCGATACCTCCCGCGCCGGCCGGCCCCTCATCGGCTATGGCTATGCCTCGGTCGGCCGCTATGCCCAGAGCGGACTGATCCGTGAACGTTTCGCCCCGCGCCTCAAGCAGGCGCCGGCGGATGCCTTATCGGGAAAGGGTGGGGGTCTGGATCCCTTCAAGGCCTGGCAGGCGATGATGGCGGGCGAAAAACCCGGCGGACATGGCGAGCGCTGCGTCGCGGTCGGCGCCCTCGACATGGCGCTGTGGGATATTGCCGCCAAGCAGGCCGATCTGCCGCTCCACGCCTATCTTGCCGATCGGCTCGGCAGCAAGGCTGCCCAGACCGACAGGGTCCGAGTCTATGCGAGCGGCGGCTATCGCCATCCCAGCGACGACCTTGCCTTGCTGGCCGAGGAGATGGGCCGCTTCGCCGATCTTGGCTTCGTCAATGCCAAGATCAAGATCGGCAGCGCCGGCCTCGACCAGGATCTTCGGCGCATCGAGGTGGCCGCCACCGCACTGGGAGCGTCTAGCCGCCTCGCCGTCGACGCCATGAACGCCTATGATCGGATATCCGGCCTGGAAGCGGCCGTAAGGCTCGCCCCTCTGGGCCTGTGGTGGTTCGAAGATATCTGCGACCCGCTCGACTTCGAGGTCCAATCCGTTTTGGCATCGGCCTATGCGCCGCCGATCGGGGCAGGCGAGGCCCTGTTTTCGGCGGCGGAAGCTCGGCTCCTTGCCCGCCATGGCGGCCTGCGCCCGGATCGCGACGTGCTGCTGTTCGACCCCGTGCATTGCTACGGCCTGCCCGGCTATCTCCAGATCATCGAGGCGATGACCGCGAGGGGCTGGACGAGGCAGGCCTTCTGGCCGCATGGCGGGCACCTGTTCGGCCTGCACCTGGCCGCAGCCCTCGGCCTCGGCGGCGCCGAGATTACCCCCTTTGCCTTCCAACCCTTCAGCGGCCTCGCGGATGACAGTGTGATCGCGGAAGGCTACGCCTCGCTGCCACAGGCCGAGGGAATCGGCTTCGAGGCGAATACGGCGCTGAAGCAGTTGTTCGGGGAGCTTGCGGGGTAACTCGCCTGGAGCGCGGACATCTTGTCCGCCTCTTCCTTGCAGCGTGGTGCTTCCAAGAGCGGACTAGAAGTCCGCGCTCCGGGATTGACGTAGCCCCAAGCAACTGCCACTTGAGCCGGCATGATCCCCAACTCCTCCGAGCCCGGTTTCGGCGTTTACGTGCATTGGCCGTTCTGCCTGGCCAAATGCCCCTATTGCGACTTCAACAGCCATGTCCGCACCGGCGGCGTCGATCAGGCCGGCTATGTCGAGGCCTACCTCAAGGAAATCGCCCACATGGCCGCCATCGCGCCGGGGCGGCAGGTCCAGTCGATCTTCTTCGGCGGCGGTACACCCTCGCTGATGGAGCCGAAGACGGTCGGCGCCATTCTCGGCGCCATCGGCGGCGCCTGGACCATTGCCCCCGATGCCGAGATCTCGCTGGAAGCCAATCCAACCAGTGTCGACGCCGCCCGCTTCGCCGGCTACCGCGCCGCCGGGATCAACCGCGTCTCCCTCGGCGTGCAGGCGATGAACGATGCCGATCTCAAGCGGCTGGGCCGCATGCATTCGGTGGCCGAGGCCATGGCGGCCGTCGAGATCGCCGCCAAATCCTTCGAACGCTATTCCTTCGACCTGATCTATGCCCGCCCGGACCAGCAGCCGAGGGATTGGCAGGCCGAGCTCGACCAGGCCATCGACCGGGCGGCCGAGCATTTATCGCTCTATCAGCTCACCATCGAGCCCGACACCATGTATGAGCGCCTGGTCGCGGCCGGCAAGCTCATCCCGATGCCGGATGAGGATGCCCGTGTCCTGTTCGACATCACCCGCGAGACCTGCGAACGGCGCGGCCTGCCAGCCTATGAAATCTCCAACCATGCCCGCCCCGGCGCCGAATGCCGGCACAATCTGGTCTATTGGCGCTATGGCGAATATGCCGGCATCGGCCCCGGCGCCCATGGCCGCCTGATCGATGCCACTGGCGCCCGCCGGGCACTGTCGACCGAACGCAGCCCCGAGAAATGGCTCGCGAGTGTCCGCACGAACGGCCATGGTCTCGTCGATGATCAGGCGTTGACGCCGGACCAGCAGGGCGACGAGATGCTGCTGATGGGCCTGCGCCTGGCCGAGGGCATCGATCTCGCTCGTCTCGCCCGGTTGCGCGGCCGGCCCATGGCGGAGGCTACACTGGCCGGGCTGCAGCAAAACGGTATGGTCGAGCGCCGGGATGATCGGGTTCGCGTCACCCGCGCGGGCTTTCCGCTGCTCGATGCGGTGGTGGCGGAACTGGCGGCCTGACGGTCAACCGGCGTAGGATCGCCTGCACCACGGCACCGGCATCGCCATCGCGATCGTGCCCGCCGGGCCGCGCAATGCGCTCGGCTCCGGCAAGCTCGGGCAAGGTGCAGGCGCTGTGCTCCTCCCGGCCATAGAGACAGACCACCTTGCGAACGGGTAGCTGGCGGAGCATCGGAGCGACCGGCACGTCGTCGGCAGCCGGCAAGTCGAGCATTTCCAAGAGGGAAATGCGGAAATTAGCTTCCGGCAGCAATCCGACGAGGGCAATCAGTCTGGTTTCCTGCCGTGTCCTCGGCGAAAGCAGGGGCCAGGCGAAAGGCAGGGCGTCGGCGCCGAAGGAATAGCCGGCCAGAGCGATGCGGCCGGCATGCCAGCGTCGGCGATAGACGGCCAGGATACGCTCGATGTCCCGGGCGAGCTCGGCAGGCGAGCGCCCAGTGAAGAAATAGCGACGCGCATCGAGCCCGACGACGCCGATTCCCGCCCGGGCGAGGCGGCGGGCCAGGCTCCGCTCCAGCCCGCCCCAGCCGGTATCGCCCGAGAGAAACAGCACCAGCCCGCCCTGCCCGGCAGGTGCCGGAGAGATTTCGAGC
Organism: Labrys sp. E2SS-1L; assembly: GCF_057073705.1. Taxonomy (NCBI): domain Bacteria; kingdom Pseudomonadati; phylum Pseudomonadota; class Alphaproteobacteria; order Hyphomicrobiales; family Xanthobacteraceae; genus Labrys; species Labrys sp. E2SS-1L. Next base: position 1,024,976 of record NZ_CP172712.1, on the reverse strand, counting down.
GGCAGGTCCGCGAGGCGGTCAACGGTCACGGAGAGCCGGGCGGCTGCGATTTGCACCGAGCCGAACAGCAGCCCGGATGCGAGCCCCATGGCGAGAACACGCCAGCCGGACCGCCAGGGCAAGCGGCTACCCGGCCTGCCAGGGTTCGACCAAGCCCTGGCGTAGAGCCTCGCTATAGGCTCCCTTGTCGATGGTGCCGACGATATCCTTGTCGAAAGCGATCTCGACGTCGAAGCGATGGCGGGCCGAAAGCTGGCGCAAATGCTCGATCAGCGCCATGGCGCCGGCAAAGTCGGCTTTCTCGCCCGCGATAGTGTCTCCGGCGAGGCTGGCGCGTACCGGCAGTTCCACCGCGCAGCCCATATCCGGGGCGGTTTCGCTGACCTTGTGCTTGAAGGCATCCGGCGCCTCGATCGGCCAGTCCACGCCATCGGCGAACTCCTCGATCTCATCGATGATATCATCCATGGCATCCTCGCCGGCGATGCCGAGGAGGTGAAAGGTCAAGGTATGGATCTTGCGGGCGGCGCTCATCAAGCTCTCGTTCTAACGGATCATTGCTGACAGGAAGATGTCAGCAGGCAGGCTTTATCAAGAGCTAGCGCGAAGATCGGAAAGGAACAAGCCATGGCTCTCAAAGGCAGCTGTCATTGCGGCGGCACCACATTCGAATTGAGCGAGGCGCCGCAGGAGGTGACGCGTTGCACCTGCAGCTTCTGCTCCAAGCGCGGCTCGCTCTGGGCTTACTACAAGCCCGAACAGTTCCGCTTGACCTCGCCGCCCGAGCAGGTGGCCACCTATCGCTGGGGCTCCAAAACCATCCAGCATCATTTCTGCGCGACCTGCGGCTGCGGCACCTATACGCAGACGCCGGACTGGTCGACCGGCGAGCCCGATTTCGACAACCCCAAGATCAGCATCAATGCCAGGCTCTTCGACGATTTCGAGCTGGAGGCCGTGCCCGTCACCGTGATCGACGGCCGGAACTTGTGGTAGCGGACGCTCAGTCCTTCCGATCGACGCGCAACGGCTGCCAGATCGAGACTTCGCGCGGCTGCGCCAGGAGTTCCGGCAGCGCCTCGTGCCAAGCCTGCCGATAGGGGCGGTTGAGCTGGACGTCGAGCACGTCCTGGTGATCGACCCAGGTTTCATGGAGCAGGAAGCGGCAGGGGTCTTCGGGATCGCTATGAAGCGTGGCGTTCACGAAATTCTCTTCGTGACGCATGGTGTCCAGCAATTCATCGAGCATGACGAGAAAGCGCTCGCGCTGCTCGGGCTTGACGATACCGGTGATCAGATAGGTCACGCTCATTCGACTGTCCTCCTGCGGCATTCCCGCTGCTAAAGCATTTGCGATTTGGTGGAATCACCAGGAATCGCAAAAACGTGTTGGAACAAGGAGTTAGAGTAAATAAGCGTTCACGCTTGAACACGCTTTGCTCCAGAGAAAGTACGACTTCCCGCAATCGCACTTTCTCCCTAACCCGCTGTCTTGACGCCACAGACAATAGCGGGAAGGTCGGGGAAGGCGATTACCTGCCGGGTAATCGCCGAGCGCCGTGCGAGCGGGCAGGATCGGGGCCACTCAACCCGGAGGAACCACCATGACCGCACCTTTCGTCGAGATTGCCGACGGCCACCGCCTTTTCGTTCGCGACTGGGGCCGGGGCGCTCCCGTACTGCTGCTCGCCGGCTGGGCGATGGATTCCAGTGTGTGGGCCGACACCATGACCGGGCTCAACGCCCAGGGCCTGCGTACCATCGCCTATGACCGCCGCGGCCATGGCCGTTCGAGCGATCCCGGCAGCGTCGATTTCGATGGGCTGGCCGACGACCTTGCCGCGGTGATCACCCAGCTCGGTCTCTCCGACCTCACCGTGGTTGCCCATTCCTGTGCGGCCGGCGAAGTGCTGCGCTATATCGGCCGCCATGGTGCCGAACGAATCGGGCGCATCGTCATGGTCGGAGCACAAGGTCCATGCCTGCCCGCCGGGCCAGGCAACGAACAGGGCATTCCCAGGGTAGCCATCGAGGCCCTGATGGCGGAACTTGCCGACAATCTGCCGGCCTGGCTCGATGCCAATATCGAACCCTTCGCACCCGGGGCCGACCAACGCACGCTGGACCGGCTGATCGCCGGCGTGTTCGCCTGTTCCCGGCGCGTCCTACTCGATCTCCAGCGCGAGATCGTGGAGACGGATTTGCGCGAAGAAGCCGCCGCCCTCAGGGTGCCCGTCACCCTGATCCATGGCGACCGCGACGCCTCGGCGCCGCTGGACCTCACCGGCAGGCGCTATGCTGCCCTGATTCCGGGCGCGGATCTGCTGGTCTATGAGGGCATCGCCCATGGCGTGATGGTGACCCACGCCGCCCGCCTCGCCCGGGACATCGCCAGCATCGCCGCGCGGTTCACGCCTCTGGCAGCCTGACCTCGCCTATTTCTGCGGCTGCAGGCAATTCGGCGGAAGCGCCGGATTGCCGAACCAGATCTCGAAGGTGTTGGGGCGCGAATCGCGGGCCCCGCTCCAGCTCGTCGACAGGTCCTTGGCGGTGAGCTGCAGGCCGACGGTGGCAAACAGTTCGGCCAAGGCCTCCGCGCGCTTGCGATCGGACGCCTTGAAATAGCGCAGCTCGTGCGTCTCGCCCGACCATTTGGCCAGCACCACCGACGGGAAGGTGATGGCCGATTTGTCGCCGTCCTTCATCTCGTCGAGCAGGATGCCGGCGCAGGGGCGCTGGCTATCATTGAGGGCATGCACGAAGACCCGGCTCGGCAGGCGGGCGGTGGCCTCCTCATAGGCCGACTTCACCGAATTGTTGACCAGAGACGCCTTCTGCACCGCGCTCTCCAGCAAAGGCAGCAGATCGCGATCGGAAGAGGAATTGGCGTAGTCGAGCTGGGCGGTGATGAACTCCACCGGCACCTTGTCGTTCTTGAGGAGATATTCGAACATGGCGACGCCATATTTGCGCTTCTCCGGCGCGGCATCGGTCATCAGGTCGATCATGGTGCGCAGATCGGCGAGATTTTGCTGCCAGCGCGTGTAGTACCAGCCGATTCCGGCCACGGTGAGCGGAATCAGAGCGGTCGACAGGAGCTGCGGCAGGATCTCACGCCAGGGGCGAGGCAGCGACATTGGGGGGACTCCGAGGAGACTTCCCTGCTTAGCGCCGAATCGGCACGCCAGCCATGGCCTCCGGAGAGCAGGCACGCGTCGCCCACAGGATCCGCGTGCCCGATTGGGGGATGATACGACCGTACCGCGCCGGACCATCCCGGGGGCCTCGGGCGGAACTATGTTTTCCGCCAAAGACGGGGAAAGAGCCGGTCTCAGACCACGCTGAGGCGGACGTCGAGATTCTTGCGGGTCGCTTCCGAATAGGGGCAGACGATGTGGGCCTTGGCGACGAGATCCTCGGCGCGGGCATGCTCGATGCCCGGCAGGGCGACGGCAAGAGCGACATCAAGGCCGAAACCGGCGCCATCGTCACGCGGGCCGATGCCGACCGTGGCGGTGACGCTGGCGTCCTCGGGAAGGGCGACCTTTTCCTTGCCGGCCACGAAGCGCAGCGCGCCCATGAAGCAGGCGGCATAGCCGGTGGCGAACAATTGCTCGGGGTTGGTGCCAGGGCCGCCGGCGCCGCCCAGCTCCTTGGGCAGATCGAGCTTGACCGAGAAATGGCCATCCACGGTACCGGAACGGCCGCCGTCACGGCCATTGTGATCGGAACGGGCAGCGGTGGTGTAGAGAACCTTCATGACAGAACTCCCTTCGAGGGTTGAACACGGCGATATATATCGCACACATTTATATCGTACGCGATATTTATTTTGGCAACCGAGACGATTTTTATCGGGAAAGCTTGCGAAAATGATTCTGCCTCCCTGTCGCGTGCGATATGATTCGCATCTGACAGCCGCCGGCCATGTCCTGCAGCCGGCTTCGCGACGAATGAAAGTGCGTCACGCATTTGCTGACATCCAGACGTTGCGTCACATGCATTGCGCCAGAGGAGGCACCGATGGAACCGTCTTCCAACGAGTTTACGCCACTGCTCCTGCAGAACCAGCTTTGCTTTGCGCTCTACGCCGCCAACAATGCCTTTGGCCGCTCCTACAAGCCCCTGCTCGACCCGCTCGGCCTGACCTATCCGCAATATCTGGTCATGCTCTGCCTGTGGGAGCGCGACGGCCTCAAGGTCGGCGAGATCGGCGCCCGGCTCTTCCTGGAAACCAACACGCTGACCCCCTTGCTCAAGCGCCTGGAGGCAGCGGGGCTGCTCAAGCGCCGGCGCGACAGCCATGATGAGCGCCAGGTCCGCATCTCCCTGACTGCCGAGGGCAAGGCCCTGCGCGAGAAGGCCCGGGCCGTGCCGGCCCAGATCACCGCGACCACCGGCCTCGAAGCCGGCCAGGCCGGTGCCCTCAAGGACTGGCTGGAATGGCTGCGCGAGGCCCTCGACCTGCACCAGAAACAGGAAAGCGACGCCGCCTGAGGCGGCATCTGCTCAGCCTTCGCCGCCAGTCTTGCGCCACACCAGGATCGCCGCGGCGAGGTCCTCCAGCGCGCTGCCGATCGACTTGAACAGCGTCAATGATTCGCCCGATGCCCGGCCGCCATGGTTGCCACGGGCGAGATCGGCGAGAGTGGCCTGGATATCGTCCCGGCCGATGATACCGGCCCTGAGGGCGAGCGCGATGTCGCCGCCTTCGGTCAGGGCACTCGGCGTGTCGATGAACAGGTCGCTGGTGCGCACGGCCTCGTCATCGGCTTCACGCATCTGCAGATTGAAGGCGCCGACCAGATCCAGATGCATGCCCGGCCGCAGCCAGGCGCCCTTGACCAAGGGCAGATTCGACAACGTAGCGCAGGAAACCAGGTCGGCCGTGCGCACCGCCCGTTCGAGATCCGGCTCGTAGCGGGCCGCGATCCCCTGGAGCGCCAGGTCCTCCGCCAGCTTTTCCGCACGCTCCGCCCGGTGGTTCCAGATCGCTACATCGCCGATCGGCCTCTGGCTGGCATGGGCCCGGATGAGGAAAGGTGCCAGCGCCCCTGCCCCGACCATGGCGAGGCGGCTCGCCTCCGGGCGGGCGAGATAGGAGGCAGCGAGCCCGGAGGCGGCAGCCGTGCGCCAATGGGTCAGCCGAGTGCCGTCCATCGCGGCCAGCGGCGCTCCAGTCTCTCCCGACATCAGCACATAGGTGCCGAGCACGGCCGGCAGGCCGCGGGCGCCATTGGCCGGGAACACATTCACCAGTTTCGTGCCCAAATAAGCGCCCGGCCCCGGTGCGTTGCCGCTCCAGGATGGCATGATCAGGGCGGTGGCCGCATCGGCGCCATGTCCGATTTCGAAATGCTGGCGCGGCGGCGTGACGAAGTCGGCGGCAAAGGCCGCGCGCAATGCCTCGATCAGGTCGGGAAAACTGAGAAGGCCATCGATCTCATCGGCCGTGATGACGCGCATGGCTGTTTCGCCCAAGGCAGCGAGAAAGGTCCGGCCGTGTGGCCGGCAGCGGCCATTATAACCGATCCGGCTGCGGGAAGCAGGCAGGATCCGATGAAGGGGGGCCGAGAGCGGACGGGAAGGTCTGCTCTCGCGGCAGGCGCGTCAGAACGGCACGCTCGAGGGCAGGACGGCGTGGCTGTCACGCGATTCGGCCGCGGGAGTCGCCTGGCTGCGCAGCCGGTCGAGCTCGTTGCGATGGCGCTCCGCCTCGACCTGGGCAACCCGCGCGGCACGGCGAAAACGGCTCTGCTTCAGCCAGACCGTGATGCCGCCGATCAGCATGCCGATGACCAGGACCCCGAACAGAATCAGGAACATCGGCAGATGCAGCGTGCTGGCTTCAGCCCCCGGTGCGCTGGGGTCGTAGGAGAGCGCGACGCCTTCGGCGATCCACTGCTTGTTTGCGATGGCAAAGGCCGCCATCACGATCAAGGCCAGGACCAGGATGAAATAGTAGAATAGGCGCTTCATGGCCTGCCCCGCTCCGGCATGATCGCAAAAGCCTCCTGCGATTTCCCGGCATCGCCAGGAATCACGAAGACGCATCCAAACAGAGAGTTAGAGCAAACGAGCATTCTCGCCAAGGCGCGCTTTGCTCTCGGTCAGGCCGTCGACTTGTTCAGCCGCAGCCGCATGTCCTTGCCGGTCTTGAAGAACGGCACGAATTTCTCGTCCACCGGCACATGCGCGCCGGTGCGTGGATTACGGCCGATACGAGCGGGACGCGACTTGACCGAAAAGGCTCCGAAGCCACGCAGCTCGACGCGATCGCCCTTGGCCATCGCATTGACGATTTCGTCGAGGATGGCATTGACGATGTTCTCGATGTCGCGCTGATAGAGGTGCGGATTGGCTTCCGCAATCTTCAGAACCAGTTCGGATTTGATCATTTTCGTTCCCGTCAGTCGCCGGTCTTGTGAAGTTATGTTCGCTCGACGCGAATCGCGTCCAAGCTTCCCTTACAGCATGATGCGGATCGAACCCAAAAGCTCCCCCGCCCTTCGTCCTGGCTAGACACCCTACGCTGGTCCGGACAGACCGTGAGACACGAGTGGCTCAAGGGTGCCAAACCGAAACAAGCCCGTCAAGCGCAGCCGGAGGCGTTTCAGGCGCGGAGCGGATGGCATCGCCCAGGCTGGCGAGGCCGACACTGTCGGCAAGCCAGGCCAGGCCCGTGCGCGCAAAGGGGAAGGAGGAAGTGGTGGAAGGCTTGTCCCAATCCTCGACCGGCAGCGCCTTCATGCCCGGCTTGTCCTTACCGAGCCAGGCAATCGCCGTGGCCTCGTCACCCATCTCGTCGACGAGCTTGAGATCGAGCGCCTGCTTGCCGGTGAAGACGCGCCCGTCGGAGACAGCGGCAAGGCCGGCATCGTCGAAGTTGCGACGGTCCTTCACCAGGTTCTTGAACCAGCCATAGGTGTCGTTGACCACCGAGGCGAGGGCGGCCCGTGCCTCGGGGCTGGTCGGGGTGAATCCGTCCGGCGCCGCCTTGAGCGGGGACGACTTCACCGCTTCGACGCTGACGCCGATGCTGTCGAGCAGCTTGGAGACATTGGGATATTGCACCAGCACGCCGATCGAGCCGACCAGGGAGGAACGCCGGGCCACGATATGGTCGGTGCCGACGGCGGCCATATAGGCGGCGGACGCCCCCAGCCCATCGATGAAGGCCACGGTCGGCTTGCTGGCCGAGAGCTTGCGCAGGCCGTCATAGAGCGCCTCGCCGCCGGAGGTCGTGCCGCCGGGCGAATTGATGCGCACGATCACGGCTTGGGCCTGCGACTGGGCGATCTGATCGAACAGCTTGAGGTTGGCGGTCTGGTCGCCGACGAAGCCGTCGAGTTTGATGCGGGCGATATGCGGGCTGCGATGCTGCAGGGCACTTGTGCCTGCAATGGCGAGATAGGCCACCACCAATGTAATGGCCAGGAACAGGAACGCCAGCACGCGCCAGACGGAGAGCTTGCGGCGCAGGACACGCCTGTCGACCAGGAGATCGGTCTCTAGGGACATGGAGGTATACCCTTGGGGAAATCGGCCCGAAACCTAGCCGAGCGACGAGGCCGCGGCAAGGCGAGCAATTGGGAAGCGGGACTTCGGACCCGCCTGGCACGACAGTTGCGTTAGTTGCATTTGTCCAAAGGGAACGGGATACGCGAAGTGTCAGCCTCCACAGCTCCATCAAGTGATGGAGCAGGGCTGACATCCCAATCCGCCAGCAAGCGCTTCGTTTTCAAGATGTCAGCCGGGAGGCTGACACTCCAAATCCCTTTCGAGTGAAGATGGCAACTGCAGTGCTGGGATCACGACGCCCGTTGGAAGGTCGGGCGGGTCCAAAGACCCGCCCCCCCAAACCAGCTACACCAGCATCACGAATTTGAGGTCGGGACGCGTCGTCGGATTGAGGGTGATCTGCTGGAATTCGAGCGCGCCGAGCACGGGATGATTGAATCGCCGAAGCCCGCCTTCACGACCGATCACGCTGTGGATCGGCCAGGCTTGCGCGAAAAAGGGGCTTCGCGCCGCCAGGCTGCCGACCAGGGCCTGCATCGCCTCCTCCTCGATATGATGGCCATAGTCGATGCGGAACTCGGCGATCACCCGCCGGGCCCGTCCTTCCCAATCCTCGATCAGGTTCCGGGCCGCAGGACTGAGGAAGATGTAGGCGAGGAGATTGCGGTCATGGTCGCCATCGAGCCAACCGGTGAAGAGTTCGGCCGCGCGTGCGTTCCAGCCGAGTGCGTTCCACAGATGATCGAGCAGATAAGCGGGGCCGGCAATCGTCTCGAGGGCGGCGAGCAGCGCCGGCGAGGCCGCCGGCTCAGCCTCGGCACTGGCCTGCGGATCGCGCTTGCCGGCGAGATCGAAGAGATAGGCCCGCTCGGCGGGTGAGAAATTCAGGACATTGGCGAGCCGACCCAAGGCGTGGGCCGAGAGCGAAATATCCCGTCCCTGCTCCAACCAGGTGTACCATGTGGTCGAAAGCCCGGCGAGCTGGGCGACTTCCTCGCGCCGCAGGCCCGGTGTGCGCCGTCGCGCCCCGCCCTGCAGGCCGAAGAGATCGGGGGTGAGCCGGGCGCGTTGGGACCGCAGGAATTCGCCGAGCTGCTGGCGGCGTGCCTGATCCGACTCCGTTGTCATGGCAACTTTCATACCAGGATAAAAAAGGATCTGGTACCAGTGTAAATCAGAACCTAGAGACGTTCCAGTGTGTTCGGGTCCACGATGTTCCAGTCGATAGAGCATTGCCCGGAAATCACTGAAGCACCGCCCTTGTCATGCCCGGGCTTGACCCGGGCATCCAGAGGCCCCGCCCTCGACATCCGGGGCAGGAACTGGATTGCCGGGTCAAGCCCGGCAATGACAAAGGTCGAGCCAATTCGATGCGTTTATCGACGGAAGAACCCCAAGGAGGACAGAGTCATGGCCCGATCGGCCACCCTGGAAAATCTGGTCAGCAGCCAGTTCGGCTCGCAGGCCGCCGCCTATGTCGCCAGTCCCGTCCATGCCAGGGGGGAAGATCTCAGGTTGGTGGCCGACGAGATTGCTGCCACCCGTCCCGAACGCGTGCTGGATCTGGGCTGCGGCGGCGGCCATGTCAGCTTCGCGGCCGCCCCGGTCGCCACCGAGGTCATCGCCTACGACCTCTCCTCGGAAATGCTGGCGGCGGTCGCCGAGGAAGCCGCCAAGCGCGGCTTTGCCAACATCGCCACCCACCAGGGTACGGTCGAGCAGCTGCCCTTCGCCGACGCCAGCTTCGACATGGTGCTGAGCCGCTATTCGGCCCATCACTGGGGTGACGTCCCGGCCGCCTTGCGCGAGGCCTTCCGCGTGTTGAAGCCGGGCGGCAGGCTGGTGATGGCCGATGCCGTCGCGCCGGTACGCACCGTCTGCGATACCTTCCTGCAAGCGTTCGAGATGCTGCGCGATCCTTCCCATGTGCGCGACTACTCGATCCGGGAATGGCAGGCCATGCTCGCCGCCGCCGGCTTCACGGTGCGGGCGACCACGCCCGGGCACCAGCCCCTGGAGTTTTCCTCCTGGATCGCCCGCATGCGTACCCCGCCGGTCTTCGTCGAGGCCATCCGTGCCCTGCAGGCGGCGATGTCGGAGGAAGTGCGCCAGCACTTTGCCATTGAGGCCGACGGTTCCTTCGTCCTCGACAATGCGGTCTTCGTGGCGCAGCGCTAGGCTTTCCGCCCTGTCAGCCAGTGCTCGCCCGCCCCCTGCGGTATCGGTTCCCATCGATGAGGGGCCGATACCGCAGGTCTTCATCGGAACATCGTTCCTAAAAAAACCCACCTCCCCCGTCATCGCAGGAAGCTGTAAACTGCGCGGGGAGGCCGTGCGCATCGTCGGCCCGGAGGGAGGGATGCCATGGCCTTGCTGACCGGCGGCTGCGAATGCGGGGCGATCCGCTATGAGGCGCGGGAGGCGCCCTTCGATGCCGGCTGGTGCCATTGCCGCATCTGCCAGCGTATTTCCGGCGCGCCCGCTCAGCCCTGGGCGCTGTTTGCCGCCGGGGCCTTCGCCTATGTGAAGGGCGATCCGCGCGTCTATCATTCCTCCAGCTTCGGGGAACGGCATTTTTGCGGCGATTGCGGTGCCTCGCTCGGCTTCCGGCTCCGCGAAAATCCGACCGAGATCAGCATCAATGCCGGCACGCTCGACGATCCCTCGCTGGCGGCGCCGCGCAAGCATATCTGGACCCGTAGCCAGGTTTCCTGGTTCGCCACGGCGGACGACCTGCCGACATTCCTGGAATACGAGCCGGAAAAGGACGGCTAGAGGCACGATTGCGCCGTTACTTGCCGGCTGCGCCATTGCCGCGCCCCCCTCTCCTGTGATATTGCGGCGCAAAATCCGACAGACGATCCTCTTTTTGACGCGGCCCGATGCCATCGGCTCAAGCGTTTTGCGATTTGGTGGAACGTCGGGAATCGTGCAGTCGCTTTAGCCAAACCATCGGATTGGCTTGGAAACAACGAGTTGGGGCAGAAGAGCGTTCCGTCTAGACGCACTTGGCCACAGCCCAGGAACCCGGTTTAACCTATGCAACTTCGCAATATCGCCATCATCGCCCACGTCGACCATGGCAAGACCACGCTGGTCGACCAGCTGCTGCGGCAGTCCGGCGCCTTCCGCGACAACCAGCGCGTGGCCGAGCGCGTGATGGATTCGAACGATCTCGAAAAGGAACGCGGCATCACCATCCTGGCCAAGGCCACCTCGGTGGTGTGGAAGGATACCCGCATCAACATCGTCGACACCCCCGGCCACGCCGATTTCGGCGGCGAGGTCGAGCGCATCCTCAATATGGTCGATGGCGCCATCGTGCTGGTCGACGCCGCCGAAGGACCGATGCCCCAGACCAAGTTCGTGGTGGCAAAGGCCCTCAAGATCGGCCTCAAGCCGATCGTCGCCATCAACAAGGTCGACAAGCCCGACGCCCGCACCACCGAGGTGATCAACGAGGTGTTCGACCTGTTCGCCGCGCTCGACGCCACCGACGAACAGCTCGACTTCCCCATCCTCTACGGTTCGGGCAAGCAGGGCTGGATGGGCAATTCGCCGGACGCCGACCAGAGCGCCGGCATGGCTCCGCTGTTCGACCTGGTGCTCAAGCATGTCGCCCAGCCCACCGTCGAGCCCGGCCCCTTCCGCATGCTCGCCACCATCCTGGAAGCCAATCCCTATCTCGGCCGCGTGCTCACCGGCCGCATCTCCTCGGGCACGCTGAAGCCGAACATGGCGATCAAGGCGATGTCGCGTGACGGCAAGGTGATCGAGCAGGGGCGCGTCTCCAAGGTGCTCGCCTTCCGCGGCATCGAGCGCCAGCCGGTCGAGGAAGCCGAGGCGGGCGACATCGTCGCCATTGCCGGCCTGACCCAGGGCACCGTGGCCGATACCTTCTGCGCGCTCGAAGTCACCGAGCCGCTGCAGGCCCAGCCGATCGACCCGCCGACCGTGTCGATGACCTTCACCGTCAACGATTCCCCGCTCGCCGGCACCGAGGGCGACAAGGTCACCAGCCGCGTCATCCGCGACCGCCTGCTCAAGGAAGCCGAGGGCAATGTCGCGCTGAAGATCGAGGAATCTGCCGACAAAGACTCGTTCATCGTCTCCGGCCGCGGCGAACTCCAGCTCGCCATCCTGATCGAGGTGATGCGCCGCGAGGGCTTCGAGCTCGGCGTCTCCCGTCCGCGCGTCGTCTTCCAGAAGGACGAGACCACCGGCGAGACCCTCGAGCCGATCGAGGAAGTGGTGATCGACGTCGACGAGGAGTTCTCCGGCGCCGTGGTGCAGAAGATGTCGGAGCGCAAGGCCGAGATGATCGAGATGCGCCCCTCCGGCGGTAACCGCCAGCGCCTGGTCTTCCACGCCCCGACCCGCGGCTTGATCGGCTATCAGAACGAGCTGCTCACCGACACCAAGGGCACCGCCGTGCTCAACCGCCTGTTCCATGCCTACGCCCCCTTCAAGGGCGAGGTGGCCGGCCGCCGCAATGGCGTCCTGATCTCCACCGATGCCGGCGAGGCCGTGGCCTATGCGCTGTGGAACCTGGAAGATCGCGGCCCGATGATGATCGAGCCCGGCTGGAAGGTCTATCAGGGCATGATCGTGGGCGAGCATACCCGCGAGAACGACCTGGAAGTGAACGTGCTCAAGGGCAAGAAGCTCTCCAACGTCCGCGCCGCCGGCAAGGACGAGGCCGTGCGCCTGACGCCGCCGATCCGCATGACGCTGGAAAAGTCGATCGCCTGGATCCAGGACGACGAGCTCCTGGAAGTCACGCCGAAGTCGATCCGCCTGCGCAAGGCCATCCTCGATCCCAACGAGCGCAAGAAGGCCGATCGTGCCAAGGATGCGGCTGCGTAAGAGCCGACGAACGAATTCTGAAAGGGCCGGTCTCAGCACCGGCCCTTTTCATATTCGACAACGAGGCAGAATGGCAATCGCTTGGGACCGCGCACCCAAAAAAACCGCCGACCTGGCGGCCGGCGGGTGCAATGAGGTCTCTCGCGGATCAAGTTCGTGCCGCGTCAACGGCATGGGATGAAGCTCACAGCTCCTTTTGTCGAGATTGTGGCCAGCTTCGCTGATTATCCCCGCTATTCACAATCTCACGCAACCGGCGTCCAGATCACCTGGTCGATGCGGGAGGCGCCCGTCGCCAGCATGGCGAGCCGGTCGAAGCCCAGCGCGATGCCGCTGGCCTGCGGCATGATGGCGAGAGCCGCCAGGAAATCCTCGTCGATCGGATAGCGTTCGCCATAGACGCGCTCCTTCTCGTCCATCTCCGCCTGGAAGCGGCGGCGCTGCTCGTCGGGGTCGGTCAACTCGCCAAAGGCATTGGCGAGTTCCACGCCACAGGCATAGAGCTCGAAGCGCTCTGATACGCGCGGATCATCGGCGGTACGGCGGGCCAGCGCCGCTTCCACGCTCGGATAATCGTGGAGGATGGTGGCTCGTCCCTGGCCGAGATGGGGTTCGATCTTCTGCACCAGCACGCCGGAATAGATGTCGGACCAGGTATCGTCGGCAGCAACTCGCAAGCCCGCCCGAACGGCGGCGTCGGCCAAGGCGTCGCGATCGCTGCCGCCGTCCCGATCGAGCGTCGCCAGGAGATCGATGCCGGCAAAGCGCTCGAAGGCCTCGGCGACGCCGAGCCTCTCGGGTTCGGCGAAGGGGTCCGTCTCCACGCCGCGATAGCGGAAGCGCTTGAGGCCACCGGTTTCGGCGGCCAGCGCCAGCAGGCGGGCACAATCATCCATCAGTTTTTGATAGGGCTCGCCGCTGCGATACCATTCCAGCATGGTGAATTCGGGCGAATGAGTGCCCGTGCGTTCGCGATTGCGGAAGACCTTGGCGAAGGTGAACAGGCGCTCTTCTCCCGCCGCCAGCAGCTTCTTGCAGGCGAATTCCGGCGAGGTGTGCAGATAGAACCGGCGTACCGAAAGATCGGCATCGATCAGGTCGGTGGCGAAGGCATGCAGATGTGCCTCGTTGCCGGGCGAGATCTGCAGGATTGACGTGTCGACCTCGGTGAAATCTTCAGCCGTGAAGAAGCCGCGCAGCGCCGTCATCAGCCGGTTGCGCCCGATCAGGAAAGGCCGGCGATCCTGATGGGTCGATGGCTGCCACCAGGGTGTGGGGACGGAAGGCATGGCAGATTCTCCGTGAATACGAGCACCACTCCCCTTTGGGGAGAGTGGAACCGCAGATCTTCGCCTGCGAACTGACCCGAGGCTCAATAGAAAAGGCACCACTTGCCTCTCCACGAAGTGGGGAAGGTGTCATTTCGAAGAAATGACGGATGGGGTGTGGAGAGCAATGCACCGACGGTGACAAGATTGCACGACCGTTGTGCAGGCCTTGAAAACATATAGCGTTGCCCGCCACACCCCATCCGACCCGTCTTTGCCGGGCCACCTTCCCCACTTCGTGGAGAAGGCAAGTAGCGCCTTACTTTGCCAAGCCTCGCCCCTACGCCAGCCGCGGCAAAACCGCAATCCGGGTTATGATGTCGGCTCAAACCTGATTCGAGCATGATATCGCTGTTTCGACGCAATCCGACGCCCCAACCCGAGCAGATCACCGTCAGGATCGGGGCGACGACCTATCCGGTCGCCGTCCGGCGGCTGGTTTCGGCGCGCCGTTATACGCTCAGGGTGCGCACGGCCCAGCGCGACATCGTGCTCTCCATGCCGGCGCGCGGCAGCCTGACCACCGCCAAGGCCTTCGCCGACAAGCATGCCGGCTGGATCGCCCTCAAGCTTGCCAAGCTCGCCCAGGATGTCAGCTTCGCCGATGGCGCCATGGTGCCCTTCCGCGATGTGCCGCACCGCATCGAGCATCGCGAGGGGCGCGGCACGGTGAAAATCGAGGCTGGCTCCCCGCCTGTCCTCGTCGTGCATGGCGATGTCCAGCATCTGCCGCGCCGCCTGACCGACTGGCTGAAGAAGCAGGCCCTGCGCGAATTGCAGGCCATCGTCGTGCGCCATACCGCGGCGCTCGGCGTCAAGCACGGCCCGATCAGCGTCAAGGACACCACCAGCCGCTGGGGCTCCTGCTCCTCGACCGGGGCTCTCGCCTTCTCCTGGCGCCTGATCCTGGCGCCGCCCTTCGTGCTCGACTATCTCGCGGCGCACGAGGTCTCGCATCTGAAGGAAATGAACCACTCGCCCCGCTTCTGGCGCCTGTGCCACCAGCTCTGCCCCCGCACCGAAGAAGCCCGGGCCTGGCTGAAGTCGCATGGGGCGGGGCTGCATCGCTACGGGTGAGAAGGTGCACCTGTGCCGAACTGCGAGAACGCAATCCACCATAATCGCTCGAAGCTGCTGCGGATCATCGCGGAGCAGGACTATGTCTGGAACCGCGATTGGGCCGATCGCCTACCCATGGTCTCGATCGAGGACTTCTTTTGCGAGGGGATTACACGCGAAGCGACCCCCAACCTGGCGATCCTGAGTCTCGGCATTGCAGGGTTTCGAGATCTGTTGCTGAAAATCCGCGATCGTGACGATGTGGCCGATGTCGTCATTCAGATCTGGGGCCTGGATGAGGACGAGGCTTGGCCCAGCCTCGCTTATATCTTCGTTGCGACATCCCAGTCGCGCGAGATCGTAAGGGACTGGCTCGGCACAGCACCACCAGATCTGATCCTGCGATGCGGTGGCGTGGAAAGCCCCTTCGTTCGAGCCCGCATCATTCGCGCCGAAGCCATCAAGACAAGGCCCGGCTACCAGATCCATGCCCTGTCCTATGCAGAAAACATGGATCACGAAGCAGGCTAAGCGACTTCACGCCAGATAGAACACCCGCTTCAGCGGCACCTGTACCGGGGAACTGTCCGGATTGGTCGCCATGATGTCGCCCATAAAGGCCCACCAGCGCTTCATCACCGCTTCGTCGGGCAGGCGGCCCAAGCCGTGGTCGTCGCTGCGGGTGAGGATGGCGAAGAGGTGGTGGTCCTCCGGGTCGAGCCAGATCGTGTAGTCGGAAATCCCGACCTCCTTGAGCAGCGTCACCAGCTCTGGAAAGATCTCGTCATGGCGCTTTTCGTATTCGGCGGCCTGGCCGGGGTTCAGGTTCATGCGAAAGGCGATGCGGTCCGGCATGAGAGATGTCCTCGAAGCGTTTGGTGCGAACTCGGAAGCCTGATCAGCGCTTGGCAGCCGCCTCGGCGCCGATGACGTCCTGTGCCTGGCCGGACGTATCGCGTACATGTTCGAGATGCCGGCGATAGGCGGCCGTGGCCGCAGCGCCGTCGCGGGCCATCACGGCCTCGGCGATTTGGACATGCTGGGCGACGCTGATCTCGATGACGCCAGGCAGGGCGCTGGCGACGCGGCGCACGTCGAGCCCGACATCGTAGAGCCCCTCGGCCATCGCAGCGAGCAGGCGGCTGCCGCCGCCGCCATAGAGGGCGCGGTGGAACTCGATGTCGAGCAGGCGGAAAGCGACCGGATCCTCATGAAAGGCGCGGCCGTCGACGGCCAACTCGAGGATGCGCGCCCGCGTCGCCTCGTCCGCCCGTTCGGCGCAGAGCCGCACCAGTTCGAGCTCGACCACCACCCGTGCCTCGAAATGCTCGCGCACGTCATAGTCGGCGAAGGAAAGCATGGTGGAGAATGGCGCCACCAGTCGGCTCGGCGACAGGTCGGTGACGCTGTAGCGCCCGCCCTGGCGGCTTTCGAGCACCCCCATCAGGGTCAGCGCCTTGAGCGCCTCGCGCAAGGGCGGGCGCGAGATGCCAAAGGCGATGCCCATCTGCTGCTCGGTCGGCAGGCGGTCGCCGGAGCGAAGATTGCCCGACTTGATCATGCCCATGATGCGGGTGGCGACCTGCTCGGCAATCGGGCGCCGCTCTAGCGCGCCGCCGCCGAACGGCTCGGATAAGGCCTCGCCGGCATCCAGGGCGGCCAGATCGCTGAAATCGGGGTCTTTGATCAGCTTGCTCACAGCAGTGCCTTACTGCCTCACAGGTCGAGGCGGTAGAAGGAATTGGCGTTATCCCGGTAGAACTTGCGCAGGTGCTCTTCAGAAAAGCCGGCCAGGGCGCGATCGAGCGTCTCGACCCAGCGCGTCATGCTGGTGGCCTGCAGGCAGATCGGCCAGTCCATGGCGAAGATCGTGCGGTCGATGCCGAAGCTCTCGAAGGTGGCGTCGATGTAGGGCCTGAGGTCCACGTCGGTCCAGCTCGCGAGGTCGGCTTCCACCGGCAGGTCGGAGAGCTTGATGAAGAGGTTGGGGCAGCGCGCCAGCTCCTTCACGTCGTCGCGATACTGCGCGATGGCGCCTTCCTTGATGCCGGGCTTGCCGCAATGGTCGAGGATCATCGGTACATGCGGGATGCGCTTCACGAATTCCCGCACGATATCCATCTGGTGATGATGGACGTTGATCTCGAAATGATAGCCGAATTTCTCGAGGAGATTGACGCCCTCGATGAAGCCGTCGGACAGGGTTAGGGCGCGCGGGTCGGCGTCGAACTCGACGATGCGGCGGATGCCGCGCACCGCGGGGTGCTTTTCCTTCATCTCGGCCAGGATCGGCTCGGCCCGGCTTCCCCATTCCAGCGGCGCCATCGGCACGATCGCCCGGATGCCGGGATCGCGCCGGGCCTCCTCCTCGACGAAGCGGATCTCGTCGAGATATTGGCCGCCACCCTCCCAGAAATCGGCATAGCATTCGAGGAAGACCATGGCCTCGACCTCGACGTCGCCAAGGTCGCGCCGGTAGTCCTCGACGTGATAACTCTTGGAAAAGAGCGGGCTGCCTTCGAAGGCCGAATATTTCAGTCTCGAATGGTCCCAGACGTGAAGATGCGTGTCGATGACGGGAAAATCGGGCATGGCATCCTCAGCGCAAAGTGCGTTCAAGCTGAACGCAACTATTCTCGATGTCCGATGTCGCGCCGCCCCTCACCGTACCTCGCCCCGTTCTTACGGGGCGAGGTACGGTGAGGGGCGGCGCCACGGTGCGTCAGCCTGACATCGCAGCCATTCTCCGCCAGCCAGTAAAAACTTGTCAAACTAATTTTTGTCTGACAACTTAGCCGCAAATGCGGCCGGGCTGCCCGGAACCGCCAATCCAGAAGTGCCCGGGAGTGCCGCAATGCCCAAGGAATTCGAGCGCCGCCGCGTCGGCCAGACAGCGATGACCGTGCCGACCTTCGGCTATGGCGCGGCGCATCTGGGCGAACTCTACAGCCTGGTGACGGAGGCCGATGCCACCGCCACCATCGACGCCGCCTGGGATGCGGGCGTGCGCCTGTTCGACACCGCGCCCTGGTATGGTCTCGGCCTCTCCGAACACCGCCTCGGCTACGGCCTCCGGCACCGGCCGCGCAACGAATACCAGCTCGTCACCAAGGTCGGACGCATCCTCGAACGCCCCTTCGACCCCTCGACCTTCAAATCGGAGATGTGGCTCGGCGGCCTGCCCTTCCAGCACCGCTATGACTACACCTATGACGGCGTGATGCGCTCCTATGAGCAGTCGATGATGCGGCTCGGCCTCAACACCATCGACGCCCTGGTCATCCACAACCTCGACGCTGCCTATCAGGGCCCGGATTTCGGCTACCGCAAGAAAGACCTGGTCTATTCCGGCATCAAGGCCCTGGAGGAATTGAAGCGGCGCGGCGAGATCAAGGCCATTGGCATGGGCATCAACACCGCCGACGCCCTGGAGACGGTGGCGCCCCTGGTCGATCTCGACTTCGTGCTGGTGGCGATGCCCTACACCCTGATCGACCAAGGGTGCCTCCATACCGGCATGGCCGAATGCGTGAAGCGAAAGGTCAGCGTCGTCATCGGCTCGCCCTTCGCCTCGGGCATCCTGGTCACCGGCTCGGGCGGCAGTGCCAACTACAATTACAGCAAGGCGCCGGAGGCCGTGCAGGCCAAGGTGCGCGGCATCGAGGCTGTCTGCAAGGCGCATGGCGTGGCCCTGCCGGCGGCGGCGCTGCAATTCGTGCTCGCCCATCCAGCCGTGGTCTCGGAAATCCCGGGCGCGGTGAAGCCGAGCGAGATCGTCGAGAACGTCGCCTCCCATCACGCCCCGATCCCGGCGGGCTTCTGGTCCGACCTGAAGACCGAAGGCCTGATCGACAAGGACGCGCCCACGCCATGAACAGGGCGGGCGAGCCTGCAAGAGCGCTGCCGATCCTGATTTCGGCCCGCGACATCTCCAAGCAGTTTGCCGGCGTCGAAGTCTTGCGTGATGTCGATCTCGACCTCCATGCCGGCGAAATCCATGCCCTGCTCGGCGAGAACGGGGCCGGCAAGTCGACCTTCGCCAAGATCATCGCCGGCGTGCACCGTCCCAGCCGCGGCTCGCTCGCCCTCAACGGCACGCCCGTGGAGGTGGCTACGCCGCTGGTCGCCCAGAAGCTCGGCATCACCCTGATCCACCAGGAACCGATCTCCTTCCCCGATCTCTCGGTGGCTGAAAACCTCGTGCTCGGCCGCCATGAAGGCCCGGCACTCGGGCGGGTGCGCTGGGGCGAGCTCCGGCGCGAGGCCGTAGGCCTGATGGCCCGGCTCGGCATCGCCATCGATGTCGGCAAGCCGATGCGCGGCCTTTCCATCGCCGACCAGCAGATGGTGGAGATCGCCCGGGCGCTGGCCAGCGACAGCCGGCTGATCATCATGGACGAGCCGACGGCTCCGCTGACGCCCAAGGAAGTCGAAACCCTGTTCGGCATCGTCCGCCAGCTTCGCCAGGAAGGCCGCACCATCATCTTCATCAGCCACCGGCTCGAGGAAGTGCGGGCGCTGTGCGACCGCGTCACCATCTTCCGGGACGGCAGCAGGATTGCCACCGAGGAAACCGCCAGCCTCTCCGACGCCGACATCATCCGCCTGATGATCGGGCGGGAGGTGAAAGGCTATATTCCCCAGCACAAGTCGCAGATCGGCGCGGTGGCGCTGGCGGTTCGCAGCCTGAGCCTGCCCGGCAAGTTCGAGGACATCAGCTTCGAGGTGCGCAAGGGCGAGATCGTCGGCCTTGGCGGCCTGGTCGGCGCCGGCCGCACCGATGTCGCGCGCGCTCTGTTCGGCGTGGCTCCCGCCGCCAGCGGCCGTATCGAGATCAACGGCAAGACCGTCGCCATCCGCGAGCCGGCGGATGCGGTGGCGCAAGGCCTCGCCTTCGTGCCGGAGGACCGGGCCGTCGCCGGCATCTTCCGCAGCCTGCCGGTCGAACAGAACATCACCGCCGCCGTGCCCGGCAAGGTGGCCCCGGGCGGCGTCATTCGTCGTGCCCTCGAACGCTCGATCGCCCGCGAACAGGTGCGCAAATTGCGCATCCGCCTCGCCAGCCTGCGCCAACCCATCGGCGAACTCTCCGGCGGCAACCAGCAGAAGGCCATTCTGGCGCGTTGGCTGCTTACCGACCCCGAAATCCTCATCCTGGACGAGCCGACGCGCGGCATCGACATCGGGGTCAAGGCCGAGTTCTACGAGATGATCGGCGAGTTGGCCGCTTCGGGTCGCGCCGTACTGCTGATTTCCTCCGAACTGCCGGAACTGCTGGCGCTCAGCGACCGCGTGCTGGTGATGTCGGAAGGGCGCCTCACTGCCAATCTTCTCCGCGGCGAGGCCAGCGAGGAAAGCGTGATGCACGCCGCCGTGCCGCGCCGCAAGTCGAACCCGGATGGACGGGCCGCCGCATGAGCATTGCCAGCCTCCTGCGCCGGCGCGAGGCCGGCATCGTGGTGATGATCGCGCTCTTCGCCATCATCGTCGGCCTGATCCAGCCGCGCTTTCTTTCCGCCGAGACGCTGCGCATCGTGCTGCTCGCGGTGCCCCTGATCATGGTGGCGGCGATGGGCGAGATGATGGTGCTGGTCGCCCGCCATGTCGACCTTTCCATCGGCTCGATCCTCGGCTTTTCCGCCATCGTGGCCGGCATGCTCTGGCGCGACCATCCGGAGCTGCCCGTCATGGTCGGTGTCGTCGCCGCGATCGCCGTGGGCGGCGCGCTGGGCCTCATCAACGGGCTGGTGGTCACCCTCTTCAGGCTGCCCTCCATCATCGTGACGCTCGGCACGCTCAGCCTCTATCGCGGCCTGATCTTCTTCATCTCCGATGCCCGCCAGGTCGATCCGCAATATATTCCGCGCGGCCTGATCGAGCTCAGCCAGACCTCGCCCGTCTTCGGCATTCCCTGGATCATCCTGATCGCCTTTGCCGTGGCGCTCGCCACTTATCTCTTCCTCGGCCATTCCCGGCTCGGGCGCCAGATCTACGCCATCGGCTCCAACCCGGCAGCGGCGCCGCTGCGCGGCATCCGCGCCGCGCCGATCACCGTGCTGGTCTTCGTGCTCTCCGGGGCTCTCGCCGGGCTTGCGGGCGTGATGTACGCCTCGCGCTTCGGCTATGTGAATCCCGGCATCACCGGCGTCGGCTTCGAATTCACGGTGATCGCGCCCGTGGTCATCGGCGGCGTCTCGATCAATGGCGGCTCTGGCTCGGTCGCCGGCACCGTGCTCGGCGTGCTCCTGCTCGGCGCCGTCAGCGTGGCCCTGCCGATCCTCGGCGTCTCCGGCTTCTGGCAGCAGGCGATCTACGGCGCAATCATCCTCGCCGCTTTGGTGATCGACCGCAGCGTCAGGCAGGGCGGCCTCAAGGGCCTGCTGGCGAGGGATGCGGCATGACCAGCACCGACACACATTTTACCCTCCCCTGGAGGGGGAGGGTAAGGAACCCTCGTCTCGGCCAGCAAAGGGGGCACCCATGAGCCAGACCCCCGCCACCGCCGTCTCGCCGCAGGACGCCGCCAAGCCGCTGCCGCTCTGGCGTACCGTGCTGGTGCGGCCGGAGACCATGACCCTGGTGCTGCTGGCAGCCGCCATCGTCATCGCCTGCCTGCTCTCGCCCTTCTTCGCCTCGCTGACCTTCATCCTGGAAAGCGCTACCTACTATGCCGAATTCTCAATCATCGCCCTGGTGCTGACCCTGGTGATCATCGCCGGCGAGATCGACCTGTCTCCCGCCTCCACCATGGCGCTGACGGCCTGCCTGTTCGGCACCGTATTCCAGGCCGGCCTGCCGATCGGCTGGGCGATCGCGGCAAGCCTTGCCGCCGGCCTCGTGATGGGCGCCTTCAACGGCTTCCTGGTGCTGTGGCTGCGCCTGCCCTCGCTGATGGTCACCATCGGCACGCTGATCATGTATCGCGGCCTCGCCCAGGTGCTGGCCG
Source organism: Labrys sp. E2SS-1L (assembly GCF_057073705.1). Lineage (NCBI taxonomy): Bacteria > Pseudomonadati > Pseudomonadota > Alphaproteobacteria > Hyphomicrobiales > Xanthobacteraceae > Labrys > Labrys sp. E2SS-1L. Next base: position 1,003,256 of record NZ_CP172712.1, on the reverse strand, counting down.
GCGACAAATCCATCGGCAAGTTCCCGGCCTGGTTCGTCGGCATCGACTACCGCACCCTTTTCGGCGTGCCCGTGCCGGTGCTGATCTTCGCCGTCGCCTCGCTGGTGCTGGCCTTCGTGCTCGGCGCCACCATCCTGGGACGGCAGATCTACCAGATCGGCACCAGCGAGATCGCCGCCCGCCATGCCGGCATCAAGGTCCGGCGCATCAAATTCGCTTTGTTCCTGGCGATGGGCCTCACCAGCGCCCTCTGCGGCCTCACGGCGGCCTCGCGGCTGGCCTCGGTGCGCTACGATCTCGCCACCGGCGGCGAGCTGCAGATGGTGCTGATCGTCATGCTCGGCGGCACCTACATCTTCGGCGGGCGCGGCACCATCGCCGGCACCTTCATCGCCTCCTGGCTCCTGGTGATCATCGCCACCGGCATGACGGTCGCCAACATCCCGGTGACCTACCAGCTCACGGTGATGGGCCTCCTGCTCATCGTCTCCATCATCGCAACCAACACGATCTACGCCCGCAACCAGAGATAGCCGGGAGAAACCGGCTTGCGACCACCATCAGGAGGGATTCATGCTGAGGAAAACATTGCTGCTCGGGCTGTCGCTCGGACTGGCCCTGACTGCCGCCGTCAGTGCGCAGGCGGCCGACAAGGTCTCGATCGTCTATATTCCCAAGAACACCGGCAATCCCTATTTCGATTCGCTGGTGAAGGGCTTCCAGGACGGCTGCGCCAAGGTCGGCTGCGACTTCGACATGCAGGCCCCGGCGACCGCCGAAGCCACCTCGCAGATCCCCTTCATCACCGCGCAGACCCAGCGCGGCGTCGGCGTGATCGCCATCTCCCCCAACAGCCCCGATGCCCTCAACCAGGTGCTCGACCGCGCCCGCTCGCGCGGCATCCTGGTGCTGGCGGTCAATGGCGACCTCGTCGGCAATCTCGACCATCGCGATGCCGGCATCCTGCCCGTCGACTTCACCAAGACCGGGCCGAGCCAGGTCGAACTCCTGGGCTCGCAGATCAATTACGAGGGCGAAATCGCCATCCTCTCCGCCACCACCGACGCGCCGGACCAGAACACCTGGATCGCGGCGATGAAGGACAGCCTCGCCGGCAATGCCAAATATGCCAAGATGAAGCTGGTGGCCGTGGCCTATGGCGACGACGATCCACAGAAATCCACCACCGAGATGGAAGCGCTGATCCAGAAATACCCCAACCTCAAGGGCGTGATCTCGCCGACAACAGTGGGCGTCGCCGCAGCGGCGCAGGTGCTGCAGACCCAGGGCAAGGCCAAGCAAATCACGCTCACCGGCCTCGGCACGCCCAACCAGATGCGCCCCTTCATCAAGGACGGCACGCTCAAGGCCTTCCAGCTCTGGAGCCCCTACAATGAAGGCCTGCTCACCTCCTATTTCGCCGTGGGCGTGAAGAACGGCACCATCAAGAACGAGCCCGGCACCAAGTTCGAGGTTCCCGGCCTGGGTGAGATCACCATCGGGGCCGATCACATCATCAACACCCAGGCCGAGCTGACGACCTTCGACGCCGGCAATATCGACCAGTTCAACTTCTGACACCGATCCGGCGTGGGAAATCCCGCGCCGGCCTTCCCTCATCCCAGTTTCCCCGGACGTTCCCATGAACAGCTACGATTTCGCAGGACAGGCCGCCATCGTCACCGGAGGTGGCCAGGGCATCGGGCTGACGGTCGCCGAACGCATTTTGGCCGGCGGCGGCAACGTCTCGATCTGGGATCGGGACGCTTCCCTGCTGCAGGCCCTGGAGGTCAAATATGGCCGCAACGGCAAGGTCCAGGCCCTCAATGTCGACATCGGCGACCTCGCCTCGGTGGAGGCCGGCGTCAAGCAGACCCTGGCGCGCTTCGGCCAGATCGACGTCCTCATCAACAATGCCGCGATCGTCGGCCCCAATGCCAATACCTGGGAATACCCGCCCGAGGCCTTCGCCGAGGTGGTGCATATCGGCCTGGTCGGCACCTTCCATGTCTGCCACGCCGTGGTGCCGCACATGATCGCCCGCAATTACGGGCGCATCGTCAATTTGAGCTCGGTTGCCGGCAAGGAAGGCAATCCCGGCGCCCCCGCCTATTCCGCCACCAAGGCCGGCGTGCTGGCGCTGACCAAGTCGCTCGGCAAGGAACTCGCCAAATACGACATCTCGGTCAATGCGGTGACGCCGGCCGTGGCCAAGACCACGATGGCGATGAGCCAGGATCCCGACTTCCTGAAGATGATCCTCTCCAAGATCCCGCGCGGGCGCATGCTGGAACTCGCCGAGGCGGCCGCCATGATCTGCTGGCTGGCCACCAGGGAGAATTCCTTCACCACGGGCGCGGTGTTCGATCTTTCCGGCGGCCGGGCGACCTATTGATACCAAAGCTCGGGAATGTCGATGCATCCGAGTCTTCGAAATAGCTTTTGGTATGAAGGACATCCGGCAGAGAGATAATCGCTCACGGTCGCGCTGCCCCTCGCCTTACCTCTCCCCGTAAGAACGGGGCGAGGAGGCACAGGCGTTGCGACTGGCCCTCGGTCCATTCATCTCGCCCAACGGTTGAGCGAGATGGTGCGGTCTCGGCATGAAACGCGACGTCAAAGTCCCCTCGCCCCGTTCTTACGGGGAGAGGTAAGGTGAGGGGCCGCACGACCTAAAAGGAGGAGAGGTGAGCAATGCCCCGTGACAGCCTCGGGCGATCACCACTCGAAGGCGTCGGTGGTCTCGCGCTTGCCCACCACCATGGCGTCGGCGACCAGGTGGAAGGGCGCTGCATCGACCGCGCTCTCGCCGCGATCGAGCAAGCCGGCGAAGCGGGCATAGATGCCTTCATATTCGGCCATCGGCTCGGCCACGGTCAGGTTGCCGTCGACGGCGAGCTTGGAACCGCCGTCGATCAGCGTGAGCCGGGTGCCGTCCTCCATGACGATCTCGATCGTCCAGGTCTGGTCGCCGGTCTGGCGCCAGTCGAATTCGGCCGTCAGTTCAGCGCCGGGCAGGCCGGCATCGGAAGCGAAGGTCAGTCTGGCCGCGATCGGCGTATCGCGATTGGCGGGATAGGTCAGTGTCGCGGCCGTGACGAAGAAGGGCTCCGGCGCGATCTCGGTCAGGATCGACAAAGCGTTGATGCCCGGATCGAACACACCGAAGCCGCCCGGCTGCCAGATCCATTCCTGGCCCGGATGCCAGCGCCGCACGTCTTCCTTCCAGGTGATGGCGAGGGAGGCGATCTTGCGGCCGGCCAGGCGCTTCTTCGCTTCTTCGACCCCGGCATTGTATTGCGAGTGCCAGGTGGCGAACAGCACGCAGCGCCGGGCCGCCGCCTGGCGCACGAGATCGGCCAGCTCGCTGACGGTGGGCGCCGGCGGCTTTTCCAGGAGCACGTTCATGCCGGCGTTCAGCGCCTCCAGCGCCACCTGGTGGCGCACCGAAGGCGGCGTGCAGATCGCCACCGCGTCGAGATCCGGCATGGCGGCATAGAGCTCGGCCGGGGTGCGGAAGGTCGGCACGCCCGCCTGCTCGACGCCGCGCTGGCTGACCAGGGCGGCCAGCCGGAAGGCCGGGTTCTTGGCGATCACAGGCAGATGCTGGTCGACCGCGATCTTGCCGACGCCGATGATGGCGATGGAATGCTGGCTCATGAAGGCCGCCTCTATTTGTCAGTCAATTCGAGGCGTGCGTAGCAGCAAATCGGGGGCGCGGGAAGAGACTCCCGCGCTCGCACGTCACATCCGTTCGGGAACCGCGATGCCGAGCAGCCACAGCCCCTTGGCCAGCACGGCACGAGCAAGGCCACACAAAGCGAGGCGGGAGGCACGCTCGGCCTCGGTATCGGCGGCCAGCACCGGGCAATCGGTGTAGAAGCGGCTGAAGGCCTGTGCCACCGAAAACACATAGTCGGCGACCTCGTTCGGCGCATTGTTGCGTCCGGCGGAAGCGACCACTTCGGGCAGCCTGGCGCATTCGAGCACCAAGGCGCGCTCGGCCGGAGCCGCCACCTGCAGGGCGCCGGCCTGATACCCCTTGGCCTCGGCATTGGCGAGGATGGAGCCGATGCGCACGCAGGCATATTGCACATAGGGCCCGGTCTTGCCTTCGAAGGAGACCATGCGGTCCGCGTCGTAGATGTAGCCCGAGATGCGGTAGGAGGAGAGATCGGCGAACTTGACCGCGGCGAGACCCACCAGCTTGGCGAGTTCGATGCGATCGAGCGTCGGATCGTCGTTGACCAGACGCTCTCCTGCCTTCTCGATCGCCTCGCCGAGCAGGTCCTTGAGCTGCGCCACCCCGCCTTCGCGGGTCTTGTAGGGCTTGCCGTCGGCGCCGTTCACCGTGCCGAAACCGGCATGGATCAGCTCGACGCCCGGTGCCAGGTCCGCCCGCTCGGCCGCCTTGAAGACCTGGCGGAAATGCAGTTCCTGGCGCTGGTCGACGACATAGACGATACGCTTGGGGTCCTGGTCGCGCACCCTGGCCACGATGGTGGCGAGATCGGTGGTGGCATAGAGGGCCGCGCCGTCCTTCTTCTGCAGCAGGAGCGGGGGCATCGGCTTGTTGTCGCCGGGCGTGGCGACGTCGACGATCAGGGCGCCCTCGCTTTCCACCGCCACACCCTTGGCGCGCATGTCGGCGATCATGCCGGGGATCAGCGGCTGCACGTCGCTTTCGCCCAGGAAAAGATCGAAATGGGTGTCGAGAAGATCGATGTCGACGCGCTGCGCCGTCAGCGAGATGTCGCGCAGCTTCTGCCAGATCGCCGTGGCGTCGGGATCGCCCGCCTGCAAGGCGGCGGTGGCGGCGCGGGCGAGTTCCATGCGGGCGGGATCGGCCTTGCAGGCCGCGGCGGCCTCCGGATAGATGCGCTGCAGGTCGTCCATGGTCAGGTCCGGCGCCTCGCCCGGGCCGAGGTCGGGCCAGCGCAGCCGGATCTCGGAGATCAGCTGGCCCATCTGCAGGCCCCAATCACCGAGATGGATGTCGGAGACCGTGTTGAGGCCCTGGGCTGCATTGATGCGCCGCAGGCTCTCGCCGATCACCAAGGCGCGCAGATGGCCGACATGCAGCGGCTTGGCGACGTTGGGGCCGCCATAGTCGAGCACCACCGTATCTGCTGGCAGTTGCACGATGCCGAGATCGGGCGAGGCGGCCTGGGCCGCGGCGCATTCGGACAGGAATTCATCGGACAGGCGCAGATTGAGGAAGCCGGGGCCAGCCACCGAGACTTCCTTGAAGGCCGGGAGGTCCTTCAGCTTTTCGGCGATCTCGGCAGCGAGCTCGCGCGGATTGCGCTTGAGGCTCTTGGCCAGCGGCATGGCGCCGTTGCATTGCAGGTCCGCGAGCTCCGGCAGTGTGGAGCGGGTGGCTCGGGCGGTCTCGGTCGGCAATCCACAGGCTGAAAAGGCATTCGCCAACATCTCATCGACGAGGCGGTTCAAAGAGGCAGACATGCGGACGCTTCCTATCAAATCGGTCAGCGTTCGCAGTAAGCACCTTGGCGCGCGGAGGCAAGCGTCAGGCGGGCATTCGGGGCGGATTTTGCGATTTCAGCCGCTCGAAAGGGCGAATTTCAAGGAATGGGACTGGCAGTCAGCGTCGTCATCGGCACCGGACGGGCTGCCACAATTCAAGGCCGGAACGCGCCTTTGCGCTCCGGCCGCAGGAGAAGAGCCATGCTCTCGGCGATCGGTTTCAGCCGCGTCCCCCGGCGACCTTCTTGAGCGGGATTTCGGGTTCCACCGCATCTTCCCCGAGATGGGTGAGGTCCGGGATCTCGCGCAGATTGTCCGGCGCGGCCAGCGGGTCGATCAGATCCTCGATGCAGGGCGGTGTCGGCACCAATGTGAACTCGGCCGTATTTTCCTGCAGCACCAGTTGGCGTGCGAGGTCCCAATGGAACAATTCGCGCCCCTCCGGCTGTCCGTCCAAGACCCACAATTCATGGGCCTTGTCGCGGATCTTCTGTTCTATCTCATTGCTCATCAATGTCTCTCCCGGTCTGGGTTATGGCAAGTAACGCCCATGGCCTAGAGTCTGTCTGGCCTTGTCAGGCTCAAACCTGAATCTACCGCGACCGGCGGCTTCCGGTCCCCGCGGACGAACTCGAAACACCTATCGTCCAGGTGCCCGGAACAAGCCGGGCGCGGCGAGCATCGCGCGATGGCACATAGCCTCAACCCGCCATGATCCCGGCGGTTCCCCGCCACGATCAATTTCCTTCCCCTCAATGGAGCAACCTTCGGAAGGCGGATGCGTGCCCTCGTTAAGATAGGGCGAGGAAGCTAGATTTCAACCAAAATCGGCATCTCAAAGCGCTTTGATAACCCTCATCTCTGATTGAACGACGAGAGACCGGGCGCATGGGCATGGCACGTCAAGAGCATGATGGCAGCGTCCACGGCACGCCGAACGGCCGAAAACAGGCCGTGGCATCGAGCCCGGAACCTTCCATCCTGCAGGGGCGTTCTTCAGAGCTGACGCGTTCACGACCGGACGCTGGCTCTAGAGGCTGTTATGGACCACGGATTGGCGAGTGTGTCTTTGTGATCCTTGATACGTCCGTCCAATCACAAGACGCCTCAGGCATCCGTGTTAGGATGCAGATGGGAATACAGCCCTGACAGGGCGGTGATCTTGGTGGGTACAATGGAGTTTCGACGCCATCTCGTCCTCAACCTCGACGACCACGTGGTCGAGCGGCGCGCCAAGACCGAGGCCCTTGGCCGGGCAAGCGAAATCGACGTGATCGAAGCAGGCTCGGGCTTCGATGCCCTCGTCCTGGTCCGCGAGCGACGGCCGACCCTGGTGCTGCTCGAGGAGAGGCTGCCCGACATGAGCGGCCACGATCTTTGCCGCATCATCAAGCAGGATTATCCCGATACCCTGGTGCTGCAGACCTCGGCATCCTTCGTTTCGGGCGACAATCGCATGCGGGCGCTGGAAGCCGGTGCCGATTCCTGCCTCGCCCAGCCCTGGGAACCGGTCGAACTCGTCGCCTCCGTCCGCGCCTTGCTGCGCATCCGGGCGGCCGAAACGGCCCTGCGCGAGAGCGAGGCCAACTTCCGCACCCTGGCGGACAACATCCCGATCCTGTGCTGGATGGCCGCCGCGCATGGCGGCATCTACTGGTATAATCAGCGCTGGTATGACTATACGGGTTCATCGCTCGAGCAGATGCAGGGATGGGGCTGGCGCTCGGTGCATGACCGCCGGCAGCTGCCCGATATCATCGCGCATTGGCGGGAATCGCTCGAACAGGGCAGCGCTTTCGAGATGGTCTTCCCGCTCCGCGGCAGGGACGGCATCTTCCGCCCTTTCCTTACCCGCGTCGCCCCGGTCCGAGACGATACCGGCCGGATCCTGCGCTGGTTCGGCACCAATACCGACATTTCCAGGCAGAGAGAGGCCGAGGCCAGGCTCCGCGAACTCAACGAGACGCTGGAGCAGCGGGTCCAGACCGCCATAGCCGCCCGGGCCACGGCCGAGAACAGCCTGCATCAGTTGCAGAAGGTCGAGGCTCTCGGGCAGCTCACCGGCGGCATCGCCCATGACTTCAACAACATGCTCGCCGTGGTCATCGGCGGCCTCACTTTGCTCAAGCGCAAGCTGGAGCGCGGCCAGACCAATGTCGGACGCTATATCGACGGCGCTCTCGACGGCGCCGAGCGCGCCGCCGCACTGACCAAGCGCCTGCTCGCCTTCTCCCGTCAGCAGCCGCTGACGGTGGAAGCCGTGTCGCCCAACGCCATGATCGCCGACATGGCCGACCTGCTGTCGCGCACGCTGGGCGAGCATATCCACATCACCACCATCCTGGCGCCGGACGGCTGGGCGGTGGAGACCGACAGGAGCCAGCTGGAAAACGCCCTGCTCAACATGTCGGTGAACGCGCGTGACGCCATGCCCGACGGTGGCGAACTCACCATCGAAACCAGCAATGCCATACTGGGCCGCAGCCAGGCCGAGGAATTCGGCATCGCCTCCGGTTCCTATCTCAGCGTGGCGGTGATCGACACCGGCATCGGCATGTCGGAAGACGTGGCCGCGCGCGCCTTCGACCCCTTCTTCACCACCAAGGGTGTGGGCAAGGGCACCGGCATGGGCCTCAGCCAGGTCTTCGGCTTCGTGCGCCAGACCGGCGGCCATGTCACCATCGCATCGATGCCGGGACAAGGCACCACGATCAGGCTCTATTTGCCACGCTCGGAGGCTGCCGAGGCCCAGCGCCCCCTGTGGGACGGGCTTCCCACCACCTTCCATGGTCATCCCGGCGAGACCGTGCTGGTGGTGGAGGATGAGGACAGGGTGCGCTCCATGGCGGTGGAGGCCTTGCGCGGGCTCGGCTACACCATTCTCGAGGCCGCATCCCCGAGCGAGGCCCTCGGTTTCGTCGCAGCCGGCCGGCCCATCACCTTGCTGTTCACCGACATCGTCATGCCCGGGATGAATGGCGGCGAACTCGCCAGCCGCGCCCGGGCCCATTCCCCCGGCATCAAGGTGTTGTTCACCACCGGCTACGCGCCGGACGACAATGGGCGGGTCGAGATATCAGGCCTCGACACCAGACCACTCTACAAACCCTACTCGATCGACCAGCTCTCACGCCGCATCCGGGCGGCAATCGACGGATGAGGCCGGCCGTTCAAGCTCCATCAAACGGAATGGGGGAGGAACACGCGTTCCTCCCCCATTCCGTCCTACTTGCTACGAAACCGGCTCAATCCCGGGGCAGGGACCGCCTGTTGCGCCGCGCGACGACCTTGACGCGAGCCGGCTGGCGCATCGACGCTACCGCGAGGGTGCAGAGCCCCGTGGCCAATAAGGTCGAAAGAACCGCAAGCAGAGTGTTCATCATGTTCTATACCCCTGATACTCGGCCAAACGTCCGATCATGCTGAATTGTTAACGCGCCGGGGGGCGCAAAGTTCAGTTACAATTTCCTAACAATCCTGCACCGATCGACCATGAGGCGGCACCTATCCTGAGGAGCACCAGCAGGCGAGCATCGCCTAATCGATGACCGTCTGCCGGTCCCCTCAACAGGAAACATAGGCACTATATGACCGTTGGCAAGGGTTATTCCGCTGCGGAAGCGCCGGTCCCCCGATCTTCCGCCTGCTGCTCGCCGTCGCCGGCAGCGGCAAGCTCCCAGGCACCCAGGTCACCCGCAGCGAGGTCCTTCCTCTCGGCTGCGTCGAGCTGCTGCACGAGGCCCAGCAGGATTCGCGAGGGCTGCGGCGGTTCCACCGGCCTGTCGGCAGCAAATCCGAAGCCGAAGCGCCCGCCGTCGAGATCCTCGATGTCGAGCGTGAGAACGAGTGCCAGGCCGGGATGCAGGATGGCGGAGGCATGGTCGACCACGAGCAGGCCGAGCGGGATAGCGCGATCCACCGGCAGCGCCATGTCGGTCCGCCCGCGTAAAGCCATGCTTTGCCCGGGGCGGCACAGCAGCCTGCCGATCACCTGTGTGACGTCACGCAGGAAGGGCTCGACCGCCACCGGATGCATCTCGCCCTCGGACAGGGCACCCCGATAGGCCGCCGACAACACGTGCACCCTGCATTCAGCCTCGCTCAAGGCCATGCGGGCATCGCCGGCATAGGCGTTCTTGGATAGGCCGATATAGCTCTGCACCACTTGGAGATTGTTCTTCACCCGGTGATGCAGCTCGCGGGTAAGGGCATGGTTGGCCGCAAGCGCCGTCTGCAGGCGGTGCTCGCGTGCTTCCTGCTCCTCCACCATGTCGTTGAAGGCGACCACCACATTGCGGATGTCCGACGGCATCTGGGCACTGAGCGGTACACGTCCCCAGCCCGAATGGCGCCGAGCCCGCGACGCAGCCTCGATGCCCTTGAGCCATTGCACCAGATGCCGTTTCATCACCCGGGCAAAGACGACCAGCAACAACAGCAAGGCGGCGAGGGGCGCCAGCAGCAGGAAAAGGAATTGCGAGCGGGCTGCCCGCAGATGGATGTCACGGAAGCTGGCGACGATATAGAGATCGGGCGCCGCCGGCATGGCATAGTAGATCCGCGTCTGGCCGGCGCCGCTGACGGCGACCCAGCGCTGTCGGGTCACGGGAAAGGTTCCCTTCGCCGGCAGCCAGCCATTGTCGTCCGCCGGGCGCCCCCGAGCAAACACGATGTCCTCATGCACGGTGATCAGGGCAGCGACGAAGTCACGCGCGCCGTCACCGAGGTTGAAGACACGATCGAGGGCCTGCGGAGCGACCACCAGCAGTGCCTGCCAGCCCGGCGCGTCCGGCTTGCCCTCGCGCCGGGCATAGACGACGAGCCGGCGCTCGCCCCCGAGCACCACCGAATCATAGCGGCTGGTTACCGGCGACAACACCGCGCGGGGTTGGAGCACCGGCTTGGCAGCCTGCGCTGCCAATTCGGCGCCAAGCGAGGACCGGTCCAGGCCGGATATGCCGGAAAACAGGCAGGCCGGGCTGCCATCCCCCTGGATCAGCAGGGCCTGGTAGCCCTCGAGCTGTCCCACATTGGCCTTGCCGACCGCCTCGCAGGAGGCGCCGTTCGTGACTTCGGCGGCCGAGATCATCAGCCCCCGTACGACGCCGACATACCAGATGCCCATGCGAACGACGAAATTGCCGACCGTCTGTGCCTGGGCCGTCTCGATCGTCTTGACGTCATCGCGATAGGTCACCACCGCGATGATGCTGGTGATGGCACCGACAGGTATGGCGACCATCAGGAAGAAGGTCAGCAGTTTGGCCTGGACCGTATCGAAGGCCAAGATCCTATTGAAGACCAAGATCCTATTGAAGACTTGGCGAAAGCGGGCCGTCACGAGGGAGGCTCGCGCCCGCCGGCCCGCAGTGCCGCCAGCATCTTGGCATCCGGCCCCGTTTCATCCGCATCGCTGGTCGAGAGCATTTCGGCCAGCCGCGACCTCGCCCGGTTGACGCGGCTTTTGATCGTACCGAGCGCAACGCCGCAGATTTCCGCCGCCTCCTCATAGGAGATACCCGAGGCGCCCACCATGATCAGGGCCTCGCGCTGCTCCTCGGGCAGCTTGGCGAGGGCGGCCGTGAAATCGGCGATCGCCAGGTGCCCTTCCTGGTCGGCATGGACGGCCAGGCGCTCGGCATAGACCCCATCGCTGTCCTGCACCTCGCGCGAACGCTTGCGGTAGAGCGAGTAGTAGATGTTGCGCAGGATGGTGAACAGCCAGGCTCGCATATTGGTGCCCGGCTCGAACTTGTCGGCATTGGCCCAGGCCTTCAGCAGCGTATCCTGCACCAGATCGTCCGCCAGGGTAATCGAGCCCGACAGGGACGCGGCAAAGGCACGCAGACTGGGAATATGTGCGATGAGCCCGTCCTTGAAGCTATCGCCGCTCATCGTCCTTGCCCTCCCCGGCCTTCTTCTCCTGCTCTTCGAGCTCGGCCAGGAGTGTCAAAAACCTGTCGGGCACGGGCGCCCGGACGATCGATTCATAATGGGCCTGCAGGGAGCGAGCGACATAGTCGCGGATCTGCGGATCGAGCTTGCCGCCATCGGGGGGGCTCTGATCGGGCAGATCCTCGTCTGGCTTCTTATTCCTCGACATTGCTACTCCCGTGGAAACGGCCTGGCACCGACATTGCTTCCAAGCCGATTCCTCTCGAGCGGGCCATCGACCCGCTCGAGAGGAATCGGCACCATACCGAACATCTGCAGAGTTTCTTGGGGAGGCCCATCCACGGCCTCACCGGGAAATTCTGCTTGGGCCGGCGTGAAGGCCCGTCGTCGGGGAGGAGGCAATGCAATACCAACCGGCGAAACGCATCCCATGCCGGATACGTTCCATTCTGTCGAAGAAATAAATTCATTGTCAGGAACTATTCGTCTGTGGTGCTCTGCCGGAGCCGCATGAGCGACCGATTGGGAGCATGTCAATGTCGATCGCAGCCGAGATCGCGCCGCAACTGCCTTATCTGAGGCGTTTTTCCCGGGCCCTGAGCGGCAGCCAGGCCAGCGGCGACGCCTATGTGGTCGAGACGCTGGAGGCCCTGGTTGCCGATCCCGCTTCCTTTCCGCGCGCCCTTCCGCCACGCATCGCGCTCTATCAGGTGTTCCTGAGATTGTGGTCTTCGCTGGCGCTCAACATGGAGCCGGCCAAGCAGGTCGAGGGCATCTCGCCGGAGCAGCGCCTGGAACGCCTGGCCCCGCGCTCGCGGCAGGCTTTCCTGCTGACCACGATGGAAGGCTTTTCCTCGGAAGAAGCAGCCACCATCATGCGGGTCGACGAAAAGGAAGTGATCACCCTGGTGGCCGAGGCCACCGAGGAGGTCGCCCGCCAGATCGCCACCGAGATCCTGATCATCGAGGACGAGCCAATCATCGCGCTCGACCTGCAATCGATCGTGGAAGAGCTCGGACACCGTGTCGTCGGCATCGCACGCACCCATGCCCAGGCACTCGCCCAGGTGGCGAAACACTCACCTGGCCTGATCCTCGCCGACATTCAGCTCGCTGACGGCAGCTCCGGCCTGAAAGCCGTGAACGAGATCCTGGCGAGCGTGGAGCTGCCGGTGATCTTCATCACGGCCTATCCCGAAAGGCTGCTGACCGGCCAGCAGCCGGAACCGACCTTCCTGATCACCAAGCCCTTCCGGCCCGAAATCGTGAAGGCCACGATCAGCCAGGCACTGTTCTTCAACAAACGGGCCAGCCTGCGCCCGGCCTGAACCGCGTTCCACGCAAGGAGCGATGCCCGCCAGCGACGAGCGGCGCGATAAGCATGACCTCTTCGGCAAGCACAGGAAACGGGTGGCTGGCACCCGCGCCGTCGGCTTTTGTTCGGCGATCCTTTCCCTGCCGAGATCTGTCATGAAGACGCCCGAAAGAGACCGCCTGCCGCCGGCTTTCCGGCGCATCGGCTGGTCGAATCTCCTTGCCCAACTCTCCGAGCAGATCGCCCTGGCCGCCGCGCCCCTCGCGGCCGTGATCCTGCTCGCCGCCGGCCCGGCCGAAACAGGCTGGCTCCAGACGGCCCAGACCCTGCCCTTTCTCCTGCTCTCCATCCCGGCCGGCCTGATCGCCGATCGCGCTTCGCGGCGAAAGCTGATGGTGGCGTCGGAGGCGTTGCGCACACTTTCCCTTGCGCTCACCATCCTGCTGCTCGGCCTCGGCCAGATGAACCTGTCCCTGCTGGCTTTGCTCGGCTGCGTCGGTGCCATCGGCACGGTATGCTACAGCGTCGCCGCGCCGGCCCTGATCCCCACGCTGGTGCCGCGCACCCGGCTTGCCGATGCCAACCGTTGGCTGGAACTGGCGCGCAGTGCCGCCTATGCCGGCGGTCCGGCTCTCGGCGGCGCCCTCGTCGGCTGGACCGGGGCGCCCGTCGCCTATGTCCTCTCCACCATCCTCTCGATCTGGGCCGTGCTCCTGCTCGCCGGCCTGCCGAAGGAAGAATTGGCGGCTCGCGCCGGCCGCAAGCTCCTGCACGATCTGAAGGACGGCGCCGCCTTCGTCATCCGCCACGATCTGCTCAGGCCGATCCTTCTCACCGCCGTCTTCTTCAATATCGGCTGGTTCTGCATCCAGGCCGTCTATGTCGCCTATGCCGTACAGATACTTGGGCTGACGGCTTTCGAAGTCGGCGTCACCCTCGGCATCTATGGGGCCGGCATGATTGCCGGAGCCGGCATCGCCCCGGCACTGGCTCGGCGCGTCTCCTTCGGCACCATGATCGTGCTCGGGCCGTTCGGCGGCTTCTGCGCCTCGCTCCTCATGCTGGGGACGGTATGGTTCCCTTCGCCGATCCTTGCCGGATTCAGCTATTTCCTGTTCGGCGCCGGGCCGATCCTGTGGACGATCACCACCACCACGCTCCGGCAGGCGATTACACCCAACGCCATGCTGGGACGCGTCTCGGCCTTGGTCATGACCGCAACCTTCGGGGCAAGGCCGGTCGGGGCGGCGGCGGGCGCCTTCATCGCCGCTTACGCCGGCGCAGCAGCCTGCCTGGGCGCAGCCGCCATCGGCTTCCTGGTCCAGCTCCTGGTCATCCTGCTGTCCCGCGTGCCGAGGCTGCGGGCATTACCCGACATGGCCTGACTCTGCCGCCGCTCAGTTCGCGCGCTCGGCCAGGCCGCGCACCTGGTTGACGAATTCGTCGGGATTGAAGGGCTTGCTGACCAGGAGGCAGTCGAAATAGAGCCGACGTCGCTCCGGCAAGCCAAAGCCGGAGACGAACATGATTTCCAGGCTGGGCCAGCGTTCCCTGGCCTTCAAGGCAAGATCATAGCCGCTCATCGGCCCGGGCATGCGGACATCGGTGATCAAGACCCGGGCATCCCCGTTCGAGGCCAGGATGTCGAGCGCGGCTTCGGCGCGGCCGGCCTGCAGCACCCTGAAGCCGGCATCTTCGAGCAAATCGGCCGTGATCAGCCGGACATCCTTGTCGTCATCGACCAGCACCACGGTCACCGGAGGGACGCCGTCGACATCGTCGCCTCCCGATTCGGCGCCGGGACTGCCATGGACCGGCTTGCGCGGGCTAGTACGATGCTCCGGCGCGTTGTGCATGGCTGGCTCGGCGAAGGCTTGCTGTTTCACGGCTCTTGTCCCCTCAGGCTCCGTCAGGACGTCCTGCGATGGATCGGCATCGCAAAGGCGTGTCGAAACAACGAGTTGAGGCAAATGAGCATTCAACAGGGAATGCTCGTTTGCTCTGGGGAACGAACGCCCGAAGCCGGCCTTTGTTCCGATTCAGCCTGCAGGCAGAATCGACCTGACCTTGGCCTCGAATTCGCCGGTCTCGAAGGGTTTGACGATGACGTCCTGCCCCTCATCCATTTCGAGATCCTGCCGTTCGGCGGCTTCATAGCCGGTGAGGAAGAGCACCTTCAGCGCCGGCCTCGCCTCGCGTGCCCGCCGGGCCAGATCCCAGCCGTTCATGCCCGGCAGCCCGATATCCGTGATCAGCAGATCGATGCCTTGCGTGCCCTCCAGCAGGGGAATGGCCGAATCGGCATCCTTGGCCTCGAGCGTGGCAAAGCCGAGATCGTTCAGGATGTCGACGACGAGC
Organism: Labrys sp. E2SS-1L; assembly: GCF_057073705.1. Lineage (NCBI taxonomy): Bacteria > Pseudomonadati > Pseudomonadota > Alphaproteobacteria > Hyphomicrobiales > Xanthobacteraceae > Labrys > Labrys sp. E2SS-1L. Next base: position 988,201 of record NZ_CP172712.1, on the reverse strand, counting down.
AGCTGGATGACTGCCTCGTCTTCGACGACGAGAATGGTCCTCTTGTCGTGATCGGCCATGCTTCTGATCTCGGACTCAAATCGAAATTGCTGCCGGAAACCGCTTCCGGACCTGAGAATCACTGACTGCTGAAATAGGCGCCTGGGGCGCTCGAGCCACTATAGACGATCTGACCGGGAAAACAGGAGCGCGCTCAATCGACGCGCTCGAACAGGACAAGCGAGCGGCCGGCAAGCGCATAGGCTTCGCCGACGGCGATGTCGGCTTCGGGCAGCCCCGGATCGTCGGTGGCGACCAGGCGTTTCCATGCCGAACCGTCATAGCAGGGAGGCATGGTGAAACTCATCGTCTCGTGATGGGCATTGAGCAGGACGAGCAGCGTGGCATCCGATCCGCGCTTGCGGATGCCGCTGGCCTGGGCCCGGCCATCCAGCAACAGGCCGAAGCAGGCAGGTTCCCCCGCATCGTCCCAGTGCGACCGCGTCATTTCCTCGCCGCTGCGATGGATCCAGGTCGCCTCGCGTACGTCGATCGCCTCGTTGATACGCTCGCCGATCAGAAAGCGTGATCGCCGCAGAATGGGATATTTGCGTCTGAGCGCCGTCAGCCTGCGGACGAAATCGGTCAGTGCCTTGCCCTCTTCCGCCGCCTGCCAATCGAGCCAGCTGATCTCGTTGTCCTGGCAGTAGGCATTGTTGTTGCCCCGCTGACTGCGGCCGAACTCGTCGCCGGCCACGATCATCGGCGTCCCCTGGGAGAGCAGCAGCAACGCCAGGAAATTGCGCATCTGACGTTCGCGCAGGTCCGTGACGGCAGCATCCTCGCTCGGCCCCTCGACACCGCAATTCCAGGAGCGGTTGTTGGAGCTGCCGTCCCGATTGTCCTCGCCATTGGCTTCGTTATGGCGGTCGTTATAGGAGACCAGGTCGCGCAGCGTAAAACCGTCATGGGCGGTGACGAAGTTGACCGAGGCCCAGGACTTGCGACCGCGGTGGTCGAACTTGTCCGGCGAGCCACACAGGCGCGGCGCCAGGGCCGCAGGCCGAGCCTCGCCCCGCCAGAAGTCACGCGCCGTATCGCGATAGACGTCGTTCCACTCGGCCCAGCCCGGCGTGAAACCGCCGACCTGGTAGCCGCCGAGCCCGACATCCCAGGGCTCGGCGATCAGCTTGACATTCTCCAGCACGGGATCCTGGCTGACGGCCTTGAGGAAGCCGCTATCGGGATTGAAGCCATCGACCTCGCGGGCCAGCACGGTGCCGAGGTCGAAGCGGAAGCCGTCGACATGCATCTCGTTCACCCAGTAGCGCAGGCTGTCCGTCACCATCTGGATCACGCGCGGATGGCTGACATTCAGGGTGTTTCCAGTGCCGGTATCGTTGATGTAGTAGCGCGGTTGATCGGGCATCAGCCGGTAATAGGAGGCATTGTCGATTCCCTTGAAGGACAGGGTCGGACCGAGTTCGTTGCCCTCCGCCGTGTGGTTGTAGACGACGTCGAGGATGACCTCGAGGCCTGCATCGTGGAAACGTGCCACCATCTGCTTGAATTCGGCCAGCACGCCCGCGGGGTCGGCGGCATAGCGCGGATCGGGCGCGAAGAAGCCGATGGAGTTGTAGCCCCAGTAGTTCCTCAGGCCGCGCTGGAGCAGGTGATCGTCGTCGACGAAGGTATGCACCGGCAGGAGCTCGACCGTGGTGACACCGAGCGAGCGGATATGCTCGAGGGACTGGATCGAGGCGAGGCCCGCATAGGTGCCCTGCAAGGCTGGCGCGATCCCGGGATGGCGCTTGGTGAAGCCCTTCACGTGAGTCTCGTAGATGATGGTCTGGTCCCAGGGCACCAGCGAGCGGTTGCCCGGCCAGTCGAAACGCGCATCCACTACCATGCAGCGGGGCATGAAGGGGGCGCTGTCGCGCGTATCGAAGCTGAGATCGCCCTCGCCGAGCGTATAGCCGAACAAGGCGGGATCCCAGGTCAGCGCGCCGACATGGGCGCGGGCATAGGGATCGAGCAGGAGCTTGTTGGGATTGAAGCGGTGCCCCGCCTCGGGCTCGTAGGGGCCGTGTACGCGATAGCCATAGAGCATGCCGGGGCTGACATCGGGCAGGTAGCCATGCCAGATCTCGTCGGTGAATTCCGGCAGTTCGATGCGCTCGAGCTCCTCGACACCGCTCGGATCGAACAAGCAGACCTCGACCTTGGTGGCATGCGCCGAAAACAGCGCGAAATTGGTGCCGGCCCCGTCCCAGATCGCACCGCGCGGATGAGGATGTCCTTCACGGATCCGGGTGCCGAAGAGCTGGGTCATGCCATCGTCTCCCGTTCGGCCGTCCTGCGGACCACCAGTGCATCGAGCAGCGAGAGGTACCGCGCATCACCGCGGCACACTGCACTGCAACATGGGCCGATGCAAGCATTTGGGTTTCGTCGCAAATCCGGTTTCACATGAAACGCGCAAGGTCAAGGAAACTGCCTCATGCTTCGTCACACCCACTTGGCGACACGCGTCCGGATGCCCGGCGGGTGGCTTGAATGCCGGGCGCATCGGGCGGGCGCCGCAGCGCCGGCTGCCAGGCCGACACCGGCCTGGCAGGCGGGAAACGCACTGCTTGCGCGATGGTTCCGCCGGAACCTGGCCCGATCATCGTCCGTTTCATGCGGGCCGGAACTCTCAGGCCTTCCATTGTGTTGGGCCTGACCATGGCGTGCCGACGAGGCACTCCCGACGAAAAACAACGAATCCGGGCTACCAGCAGGGGCATGCATGCAAGACCAGACCACTTCCCTTTCCGCCGACAAGCCCGCCGTGCAGCCCGGTGCCCCCGTCGAGCTCGACGAGGGGCCTAGCAGCGTCTCGCCCCAGACGGCCATCCAGGCCTGCCTGCTCGTTCTGGCGAGCCTGACGATCGCCTATGTCGCCGCCGACATCATTCTGCCCCTGGTGCTCGCTTTCGTATTGAAATTGCTGTTCCAGCCGGTCATGCGCCAGCTCGAGCGCTTCCGCCTGCCGCGCAGCATCGCGGCCCTCCTGATGATCTTCGTGTTCTTCGGCCTGTTCGTGGGGCTGGGGGCCGCCGTCGCTGGCCCCGCCACCGAATGGGCCACCCGCCTGCCGGATGCCCTGCCGCGGCTGCAGGAGCGCCTGTCCTTCCTCAACCAGCCGATCCAGACCTTCCAGAGCTTCATGCAGCAGATCGGCGCCGGCGGCGGTGCCAATGTCGACATTCTCGGCGCGGCCTTCCGTGGCACGCAGCATTTCGCCAGCGGCTTCTTCGAGACGATCCTGATCCTGTATTTCCTGCTGGTATCCGGCGACACCTTCCTGCGGCGTATGGTCGAAATTCTGCCTCGCTTCAGCGACAAGCGGCAGGTCGTGACGCTGTCGCAGCAGATCGAGGAGAACATCTCGATCTATCTGGCGACGATCACCGTGATGAACGCACTGGTGGGACTGGCCACTGCCCTGACCATGTGGGCCACGGGCCTGGGTGACCCGGTTCTGTGGGGCGTCGTCGCCTTCGCCCTCAATTTCGTGCCGATCATGGGGCCCTTCTTCGGGGTCGCCCTGTTCGCCTTTGCCGGCCTGCTGCAGTTCGACACCATCCTGGCGGCCTCCCTGCCGGCCGGCCTCTATCTGGTGATCCATCTGATCGAGGGCGAGATCGTCACGCCGATGCTGCTGGCCAAGCGCTTCACCCTCAACCCGGTGCTGATCATCCTCGCCTTGATCTTCTGGTTCTGGCTGTGGGGCGCGCCGGGGGCGATCCTGGCCGTCCCGATGCTCGCCATCCTCAAGATCATCTGCGACGGAGTCGGCCCCCTCAACAATATCGGCCGTTTCCTGGAAGCCTGAGGCGGCTGGAGGTCGCCATACCCTCCCCGTGATGGTAGGGCATGGACGTGGTGTCACGTACTGCCGCCGCTCAGCCGGGCAGCATGTCCGTCAGGCGCAGGCGGGCGATCTCGCCGATCTGCTTGACGGCCTCGGCGAATTCCTGGGTCCGGTCATGCTGCAGACGCCGCTCGAAGGCGGCGACGATCTCGGCCTTGCTGCGTCCCTTGATCGCCATGATGAACAGGAAGCCGAACCGGGCCTTGTAGGCATCGTTTAGCTCGGTGAACTGCTTGAGTTCGGCCAGCGTGAGGCGATCGAGGCCGGCAGAGGCCTGCTCGGCGGAGGATTCGGCGGTCAGCATCTTGGCCTGGGCCAGTTTCCCCGCGAGGTCGGGATGCGCCATGATCAAGGCGAGCTTGGCCTCGTCGGAAGCCGAGTTCAGCACCTTCATCATCGCCGCATGCAGGCCCTCCGCCGTATCCTCGGCCGGCGTCAGCCCCTTGTCATAGGCGCCCTCAGCCACCCAGGGCGAATGCTCGAACACGCCGCCGAAACGCTCGACGAACAGAGCGCGGTTGAGGCGCGTCGGCACATAGCCGCCTTCCGGCGGATGCTGGCGGATCCAATGGCGGGCGATGTCGAGGCGGGTGGCGAACCAGACCTCGGCATGGCCGCGGGCGTAATCGAGGAAGCGGGCGAGTGCGGCGGCGCGGCCGGGACGGCCGACCAGACGGCAATGCAGGCCGATCGACATCATCGCCGGCTGCTCGCCGCCTTCGGCATAGAGCGTGTCGAAGCTGTCCTTGAGATAGGCGAAGAACTGCTCGCCGCTGTTGAAGCCCTGGGGCGTGGCGAAGCGCATGTCGTTGGCGTCGAGCGTATAGGGCACGATCAGCTGCGGGCCGCGCGGCCCTTCGACCCAATAGGGCAGTTCATCGGCGTAGGAATCGGCCGAATAGAGGAAGCCGCCCTCCTCCATGGTCAATTGCAGCGTCTGCGCCGAGGTGCGGCCCTGATAGAAGCCGAGCGGCCTGGAACCGGTGACCTCGGTATGAACGCGGATGGCTTCCTCGATATGCTCGCGTTCGCCTTCCTTGGTGTAGTCGCGATAGTCGATCCATTTCAGGCCGTGGCTGGCGATTTCCCAACCAGCCTCGACCATGGCGGCCACGGCCCCGGGATGGCGCTGCATGGCGCTGGCGATGCCGAAGACGGTGACGGGGATCTGGCGCTCGGTGAACATCCGGTGCAGGCGCCAGAAACCGACACGCGAGCCATATTCGTAGATGGATTCCATGTTCATGTGACGCTGGCCCGGCCAGGGCTGGGCGCCGACGATCTCGGACAGGAAGGCTTCCGAGGCCGCATCGCCGTGCAGGATGCAGTTCTCGCCGCCTTCCTCGTAGTTCACCACGAATTGCAGGCAGACGCGCGCCTTGCCGGGCCAGGCCGCGTGGGGGGGCTTGCCGGCATAGCCGATGAGGTCGCGATCATAGGTTCCTTGCGTCGTTGCGGTCATCACTCACGAGCCCCGATAGGTCGAATAGCTGAAGGGGGAACAGACCAGCGGCACGTGGTAATGGCCGTCCTTGTCGGCGAGCGTCACGCGCAAAGGCACGACATCGAGGAATTCGCCGGCCCCGGTGGCGCCGAGGCCGCGGAAATAGGCGCCGACGTGGAAGATGAGCTCATAGACGCCGGGCACGAAGGCATCGCCCACCATCAAAGGCTGGTCGGTGCGGCCATCCTGGTTCGTCGTCGTCGTGGTCACGGTGACCCGCCCGCCCGATGCATCCAGCCGCTGGAGTTCGATGGTCACGCCTCGCGCGGGCTTGCCGCTGGAGACGTCGAGCACATGCGTGGAGAGTCTTCCCATGTCGTCCTCACCCGATCCTGTCTTTGGCTGCGCTCTGGCGATCCGCGCCTTGCGCCTGCTGATGATGTTTGACCGCTATCGCCCTTGCGAGCGACGCGAAGCAGCCGAGCGCCGCGCTTCCGGCTCTGGATTGCTTCGCGTCGCTCGCAAGGACGTATGAGTCGTTCCCAATTCGCGTCGTGTTTTCAAATCGCACGCCAGACGATAGCGAATTTGCGGCCCGGCATTTCCAAATATTTTGTGAAGATGTTTCGATAAAGAATACTCTTCTGCTGCAGGCCGTCCTGAGGCTTGATGGAGCGTGTCAGGCTTCATTCTCCTGCAAGGATGACAGGCCGGACGGCAAGGGCCCCAGCCGGGCGAGTTCGGTCGCGAGATAGCGTCGGCCACGCTCGACCAAGAGGTCGGCGAAAGCCTTCACCTTGAGGGGCACGAGATTTCGCGTCGGATAGAGCACGGCCAGCGTGGCAGGCGGTGGCGGATTGGCGGTCAGAACAGGAACCAGACGACCTTGGGCAAGCGCATCGGCAATTTCGTAGACCGGTTTGAGCACGATGCCGCGCCCGTCAAGCGCCCAGGCGGTGAGCACGTCGCCGTCGTCGGCATCGAGCGAGCCCTTGATCGGAACGCTGATTTCCTCGCCATCCTGGCTGAGGGACCAGCGGAATTCGCGCGAGCCGGGAAAGCGCAGGAGCAGGCATTGGTGTCGCGCCAGATCGGCCGGCGTCATCGGCATGCCGGCGCGTTCGACATAGGCGGGGGAGGCACACAGGACACGCTCGGCGTCGGCGATCTTGCGCATGATCATCGAGCCGTCGGCATAGGTGACGAATTGCAAAGCGAGGTCGCAGGATTCGGCGATGATGTCGAGGCGGCGCTCGGACAGGCGCAATTGCACGTCGATCTGGGGATGGGTGTCGCGATAGGCCGCGGCGGTCGGGCCGACGAGGCGCCGCCCCAGGCCGAGCGGCGCGGCGACCCGGATCGACCCCAGCGGCATGGCACCGAGCTCACCGATATTGGCCTCGGCCATATCGATGGTGTGCAAGGCGTCGATGACGTGGTCGTAGAAGATCCGGCCCTGTTCGGTCAGGCCCATATTGCGGGTCGTGCGATTGAACAGCCGGCAGCCGAGGTGGTTTTCCAGCGCCTGGATGCGCTGGCTGATCACATTGGCGGAAACCCGCATGCGGCGGCCGGCTTCGGAGAAGCTGCCGGCTTCGACGGCTCGGGCGAAGGAACGGAAGTTTTCAAGCATGGCGGGCGGTTCCGTAGGACAGATCGGCGGCGACTGCCGTTCGTTGATCGAAACGGATGCAGCGCCCGGCAAAAGACTGCTTGTGCTTGATCATGCTCCCCCTCGTGCTGCCTGCGGCCGGAGCCGACTCTTCGTTCTCGACCTCATTCGACGAATAGAATGCGGATCGAGGACACTCAAACTGGCGAGACTCTTGCTTGCCAGCTCTTCGGGCCGGCGGTTCTTGCCGTGACTGTAGGAAATAATCATGCCTTGTGTAAGCCGGTCGTAAAGGGCCGCTTTCCGGGCAGGGAAGGAAATGGGAGAAAATAACCTATGCTGATGACCCTGTACGAATGGGGCAGTCTGATGTTGCGCTGGGCCCATGTCATCACCGGCATCGCCTGGATCGGCTCCTCGTTCTACTTCATGCATCTGGACGCAAGCATGCGCCCCACCCCGAAGATCCCCGCGGGTCAAGGCGGCGAGGCCTGGGAAGTCCATGGCGGCGGCTTCTACCAGGTGCAGAAATATCTGGTGGCGCCCGAATTCCTGCCCGAGCACCTGACCTGGCACAAATGGCAGTCCTACTCGACCTGGCTGACCGGCTTCTGCCTGTTGCTGTGGGTCTACTACGCCCAATCCAGCCTGCTCCTGATCGATCCCAGCGTGCGGGTATTGTCGCCGGCCGTGGCCCTGGTGGTCGGTATTGGCGGCCTCGCCGCCGGCTGGCTGGTCTACGACTTCCTGTGCAAATCGCCGATCGGCAAGAACGAGACGCTGCTGGCCGGCATCGGCCTGGTCTTCGTGGTGTTCATGGCCTGGTTCTTCCAGCAGATGTTCTCGGCCCGCGGCGCCTTCATCCACACCGGCGCGCTGATGGCGACGATGATGTCGGCCAATGTGTTCTTCATCATCATCCCCAACCAGCACAAGGTTATCGCCGCGCTCAAGGCCGGGCAGGTGCCCGACCCCGCGCTCGGCAAGGCAGCCAAGCAGCGTTCCTCGCACAACAACTACCTGACGCTGCCCGTGCTGTTCCTGATGTTGTCCAACCACTATCCGCTGACCTATTCCAGCCCCTATGCCTTCCTGGTGGTCGGCCTGATCCTGGTTGCCGGCGCGCTGATCCGCGTGTTCTACAACGAACGCCATGCCGGACGCGGCGACAAGTGGTGGACCTGGGCGCTTGCGGCCATCCTGATCTTCGGCGCCATCTGGATCAGCGCCTTCCGCTCGCCGGCCTTCCGCGATGCCTTCGACCTCGGCGCCATCGAGGCGCCGGCGGCAACCGAAACCGCGCTCGCCGCCACGGTGCCGGGACCGGTGCACGACATCATCACCAGCCGCTGCTCCATGTGCCATGCCGAGACACCGGTCTATCAGGGCATCAACATGCCGCCCAAGGGCGTGCTCCTGGATTCGCCCACCAATATCGCCCGCAACGAGCATGAAGTCTTCGTGCAATCGGTGATGACGCACGCCATGCCGCCGAACAACGTGACCGAAATGACCCTGGACGAACGCCGCGTGCTGCGCGACTGGGTGCTTAAGAGCGAGAAGGCTGCGGCACAGGGTACACCAGTCGACGCCGGCAAGTCCGTCGAAGCCAAAGCAGTTGAAGCCAAATCTGCAGCAACGGGTTCCGCCGTCCAGCTCGCCGTCCGCTGAACCAGCCTCGGCGCCAGTTTCCCTCCTATTTCCCTCGACATATGCAATGGCCCCGCTTGCGGGGCCTTTTTTTGTCTTGGGCCAATGTCCTATCGCCGAGCCACCGAGCATCCGGTCGGCGTGCCCATCCGTTTCGGCGACGGGTTGATCGAAGCAGAGCGGGCAAAGGCGGGAACCGCCTTTCTCGCCAGAGGCTGCCGCATGCCCACGTCCCGTGGTTCGCGAAAGGCGCGCGAGGTTTCGTCCCTGGCTTCGGCTGCCGCACCCACACATCGCAGCATGGGCGGATAGGGCGCAGGACTCCCTCCCCGACGTCAGGGAGGGTGGCCGGGCACAGCGAGGTCGTGTGGAGTTGAGGTCGAGTCGCGCGATCTTGCCATCCTCCGACCTGTTGGCGCCACTCTCCTCCTTCCGTCGCCGCTGCGCGGTGACAGCTTCCACGACGTTGGGGAGGGATTCCTGCGCTCCATATTGAAATTGCCAGACGGGTGGATCAGACAGCCGAAGCCGGCAAGGGATATCCGCGCCATTTCCGGCATACGGCGCGGAAAAGAAACACCGCACTATCAGGAAGCGCGCCGACGCCGGCACTTCGCAGGAAAAGGCAGGTGCGCTACGTCCTGTATCGGCGAGAGAGAATCCCGCCCCGCGGCCGCTATACCGTGGCGCGGCCCCTGCCGAAAACGGCGAAACGGGACGGAGAGCACCACGAATCCAAAGAGCCTCCCGCTGGCGGGGGAGGCTCCTTCGGCATGCTCCGGCGTGAGGTAAAGCCGCGTCAGCGCACCTTTGTCGGCGGAACAGGCCGCCAGCTCGTCGAGCCGGACCATGGCATGGTCTCCACCGGAGATGGCTGGTGCCGCGAGGGCTGGTCTCATTACAGCTTCATTCCCTCGGACAACACGAGAACGGCCCTGAAATCATTGACATTGGTCAAGGTCGGGCCGGTGACGATCTGGTCGCCAAGGACCTGAAACAGGGTATGGGCATCGTTGTTGTCGAGGCTGGCGATCGGATCGAGTCCGGCGGCGCGGGCGCGTGCAAGACTTGTGGGGTCGATCACCGCACCGGCCACTTCCTCGGCGCCGTCGACGCCGTCGGTATCGCCGGCCAGGGCATGGAGGTCGCGCTGTCCGCCGAGCTTGACGGCGAGCGAGAGCAGATATTCGACATTGCGGCCGCCCCGGCCCGTGCCGCGCACGGTGACCGTGGTCTCGCCGCCCGAAATCAGCACGCAGGGTGCGGCGGCGGGCTGGCCGTGCTGGACGACCTGGCGGGCGATGCCGGCCATGACGATGCCGACATCACGGGCTTCGCCCTCCAGGGAATCGCCCAGGATGATCGGCGTGATACCGGCCTTGCGGGCAACCGCCGCCGCGGCAAGCAGCGACTGCTGGGGCGAAGCGATCAGATGGGTCTCGCAGCGCGCCAGGCGCGGATCCCCGGGCTTGGGCGTCTCTTCCAGCGCTGCCTCGAGATGCGCGATCACCGGGGCTGGCCCGTCTATGCCATAGCGCGCCAGGATGGCGCGGGCATCGGCAAAGCTGGTGGGATCGGCCACGGTGGGGCCGGAGGCGATGGCAGCGAGATCGTCGCCGGGCACGTCGGAAATCACCAGGCTGACGACGCGGGCCGGAAAGGCGGAGGCGGCCAGCCGCCCGCCCTTGATGGCGGACAGATGCTTGCGCACGCAGTTCATCTCGTCGATCGGTGCGCCCGATTTGAGCAGTGCCTTGTTGATCGCCTGCTTGTCGGAAAGCAGCAGCCCATCGGCCGGGAGGCTGAGCAGGGCCGAGCCGCCGCCCGAGATCAGGGCGATGACGAGATCGTCTTCCCCGGCTCCTTCCACCAGGGCCAGCATGCGCGCGGCGGCCTTGACGCCGTTGAGATCCGGCACGGGGTGGGCGGCTTCGATCACCGCGATGCGCTGGCAGGGCACGGCATGGCCGTAGCGCGTCACCACCACGCCCTGAAGCGGCCCGTCCCAGGTGTCTTCCAGGGCCTTGGCCATGGCGGCAGCGGCCTTGCCGGCGCCGACGACGATGGTCCGTCCCTTCGGCGGCCGTGGCAGGAAGGCCGGCATGCAGGCAGAAGGCGTCGCCGCAGCCACTGCTGCCTCGAACATCGATGTCAACAATGCCCGCTCCGACATGGCGAACCTTTCAGAGGAAGAAACGCTTATGCGAATTATTATGTGTCGCGCCGCCTCTCGCCCTGTCCCCAGTCCGCTCCGAGCGGGGACAGGGTGCGGGACAACGCGACGGCCGGTCGAGAGCCGGCGCGTGCTGGCGTCAACCCTTGACCGGCGCGCCGATCTCGTAATTGGCCATGATCTCCAGCGCCCGGACCAGGCCGGAGTGGTCCCAAGCCGCGCCGCCATGCGAGACGCAGGCATTGAACAATTCCTGCGCCGTGGCGGTGTTGGGCAGGGAAAGGCCGAGCTGGCGGGCCGTGGTGAGGGCGAGGTTGAGGTCCTTCTGGTGCAGGGCGATGCGGAAACCCGGGTCGAAGGTCCGCTTGACCATGCGGTCGCCATGCACTTCCAGGATGCGCGAGGCGGCAAAGCCACCCATCAGGGCCTCGCGCACCTTGGCCGGGTCAGCACCGGCGCGCGAAGCGAACAGCAGGGCCTCGCCGACGGCCTCGATGTTGAGGGCGACGATGATCTGGTTGGCGACCTTGGTGGTCTGGCCGTCGCCATTGCCGCCGACGAGCGTGATGTTCTTGCCCATTGTTTCGAACAGAGTCTTGGCGCGCTCGAAGGCCGCCTCGGGGCCGCCGACCATGATGGTGAGGGAGGCCGCCTTGGCGCCGACCTCGCCGCCAGAGACCGGCGCGTCGAGATAGTCGCAGCCGAGCTCGTTGATGCGCTTGGCGAATTTCTTGGTCTCGACAGGCGAGATCGAGCTCATGTCGATGACGAGCTTGCCGGCGGAAAGGCCCTCGGCGACGCCGTTCTTGCCGAACAGCACGGTCTCCACATCCGGGGTATCGGGCACCATGGTGATGATGATGTCGGCCTTGCGGGCAACGTCAGCGGCGCTCGGCTCAGCCTTGCCGCCAGCCTTGACGAGTACCTCGGGCACATTGCCGAGCGTGGTGAGGTAGACGGTGTGGCCGGCCGCGATCAGGTGTCCCGCCATCGGGGAACCCATGATGCCCAGTCCGACAAAGCCGATATTCATGGTGAGAGTCCTATATGGTTAAGGTCGAAACGCTGGGGCCTTCCCTTCTCCCCTTGCGGGAGAAGGTGGCGCGAAGCGCCGGATGAGGGGTGGAGGCACTTCGTTCTGGCAAGTTGGAGAGACCCCTCATCCCCCTGCCGGGACCTTCTCCCGCAAGGGGAGAAGGGAGTTCATTCAACTCAGCGAGCGGCACCCGCCGCCTTCAGCCAACCCAAACCCGCTTCCGTCTCGCCCTTGGGCTTGTATTCGCAGCCGATCCAGCCGGCGTAGCCGAGCTGGTCGAGCCACTGGTAGAGGAAGGGATAGGCGATCTCGCCGGTGCCCGGCTCGTTGCGGCCGGGATTGTCGGCCAGCTGCACATGCCAGATCTGCGGCAGATATTTCTCGATGGTGCGGGCGAGGTCCCCTTCCATGATCTGCATGTGGTAGATGTCGTATTGCAGGCCGATATTGTCCGAGCCCGTCTCGGCGATGATCTCGACGGCCTGGCTTGTGTTGGTCAGGAAGAAGCCGGGAATGTCGCGGGTGTTGATCGCCTCGATCACCAGGCGGATGCCGGCCTTCTTGAGCTCCCCGGCGGCATAGCCGATGTTCTCGACCAAGGTGGCCCTTGCCTCGACCGCAGCGACGGAAGCGGGCGCGATGCCGGCCAAGCAGTTGACCAGCTTGCAGTCGAGCGCCTTGGCATAGGTGATGGCCTGGGCGACGCCCTCGCGGAACTCGGCCTTGCGGTCGGGCAGCACGGCGATGCCGCGCTCCCCGCCCGCCCAGTCGCCGGCCGGCAGATTGTGCAGGACCTGGGTGAGCTTGTGCTCCTTCAGCGCCGCGGCGAGGTCGGCCGCCGCGAAGGGATAGGGGAACAGATATTCCACGCCCGCAAAGCCGTGGCGGGCGGCTGCCGCGAAGCGCTCCATGAACGGCACTTCGTTGAACAGCATGGTGAGGTTGGCGGCAAATTTAGGCATATTCTATGGCCCTCTTTTACCCTCCCCTCGATGGGGAGGGTATGACGTCATCAGTCCAGCAGCGCGATCGCGGTCGGCGCGTCGGTGGCATCGAGGGCGAGATCCTCGAACTCCGTGACCTTGTCGAGATCGGTGCCCATGGCGACGTTCGTGACGCGCTCCAGGATCACCTCGACCACCACCGGCACGCGCAGTTCGGCCGCCAGGCGCTTGGCCTCCACGAAGCCCTCATGCAGCTTCTCGGGATCGGTGACGCGGATAGCGCGGCAGCCCAGGCCCTCGACCACCTTGAGATGGTCGACGCCATAGACGCCCAGTTCCGGCGTGTTGATGTTCTCGAAGGAGAGCTGGACCTGGAAGTCCATGTTGAAGCCGCGCTGGGACTGGCGGATCAGGCCGAGATAGGCATTGTTCACCAGCACATGCACATAGGGCAGGTTGAACTGGGCGCCGACCGCCAGTTCCTCGATCAGGAACTGGAAGTCGTAGTCGCCCGAGATCGCCACCACCGAGGCGCTGCGATCGGCGGCACAGACACCGAGCGCCGCCGGCAGCGTCCAGCCAAGCGGGCCGGCCTGGCCGCAGTTGATCCAGCCCCTGGGCTTGTAGACATGCAGGAACTGGGCAGCGGCGATCTGCGACAGGCCGATGGTCGAGACATAGGTGGTGTCGCGGCCGAAAGCCTTGTTCATCTCCTCATAGACGCGCTGGGGCTTGATCGGCGTCTCGGTGAAATGGGTGCGGCGGAGCAGGGTTTTCTTGCGCTCGCGGCATTCCTCCAGCCAGGCGGAACGGTCCTTGAGCTCACCCTTGGCCTTGAGCTCCTTGGCGGCCTCGATGAAGACGTCGAGAGCCAGGCCGGCATCGGAGGCGATACCGTAATCGGGCGCGAAGACGCGGCCGATCTGGGTCGGCTCGATGTCGACATGCACGAATTTGCGGTCCTTGGTGTAGACCTCCACCGTGCCGGTATGGCGGTTGGCCCAGCGATTGCCGATGCCGAGCACGAAGTCGGAGGCGAGCAGCGTGGCATTGCCGTAGCGATGGCTGGTCTGCAGGCCGGCCATGCCGACCATCAGGGGGTGGTCGTCGGGAATGGTGCCCCAACCCATCAGGGTCGGGATCACGGGCACGCCGGTCAGCTCGGCGAAGGTGACGAGCTTGTCGGAAGCATCGGCATTGATGATGCCGCCGCCGGCCACGATCAGCGGGCGCTCGGCTGCCTGGAGGAGGGCGATGGCCTTGTCGATCTGGGCGCGGGTGGCCTTGGGCTTGTAGACGGGCAGCGGCTGGTAGGTCTCCGGATCGAACTCGATCTCGGCCGTCTGCACGTCGAAGGGCAGGTCGATCAGCACCGGGCCGGGACGGCCCGAGCGCATCAGGTGGAAGGCCTGCTGGAAGGTGCCGGGCACCTGGGCGGGCTCCATCACGGTGACGGCCATCTTGGTGAGGGGCTTGGCGATCGCGGCGATGTCGACGGCCTGGAAGTCCTCCTTATGCAGGCGGGCGCGCGGTGCCTGGCCGGTGATGCACAGGATCGGAATGGAATCGGCCGCCGCCGAATAGAGGCCGGTGATCATGTCGGTGCCGGCCGGACCGGAGGTGCCGATGCAGATGCCGATATTGCCGGCCTTGGCGCGGGTATAGCCCTCGGCCATGTGGGAAGCCGCCTCGACATGGCGGGCCAGGACATGCTTGATCTGGTTGCGCGGACGCAGCGCGGCATAGAGCGGATTGATCGCAGCGCCCGGAACACCGAAGGCGCAGGTCGCACCTTCCTTCTCCATGATGTGCACAGCAGCTTCCGCCGCGGTCATGCGGGCCATGAGCGTTTCTCCTCAAGCATTCTTCGATCCGCGGATCGGAATTGCGTCTGTCTTTTGAAAATCGCGCCTCGCATGCGACCGGTGGGATCGAATCCAGGGCGTGGTTGAATTCTTCGACGGAGCGGTCTTTCCCGCCCATTGCTGCCTAAAGATTGCAGGGGAAGGGCTATTAGTCCAATATATGGTTCAGTATAATCAATATCTCAAACATATGGATGGTCGACCGTCATGGAACTGCGCCATCTGCGCTACTTCATCGCCCTGGCGGAGGAGCTCAGCTTCACGGCCGCGGCACAACGCCTGCACATCTCGCAGCCGCCGCTGAGCCAGCAGATCCGCGACCTCGAACACGAGCTCGGCGCGGTGCTGTTCCTGCGCACCAGCCGCAAGGTGGTGCTGACCGAAGCCGGCACGGCCTTCCTTGCTCATGCCCGCAGCATCATCGCCAGTGCCGAGCTGGCAGCGACGCAGGTCAAGGCGATCGGCCAGGGCATGACGGGCGCACTCAACGTGGCGGCGACCGGTTCCATGCTGCTCGGTCCGCTCGCCGCCCTGATGGCGGAATATCGACGCCGTTTTCCGGGCGTGGTGATCGGCCTGCACGAAATGGCCCCCGAGGCCCAGCTCAACGCGCTCGCGACGCGGGCCGTCGACATCAGCTTCCTGCGCATGCCGCCCGAAGATGCCGAACTGGTGCGCGAAACCGCCTGGCGCGAGCCTGTCGGCGTCTTCCTGCCATCAGGCCATCGCCTGGCCGAGCGCGGCGCCGTCGCTCTGGCCGAGCTGCATGAGGACGAACATGTCTTCCTGCGCCTGCGTGATTCCAGCTTCGCGGTCTATCTGCGCCAATGCTGCGTGGAGGCGGGTTTCATCCCGCGCATCAGCCAGCAGGTGATCGAATCCTATTCGCTGACCAGCCTGGTCGCAGCCGGCTTCGGCGTCGCCCTCGCCCCACGCAGCGTCAGCGCCCTGTCACGCCCCGAGGTGATCTATCGCGACCTGGTGCCGCCTGCCCCCAGCGCCGACGTCAGCATGATCTATCAGCGCGAACCCAGCCCGGTGCTGGCGCGCTTCCTGGCCTTCGCGCGCCGCTTCCTGGCGGATTGGCGGGCGCAGCCGGGCCGCCAATGAACTTTCCACCGCTCAGGAAACCGGGATAGCGGCCAGGTCCTGGCGCAGGACCTTCAGGGCCGTCGACATCCAGATCCACACCCTGGCCGACTCGGCCTGTTCCTGGGCCAAGGTGACCTTCGTCCGGCTGAAATGCCTGTAGGCGTCATAGGCTTCCAGGGCGCCATTGGCGCCCGGCGCGGTGTATTTCAGGATTTCACGCGTCGTCCGGTCGCTGGCCAAACGATCTACGGGCGAAGCGGGAGGACGCCGCGCCCCGCCGGCGCCGGGCGGCAGATAATCATTGGATTCGTTGATATAGCCGTCGGGATCGGCGACGCCCCAGGGCGTGCCGCCCATGCCGCCATGGGTGCAGAAGAAATATTGCTGCTTGTAGATGGTGGCGGCACCTGGCGTGCGCCGCGTCGCATAGCTGCCGAACAGCAGCCGCGATCCCGTCTTCGGATCACGGCGGGCATGGAAGCACACCCGGACATTGGGCGGAATGAACAGCGGTGAATTGAAGGGCTGCCTGTCGACGGCATCGAACAGGAAGAGCCCATCCACGGGAATGCCCTCCAGCGCGAGCAGGGAGGCGGCATAGACGACCGCCGCACCACCCCTGCTATAGCCGGCTAAGAAAATGCGTTTGGGTCCCAACGCCTTGTGGCGATAACGCTCCCGCACGGAGCGATAGGCACCAATGCCCAGGGCCGGCGTCGAGACACCGTCGAGGCTCGGTCCACGCCGGTAATATCGTGCCTCGTTGCCCCAGCTCCGATAAAGGCGCTGCACGAAACTGTTGCGGAACTCCGCCTCATAGGCTCGGTCGGAATAGGGGCCGGTACCGTCGATGCCGGCATAGATGTCGAGCGCCGCATTGGCCGCCGCCGCCTGGGCATCGCGCTGGCGCTGCTCCTCGTACCGCGCGACCTCCCTCGTGTAGAGCACCGACATGTCGTGGCTGTCGAAGGGAAAAGCGCCGTTCCAGTTCATTGCCCGCCCCGGATGATCCGCCAAGTATATGAAGCAGTTTATACGGGCAACTCGATATCTCTCAAGAAGTATTATTTGACAATAATTTAAAACTCTACGCGGTAGGCACGTACCTTCTGAAACAAATTCGACACAATCTGCGCTCCAGGAGAGAATTATTATAAGAACGGGCGATTATTCTCCGGTCTTGAAGGAAAAAGACCTGCGGCATTTCGTTCGCATTCTCCTTCAGGTCCCAGGACGGCGGACAGGGCGCCTGGTGCCCGGCAACATCCTGGATGGTACGGACTGAGGAGGGTACCGCGGCAGGGTTGCACAAGTCCGCCCCCTTGACGAACCAATGCAGGCCCGACATTTTCACCCAGGCGTGGCCCACGCCCAACCTCCCAAGGCCTTCCCCAGCATGGCCTTAAACGGGGGCAAAGGGACTTCCGTCTCGGGTCGTCGTCCTGGTCCGATCGTTTCGGGCGTGGTTGCTGGGGAACTTGCGTCCGGGACGTGAAAGGCCTGACAATGACGCAGAATGGCAATCTCAAGCGCCGTGTCCGTGCGCGCGCAGCCAAAACGGGCGAGTCCTACACCGCGGCGCTCAGACATCTTCGTGAGGCACAACCGCGCCACGCCGACACCCAATCGGTGCGGCTGGCGGTGGCGCAATCCTCGCTCTTCAACGATCCTCGCGACAGCTCCGCACTTCGCACCAGCGGCACGGAAATGCGGCGCCTGATGCGCGACGCCCACAGGACCGGTGCGCGCCTCATCCATTTCCCGGAGGGTGCGACCTGCTCCCCCAACAAGCGCATCATGTCAGCGAATGGTCCCCGCGACGTCGGCCCCTCCGACTGGACCCGATTCGATTGGGCGGTTCTAAGCGAGGAACTCGACGCGATCAGCAAGCTCGCGCGCGAACTCAAGCTCTGGACGGTGTTCGGGTCGGTCCACCGCCTGACCCCGCCGCACCGGCCGCACAACAGCCTCTACGTCGTCTCCGATCGCGGGGATCTCGTCACCCGCTATGACGAGCGGATGCTCTCGCACACCAAGATCTCCTTCATGTATTCGCCGGGCAGGCAGCCGGTGACCTTCGAGGTCGACGATCTGCGTTTCGGCTGTGCGCTCGGCATGGAGGCGCACTATCCGGAGATATTCACCGACTATGAAAGGCTCGATGTCGATTGCGTCCTGTTCTCGACGACAGGTGAGAGCCCGTCGGCCGCACCGCCTTTCGCGGCAGAGGCCTTGGGACATGCCGCCAGCAATGCCTATTGGGTCAGCTATGCCGCCCATGCGCCGCAGAGCGTGACGGTCCCCTCCGGAATAGCCGCACCGGACGGCCGATGGAAAGTGCAATGCCCGGCAGATGGCACGCCGGCCATCGCCGTCACCGACATCGCGACGGATCGCGACCATCCCGCGCGGCCGTGGCGGCGAACCGCCCGCTCCGACCTCTACGAGGCGCATAAAATCGACGGCGATCCCAGAAGCGATGCCCGCAATTCGTTCTGACCGGCGAGTGAGGCCCCAAAGGCAATACAGTTCACTCTAGGGTCTTCGAGTTGGCACGAGCTATTTCATTGCCGGGCTTGACCCGGTAATCCAGCCCTTTCGCGCGGATTGCAAATAGCCGGTGCAAGTCCGGCTATGACAAGTCGGAGCGCTTCCTCCTTATGTGAACTGCATTGCCCCGCTCCCTGGTCGCTGTCGCCGCATCGTCGTTGCGCAAAACGGGCGTCCGGCTTCCAACACGATACCTACGGCAAATGCCGGCTGGCATGCTCCTTGCTTTGATTTCCCCAGCGAGCCCGACGCGCGCCGTCGGCGACGCGGGGATGGGTTCGTCGTCACCCCCAGGTGCCAGACGTGCCGGCCGGTTGCGGGACAACTGCCGACCGCTGCGCCTCCGGACAGGAATATTCCGATGACCATGGATGCCATCACGGCCCCGGCCCGCCGGAAACCGCTCATCAATTCCCTCTTCCTCCAGGTTCTCGTCGCCCTTGCGCTCGGTGTCGTGCTCGGCATGGCCGCGCCGGCCTTTTCCGTTCAGCTGAAGGTGCTGAGCGACGGTTTCCTCAAGCTCATCTCGATGATCGTGGCGCCGATCGTCTTCTGCGTGGTGGTAAACGGCATCGCCGGCGTCGGCGACCTGCGCAAGGTCGGGCGGGTTGGCGTCAAGGCGCTGATCTATTTCGAGGTGGTGACCACGGCAGCCCTCGCCCTCGGCCTGCTGCTGGCCCTCGTCGCCGGTCCGGGCCACGGCATGAATATCGACGCGTCCAAGCTCGATGCCGGCGCCATGGGCAGCTATGCCGACAATGCCCACAAGCTGCAGGGTGCGGGCATCGGCAGCTTCATTCTCAACATCGTCCCGACCACCTCGATCGACGCCCTGGCGCGCAACGACGTGTTGCAGGTCCTGTTCTTCGCCATCCTTTTCGGTACGAGCCTCGCGCTCGTGGGCGGCGAAAAGGCGGAAAAGGTCTCCTCCTTCGTGGATGCCGTGGCGACGATCCTGTTCAAGACCATGTCGCTCATCGTGCGCCTCGCACCCCTGGGCGTCCTCGGCGCCGTTGCCTATACGGTCGGCAAATACGGTGTCGGTTCGCTGCAGCAACTCGTCTCGCTGGTCGTCCTGTATTATGCCGCCGTCGCCGTCTTCGTCATCGTGGTGCTGGGCGGCATCATGCGGATGGCCGGCATCAACATCTTCCGCTTCCTGGCCTATCTGCGCGCGGAACTCGCCATCGTCCTGGCGACCGCCTCTTCGGACGCCGTCCTGCCGCAGGTGATGCGCAAGCTGGAGCATCTGGGCGTGCGCAAATCGGTGGTCGGCCTCGTCATTCCCACCGGCTATTCCTTCAACCTCGATGCCTTCTCGATCTATCTCACTTTGGCCGTCGTCTTCATCGCCCAGGCCACCAACACGCCCCTGTCGCTCGGAGACCTGCTTGTGGTGCTGGGGGTCTCGCTGCTGACCTCGAAGGGGGCCCATGGCGTGCCGGGCTCGGCCATCGTGATCCTGGCAGCCACGCTCAACACGATCCCCGCCATTCCCGCCATCGGCCTCGTACTCGTCCTCTCCGTCGACTGGTTCATCGGCATGGCGCGCGCCGTCGGCAATCTCGTCGGAAACTGCGTCGCAACCGTGGTCATCGCCGCCTGGGAAGGCGACCTCGACCGGGCGCGAGCCGCCGAGGTGCTCGGCGAGATGACGGAGTGACGGGGAAAGTCTCCCGCCATCTCGACCTGGCATGGAGACGTCGCCCGGGCCTTCTGCGGAATGAGGGAGCGGAATCGTTGCTCCCTCAGCCGGGTTCCTTCCTCAGGCCTTCGCGCCCGACACCTTCACGCCCGGCGCAGCCAAGCGCAGCGCGTAATAGATGACGCCCGCGATGGCGACGCCGAAGAACCAGCCATAGATGCCCCACCAGGCCGGCAGCCAATTGGTCAGGTTGGGCAGGATGGAGGAGAACAGTGCGCCGATGCCGGCGGCGATCAGGGCGTTGACATGCCAGCCGCCCTGGAAGCGGAACTCGCCATCCTCGCGATAGAGCGCCTCGACGTCGATCTCGCCCTTGCGGATGAGATAATAGTCGACCAGCATCACCCCGAGGATCGGCCCCATGGTGGCGCCGATGATGCCGACGAAGCTGGCGGCGCTGCCTTCCCAAGGCGCGAAGGGATAGAGCACCAGAGCAATGAAGGCCGCGATGTAGCCGCCCTTCTTGAAGTCGATGGCGCGTGGGAAGACATTGGCGAAATCGAAGGCCGGCGAGACGAAATTGGCCACGACGTTGATACCCAGCGTCGCCACTGCGAAGGTCAGCGCGGCAAGGAGGGCCAGGAACCAGCTGTCGAACTTGGCCGAGATCTGGTCGGGATGTAGCAGCACCTCGCCATAGACGTCGTAGGCGGCGATGGTGGTGACGCCGGCCACCATCGAGAACAGCACCAGATTGACCGGCAGGCCCCAGAGATTGCCGGTGCGCACTGCCGATTTGTCGGGCGCATAGCGGCTGAAGTCGCAGAAATTCAGGTAGAGCGCCGAGAAATAGGTCACCCAGATCGCGGCAACCGCGAACAGCGAGGTCCAGGAGCCGGGCGTGCCGGGCACCCCGGCATCCTTGGTCTTGTCGAGAAGGACATCGAGGGGAATATCGCTGGAAAAGGCGAACTTGCCGGATTTGACACACAGATAGACCGCCAGGATCAGCATCATCACCCACACCGCCGGGCCGGCCCAGTCCTGGAAGCGCCGCACCGTCTCCATGCCCTTCTGGATGATCAGCAGCTGCAGGGCCCAGATCACCACGAAACAGATCACTTCGAGCCCGGAATGGCCGAGGAAATGCACATCGCGATGGAACTGGGCGAAGCTGTCGGAGCGGATCAGCAGCGCCACGATGGCGCCCGAAGCGGCCGACGTCTGGGCGCCATACCAGAAACAGGCGACCACGGCCCGCACCAAGGCCGGCAGGTTGGCGCCCCAGATGCCGAAGGAGGCGCGGGCGAGCACCGGATAGGGCACGCCGGTCTTCACGCCGGCATAGCCCACCAGATTCATCAGCGCATAGATGACCAACGAGCCGATGCCGATGGCCACGATGAAATTGACGAAGCCGCCGCAGAACAGGAACAGGCTCGCGGCGAGATAATAGCCCCACAGGCTGTGCACGTCTGAGGTCCAGACGTTGAAGATGCTGAACGGCCCCCAATTGCGAATTTTCGCCGGGGCCAGATCCTCGTTGTAGAGGTCGGGCGATGCCCCTTTGATCTCCATTATCCCCTCTCCCGCGCTCGTCCGCCGGAGGTTACAACATGACGCATGGTAATGTCCGGCGGCATTTCCATGCGTCATTGCCGGGCCGAATCTTGGCTCCGCATCCTGCAAGTCAGAGCGCTCGAAAGATGCAAGTCAATCAGCATCCATGCAATGAGCACCGATATTTTACCTGTACTGACTCCGCCTGGCCATCATTGCCGGCAATACTGTCTGAATAAAAGGCAGTCTGCACAGCCAGGCGGCGAACACGCGCGTCCATGCGCCGGCATGGCAAGAAAAAACCCGCCTCTCGCTTGGCGATGGCGGGCTGCTGCCAGGCCTGGGGCGCAGAACCTTCCGGGGAAAGGGGCGGCGAACCGGAAGTCCGCACATCCCGGAAACAAGCCTCAGCCGCGCTTGCGCGGCTTCTTCGGCTCGCCCATCACATAGGTCTCCTCGACAGCGCGATCGTCGCCCAGCGTGACCAGCACGAAGAGCTCTTCGGCCAGGGTGGTCACCGTCTCCATGCGATGCGCCATGGCAGGGGTCGCCCTGGCGTCGAGTACCACGGCATCGCATTCATGGCCGGGCTCGAAACTGCCGATCAGATGATCGAGGCCGATGGCGATGGCGTTGCCGCGGGTCATGGCGTGGAACAGCGCCAGCGAATCCAGGCGCTGGCCCTGCAATTGCAGCACCTTGTAGGCCTCGTTCATGGTCTGCAGCATGGAATAGGAGGTGCCGCCGCCGATATCGGTGGCAACGCCGATGCGCACCGGCCGCCTGGGGTCGCGCATCGCCTTCCAGTCGAACAGCCCCGAACCGAGAAAGAGGTTGGAGGTTGGGCAGAACACGGCGACCGCGTCGACATCCGCATAACGCTGGCGCTCGCTCTCGGACAGATGGATCGAATGCCCCATCAGCGATTTGCTGCCGAGCAGCCCATATTTCTCGTAGATCGCGGTATAGTCGGCACATTCGGGATAGAGCCGCTTGGCCGTGGCGACTTCTTCCAGATTTTCCGAAATATGGGTCTCGACCAGGCAGTCCGGATTTTCGCGCGACAGGGTCGCGGCGGCTTCGAGCTGCCCGGGCGTGGAGGTGATGGCAAAGCGCGGCGCGATCGCATAGAGCTGCCTGCCGCGGCCGTGCCAGCGCCCGATCAGGGCCTTGCTGTCGTCATAGCCGGATTGGGCGGTGTCGGTGAGCGCGTCGGGTGCATAGCGATCCATCATCACCTTGCCGGCAGCCATGCGGGTGTTGCGCCGCTCGGATTCGGCGAAGAAGGCCTCGGCCGAGGCCGAATGCACCGAGCAGAAGGCGACAGCCGTGGTGGTGCCGTTGGACAGCAATTCGTCGAAGAAGAAGGCGGCGCCGCGGGCCGCGTGGGCCGGATCGCCATATTTCTGTTCCTCGACGAAGGTATAGGTGTTGAGCCAGTCGAGCAGCTGGGCCGCCCAGGACGCCACCACCTGGGTCTGCGGCAGATGGATATGCGGATCGATGAAACCGGGCGTGATCAGCCGGCCCGAATGATCATGGATCACGGCGGCGGCGGGAAGCTGGGAACGCAGAACGGAGGTCTCGCCGACCGCCAGGATCTTGCCGCCGGCCAGGACCAGCAGGCCGTCCTCGATATAGCGCACGGCGCTCTCGCCATGCTCCTCGGGGCTATCAACGAACCAGAGCAGGCGGCCGCGCAAGGCCGTATCCGCCCGCGAGATATCCTTCGTCGTCACAACGTCACTTCCTTCTGGCTGGCGCACAGCGCGCGCGACTGGAGCGCTTTTGTCTGGTGAAGACGCCGTACCTTCAAGGCGGGCACGAGCGTGGGACCCGCGAATACGTCAGGATCCCATGGCATGGTTCACCGATCATGCCAGACATCATAACCATATCCCGACCGGGCGATTGTCACATTTTTTTGGGAAGTCCTTCATATGGGGCCTGTCTACCGCCGTGAGGTTCATCGGTAAATTATAAGTGCTACAAAGAGGCTCAAGCGCCTTGCGATCTGCCGGAATTCGGCACGAAGCGCAAAGACGCTCCTGCCAATCCGCTGGATTGGCTTGGAAACAACGAATTGGGGCAAGCATGCGTTCGGACTGAACGCGCCTTGCTTCGGAAGCGAGCCCGACGAGAAGATTTTGGGAGGGAACCGCCGGCGCAGGGAGACCGGATCGAGACCTCCAATCACATTCCGATCTTGTTCGAGATCGGCCGGGCCTCCAGCCCCGGTTCCAGTTCCTTGGCATGTTCGCCGCCGTGCACCCGTCCTCGGGTCGCCAGTCGCCGGGCATGCGTTGGTATGTTCGGGGCCGGGCATGCTTCTTGCCTGGCTCGCTTCAGTGCCTTCATCGACTATGCTGCGAGGTCGGCAAGCCGGGACAAGCCGGCCGACGGACCTCGCCAAACCACACGGATGATCATGCGCCGGACCGTAAGATTCCTACTCAACGATCGCCAGTTCTCGCTGGAGGGCTTCGACCCCACGCTGACGCTGCTGGACTGGCTGCGCAACGAGCGTCGGCTCATCGGTACCAAGGAAGGCTGCGCCGAGGGTGACTGCGGCGCCTGCACCGTGCTGGTCGGGCGGCTGCGCCAAGACGGCACGGGAAAGACCGAGCTGCGCTATGAAGCCATCAATGCCTGCATTCGTTTCGTGGCAACCCTCGATGCCTGCCATATCGTCACCGTCGAGCATCTGAAGAAGGCGAGCGGCGGCCTGCATCCCGTCCAGCAGGCCATGGTGGAGCTGCATGGCTCCCAATGCGGCTTCTGCACGCCCGGCATCGTGATGTCGTTGACCGCCCTGTGGCTGGGCGCCGCCGAAGCCCCCTCGCGCGAGCGCATCGAGGAAGCCCTCGCCGGCAATCTGTGTCGCTGCACCGGCTATGGTCCGATCATCTCGGCGCTCGACCGGGCCTATGAGATCGAGGCGTCCAGCGCCGATTCCCTGAATGTCGGCCGCGCCGAGATCGCCCGCAAGCTGGCCGGCCTCGCCGACCAGGACATCATCGAGATTTCCGAGGGCGGCCGCAAGCTGTTCGCCCCCGCCACCGCTGACCAACTCGCCGAACTCACGGCCGCTCATCCCGATGCCACCCTGGTGGCCGGTGCCACCGATGTCGGCCTGTGGATCACCAAGATGCTGATGCGCCCGGCCACCGTGATCACTCTCGGCCGCGTCGGCGAACTCGACCGCATCGAGGACAAGGGCGACCATCTCGTCATCGGCGCCCTGGTCTCGCTCAGCGACGCGCGTGCCGCGCTCGGCGCTCTCGACCCGCAGATCGACGAGCTCATCCGCCGCTTCGGCTCCGAGCAGGTGCGCAATGCCGGCACCATCGGCGGCAATGTCGCCAATGGCTCGCCCATCGGCGATTCCCCGCCGGTGCTGATCGCCCTCGGCGCCAGCGTGATCCTGCGGCGCGGCGAGGAGCGGCGCATCGTGTCGCTGGAACAGTTCTTCATCGCCTACAAGAAGCAGGACCGCCAGCCGGGCGATTTCGTCGAGGCCTTAATCGTGCCCAAGCCGAAGCCGGGCACGCTGTTCCACGTCTCCAAGATCTCCAAGCGCTTCGACGAGGACATCTCGGCCGTGTGCGCCGCCTTCCGCCTCGAGCGGGATGGGGCGGGCCTCACTACGAATGCCGTGCTGGCCTTCGGCGGCATGGCTGCCACGCCCAAGCGCGCCGCCGCCGCGGAGGCGGCCCTTGCCGGCCGGGCGTTCAATGCCGAAGCCGCCGAGGCCGCAGCCCTCGCTTTGGCCAGCGATTTCAAGCCGCTCGACGACTGGCGCGCCAGTGCGCGCTACCGCTCGACGGTGGCTGCCAATCTGATCCGCCGTTTCCAGGCCGAGACAGCCACCGGTTCCGTTCACCGGGTTGCCGGCATCCTCCGGAGTGACGCCCATGCATAAGCCCGTCTTCGCAGCCAATCGCGACCAGGTCTCCGGCGGCGTCTATCAATCCACCCGCCACGATTCCGGCCACAAGCACGTGGCCGGCGAGGCCCTCTATATCGACGACATGCCCGAACCGGCCGGTCTCCTGCACGCCGCCCTCGGCCTGTCGCACTGCGCCCATGGCCTGATCAAGGAGATCGACCTCTCGGCGGTGAAGGACAGCCCCGGCGTCGAGCTGGTGCTCACGGCGGCCGACATTCCCGGCGTCAACGATATCAGCCCCTCCAACCATCACGACGACCCGGTCTTCGCCGAGGGCAAGGTGATGTTCTACGGCCAGCCCATCTTCGCCGTGATTGCCCGCACCCGCAACGAGGCGCGCCTGGCTGCGGCCAAGGCCAAGATCACCTATGAGGAGCTGCCGGCGATTCTCGACATCGCCGCCGCCCGCAAGGACGGTAAGGATCTCGTCGCCGAACCGATGAGCCTCAACCGCGGCGATCTCGATGCGGCGATGACCGCCGCGCCCCGGCGCATCAAGGGCTCGATGTCACTCGGCGGCCAGGAGCATTTCTATCTGGAAAGCCACATCGCCCTGGCCGTGCCGGGCGAGGATGGTGACGTCACCCTCTATTCCTCCACCCAGCACCCCAGCGAGATCCAGCACGCGGTGGCGCATGTGCTTGATGTACCGAGCAACGCCATCACCTGCGAGATCCGCCGCATGGGCGGCGGCTTCGGCGGCAAGGAGACCCAGGGCAACATCTTCGCCGCCATCGCGGCCCTGGCGGCACGGCGCACCGGCCAGGCGGTCAAGCTCAGGCCCGACCGCGACGACGACATGGTCGCCACCGGCAAGCGCCACGATTTCGTGATCGACTACGAAGTCGGCTTCGACGACGAAGGCCATATCCTCGCCGTCGACATCCTGTTCGCCGCCCGCTGCGGCTTCTCGGCCGACCTCTCCGGCCCGGTGACCGACCGCGCGCTGTTCCATGCCGACAACGCCTATTTCTATCCGGCCGTGCGCCTCAACGCTCAGCCCTGGCGCACCCATACCGTCTCCAACACCGCCTTCCGCGGTTTCGGCGGCCCGCAGGGCGTGATCGGCGCCGAGCGCTTGATCGAGGAAGTGGCCTATGCCACCGGCAAGGATCCGCTCGATATCCGCAAGCTCAACTTCTATGGCGGACCGGGCCGCGATCTCACCCCCTATCACCAGACGGTGGAGGCGGACCTCTCGGCCGAGATCATCGCCAAGCTCGAGGCATCCAGCGACTACCAGGCCCGGCGCGCCGAAATCCGCGCAGAGAATGCCAGGCAGAATGCCCAAGGTGGCGTCTTCCGGCGCGGCATCGCGCTGACGCCGGTCAAGTTCGGCATCTCCTTCACCAACAGCTGGCAGAACCAGGCCGGCGCCCTGGTGAACGTCTATACCGACGGTTCGGTGAGCGTGAACCATGGCGGCACCGAGATGGGCCAGGGCCTCTACATCAAGGTCGCCCAGGTGGTGGCGCAGGCCTTCCAGATCGATCTCGACATGGTCAAGATCACGCCGACCACCACCGCCAAGGTGCCCAACACCTCGCCGACGGCGGCCTCCTCCGGCACCGATCTCAACGGAATGGCAGCGCTCAATGCCTGCAACAACATCAAGGAGCGCATGGTCGCCTACGCCGTGGAGAAGCACGGCGTCCCCGCCGACCAGGTCGAATTCCTGCCCGGCCGCGTGCGTGTCGGCAATCGCGAAATCGAGTGGCCGGATTTCGTCAAGGAGGTCTATAGCAACCGCATCCAGCTCTCCTCCTCCGGCTTCTATCGCACCCCGGACATCTATTGGGACCGCAAGGCCGGCCGCGGGCGCGCCTTCTACTACTATTCCTATGGCGCCGCCGCCTCGGAAGTCACCATCGACACGCTCACCGGCGAATACCGGGTCGAGCGGGTCGACATCCTGCACGACGTCGGCTCCTCGCTGAATCCGGCCATCGACATCGGCCAGATCGAGGGCGGTTTCGTGCAGGGCATGGGCTGGCTGACCACCGAAGAATTGTGGTGGGACAACAAGGGGCGCCTGCGCACCCATGCGCCCTCCACCTACAAGATCCCGGTGGCCTCGGACCGGCCGCGCGTCTTCAACATCAACCTGTTGAACAAGCCCAACCACATGCCCTCGATCCATCGCTCCAAGGCGGTGGGCGAGCCGCCTCTGGTGTTGCCGATCTCCGTCCTGCACGCCTTGTCGGACGCGGTGGCCTCGATCGGCGACTACAAGATCTTCCCTGATCTCGATGCGCCCGCCACGCCCGAGCGCGTCCTCTTCGCGGTCGAGGCGATGCGCGCGAAGGTGCGGGAGAGGAGCGGGGGCCATGGTTGATCTGGAGATCGGCAGGCTCCTCGCCACGATCGAAGCCGATGGCCGCCAGGCCATCCTGGTCGAGATCGCGGCGGCACTGGGCTCGACGCCGCGCGGCGTCGATGCACTGATGCTGGTGACATCGGAAGCGGTTGCCGGCACCATCGGCGGCGGCCATCTCGAATTCCATGCCATCGACGTGGCACGTTCCATGCTGACCGAAGGCAAGGACGGGCGTGGACCCGCCTTCCAGAGCATGGACCTGCCGCTCGGCCCGATGATGGGCCAGTGCTGCGGCGGCCATGTCACTTTGCGCTTCGAGCCGGTGACCACGAAGGTCGCCGCCTGGCTCGGCGACCATGAGGCCAAGCTCCTGGATGCACGGCCGCCGGTGCTGGTGTTCGGGCTCGGCCATACCGGCCGGGCGCTGGCGAGCATGCTCTCGCTGCTGCCCTTCGCGGTGACGCTGGTGGACGATCGGGCCGAGATGTTCACCGGCCTGCCCGAGAATTGCCGCACGCTTCATCTCGAGGATCCGGCCGACGCCATCGCGGATGCCCCCGCCGGCGCCGCCTATATCATCCTCACCCACAGCCATGCGCTCGACTACCGCCTGACCGAGGCGGCCCTGGAACGCCGCGATGCCGCCTATGTCGGCATGATCGGCTCCATGACCAAGCGCAAACGCTTCGAAAGCCAGTTCCTGCGCAATAGCGGCACCAACGCCATGCTCGGCGAGCTGACCTGCCCGATCGGCGGTGCCGATGTCGACGACAAGCGCCCCGAAATCATCGCCAGCCTGACGGCGGCCGAGCTGGTGCGGTGCTTCGCCCAGCGTGCCGCCCGGCTGCAACGGCCCGGCTGGGCCCCAGCCAAGGCCGGCTGACACCCGGCCGGCCCCCGTCAGAACCACCCCGGAAGACCGGCATCCTCCTCCCGCTCGCGGCGAGGATCGCCGTCGCGTGCCCAAGCCCATGCCCATGCCACGGAACTGAACCTGCCCTCGTCACCCGGCCGAAGACCGGAGCGAGACCCAACGATCAGGAGGGGAAACGTCCCATGACGACGCTTGAACAGACCAACCCGGCGGCGAGCACCGCCTCGGCGCAAACCACGCGGGTGCATCCCGTCGACGAGGTGCTGCCCTTCGCCAAGCTGGCGACCTATGGCTTCCAGCATGTGCTCGCCTTCTACGCAGGTGCGGTGCTGGTGCCGATCATCGTGGCGAGCGCGCTCAAGCTCAGCCCTGAGCAACTGATCCACCTGATCAATGCCGACCTCTTCACCTGCGGCATCGCCTCGATCATCCAGGCGGTCGGCATCGGCAATATCGGCGTGCGGCTGCCGCTTCTGCAGGGCGTGACCTTCACCGCCGTGAGCCCGATGATCGCCATCGGCCTCGCCGTCGGCGGTGGCACCGAGGGCCTGCTTTCCATCTATGGCTCGGTGCTGGTGGCAGGCCTGTTCACCTTCGCCGTGGCCTCCTATTTCGCCAGGCTCACCCGCTTCTTCCCGCCGGTGGTGACGGGATCGGTGATCCTGATCATCGGCGTGGCGCTGCTGCCGGTTGCCGCCAACGACATCGTGGTTGGCAAGGGCCCGAACGCCATGCAGGACCCGGTCCTGCTCAAGAACCTGGCCTATGCCTTCGGCACGTTGGCGCTGATCGTCGGCATCCAGCGCGTGTTCACCGGCTTCATGCAGACGGTGGCGGTGCTCATCGGCCTGGTCGCCGGCACGCTGGCGGCCTGGGCCCTGGGCGATGCGCATTTCAGCGAAGTCGCCAATGCCGGCTGGGTCGGCTACACCTCGCCCTTCTATTTCGGCTGGCCGACCTTCTCGATCACCGCCATCCTGTCGATGATGGTGGTGATGATCATCACCATGGTCGAGACCACTGGGGACGTCTTCGCCACCGGCGAGATCGTCAAGAAGCGCATCGCGCCCGAGGATATCGGCCGCGCCATCCGGGCCGACGGCCTCGCCACCTTCATCGGCGGCGTGCTCAACTCCTTCCCCTATACCTGCTTTGCCGAGAATGTCGGCCTGGTCCGCCTCACCCAGGTCAAGAGCCGCTGGGTGATCGTCGCCGCCGGCGTGATCATGATCATCCTGGGCTCGCTGCCCAAGGCCGCCGCCATCGTCGCCGGTATCCCGCATCCGGTGCTCGGCGGCGCTGCGCTCGCCATGTTCGCGGCGGTGGCCGTGGTCGGCATCCAGACGCTCAGCAAGGTCGATTTCAACAACCACAACAACATCGTGATCGTCTCGACCAGCGTGGGCCTGGGCATGCTGGTGACGGCGCAGCCCTTCGTGGCCAACGCCTTCCCGGCCTGGGCCCAGATCATCTTCGGCTCGGGCATCACGCTCGGCGCCATTTCGGCCATCGCGCTCAACATCATCTTCAACCATGTCGGCAAGGTGCATAGCCCCGCCGTGGCCGGACGCCCCGGCCATACGCTGGTCACCCTCTCCGACGTCAACAGGATGGGCAGCGCCGAATTCGCCAAGACCTTCGGCGGCCTGGTCGAGGACACGCCCTGGGTGCTGGAGCGGGCCTACGCCTTGCGCCCCTTTGCCGACACCATCGCCCTGCGCTCGGCCTTTCACGATGCCCTGCTCACCGGTTCGGCCGAGGAACAGCTGCAATTGCTGAACTCCTTCGCCGATCTCGGCAGCGAAAGCGACGCCGGCAATGCCTATCTGCTCGACCACGCCGATGCCGGCATCGACAATGAGGACCTGGCCGAGGTGAACAGGCTGGCCGTGGCCTACCGCAAGCATTTCGGCTTCCCGCTGATCATCTGCGCGCATGAAGTCGAGCGCTATGAGCGGGTGCTGGCAACCGGCTGGTCGCGCATGGCCAACTCCCCGACCGTCGAGCGCTCCGCGGGCCTGATCGAGATCGCCAAGATCGCCAATCACCGCTTCGACAAGCTCGTCGCCAACGCCAATCCGATCGCCTCCTCCCATCTGGTGCAGTTGCAGGAGCGCTTCGCCTAGAGCGTTTTGTGATTTCTCGGAATCACCGAGAATCGCAAAGACGCGTCGAAACAAAGAGTTAGAGCAAACCAGCGTTCACGTGTGACCGCGCTTTGCTCTGGAGCGTCTTGCGCCAGACCAATCGCGAGGGAAGCCCCCGGCACACTCTGCCGGGGGCTTTCGGCATTTGTAATCTTTGCCTGGCACCTGCCCGATCCGAGCAGGGTTGTTTGTGACACCCCGATGACGCATGGTCTGCCCGATTCACAATCGAAGGACCGACACGTGGGTGACACCAAGAAGAAAATTTATGAATATTTGATCGAAGGAGCGACGTCCGGCCTCACAGACGAAGCTCTCTATACGTATATAGTCGGGCGCGTCTCGAAGGCCAACAGCAAGCGTATCGCAAGGGCAGGCTTTCTCGCTCTCAGCGATCCGACGTTGACTGATCGGAATGTACTGAACACCATTTATGCTTTGGCTATCAAGCATAGGCTTGCCGGCAGTGGCGCAGAGGAAGCCGAAGAAGCCGTGGAAGAAGGTTCCGACAAGGCCAAGGCCTCCGACTCCAAGGCGGCGAGCCTGCCGCTGCCGGAGAAGAAGCCGAGGAAATCCTGAGGCCGGGTAGCGAGAGCCACGGCGCTCGGAGGTGCCGGGAACGATAAGCTTGGCTGCCGGGCCGGCTCGAACTGGACCAGCGCCAAAGCGTTTTGCGATTTGGTGGAACCACCAGGAATCGCAAAGACGCCTTAGCCAATGCTTTGGATTGGCTTGGGAACAAGGAGTTGGAGCAAATGGGCGTTCGGGCTTGGGCGCGCTTTGCTCTATCGTTCGTCGAGTTTCAAAGCCTGCCGCAGCGCCGCCAGGCTCCGGGCGGCTCCCTCATCCTCGTCCCAATAGCGGGTATGGGTGAAGATCCGCCCGAGCAGGGGCACCCGCCCGCTTATTCTGACGGCGACGTCTCTGATGCCGGCGCCGAAATTGCCGCGGACCGGGCCGGAGATGACATCGCCGAGCAGCGCCCCCCGGGCCGGATCGTAGATATTGGTCCAGCGCACCAGCGAGAACGGGGCGGCGTGGTGGAGCCGCATCGCCGCCGAAGTCGGATCGGGCACCGGGTAGGCATAGTCGCCCGACGCCTCGGTGGCGGGCGGCGCGCTCGGCAGCCGGCGCGCCTCGACATCCTGCTGCAAGGCTTCGATATTGCGGGCGATCAGGAACTCGGCATGGGTGAGCGGGCAGCCGAGGGTGACGAGGTCCGAGACAAGCCAGCGCTTCCTCGTGTCCGAATGCGCTTCGCGCAGGCTTGTGAACAGCCCTTTCTGTTCGGTCTGATAAGCATCGAGCAGGCTCGGATCGTCCGGGTTGGCGTTCAAGCTTTCACCGGCCTTGCGTAGCTTCGCCAGGGCATCCGCCACTTTGCCCGCCGGTGCGAATGTCCGCGCCGCATATTCTTCCGCCCATAAGAGCCGCACCAAGTCATAGGCGATGACGCTGCCCAGGCTGTGGCCGACTAGGATGATGCGGTCATATTCGCCGCTCTTCGAGAGGGTCTGCAACAATTCGAGGCCACGTTTGCGGATCTCGCGGCGGGCCTGGATATTGGCCGGCTTAGCCCGGATGTAATGCGCCACGTCGCCGAAATAGGCGACGGCGAAAGCGATGAAGACGGCGCTGAGGGCCGTAAAGCCCCAAAGTGCCACCTTCACCCAGCTGTCCAGCTTCCAATCGAGGATCTGCGCCAGGCCCTGCAGGGAAACGAGGCCGATCGCCGCGATCGTCGCCGCCCAGAGCATCAGCCAGATGCCGATGACGTCGCCGGGAACCTGGCTTGGCCGACGCAGGAGCAGCGACATGAACCAATCGCGCAACTGGGCCGTGGTGGTGCTCGTGGTGAGGTCGGCCCAGTAGAATTCGAAGAAATCGATGCGCGGCGCCTCGGCCCCCTGACGATGACCGCCCGACCGCGTGGTGATGCGATAGAGTTCGTGGGAGCCATTGCGGGTGTCCGGCTTCCACCAGACCGGGTTGCCAAGCTCGGGCGGATCGTCCGGCCGACGCCCGTCGATGTCGGGATTGTGGACCCAGACGGCTTCGACGAAGCCGCGCAGGGTTGCCATCGGCATCTGCTCGCCCATGCCATGGGTGAGGATCACCGCACTCTTGCGACCCGGCATCGCCCCCTCCCCGCAAACGAGGTCTGCGGGGGACAGCAAACACGCAAGGTCGTGACGCCTTCGTGAACGAACCGGGCCTCAGGCCTGGTGGGTGATCCTGCCGTCGCAGATCGTCGCGACGGGGCGCAGCGTCGCCAGTTCGGCTGCGGGCGTGGCCTCGATATCGCCGGAAAGGACGACGATGTCGGCGAGATGGCCGGGCTTGAGCCGGCCCTTGCGGTCCTCCATGAACTCGACATAGGCTCCCTCGCTGGTATAGGCAGCGAGCGTTTCGGCCAGGCTCAGGCGCTGGTCCGGCATGCCCTCCTTCCAGGGCCGGCGGGTCATCGCATCCTGGATGCAGCTCAGCGGCGACAGCGGCGAGACCGGCCAGTCCGTGGCGAAGACGATGCGGGCGCCGGCATCCTTCAGGCTCCGCCAGGCGAAGGCGAGTGGCCAGCGCGCCTCGCCGATGCGGGTGAGATAGGGCTCCAGGGGCAGGCCCGCCGAACCCGGCGGATGGGTCGGCTGCATCGAGGCCACCGCGCCGAGCTCGGCAAAGCGCCCGACATCGTCGGGGTGGACGACCTCGACATGCTCGATGCGATGCCGGCTGTCACGCGGCCCGTTGGCCTTACGGGCAGCCTCGTAGCCATCGAGCACGATGCGCACGGCACCGTCGCCGATGGCATGCACGGCGACCTGCAGGCCGAGCCTGTCGGCCTCGACGGCGACCTTGGCGAAATGCTCGCGCGTGAACAGGGGATCGCCCTTCCAGCCCGGCTCGTCGGCATAGTCGTCCACCATCACGGCCGTGCCGGATTCGGTGACGCCGTCGACGAAGACCTTGACGAAGTCGCAGCGCAGCCTGTCGCTGTCGAAACGCCGGCGCCAGCCTGCCGCCTTGGCCTCGATCATATCAAGATCCATGAAGTTCTTCATGTGGAAGGGCATGCGCACGCGCACGGGCAGGCCATGCTCGCGCTCGATCTCGTCCAGGATCTCGAGCTGGTAGAGATTGCCGTCCATGGCCTGCACACTGGTGAGGCCGAGCTCGGCGCAATAAGCGAGGCCCCGGCGGATCAGCGCGAGATCGGAGGCCCGCTCCTCATGCGTGACATGGTCGGGATCCCCACCCGTGCCGATGCCGAGATGGTCACGCCCGGCGGTGACGCCCATTTCCGCCACCGGATCGATGGCATTGGTTTCCTTGAGTTCACCGGTGGCCAGGCCGTCCTCGCCCATGACGATCTCGTTGCCCACCCCGACGTCGCGCCCTTCGAGGATGCCGGCGGCCTTCAGTGCGGCCGTATTGGCCCAGGCAGTGTGGCGGTCGGGCGCCAGCATCATGAAGGGCCGGTCCGGCAGGATGGCATCGAGATGGTGGCGGGTGACCTTCTCGGTCTCGGACAGGATGGTGTAGTCGGCCGACAGGCCGACGAGCAGGCGCAGATCGGGATTGGCGGCCGCATAGGCGGTGACCGCCTGCTTGAGGGCCTCGAATCCCTTCACCCCGAACAGGGAAAGCTGGGTCAGCGACACCGAGCCGCCGAAGATGTGCATATGGGCTTCGTTGAGGCCGGGCAGCACGGTGCCGCCGCCGGCATCGATGCGCCTCGTGCCTTCTCCCGCCAGGGCCAGGATCTCGCTGTCGCTGCCGACGGCGAGCAGAAGGTTGCCTGCAACCGCCAGGGCCTGGGCCCGCGGCCGCGCCTCATCCATGGTGAGAATGCGGGCATTGTGGATGATGAGATCGGCCTGCGGCATGTGTGCCCCCGGAATGCTGCCTTTAAAGTTTGGCGCGCAACAGAGCCTATTCCGGCAGGCCGGGCAAGCCGGAGAGAGGCCGCCCGCCTGCCGCGTTTTGGCGCATGCCTCCCCTGCACGCATCGGGACGCAGGATGGTTGAGCGCCCTGGCCGATCCCTCTATTGGTAAGAGCATTCGCGCCGCTTTTCCGCATCGGCTGCCCGTTGTTTTTCCTCCATTGCGAAACGAACATCGTTTGACCGACAGATCTTTTGAGAAGCCGTTGCGGCCTTCCGCCGATGCCGAGGTCCTGCATCCGCCGCCGGGAGAGCCGCTGATCGACGTCGAGGAGGGCCCCGAGCTCGATGGGGCAAGCCTGGCGGCCCGTATCCTGCTCGGTGTCAGCCTGGTGCTGATCGCCGCCAATCTCAGGGCGGTCTTCTCGAGCCTGTCGACGGTGCTGCCGGAGATCGTGCGCGACGTCGGCCTCAACGCGTTCTGGTCGAGCGTGCTGACCACGCTGCCGGTGGTCTGCCTCGGGGTCTTCTCCTTCCCGGCTCCCAACCTGGCGCGGCGCTTCTCGGCCGAGCGCGTCATCCTGGCCTGCATGCTGGTGATCGCGCTGGGCACCGGCCTGCGTGGATTTGGAAACGCTCCTTTCCTATTTCTCGGCTCCTTCCTGGCCGGCGCCGGCATCGCCATGATCAACGTGCTGCTGCCCGGGCTGGTCAAGCGCGACTTCCCCAACCAGATCGCCCTGATGACGGGTCTCTACACCATGGCCCTGTGCGGCAGCGCCGCCGCCGCGGCCGCCTTCACCGTGCCGCTCGAAAAGGCGCTGCCGGGCGGCTGGCCTGCCGCCCTGGCGCTGTGGGGCGTGCCGGCGCTGGTGGCCGCCCTGATCTGGGCGCCGCAGGCCCTCAAGGCCGGCCATGACCATGCTGCCGCCAAGCCGGCCGTCAAGGGACTGTTCCGCGACAGGCTCGCCTGGAAGGTCACGCTGTTCATGGGCCTGCAATCGGCCATGGCCTATATCGTCTTCGGCTGGATGGCACCGATGCTGCGCGACCGCGGCATGGAAGGCACCAGCGCGGGCCTCCTGGTGTCGGGCTCCGTGGTGGTGCAGATGCTGGCCTGCCTGGCGACACCGCCCTTGGCCATGCGCGGGCGCGACCAGCGCCTGGTCTGCCTTGTCCTGCTCGCCTGCGGCGCCGTCGGTTTCGCCGGCTGCTACTGGCTGCCTCTGTCGCTCACCTGGATCGGCGCCATTTTCTGCGGCATCGGCCAGGGCGGCCTGATCGCCGTGGCGATGACGCTGATCATCCTGCGCTCGCCCGATGCGCATGTCGCCGCCCGCCTGTCCGGCATGGCGCAGGGCTTCGGCTATATCATCGCCGGCTTCGGCCCGCTGCTGGCTGGGCTGCTGCGCGGCATCACCGGCAGCTTCGCCGCGCCGACATTGCTGTTCATCGCCTGCGCGGCCGTGGCGGCCTGGAGTGCGCTGGAAGCCGGGCAGGACAAGGTGGTGCAGGTGAAGGCCGAGTGAGGACCTGTTCCCTTCTCCCGCAAGGGGAGAAGGTTGTCGCGCTCAAGCCTGCCCGCCCGCGATCAAGCCCGACAGCGGCCGGTTCTGGCGTTCGACCTGGGCCTTCAGCGCCTCCAGCGGCATCGCCTCGTCCTTGGCGAATTCGATGAACATCAGATTGAGATTGTTGAAGAACATCTCGCCGGCCGCCGCCGCATCGACATCGGCACGCACGGCGCCGTTTGCCTGCAGCCTCAGCACCAGGCTGGAGACCTGGCCTGAAAGCCGCCGGTCGAGCTCGGTGTAGCGCCGGCTGAACGGGCTGTCCGGCTGCTGGATCGACAGCGCCATGGCGACCCGCCACATCTCCTTGGACAGATAGACCAGGGAATGGTCGTAATATTGCTCGATCAGCGCCTGCAGGGCCGCCGCAACGGTCGGCGGCGGATTGGCCACGATCCGGCGGCCTGCCTCCAGCACCTCCTCCACCTCCATGGTGACCGCGGCAAGCAGGATGTCGCCCTTGTTCTGGTAGTAGTTGTAGAGCGTGCCGACCGAGACCTCGGCGCGTTCGGCGATGTCTTCGATCCGCGCACTGTCATAGCCCGCGTCCCGGAACAGGCTGGTGGCCGCCTCGAGGATGCGCCGGTTCCTGTCCGCCTTCTGCTTTGCGCGTAACCCCG
Organism: Labrys sp. E2SS-1L; assembly: GCF_057073705.1. Lineage (NCBI taxonomy): Bacteria > Pseudomonadati > Pseudomonadota > Alphaproteobacteria > Hyphomicrobiales > Xanthobacteraceae > Labrys > Labrys sp. E2SS-1L. Next base: position 951,375 of record NZ_CP172712.1, on the reverse strand, counting down.
CCATGTCACCTCTCTCGGTCGCATTCTCTGAACGTACTCTAAAATTGATATTGACTTAAAAAATGAACTCACTCAATTTCTTTATCAGAGCACCATCAAGACGTGCCGCCAGCCAGAGGTAAACCATGACACCGCCCGCAAGCCGCGCGCCCGCGCGCCGTCTCCTCCTCGCCACCATCCTTGCCGGCGTGGCCGGCCTTTCCGCCACCGCAACCGCCCGTGCCGCCGACGAGCTCAACGCTCTGGTCTGGTGCGACCACACCGACCCGGCCCTGATCGAGCCCTTCGAGAAGGCCAACAACGTCAAGGTCAACCTCAAGACCTATGAAGGCACCGGCGCGGGCCTTTCCATCATCGCCCAGTCCCGGCCGGGCGACTGGGACGTGCTGGTGATCGACGCCATCGACGTCAAGCGAGCCGTCGACCAGAACCTCCTGGCCGAGATGCCGGCCGAGGCCCTGCCGCTGGCCGACACCTTCCCGGAAGTGCGCATGGAGGCGCAGAATGCCAAGGACGGCAAGATCTACGCCGCCACCGAGAAGTTCGGCTACAACACCATCTCCTACGACAAGACCAAGGTCGACCCGAAGGACATGCAGGACCTCAGCGTGATGTGGTCCGACAAGTACAAGGGTCGCATCGCCATCTATGACTATTACCTGCCGGTCATGGGCCTGGTTCAGGTCGGCCTCGGCAAGAAGACGGCCGAGCTGTCGGAGGCCGACCTGCCGGCCATCCAGGACAAGCTCGCCGCCATGAAGAAGGTCTCCAAGCAGGTCAGCGAGGTCACCGCCTCGCAGACGGCGCTGGCCACCGGCGAAGTCGACATCCTGGTCGGTGGCGGCGAATGGATCACCGCCGCGCTCGCGGCCGAAAAGCCCAATCTCGACTGGACCGTGCCGGACCAGGGTGCCGTGCGCTGGGCGCAGTCGATCGGGGTGATGAAGGATGCAGCCCACAAGGACCTCGCCCTGAAATTCGTGCAGTACATCCTCAGCCCGGAAGGCCAGGCGCGTCTCGCCACCTCCTCCTGCTACTGGGCGATGCCCGCCAACAAGAAGGCCGGCGAGCATCTGACCGACGCCCAGAAGGCGGCTCTGCGCTGGAACGACCAGGCCGGCTATCTCGCCAAGGCCCAGCTCTATCCCGCGCCCAATGCCGAGCTCGACAAGAAGATGCAGGACGCCTGGACCGACATGATGCAGCAGTGAATTCTTTCCGGGTGCGCGAACGTCTCGTCCGCTCTTCCTACCCGCGAGCATAGCGCTTCCAAGAGCGGACGAGACGTCCGCGCACCCGGGATAAGGGATCGACCATGACCGCATCCAGCCTCGAAGCGGCCGAGCGCCGCAAGGCCTGGGGCTTCGTCCTGCCGGCGCTCGGCTGGACGCTGGCCTTCTTCGTCGTTCCCTTCGGCTTCATGGCGGCGATGAGCCTGTGGTCGCTGCAGGGCGGTCAGATCATCCAGAGCTGGGATCTGAACAACTACCTCGCCTTCTTCCAGAAGGAGTCCCTGCTCAAGGGCCTGGTCAATTCGCTGGAGATCACGGCGATGGTGACCGTGCTCTCCGTGCTGCTGGCCTATCCCCTCGCCTGGATCATCGCCGAGCGCGTGCCCAAGCGCTATCAGCGCCTCGCCCTCATCCTCGCCGTGCTGCCGTTCTGGACCTCCTATGTGGTGCGGTCCTATGCTTGGCTGCTGGTGCTCTCAAAGGCCGGCGTGATCAACCAGGCCCTGCTGGGACTCGGCGTGATCGCCGAGCCGCTCGATCTCGCCTCGACGCGCACCGCCACCGTGATCGGCTTCGTGCATTTCTTCGTGATGCTGCTGACGCTGACCATCTATGCCAATCTGATCCAGCTCTCGCCGAACTACCGGCGGGCCGCGGCCGATCTCGGCGCCAACGGCCTGCAGACCTTCTGGCACGTGGTGCTGCCCCTCACTTTGCCCGGCATCATGACGGGCGCCTTCCTCACCTTCGTGCTCTGCATCGGCGACTATGTCACCCCGCAGATCCTCGGCGGCAACAATGAGCTCGTACTGCCGCAGATCATCATGCTCCAGCTCGGGCGCCGGGCGGACCTGCCCATGGCCGCCACCCTGTCGATCATTCTGATGGTGGTGGTGACGGCGGCCTATGTCGCCTGCGCACGCTGGCTGAAGATCGAGAGGGCCTGAGCATGGCGCGCAAGACCCTCGCCGACATTCTCAGCAGCCTCTATGCGGTCGCGATCTTCGGCTTCATCTTCCTGCCGGTGGCGGTGCTGGTGCTGTTCTCCTTCCAGGACGGCCGCCTGCCGGTACCGCCCTTCAATGGTGCCTCGCTGCAATGGTACCGGGCGGTGTTCGCCGACGGCAAGCTGATGGGCGCCATGCTCAATTCGCTCCTGGTGGGCGTCGGCTCCTCGATCGTTGCCTGCCTGCTCGGCTTCCTCGCCGCCTATGCGCTGGCGCGCTACAGGCTGCCGGGCTCGGCGCTGCAGCGCGGCCTTTTGATCGCACCGATGACGGTGAGCTACCTCATCATCGCGCTCGGCCTGCTGACGGTGCTGAACGCCCTGCATCTGCCGCTCTCGCTGTGGACGGTGAGCATCGGCCATGTGGTGATCAATTTGCCGCTGTGCTTTGCCATCATCTATTCCTCGATGGGCGACCACCACATCAATATCGAGCGGGCGGCCCGCGACCTCGGCGCCAGTGATCTCAAGGTGATGGCACTGGTCACCGCGCCGATGCTCATGCCCTCGATCCTGGCCGCCTTCTTCCTGTCCGTCACCTTCAGCTGGGACGAGTTCATCATCGCCTTCCTGCTCTCGCGCTTCGACGTCACTTTGCCCGTCGAGATCTGGAACCTGCTGCGCTCGGGCCTCAATCCCAAGACCAACGCCATCGGCTCGCTGGTCTTCCTCATCTCGATCCTGGTGCTGGTCGTCGTCGAACTCGCCGTCTTCGGAAGGGCCAAGAAATCATGAAAGACCCGAAATCATGACCGCCTCGGTTTCCGTCCGCAACGCCAGCAAGACCTTCGGCGCCTTCACCGCCCTCGACGATGTCAGCCTCGAGATCGCGGCCGGCGAGTTCATCGTGCTGCTCGGCCCCTCCGGCTGCGGCAAGACCACGCTGCTCTCGATCCTGGGCGGCTTCCTGACGCCAAGTTCGGGGCAGGTGCTGATCGGCGGCAAGGACATGACGGATGTGCCGCCGGCGCGCCGGCCGACCACCACCATGTTCCAGGACTATGCGCTCTTCCCGCATATGCGCCTGATCGACAATGTCGGCTTCGGGCTGCGCATGCGCGGCATGGGCCGGGCGGAGCGCGACGAGAAGGCGCTCGGCTATCTCGCCCTGGTCGGCCTCGACAAGGCTGCCGCCAAGAAGCCGCATGAATTGTCGGGCGGCCAGCGCCAGCGCGTCGCCCTCGCCCGGGCTCTCGCCGTCGACCCCGACGTGCTGCTGCTCGACGAGCCGCTCGGGGCGCTCGACCTCAAGCTGCGGCGCCAGATGCAGGACGAATTGAAGGCGATCCAGAAGCGGGTGGGCACCACCTTCGTGCATGTCACCCACGACCAGGAGGAGGCGATGGCCATCGCCGACCGCATCGTGGTGATGAATTCAGGCCATATCGAGGATGTCGGCCCGCCCGCCACGGTCTATATGCGGCCGCGCTCGCTGTTCTCGGCCGGCTTCATGGGCGAGGCCAATTTCATTCCTGGCGAGGTCGCCGATCTCTCAGGCGATCATATCAGCATCGACACCGCCCTCGGCAGTATCGTGCTGCCCTGCGCCGGCTTCACCGCGGGCGAGCCCCGCAAGAAGGAAGCGGTGACACTGTGCATCCGGCCCGAGCATTTCCGCCCGGTGGCGGGCGAACAGGGCCCGACGGTCTCGCTGGGCGAGGCCAGGGTCACGGGCGGGGCCTTCTTCGGCACACATTACCGCTGCCACCTCCAGCCTGCCGCCGGGCCGGCCCTGGTAGCGCATCTGCCGCAATCGGCAAGCCTCAGGGAGGGCCAGTCCCTGGCGCTTGCGGTCAAGCCCGATGATGTGGTGATCTTGCCGTGACCGGAATTGGTTTTTGCTCCTTATTGTCAGGGTCGCGTAGCCCCTCACCCTAACCCCTAGTCAACTCAAGAGAGTTGACGACACCCCGTAAACGGGGCGAGGGGGACTTCAACCGTGCATTTCGAACCGAAACCGTCTTATCTCGCCCGACGGTTGGGCGAGATGAGCGACCTGAGGATCAATCGCGACACGTGCGCCTCCTCGCCCCGTTCTTACGGGGAGAGGTACGGTGAGGGGCAGCGTAACCCGGCAGGATGGGGTGCGCGGCGAAGCAAGTGACAGGAAAACGCCCGATGCAGCGGATCAGCGCCGACAAATGGTATGAAGTGCGTCGCCTCGCCGACGACGTCACGGCCATCGGCGAGCCCTATATCCAGGAATTCTATCGCTGCAACATCTGGCATGTCCGTGGGCGCGATCGCGACATGCTGGTCGATAGCGGCATGGGCGTGGTCTCCCTGCGCGAGTGGGTGCCTGTGGTCACCGAGCGCGACCTGATCGCGGTGGCCAGCCACACCCATTTCGACCATATCGGCTGCCATCACGAGTTCGAGTGCCGTGCGGTGCACGCCGCCGAGGCGGACCTCCTCGCCAATCCGACGCGGCAGAACACCTTAGCCGATCCCTATGTCACCGACGAGATCTTCGACGCCCTGCCGCCGGAGCCGTATTGCTCGGCCTGCTATGCCGTGAAGCGGGCGCCGGCCACCCGAATTCTGCAAGACGGCGACGTCATCGATCTCGGCGACCGCGTCTTCGAGGTCATCCACACGCCGGGCCATTCGCCGGGCGGCATCGCGCTATGGGAGGCGCGCACGGCCACGCTGTTCTCCGGCGACATCCTCTATGACGGGCCGCTGATCGAGGACACCTACCACGCCAATGCGCAGGACTATGTCGCCTCGATGGAACGGCTGCTGCGCCTGCCCGTCCGCATCGTGCATGGCGGGCATTTTCCAAGCTTCGACGGGGCACGCTACCGCCAGCTCATCCGCGCCTGGCTCGAAGGCAAGGGCAGGACTGTGCCGCCGGCCTGACGCTTCAGGCCACCCGCAGGATTCGGCCCGGGAAATCGGTGAACACACCGGCAACGCCCAAAGCGAACAGCTCCCGCGCCCGCTCGGCGGTGTTGACCGTATAGGACAACAGCGGGCGCCCCGTCGCCTTGTAGACGGCGATGCTCTCGGGCGTCTCTTGCTCATGGTCGAAATTGATGGAGGCGGCGGCCACCCTGTCGGCGATATCGGCCCAATCGGCCGGCCGCTCCCAGATCAGATAGCCGCGCGGCAGAAGCGGGGCGAGATCCCGGGCCGCTTCCAGGCTTTCGACCGAGAAGGACGAGAGAACCAGCGGCGCCCCGATCGGTCCAAAGGCATCGATCGTCTTCAAGGCGACCTCCGCAGTCCGGACATCGGTGCCGGGCGAGGGCTTGATCTCGACATTGAGGCCAAGCTGCAGCTCCTTGCATAGCGCAAGCACGGAAGTCAGGTCGGGAATGCGCTCACCGGTGAAAGGGCGGCCGAAGGGGGCACCGGCGTCGAGGGCCTGGAGTTCCCGCCAGGTAAGATCGATGACCGGGCCACGACCGGTGGTGGTGCGTTCCAGCGTATCGTCATGAATGACGACGGGCACCTCGTCCCTGCTGAGCTGCACGTCGATCTCGACCATGGCAACGCCGAAGGCTGCGGCGCAGCGGATCGATTCGAGCGTGTTCTCAGGCGCATGCGCGGCAGCGCCGCGATGCCCGATGACACGGGGTAGGGTGAGGGGCATCGCCGGTCTCCAGAAGCGGATCGAAAGGATCACAAGCTCCATGGCCCGAAGTGCTGCCAATGGCAAGATCACGAACCCGGCTGCCCCCACTTCTTCACGCGAGGACAGGCCGGTTCATGCGCGCTGTCCCCGCATCCGGATGGAAGCGGGGACGCAGTTTTGTTTTTTGCAGATTTTCCGTGAGACGGTGCTTCAGACCGATCTCGGATCGGCTGGGTTTACCCCCCGGAAAACGCCAGCCTGAAATCTTTGGTCATGAGACGATTGAATGAACTGTAGCGACACCAGTTTTCGGTTCTCGGTCCGGCTCGCTATGTTGAACCGCCACGAAAAGCCTATGCTTCCTTGGGACGTCAGGCTCGTGAGGCGGTTCGGAAGGGAGGCTCAGCCGGTTATTCGCTGGGCAGGCCGAGTGCGGCCGCAACGCGACGCAGATGGGCGGGGCTGGCATTGTTGCCCAGTTCGAGGTCTTCTATCTCATCGACCGTGAGACCGCAGGTGACCGCGAGGTCTTCCCTGCTGTATCCCTTGGCCTCGCGGGCCTGCCTGAAGAGGTCCGTACCGACGGGCACCGAGGACGTGCAGGTCTGGGCAAGGGTATGATCGCTTCCGGTATGGGACATGTAAATCCTCCTTGTTGAGAACCGGGGAAATGGATTTGCTATTTGTCTCCCGTCCTGGATGGTGAAGGCGGCACAACATGCCTTCCAATTAACGATTTGCCAAGTATCGGCCTGCGCGACATGTGCATTGCGAGCACACAACTGCGCGAGGGACTACTTAAGTTACTGTTTCAGCTTTGCAATATCGATCAAACGCCGGAAAAGGCCTCGGGAGAACAGCCCTTTCCTTAGGTATTGCCTTTGATCAGTCTTGGTTGGATCAGGAGCGAATCAGGCTTTTTGACCGGCAGCAGGATTATGCCCCGCCTGCCATGGTTGCCCGGCGCGGATACTGACAGCTCATGCCCGCGAGATCAAGCCATCGTTTGCCCGCGCTGCCGTCGCCTCGGTGTGTTGCGGTTCGATGCCGTCACGTGAAATTACAAAAACCTTTCGAAACAAAGCGTTAGCGAGCGAAGCATCAGGCATGCGCGCGCCTTGCCCGGGTACTGAGATAGCGACGAATGGGAACATCGTAGCAGTAATGCGCCAGCAGGCTGGCGATGATCGCGACGACCGCAACGATGGGAGCCTCGACATAGAAATTCTGCGCCCCGAAGAAGGAACGATACAGGCCGTTGACCCAGCAGAAGATTGGGAAATGCAGACAATAGAGCGGGTAGGATACAGTGCCTGCCGCCGAACAGAATGAGGCAAGCCCACCCGAGCATTGGACCCTGGCGCCCACGGCGACCAGGGCGGGCGAAAGCAGCGCCACCCAGGTGAGCTGCACGACCCGCGGCAGTTCCGTCGGCCAGAAGAACAGGACGGCCATCGCGCCGGCCAGCAGCCAGAATGTCACGGTCCATCCCCGCCACGCCGGCAACCTGTCTCGCATCTGGTAGAGCACGATGCCGATGAAGAACGAGGCGCCGACACGCGGAAAACCGGAGAGGAACGTATTGGGGGTATCCCCGCCCAGACCGGTGACCATCAGGATGCACAGGCAGGCCAAGGCAAGGGCGGCCGCCACCTTCTCCAGATTGGTGTGTCGCAGGCGCCACCACACCAGATTCGCGGTGAGCTCCAGCAGGATGGTGTATTGCGGCGCGTTCAGCGGGAAGAAGCTGGGACCCCCGATCTCGGCGGGAGCGCTGAAATTCGGCAGGCTGAAGGTGGAGAGCATCAGCGCATTCAGCAATTCGGCATAGGGCACCGGTGCGTGCTCGAAAGCGCCGCGAGCGACCAGATAGCTGGCGCTGATGGCAAGGGCGAGCACCGTCAGCGGCAACAGGCGCAGCAGACGGACGCGCAGAAATTCGAAACTGTCCATCGTACGGGCCTGACCCATATAGGCGTAGGACAGCACATAACCGCTGAGGCAGAAGAACAGGTCGACCGCCAGATAGCTGTTTCTCGCGACCCACGGCACGGCCAGCCAGCTGCCGAGATGGATCAGCATCACGCAGAATGCAGCAAAGCCGCGCAAACCATCGAGCAGCAGGAAATGCGGTTTGGCAGCCTGATTGCCGGGGAACATGGAATGACGCTGCATCCTGACCTCGTCCTGTCCAGAACAATACGCGCTTGCGCCTGGACGCCTATTTGTTCCAACTCTTTGTTTCCACGCGTCTTTACGATGCGAGGTGCCTTCCGAGGCTCAAGAAGCATCCGCCCTGCCGGCAACGGCCGCAGAACTATGTAATGGCCCCGGCGCGACACCTGATCGCCGCCGGCTGCACCCGCCTCATCAGCCGGCCTCACTGCAGCCCGGCATTTCGTCCACACCGCAATTTCATCATGACGCAGAGGAACATTTGCACATGAGCTCAGAAATTGCAACATGTCTCGCTATCTGTAAAATAACAAGCTTATATCGAATTGTCATTTTTCCTGTTCATATAAAAAGTAAATTCAAATCATCGAGAACAATATTCAATACACGTCGAAGGTTTCTTGTTTTCTTGGGGAAGGGCGCACGAAAATTTACTCAAGCTCACGGGCGTGCAACGTAGGCGTACCTGCAGGACGTTTGCTCCAGGGAAGGAGATCTTCGTTCCATCCCGTATCCTGCCAACAAGTAGTGCTGCCCCGGTTCCGCAACATAGGCGATAGTAATGCCTTCACCTCGCACGGAAGCACCGGCCCTGACGGGTTGGGAAGATGCCAGCAGGCCCCGCTTCCCGCTTCACCGGATCCGATGACGCAGGCCTTTGAGATCACGTCACATTCGCCAAGAACCGGCGCCGGTCTTCCGGTACGATGATCTAGAAGTAACGGGCGAGATTGCGGCGGATGCGCTCCAGCGGATTCTCTGCCCCGGGTGGGATTTCGAAGGCTTGCCCGGTTATCGTCTCATAGGCCTGAATATAGACCTTCGAGGTTTCGGCGATCAGCTCGGCGGGGATGGCGGGAATCGCTTCCTTATAGGGATCGCAGCGCGCGGCAACCCAGTTGCGCACGAAATCCTTGTCGAAGCTTTCGGGCTTCTCGCCGGCGGCGAAGCGGGCGGGATAGCTGGCGCCAAACCAGTATCGGCTGGAATCGGGCGTATGAATTTCATCCGCCAGGATGATGCGCCCCTCGCCGTCGGTGCCGAACTCATACTTCGTGTCGGCCAGGATCAGACCCTTCTCCTGCGCCAGGGCCTGGCCGCGGGCGAACAGCGCCAGGGCATAACCGGAGACTTCCTCCCATTGCCGCGGGCTGAGCAGGCCCTTGGCGATGATTTCATTGGCGGAAAGCGGCTCGTCATGCCCCCCGTCGAAAGCCTTGCTCGTGGGTGTGATGATCGCCTGCGGCAAGGCCTGGTTGTCGCGCAGTCCGTCGGGAAAACGCGCGCCATACATTTCGCGCTGGCCCTGCTTGTAGAGCGTGAGGATGGAAGTCCCCGTCGTGCCGGCAAGATAGCCGCGCACCACGATCTCAACCGGCAGGATGGTCAATCTCTGCCCGACCACGACATTGGGATCGGGATAGTCGAGCACATGGTTCGGGCAGATGTCGCCGGTATGCTCGAACCAGTAGCGGGCGGTCTGCGTCAGCACCTGCCCCTTGCCGGGGATGCTGGCGATCGCCCGGTCGAAGGCGCTCAGGCGGTCCGTGGCGATGATGATGCGGCGCCCATCGGCAAGATCATAGTTCTCCCTGACCTTGCCACGATAGTAATTCAGCAGTTCCGGGATGAAGGCATCTTGCAGGGCGGCAATATCTGGCATGGCGAAACCGTGTCGAGGCATGGGAAAATCGCTTATGGCACGGCCAGCCCGTCATGTCACACCCGCCGGCGGTCTCGCCCGGGAAGGCACCAGGCGATTCCAGCCCGGCGATTCCTGGCGGTGATTCCAGGGTTCAACTCGCCCCTGAGTTCTGCTATTATAGGTGGCAACGGATCATGGGGAACCGGATCCGTTTCGATGACTGAGCCCATAGACTCAGCCAAGGACAGGTCAAACCAGTCCATGAGGCCTCGGGCCTATCGAACGCCGGATGACTAGGCGCGACTTTGGCGGCTTCAGAGCAAACCGCCCCTTCCCTCCCTCTCCCCTGCCATCCCCGCATTCGCCTGGCTTGCCCGGATCAACGGTCCGTTCCCATGCCGGCGGTTCCTGCTCGTGCCGTCTGGAGCAAAGCGCGTTTACACGTAACCGCTGCTTTTCCCTAACTCATTGTTTTGACGCGTCTTTGCGATTCTTGGTGATTCCAGGAAATCACAAAACGCTATATCGCCCCGCAACCGGTCGCCCTCAATCCTTGGAGCCCGAGACGATGATCTCCGCCGCCTATTGCCGCCTCATGGCCCGCTACAACACCTGGCAGAACGCTTCCCTGGTCGCTGCTGCCGATGAACTCACGCCTGCGGATCGCTGGAAGGATCGGGGGGCTTTCTTCCAGTCAATTGCGGCGACGCTGAACCATCTCTATTGGGCCGATGCCCTGATCCTGCAGCGCTTGAAAGGGAATGAGCGCCCGGAGGACCACATCAGGCACTCTCTCACGAGCCCGTCGGATTGGGATGATTTCAAGAGGCTTCGTTCACGGCGAAACGAAGAGATCGAAGAATGGGCAGCCAGGCTGCTCGACGCGGACCTCGATGGCATGGTCGGCTGGCGTCCCGGCGCAGGTTCAAACCGGATCGAGAAGCCCAAGGCCCTGTGCGTCGTTCAGCTCTTCAATCACCAGACCCATCACCGCGGCCAGATCCACGCGATGCTGACGGCGGCGGGAACGCAGCCAGGGCCGACCGACCTCGAAATGTTGCCATAGCCAGCCGCCCCCTGGCGACCTTCAGGGCTTGCAGGCCCGAGGCGCGGTCCCGCGTCCTCGTGAAGCGGGACCGATTTCTCCGATGAATTATACCGGCTGGGAGCTCAGGCGTCGACCTGGGCCGTCAGCGCGTTGTCCTGGATGAACTCGCGGCGCGGCTCGACGATGTCACCCATCAGCTTGGTGAAGATGTCCTCGGCCTCGACCACTTCCTTGACCTGCACCTTGAGCAAGGAGCGGACATTGCGGTCGAGCGTCGTTTCCCAGAGCTGGTCGGGGTTCATCTCGCCCAGGCCCTTGTAGCGCTGCAGCGACAGGCCCTTGCGGGCAGCGTTGGTCAGCGTCTCGAACAGGGCCACGGGGCCATGGATCTCGATCTCCTCGCCGCGGCGGGTAAGGATGGCCGGCTTGCCATAGACCTCGCGTAGCGCCCGGGAACGATCATCGAGCAGGCGGGCATCGACGGTGGCGAGCAACTGGGCATCGAGCGTATGGGCTTCCTTGACGCCGCGCACCATGCGTTCGAAGACATAGCCACCCTTGTCGACATGGCCGGTCCAGCCACGCTCGAACTCCTCGGCGATAGCGTCGAGACGGCGGGCGGTTTCCTCGGCTGCCTGCTGGGCCAGCGCTGGGTCGGCGACCACGCCGATGTTCAGTGCGCCGGCGATGGCCGCCTGCTCCACCACGGTGCGGTCATAGCGACTGTGGAGCTGACCGAGCAGGGTACGGATGGTACGCGCATCGGTGATGACGCTGCGCAGGTCCTGGCCGGCCCGCTCCTCGCCGCTGCCGAGCCGCAGCACCGAGCCTTCGACGCCGGTGTCGATCAGATAGTCCTCGAGTGCACGCTCGTCCTTGAGATATTGCTCGGACTTGCCACGGGAGACCTTATAGAGCGGCGGCTGTGCGATATAGACATGGCCGCGATCGATGATCTCGCGCATCTGGCGGAAGAAGAATGTCAACAACAGCGTGCGGATATGGCTGCCGTCGACGTCGGCGTCCGTCATGATGATGATCTTGTGGTAGCGCAGCTTGTCGGGATTGAACTCCTCCGAGCCGATACCGGTGCCGAGGGCGGTGATCAGCGTGCCGATCTGCTCCGACGACAGCATCTTGTCGAAGCGGGCCCGCTCGACATTGAGGATCTTGCCGCGCAACGGCAGCACGGCCTGGTATTCGCGGGCGCGGCCCTGCTTGGCCGAGCCGCCAGCCGAGTCACCCTCGACGATGAAGAGTTCGGCCTTGGCCGGATCGCGCTCCTGGCAATCGGCGAGCTTGCCGGGCAGGGAGGCGACGTCGAGCACGCCCTTGCGGCGGGTGAGTTCGCGGGCCCGGCGCGCGGCCTCGCGGGCAGCGGCGGCCTCGGCCACCTTGCCGACGATGGTCTTGGCCTCGGCAGGATGCTCCTCGAACCAGGTCGACAAGGCCTCGTTCATGGCGCTCTCGACCACCGGCCGCACCTCGGAGGACACCAGCTTGTCCTTGGTCTGGGACGAGAATTTGGGATCCGGCACCTTCACCGAGAGCACGCAGGTCAGACCCTCGCGGCAATCGTCGCCCGTCATCTCCACCTTCTCCTTCTTGGAGATGCCGGAGGACTGGGCGTAGGAGGTGACCTGGCGGGTCAGCGCGGCGCGCAGGCCGGCGAGATGGGTGCCGCCATCGCGCTGGGGGATGTTGTTGGTGAAGCAAAGCACCGTCTCGTGATAGCTGTCGTTCCACCACATCGCCGCTTCCACGCCGATGCCGTCGCGCTCGACCTTCACATAGATCGGCGCCGGCACCAGGGCGGTCTTGGAGCGGTCGAGATAGCGCACGAAGGCGTCGAGGCCGCCCTCATACATCAGCTCTTCGCTCTTTTCGCCGCCATGGCGGCGATCGGTCAGCACGATGCGCACGCCGGAATTGAGGAAGGCGAGCTCGCGCAGGCGCCGCTCCAGCGTGGCATAGTCGAATTCGGTCTTGGTGAAAGTCTCGGTCGAGGGCAGGAAGGTCACCTCGGTGCCGCGCTTGTCGCCGGCCGGCCCCACCATCTTGAGCGGCGCATCGGCATCGCCATGGCTGAAGCTCATGACATGCTCGCCGCCGTCGCGCCAGATGCGCAGCGTCAGCTTGGAGGAGAGCGCGTTGACCACGGACACGCCGACGCCATGCAGACCGCCCGAGACCTTGTAGGAGTTCTGGTCGAACTTTCCGCCGGCATGGAGCTGCGTCATGATCACTTCGGCCGCCGACACGCCCTCTTCGGGGTGGATGGCGGTGGGGATGCCGCGGCCATTGTCGGTGACGGTGACCGAGCCGTCGGGGTTCAGCGTCACCGTGACGATGTCGGCATGGCCGGCCAGCGCCTCGTCGATGGCGTTGTCGACGACCTCATAGACCATGTGGTGCAGGCCCGAACCGTCATCCGTGTCGCCGATATACATGCCGGGGCGCTTGCGCACCGCGTCCAGGCCCTTGAGCACCTTGATGCTGTCGGCGCCATATTCGTTTTCGGGCGTTTCGGACAAAGCGGGTTCAGCCATTGAGCAACTCATTCCTTGATTCGGAAAGGAATATAGGGATTCCCGTGCCGAATTTCATGCCAAAACGGCACATTTTTGTGATTTATCAGATATTTATCGGTGGATGACGGCGATCTTTCATCGCGTTGCGATCGTCACGGCCGTGCCGGCGATCACGGTGCCGCAGCTCCTGGCCAGAAGCCGCATGGCGCGGGGGCTTGATAGCAGCGAGCGGGCCCGGCCGGCCAGCACGATGTAGAAGGCGAACACGGCGGCGAGCACCGCTTCGGTGACGATGGCAAGCTCGACGAAGCTGGCCGGCGAAAGGTGGCCGAGATCGATCAGGTTGGGCAGGAGCGCGGTGTAGAACACCATCACCTTGGGGTTGCCGAGGGTGATCGAGAGGCCGCCGAGAAAGCTGCGCCAGCCGTTCTCACGGCTTGTGTCGCGGTCGACGGCCTGGACGAGGTTCGCCGTCGTCCATAATTTCCAGGCCAGATAGAGCAGATAGGCGACGCCTGCATATTTGATCGCCAGGAAGACGCCCGAAAAGCTCTGCGCCAGCACGGCCAGGCCCGCCGCGGCGAAGCCGAGCCAGACCAGGTCGCCCAGGGCGATGCCGACGGCAAAGCCCAGGCTCTCGCGCGCACCCTTGCCGAGCACGCGCGCCACCAGCGCCGCGACGCCCGGCCCCGGCAGGGCCGCGGCCACGAACAGCGCGCCGGCATAGACGGCGAGGGCGGTGGGATCGAGCATGAAGAGGCTCCAGCGGGAGGCCTTTATAGCGGGTCGCGGCCGGAGTGGGAAGCTTTCCGGGACCGCCAGCCTCCCATCGGCGGTGCGATGAAATTAGTCCACCGCCGATTGCGCGATCTTGGCTTCGGCCTCTCCCACCGCTTCGGGCGTGCCGACATGGAGCCAGATGCCGTCGAGGCGCCGGCCGAACAGCCTTCCCTTGGTCTCGGCCGCATCGAACAAGCGGTTCAGGGAGAAGATCTCGCGCGTGCCCTCGAACAGGTCCGGCTTGATCAGCAGCACCCCCGCATAGGCGAAGGGTGCGGTTTCGTTCTCGCGCCGACGGGAGAGCAGGCCGGCGCTGTCGAGATGATAGTCGCCCCGGCCGTCGAAGCCGATGCTGGTCGCCGTCGCCGCCACCAGCATCAGGATGTCCATGCGTTCGGGATCCCAGGCCGCCTCGAGGGCCTCGAGATTGTTCTGCGGCCCCTCGATCCAGAAACTGTCGCAATTGCAGACGATGAAGGGCGCCTTGCCAAGCAAGGGCAGGGCCTTGCGCACGCCGCCGCCGGAATCGAGCAGGCCCGCGCGCTCGTCGGAGATCAGGATCTTCGGATGCCGCCGGCCGGAAAGATGGGCTTCCATCTGCTCGGCGAGATAGTGAACGTTCACGACCGCCTTTTCCACGCCCGATGCCGCGAGGCGGTCAAGCACGTGATCGATCAGCGGCTTGCCGGCGATCTCGATCAACGGCTTGGGCCTGACGTCGGTCAGGGGGCGCATGCGCTTGCCGAGCCCGGCGGCCAGCAGCATGGCGGTCGAAAAAGGGCGGGTCATGATACTCTGGCTTCTATCGCGAAGACGAAGGTCTCGAACCACTCCCTGAGATCGGCCAAGGTGTGATGGGCCAAAGCGCGGTCGAGATAGGCGCGGATGCGCGGAATGTGCCTGAGATAAGCGGGCTTGCCGTCGCGCTTGTCGAGGCGGGCAAACAAGCCGAGAAGCTTGGTGTTGCGCTGGGCCGCCATCACCGCATAGGCGCGCGCGAAGCCGGCCGGATCGAAGGCGGCGTCGGCGCCGCGGCGCGCCTTGACATAACGCGTCAGGAGCTGGAGCTCGAGCTCCTGGTCCACGTCCACCCGCGCATCGAGGCAGAGCGAGGCCACGTCATAGGCGGGCGGGCCGATCATCGCGTCCTGGAAGTCGAGCAGGCCGATACGCTTGATGCCCTCGCGCTGGGGCAGCCACATCAGGTTCGGCGAATGAACGTCACGCAGCAGCCAGCTCTGCTCGCCCTTGACGACGGGGGCGAGCGCCGAGCGCCAGAGCGCCGTGAAATGGTCGCGATTGCGCTGCGACAACTGCGGTGCGCCGATCATCGGCATGTACCATTCGATCAGCAGCTCGACCTCGATATCGAGGGCGCCGTGATCGAAGGGCGGGATCTTGTGGTTGATGGCGGAAGCGACCGGCAGCGTATCCGGCAGCTCCATGCCATGCAGGTGGGCGAGCAGGTCGATGGCGACGCCATAGCGCTCGGCCACCGGCTTGCCGTCCTCGGCGATGAAGTCCGTGCCGAAATCCTCCAGCAGGAGCAGGCCGTGCAGCAGATCCTCCTTGAGGATCTGCGGGGCCGAGAAGCCGCGTTCCGCCAAGCCCCTGGCCATGGCCACGAAGGGCTTCACATCCTGGGAGATATGGGCGATCTGGCTGTAGGTCTTGCCATAGCGCACCGGCGTGCGGTCGGTCCGGGCCGGCGAGTTCATCAGGATCACCGTGTTCTGCCCGCGCCTCAGCCGGGCATAGGAACGGGTCGAGGCGTCGCCCTGGACATGTTCGCGTGCCGCATCCTGCCAGCCGGCATGGCGCAGGAAATCGCCGGTCTGGGAAAAGCGGCGCAGCCGGGCGGACCAGTCTCCCGTGCCCGTCAGCGTCGCGCGCCGCGCGGTCTCGCTGCGGCCGGCATGCACGAAACGGAGGTCGAGCCGGTCGGCGGGAAGCGTCTCGCCGGCCTTCTCGGGCCATTCCACCAGCACCAGCGCGCCGTCGGGCGCCTCGTCCCAGCCCAGTTCGTCCAGCTCGCTGGCATGGCCGATGCGATAGAGATCGGCATGCACGATCGGAAAGGCGGGCGTGTCGTAGAGCTGGATCAGCGTGAAGGTGGGGCTGGAGACTTCCAGCTCCGGATCCTCGGCGATCTCGCGGATCAGGGCGCGGGCAAAGGCAGTCTTGCCGGCACCGAGATCGCCCGAGAGGGTAATGAGATCGCCGGCCCGAAGCGTCGCCGCCAGGTCACGGGCCAGCAGCTCGGTCGCCGCTTCGCTCGGCAGGTCGACTGTCCATTGGTGGGTCAGGAGATCGGTCAATGGGCTGGGCCTTTAATGTCATCCCGTGCGCATTGCGGCACGAAGTGGCGCGATGCAGACACGGGACCGCTCTGTAAGTGAGGCTCGTTTGTCTTGCGATCCCGTGTCAGCGTTGCAGCGCTACGCGCCGCAATGCGCACGGGATGACCTGATATCCTCATTCGGCCGCCTCCCTGTGGACGGAGGCGTCGACCGGGAAGCGGCAAGTGACGATGGTACCGCGGCCTTCCTCGGAGACCAGCTCGACCGTGCCGCCATGCAGCTCCACGAAGGAGCGCACGATGGACAGGCCGAGGCCGACGCCGCGATGGCCGCTCGAGCCGCCATGCGATTCGAAACGGTCGAAGACCCGGTCGATCACCGCCTGGGAAATGCCACGGCCGCGGTCCTCGACCCGGAAGACAATCTCCTGGCCCTTGCGCAGGGCCGAGAGCGTCACGGTGCCGCCGGCCTGCGAGAAGCCGATGGCATTGGAGAGCAGGTTGAACAGCACCTGGCGCACGCGCTGGCCGTCGGCCTCGAAATTGCCGATCGCCTGGCTCGCCTTCATCTCCAGCCGGACGCCGGTCTCGGCCAGGCGCGGCTGCACCGCCTCGGCCACGCCCTGCATGGCTTCGCGGATATCGACCTTGCCGAGGTCGAGCGTCATGGCGCCGGCATCGATGGTCGCGAGGTCCAGGATGTTGTTGATGATGGCGTAGAGCGCATCGGACGAGGTCTTGATGTAGCCGGCATATTGGCGCTGCTTCTCGTTCAGCGGCCCGGCGGCGCCATCGGCCATCAGTTGCACGAAGCCGATGATATTGGTCAGCGGCGAGCGCAGTTCGTAGGAAACGTGGTGGACGAAGTCGTTCTTGAGGCGGGCGGCTTCCTCCAGCGCCTCGTTCTTCTCGACCAGGGCGTTCTCGAAGTTCACCGAATCGGTGACGTCGGTGAAGGTGGCCAGCGTGCCGCCGTCCGGCAGCGGCACGGTGGCGACGTCGATGACCGTGCCATCGACCCGCATCATGCGCTGGTCGGTGGAATGGCGGGCATCGCCGAAGGAGGTGATCACGCCCTTGAGCGCCTGCCACACCGCCTCGTCGCGGAACAGCACCGAGCAGCGCGATACCACGTCGTCGATATGGGGACGCTGCTCCAGCATCTCCTGGGGCAATCGCCAGATCGCGGCGAAGGCCGGGTTGGACAGACGCAGGCGGCCGTCGGAACCGAAGGCGGCGACGCCTTCCTTCAGATTCTCCAGCGTTTCGCCCTGGACGCGCGAGAGGGCCTTATAGCGGGCCTCCAGGTCGATGCGCTCGGTGACGTCCTCGAACAGATAGGTGACGCCGCCGGCCGGGTTGGGCGTGGTGACCACGCGCGAGGTGCGGCCATCGGGCAGATGCCACCAATGCTCGGCCGGTTCGAAGGCGCGATAGGCCTCGTGCAGCTTCGATTTCCAGGCCCTGAAATCGGCCTGTTCGGGCAGGCGCCGCTGGGCACGCAGGCGGTCGAGGATCTCGCTGTCGGTCGGCCTGCCGTCGAGGAAGGCGGCATCGAGCTGCCAGAGCGCGGCAAAGGACGCGTTGTAGAAGGTGAGATGCTGGTCGGCGTCGAAGATCGCCACGGCGGTGGCGAGCTGGTCGAGCGTGCGCACATGCGCTTCGATCTGGCGGCCGATATCGGCCCGCATCGTCTCGACCTCCGACACGTCGATCGCCATGCCGGCCGAACCGCGCGAAGAAGGAATATCGATGACGTCGAGCGTGCGCCTGGCGCCGCCGACCACCGCCGGCACGCGTTTGAGGAAGGGCTTGCCGTCGTGACGCGCAGCGTTGGCCTCCTCGCGGGCCGGCCGGTCGAGCAGTTCGACGTCGCCGCTCAGCACGTCGTTCTCGTCCTGGGCGTCGACCGCCCTGGCATAGGCCTTGTTGACCCAGACCAGCTTGTCATTGGCATTGCGCAGCCAGAGCGGCACCGGCGCCTCGTCGAGCAGGGAGCGGATCGCCTCGATCTCCTCGCTGGCGCGGCGGTGCCGGTCGGCGAGGCGAGCGAGTTCCAGGCGGTCGCCGGTGACATCGCGCAATCGGAGCACGGCGCGCCCGCCAATGGCGCGGCCATCCGCCTCGATATAGCCGCCATGGCGCGAGCGCGCCACCATGTGGAAGCTCTCGCCGCGCCCGCGCAGCGCCGCGATCTGCTCTTCCAGCGTGCGGGTATCGTGATAATCGAGCCACCCCGTGCCGATCAGGCCGCGACGGGAGGACGAGATGGTGACCCCCGGCAGTTCGCCCGAAAGCAGCGGCAGATCCTCGGTGCCCGACCAGACCGCGATCAACTGCGGCTCGGACATCAGCAGGGCCTCGGCGCGTTCGGCACGAGCGGCCAGCGCCTGCGCTTCGGCCTTGGCGGCGCGGTCGCGCTTGAGCCAGGCATTGCGGGCACGCAGATAGAACACGGCCAGGCCCGTCGCCAGGATCAGCAGGCCGGCGAACAGGGCCAGCATGGCAAGGATGCGGCGATCGGCGCTGGAAAGATTGCCGAACAGGCCCGATGCCGCCGGCACGGTATCGGCAGCCAGGGCCGCGGACACCGGCAGCATAATCGTCAGGAAAATGCCGGCGCATAGGAAGGCCGAGAACCGGGACCACCCCGACAATCCCGTTCCTTCGTGCCTGCCTTGCCGTCTGTCCTGTCGCATCTTGCTTCGACGAATCCCTTCGGTACCGGACAGGCGCCGGCGAATGACGTTCCGCTCACCCTGAAACGCAACGCGACGTTGGCAGGACCGCGGCGGCCTCGCCCGTCCTTCGGGCGGAAACCACCAGGCTGCTGCGACCCCGTCTGCCAAGGGCGCAGGCACCGACGTGCCCTGCCCTCGCACATTTGCGGGCACCGCGGACCGAATGGAGACCGGCCCTGCCCGCAAAGGGAACCGGCTGCCATTGCGAATGACGTCCGGCCTTGCGCGGAAGCACGGCCTCCCGGTCTGCATGACCGTGAACCCGTCCCCCGAATCAGTTCACTTTACCCTCCCCTTGACTCCCGCCGGAAGAGGCCATTCGGCGGCTATGCAAGGAAATTTGAAGGTGCAGGTCCCCGATGAGGGAACCAGACATGACGAAGCGACCCGTCATCTTGGCACCGATCATGGTTACCACGGGCTTAACAAACCCCGAGACCCCGGCGAAATCGCCGAGGGAACAGGGATCGGCACCCCAACAAAAAACCGCCCCGGCAAGCGGGGCGGCGCACAATATCGCTTCACTATGATTGAGTGGAAAAGAACGTCTTTCTACGCCTAGGTGATGAAACGTCCGGCGCGAGCGGGCTCAGTAGGCCTCGCTATTGCGCAAGCGACGGGTGCCGTGCCGGACGGCGTGGACCTTGCGGGGCTGGGCGGTGCTATCGTTCACGCTGGTTTGGCGATCATTCTCGCCTGTCTGCTGAACCATCGCGGGTGCACCATAGAGTTCTGGCCCGGTAACGAGACGGCCATGGGCATTGGCAGCCGTAGCGGCAATGACAATACCAAACGCTGCAATCGTAGAAATCGTAAAGATCTTCATGATCTTCTCCTTGAAAAACCCACAGGAGGACGAACAAGCAATGACCTGAATCTACGACACGCTGTCCTTCCTCGCAATTCACGAGCGAGATATGATGCGTGAACTATTCGTGATGGCGAATTTACCGAGAGAAATAGACCGGAAACAATCCAGCAATACTTATGGCAATTCCGCGATCAGCAAAAAAGCGATCGTTCCGGCAGCGGCTGCTTCAAAAATCGGAAGCGATGCCCTTCACTTCCCAGTCGCCATAGCGCACGGGTTCGGGACCGTCGCGGCCATTGATCTCGCGCGGGCGCTCGGCCGGCTTCTCCGCTTTGCGGCGCTCGGCCGCCTCCGCGAGCGCGCGCTTGGCCGCTTCGCTCAAGGTCTTGCCTGGCGCGGCATGGGGAGGCGTGTCGGAGTCGGGAGCGGACATGGGTTCTCCATCGCAAATATGGTATGTTCGATCAAGCACTTCTATGAAAACTGGCCTGGTTATATGGGCGACGCCGACGCGTGCGCCGCCCGTGGGTAACGCGCCACGAGACTTGACCTTTGGGAACCAAAGTTCACGATGGCGGCCTGGCAGGTCCGCATTGCAGGCTTCCCATAGATGGGAGTCCGGATCAAAAAAACGAAGAGCCGACTTGTCATGGCGGCAGGTGAGATTATAGTCAGGAAATAAATATTATCCGCAGTGAAGTCTGCGGGACTTGGATTGCATGTCGACGGGCATCTCCCATCCGGCGTCATGCGAGCAGGTTCCCTCAGGCCAACGGCGGCCAAGTCGTGCTACGGCGGCTTCGGAGGAGGCTGGCGGAGCGCCAATAAGTACAGAAATCCAGACGCTCAAACCAACCGCCATATCGGCAGAGGGGAAGAATATATGACAAGAGTAGCCGTCATCGGCGCCGGTCCCTCGGGCTTGGCGCAGCTCCGCGCCTTCCAATCGGCCGCCCGCAAGGGTGCTGCCATTCCCGAAATCGTCTGCTTCGAAAAGCAGTCGGACTGGGGTGGGCTGTGGAACTACACCTGGCGCACGGGCCTCGACGAACATGGCGAGCCGGTGCATGGCAGCATGTACCGCTATCTTTGGTCGAACGGCCCCAAGGAATGCCTGGAATTCGCCGACTACTCTTTCGAGGAACATTTCGGCAAGCCGATCCCGTCCTACCCGCCGCGCGCGGTGCTGTGGGACTACATCAAGGGCCGCGTCGAGAAGGCGGACGTGCGCAAATGGGTGCGCTTCAACACGCCGGTACGCATGGTGCGTTTCGACGAGGCCACCAAGAAGTTCACGGTGACCGCCCATGAGCGCACCGAAGACCGCATGTATGATGAGGAGTTCGACTATGTCGTGGTGGCTTCCGGCCACTTCTCCACGCCGAACGTGCCCTATTTCGAGGGCGTGAAGAGCTTCAACGGCCGCGTGCTGCATGCGCACGACTTCCGTGACGCCCTGGAATTCAAGGGCAAGGACATCCTGATCGTCGGGCGCAGCTATTCGGCCGAAGACATCGGCTCGCAGTGCTGGAAATACGGCGCCAAGTCGGTGACCACCAGCTATCGTTCCAAGCCGATGGGCTTCAAATGGCCGGCCAATTTCGAAGAGCGCCCGCTGCTGCAGCGCCTGGAGAACCGCACGGCCTATTTCGCCGACGGCTCCAGCAAGGAGGTCGACGCGCTGATCCTGTGCACCGGCTACCAGCACCACTTCCCGTTCCTGCCGGACGATCTGCGCCTGAAGACCGCTAACCGGCTCTGGGCGGACCATCTCTACAAGGGTGTGATCTTCGACGGCAATCCGCAGCTCTTCTATATCGGCATGCAGGACCAGTTCTACACCTTCAACATGTTCGACGTGCAGGCCTGGTGGGCCCGTGACGTGATGATGGGCCGTATCAAGCTGCCGCCCGAAGCCGAACTCAAGGCCAATTTCGACAAATGGCGCGCCCGCGAGGAAACCCTCGAGGATGCCGAGCAGATGATCTGGTACCAGGGCGACTATGTGAAGGAGCTGCTGGCCGAGACCGACTATCCGCAGTTCGACATCGAGGCCACCAACAAGACCTTCATGGAGTGGGAACACCACAAGATGGAGGACATCATGGGCTTCCGCGACCATGGCTATCGCTCGCTGATGACCGGCACCATGGCGCCCAAGCACCACACCAAATGGGTCGAGGCGCTCGACGACAGCCTGGAGACCTATCTGCGCACCGAACCGGCGGCGGCCACCAAGGTCGCCTAGGGTATCCGTGACCGGAATTCAGGACGCCGGCCCCGACGAGCGCGGGGCCGGCGTTTGCGTTTCCTGGGACCGTCGGCTTCCAGCCGGCTCTTCACTACCAGCAAACGGCGCGGTTCCAAGAGCCGGCTGGAAGCCGGCGGTCCCAGGGATTCAGTGCCCCGGCCCTCCGATTCTTTCAGCCAGGAAATCCACGAAGGCGCGGATACGAGCCGCCAGATGGTCGTGGCCGACGAAGACGGCGTGGATCAGCTCAACGTCGAGGGCGTTGTAGTCCTCCAGCACCGGCACCAGCAGCCCGGCATCGATATCCGGCTGGACATGAAAGCGGCCGAGGCGCACCAGGCCGAGGCCATCCATGCAGAGCTTGCGCATGGTCGGCCCATTATTGGCCTTGAGATTACCGGCAACCTGCACGCGCCGCACGGATATCGAACCGGGATCGCGGAAGGGCCAGGTGTCGAGGCCACGCCGGAAGTTGAACAGCAGGCAGTTATGCCCTTCGAGTTCCTCGGGCGTGGCGGGCACGCCATGCCGCGCGACATAGGCCGGCGAAGCAGTGATCACGCGCTTGCTCTCCAGGATCTTGCGCGCCTTCAGCGCCGAATCGCGCAGGGGTCCCGAGCGGATGGCGATATCGGCCTTCTCCTCAACGAGGTCGATGACGTCGTCGGTGAGCGAGAGATCGAGCTCCACCTTGGGATAGCGGGCCAGGAAATCGGGCAGCACCGGCACGACGCAGCGCGCCCCGAATCCCACCGAGGCGCTGACGCGTAGCCGCCCGGCTGGCACGACCTCGCCACCGCTCGAGATCATTCGCTCCGTCTCGGCGATGTCGGCGAGAATGGCCTGGGCGCGGCCAAGATAGGTCTCCCCTTCCGGCGTGAGCTGCAGGGTTCGCGTCGTGCGCACCAGCAGGCGGGCTCCGAGCCGGTCCTCGATGCGAGTGACGAGCTTGCTCACCGCCGAGGGCGAGAGATGCAACTTGCGTCCGGCTGCCGAGAAACTGCGCAACTCGGCCGCGGTGACGAACACCTCCATCTCCCCGGCCCGGTTATCCATGACTATCCCTTATGAATTCAATTCAAAGCTATTCACTCATTATGCCCGATTATCATGGCAATGCGTAGCGATCATATTCGCCCCGACACTCATTCACCCTTGTTGGGACCACTCTCATGCCCCTCGCCCTCCTTGCCCTCACGATCGCGGCCTATGCGATCGGCACCACGGAGTTCGTGATCGTCGGCCTGCTGCCGACGGTCGCTTCCGATCTCGGCATCACCCTGCCGCTCGCCGGACTGATCGTCAGCGTCTACGCTCTTGGCGTGACTTTCGGCGCCCCCATCCTCACCGCCCTCACCGGACGCCTCGGCCGCAAGGGCCTGCTGCTCGGCCTGATGGCACTCTTCGTCGTCGGCAACAGCGCGGCCGCACTCAGCCCAAGTTATGAATTGCTACTGGTCGCCCGCGTGATCTCCGCCTTCGCCCATGGCGTGTTCTTTTCGGTCGGCGCTACCATCGCGGCCGATCTTGTCGCGCCCGATCGTCGCGCCTCGGCCATCGCCATGATGTTCATGGGCCTGACGGTGGCGATCGTCACCGGCGTGCCGCTCGGCACCTTCATCGGCCAGAGCTTCGGCTGGCGCGCCACCTTCTGGGGCGTCGCAGGCCTCGGCCTGATCGCTTTCATTGCCATCGCCGTGCTGCTGCCGGCCACGCTGCGCAGGGCGCCGCCGGCCAGGTTGATCGACCAGATCCGGGTTCTCGGCAGTGGCCGCCTGCTGCTGGTCTTCGCCATGACGGCGCTCGGCTATGGCGGCACCTTCGTCGCCTTCACCTATCTTGCCTCGATCCTGGAGAAGATCACCGGATTTGCCGCCGGCAGCGTCAGCCTGATCCTGGTGCTCTATGGCGCGGCGATCGCCGTGGGCAATCTCGTGGGCGGCCGCATCGCCGACCGCAATCCCGCCAAGGCGCTGATCGGCCTGTTCGCCCTGCAGGCTGCCGTGCTGGCTGCCTTTGCCTTCACCGCCACCTCGCCGGTGCTGACCCTGGTGACGCTGGCCGCCCTCGGTTTCCTGTCCTTCGCCAACGTGCCCGGCCTGCAGCTCTATGTGGTGCAGCTTGCCAAGGTCCATCGCCCGGCCGCCGTCGATGTCGCCTCGGCCCTCAACATCGCCGCCTTCAACCTCGGCATCGCCCTGGGCGCCTGGGTCGGCGGGCTGGTGGTGGCCTCACCGCTCGGCCTCGGCCTGACGCCCCTGGTCGGCGCCGCCCTGGTCGCCATCGCCCTGGTGCTGACGCTGTGGAGCGCCGCGCTCGACCGCCAGCCCGAACCCCAAAAGCGTTTTGCGATTTGAAGGGTTCCCCTCGAACCGCAAAGACGCGTCGAAACAAAGGATTTGAGCAAACAAGCGTTCAGCCAAGAACGCGCCTTGCTCCGGGCCAGTCAGCCTGAATCCGCTCTGCCTTTTGGAAAGGACATCACCATGGACTATCGTCGTCTCGGCGCATCCGGCCTGAAAGTGCCGGTCCTCAGCTTCGGTGCCGGCACGTTCGGCGGCTCGGGACCCCTGTTCGGCGCCTGGGGCACCACGGACGAGAAGGAGGCGCGCCGCCTTCTCGACATCTGCCTGGAAGCCGGCGTGAACCTGTTCGACACCGCGGACGTCTATTCGAACGGCGCATCCGAAGAGGTTCTCGGCGCCGCCATCAAGGGCCGCCGCAGCGAGGTGCTGATCTCGACCAAGACCGCCCTGCCGATGGGCGACGGGCCCAATGACTACGGCACGTCGCGCGAGCGCCTGATCCGTGCCGTCGAGGCGGCGCTCCGCCGTCTCGGCACCGACCATATCGACCTCCTGCAGCTGCATGCCTTCGATGCGGGGACGCCGATCGAGGAGGTGCTCTCGACGCTGGACGGCCTCGTTCGTGCCGGCAAGGTGCGTTATCTCGGCGTCTCCAACTTCTCGGGCTGGCAGATCATGAAGTCGCTCGCCATCGCCGACCGGCATGGCTGGACGCGTTATGTCGCCAACCAGGCCTATTATTCCCTGATCGGACGCGACTATGAGTGGGAGCTGATGCCTCTCGGCCTCGACCAGGGCGTCGGCGCGCTGGTCTGGAGCCCGCTCGGCTGGGGCCGGCTTACCGGCAAGCTGCAGCGCGGCCAGGCACTGCCGGCCGGCAGCCGGCTGCACCAGACCGCCGATTTCGGCCCGCCGGTGGACGACGAACGCCTCTTCCGCGTCATCGACGCCCTGAACGACGTGGCCGAGGAAACCGGCAAGACCGTGCCGCAGATCGCCATCAACTGGCTCACCAGCCGCCCCACCGTCTCCTCGGTGATCATCGGCGCCCGCAACGAGGACCAGCTGAGGCAAAATCTCGGCGCCATCGGCTGGAGCCTGACGCCGGAACAGCGCCAGAAGCTCGACGCGGCCAGCGCGGTGGAAGCGGCCTATCCCTATTTCCCCTATCGCCGCCAGGAAGGCTTTGCGCGCCTGAACCCGCCGGCGGTGTGAGGGGCAGAGGGACGTCGGTGTTCGGCTAGGACCATAGATATTTGCCGAGCACCACCCCAATCTCAGCCTCGGTGGCAAAGTCCCCACGGTTGGCGTCGGCAAGGCCGGCTTCGATCTCCACACGCCACGGCTCACGCGAAGGGTTGGCTGTCTCGGCTGGCATGCGGGATGGGACGGCAGTGGCAGCAGTCGCGCCGCTGACGTCTCCCTCGCCCTGCGAAGCGGAGAGAGGGGGCGGGTGAGAGGCTGCGCTGTGTCTCGCCTTACCCTTAATATTCGACATCTCGGTTACCCCTTCACCCGCTCCATTTTCGGGTCGTAGAGCGGCTCCAGGAACACCTCAGCCTTCACCCGTTCCGTCGCGACTTCCAGCTCATAGCTGCCGGAAAGCACATAGTCGGCGTCGACGCCGGCGGGATCGCGGACATAGCCGTAGCCGATGTTCTTACCCACCGTGTAGCCATAGCCGGCCGAGGCCAGCCAGCCGCAGCGCTTGCCGTTGCGATAGATGGTCTCGCGGCCGAGCAGGATCACCTTGGGGTCATCGACGGTAAAGCCGGCCAGCAGGCGCGGCAGCGGCTTGGCCGCCTGGTCGAGCAGGGCCTCGCGGCCGAGGAAGGGGATGTCCTTCTTCAGCTTCGCCGCCCAGCCGAGGCCGGCCATCAGGGGCGAATGATCCGGCCCGATCTCGCCGCCCCAGGCCCGGTAGCCCTTTTCCAGCCGCAGCGATTCGATGGCGCGATAGCCGGCATTGACGAGACCGAGCGGCGTGCCGGCCGCCATCAGCGCATCATAGACCGTCAGCGCGAACTCCATCGGCACATGCAGCTCCCAGCCGAGTTCGCCGACATAGGTGACGCGCAGGGCCAGGATGCGCGCGCCGGCAATGTGCAGCGGCCGGGCGCTGCCGAAGGGCGCGGCGGCATTGGAAAGATCCTCAGCCGTGAGCGCTCCCAGGATCTCGCGCGCCTTGGGGCCCATCAGCACCAGCACGGAAAATTGCGAGGTGACGTCCTCGACCTCGACATCGAGCCCGTCCGGGATGTTGCGCCGGATCCAGTCGAGGTCATGGGTGGCAAAGCCGGTGCCGGTGACGAGGTAGTAGCTGCCGTCGCCGAGCCTGGCCACGGTGAGATCGGTCTCGATGCCGCCCTTGCGGTTGAGCATCTGGGTATAGGTCAGGCTGCCCGGCTTCTTGACCACGTCGTTGGCGCAGAGCCATGACAGCGCCTCGTTGGCGTCGCTCCCCCTCACGGTGAACTTGGCAAAGGAGGTCTGGTCGAACACCACGGCCGCCTCGCGGCAAGCCTTGTGCTCGCGGCCGACAGCTTCGAACCAGTTCTGGCGGCCATAGCTATAGACGTCCCTGGCCTCCTCGCCCGTTGCGGCGAACCAGTTGGGCCGCTCCCAGCCGAGCTTCTCGCCGAACACGGCGCCCTGCGCCTTGAGCCGGTCATAGAGCGGGGAACGACGCAGCGGACGGCCGGACTGATACTCCTCGAAGGGCCAGGCCATGGTGTAGTGCTTGGCATAGGCCTCCATGGTGCGCTGGCGCACCCAGCCGGTGTCGAGCGTGTTCTTGCCGAAGCGACGGATGTCGACGGCCCACAGATCATAGGGCGGCTCGCCCTTGGCCACCCATTCGGCCAGGGCCATGCCGGCGCCCCCGCCTGAGGCGATGCCGAAGGCGTTGAAGCCGCAGCCGACATAGACGCCCTTGGTTTCCGGTGCCGCGCCGAGAATGAAATTGCCGTCGGGCGTGAAGCTCTCGGGCCCGTTGATGAACTGCTTGACGCCGACATTTTCCATGGCGGGCACGCGGCCGATGGCAAGCTCCATCAGCGGCTCGAAATGGTCGAGATCGTTCTCCAGCAGCTGGAACTCGAACTTTTCGGTGGCGCCTGTATTGGCCCAGGGCTTGGGGTTGGGCTCGTAGCCGCCCATCACCAGGCCGCCGACCTCCTCCTTCCAATAGGTAAGGCGGTCGGGATCGCGCAAGGTCGGCAGGTTGGAGGTGACGCCCTCGATCCGCTCGGTGATCAGATATTGATGCTGCATCGACACCAGGGGGATGTTGACCCCGGCCATGCGGCCGATCTCGCGCGACCATTGGCCGGCGCAGATCACGATCTTCTCGGCCTGGATACGGCCCTGGTCGGTCAAGACAGCCTTGGCGACGCCGCCCTCGACCTCGATGCCGGTGACGATGACGCCTTCGCGGAAAGTCACGCCGCCCATGCGCGCGCCCCTGGCGAGCGACTGGGTGATATCGGAGGGCGAGGCCTGCCCATCCGTCGGGAGGAAGGCGGCGCCAACCACGTCGTCCACCTGCATCAGCGGCCACAGATCCTGGGCTTCCTTGGGGCTGAGCAGCTGCATTTCCAGGCCGAAGGAGGTCGCCGTGGTGGCCTGGCGCTTCACCTCGGTCCAGCGTTCCTGGTTGCAGGCGAGCCTGAGGCCGCCATTGCGCTTCCAGCCGGTGGCCAGGCCCGTTTCCTGCTCCAGCCGGTCATAGAGGGCGACGGAATAGCCGAGCAGCTGGGTGATATTGGCATTGGTCCTGAGCTGGCCGACCAGGCCGGCCGCATGCCAGGTCGAGCCCGAAGTGAGCTTGCCGCGCTCGAGCACCAGCACGTCCGTCAGCCCCATCTTGGCGAGATGATAGGCGGTGGAACAGCCGATGATGCCGCCACCGATGATGACGATCTTGGCGGAAGTGGGCAGGTCGGACATGGAGATCTCCTGGGAGCGCGGACTTCCGGTCCGCTCTTGGAAACGCTGCGCTTAAGGGGAAGAGCGGATATCGCGACATGCAAACATGCCGCTGAGAAGTCCGCGCTCCAGGCTACCCATCCCGCCAGGCGGCATACGTCACCTCGTAGCGCCTGAGATTTTCGGCGGTATAGGCGACATAGTCGAAATCGAGGGCGGAATGGATTTCCGACACCATGCTCCACATGGCCTCACGGAGCAGGGAGGCCGCGGTCATGGCGGCCAGACGCCGGCGCAATCCATCATCGAGGGGCCGCTCGAAATAGGCCTCCGTCAGACTGTCACGCGCGGCGACGTCGAGCTCGGAATTGGAGGCAAGGCCGCCAAGATCGAACAGAGGCGAGTTGAAGCCGGCATAGTCCCAGTCGACCAGCCAGAGGCGCTTGCCGTCGTCGAGGAAATTGGCGGCGAGCAGATCGTTGTGACCGAAGACGATGTCGACCGGGCCGACGCCTTCCTCCAGCCGCTCGCTCTCGGCGAGCAGGCGCGGCAGCAGCGGCAGATGCCGGCTGGAGCCTTCCCTCAGCGTATGGCCATAGTCACGCAGGACCTGAAACACCCAGAAAATCGCGGCCGGGCCCCGGAAGAAACGGGGCATCTCGCGATGGCAGCGTCGCACCAGTTCGATCATGGCCTGGTGGTTGCGGGGATCGCGCACATCCTCGGGCGTAAAGGTGCGCCCCTCGATGAAGCGCAGCACCAGCGCGCCCGGTTCGTGATGCACCACTTCCGGCGAGATGCCGGCGGCGAAGGCCGCCTTGCTGGCGGCCAGTTCGTTGGCGCGGCTGATCTGGTGCAGGGGAATGTCGTCACCGATCCGCACGACATATTTGCCGTCGCCGTTCACCACAGTGAAGTTGGTGTTGGTGATGCCGCCACCGAGCGGCTGCGGATCGACCCTGCCGCGCCAGCAGGCCAGGGTCGCCGCCCTCTCCCGGGGGCTGTGAAGCGGCACCTTGGGCATGGCGGCTCCGGATGGTTTGTTCAAGGTTGGGGCAGCCTAACCCGATCGGTATCAAATCGTCCAGACGGCGCGCCCGATAATGGTCGGGGGCACGAAGCCCCTTGGGCGTCGCCGAAGTCGGCACCTCGTCAATTCTAATACCGTCTAAGCCTTGGCTTTTCGTGCAGCATGCGACAAAAGGGGATCGGAAGCGGCGTATTGCAGCAAATGCAGTCGTCCGCGCACGAACGTTTGGAAAGAGCCGTTCGGGCTCAAGACATCGGAGTTACGGTCGGCCCGAAGGGAGACTTCAGGGAAGATTCGTCGTCTCCATTGGCGGAATGCCGCTACGGTAAGGCCGGAGTTCTTTTGTGATTCGAGTGCAACGGTAACATGGCGACCGGGCGGACAGATCGGGTGATCACCCCGACGACGCGAAGTGCCACCCAGATCATGGAGTGCCACGACTGCGGGCTGCTGCACGACGTGCCGCCGCTTCAGGACGGCATGCGCGCGCGCTGCTCGCGTTGCGGCGCCACCATGGAGCATTACCGCGCCATCTCGCTGAGCCATGCCTATGCCTATAGCCTGGCCGGCGCCGCCTGCTTTGCCATGGCCAATTTCCTGCCTTTCATCAAGCTGGAGATCTCAGGGCGGATACAGGTCGCCGGGCTCGTCACCGGCATCAAGTCGCTCTACGACCAGGGCCTGTGGGAACTGGCGATCGTCGTCGGCATCACCATGCTGGTGGCGCCAGGCCTGCAGATTCTCGCCCGCCTCGCGGTCCTGACCGGGCTGAGGATGCGGCGTCCGCCGCGCTGGCTGCCTCTGGTTCATCGCGGCTCCAGTTTCGTCGGCCGCTGGGCGATGATCGAGGTCTACATATTCGGCCTGATCGTCGCCTATGTGAAGCTGATCGAGCTCGCCAGCATCGAACTCGGTCCCGCTGTATTCGCGGTAGCGGCACTGATGCTGGTGACGGTAGCGACCAGCGCCCTGCTCGACGACGAGACCATCTGGCGCAGCTTCGAGCGCAAGGGCCTGGTGCCGCCGCCGCCGGTGGTGAACCCCAGGCGACCCGTGGCGCTGTGCGAAGCCTGCGGGCTTGCCTCCAACCTGCCCGATTCGGGCCACGGCAACTGTCCGCGCTGCAAGGCGGCGCTACATCTGCGCAAGCCCGACAGCATCAACCGCACCTGGGCCCTGCTGATCACCGCCACCATCCTCTACATCCCCGCCAACATCTACCCGATCATGGCGGTCTATATGCTGGGGCGCGGAGATCCCTCCACCATCATCGGCGGCATCATCCAGCTGGCGGATGCCGGCATGTGGCCGGTGGCGGCGGTGGTCTTCATCGCCTCGATCCTGGTGCCCACGCTCAAGCTGGCGGGCTTGGCGACCTTGCTGATCACCACCCAGCGCGGCTCGACCTGGCGCCTGCGGGACCGCACCGTCGCCTATCGCCTTATCGAATTCATCGGGCGCTGGTCGATGGTCGACATCTTCATGATCTCGATCCTGGTGGCGCTGGTGCAATTGGGCGGGGTGGCCAGCATCCAGCCCGGCGTCGGCGCCATCGCCTTCGCCGCCGTGGTGATCATCACCATGATCGCGTCCGAATGTTTCGATCCCCGCCTGATGTGGGACAATCTCGACCGCCAGAAGGGAAAGCCAAGCCATTGACCGATTCCGATGCCCCCAAAAATGGCGCTTTCGAGCACGGCGACGGCCCGGCCACACCCGAGATCGGCAAGCCGCGCCGGCGCCTGCCCCTGATCTGGCTGGTGCCGCTGGCCGCGATCGGGATCGGGCTCTATCTGGCCTGGGTGACGCTGTCGGAGAAGGGTCCCGAGATCACTATCTCCTTCCGCACCGCCGAAGGGCTGGAACCGGGCAAGACCCAGCTGCGCTACAAGGCCATCGTATTCGGCACGGTGAAGAGCGTGACGCTGGCGCCCGACGGCAGCCACGTCATCGCCACGGCCGAGATGTCCAAGCAGGCTGCTCCCCTGATGCGCCGGGACTCGCTGTTCTGGGTGGTGCGCCCGCGCCTGTCGGCGAGTTCGGGCGTGTCGGGCCTGTCGACCCTGCTGTCCGGCGTCTATATCGAGTTCGATCCGGCCAAGTCCGGCGAGACGACCGACAGCTTCACCGGTCTGGAGGTACCGCCCGTCATCCCCACCGACGCTCCGGGCACCGAATTCGCCCTCAAAGCCACCAAGATCGGCTCGGTCGGCGTCGGCTCGCCGATCTTCTATCGCGGCCTCGAAGTCGGCCAGGTCCTGGGCTACGATTCCTCCAATGCCTCGGCCGGTATCACCATCCGCGCCTTCGTCCGCGACCCCTATGACAGGGAAGTGCTGACCTCCAGTAATTTCTGGAGCGCTTCGGGCGTTTCGCTCACCACGGGTCCGCAAGGCTTCCGGCTGCAGCTCGATTCCCTCCAGGCCCTGCTCGCAGGTGGCATCGCCTTCGATACGCCGACGGGCGTGCCGGCGGGCGAGCGGGCTCCCCCCAAGACGGCTTTCACCCTCTACAGCGACCAGGCCAGCGCCGACGAGGCCAGATACACCATCCGCCTGCGCTATCTGGTCTATTTCGACTCGTCGGTCGGCGGTCTCGTTCCCGGCTCCAATGTGGAGTGGCATGGCCTCAAGATCGGCCAGGTCGTCGACGTCAACCTGCAATATGACGTCACCAAGAATGCGCCGCGCGCACCGGTGCTGATCGAGATCGAACCGCAGCGCGTCCAGGTGGTCGGCGCCACCGGCCCGATCGATCCCGAAACCGTGCTGAAGTCGCTGGTCGCCAAGGGTCTGCGCGCCGAGATCAAGACCAGCAACTATCTCACCGGCCAGAGCGTGGTGTCGTTGGATATCGATCCCAAGGCTGCACCGGCCCAATTGGGAACCGGCGACGCCTATCCGGTGATCCCGACCAATCCGAACCAGTTCGATTCGGCCTTGCGCTCGGTCAACGACATTCTCGACCGCATTTCGAAGCTGCCGCTGGACAAGCTGGTGCTCCAGGCCAACGACACCATGAAGTCGTTCCAGGACCTGGCCGCCGGGCCGGAAATCAAGGAATCGCTGCGCTCGCTCGCCGGCGCCCTCACTTCCGCACGGGAGCTGATCGACAAGGCCAAGACGGACCTTGCGCCGGCCATGCAGAGGCTGCAGCCGGTGCTCGACACCGCCCAGCAGTCGATGAAGCGCATCAATTCCACCCTGGGCTCCTTCGACCAGGGCTATGGCGGCTCGTCCAGCTTCAAGCGCGACCTCACGCGCCTGATGTCGCAGGTCGACGATGCCGTGCGCTCCATCCGCGTGCTCACCGACTATATGCAGCAGCACCCCGAATCCCTGATCCGGGGCAAGACCAGAGGAAGCAACTGATGCCGTTCTCCTCCGCCCGCCGTTCTGGACGCATTGCAGCCCTTGCAGGCCTGGGCCTGGCTCTCGCTTTGCTCGCGGCCTGCGCCTCGCCGGACGCCAAGATCTACACCTTGGCTGCCCAGGGCGGGCAAAGGGTTGCGGGCCGGCCGGTCTCGGTGTCGATCGAAACGGTGGACGTGGCGAAATATCTCGACCGCCCGCAGCTGGTGCGCCGCTCCGGTGACGTCCAGCTCGGGGTCTCCGAGTTCGAGCGCTGGGGCGAGCCGCTGGGCTCCATGGTGCAGCGCGTGCTGGCCGAGGATTTGCGCCGGCGCCTGCCCGCCGGCTCGCTGGTGACCACCAGCCAGACGGTATCCGGCAAGGAATCGGCGACGCTGGAGCTCTCGGTGAGCCGCTTCGACACCAATGCAGAAGGCGTCGTGCTGCTGCAGGCACAATGGCGTCTGCATTACCGCAATGGCGGCCGCAGCGCGGCGGCCCAGGCCAATATCGCCGTGCCCCCGGCCGATGCGGGAGCGCCCGCCCAAGTCGAGGCGATGAGCTCGGCCCTCGACCAGCTCGCCGGGCATATCGCCGCCAAGCTGCGCTGACGAGAGCACGCCACTTCTCGAGTCCGCCATAAGCGCGGACCGCCCATACATGTCATTGTGAGCCGCCAAACACCGGATCAACGTAACGCCGGTTCTTTCCCAACGTAGTGGTTGCGAGGAACGCGCATCAGCGCGCCTTCGAAATCACTATGCCAAAAAGGAAAGAAGTGACCCACATGAATACAGTCTTCCACATCTCGGAAAACGGAAGCGGCTCCTATCGTTTTCTGGCGATTCTCCGCTGGGTCATGGTGATAATCTTCGTGTCGTTCGGCATGCAGAAATTCACATTGCAGTCGGCCCAGGGCATTGCCCAATTCATTACCAACAGCCCCTTCATCTCATGGTTGTCGCTGCTCGGCCTGCGGGGTGAAGCGTATTTCCTCGGTGTTGCCGAGTTCGCCATTGCGGCGCTGCTTGCGGCAGGGGCGTTCAGCCCGATCCTGTCGGCTGCCGGTTCGCTGATGGGCATCGTCACCTTCGCGATCACCTGGTCGTTCTTCTTCACCACACCCGGGGTGGTGCAATGGAGCCTGTCGAGCGATCCGATGGCCTGGAATCTGACCGGGGAGTTCCTGTTCAAGGACATCGTCCTGCTTTGTGTCTGCGTTGTCCTGTTCCTGGCCTCCTTGCCACGGTCTCTTGCAGGCTCGCGAGCAGGCTGAAACCCTTTCCGGGAGGGCCTGTCGGCAGCCGGGCTAAATAAACTTTTTAAAACAAATAGTTATGGCAGGCTGAAATCCACCCGGATCGCAGTTTGCGCTCGCATCGAGGCGCCTATTCCAGAATCTGGCTCAAAAAATTTCGCCTCCATGTCACAGCGGCGGAGGCCGGCTCGTCATGTCCGTGCAAACCGATCAAGAGGACATGATCATGAAAGCCAGACTGAACCCCTTCGCCGCCTCGCCCGCCATCATGAAGCAGTGGCTCGATTTTTCGACCGGCATCGATGGCCTCGAGGTGAGCCTGATGGAACTGGTCAAGATGCGCGCTTCCCAGATCAATGGCTGCGGCTTCTGCCTGCATATGCACGCCCTCGATGCGCGCAAGCTTGGCGAGAGCGAGGAACGGCTCTATCTGCTCGACGCCTGGCGCGAATCGCCGCTCTATAACGAGCGCGAACGCGCAGCCCTGGCCTGGACGGAAGCCCTCACTTTGGTCGCCGACAAGCGCGCGCCCGACGATGTCTATGAGCAGGTGAAGGCGCAGTTCACCGAGGAGGAACAGGTGAAGCTCACTTTGCTGATCGTCGCCATCAATGGCTGGAACCGGGTCAATGTCGGCTTCAATGCCGTGCATTCGGTGCGCGCGAAAGCGGCGGCCTGATGGCGGGCGCTCTCCAGAGCGATGCGGCCGCAAGCTTCGACCCCTTGCGGCCGCGCCTGATCCGTATCGCCTATCGCATGCTGGGATCGGTCGCCGATGCCGAGGACGTGGTGCAGGATGCCTTCCTGCGCTGGCTCGACGCGGATCGCAGCGAGGTGCGCGTGCCCTTGGCCTTCCTCACCCGTACCGTCACCCGGCTCTGCCTCGACGTGCTCAAATCGGCCCGGCGCCAGCGCGAGACCTATATCGGTCCCTGGCTGCCCGAGCCGGTGATCGAGGAGGGTGGTGACGAGGTCGAGGACGTCACCCTGCCCCTGCTGCTGGCGCTCGAGCGGCTCTCCCCGCTGGAACGCGCCGCCTTCCTGCTTCACGACGTCTTTGGCGTTTCTTTCGACGAGATCGCCGAGACGATCGGACGCGATGCCGCCGCCTGCCGCCAGCTCGCCAGCCGGGCACGCACCCATGTTCGTGCCTCCAGGCCGCGTTTCGACATGCCGAAGGAGCGGGGCCTGGAGATCGCCCACGCCTTCTTCGCGGCCTCGCGCAGCGGCGACATGACGGCGCTCCAGGCTTTGCTGGCCGCCGATGTCGCCGTGCATTCCGACGGTGGTGGCAAGAAGCCGGCCGCGATGAAGCCGATCTTCGGCATCGAGGACGTGATGAAGCTGCAGGCGGGCCTGGCGCATTACTTCGCCGAGACCATGTCGAAGCTGGTGCGCTTCACCTATATCAACGGCCTGCCGGGCTTCATCACCATCGAACGCGACGACACGCTGCAGACCACCGCCCTCGACATCCGCGATGGCCGGATCGTCGGCATCTACGTCACCCGCAATCCCGACAAGCTCAAACATATCGAGGAGGCGACCCTGCATTGAAGGGAAGGCGGCAGCAAGCTTGGTTTGAGGGGCGGCGCGACCTTTTCTATTGAAAAATAGTCCTTTTCACCCCCGCGTCGGGATCTTCAGCCCGCCAAACATCACATTGCGTGTCAGCGGACGATTGAGGAAGTCGTGCGGGAAGCCGAGTTCGATGGCGCTGGCCGCCTCCAGCCGGCTGCGCTGCTCGTCCGAGAACGTCACCTCGAGCGCACCAAGATTGTCCTCGAGCTGGGCCAGGGTGCGCGCGCCGACGAGGGGCGAGGCGACCGCCGGATTGGTCAGGGTCCAGGCCAGGGCCACCTGCGAGGGCGTATGCCCGGTCTCGCCGGCAACCGCCTTGACCACGTCGGCGATATCGAGACCGCGTACGGTGAGCGCCCCATTGCCGAGCGCGACGTTGCGGCGGGTGCCGGAAGCTTCGGCCGAGCCGCCGCTGTCGTCGAGATCGGCCCGGCTGTATTTGCCGGCGAGCACGCCGCTGGCCAGCGGCGACCAGGGAATGACGCCGAGGCCCAGATCGCGGGCCATCGGCACCAGCTCACGCTCGATCGTGCGCTCGATCAGATTGTATTCGACCTGCAGGGCGATCAGCGGCGCCCAGCCGCGGAGATCGGCGATGGTCTGCATGCGGGCGATCTGCCAGGCCGGAGCATCCGAAATGCCGGCATAGACGATCTTGCCCGAGCGCACGAGGTCGTCGAGGCCGCGCAATACTTCCTCCACCGGCGTGGTGAAGTCCCAGGCGTGCAGATAGAGCAGGTCGATATAATCGGTGCGGAGCCGCTTCAGACTGTCCTCGACCGAACGCACCATGCTCCTTCGGTGGTTGCCGCCGGAATTGGGATCGCCCGGGCGGGAGGGCAGCGTGTATTTGGTGGCGATCACCAGCCGGTCGCGGCGGTCGGCGGCGAAGGTGCCGACGAAGCGCTCGGACGTACCGTTGGTATATTGGTTGGCGGTGTCGATGAAATTGCCGCCGCGATCGACATAGGTATCGAAGATGCGGCGGGCTTCCGCCTCATCGGCACCCCAGCCCCAATCCGTGCCGAAGGTCATCGTGCCCAGCGACAGCGGGGATATTCTGAGGCCCGAGCGGCCGAGCAGGCGGTAGTCATCCAAAGCGAGCGTCATGGGGGTCATCCTCCGTTGCGACGTTGCCGGCAAGATGCTCCCTGGAGACTGCTTCGTTAATGCTATAGAATACGCATAGCTTATGAAGAAGGGCGTATAGAATGCGAGGCAGCGAACATGTGGAACTGCGGGCTTTCGTCGCCGTGGTCGAGCATGGCAGCTTCGCGCGAGCGGCCGCTCATCTCGGGCTTTCCCCCTCCGCCCTGAGCCAGACCATCCGTTTGCTAGAGGAGAGGCTCGGCGTTCGCCTCCTCAACCGCACCACCCGCAGCGTGGCACCGAGCCAGGCCGGCGAGCGCTTCCTCGCCCGGTTGCGCCCGGCGCTGTCTGATCTCGACGCCGCCGTCGCCGACGTCAGGAGCCTGCGCGACAGCCCTGCCGGCCTCCTGCGCATCAACGCCACCCGCATCGCCGCCATCCATGTCATCGGGCCGCTGATCGGCCCTTTCCTCGACGCCTATCCCGACATCACGCTGGATCTCGTCAGCGAGGACCGGCTAATCGACATCGTGGCCAATCGCTTCGATGCCGGCGTGCGGCTCGGCGAGATGGTGGAAAAGGACATGATCGCCGTGCGGCTCGGGGGCGAACTCCGGCTGATGGCCGTGGCCGCCCCGGCCTATCTCGCCCGCCACGGCACACCCGTGACCCCGCACGACCTCGCCCGGCACCGCTGCATCAATTTCCGCTGGCCGACCGATCTCAGCCTCTATCATTGGGAGTTCGAGCGTGAAGGCCGCCCCCTCGAAGCCGCCGTCGAAGGTCCCCTGATCGTCAACGAACCGGAGGTCGCCTGCCTGGCGGCGCTCGCCGGCGTCGGCATCGCCTATCTGTTCGAGCACCAGATCCGCGCCGGGCTCGACTCCGGCCGGCTCGTCCATGTCCTGGCTGACTGGTCGCCGCCCTTTCCGGGCTTCCACCTCTATTATCCCAGCCGCCGCCAGATGGCCCCGCCGCTGCGGGCCTTCCTCGACTTCGTTGCGGCGAAGCAGGGCAAGGGTCCGAAAAACTGAGGATCATCCGTCAACAAACGAACCGAATTGGCTCGGCCTTTGTCACTGCCGGGCTCGACCCGGCAATCCAGTTCCTGCTCTCAGATGTCGAAGGCAAGGCCCCTGGATGCCCGGGTCAAGCCCGGGCATGACAAAGGTGGTGCTTCCGTTATTTCCGGACGATGCCTAATCCAGGCGCATATGCAGCAGCGGATAGGGGCGTCCGTCGCCATCGAGCGGGGAGCGGCCCGTCTCGATGAAGCCGAGGTGGCGGTAGAAGCCGACGGCCTGCGTGTTCTGCTCGTTGACGTCGACGCTCAACGAGCCCTCGCCTTGCTCCTTGGCATGGCGAACCAGCAAGGTGCCGATACCCTGGCCGCGGCTGTCGGGGTCGATGAACAGCGAATCGATATGGCGATCCGATATGCCCATGAAGGCGAGCAGCCGGTCGTCGCCATCGGCGGCAACATGCAGGGGCGCGGCCGGCAGATAATCATTGGCGACTAGCTTCTCGATCGCCTCGAAATCACCGGGCAGCAGGAAATCATGGGTCGCCCTCACCGACCTGCGCCAGATCTCAAGCAGGAAGGGCACGTCCGCCGGGCGGGAGGTGCGAAGAGTAATCATGACAAGCAAGTCCAATAAAGTGACGTTCACGCCGGCAGGATGGCGAGCAGGCGGCGGAGATCCGTGATGGTGATGGCCTCCCGCCCCGCCGGCCCGACGCCGCGGCGATCGAGATGCAGCGCCTGCAGTCCGGCCCGCGTTGCGCCTTGATAGTCGCTTCGCCAGCTATCGCCAACCATCAGGATTTCCTGCGGCTCACAGTCCAGCTGCCGGCATAGCGCCCGGTAGAAAGGGGCGTCGGGCTTGGCTGCACCGATCTCGAAGGATAGGCAAGCAACGTCCAGCAGGTCGCCATAGCAAGCCCGGATCGGGGTCTCGTAGGGCAAAGCAAGGTTGGAAGCGACAGCGACACGATAGCCGGCGCGATGCAGGGCGGTCAGCACATCCCGACCTTCTTCGAAGGGGCGAATGGACTTCAGCTCCGCTGCAAGATCAGACTGCCATTGCGCATTGAGCACAAGGCCGCAACGATCGGCGAAGGCGATCAGATCAAGCTCCTGGGTGATGGGCGAGACGAGGGGATTAATCGTTCTCGCCCGAGCAACGCGCTCGTACGGGCGACGCTTATCGGTGATCTCCACCAGCGTGCCATAGGCGTCGAAGGCAACAGCTCGGATGACATGAGAGTCGATCATCGGGCCGCCCCGTCCACCGAATTCAGCCCTTGTAGCCGCCCATCGCACAGACGAGCTGCCATTCTTCGTCCGTCACGGGCTGCACGGAGAGGCGCGACAGCTTCACCAGCGCCATGTTGGCGAGCCTCGGCTCGGCCTTGACGTCGGCCAAGGTCACCGGCTTGGGGAAGGGCGCCACCGCCTTGAAGTCGACCAGCACCCAGGGCTGGCCGGGCGTGGCCGGGTCCGGATAGTGCTCGCGTGCCACTTCGGCGACGCCGACGACGGCCTTGCCCTCGTTGGAATGGTAGAAGAAGGCCTTGTCGCCCTTCTTCATCGCCATGAGATTGAGCTTGGCGGCATGGTTGCGCACGCCGTCCCAGGGCGTGCCCTTGGCGCCGGCGGCGACCTGCTGGTCCCAGCTCCATACTTCCGGTTCGGACTTGATCAGCCAATGGGCCATGATGGTCTGCTCCTGCCCGGATCAGAGGCCGGCCGGGGGCTTGATGCCCCAGCGCCAGCGGCGGATGCTGGTGGAGGCGAACAGGCCGGCCTTGGCATAGGGATCGTTCTCGGCAAAGGTCCGGGCCTCGGCCTCGCTGGGGAAATCAACGATGAGGAGCGAGCCTACCATCTTCTCCTCGGCATCCAGGAAGGGGCCGGCGCCGAGAATATGGGCGTCCTGCGTCTTCAGATAATCGAGATGCGCCGGGCGCGTCGCCTGCCTGAGTTCGAGACCATTGGGAATGTCTTCGCATTGGATGACGAATAGCATGGCGGCGCCTTTCCTGATGTTTTCAATCCCCGCGTAGCGATTTCGCGAGAGGATGTCGAGAGACAAGCCGGGCCCGCTTCCCGCACACGTCTATGGCCTGCGATCGGCAGCGCCACGGTTGCGCCCATGCAGCATGCCGCCGAGGGTGCCGTCACGCAGCACGACCGCGTGGAACAAGACCGCCAGCACATGGACGACGACGAGGGCGACGAGCGCCCAGGTCAGCTGGGCATGCAGACTCAGCATCGTGCGCGGTGACACGCCCTCCAGCCCCGTCAGTACGGGCATGGGCAGCAGGTCGAAGGCGAGCGGCGGCGGCATGAACGGCGCCGGGCGATAGCCGAGCCAGCCCGTGAGCGGCACGAGCAGGAGCAAGGCATAGAGACCGGCGTGAGCGAGACCCGCCACGATCGCGGCAAGCGGAGAGCGAACGTGGCGCGGCGCATGGTCGAACAGCCGGGAGACGAGCCGAAGCGGGGTCAGCGCCAGGAGGACCAGGCCGAGCGAGAGATGGGCCGTCAGCCAGGCATTGCCCGCCATGGCCATGCCGCCGAGCAGGAAGAGGCCGATGATCCATTGCGCGGTGATCGCGATCGCCGTGATCCAGTGAAACAGCCGGGCTCTCGGGCTCCACCCCATCGCAGCCAGCCTAGACGATGCGATAGGGCACGATTTCGCGCCGGTCATGATTCACCGCCAGATGCGCCTTCAGGGGCGGCACGGCGCGCTGGTGGCAGTGCTGGCGCTCGCAGATGCGGCAGGAGATGCCGATCGGATCGAAACCCGCCTGGTTGGAAAGATCGAGACCGTCGGCATAGACGAAGTCCCGGGCATAGGCGATCTCGCAGCCGAGCGTGATGGCATAGCGACGCTGGGCCGCGTTGAAGCCGCCGCCGCCCTTGGCGATCTCGGTGGCGACGCTGAGATAGCGCTCGCCGTCCGGCGTCTCGGCGAGCTGGCGGATGATGCGGCCCGGCGCCTCGAAGGCCTGGTGCACGTTCCAGAGCGGGCAGGCGGAACCGAAGCGGGCGAATTGCAGCTTGGCCGCGCTGTGGCGCTTGGTGATGTTGCCGGCCCGGTCGATGCGCGCGAAGAACACCGGCACGCCCTTGAAGCCCGGCCGCTGCAGGGTGGAGAGGCGATGGGCCACCTGCTCGAGGCTGGCGCCGAAACGCGCCGCGAGGAGTTCGAGGTCGTGGCGCAACTCCCGGGCCGCAGCGAGAAAAGCCCGGTAGGGCAGGGTCAGCGCGCCGGCGAAATAATTGGTGAGGCCGATGCGGGCGATCTCCACTGCCTCGGCGCTGCGCCAGTCGGCTCCGGCCAGGATGGACGCAATCTCGGCTTCCGCTTCCAAGGCGGCGATCTGGAAAGCGAGCTGGAAATGACGGGTGGCGGCAGGGGAATAGGGATGCAGGCGCAGCACCCGCGCCTCCTTGTCGAAGCCGCGGATGATGCCTTCCTCGGCCGGCGCCTGCATCACCCTGACCCGGTGGCGGCTTTCGAGATGAGCGGTGAAGGCGGCGCCGGGCTCGCGGCGGGGCAGCCCCAGGCGCTCGGCCAGGGCTTCGGCGGCGGTGTCGAGCTCATGCACGTAATTGTCGAGGAAGTGGAAGAAATCGCGCACTTCCTCATAGGGCGTCGGCTCGGACAGGCCGCCCGCCAACCGTCCGTCCAGGCTCGCCAATTGCTCGGAATTGCGCCTGTAGGCCTGGTGCGCGGTGATCAGGGCATGGGCAAAGCCCGGCGCGTTCTGGGTGACCAGCTTCAATTCCTGCAGGCTCGGCGCCAAAGCGTCGAAGAGCGGATCGGCCAGGGCCTCGTTCAGGGCCGAGAGCAGGCGGTCGCCGTCACTCTGGGCGATGGTGGCGATATCGATGTCGAAACGCTCGGCCAGCGCCAGCAGCACCGCGGCCGAGAGGGGGCGCTGGTTGTTCTCCATCTGGTTGAGATAGGAGGTGGAGATGCCGAGCCGCTGAGCGAACGCCGCCTGGGTGGCGTGGGCGGCCTCGCGGATGGCCCTGAGGCGGGCGCCGATGAAGAGTTTGCCGGCCATATTCGCAATTTCGCAATTTGCAATCCAATTTAGCATAAATCATGCATTCGCACTCTTTCAAGCAAGAACAAAGAGCGCAGAAAAGCTAATGGTTCCTCCCGTGAAGGATCGAATTGCCTAGACGCTTGTCATTGCCGGGCTTGACCCGGCAATCCAACCCCTTTCGAGACAATGAAACGGGAGCCGCTGGATGCCCGGGTCAAGCCCGGGCATGACAAGGACAGCGTTTCATGCCTCCGTGGGCCGTGCTGGGCAGCGAGAGATGTCGATCCAGGCAATGTCGAACCGTGTGGAGCAAGCCCGATGCGCGCCGTCCTCGAACAGTTGGAAAGCCGCCGCGAGGAGGCGAGGCTCGGCGGCGGCCTCAGGCGCATCGAAGCCCAGCATGCCAAGGGCAAACTGACAGCCCGGGAACGCCTGGAAGTCCTGCTCGACGAGGGCTCCTTCGAGGAGTTCGACATGTATGTCACCCATCGTGCCGTGGATTTCGGCATGGCGAACCAGAAGGTCGCCGGCGATGGCGTGGTCACCGGCTGGGGCACGATCAACGGACGCCTCGTCTATGTGTTCAGCCAGGATTTCACCGTGCTCGGCGGCTCGCTGTCCGAGACCCATGCCCAGAAGATCTGCAAGATCATGGACATGGCCCTGCGCAACGGCGCGCCGGTGATCGGCCTCAACGATTCGGGCGGCGCCCGCATCCAGGAAGGCGTCGCTTCGCTGGCCGGCTATGCCGATGTGTTCAAGCGCAATGTCGAGGCCTCCGGCGTGGTGCCGCAGATCTCGGTGATCATGGGCCCCTGTGCCGGCGGCGCGGTCTATTCACCGGCGATGACCGACTTCATCTTCATGGTGCGCGACACTTCCTACATGTTCGTCACCGGCCCCGACGTGGTGAAGACCGTCACCAACGAGGTGGTCAGCGCCGAGGAACTCGGCGGCGCCCGCACCCATACCCAGAAATCCTCGGTGGCGGACGGCGCCTTCGACAATGACGTCGAGGCGCTGGAGGAGATCCGGCGCCTGTTCGACTTCCTGCCGCTCAACAACCGCGACAAGCCGCCGGTGCGGCCCTTCCACGACGACCCGTCGCGGCTGGAGATGCGCCTGGACACTTTGGTGCCCGACAGCTCCACTAGGCCCTACGACATGAAGGAGCTGATCCTGGCCGTCGCCGACGAGGGCGATTTCTTCGAGGTGGGCGAAGCCTTCGCCCGCAACCTCGTCACCGGTTTCATCCGCATCGAGGGCCAGACCGTCGGCGTGGTCGCCAACCAGCCTTTGGTGCTGGCCGGTTGCCTCGACATCGATTCCTCGCGCAAGGGCGCGCGCTTCGTGCGCTTCTGCGACGCCTTCTCCATCCCGATCCTGACTTTGGTCGACGTGCCCGGCTTCCTGCCGGGCACCGGCCAGGAATATGGCGGAGTGATCAAGCACGGCGCCAAGCTGCTCTTCGCCTATTCCCAAGCCACCGTGCCGATGGTGACGCTGATCACGCGCAAGGCCTATGGCGGCGCCTATGACGTCATGGCGTCCAAGCATATCGGCGCCGACGTCAACTATGCCTGGCCCACGGCCGAGATCGCCGTGATGGGCGCCAAGGGCGCGGCCGAGATCCTGCATCGGGCCGAGCTCGGCGATGCCGCCAAGATCGCCGAGCGCGCCCGGGACTACGAGGCCCGCTTCGCCAATCCCTTCATCGCGGCCGAGCGCGGCTTCATCGACGAGGTGATCCTGCCGCACACCTCGCGCAAGCGCATCGCCCGCGCCTTCGCCGCCCTGCGCCGCAAAACGGTGGAGACGCGCTGGCGCAAGCACGACACCATGCCGCTGTGAGGATCGACACCGTGACCACGCCCGTTTTGTTCAAGAAGATCCTCATCGCCAATCGCGGCGAGATCGCCTGCCGCGTCATCCGCAGTGCGCGCAAGCTCGGCATCGCCACCGTCGCCGTCTATTCCGACGCCGACCACGATGCCGTGCATGTGCGCGAGGCCGACGAGGCCGTGCGCATCGGCCCGTCGGCTTCGGCGCAGTCCTATCTCAAGATCGACGCCATACTCGCTGCGATCCGTGAGACGGGTGCCGATGCGGTGCATCCGGGTTATGGCTTCCTGTCGGAGAACGCCGCCTTCGCCAACGCGCTCGCCGAGGAGGGCGTCGCCTTCATCGGCCCGCCGCCCAAGGCGATCGAGGCGATGGGCGACAAGATCACCTCCAAGAAGCTCGCAGCCGAAGCCGGCGTGTCGACGGTTCCAGGCCATATGGGCCTGATCGAGGACGCGTCCGAGGCCGCCCGTATCGCCGCCGAGATCGGCTATCCCGTGATGATCAAGGCCTCCGCCGGCGGCGGCGGCAAGGGCATGCGCATCGCCTGGAACGACGCCGAGGCCCGCGAAGGTTTCCGCGCCTCGCGCTCGGAGGCCAAGTCCTCCTTCGGCGACGACCGCATCTTCGTCGAGAAATTCGTCACCGAGCCGCGCCATATCGAGATCCAGGTGCTGGGCGACCAGCATGGCAATCTGATCTATCTGGGCGAGCGCGAATGCTCGATCCAGCGCCGCAACCAGAAGGTCATCGAGGAAGCGCCCTCCTCCTTCCTCGACGAGACGACAAGGCGCGCCATGGGCGAGCAGGCCGTGGCCCTCTCCCGCGCCGTCGGCTACCACTCCGCCGGCACGGTGGAGTTCATCGTCGACAAGGACCGCAATTTCTACTTCCTGGAGATGAACACCCGCCTGCAGGTCGA
The DNA here is from genome assembly GCF_057073705.1 of Labrys sp. E2SS-1L. Lineage (NCBI taxonomy): Bacteria > Pseudomonadati > Pseudomonadota > Alphaproteobacteria > Hyphomicrobiales > Xanthobacteraceae > Labrys > Labrys sp. E2SS-1L. The sequence continues at coordinate 906,904 of NZ_CP172712.1, read as the reverse complement.
GCATCCGGTGACCGAACTGGTCACCGGCCTCGATCTGGTGGAGGCGATGATCCGCGTCGCCGCCGGCGAGCGCCTGCCCCTCAGCCAGGACGAGGTCCGCCTCACCGGCTGGGCCATGGAGGCGCGCGTCTATGCCGAGGACCCCTATCGCAACTTCCTGCCTTCGATCGGACGCCTGAGCCGCTATCGCCCGCCCGCCGAAGGACCGGATGGCGAGGGCGGCCTGGTGCGGGTCGATGCCGGCGTGCAGGAAGGTGGCGAGATCTCGATCCATTACGATCCGATGATCGCCAAGCTGTGCGCCTATGCCCCGACCCGCCTGGAGGCGATCGATGCCCTCGCCCGTGCCCTCGACCAGTTCGAGCTGGAGGGCATCGGCCATAACCTGCCTTTCCTCGCGGCCCTGGCCGATCATGAGCGTTTCCGCGCCGGAAGGCTGACCACCGCCTTCATCGCCGAGGAATATGAGGGGGGCTTTACCGGCGTCGAGCCTGGAGACGCCGACCTGCCGCGCTTGGCAGCCGTGGCCGCGGTGATCAGCCATATCCGCCAGCACCGCGACAGCGCCATCACCGGCGCCATGGACAATCACCGGCGCGCCATCGGCCGCGACTTCGTCGCCACTCTGGCAGGCCGGGCCCTGCCCTTCACCATCGATGCGGTCGACGGCGGCTATCATGTCGTCTTCGAAGGCGGCCTGTTGCTGGCCGTCACCAGCCGCTGGACGCCCGGCCAGGCGCTCGGCCAGTTCAGCGTCGGTGGCGAGGCCATGGCGGTGAAGGTCGGCATCACCGCCGGCGGGCTGCGCCTGCGCTGGCATGGCCGCGACGTCCTGGTGCAGGTGCGCAGTCCCCGCGTCGCCGAGCTTGCCCGCCTGATGCGCGAGAAAATTCCGCCCGATACCTCCAAGCTGCTGCTCTGCCCGATGCCAGGCGTGGTCGCGGCCATCACCGTCAGCGAAGGCGAAGCGGTGGAAGCGGGCCAGGCGCTCGCCACCATCGAGGCGATGAAGATGGAGAACGTGTTGCGCGCCGAGAAGGCCGGCACGATCAGCCGCATCGCCGTGGCCGAAGGCGCCAGTCTCGCCGTCGACGAACTCATCCTCGAATTCGAATGAGGCCAGCCATGTCAGGATCCGCCATGTCTGCACCGACTTCCACAGCCGACACCGCGCTCGAAGATTGGCGCGCACTCGCCAGGAAGGAGGTCAAGGCCGATCCCGACAGCCTGACCTGGCAGACCCCGGAGGGCATCGCGGTCAAGCCGCTCTATACCGAGGCCGATCTCGCCGGCGTCGGCCATCTCGGTTCCCTGCCGGGACAGCAGCCTTACCTGCGCGGCCCGCGCGCAACCATGTATGCCGGCCGGCCCTGGACCATCCGCCAATATGCCGGCTTCTCCACGGCAGAGGCCTCCAACGCCTTCTACCGCAAGGCGCTCGCCGCCGGGCAGAAGGGTCTCTCCGTCGCCTTCGACCTCGCCACCCATCGCGGCTATGATTCCGACCATCCGCGCGTGGAGGGCGATGTCGGCAAGGCCGGCGTCGCCATCGACAGCGTCGAGGACATGAAGATCCTGTTCGACGCCATCCCACTCGAGGAGATGTCGGTCTCCATGACCATGAACGGGGCGGTACTGCCGGTGCTGGCCTTCTTCATCGTGGCCGGCGAGGAACAGGGCGTATCGCGCGCGAAACTATCGGGCACGATTCAAAACGACATCCTCAAGGAATTCATCACCCGCAACACCTATATCTACCCGCCCGCCGCCTCGATGCGCATCGTCGCCGACATCATCACCTATACCGCCAAGGAGATGCCGCGCTTCAACTCGATCTCGATTTCCGGCTACCACATGCAGGAGGCGGGAGCGACTTTGGTGCAGGAGCTCGCCTTCACCCTGGCCGATGGCCGCGACTATGTGCGGGCGGCGCTGGCCAAGGGGCTCGACGTCGACGCCTTCGCCGGGCGGCTCTCCTTCTTCTTCGCCATCGGCATGAATTTCTTCATGGAGGTGGCCAAGCTACGCGCGGCCCGGCTGCTGTGGTCGCGTATCATGACCGAGTTCGGCCCCAAGGATCCGCAATCGCTGATGCTGCGCACCCATTGCCAGACCTCGGGCGTCTCGCTGGCCGAGCGCGATCCCTACAACAACATCGTGCGCACCGCCTATGAGGCGATGGCGGCGGCCCTCGGCGGCACGCAATCGCTGCACACCAATTCCTTCGACGAGGCGATCGCGCTGCCGACGGAATTCTCGGCCCGCATCGCCCGCAACACCCAGCTCATCCTGCAGCACGAGACCGGCGTGACCAAGGTGGTCGATCCCCTGGCCGGTTCCTATTATCTCGAAAGCCTCACCCATGATCTGGCCAGCCAGGCCTGGGCGCTGATCGAGGAGGTCGAGGCGATGGGCGGCATGACGGCGGCGGTGGCGGCCGGCCTGCCCAAGCGCCTGATCGAGGAGGCCGCAACCAAGCGGCAGGCGGCCGTCGACCGCGGCGACGAGGTGGTGGTCGGCGTCAACCGCTACCAGCTCGAGGACGAGCCCGCGATCGACAGCCTCGACATCGACAATCATGCCGTGCGCGCCGCGCAGATTCGGCGCCTGGCGGATGTCCGGCGCCGGCGCGACCCGCAGGCGCTGGCCAAGGCCCTTGCCGTCCTCACCGAGGTGGCCCGTTCAGGCACCGGCAATCTCCTGGAGGCGGCCGTCGAAGCGGCTCGCCACCGCGCCACGGTGGGCGAGATTTCCGACGCGCTCAGGGCCGAATTCGGCGACCACAGCGCCCGTCCCAAGGTGGTGGCGGACATTTATCGCCCTGCTTTCGGCGAAGGGCCGGAAGTGGAAATCCTTGCCGGCCGCATCGCCAATTTCACGGCACAACGCGGGGCCAAGCCGCGCATCCTGGTGGCCAAGCTTGGCCAGGACGGCCATGACCGCGGCGCCCGGGTGGTCGCCTCGGCCTTCACCGACATGGGTTTCGAGGTGGTCGCCGGCCCGCTGTTCCAGACCCCGGACGAGGCTGTCGACCTGGCCCTGGCCGAGAAGGTCGACGTCGTCGGCGTCTCCTCGCTCGCGGCCGGCCACAAGACGCTGCTGCCCCAGCTGATCGAAAAGCTGAAGGCGCGCGGCCGGGCCGATATCGCCGTGGTCTGCGGCGGCGTCATTCCACGCCAGGACTATGATTTCCTGCGCGAGGCCGGGGTCTCGGCCGTGTTCGGCCCGGGCACGCCGGTGCTCGACGCGGCGCGCACCGTGCTCGATCTGCTGGAGGGGCGGCTGAGCAATGAGCTTCGATAAGCCTTCTCCCCTTGCGGGAGAAGGTGCCCCGAAGGGGCGGATGAGGGGAGAAACACGACCACTGCAGGGATGCGCTAACACCCCTCATCCGTCCTCGCTGTGCTCGGCCACCTTCTCCCGCAAGGGGAGAAGGTTTTTGGCGCTTACCCCTTCACTCTGGCTTCCGCCGCCACGATGGTGTTGTGCAGCAGGCAGGCGACGGTCATCTTGCCGACGCCGCCGGGAACCGGGGTGATGTGGGAGGCCTTGCCCATGGCTTCCTTGGTGGCGACGTCGCCGACGATGCGGCCCTTGCCATCCTCGGTGGGCACGCGGTTGATGCCGACATCGATGACCACGGCGCCATCCTTGATCCAGTCGCCCTTGACCATTTCGGGCCGGCCGACGGCGGCGACCAGGATATCGGCCTCGCGGCAGACGGCGGGCAGGTCCTTGGTGCGCGAATGGGCTGTCGTCACCGTGCAATCATAGGCGAGCAGGAGCGCACCCATCGGCTTGCCGACGATGTTGGAGCGGCCGACGACCACGGCCTTCTTGCCGGAAAGCCCTTCCTTGCCCACGGTGTCGAGCAGCATCAGCAGCGAGCCGAGCGGGGTGCAGGGGATCAGCATCGCTTCCGGGTCGATCCTGGACGCGGTGAAGAGCTTGCCGACATTCATCGGATGGAAGCCGTCGACATCCTTGGCCGGATGGATGGCATCGATCATCATCTGGCCGTCGAGATGGTCGGGCAGCGGCAGCTGCACCAGGATGCCGTCGACGCCCTCATCGGCGTTGAGGCCCGCGATCACGCCGAGCAGCTCTTCCTTGGAAACGGTTTCGGGCAATTCGATCAGACGGCCGTCGATCGCCGTCTCATGCGCCATCTTGGCCTTGGTGTTCACATAGGCCCGGCTCGCCGGATTGTTGCCGACGATCACCACGTCGAGGCGCGGCTTGCGGCCATGGGCGGCGGCAAAGGCCTCCGCGCGTACCTTGGTGCGGGCGCGGACATTGGCCGCATGGACGTTGCCGTCGATCAATTCGGTCATGGCGAGCTTTCGATGGTTTACGGACAGTGGAATTTCTTTCTTCAGAATAAATTATAGCGCAGCCACGTCTTGTGCAACAAGCCTATCTCGTCCTGTTCTGTCTTGTTTTTCCCTCAGATGCGCGGCCAGCTCGGGGGCAAGATGCGGACGGGACGTCCAGGCGGGAGGATAGGGGTTGGGCGAGATGACCGGACGCCGAAAAGGCTCAACACTTGCGCCCCCTCGCCCCGTTTACGGGGAGAGGATAGAGGTGAGGGGCTACGCAATGCCTTCAATTTACGAGGTCGAGCTGCCCCTCATCCTTACCTTCTCCCCGTAAGAACGGGGCGAAGGGGTGACCAGCGTCGCGTTCCCGGCCCCGAGCGTGCACCCTGTGTAGTTGGAATGTGTCACTCCGGAATCGTTGACAGGACCCGCTTTTGCCTCCCGAGTAGCGTCCTGACAAGGTCGACCGATGGCGCTGCGATTCGCAGGTGTCTGCATCGGCCGGCCAGCTTGAGGAGACAGGCCATGGCGGATGGCAGCACGCGCCAATTTTCGATCCCGCGCGAAAAGGACCTCCAGCTCAGGACCATTCGAAACAGCGGCGGCCTCAGCGTCTCCTTCGTGGAGAACGGCACGGTCTTCGCCATCGAGCATGACGACGGCAAGGACCGGGTCACGCTCAACCAAGTGCTGGGATCGCCCGTCCATGGTGGCATCGGCCGGCTCTATCTGCGCGCCGGCGGCCCAAATCCCTTCGTCCAGGAACTGGTCGGCCCCGGTGCCAAGGGCCGGTTCGCGGCGTCTGGCTCCAGCGCGGTCTGGCAAAGCGAGGCCGGCGGCATCGCCTATCGGGTAAGGCTCGCACTCCATCCCAGCGAGGCGCTCTGGTTCTGGCAGGTCGAACTGTCGGGCTCGGGGCCGGCCCAGCCCTGCGACCTCGTCCTCATCCAGGATGTCGGCCTCGGCAGCCGCGGCTTCCTGATGAACAGCGAGGCCTATGTCTCGCAATATCTCGACCACCATGTCGAGCATCACGAAACCCTCGGCCCGGTGCTGATGAGCCGGCAGAACCTGTCGCAGGGCGGCAAATTCCCCTGGCTGGTGCAGGGCTGCGTCAGCGGCGCGAAGGCCTTCGCCACCGACGCGATCCAGGTCCTGGGGCCGGATTACCGCGTCACCGGCGCGTTCGCCGCCGCCTTCAGCACCGACCTGCCTTCGCAGCGCCGCCAGCACGAGGTCGGTTGCATCGCCCTGCAGTCCAATCCCGTCAGTGTCGGGCAGGGTGCGAAGGCCGATATCACCTTCTTCGCGTCGTTCACGCCCGATCATCGCGCCGCTTCCGGCCCGACCGACCTGCCCGCGGCTATCGCCGCGGCCGCCCAGGCCGGGGAAGTCGGCACGGATGCCCCCTCGCCAACCGAGCCCGCCCGCAGCCTCGTGCAGGACGCCGCCCCGCTGGCCGTGCTCCCGCTCGAAGCCGGAGACGTCGCGGCCCGCTACCCCGAGCGCCTGGCGGAGGAAGTCCAGAACGGCACATTGCTGTCCTTCTTCGTGCCGGAGGGCGAGCAGAATCGGCATGTCGTGCTCGCTGCCAAGGAAGCCCAGGTGCCGCGCCGCCATGGCGCCCTCCTGCGCAGCGGCACCAGCATGCGGCTCGACGATGCAACCCTGTGCTCCACCGCCTGGATGCATGGCGTGTTCGGGGCGCAGCTCACCATCGGCAACACCTCCTTCCACAAGCTGTTCTCGGTCTCGCGCGATCCCTACAACATCACGCGCGGCAGCGGCCTGCGCATCCTGATGGACACGGGCGAGGGCTGGAAACTGCTGGCCGTGCCGAGCGCCTTCGACATCGGGCTCAACGACGCCAAATGGATCTATCGCCTGCCCGGGCGCACCGTCACCGTGCATGCCATTGCCGCCGGCGACGCACCCGCCATGCAATGGCGTGTCACCGTCGAAGGGGCGCCCTGTCGTTTCCTGGTGTTCGGCCATGTGGTGATGGGCGAGCGCGACTATGAGCAGACCGGCACCATCAGCGTCGATGCCAGGGACAAGCGCATCAACCTGTCGCCCGGCTCGGACTGGCTGTGGGGGCAGACTTACAGGCAAGCGGCCTATCACCTCGTCACCTCGACGCCATCTGCGGTCGAGACCGTGGGCGGTGACGAGCTCCTCTATGTCGACGGCAAGGCGCGCGACGGCGCCTATGTCGCCCTGCGCTCCCACGCCACCAACGAACTCGTCTTCGCCGTCACCGGCTCGATGACATCGACCGCCGAGGGAGAACAGCTGGCTGCGCGCTTTGCCGCCGGCCCGGATGCCGAGAGCCTGCTCGCCCCGGCGCGCCAATTCTGGAGCCTGCTCACCCGCGACCTGCGCCTGAAAGGCAGCGGCCCCGATGTCGAGGCCCAGGATCTGATGCTGCCCTGGCTCGCCCATGACGCCATGATGCATCTCACCGTGCCGCACGGCCTGGAGCAATATACCGGCGCCGCCTGGGGCACCCGCGACGTCTGCCAGGGCCCGATCGAGCTGATGCTCGCCCTCGAGCACGATGCCGAGGTGCGCCACATTCTCCTCACCCTCTTCGGCGAACAGTCGCAGAGCCGGGGGGACTGGCCGCAATGGTTCATGCTCGACCCCTATCCCTATATCCGGGCCGGCGACAGCCATGGCGACGTCATCGTCTGGCCGCTGAAGGCGCTGTGCGACTATGTCGAGGCCACCGGCGACCTCGCCGTGCTGGAGGCGCAGGCGCCCTGGCGCGACGACAAGAATGCAGCGACCGCGACGCGGTCGACGCTCGCTGCCCATGTCGACAAGCTTCTGGAGACGGTTACGGCGAGCTTCATCCCCGGCACGCACCTGGTGCGCTATGGCGAGGGCGACTGGAACGATTCGCTCCAGCCCGCCGATCCGCATCTGCGCGACTGGATGGTGTCGAGCTGGACGGTGGCACTGCTCTACGAGCAGATCGTGCGCTATTCTGCCATCCTCAAGCGCCGCGGCGAGACGGCCCGCAGCACCGAGCTTTCCGACCTCGCCGCCCGGATGCGCGGCGATTTCAACCAGCACCTGATCCGCGACGGCGTGGTGGCCGGCTATGGCCTGTTCGATCCCGAGATCTTCGGTGCGGCGGAGGCGGCTCCCGGCGAGACCGACACAGCCCCGGTCGATGCGAAGCAGGGCGGCGTCGAACTGCTGCTGCATCCCAGCGACACCAGGACGGGCCTGTCCTATTCGCTGATCTCGATGACGCAGCCCATCATCGGCGGCCTGTTCACGCACGACCAGGCCCGCCACCACCTCAAGCTGATCGAGGAACATCTGTTGCTGCCGGACGGCGCCCATCTGATGGATCGGCCCGTCGTCTACAATGGCGGCCCGGAAAAGCTGTTCCGCCGCGCCGAATCCTCGTCCTTCTTCGGGCGCGAGATCGGCCTGATGTATGTGCACGCCCATCTGCGCTATTGCGAGGCCCTGGCCAAGCATGGCGAGGCGAAGAAGGTCTGGGATGGCCTGGCCTTGATCAACCCGATCGCGGTGACGCAGCGCCTGCCCAATGCCTCGCGGCGCCAGCGCAACACCTATTTCTCTTCCTCCGACGCCGCCTTCCCCGACCGCTATGTCGCCAGCGCCGAATGGGGCCGGGTCAGGGCCGGGACCGTCGATGTCGACGGCGGCTGGCGCATCTATTCGAGCGGCCCGGGCCTCTATACCCGCGCCATCGTCGAGCAGGTCCTCGGCAAGCGCCGGCGTTTCGGCGTGAGGGAAGAGAACCCGCTGACCGTAGCGGCGCTGGAGGGCAGCCGGTCGGATCTGGGATGATCCTGGGATCGCCGGCTTCTAGAGCAAAGCGCGTTCAAGTGTGAACGCTTGTTTGCTCTAACTCTTTGGTTCGACGCGTCTTTGCGATTCTTGGTGATTCCACCAAATCGCAAAACGCTCCAGCCGGCTCTTGGAAACAGAGCGTTTGCAGGCGAGGAAGAGCCGGCTGGAAGCCGGCGGTCCCAGGGACCCTACTCTTCCTTCTTGGCCTGGCGTTTCTTGGTGCGACGGCGCTGCTTGCGCAATTCGGAGCTCTCATGCACGCCAAAAGTCGAGACTGGCTTGCGCTTGCGCGAATCGGCCCTCTTCTCCGCCCGTGCCTTGTCCTTCAGCAGCGCCTTCACCTGCTTGAGCTGCTCCTGCGTGAAGAAGACTTCCCGGCCCATGGCGGTGAAGAAGCCGTGCTGGCGCGCGACATTGGCGAGCGGCTTGGCTTCCACGCCCAGAAGGCGGGCCGCTTGAGCAAGCGATATCGGGGCGGAGGATTGCGGATCTTCGGTCACGGTCGGTTCCGGCATGATTGTCTCGATCCTCAATAGTGCGGCGGTGGCGGTTCGGGCAACCCGGCGAGATCGGCCCGTTGCTCGCCGATCTCGACGCGATCCTGGAGCTGGACGAGCAACCGGTTCAGCGCCTCGATCTGCTTCCATTGCGCAATGATGGCCTGGTTGAGATCCTCGATGGTCTCGTCCTGGAAGGCCACACGTGTCTCCAGCGCATCGATGCGGGCGCTGAGCGTTTCGATCTCGGTCATGGCCATTCCCATATCCGTTTTGCCGTTCATTACCGGCCCCATCCAACCTCTTGGCAAGAACTTTGCGCTAGAACCAGCCCATGTTTCGGGGATTCGGCATATTTCGCGCGTCGACATGGGTCAACCTGACCAAATTCGCGATCGTCTTCATCGTCGCGATGAATCTGGCGCGTCTCGACCGCCTGACGGGCATCGCCGCCGGCCTTGCCCTTGCCGCCCTCGTGCTGGTCTGGCTGGCGACCCGGCTCGGCCTGCTGCCCGTCGGCGGCGACAGCCCCGAATGGCGGCGCCTGATCCGCCGCCACGGCCCGGCCCTGACCAAGCGCTATCGCCAACTCGTGCGCATCAATGCCTATGGCGCCGAGGAGTTCGACAAATGGCGGGATGAACTGGTGCGCTTTCGCGAGTCGACCAAGCTCTCGCTCGATGAGAAGGACATCGCCCGTTTCGACGCCCTGGCCACCCGCATGGTGAGCAAATGGGCCTCGGCCCAGCCCGATGCACGCATCCCGGAAGCGATGGAGGAAATCACGCCGCAGGATTACGAGCATCTCTGCGCCGATCTCCTGCGCAAGGCCGGCTGGGAAGCGGAGGTGACGGGGCAGTCGGGCGATCAGGGCATCGACATCCTGGCGCAGCGCCACGACATGACCGTCGCCCTGCAATGCAAACTCTATTTCGGCAATCCGGTCGGCAACAAGGCGGTGCAGGAAGCCCATGCCGCCGCCGGCTATGTCGACGCCGATTACGCCGTGGTGGTCTCCAACCGGGATTTCACCAACTCGGCCGAGCAGCTCGCCCGCAAGCTCGGCGTGCTCCTCGTCCATCATAGCGAACTGCCCGACCTGGAGACGATGCTGCAACCGGCACGATAGGCTTCTTCACCCTCCCCTGGAGGGGGAGGGTGAAAATGCTGGCTTCGAAGCAAGCGATCAATCCGGATAGCTGACCTGGAACTCGATCTGGCCGTAATCCTGGAAGGTCCAGTGCCTTGCGGCCTGGCCGGGCCAGAGCAGGGTGACGGCGCCGGCGGTCGGGCGGTAGCAGGCCGTGTAGACCGTGCCGAAGCCCTGCGCGTAGCTGGTCGCCAGCAAGGGCGGGGTCAGGAAGGCGGCGGCCAGGCCGGCGCCGTCGAGTCCGGGATCGGCCAGGATCCGCTCCAGGGCCTCGGCCCGCTGCACCGTACGCGAGAGGCGGCCATGCCTCGGCCATTCGACGCCGAGCTGGTGATTGGTGGTGAAAGCCTTGCCGGAGACGATCGCCGGCCGGTCGGGCGAGAGATAAACCGTTTCAGAGCGCCCCTGGCGGTCGAGCACCGTGACATTATAGGCCATGTGGCAGGGAACCGAGCGCAGCGCCTCCACGGCCTGATAGGTATCGGAGCAGACCTCCAGGAGATAGCGCACGATCATGGGCGCGCCGAATCCCCGGCCCGCCACTGCACGCCCGCCAAAGGTGAGCGAGACCACGAGGCCGGCATCGTTCATGCCGTCGGCGAGGCCGGACAGGCCGTCCACCATGCCGATGACGTCCCGGCTGCGCCAGCGCGAGCGAAGCAGCGTGCCCTCGTTCAGCTCCGGCGCCAGATCGTAGTTGCGCACCAGGATGGGGCCTTCAGCATCGACCAGCACGGCCTGGCTGCAATGGACGAGATAGCGCGGCGGAGTCCAGAAGCTCAGGAAGCGGGCGACATCCTCGTCCGACGGCACCGCCGCCACCAGTCCGGACCACAGCCCCTCCATTTCCGGCATGAAGCGCCGCACGGCGCGTGTCGCATCGGTGAGGCTGGGCGCCTGCGCGCCGCCCCGTTCCAGAAACCATTGTCGCCACCCCGGCCAGCCGGCCTGGAACACCGCGTTCCAGGCCGGTCCCGGGCCTTGTTCCCGCAAGCTGCGGAACCCTACGTTCATTTTTGTCCACTCATGCCGTCAAAGCCTGCCTCGAAGCTCTGGGCGAGTTAAAAATAGCCCGGATTGTCATGCCCGGGCCTGTCCCGGGCATCCAGCGGCCCCGTCTTCGATGCTCGGTAAGGCTGGATTGCCGGGTCAAGCCCGGCAATGACAAAGGTCGAGTTCTTGCAACCAATCTGGTCAAACCCCTCAAATCCATTTGGCCGAGGCCATGTCCACCGGCGGCACGATGGCCGTCATCGCGGACAGGGGAACCGACTCGAATTGCGCCTTGATGCCAGCGTTCCATTTCTTGGCACGCGCCAGCAGTTCGCGGCTGTCCGATTGCATCCGGCCTCGCGCCAGCAGACAGCCCATGTCGGCGCCATGGTAGCAATATTCTCCCACGCCGTACACGCGCATGTAGAAAGCCTCGTTCTCGTCACCGACGCTGGTCAAATCGAGGGCGGAGCGCTGATAGGCGATCTCGCCGCGATCGTTCATGCGCCAGATGCCCGATTGCGGCACGCGCGTGAGCAGCTCCACCTTGTCCTCGGTCTGCTTGAGGATGAGCTGGGTCCAGTGGTCATATTCCTTCCAGCGGCTCTGCACCGCCTCGACGTCGAGGTCGTAATCGACATCGAGGAATTCCAGCAGGTGGAACAGGAAGAGCGGGCAGCCGCCATAGATGGTGGTGATCAGATTGGTCGGCGGCGAGGCGCCGGAGACGCGCGGATTGAGCTCGCCCAGATAGACCTCATGCGTATCGGTATCGAGCAGGAAGTCGCAGCAGAACACGCCGCGATAACCCTCGGCATAGAGGCGGTCGCCGAGCTTGCGCGCCATTTCGCGCACCCGGTCCGGCGCATCGCCCGGCAGGATGGTGGGCGAGACGTCATTGCCGCACCAGCCGCCCTTATAGGGCGTGATCTCGGCAAAGCCGGTGATGTCGGTCATCACCGGGCCGACCAGCGTGCCGTGGCGGGTGCAGCAGCCCTCGATGGTACCCGGAAGGTGATTGATGCGCTTCATCACCTTCAGTTCCTGGCCGATGATCTTGGCGGCGTATTTGTCCCAGTCGGCCTGGCTCTTGACGAAGAAGGTGGTGCGCCCGCTATCCCCGTAAGGCGTCTGCACCACGAGGTCGCTGCCGAGCCCCGCGGCGGCGGCGAGGGCTTCGAGTTCCTGATAGGTCGAGGCCAGGCCCATGGTGTTGGGCGCGCTGGCCACCCCGGCCTCATTGCCGAGCCGCGTCGTCTCGATCTTGGAATCCAGCCGCGTGCGCAAGGCGGCCTTGGGCAGGGCGACATCGACGCCGGCCTCGGCGCAAAGCTCCTCGGTCTCCTCGTCGAACATCACGAAAATGGCCTTGCCGCGCGGCTTCTTGCGGATGCGGGCCCGGAAGGCGGGATGCGCCACCAGATAGTTGGCGACATCCTCCATCGACTTGAATTCGACCGGCCCGGTGCGCGGCGGCACGAAGACCCGAGGGTGCCTGCCGTCGAAAATGTCGAAGTAATTGATGAATTCCAGGCCGCCCACCCACTCGTCGAGCCCGAGCAGGTTGAAGGGCGTCGGCGTGACGACATAGATCGGCGTCTCGTTCATGCGCAGGAAACGATAGATGTCGCTGAGGCTGCGCAGCTTCTCACGTCCACTCATGGTGGGGATCCCATTCTCTGCAGGGTTTGCCGTTATTGGAGGGCCTGTAGGGCCGAAGAGGCGAAGCGCGGGGCTCGAAGAGCGCACCATCGTCCCATGCGATATCGGCGAAGGAAAACCGGCGAGACGTAAAATGAGCGTTTGTCTCAGGCGCCCTTGCCACACTCCAAACGGCCGCAGCGTGCTTGCGACGGTTCAACCAGGCGACAACAGGCTCATCAGCCGGCATGAGGCTCCCTTCTGTGGGGCGACGTCCTCTGTGCCAAATTTCTGACACACTTCCAGCAGGCCGGCAACCGGGCCGAACGGATGCACGGAAGCGATGCTCCCGGGCCTCGCTGATATATCACGACGAAGCCGGGGAAGGCTGGTCGCGCCTCTCTGCGCGGCTGCCTGCGCTTACGCCCGCGCGAGAGGCCCTTCCGTGCGCAACGCCCCCGGCGGCCTGCCTGTCACGCGCTTGAAGGCGCGGCTGAAGGCAGCCTGCGAGGCATAGCCGAGACGCTGGGCGGCGGTATCGATCGACATATGGTCGCGTCCGATCCATTCGGCCGCCAGGCGCATGCGCAGCTCGGTGACATAGCGCAGAGGCGTCTGGCCGGTCACCGCCAGGAAGCGCTCGGCAAAGACCGAACGCGAGGCTCCCATTTCCTGGGCCAGTTCCGCCACCGTCCAGTCCCGGCCGGGGTCACGATGCATGGCGCCGATGGCGCGGCTCAGACGTGGGTCACGCAGCGCGTCCAGCCAGCCAGCCGTCTCCCCGCAGCCGCACTCCACCCAGCCGCGCACGATGGAAGCCGATACCACATCGGCCAGCCGCGCCAGGATGCCCGCCGAGCCGACCCGCTCCGTCAGCACCTCGCGTTCCATCGCCCGCAACATCGGCTCGATTTCCGGCTGGCGCTCCAGGAGCGTGCCGACCAGCATCACCTCCGGCATCTGGGCGACCAGCGGATGCATGCCGCCGAGATCGAACTCCATGCAGCCGCTGAAGACATGCGCATGCTGGCTCGGGCAGGTCTCCTCGACGCAGGCCGAAACGGCGCTGACGCTCTTACAGAGCGGGACCGCCTCATAGGCGCCGACATCCTGGCTCGGCAGGTCCGGTGCGGAAACGAGACAGTGTTCCCCGCCGCGTGGCAGCAGCACGGCATCGCCGGGCCCGAGAGCGTGTACCGCCCCGCCGGCCATGCGCAGATAGACCGTGCCGCAGGCGACGAAATGGAACTGGGCCCGTCCTTCGACCGTGCCGAAATGCACGCCGAAAGGGGGTGCAGCATGCAGGCGCCGATATTGCACGCCATTCAGCCGCATCCCGAGGAGCAGTTCGCTCATCAGGTCGGCCGGCGGGTTATCACGACGCACGCGCTCAAGTCCGGACGAATGGTAAATCATTTCGGATTTAGTGACATGGATCGTCCGAGATGTCCACCCTATGTTGCTGCAACGCAATAGCGTTTTGCGATTTGGCGGGACACCTAGAATTGCAAAAACGCGCCAACCCAACCCGTTGGAGCAAATCAGCGTTCCGCCTGAACGCGTTTTGCTCCAGGTCACTTCGACAGGAAAAGACAGATGAGCGAAGCGTTGGAGAGCGCCTCGACGCTTGACGCGATCGAACCGGATCGCGGCCCGAATCGGGCTTTCAGGGATAATCCCGCCGCACGCGCGACGTCAGCACCCGGATCGCAGAACGCCCTGTGGGGCGCCGTGGTCTCCATGATGCTCGGCGTCTTCGGCCTGGTCACGGCGGAATTCCTGCCCGCCAGCCTGCTGACACCGATGGCCCGCGATCTCGGCGTCACCGAAGGCGTGGCCGGGCAGGCCGTCACCGCAACCGCCACGGTGGCCCTGATCACCAGCCTGCTCGTGGCGACGGTGACCCGGCGCCTCGACCGCCGCATCGTCCTGCTGGCCTTTTCGATCCTGCTGATCGCCTCCAACCTGCTGGTCGCCTCCGCTTCGAGCCTGCCGGCCCTGATCGCTGGACGGGTGCTGCTCGGGATCGCCCTCGGCGGCTTCTGGACCATGTCAGCCGCCACGGTGATGCGCCTGGTGCCGGAGGCGCTGGTGCCACGCGCCCTGTCGATCCTGTTCAGCGGCGTCTCGGCCGCGACCGTCTTTGCCGCTCCCGTCGGCAGCTATGTCGGCGACATCGCCGGCTGGCGCGCCGTCTTCCTGATGGCGGCCGGCCTCGGCGCCCTCGCTCTGGTGGTGCAGTTCACCACCCTGCCGCGCCTGGAGCCGCGCGGGCATGCCCGGCTGAGGACGCTGTGGGAAGTGCTGATGCGGCCGCAGATCGGCCTCGGCATGATCGCGGTCACCCTGGTGTTCACCGGCCATTTCGCCTTCTTCACCTATATCCGGCCCTTCCTGGAAACGGTGACGGGGGTCGGCATCAGCACGATGTCGGCCATCCTGCTCGGCTTCGGCATCGCCAATTTCCTCGGCACCTTCCTCGGCGGCTTCCTGCTGGAGCGCAGCCTCCGGCTGACCCTGGCCGCGATGCCGCTGGCGATGGGCGTGCTCGGCCTGATGCTCGCCGGGCTCGGCAGCGCACCGGCGGCGGATACGGTGCTGATCGCCCTGTGGGGCCTCGCCTTCGGCGCCGTGCCGGTGGCCTGGACGGCCTGGATCACCCGCGCCGTGCCGGACGAAACCGAAAGCGGCACGGCGTTGATCGTGGCGGTGATCCAGCTCGCCATCGCTCTCGGCGCCGCCGGCGGCGGCACGATCTTCGACGTCAGCGGCGCGAGCGGCGTGTTCGTCGCGGCAGGCCTGGTTCTCCTGCTGGCCGTCCTGCTCATCCTGGCGGGCGTACGCTCACGCCTGGCGACGGCGACAGCCTGAAGTCAAGCAAAGCTTCGAAAGCGGGCTCCGTCGCCGGAGCCCGCTTTCGTGCGTTTCAGGCGGCCTGGTCCGGCCGCGGGCCGACATAGCGGGACTGCGGCCGGATCAGCCGGCCATAGAGCACCTGCTCGCGGGCATGGCCGACCCAGCCCACCACCCGCCCGGTGGCAAAGACGCTGGTGAAGCTCTCGCGCGGGAAGCCGAGGGCTTCGAGCAGCAAGGCCGTGTAGAACTCGACATTGATCTGCAGCGAGCGGTCCGGCTTGCGGCGGGCGAGAATGCTGGTCGCCGCCGCTTCCACATGCTCGGCCAGAGCGAGGCGGCCCGTGTCGTTCCTGCCCGGACCGAACAACGCCGTGACGGCCCGCTTGAGGGCCTCGGCCCTGGGGTCGCGCACGCGGTAGACGCGATGGCCGAAGCCCATCAACCTGTCGCCCCGATCGAGCGCCGCTTCCAGCCAGGCCTCGGCCGTCTGCGCGGCGGCAATGCCGTCGAGCATGTCGAGGACCGGGCCCGGCGCCCCGCCATGCAGCGGCCCCTTCAGCGCGCTCAGCGCCGCCAGCACCGCGGAGGTCAGGCCGGCCTGCGTGGAGGCGACCACCCGGGCGGTGAAGGTCGAGGCATTGAGGCCGTGGTCGCTGACCGTGACCAGATAGGTATCGAGGGCGGCGGCAGCCTCCGGCCGTGGCACGGCCCCATGCAGCATGCGCAACATGTCGGCGGCATGACCGGCCTTCGGATCCGGTGCGACCGCCGTCTCGCCCCGCCGCTGCCGGATGATGGCCGGGGTGAGCACCGCCGGCGCGGCGATCAGCCGAAGCGCCAGGGCAAGATCCTCGCCGTCCGCAAGCCGGGCTATGGCAGCGCGCAGGGCTTCGGTGGCCGGCAGATTTGCATCCGGCAGGCCTTCGGAGACCAGCATCTCGAAGACTTCTCGGCGAGCCATGCCAAGGCGAGGCGCCAATTCCTTCGGGCCGGGCAGATCCTCGAAGAAGCCGTCGAGCAGGATGCCGACCAGTTCCTCATAACCGACATGGCCGGCCAGATCGTCGAGCGAATGGCCGCGAATGACGAGCCGGCCGGCGAGGCCGTCCACATCCGACATCACGGTCTCGGTGGCAATGACATCGTCCAATCCATTGTTCATCGCAATCTCCTCAATGAAACCCGTATTGCGGCAAGCATGCTGACGCTTTAGCATTGACGTCAATCTTGATTAAAATCGTCAACATATCTGTCCGGTTGCACCGATGCCCTGGATCACTTCCGAAGAAGCTCTCGCCCTGCTCAAGGTCCAGCCGCAGACGCTCTACGCCAATGTCAGCCGCGGCAGGATCCGGACCAGGCCGCATCCGCAGGACGTACGACGCAGCCTCTATCATGGCGAGGACGTCAAGAGGCTGGCAGGGCGCCATGCCGGGCGGCGCAGTGTGGCCGATGTCGCCGCGCAAACCATCTCCTTCGGCGAGCCCGTACTGGCCTCCGGCCTTTCCGCCATCGCCGATGGCCGCCTGTGGTATCGCGGCGAAGACACCGTCCGCCTGTCGGAGCAGGCAGGCCTCGAGGAGATCGCGCGGCTGCTCTGGCAGGTCGGCAAGGTCGACCTCGCCTTCCCGCCGACCGTCAAGGGCACGCCGATCCCGACCAATCCCTTCGAAGCCGCCCTGCTCGCTTTGGCGCGGCGGGCCAGCCACGACTTCCCTACGGGCGGGCGCTCCCATGCCGTGCTCTGCCGGGAAGCGGCGGGGCTGGTCGGCACCATGGCAGCCGCCATGCTCGGCGGCGGTTCCGATGGTACCTTGCCGTTACACCAACAGGCGGCACTGGCCTGGCAGGCGCCCGATGCCGCCGATCTCATCCGGCGCGCCCTGGTCTTGCTGGCCGATCACGAGCTGAACGCCTCGACCTTCGCTGCCCGCACGGCAGCATCGACGGGCGCTCCGCTGGCCGCCGGCCTGCTGGCGGGGCTGGGCACCCTCGCCGGCCCGCTGCATGGCACGGCCGCGGTGAGCGTGCAGGCCCTGGCCGAGACCGCCCGTCGCATCGGCGCCCGTCGCGCCGTGCATGACTGGCTCTCCCGCGGCCATCGCCTGCCCGCCTTCGGTCATCCGCTGTATCCCGACGGGGATCCCCGGGCGACCGCCCTGCTGGCCTGCTTCTCATGCAGCGAGATCTATGAGGGCATCCGCGAAGCCGTGGCAGAACATAGCGACGAGCCGCCGAATGTCGATTTCGCCCTCGCGGCCCTGGCCGACCGCCATGGCCTGCCGGCGAGTGCGCCCTTCACGCTCTTCGCTTTGGCTCGCTCTGTCGGCTGGATCGCCCATATGCTCGAGCAGACGGCCCGGGGCAGCCTGATCCGCCCCCGCGCCCACTATGATGGACCGCCGCTGAACATGGCGGCGGCGGTGGAAACCGCCTGACCCTCGCCGGCAGACCGGCTTTTGCGACAGCAGGCGTCCCCTGTTCCGCAAGCATCAGCGCCGTCTAGAGAAAGTGCGATTTCGTTGAATCGCACTTTCTCTCTAACCTTTTGTTCTAACGCGTTTTCTTAATCGAAAAGTCTATCAACTTTTCTTGAAAAACGCTCTAGCCGGGTAGCGGCGCCAGGCGTCAGCTGGGCGCAAAACGCTTTGAAATGCTTTCGGCCCCAATGCGATAGTCGACAAAGCCAATGCTGGCGTAAAAGGCCTGGCCGCCTCCGTTCTCCTTGCGGATGGTGGCGTCGATGAAGCGCACGCCCGCCGCCTTGGCGGCTCCCGCCGTCTCCCGGAACAAGGCACGGCCGATGCCCCTGCCATGCGCCGCCGGCGCCACATAGGTCGCGATGACCGCCCAGTCCGCCGGCAGCCGATCCTCGCCGGGCCAGTCCGGATCGCACCATTCGAGAGCCTGGAAACCCAGGATCTGCCTATTCTCCACCGCCACGAAGCAGCAGATTCCACGCAGGACGGCGATGAATTCGGCGCGGATGCGGTGCTCGTCGAAGGGCCGGCGATGCGCCGTGGTTCCACCGATCGCGATGATCTCGTTGATGAGTCGGGCCATCGAACCGGCATCCTCCGGCAGGGCGATCCGGATATTCATGGACATAAATAGCTCGCTTTCGGTCGAATCGAGGCTCCTCGCCGCACCCTATCCGGCCGATCCTGTTCGGCAAAGGCAGTCGCCCCGATGTGTCCAACTGCGGCCGGTCCCGGCCGAATGGCAGAGGGCCGGGACGGGCCGATCAAGCCTGGTCCTGGAACTCGATCTCCGCCAGGGCACGAAGCTCGGCTTCCTGCCCTGGATAGGCGGCGGACGGCAGGTCCTGCAGCGTCAGCCGCAAGCTCGCCATATGCAACAGCTGCTGCTGCCTCGGCGTGAGCTTCTCCAGGTCGAAAAGCAAGGCGATCCCGTCGCGCAGCCGACGGTCCTGCTCGCTGGCGTCCCAGCCGCTATAGCGGAGCCATTCCTCCTTGGGATCCATTGGCAGATCCTCCTTCTGCAGGCCGCCGGGAAAGATGGCCGGTACCTTGCGGCATCGCGCTGCGGCTTTCGTACAGGGCGAAAACCGCACCATTTGGGCGTTGTAACCGGCAGACTGCTTTTTGATCGTCACATGTTGCCAAAACAACAATCAAGGTCGAATATCTGACATAATATGTGCTCTTTTGCGCTATAGTGTCAGGACAATGACCAAGAAGGACAAAAAGAAACGCCAGCCTGATATGCGGCATCAAGTGGGTGCCCTTCCCGTGCGCGAACGGGACGGGCGCCTGGAAGTGTGCTTGATCACCACGCGCGAGACCAGCCGTTGGTCGATCCCGAAAGGATGGCCGATGAAGGGGCGCAACGATTGGGAAGCCGCACGAATCGAGGCAGAGCAGGAGGCCGGGCTGGTCGGGACCGTAGGCGAAAAACCCTGCGGCAGCTTCATCTATTGGAAACGCCAGGCTGAGCACTTCGATCTTGTCGAGGTCTGCGTCTACCCTCTGCATGTGAATGCGACCTTGCCGACCTGGAAGGAGATCGGCCAGCGCCAGGTGCGCTGGGTCCTGCCGGCCGATGCGGCCCTCGTCGTCGAGGAGCCGGGACTGTCCTCGTTGTTGCAGGGAATGAAACGCTGAAGCGTTTCGCGCGTCGCCATCGGGGGCACCGGTTCAGTGCAAGTGACCGGCAGGCGAGCCAGTGCTATCGACTCACTCGATAAGCCCAGTCTGCGATCTCCTGGTTTTCGAGCAGATATGGGACGGCCAGGGGCGGCATTCCGCGTACCGGCCTCATGGTATCCCGGCACAGGCACTTTGTGCTGGAACGCCCTTGAAGCGATCGGCGAACCAGTCGGGAAGGGCCGCGACAGCGACGGGCACGATGTTTTCGTGGTCGAGGCCCTTGCTCTCGCGGTAGTCGACTGTCACGCCCTGCTGGCAAAGATCCCGGGCAACCTTGCGGTTGAGCTCGACGGGCACGGCAATGTCCTTGTCCCCCTGGAAGAAGACGAACGGCACGTTCCTGACCGGCAGGAAGGCATCGTTCGCTTCCAGCCATTGGCGCCAGGGCTTGCCCGGCTGCAGGCCATCGCGATTGGCGAAGAGCGTGGTCGGCTTCCCCTCCGTCTTCTCCGCGATCGCCCAGCAGCCCGCGCTCAGATGTTCGAGCATTTCCAGTCCGTCGGTCGACAGCACATCCCGCAGCGCGAGTTCGGGATGGCCGACCCGCAGGCCGACCATGCGGGAGATATAATAGCCACCCGTGGCTGTCGTGGTCAGGTCGTATTCGGTCAGATCCCAGTGCCGGGAAGCCGGGGCGATTTCCCCCGCGCCGAGCAATTCGAGCTCGGGGGCGTAGGCCTGCTGGAGATGGGCAAGCCAGAGCGATGTCTGCCCGCCTTGCGACCAGCCATATTCGACGAAGCGCGGCCCGGCATCCGCGCCGGGAAACGTCTGGGCAAGGCGTACCGCGTCCAGGGAGGCCTTGGCCTGGGCAGCGCCGTTGAGATAGGCCGTGGAGCCGGGCGTGCCCAGCCCCTGGTAGTCGCTGGCGACGACCACGAAGCCCTTGTCCAGCATCTGCTCCAGGGCGGGGATGCGAATGCCCCATTTGTCGACGAGGCTGCGCCGGGAGGGCGCGCAGCTATCCTGCATGCCGGCCGTTTCGTGGTTCCAGAGCACGAGGTGCCCAGGCTGCTTCCTGGAGGCGGCTGGCAGGTAGATCTCGCCGGACACATAGGTAAGCTTGCCATCGGCCCCTTCCGTCACATAGACGACGTTCCAGGCCTTGGCGCCCTTTGGAGCGTCGAAACGTTGCTGCACCCAATAGATGTCACCGCGCTTGGCGCCGGCCGGCACCTCGGTGGGCACGTCGTCCCAGAAGGCTGACCCCTGAGGACCGGTCCTGGGTTCCATCGAGGAAGTCGGAGCTGCCGCGAGCGGGCCGGCCGCCAGGGCCGACAACAGCAAGGCTCCGATAACCGCAAGGGCATATGACAATTTCATGCGCGCCTCCCCAATCTGTCTCTTTTGTTTTTCCTCATGGCCTGTTTGGCGGCAGAGGATGCAGAGCTTGGGGGAATGTCGCAGAGGGCGGAAATCGCTACAAATAGTATGTTGGCCGCCAGACATAACCGAAAGGTTATGAGAGACAGACTCACCATTCCTCGAATCGCATGGGCTTGAAGAGCCAAGGCGAGGCTTATCATCCGAGCTTTCGGGCTGGCATCGTCATGGCGACGACACCGACGACCACACAGGCCAGGCCCGCCCAAGCCGTCGAGGATAACGTTTCTCCAAGAAACAGGACGCCGATCGCAACACCGATCGGCACCCGAAGATAAGCCTGTGCGGTCGTGCCGACGGAACCGAGCGTTTGCACGAGCCGGAAATAGATCACGAAAGCCACAGCCGTCGAGAAAACAGAAAGCGCAAGGAGAGCCAGCACGGAAGTGGCACTGGGAGCCAAGGTCCAGGGGCGATCGACGATGAGACTGGCCGGCACCAGGACCATCGCGCCAGAGACCAGCGAGCCGGCGGCCGGTATCATCGGATCGAGCCCCCTGAAGGACTTGCTGAAGATCGCGGCGCCGGCATAGCAGAGCGTGGCGGCGACGATGGCGAGCTGCGCGCCCATTTCATGCCCGAAGCCGCCGAGCGCCTCCACGCCGACGATCAGGCAGGTTCCGATCAGCCCTGCCGCAACGCCGAACAGCTTGCGGCCGGTGACGGCTTCGTGGCGGGTGAGCGCCGCCGTCAGCAGGAAGGCGAAGATCGGCGAGGTGGAATTCAGGATCGTCGCAAGGCCCGCATCGGTCGTCTGTTCGGCCCAGGCGATCAGGGTGAAAGGCACGACGCTGTTGAGGCAGGCCTGAAGAGCGAAGCGCTCCCATATCCGCCGATCCGCCGGCAATCCCAGCCCGCGCAGCCGGAGGACGGCGACGAGAATGGCTCCTGCAATCAGGGTCCTGGCGGCGATCAGCGTGACCGGTGGAATGGTTTCGACGCCGACCTTGATAAAGGCGTAGGACGCTCCCCAAAGGGCAGAAAGCGCCAGAAGCAACACCGGTTGGTTTGCCATGTTCGCCATGCCGGCCATCGCGTTCCCGTTCTCATCGAGGCTGTTCATGCCCTCCTGCCTAGCTGGAACCGCAGCCGAATGTTTCGGTGCTCACCGAACTGTCGAGCACCGATAGTCACGTTTTGTTCTCATTTTGCTTGGCGATGCCGCGCTTCCCCGCTATCGTCGGCGGGGTTGATGGGGAAACGAGAACGAGATGGTATCGCGCGTCGCGACGGTGGCATTCGAGGGCGTGGAAGCGCGCCAGGTCGACGTGCAGGTCCAGATTATGACCGGTTCGGTGGTGTTCACCATCGTCGGCCTGCCCGACAAGGCGGTGTCGGAAGCGCGCGAAAGGGTGCGCGCCGCCCTGACCGCCGCCGGCCTGGCCCTGCCGGCCAAGCGCATCACCGTCAATCTCGCCCCGGCCGATCTGCCCAAGGAAGGCTCGCATTTCGACCTGCCCATCGCGCTCGGGGTGATGGCCGCCATCGGCGCCATTCCGCATGATGCGCTGGAGGGCTACTGCGTGCTGGGCGAGCTCGGCCTCGACGGCACCATCACCAAGGTCGCCGGCGTGCTGCCATCGGCCGTCGCCGCCAATGGCCGCGGGCTCGGCCTGATCTGCCCGGCCGCCTGCGGTCCGGAAGCGGCCTGGGCCGGCCCCGACATGGACATTCTCGCCCCGCGCTCCCTGATCCAGCTGGTCAATCATTTCAAGGGCACGCAGTTGCTCTCTCGCCCGCAGCCGCGCATCGCCGCGGCGCCGGCCACCCTGCCCGATCTCAGGGACATCAAGGGCCAGGAGACCGCCAAGCGCGCCTTGGAGGTGGCGGCAGCCGGCGCGCATAATCTCCTGATGATCGGTCCGGCGGGTTCTGGCAAGTCGATGCTGGCGGCAAGGCTGCCCTCGATCCTGCCGCCCCTGGTGCCGGCGGAGCTCCTGGAAATCTCGATGATCCATTCGGTGGCTGGCCAGCTCGCCGGTGGCGAACTCACCAGCCGGCGCCCCTTCCGCGCGCCCCATCATTCGGCCTCGATGGCGGCGCTGATCGGCGGCGGCATCCATGCCCGGCCGGGCGAAGTCTCGCTCTCCCATCACGGCGTGCTCTTCCTCGACGAGATGCCGGAATTCGCGCCGCAGACCCTCGATGCCCTGCGCCAGCCGCTGGAATCGGGCGAGGCCGTGATCGCCAGGGCCAATGCCCGCGTTGCCTATCCCGCGCGGATCCAGCTCGTCGCGGCGATGAACCCGTGCCGCTGCGGCAAGGCCAACGATCCCGGCTTCGCCTGCCGGCGTGGGCCGGTGGAGCGCTGCGCCGCCGACTACCAGGCCCGCATCTCCGGCCCGCTGCTCGACCGCATCGACATCGTCGTCGAGGTGCCCGCCGTCTCCGCCGCCGATCTCATCCTGCCGCCGCCGGCCGAGGGGTCGGCCGAGGTGGCGACCCGGGTGGCCGAGGCCCGCGACCGCGCCGCCCGGCGCTATCGCACGCTTGGCCTGCCCGATGGCTCCACCAATGCCAGCGTGCCGGTCAATGTGGTCGAGGAGGTCGCCCGCCCCGATGCGGCCGCCACCAAGCTGTTGCGCGACGCCTC
This sequence comes from Labrys sp. E2SS-1L, assembly GCF_057073705.1. Lineage (NCBI taxonomy): Bacteria > Pseudomonadati > Pseudomonadota > Alphaproteobacteria > Hyphomicrobiales > Xanthobacteraceae > Labrys > Labrys sp. E2SS-1L. The sequence goes on along the minus strand of NZ_CP172712.1, from coordinate 883,469 downwards.
GGAGGCCATGCGCCTGTCCGCCCGCGGTTTCCACCGCGTGCTGCGCGTTTCGCGCACCCTGGCCGATCTCGACGGCGAGGCCGATGTCGGCCGGATCCACATCGCCGAGGCGCTGAGCTACCGGGCGCGGACGGACAGGGCGACGGTGCTGGCGTGAGCGAAAGCGCACCATCAGCGGCAGAATGACGGATTATCGATGGCATCCGCCACTCCTTCAAAGGTGATCCTCTTGCGCTCTTCCCTTTTGCTTCTCGCTGCTGCCCTTTCTTTCTCGCCAGCTTTCTCGTCAGGCCTGGCGATGGCGGCGGAGCATCCCTGCATGGGAGATGCCGGACGCAGGGCAAAAGCCTTGATCGCCTTCAACTACGGGACTTCGCTCGATTACGCTCTTTTGAGCGAACTGCCGATCCGCGTGCTGCCACCGATCAAGCGCCCCGAGATCGGTGACCGCCTCGATGTGATCGAGGTGGTCGGCTTCGTCAATCGCGCGCGGTATCGCGTGCGTATTCTTTATGCGCAGGGCCGCTGCACCATGCTGGGCCAGGAGATCGTGGATGTCAGCAGCCGGGTGGATTGATCGGCACGCTGGCGACGCGGCCGCCAAGCCGCTATCTGCAGACACCACCCAGCCGATGTTCACCCGAGACATGTCATGCGCATTTCCGTCCTTCTCGCCTCCCTTGCCTTGCTCGCCGGCACCACCGCTTCCCTGGCCGCTCCCCGCCCCCGCTGCGCCGATGCCGCGGTGAAGCAGGCCACCAAGCTGCTGGCTTTCCATTCCGACAATGACGACCGCGCCCGCGTCGATGCCGATAGCGTCAAGGCGATCGGTACCGTCGGCGCCCTGGTCGGCAAGGGGCGTTTCGATGTGATCGAGGTCGAGGGCTCGATCTACAAGGGCGAGTATCGCATGCGCCTGATCTACGCCCAGATCCCGGGCGACTGCGTGCTGATGGGCCAGGAGATCCTCGAACGCAGCGATCCCTATTGACCGCTGCGGGTTTGCCAGCCTCGGCCGAGGCCGTAAGTTATTGTGGCCGCATCGTTCTCGCGAAACCGGCGTCCACTTTTCGGCTCGATGCTTTAGACTGGGTTGCCAGCCGCAGCAGCGATCGAGGTGATTCATGACGGGCAGCCAGGCAGCCGGACGCCTTTTTGCGGCGCTGATCGCCGTCACGGCCTGGCTCGCCGTCGTTCTGCGTGCCTGGATCGTAACGTCCTTCGTGATGGCACAGGGTCGGACGGCGCTCGACGGCCTCGTCACCGTGTTCAGCTATTTCACGCTGCAGGCCAATGTGATCCTGGCCGTCGTCGCCACCGCCTGCGCCCTGCGCGGAGAGGCTGATGGATTCCTGACCCGGCCCTCGACCCGGGCGGCCGTCACCGTCTACATCGTCATCGTCGGCGTGATCTATGCCGTGCTTCTCGCCGGGTTGCGGCAGTTGACGGGCCTCGCCGTCCCCGTCGACATCGCCCTGCACCGGGTGGTGCCGGTGCTCTTCACGCTCTATTGGCTCATCTTCGTGCCAAAGGGCCGGTTGGCCTGGCGCGATCCGCTGGCCTGGCTCGCCTTTCCGGCGCTCTATGTCGTCTATTCGCTGATCTATGGTGCTCTGACGGGGCGTTATCTCTACCCGTTCTCCAACGTGCCGGTGCTCGGTTATCCCCGCGCCCTCGCCAATGCTGCCCTCATCCTTCTGGCCTTCTACGGCCTCGGCCTCGCGCTGGTAGCACTCGATCGCGCACTCGCCGGCTCCGCCATCCGGGCCCGGCAATGACGTTTGACGGTATCATGATGATGGATCCATTGCTAAGCTGCGGATCGCAGCCACGGCGAGGTACGTCGTGACAGGCAATCCAGGGCTCGGGCGCCTCTTCGCAGCGATGATCGCGCTCATCGCAGGCGCCGCCGTGCTGCTGCAGGTGCTGCTGGGCATCGAGGCCGTGCAGGCGCGGGGCGGCAGCGCGCTCGAGGGCGTCATCCTCGTCTTCAGCTACTTCACCGTGCTCACCAACACGCTGGTGGCGATCGTGTCCGGGGCCAGCGCCCTTCTGGGAGAACGCGACGGCTTGCTGACCCGGCCGGGAACCCGGGCAGCCGTGGCCATCTATATCTTCGTGGTCGGCGTGATCTTCGCCGCCCTTCTCACCGGGCTGCGCCCGATGAGCGGCCTGACGCTTGCCGTCGACAGCGTGCTGCATCGCGTCGTTCCGGTCTTGTATGTGCTCTACTGGCTCCTCTTCGTGCCGAAGGGACGATTGAGCTGGCGCGACCCGCTGGCATGGATGCTCTACCCCCTGCTCTATGTCGCCTATTCGCTGCTCTACGGCGCCCTGACCGGCCGCTATCTCTACCCTTTCGCCGACGTCACGGTCCTCGGCTATGGCGGCGCCCTCGCCAACGGCCTCGTCATCCTGGCGGGCTTCCTTGCCCTCGGCCTGATCGTGGTGGCGATCGACCAAGCCATGGCGCCGAAAGAGCCTGCCTGATCAGGTAACGCGATACTGCGGCTTGTTGTCACAAATCCGTGCGAAAACTGTGATGATGCTGCTCCGATGGGGATTCGGGCAGGGGCTGAAGATGCCGACGACGACGCCGAAAGGCTTGTTTGCAATGATCAATCCGCGCGGCTGGGGCAGCAGGCTGCCGGCCGGCATCGTGCCCTTGGCGCCGCGCCGCCGGCTGAAGCCCGCCTTGCGCCAGCGTCGCATCGAGAATATCGGTCTGCCGATGACTCTCGGACGCATCGGCTCCCTGGAAGTGCGGTTGGCTGAGACCGCAAGGGACGTGAAGAAGGCGCAGAAGCTGCGCTATCAAGTGTTCTACGAGGAGATGGCGGCCATTCCCGACGCGCTGTCCCTGATCTCCAGGCGTGACCGCGACGATTACGATACGCTCTGCGATCATCTGCTGGTGATCGACCATGATGCTCCCACCAAGCTGGGCAAGCCGGGCGGCCGCGTGGTCGGCACCTATCGCCTGCTGCGCCAGGACGTGGCCGAGCGCCATGGCGGCTTCTATTCGGCCGGCGAATATGCCATCGAGCCGCTGATAGCCGCCCATCCCGGCCGCCGCTTCCTCGAGCTCGGCCGCTCCTGCGTGCTGCCGGCCTATCGCAACAAGCGCACGGTGGAACTGCTCTGGCACGGGATCTGGACCTATGTGCTGCATCACAAGATCGACGTGATGCTGGGCTGCGCCAGCCTGGAGGGCACCGACCCAAGCCGCCTTGCCCTGCCGCTCGCCTTCCTGCACCACCATGCTGCCGCCGAGGGCGAATGGCGCGTCAAGGCCGTGCCGGAGCGCTATGTCTCGATGAACCGCATCGCCAAGGAAGGCATCGACGTCAAGCGAGCGCTGCATGCCCTGCCGCCGCTGATCAAGGGCTATCTGCGCCTCGGCGCCACTTTCGGCGACGGCGCAGTGGTCGACCACCAGTTCGGCACTACCGACGTGCTGGTGGTCCTGCCGGTCGAGAAGATCAGCGCCCGCTATGTCGACCATTTCGGCGCCGCCGCGGAGCGGCACGCGGCGTAGCGGTGTGCCGGTCTTCAGACCGGCATGTCCAAGACGACCGTAGGGGGTCAATGCCGGTCCGAAGACCGGCACCCCCTCATGCCGCCAGGCCGCGCTTCTTCAGCAAGGCCTCGGGCTTGGGATCATGGCCGCGGAAGTCGCGATAGGCCTGCGCGGCATCCTGCCGGTTGCCGGCGGCATAGACGAACTGCTTGAGCTTGCGGGCCGTCTCGCCATCGAAGATATCGCCGGTCTCGACAAAGGCATCGAAGCCGTCGGCATCGAGCACCTCCGACCACAGATAGGAATAATAGGCCGAGGAATAACCCTCGCCCGAGAAGACATGCTGGAAATGCGGCGGCCGGTGGCGCATCACCATGGCCCGGGGCATGTCGATCTCGCCCAGCACCTTGGCCTCGAAGGCACCGGCGTCGAAGCCCTCGGCCTTATCAAGCAGATGCATTTCGAGATCGACCAAAGCGGAGGAGACATATTCCACCGTGGCAAAGCCCTGGTTGAAGGTACGGCTGGCAAGCAAGCGATCGAGCAGGGCCTTCGGCATCGGCTCGCCTGTCTTGTAGTGCACGGCATAGCGTTGCAGCACTTCGGGCTGTTCGAGCCAGTGCTCGTAGAGCTGCGAGGGGAATTCGACGAAGTCGCGCGCCACGCCGGTGCCCGAGAGCAGGGGATAGGTGACGTCCGACAACAGGCCGTGCAGGCCATGGCCGAATTCGTGGAACAAAGTGCGGGCGTCGTCGAAGGACAGCAGGGTCGGCTCGCCCTCGGCGCCGCGGGCGAAATTCATCACATTGACGATGATCGGGCTGATCGCGCCGTTCAGCCGCTCCTGGCTGCGGAAGGCGCTCATCCAAGCGCCGCTGCGCTTGGAGGGCCGGGCGAAATAGTCGCCATAGAACAGGCCGATGCTGGCGCCGCCCGCATCCTTTGCCTCGAAGGCCCTGACGTCGGGATGATAGACCGGCACGTCCTTGCGCTCGGTGAAGGTGATGCCGAACAGGCGCCGGGCCGTGTCGAAGGCCGCCTCGATGATCTTGGAGAGCTGCAGATAGGGCTTGAGCTCGGCCTCGTCGAGGTCGAATTCCTGGCGGCGCTTCTTCTCGGCATAGTAGCGCCAGTCCCAGGCCTGCAGCGCGATGTTGTCGCCCTCGCCAGCGGCCAGAGCCTCCAGGCCCGCGCGTTCGCGTTCGGCTTGGGCACGGGCCGGCTGCCACACCGAGCGCAGGAGATCGAGCGCCGCCTCGGGCGTGCGGGCCATGGAATCATCGAGCCGGTAATGGGCGAAGGTCTGATAGCCCAGGAGCCTGGCGCGCTCGGCCCTCAGCGCCACCATCTCGGCGATCAAGGCGCGGTTGTCCGTCTCGCCGCCCCCTTCGCCACGGGCCAGCCAGGCCTTGAAGGCCGTCTCGCGCAGGTCGCGGCGGGCGGAGAATTGCAGGAAGGGCTCGATCAGGGAACGCGACAGCGTGACGACATGACCGCTCTCGCCACGATCACCCGCCGCACCGGCGCTGGCAGAGCGCAGGAAATCGGGCAGGCCGGCGAGATCGGCCTCGCCGTCGAGCTTCATCGACCAGGCCTTCTCGTCCTTCAGTACGTTCTGCCCGAACTGGGTGCCAAGGCTGGCGAGGCGCTCGGAAATCGCAGCGAGACGCTGCTTGACCGCCTCGGGCCTGCCGGCGCCGGCCCGGCGGAACGCGGTGTGATAGCGATCGAGCACACGGGCCTGCTCCGGCGACAGGCCGAGTTCGGCGCGGCGGGCGAAGACGGCGTCGACGCGCCGGAACAGGGCGTCGTTCAGATAGATCGCGGTGTGGTGGCGCGACAGGATCGGCGCCATCTCGCGCTCGATCGCCTGCAATTCGTCATTGGTGTTCGAGCCGGCCAGGTTGAAGAACACCGAGGCGACCTGGTCGAGCGACCGGCCCGACCGTTCCAGCGCCGCCAGCGTGTTATCGAAGCTCGGCTCCGCTTCATTGCCGGCGATCGTGTCGATCTCAGTCCTGTTCTCGGCCAGCGCCGTCTCGAAGGCCTGATGATAATGCTCGGTGCGGATATCGGCGAAGGGCGGCGCTTCGAAGGGGGTGGACCAGCGGGCGAGGAGGGGATTGGCGTCAGCGGACATGAGGACCTCGATTCGGGTACGGCCCTTATAGCAGCCGACCTACCATCCATCGAAATATGCATTATCTTGTCTTTTTGGAGGGCACCATGGCCGATGACGAAGACCCGGCGACGCCGGCCGATTCAAAGCTCACCCGCACCAAGCAGCTCTGGGCCCAGGCCGGCAAGTTCCTCACCGGCCGGGCTTCCCGGCCTCAGAGCGACCGCCTGCCACCCGGCCAGCATCTCGTCAAGGACTGGCCGGTGCTCGATCTCGGCCTGCAGCCCGGCATCGACAAGGCGCGCTGGCAGCTCGATGTGTTCGGTGCGGTCGAAAATCCGGTCGTCTGGGATTTTGCGGCCTTCGCGGCCCAGCCCCAGGTGACGCAGGTCTGCGACATCCACTGCGTCACCACCTGGTCGCGCTACGACAATCATTTCGAGGGCCTGCCCACATCAGCCCTCGCCGAGATCGTGCACCCCAAGCCGGAAGCGAGCCACGTCGTGCTGCATTCGGCCGATGGCTACACCACCAACCTTTCCCTGCAGGATTTCCTCGGCGAGGACGTGCTGATCGCCCATGCCTGGGAAGGCAGGCCGCTGACTTCGGACCATGGCGGCCCGGTGCGCCTCGTCGTGCCCCGGCTGTATTTCTGGAAGAGCGCCAAATGGCTCAGCCGCATCGAATTCGCCAGCCGCGACAAGCCGGGCTTCTGGGAAGTGCGCGGCTATCACAATCGCGGCGATCCCTGGCGGGAGGAGCGCTACAGCGAGTGAGGGGCGTTGGCCGTTCCTGGGATCGCCAGCATCCTGCTGGCTCTTGATAGCCCTCATCGTGGTCGCCGTTCCCATGAAGACCCTCCAAACAGAATGGTATTCACGCGGCTATCTTCCTCACTGGGAAGCTGGCGAGGCTCTGCAGTCCATCTGCTTTCGGCTCGCGGATTCATTGCCGCTGCCTATCGTGAAGCAGGCGTTGGCCGACCTGTCCCAAATACCTGAAGAAAAAGCCGTGATTGAACAGCGGAAGCGCTTGGAGGAGATACTCGATCGAGGGCACGGCGAAGCATTCCTGACCTCGCCCAAGGTTGCGAATATCGTTCGGACTGCTCTGTTTTTTTTCGACGGAACTCGATACCGGCTCCACGCCTGGTGCATCATGCCCAATCACGTTCATGCCCTGATGACGCCCGTCGGCGGGCACGCCCACAGCTCTATAGTCGGTTCCTGGAAGTCCTATACGGCACTCGGTATAAACCGGCTGCTGCAACGGGAAGGGAAGGTCTGGTTCCGGGAATATTTCGACCGGAAGATCCGTGACGAGCGCCATTTCGAGGCTGCCCGCTACTATATCGAACAGAATCCGGTACAGGCTCGTCTGTGCGAAAAGGCCGAGGATTGGCTCTTCTCGAGCGCGACACCTCACTCGAAAACCCTCACTCCCTGAGTGAGGGTTTTAAGATGCCAGCAAGATGCTGGCGGTCCCAGGAAAAGCCGCCGGCTCCGCTTACCCATCCACCTTGAGCGCGGCGATGAAGGCTTCCTGCGGGATGTCGACGCTGCCGAACTGGCGCATCTTCTTCTTGCCTTCCTTCTGCTTCTCCAGAAGCTTCCGCTTGCGGGAAATGTCGCCGCCATAGCACTTGGCGGTGACATCCTTGCGCAAGGCCCGGATGGTCTCTCGGGCAATGATCTTGGCGCCGATCGCCGCCTGGATCGGGATGACGAACATGTGCTGGGGGATGAGGTCCTTCAGCTTCTCGCACATGGCGCGGCCGCGGCTCTCGGCCCGGTCGCGATGCACCAGCATCGACAGCGCGTCCACCGGCTCGGCATTGACCAGGATCTGCATCTTGACCAGATCGCCTTCCTTGTAGTCGGTCAGATGATAGTCGAAGGACGCATAGCCCTTCGATACCGACTTCAGGCGGTCATAGAAGTCGAACACCACCTCGTTGAGCGGCAAATCGTACTGCACCATGGCGCGCTTGCCGACATAGTTGAGGTCGACCTGCACGCCGCGCCGATCCTGGCAGAGCTTGAGGATCGAGCCGAGATAGTCGTCCGGCGTCAGGATGGTGGCGCGGATCCACGGCTCCTCGATCGAGGTGATCTTCACGACATCCGGCATGTCGACCGGATTGTGCAGCTCGATATGGCTGCCATCGGTCATGTTGATCTTGTAGATGACAGAGGGTGCCGTGGCGATCAGGTCGAGATTGAACTCACGCTCCAGGCGCTCCTGGATGATTTCCAGATGCAGGAGGCCGAGGAAGCCGCAGCGGAAGCCGAAGCCGAGCGCCGCGGAGGATTCCATCTCGAAGGAGAACGAGGCGTCGTTGAGGCGAAGCCGCCCCATGGCGGCGCGCAGATCCTCGAACTGCGCCGCATCCATCGGGAACAGGCCGCAGAACACCACGGGCTGGGCCGGCTTGAAGCCCGGCAGCGGCACGATGTTGGTGTTCTTGCGATCGTCGGTGATGGTATCGCCGACGCGGGTATCGGCCACTTCCTTGATCGCCGCCGTGATGAAGCCGATCTCGCCCGGCCCAAGCTCGGCGATGGCCTGCATCTTCGGCCTGAACACACCGAGGCGATCGACCTCGTATTGGGCGTTGGTGCCGATCATCTTGACGCGCTGGCCCTTCTTGAGCGTGCCGTCGAAGATGCGCACCAGCACGACCACGCCGAGATAGGCGTCGTACCAGCTATCCACCAGCAACGCCTTGAGCGGGGCGTTGCGGTCGCCCTTGGGCGCCGGCAGGCGGGTGACGATGGCTTCCAGCACCAGGTCGATGTTGAGGCCGGTCTTGGCCGAGATCGGCACGGCCTCGGAGGCGTCGATGCCGATCACGTCCTCGATCTGCTGCTTGATGCGATCGGGCTCGGCCGCCGGCAGGTCGATCTTGTTGAGCACCGGCACCAGCTCGTGATTGGCATCGATGGCGTGATAGACATTGGCGAGTGTCTGCGCCTCGACGCCTTGGGAGGCATCGACCACCAGGAGCGAGCCCTCACAGGCCGCCAGCGAGCGTGAGACCTCATAGGCGAAGTCGACATGGCCGGGCGTGTCCATCAAATTGAGGACATAGTCCTTGCCGTCCTGGGCACGATAGTTCAGGCGCACGGTCTGCGCCTTGATGGTGATGCCGCGCTCGCGCTCGATATCCATGGAATCGAGCACCTGCTCGACCATTTCGCGGTCGGTCAGCGTGCCCGTGGCCTGGATCAGACGATCGGCAAGGGTGGACTTGCCGTGGTCGATATGGGCCACGATGGAGAAATTCCGGATATTTTCGATCAGTTCTTCGCTCATCCGCGCGCAATAGCAGGAAGGGATTGCAACGCCAAGGACAAATGGGGATTCCAGGCCGCCGCAGGCCCCGGTTTGCGGGGCCTGCCGGCTCTCCGGCTAGAACGGGCCGTGCGAAGCGATGTTGCGGATGACCTCGTCCAGCATGCCGATCCTCTCGCCATAGACCTTGTCGAGGCAAGCGGTGTCGGCGCCGCAGGCCTCGCGCGTCTTGATCCAGGCCTGCTGGGCCTCGCCGATATTGCCGCGCTGGCCCATTGCCACCAGCGACATCGAGACGCCGTAGAGCGTGGCCATGCGGGCTTCGGCCTGACCGAGGGCGTAACTGCCGCAGACGGCCTTTTCGGCCGGCGAGGCCGCCTTGGCGCAGTCGAGCGGCGCATACTCGCCCGCCTGCGCAGCGGAGGAGGACAGCAGGGCTGCGGCGGCGATGATGACGAATCTGCCTTTCAAGGGTCATCCTTTCCGGATTGGATGGCGAGGAGGCTCCGGCCGAAAGCCGATCATCTCGTCCACCTGGACCAAAACTATAGGGAAACGCACATGCTGCTGAAAGGATCCTGTCATTGCCGCGCCGTGACGTTCAGCGTCGATGCAATGAGCCCCGCCCCCTTCATGCATTGCCACTGCTCGATCTGCCGCAAGACGGCGGGATCGGGCGGCTATGCCATCAATCTCGGCGCCCACGCCGACAGCCTGAAGGTGGAGGGGCGCGAGCATCTGCGCGTCTATCACGCCGTGTTGCGCGAAGAGGGACAGCCCGACCAGCGCTCGCCGGCCGGGCGGCATTTCTGCGGGGAGTGCGGCAGCGCGCTCTGGCTGTGGGATCCGCGCTGGCCGGAGCTGGTCCATCCCCATGCCTCGGCGATCGATACGCCGCTGCCGAAGCCGCCGGAAATCGTGGAGATGATGCTCGCGGATGCACCGGATTGGGTCGATGTACCATCCGGTCCCGGCTATCTGCATTTCGATACCTATCCCGAGGAATCGCTGGACGACTGGCACCGGCGTCATGGCCTGCTGAGCGAATGAAGCGGGCGGGATCGGCCAGGGGCTGCCTGCCTGAACAAGAGCACTTGCTGTTTGCAATTGGTCCGGATGTGGTAAACCGACACCAAGGACCCCCGGATTGCTACCGGGACAGGAAGGAACGGCCATGAGCACGCAGGATGACGATCTCAGCCATTTCCACGCCTATGGCGCCCCGCCGCTGCCGCCGGCCGATATCGAGGGCTGGCTCGAGCATGACGGCGCCCGCATCTGGCATGCGTCCTATGGCGACGGGCCGCCGGTGATCCTGCTGCATGGCGGTCTCGGCCACGCCGGCAACTGGGGCTACCAACTGAATGATCTGCGGGCCGCCGGCTATCGCGTCGTGCTGGTCGACAGCCGCGGCCACGGCCGCAGCACACGCGACGACAGGCCCTATTCCTATGAGCTGATGGCCTCCGACGTGCTGGCGGTGATGGATCGGCTCGGCCTCGAGAAGGCCCGCTTCGTCGGCTGGAGCGACGGCGCCTGCATTGCCCTGGTGCTGGCCGCCCAGTATCCCACGCGCGCGGAGGGCGTCTTTTTCTTCGCCTGCAATATGGACCCCAGCGGCACCAAGGAGATGGAGCCCAGCACGGCACTCGACCGCTGCTTTGCGCGCCATCGCCAGGATTACGCCGCGCTGTCAGCCACGCCCGACAGCTTCGAGCCCTTTGTTGCCGCCGTCAGCGAGATGATGCGCACCCAACCCAATTATAGCGCGAACGATCTAAGCGTTATCGATGTACCGGTGCAAATCGTGCTGGGCGAGCATGATGAGTTCATCCGACCCGACCATGCCGCCTATCTGGCCCGCACCATTCCCGGTGCGACGCTGACCATTCTGCCGGGCGTGAGCCATTTCGCGCCGCTGCAGCGGCCGGCGCTTTTCAGCCGGGCGGTGCTCGACTTTCTCGGCACGCTGCCGTCATGACTTCGTGATGCGGGCGGCCCAGGCCGAAACGCGAGCGGCCATGGTACGCAGGTGATCGGCGGCCGAAAAGCCGGAGACGGCCTTGCGCGGCTTGAGGTCATGGTCGCCATCCTCCAGCCACAGGATCTCGATGCGAGGCGACAAGGCGTAGGTCGCAACCTCGTCCCGCGTGCCGAAAAGATCGCGCGTTCCCTGGGCGATCAGGGCCGGCGTGCGCATGCCGGCGAGATGGGCGGTGCGCAACTGCTCGGACTTGCCGATGGGATGGAAGGGATAGCCGAGGCAGAGCAGGCCGGCGATGCGGCCCTCGGCATGGAGATCGTCGGCGATCAGGCTGGCGACGCGGCCGCCCATCGACTTGCCGCCGATGATGAGAGGGCCAGCCGCTCCCAATGCCTGAATGGCGGCGCGATATTCGCCTTCCAGCGTCTCCGCCCGCGGCGGCGGCTTGCGGGCACCCGATTGGCGCCGGGCCGCCATATAGTCGAATTCGAACCGGGCAACGCGCAATCCGGCCGCAGCGAGCGCCTCAGTACTGGCCGACATTGCGGCCGAATCCATCGGAGCCCCGGCCCCGTGCGCGAGCAGGAGGGTGACCCCGGCCCCCTCGGGTCCATCCATCAGAAAGCGCAGCGCCATGTCGATACCTTGTCCCAAGCCCAAGTGGCGGCACGCCGGGGGCACGCCTTGTCGTCATCAAAGGCCGGCACGGTGATTCATGCAATTGCCGCGGTATTGGTTGGCTCTGCCCTCACGAAGGAGAGAATTCTTCGCATGCCGTTGCGTTCAGGAAACGCGTTCCTCACGGAGCAATTGTCCGAGCAAAGAAGCCATGATCGAGGAAGACAAGCAGTATAGGAGGATGCAAACCAACCAGGACATTATTTCCTCCAACTCAGCCTGGCATCAGACTGTCCAGTTACCGATACGTCGCTTGCTTCAGCCGGGGCGATCGACATTTTGATCGATCCGCCTGGGTCGTTGACGTGCAACTACCTTTCGTCACTCATACCTTCATATTATCGAGACTGAGGGTCATGGCAATCAACAATACGCTCGTACGTTCGATTTAGAGTCATAATTATTATTCAAATTGTTTGAATTGTATATTTGCCGCCCGGGAAGGCTGGCCGGAGACGGGGTTCGAAGCGCAGGCCGGACGAGGTCCTTGCGGTTTGGGCGCCGATTTGATACTTAGCCTGATGGCTTATCGTACCGAGCAGCTCGACGAGATCTTCCTGGCCCTGGCGGATCCAACCCGTCGCGCCGTGCTCGGACGCCTGGGGCAGGGGCCGGCCAGCATCAGCGACCTCGCCGAGCCCTTCGACATGGCCCTGCCCTCCTTCATGAAACATATTCGCATGCTCGAGGACACGGGCCTGATCAGCACCCGCAAGCAGGGGCGCGTGCGAACCTGCACCATCGAGAAACAGGCTTTCGCCGCGGTCGAGGGCTGGCTGGCCGCCCAGCACGCCGTGTGGGAAGGTCGAACCGACAGGTTGGAGCGCCTGGTTGCCACCCTGCTCGACAAGGAGCCGCCGACGTGAGCCGTCACTTCGATCCCGAACGCGACCTCCGCATCACCCGCATCATCAAGGCCCCGCGGGCCACCGTGTGGCAGGCCTGGACCCAACCCGCCCTCTTCGAACAATGGTGGGTACCTGCTCCTGCCCGATGCCAGGTCGTCGAGATGGACCTGTCGCCGGGCGGTGCTTTCGTGACCCGGATCAGCGAGAATGGCGGCAGCTTCCAGCCCCATCTCGACGCCTGCTTCCTGACTGTCGACGACCGGCAGCGCATCGTCTTCACCAATGCGCTCACCAGTGGCTGGCGCCCCGCCGAACAGCCTTTCATCACGGCGGTCATCGATTTCGCCGACCATCCGGACGGAACCGGCTACACTGCCCATGTCATGCACAAGAGCAATGGCGACCGCGCCCTGCATGAAAAGATGGGCTTCCATGACGGTTGGGGCACCGTGATAGGGCAGCTGGCAGCGCTGGTCGAAGACCGAGGGTAACCGCGGCGCCGGGCGCGATTCCTGGAGTCTGGTGCATCCGATCGGAAAACGGTCGGCGGCATCTAGGCACAAGCGGCGCGCAGCAGAGTCCCGGCGTCCCATTGCGAAAGCCACTCTCTTCATGCCGAGCTTGCGGTCGCGACTGACTGAGGCCCGCACCATGCGCGCCGGGCGACGACGCGCGCCGTCGACCTCAAGCAGATCGCAGAAACTCGGTTCGCTTATTGCATAAGTAAATGCTTCTTATGTATTTTTAATCTATATTTTTGTATACAATTTAATTGCTCGGTGACACAGAGTCTGACAGTGTGTGGACACGGCCTCACCCAGAAGGCTGATCGAGGAGGTGTCCCATGGCCAGCAAGCAAAGCGGCGGCATATCGCAACCCACGCAGGAGCGTGGCATCAGCAGACGCGGTTTCCTGAATCTGAGCGCGAAGGGTTTGGCGGGCGCGGCATCGGCCGCTCTTGTCGGCCAGGCGGCCTGGTCCGGCCGGGCCCTGGCAAAAACAGCGCCCTCCGACATCGTGATGATGGATGCCATTCCGCTTTCGCAGGCGATCAAGTCGAAATCCATCTCCTGCGTGGAGGTGATGACGGCCTATCTCGATCACATCGACCGTTTCAATCCCACGGTCAACGCCATCGTTTCCCGACAGGATCGCGGCGACCTCCTCAAGCAGGCCGGGGAACGCGACGCCCAGCTCGCCCGCGGTGACTATGCCGGCTGGATGCATGGCTTCCCGCAGGCGATCAAGGACCTCGCCGATACCAAGGGCATCCCCACCACGCAGGGCTCGCCTCTGTTCAAGGATCGCATTCCCAAGGCCGATGCGATCTTCGTCGACCGCATGAAGCGTGCAGGCAGCATCGTCATCGGCAAGACCAACACGCCGGAGTTCGGGCTGGGGTCGCAGACCTACAACCAGGTCTTCGGCACCACGCTGAACGCCTATGACCACAGCAAGACCTCGGGCGGCAGCAGCGGTGGCGCCGCAGTGTCCCTGGCCATGCGCATGCTTCCGGTCGCCGATGGCAGCGACCATGCCGGCTCGCTGCGCAACCCGTCGGCCTTCAACAATGTGCTGGGCTTCCGCACCTCCTTCGGGCGGGTGCCCTCGCCCGGTGCCGATGTGTTCGATGCCGCGCTGGGCGTGAACGGGCCGATGGCGCGCAATGTCTCGGATCTTGCCCTGCTGCTCGCGGTGCAGTCGGGCTACCACGCTGCCGCGCCTCTTTCCCTCCACGAGGATCCCACCCGCTTCACCGAGCCCTTGAAGCGCGATCTCAAGGGCGTGCGCATCGCCTGGCTCGGCGATTGCGGCGGCTACCTGCCCTTCGAACCGGGCGTGCTCGAGCTCTGCAAGACGGCGCTCAAGACCTTCGAAACGCTCGGCTGCACCGTCGAGGAAGCCCGGCCCGATTATCCGATCGAGAATGTCTGGCGCAACTGGCTGCCGCTGCGCGCCTGGCAGACCGGCTCAGGCCTGAAGGTGCTCTATGACGATCCGGCCAAGCGCGCCCTGCTCAAGCCGGAGGCGCAATGGGAGATCGAAAACTATCTGAAGCTCAGCGCCGTCCAGCTCTCCGATGCCGCCGCCGCCCGCACGCAGTGGTATCAGGCGGTCCGCACCTTCATGGAGCGCTATGACTACTTCATCCTGCCGTCGGCGCAGGTGTTCCCCTTCGACGCCACCACGCATTGGCCCAAGGAGGTCAACGGCCGCGCCATGGATACCTATCATCGCTGGATGGAGGTGGTGATCCCGGTCACCATGTCGGGCTGCCCGGCGATGAGCGTGCCTGCCGGCTTCAACGAACGCGGGCTGCCCATGGGCATGCAGCTCGTGGGCCGCAACCATGCCGAGATGTCCGTGCTGCAGCTCGCTTACGCCTATGAGCAGGCCACGGGCTGGCCGCAGAACAGGCTGCCGCCGGCGCTCAAGCCAGCCTGATGCAAACAGGCGAGGCGGCCGAACCGGCATGCCTCGCCTTCCACGGCGCCGTAAAGGCAATCACGGCTTGCCGGCATCGGCAGAAGGCGCGATATGGGCCTATGACCGAGCGCCGAGCCACCCAATTGCGGGATTCGATCGAGGACGAGATTGCCACCGGGCAGCTGAAGCCGGGTGAGCGTCTTGACGAAGTGTCCCTGGCCGAGCGTTTCGGCGTGTCGCGCACGCCGATCCGCGAGGCGCTGCAGCAGCTCGCCGCCGCCGGGCTGGTGGAGCTGCGAACCCGCCGGGGTGCCATCGTCAGCGCGCCTGACGCCAGCCAGCTCATGGAAATGTTCGAGGTCATGGCGGAACTGGAGGCGATGTGCGGGCGCCTCGCCGCCCGCCGTCTCCTGCCCGAGGACGAGCAGGCTCTCGTGGCGGCCCTGGCGGCCTGCCAGGAGGCGGCCGCCAATGGTGATCCCGACAGCTATTACTATGAGAACGAGACGTTTCATCGCGTCATCTACCGCGCCAGCGGCAACAAGTTCCTCGCGAGCCAGGCCGTGGCCCTCAACAAGCGCCTGGCTCCCTTCCGCCGCCTGCAGCTGCGCGTGCGCAATCGCATGGGGACCTCGCAGGCCGAGCATGAGGCGGTGGTCGCCGCCATCCGCGCCGGGGAGGCCCAGCATGCCGCCGAGCAGCTGCGAGCCCATGTCGCCGTGCAGGGCGAGCGCTTCGGCGACCTGATGTCATCGCTCGGCAAGACCCGGAGCGCCAGCGCGTAGGGTCCTTCTTCTCCGAATGAAAGGTGGCTGCTCCGCGACCGGGCAGGGCTTCCATCCAGGCATGAAAACTCCTAAGCTCCCTATCGGCGCTGCGAGACGCCTCCGGACCCGCGGGAAGGGCACAGCCCCCTCACAATCATCGACACCAGGACGACCTGCCCCTGTGCAGCCGATTGCGGGTCTTCGGCCCTGCGCACATGGAGGCACCATGAAGACCCTTCCGGTTTCGCCCGACCTTTCGCATCTCAAGAACCAGGCCAAGCAGCTATTGCGCGCCGCCCGCAACGGCGAGAGCGAGGCGCTTCGCCGCTTCGCCGAGCTTCTGCCGTCGGCGCGGGGCCTCGATCCGGCAGGGCTCGCCGGCCGCGAGCTCGCTCTGCACGACGCCCAGTCCGTCATCGCACGCGACTACGGCTTCCGCTCCTGGAGCGAACTCAAGCACTATGTCGAGTGGACGCGCAGCGTCGCGGCCGAGCGGCTGCGGACCTGGCTCGCCTGGGTGCTGGAGGGCAATGCCGCCCAGCGTCATCTGGCGCGCCGCACCCTCGCCGAACAGCCGGCCCTGTTCGGACAGGATCCCTGGCTCGCCTGCGTCACCGGCGACGAAGTCCGGCTCAGGGCCCTCATCGCCGAGGATCCGGCCTTCGTGAACCGCAGCGGCGGCCCTCTGGCCATGCCGCCCCTGATCGGCGTCAGCCATTCCGGCCTCATCCGCGAGCCGGACTTCAAGGAGCCGCTGCTCGCCTGCGCCCGCCTGCTGCTCGCTCATGGCGCGGACGTCAATGCCAGCTGGACGGACCCACGCTGGCCGGATTCGCCGCTTTCCGTGCTCTATGGCGCCGCGGGGCGCACGCATGACGAGGCGATGATCCGGCTGCTGCTCGAGACGGGTGCCGATCCGAACGACAATGAATCCCTCTATCACTCGGTCGAGAGTTCCGACGACGTCGGCACCCGCCTGCTGCTCGCCGCCGGCGCACGCGTCACCGGCACCAATGCGCTGGGCCGCGTGCTCGATTTCGACAAGCTCGACACGCTCCGCCTGCTGCTCGCCCATGGCGGCGACGCCAGGGAGCAGGCCTGGATCCACCATGCCATCCTGCGCGGACGCTCCAGCGCCCATGTCCGGGCCTTGCTGGACGCCGGCGCCGATCCCCGTGGCAAGGGGCCTGGCGGAATCAGCCTCTATCGTTTTGCCCAGGAGCAGGGCCGCACCGACGTGGTCGCGATGCTCGAGGCGCTGGGTGTCGAGGAAGACCTTACGCAGGAAGAAGCCTTCGTCGCGGCCTGCACGCGGGCCGACCGGGCCGTGGCCGCCGATATCCTGGCAAGGGAGCCGGATGTTCTCGCCCGCCTTTCGGAAAGACAGCTCAGGACCCTGCCTCAGCTCGCCGGCAACGGGGCGATCGAGGCCGTCCGCGTCATGCTCGGCCTGGGCTGGCCCCGTGAGGTGAAGGAGCACGAATGGTCGGCGACCGCCCTGAACAAGGCGATGTTCCAGGGCGATGCCGCCATGCTGCGCCTGCTGCTGCAAGAGGGCGCCGATTGGCGCACCGAGCACGGCTTCGGCAACAACGTCCTCGGCACGCTCTCCTATGCCAGCCAGGCGGAGGATATCGCCAGCGTCGTGCCGCAGGACTATGTCGGCTGTGCGCGGGCCCTGGTCGAGCACGGCGTGCCGCTTTCGGCCTTCGACGGCTATGATTTTTCAGACGCCGTCTCGGCCTTTCTCAAGGACCAGGTCTCGCCAGAAGCCTGATGGCCTCACTCCAGATTGGTGTGACGAGCCCGCATCGTCTCGGCGGTTTCGCCGAGGCGATTGCGCAGCTTCAGCACGATGATCTCGAACACCAGCATCTGCGCCGTCTCGAACAGCGATCCCATCGGCAGCACCGAAACCCCGCCGCCCCGGTCATCCGCCATGGTCTGGGCCGGAATGGTGAAGACGATATCGGCGAGCTTGGGTGTGCGGGCTTCGGGCTGGGCCGTCACCACCGCGACCTTGGCGCCGGCCTTGCGGGCGACACCGATCAAGGCATCGCCGATATTGGAAGCGCCTGGCCCGGAGGAGACGAAGAGGAGATCGCCGGGACCGATCGGCGGCACCGTCATGTCGGCGACGACATGGACGTCGAGCCCGAGATGGAACAGGCGCATGGCTAGGCCACGCATCTGCAGCCCTTCGCGCCCGGCGCCATAGATCGCGATACGGCCTGCCGTG
Organism: Labrys sp. E2SS-1L; assembly: GCF_057073705.1. Lineage (NCBI taxonomy): Bacteria > Pseudomonadati > Pseudomonadota > Alphaproteobacteria > Hyphomicrobiales > Xanthobacteraceae > Labrys > Labrys sp. E2SS-1L. Next base: position 865,592 of record NZ_CP172712.1, on the reverse strand, counting down.
GCGAGCGCTTCGATCAGGCCATCGGCGGCATCGACAGGAAGGGCCTTCACCACTCCCGCAAGGTCGTCGAGAGCGCTGAGGCTGAGGGCGGGAATGGTCTCCGGCATGGCAGGTCCAGTTTGTTGCTTAAGAAAACGAACTAAGTTTTAGGCCCATGCCAGGCGATCTGCAACAGCGGCCTTCATGCTTGACTCCACTATAGTGGATAAATATTCTTACATTATGGAATCAATCGACGCCACCATCGACACGGAGCTGGGCGGGCGCATCAAGGCACTGCGCAGCCAGATGCACCTGACCATCGATCAGCTCGCCGCGGCCAGCGGCGTCAGCCGCGCCATGATTTCGCGCATCGAGCGCGGCGAGTCGAGTGCCACCGCCCAATTGCTGGCTCGTCTCGCCGGCGGCCTCGGCGTCAGCCTGTCGACCCTGTTCGCCGCCGTGGCGCCGGTAGCTTCCCCCCTGGCCCGGCGGGCCGACCAACCGCTCTGGCGCGATCCGGCCACCGGCTATCTGCGCCGCTCGGTTTCGCCCGCCACGGCGAACGGCATCCTCGACCTTGTCGAGGTCGAGCTGCCGGCCGGCGCCCTGATCCCGTTCGAACCGCAGGCAACCTCCTTCGACCAGCTGGTCTGGCTGCAATCGGGCAGCCTCACCATGACGGTCGATGGCGAGGCCTTTCCTTTGGAGCCGGGCGATTGCCTGCATATGCGGCTGGACAGGCTGGTGATGTTCCACAATCCAGGGGACGGGCCGGCGCGCTATTTCGTCATGCTCTGCCCCTCGCGACAGGTTCCCCGATGACCGATCTCACCATTGCCATCGCAACGCCCGAACAGGCCGAAGCGCTCGTTCCCGCCCTGGCGGAAATCCTGATCGACTGCGTCGAGGGCGAAGCCTCCATCGGCTTCATGCTGCCGCTCGCCCAAGAGGAAGCCGAAGCCTTCTGGCGTGGCGTCGCCGCACGGGTGGCAGAGGGCACCGTCCTGCTGCATGTCGCCTATCTCGACGGCAAGCCGGTCGGCACCGTGCTGCTCAGCCCGGAAAGCCGCTCGAACCAGCCCCATCGCGCCGACGTACAGAAACTGATGGTGCACCGGCGCGGCCGCAATCTCGGCATCGCCCGCGGGCTGATGGCTGCCCTGGAGGAGAGCGCCCGGGCGAGCGGGCGCATCGTGCTCTGCCTCGATACCGCCACCGACTCTTCGGCCGAGCGTCTCTATGAAGGACTCGGCTGGCAGAAGGCCGGCGTCATTCCGCGTTACGCACTCTGGCCGCAGGGCGGCTATTGCGACACCACCCTGTTCTGGAAAGATTTGGATCGATGATCATCCGCCCCGCCACCCCTGATGACCTGCCCGATATCCTCGCCATCTACAATGACGCGGTACTGAACTCGACGGCGATCTGGAATTGGAACGCCGTCGACCTCGCCAACCGCCAGGCCTGGTTCGACCTGCGCAGGAGCCAGAGCTATCCCATCCTCGTCGCCGACGTCGAGGGCACGGCAATCGGCTATGCCAGCTATGGCGACTGGCGGCCCTTCGACGGCTATTGCCACACCGTCGAGCACTCGATCTACGTCGCCGGGACAGCGCGCCGCCAGGGGGCGGGCGCTGCTCTGCTGGATGCCCTGATCGGCGCGGCCCGCGATGCCGGCAAGCATGTCATGCTGGGCGGCATCGAGGCTGGAAACGAGCCCTCGCTCGCCCTGCATCGGCGCTACGGTTTCACCGAAACGGCGCGCATGCCCGAAGTCGGCCAGAAATTCGGCCGCTGGCTCGACCTCGTCTTCATGCAGAAGACGCTGAACGGCTGATGCCGAGAGGCATTCGCAACGACGCCTACAGCTTCATCTCGAAGGGCTGCGGCCGGGTGAGGTTTTCCGGCCGCAGCACGGCGTCGAGCTGCTCGCGCGGCATCAGCCCTTTCTCCAGCACGAGTTCGTAGACGCCGCGCCCGGTGGCATGGGCTTCCATCGCCACTTCGGTGGCATGGCGGTAGCCGATATAGGGATTCAGTGCCGTGACGATGCCGATCGATTGCTCGACGCTGGCGCGCAGGCGCTCGCGATTGGCGGTAATGCCGGTGATGCAGTTCTTTTCCAGCGTCAGGCAGGCGGCCGTGAGATGGTCGACGCTGCGGAACAGGCTGTAGGCGATCACCGGCTCGAAGGCATTGAGCTGGAGCTGTCCGGCCTCGGCCGCGAAGGTAATGGTGACGTCATTGCCGATCACCTCGAAGGCAACCTGGTTGACCACTTCGGGGATCACCGGATTGACCTTGCCCGGCATGATCGAGGAGCCGGCCTGGCGGGCCGGCAGGTTGATCTCATTGAGCCCGGCCCTGGGTCCGCTGGAGAGCAGGCGCAGATCGTTGCAGGTCTTGGAGAGTTTCACGGCCACGCGCTTCAGCACGCCCGAAAGCTGCACGAAGGCGCCGCAATCCTGGGTGGCCTCGACCAGATTGGGGGCGGTGATCAGGTCGATGCCGGTGATCTCGGCCAGGCGCTTGCAGACGATGCCGGCATAGAGCGGATGAGCGGTGATGCCGGTACCGATCGCGGTGGCGCCCATGTTGATCTCGCGAATCAGCCCGGCGGCTTCCGCCAGCCGCGCCTCGTCCTCGGCCAGCATCAGGCCATAGGTGCCGAATTCCTGGCCCAGCGTCATCGGCACGGCGTCCTGGAGCTGCGTGCGCCCCATCTTGAGGATGTCGGCGAACTCTTCCGCCTTGGTCTCGAAGGCCCGGCGCAGCACGCCCATCGCCTCGATCAGCCGGCCGATGCCGAACCAGGCCGCGATCTTCAGCGAAGTCGGATAGACGTCGTTGGTGCTCTGCCCCATATTGACGTGCTCGTTGGGATGCAGATGGCCGTACTCGCCGCGCCGATGGCCCATGAGCTCGAGCGCCCGATTGGCGATCACCTCATTGGCGTTCATGTTGGTCGAGGTGCCGGCGCCGCCCTGGATGAGGTCGACCACGAACTGGTCGTGCAGCGCCCCGGCCTTGATCTCCTCGCAGGCCGCCACGATGGCGGCGGTGCGCTTGTCGTCGAGCAGGCCGAGTTCGCGGTTGGCGAGCGCGGCCGCCTGCTTGATCGAGGCCAAGGCCCGGATCAGGTCCGGGCAGGTCGCCACGGTCTGGCCGCTGATCGGGAAGTTCTCGACGGCCCGCAGGGTGTGGACGCCATAATAGGCGTGCGCGGGCACCTCGCGGTCTCCCAAGAGGTCGTGCTCGAGGCGGAATGCGGTGTCAGACAAGGCAGGTTCCTCCGGCCAGGCGCCAGGGTTCCCCCCAGATCATGGCGAGTTGCAGCTTCGCGCGCGCAAGCGCGTGTTGGTGATGGATAGCCTGGCGGAACGAAGCGATTCTTGCTTTGCCGGCTCCGTTCCGCCAGGCTGGGAAGGCTCATACGCCCGGCAGAAGATCCCTGCCAATGCTATCGCGGCAAAGCCTATTCCAAATCTGCATAACCTTCAGCCGGAAGCCGCCCGTGCTGCGCTCCAGACACGGTCGACGAACGGCCGCGAGCGATCTGCACTACGGTAGAGCCGGATATCCATCGGCATTTCCGGCGCGATCACCATCAGGGTTCCCTCGGCGATCTCGTCGGCGACCAGGCTGCGCGGCAGCCAGGCAACGCCATGGCCGTCCAGCGCCATGAATTTCAAGGCCTCGGCCATGGAGCCCTCATTGGTATGGGCAAGATAGGTCGACGGTGCGCCCTCGCGGGCCTGCGCGATGGCGGCCAGCAGCCCCAGGAACGAGCCGCGCGAATAATGCAGCAGCGGCACGCGCTCGTCCCCGGCCTGCCAGCTGCGGCGTTCCGGCCGAGCCGCCACCGCCACCAGGCTGTCTCGGCCCACGGTGAGGAAGGCGAAGCGTTCGGGATCGAGCGGCACCGAGATATTGGGATGATGAAAGGTGAGCAGGAAATCATAGCCGCCTTCCACCAGGGCCTGGATGCAGGTGTGGAAATTCTCCGGCAGCACGCGGCTCGTCACCGGGCCGACCTTGCGCCGGATTTCCGTAAGCCAGCCCGGCAGGAAGGTCAGGCAGAGGGCGTGCAGGGCGGTGACGGCCAGCACCGGTAGCTTGCTGCCCTCCTGGCGGCTGCGGAACTGCGAACGGCTGAGGGTGAGCAGGCGCACCGTTTCCTCGGCCGTCTCGCGGAATTGCCGGCCGTCGACGGTCAGGGTGATCGGAAAGGTGCTGCGGTCCAGCAACTCGGTGCCGAGCCAGACTTCGAGCGCCCGAATGCGCCGGCTGAAGGCCGATTGGGTGATGTTGCGGTCCTCCGCCGAGCGCGAGAAGCTGCGCGTCTCGGCCAAGCTCAGGAAATCCTCCAGCCATTTCAGTTCCAAGGCCATTCCTTCCGGTGTGACGAGACGGGCAAGCGCGCGTGAAAGGCCGGACGTTTGCCATGTTTGGCTTCGCCGCTGCCATGCCGCATTCCCGCTCTGGCATGCAGCGCGGAGTGATGCAATCATGCCGCCCTTTCGACCAGTTGCGTGGCCCCGGTGTCGCTGCTCTCCGAACTGATCCTCGCCACGGCCCTGGCGGCCGTGCTTATCTTCAACTGGCGGATCGCCTGGCAGCCAGCCTGGCTGCGCATCGGTGTCGCCGCTGGCCTTTTCTGCCTGTTCACCCTGCTGATCCTGCGGGTCGCCGGCATGCCGGCCGCGCCCATGCTCGACTCCGACACGCGCATCGCCACCTGGCAGCGCGGCTTGATCGCCTTGTGGTGGCTGCTGGGCGCGCGGCTGACGGTCGGCATCCTGCCGCTGATCCTCTGGCAGAAGCGCGAATCGAGCCAGCCCAAGATCGCTTCGGACCTCCTGGCCGGCCTGACCTATCTCACCGCCGTGCTGGCCATCGTCAATTTCGTGTTCGACCTGCCCGTCCGCGCCCTCCTCGCCACTTCCGGCATCATTGCCGTGGTGCTGGCGCTGGCCCTGCAGAACACGCTGGCCGACGTCTTCGCCGGCATCGCAGTGGGCATCGAACATCCCTATGTGGTCGGCGACCGCATCGGCATCGACGGTTCCTTCGAGGGCGTGATCGTCCAGATCAACTGGCGCTCCATCCATGTGCGCACCGATGGCAACGACATCGTCACCATCCCCAACAGCCTGATCTCCAAGTCACGCGTGATCAATCGCAGCCGGCCGAGCACCCGGCGTGATGATTCGGTCCAGGTCGCCTGCGATTCCACGGCCCGGCCGGACCTGGTCCTGGAATATCTGCGCCATGCCGCGCTGCTGACGCCCAAGCTTCTCTCCAGCCCCGCCCCCGGAACCTCGCTGGCGCGTATCGGCGCCCGCACCAACAGCTACGACATCAGCTTTTCGGTGGCGCATACGGACCATCTCGGCGCGGCCAAGAGCGCGCTGCTCGGCCAGGTGCTGCGGCAGTTCCACTATCACGGCATCCGCCTGGTCAATCCGGGTGCCATGTCCACGCCGATCGGGCCGGTCCAGGTCAGTCTCGGTCCGCTGGAGACCCTGCCTCCCGAGCAGCTCCTTGGCGACATTCCGCTCTTTCGCGAGCTCTCGCCGAAGCAACGGGTCGATCTGTCCACCAAAATGATCAAGCGCCATCTCGAAGCGATGGCGACGCTGGCGTCGCAAGGGGGCACCCTCTCATCCCTGATCGTGGTGGCCTCCGGCGTGCTGGAGGCGAGCCGCACCATCCGCGACCATTCGCATGTGGTGGGACGACTGGGGCCGGGCGACCATTTCGGCGAACTCGGCCTCATCACCGGCGCCCCCAACGCAGGCACGATCCTGGCGCTGACCCGCTGCATCATCTTCGAACTGCGCAAGGAGGATCTCGATCCTGTCCTTGCCGCCGAGCCAGGGCTGGCGGAGGCGTTCGAAGCTTCGGTCCGCCGGGGCCAGGCCTTCCTCGCCCGCGACGAGGCGGCCGCCACCTATGCCCAGCCGGGCCCGCCCGCGCAGTTCCTGGCGCAGATCCGCGCCTTCTTCAAGACGTGACCCCTGGAACCGCCGGCCTCTTGCCGGCGGTTCCAGGAAGGAAGTGGTGAAGCCGAGCACCCCATAGTAAATGGTCCCAATGCCACCCGGACCCGCCAGATGAACCCTGATTCGCGCCGTCTTCGCTTCGTCTATTTCCTGATCGCCGGGTCGGGTCTCGTCAGCGTGGCCCGGGCGATGAGCCTGTCCTTCCTGGCGGTGAAACTGCAGAAATCCTTCGGCCTGGGACCTGCCGCCATCGGCATCCTGCTTGGCACCGGGCCGCTTCTGGGTGCCATCGCGGCTCCGTTCGCCGGCTCGCTGTCGGATAGGGTCGGCCGCGTCCTCATGCTGGTGCTGATGCTGGCACTGACGGCCCTGGCCCTGATCGGCATGGGATTTGCCCAATCCGTCACGGCTTTCTGCGCGGCCCAGATCGTCGCGGCCGTATCGATCGCCGTCTACGAGCCGATATCCCGTGCCCTGATGAGCGACATCTGCCCGCCCGAGCGACGCCTGAAGTATTTTTCATGGCGTTACATGGTTGCGAATGCAGGGTGGGCTGTCGGGCCCCTGATCGGTGTTGCCGCCGGGACAGCGCTGAGTGCGATGTTCATGGTGGCCGGATGCATCTACGCTGTCTTCGCCATCGCCCTGCATCTGCTCGGCACGCCCGAAACCGTCGATGCCGAAAAGAGTGAAAGCCATCGGCAACCTTCCGTCGTCGAGAGTATTCGCTCGGCCGCCCGGGATCCGCGGCTCGCCTTTTTCGTTGGCGGCGGCACTCTTCTGCTGGCCGTCTACGGCCAGTGGTCGGCCACCCTGGCGCCCTATCTCGGCGCCACGATGGAAGGCGGCGTCGACATCTTCGCCTATCTCCTCTCGATCAACGGGCTGGTCGTGCTCGTCGGCAATCTGTTCGCGCGCCGGCTGATCGAAAAGGTCGGCGCCCTCCACGCCATGGTGCTGGGCTGCGTCCTCATCCTCGCCAGCGAACTCGGCTTCCTGGCATCCAGCAGTTTCACCGGCTTCGCCCTCTTCATGGTGCTGTTCACCATCGGCGAGATCCTGGTGGTGCCGTCCGAATATCTCCTGGTGGACGGCATCTGCAACGCCCGCAACCGGGGCAGCTATTTCGGCGCCCACTCCTTCTCGACCATCGGCAATTTCTTCGGTCCGGCACTCGGCGGCCTGATGCTCGGCACTTTCGGGGGCACCGGCATGTTCCTGACCTTCGCCGCCTTTGCCGCGGCCAGCGCCGTGATGTTCACCATCGGCATGCGGATGCCGCCGCCGCGCCCGCGCGTCCAAGGCCTCCCGGCCGCTGCAGCCATTGAGGTTTCAGGCCTCAGCCGGCGCCTGCATTACGCCTGAGGCGCTTGCATCAGGCGTAGCCGAGGCAGCACAGAGCCACCGGCCCGGTCATGATCGCGCGGCCATCCGGCAGCAGTTCGATGGACAGCGCCCCGCCCGGCAGATGCACGGTGACGCTGTTGCCGTCGATCAGCCCACGCAGGCGGGCAGCATAGGCAGCGACACAGGCGCCGGTGCCGCAGGCCTTCGTCAGGATACCCGGGCGCTCCCAGACCTTGAGGCGCAGCGTACCGCGATCGACCACCTCGGCCACGCCGACATTGACGCCCTCCGGGAACAAAGGATCGTTCTGGATGGCTGGTGCCACCGCCCTGACGTCGACGGCGTCGAGTTCCCCAACGAAGAACACTGCGTGCGGATTGCCGATATTCAGGGCGAGGCCATCGCGAAGCGGCCCGCTGACGAGCGGCAGATGGGCGGTGTCGACCTCATGCGCGAGCGGGATCTGGTCCCATCCCATCACGATCGGCCCGAGCGTCACCGCAACAGCCATCGGGCCGGCCCGGCGGCAGGCCAACAGACCCCCACCGGTCTCCAGCACCAGTTCGTCCCGCCCGCTTTCCTCCAGCAGGAGATGAGCGACGCAGCGTGTGGCATTGCCGCAAGCCCCGGCCTCACGCCCGTCTATGTTGAAAATGCGCATACGGGCATAGCTCCCACCGGCGGCCCCAGCGGATGTCGGCGCCTCGATGGTGAGCACCTGTTCGGCGCCGACTCCCGTCTCGACGTCGCACAGGCGCACGATATCGGCCACAGGCAAGGCACGGGGATGCAAGCGCTGGTCGAAGATCACGAAGTGGTTCCTGAGGCCGTGCATCTTGACGAAGGGTTTCAGCCCCTCAAGGCCAGGCGGCACCGCTTGGGCGAGGTAATCGGACAGCAGCATCGCAGTAGGCCTCATGGCGCGGGTGGTAACCACGACCGGATTTGTATTGTCCGGCAATTGACACATGCCTAGAGAAGATCCACCCTGAACGAAACAAATATTACTTCCAGGGAACAGCGTGGGGACATGATGGCAGGCCAGCAGCTTTCTGCACGCGATCGGCTGCGCCCCTGGTATCTGCTCTCCCCGACCCTGATCGTCCTGACCGTGCTGATGGTGGTGCCCATCGTCATCATGACGGTGTACAGCTTCTATGAGTTCGTCACGGCCGGCGTTGAGAAGCAGGTCTTCACTACCGCGAACTGGCACGAGTTCTTCACCGACAGTTTCTACCACCTCTTCCTGTGGAAGACCGTGAAGGTGGCGGCGATCACCGCCATCCTCTGCGCGCTGCTCGGCTATCCGCCGGCCTATTTCATCGCGATGACGCGCACGCGGCACAAATGGCTGCTGCTGCTGCTCCTGATCGTGCCCTTCTGGATCAGCTTCACCATCCGCACCTTCTCCTGGATCCACATCCTGGGCGAACAGGGCATCATCAACGTGGTGCTGATGAAGCTCGGCCTGATCTCCGAGCCGCTGCGCATGCTCTACACCCAGGGCTCGGTGATCATGGGCATGATCCACTTCCTGCTGCCCTATATGATCCTCAATATCTATGTCAGCCTCGAAGGCATCGACCGCAACCTGATCTCGGCGGCGCGCACGCTCGGCTGCACCCAGGGCCAGGCCTTCCGTGAGGTGGTGCTGCCGCTGTCCCTGCCGGGCCTGATGGCGGGCCTCTTGCTCTGCTTCGTGCTGGCGGCGGGCAGCTACGTCACCCCGCAGGTGCTGGGCTCCACCCGCGACGCGTTGTTCGGCAATCTGATCTACGACACCATCATGACGCAGCTGAACTGGCCGCTGGGCTCGACACTCTCCCTCGTGCTGCTGGTGCTGCTCGGCATCGTGGCTACGATCTACAGCCGCTATATGGGCCTGTCGCGCATCTTCAAGGGGTTGAGCCAATGAGCGAGCTGCCCGGCGCGGAAAAGGACTGGTCCTGGCAGGCCGTGAAGGTCTTCACCATCCTTGTCTACATCTTCATGTTCGCACCGATCCTGGTGGTGGTGATCCTCTCCTTCAACGATTCGCAGTTTGGCGGCTTCCCGATGACCGGCTTCAGCCTGCGCTGGTACGGCAAGCTGATGGAGAACGAGGCGGTGATCCGCGCCTTCAAGACTTCGCTCTGGGTCGCCCTGATCACCGCGGTGGTCTGCACGGTGCTCGGTATCATGGGGGCGATGGCGCTGGTGCGCTACGACTTCCCGGGCAAGCAGTTCATCAACACGCTGCTGATCGCCCCGGCCCTGGTGCCGGAGACGGTGCTCGGTGTCGGCCTGCTGCTTTTGATGCGCTGGGCCCAGCAGCCGCGCACGCTGGTGCTGCTGGTGCTTGGCCATATCATGCTGGCGCTGCCCTATGTCATCCTGGTGGTGCAGTCGCGGCTGGTGGGCATCCGGCGGGTCTATGAGGAGGCGGCCCTGTCGCTCGGCGCCAACCGGTTCCACACCTTCCGCGAGATCACCCTGCCGCTCTTGATGCCGGCCGTCATCGCCAGCCTGCTGCTGGTCTTCACCATTTCCTTCGACAACGTCACCGCCAGCCTGTTCTGGCGCCCCTCGGGCGTCGAGACCATGCCGACGCAGATCCTGTCGATGCTGAAAGTTTCCATCAGCCCGGAGATCAACGCCCTCGGCGCGCTGATGATCCTGCTGACCGTGGGCGTGCCGCTCATCGGCGGCGGCCTGGCCCGCTATCTCGCCCGCGGCATTCGCTAGGGCCAGTCATAAAACCACCAGGAGGGGAACCAGACCAATGACAATGTCGCAGACCAGGCGCCTGGAGCGCCTCAAGGAGCGTTATCTCAATGGCGGCATGAGCCGCCGCACCTTCCTCGGCCTCACCGCGGCGGCGGCGGCCGGGGCCGGCATCAATCTGAAATGGGGCGGCTCGGCGCTCGCCGCCGCCAAGGACGTGCGCTTCGACGGCTGGGGCGGCAGCGTTCAGGAGGCGATGGATAAATACGCCTTCAAGCCCTACACGGCCAAGACGGGCAACAACGTGGTGCAGGGCACCTTCGGCGACGAGAACGAGATCATCACCAAGGTCAAGACCGCCTCGCCCGGCGAGTTCCAGGTGATTCATTCCTCCGGCGTCGAATATTACAAGCGCTATGTCGATGCCGGGCTGACCACCAAGCTCAACGACGCCAACATCCCCAATATGGCCAACATCATGCAGGTGATGTTCGAGCCGTTCCGCAAGATCTCACCGGACCTGTCCTGCGTGCCCTATGACTACGGCACCACCGGCATCGCCTACAACACCAAGGTGATTTCCGAAGCCGAGGCCAAGGAGAAGGGCGTCAATCTGCTGTTCGATCCCAAATACAAGGACAAGATCGGCGGCTATGGCAACATGATCACCCGCGTCTGGTATGCGGCGCTCGCTCTGGGCCAGGACCCCAACGCCATCAAGGACATCGATGCCGTCTGGGACAAGGTGCGCGAGCAGCGCGACCTTGCCAAGAAATACTGGTCGTCGGGCGCCGAGCTGATGGACCTGCTCTCTAAGGGCGAGGTGGTGGTCACCGATGCCTGGTCGGGACGTGTCGCCGCCCTGCAGGCCCAGGGCGCGCCGATCGGCTATCTCGATCCGCCCGGCTCCTATGCCTGGATGGAGGACCTGCTGGTGCTCAAGGGCGCCCCGATGGCCGAATGCGAGGAACTGCTCAACTTCATGCTGCAGCCCGAAGTGATGATCGCGGTGGCGGAGGGGCAGAGCTATCCGCCCGCCCTCGATCCCACCAAGGTGAAGCTGACCGACAAGGTCAAGGCGCTGCCGGCCTTCGACCCCACCGGCAAGATGGCTTCGCTGACCTTCGCCGACGCCGCCTATTGGGACAAGCACACGGACGAGTGGACCAAGACCTGGGACCGCATCGCCAAGGGCGCTTGATCTCCCTCTGAACTCCGGGCTGGCGAGCTTTGCCGGCCCGGCTGCATTCGCAGCCGAAGTTAAAAACGAGAGCGTGACTGATGACCAAGCCAACGGCCGTGGAACTCACCAATGTCAATCTGGCCTATGGCGATTTCGTTGCCGTCAAGGACGTCAACCTCACCATTCGCAAGGGCGACTTCGTCACCCTGCTCGGCCCCTCGGGCTGCGGTAAGACCACGATCCTTCGCTCGATCGCCGGCCTGGTGCAGCCGACGGCCGGCGAGATCGTGGTGGCGGGAAAGCGCATCGACACGATGCCGATCCACAAGCGCAATATCGGCCTGGTCTTCCAGAACTACGCCCTGTTTCCGCATAAGAACGTGTACGACAATATCGCCTTCGGCCTGAAATATCGCGGCGTGGACAAATCCACTATCGCCGCCAAGGTCAAGCGCGCCCTCGACATGGTCCGCCTGCCGGGTGTCGAGCGCAAGCTGCCTTCCGAACTCTCCGGCGGCCAGCAGCAACGCATTGCCCTCGCCCGCGCCATCGTGATCGAGCCGGACGTGCTGCTGCTCGATGAGCCGCTCTCGGCGCTCGACGCGCATCTGCGCGAGGAAATGCGCACCGAGCTCAAGATCATCCAGCGCGAGATCGGCATCACCTCGATCTTCGTCACCCACGACCAGGAGGAAGCCCTGGCGATGTCCGACCACATCGTGGTGATGAACAAGGGCGTGGTCGAGCAGCAGGGTACGCCCGAGGAGGTCTACAAGCGCCCGGACACCCGCTTCGTCGCCAGCTTCCTCGGCCAGTCGAACCTGATCGAGGGCAAGATCATGGGCGTGGCCGATGGCCGCCTTGCCCTGCATCTCGACAATGGCGTGCAACTGGTCGCCGTCGCACCGGCGTCGGCCCGCGCCGGCACAAGGGCGACCGGCGTGGTACGGGCCCAGCGCATCCGGCTCGGCCCGCCGTGCGGCGATCCCGGCGAGCTGCGCGCCACCATCATCGCCGCTTCCTACCTCGGCGGCACCGCCGCCTATATCCTCGATCTTGCCGGCCTGAGGCTGCAGGCCAATGCCACCATCGAGGACAGGGTCTGGCATGACGGCGAGGCCGTCGCGGTGACCATTGCCCCTCAGGATGTGTTGCTGCTGGACGAGAATGGGCGCAGGCTCACCTGACGGCGGGTCGCTCCAGCCGAACCGTATTCGATACCAAAGTTCTTTTCAGCACCAATGGGGTTTTCCATGCGTTACGACGTCATGGTTCTCGGCGCCGGCATCGTCGGCACCTCGATCGCCGCGCATCTGCAGGAGCGCGGCCGGTCCGTCGCCCTGGTCGACCGGCGCGGCCCGGGCGAGGAAACCTCCTACGGCAATAGCGGCGTGGTCGAGCGCTCCGCCTTGCTGCCCGTCGCCTTCCCGCGCAGCCTGTCCGCCCTCGCAGACGTCGTGCTCAAGCGCTATCCCGGCGCCAACTACCATTGGACGGCCCTGCCGGCGCTGGCACCCTGGCTGCTCGCCTATTGGCGCAACTCCGCCCCGGACCGGCTTCTCGCCACCGCCCGGATGATGCAGCCTTTGCTCAGCGCCACCGTGGCCGAGCACCGCGCCTTGGCGAGCAAGGCCGGCGCCGACGCCCTGTTCCGCGACACGGGCTGGCTCAAGGTCTATCGCAGCGAGAAGGCGTTCGAAGCCGAGAAGCGGGAATTTCCCCTCGCCGCCGAGTTCGGCTACCGGGTGAAGGCGCTGACGCGCGACGAAGCTCTGGCGCTCGAACCCAATCTCCGGACCGATTTCACCGCGGGCGTGCATTGGCAGGATCCACACAGCGTCTCCGATCCCGGCGGCATCACCAAGGCTTATGCCGGCCATTTCGAAGCGATCGGCGGGCAGGTCCTGATCGGCGACGCCCGCAGCCTGCGTCCGGGTGCTTCCGGGTGGAGCATCACCACGCAGAACGGTCCGATCGAGGCGCGCCAAGCCGTCGTCGCGCTCGGCCCCTGGTCGATGGATGTGCTCGCCCCGCTCGGCTATCGCTTCCCGCTCGCGGTGAAGCGCGGCTATCACATGCATTACCGTGCCGAGGGCAATGCCGGCCTCAGCCGCCCCGTGCTCGACGAGCAGGGCGGCTTCGTCATCACACCGATGGCGGGCGGCATCCGCCTCACCACCGGCGCCGAATTCGCGCGGCGCGATGCCCCGAGGACACCCGTGCAGGTCGAGCGCACGGAACGGCTCGCCCGCAAGCTCTTTCCGCTCGGTGAGCGCGCCGAGGCCGAGCCCTGGATGGGATCGAGGCCGATCTTCCCCGACTCGCGCCCGGTCATCGGCAAGGCGCCGCGCCACGACAGCCTCTGGCTGGCCTTCGGCCACCAGCATCTCGGCTTCACCCTCGGCCCGGCCACCGGCCGGCTCCTGGCCGAGATGATCACCGGCGAAAAACCTTTCGTCGACCCCTCCGCCTACCGGGCGGAACGTTTCGGCGCCTGAGCGCCGTAGCGTTTTGCGATTTGGCGGAATCGCCAAGAATCGCAAAGGCGCGTCGAACCAAAAGGTGAGAGCAAACCAGTGTTTCCATCCAAACGCGCTTTGCTCCAGGGGCCGTCCCTTGTCCGAAAAGGCGACGATCTGCACCGAAAGGACATGGCCATTTCCCTTTGCAGCGCCACGATTTGGTGGTTAGACGGTGCATGACGAGATTGCGGAGCGCCCGATGAACCCCTCTTTTGCTGCCGATCTGATGGAACGCGCCCGCGACAAGGGCCCTGTTACCATCGGCCTGGTCGGAGCCGGCCAGATGGGCACCGACCTCATCGTGCAGATCGCGCTGATGCAGGGCATCCGCATCGGCGCCGTCGCCGTGCGATCGCGACCGCAGAATGCCATCGCGGCCGCCCTGAGCGCCGGGCATCGGCTGGACGAGCTCGTCGAGGTCACCAACGCCTCGGCGATCGACCGGGCCATCGAGACCGGGCGCATCGCCATCACCACCGACCTGGAGGCGCTGGCCGCCGCCGGCCGCATCGAAGTGATCATCGATGCCACCGGCCATCCCGAATCCGGGGCCATCGTGGCGGAGGCCGCCATCCGGCACGGCAAGCATATCGTCATGCTCAATGTCGAGGCCGACATCACCATCGGCCGCCATTTCAAGGCCGAGGCGGAGAAGGCGGGCGTGATCTATACCGGCGCGGCCGGCGACGAACCGGCCGCCGCGCTCGAACTGGTCTGCTTTGCCCGCACCCTCGGCATGACAGTGGTCGCCGCCGGCAAGGGCAAGAACAACGCCCTCAATTTCGACGCCGTGCCCGACGACTATGTCGCCGAGGCGACGGCGCGCGACATGAATCCGCGCGTGCTGGTGGAATTCGTCGACGGCTCCAAGACCATGGTGGAGATGGTGGCCCTCGCCAATGCCACCGGTCTCGAGCCGGACAAGCCCGGCTTGCACGGCCCCCGTGCCAGCAAGGAGGAGCTTGCCGAGGTGCTGATCCCGGTCAGCCATGGCGGCGTGCTCTCCAAGCGCGGCTGTGTCGACTACACCATCGGCAAGGGCGTGGCCCCGGGCGTGTTCTGCGTGGTCGAGCCCAACCATCCGCGCGTGCTCGAGCGCATGACGGACCTGCATGTCGGCAAGGGTCCGTTCTTCACCCTGCACCGGCCCTATCATCTGACCAGCCTGGAAACGCCGCTCACTGCCGCGCGTGCCGTGCTCTACGGTACCGCCGACCTGCAGCCGCTCGACCATCCCGTGGCGGAGACGGCAGCGGTGGCCAAGCGCGACCTCGCTCCCGGCACCGTGCTCGGCCGCATCGGCGAATATGATTATCGCGGCTGGTCGATGCGCTGGGCCGATGCCAGGCGGGAGCGGTTGCTGCCTCTGGGCCTGGCCGAGCGGGCCCGCGTCACCAAGCCGATCCGCAAGGGCGAGCTGCTCAGCCACGACAATTGCGCGGTCGACGACAGCCTTACCATCGTGCGCCTGCGCCGGCAGCTCGACCTCGCCGACCAGCGCTTCCTCAAGGCCGACGCGGCGTAGGCCCGATCGGGGAGCTGGCCTTCCGATCAGCCTGGAAATGCCACGCTCGCTGGATCGAGAAAGGCGGGTCTGAAGACCCGCCCCCCAAATGCCGCCACCCTGACAACGCATCTCATGTTCTATTATCTCGCCAAGACCCTGGGCTTCCTGATCCTGCCCTCCAACGCGGCCCTGGTGCTCGGCCTCGTCGGCCTGCTCCTCAGCTTCATTCACCGCGTGCAACGCTTCGGCCGCTTCCTGATGGGCTTCGCGCTGCTGGCCTTCGCGGTGATGGGCTGGTCGCCGCTCGGCAATTGGCTGATCCAGCCGCTGGAGGAACGCTTTCCCCAGGCTGCGATCGCGCCCCAGACCAGGATAGCCGGCATCATCGTGCTGGGCGGCGCGGTGGACACCCACATCTCCACCACGCGGCATGAGACGGCCCTGACCGATTCGGCCGAACGTATGACGGCTATCGCCGGCCTGTCGCGCCAGTTTCCCGATGCCCGCATCATCTTCACCGGCGGCGTCGGCTCGCTTGCCGGCCAGATCTGGGGCGATATCACCGAGGCGGATGCCTCCAGGCAGCTCTTTCGCAGTTTCGGCATTCCCGATGAGCGCATGCTGTTCGAGAACCGCTCGCGCGATACCTATGAGAATGCCGTCTTCACCTATGACCTTCTCAAGCCCAAGCCCGGCGAGACCTATCTGCTGGTCACCTCCGGCTACCACATGCCGCGCTCGATGGCCTTGTTTCGCAAGGCTGGCTTCGATGTAATGGCCTATCCCGTCAATTATCGCACGGCGGGTCCGCAGGATGGCATGCGGCCCTTCTATGCGATGAGCGACGGGCTGCGCCAGATGAACCTTGCCGTGCGTGAGTGGATCGGCCTGCTGTCCTACCGGTTGAGCGGGCGCATCGACGAGATCTTCCCCGAACCTTGAAAGTTGCACCATGTCCGAGCCTCTGCTTGCCGCTGCCGAACAGGCCGTTCCCATCTGGTTCGCCACCAAGGAGACCGCCGGCGCGGTGCTGGAGCGCCTGTCTCCGTCGCAGCGGGACTGGATCGTCGCCAACGGTTTCGAGGCAAGCGCCGGCCGCCACCTCGTTCTGCCGGGACCTGACGGCAACCTCGCCGGGGTGATCTTCGGCCTCGAGGGCGAATCGGCCCGCCATCGTGACGGCTTCCTGCCCGGCAAGCTCGCCACCCTCCTGCCCGTGGGCACCTATCGCTTCGCCAATGCCAGCCATGACGACCGGCTCGCAGCGCTCGGCTGGGTTTTGAGCCTCTATCGTTTCGGTCGCTACAAGCGCAACGATATCAAGGCCGTACAGCTGGTCGCACCCGATGGTATCGACCGCGATGAAATCCTGTCGATTGCCGAGGCTGTGGCGCTCGGGCGCGATCTCGTCAACACGCCGGCCAATGACCTCGGCCCGGCGGAACTGGCTGAGGCGGCCCGTGCCCTGGCCGAGCGGCATGGTGCCGCGTTCCGGGTCGTGGTCGGCGAGGAACTGCTGGCCGAGAATTTTCCGATGATCCATGCCGTCGGCCGGGCCTCCTCGCGCGCGCCGCGGCTTGTCGACCTCACCTGGGGTGATCCTTCCCATCCCAAGGTGACACTGGTCGGCAAGGGCGTGATCTTCGACACCGGCGGCCTCGACATCAAGCCGTCGGCCAGCATGCTGCTGATGAAGAAGGACATGGGTGGAGCCGCCTCGGTGCTCGCCTGCGCCAGCATGATCATGGCCGCCGGCCTCAAGCTGCGCCTGCGCGTGCTGATCTCGGCCGTCGAGAACGCGATTTCCGGCGATGCCTTCCGGCCCAGCGACATCCTGGCCTCGCGCAAGGGGTTGAGCGTGGAGATCGGCAATACCGACGCCGAGGGCCGCCTCGTGCTCGCCGACGCCCTCGCGCTTGCCGATGAGGAAGCGCCGGAGCTGATCGTCGACATGGCGACGCTGACAGGTGCCGCCCGCGTCGCCCTCGGCCCCGACCTGCCGCCTTTGTTCTGCCGCGACGAGAAGGTGGCGACCGATCTCCTCGCCCATGCCGCCCGGGAGAACGATCCGCTCTGGCGCCTGCCGCTCTGGCCCCCCTATGACGCCATGCTCGATTCCAAGGTCGCCGATCTCAACAACGCCCCGGGCGGCGGCTTTGCCGGCTCGATCACCGCGGCCCTCTTCCTCAACCGCTTCGTCGAGAAGGCTGGGGCCTATGTGCATCTCGACATCTTCGCCTGGACCCCTTCCGCCAAGCCCGGCCGGCCCGAGGGCGCCGAGGTGATGGGCGCCCGCGCCCTCTATGCCTATCTCAAGACGCGGTTCGGCTGAGACACCGCAGACAGACCGACCGGGGCCGGCGGCACAGCCGGCTCCGGCTATAGCAAAGCCAATCCAGCCTTCCGGGAATTCGCGCCATGAGTAGCCATGACGAACTGATCCGCCTGACCGCTTGCGAGGTTGTCGAGCGCCTCAGGCGGCGCGAGGTCAGCCCGCTCGATCTCGTCGAGGCCTCGCTTGCCCGCATCGGGGCTGTCGACGGCAAGGTCAATGCCATGGTCACGCTCTGCCCCGAGCGCGCCCGCGACCAGGCCCGCCGGCTAATGGCAGCCCCGCCCAGCGAAGACCCGCACTGGCTCAGCGGCCTGCCGCTCGCCGTCAAGGACCTCAACGACGTTGCCGGCGTACGCACGACCTATGGCTCGCAGATCTACAAGGATCACGTGCCCACGCGCTCGGACATCATGGTCGAGCGCCTGGAAGCCCACGGCGGCATCACCATCGGCAAGAGCAACACGCCCGAATTCGGCGCCGGCGCCAACACCTTCAATGCCGTGTTCGGCGACACGCTCAACCCCTGGGACACCAGGCTGAACGCCGGCGGGTCCTCGGGCGGGGCGGCCGTGGCGCTCGCCACCGGGCAGGTCTGGCTGGCAACCGGCTCGGATCTCGGCGGCTCGCTGCGCACACCCGCGAGCTTCTGCTCAGTGGTGGGCTTGCGCCCCTCGCCCGGCCGGGTCGCCAGCGGCCCCGACGGCATCAAGTTCGAGACCCTGCCGGTCAACGGCCCGATGGCGCGCACGGTCGAGGATGTGGCGCTGATGCTCGACGCCATGGCCGGCTGGCACATCGAGGATCCCCTGTCGCTGGAGCAGCCAGCCATCGGCTTTCGCGAAAGCGCCCGCCGCCGGCAGGCGCCCAAACGGGTCGCCTTCTCGCCTGACCTCGGCATCACACCGGTCCATCGCGAGACCCGGGCGATCGCCGAGGCTGCGGCCAGGAAACTGGAGGAGGCCGGCTCGATCGTCGAGGAGGCCTGTCCGGATTTCACCGGCGTGCCCGAGGCCTTCCAGACGCTGCGCGCCCTTTCCTACGCCGCCGGCATGCGTGAACTGCTGGAGACGCGCCGCAGCGAACTCAAGCCCGACGTGATCTGGAACATCGAGAAGGGCCGCGCCCTCGACGCCGATACGATCGGTGCCGCCATGCTCCGCCGCAGCAAGCTCTATGACGACATCGCCGCCTTCTTCTCGCGCTATGACGTGCTGATCGCCCCAGCCGCCTGCACGCCGCCGCTCGGCATCGAGCAGCGCTGGGTGCGCGAAGTCGAGGGCAGGGTGTTCGAGAACTATGTCGACTGGCTCAAGATCGCCAGTGTCGTCACCATGACCTCCTGCCCCTCCCTGGCCATGCCCGCCGGCTTCACGGACGATGGCCGCCCCGTCGGCGTGCAACTCATCGGCCGGCCACGTGGCGAGGCGGCGCTGCTAGGTGCGGGCGCCGTGCTGGAGGAGTTGCTGGGGCTGAGTAGACTGGTACCGATCGAGCCGAGGACCACGCTCTAGAAAGTCAGGGTTCCCCCACCCGATGGTGGGCTCCGAGAAAGGGCAGTGATGAAAACAGACTGGATATCCCATCGGTGCTGCCCTCAACTGGAACCTCGGTGCCGCTGCACGGAACTCGGCAAACAAGCTGTCAACAATATGGACTTGATAGAGAGCCATCTAAAAATGTGGCAAGAAAATGGTGTCTAGGTGCCCGCTTAGCACCAAGAAAAAATTTTACCCCGGATGCCGGCTGGCTCACCATCGTAAGCAATCCAGGTCAATACGATGGACTTGTTTGGCGCTGAATCTCTTGTACAAAGATAATCTAGATATCTCCGATACCTTATCCCAAGGCCTTCTACCGAGATTGGAATACTATCATGAACGGTCAACCAAATTTTGATTCGAACAACAAGCTTCAATCTCAGGATCAAAATTTCCTGGGAAGAGCCCTATCAGGCAACCATTATTTAGAGGTTCTCAAAAATTTTCATAGGTATCTACAGCCTAAGACATATTTAGAGATTGGAACAAATACCGGTTCGTCTCTTGATCATGTAGAGTGCCGAACTATCGCAATAGATCCGCGATTTATACTTAAAACTTCTGCGACCGGCCGACGTCCGGCGACACTCTTTTTTCAAATGACAAGCGATCTTTTCTTCAGGAGCTATGACCCTAGACAATTATTGAATGACAATATCGATTTTGCATTTCTAGACGGCCTACACGAAGCGGAAGCCCTGCTGCGGGATTTTTACAATACGGAAAAATATTGCAACCAGAACTCGATCATCGTGTTGCACGACTGTGTTCCAACCCACAAGTCCATGCTTTCCCGCGCTGACAACGGCGGCGGCTGGACGGGGGATGTCTGGAAAGTCGTTTGCATGTTGAAGGAATACAGACCCGATATCGATATGCGCATTTATGATGCGGCGCCCACAGGACTTGTTTTCTGCACGAACTTGAACCCGAATTCCACCACTCTCCGTGACAGCTATCCGGATATTTGGCGAAAGTGGTCAAGAATTGATATGGAATCCTATGGATATGAGAAATACATTACGGAGTGTGACATTCAGTCTACAAATTCGATTGCATCTCCAGAAGAGATCCGTCGCTACTATTGGTTATGATACAGGCTCAAAAGACACTCGTAGATAGGCAAGGAGCTTCGCCGGAAACGGCCTTGTGCCACACTGAAGAAGAGAGGCGGACCGAATGGCTGGATTCATCGGGATAGGATATTGAGGTGGACTTGAGTAGAACCTCCTCCATTACGATATTGGCTGCGCTTGAGAGGCAACGCCGGGTCGTACATGCGGTCATTCTCCGAAATATTAGGACGCGTTTTTTTGGCCATGGGCTCGGCTATATCATAGCGGTTGGCTGGCCCGTGTCGCATATTCTCATTCTTATACTCATCTTCAGCCTTACGGGGCGAGCCGCTCCCTATGGCGATAGTGCCGTTTTGTTTATTGCGACCGGAACTATACCATTTATGGTCTTTTCCTATCTTTCGCGTTTTATGATGGTCAATCTTCTATCGACCAAGCCGCTACTAAACTTGCCCGGCGTAAATACACTCGATGTGCTCATCGCTGGCGCTTTGCTCGAAGTCGTTACGTCGGGCCTTGTGATTCTAATTATGCTCTTTCTCGGCTTTGCTTTCGATATCCCGATCATGCCGCGAGACATAGGCACCGCCTTTGGGGCGTTGGGAGCCGCAATCCTGCTTGGATGCGGCATGGGCGTGATCAACAGCGTCATCGTCATCGCAGTCCCGATGTGGATGACTGGCTATTCTCTACTCATCATTGCCATTTGGGCTTCGTCCGGCGTGGTCTTTGTGCCTGACATGGTTCCGGAGCCTTACCGATCGTTTCTTGCATACAATCCTGCATTGCAGATCGTGGAATGGATGCGCTCTGCCTACTATACAGGCTATGGTCAACTCGTGCTGGACAAGCCTTATACGATAGTATTCGGAATGGTCTGTCTGGTAAGCGGGCTGGTACTTGAACGAACGCTGCGAAATTACATCCTCTCCACACGCTGAATTCGTGCCATCATTGCGTGGAATTTTCCATGGCTAGCCTCATCATTCCTTCGGCAAGCCGTTGCGGATTACGGCACGCCACTGGACGGTTCGAGAAACTGGGCACCTCTAAAAACCCTCGTGTTTTTTGAGTTTGGTGTGATTCCATGCGGGATGGCAGCTGGAGGGATCATGAGCGCAGGCATTCCCGGGTTTTTCGACTTTGAGGAGCGTCTGGCCGAGCTTTCGGCCAAAGACGACGATCTAGCGCCTGAATACGGTCATCGATTTCGAGATGTTCCGGGTTGCTCTAGAGGTAGCCGTATCGCATGCGGACCACTCGAAGGGCGGTCGGCCGCCGTTTGACACGGTATTGATGTTCAAGGTCCTGATCCTTCAGACCATGCATACTCTGTCGGACGAGCGCATGGAGTGTCTAGATACCACCATAAATCCGATTTTTATCGCCGAAACGGGATGAGAGAGATCGGGTACGCGGTCTGGAGGGCTTTGTCTTGTGGTGGGGCATGAGGCTTGGCGCTTGTCGGAGTTCCCAGTACCTTTGTGGTCATGCGGTGGCGGCTCTGGCGTGCAGCCAGACGCTCCGCCGCATGTGTCAATGCCGCCCGTAAGTTCCGCAAAAGCGCCGAAGTAAAATTCCCCAGTTTTGCCGATCAGGGCATCGCGGATATGTGGCCATTTTTGGGCGGTCGGCCGCGGGGCCTCGGTGTTGGTTGCAGACTCGGCGGCGCGATGATGGCTTTGGATCTGACGTGCTCTGGCATGAGCTCGGCGTGCTCGCGCAGCCGATAGCTTGAGCCCTCGATCTGGATAACGACGGCGTGGTGCAGCAGGCGGTCGAGCAGCGCCGTGGCAACGACAGGATCGCCGAAGACCTCGCCCCATTCGGCAAAACCTCTATTGGAGGTCAGGATCATGGCGCCGCGCTCGTAGCGTGCATTGACGAGTTGGAAGAAGAGATTTCCGCCACCTTGCACGACGGGCAGATAACCGATTTCGTCGACGACAAGGAGCGCGGGACGACAATAGAAGCGGATCCGTTCTTGAAGCCGGCCCTCTCTTTCAGCTCGCGCGAGCGTGGCGATCAGGTCTGCCAGGGTACAAAAGTAAACACTCCGTCCAGCCTTGACCGCCTCAACGCCCAGGGCGATCGCCAGATGGCTTTTACCGGTACCAGGCGGCCCGAGCAGGTGAATGACTTCACATCGGGTAATGAAGCCCAGTTGCGCCAAGGTGAGGACACGGTCCCGATCCAGAGAGGGCTGGAAGGAGAAGTCGAAGCCGGCCAGAGTTTTGATGGTTGCCAGGCGCCCCATGCGCAAAGCGGTCTTGATCCGGCTGTTCTCGCGCAAGGTTAGCTCTTCGGACAAGAGGGTGTCGATCGCCTCGAGGGCGCTGATCTCTCCGTGCTCAAGGCGGCGGACAATCTGATCGAGCGCCTCAAGGGCACGGGGCATCTTCAGACCCACGAGGTCGTGGCGGATGCGATCGATCGTGTTGGGTGTCAGATCCAACGATGCACTCATGGCCGGTTCTTCTGTGCAAGGCGTTGGGCAATGGCGTCATAAAAGTCGAGCGAGCGCTGAGCGACGACATCTCCTGCTCGGATCACCGGGGGCGAGCCTGCCTCACTCCATCGCCGCTGCGTCGTCATGGCCTTGCGATGCCCGGGCGCAACGCGGCGTTGATGACGTCCTTCCAGAACAGGATGGCTGGCGATCAGCGAACCGTCCTCGAAGATGCGGATCTCATCAGCCAGGGCATGCACCTCGACGGTCCGCCGGCGCGTCGCGTCAGGCACGCTGTAGAAGTTGCCGCCGACGCTGATCATGCCCTCGCGCGAGATCCGCCTTTCCAATTGCAGCACGGAACGGAACGGTGCCAACGGCAATTGGCGCAGATGGGCGCGCTCCTCGGCGAAGGCCTCGTTCACGACCCGCCTGGTGGTGGCATGAACACGTGGATTGGCCACCGTGTCGAGCCAGCGACGGAGTTGCTCGTTCAGATCGTCGAGATTGCGGAACGAGCGCGCCAGGAAGAAGTCCTCGCGGATATAGCGAAAGGGCCGTTCGACCTTGCCTTTCGTTTTTGCCCGGTACGCCTGGCAGGCTCTTGGATGGAAGCCGTAGTGTCGGGCCAGATCGATCAAGGAGCGATTGTAGATGATGCCGCCAGTATCACCTTCGCCTGTGACCACGGTCTTCATGCGATCGTAAAGCAATTCTCTCGGTGCCCCGCCCAGCGCCTGGAATGCGGCCATGTGACAGCGCAGTACCGTTGCAAGATCCTGATGGACAACGAAGCGAGCCCAGATCAGCCGGCTGAAGCCCAACACCATCGAGAACAGCCAGACGATACGCGGCGTCGTCGGCTCGTCGGTGAAGACGACCTGGAACTGAGCGAAGTCGACCTGGCCCTGTTCGCCGGGGCCGGTCTCGAACCGGACCTCGAAGCCGCGCTCGGCCGGCGGGCGGATGTCGCGTAGGAAGTCGGTGACGGCTGTATAGCCGCCCTTGTAGCCGAGTTCCTTCAACTCTCGATACAGGCGGCTGCCGGTAAGAGCAGGGAAAGTCCTCACCCGCTCGCGCAGATAGCTTGTGAAGGCATCCAGCAGAGCTGGGCGTGGTTTGCGCGGACCGTAGACAGGCGCCTCCAAGCCGCGCTCGATATATTTGCGCACCGTTTTGCGATCGATGCCGCTCTGCCGGGCAATCGCCGACACCGACAAACCCTGCCGGTGCAAATTAAGGATCATCACAATCTCCCCAAGTCCGACCACCGAGCTGCCCCTTTCGACCATCGAAAGAAGCATCGGCGAAACGTCGCCGTCGGTCTTCCCGGGGCAAGCCCCGGGAAGACCGAGGCACCACAACTGGGGAATTTTCAAACGGCGGATTTGGGGAGTTTCACTCCGGTATCAACAGCATGTTGTTGGCAAGGTTGGTCAAGCCGATCTTCACCTTCGCCCGCACCAAACCGATGGTTCTCACGACGAGCGCCATAGGCCCCTTCTCATGAGTGAACACATGCTCGACGGCGGCGCGGACCTTGGACTTCATCGCATTGGCTCGGCGGGTGCGCTCGGGCATGGGCTTGCCTTTCGGCTTCTTGCGGTGAATGCGCGAGACAAGGTGGCGCTCGTTCAGCATCGCCTCGTTCCTAGCCGAGCGGTAGGCTGTGTCAGCCCAAACGCCACTCGCCGTGTTTGTCGCGTCGAGCACGTCGGTCAGGTGCGCTCCGTCGTGAGCGCGGCGTCAGTTACCGTCCATTTGCGGATCAGACCGTGCTCGCGCTCGATGGAGACATGCTTCTTATAGCCAAAGGCCGGGATCGCCAGATCGACCGGCTTCGTGCCCTCCTCTTGTAGCTTGGCCTTAGTGTACTTCGTGCATCGCGGTCCTTTTGCGCGATCTTCGCCGGTTTACCCTTCCAGGCATCAGCGACGCGCCCCTCCTTGATTGCCTGCTTCTCATCCTTCGTGTTGCGCTGCTTGGGCTCGGCCATGATGATGGCGTCGACGATCTGCCCGCGCATTGCCAAGAAGCCGCCGGCCCGCAACGCCGCGTCGAAGCGGGCGAATTTCAGACCGACCAGTTCATGCCCTGGAACTCAAACCCTGAACAGTACCGGCTAAGCGCCTATATCACGGTTCTCGGATCGCTGTTGATCACTCTCAAAACATCGTCGGCCAACGCTTTTGGATTCTCGCTCCTAAATGCATAGCCCAGAGTGTGATGCTCGTCCTCGTATCGACCAATTTGAACGATTTCGGGAGAATGATAATATTCTGGACTGTTATTTCCCGCTAGATCGAACAACTGATAGTTGGGATTATTCTTTTCCCCGTGACCAATAATAATTATACGCCCCTTGCAATGGGAGAAAGCAGCCGTGTGAAAAGCAGAGCCGAGGAAACCGACAATATATTTTCGTTCGCGGAACAGCCTGATTTGATCGGAAAAACTTTCAAGCTCAGGATAAAATATATCGAAACCCAAACTTTGGAGGGCAAGTTCCAAATCTTTCTCATTTGCAAGACCGGTTCCCTTGGTCTTTAATTTTGATTTTGATATGTATACAGGCCTTTCTGACATTTCGTTGCTATAATTACCACAGATTTTATCTCCAATATAATGATACAAGTGAGAAGCTGCATCGATATAGATAAACGATTTTTCCTGCATACAAGGCTCAGGGATCAAGACATCCCTTAGCGCTTCGGGATACTCGGGCTGAAATATATCACTATCTTTAATGCCCAAGGCCCACATGGTACTCGTAACGACGGGGTTCTTATACCAACGATTCACACCGTCAGGAAAGCCCGACTGAAAGACCATTTTGCGACCATCAAGGCCATACTTGCTTACGTACCATAGTCTAGAAATTGTATCTAATATATAATGCCCATAGTGAAGTGAAACATTTCCACCATATATATAATCAGACCGATTATTATATAGCACGTCTTCGGCCGAAACACCAAGTTCCGGAATCTGAAATCTTACGCTATTCTCTTTACCCGTGTAAAAGGTTGCTTCGGTAAGAAGTGAACCATCCGGATAAAAGGCTCCCCAACGACCGTTTATAACGGGCTTTGTGAATGTCGCCCTTTTTACCAAGGCAAGTTTCGGTGAACCTTCCCTAACGTCGTTGTCAATCCAAAACCCGGTGCACGATCTCAAGACGCTCTTATGGTTCAACTCCACTATCTCCAACCTGCTTTGGCATGCACGGCATTTTCATCCCAGAATTTCGCTGCGAGTTTGGTTGTAAATTTCCTCCATCTCGATTCCAGAATAGGCTTTGCTCATCAAACCAAACTCTACAATCCTCCCCTCGAATCCGGGCGGACTAGATACGTGCTGCCAAGCCTTGCCTAAAACAATCCCGCGGTAATTAAGCTTTGGAAGCTTCACGGAAACGATAGGAAAATTCCCCATCTTAAAATTAGCTGTAAGTCCGTCCCAAGATATCAGAATGACATCGAATTCACCTTTTTTAAGCTCTTCCGAGATAGGTAAATTTAACGTAGTACCTTCATAAAAAAGTGTAATTCTTTTTGAGCAATTTATGAAAGAGGGTTTCAACCCAAAATTTGAACCACCCCCTCCGAAATAGAAAATATAATTCAAACCATTGTTATCAACGTTAAACTCTTTAATGCTACAGACGACGTAGCAAGTTAAAATGCTATAGCTGATAGGCAAATCGAAGCCGGTGAAATTTTTAAGGGATTCTTTTGAGTTAAACTCAAAAAAATGTAAGCGGCGCTTCGCTTCTTCATTGGGAGGCAAAGACTTAATGTCAGGAAAGCTCCAGCCCCGCCCCCAATCCGATTCGCAATTCCACACGTGTTCTCTCTCCTGAGCCACACCGGAGGATTTCGGCAAGGACTTCACAACATTAGGATCGAATCCTATATTCTTCGCGGCAGAAAGCGTAAGATATCTCATGGCATTATTTATACCCACTTCGGAAAGGAGAGCGAATTTATTTTTCTTGGACTTATTGTAAAATTACAATTTGAGCTCTTTCGCTTGCTTGAGGCAGTTTATAATCGTAAAACTTAGCTTCATAACTCGAGGTTGTAGTTACCGCATACCAAAGGACACACCTATTTTATGCTGGCAAGCGCAAGTTACGCCTCGGATCTGCCCTTACCTCGGACGCAGGCCTCCGTTACGCTAACAGTCCGGCCGGCTCAAAGCCTATTGCTCGGAGATGAGCGGCGCAAGACTCGCTGGATGCGGTCCGTGGCGTCAGCGGGCCATTTTGGGCCGCAGTCATGTGGTGCCGGTCCTTGATGAGACTGGCTTCCTCAAACAGGGTAAGGCGTCGCGTGAGGTGGCGCGTCAATACACCGGATCGGCGGACAAGGCTGCCAATAACCAGATCGGCGTCTTTGCATCCTATGTCTCGTGCCACGGCCACGCCTTCATCGATCGGGCGCTCCATTTGCCGAAGACCCGGGCGGATGATCGGAACCGGATGGCCACAGCCCAATACCGGCTTTACCATCAAGCCGGCCTTGCCGCTCGCTATGATTGAACGCGCCATCGCGTCGAATGCGCCATTTTCCCGGGTGGCGACCGACGGTGTCTACGGTGGCGGTGATATCGAAATGGCGCTCAAACGGGCCGCAAGAGATTATGTGCTGGGGGAATGCCGACCGTCCCTTCCGCTCATGGGCAAAGCCGCAGGCCGTTGCCGGGACAGCCGAGGACATTGCCGAGAGCTTGCCGCAAACCGCTTGGCGGCGTCTGCCGGCAAGCGACGGCACCAAGGGCGTGCGACCGAATGATTGGGCCCATCTCGAACTAACCGATCTCGATGCTAGCGATTTTGATGCGACATTTCCCGGCATCTGGACTCGTGGACCGCTGATCCGCCGCAATATCACCGATGGCGATTTTGCTTTCTTCCCGACATGGGGTCCGATCGGCATATCCATCGAACCCCTGGTGACGGTGGAAGGGTATCGAACCTTCATGCATCATCGCTGGCGCTCCGGCGGTGAGCACACCAGGCTTGTGCGCGACGAATACAGCTCAAAGCAAAATCGCAACTGTAATATTATATAGCAAAGCTGCGCCCATAAATAGGCGTAGCTCTGTATATAGCCGAAGAATAGAGTAAATTCTCTAAAACAAATCAAACGACCGCATGATATCGCTGGCCTTTCGATCCAATAAGCTACTTACGATCAGATCAGATCGTATAGTGCCCTTGCAACTGCTTGTGGGTTTTCACATCTCAACGTATAACTGATTTCAGGTGTCTTGCCGATTTCGATAATATTATTACTATAATAATATTCTGGATCATTCCCACCTGCAATGTCGAACAATCTGTAGTTTGAATTCACGTGATAGTTATGCGCAAGTATGATTTGGCGTCCAGCAGGTTGCGCAAAAGCCGCTGTATGAAAGGCAGATCCGAGAGCACCTACAATTGTCTTTCGATTCTTGAATATCCTGATTTGATCCACGAGACTTAGTGTTTCCGGATATATTATTTCCACCCCGAGCTTTGCTAAATTCTCTTCCAGATCGATTTCATTGATAATACCCGTGCCCTTCTGTTTATATCGTGTCTTGGACAGATAGACAGGCACCTCATTGATGGAGGCATCATCCCCGGTAAGGAGTTCGGTGCCGATCTTCTTGAAAAGACTCCTTGCCGCGTCCCGATGGATCCAGGAGTTTTGCTGGACACAGGGTAGTGGCACCAGAACATCGCGAACGATCTCGGGTCCGGTGCATTGGACGATGTCGCTTTCGCGGATTCCCAGGGCTTCGAAGCAGGGTTTTACAAAGGGCCGATTATACCAATCCGAGAGGGCGAAGCCGGATTGATAGAGGACCTTGCGGCCGCCGAGGCCAGCGCGCGCGATCGACCAAAGCCTCGGCAGCGTCTCAAGCAAAAAATGCCCAAAATGAAGATTGACCCGGCCACCGAAAATCAATCCCGCTTTACCGTGATCCGGAACGTCCGCAACCTCGCAAGATAACTCCGGCACCTGAAACATATAGGTATTGCTCGGACCAAAATAGTCCGTCGCCTCAGGCATGAGTTTACCAGAGCGATCGAAAAAACCCCATTTATCCGCCAACCGAAAGGAAGTGCATATCGCCTGATCGACAGCGACTATCGCAGGGTCTTGCTCACGAATATCGTGTCGATGCCAAAAGCCCTGGCATAATTTGAGTTCCGGCTCTTCATGCGTTCCCGTCATACTCCGGAAGCCTTTCAATCTCACCCAAATAGAATCATCCCTCTATGTTGCAAGAGAACTATGACCAACTTGAAACCATTTCCATATCTTTCTGCCTCCTTCGCTGGTTCCAAAGAAATCTCTTCTACTAAAATGTCCCAGGTTCTACTGTTTTCTATCGAGTGAACTTTTGGCCCTTGTTTTCGGCATTTCAGGGCATGCAATTAACCCAATCTGCGTGATTACCCCCTATCCTGGTCCTTCGAATGCCGGCGGCAGGGAGGCACAGAGGGGCGATGGCGGTGGAGATGCGGCCGGCGCAGGCGTTGCGGCTCTGGCATGACGTCATGCTGACGCTGGTGCGCGACGCCCAGCCAGATCTGTCGAGCCGGCAGCTCGCCATTCTCCTCACCGTCTATCTGGAAGCCCCGCCTCATACGGTGCGCGGCCTCGCCGCCAAGCTCGATGTCACCAAGCCGGTAATCACCCGTGCGCTCGACAGCCTGGCCAAGCTCAAGCTCACCGCGCGGCGGCGCGATGAGTTCGACCGGCGCAATGTCATCATCCAGCGCACGGTGGACGGTGCGCTCTATGTCGAGAAGCTCGGCGACATCCTGGTCGCCCTTGGCAAGGACCTTCCGCGCTGACGACCCTGGGGGTGCGAAGATCTTGCGGGACGGCACAGGCTGCTCCATTGAAGACAAGACCCGTTTGAAGGACTGTTGCATTGACTGCCCATGATCGACGCATCACCCCGGCTCGCCCCGATCTCGCCGCAGCCTCGCTACGCGGCATCGTCACGGCGCCACGCTATGTCGAGGGCAGCGAGCGCCGCGTCATCGAGACGGCGGTGCCGCTGCGGCCCGATCCGGATTTCTCCGCCTCCATCGATACCGAGCTCCTCTTTGGCGAGAGCTTCACCGTCTATGACGAGATGGAAGGCTGGGCCTGGGGCCAGGCCGACCGGGACGGCTATGTCGGCTGGCTGTCCGCCAATGCGCTGGCGGCCCCGCGCCCCGCCACCCATAGCATCGGCGTGCTGCGCAGCTTCATCTACCCCGTACCGTCGATCAAGGCGCCGGTGATGCTGGCACTGAGCCATGGTTCCGTCCTTTCCGTGGTCGCCAGCGAGGGGCAGTTCCTTCGCCTCGAGGATTGGGGCTTCGTCTTCGCCGCCCATGCCAGGCCTGTCGATTCCGAGGAGGACGACCCGGTCGCGGTCGCCGAGCGTTTCCTCGGCGTGCCCTATCTGTGGGGTGGCAAATCAAGCCTCGGCCTCGATTGTTCGGCCCTGGTGCAGATGGCACGCCATGCCTGCGGCCTGGCCTGCCCGCGCGACAGCGACATGCAGGAAGGCGAACTGCCGGGCGAGCGGCTCGACCCCGCCGGCCCTCTCGCGCAATTGCGGCGCGGCGACCTCCTG
The DNA here is from genome assembly GCF_057073705.1 of Labrys sp. E2SS-1L. NCBI lineage: Bacteria > Pseudomonadati > Pseudomonadota > Alphaproteobacteria > Hyphomicrobiales > Xanthobacteraceae > Labrys > Labrys sp. E2SS-1L. Next base: position 835,313 of record NZ_CP172712.1, on the reverse strand, counting down.
TTCTGGAAGGGCCACGTCGCCATGGTCCGCGACGAAACGACGATGATCCACGCCACCGGCCACACCATGACCGTGACGGTCGAGGGCCTTGCCGACGGCATTGCGCGCATCGCTGCAGCGGGCAGCCCGTTGCGCAGCATCGTCAGGCCGGATTGAGCCGGGCTGATATTCGCGACTTCGGCTAGAGGGAACCAATCATCATGACCTCGATGGATGCGCCGGCAAAAGCCATGGGCGGCAGGCTGACCATGCAGGACAAGCTTGCCGCCGGTATCGCCTCCGGCCTCTTGCGTGACCTGCATGTCGTCCTCGCCAGCCAGGACGGACGCACCATTCTCGAACATTACCAGGCTGGCGTGGACGAGAGCTGGGGCAGGCCGCTCGGCGAGGTCGGCTTCGGGCCGCAGACGCTGCACGATCTGCGCTCGGTCACCAAGAGCGTCGTCGGCCTGCTCTATGGCATCGCCCTCGACCGCAAGCTCGTGCCGCCGCCGGACGCGCCCCTGCTGCCGCATTTTCCGGACTATCCCGACCTCATCGCCGCATCCGACCGGCAGGGGCTACGGATCGAGCATGCCCTTACCATGACGCTCGGGCTCGAATGGGACGAAGAGCGGCCCTATACCGATCCGCTGAACAGCGAGATCGCCATGGAAATGGCGCCGGATCGCTACCGCTTCGTCCTCGAGCGACCCGTCGTCGCGGAACCTGGCACACGCTGGATCTATTCGGGCGGCAGCGTCGCCCTGATTGGCGAGCTGATCCGGCGCGGAACCGGCAAGGCCCTGCCCGAATTCGCCCGGGAAACGCTGTTCGAGCCACTCGGCATCGACAGGTTCGAATGGATCGCCGGCGATGACGGCGTCGCCTCGGCGGCTTCGGGCCTGCGCCTGCGCGCCGCCGACCTGCTGCGGATCGGCGAGCTGGTGCTCGCCAAGGGCCTGTGGAACGGCGATCGAATCATATCGCAGGCCTGGATCGAAGCCTCGTTGAAGCCTGCCATACCGACCGGTGACGGTCTGGCCTATGGCCGGCTGTGGTTCATCGGCGCAGACGCGACGACAGCCCTGCCCGGCGGCGAGCATCCCTGGATCGCCGGCTTCGGCAATGGCGGCCAGCGCCTCTGGCTGATGCCGGATGCCGGCATCGCCGCCGTGATCTATTCGGGCAAATACAATGCGCCCGACGCCTGGGTGACTCCGACGCGCCTCTGGCGCGAGATCATCCTCGCCAATGCAGGAAAAGCCTGAGGCAGCCTCTGGGGCCTATTTCGGCGCCGTGCCATTGAAGGCGAGGATCTCGCCGGCGAGATAGAGCGAGCCGGTGAGCACGACGCGAGGTGCCACCGGAAAGGCTTCGCTGGCGATCGCCTCGAGCGCGGCCTGAAGACTGCCATGGGCGCGGGCAGCGAGCCCGGCCTGGCGCGCCGCTTCGGCCACGGCCTCGGGGGCGCGGGCTGCCGCACTGTGCTCGATCGGCACCGTATGCACCTCACGGGCGAGACCGGCGAAATTGTGCAGGAACCCGTCGGAATCCTTGGTGGTCAGCATGCCCGTCACCAGCACCAGCGGCCGGGGATTGCGCTCCTCCAGTTCGGCGAGGGCCTCGGCCAGCACACGGCCGCCATCGACATTGTGGCTGCCGTCGAGCCAGATCTCGGAGCCCGGTGGCAGCAGGGCCGGTATGGCACCCTGGGCGATGCGCTGCAGGCGGGCGGGCCATTCCACTGCCTGCATCGCCTTCTCGAAATGGCCATCCTCGACGGTGAACAGGGTCTGGCTGCGCAGCGCGGCGATGGCAAGACCGGCATTGCGGTGCTGGTGTCGCCCGGCAAGGCGCGGCAAAGGCAGATCGAGCAGGCCGCTCTCGTCCTGATAGACCAGGCGGCCATTCTCCTCATGCACGTCGAAATCCTGCCCGCCGATCACCAGTGGTGCGCCGACCCGCGCGGCCACGCTTTCGATCACGGCCCTGACAGCGTCGATCTGCGGATAGATCACGCCGCGTGCGCCGCGCTTGAGGATGCCGGCCTTCTCGCGGGCGATGCCCTCGATGTCGGTGCCGAGGAAATCGGCATGGTCATGCGAGATCGAGGTGATCACGCTGAGAAGCGGCTTGTCGATGACGTTGGTGGTGTCCATGCGTCCGCCGAGCCCCACCTCCAGCAAGAGGACGTCGGCCGGATTCTCGGCGAAGAGCTTGAAGGCGGCGGCGGTCGTGATTTCGAAGAAGGTGATCGGCGCGCCGTCATTGGCCTGCTCGCAGGCCTCAAAGGCCTCGATCAGCATGTCTTCGCTCACCAGGGCGCCAGCGCTGCCCCTGGACCCGGCCAACCGGATACGCTCGTGGAAATGTACGAGATGGGGCGAGGTATAGACGTGCACGCCATAGCCGGCGGCTTCCAGCGCCGCGCGCAGGAAGGCGATGGTCGAGCCCTTGCCATTGGTGCCGGCGACATGGATCACCGGCGGCACCTGCCGCTCGGGATGGCCGAGCTTGGCCAGCAGCCTCTCGATCCGGTCGAGCGAGAGGTCGATCTTTTTCGGATGCAGCGCCATGAAGCGGGAGAGATAGGCGTCGGACTGCGTCATGGGGGAGGTAAGGCCTCGAATTGACCTGGTTCGGATCGAACCGGAGAGGAAACTAATCAACGTCAGCCTTACCTTTTCCCCCGGCGGGGGGCCAGACCCTTTCTCGCCGGCGATCATGTCACCCAGGAAGTACGCCAGCGACAGATCGAAGCAACCACCGCACCGGTGAAGGCAAACGGAAGGGGCCAATTCATCCCCCCTGTCAGTATCAGCATTGGAATGCCTGCAGATCCTGCGCCGGCCAGCGCCCAGACGACGGGCGATCGCGCGATGTTATTGGACATGCCAAAATAGAACATGATCGATCCGCCGAGAGCGGCAAGGGGAAAGCCAATGATGATACCAAACCCGATGGCCACCGGCAGGAGGGCGAGCAGAGAGGGTAGATCTCTGATTGACCTCGCAATGTCGGTGGGCTGGCGTATGCCAGCGATTATCGCCAACCCGAGCAGGAAGACAGGACCGGCAGCGACACCCGCCAGGCAGATGCTTGCCCAGTTCGGACCCGGATACCGTCGAGACGTTTCAGTGCCTGTCATGAGGCAGATCTTTCCTAGGCGTCATCCCATGCGACCCGCCAGCGGCTGATGGAGGCGACGACCGCACCGGTGAACGCGAAGGCGGTGAGAAACTCCGAATCTTCCATGCCAATGCAGGCCGCTGGCCCTCCGGCTGCGAGCGCGCCCGTCAGCGCCCAGAATGCCGGGTGGCGCAACCCGATATTGTCCCGGCCGAGCCCCGACAGTGCCATCGCTCCCAGCATGGCAAGCGGAAAGGCAATGATGGTGCCGACAATGACGGCGGCTAGCATCAACCCCATCAAAGCCGGGAGCAGATCCGAATCCACGTGGAGCGGGACGGGCCGATCCGGCTGCCAGCCAAGTGCCGCCAGGGCCAGTCCGAGGAGAAAGGCCGGGCCCGCGGCAACGGCGCCGAGCGTGATGCTGGGGAAGTGAGGTCGCCTGGCACCATGGCGTGTCAGCAGGAAGATGGCGGCGCAAACCAGGCAAAGGAGAGCAAGGGCGGCAAGCATGGCGGCCATCCTTCCAGATCGAACGGCAATGCGGATCTCGGGGCCTGCCCGTTACGGAGCAGGCGTCGTTTCGGTCGCGACCGCCATGGCCGGCCCGCGCGCCTCCCCGACCCAGCCATTCACCTTGCGGCCGAGCTGGGCGATCGCCCCCATGTTGAAGAAATGCATGGCGCCGAGCACCAGCACGGCGAGGCCCACCTTGCCGCTTAGGAAACGCATCGCCCCGGTCATGGTGGTCGGCTCGTCGCCCAGACTGAGGGCGAGCGTGATGAAGCCGATATTGACGAGGTAGAAGCCGACGATGAGCAAATGGTTGGTCGAACGCGCCAGGGTCTCGTTCTGGCCGAAGCACTGGGTCAGGAAGACCAGGCCGCTGCGCGACAGGGTGTGCGCCACCCAGATGGTGATGCCGATGGCGATGACGAGGTAGAGGGCGTAGGCAATCTCAGTCATGTCGTTTCCTATCGTTATATCCGTTATTTCTGAATATTAAGAAATAACATGACGCGAGAAGGTTCGGAGCGGCCTCGCGTCTCGCCGGTCTATTCCCTGCTTCTGCCAGGGATGAAGCGCGCGACCTTGCCGCCGAGCTTCATCAAGGTCACGAGGGTGGGCTTGGGCAGCACCCGGACCTGTTCGTACCAGCCACTGAGCGTGGACATGAAGTCGTGCAGGCGCGTCACGCGCTCGCGTATATGGGCCGGCGCGTTGCCGTCGCGCTGCAGCTTTTCGGACAACTCGCCCAGCAGCTGGATGGTGGGATCGATTTCGCGGCGCTTGCGTTCGATGGCGATGCGCATCAGCATCTCCCACAGATCGGTCTCGGCGACGAAATGGTCACGCCGGTCGCCCTCGACATGCACGCGGCGGACGATGTTGTAGCCCTGCAATTCCTTGAGGGCGGTGGAGACGTTGGAGCGGGCCAGGCCCAGTTCCCCGACGATGGTCTCTGCGTCGACGGGCCTCTCGGACAGATAGAGCAGCGCATGCACCTGCGCCACCGAGCGATTGACTCCCCAATAGGTTCCCATCTCGCCCCAATGGAGCACGAAGGTCTTGGCTTCGGGGTAGTCGAGCAGGCGCATGATTTATCCTATTTCTGTAAAAACAGAAATAACAGTCATGGGCGAGGGAGTCAATCCGGCAACCTGCTCCGGTGCACGGGCACCTTGCCCGCTCTTCCGATCCTGCAAACGCCGAGCTTCCAAGAACGGGCAAGATGCCCGTGCACCGGAATCGCGTCCTGAAGAAAGGTCTGGCCTCCCTGGAAGATCAGGCGGCTTCCGCCGGGATCTCCTTGGGCGGGGTCTTGGTCAGCAGTCGGCAGATGCGCGCGACGGTGGCCTTCATCTCGTTGCGGTGAACGACCATGTCGACCATGCCGTGCTCCTGCAGATATTCGGAGCGCTGGAAGCCCTCGGGCAGTTTCTCGCGGATGGTCTGCTCGATGACGCGCGGACCTGCAAAGCCGATCAGGGCTCCCGGCTCGGCCAGCTGCACGTCGCCAAGCATCGCATAGGACGCAGTGATGCCGCCGGTGGTCGGGTTGGTCAGCACCACGATATAGGGCTTCCTGGTTTCCCGGAAACGCTGGATCGCCACCGTGGTACGCGCCATCTGCATCAGGGACAGGATGCCTTCCTGCATGCGCATCCCGCCGCCGCACGCGAACACCACGAAGGGTACGCCGCGATCGGCCGCCGTGAGCAGGCCCTTGACCACCGCCTCGCCGGCCGCCATGCCGAGCGAGCCGCCCATGAAGTCGAAATCCTGCACGGCAATCACCGCCGACACGCCATCGACCGTGCCGGCACCGAGCTTGACCGCATCCGTCATGGCGGTCTTGGTACGGGCATCCTTCAGCCGGTCGACATAGCGCTTCTCGTCCTTGAACTTGAGCGGGTCCGGCACGACCTCGGGAAGCGCGATGTCTTCCCATTTGCCGTCATCGAACATCAGCTTGAGGCGCTGCGTCGCCGTCATGCGCATGTGATAGTTCGAGGCCGGGATGACGTAGTTGTTCTGCTCCAGGTCCTTGTGAAAGACCATCTGCCCCGTCTCCGGATCCTTGATCCAGAGATTCTCGGGCGTGTCGCGGCGCGAAAAGAAGTCCTTGATACGCGGCGGAACGACGTTGGCGATCCAGTTCATGGGATACCTTTAAAAGCACGGCGCCCGCCCAAGGCGGGTCGGGGCTGCAGATCAATCATGTTGCCCCTACTTAGCCGTTCCAAACGCCTTTGTCAGCGCCCCCGGCGCATGACCGCCATCCGCCTCGCGGGTTTCCGGCGACAAGTCGAGCCATCCCACTCGACACACGCTGGACGGCGCACCCGAACCGCGCAATATGTAGGACGAATCCACGTTCAGACCGAGAAGCATCAGGGAGTCCCAGGGATGGCGAACGCCATTTATCCAGATCTGAAAGGCCGCACCGTCGTCATCACCGGCGGCGGGCAGGGCATCGGCGCCGCCACCGTCAGGCTGTTCGCCCATCAGGGCGCCAAGGTCGGCTTCGTCGACATCGCCGAAAAACCGTCGCAGGCCCTGGCGGACGAACTCAACCAGAGCGGTGCCACCGTCCTGTTCAAGAAGGCGGATATCACCGACATCGAGGCCCTGAAGGACGCCATCGCCGACATCAGCGCGACGCTCGGACCGGTCACGGTGCTGGTCAACAATGCCGCCCACGACCAACGCCATAAATTCTTCGAGGTGACGCCCGACTATTTCGACGACCGGATCGCCGTCAACCTCAAGCACGCCTTCTTCGCCGCCCAGGCCGCCATCCCCGACATGATCGCCGCCGGCGGCGGCACCATCGTCAATCTTGGTTCCGGCTCCTGGCTGATGGGCTCGGAGGATCTGAGCGCCTACGCCACCGCCAAATCGGCCGCCTACGGCCTGACCCGCGTGCTGGCCCGCGAATTCGGCAAGGACAATATCCGCGTCAACTGCGTCATTCCCGGCTGGATCATGACGGAACGCCAGCTCGCGCTGTGGGTCGACAAGGCGGGCGAGGAAGCGATCGCGCGCAACCAGGTGCTCAAGCGCAAGCTCGTGCCCGACGATATCGCCAAGGCCGTGCTCTTCCTCGCCTCGGAGCAATCCTCGGGCATGACCAACCAGCAGATCATCGTGGACGGTGGTTGGTATTGAGCCCTTCCTCGGACTCGGCGAGGGCCGGGCGCCTCGATCCCCGGCCCCGATAAAGGCTCGATGCTCGCCATGACGCTTGCGCATCGGCGGAGGGATGCGCATGTAGGCGCGTCGAACCCAACACCAACCGGATTGGACCAGCATGACATCCGAACTCATCGCCGTGGACTGGGGCACCAGCCGTTTCCGGGCCTATCGCCTCGATGGCGCCGGCACGGTGCTCGACCGGGTCTCGGCCGAGGACGGCATGTCGACGGTCCCGGCCGGCGGCTTTGCGGCCGTGCTGGAGCGCCATTGCGGCGCCTGGATGAAGGCCAGCCCCGATGCGCCGGTACTGATGGCCGGCATGGTCGGTGCCCGCAATGGCTGGGCTGAAGCCGCCTATGCGCCCTGCCCCGCTTCGCCCAAGAGCCTTGCAGAGGCGCTGCTGCACATCGACGAGCGGATTTCGATCGTTCCCGGCGTGATCGTACACGATGAAACCAGCCCCGACGTCATGCGTGGCGAGGAAACCCTGATCTTCGGCACCGATGTCCGCAATGGCCTGGTCTGCCTGCCCGGCACCCATTCCAAATGGGCAAGGGTCGAGGACGGCGTCATCACCGGTTTTGCCACCTTCATGACGGGTGAGACCTACGCCCTCTACCGCCAGCATAGCCTGCTCGCCCGCCTGGCCGCCGAGCCCGAGGATCTCACCGGCTTCGACGACGGGCTGGAAGCGGCCACCGACGAACGCGGCCTGCTGAACCGCCTGTTCCAAGCCCGCACCCGCGTGCTCGCCGGTGAGATGAGCGGCGAAAAGGTCGGCCCCTATCTCTCTGGCCTGCTGATCAATGCCGAGATCGAGGGCGCCTTCAAGCGCTACGGCGCCGACCATCTCGTTACGCTGGTCGCGGACGGCGTGCTGGCCAAACGCTATGTTTCGGCGTTGAGGGCCCGCGGCAGCGCCATCGAGATCATCGCGCCGGAACGGGCTTTCCTCGATGGTCTTTCCACCCTCGCCGCGGCTCGCTGACATCCGGCCCCTCGAACCGACAACAAGGACACAACCATGAGCCTCACCCTCGCCTCTGCCCTGGCCGAGATGCCGCTGGTCGCCATCCTGCGTGGGGTCAAACCGGACGAGGTGGAAGCCATCGCCGAGGCGATCGTCGCGGCCGGCATCCGCATCCTGGAAGTGCCGCTCAACTCGCCCGATCCTCTTCGCTCCATCGGCCTGCTCGCCCGCGGCCTCGCCGGACGTGCCTTGGTCGGCGCCGGCACCGTGCTGACCGTCGACGACGTCGCCGGCGTCGCCGAGGCGGGCGGCACGGTAATCGTCTCGCCCAACACCGATGTCGAGGTGATCCGGGCCAGCAAGGCGCGCGGCCTCCTGTCCCTTCCCGGCTTCTTCACGCCGACCGAGGCCTTCGCCGCGCTGGACGCGGGCGCCGACGCCCTGAAGCTGTTCCCGGCCGAGATGGCATCGCCCGTCGCCGTCAAGGCCATGCGCGCCGTGCTGCCGCGCAGCACCAAGGTGCTGGTGGTCGGCGGCGTCTCGCCCCAGACCATTCCGCCCTATCTCGCCGTCGGCGTCGACGGCTTCGGCGTGGGTTCGGACCTCTATGCTGCCGGGCGCAGCGCCGCCGAAGTCGGCGAGCGCGCGGCTGCCCTCGCGGCCGCCATCCGGGCGCTCAACGGCGAGCGCACGGCCTGAACCTGTCCCAATAGTGTTTTTGCGATTTGACGGAGTCACCTCGAATCGCAAAGACGGGTCGAGCCAAAAAGTTTGAGCAAACAAGCGTTCAGTCATGAACGCGCTTTGCTCTGGAGAGGCCGAGTTGCGCGCCTCGCCTTTCCCGTTATGCTTTCCAAAACAATCGAGGAAACCGCCCTATGATCGTCGTGTTCGGTTCGCTTGGCGTGGACCTGGTCACCAATGTCAGCCATATCCCCCACCCTGGCGAGACCGTGCTGTGCGAAGGTTATTTCATGGTGCCGGGCGGCAAGGGCGCCAATCAGGCGGTGTCGGCGGCACGCGCCGGCTCGAAGACCGCCATCATCGGCTCGCGCGGCAATGACGGCTTCGCCGATCTCGCCCTGTCGGTGATGCGGGAAGCCGGCGTCGATGTCGCGCCGGTGCTGCCGGTCGACAAGCCGACCTGCGTCGCCTTGATCACGGTGGACGAGAAAGCCGAGAACGCCATCGTCGTCGCGTCCGGCGCCAACCAGGCCACGCGCGCCGCGCAGCTCGAGACGTTCGACCTCGCTGAGGGCGATATCGTGCTGCTGCAGCGCGAGATCCGCGATTCCGAAAATTTCGCCGCCATCAAGCATGCCAAATCGCGCGGTGCCCGCGTCGTCTTCAACGTGGCGCCCGCCGGCCCGCTCCCCGAAGAGGTCCTGCGCCTCGTCGACGATCTCGTCGTCAACGAGCATGAGGCCCTGGTAGTGGCCAAAGCTGCCGGTATCGAGGCGACCGATCCTGTCGAAGCCGCCCGTGTGATCAGCGAGCGCTTCGGCTGCGCCGGCATCGTGACGCTGGGCGCCGAAGGCGTGGTCGGCTGGAGCAAGGGCACACGCCACACCGCACCGGCCCTCAAGGTGACGCCGGTCGACACCACCGCCGCCGGCGACAGTTTCACCGGCGCCTATGCTGCTGCCCTCGACCAGGGCCTCGGTTTCGACGCTGCCCTGGCTCGCGGCGCCGCCAGCGGCTCGCTGGCCTGCACCCGGCCCGGCGCCCAGTCCTCCATCCCGACCAAGGCCGAGATCGACGACGCCCTGCGCCAGTCATAGCCTGAAAATTGGCAAGGCGCGGCGAGCGCTCGCAGGAGCGGAAGTTCAAGCTCCCCTTGTCGCCACGGCCCTGGCGTGGTACCCGCGCGCTGGCTCAGCGGCCTGTCATGATCGGACTGCCGCTGATTGTGATTCCTAGAGTATGGTGTCTCCAAGCTGGAACGCGCCTTGCCCTAGCCCTTTGTTCTGACGCGTCGTTGCCAGGTTCGGCGGCCTTGCCGGACCACAAGACGCTCCGGAGCGCTTTTTCCTTCGGCCCAAGGGCTGCACACCCACTAAGGAACTCGAAATGGCGAACGAACAGCAGAACGGCCCCGAAGAGGCGCAGGAAGTCCAGCCCTCCCTCAACGTGCTGGCGCAATACATCAAGGATCTCTCCTTCGAGAACCCCAATGCACCGCGTTCGCTCGGCAACCTGCAGAACTCGCCGCAGATCCAGCTCACCGTCAACGTCAATGGCAAACCGCTCGGTGGCCCCGACTACGAAGTCGAGCTTTCGATCGAAGGCGGCGCCGGCGAAGGCGCCAACACCCTGTTCAAGTTCGAGCTGCTCTATGGCGCGGTGATCCGTCTTGCCGGCATCCCCGAAGACAACATCCACGCCATGGTGATGATCGAAGGCCCGCGCCTGCTCTTCCCCTTTGCGCGCCAGATCATCGCCGACTGCACGCGCAATGGCGGCTTTCCGCCCCTGATGATCGACCCGATCGACTTCGTGGCGCTCTATCGCAACCGCCTCGCCCAGAGCCAGCCGACCGTCGGCCAGGCCTGATCGTCGCGAACTGCGCAACTCTCCTGAACAGGACCGGCGGCGCACACCCGATGCGCCGCCCGGTATCTTGTGAAACAAGCGCCATTCCCGAAGCGGCGCTATGATCGGAAATCGATCATCCGGCACCCCTCGACAAGGCCAGGACCGGACACAGGAGGAATGGGCTTGGGAACGCGGCGACTGATCGTCGGATGCCTTGCCGCGGCCATGCTCGTTGGCGGCGGCATTTATGCCATCGGCCAGCAACTGCGCAGCTGCGGCCTCATCGATATCTGGCTCCGCCGCAGCGGCTGCATCGCCGCCCATGAATTTCCGACTCTGTTCGACGGCAAAAGCCTCAACAATCCCGCCATGGCCTTCGAAGGCGATAGCGATCGCCTCGCCCTGGCGATGACCGAAACCCGGCCGGCCACCGCCACCGGCGCTATTCCCCAGCGCTACATATTGCTTGAAGTATCGGCCGAATCGGGCACGGTCCTCAACCGCACACCACTCGGCGGCTTCGAGGAAGGCCGGCTCAACGGTGCCATCCTGCTCGCCTGGAACGGCCGCCATGCCGCGATGGCCGTACCGCAGCCGGGCAAGGCAGCTGCCCCTGCCGCCAAGGAACAGGTCGCGGCGACCCTCAAGCTCATGGCCCTGGCGGGCGGCGAAGCCGGCTGGGAAAAGCCGTTGGACGACATCCCTGCAAGCCGGTCCGGCTTCGGCCAGTTCGACCCGGACAATCAGCGGTTCCGGCTTTTCACCGGTGCATGGACGATCGCAGGGGAAAAGATCGATCGAGGCCAGGTGAATTGGAACAGGGCATTCGGCTCCGGCGACATGCCGGTGAACACGCCCGACGGCACCACCGCGGTCGTCCGCGCCGACAAGGGCGCGATCGAAATCATACAAGCGGACGGCCGCAGATCCAGCCACGATCTCGGCATCGCCGGACAGCAGATCTCGACCAACTGGCTGCTGCTGTCGCCGGATGGGCGCAGATTGTCCCTGATCCTGCGCCCCGTCGGGGCAGACGGCATCCTGCAGGTTTGGGACATCCGGACCGGCCAGCGCCTGATCGATGCGGTCGTACCCAGGCTCGCCACAGAAGCGGCATGGTCCGCCGATGGCCGCCGCCTGGCCGTCCGCCGCAGTGGCCTCGAAGGTTCGGGCTACGCCCTGTTTGCCATTGACGGCTGAGACCTACGGTCGCGATGTTCGATCCAGCATCGGTGCTGTCGGCATGAGACCGCAGGAAGCGGGTGGCATCGATCCGGCCAGTGCCGCAGATCTCGAGAAAGCTCGCTCTGCGGACAAATACGATGTCGATACCGGCCACTCCCAATCGCCCGATGAGCCTCGTCGAATGGGGCCTGCTGCTCGCCCTCTCGCTGCTCTGGGGTGGATCCTTCTTCTTCACCGGCATCGCGATCGGGGCCTTGCCGCCGTTCAGCATCGTCCTGCTGCGCGTCGGTCTCGCCGCGCTCATCCTGCTGGTGGTCCTGTCGTTCCACGGCCAATCCCTGCCGCGCGAGCCGCGTCTTTGGGCTGCCTTTTTCGGCATGGGCCTGCTCAACAACGTCACACCCTTCTGCCTGATCGTCTGGGGCCAGACGGAGATCGCCTCGGGCCTTACCGCCATCCTCAATGCCACGACGCCGCTATGGACGGTGATCGCCGCCCATTTCCTCACAGCGGAGGAGCGCATGACCGGCAATCGCCTTGCCGGGGTACTGATCGGGCTCGCCGGCGTGGCCGTGATGGTCGGCCCGCAAGCCCTCGCCGGCCTCGGCGCACAGCTTGCTGCGCAGCTTGCCGTGCTCGGCGCCGCGATCTCCTATGCGCTTGCCGCCATTTTCGGCCGCCGCTTCCGGATCCTCGGCGTGCCGCCGATGGTCACCGCCACCGGGCAGGTCACGGCTTCCGCCCTGATGCTGGCACCGGCTGCGATCCTCGTCGACCGGCCCTGGACGCTGGCCATGCCAAGCTTGCCGGTCTGGGCGGCAATCTTCGGCCTGGCCGCCATGTCGACGGCGCTCGCCTATGTCCTCTATTTCCGGATCCTGACCACGGCAGGTGCCACCAATCTGGCCCTGGTGACCTTTCTCATCCCGATCAGCGCCATCCTGCTCGGAGGGTTCGTGCTCGGAGAAAGGCTCGATCCGAAGCATTTCGCCGGGATGGTCTTGATCGGCCTGGCTTTGACGGCGATAGACGGCCGTCTTTTCAGGCGCCTGCGCCCGGCATGAGACAGGCCGGCTGTCAGACCGTTATCTCTGCGGCTCCGTCACGGCGCATATTTCTTCCACAGGGCGTTCTCGCCCAGGCCGGCGATGAAGGCTTCGTGGGCGGCCAGTTCTTCGGGCCGAATGCGCGACGGCAACGCCTTGGGGCGGGCCCCGACCGTGCCGCCCCCAGCGCGGGCGACGATGGCGGCAGAGGCTGAAGCCAGGCTGAGCGCCGTCTGGCGTCCGCCGGTCAGCTCGATATAGACCTCGGCCAGGATCTCGGCGTCGAGCAAGGCGCCATGCTTGACGCGCTTGGAATTGTCGATGCCGTAACGCTGGCAGAGTTCGTCGAGCGAGGCACGCGCGCCGGGATGCTTGCGCCGTGCCATGGCCAGGGTATCGACGACCCGGTCCATCGCCAGGGCCGCGAGGTTGACCCGTTTCAGCTCCGCATTGAGGAATCGCATGTCGAAGCCGGCATTGTGGATGACGAGATGGGCGTCACCGACGAAATCGACGAATTCCTGGGCAAGTTCGGCAAAGAGCGGCTTGTCGGACAGGAACTCGGCCGAGAGCCCATGCACGTTGAAAGCTTCCACCGGCATGTCGCGCTCGGGATTGAAATATTTGTGCCAGGTGGCACCGGTGGGATTGCGGTCGATCATCTCGACACAGCCGATCTCGACCAGCCGATGCCCTTCATTGGGATCGAGGCCGGTGGTTTCGGTATCGAGGATGATCTCGCGCATTTAGGGTCCGTCGTCAGCTATGGTTTGGAATTTGATGAGGTCAAAAATAGTCAAATGGGAGGAGAGAGCGTAGCCAAGTCTTTCGTCTTGGCAAGCGAAGCGACGCTGCAGATGACCATTTTTCACCTCACCGCTTCCGACTCAGGCGGTGGAGGACAGGGCCGTGATTATGGCATCCACCTGACTCTGGGCAAAGTCGAGACCCTTGCTCGAATCGATGATGAAATGGGCGCGGCGGCGCTTTTCCACATCTGGAACCTGGCGGGCCAGGATCACGGCGAAGCGTTCCTCGTCCATGCCGGGACGCGCCATCACGCGCTCGCGCTGGATGCGGGCGGGCGCCGAGACCACCGCCACAGCCCGGCAGCGCCGTTCGCCACCGGTCTCGTAGAGCAGGGGGATGTCGAGCACGGCAAGGTTCGCCCCCTTGGCGCGGGCAGCGGCCAGGAAATCCTGTTCGGCAGCATGCACGAGCGGATGCACGATGGTTTCGAGAGTGCGCATCGCCTCGGCATTGCCGAATACCTGCCGGCCGAGCTTGGCGCGATCGATCACCCCATCCACGGACACCCCCGGAAAGGCTGCCTCCACCGCCTCCACGGCCGGCCCGGCATAGAGACGATGAACCGTGGCATCGGCGTCGTGCACCGGTACGCCCCGCGCGCGGAACATCGCCGCCGTCGCCGACTTGCCCATGCCGATCGAACCGGTCAGGCCAAGGATGAAGGTCATCATCGCCTCCAGGGAGCATGCGCCCCCATTCGTATCGTGATCACACCGGCACGCCAGCAGGGATCGTCAAGAAACCTTAGGCTCAGAAATCCGAAGCCCTGAAATCCTACGCTTTCGCCTCGATGTCCGCCAGCACCAGCGCCCGCAATTGCGGCGTCACCTCGGGCCGGGCGCCGAACCAGCGCTCGAAACCGGGAACCGCCTGGTGCAGGAGCATGCCGAGCCCATCCACCGTGGCAAGGCCGAGCTGCCGGGCCGCGGCGAGCAGCGGTGTCTCCAGCGGCACATAGACGATGTCGGTCACCAGCGCCGATTTCGGCAGGCGCGAGAGGTCGAGATCGAGCGGCGGCTGGCCCTTCATGCCGAGCGATGTGGTGTTGACCAGGAGATCGGCCTCTGCAAGGGCGGTCTCGGCCTGGTCCCAGGCCAAAGCCGTGACCTTCGTGCCGAAATGACGGGCGAGAGCTTCGGCGCGTTCCAGCGTGCGGTTGATCAGCAGGATCCGCTCGGCGCCGCGCTGCAGGAGCCCATAGAGAATGGCTCGGGAAGCACCTCCGGCCCCCAATACGACGGCCTGCGTCATCCCGGCGCTCCAGCCCGGGGCTTCCTGGTCGAGATTGGCGAGGAAGCCGGTGACATCGGTATTCATGCCTTTGAGCTGGCTGCCTTCGAACCAAAGCGTGTTGACGGCTTCAAGATCGCGCGCGACAGGATCGTCCACGCTGGCGAGGCGGAAGGCCGCCTCCTTGTGCGGCACGGTGACGTTGCCACCGACGAAACCCTGCTCGGCCAGGGTCCTGACAAAGGTCTCGAACGCGGCAGGCTCGACGGCGATGCGTTCATAGCTGCCCTGAATACCGAGTTCCTTCAGCCAGAAGCCGTGAATCAGGGGCGAGCGCGAATGGGAGATGGGGTAGCCGACGACGAAGGCACGTTTCATGGCAGGTCCTGTAAAGGCTCAGGCGGTCGCAAGGCCATGCTCGCGCAGCGCGGCGAGCAAAGGCAGCAAGGGAAGGCCGAGAATGGTGAAATAATCACCCTCGATCGCCTCGAACAGGGTCACGCCCAGCCCTTCGAGCTGGTAGCAGCCGACACTGCCCAGGATGGCCTCGCCCGCGCGGGCAAGGTAGTCGTCGAGGAAGGCATCGGAGAAATCGCGCATGGTCAGGCGGGCGCTGGCAACGCCGCTCGCGATGACGTCGCCGTCCTGGGCCAGGGCATAGGCGGAGTGGAGTTCGTGGCGCCGTCCACGCAGGACAAGGAGCTTGTCGCGAGCCTGCGCCAAGGTCGCCACCTTGGAAAAGCGCTGCTCGCCCAAGGCCATGGTCTGATCGGCGCCGATCACCACCGCGCCCGGCGCATCGCGGGAAACGGCAAGGGCTTTCTCGCGGGCAAGCGCTTCGGCAACCCGGTCGGGGGCCAGATTGTCCGCCTGCCATCGGCGTTCGAAGCCGCGCTCGTCGATCGCTGCCGGGATCGCCTCGATCGCCAGCCCGGCGGCACGCAGCATCTCGCCGCGAATGGCGGATTTGGAGGCCAGAATGAAGCGCGGCGATGCTTCGCCAGCCCTGCCTTCGGCCCGACCGTCAACTTTTTTCATTCGCCTGAAAATCCCGTTTTTCTGCGTCTGCCTTAGCAGTCCGCCCCGCTTTTGCGTAGGGGAGCGGTCAAAAATGCCGCATGATCGCTGCCTTCAGCCGCAGGGGTTGCCTGAAAATCCTGCACACCGGCCCGTTGCAAACCG
Source organism: Labrys sp. E2SS-1L (assembly GCF_057073705.1). Taxonomy (NCBI): domain Bacteria; kingdom Pseudomonadati; phylum Pseudomonadota; class Alphaproteobacteria; order Hyphomicrobiales; family Xanthobacteraceae; genus Labrys; species Labrys sp. E2SS-1L. Next base: position 819,545 of record NZ_CP172712.1, on the reverse strand, counting down.
TCGGATAATGTGATCACATTATCGAAAGCCAAGAAAAATGAACCGAGACGAGCCTGGCCGTGAGCCAAGGCAGATGAGGGGTTGTGCGTGCCGGACGGAACGGTTGTCAATTCAATCGAAGTTCGCGATGTGCGGAAGGTTTTCGGCGCTGGCGACCATGCCTTCGTCGCTCTGGATACGGTCAGCGTATCCATTCGCCAGAATGAATTCTTCACCTTGCTCGGGCCGTCGGGCTGCGGCAAGACCACGCTGCTGCGCCTGATCGCCGGGTTCGATTTCCCCACCTCCGGGCAGATCCTGCTCTATGGCGAGGACATTGCGGGCCTGCCGCCCTTCAAGCGGCCGGTCAACACGGTGTTCCAGAGCTATGCCCTCTTCCCGCACATGTCGGTAGCCGAGAATATCGGCTTCGGCCTGGAAATGCTGGGCAAGCCCAAGGCCGAGATCGGCACGCGGGTCGCCGAGATGCTCCGCCTGGTGCGCATGGAGCACCTGGCCGATCGCAAGACCAGCCAGATCTCGGGCGGCCAGCAGCAGCGCGTGGCGCTTGCCCGCGCCCTGGCGCCCCAGCCCAAGGTGCTGCTGCTCGACGAGCCGCTCTCAGCCCTCGACTACAAGCTGCGCAAGGAAATGCAGCTCGAATTGAAGCGCCTGCAGCACGAGACCGGCATCACCTTCATCTTCGTCACCCATGACCAGGAGGAAGCCCTGGCCATGTCGGACCGCATCGCGGTGATGTCGGCCGGACGGATCCTGCAGGTGGGCGGCCCGCGCGACATCTACGACACGCCGGCCGAGCGCTTCGTCGCCGAGTTCATCGGCGAGACCAATTTCATCGAGACCGATTTTCTCGGCCGCAACGGCGCCCAGGCCCGCGTCAAGCTGCCCTCGGGCCGCGAAATCACGGCCGGCCTCAGCGACGGGCACCAGCCCGCCGACAAGACCTGGCTGGTGGTGCGCCCCGAACATGCCCAGCTCACCGCCGCCGAAGGCGCCCTCCTGGCCGGGACGGTGGAGAATGTCGTCTATCTGGGCACCGATACGCATTTCCATCTGCGGCTCGATCACGGGCCCCGCTTCACCGTGCGCCGGCAGAATACCGGGGCTGGAGCGGTGACCAGCCCAGGACAGGCCTTCGAGCCTGGCCAGCGCGCCGGCGTCACCTTTGCCGAAGGCACAGCCCGGGTGTTGAGGGACTGATGACGGACGCTGCCGAAATCGCCACCAAGGCCCGCCGCAACGAAACCCGCAACCGCTGGCTGCTGTCCGCACCTGCTCTCCTTGTGATCCTGGTCGCCGCCACCGGCCCGCTCCTGATCGTGCTGGTCTATTCCTTCCTGGTGCCGGGACCCTATGGCGACGTGAAGTGGCAATTCTCCACCGAAGGCTGGACCTCGGTCCTCTTCGAACGCGACATGTTCGACGACACCCTGTCGCTGGCCAGCGCCCATCTCACCATCTTCTGGCGCTCGGTGAAGCTGGCGCTGATGACCACCGTGGTGACCTTGGCGCTCGGTTTTCCCACCGCCTACTTCATCTCGACGCGGCCGGCCCACCGGCGCGACCTCTGGCTGTTCCTGATCACCATCCCGTTCTGGACCAACCTTCTGATCCGCACTTTCGCCATGCTGCAGATCATCCGCAACGAAGGCCTGTTCAACATGGTGCTGATCAAGCTCGGCGTGATCTCGGCACCGCTGCAGATCCTCTATACCGATACCGCCATCCTGGCCGGCATGGCCTATGTCTACCTGCCGCTGATGGTCCTGCCGATCTATGCCAGCATGGAGAAGTTCGACTTCCGCCTGGTCGAGGCCGGCTATGATCTCTATGCCAGCCGCTTCCAGGTGCTCCGCCGCATCATCATCCCGCTGACCAAGCCCGGCATCGTCGCCGGCTCCATCCTGGTGTTCATTCCCGCGCTCGGCGCCTATGTCACGCCGAACCTGCTCGGCGGCGGCAAGAACATGATGCTGTCCAACCTGATCGAGCTGCAGTTCGGCCAGGGCCGCAACTGGCCGCTGGGCGCCTCGCTCTCCATCACGGTGATGGCGATCGTGATGGTGGCGCTGCTGGTCTATGTGCGCAATACGGGTGGCTCGGGGGTGAAACATGGCTGAGCCCTTCTCGATCCGCCGCCAGCCCGGCTTCACCACCATCGCGCTGCTGTGCTTCGTGCTGCTCTATCTGCCGATCGTGGTGATGGTGATCTACGCCTTCAACGAATCCTCCTCGGTCTCCACCTGGGGCGGCTTCTCGCTGAAATGGTTCGTGGCGGCCTGGAACAACGACCAGGTGGTCGATGCCACCCTGCGCTCCTTCCAGATCGCCACCATCGCCGCGGTGCTCTCCACCGTCTGCGCCACCATGGCAGCGCTGGCGACCACACGTACCGAAGCCTATCCGGGCCTCACCTTCACCTATTCGGCCATCAACCAGCCGCTGATGGTGCCCGAGATCGTCACCGGCGTGGCGCTGCTGATCTTCTTTTCCCGCATCAAGATCGTCACCGGCTATGACGGCCTGGCCTATCTGATCGCCGCCCACACAGCCTTCTGCGTGCCCTTCGCCTATCTGCCGATCCGCGCGCGCCTGGAAGGCATGGACCTCACCTTGGAGCGCGCCGCCGCCGACCTCTATGCCACGCCCTGGCGGGCTTTCCGGCGCGTGACGCTGCCGCTGCTCTGGCCCGGCATCCTCGCCGGCCTGATGCTGGCCTTCGTCACCTCGCTCGACGATGTGGTGATCACCGAATTCGTCAAGTCCGGCGGCCAGGACACGCTGCCGACCTATATGCTCGGCCAGCTGCGCCGCGGCGTCACACCCGAAGTCAATGCGCTGTCGACGGTCTTCCTGCTCTTGTCCGTCGTCATCGTCACGATTTTCTTCTTCATCAGCAGGAAGAAAGACTGATGCGCCGGATGGAGCGAAGATCACATCTTCGTCCAACCGCCGCATCGCCACTCAGGTTGGGGGCAATAGAGCTCAAGCCGGTGCCCCGGCTTTGTAACGGGAGACAGAGATGAACTGGAAATCGACGGCCACAGCGGCCGCCCTGGCGCTGCTCGCATCCACGAGCCTCGCCAGCGCGGAGGGCGCGCTCAACATCTTCAACTGGGGCAACTACACCAGCCCGGAGATGATCAAGAAGTTCGAGCAGAAATACAACGTCAAGGTCACCATCACCGACTACGACTCCAATGACACGGCGCTCGCCAAGGTGCGCCAGGGCGGCACGGGCTACGACATCGCCATGCCCTCGCAGAACTTCATCCCGATCTGGATCTCCGAAGGCCTCGTCCAGGAGGTCGACCCCTCCAAGATGGAGAACTTCAAGAACGTCGCCAAGGAATGGGCCGATCCGCCCTTCGATCCCGGCCGCAAATATTCGGTGCCATGGGCCTGGGGCACGGTCGGTGTCGTGGTCAATACCGACGTCTACAAGGGTGACATCAACACCTGGGGCATCATCTTCGACACGCCGCCCGAGCTGAAGGGCAAGACCAATGTCGTGCCCGAGATGAACGACGTCATCCACGCCGCCATCCGCTACAATGGCGGCAAGATGTGCGACGGCGACAAGGCCCTGCTCAAGAAGGTGCGCGACACCCTGGTCAAGGCCAAGCCCAACTGGATCGCGATGGAATACAACACCATCGAGAAGATGGGCGCCGGCGACTTCAAGGCTTCCAGCGACTGGAATGGCTCGGCCCTGCGCCAGCGCCTGGGCCACCCGCAGATCCATTACGGCTATCCGAAGGAAGGCGTGCAGCTGTGGAGCGACAACATCGTCGTGCTGAAGGAAGCCAAGAATGTCGAGAACGCCAAGCTGTTCATGAACTTCATGATGGATCCTGAAAACGCTGCGATGAACTCGGCCTTCCATCGCTATGCCAACGGCATCGCTGGTTCGGAAAAGTTCATGCCGGCCGACATGAAGGATGCGCCTGAGGTCAACGTGCCCGAGGCGATCATGAAGACCGCCGAGTTCTCGCATGCCTGCCCGCCCGAAGTGACCGAGCTCTACAGCAAGATCTGGACCGAGCTGCAGAAGTAGGGGCGTCCATCTCGACCAAGAAGAATGAAGCGCGATTTCCTTCTCCCCTTGCGGGAGAAGGTGCCCTGAAGGGGCGGATGAGGGGTCGCACCACCCTTCTGGTACGGTCGCACAAAACCCCTCATCCGGCGCTTCGCGCCACCTTCTCCCACAAGGGGAGAAGGCTGATTACGTCACATCCTGATCTCCCATCAATTGCTCACGTATATCCATCACCCATGTCTCTTTCAGCCTTCGAAACCGCTTATGGCTTTCGCCGTGATGCCGTGCAGCTCGGCAATTGGCGCCAGGCGCCCTGGAATGTCTGGGCCTTCCGCAACGTGTCCGAACTGGTGCCGACGGCCCGGATCGCCGCCAACGCCGCCCTGCCCGAACCCCCGGATGCCGATCCTTCCGGCCTGCTGCGCGAAAAACTGGAGATCGGGGCGGAGCGGGGTTCTCTCGCCGATATCCTCGAAAAGACCTCCACGGATGCCCTGGTGGTGATGAAGGCGGGCCGCTTCGTCGCCGACTACCATGCCGCGCATTTCACCAGCGCCAGCCGCCACATCGTCTTTTCCATCTCCAAATCGCTGACCGCGATCCTGACCGGTGTCGCCGAGGACGAGGGACGGCTCGACCCCGAGGCGCCGATCGCCGACTATGTGCCCGAAGTCGCAGGTTCGGCCTTTGCCGACGCCAGCGTGCGCCATCTGCTCGACATGCGCGTCAGCCTCTCCTTCGAGGAAGCCTATCTCGATCCCACCGGCGAGTTTGCCCGCTATCGGCGCGCCACCTTGTGGAACCCCTCGGCGCCGGGGCAGGATCCCGGCACGCTGCTGGGCTTTATCGCCTCCATGCCCAAGGGCGCCGGCGAGCATGGCGGCCCCTTCCGCTACCGCTCGCCCAATTCCGACCTGCTTGGCATTGTGGTCGAACGGGCCAGCGGTGAGCGCTATGCCGACTACGCCTCCTCGCGTCTGTGGCAGAAGATCGGTGCCCGCCAGGATGGCATCGTCACCGTCGACGCGGCCGGCACCGCACGGGCTGCCGGCGGCATCAGCATGAGCGCGCGGGATCTTGCCCGTGTCGGCGAAATGATGCGCCAGGGCGGCAGTCTCGACGGCACCCGCATCGTCTCGCAAAACTGGGTCGAGGACACCCGCCGGGGCGGCAGCAGCGAAGCCTGGCAGCAGGGCGATTTCGTGCATCTGCTCGGCCAGGGCCGCTACCGCAACAAATGGTATCAGACTGGCTATGCCAACGGCGCCTTCCTGGCCATCGGCATTCACGGCCAGTGGCTCTATGTGAACCCAGCCGCCGAGGTGGTGATCGTCAAGATGTCGTCGCAACCCGAACCGGTGGACGATCCCACCGACAGGCTGAATCTCCAGCTGTTCGAGGCCCTGGCCGCCAGGGTTTGAGGGCAGAGCCTGCCGGTCTGGACGGGCTCATCGCTTTGCAAGACCGGCCGGCAGCCGCACCGCCACCAGCCAGAACACCAGGCCGCACGCTGCGCCCAGCGCGACGAAAGCCGTGGCATCCATGGCAAGACGGGGATCCTCTGCTAACAACTCCGCAGTGCGGGCCATCTCGAAATAGGTGGCGACGGCAAAAACCGCGGCCGCGGCCATGTAGAGCCAGGGCGATCTCCACCCGATCAACTGCGCGGCTCCTCGCGTCAACAAGGCGGGAATGACTGCAAACATCGCCGTCAGCGCAGCCAGGCTCGTGACCGGGGTCGCCGCCGGAAAGGACTCTTGCAGTTCCAAAGGGAAGAACTTTCCGCCTTGAAGCGCCGCCGCGCTGACATAAACCAGCGCCGCCATGAGCGAGGCTAGGGCGATGCCCAGCAGGCTGAAAGCCAAATGAAAAAGCAAAACGAGCGCCGGACGATCGCCTGGCGGCTGTAGGGCCCGATCCTCGCTCATTCACACCCCGCTCGCAGTGGCCGATCAAGCCTCCCCATTCTATGCCAAGCCGCGAATGGAGGAGCGCTCTCGCCCTACTCAACTCCTGCAAATTCACAGCAAAATCACGACCTGCCGGCATCTCGCCGTTGCCGACGCGCGATGCCGTTGACCTGTCGCGTTCCGACCAGCCGCCACGGCCATTGCATCCTCATTTTTCTTGTTGTACGTTTGTTCAATAAGAGAGAACAGCAGCCGTGGCGGAGGATGCTCGGCATCGGGAAACGTTCATGCCTGTCCCTGCCGATCATCCGATCTTTCGCGGCCATGCCTGTGCAGCCAGAGAGAACGGAAAGACACCATGCCTCTTCACATCGGGACGCGTTGTATTGCCGCCGCCGCCCTGCTCTACGTCGCCATCACCGGGGCCGAGGCCGCGCCGACCCGCGTCAGCCTTGCCGCCGAACCCTATCCGCCCTTCGCGGCCAAGGATGCCGAGGGGCAATGGGTCGGTTTCGAGGTCGATCTCGCCAAGGCCGTCTGCAAGGCCGCCAAGCTCGATTGCGAGATCGTGCAGACCGCCTGGGACGGCATCATCCCGGCGCTCAATTCAAACAAGATCGACGTGATCTGGGCCTCGATGGGCATCACGCCGGAACGCTCCCAGCAGATCGCCTTCACCATCCCCTATTACACCACCCCGGCTCACTTCGTCGGCGCCAAGGGCGACAGCTTCGACTTTTCGCCCGGCGGGCTGAAGGGCAAGACCGTCGGCGTGCAGACGAGTACGGTCTATGCCGATTATATCGCTCGCGCCTATCCCGAAGCCAGCGTGAAGACCTACTCGACCCAGGATGCTGCCAACGCCGATCTCGTCGCCGGCCGCCTCGATCTCGGCCTGGCCGACAGCATCGCGCTGGCCGATTTTCTCAAGGGCAAGGACGGCGAATGCTGCGAGGTCAAGAACGTGCCCAAGGACCCGATTTTCGAGGCGGGTATCGCCGGCGGCCTGCGCAAGGGCGATATCGACTTGAAGGCCAGGCTCGATGCGGGCATCACTGCCGTCTACAAGAGCGGTGAGTTCGACAAGCTCGCCAAGAGATATTTCAGCTTCGATATCGGCACGCCGCCCAAGAACTGAGCGCACGCCGGTGTCGGAAGAAAGCGATTGGGTTTGAGCTCCGTTTCGCCGACACCGCCCCGCCCCGCCAAGCGCGCGCCCCGCTTCAACCGCGAAACCGCAGACGTCCGCCGGCGCCAACTGATCGAGGCCGCCATACGCGCTCTCGCCAAGGGCGGTATCGCCGCCTTCACCATCGACAGCATCTGCAAGGAAGCCCAGGTCTCGCGCGGCCTGATCAACCATCATTTCGGCAGCCTCGACGATCTCCTGGTCGAGGTCTACCAATCCTCGCTCTATGAAAGCGTCAGCGAGCATATCGCGCAGGCTCGCCGGCAGCGGCAAGACCGGACAGGGAACCCGCCTGAGGCCGTCCTGCTCGCCCTGGTGCGCTCCAATTTCCAGCCGCGTTCCTTCACCCGCGACAATCTGCTGGTCTGGCTGGCGCTGTGGGGCGAGATCGCCGTCAATGACAAGCTCCGCCAGGCTCATCGCCGCCTCTACGAGGCCTATCGCGGCGAACTGGCCGTCGAAATCGCCGCCATCGCAGCCCATCGCAGCCGGCAAGTCGATGCCGCCGGACTCGCTCGCAATTTCATCGCTTTGGTCGACGGCCTCTGGCTGGAATGGTGCCTCGACGACAAGGCGGTGACCCCGGCCGAGGCCGAAGAGGCCAGCCTCGGCCTGCTCGAAAGCGCGCTGGGGCCCCTGCGGTAGAAGCGAAGGATGATATCGGAAACGCCAGCTTCAAGCCGGCAGTGGCCGCTCCCGGCGCGGCACGACCTCGGCCGGCGGCCTGTCGAACTCGCGGGCCCAGCGATGGCCGGCATGCACGGCGTCGGCGATCGACGAGGGTGCCAGGCAATCGCCGATGCGGGTGACGGAGCGGAGGCCGGCCGCCGCCCACTGCCCGGCCCTATCGGCCAACTCGCGATAGAGGCCATCCTCCGCCATGCGGCCGGTGACCAGGACGAGGGTGCCGAAATCATGCCGGCGGATCCGCCCGGTATAGGTGCAGGCGAGTTCGGCCACGCCATCCGCCGCTCCGGCCAGGCGCTGGCCGAGCAGCGGTTCCACGCCAAGTTCCAGGAGTCGCCTGTGGATGAAGAACTGCTCGTCCGTCATCACGGTCCAACTCGAAAACATGGCTGCCGGAGTGGCCAGCCGCACCTCATGGCCTTGCCTGCGGAAGGTCTCGGCCAGAGCACCGCCCATGGCGTAATGCTCGTCGTCATAGATCAGCACCGGCCCGCCAACCTCGGCACCGGCGAAGATGTCGTCGGGCGTAAGGATCTGGCCGGTGCCGAGGTCAGCGGCCTCCTCGCCGAGGCTGCCGATGCCGTCGCGCCGCCAGCGGCTGCCGGTCGCGAGCACGACATGCTCGGCCTCGAGCCCCAAAACGTCCTCGGCAGCGAGCGGGCTTTCCGGAAAGAGCTCGATGGCCGGCAGCTTGCCGATCATGGTGAGGCGGTAGTCGCGCACGCGAGCCCCGCTGGCGAGCCCCGGCAGGGTGGATTCGCGATTGATACGGCCGCCGAGCCGGCGCTCGGCCTCGGCGAGCATCACGCGATGCCCGCGGCGCCCGAGGGTCAGGGCGCATTCGAGGCCCGCCGGGCCGCTGCCTACCACCAGCACGCGTGACGGCCCGCCGGCCGTCGTTTCGATGCGCTCGGGATGCCAGCCGCGCCGCCATTCCTCGCCGATGGTGGGATTTTGCGTGCAGCGCAGCGGCACGGCCTCGTTGTTGGCCGAACGGCAGATATTGCAGCCGATGCATTCGCGGATCTCGTCCTCCCGGCCCTCATCGATTTTCCTGGGCAGGAAGGGGTCGGCGATGGAGGGGCGGGCGGCGCCGATGAAATCCTGGATGCCGCGCCGGACCTGGCTCACCATGCTGTCGGGCGAGGTGAAACGCCCGACGCTGACTACCGGCTTGCTGGTGAGAGCCTTGACGAAGGCGACATGCTCTTCCTGGAAGCCTTCGTCGCTGAAGCGGGCGGAGCGGGAATCATTGCCGAGCGACCCGGAGACGTTGACGTCCCACAGATCCGGCAACTCCGCCAGCATGGCCAGGATCTCCCGCCCTTCCCCCTGGGAGGTGATGCCGCGCGGCCCGTGCAATTCGTCGACCGACAGGCGCACGGCAACCGCGCAGCGGTCGCCGACGGCCTCATGCGTGTCCTCGATCAGTTCCCGCAGCAGCCTGACGCGATTGGCGAGGCTGCCGCCATATTCGTCGCCGCGCAGATTGAGGCGGGGCGACAGGAACTGGAACGGCAGATAATCGTGGCCGGCATAGCAATAGACGATGTCGAAGCCGGCCCGCCTGGCCCGCAGGGCAGCATCGCGGTGCCAGGTCCGGAACGCCTTGATGTCGGCCTTGTCCATGGCGCGCGCACTGCCCGGCTGCGGAATCAGGGCCGGACGGGCCGACGGCGCCAGGACGGGCTCGCGCGTCAGGCGGTTATTGGCATGGGAGCCGCCATGCCACAGCTCCACGCCGGCAAGGCTGCCATGATCATGGATGGCTTCCACCGTGGGCATGAGCGAGCGCACATCGTCCTCGTCCCACAGGGTCAGGAAGCCGAAGGGCGAATCGTCCGAACTCGGATGGATCGAGCAATATTCCGTGCAGACTACACCCCAGCCGCCCTCTGCCTTGATGCCGCGCAGCTTGGCGCCGCTTTCCGGCCTGAGATAGCCCATGCCGGTGGCGTGCGGTGTCTGGTAGAAGCGATTGGGTGCGGTGACCGGGCCAACGCGCACCGGTTCGAACAGAATGTCGTAGCGCGGATTGCGGGGCATCTCGACCTGATCTCTTGTTGTACATTTGTTCAACAAGAATAGATGTTTCGCCATAGAACGCAAGCAGCTGCCGGCGGCCAGTCACGCGGGGCTCAGGCCAAGCGTAATGACCCAATCAATCAGGATGCAGCGGCGCTAGCGCCTCAAAAGGCGGTCGGGCAGCCATACCGCCACCAGCCAGAACACCAGGCCGCAGAGCGCCCCCATCAAACCGAAGCCGAGGGCTACGCCGGCAAGTTCGGGGTTCCCGTTGGAAATCCACTCGGTACCGAACATCAGATAGACCGCACCGACGGCCGCGACGATCGCCGCCGCCGCCATATAGGGCCAGGGCGCCCGCCAGCCGAGCAGGTGCATGAGGGCACGGGTCAGCAGTGCCGGCAGGCCGGCGAGCAGCACGGTCATATAAGCCAGGGCACCAATCAGGGTCGGGGCATCCCCGGCATCGCCGAGGCCGGTATCGGACCGAACCATGATCGCGCCGATATAGGTCAGGGCCGCCGTGAGCGAAGCGAGGGCGATGCCGATGAGACAGAAGGCGAGGTGGACGAGAAAGCTCAGAACCGGGCGAGGTTTCGGCGCCACAGGCGTTGCATCGGCAATCATCGTCAATCGTTCCCGAACCTACCAAACCAGCCCAATTCCAGCCGGATTACCCGTCGTCATTGCGAGCGCAGCGAAGCAATGACAAAAAGGCGATCTCGAAGTCGAATCCCGACGATCGCCAAGCTCTGTCGGTGAAGACATAGCCGTTCCCGCGCCTCGGCGTTGTATCCGGCGCTACAGCATGAACGACAGCAGCTGCCCTTACGTCTCCACGATGCGGGCGCGGCGATGGGCGCGCAGCAGGCCCTGGATGGCCGCCGCGGTTTCCTCGATCGAACGGCGGGTGACGTCGATCATCGGCCAGCCGCGCTGAGAGAACAGGCGCCGGGACTGGGCGATCTCCTCGGCCACCGCCATGCGGTCGGTATAGGTATCCACTTCGTGATGCGGGCTGAGGGTCAGCACACGGTTCTCGCGGATCTGCACGATGCGCTCGGGCGAGGCGAACAGGCCAACGATCAGCGGATTCTTCAGATGCTCGACTTCCGGCGGCAGCGGCACGCCGGGAACCAGTGGAATATTGGCGGTCTTGACACCGCGATGAGCCAGATAGATCGAGGTCGGCGTCTTGGAGGTTCTGCTGACGCCGAGGAGCAGCACGTCGGCTTCCTCGTAATCGGTCGGCATCAGGCCGTCATCATGCATCATCGTGTAGTTGAGCGCGTCGATGCGGCGGAAATAATCGGCATTCAGCACATGCTGGGCGCCGGGCTTCACCATCACCTCGGTGCCGAGATAGGATTTGAACAGATCGAAGATCGGCTGCAGCACCGATAATACCGGAGCGCCCATCTCGCGGCAGCTGCGCTCCAGCCGCTCCGCCAGTTCCGGTTCGACCAGAGTATAGAGCACCACGCCCGGATTGGCTTCGATCTCGGCGATGGTGCGGTCGAGATCGCGCTCGCTGCGTACCAGCGGGTAGATATGCTCGAGCGCCGAGACTGCCGGATACTGGGCGGCGACGGCTCGCCCGGCCATGATCAAAGTCTCGCCGGTGGAGTCCGAAACCAGGTGAAGATGGAAGAAGCTTCTTGTGGCCATGACAGGACGTAGCGCGGGATGGCCTTGTGGACAAGTGGGGACAGCTGAAGGGCCTTAACCCCTTCTTAAGAGAGGCTGTGGAAGAACTCGATCTTTCATCAACAGGCTGATCGCTTGGGATGGGATTCCGCGTGCTCGGCTGCAAAAGACTCATAAGGCGCTAAGTGAGACTCGGCGCCCTCCCCCCGAGCTTGCCGCCACCGCCTTGATTCAACGGCTGGAATCCGCGCGGCTTTCTTCCGATTTTTCGCACTGAATTTTCTACGACGCTTGCCTGCCGCCTGTGAATAGATTGTGGACGGCAAGGAAGCACGGTAAACGAGGCGTTAAGAAGAAAGAGAATGAAGATTCATATCTCTCTTTTTCATTTTTTCTGGCGGTAGGTCGGATCGGGCGAACCCTGTCGCCGAGCTGGATTTCCGAACGCCCTCAAGAATGGATGCGATAGTCCAGCGACGTCTCAATCTTCCAGCGGGGCCAACCGGCCGAAGCACCCGGTTCGATCCATCGCCCCTGCTTCGTATTGCCGAGAAAGCCTGACCCATATGACCAAAGCTCTCCTCGATGTCCTCGCCGGCAAGGCTCAGCCGGTGCCGCCAATCTGGCTGATGCGCCAGGCGGGACGCTATCTGCCGGAATATCGGGCGATCAGGACCAAGGCTTCGGGCTTTCTGAACTTCTGCTACACGCCCGATCTCGCCATCGAGGCGACCTTGCAGCCGATCAGGCGCTTCGGCTTCGATGCTGCCATCCTGTTCTCGGACATTCTGGTGGTGCCCGATGCCTTGGGACAGAAAGTCTGGTTCGAGGAGGGCGAGGGCCCGCGGCTGGAGCCGGTCACGGACCTTGCCGGCCTGGCGGGTCTCAAGAGCCAGGTCGATCTCGATCATCTGGCGCCTGTGTTCGAGACCATCCGCCAGGTCAAGGCGACGCTGCCGGTCAATGTGACCTTCCTCGGCTTTTGCGGGGCGCCCTGGACAGTGGCGACCTATATGATCGCCGGACGCGGGGTGAAGGACCAGCTGCCCGCACGCCTCGCCGCTTATCAGGATCCGGTCTTCTTCGCCGCCCTGATCGACCGACTGGTGGCGGCTTCGATCGATTATTTGGCGGCTCAGCTTGAAAATGGCGTCGACGCTGTCCAGATATTCGACAGCTGGGCGGGCATCCTTCCGCCGGACGAATTCGAGCGCTGGGCTATCGAACCTGCCAAGCGCATCGTCGAGGGCGTCAGGGCGCGCCGTCCCGGAGCGCGCATCATCGGCTTTCCGCGTGGCGCGGGTTCCTTCTATCGCGATTATGCGCAGGATGTGGCGGTCGATGCCATCGGGCTCGATTGGGCAGTCGATCCAGCCTGGGCGGCACAGGAAGTCCAGCCGCTGAAGCCGGTACAGGGCAATCTCGACCCCCTGGCGCTGGTGGCGGGCGGCGATCCCCTGAACCGGGCGCTCGACCGCATTCTCGAGAACCTCTCCGGCAAGCCCTTCATCTTCAATCTGGGCCACGGCATCGTGCCGCAGACGCCGATCGCCCATGTCGAGCAGATGCTGAAGCGAATCAGGGGCTAGGGTTGTTAGACTGGTGACAATCGGTGCCGGAAAAGCAGCCTTCTCGCTGACGAGGAGAAGGGGCGGCACCCACCAAATGCAGGAACGACGTGATGGAATATGGCGGCACGGCCTATGATCTCGTAAAGGCGGGGCACATCATCGCCGTGATCGCCTGGATGGCGGGCATGCTCTATCTGCCGCGCCTGTTCGTCTATCACGCCGAAGCCGCCAAGGGCTCGATCCAGAGCGAAACCTTCAAGGTGATGGAACGCCGCCTCCTGAAGGCCATCATCAACCCGGCCATGGGCGCAACCTGGATTTTCGGCCTGCTGCTGGTGTGGTCGTCTGGCTTCTACAGCCAGCCCTGGTTCCATGCGAAATTCTTGGCTGTGCTGCTGCTTTCGGGCGTGCATGGCTGGTTTTCGAAGCTGACGCGGGAATTCGCCGAGGACCGCAATGTCCGCCCGGCGAAATTCTTCCGGATGATCAACGAAATTCCTACCGTTCTGATGATCCTGATCGTCATCCTGGTCGTGGTGAAGCCCTTCTGAGGATTTCACGCTTTTTCGACATTTGGCCGGTCCGCCCGCTTGCCCAGGCGCAGGGCCGGCTGTATAAAGCCTTTCTCCTTCCATTGCAGGCTGGCGTCTTGAGGGTATGGGTGTCGAACCCGGCCACGGCGCTGACGCAAGACTAAGTCTGGCGATAACAAGACCTGTTCCCCCCGAGAATCTTCTTATTCGCGCTTCTTTGATGCGCGTGATCCAACGAATCCATCCCCCAACAAGGACCCCCATGCGGGAAATCAAACTTCAGGATCTCAAATCCAAAACCCCAATCGAAATGCTTGCCTTCGCGGAGGAACTCGAGGTCGAGAACGCCTCCTCGATGCGCAAGCAGGAACTCATGTTCGCCGTGCTCAAGCAGCTCGCCAATCGCGAGGTCGAGATCGTCGGCGAAGGTGTCGTCGAGGTGCTGCAGGACGGCTTCGCCTTCCTGCGCTCGCCCGAGGCCAATTATCTGCCCGGCCCTGACGACATCTATGTGTCACCCTCGCAGATCCGCAAATTCGGCCTGCGCACCGGCGATACGGTCGAGGGCATCATCCGCTCTCCCAAGGATGGCGAGCGCTATTTCGCCCTGCTCAAGGTCAACACGATCAATTTCGAAGATCCGGACAAGACCAAGCACAAGATCAATTTCGACAACCTCACGCCGCTCTATCCCAACCAGCGGCTGAAGCTCGAAATCGGCGACGCCACCAAGAAGGATTATTCCTCGCGCGTCATCGACATCGTCTCGCCGATCGGCAAGGGCCAGCGCGCCCTGATCGTGGCGCCGCCGCGTACCGGTAAGACGGTGCTGCTGCAGAACATCGCCCAGTCGATCACCGCCAACCATCCCGAATGCTACCTGATCGTGCTTCTGATCGACGAGCGTCCGGAAGAAGTCACCGACATGCAGCGTTCGGTGAAGGGTGAGGTGATCTCCTCCACCTTCGACGAACCGGCTGGCCGCCACGTCCAGGTTTCGGAAATGGTGATCGAGAAGGCCAAGCGCTTGGTCGAGCATGGCCGCGACGTGGTCATCCTGCTCGATTCGATCACCCGCCTCGGCCGCGCCTACAACACCGTGGTGCCGTCCTCCGGCAAGGTGCTGACCGGCGGTGTCGACGCCAACGCCCTGCAGCGTCCCAAGCGCTTCTTCGGCGCGGCCCGTAACATCGAAGAGGGCGGCTCGCTGACCATCATTGCGACGGCGCTGATCGAGACCGGCTCGCGCATGGACGAAGTCATCTTCGAAGAGTTCAAGGGCACCGGCAACTCCGAAATCATCCTCGACCGCAAGGTTTCCGACAAGCGTGTCTTCCCGGCGATCGACATCACTCGCTCGGGCACCCGCAAGGAAGAGCTGCTGGTGGCGAACGACATTCTCAAGAAGATGTATGTGCTGCGCCGCATCCTCAACCCGATGGGCACGGTCGACGCCATCGAGTTCCTGCTCGACAAGCTCCGGCAGACCAAGGTCAATGCGGACTTCTTCGACTCGATGAACACCTGAGGCATCCGCCCAGATCGTTCCAGACGGCCCGGCAGTAATGCCGGGCCGTTTTGCGTCCGGCACCGATTCGGAAACGGAATGGACCGGTTGCGAGCAAGAAGGGGCGATTCTGGTTCCCATGCGAAGGTAGACATTGCCTCCAGGGCCAATCGGTATGAACGGCGGCAGGAAGTACCGGATACAATTAACCCTGTTTCACGTGAATCACCCTCCGACCCCAAACCGCTCTCCTGTAGGGGGAACGCCTCGATAGAGGCCGTGCGAACTTCGACGTCGCTTAGGTTGAACCGCATGGCCTTCCCACCTGATTCACGTGAAACAGGCTGCCGGTGATTCACGTGAAACAGGCGGTGCTTGCTTTGCCTAGGCGCCCCGCATGGACCGGATCGTCTCGGCGAGCGCCGCTGGATCCCCGACAGGAAGTGAGCAGCGTTGCCCCGAGCAGACGAAGGCGGCCGGCCCGCCACCGGCATCGGCCTGGCGCACGGCATGCCCCGCTGGCAGTTCCTCAATCCGCGCTGCCCGCAGGATGGTCCGGCTCGGAAAGGGTTGATCGAGCGCAGAGCGGTAAAGCTGATCGGCCGCCGCCCCGCTGCCCAGCACCACGATTTCCAGGCCATGGAGCCTGAGGTCGAGGGCATTGAGCAGGGAGGCGTGGCCGAAGACATTGCCGGCCATTGCCGGCGACAATGCCGTGAACATCTCGTCGCCGCGCTGTAGCCAGCGTTGCTCACCGGTGAGGGCGGCGAGACGGACCAGATTGTCCGCCATGATGCCGTTGGCGTTGGGAACGGCATCGTCGAGGGTGGAGCGCGGCCGGGTGATCAGCGCCGCAGCGTCCTCTGCGGTGAGGAAATATCCCCCGCCCTCGGCATCGGCATAGTCGCGTTCGATCGCCTCTGCCCAGCCAAGGGCCCGATCGAGATAGGCCTGCCCCGCTCCGGCCTCGTGCAGGGCCAGCGCCGCCCTGATCATGGCTGCGAGATCACTGGCTAGGCCCGGCTTGAGCAGCCGGCCCTCGCGCCAGGAATGGCCGAGGCGCGGCCCGTCGGCCATGGATTCGGCGACGAAACGAAAGGCTGCCTGGGCAAGAGCGAGCCAGTCCGGCCTGTCGAATATGACGGAAGCACGGGCAAGCGCTGCAATGGCGAGACCGTTCCAGTCGGCCAGGACCTTGTCGTCGCGGGCTGGCGCGACGCGCTTGGCCCGCTCAGCAATCAGCCTGGGCCGCAGATCCTGCCAGCCTATTTCGAGCGCCGGCTCGAGGTCGTCCTTGCCGAGACGATTGGGAATGGACTGGCCTTCCCAATTGCCTCCGTCGGCGATGTCGAAGGTGTGGGCCACGAATTCGGCATCATCGACACCGAGGATCTCGACGAGTTCATGCGGTTTCCAGACATAGAAGCGGCCTTCATGCCCCTCCGAATCGGCATCGAGAGAAGCGGCAAAAGCCACGCTGTTCGAGATTTGTCCGTCTCCCGCCAGCATCTCGCGCTGCAGCCATTCGACCAGTTCGATGGCCGCCTGGCGATAGAGATCGCGTTTGGTCTCCTGCCAGGCCAGCGCCAGCAATTCGAGTAATTGGGCGTTGTCATAGAGCATCTTCTCGAAATGCGGCACCAGCCAATACTCATCGACGCTGTAGCGCGCAAAGCCGCCGCCGACATGATCGCGGATGCCGCCCTGGCAGATGCGCTCCAGCGTCAGCAGCATCAGCTTGCGGGCTTCGCTGCCCGGTCCGCCGCGCCAGAGCAATTCGAGATAGGATGCGTTCGGAAATTTCGGCGCACCCTTGGTGCCGCCATTGACGGGATCGGTGATGCCGGCCAAGGCAGCGATCGCCTGGGCGAGGCCGTCGGCACCGAAGGCGCGATCGCCACGCTGGGGGATGCGGTTGAGCACGCCAAGCAGTGCCTGGCGATTGCGGCCGACCCGCTCGAAATCGGTGTGGTAGGCCTTGGCTATGGCCCGGAGCACGTCGACGAAGCCAGGACGGCCATAGCGCGATTCAGGCGGGAAATAGGTGCCCCCCCAGAAGGGTTCGCCACCGGGTGTGAGAAACATGGTGAGAGGCCAGCCGCCCTGCTCCCCGAGAGCGTGAAGAGCCGTCATGTAGATCTGGTCGATATCGGGCCTTTCCTCGCGATCCACCTTGATGTTGATGAAAAGCTCGTTCATGACGGCGGCGATGTCGGGATTCTCGAAGCTCTCATGGGCCATGACGTGGCACCAATGGCAGGCGGCGTAGCCGACGGAGAGCAGGATCGGTTTGTTCTGGGCCCGGGCAAGCGCCAGGGCCTCTTCGCCCCAGGGCTGCCAATGCACCGGATTGCCGGCATGCTGGATCAGATAGGGGCTGGTTTCATGAGCGAGGTTGTTTTGCAGCGCGGTGGACATGATGGCAGCCTCTCCTTCGAGAAGAGAGTATGGGGTCGCCGGCCGGGAAGTGAAAGCGCTTCGGTGTCATCAAGGGCGGGATCTGTCCGGGCGGGCGGAGTGTTCGCTCATGGCTGAGACCATCGTCGCGCTCGCCTCGGGTGTCGGCCGTGCCGGTGTTGCCGTGATCCGGCTGTCCGGTCCCTCGGTTCGATTCGGATTGGAAACGATTGCCGGAAGTGTGCCGCAGCCGCGCCGTGCCGCGTTGCGGCGTCTGAAGGATCCCGGCAACGACGAGGTGCTCGACGAAGCGCTGGTGCTGTTCTTTCCGGGCCCGGCCAGCTTCACGGGCGAGGATGTCGCCGAATTGCAGGTGCATGGCGGCCGGGCCATCATTGCCGGGGTGATCGCGGCCCTGACCGCCCTGCCGGGCTTTCGCCTGGCCGAGCGGGGTGAGTTTACCCGGCGGGCCGTCGCCAATGGCCGGATGGATCTGACCTCGGCGGAGGGTATCGCCAGCCTGGTCGAGGCCGAGACATCAAGCCAGCGGCGCCAGGCCTTGCGCCAGGCGGGTGGCGCGCTGGAGCGGGCGGCCATGGCTTGGCGGCAGCGCCTTGCCGGCCTGTTGGCTTTGATGGAAGCCGAGATCGACTTTCCGGACGAAGAGGACGTCCCTGCCCTGTTCCACTCGGTCCGGTCCGGGGCTGAGGCCTTGCTGGCGGAGATCGAGATGGCCTTGCGAGGCGCGCGCAGCGGCGAGCGATTGCGCGAGGGTGCGGTAATGGTGATTGCGGGCCCGCCCAATGCCGGCAAATCCACGCTGCTCAATGCTCTGGCCCGGCGGGATGTCGCCATCGTCTCTCCCATTGCCGGCACCACCCGCGATACGCTGGAGGTCCATCTCGATCTTGGCGGCTATCCGGTGACCCTGATCGACACGGCCGGCCTGCGCGAGACGAACGACGTGGTCGAGGCTATCGGCGTGGAGCGGGCTCGGGCGAGCTTGGACCGTGCCGATCTGGTGATCTGGCTGGAGGCCGGCGATGCTCGTGCCGATCCGCCCGAGCTGCCCGCTCCCCTCCTGCGTGTTCTCACCAAGCAGGACGATAGCCAAGACCCCCCGCCCCACACTCTGCCTGCGGGCTTCGAGCTCGGCCTGTCGGCCCGCAGTGGCGCAGGCATGCCCGCCTTGCTCGGGCGGCTCGAACAGGCGGCCAGAAAGGCGCTGGAGAGTGGCGAGACCGCCCTGGTGACGCGGGAGCGCCATCGCCGGGAACTCGAGACCGTGACGGCGCACCTGGCCACGGTGCGGGCGGCGGATGAGGCAACGCCGGTGGAATTCGTCGCCGAGGATCTGCGCCTGGCCGTGCGGGCCATCGGCCGGCTGACGGGCAGGGTCGACATCGACGAGATCTATGACGTGATCTTCCGGGAATTCTGCATCGGCAAGTAGGTGGGAACGAGGCATCCGGAAATGCCGCTATGTTTGGGTCGGTCTCGGTTCTTCGGGTTCTCGATCTCACGCTGGTTTTGACGCAGAGGCTGCTTCGGCGTAAGAGCTGCAACGAAACACGGATATTTGCGCCGTCACTGTCAGCGCAGCCGGACGATCCTGGGTTCAATGCCTGGATCCGTATGGTTGCGTTTGCAATGACGAATGGGCGTTCGAAGCCGCGGATGGCGGGCGAATGGATTCGATGATGAACCGGCAATTCGATGTGATCGTGGTGGGTGGCGGCCATGCCGGCTGCGAGGCGGCGGCGGCCGCTGCACGGCTTGGCGCCCGGACGGCTCTCATCACCCATCGAGCCGAGACCATCGGCACCATGTCCTGCAACCCCGCGATCGGCGGGCTCGGCAAGGGACATCTCGTACGCGAGATAGACGCGCTCGATGGTTTGATGGGACGGGTCGCCGATCAGGGCGGCATACAGTTCCGCGTGCTCAACCGCCGCAAGGGACCCGCCGTGCGCGGGCCGCGGGCACAGGCGGACCGAGCCCTTTACGCGGCCGCCATGCAGGCGGCGATTGCCGAGCAGGCCGATCTGACCGTGATCGAGGCGGAAGTCGATGATATCGAAATCATGGATGGTCAGGTCCGGGCTGTCACGACCACGAAGGGTGATCGATTCGGATGCGGATCGGTTGTCCTGACCACGGGAACCTTTTTGAGCGGCATCATCCATATCGGCGATACCAGGATTGCGGCGGGCCGTGTCGGCGAGGCTCCGGCACTCGGCCTTTCCCGGACCCTTGCCCGTATCGGTTTCGAGCTGGGACGGCTGAAGACGGGCACGCCGGCCCGTCTCGATGGCCGAACCATCGACTGGGCTTCGCTTGAGATGCAGCCCGGCGACGAGCCGCCGGAACCCTTTTCGACCTTGACCACACAGCTGCCCAATCCGCAGGTTTCCTGTGGCATCACCCGCACCACGCCGCAGACCCACAAGGTCATCCAGGACAACATCCACCGGGCTCCAATCTATTCGGGGCAGATTGAAAGCCGGGGCCCGCGCTATTGCCCGTCGATCGAGGACAAGGTGGTACGCTTTGGCGAGCGGGACGGCCACCAGATCTTCCTGGAGCCGGAAGGCTTGAACGATCATACCGTCTACCCGAACGGTATCTCGACCTCCCTGCCCGAGGATGTGCAGCAGGCCATGCTGGTGACCATTCCCGGCCTGGAGAAGGTTCGGATGATCCGACCCGGCTATGCCATCGAGTATGACCATATCGATCCGCGCGAGCTCGACGCCACGCTGGAGGCGCGGCGGGTACGTGGGCTGTTCCTGGCCGGGCAGATCAATGGCACCACCGGCTATGAGGAAGCGGGTGCGCAGGGCCTGGTTGCTGGCCTGAATGCAGCCCACCGAGCCGCTGGCGGTGAAGGCGTGAGCTTCCGCCGCGACGAATCCTATATCGGCGTGATGATCGACGACCTGGTTACCCGCGGCGTCAGCGAGCCCTATCGCATGTTCACCTCGCGGGCCGAATATCGCCTGACCCTGCGGGCCGACAATGCCGACCGGCGCCTGACCGACCGGGGCCTCGCCCTCGGCCTGGTCGGAGCGGAGCGGCAACGGGCCTGGAAGGCCAAGCAGGCCGCCTTCGACGCGGCCCTGGTCTGGAGCCGATCCGTTTCGGTGACGCCGAACCAGGCGGAGGTTGCCGGCATCCATATCAACCGCGACGGCGTCAGGCGCTCCGCCTTCGATCTCCTCGCCTATCCCAATGTCGGTTTCTCCGATCTGGCCCGGCTGTGGCCTGAGGCGGCCGAGTTTGAGGGGACGGTGCTGGAGCAGGTCGAGATCGAAGCCAAATATGCTGTTTATCTGGAGCGGCAGAAGGCGGATGTGGCGGCCTTTCGCCGTGACGAAGACATTGAAATTCCTAGTGATTTTGACTTTCAGGCTGTCGTTGGCTTTTCCAACGAGACCCGGCAGAAATTCGCCAGCGTGCAACCGCGGACCATTGGCCAGGCGAGCCGGATCGACGGTATCACGCCGGCGGCAACCACCCTTCTGCTGGCAGCGCTACGCAAGCGCAAGCAGGCAAGAGCAATCCTTTGATCGATTCGGACTCGTATCGAATAGCTTCGAGAACGTCGATCGAACCGCTCGAAGTATGAGGGAGCGCAGCCGGGTTGAGGCAGGTGGCTGACGAGCGAGCGTTCTCAAACCCACACGGTTCGGGCTAGCCGTAGCGTTGGATTACTCCAGGTCTTGCTTGCCTCAAGAAGCCGGATCAGCCATGGTCCGGGCATGACTCTGGACACTGACCGCCAAGCAGCCTTGCGATCCCTCCCTGTTTCACGTGAAACAGTTGGAGACTTTGACCTCTATGTCGATGCCCTGCAACGCTGGCAGAGGGTCAAGAATCTGGTGGCGCCGTCCACCCTTTCGCAAGTCTGGACCCGGCATATAGCCGACAGCGCTCAATTGCTTCCTCTGCTGGGCAATGCCAGGACGGTTGTTGATCTCGGCAGTGGTGCCGGCTTTCCCGGCATGGTCCTGGCAATAGCGAACAAGTCCATCCCGGGATTTCGAGTGCATCTCGTCGAGTCGAACGGACGCAAGGCCTCCTTTCTGCGAGAAGTGGCCCGCATAACCAACGCGCCCGCGACAGTGCATGCCCTTCGAATCGAAGATTTCGTATCTGGCTGGTCGGACGGCGCGGATATGATCACGGCGCGCGCTCTGGCATCGCTACCAGAATTGCTCGACTATAGCGAGGAGCTGTTGAAAACGGGCGCGCAGGCGCTGTTTCTCAAGGGACAAGATGTAGGGCAGGAATTGACCCAGGCAACTAAATATTGGAATATCCAGGCGGAATTGATACCGAGCCTTACTGACTCGACCGGGCAGATTGTTTCGATCAAAACCGCGATAAAGCGCCTGGGCGGGTGACATTTAGATGCCGTTTCCACGCTTTGGGCTGCAGGAAAGATGGGTGCCATGACGTTGCCGCGTATTCTCGCTATTGCCAATCAGAAGGGTGGGGTTGGCAAGACCACGACAGCCATCAATCTTGGCACGGCCCTCGCCGCAATCGGCGAAGATGTGCTGATCATCGATCTCGATCCCCAGGGCAATGCTTCTACGGGTCTCGGTATCGGCATGAAGCAGCGCGTGCGGACCACTTATGATGTGATGGTCGGTGATTGCGATCTGCGTGCTGCGATCGTCGAAACCGTGGTGCCACGGCTGCATCTGGCGCCCTCCAATATGGATTTGCTCGGGGTGGAGCTTGAAATCGCCGGTGAGCGCGATCGCGCATTCCGTCTGC
Organism: Labrys sp. E2SS-1L; assembly: GCF_057073705.1. Classification (NCBI taxonomy): domain Bacteria; kingdom Pseudomonadati; phylum Pseudomonadota; class Alphaproteobacteria; order Hyphomicrobiales; family Xanthobacteraceae; genus Labrys; species Labrys sp. E2SS-1L. The sequence goes on along the minus strand of NZ_CP172712.1, from coordinate 797,255 downwards.
GCAAGGCCATTCACGCCTTGGCTTCGTCGAGTGATTTTCCCTGCTCCTATGTCCTGGTGGACTGCCCGCCCTCACTCAATCTTCTCACGGTGAATGCCATGGCAGCTGCAGATGCTGTCCTGGTGCCCCTGCAATGTGAATTCTTTGCTCTGGAAGGGTTGTCGCAGCTGCTGCGTACGGTGGAGCAGGTGCGCAATTCGCTCAATCCCCATCTCAGCATTCACGGTGTGGTGCTGACCATGTATGATGCTCGGAACAATCTCTCTGGGCAGGTCATGGCGGATGTGCGCGATTTCCTGGGTGAGAAAGTCTATCAGACGGTCATTCCGCGCAATGTTCGTGTCTCGGAAGCGCCGTCCTATGGTAAGCCTTCGCTGCTCTATGACCTCAAATGCCCAGGTAGCCAGGCCTATGTTCGTCTCGCCTCCGAAGTGATTCAGCGCGAGAAATTGTTGCGTGCTGCGTAAGGAGCGATCATGACTTCTGATGATAGAATGCGTCCGCGCCTGGGGCGCGGCCTGGCCGCCTTGATCGGCGACGCTGGCGAGGAGGGGGCGGCGATTGAACGGGCCCGCGGCCAACGCCGGGTGCCGACGGGCTTCCTGCGGCCTAACCCCAAGAATCCACGGCAGAATTTCAGCGAGGAAGAACTCGAGGATCTCGCCAATTCTGTTCGCGAGAAAGGCATCATTCAGCCGATCCTGGTTCGCGCTGTTGCCGGCAGCATGGATGCCTATGAGATCATCGCGGGCGAACGGCGCTGGCGTGCTGCGCAGCGGGCCGAACTTCATGATGTACCCGTAACGATTGTCGAAGCTTCGGATAAGGAAGCGCTCGAACTTGCGATCATCGAGAACGTCCAGCGTGCCGACCTCAACGCTATCGAAGAGGCGATTGGCTATGATCGTCTGATCGAGGAATTCTCCTATTCCCAGAATGATCTTGCCAAGGTCATCGGCAAGAGCCGTAGCCATGTGGCAAACACGCTTCGTCTGCTCAAGCTTCCCGATGCGATCAAGGTCAATGTCGTAAGCGGCAAACTGACAGCCGGGCATGCCCGTGCCCTCCTGTCGGTCTCCGATCCCGAAAGCGTGGCCCGACTGATCATCGACGAGAACATGTCGGTGCGCGATGCCGAGAGCATCGTGCAGGACCAGTCGCAAAGTGCCGGCAAGACCTTGCGGGCGCGCAGCCGCGTCGAGAAGGACCCCGATACGATTGCGCTGGAGCGGACGATCTCGGACGTGCTCGGTCTCAAGGTCGTGCTCGATCATCGCGGCGATGGAGGCGAGTTGAAGATTCGCTACAAATCGCTTGAGCAACTCGACGATCTCTGCCGCCGTTTGCGTGGCTAGCCCGTCCCGGCCGGAAGCTCATCCTGCTTTCGGAAAAACGACAAGATAGCAAAGCCTATGGTCCGATCGGTTTTCGGAATCGGATCGAGGGCCGTAGCTGCCAACTTCTTTCTGGTCGCAGCCGGACCGATCCTCAGACCTAGCGAGGAGATGGGTCCGCCATGATCGGCTTCGGTCAACCCGGAGACGCTGCCTACCCGGCGGTTATTCCCCCAAACAGACATGCCACGCCGGGCGTGGCGGCCCACCCTCACCCGAGTGTTTTTTCCATGCAGATCACCCTCACCACCTGGAATATCAATTCGGTTCGTCTGCGCATGGGGCTGGTCGAGCGCTTGGTGAAGGAGAAAAACCCGGACATCCTCTGCCTGCAGGAAACCAAGGTCGAGGATGGCAAGTTTCCCCTCAACGATGTGCGTAAGCTCGGTTTCGAGCATATCGCCTTCAATGGGCAGAAGGGCTATCACGGCGTAGCGATCTTTTCGCGCTTGCCCTTCGAGATGGTCGACAAGCGTGAGTTCTGCCAGAAGGGCGACGCCCGCCATATTTCGATCCGCCTTGGGGCTGAAGCCGGACTGAAGCAGCCGCTCACCGTTCACAACTTCTACGTTCCGGCGGGCGGGGACATTCCCGACCGCGAGCTCAATCCGAAATTCGGCCACAAGCTCGATTTTCTCGCGGAGATGCATGAGTGGTTTGCCGGTGATTTTCCGCAAGCCAATGGTCGTGCCCTGCTGGTGGGAGACCTCAACATCGCGCCTTTCGAGCATGATGTCTGGAGCCACAAGCAGCTGCTCGACGTCGTCTCGCATACGCCAGTGGAAACCGAGGCGATGAAGGCGATGATCGCCGTTGGCGGCTGGATCGACCTGATGCGCGAGTTCACGCCCGAGCCGGCCAAACTCTATACGTGGTGGAGCTATCGCGCGGCCGACTGGATTGCCTCCAATCGCGGCCGGCGGCTCGATCATATCTGGGCGAGCCCGAGCCTGACCGGCACGGCCCGGTCGATCGAGATTCTCAGCGAAGCCCGTGGCTGGGAAAAGCCTTCGGACCACGTGCCGGTCACGGGCGTCTTCGAGATCGACTGACTACAATCGGGCGAACTCCGTTCGAGAGGCGAACGGCTGAGCCTGGATCACGGCTTGGGATCGAGGTGTCCCAACCAAGCTGATTTGGCAGTCGTTGGATGCACCCGCGCACGGACAGCGAGTTCGAGCATCGCGGCTTCAAGAGCGTTTTCTGTCTGCACTCACCGCAGTCATGGCTAACAAGAAACTAAGCCGGCAACTTAAAGCCGATCTCTTCTCGTTAATCAGGGCGAGGAATGCAGCCAAACCCTGAACGAATCACCGACGAATCGGGCGGCTCAGATCGGTCGAACGACTGCCTGGCCGAGGGGCGTTAATGGGTTTGGAAGGGGAAGCACATCGCTATACGCGGCAGTTCTGCCTCGAATGTTTAGAGAAGATGCCGATCCCAGACAGGAAACGGCTCGTCATCGGGCCGACGCGGATCAGTCGATAGTCGGCTAAGGACGATGAAATCCCGATCCTTAGGGATGATTGAAATAGGCCAGTGCCGAAACGGGCCGACATCAGGTTTAACCTCGATGTTTCGTTTTGGCACAGCCCCATCCGGCTCAATCTGCATCGCCGCAAAAACGAGAGGCGGTGAGGGTCAGGCGTCCAATCTGGGTACCGATGATGATCTTGAACGGCGCGAGTACATGCGTCTCGCCGATCGGTGCAAGCCATAGTTCGATGTCGCGGTTCTCGACCATGAATTTGGTCTGGGAGCGCGAAGGCCGGTGGCCGGCGATCGGCACATAGCGCGCCGAACAGACGATGGCGGGGCCAGCGTAGCCCTTGCCGCTGACCTGCTCGGTACGGGCATAGGACAGCTTGATGTCGAAACGCTGCGCTCCGTCGAACACCGGGAGTGAACGTCGGCATGCCGAGGCATCGAGGGCCTGGCCGCCGGTCACGGGTACCAGCACGGCCGAAAGCGGGTCGATCACGCCGTGCTTGTTGGCGTCCGTGAGCGGCACGCGATCCTTGCGCGGCGGCAGGTCGGGCTGCAATTGCAGGGCGGTGACATTGCCGCCGGCGAGAGCCATCTGCACCGATTGCGGCTTCTTGCCCGCCACCGAGGTGAGGGTATAGGCCGTCGGGCGGACCTGGCTGGAGCCGAGCTTTCCCGATGAGGAAGCCGAGCCGCGCCCGTCGCTGATCAGCCGGATCAGGCCACCCACCTTGGCGGAGGCGTCGATCTTGTAGGGGCCGCCGTCGCTCAGATTGATGGCGAGATTCGCCGTGCCGATGGGGAAGCCGGCAAGGGTGACACCGTAATTGATCGCCGTCCTGGCGCTGGCCGCGGCTGCCAGGGAAGGCGTCAGGCCGGCTGTAAGGAAAAGGCTGGCGCCGAGCGCCGATCGAAAGAAATGCGAAATCGTCACGCCGGTCTCCGGGGCCGTTTGCAGCGCCGGACCCGAATTCGGGTTCGGGCCCGATGCCGTGGGTTGTTGTCGCGTTTCCGCCGAAGACCGGCGTCCACGTTTCGGCACGAGGCTCCAGTCGGCGAGTCCATCATGCGCACAGAATCTCTCGAGCGCATTCTAACAAGGTAAACGTTACGTAAATCTTGCCGACGCCAGTGCTGTTGAAGCTATCTTGGCCCGCCCAGGCTGAATGGTCGATGAATCAGACATGGCGCAATTGTGTCGTGCGGAGCGCCGACATCGTGGCTGCCCGCTCTTGACGCCCTGCCGGTTCCCAGGATGCGGATATGGCGACGTGCGGCCATTCGCCGGCAGGTTCGTGCTTCGAAGACAATGCCGAGACGCGGCCTACAACGCCGTTGCCAGCAATTCCCGGCCTTGCTGCCCCTCGACCCGCACGCGCATGAAGCTGCCCGGGGCCGCGGGCCTGTCGGGCCGCACGGCGGCGAATTGAGCAGTGCGGCCGATGCCGCCGCGCTCCATCAAGATCTCGCGGATCTCGCCGGTTTCGCTGTCAAGAAAGCGTGCCATCGCCCGGTCGCCGGCCTCCCGCAGGCGGGTGGCGCGGCGCTTCACCTCGGCACCGTCGACGGGTGGCATACGCGCCGCCGGCGTGCCGGGCCGCGGCGAGAAGGGGAAGGCATGCAGATAGGTGATGCCGCACTCCTCGATGAGATCGAGCGAACGGGTGAACATCGCCTCGTCCTCGGTGGGGAAACCGGCGATCAAATCGGCGCCGAACACGATGTCGGGCCGGAGGCGTCGGGCTTCGGCGCAGAAGCGAATCGCATCCCGCCGCAAATGCCGGCGCTTCATGCGCTTGAGAATGAGATCGTCGCCGGCCTGGAGCGACAGATGCAGATGCGGCATCAGCCTGTCATCCTCGGCCAGGGCCCGCATCAGATCGGCGTCTGCCTCGATTGAATCGATGGACGACAGGCGCAGGCGCGGCAGGTCCGGCACCTTGCGCAGAATACGACGCACCAGCGAGCCCAGGGGCAGGGGATCGGGCAGGTCGGGGCCATAACTGGTGAGGTCGACCCCGGTCAGAACGATTTCCTTATAGCCGGCCTCGACCAGGCGGCGGATCTGCGCGATCACCATCTCCGGCGGCAGGGAGCGCGAATTGCCGCGGCCGAAGGGAATGATGCAGAAGGTGCAGCGGTGGTCGCAGCCATTCTGGATCTGCACGAAGCCGCGGGCACGGCCTTCGAAACGCTCGATCTCAGGCAAGGCGATGTCGTCGGCCGCCATGATGTCCGAGGTGACCAGCTTGCCCGAAGTCTCGGTCAGGGAGGCCCAGGTCCGGGCTTTCAGCTTTTCGGCATTGCCGACCACGAAGTCGACTTCCGGCATGGCGGTGAAACGGTCGGCATCGGTCTGTGCGGCACAGCCGGTGACGGCGATCCGTCGTTGCGGATTCTCACGCTTGAGCCGGCGGATGGCCTGCCTGGCCTGGCGCGCCGCCTCGGCCGTCACCGCGCAGGAATTGATCACGGTCAGGTCGTCGCGCGAACCGATGACCGTCTTCATCGCCTCCGATTCGTGAATGTTGAGGCGGCAGCCGAAGGTGACGATCTCGGTCATGCCGCGTCGGCGAACCAGGAGGCCGTAAAGCGGCCCTCATGTTCGAGTTCCGCTCCCCCGGTCATCAGCACGTGGCCATCGGCCTCGCGCCATTCGATCCGGAGGTCGCCGCCCGGCAGGCTGATGCGAGTCCTGCGCCCGGTGTAACCGAGCCGAGCCGCAGCGACGCCAGTGGCGCAGGCAGCCGATCCGCAGGCGCGGGTGAGGCCGGCGCCGCGCTCCCACACACGCAGCACGATATGGCCGCTGTCGCGGACCTGGGCGATCGAGACGTTCACCTGCTCGGGGAACAGGGGATCGTGCTCGATGGCCGGGCCGATAGTGGCGAGATCGATCTCGGCCGGGTCGCGGTCGATCCAGAACACGGCGTGGGGATTGCCCATGTTCACCACGCTCGGTGATTGCAGGACGGGAGCCCCAGCCGGGCCATAGGCGTAGTCGATCGCCCTGGTATCGCCGGCGTCCCGGGCGAGGGGGATCGCCTGCCAGTCCAGGGCCGGCGGGCCCATATCGACGGTGAAATCCGCTTCCGCACGCCGGGCCTCGACCAGGCTGGTCGGCGTCTGCAGCATGAGGCGGTCCTTGCCGAGCACCGGCATCAGATACCAGGAGACGCAGCGCGTGCCGTTGCCGCAGGCCCCGGACTGGGAACCGTCACCGTTGAAGATGCGCATGAAGGCGTCGCTCCCCGCCTGTTGCGGCGGATAGAGCACCATCAGCTGATCGAACGGCTCATGCGCCGCGATGGCACGGGCTTCCGCCGGCGTCACGGCATGCGACCCGTCGGTGAGATCGAGCACGACGATCTCGTTGCCGATGCCGTTCATCTTCAGATAGGGGCGGTTGGCGAGGCCAGACATGGTGGTTCCGATTGATTGAAGGCCCTTGATATAGGGCAAAAACCCTTGCGAACCAATGGGGGCATTCAGCTAGAGGCCTGCCCGAGGTCGAGGCGCATGATCGGCCGCTCCGGCGTCGGGGAGGGAGCATACCGGAAACCGAGCCGCTCGAAGGTGGTCACAAAACCGGTCGAGGAAGAGGAAGGCGAAAGGCGCTGGTCGATCGGATAGGCCTCGATGGTGGTGGCCCCGCCGGCGCGGCCGAAATCGATTGCGGCCTCGATCAGGCGCGATGCGACGCCCCGCCGACGGATCCCCTTGGCGATGTAGAGACAGGATACCGACCAGACCGGTTTGTGATCGGGCGATCGCAGCCGCCAGACGCGGTCGATATGGGGGATGGATGGACGTGGCCCGATCTGGCACCAGCCGACGGGGCTTGCGTCGGCGAAAGCCAGCAGGCCCGGCGGCGGCCCGGTCTCGACCACGGACCGGAAGGCGGCGCGATTTTGGGTGGGGGCTCGCCGTCGGTAGAGACTGCCGATCTGCCAATACATGCACCAGCAGCCGGATCTCGCGCCATTCTCGCCAAAGAGGGCCTCGAAATCGGGCCAGAGCTCGGCAGTGAGGGGACGAATGGTCAACTCCATGAGCAAGTCTCCTTCCCGTGGCATCCGACAGGAATCGCCCCAGGGGCATCAGGGTCGCGGCACACCGGCCCAGCTGCCGCCCTATTCTGCATTATGGTCACGGCCCCCAATTTGAAGCGATTCGCCATGCCTTCGACCGCCAATGCCCCCAGCCTGTTGCCTGCCCTTCCCTTGGGAAGAGAATGGCTGGCGGTCAGCCACGGTGAGTCGGGCGACAGCGTCTATCGTCGCAGCGATGGCGGGGCCTTCGCCAAACTATCACAGGGCCGTGGCGCCAGCGCGCTGGAGGCGGAGCGCCGGCGGGTCGAGTGGCTGAGCCGCTTCAAGCTCGGCTCTCCGGAAGTGCTCGACTGGCGCGCAGGGGAGGAGGGTGCCTGCCTGGTCACCAGCGCCATAGCCGGCGTACCGGCGAGCGATCTCGACGGTGATCAGCTATTGCAGGCTTGGCCGTCGATCGCGGCCCGCATCGGCGCGCTGCACGCGCTGGCGATCGAGGATTGCCCGTTCGAACGCGGCCTGTCGACCATGTTGGCGCGCGCAGCCGACGTGGTGGCGCGCGGTGCCGTCAATCCGGATTTCCTGCCGCCGGAGCAGCGGGAGGTGGTACCAGCCGATCTCCTGCTTGTGCTCGAGGCGCAGCGCGAACAGCGTCTCGCGGAAGAGATGAGGGATCGCGTCATCTGCCATGGCGATGCCTGCATGCCCAATTTCATGGTCGATCCCGCCACGTTGCGCTGCATCGGCATGATCGATCTCGGCCGCCTCGGCACGGCGGATCGCTATGTCGACCTTGCGCTGATGCTGGCCAATGCCGGCGAGAGCTGGTCCGGCCCGGAGCAGGCCGAAGCGGCCTTCGCCAGCCTGTTCGAGGTGCTCGGGCTGCAGCGACCGGACAGGCAGCGGCTCGACTTCTATCTAGGCCTCGATCCGCTGACCTGGGGCTGAGGCCGGCAGGCATTCGCGATAGACCGCAAAGGTCTCCTCGACCACGCGGTCCAGCGTCATGCGCGCGGCATTTGCGTGTGCACGGCTCTTGCCGTCCTGCAGGGCACCGGGGGTGACGAGCAGGGAGACCAGGGCCTGGGCCAGGCGAGCGGGATCATCGGGCGGCACCAGCAGCCCCGCCTTGCCGCCATCCAGCATTTCCGGCACGCCGCCGACATCGGAAGCGACGATGGCGCAGCCCGCCTCGCTGGCCTCGGAGAGCACCAGTCCGGCCGGCTCGGCCAGGGAGGGCAGCACGAAGACATCCGCTCCCCTGAAGAAAGGCCGTGGGTCGTCCCAGCCACCGTGAAAGGTGATCGCCGCTGCGCATGGCATGGCCGCGGCCATGGCCTCGTATTCGGCGCGGTGCGGGCCGTCGCCGACGAAATGGAGCGAGGCCCCGGGAACTTCCCTGGCGACCCGCTCGAAGGCCCGCAGCAGGACGGGCGCCCCCTTGCGCGGGTGCAGGCCGCCGACATAGAGAATCGAGGGCGTGCCAAGCGCCGCAGGCGGGCCGGCCGGCGCCGAGAGGCGCGGCGAGCCGATATTCCCGTTCAGCACGGTGCGGATGCGGGAGGCCGGGATGCCGCGCTTGGCCATCGAACGGGCGACGGCGTCGCTCACGGCAATCACCCGCCGGCCCACGCCCATGGCGACGGCGCTGCGCGCGAACTCGTTGTGGACAGTGGTGATCAGCGGCACACCCGCAGCCTTGCAGGCCGGCCAGCACAGCACCGCGCTCGTCATCATATGGGCATGCACGATGTCGAAACGGCGCGAACGCAACAGCCGGGTGAGAGCGGCGACCGCCCGCAGCGCAACCAGGGGCTTCTGGCGCTGGTCGATCCGGATGATCTCCACGCCATGGGCAGCCAGCAAGGCGTCGAAATCGCCGTCGCCGCTGGCAATGGCCACCTCATGGCCGAGCTGTGCCTGCATGCAGGCGAGATCGATGGTGAGGTGCACATGCCCGTTGAGGCGGCGTGTATGATTCAAGACATGCAGGATGCGCAAGGCCAGCTCTCGTCGGAAATGGAAAACGCCAAACAGTTTCTTGTCGATGCGGCTTGCGAAGGGCTCGTCGCCATGGAGTGGTTGCGTCGCCGGGGCTGACCGCTGTGGCAAGATCCTTCCGCCAAGCTTCGACATTCGAAACCGGCGGCATCATGGCCAAGACGATTTGAGAATAATCCATAAAAGCGCGCCGCGGGCCACTTGGCTAAAGGGAGGGGGCTCCTTCTGTGTGATATCCGTCGAATGGATATCTGTCGGCTGCCGGCGCCATTGTCTAGAAGAGCCCGCTGGATCAGCCCCATCGGGCCGGTATCGCCGCGGCGGTTGCCATATTTCGGCGGGCGCATGAACTGGAATCATCGGGCGCCACGATGTGATACTGTACCGATGGCACAACCCGTGCCGGCATTTTTGCACCAGCGGGGCCATTCCGGAACGTTTTTCCCGGGCCGGAACACAAGCATGCCACGGTTCGAGTGGCGGCCGAAGCGAGGACTGAGGGCAAGGCGCGTTTCCGCTGGAACGAGCTCTGCCAGGGGCAGACGGAAAGGGCCTCGCGTGAGTTTGGAACCTATTGGTGTCTTCTTCATTCTGCTCGGAATCCTGGCTTTGAGACGAGGGCCGGTTTTCGGCGTTTCCATGCTCATTCCCTGCATGATCTTCGGTTCCTCCGCCGCGCTCATCCTGGCGGGCACCACCATCCAGCCGGCCCATCTGCTGCTGGGATTCACGGCGGCATCCGTCCTGACACGCCCGGGCACCTGGTCGGTCGTCACGGCACGCCTCACCTTTCCGCGCGAGGGATTCTGGTTCGTCGCGACCGCGGCTGTCGGCATTGTCGGCGCCTTCATCCTGCCGCGCTTCTTCGCCGGTGCCTCCTATGTCGCCGCCATCGGTGCCACCTCTGACGGTGGCTCTGCGCCCATTCTGGTGCCGCTTTCTCCCACCACCGGCAATCTGACGCAGAGCGTCTACTTCATCGGCGACATCGTCTGCTTTCTGATCTGCTACATCGTTGCGCGGACCAGGGAAGGCCTGGAGGCCGTCACCAATGCCGTGGTGGCCTATTGCGCCCTCAATATTTTCTTCGCGGTCGTCGATCTCGCCACCTTCTGGACGGGAACCGCCTTCCTGCTCGATTTCATGCGCAACACCACCTACACCATGCATGACGACACGGTGGTCAACGGGCTCAAGCGCATCAACGGCTCCTTCACCGAGGCCGCGGCCTTTGCCTCGTCGTCGATGTGGGCCGGCAGTTTTGCCCTCCGGCTCTGGCTCGGCAATATCCGCCCTCAACTCACATTCTGGCTGGCGCTGATCAACTTGCTCCTGGTGATCTTCTGCACTTCCACCAGCGGCTATGTCGCCTTGCCGGTGGTGCTGGCGATCCTCTATGCGGAGTCCCTGCTGCGCCTGGTGCGCGGCGGGCCCCTGCCGCGCAGCGTCTATGCCTATCTGGCTTTCGCGCCCCTGCTGCTTGCCGTCATCGTCGCAGCCGTACTGCTCACCCCCACCTTGGCAGAAACGATCTACGGCATGATGCAGGACTTCGTGCTCAACAAGGGAACGAGCCAGTCTGCGGCGGAGCGCGGCATGTGGAACCAGACGGCGCTCGAAACATTCTTTGCGACCTATGGGCTGGGAGCCGGCATCGGCACGGTGCGCGCCTCGAGCTTCCCGCTGGCAGTGCTGGCCAATCTCGGCGCCATCGGCGCACTCACCTACGGGATCTTCATCCTGATGGTGCTGTTCAAGCCCGCTATCCGTCCCCTTGATTGGGCCACGATCCAGCTGCGCGCCGCCGTGCGGATCGGCTGCCTCGTAGGCCTGATCATGGCCACGATCTCGGGTACCCTGATCGATCTCGGCCTGCCCTTCTACATGCTGGCCGGCATTGCCTGCGCCACCTGCGACCTCGACTCGGGGGCCAGAAGGCAGACAGCAGAGGCCGTCAGGCCCGCCAGGGCCCAGGTCATGGGTTAGAGGTCATGGTTAGAGGTCATGGGTTGATGGCCACCGCGTCCGGATCCTTGGAATAGATGCGGATATAGTCGATCAGCATGTCGTAATGGCCGCTTTGGGGAACGCTGATCGGCCAGCCGCCGCCCATGGCCAGGTTGAACATCCAGAAGAAACGGTCGACACTGTCGGCCCGCAACAGCGAAACCGTGTGGACGAGCTTGCCGTCGAGAAAAGCGGAAACCTCGTTGTCGCCCACCAGATAGCCATAGGTATGGAAATCGGCGCTCAGGTCGGGGAGCTTTTGCGACATGGCGGGGGAAGATGTCTTGTTTCCCCAATTGTGGACGATGGTGTGGAAGATGGTCATGTCGACGCCATAGGCTTCCAGCCCGTCGATCTCGATGGAGCCGAGCGGATCGCCCTCAGGGGTCTGCGATTTCAGGTTGAGGGCCCAATTGGCAGGCCACACGCCCTTTCCGGCCGGGAACTTCTGGCGGACCTCGACATAGCCTCGCCGAAACGCTGCGCTTGGCGGCTTGCCGTTGGGAAAAGCCGTGCTGATCATGCCGGAATACCATTTGCGCTTCCAGCCGGTGGGATCGGCAAAGTCGGCCTTGTGATTGGCCCGGATCCGCAGCTTGCCGTCCGCGACCTGGTAGACCTGGCCGAACAGCTCGGCGTCCGCCTGGCTGGCGGTGACGAAATAGCTGTCCGAGCCCCATTGCTCGCCCTTGGGGTTGGTGCCGATATGCCATTTGTCGCGGTCGAGCTCGGTTCCCTCGAATTCGTCCCTGAAGATGAGCTTGTAGCCGCTGAGGTCCGGTACGGCTTGTCCCCATGCCGGTGCGGCGGACAGGCCCAGGGCGGGAAGGGCCAGGAACAGGCGCCGGGTGATGGGACTCATGGGTACGAATTCCTTTCAGGCTCGCGGGTGCTCCGTCGACGGAGCGTTGCAACGGGCTGCTGATGTGTGATGATTGGGAGCCGCCAGGTCTTTGCCGAGCTGCCTGAGGATAGCCCAGAGGGTGCGGCGCGGACCACCTCCCAAAAGGGGGAGTGGTTCCCTTTTGGCGATCCTTCGAATGGATAGCTGTCAGGCTGCGAGGCCTTTGCATAAAATAGCTATCGCTGGTAGCAGCCGTCATCATCGGCGGTCATCCGCGGCCGGATAAGCCACGACTTGTTTTGATATTCGGTCTGGGGGACGAACCCCCAGCTCGAGATTTTTGTTCGCTGATGAAAGGCTCCGGTCGTCGCGCCGTGATATCCACGTTCCATACAATTCAACCTCGATGATGATCCTGATCGCACACCCTCAATGGCAGCGCGGAACTTCCGGCGCCGGCTTCGAAACTGCTTGGGCCTTACGAAGGCAGGCAGAGGGGAGCCTGTGCCGCCATGAGGGCTGAAATCGGCGCACTTTCGAAACAGACGGCCAAGGCCGGTGCCTGGACCGCCGGAGCGCGGCTTGCCGGCAAGTCGGTGGATTTCGTTGCCTTGATCGTGCTGGCCCGTTTCCTCGGACCCAGCGATTTCGGCCTGGTCGCGATGGCGATGACATTGATCTTCATCGTCGAGGCCGTGATGGAACTGCCGCTCGGCGCTGCCATGCTGCGCGTTCCCGAGCCGACCGCGGAGGTCTACAACACCGCCTTCACGCTGGGAGCCCTGCGCGGACTGATCATTGCCGGCTTCTTCATTCTCTGCGCCTGGCCGATATCCTTCTTTTATGGCGAGCCCCGGCTGGTGCCCCTGGTGATGAGCCTGGCCCTGGCGCCGGCCATGCGCGGCTGCGTCAGCCCCATGCTGGTGGAATTCAACCGGCGCATGGATTTCCGCCGCCAGGCCGGGCTCGACATCACCAGCAAGACCATTGCCGTCACCACCGCGATCATCGTGGCCATCCTGACGCGAAGCTACTGGTCGATCGCGCTCGGAACTATTCTGGTGGCCTTCGTGGCCCTGGTCGGTTCCTACTGGCTCGCACCGATGCGCCCGCGCCTGACGCTGAAGGCCTGGCCGGTCTTTGCCGACATCCTGACCTGGAACCTGATGTCGCAGATCCTGTCGGCCATCAACTGGCAGGCGGATCGCTTCATCCTGCCCCGTTTCATTCCGCCCGCCGCCTTCGGGCGCTATGTCATGGCCAACGATCTTTCCTCGCTGCCGTTCCAGGTCCTGGCTGCCCCGCTCGGAACGCCGCTGAACGTGGCCTTCGTCAATGCGCATCAGAATGGCGGTCTTCGGAACAGCTATCTCAAGGCGAGCGTCGGCATCTTCCTGCTGATGGCGCCGATCCTTTGCTTCGGCGCCATCATGGCCGAGCACCTGATCCATGTCTTTCTCGGCCCGCAATGGGCCGAGGCCGCCCCCATCCTTACCGGCATCGCCCTGGCCTGCATCGGCTCCATTCCGGCGCTGCCGATGGCGCCCCTGGCCGTCAGCCTCAACAAGTCGCGCCAGATCACGTTCAGGAACCTGGTCGAGTTTGCCGTGCGCGTGCCGCTCACCATCGCCGGTATCCTGTGCTTCGGGGTTATGGGAGCCATTGCCGCCAAGGCGCTTGCCACGCTTGCGGTGCTGGTCTCGACCATGATGGCGGTGAAATCGATGATCGGGTTGAGCTATCGTGCCCAGCTTGCCGCCTTTGTCGGGCCCTGTGCAGCGCTGGTGATCAGTGCGCTTTTCCTGGTCTATGTCTCGACCCTGTTTCAAGACAGCACGGATATCGTCATGAATCTGGTCCGGATCGGTGCTGCCGGCGCGGTCTATCTGGTGACCTATGTCGGCAGTGTCTATCTGATGGCACGCTGGTTCGGTGACGCAGTTGGGCTGACCGGCCTGGTCGACCAGCTCATGTCGCGGGCACGGCTTCGGTTCAGGACCTGATGACATGCGCGGCGATGGCAAGGAAGACCTGCATCATGGAGAGATCGGCGTGAAGGCGCATGAGAACATGCGGATTGCCGTCGCAATCGCGACGGCGGGCCGACGGGATGTGCTGACCGAGACCGTGCGTGTGATGATGGGCCAGGAGCGCCGGCCCGACGATTTCCTGATCTGCCCGGCCAAGCCTGCCGATGCCGACGAGGCCGCCCTCCGGCAGATCGTGCCGGGCCTCAAGATGATTGCGGGTCCCGTCGGCCTGCCGCATCAGCGCAACGCCCTGATGGCCGCCACCGATGCGGACATCGTGATGTTCTTCGACGACGACTTCCTGCCCGCGCCCGATTTCCTGGCCGAGACCGTCAGGTTGTTCGTGGAAAATCCCGACATGGTGATGGTCACCGGCACGGTGCTCGCCGATGGCGCCCCGGGGGCGGGGCTCGGCATGCGCGAGGGCCTCGACAGGCTGGCGGTGGCCGGCCCCAATCGCGCGGCGGACACGCTGGAGCCGGTCTATAATGGCTATGGCTGCAACATGGCGGTGCGGCTCGAGCCGGTGCGCCGGCACGGCCTGGCCTTCGACGAAAAGCTGCCGCTCTATGCCTGGCTCGAGGATGTCGATTTCTCACGGCAGCTCGCGCCCTTCGGCCAGATCGTCAAGAGCGGGCGCCTGCGCGGCGTGCATCTGGGCACCAAGTCGGGGGGGCGCAGCCCCGGCCGGCGGCTCGGCTATTCGCAGATCGCCAACCGCGTCTACATCATGCGCAAGGGCAATATGAGCCTGCGCGGTGCGCTGGAGGGCAGCATCGAAAACCTGGCTTCCAATCTGGTCAAGAGCGCCTTTCCGGAGCCTTGGACCGACCGGCGCGGACGGCTCGCCGGCAATCTTCTAGCTCTGTGGGATCTGGTACGGGGGCAACTCGATCCTGCGCGGATTCTCAAATTGTAGGTCAAGGCGCAGACGATGGCCGTACATTTTTCACTGGTAATGGCGACGCTCGGACGCTCCGAGGAGATCGCGCTGATGCTCGACAGCCTGGAGACCCAGACCTTCAAGGATTTCGAGGTGATCATCGTCGACCAGAATCGCGACGAGCGGGTTACCGAGGTGCTGGCGCGCAAGATGCGTCCCTTTCCGATCCGCCATCTGCGCACGCCCGGCGTGCCGGGTGCGAGCCGGGCACGCAACAATGGCGCCAAGGTCGCCGAGGGCGAGCTTCTCGGCTTTCCGGACGATGATTGCACCTACCCATCCTGGCTGCTGGAAAAGGTGCTGGAGACCTTCGCGGAAACGGGCGCCGACATCGTCAACGGCCGGGCCGCCGACGAGACCGGGCGCTCGATCAATGGCCGCTTTGCCGAGGGGGCACGCTGGACCGGCGCCCGCGATGTCTTCGACACGCTGATCGAATGGGTGTCCTTCTGCCGGCGCGAAGTCTTCGAGGCTGTCGGCGGTTATGACGAGGATGTCGGCGTCGGCGCCACCTCGCCCTGGCAGGCCTGCGAGGCGCCCGACATCGTGCTGCGCATGCTGGAGCGGGGCTATCGCTCCTATTATGACCACGCCATCTATGGCCATCATCCCGAGATCCGTATCGACATGATGGATGTCCGCATGCAGCAGAAGGCGCGCGGCTATGGCCGCGGCATGGGCTATGTCCTGGCCAAGCATCGCATGGGCACGCTCTATTCCTTCAACTACATGCTGCGCTCCTTCGGGGGCTATGTCGTCAGCCGGGCGCGCGGCCAGCGCGGGCGTGCGATCTATTACCTCAACACGCTGAAAGGCCGGCTCGAGGGCTATCGCGACGGCCGCCGGGCGGCCTGATGCCCTGATATCCCAGCGAACCGCGACAGGCCGGCAGCGCGGTTCCTGCCCTTTTTTCTTCCCTAAGCGGAAGCAGCAGGAACAGCAGCCTTTCGCGGGATCGTCCGTGGACGAAGCCCGTAATTGTGCTTAGGGTCGGTTCCCCTGATAATGGAAACGCCCCCGCAATGACGGATAAGAAACCGCCGCGTCCAGTCGGCTCGACCCCGGTCCGCTCCAATCAAGCCCGCCCCAGCTTCACCGACCAGGAGGCTCTGGCCTTTCACTCGCAAGGCAAGCCCGGCAAGCTGGAGGTGGTAGCGACCAAGCCGATGGCGACGCAGCGCGACCTCTCGCTCGCCTATTCCCCGGGCGTGGCGGTGCCGGTGCGGGCGATCGCGGAGAATCCGGCTGTCGCCTATGACTACACGGCCAAGGGCAACATGGTGGCGGTGATCTCCAACGGCACCGCCATTCTCGGCCTCGGTGATCTCGGCGCACTGGCCTCCAAGCCGGTGATGGAAGGCAAGTCCGTGCTGTTCAAGCGCTTTGCCGATGTCGATTCGATCGATCTGGAGGTCGATACCAAGGACCCCGACGCCTTCATCAACGCCGTGCGCTATCTCGGCCCGAGCTTCGGGGGCATCAATCTGGAAGACATCAAGGCGCCCGAATGCTTCATCATCGAGCAGCGTCTCAAGGAATTGATGGACATCCCGGTCTTCCACGACGACCAGCACGGCACGGCGATCATCGCCGCTGCCGGCCTGTTCAACTGCCTGAAGCTGACCGGGCGTGACATCACCTCCACCCGCCTGGTGGTCAACGGCGCCGGGGCGGCCGGCATCGCCTGCGTCGAGCTGGTCAAGGCCATGGGCTTTGCGCCCGACAACGTCCTGCTCTGCGACACCAAGGGCGTGGTCTACAAGGGCCGCACCGATGGCATGAACCAATGGAAATCGGCCCACGCCGCCGAGACGGACCGGCGCACCCTGGCCGAGGCGCTCGACGGCGCCGACGTCTTCTTCGGCCTGTCGGTCAAGGGCGCCCTTACCACCGAGATGCTGCGCTCCATGGCGCCCAATCCGGTGGTCTTCGCCATGGCCAACCCCGATCCGGAGATCACGCCCGACGAGGCCCACGCCGTGCGCGACGACGTCATCATCGCCACCGGCCGCTCCGACTATCCCAACCAGGTCAACAACGTCCTGGGCTTCCCCTACATCTTCCGGGGCGCGCTCGACGTGCATGCCACCGCCATCAACATGGAGATGAAGGTGGCGGCAGCCCAGGCCCTTGCCGAGCTTGCCCAGGAGGAGGTGCCGGACGAGGTGGCGAGCGCCTATCAGGGCGCGCGGCCGCGCTTCGGACGCGACTACATCATCCCGGCGCCCTTCGATCCCCGCCTGATGACGCGGGTGCCCGTCGCCGTGGCCAAGGCGGCGATGGAGACCGGCGTCGCCCGCAAGCCGATCGCCGACCTCGCCGCTTATCGTGCCGCGCTCTCGGCCCGCCGCGATCCCGTCGCCGGCACGCTGGCCGGCATCTTCGATCGGGTTCGCCGCTCCCCCAAGCGGGTGGTGTTCGCCGAAGGCGAGGAGGAGGCGGTGATCCGCGCCGCAGCCTCCTTCGTCAACCAGGGGCTGGGCACCGCCATCCTGGTCGGCCGCGAGGATCGCGTCGAGGCCGCTGCCGCCTTTGCCGGCGTCGAGCTGCGCGAGGGCATGGTGATCCAGAACGCCCGTATCTCGCCGCGCACCAATGCCTATGCGCAATATCTCTATGACAGGCTGCAGCGGCAGGGCTATTTGATGCGCGACTGCGTGCGCCTTGCCTCGATCGACCGCAACCATTTCGCCGCCTGCATGGTGGCGATGGGCGATGCGGACGCCATGGTCACCGGCCTGACCCGCAACTATTCGATTGCCCTTGAGGATGTCCGGCGCGTCGTCAGCGACAAGCCCGGCCATTGCGTCCTCGGCCTTTCCATCGCCATTGCGCGTGGGCGCACGGTGCTGGTGGCCGACACCGCCGTGCATGACATGCCGACCTCAGAGGAGCTTGCCGCCATTGCCATCGAGGCGGCCTCGGTGGCCAAGCGCCTGGGCTATGAGCCGCGCGTGGCCATGCTCGCCTATTCCACCTTCGGCCATCCGGAGGGCGAGCGGGCCGAGCGCGTGCGCGACGCGGTGCGCATTCTCGATCGCCGCCGCGTCGATTTCGAATATGACGGCGAGATGGGGGCCGATGTCGCGCTCAACCGCGAGGCGATGGCGCTCTATCCGTTCTGCCGCCTGTCCGGACCGGCCAATGTGCTGATCATGCCGGCTTTCCACTCCGCCTCGATCGCCACCAAGATGCTGCAGGAGCTCGGCGGAGCCACGGTGATCGGCCCGATCCTGGTCGGCCTCGACAAGTCGGTGCAGATCGTGCCGCTGGCCGCCAAGGACACCGATCTCGTCAACATGGCGGTGCTGGCGGCGGCCAATATCGGCGGGTGAACGAGGCGCGCCGGATCCTCGGTCTGTTCGGCACCATCGACAATCCCAAGAGGCATCGAGGATGCCTCTTGGGGCTGCACCAGCAAGCGGGCGGGAAGTCCAGGCTGGATGCCCATGCGCCACCAGGCAGAATTGGCGCCATTGCTCCCCGTTTTCGCCGAAACCCTGCCCGCGCTTTCAGGCATGGGGCTCCAGGAGCGCCTATTCCGTGCCTTCGCCCGCCAGATAGGTCGGCCGGTTGGCGAGCATGGTGAGGGCGGTGAGGAAGGCAATCGCGCACATCGCCGTGACGTACCAGAAGAACCAGGTCTCATGGCCTGCATCCTTGAAAGCGAGCGCCACCGCCTCGGCCGAGCCGCCGAAGAGGGCATTGGCGATGGCGTAGGAGAGGCCGACCCCGAGCGCCCGGACCTCGGCCGGAAACATCTCGGCTTTCACGAGCCCGCTGATCGAGGTGTAGAAGGACACGATCGCGAGCGCCGCCACCACCAGGATATAGGCCGAGAGCGGACTCTCAACGCTGCCGATCGCCGTCAGGAGCGGCACGGTGCACAGTGTCGCGAGGCCACCGAACAGCATCATCGACCATTTCCGCCCGATCCTATCGGAAAGCGCGCCGAAGAGCGGCTGCATGCACATATAGGTAAACAGCACCGCCGTCATGGTGACGTTGGCCGTCTCCTTGGCCATGTGTGCCGTGTTGACCAGATATTTCTGCATGTAGGTGGTGAAGGTGTAGAAGATCAGCGAGCCACCGGCCGTGTAGCCTATCACGGTCAGGAAAGGTCGCGGATGCCGGCGGAGCAGGCCGACAAGCGAGCCGGCTTCCTTGCGGGCGCGTGTCTCCGCCGACGAGGTCTCGTGCAGGGAGCGCCGCAGGTAGAAGGCGACGACGGCGGCGCAAGCGCCCACAACGAAGGGAATCCGCCAGCCCCAGGCCCGCATTTCCTCGTCGCTGAACAAGAGTTCGAGGATGACGATGACGGCCGAGGCGAGGAGCTGGCCGCCGATCAGCGTCACATATTGGAAAGAACCGAAGAAGCCGCGCCGCCCGGCGAGCGCAACCTCACTCATATAGGTCGCCGATGTCCCGTATTCGCCGCCCACGGAGAGGCCCTGGACCATCCGGCAGAGCAGGAGAAGGATCGGTGCCAGGATGCCCGCCGTGGCGTAAGTCGGCAGCAGCGCGATCGCCAGAGATCCCGCACACATCATCAGGACCGAGATCATCATCGAGTTCTTGCGGCCGTAGCGGTCGGCAATCCAGCCGAAAAGCCAGCCCCCGATCGGCCGCATGAGGAAACCGATGGCGAAGACCGCCGAGGAATAGAGGAGCTGGGTGGTCGGTTCGGCATTCTTGATGAAGCCGAAGAAGGCACTCGAAAAGTAGAGCGCCGTAAACGCATAGGCGTAGAAATCAAACCATTCGACAAGATTTCCGGAAGATGAACCGACAATCGCCATCACCCGCCGGCGGGTATCATGTGGGTCTTCTGCCGCCATGGCTGCGGTGTTACTCATATGTCTCCCCCCTGGTTGACCTTGTCTTTAGGTCTGTCTTTCAAAGCGATTGCGATCATGCTGCGGGTTTGCTGATCCGGGCAAGCCATTTTTCCCGAACGGCAAGGACAGGATGCCCGGACGGGCGCCGATCCTTGAAACCGTTGGTCAGATCGATGATCTCGTCCTCGATGTTTCTGGGTGGCAAAGACCAGATCGCGCTCCATAGCGACGCCACGGCGCCCATCCGTTCTGCCGCCTGTCGGGGCTGGACCATGTGCCGGCGGGCAATATGGCGGGCGAACGGAAGCTGCAGGATCTTGAAGGATCTTGAATGCTTGCAGGGCTTCTCGATATTGGCCACGAAGGAGCGTTGTCGAAAAGCCCATTGAGACTTTGGGCGGGACCTGCGCATGAGCGACGATCGTTGGAACCTCTATCTGTTTGAACGCCATGACCGGCAGCAGATCGCGCAATGGGCGCGCAGGCTCCGCTATTTCCGGTTCTGTCGGGCGGTCGGCGGCCATGCCAATGATGGCGATGAACTGCTGGTGGCCATCGGCCTGCAGGCAGGGGCCGATCTGGCGGATGTCTGTGCCGCCTTGGGCATCGTGCTGGAGGCCGTTGCGCCCGGCTCCCCACAACCGGTGCCAGGCGTCGCCTATACGGCAGAGGCCTATCAGGGCTTTGCGTCCATCGTGCCCGGAACCAAGGGCATCCTTCAGCCTGGCCATATCGAACTGGCTGGGCAACCCGTCTATGCGCATGCGCAGACGAATCGACTGGAAATCAGCCTGAGCGACCCCGACTCTCCCTACGAGGTCACGGAAGCGACCGTTCGCTCAGCAGAGCGGATGGAAGCACTGCTCGCACCACTGGCAGATCGTCTGATCGACCCGCCGCGCGCCAGCCGGCATTGTGTCTGCCCGGCCCATTATCCCGAAATGTGGAATTGAACGTCAGCTTTTTACAAGAACTGCCGGTTACCCTGGTGTTCAGTTATGCTGCCGGAAGTCGAAGCATCGGTGTTTTTGTCTGTAGTAGGCGGGGATGTTGTGCCATCCCTTGGGAGCTGGCGGGGGCGGCGGCAAGGGCGCAAATATGCGATCTATCCATATCCTATTGGTTTCATCTCTCGCAGCAAGCCTCGTCTCGTGCGCTCCGACCAACGAAGAGGCACAAAACGCCTTTGACAAGCACGACTACGTCACAGCTTTGAAAGATTGGCAGGCATTGGCCAAAAGGGGGGACGCGGGAGCGCAATTCGGCTTGGGCGTACTCTATGCAAATGGCTTTGGTGTTGCGCAGGATTATGCTCAGGCGGCCGTTTGGTATCGGCTTGCCGCCGATCAGGGCTTGCCCGATGCAGAGAACAATCTGGCGGTCCTCTATCAACGCGGCCAAGGCGTTACACAAGATTATGCCGTGGCGTTTGCATGGGCTCACAAAGCCGCGGATCAGGGTCACGCTGGGGGACAGGTTAATACCGGAAACGCCTATCGAGATGGAATCGGGGTTCCGCAAAACCAAGCGCTAGCATTTGTATTGTATCAGAAGGCAGCGGACCAAGGTCTCGCTGATGCACAGGCGGCGCTCGGTTTAATGTACGCGCACGGCCTTGGCGTTCCCAAAGACGACAGCAAGGCTGTTGCGCTGCTCCGCAAGGCTTCCGACCAGGGTTCTGCCACAGGGCAATACGACCTCGCTATCCTCTATGCTACTGGTCAGGGTGTTACACGTGACGACAAGCAGGCCTTGGCGTTGCTGCGCAAAGCAGCGGATCAGGATTTCGCACCTGCTGAATGCAACATAGGCGTAGCGTACGCTCATGGTCTAGGTGTGTCCGCTGATGATGCCCAGGCGGCAGCTTGGTTTCGAAAAGCCGCCGAACAAGGCGATGCTCGCGGTCAGGACAACCTTGGGAAGGCCTATCTTTTTGGAAAGGGAGTCACAAAAGACTATGGGCAAGCTTTTGTTTGGCTACGCAAAGCGGCGGACCAGAACGATGCTTCGGCCCAAGGGAGTCTTGGAATGATGTATTGGATTGGTCAAGGTACCCCACAAGATCTTACCCAGGCACTCCCTTTGCTCCGCAAGGCAGCGGGGAGGGGCGACGCTACCGGCCAAAATGGCCTCGGCGTTGCCTATGCGACCGGCCGTGGTGTTCCTCAGAATTTTACCGAAGCAGCAACCTGGTTTCGCAAAGCGGCCGATCAGGGCAGTACTGATGGGCGACGCAATCTTGCGCTTCTCCTCGCCCAACAAACCAACCAAAAATAAGCCGGAACCCAAACAGGGACAAATATTCTGAGATTTCCGAAGCGGATGTTTAGGTACCCTTTGCGCGAGCAATCTGCTTCATCAAGCATTTGATTGGAGATGGCGCTAGGGTCGTAGAGATCGCTTCTTATGAAACCCCTCTGGCCTATCTGCGAAGGGAAAACTGGTGCCGCTTGCGTGACTCGAACACGCGACCCCATCATTACGAATGATGTGCTCTACCGGCTGAGCTAAAGCGGCGCCAACGGTCGTTCAGAAGGCGATCCTTGCGGATGCGCCGCCCTGATACAGGCAAGCACAGCGGAAGGCAAGCCCTCTCGCGCATGCGGCCCAAGTTTAGAGTCAAACTCTTGACGCGGCACAAGCTCCCGACTATAGCAACCCACACAAATTTTGGCGGGAGGTTCCGCCCCCATTCTGGGGTGGCGGTTTTCTTTTTGCCCAAGCGGTTCTGTCGGCGCAAGCCATGCAGGATTGCCGGACCCTCTTAACACCGGCAGGTTCTTCCGGATCTGCCCTGGCCCCGCTGCAGCGGCGCCGTTCCGAATCGAGAAGGATAGACAAGATGTCCCGCCGTTGCTCGTTGACCGAGAAGGGCGTTCAGACCGGCCACAAGGTGAGCCATTCGAACGTCAAGACCAAGCGCAAGTTCCTGCCGAACCTGCACAATGTCACGCTGATCTCCGACGTGCTCGGCCGCTCCGTGCGCCTGCGCGTCTCGGCCGCCGGCCTGCGCACCGTCGAGCACAATGGTGGCCTCGACGCCTGGCTGATCAAGGCCTCCAAGGATGAGCTTTCCGCGCCGGCCCTGCGCCTGAAGCGCGAAATCGAAAAGAAAATGACGACTGCCCACTAAGGCTGGTTGCATAACTGACTTTTCGGGCCGGGGCCTTGCGCTCCGGCCTTTTTCGTTGTCGGGCCGCATGGCGTCTGCAGCCCGTCCTGCTCCAGATGAGCAAAGCTTAATGTGACCTCCCCTTGACGGGACATGCCCGTATCGGCGATTTGAAAGCGCCGGTTACCGGGCCCCTCTGGCGCATGCCCTGCATGACGCGATGTCGGAGCCGGCTTCGATGTTCTCGAAGCAAAAGGGTCCGGCACGATGCTCGATTTCCTGTATTCCGATTTTGCCGGCCAGCCGACCTGGATGTGGCTGGCCTTCCTCGCCTTCGTGGCGTTGCTGCTCGCCTTCGACCTCGGCGTGCTCAACCGCGACGACAAGGTGCTCAGCGTCGCCGACAGTTTCAAATTGTCGGCTGTCTATATCGCCATCGCCATGGCTTTCGGCGGTGCCATCTGGTGGGGCATGGATACCCGCCCCGACGGCACCAGCCCGGCGCTCGACTATTTCACCGGCTATTTCATCGAGAAGTCGCTGTCGATCGACAATGTCTTCGTCATCGCACTGATCTTCCGCTACTTCGCCGTGCCGCCCGCCTATCAGTATCGCGCCCTGGTCTGGGGTATCCTGGCCGCCGTGGTGCTGCGCGGCATCATGATCGCGGCCGGCGCCAGCATCGTGCAGAGCTATGGCTGGGTGCTCTATATCTTCGCGGCCTTCCTGATCCTGACCGGCCTTCGCATGCTGGTGGCCTCGGATGACCATGCCGAGTTCAAGGAAAACTGGCTGGTGCGCTTCCTGCGCCGCCATATGCGCATCAGCGAGGACCTGCATGGCAGCCGCTTCGTGGTGCGCCAGCCGGACCGCACCACCGGCCGGAACCTGCTGCATGCCACGCCGCTGCTGCTGGCCCTGATCGTCATCAACGTCGCCGACATCGTCTTCGCCGTGGACTCGGTGCCGGCCATTCTCGCCATCACCACCGATACCTTCATCGTCTACACCGCCAATATCATGGCCATTCTCGGCCTGAGGGCGCTCTATTTCGCTCTGGCGGCGATGATCGATCGCTTCCACTACCTCAAATATGCGCTGGCCCTCGTCCTCGTCTTCATCGGGGGCAAGATCTATTGGGGCCATCTCGTCGGCAAGGTCGATCCGGCCCTCGCCCTGATCGTGACCGTGGCGATCATCGTCGGCGGCATCGTCTTCTCGCTTTGGAAGACGCGAGGCCAGGACAGCTCGAGCGTTTCCTCCTGACGATGGTGGAGAAGAAAGGGCAACTCCCGCAAAAGTTGAGCTGTTTCAGCGGGAACAGACGGGCTAGAGTGATGGCGTGATGATGGCTTGATCGGGTTCGTCCGCTCTTTGCGGAGCAATGGAGCCGGTCAGCGTCGCCGGGACGGATCCTGCGATCCGTTCCCGTCCGGGGGGAAAAGAAGGCAGAGGCCATGCCAGGCGGCATGGCCGGAATGGTTTCGTGCGGTTTCTCCTCCCGACAGGCAGCGCTTTTGAGCAATCATCATCCGAAAGCCTGCCCGCACGGCTTGCCGGGCCCTGCTTTTCGGAATCGTGTTCGAGCGAGGAGAACTGCGATGACGATTTCCGGCCTGAAGCTTCGCTATCTGCTGCTGGGCGCCGTGCTGGGCGCGGCCGCCCTGGCGCCGCTGCCAGCCTCCGCCCAATATGGTGGCGGGGGGTATGGCGGTGGCGGATACAACAGCGGCGGCTATGACGATGACGACTATGGCGGCGGCTATCGCCGGCAATATCGTCCCCGCTGCTATTATCGCGTCGTGCGGGTGTATGACGACTATTATGGGCGCTACGTCAAGCGGCGCCAGCGCGTCTGCGAACGCAGCGGCTACTAAAACAAAGCACGTTGGGGCCGGAAACGGTTTCGCCCCATAGCATCGAACCCGATCTCGAAACCGGGTTCGATGCATATTTGCGATTCGGGGTGCTTCTGCCGAATTGCAAAATGCTCTAGAGGTTTTCTACAGCGCCGGGTTCGATTTGGATTGGAGCCAGTGCTGGCCACGTGCCACTTGTCACGGCCCAGACGGAATCCTTGGCCTATGGCATTCGGACAAGGATTGTGTTTCGTGGCTTTCCGCCCCAGGACGGATAGGGACAAGGAAGCGTCATCATGTTGATTCACCGCCGTACCGTGCTTGCCGGTCTGGCCCTTGCCGGGCTGCGGCCGGGTGTCGCCTCGGCGATGCAGATCGTCGAGGCTGGCACCGTGCTGGCCGTCACCGGGCAGACCACCGGGCAGCTCAAGGGCGAGAAACGTGCCCTCCAGGTCGGCGAGCCGGTTTTCATCGACGACATGCTGGCAACCGGAGAAGGCGCCCGGCTGGCGGCGCGGCTCGGGGATGCCACGCGCCTGTCCCTGGGCGAACGCACGCGGGTGCGCATCGACAAGTTCCTGGTGGACCGAGGCGGCGACCTGGTGCTGGAGCGCGGTGCCATGCTGTTCGACCGGCCCGACAACCAGCCCTCCGGCCCGCTCAACGTCACCACACCGTTCGGCCTGATCGCCGCCCGCGGCACCAAGTTCTTCGCCGGCCCCAGTGAAGGCGTGTTCGGCGTCTTCGTCGAGCATGGCGTGGTCACCGTCGCCACCAAGGGTGGTCAGGTGACCCTCACCAACGGCCTCGGCACCAACCTCGTCAATGCCAGGCAGGCGCCGTCCGAGCCGACGAGCTGGAATACGCTGCGCATCGCCCAGGCGGAAGCATCCGTGATCGGCGGGGCTTCTATGGAGTCAGCTCCGCCAGCGGCGGCGGTGCCTCGCGGACCACGGCCGGCACCCAAGCCTTGAAGCTCGCCCAGTCGGGGCGGGCCAGGCTGAAGCGATCGATCGGCAGGGCGCCGCCACGGGCCGGCGCATGCTGCAGGCCGGAATTGACATAGCGCAGCCCGCACTTTTCCATCACCCGGCGCGAGGCCTCGTTGATCACCCGGCATTCGCCGGTGATCGAGGTGATCGGCAGGGTCGAAAAGCCGTGGTCGATCAGGGCCCGCGCCGCTTCCGTCGCCAGCCCCTGGCCCCAATGGGGCTTGCCCAGCCAATAGCCGATCTCCGCGCTCTCGCGCTTGGGAAAGCGCAAGCCGATGCAGCCGAGGAAGGCACCGCTGTCGCGGCATTCGATCGCGAAGGCGAGTTCCTTGCCGGCCTTGCGAGCTTCGTCCTGATAGCGCACGAAGGTTTCGGCGTCGGTCTCGCCATAGGGGAAGGGCAGGCGTCCCGTCATCAACGCCACCGCCGAATCATTGGCAAGGCGCGCCATCGAGGGCACGTCGCCGAGATGGGGTTTGCGCAACACCAGGCGCAGGGTCTCGATCTCGATCGAGGCAATGGTGATGGCCGGGAGAGACTTGTAAGGGGGCATGATGGGCTCCTGGCAAGAAGAAGGGGCGGACTGGATTTCTCCACCGCCCCTGCGTCAACCTGGAGTCCCAAATGGGGTCTTTTCAGGTCCGCCGGTCCAGTGGAGCCGGCGGAGCTTCTGACCCGCCGGGATTATTCTGCTGCTACTTTGGTCGTGGCGACGTTGACGTAAATTCGGCCGTTGGCTCGGGTGCGGAAGTCCACTCGGCCGTCGGTAAGTGCAAAAAGGGTATGATCCTTGCCCATGCCGACATTGACGCCCGGATGCCACTTCGTGCCGCGCTGGCGCACGATGATGTTGCCAGCAACGACGGCTTCCGAACCGAACTTCTTCACGCCCAAGCGACGACCGGCCGAATCACGACCGTTGCGCGACGAACCGCCTGCTTTTTTGTGAGCCATGGCGATAACTCCTCGAATCCTATCTACGCCGGTGCTGTGACACGGCGGTGAAATCCATCAATCGGGGGCGACAATGCCCGAAAGCCGGGCTGTTGTCGACCCCATCGCTCCGAAACCGGCTCAGAGATCCTTGCCGGAAGCCTGCTCGGCCTGGTCGACCTTGGCGCGGGGCGGCTTGCCGTCCAGCAGTTCCTTGGCCTGGATGACCCACTCTTCGCGGGCGGCGCGGCCGCGCAGCGAGAGCTCTTCATCCCACTTGGCGATGTCGGCATCGGTCCAGGCGGCGATGTCGTTCCAGCTGTTGATGCCGGCGGCACGCAGCTTCTTCTCGATGGTCGGGCCGATGCCCGAGATCAGCGAGAGGTTGGAGGCATCGAGACCACCGGCCGGAACGGCGGCGGCAGCGACGGGAGCTTCGTCCTTGGCAGCCAGATTCTTGGCAGCTTGGGCGGGCTTGGCCGCAGCCTTGGAAGGCTTGGCGCCGCCCGTGAGGATCTCGGCGATCCGCACCACGGTCTGGTGCTGGCGATGGCCGCGCTTGCGCTTCGAATTCTGCCGGCGGCGCTTCTTGAAAGCAATGACCTTGTCGTCACGGTCCTGCTCGACCACCTCGGCGGCAACCGAAGCACCGGCAACCGTGGGGGTACCGAAAGTCAGGCCGGCGTCACCGCCAACGGCCAGGATTTCGGGGAATACGATGACTTCTCCAACCTTGGCGTCGAGCTTCTCGACCCGGAGAACGTCATTCTGATTGACGCGGTATTGCTTACCGCCCGTCTTGATGACCGCGAACATGTTTTTCCTCGTTCGGACCCGGCTTTCGCCCGCCTTGCTCCCTGAAGGGAAACGAGACGGATCGGGTCCTTGCCTGAGCAAAGTCCCCGCAGCGGCCGGCTTTTCCAGTCGTTGATATCAACCACCCGCTTTTGCGAAATCGGGTAGCCACGAAAAAAGGCACGCGGCCCAAAGGCCGCGCGCTGGCGTGGCTTATACAGCCATGAGCCGCAGAGTCAAGGAAAGTGACGGCCGAATCGCCGATTGGTTCGGCGGGCGCAGGAGAAAGATGCGGTCCGCCCCGCGCTGCTCTCCCGAAAGTAACACTGAGGCGAATAATATCCCATTCCAGGTGTTTTCCCGGCATCCATGCAAGGGAGAGACATCATGTCCTTAGTCCAGCCTTCGACACGCCGCCTGGCGGTCACGGTTCTTTCGACGGCCTTTCTGCTGGCCGCGGGCGCGGCCCTCGCCGCGGGCGGTGGCGGCGGCGGTGGCAGTTCCGGTGGAGGTGGTTCCGGTGGCGGTGCCGGTGGTGGGGGAGGTGGCAACGGCTCCAGCGGTGGAGGCGGTGCCACCCAGGGCAAGCCGATCACCGACATGACCACCTGTCCGCGGGGCCAGGTCTGGAGCACCCGCAAGAAAGCCTGCCTCAAGCTGAAATCCGAAGCGCTGCCCGATGACGACATGGCCAACTATGCCTGGGTGCTCGCCAAGGCCGACCGCTATGACGAATCGCTGCAGGTCCTGGATCTGCTCAAGGATCCGAATACCGCCAAGGCTCTCAACTATCGCGGCTATGCCACGCGCAAGCTTGGCCGGACCGACGAGGGCATCGGCTATTATCTGAAATCGGTGGCGGCCGATCCCCAATACGCACAGGTCCGCGAATATCTGGGCGAGGCCTATGTGATCAAGGGCCGGCTCGATCTGGCCAAACAGCAGCTCGACACCATCAAGACGCTCTGCGGTACCGGCTGCGAGGAATATCAGGACCTGAACGAGGCGATCGAGAAAGGCATCTGATCGCTGCTGTTCCGCCGGAAATAGCCTCCGGCATGATCGACAAGCAAAGTGTGCAGACCCCTTTCCCCTCGAAGGGGTTTGTGCGGGTGTGGCCCTGCCGGTTTTCGTCGCGGTAGCCGGCGGGGCTTCACTCCCTCCTGACTCGCGCTTCCACATCATGTTGCCAAGTCGCGGGGCAAAGTCGTGGCCTCCCGGGCCGGCGGCACCGGGTCAGCTCCTTTCATTTCCGTTTGGAGAGCAGCGGCAAGCCCGGCTATGACTGGTGGCGCTGATATCGAGGGTGGAAGCATGTCGCGCGGCAAGGCTGAGCAGTCCGGCTCTTTGGCGGGCCCGTTCGATTTCATCGTGGTGGGAGGTGGCTCGGCCGGGTGCCTGCTGGCCAATCGGCTCTCCAGCAATCCCAGCCGGCAGGTATTGCTACTGGAAGCGGGGCGGCCGGACAACTACCCCTGGATCCATATCCCGGTCGGCTATCTCTATTGCATCGGCAATCCGCGCACCGACTGGCTCTACCAGACCGAGGCCGAGCCCGGCCTGAACGGGCGCTCGCTGCGCTATCCGCGCGGCAAGACCCTTGGCGGCTGTTCCTCCATCAATGGCATGATCTATATGCGCGGCCAGGCGCGCGACTATGATGGCTGGGCTGCCGCGACGAGCGACGAGGCCTGGAACTGGGCGAACAGCCTGCCCGACTTCAAGGCGCATGAGAATCACTATCGCCTCGATAGCGGGGCCGATCCCGCCACCGGCGACAACAGCCGCTTTTCCGACATGCATGGCCATGGCGGCGAATGGCGCATCGAAAAGCAGCGTCTGCGCTGGGATATCCTGGATGCCTTCGCCGAGGCGGCGGTGCAGGCCGGCGTGCCGCGCACCGAGGATTTCAACAGCGGCGACAATGAGGGCGTCGGCTATTTCGAGGTCAACCAGAAGGCCGGCTGGCGCTGGAACACCGCCAAGGCCTTCCTGCGCCCGGCGCGCGCCCGTCCCAATCTCACGGTGTGGACGCAGGCTGAGGTCGAGCGCCTGACGTTCGCGGCCGGTGACGATGGGCGGCAGCGCTGCACCGGCGTGATCCTGCGGCGTGGCGGTGAACGCGTCGAGGTCCAGGCCAGGCGCGAGGTCATCCTTTCGGCCGGCGCGGTCGGCTCGCCCCAGATCCTGCAGCTTTCCGGCATCGGCCCGGCCGGCCTGCTGCAGTCCCACGGCATCGAGGTCGTGCATGATTTGCCCGGCGTGGGCGAGAACCTGCAGGACCATCTGCAGATCCGGGCCGTGTTCAAGATCGAGGGGGCTCGCACGCTCAACACGCTGGCGAGCAGCCTGACCGGCAAGATGGGCATCGGCCTCGAATATATGCTCCGGCGCAGTGGGCCGATGAGCATGGCGCCTTCCCAGCTCGGCGCCTTCAGCCGCTCCGACCCCGGCAGGGCCCATGCCAATCTGGAATATCATGTGCAGCCGCTCAGCCTGAACGCCTTCGGCGAACCCCTGCACAATTTCCCGGCCTTCACGGCGAGCGTGTGCAATCTCAATCCGACCAGCCGGGGCAGCGTGCGCATCCGCTCCAACCGGGCCGGCGATGCGCCGGCCATCGCCCCCAGCTATCTCTCGACGGAGGAGGACCGCAAGGTCGCCGCCGACAGCCTGCGCCATGTCCGCAACATCGTGAGCCAGCCGGCGCTGGCCCCCTACAAGCCGGTGGAATGGAAGCCGGGTATCGAGTTCCAGACCGACGAGGAACTGGCACGCCTGGCCGGCGACATCGCCAGCACCATCTTCCATCCCGTCGGCACCACCAGGATGGGCCGGGCCGACGATCCCGAGGCGGTGGTCGACAGCCATCTGCGCGTCCGCGGCATCGACGGCCTGCGCGTGGTCGATGCCGGGGTGATGCCGGCGATCACCAGCGGCAATACCAATTCGCCGACCCTGATGATTGCGGAAAAGGCGGCACGCTGGATCGCCCGGGGCGAGTGATCAAGGCAGAGCGGACAGGATGTCCGCGGTCCCAGTCGTGGCGATTCAGCCGCAAACCATGAGGGGCTCGCACAGGAAGCGGTGCGGCTGGGACCGCGGACGTCTCGTCCGCCTATCCCCCAAGGCCAGGCTGCGACTGCCGCGACGCCTGTTCAAGCCGGCTGGCGGCAGCCTTCTAGGATCTTGCGGATTTCCGGCCGGCAGGACCCGCAATTGGTGCCGGCTTTCAAGGCCGCGCCGATCGCCTCGACACTGTCGGCGCCACTGCGTGCCGCCGCCTCGATACGGCCCTCATCGATGCCGAAGCAGGCGCAGACCTGGCGGCTGGGGCGGATGCCGGGATCGGGCGCGCGCCCGGCCAGGATGAAACGGCGCGTGGCCGCGTCGATATGCTCGCGGGCCAGCAGGTCCGTGGCCCAGGCTGCGCCGTCGTCGTCCCGGCGCGGGCCGGTGGAAAGCAGGATCTCGAGGCGATGGTCCACGATCGAGGCGGAGCGGTAGAGATCGGCGGCGGGATTGCGCTGGTGCAGCGGGCTCGTCCACAGATTGAGCCAGTTCGAGAGGAGATCGTGCAGCGGGCCCGGTGCGCGCGGGCTGGCGAAATGGACGATTTCGCCGTCGGCGACCGTCATGCGGGCATGGCTGAGCCAGGCTGGCAGGGGCAGGCGATGGCGCGAGGCGATGAAGCCTTCCGATTGCATCGCCCAAGGGCGGATCGAGGCCGGCACCGTCTTCGAATCGGGCTGGCCGGAGATCGGATCGGTGCGGGCATGCACGAGCGAGCCGACACGGGCGCGGGCGGCGTTGGCATCGGTCCAGTGGATCGGCGCGAAGATCGAGCCGGGCTGCTGGCTGTCCGTGACCACCACCCGCAGTTCGACCTGTCCCTCGCCCGTGCTCACGGCGGCGAAGGCGCCATCCTCCAGGCCGAAGCGTTCGGCATCGGCGGGATGCACTTCCACGAAGGGGGCGTTGCGGTGCTGGGCGAGGCGCGGGCTGAGCCCGGTGCGGGTCATGGTGTGCCAGTGGTCGCGCACCCGGCCGGTGTTGAGCAGGAGCGGATGCTCCGCGGTCGGCGAGGCCGACAATGCCGGCGGCGCCAGCGGGACGAGGCGGGCGCGGCCATCGGCATGCGCGAAGCCGCCTTCGGCGAACAGGCGCTGCGTACCGGCATCCCGGCCTGATGGCAGCGGCCATTGCACGGGCTCGAGGGCATCATAGGCTTCGTCGGTGAGATCGGCGAGGCCTCCGATGTCGAACAGGCGCGCGCCGTCGTTTTCGAAGGCGGACAGGGCGGCATGCTCGCGAAAGATCGCCGCGGGGGCGGTGTACTCGAAGGCTTCGGCATGGCCGAGTCTCTTGGCGACTTCGCAGATCTGCCACCAATCGGGCCGGGCCTCGCCGGGAGGTGCCAGGAAGGGACGCTGGCGCGAGATCCGCCGCTCGGAATTGGTGACGGTGCCGTCTTTCTCGCCCCAGGCGGCCGAGGGCAGCACCACGGTCGCGGCATCCGTGAGGCCGTCGACATGGGCACTGACCTCGGAGACGGCGAGGAAATCGAGCTGGCGCAGGGCTGTTCGCATGGCGTCGGCGCGCGGCAGGCTGGCGGCCGGATTGGTGCAGAGTACCCAGAGCGCGCGGATCTCGCCACGCTCGATCGCCTCGAACATCGAGACTGCCTTGCGGCCCTCCTTCCCGGCCATGTGCGGGGCCTGCCAGAAGCGGCCGACGCGATCGACCTCGTCCGGCGCAAAGCCCATATGGGCGGCGAGCTGGTTGGCGAGCCCCCCCACCTCGCGTCCGCCCATGGCGTTGGGCTGGCCGGTGAGCGAGAAGGGCCCGCAGCCGGGCCTGCCGATGCGGCCGGCGGCGAGATGGGCGTTGAGGATGGCGTTGACCTTGTCGGTCCCCTGGGCCGACTGGTTGATGCCCTGGCTGAAGCAGGTGACGACGCGCGGCGTCTCGATCCACCAGTCGAGAAAGGCGGCGAGGGCCTGTTCTGTGAGGCCACAGCGGGCGGCGGCATCGGCGCGGCTGGGTGCGATCTCCCGGGCATTGGCCAGAGCGACTTCGAACCCGTCGGTGTGGCTGAAGACATAGTCTGCGTCGACGGCGCCTCTTTCGGCGATTTCGACCAGCAGGCGAGCGAAGAGAACGGCGTCCATGCCCGGCGCCACGGCGAGATGCAGGTCGGCGCTGTCGGCCGTCACCGTGCGGCGAGGGTCGATCACCACGATGCGGGTGCCGCGCCTGTTGCGGGCCTGTTCGATGCGCTGCCAGAGCACAGGATGGCACCAGGCCGTGTTGGAGCCGGTCAACACCACGAGGTCTGCTTCGTCGAGATCCTCGTAGCAGCCCGGCACGATGTCGGCGCCGAAGGCGCGGCGATGGCCGGCAACCGTGGAGGCCATGCACAGGCGCGAATTGGTGTCGACATTGGCCGAGCCGACAAAACCCTTCATCAGCTTGTTGGCGACGTAATAATCCTCGGTCAGCAGCTGACCCGAGAGATAGAGCGCCACCGCATTCGGACCGTGACGTTCGATCGTGTCCCTGAACCCCTTGGCGACGGCGTCGAGGGCCCGGTTCCAGGTGGTGCGCACGCCGTGGATGGTGGGATGGAGGAGGCGATGCCCGGTGGCCAGCGTCTCCCCGAGCGCCGCTCCCTTGACGCAGAGCCGGCCCTGGTTGGCGGGATGGGCGGCATCCCCCGCGATGTCGGCACCGCCCTGGCCGTCGGCGGTGGCGACGACACCGCAGCCGACCCCGCAATAGGCACAGGTGGTGCGCACGGGGGCCGGGACGGGTGCGATCGTCGCAGGATCGGGGGCGGGCATGGAGACGTTCATGGGTGGGGTCTCCGGGGCCTGGATTTTAAGACGCGGGTACCCTTCTCCCCTTGCGGGAGAAGGTGGCGCGAAGCGCCGGATGAGGGGTGGCGGCGGACACTTGCCAAGGTTGCGTTTCTCCCCTCATCCGCCCCCAATTTCTTAACCTGAACGCGTGGTCCTGAAAGGACCACGCTACGGCACCTTCTCCCGCAAGGGGAGAAGGGTATTCGCGCCTTTTTGGGTAAGGGTGTCATCGCGCCGCCCCCCTCAATACACGTCGGCCTGGTAGCGGCCGGCCTTCTTCAGGCCGTTGACGAAACTGGCCGCCTCCTCGGTGGAGCGGGCGCCCCATTGCGCCACGATGTCGACGAGGGCGCGTTCGACATCGCGCGCCATGCGCTTGGCGTCGCCGCAGACATAGAAGTGTGCGCCCTCGGCCAGCCAGCGCCAGAGATCGGCGCCGACCTCGCGCATGCGGTCCTGCACATAGAACTTGCCCTCGGCATCGCGTGACCAGGCGAGGGAGAGGCGGGTGAGCAGGCCGCTCTCGCGCATGGCGGCGAATTCCTCCTCGTAGAAGAAATCATGGTCGCGATGCTGATGGCCGAAGAACAGCCAGTTGCGCCCGCTGGCGCTCTCGGTCTTGCGCTCCTGCAGGAAGGCGCGGAACGGGGCAACCCCCGTGCCCGGCCCCACCATGATCACCGGCGTCTCGCCGTTTTCGGGCAGGCGGAAACCGTGGGCCTTCTGCACATAGACCTTGAGCTCCTCGCCCTCGGCGATGCGCTCGCCCAGGAAGGTCGAGGCAACGCCGAGCCGGTCGCGCGCACCGATACGGTAGCGCACCGTATCCACGGTGAGCGAGATCCGGCCCGGATTGGCCTTATGCGAGGAGGAAATCGAATAGAGCCGGGGCTGCAAGGGATCGAGGGCCTCGAGGAAGGCTTCGGCGCCGGGGCGGATACCCTGGAACTTGTAGAGCACGGCGAGCACGTCGAGCGTTGCCGCGTCCCCGTCCGGATCCTCGCCATTGGCCAATGCCCGGGCCTTGCGGCGCAGATCGCCGGTGCTGAGATAGGACAGGAGCTGGAACAGGCTGTCGGGCGGCGTGCCGAGCGAAAAATCCTCGATAAGCCTGTCACGCAGGCTCTTGCCGTCGATCGGGGCTTCGGGGCGGGCGCCGAGCAGGGCGATGATCTGGTCGGCGAGGCCCGCCTGATTCTTCGGGACCACGCCGAAACTATCGCCCGCGATATAATCGAGCCCGCTCTCGGACAGGTCGAATTCGACATGCCAGGTCGTCTTGGCGGATTTCTCGCCATTCAGCCGGCGGCGCGAGAGGAAGCGTGCGGCGACCGGGTTGTCGCGCGAGCGGCCGGGCAGGCCGGCAGCAGCCGGGGGCTGGCTGACCTCGGTCGGAGCCTCCTCGGCCTTCGCGGCAGGGCTTGCAGGAGAAGCGGTGCCGCCCTGCCCGATCTCCTGCGCCAGGGCCTTGAGCATGCGGGCGGTTTCCTTGCCGCCGGGCGCGCACAGAGTGAGGCGCTCTTCCTTGCGCAGAAAGAGCGCATTGGCATAGTCGGCGCAGTTGTAGCCGCATTGGCCGCAATCCTGCTGGGCCATTGCCGCCATCAGGCGCGGGGCCAGCGGCCTGTCCTTGGCCAAAGCGAGGCGTTCGTCGAGCGCCATGCTCGGGTCGTGCCAGGGCGCCTCGTCATTGTCGGCCAAAGTGGGGCCGGCAGGCTGATCGGGCCCGGCCGTAGCGGCACCCGGCATGTCGGCGACGGCGGTGCCGCTCTGGGCGGCGAGGACAGCACCGAAAAAGCCGTCGAGCCAGGCCCTCTGCTCCGGGCTGAAGGGCGCGCTTTCGGGAATGAGCGAACGCTGGGGCGGGATGGCGATCATGTTCATACGCCGGCAAGCTCCCTGTCGTCGACCAGGCCGCGTAAGGTTTCCGGTTCGTGCCTGGTCGTGAAGGCCTGGAAGCTCTCCGTCGAATCCTGACGGCGTTCGAGATAGAGGCGCAGCAGGCCCTCGACCTTGCCGGGGCAGTCCTCGGCCCGGATCTCCTTCCAGAGTTCGCGGCCGATCCTGGCCTGGTCGCCATAGCCACCGCCGACCACGATCGAATAGCCCTCGGCCTGGTCGCCCTCCTCGTTGAGCGTCACTTTGGCGCCGATCAGGCCGATGTCGCCGATATAATGCTGGGCGCAGGAATGATGGCAGCCGGTGAGATGCACGTTCACGGGCACGTCGAGCGCCAGCCGGGCGTCGACATGATCGGCGATCTCCAGGGCGTGTTCCTTGGTGTGGGCGGCGGCGAACTTGCAGCCGGTGGCCCCGGTACAGGCCACCAGGCCGGCGCGCAGCGAGGTTGCCTTCCAGTCGAGGCCGAGCGCTTCGATCGCCGCCTTGGCGTCTTCGAGCTTCGTATCCGCCACGCCGGAGATCAGCAGGTTCTGCCAGACGGTGAGGCGGATGTCGCCGTCGCCGAAATCGCGGGCGATGGCGGCAAGGCCGCGCATCTGGCCGGCATCCATCCGGCCGACGCCCAGGGTGACGCCGATCCAGTTCAGGCCCGGCTGGCTCTGGGGGTGCACGCCGATATGGGCCAGGCGGTCGAAGGCGGGACGGGGCTCGACCCCGTCCTCGGACAGGCGGGTGAGCTTGCGGCCGAGCTTGGCTTCGACGGCTTCGAGATAGGCCGGAAAGCCGATGGCATCGAGGACATATTTCATGCGCGCCTTGGTGCGGTTGGTGCGGTCGCCCTTGTCGATGAACACCCGCACGATGGCGTCGGCGATGGCGCAGCATTCCTCGGCCTTGCAGAATACGCCGGTGGGCCGGGCGAGGTCGCGATGGCCGGTGATGCCGCCGATCACGAGGCGGAACCAGATCTCGCCGCCGATGCGCACGGCCTGGAAGCCGATGTCGTTGGTCTCCTCCAGCGTGGCGATGCGCCCGCCGCCGTCGAAGGCCACGTTGAACTTGCGGGGCAGGCCGTAGAGCGAGCGGTCGTTGAGGATGTGATAGTGCCATTCGCGGGCGAGCGGCCGGGTGTCGGCCAGTTCCTGCGGATCGATGCCGGCGGTGGCCGAGCCGGTGACGTTGCGGATATTGTCGGCCCCCGAGCCGCGCGAGCACAGGCCGAGATCCTGGATGGCCTCGACCACGCGGGGCGCATTATCCGGCATCACCTCGCGGATCTGCAGATTGGCTCGCGTGGTGACATGGGCATAGCCCCCGCCCATCTGCTCGGCGACGTCGGCCATGCCGGCGAATTGCCAATGGTTGAGGATGCCGTTGGGAATGCGCAGCCGTACCATGTAGCTCGACTGCGCGGGCGCCACATAGAACAGGCCGAAATAGCGCCAGCGGAAATTGTCCTCGGGCTTGGGAAAGGCGCCGTCCCTGGCCTGGGCCTTCAGGCGCGGATAGGCATCGAAGGGATGTTCGGCCCGCTTCCATTTCTCCTGGTCGACAAGCTTGCCGCCACCGGCAGTTACGGCATCCTGCGCCTGAAGGTGTGTGGCGTCCGGGCCCATGGGGACAGGTGCTGCCGCCACGGGCGCCGCCTTGGCGCCGCCCACGGCCTGCATGCCGGAGACGAAACCTTCGAGGTAGCGTTTCTGGTCGGAGGTGAAGTCGCCGCCCATCATGCAGCCTCCCTCAGAACCCGCGAAGGTGCGGTTTCGCAGAAGGCCCGGCCGAAGATCAGGCTTTCTCGGATGGCGGAGATGTCGCTGCCCCGGCGGATCAGGTCCTTGTACCAGACGGCGTCCTCGGCCTCGCCGACCATGGCGGCGCCGATGAGGCGGTTGTCCTTCAGGACCAGGCGCTTGCACAGCCCGGCGCCGCGATCCTCCAGCAGGATGTCGTCATTGCCCTCGCCGAGGAAGTCGCCGGCGGAGAACACCGGAATGCCGGAGACCTTGAGGTTGGTCGACAGGGCGGTACCCTCATAGGCGGCCTTGGTGTCGCCGCCCCAGCGGCGTGCCAGCACGCGCGCCTGCTCATAGGCGGGCTCGACCAGGCCGTAGACCTGGCCGCGATGTTCGGCGCATTCGCCGATGGCGTGGATGAAGGGCACCACGGTGGCAAGGCCGTCATCCACCAGGATGCCGCGGCTGACAGGCAGGTCGGCGCTCTTGGCGAGGCCGATATTGGGACGCACGCCCACGGCGACCACCACCATGTCGACGGGCAGGTGCGAACCATCGGCGAAGAGGAGGGCCTGCGCCCTGCCTTCGCCTGCGACCTCCTGGGTCTGGGCATTGAGCATGACACGGATGCCCTTGCGCTCCACCGCCCGCTTGAGGAAGGCGGCGGTTCGCCGATCGAGCTGGCGTTCCATCAGGCGGTCCATGACATGGACGAGGGTGACTTTGGCCCCGCCCTTGGCTAGGCCATAGGCAGCCTCGATGCCCAGCAGTCCGCCGCCGATTACGGCGATGCGCCGGTTGAGACGGGCTGCTTCCTGTAGGGCCGGCAGGTCAGCGAGGTCGCGGAAGGTCATCACCCCTGGCAATGTCATGCCGGAGATGGGCAGGCGAATGGCGGAGGATCCCGTCGCCAGCACGGCCCGGTCGAAGGACAGGACGGTGCCATTGGCGAGATGGGCGGTGCGGGCCGCTGGATCGAGGCCGGTGACGGTCTGCCCGGTGATCAGACGGATGCCCTGGGCGCCATACCAGGCTTCGTCCCGCAGATTGATGCCGTCCCTGCCGATGTCGCCGGCGAGCAGCGCTGACAGCAGAACCCGGTTGTAGCCCGGCCGCGGCTCGGCGCCGACGACGGTGGTTTCGAACCGGCCCGGCGCGTGAGCGGCGAGTTCCTCGCACAGCCTGACGCTGGCCATGCCGTTGCCGATGATCAGGAGCTTTTCCGTCATGTCTCGATCCTCAGATTCTGGCCATTTCAGATTCTGGCGGTGGCGGTGCCGTCCTCGAGGGTCCAGGTCGTGCGCCAGCGGCGCTTGACGCGGGTGAGGGCGGTCAAGGCCAGCACTGCCAGCAAGGCAAAGATCAGGAAGCCGGCCTGGTAAGTGCCGGTGAACTGCTTGGAGAGGCCGAGGCTGGAGGCGAGGTAGAAGCCGCCGACGCCGCCCGTCATGCCGACCAGCCCGGTCATCACGCCCATTTCGGCGCGGAAGCGCTGCGGCACGAGCTGGAACACCGCGCCATTGCCCATGCCCAGAGCGAGCATGGCGACGACGAGGATACCAAGGCCGAGCCAGAGCTGGGCGAAGCCGAAGCTCACCAGGATCAGCGCGACGGCGGCCACGGCATAAAGCACGCTGAGGACGCGAATCCCGCCGAAGCGATCGGCGACGGCGCCACCGATGGGACGGAACAGCGAGCCCGCGAACACGCAGGCTGCCGTGCAATAGCCCGCCGTGACGGCGTCGAGCCCGTACTGGGTGTTGAAGTAGAAGCCGAGCGAGGAGGCGAGGCCCGAGAAGCCGCCGAAAGTGACGGCGTAGTAGAACATGAACCACCAGGCGTCGGGCTGGCGCAGGATCCTGGCATATTCGCCGAACGACTTGGCCGGTGGCTGGTTGGGGCTGTCCTTGGCGCAGGCGAGATAGACCAGGAGGGCGACGACCAGCGGGATGGCGGCAAGACCGATGACGTTGGTCCAACCCACCATGGTGGCGAGCAGCGGCGCGAACAGGGCGGCGAACACCGTGCCGGAATTGCCGGCGCCCGCAATGCCCAGGGCGATACCCTGGTAGTGTGGGGGATACCAGCGCGAGGCGAGGGGGAGCGCTACCGCAAAGGACGCGCCGGCCATGCCCAGGATGAGGCCGAGAAACAGCAGCTGGCTGTAGGAGTCGATGCCGACGGCCCAGAAGCCGAGGAGGCCGGCGATCACCACGAGCTGCGCCAGGATGCCGGTGAGCTTGGGCCGGAGATAGTCGACCAGGAACCCGTTGACCACGCGCAGGAAGGCGCCGGCGAGCACGGGCAGGGCCACCATCAAGCCCTTCTGGGCGGCATCGAGGTGAAGGTCGCCGGCGATTTGCACGGCGAGGGGCC
The DNA here is from genome assembly GCF_057073705.1 of Labrys sp. E2SS-1L. Lineage (NCBI taxonomy): Bacteria > Pseudomonadati > Pseudomonadota > Alphaproteobacteria > Hyphomicrobiales > Xanthobacteraceae > Labrys > Labrys sp. E2SS-1L. The sequence continues at coordinate 758,101 of NZ_CP172712.1, read as the reverse complement.
CGAGGATCACCCAGACCATGAAGCTCATGTCGAAATAGAAGAAGGCGGCGAAGAGGGTGGGCCAATGACCGGCCTTGAGAAAGTCCCGCGTCTGCATCGTCGTGTTCCGCGTGCTTGAATGCGCCAAAACAAAAAGCCGCCGAACCATTCCCGCCGATGAGAGGCAGCAGGAATCGTTCGGCGGCGTTGCCGTTTCGCGTCCGTCAGTGGACGCCGGGCTTTTCGGCCCAGAATCTTCGAGGAAAACCGCTTATCGAGCCATCATTGACCCTGCTGCGGAAAGAGACCTGTGTCTCTTAGTCTGTGCAGTTTAGAAGCAGGCTGCTTTTTTAGGCAAGATCAAATATTGTGCGCCGCAGCATGGATTTGCCGATATTTTCGGCGGGCCGTTTCTAGAAAACGCTTCTTCCGCCTTGCGCCGCCCCTCACCCGTACCCTCTCCCCGTCAGAACGGGGCGAGGGGGCGCAGGCGCCGCGCTTGATCCTCAGCTATGTCATCTCGCCCAACCGTGGAGCGAGATGCGGTGCTCTCAGACCGAAATGCTCGGCCGAAGTCCCCCTCGCCCCGTTCTGACGGGGAGAGGGTACGGGTGAGGGGCGGTGCCACCTATCAAACAAGGCACTCATTGGTGCGGATGCCCTTAGCGTGCTTACGATGCCGGCGTCAGGAATGGCGAGGCCCGAAGGAGCGCAGATAGGCTTCGATATCGTCGGGATCGAACAGCCTGCCATCGAAGAAGCCGTCCGGGCCGAGCACCATGGTGCCGTGGCGCGAGGCGACCGGCGTGGCCAGCCGCAGGGCGCCTTCGACCTTGGCGCTCGCCCGGGGCAGGTCGATGCCGGTGCCGGCGAGGGCGGCGCGATAGAGGTCCGGGCGATAGACCTGGCCGGCTCGGCGGACCAAGGCGGGGCTGTAGTCAACCTGGCCCCAGCGCACCATCTGCGAGTAGAACCAGAGGGCGTGGCTCGCCCAAGGAAAGTTGGCGGCATGGTCATGGAAGACCAGGAAGTCGGGGATATCGGCGGCGGCTTCGTGCTGGCGGCGCACCAGGGTGCCGCTGAGCGCCCGGCCGATGATCTCGGGTGGCCGGTCGAGATAGACAGGCGCGGCGAGGATATGGGCGAGCTCGTCGTGATGGCCGGCATCCCCAGCCCAGCGCGCCGCCGCATGCAGCGCGCGCAGCAAAGCGGCAAGCTGGTCCGGCGCGCGCTCGGCGAAGTCGGCGCGGAAACCGAGGACCTTCTCGGGGCCCTGGCGCCAGAGGGTGGATTTGGTCACCGCGATCACGCCGACCCCGGCCTCGACGGCGAGCGAGTTCCAGGGCTCGCCCACGCAGAAACCATCGATCTGGCCCTCGCGGATGGCATCGACCATGAAGGGGGGCGGCAGGACAACCAGCCGGATATCCCTGTCGGGATCGATGCCGGCCGCGGCCAGCCAATAGCGCAGTTCGTAATTATGCCCCGAGAAGGGATGGACGACGGCGAAGGTGAGGGGAGCCTTGCCCGTCGCTTGCCTTTTGGAGACCACCTTGGCCAGTGCGGCGCCGATGGCGGCCGGGCCGGCGGCAAGATCCGCACCCTCCTGCTCCATTCGGGCAAAGAGCGGCGGCGCGAGCGTGATGGCATTGCCGCCGAGGCCGAGCGAGAAGGGGGCGATCATCGCCACCTCGACATGCCCGAGGCCGAGCGTGGAGGCGATCGGCATCGGCCCGAGCATATGGGCGGCATCGAAATGGCCGAGCATGACGCGGTCGCGGATATTGGCCCAGGAGGTTTCCCGTACCAGTCTGAGTTCGAGGCCTTCGGCCGCAGCGAAGCCCTTTTCCCTGGCAACGATCAGGGGGGCGGCGTCGACGAGCGGGATGAAGCCGAGCGTCAGATCGGCGGTACTGTCCCTGTCCTTGCTGCTCATCGCCCGTACTCCTGGAATTTTGCGCCGTCCGCGTCGTGACCGCTCATATCAGGCCTATTTGTCCAGTAGCCTGGCAGCGGTGACGAGGCTGCGCGCCACCTCGGCCACGCGCCGGCTTTCATTCATCGCCGTCTTGCGCAGCAGGGCATAGGCCTCCTCCTCGCTGATGCCCCGTCGCTTCATCAGAATGCCCTTCGCCTTGTCGATGGTCTTGCGGTCCTCGAGGGCCTGGCGCGTGCGGTCGAGCTCCTCGCGCAGGCGATGGAAGGCGTTGAAGCGGCTGATGGCCATGTCGAGGATCGGCCGGACGCGTTCCTTGCGCAGGCCATCGACCACATAGGCCGAGACGCCGGCATCGATGGCGGCCTCGGTGGCGGCCTTGTCGGACTGGTCGACGAACATCACCACCGGGCGGTGCACGCTGCGGGAGACCTGGAACATCTGCTCCAGCACGTCGCGATTGGGGTTCTCCAGATCGATGAAGATGACGTCGGGATCGGCCTCGACGACCTGTCGCAGCAGATGGCGCATCTGGGTGATGATGGTGACGCGCTGGTGCCCCGCCTCGCGCAGGCCTTCCTCGATGACGGACGCCCTCATCGCATTGTCGTCGATCAGCAGGACATGCAGGGGCGTATCGTTCATTCCGGCAATTTCGGGCGCGCGCGCCGGGAAGGCAAGGCGCGATATTAGGCAGCATGCCACGAAGACAGGCGAGGAGGGACGTTGCATTCGCGCATGAAATCGCGTAAAAATGCATATTAACGCAAATAGACGCACAAACAAGCAAACGGAGAAAGTCGTGGCAGACCCGATCAAGGCGGTGGTGTTCGATCTCGGTGGTGTGCTGATCGACTGGAATCCTCTCTATCTCTACCGCCAGCTCCTGCCGGACGAGGAGAGCGCCCGCCGCTTCCTCGCCGAGGTCTGCACACCCGCCTGGAACGGCCAGTTCGATGCCGGCAAGCCGTTTGCCGAAGGCGTGGCCGAGCTTTCCGGGGAATTTCCCCATCATGGCGAGCTGATCTCGGCCTTTCACACGCGCTGGTCCGAGATGCTGGGCGGCGCCATCGAGGGGACGGTCGCCATCCTGGAGGAACTGCGCCGGGAGGAAGTGGCCCTGCATGCGATCTCGAACTGGTCGTCCGAAACCTTTCCGATCGCGGCCGAGCGCTATGCCTTCCTCTCCCATTTCGAGGTCCTGATCGTCTCGGGCGAGAGAAAGCTGGCCAAGCCGGATCCGGCGATTTTCGAGCTTTTCCTGCAGGAAACGAGCCTGTCGCCCCGTGATTGCGTCTTCATCGACGACAATGCCGAGAATATCGCGACAGCTTCACGCCTCGGCTTCAAGGCGATCCGCTTCCGCGATCCGGAAACCCTGCGCCGGGATCTGGGCGAACTGGGTTTGTTGAACAGCATGCAATCTGCCATTTGACGGGCCTTGCCGGATTGGGCTGGAAAGTCGCCACCTTGCTCACCTCTGTTGCCAAGGTCGCGTAGCCCTCACCCTTACCCTCTCCCCGCAAAACGGAGCGAGGGGGACTACCGAGTATTTCGTGTCGAAACGGTCCCATCTCGCCCAACCGCCAGGCGAGATGGAGTGTTGGGGGAATCAATCACGACGCCTGTGCCCCCTCTCCCCGCCCCTTGCGGGGAGAGGGTAAGGGTGAGGGGCGGCGTGACCCAACAAAATCAAGGAAGGCACATTTAGGCAACATCTCCGGACAATGTTCCAATCGCCCTCAGCGCCAGCCCGTTGTCCGGCCGACGGCGCTGCGGAAGCGGGCACGCCATTGCTGGCGAGGGGCGTTCTTCGGCTCGTAGAGCTTGCGCTTGGCGGCAGCCACGGCCGGTATTTCCAGGCCGATGCCGAGGGCCGCGAGCTGGGCCGTGCCCAGGGCCGTGGTCTCGTCGAAATCCGACAAGGCGACGGCCTTGCCGGCGCTGTCGGCCAGGAACTGGCAGAAATAGGGGCTGCGCGACAAGCCGCCATCGATGGCGATCACGTCGCCGGTCTGCACCTCGGCCTCCATTGCCGCCAGGATGTCGCAGGTGAGCAGCGCAATGCCTTCGAGCAGGGCCTGGCGCAGGTCCGCGAAATCGGAAGCCGGCGTCAGGCCGATGATGACGGGGGCGGCGGTGCGGTCCCAATGCGGGCAGGCGAGGCCCGAAAAGGCCGGCACGAAGACGAGCCCGCGTTCGATCGCCGGCGGCTGCCGGAACTGATGGAAATCGTCGACACCGCTGGCGATGCCCGTCTTGACCGCCCATTCGATGCTCGAGCCGACATCGTAGACGCCGCCGTCGAGGGCATAGGTCGGGCGATCGCCGATATGCCAGGCCACCGTCGGCAAGAGTCCGCCGGTCAGCGAGGGCGCCTTGGGAATTGTCGAGGTGACGGCCAGGCAGAAGGCGCCGGTGCCGAAGGTGATCTTGAGGTCGCCGGCCCGACGGCAGCGATGGCCGTAGAGCGCGGCCTGCTGATCGACCAGGGACGCGGTGATCGGCCCGGTCTGCGTCCTGCCGAAGGCTGCCACGGTCTGCCGGATCGGCGGCAGGCTGTCGAGGGGCACGCCGAACAGGGCGCAGAGCTCCTCGTCCCAGGCCCCCGTCGCCAGGTTCATCAACGAGGTGCGGGACGCCGTGGTCGCATCCGTGGCGAACTCGCCCGTCAGGCGCTGCAGGAAGAAGGCATCGGTGGTACCCAGGCGCAGCCGTCCCGCAACGCGGGCCCTGGCGACCTCGGGCAGGTTGTCGAGCATCCAGCGGAATTTGGTGGCTGAGAAATAGGGATCGAGCGGCAGGCCGGCCCGCTCCAGCACGGTCGCGGCCTTGCCGTCCGTCCGCAGCCCTTCGACCAGATCCGCCGTGCGACCATCCTGCCAGACGATTACGGGCGACAAAGGCTTGCCGGTGACGGCGTCCCAGGCCAGGCAGCTTTCCCCCTGGTTGGAAAGGCCGATCGCCGCTGCCGGACCGGCGGCTTCCAGGCAGATCCGGATATTGGCCAGCAATTCTTCCGGATCATGCTCGACCCAGCCCGGATTGGGATGATGCTGGCCATGCCGGATCGCCTTGACGATGGCGATGGCGCCGTCTTCGCCTACCACCAGAGAGCGGGTGGAGGTGGTGCCCTGGTCGATCGCAACGATATTTGCCATCGAGAATTGCTCCTATGGCGCTTTGCTCTGGACCACCTGCAATGTCAGCTCGGTCGCTGCAGGCGGGATGGCGAGATGCGCGGTGGGAATCAGGATACGCCTTTCCGGCGCCGAGGTGATCCTCCGAGACCACAGCACGGAATCGCCGGCCGAAAGCGTGAGGGTTCCTCTCAGCCGTTCAGAGAAGCGCAGCTGGAGTTCCGGCAAGGCGCGCGGCAGATCCACGCGATCGATTTCCTTGGAGTCGATTTCCTGGGGCACGACCAGCTTGATGCCCGCCCCGGTGCGAATGGGAATGCTGGCACGGCGCGGGGACAGTCCGCCTTCGAGGTCGCGGGCGATGCTGCCGGCAATGCGCCGCGCCTCGGCCCAGCACCAGCCGGCGGTCTCCACGGGCCTCAGCAGGTTGCCGGCGGCGAAGATCGCGCCGTCGCGGGTTCGGCCGAAGGCATCGACGACAGGCCCGCCGCTGCCCTGGTCGATCGCCAGGCCGCCGAGGCGCGCCAAGGCCGATTCCGGCGTGAAGGCGCCGGTGAACAGCACGCCGTCGCAATCGATGCCGAGCTCTCCCGCCTGCGAGCGCGCGAGCACCTCCTGCACCCGGTCCTTGCCATTGATGGCGCCGATTTCGGTGCGGTAGTGCACGGGAATGCCGAGCAGGCGCGGCAGCAGCCAGAAGGGAAAGCGAGCCGTGGGGTCGGCGTTGGCTTCGATCACCGCGGCCGGGCGGATGCCACCCGACAGGCAGGTGAGGATGGCCGACATCGCCACCAGTTCGGTGCCGACGATCACCGGCCGGCGGAAGGGCGCGAGCTTTTCCAGATAGACATAGGCCTGCAGGGCGGCCGTGTTGAGAATGCCGAGCGGGCGCTCGCCCGACACCAACCGCGCGGCACGCGAAGCCTCGCGCGTGCCGGTGGCCAACAGGATGCGCCGCGGCCTGAACTCGCTGGGGCCATCAGGCGATACCGCCCTGACAACGCCGTCCCCGACCGAGAGCACGCTATGCCGGGTGAGGATCTCGACGCCGCGGTCCCTCGCACGGGCCTCCAGCCGGGCCGCATAGCGCGTGCCGGAGAGGATGCGGCGGAATTCGCGCATGCCGAAGGGCGAATGGCCGCAATGGCGGGGAATACCGCCCACGACCGTATCGCGTTCGAGCAGCACGACCTTGTCGACGCCGAGTTCCCGGAGCGTCGTTGCCGCCGACAGGCCGGCGGGACCACCGCCGACGACGAGGACATCCGGGGTTATCGCCTTGGCGGCACTCATCGCGCCACTCCGCTGTCGAGGGGCACGGTAAAACGTCCCTGGGTCAGGCTCGCCAGCCTGGCGCTGCAGTTGAAGCCCTGGCAGCGCCCCATGGCGCAACGCGTGCGTCGCTTCAGGCCGCCGAAATCGCCGGCAGCCAGCGGGCGGGACAGGGCAGTCTCGATTTCGCGCTTCGTTACCAGCTCGCAGTGGCAGATGATTTCCCCGTAACCCGGCCGGTCGTAATCGCGCGGCAGGTGCTCGGCGAGATTGGGCATCGGGAAGGTGGGGCCGGCTGCGACGGGCGCGATGCTGCCGCCTGCCTCCTGGTAGAGGCGCAGCACATGGCGGGCTATGCCGAGTGAGGCGGACAAGCCGGTCGAGCGGATGCCGCCGACGCTGATCCAGTTGCGCTCGGCATAGGCATCGATGCGATAGTCCTTCTTCTCCGTGGCCGGCCGCAGCCCGGCATAGCAGGCGGTCACCGGCATGCCGGCCAGGGCCGGCAGGATCTCGATGCCCCGGCGAATCAGGGCTTCGAGCGCGTCGTGGTCGACATCGGCCCGGTCGCGGTCCTGCTGTTCCTCGGCGGTGGGGCCGACGAGCAGGTTGCCGAAGACGGTGCGCGTGACCACCACCCCCTTGGTGCGTTCATTGGGCACCGGCAGGATGATGGCCGCAGCCAGCCTGTAGGCCGCCTTGTCGAACACCACGAACTGGCCCTTGCGCGGACGGATCTCGAAGGCGCACTGGCCGAGAAGCGCCTTGTCGATTTCGTCGCCATGGTTGCCGGCGCAATTGATCACGCTGCGAGCCTCGACGGGCCCGGCCGTGGTTTCCAGGCGCCATATCCGGCCGTCGAACTGGCCGCCGATGACACGGGTGCCGCGCAGGACGGTGGCGCCATGAGCCATGGCCTGCTCGACATAGGCGAGGAAGGGGCTCCAGGGGTCGATCAGGGCCTCGTCCGGCACGAAGAGGGCGGCGCGCGCCGCCTCCGATAGCCCCGGCTCCCTGGCGCGCAATTCGGCGCGGCCAATCAGCGCGACATTGTCGATGCCGTTTTCCAGTGCCTTGGCGCGGATACCCGCCAGGCCGGCTTCCTCGGCCTCGTTCCAGGCGACGACGAGCGCGCTGCTGCGCAGGAGCGGCAGCCCCAAAGCCTGGTGGATCTCGAGATATTCGGCGTAGCCGGCGCGGATGCAGGCAAGTTCCAGGCTGCCGGGCGGAGCGTCGAAGCCCGTATGCAGGATGGCGCTGTTGGCCTTGCTGGCACCGGAGAGGATGTCGCCGCCGGCCTCGATCAGGGTGATGGCGAGCCCTTCCAGCGCAAAGCGTCGGGCGATCGCGCATCCCACGACCCCCGCGCCGATGATGGCGACATCGCTGACCATTGTGCCGTCTTTCCCCCAGGCCGCTCCGGGCGCGAGCCTGTTGCGCCATCTGAGCAAATTCGCGGCTGCTTCGCTACTGGCTGGTGCTGCCACCCCTCATCTCCCTGCCGGGACCTTCTCCCGCAAGGGGAGAAGGGATTTGATTGGGATGGGCGTTGGAGATCGCAACGGGACCAAAGCACTGGACCAACGGAGTAAAACTCCCTTCTCCCCTTGCGGGAGAAGGTGGCGGCAGCCGGATGAGGGCTGAGCCACCTCTCGAAGATTATTCGATCACCATCAAAGATTCATATTTAATATATAGAAATAGTAGTCTATTGTGCCTTCCTCTCCTTGGCGGTGCCGTCGGCGCCGCATCGAAAGCAAGATGGCACGATGAGTTACAGGCTGAGTCTGCTCGACAAGAGCCCCCTTGCTCCCGGCGACAACGCGGCCGATGCCCTCAAGCGTACGATTGCCCTGGCCCAGGCGGCGGAGCGGCTCGGCTATCATCGCTTCTGGGTTGCCGAGCATCACAATGCCCCCGAACTCGCCAGTTCCGCGCCGGAAGTGCTGATCGCCTTCCTGCTCGCCAACACGGCCCGAATCCGTATCGGCTCGGGCGGCGTGATGCTTCAGCATTACAGCGCCTACAAGGTGGCCGAGGTCTTCAATCTGCTGGCCTCGCTGGCGCCGGGGCGGGTCGATCTCGGCATCGGCAAGGCGCCCGGTGGGCTGCCGCTGGCGACGCGCGCGTTGCAGGGAGCCTATGACCCCGCCCGCAAGCCGGGCTTTGCCGGGCAGCTCGACGATCTCGGCCGTTTCCTGGAGGGGCCGGTCGCAGCCGGCGAAGCGCTGGCCGGGTTGAGCGCCACCCCGCGGCCGCCCGTGGCGCCCGAGCGCTTCCTGCTGGGGGCAAGCGTGGAAAGCGCCGAGCTAGCGGCCGCCAGGGGCTGGCAGTTCGTATTCGCCCGCCACCTCAATGGCGACGATGCCCTGCTTGCCGATGCCGTTGCGGCCTATCGCGGCAAGGCCGGACGACCGCCTTTGGTGGCGGTGGCTGCCATCGTTGCCGACAGCGCCGCCGAGGCGGCACGCCAGGCCGCGGGCCTGCAGCTCTTCAAGGTGCATGTCCCTGGTGCGCAGAGCGTCACCGTCGGCAGCGAGGCGCAGGCGGAGGATTATGCCCGCCAGGCGGGCGCCAGCGATTTTCGTATCGAGCGCAAAACACCCAGCGTTCTCGCCGGCACGGCTGGAGATGTAGTGGCGGCACTCGATCGCCTGCATGAGCGCCACGGCATCGAGGAATTCATCGTCGAGCCCGCCGTGAAGGGCGATGCGAGACTCACTCTGGCGGAGCACCTGGCCGAGGCCCGCAACTCCACGATCCCGCAGCACGCCACCCTGCGCCAAGCCGTTCCCGCCTGACCATCACGCATTTGAGGAGAGAGATTTGAGCAGGAAACGCATTCCCTTCGGTGTGATGCTGCAAGGCCCGGGCGGCCATATGAACGCCTGGAAGCATCCGAGCGTGCCGGCCGATGCCAGCGTCAATTTCGAGCACTATGTCCGTGCTGCGCGCCAGGCCGAAAAGGCCGGTATCGCCTTCGTCTTCATCGCCGACGGCCTCTATATCAACGAGATCTCCATTCCGCATTTCCTCAACCGGTTCGAGCCGATCGCCCTGCTGTCGGCCCTGGCCGCCTCGACCGCCAGCATCGGCCTGGTCGGCACGCTCTCGACCTCCTATTCCGATCCCTTCACCGTGGCCCGGCAGTTCGGCTCGATCGACGTGATCAGCGGCGGCCGCGCCGGCTGGAATGCGGTGACCTCGCCGCTGGAAGGATCGGCCCGCAACTACAACCGCGACAAGCATCCCGAACATGCCCTGCGCTACGAGATCGCCGGCGAGCATATCGAGGTGGTCAAGGGGCTGTGGGACAGCTGGGACGACGATGCCTTCCCGCGCGATCGCGAGACCGGCCGCTATGCCGACTTCACCAAGATGCACCGGCTCGATTTCAAGGGCCGCTTCCATGCCGCCGAAGGGCCGCTCAATCTCGGCCGCTCCCCACAGGGCCAGCCGGTGCTGTTCCAGGCGGGTGCCTCCGACGATGGCATCAAGCTCGCCGGCCGCCATGCCGATGCGGTGTTCGCCGGCTCCGAATCCTTCGAGCAGAACCGGGAGCTCTCGCGCAAGCTCAAGCAGAGTGCCCAGGCGCATGGCCGCCAACCCGACCACCTCAAGATATTCCCCGGCGTCGCGCCCGTCGTCGGTTCGACCGAGGAGGAAGCGGAACGCAAATATCAGGAGATCCGCGCCCTGGTGACCGACCATGAGGCGCTGCTCTATCTCGGGCGCTTCTTCGATCATCACGACTTCACCGCCTATCCGCTCGACGATCCCTTCCCGGACCTCGGCGATATCGGCGCCAATAATTTCAGGGCCCATACCGACCGCATCAAGCGTGTGGCGCGCGAGAAGAAGCTGACCCTGCGCGAGGTCGCCCTCAACGAAGCGACCCCGCGCTCGCGCTTCATCGGCACGCCCGAAGCCGTTGCCGACGAACTGGGCCGTTGGGTCGAGGGCGGGGCGGCCGACGGTTTCGTGCTCGGCTTCCACGTGCTCAATGCCGGCCTCGACGATTTCGAGGCGCAGGTCCTGCCGATCCTGGAGGCACGCGGCCAGCATCGCCCTGCCCAGTTCGGCACCACGCTCAGGGACCATCTCGGCCTGCCCTATCGCGACAGCCGCTATGCCGTGCCGAGCGCCGGAACCGGCGAGGAGGCGGCCTGATGACGGCGCAGTTTCCCCTGCCTTCGGCCGCTGGAGTCGAAATCGCACTGCAGGGCGACGAGTTCATCGCCCTGCGCCGCAAGCTGCATACCGAGCCCGAGCTTGCCTACAAGGAAGAAAAGACCAGCGCTCTCGTCGCTGGCTATCTGGAAGGCTGGGGCTATGAGGTGGCGCGCAATATCGGCGGCACCGGGGTGGTCGGCACGCTCAGAAGCGGCGAGGGCGGGCGAACCGTCGGCATCCGTGCCGACATGGATGCCTTGCCGATCACCGAGGCCACGGGCCTGCCTTATGCCAGCACGGTGCCGGGCGTGATGCATGCCTGTGGCCATGACGGGCATACCTCGATCCTGCTGGCGGCGGCCAAGCACCTTGCCGAGACGCGTGGCTTTTCCGGCACGCTGAGGGTGATCTTCCAGCCGGCCGAGGAGAATGGTGGCGGTGCCCGCTCGATGATCAAGGACGGGTTGTTCGAGCGCTTCCCCGTCGATGCCGTGTTCGGGCTGCACAATTGGCCGGGCGTGCCCGCCGGCGAGTTCGGTTTCCTCACCGGACCGGCCATGGCTTCGGTGGACCTCGCCATCATCCGCATCATCGGCAAGGGCGGCCATGGCGCCAAGCCACAGCAGGCGATCGACCCGGTGGTGGCTTCGGCTTCGCTGGTGCTGGCGCTGCAGACGGTGGTCTCGCGCAATGTCGATCCGCTGGAGGCGGTGGTCGTCACCGTCGGCTCGATCCATGGTGGCATCGCACCCAACGTCATCCCCGACAGCGTCGAACTGCAACTGACCATCCGCACCTTCGACGATGCGGTCCGCGAGAATGTGCGCCAACGCATCATCGAACTGGCGCAGAGCCACGCCGCCTCCTTTGGCGCGCGCGCCGAGGTCCATTATCCGCGTGGCTATCCGGTGCTGGTCAACCATGCCGGGGAGACCGCGTTCGCCCGCCAGGTGGCCGCCCGCCATTTCGGGGAAGACCGCATCCGCCGGGGCTTCCGGCCGATCACCGCGAGCGAGGACTTTGCCTTCATGCTCAAGGAGCGGCCGGGCAGCTACCTCTTCATCGGCAATGGCGACAGCGCCGACCTGCACAACCCCCAATATGACTTCAACGATGCCATTCTCGTGGATGCGGCGCGCTACTGGGTCGCGCTGGTCCAGGATTATCTTTCGGATAATAGTGAGCCGGCAAAATGAAAGATGTCTTCTTCTATACGACTCCGCTCGATGAACAGGCGCGTCCCCTGATCGAGGCTCTCACCTTCGAATATCAGTCGCGCTACGGCAATTATTGGGGTGAACCGGGTTCGGCGGAAATGAGCCGCTATCCCGCCGAGCTCTTCGCACCGCCCCATGGCAATTTCGTGCTCCTGTTGCGCGACGGCGTGGCCATCGCAGGAGGCGCCTTCAAGCGCTATGACGAACGCACGGCGGAATTCAAGCGGGTATGGACCCATGTCGACCTGCGCCGCCAGGGCCTGGCCCGCAAGGTGCTGGCCGAGCTCGAGGCGCAGGCCGCCCGTCAGGGCTATAGCCGCATATATCTCACCACCGGCTTCCGCCAGCCGGAAGCCGCAGGTCTCTATCTCTCCACCGGCTATACCGCCCTGTTCGACGTCACCAAGGATCCCGAGACCTACGGCTCGCTGCCCTTCGAGAAGGACATCGCACCTCTCGCCGTCGCGGTCGAACCGCTTGTGACAGGCGAAGGGCCGCCGGCAGGCGACAGACTGGTCGCACTCAGCGCTGTCCGCGCCGCCCGCCAGGCTGCCCCGGACCAAGGCCAGGCTGGGCGCAAGGCGGGCTGACAGGCCGGTTTTCACCGACCTTCTTTCGTCATTAATTCTATTATTTCTATGAACTAACTGAATATGAGCAGGAAGGAAGCGCAGCATGGCCTCCACCACGGATTTCGACGGCTTACTCGCGGGCCCGCAATCAGGCAGTGCCCCCGATTATTCCCGCTATCGCGTGGTGCCGGCCCGGCATCCCTGGCGCGCCGTCGGCACGGTGGCGGCCGTGCTCATCCTTGGCATCACCCTGCATTCGATCCTGACCAACCCGAAATGGGGCTGGGCCGTCTTCGCGCAGTACTTCGTCTCCGAGCCGGTTCTGGTCGGGCTCGCCCGCACCGTATTGCTCACCGTGCTCGCCTCCATCTTCGGCTTCCTGCTCGGCGGCACGCTCGCCTTCGCACGGGTCTCGAAATCGCCCCTGCTCGCCGGGATTTCCTGGGGCTATATCTGGCTGCTGCGCTCGGTGCCCCTGATCGTGCTGCTGCTGATCCTCAACAATCTCGGCTATCTCTACACCACGCTCGATCTCGGCATCCCCTATACCGGGATTTCCTTCGCCCAGTATAATCTGGTGGAAGTGCTCAGCCCCTTCGCAGTGGCGCTGATCGGCCTCAGCTTGAACCAGGCCGCCTTCTCGGCCGAGATCATCCGGGGCGGCATCCTCTCCGTCGACCAGGGCCAGCACGAGGCCGCCGCCGCTCTCGGCCTGTCGCGCCGCCGCCATGCCCTCGGCATCGTGCTGCCCCAGGCGATGCGCGCCATCCTGCCGAGCGGTTTCAACGAGATCATCGGCCTGGCCAAGTCGACCTCCATGGTCTACGTGCTGGCGCTGCCGGAACTGTTCTACACCGTGCAGGTGATCTACCGGCGCAATCTCGAAGTCATCCCCCTCCTGATGGTGGCGACGGTCTGGTACCTCATCATCATGAGCGTGCTCTCGCTCATCCAGCTGAGGATCGAGCGGCATTATGCCAGGGGCGCCCTACGGACCACGCCCGCCTCGCTACTGGAACGCATCACGGGGCGAAATAGTAGCCGGCAAAATAAATCGACGACTGTGGCCCAATCACCAGCGCCGGCGGCGCGCAGGCCCCTGGTTTCGGCATTGCGACCGGCCAGGCGGGAGGGCCTGATCGAGATCCATGGCCTGTCCAAGCGCTATGGCAGCCATACCGTGCTGGACAATGTCAATCTCACCGTCCGGCCCGGCGAGGTCACGGCCATTCTCGGCCCCTCCGGTGCCGGCAAGTCGACGCTGCTGCGTGCGATCAATCATCTCGAACGTGCGAGCGAGGGGTTCATCGCCATCGATGGCGAGCTGATCGGCTATGAGCGCCGCGGCAACGTGCTCTATGAGCTGAAGGAAGGCGCAATCCGCCGCCGCCGTGCTTCGATCGGCATGGTGTTCCAGAACTTCAACCTGTTTCCGCATCTCACCGTGCTCGAGAACATCATCGAGGCGCCGGTCTCGGTGCAGAAGGTGCCGCGCAGCGAGGCCCTCGAACAGGCCCGCGACCTCCTCAGCCGCATCGGTCTTTCCGACAAGGCGGATGCCTATCCCCGCCAGCTGTCGGGCGGCCAGCAGCAGCGCGTCGCCATTGCCAGGGCCCTGGCGCTCAAGCCCAAGGTCATCTTGTTCGACGAGCCGACCTCCGCCCTCGATCCTGAACTTGTCGGCGAGGTGCTCGAAGTGATCAAGGAACTCGCTACCTCCGGCACCACCATGGTGATCGTCACCCACGAAGTCGGCTTCGCCCGCGAAGTGGCCGATACCGTGGTGTTCATGGAGAACGGCCGCGTCCTCGAATCCGGCCCGCCTGCCCAGCTTTTCAATGCACCCGCCCATTCCCGCCTCGGCGAATTCCTCGCCAAGGTCCTGTGACGCCCGACGTTTCTTCGACCTCTATGCCGGCGCGTGGAGAGCCGCCGGCGCGACCCTTCCTCCCACGCCCGATCAGGAGATCCCATGACAATCCGTCCCGCCTCCATCGCCGCCGGTGCCCTCGCGGCCGCGCTGGCCTTCGGCCTCAGCCTTGCCGCCTTCGCCGCCGAGTTCGACCTCAGCCCGGAACAGCCCGGCCGCCTGCGCGCCGACAGGAACGAAGAGGCGATCAAGGCGATTGCCAAGGACGCCAAATTCGCCCGGGACGGCAAGTTCGTGGTGGCGGTCAATCCCGGCCTGCCGCCGATCGCGACCTATGCCACCGATTCCAAGACGCCGGTCGGCTTCGATCCCGATCTCTCCCAGCTGGTGGCCGACAGCCTCGGCAAGGAACTGGTGCTGGAAACGGTGGCCTGGGCGGACTGGCCGCTCGGCCTGTCCTCGGGCAAATACGATGCGGTGATCACCAACGTCACGGTGACCGAGGAGCGCAAGGAGAAATTCGATTTCTCCACCTATCGGCGCGACGTTCTCGGTCTCTATGTCAAGTCGGACAGCCCGATCACTTCGGTGAAGGAGCCCAAGGATATCGCCGGCCTGAAGGTGATCACCGACCCCGGCACCAACCAGGAGAAGATCCTGCTGGCATGGGACAAGCAGAACCAGGCTGCCGGCCTCAAGCCGGTCGAGGTGCAGTATTACGACGACGATGCGGTGAAGACGCTGGCGCTGCAGTCCGGCCGTGCCGACATCACCTTCAGCGTGAACGCCACCCAGGCCTTCCAATCGGCGCAGACGGGCAAGACCAAGCTGGTCGGCACGCTTTCGGGCGGCTGGCCGCTCACGGCCGACATTGCCGTCACCACCCGCAAGGGCGGCGGCCTTGCCGATGCCATCACGATCGCCGTCAACGGCCTGATCAAGGACGGCAAATACGCCAAGACGCTCGCCCGCTGGAACCTGAGCGCCGAGGCGATCGAGAAAGCCGAGACCAATCCCCAGGGCCTGCCGAAGAGCTGAAGCCGGGCGCGACGATACAACATGGATCCGTAAGGCTCTGTCATGGCCGGCTGAGCCCCTTCCCTTCGCCACGCTCAGCCGGGGACGACGGCTCCTTTTTCGAACGAATCCCAGCCAAGAAGATTGCCCATGCCTTCTCCTCTCGTCAGCCATGTCGGCTTCCTCTCGCCGGGCAGCTATCCGGACGATGATCCGGCGGGCGGGCTGGAGCGTACGCTACGCTTGTTCGAGCTCGGCGAGAGCCTGGGCTTCGACAGCGCCTGGGTGCGCCAGCGCCATCTCGAACCGGGCATATCCGCTGCTGCGGTGTTCCTGGCGGCGGCGAGCCAGCGCACCCGCCATATCCAGCTCGGCACCGCGGTGATCCCGATCGGTTATGAAAGTCCCTATCGCCTGGCCGAGGATCTGGCCACCGTCGACGTGCTCTCGCGCGGCCGGCTCAATGTCGGCCTCAGCGCCGGTACGCCGCCGCATGCCGAATTGCTGGCGCCGCTGGTCTTCGACGGCGACTGGCGCTCCAACGATTTCTCCCATGCGAGGGTGCAGCGGCTGGCCGATAATCTCCGCGGGCACTATCTCGGCGCACCCGACAGCCTGATCGACATTCCCGGCGGTCGCATCCGGCCCCGCCTGCAGCCCTATGCCAAGGGGCTGGTCGAGCGGCTGTGGTATGGCGGCGGCTCGCTGCGCTCGGTCGAATGGGCCGGCCGCAACGGCTTCAACCTCCTGATGGGCAATGTCACCACGGGCGAGGGCATCGACGATTTCTTCGAGGCGCAGACGCGCCAGCTCGAGACCTATCGCGCGGCATCGGCCCGGCCTCGCATTGCCCTCGGCCGCGTCATCGTGCCCACAGACAGCGCCGATGGAACGACGCGGCGGCGCTATGCCGGCTATGCCGCCAGCCGGCATGCCCGCACGCTTGCGCCCAACGGCCCCCGGCGCACGCTCTATGCTGCCGATCTCGTCGGCCCCTCCGACCAGATCCTGGAGCGTCTCGCCGCCGATCCGGTGCTCGCCGGCGTGGGGGAGTTCCGGCTGGAGCTGCCCTATGCCTTCGCCCAGCACGATTACGAGCAGATTCTCACCGATTTCATCCAGCGCATCGCGCCCGAACTTGGCTGGGCGCGAACAGCGATCGCGGCATGACGACGAGATCCACCTAGACAGCCCCTCAAGACAGCCGAGGCCTGACATGAATTCCGGTACTCTCCGCGCTGCCGTGGCCAAGCCCGGCCACATCCACGACAATCTCACCGACCTGATCGGCAATACGCCGCTGCTCGAGCTGCACAATTATGCCCGCAACCGCAATCTGTTCGGGCGGATCGTCGCCAAGATCGAGTTCTTCAATCCGGCCGGCAGCATCAAGGACCGCGCCGCCTGGGCCATCATCGCCGAGGCCGAGGCGGCCGGCCGCCTGAAGCGCGGCGACCTCGTCGTTGACGTGACCAGCGGCAATACCGGCATCGGGCTTGCCGCCGTGGCCGCCTCGCGCGGCTACCGGGCCAAGTTCTATGTCAGCGACAATATCAGCCAGGACAAGGTCAAGCTGCTGCGCCTCTACGGTGCCGAGGTCGTCACCGTGAACAACGCCTTCTTCCTCGCCCCCGACGCGATCGACAAGATCACGCAGCGCATACGCGAAGAAAACCCCTCGGCCTTCTTCGCCGACCAGCTCGCCAATCCCGCCAACCCGCGTGCCCATTTCGAAACGACGGGCCCCGAGATCTGGCGTGATACCGCCGGCAGCGTCGACATCCTGGTCGGCGGGGTCGGCACCGGCGGCACCACGGCCGGCGCCGGGCGCTTCCTCAAGTCGAAGAAACCGGGCCTGAAGGTGGTGATCGCCGAGCCGGGCGAAGGATCGATCCCGACGGAGGACAATCCCTATCCCGACGAGATCGACGGGGTGCACAAGGTGAGCGAGGTGCCACCGGAGCAATTGCCGAAGAATGTCGATACCGGGATCGCCGACGAGATCATCGCGCTGAGCACCGCGCAGGCCCGGCGGACGGCGCTCGAGCTGGTGGCGGAAGAAGGCATCTTCGCCGGCACCTCTTCGGGCGCCGTGCTGTGGGCCGCCACCCAATTGGCGGCGCGGGCCGAGAACGCCGGCAAGGTCATCGTCACCATTCTGCCCGATACGGGCGAGCGCTATCTAGGCTCGACCTGGTGGCCGCTCGAGACGGCGCCGGGAGTCCGGGGGGCGGGCGCGGCCCGGTAGTGGCAATGTATGATTGCTCTGCGTGTATCGACATCAGCTCGACCCTCGTCATTGCCGGGCTTTGACCCGGCAATCCAGCCGATCTTTCGATATCGCGGATGGCGAAACTCTGGATGCCCGGGTCAAGCCCCGGGCATGACAAAGGTCTGCGCTGGTGCGAGCGCGTCAGCGATGGCCCGCCTCAATCGACCTGCCCGTTGCTGCGGGCATGGGCCTGGGTGATCTGGCTGCCCGGCGGTACGCTGCGGGTCAGCCAGACATTGCCGCCGATCGCCGAGCCCCGGCCGATGGTGATGCGGCCGAGCACGGTGGCGCCGGCATAGATGACGACGTCATCCTCGACGATCGGATGGCGGGGGCTGCCCTTGACGAGCACCCCGTTCTCATCGGTGGGAAAATGGCGGGCGCCCAGCGTCACGGCCTGGTAGAGGCGCACGCGCTCGCCGATGACGGTGGTCTCGCCGATGACCACGCCGGTGCCGTGGTCGATGAAGAAACTGCCGCCGATCTCGGCGCCGGGATGGATGTCGATGCCGGTCTTCGAATGGGCGATGTCGGAGATCAGCCGGGCGAGGAAGGTCGCGCCCAGGCCGTGCAGGGCATGGGCGAGACGATGATAGATGATCGCCGTCATGCCGGGATAGCCGAGCAGGATTTCGGGAAAGTTGGTGGCCGCGGGATCGCCGCGGAAGGCGGCGGTGAGGTCGCTGACCAAGACGCCGCGAATGGAAGGCAGCCGGCTGGCGAAATCGCCGGTGATGGCCAGAGCCTGTTCATGCAGGCTGGCTTCCGGCGGGACCTCCTCGCGGGTGAAGGCGAGGCTGCGACGCACCTGTTCCGTCAACAGGATCAGGGCATTGTCGAGCGTCGAGCCGACGAAATAGTCGATATTGCCGGCGCCGATCTCCGACTGGCCGTAGTGGCTGGGAAAGAGGGCGGCCGTCAGCCCGCCGAGAATGGTCGTGACCGTCTCGCGCGAGGGCGTGCGGCGGATGCGGCCCTGGTGGCGGATATTGTGGGTGATCTCGCGCGAGAGCCGGAGCTGCGCCACCAGAGCATCGAGGTTCCAGCGGGGTGCCACCGGGCTCGGCGTCCCTCCGGCTTCTTCCTGCAAGGCGATGGCATGCTGCAGGGTCTCGGTCATGGCATGGCCCTTCGTGACGTCGCGGTTGCGCCGGCCTCAGAGGCGAAGGCGATGCGGTCCGAATGTTGTAAATTTTATTTTCTACTATTTCTATAGACAAATTATAAATTTCGATCGAAGCTGCGTTCCAGCCTCGCATCCGCATCACGGAACCGACCATGAGATCTGGCCCTGCCTCGCGACCGACCGCCGCCCGCCGCCGCTCCCTTGCGGGGCGGGCCAGTCCCGTGGCGGCCAAGGCCTGAGCCGCGTGAGGTCGGGCGTGTCGGGTCCGCGCGAAGCAGGGAGTGCCGTCGAGGCGGGGCGCGCGAGCACCGTGACGAGGGCGCGCTTTTGCCCGCGCACCGCCCATCTGCGTCGGTTGATTGCGCAAGGCCGTATCGTCGCCGCCAAGCAGCAGGCGGGAGCCTGGTTGCGGGAAGCCTATGCCTCGCCGCAATTTCTGACCCTGATCGCCGAACTGCTCGACCCGACCAAGCCCGATCGCAACCGGCGCCGGCCGGCGCCGGCGCAATGGCTCGATATCGGCGAGGCCTTCGAGGCTCTGCGCGAGGACGGCTTCACCCAGGACCAGACGATCCTGGTGCTCTCCGACCGCTTTCATCGGTCCGTCGGTCTCATCGAAAAGGCGCTCGCCTTCTATCGGGAGGCTCAACACACGCCCGGTCCTGCGCCGGTACCAAGGCAACCGCCCCTCAAAATCTCGGCGCGGAAATAGCCGCATGCCTACCGGCTCGGCTTATTTCACGCAAGGTATACGGGATTTGAGGAAGCCACGCGGCATGTCGGTTGTTAGGGCATTTGTCCGGGGCTTCGGCGCGCCGGATATACGTCGAATCAGGACTTCTTTCCGCAGCACGAACCAGACAAGGAGCACCGTATGGCCGACGAACCCGCCGTCCGCCGGACATTGAACGAGGCGGCGGCAAGGCAGCTTGCCAACGCCACCAAGACCAGGGCCCAGTGGTCCGGCATCACGCCGCGCTGGCTGGTTTCCTTCCTGCCCTGGACACCGGTGGAAGCCGGCATCTATCGCCTCAACCGGGTCAAGGAAGACCAGGGCGACATCAGCGCCGAGGTCGAGTGCTCCCCCCGCCGCGACCAGGATCCGGACCTGCCGGAGACCTTCGTCGACTATGAGGAGGCGCCGCGCGAATATTCGCTCAATGCCGTCACCACCGTGCTCGACGTGCAAACCCGCGTCTCCGACCTCTACTCCCATCCCTATGACCAGATCCAGGAACAGCTACGGCTCCTCATCGAGAAGGTAAAGGAAAAGCAGGAGAACGAACTGGTCAACAACAAGGAATACGGCCTCCTGCCCAATGCGCAGGCCGGCCAGCGCATCAAGACCCGCACCGGCGCGCCCACGCCTGACGACCTGGACGAACTGATCACCAAGGTCTGGAAGGAACCCTCCTTCTTCCTGGCTCACCCGCGCGCCATCGCCGCCTTCGGCCGCGAATGCACCCGCCGCGGCGTGCCGCCACCGACCGTCACCCTGTTCGGCACGCCCTTCCTGACCTGGCGCGGCCTGCCGCTGGTGCCGAGCGACAAGCTCGAGGTCGACGCCAAGGGCAAGAGCAACATCCTGCTGCTGCGCACCGGCGAGAAGAAGCAGGGCGTCATCGGTCTGTTCCAGCCCGGCGTGCCCGGCGAAGTACAGCCCAGCCTGTCGGTGCGCTTCATGGGCATCAACCGCAAGGCGATCGCCTCCTACCTGATCTCGCTCTACTGCTCCTCGGCCATCCTTACCCATGATGCCCTGGCCGTGCTGGAAGGTGTCGAGGTCGGCAAGTACCACGACTATCCCGACAAATATGTCTGAGTGGGGTTGATCCGACAGGGCGCGCCGCCCCTCACCCTTACCCTCTCCCCGCAAGTGCGGGGCGAGGGGGCGCCGAGTGTGGCGTCAACTAGGCGAGGCGCTGAGCGTGCTGGAGAAGATGCGACGTCACCATCTCCCTCGCCCCGCACTTGCGGGGAGAGGGTAAGGGTGAGGGGCAACTCCGACATTACAGAAGAGTGCTGCTCATCCGATTTCCAACGTATGCCATGATGATCCCCGGTACCGCCCGGCGAACGTCCCCAAGGAGCCCTCTGCTCGATGACGACAGGCATTTCCCCGAACCCGTCCTGGCCGGATCCGACGGTGCTGGCCGATCTCGCCAATGCCCTGTTCCAGGCGCCCCCTGGCCAGGGCACCGTGCCGCTGGCACCGACCGTGCCGGCGGTTCCGCCGAGTCCGACTTTGGCGCCGGCGCCTTCCATCACCACCAGTGTCGCCCCGCAGATGCCGGCCCGCCCGCCTGTCGGCCCGCCCGACCTGCCGCCGGTGACCATTCCCTCGATCGTGCCGACGCCGACCATCCCGATCGCGCCGGCCACCGCGCCGCAGCCGCTGTCGGGCGCCTCGGCCATTCCCTCGGACGTGCCGCAGCCCGGCGGCTCGGCCGGTCCCTTCGTGCCTGCCGTGCCTACCCAGCTCGACTTCTCCGTGTTGCCGGCCGGCATCGCCGAGTTCCTTTCGCTGCTGCGTCCCGACGTGGCCGCAGCTGCGCCCCTGCAGGCGCCGTCCCCGGCCTCCGTTCCCGGCTCGATCGCCCAGCCGTCCCAGGATGGCTATTATTTCCTGCGCGACGGGCAATCCCTGGCGCCCTCGCAGCCGCCCGCGCCGCCCGTTGCCGCGCCGCCTTCCGTTCCTCCCGTGCCGCAGCGCCCGCCGTCCGTTCCCACCCAGGCTGCCGTGCCGGCTGCGCCGCGCCTGCCCGATTTCAGTGCTGTTACCCTGGAACTGCGTCCCGACGCGGTGCCGGATCTCGCCCAGTCAGGCCGGCCGTTCGATGCGAACTCGGTCAAGCGCGACTTCCCGATCCTGCAGACGCAGGTGCATGGCAAGCCGCTGATCTGGCTCGATAATGCGGCAACGACACAGAAGCCGCAGGCGGTAATCGACCGGCTCAGCCATTTCTATGAGCATGAAAACTCCAACATCCACCGCGCTGCCCATGCCCTGGCCGCCCGCGCCACCGACGCCTATGAAGGCGCGCGCGAGAAGGTGCGGCGCTTCCTCAATGCCGGCTCGACGCGCGACATCATCTTCGTGCGTGGTACCACCGAAGGCATCAACCTGATCGCGCAGGCCTATGGCCGCCGCCATGTCGGGGAAGGCGACGAGATCCTGGTCACCTGGCTGGAGCACCATGCCAATATCGTGCCCTGGCAGATGCTCGCCGCGGAGAAGGGCGCCAGGCTGCGTGTTGCCCCGGTCGACGACTCCGGCCAGGTGATCCTCGAGGAATATGAAAAGCTCATCAACCCGCGCACGCGCATCGTCTCGATCACGCAGGTCTCCAATGCGCTCGGCACGGTGACGCCGGCGCGGGAGATGGTCGCCATCGCCAAGCGCCACGGCGCCACGGTGGTTGTCGACGGTGCCCAGTCGGTCTCGCATATGCGCACCGACGTGCAGGCGCTCGATGCCGATTTCTTCGTGTTCTCGGGACACAAGGTGTTCGGGCCGACCGGTATCGGCGTGGTGCATGGCAAGCCCGACGTGCTCGCCCACCTGCCGCCCTGGCAGGGCGGCGGCAACATGATCGCCGACGTCACCTTCGAGAAGACGATCTATCATGGCCCACCTGAGCGCTTCGAGGCCGGCACCGGCAATATCGCCGACGCGGTCGGGCTCGGGGCAGCGCTCGACTATGTCGAGACGATCGGCATGGACGTGATCGGCCGCTACGAGCATGAATTGCTGGTCTACGCCACCGAGCACATGCTCACCGTACCCGGCCTCAAGCTGATCGGCACCGCCAGGGACAAGGCGAGCGTGCTGTCCTTCGTGCTCGACGGTTGCCGGACCCAGGATGTCGGTGTGGCGCTCGATCGCGAGGGCATCGCGGTGCGGGCCGGCCATCACTGCGCCCAGCCGATCCTGCGTCGCTTCGGCCTGGAAAGCACGGTGCGGCCGTCGCTGGCCTTCTACAATACGTATGAGGATGTCGATGCGCTGGTGGCGGCGCTGAGAAGGATCCAGAGCGGGCGGGGTTGGTGATCCCTAGATCAGCGATAGCTGATTCCGGGAGCGCGGACTTCCAGTCCGCTCTTCATCACCGCGGCTGCGGCGTTTGTGGAAAGGAAGAGCGGACTGGAAGTCCGCGCTCCGAAAGCCTACTTGCCCAGCCAGATCGTGCCCGACGGATTGTCGACGGGGACGCCGACGGCATTGCCATATTCGGTCCAGGAGCCGTCATAGTTGCGGGCGTCATAGCCTAGCAGGCGCTTGAGGGCGAACCAGCTATGGCTCGAGCGTTCGCCGATGCGGCAATAGGTGATGATCGGCCTGGTTCCATCGATGCCCTTGGCGGCATAGATGCCGCGAATCTCCTCGATGGGTTTGTAGGTGCCATCCTCGTTGACGATGGTGGCCCAGGGCACGTTTTCGGCGCCCGGTACGTGGCCGGCCCGGATCGCGAGTTCCTTCACGCCCTCGGGCGCGAAGATCTTGCCGGCATATTCGTCCGGCGAGCGGATGTCGACCAGCTGGCCGTCGACCCTGCCTTGGGCAAAGCCGAGCACGTCGGGAAGCCGGGCGCGCAGGGCCTCGTTGCGATCCGGCAAAGTGAGCGCCGAGGCTGCAAAATCAGGCACGTCGGCGGTGAGGGCGAGGCCGCGGGCTTCCCAGAGCTTGCGGCCGCCATCCACCAGCTTGGCGCGCTCGCCGAAGCCATAGACGTCGAGCACCCAGACACCCCAGGCGGCGAACCAATTGTTGTTGTCGCCATAGACGATCACGGTGGTGTCGTCCTCCACACCGGCCCTGCGCAGGGTGTCCTGCAGCTTCTCGCGCGAGGCGATGTCGCGGTTGACGGTATCGACCAGGTCACGGTGCCAGTCGAGATTGACTGCCCCGGGAATATGGCTGCGTTCATAGACGGTGGGGTCGACGCTGACCTCGAAGATCCGCACCTTGGGATTGTCCAGATTTTCGAGAAGCCATTCCGCCGTAACCAGGGATGGGGAAGCCGCTGTCGTCATCGCTTGCCTCGTTGCAGGAGTGTCCGGAAGGCGAGCTTAATTCATAAATACACTTAGTCCATAATTTTTATATAATAATCTTGACCAAGCTCCATTCCCTGTCATTATTCCGCCATACCGATTGAAACACGGCCCATTTCTCTGAATTCGGAGCAGGCGGCATGCGAAGCAGGATCGGACTTCTCGGCTTTACGGCCCTCGCCCTCACGCTGCAGGCGCCCGCAGCCTTCGCGGAAACGCCGCCGGGGATCGCGGTGGTGGCGCAATCCATCGACGACGTCACCAGCTTCGATCCGGCCGAGGCTTTCGAATCGACGACGGGGCAGGTGGCCAACGCGCTTTATCAGCGCCTTGTACAGGCCGATCGCGACGAGAGCGCCGCGATCAAGCCGGCGCTGGCCTCGAGCTGGGAAGCGGGTGCCGACGGCAAGAGCCTGACCTTCACGCTGGCCAAGGACGCCAAATTCGCTTCCGGCAATCCTGTTCGGCCGGAGGACGTGATCTTTTCCCTGACCCGCGCCGTAAAGCTCAACAAGGCGCCGGCCTTCATCCTGAACGAACTTGGCTGGACCGCCGACAATGTCGATGCCGCCATCAGCAAGGTCGATGACGGCAAGGTCAGGCTGAGCTGGCAGGCCGATGTCGGTCCTTCCTTCGTGCTGGCCATTTTGACGGCCAACGTCGCCTCGGTGCTCGATGAGGCCGTGCTCGCGCCGCAAGCCAGCAATGGCGATTTCGGCAATGGCTGGCTGAAGTCACATTCGGCCGGCAGCGGCGCCTTCAAGATCAATAGCTATACTGCGCATGAGGCGCTCGTGCTGGACGCCAACCCGGCTTCGCCCGGCGGTGCGCCCAAGCTGCAGGCGCTCGTCTTCCGCAATGTCCCCGATCCGGCGGCCCGCCGCCTGCTGGTGGCGCAGGGCGATGTCGACATCGCCCGCGGGCTTGGCACCGACCAGGTCGAGACGCTCAGGGACAAGAGCCAGGTCAGCATCTATGCGACGCCGTCGGCGCGGCTCGAATATCTCCTGATCAATACCAAGGCCAATCCGACCCTCGGCAATCCGGCTTTCTGGGAAGCGGCGCGCTATCTCGTCGACTATGAGGGCATCGCCAGGAACCTGCTGCGCGGGCAGTATCGCGTGCACCAGGCCTTCCTGCCCGCGGGATTCCCGGGCGCCGTGGGCGATACCCCCTACAAGCTCGATGTCGCCAAGGCCAGGAAGATCCTGGCTGACGCCGGCATCGGCCCGACCAGGATCAGTTTCCCCGTCTTCAACGAGCCGCTCTTCCTCACCATCGCCCAATCCCTCCAGCAGACCTTCGGCCAGGCTGGCCTCACGCTCGACATCCAGCCGGGTGTGAGCAGCGAGATCTTCGCCAAGGCGCGCTCCGGCCAGTATGAGGTGACCCTGCGCTATTGGGGCCCCGACTATTTCGACCCGCACTCCAATGCCAGCGCGTTCGCCGTCAACAGGGACAACAAGCGTAACACCATCGCCAAGCAGGCGGGCTGGGTGATCCCCGAGCTGAGCGACGAGACGGCCGCAGCCGTCAGGGAACGCGATCCGGCCAGGCGCATCGCGCTCTACGAGGAACTGCAGCGCAAGATCCAGAAGAGCTCACCCTATGTCGTGGTCCTGCAGGACAGCGACGAGGTCGTGCTCGCCAAGGGCGTCACCGGCTATTTCCAGAATCCCCAAGGCGACGTGTTCTACGATCGCGTCGAGAAGCACGCGGCGCCGGTGCGCGCCGATACCAATTGACGGGAGGCAGGACATGGCCCGCAGCCGAGACAAGCTCTTTCTGCTCGAACTGGGATTTGAGGATCCCAACCGTCCGGGCCAGCGCTTCGTCTGCCCGCATAGCAACCAGATCGAGGGCGTTCTGGCGAGCTTTCCGGAACTCGCCGGCCAGCTCGACATCGAGCGCGTACCCTTCGCCCGGCCGCGCCGGGCGGTGATCGCCGAACTGGGCGAGGCCAACCAGTCCCTGCCGGCTTTGATCCTGGCGGAGGGACCGGTTCCCGACGATGCGGAGCGCTTCGGAGAGGTCGCCTTCGTCAAGCCGACCCAGCGCATTCTGGACCTTCTGGCCGAGCGGCACGGCTTTCCGCGCCTGCACGCCTGAAACCAGCCTTCAACCACCGACGGAGTAAAGCCATGCGCTTGAGACGGCGGGCTCTGGATCAGCTCCTGCAGGGGCGCCATGCCCATAAGGGCGGGCGCACGCTGGCGCAGCGCGCCCGCAACCTGACGGCGATCGCAACGGCCTATTCGTGGGATGAACTGCTGGCCGAACGCGGTATCGGGCAGGTCACGGCCCTCGAGGTCGAGCGCTGGCTCGCCCTGAACGGGCTGCAATTGCGGCAGGCGGGCACCGGACCATTCCGGCATGGCTGAAGCCTATCGGGTTTGGGTCGAGGCCCTGGCGGCATCCACCTGCCGGATCTGCCTGAGCGTGCCTGCCCAGCGCTGCAACTGCCCGATCATGACCTCCATGGCCTGGCAAGTCTCCGGGCCGGGCGTGAGGCGGCCCTCGGCGTCGATCGCCCGCCAGGCATTGGCGAGGCTCACGCTGTCGCGCAGGGCGATCGCATGCAGCTCGGCGAAGACCAGCCTCAATTGCTCGATGGCCCGCAACCCGCCCGAAATGCCGCCATAGGAGACGAAGGCGATCGGCTTTTCCGTCCATTCGCGGCCGGCCGCATCGATGATCAGCTTGGCGGCGGCCGTATAGCCGTGATTGTATTCCGGCGTCACCAGGACGAAGCAATCGGCGTCGGCCAGCCGGCGGCGCAGTGCCTGCCTCGCCGGGCAATCCTCCTGATGCAGCAAGGCTGCAAGATCGATCTGCTGGGGATCGACGATATCGATGTCGAACTGCCGGGTATGGGCAATCCGCGAATGGGCCCATTGGCCGATGGTGTCGCAGAAGCGGCCGCGGCGGCTGCTGCCATAGATCAGGCCCAGGCGGAGCGGCTGCCTGCTCATGCCGGCCTCCCGTGGTCTTTCGGCTCAAGGCGCCGAAGGCAGGAACGCTCCGTGATTTCCAATCGCTTGGTGTGTCGGTCGATCGCTCGAATCGTCATCGAACCCAGTCTCCATGCAAGGCAGGAGTCTTTCTACAAGTTCAAGTGAACTTGAGATCAAGCAATAAATATGCTTTGATGCCGGCATGGATCCCACCCTCACCATCAATCAGATTTCGCGCCGATCGGGCGTGGCGGCGTCAGCCCTGCGTTATTACGAGGAGCGCGGTCTGATCCGGGCCGAACGGGCCGGTTCGGGGCATCGGCGCTTTGCGCGTTCGACGCTCAGGCGCATCGCCTTCATCGTCTTCGCCCAGCGTCTGGGCATGACCTTGGAGGAGATCGGGCAGGAACTCGCCCGGTTGCCCAGCGATCACGTGCCAGGTGGCGAGGATTGGGCGCAACTGTCCCAGCCCTGGACCGAGCGGATCGATGCCAGGATCGCCGAGCTTCAGCGGCTGAAGAGCGGTCTGACGCGCTGCATCAGCTGTGGATGCCTGTCGCTGGAATTCTGCCAGCTTGCCAATCCGGACGACCGCGCCGGCCGTCTCGGCCCCGGGCCCCGTTATTGGGTGGCGACGCGCAACAATTGAGGCCGCCGGCCGGCGGCCTTCGTCTTCGATAGCTGGACGCGAGCTCGATTGCCGGGTCAAGCCCGGCAATGGCAAAGGTCGGGCCAAGTCGATCCGCTTATGGACGGACGAAGCCTTATTCCATGCCAAGGGCCTGGAGATACAGCTCCAGGATGGCATCTTCCTCGGCGCGTTCGGCGGCCGGCTTTTTGCGCAGGGACACGATCTTGCGCAGGATGGTGACATCGAAGCCGTTGGCCTTGGCCTCGCCATAGACTTCCTTGATGTCGTCGGCGATCGCCTTCTTGTCCTCTTCGAGGCGCTCGATGCGCTCGATGATCGACTTGAGCTGGTCTGCGGCGACCGAGGTTGCGTCCGTCATTGCTTACTCCTGAGACAAATTTGGGGGCGGATGTGGCTGATAAAGCCGAGTCGGGTCAAGTCCCAGAGCGTTCTGCGATTTGGCGGAACCGCCGAGAATCGCAAAGGCGCCTCGAAAACCGCCTTGAAAATTTCCGATAAAGGTTAGGGATTTCCTCACCTGCCTTGCGGAAGGCCGCGACAGGGATCGCCGGGTACGTCTTGCCACAGCCACCATCATCGATCCGAGGGCTGGAGCTGAGGCCCGGTGCGCGATCCCCAATGTTCGATGCGCCGGATGGTGGGATCGATGATCAGGGGCGACAGGGCGTGTGCGATGCGGTCTGCCCAGTCCTCCGCACCCTCCTGGGTGCCGATGAGGTCCTGGCGCAATTCGATCAGGGCGTGGGGCAGGCCGCGTAGCGTGGCGTGCTGGTAGAGGGTGTCGCCTTCCAGGGCGCCGTCATAGGGCTCGTTGTCGCCCACCACCAGGACAGGGTCGCGCTTGAAGGCCTCGATCAACGGCCTGGCGATGCGCGGATCCTTGTCCCAGAGCAGGGTAACGTGCCAGGGGCGCGGCACCCCGCGCCAGACCGGCGTGAAGGAATGCACCGAAAACAGCACCGGCACGATGCCGCGGGCGAGCTTCTCGTTCACCAACTCGCCGATCGCCCGGTGATAGGGCCGGTGGAAACGCTCGATCCGCCGGGCGATCTCGGCATGGTCGGCGCGGGCATTGCCGGGCACCAGGGCGCCGTCGGACAGGCGCATCACCAAAGTGGGGTCGTCGGCGCCGCGATTGGGATCGATCAGCAGGCGCGAGAAGCGGGTGAGCAAGGCGGGGGCCCGCAGCCGTGCCGACAAAGCGTGCGTAACCGCCCGCGCCCCGATGTCATAGCCGATATGGCGTTCGAGCTGTGCCGGCGGCAGGCCCAGCGTGCCATAGTCGGCGGGCAGGACGTTGGAGGCGTGGTCGCAGAGCAGGATGAGACCTGAGTCGGGCTGGCCATCCAGCCTTTCGATGGGCGAAAAATCGGACTGCAAGGGGGTACTGACCAAAGGCACGGATATTGTGGGATCGGATGAGGCAGCATAAAGACGAGCCTGAGCCGGCGCCACCGCCAATGCACCTTCCTCATCCGCGAATTCGAGCGGATGCGGATAAGCCGGTTCGCATGCGTGACCTGCCAGGAACCTCTTCCGATGAGCTCTGCAGTCCAATCCGCGGCCCCGGCGCGAAGCGCCTTCTGGCCTGCTTTCGCGGCGCTGATCGCCGGGGCCATGGCGATGGGCATTTCGCCGATCCTGGTGCGGCTGACGGATGTCGGGCCTTTCGCCAGCGCCTTCTACCGCGTGCTGCTGGCCCTACCGGTGCTCTATGCCTGGATGCGGATCGAGGAAAGCAAGGCCGATACGCCGGACACCGGCCCGGCCTTCTCCCTGCCTGTGATTGCCACCGGTGTGTTCTTCGCCGCCGACCTCTTCTTCTGGCACCTCGCCATCACCAATACCACGGTGGCCAATGCGACTTTCTTTGCCACCATGGCGCCCTTGTGGGTGGTGATCCTCGGCTGGCTGGTCTATCGGCGCAGGGCGAGCCGCGCCGCGATGATCGGCCTCGGCCTGTGTCTGCTGGGCGGACTGGCCCTCGTCGTCCAGTCTCTTGGTTTTGCCCCGGGCCATCTCATCGGCGACGGTTTTGCCGGGGTGACGGGACTCTTCTTCGGCGCCTATTTCCTGGCCGTGGAGAAGGCGAGGCTGCGCCACCGCGCTGCGCGGCTCACCTTCTATATGTCAGTGGTGACCGTGGTGATCCTGGCCGTGGCGGCGCTATGGGCGACCCAGAGCCTGGGTCAGCGCTTCCTGCCGGCAGGGGCCACCGGCTGGCTCGTGCTGATCGCGCTGGCCTGGGTCAGCCATGCCGGCGGGCAGGGGCTGCTGTCGGTAGCGCTCGGCTCGCTGCCGGTGGTGTTTTCCTCGCTGGTGATCTTCCTGGAGGCCGTGGCGGCGGCAGCGCTCGGCTGGCTGGTCCTGGACGAACCGGTCTCCCTGCTGCAGGCGCTCGGCGGCCTGGTCATCATCGCCGGCATCTGGGTTTCGCGCCCACGGCCGACCTGAGAACGGAGCCGAGGCAGAAATCAATGGTGGCAACCGCGGTCTACGCCTTCTTGCCGCCTTTCTTGCGTCCGAACGAAACGGTATCAAGAGGGCTCCCAAGGCCGAATCGCTCCGGATGATCTCTTCCTCTCTTCGCCTCCCGCTCGCCGCGGCCGTGACCTGCCTGGCATCCTTGTTCGCCGCCGGCCCGGCCATGGCTGATTTCCGCCTGTGCAACAACACCTCCAGCCGGGTGGGGGTTGCCGTCGGCTATCGCGACAAGCAGGGTTGGCTCACCGAGGGCTGGTGGAATGTCGCGGCGCGCAGTTGCGAGTCCATCCTGAAGGGCCCGCTGGCGGCACGGTTCTATTACGTCTATGCGGTCGATTACGACCAGGGCGGGGAATGGAGCGGCAACGCCTTCATGTGCTCGCGCGACAAGGAATTCACCATTCGCGGTTTCGAGAACTGCCTGGCGCGTGGCTATAACCGTACCGGCTTTTTCGAGATCGACACCAGCGAACAGAAGGCCTGGACGGTCCAGCTTTCCGAGCAGGCTCAGAACGGGGCGAAGCCCAAATCGAACGCTCCAGCCGACATGCCTCCCGCGCAAGGGCCTTCGGCTCCGGCCGCACCGGTACCGGCTGTCCCACCCGCCTCCGGCGCGGCGCCCGCCCCGGCCAATCCGCCGGTCGTGACCACGCCGCCGGTGGTCTCCCCCGCGGCGCCGTCGCCGATGACGCCGCAGGATGTGCCGGCTCCTGCCGCACCTGCGCAGCCCGCCGGGGAGTCGCCGAACCCGCCAGCAGTGAGCCCGCCCGCCCCGGCCAATCCGCCTCAGGACGGGGCGCCGCCGCAGCCCGGTGCCGACGGTCCTCCCCCTGCGGAAGGGACACCAACCACGCCCGCGCCCCCTCTGCCGCCCGAGCGACCACCCTCGGCACCCTAGAGCCAAGCCCGTTCAGGGTACTAATGCAGTCCATTGAAGGAGGAGCCGCTCCCAATTGTCATAGCCGGGCTTGACCCGGCTATTCAGAAGCCACACGCGCAAGGCGGAGATCCAGGCTGGATTGCCGGGTCAAGCCCGGCAATGACGAAGATCGAACAAAAACATAGACGCTTAGGTGAACCGCATTCGTTCAGGGGACGCGTCTTTGCGATTCGAGGTGATTCCGCTCGATCGCAAAACGCTAGGGGCGAATTAGCGGGCCAGCGTGGCATTTATGTCACTTAACTGGCGTGAAAATCGGACTAGAGTGCCATCTCATCCTTGCGGATGCGCTGTGTCAGCGCCACGAGATCCGCGCAAAAAACCAAGATAAGAAAGAAACAGTCGTATGCGACGCCAGCGAAAAGTAAAAATTCTCGCCACCTTGGGTCCTGCCTCGTCGTCGCGGGAGATGATCGCCCATTTGTTTCGCGCCGGTGCAGACCTGTTCCGCATCAATATGAGCCACACCTCGCATGACCGCATGCGCGAAATGGTGGGCCTGATTCGTGACGTCGAGAAGGAATGCGGCCGGCCGATCGGCATCCTGCTCGACCTTCAGGGCCCCAAGCTGCGGATCGGCGAATTCGCCGGTGGCGCCGTGCAACTGGCCAATGGGACCAGCTTTACCCTCGATTCGGACCCGACGCCTGGCGATGCCAGCCGTGTCTACCTGCCCCATCCGGAAATCCTGTCCGCCCTGCGGCCCGGCCATACCCTGCTGCTCGATGACGGCAAGGTGCGGCTGAAGACCACCGAGGCGACCGGCGACCGCGCCGTCACCGAGGTCATCGTCGGCGGCAAGATGTCGAACCGCAAGGGCGTTTCGCTGCCCGATACCGAGATCGCCGTCTCGGCGATGACGCCCAAGGATCATGCCGATCTGGAGGCCGGGCTCGGCGCCGGCGTCGACATCGTGGCCCTCTCCTTCGTGCAGCGTCCCGAGGACATCCTGGAGGCGCGCGAGATCATCCAGGGCCGCGCCCTGGTGATGTCGAAGATTGAAAAGCCCCAGGCGATCCTGCGTCTCGACGAAATCTTCGAAGCCTCCGACGCCCTGATGGTGGCGCGCGGCGACCTCGGTGTCGAACTGCCGCTCGAAAAGGTGCCCGGCCTGCAGAAGCGCATCGTGCGCGGTGCGCGCAAGCTCGGCAAGCCGGTCGTGGTGGCGACCCAGATGCTGGAATCGATGATCACCTCGCCCGTGCCGACGCGCGCCGAAGTGTCGGACGTGGCGACGGCCGTCTATGAGGGCGCCGATGCCGTGATGCTTTCGGCCGAGAGCGCTGCCGGCGAATTCCCGCGCGAGGCGGTCGCGACCATGAACCGCATCGCCGAGGAGGTCGAGCGCGACGTCCTGCACCGTACCATCATCAACGCCCAGCGCAGCGAACCCGAGCAGACCGGCGCCGACGCCATTGCAGCCGCCGCGCGCACCATCTCCGAAACGCTCGATCTCGCCGCCCTGATCGCCTGGACGGCCTCGGGTTCGACCGGCATCCGCATCGCTCGCGAACGTGCCGAGAAGCCCCTGCTGGCGCTGACGCCCAATGTCGGCACGGCGCGCCGCCTCGCTTTGGTCTGGGGTGTCCATGCCGTGCTGACCGACGATGCCCGCGACATCGGCGACATGGTCGATCGCGCCTGCCGCCATGCCTCGCAAGACGGTTTCGCGCAGACCGGCCAGCGCGTGCTGATCATGGCGGGTATTCCCTTCGGCACGCCGGGCGCGACCAATATGGTGCGTATCGCCGTGATCGGAGCGGATGGTGGCGAAGGGGCCTGATGGCTGCGTCGCGACAGTTTCATAGACAAGTTAGCCGGCAATAATATTGCCGGCTAATTTTTTGATTCAATGGCTCCAAATCTCAATGTCCTGCCGAAAGTCGCCAAAGACGGGTGATCGTTCGCCCGACCCGGCTGGGGCACGTCGGCATCTTTGTGAAGTCGCACTTCCGAGCTGTTTTTAAATAGTCAGCTAACTATTGTGCGGCTTGCCGCATCGAGTCGCGCTCGTCGGCTGCCTGGGCGACGCTGCCGATCGCCTCCAGCACCATTTGCTTGGCCGTGTAGTGGATCTGATGGCCGCCACCGGGAACCAGGACCAGACGGGACCCCTGCACCTGCCGATGCAGCGCCTCGGCATGGATGCTGGTCGACACCACATGATCGGCCGGATCGGCGACGATGGCGGTGGGGACGGTGATCTCGTGATAGCGGGAAGACTGGGCCGTCAGGCAGGCCTTGAGGACGGCGACATCCTGCCCGTTCCAGCGGAACTCGTTTGGCCGCAGTACCAGCGCGGCGCTGGCCTTGCGGACATAATCGGTCGGCGCTTCGCCCGGCCTGAAGGAGTCGTCGACCGACTTCTTCAGGCCCCAGCTGCCAACCGGGGTCATCACGGTGTGCACGAAAAGCCGCCCGAGCACCGGCAGGGCGGCGAGGCGGTAATACCAGTTGATGCCACCCGGCCAGGGATGGGTGGCTCCGGCCAGCACCACCAGGCCGGCAACCCGATCCTTGTATTCGACGGCCAGCAGCGTGGCGAGGGAGCCGGCCAGGGAATGGCCGACGACGATGAAGCGGTCCACGCTGTGCGCATCCAGGGCTGCCATCACCAGCTTGGCCTGTGCCGCGGTGGCGGCATCGCCGCGGCCGTTCGGCCGGTCGCTCCAGCCATGCCCCGGCCGGTCCACCGCGATCACGCGACGCTGGCGTGCCAGGTCCTCGCCGATGCCGAAGACGATGTCGCGGGCATTGGAGGTGGCGCCATGCAGCAGCAGCACCGGCAGCTTCTCGCTGCCATGGCCGGCACCGAGATCGATCAGGTGCAGCCGTCCGCCGGGCACGGGCGCGAACACGCCTTCGGGCGGATTTTCTGCAGCGATGCGAGCGGCGATGACAGCGGTGGCCTGGATGGCTCCGAGCACATGGGCAAGGAGGAGAATGCCGATGAAGAGCAGAAAGAGGGTCAATCGCGGCCTTTGGCGTGCTGATACCGGTAGGAAATATGCTTCTAGCCGTTTTGCAATCGGGTCGAAAGTCCCCCGGGATGGCAGGCTTGGGGCCACGGCCTTGCGGTGATGGCGCAGGAACAGGGAGGGGCGATCTCCAGCCCGCCGGCCCGGACTTAGATATCGCGCCCTTCGACCTCGGGCTTGAGCTCGTCCATCATCTTGCGGGCGCCGGCAATGTGAGGATTGATCGCCAGGGCATGTTTGAGCGCTTCATAGGCATTCTTCTTGTCGCCCAGGTCGACCAGCATCATGGCCAAGCCGTTCCAGGCGCCATATTCGCGCGGATTGCGCCGCAGCGTCTCGGCGACGTCGGCGATCGAGCGAACATAGTCCTTTTTCAGGAAATAGGCGGTGGCCCGCTTGTTCCAGGCCTCGGCGTAATCGGGCCTGAGATGGATCACGGCATTGAGGATCTTGATGGCCTTGTCGGTATTCGAGGCCTTGATCGCCGTCAGCGCCCGGTCCATCAGGAGGTCGGTGGTGTCGCTGCCCGAGCGCAGCTCCACGCGCTCGATGGCGAGCGCGATGTTGTCGGCTTCCTTTTCCGACTGGGCCTTGGCAAGGCGCTCATAGAGGCGGTCGAGCTCGGGATCGCCGGCCGGCCGGGTCTCGGCCAGGGCGATGGCAGGGGCGGCAAGCATGCCGATCAGGGCCAGAATCGCGATCCTCATGCCGGGATAGTGGCGCGAGATTGTGGCGGATTCAAAGACAAAAACCCGGCCGCATCGCTGCGGCCGGGTTCAAACGCGGCAGACCCGATAAATCGGCGCAAAATCAGCCCTGGCGGGCCTTGTAGCGCTTCTGGGTCTTGTTGATGATGTAGACGCGGCCCTTGCGGCGGACCAGCTGATTGTCGCGATGGCGCGTGCGCAGCGACTTGAGCGAATTGCGGATCTTCATGGTACTCGTGCCTCAGGTTGGAGCACGCGAGAAGACGCAAGAGCTCCCAAATTCGAAAGATGCGGGGTTCTAGCGACGAGGGGGCCGGATGTCAACACGGTCGGCGCCGCCATTATCGTGGCGGCGCGGCACATCTGCGGGCCGGGCCTTTGCCATTGCAGCTCTATTGTCTATGACTGGCCGCGACGAGGAGATCCGCATGGCCGACTACAAGCTCTACGCCTTTGGTGAATCAGGCAATTGCTACAAGGTGGCGCTGATGCTGGCCCTGACCGGCACGCCGTGGCAGCGCCTGCCGGTCGATTTCTTCAATGGCGAGACCCGCACCGACGATTTCCGCGCGGTCAACGAGATGGGCGAAGCGCCGGTGCTGCTGCATGACGGCAAGGTGCTGAGCCAGTCGGGCGTGATTCTCGACTACCTCGCGGAGCAAACCGGCCGCTTCGGCGCAGACAATGCCGACGAACGGCGCGAGATCCTGCGCTGGATGCTGTTCGACAACCACAAATTCACCAGCTACTACGCCACCCTGCGCTTCATCGTCGGCCTACAGAAGAGTGGCGAGAGTCCGGTTACCGAATTCCTGCGCGGGCGAGCCAAGTCTGCCTTTGCCATCGTCGACAAGCATCTGGCTGGCCGGGATTTCCTGGTGGCGGATCGCCTGACCATCGCCGACCTGTCCCTGGCCGGCTATGTCTTCTTCGAGGAGGAGACGGGCCTGGCGCTTTCGGCCTATCCCAACATCCTGGCCTGGCGCGCCCGCATCGCGGCCATGCCGGGCTGGAAGCCGCCCTATGAGATGGTGCCGCATGCCCCGCCGGCGCGGGTTTGATCGAAGCTTCCTGTCCTTGTCATCGCCGGGCTTGACAATGAAACCAGGTCAACTGGATGCCCGGATCGAGCCGGGGCCTGACAAAGGCCGGTGTCTCTTTCGCCATAAGTCAGATAGTTAAGGCCACCGAGCGCCCAAATAGAAACCGACGATACGGGACATTTCCTTGCACGCACCCGCCCCGACTTCCCTGCTCGACCGCTACCTTGCCCTCGTCGCCGCCGGCGGACTTGAACGCGACGCAGCCCAGGAGGTTGTCCTCGCCCGCCTGCAGACCGTCCTGGATGGATTGGGTGAGATGTCAGCGACAGGCAAGCCCGGCGCCTTCGGCTGGCTGTTCGGGCGGGCCAAACCCAAGCCGGTGCCGAAAGGCCTCTATATCTGGGGCGAGGTCGGGCGTGGCAAGACCATGCTGATGGACCTGTTTCACGAAGCGGTCCCGGCCGGGATCAGCCATCGCCGCGTGCATTTCAACGCCTTCATGAACGACGTGCATGAGCGCATCTTCCACTATCGCAGCGAGATCCGCGCCGGGCGGGTCAAGGGCGACGATCCGATCGGCCCGGTGGCTGAGGTGCTAGCCAGGGAAGCCAGGCTTCTGTGCTTCGACGAATTTTCCGTCACCGACATTGCCGATGCCATGATCCTCGGGCGCCTCTTCACGCAGCTGTTCGCGCATGGCGTGGTGGTGGTCGCTACCTCCAATGTGGTGCCCGACCGGCTCTATGAGGACGGCCTGAACCGCGCCCTCTTCCTGCCCTTCATCGGCCTGCTGCAGCAGCATATGGAGGTGGTGAAGCTGGAGGCGCGCACGGATTATCGCCTCGAGAAGCTTTCGGGCGGGGAGACCTATCTGGTCGGCAGCGGGCCGCAGGTCCGCGCCGGGATGGATGCAGCCTTCGAGCGCCTTACGGGTAGGAAAGAGGGCCTGCCGCTGGTGCTGACCGTCAAGGGCCGTGCCCTGAAGGTGCCGCAGGCCGCCATGGGCGTCGCCCGTTTCTCCTTCGCCGAACTCTGCGGCCAGCCCCTGGGCTCGGCCGACTATCTCGCCCTTGCCGAGCATTTCCACACGTTGCTGATCGACGACATCCCGGTGCTCAAGCAGGAGCAGCGCAACGAAGCCAAGCGTTTCATCCTGGTCATCGACTGCCTCTATGATCGCGGTGCCAAGCTGGTCGCCTCCGCGGCGACGGAGCCAACCGGGATCTATCCCTATCAGGAGGGACGCGAGGGCTTCGAATTCCAGCGCACCATTTCGCGCCTGATCGAAATGCGTTCGGAGGCTTATCTCGCCCAGCCGCATCGGGCGCCGCCCAAGACGTCCTTGGTGGATGGCTGAGCCCGCGGGGAGGTAGGAGATGGGCGGCAAGAGCGAACCGACCGGCGCGCGGCTTTTGGACATTGCCACCGATCACGTGCGCAAGCACGGGCTGGAGCGCACGTCCGTGGTGGCGGTCGCCCGCGAGGCCCAGGTCAGCCATGCCGCGGTCTATCGCTATTTCGCCTCCAAGGACGCGCTGATCGATGCCGTCACCGCCGACTGGCACAAGGCGGTGGAGACCCAGCTCGCCGTGGTCGCCGACGCGCCCGACCCGGCCGACGACAAGCTCGAGCGCATGATGCTGCTGCTGGCGCGCCTCTATCGCGAGCGCCTCGACCAGGAGCCCAATCTCTATGCCGCCTGGCTGTCGGCGATCGGCGAGAACCGTGCGGTGGTGCGCAAGCATCGCCGCCGCATCCGCAGCCTGATCGAACGCGTCGTCGACGAAGGGCGATCCATCGAACTCTTCCGGGCGCGCTCGAACGAGAGGCTGATCGCCTTTCTTGGCGATGCCCTGCACCGCTTCATCGACCCGGCGGCCATCGCAGCGGATCGGGATGCCAACCGCCTCGAACTCGACCAGCGCCTTGCCCGCCTGCTGCGCGTGGTGATCCGCGCCATGGTGGCCGGCAGCGTGTAATTCTGGGGCCGTCTTTCCGAGCTATTAATCATTCCACGGCATTGTTCTTGCTTCCCCTTTCACGCCCAATGCAGCGGGCGCAGGACGCGAAGCATGTATGATAGTGCCGTGCCGGCCTCCGGCACCTGTGTCGACCAGCCGATCCTCGATCCCGGCACCCTTCTCGGTGCCCTCGGCCAGGCCAGCTACGAATGGTGCCTGGAGACCGACCGTCTCGCCTGGGGAGCCGGAGCGTCCACCGTGCTCGGCGTGCGGGCCGCAGCCGACATCGCTAACGGCAGGGCCTTTGCCCGCCTGATCGATCTCGACCGGCCCGGCGGCCGGCACGAGGCCATCCTGCAGAGCCCGCATGGGGGAACGACGGAGGGCGCACCCTATTGCCTGCGCTACAGCTACCGCCCGCATGCGGCTGGCCGGAAGCGCTGGATCGAGGATCGCGGACGCTGGTTCGCCGGGCCGGACGGGCGCCCCGTGGTTGCGCGCGGCATGGTGCGTGTCGTGGCCGAATGCCCGGAAGACGAGACGGCGACGTCGGCCCACACGGTGATCGGCATTCATGATCGTGTTTTCGCCGCCGCCCTGGCCGACGCCTGCGCGGCGGGACGGCAGGCCGGGCTGTTCCTGGCCACCATCGACCAGCTCGGCGCCCTTCATGGTGCCTTCGGCGCCGTGGTGGCGGACCGCGTCTGCGCCCAGGTGATGCGCGGATTGCGCGGCGTGCTGCGCATCGGTGACAGCCTCACCAGCATTGCGGACGGCAAGTTCGCCGTGATGCTGCCCGGCTGCCGGGCCGAGGACATCAGGGCAGCGGCGGAACGCTTCCAGCTCGCGATCGACCGCGTCATCGTGGAGGCAGAGGCCGGCATGATCCGGCCCACGATCTCGATCGGCGCCGTTCACATCGCGCCCTCTGCGGAGACTGCGGGGACGGCCCTGCACGCCGCGCAGCAGGCCCTCGACCGCTGCGAGCGCGAAACGCCGGGCGGCATCGCGATCTTCGCGGAAGGCGATCACCAGGCCGCATCGGCAAATGCGGCGCAGCGCCTGGCGCTGGCGCTCAACGAAGACCGCGTCTTCCTCGGTTTCGAGCCGGTGCTGGCGGCTCAGGCGGCGGGCCGCCAGGCTTTCCGGGCCCGCGCCTTCATCCGTATGCCCGGCAATGGCGCAACATCGGCTTCTGCCACGCTGCAGCCGGCGTCCCTGCAACCGGCTTGGCTGACCCCGGCCTGCGACCGCGCCCTCGTCCGCCGGCTCGCCCTGCGGCTGGTGGACCTGGCCGGCGTGGTGCTCGACCGCCATCCCGGTGTCGAGCTGATCCTGCCCCTGCCGGTCGTCGTCGATCCGCGCCGGGGCCCGGGCGACAGTTTCGAGCGCTTGACCATCGAGCTCGACGAGGCGCTGGCCAAGGCCGATCTCGACAATAATGGCCGCTACTGCCGCGCAATCCGCGCCTCCGGCGCCCGGCTCGGCATTGGCGGCTTCGGCGGAGGCCATCTCGACTTCGCCGAACTCCAGGCTCTCGAAGTCCGCCAGGTGACGCTCAACGGCGTGCTGGTCGAAATGGCCGACCAGGTTGCGCAGGGCCGTTTCGCGCTGCGCAGCCTGATCGAGACCGGTGCACGACAAGGTCTCGACATGGCGGCCGAATGGGTGGATGACGAGATCATTGCCCGCCAGCTGGTGACCTGGGGCTGCAGCCGTGTGATGGGGACGGCGGCGGGCTCGCTTCGGCTGGAACTGCCGCGGCTGCGCGATGCCGGCCGCCAGGCCCCGATGGCGCTGACCGGAACTTGAGAGGCAACCTGCCTTCTCCCCTTGCGGGAGAAGGCGAGCGGCGCTCATTTTTTATCGTCGCTGATGCGATCGAGGCGCGACTTCATCTCCGCCAGCTCCTTCTTGAGCGTGTCGAGGTCGTCGCTGCTCTTGGAAGTTGCGGTTGCGGCCGGTTCCTTCACATCCTCGCTGTCGGGCTGGGTGAAAGGCGAGAACAGGCGGAAGGCGCGCTGGAAAGCGGCCATATTGTTGCGGGCCTGCTCCTCGAGCGCACCGAAACCGCCATTGACCCAGGGCGCCTGGCCCCAGCCGCTGGTAAGATGCTGAGTCATCTGCTCGCGCAGCTTCTGCTGATCCCGCGTGAGATTGTCGATGGAGAATTCGAGGAAGCTCGGCACCAGTGCCTGCATGCTGTCGCCGTAGAAGCGGATCAACTGGCGCAGGAAAGTGATCGGCAGCAGGTTCTGGCCCTTGTTCTCCTGCTCGAAGATGATCTGGGTGAGCACCTGGCGGGTGATGTCCTCGTTGGTCTTGGCATCGTGGACCACGAAGTCTTCGCCGGCCTTGACCATGGCGCCGAGATCTTCGAGCGTGACATAGGTCGAGGTACCCGTGTTGTAGAGGCGCCGGTTGGCGTATTTCTTGATCGTGGTCGGCTCTTTAGCTTTCGCCATCCTACTGCCCCTTACGCTCGTCCCTGCCCTGCAGAATTTCCGAACGAGCTCGCCTGCACAAGCCTGGAAATTCCGAACCATCCCGGGTCGCCGCGGCGGCTTCCCGTCCGACGACGGTACCCCGTTCCGGAATCGCTCTTCCGGAAGGATGATCACCCCCACGGTCTGACAAATCTAGGCTCTTTTCGCGGTCGCGAAAACATCTTTGTGCAAGCGCGGTAAACTCACCTGGCGCATTGACGGCGGCGCGCCAAGCGTCCCATATGCCCAGGCAGATGGTGGTTGAGCGGGCGTGTGATCGGCTCGACCGCAATCTGAAGGACTTGGAGGATTCGCAGACTTTCCCTGCTTCATCCCTGCGAGGATGAAGCAGGGAAAGTCTGCTTCTGAAAGAGTTGGTCCGCCGGGCCGTCGCAGAACGGAACACTAGAGGAGTGAAATTGCCATGAGTGATGTCGTCATCGTCAGCGCCGCGCGCACGCCGGTCGGCTCCTTCAACGGCGCCTTCGCAGCAACGCCGGCCCACACGCTCGGTGCGGCAGCCGTCAAGGAAGCGCTGGCTCGCGCCAAGGTAGAGGCCGGCGAGGTCGACGAGGTCATCCTCGGCCAGGTCTTGAGCGCTGGCGGCGGCCAGAATCCGGCCCGCCAGGCAGCGATGGCGGCCGGTGTGCCCCAGGAAAAGACCGCCTTCGGCCTCAACCAGCTCTGCGGCTCGGGCCTGCGCGCCGTCGGCCTCGGCCTGCAACAGATCGCCAATGGCGATGCCTCCGTCATCGTGGCCGGCGGTCAGGAATCGATGTCGCTCGCCCCGCATGTCGCGCATCTGCGCGCTGGCGCCAAGATGGGTGATGTGAAGTTCCTGGATTCCATGCTCAAGGACGGCCTGATCGATGCCTTCCAGGGCTATCACATGGGCACGACCGCGGAGAACATCGCGGCTCGCTGGCAGCTCACCCGCGAGGAGCAGGACGCCTTCGCCGTCGCCTCGCAGAACAAGGCAGAGGCCGCCCAGAAGGCAGGTCGCTTCAAGGACGAGATCGTCGCGATCACCGTGCCCGGCCGCAAGGGCGACGTCATCGTGGATGCCGACGAATATCCTCGCCATGGCGCTACGCTCGACGGCATGGCCAAGCTGCGCCCGGCGTTCAGCAAGGACGGCACGGTGACCGCCGGCAATGCCTCCGGCATCAATGACGGCGCGGCCGCCGTGGTGCTGATGAGCGCCAAGGATGCCGAGAAGCGCGGCCTCACTCCGCTTGCCCGCATCGCCTCCTGGGCCACCGCCGGCGTCGATCCCGCCATCATGGGCACAGGGCCGATCCCGGCTTCGCGCAAGGCGCTGGAAAAGGCGGGCTGGAGCGTCAAGGACCTCGACCTGGTCGAGGCCAACGAGGCCTTTGCGGCGCAGGCCCTCGCCGTCAACAAGGACATGGGCTGGGATCCGTCCATCGTCAACGTCAATGGCGGCGCCATCGCCATCGGCCATCCGATCGGTGCCTCCGGCGCCCGCGTGCTGGTGACGTTGCTGCATGAGCTCGCCCGCCGCGGCGGCAAGAAGGGCATTGCCACGCTGTGCATCGGCGGCGGCATGGGCATCGCCTTGACCGTCGAGCGCTGATCGGCTCACGGCGATGCGCAAGCGTCTCGCGGCCTGGTGAATGCCAGGCACCGCGGGAGGCTTGTGGAAGGGCGGTTCCTCCATCGGAGGAACAGGGGACGTCCTCTGTCTCGGCCCTTTCCGCACAGGGGAGGGAGGGCACGTATCGGACCGGTCCTCAGGGGCGAATACCGGTTCGTGACTTCCTGGAGCACAACGCGTTCACGACTGAACGCTCATTTGCTCCAGCTCTTTGTTTCCTGGCCGATCCAACGGATTGGCCAGGGCGTCTTTGCGCTTCCGGGTCACTCCCTCAAATCGCAAAACGCTGTAGTCCAATGAAGAACACCATCGTTACCAAGGAGGCACCATGACCAGAGTTGCAATCGTCACCGGCGGAACGCGCGGCATCGGCGCAGCCATCTCCAAGGCGCTC
This sequence comes from Labrys sp. E2SS-1L, assembly GCF_057073705.1. Classification (NCBI taxonomy): domain Bacteria; kingdom Pseudomonadati; phylum Pseudomonadota; class Alphaproteobacteria; order Hyphomicrobiales; family Xanthobacteraceae; genus Labrys; species Labrys sp. E2SS-1L. Next base: position 716,255 of record NZ_CP172712.1, on the reverse strand, counting down.
AAGGCGGCCGGCCACACGGTTGCCGCCAGCTATGCCGGTAATGACGAGGCAGCGGCCAAGTTCAAGGCCGAAACAGGCATTGCAACCTATAAATGGGACGTCGGCGATTTCGATGCCTGTGCCGCCGGGGTGGCGCAGGTGGAAAAGGATCTCGGCCCCGTCGACATCCTGGTCAACAATGCCGGCATCACCCGTGACGGCTTCTTTCACAAGATGAGCAAGGACCAATGGTCCGCCGTCATCCGCACCAATCTCGACAGCCTGTTCAACATGACCCGCCCGGTCATCGAGGGCATGCGCAACCGCGGTTTCGGCCGCGTGATCGTGATCTCCTCGATCAACGGCCAGAAGGGACAGGCCGGACAGGTCAATTATTCCGCCGCCAAGGCAGGCGATATCGGCTTCGTCAAGGCTCTGGCCCTGGAAGGGGCGGCCAAGGGCATCACGGCCAATGTGATCGCTCCCGGCTATATCGGCACGGAGATGGTGCAGGCGATCGACCCCAAGGTGCTGGAAACCCGTATCCTGCCGCTGATCCCGACCGGCCGCCTGGGCCAGCCCGAGGAAATCGCTCGCGCCGTGGTGTTCCTGAGCTCCGACGATTCGGGCTATATCACCGGCTCGACGCTGAGCATCAATGGCGGGCAGTATCTGGCCTGAGCCGCGCTGCCCAGCCCGTCAGCGGGAGTTGAGACGATCGATGGAACACGGCGGCCCGTTCCGCGTTCCATCATCGCAGCCGGCATAGGCTGCTTCCCGACAATCTTGCGTCATCCTCTCCCGGCCCCGGGAGAGGAAAGTTTTTATGAGCAGTTCATGACCGTCGATTTCCATCACCGCCTCGCTTCCGTCGCCAGTGAGATCGAAGATGTGCTGGTGACGATCTTCGATGTCGCCACCACGCCCCCGGTGCCGGCGCGGCTGCTGGGCGCGATGCGCTATGCGGTGTTGGGCGGCGGCAAGCGGCTGCGCCCCTTCCTGGTGGTCGAGGCGGCGCGGCTCCTCAAGGGCGATCTGACCACGGCCCTGCGCGCCGGTGCGGCGATCGAACTGGTGCACGTCTACAGCCTCGCCCATGACGATCTGCCGGCGATGGATGACGATGAATTGCGGCGCGGCAAGCCGACGCTGCATCTGGCCTATGACGAGGCCACCGCCATCCTGGCGGGCGATGCCCTGCAGACCCTGGCCTTCGAGACCCTGGCGGATGCCGCCACCGGCACCGATGCAGCCATGCGAGCCGAATTGGTCCGCCTGCTGGCCAAGGCCGCCGGCGGCGCGGGCATGGCCGGCGGCCAGATGCTGGACTTGGAAGCGGAAGGGCGTTTCGAGGGAGCATCCGAGCTCTCGGCGCAGGCTATCGCCCAGCTCCAGGCGATGAAAACGGGCGCGATCCTGTCGTGCGCGGTGGAGATGGGTGCCGTAATCGGGCGCGCCGATGCGCCCACCTATCAAACCCTGCTGTCCTATGGACGCGCTCTGGGCGCCGCTTTCCAGATCGCCGACGACATTCTCGACATCGAGGCCTCCAGCGCTGAACTCGGCAAGGCCACCGGCAAGGATGCCGGCCGCGGCAAGGCGACCTTGGTCGGCCTATGGGGCGTGGAGAAGGCGCGGGCCGAGCTCGAGCGTCTTACCGGTGATGCCCTCGCCGCCCTTTCCGGTTTTGGTGCCGAGGCGGACGTTCTGCGCGCTGCCGCCCGCTTCACCGCGGACAGACGCAAATGAGACCTCAAGCAAGGCTTCCGGGGTGAGGCATTTCCTGCGTCCGCTGACCGCCAGGCCGGTCCTGCTCTGGAGCCTCGTCGCCGGCATGGCGCTCGGTCTCGTGATCCCGGGCCTGCCCTGGCTCGAACGCCTGCTGGCCGGGTGGTGCCTGACCATCGTATTCTTCGTCGTCATCGTCAGCTACAGCCTGTCGCGCCTGCCGCCGGGGCGCTTCGCCCATAAGGCCGATTCCCTCGACGAAGGGGCGGTGACCATCCTGGTCCTGTCGATGCTGGCCGCGGCCCTCAGCTTTGCCGGGGTGATCGTCGAGCTTCAGGCGACCAAGGACCAAGCCGGCGGCGACAGCCTGTCCCTGCCGTTGATGGTGGCGACCATCGTCTGTTCCTGGTTCTTCATCCACACCATCTTCGCCATCCACTATGCCCATATCTACTATAATGACGGCGGTCGCCCGGGTAAGCCGAGCCTGGATTTCGGTGGTGATCCCGAGCCGCCGGATTATTGGGATTTCGTCTATTTCTCAGTGGCGATCGGCGCTTCTTCGGCGACATCCGACACCAATCTGCGCTCACGGCTGATGCGCCGCATCGTCGCCGCGCATGCGGTGTTCTCGTTCTTCTTCAACGCCACCATCCTGGCCCTGGCGATCAACATCGCCGCCGGGCTGCTGGGCGGGAATTGACGGGATCGGCAGGCAGCCGCATGCCAGGAACGGTCGGTTGCCGCCAATGCTGTGGGCAGCAGTCGACACAGCAACCGGCATTGCAGCGGTGGCCGCAAGGCCGGAGAGACCGACCATCTGGCTGTGAAGCCGCGGCTCAGGCGATGGCTGTCGCCACGTTGCGCTCGACCCGCATGCCCTTGCGTTCCTCGGACGGCGTGCGGTCGAAATGCTCCGAATAGCATTTGGAGAAATGCGAGGCCGAGACGAAGCCGCAGGCCAGGCCCACCGATAGGATCGGCATCGAGGTCTGGCGCAGCAGCTGGCGGGCGCGGTTGAGGCGCATTTCGAGGTAGTAGCGGGTCGGCGTGGTGTCGAGGTAGCGCTGGAACAGCCGCTCGAGCTGGCGCGGCGACAGGCGCACCGTGCGGGCGAGCTGGGCGCAGGAGACCGGGCGTTCGAGGCGCTTGTCCATCTCGCCGATCACGGCGAGGAGCTTGGGATGGGAGACGCCGAGGCGCGCGCGCAGTTCCATGCGCTGGCGCTCATGGGAATCGCGCATGCGGTGGTGGATGAGTTCGTCGGTGACGAGAGCGGCGATCACCGCGCCCTTCTTGGCCGTGATCAGCGCCAGCATCATGTCGATCGAGGCGGTGCCACCGGCGCAGGTGAAGCGGTTGCGGTCGATCTCGAACAGTTCCTGCGTGGCGTCGATCTCGGGGAATTCCTCGCGGAAGCTGTCGTAGTTTTCCCAGTGGATGGCGCAGCGATGGCCGTCGAGCAGGCCGGCCCGGGCCAGGATATAGGTGCCTGTGCACACCGCACCGATCGAGACGCCGTAGAAGGCGAGCTTGCGCAGTTTGGCGATCAGCGGGCCGTGATCGTATTTCTGCACGTCCATGCCGGAACACACGATGATCTCCGGCATCGGCCCGACATCGCCATAGGAACCGTCGACCGCCAATGCCACGCCGTTCGAGGCCTCGATCGGCTGGCCGTCCGGCGAATAGAGCCGCCAGGCGAAGGCCTTTGCGCCGGTGACGTAGTTCGTCAGGCGCAGAACCTCCACGGCCGCCGCGAAGGCGATCATCGAGAAATTCGGGGTGAGCAGAAAGCCGACGGTATGCGTGGCGCCGATATCCGGCCGGATATTCATACGCGATTCTCCCTAGAACCTCCGCCGGGGGGCCGGCGGTACGAAGCGTGACGGAGGCGGGAAAGCGCACCGGATGGGGCGCTTGCCCTCGTGATGGCATCGGGCATCTGTGCGCCCATTATGGTCAAAAGCGACGGTTGCGGGGCGGTTTGTACCGCATTGTCCGAAACGACGAGGCAGGACGATATTGCGACATTTTTTGAAGAATTCTGATGTGGGCCCGACCATATGTCGCGTTTAATGTCGCAATTTGACAAATGTGAGATATTGGGATGCGACCCAATGGTCAAATACTATCCCAAATGCGTCCTATTGAGGACTTAGCGAACAGGGCCTTTTGTGCAATTTCTTCCAATGCGACAAAAGGCGCGTCGCTTCCGTGCTAGACTGGTCATCGGCGGGATGATGATAGTCGCGCCATTCAAGACTCCATCCAACGGGCGGCAACACGTGCGGTTTTCTGTCTTTTCCCTGGCGCGCAACGCGCTGCGTGGTCATCAGGACTGGCCCGAGCAATGGCGCTCGCCCGAACCGAAGGCCAGCTACGACGCCATCATCATCGGCGCCGGCGGGCATGGCCTCGCCACTGCCTATTACATGGCCGCCGAGCACGGCATGACCAACATCGCCGTGCTCGAAAGGGGCTGGCTGGGTGGCGGCAACACCGGCCGCAACACCACCATCATCCGCTCCAACTATCTGTGGGAGGAGAGCGGCAAGCTCTACGACCACGCGATGAAGCTGTGGCAGAACCTGTCCCAGGTGCTGAACTACAACGTGATGTATTCGGCCCGCGGCGTGATGATGCTGGCGCACAATGTGCACGACATCCAGGTCTTCAAGCGCCATATCCATGCCAACCGCCTGGCGGGCATCGACAATGAATGGCTGACGCCGGAAGAGGCGAAGGAATTCTGCCCGATCCTCAACATCTCCAAGGACATCCGCTACCCGATCATGGGCGCCGCCCTGCAGCGGCGCGGCGGTGTCGCCCGCCACGACGCGGTGGCCTGGGGCTATGCCCGCGCTGCCGACGCTCTGGGCGTCGACATCATCCAGAACTGCGAGGTCACCGGCATCTTGCGCGATCCCTCCGGCGCCATCGCCGGGGTGGAGACCTCCAGGGGTACGATCCGCACCAAGAAGCTCGGCGTGGTCGCCGCCGGCCACACCTCGGTGGTGATGGACATGGCCGGCGTGCGCATGCCGCTGGAAAGCTATCCGCTGCAGGCGCTGGTGTCCGAACCGCTCAAGCCGATCATGCCCTGCGTGGTGATGTCCAACACCGTGCACGCCTATATGTCGCAATCGGACAAGGGCGACCTCGTCATCGGGGCCGGCACCGACCAGTATGTCTCCTATTCGCAGACGGGCGGCCTGCACATCGCGGCCCACACGCTCGATGCGATCTGCGAACTCTTCCCGGTGGTGCGCCGTACCCGCATGATGCGCAACTGGGGCGGCATCGTCGACGTCACGCCCGACCGCTCGCCCATCCTCTCCAAGACCCCGGTATCAGGGCTGTTCGTCAATTGCGGCTGGGGCACGGGCGGCTTCAAGGCGACGCCGGGCTCGGGCCACGTCTTCGCCCACACGGTGGCGACGGGCGAACCCCATCCGATCGCCGCTCCCTTCACCCTCGATCGCTTCCGCACCGGACGCCTGATCGACGAAGCGGCCGCTGCCGCCGTCGCGCACTGAGGACCGTCATGCTGCTCATCCGCTGCCCTTATTGCGAACAGGATCGCCCGGAACTGGAATTCCGCAACATGGGCGAGGCCCATATTGCCCGCCCCGCCTTCGCCGACAATCCGACGGACGAGGTCTGGGAAGGTTTCCTCTACACCCGCTCCAATCCCAAGGGGCTGATCGCCGAGCGCTGGCGCCATGTGCATGGCTGCGCGCGCTTTTTCAACGCCGTGCGCCATACCGTGACCGACAAGTTCGTGAAGACCTATAAGCAGGGCGAACCCAAGCCCGATCTGGCGGCCCTGGCCGCCGAACTTGCCGCCGCTACGCCCTCCAACACGGAGGCGCGCGCGTGACCGCCTCCCTCCGGACAGCGGCCGGCGGCCGCATCGATCGCGCCAAGCCGATCAACTTCACCTTCGACGGCATCGCCTATCAGGGCGTGCGCGGCGATACGCTGGCTTCCGCCCTGCTCGCCAACGGTGTGCACCTGATCGGGCGCTCGTTCAAATATCATCGGCCTCGCGGCATCATGTCCGCGGGCTCGGAAGAGGCGAACGCGATGGTCACGGTGTCCCGGGACGCCGGCCGCACCACGCCCAATCTGCGCGCCACGCAGGTCGAGCTCTATGAGGGCCTCGTCGCCACCAGCCAGAACCGCTGGCCTTCGCTGAAATTCGATGCCGGTGCCGTCAATGACGCGATGTCGCCCTTCCTGGCCTCGGGTTTCTACTACAAGACTTTCATGTGGCCGCAGAGCTTCTGGAAGAACGTCTACGAGCCCCGGATCCGTGCTGCCGCTGGCTTCGGCGAGGCACCCAAGGTGGCCGACCCCGATCGCTACCTCAACCGCTTTGCCCATTGCGACGTGCTGGTGGTGGGTTCCGGGCCGGCAGGCCTGGCAGCCACCATCGCCGCGGCCGAGACCGGCGCCTCGGTGATCCTGGTCGACGAGCAGGCCGAGCTCGGCGGCTCCCTGCTCTCGGAGACCACGGCGACCATCGAAGGGCGGGCGGCACGCGACTGGGCCACCGACATCATCATGTCGCTGGCCCTCAACGATCGCGTCCGGCTGATGCCGCGCACCACCGCTTTCGGCTGGTATTCCGACAATTTCGTCGCCTTGGCCGAAAGGCTGACCGACCATGTCGCCCAGCCCGAGGCCCGCACGCCCCGTGAGCGGCTCTGGCAGGTGCGCGCCAAGCAGGTCGTCATCGCCGCCGGCGCGATCGAGCGTCCGCTGGTGTTCCCGGAGAACGACCGGCCGGGCATCATGCTGGCCGACTCGGCCCGTACCTATGTCAACCGCTACGGCGTCAAGCCGGGCAACCGGGCGGTGGTGTTCACCGCCTGCGACAGCGCCTATCAGGCCGCGCTCGACCTCAAGGCCGCTGGCGTCGACATCGCCGTGATCGCCGACATCAGGCCCGATGGCGGCGCCCTGGTCGGCGTTGCCAGGGAGGCCGGCATTCGCGTCAGCCTCGGCGCGACGATGATGGGCACCAGCGGGCGGCTGCGCGTCAATGCAGTCAGGCTCGGCCGAGTTGGTACCGATGGCACCGTCAGGGACCGGGAGACGGTCTCCTGCGACCTCGTGCTGATGTCAGGCGGCTGGACGCCGACCGTGCATCTGTTCTCGCAGTCGCGCGGCAAGCTGCGCTACGACGAGGCCAAGCAGATCTTCGTGCCGGGCTTTGCCCGCGACGAGGAGCGTTCGGCCGGCGCCTGCCGCGGCGTGTTCGATTTCGGCGCGGTGATCAATGACGGCTTTGCCGCCGGCCACGAGGCCGGGCGTGACGCCGGCTTCGACAAGGGCGCCCTCAAGACCTTCGACGTCGCTGGCGAGACCTCTCAGGATGGGTTCTACACCGGGGCGCTGCCGCATGACCGCAATGCCAGCCGGGTCAAGGCCTTCGTCGATTTCCAGCATGACGTCACCGCCAAGGACATCAAGCTGGCGACGCGCGAGGGCTTCCGCTCGATCGAGCACGTCAAGCGCTACACCACCACCGGCATGGCGACCGACCAGGGCAAGACCTCCAACATCAATGCGCTGGCCATCGCCGCCAAGGCTGTTGACAAGAAGGTGCCGCAGGTCGGCCTGACCACCTTCCGCCCGCCTTATACGCCGACCACCTTCGGCCTGTTCGCCGGCACGGCGCGTGGCGACCTGTTCGATCCCGTGCGCAAGACCGCGATGCACGAGGCCGAGGTCGAGATGGGCGCTGATTTCGAGGATGTCGGCCTGTGGAAGCGCGCCTGGTACTATCCGCGCGCCGGCGAGAGCATGCATGACGCTGTTAACCGCGAATGCAAGACGGTGCGCGACAAGGTCGGCATGTTCGACGCCTCCACCCTCGGCAAGATCGAGGTGGTCGGCCCGGATGCGGCCGAGTTCATGCACCGCATCTATGTCAACCCGTTCATGAAGCTGGAGCCGGGCCGCCTGCGCTATGGCATCATGACCCGCGACGACGGCTTCGTCTATGACGACGGCGTGGTCGGCCGCATGGCGCCAGACCGCTTCCACGTCACCACCACCACCGGCGGGGCGCCCCGCGTGCTCTCGCATATGGAGGACTACCTCCAGACCGAGTGGACCGACCTCAAGGTCTGGTTCACCTCCACCACCGAGCAATGGGCCGTCATCGCCGTGCAGGGCCCCCATGCCCGCGACGTGCTGGCGCCTCTGGTCGAGGGCATCGACATCTCCAAGGACGGCATGCCGCATATGTCGGTCAAGGAAGGCCGCATCTGCGGCGTTCCCACCCGCCTGTTCCGCATGAGCTTCACCGGCGAAGCCGGCTTCGAGGTGAACGTGCCGGCCGCCTATGGCCGGGCCGTCTGGCAAGCCATCCATGCCGAGGTCGTCAAATATGACGGCTGCGCCTATGGCACCGAGGCGATGCATGTGCTGCGCGCCGAGAAGGGCTACATCATCGTCGGCCAGGACACCGACGGTACGCTGACCCCGGATGAGGCGGGCGTCGGCTGGGCCGTGGGCAAGGCCAAGGCCGATTTCGTCGGCAAGCGTGGCCTGATGCGGCCGGACCTGCAGGATCCCAACCGCAAGCAGTTCGTCGGGCTCCTCACCGTCGATCCCGGCGTGGTGCTGGAAGAGGGGGCGCAGATCACCGAAGTGGCGCAGCCCGCCCTTGGCGAGCATGCTCTCGGCCACGTCACCTCGGCCTATTGGAGCGCCAATCTCGGCCGTTCCATCGCTTTGTGCAATCTGGAGCGTGGCCGCTCGCGCTATGGCGAGACGGTCTATGTGCCGATGCCCGGCGGCTCGATCGCCGTGAGGGTGGTCGATCCGATCTTCATCGACAAGGAAGGAACGCGGCTCAATGGCTGATATCGCAACCCGCCGCGATCCGCTTGACGGCATCGCGCCGATCACCGCCCGCAGCCGCCTCACCATCGAGGCGGCGCCGCGGGGCGCCCGCCTGGCGCTGCGCGGGCCGGACAGTGCTGCCGTCGCGGCCGGCCAGGCCTTCGGGCTGGCGCTGCCGACCGCTCTCAATACCGCCGCCACCGACGGCACCCGCACCGCCTTCAAGCTCGGCCCCGACGAGTGGCTACTGCTCGCGCCCGAGAATGCCGAGGCCGAGGCCTACGCCGCCATCGAGGCGGCCGTGCAGGAGCCGCATTCGCTGGTGGATGTCAGCCATCGCAATATCGGCATCCTGGTCTCGGGTTCGCTGGCTGCCGATGTGCTCAATGCCGGCGTCATGCTGGACCTCGACCCCAAGGCCTTTCCCGTCGGCACCGCCACCCGCACGCTCTACGCCAAGGCGGAAATCGTGCTGTGGCGCAAGGGCGCGAACGACTTCCACGTCGAGGTCTGGCGTTCCTTCACCGATTACCTGTATGGGCAGCTCGAGCAGGCCGCGCGGGAATATGTGAAATAGAGCGGCACAGGCACTGCCCCAACGCTCGCGGGCTGCATTGGGGAGAGAAGTTGACCCCCGGCAAGATCCATATCCACGAGGACGATTGGGGGATGCGCTCCCTTCATCCCTTGATGGCGCTTGCCCATTACCGGACCGACCTGGACAAGGCCGCCCAACACGCCGTCGATCATGCTGCGCCCGGCGGCACGGGCTGGACGGACGTGCATGTCATTGCCAATGCTCCCGAGGAGCAGGCGCAATTCGCCACCTTGACGCCGGAGGCTTTCGGCGCAGCTCTGGCTTTTCTTCCCCGGGTGATGCAGTTCAACGCCACCGCATCGGCCGGTTTCGAGAAACATGACGAATGGGGCTATTACAATTCGGAGGCCCTATGTTTCGGTCACGATGCGGATTTCTATCTGATATGTACCCATGATGCCGGCGTCATTCGGGAAATCTTCTTCGAACTGTCTTCGCCGGACGAGGTACGGCTCGGGTTTTTCCGCGAGGCTCTCTCACGGCTGAATGCCATTGAGCCGCTCTGTCTGGTCGACTATTGGACCGACACGGTGCTCGATGCCGCTGACGAGAAGGCGCTGGACGCCTATTGCCGGCTGCTCTCTGAGTAGCTGAGACCGGGTCAGGCGCTCGTTGCCGTCCCAGGGCACGAGATTGCCGTTTCCTGCCACGTCGCGATGCACGCCCACCGAGCGTAGAGAAGGAGCAGTCGCTACCGCCGGCTCAGACGCCCAGCATCAGCTGGATGTTCTGCACCGCGGCACCGGAGGCGCCCTTGCCGAGATTGTCCAGCCTTGCCACCAGCACGGCCTGGCGATGGGCTTCATGCGGGAACACGCGAAGCTCCAGCCGGTCGGTGTCGTTGAGCGCTTCCGCTTCGATCTTGGCGGCACCGTCCAGCGGCTCCACGCTGACCAGCCTGGCACCGGCATAATAGTCGGCGAGGATGGCGTGGAGGTCATCAGCCTTCGGCTTGCCCGGCAGCGTGTCGAGATGCAACGGCACGGAGACCAGCATGCCCTGGCGGAAATTGCCGACGGACGGCACGAAGATCGGCCGGCGGGTCAGGCCGGTATAGGCCTGCAGTTCCGGCACGTGCTTGTGCTCCAGCGTCAGGCCGTAAAGTTCGAAGGAGGGGGCGGTGCCGGCCTCGTAGGCCTCGATCATCGACTTGCCGCCGCCGGAATAGCCGCTGACCGCATTGACGGTGACGGGATGGTCCTGGGGGATCACGCCGGCATCGACCAGGGGACGCAGAAGGGCGATCGCGCCGGTGGGATAGCAGCCGGGATTGGCGACGTGGCTCGCCTTGGCAATGGCCTCGGCCTGGCCCGGCGCCAGTTCGGCAAAGCCGTAGACCCAGCCGGGCGCGACCCGATGGGCGGTCGAGGCGTCCAGAACCTTGGGCTTGCGGCCGTCGAGCTCGCCGATCAGCGCCACCGTTTCCTTGGCGGCGGCGTCGGGCAGGCAGAGCACCACGAGGTCGACCTCGGCCAGCAGCGCCTTCTTCGCCGCGACGTCCTTGCGCAGCTCGGGCGCGATGCTGCGCAGGGCAACGCCCGCCACCGACGCCAATCGCTCGCGGATGCCGAGGCCCGTGGTGCCGGCTTCGCCGTCGATGAAGACGGTACGCACGGCGCCGGCCTGGTGCGGCTTTTCGGCGAGATCGGAGAGGGCGGCCATGTCTGGTCCTCCTTGAGGAGAGGCGGGCTGTCGGGAATGCTGGCTATATCGGAGCAAGAGGTGTCACTGTCAATGCTGGAGCGCATTCCGGGTGCGCGGGGGTCTCGCCCGCTCTTGGAATCGCCGTGCTTCCCGGGAGGGAAGAACGGGCATCCCGAAATCGCGGCGCCGCCATCACTTTCAAATCCGGCGGGTAACAACCTACGCCGTGGTGACGAATATCGTTACAGCGGCTGGAATCACATGTTTTAGCGCAAAAAGTGTGGTTTTCGGCACGCTCACTTGATTTGGCTCCGATGCCGGAGCGGGTCATAGTCAAGGCCATGCGGAGCGGCAACCGGCCGTTTCCGCCATATCCTGCAACAGAAGGAAACTCCCATGTCCGTGTTCACCAAGGCCAGCACTGCTTTCGCTCTTGCCGGCGCCGTCGCCAGCGCCGCCGCTTTGCTGTCGGCTCCCGCCAAGGCCGACGACTCCAAGGAGAAATGCTACGGCGTCGCCCTCAAGGGCCAGAACGACTGTGCGGCCGGTGCCCATTCCTGTGCGGGTACCTCGACGATCGACTATGACGGCCAGTCCTTCAAGCTGGTGCCCAAGGGAAGCTGCGTCACCATGAAGACGCCGACGGGTATGGGCTCGCTGACGCCCGTCAAGAGCTGATAGCTCGCACGAGACATGCGAGGGCCGCCCGCTACGGCGCGGCGGCTCCCGCCTTCCCTCTGCCCCTTCGGAGAACGCCATGACCGATCCCGCCAGCACGACCCTGCCATCGCGCGCCGGCGCCGGGCTCAAGCCGGAGCATGTCGAGACCATTCTCGCCACCCGGCCCGACATCGGCTTCTTCGAGGTCCACGCCGAGAATTACATGGGCGCCGGTGGCCCGCCGCATGCCCAGCTCCGGGCCATCTGCGAAAACTACGCGCTGTCGCTGCATGGCGTCGGCCTGTCGATCGGCGCGGCCCGGCCCCTCGACAAGGAGCATCTCGCCCGGCTGAAGGCGCTCGAACAGCGCTATCGCCCGGCAAGCTTTTCCGAGCATCTGGCCTGGTCGAGCCATGAGGAAGTCTTCCTCAACGATCTTCTGCCGGTGCCCTATACGCCCGAGACCCTGCGGCGCGTCTGCGACCATATCCACGAGGTGCAGGAGACGCTGGGCCGGCGCATGCTGCTGGAGAACCCCTCGACCTATCTCCTGTTCGAGGAGAGCACCATCGAGGAGACCGATTTCCTCGCCGAGATCGCCCGGCTTACCGGCTGCGGCCTGCTGCTCGACATTAACAATGTCTTCGTCTCCGCCACCAATCATGCGACTTCGCCCGAGACCTATCTCGACCGCTTCCCTCTCGGCCTCGTCGGCGAGATCCATCTCGCCGGCCATGCCGAGACAGTGGACGATGCCGGTGCGCCGCTGCTGATCGATGCGCATGACCGGCCGGTCGCCGATCCGGTCTGGGCCCTCTATGAACGCGTCATCGCTCAAGCCGGGCGGCTGCCGACCCTGATCGAATGGGACAATGACGTGCCGGATTGGCCGGTGCTGGCCCGCGAGGCGGCGCTTGCCGAGGCCGCGATGGCGCGGGTCATGCGAGCGAGGGCCGCCTGATGCTCGCGAACACGCAATCCGCGTTCCGGCTGGCGGTGCTCGACCCGGCCGCCGCGCTGCCGCAGGGGCTGGCCGCCCATAATGGCGTGACGCCCAACCGGCGCTTCGCCATCTATCGCGACAATGTCGCGCTCGGCCTCGCTGCGGCGCTGGAGAGCCGCTTTCCGGCTTCGATCGCCATCGTCGGTGCCGACTTCTTCCGGGCCCTGGCCATCCGCTTTGCGCGCGAGCATCCGCCGCGCTCGCCGCTGCTGCTCGATTATGGCGATCAACTGCCGGCCTTCACCGAAGCCTTCGAGCCGGCGCGGGAGGTCGCCTACCTCCCGGATGTGATGCGCCTGGAGATTGCCAGGGCGCAGGCCTATCACGCCGCCGATGCCGAGCCGGCCTCGCCGGCAGCGCTCAAGGGCCTCGATCCTGCTCGTCTGCACGAGGTGCGGGTCGAGATCCATCCGGCGGTGCGCCTCCTGCGCTCGGCCTTTCCGGTGGCGACGATCTGGCAGATGAATGCCGGCGGCGAGGCACGGGAGATCGTGGATTGGTCCGGCGAGGACGTGCTGGTGACCCGCCCCAGGCTCGACGTCGAGGTGCAGCTCCTGCCGCCGGGTGGTTATGCCTTCCTGGCCGCCCTGCGCACCGGGCACCCCTTGGAGGCGGCGGCAGAGGCTGCTTTTGCCGAAGCCCCCGATTTCAACCTGGCCGCCGCCATTGCGGGGCTGGTTGCGGCCGGTATCGCCTGCCGCTTCGAGATCTGAACCTGCCGGAGAGTGTTGCCATGACTCGCACGACATTCGCATCTCCCGACCCGGCAGCGCCGGGATTGGCGGATCGGTTGATCCATCTTTTCACGCTGATCCCGCATTGGCTGATCGCCCTGATCGCCCGCATCGCCTTGTTCCGGGTGTTCTGGTGGTCGGCGCGCACCAAGGTGGCCGACGGCACGCTGTTTTCCCTGTCGGACAGCGCCGTCTATCTCTTCCAGGAGGAATACAAGCTGCCGCTGCTGCCGCCGGAGCTCGCCGCCCATCTGGCCCTGCTGGGCGAAAGCGTGTTCTCCATCCTGGTCATCCTCGGCCTGGCGACGCGGCTCGGCGGCCTCGGCCTGTTCGGCATGGCGCTGGTGATCCAGCTCTTCGTCTATCCCGACCACTACAACGAACACCTGCCCTGGATGGTCTGCGCCCTCTATCTCGCCAAATTCGGTGGCGGCTTCTTCTCCCTCGACGCCCTGATCGCCCGCTGGACCGGCCGCAAGGTTGCGTTCGCCTGAGGCGGGGGTGCGATGGCTGCCGGGGGCCGTGGTCTTGTTGGTGCCGCGCTGCCCCTCACCTCTATCCTCTCCCCGCAAGAGCAGGGCGAGGGGACGCAGGCGTTGCGATCGATGCTCAGACTATGCATCTCGCCCGACGGTTGGGCGAGACAGCACGTTTTCGGTGAGGCGTGACCGGCCGAGGTCTCCTCGCGCGTCCTTACGGGGAGAGAATAGAGGTGAGGGGCTGCGCAACCGTCGTGGGCGGGCATGGGCAATCACCGGTCAGCTGTCAGAGACACTCTGCTCAGCCTGCATCCTGCCTGACCTTGGCATAGTGCCGGCTGGCCTTGGCGCGATTGCCGCAGGTGGCCATGTCGCACCAGCGCCGGGTCCCGCTCTTGCTCTCGTCGAGAAAGAGGAAGCGGCATTCGGGATTGGCACAGCGCCGGATGCGGTATCGCGCGGCGGCGGGAATGAGATCGCCGGCCGACCACAGCACCGGGGCGAGCAGATGTGCCGGCGAAGCTGCGAAAGGCCCGACATGCCAGGCATAGCCGTCCGTCGTGCGCACCAGGCGGCTGCGGGTGGGAGCCTGGGCGATGGCCTGGGCGAGAGCGGCGAAGTCGCGCTCCTCGACGGCTTGTTTCTCGGCGATTGCGGCCAGTGCACGATAAAGGGCTTCGCGCAGCCGGATCGCCTCGTCGAAGAGGCGGTCGGCATCATCAGGATGTTCACCGGCCCAGCGGCCGGCCTGTTCGATGCGTTCGCCCGCCTCTCCACCGGTCCGCTTCGTCCAGGCGAGCAGATCCGCCACGCCGTGCAGCCGCTCGACCGGCGTCTCCCGTCCTCGCCAGGAACGGGTATTCGCGAAGGCGATGCACAGGTCATCGCGCACCGGTGAAATCAACGTCATGGCATCCCTGCGAGCCCAGGCCGGTTCCGGCTGGCCGGAACACGGGAACGGCAAGCCTGAAGGAATTCTAACCGCCTTGGGGGTTGACAGTCAACGCGGCCGGTTCGACAATACTAACCATCATGATGGTTATATAGACACCGAACCCACCGCGAGGAGGGCGCCATGGACCGCGACACCAGCGCCGCACTGACAGGAAACGGCCGCGCTTTGGGGGGGACGTCTCCCCGGCAGGCGGAGACCGCGAGTGCCGGGGCTGGCGTCCCGCTCTGGGCGATGCTGGCGGCTCTCTCGGCGGTGGCGGCCATGAGCCAGGCGTTCCGCACCGTCGCAACTCTGTTCGCCGGCGAACTCAAGCTGGAATTTGGGGCCTCCACCCAGGAGATTGGCCTGTTCGCCGGTGCCTTTCATTTGTCCTTCGCGCTGGCGCAGATCCCCATCGGCGTGGCCCTCGACCTGTTCGGACCGCGCCGTACCGTCTGTGCCGCCTTCCTGCTCGCCTGCCTCGGTGCGCTGGTCTCCGCCCTCGCGCCCAATCTGCCCGTACTGATTGCCAGCCAGGTTCTGATCGGCGTCGGTTGCGCGCCGGCCTTCCTCGGTGCCATCGTCTTCGTCACCAACCGCTATCCGGCCAGGCAATTTGCGCGGCTCTCCGGTCTGGTGCTGAGCTTCAGCGGCATCGGCATGTTGATGACCGGCACGCCGCTCGCCTTGGTGGTGGAAACCTGGTCGTGGCGGGCCGGCTTCCTGGCGCTGGCCGCGCTTTCGATCCTCGTTCTCGTCGCCAATGTCCTGCTCGTCCGCGACGAAGCGCCTGCGCCGGGACGTGGCCGCCCAAACCTGTCCGTCGCCTTCGCTGAGATCGGGCCGCTTCTCGCGCAGAGGCATACGCTTGGCATCCTGCTGCTCGGCGGTGTCTCCTATGCGGCCTTCCTCACCTTGCGCGGCCTGTGGGCCGTGCCGATGCTGATGGACCGGCACGGCTTCGGCCTCGTCGTCAGTGGCCACATCATGCTGGCGACCTCGCTCGCAGCCCTGCTCGGCCCGCCCGTTTTCGGCCTGCTCAAGCCCGGCAATCGCGGTCGGCGCTGTTGGATCGTCGCTAGCGCGGCCCTTTACATGGCCGCCTTTGCGGCCCTGGCGGGACAGTCGTCGAGCCTCGTCGATATCGCCGCGGTGGTCCTGCTCGGCTTCATGACCGGCTATTTCATCCTGCAATATGCCGATGTCCGCGCCGCCTATGCCGATGCGGTCGCCGGCCGGGCCTTCGCCGTGTTCAACACCGCCATTTTCCTCGGCGTCGCCGTGATGCAATGGCTGACGGGGCTGGTGGGATCCTTCGCTGCGGCCCGGGATGCCGATCCCTACCTGCCCGTGTTTGCGGTGATCATCGTGCTGTTGGCCGCCGGCATCGCCAGCTTCGTCCTGCTGCCCTGGCCGCGCGGCAAGGGCTGGGAGCGCTGACGCGTCGCACCGGAGCGCTTGCCTCTTCCCCCTTGCGCATCAGGGTCGGAGCGCTCTACTTCAAGGCATGAATTTTGCCAGCGACAATTGGGCTGGAGCCAGCCCCAGGATCATCGAGGCGCTTGCCCGCGGCGCCGATGGTATCGCCCCTGCCTATGGGCAGGATGATCTCACCCGTGAATTGAAGGCACGCCTGGCCGATCTGTTCGGTCGCGAGGTCGGCGTGCTCTTCGCCGCCACCGGCAGTGCCGCCAATTCCCTGGCCCTGAGCGCCCTCAGCCCGCCTTATGGCGCTGTCTATGCCTATGAGGAGGCGCATATCGTCGGCGACGAGGCCGGCGCGCCGGAGTTCTTCACCCAGGGTGCGCGCTTGGTGCCGATCGCCGGCGCCGGGGGCAAGCTGACGCCGGCCGGGCTGGAGGCTACGCTGGCGCGTGGCTCCGGTTCGGGCTCTGCCATTCCAAGGCCTGCCGTGCTGTCGATCACCCAGGCGACGGAAAGCGGCACCGTCTATCGCCGCGGCGAGATCACGGCCCTGACCGAGATCGCCCGGGCACGCGGCCTCAAGGTGCATATGGATGGCGCGCGCTTCGCCAATGCCTTCGCCTTCCTCGCAAAGGCCGATGGCATCAGCCCGGCCGACATCACCTGGAAGGCCGGCGTCGATGCCCTCGCCTTCGGCCTCACCAAGAACGGTGCCCTGATGGCCGAGGCCGTCCTGCTGTTCGAGCCGGAGAAGGCCGCCGAGCTCGAATGGCTGCGCAAGCGCAGCGGCCACGTCGTTTCCAAGGCCTGGCCGATCGCCGCCCAGTTCCTGGCCATGCTGGAGAACGACCACTGGCTCGATCTTGCCCGCCACGCCAATGCGATGGCGACGGCTTTGTCGCAGGGCCTCGTCGCGGCAGGTCATCGGCTCGGCTATGAGACGCAGGCCAACGAAGTCTTCGCCGTCCTGCCGAAAGCGATGATCGCCCAGTTGAGGCAGGCCGGCGCCCGCCTCTATGAATGGCCCGTCCATGGCCTGCCCGCCGACCGCCGGCCCGCCGACGATGCGGACCTGGTACGCCTGGTCACCTCCTTCGCGACGAAAGGGGAAGAGGTGGAGAGGTTCCTGGCCCTAGCGGGGTAGGGAAGCAGGCGAGGCCGTTGCGCAAAAAGCTGACCTTGCAGGAAGTCAAGCTCTGGCAGCAGCTGCGTGCGTTGCGACCCGAGGGGTCCACATCCGCCGCCAGGTTCTGATCGGTCGCTATGTCGCGGATTTTGCCTGTCTGCGTAGACGCCTGGTCGTCGAAGTCGACGGCAACCAGCATGCAATGCCTGAAGGGCTTGCCCGGGGTGGTATCCGCGATGCCTTCCTGGCAGAACGCGGGTTCAAGGTACTGCGCTTTTCGAACCATGACGTCGATCATGCGCTTGCCTCTGTGATCGATACGATCTTCGAGGCATTGCGCGGCCGGTGGGAGGAAGAGGAAGGGTGATCCCGCCCGACCTGATAAGGAGGGTCACCGACACAGCCCTATCGGAGTAAAGCGCCACTATCCTTCCCCGGCTTCGGGGAAGGTGTCGCCGCGGAGCGGTGACGGAAGGGGGAGAGTGGTGCTTCGAAAGCCATGGAATCCCAAGGCCGCGCCACTCTCCCCCACCCGGCCCGGCTGTGCCGGTCCCAGCGCACACAAACTGTGTGCGCGACCTCCCCGAAGTCGGGGAGGGATAGTCGCGCTTTATTTTGTGTGGTCCGCGATAGGCCGCCGCCCTCATTTGTCCTTCAACACCAGCGCGCTGGTCAGGTCGCCGAGGGGCTTCTGCTTGCGGGCGGCCATCGCGGTGTCGCGCACGGTGATGCCGTGCAGGGTCGGCAGCTCGAAGCGGCGCGTGATGAAGCGCAGGATCGAGGTGGTGTCCATCGGCGCATGGTCGACGAAGCCGCGGCGGGCATAGGGCGAGACGATGATCGCCGGGATACGCGAGCCGGGGCCCCAGCGGTCGCCCTTGGGCGGGGCGACGTGGTCCCACAGGCCGCCATTCTCGTCATAGGTGACGACGACGAGCATATGCGGCCATTGCGGGCTCTTCTCGAGATGAGCGATCACGTCGGCGATATGGGCATCGCCCGCCTGGATGTCGGCATAGCCCGAATGCTCGTTGAGGTTGCCCTGCGGCTTGTAGAAGGAGACTTGGGGCAGTTTGCCGGCGTCGATCGCCTTGATGAATTCGACGCCCGCCAGGCCGCCGTCGCGCAGATGCTCGGCCCGGGCCGGGGTACCCGGTGCGAAGCTGGCATAATAGTTCAGGGGCTGGTGGTGATACTGGAAGTTCGGGATCGGCGTCTTGTTGCCATGGTCGAGCACATCCTGCCAGGCGCCGCCATACCAGGCCCAGCTCACATGCTTGAGGCTGAGCAGGTCCCCGATGGTCGGTTCGGTCTGAGGCGGCAGCGTCGTCGGCTTGGCCGGATCGGCAAATGCCTTGTCGCCATCCTTGGCCGGCTCGTTGCCGCTCGGCTGATAGGGCGGCTGCATGGTATTCACGGCATAGAAATCAGGCGTGAGATTGCCATCGCCGGCAAATTTCGGGATGCCGTCCATTGCCGATTTCGGCGAATTGGCAGCTGCCTTGAGCGTCACCCCGTCGGGTTCGACCACGGCGATCGACGGCTTGGCCGGATTGGTGTCGGCATTGGGGTAATAGGGCGCGCAGGCGCACACCAGCCATTGATGGTTGAAGAAGGAGCCGCCGAAGCCGCCCATGAAGAAATTGTCGGCCAGCACGTATTTCTGGGCGACCTTCCACATGGCAGTTTTCGAGCCGTCCCACAGGCTGACCGAGAGGGCCCCTGAATCGGCATAGGCGACGAATTTGTCGTTGCGCCCGCCATTGATCTGCATCTGGTTCTGGTAATAGCGATGCCAGAGGTCGCGCGTGATGGTGCCGTAGCCGAGGTTGAAGCCCTTGGGGTCGTCCGCGTGGAAGGGACGGTTGGGCAGATGCTCGGTCTCGGCTTGGGTCACCGGCGGCGTCACCCCCTTGGCGGTCAGGCCTTCCCAGATCGGCGGCAATTCTCGGAAGGGCTTGCCGTCGCGATCACGCTGGATGCGGGCGGTCGCCGGTGCCTTCGCCACGCCATTGGCACCCGGAAAGCTGCCATAGAGATTATCGAAGCTGCGGTTCTCGGCATAGATCACCACCACGGTATCGATCAGCTTCAGGTCCTCGGACGCTCCAGGCGCAGGCTTGGCCTTCTGGCCGCCCGTGCCTTCGGCAGCCAGCGCCGATCCGAAGGCACCGATGGAAAGGCTCAACGCATACACGACCGCCGCCGATTTCATGCGCATCTGGGTCTCCTGCCTCGATTTGCTTGTTGCTATCGTCCCCCACAGCCCCTCATCTTAGCCGGGCCGGCTGAAGACGCCACCCCCGATCGCAATGAAGGAATGCAGCCATAAGCTTTCTTTGCAACAGACGTGTGAGGCAATGGGGCGTCGTCGTGGGGCTCGCCCTGCCGGTGCTGGCGATGACCTCGGTCCAGGCCGGCCAGGACGGGTCCCGCGCGATGTCGCGGGCACAGGTGCGCCAGCAGGCGCAGGCGCTCGGTGCTCTCGGCCGCACCCTCTTCTTCGACCCGTCCCTGTCGGGCTCGGGCAAGTTGGCCTGTTCCTCCTGCCACGATCCCGCCCATGCCTTCGGGCCGGTGAACGACCACGCGGTACAACTCGGCGGCGGCGACATGCATCAGCCGGGCATGCGCGCCGTACCTTCGCTGAAATATCTGCAGGTGGTGCCGCCCTTCACCGAGCATTTCTACGATTCCGAGGACGAGGCCGACGAAAGTATCGACAATGGTCCCACGGGCGGCTTGACCTGGGATGGGCGGGTCGATCGCGGGGCGGATCAGGCCAGGATTCCGCTGCTTTCGGATTTCGAGATGGGCAATCGGGATGGGGCGGAAGTGGCTCGCCGCGTGCTCGCCGCCGGTCATGGCAAGGCCATCGCCGCCATTGCCGGGCCGAAGGCGGCCGGCGACCCGGACCTCGTCTACAAGACGGCCCTGAAGGCGCTCGAGGTGTTCCAGCAGGACTACCGGACCTTCTATCCCTATTCGAGCAAATATGACGCGGTGCTCGCCGGCAAGGCCGAGCTCACGCCCCAGGAGGCACGGGGTCTCGATCTGTTCAACGCGGCCGACAAGGGCAATTGCGCCTCCTGCCACATCAGTCAGCGCGGCAATGACGGCACGCCGCCCCAATTCACCGATTACGGCCAGATCGCGCTCGCGGTGCCGCGCAACCCCGACATTCCCGCCAACAAGGATCCGGCCTATCACGATCTCGGCCTGTGCGGGCCGCTGCGCACCGACTTCCTGAAACGCGAGGATTATTGCGGCCTGTTCCGCACGCCGACCCTGCGCAATGTCGCCCTGCGCAAGACCTTCTTCCACAATGGCGCCATGCATTCCCTGCGCGATGCCGTGCGCTTCTATGTCGAGCGCGAGACCCATCCGGAACGCTGGTATCCGCGCAAAGCCGATGGCAGCATCGACAAATATGACGACCTGCCCGAGGCGGCGAAGGCGAACATCAACACCGATCCGCCCTTCGACCGCAAGGCCGGCGACGAACCGGCCCTGACGCCGGCCGAGATCGACGATGTCGTGGTCTTTCTCGGTACGCTGACCGACGGCTACGAGCCGGCAAAATGAAGGCTTGAGCCGAACTGGCAGCCCGGTTCCCGTTTGTTTGCGTCAGCTACCGGCCGACTTTGCCGGCAGCCCGAGCAGGCTCGCGACGGCCTCGGCGCCCTTGCCGGTGGCGGAAACCTCGCCATTGTCCCGGACCTCCAGTCCCGCGCCATTGGAGAAGCTGAGGGACCAGCCGTCATCGCTGCCGTTGCGGCGTCGATCGGTGAGTTCGATACCGGCCGCGGAAACCAGTGCAATGGCCTTGTCGACGTCCATGGTCGTCACCTCGTGCAAGCTGCCCCGGATCTTTCCCCTAGCCAGTTGGATCGCGAAGGCGAGGCAAGTCAAGGAGAAAGGGCCGACTCTGGGAGGTTGGGGCGTGCCATGCTACCGCAGCGGCATATCGAGTGTCGAAAGCGTCGGGATTTTCGGCAGGGGCCTATCGCCAGACGCCGATATTCGTGTCATGGCTGCGGCCGTTGCCCCTATCGGGCATGAGGCCTTTCTGCCGTGAGGAATCGATGCTGAAGACCAGCCTTAGTCTCGCTTTTGCCCTTCTGGTGAGCGCCGCCCAGGCCCAGACTCAGGCCCAGGACCCCGCGCCTGCCAAATCGCCGCTGCCCGGCGGGGCTTCCTCCATCCAGGAGAGCTATGAGGACTGGCGGGTGCTCTGCAATGTCGTCAACAATGCCAAGCAATGTGCGGTCCAGCAGGTGCAGAGCGACACCAAGACCGGCCAGCGCGTGCTGGCGGTCGAGCTGAACCCCACGGCCGATGGCGGCACCAGCGGCAATCTCGTGATGCCGTTCGGCCTGCAATTCGATGCTGGCGTGTCCCTCGCCTTGGATGCCGGGACCAGTGGCAAGCCGCTGAACTACAAGACCTGCATCCCGGCCGGCTGCCTGGTGCCGCTGGCGCTCGATGCCAACACCATCACGGCGCTCAAGGCCGGCAAGCAGCTCAAGCTCACGGCCAAGTCGGTCGACGACAGTGTGAAGCCGCTCGTCTTCACGGTCTCGCTCAAGGGCTTCGGCCCGGCCCTCGACCGGGCGGCCGCCATCCTGAAGTGAGATAATATCGACGGCCGCGATGTTTGACCCCCGCGTCATTGCGAGCTCTGCCAATCCGCAGGATTGGCATGGCGAAGCAATCCAGGAGGCATGACCGCCACGGTTTCCAGCTCTGGCTTGCTTCGCTACGCTCGCAATGACGGTACTTGAGCGGTCAAGCGTCAATACCGTTGGTATGACACCAAGTCGCGAGCCGCCCGTCAGACCCAGCCCTGCAATTCGCGCCCGACCACGTGCTCGAGCACGCGCTGGCCCTCGGGGCTGTCGTTCAGACAGGGCAGATAGGCGAAATGCTCGCCGCCATGGTGCTGGAAGATCTCCTTGTTCTCCTCGCCGAGTTCTTCCAGCGTTTCCAGGCAGTCGGCCACGAAGCCGGGCGCCACGATGGCGAGGCGCTTCACGCCCGATTTGGCCAACCCTTCTACGGTTTCGTCCGTATAGGGCTTGAGCCATTCCTCCTTGCCGAAACGGGACTGGAAGGTGATCTTGAAGCGGTCCTCGCTGAAGCCGAGCGCCTCGCGCAGGAGCCGTCCCGTCTTCATGGCAAAACAGTAATAGGGGTCGCCCTGGATCAGGTAGTTCTTGGGCACGCCGTGGAAGGAGGCGAGCAGCACCTCCGGCTCGAAGTCGAGCTTGGCGAGGGATTGGCGCACGGAGCTGGCAAGGGCTTCGATATAGACGGGGTCGTCATGCCATTGCGGCGCGATGCGCACGGCCGGCTGCCAGCGCAGGGTCATCAGGTGC
Source organism: Labrys sp. E2SS-1L (assembly GCF_057073705.1). Lineage (NCBI taxonomy): Bacteria > Pseudomonadati > Pseudomonadota > Alphaproteobacteria > Hyphomicrobiales > Xanthobacteraceae > Labrys > Labrys sp. E2SS-1L. The sequence continues at coordinate 693,706 of NZ_CP172712.1, read as the reverse complement.
TCGAAGGCCTTGTCGCAGACCGTGGCGCTGGTCGCCGCCGCATATTGGGGATAGAGCGGCACGATCAGGATACGGTCGCAGCCCTTGGTGCGCAGGGCGTCGATGCGCGAGGCGATGGAGGGATTGCCGTAGCGCATGGCAAAATCCACCGTGAGGCGCGAATCGGCGGCGAAGGTCTCGGCCAGCTTTTCGGTCTGGCGCCGGGTGATGACGAGGAGAGGCGAGGCGTTCTCGGCCTTGTCCCAGATCGAGGCATATTTGGCGCCGCTCTTGCCGGGGCGCGTCGTCAGGATGATGCCGTTGAGCAGCGGCCACCACAACAGGCGCGAGACTTCGATGACCCGCCGGTCGGACAGGAATTCCTTGAGATAGCGCCGCATCGGCCAGTAGGTCGGCGCGTCCGGTGTGCCCAAATTGACCAGGAGAACGCCGATTCTTCCGCTGGCCGCCACGGGATGATCCGCCGGAACGGGAAGGGCGCTTGCGAGGTGAGAAGTCATGCCGGGTCCTTTCCAGGCCTTTCAACAGGCTGGGCGTCCGGCTTGCAACAGATTTGTGCGCCGCGGCGGGCCGGCGCGACGCCATGGCGCTTTTCGATCGGGGAATCGTCAAAATCGCAAAGGCGTGTCTAAACAAGGCCCTGAAGGAAAACAGTAGAGCCGCTGCGATGCGCACTGCTTCGGGAAGCGCATTCCTACGAGCAATTCACTTGCAGGAACCGGCCAGCCCCGCTTATCCTCCCACCATGAGCACCGACGCCATCGAAATCCGTTTGGCTCGCCCGGACGACGCCCACGCCATCGCCGATGTGCATGACGCCGCTTGGCGTTATGCCTATCGTGGCGTGATTCCCGGCCGGGAGCTCGAACGCCTGGTCGAGCGGCGCGGTGCCAAATGGTGGCGCTATGCCATCGACCGCAAGACCCGCATCGTGGTGATGTCCTTTGGCGGCGTGATCGCCGGCTATGCCACCTATGGCCGCAACCGGGCCGTCGGCCTGCCCTATCAAGGCGAGATCTTCGAGCTTTATCTGCGTCCGGAATATCAGGGCATCGGCCTGGGCAAGCGGCTGTTCAACGCGGTGCGCCGCGATCTCAACGGTCACGACGTCAAGGGCATGGTGGTGTGGGCGCTGGCCGACAATGTGCGAGCCTGTGATTTCTACCGGCGCCTCGGCGGCGAATCCGTGGACAGCATGGTGGAGCGCTTCGGCGAGGTGAAGCTGCAGAAGATCGCTTTCGCCTGGGGCGCCTGAACCAGGCCTGGACTTTTCCGCCTCGTTGTCTCGTCCTGCCCGCGGTCCGTCGATTTCCGTCATGAGAGTCCGGCGGCCATCGATGAATGGCGCCTTGGTTGTCCTTCCGCTGGCAAGCAGGCCGGCGCGCCAAAGCCTGGCGCAAGCGGCGCTTCCGGCCCCCAGCCGCCCGTTACGCATTTGTAATCCTGGATCTGGCTACGCTGGCCAATAGAAAATCCGATGTCTAATTCGATGCTTGCCGGGAAGACGAAAGTTCTCCTCTCGTCATTCCGGAGAGGCCAGATGTCATTCTCGAAATAAACAGATTCGATTTATAGTTTTTAATAATTCTAATTCTAATCTAAAGAGTTTGACGGGAACTTCTCGGTGAGCCTAGAGATCGGGTGTTCAATCATCCCTTGGCTGAAGCCAACCGATAGAGGTTCTGATGAAAGTTTTCCTGCCGCATCGCCGTGCAGCGCTGGCCGGGGCCGTTGCCCTTGCCGCCGCCCTGATCGCTGCTCCCCTGGCCGCCCAGGCCGAGGATGCGGGTATCACGGTCTATAATGCGCAGCATGAAAGCCTGACCAAGGCCTGGGCCGAGGCTTTCACCAAGGAGACCGGCATCAAGGTGACGCTGCGCAATGGCGGCGACACCGAGCTCGGCAACCAGCTGGTGCAGGAGGGTGACAAGTCGCCCGCCGACGTCTTCCTCACCGAGAATTCGCCGGCGATGGTGCTGGTCGACAATGCCAAGCTGTTCGCGCCGCTCTCGGCCGAGACGCTGGCCGAGGTGCCCGAGGCCTTCAAGCCCTCGCATGGCCGCTGGATCGGCATCGCCGCCCGCACCACCGTGTTCGCCTACAACAAGACCAAGCTGACCGAGGACAAGCTGCCGAAGTCCCTGCTCGACCTAGCTGATCCGGCCTGGAAGGGGCGCTGGGGCGCAGCACCGGCCGGTGCCGATTTCCAGGCCATCGTCAGCGCCTTGCTGGCCCTGAAGGGCGAGGAAGCCACGGCGACCTGGCTCAAGGGCATGAAGGCCAACGTCAAGCCGTTCAAGAAGAATGGCATCGCCATGAAGGGCGTGAATGACGGCGAGGTCGAAGGTGCGATCATCTACCAGTATTACTGGTTCGGCGACCAGGCCAAGACCGGCGAGAATTCCAAGAACGTCGCGCTGCATTATTTCCGCAACCAGGATCCGGGCGCTTTCGTCAGCATCTCGGGCGGTGGCGTGCTCGCTTCCAGCAAGCATAAGAAGGAAGCCGAGGCCTTCGTGAAGTGGATCGCCGGCAAGGGCGGCCAGGAGATCCTCAAGACCGGTACGTCCTTCGAATATGCTGTCGGCAAGGATGCCGCTTCCAACCCCAAGCTGGTGCCCCTGGCCGACCTCAATGCGCCCAAGCTCGATCCGGCCCAGCTCAACTCCAAGAAGGTCTCCGACCTGATGACGGCGGCCGGCCTGCTTTGATAGACTCCGGGTGCGCGGGCGTCTCGCCCGCCTCCTCCTTTCTCGTGGGGCGCAGTGGTTTCAAGAACGGACGGGACGTCCGTGCACCCGGGGAACCCGCTATGGCGCCACCGTCGCAAACCTGACATCATCGCGCCTCCGGCTCTGCGCCGGAGGCCTTCGCATTTCAGGACACCTCGTGTCATCGTCGCCATCCCAGCCCGAAATCGGCAGTCTGCGCGTATCATCCCCCGGCTTCACCGGGCGTGACGCCGTTGCCTTGGCTGCGGTGCTGGTGTCCCTGGTCGCCCTGCTGCCGCTCGGCTTCGTGGTCTTCATCACCGCCCAGACGGGATGGCAGACCGTCTATGAACTGGTGGTGCGCCCGCGGGTCGGCGAATTGCTGGTCAATACCGTCCTGCTCGAGGCCGTCACCATTCCCATCGCCATCGTGCTGGCGGTGGCGCTGGCCTGGCTCACCGAGCGCAGCGACCTGCCGGGCGCACGCCTCTGGTCGTGGCTGGCGGTGGCGCCGCTCGGCGTACCGGCCTTCGTGCATTCCTATGCCTGGATCAGCCTCGTTCCGGGCATGCGCGGCCTGTGGAGCGGTGTGCTTGTCTCGATCATGGCCTATCTGCCCTTCCTCTATCTGCCGGTGGCAGCCCAGATGCGGCGGCTCGACCCGGCGCTCGAGGACGTGGCGGCAAGCCTGGGCCAGTCGCCCTCGCGCGTGTTCTTCCGGGTGATCCTGCCGCAATTGCGGCTGGCGATCTGCGGCGGCTCGCTGCTGGTCGGCCTGCACCTGCTCGCCGAATACGGCCTCTATGCCATGATCGAGTTCGACACTTTCTCGACGGCGATCGTCGACCAGTTCCAGTCGGCCTATAACGGCCCGGCCGCCAACATGCTGGCCGGCGTGCTGGTGCTCGCCTGCCTCGTGCTGCTGGGGCTCGAGAACCGGGTGCGCGGCCAGGAGCGCTATGCCCGCGTCGGTTCCGGCGCCGCGCGTCCGGCGGCCCGCGCCCGGCTCGGCCGTGGCACCCTGGTCTGGCTGGCACTGCCGCTCGGTCTCGCGCTCCTGTCGCTCGGCGTGCCGCTGCTGACGCTGGCGCGCTGGCTCTATCTCGGTGGCGCGGCCGCCTGGTCCTCCGATGACATCGGCTCCGCGCTCGGCCAGACGCTCGGCCTGGCCTTGCTCGGCGGAGCCGCCACCACATTGGCCGCCCTGCCGATGGCCTGGCTGTCGGTGCGCGCGCCGGGCCGCCTGCAGAAGGTGCTGGAAGCCTGCCATTATTATGTCGGCTCGCTGCCGGGCGTGGTGGTGGCGCTGGCGCTGGTGACGATCACGGTGCGCGTCGCCCTGCCGCTCTACCAGACCATGACGACCTTGCTGCTCGCCTATGGCCTGATGTTCCTGCCGCGGGCAGTGGTCGGGCTGCGGGCCAGCCTGGCGCAGGCTCCCGTCGAGCTCGAACGGGCCGCGATGGCGCTGGGGCGCCCGCCGCTGAAGGCGATCTGGCAGGTGACCATGCGCCTGTCGGCCCCCGGCGTCGCGGCGAGCATGGCGCTGGTCGCCCTCGGCATTACCACGGAGCTGACCGCGACCCTGATGCTGGCGCCCAACGGCACGGTCACCCTGTCGACGCGGTTCTGGTCACTGACCAACGACATCGACTATGTGGCGGCGGCGCCCTTTGCACTCTTGATGGTGCTGCTGTCGCTGCCTCTCACCCTCCTGCTCCACTACCAGTCCAGGCGATCGATCGGCCAATGAGTTTCCTGAGCATAGACAAGGCCGGCAAGCGCTATGGCGCCATGGTGGCGCTCGATGATGTCAGCCTGGAGGTCGCCTCGGGCAGCCGCACCGCCATCGTCGGCCCCTCCGGATCCGGCAAGACCACGCTGCTCCGGCTGATCGCCGGTTTCGAGGGACCGGATGCTGGCCGCATCGCCCTGAACGGCACCGTCCTGGCGGATGGTCCCGCCATCGTGCCCGCCCATCGGCGCGGCATCGGCTTCGTCACACAGGACGGGGCGCTCTTTCCCCACCTCACCATCGCCGACAATATCGGCTTCGGCCTGGAGCGGGGTGCGACGGGCCGGGACGACCGCATTCGCGCACTGATGCGTACCGTCGATCTCGATCCGCGCTTGCTGGAGCGCCGGCCGCACCAACTTTCCGGCGGGCAGCAGCAACGCGTGGCGCTGGCGCGGGCGCTGGCACGCCAGCCCAAGCTCATGCTGCTGGACGAGCCTTTCTCGGCCCTCGATACCGGCCTGCGCGAGGCAACCCGCAAGGCGGTGGCGGCGCTGCTGCAGGAAGCCGGCGTCACCACCATCCTGGTCACCCACGATCAGACCGAAGCGCTGTCCTTTGCCGACCAGGTCGCCGTGCTGCGCGAGGGCCGGCTGGTACAGGCCGGCGCACCGCACGACCTCTACCGCCGGCCGCGGGACCGCGAGACGGCGCTCTTCCTGGGCGAGGCCATCCTGCTCAAGGGGCAGGCCGGGGTCGGCTGGGTCGATTGCGTGCTCGGACGCCTCGCGGCCGGGACGCATGGCCAGCGGGGAGACATCGAGCTGATGCTGCGCCCCGAGCAGGTCAAGTTCACCCCAAGTGCGGACGAGGCCGCGCAGGGCTGCTTTGCCAGCGTGGTGGACGTCGAATTCGGTGGTGCCCTGCGGGCCGTGACGGTGCAGCTGGCCGATGGCAATCGACTCCGCATCAGCGGAACCGGCCTCGATCTGCCGCCGACCGGCACGCGCGTACGTTTGAGCGTGGCCGGACCGGCCCATGTCTTCGAAGCATAGATCGGTGTTGCCGCGCCGGCTTCCGTTGTGACGCTGCCGTGACGGGATGAGCCGTTTACTGTGTTTCTCGTGAAACCAGCATCATATTCTTGTGATCTTCGGGTTGAAACCCATGCGTGTTCCGCCTAAGGCTGCAGTCTGATCGGGGTCTGGAGGCATCCTGCGCCAGAGCCGGCCCAACCAGGATGTGATCTACGATGCGTATCGAAGCGATCTCGACCGGACGCAATCCGCCGCACGAGGTGAATGTCATTGTCGAAGTTCCCGTCGGTGGCGAGCCCATCAAATATGAGATGGACAAGGATTCCGGCGCGCTCGTGGTCGATCGCTTCCTCTACACGCCGATGCGCTACCCCGGCAATTACGGCTTCGTACCCCACACGCTGTCGGATGACGGCGATCCCATCGACGTCTTGATCGCCAATCAGCGCGGCATCATTCCCGGTGCCGTGATCGCCGTGCGCCCGGTCGGTGTCCTGAAGATGCGTGACGAGTCCGGCGGCGACGAGAAGATCATCGCCGTGCCCGTGCCGCGCCTGACCCGCCGCTACGAGAAGGTGCACAACTACACCGATCTGCCCGAGATCACCCTCAAGCAGATCGAGCACTTCTTCGAGCACTACAAGGACCTCGAGAAGAACAAGTGGGTCAAGGTCGAGGGGTGGGGCGACGCCAAGGAAGCCGAGGCGATGATCCTCGAGGCGATCGATCGCTACAAGGCCAACAACAAGGGCTGAGCCCAGCCTTTGCATGAAGCGGACGGCGATCGGGCCGTCTTCTCTCCAGCACCTGTCAGTCTTCGGCAGGTGCCGTCACTTCACCGCGCCCATGGTCAGCCCCTGTACCACGAAGCGCTGGCCGAAGAACATCAGCACCAAAGCGGGGATGGTGGAGAGCACCGAGGCGGCAGCCATCTGGCCATATTGCACCTCGAACTGCTGGGCAAAGCGGGCGACGGCCACCGGCACCGTTGCGGTCGCGCGGTCCGTCAATGTCAGCGCGACCGAGAATTCGTTCCACGAGAACACGAAGGCCAGCACGCCCGCTGCAATCAGGCCGGGCGTGGTCAAGGGCAGCAGGATCCTCCAGAAGGCATCGATCTGGCGGCAGCCATCCACGCGGGCCGCATCCTCGAGCTCCTGCGGCAGCTCGCGGAAATAGGCCATCATCATCCAGATCGTCATCGGCAGGTTGAGGGCGATATGGGTCAGCACCAGGGCCGTCAGCGAGCTTGCCAGGCCGATCTGGCGGAAGATCAGGTACCAGGGGCCGACCAGGGTCAGGGTCGGCAGCATGTTGAAGATCAGCGTCCAGCCCAGGAACAGCCGGGAGACCCAGGGCTTCACCTGCAACCGGGTCAGCGCATAGGCGGCGAGCGTGCCGATCACCAGCACTGAGATCGTGGAGCTCGAGGCGACGATGAGGCTGTTGAGGATATTGACGGGAAAGTCCGAGCGCCTGGAATAGAGCACGTCGGCATAGTTGAAGCCGTTCGGCGCGAACAGCCAGCTTCCGCGCAGGATATCGATCTCGTTCTTCAGCGATTGCAGGGCGATCCACAGGAAGGGGGCGATGGTGATGAAAACGCCGAGGGCGATCAGGCCGTAGCCGATGGCTCGGGAGTGGCCGTGAAGCACCAGCATCAGCGTGGCTCCATGGCTTTGCCGGCACGCCGGCTGATCCATATGAAGCAGAGCAGCGCCAGGATGATCGCCAGCGACAGCATCGAGCCGTAGCCGAGCTGGTTCTCCTGGAAATAGACCTTGTAGAGATGAAGGCTGATGACCTCGGTGGCATTGCCGGGGCCGCCGGAGGTGAGCAGGAACACCTGGTCGAACACCTTGAAGGCCATGATGATGCGAAACAGCGCGGCCACCAGCAGCGGCGGCCAGATCAAGGGCACGATGATACGGGTGACGATGCCCCAATTGCCTGCGCCATCCAGCCTGGCGGCATCGATGATCTCCTTCGAGATGCCCTCGACCGAGGCGAACAGGATGAGGAAGACGAAGGGCGTCCAATGCCAGACGTCGACGATGATCACCGATATCAAGGCGAGGGAGCTCGAACCGAGCCAGTTGATCGGCTGCAGGCCAAGGGCGGTCACGGCCTGATTCAGCACGCCGAAATCGAGATTGTACATCAGCTTCCACATCGAGCCGATGGCCACGGGGGGCATCAGGACGGGCAGGATGAGGGTGGTCCGCACCAGTCCCTTCAGGCCGCTCAATGAAGAGACCAGAATGGCCAATGCCAGCCCGATCAGCATTTCCAGGCAGACGGCCGCCACGGCGAAGACGATGGTGTTGAGCAAGGCTCGCCGGAAGACCTCGTCTCCAGCGAGCTGGCGCAGATTATCCAGGGGCCGGAAGGTCCAGATTTCCCGCGCCTGTTCGAAGCGGATGTCGGCGAACGCCATCGCTATCAGGTTGAGCACGGGATAGATCGTCAAGGCGAGCAGGACCAGCATGGCCGGCCCCAGCATGAACCAGGCGAGGTGGCGGTCGACGAAATCGGACACACTTTCCCCTTTCCAGAATGGCGGCGCCTTTTTCACGGCAAGCCGCCTCCTCCCGTCCCCTGTGCGATTGCCAGGCTCATTCCGGCAAGGGTGGCAGCATGCCGGTCTTGCGGCCGTTCTTCTCGAAGAGGGCCTTCATTTCCCGGGCGATCTGGTTGAGGGCGGCGGCCGAACTCATCTCCCCGACCAGGGCCTGGTTGATGCGCAGGCCGACATTGTTGCTGATGGTGGTGCCTTCCGCATAGAAGAAGACTTGGCGGCCATGTTTCAGCGAGTCCTGATAGGCTGCCATCCAGCGAAACTCGGGCCGGTTTCTGAGGTCGGAGGAGAGCACGTCGCCGCGCACCGGAATGCCGCCGGCCTCGGCATAGGCATATTGCGCGCCATAGGTCAGGAACCATTTGGCGAAGGCCACCGCCCCTTTCTTGCCGGCTTCCGAGGCATTGGCGGGCACCGCCAGGATCAGGTTGCCGATGGCGATGCCGGGTTCCGCCTCGGCGCTCGCCTTGGGCAGGATGGCCGCATCGATCTGACCGACCACGGCGGACTTTCGGGGATCGTCGAAATTCGGGAAGGCCGCGACCACGGCATGCCCCTGCATGCCCTTGCCGGTCTGCATGAGCTGGATGACGTCGCCCTGGCCCAGGCTCGCATAATTGGCGGGGCCGCAATTCCGGCTCACCTCGATGAACTTGTCGAGCGCCGCCTTGGCCTGCGGGCTGTTGATCGTCACGGTGTAGTCGCCATGGGCAGGATCGGCCTCGGCCCTGGCGCCATAGCTGAGCATATAGGCCATCCAGTCATAGAAGATGCCGTTGCCCTTCTCGCCGCGCTGCAGATAGCCATAGGTGGCCGGTGGATTGTGCAACAGCTTGCAGTCGGCGAGCACCTCGTCGAAGGTCGCCGGCGGCTTGAGGCCCTTCTCCTTGAAGATGTCGCTACGATAATAATAGAGCTGGACGTTGCCGTTGGGCGAAAAGCCCATCACCTTGCCCGTGCTGCAATCGGGATATCGCTTCCCTGCGTCCCAGCAATTGCTGTCGCCATAGGTATAGGCTTCCTTCGGCCATTTGAAATCGGGGTCTATATCCGTGAATGGCGTCAGGAAGCCGCCTTCATAGAATTCTACCGCCGACAGGCCGTTCATGTTCACCAGGTCGAGCGGGCTGGTGCCGCCATTGCGCACGGCCGATCGGGCCTTTTCGAGCATGCCGTCAAAGGGCGTCACCTCGAGATTGACCACGTTGCCGGTCTGGTCCTCATAGAGCTCGACGACCTTTTCAAAGCCCTTGTACCAGGGCGAGGCATTGATCAGGACCGTGATCGGCGCCTGCTTGCCGACGTCCACGAAGGGGGCCTCGGCCTTTGCCGCGCTTGTGGCTGACATCGACAGGCACAGCACGGCGAGGATGGCGTGTTTGGCATGCCGATGGCTCATTGGAGTTCTCCCTTGTCAGCGCTCCGCCGGGAGCCTGCCGCAAGGCTCTGCCCGTGATCGGAACCGGCCCCGCTTCGGACTGCACGATAGGTACTGCCGTTGAGCTTGGAAAATGATATTGAGTGCACCTATCCATAACTTTCGGGAATGGCATGGACCGCAATCTCAAGGCTTTCCTGGCGGTGGCGAGGGAGGGCAATCTCACGGCGGCAGCCGAAAAGATCGGCCTGTCGCAGCCCGCGCTCACCAAGACCATTCGCCGACTGGAACTCGAATTCGGCAGCCAGATCTTCCATCGCACCACGCGCGGCATGGAGCTCACGGTTGCCGGCCGGAAATTGCTCGAACGCGCGCGGGCGATCGAAACCCATCATCGGCACGCCCGCGAGGAGATCCGGGCGCTCGGCAAGGGCAGCGTCGAGATGTTCACCATCGCGGCGGGCATGTCCTACCAGATGGCGATCGCCCCGGACCTCGTAAAAAGGCTGAGTCTCGAATTCCCGCAGACGCGCTTCACCCTCGACTACAACTTGGCCGATACGACCTTTCCGCAACTGCTGGAGGGACGGGTGGACCTGCTGCTCGGCATCCTGCGCGGCGAACCGCCGGAGGGTATCGAGACCCGACAATTGTTCAATGTCGAGATGTGCGTCTATTGCTGCAGCGACGATCCGCTGGCGCAATCGGACAGCATCGCCGCCCGCGACCTCAGCGATCGCCGCTGGATCGTCTACAAGCGCGACGGCACCGTGGTCGAACGCCTGAAGACCTATTTCCGCGACAGGCGGCTGCGCTCGCCCGAGATCGTCATGGAAGTGGAGACGCTGGCGGCAAGCTTCCGGATCATCAGCGGGACCTCCTATTTCACCCTGGCGCCGGTGCAGGTCGAGGCTATGGCCAAGGCCGCCGGCCTGAAGAAGCTCCTGTTCGAAGACCCGTTCTGGCGTTTTCCCTCAGGTGCCTGCTTTCGCCGCTCGACCAGCGAGTTTCCGATCCTCGCCCGCTCGCTCGACCTGCTTTCGCAGTTGGTGGACGAGCAGGGAACGCCGGTATGAGTCAGACCAAAGCGCGCTTAAACGGAAACGCTGCTTTGCTCTGGCTCATGAGTTCGGCGCGTCTTTGCGATCCTTGGCGATTCCGCCAAACCGCAGACGCTCCCGGCTTTCGGGCCGTTGCGATATTCCATCAAGTTATGGTGGGGGTAAGTTAATATCATTTTTCGGGCCTGAACCGAGCCGCTAAACCATCCCTACGGCCTTCGCCTCCTGCCAGGACGGCGAGCCAAAAAGTGGGCGGATGGGAGCGAGACCTGATGAGAAAGCCGAATGTCGTGGTCTTCTTCACGGACCAGCAGCGCCACGACACCACGGGTGTGCATGGCAATCCGATGGGTCTGACCCCCCATTTCGACCGGCTCGCCCGGGCAGGGACGCATCTCTACAATTCCTTCACCAGCCAGCCTCTTTGCGGGCCGGCGCGCTCCTCGATGCAGACAGGGCGCTTTGCCACGCAGACCGGCGTATTCCGGAACGGAATTCCCTTGCCCGATGACGCCGTCACCATCGCCAGGGAATTCGCCCGCAACGGCTATGACACCGGCTATATCGGCAAATGGCATCTGGGCGACACCGATCCCGTGCCCAAGCATGAGCGCGGCGGCTATCAGAACTGGCTTGCGGCCAACCTGCTGGAATTCGTGTCCGACGCCTATGATGCGGTGCTGTTCGATACCGAAGACAAGCGCCGCAAACTGCCGGGATACCGGATCGACGCGCTGACCGATGCCGCCATCCGCTATTGCGACGAGCACCAGGACAAGCCCTTCTTCCTGTTCGTTTCCTTCCTGGAGCCGCATCACCAGAACCACGTCGACGACTATCCCCCGCCCGACGGCTACCGGGAGGCCATGGCCGCCAGCCAGTGGACGCCGCCGGATCTCGTCGGCCTGCAAGGGAGCAGTGCCTGGCACCTGAGCGGCTATTACGGCATGGTGAAACGTCTCGACGAGGCCTTCGGCCGGCTCGTCGATGCCCTGAAGAGCCTGGACCTGCTCGACGATACCATCGTGATGTTCACCTCCGACCATGCCTGCCATTTCAAGACGCGCAACAGCGAATATAAGCGCTCCTGCCATGAGAGCGCGATCCGCGTGCCGAGTATGATCACCGGGCCGGGTTTCATGTCGGGCGGCCAGGTACGGGCCCTGTTCAGCACCATCGACGTCGCCCCCACCCTGCTCGATGCCGCCGGCCTCGACATACCCACCACGATGGAGGGGCGCTCGATCATGCCGGTCATCCGCGACGCCCGGCAGCCCTGGCGGCAGGACGTCCTCATCCAGATCAGCGAGACGGAGACCGGGCGGGCGCTGCGCACGCATCGCTGGAAATATGGCGTGACCTCCGAATACGACCAGGAAGCCCCCCGCTCGGATGTCTACCGCGAAAGCTATCTCTACGACCTCGAGAACGACCCCTACGAGATGGTGAACCTCGTCGGCATGACGGCTTTCCGCGCCATATCGGACGATTTGAAAGCCCGCCTGCTTGCCTGGATCGCCGAGGTCGAGGAGGGGCATGCGCCCGAAATCCTCGACGCGCCCGCCCGGTATTCCCGCCAGTACAGGCTGAAGCCGCAGGATCTGATCGGCTTTGCCGATCCCGAGCGGGACGTCGATCCGATCAAGCCTTGAGGGTGCCGGCTGCGCCTTCCTCCTGCGCCATCACGGCCAGATAGGCTGCCTGCAATTCGGCCAGGACCGAGCGGGCGGGCGCAGGCGTGCCCAGATGCAAGGCCCGCAATTCTTCCATGAAAGCCTCCCACAGCGGCGGGCCGCCCTCCTCCAGCAATTGCGCGCGGATAGACAAGGGGCGCGAGACCGGCGTGTATCGGCGGCCCCAGGCACCCATATGCGCCAGCAGCGGCACCAGCTGGATGGATGGCTCCGTCAGGCTGTAGATCGCCTTCTGCTTATGGCTGGGATCGTCGCGCCGGCTGAGCAGGCCGACCTCGACCAGCCGCTTCAGCCGGTCGGCCAGGATGTTGGAAGCGATCTTCTCCTCCGAATGGGTCAGGAGTTCGCGATAGTGCCGGCGGTTGCCGAACATCACGTCACGGATGACGATCAGGCTCCAGCGGTCGCCCAGCATTTCCAGGGTCAGGTTGATCGGACAGCCCGACCGATAGGCCATGTTCATCGTCGCACTCCCAGGCAGATCCCTCTTGATCGGCCTGCGGGGCGCGATCGAGAAAGGCCTGCAAGATATCAAACAGGGGCAGCCCATCTCGATGAGGCCCGCGAATGACCCTCGTCGAGATGGGCAGCCTGGAGCAAGGCTCGTCCGCTCCGGCTCGTGGTTTCCAAGCCAATGCCACGCATGGGCCGGAGTATCCTTGCGCCGCCTCAAAATCACAAACGCTATACCGCTTGCAAAATAGGATCAGTTGAGCTAGAAGGCAACTGCTTGCTTATTGCAACTGGTATGCATGGGAGGAATGACGATGGCCAAGCTGGTCCTGGCGATGTTCACGAGTCTGGATGGTTATATCGAGGGTCCGAACGGCTTCGTCCCGCCGGCGTGGTCGGGCGACCTGGAAACCCACTGGTCCGGCTATGCCCTGGAGCGCGCCGGCCATCTCGTCTATGGCCGCACCAATTTCCTGTTCAACAAGGACTTCTGGAGCCCGGCCGAAACCGATCCCGCCAGTCCTGCCGCCGGCATTCCCCATGCCGCGGTGATGAATCGCCTGCCCAAGACGGTCGTCTCCTCCACTTTGTCGGGTGACCCCGGCTGGAACGCCGCCCTGGCTGGGCCGGATCTCGCCGCCACGATCGGGGCGTTGAAGTCGAGCCTCGAGGGCAAGGACATCTACTGCTTCGGCGGTGCCGGCGTGGCCAACAGCCTCGTTAGCCTCGATCTCGTCGACGAATATCGCCTGATGGTGACGCCGACGATATTCGGGGACGGCAAGCGCCTGTTCGAGCCGGGCCTGCCCCAGCTCGGGCTGGAACTGATCGAGAACCGCCCGCTCGACACCGGCGCCGTGATCCTGCATTACCGCCGCACGCGCTGACGCCCCATGCCATCGAAGGAGACGGCAATGTCCCTGGTCCTGCACGCGCATCCCTTTTCCTCCAACTGCCAGAAGGTGCTGATCGCGCTCTATGAGAACGACCTGTCCTTCGAGTTCCGCATGCTGGCCGATCCCGCCAGCATGGCAGCCCTCGAGAAGCTCTGGCCCCTGAAGAAATTTCCCTTGCTGGAGGATGATGGACATGTGGTGCTGGAGACCAGCATCATCATCGAATATCTGCAGCTCCATCATCCGGGGCCGGTGCGGCTGTTGCCGGATGATCCCGACGCGGCACTCGAAGTCAGGCTGATGGACCGCTTCTTCGACAATTATGTTTCGACCCCCCAGAGCCGGATGGTCTACAACGCGCTGCGTCCGCCGGAACATCGCGATCCCTATGGCGTGGAGGAGGCCAAGCGCCTGCTCGAAACCGCCTATGGCTGGCTCGAGACCCGGCTGCGAGGCCGGCACTGGGCGGCCGGCGAGGCCTTTTCGATGGCCGATTGCGCAGCGGCACCGTTCCTGTTCTATGCCGACTGGACGCATCCCATCGGCCAGGCCTTCCCGACCGTGAAGGCCTATCGCTCGCGTCTGCTTGCACGTGCCTCGGTCAAGCGCGCCGTCGACGAGGCCCGCCCCTATCGCAAGCTCTTTCCGCTCGGCGCGCCCGACAGGGATTGAACCGCTTAACCCGCGATCGTCGTCAGATCCACATTGGCGCCGCAGGCCAGCACGCCGACGCGCTCGCCCGGCTTGGGACGGTAGACGCCGCCGACCAGGGCCGCCAGGGCGGTGGCACCGCCAGGCTCGAGGGCGAGGCGGGCATCGGCCCAGGCGCGCTTCTGCGCCTCCACGATGGCGCTGTCGGGCACGGTGACGGCCTCGCCGACATGGCGGCTGGCGACGGCATAGACCTTGGCGCCGCAATTGCGGGCGCCGAGCGAATCCGCCGCCACGCTCTCCACGCCGACATCGACGGGGCCGCCGGCGTCCAGCGCCGCCTTGAGGCATTGCGAGCCTTCCGGCTCCACCGAGACGACCTTGACCCTGCCGGCGAACCAGGCCGCGATGCCGGCGATCAGGCCGCCGCCGCCGGTGGCGACCAGCACGGTGTCGAGCGCGCCGCCGGCCTGCTCCTCCCATTCCAGCCCGAGCGTGCCCTGGCCGGCGATGGTCTCCCAGGCGTCGAAGGCATGCACGGAGAGCGCACCGGTCTGCGCAATATAGCGCTCGCAGGCGGCCAGGGCATCGGCATAGCGTTCGCCGCCGATGTCGAGGTCGGCCCCGCGGGCGCGGATCGCCGCGATCTTGGCCGGACTGGAGATCACGGGCACGAAGATGCGGGCCTTGTGACCGAGCGCGCGGGCGGCATGGGCAACCGCGATGCCGTGATTGCCGCCCGAGGCAGCGGCGACCCCGGCCGCCGGCACGTCGCGCGACAGCAGGTTGTTGAAGGCGCCGCGCGGCTTGAAGGAGCCGGCATGCTGCAGGAATTCGAGCTTGAGCTGCACGCCATGGTCGAGGCCGAAGGTGCCGGCCTGGGTGTCGAGAAGCGGGGTGCGACGAATATGGGAGGCGACGCGCTGATAGGCGGCACGAATATCGTTCTGGTCAATCATGATGGATTCCGGCGGAAAAGAAGGCCTGGCTGGCAGGCTGCCAATCTCTCCTTCCTAACCGCAAGTCGTGCCGGTTCCAAGATCGGGTTGCGCTGGAGCGTCGACCTCCGGGCCGACATTCTTGAAACGTCGCGTGTGCAGGAGAGGGATGTCGATCAGGAGGTCGACGCTCCCACGGTCCTCACGGCTTGCGCAGGGCGGCGCCGAGAATGGCACCCGGCCGGCCGGCGGCATTGGCCTGTACCAGGACGGCGAAGCTGTCGGCGCCCGGGGCATTGGTGACGTCCGGTTTCAGCGCCAGCGTGGCGGCATTACCGTCATAGTCGGCGATCTTGCGGAAGCAGCGCACCACGTTGGAATAGGTCACCGTCTTGCCGGTATTCTCGCCGCGCTCGATCTTGACTTCCGCGCTCGTCTCGATGGGAACCACCCAGACCTCGCCCTTGTGGGCGCTCTTGCCCAGCGAAATGCTGTAGGCGCCGTTCTTGCCGGAAATGGCAACGGGAACGCTGAGGACGCTGGGATGGGTGGCGGCCATCTCGATGGCCCGTCGGACTTCTTCCCCATTGGAGCCGACGGCATGCTGCACGCCGTCCACCACGATCTGCGGGGTATAGACGGCCCTGTCGCCGCGCACCTCCGAATAGGCGCGCTGGCGGCGCGTGAAGGTGTTGTCGGCCAGCGTGTCCTTCCAGCCGACATAGTCCCAGTAGTCGACCGGCAGGGACAAGGCGATGACGCTGGGATCGCGGGCGAGCTCGCCCATCATCTTGTCCGCCGGCGGGCAGGACGAGCAGCCCTGGCTGGTGAACAGCTCCACCACGGCACGCGGCTGCGCCATCGCCGGGCCGCTCGCGGCCAGCAACAACAGAGCTGCAACCAGGTTTTGCCGCATCGATCTCGTCCGGGCCTAAAGCGCCTTGCGACCCGGCCGAACCACCGGCAATCGCAAGGGCAAGTTGAAACAGGGCAGGCGAGCAAGGCATATTCTGGTTGAAAGCTGCCTTGCTCCAGTGGGAAACACCCGCAAGCCATAGCCCATCGAAGATGAACGGGCGAGTAACACAGTGGTGAGAAAGCGGCACCTCCGCGATTCGTGAAAGGGTGTGATATCGAGAGATTGCCGTGGCCTCGCCCGGCGTTGCATCCACCGTTTCCGCGGGATGCCGGTCCGCCCTTTCTGGCAAATCCCGCGATGCAATGGCATGGTTGCCGCATGCGGGCGTACAAATTCATTTCCGATCTTACCCAACGGGTCACCGAGCATGACGATTACGCGTTGGCGAGCCATATGGCGTTGTCCCTGCTCACGGCGATGTTTCCCTTTCTGATCTTCGTGGCGTCCCTGGCCGGCGTGCTCGGCACCGCCGACCTCCAGAACGAGATCGTGCGCCTGCTGTTCGAAACCTGGCCGCACGAAGTTTCCGAGCCGATCGCCCGCGAGGTCACCCGCGTGCTGGGCACGGCGCGGCCCGGCCTGCTCACCGTCAGCGCCATCGTGGCGGTGGTGCTGGCCAGCAATGGCGTCGAGGCCATCCGCGTCGGCATCAACCGGGCCTATGGCCTGGTCGAGACGCGGTCCTTCTGGTGGTGCCGGCTGCAGAGCCTGTTCTTCGTGCTGCTGGCCTCGCTCGCTCTGGTTACACTCGCTCTTTTGGTGGTGCTGTGGCCGGTGATATGGCAGGCAGCCATCAGCTTCACGCCGGTGCTGGCACCGTTGCAGCCGCTGATCGAGATTGCGCGCTACGGCATCACCACCGCGGTGCTCGGCGGCGCCATCATCCTGGTACACCTGTTCCTGGTGGCGAGCCGCCCCTCGCTCGGCGTGATCTGGCCCGGTGTGCTGATCACCATGGGGCTTTGGCTCGCCGGCGGCTACGCCTTCAGCATCTATATCAGCGACTTTGCCGCCTACTCCAAGCTCTATGCAGGCCTGGGCAGCGTCTTCGCGGCGCTGTTCTTCCTGTGGCTGGTGGCGCTGGCCTTCCTGCTCGGGGCAGAGATCAACGCCATCCTGGCCGAGCGGCGCCACAAACGCATTCAGGCCGCATCGTAGTGCATGATGTAGAGCTTACGGGTGGTCTCGTGGATGGTCCACTCGCCCTTCCAGCCCTTGGGCAGGACCAGGGCCTCGCCGGCCCGTACCTCGCGGGTCTGGCCGCCGGCGTCATGCAGCGACACCCGTCCCGACACGATGTGGCAGGTTTCCGAATTGCGCTCGCGCGAGGCGGTGAAGCGGCCCGGCGTGCATTCCCATACGCCGACTTCCATCAGCCCGTCCTCCGACTTCCACAGGGTTTTGGCCGCCTCGACCTGGCCTTCGCTGAGGGTGGTCGGCTTGGGGCCGAAGGGGCCGAGATCGAGGGTGGTGAGATCGGCGAACGTCTTGCTGTCGATCATGGTCATTCCAATGCAGACACGTTGAAAGAGCTGGAACCGGGGCTTCTCAGCGCCCGGTGATCTTGTTGGCGAAGGTGGCGAGGCGCGAGGTCTGCTGGAGGCCTGCCGCCTCACGCCGGTCGGCCATGTGATAGAGCTGGTACATCGAATGGATGCCGAGCCAGCGGAAGGGCTCCGGCTCCCATTCCCGCACGGAGCGGTTGACCCAGGGCAGGCGGGTCAGCGGGGTGTCGCGCTCCAGGATCAGGTCGGCGAGGGTACGGCCGGATAGATTGGACGTGGAGACGCCCAGGCCGACATAGCCGCCGGCCCAGCCGATGCCGTTCTTGCGATCCAGGCCGACGGTGGTGCACCAGTCGCGCGGTACGCCGAGCACGCCGCACCAGGCATGCTCCATCTTCAGGCCCTTGGTCTGGGGCAGATGGCGCATCAGGATGGCATAGAGCTGCGCGATGGTCTGGTCCTGCGTCTGCCCGCGCACGTCGGTGGCCGAGCCGTAGCGATAGGGCACGCCGCGCCCGCCCATGGCGATGCGGCCCTCGCGGGTGCGCTGGGCATAGCAATAGCCGTGGGTGGCGTCGCCCAACAGCTCATAGCCGTTCCAGCCGATCCGGCTCCACTGCTCCTCGCTGAGCGGCTCGGTCATCAGGATGGCGCTGTTCATCGGGATCCACAGGCGCTCGAAGCCGGGAATGCCAGCGGTGAAGCCCTCCGTCGCCCTGATGATGATCGGCGCGCGCACGGTGCCGCGTTTGGTGGTCACCGCGCCCTTCTCGATCCTGACAACTTCGGTCTGCTCGTAGATGGAAACGCCCAGGCGCTCGACCACGGCGGCGAGGCCCCGCACCAGCTTGGCCGGCTGCACGCGGGCGGTGTCGTGGTGCACCAGGGCGCCCTCGGCATTGTGGATCTCGATGCGCTTGCGCATCTCCTCGCGGCCGATCAGGCTGATGCGCGCATCCGGCACGCTCCAGCCTTTTTCGTAGTCGTAGGATTTGCGGATGCGGCCGAGCTGGGCCTTGTTGACCGCTACCGTCAGCGTGTCGTTGCGGCGGACATCGGCGTCGATGCCCTCGCGCTCGGTGACGGCGATCACCTCGTTCACCGAACCGTGCATCGCCGCTTCCATGTCGACGACCGCACCGCGCGAGGAGGTCTTCAGATATTTCTCGCGCGACCAGCCAAAGCCCCCCGAGAGCCAGCCGCCATTGCGCCCGGAAGCGCCGAAGCCGGCGAATTCCTTCTCGACCACGACGATGTTGAGGCCGGGATTGGCCAGCTTCAGATAATAGGACGTCCACAGCCCGGTGAAGCCGCCGCCGACGATGCAGACATCGGCGCTGCGGTCGCCCGGCAGCGCCGGGCGATAGCCGGGCACGCCGCCAATATCGGCGTACCAGAACGAGATGTTGCCGTTGACTTTGACGTCCATGATGGGTCTCGCATGAGGAATGGTATGGGGGGCTGGTCTTCAGACCAGCCTGGATGCGCGGCGCTAGAGCATTTTTCAGAAAAGTTGATAGACTTTTCGATTAAGAAAATGCGTCAAAACAAAGAGTTAGAGAAAAATAGCGATTCAAAGAAAAGCTATTTTGCTCTAGATAGAAAAGCGGCGGGTCTGAAGACCCGCCCCCCGATTCAGGTCAGGGTCAGGTCGGCACGCTCGTCGTCGGCCAGCAGCTTGGCATCGCCGCTCGCCCAGGTGAGATCGACCGCCTCGCCGATGGCGAAGGGCCGGCTTTCCAGCGGGGCGCGCACGATGGCGACCGAGCCGTCGGCCAGCACCACCTGGTATTTCGAGCTGGAGCCGAGATAGATCGCCTCGCTGACCTGGCCGGACAGGCTGTTGTGGCCGTCGCGCACACCGGTGGCCGCCGGCGCCAGCGAGAGTTTCTCAGGCCGCAGCAGCATGACCGGCTGCCGGCCGTCGGCGAGCCTGTCCCGCGAAACCACCTTCTGCCCGGCGATGGTGAGGCAGGTCTCGCTGCCGGAGGTCTCCACGGCCCCGCGCAAGGTGGTGGATTCGCCGATGAACTTGCCGACGAACAAGGTGGCCGGCTCGTCATAGAGCTCGCGGCCGGTGCCGACCTGCTCGATGCGGCCGTGGTTGAACACGGCGATGCGGTCCGACAGCACCAGGGCCTCTTCCTGGTCGTGGGTGACATAGACGAAGGTGGTGCCGAGCTCGCGATGGATGCGCTTGATCTCGAGCTGCAGCCATTCGCGCAGCTTCTTGTCGAGCGCGCCGAGCGGCTCGTCCATCAGGAGGAGCGGCGGGTCGAACACGATGGCGCGGGCCAGCGCCACGCGCTGCTGCTGGCCGCCGGAAAGTTCGCTCGGATAGCGATGGGCGAAATCGGCCATCTTGACCATGTCGAGGGCGCGGCGGACGCGCGCCTCGCGTTCGCCCTTGGGAACGCCGCGCAAGGCGAGGGGGTAGGCGACGTTCTTGCCGACCGTCATGTGCGGGAACAGGGCATAGTGCTGGAAGACCACGCCGATATTGCGCTTGTGCGCCGGCAGGCCGCCAATGTCCTCCCCCCCGACGGCAAGTGCACCGCTGGAGAGCTCTGTAAACCCGGCCACCACGTTGAGCGTGGTCGTCTTGCCCGAGCCGCTGGGGCCGAGCAGCGTCATGAACTCACCCGGCTCGATATGGAGGCTGACATCGTCGAGCGCAGTGAAAGAGCCGTAATGCTTGCTGGCATTGCGGATGTCGATGGCGGCGCCGGCCGCGCCCGAGGCGGATGCGGCAGGGGTGGAGATGGCGGCTGCGTTGGACATCTCAGCTCCTCTTCGAGCGCGCGCCGAGGAGGAGGCCGGCGGCGATCAGCAATGTCGTGGCAAGGAAGACGATGGTTCCCACCGCGGCGACCGTGGGATCGGCGTCGCGGGTGATGGAGGTGAAGATCTGCACCGGCAGCGTCTTCAGGTAGGGATTGGTGATGAACAGCGCGACGATGATCTCGTCGAACGAGGTCACGAAGGCAAAGAGCAGGCCCGACAGGATGCCGGGGGCGATCAGCGGCAGCGTGATGGTGCGGAAGGTGGTGAAACGGTTGGCACCGAGGCTGGCCGCCGCCTTTTCCAGCCTGACGTCGAACATTTCGAGACTGGCGGAGACGGCGATCAGCACGAAGGGGATCGCCAGCATGGTGTGGGCGATGACGAAGCCGAGATCCGTGCCGACCAGCTTGTAGGTGAGGTAGACCGAATAGATCCCGACCGCCAGCACCACGCCCGGCACCACCATCGGCGTGATCAGCAGGGCGCGCAGGATGCCGCCGCCGGCATGCTTCATGCGGCTGAGGCCGAGGGCGGCGAGCGTGCCGATCAGCGTGGCGATCAGGGCGACGATGGTGGCGATGCGCAGCGAATTGATGAAGCTCGACGACCAGTCCGGATTGGTGAGGAAGTTCTCGTACCACTGCCAGGAAAAGCCCGATGGCGGGAAGGCCAGCGACTTGTTCTGGTTGAACGACATCGGGATGATCACCAGGGTCGGCAGCACCAGCCAGATCGCGACCAGGAGGCAGAACAAAGCGAGGAAGAGACGCAGCGGTTTCATCGTCAGTTCCTCGAGGCCTGCTTGTGGCGCTGGCGCATCAGGGGCGCGGCAATGGCGAGCAGCAGGAAGGTCGCCACCAGCAGGATCACGCCCATGGCACCGCCGCGGCCCCAGGCCAGCAGGCTCAGCACCTGGTTCTGCACCAGGGTGGAGAGCATGGTGCTGCGCGGTCCGCCGAGCAGGGCCGGGGTGATGTAGAAGCCGAGCGACAGGATGAACACGATGATGGCGCCGGCGAAGACGCCGGGCAGCGACAGGGGCAAATAGATCTGCCAGAAGGCCCTGACAGGGTTGGCGCCGAGGCTGCGTGCCGCCTGGATCAGGCGCAAATCGATGCTGCGCATCACCGAATAGAGCGGCAGGATCATGAAGGGCAGCAGCACCTGCGCCATGCCGATGACGACGCCGAGCGGGGTACGGATCAGCTTGATGCCATCGAGGCCGAGCGCCTGGAGGGCCGTGTTGATCACGCCGGAATCCTGCAGCAGCACCACCCAGGCGAGCGTGCGCACCACGCCGCTGACCCAGAAGGGCACCAGCACGCACAGGATCAGCACCAGGCGCCATTTCGGGCCGACCGCCGTCATCAGATAGGCATAGGGATAGGCCGCGATCACGCAGACCAGCGTGACCCAGGCGGCGATGGAGAAGGTGCGCGCCAGCACGGTGAGGTTCGCCGGGGTGGAGAAGAACCAGACATAGTTCTGCAGGCCGAAGCTCGGCTCGGCGAAGCTGCGCACCACCACCGTCAGCAGGGGGTAGCCCATGGCGAGGATCAGCAGCAGCATGGCCGGGACCGTCAGCAGCGACGGATAGGCCGAAAGCGGCCTCAGCCTGCGTTGCCGTGCAATGGCCATGGAGGATTGCATGGTGTCAGTCACGCGCAAAAGCTCCGTTTTGGCGAGGTGGCGGTTGGGACAGACGGGAACCGGAAGTAAGTCTTGCCTCCGAAGCACAGCGACTCACGCTGTACTTCGAGGCCGCGCTGCCCCTCACCCTTACCCTCTCCCCGTAAGAACGGGGCGAGGGAGCACAGGCGTGGCGGTTGATCCTCGGACCTCCCATCTCACCCCGGCGGTCGGGCGAGGTGGCGCGCTATCGGCATAGGATGCTTGTTCGAAGTCCCCCTCGCCCCGTTCTTACGGGGAGAGGGTAAGGGTGAGGGGCGTCGCCGCCCCCGTGGAACCTTCGAACTGCCTACCGGTGCCGGTGGCGCGAGCCGAACTTTCCGCCTCAATTGCCCGCCAGCAGGGAGCCCCATTTCTCGTTCAGGGCCTCGAAGTTCTCGGTCCAGAAGGCCGTGTTGAAGCCATAGCCCTGCTTGACACGCTCGGGGGTGTTGGTGAGGAAGGCCTGCACCTGGGCGTCGACCTGCGGCTTGGACTCGTTGTTGACCGGAGAGTAGGAGGTCTTCTGGGTCAGGGCCTCCTGCGCGCTCTTGCCGAGATAGGCGTTGATCAGCGCATGGGCGGCGGCGGGATCCTTGACGCCGACCGGAATGGTGAGCTGGTCCTTGACCACCAGCCAGTCCTGCCAGACGGGCGTGTATTTGGCACCGTTCTTGACGGCGGTCATGGCGCGGCCGGTCCACATCAGCAGCATGTCGATCTCGCCGGATTCGGCGAGCTGCTGGGATTCGGCGCCGGTCTTCCAGAACACGGTGTCGGGGCCGAGGGCCTTGATCCTGGCGATGGCCGTGTCGATGTCCGCTGGCGTCATCTTGTCCACCGGATGGCCGTCGGCCAGCAGCGCCTGTTCGAGCAGGCCGACCGGCGGGTCACCGCTGCCGTCGATGCCGCGCGTACCCGGGAAGTTCTTGGTGTCGAAGAAGTCCTTCCAGTTCTTGGGCGGATGGTCCTTGAACTTGTCGGTCTTGTACATCAGCACGATGCCGTAATTCATGGCCGGCACGCTGCAGGGGCCGACCTGGCCGGGCGGAATGTGCGAGATGTCGATCTTGGTGAAGTCGAGCTTCTGGAAATATTTGCCGCAATAGGCGAAGGGCGCGAGGTCGCCGGTATCGACGACGTCCCAGGTGACATTGCCCGATTCGATCTGGGCCTGGAGCTTGGCGAGCTCGGTCGGGCCGTCGTTCAGGAGCTTGACGCCGGACTTGTCGGCGAATTCCTTCAGCGCGGCGTTCTGGCCGTCCTGATAGATACCGCCATAGGAGACGAAGGTCAGCGTCTTGTCCTTCAGCGAGCCCTCGGCGATGGTGCCGGCGGCCGGTGCGTTCTGGGCCAGGGCCGACGAGGCCGCCAGCAGGGCGAAGGCAGCGCCGGCCAGGCCGGCACAAAATGCTTTTGCGCAAGATCTTTTGGCAAATGCCGTTGCAGTTGTCATCCCGTTATCCCTCTGAAGACTCGCTTGTTTGTTCTGGCGATCCGGATGCGAGCGATTTCCGGATCACATATTGGTCGAGATCGGCGGCGCCGCTGGTCGGGGGGGAGATGATCCACACCACCTCGGCCGGGGTGTCGCCGATGTTCACCGTCTTGTGCGGCGTCGAGGACGAATATTCGATGCTGTCACCCGCCTCGAGGATGAAGCTCTCCTGGCCGAGCGTCAGCTGCAGGCGTCCGCGCAGCACCAGGAACATTTCGTGGGAATTGCCATGGGTATAGGGCTGGTCGCCCGTGGAGCCGCCGACGTCGAACTCGCCGGAATAGACTTCGAGGTCGCGAAGCGGGCGCCGCGACAGCAAGGTCTTGTGGCAGCCGCCGCTGGCCGGCAAGGCCGGGCGCTCGGAGCGGGAGACGACCTTGTGCGGCAGGGCCTCGCCCTCGTCGAAGAGGTCGGCGACATTGATGCCGAGGGCGTTGGCGATCCCCATCAGCGTGGAGGTGTTGGCGCCGGAAAGCCCGCGTTCGAGCTGGGAGAGGAAGCTGGCCGTGGTGCCGGTGAGATCGCCGAGCTCGCGCAGGGTCAGCCGGCGCGCGGTGCGGAAGGCCTTGACGCGCTGGCCCAAAATGCTGGAACGCCGCGCCTCCAGATTGGGTGCGGCGCCGCTGTCGGCAGTGTGATCGTCGGCACGCTTCATCAGGGCCTCGGCAGGTTCACTTAACAAGTCATAAAGTGAATTGCCGTACTTAACAAGCCATAAAGTGAACTTGGATCAGGGACCCCGGTGGCCCGGTGTGGCCGAAAATCGATGGGACTCGACTTTTGTCATTGCCGGGCTTGTCCCGGCAATCCAGGGTCGCAGCCTCAACGAACAGCGGTAGCTGGATGCCCGGGACAGGCCCGGGCATGACAAAATTGAGCTTTTCCCGGCCTCTTTGCGATTATTGCGTCAGTCTCTCCAGACCGGCCCGGACCCGTTACCCTTGTCGCCGAACCTGGCGGTCTCTGCCCTCAATTCGCCGTGGCCGGCTGGCCGAGCTTGATAACTTCCGCCTTACCGGGCTCGGTGACGATGTGGTCGAGCGCCGGCGGCTTGTCGCTGTGCAGGAGATCGCTGGTGGGCGAGCCGGTCTTGATGAAGGCCTCGATGTCGGCGGCGACGGCGTCCGGCGCACCCCATTGCACGTTATGCCCGATATCGCTGACCTGCGCCCCGGAAGCCGGCAGGGGAATCACGCCATAGCGCTTCCAGAAAGCGGAGATGCCCTTGGTCTTAGCCGCCTCGGAGAGGGACTGCTTCAGCCAGGTCTGGTCGGCCTCCAGGAAGATGCTGTCCTGCGTCGCCCAGAGGACCAGCACGGGTACCGAGAAGCTTTTCAACCGCTCGGTGTTGTCGGTGGCGAGCAGCGCCTTGCTGGCGCCGATCCAGGTGCCGAGCCGCACATTGGCGGTCTCCGGCACATAGGGCTTGAGGAAGGCGGGATCGGCAGCCGGGTCGACCACCCAGTTCTTGGCGATCCAGTCCTCGGCCTTGGGATCGGCCTTCAGCGGGGTGAGCATGTAGAAGCCGGCGGGATATTTCCAGCCCTTGGCCTCCAGCGCCTTCTTCCAGGAGCCTTCCACCGGCTCCTTCAGCACGTAGTCGCGCAGGGCGACATTGTCGACGCCCTTGGTGGAGCTCGCCACCAGCACGGCGCGCTCGACCAGCTCGGGGTGCTCCAGAGCGACTTCCTGGGTGACGAAACTGCCGAGCGAATGGCCGGCCAGCGTCGCCTTGGCGATCTTCTTGGCCTTCATGAAGGCGACGATGTCGCCGGCGAAATCGCTGGTCCGGAAGCATTTTTCCGGCGCGGGCGAACAGGCCGCCCGGGGCGGCATCGAGGTCTGGCCGTGGCCGCGCAGATCCATGGCGAGGATGTGGAGGCCGGGGTCGCGCTTGTGCAGCGCCGCCATCGTCGTCGACCAGGAGCGGATATTGTCGGTGAGGCCATGGATGAGCAGTACCGCCGGCCCGTCCTTCGGCCCGGTCTCGACATAGGCCATGGTGATGCCGCCGGGCAGCTTCACCTTGCAGCGCCCGGCCGCCAGGTCCTCGCAGTCCTTTGCTGCCGCCGGCGTGGCCCCCGCGGCGAGGCCGAGGGCCAGGGGTAACGCGAGCAGGGCTGTCTTGGCGAGACGGATGAAAGGGGTCGGCATGCGCTTCTTCCTCCGGCAGGATTTTGCGCAACTATAGCGCCGGAAGATTGCCGGGCAATTGCCCTGAGGCGACATCCGGCGGCTCCTGGGAGCGCGGACATCCTGTCCGCTCTTCCTTTCCGTACGCTGGGCGTTTCCAAGAGCGGCCGGAGACGTGCTCGCTCCCAGGCAGCAGATCTACGGCCTCACGCCGAAACCGCCGGCACGCCCGTGGCCGGAATCGCCCCGCCCGTCACCACGCCACCTTCTGCCGAAAGCAGGAAGGCGATCAACCGCGCGATCGCTTCCGGCGCTACCCAGGTGCTGGTATCGGCCTTGGGCATGGCGGCGCGGTTCGGCGGCGTGTCGATCACGCCGGGCAGCACGCAATTGGCGGTGATGCCGTCCTTGCGATATTCCTCGGCGATCGCCTCGGTGAGCCGCAGCAGCGCCGCCTTGGAGGCGGCATAGGCGGCCATCCCGGCCGAGGCCTTCTGCCCGGCCAGCGCCGCCACATGCACGATGCGGCCCTGGCGCGCAGCCAGCATCGCCGGCAGCACCGCGGCGCTGATGGCGAGCGCCGTGCGGGCATTGCCGGTAAGCATGGCATCCCATTGCGCAAGGGCCTTGGCGACCGGCGCCATCGCGAAGCCGCCCACCGTGTTGGCCAGCCCGCCGACCGCTCCGAACTTAGCGATTGCCTGCGCCACCGCCGCCTCGCAGGCCTCCTGCGAGGTCATGTCCGTCCCGGCGATCGACAGCACCTCGACCCCCGCCGGCAGCGAGGCGACCAGCGCCTCGAGCTTCTCGGCCGAGCGCTCCATCAGGACCAGCGGAGCGCTGCCTCTGGCAAGCTCGCGCACCACCGCGGCCCCGAGATTGCCGGCGGCGCCGGTGACGATGATGGCGGGGGACGAGGACATGGCGAGAACTCCCTGGTTGGCTGGACCGGGAGAGTGTCACGGGTGGGAGCGGGAGGGAAGGGCGAGGATCGTGGCGCGAGTGACTGATCGCGGCGGCACGTCCATCAGCATGAAGTGAGATTGGTGCCCCTAGCCGGAATCGAACCAGCACTCCTTGCGGAATCCGATTTTGAGTCGGACGCGTCTACCAGTTCCGCCATAGGGGCAACGCGGCCGGCACTATAGCGAGGGATGAGGCGGCGTCAATCCGCGATTGCGGGCGTGTTGGAGAGAAGAGACTTTCTTCGGGTGCACGGGCGTCTCGCCGTTCTTGGGAGCGCCGCGCGTGCTGGCAGGGAAGAACGGGCGAGACGCCCGTGCACCCGGGGCTCACCCGCTCGCCAGGCCATGGATGTTGCCGTCGGGGTCGCGGAACCAGGCGAGTTCGAGGTCGCCGGTGCGGTGGATGTCGCCGTCGAGCGTGGTGCCGGGGATCTCGTAATGCTCGAAGGCGACGCCCTTGGCCTTGAGTGTTTCGACCAGGCTGATCATGTCGTCGCCCACCACCCAGGTCACGGCGGTGGCGTGGTTGGTGCCGGCATTGGTGGAGACGTAGACCAGCACGATCGAGGGGCCGGCCTTGTAGGCGATGGCGCTGCCGGCGTGCTCGAAGGCGATCTCCAGCCCCACCAGGTCCTCGTAGAAGCGTCGGGCCGTGGCGAGGTCGCGCACAGGCAAAGTGGCGACGGCGAGCTTTGCTCCCAGCATGGCGGTGCCTCCGGATCGCGCCTCTTGCAGTCCCGCTGCATCGGCCCGCGCCGAGGGCGCCGCCATGCCATGCGAGATGCGGTCACAAGGATAAGCCCGGCCGAGCGTGTTGGCACGTGCTTTCCTGGCAGATTGTTGCGGGGGCAAGGCATGTTCAGCCACGAGCGTGGCTAGTCTCGCTCCGTGAGCTCGGTGCATCCTTGCGATGGCGGGCGTGGATCAAAGCGGCGAATGCTCTGCAAGGTGAACACGATGTCATCTTGCCGAATCAGCTGCATTTCCGCCGCATTGGCTCCTATCCTCGATGGTTTGCCGCCGCTGCCCGCCAGTGGCGCCTGCAGGCCGTGCCCGCAAGTCCCGGCCGCCCCAGGCCCGCCTCCCTGCCGATGGCAAGGGAAACCAACGGAGATCCCATGCGCCTCGTCCGTTCCCCGCTCGCTTCGGCTGCCTTCGCCGCTTTCGTGACACTGGCGATGTTCGCCTCGCAGCAGGTCCTGGCGGAGGAGGCGGCCAAGCCGGCCGAAGCCTCCGCCGGCGCGGCGGCGGGCGCGGCACCACCCTGGCGGATCGGCATCTCCCTGCTGGGCGAGCCCAAACACAAGGAGGCGTTCGACCATTTCGACTACGTCAATCCGGATGCGCCCAAGGGCGGCCAGGTGCGGCTGGCGATCGGTGGCACCTTCGACAATTTCAACATCGCGCTGATGGCGATCAACGGTGTCTCGGTGAAGGGCAACATCGAGGCCGGTGTCACCAATGTCTATCAGAACCTGATGACCTCGGCGCAGGACGAGGCTTCCACCGAATATGGCGAGATCGCCGATGCCGTGCGCTTTCCCGACGATATCTCCTCGGTGACCTTCCGCATCAATCCCAAGGCGCGCTGGCACGACGGCACCAAGCTGACGCCGGAAGACGTGGTCTGGTCCTTCGAGGTGCAGAAGGCCAACAATCTGCAGACCGCGCAATATTATCACGACGTCACCAAGGCCGAGGTCAGCGCGCCCGATCAGGTGACCTTCACCTTCTCCACCAAGGGCAATCGCGAGCTGCCGCAGATCCTCGGCCAGCTCTATGTCATGCCCAAGCATTGGTGGCTGGCCAATGGGCCCGACGGCAAGCCGCGCAACGTCGCCAACACCACGCTCGAGCCGCCGCTCGGTTCCGGCCCCTATCGCCTCAAGAGCTTCGAGGCCGGGCGCGGGGCCGTCTATGAGCGAGTCAAGGACTGGTGGGGTGCCGACCTGCCCACCGCCAAGGGCCACTATAATTTCGACGAGATCCGCTACGACTACTACACCAACACCCAGCAGCTTCCGGAACTGTTCAAGAGCGATTCCTACGACTTCCGCCTGGAGAATATCATCGCCAACTGGATGACGCTCTACAACATCCCGGCGGTGACGGAAGGGCGTATCGTCAAGCAGGACTTCCCGTCCAACACCGTCGGCCGCATGCAGGCCTTCGCCTTCAATCTCAGGCGGCCGAAATTCCAGGATGTCAGGGTGCGCAAGGCCTTCAACCTGGTCTTCGATTTCGAGACGTTGAACCGCACGATCTTCTTCAACCAATACAAGCGCATCGGCTCCTATTTCGCCGGGCTCGACGAACTCTCCTCCAGCGGGCTGCCTGAGGGCCAGGAGCGCGACATCCTCGAAACGGTCAAGGACAAGCTGCCGCCGGAGGTGTTCACCATGCCCTATGCCAATCCGGTCAATGGCAGCGACGAGGTCCAGCGCGCCAATATCCGCGCAGCCATCGGCCTCCTGAAGGAGGCCGGGTGGGAGTTCAAGGACCGCAAGCTCACCAATGTGAAGACTGGCGAGGTGATGAAGGTGGAGATCCTGCTCTCCAGCGATACCTTCACCAGGGTCGCCTTGCCCTATGTCGAAAATCTCAAGCGTATCGGCATCGAGGCCTCGGTGCGGGTGGTCGACGACACGCAGTTCAACCAGCGCGAGAACAATCGCGATTTCGACATGATCCTGTTCGGCGTGGGCCAGACCCAGTCGCCCGGCAATGAGCAACGGGATTATTGGGGCTCTGTCGCCGCCGACAAGCCGACCTCGCGCAACATCATCGGCATCAAGGATCCCGCCGTGGATGCGCTGGCCGAACGCATCGTCTATGCCAAGGATCGGGCCGAACTGGTCGCCGCCACCAAGGCGCTGGACCGGGTGCTGCTCGCCGGAAACTATGTGGTACCGATGTGGTACAACGATGTCTGGCACACTTTGCGCTGGAACCGCTTCGGCCAGCCGGCCGTGCTGCCCACGCAGAGCCCGACCGGCGGTTTCCCCACCGTCTGGTGGTATGACCCGGCCCTGGCCGCCAAGACCGGGGCGGCCAAATAGCCTAGTCATCCCGCGCGCGATGCAGCATGCAATGCTGCTTCGCTGACGCGGGACCGCGCTCCGGGTAAAGGAGCGCTTTTCGTCTCGCGATCCCGGATCTGCGCCGCACCACTGCGTGCTGCAGCGCGTCCGGGATGACGACACCCATAAGGATCCCGCCCATGGCCGAACTCGACCGCCGCACGCTTCTGAAGACCGGCTTCTTCGGCGCAGCCTGTGCGCTGCTGCCGGCGGGCGCCTGGGGGCAGGAGGTCGAGAGCCATGGCCTGTCGACCTTCGGCGACCTGAAATATGGGCCCGACTTCAAGAAATTCGACTATGTGCGCGCCGACGCGCCCAAGGGCGGCGCCTTCTCGCAGCTGGTCTACCAGACCGGCTACAACCAGTCCTTCAACTCTTTCGACAGCCTGCACATCTACGTCCTCAAGGGCACGGGCGCGGTGGGGATGGACGCCACCTTCGCCACGCTGATGGCGCGGGCCGTGGACGAGCCGGATGCGGTGTATGGCTACGCCGCCCAATCGGTGGCCGTCTCAGCCGACAGGCAGACCTATCGCTTCCGCCTGCGCCCCGGCCTCAGCTTCCATGACGGCTCGGCGCTGACGGCGGAGGACTGCGCCTGGTCGTTCAACACATTGAAGGAGAAGGGGCATCCCTTCATCACCGAGCCGCTGCGCTTCTTCAAGGAGGCGGTGGCGGAGGCCCCCGACCTGGTGCGCGTCACGCTGCTGCCCGGGCGCGGGCGCTCGCTGCCCCTGATCGTCGCCGGCCTGCCGATCTTCTCGAAGGCCTGGTGGTCGAGCCGCGATTTCACCAAATCGACGTTGGAAGCCCCGCTCGGCAGCGGGCCCTACAAGGTGGGCAAGGTCGATGTGGGCGAAGCGATCAGCTATGAGCGCGTGGCGAATTGGTGGGGAGAGAGCTTGCCCGCCCAGGTCGGCACCAACAATTTCGACCGCCTGACCTGGTACTATTACCGCGATCCCTCGGTGTCCTTCATCGCCTTCGGCGCCGGCAATTATCGCTTCCGCGAGGAGACGAGCTCCGAGAACTGGGCCAAGGGCTACGACATCCCGCCCGTGCGCGACGGCCGCATCAAGCGCGAGACGGTGCCCGACCACACGCCCTCGGGCGCCCAGGGTTGGTATTTCAACACGCGCCGCGCCAAGTTTTCCGATCCCCGCGTGCGCCAGGCCCTCGGTTTCGTCTTCGATTTCGAATGGGTGAACCGGAATGTGATGTACTCGTCCTACCAGCGCACGGCCTCGATCTTCGAGAATTCGCCGCTGAAGGCCGAGGGCAGGCCCGGGCCGGACGAACTCGCTCTGCTGGAGCCCTATCGCGGCAAGGTGCCCGATGCCGTCTTCGGCGAAGCCCTGCTGCCGCCGGTCTCGGATGGCAGCGGTTTCGATCGCGCCAATCTGCGCACGGCGCTGGGGCTCCTCAAGGAGGCCGGCTGGAGCCTCGACAACCGCGTCCTCAAGAATGCCAAGGGCGAGGCCTTCACCATCGAGTTCCTGGAGGAGAGCGATTTCCTCTACAAGATCACGGCCCCGTTCATCCAGAGCCTGGGGCGGCTCGGCATCGCGGCGAGTTTCCGCGCCGTCGACTCCTCGCAATATCAGCGCCGCACCGATGCGTTCGACTATGACATCATCTCTCGCCGTGCCACTTACGGCCTGACCCCGGGCGAAGACATGCGCGGGCCTTTTTCCAGCCGGACGGCCGCCGTGCCGGGCTCGAGCAATATCTCCGGCATCGTCGATCCAGTGCTCGATGCCCTGATCGACGCCATCGCCGCCGCCGACAGCCGGGTCGCGCTCGTCGCGGCGTGCCGCGCCTTCGACCGCGTGCTGCGCGCGGGCTATTACTGGGTGCCGATGTACAACCGCCCGAACCACTGGCTGGCCTATTGGGACGAGTTCGAGCATGGCGACCCGGGCGTGATCTACGACCGCGGCATTCCCGATCTGTGGTGGGCCAAGAAGACGTAGTTTCCAGGGACCACCGGCTTCCAGCCGGCTCTTCTTGATTCCCAGAGCCGGCTGGAAGCCGGCGGTCCCGGGGAAACGCAAAACGCCGGCCCGTTGCCGGGCCGGCGTCGAAATCCGTCAGAAGCGTCGGACTTACTTCTTGTAGTCGACGCGCTCGGCGATGCGGGCAGACTTGCCGCGGCGATCGCGCAGGTAATAGAGCTTGGCGCGACGGACCTTGCCGCGGCGGACCAGCTTGATGGAATCGATCATCGGCGAGTAGAGCGGGAACACGCGCTCGACACCTTCGCCGTAGGAAATCTTGCGGACGGTGAAGCTCTCCTGCAGGCCGCCGCCGTCGCGGGCGATGCAGACGCCTTCATAGGCCTGAACGCGGGTGCGCTCGCCTTCCTTCACCTTGACGTTCACGATGACCGTGTCGCCGGGCTGAAATTCGGGAATGTCCTTGCCGGCCGAAAGGCGGGCAATTTCTTCCTGCTCGATAGTCTGAATCAGGTTCATGATCATGTCTCCGCGCGTACCCGAAGGACGCATCTTGCTCTTACTTGAGGTGGAGGCGTGCCAATACGCCATTACGGAAGGCGAGTCCACCGAATTCGCACCTTCCGGGTGCGCGGGCGTCCCGCCCGTTCTTGGGACCGCTGTGCTCGACGATGGAAGAGTGGGCAAGATGCCCGTGCACCCGGGGGATCACCGCTTCTTCTTCGGCGGCGGTTGGCGCGCCTCATAGGCCGCCCACAGGTCCGGCCGGCGCTCACGCGTCAGCGCCTCCGCCTCGCTCCGGCGCCAGGCCGCGATGTTCTTGTGGTGGCCCGAGCGCAGGATGTCGGGAATCGCGCGGTCCTCGAAGGTGAGGGGCCTGGTGTAGTGCGGATATTCGAGCAGGCCGTTCTCGAAGCTCTCCTCGTCGCCGGAGGTGGCGCCGCCCATCACGCCCGGCAGCAGCCTGACGCAGGCGTCGATCAGCACCATGGCGCCGAGTTCGCCGCCCGAGAGCACATAGTCGCCGATCGAGACCTCGGTGAGGCCGCGCGCCTCGATCACCCGCTGGTCGATGCCCTCGAAGCGCCCGCACACGATCACGGCGCCGTCCCCGGCCGCCAGCGCCCGTACATGGGCCTGCTGCAGGGGCAGGCCGCGCGGCGACATCAAAAGGCGCGGGCGGCCGTCATCACCGAGGGCATCGATGGCCTGCGCCAGCACGTCGGCACGGATCACCATGCCCGGGCCGCCGCCGGCCGGCGTGTCGTCGACGGAGCGATGGCGTCCCTGGCCGAAATCGCGGATATTGCGCGTCTCCAGCGCCCAGGTGCCGGTTGCCAGAGCTTCGCCCGACAAGGAGATGCCGAGCGGCCCCGGGAACATCTCGGGATAGAGGGTGAGGATGGAGGCGCGCCACATGGACAATCTCGCTTGAGGTACGGGCGCCAAAGCCTTCTCCACGCAGTGGGGAAGGTGTCATTGCGCAGCAATGACGGATGGGGTGCAGCCCGCTAGTGCATTCTATCCGGAAGGGGCACCGCTAGCGGGCTGCACCCCATCCGAC
Organism: Labrys sp. E2SS-1L; assembly: GCF_057073705.1. NCBI lineage: Bacteria > Pseudomonadati > Pseudomonadota > Alphaproteobacteria > Hyphomicrobiales > Xanthobacteraceae > Labrys > Labrys sp. E2SS-1L. Next base: position 660,503 of record NZ_CP172712.1, on the reverse strand, counting down.
CCGACTTCGTCGGGCGCAGTAACATGTTCGCTCGCGAACATGTTACGGACTTCCCCACGGCGTGGAGAAGGCGAGTTGCGTTTCATACTTTACCCTTCGAGCAACCCCTTCAGCCTCTCGTCCGTGAAGTCCTTGATCGAGAACACGGTGTTCGGGCCGTCAAGGGCCGCATCGTCCAGCATGGTCTTGACGCCTACGGCACGCATGCCGGCATTGCGGGCGGCCTCGATGCCGAGCGGCGCGTCCTCGAACACCACGCATTGGCCGGGCGCCAGGCCCATCGCCTCGGCAGCGGCGAGGAAGAGGTCGGGATGGGGCTTGCCGCGATAGCCCATGGAGGGCGAGACCACGGTGACGAAATGGCGGCGCAGATCGAGCCCGTCGAGCACCAAAGCGGCATTCTCCGGCGTGGCGGCCGTGGCGACCGACATCTTCTGCCCGCGAGCCTCGCAGGCAGCGATCAGTGCCATCAGGCCCGGCATCGGCGCCATCTGGCTGCGATAGATCTCGCGGTAGATCGCTTCCTTCTCCAGGCCCAGCGTGTCGAGCTCATGCTCGCTCGCATCGGGCTTGACCATGCCGACCACTTCGCGATTGGCGCGGCCGGCGGTGTCGCGAAAGAAGCGTTCGCGGTCGAAGGGCAGGCCATGACGCTGATGCCAGGTTTCCCAGGCATCGTTGTGGACATGCATGTTGTCGACCAGCGTGCCGTCCATGTCGAAGATCAGACCGGCGACCGGCGTGCCGGCGAGCTGCCTGAAATCGCCGTCCAGGCTGCCGGTGGAACTGTGGTCAGCGCTCATCGTCGCCTGTCTCCTCGTTTTCATCAGCCGCCCCACCTTCCTCAGGCAGGATGACGACGATATGTCCGGCCTTGATATCCACCGCGGGCACGACGGCCTTGGTGAAGGGCAGCAGCAGGGGCTTGGCGCTGCCAGGCGCTTCCTTGGTGGCTTCGGGCGTGACCTCGATGATGTCGCCGGCACCGAAATCGAACAGGCCGGTGACCATGCCGATCTTGTGGCCGTCCTCATCGCGCGCGACGAGACCGATGAGGTCGGCATGGAAGAATTCGTCCTCGTCATCGGGCGTGCCCAGTGCCTCGCGCTCGACGAAGAGCTGGAGATTGACGAGTTGTTCGGCCCCGGTGCGGTCGCCGACGCCCTCGACCCGGGCGATCAGCACGTCCTTGGCCTGGCGCACGGTGGCCAGCTTGATCCGGCGTCCGGTCTTGGTGAGCAGGGGGCCGTAATTGGCGATGGCCAACGGCTCCTCGGTATAGGATTTCAGCCGGATCTCGCCCTTGAGCCCATGGGCTGCGCCGAAAACGCCGAGAAGAACCAGGTTTTGCGGGGCAGGGGGCATGGGGAGCCTTTAGCGAAGGGGCGCGAGATCCCCTCTCCCCAGTGGGGAGAGGGGTAGGGGTAGGGATCAGGCCTCGATTCGTTGAATCGCGCCATTGCAAGCGCAGCGACGCAATCGGGTTCCCGGCCTTTGACAAGCTGGATTGCTTTGCTGCGCTTGCAGTGACGCGCAAGCGGTTCTCGGGTGCGTAGGCCCTCACCCCCCGACCCCTCTCCCAAGTTGGGAGAGGGGAGCAGGATCAGCTTACTCGGCGGCTGCGCTGGCAGCAGCCTCGGCCTTCTTGGCCTTCTCGGCGGCGCGGTCCTGCGCCTTCTTGCCGGGAACGGCCTTGACTGGGTTGTTGCGGGCTTCGCGAGCCAGCAGGCCGGCATCGGCGAAGTGACGCAGCACGCGGTCGGTCGGCTGGGCGCCCTTGGCGATCCAGGCCTTGGCGGCTTCCAGGTCGACGGTCCAGCGCGACTTGCCCGAATCCTTGGCGATCATCGGGTCATAGGTGCCGAGCTTCTCGATGAAGCGACCATCGCGCGGGGAGCGCGAATCGGCAACGACGACCGCGTAGAACGGGCGCTTCTTGGCGCCGCGGCGGGCGAGACGGATCTTGAGGGACATGGGTAACTCCGTTTGTCAGTTTGTTCGTCGGTGAGGTGAAAAGGTTTCGGGCGGCTATTTCTTCTTGCCGCCGAAGGGGAAGCCCGGCGGCAGGCCGCCCGGCAATTTCGGTCCGCCGAGGCCGGGAAAGCCTGGCAGTTTGGGGCCACCCGGGCCGAAATTCGGCATCTGGGGCGGCAGCTTGGGCATTTCGGAGGGCAGGCCTGCCGGCATCTGGCCCTTGGCGAGGGCGTCCATGGCGCCGGGCGGCAATTGTGGCATGCCGCCGCCGAGGCCGAACATCGAGGCCATCTTGCCGAGCGCACCCTTCTTGGCGCCGCCCATCTTCTTCATCATGTCCGCCATCTGCATATGCATCTTCAGCAGGCGGTTGATCTGTTCGGGCGTGGTGCCGGAGCCGGCGGCGATGCGCCGCTTGCGCGAGGCCTTGAGGATCTCCGGCTTGCGGCGCTCCTCGGGCGTCATCGATTCGATGATGGCGCGCTGGCGCTTGAACAGCTTCTCGTCGAGATTGGCGTTGGCGAGCTGGTCCTTGATCTTGCCCATGCCGGGCAACAGGCCAAGCATGCCGGACATGCCGCCGATCTTCTCCATTTGGACGAGCTGCTCGCGCAGATCGTCGAGATCGAAGGCGCCCTTCTGCATCTTGGCGGCGATCTTGGCCGCCTTTTCCGCGTCAATCGTCTCGGCGGCCTTCTCGACCAGGGAGACGATGTCGCCCATGCCGAGGATGCGGTTGGCGATGCGGGCGGGGTGGAAATCTTCGAGCGCGTCGACCTTCTCGCCGGTGCCGACCAGCTTGATCGGCTTGCCGGTGACGGCGCGCATCGACAGGGCCGCACCGCCGCGGCCATCGCCGTCGAGGCGGGTCAGCACGATGCCGGTGATGCCTAGGCGCCCGTCGAAGGCGCGGGCGGTGTTGACGGCGTCCTGGCCGGTGAGGGCATCGGCGACCAGCAGCACTTCATGCGGCTCGGTGACGGCCTTGACCTCGGCGGCCTCGGCCATCAGCGCCTCGTCGACCGTGGTGCGGCCGGCGGTGTCGAGCATGACGACGTCGTAGCCGCCGAAGCGGGCTGCATCCATGGCGCGCTTGGCGATCTGCACGGCGGACTGGCCTGCGACGATCGGCAGCACGGAGACGTCGACCTGCTTGCCGAGCACGGCAAGCTGCTCCATGGCGGCGGGACGGCGGGTATCGAGCGAGGCCAGCAGCACCTTCTTGCCGAACCTGTCGGTCAGGCGCTTGGCGATCTTGGCGGTGGTGGTGGTCTTGCCGGAGCCCTGCAGGCCGACCATCAGGATCGGCACCGGCGGCACCGCCTGCAGGTCGATGGCCTGGCCCTCGCCGCCGAGGGTCTCGATCAGGACGTCGTTGACGATCTTGACGACCATCTGGCCGGGCGTCACCGATTTCAGCACCTCGGCGCCGATGGCACGGGCGCGGACCTTGTCGGTGAAGGAGCGCACGACATCGAGCGCGACGTCCGCTTCGATCAGCGCACGGCGGATCTCGCGCATGGCTTCGCCGACATCCGCCTCGGTGAGGGCGCCACGCCGGGTGAGCTTGTCGAGCACATCGGACAGACGTGCGGAGAGACCATCGAACATTCGTCTTTTCCTGTTTGGCTTCGAGAAAGATATCGGAGCCATCGTCCCGCAAGGCAAGGCGCACAACGCAAAACACGCCCGTGGGCGCATCGCGCTGACGGGCGTTGGCCTCCATCCTCTCGGGATGGTCGGCGGAAGGGCGTCTTACTGTGTAAGAACGGGGCGGGATGTAGGGGATATGGGGGCGAGAGTCAAGGAAAGAGGGTGTTTCACCCCTCATCCCCCTGCCGGGACCTCTAGTCAACTCAAGGGAGTTGACGACACCCGCAAGGGGATGAGGGGTGAAACGTCACCCTCCCAAAGTCACCTCTTCCCAAACCGCCGCCGATTTGCGCTAAGGGAGAAGACCGACACGAAACCCGAGACCCGCCTTGCCCCAGCTTGATGAGATCGTCACCGAAATCGCGCAGGAGATGGCCTGTTACAGCGACCGCGGCGAGGTGGCGAGCTATATTCCCGAGCTTGCCCGCATCGACCCCAAGCATTTCGGCATCGCCGTCATCGATGCCGAGGGCAACGCCCATGTCGGGGGCGACGGCGACATGGCCTTCTCGATCCAGAGCATCTCCAAGGTCTTCACCCTGACCCTCGCCCTCGGCAAGGCCGGCGACCGGCTGTGGCGCCGGGTGGGACGCGAGCCCTCGGGCAGCGCCTTCAACTCGATCGTGCTCCTGGAGAACGAGAAGGGCATCCCGCGCAATCCCTTCATCAATGCGGGCGCCATCGCCGTCACCGATTTGATCCTCTCAGGGCACCAGCCGCGCGAGGCCCTGGGCGAGATCCTGCATTTCATGCGCTTTCTCGCCGACGATCCCTCGATCGCCATCGACGAGGCAGTGGCCGCCTCCGAGCAGCGCACCGGCTTCCGCAACGCGGCTCTCGCCAACTACATGAAATCCTTCGGCGTGCTCGACAATCCCGTCGACTACACGCTCGGCGTCTATTTCCATCATTGCGCCATTGCGATGTCCTGCCGGCAGCTGGCGATGGCAGGGCGCTTCCTTGCCTGGCAGGGCCTCAATCCCTCCACCGGCCACCGTGTGGTGCAGGCCGAGCGGGCCCGCCGCATCAATTCGATCATGCTGACCTGCGGCCATTATGACGGCTCGGGCGAATTCGCCTATCGCGTCGGCCTGCCCGGCAAGAGCGGGGTGGGCGGCGGCATCCTCGCGGTGGCGCCGGGCAAGGCCTCGATCGCGGTGTGGGCGCCGGGGCTCGACGCCAACGGCAATTCCCATCTCGGCCGCATCGCCCTGGAGGCCCTCACCCGCCGCATGGGCTGGTCGATCTTCGGGGCGTGAGGCGAAGAAGCCGTGGCCATCGGTCGCCGAGCCAAGTAAAACACCTCCACCCAGAACATCCCCAATGCCAAAACAGGCTCGGAGGAACCCATGTCGCTCTCATACTATCAGGCCACCGTGCCGGTTTTCGTGCACACCTTGGACGCCCTCTCGGCCATTCTCGACAAGGCTGCTGCCTTTGCCGAGGCCAAGAAGGTTGACCCGGTGGTGATGTGCGGGCTCAGGCTCACCGCCGACATGCTGCCGCTCTCGCGCCAGGTCAGTACGAGCTGTGATTTTGCCAAGCTGTGTGTGGCGCGGCTTTCCGGCGTGGAGGCGCCGAAATTCAACGATGACGAGAAGGATTTCGCCGAGCTGCGCTCGCGCATCGCCAGGACGTTGGAGTTCATCCGCTCCGTGCCGCAGGCCGATGTCGAGGCTGGCGGCGGACGCGTGATCAGCCTGAAGATCGCCGGTACGCAGCGCGAGTTGAAGCCCGACGACTATCTCAACTTCTACGCCCTGCCGAATTTCTTCTTCCACGCCACAACCGCCTACGCCATCCTGCGCGCCAACGGCGTGGAACTGAGCAAGAAGGACTATCTCGGCCCGCTATTCGACTGACGGGCCAGGGGCCCAGGCGGGCCGCCTCGACAAAGCAGCGCAATCGATCCTAAAAGCGGTGATGCGCTTTCGCTTCGTCCACGCCGCCGATCTGCATCTCGACAGCCCCATGCACGGCCTGACGGCCCGCCAGCCCGAGCTGGCGGCGCTGTTCGCCCGGGCGACGCGCGAGGCCTTCGAGGCGCTGATCGACGAGGTGCTGGCTCGGCAGGCCGCCTTCCTGGTGATCTCGGGCGACGTCTATGACGGCGACTGGCGCGACTATCACACCGGCCTGTTCTTCGCCGCACAGCTGGCACGGCTGTCGCGCGCCGGCATTCCCACCTACCTGATCCAGGGCAATCATGACGCCGAGAGCCAGATCTCGCGCAAGGTGACGCTGCCGCCCCTGGTGCATTCCTTCGGCACCCGCAAGGCCGAGACCATGGAGCTGCCCGAGCTCAAGGTCGCCCTGCACGGACGCAGCTTCGCAGAGCGCTCCCTAAGCGACAATATCGTGCGCGATTTTCCGCCGACACGCCCGGGCTGGTTCAATCTCGGCTTGCTCCATACCTCGCTGGATGGTCGGGCGGGCCATGCTTCCTATGCGCCCTGCACCCTCGCCGATCTCAAGGCTCGCAATTACGACTATTGGGCGCTCGGACATATCCATGCCGCCGAAATCGTCGCCACCGATCCCCCTGTCGTCTTCCCCGGCAATCTCCAGGGCCGCCATGTGCGGGAAAGCGGGCCGAAAGGCGCCATGCTGGTGGAGGTCGAGGATGGCACCGTCGCCGCGCTCACGCCCCTGGTGCTCGACAAGGCGCGCTGGGGGCATCGCCGCGTGGCGATCGGCGAGGCCACGACGCTGGCCGAGGTGCTGGTACGGGTCGAGACTGCCTTGCGGGAGGAAATCGACGCGGCGGGCGAACGCCCGCTCGCTCTGCGCCTGACGCTGACGGGCGAAACCCCGACCCATGACGGGCTTGCTGCAGATGCTCAGCATTTGCGGGCCGAGATCCAGGCGGCGGCCGACCGGGTGAGCGAACGGCTCTATATCGAGCGCATCGAGCTTGCGACCACGTCCCCGCAAATCGCGGTGGACGAGACCGTGGGCTTTGCCGATCCGCAGGGCCTGCTGGCCGGGCTGGAGACGGAGCCGGATTTCAGCGAGGCGCTGGCCGGCATCGTCGAGGACATCCTCGCCAAATTGCCGGATGAGGTCCGCCAGGCCGTGCGTGGCGAGGAGATCGGCGCTGCACTGGTGGAGGAGGCGCGCGCCGTTGCCTTGGCGCGCCTGCGCCGCGGCGGCAGGGCCGGCGCCGGGGAGGCGGCATGAAGCTTACCCGTCTCGATCTCGACCGCTACGGCCCCTTCACCGGGACACATCTCGATTTTCGTCCCGATGCCGACCTGCACATCGTCTATGGCCCGAACGAAGCCGGCAAGAGCTCGGCACTGTCGGCGATCACCGACCTGCTTTATGGCTTCGAGCCGCGCAGCCCCGCCAACTTCAGGCATCGCTATGAGGATCTGAAGGTCGGCGCCGAACTGCAGCAAGCCGATGGCAGCGCCTTGCGGTTCTGGCGGCGCAAGCGGCTGAAGCATTCCCTCACCGACGCCGAGGACACACCGCTCGACGACGGGCTGCTCGAGCCGCTGCTGAGCGGCATCTCGCGCGAGGTCTTCCTGGCCGCCTTCGGGCTCGACCAGGCCGGCCTGCGGGAAGGCGCCCGCCAGATGCTGGCGGCCGAGGGCGAGGTGGGTGAAAGCCTGTTCGCCGCCGCTTCCGGCTTGAAGACCCTGGTCTCGGTCCGTGCCGGGCTGGAGGGCGAGGCGGACGGCTTGTTCGGCGCGCGCAAGTCGAGCAAGCGCGCCTTCTACGAGGCGCAGGAGCGCTACGACCAGGCCCGCCGTGCCTTGCGCGAGCGATCACTGCGGGCCGATGACGTGCGCGCCCTCGAAGCCGAGATCGAAGCCGGCGAGGCGCGGGCGCGCGCCCTGGCCGAGCAGCTGCGCCAGGCCGGCATCCGGCGCGCCCGCATCGATCGCGTCCGCCGCGTCGCGCCCCTGCTCGCCCGGATTGGCAAGGCCGAGTCGGCCCTGGCCGCTCTCGAGGCCCTGCCGGATCTGCCCGACGGTTTTGCCGCCGAGATCGAGGTGGCGCTGGCCCGGGCCGAGGCGGGGCGGGAGACCCTGGCGCGCCTCGAGCGGGAGGTCGAGGATGCCGAGCGGGCCCTGGCCGCGATCATCGTCGATGACGATGTGCTGGCGGCGGGCGAGGCGATCACGGCTCTCAACGAGGAGCGCGCCGCCCTGGCCAAGGCGATGCTGGACCTGCCGCGCCGGGAGGCAGAGGCACGGGAAATAGCCGATGACCTCGACGACCTCGCCCGGCGGCTCGGCCAGAAGAACCGGGCCGCCCTTTCGGCCCTGAGCCCGGACGATCTCGCTCTCGAACGTATCCGCGTGCTGGCCGAGCGCCGGCGCGAGATCGAGCGGGAGGCGGGCGAAAGCGCCCGCGCCGCCGAACGGGCCCGCGAAGCCATCGAGGCCCTGCAACGCAAGGCGGCTGCCTTCCAGGCGAGCGCCGATCCCGGTCCCCTGCGCCAGCGGCTGAAGGCCATGCAGCCGGCCCTGGCGGAAGCCGGCACCATCGAAGAGCAGGAAGGCGAATTGGCGCGCCGCCGCGCGTTGCAGCAGGAAAGGCTGGCGCGGCTGTCGCCGGCGGTGGCGGACGAGCACAGGCTCTGGGCCTGGCGCGAGCCATCCGAGGAAGCGATCGCCCAGGCCGAACGGGCCCTGGCGGCGCTGGAGAGCACGGCCCGGGAACAGGAAGCCGAAGTCCGGCGCCTGCGTGACGCCCTGGCGGAAGCCGACGCGCTCCTGGCCCAGACGGGGGACAGGGATGGACTGATCGACGATGCCATGCTGGCCCGCGAACGGTCGGAGCGCGATGCCTTGTTCGATGCCATCCTCAGCCAACCTTCGGCGGCGGCGGCAAAGGCCTATCGCAAGATCGTCGCTACCGTGGACGAACTTGCCGACCGCAGGCTGGCGCAGGCCGAGCATCTGGCTCGCCGGGAGGTGGTACGGCGGACGCGTGACAGGGACGCCGCGGCTCTTGCCCGGACCGAGGTCGGGATCGCGGCGCGTTTGCGTGAAAGCGAGCAGGTCAGTCAAAACTGGCAGGCCCTGTTCGCACCGCTGGGCTGCCAGGCGGAGACGCCGGTGGCGATGCGCCGCTTTCTGGTGGAACTGGCGCGGCTGCGCGAGGAACGCCAGGCGCTGCGGGATCTGGAGCTCAGGATCGAGCGGGGCCAGCGACGTCTGGCCGGGGAGCGGCCCGGCCTCGAGGCCCTTGCCGCCGAAATCGGCATTGCGGGTACGTCGACACAGAGCCTGCCCAGTCTGGTGCGGCTGATCGAGGATGGCCTCGCTGCGCTCGAACTCGGGGCCCGCGAGGCCCGCTCTCTCGCCGACCAGCTGGAAGCCAGCCGCACCGAGCTTGCCCGGGCGGAAAAATCGCGAGGGATGGCCGAGGCCGCCCGCGACGCCACCCGGGCGGATTGGGCAGCGGCTCTCGCCGTTCTCGGGCTGGCGCCGGAAGCGAGCCCCCAGGAAGCAGCCAAGGCGAGCGAGCTCTGGATCGCCGTGCAGGGCAAGCTGGCCCAGCTCGGCAGCCTGGAGCACCGCATCGCCAGTATTCTCGACGACAGCACCACCTTCGCGCAGCGGGCTGCCGGCCTCGTCGACAGGCTCCCCTCCGAGGCGAGCGGCGAGCCGGCGGAGACGGCTCTCGGCCTGATGGCGGCTCTGACGGCCGCCCGCGATGCGGCGATCCGTCGCCGCACTGCACGGGAAGGCCTGGATCGCTACCGCGAAGCGCTGGCCAAGGCGGGGATGGCTCAAGGCGGTCATGACGAGGCCATTGCCGGCCTGTCGGCCAAGGCCGGCCGCGAGCCAGCGGCGCTTGCCGCGCTGGCGGCCGATCTCGCCCTGCGCGCCGGCCTCGACCGTGAACTCGCGGCGGCCCGGGCCGAACTCGGCGGACAGGGCGACGGTTTGGAAGAGGCGGCTCTAAGGGCCGAAGTGGCCGAGATCGGCGTCGACGAGGCCGCGGGCGAGAGCGAGGCAGTGCAGGCCGAACTCAACGGCCTGATCGAAGCGGACAAGCAGGCGGCCCTGACCCTCGGGGAATTGCGGCGGCGGCGCGAGGCGATCGAGCGGGAAGCCGGCGCTGCCGGGGCGGCCCAGGCGTTGGAGGATGCCCGCAGCGACCTTGCCCGCATCACCCGTGACTATCTGGTGCTGAAGGCGGCTTCCCTGCTGCTCGAGGCGGGGCTTGAGCGCCAGCTCCGCTCCGAGCAGGGGCCATTGCTCGCACGGGCGGGCGGCCTGTTCGCCACCATCACCGCCGGCGGCTTTGCCGGCATCGCCACGCTCTATGACGAGGCCGACAGGCTGCGCCTTGCCGCACGCCGGCCCGATGGCGGCACCACCGACATCGGCGGCCTGAGCGAGGGCACGCGTGACCAGCTCTATCTGTCGCTACGCCTCGCCCATCTCGAAGCCATGGCGGCGCGGCGCGAGGTGCCGCCTTTCGTCGGCGACGATCTGGTGATGACCTTCGACGAGGAGCGCGTCGCCGCTGCGCTGCAGGTGCTGGCGGCCAAGGAATCGGGGCTCCAGAAGATCCTGTTCACCCACCATCGCCATGTGATAGAGATCGCCCGCGAACGCCTGGGACCGGCCGTCGACATCGTCGCGCTGGACCCGCAAAACCCGTCCGAAAGCTGACGGAAGCGTTCATAGTCCATTCAGCTTGTACCCCCTAAAGTGCATCCCATGAGTTCAAGGGCACAAAGCAGCTACCGATGGTGGCGCTTCTGGAGCGCCCCCCGTGAGGAATTGATCATGTTGAAGAAAATTCTCGCATCGGCCCTGGTTGTTGCCACTGTTGCCGGTGCCTCGATGGCGACCACCGGTACCGCCGAAGCTCGCTACGGCCGCGGCGGCGCCTTCGCCGGCGGTGCGGCAGCCGGCCTCGTCGGCGGCCTGCTCCTGGGCGGCGCCCTGTCCAACCGCGACCGCGGTTATGATTATGACGATGGCTATTACGAACCCGCTCCGGTCTATGTGCAGCCCCGCTGCTGGTTCGAGCGCCAGCGCGTGCCGAACCAGTACGACTACGGCTATCACGTCGAGCGCGTGCGCGTCTGCCGCTAATCGAATTTCACGGTAGCGTCCCGGCACCGGCCCCGACAGGCGGCTGGCAGCAGGGCCCCGGAACCCCGCCGCGAGGCGGGGTTTTCATTTTCAAAAACCGGTTTGCTCCGGCGGGAATCTGCTCTAGAGCAGAGCCCGTTCAGACCGAGACGCGCTTTGCCCCAACTCCTCGTTGACATGCCTTTGCGTGCCCCGGCGATTTCGCCGGATCGCAAAAGGCTCTAAAGCGTCTTGCGATTTGGTGGAATCACCAAGAATCGCAAAGACGCGTCGGATCAACGAACTAGAGAAAAAAGCGTTCACGCCTGAACGCGTTTTGCTCTAGGGGGAGACCGGCACAGACGAAGCGCTCTGGCCGCGCGGAGAAAAAGATGGCACCGGTGGATTTCGAAGCCTTCGTGGATGAGCTCGCCAATGTTTCGGGCACCACGATCCTGCCCTTCTTCCGTTCGGCCCTGGCCACGGAAGACAAGTCCGGCGGCGGCAATTTCGATCCTGTCACGGAGGCCGACCGAGGCGCCGAGGCGGTGATCCGCCAGAAGATCCGGGCGATGTTTCCCAGCCATGGCGTGATGGGCGAGGAATATGGCTCCGAACGCCTGGATGCCGAATTCGTCTGGGTGCTCGATCCGATCGACGGCACCAAGTCCTTCATCTCCGGCATGGTCGGTTGGGGCACGCTGATCGGCCTCCTGCGCAATGGCCAGCCCTGCTATGGCATGATGCACCAGCCCTTCACGCGCGAACGTTTTTCGGGCGATGGCGGCTCGGCCAAATATCGCGGCCCCGGTGGCGAGCGCGCCATGCGCACCCGCTCCTGCGCAGGCCTCGCCGACGCCGTGCTCTACACCACCAGCCCCCGCCTGATGGCCGAGGCCGATCGGGCCTTGTTCTCCGTCGTGGAAGAGAAGGTGAAGCTCTCGCGCTATGGCGGCGACTGCTATGCCTATGCCATGCTGGCGATGGGCCTGGTCGACCTGGTGATCGAATCCAACCTGCAGCCCTATGACATCACGGCCCTGATCCCGATCGTGGAAGGCGCCGGTGGCGTCATCACCACCTGGGATGGCGGTCCAGCCCAGGCCGGCGGCCGCATCGTCGCGGCGGGCGATGCGCGCGTGCATGCGGCGGCGCTTTCCCTGCTGCAGGCACAGGGCTGAGGATCTCCTGCGGTCCCGGACTTACGCCTGCGTGCCCGGCACGAAGGCGTCGAAGGCGGCCCAGAAGGCCTCGCGGATGGCGTCGCGTTCCTGGGTGATCTCGTGGCGCGAGCCGGGCAGGGTCAAGGTCCGGGTGGCATAGAGCTTGGCCGCGAAATGCTGGGCGGCCGGCGAGGAGACGACGTGATCGTCGCCCGCCAGCAGGACCAGGGTGGGGATCCGCCAATCCGCTCCGAAGCGCGGGTCGGCCAGCCGGTCCATCACCCGGAAGGCAGCCCGGACCCAGCCGATCGTCGGCCCGCCGATGGCAAGCTCGGGGGCGTCGCGGGCGATGCGGGCGGCGCGGTCATAGCGGGCCTTGTCCGAGGTCACCGGATTGCCGTCGAAAGGCTTGAGCCCGACCGGGCGGGGCGACCAGCCCGGCACGATCAGCCGTCCCAGCCCGAGCCCGCCGAGGAAACGGGCGAGCCAGCGCGCACCGGGGGGCTTGCGGTCGATCTCGATCATGGGCGCGGTGACGACGAGCCGGTCGAACCAGATCGAGCCGGGCGGCAGATTGGCGAACAGGATGGCACCGCCCATCGAATGGGCCAGCCCATAGAAGGGGCCGGGACATTCGGGCAAGGCGATCTTGCGCATGAAGGCATCGAGATCCGGCCCGAAATCGCCGAAATCGTCGATATGGCCGAGGCGGCCGTCGCGCAGCAGACGGTCGGATCCGCCTTGCCCCCGCCAATCGAGGGTTGCCACGGCAAAGCCCCGCGCCCGCAATTCGCGGATGAGTTCGAAATATTTCTCGATGAATTCGGAGCGCCCCTGGAACAGGCAGACCGTTCCCTTGGGATGCGGTGACAGCGAGGGCCAGCGCGCCGTGCGCAAAGTGATGCCGTCCCGGGTGGTGAGCGCCTCGACGATGGCGCCGGCCGGGCAGGGATTGTCTGGGCTGTCGTGGAGCCGGGGGCCAGTAGGCTGGAGCATGACTTGCTCCTTAGCATTTTTTGCCGCGGCAGCGTCAAATAACGAGCCCGCCCGCGCCGAGGGCGCAGGCGGGCTGCCGGACCGCTCCGGAGCACGCCGAGCTATCGAGCCAGGAACTGAACTTCGGCTCGAGCCTACCAGCGTGGACCACTCCAGGGACGCGGTGGGACCCAACTGTCGTTGTCCCATTGCCGGGGCGGGCGAGCCCAGCCCAATTGCCGCAATCCCGTAATTTCGGTGGTATGGCCGTCGATGACGATGAGCACGCGCCCGCCTTCCGAACCCTCCGCCTCGGCGATATAGCTGTCGCCGCGTACCCGCTTGATGACGACATTGTGGTATCCCCGGCCGGCGAGGCTCGAAATGATGGCGCGCGGTGGCAACAGGCGCGGATTGCCTGCCATGTCGGGTCCCTGGTCCGGTCCCTGGCCGATCTCGTCGGGAGCCTGGGGAAGGCCCCGATTGCGCCCCAGCGCCGGTGCCTGCTGTGGCGTCTGGGCGTAATTGTTCAGCGAATTTTGTGCGAAAGCAGCGTTCACGTCGGTCTGAAGGCCCAGGGTCAGCAGGGCCAGACCGGCAATCACCCCCAAAAGGGCTCGGCAGGGCATGAAGCTTCTCCAGACCAGATGCTAGAGCGCTTTGCGACCAGTCGGAATCACCGGAGGTCGCAAAGAGACGTCGAGACGAAACGTTGGCGCAGACGAGCATTCGATCGCGAATGCCCTTGACTTGAGGCGGACCATAACCGGATTAGTGTGAACAATCATGCAAGCACCCGTTCACGTGGCGTTCATCTTGCGTGGAGGATGCGCCCGTCGGGCCTCTCAGTCGAGAGAGGCGCCGAGATCGCGCAGATAGGCTGCCGCAACATGGGGCTGAACCGTGGCGGTGCGTACGATGTCCTCGAAACGGCGCGTCAACATGCGGATATGCTCGCTGGCATTGAGCACCAGGTAGGTCGGCCCGAGATAGACTGCGGCGCGGGAGTTGCCGAAGATGGTGAAGGGGGCCGAATAGGTCTGCCTGAGATCGTAGAGATTGAGCCGCAACGTCGGATAGAGTTCGTCCACCAGGCTGGCCATGGTGTTGAACTGGGCCTTGCGGGCGGCGGCATCGAAACCCTCCCATTGAGCGTGGCCCCTGGCGAAGAGTTCCAGCGCCTGGACGGAGACGCAGGCCTCCATCTCGCCGCCATCGCGGATGGAGGCAATGGTCAGCCGCCGCCGCTCGGCCAGTGCCGGCTTTGAATCGGGGCCGAGCGCCGCCGCATATTCGAACTGCATCACTTCGTCGGTCTTCAGGAAGTCGGGAAAGCTCATCGGCACGGTGCGCAGCTTGCGCCCGGCTGCCTCGGCATGCCAGCGCAGGAAGCGCTCGTTGAAGGGAGCGTGGGCCTGGGTCTCGATGGTCAGCACGGCTTCCACCAATTCCGCACCGATCTGCTCGCGCTGGCTCAGGCCCAGCAGCCAGTCGATCGAGATACGGCACCCCTTGGCGATGGCCGCCAAGGTTTCGGCCCGGGGCAGGCGGTCGTTCTCCGCCGAAAGCAATTGCGACAGGGTGGAGCGGTCGATGCCGACATGGCGGGCAAAGCCCGCCTGGTTGAGGCCCGTCTGGGCGATGACCCGTTCGAGTCGGTCACGAAAGCTCTGTGCCGCGGAGGGATGCGCCATTTTTTGCCCTGGATGTTTATATTAGTCAACAAAGAATGGAATAATCTACAAGAGAGATCATTAGACGACAAATGTCAATGTTATGCGACAACACAATCCTTGTGTGATTTGGGCTTTCACCGCATCATCACTATAATTGTGGAGTGATTTGAATGCGTAAGGCTGAGATTCAGGCGCGGCGGAGACGGAAGGCGGTCGAGTGGCCGACGGTCGTTCTTGCGTCTATAATCTATAGTCTTTGGGGGTTATTGACCTATTTTCATGCGGCAATCCCGCTCTGGATCTGGATCCCGCTCGGGGCCTGGACGGTCGCTTGGCACGCCTCCCTCCAGCACGAGGTCATTCACGGCCATCCGACCGCGAACCGCGCCCTCAACCGCTGGATCGGCTGCTGGCCGCTGCTCTTGTGGCTGCCCTATGAATCCTATCGCATCAGCCATCTGCTGCATCACCGGGACGAGCGGCTGACCGACCCGCTCGATGATCCCGAATCACATTACTGGACGCAGGAGCAGTGGGACCGGCTCGGCCGCTTCCATGCCTGGGCGATCCGCGCCAATTCCACCTTCCTCGGCCGGATGACCATCGGTCCGGCGCGGGCGATGTCGACCTTCCTCACCCGCGAAGCCCGCGCCGTATGGAATGGCGAGCCGATGCATCGCCGAATCTGGACCAGCCATGCCCTGCAACTATTGGTTGTGCTGGCTTGGCTGGTGCTGATATGCGATCTCAATCCGCTGATCTATTTTGCGGCGATCGTCTATCCGGCTACGGCGCTGATGCTGGTGCGTTCCTTCGCCGAGCACCGTGCCGAGAACGAGGTGGAAGAGCGTACGGCCATCGTCGAGAACGCGCCGGTCTTCGGGCTGCTCTTCCTCTACAACAATCTGCATGTCGTGCATCACGACAATCCGATGATGCCCTGGTACGAGATCCCGGCCTGGTATCGCGCCAATCGCGAGCGAGTGATTCGCGAGAATGGCGGCCTGGTCTATGACGGCTATTGGGATGTGGCCCGGCGCTATTTCATCACCGAGCACGACACGCTGATCCATCCCTATGGGCGGGCTCCCGTGCAGGGATGAGTCGGACAGGGCCGGCTCGTCCGCCGGCCTGCCGTTCCTTGTTCGCCGGGATCTATAAAGACAAAGGGCAGGCTGCGGGCCTGCCCCGGGACGCCTGCTTGCTGAAAGCAGCCCTCTCTAGCGGGTCATCCGGATCTTGGCGCCCGACAGCGTGGCCGCGCCTTCATAGGCGCCGTCGCCCGTCGGGAACAGGCGCACAGCCGTACGGCCACCGGGCTCGAGCAGGTCGATCTCCTGGCCGCGCTGCTGCCAGGCATTGACCTTGGCGAGCGAACCGGCCTGGCAGCCCGAGGGGGAGGCGCGGTAGACGTCGAGCAGGGCCTGGCGCGTCAGCGAGATGTTGCAGCTGCCGCGTGCGGCATCGGAGATCTTCCAACTGCCGGAGATGCTGCTGGTAGAAGAGGGGCGCGGTGCTGTCGGCAGGGCGGCGACCTGGTTGCTCGGCGGGGCAAGCGAGGTGGACGGCGCAGCAGCGGTGCCGCCGGGCGTCGCCTCGCCGCCGGCGGGCGGCAAGGGCTGGGAGGTCACGTCCTCCGTCGGTGCCGCCATCAGCGGCTCCGGCGCCGGTACGGGCCGGCCGGCATCCGGCGGGGGACGTTGGGAACTGCCGAAATCGAAAGCGTCGCCAAGACGAGTGGATGACGCACACGACGCCAGCAGCAGGGCACAGGGTAGAATTGCCAGCGCGGAAAATCTCATCGGTCCATCCGGTCCCAGTCAGAGTTAACAGGTACTGCCAATATCAGATCGAGGCAGGTGGCGACAGCAAGAAGCGTAATGCCGCATGCGATAATCGGCCGGACAATCCCGCATACCGTAGGGGAAGTCGGATAGCGAGAATGCACGACCCTGTTGAGCTGGTTCTGTGTCGATTCTTTGATAGGCCGGATGATCTTAAGGCTTGCTTAAATCAATTCCGCCAAGGTGTGGCCTGAACGTCACACGTCCCGGAGAGACCCCATGGCTGCCCCAAGCGCCGTTGCAGTGCTGGTTGCCCTGTCGACGATGACGTCTGCAGCCGCTCCGATCGGCCGCGTCGACAGCAATCTCGAACTGCCCAAGCTCACGCTCCACGCGCCCGCCACGGTGCCGGCCGCCGCCTCGCCGCGGCTCGATCGCAACGAAACCGGCCGGCAGCCGCCGGTGGAAGACGTTGACGTCACCGGCCCGGTGCGGTGAGGGCGAAAGTGGGCCAAGCTGGATAAAGTCCCTTCTCCCCCCTGCGGGAGAAGGTCCCGGCAGGGGGATGAGGGGTGGAGCGCCGCCTCTAGACCTGCCTTGCCACCATCATCTTCTTGATTTCGGCGATTGCCTTGGCCGGGTTCAGGCCCTTGGGGCAGGTCTGGGCGCAGTTCATGATGGTGTGGCAGCGATAGAGCTTGAAGGGGTCCTCCAGCTCGTCCAGGCGATCGCCGGTGCGCTCGTCACGGCTGTCGATAAGCCAGCGATAGGCCTGCAGGAGGGCAGCCGGGCCGAGATAGCGGTCGCCGTTCCACCAATAGCTCGGGCAGGAGGTGGAGCAGCAGGCGCACAGGATGCACTCGTAGAGGCCATCGAGCTTTTCACGGTCGCCATGGGTCTGGCGCCATTCCTTCTCGGGCTGGGGCGTGTCGGTCTTCAGCCAGGGCTCGATCGAGGCATGCTGGGCGTAGAAACGCGTGAGATCGGGCACGAGGTCCTTCACCACCGGCATATGCGGCAGCGGATAGATCTTGATCACGCCCTTGATGTCGTCCATCGCCTTGGTGCAGGCGAGCGTGTTGGCGCCGTCGATGTTCATGGCGCAGGAGCCGCAAATGCCTTCGCGGCAGGAGCGGCGGAAGGTCAGCGTCGGATCGATGGTGTTCTTGATCCAGATGATGGCGTCCAGCACCATCGGGCCGCAATCGTCGAGATCGACGAAATAAGTATCGGTGCGCGGATTCGTCTCACCGTCCGGATCGTAGCGGTAGATCTTGAACTCGCGCAGATTCTTCTGGTTCTCCGGCTTCGGCCAGACCTTGCCGCCGACGATGCGGGAGTTCTTGGGAAGTGTGAGCTGAACCATTTTCGGGTCTCTCGTGGGCTGCGGCAAGGCGCCCGGATAAGTCTGATGATGTCAGGCTGGCGGCTCGCGTCAGCGAGCTGCCTTTCTCAATAAACGCGTGCCTTCGGCTCGATGTACTGGACGTCGTTCGACATGGTGTAGGTGTGCACCGGCCGGTAATCGATGCTGACGGACTTCTTCTCGGTATCGGCCCAGGCCAGCGTGTGCTTCATCCAGTTCTGGTCGTCACGGTTGGGGAAATCCTCGCGCGCATGGGCGCCGCGGCTTTCGGTGCGGTTCTCCGCGCCATCCATGGTGACCACGGCCTGGCTGATCAGATTGTCGAATTCCAGCGTCTCGATCAGGTCCGAGTTCCAGATCAGCGAGCGGTCGGTGACGCGGACGTCGTCGGCGCTCTGCCAGACCTGGTGGATCTTCTCCTTACCCTCGGCAAGGGAGGTGCCGGTGCGATAAACCGCGCAATCGTTCTGCATCACACGCTGCATCGAGAGCCGCAGCTCCGCCGTCGGCGTGCCGCCCTTGGCATAGCGCAGGCGATCGAAGCGGGAGAGGGCCTTCTCGGCCGAATCGGCCGGCAGGTCGGCATGCTTCTCGCCGGGCTTGAGCATCTCGGCGCAACGCAGGCCCGCCGCACGGCCGAAGACCACGAGGTCGATCAGGGAATTGGAGCCGAGGCGGTTGGCGCCGTGCACGGAAACGCAGGCCGCTTCCCCCAGCGCCATCAGGCCGGGCACGATCGCATCGGGATCGTTGCCCTTCTTGGTCAGCACCTCGCCGTGATAATTGGTGGGGATGCCGCCCATATTGTAGTGCACGGTCGGCAGCACCGGGATCGGCTCCTTGGTGAGGTCGACGCCGGCGAAGATGCGGGCCGATTCGGAGATGCCCGGCAGGCGCTCGGCCAGGATCTTGGGATCCAGATGGTCGAGATGCAGGAAGATGTGGTCCTTGCGCTTGCCGACGCCGCGGCCCTCACGGATTTCCATGGTCATGGCGCGCGAGACCATGTCGCGCGGGGCGAGGTCCTTCACCGAGGGGGCGTAGCGCTCCATGAAGCGCTCGCCTTCCGAATTGGTGAGGTAGCCGCCTTCGCCGCGGGCGCCTTCGGTGATCAGGCAGCCGGCGCCGTAGATGCCGGTGGGGTGGAACTGCACGAACTCCATGTCCTGCAGCGGCAGGCCCGCCCTGAGCACCATGGCATTGCCGTCGCCGGTGCAGGTATGGGCCGAGGTCGCAGTGAAATAGGCACGGCCATAGCCGCCGGTCGCCAGGATGGTGCGGTGGGCGCGGAAGCGATGGATGGTACCGTCATCCATCTTCAGCGCCACGATGCCGCGGCAGCGGCCCTCCTCGTCCATGATCAGGTCGAGGGCGAAATATTCGACGAAGAACTCGGCCTGGTGCTTGAGCGCCGCGCCATAGAGCGTGTGCAGCATGGCGTGGCCGGTCCGGTCGGCGGCGGCGCAGGTGCGCTGGGCGATGCCCTTGCCGAAATCGGTGGTCATGCCGCCGAAGGGGCGCTGGTAGATGCGACCGTCCTCGGTGCGCGAGAAGGGCACGCCCCAATGCTCGAGCTCGTAGACGGCGGCCGGCGCGTTGCGCACCAGATATTCGATGGCGTCCTGGTCGCCCAGCCAGTCCGACCCCTTGACGGTGTCGTACATGTGGAAGCGCCAGTCGTCGCGGCCCATATTGCCGAGCGAGGCGGCGATGCCGCCCTGGGCGGCCACGGTGTGGGAGCGCGTCGGGAAGACCTTGGTGATGCAGGCGGTGCGCAGTCCGGCCTCGGAACAGCCGACCACGGCGCGCAGGCCCGCACCGCCGGCACCGACGACCACGACGTCATAGGTGTGGTCGGTGATGGGATAGGCGGTGCCCAGGGCGGAGGGATTGTTAACAGTGCCTTCGGCCATAAATAAATACCCCGAAACTGGGTTACATCCCGAAATTCAATTTCAGCAGAGCGTAGAGGCACGCAGCCCCCACAAGCAGCGAGAAGAAGGTGTTGGCGAGTACCGCCAGGATCTTCAGGCTTTCGGTCTCGACGTAATCCTCGATGATCACCTGCATGCCGGCCCGCATATGGACGATGCCGGCGATGATGAACAGGAACAGCAGAATGGCGACGAGCGGCGACGACAAGGTGGCGATCGCCGTGGCCTGGCTCGCGTCGGCAAGGCAGACCACCGTCAGCACGAAGGCGATGGTGAGCGGCACCATGGCGGCGCCGGTGAGGCGCTGCAGCCAGAAATGATGGGTACCGGACTTGGCCGAACCGAGGCCACGCACGCGGCCGAGAGGGGTCTTGAGGCTCTTGCTCATGTCGGATCCTCAGAAGGCCAGCAGGCCAATGAGCCAGATCAGCACGGTGAGCACCACCGACCCGATCAGATTGGCCCAGGCATAGGTATCGCGTTCGCCCGGTCCGAGGCCGTGGCCGAAGTCCCAGATGAAGTGGCGGATGCCGCCGAGCATGTGGTGCATCAGGGCCCAGGTATAGCCGAACAGGATCAGGAGGCCGATCGGGCTGCCGATCACCCATTGCACCCAGGCGAAGGCCGAGGGGCTGGTCGCCGCGGCCAGAAGCCACCAGGCGAGCAGCAAGGTACCGACATAGAGAGCCCCGCCGGTGACGCGGTGCAGGATCGACATCGTCATGGTGATCGGCCAGCGATAGATCTGCAAATGCGGCGACAAGGGACGCGAATCAGCCAGACCAGATTTGCCGGCGGACGCGTTTGGATCGGCCATCGGAAGGACCTCCAGTTTCGACCCGTTATAATCTTGCTGCGATGCGATATCCTGTCGGCGGGCTCAGTGCAATGGATTAGAACGCGAATCCCGAGATCCTGGCGGATTTTGGGCGCAGAGCAGCCATGCAGATCGAAATATTTTCATGACGCAAGGGTATGTAGCGCTTGAAACCGCTGAAGGCGGGGCCACATGCTTTCGCGTTGAGGAGGGTACCATGGTCACACAGTCGCGTATGTATGACGATGCCGGCCGTCGTTTCGAGCGGCGCAAGGCGCAGCTCAAGGCCGATTTCCTGCCCAAGCTGAAGCTGGCGCTCGCCCATGTCCCCTTTGCTTCCGATCTCTTGGCCGCCTATTACGCGGTGCTCGATCGCGATACGCCCTTCAAGGTAAGGGCGACGCTGGCGGCTGCGCTTGCCTATTTCGTGCTGCCCTTCGACGTCGTTCCCGATTTCATCGTCGGCCTCGGCTTCACGGACGATGCCGCCATTCTCTATGCCGCCATCCGCATGGTTTCCGGCGCCATCCAGCCGCGCCATCACGAAGCGGCCCGGCGCTGGCTGGACGAGGTGAAGAAGGCCCGCTAGCCCTCAACGCGCATCGATCGAGGCGGCCTTGATCATGGCCAGCACGGTGTCGCCCTGGCCCAGGCCCAGTTCATCCACGGCGTTGCGGGTGATGAAAGCGGACAGCATGTCGCCGCCGGTCAGCGCGAGATCGACGCGGGCGACCGGACCATCATCGGCATCGATCGTCTTGACCTCACCCGCCAGCATGGTGCGGATCGACACCGCTCCCGGGCGCTTCATGGCGAGCGAAACGTCGGAGCCGCGCACCACCACGCGGACCTTGGCGCCGGGCGTGCCGGCGCGGCCGGGAATGCTGATCGGGCCGGCGGGGTGATCCAGGGTCGAGAGGCCGTAATGCTCGTCGTAGCTGCGCACCCGCGCTTCCAGCAGTGAGACCGTCTCGAAGCGCTGATTGGAGAGCGGGCCAAGGAGTGAATTTGGAGCCGGCGCCAGCACTTCCTGCGGCGTGCCGATACGGCTGACCTTGCCGGCTTCCAGGACCACGACACGGGCGGCGAGGCGCGCGACCTCCTCCACCGCGTGCGAGACATAGAGAATCGGCACTTTCATCTCGTCGCGCACGCGTTCGATCAACGGCAGGATTTCGAGCTTGCGCGGGGTGTCGAGGGCGGCGAGGGGCTCGTCCATCAGCAGGAGGCGAGGGGAGGCCAGCAGAGCGCGGCCAATGGCGACGCGCTGCTTCTCGCCCCCCGAAAGCGCATTTGGGCGGCGCTCCAGCAGCTTTCCGATGCCGAGCACGCCGACCACTGCGTCGAAATCGAGCTTCGGGCCGGCCGCGACGTTGAAGAATCGGCGGTTGAAGAAGCGGCCATAAAGAAGATTCTGCCGGGCGGTCAGGTGCGGGAAAAGCTGGGCGTCCTGGAAGACGAGGCCGATCCGGCGCCGATGCGGGGCGAGGAAGATGCGCGTGGAGGCTTCGAACAGCGTCTGCCCATCCAGGCGGATATGGCCATTGTCGGGCCGGATCAGCCCGGCCATGGCGTTGAGGAGCGTGGTCTTGCCCGAGCCCGAGCGTCCGAACAAGGCGGTGATGCCGCCATCGGAGGTGAAGGCCGATTCGAGCGTGAAGCCGGTGCGCCGGACGGTGATGTCGGCCTCGATCATGCCGCGCTCGCCAGATCGGGCAAGGTGGCGATGAAGCGCGAACGGATCTCCGGGGTCGGCATCAGGCAGCTTTCGCGCCTGCCGAACAGGCGATAGCGGTTGCGGGCGATGCGGTCATAGAGAAAGTCCCGCACGGGCCGGGGAAGAGCCTTCAGCACGATCGCCCAGCGCCAGCCCGGCAGGCCCCGGCCGATGGCGATGGCCGCGTCCGCCTTGAAATAGGCCATGCCGTCGCTGACCACGGCGACAGCCTCGGGATCGTCAGTCCGGATGCCGAAGCGGCGGGCGAGCGCGGCGCCCGCTTCGCTCTGGACGGCGACGAATCGAAACCGGCCGACGGCATCGCGGGGGATCACGAAGGCCACCATGCCTGAACACAGCACGCAGACCCCGTCGAACAGGATCAGCCCGTCGGGCAGGTCACTTGCAGGCTGCGGCCGCCAGGAACTCACAGACACTCTCCCATGGCGTTTTACGATTTGACGGAGTCGCCTCGAATCGCAAAGACGTTCGAGCCAATCCCTCGGATTGGCTTGGAAACAAAGAGATAGAGCAAATGAGCGTTCACGCTTGAGCGCGCTTTGCTCGAGGACGTTGCGCATATCCCGTCTCCGATCATAGAAAGGCCGACCCCCGGGTGCAATCGCCCCTTCTGCCAGCGAGTTTCTCGTGATCCCTTCCTCCTCGGACATCGTCATCGTCGGCGGCGCCGCCATGGGCTCCGCTACCGCCTATTTCCTCAAGGTCCAGCTCGGTTTTGCCGGCACCGTCACCGTGATCGAGCGGGATCCCACCTACGCCCATTCCTCCACCACCCTCTCGGCGGCCTCGATCCGCCAGCAATTCTCCACGCCCGAGAACATCCGCATGAGCCTGTTCGGGCTGGAGATCATGCGCGGCCTCAAGGAGCGCTTCGGGCCGGGCGCCGATATCGGCTTTCATGAGGGCGGCTACCTCCTGCTGGCGAGCGAGGGGGGCAAGGCGATCCTGGAGCAGAACTGGCAGGTCCAGCAGGCCGAGGGCACGGCGATCGAACTGCTCGGCCCCGAGGCCCTCAGCCATGAATTTCCCTGGCTCAATGTCGAGGGCATCGCCGCCGGTGCCTATGGCCGCCGGGGCGAGGGTTGGTTCGATGCCCATTCCCTGCTCGATCTCTTCCGCAAGGCGGCGCGGGATGCCGGCGCCGTCTATGTCAAGGACGAGGTGGTGGGCATCGATCACCGGGATGGCAAGGCCGAGGCGGTCAGGCTGAAATCGGGCGGGCGCATCGCCTGCGGCACGCTGGTCAACGCGGCGGGGCCGCAGGGCGGCGACGTTGCCGCCCTCGCCGGCCTCGCTTTGCCGGTCGAGCCGCGCAAGCGTTCCGTCTTCGTGGTGCGTTGCAAGACCGAGTTGCCCCGCATGCCGCTGCTGGTCGAGCCGGGCGGCATCTATATCCGGCCGGAAGGCGACGTCTATATCTGCGGCGGTGCCGAGGACGAACGCGGCGAGAAGCGGGCCGATGGCGATTTCGAGGTCGACTACAGCCTGTTCGAGGATGCGGTCTGGCCGGCGCTCGCCACCCAGGTCCCGGCGCTGGAGGAGCTCAAGCTCGTGCGCGCCTGGGCGGGACATTATGAATACAACACGCTCGACCAGAATGCGGTGATCGGCCCGCATCCTTCCATGCCGAACTTTTTCTTCCTCAACGGCTTTTCAGGCCACGGCCTGCAGCAGGCACCCGCCGCCGGACGCGCGGTTGCCGAACTGATCACGACGGGCCGCTTCCAGACGCTCGACCTCTCGGTATTCGACTATTCGCGCGTGATCGAGAACAGGCCGGTCTTCGAGCTCAACGTGATCTGAAATGTGGTCATCCCGTGTCAGCGACGCAGCATTGCATGCTGCATCGCGCACGGGATCGTAAGGCGAAGAAGGTGCTCGAACGGGAAGGCGATCCCGGATCTGCGCCGCATCACTTCGTGTTGCGCCGCGTCCGGGATGACAGCGCTTCCTCAGCCAGACTTGGCCGCGCTCAAAGCCCCCTTCAGCGAGATCAGCACCATCACGGCCATGACGATGGCGTTCCAGCCGGCCAGGGAGAGGCCGAGGATGCGCAGGCTCGGATTGGTGCAGGATACCACGGTGGAGCTGTCGATCGCATCGAGCAGCCCGCCGACATTGGCTGGGTTGGAGCCGATATTGCCCGCGGCGCAATTGGCCGGACCGAGCCAATATTCCCACTCCGCGCCCGCCTGGTAGATGCCGAGGCCGCAGCCATAGGCGAAGAGGATGGCGAGCAGCAGCAGCGCCGCGGCCATGACCTTCCGGGGCAGTCTGTCGCCGATGAAAGCGAGGATGAAGGCGATGGGCACGCCGATGTAATAGGGCCAGCGCTGCTCCAGGCAGAGCGGGCAGGGGGCGTAGCCGAAGCCATGCTGCAGCACCAGGGCGCTGACGATGACGACGAGGCCGATCAATCCGGCCGCCAATGCGGCGCGGGAACTGAGATTTACTGGCATGTGGCACTACCACCGGTGGGCATCAGATGTTCGACGACGAAGAACCCGCCAACCAGCACCACCACGAAGGCGATGGCGACGACCGTCAGGTGCTTCTCGATAAAGGTGCGGATACGCTCGCCCAGCAGGTTGAGGATGCCGGCCAGGATGAAGAAGCGGGCGCCGCGCGTGAGCAGGGACAGCAGGACGAACCAGAACAGGCTGTAGCCGGCAAAGCCGGAGGTGATGGTGACGATCTTGTAGGGGATCGGCGTCAGGCCTTTGATCAGGATGATCCAGCTGCCATACTGGGCATAGAGGCAGCGGAATTGCTCGACGCCGTGCTCATAGCCATAGGCCCGGATCAGCCAGGAACCGACGGTGTCGTAGAGCAGCCAGCCGATCATGTAGCCGAACACGCCGCCCAGCACGGAGGTGACGGTGCAGACGGCGGCATAGAGCCAGGCCCTCTTGGGTTTGGCGACCGCCATCGGCACCAGCATGACGTCGGGCGGAAAGGGAAAGAAGGAGCTTTCGGCAAAGGAAACGATGCCGAGGGCCCAGACGGCCCGGGGACTTTCCGAAATGCGGATCATCCAGTCGTAGAAGCGGCGCAGCATGATCGTCCCTAAAGCGCTTTCCTGAAAAGTTGACAGACTTGTCGATTAAGAAAGCGCGTCAAACAGGCAATTTGAACAAGGCATGATCCAAGGAAATCGCACCTTGTTCGATGCAGCCACCGAAGCGACTGCATGGTTGAATGGCAGGCGGGCATGACGGCAGTGCGATTGCGGCATGTTCGCGGCGGGATGAGGCCCCTTACAGCATTTTTGGTTGAGAAAATGCGTCAAAGCGCCAAATTGGAAAAAAATCGCGATTCGCATGACATCGCGACAGGCCATTTCCCGGTGGTATGGCCGGTCTGCCCCAGAAAAGACGGGATGACACGCCACTATCCCTCGACAACAATGAAGAATCGTTAACGATTGAAACTTCGTTAACCATATTGGTCGCATCAATCTGGAATGAACCACGACAGCGCAAACTCGATCATCGGCTCCGTCCTTGCCGGGGCGTTGCTGGCGCTGTGCGTGGCCTTGCCGTCGGCAAGAGCCGAGACGCCGCCAGCGGCCCAGGATGTTCCGGCTGCGGCCCCGTCCGCCACCGACGGGGCGGCCGCCAAGCGCCAGGACCTCGCACGCATCCAGGGCGAGATCAAACTGTCCGACGAGACCCTGGCCCGCCTGCGCAAGGAGATCCAGGCCATCGGGGCCGACAGCGAGAAGCTGCGCCAGCAACTGGTCGAGACCGGCAACCAGACGCATGAGACCGAGGCCAAGGTGCTGGGGGCGGAGGCAAGGCTGGCTTCGCTCGACAGCAACGAGGACAATATCCGCGTCTCGCTCGATTCCAAGCGCGGCCTGCTGATCGAGGTGCTGGCCTCGCTGCAGCGCATGGGGCGCAATCCGCCGCCGGCCCTGCTGGTCAGTCCGGACGACGCGCTGGAAGCGGTGCGCACGGCGATGCTGCTGGGTGCAGTGCTGCCGGAAATGCGCCAGGAAATGCAGGCCCTCGTGGCTGATCTCAAGGAACTGGCCCGGGTGCGCGGGGAGATCACCGTCGAACGCGACACGCTCAAACAGGCGCTGATCACCCTGGCCGAGCAACGCACCCGCACCCAGCTTCTGGTCGAGGAGCGCCAGAAGGTGCTGGCCCAGGAGCAGAATACCCTCGCCACCGAGCAGGCCCATGCCACCGCTTTGGCGCAGGAAGCGGCCAATCTCAAAGATTTGATCGCCCGCATGGAGCGCGAGGTGGCGCCGGCCAAGCGTGCCGCCGACACGGCCGATGCGGCGACGAACCAGGCTCGGCCGTCCCTTGCCGCCCTGCAGGATCCGAGCCGCCTGACCCCGGCCATGCCCTTCGACCAGGCCAAGGGCCTGCTGCGCCTGCCGGTAACTGGCGCGATGCTGCGCGGCTTCGGTGCCGATGACGGCAATGGCGGCGCGGCCAAGGGCATGACCCTGACAGCGACGCCCGGCGCCAGCGTCACCGCGCCCTGCGACGGCTGGGTCGTCTTCGCCGGCAAGTTCCGCTCCTACGGCCAACTCTTGATCATCAATGCCGGTGGCGGGTATCATATCGTGATGGCCGGCATGGATAAGATCAATGTGGGGCTGGGCCAGTTTGTCTTGACGGGCGAGCCGGTTGCCGCCATGGGTTCAGGTCCGTCTCTGGGATCGGATGCCGATCCGGGATCACAGGCGGGCTTGGGTAAGACAGATACGGGAATGCAGGCGACGGCTGCGGCGTTTGGCGGTGCTTCAAGCGCAAGGCAACCCGCCCTATATATAGAGTTTCGCAAAGACGGTGTTTCCATAGACCCCACCCCGTGGTGGGCCAATCAAGGCGAGAAGGCACGCGGATGATTCGCAAGCTTCCCATTCTGTTCTGCGGCGTGGCCATGGGCGCGATCGCGACGATCGCGGTAACGCAGCCCCACCTGCTGCTGATGGGCGGTGCCAACGCCGCCGTCACCGACACCTACAAGCAGCTCAACCTGTTCGGCGACGTGTTCGAGCGGGTGCGTTCGGACTATGTCGAGCAGCCTGAGGACGGCAAGCTGGTCGAAGCGGCCATCAATGGCATGCTGACCTCGCTCGATCCGCATTCGAGCTATATGGATGCCAAGAGCTTCCAGGACATGCAGGTCCAGACCAAGGGCGAGTTCGGCGGTCTCGGCATCGAGGTGACCCAGGAAGACGGTGCCATCAAGGTGGTCTCGCCGATCGATGATTCGCCGGCTTCCAAGGCGGGCGTGCTTGCGGGCGACCTGATCACCGCCATCGACGGCGAGGCGACGCAGGGCATGACGCTCCAGCAGGCCGTCGACAAGATGCGCGGCGCCGTCAACACGCCGATCACCCTGAAGATCCTGCGCAACAAGGGCGAGCCGATCGACATCAAGGTGGTGCGCGACATCATCAAGGTGCAGTCGGTCAAGGCCAAGAAGACCGGCGACGACATCGGCTATATCCGCATCACCCAGTTCAACGAGCAGACCTTCGACGGCTTGAAGAAGAATATCGACAAGCTGAGCAAGGAGATCGGGCAGGACAAGCTCAAGGGCTACATCATCGACCTCCGGAACAATCCGGGCGGCTTGCTCGACCAGGCGATCCAGGTCTCCGATGCCTTCCTCGAGCGCGGCGAGATCGTGTCCACGCGCGGCCGCCAGGCCGATGACGTGCAGCGCTATTCCGCCCGTGGCGGCGACCTGACCAATGGCAAGCCGGTGATCGTGCTGGTCAATGGCGGCTCGGCCTCGGCTTCGGAAATCGTCGCCGGCGCCCTGCAGGACCACAAGCGTGCCACCATCCTGGGCACGCGTTCCTTCGGCAAGGGCTCGGTGCAGACCATCATCCCGCTGCAGGGCAATGGCGCGCTGCGCCTGACCACGGCACGCTACTACACCCCGTCCGGACGCTCGATCCAGGCCAAGGGCATCGATCCGGAGATCGTGGTGCAGGAGAACGTGCCGGACGATCTCAAGGGCAAGGATCAGACCAAGGGCGAGTCCGGCCTGAAGGGCCATCTGGCCAATCCGGATGCGGACAAGACCGAAGAGGGCGGCTCCTCGGCCTATGTGCCCGCCAACGAGAAGGACGATACCCAGCTCAACAAGGCGATCGACCTGCTGCATGGCGTGCAGAAGAGCGCCTATTTCCCGCCGGATCCGAAGGCGGGCGTGCCGAACTGAGGCTGTCTCTTCCTTCACCGCTTCTGCAACGCCGGGCTTGTCCCGGCGTTGCTGTTTTTGGGAGCGAGGCCGTTCCCGGACATTCCTGCTTGAATCGCGCCCGCAAAGGCCTATGTGGAAGCATGGTTTCTCGATGAAGGACACGCCATGCGCCTGACCGAACTTCTGGCTCAAAAGCCCGTGCTGCTCGCAGATGGGGCCACCGGAACCAATCTGTTCGAGATGGGCCTGATGTCGGGCGATCCGCCGGAGATGTGGAACCTCGACCATCCCGACCGCATCCACGCGCTGCATCAATCCTTCGTCGATGCCGGGGCCGATATCATCCTGACCAATTCCTTCGGCGGCAATCGCCGGCGCCTGGCGCTGCACAAGCTCGACGGGCGCGTGAAGGAACTCAATGCTGCGGCGGCGCGCAATGCACGCCAGGTTGCGGACGGCGCGGGCCGTCCGGTGGTGGTGGCCGGCTCGGTCGGCCCGACCGGCGACCTCTTCCAGCCGCTCGGGCCGCTGACCGAGGACGAGGCCGTCGAGATCTTCGTCGAGCAGATCGAAGGGCTCAAGGAAGGCGGCGCCGACGTGATCTGGATCGAGACGATGTCGGCCGCCGAGGAGATGCGCGCTGCGGCCAAGGCGGCGGTCAAGGCCGGCATGCCCTATACGGTGACGGCGAGCTTCGACACGGCCGGCAAGACCATGATGGGCATTCCGCCCTCGGCCATGCCGGAGGTTGCCGGTGGCGTCAATCCCAATCCCGTCGCGGTCGGCGCCAATTGCGGCGTCGGGGCTTCCGACCTGCTGGTCTCCGTGTTGTCGATGACCGAGGCCAATCCCGAGGCGGTTGTCATTGCCAAGGCCAATGCCGGCATCCCGCAATTCCACGGCGATCATATTCACTATTCCGGCACGCCGGAACTGATGGCCAATTATGCGCGGCTCGCCATCGATGCAGGCGCGCGCATCATCGGCGGCTGCTGTGGCACCTCGCCGGCCCATCTCGCCGCCATGCGCCAGGCCATCGACGGCCATGTCCGCGCCGAGCGCCCGGATGCGGCCAAGGTGATCGCCGAGATTGGCCCGCTGGTCGCCCCACCCAAGGCAAGCGGTGGCGAAGAGGTGCGCCGCCGGCGCCGGCATTGAGCCGGCCGCGCTGGTTCCCTGCAGAACAGCCGGCCCGGGCCAAGCAACCTAAGACAGGACAGCCATCGCGCGGAGCCTCTCCGCCGCGATGGCGTTCATATCGCAAGGAGAGGCCGATGCGCCGCCTGATCCGTTTCTGCGCCCTGATCGCCCCGCTCCTGAGCCTCACCATTGCGACCGGGCCGGCGGCGGCGCGTGACTGGAGCGACTACGCCAATGCGCGTTTCGGCTACCGCATCTGCTATCCGTCCGACCTCATGACGGCGGAACCCGAGGCCGACAATGGCGACGGACGCGTCTTCTCGGCCCCTTCCGGCGCGAGCCTGCGGGTCTGGGGTTCCTACAATGCTGCGGAAGAAGACATCGATGCGATCGTCGCCGGTATCGCCGATGGCGGCAAGATCACCTATCGCAGTGCGGCCAAGAACGGCGTGGTGGTCTCCGGCCGGAAGGGTGGCGAGATCTTCTATGCCAAGCTACTGCTGGAGAAGGACGCCAAGGGCGCGGTCGAGACCATCCGCGCCTTCCGCCTGACCTATCCAGCCAAGGAAGCGGCGACTTATGACGCCGTCGCGGCGAAGCTGGCCAAGTGCTTCGGCATTGCCAGGTGAGCACGGAGCAAGCGCGGATCAAAAGGGCTGATCGAGGGACCATTTCCCGCAGAAATTGTCGGGGTAGCGTAGCCCCTCACCCATACCCTCTCCCCGTAAGAACGGGGCGAGGGGGACTTTGATCGCGTATTTCATATACAACCCCGATCGTCTCGCTCAACCGCCGGGCGAGATGAAGGGTCTGAGGATCGAGCGCGACGCCCGTGCCCCCTCGCCCCGTTCTTACGGGGGGAGGGTACGGGTGAGAGGCGGCACTGCGCTACAAAAGCAATCGTCCTATCGACCGCAGGCCTTGGCCAGCGCAGCGGCTCCCTTGGCGACGCCGGCCAGCTTGATCCTCTCGCTCTGGCCACTGAAGGCGATCTTGAGGGTGCGGCCCTTGCCGAGGACGACGGTCCAGTCCGGGTCGAAGGCTGCCTTGGCTTCCAAGGTGAGCCCGCTCAGTTCGTCCTCGACCGCCTGCATGGGCACATCGACCTGCCCGCCGTCGGAACTGAAACTGACCACGCCGCTCCAGCCCTTGCGGATCTTGTCGGCACCAGGCCGATAGGTGATCGAGAAGGCCTTGCCCTCGGGTTCACAAAAAAGACCCAGCGGCTGGTCGTCGGTGTCGGGCACCTCATAGGCCACGACCACCGATTCCGGCGACTGGCGAAGCTGCCAGCGATAGGCGTCCGCCAAGGCGGGCGTGGCCGCGGCGACGCTGGCGAGAAGGGAAAGTGCAACGAGACTGCGCATGGATCCTCGGAGTTCCAGATGGAATGACGGCCTTACGACAGGATCGGGAAGCGGGCTGTTCCCGGAAACACTCTCTGTTCCCGGGAACGCGTTCCCGTCGCAGGATCACAGCCAGTCCGGCACCTTGTCGAG
Organism: Labrys sp. E2SS-1L; assembly: GCF_057073705.1. NCBI lineage: Bacteria > Pseudomonadati > Pseudomonadota > Alphaproteobacteria > Hyphomicrobiales > Xanthobacteraceae > Labrys > Labrys sp. E2SS-1L. The sequence goes on along the minus strand of NZ_CP172712.1, from coordinate 629,555 downwards.
CCCGAGCAGTTCGTCATAGCTCGGGCGAGGCCGGATCACCGCGAACTTGTCGCCGTCCACCAGCACTTCCGGGATGAGGGGACGGGTGTTGTAGGTACCCGACTGCACGGCGCCATAGGCGCCAGCCGACATCACCGCCACCAGGTCGCCGCGCGCCACCACCGGGATATCGCGGTCGAGGGCGAGATAGTCGCCGGTCTCGCAGACCGGGCCGACCACGTCGGCCGTCACCATGGCGCCGCCGAGCGGGCGTTCCTTGATCGGCCAGATCGCATGATAGGCTTCATAGAGCGTCGGGCGGATCAGATCGTTCATGCCGGCGTCGACGATGACGAAGGTCTTGCCCTCGCCCTGCTTCACGAAGGCGACCTCGCTCACCAGGATGCCGGCATTGCCGGCGATCAGGCGGCCGGGTTCGAACACCAGCGTGGCGCCGAGATCCTTGGCATAGCGCTTGACCACCGCGGCATAGTCGTCGGGATGGGGCGGCGGCTCGTTGTCGTCGCGATAGGGAATACCGAGGCCACCGCCGAAATCGATGTGATCGATGACATGGCCGTCGGCCCTGAGGTCCCTGACCAGGCCGACCAGGCGTTCGATCGAGGCATCATAGGGCTCGAGCGCCGTGATCTGGCTGCCGATATGCATGTCGACGCCGGTGACCAGGATGCCCGGCAGCTTGGCCGCACAGGCATAGATGGCACGGGCCTGGGCGATCGGGATGCCGAACTTGTTCTCCGACTTGCCGGTGGAGATCTTCTTGTGGGTCTTGGCGTCGACGTCCGGGTTGATGCGCAGCGACACCCGGGCTATCCGGCCCTTGGCGCTGGCGCGCTGCGACAAGAGCTCCAGTTCGGGCTCGGACTCGACGTTGAAGCACAGGATGTCCTCGTCGAGCGCATAGTCGATTTCGCGCACGAGCTTGCCGACGCCCGAGAACATGATCTTGCTGGCGGGTACGCCGGCAGCGCGGGCGCGCCGTAACTCACCCTCCGAAACCACGTCCATGCCGGCGCCGAGCTTGGCGAGCAGGCGCAGCACGGCGAGATTCGAATTGGCCTTCACCGCAAAGCAGACCAGCGAGGGCACATCGCTGAAGGCGCCCGCGAACACCTTGTAGTGCCGGCGCAGCGTGGCGGCCGAATAACAGTAGAAGGGCGTGCCGACGGCGGCGGCGATCGCCGGCAGTGCGACATCTTCGGCATGAAGCACGCCGTTGCGATAAGTGAAGTGATGCATGGTCGGTTCGGTTCGAAATCAGTTCAACAGGAAGTCCATCGGCAGCTTGCGGTCCGGTTTCACATAGCCCGGATCCTTCTTCTTGTTGTAGCCATTGCCATCGCCAGTCGTGACATGCTGCTCGGGCGGCGGCTCGAGCTTGCCCTTGCGGCCACAACCAGCCAGGCCGAGGGTCGTGACCAGCGTCAAAGCAAGCGCGATGCGGAACGCATTACCAGCCATGGGGAACTCCAGTGTTTGACGCTGTGTAGCACGAATTTTGATTTGGTGTTCTTTGGAGCGCGGACATCTTGTCCGCTCTTCCTATCCTGTCGGCATGGTGGTTCCAAGAGCGGACATCGCAACATGCAAGCATGTTGCTGTGATGTCCGCGCTCCGGCTATTTCGCCAGCGCTTTCAGCCACTTCCTGGCCTGGGCCTTGACGTTGACAGGCGCCGTGCCGCCATAGGAGATACGGCTGCGGACCGACTTTTCCACGCCGAGTACGGCGAAAAGCCCCTGATGGATACGTGGCTCCACCGATTGCATCTGCGCCAGCGAGAGCTTCTCCAGCGGCAGCTTGGCTTCGGCGGCGATGCCGACCAGGCGGCCGGTGACGTGATGGGCCTCGCGGAAGGGCAGGTTGAGCTCGCGTACCAGCCAGTCGGCAAGGTCGGTGGCGGTGGCATAGCCCGAGCCAGCCGCCGCCTTCATGCGCTTGAGGTCGGGCACCATGTCCCTGACCATGCCGGCCATGGCCGCCGTGCACAGCGACAGGGTCTGCAGCGCGTCGAAGGCCGGTTCCTTGTCCTCCTGCATGTCCTTGCCATAGGCGAGCGGCAGGCCCTTCATCATGGTGATCAGGCCGACCAGCGCGCCGATGACCCGGCCGGCCTTGCCGCGCACCAGTTCGGCTGCGTCGGGATTGCGCTTCTGCGGCATGATGGACGAGCCGGTGGTGAACTTGTCCGACAGTGCCACGAAGGCAAATTGCGGCGTCGTCCAGATCACGATCTCTTCGGCAAAGCGGGAGAGATGCATGGCGGTGATCGAGGCGGCGGCAAGCGCCTCCAGCACGAAGTCGCGATCGGAGACCGAATCGAGCGAATTGGCGGTGGGGCGGTCGAAGCCGAGCGCCTTGGCCGTGGCATGGCGGTCGATCGGGAAGGAGGTACCGGCGAGCGCGGCGGCGCCGAGCGGGCATTCGTTGAGACGACGGCGCGCATCGGCGAAGCGGCCGCGGTCACGGCCGAGCATCTCGACATAGGCGAGCAAATGATGCCCGAAGGTGACCGGCTGGGCCGATTGCAGATGGGTGAAGCCCGGCATCACTGCGCCGGCGAAGGCGAGCGCCCTCTCGGCGAGCGCGGTCATCAGGTCTTTCAGCTGGGCGTCGAGATCGTCGATGGTGTCGCGCACCCACAGCTTGAAATCGGTGGCGACCTGGTCGTTGCGCGAGCGGGCGGTATGCAGGCGGCCGGCCGCCGGCCCGGCAATCGCTGCCAGGCGCGACTCGACATTCATATGGATGTCTTCGAGCGCACGCGAAAAAGTGAACGAGCCGCTCTCGATTTCGCCGCGGACCGCCTCTAGACCATCCGCGATGGCCTTGGCATCGGCGGCGGCGACGATCCCTTGCTTTTCCAGCATGGCGAGATGCGCCAGAGAGCCGCGGATGTCCTGGGCCCATAGGCGCTTGTCAAAGTCGATCGAGGCGTTGATCTCTTCCATGATCGCGTCCGGTCCCGACTGGAACCGGCCGCCCCACATTTTGTTGCTCATCCGGATAGGCTTTCAGTGAACGAGAATAGTCGGCAGGAACATTCTGAGAGTCAGCCACCGCAAGGATCGAACCGGCGCTGGCTGATCGGCGCGGCAATCCTGGCGGGAGCCGTGGTGGGTGTTGCCGCGGTATACGGGACAAAGGGCGGCTCGGGCAATCAGGAAAGCGCGTCCTGCCCTGCTTCGGCGGCGATTGCCGCCCGTGTCGACCCGCTGGCCAAGGGCGAGGTGGCGGCCCTCGCCGTTTCCAAGGCGCCCCAGCCGCTGGTGCCGATCAGCTTCCAGAAGGCGGATGGCAGCAAGACGACCCTGGCCGATTTCAAGGGCAAGACCGTGCTGCTCAACCTGTGGGCGACCTGGTGCGTGCCCTGCCGCAAGGAAATGCCGGCTCTCAATCAGCTGCAGGCCGATCTCGGCGGCAAGGATTTCGAGGTCGTGGCCGTCAATATCGACACGCAGGGACCCGAGCGGGTCGAGGCCTTCCTGAACGAGACCAAGATCGACAAGCTGCATCGCTATGCCGATCCCTCGACCGTCATCCTGCAGAGCCTGCGCAACGAGGGCCTCGGCCAGGGCCTGCCGACCTCGGTGCTGATCGACAAGCAGGGCTGCCGCATCGGCGCCATGGCCGGCCCGGCCGAGTGGGCCAGCGAGGATGCCAAGGCGCTGATCAGGGCGGCGATCGGGTCCTGACACTCCGTGCGACCTACGGCTTGGCAGCCGGCAGCACGTAGCGGTTGAGGATGGCGGCGGCGAATCCGCCCTCGTCCTGGCCGCCATAGCGCCCTGCCTGCACCATCATGGTGAGGTCCAGCGACGGCACGATGAAGAGGCGCTGCCCGCCATAGCCGAAGCCGGCGATCCATTCGATGGTGCGGTGGTCGACCAGGGAGCGCCCGAGCCAGAACTGGAAGCCGTAGAACATCGCGTTGGGAGCATTGACCTGCGGCGCCGTCGCCATCTCGATCCACGTGGCCGGCACGATCTGCTTGCCGTTCCAGGCGCCCTTGTCGAGCACGAGCTGGCCGAATTTCAAGGTGTCAGCCGGCAGGAGACGCAGGCCCGAAGCCGCAACCGGCTCGCCAGTTTGCGGATAACGCGCCCAGTCGACCTTGGTGATGCCCAAGGGCTCGAACAGGGTTTCGCGGGCGAACGCGTCAAGAGGCTTTCCGGTGGCCTGGCGCAGCACACAGGCAAGCAGGCCGGTGGTCCCGCCGCTATAGGTCCATACCGTGCCGGGGTCATGGGCCACGGGCTGCTCCAGCACATAGCGGCAGGGATCCTTGGCCATGTCCATGCCGTTCTCGCTATTGCGAAGATCGCTGTAGGGGAGCTGCTCGCTCCAGGCCAGGCCCGGCGACATGGTGAGAAGATGGCGCAGCGTGATGCCCTGTTTTTGCGGGGTGCTCAGATCGGCATAAGCGGGCAGCAGCCCCAGCACCGGCTGGTCGATCGAGGCGACCCAGCCCTCGCCCACGGCGATGCCGACCAGCAGCGACACCACGCTCTTGGTGATCGAACGCAGATCGTGCGGAACGTCCGGCCCGAAGGTAACGTCCTTTGCCGGCTGGCCCCAATGGGAATCGGAGCCGGTGAAATAGCGTTCGAACACCAATTTGCCGTGCCGGGCGATCAGCACGGCATGGACATTGTCCTCCTTCGCCAAGTCGAGCCTCTGGGCGAGCGTGCACAGGCTTTGCGGATCGAGGCCGACATCGTCGGGCGTGGCGACCGGCCAGCCCGACGTGCCCAATCCCTCGCTGCCCTTCCCGGGCGCGCCACAGGTCGATTGGGCCTCCGCCGGGCCCGACAGCCCGGCCGTGGTCATGCCGGTCAGAAGAATAGCCAAGGCAACGGAAAAGCTATGGGGTCGCATGAGCGCCTCCTTGCAAGGTGTGACGGGGAGATGGGAACAGCGAGACTTCGACCGGAATAAGCCTGGAATTCCACGGGTTTATCCGTGGACGCGGGACGCGAAGGGACAGCCATCCCCGACGCCGCTCGAGGCGACGGGAAGGAATCAGTGCTTTGAGTCGTGGCGGCTAGTGCAAAGCGCGTTCTGGTGACGGCATTTGCTTGTTCCCGCTCCTTGTGTCGAGGTGATTCCGCCTAGTCACACTGTGCTTTAGGGAATTGCCTCGATCCGGCCGCTGCCGTGGATCTGTGTCGTAAGCCTGGGCTTGCCGCGCAGCGTGACATTGCCGCTGCCGGAAAGAGTGACGTCGGCACTCTCGCTGGCGGCGATGCCTGCCTCGCCGCTGCCGCTGATGCGGATCTCGGCCGCCTTGGCGGAGAGTTTGGCCAGATCCGCGTTGCCGGAGCCGGAGATGCGCAGGTTCAACTGGTCCACCGAGCCTTCGCCGGTCGCCTGCGCGCTGCCATGGAGGCGAAGATCGAGTCGATCCTGCGCGATCGCCGCGAGATGGAGTTCGCCGGATCCATTCACCGTCCAGTCCCTGACGGTGCCACCTGTCAGCCGCACCGTGATGGCGCCGTCTGGGAGATCGCAGTCCTCGTCCAGCTCAAGGCGGCCCGCCGAAAGGCGGACATGGCCGATCAGGGCGGGATCACCGCTGATCACGGCGCTGGATTGCGAGCCGGGAGCATAGCTCACGCTGGCCGGAACGGCGATGACGAGCGAGCCGTCATTGTCCCACGGCAAGGTGACCGAACCGGCCTTGGCATCGCTGCTTTGCGGTGTTTCGGGGCAGCTTCCCCATCCCGTCAGCGCCGCTCGGTGCCAGCCTCGCCACGGTGAGCCGTAATTCGGGCCTGCAAGGCTGGTGCCGAGGAACAGGCAGGCCAAGGCGATCAGGAAGGAGAAGGCCGCCAGTTTTCCGAGTTTCGAGGGCATGGTGCCTCCCATGGCGCCTGCGGGGCGCGAACATTGTCACGGCGTGGCGACGAAGCGTGGAGGGGAAGTGAGCAAGCGGGTATAGCGCCGGGCATGGGCGGCCATCGCCTTCAGTCCGGCATTGAGACCGAGCAGGAAGAGGCAGCTCAGGCACACCGCCATGGCGATGAAACCGAAGCCGATGAAGGCCCGTCCGAGATGGGCGAGAAGGGGTGCGCCATCCCACATGAAAGCCGAATGGAGCACCATCGCCGAGCCGCCGAGCGCCAGGGCGAAGGCGACCAGGCCGAGGACGAGAAAGACCACCAGAAGGATCGAAAGAACCGGCAGCAGCACGAAGAGGTCGAGCATGGCCAAGCCGGTGAGCGCGGCGATCGCGCCCAGCACGGTCGACGGGCTCGGTCGCGCCTGCAATTGGCGCAGGCCGCTTTCCGCCTTGAGCGCCCGGGCGAGCTGGACGGGATCGCCGAGCATCTGTACCACATCGTCCTCGCTGCGCCCGGCCTCCTGCGCATCGGTGAAATAGGCGGCATAGTCGCGCAGGACGTCCTCGATCTCCGCCGGCGGCAGCCCATCGAGACCGGCCTTCAACGCGTCGAGGAATTCCTGGCGAGAGAAGTCCTGGCGAGTCATGGCATGCCTTCCATTAGTCGGTCGACGGCGGTGACGAAATCCCGCCATTCGCGCTGGCGGGCCGCATAGGCGGCCTGGCCGGCGGGCGTCAGACGGTAATATTTGCGCGGCGGGCCGCTGGCCGATTCCTCCAGCCTGGTGCTGACCAGTCCCTCGGTCTGCAGCCGGCGCATCAGCGGATAGATGGTGCCTTCGCCCATGCCGACCCGCTCGGTGAGCGTGCTGGCGATCTCATAGGCATAGCTTTCACGCCGGTGCAGCAGAGCGAGGACGCAGAGCTCGAGGGCGCCCTTCTTGAGCTGGATATCGATGGAATCGGTCATGGCCTCCCTATGCTTCGAGATGGAGAATAATGCAAGGTACCTTTTAATGCAAGGTACCTTGCATTATTTATTCGAACTCCACGGATCGCCGACAAAAGGACGATGTGTGGGGGAGGCGTTCGCGACGGCGGTGGTTGAGATCGGCCCAGTCATTGGCCTCGGCGACTTTGTGCCTTCGCGCCAGGCTTTGGAAATGCCGGCACGGTCAGGGGGGTCTTTTGGGAAGACGGTCTCGGGACGAGCGTGCGTCACACCCGGTGGTAGGGGTGGCCGGCGATGATGGTGGCAGCGCGATAGAGCTGCTCGGCCAGGAGGATTCGCACGATCTGGTGAGGCCAGGTCATCTTGCCGAAGGACAGCGACAGGATCGCGCGCGACCGGATCGCGTCACCATGACCATCGGCGCCGCCGATCAGGAAGGCAAGGGATTGGGTTCCACTGTCCCGCCAGCCCGCGATCTTGGCGGCAAACGCCTCGCTGCCGGGCGAATTGCCGGTTTCATCCAGGGCAATGATGGAGGCCTGGCCGGCGGCCGAGAGCAGCTTGTCGGCCTCTTCGGCCTTGCGGTCTTCGGGCCGCCGGGCGCGGCTTTCGTCGATTTCGATGATGTCGAGCGGGCCGAGGGCGAGGCTCCGGCCACTGGCGTTCAGCCGCTCGGCATAACGGGCCACGAGATCGCGTTCCGGGCCGGCTTTGAGCCGGCCGACGGCGCAGATCATCAGGCGCATTCAGGTCAGCTCGGAAGCAGTTCGTTCGGGCGGCCTGACGACCACATCTTCTCGAGATTGTAGAAGGCGCGGACCTCGGGGCGGAACACGTGCACGATGACGTCTCCCGTATCGATCAGCACCCAGTCGCAGACCGGGACGCCTTCGATGCGGGGATTGCCGTGTCCGTTTTCCTTGAGATCCTTGGCGATGCGATCGCTGATCGCGGCGACATGGCGGGCCACCCGGCCTGTCGCGATGATCATGACGTCGGCGATTGCACTCTTGCCGCGCAGATCGATTTCCACAATCTCCTCGGCCTTCATGTCATCGAGGCCATTGAGGATCAGGCGAACCGTAGCTTCAACGTCCGGGCGGATCGCTCGGCTCACGGGATGAAGCGGAATCACGTCCGCTTCGCGTCTCACCAACGTGGTCAGGGGCACACCCTCTTGCTCATTGATTCGCGGACCTCCGCGAATTCCACTCGCTCCACAATATTAGCAAGCCATCGCGTCGATTCAATGACGCCAATAGAATTAAGCCTGCTCCGACATGGTTAATAAGTGGTTAATTTTTACCTTGTGGGCAAGCCCTGGCCGCTGGCTCGCAAAGCGGTTGAGGAATTGGCGTCGAGCGGCGCGTGCAGGAAGATCCAGGCTGGGGCTCGGCGATATTTCAGCGTCGCGGCCTGATATTCGGGGACGCGATAGGCGGCAAGCACACGAGCCGCCTTGGCAAGCGGGCCCTTGGTGGTGGCGCCGGGGCGGGCCACCACGGCGATGGCCACCCGCGAGGCGATGGCCTGCCATTGCTGCCAGCGGTGGAAGCCGGCGAGATTGTCGGCGCCCATGATCCACACAAAGGTCACGCCCGGGCAGCGGCGCTGCAGCCACGCAATGGTGTCATAGGTATAGCGGGTGTGGATATCGGCCTCGATGCCGGTTACCTCGATGCGCGGGTGATCGGCGAGCCGGCGGGCGGCGGCTACCCGTAACTCGAGCGGGGGCAAGGCACGGTTGTCCTTGAGCGGATTGCCCGGCGTCACCAGCCACCAGACCCGGTCCAGCCCGAGCCGCGTCAGCGCCACCAGGCTGGCATGGCGATGGCCTTCATGGGGCGGGTTGAAGCTGCCGCCGAACAGCCCGATGGTCATCCCCGGGGCAAAGGGCGGCAGACGACGGGCATCGGCGGGCGAGAGATGGGGCATGAGGACTTGTTCGTGCACGGTCGCGCCGCCCCTCACCCTTATAGCGTTTTACGATTTGACGGCGTCACCAAGAATCGCAAAGACGCGTCCAAACAAAGAGTTAGAGTGAATAAGCGCTCACACTTGAACGCGTTTTGCTCTAGGTCTCGCCCAGAAATAACTGAAACGCCACCTTTGTCATGCCCGGGCTTGACCCGGGCATCCAGAGGCCTCGTCTGTGATGCCTGCGGGGAAGGGGTTGGATTGCCGGGTCAAGCCCGGCAATGACAAATGTCGGAGCCAATTCAGTCCCCTTTTTGACGGTCGCACCCTTGCTCTCTTCCCGCATATGGGAAAGCGCCGGAGGGCACTGCCCGCTTACGCGTTGGCCGCGATCTTTTCCCATTCGCGGATGTCGACGAAATGGCCGGCGATGGCGGCAGCGGCGGCCATCTGCGGCGAGACCAGGTGGGTCCGGCCCTTGTAGCCCTGGCGTCCCTCGAAATTGCGGTTCGAGGTGGAGGCGCAGCGCTCGCCGGGCTTGAGTTTGTCGGCATTCATGGCCAGGCACATCGAGCAGCCCGGCTCGCGCCAGTCGAAGCCGGCAGCCCGGAAGATCTTGTCGAGGCCTTCGGCTTCGGCCTGCATCTTCACCAGGCCCGAGCCCGGCACGATCATGGCATTGACGTTGGCGTTGACCGTATGGCCCGCAACGATGCCGGCGACGGCGCGCAGATCCTCAATACGGCCATTGGTGCAGGAGCCGATGAAGACGCGGTCGAGCGTCAGGTCCTGGATGCGCTCACCACCCTGCAGGCCCATATAGGCCAGGGCACGCTGGATCGCGGCTTTCTTGTGCTCGTTCGGCGCATCGTCCGGATGCGGCACCTTGCCCATGATCGAGGCGACGTCCTCGGGGCTGGTGCCCCAGGTGACGATCGGCGGCAGGGCGGCGGCGTCGAGCTTCACCTCGCGGTCGAAATGCGCGCCATCCTCGGTGTAGAGCGTGTTCCAATAGGCCAGGGCCCTATCCCAGGCTTCGCCCTTCGGCGCCTTGGGGCGATCCTTCAGATAGGCGTAGGTCTTCTCGTCGGGCGCGATCAGGCCGGCGCGGGCGCCGCCTTCGATCGACATGTTGCAGATGGTCATGCGGCCCTCCATCGAGAGGGCGCGCACGGCCTCGCCGGCATATTCCAGCACATGGCCGGTGCCACCTGCCGTGCCGATCTCGCCGATGATGGCCAGGATGATGTCCTTGGCGGTCACGCCGTCCGGCAGCACGCCGTCGACGGTGACCCGCATGTTCTTGGCCTTCTTCTGGATCAGCGTCTGAGTGGCGAGCACATGCTCGACCTCGGAGGTGCCGATGCCGTGGGCCAGCGCCCCGAAGGCGCCATGGGTGGAGGTGTGACTGTCGCCGCACACGATGGTGGTGCCGGGCAGAGTGAAGCCCTGCTCAGGGCCGACGATGTGGACGATGCCCTGGCGCTTGTCGAGTTCGGAGTAGTACTCGACGCCGAAATCCTTGGCGTTCTGGGCCAGCGTGTTGACCTGCATGGCGCTTTCGGGGTCGTCGATGCCCTTGGAGCGGTCGGAGGTCGGCACGTTGTGGTCGACCACGGCCAGGGTGCGCTGGGGCGAATGCACCTGGCGGCCGGAAACGCGCAGGCCCTCGAAGGCCTGCGGGCTGGTCACCTCATGCACGAGATGGCGGTCGATATAGAGCAGGCTCGTCCCGTTGGCGGAGGTTTCGACGACGTGATCGTCCCAGATCTTGTCATAGAGCGTGCGGGGAGCCATGGCTGTTCCTAGAGTGTGACGCGATTTTGACGGCTGATGTAGTCAAAAATGCCCGTCTGGAAAAGAGTGTAAAAACTAACAGCCTTGCGGCAAGCAGGAGCGCGTCGCGCCGGCGCTACGGCCCTTCCGTCACGCCCACCATCGGCCCCAGCGTGGTCCAGCCGCCGATCGCCGGCATGGGCGGCGCGTAGAGGGTGGAGATCGAGCCGTCGAGGAAGAGGGCGTTCTGGGTGCCCAGCCGGTCGCGGAACAGCTCGGCGAAATCGTGGAAGCTCACCGGCTCGGCCGAGATGGCGAAGATCACGATCTTGCCGTCGCGCACGCCGACGCCATTGCGGATCTTCTCCGACGGCCCGTCCGGCTGGATCTTGGGATGAATCTGGCCGTCGATCACCAGCATCGGGCCCGATTGCGTGGCGAAGCGGGCATTGATGCGGGCTTTCAGGAACCGGCTCGTCTCCATCACGCCGGCCTTGCCGTCGCCGAAATAGAACACGCCATTGGGCTTGAGATGGAAATTGCCGAAGCCGTTGCGGGTATTGGCATTGTGCAGGATGCGGCCATTCTCGACATAGAGGCCGACAGGGCCGAGCGCCTTGTCGTACATGCCGGCATTCATGGCGAAGATCAGCTTCTTGCCCTGGGTGTCCAATTCCTGGGCGAGCCGGCCAGGACTGCCGAGCGGTGTGCCGTCGGCACCGCGCCAATAGAGGGCCAGACTGTCGTTCGACAGATCGAAACGGCACACGATGTAGCTGCGCCCCTTCGAGGTCATGTCCTCGCAGGCAGCCTCGGCTGCAACGGCCGAACCGATCAGAGCGACGATGGTTGCCAGGCCCAGCAGGGCTCGGCGCAGGAACGACGGCAAGCAACAACTCCCCAGAGCCAGGCGCATTTCGAGCAGAAACGCTTTTACTTTAACTCTTTGATTCAAAGCGATTTTGCGACTTGGAGCGATTCGGTCAAATCGCAAAACGCTTTAGGCGAACTCCGTCAGCGGGTCTGCGTGGTCAGGATCTTGAAGGCGAAAAGCCCGAAGACACCGGCGAAGGTGAAGTCGATGCCTCGCAAGACCCGCGGGCGGGCCTTCAGCCACGACACCACCTTCTCAGCCCCGAGAATCAATAGAAACGCAAACGGCAGATTGATGGCAATGAAATAGAGTCCCAAAAAGAAAAGTTTTTGGGAGGCATGGGGGTCGGCTGCATCGACGAATTGCGGCAGGAAGGTCAGGAAGAACAGCACCACCTTGGGGTTGGTGAGGTTGATGCCGAGCCCCACCATGAAGGTCGGCCAGAATCCGGCCTCCTGCTTGCCCTCGTCGCGCACGTTCAGGGCCGAACCGGAGCGGATGGCGCCATAGGCAAGCCAGAGCAAATAGAGTGCGCCGACGATCTTCAGGGCCGTGAAGGCGGTGGCCGAGGCCGCCAGCACGGCCGACAGGCCGACCGCGGCGAAGAAGGTATGGAACAGGCAGCCGACCTGCGTGCCCAGCATGGCGGCGGTGCCGCCGCGCCGGCCGCCGGAGATGGTCTTGGCCAGCCACAGGCTCATATCGGGACCGGGCGTGATGAAGAGGAAGATGCAGGCGGCCGAATAGAGGGCAAGCGTATGGAGATCGGGTAGAAACGTCATCGCGACAATCCGCCAGCACAAATCAAGTAGGTGTCTGCTACACCCGGATGCGCGTTTGGGGAAGGGTTAGGTGGCGCCAGCCCTCCTCACCTCCTATCTTTACGGGCCTATCCGGCTGCGGCCGGAGGCAAGGCCAAGGCTGCATTGGCGGCGACGGCGGCACCGAGGCCGGCACGGCCCTCCCCGTCGAGCGTGCGCACCGCCACGGTGCCGGTGGAGAACTCGATGCCCTGTTCGGGTAGGATGCGGACCAGGCGCTTGAGCGCCTCGCGCTGGATGAATGTCGGCTTGTTCGGTTTGACCGTGAATTTGAAGCGGACGACGATGGCGTTGTCGGTGATGTCGAACACGCCCTGCATCTTCAGGGGGGTGAGGAACTCCTCCTTCATCTCGGGATCCTCGAGCATGTCCTGGCCGATCTTCTTGACCGCCTTGCGCAGCTTTTCCAGATCGGTCTCGCGCGCGAAGCGCAGCGGGAATTTGATGGTCGCCCAGTCGCGGCTGTAATTGGTGACCTGGCCGAGCTGGCCATAGGGGATGGTATGCACCGGGCCGTTCTGGTGTCGCAGGCGCAGCGAGCGCAGGGTGAACCCCTCGACGGTACCCTTGGCCTTGCCGACATCGATATATTCGCCGACCCGGAAGGCATCGTCGATGAGGAAGAAGACGCCCGACACCACGTCCTTCACCAGCGTCTGCGATCCGAAGGAGATGGCAAGGCCGAAAATCGAGGCGCCGGCGATCAGCGGCGTCACGTTGACGCCGAGCTGGGACAGGACGGTCAGCACGGCCAGGATGGAGATCGCGATCGCCAGGCCGATGCGGAAGACCGGCATCATGGTGGCAATGCGCGAGGCGGTGGAAACCGGGGCGTCGTCCTCGGCATCAGCTGCGCCCGGCAGGGCCGGGCCGCTGCGGCCCGCGGAATAACGGTCGGTGATGTAGCGCACCAGCTCCCAGGCGCAATAGGCGGCGAAGGCTGTCAGTCCGGCGGAGAACAGGTTACGCGCCACCCGGTTGAAGTCATCGCCGGCCATGACGCCGCTGACATCGACGGCCCAGGTGCGGCCGAGGGCACCGATCGCCAGGATCAGCACGCCGAAGCGGGCGCAGCGCGCCAGCGCTTCCGCGCCCCTTGGATGGATCAGACGGACGCCATCGGTCTGGTGCTGGAGCATGATGCGGATACGGTGCACCAGCGATTCGACCACCAGCAGGGCCACCAGGATCGCCAGCGTCAGCATCAGGGCACCGGAGATGCGCGTCTGGCCGGCCACGGCCGCGTAGATATCGGCGGTGACGAACAGGGCGAACAGCAGCAGGGCCCCCAGCAACCAGTGCTTGGCGATCGCGGTCTTGACCGGGCTGGCTTGAGCGGGATTGGCGACGCCGATGAACCAGCGGCCGATCGGGCCGTTGAGGCGGATGCAGACGGCCACCATGCCCAGCATCATGACCACGGCGCCATAGAGCTGGGCGGTTCCGACCGCCAGCGGCGGGGATTGCAGGGCACGCAGCACATCGGCGAGCACGGCGTTGAACAAAAGCAGCAGGATCGCGAAGGAAGCGCCACGGTAGATCGCGCGCGCATCGGCGTCCCCGAGATCGGGCAGGCGGGCCTCGGGCAGGCGGGGCTGCAGGGTGAAGCGGAACACGGCCTGGAGCAGGCGCCAGATCAGCATGGTCTTGAGCATGGCGATGGAGAAGCGGGTCTGCGGCAGGTCACCCATGAAGCGAGCCGCTTCGCTGGCATTGCCGACGATCCACAGCGCGATCAGGGGCGGCAGTTCCAGGGCTCCGAGGCCGAGCAGCGCCCTGATGCCATGCAGGCCGTGCATCCGGATCACCAGCCGGCGCCGTAGTGGCGTCAGCAGCAGCCGGACCACCCATTCTGCCGCGAGGGCTGCCGCCAGCGCGCCGATCAGCAGCAGGAAATAGCGGCCGAGGCCCCGGCCATCGTTGTAATCGGCATCGAGCCTGGTGACGAGCTTGCCAAATTCGGCCCAGAGAGCCGGCAGGCCGGTGACGAGGCCTCCGACATGCATGAACATCTCGGTCTGCTGGGCACTTGCCATCTGCATGCCGCTGCCGTCGGGGCTGGGCGGAGTAGGTTGGGCGCCCTGGGCCTGCAGCTTCTTCATCACGGATTGGCTGATGGCCTCGACCATCGTGTCCATCTGCTGCTGGCTCATGGCGGGAGGCGCGGGAGCGGCAGGAGACGGCGTTCCCTGCGCCCAGCACGGCCAGGCGGCCAAGGCGAAAACCACGAAGAGCCAACGCAACCCGCCAGGCAGTCTCAAGACGAACGTCCTCCCAAGGCGTTTTGCGATTTGCGGGCTACGCCGAGAATCGCAAAGACGCTATAGCCAATCCCGCCGGATTGGCTGGAAACACAGAGCTGGCGCAAACGAGCCTTCAGCCGCGAACCCGCCTTGCTCCCGCTGCCGTCAGGCGGTCGCACATAGCGCGTGCTGCCGACCGGATTGCAACCAATTCACGACACAGGCGGAAGAGCCGGTCAATGGCCCCGTATCGGCAAGCCGCTACTTTCGCGTTGCCAGCACGGTGGAATTGGCCTGCCGGGATATCGGCGCGCCCTCGCAATCAAGGCTGCGCAGCGTGTAGGCGGCAAGTGCCGACTGGGCCGTCGCCGTCAGGGTTTCGATCTCAGCGGCCGAACGGCCGGCTTTGGCGAGCAGGCGGGGATGGAAGGCGATCAGGGCTGCCACGGTGCGCGGGCCGAGGAGGGAGGCCAGATGCGGCAGGAGCTGATACTCGGCCCCTTCCACATCCATCTTGAGCACGATGCGCTTGGCATTCTTCGCCATGGCGGCGATGTCGGCGGGCAGGATCGCCTCCGCCTCCCACAGCGCGGCGCCGCTGTCGGCGGCCAGGATGCTGCCCATGCTGTCGCCGGGCTTCTTGGGCGAACCCAGCCTGACGCGCCCCGGCGTCGGCGACACCGCGGCATGGTGGAGGCGGATGTGCGATGCCAGCACCGGATTGGCGGCGACATTGGCGCTGATGAGCTCGAAGGCGCGTGGATCGGGTTCGAAGGCGAGAACATCGGCTCCGAGTGCGGCGGCCGTCAGGGTGATCGGTCCGATCCAGCCGCCGATATCGATGAACAACGTACCGGGACCGGCGAGCGCATGCACACTCGCCAGTGTCTCGGGCTCCCAGGCCCCGCTCTCGGCCTTGTCCCAGAAGCCGTCCTTGTCGTCGGCGACGGCGAAGCTCGCGCCGGCGACGCTGCGCAGCCGGGCGTTCACGCCGCTTTGCTCTGCAGCTCGGCGGCCCTCTGCCGGCGCAATTTGTTGAGCTTGATCTTGAAGCCCATATTGTCGGCGTTGGAATAGGAGCAGCTCTGGCAGATATCGAACTGCTTAGTATAGCCGTGGCGCCTGGCCTTGGCCGCCTCGTCCGACAGATAGGCCTGCTTGAAGCCGACCTTGTCGACATTGGGCAGCTTGATCATGCGGTCATAGTCGATGCAGCACAGGCCGAGGTCACCTTCCCAGAACACCACGGTCTGATAGAGCGGCACGTCGCAGAGCAGGCTGATCTTCTCGTTCTGGTGGCGCTGCAGATCATGGTTCTTCGGCACGAGGTGGCCATATTTCGTCTGCTGGTCGTCGTCGGTGTAGGAACCGAGGCTGAAGGTCTTGAAGCGTACCTGGTCGAAGCCGATATTGTCCGCCCACTCCACCATCGCGTCGATCTGCTTTTCCGAATAGGAGGTCAGCAGCGTCTGCAGCACGGTCACCGTCTTGGTGTTGCCGAGGCGCTGCTTGATGGCGAGGAAGTTCTCGATATTGGCTTTCACCTGCTCGAACTTCGAGCCGACGCGGTAGGATTCCTGCGCCTCGGCGTCGAAGCCGTCGATGCACAGGTTGATGCGGCCGAGCCCGGCCTGGAGCATCTTCTCGATCAGCTCGGAAGAAAGCTTGGTGGCATTGGTCGAGACGAAGGTGTCGTGCCCGCGCTCATTGGCATAGGCGATCATCTCGGGCAGCGCCTTGTTCATGGTCGGCTCGCCGGAGAAGTTGAAATACATCGCCGGTTTGAGCGGCTCGTCGACGAAATCGTCGACGATCTGCCGGAAGATCTCCATCTTCATCAGGCCGCGCGGACGCGTCATGGCGAAGGTGACCGGGCAGACGGGGCAGCGCAGATTGCAGGAATTGGTGACGTCGACGACGATGATCGTCGGCAATTTCTTGAAATAGCTGAGCGGAATATGGCTGGCGGCATAGGTGAACGCCTTGCGGGCCAGGGGCGATTTCTGGATCTGGTCCGTCACCTTGTCACGCACGCGGTGCAGCAGCTTGGGGGCGGCGGATTTGGTTCCAATCGCAGTCAGGTCAAGCACGGTCTTCTCCATCCGGCACACCGGGTCAAGGCCGGTGGCTTGAGCCCGTGTGTAGCGCAGATTTGGCGGGAGTGCGACAGGCCGCGCTCAAATTCGAGTGATGGCGGTTCCGGCAGGATATGGCGTGCCGGATGCCGGAAAAATCCCGTTCGGGACCGTACCGGATCCCAGCCGGGTTTGACGATGGCGACGACTTCAGGGAATCTGAGGCGACAATCCTGTCGGTCCCGGTCCGGAAGGAAGATGAATGCAGCTGAAGAGGCAGATCCCGTTGCTGGCCATGGCTGCGCTCGTCGGCCTCGCCGGCATGTCCGGATTGGCTGTTCCTCCGGTTCATGCTCAGACCGCGCAGGCGATTCCCGTCCGGCCGAATCCGGCGCGCGTGCAGCAGAAGATGCGCGAGATCGAACCCGAATACCGCCGCCGCGTGTTGCGCAACGGCAAGGCTGCCGCCGATGCCTGGCTGGTCCGCACGGCGCGGCAATGGGGCATAGAGGAGGGTCGCAGGGCCCGGCGGGAGTATGATGCCAACCAGCGACGGGCGGCCGAGGCCCGCAGTCGCCCGCGCACCGCGCAGCCTGCCTCACCTCTGCAATCTGCGACGCCGCCCAAGCCCGCTCCAGCCGATACGCCGCTCCCGGCGACGATCCGGGAAGGCTTGCGCTGAAGGGCCGGCGTGACCCTTCACTCGGCCGGTACCGGCGTCTCGTCGAGCGTATAGAGCGTGATCGGCTTGTCGCGGCCGACGATGTGCAGATGCTTGCCGTTCTGGCGGCGCAGCGACATGCCCGAACGCAGCATGGCTTCTTCGGAGATCAGGCAGTCGGTGAGGTAGTCCTTGGTGGCGGCTTCCAGCCGGCCGGCGATGGTGACGGTGTCGCCGAGCGCGACCAGGCGCATGCCGCGCTCGCTGTCGCCGACCCGGGCGATGATGGCGGGGCCGGAATGGATGCCGATGCCCACCCTGAGGGGGATCGAAAGGGCCGCCCCGAATTCGGTGTTGAGGCCTTCCACGCTCTTGAGCATGCCCCGGGCCGCCCGGATGGCATCGGCAGCGCCGCGGGAGGGCTCGTCACCCAGGCCGAAGATCGCGATCAGCCCGTCGGCCGCAAAGGCATCGACGCGCCCGCCATGGGCCTCGGCGGCCTGGGTCATTTCCTGCACGAAGCGGTTCATCAAAAGCACGATATCGTAGGGGATCTGCAGCCTCGTCATCGCATTGAAGGCGCGGATGTCGACGAAGAGGGCGGTGATCTCGCGTTCTGCACCCCAGCGATAGAGATCGTCGCCGCTGCGCCCGCGCATGCCTGACGGCACGATCGGCAGCAGGATCTGCACGGAGATGTCGTGGTCGGGGCGAAGCTGGCAGGCAAGGCGCACATTGGCGGGTGCCGAGATGCGCTCCAGCATGGTGCGCTCGGCCTTGCTCGGGGCCGGCAGGGCGCTCGCATCCGAGGTGACGGCCACCCGGCAGGTCGAGCAGCGCCCGCGCCCGCCGCACTGGGCCGGATGGGGGATGGCGTTGGCACGGCTGGCCTCGAGTACGGTGGTACCGCGCGGGATCTTGAAGGTGCCGTGGCCGACATAGCGGATGGAGACCGTGCCCGACCGCAGTCGCAGCACGACCCGCAGAATCATCACGAAAGCAACGAAGGCGATCACGGCGGCAAGGCCGAGCAGCAGCCATTGCCCCGCGACGAGCAGGGCCATGGTGTGGTCGGTCGCGATCGGCGAGGGCGTGCGTCCGGCCGCCTCGAGCTCGCGGCTGGCGGAGAAGAAGCCGGCCAGCGCCAGGGTGGGCAGCATGCCCATGCCCAGAATCAGCAGGTCGCGCCAGCGCGCATAGAAGGAGCGGCTGCGCAGCACCTGGCCGATGCCGATGCAGCCATGCGTCCAGGCACAGAGCAGCAGCAAGATCTGCTTGGCCGGCCCGCCCTGCCAGATCCGCGCCAGCACCTCGCCATAGCTTTCGCTGTAGCCGTAGAGGGAGGTGATGCGCGTGCCGAGCACATGGGAGATCAGGAAATAGGGAATGGCCAGGCCGAGGGCGATCTGCACCAGTTCCTCGAGTGGCATGCGCGAAATGCGCCGCGTGGTCAGGCGCTTGAGTGCGAGCGTCGCATGGGTCAGCAATGCTCCATAGAGGAGCACGGTGCCGCCATAGGATTGCCAGGCCCAGATTCGCCAGCGCTGCACGGCCTCCATGGTCGTCACGCCGAACACGCCGAGGGCGTGGTTGAGCAGATGGGTGGTCACGAAGGCGAACAGCACGACGCCGGCCCATAGCCGCAACTCGCGCTCCCGTGGCAATCGCCATTCGATTTGCCCGGGTGCGCTCTCGGTGTCGCTCATGCGGTCGAACTCGTGAAGATGAGTGCCGGGATGCGGCAGTCGGTCAAAGGGGAGAGCCCATGCGGGCCTGGCAGCAAAGCCCGTTTTAGCGAAAACGCAGTTTTACTCTAGCTCTTTGTTTCGACGCGACTTTGCGATCCGCGGCACCGCCCCCGGGGTGTTCCGGTCCGAGCCTGCCATCAATGCATCTTCTCCAGCAGCGCCAGCAGGGCGTCGATCTCGTCCTCGCTGTTGTAGTAGTGCGGCGATGCACGCACCAATATCGGCAGATGGCGGGCGAGCGCGTCGAGCAAGGTGCTGCCGGGCCGGGATATGCTGAGATTGATGCCGGCCTCGGTGGCGCGCCTGCGGACCTCGTCCGCCTCCAGGCCGTCGACCGTGAAGGAAACGATGGCTGCCGGATGTGGGCCGAGATCGAAGACGCGTAGGCGCGGGAGCGATCGCAGACCCGCCCGCAGCCGTTGCGCCAGCGCCTGGCAGCGATCGCGAATCGCCTCGATGCCGACGGCAAGGGCATAATCGGCGGCGACGCCGAGCCCGAGCCGGGCGGCGTAATTGTTCTCCCAGCTTTCGAAGCGCCTCGCGTCATCGCGCAGGCGGTAGTGATCCTTGTCGACCCAAATTGCGCCGAAATGGTCGACCATCGGCGGCTCGAGCGTGAGGCAGAGCTTGCGGCGGACATAGAGGAAGCCGGTGCCGCGCGGCCCGCGCAGAAATTTGCGGCCGGTCGCCGACAGCATGTCGCAGCCGAGAGCCTCGACGTCGATGGGCATCTGCCCCACGGCCTGGCAGGCATCGAGCAGATAGGGAATGCCATGGCGCCGGGCCACGGCTCCCACCGCGGCGGCCGGGTTGACCAGGCCGCCATTGGTCGGGATCCAGTTGATGGCGATCAGGCGCACCCTGTCGTCGATCATGGCCTCGAGCGCAGCGGGATCGAGCACGCCGTTGGCATCGTCGGGAATGACCTCGATCACCGCGCCAGTCCGTTTGGCGACCTGCAGGAAGGCGACGTAATTGGCGCCATATTCGGCCGTGGTGGTGAGAATGCGGTCACCCGGCCGGAAGGGGAGGGCGTAGAATGCCATCTGCCAGGCGACGGTGGCATTCTCCGTCAAGGCGATCTCGTCGCGCGCGCCGCCGACGAGGCGGGCCAGGCTGTCATAGACGCTGTCGAGCCGGGCTGCCGATTCCTCGGCGGCCTCGTAACCGCCGATCTCGGCTTCGCGTCGCAGATAGGAGGTCATCGCATCGACCACCGGCGCCGGCATGAGCGCTGCGCCGGCATTGTTGAGATGGATGCGGTTGGCGACACCGGGGGTTTCGGCACGAAGGCGGTCGAGTGCAAGGGTCATCATGGCTCCTCGGGCATCTTTCGATCGGATGGAGGCATCGAATCGCAAAGATGCGTCGAAATGGAATCGGATGGAGGCGGCTTGTAGATGCGCTCGGCAGGAGGGGCGGGCATGGCGCATAGGCACAACCGAGCCTTGCCCGCCCATTTTTTACGATTCAAGCGATTGTGGGTGCACTCGGCAAACAGTCAACGGCTGCCGCATGGCTGCGCCGGCAGGCCGTATCCGCCTGTGCGGAAATTCAGTGCGTCAGGACGTGGGCATCCTGCGTGGCGATCTGCATGACGCGCCGCGCCAATTCCTTGGCGATCGACATGGAGAACTGCGGATTGTCCTGCATCATGCGCAGCAGGCAGTCCTTGTTGATGCGCATGACCGAAATGTCGGTATGGGCCCGCGCCGAAGTGAAACGGCGTGCGTCGCAGAGCACCGCGACTTCGCCGATCATGGCGCCCGGACCTTCGGTACCGATGGCGATGAGGTTCTCGCCATTCTGGGCGAGCAGTTCGACGTCGCCCCTGAGGATGACGTAGGCAGCATCGGGAATCTCGCCGATCTTGAAGAGATAGTCGCCCTTCTCGAAGGTCAACTGCTCGCTCATGCAGGCGAGCAGCCGCATCTTGCACGGATCGATGCCCGTGAAGATCGGCGCGTTCCTGATGGTTTTGACTTCCAGATCGAGATCCAAGGTCCCTCTCCCCGCTCAACCCTAGAGCAAAGCGCGTTCAAGTGTGAACGCCCATTTGCTCTAGCTCCTTGTTCCGACACGCCTTTGCGATTCGAGGTGACTCCCTCACATCGCAAAACGCTTTAGCAACCCCTCGTTGAGCAATCGAGGCAAAATCCAGATGCAATCCAAGCATCATTTAGGCACTCTGCGCAAGAGTAACAATATCGCGAGTGACGATTCTTGGCCCGTCGAATTCGATGATCCGGTCGAATCCCTCGGCCTGGCTGGCGCTCGCAACGGTTGCAATCAGCGTGCGCCCCTGCATGGCGCTGCGTACGCTGTGGAGAAGCTCCTCCGCTTCCGAGCTGGAAAAGGCCAGAAGCGCGTTCTCCATCACCAGAATCTGGGGATTGGCGACCAGGGCCCGGGCGATGGCGATGCGGGCACGCTGGGCCGGCTGCAGCTGCCAGCCATTCTTGCCGACTTCGAAATTCAGCCCCAGGGCGAAGATATCCTTGTCGAGGCCGAGTTCCTCGACCACGCCGCGCGCCAGCGCATAGACGCGTTCCGGCGCATTGGCGATGCCGTAGCTGATGCGCCCGAACAGGATGTTGTCGCCCACCGGCGCGGCGCGCATGTAGCGCGCGGGATCGTAGAACTCGATCTCGTCGCTGTATTGCGATGGCAGGTGGCTGCGGAAGCTGTGGCGCGCCCGCAGCGCCCGTGCCGTGAAGGCCTCGGTGATCAGGCCCAGGCGGTGGCGCGGCTCGATATAGGCCAGGCCCGCGCCAAGCAGCCGCGTGCGCGCCGAGGACGAGAGAGCCCGCGTGGTGCCGCGCGCATGCACGGAATCCACGATTTCCTGGAAGCGCGGCAGGTCTTCGGGACGAATCGCCGAATAGCGTTCGAACACGGGATGTTCCGGTGGCAGGCCGGCAAAGGTCTCCACGGCCATTTCCGCCACGCGCAGGCCGAAATCGATCAAGGGTTCCAGCAGGGCCTCAGCCTCGAGGATAGAGCGCATGAACGGGTTGCGCTGCAGGCTGTCCATATGCAGCTTCTTGCCCTTGGGCACGCCGAAGAGCAGGTTTTCGCCGACCGAAGCGCCGGCATTGTAGAGCTGCGGGTCGAAGGGGTCGACCAGATGGGACATGCCCTTGCTGGCCAGGCGCTCGCGCACGACCTGGCGCGCCCGCACGAAACGCTCGAGGAAGGCGTCGCTATGGCTGTCGTCGAAGCGGCCTCGTACGCCGAAGCGGTTGATATCGGCGAAGGCGCCGGCGGCGTCGAGTGCCCTGCGGATCGCCGCATCGACCTCTTGCGGCCCGGCGATGCCCAGCGCCTGGTAGTCCGTCCAGTCGGCGTCGGCGGAGACCAGTGGATTGCCGGAACGGCGAGCCTCCAGGAAGGTTTTGTACTGGGCATTGTCGGACACCAGCACCGAAATGTCGCCGAGGGTCGGTGGGCGGCGCTGGGCGGCGAACAGGATGTTGTCGCGGATGGAACCGGGCGAGAGCAGGGGATCGGGGCCGACGAAGGACAGGATCTGGCTGAGTTCGAGGTCGGAGAAGGACGAAATCTCGGCGTCGCCGATCTTCACGCTGCCCTGATAGGCCAGGAACTGGCGTCCGAGGATGCGGGCCAGGATGTCGCGGCCGGCACCGGCCGGTCCGACCAGGGCGATATGACCAGGCCGTTCCAGGGTGAGGGAAAGGCGGTCGAGCAGCGAGACACCGCGGGCATCCTGCACGCTCACCGATGTGAGCTGGATGGGCGTGTCGGCGGGAGGGATCGCCGCGGCCTTGCCGTTGGCCGGCGGTAGCAGCCGCTCCGGTGAGAACTGTGCCGAGACCTGCTCATATTTGACCTGCACGTCCTGGCGCTGCTGGTCCCAGGTGATGAGGTCGTTGATGGGCGCAGGAAGATCCTTGTAGGCATTGATCACGGCGACGAGGGAGCCGATGCTCACGGTGCCGATCAAGGCGAAATAGCCGCCCGCTGCATAAAAGATGAAGGGCGTGAGCTGGGCCAGGAGGTTGTTGAGGAACTTGACCGCGAATTTGCGGCGGAACAGGTCGGCACGGATCCTGTAGAGGCCGCCGAGCCTGTCGCCGATTTCGGCCTCGACGTAGCGCGTGGCGCCGAACGTATGCAGGGCGGGTGCCGTCTCGATCGCCTCGCCAATGCGCCCGGCGAGCTGGCGTGACGCCAATTGGCGCTCGCGGCCGAGGCGGATCTGCTCACGCCGCAGGATCGGGATGATGATCGCCTGCGCCAGCACGACGACGAGGGCGGCCAGGCCGAGGCTCGGGCTCTGCATCATGATGAAGAGCAAAGCAGTGCCGGCCTGCGTGATCAGGAAGATCGGCTGGATGAAGGCATCGCCGATGAAGCCGCCGATCGGATCGACTTCGTCCTTGATCATCCCGGCCACCTCGGCCGGCTTCAAAGGAGCGATGTCCTCGGGCCGGAAACGCATCAGGATCGAGAAGAGATCGAAGCGCAGGCGCCGCAGCATGCGCTCGCCCAAGATGCCCTTGCGGATGTTGATGACATATTTGAAGGCGCCATTGATCAGCACCAGCACCAGGAACCACAGGCTGAGGGCGAACAGGAACGGCACCCGCGTGAGCTCGATGCCGTCGAAGATCCGCCAGGTGGTGCCGCCGAGGAAATCAGGCAGGGAAAGCGACATCTCGAACAGGCGCGCGGTCTGCTTGCCACCCTCGAAGGCGCCGCCCTGGATCGCCTGGTTGACGATGTGCTTGGGGACTTCCAGCGAGATCCAATAGAAGGGCAAGGACGCAAGAATCACCAGCAGCAGGAAGATCTGCTCGCCTCGCGAATGCCGCCAGACATATCGAAAAAGGCTAGGGTCCAACGGGTGACACCTGTTTCCAGTGTCGTGGAGTTAAGAGCTTGCAAGCCGTCCGTCAACGCAGCGACTGCTTGGAACTGACAAAAGCTTGTTATGAATCCGTGACTAAATTGTGGGTTGCGTCCGTATCGGCGCGGCGATACGGCAGGGGTGCTCGGGCATCGCCTCCCCTCCGGGCAGGCTGGGAAAGCAGCTATCTGCCCGTTGTCGCTGCGACGCGGTATGTTTATGATGAAACCACAGCGGGTATCGGCGCTGCGCCGCCCCGCTTCATTTGTGTCGAGATCCGGCAAACCGATCAGGCGAGAATCAGGTCTTAATGCGTAAAGCATCCAGCAAAAGCTCGGGGGGCTAGTCGTCATGTTGCATCAGCCCGGGCCGGGACCGTCCCGCCGCGCGCAACGCGGCTCCGGCGGCCCGCGCGTGATGATCTACAGCCACGATACGTTCGGCCTCGGCCATCTCCGGCGCTCGCGCGCCATCGCCAATCGCCTGGTCGAACGCCACCCGGACGCCTCGATCGTCATCATCTCCGGTTCGCCGGTGATCGGCAGCTTCGAGTTCGGCGACGGGGTCGATTATGTGCGCGTGCCCGGCGTGGTCAAACATGCCGACGGCAACTACACCACCCTCAGCCTCAACCTGTCGCTCGACGAGGCGGTGGCGATGCGCGAGGGCATCATCCTGCAGACGGCCCGCGCGTTGAAGCCGGACCTGGTGATCGTCGACAAGGAGCCGACGGGCTTTCGTGGCGAACTGCTGCCGGCGCTCGAGGAACTGCACCGGGCCGGCGCCCGCATCGTGCTCGGCGTGCGCGACGTGATGGACGAACCCTCGGTGCTGGCGCCGGAGTGGGAGCGCAAGGGCGCCGTCGACGCCCTCGTGCGCTATTATGACGACATCTGGGTCTATGGCCTGCGCGAGATCTACGAGCCGCTGGCCGGACTCGACCTGCCCGACCATGTCCGCCGGCGCATCGTCTATACCGGCTTCCTGCGCCGCGAATTGCCGCCCCAACCGCAATTGATCCGCTATCCCAAGCTGACCAAGGGACCCTTCGTGCTGGTCACCACCGGCGGTGGCGGCGACGGGCATGAGCTGGTCGACTGGGTGCTCTCCGCCTATGAGCGAGATCCCGGCATCCCGACTCCCGCACTGCTGGTATTCGGGCCTTTCGTCGCCCGAGATCGCCGTGGCCCCTTCATGGAGCGCATCGCCCGCCTGCCCAATGTCGACGCCATCACCTTCGACGCCAAGATCGAGCATCTGATGGTCAAGGCCCAGGGCATCGTCTCGATGGGCGGCTACAACACCTTCTGCGAGATTCTCTCGCTCGACAAACGGGCGCTGATCGTGCCGCGTACCACGCCCCGCCGCGAGCAGACGATTCGGGCCGAGCATGCGACCCGCCTCGGGCTGGTCTCGATGCTCGATGGCAACAACCTCAATCCGGGCGCTCGCCGCGATCCGCTGGAGATGGCGCAGGCCATCCGCAACCTGCCCAGCCAGTCCTTGCCGTCCAAGGCCTTCCTGCCGCACCTGCTCGAGGGCCTCGACCGTATCGAGCAATTGGCGACGCCCTGGTTCGAGGCCAGGCTGAACGCCGTCCCGCTCGGCCGCGTGGCCGGAACCTGACCCTTTCCGGGTGCACGGGCATCCTGCCCGTTCCTGGATACGCTGCATTGGCAGGATGGGAAGAACGGGCAGGATGCCCGTGCACCCGGAGGTTCCTGTCGACGCGAGCGATGACCAACACGTTTCTCTCCGACCGGATCTTGATGTCTTCCAGCCGCTCTCCCATTGCCATCGTCGTCAAGGGCTATCCCCGCCTGTCCGAGACCTTCATCGCCCAGGAGATCCTGGCGCTGGAGCAGGCAGGCTTTGCCTTCGAGATCTGGTCGCTGCGCCAGCCGACGGACGGGGCGGTGCACATGCTGAACCGGCAGATCAAGGCTCGGCCGGTCTATCTGCCCGAATATCTGCATCAGGCGCCGCTGCGGGTGCTGGCAGGGGCGCTCAGTGCCCTCAAGCGCCCTGGGCTGTTCAAGCTGATGGGATTGTTCCTGCGCGATCTTCGTCGCGATTTCAGCGCCAGCCGCGGCCGCCGCCTCGGCCAGGCCCTGGTGATGGCGCGTGAGCTCGATCCGGCCATCCGTCATCTCCATGTGCATTTCCTGCACACGCCGGCCTCGGTGGCGCGCTATGCCGCCCTGCTGACCGGGCGGACCTTCTCTTTCTCCGCGCACGCCAAGGACATCTGGACCACCACCGATTGGGAGAAGCGCGAAAAGATCGCCGACAGCCAATGGGGGGTCACCTGCACGCGCGGCGGGGTCGAGGCCTTGCAGCGCCTCGCGCCGGCGGATGATCCAGATCGGGTCAGCCTCGTCTATCACGGCCTCGATCTCGGCCGTTTTCCTGTGCCGCCGGCCGAACGGCCGTGGCGCGACGGCAGCAGCGCCGAAGCGCCGGTCGAATTCGTCACCGTGGGACGCGCCGTCGCCAAGAAAGGCTTCGACGACCTGCTCACGGCATTGGCGCAGCTGCCTCCGAGCCTGCATTGGCGCCTCACCCATATCGGCGGCGGCGAATTGCGCAAGGCGCTGCAGGCCCAGGCCGAGCGACTGGGCCTGGCCGATCGCATCATCTGGCGAGGGGCGCTGGCGCAAGGCGAGGTGATCGAGGCCCTGCGCGCCGCCGATCTGTTCGTGCTGCCTTGCAAGGAAGGCGAAAGCGGCGACCGCGACGGGCTGCCCAACGTGATCATGGAAGCGTCGACGCAGGCCCTGCCCATCCTTTCCACGCGTTTTGCCGGCGTGCCGGAATTCGTGCGCGAAGGCGAGGAAGGGCTGCTGGTGCCGCCGAACGATCCGCAGGCCCTCGCCGGGGGGCTGTGGACCCTCGCCACGGATCCGGCCTTGCGCCAGTGCCTGGGCGAGGGGGCCTATCGGCGCGTGCGCGAAGCTTTTTCCTTCGAAGCGGGTATTGCCGTGCTGGCCGGCAAGTTCGATGGCGTGCTGGCCGGATCGCTCCCCATGGCCGCAGGGGCGAGGGTTGGGCGAGATGATCGGGGGCCAGTGCAACTCGACGCAGGAGTCCCCTCGCCCCGCTTGCGGGGAGAGGATAGAGGTGAGGGGCTGTGACACGCTATCATTTTGAACGGTTGTGCTGCCCCTCATCCTTACCTTCTCCCCGCAAGCGGGGCGAAGGGGGCCCGAGCGTCGCGCCGGATTTACGCATCGTCGTAACTGCGGATGAATTTTCGTGAGCCGGCTCGACAGCTTCATCCGCCGGGTCTGCGCCCAGCGCGACGTGCTCGATCATGTCTGCGGCCTCATCGCCGGCCTGCCCGGTCCGGTGCTCGAACTCGGGCTCGGCAATGGGCGGACCTTTGACCATCTGCGGGAAAGACTGCCCGGCCGGCGCATCGTCGCCTTCGACAGGGTCCTGGGCGCCCATAAGAGTTCGGTGCCGCCTGAGGAAGACCTGGTGCTCGGCGAAATCCTCGAAACTGCCGCCCGTTTCACCGGCATCGGCGCCGCACTGGTGCATGCCGACATCGAGACCAACTACGCCGAGGTCGACGCCGAGACGATGCGCTGGTTGCCACCGTTGGCGGCCGATCTGCTGCAGCCCGGCGGCATCGTCGCCAGCGGCCTTCCCTTGCGGCATGCCACGCTCCAGCACCTCGACCTGCCGGCCGGCGTGCCGTCCGGGCGCTATTTTCTCTATCGCTGCACCACCTGAAAATGGCTGGGGGACAGGAGCGTCCCGGTCTTCGATAGGGATCATTGAATCTTACGGATTTCGTAGGATGATGGCGGCAATGAACTCAAGCGGCAGGCGGGTCCCTTGTCGGCGCTTCCCTTTTCCCAGCACATGCGCTCGCTGCAGCGTCGGTTGCGGCTGATCGCCGGGCTGGTCCTGCTCGTCTTCGTGACGATGCACCTCGTCAACGCGGCGCTCGGCCTGATTTCCATCGAGGCCATGGAACAGGCCAAGCCGTTTCTGCAACTGCCCTGGCGCACCATGCCGGGCCTGGCGCTGCTGTCGGCCGCGGCCCTGGTGCATGGCGTCCTCGGCCTCATGGCGATTGCCAGGCGGCGGAGCCTGGCCTTGTCGCGCACGGACTGGGTGCAGATCGGGCTGGGCCTGCTCGCGACGCCCCTCTTGATCAACCACATCCTGTTCGCACAGGTGTTCAGCCTGATCGATGCCGACTTCAAGCCCGATTTCGGCCTGGTGCTGGCGGCCTATTGGCACTTCGCTCCGGCCAATGCCCTCTTGCAGGTGCTTGCCGTGGTGGTGGTCTGGGTGCATGGCGCGGTGGGGCTCTATACCTGGCTGGTGCTTAAGCCGGCCTGGCGGCGCCTCGGCCTGATCCTGACGCCGCTGTTCTTCATCCTGCCGGTCGCCGCCCTGCTCGGTTTCGTGCAGGGCGGCAAGGAGGCCATGGCCAGGCTCGCCGCCGAGCCCGAATGGCAGGCGGCGATCGCCGCGAGCATGGGGCGTTTCAGCGCGGCGCAGGCCGAGATCGGCGCCATCCGCGACGCTACCCTGCTGGCTTATGCCGGTCTGGTGCTGCTGGCTTGCGGCGTGATGCTGAGCCGTGTGCTGGGGAACCGGCAGCGAGTGGTCAGCGTGCATTATGACGGTGATCTCCTCGGCCAGGGACGGCCCGGCCTTTCCCTGCTGGAGGTCAGCCTGGCCAGCGGCGTTCCCCATGCCCATGTCTGCGGCGGCCGGGGCCGGTGCGGGACCTGTGTGGTCGCCGTCGACGAAGGCGCGGCCAACCTGTCGCCGATCGGTGTCGACGAACGGGCGACGCTCGCGCGCATTCACGCCGGTGCCGGCCAGCGCCTCGCCTGCCAGGCCCGATTGTTGGGCGAGAGCGTTTCGATCAGCCGCCTGCGTCCGGCCTATGCCGACGTCACCGCGGCGCGTGACCCTGCAGGCTGGACGGCAGCTTCGGCCGGCGGGGTGATACCACAGCCCATCCCGTCGCAGGCCGCGCCATGAGCACACGCAGCGTCCTTTCCATCCTGGCAGGCGCTTCGGCCGCCGGCTTGGTCCTACAGCGGGCGCAGGCGGAAACGCTTGCCGCCGCCGCACTGATCCAGGACCAAGCG
Organism: Labrys sp. E2SS-1L; assembly: GCF_057073705.1. Lineage (NCBI taxonomy): Bacteria > Pseudomonadati > Pseudomonadota > Alphaproteobacteria > Hyphomicrobiales > Xanthobacteraceae > Labrys > Labrys sp. E2SS-1L. The sequence goes on along the minus strand of NZ_CP172712.1, from coordinate 600,657 downwards.
GTCCAGCAGGGGCAGCTTTCGGCCTTCGTGGCCAGCCTGCTGCAGGCCGCCAAGCATCGCCTCGCCGGCATTGCCGACAGTCTCACCCTGGCGCCCGGTGAGTTCGCCCGCCTTGCCTCGGACGTCTCCACCGCAATGCCGACGGGCAACGGCATCGTCACGCTGACCTATGGCCTCATCCTGCTCATCGTCGGGGCGGGGGCAGAATGGCTCTATTGGACCTATGCCACGCCGGCGGTGATCGCGTTGGAGGCTACCGCCGTCACGAGCCGCCGCGCGGCATTCAGCCTCGCCATGCGGCGCCTCGGCCTGCGCGCCTTCGGCCTCGTGTTGTTCGTGGTGGCCATTGTCGGCGCCGCCGCCTATTTCGACTGGCCGTCCGGCTTCGACGGCTTCGTGATCGCCTCGATCCTGCTCATCGTGTTCGTGCGCCTGGCCTGGCTCATGGCTGATATCATCGCCGCACCCGGCCATCCGCAATTGCGGCTCGGCGACATCGATCCCGCCCATGCCCAGCGCTTCGTGGCCGCCCTTGTCGGCATGGTCTTCCTGCTCGCCCTCAGCCACCTCCTGCCCGAACTCCTGGAATATGTCGCCGGCGCCCCGCATGCGGCTTCGGCGGTGCGGGTGATCTCGGCCACGCTCATCACACTGATCGTGCTGGCCGGTGTCCTGATCGGTCTGAGACGGGGCCGCGCCACGGCCAGCGCCAGCGGCCGGCTGCTGCCTCGCTTTCCCTATGGCTTCCTCGCCGCCGCGCTGATCCTTGGCATTTACGGCGTCTGGCTGGCGGCCGGCTCGACGCTCGCGACGCTGCTGGCGATCCTGGCCATCGTCGCGACGGTGCAGACGCGGCTCAGGCGCTGGGTGTTCTTCTTCTGGCCCGAGGAGGTCACGCCCGACGGCAGCACCATCGGCGCCGGCCTCATTCCCAACATCGTATTGTCGCTGTCGCGCTATGGCGTGGTGCTCACCGGCATCGCCGCCGCCCTCATCGCCCTCGACGCGCCGATGCGCAACATGGCGGGAGGCGACAGCCCGCTGATGCGTTTCGTCCTGCACCTGCTCGGTGTCGCCGGCCTGGCGCTCGTCATCAATGTCGGCTGGGTCGCCATCCGCGAACTGATCGACCGGCGCCTGCGCAGCATCGGGCCCTTCGATCCCCATGCTGAGCCCGGGCCCAATGCGCGCCTGCGCACCCTGCTGCCGCTGCTACGCATGACCAGCGCCATCGTGCTGTTGGTACTGCTGGTGCTCTCCGCCCTCTGGACCCTCGGCATCGAGATCACGCCGCTGCTGGCCGGCGCGGGCGTGCTCGGGCTCGCCGTCGGCTTCGGTGCCCAGGCCCTGGTGCGCGACATCATCGCCGGCATCTTCTACTTGGTCGAGGACGTCTTCCGCATCGGCGAATATATCGAGAGCGGTTCGAGCACCAAGGGTACGGTCGAGCGCATCACCCTGCGCACCGTGGCGCTGCGCCACCACAACGGACCCCTGCATTTCGTGCCCTATGGATCGCTCGGCACCGTGCGCAACAATTCGCGCGACTGGGTGATCGAGAAGTTCAACCTGCCGCTGCCGGTGAGCGTGGATTCCGAACAGGTCCGCAAGATCATCAAGAAGGTGGGCGAGGGCATGCAGGCCGATCCCGATATCGGCCCGATGATCCGCGAGCCGTTGAAAGCCAAGCTCTATCGCATCGATCCCGGCATCAAGATCTTCCGCTGCAAGTTCCAGACCGCACCGGGCAAGCAGTTCGACGTCAGGGCCGAAGCCTATAAGCGCATCGAGGCCGCCCTGCAGGCCGCCGGCATCCGCTTCGCCGACGGGATGCAGACCGTGGTGATCCCGGGCTCACAAGTGAGCCCGGGCAGTCAGCCGGCTGTCGCCTGAGGTTTGCCGGTCCTCAGGCTTTCCCGTCGCTTCGGGTGACCCGATAGACGGCGGCCGGCGGCAGGTTCCAGAGCACACCGCCGATGCGCTTGGCTTCAAGGCCGAGATCGGAGAGGACGGCACGCGGAACGGGACAGCGCGGGCCGTAGGTGAACTGGTAGAAGGCGCCGTCCGGGCGCAGATAATGGAAGGCGCCGGCCACGATATCCGCCACCTTGTCGGGCGGCATCGACAGCAGGGGCAGGCCGCTGACCACGGCGCCGACGGGACTGCCCTGATAGAGCGCATGCCGGGCGAGATGGGCGGCGTCCATCGACAGGACTCGGGCGCGCGGGAAGCGGCGCTCCAGCATGCGGGCGAAATCGGCACCGAACTCGATCAAAGTGAGGTCGCTTTCGGCGACCCCGCGTGCCAGCAGAGCGCGGGTGAACACGCCGGTGCCGGGCCCGAGTTCCAGCACGGGGCCGAGCGCCGGGGAAATCTCGCGGGTCATCACCCGGGCAAGCGCGTCGCTGGAGGGCGCCACTGCGGCCACGCGCAGCGGGTTGCTCACCCAGGCTCGGAAGAAGCGGGAAAAATCGGCACAGGACGTGCCGGGATCGGTCAAACGAAGCTCGGCTGATGGTTCGGCCATATCACACCTGTCAGTTTCTCGGAGATGGTCCAGAGTCGGGCTGCGAGGGCTGGATCCCGGGCCTTGTCGCCGACCCTGGCATCCCCGACCGGCCCCTTGAGTTCGAACATGTCTTGCGGGCCGTAATAGCCTGACGGCCTGGCCTCGGGTGCTGTCGCCGCGAACAAGGTCGGTAGTGCCCCCTTGGCGGCGGATTGGGACATCAAAGGCTGCATCAGCCGGGTCAGCCAGGCCATTGGGTGAGGGCGGCTGCGGCCGAGGCGCGGACCGCTGGTCTGCAGATCCGTGACGGCATAGCCGGGATGGGCGGCATTGCTGAGCAGGCCCCAGCCGAAGGCGTTGCTGCGCCGCTGCAGTTCGAAGGCGAAGAGGATCATGGCGAGCTTGGACTGGGCATAGGCCCGCCAGGGCTTGTAGCTGGTGCGCCATTGCAGGTCGTCGAAATGGATATCGGCCAGCAGCCGGTGGGCCCCGCTGCTGAGATTGACGATACGTGGGGCCTTGCCCCGGCGCAGCAGGGGCAGCAATCGGCCGGTGAGGGCAAAATGGCCGAGATAGTTGGTGCCGAACTGCAATTCGAAGCCGTCCCGGGTCTCGTGCCGGACGGGTGGTGTCATCACCCCGGCATTGTTGACGAGGAGATCCAGCCCCTCCTGTTCGTTGCCCAGGCAATCGGCAAAGGCCGTGACGGCGCCGAGATCCGCCAGGTCGAGATCGGCATAGCGGATGGTGGCAGCGGGACAATAAGCGCGGATGCGCGCGAGCGCCTGCTGCCCCTTGGCCGGATTGCGCCCGGTCAGCAGCACATCGGCGCCCGCCTGCGCCAAGGCCAGGGCGGTCTCGTAGCCGAGGCCGCCGGTCGCGCCGGTGATCAGGACGCGCCGCCCCTTCTGGGGCGGCATGTCACGGATAGTCCAGGTCGCGCTGGTTGCGCTCATGGTGTCAGGCCCTCAGCAGTGCCGGAAGTTCGGCGCCGTCGAAATCGGTGGAGGCGCTGACCTCGGCCCAGTCGGCAGCGGCCTTCTGCCGGGCCGCCTCCGCCTGGCGGTAGACGTGGAGCGCGTCACTGCCGAGAAGCAGGTGAGCCGGCAATGTTTCTCGAGTGGAGATATCGACGACGAGCCGAGCGATTTTCTCGGGATCGCCGACCTCGTTGCCGACATAAGCCTTCATGCGCTTGAGGACCGCACCGACGCTGGGCTCGTAGTCGGGCAGGATGTCGCTGGCAGCGTCGCGGGCCGTGTAGCCCCAATCCGTGCGCATGCCGCCGGGTTCCAGGGCGATGACCTTGACGCCGAAGGGTGCGACCTCCTGGGCCAGCACCTCGGTGAAACCGCCCACCGCCCATTTGGCCGCCTGATAGGCGCTGAGACCGGGGGTGGCGACGCGTCCGCCGACGGAGGAGATGTTGATGATGTGGCCGGATCGCTGGCTGCGCATCACCGGCAGGGCCGCCCGTATCAAATTGACCACACCGAAGAAATTGGTCTCGATTTGGGAGCGGAAATCCTCCTCCTCGGTCTGTTCGAAGGGTGTCAGATGGCCGAAGCCGGCATTGTTGACGAGGACGTCGAGGTGGCCATAGGCCGCGACGGCAACGTCGACGGCGCGGCGGGCCATGGCCGGATTGGTGACGTCGAGCGCCGGATTGAGCAGCCTGTCGCCATAAAGCTGTTTGAGGTCGGCAAGGCGCTCCGGATCGCGCGCCGTCGCCACCACCTTGTTGCCGGCGGCCAGCGCCGCTTCGAGGATCGAACGCCCCAGCCCGCGGCCGGCACCCGTGATCAGCCAGATCTTAGACATGGTTCACTTCCCGTTTCGGTGAATAAAGAGTGTGCACTCACTCATTTAACGTGTAAAAGAGTTCGGCGACTAAGGGCGTCCTAGCTGCCCAGGCCGCCCCAGAAGATCTGGAAGCCGGCCTGCTTGTAGGCTTCGCGCCTTTCCGGATCACGCGCCGTGAATTCCAGCGTGGTCTCCGCGAGCGCCTCGAAGGAGGCACTCAGGAACGCCATGGGCTGGTCCTTGAGCGGGCCAAGCGCATGGGCCTGTTCGAAAGCGGCACTGACGTCGCGAAAGGCCGCACTGCCGGCCTGCCTGCTGGCCGGGGTGATGCGCTCGGATACGCCGAGTTGGCGCATGGCCTTGCGCTTCACCGGATATTTCGCGCCCCAGTCGATCCAATGGCTCCAGATGTGCCAGGCACGCTCCCTGATGCTGGCATTCGAAACGAAGCCTTGCATGATGGCTCCGCCGAGCTCGGTCTTGAGGGTCAGGTAGAGCTGGTTGAGCAGCTCGTCCTTGTTGGCGAAATATTTGAACAGCGTGCCCTCGGCGATCTCCGCACCCTGGGCGATCTTCGCCGTCGGCGCGCCGATCCCCATGGCCGCCACCAACCGGGTGGCGGATGCCAGGATCGCCTGGCGCTTCGCTTCGCTGAGGGGGCGTGCCACGGTTCGACTTCATTTGAGTGAGTACATACTCATTTATAGAAGGCGCGAGACGTTTCGTCAAGATCCAAGATTGGGTTTCCAGCAGGGCGGACGTCATCCGTAGGCGTTAACTTGAGGCGAGGGGGCTCATATGTCGAGTTTCATCTCCAACCGCCTCATCTTGCCCAACCCCTCAAGTCAGCGCCTATGAACGCCTTCATCCGCGCTTCCGGAAATGGCGGGCGCCGCCTTGCGGTATCGGCGGGGGCGGATCACAATACCGACGCCGAGGGATGATACTGTCGGAGCGAAGGAGATTCGGCCGCTTCAATCCGGTAACACCGGGATCGCGGACCGTATCGAGCTCACCGCCGCATGAAAGCGGCGCCCGGGCCGGGAGGGGAGAGGCATGTCTGACACGGTCGGCCTGAGGCGCAAGCGCCGTTCCGGGCGGGTCCTTTAGTGGACATTCCGCGCCTGCCTGCCTTGCGGTCCTACCATTCCTGGATCGCCAACGAGACGCTGGAGGACTATTCGCTGCGCTATGCGGCCAGGTCCTTCCGGCGCTGGTCGCCTTTCGTCATCGCCAATACGGCGCTCGGCGGCATCTCCTTCCTGGCACTGGAGGCGATCGGCGGCACCATCACGCTGAGCTATGGTTTCGCCAATGCCTTTCCGGCCATCCTGGTCACCTGCCTGTTCGTGTTCGTGACCTCGACGCCGATCGCCTATTATTCGAGCCGCTACAACATCGACATGGACCTGCTCACCCGCGGGGCAGGGTTCGGCTATATCGGCTCGACCATCACCTCGCTGATCTACGCCACCTTCACCTTCATCTTCTTCGCCCTGGAAGGGGCGATCATGGCGCAGGCCCTGAAGCTGTTCGCCAATGTGCCGCTGGTGCTCGGCTACATCATCTCCTCGCTGGTGATCATCCCGATCACCTTCATGGGCGTCACCATGATCTCGAAGCTGCAGATGATCACCCAGCCGGTCTGGATCGGCCTGCATCTGCTCCCCTTCGTCTATATCGCCATCGGCCATCCCGGCACGCTTGGCGAATGGGTCGCCTTCACCGGCAGCGCGGCGGGCGGAGAGGGGTTCAACCTCCTCGCTTTCGGCTCGGCGATCGGCGTGCTCGGTGCCCTGTCGATCCAGATCGGCGAGCAGGTCGACTTCCTGCGTTTCCTGCCCGACAAGACCGAGGAAAACCGTTGGCGCTGGTGGACGGCGGTGATCGCGGCCGGGCCGGGCTGGATCGTGGTCGGCGGCTTCAAGATCCTGTGCGGCAGCTTCCTGGCCGTGCTGGTAGTCAGCTCAGGCCTGCCGCAGGCGACGGCGCTCGAACCGGTCCACATGTATATCAAGGCCTATGACTATGTGAGCGCCGATACCGCCGTGGTGCTGGCCGCCGCCGTGGTGTTCGTGCTGATCTCGCAGGTCAAGATCAACGTCACCAACGCCTATGCCGGCTCGCTCGCTTGGTCGAATTTCTTCTCGCGCGTCACCCACTACCATCCGGGCCGGGTGGTCTGGCTGATCTTCAACATCCTGATCTCGCTGCTGTTGATGCTGCTCGGCATCTTCCAGACCCTGGCGCTGGTGCTGGCCGTCTACTCCATCATCGCCTCGGCCTGGATCGGCTCGATCTTCGCCGATCTCGCCATTCTCAAGCCGCTCAAGATCAGCCCGCCTTTCACCGAGTTCAAGCGGGCCTATCTTCACAATTTCAATCCGGTCGGCTGCGGCTCGATGGCGCTCGCTTCCGTCGTCGCCGTGCTTTGCTTCATCGGCAGTTTCGGCACGTTGGCCGAGGCCTATGCGGCACCGATCGCGTTCTTCACGGCGCTCGTCAGCGCGGTCGCGATCGGCGTGGCGACCGGGGGACGTTATTATCTGGCACGTCCGCGCGAGGAAGTCGCCGCCCGCCGGCAGGGGATCATCACCTGCGAAATCTGCGGCCTCGACTATGAGCGCCCCGACATGGTGCATTGCACCTTCTATGACCGGCCGATCTGCTCGCTGTGCTGCAGCCTGGATTCGCATTGCCATGATGTCTGCAAGTCGCCCGGCGGCGTGCTGGAGGATCAGCGCTCGCGCTATTTCGGGCGCACGCTGATCGGCAAGATCGCCCCGCATATGGGCCAGCGTCTGCTCAAGGTCGGGGGCGTCGGATTTGCGCTCACCATCGTCACCGCCGCGGTGTTCCTGCTCACCTACCGCCTGATCGAACCCGGGGCCGAGGAGCCGCATCTCGACAGTGGCGCCCTGCTGCTCCGGGTCTTCCTGGCCCTCCTGCCGCTGCTCGGCATCGGCGCCTGGTGGATCGTGCTCTCGCATGAAAGCCGCGAACTCGCCGAGCGCGACCTCGTCGCTTCGCTGGGACGCCTGCACCAGGCCCAGCAGGAATTGGCGAGCAATGAACGCCTGGCAGCGATCGGCCAGATGACCGCCACGGTGAGCCATGAATTGCGCAATCCGCTCGGCACGCTGGTGACCTCGGCGGATGTGCTCAGGCGTTCGCTGCGCGACGCCGGCGAGCCGGTGATGGGGGAGCTGCAGCGCCTGCAGCGCAATGCCTGGCGCTGCGTGCGCATCATCGAGGATCTGCTCGATTTCTCGCGCAAGCGCCCTCTGGTGCTCGCGCCGGTCGCCATTGATGCCTGGGTCCGCCAGCAGGCCGGCGAGCAGGAAGCGGCCATCCGCACCCTGATCACCCTCGACCTCAAGGCGAATTGTGCCGTGCCTGCCGACGCCGAACGGCTCCGCCAGGCTTTTTCCAACGTGCTCGTCAACGCGGTGCAGGCCTGCGAGGGCCGGGTACCGGACGAGGGAGCCATCACCATTTCCACGCGCTTGGAAGGGGAACGGATGGTGCTCGCCATCGCCGACAAGGGCAGCGGCATGTCCCCGGAGGTGGTCGATCGCATCTTCGAGCCCTTGTTCAGCACCAAGGCCTTCGGTGTCGGGCTCGGCATGCCGCTGGTCAAGCGCATCCTCGAACAGCATGGCGGCGAGGTCAGGGTCGAAAGCGAGCCAGGCGAGGGCGCGATGATATCGCTGGTCCTGCCCTGTGTTCCGGCGGCCCGGCCATGAAGGACGAAGACAGCGAACTGCCGGCGGACATCATCGGCGCATCCGAGGTCACCGCGGGCGAAGAGGCCGGTACGCGCTGCGTGCTGATCGTCGACGACGACGTCGATTTCGCCTCCAGCCTCGCCGGCCTGCTGAGCCTGGAAGGCTATCACACCCCGATCGCCCATGACCCGGCGGCCGCCCTCGACATGCTCGGCCGTGAGCGTATCGCCGTGGCGCTGGTCGACGTCCGCCTCGGCCTCAGCGACGGTGTCGATCTCGTCCGCGCCCTGCGCCAGCGCAATCCCGATCTCGTCTGCGTGATGGTCACGGCCTATGCGTCGATCGAGACGGCGGTGGAGGCCCTCAAGGCAGGGGCCTATGACTACCTGTCCAAGCCCTTCTACACCGAGGAATTGCTGGCCCTGCTCGATCGCTGCTTCGAGCGCATCCGCCTGGTGGAGGAGAAGAGCCGGATCGCCGAGCGCCTCCGCCAGACCCAGCGCCTGGAGGCGATGGGCCAGCTCGCCAGCGGCATCGCCCATGACTTCAACAACATCCTGGCCGTACTCTATTCCAACCTGCGCTGGCTACAGGAGCGGCTCGAGGGCCAGCCGGACCTATGTGAACTCGTCGTCGACGCCCTCGATGCCACCAGGTCCGGCTCTGAGCTCGCCTCGCGCCTGCTTAGCTTCGGGGCGAGGCGCATGGACGAGACGGTAATCGTCGATCTCGGCAGGGAACTGCCGCCCCTGATGCGCGTCCTCGTCCGCACGCTCGGCGACAAGGTCGCTGTTGTCCTCGACGTCGCACCGGATCTCCATCCGGTCGAGATCCCGACCGGCCAGCTCGAATCGAGCCTGCTCAATCTCGCCCTCAATGCGCGCGACGCCATGCCCGAAGGCGGGCGCCTGGTCTTTGCCGCCCGCAATCTGATGGTGACGGCCGAAGATGCCCGCGTGGCGTCGGGCCTACTGCCGGGCGCCTATGTGCTGCTCTCGGTGACCGATACCGGCAAGGGCATGCCGCTTGCCGTTCGGCGCCGGGCCCTCGAACCCTTGTTCAGCACCAAGCCTTCCGGGGAGGGCAACGGCCTCGGCCTCGCCATGGTCGACGCCTTCGTGCGCCAGGCCGGCGGGCGCCTCGGCATCGTCAGCACGCCGGGCGAGGGCACCACGATCAACCTCTATCTGCCCCGAGCAAGGCTGACGGCAGCCTGATGAGGGGGCTACTCGCCCCGCGCGTCGGCCGCGAACATGTAGCCGACGCCGCGGATGGTCTTGATGTATTGGGCGTCGCGCACATCGTCGCGCAGCTTGCGGCGGATCTTGCCGATCAGCACGTCGATGCTGCGGTCATAGGGCGTCCAACTGCGGTTGGCGACGATGTCGAGGATCTGGTCGCGCGAGAGGATGCGCCCGCGCCGCTCGACCAGGGCCGACAGGATCTGGAACTCCTGGCTGGTCAGGCGCACGCGCTCGCCCTCGGGCGAGGAGAGTTCGTAGCGCGTGGGATCGAGCTGCCAGCCGGCGAAGCGGATGGCCGGGGAAGCACCTTCCATCGTTTCAGACAGGTTGATGCGCCGGGCGAAGCGGCGCAGCACGGTGCGGACCCTGGCCAGCAATTCGCGCGGCTCGAAGGGCTTGGTGATGTAGTCGTCCGCGCCGAGTTCCAGGCAGACCACCTTGTCGATGGTGCTGTTCTTGCCGGAGAGCATGATCACCGGCAGGTCGTATTGGCTGCGCAGGGTACGCGCCAGGCTGAGGCCATCTTCCCCGGCGGGGAAGGTCAGGTCGAGGATGACCAAGTCGAAGCTCTCGTCCGCCATGGCGCGGCGCATGGCCCGGCCCTCATTGGCGCTGGCAGTGGCAAAGCCTTCGCTCGCCAGGAATTTCTCCAGAAAGCGGCACAGCCGATGATCGTCATCGACCACGAGAATGCGAGGCTTGGTATCGCGAGACTTGGCGTCGGTGGCTGGCATGGCGGCAGGATAGTCGCAATGCCGCCTGTGGTCGAGACGGGCACAAGGCTATGACGACTGGCGCACAAGGCCGCGATCGGGGCTTTCGTGCCGATTCCGCTGGAAAACCGGGTGGTATGGCGAAGGGATCGTCGATCCGCGGCGCATCTTCGCCTTCCTGGTTACAAAAAATTACACAAACCGTGGTCGGACGATTCATGGCGGTTACAGGGCCCGCCTAGGCTCCCCTTGCACGAACGGCCAGGCTGCCCCTTGCGGCGCCGGCACAGAACATCGTGACGGTTCGGCCCGGAGTTCCCCGCAGGCCGGCCCCAGGAGGAGGAACCGATGCCCAAGACCGTATTCTCCGTCGATCTGAAAAAGGCGCCCGAGGACCAGGCGATCAAGACCCATAATCGCTGGCATCCCGACATTCCGATGGTCGAGACCTTCAAGCCCGGCGATGTCTTCCGCGTCGAATGCTATGACTGGACCGGCGGCCAGATCGGCAACAACAACAGTGCCAACGACGTGCGCGACGTCAACCTCACCCGCGTGCACTATCTCTCCGGTCCCTTCGGGGTCGAGGGCGCCGAGCCCGGCGATCTCCTGGTCGTCGACATCCTCGACATCGGCGCCCTGCCGGATTCCGAATGGGGCTTCAACGGCCTGTTCGCCAAGGAGAATGGCGGCGGCTTCCTCACCGAGCACTATCCCAACGCCACCAAATCGATCTGGGATTTCAAGGGCATCTACACCACCTCGCGCCATGTGCCGGGCGTGCGCTATCCCGGCCTGATCCATCCGGGCCTGATCGGCTGCCTGCCCGACCACAAGCTGCTTGCCGAGGCCAATCGGCGCGAGGCCGAACTGGTGGCGACCGATCCCGAGCGCGTGCCGCCGCTCGCCGCGCTTCCCTTCGGCGATACGGCGCTGATGGGCCAGATGACGGGCGATGCCGCCCACAGGGCGGCTGCCGAAGCCTGGCGCACGGTGCCGCCGCGCGAACATGGCGGCAATTGCGACATCAAAAACCTGTCACGCGGCTCCAAGGTCTACTTCCCCGTCTATGTGAAGGGCGGCGGGCTTTCGATGGGCGACATCCACTTCTCCCAGGGCGATGGCGAGATCACATTCTGCGGCGCCATCGAGATGGCCGGCTGGATCGACATCAGCGTCGACGTCATCAAGGGCGGCATGGCCAAATACGGCATCATCAATCCGATCTTCAAGCCGAGCCCGATCGACCCGCATTTCGACGACTACCTCATCTTCGAGGGCATCTCGGTCGACGAGCATACGGGCGAGCAATATTATCTCGACGCCCATGTCGCCTATCGGCGCGCCTGCCTCAACGCCATCGAATATCTCAAGAAGTTCGGCTATTCCGGCGAACAGGCCTATTCGATCCTGGGCACGGCGCCGGTGGAAGGGCGCATCGCCGGGATCGTCGACATTCCCAATGTCTGCGCGACGCTGGCCATTCCCACGGCCATCTTCGACTTCGACATCAATCCGAACGCCTCGGGGCCGACCAAGAAGGTGTCGGGCGCCGACGTCGCCAGGACCAGCTGATCATCGCCTCGCACATATCATGAAACCAGCGTCTCGGCCGGAATGCCATCTCCGGTCGACGCGTTGCGTGGAGAGGAAACGCGATCATGCTGCTCGGATTTGCGCTGCTTTACGTGGGTGCCGTCCTGTTCCTGAACGGTCTGTGGCTCATGGGCAGGATCGACGACAAGGAGATCGTCGTCATCAATGTCGTCTCCGGCTTCGTCACTTTGTGCGTCGCCCTGTCGTCGGCCTTCGGCACCAAGGCCGATGCCGCCTCGATCAAGGCCGCCGCCCTGACGCTGTTGTTCACCACCACCTATCTGTGGGTCGCCTATAACCGGGTGGTGACGGTCGACGGCCGGGGCCTGGGCTGGTTCAGCCTGTTCGTGGCCGTCACCGTCGTGCCCATCGCCGTCCAGGGCCTGACCTCGGCCCAGAGCCTCACCGATACCTGGCTCGGCTTGAACTGGGCGATCTGGGCCGTGCTCTGGTTCATGTATTTCCTGCTGCTGGCGCTCAAGCGCCCGATCCTCAAGGTGACGGGGCTGGCCACCGTGGCCTCCGGCATCATCACCGGCTGGATCCCGGGCTTGCTGCTGCTGGAAGGCAAGCTGTGAACCGGCCGCGGGGTACGCCCCGCGGCATTTTCTGTTCTGATGCCAAAGCGTCTTGTCCTGGGAGACAGCCATGCCGCTCTACAATTATGTCTGCGACGATTGCGGCCCCTTTGACGAATGGGTGTCGATGGCGGACGCAACCAAGGCCTGCGCCTGCCCGGGCTGCAGCGAGCTCAGCCAGCGCGACGTCGCTTCCCCGCAGCTCAGCCTGATGAACGGCACGCTGCGCCGGGCGCTTGCCCGCTCGGAAAAGAGCGGCACCGAGCCGAAGGTGGTGAAGAAGGCCCATCTGGCCGGCTGCGGCTGCGGAATCTGCAAGGTCGGCAAGAAGGGGCCTTCGACCCGGCATAAATGGATGATCGGGCATTGAAATCCTGGAGCGCGGACTTCTCAGCGACATGCCAGCATGTCGCTGAGAAGTCCGCGCTCCAGGATCTACGCCTTGACCACCTTCGCCATGTCGGCGCCGGCCTTGGCGCAGGCGTTGCGGGTGTCGACCACCAGCCGTGCCGCGCTGGCGACCAGGGCATAGTCGATGCCGTCATGGTCGGTGGCGACCAGCACGGCATCGTAGCCGGCGAGCGTCTCGGCCGTCAGCGCCACCGAGCGGCGGCCGGCAAGGGCGGCATGCTCGCGTGTCTTGGGGATTACCTGGGCATGGGGATCGTGGAAATCGGTCTGTGCCCCGCGCTCTTCCAGGATCTCGATCAGCTTGAAGGAGGCGCTCTCCCTGACGTCGTCGACATTCTTCTTGTAGGCGATGCCGATCAGCAGGACGCGGGCGCCGTTGAGGCCGCGCTTGAAGCGCTTGTCGAGGGCTTCCGCGAGGCGGTCGACGACATGGCGCGGCATGGCGGTGTTGATCTGGCCGGCGAGCTCGATGAAGCGCGTGGCGATGTCGAATTCCCGCGCCTTCCAGGTCAGATAGAAGGGGTCGATCGGGATGCAGTGTCCGCCGAGCCCCGGGCCGGGATAGAAGGGCATGTAGCCGAAAGGCTTGGTCTTGGCGGCCTCGATGATCTCCCAGACGTCGAGCCCCATGGCGTCGTAGATCACCTTCAATTCGTTGACGAGGGCGATGTTCACCGAGCGGAAGATGTTCTCGGTGAGCTTGACCGCCTCCGCCGCCGCCGGCGAGGAGACCGGCACGGTGGCGCTCACGAAGGCGTCGTAGAGGGCCTTGGCCAAGGCGAGTGCATCGGCACCGTCGCCGCCGACGACCTTGGGAATGTTCTGGGTGCCGTAAACCGGATTGCCAGGATCCTCGCGCTCGGGCGAGAAGGCGAGGAAGAAATCCTGGCCGCAGACGAGGCCGGCAGCCTCCAGCACCGGCTTCATCAGTTCCTCGGTGGTGCCGGGCCAGGTCGAAGATTCAAGGATGACGAGCTGGCCGCGCCGAAGCCTGGCCGCGATCGAGGCGGTCGAGTTGGCGACATAGGACATGTCGGGCTCGCGCTGGCGCGTCAGCGGCGTCGGCACGCAGATCAGGATGGCGTCGGGCTCGTCGAGCCGGGTGAAGTCTGCGGTAGCCTCGAACAGCCCCTTGGCGATGGCCTCGCGGATCGGTGCGTTGGAGATGTGCTTGATCAGCCCGTCGCCCTCGTTGAGGGCAGCCACGCGCCTGAGATCGATGTCGAAACCCAGCACTTTGAAGCCTGCGCCGGCGATGGCGATGGCGAGCGGCAGGCCGACATAGCCGAGACCAATGATGCCGATTACGGCCTGTCGGGCTTGGATGCGGGCGAGGAGAGCGGAAGCGAGCGGGGACTGCATGTCCTGCATATCCGCCAGGGCGGGGCGGAAGGCAAGCGGGCGTTGCACGCCTGCACGGTTCGAGTGCCACCGCAACGAGCGCGATGGCTTTTGAGGTCGAAGCGGCTTGCCAAGCGGAGGAGCCATAGGTAATGTTATGTTATAACATTACCTATGGAGTCATGATGGAGATCGAAGACAAGAGGCTGCCGGTGACCGTGCTGTCGGGGTTCCTGGGGGCAGGCAAGACCACTCTCCTGAACCATGTCCTCAACAACCGGGAGGGAAGACGGGTTGCGGTGATCGTCAACGACATGAGCGAGGTCAACATCGATGCCGATCTCGTGCGCGACGGCGGCAGCGGCCTGTCGCGGACCGACGAGAAGCTGGTGGAGATGACCAATGGCTGCATCTGCTGCACCTTGCGCGACGATCTCCTCTCCGAGGTCCGCCGCCTGAGCGAGGAAGGCCGCTTCGACTATCTCCTGATCGAGGGCACCGGCATTGCCGAGCCGCTGCCGATCGCCAGCACCTTTTCCTTTCGGGACGAGGCGGGCGAGAGCCTGTCGGACGTCGCGCGCCTCGACACCATGGTCACGGTCGTCGACGCAGCGAACCTGCTGGCCGACTACGGCTCCAACGACTTCCTGCGCGATCGCGGCGAGACGGCGGGTGCGGGGGACGAGCGCACTATCGTCGATCTCCTGGTCGAGCAGATCGAGTTTGCCGATGTCGTGGTGATCAACAAGGCCTCTCAGGTCCCGGCCGAGCGGCTGGCGCTGGTGCGCAAGGTCGTGCAGGCCCTCAATGCCGACGCGCGCATCGTGGAGACTGATTTCGGCAAGGTCGCGCTGGAGGCGGTGCTCGATACCGGCCTGTTCGACGAGGAGAAGGCGCAGCGCCACCCGCTCTGGTACAAGGAGCTCTACGGCTTCGCCGAGCACGTGCCCGAGACCGAGGAATATGGCATCCAGAGCTTCGTCTATCGCGCGCGGCGGCCTTTCGATCCCGACAAGTTCAACGCCTTCGTCGAACGCACCTGGCCAGGGCTGATCCGGGCCAAGGGCCATTTCTGGCTGGCGACGCGGCCCGACTGGGTGGGCGAATTCTCGCTGGCCGGGGCCATCGCCCGCGTGAGCGCGATGGGGCATTGGTGGGCCGCCATCCCGCGGCGGCATTGGCCCGATCACCCCGATTGGTGGCGCATCCTCGAGCGCAACTGGGACGACGTCTGGGGCGACCGGCGCCAGGAGCTGGTCTTCATCGGCACCAGCCTGGACGAGGCCGCGATCCGCAAGGCCCTGGACGATTGCCTTGTGCAGCCTGCCGGCGGGAGCCGCTTCGACCTGAAGGCCTATCGCCATCTCAGCGATCCCTTCCCGGTCTGGGAGGCGGCCTGAGGCTGTGCGGAACCGAAGGCCAGGGATGGCCAGCTCCGGTTCCTCAGGCGATGGCGATCCATCCGGTCACGACGATGAGGATCACGGTGACCATGCAGCCGGCGATATAGAGAACGGTTCGCACACTGCCGCCCTTTGCCGCGTTGCCGCCGCGCAGGTAGATCGCCACATGGGCCACCCGGACCAGGACGTAGAGCCACACCAGGGTCGCGAGCAGGGTCGGCCCCACACCTACCATCATCGCCAGCACGGCTGGTACGACGAAGGGGGCCAGCGCCTCCACCGAATTCAGATGTGCACGGTCGATGCGGTAGAGCGGGTTTTCGTCGGCGGCGGGAAGTATCGGGCCGGAGAGCACGCCGGCCCGGCCCTTGGAGTATCCCGAGTTGATGGCCAAGGCGATCGAGGTCAGGCAGAGTGCGAGCACCCCGATGATGCTGAAAGTGTAGGCTGCCATGTGATCTCCACGGGTTCGAGCCACGGTGAGGTCGGAATGGAGGCCGAGCGGAGCGGATTCTACGACGGCCGCTCAACCGCGAAGGTGGTCTCGCGCCTGCATGAGCGCGAATCCGAGCAGATTCTCGCCGCGCCAGAGAAGCGGATTGCCCGCCCGCTCATCATCGCCGGCGAGGCCGATGCCCCACACCCTGTCGACTGGACTTACCTCGACGAGGACGGCCTCGCCGGTCGACAGCAGAAATTCCTTTAGCGCTGGATTCTGGCCGAATTTGTGGATGCTGCCCTCCGTTACGATGCGATATTTTTGCGCATCCCAGTGCGAGGACTCTAAGCCCTTCACCCCGCGGCCGAGTTGCTTTGCCTGCTTCGGGCTGGCCGCTGTGAGGATCTCTGAAAGGCTCTGTTCATCGCCGAAGAGCCTGGCCTTCCCAGCCATCATCCAGTGCTCGGCGGTGGGATAGCGAACCCCCGCCACGTCGAAGGAGGCAGGCCACCACTGGCTGAAGCAGGAGGTGGTGATCCGGCCGTCCTTGGCGGGCTGATGCCCCCAGAAGAACACGAACTTCAAACGGGCCTTGGCTCGAAACGCCTCTTCGAGGCGAGAGCGGTAATATGTCATCGGCGCATGCCTCAATGATAGGGATCGGCCGCATCCCTGAGGCCGTCGCCGAAGAAGTTGAAGGCGAGCACGACCAGCATCACCGGGATCATCGGGATCAGCAGCCAGGGATAGAGGTTGATGGCGCCGAGATTCTGGGCGGAGTTGAGCAGGACGCCCCAACTCACCACGGGTGGGCGCAGGCCGAGCCCGAGGAAGGACAGCGCCGTTTCGCCCAGGATCATCGCCGGGATCGACAGGGTGGCGCTGGCGATCAGGTGGCTCATGAAATTGGGCAGGAGGTGGCGGCCGATGATGCGGGCCCGCGAGGCTCCCATCATCTCGGCGGCATGCACGAAATCCTCGTTGCGCAGCGATTTCACCTTCGAGCGCACTGCCAGCGCCAGGCCTGGCCAGTCGAGCAGGCCGAGAATGATGGTGATGCCGAGAAAGACGATCACCGGGCTCCAATTGGCCGGCAGGGCGGCCGACAGAGCGAGCCAGAGCGGCAGTTCCGGCAGCGAGCGGAGCACCTCGATCAGGCGCATCACCAGGGCGTCGACGATGCCGCCGATATAGCCGGCAAGCCCGCCCAGGGTCAGGCCGATCGTGAAGGAGACCGCGATGCCGATCAGACCCACGGTGAGGGAGATGCGGGCGCCATAGATGATGCGCGAGAGCATGTCACGGCCGAGCCGGTCCGTCCCGAGCAGGAAGGCGGTGCCGTTTTCGGGCGGGCAGACCATATGGAAATTGCCCTCGAACAAGCCCCACATCTTGTAGCGTTCGCCGCTGCAGAAGAAACGCAGCGCCTGGGGCTTGGTCTTGTCGACCTGGTAGATGCCCGGGAATTGCGGGCTCTCGATGTCGCGGATGGCGAAGTTCACAGGATAGACGAAGGGGCCGACGAACTGCCCGTCGTGAAACAGATGCACGCTCTGCGGCGGCGTATAGAGATAGTCGGCGTTGCGCTGGTTCAGGGAATAGGGGGCGATGACCTCCACGAAAGGCAGTGACAGATAGACCAGCGCCAGGAAGATGCCGGCGAACAAAGCCGGCCGGTTACGCCTGAACTTCCACCAGATCAGCGTGGCGGAGGATGCGCGGTAGAAGCGCTCCTCCTCGGCCGTCATCTTCTTGGCGACATAGGGGTCGAAGGGAGCCGGATTGACGTAATGGGGCGATCGCAACTCGGTCATTACAGTCCTATTTGCCGGTGCCGATACGGATGCGCGGATCGAGCACGGCGAGGGCGAGATCCGCGATGAACATGCCGACCACCGTGAGGAAGGCAACGAAGAGCAGGATGAAACCCGCCAGATACTGGTCCTGGATGCGCAGGGCCTGCACCAGGATCGGGCCGATCGTGGGCAGGCTCAGCACGATCGAAACGATGGCCGAGCCCGAGACGATGCTGGGCAGGAGATTGCCGATATCGGCCACGAAGGGATTGAGGGCGATGCGGAAGGGATATTTCAGGAGAGCCCGGCCCGGTGCAAGTCCCTTGGCTTTGGCCGTGACCGTATATTGCTTGGCGAGTTCGTCGAGCAGGTTGGCACGCAGCCGCCTTATCATGCCCGCGGTGCCGGCCAGGCCGATCACCACCACCGGCACGATCATATGGCTGAGGAAGGAGCCGAGCTTGCCGAACGACCAGGGTGCATCGGTATAGTCGGGCCCGAACATGCCGCCGATCGAGATGCCGAACCAGCGGTTGAGATAGAACAGCAGCGCGAGGGCGAGCAGGAAGCTGGGCGTCGCCAGGCCGATATAGCCCAGGAACGTCACCAGATGGGCGCCGACGGAATTGCGGCGGGTGGCCGAATAGATGGCGATCGGGATGGCGACGAGGTGGATAAAGACGATCACCGCCAGGTTGAGCAGGACGGTCAGCAGCAGGGCGTCGCCCACCACCACCTTCACGGGCTGCTCATATTCGAACGACCAGCCCCAATGGCCCTGCAGCAGACCCTTGAAACCGTCGGGGCCAGGCAGCACGCCGAGCCAGGTGGCGTATTGGTGGAGCAGCGGCTTGTCGAGGCCGTATTGCGCCCGCATTGCCTCCGCCTTGGCGATGCTGGCCGCCTCGCCCTGGGCCCTGAGCTCGTTGATCTTGTTGGTCAGGAAGTCGCCGGGCGGCAGCTTGATCACGATGAAGATCAGAAGCGAGATCAGCAGCAGCGTCACCACCATGGTGGCGAAGCGGCGTAGCACGTAGCGCATCATGGCGTATTCCCCGTCACGACGATGTTGTCGTAGTAGAATTCATCGACGCGATAGACACCGATCAGTGCTGTCGGCTCCCAGGAAAACACAGCCTTCTTGGGGATGTTGCGGATGGCCTTGTTGACGACGATGGGCTTGAGCGCGCCCTGCACGGTGCCGATGCTGAACTGCTGGTCGGCATGAAGGGCGAGCATGTCGCGCCAGACGGCGGCTTGGGCGTTCAGTGTGGTTGCATTCATCCACTGTTCCCACAGGGACATCAACTCGACCGCTTCGGGCATGTCGGGTTTTTCACCCGCCATGCCGCCGGTTTCGGCATATTGGCCCCATTTGGGCCAGGAGTAATTGTCCTGGCGCAACGGAGCCAGGCCGTTGGGCGGCATCAGCGCGGTCGGGATGGCGTTCTCCAGGCCTTCGCTCGCCACCATCAGGGTGACGCCCGAAAAGGAGCGTTTGGCAAGGTCGTTGCTGTCCTCAGCCTTCACCACCACCTTGAGACCGACATCCTGCCAGAACTCGCTGGTGATCTCGAGCGCATCGGCGATGTCGCGCGCGGTGCCGGCGACCTCGACGATCAGTTCCGCTTCCCGCCCGTCCGGCAGCAGGCGGAAGCCGGCGGCGTTGCGCTTGTTGAGGCCGGCCTCGTCCAGCAGCTTCTTGGCGAGCGCGGGGTCATAGGTGGCCCAGCGCTTGCGGTCGTCCTCGCTGTAGAGCGCGCTTTCCGGCATCACCGTGTTGTTGCCTTCGATGCCGAGCCGGAACCATAGGGAATTGTTGAGCGTGTGCCGGTCGATGGCCAGAGACAGGGCGCGGCGGAAGCGCACGTCCCTCATCACGGCGCGCCAGATCGGGTCGTTGCAGGTGAGGTTGGGAAACAAGGCGAAGGCGGAGCCGCGTGCAATCGGCCAGGCCAGCGTGCGATAGGCGTGGCTGGCCTCGCCTTCCTTGAGCGTGGGAATGTCGCTGGTGCTCAGTCCCCAGGCCAGCAGATCGACCTCGCCCGCATTGGCCTTGGCGGCGAACAGTCCGCCGGACGAGATCGAGACCACGATGCGGTCGATATAGGGAAGCTGCCGCCCGCGAGGATCGACCCGGTGGAAATAGGGATTGCGCTCGAACACATATTGCTGGGCCGGCGCCTTGGTCACCACATGCCAGGGATCGAGCGTCGGCATGTCCGGGTTCGAGTTCTCATAGGGATCGTCGAGCTTGTTGTAGAGCGCAGCCCAGGACATCATCTGCCGGTCCGCGGCCATCTGGGCGAGCTTGTCCGCATCCCCATACTTCTTGTGGAACTGCTTGAGATAGTGAGCCGGCGAATAGATCCAGATCGGTCGTGGTCCCGCCAGCGACGGCAGGAAGCCCGGATTGGGCTTGGACCAGCTGTAGCGGATATGGGTGGCGTCGAGCACCTCCACCTTCGGCTTCTCGCCGTCGACCAGCATGAAGGCGGGCGGACCGGTGGGATTGAGCTTCGAATTGAGGGCGACATCCTCCCAGTAGAAGCGGAAATCCTCGGTGGTGAAGGGCGCGCCGTCCGACCAGCGGTGGCCTTCGCGCAAGGTGAAGGTGAAGACCTTGTCGTCCTGGCTGTCGACGGCCTGCAGGATGTCCGGCTCGAGGTTGAGATGCTCGTCATAGCCGACGAGGCGGGTATAGCCGATGACGTTGATGTAGCGCAGGTCCCGGGCTTTGGACGCCAGGGTGCGGATCTCGCCGCCATAATCACCCAGGCTGCGGTTGCGGGCCAGCATGTCGGCCACCAACGGCACCTTCGGCATGCGATCGAGCAGCGGCGGCAGGTCGCCGCTGGCGATCTTGGCGACCAGGGAAGGCGGTTCGGCGGGAGCCGGCGGCGGATCCGCGATGGCAGGACCCGCCAGGAAGAAGGCGAGGCCGAGAGCGGCTGCAAAGTGCTTGAGGACGGTGTTCACGCCGCTTCTCCCCTGCGCTGGTCGGCCGCGTCGGCGCCGAGGCGGACGAAATGGCGGGGCTCCACCTCCACCATGATGGGCGGCGGGGCGTTCGGAAGGATGGCGAAGGGGGCCGGCCATTTCTCGGGCTGGGAGGCATTGCCGGTCTTCAGCTTGGCGAAGTCGAGCGGGTTGGCGAGGTCGACGTCCGGAATGGCCTGCAGCAGGGCCTTGGTATAGGGATGCTGGGGCGAACGGAACAGCACCTCGCGCGGCGCCTGTTCCACGATATGCCCGCGGCACATCACGGCGATGTCGCGGGCCATGTATTCGACCACCGCCAGGTTGTGGGACACGAACAGATAGGAGACGCCGA
This sequence comes from Labrys sp. E2SS-1L, assembly GCF_057073705.1. Classification (NCBI taxonomy): domain Bacteria; kingdom Pseudomonadati; phylum Pseudomonadota; class Alphaproteobacteria; order Hyphomicrobiales; family Xanthobacteraceae; genus Labrys; species Labrys sp. E2SS-1L. The sequence goes on along the minus strand of NZ_CP172712.1, from coordinate 579,762 downwards.
GCGCGGCCTGCAGGTCCTTGAGCAGATTGAGGATCTGGGCCTGGACCGAGACGTCGAGGGCCGAGGTCGGCTCGTCGCACAGGATCACCTTGGGCTCCAGCGCCAGGGCGCGGGCAAGGCCGATGCGCTGGCGCTGGCCGCCCGAGAAGGAATGCGGGTAGCGACGCATATATTGCGGTTCGAGCCCGACCAGTTCGAGCAGGGACTTGACCCGCTCATGCCGTTCGTCGGCGGTACCGATGCTGTGGATCCGCAGGGGTTCGGACAGGATGTCGAACACCGTCATGCGTGGATTGAGGCTGGAGAACGGGTCCTGGAACACGAATTGGACCGAGCGGCGATAGGCCTTGAGCGCCTCGCCTTCCAGCGTGAACACGTCACGCGGGCCGCTGCCGTCGTCGAAGCGGACCTCGCCGCTGTCCGGTGCGCTGCCGGGTGCGCGCATGATCATGCGCGACAGGGTGGTCTTGCCCGAGCCGGATTCGCCGACGAGGCCCAAGGTGGTGCCGCGTTCGAGCGAGAGCGAGACATTGGTCAGCGCCTGGATCGTCTCCGCACGGCCCGACCACATGCCCGATCGCATCGTGAAGGTCTTGGAGACATTCTCGACCTGGAGGACCGGGCCGCTGCCCGCAGTGGCCGGAGCAGGTACGGCGGCCCCGCGCGGCGGCACGGCGATTTCCCGCAGGGGCTTCAGCCTTTCGCCCGGCTTCATGTTGAAATGAGGCACGGCCCGCATCAGGGCCTTGAGGTAGTCGTGCTCCGGATGCTGGAAGATGGCATCGCGGCCGCCGAGTTCCATCACCTCGCCGCGATACATCACCACGACCTCGTCGGCCATGTTGGCGACCACGCCGAGATCATGGGTGATGAAGATCACCGCCATGCTCTGGTTCACGGCGCTCTTGGCGTCCTGGATTTCCTTGATGAGGGCGAGGATCTGCGCCTGGGTGGTGACGTCGAGCGCGGTGGTCGGCTCATCCGCGACCAGCAGGGCCGGCCGGCAGATCAGGGCCATGGCGATCATGGCGCGCTGGCGCATACCCCCCGACAGCTCGAAGGGATAGGTGGTGAGCATGCGCTTGGGATTGCGGAAATGGATCTTGGCGAAGAGATCGAGCGCCCGCTCATTCGCCTCGCGCCGGGAGCAGCCCGTATGCACGATCAGCGCCTCGGTGACCTGGTCCCCGATGGTGTGCACCGGCGACAGCGAGGTCATCGGCTCCTGGAAGATCATGGCGATACGCCCGCCCCGGATGGCGCGCATTTCGGGCCCGTTCGGATTGAGCTTGACGAGATCCGTCGTCGTGCCAGTGGCAGGATCGCGAAACTGGCAGCTGCCGCCGGTGACCCGCGCCGTCTTGGAAAGCAGGCCCATGATGGCCTGAGCCGTCACCGACTTACCGGATCCGGACTCGCCCACCACCGCCAGCGTCTGCCCTTCGAAGACGTCGAAAGACACGTTCTTCACCGCATGGACCAGGCCGGTGTCGCCCTGGAAGTCTACGCTGAGGTCGCGCACGCTCAGCAACGGCTGGTTGATCATCCCCGCTCCGCAGTCTCTCCGATGCCCGTTTTCCGGTGCTTGTCGGTTGCCAGACTATTCCCACGCGCAATCGCGCGCCACTGCTATCTGGCGTGTGTATCGTTTTTCGATCCAGCGTTTCATGCAAATAACGCATGTGCCGGCAGGAAACGTATATTCGCGTGATTCTTGAGCCTCTCGAACAACCGTTCCAGAAAGCTCCAAATCCAGGCATCGTGTACGAGGTGATGCGTGAGTATGCCCAAGGGTTCGTCATGTTCAAGGGCATTGATGAACTGTGACAATACCTGAGCAGGCTCCACGAGGCCGCCACCTTGTTTCCAGGCGATCGGATCGATGTGAATATTGATGGCGGTAAGATCATGCAGCCGAGCGGCAGGCCGTGGGCCGGCGACGGACAGGCCGCGAAAGCCGAGAGCGGCGAGACCGCCGATCAGGGCCGGATCGATCCGGTTCCAGGGCGGCACCAGGACGGGCAGGCAGCATGCGCCGAAGCGGGAGCGCAACGTCGAGAGGCCCTGGCCGAGCTCCGCCAATATCTCGGCGGCAGGGCGATGGCCGAGTTCCTGCTTCTTGGCGCCGGGCGGGGCGTGATTGGCATGGGCATAGCCATGCACGAGAATGTCGACCTGCCGTTCTTCGGCGATCGCTTCGGCCAGGCTCGGCGAGACGGTGGCGGGGATGGCGGCCAGCGAAAGCGGCAGGTCGTGGCGATGCGCCAGGGCAAGCAGGCGGTCGAGCGCCGGCGTGGCGGCTACCGCATCATCGTCGCGCCACCACAGGCGGACTTCGCGGCGGGCGGCCAGGGCCTCGTCGAGATGGGTCCAGGCCCCAGCCAGGTCTTCGGCCCGCTGCGCTGCCGCTTCCACGGCCCTGACGCTGCCGGCGATGCCGTCCAGCGCAAGGACCGGTGCTTCGCCCGGTGGACGCGCCAGGGCCGTTTCGACGGCTGCCGCCAGGGTGGGGCCGGAGAGATCGGCCTCGCGGACGATGCCGGCGAGGCCGAGGGCGTGGAAGCACTCGGCGCGCAGGCGCTGTTCGGCTTCCTTGCCCTGCTCGAAGGGGACGACCACTGCCGGCACGCCCGCAAGGGCGAGGTCGATCATGGTGTTGTAGCCCGCCTGGCTCACCGAGGCGGCGGCGCCCGCCAGCAAGGCGGGAAAGTCCGGCCTGGCCCGCTCGACGGTGACCTGGGGTCCGGCACTGGCCATGAGTGCCTCGAAATCAGCCGCCGCGACACCGTGCCCGACCAGCAGGCGCCAGTGCGCGGGCGTGTCGGCAAGCGCTGCAGCCTGAATGGCGGCGCGGTAGAGCGGCAGGCTGGCCGCACTGCCGCCGCCCGAAACCAGAATTTCGCCTGAGGACGCGGCTTCGACGGATGCGGCCGTGTCGGCGATGTAGCCGGTATAGGTCAGGATGCGCTCCAGCCCCGGGCTGGTCGGCCAAGAGGCCGAAAGCGGCGTGACCACGGCATCGCCATGCACCAGGACGCCGTCATAGAAGCGCGCGAGGACGGCCTCCGCCTCCTCCGCCCGGCTCGGCTTGGCCGGCGGGTTGAGGATGTCGCGGATGGAAGCGAGGATGGCCACCGGCCTGGCTCGATTGCGCGCGGCCTCGACCAAAGCACGGAATTCGGCGGCGAGCTGGCGCCGGCCGAAGGGGTAGGTTTCGGTCACGACCACGTCGGGATCGGCAGAGGTGAGCGCTGCCAGGATGGCCTCGACGCGAGCTTGCCGGACATCGTCCCCGATCTCCTGGCCATCCGCGCCAAGCAGCGTGCGGAAATCGACGCCGACGCAATGCACGGGCGGCAATTGTACGAAGGATGCCCCCTCGACCCGGATCAGGGGAGCTGGCCGGCCGCCGCTGACCAGGGTGACGCGATGGCCGGCCGCGACCAGACCGCGCGCCAGGGCGGCCGCACGGGCGAGATGGCCGACGCCGAGCAGGTGGGTGACGAGGATGAGGACGGAGCGGCTCATGCGGCGGGCTTTTCCGGTTGGATCAAGGGCAGCAAGGCCTCGCGCAGTCGGCGAGAGGCGGAGGCGAGCGAGCGCTCCTGCCGGGCGAAGGCGAGGGCTTGGCCGGAGAAGCGCTGCCGCAGGGCAGTATCGCGCATCAGGCCGGCGAGGGAGTGGCCGAAATCGGCGGCGTCACCGGGCCTGGCCAGCAGGCCGGTCTGCCCGTCCAGTACTACCGAGCCGACGCCACCGAACTTGCCGGCGACGGAGGGGCAGCCCTGCAGCGCCGCCTCCAGGAAAACCATGCCGAAGGCCTCGTTCACCGCCGGCCAGGCGAGCAGATTGGCCTGCGCATAGAAACCGGCCAGCCTGGTACGATCGTCGATGCGGCCATGCAGGGTGACGTATTGGCCGAAGGGAGCGAACAGGGCCTCCACCCGGGGCCGGGCGGGGCCATCCCCGACGATGTCGAGATGCCAGGGAAGGTCGGCGTCGAGCCTGGCCAGTGCCGCTGCCAGGATTTCATAAGACGCCAGCTTGTCGGGTTCGCGCATCATGGCGACGGTGAGAAGGCGGCAGACAGACGACGGCGCGCCGGGTTCGGGGCGGTCTCGTTCCATGAGCGGCCAGCCGGCGGCATCGATGAAGGGCGGCAGGTCGACAAGGGCCTGGCCGACAGGCCTTGCCGCCTCCAGCATGGCCCGGTCGTTCGGATTGAGGATGAAAATGAGCGAGGCGGCGTCGAGGGCAGCTTCCGCCTGCGCATGACCCTTTGACCAGGCACCTTGGGCGCGCTTGGGCGCCCGTGACCCCTCGGCGATGACATAGGGAATGCCAAGGGCCCGGGTGATCGTCGGGCCGATAAGGTCCGGCGCCTTGTAATAGACGTGATAGGTGAACCACAGGGCCGGGCGTTCCTGTGGCTGCTCGCGATAGAGAGCAAGCAGGCGGGCCACCTCCGCCTGTGCCGGTTCTGAAAAATCCCGCCCGCCGGCGGGGTCCGCCGTCCGCAGCGTCGAGGCGATGCCGGTCTCGAAACCGGCGCCCTGCAGCGCAGCAAGAAAAAGGCGCGCCGTTTCCCGATCCCCCGACGGCACCGGGTGATCGGCTGGTTTGAGCGGGGCGTGGAAGGCGATCCGGGCCATGGGAAGCGGTGAACTGCTTGAGCGCTGTGGGAGGCCGTTCCCGCGGATGGAACAGACCCCTCCGCTTAGCCCGCGAATGTTGGCTGCACAATCCCCTGCCTTCTCCCGAGGGCTGGTGCCGGGACTATCGTTTGTCAGCGCTTTGGCGTGGTCGCAGTCTTCTCGTAGAAGAGTACCCGGTCGGCCGGCAGGAGCTGATCGAAATAATCGAAATCCCGAATATTGCTGGTGAGCACAGTCCAGCCATTCTCCACAGCCTGCAGATAGAGGCCTGCATCGTTGAGGAGAGATTGGTTCGCGCGATTGTCGACGCCAGACAAGCGGGCCACCAGGCCGGCCAGCATGCCTGCTTCACCGATTGCCGTATGGGAAGGGGACGAAAGTCGGTGACCCGGAATGCCCTCGATCGTGTACCGTATTTCGCGCAGGACGTTCCTGGTCGCCGGGTGCTTCGGGTCGAGGCGGCCGAACAGATGCGTCAATTCAGCCAAGCAGATCGTGGAGTGATTGATGATCCGCGCAGAAAGCAGATCGTCGACGCTCACTGGTGTATAGCCTTGCAGTATGTCGATATAAACGCAAACGCAACTGTCGATCAGCAATTCGGTGCCGGCCGAAATCGGTGTCATGACGCTCGGCAGGTCGGCAAGGGGCCGTCGCCGGATCGTACCGGCGACACGTTGGGGTTTGACGCGCCGAAGCGCGCGCGCCAGCTCAAAATTCAAGGTCGATGTCTTTCTCGATCCGACCCTTGCGGCGGACGAGCTTAGCCCCGAAATCATCCTCGAGCGCGACCCTGGCCAGGGCGTATTCCAACAGTTCAGTGTCGGATGCGATTCCCGATTTCTCCTTGGCCGCCGCCACGAGATCACGCTGCACCCGCCCGCCGATCCGGCCATTTTCGCCGCCGAGCAGCCCAAGCCGGCGCGCCGTATCAATCACCGACTGCCGCCTCGGGTTCTGGGGAAGTGTCGGGCTTTGATGGGACGATTTCAGCATTGGCGGCTCCTCGTTAGACAAAATAACAATTCTGTCTAACGAGTTCAATTGCAACCTGGCATCTTAGCGCGTGAAGCTCACCACATTGCCGGCATCGACGTTGAGGAAATTGCCGGTGGACTTGGCCGAGAGGTCCGAGGCGAAGAAGTAGACGGCCTCGGCGATGTCTTCGGGATAGACGGAGCGCTGCAGCAGGGAGCGCTTGCGGTAGAACTCCTCCAGATCGTCCTCGCCGATCTTGTTGGAGGCGGCGCGCTGCTGGCGCCATTCGCCCTGCCAGATCTTGGAGCCGCGCAGCACCGCGTCGGGGTTGACGACGTTGACGCGGATGCCGTGCGGCGCCCCTTCCAGGGCCATGCAGCGGGCGAGATGGATTTCCGCAGCCTTGGCGGTGCAATAGGCCGAGGCACCGGCCGAGGCGGAGACGCCGTTCTTGGAGGCGATGAACACCAGGGAGCCGCCATTGCCCTCGTTCTTCATCAGGCGATAGCCTTCGCGCGCCACCAGGAAATAGCCGGTGGCGAGGATGGAAATGTTGCGGTTCCACAGTTCCAGCGTGGTATCCTCGACCGAAGCGGCCGAGGAGATGCCGGCATTGTTGACCACGATGTCGATGCCGCCATAGCTGCGCGCGGTTTCCTCGAAGGCAGCGATCACGCTGGCCTCGTCAGTGACGTCCATCGCGATGCCACGCACCCTGTCCTTGCCGAACAGCTTGCCGAAATCGGCGACGGCCGCGTCGAGAGAGGCCTGGTCGATATCGGCCAGCACGGCATTGGCGCCTTCCTGCATCAGGCGGGCGGCAATCGCCCGGCCGATGCCGCCGGCGCCGCCGGTGACCAAAGCGGTGCGCCCGGCCAGGCCCTTGGGCTTGGGCATGCGCTGCAGCTTGGCCTCCTCGAGCAGCCAGTATTCGATGTTGAAGGCTTCCTGCTCGGGCAGGCCGACATAGGTGTCGACGCCGCTGGCCCCGCGCATCACATTGATGGCGTTGACGTAGAATTCGGCCGCGATGCGGGCCGTCGCCTTGTCGGCGGCGAAGGAGAGCATGCCTACGCCCGGCACCAGATAGATCACGGCGTTGGGATCGCGCATGGCCGGGGAATCGGCATGCTTGCAACGCTCGTAATAGGCGGCGTAATCGGCGCGATAGGCTTCGATCAGGCCGTCGAGCGAAGCGATGGTGGCCTCGATGTCGCCGGCGAAGGGGATCACCAGCGGGCGGATTTTGGTGCGCAGGAAATGGTCGGGACAGGAGGTGCCGAGCGGCGCGAGCTTGTCGAGCGCGTTCGAATTGACGAATTCCAGTACTTCGGGCGCATCGGTGAAATGGCCAGACTTGGCCTGGGCCTTGCCGATGCGGCCGCGGATTTCAGGCATCAGGCGGGTGGCGATGGCGGCCCGCTCGGCAGCGGGCAGGGACGTGGTCTTGCTGCCCTCGAAGGCCGGCTTGCTTGCCTTGGCTTCAAGCCAGTCGGCTGCCTTCTGGATGATGCGCAAGGTGAGCTGGTAGCAGGCCTTGGCATCGTCATCCCAGGTGAACAGGCCATGTCCGCCGAGCACCACGCCGGTGAGATGGGGATTCTCCGTGGCCAGTTTGGAGAGCTTGAGGCCGAGGTCGAAGCCGGGCCGCTGCCAGGGCAGGAAGCCGATCTCGCCGCCGAAGATCTCCTGGGTCAGCTTCTCGGCGTTCTTCGAGGCGGCGATGGCGATCACGGCGTCGGGATGGACATGGTCGACATGGATCTTCGGCACGAAGGCGTGCAGCGGCGTGTCGATGGAAGCCGCCCGCGGATTGAGGTCGAAGGTGCAGTGCGGCAGGTAGCCGACCATCTCGTCCTCATGCGTCAGGCCGCGATAGAGCCCCTTCAGCGCCTCGAGCTTGTCGAGATAGAGGGTCGAGAAGCCGTCGAGCTTCATCGAGCCGATGTCGCCGCCCGAGCCCTTGACCCAGAGCACGGTGACCTCCTGGCGCGTCAGCGGATCGGTCGCTTTGACCTTGGCCGAGGTGTTGCCGCCGCCGAAATTGGTGATGCGCAGGTCCGAACCCAGCAGATTGGAGCGATAGAGCAGCTTGCCTGGTTCATCGAGGGAATTTGCGACGGCGTCGTCCCAGAGGTCTGCGAGTCGTGCGGAGGCCATGGCATGCGTTTCCTGTGTCATTGTTGCTAGACCTTATGAATGCTGTCGCTCATGGTCAATCATTATCGCTCATGCGATGCGTAAAATTTGTCGTGCAGTGCAACAAATCGCTCATATCATTGACATGAATGAGCGGATGGACGAGGTTGTGAGCGAATGGAGGGGGCATGCACGAACAGGAACGCTGGCAGGCCATCGTCAGGCTTGTGCAGGAACGCTCGGTGATCTCGGCGCGGGAGCTTGCTGCCGTCACCCGGGCCTCGCCCGCAACCATCCGCCGCGACCTCACCCATCTTGCCGCCCAGGGCATGGTCCGGCGCATGCATGGCGGTGTCCGCGCGCTGGCCTCGCCGGAAGGAGCCAAGCTCGAGGCGCGGCGCCTCGGTGTCAGCCAGGCGCTCAATGCCGAGCGAAAGCGAGCGATCGCCGAACAGGCGGCGGCCCTGTGCCGCGACGGCGAATCCATCATCATCAATGGCGGGTCGACCACCTTCCACATGGTCGAATTCCTGCGGGCCTCGCGCCTGCAGATCCTGACCAATTCCTTCCCGATCGCCGCCGCGCTGATGCAGGAGAGCGACAATCGCATCATCCTGCCCGGCGGCGAGATCTATCGCGACCAGAGCCTGATCCTCTCGCCCTTCGACGAGGATTCGATCCAGCACTATACGGCCTCGAAGATGTTCATGAGCGCGGCCTCGATCGGCCCACTCGGCCTGATCGAGAGCGATCCGCTGATCGCACGGGCCGAAGCCAAGCTGCTCAATCGCGCCGCCGATCTCATCGTCCTGGCGGATTCCTCGAAATTCGAGCCGCGCGGCTCGATGGCGGTGGCGCCGCTTTCACGTATCCGCCGGCTGATCACCGATGACGGCATTCCGCCCGCGGCGCACGACATGCTGGCGGAGGCCGGCGTCGAGGTCGAGGTGGTCAGTGTGGCAGGTTGACGACGAGTCTCCCGGTGAAATTCCTATCGGCTCGGTCTGCTGATCGAGGCTGCCAAACGAGCCACTTCGGGTGCCTTCTCGCAACAAAGTTCGCAATGCCGAGTTCGCGCTTGCGAACCCGGACCTTTGTCATTCTTCTCGTTCCTATTCCTTGCTACGCTACTTGCGCCCGCGCCCGCAGAGTTGTGGCGTCGCTCTCAAGCTGGTCGACTGCGATATCGTCGCGATAGGTTTCCGGACCCATCCATACGGCATAGGCCGTGCAAAGGCCGAGGAAGATGGAGTAAAGCGCCACCGGCCAAGACGAACCTGAAGCCCACGACACCATCAAGGTCGCCAATGCGGGGGCAGGGCCGCCGGCAAGAAGGGACCCGAGTTCGCGCGCGAAAGCGAAGCCCGAGAAGCGGCGTGCCGGTCCGAAGAGTTCGGAGAAATAGGCAGCCTGAACGCCGAACATCATACCGACCGCTATCTGCGCCAGCCAGAACGCGGCGATCGAAGCAAGGAACGATTTCGACTCGAGCAGCCAGAAAAATGGAAACGCGATGAGACACCCAAACAACGCGCCAGCGATGTAGACGGGCCGTCGGCCGATGCGATCTGAGAGTGCCGCAAAGCCGATCACGCACGCTACCTGCACGACATAGCTGGTCATCAACACGAACAAGGATTGATCCTTGGGGAACTCGAGCGTGTTCACCGCGTAGCTAAGTCCGAATACGGGGAACAGATAGCCAAACCCGTTCTCGGCAAGACGCGCCCCGAGGACGACGAAGAAGTTGCGCGGCTGCTTCGTCAGCGACTCGATGATAGGATTTTTCGACTTCTTTTCCGGCTCGGCGGCTATCTTCTCGAACACCGGTGTTTCATCGATACGGTAGCGCACGAACAAGCCGAACGCGATGATAACGATGCTGGCCAGGAATGGCAGGCGCCAGCCCCAGTCCATGAATTGCTCTTGCGGCAGTTGCGAGACGAGCCAGAACGCGCTCGATGCCAACATCATCCCGATGCCGACTCCGGCGGGTGCGAACGAGCACCAGAAGCCGCGCTTGCCGATTGGCGCATATTCGGCGAGCAGGATCACGGCGCCCGTATACTCGGCACCCGCGCCGAAACCCTGCATCAGACGCATGGTGACAAGAAGGATGGGCGCCCAGATGCCGATCTGTTCGTAAGTCGGCAGCAGACCGATGAAGACTGTGCCGATGCCGACTATCATCAGAGTGATCAGCAGCACCGGCTTGCGGCCGATGCGGTCGCCGAGATAACCGAAGAACAAGCCGCCGAAGGGGCGGGCGATGAAGCCGACGCCGAAGGTTGCGAGGGCGATCAGCGTGCCCTTGCCACCGAAATCAGCGAAAAATAGCTTGCCGAACACGAGTCCGGCGGCCGTCGCATAGATGAAGAAGTCGTACCATTCGAGTGCAGAGCCGACGCAGGACGCGACGATGACCTTGCGCGGATGCATTTCCGCCGCAGCTTTTGGCATGGAGTATCCTCCCCGGAGGCATTTGTTTTGTATCGAATGACCGGCGCCTCGTTGGACGCCGGCTGCGCTTTCCGCACAAAGACACGGCGCGCTTATGCTGCGCGCTCGGCCTTCTGGTCCGCCTTGGCGAAGGCGCTGACCGCGCCCGCGCTCTTCTGGGTCTTGAAGATCGACGACGCGTCCGGCGCCGGCGGCAACGGCAGGAGGACAGGTACGTCTTTCAGGCGCGGACGCATGGTCTGCTCGCCGAAGATCATCCGGCTTTGTACCGCGTCATAGACCTGGCGCTGATTCATGTTGAGGAAGGCGCCGGCGCCCCCCGCGAGTGGCCAGGCATCGGCCGCGCACATCTCATAGAAGCAGATGAGGCGCGCCCGATCCGACACGTTCGGCGCGGATCCATGCAATGTACGGCAATGATGGACCGTCATCGAACCGGCCTTGCCGGTCAGCGTGATGATCTTGTCCTTCTCGAACAGAGGATCGCTCGGATCGATTGCGCCGGCGAATACGCCGTTGACGAAGTGGCTGAGTACCGGGCCCTTGTGCGTGCCCGGTATGACGAGCAAGGGACCGCTTTCTTCCTTGACGTCCTCGAGCATGAGGCCGATTGCCAGCACGTCGTCATTGGTGTGCGGATAGAACGCCCAGTCCTGGTGCCATTCGACGGCGGCCCCGCCGCCCGGTGCCTTCGTATTGAGCTTCGAGGTCTGCAGGCGCACGGCCGGACCAAGAAGAGCTTCCAGAACCGAGCGGAATTTGCTGGATTTCAAGATGTCCCAGAACGCGGGCATCTGCATGTGCGGCATCTTGATGCGCGTCAACTTCGGATTGTCTTTCGAGTGCCCCTCATCGAGGTCGAACACCTCGTCGCTTGCCGACACGGCCCGCGATTGATCGATCTTCTCATAGGTCAGGCGTCGCAGTTCTTCGAGTTCCTCACCCGTGACGACATCCTCGACAAGAATATAGCCATCGTCGTGATAGGCCTGGATTTGGGCTTCGCTGAGCATTTTTCCTCCTTGCGGCATGGCGTTTCTTCCTCAAAGGGAGTGCCTGTTTGCGCAATCATGTTTGCGCAAACATGTTTGCGGTAACATAATCTTGAGTCAAGCGCGTTGAGTTGTGAGAGGAAAAATAATACGAGGCGGAGTCGGTCTTTGCGTGGTGAAGCGCCGAAGCGGATAAAGTGAACGAAGGCGCATGGCAGCCCCCAAATCACAGCCCAACACAGAACGCAGGCTCCGCATGGACGATGTGGCGCAACGCGCCGGTGTTTCGCAGATGACCGTTTCGCGTGCGCTACGCACGCCTGAACTTGTCGCGGCGACAACGCGTGCCCGCATCGAAGCGGCGATGGCCGAACTGGACTATGTGCCAGACCTCCTGGCCGGCAGTCTTGCCGCACGGCGTAGCGGGTTAATCGCCGCGGTGGTCTCGACGTTCGAGAACGCGATTTTCTCTCAGACCATTGCGGGCCTCACGCGCTGCGCCGAAGCGGCGGGCTTTTCCATTCTGCTCGGCTCGTCGGATTATTCGGCGACCGACGAGGAGCATTTGCTGCGCGCGATCCTCGGTCGTCGTCCCGATGGAGTTGTGCTGACCGGCACGCTGCATACCCCCCGCGCACGCCGCCTGCTGAGCACAGCCGGCGTGCCCGTCGTCGAGACCTGGGAACTGCCGGCCGAGCCGGTCGACATGGCGGTCGGCTTCGACAATCCGGCTGCCGGTCGCGCAATGACGATGGCGCTGCATGGCTATGGCTATCGACGCATCGCTTTCATCGGTCCTGGTGACGAGAAGGATCGGCGCGGCCTGCAGCGACGCGAGGGCTACCGCAGTGCATTGGCGGCCCTGGGTATAGCGCCACGTGAAATTACCGTTGCCGCTGTGGTTGCCGGCATGGAAAGCGGTCCAGCGCTCCTCGATCAGTTGCTGGTCGGTTTTCCCGATACCGATGCCGTGTTTTGCTCCCTCGATGCCATTGCTGCCGGTGTGCTTTTGGCCGCGCAGCGGCGCGGCATCGAGACGCCAGGAGCGCTCGCCGTCGCCGGCTTTGGTGATTTCTCGATCGCTCAACCAAGTGGCCTTGATCTCACCACGATACGCATCGCTGGGCGTGACATTGGAACACGCGCCGGCGAATTGGTGCTGGCGCGCATACGCAAAGAGACGATTCCCGTACGGATCGTCGATATCGGTTTTGAAGTGGTGCGTCGCAGTTCGGCGTAGCGGCGATTACCAAACGCTGGCGGTGCGGCGGGGATGCTCTTCGTTGGTCAAAAGGCAATCGCCCATGGCGGGCCGTTCCGGGGCAGTGCCTTCGCGAGTTCGATCCAAATGTTTGCACGACGGCATGATGTCCCCCCACCAATTCGCTTGTGTTCCGATCGAAAAGCAATGGCGCTCGGTGAAATTCGTATCAGCCCCGCCAGCCAATCGAGGTTGCCAAGCCCGGGCACCCCTTTAAGCTGAAGGCTCAGAGCAGCGGAAGGCTGCAGCATAGATCCGGGAGCGAACCGCGAGATGGGCGATCAGTATTTCATCGGTGTCGATGTAGGCACGGGGTCGGCCAGGGCCGGCGTGTTCGACGCCAGCGGCAAGCTGCTCGGTTCGGCCAAGCAGGCGATCACCATCTGGCACGAGCCCGGCGATATCGTCGAGCAGTCCTCCGAGAATATCTGGCAGGCGGTCTGCGCCTCCGTGAAGGGAGCTTTGGCGGAGGCTGCGGTCGAGCCGGGTGCCATTGCCGGCGTCGGCTTCGACGCGACCTGCTCGCTGGTGGTGGTGGGCAAGCAGGGCGAGCCGCTTTCCGTCGGCCCGTCCGACGATCCCAACCGCAACGTCATCGTCTGGATGGACCATCGTTCGCTCGACCAGACCCGGCGCATCAACGAGACCGGCGAAGAGGTGCTGCGCTATGTCGGCGGCGTGATCTCGCCGGAGATGGAGACGCCCAAGCTGCTCTGGCTGAGGGAGCACAAGCCGGAGATCTTTGCATCGGCCGGCTATTTCTTCGACCTGCCGGATTATCTGAGCTGGCGCGCCACCAGCTCGCTGTCGCGCTCGGTCTGCACCGTCACCTGCAAATGGACCTATCTGGCGCATGAGAAGCGCTGGGACGCCGGCTATTTCCACAAGATCGGGCTGGGTGCGCTGGCCGATGAAGGCTTTGCCCGCATCGGCGACACCATCGTGGATGTCGGTTCGCCGCTCGGTTCCGGCCTGACCGAGGCGGCAGCCGCCGATCTCGGCCTGACGGCGGGCATTCCTGTCGGCGCCTCGCTGATCGATGCCCATGCCGGCGGCATCGGCACCGTCGGCGCGGCCGGCAAGGACGGCCAGAGTGCCGACGTGACGGCGCGCCTCGCCTATGTCTTCGGCACCTCGGCCTGCACCATGGCGAGCACGCGCGAGGCTGCTTTCGTGCCGGGTGTGTGGGGCCCCTATTTCTCGGCGATGGTGCCTGGCCTCTGGCTGAACGAGGGCGGGCAGTCGGCCGCCGGCGCGGCGCTCGACCATCTCCTCACTCTGCATCCCGCCTATGCCCAGGCCGTGGAGCGGGCCGAGACCGCCGGGCGCCCCCTGCTCGCCTGGCTGGAGGCGCAGGCCAATCTCGCCGGCGATGCCACCCTGGCACGCAGCATTCACGTCGTGCCCGAGTTTCTCGGCAATCGGGCACCCCATGCCGATCCCGATGCCCGTGCGGTGATCGCGGGGCTGGATCTGGAAGACGATCTCGACAGCCTGGTCAGGCTTTATGTCGCCGGACTGTGCGGCCTTGCCTATGGCGCGCGGCAGATCGTCGAGGTCATGGCGGCCAAGGGCATCGTGCTCCAGCAGATCATCATCTCGGGCGGCGCGGCCCAGAGCCCGTTGGTCCGCCAGATCATCGCCGACGCAACCGGCATCGAGGTTGCGGTAGCCGATACGCCGGAGCCCGTCCTGCTCGGTGCGGCCATGCTCGGCGCCGTGGCCAGCAAGGCCTATCCCGCCTTGGCCGAGGCGATGAGCGGCATGTCCGCACTCGGAGCTACCTATGCGCCCGGGCAAGGAGAGATCCGCGCCTTCCACGAGAAGAAGTTCAAGGTCTATGAAGCCCTGCAGGCCGCGGGGCGCCAGGCCCGCGAACTGATGGCCTGAGGCAAGGCGATTTCGCGGTAACGCCGTGATTGCAAAGATCACGGCATGTGATGAGATGGGTGCGGTCGTGATTCGGCCGCTCTCGCTGCCGGTCCGGTCGTTCGACCGGGCTTGCGGTGTTCTTTGCCGTTTTTTGCACCATCCCCGGACGGAGTTACCATGACCGACACCTTCAGCCGCCGCCAGATCGTCACGCTGCTGGGGGGGCTGGGGTTAGCCGGCATGTCGTCCAGCGCTCTTTCGGCCCCCAGCCCGAAACCCAAGCCCAAGGCCGATCCGACGCCTGTCTTGCCGGTGACCGAGGGCAGGCTGCGCGTCGGGGTGATCGTGCCGGTCAAGGACGATCCCTTCTACAAGGCCTGCGCCGACGGAGCCCAGGAGGCCGCGACGCAGATCGGCACGCTCGATATGGCCGTGGCTGCGCCGGAAAAGCGCCTGGTGCGCGAGCAGGCCCTCTTCATCAACGGCTTCGTGAAGCAGAAGGTCGATGCCATCCTGATCAGCCCCATCGATGCCGGCCTGCTGGCGCCGCTGTGCAAGCGCGCCATGATCCGCGGCATCAAGGTGGTCTCCTTCGAGCAGGCCCTGCCGGCCAATTCGCGCATGGCCCATGTCGATCCCGTCAGCAGTCGCGGCAAAGCCGAGACCTTCCTTCAGATGCTGGCCGACGATGCCAAGGATGGCGGTGACGTCGCCATCCTGGCCGGTGCGCGCAATGGCGCGGATGGACAGGGGCTGGTTTCGGAGACCATGCAGCAATGGCTCAAGCCAGCTTATGGCAAGCTCAAGCTCGCCGACACCCTCTATGACAATGACAATGAAAAGGCCGGCTATGCCGCCGCGGACTTCGTGCTGAGGCAGCGCCCCAATCTCAAGGGCCTGCTGGTCTTCAGCCCGGCGGCGCTGGTGGGGGCGGCGCAATGCGTTTCGGACAGGGGCCTTGCCGGCAAGGTCTTCGTCACCGGCTTCGGCCGGCCGGCCACGTTGAAGGCCGCCATGTCGGCCAAGGCGGTGGAATATTTCGCGACCGCCAATCCGGTGGATATCGGCTATGCCGCCATGCAGATTGCCGCGGCGCTGGCCAGGAACACCATGACCACAGGCACGGGCAGCCTGGTCACCGCAGGCCGTCTCGGCCAGATCGCACTCGGGGAGAACAGTATCGCCACGCTGCGTCCCTTCGTGGTCGATGCCAAGAATTTCGATAAATATGCCGATCTCTATTGAGGCGTAATCCTGCGAGCCGACCATGTCCGTCACCGCCGTGCTCGATGTCGGCAAGACCAATGTGAAGCTGGTCCTGTTCGACGGCTCCGCCAGCCTCTGGCAGGCTTCGATGCCGAACCGGCCGCTGGCCGGCCCGCCCTATCCGCATGCGGATGTCGAGGCGATCTGGCGCTTCCTGATGGGAGGGCTGCGCCAGGCTGGCGTCGAGCATGCCATCGCCGACATCGCCGTCACCACCCATGGCGCTGCCATGGCCCTGATCGGTGAGGACGATCTGGCGCTGCCGGTGATGGACTACGAGTTCGAGGGCGTCGGCGAGGTCGAGGCCGAGTATGCGCCGTTCCGCCCGCCCTTTGCCGAAACCCTGTCGCCGCCGATGTCGGCGGGGCTCAATTCCGGCAAGCAGATCTTCTACCAGCAGCGGCGCCATCCCGAAGCCTTCGCGCGTGTCCGGCACATCGTGCCCTATCCGCAATATTTCACCTGGCGCCTCACCGGCATCGCCCGCAACGAGGTCACCGGTATCGGCGGCCATTCCGATTTGTGGGCCGTTCGTGAAAGGCGCCTGTCCTCTCTGGTTGTCGGCTGCGGATGGCAGGCGCTGTTCCCGCCGCCGATCGCGGCCTATGCCGTGCTCGGCCCGCTGCGCCCCGAGGTTCGGGCCGAGACCGGCCTGCCCGACACGGTGCGGGTGCGTGCCGGCATCCACGATTCCAACGGCTCGATCCTGCCGCATCTGATCGCCTTCGAACCGCCCTTCACCTTGGTTTCCTCCGGCACCTGGGCGGTGATCATGGCCTTGGGCGCCGATCCCGGCCGGCTCGACGCAGCCCGGGACATGCAGGCCTATGCCGATGTCGAGGCCCGGCCGGTGCCGGCGGCCAAATTCATGGGCGGGCGGGAATATGCGGTGATCCTCGACGGTGCCTCGCCGACCTGCTCGCTTGCCGATGCCGCGGCCGTGATGGCGGCCGGTGTGCTGGCGCTGCCGAGCTTCGTGCCCAATGGCGGCCCCTTTCCGGCGCATCCCGGCGAGATCCGGGGCACGCTGCCGGCCGGCGAGGGTATGCGGGCGGCGCTTGCCAGCCTCTATTGCGTGCTGCTGACCGACTATCTCCTGGAGGCGCTCGGCGCTGTCAGCGGCCCCTTGTTGATCGAGGGCAGCTTTGCCGCCAATCCGGTCTATTGCAGCCTGCTCGCGGCGCTGCGCCCAGGGCAGGCGGTCCTGCCCAGCCTCGACAGTTCAGGCACCGCCTACGGCGCCTCTCTTCTCGCGACCTGGCCCGATATGCCGGCACGCGAGCCGGCACGGCCGGCGATGGCCTATGCCGATACCGAGTCCCTGCTGGGCTACAGGGCGGCATGGCGGGCGGCGCTCCCGTCGACGGCCTGATACGAAGCCAAAGGGCTGGCCTCAGGCGGCCATCTCGACCTCGCGCCCGCGGCCGAGCCGCACCATCCAGTCGGCCATGTCGGGGCGGTGCTGCTTCTGGAAGGCATAGTGCCGGCGAAGGGCCTCCTTGAGACGCCCGCCCCGGCCGAGCAGGTCGTCGGCGAAGCCGATCAAGACGGAGTTGGGCCAGGCCTGCGGGCGGATCGTGCGCAGGCGGGTAAAAATCTCGTCCTCCGCCAGGCTCGCATCGGAGCGGGCCATCAGCGTCGCCATCGCAGCCGTCGAGCGCGAAACCCCCATATGGCAATGCACCAGCAGGCGTTCGGGCACGAGGACGGCGCCGGCTTCGTCGCGGGCGAAGCGCAGAATTTCGGCCATGTGTTCGCGCGCCGGCATGATCTTGCCGGGCATCGGGTCGATGATGTCGTCGAATTGCAGGATGGTGCGCTGGTGCTCGCCATAGGCGCGAAAGGCCGCGAGGTCGGGCCAGTCGGGATCGACGATCGAGAGCACATGGCTGACGCCGGAGCCGCTGAACTGATCGAGTTCGTCGATGCCGCAGACGGTCCAGGCCGCAAAGGTGGGAAGGGAAGTCATCGGTTCCATTGGCAATGTGAGGGGAGGGGTGATTTCGACTGTCGTAGCCCCTGGTCTCGTGGTCATCAAGGCCTTCGCGCGAAGGTCCGGGCAAGGCGATGGCGACGTGGCGAAAATTAATCAGACAAATTGCAGCCGACTCTTGCATTCGCCGGCGAGGCGGGCATGAATGGCGCCTCTGCGCGGGAGAGTCGGCGGCCAAGTCCGGCCGTCAAGCCGCCTGCGGGCAGACAGACCGGCAAGGCCGGCTGGCCAAGAACAGGAAATAATACTGGAGGGAACGACATGTTCGACGATCAATCGCGTCGCAGCGCCTTGAAGATCCTGGGCGGCTCGCTGCTGGCGGGCGCCCTGCCGCTCGGCGCGGTCACGCCAGCCTTCGCCGCCAACAAGCGCATCGCCCTGGTGGTGAAGAATCTCGGCAATTCCTATTTCGATGCCTGCCGCGACGGCGCCCAGCAGGCGGCCAAGGAGCTTGGTGGCATCGAGATCATCTACACCGCCCCCACCAAGGCGACTGCCGAGGACCAGATTGCGGTGATCGACGCCCTGATCGCCCAGAAGGTCGACGGCATCATCGTCTCCGCCAATGACGCCAACGCCCTGGTGCCGGTCGGCAAGAAGGCGGCGCAGCGCGGCATCAAGGTGATCTCCTTCGACAGCGCCATTGCCAAGGGCGGGCGCATCATGCACCTCAACGCCTCCTCTACCGAGATGATCGGTGCCAAGCAGGTGCAGATGATTTCCAAGACCCTCAAGGGCGAGGGCGAGGTCGCCATTCTCTCCGCCGCTTCGACCATGACGAACCAGAATTCCTGGATCGCCGCGATGAAGCGGGAGTGGGAGAAGCCCGAATACGCCAAGCTCAAGCTGGTCGACACCGTCTATGGCGACGATCAGGACGACAAGTCCTATCGCGAGATGCAGGGCCTGGTGAAGACCCATCCCAATCTCAAGGGCGTGATCTCGCCCACCACCATCGGCATCCGCGCCGGCGCCAAGGCGATCATCGACGGCGGCCTCGCCGGCAAGGTCTTCATTACCGGTCTCGGCCTGCCCTCGGAAATGAAGGACGCCGTGCTGAAGGGCGCCTGCGATAGCTTTGCGATCTGGAACCCCGTCGATTACGGCTATTCGGCCACGCAGATCCTGGCCGGCATCATCGGTGGCGAGGACGCCAAGCCCGGCTCCACCGTGAAGATGGGGCGCATGGGCGAGACCAAGATCGGCGAGGACGGCGAGGCGGTGATGGGCGAGCCCTTTACTTTCGACAAGTCGAACGTCGAGAAATACGCCAAGATCTTCTGAGGTTTGAGCAATAGCTGGGGCGAGTTCGAGGCTTTTTGAGCATGCCACGACGCCAAACGTCCCTTCTCCCCGTTCTTACGGGGAGAAGGTAAGGATGAGGGGCAGCGTAGCGGATGCAAGATTACGCTTTGTACAGCCCCTCACCCTTACCCTCTCCCCGCGTGCGGGGCGAGGGCGCGGTAAATGTCGCGCTTGATCCCGGTTGCCGGACTGTTTCATGACCTCCACCCCTCTTCTCTCCCTTTCCGGCATCTCCAAGCGTTTCCCCGGCGTGCGGGCGCTGCATGACGTGCGCCTTGCCCTTCATCCCGGCGAGGTCACGGCGCTGCTCGGGGAGAACGGGGCCGGAAAGTCCACCATCGTGAAGATCCTCACCGGCATCTACACGCCGGACGAGGGCGAGCTTCGGGTCGGCGGGCAGGCCCTGCAGTTTTCGAGCCCGCGTGACGCCTGGGCGGCCGGCATCACCGCCATTCACCAGGAAACCATCATGTTCGACGAGCTCTCGGTCGCCGAGAACGTCTTCATGGGCCATATGCCGAAGGGTGCCGGCGGGCTGGTGGACTGGAGCGCCGTGCATGCGCGGACGCGCGAGCTGCTCAAGCGCCTCGATGCCGACATCGATCCGGGCGAGCCGCTGAAAGCCCTGAGCGTGGCCCAGAAGCATCTGGTCGAGATCGCTCGCGCTCTGTCCCACGAGGCGCGCATCGTCATCATGGACGAGCCGACGGCGGCGCTTTCGGCCCGCGAGATCGACGATCTCTTCCGCATCATCGACCAGCTCAAGGCCGAGGGACGGGCGATCCTGTTCATCAGCCACAAATTCGAGGAAATCTTCCGCGTCGCCGATCGCTGGCTCTGCCTGCGCGACGGCGAATATGTCGGCGATGGCGCGATCAGCGAAGCGACCCCGGCCGAACTCGTCCGCCTGATGGTCGGGCGTTCGATCGAGCAGGTCTTTCCCAAGCGCGAGGTGCCGATCGGCGACGTCGCGCTCCAGGTCAAGGATCTCGGCAATGAGAGCGAGTTCGCCGACATCTCCTTCACGCTGCGCCAGGGCGAGATCCTCGGCCTTTACGGGCTGGTCGGCGCCGGCCGGTCCGAGGCCATGCAGGCCGTGTTCGGGCTCTCCCGGCCTGATACCGGCGAGATCCTCGTGCGCGGCAAGGCTCGTGCCATCAACAGCCCCGCCGACGCCATCGCCGCCGACATCGCCTATGTGCCGGAGGATCGCCAGAGCCAGGGCGCCGTGCTGCCATTCGGCGTGCGCGAGAACACCACATTGGCCAGCCTGATACGCCATGCCCGCTTCGGCTTCCTGAGCCAGCGTTCGGAGATCGCCGATACGCGCCGCTTGGGCACCAGGCTCGCGGTGAAGGCCGCCTCCTGGGACCAGAAACTGCAGGAACTGTCCGGCGGCAACCAACAGAAGGTGGTGATCGCCAAATGGCTCGCCACCAATCCCAAGGTCATCATCCTCGACGAGCCGACCAAGGGCATCGACGTCGGCTCCAAGGCCGCCGTGCACGACTTCATGGTGGACCTAGCCGCGGAAGGCCTCGCCGTGGTGCTGATCTCCTCCGAGCTGCCGGAGGTGATGGGCATGTCAGACCGCATCCTGGTGATGCATGAGGGGCGCATCGTGAAGGAATTCGCGCGGACCGAAATGGACGCCGCCGCCATCGTCACGGCAGCCACGGGAGGCCACGCATGAAAACCCTGTGGCGCCGCTACGGCCGCGAGATCATTCTTGCCCTCATCGTCGCAGGCATGGTGCTGGCCATCGGGCTGCGGGCACCGGTCTTCCTGAGCACGGACAGCCTGATGGGCGTGCTCAAGGACAGCGCCATCCTCGTCATGCTGGCGCTCGCCCAGATGACGGTGATCCTCATTCGCGGCATCGACTTGTCGGTGGCGGCCAATCTGGCGCTCAGCGGTATGGTCGCCGCCCTCTTTTCGATCGCGGCGCCCGACCTGCCGATCGGCCTGGTCATCCTGGTCGCCATCGCCGTCGGTACCTTCTTCGGCTTCGTCAACGGCGTGTTCATCGCCTTTGTCGGCATTCCCTCGATCGTGGTGACGCTCGGTACCCTCGCCATCTATCGCGGCCTCGTCTTCATCGTCTCGGGCGGCAAGTGGATCAGTTCCGACAAGATGACCCCGGCCTTCCTGAACTTTCCGCATGCCACCTTCCTCGGCCTGTCGAGCCTGGTCTGGTTCGCCATTGCGGTGGCGGCGGCGATGGCCCTCTTCCTCGGGCGCACCACCATCGGCCGTGGGCTCTATGCGGTGGGCGGCAACCCGGTGGCGGCGCGCTATTGCGGCATCGATCTCGCCCGCCAGCAATTGCTGGTCTTCACCCTGTCCGGCGCGGTGTCCGGCCTGTGCGGCTATCTGTGGGTGGCCCGCTTCGGCATCGCCTATACCGAGATCGCGCTCGGCTACGAGCTCAGCGTGATCGCGGCCTGCGTGATCGGCGGCGTTTCCATCGGCGGCGGCATCGGCTCGGTCAGCGGTGCGCTGCTCGGCGCCCTGTTCCTCGGCGTGGTCGTCAACGCCCTGCCGGTGATCAATGTCTCGCCCTTCTGGCAGATGGCGATCTCCGGCGCGGTGATCCTGGCGGCCGTGGTGGTCAATGCCCGCGCCGAGCGCAAGGGCGGCAAGCTGATCCTGCCCGAGGCGCGCCGCCGCGCCGCCGCCAGAGAAGGAGCGCGCTGATGACGGACACTGCCCGCTACCAGGTGCTCGACCGCGCGCCCCGCACGCTGGCAGACCGCCTGCTACGCTGGGAGACCATCCTCTGCCTGCTGCTGGCGGCGGTGATCGTGGTCAATGCGCTGGGCTCGCCCTATTTCCTCGATCTCTACAACCTCTCCGACATGACCCAGAACTTCTCGGAGAAGGCGATCATCGCGCTCGGCATGGCGCTGTTGATCCTCACCCGGGAGATCGACCTCTCCGTCGCCGCCATCGTGGCGCTGGCCTCGCTCGCCATCGGCTATGGGGCGCAGGCGGGCTATGGGCCTGTCATGCTGATCGCCATCGGCCTTGGCGTCGGCATCGTCTGCGGCGCCTTCAATGGCTGGCTGGTCACCGGCTTCGGCCTGCCCTCGATCGTAGTCACCATCGGCACCATGTCGCTCTATCGCGGCATCGCCCAGGTCGTGCTGGGTGACCAGGCGATCACCACCTATCCGGAGGACTACACCAACCTCGCCCAGCTCTACATCGTCCAGGAGCCGCCGCTTTACCTGGCCTTCATCCTGTTCCTGGTCCTGGCCGTGGTCTTCACCGTCGTGCTGCATTTCACCGTGTGGGGGCGCATGCTCTATGCCATCGGCAACAACCCGGTGGCGGCGCGTTTCTCCGGCATCCCGGTCAATCGCATCCGTTTCCTCATCTTCGTGCTGACGGGCCTCCTGTCCGGGCTCGCCTCGGCCCTGCTCACCGCCCGCATCGGCTCGACCCGGCCCAACATCGCGTTGGGCTGGGAACTCGAAGTGGTGACCATGGTGGTACTGGGCGGCATCTCGATCGCTGGCGGCTCGGGCACCATGCCGGGCGTGGTGATCGCCGTCTTCGTGCTCGGCCTCACCACTTTCGGGCTGACGCTGATCAACGTGCCCGGCATCGTCATCGCCGTCATCCTCGGCGTGCTGCTGGTGGCGGCGATCGCCCTGCCGATCATCGTGCGGCGGATGCTGGGGATGCGGGGGTAGGGCATGGGCCCAGAGCTGGGCTCTCAAGACCGTTATTGATTGACAGGCAGGGTAGAAAGGTAGAAATTTCGGGGTCTTTCTAGAATGGAGGTTGCGATGAGCCTCAGCATCAAGGATCCCGAGGCCTATCGGCTGGCGCAGGCCATCTCCCGTGCCACGGGCGAGAACATGACACGCGTGGTCATCGAGGCGCTGCGCGACAGCTTCGCCAGGGTCGAACAACGCAAGGCCAAGGCAAGCGTCGCGGAACTACTGGCTATCGCCGATCGGGCCGCCTCGCATGTGCGGCGCCCCTATGCCGATCATGCCGACCTGCTCTACGACGAAAAAGGCCTGCCGAAATGATTCTCGATACGTCGGCCGTCGTCGCCATTCTCTATCGCGAGCCGGAAGCGGCGGCTTATGTCCAGCGCATTCACGACGCAGAGATCTGCCGTATCAGCGTGGCGAGTTACGTCGAACTGTCCATGGTGATCGAGAACCAGCTTGGCTCCGAGGGGATGCGGCAGGCCGAAGCCTTTTTTCGTCGCGCCGGCATCGTCGTCGAACCGGTAACGATCGATCAAGGGGAATTGGCCCGTCAGGCCTTTCTCGATTTCGGCAAGGGGCGTCACAAGGCCGGACTGAATTTCGGAGACTGCTTCTCCTATGCCTTGGCCAAAGCCATGGGCGAGCCGCTGCTGTTCAAGGGCAATGATTTCGGCCAGACGGATGTCGGCGTCGCCTGACGGGAACGCAGGCCCCTGACGTCCTATCCGGCGCGAAACACCTTCGCATCGACCTGACAAGATCTCGCCACAATGGCGATTTTTCAGAACTCTCTGTCTCGCTTCGATGTGATCACATTTCGTTTCTTGCTGCCATGCTGGGGTTGCGCGCAAGAAAAAGTCGCGCTGCCGCTTTTATATGCTTGTCCCCAGCTTGGAATTATGCCATGTCAGCCATCCATATTAGGACAGCTATGCTGTCCCATTATGGATGCTGCCGCCTTTCGGGGCAGCCCGCGGACCAGCCGAAGATGGCCCACAGGCCCGGCTTGGCCGTATGGCAAGAACGCCGCTCTCGCGTTTCAGCGCGGAGCGGTGCACAATTGAGTGACAGCTTTCACAATCCGGCGGCATAGTCGCGGCCCGACCCTTGCATGGGCAGGCGATGAGCGGGCGAGTGTGCGGGCTGACGGCAACAGGTGATTGAGGCGAAGAGGAAACAGGCGATGAGCGCGATCTTCCAACACGGACAGCAGACGGTTTCGGCAGCGGCGATCGACGCTGCAACGAAAACCAATGCCACCGTGACGAAAGATCCCAAATCGACGCGCATGCCTGTCCTGCGCGATCCCGGCCTGCCGCAGGCCCAGGGCCTCTACGATCCGGCCAATGAGAAGGATGCCTGCGGCGTCGGCTTCATCGCCGATATGAAGAACCGCAAGAGCCACAAGATCATCAGCCAGGCGCTGCAGATCCTGCACAATCTCGACCATCGCGGCGCCGTCGGCGCCGATCCGAAGGCGGGTGACGGCTGCGGCATGCTCGTACAGATCCCGCACGACTTCTTCGCCGCCGAATGCGCCAATCTCGGCTTCGAGCTGCCGGCGCCCGGCGATTACGCCGTCGGCTTCTTCTTCCTGCCGCGCAACGAGGAAGGCCGCGTGCATGCCATGCGCGTGGTCGAGAAGATCGTGGCCGAGGAAGGCGAGGTGTTCCTGGGCTGGCGCGCCGTGCCCGTGGACAATTCGGGCCTGGGCGAGAGCGTGCTGCCGACCGAGCCGATCCACATGCAGGCCTTCATCGGCCGCTCGGCCGCCACGCCGGACCAGGACGAGTTCGAGCGCCGGCTGTTCATCATCCGCAAGGTGATCTCCAACGTCATCTACAACGACGTCGAGCGCCGGCCGGTGACGGCGGGCTTCTATCCGGTCTCGGTGTCGAGCCGCACCATCACCTATAAGGGCATGCTGCTCGCCACCCAGCTCGGCGACTATTTCAAGGACCTCACCGACGAGCGCTTCCAGAGCGCCATCGCTTTGGTGCATCAGCGCTTCTCGACCAACACTTTCCCGAGCTGGACGCTGGCCCACCCCTACCGCATGGTCGCGCATAACGGCGAAATCAACACGCTGCGCGGCAATGTGAACTGGATGGCGGCGCGCCAGGCTTCGGTCGACTCCGAGCTGTTCGGCAACGACATCTCCAAGCTCTGGCCGATCTCCTATGAAGGCCAGTCGGACACCGCCTGCTTCGACAATGCGCTCGAATTCCTGGTGCAGGGCGGTTATTCGCTCGCCCACGCCATGATGATGCTGATCCCCGAGGCCTGGGCGGGCAATCCGCTGATGTCCGAGGACCGGCGCGCCTTCTACGAATACCATGCCGCGCTGATGGAGCCCTGGGACGGGCCGGCCGCCGTGGTCTTCACCGATGGCCGCCAGATCGGCGCCACGCTCGACCGCAACGGTCTCAGGCCCGCGCGCTATCTCGTCACCAAGGACGGGCTCGTCGTGCTCGCCTCCGAATTCGGCGTGCTGCCGATCCCCGAGGCCGACATCGTCGAGAAGTGGCGCCTGCAGCCCGGCAAGATGCTGTTGATCGACCTGGAGGAAGGCCGCATCGTCTCCGACGACGAGATGAAGGCCTCGCTCGCCACCGCCAATCCCTATCGCGACTGGCTCAAGCGCACCCAGATCGTGCTGGAGGATCTGCGCCCGGTGGAAGCGCGCGCCTCGCGCACCGACGTGTCGCTGCTCGATCGCCAGCAGGTCTTCGGCTACACCCAGGAAGACATCAAGCTGCTGCTGCCGCCGATGGCGACCACCGGTCAGGAGGCCGTCGGCTCGATGGGCACGGATACGCCGATCTCGGCGCTCTCCGACAAGTCGAAGCTGCTCTACACCTATTTCAAGCAGAACTTCGCCCAGGTCACCAACCCGCCGATCGACCCGATCCGCGAGGAACTGGTGATGAGCCTGGTGTCTTTCATCGGCCCGCGCCCGAACATCCTCGACCTCGAAGGCACGTCCCGCAAGAAGCGCCTGGAAGTGCGCCAGCCCATCCTCACCAATGAGGATCTGGAGAAGATCCGCTGCATCGGCCATGTCGAGGAGCGCTTCGACACCAAGACGCTCGACATGACCTATCCGGCCATCCAGGGCGCCGAGGGCATGCGCGGCTCGCTCGAGCGGCTGTGCGAGCGCGCCGAGGCGGCGGTGCATGGCGGCTACAACATCATCATCCTCTCTGACCGCCAGACCGGCCCGGACCGCATCCCGATCCCGGCCCTGCTGGCGACGGCGGCGGTGCATCATCACCTCATCCGCAAGGGGCTGCGCACTGCGGCGGGCCTGGTGGTGGAGACCGGCGAAGCGCGCGAGATCCATCATTTCTGCTGCCTCGCCGGCTATGGCGCCGAGGCGATCAACCCCTATCTCGCCTTCGAGACGTTGGCGACGCTGCATGCCCAGCTCGAATTCCCCGAGGAAGTCGACGAATACGAGGTGGTCAAGCGCTACATCAAGTCGATCGGCAAGGGTGTGCTGAAGGTGATGTCCAAGATGGGCATCTCGACCTATCAGTCCTATTGCGGCGCCCAGATCTTCGACGCCATCGGCCTGTCTTCGGCCTTCGTCGACGAGTTCTTCTTCGGCACCGCCACCATGATCGAGGGCGTCGGCCTCGACGAGGTCGCTGCCGAGGCCGTATCTCGCCACAAGGATGCCTTCTCGGACGCGCCGATCTACCGCAACGCCCTCGATGTCGGCGGCGAATATGCCTACCGCATCCGCGGCGAGGACCATGTCTGGACGCCGGACAGCGTCGCCACGCTGCAGCATGCCGTGCGCGCCAATGCGCAGGACCGCTATCGCGACTTCGCCGCCTCGGTGAACCTGCAGAACGGTCAGCTCCAGACCATCCGCGGCCTGTTCCGCATCAAGACGGCCGGGGAGCGCGGCATGGCCGCGGTGCCGCTCAACGAGGTCGAACCCGCCAGCGAGCTGGTGAAGCGCTTCGCCACCGGCGCGATGTCCTTCGGCTCGATCTCGCGCGAGGCGCATGAGTCGCTCGCCATTGCCATGAACGCCATCGGTGGCAAGTCCAACACCGGCGAAGGCGGCGAGGAAGCCGAGCGCTTCAAGACCCTGCCGGATGGGCGCTCCAAGCGCTCGGCCATCAAGCAGGTCGCTTCCGGGCGCTTCGGCGTCACCGCCGAATATCTCGTCAATGCCGACATGATGCAGATCAAGGTCGCGCAGGGCGCCAAGCCCGGCGAGGGCGGCCAGCTGCCCGGCCACAAGGTCGATGCCGTCATTGCCAAGGTGCGCCACTCGACCCCCGGCGTCGGCCTGATCTCGCCGCCGCCGCATCACGACATCTATTCGATCGAGGACCTGGCACAGCTGATCTTCGATTTGAAGAACGTCAACCCGGCGGCGGATGTCTCGGTCAAGCTGGTCTCGGAAGTCGGCGTCGGCACCGTCGCCGCCGGCGTCGCCAAGGCGCGCGCCGACCATATCACCATCTCCGGCTTCGAAGGCGGCACCGGCGCTTCGCCGCTGACCTCCATCAAGCATGCCGGCAGTCCCTGGGAGACGGGCCTCGCCGAGACCCAGCAGACGCTGGTGCTCAACCGCCTGCGCTCGCGCGTGCGCCTGCAGGTCGATGGCGGGCTCAAGACCGGCCGTGACGTCGTCATCGGCGCGCTGCTGGGCGCCGACGAATTCGGCTTCTCCACCGCGCCCCTGATCGCGGCCGGCTGCATCATGATGCGCAAATGCCACCTCAACACCTGCCCGGTGGGTGTGGCGACGCAGGATCCGGTGCTGCGCAAGCGCTTCAAGGGCACGCCCGAGCACATCATCAACTACTTCTTCTTCGTCGCCGAGGAAGTGCGTGAGCTGATGGCCGAGCTCGGCTTCCGCAAGCTCGACGAGCTGATCGGCCGCTCCGACCTGCTCGACAAGCAGGACGCCATCGACCACTGGAAGGCCAAGGGGCTCGACTTCACCAAGCTCTTCCACAAGGTGGACGTGCCGGCCAATGTCGGCATTCGCCACGAGGAGAAGCAGAAGCACCCTGTTGACACCGTGCTCGACCGCGGCTTCATCGCCGAGGCGGCACCGGCGCTCGACTATGGCCGCGAGGTCACCATCGAGGGCAGGATCACCAATGTCGACCGCACGGCGGGCGCCATGCTCTCAGGCGAGGTCGCCATGCGCTACGGCTATGAAGGCCTGCCCGACGGCACCATCAAGGTGAACCTCACCGGTACCGCCGGCCAGAGCTTCGGCTCCTTCCTGGCGGCGGGTATCGACCTGACGCTGGTGGGCCAGGCCAACGACTATGTCGGCAAGGGCCTGTCCGGTGGCCGTATCATCATCAAGCCGAGCGATGAGACGCAGGCCGTGCCGGAGAAGTCGATCATCGTCGGCAACACGGTGCTCTACGGTGCCATCGCCGGCGAGTGCTACTTCCGCGGCGTCGCGGGCGAGCGCTTCGCGGTGCGCAATTCGGGCGCCGCGGCGGTGGTCGAGGGCACTGGCGACCATGGCTGCGAATATATGACCGGCGGCGTGGTGGTGGTGCTCGGCCAGACGGGCCGCAACTTCGCGGCCGGCATGTCCGGCGGTGTCGCCTATGTCTATGACGAGGACCAGAGCTTCGCCAAACGCTGCAACCTCTCCATGGTCGATCTCGAACCGGTGGAAGAGGAAGAGGATCTGATGGAGCGCCTGCACCATCATGGCGGCGACCTTGAGTTCAAGGGCCGCATCGACGTCTCCGGCGACATGGGCCGCTATGACGAGGAACGCCTGCGCAAGATGATCGAGAACCATCTGCATTATACGGGCTCGACGCTTGCCAAGACCATGCTGGACGATTGGGCCACCTATCGCACCCGCTTCGTCAAGGTGATGCCGGTCGAATATCGCCGCGCCCTGCGCGAGATGGAAAAAGCCCGCACCATGATGGCGGCGGAGTGAGGGGATGACGCATGTGATTTCAGGAATTGTCGCGCAGCTTTCGTGGCTGCGCGACAAGGCACCGCCCCTGATCGAATATGGCGCCATTGCTCCCCTGAACCAGTCGTTCGGGATGTTGTTCCTGTGGGCAGATAGCATCGGCCACCTGTCCAACGAGATGGAGGACCTCGACGAGGCCACCATCTTGCTTTCGCAGCATGGCAAGGTGGGCAATGTCGCCACGGAGTATATTGGCGGATCCGGTTTTCAGCGCGCCGGCCTTTGGGACACTGGAAAGTGTGTCGTCAAACCGGAATGGGACTATGTGCCATACGGGCCGATAAACAACGTTCTGGCGAACCTCGGGGTTAGCAAGGACGGGCACCGTGATGAATTCGATGCGTTAGGCTTGGGTAAGTTTCGCTACAACGAAGATTGGATGATCTACGCTCTCTATGGCGATTTGAGTCCCAAAGAAGCCGACGCATATTCTTTTCTCGATAAGAGAGCTTGTCTGGAGGCACTGGAAGTGCGCCTCGAACAAGCCAGGCCGATTGGGGTTCAGTGATGGGCAAGGCAACAGGATTTCTCGAGATCGATCGGCAGGACCAGAAGTATCTTCCGGCCGCCGACCGCATCCGCCACTACCGCGAATTCACCCTTCCGCTCGACGACAAGGATGTCGGCAAGCAGGCGGCGCGCTGCATGGATTGCGGCGTGCCCTATTGCCACGGCCCGACGGGCTGTCCGGTCAACAACCAGATCCCGGACTGGAACGACCTTGTCTATCACGACGACTGGGAGGAGGCGGCGCGCAACCTGCACACCACCAACAACTTCCCCGAATTTACCGGCCGTATCTGCCCGGCGCCCTGCGAGGAGGCCTGCACGCTCAACCTCGAGGACATGCCGGTCACCATCAAGACGATCGAGCAGTCGATTGCCGACAAGGCCTGGGCCATGGGCTGGATCCAGCCCGAGATCGCCAAGGTGAAGACCGGCAAGAAGGTCGCCGTCATCGGCTCCGGCCCGGCCGGCCTGGCCGCCGCCCAGCAGCTCGCCCGTGCCGGCCATGACGTGCATGTCTATGAGCGCGAGCCTGCCGCCGGCGGCCTGCTGCGCTACGGCATTCCCGACTTCAAGATGGAAAAGCACCATATCGAGCGCCGCGTGCGCCAGATGGAAGCGGAGGGCGTCACCTTCCACTATGGCGTCAATATCGGTGTCTCCATGAGCTTTGCCGACCTCAAGTCGAGCCATGACGCCGTGCTGCTGGCGGGCGGCGCCGAGACCCCGCGCGATCCGGCCCTGCCGGGCGCCGAGCTCGAGGGCGTGCATTTCGCCATGCCCTATCTGGTGCAGAGCAATCGCCGCGTTGGTGGCGAGGACATCTCCCGGGAGGAACCGCTGCTGACCACCGGCAAGCATGTCGTCGTGATCGGCGGCGGCGACACTGCCTCGGACTGCGTCGGCACCTCCTTCCGGCAGGGCGCCATTTCGGTGACCCAGCTCGACATCCGGCCCCGTCCGCCCGAGAGGGAAGACAAGCTGGCGATCTGGCCCTATTGGCCGACCAAGATGCGCACCTCCTCTTCGCAGGCCGAAGGCGCCGAGCGCGAGTTCCAGGCGGTGACGCTCGGCATCGTCGGCAAGAACGGCCGGGTCACCGGCGTCAAGATCGCCCGCGCCGACGAGAAGCGCCGCCCGATCGAGGGCACGGAGACCGTGCTCAGGGCCGATATGGTGTTCATCGCCCTCGGCTTCACCGGCCCGGTCAAGGCCGGCATGATCGACCAGTCCGGCGTCGAGCTGGACAAGCGCGGCAATGTCTCCGCTACGGACAGGGACTACCGCACCTCGATGGACAAGGTTTACGCTGCGGGCGACATGCGGCGCGGGCAGTCGCTGGTGGTCTGGGCCATCCGCGAGGGCCGCCAGGCCGCTCGCGCCATCGACGAGGCCCTGATGGGGGCGACGACGCTGCCGCGCTGAGCGGCGGTTTTCGGTGTGCCGGTCTTCAGACCGGCATGAAAGCGTTGGAAGATTGCCGGTCTGAAGACCGGCACACCTTTCCATCACCGATTTTGACGCCAGCATTCAAAGTGATGATGGATGCGGGTCGGTGCTTGCCTGGATGGGAGGAGCGGGCGTAGCAAGGGAAAACCCGAGGTTTCCGTCATGCTCTCCCTCACCGCTGTCCTCGCCTTCACTGCCGTCGCCGTCGGCATGGTGCTGACGCCCGGCCCGAACATGGCCTATCTCGTCTCGCGCTCGATCTGCCAGGGCCGCCTGGCGGGGCTGATCTCGCTGATCGGCGTCGTCACCGGCTTCGTGATCTACATGCTGCTGGCGGCTTTCGGCATCACGGCTCTGCTGTTTGCGGTGCCCTATGCCTATGACGCGCTGCGCATTGCCGGCGCGGCCTATCTCGCCTGGATGGCCTGGCAGGCGCTCAAGCCCGGCGGCCGTTCGCCTTTCGAAGTCCGGGCGCTCAAGCCCGATTCAGTAGGGCGGCTCTATGGCATGGGCCTGTTCACCAGCCTGCTCAATCCCAAGATCGCGGCGCTCTATCTCTCGCTGCTGCCGCAATTCGTCGACCATTCCGGTCCCGTGCTCGGGCAGACCCTGCAGCTTGGCCTCATCCAGATTCTGGTCAGCGCCTTCTTCAATGCCTGCTTCGTCGTGATGGCGGGCACGATTTCGGCCTTCCTGGCGGGCCGTCCGCTGTGGACGACGATCCAGCGCTGGCTGATGGGCACGGTGCTGATGGGGCTCGCGGCCCGCATGGCGCTCGACAGCGCCAGGCGCTGAAGCGGTTTCACGCACGCTTCACAGGCGTTCCTCTCTTATAGGCGACGGTGATGAACCGTGCCTTCGGGGGATCGATGTCGCCGATCGGGTTGCTTGGCAAGATCTGGGCGCCGCGGGACCCTGGGTGTGAGGAAGCCGCGAAAGTCGCGGAAGTCATTGCTCATGAATGGACGTCCTTGCGGACGTTGTGGGACATCGCTTCCACCAATCCAGGCCTGACCGCCGACGACAAGGCCGCTGTCGATGCGCGGTTTCCGCCGGCGCCTCCCACGGTGTCGGGGCCGGCCGAATGGGTGAAGCTCAACGAGGCGAGCCAGATCGTCGGGCGTTATCTTCTGCCTGAACAGCTCGACATCGAATATCCGATCCTGCTCTCCCTGGCAGCACGCCGGGGGCTGTCCAATCTGGACGTCCATAAGAAGAGCGCCGAGTTCTTCGAGCCGAACACCAATGGCGATGCGGTTGCCAATGGCGCCGCCCAGGCTGCCAAGAAGTGCCTGGCTTATCTGGCGCTGCTCGATGATCTTCAGCGTGATTTCATCGATACCCGCAACAAGCGCGAATTGCGCAAGGAAGTGGCGAGGCGGCTGCTCGGCTATGGCTGTATCCTGCTGGTCGTCGCGGTGCTGCCCTTCGTCATTCTCGCGGTCATCGCCACTTGGCAGGCTCCGGCCACAGGCCCCGGGACCCTCTACTCGTCCAATCCCGTGTTCGGCTTCGGCCTGGTGATGGCCTTCGGCCTGCTCGGTGCCTTCTTCAGCCGAGTCACCCAATTCCAGACGGACAGTCCCGCGCTGAGTTTCGATCAGGTCATGAACAGTTACCGGCCCGATGTGCTGCGCGTGCGCCTGCTCGTCGGCATGATGGGGGGGATGGTCTTTTATTTCCTGATGCGCAGCGGGATCGTCGGCGGCACCATCTTTCCGAAGCTGTCGGACGTGTCGCTATCGACGGTTTCGGTTCTCCAGGAGGCCAATGGCGATACGACGGTCGCCAGCAGCAAACCCGAGGCGAGCGGCCTCACAATCCTGCTGCCGTCGACGGAGCTTGCCAAATTGCTGGTCTGGTCGTTTCTCGCAGGCTTCTCCGAACGCCTGGTGCGCAACACGCTCGATACCACCGTGGCCAAGGCCGAGCAGGCCAAGCCCTGAGCCGCAGTGCTGGCTCTCAGGGCGTTCCCACCGGCGATGGCCAGCGAAAATCGTCGGCGCGGCCCTCACGCGGGGGAAGGCTCTCGCCCTGTCCGAGTACCTTGGCGACGCTGGGATCGGCGCCGCCCGGTTTAGGGGCGCCGCCACCGAGCAACTGGCCGCCGGGCGCGGTTTCATAGGCGTCGAGCGGCAGGACCGGCCCGTATTCGGGTTTTTCCGCCGGTGAATCGCCGGGGGTCTCGGAGGTGGGCTCGGCGACCGGTGCCGTCGCAACCATCGGGGCCGGCGGGGCCTCGCCGAGCAGGCGCCGCAGATCGCTTTCGAGGAAATGCGCCGCCAGTTTGGCACCTTCATCGGAAAAATGCACGCCGTCGGCCTTGCGCAGGCGGGCCGGCTGGCCGTCGAGCCCGGTGCCGCTGGCAGCATAGGAACCATCCGAATTGACGAACCCGTCCCAGATGTCGACATAGACCCCGCCTGCTGCCGTGATCTGGCTGCGATAGAGGCTGTTGAAACGCACCATGGCGGCGCTCAGGGTGTCGCTGCGCATCGGCGGAAGGCCGACCCAGAAGATCTTGACGCCGCGGGCTTTCAGGGGCGCGATCAGCGCGTCGATGCGCTTGCGATAAGCGGTCTCCCACTCGTCCGACTGCGGTTCGAGGCGGACGCCGTTCTCCCGGATGGTCTGGCGATCGTTGGAGCCGATCAGGATCACGACCGCATCGATCTGGGCGTTGGCGGCGAGCAGGTCGACGATGCCCTTGTTCCAGTCGTAGAAATCGTTGCGCACCAGGCCGCTATCGGCCTTGGTATTGCGGATGATGGCGATATCGGGCCGGTCGTCCAGGACGTCCGCCAGCCCGGCGGCGAGCTGGTCCGCCATGGAATCGCCGATGACATGCACGAAGGAGGAAGGCGGCACGGCCGGTGCCGGCGCGACCTTGGCCGGCTTGGGCATGGCGAAGGGCGAAGCACGGACCTTGGTCCGCCGGACCGGCGCCGGCCGGGCATTCTGCTGGCGCACCTTGTTCTGCATTTCCTGATATTGGCGCAGGGCTTCGCCCGGCGTCTCGCCTCCGCCGTCGCGGGCCAGGACATGGCGCTGCGACAGCACGACGGCCGCCAGCACGAACAGGGCGATCAGGAGGAGGCGCTGCTTCAAGGCCGGTCTCCGGTTTCGCGGGAATGAGGCGCTCTCGAAAAGCAAGCCTATCACGCATCAGGGCGTGGCGCTCAACTTCTGCAACACCGCCGGAGTGGGATAGCCGTCGGCCACCAGCCCTGCCTTGGCCTGCCAGGTGCGCAGGGCCGCCCGCGCCGCAGGGCCGATCTTGCCGTCGATCGTCTCGATCGGATAGCCGAGCGCCTTCAGCTTCTTCTGCATCGCGGTGATCTGGGCCCGGTTGAGCGTGGTCTCCTGCGTCGGCCAGCGCCCTTTCAACGAGGCAATGCCACGGATGCGGTCGGCGAGTAGGCCGACCGACAGCGTGTAGGAATCGGAGATGTTGTAGGTCTTGATTGCCCAATAGTTCTGGAAGGTCAGGAAGGCCGGCCCCTTGGAGCCCGCGGGCAGGAACAGCCAGGCCTTGTCGCCGTCCGGCAGCGGCTTGCCATCGACCCTGGCGACGCCGAGCTTGGCCCAGGCGCCGGCGGGACCACCGTCATGGGCGTTGATAGCGGTGAAATCGAACTTGGCCGGCAGCTTGACTTCATAACCCCAGCGCTTGCCGGCATCCCAGTCATGCAGCTTGAGGTAGTTGGCGATCGAGCCGATCACGTCGGGCTCTTCATTCCAGATGTCACGCTTGCCGTCGCCATCCATGTCGACGGCATATTTGAGGAAGCTGGACGGCATGAACTGCACCTGGCCCAGCGCTCCGGCCCAGGAACCGGTCATGCCGCGCGGCGTGATGTCGTGCTCCTGCAGGATCTTGAGGGCGTCGATCAACTCGTCGCGGAAGAGTTCCGGGCGCTTGGTGGTACAGCAGGCCAAGGTGGTGAGCGAGCGGACGGTGTCGGAATTGCCGGGCGAGGCGCCGTAATTGCTCTCCAGCGACCAGATGGCGAGGATGACATAGCGATCGACGCCATAGCGCTCCTCGGCCTTGTCGAGCCAGGATTTCCAGCGTTGCGCCATTGCCTTGCCCTGGGCGATCCGGTCGGCGCTCAGGCGGCCGTCGACATAGGCGCGGATGGTCTGGTTGAATTCGGGCTGGGTGCCCGCCAGCGAGACGACCTTGGGATCGACGCCGAGCCCGGCAAAGGCGGCATCGAAGGTCTCACGGGAAATACCAGCCTTCTCGGCCCGCGGCCACAGGGCGGTGACGAAGTTCAAATAGCTGTCGGCCCGGGCAGGCGAGGCCAAGCCGAGGACCATCAGGCCGAGGACCATCAGGCCGAGGATCGTGAACCCCTGTATGGATCCGAGCCGCACCGTGCGCACGATGACGTTAGAAGGCGATGGCATGGGCACGTTCCCGAATCCTGATTCTCTTTACCGATTCTGTGATAAACACCGCCGCGAAACAAATCGTGACGAGGCAGGTTTGAAACAAGGTGATGGCCAAAGTGATCGCATGCTGAAGGCGGCGCAGCAATCGGCTCTGCGCACCCTCGCAACCGAACGGGCCGGCCTGGAGGCGCTGGCGGAGGCGATCGAAGGCGATCTCGGTCCGGTGTTCAGCGCCTGCATCGAGCGCTTTTCCGGCCTCAAGGGCCGCGTCATCGTCACCGGCATGGGTAAATCCGGGCATATCGGCAAGAAGATCGCCGCCACCTTCGCCTCTACCGGTACGCCGGCCTTTTTCGTGCATCCGAGCGAGGCCAGCCATGGCGATCTCGGCATGATCACGGCCGACGATGCCGTGATCGCTCTGTCCTGGTCGGGCGAGACACGCGAACTCGGCGACATCATCGACTATGCCACCCGCTTCAACGTGCCCCTGGTCGCGGTGACCTCGGTGGCGAGCTCGACCCTGGCGAAGGCGGCTGACCTGCCTCTGGTCCTGCCCCAGGCCAAGGAAGCCTGCCCCAACGGCCAGGCACCGACGACCTCCTCGCTGATGATCCTGGCGCTCGGCGATGCCCTGGCCATGGCCATGCTGGAATCGCGCGGCTTCACCGCCGCCGATTTCCGGGTCTTCCATCCCGGCGGCAAGCTCGGCGCCTCGCTCAAATTCGTGCGCGATGTCATGCGCACCGGCGACGCGGTGCCGCTGGTCACCGAGGGCACACTGATGTCGGAAGCCATCCTGGTGATGTCGAAGAAGGGGGTCGGCAGCGTCGGCGTCCTCGACGCGTCGGGCATGCTGGTCGGCATCGCCACGGACGGCGACCTCCGGCGTCATATGAGCGACGATTTGATGACGCGGCGGGTCGACGACATCATGACACGCACGCCCAAGGTCATCCGCCCCGAAGCCCTGGTCAGCGAGGCCATGGAGGTGATGGATACGAGACGCATCGCCGTGCTGTTCGCCGTGGAAGGCGGGCGGCCCGTGGGTGTCGTCC
Source organism: Labrys sp. E2SS-1L (assembly GCF_057073705.1). Taxonomy (NCBI): domain Bacteria; kingdom Pseudomonadati; phylum Pseudomonadota; class Alphaproteobacteria; order Hyphomicrobiales; family Xanthobacteraceae; genus Labrys; species Labrys sp. E2SS-1L. Next base: position 543,718 of record NZ_CP172712.1, on the reverse strand, counting down.
ATATGCTCGACCTCCTGAACATCGGCGTCGTGTGAGCAATGCCCCGCCCCTCAGCCTGACGATCGAGAACCTCGCCTGCGAGCGGGGCGGACGGCTGGTGTTCGAAGGGGTCGGCTTTTCCGCCGGTGCCGGCGACCTCGTGGCGGTGACGGGGCGCAACGGTGCCGGCAAATCCAGCCTGCTTCGGGTGATCGCCGGCCTGGTGCCGCGCCGGGCAGGGGCGATACGCCTCGTCGGAGGCGATGCCGAGAAGTCGCCTGCCGAGCACATGCATTATTGCGGCCATGCCGATGCCCTGAAACCCTCGCTCAGCGTGCGCGAGAATCTGGGTTTCTGGCGCGCCTATTACGGCGATGCCGACCGCTCGGTCGAGGATGCGCTCGATCTCTTCGCCATCGAGCATCTCATCGACCTGCCGGCGGCCTATCTGTCGGCCGGCCAGAAGCGCCGGCTCAGCCTGTGCCGTCTGCTGGTGTCGCGGCGGCCGGTCTGGCTCCTGGACGAGCCGACCTCGGCGCTCGACGCCGCCACCCAGGCCCGTCTTGCCGGGGTGATGGGCGAGCATCTTGCCGGCGGCGGGCTCATCCTGGCCGCCACCCATGGCGATCTCGGCCTGGCGCCGAGCCTCACCCTCACCATCGGTGCGGCATGAGCGCGCTCGCAGCCCTGTTCATGCGCGAGCTGCGGCTGGCCGTCAGGGCCGGCGGCGGCGCGCCGGTCGGCGTCATCTTCTTCCTGGCGGTGGTGACGGTCATTCCCTTCGGTGTCGGCCCTGATCTCAACCTGCTCACCCGCATCGGCCCGGCCGTGCTCTGGCTCGGTGCCCTGCTGGCGACGCTGCTCGGCCTCGACCGCCTGTTCCAGGCCGATCTCGACGATGGTTCGCTCGACCTCATCCATCTCGGCGGCCAGCCCCTCGAATTGGCGGTGGCGGTGAAGGCGTTGGCGCATTGGGTGACCACCGGCCTGCCCCTGGTCATCGCCACGCCGCTGCTGGGCCTGTTCGTCAACCTGCCCGGCAAGGGGCTTGCGGCCGTGACGCTGACCCTGCTGGCGGGCACGCCGGCTTTGACCTTCCTCGGTGCGATCGGCGCGGCGCTGACCGTGGCGCTCCGGCGCGGCGGCATGCTGATCTCCATCCTGATCCTGCCGCTCACCATCCCCGTGCTGATCTTCGGGGTGGCCGCCGCGACCGCCGCGATCACCGGCCCGATGCCCTTCCTGCCGCCCTTCCTGCTGCTCTCGGCCATGACGCTGTTTTCCATCGTGCTCGGCACGGTGGCGGCGGCCTGGGCCCTGCGCTTCGGGCTGGAATAGCCTTGGATTCTTTGCCTCGCGCGGTCTCGACGACGGATGGGCAGTTCGAAGCTACCGTATCAGGACCTCGCGCTTGAGCAGGGCCTCGAGCCAGTCCGCGAACAGCTGCACCCGGCGGGAAAAATGCCGCCGGTGGGGGAAGAGCAGCGTCATCGGCATGGAGGCGGCGCGATAGTCCGGCATGACTTCGACGAGTTCGCCGGCCGCCAGGTGGCTCTTGACGTCATAGGCCGGGATCTGGATCAGGCCGAAACCGGCCAGGCAGCAGGCGATATAGGCCTCGGCTCCATTGACGACCACACGGCTGCGCACCGAACGCGTCTGGATGGCGCCCTGCTCCAGCCATTCCCAGGGCTCCACCCGGCCGGTGCTGGGGGAGGCGTAGTTGACGGCCAGATGCCCGTCGAGGTCCTCGGGACTGCGGGGCACACCATAGCGCGCGAGATAGGCCGGGCTCGCCACGTTGATCAGGGCCAGTTCGCCGATGGAACGGGCGATCAGCCCTGAATCGCTGAGAGGGCCGACCCGCAGCACGCAGTCGAGGCTGTCCTCGACCAGGTCGACGGTGCGGTCCGTCACGCCGAGATCGACGTCGATCTCGGGATAGAGGTCGAGGAATTCGGCCAGGGCCGGTGCCACGATCAGCCGGCCGATACGCCCGGGCAGGTCGACGCGCAGGCGCCCGGCCGGGCCGACGGCGGCCTGCCGGAACAGGCTTTCGGTTTCCTCGAAATCGCTGAGGAGGCGCAGGCAGCGCTCATAGAGGGCGAGGCCATCCTGCGTGGGCGCGACCTTGCGGGTGGTCCGATGCAGCAGGCGCGCACCCATGCGCGCTTCCAGATCCTTGATGGCGGCCGAGACCGAGGGGCGCGGCAGCCCCAGCGTGTTGGCGGCGCGCGTGAAGCTCGAACTGTCGACGACACGGACGAAGATGCGGAAGAGGTCGATGCGGTCCACGGCCTAATACCAGATTAGTACAGGATCCTAACATGTCATGTTCGAATGGGTAGCTTTATATCGGAATTCAAGACGATAAGCTGGCCTCCGATAAAGCTTCACTCGTGAAAGGAGGTCCAACATGGCCGATCACAGCATCAAGGGAAAAGTCGCGCTGATTGCCGGAGGCGCCAAGAATCTGGGCGGGCTGCTCGCCCGCGATCTGGCGGCGCAGGGCGCCAAGGCGGTCGCCATCCACTACAACAGCGCCGCCACCAAGGCCTCGGCCGAGGAAACCGTCGCCGCCATCAATGCGACCGGTGCCAAGGGCGTCGCCTTCCAGGGCGACCTCACCTCGGCCGGTGCGGTCGAGAAGCTGTTTGCCGATACGATCGCCGCCGTCGGCCGTCCCGACATTGCGGTCAACACCGTCGGCAAGGTGCTCAAGAAGCCTTTCGTCGAGATCACCGAGGCCGAATATGACGAGATGACCGCGGTCAACTCGAAGACGGCCTTCTTCTTCCTCAAGGAGGCCGGCAAGCATCTCAACGACAACGGCAAGATCTGCACGCTCGTCACCTCGCTGCTCGGCGCCTTCACGCCTTTCTATGCCGCCTATGCCGGCACCAAGGCGCCCGTGGAGCATTTCACCAGGGCCGCTTCCAAGGAGTTCGGCGAGCGCGGCATCTCGGTGACCGCCATCGGCCCCGGCCCGATGGATACGTCCTTCTTCTATCCGGCCGAGGGTGCCGATGCCGTCGCCTATCACAAGAGCGCCGGTGCCCTGTCGAAGTTCTCCAAGACCGGCCTCACCGACATCGAGGACATCGTGCCCTATATCCGCTTCCTCGTCTCCGACGGCTGGTGGATGACCGGGCAGACCATCCTGGTCAACGGCGGCTACACCACCAAGTAGGGACGACGAACCTTTGCCATGCCCGGGCTTGACCCGGGTATCCAGCGGCCGGGTACTCGTTGTGTCGCGGGAGCGACTGGATTGCCGGGACGGGCCCGGCAATGACAAAGCTGGCGCTCGGTACATCGTGATGATGCCGGACCTGTAGAAATCGGCAGCGGCCCGTCCCCGGCCGACGCAGGACTTCCTCATGGATCGAGGAAGTCCTTCGCGCGCGGCTCTCGGATATTTGTGTTTCCTGCGTCATTGTTTCGCCGCGCCGGCGCGGGTAAAACAAGCCCATGTGGAAATATGCCAACCCCACCCTGTTCATGGGCCTTGCCGGCCGCCTCCTGCCCTGGCTGGCAGGGGCGACGGTGCTGCTGTTCGCCGCCGGTCTCTATGGCGCGGCCCTCGCGCCGGACGACTACCAGCAGGGCGCCACGGTGAAGATCATGTATATCCACGTGCCCTGCGCCTGGCTCGCCATGGCCGGCTGGGGCGCGATGTCGCTCTCGGCGCTCGGCGTGCTGGTCTGGCGCCATCCCCTCGCCGAAGTGGCGATGAAGGCGGCCATGCCGATCGGCGCCGCCTTCACCTTGCTCTGCCTGATCACCGGTTCGCTCTGGGGCCAGCCGATGTGGGGCACCTGGTGGGTCTGGGATGCGCGCCTGACCTCGGTGCTGGTGCTGTTCCTGATGTATCTGGCGCTGATGGCGCTGTGGCACGCCATCGAGGATCCCAGCAAGGCAGCGCGGATCTCGGCCGTGCTGGTGCTGGTCGGGGCCATCAACATTCCGATCATCAAGTTTTCGGTCGAGTGGTGGAACACCCTGCACCAGGGCGCCTCGGTGTTCCGCATCGGCGGCTCCACCATCTATTCCTGGAACATGCTGTGGCCGCTGCTCGACATGGCGCTGGCCTTTACCCTGCTGTTCGTCACGCTGCATCTGACGGCGATGCGCAACGAGATCCTGCGTCGCCGCATCCGCACCATGCGGCTGATGGCTGCGGCCGGCGTCACCCCGGCCATGACCGCCTCGCTGCCGGTGGAGGCGTAAGATGGTGCTGTTCGGCATGGATCTCGGGCCGCATTGGGCCTTCATTGTCTGGGCCTATGGCCTCGCCGTCGCGGTGATCGTCCTGCTGATCGCCTGGGTGGTGCTGGATCACAAGGCGCAGCACAGAACCTTGGCCGACCTGGAAGCTCAGGGCCTTCGTCGGCGCTCGCGCCGGGACGCCAAGCCGGACGGACAATTGCCATGAGCAACAGCCAGACCCTGCCGCCGGCACCGCGCCGCCGTGCGCTGGTGTTTCTGCCCTTGATCGTGTTCGCGGCGCTCGCCGGCCTGTTCTTCTACCAGCTCCGCTCCGGCGGCGACCCTTCGGCGCTGCCTTCCACCTTGATCGGCAAGCCGGTGCCGCAGATGAGCTTGCCGCCGCTGGCCGAACTGGTCCGGGATGGCAAGGCGCTCCCCGGCCTTGCCACCGCCGATCTCAAATCGGGTGGGGTCAGCGTGGTCAACATCTTCGCCTCCTGGTGCGGCCCCTGCCGGGACGAGCATCCGGTGCTGATGAAGCTGGCCGGCCTCGGCAAGGGGCGCCTGGTGGCGATCAACTACAAGGACGACCCCGACAATGCGCGCCGCTATCTCGGCACCTTCGGCAATCCCTATGCAGCTGTCGGCGTCGACGTGAACGGCCGCTCCGCCATCGACTGGGGCGTCTATGGCGTGCCGGAGACCTTCGTGGTCAATGGCAAGGGGGAGATCGTCGACAAGATCGTCGGCCCGCTGAGCGAGGACAGCCTCAAGACCAGGTTGCTGCCTGCGATCGAGGCCGCCTCCAAGTCCTGAGCTGCTATTCCCAATCTGCGACATTCCGGGCCCGCAATGACCGACCGCTCCAAGCTTCCCTACCGCCCTTGCGCCGGCGCGGCGCTGTTCAACGCGCAAGGCCAGGTCTTCGTTGGCCGCCGCAAACCGCGCACCGGCAGCGCGCCCGATAGCTTCGAATGGCAGATGCCGCAGGGCGGCATCGACGAGGGCGAGGACCCGCGCGAGGCGGCGATCCGCGAGCTCCATGAGGAGACCAATGTGCGTTCGATCGCCTTTCTGGCCGAGGCGCCGGACTGGTATTCCTACGACCTGCCGGCCGAGGCCGTCGGCGGCGGCTGGACGGCGCGCTATCGCGGCCAGACCCAGAAATGGTTCGCCTTCCGCTTCACCGGCCCCGACAGCGAGATCGACGTGCTCAGGCCGGCTGGCGGCAAGCACAAGGCCGAGTTCGAGGATTGGCGCTGGGAAGATCTGACCGCCTTGCCTGGCCTGATCGTGCCGTTCAAGCGCGGCGTCTACGACGAGGTGGTGGCGGCCTTCCGGCATCTGGTGGCGTGATGGACCAGACCAGACCCTATCGGCCGAATGTCGGCATCGCTTTGTTCAATGCCGAGGGGCTGGTGCTGGTCGGCCGCGCCGAGACCTCCGGGCCGGAACTGATCGTGCCGGGCTTCGAATGGCAGTGCCCGCAGGGTGGCATCGACGAGGGCGAGGACATCGTCGCGGCCGCCAAGCGCGAACTCTGGGAGGAGACCAACGTCCGCAGCGCTTCCCTGCTTGCGGTGACGGAGGAATGGTGGCCCTATGATTTCCCGCCTTATGACGGGCCACCGCACAAATTATCGCCCTATCGCGGCCAGAAGCAGCGCTGGGCCGCCTTGCGCTTCGAGGGGCAGGACAGCGAGATCGACGTCGTCAACCTGCCGACCGGCGAGCCGCAGGAATTCTTCGGCTGGCGCTGGGAAAGGCTGGCGCGGCTGCCCGACCTGGTGACGCCGCACAAGCGTCCGGTCTATCTGCGCATGGCGCAGGCCTTTGCCGGGTTCGGGGCCTGACGAGCCGGGAACCTTTCGCCGACCCACCCTGTTCAGCGTAGATCCATTGGACGGATTGGCGCCGTGCCATGCTTGTGCCAAGCTATGCTGCTTCAATGGCACTTGGGCTGTATGGGGGCTGCATTTCAGAGGTGGCGTCCCCATATGCCGATTTTGGCGCGGAGGCGCGGAAGCGATGTTTCGGAACGTCATGCCCTATGATTATACCGTCGGTATCGATCGCTCGGATATCGACTTCATGGGCCATGTCAACAATGCCAGCTACCTGAAATGGGTGCAGGCGGCGATCATCAGCCATTGGGAGCGCCTGGCGCCTGCCGAGGCGCTGAAGAAGCACGCCTGGGTGGCGCTGCGTCATGAGATTACCTATCGCAAGCCGGCCTTCCTCGAAGACGATGTGATCGCCACCGTCATTCTCGAGAAGGTGCATGGTGCGAAGGCCTTTTACGGCATCATCATCAAACGCGGCGAGGAAGTGCTCGCCGAAGTGAAGTCGAGCTGGTGCTGCCTGGATGTGGCCACCAAACGCCCGAAGCGGCTTTCGAGCGCCATCATCGAGCGTTTTCTCGGCAGGCCGGCGGGGTAGTGCGCCTCTGGAGTGCCGATCCTCTCGCCTTGGCTCCGTCAAGTAATGGAGCGAGATCGGCATTCCAACCGAGGTTCATACCTCCACCGCCGGTTTGCGTGGGGGAAAAAGCTGGTCGCGTGAGGCGATGAGCGCCCCGCCGACGATGAGCAGCACGGCGAGTGCCAGAGCCAGGCTCGGCGATGCGATGCCGACGGCGACCAGGATCAGCGTCGAGAGCACCGGCGTGGCATAGGAAGCGACGCCGAGCAGGCGGATGTCGCCATGCTTGACCCCGCGATCCCAGGCATAGAAGGCCAGGCCCACCGGTCCCAGGCCAAGCCCGACGATGGCAAGCCACTCTTTGGCATCGGGCCATATCGTGGTCTCGAACAGGGCGTGGCAGACCAAGGCGAGTACGCAGGTCACCCCGCAAAAGCCGACCACCGCATCCGTCGGCACCGCCTTGAAGCGGCGCGACAGCACCGAATAGCCGGACCAGATGAAGGCGCAGGCGAGCGCCAGCGCGTAGCCGGGCGCATTGGCCATCTCGAAGCCCGCCACGCCTTTTGCAAGGGCGAGCGCCAGGACGCCGGCAAAACCGAGCAGAGCGCCCGCAACATGATACCAGCGCAGCCGCTCGCCAGGCAGCATGGCGGAGAACAGCACGATCAACAACGGCCAGAGATAGGCGATCAGGCTGGCCTCGGCCGGTGGTGCCCGCTTGAGCGCCTCGAAATAGACGGCGTGATAGCCGAACAGGCCACCGACGCCGAGCGCCCAGACTGGCCAGGGCTGGCGCAGGGCCGCGGTGGCGCCGGGGCGGAACAGCCAGGAGGCCGCGCCCATCAGCGTCGCTACAGCGAAGGTCAGCCCGAGCAGTTCGAAGGATGGGATGCGGTGAGTGAGCGCGGTGGTCAGGGCGAGGACGGACCAGAGCAGGATGGCGATCAGGCCGATCAGGGTGGCGAGCAGTTTGGCGGGCATGGATGGTTCTTTCGGTTGCGCCTGCTATGCCGCAAAATCGAGAGAGGCGCCATCCGGGATTTTTGAGCGACGTGCCGCCACGCCTGTTGGAGGTGATTCTGATGCCGTCATTGCAAGGGGAGCGAAGCAAGGATGGTCGGCAACGCTATTTAAGTCGGCAGCCTTCTCGCCTGGTGCCGCGGCGGCCGGATTTCGCCGTGCTGGGTGCCGATCGACATCTCGAAACTGTCGGCGATGCGGCGGGCGCGGTCGATGAAGAGCAGGGCGGCATTGCGGGGCAGCACATCGAGGCTGGTGCGCTCGAACAGATCGAGCCAGCGATCGAAATGCCGGCCTTCCAGCGGCAGCATCAGATGAGGCCGGAGCGGTCGGCCGTCATAGCGACCGCTGCGCAGGATGACCGATGACCAGAAGGCGCAGAGCTTGGCGAGATGGTCGTCCCAATCGGCGACCTTGGCATTGAAGATCGGCCCGATCAGATCGTCCTGCCGCACCCGGCCATAGAAGGTGTGGACCAGGCGTTCGATCATCGCCTCGCTGATCGCGGTGCCCTCAGGCTCGCTCATATGGATGCTGGCTGCCATGGCTGTCTCTATGCCGGAAAATACAGGCCGGCACCAATGCGCTGGTGTCGCAGCAGCTATTTTTCGGCGGTGCTACTGACATTTGGATGCCGCATCACCATGTAATTAGAAATCATTGGAAGAGTGGAGGCCGCCATGCGCATGCGTCCACTTGCGATAGCTGTTCTTCTTCTTGGTTTGATTGCAGTTCCGGTCAGGGCTCAACAACAGCCGGACCCTGAAAACCCGGACAACGATACTCGCGAGCAACTTTACGAGCTTGGTCGTTTCATTGCGATCTATCAGCGGGTGCTCGCCACCTATGTCGACAAGCCCGCACCGGACGTGCTGATCCAGGGTGCGATCGGCGGCATGATGTCGAAGCTCGACCCCCATTCGCGCTATGTCGATCCCAAAGCCATGTCCGACATGCAGCAGGAGCTTGCCGGCAAGCGCGTCGGGCTTGGTCTCGAGGTCGAGGTGCAGGGCGGCCTGGTCAAGGTGGAGCATGTCCTGGATGCCACGCCGGCCGCCACGGCGGGCTTGAAGGCGGGAGACATCATTCTCAAGCTGGACGGTGATACCGTCCGGGGGCTGAGCCCGGCAGCGATGCTGCAGCGCATGGAAGGAGCGGTGGGCAGTTCCGCCACCCTGACCATCCGGCGGCGTGGCAATGCCGTGCCGCTGTCCTATACCCTCATGCGCGAGATCATCCGGGCCGAGAGCGTGCGCTTCGAGGTGATGGGTGAGGATGTCGGCTATATCCGCATCCGGGAATTCAACGAGCAGACGCCCGACAGCCTCAGGCGGGTTGCGGAACGCCTGCCGACGGCCTTCCGGCCTGGCACCTTGAAGGGCATCGTTCTCGATCTGCGCAACAATCCTGGCGGTTTGCTCGATCCGGCGATCATGGTGTCGGCGGCCTTCATCGGCAAAGGGGTGCTGCTATCGATCCGCGGGCGTGAGCCCGACCAGTCGAAGGTCTATATCGCCCATGGCGAGGACATCACCGGCGGCGTGCCGCTGGTGGTGCTGATCAACGGCGGCACCGCCTCGGCGGCGGAGATCGTCGCCGGTGCCCTGCAGGACTTCAAGCGCGCCACCATCCTGGGTACGCGCTCCTTCGGCAAGGGCTCGATCCAGACGGTGACCCGCCTGCCCGACGACAGCGCCCTGGTGCTGACCACGGCGCGCTACTATACCCCGCTCGGCCGCTCGATCCAGGCTCAGGGCATCGAGCCCGACATCGCCGTGCGGCAGCAGGATCCGACCGGTGCCGGCCTCGGCCATGCCACACCCGGCGAAGCAGGCCTGACAGGTCATCTCAGGGGAACGGGCCTCAAGGACGAGAGTGGCTCATCCCTCTATGTGCCGCCCAATCCTACCGACGACATCCAGCTTCGCATTGCCCTCGACATGCTGCGCAGCACGGAACGCGAACGTAGTGAATTGTGGCGACCTCCCGGGAACTGAGTGGCGGCGATTCGAACGCAAAAACGCGCCGCCCGGCTTCGCGCTGGGGAGGTCGTTCTGCAACCATCGGCTGCGTTCCATGGCCGATATGAGCCGGTGGCGTGCAGGGGCGGCGGCGGGAAGCCACCCGCGGGCAGACACAAAATCGTCACAAAGCTGTCTCTTGACGCCGAGCAACATTCCATGGACTCATAGAAATCGTCGAGTCAGGAGAACATAGCTCAGTTCAACCAAAATCATCAGAGGTCCCGTGCCGCTATACAAATCGTCTGCTGTAGATGCAATCAAGCTTCGTAAGGCGAATGAATACAGTTTCTGGGGGTCGAGAAATGCTGCTAATCGAGTGGAACCGATTGCCAGTCCGCATTTTGATTTTGAGTTAGATCTGGAGCCGGGTGACAAGATCTTCACCGTTGGATCGTGCTTCGCACGCAATGTGGAAGGCCGGCTTGCCACCGCGGGCTATCGCCTGCCGATGCGGGATTTGATGGACGATCGCAGCTTCGCGGGCGTGCATCCTCGGGCGCTCAACAATTTCAGCACACCGTCCATCTGGAATGAATTGGGCTGGGCCACCGGGGAATTGCAGTTCGATGCCGAGCAGGCCATCGTCGAATATGGCTCCGGCAAATGGCTCGACTTGCACGTCACCCACAATGTGCAACCCGCGCCCCGGGAGACGGTGCTGCGCCGACGCTCGGCCATCACCAAGGCCTATGGCAGTTTCAAGGACTGCAAGCTGATCATCGTCACGCTCGGCCTGGTCGAAGTCTGGTACGACAATGTGGCAGCTACCTATCTCAACAGTTTGCCGCCACCGCCGCTGGTCCGCCGCTATCCCGAGCGCTTCGAGCTTCACGTGCTCTCTCATGACGAGACGCTGGATTATTGCGACCGGGCCTTGGGCCTCTTGCGCAAATATGGGCGAAGCGACGCGGTCATCCTGATGAGCGTATCGCCGGTGGCGCTCGGAATTACGCACCGTCCCGAGGACGTGATGGTGGCAAATTGCTACAGCAAGTCTGTCCTGCGTACGGTCACCGAGGAAATGGTCGCGCGCTACGACAATGTGCACTACTTCCCCAGCTATGAATCCGTGCTCCAGAGCGACCGGCAGATTGCCTGGATGAATGATTTTACCCATGTGAGCGAGACGCTGATCGCTCATAATGTCGACCGCCTGGTCCGGCATTTCGACGCAGGCGGCGTGGGCGGCGACAGCCTGGAGAGCGCCCAGGCCAGTATCGAGGCGGGCGGGGCATCGGCGGCGCATTTGCATGCCGTCGAGGCGCGCAAGGGTGATCCGAGTTCGGCGGCGCGCTTCTTCTCCGAGTTCGGCGAGTGGTCGGAGAAGTCGCCGACCTTTGCGACCGAGCACATCGAGTGGCTGGTCGAGCAGAAGCAGGCCGCCAAGGCGCTGGAGATCGCATCGCTGACCGATGCCCGCTCCGAGCGGATCAAGATGGCGAAGGCGCGTGCCCTGTTGATGCTCAAGCGCAACCGGGAGGCGCTGGACATCCTCTATGATCCGAAGCTGGAGGAAGCGCGATCGAGCCGCTACTGGTCGCTTCGGGTCGAGGCGGAAGGAAACAATGGCGATGTCGCCGCGCTGGAGACCACGCTGAGTGGCTGGTCGCGCGCTCTCCCCAAGCATGCCTCGCAGGCGCGGATCCATGTGGCGCGCGCCTTGTTGGCGCAATCCTCGGTTGGGCGCGCGCTGGAACTGCTGGAGCTTGCGCTGGTCGACAATCCCAAATCGGCCCTTGGCCATATCCTCTGTGCCGAGGCGCATCTATCGCGTGGTGACCTTGTCGCCGCCAGGCAGAGCTTCGAACAGGCGGAGCCGGCAACGCCAAGCGAAAACCGCCGCTACAACAAACTGAAGGACAGGATCGGCGAACTGGTCGGTGCGTAATTGATTTGAAGCAGGAGCTTGGGGGCGCCTATGCTAAGCGAAGTTCAGAAGAACTCATTCGTCGACAAGGGCTATTGCACCGTCCAGATAGACCTGGACGCCAAATGGACGAACTGGGCGATCAACCTGACATGGAGCCAGATCGACAGCCATTTCGACCGCGACGATCCCAGGACCTGGATCGGTGAGATCGAGGACGATTGCCGGTCCGCCACGCTCGCCAAACGCCGCGGCCGGCTGAAGTTCAAGGACAATGTGTTCCGGCATCCCGAACTGATCCGCATGATGTATGGCAACGGCCCGGTGATGTCGGCCGTGCGCAGCCTGATCGGCGAACGCTGCGTCGGCCGCCATGCGACGCGCGGCCTCTATCCGATCTTTCCGACCCCGCAGTCGAGCGACACGATCAAAGGCGGGATGGATGCCCATCCCTTCCAGGTGAATGCCGTCCTCTATCTCGACGACGTTGCCGAAGATGGCGGCGCCTTCAGCGTCTGGGAAGGGAGCCATTACATCATGGCGAAGGCATTTGCCGGTCGCGCTTCCTACAAATTGCTCGACAATGTCGAAGCCTTGCGCCTGGAGGCGGAGGCCCGTTGCCGTCATGTGATGCTGCCGGGGCCGCGCGGCACCCTGGTGCTGTGGCATCATCGCCTGTTGCACACGCCGACGACGAACCGGACCGACAAGGTTCGCTATGCCTTGCTCGCGGACTACTACCGTGACGACTGGCTCGACCAGGCCGACGAGCCCCACACCGCGGACTTCTGGGAAGGGTGGCCGCTGTCTGCGTCGCCGTCGTCGAGGCCGGCCCACGAACCGGAAACGCCTGGATTGACCGTCTCGCCGCGAAACGCAAAGGCGCGCCGAAACAAGGAACTCGCGCAATCAGGTGCTCCGGCATGAAGACGTGGGGCCTGTCTCGCGTAAGAGGGCCGCTTGCCGCGTCTGTCAGTGCATGAGGGCGATGGGCTGGCGCTAAAGCGTTTTGCGATCTGGCGGAATCACCAAGAATCGCAAAGACGCCCAAGCCAATCCTTTGGATTGGCTTGGGAACAAGGAGTTAGGGCAACTGAGCGTTCACGCTTGAACGCGCTTTGCGCTAGGTGCTCGCGCCATCGAATTTGTGAATCTCGAGCGCATCAAGGTCGATGGCCGGCACGCAGCGCAGATTGATCGCCACCATGGCCGCCCCGTCGGGCCGCTTTGCCTTGGCAAAAGCCTGAGTGCCGCAGGTCTCGCAGAACTGGTGTTCGATGCGGTGCTTGTTGAACTGGTAGGTCTTGAGTCTCGCCGGGTCGGCGGAGATGGTCACCGCTTCGGCCGGCAGGAAGGCCAGGAGCGAGCCCTTGCGGCGGCAATAGGAGCAATTGCAGCTCACGGCGCTGGTCGGCGCGTCGGCTTCGGCCGTGAAGGAAACTGCGCCGCAATGACAACTGCCTTCGAAGCTCATGTCTCGTCCTCCCGGGATGGTTGTGTGCAGGGCGCCAAGCATAGCCCGTGGCGAGGGATTCGGGGATCCTGTTCCGGTGTCGGGAAGGGGACTTCCTTTTGTTTGCGCCGGGCCTTGGCAGACATCAAAACCATACACACTCTATATTCTGAGTGATTTGCTCGCCCGGGCCTTGCGGACCCGGCCTGCCCTTTCATGGGAGATCTTCATGGCCCGCCAATTGCGGCTCGGCGCTTTCATGCGCCCGGCGAGCATTCATACCGGAGCTTGGCGCTATCCGGGCGCCTGGCCCGACGCCAATTTCAACTTCGCCCATCTCAAGCACCTGGCCCAGCGCCTCGAAAGCGCCCGCTTCGACGCTTTCTTCATGGCCGACCATCTCGCCGTGCTCAACATGCCGGTGGAGGCGCTCAAGCGCAGCCATACGGTGACGTCGTTCGAGCCCTTTACCCTGCTGTCGGCCCTGTCGGCCGTCACCGAGCATATCGGCCTGGTCGCCACCGCCTCCACCACCTTCGATGCGCCCTACCATGTCGCCCGCCGCTTTGCCTCGCTCGATCATCTCAGCGGCGGCCGGGCGGGCTGGAATATCGTCACCACGTCCAATCCCGATGCGGCCCTCAATTTCGGCCTCGACGATCATATGGGACACGACGAGCGCTACCGCCGGGCGCGGGAGTTCTATGACGTTGTCGCCGGTCTTTGGGACAGCTGGGCCGACGACGCCTTCATCCGCGACGTCGAAAGCGGCCTTTATTTCGACCCGGACAAGCTGCATGTGCTTGGCCACAAAAGCGAGTACCTCTCCGTGCGCGGCCCGCTGAACATCGCTCGTCCGGTGCAGGGCTGGCCGGTGATCGTGCAGGCGGGCTCTTCCGAGCCCGGACGCCAGCTCGCGGCCGAAACGGCGGAGGCGGTGTTCACCGCGCCGCCCAACCTCGCCGAGGGACGCCGCTTCTATGCCGACGTCAAGGGCAGGATGGCCAGGCTTGGCCGCGACAGGGACCATATGAAGATCCTGCCGGCCGCCTTCGTGGTGGTCGGCGACAGCGTGGAGGAAGCCAAGGCCAAGCGCGCCAGGCTCGACAGCCTCGTGCACTACGACAGTGCCATCGCTTCGCTCTCCATCGCGCTCGGCCATGACGTCTCGGGCTTTGATCCCGACGGCCGGCTGCCGCCCATTCCCGAGACCAATGCCAGCAAGAGCGGTCGCGAACGGGTACTGCAACTGGCCGAAAGCGAGGGCCTCACGGTGCGCCAGCTCGCCCAGCGCCTGGGCGGTTATGCGGGCCTCGCTTTCGTGGGCACGCCCGCAAGCATTGCCGATGAAATGGCGGAATGGCTTGAAAGCGAGGGTTCCGACGGTTTCAACGTGATGTTCCCCTATCTGCCCGGTGGCCTCGACGACTTCGTCGACAAGGTCGTGCCGATCTTGCAGGAGCGCGGCCTGTTCCGGCGCGAATATGAGGGGCGGACGCTGCGCGAGAATCTCGGCCTGCCGCGGCCGGAAAACCGCTTCTTCAGATAGGAGAAAATTTCCTGCAGAGTCGGGGCGGTTGGAGTGTCAGCCTCCTGGCTGACATCTTGGAAACGCAGCCCCTGCTGGCAAACGGGATGTCAGCCAGGAGGCTGACACCCTGCATATCCTGCGCTCTTTCATGCAAGCGCAACTATCGTCCCAAACCCGCCCTCACACCATCGCGAAGGTGTCGGGATCCGGGCCGATCTTGCCCTTGGGATCGTCGAGCTTCTCGATGGCGGCGATGTCCTCCGGCGCCAGCTTGAAATCGAAGACCTGGAAGTTCTCGACGATGCGGGCCGGCGTCACCGATTTGGGGATGACGACATTGCCGATGTCGAGATGCCAGCGCAGGATCACCTGGGCGGTGCTCTTGCCGTACTTCTCGGCGATGGCCGTCAGCGTGGGATCGGAGAGCAGCGTGCCCTGGCCAAGCGGGCTCCAGGCCTCCGTCGCGATGCCTTCCTTGGCGTGATAGGCGCGCAGGGCCTTCTGCTGGAAGCGTGGATGCAGTTCGACCTGGTTGATCGCCGGTACCACGCCGGTCTCCGCCTTCAGGCGCTCGAGATGGGCGATCTGGAAATTGGAGACGCCGATGGAGGCGACGAGCCCCTCCTCGCGCAGCTTGATCAGGGCCTTCCAGCTTTCGACATAAAGATCGCGCGAAGGCACCGGCCAGTGGATGAGATAGAGATCGATCGTCTCCAGGCGCAGTTTCTTCAGGCTGGCCTCGAAGGCCCGCAGGGCCGTGTCATAGCCCTGGTCTCCGTTCCACAGCTTGGTGGTGACGAAGATGTCCTTGACCGGAACGCTGGATGCGGCGAGCGCATCGCCCACGCCTTCTTCGTTGCCATAGATGGCAGCGGTGTCGATCGAGCGGTAGCCCGCCTCGATCGCCGCCGTCACCGCGGCGTTCGCGCCCTCGTTCGGCACCTGCCAGACGCCGAAGCCGAGCTGGGGAATTTCCTTGCCGTCATTGAAGCGGATGGTCGGACTCATGGGATTCTTTCCTGAAGTCGTCGAAGGGAAGGGAGGGATGAAAACGGAGGGGCGGTCCGATTCCAGGGGAGGCGGATCGCCGGATGAAGGATGCAGCCGCTGGGGCACCATCCTTCATCTAAGGTCTGGTCAGCGAAGCGCAACCATCGGTCTCACTGAAAGCCGGCGATCGCATGCGGGACATAAGGGGCTTCGAGCGCAGCGATCTCTTCGCCTGTCAATTTCAGATCGAGTGCCGCGATGGCATCGTTCAGATGATGCGGCTTGGAGGCGCCGACGATCGGAGCGGTCACGCCGCTTTTCTGCGCCACCCAGGCGAGAGCCACCTGTGCCCGCGGCACGCCGCGCGCCTTGGCGATGGCGGCCACGGCCTCGATGACCCTGCGGTCGGCTTCCTGGGTCGCGTCATAGAGCGCCGTGCCGACATTGTCGCTCTGCTGGCGCTCGCTGCTCTCGTTCCAGTCGCGCGTCAGTCGGCCGCGGGCGAGTGGGCTCCAGGGCAGCACGGCGATGCCCTGGTCGCGACAGAGCGGCAGCATCTCGCGCTCCTCTTCCCGGTAGAGCAGGTTGAGATGGTCCTGCATGCTGACGAATTCGGTCCAGCCATGCAGCCGGGAGGTGTAGAGCGCCTTGGTGAACTGCCAGGCATGCATGGAGGAGGCGCCGATATAGCGGGCCTTGCCGGCCTTCACCACGTCATGCAGGGCCTCCAGCGTTTCCTCGATGGGGGTCGACGCATCCCAGCGATGGATCTGGTAAAGGTCGACATAGTCGGTGCCGAGACGCCGGAGGCTGTTGTCGATCTCGGCCAGGATGGCGCGGCGCGACAGGCCCTCGCCATTGGGGCCGGGACGGGTGCGGAAGAAGATCTTGGTCGCCAGCACGATCTCCTCGCGCCGCGAAAACTCCCTGATGGCCCGGCCGACGATTTCCTCGGAGGTCCCGTCCGAATAGGTATTGGCGGTATCGAGAAAATTCACGCCGGCCTCGATGGCCTGGCGGATCAGGGGGCGGCTCTGTTCCTCGGGCAAGGTCCAGGCGTGATTGCCGCGATTGGGATCGCCATAGGTCATGCAGCCAAGGCACAGGCGTGACACTTCGAGGCCCGTCGAGCCGAGCTTGACGTAATCCATGGATGAAACTCCTTGCTGAAAACCTATTTCGGGCGCGTTGCCATCCGAAGGACCACGCGAACCGACTAATCCCGCTACTCGATGGATTGGGTCGATTGTGAATCGGCCGGGTGCCGAAGTCCAGCTTCAAAGCAAGGCAGAATGGCTCGCCGGCATTCACACAGTTGCGAGATACCCGGCTGGGCGTGTCGCCGATGACGCAACCGATGTCTCCGCCAAATCGCGACTCTTGCCCTTACAGCTCGAACTCGATGCCTTCCTTGCCCGCTTCGGGAAACAGGCAATCATAGTGCCAGCGTCTCTTCAATTCCTCGTCGTCCCATTGCTCCGTGCTGGGCTGGCGGAAGTTGAACACCAGTTTCTTCCGGCGCTGGGGATCGTTCTTGAGAATGCGGGCGATGGTCTCGGCATCCGGGTGGCCGTGGCGGCTGCCATCGGTCGAGAAGGCAAAGCAGGTACAGTCGATCAGGCGCAGCAGGGCCGGCGAGGTGTTGGCCTTACTGCCGTGATGGGAAACCTTGAGGCAGTCGAGCGCCAAGGGGTTCTCCGGACTATGGCCGAGGCGCTCGAGCGCGGCCTCGATGACATCGGAATGGGAGTCCGCCGCCATCAGCACGCGCCTTCCGTCGAATTCGGCGATGAACACGATGCTGGTGCCATTGGGCTTGGTGCCATCGCGTTCGAAGGCGCGCGAAGCCAGGGCATCGACATTGAGGCCGCCGAGAATCTCGCGACCATCGGCAAGGGCCTGCTCGACCAGGTCCTCGTCCACCGTGCGCAGATGCGCCTTGGCCAGTTCATTGTCCCAGACCGGCAGCAAGTCCGTGAGCTTGCGGTCCGTCGGAGAGAGCAGGGTGAGCTTCAGCCCTCCGGTGAGCGGCAGGGCTTCGCGCGCCTCCGGACTGTCCGTGGAAACGATGCCGGAGGCGAACTGGCTGTTCCAGGGCCAATGGCTGGCGACGATGCCGGCCGTGACCTTCTCGGCCTGGCCGGCGCCCATGGTTTCACGGTCACCGAGCCGGTCCCTCGCCGCGATGAGCTGGGCATGGGCGTTGAACCAGACATTGCGCGCCGTGAAGGGGAGCGCCGTTTCCCCGAACAGCGGCACGGCGCCTTCGATGTGGTCGGCGTCGATGTGGCTGATGGCGAAGAGCTCGAAGCTGCCGATCGCCTGCAGCAGCGGCTTCAGCACCCGATAATTCTTGGTACGGCCGAGATCGACGAGGGCGCGATGGAGGGAGTCTTCCTCGCCCCAGCTCAGCATCAGCGCATCGCCCTCGGAGGCCGGATGCATGGCGAGCCTGAAAACCGGCATGGCAGTCTCCTTCAAGCGCCGAGGCGGATCACGGTGAAGGCCTGGGTCGAGTCGATGCGGTTGGCGAAGGCGCGGGCTGCGCGGCGCGGCGCTTCGAGTGCCTTTTCATCCGGCAGGCTTTCGAGCCCGCGGGCCAGCCAGTCCGCTGACAGCGAATAGAGCGGTGCGCCGCGCGAAAAACCCTCCAGGAACCGGGCCTTGGCCTGTTCGAACTGCTTGGCGGTGCTGGCCCGCATCAACAGGCGGCGGCCAAGGATGATCGGGCCGTCCGGGATGAGCGGAAACCAGTTGGCGAGATTGAAGAGCCAGGGGTCCCAGCGGCGTTCGAGGTCGGGCGACGAGGCCGAGACGGCGATCAGCGCGGCCGCCAGCGCCGCGATCGGATCGGCGAGCTTGTCCTGCATCGCGTCGATCACGGCCTGCTGGAGCCCGCCGGCCAGGAGCCTGCTGCCGGCCTCGGCGTCGCGCGCCGCCAGGAAGCCGATCAGGCCGCTCCAGATGGAGTTTTCGGCGATGATGGTGACCATGCTTTTTTCGCGCGGCGCCTGCCTGTCGACGAGGACATAGGGGCGCCAGCGCCCCGCGATGCTCGGCACCACGGCGAGATTGCGGCGCGGGCCGGCTTCGATCGCGACGAAGACCGGGCGATCGTCGGTGCTACTTTCGAACGGCGCGAAGCGATGGGCCGCGGCGTCGGCCAGGCCAACCTGCGCGAGCCGCCCGTCGTCATTGTCTATGGCTGCGGCGAGGCGGGGATCGGCAAGCGCATGCAGGCCGAGCGCATAATCGACATGGCCGGCGATGGTGGCAATTACGGGTATCACCGGCGGAGGGGCGGGCCGAGGAAAACCGGGCTGCCAAAGGGGCGGTGCCGAGCTGTCGACGTCAGCCGATGGACGCGGCCGCAAGCTTTCCAGGCCCGGCGCCGGAGCGGGAGGCGACGGATCAGGGGGAGGAGACGGCGGGACGGCACCGGTCGCCGTCGCCAGGCCGAGCCATTCATGTGGCGAAGCCGGCATGGCGAAGCGCACTTCCAGCACCTCGTCCTTGGCCACCGTGACGTTCTGGATCTCCACCCGGCCATCGGGCGTACGCAAGGTGACGACATGTTCGCCAGGCCCGACATCCACGGGCGTGGCGCCGCCGATGGCGACGACAACCTGTTTGGGGCTCTTCTTCGCCTCGTTCGCCCCGGCAACCTCGGCCACGGCACCGGCTGCGATCGCCACGGGGCCGGAAAGGCTGATGAGCAGCCGTGCGACCGGGCCGGCGCTGCGTCCCGGGTCGAGTTTTTCCACTACGGCGGGAGGCGGCGTCGCACTGTGCCTGATTTCCAGGAAGACGGCTGGCGCCCGCGCCTTGCCCTTGGCCCCGCCGATATCCGCGCCGAAACGACGGGCGGAGACGTTGATGGCGGTGGCTTCGGGATATTTCAGGAGCTGGAAGGGCGGCTTTCCGGTTGCGCCCTCGAAGGCCGTCTCGCCGCCGGGGACGGCGGTGACGGTGAAATCGCTCTCGGGCCAGTTCTCGGGTTCGGCCATCGAAATATAGACCGGGATTTCCGCCCGCTCGCCGGCGAAGCTGATCTCGAAAGTACCGGAGATGCGCCCACCGGGCGTCTGCGGTTTCTCGTCCGGCAGGCGGTGCAGCTCGAGCAGGCGGCTGATGCTGTCCACCAGCGGGCCGGGGCGCACCGGCCAGTCCTCTTCGGCCGGATCGCCGGCGACACCGCCGAGTGCGCTCAGCAGCGCATCGGCAAACAAAGTGGTGTTGTTGACGCGGCCTCCCGCGACTTCTCCGAGCGCGGTGGCGGCGATCACCCATTGCTTGCTCGGCTCGTCATGTCCCCTGTTTTCGCGGGTCAGGGCAATCAACTTGCTTCCGAACGGCTCGTTCCAGGGCAAAGCGAGATTCGTCGCCGAGCGGCAGCAGTCGAACAGCAGAAGCTGGGAGACGGCTTTGGCGTTCTCCAGGGCGGACATGAACTGCTCGACTTCGGACATGCCGGCCGTGGCGTCGAGATCGTCCATGGCATAGTCCTCGAGGAGGAAGGCCGTGCGGGAGAGCAGGCTCTCGCCATGGCCCGCGACATAGAGGATGGCGAGATTGTCCTTGTGCGTGTTGATGCGCCTCACCCAGGCCCGTACCGCCTCGCGCGACGCGGCGAAGCTGGCGCGTGGCACCGGTCCATCGGCATAGGTGGCGCGGGGATCCCCGCCCGCTGCCGGCTCGGAGAGCAGGAGGGCGAGGCTGCCGAGCGGACAGGCCTCGTTACGAAAGCCCGGCGTGTCCCCGACGAACCAATCCGCCAGGGCTCGTGCCGAGAAGGTGGTGGAGGTCAGCGGCTTCTTGAAGCGCGACGACTGATAGGCACCGACTCCGATGATCAGCACATGGGTGGCGGGGCCGGCTGCCAGCGCGTCGTCGCGATAGACCAGGCCAAAATTCCTGTCGGGATCGGTGCCGGCGAGTTTCATGGCCCTAGACCGGAAAGCCGGGCAGGGGATAGGCCGTCGGAGCCGGCTCGGTCGGCGCGACATAGCTGCGCAGGGCGACATCCATCATCAGCCAGCCCCAATTGATGAGCCGGCTCTGCTCCTCCTCGTCGAAGGGATCGAGGCGGGTCCGCATTTTTGCCAGCCGCGCGACCGCGGTGGGGTCGGGCTTCAATGTCTGTGGGGCGGGATATTTCGAGGCGACGCTGTCGATGCCGCTGAAGGCAATGATGCGGCCGGCGGCCTTGGCTTCGGCGAAGAGCAGGCGCTTGCGCAGGCCGCGTGCCTGGTCGGTGGCGATGTCGAGGACGCGCAAGGCCTGCTGGGGCCAGAAGGCATGGGCGGATTCCTCGGTGCCGAAGGGGGCACCGGCATCGCTGACGATCACGGTGGCGAAATCGTCCACCGTCTCCAGCCCGAGATTGTCATACGCGCCGCCATCGATGAGGGAAAGCCTGTGGTTGTAGTCGGGATCGCCGAAATGGCTCGTGCCGGTGGCGTTCACCCAGTGCGCAGGGTCGACCTTGATCTCCACGGGCGACAGCACGGGCGGAAAGGCGCTCGAAGCGGCGACGGCCACTGCAAGCCGGATGTCGGGCTTGGGTATGATGCCGACAGCATAGTCGGCCAGCCGGATCTTTTGCAGGCGCACGAGCCGGCCGGTCTGCAGATTGGTTGCATTGAAGACGAATTGCGGGCTGTCCGGCAGATCCTGCAGGCTGATGCCCTCGAAGAGATCATCATAGCTGTCGGCGAGGACGTCGCCGATGGACTTGCCGGGCAGGATGGTCCCGAGCCCCACCGCCTTGGTATCGACGGAACGGGTGCAGAATTCACGCAGCGGTGCGATCACCTTGGCGTCGAGATCGGTGACAACGCCGTTCTGGAAGGTCAGCTGTTTCCAGGCGGCCGCCAGCATGCCGGAGGTGATCGAGCCGCCCGACACACTGGAGACCCGGCTGATCTTGGCGAGCAGGCCGAGCTGGTTGAGCCGGATCAGCGCGCCGCAATGATAGAGCGTGGCGCGAAAGCCGCCGCCCGAGAGGGCCAATGCCGGCGTGTTGCGATCCACCGTGCGGTCTTCGATTCCACCGGCCTGTGCCATCGCCCATCCCCCATGCAGGATCTGCAGGCGGAGTGTTTGACCAAACCCGTGAGTCGGGCGTTATTCCAGCGTCAGGGCCGGTCCGCGATCACCGGGTCCGCTCGCCGAACATCAGGAGGGCCGCGGCGCCGACGAGGCCGGCATTGTCGCCGAGAGCCGCCTTTACCACCGGCACGTCGCGGAAGGCAGGCAGGGCAGTGGTGCGGATGGCCCGATGGATCGTCTCGTCCATCAGGTCGAAGCCATGCGAGACGCCGCCGCCCATCACCACTTTCTCGGGACTGTAGAGATGGATGAGGCTGACAAAGCCCTCGCCGAGCAGGGTGGCTTCCTCGTCGAGGAGCGCGAGTGCCGTCGCATCGCCCTGGCGCGCGGCTGCGACAACGTCCCCGGCTGTCGGCGCCGTCAGGCGGGCGAGGCTGCTCCCGGGATGAGCGAGGGCGGCTTCGCGCGCACGCCGGTCGAGCGCGGTGCCGGCGGCGAAAGCCTCGAAGCAGCCAGCGGCGCCGCAACTGCAGCGCGGCTCGTCTCCGGCCGGGTGGCATTTCCGCGCCAGGCGGAAATGGCCGACATGAGCCGTCATGCCGCGCCTGCCATGCAGGAGCCGGCCGTCGCTGACTACGCCGCCGCCGATGCCGGTGGAGACGGTGACATAGAGGAGATGGTCGAGACCGCGGCCGGCGCCGAAGCGCCATTCGCCGTAGCAGGCGGCGATGGCGTCGCCCTCCAGCACCACCGGCCGGCCGAGCGCGGCGGCAAGTTCGTCGCGCAGGGGAAAGTTCTCCCAGCCGGGCAGGGTCGGGATGTGGATGAAGGTGCCGGTGAGGCTGTCGAGCGGCCCCGGAGCGCAGACGCCGATACCGGAGAGCGAGCCGAGGCTCTTGTCGTCGGTGACTTCCTCGATGAGGTTGCGGAATTGCGCCATCACGGCGGCTGGGCCGCCGGCGACATCCGTGCGGGTCGCGGCGCGCCTGAGCACGGTGCCGGTATCATCAACGAGGGCGGCGCGTACCTGGGTGCCGCCGAGATCGATGCCGATGGCGCGCCGATACATGGGTCAGGGCTCCCGCTCGAGGCCGTGGACCCAGGCGATGCGGGCGGCCAGATCCGGTGCGCCGAAGGCCAGCGACCCCATCACGATGGTCTCGGCGCCGGCTAGGCGCAGATTGGGCACGGTGTGCTCGCGATTGCCGCCATCGGAGGCAAGGATGATGCGGCGACCGGCCAAGTCATCGTTCAGGTAGTCGGCGATCAGCTTGCGGGCTTCGCGCAGCCGCGCCAGGGCCGAATCGTCGAGGCCGACGCCCTTGATGCCGATCAGGGTGCCGAGAAGGGTCAGCATATCCAGGCGGTCGAGGAAGGGTTCGGCCGCCGCGACCGGTGTGTGGAGCTGCAGCACCATGCCGGTGGCAAGGCCGTGCTCGCGGATACGGGCGAGGGCGGCATCGGCATTGGCGTTCTCGGCATGGATGCTGATCAGGTCGGCGCCGGCTTCGGCGAACTGGTCGATCTGGTCGAGGAGGATGTCGTCCGTCGTCATCAGATGGACGTGAATGGGCTTGGCGGTCACCTTGCGCACCGCCGCGGTCAGGTCCGGGAAGTAGAGCAGGGCCGGCGAGAAATGGCCGTCGGCGACGTCGACATGGAAGATGTCGACATGGCGCTCGACCCTGGCGATGTCCTCGGCGAGGCGGCCGAGGTCGGCCGACCACAGCGAGAATTCGGCAAGGAGGCGGTCGGCAGGCAGGGCCTCGAGCCAGCCGGGAGCGGGTTTCATGCGGGGGTCTCCGAAAGGAACTGCGCCAGAGTGGCGCGAAAATCCTGGACGTAGCGTGGCTTGTCCAGCGCCTTGGGGGTGATGCGGGCGAGCCGGGCGCCCGGAATGAGCGCGGCGAGCGTTTCGGCATGGCCGAGCGGGTGGATGGCGTCGACTTCGGTGCCGATGACGAGCGTCGGAATCCTCAGGGCTGCGATATCGGTGCGGGAGACGCCGGGTCCATCGGCCGAAATGCGGGCGAGCAGGGCCGCGGTGACGGCCTGGGGCTCTCGCGTAAAGAAGCCGCGCAGCGAGGCGAGGTTGTCCGGCGCACCAGCGGCAAGATCGCGCGCCGTATCGGAGGTCTCGAACAGCGCCCTTGCTTCGGCGGCCTCGTGGCCCGCAAGCAGCGCGCCGACCTGGGCATTGGGCGCCATATTGGCGGGGGCGGCCTCCGCAATCCAGGCCGGCCGGGCCAGCACCAGGGCCCGCACCAGCTCCGGCCTGGTGACGGCGAGGCGCAGGGCGATCGCCGCACCCATGGAAATGCCGCCGAGGACGGCGGGGCCGAGCGCCAGGCTGTCGAGCCAGCCCGCCAGGTCGTCGGCGAAGGTGGCGATCGAAAGAAGCCCGGGGTCGCCGGCTTCGGAGCCACCATGGCCTCGGCATTCCAGCGTGAGGCAGCGGGCCGGCAGCTCGAAGGGAAAGACCTCGGCCGGCTGGGCGGCATCCCCGCACAGGCCGTGCTGGAAGACCACAGGCATGCCGCTGCCGCGGTCATGCACGGCGAGGCGGAGGCCATGGCGCTGGAAGACGCTCATGTCAGCTGCTCCGCGACTTATCTTCCCTTCTCCACCTGCGGGAGAAGGTGGCACGAAGTGCCGGATGAGGGGTTTCGCTACGCTGGCTGGCCATGGCGAGACCCCTCATCCGCTTGCCAGCACCTTCTCCCGCAAGGGGAGAAGGAGATGTCGCGTGGCGTTCGGCGCTTGTCGTCATGAAATCCCCGCCAGCTTCCGGCCGAGGAACGCGGCCACCTCTGCCGCCTCAGCGGCGGCAAGGCCGTGGGTGACCAGCGGCCCGTCGAAGCCGATGCGGGCCAGGCCGGCGAGATAATGGTCATAGTCGAGCACGCCCTTGCCGGCCGTGGTGAAGCCGCCGGCCGCGTCCCTGTCCTTGGCATGGGCCATGACGATGCGGTCGGCCAGGAGGTCGATGGCCTCGGAGACCAGGCGCTGCTGCTCGGCAAGCGAAGCGACCTCGAAGAGATTGGCCGGGTCGAGGATGATCTTCAGCCGGGGGCTTGCCATCTCGTCGATGATCGCCCGGGCCTTGGCGGCGGAATCGATGACATTGGCCAGTTCCGGCTCGATGCCGAGATCGATATCGTGCCGCTCGGCGATATCGAGGGCCGTTTCCAGGCTGGTGGCGAGATCGCGCCAGGCCTCCGGCGCGGCGTTGTCGGGATGGCCGCGCCATTGGTCGTCCGGGTCGCGCGTGCCGGTGCATAGCGTCAGCAGGCGGGTGCCCATGCCATGGGCCGCGCCAGCGATGACTTCAAGGCTGTCATGGCCGCGCCAGCGCTGGGCCGGATCGGGATGGATCATGTTGTAGGTTGCGGAGACGGCGGCAATCTCGAGATTCTGGTCGAGGGCTGCGGCATGGACCGACTCGGCGATGCCGTTGGGGATGGTCTCCGGCATGGCGGGCAGGCCCGAACAGGCCATGTTGTATTGCACGCTGCCATAGCCCGCCGCGCGGGCAGCCGCCATCACCGTTCCCGGTTCACTGCCGGGGAAGGTCTTGGCAAAGATGCCGAGCCGCATCACAGCTCTCCCTTGACGTCGGCGAGCCGCACGGCGCGGCCCTCGCGGACGGATTGGGCGATGGCGATCATCGCCCGGACAGAGGCGACGCCGTCCTCGATGTCGGCGCCGCGCATCGGCGCGCCCTTGAGGATGACGTCGGCGAAGCCCTCGAGCTGGCGGCGATAGAAATGACCGTCCGCGCCGAGGACGCGGGTGGTGGCGCCGTCCTTTTCATGGAAGATGTCGACGTCGCTGCTCTTGTAGTACCAGGGGTTATAGGTCTTGCCGAGCACGCTGCCATGCTCGCCATAGATCTGGAAGCCTTCGTGCCAATCCATGCGCACTGATACGGTGAGGTCGAGATGGCCGAGCGTGCCGTTGGCGAAGGCAAGGTCGACGAACCAGCAGCGCGCGCCGAAGCGCTCGGAGAAACGGGCCTCGACCTCGACGATCTCGCCGCCGAAATAACGGGCGGTGTCGACGAGATGGCTGCCATGGGCGAGCATGTAATAGCGCTGGAGGTCGGCCTTGGGGTCGGCGGCCGGCCTGCGCGCCTGCTTGCTGGTGACGATCAGGGGCTGGACCGCATCTGTCATCGGGTAACGGTGCGTCGAATCGCAATACCAAGCCTTGAGGGCGAGCATCTCACCCATTTCCGTATCGATGAAGGCCTTGGCGGCTTCGAGGCCGGCATCGAAGCGCTTCATATGGCCGACCTGCAACACCTTGCCGCTGGCAGCCACGGCGCTGCGCAAGGTTTCCACTTCCTCGACGCCGATGCCGACAGGCTTTTCGCTGAGCACGTGCTTGCCCGCTTCCAACGCGGCGATCGAGGCCGGTACGTGGAAGGCGTCCGAGGTCGCCACGATGACCGCATCGAGTTCGGGATCGGCCAGCATGGCGGTGTAATCCGAAAAGGTCTTCTCGGGCTGATGGGTCCAGGCCATGCGCTCCAGGAGGTCGGGCGCGACGTCGCAGATGGCGTAGAGGTCGGCATTGCGCGCCTTGGTGCAGCTTTCGAAATGAGCGGCCTGGGCGATCGGGCCACAGCCCAGCACGCCGACCTTGAGGCGGCGCTCTTCCTTCTTCGGCATCAGGACTTCCTGTGTTTTCTATAATTTATTTATTATCTAAACAAATATGAAGTGCAAGGCTTTTGCTGCTATCGTCCCCGGGCATGGCAGGGGTGCTTTGGTGCTTTGGCGCTTTGGGAAAATGCCTCCAGCCAGGCAAACGTTCGTCCTCAATAGTTTGGCCCATGGTAAAGCGTGTTTGAGCCGGACGCGTCTTCTGTTCTTACTGTCCGTATCAAAGCGTCCTCGTGTTTCCGGAGCGTTTTGCGATTTGGCGGAATCGCCAAGGATGGCAAAGACGCTTCAGCCGATCCGCAGGATTGGCCTGGAACTAAAGAGTGAGAGTAAACCAGTGTTTCCGTCTAAACGCGCTTTGCTCTAAAGCGTTTTGCGATTTGGTGGAATCACCAAGAATCGCAAAGACGCGTCGGAACAAAGAGTTAGAGCAAATGGGCGTTCGCGCTTGAACGCACTTTGCTTTAGGTGATTCGGTCGAATCGCAAAGCCATTCTAGAGATTCGGGCGGAGGCGACACCATGGCTGACCAGACCTTCGCGCGTTATGTGAACGAGCGGCGCATTCTCACCCAGCTGCGCCTGCAGGGAGCGATGCCTCGGGCCGAACTTGCCCGCCGCCTCGGTTTGACGCCTGCCACCATCACCAATCTGGTCGAGAACCTCACGGCGAGCGCGCTTCTGGTCGAGCGGCGAGCTTCCCGTGAGGACAGCCCGCGGCGGGATGTCGGCCGGCCCGGTGTCGACATCGCGCTCAATCCGAGCGGCGGCTATTTCCTCGGGGCCGAGATCGGCGTCGGCGTGGTGCGCTTTGCCCTGATCGACCTGGCGCTCGGGGTGGTCGACAGCCGCACGGCGCGGCTGGCCCATCCGGTCGGTCCGGAGGCAGCTGTTGATGCCATCGCCACCTATGCCCGCGGCTTGGCGCAGCCTTTGCGTTCCATCGGCATCACCGTGCCCGGCCTGGTGCGCTCGGATGGCTATGTCGTGCATCTGCCCATGCTGGGCTGGAAGGATCTCAACCTGAAGGCATTGGCCGAGAAGGCGCTCAGCGCGCCCGTCTTCGTCGAGAACAATGCCCACGCTGCCGCCTTCGGCGAAGTCTATACCCAGCCCGGACTGCAGGCCGACGCCATCGTCTATCTCAAGCTCGGAGCCGGGTGCGGCGGGGCGGCCATCGTCAACGGGCGGCTCGTCCGCGGAGCTGAGGGCACCGGCAACGAGTTCGGCCATATCCGCATCCGCGAAGCGGGGCCGCGCTGCTCCTGCGGGCAGCAGGGCTGCCTGGAGAGCTTCGTCAACATCGCCGCGCTCGATCGTTTCTATCGGCCGGGGCAGGGCTTCGGCGTCGATTCTCTTTCCGCCTTGCCGGCCATGGTGGCGGCTGCCGCCCAGGCCGGCGATCGCGGTGCCGGCGCGGCCATGGACGAACTCGCCAGCCACCTCATCATCGGGCTGACCTCGCTCGCCAACATCTTCAACCCCTCGACGATCGTGCTCGGGGGCGCCATGCGCCCTGTGCTCGCCGCCCGCCTTGATCGACTGTCGCAAGCCGTCGGCGCTGGTATCGTGCCGGGCATGACCAGGCCGCAGATCCGTCTTTCGACCCTGGGCGAAATGGAATGCGCCATCGGCGCCGCCACCATCGCCCATCACCAGGATTTCGACGTCTCCAACATCGAGATCGGCAGTTGATGCCCGAAGATCAGGATGTTTCCTCGTCGATCTGAACCTGCGCTGCCTGCTGCGTGCCATTGATGGTTGCCGCGCCATAGAAGCCGAGTGCCGAGGCGGCGACGCAGAGCACCACGGACACACCGACATTGATCAGGGCGCGCAGCGGCATGTTCATGTGCAGGAGTTCGAAGGTCTGCAGGCTGAAGGACGAGAAGGTGGTGAAGCCGCCGCAGATGCCGACCATGAAGAACAGCCGCCAGAGATCGGGCAGGGGCGCCCGGCCATTGGCGAGGGTCAGGGTGCCGAAGAAGGTGATGGCGAAGGAGCCGGCGATGTTGATGAGAATGGTCGCCCAGGGCAGGTTTTCGCTGTAGGGCGCCATCCACAAACCGATCCAATAGCGGCCGACGGAGCCGATGGCGCCGCCGATGGCGATCATGATGGTGTTGGCGAGCACGGGTGACATGGATGCTCCGAAAATTCGGTGAGAGAGAGATGAAGATTTCGGCGGCAATAGGCTGGTCTGATGAGGATAGCCGGGCTTAGGCCCAATGCGGATCACCAAGCAAGGAACCACTACGATTTGTCATAGCCGGGCTTGACCCGGCTATCCAGAAACCCGCGACTTGACCGGGCTCCGGGCTGGATTGACGGGTCAAGCCCGGCAATGACAAGGGTAGTGCAAACTTGAAGGCGCTCGCGTGAATGGTATTGGGTTTAGGCCACCGCCAATCTGAAATCCCGACACTCCGTGATTCATGGCGGAATCAGCCCCAGCCGCCAGGCGATGGCAAGGCCGATCAGGCCGAGGACAGCCAAAATCAGCCAGATGCGCAGGAGGAGAAGCGGGATCGGCCGTCCTGGCCGCGAAGGGCGCATGGCATACCTCCAGGGAGATCGCTGCGGCACTTCGACGAAAGCGGGAGTTGGAACGAACTCCTACCGGCGCCAAGCACCTGGTAGGAGTCATCAGCCTTGCGGCGGTTTGGGGGGACTCCATCCCCTATCGATGTCCCACAATACGGCCCGGGTCCCGGCGGGGTCAAGTCGCCGGCGGCAGTTCCAGCCTGTGCGAGATGCCGATGGCATCAAGGAAGCTCTCGTCGTGGCTGACCACCAGCAGGGCGCCATCATAGGCACGCAAGCCTGCTTCCACCGCCTCGATCGCATCGATGTCGAGATGATTGGTCGGCTCGTCCAGGATCAGCAATTGCGGCGGCCGCTCTCCGCCCAGGACGCAGGCGAGGCCGGCCCGCAGCATCTGTCCGCCGCTGAGGCTGCCGGCCTTCTGGAGAGCCGCGTCTGCCCGGAACATGAAACGGGCCAGGGCTGAACGGCAGGTATTCTCGTCCGATCGCGGATTGAGCCGCTTGAAATTGTCGCGGATCGTCTCGCACGGGTCGAGCACGCTCACCTCCTGGTCGAGCAGCGCGAAGCCGGGCAGGACCCAGACATGGCCGGCCTGGGGTTGCAGCCGCCCGGTGACCAGGCCGAGCAACGTCGTCTTGCCGCTGCCATTCGCACCGGTCACGGCGACGCGCTGGGGCCCTGCGAGGGTGAAGCGGAGGTCGTCCAGGACAGGCCGAAGCGGCTCGTAGCCAAAACGCAGCGCATCGAGGCGCAGGACCACCTTGTCGGCGGGCAGACCCGTGGACGCGAGTTTCACCGACAAGGGTTGCAGGATCTCGAGGCGTTCGCGCGCCTTGGAGAGAGCTTCGCTCGCCTGTGACTGCTGCCGTTCGGCCAGGCGGGCTCCCGCGCCTCCGCTCTTTTCGCTGCGTTCCTTCTTCGCGTCGAGCAGCAGCAGGGGGGCGTCGCCCCTGGTTCGCGCCTTGCGGCCCGCGCTGTCCTTGCGTGCCTTGCGTTCGGCGGCGATCTGAGCCTTGCGCTCGGCTTCATCAAGCTGCTTCTCGGCCTCGCCCAGATCATGGCGGACTGCCGCCAGCTCCAGGGCCTTGCGTGCCCGGTACTGGCTCCAATTGCCGCCATAGACGCTGGCGCCGAGCGAGGTCAGCTCGACGATGGCATCCATGGCCTCGAGCAGTTCGCGGTCGTGGCTGACCACCACCGCCCCGCCGCGCCAGCCGGCGAGGAGATCGATGACGGCCTTTCGGCCCTCGCGGTCGAGATTGTTGGTCGGCTCGTCCAGCAGCAGGAAGTCCGGCTCGGCGAAGACCAGCGCCGCCAGGCCGATCCGCGTGCGCTGCCCGCCCGACAATGTCGTCAGAGGGGTATCGGGTTCGATCGGTAGGCCGACCCGGGCGAAGGCCGCGGCGAGACGGGCCTCCAGGGTCCAGTCGGCGGTGACGAGATCTTCGGCGGAGGCAAGGCCGGCTTCCGCGCGGGCAAGCAAGGCGAGGGCCTGCGTTACGCCGAAGAGGTCGGCGACAGTCTCATCCGGTCCGACTTGGACGACCTGACGCAGGCGTCCCAGGCTGCCATGGACGATGACACGGCCGGAACGGGGCTGGAGATCCCCTGCTATCAGTTTGAGTAAGGTCGTCTTGCCGACGCCGTTGCGGCCGACGAAGCCGGACCGTTCGGGGCCGACGCTCAGGTCGAGCCCGGAGAACAGTGCATGGCCGTCAGGCGTGGACCAGGAGAGATTGGAGAGCGTAATCGAAGCAGGCATGAGAATGGATGATCCCTGACACAAGGCAAAGCGGTGTTGCGGTCAGGTTCAGATCAATTGCTTCTCACTCACTGGGGTGGCCGACGTCTCCTATCTAGGAGAGTGGGCGAGCTCGCGCAAGGTCGCCGAAGATCGGATTCGCCCGCAGGCGTTCCACGGCGAAATCGACGAAGGAGCGCACCTTGGCGGAGGGAGCCCGGCCGCCGGCATGCACGATATGGATCGGCACCGGCTCTTCCTCGAACTCGGTCAGCACGGTGCGCAGCGCGCCTTCTCGCAGGGCCGTGTCGACCTGATAGGCGAAAACGCGCACCAGCCCCCAGCCGGAGATGGCAGCCGAGATCCCCGATTCGTTGAGGTTGCACATCAGCCGCGGCTGGATGCCGACATGGATCTTTTCGTCGCGGCCGAAGCGCCATTCCAGTCGAGGCCAGGCACCGATCCTGGCGATGACGCTGTGACCGGCTAGGTCGGCGGGACTGCGCGGCTCGCCATGTTCGGCGAGATAGGCGGGAGAGGCGCAGATCACCCGCCGCATGCTGCCGACCCGGATCGCCGTCAGTTCCGAATCCGGCAAATGGCTGATGCGGATGGCAACGTCCATGCCTTCCTCGACCAGATTGGTGATGCGGTCGAGGAACAGGGTCTGCGCGCTGACGACCGGATGCCGGTCGAGATAATCCATCACCACGGGCAGGATATAGAGCTGGCCGAACATCACGGGCGCGGTGACGATCAGCGTGCCCGTCGGCGTGGTGTAGGAGCCGGCGGCAGCCGCTTCGGCGTCGGCAAGGTCGGCCAGGATGCGCTGGCAGTCATGCAGGTAGCGCTCTCCGGTCTCCGTGAGCTTGAGCGAGCGGGTGGTGCGCACCAGAAGCTGCGCGCCAATGGCATCTTCGAGAAAGGCGACGGACCGGGTGACTGCGGGCGGGCTCATGAACAGACGGCGGGCTGCCTCGGCGAAGCCGCCGCTCTCGGCCACCTTCACGAAGACCCGCATGGCCTGCCAGCGATCCATGAACTTCCCTCTGCTATCGCGGTCGAATGATTATTTCAATATTGGGAATGATGCCTTGCATGCAATCCATATTCTCTATCCCAATCGAAATGATCAAAATCCTCCTACGACGCCGGCATTGGCGAGGAGGTTACCTATGAAGCTCTATCACTATCCCCTGTCGGGCCATTCCCATCGGGCCCACTTGTTTCTGTCGCTGGTGGGCGTGCCCCATGAACTGGTGGATGTCGACCTGAAGGCCGGCGAACACAAGAGGCCGGATTTCCTCAAGCTCAACACGCTGGGCCAGGTACCGGTTCTCGACGATGGCGGCGTGATCGTGCCGGATTCGCTCGCCATCATGGTCTATGTCGCCCGCAAGCTCGGCCTGGAGAGCTGGCTGCCGACCGAGCCGGCCACCGCGGCGGCCGTGCAACGCTGGTTCTCGGTCGCGGCCGGCCAGCTCCGGATGGGCCCGGCCGCCGCTCGCCTGATCACGGTCTTTGGCGCCAAATATGATGTCGAGCAGACATTGGCGGCGGCGCACGCCATTCTCAAGCTGATCGACCAGGAATTGATCGGACACGACTGGGTCGCTCTCGATCGCCCGACTGCTGCCGACGTGGCGCTCTACAGCTATATCGCCTCGGCCCCAGAGGGGAATGTCGATCTGACGCCCTATGCGCAGATCGGCGCGTGGTTGCGGCGGGTCGAGGCCCTGCCGGGTTTCGTGCCGTTCCAGAAGACCGCTATCGGGCTGGCCGCCTGAGGCGGCTCCGTCTCATCGCAAACGCTTTCGAAAGGCAAATGTCATGGATGGCAATGTGCCTGTCGCCACGGATTCACCGTGGCATGAGGGCGAGCTCGCCCTGCAGCGCCGGGCGGGAGCCGCCGAGCGCATGGATGTGGTCGGGCGGCGCGTGCTGCGTGACCATCTGATCGAGCAGCATCGCGATTTCTACCCGTTGCTTCCCTTCATCGTCGTCGGTGCCGCCGATCGTGCCGGTGAGATCTGGGCAACGATCCTGGCCGGCCGGCCGGGGTTCCTCCATTCGCCCGAGCCCCACGCGCTGCATGTGGCAGCCATGGCGGATCCTGCCGACCCTGCGGCTTCCGGCCTGGAGGATGGTGCCGCGATCGGCCTGCTCGGCATCGAGCTGCATACGAGGCGGCGCAATCGGCTCAACGGCACGGTGCGGCGCACGGGCCCGGACGCCTTCGACGTCGAGGTCGGCGAGAGCTTCGGCAATTGCCCGCGCTATATCCGCTTGCGCGACTTCAGCTTCGCTCGCGATCCGGCCGCGGCTTCCACGCTGCCGGTCCGGCGCTTCGATCGCATCGAAGGCCCTGCGGCGGCTCTGATCGCCGGCGCCGAGACACTCTTCATCGCGTCTTCGGTGGTGGGCGCGGCCGGCCACCGGCAGGTCGACGTCTCCCATCGCGGCGGCCGGCCGGGCTTCGTGGCGGTACAGGAGGACGGCAGCCTGCTGATGCCGGATTTTGCCGGCAATCTCTTCTTCAACACGCTGGGCAACATCCTGGTCGATCCGCGCTGCGGCTTCACTTTCGTCGATTTCGCGACGGGAGACCTGCTCCAGCTCTCGGGAGACGGCGAGGTGATCCTGGAGGGGCCGGAGATCGCCGCCTTCGAAGGCGCCGAGCAATTGCTGCGCTTTCGGCCCAGGCAGATCGTATCGAGGCCGGGCGCTTTGCCGCTGCGCTGGCATTCGCCCGAAGATGGTGCCTCGCCGCACTCGCTGGCGACGGGGAGCTGGGACGAGGCGAGCGCCCTGCTGAAAACGGTCTTCAGGCAACCTTGAGCAGGACGATGAGCGCGTAGCTGATCACGCCAAGAGCGAGCAGGGACAAAATCACCGTCGAGGTCACCCGCGGGCCGGCCTTGGCGACTGCGCGGATGTCGACGGTGAGGCCGAGCGCGGCCATCGAGATGATGGTGAGCGTATTGGCGGCCGAGGCGATCGGCTGGAGCGAGGCCTGCGGCAGGAGGCCGAAGGAGCGCAGCGCCATCATGGCCAGGAAGCCGATGATGAACCAGGGCACGATCTGGCCGAGGCGGGGACGCGCGCGGCTGGCTGTTCCGGCCTCGGCGGGGGCGGCCTTGCGCTGGCTTTCGCTGATCAAGGCGAGTACCACGATGACCGGGCCGAGCATCAGCACGCGGGCGAGTTTGACCAGGGTGCCGATCTGCACGCTGAGGGCGGCGACCGGCGCGGTGGCGGCGAGGACCTGCGGCACGGCATAGACGGTCAGTCCGGCGAACACGCCATATTGGCCCGGGGTGAGGTCGAGGGCCGGCACCAGCAGCGGCAGGCCGATCACGGCGACCACACCGAGCACGGCGGTGAAGGCGATCGAGGCGGCGACGTCCTTGCCGTTGGCGCCGATCACCGGCGCGGTGGCGGCGATGGCCGAGTTGCCGCAGATCGAATTGCCGCAGGCGACCAGCAGGGCCATGTTGTGCGGCAGGCCGAAGGCGCGGCCGATGCCGAAGCTCAGCATGATCGACACCATCACCACGCCGGCAATGCCCGCCATCAAGCCGAGCCCGGCATCGGCGATGGCGGCAGCGCTGACGGAAGCGCCGAGCAGGACGACGGCGACCTCCAGCAGGGTCTTGGCGCCGAAGGTGATGCCGCGATCGAAGCGGGCATGCGGCTGGGCGAAGGTACGGATCAGGGCGCCGATCAGGATGGCGAGAACGAGAGCCTCCAGCCAGGCCTTGCCGAACAGCTTGGCCTCGATGAGCTCGGCGCCCATGGCGAGGGCGGTGACGACGATGCACAGGCCCGCGCCGGGAAGAATCCCGCGAAGTCCTGTCCTATCGCTGAACCGGCTGCCGAATTTGCTGCTCATGATCCACCTGCAATTCACAGGTTTCTTCTGCCTTATTGGCTCTGTTCAATCCATTTCAAAATAGTGTAGAAATCATTCGATAAAATCAAATGGTTTTGCGATGACCCTGGAGCAGCTCAGAATTTTTGTGGCGGTCGCCGAGCGTGAACACCTGACGCAGGCCGCGGGCGAACTGCATCTGACGCCTTCGGCCGTCAGCTCGGCCATCCGCGTGCTGGAGGATCGTTACGGCGCGGCTTTGTTCCATCGCGTCGGCCGCCGCATCGAGATGACGCCGGGCGGGCGGGAGTTCCTGCCCACGGCGCGGGCGACGCTCGCTTCGGCCAAGGCGGCGGAGCTGGCTTTGTCCGAACTTGGTAGCGGCGCGCGCGGCTCGCTTGTCGTGCATGCCAGCCAGACCATTGCAAGCTATTGGGTGGCGCCCTTCCTGGCGCGCTATCATGACGTGCATCCGCATGTCGATCTCAGGCTGGAGATCGGCAACACCCAGAGCGTTACCCAGGCCGTGCTGGAAGGGGCGGCCGAGATCGGCTTCATCGAGGGCGCCATCGACGAGCCGGCCCTGGCGGTGCAGACGGTGGCGCATGACCGGTTGATCGTGGTGGTGGCGCCGGGCCATCCCTGGGCCGACGGGCGTACGGTGCGGCCCTATGACATCGCCACCGCGCGCTGGATCATGCGCGAGGAAGGGTCCGGCACCCGCTCTGTCTTCGAGGAGGCCTTGCGGGCGCGGGACGTCGACCCAGGCGCCCTCGAGATCGCTCTGGTGCTGCCCTCGAACGAGGCCGTGCGTTCGGCCGTGCGCTCGGGGCCATTTGCCACCGTGATGTCGGAACTCGTCGCGGCGCCCGATTTGCAGGCGGGGCGGCTGGTGCGGATCGCCTTCGACATGCCGCCGCGGGCTTTCCGCATGCTGCGCCACCGCGAGCGCTACCGCACCAAGGCCTCGCAGATGCTGGAGATGGTGATCACCCAGACGGGCGGATGAGATCGTCTCTCAGCCGCCGCTGGTCGCGGGGAGCCGGGTCAGCCAATAGCCGCCGGCGAGGATGGTGAGGCAGCCGAGCGCGGCCTTGAGGTCGGGAACCTCGCCGAAGGCGAGGAGGCCGAGCAGGGCGGCGAACACGATCCAGCTATAGCCGATCGGCCCGGCCACCGCGATGTCGGCGAGCCGATAGCCCCTGATGTTGCAATATTGGGCGAGGATCGCCACCGGCCCGAGCATCAGGCAGGCTAGGATCGGGCCAGGACCGACGATCTTCCAGCTCAGCCAAGCCGGCACCAGCATCAGGAGGAAGCTGAAGAGGTTGACATGGGCCAGCATGGAGAGCGGGGTATCGCCCTTGGTCAGCCGTTTCACATAGATGATCTCGAAGGCCATCAGCACGGCGCCAAGCAGGGCCATCGCGGCGGGAACGGTGACGTCGCCGAACGATGTGGCGGCCGAATGCTGGCCGATCACCACCGCGAGCGCCCCGAGGCCGCAGGTGAGGCCGGCCAGCCAATGGCGCCAGCCCACGGTCTCACCCAGCATGACGACGGCGAGCGCGACCACGAAGATGCCTTCGAGCAGGCCGATGGCGCTGGCGGCGGCAACCGGCATATGGGCGGCGGCATAGATCGCCGCCAGGCCACCGAAACTACCGAAGCAGGCGCGCAGGAAATGCTGGCCCGGCCGCGGGCTGCGCAGGGCAGTGAGGGACTGCCCGCCGGCCTTGGCCACGACGAGTGTGGTGACGAAGCCGCTGGCATAGCGAAGTACGAGGATCTGCGGAATCGCGAGCAGGGGGCCGGCAAAACGGCCGGAGGCGAAGATCAGGGTGAACAAAGCGGTGCCGACCAGGAGCCAGAGGGCGCCCTTGGCATTGGCACTCATGCCGGCTGTCCCAGCCAGCGGCGTTGATTTTGCTGCAATCGTCATGCTTGATGAGGTCACAGATTTCATCCCTGCAAACAAACGCGTTCTTTGATTGCTGCATGAGGAAAATCGATGCAGACGCCTCGCCGTCTTCCGTCCCTCAACGCTGTGCGCGTCTTCGAGGCAGCGGCTCGCCTCGGCAGCCTGAAAGCGGCCGGCGAGGAATTGGGCGTGACGGCCAGCGCCGTCAGCCATCAGGTGCGCCACCTTGAGGAAGGGCTCGGCGTGCGCCTGTTCGCCCGTTCGAACAATGCCATCGAGCTGACGGCGGAGGGCGCGCGTTTTGCGGCGGCGACCGCGCCGGCGCTCGACATGATCGCGGCGGCGGCTTCCGCGCTGCAGCGCGACGCCAACGAGGTCCTCGTGCGCGCCTCGGTGTCGCTGGCCCTGCGCTGGCTGATTCCGCGCCTCGGCCGCTTCCGCCAGGCTCATCCTTCCATCCGCGTCCGCCTGGAGACACCGGTCTCGGCAATGGCCGACCATGACGACATCGATCTCGTCATCGGCTATTCCCGCGCGGAAAATCCGGTCCAGGGGGGAGCGGTGCTGTTCGACGATGTCTGCGTCGTGGTGGCGGCACCCGAGGTTGCCGCCCGCTATCGCGATGCCGGTGCCGCGGAACTGGCCGGCTCGGGAGCCCTGATTTCGGCGACGCAGGACGATTGGGACTGGCGTCGCTGGGCCGAGGTCAATGGCGTCGACTGGCGCGAGGTGCGCATGGCCAATCGCTTCGAGATCGACGATGCGGCCTGGGAGGCGGCGAGTGCGGGCCTTGGCATGACTCTGGCCTCGCCGCGCCTGATCGAGCGGGAACTGCGCAACGGCCTGCTGGCCGTGGTCGGCCCGCAGGACGGGTTGCTGCTCGGCAATTACTGGGTGCGGGCCCGCCCGCCCATTCGACGGGGTGCGGAACTCTTCCTGGCCTGGCTGCTGGAGACCGCGGCCGAAGCCGCCTGAGAAGCGCGGCCGGGCGGCAAAACCCACCCTTGTCGGGGAAGCGATTGGAGCGCAAGCTCGCAGGGAGCCGCAGCTCATCTCTGTCTCGAAACTGGCGACCAGGGGGATCGCGCCATGTCGGAAGTCATCAGCATCAAGGGTCTGGAACTGCGCTTCCTGCATAGCAAGGCGGACACGCAGGGCAGCCTCGACATGTTCGAGATGATCGTCCAGCCGCACGCCCGCATGCCGGTCGCGCATTATCACGAAAGCTGGGACGAAACGGTCTATGGCCTCGAAGGCAAGATGACCTTCCGAATCGGAGATGGTGAAGTTGGATTGAGCGTGGGAGAGACGCTCTTCATCCCGCGCGGCACCGTCCATGCCTTCCGCAATGACGGACAGGTGCCGGCGACCTGCCTCGTCGTGCTGACGCCTGGCGTGCTCGGCATCGACTATTTCCGCGAAGTGGCGGCACTGCTGGCGTCCGACACGCCCGATCTTGCGCAAATGGGTGCCATCATGCGCCGCTACGGGCTGATACCCGCTCCCTTGAATTGAAGCGCGTTCTATTTGCCGATCGGCAGCAGTTCCAGGAAGGCTCGGCCGGCGGGGCTGATGTCCTGCTTGCGGACGGAGGCATGCAGGTCTCGGCGCAGCGGCGGGGTCAGCCGGCGGACTGCGAGGCCGCTGGTGTCGTCCGGCAGCGTGAGGTCGGGCATCACGGTGAGGCCGATGCCCTCGCGCACCATGCCGAAGATGGTGGCATTGTCACGCACCAGGAACAATATGTTCGGCTTGCTGCGGGCTGCCGCCAGTGCGTCGTCGAGTTGGCGGTTGCCGCCGCCGCCCGAGAAGATGGCGCGCTCGCCATCGATGGCGTCCAGGCCGATCGAGGCGTTCTTGGCCAGGGGATGGCCGCCGGGCAGGATCAGCACGAAATCGTCATTGGCGACAATGGTATTGTCGAGGTCGGGGTGAGGCTCGCCGCTGATGCCGATATCGACGGCATCGGCGAGCACCCAGTCATTCACTTCCTCGTCGGTGCCCAGATGCAGGGTGATACCCGCTTGCGGATAGAGCGCCCGGAACGGTTTGAGCCAACCAGGCAGCAATCTCGCCGCCGCGCTCTGCACCGAGCCGATGCGCAGCGTCGTGCCGGAGAGCTTGTCGCTGGCCTTGGTGACGGCGGCCAGGCGCTGTGCGCCCGCCAACAGGGCCTGGGCCTCCGCGAAGGCGGCCTCACCGAGATCGGTGAGCTTCACGCCCACGCGCGTGCGGATCAGCAGCTTGGCGCCGAGAGCATCCTCCAGCCCGGCGATCGCCTGGCTCACGGCCGATTGGGTGAGATGGATGCGCTGGGCGGCGGCAGTGAAACCGCCGGTCTCCGCTGCGGCGACGAAACAGCGTAATTGGGTGAACGTGATATTAGGATGCATGATCGCTGAAGCTTGGCAGAACAGTTGTCCTAATATGATCTGTGCCTGCCGACTTGCCTAGGATTACGGTTGCATCTGAATAAAAGAGTGCGGGCCATGCGGAGTGTCGGCCTCCTTGCCGACATCCTGGTCGCCGACGAGCACGTTTTTTCACGATGTCGGCCAGGAGGCCGACACTCCGCATTTCCTTCGGATGAAAACTGCAGCCGTCGTGCTGGGGCGGGTCGTCACCACCTCTTCGCGACGAGCCGGGTGCGCTGGCTGGCGCTTTGCGCTATGACGAGGCGTGAAACGAGGGATCGGGCAGGGGTGATGGCTGACGCGGCAGCGCCCGAAGACAGGCCGGAACTTGGGGTTGCAATGGCCGTCAGGAGAAGCTCGCGCACGCTATGGCGGCGCCTCGTCATGGTTGCGATCGGGCTCGCGGCCCTGCCCGTGGTGCTCACCATCCTCTATACGGTGGTGCCGCCGATCTCGCTGCCCATGCTGGGACGCTATCTCACCGGCCAAGCCGTCGACCGGCGCTGGACGCCGATCGAAAACATCGCGCCGGTCGCCCGCTTCTCGGTGATGGCCTCCGAGGATGGCCAGTTCTGCCGTCACTGGGGTGTCGATTTCGGCGCCATCGCGGACGTGCTGGAACGCGGCGGCGAAAAGGGCCCTTCGCGCGGCGCCTCCACCATCGCGATGCAGACGGTGAAGAATCTCTATCTGTGGCCGCTGCCGACCTTCGCCCGCAAGCCGCTCGAGGTGCCGCTGGCCGTGTGGACCGACCTGGTCTGGTCGAAGAAGCGCGTGCTGGAAGTCTATCTCAACGTGGCCGAATGGGGAGACGGCATCTACGGCATCGAGGCGGCAGCCCAGCATTATTTCAAGAAGCCGGCCTCCAGGCTCAATGCCCGCGAGGCGGCCCAGCTCGCGGTGGTGCTGCCCAATCCGATCCGCCGCAGCGCCGGCTCGCCGACGCGGCGCCTGCGCAACCTGGCGGGCCTGATCGTCAACCGCGCCCGCAACTCGTCCGGCTATTTCGACTGTGTGAGATAAGGTCTGCAGCTCCGCGGTCCCGGCCGCGCTATTTCCCGGACGAAAGAATCTCTCACCAGCCTCTTTCTTCCTGAGTTCTCTTCCTGTATAGGCTGCGCCTTCAATCGATTTTGTCATCGGCCTGTCGTGACTGTCACGGCATCCGCACGCCACGAAGAAGATACCCCAATGGCTGTTCCGAAGCGAAAAACCTCCCGCATGAAGCGCGGCTTCCGCCGTTCCGCTGATGCCCTCAAGGCCCCGACCTATGTCGAGGACAAGGATTCGGGCGAACTGCGCCGTCCGCATCATGTCGATCTGAAGACCGGCATGTATCGCGGCCGCCAGATCCTGACCCAGAAGTCCGACGCCTGAGATTGCGCGCGGTTCTCCGCGCGGCATCTCGTCCGGGCCGGCTGATTGCCGGCCCTTTTGTTTGTCTTGAGTACGGGCGCCGGGGCGGGGCCCGGAACTTTTCGTGCACTGAAACACGGGACCTGACGCGCGGGCGTGTGGCCGAATCCGACCTCCGATCCGGGATGGCGGAAGGTGTCCTCGCCGCTCTCATTCGAGAACCGTGACAAACGGGGCGGGTTCTGCCGGTGGATTGAGGTTTTTTCGCCGCGTTTTCGGTGTTTCCCTCTTGTTGCGTCGGCCAAGCCTGTGTGTTAGGTGAGCGCTCGTGTTGCAGGGGCGGGACCTTGTCCTTCCTGCAACCGTGAGGAAATTCAACATATCCGCCAAGGGGTTGGGCGGTCGGGTGCGGGGAATCCCGGCTGGACTGCTGTTCTCCCGAAGTGGTTTCAGCAGAGAGACACGCGGTGGCAGGGGAAGAACCGATCGTATCCGGCATGGCAAGCCGCTATGCCAATGCCTTGTTCGAGCTCGCCAGTGAGCAGAACGCCATCGATTCCGTTGCAGCCGATCTTGGCCGTTTCAATGGCCTCGTCGAGGAAAGCGCCGATCTCAAGCGCCTCGTCCGCAGCCCCGTCTTTTCCTCCGAAGAGCAGACCAAAGCCGTAACGGCCGTGCTCGAGCGCGCCGGTATCGGTGGTATTGCCGCCAATTTCATCAAGCTTGCCGCCCATAACCGCCGCCTCTTCGCGGTTGGCGACATGATCTCCGCCTTCACCG
The DNA here is from genome assembly GCF_057073705.1 of Labrys sp. E2SS-1L. Lineage (NCBI taxonomy): Bacteria > Pseudomonadati > Pseudomonadota > Alphaproteobacteria > Hyphomicrobiales > Xanthobacteraceae > Labrys > Labrys sp. E2SS-1L. The sequence goes on along the minus strand of NZ_CP172712.1, from coordinate 502,874 downwards.
CGCTGGTCGCCAAGGCGCGCGGACAGGCGAGCGCCGAAGTCACGGCGGCCCAGCCGCTCTCCGACGACAATCTCAATGTCCTCAAGGACTCGCTCAAGAGCGCGACCGGCAAGGACATCTCCCTCAACGTCAAGGTCGACCCGAGCCTGATCGGCGGTCTGATCGTCAAGATCGGTAGCCGCATGATCGACGCCTCGCTCAAGACCAAACTCCAATCGATCAAGATCGCCATGAAAGAGGTCGGCTGATGGACATCCGCGCCGCAGAAATTTCCGCCATTCTGAAGGACCAGATCAAGAATTTCGGCCAGGAAGCCGAAGTTTCCGAAGTCGGTCAGGTTCTCTCCGTCGGTGACGGTATTGCCCGCGTCTATGGCCTCGACAACGTCCAGGCCGGTGAGATGGTCGAGTTCCCTGGCGGCGTGCGTGGCATGGCGCTGAACCTCGAAACCGACAATGTCGGTATCGTGCTGTTCGGTTCCGACCGCGAGATCAAGGAAGGCGACACCGTCAAGCGCACCCGCGCCATCGTGGACGTGCCGGTCGGCAAGGGCCTGCTCGGCCGCGTGGTTGACGCCCTCGGCAACCCGATCGACGGCAAGGGCCCGATCCAGGCTGATACCCGCGCCCGCGTGGACGTCAAGGCGCCCGGCATCATCCCGCGCAAGTCGGTGAACGAGCCGATGGCTACTGGCCTGAAGGCCATCGACGCCCTGATCCCGATCGGCCGCGGCCAGCGCGAGCTGATCATCGGCGACCGCCAGACCGGCAAGACCGCCGTGGCGCTCGACACCATCCTCAACCAGAAGCCGCTCAACCAGGGCGACGACGAGACCAAGAAGCTCTATTGCGTCTACGTCGCCGTCGGCCAGAAGCGCTCCACCGTTGCCCAGTTCGTCAAGGTGCTGGAAGAGAACGGTGCGCTCGACTACTCGATCGTCGTCGCCGCGACCGCTTCCGACCCGGCCCCGATGCAGTTCCTGGCGCCGTTCGCCGGCTGCGCCATGGGCGAATATTTCCGCGACAACGGCATGCATGCCGTGATCATCTATGACGATCTGTCCAAGCAGGCCGTCGCCTATCGCCAGATGTCGCTGCTGCTGCGCCGCCCGCCGGGCCGCGAAGCCTATCCGGGCGACGTGTTCTACCTGCATTCCCGCCTGCTCGAGCGCGCCGCCAAGATGGGCAAGGATGCCGGTCTCGGCTCGCTGACCGCCCTTCCGGTCATCGAAACCCAGGCCAACGACGTGTCGGCCTACATTCCGACCAACGTGATCTCGATCACCGACGGCCAGATCTTCCTCGAGACCGACCTCTTCTACCAGGGCATCCGTCCTGCCGTGAACGTGGGTCTGTCGGTGTCGCGTGTCGGCTCCTCGGCGCAGACCAAGGCGATGAAGAAGGTTGCCGGCAAGATCAAGGGCGAGCTCGCCCAGTATCGCGAAATGGCCGCCTTCGCCCAGTTCGGCTCCGACCTCGACGCCACCACCCAGCGTCTGCTCGCCCGCGGCGCCCGCCTGACCGAGCTCCTGAAGCAGGGCCAGTTCTCGCCGCTGAAGATGGAAGAGCAGGTCGTGGTGATCTACGCCGGCGTCAACGGCTATCTCGACAAGATCGAGGTCAGCAAGGTGAAGCCCTTCGAAACGGGTCTGCTCGCCAAGCTGCGCGCCGAGGGCTCGATCCTCGAGGCGATCCGTTCTTCCGGTGATCTCAGCGACGACGTTGCCGCCAAGCTCAAGGACCAGGTCGAGGCGTTCGCCAAGACCTTCGCCTGATCCGCAAGCACTGATAGGAAGGCGAAGCGATGGCATCGCTTAAGGACCTTAGAAACCGCATTGCCTCGGTGAAGGCGACGCAGAAGATCACCAAGGCCATGCAGATGGTCGCGGCCGCCAAGTTGCGCCGCGCCCAGACGGCGGCCGAGGCGGCGCGTCCCTATGCCGAACGCATCGACGCCGTGCTGGCCAATCTCGCCGGCTCGATCGCCGATCCGCGCCAGGCCCCGCCGCTGCTGGCGGGCAACGGCAAGGACCAGACCCATCTGCTGGTGGTCTGCACCGGCGAACGTGGCCTGTGCGGTGCGTTCAACACCTCGATCGCCCGCCTTGCCCGCGAGCAGGCGACGGCGCTGCTCGGCCAGGGCAAGACGGTGAAGATCCTGTGCGTTGGGCGCAAGGGCTTTGACGTGCTCAAGCGCCAGTTCGAGAAGCACATCATCGAGCTGGTCGATTTCCGCTCCGTTCGTCAGCTCGGCTTCGAGCATGCCGATCAGGTCGGTGCGAAGATCCGCAAGCTCTACGCCGAAGGCGCCTTCGACGTCTGCACGCTCTATTATTCGACCTTCAAGTCGGTGATCTCGCAGATCCCGACCGCCAAGCGGCTGATCCCGGCCGAAGTGCCGGTCGTCCAGGAAGGCGCGCAGAAGGTTGCCTATGACTATGAGCCGGACGAGGGCGCCATCCTCGCCGATCTCCTGCCGCGCAACATCTCGGTGCAGGTGCTGCGCGCCCTGCTCGAGAACAATGCCTCCTTCTATGGAGCGCAGATGAGCGCCATGGACAACGCCACCCGCAATGCCGGCGAGATGATCAAGAAGCAGACGATCACCTACAACCGCACGCGCCAGGCGATGATCACCAAGGAACTGATCGAAATCATCTCGGGTGCGGAAGCACTCTAAGGCGTTTGCGGCCTTTGCAGGCCGCGATCGCATATGGGAACAAGGAGATTCGTGATGTCTTATACGACTTCTGCCTCGACCAAGGGTGGCCGTGAAGGCCGTGCGATTCTCGACAATGGCGGGCTGGCGCTCGCCATGGCGTTCCCCAAGGAGCTGGGCGGCAATGGCGAAGGCCACAACCCCGAGCAGCTCTTCGCGCTGGGCTATTCGGCCTGCTATGGCCAGGCGATCGTGGCGCTGGGCCGCAAGCATGGCATCGATGGCAACACGGCCAAGATCACCTGCCAGGTCACCCTGAGCAAGGACGATGTCAGCTTCGCTCTCGCGGTAGAGCTGAAGGTCCATGTTCCCGGCGCCGATCCTGCCACCGTCAAGGCGCTGGTCGAAGAAGCCCACCAGATCTGCCCCTATTCCCGGGCGACTCGCAACAACGTGCCGGTCACGTTGACCGTCGTCTGATCCGTTTCAAGTATAGAAGAGACTTTTGGAGAACCCCATGGCCAACAAGACCGGACGCGTTGTGCAGGTCATCGGCGCCGTCGTCGACGTGCAGTTCGACGAGCATCTGCCCGAGATTCTGAACGCGCTTGAGACCACCAACAACGGCCAGCGCCTCGTGCTGGAAGTCGCCCAGCATCTGGGCGAATCCACCGTGCGCTGCATCGCCATGGACGTGTCCGAAGGTCTGGTCCGCGGCCAGGAAGTCACCGACACCGGCACCCCGATCGCCGTGCCGGTCGGTAATGCCACGCTCGGCCGCATTATGAACGTGATCGGCGAGCCGATCGATGAAGCCGGTCCGGTCAACGGTGACGGCGTTCGCCCGATCCACGCTGCGGCGCCCACCTTTGCCGAGCAGTCGACCGAAGCCCAGATCCTGGTCACCGGCATCAAGGTCGTCGACCTCCTGGCTCCCTACGCCAAGGGCGGCAAGATCGGCCTGTTCGGCGGCGCCGGCGTCGGCAAGACCGTGCTCATTCAGGAGCTGATCAACAACATCGCTAAGACCCATGGCGGCTTCTCGGTGTTCGCCGGCGTCGGCGAGCGCACCCGCGAAGGCAACGACCTCTATCACGAGTTCATCGAAGCCGGCGTGAACGACGATCCGCACAACCCCAAGGGCATCCAGTCGAAGTGTGCCCTGGTGTTCGGCCAGATGAACGAGCCGCCGGGTGCCCGCGCCCGCGTCGCTCTGACCGGCCTCACCGTCGCCGAGAACTTCCGCGACCAGGGCCAGGACGTGCTGTTCTTCGTGGACAACATCTTCCGCTTCACCCAGGCCGGCTCTGAAGTGTCGGCGCTTCTCGGCCGTATTCCTTCGGCCGTGGGCTATCAGCCGACGCTCGCCACCGACATGGGCGCGCTGCAGGAGCGCATCACCACCACGACCAAGGGCTCGATCACCTCGGTGCAGGCCATCTACGTGCCGGCCGACGACTTGACCGACCCGGCGCCCGCCACCTCCTTCGCCCATCTGGACGCCACGACCGTGCTGTCGCGCTCGATCGCTGAAAAGGGCATCTATCCGGCGGTCGACCCGCTCGACTCCACCTCGCGCATGCTCTCCCCGGCCGTGGTCGGCGAGGAACACTATGCGGTGGCTCGTTCGGTCCAGCAGATCCTGCAGCGCTACAAGTCTCTGCAGGACATCATCGCCATTCTCGGCATGGACGAACTGTCCGAAGAGGACAAGCTCACCGTGGCCCGCGCCCGCAAGGTCGAGCGCTTCCTGTCGCAGCCCTTCGACGTCGCCAAGGTGTTCACCGGCTCGGACGGCGTGCAGGTTCCGATCGAGGACACCGTCAAGGGCTTCAAGGGCATCGTGGAAGGCCAGTACGACTACCTGCCGGAAGCCGCCTTCTACATGGTCGGCACCATCGAGCAGGCCGTCGAAAAGGGCAAGCGCCTCGCCGCCGAGGCTGCGTAACAAGGCTAATGGGGGCGCCGCCAGGCGCCCCTCTTCTGGAAATCAAGGACCGCATCGATGGCCAGCTTCCAATTCGAACTCGTCACGCCTGAGAAGCTGCTGTTCTCCGGCCCTGTCGAATCCGTCGTCGTGCCGGGCAGCGAAGGCGATTTCGAGGTGCTGTCCCAGCACGCTCCGGTGATGTCGACCATCCGGCCCGGCATCATCGTGGTCAAGGAAACCGCCGGCGGCTCGTCTCGTCATCTGTTCGTGCGCGGCGGCTTCGCGGATGTCAATCCGCAGGGCCTCACCATCCTTGCCGAGCAGGCCGTTCCGATCGAGGAACTGACGCCCGATAAGCTGAGCCAGGAAATCGCCGCCGCCGAGGCTGCAGTCCAGGCCGCTGTCGACGATGCCGCCAAGGCCCTGGCCGATCTCAAGCTCGGCCAGATCAAGGAATTGCAGAAGGCGCTGAGCTGAGTTCGCTCATCCTTTCGTTCTGAAAAGCGCGCTTCGGCGCGCTTTTTGTTTTTGCGAGGGCGGAAAGCCACGATCGCAGCAAAGCGAAGATCGCACCATGCCCGGCATGGTGCGACGACATTCGCGCTTCGCTCAGCCGTTCAGCTGGATCGTGGTCAGCAGGGCCTTGGCGACTTCGGTCGTGACGCGGCGCTTGTAGCGCTCGTGGACCACCTGCCCGTTATGGAAGACCTTGTGCTCGACATAGACCATATGGCCATCCCAGCGCAGGACATTATCCGTTTCCGTCGTCTCGATGACATTAAGCCCTGGTACGAGTTGGCCTTCGGTCGACTTGTCGCGCATCCGGTTGTTCCTCCCGTCTGATTCCTGGAGCAAAGCGCGCTCATGACTGAGCGCTTATGTGCTCCAGCTCCTTGTTTTCAGGCCAATCCACCGGATTGGCTAGAGCGCCTTGGCGATTTTTTGTGATTCCGCAAATCGCGAACGCTTGGGCTCGTCGCACGCCAGCATGCCGCCTTCGCAGGAAAATGGAAAGGGGATCGACGCCGGTCTCCAGTTCCGATCGCCGCCAAGAATCGGCGTCGGCATGGCGATCGGCTCTTGACTGATTGAACGTTCAAAATATTGTATTGGCCATGGCCGCTCAACTCACCTCAACCAACCAACGCCCGATCCGTCTGCGTCGCGTCGACGCCGGAGATGTGCGGCGTCGGCAGTTGATCGAAGCGACCATCGAGGCGATCGGCGAACTCGGCTTCAATGCCACGACGATTGCGGAGATTGCCCGCCGCGCGGACGTCTCCACCGGCCTGGTCTCCTTCTATTTCGGGGACAAGGACGGGCTCCTGGAAGCGACCCTGCGTCATCTCGCCCGGCAGTTGTCGCGGGGGGCCGCAGCCCGCCTGCGCGACGCCACTACGCCGCGGGCTCGTGTCCAGGCGGTGATCGAGACGATGCTCGGGGTCAGCCAGTTCGAACGGCGCATCGGCACGGTCTGGCTGGCTTTCTGGGGACAGGTGCCGCATTCGCCGCGCTTTGCCCGGGTACAGCGGGCCTATCATCGCCGCATCGCGGGCAATCTCGCCCATGCGCTGCTGCCGGTGCTGCGGCCGGAGCCGGCGCGGGCGCTGGCCGAGACCATCGCCGCGATGATCGACGGGCTTTGGCTGCGCGCCACCCTTGCCAATGATCCGGATGGCCGCATGGCCAGGAGTGTGGCGACCGGCTTCGTCGACAGTCAGTTCATGCTGCTCGGCCTCAGCCGCTGAGGTCAGGCGCCGGGAGTTGGCGCCGAGGATTGGCCGGAGGCGAGGGCGCCGGCTTGCATTTGGAAGTTGAGTTCATATCGAAAAGCGGAAAACGGCTCCGAACAAGCGGCGGCCCTTCCAGGCGGGGAGTTTGAAAAATGCGCTACGGCGTTGTGAAGAACCATATCGGCGGCGCCTTCGTCGACGCCACCTCGGGCGAGACCTTCCCCTCGGTCGATCCGGCCACCGGCGAGACCATCGCCGAGGTCGAGCAGGCCGGCGATGCCGACATCGAGCGGGCGATCGAGGCGGCCAAGGCCGGCTTCAAGGTGTGGTCGCGCATGACGGGCGCCGAGCGCGGCCGCATCCTCAAGCGCACCGCCGACATCCTGCGCGAGAAGAATGCGGCGCTGGCCGAGATCGAGACGCGCGATACCGGCAAGCCGATCCAGGAAACCATCGCCGTCGACGTGCTGTCGGGCGCCGACTGCCTCGAATATTTCGCCGGCATCGCCGCCACCCTCACCGGTGAGCATGTCGATCTCGGCCCGTCTGCCTTCGGCTATACCCGCCGCGAGCCGCTCGGTGTCGTCGCCGGTATCGGCGCCTGGAACTACCCGATCCAGATCGCCTGCTGGAAATCCGCCCCGGCGCTCGCCTGTGGGAACGCCATGATCTTCAAGCCCTCCGAGGTGACGCCGCTGACCGCGCCCTATCTCGCCGAGGCCTTCAAGGAAGCCGGCCTGCCGGATGGCGTTTTCAACGTGGTGCAGGGCGATGCCCGCGTCGGCAAGGCACTGGTCGCCCATCCTGCCATCAAGAAGATCTCGCTGACGGGCGAGGCCGGCACCGGCCGCATCATCATGGCCAATGCCGCCAAGACGCTGAAGCATGTCACGCTCGAACTCGGCGGCAAGTCGCCCCTGATCGTGTTCGAGGACGCCAAGCTCGACAATGCCGTCTCCGGCGCCCTGCTCGGCAATTTCTATTCGGCCGGTGAGGTCTGCTCGAACGGCACGCGCGTCTTCGTGCACAAATCGGTGAAGGACGCCTTCCTCGCCAAGCTCAAGGCGCGGGTCGAGAAGATGGTGATCGGCGATCCCCTCGATCCCAACACCCATGTCGGTGCGCTCGTCAGCCAGGAGCACCTGGAAAAGGTGATGTCCTATGTCGAGAAGGGCAAGGCAGAAGGGGCGAAGCTGCTCACCGGAGGCCATCGCGTCACCACCGGTGCGCTCGCCAAGGGGGCCTTCGTCGCCCCCACCATCTTCGACGGCTGCCAGGACGACATGGCCATCGTGCGCGAGGAGATCTTCGGCCCGGTGATGACGGTGCTGAGCTTCGACGACGAGGACGAGGTCGTCGCCCGCGCCAACGACACCGAATATGGCCTGGCGGCCGGCGTGTTCACCAACGACCTTTCCCGCGGTCATCGCGTCATCGCCAATCTCGAGGCCGGCACCTGCTGGATCAACCAGTACAACGTCACGCCGATCGAGCTGCCCTTCGGCGGGGTGAAGCTCTCCGGCCTCGGGCGCGAGAATTCGCGCGCGGCGGTGGAGCACTACACCCAGATCAAGAGCGTCTACGTCGCCCTGGGCGACATCGAGGCGCCGTACTGAGCTCTGGGAACGCAGACGTCACAGCGACATGCCGGCATGTCCCGGCGTCCGCACCTGGAAACGCGACGATTGCAGGATGGGACGAGCGGACGAGACGTCCGCGCACCCTGGGATTGAACCATGACCGAAACATTCGACTATGTGATCGTTGGCGCCGGCTCGGCCGGCTGCGTGATGGCCAACCGCCTCACCGAGGATGGCACGCATCGCGTCAAGCTACTCGAGTTCGGCGGCAGTGACGGCTCGGTGTTCATCCAGATGCCGAGCGCGCTCTCCATCCCGATGAACTCGCCGCGCTATGACTGGCGCTACCATGCCGAGCCTGAGCCGGCGCTGGGAGGACGCAGCCTGCACACCCCGCGTGGCAAGGTGCTGGGCGGTTCCTCCTCGATCAACGGCATGGTCTATATCCGCGGCAATGCCCTGGACTACGATGCCTGGCAGGACGCAGGCGCGCGGGGCTGGAACTACGCCGGCGTGCTGCCCTATTTCCGCCGGGCGGAAGGGCGCGAGGAGGGCGGGGACGAATATCGCGGCGCCGACGGCCCGCTCAAGACTTCCTATGGCAAGCTCGCCAACCCGCTCTACCAGGCCTTCATCGATGCGGCCGTCGAAGCCGGCTATCCGGCCACCGATGATGTGAACGGCTATCAGCAGGAAGGCTTCGGCCGCATGGACATGACGGTCCATAAGGGCCGGCGCTGGTCCACGGCCAATGCCTATCTCAAGCCGGCGATGAAACGGGCCAATCTCTCGGTAGAGACGCATGCGCTGGCAAGCCGTATCCTGTTCGAGGGCAGGAAGGCGGTCGGCGTCGAATATTGGCAGGGCTCCGTGCTCAAGCGCGTGGTGGCGCGGCGGGAGGTGATCCTGGCGGCCGGGCCGATCAACGATCCCCAGCTGCTGAAGGCCTCGGGTGTGGGGCCGCAGGCCGAACTCAAGGGCTTCGGCATCGACATCGTGCACGATCTGCCCGGCGTCGGCGAGAATCTGCAGGACCATCTCGAATTCTATTTCCAGATGGCGAGCACGCAGCCGATCACCCTCTATTCCGTCACCAACCCGATCGCCAAGGGCATGGTCGGTGTGCAGTGGCTGCTGCGCAAGGACGGCCTCGGCGCCACCAACCATTTCGAGAGCTGCGGCTTCATCCGCTCGCGCGCCGGCATTCCCTACCCCGACATCCAGTATCACTTCCTGCCGATGGCGGTGAGCTACAACGGCAATTCGCTCGCTTCCGAGCATGGTTTCCAGGCCCATGTCGGGCCGATGCGCTCCAAGAGCCGCGGCCATATCCGCCTGAAATCGCGCGATGTGCGCGAGGCGCCGCTGATCCGCTTCAACTATATGAGCCACCCCGACGACTGGACGGAGATGCGGGCCTGCGTCAGGCTGACCCGCGAGATCTTCCAGCAGAAGGCCTTCGAGCCCTATCGCGGCCGCGAGATCTCGCCCGGCGCCGACGTCACCTCGGACGAGGCGATCGATGCCTTCATCGCCCAGCATGTCGAAAGCGCCTTCCACCCGTCCGGCACCTGCAAGATGGGCGACCCGGCCGATCCGATGACGGTGGTGGATTTCGAGACGAAGGTGGTGGGTCTGGAGAATCTGCGCATCGCCGATTCCTCGATCATCCCGCTGATCACCAACGGCAACCTCAACGCGCCCTCGATCATGATCGGCGAGAAGGCGTCCGACCACATCCTCGGCAAGCCGCTGCTGGCGCCCTCCAACGCGCCGGTCTATCAGGCCAAGGATTGGCAGACGAAGCAGCGATAGGCCAGCCGGGCATCACGGCGGCTGATGCAAAGCGCGGCAAAGGGCGCCGGGTCTTCAGCTCCGCCAAAGCCCGGGCGGGGACATGGCAGTTGGAACCATGGCTACTCGGGCTGGCCTGAAGACCAGCCCGACAGGGACTCCAAGCGTCAGGCTTCCTGGATCGCCGACAGCTTCCAGTCTTCACCCTTGCGCCGCACGAAGGTCCAGATCTCGGTCGTTTCGCTGGGCTCGTCCTTGCCTTCGACGATTGCGCCCGTGGTACGGTCCCTGAGGACGTCGACCGACTGGTAGCGGAAAGCGGCGCTGACATAGTCCTCATCGCCCTCGCGCCAGGCTTCGGCAATGTCGGCCTGGAGCAGGCGTGTGTCGCGCACATCGTTGCGGACGCCGCGCTTGGCGTTGTCGGCCAGTTCTTCGGAGAAGTAGGACACGATTTCAGGTGTCGTCAGGCGGCGCAGGGCGGCGTGATCCTCCTTGGCGAAGGCATCCTGGACCTCGGTCAGCCGGTGCTCGAAGGTATCGAGATCGGCCTGCGTGGTCTCCAAGGCCTCGCCACGGGCAGGGCTGGCCGCCGCCGGGGACGACAGGCCGAAGAAACCGGTGCGGCCGCTCGTGGTCGGCTGCGCGTCGCGGTTGAAGCCCTGATTGCCCAGGCCCTGATTGCCCAAGCCCTGGTTGTCAAAGCCGAATCCGCGCGACATTTGCGGCCCACCTGCTGTCGCAGCGGCCGGCGTGCGGCGCGAACGCCACCAGGAGATCGCGAAGAAGGCGATCACGGCGATCAGGGCGGCCTGCAGCAGGAAACCGAGCATGCCGGCGAGGCCGCCGAAGCCATAGCCCAGCAGCGCGCCGATCAGGCCGCCGACCAGCAGGCCGCGCATCAGGCCGCCGGCGCCGCCGAACAGGCCGGGCCGCTGCTGCGCGGCGCCTTGCGCTAGCGGCGAAGCGGGCTGCGTCGCGCTCGGGCCGGGATTGGGGGTCATCGAACGCTGGACCGGGGCAGCCTGGTCCGGCGCCGTGCGGGTGGCCGGCACGGAATCATAGGTGCGCGCGCCACGGCTGCCGATGCTGCCGCCGCGGCGGGCCTCGGACAGATCCACCGCCGCCAGCGTAAACGCCAGGGACAGGGCGGTGACCAGGGAAAAGAGACGAGTCTTGCTGAAGCGCATGATCGGCAACCTATCTTGCTGTTGCCCGCTTCGATGTCTGCGAACGGGCCCTTTTTCAGCGGTCCGACATCACGTGCGCATCAAGCGCGACGTCAGAGGGGCCCGGCCCGCGTCCGGAATGTGGGGGCGTGGCGGGGGCGATGCAAGTGTATTTCCTGTAATCATTGCCGCCGGCACGGCGGCAGACCATCAAAACCGGCGCCACCGGGGGCAGTCGCTCTCGACCGCAGGGCAGAGCGGTCTATATGAAATCCCTCGCTTTTTACCCGCAAAGGCACTATGTCAGCGCCATCAGCTAGATAGCATCGACAGTGTGGGCGTGGGCCGTTCGGCTTGCGCAGCGGGAGAATTGGCCGAGAGACCTCGTTTCGGATCTGGCTTGACCATCTTCCATGAGGACTAGAACCGAGCCATGAAGTTTCTCGATCAAGCCAAGATCTACGTCAAAGCCGGCGATGGCGGTGGGGGCGCTGTGTCCTTCCGGCGCGAAAAATTCATCGAATTCGGCGGCCCCGACGGCGGCGACGGTGGCAAGGGCGGTTCGGTCGTGGCCGAATGCGTCGACCATCTCAACACGCTGATCGACTATCGCTACCAGCAGCATTTCAAGGCGCGCGTCGGTATGCATGGCATGGGCCGCAACCGCACTGGCGCCAATTCGCCCGACGTGGTGCTGAAGGTGCCGGTCGGCACCCAGATCTACGAGGAGGACGGCGAGACCATGATCGCCGACTTCACCGAGGTCGGCCAGCGCGCCCTGATCTGCAAGGGCGGCAATGGCGGCTTCGGCAACGCCTATTTCAAGACCTCGACCAACCAGGCGCCGCGCCGCGCCAATCCCGGCCTGCCGGGCGAGGAGAAGACGATCTGGTTGCGCCTCAAGCTGATCGCCGATGCGGGCCTGGTCGGCCTGCCCAATGCCGGCAAGTCGACCTTCCTGGCCACGGTGACGGCCGCCAAGCCCAAGATCGCCGACTATCCCTTCACCACGCTCTATCCTGGCCTCGGCGTCGTCCGGGTTGACGGGCGCGAATTCGTGCTCGCCGACATTCCCGGCCTGATCGAAGGCGCCCATGAGGGGCACGGCCTCGGCGACCGCTTCCTCGGTCATGTCGAGCGCTGCCGCGTGCTGCTGCATCTGGTCGACGGCACCTGCGAGCACGCCGGCAAGGCCTACAAGATCATCCGCAACGAGCTGGCCGCCTATGGCGGGGATCTGGCCACCAAGCCGGAGATCGTAGCGCTGTCGAAGACGGATTCGCTCTCGCCCGAACTGCTGAAGGAACAGGTGGCGCGGCTGAAGCGGGCGGCGAAGAAGACGCCGATCATCCTGTCATCCATCTCCGGTGCCGGCGTGCAGGAGGCCCTGCGCCAGCTTTTCGAGGTGATCGGTGCGGCCAAGGCCGCCGACGCCATCATCGAAAAACCGGTTTTGGAAAAGAACAATACCTGGCAACCCTGACCAGATCGCTGTGAACTTTTCGGCTCTGATCGGTGTTGAGTTGTCGGATGGGGGCAGGAGTTGAAGCAATGGCCTTGAGCAAGACGACAGTGCTGTCGCGCCTGTTGGCCGGAGCCTTCCTGGCGCTTGCGGCCCTGGTCGTGGCCATGCCCGCGCTTGCCGATACGCTGACGCCGAAGGCTGCGATCCGGGTGATGACGCAGGCCGGCTATTCCGGCATCGGCGGCGTGACCCATGACCTCAATTTCTATTACGCAGCTGCCGTCGACGCCAAGCATCGGCGCGTACGCGTGACCGTCGACGACCAGAGCGGCAAGATCGTCGCCGTGGTGCCGCTGCGGGGCAGTGGTGCGGCATTGCCGGCACGACAGGCCCTGAGGCCGATGCCTCCGCTGCAGCAGACGCAAATCAAGCCGGTGCCCCGCATCGTCCCGCTTACCGTGCCGCCCCCGGCGCTGCGAACGCCCGGAAGCTACGCCTACCCGCTCAATTCGAGGGGGCAGCTGACGCCGGGTTGGTGCCGCTACCGCCAGATCGCGCCGGGGTGCTGAGGAAGCACCCAACGCAAAGGGCGCCCCGGTTTCCCGGAGCGCCCTGACTTTCCATTCTATCCTGTTGGCTTAGGCGGCCTTGGCTTCAACCTGCCGGGGAGCCGATCCATTGATCGGGATCAGCCGGGGCTTCTTGGCCTCCGGGATCTCGCGGACAAGATCGACATGGAGCAGGCCGTTCTCGAGGCTGGCACCCGTCACCTGGACGTAATCGGCGAGCTGGAAGCGGCGCTCGAAAGCGCGGGCGGCGATACCCTGATGCAGGATCTCACCCTTGCTGGCTTCCTTGCTCTCGGACTTCTCGCCGCGAATGGTGAGGGAGTTTTCCTTCACTTCGATGGCGATGTCGCTCTCGGCGAAGCCGGCGACGGCAACCGAGATGCGGTAGGTGTTATCCGAGGTGCGCTCGATATTGTAGGGCGGGTAGGTGGTGGCCGAAGCATCGACGCCGGCGACCTGATCGAGCGCCGAGAACAGGCGGTCGAAACCAACGGTGGAACGGTAAAGGGGCGAAAAATCAAACTGACGCATGGCTATCCTCCTTTGAAGCGACAAGCCGTTGAAATGCTCCGCCATCTGGCCGGAGCTGACATGTGCATCCCGTCCGGGCCTGCACAAACCATGATTTGGTGCGGGTTTCGGCGGTTTCAAGGGGTGGGGGGCGATTCTTGATCGGGCTTGTCTTGAGCGTCCGATCGCGCAAGATGGCCTGGTTCCAGGCCGTTCTCCAGGTGAGTCATGCTGAAACTGCGCCCCAATTGCGAATGCTGCGACAGGGACCTGCCTCCCGATGCGCGTGACGCGATGATCTGCACTTTCGAGTGCACCTTCTGCGCCGATTGTGCGGCGAATGCCTTCGATGGCACCTGCCCCAATTGCGGCGGCGACCTCGTGCGCCGGCCGGTCCGTCCTGCCGCCCTGCTGGCCAAATATCCGCCTTCGACGGAGCGCGTATTGCGGGACGGCGACTGTCTTGCCAGGCGCGATGCGGCTTGAGCCGCCGGCGTCATTCGCCAGCCCGGCGACGATTTCGCCCCTGCACATCGGCGCGAAGCAGTCTATATGAGGCAGTGAGACCCCTGCAGGAAACATCCATGCTTCACGCCCATTCTTTCGTGCCGGCCCGCGAGGTCGAAGCCAAGTCCATTGCCGACAGTGTCGTGCTGACCTTCGAGGATCGCTGCCAGCGCCAGGGCGTGGTGCAGACGGTGGGTGGCCTCGATATCCTGGTTGACCTCGCCGAGGTGCCAGCGCTTGCCCATGGCGATGCCTATCGGCTGGAGGACGGCCGGCTGATCGAGATCGTGGCCGAGGCCGAGCCCCTGCTCGAGATCAAGGGCCGCGACCCCCTGCACCTGATGCGTCTGGCCTGGCATCTCGGCGACCGCCACCGCGAAACCGAGATCGGGGCGAAATGGCTGCGCATCCGCCAGGATGCCGCGATCGCCGAAGTCCTCAAGGGGCTCGGCGCCAAGGTCGTGGCGATCGAAGGGCCGTTCCAGCCGGAGGGCGGGGATCACAGCCACGACGCGCATGGACACGATCATGGCCATCATCACGGCCATGATCACAAGCACGACCATCATCATCACCATGATCACGGGCATGAGCATGGTCACGACCATGACCACCATCACCATGACCATGGTGATGCTTGCGGTTGTGGGCACGACCATGAGCACGGGCATCACGGCAAGCACGGCCACGACTGAGCGGCGAGCGGGCTACGGCCGGGAGTATGGCGCCGGAAAGCGAGCGCCATTTTCGGAAAATGGGATGCGACGGCAGGATTTGCAGCACCGGATCCGCTTCCGGACCCGGTGCTTTGAGCGATCAGCCTGTCGCAGCTCGGTCTACCAGCGATGCCAGGCGTGCCTGTAATAGGGGCGATGCCAGCCGTAACCGCCGCCCCAGCCGTAATAGTAGACGGGGCGGCTCCAGCCATAGCTGTAGACCGGATATTGCGGCACGCAGCGCCCCCAGATGTTGGGACGCCAGCCAGGGCCGCAGCCCCAGGCCACCTGCTGCACCAAGGGCGCGGAGGCCGGGTTGGAGGCAGCCAGCGGCATGGCCGAGGCGCCTGTGGTCGTGGCGGCCAGGCCGGGCAGGCCGAGCGTGGCGATGGCGGCGATTTGAATGATACGCTTCATGATGGAACTCCACCGGATACTGCTTGCGGAAGGCCGGCGTGGCCTCCTGCGAGCTTGAACGCAGTCCGCAGGGAAATCCGTCGCTATTGAGCGGATTTCTTCGGCGGTGGCGGCGGCGCGTGGATATAGCGGCTCAGCCCTTCGGCCAGGATGGCGCGATCGGCCGGCGAACTCGTGGCCGCGAATTCGACGATGCGCTGTTCGAGTCCGGCCCGCATGGCGGAATCGGCGATGCGGGCGCGTTCCAGGGCCGCAAGCAGGGCCGGAGCATCCAGTGTCGGTTGCCGCAATAGGGCGGCGGCATCGCGCCGAGCCTGCTGTCCGTCGAGGATTGTCTGCCGCGCCTGATGGCGCGCCTCGCGCAGGGTCTTGTAGAAGGCATCGCGTTCCGGCGCCGGAAGCTGGTTGCCCAGGGCCTGCAGCGAGGCACGCGGGACGGATCTGCGCGCCTCGAACCAGACGATGCCGCCGGCGATCGCCCCGGCCAGGAAAATGTTGAGGGCGATCGAGACGATGAGGGGGACGCGCGCGCCGGCCATGATCACGATCCTTCCTCGCTGATCTCGGTATCAGGCCCGGCGTCTCCGAAAGCCGTGACCGTCGCGCCCAGACCGAGATGCTCTGTCCTTGTCGGCGCATCGAGCAGGGCGATTGCCAGGGTTCCCGCCAGGGCGCCGGCAAGACCGGCGCCTGCGAGGCCGAGGCCGAGCCACCAGCGGCGGGTCCGGCGGCGGGGAGCGAGGCTGGCGGTTCCGGCCGCCACGACCCGTGCATGAAGATCGGCGGTTGGGGACGGGACCGCATAGCGATCCAGCATGGCGTCGAGTTGGGCGGCAGCCTGCAGGATGGCCTGCCCCTCGGCGCTCGACGCAAAGGCCATGGCTGCAGCCCGTTCGGCTTCCGGCCAGTGCTGCAGGCGGCTGCCATGGCTGTCGGCAAGGGCGGCAAAACGCCTGGCATCCATTGGTGTGGGTCGGTCAGGCATGGGAGCCGCTCCCTGACAGCAGGGCTTCAAGCTTGTCCGAACGGGACCGGCGGACGGGTGCTGCGAGGCGCTGCGGGAGGCCGGCGGCTGTCCGGGCTTGGGGAGTGGGAGCGGCTGCATTGCCCTGTCCTGCAGCCTGGAGGCGGATGCAGCCATGTTCCTCGATGCCGCGCAGCGCCAGGTCGAGGCGGCCGGCCCGTGCGAGAATATGCCGGCCCTGCGGTGTCAGCGCGAAGGCGCGCCCGGCGCTACGCTCGGATGCGGGCCAGGTCTCCATCACCGCGCCATAGGCGGCGGCGAGGGCCGCAAAACGCTCTGCACTCATCGCGAAGGGAGCTTCAGTCATGGTCGGCCTTCCTGATCAGGAGCGATTGCAGAGAACGGCGTCCGCGGGCAAGCAGGCTCTCCAGCGCCTCGACGCTGATTTCCATGGCCGCGGCGGCCTCGATATTGGACATCGCCTGATAGTAGGTCAGGACGATGGCTTCCCGCTGCCGCGGAGCAATGGCCTGCAAGGCTCGCTCGACATGGTCGCCGGCCTCCTCGATCCCGCTGGTCGCCGGATGGTCCACAGGGGCGGCCAATTCGGGTAGATCGAGGCCTGTCCACTCCCTGCGGCGGCGCAGGCGGTCATAGCAGAGATTGAGCGCGACACGATGGATCCAGGTGTCGAATCGGGCTGCGCCGGGCCGCCAGCGCGCCGCATTGCGCCAGATCCGCAGGAAGGTCTCCTGCGCGACATCCTCGGCCTCAGCGGCATCGCCCAGCATGCGGCGCGCCAAAGCGAGCAGCCGGGGCAGCTTGCGCGAGACCAGGGCCTGCATGGCGGCATCGTCGCCCGAACCGATCCGGCGCACCAACTCCTCGTCTGGATCGGACACCATGGCCAGGCGCACTCCCGGGACTCATCGAGGGCCATGGTCCAGCATCATTGCGCCGGTTTGGCAGCCGATTTGTGGCCCGGCAGTTCCTCGCGGGCGAGCGCGCCGTCCTTGTTGGCATCGAGCCGGGCAAAACGCTTGGCGAAGAAGGCGTCGAGTTCGGCCTTGTCGAGGAAGCCGTCCTTGTTGGTATCGAGGCGAACGAAGGATTTGGCCGGGTCGGTCTTGGCGTTTCGTTTGGTCTGGAAGGCGCTCCATTCCGCCAGGCTGATCTTACCGTCGCCATCGGTATCCGCCTTCATCAGGGCCTTCTCGCGGCGGGCCTGGAATTCGGCAAGGCTGAGTCCGACCTTGGCCGGTGCGTTGGATTGTGAAGGGGCCTGAGGAGCGGGGGCCTGAGGAGCGGGGGCCTGGGGAGTGGGGGCCTGGGCGGCCGGGGTCTCGGACGGCGCCGGTTGCGTCGTCTGTGCCATAGCGGCTGCGGCCGGCAAGGCCAGCATCAAGGCAAGGATCGAACGGCCGATCATGGGCATCTCCTGGGACAGATCGCGCGGATAGCAGCGCGAGGGACGCCATTTGAACGGCGGGGCCAGGAAAATCCGTCGGTCGGGCGGCAAAGAAGTTTGCGGTCCGAAACACCTTGCGATCTGACGGAGACAAGCCGTCTCGCAAGGGCGTGTTGCGACAGGTGGGCGTTCAGTGCCGGCCGTCGAGATCGCGAATGGCTGCCGCCCGCGCTGCCGGATCCCCGGCCAGGAGATGCACGTGGACTTCGCAGGCGCCGGCCCCGGCTGCTGCCGCGAGCATGGCGAGGAGATCGTCGCCGCCTTGGCCGGCCTCACCGATCCACACACAGGCACCGCCTGCATCGACCGCGATCAGGACGGCATCGACATAGTCGGGGCATTGGGCGATCGGATAGACCGAGACCAGATAGGAACGGCCTGATATGCCGACCCAGCGACGGAAGCGCGATGCCGCCGCCGGCGCATCGCGGCCCAAGGCGGCCAGCGTCGTGCACAGGCGGTGCTCGGGCGACGATGAACGAGAACGAATCGCGATCTGTGTCATGGAACAAATCTAGAACATCGCTTGCCGTGGCGTCAAGCGATTCGGGTTTGTTCCGCTGCCAGGGGGCCGCGGGCCTCTGCAAGCAGCCGGTCCGACGCCGTCTCGATGTCGCTCACGAGGCGCTCGAAGAAGACCGTCTTGTCCTGGCCGGCCGGAATGGCCGGCAGGATTTCCATCACCAGCCTGCCAGGCTGGCGGATGAACTGGCGCCGCGGCCAGAAATGCCCGGAATTGAGGGCAACCGGGACGCAGGGAACGTCGAACTCGCTGTAGAGATAGACCACGCCATATTTGTAAGCCGGCTCGGCGGCGGGCGCCCGGCGGGTCCCCTCGGGGAAGATCACGATCTGCCGGCCCCGGGCGAGTTCGCTCTCACCATCCGCCTTCATCTGCTTCATCGCCTTGGAGCGGGCGCCGCGGTTGACGGCGATCATCTGCGCCTTGGCGGCGAGCCAGCCGAAGACGGGCAGCCACATCAGTTCGCGCTTGAGCACGTAGCAGGGATCCTCGCAGACGAGGAACATGGCGAAGATGTCCCAGGTCGACTGGTGCTTGGCGGCGACCAGAACCGGCCCGGGCGGCAGGTTCTCCCGCCCGCGAATCTCGCAGGTGATGCCGGCGATGTGGCGCATCAGGAAGATATTCACCCGCGCCCAGTTCTTCACGATCCAGAGCAGTGCAGCGCGCGGCATCAGCAATGTCGGCAGCGCCAGGATCATCCACAGGACGATGTTGACATAGAAGGCCAGGTTGAACAGGAGCGAGCGCAATACGAGCATGAACTGGATCATTCGAGGGATGCTGGTGCGGCTATAGCAGAATTGACGGCGGATGCCTCCCTCTTCATTGCCGGTCGACCAGGGACTGTCATCTTCGGGGGAGGGGGAGCAAACTTTGTTGCCCGAGGCAAATGTCTCTTGCTTGGCGGAACTCTCGCGCGCGACTTTTGCGACCAGGGGAATGGCAGTTGTCGCGGTACGGCGGGCTATTTCAGTGTTGCTATGATCGTGTCGACGTCCATGCAATCCTGCGTTGATGGGTTTTGTCCGGCGCGCTCGTCGATCGCCATCGCCGCATCGTGTGCCTTCCGGACCCGGGCGACCATCGCCGGCGACTGATCCTTCATCAGCATGTCGGAGGTGAGATCCGTCACCTGCATGGCGCGCCTGTTGAGTTCAAGCTTGGTGCAGCTTCCGGCCGCCGGAGCATCCTTATCATCCTCGTCCGTGGGCAACATGTTCGCCGCCGCAGCGTCTGCCAATTGGACCGTGGAAACGGCGAGATCGCAGGCCGGAGCGAACTCGGCGGCCTTGTCCTCGCGATAGATGCACTCGAAATTGTACGCCTTGGCGTTCGCGATCGTGAACACATAGCGTTTGATTTGCGGGCGCTCCTTGCCAAAAGGCATTCGAGCGTTCTGGAAGACCATGTCGATGGCGGGCTGTCCGAGCATCTTGGTCATGGATGAGGATTTGAGCTTGATCAAAGGCAGATTCGCGATCGCCTTCGTGAAGGCATCCGTAATTTCCTGACGTGTCTTCTCGCTCACTTCCTTGAAATCTCCCAAAGCACGCGGGCCGAGAAAGGTGATGATGACGTCACCGTTCGCCGGCGAAGATGCGGTCACGCCCGTCACATCGCCGGTTCCGTCGGCGAACTCGCGATCCAGCGCGAAATTCAAGGGATAGTTGAAGGTATAGGAGCCATCGACGGATTGGAAAGTCCGGGCGTCTTGTGCGGCGGCAGCGGTCGGCAAGGCCGCCGCCAGCGCCAGTAAATAGCCGGCTCGTGCAAGAAATGACATAATCTATCTTCTGTGAGTTTCTACGGGACTGTTTTGCTGCGGAAATCCCGATCAAGGATGCACTTCTACCTCTGAGCTTTGCGATGCGAGGACAGGACGGCTCTATCCTGCTCTCGCAATATCCCTCACTCGGCCCGCGCCTGCACCCTCTCCGCCGTGGCCCGTTCCATCCGGAGCTGGAAGGTGGCGCCTGCATATTTCACATATTCCGACAGCAGCAGGCGGATGCTGGCCGGATCGGACCACCAGGAATCGAGCCTGAGATTCTGCGAGATCACGGGATAGGCGATCAGCGTGGTATCCGGCAGCACCCGGCGCAATTCCAGCAGCGAACGCGGCATATGGTAGTTCGAGGTCACCACGATGATCGACTTGAACTGCTTGTCGCGCACCCAACGTGCCGTTTCCAGGGCGTTGCCGAGGGTATTGAGGGCATTGCGGTCGATATCCACGCAGCAGTCGAGCACCTCGACGCCGCCGGCGCTATGTCCGGCCAGCGCCTGCTGGCTGGTGGCCTTGTTGACGCCGGTGATGAGAAGCCGCTTGGCACGGCCCTGGTTGAGCAGGTCGAAGGCCTCGCTGATGCGGTCGGCGCCGCCGGTGAGGGCAATGATGCCGTCGGCCCTCACCGCCGGGCTGGGCGTCTGGTTCTGCAGGCTGGAGACGAAATAGGCGAAATCCGTCACCACGGCCGCGGTGAAGAACAGCAGGCAGGCGCCGGTGATTTCCATGACCCAGCGCAGCCAACGGCGCGGCCGCCTCGGCGGGTGCTCCGCCTGGGAGGGGGAAGCGATGCCATCGATCGTCGAGGCCTGCCGCATCGGACGCGCCCATGTCAGCCGATCGAATCTGGCCAGCCTGCGAAAACTGGCCAATCCGCCATATCCGAAATTCTTACGGATGGTTTGGGCGAAAATGGGGTCGGCGGCGCGGGTGTGTAGCGGAATGGGCGCAGAGCCCTGCCAGACGCTCATGGATGACCCCTATATGTGGCCTCGCAGCACACGGTGAACCGTCATGCGCGATGTGACGCCGGTGATGATGGCAATGAGCACGACTGCCGCGGCAATGGCGGCATAGCCGCGCCAGTCCATGTTGAAGGAGCCGAACAGGGCTTCCATCTGGTCGCCCGCCGCCGTGGCCGTGAAGCGCGAGGCCAGCATATGGGCAAAGAGGAAGGTCAGCGCCGCCGCGCCGCCGCCGATGAGCCCGCCCTTGAGACCGAGCCAGAGGAAATGGCGCTGGAATTCGTTGGCGATGAAGCTGTCATGCGCGCCGACGAAGTGCAGCACCTCCACCACGTCCTTGTTGCCGGCCATGGCGCCGCGGGTGGCGAATACCACCGACAGTGCCGTGGCGACGACCATCAGCACGAGGATGGCCAGGCCCGCCAGCACCATGGCACGCGCCATGGCCGCCAGGCGTGCGATCCAGAAGCGGTGATCGTCGAGGCTGGCGCCGGCCACGGTTTCGGCCAGCGTCTTCTTCAAGGTGGCGAAGTCGGGCAGGCTGCCCGGCGTGATCTTCACCACGATGAGGCGCGGGATCGGCAGGTCGCCCATGTCGAGGCCCTCGCCGAGCCAGGGCACCAGCATGCGCTCGGTTTCCTCGCGCGAATAGACCTGCACGTCGCTGATCCCTTCGGTGGCACGGGCGGCGACGACGGCCTTGGCGATCTCGGCCTCGACGTCGCGCCCCTCCACCGGGCGGACCTGGATGGTGACCTCGCGCGCGATCTGCGAACCCCAATCGGCGGCCGCGCCGGCAATCAGCAGTACGCCGCCGGCCGTAAGGGCGACCAGGAAGGTCATGATGGCCACTACGGCCATCAGCGAGCGCCCTGCGATCGAACCCGACGGCACGATCGGGGCAGCCGGGCGGATCAGCGTCTCGGCGCGCCGGCCGGCAGGCTGGCCTCTGTCGTTCACGACCATGACGCGGGCTCCTGGACCGTGACGTGGCCATCCTCGAGGCGCAGGCGCCGGGCGGGGAAGAGTTCCATCAGGCTTTCGTCATGGGTGGCGATCACCACCGAGGTGCCGGAACGATTGAGTTCGATGAACAGGCGCAGCAGGCGCCGCGCCAGGGCCGGATCGACATTGCCGGTCGGCTCGTCCGCCAGCAGCAATTCGGGGCGTACGATCAGGGCGCGGGCGATGGCGGCGCGCTGCTTCTCACCGCCGGACAATACGGGCGGCAGCACATGCATGCGCTCGCCCAGCCCGACCCAATGCAGCAATTCGACCACTTCGGCCCGGTAGCGCGCCTCGTCCTGGCCCTGTACGCGCAGGGGCAGGGCGATGTTCTCATAGGTGGTGAGGTGGTCGAGCAGGCGGAAATCCTGGAAGACGATGCCGATGCGCCGCCGCGTCTCGGCGAGGGCGTGCTTGGAGAGGGTCGACACCTCCTGGTCGAAGGTGTGGATGAGGCCACGGGTCGGCTTGAGGGTGAGAAAGAGCAGACGCAGCAGCGTGGTCTTGCCTGCGCCGGAAGGACCGGTGAGGAACTGGAAGGAATTGGCGGGCAGGTCGAAACTGACGTCGCGCAGCACTTCCGGGCCCATCCCGTAGCGCAATCCCACATTCTCGAACCGAACCAAGACAGAATCTCCCCAAGACGGCCCCGACCGCCTCGGCTGCACTGTGCCGGGAGGGCGTTAACGAGGTGTTAACGTTAACGAAATGACAACGAATTTAACCTTCGGAAGATCTCCCTTTTCGCAGGCATGAGGGAAGAGCTCTGCCCGACCGGCGATCCGGCGGCTGTGGGTGGGCGGCGGGCGGCACTGCAACGCCATTGTCGCCGATACCCTCCTGCGGCTATGGTGCCGGCAGAAATGAGGAGTTCGATGGCCACGTCGCGTAATATCAAAGTCCTGTTCGATGCCGAGACGATTGCCAAGCGCAACGCGTCGCTGGTGCAGGAGATCAAGGCCCGCAATCTCGAGAATCTGCTCGTGGTCGCGGTGCTGAAAGGTTCCTTCGTGTTTGCGGCCGACCTCCTGCGCGCCATGCACAAGGCCGGCATGGCGCCGGAAGTGGAGTTCGTGCATCTGTCGAGCTATCGGGAGGCGACCGTATCGACCGGCACGGTGAACATTCTCCATGACGTGGAGAGCGACGTGCGCGGGCGCAACATCCTCCTGGTCGACGACATTCTCGAATCGGGACGCACGCTGGCCTTCGCCAAGGACCTGCTCGCGGCGCGCGGCGCCAAGCAGGTGCTGAGCTGCGTGCTCCTCGACAAGCCGGGCAAGAGCGCCGTCAACATCAAGGCCGATTTCATCGGCTTCGAGTGCCCCGACGTCTTCGTGGTCGGCTATGGCATGGACGTCGCCCATTCCTATCGCCAGCTGCCCTTCGTCGGCGTGGTCGAGTAGAAGTGCCTTGATCCTGCCTTGCCACGCAGGCAGGAGCGTTTTGCGTTGGCAGCATCGCCAGGAGTCGCAAAGACGCGTCGAACCAAAGAGGCAACGCAAAGCAGCGTTGCCGTCTAAACGCGCTTTGCTCTAGAAGCCGGCGGCATGCAGGCCTCGGAGGAGATATGGCTGGTATCCTGGGCGCGCACAGCGCCCGTTTCCTGTTTCGTGACGATAAGGGCAGCATCGACCGGCAGACCTGGTGGCGCGCCATGGCGGTGCTGGCCTTGGTCCTGGGGGCGCTGGTGGCGGCGGCCTACGGGCTCAATCATGTCCTGCCGCGCAATCCCGCGGCGGCCGAAGCCCTGGTCGACGAAGTTGCCCGCGAGCATACCCGGCTGATGACGGCGCCCTATTACCTGTCGCTTTTTGCGGTCGACGTCATCTATCTGGTGATGGTGCTGGTCTCGGTCTGCATCTATTTCGTGGGCGCCAAGCGCTACAACGACCTGGGCCGGCCGGCGCAACTGGCGCTCATCCTGCCCGCTGCCATCTATTTCCAGATCTTCTCGCCGATCCTCAGCGACCAACTGTTGCCGGTCTATGGACGCTGGATCGTAACCCTCGCCATGCTCGCCGTGCTCGTCTGGCAAATCTATGAGCTTGGCTTCAGGAAAGGCCGCCTCTAGGCTACCCCGATGGGCCGGTCTTCCGACCGGCCATCCCTTGTCGGCCTGGCACGACTTCGGGATTGGGTGACGTTACGTCAATCTGATTGCCTAGCCTGACCTGTTCACCTTGCATTCAGATCATACTGCTAGACATTGAGTATTGAAATTGAGGGAGGGAGCTATGAAACTATCCCTGAAGCTGTTTGTTGCAGCTGGTCTGACCGCCGGAAGCATGATGTTTGCTCCGCAGATTGCTTCGGCAATGCCGATGGCACCAACCGCGCAATCACAGGCCGACAACGGGCTCGTCCAGCAAATTCGCCGTTTGTGCCCCTATGGGATGCACCGCTCCCCCTATGGTTGCGTTCCCGATCGCGGCTACCGGCGTGGTTGGCGCGATGACGGTGGCTGGCGCTATCGGGAACGTCCCCGCCGGTACTACCGCGATTATCGCGAATATTGAGGTGGGAATGACGCTGTGCCGAACGATCCCGGCACAGTCGGTTGCCCGGACGCGCTTGGTATCGCTCGCGTAGAAACATCGACCCCACGGTTCACCGAACCGTGGGGTTTTTGCATGGCAGATGGGGATGGCGGTGCCGATGCGTCATCCGCATGGCTGTCCGGGCACCGCGCTCAACGCGGCAGGAAATCCCTGATCGCCGCTGCGATCTCCGTCGCATGCGTCTCCAGCGCGAAGTGCCCCGTGTCGAAGAAACGGATGACGGCGTCTGGGATGTCGCGCTTGAAGGCTTCGGCGCCGGGCGGCAGGAAGAAGGGATCGTGCTTGCCCCATACCGCCAGCAAAGGCGGCCGGTGTGCGCGGAAATAGGCCTGGAAGGCCGGATAGAGTGCGACATTGCTCTTATAGTCGCCGAACAGATCGAGCTGGATCGCCTCTGATTCAGGGCGGGCCAGGTAGAAATTGTCCAGCGAGTAGCCGTCAGGCGAGACCGTGTGCGCATCCGGCACGCCATGGGTATATTGCCAGATCGTCGCCTCCGGCCTGAGAAAAGCCTTCAGCGCCTGCCGGTTGGCCTCCGACGCATCCTCCCAATAGGCCCGGATCGGGTTCCAGCCCTCGCTCAGCCCTTCTTCATAGGCGTTGCCGTTTTGCGTGATGATCGCCGTGATGCGTTCGGGATGCCTCAAGGCGAGGCGAAATCCCGTCGGAGCGCCATAGTCGAACACGTAGATGGCATAGCGGTCGAGGCCGACGATCTCGGTGAACCGGTCGATCACGGCGGCGATCGCTTCGAAACTATGGCCGCTCGCGGGCAGGCCCGACTGGCCGAAGCCTGGCAGATCCGGTGCAACGATATGAAAACGATCGGCCAGAAGCGGTATCAGGTCGCGAAACATATGGCTCGAACTCGGAAAGCCATGCAGCAGCAGGAGTTTGGGTGCCTGCGGTGATCCCGCCTCCCGGTAGAAGATCTTGAGCCCGTCCACGTCCGCGGTGCGGTAGGTAATGATCGTCATGGCTCTCTCCTGTCTGTTATAACCTGATGGATCGGTATTTTCGGGTTACGCCACGGTCGTGGCGGCTGGGAATGCGCGGTCCACTCGGCACCTTCGGCTCGCGCATGGCTTTGTTCGTCGGGGGCAGGTCAGGGCTTGGCTTCACGCCAAGGCCGCTTCGCGGATCGCCTCCTGAATGATGGCGAGGACCACATCCGGTGCCGTTACCATCGGCGTGTGATCGACCGGGTGAGCATGGATGCGTGCCTGCATGCGTCTCGCCATGAAGTGCTGATTGTCGGCGATGATCATGCGGTCCTGTTCCGCGACCAGAAACCAAGCCGGTACCTGCTTCCAGGCCGGGCGACCGACCGGAGCCGTAATGCAGGCCAGCGAGATCGGCCGTTGCACGGCGGTGAGCAGCGCCAGTTCGCCGGCCGTTGCTCCCGGTGCAAACGCGGTGGAGACGGCTTCTGGCGGCAGATAGATCAAGCCGTGGCCGTCCGGGGCAAGTGTCGGCGCCTCGGGATGCGGCCGGCCGCGATAGAAGACATCTGCAACCGTCTCGCCCTCGTCCGGTGCCAGGGCGGCCACATAGACCAGCGACGCGACCTTCCTGCTTTGCATGGCGGCGATGACGGCGCCGGCATAGGCATGACCGACCAGAACGACCGGGCCAGGCACGCGCTCCAACGTGCGCTCGAGCGCTGCCACGTCGTCGGCGAAGGAGGTCAGCGGCAGCGGCGCCGCAACCGTGCCGTACCCTTCCTCGGCGAGGGGACGGATGATTTTTGCCCAACTCGTGCCATCGGCCCAGGCGCCATGGACGAGAACAACGCTGACAGGCTCGCGGGGCATCGACGTTCTCCTCTATGGCATATTTAGAGTAACTGTCTTGATGGCTATAAAATGGTTACTTCAGCTTATCGTAACTTGTCAAGCCTTGTTGAACGGGTTATTTGAGGGATGGACAGATGCTTGGCGCCGGCGAGGATGCCGGCCGCAATGGGAGTATGTGATGGATGTGCGTTCCCCCGCCCTTTTCGTCGCTGACGCCGAGGGGCTGGATTTCCTCAATTCCGTGGCGACGCCGGTCGACACGCCGGTCGACTGGATCGACAACGGGGACGGCCTGCTAAATTGGCTGGAGCAGGCGCGGTTGCTGCCGCCGGATATTGCCGAGTCCGTGCGGGCGCAAGCTCTGCCCGAGGAACTCGACAGGGTGGCCGGCCAGGCCAGGGCCTTGCGTGAATGGTTCAGGGGCTTCGTGCGAAAGCATCGGGGCAGGCCGCTTGCAGCCGACGCCGTAAGCGAACTGGAGCCGCTCAATCGCCTGCTTGAGCGCAATGAAGGCTTTCATCGGATCGCGCCCAGGCGAGATGAGGGTCATGAGGGGCTGGAGTTCCAGGCCTTGCGCAAATGGCGCTCCCCCGAGGCCCTGCTTCAGCCTCTCGCCGAAGCCATGGGGCGCTTCGTCTGCATGGAGGACTTTTCAAACGTGAAGGCTTGCGAGGGGGCGTCCTGTACGCTTGTGTTCGCGGATCATACACGCGGGCATCGGCGGCGATGGTGCAGCATGGCGCTCTGCGGCAACCGGGCCAAGCAGGCCGCCCATCGGCACCGGCTCAAGGCGGAGCAGCCTTGATTCGTCGGCTACGGCGATGTGTTCGTCGCCGAGCGATCGGAAGGGCCGCAGCATAGCGGCCCTGCCCAGTAAAGCGCGTTCAGCTGTACGCACCCGTTGGTCCCGGCTCTCGAGCCGGTGTTGCCATGCCGGTCGCACCGGACCGGCATGGCAGACCCAGGATCAGAACAGACCTTCGATCTGGCCCTTGGTGTCGAGACGGATGAACTCCGCCGAGGGCACGCGGGGCAGGCCCGGCATGGTCATGATCTCGCCGCAGACCACCACCAGGAAGCCTGCGCCGGCCGACAGGCGCACTTCACGGATCGGCACGACGTGGTCGACCGGCGCGCCGCGATGGTTCGGATCGGTCGAGAAGGAATATTGCGTCTTGGCCACGCAGATCGGCAGATGGCCAAAGCCGGCAGCCTCGATGTCCCTGAACTGGTCGCGGACCTTCTGGTCGGCGATGATATCGGCGGCGCGATAGATCTCCTTGGCGATCAGCTTCATCTTGTCCCAGAGCGGCATCTCGTCCGGGTAGAGGGTGCGGAAGCCGCGGCCGTCGAGCGGATGCGGTGCCTCGGCCAGCGCGACCACGCGGCGGGCGAGTTCCTCGGTGCCCTTCGAACCCTCGGCCCAATGGCTGCAGACCACGGCGTCGACGCCGAACTGCTCCTTGCAGACCTGGGCGATGAGCTCATGCTCGGCCGGCGTGTCGGCAATGAAGTGGTTGATGCCGACGATGGCGGAGACACCGAACTTGCGCACGTTCTCGACATGGCGGCCGAGATTGGCCAGGCCCTTGCGCAAGGCTTCCAGATTCTCCTTGCCGAGCTGGTCCTTCGGCACGCCGCCATGCATCTTGAGGGCGCGCACGGTGGCGACGATCACCACGGCTGCCGGGGTGAGGCCCGCCTTGCGGCACTTGATGTCGAAGAACTTCTCGGCACCGAGGTCGGCGCCGAAGCCGGCTTCCGTCACCACGTAGTCGGCGAGCTTGAGGCCGGCGCGGGTCGCGGTCACCGAGTTGCAGCCATGGGCGATGTTGGCGAAGGGGCCGCCATGCACGAAGGCGGGGTTGCCTTCCAGCGTCTGCACCAGATTGGGCTTCAGGGCGTCCTTGAGCAGCACCGTCATGGCGCTGGAAGCCTTGATGTCGGCGGCGGTGATCGCCTTCTTGTCGCGGGTGTAGCCGATGATCATCTTGCCGAGGCGTTCCTCGAGATCGGCGAGGTCCTTGGCGAGGCAGAACACGGCCATGACTTCGGAAGCCACGGTGATGTCGAAGCCGTCTTCGCGCGGGAAGCCGTTGGAGACGCCGCCGAGCGAGGAGTTGATGGCGCGCAGCGAGCGGTCGTTCATGTCGAGGACGCGGCGCCAGGTGACGCGGCGGGTGTCGATGCCGAGCGCATTGCCCCAATAGATGTGGTTGTCGATCATTGCCGACAACAGGTTATGCGCCGAGGTGATGGCGTGGAAGTCGCCGGTGAAGTGCAGGTTGATCTGCTCCATCGGCACGATCTGGGCATAGCCGCCGCCGGCCGCGCCGCCCTTGACGCCGAAGCAGGGGCCGAGCGAGGGTTCGCGCAGGCAGATCATGGTCTTCTTGCCGATCGCGGCCAGGCCGTCACCGAGGCCGACGGTGGTGGTGGTCTTGCCTTCGCCGGCCGGGGTCGGGTTGATGGCGGTCACCAGGATCAGCTTGCCGTCGGGGCGATCCTGCAGGCCGGGGATCTTGTCGAGATCGATCTTGGCGATATGTTTGCCATAGGGCTCGAAGGCCTCGTCGGGAATGCCGGCTTTCTCGGCAATCGCCTCGATGCGCTGCATCTTGGCTTGACGCGCGATTTCGATGTCGCTCAGTGGCTTTTTCGGGTCTTGGGCCATGCTGGTTCCCTCTGGGGCGGTTGTTCTGCGCAGTTGAGACATATTTTCACGGAAATGAAAATATCTTTCTTGGCAGTAGGGGCTTGTATTGCGGCGATTACGGAAAAAATAAGAGAAAGACTGTTCCGAATACGACGCGGCGTCGCATGAAAGATAGGTAGCCGATTGCAATCGAATCGGCTTGTCCGAAACCGTCACAGGATGTGTCGCCTTCGCGATGATGCGCTCGGGTTGAATGTGGGCTATGCATGGTTTCGGGACCGATTGGCTGGGGAGTTGTTGGTCAAAAGGGTTGCGGGCCTCTATGCCCGACCGGCAGAAGAGTGTAAGAGGCCCAACCCCGAGGGCAGGAAACCCCGGGTTCGACCGGCGTGCCGTCACCTGCCGTCCGGCCCTGATGCGACCGGCGGCGCCTTGAGCCGCATTTTGGAGAGCGAAGATCGCATCTCGCGATCGACCGATCGAAACAATCCCAACAGGTCAGAACGGAGTTGCCCGCATGGGGCTCGCGAACGCCGTCGAGAACGGCGAAGACACCACCGAACACAAGCATAGCGGCGGGTTTGCCGCGTTGACGCTTGGCTCCATCGGCGTCGTCTATGGCGATATCGGTACCAGCCCGCTCTATGCCTTTCGCGAGGCCGCCCATGCCGCCACCGATGGCGGCAAGAACGTCACGCCCACCGCCGTGCTCGGCGTGATTTCCCTGATCCTGTGGGCGCTGATCATCATCGTCACGCTCAAATATGTGCTGCTGCTGCTGCGGGCCGACAACAAGGGCGAGGGTGGCACCCTGACCCTGATGGCGCTGGCCCAGCGGGCCCTGGGGCGCACCGGGGCACCCATCGTACTGCTCGGCATCGTCGGCGCTTCGATGTTCTATGGCGACGCCATGATCACCCCGGCTGTCTCCGTGCTGTCGGCCGTGGAAGGCCTCAAGCTGGTGGCGCCCGGCTTCGACGTCTTCGTGGTGCCGCTGACGCTGGTGATCATCGTCGCCCTCTTTCTGGTACAGAGCCACGGCACGGCGCGGGTCGGTGCCTTTTTCGGCCCGGTCATGGCGATCTGGTTCACGCTTGTCGGCGTGATCGGCTTCGTCAATTTCCTGCAGCATCCCGGCATCATCGCGGCGATCAATCCCTGGTATGCCGCCGAATTCCTGCTCACCCATGGCCATATCGGCTTCGTCACGCTGGGCGCAGTGTTCCTGGCCGTCACCGGCGGCGAGGCGCTCTATGCCGATCTCGGCCATTTCGGCCGCAAGCCGATTCAAACGGCCTGGCTCGGCCTGGTGCTGCCGGCCCTGACCCTCAATTATCTCGGCCAGGGCGCCCTGGTGCTCAATGATTTCAGTGCCCTGGAGAACCCGTTCTACCGCCTGGTGCCGGCCTCGCCCCTGTTCCTGGTACCGATGGTGATCATGGCCACCAGCGCCACCATCATCGCCAGCCAGGCGGTGATCACAGGCACCTTCTCGCTGACGCGGCAGGCCGTGCAGCTCGGCCTGGTGCCGCGCATGCGCATCTCGCACACATCGGAGCACCAGTCCGGCCAGATCTTCATCGCCCAGGTCAACGGCATGCTGCTTGCCGGCGTGGTGCTGCTGGTCTTGGTGTTCGAGAGTTCCTCGCGCCTGGCTTCGGCCTATGGCATCGCCGTGACCACCACCATGGTGGTGGATGCCATCCTCGCCTTCGTGGTGATCTGGCGGGTCTGGCTGTGGAAGCCCTGGGCCGCAGCGGCGATCATCGTGCCCTTCCTCCTCATCGATTCGATCTTCCTCGGCGCCAACCTGCTCAAGCTGTTCGACGGCGCCTGGCTGCCGATCCTGATCGCCCTCGGCCTGATCACGCTGATGGTCACCTGGCGGCGCGGCACGCGCCTGGTACTGGAGAAGTCCCGGCGCACCGAGGTGCCGCTGATGACCATCGTCAAGAGCCTGGAAAAGGGCTCGGTCGCCCGCGTGCCGGGCACGGCGATCTTCCTGACCAGCGATCCCGATTACGCGCCCACGGCCATGCTGCACAGCCTCAAGCACTACAAGGCGCTGCATGAGAAGGTGGCCATCCTGACCATCGAGACCACCGACGATCCGATCGTGCCGGGAGGCGGACGGGTCTCGATCGAGGAGATCTCGGCGTCCTTCACCAAGATGAAGGTGCAGTTCGGCTATATGGAAAGCCCGAACGTGCCGAAGGCGCTGGCGCTGTGCCGCAAGGCCGGCTGGTCCTTCGACATCATGTCGACCTCCTTCTTCCTGTCGCGCCGCCATCTGAGGGGCGGCAAGCAGCCCACCATGTGGCGCTGGCAGCGCCGGCTCTACATGATCCTCGCCCGCAACGCCGACGATGCCAGCGACTATTTCTCCATCCCCTCCAACCGCGTGGTGGAGATCGGCACGCAGGTCCTGATCTGAGACCAGGCTGATCTGAAACAGTCATGCTCCCGGGAAACGGTTCCGGCGGCCGGCTTTTGCGCATCCGCAAGCCGGCCCGGCCTCGTCGGGAGCCCTTTGCCGTGAAATCGGAAAGGTGTAAGAGAGCGGGCTTGCTGCGCTGCACAAACAGGGGACGGGCTTGCCTGGCGATGGCAGCCGCGCTTTTCATCTTCATTCTGCCCGACTTCAACATATCCAACGGAGGCCCGTATGGGGCTTACGCATAGCGCCGACACCGGCGAGGAAACCAGTGGCCATGGTGGTGGCTTCTGGGCGCTGACGCTCGGCTCCATCGGCGTCGTCTACGGCGATATCGGTACCAGCCCGCTCTACGCCTTCCGCGAGGCGCTGCATGCGGCGACCGAGGGTGGCAGGCTGATGAGCCAGGAAGCGGTGCTCGGCGTGATCTCGCTGATCCTGTGGGCGCTCATCGTCATCGTCACGCTGAAATATGTGCTGTTGCTGCTCCGGGCCGACAACAAGGGCGAGGGCGGTACCCTTACCTTGATGGCGCTGGCCCAGCGGGCCCTGGGGCGCTCGGGCACCGTGCTCCTGCTGCTCGGCACCATCGGGGCTGCCATGTTCTATGGCGACGCCATCATCACGCCGGCCGTGTCGGTGCTCTCGGCAGTGGAAGGCATGAAGCTGGTGACGCCGGCTTTCGATCCCTTCGTGGTGCCGATCACCGTGGCGATCATCGTGGCGCTGTTCGCCGTCCAGAGCCACGGCACGGCGCGGGTCGGCGCCTTCTTCGGGCCGATCATGGCACTGTGGTTCGTGGTGATGGGTCTGGCGGGCCTGTGGCACATCAAGGATGCACCGGTGGTGCTCGCGGCCTTCAATCCCTGGCACGCCGTCGCCTTCATGCTCAGCCATGGTCATATCGGCTTCGTGGCGCTCGGCGCAGTGTTCCTGGCGGTCACCGGGGCTGAGGCGCTCTATGCCGATCTCGGCCATTTCGGCCGCAAGCCGATCCAGATGGCCTGGATGACCCTGGTTCTGCCCTCGCTGGCGCTGAACTATCTCGGCCAGGGCGCGCTGGTCTTGAACAACCCGGCACCCGAAATCCTCGACAATCCTTTCTACATGCTGGTGCCCCAGAACCCGCTCTTCCTGGTGCCGATGGTGGTCCTGGCGACGGTCGCCACCATCATCGCCAGCCAGGCCGTGATTACCGGCGCCTATTCCCTGACGCGCCAGGCCATCCAGCTCGGCCTTCTGCCGCGCATGAAGGTGGCCCATACCTCCGAGCACCAGTCGGGCCAGATCTATATCGCCCAGGTCAACGGCATCCTGCTGGTCGGCGTGCTGATCCTGGTGCTGGCCTTCGAGAGTTCCTCTCGCCTGGCTTCGGCCTATGGCATCGCGGTGACCACCACCATGGTGGTGACGGCGATGATGGCCTTCCTGGTGATCTGGAAGGTCTGGCGCTGGTCGGCGCTGACGGCGGCGCTGATCATCGTGCCGTTCCTGCTGATCGACCTCGTCTTCCTCTCGGCCAACCTGCTCAAGGTGCATGATGGTGGCTGGGTGCCCCTGATGATCGCGGCTGCCCTGATGATCCTGATGATCACCTGGCGGCGTGGCACGCGGCTGGTGCTGGAGAAGACGCGGCGCACCGAGGTGCCGCTGATGACCATCGTCAAGAGCCTGGAAAAGGGCTCGGTTGCCCGCGTGCCGGGTACGGCAATCTTCCTGACCAGCGATCCCGACTATACGCCCACGGCGCTGCTGCATAGCCTCAAGCACTACAAGGCGCTGCATGAGAAGGTCGCGATCCTGACCATCGAGACCACCGACGATCCGATCGTGCCGGGAGGCGGCCGCATCACGCTCGAAGAGGTCTCGGTCTCCTTCACCAAGATGCGGGTGCAGTTCGGCTATATGGAAAGCCCGAACGTGCCGAAGGCGCTGGCGCTCAGCCGCAGGGCCGGCTGGTCCTTCGACATCATGGACACCTCCTTCTTCCTGTCGCGCCGCCACCTGCGCGGCGGGGCGCAGCCCCTGATGTGGCGCTGGCAGCGCCGGCTCTACATGATCCTCGCCCGCAATGCCGACGACGCCAGCGACTATTTCTCCATCCCCTCCAACCGGGTGGTGGAGATCGGCACGCAGGTCCTGATCTGAGGCTTTTCCTGGATCGCAGGCATCCAGCCTGCTCTTGGAAGCGCTGCGCTTGCAGACGAGGAAGGGCAGGCTGGATGCCTGCGATCCCGGGATGGATCCTCAGGCCGGCGTCGACAGTTTCATCATGGTCAGGCCGGAGACGATCAGGGCTGCGGCGATGATGCGCATGGCGTTGGCCTGTTCGCCGAGCACCAGCACGCCGACGATGAAGGCGCCCACGGCGCCGATGCCGGTCCAGATCGTATAGGCGGTGCCGAGCGGCAGGCTGCGCATCGAGATCGAGAGCAGGCCGAAGCTGATGGCCATGGTGACGAAGGTGACGATGGTCGGCACCAGCTTCGAAAAGCCTTCCGACTGTTTCATGTAGAAGGCCCACACCACTTCGAAGATGCCGGCGATAACGAGATAGATCCAGGCCATCAGGCCCTCCTCTAAAAAGGGCCCGGGCCGTCCCGGACATCAAACCCATCATGGGGGAGGGCGTGGCCTCCTCGATCGCGACATGGAGGCCGCGAACGAGTGGCATTGTGCCGGACTCTTTCCCGAAATCAAGGGGCGGATCGGCATGTCAGGGCTGCGTTCCAGCAGCCGTTGCGGCGGTCAATCGGTTCGGCTCACCCCAGCATGGCTTCGATGTCGAGCGTTGCCGTCGTGCCGATCGCGTCGAAATGCCGGGTGAGGAAGGTCTTCGCCGCCCGGCGGCCCTGGTCGCGCAGGAAGGTGAGGAAATCCCATTCGGTATTGAGCTTGGAGGTGGCGTCGAGACCCTCCTTCTGGCCCAGCGCGATGCGATGCAGGCGGATGTCGCCGAAGCGGTCGGCGCCCCGGGCGCGACGCTGCATCATGGCGAGGGCGCGCAATTCGCCGAGGAGGGAGGCGTTGAAGGTGATCTCATTGAGGCGGTTGGCGATACCGCCGGCCGTCTGCGGCACCTCCCGCACCAGCACGGGGTTGATCTGCACCAGGATGGTATCATCGGGCGTGCGCTCGTCGAGCAGCGGAAACAGGGCCGGGTTGCCGAGATAGCCGCCGTCCCAATAGGCCTGCCCGCCGATCTCGACGGCCTGGAAGATCTGGGGCAGGCAGGCAGAGGCCATCACCACATCGGCGCTCAGTTCGGCATTCTCGAAAATGCGGATGTGGCCGCTGCGCACATTGGTGGCGGAGACGAACAGCCTGATCGCCTCGCTCGCCTTGAGCTTGTCGAAGCAGATCAGTTCGGCGATGAGATCGCGTAGCGGGTTGAGATTGAGCGGATTGCTGTCATAGGGGCTGAACAGCCGGCTCCAATTCTCGAACAGGGCCATGCCGGGCGAATCTTCCAGCGACCAACCGGCCATGAAGCGTTCCAGCAACGGGCGGCGCATGGGCGACAGCCGCCCCTTGCGGCTGATCTCACGCCAGAATGTCTCGAGCTGGCGGCGGGCGCCTGGCGCCCCGCCTTCGAGGTAACCTTCGGCGAAGACCACGGCATTCATGGCCCCGGCGCTGGTGCCGGTGATCGCCTTGACCTCGAGGCGGCCGTCCTCCAGCAGGCCATCGAGCACGCCCCAGGTGAAGGCGCCATGGGCGCCGCCGCCCTGCAACGCCAGATTTACGGGTTTGGCGGCGGTGCTCATGCGGCAGTCCAGCCGCCATCCATCGACAGATTGGCGCCGGTGATGCTCGCCGCCGCATCCGAGCACAGATACACCGCGAGCGAGGCGACCTGGTCGATGGTGACGAACTCCTTGGTCGGCTGACCTCCCAGCATCACGTCATTCTTGACCTGCTCCGCCGTCATGTTGCGCGCCTTCATGGTGTCGGGGATCTGCGCCTCGACCAGCGGTGTCCAGACATAACCCGGGGAAATGGCGTTGCAGGTGATCTTCTGCTGCGCCACCTCCAGCGCTACCGTCTTGGTCAGGCCGGCAATGCCGTGCTTGGCGGCGACATAGGCGGACTTGAAGGGCGAGGCGACCAGGGAATGGGCCGAGGCGGTGTTGATGATCCGTCCCCAGCCCTTCCTCTTCATGCCGGGCAGGGCCGCCTTGATGGCATAGAAGGAAGCGAGCAGGTTGAGCCTGATGATCGCTTCCCACTTGTCGTCGGGGAATTCGTCGATCGGCGAGACGAATTGGATGCCGGCATTGTTGACCAGGATGTCGACCGCGCCGAAAGCGGTCTCGGCCTCGCCGATCAGGCCCTTCACCGCGGCCGGCTCCATCAGGTTGGCCGGCGAGAACAGGGCCTTGACGCCGAATTCGGCCTCGATGCCGGCCCGGGTCTTCTCGATCTCGGCGGCATCGCCCAGTCCGTTGAGCATGACATTGGCGCCTTCGCGGGCCAGAGCGCGCGCGATGCCGAGGCCGATGCCCGATGTCGAACCGGTGACGACGGCTGCCTTGGTCTTGAGCATGTTGGGTCCTTTGGAAGAGTTGAAGGCCGGTATGAGCTGCCTTGGTTGCTGCAGGATCTCGGATGCCTGCAGAATTTCCGGGTGCTGCCCATTCTTGCAACATCCGGAAATTCTGCTTGAGGCAAATCACTCGAATTCTCGTCGCATCCCGGATTGGGAAAGTGGCGCGACTATGACACAGAGTGTCGCCTGCACGCATCCAAGATCGGCCGGTTCCAGGTTTAATTGATTATATGTTCAATCAATAGAATGCCCATACGACAACGCCAAGAAATCGATGCAAACCGGTTCTGGCGCGGATGGGCGGCTTTGTGCCGTCGGCGTCATCCAGCGCCGGAAAATCGCGGGACAAGCACTGTCTTTCGTGCTGAATTGCCATAGGGGAAAGGGCTCCGTGGCAAGAGTTCGATCCCATCTGGGGTCGAGAGGGGTTAACAAAGACAAGACGGACTGGGTCTATCCCAGATTCGGCCTTCGGTGTTTTCCGGGAGAAATGAAATGACGGGTATTGGTAGAATGATTGCAGGCGTCGCCCTGGCCATCGGCCTCGGCACGGGCGCCGCGCTGGCGGGCGATGCGGAAGCCTGCAAGACGGTCAAGTTCTCCGATGTGGGCTGGACCGACATAACCGCGACCACGGCGATCGCCTCCCGCGTTCTCGAAGGTCTCGGCTACACCCCCAAGACCACGGTTCTGGCCGTCCCCGTCACCTATGCCTCGATGAAGAGCAAGGATATCGACGTCTTCCTCGGCAATTGGCAGCCGAGCATGGAGAATGATCGCAAGGCCTATATCGCCGACAAATCGGTGATCGAAGTGGGTGCCAATCTGCCCGAAGGTGCAAAATACACGCTGGCCGTGCCACAGGCGACCTATGACAAGGGCCTGAAGGACTTCGGCGACATCGCCAAGTTCAAGGATTCGCTCCAGGGCAAAATCTATGGTATCGAGCCCGGCAATGACGGCAACCGCCTGGTGCAGAGCCTGATCGACGGCAACAAGAACGGCCTGAAGGACTTCCAGCTCGTCGAGTCATCCGAGCAGGGCATGCTCGCCCAGGTCCAGGGTGCCGTGGCGCGCGGCGAGGACATCGTCTTCCTCGGCTGGGCGCCGCACCCGATGAACGTCAATTTCAAGATCCAGTATCTGACGGGTGGCGACGATACGTTCGGCCCGAATTTCGGTGCCGCCAAAGTCTATACCAACGAGCGCGCCGGCTGGAGCGAGGAATGCCCCAATGCGGGCAAGTTCATCGCCAACCTCAAATTCACCGTGGACCTCGAGAACAAGGTGATGCAGGCGATCACCGGCGACGGCAAGGATGGCCCGACGGCCGCCACCGAATATCTCAAGGCCAATCCGGGTGTTCTGGATGCCTGGCTTGCCGGCGTCACCACCTTCGACGGGCAGCCCGGCCTCGATGCCGTGAAGAAGAGCCTCGGCCTCTGAGCGCACGCGCCATTCCACTGAACGTATAGGATCGCCCGGCGGGGCAACTCGCTGGGTGGCTCGACGAAGCCGACACAGATCGGCCCTCAATGATGTCATGTCCTCTCTTGGGCCGGCAGTCATGACGTCGACGGGCAATGCGGATCGTCGTGGCTTCACAGCCAGGGCGCCGGACGGCCCGCGACCCGGAGCAAAGCGCGTTCGGTGTGAACACCCTTTTGCTCGTACTCTTTGGTTCGACGCGTCTTTGCGATCCCTGCCGATTCCGTCAAATCGCAAAACGCCATAGCGCGGGGGATATGATGTTCGATTGGGTGACGGATACGAAGCTGCCATTCGGCAAGTTCATGCAGCTCGTCATCGAGTTCCTGCAGAAATACTGCACCACCTGGCTGTTCGATCCGCTGCGCCTGAGCATCGAGTTCATCGTCAACGGCACCTCCGCGCTGCTGGTCTACCCGCCGCCCATCGTCGTCATCGTGCTCGTCGTTGCCCTGGCGTGGTGGCGGCACCGTTCCTGGCAATTGTGCCTGTTCATCGTGCTGGGCTGCCTGTTCATCTGGAACCAGGGCTATTGGGCCGCGACCATGAAGACGGTCTCACTGGTGTTCTGGTCGGCCGCCGTCGCCATGGCCATCGGCATCCCGCTCGGCGTGATGGCGGCGCACCGTCCCAAGCTCTATACCGTGTTGCACCCCGTCCTCGACATGATGCAGACCCTGCCCACCCTGGTCTATCTCATCCCGATGGTGGCGCTGTTCCGCCTCGGCGCCGCCCCAGGCCTGATCGCCACGCTGATCTTCGCCCTGCCTGCGCCGATCCGGTTGACCTATCTGGGCATCACCTCCACGCCGGTCGCACTCAAGGAGGCCGGCGAGTCCTTCGGTTCCACCAAGCGCCAGCTGTTGTGGAAGGTGGAACTGCCGCATGCCATGCCCACCATCATGGCCGGTGTCACCCAGTGCATCATGCTCAGCCTGTCGATGGTGGTCATCGCCGGCCTGGTCGGTGCCGAAGGCCTCGGCGTCGACGTCGTGCGCGCCATGGGCCAGTTCAACATTCCGCGTGGCTTCGAAGCGGGTGCCTGCATCGTTATCCTGGCGATCGTGCTGGATCGTCTGTGCCGAGTGAAGGGAGCGCATTGATGAGCGTCGCCGTCGATTTCAAGAATGTCGATATCATCTTCGGATCCCGTCAGGCCGAAGCCATCAAGCTGCTCGACGCCGGTGCCACCCGCGCCCAGATCCTGGAAAAGACCGGCGCGGTGCTGGGGTGCGCCGATGGCAACCTCACCGTGCAGGAAGGCGAGATCAGCGTGCTGATGGGCCTGTCGGGTTCCGGCAAATCGACCTTGATGCGCGCCGTCAACGGCCTCAACAAGGTGACACGCGGCCAGGTGCTGGTGAAGTCCGACAACAAGATGGTCGACGTGGTCAGCTGCAGCGAGCAGACCCTGCGCCATGTCCGCCAGCATTCCGTCGCCATGGTGTTCCAGCAGTTCGGCCTCCTGCCCTGGCGGACCGTGGCGGAGAATGTCGGCTTCGGTCTGGAACTGGCCGGCGTGCCCGAGGCCGAGCGCAAGGCCAAGGTCGACAAGCAGCTGGAGCTGGTCCACCTCAAGCAATGGGAAAAGAAGTTCGCCCATGAGCTGTCGGGCGGCATGCAGCAGCGCGTCGGCCTTGCCCGTGCCTTCGCCACCGAGGCGCCGATCCTTTTGATGGACGAGCCCTTCTCGGCGCTCGACCCCCTGATCCGCACGAAGCTGCAGGACGAGTTGCTGCAGCTGCAGAAGGAACTGAAGAAGACCATCATCTTCGTCAGCCACGATCTCGAGGAAGCCCTCAAGATCGGCAACACCATCACCATCCTGGAGAGTGGGCGCATCGTGCAGTCGGGCCGGCCCGAGGATATCGTGCTGCGCCCGGCCAACGACTATGTCCAGGAATTCATCGCCAATGTGAACCCGCTCAGCGTGCTCACCGCCTGGCATGTCATGCAGGACGCACGCGATCTCCATCGCGGCGAGGATGGCTGGATCTGGCTCGATACCCGCCAGACCACGCGCTTCCGGCTCGATGACGGCGGCCATGTCGTGGAAGCCGAGCGCGACGGCGTGCATGGCGCCTGGGTGCATTGCTCCGAATGCGAAAAACCGGTGGCTGACGGGGAACACCCCTGCTACTGGGCCAGCCCCGGTACCTCGCTCAAGACGGTGATGCTGGCCATGCATCGATCCAACACGGCCCCTGTCGCCCTGTTCGACGACCAAGAGCGCTTTGTCGGCGCCATCGGCGTCAAGGATGTGTTGCAAGCCGTTCTCCGGCAGCAGGACGCCTGAAGGGACGAGACCAGCCGGGAGCGCGGACCGCCTCCGTCCGTGCTCCCGGGACTATACCCGCCGAACGAGCCATCTTTCCTGCCGAAACGACGCAGCCGACCTGTCTTCCTGCCCGCATTGATCCGTTAAGGCTTTGCCGCGATACTGCGCGTCTGCCAATGCCTGCATGCCAAATCACCCGGCGGTCATTAAAATGCCCCCCTTGAGGTCGATGTGTCGCCGCCGCTGCAGCCGAAAGAGGAACTGATGGGTATTACGAATCGCGCAATCACAACCACGCTCGTGGCCGGTTTGGCCCTCGGACTCGCCGCAAGCGTTGCGCGTTCCAATCCCATGGCAAACCCCACCATCGTCGTCGATGCGGCCAGCGGCCGGGTGCTCCAGCAGCAGGATGCGACCCGGCCCTGGTATCCGGCCTCCCTCACCAAGCTGATGACGGCCTATACGGTGTTCAAGGCCATCAAGGCCGGGCGTGTCGACCTGGGCACGCCGATCGCCATCTCGCCGCTGGCCGCCAAGCAGGCGCCGTCCAAGATGGGCTATCCCGTCGGCACGATGATCACCATCGACGACGCCCTCAAAATGCTGGTGGTGCATTCGGCCAATGACATCGCGGTGGCCCTGGCCGAAGGGGTATCCGGCTCGGTGGATGCCTTCGCCGCCGAAATGAACGCCAATTCGCGGGCGCTGGGCATGGCTCAGAGCCAATGGGTCAATCCCAACGGCCTGCCCGATCCGCGCCAGATCACCTCGGCGCGCGACATGGCGGTGATGGCCGACGCCATCATCACGCAATTTCCGCAATATGCCTCGCTGTTCCAGATCCAGACCATCCAGTCCGGCAGCCGGGTCATGCGCACCCACAATGCGCTGGTCTATCGCTATCCCGGCACCGACGGCATGAAGACGGGCTTCATCTGCGCCGCCGGTTTCAATGTGGTGGCGACGGCCACCCGCAATGGCCGCAAGCTGATCACGGTGATCATGGGTGCGCCGACGCCCAAGGAGCGCACCAACCAGGCTGTGGCTCTGTTCGAGGCCAACTACACCAATTCGGGCGGCGGCTTCTTCACCAAGGCGCCGCTCGCCACCCAACTCCCGGCCTCGGCCTATCCCGGCCCGACCGACATCCGCGACATCGCCTGCTCGCGCAAGAAGGGCGGTTCGGGAGCGGCGGAGAGTGCCGACACCGCCGAAGTGCAGCCCGGCAGTCCGGCAGCGCCTGCACCCGCGCCGGAACCCAGCCCGCTGCTGGCGAGCTGGGTGACGGCACCGCCCATTGCGGTCGGCCCCTATCTCGGCCCCCGGCGCCCGATCTACAGCCTGCCCAATACGCCCATTCTCGCCGATCTGCCGCCCAAGCCTGCGAAAGCACTGCCGGCCAGCAAACTCGCCGGCAAGAAGGGCGTGGCGGCCGCCGGCTATGCCGACCCCGGCAAGTCCCTGGCGGTGCCCGATCAGCTCACCGACTCCAAGCTCAACAAGGGGCGCAAGAACCTGAAGAAGGCCGCCGACAGCAAGCCGAAGACGCTGCCCAAGACTCCTGCCAAGCCACCCAAGCGCAAGGTGCATCACGAAGGGTAGGGGCCGAGGCCTCGTGCAGCTCAATTCCGCGTCTTCGAGTTCACACGACCTTTGCCATTGCCGGGCTTGAGCCGGTAGTTCAGCCCTATACCAACGGTATTGATGATTGACCGATCAGGTACCGTCATCGCGACCGCTGATATTGGAGCAAAGTGTGTTCAAGCGTGAACGCTCATTTGCTCTAACCCCTTGTTCCGATGTGTCTTTGCGATTCTTGGTGGTTCCGCCAAATCGCAAAACGCTTCAGCCCGGTGCGGCCCCTGGATAGCCGGGTCAAGCCCGGCTATGACAAGCTGGAGCGTTTCTCGCCTGGATGAACCGAGTCGGGACGAGAACGCGCCTGTTCAGAGCTTGACCGAAAACCCGCGCTGGGCGGGTACGCGCCGGACCGCCTCTCAATGTCGAACAACACCATCCTGACCGGATTGAGCCTCGGGCTGCTTGCGGCGCTGTGCTATGGCGCCAATGTACCCTACGCCAAACTCGCCGCGGAGGCCGGTGCCAGCGGGCCGACGGTGGTGTTCTACCGGGCCTTTCTGCTGGTGGCGCTGCTTGGCGGCCTGGGCCTCGCCCAAAGCGGCACGCTGGCCGTGGCCCGGCCCTGGCGCCTGCCGGTCTTGGGTCTGGGCATCGCCACCAGTTTCGTCGGCCTTTGCTATATTTCCTCGGTCGCCTTCATCCCGGTCGGGATCGCCACCATCCTCTATTACACCTATCCCCTGCTCATCCTGGTCGCCAGCCCGCTGGTGGACGGCGAAAGGCTGACGCTGGCGCGTCTCGCCAT
This sequence comes from Labrys sp. E2SS-1L, assembly GCF_057073705.1. Taxonomy (NCBI): domain Bacteria; kingdom Pseudomonadati; phylum Pseudomonadota; class Alphaproteobacteria; order Hyphomicrobiales; family Xanthobacteraceae; genus Labrys; species Labrys sp. E2SS-1L. Next base: position 460,964 of record NZ_CP172712.1, on the reverse strand, counting down.
CTTCGCCCTTGCCTTTGTCGGACTCGTCATCGCGCTCGGCGCCGATTTCGGCGTGCTGGACTGGCGGGGCCTGACGCTGGCCCTGACGGGTGCGGCGGCCGCCGCCTTGCAGTTCTTCTGCGCCGCGCGGGCGACGCGCGGCGTCAGCCCCGCCATTGCCGGGTTCTGGACGCAGCTGATCCTGATTCCGGTCGCTCTCGCCGCCTGCCTGGCCAGCGGCAGCCTCGCCTCGCCGTCCGTGCTGGTCGCGGCGGCGGTGCCGGTCGGCCTGCATATAGGCCTGTTCGTTCTAGCTTTTGTGGCCCATTTGACGGCGGCACGGTTGACGCCACCGGCAGCGCTGGGCTTGGTGTTCTGCGCCGAGCCCGTCGCCTCGATCCTGCTGGCGACACAGGTGCTCGACGAGCATCTGACGCCTCAGCAAGTCAGTGGCGGCACGCTGGTGCTCATCGCCGTGGTGGCGTCGGTGCTGATGGAAAGTCGCAGAAAGGTCGTATCGGCATGACGTCGCCCCGCATTCCCGCCTTTGTGCTCACGGGTTTTCTCGGGGCCGGCAAGACGACGCTGCTCAATCGCCTCCTGAAGGATCCGGCCTTGGCTGACACCGCCGTGGTGATCAACGAATATGGCGAGGCCGGGCTCGACCACCTGCTGGTCGAAAAATCGGGCGATGGCGTGGTGCTGCTGTCCTCCGGCTGCCTATGTTGCAGCCTGCGCGGCGATCTTCTCGACACGCTGGCCGATCTCGCTGCGCGGCGGGCATCGGGCGAGCTGCCGCCTTTCGCGCGTGTGGTGATCGAGACGACGGGGCTTGCCCATCCCACACCCGTGCTGCAGACCTTGATGGCACCGCAACTGGCGGCGGCGGGCTATGTCCTCGCCGCTGTCATCGCGGTCGCCGATGCACTGAGAGGGGAGGCGTTGCTCGACCAGCATGCCGAGGCCGTCGCCCAGCTTGCGGTTGCGGACCGGATCCTGGTCAGCAAGACCGACCTCGCCGGCGACGCCACGGCTTTCATGGCGAGGCTGCAGGCGCTCAATCCGCGTGCCGCCATCGACCTCATGCCGGATGCCGGCGCCGCGGAACTGCTCGATGAGCCCGAATTTCCGAGCGCGGGAGCCGCCGTCGGCACACGTCCCGTCTTTTCGGCCCATGATGCCTCGATCGCTTCCTTCACGCTGGAGACGGACAAGGTCCTGGCGCCGGGGCGTTTCATCGCCTTCATCGACGAGTTGCGCGAGCGTTTCGGCGAAGGCCTGTTGCGCTTCAAGGCGCTGGTGAAGCTTGCCGACGATCCCGGGCGGCCGGTGGTCCTGCATGGGGTCCAGCATTGGTTCGCGCCGCCGGAACGCCTCGATGCCTGGCCGAGCCCCGACCGGCGCACCCGCATCGTGGTGATTGGCCGCGACCTCGATCGGCGGGGTATCGAGGACCTCTTCGCGGCTTTCTGCGACGAACCGCGCCTGGATGCTCCCGATCGTGCGGCCCTGACCGACAATCCCCTGGCTTTCTAGGTCATATCGCACGCAGTACAGCACGGAGCGGTGCGCTGCGGGTGCGGGACCGTGATCGGAACGAACCGCCTTCCGGATGCGATCCCCGAACCGAACCTTCGGTTTGGTCCGACTGTGCGGCAGCGCTTCGCGCCGCAGCGCGCACGGGATGACAGTGGTCAGCTGTCCTGTTGTGACAGATCGGGCGCCCGCACGGTGCCGCGCCAGATCAACGGCACGTCGAGGCAGGTTCGCGTACCCTGGCCGATCGTGCCGCCGGAGCGGCCGCCAGCGCCGTCGCGCACCAGTTCGGCGACCTTGTCGGCGATGCGATCGATGGGTTGGGCGAAGGTGGTGAGGTCATAGGCTCGCCAGCCGGCCTGCTCGATGTCGTCGAAGCCGATGACGCATAGATCCTCGGGCACGCGCAGGCCGAATTCCTTGCGGGCGGCATCGACGAAGCCGCATGCCATCAGGTCGTTGATGCAGAAGGTAGCGTCGGGCGTGACCTGCCGCGTGAACAAGGCGCGTGCCGCTTCGGCGCCGGCTTCGTAGCTGGTACGGCCCTGGCGCCAATGGATCGGCTCGAAGCCGGCCTGGCGGGCAGCGTCGAGGAAAGCCTGCTCGCGTTCGGCGAGGCTGGGGGTGCCTGCCTGCGAGGTGACGCAGGCCAGGCGCCGGCAACCGGCGCGCTGGAAGGCCAGCACGGCCTGCCGGGCGGCGTCCTGGTTGCCGACCGTGATGGTATGGGCCTCATCGAAATCCTGGTCGCGGTTGATCAGGATCAGTTCCTGGCCATGGTCGAGGCAGGTGCGGGCGATGGCCCTGTCCGGCGTGCCCGAAAGCACCACCGTGGCGTCGGCCCGGTAGTTCAGGGTCTGGCGCACTGCGCCGGCCACGGCTTCGGGCGAACCGGAGGAATTGATCACCATGGCGACCTTGCCCGCCTGCTGCAGCCGGCCGATCAGGTTCCGGGCCAGGCGCGACTGGAAGGGCGTGTCGACGTCGGAGACGATCAGGCAGACGATGCCGCTTTGCTGGCGCATCAGCCCGCGGGCGAGATGGTTGACGTGGTAGCCCAAATTCTGGGCCGCCTCCATCACGCGCTTGCGTGTTTCGTCCGAGACGCTGGCGCCCGGCGTGAAAGCACGGGACACGGCCGAACGGGAAACGCCGGCCAGTCTGGCGACTTCCTCGGCACTGACGAAGGAGCGGGCTGGTTTCATGACAGGAGCCGGTCGAATAGGGACGAGGAGGTTGCACGCCCTTGCAGTCACGTGCAAGCGCTGCCGTTGGCTTTTCCCGGTTCATGTGCATATGCCGGCAAATTTCGATGCTGCATTCGGGATTGACAGGGCGATCGCGCTGATGCAGCTTTTGCACACGTGTGCAAAACAAGCAGAACAGCATGCCGTCCGGAGGAAACCCATGAAGAAGACACTCGCTGCCGCCGCGATCCTTGCCGCCATGCTCCCGGCCGCTGCCCAGGCGGAGGGCTCGCTGAACCTGATCTGCGCGGCGGATGTCGCCGTTTGCGAATTGCTCAAGAACAGGTTCGAGAAGGACAGCAGCATCGGCGTCAACATGGTGCGCCTGTCCTCGGGCGAGACCTATGCCAAGATTCGGGCCGAGGCCGCCAATCCCAAGACCGATATCTGGTGGGCCGGTACCGGCGACCCGCATCTGCAGGCTGCCCAGGAAGGCCTCACCCTCGAATACAAGTCCCCGCTGCTCGATCAGCTCCAGGATTGGGCCAAGCGCCAGGCCGAGCAGTCCGGCTACCGCACCGTAGGCGTCTATGCCGGCGCACTCGGCTGGGGTTACAATTCCGACCTCCTTGCCCAGAAGAAGCTGAAGGCGCCGGGGTGCTGGGCCGATCTCGCCGATCCTTCCTTCAAGGGCGAAATCCAGATGGCCAATCCCAACTCCTCGGGCACGGCCTATACGGCGCTGGCCTCGCTGGTGCAGATCATGGGCGAGGACAAGGCCTTCGAGTACCTGACCAAGCTCAATGCCAATGTCTCGCAATACACCAAGTCGGGCTCGGCCCCGGTGAAGGCGGCGGCACGCGGCGAGACCACCGTCGGCATCGTCTTCATGCATGACGCGGTGACCATGACGGCGGAGGGCTTCCCTGTGAAGACCGTGGCGCCCTGCGAGGGCACCGGCTACGAGATCGGCTCGATGAGCATCATCAAGGGCGCGCGTAACCTCGACAATGCCAAGAAATTCTATGACTGGGCCCTCAAGCCGGAGATCCAGTCGCTGATGAAGGATGCCAAGTCCTTCCAGATTCCGTCCAACAAGAAGGCAGAGTTGCCGCCGCAGGCCCCGCGCTTCGAGGACATCAAGCTGATCGACTACGATTTCAAGAAGTTCGGCGAGCCCGCGACCCGCAAGGCGCTCCTGGAACGCTGGGACCGCGAGATCGGCGCCAACGCCAACTAGGCTTTCGTCTAAGGGGCGGCGCGAAATGACTTAAAGCGCTGCCTTTGTCATGCCCGGGCTTGACCCGGGCATCCAATGGTCCCGCTTCCCTAGAGCAAAACGCGTTCATGTGTGAACGCCTATTTACTCTAACTCTTTGTTTGGACGCGTTTTTGCGATTCTTGATGACGCCCTCAAATCGCAAAAACGCCATAGCCGGAGGGGACTGGATTGCCGGGTCAAGCCCGGCAATGACAAAGGTCGCGATGGAGTTATTTGTGCACATCGCCAGCGGTTCCAGGAATTCCCCTTCCCGAAAGGTCTCGCCATGAACAGGCGCAATCGCCGCCTCGACTGGGTGCTCGCCTTGGCCGTTCTCGGCCTGGCGATCCTGCCCTGGTACAGGCTCGAAGCCGGCCTGTTCTCGATCGCAGGCCTGAGTGACTACCCGGCCGGCGCCAAGGCGGCTCCCGGCCTGCTGCAATTGGTGCTGCACGGACGCTGGTGGCTCGCTTTGCCGCTGCTGGCGTTGGCGCCGGCCGTGCTGGCCCGTTTTACCGCCCAGCCGCTAGCGCGGGCCCGGCTGCTCGTCGCCTCTGGCCTTGCCGGTGCCGCCATCATGGTCCTGCAGGGCTTTGCCATCGCCTATTCGGGCTGGCGCTGGCCGGGTTTCGAAACCTGGTTCGGCGCGCTCGGCTCGGGGCAGGAGGCGTTCGGTGCCGGCGCGGCCACGCTGCTGACGGCCTTCCTGCTGCTGTTCAGCTTCGGCCTCGCCGAGCGCGGCGTTCTCAGGGGCGATGCCTTCGTGGTATCGGCGATCACCATCCTGATCGCTCTGGTCGCCACCTTCGTGTTCTATCCGGTCGGCATGGTGCTAGCCGGTGCCTTCCAGGGCATCGATGGCAGTTTCGATCCCGCCGGCTTCCTCAAGACGCTGACCGATCCCTCGATTTGGACCCTGCGCTGCCTGTCCGGCAGCGGGCGCTGCGGCGTCGCCTGGTCCACTTTGACGTTGGCCATCGCCACCGGCGCCGGCTCCACTTTGCTGGGCCTCGCCTTCGCCCTGGTGGCGACGCGGACCCGCTTTCCCTTCAAGCGGGCGCTGCGGCTGCTCACCATCCTGCCGATCATCACGCCGCCCTTCGTGGTGGGCCTCGCTCTGATCCTGCTGTTCGGGCGCTCGGGCGTGGTGACCCAGGGCCTCGCCTACCTCTTCGACATTCCGCCCGGCCGCTGGCTCTACGGCCTCACCGGCATCTGGATCGCGCAGGTGCTCTCCTTCACGCCGATCGCCTTCCTGGTGCTGATCGGCGTGGTTCAGGGCGTCAGCCCCGCCATGGAGGAGGCCGCCCAGACGCTCAAGGCCGACCGCTGGCGCACTTTCGTCACGGTGTCGCTGCCGCTGATGCGGCCGGGCCTCGCCAATGCCTTCCTGGTCGGCTTCATCGAGAGCCTGGCTGATTTCGGCAATCCGATGGTGCTGGGCGGCAGCCATGGCGTGCTCTCCACCGAGATCTTCTTCGCTGTGGTTGGCGCGCAGACCGATCCGGCGCGGGCGGCGGTGCTTGCGCTGATCCTGCTCTCCTTCACCCTCACCGCCTTCGTCGCCCAACGGCTCTGGCTCGGCGGCAGGAATTTCACCACCGTCACCGGCAAGGGCGATTCCGGCCAGCATGCCGGGCTCAGCCGCGGCGTCGCCACGCTTTCCATCGGCGTGGTCTGCGCCTGGGGCGCCTTCACGCTGGTGGTCTATGCCATGATCCTGTTCGGCGGCTTCGTGAAGACCTGGGGGCTCGACCACAGCCTCACGCTGGAGCACTACACCCGCGCCTTTGCGGTGACCTTCGACCAGGGCTCGATACTGTGGAGCGGCGTCGCCTGGGGCTCGTTCTGGACCACGATGGAGATCGCCCTGATCTCGGCGCCGCTGACAGCGGTGGTCGGCCTCATCACCGCCTACCTGATCGTGCGCCAGAACTTCGCCGGGCGCTCCGTGTTCGAATTCGCCCTGATGATGAGCTTCGCCATTCCCGGCACCATCATCGGCGTTTCCTATGTCTTCGCCTTCAATCTGCCGCCGGTGGAGATGACCGGCACGGCGCTGATCCTGATCGTATGCTTCGTCTTCCGCAACATGCCGGTCGGCGTGCGCGGCGGCGTGGCGGCGATGAGCCAGATCGACCGCAGCCTCGACGAGGCCTCGCTGACGCTGGGGGCGAACTCCTTCACCACGGCGCGGCGGGTGATCCTGCCGCTGCTGCGGCCGGCCATCGTCGCGGCCCTGGTCTACAGCTTCGTGCGCTCGATCACCTCGATCAGCGCCGTGATTTTCCTGGTCAGCGCCCAGTACAACATGGCGACCGCCTATATCGTTGGTCTCGTCGAGAATGGCAGCTATGGCGTAGCCATCGCCTATTCCAGCGTGCTGATCGTGGTGATGATCGCCGTGATCGGCGGCTTCCAGGCCCTGGTCGGCGAGCGCAGGCTGCGCCGCGAGGATCGTGTCGCCGGCCTGTCCACCAAATCCGCAGCCAGACCCCGGGAGAAGGCGGCATGACTATCGATATCAGGCCGGGCTCGGTCACCTTTCAGAATGTGCGCAAAAGCTTCGGTGCGGTGACCGCCATCGCCGATCTGTCGCTCACGATCGAACCGGGAACGCTGGTGACCTTGCTCGGCCCTTCGGGCTGCGGCAAGACCACCACCTTGCGTATGATCGCCGGGCTGGAACATCCCAGCGCTGGCCGCATCAGCATTGGCGGCAAGGACGTCACGGCGCTGCCGGCCAATGAGCGCGACGTCTCGATGGTGTTCCAGTCCTATGCGCTGTTCCCGCATATGAGCGTGGCCGATAATGTCGCATACGGCCTGATATCGTCCGGCCTGCGCAAGGCCGAGGCACGCGAGAAGGCGGCCGATGGCCTCGCATTGGTGGGACTGGCCGGCTATGGCGAGCGCCTGCCGAGCGAGTTGTCGGGCGGTCAGCAGCAGCGCGTTGCCGTGGCGCGTGCCCTGGTGGTCGAGCCGCAGGTGCTGCTGCTCGACGAACCGCTCTCCAATCTCGATGCCCGGCTGCGCCGGCGGGTGCGCACCGAGATCCGCGAGTTGCAGCAGCGCCTGGGTTTCACCGCCGTCTACGTTACCCATGACCAGGAAGAGGCCCTGGCCGTCTCCGATACGGTGATCGTCATGCATCAGGGCCGGATCGCCCAGGCCGGAACGCCGCGCGAGCTCTACGAGGCGCCGGCCTCCGCCTTCATCGCCGACTTCATCGGCGAGGCCAATGTGGTACCTTGCGAGGTGACGCGCGTGGCCGAGGGCCGGGCCGAGATCCGGGTCGGCGAGGGAGGGCATGCTCTGGCTGCGCGAGGTCTCACGGTCGGCCCCGCCAAACTCGCCATCCGCCCTAACGCCATGACCCTGCGCGAGGCTGCCGGAGCCATGCTGTCGGGCAAGGTGCTGCATGCGGCCTATCTCGGCGACCACGTCGAATACGAGATCGAGACCAAGGCCGGCCCGATCTTCCTGATCGACTCCGGCACCGACCGCATGCTGGAACCGGGAAGCCCGATCGGCGTCGACCTGCATGATCGGGGCCTCGCCTTGGTGCCGGAATGAGGATGGTCCACGAAGTCTCGTCATTGCGAGCGTAGCGAAACACTCCAGAAAGCCGCAGACACCTGGTCTGGATTGCTTCACCACGCTCGCAACGACGGCTGGCCCAAGCCTTCATCTGTTTCAGGAATTGCCCATGACATTGCCTACCCCCCCATCGCCTGCCCCCCCGTCGCCTGCCGCCGCCGACATCGCCGCCCGCCTCGACCTTGCCAGGGACATCATCCGGGAGGCCGGCCTGCTGGCGCTGTCCTTCTTCAACGACCGCGATACGCTCGCGGTCGAGACCAAGGCCAATGCGCAGGACGTGGTCTCGGCAGCCGACAAGGCCAGCGAAAGGCTATTGCGCGAGCGCATTGCGGCCGTTTTCCCGCATGACAGCCTGCTCGGCGAGGAATATGGCCTCACTGAAGGCATCTCCGGCTATTGCTGGGTGATGGACCCGGTCGACGGCACCAGCCCCTTCGTTTTCGGCCTGCCGTCCTGGTGCGTCTCGGTCGCGGTCACCCACGGTACAGAGACCGTGGTCGGGGTGATCTATGCGCCGGTGCGCGACGAGCTCTATGCCGCCGCTCTCGGCCAGGGCGCCAGCCTCAACGGAACCGCCCTGCGGCTTTCCGACAAGCGCAGCCTAGTCGACGGCGTGCTCGGGGTCGGGGCCAACCATCGCGTGGCGCCGGAGATCATCACCGGCTTCCTCAATGCCCTCCTGCACGAGGGCGGCATGTTCATCCGCAACGGGTCGGGCGCGTTGATGCTGGCCTATGTCGCAGCAGGTCGCCTGGTCGGCTATTACGAGCCGCATATGAATGCCTGGGACTGCCTGGCGGGCCTCTGCCTGATCAGCGAGGCGGGTGGCCGGATCGAGAACTTCCTCGTCAATGGTGATCTCGCCCGTGGCGGCCGGGTGATCGGTGCGGCCCCGGGGGCCTGGGACGGGCTGATGCGGCTGGTGGGCCAAGCCGAAAAGGGTCAAGAGGCGGACGAGACGTCCGCGGTCCCAGCCGCGATGCGTCCCGCGTGATCCCCGCAAGGTTCGCATTGGTAACGCCAGAGCTGGGACCGCGGACGTCACAGCGACATGCTTGCATGTCGCGACGTCCGCCTCCTGGTCGCCTTCACTCCTGACAAAAACTGGCAGGGCGAACCCTTAGTCTTTCCTCACCGCAACCGAGGAACCAGACGATGCCCACTTCCTTCAAGTCCAGCTATGCCCTGCTGATGGTCGACAGCCCGCTGCGCAGCGCCGCCTTCTATCGCGACCTGCTCGGCCTCGAGCCCATCGAGGCACAGACCACCTTCGCCCTGTTCGCCCTCGAAACCGGCCTGATGTTTGGCCTATGGTCAAAGCACACTGCCGAGCCCGCGCCAGGTGCGCCGGCCGGCGGCGTCGAGATCGGCTTCAAGGTCGCGGATGCTGCGGCCGTCGACACCGTCTACGACAAATGGATCGAGACGCGCGATGTGCGCGTTGCCCAAAAGCCGGTCGATCTCGATTTCGGCCGCACCTTCGTCGTGCTCGATCCCGATGGCCACAGGCTGCGCGTCTTCTCGACGCCGGAATAGGCAGCGCGCTTGACCCTCCCCCGCGGGGGGAGGGGATTGCCTCTATTGCGCCGCCACGATCTCCTCATGCGGGATCGGGCTTGGCTCCATGTCGCGGCGCCAGGGCGTGCGGCCGGCCAGAACGCCGGATTCGTGCACGATCTCCGCGACATATTCTTCCTGGCGATAGGCCATCACATGCACGCCGGCGACGCCCTTGATCTCGCGGACCTGCTGGATGATGTCGATGCAGAGCCGCTTGCCTTCCTCCTTCTGATCCTGCGCGCCTTCCAGGCGCTTGATCACGTCGTCGGGCACATGCACGCCGGGCACGTTGGAGCGCATCCACTTGGCGGTACGGGCAGAGGCGAGCGGACCGACGCCGACCAGGATGAAGCATTTCTCGTGCAGGCCCATGTCGCGGATCCGGGCCATGAAGCGCTCGAGCAGGGGAACATCGAAGCAATATTGCGTCTGGATGAACTGCGCCCCGGCCTGGATCTTCTTGGCCAGGTTGATCGGGCGGAAATCATAGGGCGGCACGAAGGGATTGGCCGCAGCGCCCATGAAGACGGCAGGCGGCGTGGTGATCTTGCGGCCCGACAGGAAGCGCTGCTCGTCGCGCATGGTGCGGATGGTGGAGAGCAAGGCGGTCGAATCGAGGTCGAAGACCGGCTTGGCCTCGGGATGGTCACCGCTCTGCACGCCGTCGCCCGACAGGCACAGCACGTTGCATACGCCCAGCGCTGCGGCGCCGAGGACATTGCCCTGGATGGCGATGCGGTTGTAGTCGCGGCAGGAGATCTGGAACACCGGCGAGTAACCGACCCGGGTCAGGAGGGCGCAGATCGCCACCGAGGACATGTGGCAATTGGCGCCGGAGCCGTCGGTGGCGTTGATGGCGTCGACCCAGCCCTCGAACGGCTTCACGCGCTCGAGCACATCGTCGGGATTGGCCGAATCAGGCGGGTTGAGTTCGGCCGTGACGGCGAATTCACCGCGGCGCAGCACGCGCTCGAGACGCCCGCGTGAACTATGGCCCGGGAGTTCGGGCAGGGGGGCGGCCGGATGCGGGCCGAAATCGTCGGGATGGGGCCGCCTGGTATCGATGCTCATGGCTTGCCTCCGCCCGTTGCCGCCGCAGTGGATTTGGCTGCAGCAGCCTTGGCTTTGGCGGCGGCCGCCGCTGCCGCCTTCTCGGCGGCGATCCGGGCATTGTAGCCCGATTTCTCGCGAGCGACGGAAAGCCAGGAAGACTGCCCCTTCAGGCGGTGATCCACCGGTCCCTGCGGCATCTCGATCGCGTTGCCGGCAGCCATGTTGCGCGAGCCCTCATAGGCCTTGACCCAGACGCAGGGCATGTCGGCATAGACTTCGCAGTTACCATTGGCCCTGACCCCACCGCAGGGGCCGTTGCGCAGGCCCTTGGGGCAGTTCATCGGGCAGGACATGCCGGTGGAGGACAGGGCGCACTGGCCGCACATCTTGCAGTCGAACAGGCTGGACTTGACCAGCTTCTCGACCTTAGCCACCGGTTTTTCCAGCCGTTCCCAGCCGATTGCCGTGAACAGGGGCGAGAGCTTGACCAGCGTCCACTCGACGCCGTCATAGATCCGCTCCATCGCGGCGGAATGGCGGATGGCCCAGAAGCGCAGGGCGAATTTCTTCGCATCGCGCGGTGGCTTTCCGGTGGCTTCGAAGGCGGCAGGCGTGCGCATGGCTCGTGAGCTCGCGTTGAACGGATCAGGCAGTTTCCTTGCCGCCATTCTTGGCAAGAGCCGCCAACCGTTCCTTGTCGTATTCCGCCTCGATCTTGGCCGCCGCCGCCGAAACTTCCGCTTCGAGGTCCTCGCCGCACTCGATCGGGGGGCTGCGATGGAATTCGGCGAGATAATCATCCGTACCGGCAGCACCGCCGCGCATCGCCGCCATGTCGACGGCCTCGCCGAAGCGCGAGCTCAGTTCGCGCTTGGCACTGGTGCGGCCCTGCTTGGCCACCACCATGGTGGGAATGTCGCGCCAATAGGTGACGATGAGCTGGGGCATGGGGGATTCCTTTCGATTTCGCTCGTCAATGACGATTCGGACGCCCGAATATTTTCGTCAAAACGGCGTCCGGCTGCGGATCGCGGCAGCCAGGGTGCCCTCGTCGAGATAGTCAAGCTCGCCTCCGACCGGCACGCCATGCGCCAGTTTCGTCACCTTGACGCCTGTTGGGGCCAGAAGGTCGGTGACGTAGTGCGCGGTGGTCTGTCCGTCGACCGTGGCGTTGAGGGCGAGAATCACCTCGGTCACGCCGCCCTCGGCAACGCGCGCGACCAGCCTGTCGATGGTGAGATCCTCGGGGCCGACACCATCCAGCGGCGAAAGCGTGCCGCCGAGCACGTGGTAGCGGGCATTGACCACACCGGCCCGCTCCAGGGCCCAGAGATCGGCGACATCTTCGACCACCACCAACAGCGTGTCTTCCCGTCGGGGGTCACCACACAAGGTGCAAGGATCCGAGGTGTCGATATTGCCGCAGTTCGAGCAGACCACCACGCGCTCGCAGGCGATCTGCAGGGCCGAGGACAGCGGCACCATCAATTGCTCGCGCTTCTTGATCAGCGTCAGCGCCGCTCGGCGGGCCGAACGCGGCCCGAGCCCGGGCAAGCGGGCGAGCAACTGGATCAGGCGTTCGATTTCAGGGCCGGTAACGGATGCCATGCAGCTCAGATAGGTGATTTGCAGCGCCTGCGCGAGGGGAGAGTGCGGGCTCGATCGATTTTGAGCGCGCTCCCAGGGGCACTGCGTCCTTTCGTACCTTGAACGTCGGCTGCTCAACTATTAAGCACCTATCGCTTCGCGATATATCGCGCGGCGGGCGGACTGCGCCCTCTGTGTCTGCCGGGTGGGTCCATGGCGCTTCTTCCCTTCAAACTGTTCTCGCCGATCCTGGCCGGAGCAACCCTGCGCGACCGGCTGTTCGCCAGCCTGGGTGCCATCGTGGGCATCGCCTTGACCGGCCTGGTCTGCACGCTGGTCTTCGGCCGCGACCCGCATCTGCCCTTTATCGTGGCGCCGGTCGGCGCCTCGGCCGTGCTGCTTTTTGCCGTGCCCGCCAGTCCGCTGGCGCAGCCCTGGTCCATCATTGGCGGCAATACGCTCTCGGCGCTGTGCGGCATTGCGGTCACCCAGTTCGTGCACGAGCCGATGCTGGCCATCGGCCTGGCGGTCGGCCTTGCCATTGCGGTGATGTCGCTGGCGCGCTGCCTGCATCCGCCGGGCGGGGCAGCTGCCCTGACGGCCGTGATCGGCGGGCCAGCCGTGGCTGCCGCCGGTTTCGGCTTTGCTTTGGTCCCGGTCTGCCTCAACTCGGCGCTGCTGGTGGCGCTGGGCTGGCTGTTCCACCGCTTCTCCCGCCATCCCTATCCGCATGTGCCGGCGCCCGCTCCGGCCAGCACGCACGGCACCGCCGATCCGGCGCCTTCCCTGCGTGTCGGCTTCCGCGACGAGGATATCGAGGGGGCGCTGACCGATCTCGGGGAGACCTTCGATATCGACCGGCAGGACCTCGACCGTCTGCTGCGGCGGGTCGAGCAGCGGGCGCTGTCGCGGTCGCATGCGGATCTCACCTGCGCCGACATCATGTCGCGCGACATCGTCACCATCGAGCCCGAAGCCAGTGCCGAGACCGCCATCAGGCTCTTGCTGGAGCATAATGTCCGCACCCTGCCGGTGATCGACTTTCATGATCGCGTGGTGGGCACGGTGGGCTTGCGCGACCTCGCCGGTCCGGTGAAGCAGGTCGGCGACGTCATGACCCTACCCACTTTGTCCACCCCGAACGCGCCGGCCCTCGGGCTGGTGCCCGCCCTTACCGATGGCACCGCCCATGCGGTCGTGATCGTCGACGCCGACAAGCACATTGTCGGGCTCGTCACCCAGACCGATCTCCTGGCCGCCCTCTCCAGCCTGTCGGCGCGGGAGGGGTGGGGGCAGTAGGGACACCATGAAAAAGGGGCGGCTTGCGGCCACCCCTGTGCTTCCGGCATTCGGGATTCGTCTGTCATGAACGGATCGGATTGGCCGGATCCTTGTCATTGCCGGGCTTGACCCGGCAATCCGGTTCTATCCGGACATTGCCGACCAGCCATCGGATGCCCGGGTCAAGCCCGGGCATGACAAAGGCGGCGTTTCAGTCATTTCCGGACAATGCCTATCAGGGCGATGCCGCACCGGCTCAGGACAGATGATGCCGTTCCTGGATCTTGTAGACCGGTGTCGGGATCGCCTCCTTGCGGGCCTTCAGCTGCAGGGAGAGATAAAGCGAGTAATGGCGCGACTGGTGCAGGTTGCCGCCATGGAACCAGAGGGCCTCCTGCTGGGTGGGTTTCCACATGTTGCGCTGCTCGCCTTCCCAGGGCCCGGGATCCTTGGTGGTATCAGAGCCGAGCCCCCAGCACTTGCCGACCTTGTCCGCCACTTCCTTCGAAATCAGGTCGGCCGCCCAGCCATTCATCGAACCATAGCCGGTGGCATAGACGACGAGATCGGCCGGCAGCTCGCGGCCGTCTTCCAGCACCACGCCGGTTTCGCTCAGTTCGCGGATGCCGACGCCGCTGACCAGCTTGATCCGGCCGTCGGCCACCAGCTCGCAGGCGCCGACATCGATGTAATAGCCCGATCCCCGGCGCAGATATTTCATGAACAGGCCTGAATCGTCGTCGCCGAAATCGAGCATGAAGCCGGCCTTCTCGAGCCGCTTGTAGAACTCGGCGTCCTTCTCGCGGATCTTGTTGTACACCGGCACCTGGAACTCATGCAGGATGCGATAGGGCAGCGAGGCGAAGATCAGGTCTGCCTTGCGGGTGGTCATGCCGGCGGCCACCGCCCGCTCCGAATAGAGGTCACCCAGCCCGATCTCCATCAGCGAATCCGACTTCACGATATGGGTGGAGGAACGCTGCAGCATGGTGACGTCGGCGCCGCCTTCCCACAGGGCCGCGCAGATGTCGTGGGCCGAATTGTTGGAGCCGATCACCACCACTTGTCTGCCGCGATAGGCGTCCGGGCCGGGATGACGGGAGGAGTGCTGCTGCTCGCCCTTGAAGACATCCTGGCCCTTGATCTTGGGGACATTGGCCTTGCCGGACATGCCGGTGGCCAGCACCAGCTGCTTGGGCTTCAGGGTGATCTCGCGGCCGTCCCGCTCGACGATCACGGTCCATTCCTTGGTCGTTTCGTCGAAGCTCGCGGATTTGCAGGTGGTGGAGCTCCAATAGTTCAGCTCCATCACCTTGGTGTACATCTCCAGCCAGTCGCCGATCTTGTCCTTGGGCGCGAAAACCGGCCAATTGTCGGGGAAGGGGATGTAGGGCAGGTGGTCGTACCAGACCGGATCGTGCAGGCAGAGCGATTTATAGCGCTTGCGCCAGCTGTCGCCTGGACGCTCGTTCTTCTCGACGATGATGGTCGGCACGCCGAGCTGCCGCAGCCGCGCGCCGAGTGCGATGCCGCCCTGGCCGCCGCCGATGATGACGACATAGGGCTGCTCGGTGAAGCCGAGTTCCGAAGCCTCCGATTCGCGCTTCTCCTTCCAGGTCTTGCGGGTGGGATCGCTGCCGTGCTCGGCGCCCATCGGGCGGCGGAAGCCCTTGGGTTCCTCATGGCCCTTCAACTCGCTCATCGTGGTGAGCAGGGTCCAGATCAGACCGTTCTTCAGGCGGATATGGCCATAGCCGCGTGCCGCTTCCGTTTCGAACTCGAACCAGCCCTCGGTCACGCCATTGCCGTCGCTGGCGGCTTCGGTGGCATCCTGGCGGAAATGACCGGGCTTGATGGCGGCTAGCTGCGCCTTCAGCATCTCGCCGATGGCATCGCGCCCTTCCAGGGTGCGGATGTTCCAGGTGAAGGTCACCAGGTCGCGCCAATAGCAATCTTCCTGGAACAGGTTGACCGCGGCGTCGATGTCGCCGCTTGCGAGCGCCTTTTCGAACTTGGCCAGAACCGCGTCCACCCTGGCCTGCGGGCTTTGATCGAGCATGGTATTTCCTCCGTTTTATTGTGTTGGTCGAGACTGTTGCTTCGGACTGAGAACGAACGCTTGTTTGCTTCAACTCCCTGTTTTTCAAACCGGGCCATCGCGATCCGATGTTATCGGGCCAGGTCGATCAGGATCTTGAGCTGCTCGCCGGCCGGGTCGAGCAGGGCGTCGAAGCCGTCGGTGACGGCCTTGTCGAGCGTGATCTTGCGGGTCACGACCTTGTTCGCCGGCAGCAGGCCGGAGCTGATCAGGCGGATGACGCGCGGCCAGTAATGGGTGGGATAGGCCCAGGAGCCGCGAATATCGACATCCTTGAAGGTGACCTGGAACCAGTCGAGCGGGTTCTCGTGCGGATGCAGGCCGGTCTGGACCACCACGCCCTGCTTGCGCACCGCATCGAGGCAGGCCTTGAGAGCATGCTCGTTGCCCACGCATTCGATCGCCACGTCACAGCCGACCTGTCCTTCGCTGAGCGCGCGCACGACTTCGCCGGGATTGTCATGCTTGGGGTTGATGGTGATGAGATCGGGCAGGGCGGCCTTGGCGAAGGCGAGGCGCTTGTCGTTGATGTCGGAGACGAAGAGCTGTGCGGCGCCGGCGGCCCGGGCTGCGAGGAGGGTGAGCAGGCCGATCGGGCCGGCGCCCGTCACCAGCACGCTCGAGCCGGCGGTGACGCCGCCGCGGTCGCAGGCATAGACGGCTACCGCGCTTGGCTCGACCAGGGCAGCTTCTTCGTCGCTCAGCGCGTCGGGGATCTTCTGCACATTGTAGTCGTTGAGCAGGGCATAGTCGGCCATGCCGCCCGAAACCCAGCTCAACCCGGCGAGGGCGAGTTGCGGGCTGAGGTGGAAGAGGCCGCGATCGGCGAAATAGTCGCCCGAACGCGGCATGATCAGCGGCTGCACCGAGACCCGGTCGCCGGGCTTCACCGCCTCGACACCCTCACCGACCGCTTCGACCACCCCGCCGAATTCATGGCCGAGGATCTGCGGGCCGCTGGCGCCGCTGAAAGGATGCGGCTCGACCGGGATGAAGATGGGACCATAGGCGTATTCGTGCAGATCCGTGCCGCAGATTCCGACGAAGCGATTGCGGATCAGAACCTGTCCGGGCGCCGGCTGGCCCGGCTTAGGCAGTTCTTCGAGCCGCAGATCCTTGGCGGCATGAAATCGCAGGGCCTTCATCCTTGTCCTCCTCCCCTGTTGCATGGTGTTGGGCAGGAAGAGCAATCGCCGTGCCAATCGGCGGAAGGCCGTGGCCTGGGGCGGTTTCAGGCCTCTTGGACGCAGGCAACCGTTGCATGACACGCAACAGATGCCACACCTGTGGCAGGGGTGCTGCAACAGGTCAGGGCAAGCATCATTAAAGCCGATCTGTCATTCCCGGCGAGCCACGAAGTGGCGAGGGAAGGGAATCCAGGGGCGGTAGGCTCGACTCTTGGTTCCTGGATTCCCTTCCCACCGCCTGCGGCGGCGCCGGGAATGACAGGTCGAGCGTTGGGCGCGTCGATATCAGTTGCGATGGCTCAGGCCGTGGCGTTTCATCTGGCGATGCACCGTGGAACGGTCGACGCCCAGGCTGCGTGCCGCCTGCGAGACGTTCCAGTTGCAGCTGGCGAGCACGGCTTCAAGGGCCGCCTTTTGGGTGTGCGGCTCCTCGGTTCTCGGCGGCAGCGCCCGCCTCAGCAGGGCTTCGGGCAGGTCGCACACTTCGATGACGCCGTTCTGGCACAGAACGGCGGCGACCGAGACGATATTGTCGAGTTCGCGGATATTGCCGGGCCAATGATGGGCCTTGAGCGCGAGCAGGGCTGCCGGCGCGACCGCCAGCGCCTCGCCATTCACGCGATGTTTGGCAAGGATCTTGTCGAGCAGCCAGACGAAGTCGGATCGCTCGCGCAAGGCGGGCAGCGCGAGCGTCGCGGCATTGAGCCGATAGAGCAGATCCTCGCGAAAGCCACCCTCCCTGGCGAGCGCCTCGAGGGGGCGGTTGGAGGCGGAGACCACCCTTATGTCCAGCGGCTTGGACCGCGAAGCGCCCACCGGAGTCAGCTCCCGCTCCGACAACACCCGCAGGAACCGGCTCTGGAGCGCCAGCGGCATGTCGCCGATCTCGTCGAGGAAGAGCGTGCCGCCATTGGCCTCCTCGATCAGTCCGATCCGTCCCCTCGGCGCCGCGCCGGTGAAGGCCCCCGGCAGATGGCCGAACAATTCGCTTTCGATCAGCGGTTCGGGGATCGCCGCGCAGTTCACGGCTACGAATTTGCCGGTCCGGCCGCTCGCCTCGTGGATGGCGCGGGCCAGATATTCCTTGCCCGTGCCGGTTTCGCCCTGGATGAGGATCGAGACCGGCCGGGGCGCGAGCTTGGCGACCTTGGCCTGCAAGGCGGCGAGCTGGCCGTCGCCGCCGCCGAGATTGCGCAGCGAGGCGGGAATGTCGTGGCGTGCCCCGACCGGCGAACGCACGGCGATATCGGGCTCGATCGCATGGGCGAACAGGGCGTTGCCGTCGCGGGCGAAAACCAGGCGGTCCTGCGGGCGATGCTGGCGCGTTAGGTCGGGCAGGTCGTCGATATCCATGTCGAAGAAGCGCGACAGGGGCTGGCCGATCAGGGCTTGTGGGTCGCGCCAGTCGAGATTGCCCGAGCGCGCCAGCACCTTGGCGCCGCCATTGGTCATGCCGATGATGCGGCCGGAACCGTCGATGGCGATGCCGGCTTCCGGGTCGACATCGAGAAATTCCGGGGAGCGCGAGAAGCGCAGCACCCATTCGCGGCTCGATTGCGCCATCAGATTGGCGAGCTCGATGCGCCGTACCGTGGCCGAGACAAGATGCAGCGCCAGGTTCTGGCTGGCCTTCTTGATCGGCGAGGAGAGCAGGGAGATGTCGAGCACCGCCGAAAGCCCGCCCTGGATGTCGTATATCGGGGCGGCGGTGCAGGAGAGCGGCGTGTGGGTATTGTCGAAATGGTCGGTCTGATGGATGGTCAGGGCCTCGCCGGCCTCGATGCAGGCACCGACGGCGCAGGTGCCGGCCCGCGACTCAGACCATTCCGAGCCCATATAGAGGCCGGCCTTGCGCAGATTGTTGTCGAACAGCGGGTCGCCGTAGAAATCCACGGTCACGCCGGCCCTGTCGGAGAGCAGCAGCACATAGTTCTGTCCCGCCACCTGGCGGAACAGGCTTTCGAGGCCCGAACGGGCGATCGCGATCAGTTCTTCCGATTGCTGGCGATGCTCGCGCAACTGGGTATCCGGCACGATATAGGCCTCGCAGGCCTGGGCCGGATCCAATCGGTGCTTGTTGATGCAGCGCAGCCAGCTTTGCACCACCGTGGCGTCGCGGATGGTTGCCGCGCCCAGGCCGACGCTTTCGATCTCGCGGATATGATCGACATGCGAAACCATGAGAAGGTGCAGCCAGCCTCCCTGGAAAATATATTTCTTGATCCGTCCGGATCAGAAATCATGTCGTCTTGCTTGGATCTTGCGTGGCACGCGCCAGCTCGATCGAATTCTACCTCGCAGCCTCCAAGGCACGGGCACCGCAGTGTGCACTAGTGCCTGCGAATGTAAACCGTCTTGGAGCCTTACGAGGTCAGCCATGGGCTGCGATCAGCGCCAGCAGGCGGTCGCAATCGGTGGCGATGCGCCCGGGGTCGACATTGGTGACGCCCAGCAGCAGGCCGGCTCGCCGCGCTCCCTTGTACCAGGGTGAAAGCGGCACGGGAGCTAGTCCGAAAGGCAGGGCCTGATGGGAGACGGCAACATCGTCGATCGTATCGGGCAGGCCGAGCAGGACGGCAAGACCTCCATTGGCATGGACCTTCATGCCGGGGCCGATACGCGCGGCGAGGCAGGAGGCGAGGGCGTCGCGCCGGGTGGCGTAGAGGCGCTTCATCCGGCGCAGATGCCTGAGATAATGCCCCTCCGCCAGGAAGCTCGCCACGGCTCGCTGGATCGAGGCCGCCGGCGCTGGCGCGAGGGCGGCGGCGACGTCGCCGAAACGGGCCGCCAGTTGCGGCGGCACGATCAGGAAGCCAAGGCGCAGCGCCGGAGTGATGGTCTTGCTGAAGGTGCCGGCATGCAGAACCCGGCCCTGCCGGTCGAGCGAGGCGAGTGCCGGCGCAGCCCGCCCCCTGAGCTGCAATTCGCTGAGATAATCATCCTCGATGATCCAGGCTTGGCGCGCCTGCGCCCAATCGAGCAAGGCAAGGCGGCGTTCGAGCGACAAAGTGAGGCCGAGAGGCGCCTGCTGGCCCGGGGTGACCACCGCAAAGGCGGCGTCCGGTGCGAGACGGATGCCGGCGGCTACGTCGATGCCATCGCGGTCGACCGGAACGGGCGTGATCGCCACGCGAGCCTGCTCCAGGGCGATATGGGTGAGGATGAAAGCGGGATCCTCCAGCCAGGCCTTATGGCCGTCGAGTTCGAGGGCGCGCAGGACGAGGCCGAGGGCACCGGCATAGCCCGACGTCACCAGGATCTGGCTCGGCTCGCACTGGATGCCCCGCGCCAGTGCGAGATAGGCGGCGATCTCGCGCCGGAGCTCGATATGGCCGCGCGGATCGGGATAGCTCACCGGCGCCGCGGCGGCAGCACGGGCACTGCGCGCCATGATGCGCGACCATAGCGAGAAGGGAAAGGCGTCCTGAGCCGGCACGCCCATCTGGAAGGTGGCCGGCGGGCGCTCGAAATCGGGAAAGAGCGCCGGCAGGGGCGTAGCCTCCGGCAGCCGGCCGGCGGCCTGGGGACGGGCTGCCTTGTGGATCACGCGCGTGCCGGCCGCTCCCATGCCGGCGATCAGCTGTTCGTCGGCGAGCTTTTCATAGGCTACGCGCACGGTACCGCGGGCGACGCCGAGCTGGGCCGCGAGATCGCGCCAGGACGGTAGCCGGACGCCATTGGCCAGCCGGCCGTCGAGGATGGCGGTGGCGATGCTGCGATGGATCTGCACGGCCAGCGGAGCCTGGGCGGCGCGATCGATACTGATCTTGAAGGACTCGTTCATGCATCCGAATGGTACAGTATTTTATCCAATTCTTGGTGCTTTTTTGTGAGCCGAAAGAAAGCCATGCTGCAGTCATCGCAAGACAGGAACCAAGATGATGATTTCCAGAGCCTTTCTGTTCGGCGTGGGTATTGCCTTTGCGGCCACCACAGCCCTGGCCCATTCGCCGCAATCGAAGGCTGGCGGGGCCAGCGCAGCACCGGTGTTCGAGCAGGCCCTGCCCAACGTGCCCGGCAAGACCATGACCAGCGTCCTCGTTCGCTACGCCCCCGGCGGCAAGTCGCCCTCGCATACCCATTCCAGGACGGCCTTCGTCTTTGCCTATGTGCTGTCGGGTTCGATCCGCAGCCAGGTCAATGGCGGACCGGTCAAGGTCTATCGCGCCGGCGAGAGCTGGTTCGAGGAGCCGGGCGCCCACCATCAGATCAGCGAGAATGCCAGCAAGACGAAGCCCGCCTCGCTGCTCGCCGTCTTCGTCGCCGATACCGGCGACCGCAACCTCACCGTCTATGATCAGGAGAAGTGAAATGGCCCCGCGCCTCGACTACAACGCCGCCGCGCCTGCCGGCATGAAAGCCCTCGGCGGCGTCTATGGCTATGTCAGCCAGAGCCTGCCCCGCATGCTGGTCAACCTGGTCTATCTGAGGATCTCGCTGCTCAATGGCTGCGCCTATTGCATCGACATGCATTCGCGCGACTTGACCAAGGACGGGCTGCCCCAGGAGAAGCTGGTGCTGGTGCCGGTCTGGCATGAAGCCGGCGACTTGTTCGGCGAACAGGAGAAGGCGGCGCTGCGTTGGGCGGAGACGGTGACCAGGGTCGCCGAGACCGCGGTGCCCGACGCGGAGTTCCAGGCCGTGCGGGCGGTGTTTTCCGAAAAGGAAGTGGCCGACCTCACCATCGCGATCGGCCTGATGAACGCCTATAACCGCCTGGCGATCAGCTTCCGCAACATGCCGGCTGCGGTGAAGGCGATAGCATAAATTGCGCCAAATATGTTATCATGGCGGCAAAGGAGAACCGCCATGAACGTATCACTCGGCTCGCGGTGGGAAGAATTCGTCAATACGATCGTTCGGGAAGGCCGCTATGGCTCGGCGAGCGAGGTGGTCAGGGAGGGCCTCCGTCTCGTCGAGGAGCGTGAAGCCAAGCTGCAAGCGCTCCGCGACATGGTGAATGCCTCCATCGACGAAGGAGGCAGCCTTTCCGATGACGAGGTAGGCAAGGCTCTCGATGCCGCCGCCACGCAACTTGCAGCCGAAGGGTACTGAGTGAGGCGGCTGGTCTATTCACACGCTGCGGTCAGGGACTTGATCGCAATCCAGGACTACATCAGTCGTGAAAGTGGAAGTCTGATGCTGGGACGCCGGTTCGCGGAACAGCTGCGGCAGCAGTGCCGCAAGCTCGCGACCTTGCCCGGCATCTTTGGCCGGGTTCGGCCCGAGTTGCGCCCTGACCTGCGAAGTTTCGCTTTTCGAGGCTATGTGATCTTCCTGCGCTATCACAGCGACCGATTGGAAATCGTCAACATTGTCGAAGGTCACCGTGATATCGAGGCGCTCTTCGACAGGGGAGGCGGCCAGCCGTAACATGGTCGCTCGATAGTCGCCGCGCCCGCTTCAGAACGGCAGCTTCATGCCGGGCGGGATGGGCAGGCCGGCGGTGATCGAGCCCATCTTTTCCTGCGTCAGGCGGTCGGCCTTGCCACGGGCGTCGTTATGGGCGGCGAGGACGAGGTCCTCGACGATTTCCTTTTCGTCGGCCTTGAGCAGCGAGGCGTCGATCTCGACGCCCTTCATCTCGCCCTTGGCGGTGAGGCGCACCTTGACGAGGCCGCCGCCCGCCACGCCTTCGACTTCCGTCTGTTCCAGTTCGGCCTGCAGGGTCTGCATCTTGGCCTGCATGGCCTGCACCTGCTTCATCATGCCCATTACGTCTTTCATGGGAACTCCTGCTGCGTGTTCAGATATCGTCGGCGGAATAAGGCTCGGCCTCGTCGCCGTCGTCGGGATCGCCGCCATCATCGGGAGCCGGCGCCAGGGATTGCGTCTCCACCGGGGCATTGTCCCGGATGTCGACGATCTCCGCACCCGGAAAGCGCTCCATCACGGCCCGCACGAAGGGATCGGCCCGGATGCCCGAGAGTACGGCGGCCTGCCGGGCCTCGGCGAGCTCGCGCAAGGTCGCCTCGCCCTTTTCCGAGGACAGCACCACCAGCCAGCGCTTGTTGGTCCAGTCCGACAATTTGCGCGAGAGATCGTTGACCAGGCCCTGGGGCGAACCGGGCTCGAGAGCGATGTCGAGGCGGCCATCGGCGAAGGCGACCAGGCGCACGAAACGCTCCAGCGCCAGTTTCAGCGGCAGGTCGCGCTTTTCCATGGCGAGGCCGACGATCTCGGCGAAGCTGGCGAGCGCGCGGCCCGGTTGCGCGGCCGAGGCCGGCCCCGGCATCGGGGTGTGCTGGGGCTGCGGCTGGAACTGCGCCTGGGTGGCGGCGGTGATCAATTGCGCCCGCGGGGCGGCTGGCGGGGGCGCCGGCGGCGCTGCCGCGGGCCCGCGCGAGGGCAGGGCGCCGCCATTTTCCGTGAGTTGCCGGATGAGGTCGTCCGGCGAGGGCAGGTCGGCCGCATAGCACAGGCGCGCCAGCACCATGTCAGCGGCGGCGAGCGGCTTGGCGGCGGTCTGGGTCTCGGGAATGCCCTTGAGCAACATCTGCCACTGGCGGGTCAGCACCTTGATCGAGAGCTTGCCGGCGAGTTCGGAACCGCGCACCTTCTCGACCTCGGTGGCCGAAGGATCGTTGGCGGCGGCCGGCGAGATCTTCACGCGCGTGACGAAATGGGTGAATTCGGCGAGTTCCGACAGCACCACCGCCGGATCGGCACCCTGGTCGTATTGGGCGCGCAACTCGTCGAGGGCGGAGGCGGCGTCGCCGCGCATCACCGCCTCGAACAGGTCGATCACGCGCGAGCGGTCGGCGAGGCCCAGCATGGCGCGCACGCTTTCGCCATCGATCGTGCCGCCACCAAGACTTCCCGACCCGGAATGGGCGATGGCCTGGTCGAGCAGGGACAGCGAGTCGCGCACCGAGCCCTCGGCGGCCCGCGCGATCATCGCCAGGGCGGCCGCGTCGATCGAAACGCTTTCCTTTTCGCAGATCGCGCCGAGATGGCGGGCGAGCAGGCCACTGTCGACGCGCCTGAGGTCGAAGCGCTGGCAGCGCGACAGGATGGTGATCGGGACCTTACGGATCTCGGTGGTAGCGAAGATGAACTTCACATGCGGCGGCGGCTCTTCCAGCGTCTTTAAAAGGGCGTTGAAGGCCTGCGTGGTCACCATATGGACTTCGTCCATGATGAGGACCTTGAAGCGCGCCGAGACCGGAGCGTAGCGCACGCCGTCGGT
This sequence comes from Labrys sp. E2SS-1L, assembly GCF_057073705.1. NCBI lineage: Bacteria > Pseudomonadati > Pseudomonadota > Alphaproteobacteria > Hyphomicrobiales > Xanthobacteraceae > Labrys > Labrys sp. E2SS-1L. Next base: position 437,443 of record NZ_CP172712.1, on the reverse strand, counting down.
GATCTCGCGAATGTTCTCGATGCCGTTATGGGAGGCGGCATCGAGCTCCATCACGTCGATGTGGCGGCTGTCGATGATGGCCTGGCAGTGTCGGCCGAGGCCCGGCATGTTGATGGTCGGCTTGCCGCCGCCCTCCGGCGGCTCGTAATTGAGCCCGCGCGCCAGGATGCGCGCCGTAGTGGTCTTGCCGACACCGCGCACGCCCGTGAGCATATAGGCCTGGTGGATGCGCCCCGTCTCGAAGGCGTTGGACAGGGTGCGCACCATCGCGTCCTGGCCGATCAGGTCATCGAAGGTCTGGGGACGGTATTTGCGGGCGAGAACGCGATAGGGCTGGGTATCGGAGGGCGTCGTGTTCGCGTCTTCCATCAATTCCCCCGAATCCCTCGAAGGGGCCACCTGTGCGATCCGCCGTTCCATGAGGTAGGAGGTTGGACGAAGACCCGCAGCGGTCTCGTTGGGGCTGCTTCCTTCCGGACCTGACCCGGTTGGCGAGTGTTGCGTCCACCGCCAACCTCCCATCGCGTATATGGGCCATCGGCGCGCGAATGACAAGCGGAGGCGCCAAAAAACCTCACAAGCCGCAAAATCTCGATTGGGCGGCATATTTCCTGTAAAAAGCGCCAAGATTTTTTTGAAAAAAGATTTGGGCCTTTTAAAAAGGGCTTGGACTTTGCCGCGCGAGCGACTATCTAGAGATACACAAATCGTTCGGGGCTGGCGTCGATAGTACGAGCCGGCTCTAGTGCAGATGCACTTTCAGTCGAACATCGAGCGAAGCGCTCGTTCGCCCTAACGATGGAAATGCCTATTCCGGTACCAAGAGCCAAGGTGGCGATCTGCCGGAGTGTGCTGCTGCGCCCGACGCAGGCGGAACCTATGGTTTTCCTGACCCGTGCATTGACTGATGTGATGCAATGGCCATGACGAAGGTTCGCTGTCGCTTCGCGAGATTGCGCATGTTTATAGCGGAGAATGAGATCAATCTATGAGGCAGGGACAGCAAAAGCGTATGCGTGGTCGTTCACGCGGCGGCAAGGGTCCGAACCCGCTGAGCCGGAGCTATGAGTCGAACGGCCCCGACGTGAAGGTTCGCGGAACCGCCGCCCATATCGCTGAAAAATACGTTCAGCTGGCGCGCGATGCCCAATCCTCCGGCGACCCGATCCTGGCCGAGTCCTATCTGCAGCACGCCGAGCACTATTTCCGCATCATCGCGGCGGCGCAGCCGCAGTTCACCAGCGACCAGAACTTCGGCCATGGTGCCGAGGACGAGGAAGATGGTGACGATGCCGATTTCGAGGGCCCGATCCCCTCGATGCCGCAGGGCTTCGGGACGCCGGCGAATCAGTTCGGCGGCTCCCAGGGCTTCGACGAACAGCCGCGCCTGGTGCAGCCGGGACGTGACCGCAATTTCGGCGAGCGTGGCGAGGGCGGGCAGCCCTACCGCGAGCGTGAGCATCGCTTCCGTGACCGCAACGACCGTTTCAACGGCGAGCGTGGTCCGCGCGAGGAACGCCAGCCGCGCGAGGACAGGCAGTCCCGCGAGGACCGGCCCTACCGCGAGGAGCGCCAGCGCGATCGCCAGTTCGACGGGCAGGCCAACGGCCAGGCGGCCGAAGGCGAGGGCGGTGGCGAGCCGCGCTTCAATCAGCGCCATGGCCGCCGTGACCGCCGTTTCGGCGATCGTGGCGATCGTCCCTTCCGTGACCGCGCCAATGCCGGCGACGGGCCGCTCTTCAGCGAGCGCGGGCAAGGCGAACGCGGCGCGTTCCAGCCGGCGCCGGTGGTTCCGGTCGACCAGCCCCAGCCGGATCTGCATGACGATCATGCCCTTTCCACCTTGCCTTCCTTCATCACCGGCACGCCGGCGGTAGCCTCTGCGGCTCCGGCAGCTGCCCCGGCGCCAGTTCAGGCTGTTGCCGCGCCGGTAGAAGCGACCCCCACTGCCGCTCCCGCAGCGGCCGAAGCGGAGGCCGAAGCTGCTGCTCCGCGTCCGCGCAAGCGCCGTGTCTCGAAGAAGGCTGCCGCTGCAAGTGAAACGGCCGAGGCGAGCGCGGAAACCGCGAGCGAATAGACGCTAAATCGATCGGTTTTACCTGATCAGCCGGCGATCCTGCGGGGTCGCCGGCTTTTTTATTGTCGACGGGTTGAACTCATGCCGGACCCCCGCATATTGAACTCAGGTTCTATTTATCGCCTCCTGGGTAATGCCGGGCGGGCGCGGCTGGAACCAGCGCAGGAAACGGTCTTTGCCGTTTGACGGAATCGCCGGAAACCGCAAAGACGCGTCGAGATGAAGAGTTGGGGCAAGGCGCGTTCAGCCGTGAACGCGCAGTCTGCACGGTTGTGGTTCTGAGGCGGGATGTTGCAATGTTGGCTCGCTTGCAAAAGTTGATACGCAGTTTTGCGCCGGGCGGGCCGGCCAGGCCACGCTACGTCTTCGACGAGACCGACCATCGCGTCGCCGCCGCCGGGCTGCTCGTCTATGCCATGAATGTGGATGGGGTCGAGAGTCCGGCCGAGAAAACACGTGTGGCCGCCTTGCTGCAGGAGCGCTTTTCGCTCGATGAGGACGAGACCCGTGCCCTGCTGGCGGCGGCAGGAGAGCGTAATCGCGATGCTCTCGATTTCAACGATTTCACCGGCGTGGTGAAGCGCGCCTACAATGTCGACGGGCGCCAGCGCATCGTCGAAATGATGTGGGAGATCGTGTTCGCCGATGGCGTCCTGCACGAGTTCGAGGACAATCTCGTCTGGCGCGTCGCCGAGGCCCTCGACGTCCCGTCAGCCGCGCGCACCGCGATCCGCAGCAAGGCCGCCGCCCGGAACAACGTGCTTCTGCCGGAAGCCGGCGAGTGAGCCGCCCGGTCGCCTTGGTCACGGGCGCATCGAGCGGCATCGGCGAAGCATTGGCCCACGCCCTGGCCGAACAGGGTGAGGACCTCATGCTGATCGCCCGGACGCAGAGCGAATTGCTGCGCGTCCAGAGTGAGATCGCGACAGCCACGGGGCGCTTCGTGGCGGTTGCCGCGTTGGATCTCGAACGCGCCGATGCGGCCGAGGCCGTCAAGGCCGTGTTGCGTGACCAGGACCTCAGCGTGCGGCATCTGGTCAACAATGCCGGCTTCGGCCTGGCGGGCGATATGGCGGATCTGCCGGTATCTGGCCAGGTCGGCATGGTCGATCTCAATTGCCGCGCCTTGCTGGCGCTGACGCTCGCCTTCCTGCCCGAGATCCGCGAGAACGAGGGCGGCGTGCTCAATGTCGCCTCGGTCGCCGGTTTCACGCCGGGACCGGGCCTTGCCGTCTACTATGCCAGCAAGGCCTTCGTGCTGTCATTGACGCGGGCGCTGGCTTTCGAGGAGCGGGAAAGCGGCATCCGCGTCTGCGCCCTTTGCCCCGGTCCGGTACCGACCCGCTTCGGCGCCCGGGCAGGGTTCGGCAAGTCGGGCGTCATTGCCATCACACGCCCGCTTTCGGCAAAGGATGTTGCCCATATCGGACTCGCCGGTTATTTCGGACGTCGCACCGTCGTGGTGCCGGGCATGATCCCGAGGCTGATGGTTGCCATCCTGTCGGTCCTGCCGACGCGGATGGTGCTGCCTGTCCTCGCTCGCGCCCAGCGGCAGAGGCGGCAGAAATAGTGCCTTTCGCCGGGCCGAGCGCTTCGTCATGAAGCGGTGAACGGTCTGTGCGAAGGGGAGATATGCGAAACCCTTCCTTGACTTCCCTGGCGTGAGACGCCAGTTTCCGGCTCCTTTCGTCGTCATTTGGACACCCATGCGCAGCTATCTCGATTTTGAAAAACCAGTGGCCGAGCTCGAGGCCAAAGTCGAGGAACTGCGCGCGATGGGGGAGTCGGGTGACGCAGTGGCGATCGGGGACGAGATCCAGCGGCTCGAGGCCAAGGCAAACCAGGCGCTGCGCGACCTCTACGCCCAGCTCACGCCCTGGCAGAAGACCCTGGTGGCCCGCCACCCCGAGCGCCCGCATGCCAATGATTATATCGCCGCCCTGATCGAGGATTTCACGCCGCTTGCCGGTGACCGCAAGTTCGGCGATGACGAGGCCATCATCGGCGGTTTCGGACGCTTCCGTGGCGAGTCCGTCTGCATCCTCGGCCATGAAAAGGGCTCCGACACCGAAAGCCGGATCCGGCACAATTTCGGCATGGCGCGGCCCGAGGGCTATCGCAAGGCCGTGCGATTGATGGAAATGGCCGACCGCTTCGAATTGCCGGTGATTTCCTTCGTCGACACGGCCGGTGCCTATCCGGGCATCGATGCCGAGGAGCGCGGCCAGGCCGAGGCGATCGCCCGCTCGACCGACGCCTGCCTGGGGCTGGGTTCGCCCAGCGTCGCCGTGGTGATCGGCGAAGGCGGTTCGGGCGGCGCCATCGCGGTAGCGGCGGCGAGCCGGGTGCTGATGCTGGAGCATTCCATCTATTCGGTGATCTCGCCGGAAGGCGCGGCTTCCATCCTCTGGCGCGAGGCCAGCAAGGCGCAGGATGCCGCCAACAACATGAAGATCACGGCGCAGGACCTCCTGAAGTTCGGTGTGATCGATGCGATCATTCCCGAACCGACAGGGGGAGCCCATCGCTCGCCCGAGAAGGCGATCGAGACAACCGGCGATTTCATCCAGAATTCGCTGCGCGATCTCTTCAACCAGTCCCGTGAAGCCCTGATCCGGGCGCGTCAGGACAAATATCTGATGATTGGCCGCAGCCTGTAGGATTTCGGGCCGAGTTTGCATGGGAAACGCTGCGGCTGGGACCGCGGAGGTCTCGTCCGCTCTTCCTATCCGCAAGGCTCCGGCGTGTCCGCGGTCCCAGCCGGTCTGCCTGGCTCACCCCCTCAGCGCCGCTGCCGGCGATTGCCGATAGGCCAGCAGGGCAGGCGCGAGGCCGAGCAGGGCGGCGAAGCCAGCCAACAGGGCGGCGAGACCGAGATCGGCCCGCGTGAAGGCCACCGGCAGGACCATGCCGCTCCAGCTCGTCACCCAGCCCGATATGGTCAGGGCACCGAGATAGCCGAGCGAGAAGCCTGCTCCGATGCCGAGCGCCAGCAGGATGAAGAGTTCGGACCAGACAATGGCGAGCACTGTCAGGCGCGGCGTGCCGAGAGCCCGGAGTGCGCCGATCTGGCGGCGGCGCTGGCCGACATGGATCACCGTCACGAAGATCAGGGCTGCCGCCACCAGGAACTGCGCGCCGGCCGCGACCGCCACCAGCACGGTGCGGGCGTCGCCGAGCGTGGCATAGAGCCGCGTCAGCACCTCGGCCGGGAAGACGGCGAGCGTGCCCTCGCCACGATAGGCCTGGCGCAGCTTGTAGGCATCGGCGATCGTGCGGGGCTTGACCAGAAGGGCCGGGACTCCTGCTGCGGTCTTGGCGAAGCTCTCGTCGAGCGGCGCCGCCGCATCGATCGCGCCTTCATGCTCATGCTCTTCATGCCCGGCCTCGCCGTGCTCGGCATCGTCGGGCTTGGAGCCTTCATGCTCGGAATGGACATCGTGATCCGCCGCTTCTTCGGCATGGCCGAGCCCATGCAGGTGCCAGACGGCCTGGATCGGCACCAGGACCGCCTTGTCCCAGGCCGTATGGCTCGGCTTCAGACGCCCCACCACGGTATAGGCGAGTTCGGTATGGGCGTGGCCCCCTTCCTCGGCCATGCCGTGTGAGGGCTTGATGCGCGTGCCGAGCGGAATTCCGGCGGCTGCACCGACCACAGCCTCGCCTTCGGCGGCGAAGGCTCGACCTTCGGCAAGACCGTCGGACAGAGCGTTCACCAGGGCTGTCGTAGTGCCGACGATCGGCTTGCCCTGATAGGAATCGCCGAAGCCGATCGGCGCGACCCAGGCAACCCGCGGATCGGAGGCGAGTTTGCGCAGCGTCTCCACCGGCATCAGCGGCAAAGGCGAAGGCTGCAGGAAGACGGAGGACAGCACCAGCTGGGTCTCGCTGCCGGCGGCGCCGATGACGAGGTCGAACCTGTCGGCCGCACGGGCACTGCCGAGGCGCATCGCCCGTTCCTGCAGCACCACGCCGACGCCGAGCGCGGTGGCCAGCGCCACCAGCAGCACCACGGCCAGCGCTCCGGGCCAGACGCGGCGCAGATCGGCGAGGATGAAGCGGATCATGCGGCCTGTGCCCTTCCTACCTCGTCCGACGCGATGCGGCCGGCGGCGAGCGTCAGCCGTCGTGCCAGTCGCCCCGTCAGAGTAGTGTCGTGCGAGACGACGATGAGCGTGGAGCCTTCCGCGCTGGCGAGTTCGATGAGGAGGTCGCCCACGACGGCGCCGGCCTCGGCATCGAGGCTCGCGGTCGGCTCGTCCGCCACCAGCACGGCCGGCCGGCGCAGCAGGGCCCTGGCGAGGGCGACACGCTGCATCTCGCCGCGGGACATGCCATCGATCGCCTGATCCGGCCTGGTCAGGCCGACCCGCTCCAGCAAGGCGCGGCCGCGGTCGATCGAGGTTTTGCCCGCACGCCTCGACAGGCGCAGCGGCAACAGCACGTTCTCCAGGGCCGACAGACCGGGAAAAAGATGAAAATCCTGCATGACCAGGCCGATATTGTGTCCGCGCCAGCGGTCCCTGGCGCCCTCCGGCAGCCTGGCGATATCGGTGTCGCCCCAGCGTATCCGACCCTGGCCGACGCGCTCGAGGCCGGTGACGACGTTGACGAAGGTGCTCTTGCCTGAGCCCGACGGGCCGGTCACGGCAAGCTGGCTGCCTGCCGTGAGGGCGAGCCTGTCGATGCGCAGCACCGGGGCGGCGAGGCCAGGGAAGGAGACGGCGATATCTTCGAGGTCGAGTGCCAGCACCGGATCAGACCACCCAGTAGCGCGCGTCGCGCAGGCGCAGCCGGCTGAGAAAGCCGGTTGCCGGATCGGTCCAGGACCCCATTTCCAGGCGTCCCGACACCTCGATCCTGGTGCCGGGCTGCACGAAGGTCTGCTTCTCGTCGAGATAGATCACCACGATATTGTCGGGCCAGTCCGAGTCGGAGGAGCAGAAGGGGCAGATCGACATCGGGATTTCGGTGAGCACGAAGAAGGTGGCTTCCGCCTTGAGGGGCGGTGCCATGAAGCCGCTCATCACCACGTCCTTGCCGTCGAGTTCCCTGACCTTGGCCGAGAACTCCAGGCCCAGCACGCTGATCTTGCCATAGAGTTCGGGGAAGCCGAGCGTTGCCGGGGCCGCGAGGGCCGGCGGCGCCAGGAGAAGAGGCGAAAGCCCGAGCAAAGTGAGGATCTGGCGGCGGGGCAGGGTTGTCATGGCATATGTCTCACACCGGCGGGGGACAGCTCTGCTCCTGGGATCGCAGGCGTCTCGCCTGCTCTTTCCCGTAAGGTCACCGGTTCCAAGAGCAGGCGAGACGCCTGCGATCCCAGGAAAGATGTCTTCCGGGCGGCGTGCCGCCCGGAGAAGGTCGTTACTTACTGCATCTGCGCTTTCTGGGCGCCGGAAGCGCCGAGCGCGAAGGCATCGGCCAGGACGCGGTAGACGTCGCTTTCTTCCAGATAGCCCTTGAAGCCCTCGGCACCCGGGCCGGTAGCCTGCAGCACGACGTCGTCGACGGCGTGGGCGGTGCTGTCGTTGTTGCGTGGGATGTTGCCCTGGACGAAGACGGCGCCGGGCACGTCCTTGTAGGCGGGATTGGCGACATATTCCTTCTTCTCGTTCTGGATGGCCGGCTCATAGGGGCCGTCCAGCTTCGGGCTGAAGGTTTCGTAGTGGTCGGGATAGTTTCCGTAGACGACCGCCAGGCGCTTGCTGGGATCGATCTTGTCGGGATAGCCGTCGCCGTCCTTGTCCTCGTAATTGGTGAAGCCGGCCTCGGCATAGATGCCGACCTTTTCGCGCATGTCGGTGCCGGGCTTGCTGTCGTCGATGGTGCCGATCACCGACATGGAATGGGTGTGGTCGCCCGTGACGACGATCAGCGTATCGGGATGGGTCTTGGCGAATTCGCGCGCCACGCCGACGGCCTTGTCGAATTCGATGGTCTCATAGAGCGAGCGCTCGCCGTCCTGGGCATGCGACATCTTGTCGACCGAGGCGGCTTCCACCATCAGGAAGAAGCCTTCCGGATTCTTGGAAAGCTGGTCGAGGGCCGACTGGGTCATGTCGACCAGGCCGGGCTGGTTGGGGAACTTGCCCACCGTACCCTTCTTGAGCAGGTTGCGGTCGAGTGCCACATCCATGTTGCCCGTGTGGAACAGGCCGAGGATCTTGCCGGTATTGGTGCCGGAGGCGGCAGCGAGGCTGTCCTTGTCGGTGGCCAGCGTGTAGCCGGCATCCTTGAAGAGCTGGATATAGTCCTTGTCGTCCTTGCGCTTGGAGCCGGTGGTCGACTTCGGCAGGAAATAGGCCGAGCCGCCGCCCAGGATGATTTCGGGCTTCACGTCGTAGAACATGCCGACGATCTCGGCCTTGTCGGCGCGCTTGCGGGTATGGGAAACCACGGCCGCCGGGGTGGCGTCCTCGATCTCGGCGGTGGAGACCACGCCGATGGACTTCTTGCCGGTGCGGCGCAGCGCCTCGGCGATGGTCTCGACGCGCGGATCGTCAAGGCTGGCGGGCGTGCGATCGGCATAGACGCCGAGAGCGTTCACCGCCGTCTTGTGACCGGTCATGTAGGCCGACATCGTGTTGGCGCTGTCGGTGGCAATGGCATCCGTCGACGAAGTGCCGATGAAGGCCATGTGGTCGAGATCGTCCATGGCGAGGCGGCCATTGGCCTTGCCCTCGGTCATGCCCTTGGACATGATGCGAGCGCCGGTGCGGTTGGCGACCGTCAGGCCGTCACCCAGCAGGAAGATGATGTTCTTGGCCTTGGGCGTGGCGGCAGTGCCGAAGACGTCCCAGGTCACGCTGCGGCTCTGGCCGCCGGCCGAAACCTCGACCTTGTAGCTGCCGGGCACGCTGAGGGTGAGGCCGCGCAGCAGCACTGCCGAGCCGAGATCCTTGTCGTCCTTGCCCTTTTCGGAGGCGACGAACTCGACGTCCTTGCCGAACACACCCTTGTAGTCCTGCCCGTTGACGGTGACGCGCACATCCTCCGGCTTCACGGTGCCGGCGAACTCGGCCTTGAAGTCGAAGGGCGAGCCGGCCAGGATAGTGGCGCGGTCGAGCGGATAGATGCCCGCGGCCTGGCTGGGACCGATCAGCATGGTGGTGACCGCAAGAGCGGCGAGGAGCGTGCGCATGGCAATCCTTTCGCGATGCGAGCAGACTTTGTCGCCGAAGCGTCTTGCGGTGTGGCCAAGCAGCCGTACTTGCAAGGACGCGTCCAAACAAAGAGCTTGAGGAGAACGCGTTCCCCCTGAACGCGCTTTGCGCTAGGGATAGCCAGCGCGTGCGACAGGTCCATGACAGCGAGCAGGTTCAGGATCAGGCCGCTCCGCATGCAGTATAGAGGATGGATCGATCGGCACCGGGAGCGACGAAGACTCCATGTCGCATCCCGCTGTCCTGTCCGATCCGGGGTTTTGTCGTGGCCGATGCTTGTCGAGCCACGAGGAAGTCTATAGGGTCCCCGGCCAGTTTCCGGTGGAAGGCCTCTATCGGCAGGGCGTGGAATCAGGCATTGTGCCGTTAAGAGTCCGTTCACGCTGTTGCGTAACCACGATCGGCCCATGACTTGCGGCGAGTGGTCGTTGACTGTAAATGTCCCTTAGTCTGTATTGCTGACTTTGCACGGGTTCACTGGTTCATGACCGCTCACTTCAAGTTGATGCGCAAGATTGCAATGGCCGTGCCGGTCCTTTTGCTGGCAGCGGCCTGTTCCAATCAGAATGGCGCAAGTGTTCGTTCGACTAGCCCGGTGCCGCAGGCCCTGATTGCCGAAATGCAGGCCAAGGGCATGGCGCGTTCCGCGCCCATCCTGGTGCGCATCTACAAGAAGGAGTCCGAGCTCGAGCTCTGGAAGCAGACCTCGAGCGGACGTTATGCCCTGCTCAAGAGCTATCCGGTCTGCCGCTGGTCCGGCCAGCTCGGTCCGAAGAAGAGCGAGGGTGACCGCCAGGTGCCCGAAGGCTTCTATGCGGTGAGCATGAGCAGCCTCAATCCGAATTCGCAATATTACCTGTCCTTCGACATAGGCTACCCCAACAGCTTCGATCGCCAGCTCGGCCGGGCTGGCGGCAACATCATGGTGCACGGCTCCTGCTCTTCGCGCGGCTGCTTCGCCATGACCGACAAGCAGGTGGCCGAGATCTATGCCGTGGCGCGCGAGGCGCTGCAGGGCGGCCAGGCTTCGTTCCAGGTGCAGTCGCTGCCCTTCCGCATGACGCCCGAGAACATGGCTCGGAATCGCCGCAACCCCAATATCGGCTTCTGGCAGAACCTCAAGGAAGGCACCGACAACTTCGAGGTCACCAAGCAGACGGTCAAGGTCGATGTCTGCAAGGGCCGCTATGTCTTCAACGGCAATGGCGGTACAGATTGCGGGATCGCTCCCGCCAGCCAGAATGTGGCAGCCGCCGTCTACGAGAAGCGGCGCGGCGACGATGCCAAGGTGACTGCGCTGGTTGCCTCCGGCACCAAGGCCGTCAACTATATCTATCAGGATGGCGGTTCCAATCCGGTGTTTACCGCGCGTGCCGTCGACCAGTCGGCGGTGCCTGGCAAGGACCGGCCCTTCAGCTATTCGCGCGTCGACGTGACCGAGGTCGCCCTCAACGACGCGGGTGCTCCGGCCACGGAAGCGGATGCGAATGCCGCTCATCGCGTGACCTATGCAGCAGCCGAAAGCCTGCTCTATTCGGAAGCCGCCGTGGCTCGCAAGCCGATCAAGGGCGTGGCCGACCCGAAGGCTGTCGCCAAGCGCCAGGAAGCCGTCTATGCCCGGCTGATGGGTAGCAAGTTCCAGGCTCCGATGCCGCAGAAGCCGCTGGCGATGACGGTGGCCGCGGCGCCTGTGTCGTCCAGTGCTCCGGCAAGCCAGCTGGTGGCCTCGGCGGCACCGGAAGGCCAGCCCTTCTATGCACGCTGGCTGGGCTTCGCGCCGACCGAGCAGCCGGCTTCCCCGGTTACGGCGATCAAGGTCGACCCGATCCAGACCGGCACGGTGCCTGACACCAAGCCCAAGCAGGGCAAGGCAAAGACGCTGACGCCGGGCAAGCCGATGATGGCCGCGACGGCGCTGCCGGCCGCCCAGATGGCCGAGCTGCCGCCCGCGATCACCAATCCGCCGACCGAGCAGCCTTTCTACAAGCGTTGGCTGGGCCTGGGCGGCGAGCAGGGCGCCACGGCGACCAACTGACCTGATCTTTCTTGATCGATTGATCCGTGAGCCCTTTCCCGGCATGGGAGAGGGCTCATTCATTGGGCGTGACGAGATCCGATGGCTGATCGTCGTGCCCATATCCAGGCTTCGGCCTCACCTCGGGTGACAGGCAGTCTCCAACTGTTGCAAAATCAATCTCGCCGCCACCGTCTGGATCCTTGATGCCATGTCGCTCGATGTCGTCGATCTCCGCGACTTCTACTCGACCAATCTGGGCATCGTGGCCGGCCGCCTGATTGCCACCAAGATCCGGGCGCGCTGGAGCGACCTTCGCGGCCAGCGCGTTGCCGGCATCGGCTTTGCCGCACCCTATCTCACCATGTTTCGCGAAGAGGCCGAGCGCGTCGTCTCCTTCAATCCGGCGACGCAGGGCGTGCTGGAATGGCCCGAAAACGGCCCGCTTGCCGCTGCTCTGGTCGAGGAGACCGAATTGCCCCTGGCGGATGGCTGCCTCGACCGGGTACTGGCCATCCATCTGCTCGAGGAGGCCGATTCCGCTCTCGACACGCTGCGCGAGATCTGGCGGGTGCTGGCGCCCGGCGGTACGGTGATGCTGGTGGCACCCAACCGGCGCGGGGTCTGGGCCCGCTCCGATGCCACGCCCTTCGGCAATGGCCGGCCTTTCTCGCGCCCGCAATTGACCCGCTTGCTGCGCGATGCGCTGTTCTCGCCGGTGAACTGGACGGAAGCCCTCTATCTGCCGCCAATGTTCCATGGCTGGGCGCTGCGTTCCGCGCCTGCTTATGAGCGCTTCGCGGCTCGTTTTGCATCGCCCTTTGCCGGCGTGCACATCGTGGAGGCCTCCAAGCAGGTATTCCGGCCGATCACCGTGCGCGCCAAGCGGGCGGTGTCGCCGAAATTCACGCCGGTGCTGCTGCCGAGCCCGGCGGCCGGGCGGGTTGCCGACGGGGCGTGAGCCTGCGCTGCCGCTTACTCGATTCTTCGTCCAGATTGCGCTGCCCCTCACCTTACCTCTCCCCGTAAGAACGGGGCGAGGGGACTTCGGCGGTGCGTTTCATATTGACGGCAAACTATCTCGCCCAACCGACGGGCGAGATGAGAGGTCCGAGGATCGATCGCAACGCTTACGCTTCCTCGCCCCGTTCTTACGGGGAGAGGTAAGATAAGGGGCGGCACGACGATGCCTACGGCGTCAGCGAAGTCAACCTCTCAGCGCCTTCGCAGCAGGAATACCGCCTGCTCGCCGAACAGGTTCCAGAACCACCAGGGCGCCCTGACCTGGACCGGCTGGCCCGACAGCGTCAGCGCCTCGGCCCGTTCGATCACCGCATCGAGGCCGCGCGCCATCTCCACGAAGTCCCGGATCGAGCAGAAATGGATGTTGGGCGTGTCGTACCAGGCATAGGGCAGGTTGTCGGTCACGGGCATGCGGCCGCGGAACATGATCTGGCTGCGGATGCGCCAATGCCCGAAATTCGGGAAGGAGACGATGGCGCGCCGGCCGATGCGCAGCATGTCTTCCACCACCTGGCGCGGATTGCGGGTCGCCTGCAGGGTCTGCGACAGGATCACATAGTCGAAGCTGTCGTCGGGATAGTCGGAGAGGTCGGAATCGGCATCGCCCTGGATCACGGCCAGGCCGCGCCCGACGGCGGCGTTGACACCGAGCTGGCTGATCTCGATGCCGCGGCCATCGACGCCGCGCGTCGCCTCCAGCAGGGACAGCAATTCGCCGTCGCCGCAGCCGACGTCGAGCACGCGGGCACCGGGGATCACCATGTCGCGGATCTGCAGGAAATCGAGGCGGCTGCCCGGTGCGGCCGTGGCGCTGCGCTGAGCCGTCATCGTCCTGGTGTCGCGCGGGCGGAACCTGTTCATGCCACGCCTCGCTCGCGGGCGGCGGCGCCGACGAAGCCGCGAACCATGTCGAACAACTCGGGAATGTCGAGCAGGAAGGCATCGTGGCCCTTGTCGGTCTCGATCTCGACGAAGGAGACGCGCGCGCCGGCGGCGTTGAGCGCATGCATGATCTGGCGCGAGGCGCTGGTGGGGAAGAGCCAGTCGGAGGTGAAGGATGCCACGCAGAAGCGGGTATGCGTGCCCTTGAAGGCGGCGGCGAGGGAGCCGCCATGCTCGGCGGCGAGGTCGAAATAATCCATCGCGCGGGTGACATAGAGATAGGAATTGGCGTCGAAGCGTTCGACGAAGCTCAGGCCCTGGTAGCGCAGATAGCTTTCGATCTGGAAATCGGCATCGAAGGTGAAGGTGCGCGTCGCGCGGTCCTGCAGGTTGCGGCCGAATTTGCGCTGCAGCGCGTCTTCGGAGAGATAGGTGATGTGGGCGGCCATGCGGGCGACCCCCAGGCCCTTGGCCGGACGGGTGTCGGCTTCGAGATAATGGCCGCCGCGCCAGTCGGGGTCGGCCATGATCGCCTGGCGACCAACCTCGTTGAAGGCGATGTTCTGGGCGGTATGGCGGGCGGCACTGGCGATGCACAGTGCCGAAAACACGCGTTCGGGATAGGCGGCGGCCCATTGCAGCGCCAGCATGCCGCCCATCGAGCCGCCAAGCACCGCGAACAGGCTCTCGATGCCGAGATGGTCGAGCAGCATGGCCTGCGCCCGCACCATGTCCGCGATGGTCACGACCGGAAAATCGAGGCCATAGGGCCGGCCGGTTGCCGGATTGGTCGAGGCCGGGCCCGAAGAGCCCATGCAGCTGCCGATCACATTGGGGCAGATCACGAAGAAGCGCTCGGTGTCGATCGGCTTGCCCGGCCCGACCAGGGTGTCCCACCAGCCGGCGCGCCCGGTCACGGGGTGGATGCTGGCGACATGCTGGTCGCCGGTGAGGGCGTGGCAGACCAGCACGGCGTTGGACCGCTCGGCGTTCAGTTTGCCGGCCGTTGTATAGGCGATGCGCAGCGGCGCGAAATCGATGCCGCTGTCGAGGCGGAGCGGGCGTTCCGAGCCGAAATCGACGACCAGGCTGTCATCGGGCTGGTCTGCCTGCTTGCGGGCCAGTTCCGGGAAGCTTGCCCGCAGCTGCTCACCTTCCGACATGCGCCTGCATTTCCCCCGTCGCCCAAGCCCGTTCGACAAATACGTTCGATTTGCCGAACGTTTCGTTCGATACATCCAATATCATGCGGCGTAGCAAGTGCAATGGCGTTGCGGATGGCGGCCATCGTGCGTTTTCGCATCTTCCGGTTGCACAAGCTCGCGAGAGCGCTTTGCAGCACCCGCAGCCACGGCTAGACATGATGAGATCTAGTCTGATCTGGAAACCGCCATGCCCGATATTCCGCTCACCGCAACCACAGCCGTCATCGTCTTGGCCATTGTCCTGCTGTTCTTCCTGATGAAGATGGTGAAGACCGTACCGCAAGGTTACAACTACACGGTCGAGCGTTTTCGCCGCTACGCCTATACCATCCAGCCCGGCCTCAACATCGTACCGCCGATCTTCCATCGCATCGGCGTGCGCATGAACATGATGGAGCAGGTGCTGGATGTCCCGACCCAGGAAATCATCACCCGCGACAATGCTTCGGTGGCGGTCGACGGCGTCGCCTTCTTCCAGGTGATCGATGCCGCCAGGGCTGCCTATGAGGTCGCCAATCTCAACAGCGCGATCCTCAACCTGCTGATGACCAATATCCGCACCGTGATGGGCTCGATGGACCTGGACCAGCTGCTTTCCCATCGCGACGAGATCAACAATCGCCTCCTGACCGTGGTCGATGCGGCGGCGACCAGCTGGGGCATCAAGGTCACCCGCATCGAGATCAAGGATATCGTGCCGCCGGCCGATTTGATCGCCTCGATGGGACGCCAGATGAAGGCCGAGCGCGAGAAGCGGGCGGTCATCCTCGAAGCCGAGGGCCAGCAGCGGGCGGAGATCCTGCGGGCCGATGGCCGCAAGCAGGCCCAGGTGCTGGAAGCCGAAGGGCGCAAGGAAGCCGCCTTCCGCGATGCCGAGGCGCGCGAGCGCGCGGCCCAGGCCGAAGCCGCGGCGACGCAGGTCGTCTCCGAGGCCCTGTCACACGGCAATGTCGCCGCGCTCAACTACTTCATCGCCGACAAATATGTGAAGGCGATGCAGGCGATGGCGACGGCACCGAACCAGAAGGTGATGGTGCTGCCGATGGAAGCGACGGCCTTGATCGGCTCGCTTGCCGGCATCGGCGAGATCGCCAAGGCCACTTTCGGGGACGCAGCCTCGCCGGCTAGGCGCGCCGGCTCCGGCGTGCCGCGTACCGGGCAGGATTGAGACGGAGGCGCCCATGAACGAACTTGCGTCCATCAATGTCTGGGGATGGTTCGTGCTCGCCGCCGTGCTGATCGGCCTGGAGGTGTTCCTGCCCGGTGCGTTCATGATCTGGCTCGGCCTCGCCGCAGCGGCTGTCGGTGCCATCAGCTTCTTCCTGCCCTTGGGCTGGCCGCTGGCCCTGCTGCTGTTCGCGGCTCTCGGCGTGGTCTTCGCCTGGATCGGCCGGCATTTCGCTCGCAGGGCCGATGCATCCGACAAGGAGCAGCCTTTCCTCAATCGCCGTGCCGATGCACTCGTCGGCCAGAGTTTCACCCTGGCCGAACCGATCGTGAACGGCGAGGGGCGCATCCGGGTCGGCGACACGGTGTGGCAGGTCCGGGGAACCGACGCGGGCACCGGCGCGCGCATCAGGGTGGTGCGCGTCGAGGGGGGGTGGCTGGCGGTGGAAGAAGTGGTCAGGCAGGCGTGAGGGGAGGAACGATCCACAGAAGCGCAAAGTTAAAGCGGGAGGCGCGACGTCAGCTACCCCTTCGCCCCGTTCTTACGGGGTGTCGTCAACTCTCTTGAGTTGACCAGAGGTAAGGATGAGGGGCTGCGCAAATCTAGAAAAACCGGGCCTTGAGCCGCCCCTCACCTCTATCCTCTCCCCGTAAACGGGGCGAGGGGGCTCATATGTCGAGCTCTATCTCTAACCGGTTCATCTCGCCCAATCCCTTAAAATCGCGCTTATGACGAAAGACCCCCGCCATTCCGCCACACTTTCACGCCGCCGCCATGTCCCGTATCTGCGCCGGCGTGATGCCGTCGGCCCTGAGAGCCCGCAGGCTGGTGGAACGGGCGGACTTCGACAGCTTCTCGCCGTCGGGGCCGAGAAGCAGGCCATGATGATGGTAGACCGGCTCAGGCAGGCCGAGCAGGGCCTGCAGCAGGCGGTGCAGGCCGGTGGCATGGTAGAGATCCCGCCCGCGCACGACATGCGTGATGCCCTGCAGGGCATCGTCGGCCACCACGGCGAGATGATAACTCGCCGGAAACTCCTTGCGCCCCAGCACCACGTCACCCCAGCGCTCCGGCGCGGCAGGAATCGCCTCGGAGCCCGCGCCTCGGGGCGCTGCCTGCTCCTGCCAGGACAGGGCAGGCGCCAGAGGCCCGGCCTTGGCCAGGGCTGCCGTCATGTCGAGCCTGAGGGCAAAGGGTTCGGCCGGATCGCGTCCGGCAGGATCGTCGGCGCGGGCGAGCGCGGCGCGGGGATAGAGCGGGGTGCCGTCCGGGTCGCGGGGATGACCTGGCCGGTCGGTGGCCGCGGCAATCTCTGCCCGCGACGCATAGGAGCGGTAGAGCAGCCCCATGCCGGCAAGGCTGTCGAGGGCCTGGCGATAGTCATCGAAATGTTCGGATTGGCGCCGCGGCGAGGGTTCGAACGGAAGGCCCAGCCAGGCGAGATCTTCCAGCAGGGCAGCGACGAATTCCGGGCGGCAGCGGGTGGTATCGATATCCTCGATGCGCAATAGCAGGCGCCCGCCGGCGGCCTTCGCCCAGCGTTCGTTCTCGAAGGCCGAAAGCGCATGACCGAGATGGAGATGGCCGGTCGGACTGGGAGCGAAGCGCAGGAGGGGGCGGATCGATTGATTTGTCACGCCTGTGGTGTAACACACGGGCATGACCGTGATCATCCGTTCGCGCACTGAAATCCTCGCCGGAGTCGAGGCCTTGCGCGCGCTCGATCCCAGGCTGGCCGCCATCCATGACCTGTGCGGTGAGCCGCCCTTGCGCCGCAACGAGGGCGGTCTGGAGGGACTGGCCTGGATCATCGTGTCCCAGCAGGTCTCCGTCGCCAGCGCCCGGGCGATCTGGGCGCGCACCAAGGCGGTGTTCGATCCTTTCACGGCGCAAAGACTGGTCAGCGCCCCCGAGGCAGATTTTCGGGCCGGTGGCCTGTCCATGCCCAAGATCCGCACCCTCAGGGCTGTCGGCCAGGCAATGCTGGAGGGGCTCGATCTCGATGCCCTCGCGGTGCTCAGCGCCGATGCGGCCCGCCTCGAACTGACCAGGGTCAAGGGCATCGGTCCCTGGACGGCCGACATCTATCTGATGTTCTGCCTCGGCCACGGCGATGCCTTCGCCTCGGGCGATCTTGCCCTGCAGGAAGCGGCGCGCATGCTGCTCGACCTCGAAAAACGCCCGGATGCCGCAGAGCTTGCCCGCATTGCCGAAGCCTGGCGCCCCTGGCGCAGTGTTGCCGCCCGTCTGCTCTTTGCCTATTACGCCAAGATGAAGAACCGAGCAGGCGTTGCCTTGGAGTAGACGGTGCGACGTATTTTCGTCACGCAAGGGTGCTCAGTGGATCCATGAGTTGCTTGAGGAGAGCAGAATGACGACACTCGACGGGCCCCGCCTGCCTGCCAAATCCGGAAAAGCCCGCCAGCTCGTCGTGTTCCTGCATGGTTATGGCGCCGATGGCAACGATCTGATCGATATCGGCCGTGCCTGGCAGGAACTCCTGCCCGACACCGCCTTCGTATCGCCCCACGCGCCCGAGCCCTGCGCCGGAAGTCCCTTCGGTCGTCAGTGGTTCCCGTTGACCTTCCAGGTCCCCAATGAGCGTTGGCACGGCGTCGAGAAGGCCCGGCCCGTGCTCGATGCCTTCCTGGACGAGGAGCTCAAGCGCGAAGGGCTGGATGAGGCCGCGCTCGCCCTGGTTGGTTTCAGCCAGGGCACCATGATGGCGCTGCATGTCGGACTTCGCCGCCCCAAGGCGATGGGGGCGATCGTCGGCTATTCCGGCGTGCTCGTCTGCCCGGACGGGCAGCTGCCCGCGGTGATGGCGCCTCAGATCACGGCAAGGCCGCCGGTATTGCTGGCCCATGGCGACCAGGACCAGGTCATTCCTCCCTTCGCATTGCAGTTCTCGCAGGAAGGGCTCAAATCCCTGGCCGTGCCGGTCGAGGCTCATATGAGCCGTGGGCTCGGCCACGGCATCGACAACCAGGGCCTGCGGCTTGGCGGCACTTTCCTGGCCCAGGCGCTGACGCGCGCGGCGTAGGCCGACAAATGCAGCGCGGCTGGCCGAGTCGTCTCCTTCACCCCACCCGCCGCGCTTTCCTGCGTGGCACGGCGGCACTCGGCCTGGGCACGCTGGCTTCGCCGGCCATCGTCAGCCAGGCGCTCTCCTCCTCGGGGGAACTGACCTATCTGGGCTGGTCGGGTTATGATTTCAGCGCCCTGTTCCGCAGCTTCACCGAGAAGACCGGCATCACCGTCAATTTCGTCGAGCAGCCCGACCAGGAGGCCATGCTGGCGCAGGCGCGCATCGCTGCCCAGGGCGTGGGCGCCGACATCGTCGAGCCCTCGCTCGACCGCCTGCCGGAATGGCTGCAGGCGGACCTGCTGCAGCCCTGGGACGACGGCAATGTCGGTCTCGATCTCTATGACAAGGCCTTCCTGACCGGTTCGGCCATGCATAAGGGCCGGCGCTATTTCCTGCCGGTGGTCTGGGGGGCGGAGGCGTTGGCCTATGCGCGCCAGGCGGCGGCGCAGACCTATGGCGCCGCCTCCCTTGCCTCGCTCTTCGATGACAAATATCGCGGCAAGGTCGCAATCAGGCCCTCGACAGGCCTGGCGGCGATGGGCCGGGTGCTGGAAGCCGAGGGCAAACTGCCGAAACCCTGGCTCGACGGCTACAAGGACGAGGCGACCATGCGCCAGCTCTGGGACCTGGCATTGGCCGAGGCGACCCGGCGCAAGGCGATGATCGGCCAGTTCTGGAGCAGCGACAACGATGCGCTCACGGCTTTCCGCAGCAAAGGCTGCACGCTGGGATTGACGTGGGACACCACGGCGCAGGTGCTGGCTGGCGACAATGTCGGCTTCGTGGCGCCCAGGGAGGGCGCCTTCGGCTGGCTGCAGGGCTATGGCCTGCTCAAGAATGCCCGAAACGCCGAACAGGCGCATGAATGGGCCCGCTTCATCGTGACACCGGAAGCGTCGGCCGCCTATGCCACGGCTTTCTCCGCCAATCCCGTGGCTCGAGGTGCCGTCGATCGGCTCGATCCCAAGCTGCGGGATTTCCTCCGCGCCGCCTATCCCGACGATGCCCTGTCGAAGATCTGGTGGTGGCCGGCTCAGCCGCCCTGGTTCGTCGCCCTGCGTAGCGAATATGCGCAGAAATGGCAGGCGGCGTGAGAGGGGGCACTAAGGAGCAATCCGCAAATAACGAATTGAATCGGCTCGACCTTTGTCATTGCCGGGCTTGACGCGGCAATCCAGCCATTCCCTCCAGGCACTCAGACAGGGCCGATGGATGCCCGGGTCAAGCCCGGGCATGACAAAGGCGGCGTTTCAGCTATTTCCAGACGGTGTCCAGGGATGTCGAGAGAGGTAGGGATAGGGCAATGCGATCTCTTTAAGTCGTTTTTCACACCCCCACCGTCGCGGCGATCTTGTCCATGCTCCTGGCGAGCTTGAGGTCGAGCTCCGTCAGCCCGTCGACGTCATGGGTGGAGAGGGTGACGTCGACGGTCTTGTAGACATTCGACCATTCGGGATGATGGTTGAGCTTCTCGGCGGTAAGGGCAGCCCGCGCCATGAAGCCGAAAGCTTCGCTGAAATTGCGAAAGACAAAGACGCGGCGGATCGCATCCCGGCCTGGTGTCAATGCCCAGTTCGAAAGTTCGGCCAAGGCGGATCGACGCTCGTCCTCGTTCAGTTTCGCTTGGGGCATGCCGGCCTCCTTCGATGCGTTTGAGCCATGGCGGCGAGGATGCCGCTTCGCGGGCAGCAAGGACGACGTCAGCGCAACGCGGCTTCTTCGCGGCGCTGCAATTCATAGGCCTCTTCGACGATATAGGGGCCGCCGCCCACCGAATCGCGCGAGGAGTAGAGCACGAAGCGCTCGGCGGTGAAGCCGAGGCGGCCGCCGCCGCGCAGGGCAAGCCAGTCGGCGGTGAGGCGTGCCGTGGCTTCGCTGCGCAGCCGCGCGAGCGTGATGTGCGGCGTATATTGCCGATTCTCGATCGGCACGCCGAGGCGGCGGAGCAGGCGCTCCTGCACGGCCTGCAACTCCATCAGGCCCGGGTTGGGCAGCACCCTGGCATAGACCGATTTAGGCCTGCTGCCGCCGAAGGCATCCAGCCCGTCGACGACGATATCGACAATGGGGCGGCGAATGCCGTCGAGGGCTTCGGCGACATCGCGCGCCAGCCCGTCATCGATGTCGCCGATGAAGGACAGGGTGATGTGATAGTTCTCGACGTCGATCCAGCGGGCACCGGGCAGGCCGCCGCGGAGCGTCGACAACTTCATGCCGATGATGGGAGGAACTTCCAGAGCGGTAAACAAACGCGGCATGGCACGAACGCCGTATAGTTATCGTCGGAGATTCAATCCTAGAGAGTTTTACCGCCGAGGGGAAAGCGCAAAGCGTCGCGGCCTCTCGGCGGCCTGTTTTTTCTGCGGAAAACGAGGAGGGCCAGCGCGGGCGGCTGGCCCGCCGCGCCCTCACGGTGCCGGGTTCATGTGCAACTGGTGAATGGCGTCGATACGCGCCTCGAGCTCGGCCGGAATGGCGATGTCGATCGATCCGATGGCGGTTTTGAGCTGCGCCATGGTGGTCGCGCCGATGATGGTGGCGGTGGTGAAGGGCCTGGTGTTGACGAAGGCCAGCGCCATCTGGGCCGGATCGAGGCCATGCTCGCGGGCGAGGTCGAGATAGGCGTTGAAAGCGGTGTCGGAGCCGGGCTTCTCATAGCGCTGCAGCCGGTTGAACAGGGCCTTGCGCGAACCGGCCGGCAAGGCGCCGTCGCGGTATTTGCCGGTGAGATAGCCCTGGGCCAGAGCGGAATAAGCGAGCAGGCCGAGCTGCTCGCGCATGGCGATCTCGGCCAGGGCGGTTTCGAAGGTGCGGTTGACCAGCGAATAGGCGTTCTGGATCGACTGCATGCGTGCCAGGCCGCGCGTCTCGCTTTCGGTGAGAAAGCGCATCGCACCCCAGGCGCTTTCGTTGGAGAGGCCGATCCAGCGGACCTTGCCGGCCTTCACGAAGCCGTCGAGCACGTCGAGCTGCTCGGCAATGCTGCTGGTCTCGTCGGCCGGGCTGACGCGGAAGGCCGTGGGATTGGAGCCCCAGGGCATCGAACGCTCTGGCCAGTGGAGCTGGTAGAGGTCGATATGGTCGGTCTGGAGGCGCTTGAGGCTCTTGTCGAGGGCCTCGGTCATCTGGGCGCGATTGAGCCGCGTCGGCTCCTTGGCGTCTCGCAGCCAGACCGAGGTGCCCGCACCGGCGACCTTGCTGGCGAGGATCACCTTGTCGCGCGTGCCGCGCGCCTTGAACCAGTTGCCGATGATGCGCTCGGTCGAGCCGGCGGTCTCCGCGCGCGGTGGAACCGCGTACATTTCGGCGGTGTCGAAGAAATTGACGCCCTGTTCGAGGGCATAATCCATCTGGGCGAAGCCATCGGCTTCGCTGTTCTGTTCGCCCCAGGTCATGGTGCCCAGGCAAATCACGGAAACGTCCTGGCCGGTGCGGCCGAGCTTATGAAATTTCATGAAAGGAATCCGGAAAAGGGAGGACGCCTGTTTGACGCAAGGAAGGCGGGCTTGGCAAGCCCTGTCGGCAAGTCCTGTCGGCAAGCCGAGGCGGCGGTACGGCAGGCGGCTGTCATCCCCTGCCCATGGCTGCTGCCAGGCGGAGCATGGCGTACTCAGCGATAGAAATCACTCGGCGGCAGGCCGAAATGCCGCCGGAACATCGCCGTGAAGGCACTCTGGCTGGCATAGCCGCTGTCATAGGCGACATCGATGATGCGGGCGCCGCTGGCCAGACGCTCCAGGGCGAAGAGCAGCCGGGCCTGCTGGCGCCATTGCCCGAAGGTCAGCCCCGTCTGCCTGGCGAACAGCCGGTGCACCGTCTTGGGCGTGATGCCGAGCCGCCGCGCCCAGCCCTGCGCCGTCTCCTCGTTTTCGGGATGGGCGATCAGGTGTCGGCAGACGGTGCGCAGGCGGACATCCCTCGGCATCGGCAGATGAAGCGGCAGGACATCGAGAAGCCTGAGCTCGTCGAGCAGCAGCTGCATCAGCCTCTCGTCGCGGCCGCCGGCGGGATAATCGAGCGGGATGGCGACCGCCGCAACGATCAGTTCGCGCAGCAGGGGCGAGACGGCGATCACGCAATTGTCGCCGGGCAGGGCAGCGGAGACGGTGGGATCGATGAAGACGGTGCGGATCTTGACCTCGCCGCACATGCGCACTTCGTGCTCCAGGCCGCCAACCAGCCAGACGGCGCGGTTGGGCGGCACCACCCAGCTGCCGGCCTGCGAGCGGACGATCATCACGCCCTGGATGGCATAGAGCAGCTGCGCGCGCGGATGGGCATGCCAGCCGGTGTCGGAGCCGTCGGGGTAATCGATCTCCATCGCCACGACGGCCCGTTCGGTGTCGTGGAAGGCGAGATGGCGGGTGGTACGGTCGTCGTTCATGTCTCAATCGCAATAGTCAATGTTAGATTAGCGTGAGACGGACTTGGTGAAAAGCGGCAGTGTCCGCCCCGTTCACTTCACGGGTATGCCATGTCCTCCCAGCCCACCTCCGCCAGTCCCCTGTCCTTGCTCTATCCCTTCTTTGCCATCGTCCTGTGGGCCGGCAATGTCATCGTCTCCAGGCTGTCGGCCCACGCCATCGGGCCGCAGGCCATCACCTTCTATCGTCTCGTTCTGGCGATCGGCCTGATGACCCTCTTCGTCGGCCTGCCGGCCTGGCGCAACCGGGCTGTCCTGTGGCGTCATCTTGGCGAATTCGCCGTGCTCGGCTTCCTGGCCATGTGCCTGTTCCAGAGCCTGTCCTATCTCGCCGCCGGCTCGACCACGGCGACCAACATGGCGGTGTTCACGGCGCTGTCGCCCCTGCTGACGGTGGCCTTGAGCGCGCTGATGCTGGGCGAGCGGCCGACCATCGGCATGGTCGGCGGCGGCATCCTCTCGATCGTCGGCATCGTCTATCTGGTCAGCGCAGGCGATCTCGCCAGCCTGGCCCGGGACGGCGTACACCCGGGCGATGCCCTGATGCTGCTGGCCGGCCTCGTCTACGCGCTCTATTCGGTGCTGCTGAAGCGCTGGAACCTGCCAGTCTCGGGCTGGCAGTCGACCTATATGCAGGCCTTGTGCTCCCTGGCCGTGATGTTCCCGGCTTTGCTGGCGACGCCGGCACCGCTCAGGGCCCTCAACACGGAGACGCTGCCGCTGATCGCCTATGCCGGCTGTGCGGCCTCGGTGGTGCTGCCGGTCTTGTGGATCCGCGGCGTCGAGCAGCTCGGCCCCAGCCGCTGTGCCATCTTCCTCAACCTGCTGCCGGTGTTCACGGCACTTGCCGCCATCGTCATGCTGGGCGAGCCTATCCGCTCCTACCACGTCATCGGCGGCGGCCTGGTGCTCGCCGGCGTGATCGCGGCGCAGTTGCTGAAGCGGCCGCTGGGCCGACGGGTGGCGGTCGAACTGCCGGAGTGACGCCGATCCTAAGGGCGATGTCCCGGTGCAAGCGATGCTATACGCTCACCGCCTGCACCCCGCGGCCTTCCTCGCCGAACACCTTCAGGTAGCGATCGATGGCCTCCTTGCCGCCGGTGGCCTTGGCGAGGTTGTCCGAGAGCTTCACCGCCGGCTTGCCGTTGACCGAGGTGATCTTGCAGACCAGCGAGATCGGATCGAGCAGCGGGATGGGGTGCGAACCGCAGCCGCGGAAGTCATTGGTGAGATTGGTGCCCCAGCCATAGGAGGGGCGCATGCGGCCGTTGAAATTCTTATGGGCGGTCTCGATGGAATCGATGTCGAGGCCGTCGGAGAAGATGATCAGCTTCTTGGCCGGGTCGCGGCCGCGCGCCCTATACCAGGCGATGATCTCCTCGCCGGCCTGCTGGATCGGTTTGGAGTCGGGGCGCATACCGGTCCAGTCGGCCACCCAGTCGGGGGCTCGTTCGAGGAAGGCGGCGGTGCCGAAAGTATCGGGCAGCACGATCAAGAGATTGCCGTCATAGAAGTCGCGCCACATTTCCAGCACCTTGTAGGGCGACTCGCGCAGGCAGCCATCCTCCTCGCACAAAGCCGCATAGACCATGGGCAGCTCATGGGCGTTGGTGCCGATCGATTCCAGATCGTTGTTCATGGCGAGCAGCACGTTGGAGGTCCCGACGAAGGCCGAGCCGAGGCCCTCCTTCATCGCCTCCACGCACCAGCTCTGCCACAGGAAGGAATGGCGCCGCCTGGTGCCGAAATCGGAGATCTTCAGGTTTTCCAGATTCTTCAGCCGCTCGATCTTGTCCCACAGCTTGGCCTTGGCGCGGGCATAGAGGATGTCGAGCTCGAAACGGCCCATGGAACGGGTGGCGGCCCTGGATTTCAGCTCGTTGATGATGGCGAGCGCCGGCACCTCCCACATGGTGGCCTGGCTCCAGGGCGCGTCGAATTCGAGCACATAATCGCCATTCTCGATGCGCAGATCATACTCCGGCAGGCTGAAATCGGCGAGCCAGTCGAGGAATTCAGGCCGGAAGATCTGCTGCTTGCCGTAGAAGGTGTTGCCGCGCAGCCAGATCAGTTCGCGCTTGCCGAAGCGCAGCGTGCGGGCGTGGTCAAGCTGGTCGCGCAGTTCCTTCTCGTCGATCACCGTGGCAAGGTTGATCGACTTGGTGCGGTTGATCACGGTGAAGGTGGTGCGCACATTCTCATGCCGGGCATGGATGGGCTGCAGCATCAGGAGCTTGTAGAAGTCCGTGTCCAGGAGGCTGCGGACGATCGGATCGAGCTTCCAGGTCCGATCATACACCCTCTTGGCAATATCGATATTCATGAAAAGTGCCCCAAGCCGCCTTTGCCGGCGAAAGAGCGGACCATGCGTGGATTGCAGGCCAAGATCAAGATGCTGGGCGTACGGACATTTTACCCTCCCCTGGAGGGATCGGCGCTTCCGCTTGGAAGTGCCTGGGGTCGAGGCGAAGCCTCGGGGTGGGGTGACTTCTTCACAAAATGAAAGTCACCATCATCACCGTCTGCGTATTTTCACCCCACCCCGGCCCTGTGGGCCGACCCTCCCCCTCCAGGGGAGGGTAAAGATGCCGCGCTTGACGCCCGGCGATGCGACCTCCCATAAGTCCTACCAAACAGGGCGTCGAACCGATCGGCGCGCGACTCTGGGGCATGGAGACGGGAATGGCGGGCGACGTCGCGGAATCGACCTCGGTGGCGGGGGCAGGCTTGCCGAAGATCGCCTGGGGCAAGGGCCTCGTGCTCACCGATGTCGACGGCAAGCACTATCTCGACGGCTCGGGCGGCCCGGCGGTCTATTGCCTCGGCCATGGCAATGAAGAGGTCAACCAGGCGATCAAGGATCAGCTCGACCGCATCGCCCATGGCTATCGCTACAATTTCACTTCCGATCCCCTGGAAGAGCTGACCGAGCGTGTCGGCCGGCTCTGCGGCGGCACGCTCAAGCAGATGGTGTTCGTCTCCGGCGGTTCGGAGGCGGTCGAATCGGCCTTGAAGCTCGCTCTGCAATATTTCGCCGCCCGGGGCGAGATGAGCCGGCGGCGCTTCATTTCGCGCGAGCGCTCCTGGCACGGCAACACGCTGGGTGCGCTGGCGCTCTCGGGCTTCCGCGAACGCCGCCTTTCCTTCGAGGGCGCGCTCGTCGACGTGCCGCTAATATCGCCCGCCAACGTCTACCGGCCGCCGGCCGGCGTGGCACCGGAGGATGTCGGCGCGGCCTGCGCGCAGGAATTGGAAGACAAGATCCTGGAGCTCGGCCCCGACAAGGTCGCTGCCTTCGTCTTCGAGCCGGTGGTGGGCGCGGCCGGCGGCGTGGTGCCGGCACCGCCGGGCTATGCCAGGAAGGTACGCGAGATCTGCGATCGCCATGGCGTGCTGATGATCGCCGACGAGGTGATGTGCGGGGCCGGACGCTGCGGCACCTGGCGGGCGCTCGAACATGACGGCGTCTTCCCTGACATCATGACGGTGGCCAAGGGCCTGGGCGGGGGGTATCTGCCGCTTGGGGCGGCCGTCTATTCCGACAGGGTCGCCGAGCCGATCAACGCCGTCGACGGCGGGCCGCAGACCGGCCACACCTTCACCGGCCATACCGCCGCCTGTGCGGCCGGCGTCGCCGTGCAGCGCATCGTCGAGCGCGACGGGCTGGTGCAACGCGTCGCCGTGAAGGGTGAGGAATTCAAGCGCATTTTGGCCGATGCCCTCCACGGCATTGCCCAGATCGGCGATATCAGGGGCCGCGGCTTCTTCACCGGCATCGAGATCGTTGCCGACCGCGACAGCAAGGAGCCCTTCCCGGCGGAGAAGGCGCTGTTCCTCAGGATCCGTGCGCGCGCCTTCGCCAACGGGCTGATCTGCTACCCTTCGGGCGGCAATGTCGACGGCATCAAGGGCGATACCGTGATCCTGGCGCCGCCCTACAACGCCACGGACGGCGAGTTGAGCGAAATTGCCGGGCGCTTTGAGGTATCGCTGCGCCAGGCCCTCAAGGATATTGGAGCATAGAGGCTGTCATGGCGAACAAGGTCATCATTTCCTGCGCGATCACCGGCTCGATCCACACCCCTTCGATGTCGCCGCATCTGCCGGTGACGCCGGACGAGATCGCCGCCTCAGCCATCGAAGCGGCAAAGGCCGGGGCCGCCGTGCTGCATCTGCATGCGCGCGATCCCGAGACGGGGGCGCCGACGCCCGATGTGACCGTGTTCGAGCAGTTCGTGCCCCGCATCCGCCAGGCCACGAACGCCATCGTCAACATCACCACCGGCGGTTCGGCCCGCATGAGCATCGAGGAGCGCCTGAAAGGACCGGCGAGCCTGCAGCCGGAAATGTGCTCCCTCAATCTCGGCACCATGAATTTCGGGCTCTATCCGATGCTCGACCGGCCGCGTGAGTGGAAGCACGACTGGGAGGTGCCCTTCCTGGAAGCGACCCGTGGCGGCATGTTCAAGAACACGCTTGAAGATATCGAGCACATCCTCACCACCATGGGCCCGCTCGGCACGCGCTTCGAATTCGAGTGCTACGATGTCGGCCATCTCTACACGCTCGCCCATTTCCTCGACCGCAAGCTGGTGACGCCGCCGCTCTTCGTGCAGACCGTGCTCGGCATCCTCGGCGGCATCGGCGCCAATCCCGACAGCGTGGTCGACATGCGCCGCACGGCCGACAAGCTGTTCGGCAAAGATTATCAGTGGTCGATGCTGGCCGCCGGCCGCAACCAGATGGCGCTCGGCACCATGGCGGCGGTGATGGGCGGCCATGTCCGCGTCGGGCTGGAAGACAATCTATGGATCGGCAAGGGCCAGCTCGCCAGCTCCAATGCCCAGCAAGTCACCAAGATCCGCACCATCCTGGAGGAACTGGGCCTGGCGATCGCCACGCCGGACGAGGCGCGCGCCATCATCGGCATCCGGCCGCGCTGATGCGGATCCGTCCCGCCACGCCGGAGGATTGCGATGCCATCGCGGCGATGGTGGGCGAGCTTGCGGCGCTGTTCGGTGTGGCGGCCGGTACCACAGGTGACATCCTGCGGGCCGAGGCTTTCGGCGCGGTTCCGCGCATCGGCATCGCCGTGGCGGAAGCGTCCCAAGGTGTCCTGGCCGGCTATCTCGTGCACCAGGACAGTTTTTCGACCTGGCGCGGCGCCAATGGCGTCTTCGTGGTCGATCTCTATGTCGCGCCGCAATGGCGTAATGATCGCATCGGCATCCGCCTCCTGGCGGAGGTGGCCCGCCGTGGCCGCCAGCGTGGCGCGCGCTTCATGCGGCTCGATCTCGATGCCGGCAATGAAGCGGGGTTGCGGTTTTATCGGCGGCACGGCTTCCGCACGCTCGACCACGATCGCTTCCTGGTGCTGGACGAGCCGGGCTTCATCGATCTGATCGAAAAGAGTTGAGTGTGAGCACGATCGAGATTTCCGACCTGCGTGACCAGCCGCATTTCCTCGAGACGGTCGCTGACCGCGTCTGGCGGGCCTGGTGGCAGGAACAGGGTGAGAGCCTGGAGACCGTGGCGGGCCTGTTTGCAGAAAACCTGACGACCAGGGAAGTGTTGCCGGCTTGCCTGGTAGCTCACCGGGGCGACGACTTCGTCGGCACGGCCTCGCTGATCGCCAGCGATCTGGAAGAACGACCGGCCCTGGCGCCTTGGGTCGCCGCGGTGTGGATCGAGCCGGAATTCCGTCGCCTGAGGCATGGAGCCGCCATCGTGGCGGCTGCGGCGAAGCTGGCCTTCAGCCGCGGTTTCGCCCAGGCCTATCTCTGCGCCGAGAGTGACAAGCGTGCCTTCTACGCCGGGTTGGGATGGCGCCATACCGAGGAGGATGTCGGCCCATACGCCCTCGATATCTTCGAGTTGAGGGCGCCAGTGGGCTGATTTAGGTACCCAAAACGGCTTCTACGCCATAATGCCGCCCGCAATTTCTTCCATCAGGCGGCAACAGCCTCTGGAGCAAGGCCTGTCCAGCGGAAACGCTCCTTTGCTCTGGTCCCCCGTTTCGTTGCGTGTTTGCGCTTCTTGGTAATTCCACCGAAGCGCAAAACACTCTAGTTTCGCGCCATGTTTCGTTCGCTTTCCCGCCTTTTGCTGCTGTGCAGCCTGCTTTTCACGCTCCTGGCTGCGCCCATGGCGGCGAGGGCGCAGGACGACCAGGCCCTGACCGGTTTCCAGACGGGGCTTGCCCTCGACAAGAAGTCTCTCGACGATATCGCGACCCAACTCGCCACCATCACCGATAGTGGCGACGAGGCACAGAAATCCCTGCAGGACCTGCGCGAGACGGTCAGCAGGAGGCGTGCCGATCTCGTCGCGCTGCTCGGCACCATGATCCCGGCCCGCGACAAGGCCAAGGCGGCGCTCGATGCCTTTCCGCCGCAGCCCAAGCCGATCGACCCGCCCGAGGCCAAGGCCACGACCGACGCCCGCAAGGCGGCTTCCGACCTGCTCGCCAAGCTGAACGATGTCGCCGCCGAGACGCAAAAGCAGATCTCGCGCGCCGACCAGCTCGGCAACACCATCACCGTTCGCCCCTTCAACAACGCCTTGGCCAGGGAACAGAAGTCTCTCGACGACGTGGAAGCGGGTCTTACCAGCCTCCCCCCCGATCAGGAGAAGGCGTCCAAGATCCTGGACGAATTGCGTGGTACGGTCGATACGGCCGTCACCAATCTTTCGGCGCTGCAGGCGAAGGTCTCGCCCTTGCTGGATCAATCCAAGGCAAGACTGGCGCAACTGGGTGAGCCTGATCCGTCGGAAAGCGCCGATATCGCTGAGACGCGCGCGACACAGAACGATTTGCAACAACAGCTCAAGGATGTGATCAAGCGGGCGGGTGACCAGTCCTCAAGAGCGGCGGGCTTCTCCAACACCATCATCGAGTTGCAGCGCGAGCAGCTCACCGGCCGCCTGCTCAAGAGCGGCGACAGTCCTTTTTCGGCTGAATTCTGGGTTCCGGTGCTGGAAAACCTGCCCAGGGCCGGGGAACTGGCGAGGAACGCGTTCTCGGATCACAGCAGCTATCTGGTGTCGAAGGTCAATTCCACCAGCATCGCCATCTTCCTGCTGACCATCGCCATCGGCTATGCCGTCACGCAGTTCCTGCGCATGCGCATCCAACGCTGGCGCCTGCGCCTGCCGCGCAGCAAGCGGGCGTCGCGGCGTTACGTCGCCTCGCTCGATGCGGTACTCGGCATAGCCCATATCATGCTCGGCGTGCCGGTCGGGATCACCGTGGCGGTACTGGCCTTCGGTTTTTCCGGGCTCTTGCCGGAGAAAGTGCTCGCCGATTACGGCTCGAGCCTGATTGCCGCATCCTCGATCGGCTTCGGCCTGTGGGCGCTGGCGCAGGCGGTGCTGGCCGAGGGCCACGCCGAATTGCGCCTGCTGCCGCTGAGCGACTGGGCCGTCCGCCGTATCGGGCGGCGCATGGGCTGGCTCGCAGTGGCGCTTGGCCTGTCCGTTCTCCTGAATGGCGTCATCGAGCATCTCCACGCCGATCCCTCCCTCAGCGTCGCGCGCGAGACGATTTCGGCCATCATCTATCTCGGCATCATCGTCTCCCTGCTGATCCGCCTGCGCAGCGCGCCGCCGACAGTGGTGGACGGGCGTACGCTGACACCAGACGAGGACCTGACGGGGCTCGACATCCTCAGGCCGATCGGGTGGCTCTCCGTGCTGGTGATGGCCGTGTGCCTTGCCATCGGCTACAGCACGCTCGCGGTGGCGGCGGCGGTCTTTCCGCTGCTCGTCCTGTGCGTGGTTGCGGCAAGCTATCTGCTCACCACCCTGGTCGATTCGGCCCTGACCGAAAGGCTGATCTCGGACGTCGACCGCCGCCGCGCCGTGGCGAGCACCATCGGCGTCACCGCCAAGCAGGTGACGTTCGGGGCAACCCTGCTCTCCGGCGTCCTGCGCTTCCTGATCATCGCCTTTGCCGTCGGCAGCCTCGGCCTGCCCTTCGGCCTCTATTCCACCGACATGGCACCGGCGATCCAGCGTGCCTATTTCGGCTTCAAGATCGGCGAGCTGACGATCTCGCCCTCGTCGATCATCAGCGGCGTGGTGCTGTTCATCATCATCTGGGCGGTGATGCGCCTGATCAAGGGCTGGCTCGGCAACACGCTGCTGCCGCGCACCTCCCTCGATTCGGGCGTGCAGAACTCGATCGCCACCATTATCGGCTATCTCGGCTTCATCCTCGCCATTTCCGCCGGCCTGTCGGAGATCGGCGTGAGCTGGCAGAATATCGGCATCGTCGCCGGCGGCCTTTCGGTCGGTCTGGGTCTCGGCCTGCAGGGCATTGCCGGCAATTTCGTCTCCGGCCTGATCCTGCTGGCCGAAAGGCCGATCCGCGTCGGCGACATTATCGCCGCTGCCGGCGAGGAAGGCTATGTCCGCCGCATCAGCGTGCGCTCGACCACGCTGGAGACCTATGACCGTGCCACGCTGATCATCCCCAATTCGACCCTCATCACCGGCTCGGTGAAGAACTGGGTCTATGGCAATACCTGGAGCCGGCTGCGCATCGCCCTGACTGTGCTCTATGACAGCGACATCGATGCGGTGAAGGCGGCCATGCTGGCGGCGCCGGAGGATGATCCGCGCATCCTGCCGACGCCGAGGCCCCAGGTCTACATGACCTCGATGGATGCTGGGCTGGAGTTCGAGCTCATCGTGATGGTCGCCAGCATGGAGACGCAGGTTGCCGTGAAGAGCGACCTGCTGGCCCGTATCTTCAAGAATTTCAAGGCCAAGGGCATCCGCCTGCAAGGCCAGGGCGCTGCGGCGCCGCCGCAGCGGGTCATCCTGTTCGAGCCCGAACTGCAGGCGGCGATGACCGCCAAACTCAAGGGCGACAAGCCCGAGGCGGAGGCTTCTGCCACGGAGCCGGCCGCCGCCAAGCCTTCAACCCCGCCGGCCCCGGCGGGATCCTGACCGTGGAGAACTCGATGTCGCGCATGAGGGTGGCTGCGGCCGCTTTTCTTGTCTTGGGTGTTACCTTGGGATTGGGCGGCTGCGCCCTCACGCAAAAGCCCGAAACCGTTTCCTATCAACGCCGCCCCGTATCCTTCAATCCCGCCGAGGCCCGGGATTGGCTGACCCGATATCGCCAGAGCAAGGGCCTCACCGCGGTGGCGCTCGATTCGCGCCTGACGGCCTTTGCTCAGAACCAGGCCAATGCCATGGCCTCGTCCAACCAGCTCTCCCATTCGATCGGCGGCAGCTTCTTCACCCGCGTCAAATCGGCTGGTCTCGACGATTCCAAGATCGGCGAGAACGTCTCCTACGGCACCTATACCGATCTCGACGCCATGAAGCAGTGGAAGAACTCGCCCGAGCATGACGAGAATCTGCTGATGCCGGGTGCCACCCGCTTCGGCATTGCCATTGCCAGGGCCGGCGAGCGGGTCTATTGGGCCATGGCGGTCGCCGGTGAACCCAGTCGGCCGGAGGAGGCGCAGGCCTTCGGGGCCGGCCCGGTGGTGCGCGTGGTACGCCGGCCTACGCGCGTGAAAAGCTCCGGAGGCCTCTTCGGCGGCCTGTTCGGGGGATGAGTGCGGCATGAACGAGCTGGACAAGCAAGACTACGACATCGCCGCGCGCGATTTTCGCTGGGAGCTGCCGGCTCGCTACAATATCGGCGTCGATGTCTGCGACGTCTGGGCCCGGCGCGAACCGGACCGGCTCGCCATCCTGCGCCGGCTTCCTGGCGGCGGCAGCGAGCGTATCAGCTATGGCGCCCTGCGCGAGGCCTCCGACCGCTTCGCCTTGGCGCTGAAACGCCTGGGTATCCGCAAGGGCGACCGCGTCGCGATCCTGCTGCCGCAATCGCCGGCGGTGGTGATCGCCCATCTCGCCGTGGCCAAGCTCGGTGCCATCTCCCTGCCGCTCGCCGTGTTGTTCGGCCCGGATGCGCTGAGCTTCCGCCTGCGCGATTCTGGGGCCAAGGCGGTGCTGCTCGACGAAAGCGGGCTCGCCAAGCTCGGCGAGATCGAGGCGAGGCTGCCCGACCTGGAGACGGTGATCAGCGTCGATGGCGCCAGCGGCGGGGCGCTCGACTTCCGTCGTCTGATCGCCGGAGCAAAGGGGGAACTGGCGCCGGTCGCCTCGACGCCCGACGATCCGGCCATGATGATCTACACCTCCGGCACCACCGGCCAGCCCAAGGGTGCCGTGCACGGCCATCGCGTGGTGCTCGGCCATATTCCCGGCCTGCGCTTTGCCCATCCGGGCCTGGGCCGGCCCGACGACGTGATGTGGACGCCGGCCGACTGGGCCTGGGCGGGCGGCCTGCTCAACGTGCTGCTGCCCAGCCTGGCCCTGGGCGTGCCGGTGGTGGCCGGCCTTCATGCCAAGTTCTCGGTGGACGAGGTGCTGGGATTGCTCTGGGACTTCAAGGTCCGCAATGCCTTCCTGCCGCCCACGGCGCTGCGCATGCTGCAGGCGGCGCATCAGCCCGGTCAGGTCTATCGCACCCATCTGCGCTCGATCATGTCGGCCGGCGAGACGCTGGGGCCGGGCACCTATGCCTGGGCCGAAGCCGCCTTCGGCTTTCCGGTCAACGAGCTCTACGGCCAGACCGAATGCAATCTCGTGCTCGGCTCCTGCCATGAGCTCGGCGTCTCCAGGCCCGGCGCCATCGGCAAGGCCGTGCCCGGCCATCGCGTGGCGGTGGTCAACGAAGAGGGGCAGGAAAGCCCGACGGACGAGATCGGCGAGATTGCCGTGCGCGCGCCCGATCCGGTGATGTTCCTGGGATATTGGGGCAATGCCACCGCCACCGCGGCGAAATATCGCGATGGCTGGCTGATGACCGGCGACAAGGCACGCCGCGACATCGACGGCTATGTGCATTTCGTCGGCCGCGGCGACGACATCATCACCTCGGCCGGCTACCGCATCGGACCCGGCGAGATCGAGGACTGCCTGATGCGCCATGCCGCCGTCGCCATGGCGGCTGTCGTCGGCATGCCCGACACCCTGCGGACCGAGATCGTCAAGGCCTTCGTGGTGCTCAAGCCGGGCTTCACCGCGTCGGACGCCATGACCGCCGACCTGCAGCTCTTCGTGCGCGAGCGCCTGTCCGCCCACGAATATCCGCGCGTGATCGCCTATGTGGATGCGCTGCCGCTGACCTCGTCGGGCAAGATCATCCGCCGGGCACTGCGCGAGCTCGACTGAGGGCGCTCTTTCTGTCCGAAGCGGGTGGCGCTCTTCCCAAAACAAAACCGGCCGGGAAATCCCGGCCGGTGCAATCCGTGCAACACTCTTCTGCGATCAGCGGCGGTCGCCGAGCAGGCGCAGCAGCATGATGAAGAGGTTGATGAAGTCGAGATAGAGCGTCAGCGCGCCATGAACGGCGAGCTTCTCGCCCTCGTCACGGCTGAAGCTGTGCGCATTCTCCACATAGAGCGACTTCAGCATCTGGGTGTCATAGGCGGTCAGGCCTGCGAAGATACCCACGCCTGCGACGCTGATGATGAAGGTCAGCATGCCCGAGGGGAAGAACAGATTGACCAGGCTGGCGAGCAGCAGGCCGATCAGACCCATCATCAGGAAGGCGCCGAAGGCCGAGAGGTTACGCTTGGTGGTGTAGCCATAGAGGCTCAGGGCACCGAAGCTGGCGGCCGAGATGAAGAAGACGCGAGCGATCGAGCCATGGGTGTAGACGAGGAAGATCGTCGACAGCGACAGGCCCATGAGAGCCGAGAACACGTAGAACAGAACGCGCGTGGTTTGAACCGAGCGACCTTCCGTCCCCATGTTCATCCAGAACACCATGCCAAGGGGGGCGAACGCGACGACCCACTTGAAGGGTGAGTTGAACAGGAACATGCCGAACGAATTCAGCTCGACGATCTTGCCCGCCTCGTTGACCACGATCCCCGAAGCCATATAGGCGCCGAGCGCCACCAGGCCGGTGATGGCCACGCCCAAGGTCATGTGGTTGTAGACCGCGAGCATGAATGCGCGCAGGCCCTGATCGATCGCCGGTGCTCCGGCGCGGACGTCGGAGACGGTGCCGGCCGAGAAACGAGGATCATTGAAAGCCATGTGTCTCTCCAGATGCGGCACATGCCGCAGAAAGCTTGCTCTTATGTAGTGCTTTCCATTGAAACAGTTAAGTGAATTGCTTGCAATGTTGCCGGCATGCCACCTTGGGGTGGTCGATCTTCATCGCCTGAATTTCGGCTGAAACGCTTGTCATTCCAGGCATCGGCCATCCAGCTCTACAGGCTTCGCAGATGCGAGGCGGGTTTCTGGCGCAGGATGCGCCAGGTGCCCGCAAGGCCGAACAGGATGGTCAGCGCCAGGGCGCCGAAAGCGGCTCCGAAAGCCGGTCCCGGCAGGAATGTGAAGCCGAAATTCATCAGATAGGTGACGATCAGCCAGGCGCAAGCGGTGCCGGCGACCACACCGAACAGGGCGGTGGCAAGGCCCAGCAGCCCGTATTCGAGGATGAAGGCGAGCAGGATGCGCCGGCGCGTGGCGCCCAGCACCTTGAGGATGACGGCGTCGTAGAGCCGGCTGCTCTGCCCGGCAGCGAGAGCGCCGGCCAGCACCAGGATCGAGGCGACGAGGGCGATGGCGGCGGCGGCCCGTATCGCCATGGCGAGCTGGCTGGCGAGATCGGCGAAGCTCTGCAGGGCATCCTTGATGCGCACGGCGGTCACCATCGGGAAGGCGTCGGCGACCTGCTTGAGCAGGCCGAGTTCGACGGCATCGTCGGCCCCATGCGGGAAGGTGAGGGTGGCAATATCCGTTACTGGCGCGCCCTTGAAGGTGTTCGGCGAGAAGACCAGCACGAAATTGATGCCGAAATTCTGCCATTCCAGCTTGCGCAGCGCCCCGACCTTGGCGGTGATGTTGCGGCCGAGCACGTTGACGGTGATGTCGTCGCCGACCTTGAGGCCGAGGCCATGCGCGACCTCCTGCTCCAGCGAGACCAGTGGCGGGCCACTATAGTCGGGGGCCCACCATTGGCCCTCGACCACACGCGAGCCGGCCGGCACCGCATCGGTGAAGGTGACGCCGCGATCGCCGCTCAGCACCCAGGCGATGTTCGGAGGAGGCTTGATCTTCTCGGCCGGCACGTCCTTCACGCTGACGATGCGGCCGCGCAGCATGGGCACGCGTTCGCTGGTCGCCTGCGGCGCGGCCTGCTTGAGGAAGGCGTCGAAGCGGGGGGCATCCGCCCGCCGGATGTCGACGAAGAAGAAGCTCGGCGCCTTGTCGGGGATGGCGGCGGAAAGCTGGTGGCGGATATTGCCGTCGACCAGCGTCAGCGCCACCAGCAGGCAGAGGCCGAGGCCGAGCGACAGCACCACGGAGGGGGTGGCGGCGCCTGGCCGGTGGATGTTGGTAACCGCCAGGCGCAGCGGCGTGTTGTGTGGACGGGGTAGCCGGCGGGCCAGCGCCATCAACAGGCTCGCCACCACGCGCAGGAGGATGAAGGCGCCGAGCGCGGAGCCGACATAGACCAGGGCCACCTTGCGATCGGCGGCGAAGAACACCGCCAGGGCGATCAGGGCAGCGACGGCCAGGCCTGCAAAGGCGAGCACGATGGGCGCAGGCCAGCGCCGTGTCGGGGCGATGGCGTCGCGGAAAAGGGCCGATACCCCGATGTCACGGGCCCGGCCGAGCGGCAGCAGCGAGAAGGCCAGGGCGGTGAGCAGGCCGTAGAGGGCGGCGAGCGCCAGCCCTGCCGGATTGAGCACTGGTGTGATCGGCAGCGGCAGGTAGTCGGCGAAGCCATAGGCCAGGATGAAGGGCAGGGCGGCGCCGGCGACAAGGCCGATGGCGATGCCGAGGGCAGCCAGCAGCAGGGTCTGGGTGAGATAGATGCCGGTGACGAGGTTCGCGCCGGCTCCCAGCGTCTTCAGCGTGGCGATGTTGTCGCGCTGGCGCTCGACGAAGGCGCGGACTGCATTGGCGACGCCGACACCGCCCACCAGCAAGGCCGTCAGCCCGACCAGGGTGATGAACATGGTGAAGCGCTCGATGCCGCGGCGGAGTTCCGGCGAGGCGTCGTCGCGGGTGCGCACCTCCCAGCCCGCCTGGGGAAAGGTCTCGTTCGCCTTTTGCCTGATGGCATCCGGCGGGATATTCGGCGGCAACGCCAGGCGATAGCGCCAGCGGATCAGCGATCCCGGCTGGATCAGCCC
This sequence comes from Labrys sp. E2SS-1L, assembly GCF_057073705.1. Classification (NCBI taxonomy): domain Bacteria; kingdom Pseudomonadati; phylum Pseudomonadota; class Alphaproteobacteria; order Hyphomicrobiales; family Xanthobacteraceae; genus Labrys; species Labrys sp. E2SS-1L. The sequence continues at coordinate 400,217 of NZ_CP172712.1, read as the reverse complement.
GCTCTCGCGCAGCGCATCCAGGGTGATCATCAGGCGCGGACCGAAGGAAATGCCGCCGGCGATCTTGTCCGGCTCGCCGATGAGGCGATCGGCCAGGGTAACCGTCAGGTTGCCGATGGTGACGCTGGCGCCGGGTTGCAGGCCGAGGCGGGCGAACAGAGCTGCGTCGGCCGCCGCATCGGCCCGGTTGCCCTGGCCGCCAATGGTCGATGACAGCGGCTTGCCCTGCCCGAACTCCACCGTGCCGAGCAGGGGATAGGCCTGGTCGACCGCCTTGATCTCGACCAGGGCGGTCTGCCCGTCCGGCGTGCGCGCCATCGCCCTCGTGCTCGCGGCGACCGAGAGCCGGCCCTGCTGCCCGATAAAGGCGAGCTCCTCGGGATTGGCTTCGCGCCCCACCAGCGTGAACTCGATGTCGCCGCCATTGATCACCCGGCCCTGGCTGCGCAGCCCGTCCGACAGGGCGCTGGAGATGGCGTCCACCCCGGCGATCGCCATGACGCCGAGGGCGAGGCAGGCCAGGAAAATACCGAAACCGCGGATGCCGGCGCGCAATTCGCGCAGGGCAAAGCGTAAGGGAAGGGGAAGCGAAGACACGGACATCGGTGATGTTGAGCGGATGGACAAGGCCGAATCAAGGCAAAGTGGGGGTGCGCTCCGCTTAGCGCAAGCCGCGCACCGCGATATTGCGCCGGCCCATCGCAGACATGATATAGGCTTCATCATGACGATGACCGCGCCAGTCGCGCTGACGGAGCGCCAATGCACCCTGATCGCCAGGGCGCTGGCCGAGCCGCGGCGCTTTCAGATCCTCAAGGAAATCGCCGCTCAAGGCGGCTCGATGGCCTGCGCCTGCATGCAGCAGAAGCATCAGATCACACCGGCGACCTTGTCCCATCACATGAAGGAGCTCGAGAATGCCGGGCTCATCGAGATCGTCCGCGAGGGCAAGTTCGCTACGCTCGTGCTCAAGCGCGAGACGCTGGATGCCTATCTGCGCGAATTGGCCAGCCTTTAGCTCGACAGTTGCATCGAGCGGGATCGGGAGTGTCAGCCTCACAGCTCCATCAAGTGATGGAGCGGGGCTGACATCTTGAAAGCCAGGCATCTGCCCCCGCTAGGATGTCAGTCTCCGGCTGACACTTCTGCTGCGGTCCACACGGATCCCTGAGCGTTTTGCGATTTGACGGAGTCACCAAGAATCGCAAAGACGCGTCCAAACAAAGAGTTAGAGCAAATAGGCGTTCACATTCGAACGCGTTTTGCTCTAGCGGCAACGAATTGACGGCTGGCGCGCACCAGAATTTTCCATCGCCTGCTCTTGTTTCATTTCGATGATTATCTAAGTATCGAATCATTGTCACTCGAACCAAGAGATATTCAATGAGCAGATTGGCAGGCAAGGTCGCCGTGGTTACCGGTGCCTCGAAGGGCATCGGCGCGGGTATTGCGAAAAGCCTGGCGGCCGAAGGCGCCGCCGTCGTGGTGAATTATGCCTCGAGCCGGGATGGCGCCGAGAAGGTCGTCGCGGAGATCACCGCCAAGGGCGGCAAGGCGATCGCCGTCAAGGGCGACGTCTCCAAGGCGGAAGAGGTGAAGGCCATCTTCGCTGAGGCCGAGAAGGCCTATGGCCGCCTCGACGTCCTGGTGAACAATGCCGGCGTCTATGCCTTCGCGCCGCTCGAAGAGGTGACGGAAGCCGAGTTCCATCGCCAGTTCAACACCAATGTGCTCGGATTGCTGCTGGCCAGCCAGGAGGCCGAGAAGCATTTCGGTCCCGAGGGCGGCAGCATCATCAATATCGGCTCGGTTGCGACCGACGTGAATTTCCCGGCCACGTCGGTCTACACCGCCACCAAGGGAGCGGTGACCTCGATCACGCGGGTGCTGGCCAAGGAACTCGGCCCCAGGAAGATCCGGGTGAATTCGATCAACCCCGGCATGGTGGAGACGGAAGGCGTGCATGCCGCCGGCTTCATCGGCGGCGACCTGGAAAGCCAGACCGTGGCCCAGACGCCGCTCGGACGCATCGGCCAGCCCGGCGACATCGCGCCCGTCGCGGTCTTCCTGGCCTCGGGCGAATCCGGCTGGCTGACCGGTGAGGTGCTGGCCGTCTCCGGTGGTGTCCGATAAGCATCAGGATACGGAAGGGCGGAACGCCGGCTAGAGCGCTCCGCCTTCGATGCATCCGATTCGGTGGTAGGGACCGACGCTCTACGGGGTGGTTCGCAATGCCCTGCTGAATGCGGCCACTGCCCTTTCGATCAGGTCGGCATGAACCGCCTGTCGGGACCGGCCCCCGCCGTCCGAGCAGATCGGATCCCCCACTTTCTCCGCCTTGGCGATCTCCTCGGCGCCCGGCTTGCACAGCGCGAACATGCTGTAATGGCTGGCATCCGCGATCGTCGCATAGGTCGAGACCGGGATGGCTTTGGCGGTCCCCGCCGCCTGCGCCGTCAGCGGGATGCTTTCGGCCCGGCCGAGATTGACGAGGGCAACCGGGATGTCGATGCTCGAAAAACTCTCGAAGTCGAAGACATCGATGGGAGCCGGATCGATCGCCATGGCAAAGCGGATGCGCCTGTCCCGACCGCTCCGGTCGGCCGATTGCAGATCCAGGGCGTGAAGGTCGACGCGGCTTTGCCGGACCCAATCGCAGAGGGACGGATTCAGCCGATCGGTGTCGCAATAAGCGGCCAGAAGCTTGGGATCGATACGGGCCCCGGCCAGAGCCAGCGCCGTGTTGCCGCCCATGGAGAGGCCGAGCACGCCGATGTCGCCGACACTCAAATGATCCTTGAAGAAAGGCTCCCTCTCCATCGCATCCAGGCTGTCGCTGATATCGGCGGGCCTCAGCCAGAGCTTCGTCGTCTCCGCGGCGGACCGGTTTGCCCCGGTGTTGCCGGGATGCGTGGGGGCCGCCACCACGAAACCTTGCTCCGCCAGGGGGGCCGCAATCCAGCTGAGGGCCTGGGCGTTGCCGGCCAGGCCAGCTCCGTGGGAGAGCAGGATGAGCGGAAATTTCCCCGGCCGGATGGGGGCATTGCGCCGTGCGGGCGTTCCCGTGAAGAACACGCCGTCACCGAGCATGACGGGCTCGCCGCCGGGCCGGGCGGGATACCATACCGTCACCTCGAGATCGGTGGCGCGCTCCCTGGAAGGAACGATAATCCGGCGGACACCGGCACCGGCACCGGCACCGTCATCGGCGGCCAGCGCCTGCTGCGCCATCATCGCGGCGCCAAGGGCGACAGCCCAAAACATGATCCATGCCTTCATCGGAATTCTGGCCCCGTGGTCGCATGCCTGCAAATGCATCGAGATACGGGTGGGAGCATGTTTCGCCGCGAAGCGAGACCTCGATCGCGTTCGGCTACGCCCGGAATGCGTTTCAGGAAACGCGGGCGAGCCTGGGTAGGGGAGGGATTGCCTCGGCTCGATGTGTCGTCAATTCTCGCCGGTCAGCCGCTTCAGCCCCGCCTGGGTTTCGGGCTCGTTCGGGATGAGGCGCAGCGCTGCCTTGTAGTCCGCGATCGCCTCCTCGCGCCGGCCCAGGGCTTCGTAGATATGGGCGCGGGTGTCGAGGATGGCGCCTTCGTCAGGCGCCGCCTTGACCGCAGCCTCGGCATCGGCCAGGCCTTCTTCGGCGCGGCCGAGCTTGAACAGGGACCAGGCTCGCAGGTTGAGCGCCACGGCATCGTCACGTCCGCCCTTGATCGCAAGATCCACTTCCCGGAGCGCTCCCTCGTAATCGTCGCGCTGGGCCAGGACGAGGGCACGCAGCATGTGGACTTCCGCAGCCGCCGATTCGTTGCCGCTGTTCGTCGCGGCGCTCTGGTCATTCATGCTGAACTGCCAGACCCGGGAGGTCGTGTTGCCAAGCCCGAAGGCCAGGGCGAGCAGTGCCAGGCTGGCAAGCGTGAAGGCAAGGCGACGGGGGTCCTGGAAAGGACCGATGCGCCGGGTGATGAGCACGGCGGCGGCCAGGCCGCCGAGAAAGCCGCCGAAATGGCCGGCATTGCTGATGCCGGGATTGAGCAGCCCGTAGAGGAAGTTGAGGCCGGCCCAGAAGGCGGCATTGGTCATCAGCGCCCGGCCGAAGGCGTCGCCGCGCCGGGCACCGTACAACACGATGGCACCGAGCAGGCCGAAGATCGCCCCGGAGGCGCCGAGGGAAAACACCTCGCCCCACAGCACCGAGGCGACGGCACCGGCAATGCCGCCGATGGCGTAGATCACGAAGGCTCGCAGCCGGCCATAGGTCCGCTCCACCATCGGCATGACCTGGAGCAGCGAGAACAGGTTCAGCGCCAGATGGGGCAGGCTGCCATGCAGATAGGGCGCGGTGAACACGGTCCATACCCGCCCCTGGATGAAGGGCACCTGGCCGCCGGTGCCGAGCGCGTAGAGAATCCCCTGCGAAGGCTGCCAGAATATCCGCCCCAGATTCTCGGGCGAGCCGGCCAGCCAGGCCGTGAACAGCACGGCCAGCAAATAGAGGCCGGCGCAGACCGCGGCCAGGGGATAGGCCAGGGGCATCGGCCCGAACAGGGCCCGATGCCAGAGAGGCGGCTGCCGGGAGCTCACGCCGCGGCTCGGCGCGAGCCCGACGCCCCGGTTTCCTCGAAGAGTTCGGCGAGCTTGTCGGTCATGACGCCGCCGAGCTCCTCGGCATCGACGATGGTGACGGCCCGCTTGTAATAGCGCGTGACGTCATGGCCGATGCCGATGGCGATCAGTTCCACCGGCGAGCGCGTCTCGATGTCCTCGATCACCCAGCGCAGGTGGCGCTCCAGATAATTGCCGGTGTTGACCGACAGGGTCGAATCGTCGACCGGAGCGCCATCCGAGATCACCATGAGGATGCGCCGGCTTTCGAAGCGCCCGAGCAGGCGCTGATGCGCCCAGGCGAGCGCCTCGCCGTCGATGTTCTCCTTGAGCAGGCCCTCGCGCATCATCAGGCCGAGGCTCTTGCGAGCCCGGCGCCAGGGCGCGTCGGCCGATTTGTAGATGATGTGCCGGAGATCGTTGAGGCGGCCGGGCGACGTCGGCTTGCCCGCCTGCAGCCAGCTCTCGCGCGACTGCCCGCCCTTCCAGGCCCTCGTGGTGAAGCCCAGGATCTCCACGCGCACGCCGCAGCGTTCCAGCGTGCGGGCGAGAATGTCGGCGCAGGTGGCCGCCACCGTGATCGGGCGCCCGCGCATCGAGCCGGAATTGTCGATCAGCAGCGTCACCACCGTATCGCGGAAATCGGTGTCGCGCTCGCGCATGAAGGAGAGCGCGGAGGTCGGATCGATGATCACCCGCGACAACCGGGCCGGATCGAGCATGCCTTCTTCGAGGTCGAAATCCCAGGAGCGGTTCTGCTGGGCCATCAGGCGGCGCTGCAGCCGGTTGGCCAGGCGCGCCACCACGCCCGACAGGCTGGAAAGCTGCTTGTCGAGATAGGCCCGCAGGCGATCGAGTTCCTCGGGGTCGCACAGATCCGCCGCCTCGACGATCTCGTCGAAGCGGGTGGTGAAGGCTTTGTAGTCGCTGGCGCGACGCTCATTGTCGCGATGCTCTGGCGGCCGCCAGGGTTGGGCCGCCTCCTCGGCATCGCCCGTCTCGGTATCGTCCGGCAGGTCGGAGGAGGGCGATTCGGCGTCCTGCGTCTCGCCGTCCTGGGATTCCTCGTCCTCGCTCTCGGTTTCCTCGAGCTTCATGGATTCGGAATCGTCCTGGACCTCGCCCTGGTTTTCCTGGTTCTCGCCTTCCTGCTCGCTCTCGGCGTCGTTGTCGCGGTCGTCGGAATCGTCGCTGTCGGCCTGGGCTTCCTCGGACAGGCCCATATGGGTCAGGAGGTCGTTCATGGCCCGGGCGAAGGCGCGCTGGTTCTCGATCACGCTGTCGAGGCGGGCGAGGTCCTTGCCGGCCTTCTCTTCGATGAGAGGGCGCCACAGATCCACCAGCTTGCGCGCCGGCTCGGGCGGGGCAAGGCCGGTCAGCTTCTCGCGCACCATCAAGGCGAGGGCATCCTCGACGGGCGCTTCCTCGCGGACACGGATGTCCTCATATTTGCCGCCGCGGAAATAGCGGTCCTCGAGCATGGCGGTGAGGTTGTTGGCCACCCCGGCCATGCGGCGTGAACCGATCGACTCGCAGCGGGCCTGCTCGACGGCATCGAACACGCTGCGCGCCTGCTCGTTCTGCGGGGCGTGGCGACGATGCACTGCCGGGTCATGGCAGGCGAGACGGAGCGCCATCGCATCGGCCTGGCCGCGCACGATCGCCGCGACATGGGCGTCGAGCTTGCGCGGCGGCTCGGCCAGGCGCGCCTTGTCGGCCATCAGCAAGGGCTTTTCCGAAGCGAAGGTCACTTCGAGATCCGGTTTGCGGGCGATGGCGCGCAAGGCCCCGGCGACGGAGCGCTTGAAGGCGTCGTTTGGAACGTCCTTGGGCTTTTCGCCGGGCTTGCGGTTCGTCGTGGTCATGATGCCGTCAATCCTGGGAGCGCGGACGTCCTCGTCCGCTCTTCCTCTCTTGCGAGCGTGGTATTTCCAGGGGCGGACGAGGACGTCCGCGCTCCGGGTTACGTCAGCGCGACGTTGACCGAGCTTTCGGCCAGCTCCGCCCCGAAGGCGCGCTGGTAGAACTCGGCCACGAGGCTGCGTTCGAGCTCGTCGCACTTGTTGAGGAAGGTGACGCGGAAGGCAAAGCCGATATCGTGGAAGATATTGGCGTTCTCGGCCCAGGTCAGCACCGTACGCGGCGACATCACGGTGGAGAGATCCCCATTCATGAAGGCGTTGCGGGTGAGATCGGCCACGCGCACCATCTTGTTGACGATGTCGCGGCCGTTCGGGCTCTTCTGATAGTGCTTGGCCTTGGCCAGCACGATGTCGACTTCCTTGTCATGCGGCAGATAGTTCAGCGTGGTCACGATCGACCAGCGGTCCATCTGGCCCTGGTTGATCTGCTGGGTGCCGTGATAGAGGCCGGAAGTGTCGCCCAGGCCCACCGTGTTGGTGGTGGCGAACAGGCGGAAGGCCGGGTGGGGGCGGATCACGCGCTTCTGGTCGAGCAAGGTCAGCTTGCCTGAGATTTCCAGCACGCGCTGGATCACGAACATCACGTCGGGCCGGCCGGCGTCATATTCGTCGAACACCAAAGCGATGTTGTTCTGCAGGGCCCAGGGCAGCATGCCGTCGCGGAACTCGGTGACCTGCTTGCCGTCCTTGAGGACGATGGCGTCCTTGCCGACGAGGTCGATACGCGAGACGTGGCTGTCGAGATTGATGCGCACGCAGGGCCAGTTGAGGCGGGCGGCGACCTGCTCGATATGCGTCGATTTGCCCGTGCCGTGATAGCCCGTGACCATTACGCGGCGATTGTGGGCGAAGCCCGCCAGGATCGCCAGGGTCGTCGGCTTGTCGAAAAGATAATCGGGATCGAGGTCCGGGACGTGGTCGGAGGACTGGGAATAGGCCGGTACTTCGAGATCCGTATCGAAACCAAACAGCTTTTTGGCCGAAACCATGATGTCCGGCAGATTGGCCGGTGTCGTTGCGTCAGTCATTATGCCTTCCTTGGCTGGCGCCAGGGCGGCGCAGCCGACAATCAGTTCCAGCGGGCCGGACGATGCCGGCCCTGGAGTAAAAGCGCACTTTTACTCCAACTCCCTGGTTCGACGCGTCTTTGCGACTTGAAGCTGGTCATTCAAATCACAAAACGCCTTGGCCGAATTTCCCTGTCTCGCCAGGCGGGGCATGGGACGCTCGACGTCGTCTCGACGATCTGGCGGAGATTTCCCGGATTGGACACGCTCCAAGCCCGGAAGCCTCGCCGGTGTTGCGGGCGCTCAGCAGAGCCCGGCGCTACGCAGCGTATTATAGGCCTGGATGATCCCGCGCAATTTATCTTCGCTGGATCGATCCCCGCCATTGGCATCGGGATGGAGACGTTTGACCAGCGTCTTGTAGCGCGCCTTGATTTCCGGGCCGCTGGCCGTTTCCGGCAGATCGAGCGCGTCGAGGGCCTTGCGCTCCAGCAATTTCAGCCGCCGTCTCTCGGGTTCGGGCGTCCCTTGCGGGCGGCGGAAGCCGTGATCCTCGTCGAAGAAACCGAAGCCGTCATGGATCTCGGGGCCGGGTTGCGGCCCTTCGCCGCGCTTCTTGGCCCAGGGATTGACCCCCATCGTCCAGGTCGGGCGATGGCCGGTGGCGGCATCGCGCTGATAGGCGCTCACCGAGTCGTCCGGCAGGCCGGCGAAATAATTGTAGGTCTTGTTGTAGTCGCGCACATGTTCCAGGCAGAAATGCCAGAACTGGCCCTCGCGGTTGCGCCCCTTGGGCGCGCGAAATTCGCCGGCGTTCCGACAACCGGCATGTTCGCATAGCCGTACGCTCGCCGGCTGGACCTCTTCGGCCCTTGGGCGCACCCGGATGCGATCAAACAAGGGCGAGTCCAGATCCATAATGACACACTATGCGAGGGTGAACACAAATGGGCAAGCGCGAGCTTGGACGCAAGAGCGTTTTGTAACTTGAACGAAGCACATCAAATCGCAAAAACGCTTCAGCCAATCCATGGGAATGGCTTGGAACCAGAAAGCGAGAGCAACCAAGCGTTCATAGCTGAGCACGCTTTGCCCTGGGGTTAATCGAGGCGAAATGCCGCTGCAGAATTTGAAATATGGGGTCCGCTGACCCGAAAAAGAAAGAGGCCGCCCAAATGGCGGCCCAAGTCTTAGGGAGGAAACGCCCAAGGAGGGCAGTGGGGGAGCGCAAAGGCGCATCCGCCACGTCCCTAAAGTGATCCTCATCGGTTCATTTCGCAAGTGCGAAATGAAATAAATTTTGAAAACCGGCCTGAAATCGGGCCAGTGTTGTAAAAATGCGACGTTTGACGCGGTTGGCCGGCCCCTTTTCAGCGGCGAGCGGGGGCCTGCAGCAGTTTCTGTGCTGCAATGCCGAAGGCGATCCCCAGCGTTGCCCACAGCACGGCATGGATGCCGAGTGAGGCGATACGGAACTTCCACAACACCGTGGCCGAAAAATCAGCCGGGATGTCGTTGACCGTCGGCAGGATATGCATGGCCACCACCATCACCGCCAGATAGGCTGCCACCCCCACGAGGTTGGCGTTCCAGCGGCCGAGGCTGGCGGCGAGCCGGTTCGCGGTGCCCAGCGCCGCCGCCATCGTCACGAGGGACAGCAGGATCAAGCCGAAATAGAAGGCGGTGCGCAGGCCGATCGTGTCGGGATTGCCGACGGCCGGTGGATTGGCGGGATATTTGATCTGCGGCACCACCATGATGGCGGCGAAGCCGATGACGGCGATCAATCCGGCGGTTGCGCGCGGGCTGAGGCCGCCGATCCGGCCCTGCGCGAAGGCAAAGATCAGGGCGAAGATGCCGCCGAGCGCTGCGCCATAGGCGACCATGCCTGTGACGAGCCCGTAGCTGGCCTGGACCGGCCGGCTGACCGGCTCTTCCTCGTGTTCATGGGCTGCGGTCGTCTGCGCAGCGCCGGGAGCCGGCGCAGCTGTCGGAGCGGGCGCCGGCTCGGATGCGTGGCTTTCCTCGAAAGCGATGGCTGCGTCGACCTGGGGTTCACCGAACACCCAGGCGAAGCCAGACGCAAACAGTCCGGCCAGGATGCCGATCAGCATCCCCCGGATCAAAAGCGATCTAACCATGTCGTGTGTCCAAGCGCCCTAGTGGCAGGGGAAGCCGAGCAGATGGCGAGCGTCATGCACGAATTCGTGGATGTAGACGCCGGGAATCAGCGAGGTCGCGCCCTGTTCGGCGCCGACGAAATAGATGGCGAGCACGGCCAGGAGCACGGTGAAGAGCGCCCAGGGCAGGATCTCGCGGACCGGGATGGCGATCGGCTGCTGGGCGACGGGTGCCAGAGTTGCGGTGGTCATGAAAAGCTCCTTGGGATTACGCGTCCCGTTACGAGTCATGCTGCCTTGGAAGAGGTCTGACTTCCGGATTGACGCCGCAGCGCCGCCGTTCACAGTGGCGCGACCGTGCCGGAATTCCACCGGCTTCCCACCCTTGGCAAAGCTCTTCCATAAGAGCCCAAGTCACGGATATGTCAATATTCCGGAAGCGACTTTATCTTGGGGAAATGCCTTCATGACGCCACGCCTGACCCTGCTGTGCCATGGCGCGACGCCCACACTGCGTGCGGCGGGGTTTCCGCTCGACGAGGCGCTCGACGCAAGGGGGGCACAGGCGGCCCGGGACCTGCAGGGGCGTTTTGCCAAGGCGACCCGCATCCTGAGCAGTCCGGCGCTCAGGGCCCGCCAGACGGCGCAGACCCTCGGCTTCGAACCCGAGATCGACGGGGCACTGCGCGAATGCGACCATGGCCGCTGGGCGGGGCTCGGCCTGGAGGCGGTGGCCGCCGCCGAGCCCGAAGCGCTTGGAGCGTGGCTGACCGATCCGCAGGCCTGCCCGCATGGCGGAGAGAGCATTGCGGCCCTGATCGCGCGGGTCGGCGCCTGGCTCGATGGCGGGCGGTTCGAGGGCTTCACGCTGGCCGTCACCCATGCCTCGGTGTTGCGCGCGGCGATCATTCATGTCCTCGGCAGCGAGCCTCGTTCCTTCTGGCGCATCGAGGCCGCTCCGCTGGCGAGTGCCGATCTCAGGCCTTCTGCCCGCGGCTGGTCGCTGCGGCTGGAGACATAGAGGCGCTCCGGCTGGGCCTTCCAGCAGAGCTGCTTTTCCTTTTTCGTCATTGGCATGTCGCCGGGCCTTTTGTAGACACGCCTCTGGCGGGTTAGTCGCCCAAACAGGATTGATGTCATGCGCGTTGCAATGATCGGTACGGGTTATGTCGGCCTGGTGACGGGGGCGTGCCTCGCCGATTTCGGCCATGTCGTCACGTGCGTCGACAAGGATCCGGCCAAGATCGAGGGCCTGCTGGCCGGCCGCATGCCGATCTACGAGCCGGGCCTGGAGGATCTGGTGGCGCGCAATGTGCGCGAGAAGCGCCTGTCCTTCACCACCGAGCTCGCCCCCGCCGTGCGCGATGCAGCCGTGGTGTTCCTGGCCGTCGGCACGCCCTCGCGCCGTGGCGACGGCCATGCGGACCTGTCCTATGTCTATGGCGCGGTACGCGAGATCGCCGCGGCGGTCGAGGGCTTCACGGTGGTGGTGACCAAGTCGACCGTGCCGGTCGGCACTGGGGACGAGGTCGAGCGGCTGATCCGCGAGGTCCGGCCCGACGCCGATGTCCGCGTGGTGTCGAACCCCGAATTCCTGCGCGAAGGGGCGGCGATCGAGGATTTCAAGCGCCCCGACCGCATCGTGGTCGGCACCGAGGACGAACGGGCCAAGGAGGTGATGGCCGAGGTCTATCGCCCGCTCCATCTCAACCAGGGGCCGCTGCTGTTCACGGCCCGGCGCACCTCCGAACTGATCAAATATGCCGCCAACGCCTTCCTTGCGACCAAGGTCACCTTCATCAACGAAATCGCGGACCTGTGCGAGAAGGCCGGTGCCAACGTGCAGGAGGTGGCGCGCGGCATCGGCCTCGACAACCGCATCGGCTCCAAATTCCTGCATGCCGGGCCGGGCTTCGGCGGCTCGTGCTTTCCCAAGGATACGCTGGCACTGCTGCGCACCGGCCAGGAGCATGGCGTGCCCCTGCGCATCGTGGAGGCGGTGGTCGGGGTCAACGATGCCCGCAAGGCGGCGATGGCACGCCGCGTCATCGCGGCCCTCGACGGCAATATCGCCGGCAAGACGGTGGCCCTGCTCGGCCTTGCCTTCAAGCCGAACACCGACGACATGCGCGACAGCCCCTCGATCCCGATCGTGCTCGCCTTGCAGGACAAGGGAGCCAAGGTCCGTGCCTATGATCCCCAGGCAATGGAGGAGGCCCACAAGGTTCTGAGCGATGTCGACTATCGCTCCAGCGCCTATGACTGCCTCGACGGTGCCGATGTCGCGGTGATCGTCACCGAATGGGACGAGTTCCGGGCGCTCGACCTCGAGCGGGTCAAGAACCTGCTGACGCACCCGGTGATCGTGGACCTGCGCAACATCTACCGGCTCGAAGACATGAAGCGGCACGGCTTCCGCTATGAGAGCATCGGGCGCGAGGGAACGGCGCCCTGAGCGGAAGACGCCCCGCATATTCGTGCGGCCGGGCGCTGGCGCAACTGGTTTGAGAAGACAGCGGGAGGTCCTCGCCTCGTTTGGGGGGAGGGCCAGCATGTCCGGTTCGCACCGACCGGAATGCAGCCACGCGGCTGTCAAGCGCAGGCGCGAGAAATGACAGGCCTGTTGCGGATTTGCATCAAGTCCCAACTCATGGTTGCAGGGCGGCGATCTTGATTGGATCAAAGCGCTAAGAATTATCATACTATAAGGCTCACACGGCGATTCGACCGCGATTCCGGCCGGTGGAGCGCTGAACAGGATCTCCGACCCTGCCCTGGCGGCGCAGGCTGGGAAATCCTGCAAAATTTCCAGACGCCAGCTCCAGTGCCCGCGACAAGGCCATTAGCCATGCGGGCGGCTTGGCTGAGGCGCGTTGCTTGCGAGGATGTTCATGTCGAGGTTGCGTCGCAGAATGGGTCGGCTGGCCGCCGGCGTGCTGGCATTGGCGGCCTTCGAGGGGACGGGTGCCGCGCTCGCCCAGCAAATGCCGGCCATGCCGGTCACGGTAGCCAATCCGGTCAGCCGCAAGATCACCGAATCGGTCGAGTTCACCGGCCGTTTCCAGGCCTGGCCGCAGGTGAACATCACTTCGCGCGTCACCGGCTATCTCGACAAGTCGAGCTTCGTGGAAGGTTCCCTCGTCAAGGAAGGCGACGTGCTGTTTGCGATCGATCCGCGTCCGTTCCAGGCCGCGGTCGACCAGGCGGCTGCCCAAGTGAAGATCACGCAGACCCGAATCGACCTCACCAAGGCCAATCTGGCGCGCGCCGAGGCCCTGAAGAAGACCGGCAACGTCACCGACGCCGCCTATCAGGCCAACCTCCAGGCCTATCAGGAAGCGGCGGCCTCGATCGATTCGGCCAGCGCGGCGCTGGCAACGGCCAAGCTCGACCTCAGCTACGCCACCATCACCGCCCCGATCTCGGGCAGGATCACCCGCCAGCTCGTCTCGCGCGGCAATCTGGTGGTGGCCAACAGTACTTCGCCGCTGGTGTCGATCGTCGCCGTCGATCCGATCTATTTCTACTTCGACCTCGACGAGGCGAGCTACCTTGCCTATCAGCGGGCCTCCAAGCGCAAGATCGATGCCGGCGGTACCGAGCCCGCGTTGAAGGCCGAGATTGGCCTATCGGACGAAAGAAAACTGTCCCATCAGGGTACGCTCGACTATCTCGCGCCGCAGGTCGACGCCCAGACCGGAACCGTGACGGCCCGCGCCAAGGTCGCCAATGCCGACGGCTTCCTGACCCCCGGCCTGTTCGGGCGCATCCGCATCACCATCGGCGAGCCCTATGAGGCGCTGGTCGTGCCGGATGTGGCGGTGGGCCAGTCCTCGCAGGGGCGCTATGTCATCGTGGTCGGCGCCGACAAGATCGCCAATATCCGCCCGGTGGAACTGGGGCCGAAATTCGGCTCGTTCCGCGTGATCAAGTCCGGCCTCAAGCCCGAGGACCAGGTGCTGATCAACGGCCAGATGCGTGCCCGGCCGGGTGGCGAGGTCGTGCCGCAACCCACCAAGCTGGACGTGCCTGAGACGCTCGTTCCCGACCAGACCTGATCGGGAGCGCAGTCCATGAAATTCGGCCATTTCTTCGTCGACCGCCCGATCTTTGCCGCCGTCGTCTCGATCGTCACGGTGGTGATCGGGCTGGTCTCCTATGTCGGCCTGCCGATCGCGCAGTTCCCGCAGATCGCCCCGCCGACGGTGGTGATCAACGCCACCTATCCCGGCGCCAACGCGCAGACCATCGCCGAGACGGTGGCGGCGCCGCTGGAGCAGTCGATCAACGGCGTGGAAGGGATGATCTACCAGACGTCCCAGGCCACCAATGACGGCTCGCTGCAGATCACCGTCACCTTCGCCACCGGCACCGATCTCGACATCGCCCAGGTGCAGGTGCAGAACCGCGTCTCCTCGGCCGAGCCGCGGCTGCCGGCCGAAGTGCGGGCTCTGGGCATCACGGTCAACAAATCGTCTTCCGACTTCCTCCTGATCGTCACGCTCTATTCGCCGGATAATTCGCTGAACGACTATGGCATCTCCGACTATGCCATTCTCAACGTCAACGACATCCTGGCCCGTGTCGACGGTGTCGGCTCGACCTTCGCCTTCGGCCTGCGCGAGCCCTCGCTGCGCGTCTGGCTCGATCCGAACCGCCTGGCCAGTTTCGATCTGACGGCCGGTGAGGTCGTCCAGGCCCTGCGCGAGCAGAACGTGCAGGTCTCCGGCGGCACGCTCGGCGCCCAACCCTCACCCAACAACACCACCAGCGAGATCACGGTCACCACCCAGGGCCGTTTCCAGGACGCCGAGCAGTTCCGGAACGTCATCATCAAGTCGACGCCGGATGGCCGCCTGCTCAAGCTGAGGGACGTCGCCCGCGTCGAGGTCGGCGCCAAGCAATACAGCTCCAACCTCTATCTCGACAGTCAGCCGACGGTGGGCATCGCCGTGCTGCAGCGTCCGGGCAGCAATGCGCTTGCGACCGCCGATCGCGTCAAGGCCAAGATGGACGATCTGGCCAAGGCCTTTCCGCCGGGGCTGAAATATTCCATCGTCTACAATCCCACCGAATTCGTCTCCGCCTCGATCGAGGCCGTCTACGAGACCTTCTTCGAAGCGATCGTGCTGGTGGTGATCGTCGTCTTCGTCTTCCTGCAATCCTGGCGCGCGGCGATCATTCCGATCATTGCCATTCCCGTCTCCATCATCGGCACCTTCGCGGTGATGGCAGGGCTCGGCTTCTCGCTCAACATGCTCACTCTGTTCGGGCTGATCCTGGCGGTGGGCATCGTGGTCGATGACGCCATCGTGGTGGTGGAGAATGTCGAGCGCAACATTCATGACGGCATGACGCCCAACCGGGCGGCCCATGTCACCATGGACGAGGTCGGCCGCGCCGTCATCGCCATCGCCCTGGTGCTGTGCGCGGTGTTCGTGCCGACCGCCTTCATTCCGGGCATATCGGGCCTGTTCTACCAGCAGTTCGCGGTGACCATCGCGGCCGCCACGGTGATCTCGGCCTTCAACTCGCTGACCCTGTCGCCGGCGCTCGCGGCCCTGTTGCTCAAGCCGCATGATCCGGAGCACCGCAGCCGCTTCTTCCTGTTCCGCTGGCTTCGGGCCGCGGGCGACGGTTTCAATCACGGCTTCGACAGGCTGTCGCGCGGCTATGGCGGCACGGTGGGCTTTGCGGCCCGCCACAAGCTAGTGTTCCTCCTGATCTATGCCGGCCTGCTCTTCGCCACCTGGCATATTTATACCAAAGTGCCGGAAGGCTTCGTGCCGGATTCGGACCAGGGTTACGCTATCGTGGTGGTGCAGTTGCCCGACGGCGCCTCGCTGGAACGCACCGACGCCGTGGTGCGCAAGGCCCAGCAGATCGCGGCGGGCAGCCCGGGCGTCGCCCATGTCATCGGCGTTGCCGGCTTCTCCGGCGCGACCTTCACCGCCGCCTCGAATGCAGCCACCATCTTCGTGCCGTTCAAGCCGTTCGACGAGCGCCTGAAGGAAGGATTGTCGGCGCAGGCCATCGTGGGCGAATTGCAAAAGCGCGTCTTCGCCATCGAAGAAGGCTTCGTCTTCGTGATTCCGCCTCCCACCATCCAGGGGCTCGGCACTGGTGCCGGCTTCAAGATGCAGGTGCAGGATCGCGGCGGCGTCGGGTCGGAAGCGTTGATGCAGGCCGCCAATGCCCTGATCGGCAAGGCCAACCAGACACCGGGCCTCACCCAGGTCTACACCACGCTGTCCAACAATGGCCCGCAGCTCTTCGTCAATGTCGATCGCGTCAAGGCGCGCATGCTCAACGTGCCGATCGGCAATATCTTCGAGGCGATGCAGGTCTATGTCGGCTCGGCCTATGTCAACGACTTCACGCGCCTGGGCCGCGCCTTCCAGGTGAATGCCCAGGCCGAAGGGGGCGACCGTCTCAACAAGGAGGACCTCGTCCGCCTCAAGGTCCGCAGCGCCAATGGTGTCCTGGTGCCGCTCGGCTCGCTGATCTCCTTCGAGGAACGCACCGGCCCCGACACGGTGATGCGCCACAATCTCTATCCGTCCGTCTATATCAGCGGCTCGGGCCTGCCCGGCGTGTCCTCCTCCACGGCACTCGATTTGATGGAGAAGGCGGCGGCCGAGGTGCTGCCGCCGGGTGTGGGCTATGAGTGGACCGAGATCGCCTTTCAGCAGCGCTCGGTCGGCAATACGATCTATTTCGTGTTCGGCATCGCCGTGCTGTTCGTCTTCCTGTTCCTGGCCGCCCAGTATGAAAGCTGGTCGCTGCCGCTCGCCATCATCCTGATCGTGCCGCTTTCCATCCTCGGAGCGCTGCTCGGCGGCATGGCGCGCGGCCTGCCGATCTTCGGCGACTGGTGGGTCAAGGTGATGGACAACAACATCATGACGCAGATCTCCTTCGTCATGCTGATCGGCCTCGCCGCCAAGAACGCCATCCTGATCGTGGAGTTCGCGCGCCAGCGCGAGGACCACGGCGACACGCCCTGGCAGGCTGTGGTCGAGGCTTGCCGGCTGCGCCTGCGCCCGATCCTGATGACCTCCTTCGCCTTCATCCTCGGCGCTGTGCCGCTGATGATCGCCACCGGCCCCGGCTCGGAACTGCGCCAGGCCATCGGCACGGCCGTGGTCTTCGGCATGAGCGGCGTGACCTTCCTCGGTCTCTTCCTCACGCCGGTGTTCTACGTCACCATCCGCCTGATCGTGCGCAAGCTCTTCCGCGAGAAGCCCAAACCTTCGACGGTGACGGCGGCGACGATGGGCGAGCCGGAAGGAAGCTGAAGCCTGCTGCTCCAGGGGTTCAGTGATTGGCGGGCCGGCATGCCGGCTCGCCAAGGATGGCACGGCAAACTGTCCTCGCTTTGCGGTAATATGATAGTGCCGGAGGTCAAGCAAGGAGGCTTTGCAGTCCCTTTGATTGACTCATCACACAATGTTGACCATTCTCAGCGGTGCAGCACGGCTCGACGACATCGTCGCGGGTCGTTCTGACGATACTCAGATGTACGTGGGCCCCGGCAGCTTTGTGGCGCTGGGGCAGTTCATCCGGCCTGGGTCTCGATGAGGAGAAGATCGGCACCGACGTCATGCTGGCGTCGGGCCGGGCGCGTTTTGATGCGCGCGATCTTCACCATCGAGACTCTCTAGCGTTGCGCCTCGCAGGAGGTGCCGGGGTCGTGGTGGACAGGATGGATGACAAGCCCTTCATAGCACTTCGCCTGGTCGGTATCCCCCATCTCACGGTGGCGGGAGAGGGGGTGTTTCCTGCCAAGGGCTATGTCCTGGTTGCCATGCTGTTGCTGGCCGGCGGCCGGCGCATGAGCCGCCAGGCCATCGCCGCCCTGCTCTGGGACGATGCGCCCGAGGAGAAGGCCCTTACCAATCTGCGCCAGCTTCTCGTCCGAATCCATCGGACATGGCCCTATGCAGATCCGTTGGTAGAGACCAGCGGGCCCCATCTGGCGGCTGGACCCGGTGCGGACCGCAGCGACCTTGCCGCGCTCCTGTGTCTGGCGAAATCGGGTGTGCTGGCCGAGAGGGTCCAGGCCGTCCTGCTCGCCAAGGGGGATCTCCTCGACAGTATCGATTCGGGTGGCCCCGAATTGTCGCAATGGTTCCGCAGCGAACGTGAACGCTTCCGCCGCATCGTGCTGGCGCTGGCCGCCGAAGTCCTGGTCGAGATGACTCGCTACGGTCGCGCGCCCGAGCGAGAGATCGATCTCATCGGCGAGGTCATGCTCACGCTCGAGCCGGAACGGGAGGAGAGCTACCGCGTCCTGATCGAAGCCCATGGACGCAACGGCAACATTCCGGCGGTGAATCGGGTTCATGCCGGCCTGACCGACATGCTCCGGCGTGAATTCGGAACGGAGCCCCGGCCCCAGACCGTCGCCACCTTGCGTCGTATCCTCGCCAGCGCGCCGCAGCCGCGGGTGCAGGTGAGCGGCGGAACGCGCAACATGCCCGATGAACGCCTGCTTGTGGCGAACCCGGCTGCGCCTCGCCTGCCAGGTTTGCCGCGTGTGGCGTTGTTTCCGCCGCGCCCGATACCCGGCCGCGTGCTGGATCCCCTGCATCGGGCCCTGATCGAGGACGTCGCCAACGACCTGTCGCGCCACCGTACTTTCGCGGTGCTTGCACCGCACAGCAGTTTCCATGTCGCCGATGCGGGCGATGCCCGGCGCTTTGCCAGCCTGTGCAGCGCCTATCTGATCACCGGCTTCATGGTGCCGGGCAGCGAGCGTATGGCTCTCCGGCTGACGCGGCAGCCGGATGAGGAGATCGTCTGGGCTGCCGAATATCTGGTCTCGCCCGAGCGGTTGGCGCTTTCCTTCCGGCTGATCACCCGGCAGATCGCTGCCACCCTTGCCAATGAGATCGAACGCGACCAGCTCGATCGGGCCCGGGCCGATCCCAAGCCGGCCGCCTATTGCCATTATCTCGAAGGGCAGGCGCGGCTGCACAGCTTCGACCTCGCCCGCCTGCGCCGGGCGCGCGCCGAGTTCAAGCTGGCTACCGAGGAGGACGGGGATTTCGCGCCTTCGCGCGCCCGCATTGCCCAGACCTTGCAGCTCGAATGGCTGATGCTGGGGGGCACGGATCCATCCCTGCTCAACCAGGCCCGGGCGGAAGCGGATCTGGCGATGAAGATCGATCCCGGCCACGGCACGGGCCACTGGATGTCGGCCGTGGTGGCGCTCTATCAGCATGATTTCGACTATACCGCCGAAAAGTTCATGGAAGCGGAGGTCCTCAATCCGCATTCGGCCGATCTGCTGGTCCACCATGCCGATGCGCTGTCGCATCTTGGCGAGCCGGAACTGGGCTGGGAGCGCTTCCAGCGGGCTCTCGAGCTCAATCCCTTCCCGCCGGATTATTACTGGTGGTTCGGCGCTACCATCGCCATCCGTCGCCGGCGCTTCGAGGAGGCAATCGAGATGTGCGCCCGGATGGAGAATGACGAATCGGCCATGCGGGTGCTGGCCATGTGCCATGGCTTCGTGGGCGATACCGCGATGGCCCGTCATTATGGGCGGCGCGTCATGGACACTTATCCAGGTATGTCCGCCCTGGACCTCGCGCGCCTGGCACCGGATCGCCGCCAGGAGGACATCGAGTTCTGCGCCCAGGGCCTGCGCCTCGCCGGCCTTTCCTGAAGAAGAGCCGGCTGCCGCCGAGAAATCCAAGAAGAGTCCAATCGGCCGGGCGGGTGCCCGAAGTTTCGAGCGATTACCTTCCTTAAATGTATTGTCGGTGTGCGGTGCTCGATATTTTCCCGCACCCGACTTTGTTCGGCTGCTTTATTTCAAGAATTGAATTATGTTTTATTTTATAATTGCAAGATTAGTCACATGATTTGGAGCGTCGATATGGATGCGATTCCTTGTCATCATTTCATAAATGAACTTCTTGATCGAGGGCGATGTGATATTCATGATTCCGTTTCTGTGTGACTCGGGCGTGAAGTCTGGTGGGGAATCAGATTGGACTTGTTGACTTCAATGTGTTTGACGAACAAGTAGTAGATGCGGCGCATATGTCGGGCGTGGCCCGAAGGTTCTCATTCCGAACCACGAGATTTGTGATGGGAACGGCGGGGATCTGGCAAGTGGCGGCGGCATGCATGGGATGCCGGGCCAGACTCCCCAGGCGAGGATAGTCGAATGGACGCTGAGGACGACATTGTTCTTCATTTGGTAGGCGTACCGCATGTTGCCAAACCAATGGAGGGCGTGTTTCCGGGCAAGGGATATGTTCTCATTGCGATGCTGTTGCTTTGCGGCAGTCGGCGGATGAGCCGGCAGACTATTGCCGCGTTGCTGTGGGACGATGCTCCCGAAGAGAAGGCCCTCACCAATCTCCGGCAATTGCTGGCCCGCATTAACAGGTTCTGGCCGCTGGAGGAGCCGCTGGTCGAGGTGGAAGGCTCCAACCTGATGGCCGGGCCTGGAGCCACCCGCAGCGACCTTGCCCAGATCATGGCGCGCCGCAAATCCCAGGTGCTGGCCGAACGTGTGGCCGTCGTCAGGCTGGTGAAGGGGGATCTGCTCGACACGATCGACAGCGGCGGGCCCGAATTGTCACAATGGTTTCGCAGCGAGCGCGAGCGCTTTCGTCGCCAGGTTCTGGGGCTGGCGGGCGAGGTGCTCATGGAGATGACACAGTTCGCCCGAGCCAAGAAAAGCGACATCGACGAGATCGGTGAGCGCATGCTGGCGCTGGAACCGGAGCGGGAGGAGAGTTTCCGCGCACTGATGGAGGCCTATGGCCGGATCGGCGATATCGAGGAAGCCAACCGTGTCTTCGACGATCTGAAAAAGATCTTGCGCGATGAATTCGGCACCGAGCCGAGGCCGGAAACGGTGGCCACGATGCGGCGTATCCTGGCGAATGCTCCGCGCCCTCGGTTGCAGGTCGTCGCCGAAGCCGAGGTATCGGCGGCGATCGAGCAGACTGTCCAGCCTCCGGCCTTGCGCAATCTGGCGGGCCTGCCGCGCGTCTCCCTGTTCCCGCCGCAGCCGCGGCCGGGAGAGACCCTGCATCCCCTCTATCGCATGCTGATCGAGGATGTCGCCAACAGTCTGTCGCGTCACGCCACCTTTGCGGTGACCGCGCCTCACAGCAGTTTCGACGTGGCCGATACCGGGGATCGGGAAAGACTGGCCGCCCTGCGCTCGGGCTACCTCGTCACCGGCTTTCTGGTGCCCGGGAGCCAGAAGATGGCGCTACGCCTGACCCGCAATCCCGGCGACGAGATCATCTGGGCAGCCGAATATCGCGTGGAACTGGAGGACCTGGTCGTTGCCTTCCGCATGATCTCGCATCGGATCGCGGTGACGCTGGCGAGCGAAATCGAGCGAGATCAGCTTGATCGCCTGCGGGCCGATCCCAAGCCGCTTGCCTATCGGCACTATCTGGAAGGACATCTTCTGTTCAAGAATTGCGACCTGCCGCGTCTGCGGCGCGCAAGAGTGGAGTTTCAGAAAGCGGCGGCGATCGACATGGACTTCGCCGGCGCGAGGGGAGCCGTCTCGAATGCGCTCCAGCTGGAATGGCTCATGCTGGGAGCGAACGACCCATCACTCCTGATGCAGGCCCGCCACGAAGCCGAGGCGGCAATCGGCATCGATGCAGGCAACAGCGTCGGTCATTGGATGTCGGCGGTGATTGCACTGCATCAGCGCGATTATGACAAGGCGGCGGAGCAATTCCTGGAAGCCGAGACGCTCAATCCCAATTCGGCCGACCTGCTGGAATCGCATGGCGATACCCTGGCTCATCTGGGGGATCCCGATGCTGGCTGGCAGAGGTTTCAGCGCGCCATCGAACTCAACCCCTTCCCGCCCGACCGCTATTGGTGGGGCGGGGCCACGATCGCCTATTTTCGCGAGGACTTTGACGGGGCGATCGACATGTGCGGCAAAATGGAGAACGATCAGTCCGTCCTGAGGATCCTGGCAATATGCCATGGCAATCTCGGTAACAAGGAGGTCGCCAGGAACTATGGGGCACGTTTGAAGGATATGTATCCCGGCATCACTGCGGCAGATGTTGTAAATCTCACGCCGGATAAGAAAGGAAACATGAAAGAGGTTATTGTGCGTGGGCTTAAAGTGGCTGGGATAAGTTAATTCGCAGAATGCTTCTTCTTAATTTCATAATAAGAAAACTTAAAACCATAAACTTACTCAAGAGAGGGTAGCATGGCTGGAATAAGACGAGATCGAGATCATATCTACATCATTGGCGACAGGGGCGTCGGAGTCTTCCTGATCAAGATGAGTCCCATCCGCATCGTTCGGATTCCCGACAAGGAGGTCCGTCGTTTTGGCAAAGAACATAATTGCGACGGCTATGCGGCGGTCGCCGCCCTCTGCTGGCGGGTGATTGCCGACCACCGTGCTGCCAATGGCCAAGGCAAGCCGCTCGAGCCCGAGAATATCGTCGGCATCGCTTCGCTCGCCGAGGCTGGTGCGGAGCTGAGCAATCTGGAGTTTTCGTTCGGAACGAACATGTCGGCTGCGGCGATCGAGGCTGTCCGAGGCCGGAACCGTTCCCTGAAAATGGCGCTTTGCTACCTGACACAGAGAACCGGCAACAATCTCCAGGATGCGGTGCTGCTCGATGATGGCAATGCCGACGATTTTGCCTGCTGAGGCATTTTCCAAGGTCGTCGACAGGTTTCTTGATCGAAGCAATGCGTCAAACGAAGAAGCGGAGCAAAGTGCGGTTTTGGGGAATCGTACTTTGCTCTGAACGGTTCGGTTCCGTTTCGTGATGCCGGCCTCGTGGAAGTATGAGGTGAGCCTTGTATAACCCTCGATATTTCCGAGAAGAGCGCGTGGAGGTGCTCCACGCGCTGATGCGCGATCATCCGCTGGCAACGGTCGTCACCCATGAACGGGGACGCCTGCAGGCCAATCACATTCCCTTGTTCCTGGTGGCAGACAAGGGGCGCAAGGGCGTGTTGCGGGGGCATCTCAACCGCAACAATCATATGGCCGTCGATCACGACCCGGCCCTGGAGGTGCTGGCGATCTTCCAGGGGCCGATGCACTACATCACGCCGCGCTGGTATGTCGACAAGGTGGAAGGCGGCAAGGCCGTGCCGACCTGGAACTATGTCACCGTTCATGTCCATGGCCGTTTGAGGTCGACGGAGAATCCGCGCTGGCTGCGCGAGCACGTCACCGCCCTGACCAATCTGGTCGAGGCCGGGCGTCCGCAACCCTGGCAGGCCGAGAGTGCGCCATCATCCTTCATGAAGGGGCAGATCAAGGGCATTATCGGGCTGGAGATCGCGATTACCAGCATCGAGGGCAAATGGAAGCTCAGTCAGAACCGGCCGGAGCCCTATCGCAGCAGCGTTATCGAAGGCCTGACGGCGGAGGGCGAGGCTGTTATGGCCGACCTCATGACCCAAGCCGTCAAATAGCCGGCTCATTGATTGATGACCGCCCCCGCCATGAAGCCGGTACCTGCCTACGATCATCCGCCCCTTGCACCCTTCGGCATCACGCGCGTGGGTGACCTGACCGATCTCGACGTCGTCGGCATTCCCGTCTGGTTTGCGACCCGGCCCAATGCGCGCTCGATCGCCGTCAGCCAGGGCAAGGGGCTGACACCTGAGCAGGCGCGCATATCCGCCATCATGGAGGCGGTGGAAGGGGCCGTCGCCGAACAGACCAAGGCCCTGATTGCCGAGTTTGGCACGCCGGACGAGATGCTGTCTCGCGGCCGGCACTTGGTTCCGCTGGAAGAGCTCGTGCGCTTCCGGGGCGAAGCCTATGATGAAGAGGCTCCGCGTGCGTGGGTGCGTGGCGTTGCCCATGGCAGCGGGCGGCCGGCCTTCGCACCCTATGAACTCATCGGGCTCGACATGCGTGAGGAGTTTCCCTGGGATCGGGATGCCTTCCATATCAGTTCGGCCGGGCTTGCCGCCGGGCCGAGCTTCGAATTCGCCGCCCTGGCTGCCCTGCTCGAACTGGCGGAGCATGATGCCACCACCTTCTCCGATGCGTTCGGTCATCTCGAGGCCACGTCGCGCCAAATGCGCTGGCAAGCCGGCGTGCATGCCGGACTGGACGAGGCTGTCGCCAAGGTACGCGCCGCCGGGCTGGAGCCGCGCTTCTTCGACAAGACCAACCGTCTCGGTCTGCCGGTGGTCAGCGCCGCGATCGTTCGTCCGGTGATCGGCGAGGAGGGCGGTGGCGAGCGCTTTTCCGGAGGCGAGGCCTGCCGGCTCGATGCCGGAGCCGCTGCCCTGGCGGCCTTGCTGGAGGCCGTGCAGTCGCGGCTCACCCATATTGGCGGGGCCCGCGACGATCTGGAGCCGGATTTCTACGAAACGCGGGGTGACGTTCTGCCCACACCGGTTCCGGGGGCGCCCGGCCTGGCCGAATTCGCCGAGCGTCATCGCCAAGCGCCTCTACCGCGGGCGGAAGAGCTGACGCATGCCGCACAACTCGACATCGTCGCAGGCAAGCTTGCGGCGGCCGGGCACGCCGACATCTTTCTTTTCGATCTTCCCGGACCGGTCGAGGGCGTGCATGTGGTGCGCGCCTTGGTGCCGGGCCTCAAGACTTTCGTGGAGGACGGCGTGTCCGATATCGGCCTTGAGGATCTGTTCGGAGCGATGACGTGATGGTGCCGGCCGAAGCACAGTGCCGGAAGCGGCAGCGCGGAAGCAGGGGAAACGCGTCTTTCCCGCAGCCTTGCTCATGGGAGCGAGGGAGGTCCTAAAATTACGAATTCCTGCAATTTGTCGGGGCATCGGCAGTATATTTTTTGGAGAGCTTCTGGTAGAGGTCGGAGATTCCTTGTAGTCTTTCTGTATTAAATTCCATTTTTTGCGTTTTAGTTTTGCGGTATTTACATAATAATGGTAGTTTTATCAATTTTTTAGGGCGGAGTTCAAATATAATTATATATTACGTAAAGATTTTTGAAAATAATTCTCATTATTTTCTTTTGCATTTTGGCGGCTGGTGTGACGCCGGTGTGACTTGAGGCGAGGATTTCTGGCCAATTCATTGACTTGAATGGATTTTGTAACACAGTGTCGCCACGGTTCACGAACTTGGCGGTGCTCGCGCGAGTTTCCCACGGGCGCGAGCCGGCGTTGTTCGGATCGATAGTGCCAGGCCTTATGGGGGAGCGGGCGCGGTTTTCGTCCGTCAACCATGCGAAGGGAGCTGGGATCGACGAATGAATGCTGAGCGGGACATGATCGTTCATCTGGTCGGCGTGCCTCACATGGCCAAGCCGACCGAGGGGGTATTTCCGGCCAAGGGCTACATTCTCATCGCCATGCTGCTGCTTGCCGGCAGCGGCCGGATGAGCCGCCAGGCGGTGGCCGCCTTGCTCTGGGATGATGCGCCCGAGGAGAAGGCACTGACCAATCTGCGTCAGTTGCTGGTGCGCATTCACAGGTGCTGGCCTTATGAGGAGCCCCTGATCGAGACCAGCGGCTCCCATCTGATGGCCGGCTCCAGTGCGCAGCGTTCCGATCTGGCGAGCATCCTTGCCCTGCAGAAATCGGCTGTGCTCGCCGAACGGGTGGAGGCGGTGCTGCTGGCGCGAGGCGATCTGCTCGACACCATCGACACCGGCGGCGGCGAACTGGCTCAGTGGTTCCGCGGCGAGCGCGAACGCTTCCGCCGCCTGGTGCTCGGCTTGGCCGCCGACGTGCTGCTGGAAATGACCCGCTTCGGGCGCGCGCCCGAGCGTGAGATCGATATCATTGGCGAACGCATGCTGGCCTTGGAGCCGGAGCGGGAGGAAAGCTATCGAGCTTTGCTCGAGGCCTATGGGCGAAACGGCAATTTCGATGCGGTGAACCGCACCTATGCCACCCTCGTTGCCGTTCTGAAGCAGGAATTGGACAGCGAGCCGCGTCCCGAGACGATGGCGGCGATGCGGCGCATCCTGGCGAACGCGCCGAGAGCGCGCCTGCATGTGGTATCGGACCGGTCCAGCGAAATGCAGGGCGACGCTGACCGGGAGGTCTCGGCAACGCGTAGCCTGGTCGGCCTGCCAAGGGTTGCCTTGTTTCCTCCCAAGGCGTTGGCGGGAGACCAGCTCCACTACCTGCATCGCGCGCTCATCGAAGATGTGGCCAATGACCTGTCGCGTCATCGAACCTTCGCGGTGATTGCGCCCCATAGCAGTTTCGAGGTCGCGGATTCGCCGGACGCGGAGCGGCTGGCGGCGCTGAGAAGCGGCTATCTCATTTCAGGCTTCATGCTCCCCGATGGCGAGCATATGGCTCTGAGATTGACGCGTCAGCCCGGCGCCGAGATCATCTGGGCGGCGGAATATCCGATCGGCCTGGATAAATTGCCTTCCACCTTCAGGCGTATTACCCGGCAGATCTCGTCGACGCTCGCGAGCGAGATCGAGCGCGATCAGCTCGACCGGATGAGGGCCGATCCGAAGCCGAACGCCTACCGGCATTATCTGGAAGGCCAGACCCGCCTGAAGAATTGCGACCTGCCGAAACTGCGCCGAGCCCGGGCGGAGTTCAAGCAGGCCATCAGCGAAGACCGCTCCTTTGCGCCGGCCCATGCCCGCATCGCCCAGACCCTGCAGCTCGAATGGCTGATGCTCGGGGGGAATGACCCCTATCTCCTGCATCAGGCCCGTCACGAGGCCGAAACGGCGCTCGCCATCGACGGTGGCATCGGCGAGGGCCATTGGATGGCGGCGGTCGTCGCGCTCTATCAGCGCGATTTCGACTATGCGGCCGAGAAATTCCTGGTCGCCGAGGCGCTGAATCCGCATTCGGCGGACCTGTTGTCCCACCATGCCGATGCTTTGTCGCATCTCGGCTTTGCCGATACCGGGTGGGAGCGCTTCCAGCGGGCGTTGGAGCTCAATCCGTTCCCGCCTGACTATTACTGGTGGTTCGGCTGCACCATCGCGATCCGGCGCAGGGATTTCGCCACGGGAATCGAGCTGTGCAAGAACATGAGCAGCGAAGATGCGGTTCTGCGTGTCCTGGCCATGTGCCACGGCCTCATGGGCAATGTGGACGTGGCGCGCCAATATGGCAGGAAGCTCGCCGAAATGTATCCCGGCGCAACGGCGCTCGAAATGGCTCGCCTCGCGCCAGACCGGCGTAGCGAAGATATCAATCTATGTGCGGAAGGATTGAGAATAGCTGGCTTGGATTGATTTTGTCATCTCCAAAAATTCTCGAATTTGACTTTAAATATAGAGATTAAAGCCTGCTACTCGTGTATTGGGGTGACGTTGGATAGCAACGATCGATTTGTACGAAATAAAATTCCATAAGCTGGCGTGCATTCGAGGGTTGCTGTCTTTTTGAAAGGAGCAGGAGGGGATATGTCCACCGAGCGGATGTTCGTCATCGGGAACCGAGGCGCCGGGGTTGTACTCATCAAGATGAGCCCGTTGCGCGTTGTCGAAATCAGCCACGATGAGATCGTTAAATATAGCCAGGCAACCTCGAGCGACGGCTACGCGAAAGTCGTTGCGGCGCTGTGGCGGTTGATGGCGGACTGCCGAGCCCCGACCGCTTCGGGAAGTGGCATAGACCCCAGCAGTGCCCAGGGTATCGAAGCTCTCGTGGCTGCCGGCGTGCGGCTGTCCGAGGTCGATTTTGCGTTCGGAACCGATATTTTCACGGATGCCAACGGTCAGCTGCATGCGGGGATCCAGAGCCAGGCCGGTGTTCAAACCCAAGCTGGCGTGCAGTCCCAGGCAGGGGTGCAGTCCCAGGCCGGCGTACAGTCCCAAGCCGGCGTACAGTCCCAAGCCGGCGTACAGTCCCAAGCCGGCGTACAGTCCCAGGCGGGCGTGCAGTCGCAGGCTGGTGTCCAATCCCAGGCGGGCATCACCAATCAGGCGGGGATTACCAACCAGGCCGGCATCCAACCCCACGCCGGCATCCAGACGACCATCCAATCGAATGCGGGCATTTATTCCCCGGTCGAGGCGGCGCTGCGGCAACTGATCGGTTCGGACGGCGATACGCTGCAGAACGCAGTCCTATCGGATGATGCCGGCAAATAATGCCTGACCAACTGCACCATCTCCTCGAAGGAGGGGAGTTGCTCCCGACGGATCCAGGGAAGACGGCGGATTGCGGTTCGCCGTTTTCCCTGCAGTCGTTGGCGCCGTTCCGCATCACCCGCTGCGGTGACATCACCGGGCTCGATATCATCGGCATTCCCGTCTGGTTTGCGACGCGGCCCAATTCCCGCGCCTTGTCGGTCAGCCAGGGCAAGGGCCTGACGCATGAACAGGCGCGGATCGGCGCCATCATGGAATCGATCGAAGGGGCCGTCGCCGAACAGACGAAAGAACTGGTCTGCGAATTCGCGACGGCGACGGAGATGGTGGCTCGCAGGCGAAGGCTCGTGCCCCTCGAGAGATTGTCGCGCTGCAAATATGCTCTCTTCGATCCCATGCGCCAGCGCGCCTGGGTGCGCGGGGTCCATCAGCGATCCGGTGCGGAGGTCTACGCGCCCTATGAGCTGATCGGGCTCGATACGCGCGTGGGATTCCCTTGGGACTACAGGGCCTTTACCGTGGCGTCCACCGGCCTTGCCGCCGGGCGGACATTCGAGTTCGCTGCTACCCGGGCCTTGTTCGAAGCCATTGAGAGGGATGCCACCCTGCCGGTGGAGCTCTTCGGGCTTTCCAGCACTTTCGCACGGCAGTTGCTGTGGCAGCCAGGCTCGCATGCCGGGCTCGACGAAGCCATCGGCAAGGTTTCCGCCGCAGGCCTGGTGCCCCATTTCTACCATGTCAGGGGCAAGACGGACCTTCCCGTCGTCGGCGCCGTGATAAGCCGGCCCGTCCTGGATGAGCAGGGAGCCGGGGAGCGACTATCCGGTGGCTATGCCTGCCGCCTCGATGCAGGGGAGGCCATGCTGGCGGCGCTGCTGGAAGCCGTGCAGTCGCGCCTGACCAACATAGCCGGCGCACGGGACGACATGGATCCTTCGCAATATTACGTCGCGACCAGCGCCGTGCCCTTGCCAAGGGAAGAGGCGGTGACGCTGTCGGTCCTGGCCGAGCGCTATCCGAGCCGAAGCAGTCTTTCGGACGCTGAGCGCCTGAGTGTGACGCTGCAGGCGTTGGCCCATGCCGGCTGCGAGGATGTCTTCCTGTTCGACCTCGCCTCTCCCTCACCCCTCGCCCATGTGGTGAGGATCCTGACACCGGGGCTGGGCGCCTATATGGAGGGCGACGTCGCCTCCGTCAGCGTCAACGACCTCATTCCCAGACAGGTGACGGTTGGCGGGCCGGCCGGAGCCGCCAGAGAAACCCGCCCATGACCACGATCCTCTTCACGGGTCCCAGCCTTCACGGCGTCGACCCTGCCTTGCTCGAGGGCTTTGCGGTGCGCCCGCCCGCAGGCTGCGGCGATGTGCTGGCGGCGGCGATGACCGGCGCCGATGCCATAGGCCTGATCGACGGCGTCTTCGACCACGCGCCCTCGGTTTGGCACAAGGAGATCCTCTACGCCCTCAGCGAAGGCATCCCGGTCTATGGCGCCGCCTCGATGGGAGCGCTGCGCGGTGCCGAATGCGCCGCCTTCGGCATGATCGGCATCGGCCGAATCTTCGAGGACTATGCCAGCGGGCGCCGGGTGGCGGATGCCGATGTCGGCGTGGCGCATGCGCCGGCCGAGTTCGGCTATGCACCGCTCAGCCTGGCCCTGGTCGACGTCGAGGCGACGCTGGAGGCCATTGCCGAGGCCGGAGCGCTGCCGTCTACGAGCTGCGAGGCCCTGCTGGCCGCGGCACGGCGCATCCATTTCAAGGAGCGCACCTGGCCGGATGTCGTGGCGCAGTCGGGGCTTGCCGATGCCGCCTCGGTGGAAGCGGTGCTGGAGCACCACGCCGTCAGCCAGAAACAGGCCGACGCCCTGGCCTTGCTCGCCCGTATGCGGGCCGATGCCGGCAAGCCTTTCGCCAAGCCGAACTTCACGTTGTCGCAATCGGGCTTCTTCGCCGTGCTGCGCCAGCGGGTGGAGGACAGGCTGGAGGAGGAGGAGGCAGAGGCGGACGAGGCAGAGGCGGACAAAGCCTGAGGGCTGCGACGCCGGTTCCTCGATTTCTGTATCGAAGCCGGTGAAGCCGCTCCTGCCTCAGGCGGCCTTGGACGCGATGCCGCCGATGAACCGTCGTCGCGCCGTCTCATCTTCGAAGGCGCGGTGGGGAATGGCGAGCGAGGAATCGAGTTCGTCCATCCACAACACGACCAGGCCCTTCAAGTCGGAGACATGGCCGATGGTCTTGCGCGCGAATGTCAGGCTGAGATCGGGAATGTCGGCGCGGATCGAGTGCATATCCCAGGTGACATGATAATCACCTTCGAAAAAGCCGCGTCGTGTGCCGTGGCGAACGGCCTTGCGCGCATGCCATCTCGACAGGGCGAAGTCGCAGAGGCGGGTGATGAGATAGCCTGCGAGCCCGAAGGCGAGTGCCAATTGCAGGTGCTCGATTCCGATGGCACCGATCAAAGCAAGAAGGATGACGAAGCCGGCGAGGAGCAGGACGGGCAGGTAGTAGTAGCTGCCCTGGTCCATGGGCTCCCGCCGCAGGGCGTTGCGACGCCCGGCGGCCAGTTCCCTCCACAGCAGCACTTCCTCCGGCGTGAGGCGATAGGTCAGCACCGTCGACAGGCCTGCGGCCGGATGCGACGACGCGTCGCTCAAGCCAGTTGCCCGTGGCAGTGCTTGTACTTCTTGCCCGAGCCGCAGGGGCAGGCCTCGTTGCGGCCGACGCGGCCCCAGGTGGAGGGATCGTCGGGGTTGCGATCTTCCGGCGCCACGATGCGCTGGGCCGGGCTGTCGGCGGCCGGGAAGGGTGAGCTCAGCTGGGCTGGCGGAAAACCGGAGCCGGGCATGGCGAACTCGTCCTCGCCGGTGAGCGGGTCGATATGCTGGCCGAACATCTGCGGCAGAGCGGGCTCTTCCGGCTGCTGCATGACCTGCAGGCGGAACATGGTGCGGGTGACATCCTCGCGCCAGCGGTTCATCAGGTCGGAGAAGAGCTGATAGCCTTCCGACTTGTACTCGATCAGCGGATCGCGCTGGGCCATGGCGCGGAAGCCGATGACCTGGCGCAGATGGTCGAGCGTGACGATGTGGTCGCGCCACAGATTGTCGAGCGTCTGCAGGAGCACGGCCTTCTCGACCTGACGCGTTACCTCCTCGCCGAAGCCGGCGGCCCGCTCGGCGGCGTGCTTGTCGGCCGCTTCGGTGATGCGGTGGGTCAGCTCCTCGTCGGCGATGCCCTCTTCCTTGGCCCAGTCGGTGATCGGCAGGTCGAGGCTGAGCACGTCGTTCACCGACTTGTGCAGGCCTTCGGTGTCCCACTGCTCGGGATAGGCGTTCTCGGGCACATGGGCGCGCACCGTGTCGTCGATGACGAGATGGCGGAAATCGGCGATGGTCTCGCCCACCGACTCCTGCGCCATCAGCTCGCGGCGATGCTCGAAGATCTCCTTGCGCTGATCGTTCAGCACATTGTCGTATTTCAGGATGTTCTTGCGGATGTCGAAATTGCGCGCCTCGACCTTCTGCTGCGCCTTTTCGAGCGCGCGGTTGATCCAGGGATGCACGATGGCCTCGTCCTCCTTGAGGCCGAGCTTCTGGAGCATGCCGTCCATGCGCTCCGAACCGAAGATGCGCATCAGATCGTCCTGCAGCGACAGGAAGAAGCGCGAATGGCCGGGGTCGCCCTGGCGGCCGGAGCGGCCGCGCAGCTGGTTGTCGATGCGCCGGCTCTCATGGCGCTCGGTGCCGATGATGTAGAGGCCGCCGGCGGCGAGCGCCTTCTCCTTCAGCCTGGCGACCTGATCCTTGATCCGAACCTCCGCCGCTTCGCGCTCAGCTCCCTCGGCCAGGTCGGCGAGCTCGACCTTGATGCGCATGTCGGCATTGCCGCCGAGCTGGATGTCGGTGCCGCGGCCGGCCATGTTGGTGGCGATGGTGATGGCGCCGGGCACGCCGGCCTGGCTGACGATGAAGGCTTCCTGTTCGTGGTAGCGGGCGTTCAGCACGGCGAAGACCTTCTCCTCGGCCGTGCCCTGGTCGCCGTCATAGAGCGAGGCGAAGGCGTTCGGGTCGGAGAAGTCGCGCTGCTTGTAGCCCTGGCCAGAGAGATAGGCGGCCAGCGTCTCGGACTTTTCGATCGAGGTGGTGCCGACCAGGAGAGGCTGGCCGCGCTGGCGGCATTCCTCGATCAGGCGCACGATCGCCTTGTATTTCTCGTCGACCGTCCGATAGACCTCGTCGTCGTCGTCGATGCGCTGCACCGGCCGGTTGGTCGGGATCTCGATCACTTCGAGATTGTAGATGTCCATGAACTCGTCCGCCTCGGTGGCGGCGGTGCCGGTCATGCCGGCCAGCTTGGCGTAGAGGCGGAAATAGTTCTGGAAGGTGATCGAGGCCAGGGTCTGGTTCTCGGGCTGGATCTGCACCCGCTCCTTGGCTTCGAGCGCCTGGTGCAGGCCTTCCGAATAGCGTCGTCCCGGCATCATGCGGCCGGTGAATTCGTCGATGATCACCACTTCGTCGTTGCGGACGATGTAGTCCTTGTCGCGGGTGAACAGCTTGTGGGCGCGCAGGGCCTGGTTGACATGGTGGACGATGGTGACGTTGGCCGCATCATACATCGAGCCGTCGCGCAGCATGCCGGAACCCGCAAGCATCTGCTCGACACGTTCATTGCCCTTCTCGGTGAGGCTGACGGTGCGCTGCTTCTCGTCGAGCTCGTAGTCATCCTTGTCGAGCTGCGGCATCAGCGCGTCGATGGTCTGGTAGAGCTCGGGGCGATCCTCCAGCGGGCCGGAGATGATCAGCGGTGTGCGGGCCTCGTCCACCAGGATGGAGTCGACTTCGTCGACGATGGCGAAGGCATGGCCGCGCTGCACCATCTGCGCCATGTCGTATTTCATGTTGTCGCGCAGATAGTCGAAGCCGAATTCGTTGTTGGTGCCGTAGGTGATGTCGCAGGCATAGGCCGCGTGGCGTTCCTCGTCGGTGAGGCCGTGCACGATCACGCCGGTGGTCAGGCCGAGGAAGGTATAGACACGGCCCATCCATTCGGAGTCGCGGCTGGCCAGGTAGTCGTTGACGGTGACGACATGCACGCCCTTGCCGGCGAGGGCATTAAGGTAGACCGGAGCGGTTGCCACCAGGGTCTTGCCTTCGCCCGTCTTCATTTCGGCGATGGCGCCCTCATGCAGCACCATGCCGCCGATGAGCTGGGTGTCGAAATGGCGCTGGCCGAGCACGCGCTTGGCCGCCTCGCGCACGGTGGCGAAAGCCGGCACCAGGATGTCGTCGAGGGTCTTGCCGGCGGCGAGCTGGGCCTTGAACTCGTCGGTGCGGGCTCGCAGAGCCTCGTCGGACAGCGCTGCCACTTCCGGTTCGAGCGCCGCGATGGCGGCGATTTTGGGTTTGTAGGCTTTCAGCCGGCGATCATTGGAGGAGCCGAACAGTTTCTTGGCGAGCGAGCCGAACATAGAAGGCCTTCAAATCTTCGCGCCTCGCGGCGGCGTGATACCTGACCGGAGAGGGGCTCCGGTCATCGTGTCAACCCCGGCCGTGAAGGCCGGGGAACGGAAACCGGACATCGCCCGGGCGCTGTCCGATGTGAGGCAACCCGCTTCCAATCACCGTGCGCTATGGCACCAGCATGGCGGCATGCTCCCGATACGGCAAGATGGGCGCAGTCCGATGCAGCGGGAATCAGGCTGCCTTATGAAATTGTGTGAACCGACGGCCGTAATGCCGGCGCCCCGGTTCGAAGGGCTTGCCGGCCGGACTCACTTAAGTATTGGGGTTTGGGGTGTCAATCGACCTTAGGGTCTACCACGCCGGTTGACCGGGGCATTTGGCTGAAAAATCCGTAATTTTTTGCCGTCACGCCGCTATGGCTCGGTCATTCGTCGCAAAGCGCCGGCCTCGTCACAGTTTTGACGACAGGCCTTCCTAAAAGGCGGGCGAAGCGCTGGCCGTTCGGCGACATTGACCTTGCTTTTCTCCTGTCCTATCAGCGCTGCGTAGGCGTTCGTCCCGGGATCAGGAGCAATGCGGGCCTGTTGCCGAAACAGCGTCCGTCCGGAGCCTGACTGCTTCCGGGTCCGCCCCCGCTCTCGAGGAACCTGCCCATGATGTCACTTCGCCGCGCGCGTCCAGCCGCGACCCTGCTCGCCAGCGTTGCCTTCCTGGCCTTCGCTGCCGCGCCTTCCAACGCTGAAGACGCGGCGAAGCCCGCCGCCCCGGCTCCGGCAGCCCAGCCCGCTCCCGCAGCGCCCGCGTCGCAGGCGACCCCGACCATCAGCGTGGATGGACAGCCCATTACCCAGGACGATCTCAATGCCGTGGAGCAGGAGATCGGGCCGAGCCTGTCACCCCAGCTCTCGCCGGCCAAGCGGCAGGACATCATCATCAACGCCGCCATCAATCTGCGCGTGGCCGCCAATGCGGCCGAGCAGCAGAAGGTGCTTGATGAAGCCGAGGTGCAGAAGAAGCTCGCCTTCTACCGCCAGCGCATCCTGATCGATGCTCTCGTCGCCAAGGCCGTCAAGGAAGCGGTGACCGAGGACGCGATCAAGAAGGCCTATGACGACCAGGTCAAGCTGATCCCGGCCCAGGACGAAGTGCATGCCCGCCACATCCTGGTGGCGAGCGAGGACGACGCCAAGAAGGTCGAGGCCCGGCTGAAGGCGGGCGAAGATTTCGCCAAGGTCGCCAAGGAAGTCTCGAAGGATCCCGGCTCCGCCGAGCAGGGCGGGGACCTCGGCTGGTTCACCAAGGATCGCATGGTCAAGGAATTCGCGGAGGCCGCCTTCGGCATGAAGCCCGGCGAGGTCTCCCAGCCGGTCAAGAGCCAGTTCGGCTATCACATCATCAAGCTCGAAGAGCGCCGTCCGCAGGCTCCGCCGGCCCTCGACCGCGTCAAGCAGCAGATCTCGGACTATCTGACCCAGAAGACGCAGCAGGAAGTCTTCGCCAAGCTGCGCGCCGCTGCCAAGATCGTGCAGCCTCCGGCGGCACCGGCCGATCCTGCGGATGGAAGCATGCAGCTTCCCGGCGGCGATGATCAGGCCCCGGCCACCCCGGCCCCTGTCACGCCGGCTCCGGCCGCTCCCGCCCAGTAAGATCGGGTGTGCCGGTCTTCGGACCGGCACTTTCTTCACCGACCGTGCCGATCCCATTCCATCGATAGGTCAATGGAACTGAGGAGATCGGCACACGCCATCGAGGAATACCATGGCCAAGGCCGCGCCGCTGTCCCCGCTCGCTCCTGCTCGTTTTCCCGACTTGCCGCCGGTGGCGGGTGTCCGGATGGCGACGGCCGAAGCCGGTATCCGCTACAAGGGCCGCACCGACGTGCTGTTCGTCCTGATGGACGAGGGCACGCAGGCGGCTGGCGTGTTCACTCGCTCCAAATGCCCGTCGGCGCCGGTCGACTGGTGCCGTGCGGCGCTTGGGGATGGCAGCGCGCGAGCCCTGGTGGTCAATTCCGGCAATGCCAATGCCTTCACCGGCAAGAAGGGCGCCGAAGCGGTGGCCCTTACGGCGGAACTCGCCGCCGAGGCCGCCGGCTGCCGTCCGAGCGAAGTCTATCTCGCCTCCACCGGCGTGATCGGCGAACCGCTCGATGCCGGCAAGTTCAGGGGCGTGCTGGTCGAGACCGCCGGCCGCGTCTCGCCGGGTGCCTTCGAGGATGCCGGCCGCGCCATCATGACCACCGACACCTTCCCCAAGGGGGCGACCGCCCGCGTCGATTTCGGTGGCGTGCCGGTGACCATCAACGGCATCGCCAAGGGGGCCGGCATGATCGCGCCCGACATGGCGACCATGCTCTCCTTCGTCTTCACCGATGCGCCGATCGCCGGAAACGTGCTGCAGGGCCTGCTTTCCAAGAGTGTCATCGACAGCTTCAACGCGGTCACCGTCGACTCGGACACCTCCACCTCCGACACGCTGCTGCTGTTCGCCACCGGCAAGGCTGGCGGCACGCCGGCGACCGAAGCGGCCGATCCGCGCCTGGCCGATTTTGCCAGGGCGCTCGACGGCGTGCTGCTCGATCTCGCCCAGCAGGTGGCGCGGGATGGCGAGGGCGCGCGCAAATTCGTTACCGTCGAGGTGCGTGGCGCCACCTCCAAGCAGGCGGCCCGGCGTATCGGCCTGTCGATCGCCAATTCGCCCCTGGTCAAGACGGCGGTGGCCGGCGAGGACGCCAATTGGGGCCGCGTTGTGATGGCCGTCGGCAAGGCCGGCGAGGAGGCCGACCGCGACCGGCTCGCCATCTGGTTCGGCGACATCCGCGTCGCCGTCGATGGCGAGCGTGACCCGTCCTATGACGAGGAAGCGGTTTCCGCCTATATGAAGGGGCAGGCGATCACCATTGCCGTCGACATCGGGCTCGGCGAGGCGGGTGACCGGGTCTATACCTGCGACCTCACCAAGGAATATGTCGCCATCAACGGCGACTACCGGTCGTGACCAAACGCCTGCTTCTCGTCGCCGCCTGCGCCCTGGTCGATGCCGACGGGCGCGTGCTGATCTCCCAGCGCCCCGAAGGCAAGGCGCTGGCGGGCCTGTGGGAGTTTCCCGGCGGCAAGCTCGAGCCCGGCGAGCGCCCCGAGGAAACCCTCATCCGCGAGCTGCACGAGGAGCTCGGCATCGAGGTGAAGGAGGAGTGCCTGGCTCCGCTCACCTTCGCCAGCCACAGCTACGAGGATTTCACCCTGCTGATGCCGCTATGGATCTGCCGGCGCTGGGAGGGCACGCCCCATGGGCGGGAGGGTCAGGCGGTGAAATGGGTGCTGCCCAGGAAGCTGCGCGACTATCCGATGCCGCCTGCGGACGAGCCGCTGATCCCGATGCTGATCGACATGATCCCGGCGCGGTAAGTCGGGAACGCAGGCTCAATTCCTGGAAGCGGCCAGGGGCGTGAGGTCGGGCAGGCCGGGAAAGCCGGGATAGTCCCCATTGAAGGTGAAACAGCTCAGCAGGGTTGCCTTGCCGTCTTCGAGGGGAGCGACGCGTACCTGTCGCCATCGTCCCCCCTTGTAGGCGCCGATGCCGCTCGACCAGCCATTGGCCTCGGCACGCAGGCCGAGCCCTTCGCTGGTGGCGCGAATCTTCCTCAGATAGGGATCGATGGCATAGGCGACGGCGCGAGGTTTCGCCTCGATCACCAGCCCCCACTGCCAGGCCCTGGAGGTGGGCTTGGAGCCCAGCGTCGACTGCAATTGCCGATAGGCCCTGATATCGAATCCATGTGCCCGAACCGGCTTGGCGAAAACGAGTTCGTCCCATGTGCCGGCTTTGGTGACGACGGAGCCGCGGGTTGCCGGTCCATTGTGCGCGATATAATCGCGCAGAGCCTCGAAGAATTCAGGCTCGCACCGGGCAAAGTGCTGCGCCATCGAGGGGGCAGCCTGCGCCTGTGCCGCGGCAGCCAGGAAGGCCATGAGGGCCACGATCGATCGCATGGTATGTCCCTTCTTCATGGGCGCTGCCGAACATGGCGGTCGGGTGCCTGGGATTGCGCGACCGCCCCGGGACGAGGCCTCGTCACTCCTGCCTGTATTCCTTCACGCCCAGGGCGTCGGCGAGACGGGTCTTGGCCGACCCCGGCTTCAGCGGTTTCTGCTGGTCGGCGTGGGGCGCCCAGCCGGAGATCCAGACGATTTCGAAGGTGGCGCGGATGCGTCCGTCCGGATCGGAGAAGCGCTCGGCATAGATCTCGGCCATGCGCAGCATGGTGGCGCGGCGGGTGAAGCCCTTGCGGCGCTGGACCAGCATGTTGGAGGCCCCCATCGCCCTGAGGTCGGCCATCAGGGCGAAGGCGTTGTCGTAGCGCACGGTGAGGACGTCGCTGTCGGCGACGGGCAAGGCAAAGCCGGCCCGCTGCAGGAGGCCACCCATGTCGCGCACATCGGCAAAGGGGGCGACGCGGGGCGAGACGCCGCCTTCCATTTCCAATTCGGCCTCGGAAAAGGCAGCTCGCAATTCGGTGAGCGTAGAGCCACCGATCAGGGCGGCCAGCAGCAGCCCATCCGGCCTGAGGGCACGGCGGACCTGGCTCAACAGGCCCGGCAGGTCGTTGACGAACTGCAAGGCGAGGGCAGACAGCGCAAGATCGATGCTTTCGGGCTGAAGAGGGAGCGCCTCGTTGCCGATGGCGACGTCCTGCCACTCGGCGGCAAGGCCTGGGCGCACCGCCTGCGCCAGCACGGGCGAAAGCGGCCCGATCTCCGCCGCCCGTTCGAAGGGACGCAGGATCACGGCGAGGCGGTCGGCCATGTCTTCGGCGACGTGACGCAGCAGGAAGTCCGCGGGAGCGACCGCGGCGCGCCGGCGATGCAGGGCCAGCGCATGGGGATCGAACAGGAGGGGCGTGGTCATGCCCGCTATGTAGGGCATTCCCATGCGCTTTTCACCTGCCGGTTGGTTTTTCAGATCGATGGGCTGATCTGAAGGGTCTCCACCAGCTTCATCAGCCGACGATGCAGACCATCGCCGATCTGGTTTCTGAAGTAGTCGGCTTTTTCCAGCAATATCTGCTTGTCGAGGAGGGCAAAGTAATGCGGATTGTCCCTCAAGGTTTGATAGGCACGCGCTCCTTGCCCCGAGACAAAACACAGCAGGATGAATTCCTGCACATAATCCGGATCCGGACCCCGAATTGAAATCGCCGAGTCGAGCGCTTCGACGAGCGAGAATATCTGCTGTTTGATAGCCTCTTCGGACGCGCCCGCATCCTGATCGTTCGAGATGGCCGCGTAGTGCGAGTCGATTTCCTTCCTGATTGCCTCAACGTCAGCGCTGACGGTCTGGAGCGACAGGCCCGCATGCGCGTCGTAACCGTGGCGAAATCTCTCTTGAAGGGCACCAAGCGGCTTTAGCAGCTTCGCGATCTCCAAAGGCAATGCGGGAGGCCGTTTTGCCGACAGGGTGCCGGGCTCCATCAAGTCATTTGCTGCTAGGCCAAGCATCTCGCGGGCATGAGCATAGTCATCAAGGGCAAGAGACAAGGCGTCTCCCAGCAGGCGGGATTCGAACGAGCGCGTCCAAGTTGCGCTGTTACGCATCAGGCGCTCGCCAAGTTCAGCCGGGAAGTTGAATTTCAACACGCTCTCGATGCCTGCTGAAATGAGCAGGGTGCGTCTGGGCAATTCGTACAACGACCCCGCACTTTCGACGACGAGCGCATCCTTGGCATCGTAGTAGATTTCAGGCGCCCACCCTCCATCGTATCGGTCGCCGCCCGGGTCGACGGCCCAATTGTCATCAAGGCCCAGAAAGGTCTTGAAGGATTGCGGCACATCGACGGGACCGCCCTCGAATGAGAAGCCGGCGACGTTCTCGCTGCCGAAAATGTGCTGCGTCTGCGCGATGAGAGGGCGCATTGGGTAGAGAAAGTGCGTCAGTATGCGGGGATCGTGGAATGGGTAGGCCGATACGCCGATGCGCCAAGCGGTACGCAGGCGATAGAGGTAATGTGAATAAGCCCTTCTGATTGGACATCTGATTCCGATCAGCAATCGAATGTCATCATTCGGCAGGGCATGCTTTATATTACTTACGTAGGTAGAATTTCGTACAAGATAATGAGCCGTTCCATCGATGAACGTCTTGTTTTCGTCTTGCTCGAGAAAATTTTCGAGATATTTTTCCCGCCCTATTTTTCGGTAAAATGCTCCCGTTTCTTTTGTGTGGGGGAGGTTGAATAGCTCGCTATGCTTCGCAAGCTGGCCGTAAAGATAGGTCGTTCCTGCCTTTCCGAAGCCTGGGATGAAGAGGAATTTCATATGGCGGCACTCAGCATGAATAGGACCATGTGCCAATATCCAAGTGTACTGGGAACGATATTGAAATTTTGACAGCCATTGGTGATTTAGAGCTTTTCATTTATAAGGCTTACGTTAGTGAACGTGATCTTTGCCTCAACGTCAAGGGCTCAGTCGCCTGCACCGATGGTGTGCGTCGACGGCGTCTCGTGATGCGGCCTATCCGTCGATTGGGCTATGCAGTTTACGGAGGACGCTCTATGCACGAGGTCCCGCGTTTTGATGAAGTTCATGTCGCCTCCAGAGCAAACGCGCGTTCATGACTGGATGCTTGTTGGTTCCAGCTCCTTGTGTCCAAGCCAATCCAGCGGATTGGCCAAAGTGTCTTTGCGATTCTTGGTAACCCCGTCAGGCCGCTAGACGCTATAGGGTCTCGTTGTTTCGTGCATGTTTCTGCAGCTCCAATTTTCATTGATAACTCTTCCGATCCGCGTATCGAGGCGTATCGCGATATCCGCGAGCGCGATCTCAAGGGACGGGGTGGGCGCTTCGTCATCGAGGGGGAGGTGGTGCTGCGCACCGCTCTCCAACTCGGGCGTTTTGCCATCGAATCCATTCTGATCGCGGAGAACAGGACCGAGCCGCTTGCCGATCTCGTCGCCAAGGTGCCCGCCGGGATCCCGGTCTACAGCGCCTCGCGCAGCGTTCTCGACGATATTGCCGGCTTCCCCATGCATCGCGGCATCCTGGCCATGGGTTTGCGGGGGGAGGGAGGGACGGCCGAAAGGCTGCTTGCCACCGCGCCGGAAAACGCCCTGTTCGTCGGCCTTTCGGCCATTGCCAATCACGACAATATGGGCGGGATCTTCCGCAATGCCGCAGCTTTTGGCCTCGACGGCGTATTGATCGACGGAACCTCCTGCGATCCGCTCTACCGCAAGGCGATCCGCGTTTCCGCTGGCGCAGTCCTCATGACGCCCTTCGCGCAGGGAGGCGACATCGGGGCCCTCTGCGACGCCCTGCTGGCGGCCGGTTTCGAGGTCCTGGCCACCAGCCCGGCCGGCAAGGAGCGTCTCGCCGATATCGAGCCTGTGGGCCGGCAGGCCGTCTTGTTCGGTGCCGAGGGGCCTGGCCTGCCCGAGCATGTCCTGAGGCGGCTGCGGACCATCCGTATCGACATGAGAGGCAGTTTCGATTCCCTCAACGTCGCCACGACGAGCGGCATTGTGCTGCATCACCTGGCAAGGTAGCGCTTCCGGCCGGCTCAAGAATTCTGGATTGCGAGGCTGGCGATCGCAGCCAGGAGCGCGGGGAACATGACGACGGTCCCGATCTTGAGGAACTGCCAGAAACCAACCTTTATACCCTCGCGTCGCAACGCGTTCAGCCAGAGGATCGTGGCCAGCGATCC
Organism: Labrys sp. E2SS-1L; assembly: GCF_057073705.1. NCBI lineage: Bacteria > Pseudomonadati > Pseudomonadota > Alphaproteobacteria > Hyphomicrobiales > Xanthobacteraceae > Labrys > Labrys sp. E2SS-1L. The sequence continues at coordinate 359,336 of NZ_CP172712.1, read as the reverse complement.
GGTGATCGACAGGTTGGGGCCGAGATCGATTCCAATCAGGATCGAGCCTGACAGAGCGGGCGATGCGTGGATCGACTGAACGATGTTTCCTGCGACGAGGCCGGCTGGAAGGTTGTTGACGAGATTGGCGACGATGGCGGTCAGGACACCGGCGGCAGGTGCACCGAGCTGAGGATGCATTTCCGTCAGGCGGCTGACGGACTCGGCCAGCATGTCGAGGACGCCGCTTGTCCCGAGCGCTTCCACCACCACGAACAAGCCCGCCACCAGCGGAATGACGCTCCACGAAATATCTTCGAGCGCTTGCGAGGGGAATTGGCGCTTGATGATCGATACGATCGACAGGGTGAGAATCCCGCCGGCGAAAGTGGGCCAACCCAGATCGACGTGGAGCGCGGAGGCGGTTATCAGGCCGATGGCCGTTACTGTCAGCCCCAGTCCCGCCACCTTTCCGGTGAGGGAAAGGCTTGTGCCCGGCACGCGAGCGGCCAGCGTTTCGGCCGCCAATGCCGCGCGCTGGTTCCACAAAAGCGCGGCAAAGGTGATTGCGATGGCAAGCGCCGAGGGGAGTGCGAAGGTCGATAGCCAATCGGCGAGGGCAGGCATGTGACCCCCATTGAAGATCACCAGATTGGCAGGATTGGAGATCGGCAACACGAAACTGGCCGCGTTCGCGGTAAACGCGCAGATCAGGAGATAGGGCAGAGGGTCCTTGACCCTGGCCGCCTGGCAGGCTGCATAAACGGCTGGGGTCAGGACGACGGCGGTTGCATCGTTCGACATGAAGACCGTCACCAGAATGCCGACGAGATAGGTCAGGGTGAACAGCTTGAACGGGGAGCCTTTCGCATGGTTGGTGGCTATCAGAGCCAGCCAATCGAACAGGCCTTCCTGTCGTGCCAACTCGGCGATCAGCATCATGCCGATCAAGAACAGATAAACGTCCAGGCCCTTGGCGATGCCCGCCCACGCGTCGAGCAAGGGTATGGCGCCTGCGCCCGTCAGCAGCGCTGCCGCGAGGACGGCCCACACCGCCTCCGGCCACTTGAAGGGCCGGATCAGCAAAGTCAGCGCTGTCAGGGCTGCAACGGAAAGGCTGAGAATCGGGGCAGAAACTTGAAAGACCATGGGGGACTGTATGGGTGCTCTGGCGAGCCCGTTCGAAAGCGATCACATTCTGTTGTGCTTGTCCGATCCTTTATTTGATACGCAGTAAGCGCGCTAGCGAAAATCCCCTATCCACCCCGCCGGGTTCACCGTATAGCGCATTGTTGAAAAGGCCTGACCTCCGGAGCCGTCGTGACGCCCCGCGCCCCTTCCGTCTTTCATCGCTCCCTCTTTGCCCTTTCTGTCCTGAACTTCTTCCTTGCCGATGCTCGCGATGGCTTGGGACCCTTCCTCGATGGTTTTCTCGCAACGCACGGGTGGGAGCCATTCACGCTCGGTGTCATCGCGACGATTGGGGGCGTGTTAGGAATGGCGTCCACCCCCTTGTTCGGCGCGCTTGTCGATGCATCGGCTTACAAACGAACACTGATTATCCTGCCCGTTATCTTCGTGACGACGATGGCCCTGTGGACGTTGGCGACCCCCAACGGCTTTTCGGTCTTCGGAGGCCAATCAGCGACGGCCATCGTCGGCGCCGTCATTGGGCCCGCACTCATGGGCTTGACGCTTGGCCTTGTCGGAGAAGAGCGGTTCTCCCGCCAGGTGTCTCGAAACGAGTTCTGGAACCACACCGGAAACGTTGTCTCCTTGGCGGCGATTTATGCAGGAACACTTCTGTTCGGCATCCATGGCGTCGTTGGGCTCATGCTGTTTGCTGCTTTCGCCACGATCGCGGCGACGCTCGCCATCGATCCCAAGCAGATCGACCATCAGGTAGCGCGTGGGCTGGCGCACCATGATGGATCGGAAGCCCCCTCCGGGTTTTCGGTCCTGGCAGGCAGCAAGGGACTAATTCTGCTCAGTCTGGTTTTGATGATCTTTCATTTTGGGAATGCCCCCATCAGCCGCCTGATCGCGCAGGCCTTTTCGATTCAGCTCGGCACCCCTTTCCGGACCACCGCGATCACGACGGGCGTTTCACAACTTTCGATGATCGGCATGGCATTGCTGGCGCCCTGGCTGATCAGACGGTTCGGCTTGGCCACAATATTCATTGTTGCCTTGGCGGCCTTGCCGATCCGCGGTGTGATTGCGGGGACCTTTCCCTCCTTTGCTTTCGTCTTTCCCGTGCAGTTTCTCGACGGTGTGGGCGCCGGCCTGATCGGCATAGCCACGCCCATCGCCGCTGAACGCATTCTGTCCGGTACCGGCCGCTTCAATGTCGGCCTTGCTGCCGTCATGACCGTGCAGGGTATTGGGGCCTCACTCAGCAACGTCGTCGCCGGCTGGCTTACCGATTTGGGCGGCTATGGTTTAGCCTATTGGGTTCATGGTGGCGTGGCATTGGTGGCACTGGCGCTGTTCGTGTGGGGACGCCACGACATCGCGCCACGCACGCCTTCCTCGACCGCGACGGCCGACCGCTAGGAGTTGTGGACTCTTGGGATTCCCAAGAGTGGGGGGTATGTGATTCAAAGCTGTCTTTTGGAGGCAGCGATGGGTGTTTTGGACCGTCTGATTCTACGCGACGATCAATGGGAGCGTATTTCGGCGCATATTATCGGTGACGAACGGACGCGCGGTTCGTCTGGTCACGATAACCGGATGTTTGTGGAAGCGGTGTTGTGGATCGTGCGCACCGGTTCGCCCTGGCGTGACCTGCCCGAGGTCTTCGGTGAGTGGAACAGTGTCTTCCGTCGCTTCAGCCGTTGGAGCCATAAGGGTGTATGGTGGCGCATCTTCACGGCGATGTCGGACGATCCGGACTTCGAGTATCTGATCGTTGATTCCACCATCATCCGTGCCCATCAGCATGCTTCGGGCGCCAAAAAAGGGGGTCTGAAGATCAGGCCCTTGGCCGTTCTCGCGGCGGCCTGAGCACCAAGATCCATATGGCTGTCAGAGGTCTTGGCTGCCCGGTGCGCTTCACCCTGACCGCCGGCCACAGAGGCGATTGCCCTCAGGCCTATGCCTTGATCGACGGCTTACCCGCCAAGGTCGTGATGGCCGACGCCGCTTACGACGCCGATCGCCTGCGCCAGGCAATTGCAGACAAAGATGCTGTGGCTGTCATCCCAAGCAACCCGTCGCGGGCTCGAAAATACCCTGTCGACAAGCACCTCTACGCCCAGCGCCACCTCATCGAGTGTTGCTTCTCAAAGCTCAAGCAGTTCCGACGGGTCGCTACTCGTTTCGAGAAAACCGCTAGAAATTATCTCGCCGTCATAACCCTTGCCGCTACAGTTCTATGGATCAGATAAGTGTCCACAACTCCTAGAGCATCGTGCCGAAAAGTGGATGCCGGTTTTTAACAAAAGCGATGCGACAACAATAACTTACAGCATCGGACTCGATTCCGAAATCGAGTCCGATGCTGTAGCGCTCGAAGCGCCGAGAGAGCGCCTGCCTGATCCCGATCACCGCAAGAAGGAACGGAACTGGATTCTGCGAGCAGGCCCGTTGGCAACATCCACGTGCCAGCAGGCCCGCCATCCGCGACCTCGTCACTCTCTGACGAGATCGCCCAGCATGTTGGCCGCCACGGCGAGCTTGGCCAGGGTCAGGCCGCTGGCCGCGATTTCCTCCACCGAGCGGCGGATGCGCGCGGCTTCCGGATGGGCTTCGAGCCAGGCCTCCGTCGCCGCCTGGCCGGACAGGCCGGTCGCCAGCATGTCGGCGACCAGGCGTCGCTCGGCTGCCGCGATCTGTTCGATGGCCCGGTCGATGGCGAGGCGCTCGAAATAATCGCTGGCGGGCACGGCGCGGGCGGCCGTGACGATGCGGTCGAGCTGGAAATTGGCTTCCGCCGCATAGAAGGTGGCTGCGGTGTCGCCGATGGCCCGGCCGGTGCGGCCCGCCACCAGCACGATGTCGGGCGCCGACACCAGCGGATCCAGATTGCCCATCCTGCCGGCGAGGTCTTCGGGCACACCGCCCTCGACCAGTTCGCGGATGCGCTTGAGGCGGGCTGCCTGCATCGCCTCCGGCAAGGTGGTGTCGAGGCCGATGGCGATCTCGTGGACACCGGCGCCGAAACGGGCGATCACCGCTTCCAGCCCGGGCGAGAAGTCGACATTGCGCACGAACCAGACCACGCGCGAGAGCAGGAGATCCTGCAGGAAGCCGTAGAGGCTGAGCTGGAGCTGCCCGTCGATGCGGTTATCCAGGGCATCGATGGCATCGTAGAGATAGCGCAGGCCATAGGATTCATCCACGGCGGCGAAGGCCATAGCGATGGTGGTGACGTCGGCGTCGGTCTCGTCGCTGAGGCGCACCACGCAGGCGGGGCCGCCGCGGTTGATGATGCCGTTGGCGAGATTGGTGGCGATGATCTCGCGCCTGAGGCGATGGTTCTCGACGGCGTCGGGGAACCGGTTCTGCACCTCCGGCGGGAAATACACCGTCAGTTCGCGGGCGAGATAGGGATCGTCCGGCACGTTGGTGAGGAGCAGGTCGTCATAGAGCGTCAGCTTGGCATAGGCGAGCAGCACGGCCAGTTCCGGCCGTGTCAGGGCCTGGCCGCGGCGGGTGCGCTCGGCGATGGCGACGTCGTCCGGCAAAAACTCCACGGCGCGGTCGAGCAGGCCGCGCTGTTCGAGCGACTGCATCAGGCGGGTGAGGAAGCCGGTCTCGGCCACGCCCTTGCGTTCGGAGAGCGAGAGCGCCAGCGTCTGCAGATAGTTGTTGCGCAGCACCAGCGAGCCGACCTCGTCGGTCATTGCCGCCAGCAGGATGTTGCGATCGGCCTGCGTGAGGCGCTGGTCGCGCTCGGGCCGGGCGAGAGCGATCTTGATGTTCACCTCGACGTCGGAGGTGTTGACACCGGCAGAATTGTCGATCGCGTCGGTGTTGAGCTTGATGCCCTTCTGTGCCGCCTCGATGCGGCCGCGCTGGGTGGCACCGAGATTGGCGCCCTCGCCGATCACCCGGGCCCTGACATCGGCGCCGGTGATGCGGATGGGATCGTTGGCGCGGTCGCCGACCTGGTCGTCAGTCTCGCTGGCGGCGCGGATATAGGTGCCGATGCCGCCGAACCACAGGAGATCGGCGCGGGCCTTGAGGATCGCCGTCATCACCTCGGTGGGCGTCGCTTCGGCCTTGTCGAGATCGAGCAAAGCGCGCATTTCGGCGGAAAGCGGGATGGCCTTGAGCGAACGCGAGAACACGCCGCCGCCCTTGGAGATCAGCGCCTTGTCGTAGTCCTGCCAGCTCGAGCGCGGCAGGTTGAACATGCGCAGTCGCTCGGCATGGCTGGTGACCGGATCGGGCGAGGGATCGATGAAGATGTCGCGATGGTCGAAGGCGGCGACCACCTTGGTGGCCGGCGACAGCAGCATGCCGTTGCCGAAGACGTCGCCCGACATGTCGCCGACGCCGACGGCGGTGAAGGGCTCGACCTGGATATCGGTGCCGAGTTCGCGGAAATGCCGCTTGACCGCCTCCCAGGCGCCGCGGGCGGTGATGCCCATCTTCTTGTGGTCATAGCCCTGGCTGCCGCCCGAAGCGAAGGCGTCGCCCAGCCAATGATGCTTCTCGATGGAGATGGCGTTGGCCGTATCGGAGAAGGTGGCGGTGCCCTTGTCGGCCGCAACCACCAGATAGGGGTCGTCGCCGTCATGGCGCACGGTGTTGTCGGGCGGCACGATGTTGTCGCCGTCCAGATTGTCGGTGAGTTCGAGCAGCGAGCGGATGAAGATGCGGTAGGCTTCCGTCCCCTCTGCCAGCCAGGCGTCGCGGTTGGACGGCGGCGGCAGGCGCTTGGGCACGAATCCGCCCTTGGCGCCGACAGGCACGATCACTGCATTCTTGACCTGCTGTGCCTTGACCAGTCCGAGGATCTCGGTGCGGAAATCCTGGGGGCGGTCGGACCAGCGCAGGCCGCCGCGCGCCACCTTGCCGAAGCGCAGATGGATGCCTTCCACCCGCGGCGAATAGACGAAGATCTCGTAGAGGGGCTTGGGGGCCGGCAGGCCCTCGACCTTGCGGCATTCGAACTTGAAGCTGATCACCGGCCGGGGCTGGCCATCCGGGCCGACCTGCCAGAGATTGGTGCGCATGATCGCCTGCACCAGATTGGTGAAGCGGCGCAGGATGCGGTCTTCGTCGAGCGAGGAGACCGATTGCAGCTGCTCTTCGATCTCGCTCACGATCTCGGCTTCATGCGCGGTGCGTTCGGCATCGGTGGCCGTCAGCCTCGGATCGTGCCGGGCCCGGAACAGCGCCACGATGCTGGCGGTGATCTGCGGGTTCTTGCGCGCCGTCTCCCACATATAGTCCTGGCTGAAGGGTGCACGGATCTGGCGCAGATAGCGCGACAGGGCCCGGATGGCGGAAATCTCACGCCAGCCCAGCGAGGTGCGCAGGATCAGGGCGTTGTAGCCGTCGGATTCGGCATAGTCGCCGACCACCGCCATGATCGAGGCCTCGAGGCGGTGCTGGAAGTCGATGCCGGGCGGGATCGGCTCGCCGTCGCTGGTCTCCACCGTCATGTCGTGGAGCCAGACCGGGGCGGGTGCCGGCTTGGCTGATGGCGTGATCTCGTAGGTGCGCTCGTCCACCACGCGCATGCCGTGATTCTCGATCACCGGCACGCGATAGGACAGCGACATCGGCGCACCCTGCGAGAAGACCTTGAGGCCGCAGCGAGAGGGCGTGTCGTCCTCCTCCAGGCGATAGACCAGGATCGCAACGGGGCGGGCAGGCGTCAGTTTCTCGATCACGCCGATATCGGCGATCGCCTGGGCGGTGGAGAAGGTCTCGGGATAGCCGCCGGTGAAGGCATTGGCATAGCGGTTGCCGAGCAGGCGCGCGCGCATGCCGTCGGTGGTGCCGGTCAGGGCGGCCCTGAGCTTGTCGCCCCAATTGGTGGCGATCGCGGTGATGCCGGCTTCCAGCACCGAGCGCTCGATGAGAGGGGTATCGCCCTCATAGCGGCCGATGATGTAGTGCACGCGCGCCAGCGGCCCCTCGGGGAAGGCGGCATAGGAAGCGGAAAGGCGGCCCTTATAGGCGTTGGCCAGATAATTGCCGACGCCGATGCGCACGTCGGTGTCGTATTTCTCGCGCGGAATGAAGACGAGGATAGAAACGAAGCGGTCGAATTTGTCGGCCCTCACCAACGCGCGCAGGCGTGGGCGCTCATAGAGCAGCAGGATCTCCATGGCGAAGTTGTAGAGCGTCTCGGAATCGACCTGGACGAGTTCGTCGCGCGGATATTCCTCGAGGATATGCAGGATCGCCTTGCCTGAATGGCTCTGCGGGTCGAGCCCGGCGCGCTGCAGCACTTGGGCGACCTTGTGGCGGACATAGGGGATCTGGCGCACCGAGCGCGTATAGGCCGCCGAGGTGAACAGGCCGACGACGCGCAATTCGCCCTCGACCCGCCCGTCCGGCGTGTAGAGCTTGACGCCGATATAGTCCATGCGCACCCGGCGGTGGACGCGGCTGTTCACATTCGCCTTGGTGACGATCAGGATCGTCGGCTCGCGCATGAATTCGCGGATTTCCGGCGTCATCACCACCAGTTCGGTGCCGCGGCGCAGGATCTTGACCTCGGGATCCCTGAGGATGCCGAGGCCTTCGCCCTCGCTGACCTCGTCGGAAGCGTCGCTGTCGGTCGAGAAGCGATATTCGCGCAGGCCCAGGAAGGTGAAGTTGTCGGAGCAGATCCATTGCAGGAGCTGGTTTGCCTCGGCGATCTCATCGACCGGCAGAGGTGGCGGGTTGGTGCGGAAGGATTCAATCGCCTGCTCCACCCGATCGCGCATGGCGCGCCAGTCCCTCACGCAGGCCCCGACATCGTTGAACACCAGCGTCAGTCCGTCGATCAGGTTCTGCCGGTCGGCGTCCGAATCGATGCGGGCGATATGGATGTGGATGAGACTCTCGCGCACGCCCTTGCTGCCTTCCGGCAAGGCGTCGCCGAAGAACTGCACGAGCTTGCCCTGGGCATCGCGCTCCAGCGCGATGATGGGATGGGCAACCAGTTGCGCTTCGATTCCACGCTCCGAAAGCTCGGCCATGGTGGAATCGAACAGGAAGGGCATGTTGTCGTTGAGGATCTCGATGACCGAGATCTCGCGGCCATCGGGCATGTCGGGATTGACGACGCGGATATCGGCATGGCCGGGCGTGCGGCGCTGGACATGGTCCCAGGCCTGCTCGGCCAGGAAGGCGAGCGAGGCGGCGTCATGGGTGGCGAGGTCTTCGAGGGTGGTTCGGCCGAAGAGCACCTCGGCGAAAGTGGGAGGGGTCTTGCCTGGCTGAAGGCTCCTTGCCGCCTTGTGGATCAGGGCCGCCCGGGCTTCATCATCGCGCCACGCCATCTCGTTCATCCCTTCTTGCTACGCCGCCTGCTTGCAGCGCTCTGTGGAATTTCCGAACCCGCCCGTCGACGGGCTCGGAAATTCCACATTGGCCGAACACCGTGCCGGCCTTCCCAGGACGAGGATTTCTCACCCTGGGAAGGCCGGCTTTGCCCGGTCGATGCGGCTTGGTGACCATAGCTGAAATTAAGGCCGCTCAAAGTCCAGGCGCGACGGAAATTGCCAAATTGCGATGACAATATCGAGAAAGAGAGCGGGGCATTGTTAATGCGGTTGCCTTAGGGGCAGATCGGGGTCACACAGGTTGCTGAAAATGGCAATTTTCTGCTCGGTACCACGCAATTTTTGCGTTTTGCGATTTGACGGAATCGGCAAGAATCGCAAGAGGCACTAGCCAATCCGTCGGATTGGCTTGGAAACAAGGAGCTGGAGCAAGCAAGCGTTTCCGTCGAAACGCGCTTTTCTCCAGGACGCAGGCAATGAGCGCAGCAGGCACGGGTTCGTCGGTCGATCCCAAGGAAATCGAACGTTTCGAGGCGATGGCGGCCGATTGGTGGAACCCGCGCGGCACCATGCGGGCGCTGCACCGGCTGAATCCGGTGCGCCTGCGCTATGTGCGGGACCAGATCGCCGGGCATTTCGGCCGCTCCTCCGTCGCCCTCGACGGGCTCAAGGGCCTCAGGCTCGCCGATATCGGCTGCGGTGCCGGCCTGCTCAGCGAACCGCTGGCCAAGCTCGGAGGCGAGGTCGTCGGTATCGACATGGCCGCGACCAATGTCGAAATGGCCAAGGCCCATGCCGCCCGCTCGGGCCTCGCCATCGACTATCGCGTCCTGCCGGCCGAGGAGCTCGAAGCGGCCGGCGAGCGCTTCGACGTGGTGCTGGCGATGGAGATCGTCGAGCATGTCACCGACCCCGCCGCCTTCCTTAAGACATGTGCCGATATGGTGAAGCCCGGCGGCCTCCTCTTCGTCGCCACCCTCAACCGCACCATGAAGGCCTATGCGCTGGCGATCGTGGCGGCCGAGAAGGTGCTGGGCTGGGTGCCGCGTGGCACGCATGACTGGAACAAGTTCGTCAAGCCGGCGGAGATCGAGGAGGCGGTGACGCCGCAAGGCTTGGTCGAGCTCGACCGCTGCGGCGTGATCTACAATCCCCTGCTGGACGAATGGCGGCTCAGCCGCGACACCGACGTCAACTACATGATGGTGTTTTCGCGCGCGGCGTGAACAGCCTCAGGGCAGATTGTCCCTGAGATAGATGTCGATGCGGATGCGTTCCTGGCCCTGGTCGATCGGCTGGCCGTCGGTGAGGGCGCGCAGTACGCGCATGGCGCTGCGGGCTTCGTGGCCAGGGTCCTGGTTGAGGATGGCATCGAAGGTGCCGTCGACCAGGGCTTCGCGGCAATGGGTGGTCAATTCATGCGCGATCACGCAGATGCGGGCACCGGCATGGCGCTTGTTCAAGGCGGCGATCACGCCGCGATTGCCGCCACCGAGGCTGTAGAGGCCGATGATGTCAGGATGGTTGTCGAGCAGGGCGCCGAGCACTTCCTCCACGATAGTGCCATTGTCGCGGCCTTCGATCACAGGCAGGGTGACGAGATCGGGATATTCGGTACGCAGCACGCGTTCAAAGCCGAAATGGCGCTCGACATGGTCGCGCAGCAGCATCGAGCCGGCAAGCACGGCAATGCGGCCTGATCGCCCGCGCAGAAAGCGCCCCATCAGCGAGCCGGCAGTGCGCCCGGCGGCGCTGTTGTCGATGCCGACGAAATGGGCGCGGCGCGAGGCCGGCACGTCGGACACCAGCGTCACCACCGGTATGCCGCGCTCGGCCAGCCGGTCGATGGCCTGGCGTATCTGGGCGTTCTCGGTGGCGACCACGGCCACGCCCGAAATATCGGTGCTGTCGAGGCCGTTGAGGATCCCGGCGAGCTTGTCGTCATCGAAGGGCGGGATCTCGACGACGCGGATGCTGATCCGGTCGGCGGCGTTGAGATCGGACAGGCGTGTCGCCTCGTTCGCCAGATTGCGCATGAAGGTGTTCACGCCGACCGGCACGAGAAAGACGAAGCGATATTCCTGCTGCTTGGCCAGCATGGCTGCTGCCATGTCGCGGCGATAATTCAGCCGGGCCATGGCCTGCTCGACCTTCTCGATCGTCGCCGGCCGCACGCCGCCGCGGCGATTGAGCACGCGGTCGATGGTGGCCAGGCTCACGCCTGCCGCACGCGCCAGATCGTGCACCGTTGCCCGCGCCATGGTTCCACCTGTCCCGATCTTTCGGGAACGTACCTCAGAAGATTCGACGAGGCAAACGGCAATGGGCGGTCGGATCTTGCCTCTAAATCGTCGCTATCCCGTTCATATCAGGCCGGTATTGCCGGCGTCCCCGAGCCGGCTTGCAGCGGTGAACGACGCCCTGAAACCGGAAGTGATTCCTGAGGGGCGTTCATCATCCGCAGGCAACATGGATGCCGATCCAGAAAAAAGGCCGGCATTGCTGCCGGCCTGGATGACGTTCGGGTCGACCGCCTCAGAACATCAGGGGCCAGACTTCCTTGGCGCCGCGATAGATCATGTCGCCGGCGACATAGAGGATGGCGAGCAGGCCGACATAGGCGATCCAGCGATAGCGATTGAGCAGGCGGGCGATCAGGCTCGCCGCGATGCCCATCAGCGCGATCGAGACGACCAGGCCGAAGATCAGCACCCACAGATGGTCGCGCGCCGCACCGGCGACGGCGAGGACGTTGTCGAGCGACATCGAGACGTCGGCGACCACGATCTGCCAGGCGGCCTGGGCAAAAGTCTTGCGCGGAGTGCCGTTGCTCGAGCCATTGCCGTTCTCCCCGTCGCCGTCGAGGGCGTGCTGGGCGGCGGCTTCCTCGCTATGGCTGGTGCTCAGCTCGCGCCACATCTTCCAGCACACCCACAGGAGCAGGATGCCGCCGGCGAGCAGAAGCCCGACAATGGCGAGAAGCTGGGTCGTGATGGCGGCAAAGAAGATGCGCAATACGGTGGCGGCGGCGATGCCGATCAGGATGGCGCGGGTGCGCTGTTCCTTGGGAAGGCCGGCTGCGGCAAGGCCGATGACGATGGCATTGTCGCCGGCCAGGACCAGGTCGATCAGGATGACCTGGCCGAGGGCGACCAGGGAGGAGACGGAAATGGCTTCCGACAGGATGGCAAGGATATCGGGCATGGAAGAAGGCTCTCTCGTTCCGGTGCGGGAGAGCGGTGCCGATTCGAACCAGGAGGAAAGCCTGGGGCGCTGGGGGACGCCGACGCGCCGGGACCGCTCTGTTTGCTCCAGTCCGACATCACAGTTCCCGGAACGCTACGCATTGGGAACTGCCAGAGGGGCCCGGCCTGGTGCGGGTGGTGTACTGCAAGTCGAGATGAAAGAAAAGTAACGTTCCGGCATGGCTGCCGGAACGTGGTTTCAATCCTCCGAAGCGGCGAGCTGGGTGAGAACCTTGCCGCGCCCGCGCCAGCGCATATAGGCCGGGACGACGAGAGCCAGGGCGGCGGTGCTGAAGAGGACCACCGCCGGCACCGAGCTGAAGAAGCCCTGATGCAGCTGGAGCGCCTTGCGAAGCTGTTCTTCGGCAAGCGGTCCTAGGATCAGCCCCACCACCACCGGTGCGATCGGATAGTCGTAGAGCCTGAGGCCGTAGCCCATCAGGCCGAAGGCGAGCAGCATGGCGAGCTGGGCGGGCGAGGGATTGGCCGCGAGCGTGCCGAGCGTGGCGAACAGGAGGATGCCGGCATAGAGCCAGGGGCGTGGGATGGTGAGCAGCTTCACCCACAGGCCGACCAGCGGCAGGTTCAGTGCCAGCAGCATGAAATTGGCGACCAGCAGGCTGGCAATCAGACCCCAGACCAGCTCGGGATTGGAGGTGAAGAGCTGGGCGCCGGGCTGCAGGCCGAATTGCTGGAAGCCGGCAAGCATGACGGCGGCGGTCGCCGAGGTCGGCAGGCCGAGCGTGAGCAGCGGCACCAGCGTGCCGGCGGCCGAGGCGTTGTTGGCCGCTTCCGGCCCGGCGACCCCTTCGATGGCACCGTGGCCGAACTCTTCGGGTTTTTCGGCCAGGCGCTTCTCCGCGGCATAGGAGAGGAAGGTGCCGATCTCCGCACCGCCCGCCGGCATCGCCCCGATCGGGAAACCGAACAAAGTGCCGCGCAGCCAGGGCTTCCAGGAACGCCGCCAGTCCTCTCGGCCCATCCAGATCGAACCCTTGATCGCCTCCACCGTGCCTGTGCTGAGCTGGTGGGTGGCCGCGACGGCCAGCGCTTCGCCGATGGCGAACAGGGCGACGGCAAGGATGGTGACCTCGATGCCGCCGCGCAGATCGGCCAGGCCCATGGTCAGGCGCCCGTTCTGGCCGCTGACGATATCCTTGCCGATCAGGCCGATGACGAGGCCGATGAACAGCGAAGTCAGGCCCCGGAGGGCCGAATTGCCGAACGCAGCCGATACGGTGACGAAGGCGAGCACCATCAGGGCGAATTTGTCGATGAACTTGAAGGACAGGGCGAACTTGACCACCCAAGGCGCGATGAAGGCCAAGGCCAGTGTCGCCAAGAGGCCGGCAACGAAGGAGCCGATCGCGGCCGTGGCCAGAGCAGGGCCGCCTCGCCCGGCCTTGGCCATCTTGTTGCCTTCGACGGCGGTGACCATCGAGGAGCTTTCGCCCGGCGTATTGAGCAGGATGGAGGTGGTCGAGCCGCCATACATGCCGCCGTAGTAGATGCCGGCGAACATGATGAGCGCGCCGGTGCCCGAAGGGTCGAGCTGGAAGGTCACCGGCAGGAGCAGGGCGATGGTCAGCGCCGGGCCGATGCCGGGCAACACGCCGATCAGCGTGCCCAACGTAACACCGATGAAGGCGCAGATGAGGTTGAACGGTTGCAGGGCGACCGCCAATCCGTCGACCAGATGACCGAATGTCTGCATCGAAGGGTCCTATGAGCGTTTTTCAGAAAAACCGGTAGGGAGTTGCTTACCCCCCTATCGCAAGGTGCCGCTGCCCCTCACCCTTACCTTCTCCCCGTAAGGACGGGGCGAGGGAGGCTTCTGCCGCGCGCTTCATACGAAATGGCCCTATCTCGCCCAACCGTCGGGCGCGATGAGAGGCTGGAGGATTAGTGCAACGCCTGCGCCTCCCTCGCCCCGTCCTTACGGGGAGAGGGTAAGGGTGAGGGGCGGCTGGACTTCAACAAGAATCAAAGGATGCGCGACTGCAGCCGATGAGCGTTTCAATCACTCAGGAGCGCGGAGACCGCATGTTCGAGCGGTCCCTGCGGCAGCGACAATTGCAGGAGCTGCGAGAACGCCAGCCAGGTCAGGAAGGAGAGTGCCACGCCGACCAGGCTGGCCAGCCAGAGCGGCTTGCCGAAGCCGCGGGCGGCCAGTCCAAACAGCAGGCCGCTGGCGAGCGAGAAGCCGGCATTGACGGCGATGAGCAGGATCTGCGCCAGCAGGCCGGCGATCACCCAGCCGACTGCGGTGAAATCCTGGCTCTCCTCCGGCGTCGGCGTCTTGCCGCGCAGGGCGGAGATGACCGTGGCCACCGCGAGGACGAGCAGTCCGGCCGCGACGGCGTAGGGGAAGGCGGCCGGCCCGAGCGGGTCGCTGGCGACCTTGGTGTTGAGCATGGCCGCATCGATGCCGATGACGACGGCGAGGATCACCAGGCCGGCTGCGATCACCAGCCCGGCGACGGTGGAGCCGGGCGGACGCCCGTGCTCCGTTCTGCCCCCGGCGCTGCTCATTTGACCAGGCCGATGTCTTTGAGCACCGTGCCGGTGGCGGCGATGTCGCTCTTCAAGGCGGCATCGAAGGCGTCACCGGACAGATAGGTGTCGGTCCAGCCGCGGGTCTTGAGCGTGTCCTGCCAGGTCTTCGACTTCACCATCTTTTCGATGTCGGCGGTGATGGCGGCCTTCTGCTCGGGCGTGATGCCGGGAGCGGCGGCGACCATGCGCCAATTTTCCAGGGCAACGTCCACGCCGGCTTCCTTGAAGGTGGGGGCATCGACACCGTCGATGCGCTTGGCGCCGGAGACGGCCAGCAGGCGCAGCGCGCCGCCCTTGATCTGGCTCTCGAATTCGCCATAGCCGGAAATGCCGGCCGTCACCTGCTCGCTGAGCACGGCCGCAACGGCCTCGCCGCCGCCGGCGAAGGCGACATAGTTGATCTTGGAGGGATCGACGCCCACGGCCTTGGCGAAAAGGCCGGCGGTGATGTGGTCGGTGCCGCCGGCCGAGCCGCCGGCCCAGGAGACGGAGCCCGGATCCTTCTTGAGGGCCTCGACCAGGTCACCCAGCGTCTTGATCGGCGAGGAGGCCGGCACGACGATGGCTTCGCTCTCGCCGGTGAGGCGGGCGATCGGCGTGACGTCGGCCAAGCTGACGGCGGAATTGTTGGTGAGGATGGCGCCGACCATGACATAGCCGCCGACGATCAGCGCGGAGGGATTGCCCTTGGCCTGGTTGACGAATTGGGCCAGGCCGATGGTGCCGCCGGCGCCGGCGACGTTGTTGACCTGCACGTTGCGGGCGATCTTTTCGGTGCGCAGCGCGATCTGCATGGTGCGGGCGGTCTGGTCCCAACCGCCGCCCGGTGCGGCCGGAGCCATGATCTCATAGCCCGCCGTCTGGGCAAAAGCCGTGAGGCTGGAAAAAGCCAGGGCGCCCGCGGTGGCGCAGGCAAGCAAGAGTCTCTTCATCATTTCCTCCCTGAGCAAAGCGTTCATGGCCGAACGCTTGCGATCGTGCGGGTAGGGAAAGGAGGAAGGGACATGCACCTCGAGGCCGCTCCATGGCAGCCGTTCCCCCCAGCGCCCTACGTCTTGTTCCGGACCTTGCCAGGTCCGGTTGCAGATACGATAGCAACTATTCCTGTCAGCGACCTGTCAGCGCGAGCCGTCGGTGACGAGTTGGCGCCAGGTCGCCAGGAAGCGGGCCTTGCGCTCCTGGTCGAGGGCCACCAACAGGGCCGGGCCGAGTGTAATCGGCTGCAGCACGCCGCGTGAAGCGGCGCTGATGCGCTCGGCTGTCCAGCCGCCTGGCGTGCCTGGCACGATCGAGCCCAGCGCCGCCTGGCCTGCCACCACCGCCTGTCCCCGGGGGGAGAGGGCATAGTCGATGAAGGTGCGGCCGAGATCGGGCTGGTTGGCCCAGCGCGGCACCAGCATCACGCGGGTGAGGATGAGGGCGTAATCGTCGGGAATGACGATGCCGATGCGCTTGTCGAGGCGCTGGCGGGCATAGGCGTAGGAGCCGAGCACATTGTAGCCCAGCGCCAGGGAGCCGGAGGCGACTCCCTCCAGGATGGCTGGGCTGGAGCCCGAAAGCTTGACGTCGGCCCGGCCGAGAGCGCGGGTCAGGCGCCAGAAGTTCGAGGAGATCTGGGCATCCTGTGCCGCCAGCAGATGGCCGACTCCGCTCTTGCCGATATCGTAGGTCGCCACCTTGCCGCGGAAGCGGTCGGTTTCCTGTTCCAGGAGTTCGGTGAGAGCGAGATGGGAATGCGGGGCTCGTGCGTCGGGCACAAGCGCGCGGTTATAGACGATGACGATCGGTTCGAAGGTGAAGCCGAAAATCTCCGAGCGCCAGCTCGCCCAGGCAGGAAGGGCCGGCAGCAAAGGCGAGGCGTGGGGGAGGGCGTGGCCATCATTGGCGAGCTTGACCTGCAGGTCGGCGGCCGAGGAAACCAGGAGATCGACGTCGGCATCCAGCCGCTTCTCCTGCGTGCGCTGATAGAGCGGCAGCGTATCGGTTTCCTCATAGGTGACATTGACGTCGGGATGCAGTTCCTGGAAGTCGTGGATCAGCAATTCGAATTGCGGTGTGTCGGTGGTGCCGAGGATCGAGAGCGTCGGTCCGCCCGCTACCGGTGCCGGATAGGGTTTGGGGGCGGCTTGGGCGGCATCGATCCAGCCGCCTCCGGCGGCGATCCCGAGGGCCAGGGCGATGGCCGCGGCGCCACGCTTGAGAACCACGCGCACCCTCGCGGGCTCCGGCGCCAGTGGCAGTTCGAGCCGGACCTCCAGCCCACCACCGGGCCGATCCTGCAGGGACAGGCTGCCGCCATGGGCCTGCGCCACGGTGCGGGCGATCGGCAGGCCGAGCCCCGAACCCACGGTGCCGGCGCCCGCATGCCCGCGCTGGAAGCGCTGGAGCACGGTTTCCTTCTCCGCATTGGGAATGCCGGGGCCGCGGTCGCATACCCTGACGAGCACGCGTTCCTTCCCCGCCGGCTCGGCCACGATCTCCACTGCGCTGCCGGGGGCATAGAGCAGGGCATTGCCAGCGAGGTTGCGCAACATCTCCTGCAAGGCGAGGCGATCGCCCTTGAGGCGGGCGCCGGCCAGGGTGGGGGCGATGGTCACGGCGAGGCGTCCGGCCTCATCGGGGTCGAAGCGGCGTGCGACGTCCTCGACGAGGTCGGTGATGGGAATGAGGACGGATTCGCGGCTCTCGAGCCGGTGGGTCAGCGTCGCTTCCATCAGGAGCTGGCTCACCAGCTCGCTGGCGTGCACGGCGTTGCGGTGGATCTTGGCCACGCGCTCATGCAGGGCCTGGTAGTCGCGCTCGTCCAGCGCCACTTCGGCCTGGGCGCGCAGGGAGGCGAGCGGGGTGCGCACCTGATGGGCCGCATCGGCGACTACGCCCGACAGGGCGTTCATCACGCTGGCGAGGCGGCGCATGAAGTCGTTGAGGGCGGCAACGAGCTGGCTGACCTCGACGGGCACCGGCACGGCGAGGGGCGAAAGATCCTGCGGGGCCCGATCGCGTAGCGCCGCTTCCACCGTGGTGAGCGGCGCGAAGGCCCGCTGCACGCCGAACCAGACCAGGGCCAAGGCGAGCACGAGGACGCCGATCAACGGCAGCACGGCGCGTGAGGCGATCTCGGAAGCGAGGGCGGTGCGCGCGCCGCGCGTCTCGGCGACGCGGATGGTCACCCAGCCGGCGGCGTTGCTGGCCGAGATCAGGCGGCCGATGCTGGCGACCCGCACGGGTTCGCCGTGAAAACTCGAATCGGCGAAGACGGTTTCGGCCGAGCGCACGGCCGGCAGATCCTCGGCGAGGTCGCCGTAACCGGTGACCAGGGCGCCGTCGGGCGCCTCGACCTGGTAATAGATGCGGTCACCACCCGAGCCGAGCATGGCGAGGGCGGCGTAAGGCAGTTCGACGGTGACGCGCCCCTCCTCGACCAGCACGGCCCCGGCGATGGTGAGGGCGGAGGCGGTGAGCAATCGATCATAGGCCTCGTCGGCGGCGCGGCGGGCATAGGAATGGATGAAGACGATGAAGGCGAGCGCGGCGAGGGCAAGCACGATGAGGGCGGCCGCCAGCACGCGACGGCGGATCGAGGCGGTAGCGCGGGCAGGAGCGTCAGGTGCCGTCATGCCGCCGCGCCATGTAGCCAGCGCCGCGCATCGTCACGATCTCGATGCCGGCGCCCTGCAGCTTGCGGCGCAGCCGCGAGACCAGCAGTTCCAGGGCGTTTATGGAGACCTCGTCGTCGAGGCTGAACACCTGGTCCATCAGCCGCTCCTTGGGTGCCACCTGGCCGAGCTTGGCGACGAGGATTTCGAGCAGGCGGAATTCGCGCCGGCCGCAATCGATGGGCTTGCCCTGGATCGCGACCGTGCGCGCCGCGAGGTCGATCGTCAGGGCCTCGACCTCGATGGTGCTGGCGCGCATGCCAGCCGGCCGGCGCATCACGGCGCGCAGCCTGGCCTCGAATTCGCGCAGGTCGAAGGGCTTGACCAGATAGTCGTCGGCGCCGAGATCGAGCAGGCTGATCTTGTCGTCGACCTCCGAACGGGCGGTGACCACCAGGACCGGCGTGCCATGGCCGGCCCGGCGCAGATCGGACAGGATGGCGAAGCCGTCGCGGCCCGGCAGCATCACGTCGAGCACCACCGCGTCGAAGGTTTCCTCGCGCAGGCGCTCGGAAGCGAGCGCGCCGTCGCGTAGCCACTCCACGGCATGGCCGGAGCTGCGCAGCCTCGCCACCATGGCATCGCCCAGATCCTCGGCGTCCTCGACCAGCAGGATGCGCAATCGACCTCCCTTTCGTTTCGGGAACTGTAGGGCCGAGCGCGCGGATAGGGAAGGTGGGATTGGGGGCGTGGTCTTCAGACCCGCCGGACCTGTCCGCAGGCTTTGCCTCTCCAGGCTGGCCTGAAGGGCCTGACTCAAAATTCGCAAGGGAACCGAGAAAAGCTCCACCTTATGTCATGCCCGGGTTTGTCCCGGGCATCCAGCTACCGCAATCCGTGGAGATTGAGGCCCTGGATCACCGGGGCAAGCCCGGTGATGACAAAGGTCGAGGTTCCCATGACTTTTCGGTCAGTCTCTGAAGACCAGCCCGCCCAGTGCTAGTTCCGATCGTCCGGCAGCATCGGCAGAGGCAGGATGTCGATGCCGTCCTCGAGCAGGCTGCGGACATCCTCGCCGGTCGCCTCACCATGGATGGTGCGATGTTCGATCTCGCCATCATGCATCTTGCGGGCTTCGGCGGCGAATTTGTCGCCGACATAGTCGGATTTCGCCGTCAGCATGGCATGCAGTTCGCGCACCTTGGTCCGCAAAGCCTGTTCTTCCGGGGAGGTCAGGGCTACCGGCTGCGGCAAGGCCGGCAGGTTTTCGCGAATTTTGGTGTCGGGATCTCCGCTTTCTCGATCCTTGCGAGCCACCTGCGGCGCCATGATGGCCTTGCCGATCTTGGTGGAGGCGCAATGGGCGCAGCTCAGCAGGCCGCGCTCGGCCTGGTCGTCATAGGCGGCACTGTCGCGAAACCAGCTTTCGAACTCGTGCCCCTGGTCGCAGACGAGGGAAAAGCGAATCACTCTGCAGCCCTCAGCGCGGGTTCCGTCTTTACCGTGAACGAACGCGCATTCTTGAGATTGGGGATCTTGCCGCGTGTCGCCGCCACGGCATGCACGTCGACCTCGCCATAGATCAAGCCGAGCGTATCGCCGGCATCGGCGACCACCCTGCCCCAGGGATCGACGATGACGGAATGGCCATAGGTGTCGCGGCCGTCGTCGTGATGGCCGACCTGGGCGGCCGAGATCATCCAGGCGCCGTTCTCGATGGCGCGGGCGCGCTGCAGCACATGCCAATGGGCTTCGCCCGTCTGCTTGGTGAAGCAGGCCGGTGCGCTGATCACATCAGCGCTGGCATCGCCATAGGCGCGGAAGAGCTGGGGAAAGCGCACATCATAGCAGATGGCAAGGCCCAGCCGGGCAAAGGGCAGGTCGACCGCCACGGCCTCTTCGCCCCCGACATAGGCATTGGACTCGCGCCAGGACTCGCCGCCGGCAAGATCGACGTCGAACAGATGGATCTTGTCATAGGAGGCGAGCACCTCGCCCTTGGGATCGATGACGAAGGCGCGGTTGGCGGCCTTGTCGCCCACGCGCACCGCCATGGAGCCGATATGGAGGTGCAGGCCGTTGTCGCGGGCGATGGCCTGGAAGGCGTCGAGCTCAGGATTGGTCTTCTCGTCGCCGATCACGGCCATCATGGCGGCCCGGTCGCGATTGACCACGGTGGTCATCTCGGGGGTCTGCAGATAGTCCGCTCCGGCGGCCTTGGCTTCGCGGGCGGCAGCGGCGACGGTGGCGACATTGGCCGAGGGCACCAGGCCGGAGCGCATTTGCAGGACGGCGGCTTTGAAACGCATGGAAGGTCTCCCTCAGGCAGCGAGAAGCTTGTCGAGGCCGCCGGCAGCCTCGAGATCATGAAGATCGTCGCTGCCGCCGACATGGGTGTCCCCGATGAAGATCTGCGGCACCGTGCGCCGCCCGTTGGCGCGCAGGCTCATGGCTTCCTGCAGCTCGGGCTTGCCGTCGACGTCGATCTCCTCGAAGGGAATGCCCTTGCGGGTCAGCAGGGCCTTGGCCGCCTTGCAATAGGGGCACCAGGATTTCGAATACACGACGACAGGCGGCATTGCCTTCATTCCATCCACAAACGACCTCGCCCACAGATGGGAAGGCGGAGAACCAAAATCAATCGGTATTATAGGCAGTTGCCGCAGGCCGACAAGAAGGGGCGTCCCGGCGCCGCAGGCATCCGCTCACGGTTTCTGGAAGACCATCCAGGCCCGGTCGAAGGCGCGGATGCGCATGTCGTGCTCGCGCATCAGGATATAGAGTGCGCCGGAGGGCAGCAGGCCGAGGGCATCGTCCCGGCCGATCTGCAGCAGCAGGCGCCAGCGATCCGCCGAGCGCAGCAGCCTGCGAGCCTCCGCGCTGGCATAGGCCTCGCCCGTGCCGCAGAAAATACCGTGCGAAGCCAGCTGGGCCTGGGCCTGCATGCCGTTCTGCAGCGGGCGCGGCCAGCCGCCGAGCTGGTGGTTGGCGCCGCCTTTGCCGTCCGGCGTGCCGTAGCGGCCGAGCCAGGTCTCGTAATGGATCTCCTCGCTATCCTCGTCCCAGAAGGTGGAGGCTTCCTCGCCATGCGGGAAGGCATCGAAGGCCTTGTCGCTCGGCGGGATGGCGGTGACGACGGGGCGCGCCGTCACGGCGGCCGGCTTGAAGCGGCTGCTCCAGCGTTCCTGCGCCAGGGCCGCGAGGGCGGCGGGTTCGACCTTGCGCTCCAGGCGCTCCACCGGGGTCTTGTCCCAGATCAGGCGCAGCCCGGTCGCGGCATGGGGATCGTAGGGTTTCGGCTTCACCCAATAGTCGCAGAACAGCAGCAGGCGGCCGTGATGGGGCAGTGCCGCGGGAAAGCCGGGGGTCAACGACAGCGCGGCCAGATCGAGTTGGGCGATGAAGGCGAGGGGAAACACCGCTGTCACCGCCCGGGCGAGATCGCTCTGCTCGCGGCTGGCTTCGCGGGCGTGCTCGGGCGTCAGCCATGAGCCTGGTCGCGTGGCTTCGCTGGCCAGGCGATCCGCCTCGGTGAGATGCGCCTGGGTGCGTTCGGCCGCATCGGCATAGGGCGGGCGTTCCGGCCAGGCCATGGTGTCGGGTAAATCGGGCAGGCCGCCGATCTTGCTGGCGCCGAGCGGAATCCGGCTTTCCTCGCAAGGCGTGGTTTCCAGCACCAGCGCCGGCCGGGCCTGCTCGGCGAGCCGGGCGACGCTTTCGGGGGCGAGGCCGGCTTCGCTCAGGGAACTGTGCAGGGACTCGCGGCTGTCGGGCCAGGCGAGAAGAGGCGATTGGTCTATCGGATCCAAGTTAGGCAGTCCCGTTCGGTTACTCGATCGGCGTCGCCACCCGGGCGAACACCAGCATGTCGACATTGGCTGCTCCGGCCCGCAGCAGGGCACGCGCCGCCGCTTCGCCCGTGGCGCCGGAGGTCAGCACATCGTCGATCAGCACGATGCGCTTGCCCTTGATCGCAGGCCTGGCGCTTGGCGGGACCACGAAGGCGCCTTGCACGTTGCGGGCCCGTTCCCTGCGGCTGAGGCCGACCTGATGGGCCGTGCGCCTGGAGCGGCCGAGCAGCAGCGGTTCATAGGTCACCCCACTCCGATTGCCGATCTCGCGCGCCAGCAGGGCGGCCTGGTTGAAGCGCCGCCGCCACAGCCGCAGGCGATGCAGCGGTATCGGCACCAGCATGTCGGCGTCGGCCAGCACGTCCTGTCCGGCCTGGGTCATCAGTCGGCCCATGAAAGGCGCGATCTCGACGCGGTCGCCATATTTGAGCCGATGCACCAGCTCGATGGCGGCGCCTTCATAGCGGGCCGCGGCCCTGGCCCGGCCATAGGCGGGCGGATCGGCGATCGCCTGGGCCGACACCATGCCCTCGCCATGGTCGTAGACGAAGGGAATGCCCAGTCTCTCGCAATAGGGCCGCTCGATCAGGGACAGCTGCTGCCAGCAGGCCACGCATAGATTGGCGTGGCTGGCCGTGGTTTCCCGGCAGCTCAGACAGCGCGGCGGCAGGATGATGTCGGCCAGCCGGCTTCCCGCCTGCAGGAGCAGGCGCGACAGCGAGGAGGGGGCTATGGCGGGGACGGACATGGCGGCAAAGTGGCAAAGATTACCGAGCCTGTCATCAGGACATTGCAGTGGAAGTGCCACCGGTAATATGAGAAGGCATTAGGGCTTAATTTGCCGAGCGAGCCCGACATCGCCATTATACCCGCCATATTTACGTTTGAGACTGGAATATTTGCGTCAATGTCCGTCCCGCTTCGCACTGCCATTGCCCGCCTCGATCTGTTTGCCGGCGCAAGCCCGGAGGATATCGACGCGGTTGCGAATCTTGCCATCGAACAACGTTTTCGCGACGGCGAATCGATCTTCTCGCGGGGGGCGCCGGGTGAGGGCATGCTGATCGTGCTCCAGGGTACGATCCGCCTTTCCATCGTTTCCGTCGAGGGACGCGAGCTGATTCTGCGTGAAGCCGGGCCGGGGGACGTGATCGGCGAGATCGCGGTGCTGGACAGCGGCAGGCGCACTGCGGATGCCACCGCGGTCGGGCCGGTGGTTGCCGGTTTCATCGCGCAGGCCTCCTTCGTGCGGCTGCTCGCCACCCGCCCCGCGCTGCAGATGCCGATCCTGCAGGTGCTGTGCGCGCGGCTGCGCGACACCACCGACCAGCTCGAATCGATCGCGCTCTATCCGCTCGAGGCCCGGCTGGCCCGCTTCCTGCTCTGGCATGTCAAGCGGTACGGGCGCACCCGCGCCGACGGCGCCCGCAGTGCGCCGCTGACGATCTCGCAAAGCGCGATCGCCAGCTTCGTCGGCGCCAGCCGGCCCAAGGTCAACCGGCTGCTCGCCGCTTTCGAGGAGCGGGGGGCGATCGAACGGCGCGGCGCCATCGTGCATTGCCATGTGGCCGCGCTTACCCAACTGGCGCAGGCGGAAACGGTCCCCGGCGAGGCGCATGCCGGCGCCGGCCAGGACGCGGCGCGTGGCTGATCTTGCCTTCAAGCCCGCAATTGCCACCGGCCTGGCGGCCTTCATCCTCGGTCTTTGCTTTCTCGTCTACAATCCAGGCGGGGCCGCCAACACACTGCGCGAAGAAGCCTTCGACTTTCTCGAGAGCGTGATCCCGCCCAAGCGCCTGCCCGATGGCGTGGTGGTGGTTGACATCGACAGGCCCAGCCTGGCCGCCAAGGGAGGGTGGCCGTGGCGACGGGGCGGCGGGCTGACCGATCTGGTAACCAAGCTGCAGGATGCGAAAGCACAGGTCATCGGCGTCGATATCCTGCTGGATGGCCCGGACCGGCGCTCACCGGCACCGATGCTGAGAGTCTATGCCAAATCGACTGGTCGGACGGAGCTGACGAGCGTTGCCGACAGCCTGCCTGATGAGAACAAGCAGCTCGCCGAAGCGATCGCCCGCTCGGATGTCGTGCTGGGCTTGTTGCCCGACGAGGCCGGCAAGGATGCATTGCCCTTCCCGCCTCCGATCATTCCGGTGCCG
This sequence comes from Labrys sp. E2SS-1L, assembly GCF_057073705.1. Classification (NCBI taxonomy): domain Bacteria; kingdom Pseudomonadati; phylum Pseudomonadota; class Alphaproteobacteria; order Hyphomicrobiales; family Xanthobacteraceae; genus Labrys; species Labrys sp. E2SS-1L. Next base: position 335,494 of record NZ_CP172712.1, on the reverse strand, counting down.
CAGCAGGACCTGTCCCAGAAGGCCGCCGGTGTCGTCGCTCCCTCGGCGGCACTCGTGGATGGAGCGGTTGCGATCGGCGCTTTGTCGCTCTCTCCTGTCACCGGCTCGAAGGTGCGCCACGCGCCGGTCTTCGTGCGGGGCGGCAGCGAGATCTATGCGGGCTTTGCGATGGAGGTCTTCCGAAGCGCGCAGCACGCATCCGCCTTTCTGCTCGATCCCGACGGAACCACCGCCTCGGTGGGAGAGACACGCATTCCCTTGCGGGAGGGGGCTTCGGTGCGGCTTCATCTCGCCGCTCCGTCGACCTGGCGCGCCCGCACGGTTTCGGCCGCCGACGTGCTGGACGACAAGATACCGGCCCAACGTTTTGCCGGCCGCATCGTGTTGATCGGTGCCAGTGCGCCGGAAGCAGGCGCACTGCTCCCGACCGCCGCGGGACCTCTTACGCCGACCGTACAGGTCCAGGCCGAGGCGATCGAAGGCCTGCGCTCGGGCGACATCCCGCAGCGCATCCACAGCCCGCGGCTGATCGAGCCACTTGCCGCCTCCGCCCTCGGCCTCGTGGCGCTGGCGGCTGCGCTGTGGCTCGGCCCTCTGGCGGCAAGCTCGGTGCTGGCGGTGCTGATACTGGGCTGGATCGGCTTCAGTGCCGGCCTGTTCGCCAGCACGCGATTGCTGATCGACCCTGCCGGTCCGCTGATCCCGGCCATAGCCGCCGCCAATTCGGCCCTGGTGGTGATGTTCGCCCATACCCGCAAGCTGCGTGGGGCGATCGAGCGTAAGTTCGGACGCTACCTCTCCCCCGAGATCGTGCGCCGCCTCACAGCCGCGCCGGAAGAACTGAAGATCGAGGGTGAATTGCGGGAGGTCACGGCGCTGTTCTCGGATATCGAGGGCTTCACCACCATGTCGGAGAATGCCGAGCCGCGCACGCTGGTGGGTGCGCTCGATGCCTATTTCGATGGGGTCTGCGCCATCGTCATCCATCATGGCGGCATGGTCGACAAGATTGTCGGCGATGCCGTGCACGGCCTGTTCAATGCGCCGCTGACGGTCGAGGGACATGCCAAGGCGGCGCTGGACTGCGCCATCGAGATCGGCCGCTTCACCACGGAATTCCGCCAGCGCGAGGATGCCAGGCGCCTCGGCTTCGGCCGCACCCGCATCGGCCTGGATACCGGGCCCGTGATCGTGGGCGACGTCGGTGGTCTTGGTCATCTCGACTATACCGCCCATGGCGACGCCGTGAACTCGGCGGCGCGGCTGGAGGCGCTGAACAAGCAGTTCGGCACCACGGTTTGCCTTGGCGCCCGCGCGGCCGCCGCCATCGGCGAACCGGAGAGGTTGCGGCCCCTCGGCAATGTCGTGCTGCGGGGGCGTACGGCGCAGACGGCCGTTTTCAGCCCCTGGCCCGACGATGCCACTCCCGAGCGCCGCCAGGCCTATATGGCGGCCTTCGACAGGATGGCCTCGAAGCCGGCCGAGGCGCGGAGCCTGTTCGAGGCTCTTGCCGCGACCTGGCCTGGGGATCCGGCAGTGGCCTATTGGGTCAAGACGCTCGCCTGAGATCCGGCGAAAGGGCACCGCCGGTTCGGCCTGCGCAGAGTAATAAAATACCAACATACCTGCTTTTTGAGATGAGCGGCATCGACTTTTTCCAATGTCTATTATTTGTCCTGTTTGAATTTAGAGACAAGGCATGAAGGATAATCTTGTTTCGATTTATATCGATAGATCTTGTTGTATTATTTTAATACATCGCAGTCTGGTGTATAGATGATTTGAGTTTCGTTTCTTTATAAAGATCATTCAGTTTGGTAAGTATATATCTATACAATATGAAATCTAAATTTATATACTCGTGACTTGATCGTGATATGTAAAGTAAAAATCAAAAAATACGACGGACGCCGTATAGAACGGTAAGGTTTGTTGCGGTAGTTTTTGTCCGCGGGGACCACAAATCCATGCCTGCGCCGATTCGGCCTTACCGGGGGGTAAGACGTGCCGGGTCCGGCGGAGTGTGGAGGCAGTATCCCCGCGGCGGGATCAGTTATCTCAACTTGTTGGAACCATCAGCCGGTATCGACGCCTGTGTCGAAGCCAGGCGGTATCAGCATGCCGTGGAGCCCCCGCCGATGTCTGAGCGGGTGGGGATTCCAGATGACGTGCCATCGTCGTGACCTGAGTTGCGTTGCCGAGCTGCACCTTGCTTCCCGCCAGACGTCGTTATCGCGATTGAAAGCCAATCTCAGAGGCAGCTTGCTCGGTGCCTCCTTGCTGTCGATCGGCATGGCGGGCCCGGCCCTTGCCGATTGCTCGACGAGCGGGTCGATCCAGACCTGTACGGGCAACCTGCCCACCGGCGTGCAGCTCGATGCCGGCCCGACCACGCTGAACGTCAACAGCCTGAGCGGCCCCGTGAACGGGCAGGTCCTGCTGCGGCAGAATGGCGGGGATGGCGGCAACGGCCATGACGGTGCCCTGTTCGTGCCGCCGGCGTCGGGTGGCGGCGGCGGTTCGGGCGGCGGCAGTGCGCCCACCGTCACGGGCCAGAGTTTCAACCAGACCACGGGCGTCGCCGTCATCAACTACAGCGATGGTTCCATCATCACGCTGACGCCGAAGGCGGGATCGAGCACGCTTTATACGAAGCAGACCCAGACCCCCAAAAGTGGCGGCGGCTACGATACGACCAGCGTCGATATTCCCGCCACCGTCACGCCCAACGAGGCCGATGGCTCCATCACCATCTCGCTTGGCACCAATGGCGACGCCGGCACGATGACCATCAAGCCGGGCGCCGCCGGCGGCAGCCTCACGGGCGGCGGCCTCAACCTCAACTATGCCGGCACCGGCCAGACGCTGACGACCACGGGACAGCCCGGGGTCATCGCCATCAGCCGGGGCGGCGATGGCGGCGATGGCGGTGACTATTATCTTGGCGGCGGCGGCGCGCGCGGCGGCAATGGCGGTGCTGGCGGCAGCGCCACCGTGACCAGCAAGGGCGATATCACCGTCACCAATGGCTATGGCGTGGTGGCGCAGTCGATCGGCGGCAGCGGCGGCCATGGCGGCGGTTCCTATACGGTGGTCGGCAGCGGCGGCGAGGGCGGCAAGGGCGGCGCTGCCGGCGCGGCGAGCGTGACGGCGGGTGAAGGCACGATCACCACCTATGGCGACAATTCCGGTGGCCTGGCGGCCATCAGCCAGGGCGGCAAGGGCGGGGCCGGCGGCAGCGCCGGCGGCATCGTCGCCTCCAGCGGCGACGCATCGGGCGCCGGCCGCGGCGGCTCGGCCTCTGTCACGGCGCTGGAAGGCCTGACCATCGCCACCCATGGTGCCAATTCGCATGGCTTGCTGGCGCAATCCATCGGCGGTAGCGGCGGCAGCAGCGGCAGTGCCGGTGGCCTCGGCGCGATTGGCGGCCAGGGTGGCACGGGCGGCGATGCCGGCACCGTCGATGCCCGCAATTTCGGCGATGTCACCACCAACGGCACCCACTCTTTCGGCATCCTGGCCCAGTCGATCGGTGGCGGCGGTGGTTCGGGTTCCGGCGGCGGCGGCCTCGTCGTGCTCGGGGCGGATGGCGCGGCCGGCGGCGCCGGCGGCAACGTCACCGCGGTCAATGGCGGCAGCATCACCACCAAGGGCTTCAATTCGACCGGCGTCTTCGCCCAGTCGATCGGCGGCGGCGGCGGCGACGGTGGCTCCTCCGGCGGGCTCGTGGCGATCGGCGGCAAGGGCTCGACCACCAGCAATGCCGGAACGGTCGACGTCACCAACGCGGCCGGCGGTTCGATCACCACCTATCAGTCCTTTTCGCAGGGCATCTTCGCGCAATCGGTTGGCGGCGGCGGCGGCAATGGCGGCTCCTCGGGCGGTCTCTTCACCGTGGGCGGCCAGGGCGGTTCGGGCGGCAATGGCGGTGCCGTCACGGTTACCAGCGCCGGATCCATCGAAACCGGCATCAATGCCAAGGCCGATTCGAGTGCCGTGACGGACTCGGCGGCCATCTTTGCGCAGTCGGTGGGTGGCGGCGGCGGCAATGGCGGCAACGCGCTAGCCGTCGGTACCGGCATTACGGTGGCCCTGGGCGGCAAGGGCGGCGTGGGCGGCACGGGTGCGAATGTCAGCGTCCTGCGTGACGATGTCGATCCCGCCCAGGCCAGCAGCGCCTCGATCATCACCTGGGGCGACCGCTCGGCTGGCATCTTCGCCCAGTCGGTAGGCGGCGGCGGCGGCAATGGCGGCTTCGGCATCAGCGCCAATGGCGGTCCGATCAGCGCCAGCATCGCGCTGGGCGGCAGTGGCGGCGACGGCGGTGGCGCCGGCAATGTCCAGGTCGACACCAAGGGCAGCATCGAGACGCATGGCAGTGGCTCGACGGGCATCTTCGCCCAGTCGGTCGGCGGTGGCGGCGGCAATGGCGGCCTGGCGGTGGCCGGCTCGGCAGGGCTGGTCCAGGCTTCGATCGCCCTCGGCGGCGGTGGCGGCAAGGGCGGCGATGCCGGCACGGTCAATGTCTCCAATCTCTCGGTGATAACCACGGCGGGCGATAATGCCAGCGGCATCCTGGCCCAGTCGGTGGGCGGCGGCGGCGGCAATGGCGGCGTGTCGGTTGCCGCCGGCCTTGGCCTGGCCAGCGCCAATGTCGGCCTCGGCGGTACTGGCGAGAAGGGCGGCTCGGGCAAGAGCGTCACCGTCGACAGCAATGGTGACATCGCAACCGGCGGCAAGAACTCTTCCGCCATCCTGGCCCAGTCGATCGGCGGCGGTGGCGGCAATGGCGGCCTCGCCGTCGGTGCGGGGATCAGCGGCGTCGGTGCTTCAGTCACGCTTGGCGGCAGCGGCGCGCAGGCGGGGCATGGCGATATCGTATCGGTGACCTCGACCGGCAACCTCCTGACCAAGGAAGACAATTCGGCCGCCATCCTGGCGCAATCCGTCGGCGGCGGCGGCGGCAATGGCGGCTCCACCGTGGCTGGCCAGCTCTCTGTGGCCGGCAACGTCAATGTCGGCCTTGGCGGCACGGCCGGTGGCGGCGGCAATGGCGGCGCCGTAACGGTCAAGGCCTACAAGCCGGCAGGCGCCACGGGCAACGCGGCTACGCTCGAGACCGACGGAAACAATTCAGCCGGCATCCTGGCCCAGTCGATCGGCGGTGGCGGCGGCAATGGCGGCTTTGCCGGCGCGCTCGCGCTTTCGGGCGGCGTTTCTGCGGGGATCTCTCTCGGCGGCGGCGGCGGCAGCGGCGGCAGCGGCGCGGGCGTCCTGGTCGACCAGAGCCACAACATCCTGACCAAGGGCGACAATTCGGCCGGCGTGCTGGCCCAGTCGATCGGTGGCGGCGGCGGCAATGGCGGCTTTGCGGCCACCTTGAGCGGCAGTGCTCCCCTGGTCGGCGTTTCCGGTTCGGCGGCGATATCACTGGGCGGCAAGGGCGGCGCGGGCAACAATGCCGGTACGGTGTCCGTCACCAGCAATGGCGCGATCCAGACCGAGGGCGACCGCTCCGACGCCGTGCTGGCGCAGTCGATCGGCGGCGGCGGCGGCAATGGCGGCTTCGGCCTCTCCGGTTCCTTCAATGTCGGCGGCGTCGGGGCGGCATCCGTCGCCGTCGGCGGCAGTGGCGGCGCGGGGGCCGATGCCGCCCTCGTGACGGTGAAGAGCACCGGCCCGATCCTCACCAAGGGCGAGGCCTCCAACGGCCTCGTCGCCCAGTCGATCGGCGGTGGCGGCGGCAATGGCGGTTTCTCGGGGTCGGCTTCGCTCTCCTCCAGCATTTCGATCGGTGTCGCCATGGGCGGCACCGGCGGTGATGGCGGCAATGGCGGCGGCGTCGACCTGACCAATCAGGGGGCCGTCCAGGTCACCGGTACCAATGCGGCCGGTGTGCTGGCCCAGTCGATCGGCGGCGGCGGCGGCAATGGTGGTTCCAGCATCGCTGCGAGTCTCGGCGGATCGGCCGGCCTGTCGGTCGCGGTCGGCCGCAGCGGCGGCAGCGGCGGTACCGCGTCGGCGGTCAGCGTCACCAGCAATGGCGATATCCTCAACGGTGCGGGCACGGGCAGTGTCGCCGACGGCAACTACAAGGCCACCACCGCCAATGGCGGCGGCATCCTGGCCCAGTCGATCGGCGGTGGCGGCGGCAATGGCGGCTTCAGTGGCTCCCTGGCTCTCGGTGGCGTCGGCGCCCTGTCGCTTTCGCTCGGTGGCAGCGGCGGTGATGGCGGTTCGGCCGGCACGGTGAACGTCCAGAACGGCACGCAGCAGGCCAGCAACATCACCACGCTCGGCGACCTCTCGGCCGGTATCACCGCCCAGTCGATCGGCGGTGGCGGCGGCAATGGCGGCTTCGGCATTGGCGCGTCCGGTTCGGGCGTGGTTTCCCTCTCGGCGGCCGTCGGCGGCAAGGGCGGCTCGGGCAATACCGCCAGCGCCGTTACCGTCGGCAGCAATGGCGACATCGTCACATTCGGTAATTTCTCCGCCGGCATCGCGGCCCAGTCGATCGGCGGCGGTGGCGGCAATGGCGGCTTCGCCGTGTCCGGCAGCATCGCTCTCGCGCCCGAAGGCGGCGGCAGCGCCGCAGTCGCGGTCGGTGGTTCGGCCGGCGATGGTGCCACGGCCGGCAATGTCGGCGTCACCAACAAGGGGGCCGTGGCGACCTTCGGCACTTCGTCCACCGGCATTCTCGCCCAGTCCCTGGGCGGCGGCGGCGGCAATGGCGGCTTTGCCGCCGCGGGCGCCATCACGGTGTCGCCCGAGGGTGGCGCGAGCATCGCGGTCGCGGTCGGCGGCGCAGGCGGCAATGGCGGTACGGCCGGCAAGGTCACGGTCTCGCAGACAGGTGCGGTCGCGACCGAGGGCGACCAGTCGACCGGCGTGCTGGCCCAGTCGATCGGTGGCGGCGGCGGCAATGGCGGCTTTGCCGCCACGCTTTCGGCCAATATCGGCAATGGCGTCGCTCTGGGGGCCAGCGTCGGCGGTTCGGGCGGCGACGGCGCCAAGGCCGATGCGGTCGAGGTCACCGTCAACGGCGATGTCTCGACCGACGGCACCCTGTCCAGTGGCGTCGTCGGCCAGTCGATCGGCGGCAGCGGTGGCAATGGCGGCTTCTCGGTGGCTGGTACTTTGCAGATCGGGCAGGGCGGCAGCCTGAATGCCAGCGTCGGCGGCTTCGGCGGCGATGGCGGCAAGGCCGGCAACGTGGATGTCAGCCATACCGGCAATCTCCAGACCAAGGGTGATCTGTCGCTTGGCCTGCTGGCGCAATCGATCGGCGGCGGCGGCGGCAATGGCGGTTTTGCCGGCAGCCTCAGCGCGACCATCGGCGAGGGCGTCGCTCTTGGCGTTTCGGTGGGCGGCGAAGGTGGCGGCGGTGCCACGGCCGGCAACGTCAAGGCCAGCAATATCGGTAATGTCGCAACCTTCGGCGCCGGCTCGACGGCAATCCTGGCCCAGTCGATCGGCGGCAATGGCGGCAATGGCGGCGCCAGCGTGGCGGGCGCCGTCGGTGTCGGGGAGCAGAATGTCAGCCTGGCGGTTTCCGTCGGTGGCTTCGGTGGCGACGGCGCCAAGGCCGGGTCGGCCGAGGTCGACAGCACCGGTCTGATCTACACCAAGGGGGCTCTCTCCCACGGCCTTGCGGCCCAGTCGATCGGCGGCGGTGGCGGCAATGGCGGCTTTTCGGTCGCCGGCAATCTGAATGTCAGCACCGGCACGGGCGGCAGCGCCTCCGTCAGTGTCGGCGGCGGCGGCGGTTCGGGCAGCACCGGCGGCGACGTCACCATCAAGTCGAACGTCGGCAAGGTCCTGCCGACCGACAACAGCGCCACCATTCAAACCGCGGGGGATGGTTCCAACGGCATCTATGCGCAGTCGATCGGCGGCGGTGGTGGCAGTGGCGGGTTCTCAGGGGCGCTGTCGCTCACCTTCAGCGAGGGAGCAACTGCCGGTTTCGGCATTTCCGTCGGTGGCTTTGGAGGAACCGGCAACGATGCCGGCGCGGTCAAGGTGACCAGCGTCGACAATATCCTGACGGGAAGCAAAACCCAGATTGGAGACGAAACCCAGATCACAGGCAAAGGATCCAACGGCATCCTGGCGCAGTCGATCGGTGGTGGCGGCGGCGATGGCGGCTTCAGCGGCGCCGCGACGATCACCGGTGGGGCGTCCGGATCGACGCAAGCCGGTGTCTCCCTCTCCCTCGGCGGCTTCGGTGGCGCTGCGGGCAATGGTGGTGCCGTGACGGTCGATTCGACGGGGCTCATCACCACATGGGGTGACCATGCCGATGGCGTGCTGGCCCAGTCGATCGGCGGTGGCGGCGGCAATGGCGGCATGAGTTTTGCCGGCGCGGTCGGCGTCAGCCAGAATGCCGTCGACGTCTCGCTGAGCATGGGCGGCTTCGGAGGGGCAGGCGGGACCGGCGGCAATGTCAGCGTCACGCGCAACGGCACCATCCTCACCGCGGGCGACTATTCGGTCGGCTTGGCCGGCCAATCGATCGGTGGTGGCGGTGGCAATGGCGGCCTGTCGATCACCGGTGCCTTTGGCGGCACCAGTTCCAAGAACATCAGCGCTTCGCTCGGCGGCTTCGGCGGTGCCGGCACCGGCGCCGGCCTCGTCACCATCGGCAATACCGGCGACATCGGCACCACGGGCATCGGCTCGCAGGCGATCCTCGCCCAGTCGATCGGCGGTGGCGGCGGCAATGGCGGGCTCGCGGGCTCGGCCGTGTTCGGCGTTGGTGGTGAAAACACCAATCTGAACTTCGGGGCGGCCGTTGGCGGCAAGGGCGGCAGTGGCGGCACTGGCGGCGACGTCAAGGTCACCAGCAACGGCAATCTGCAGACGCAGGGCGATGCGGCGCAGGGCATCCTCGCCCAGTCGATCGGCGGTGGTGGCGGCAATGGCGGCTCGAGCCTGTCGGGCGTGCTCGGCGTCGGCGGTGCCAGCCAGGGTCGCACGATCAATGTCAGCTTCGCGGTGGGCGGCCTTGGCGGCGACGGCAACACGGCCGGCAATGTCACCGTCGACCAGTCGGGTTCGATCCAGACGGATGGCAGCGGCTCGCATGGCATCCAGGCCCAGTCGATCGGCGGGGGCGGTGGCAATGGCGGCCAGGCCAACTCCCTCTCGCTGGTCCTGACCAAGGCCTGCACCCTGCCGGTGGTCTGCACCGCACCGGAAGAGACCAAGAACAATTTCTCCTTCCAGGCGACGGTGGGTGGCTTTGGTGGCACCGGCAACGATGCCGGCACCGTCACCGTCGGCAATGACGGCGTGATCGTCACCAAGGGCGATGCCTCCAGCGGCATCTTCGCCCAATCGATCGGCGGCGGCGGCGGCCAGGGCGGCAGCGGCATCATCGGCCTGCAGGACGTGGTGCCCAGCCCTTATAGCTACGCCACGCTGGCGGCCATGCCGTTCGGCGCCGTCGGTATCGCCAAGAACTATGTGGTCGCCGTCGGTGGCTATGGTGGCTCGGCCGGCAACGGCAACACGGTTACGATCGACAACCAGGGTCAGATACAGACCGAAGGCATCTATTCCTGGGGCATCTTCGCCCAGTCGGTCGGTGGCGGCGGCGGCAATAGCGGCAATGCCGTTGCGGGCCTGACCGGCACCATCGGCCTCGGTGGCGGTGCGCTCGCCGATCTCCTCGGCGTCGACAGCGGCTCGGCCGGCGATGGCGGGACTGTGACCGTGACCAATGGCAAGTCGGGCGATGTCGAGATTGGCGCCATCCAGGCCAACGGCACCATCTCCTCCGGCGCGATCCTCGCCCAGTCGATCGGCGGCGGCGGCGGCCAGGGCGGAGCAGGCTCCGGCCTGATCGATATCGGCGGCGATGGCGGGGCGGCCGGCAATGGCGGCGCCGTCACGGTCACCAATTTTGCCTATCTCGGCACCAAGGGCCTGTTCTCGAACGGCATCACCGCGCAATCGGTCGGCGGCGGTGGCGGCACTGGCGGCGGCGGTTCGCTCAGTGCCCTCGCCATCGGCGGCGCCGGCGGCGCTGCAGGCAATGGCGGTACGGTCGCTGTCGCCAATGCCGGCGATATCTTCACGGAGGGCCGCGAGTCCAATGGTGTCACGGCCCAGTCGATCGGCGGCGGCGGCGGCACCGGTGGCGGCTTTCTCTATGACAAGCAGGGCATTGGCAGCCTCGTCGGCAGCGTCAATCTCGTGCAGGTCGGCGGCAGCGCCGGTGCCTCGGGCGATGGTGGCAGTGTCGGCATCGCCAATAGCGGCTTCGTGCAGACCGAGGGAGATTTCTCCAACGGCCTGTTCGCGCAGTCGGTCGGCGGTGGCGGCGGTATCGGTGGCGGCGGCCTCGGCGCGGTGGCGATCGGCGGCAAGTCCGGTGCGGGCGGCAAGGGCGGCGACGTGACCATCAGCAATGCCGCGGGTGGCCAGGACGTTGATCTGACGCCTGGGGATAGCAACGATGATCCGATCAAGATCAGCATCATCACTACCGGTGACCAGTCCAATGCCATTATGGCCCAGTCGGTCGGCGGTGGCGGCGGTTCGTCCGGCGAAACCTACGGCCTCGTCTCCTTCGAGCGCGGGGCCGCGGCAGGCAGCGACGGCGGCATGGTCAAGGTCACCAATGCCGGCTCGCTGCTGACCTTCGGCCAGAATTCCACGGCTATCTTTGCCCAGTCGGTCGGCGGTGGCGGCGGCTATGCGGCAGCGGCCACCGGGCTCGGCGCCTGGGGCGCCGATGCAGGCGGTGGCGGCAATGGCGGCGCGGTCAGCGTCATCAACACCGCCGAACTGATTGCGACCGATGGCACCAATGCGCATGGCATCTTTGCCCAGTCGATCGGCGGCGGCGGCGGCGTGGTCAATTCGCTGGGCGGTCTCACCGTGCCCAAGCCCTTCATCGATGCCTTGCCGGAAACCGCGCAGGGCGTGGTCACCAACCTGCTTGACGGCAAGAGCGTCGGCATCGGCTTTGCAGGCTCCGCCGGCGGCGACGGCAAGGCGGGCGACGTCACCATCAACCAGACTGGCGATATCCTTACGGCTGGCTCCGGCTCCTTCGCCATCCTGGCCCAGAGCGCCGGCAAGACCAATGGCAATATCGCCATCACCGTCAACGCCGACAGCAGCATCGTCGGCGGCACCGGCATGGGCGCCGGCGTCGGCTTCCTCGATGGTGCGGCCAACACGCTCGCCAATGCAGGCCTGATTACCGATTACGGCAAGACCGTCGGCCTCGCCCTTGACGAAGACAAGAAGCTGATCGGCACCGGTTGGATCGATGGCCTCGCCGTCTATGGCTCGGCCGGCAACGAGGCGGTGACCAACACCAACCTCGTCACCGGTTCGGTCAAGCTCGGAACAGGCCTCAACACCTTCGACAACCAGAACGGCGCCTGGTTCGTCACCGGCGACACTGTCCAGCTCGGCGACACCGCGGCCCATCTGTTCTCCAATGCCGGCTTCATGGCGATTGGTGGCGTCAATCGGGTCTTCACCACCAACGAGACCGGCTATTTCGGCCAGAAGGCCGATGGCAGCTACATGCTGGACTTTGACCTCGACCGGAACGCCGATTGGAGCACGACAACGTCGGTGGCAATGCTGGCGGCGGCCCTGCCGGATCTGAGCAATCCCGGCTTCACCGACCTTCTCAACGTCTCGGGCGCGGCCGATCTCGCCGGCAAGGTCTCGATCAACCTGCTCAACCCCGGCAAGGCGACGCCGGGTACCAGCGACCATGTCATCGTCCACACCGAAAAGGGTGTCACCGACAGCGGCATGACCATCGATGCCATTCCGACGGCGGTGGCGAATTACAGCCTGATCTTCACCGATTACGACGCGATCCTGCGCACCAAGATCGACTTCTCGGCCGACGGCCTGACTGAGAACGGGCATGCCGTCGGCAATGCGATCAACGCGATCCAGACCGACCAGACTTCGCCGAAATTCGTGCCGCTGGCGGCAGCCATCTTCTTCCAGCCGGACGTGGCCGCGCTGCAGAAGACCTATGACTCCATCGACGGCGAAGGCACGGCCGGCGTGCAGCAGACGCTGTTCTCCGACAGCGGTGCCTTCATGCGCTCGGTGATGCAGCAGGCCGACTTCTGGCGGAACGGCAACGCGGTCGATCTCACCGGCAAGACCGTCGGCGGCTGCAGCGCCGATGTCGGCGGCAAAACCGTGAAGGGCGCATCCTTCTGCGACACCCGCCTGTGGCGCGCCTGGATCACCGGGTATGGCGGCGGCTCCTCCTTCGACGGCAACACCGTCGTCGGCTCGGGCAATCTGAAGACCCACAACCAGGGCATCGCGGCAGGCCTCGATTACCAGTTCGATCCGAATTATCTGATCGGCCTGTCGGTGGGCGGCGGCCATTCGAGCTTCGGGGTGGAGCAGCGCGCCACTACGGGCAAGGTGGATGCCGGCCATTTCGCGCTGTACGGGGCCGCCAAATACGGCAATTTCTACGCCAACGGGCTGCTCGGCTTCGACGTCATGCACGCCACCACCCAGCGTTATGCCATGATCCAGGGTACGAACGCACCGATCAATCCGGTCGCGGGTGCCTATGACGCGCTCGGCAACAGCTTCGACGGCCGCGCCATCAGCGCGCGCCTGGAGGGAGGCTACAAGGCCAATTTCTCGGGAGTGAACGTCACGCCCTTCGCGGCGCTGCAGTTCTCCTCCCTGCATCTGGACGGCTCGACCGAGCACGCCCAAGGCACCACTGGCGGCCTTGCCCTCAATTATGCCGGGCGGACCATCAACTCGTTCCCATCCTTCCTGGGGGCGCAGATCGATACCCGCTTCTATTTCGGCGAGACGACCTATCTCGAGCCCTTCCTGCGCGCCTCCTGGGTGCACGAGTTCGCGAACCGGCGCTCGGTCGAAGCCGGCTTCACGGCGGCACCCGGCTATAATTTCGTGGTCTACGGCGCTTCGGCGCCGCGGGATTCGGCTCTGGTGGAAGCGGGCGTGAACCTGGTCTCGGCCTCGGGCCTGTCGGTTTACGGCAAGTTCAGCGGCAATTTCTCCAAATCCTCGCACGACCTCACCGGGTCGGGCGGGCTTCGCTACAGCTGGTAAATTGAAGGACGGATAGGCGACGATGCATCGTATGGTTGAATTGACGGTGGCGGCGGGCCTGGCCTGCCTGCTGGCGGGCAGTGCGCAGGCGCAGGCCAAGAAACCTGCCGCCCCGGAGGCTCCCAAGGCGGCGGCCCCGGCGCCTGCCGCAGCCCCGGCTCCCGCGGCGCCCGGTTGGGTGACGCGCTGCACCGCAGACGCCCGGCAGGGCCCGCTCGACTGCGTCGTCGAGGAAAACGCGGTGATGAACACCACCGGCCAGCTCGTGGTCGGCTTCTCGGTACGCGTTCCCAGCGACACTCGCGCGCCCGTGGTGCTGGTCCGCCTGCCGCTCGGGCTCTATCTGCCGGCCGGTCTCAAGCTGCAGGTCGATGACGGCCAAGCGACGAGCTATCCGCTGCAGACCTGCGACGCTGCCGGCTGCTATGTCGGCACGCCGCTCGATGCCGGACTGCTGGCCCGGATGAAGACAGGCAAGCAGCTCAAGACGACCTTCCAGAACCTGCAGCGCAACGATGTCAGCGTCCAGCTGCCGCTCGCGGGTTTTGCGGCGAGTTACGCCAAGATCCAGTGAGATTTCGTCTTACCCCCACGGCCCCTTCGGGCCGCCTGGGCCGAGATCGTCGAGGTTGACGCCCTCGACGAAGCCGCCCTGGCGGGGCGGCTGCCGGCCCGCGCCCATGCGCCGGGCCTGCTCTTCCAACGCCGCGATGCGGTTCCGGGTGTCGGGATGGGTCGAGAACAGATTGTCCATCGGCCGGCCTGACAGCGGATTGATGATGAACATATGCGCCGTGGCGGGATGGGCCTCGGCCTGCTCGTTGGGAATGGCATGGGCGGCATTCTGGATGCGTGCCAGGCCCGAGGCGAGCGCCAGCGGGTTGCCGCTGATCTCGGCGCCCAGACGGTCCGCCTCATATTCGCGCGAGCGCGAGATTGCCATCTGCACCACCATGGCGGCGAGCGGCGCCAGCACGGCGAGCAGGATGGAGCCGATCGGACCGAGCGAGTTGCGCTCGCGATTGCCGGAGAAGAACATGCCGAAATTGGCTACCATCGAGATGGCGCCGGCCAGGGTGGCCGTGATGGTCATCAAGAGCGTATCGCGATGCTTGATATGGGCAAGCTCATGGGCGATCACGCCCGCAACCTCGTCGCGCGACAGCGATTGCAGCAGGCCGGTATTGATGGCGACGGCGGCATTGGCCGGATCGCGGCCGGTGGCGAAGGCATTGGGCTGCGGATCGTCGATCAGATAGAGCTTGGGCATCGGCAGGCCGGCATTGCGGGCAAGGCCGGCCGTGAGCTTGTAGAGCCCCGGTTCGCTGGCGGGGCTGACCTCGCGGGCACCGTACATCGACAGCACCATGTCGCCCGAACGCCAATAGGCGAACAGATTGGTGCCGATGGCCACCAGCAAGGCGATCATCATGCCGCCCTTGCCGCCCAGCATCAGCCCGATCACCATGAACAGGGCCGTCATGCCGGCAAGGAGCAGGGCAGTGCGCGCGTAATGCATCGGAAGGAACCCGTTCGTCATGGCCTGAAAATCGGGTCTGCGATGGTTCATGCGCAAGAGGGTTGCGCATGAAAATTTCGTCACGTGGAGGCTGCAGCGCCAATCAACAGGGGATCGACTGAGGACGGCACGGTTGCGGGCGCGCCGAGGCCGTCCCCGCAATCGCTATACTCGGCACTATACTGGACGGTCTCCGGGCGTTCGCCGGACGCCGCTATCACATCGCCGCTTCCTGGTCGTCGTAGCTGCCGTCACCGCCGTCACCGCCATTGCCCAGCACCACAACGCGCGTGCCGACGGGCGTGTTGTTGTAGAGGTGGATGATGTCCTGGTTGAGCAGGCGGATGCAGCCCGACGACATCGACTTGCCGATCGAGGAGGGGTCGATGGTGCCGTGCAGGCGGTAGAGCGTGTCGCGGTCACCTTGGAACAGATACATGGCGCGGGCGCCCAGCGGGTTGCCGGGGCCGCCGGGCATGCCGCCCGCCCATTTGGCCGCTTCGCTGTCGCGCTTGACCATGTCGGAGGGCGGGGTCCAGCGCGGCCACACCGCCTTGCGCTTGATCGTGGCCCGGCCGTTCCAGGCAAAGCCCTCGCGGCCGACGCCGACGCCGTAACGCGTGGCGTTGCCGCCTTCATGCACGTGATAGAGATAGTGGTTGGGCGGGTCGACCACGATGGTGCCGGGCGCCTCGCCGGTCGGGTCGGAGACTTCGCGGCGCAGGAAGGCCCCATCGATCCGCCTCAGGTCGATCGCCGGGACCGGATTGCCGTTGTCGTCGAAGCCCGCATAGATTTCGCCGTAGTCGTAGTCGCTGCCGCCCCAGCCGTCGAAGATCGAGTCCGCGGAAAGCCGCTTCGACGAGGCGCAGCCGGCCAAAAGGAGGGGAGCGCCGAGCACGAAGAGGCGGCGGGACAGTTGAGGCATCACAGACCTTCCAAACCGGGAATCAGAATGAGCATGCGAATCGCGCGCATACTACAAGCTGATCATCGTTAATTCTTCATTATCCGGTACAATAAGGACGTTCAGAATTCCGGCTCTAGAGGCGGTTTCCCAACGTCATCAGCGGTAATCGGCAAGAGTTCGTGATGCCACAGGAAGTTGCATGCGCGCCTCGCCATAGAGCAGGGCGCGCATTTGAAGTGTTCTCGCGGGCGGTTGCCCGGCCGTACGCGACAGGCTCAGATCCAGGGCCGTGCCGCGGCCGTCTTCTGCTCGAAGGAAGAGATGGAGGGGGTCTTCTCCATGGTCACGCCGATATCGTCGAGGCCCTTGAGCAGCTTGTTCTTGCGGGCCGGATCGATGTCGAACTTGACGCTACCGCCATCCGGGCCGTGGATTTCCTGGGCTTCGAGATCCACCGTCAGCGTGGCATTGGCGCCGCGCCGGGCATCGTCGAACAATTTTTCGAGATCGGACTCGGAGACGACGATCGGCAGGATGCCGTTGTTGAAGCAGTTGTTGTAGAAGATGTCGGCGAAGGAGGTGGAGATCACGCAGCGGATGCCGAAATCGAGCAGGGCCCAAGGGGCATGCTCACGCGAGGAGCCGCAGCCGAAATTGTCGCCGGCAACCAGAATCTTGGCCTCGCGATAGGCAGGCTTGTTCAGCACGAAATCCGGATTCTCGCTGCCGTCATCGTTGAAGCGCATCTCGGAAAACAGGCCCGCGCCGAGGCCCGTGCGCTTGATGGTCTTGAGATATTGCTTGGGGATGATCATGTCCGTGTCTACGTTCATGATTTCCAGCGGCGCAGCGACGCCGGTGAGCGTGGTGAACTTGTCCATTGTGTTCAAACCGTGTGAGATGGGGCCCTGTTGCCCGGTCTTTTATGGCCAGATGGCCCAAGTGACAAGCGAATTGGACGACAAGCAAATTGGGTGACAGGTAAATTGGACCGGAAAGAACCATGTCTGGCTTGTTGAGGCTGAGCGAGGCGGCGCGACGCGCGGCCGTGAAGGCATTGGCGCCCGCCGAGCCGATTGTCTACGTCACCGCGCCTGACCCGCGCGAGGCTGCGCGCAATGCCTTGCCGACCCTCGGGGCCGGCGTCCTGCTCGCCGTGCTCAGCCTGCCGATCGCCTGGGCCTGTCTCGCTGCCGTCTGGCAGGCCGTCCACAATGGCGGCTCCTTGATCCTGCCGGCCTTGTTCAGCCTGCTCGCCGTGCCGGCCTTCCTGTTCGGCCTTTACCTCGTCTGCGCCCCCTGGGCCGCCTATCGGCGGGCCAAGGACCGCGTGGTGCTGATCACCGACCGGCGCCTGGTGCTGATCTCCATCCGCAACGGCGTCGAGGAGGCCCTTTCCGGCAGGGCCATTCTGGGCGTTGAGCGCAAGGGCATCGAACGCGGCTTCGGCACGCTGGAAGTCCGCCATGAGGCGAAGGGTGATGAGGCCGAGACGACCTTGACCGGGCTCGACAATGTCATGGCGGCCGAACTCGCCATCCGGCGGCTTTCGCTCGATCATTCCGTCACCATCATCTCGCCGGTGCACTGAGCGGGCAGAAACTGTCGCCTGTAGAACAGGGAATGTCTGGTTTCAGTCTTTGAGACATTTTCGTCCGGCTAGCATCGCCCTGTCCAATTCAGGAGTGGCGCGATGGGGGCGGAAGCAGGGACCGAGACGAGGCGAGCCCGTTCGGGACGGCGCGGGGCGCGCAGCGGGCCGGCGGCGCCCGCTTACATCACCCGCCGGATTCCACCCTATGAGATTCTGTCAGAGGAAGCTCTCATCCGCATCGAGGAGCATGCCGACCGCATCCTCGAGGAAGTCGGCTTCGAGATCCGCGGCGACCAGGAAGCCGTCGACCTCTTCCGCAAGGCTGGCGCCGAGACCGATGGCTGGCGCATCCGCCCGCCACGCGGCCTGGTCCGCTCGATCATCCAGGCGAGTTGCCCGGCGAGTTTCGTCCAGCACGCCCGCAATCCCGAGCGCTCGGTGGTGATCGGCGGGCCCAATACGGTGTTCTCGCCGGCCTATGGCTCGCCTTTCGTTTCCGATGCCGAACGCGGCCGGCGCTATGGCACGCTGGAGGATTTCGGCAATTTCGTCCGTCTCGCCTATCTGACGCCCTGGCTGCATCATTCCGGTGGCACGGTGTGCGAGCCGGTCGACGTGCCCGTCAACAAGCGGCATCTCGACATGGTGCTGGCCCATATGACCCTGTCGGACAAGGCGTTCATGGGCTCGGTGACGACGGCGCCGCGGGCCGCCGATTCCATCGAGATGTGCCGCGTGCTGTTCGGGGCTGATTTCGTCGACGCCAACTGCGTCATCCTCGGCAACGTCAACACCAATTCGCCTTTGGTGCTGGACGGGGAGGCCTCGCGCGTCATCCGCACCTATGCCAGGGCCAATCAGGCGGCCGTGTGCGTGCCCTTCATCCTCGGAGGCGCCATGGGGCCTGTGACCACGGCGGGCGCCCTGGCGCAATGCTTCGCCGAAGCCATGATGTGCGTGGCCCTCACCCAGCTCGAGCGGCCGGGCGCGCCGGCCATCCTCGGCAATTTCCTGTCCTCGATGTCGCTGAAATCCGGTGCCCCCACCTTCGGCACGCCGGAACCGGCGCTCGGCTATCTCGGCATCGGCGCGCTGGCGCGCCGGCTCGGCGTGCCTCTGCGCTGCGGCGGCAATCTGTGCGCTTCCAAGATCCCAGACGCCCAGGCCGCCTATGAGAGTGCCAATTCGATGTGGCCGGCCTTCCTGGCCGGGGCCCATTTCATCCTGCATGCGGCTGGGTGGGCCGAAGGCGCCCTGGCGATGTCCTACGAGAAATTCGTGATCGATGCCGACCAGCTCGGCGCCTTCCATACCTTCGCGCGGGGCATGCCCGTCGACGAGAACGCCTTCGCGCTCGACGGCTTTCACGAGGTTGGGCCGGGCAAGCATTTCCTCGGCAGCGCCCATACCATGCGCAACTATGAAACCGCCTTCTACGACTTCCCGCTCTCGGACAACAATTCCTTCGAGCAATGGAGCGAAGAGGGCAGCCACGACATCGTCCAGCGCGCCAACCGCAAGTGGAAGGCGATGCTGGAGGCCTATGAGGCGCCGCCCCTCGACACGGATAAGCGCGAGGCTTTGGAAGCTTTCGTCACCGAACGCAAGGCTGCCATGCCCGATGCCTGGTATTGATACGGACGCCGCCGGCGGCCGGGGCCTGCCACCAAATCGCCGCATTGCATAAAGCGGCTCTTCGGGTTAAAGCCCCTTTATCCAATTCTGGGGATGAAAATGGCCGAAGCACATCACGACACGATGACCGCGCACGACTTTTCCGATCACAAGAACACCTATGAGGGGTTCCTGCGTTTTTCCGCGATCGGAATGGCCTGGACCCTGGGCATCGTGGTTGCGCTGGCCATCGGCGGCACCAGCGGCCGCTGGGGCATCTGCTCGATCATCGCGATCCTGTCGACCATCGCCACCGTATTCGGCATGGCGGTGAAGAGCTGGAGCTGGAAGCCCGGCGCCCTCGTGCTGATCCTGGGACTTCTGATCCTGCTGCTCCTCTCCCACTGAAGCGGCGGCTGCCGCAGGGGACATGGCCGGACCTGCGACCGCTCCATGAGGGCGGGAGCCTGTTGCCGCGTCCCCTGGAGCAAAACGCGATTTCTCCGAATCGCACTTTTTACCTAGCTATTTGTTTTTACGCGTTTTCTTGAACGAGAAGTCTATCGGCTTTTCTGGAAAATGCTCTCGGCGAACGATCCCGGCGTAGACCGGAGCGACCTCTCTGCATATCCCTGCAGCCCTGTGCGAGGAGCGATCATGATCGGCATAGCTGTCCCGGCAGAAGTTGAATCCGGCGAACCTCGCGTTGGCGCGACGCCCGACACGGTCAGGAAGCTGCTTGCGCTTGGCGCGGCGGTTCGGGTCGCGAGCGGTGCGGGGCTGGCCTCCGGGATCACGGACGAGGACTATGCGGCGGCCGGAGCGAGCGTGGTGGCTTCCAATGCCGAAGCGCTGGAAGGGGCCGCCATTGTGCTGAAGGTGCGCCGCCCGCGGGCGGACGAGCTCGGCGCCTATCCCAGGGGCGCCCTGGTCCTCGCCATCATGGATCCCTATGGCCAGCACGAGGCGCTGGCCGCTTTGGCGCAGGCGAACGTGTCGGCCTTCGCCATGGAACTGATGCCGCGCATCACCCGGGCGCAGGTGATGGACGTGTTGTCCTCCCAGGCCAACCTTGCCGGTTACCGCGCGGTGATCGACGCCAGTGCCGAGTTCGGCCGGGCTTTTCCGATGATGATGACGGCCGCCGGCACCGTGCCCGCCGCCAAGGTCTTCGTGATGGGCGCCGGTGTCGCCGGCCTGCAGGCCATCGCCACGGCACGGCGCCTGGGCGCGGTGGTCACCGCCACCGACGTGCGCCCGGCCGCCAAGGAACAGGTCGCCTCGCTCGGCGCCAAATTCGTCGCCGTCGAGGACGAGGAGTTCAAGCAGGCCGAGACCGCGGCCGGCTATGCCAAGCCGATGTCGACGGAGTACCAGGCCAAGCAGGCCGCCCTGGTGGCCGAGCACATCAAGAAGCAGGACATCGTCATCACCACCGCCCTGATCCCCGGCCGGCCCGCCCCGCGCCTGGTCTCGGCCGCGATGGTGGACAGCCTCAAGCCCGGCTCCGTGCTGGTGGACCTGGCCGTCGAGCGCGGCGGCAATGTCGAGGGCGCCCGCCCCGGCGAGGTCGTGGTCACGCCGGGCGGGGTCAAGATCATCGGCCATCTCAACGTACCCGGCCGCCTGGCCGCCTCCGCCTCCTCGCTCTATGCCCGCAACCTCTTCGCCTTCGTCGAGACGCTGGTCGACAAGAAGGAAAAGACGCTGGCGCCCAATTGGGAGGACGAACTGGTCAAGGCCACCCTCCTCACCAAGGACGGGGCGGTGGTGCATCCTTCCTTCCAGCCCCAGCCGGCCTGACGGATCTTTGGCGGGCGGGTCTTCAGCTCCATCGAGAGATGGAGCAGGGCCCCGCCTGGAACGGACTGCATCTCATCAAGAGGCGGATCTGAAGGTCCGCCCCCAATCAGATCCATCCCATCGAGGGAGACCGACATGGCCGACACGCCCCAAGAGCTTCTCGACAAGGCCCAGGCCGCGGCGCAGGCTGCCGGCGAGGCCGCCAGACACGCCCAGGACTATGCCGACCAGCTCGCCGCCACGCTGGGAGGCGTGGCCCATGCCGCCACCGGCGGGGCGATCGATCCCTTCGTCTTCCGCTTCGCCATCTTCGTGCTCGCCATCTTCGTGGGCTATTACGTGGTGTGGTCGGTCACCCCGGCCCTGCACACCCCGCTGATGTCGGTGACCAACGCCATCTCCTCGGTGATCGTGGTGGGCGCCCTGCTCTCGGTCGGCGTCGCCTTGGCCGGGGACGAGAGCGGTCCCTGGTGGGCCCGCGGCTTCGGCTTCCTGGCTTTGGTGCTGGCCTCCATCAACATCTTCGGCGGCTTCCTGGTCACCGAGCGCATGCTGGCCATGTACAAGCCCAAGGACAAGACCGCCGACAAGACCAAGAAGACCGGGGCCTCTTCGGCCGCCGGCGCCGGCCAGTGAGGAAGCGTCCATGTCCGTGAATCTCACCCAGTTCCTCTATCTCGTCGCCGGCGTGCTGTTCATCCTGGCGCTGCGCGGGCTGTCCTCGCCGACCTCCTCGCGCCAGGGCAACCGCTTCGGCATGATCGGCATGGGCCTTGCCGTGCTGACCACGCTGGCAGTGTCCCCGCCCTCGGGCGTGTCGGGCTGGCTGCTGGTGGTCGCAGGCCTGGCCGTCGGCGGCGGGCTCGGCGCCGTGGTGGCCAGGCGCGTGGCGATGACGGCGATGCCGCAATTGGTGGCCGCCTTCCATTCGGGCGTGGGCCTGGCCGCGGTGTTCGTGGCCGCCGGCGCCCTCTATGCCCCCGCCGCCTTCGGCATCGCCCATGGCGGGGAGATCGAAGCGCAGTCGCTGGTGGAGATGTCGCTGGGCGTGGCCATCGGCGCCATCACCTTCACCGGCTCGGTGATCGCCTTCGCCAAGCTCAACGGCAACATGTCGGGTGCACCGATCCTGCTGCCGAGCCGCCATGTCATCAATGCGGCCCTGGCCGCGCTCTTGGTCGCCCTGATCATCGCCTTCGTGCTCTCGGCCAGCCACACCCTGTTCTGGCTGATCGTCATCGCCTCGCTGGTGCTGGGCGGGCTGATCATCATCCCGATCGGCGGGGCCGACATGCCGGTGGTGGTCTCGATGCTCAACTCCTATTCGGGCTGGGCGGCGGCCGGCATCGGCTTCACCCTGGGCAACCTTGCCTTGATCATCACCGGGGCGCTGGTGGGCTCGTCCGGTGCCATCCTGTCCTACATCATGTGCAAGGGCATGAACCGCTCCTTCATCTCGGTGATCCTGGGCGGGTTCGGCGGGGATGCGGCGGCGGCCGGCGGCGGCGGCAAGGGCCCGGAGACGCGTCCGGTCAAGCAGGGCTCGGCCGACGATGCCGCCTTCATCATGAAGAATGCCGGCAAGGTCATCATCGTGCCCGGCTACGGCATGGCGGTGGCGCAGGCCCAGCATGCCCTGCGCGAGATGGCCGACCAGCTCAAGGAAGAGGGCGTCGACGTCTCCTATGCCATCCACCCCGTCGCCGGCCGCATGCCCGGGCACATGAACGTGCTCCTGGCCGAGGCCAACGTGCCCTATGACGAGGTGTTCGAGCTCGAGGACATCAATGCCGAGTTCGCCCAGGCCGACGTCGCCTTCGTCATCGGCGCCAACGACGTCACCAACCCCGCCGCCAAGACCGACCCGGCCTCGCCCATCTTCGGCATGCCCATCCTCGATGTCGAGAAGGCCAAGACCGTCCTCTTCATCAAGCGCGGCATGGGCTCGGGCTATGCCGGCGTCGAAAACGAGCTCTTCTTCAAGGACAACACCATGATGCTCTTCGGCGATGCCAAGAAAATGGTCGAGGAAATCATCAAGGGATTCTGAACGAGGCCTGGCACTCCGTCGCGTCTCATATGTGCCGATCATGGGGCTGCCATTGCGAGCTCCGCCAATCCCGCGAATTGGCGGAACTCGCAATGACGGCGAATCCAGCCTAACAATACAACGGCAAGTATAAGGCTCGGGAGGAGGACGCGATGCGGCAATGGCGGCACTATTGGTGTCCCGGCACCGGTTCCCTGGTGGTCGACGTCGCCTTTGCCTGGGCGGGGATCACGCCCGAGCGCATCCTGATCGATACCGACAAGGGCGAGCAGCAGGCCCCCGATTTCCTTGCTGTCAACCCCGCCGCGCAGGTCCCGGCGGTGATTCTGCCCAGCGGCACGGTGCTGACCGAAACGGCGGCGATCCTGCTCACCATCGACGAAGCCTCCGCCGGTGCCGGCCTGCTGCCGGCCGCGGGCTCGACGGCGCGCGCCATCTCGCTGCGCTGGCTGATGTTCCTGGCGACCAACGCCTATCCGGCGGCCTTGAGGACCTATTATTCCGATCGCTTCACGGCCGATGGCAGCGAGGCGGCGAAGGCCGCGGTCGCCGAAGCGGCCAAGCGGGATTCCGACCGTATCTTCACCCTGCTCGCCAATGAGATGGTCGGGCCTTTCCTGCTCGGCGATATCGTCACCATCGTCGACGTCTATGCCGCCATGATCGCCGGCTGGCATGAACAGGCGCGGGCCTTGCCGGCTTTCCGGACCTTGTACAAGACCCTGCAGGCCCATCCGGTGATCGGGCCGGCCTGGCGCCAGCACGAAGGGCGGCCGGATTGATCCGGGCTCGATCCTTCAAAGGGCTTTGACGCGAGGAAGGCAGGCGCTACATCTTGCTGCCCCGATCAAGTCGTAAAACGCCATAGGCAACAACCAAGAAGACGGATTCTCATGACAGACCTGACCTTGCTGGGCGACATCGGCGGCACCAACAGCCGGTTTGCCCTCGTCGTTCAGGGCCGCACCGATTATCGCAGCGAGCGGCATTACGAGAACAAGCGGTTTCCGACCTTCCGGGAGGCGATCGAAGCCTATATCGCCGATGTCGGCGAACGGCCCAATGCCGGGGTCGTCGCCATAGCCGGGCCGGTGGCGGGCGAGATGGTCGGGCCGACCAACCGGCAGAGTTGGCTGTTCAATCCGCCGACCCTGGCGGCGGAGCTGCGCTTTGCCCGCCTCGACGTGATCAATGATTTCGAGGCCGTCGCCCATGCCTTGCCGCATCTGGCGCAGGCCGACACCACGGTGATCGGCAGCGTCTCCACCGCCGTGGCCGGTGGCAATATGGCGGTGCTCGGACCGGGAACGGGGCTGGGCGTCGGCGCCCTGGTGCGCGGCGGCTCGCGCTGGATCGCGGTGCCGTCCGAGGGCGGGCATGCCGAGATCGGCGCGCCATCCGGGAACTGGGCCAAGGCGCATGAACTCATCCGCGGCAAGATCGGCCGCGTTTCGGGCGAGCATGTATTGTCGGGCCCGGGCCTGCAGCGCATCGATACCGCGCTCGCCACCCTGGCCGGCCATCCCGCCGAGCGCAGCGCCGCCGAGATCGGCACGGCGGCTGTGGCGGGGGCCGATCCGGTGGCGGTGGAGGCCACGCATCTGTTCTTCGACTATCTCGCCCGCTTTTCCGGCGATGTCGGCCTGATGTTCGCGGCCAAGGGCGGCGTCTTCCTCTATGGCGGCGTGGTGCAGAAGCTCTCGCCGCTGATGGACGAGGCCGCCTTCCGCGCCGCCTTCGAGGCCAAGAGTCCGCTGGAGAAATTCCTGCGCGAGATCCCGATCCGCCTGATCACCCATCCCACGCCCGGCCTGATCGGCTGCGCGGCAGTGGCGGCGCATTGGTAGGGATGGCGAAGTCGGGGGTGCGACAGGCCTTCTCGCCTTGCGGGTGTCGTTAACTCTCTTGAGTTGACTAGAGGTGGCGCGAAGCGCCGGATGAGGCGAGCCGATACACCGGCATAGGATCATGAGACCGCTCATCCGCCTGGCGGCACCTTCTCCCGCAAGGGGAGAAGGTGATCTTTGTGAGAGACCGATCAGATCGTTGTCGTGTCAGCCTTGTCCCGTCCCGGGCTCCTCAGCACCCTGAGCAGGATGAACACCGCCATGGCGGCGTGAATACCGGCATTGTGGAGATAGAGGCCGGGATCGCCGAGCCAGTGCATCACATAATAGGCCGTGATCGGGCCGAGCACGGCGCCGATGCAGTAGAGGAACAGCAAGGCGGAGGCGACACCGACGGCATTCTCGCGGCCGGTGATGTCGTTGGTATAGGCCGAGCTTGCGTAATATTGCGTGGAGATGATGCCTCCCAGCACGAAGCCGGTGATCACGAAGGGCCAGCCGACCAGGAGCTTGCCGGACCAGTAGATGCCGATCTCGACCAGGGCGGTCAGGGCGGTGAGGCCGATCAGCACCTTGCGCCGGTCGAAGGCGTCGGAGAGCCGGCCGACCGGGAACTGGAAGGCGGCCGAGCCCAGGGTAATGGCCGAGATCAGCGTGCCGGTCTGTACCCCGTCCATGCCGAGCTTGGTGGCGTAGACAGGAGTGAGTGACCAGAAGGGGCCATTGGCGAAGCCGATCAGCGTGGCGCAGACGAAGCCGACCGGCGTGGTGCGCAGGAGCCAGAGAAGACGCATGCCGGCCCGGCGTGTGCCTTTGGGCGGTGGGCCATCCTCGATCAGCAGCAGCGGCGCGAGGCAGACGATGACCACGGCCGCAGCGATGCCGAAAATGGTGAAGGCAGCCGGATCGCCCAGCCGCATGAACTGGTTGCCGATCGCCCAGCCGCCATATTGGGTGATGGAATAGAGGCCGAGCAGGCGCCCGCGGATGCGGTTCTCCGCCTTACCCTGCAGATAGCTTTCGACGATGGCGTAGATGCCGGCCAGGAAGAAGCCGCGCAGGAAGCCGATGACCACCCAGGCATGCGGCTCGACCAGGGTGCCGGCGACCAGGATCATCACCGCCCCGCAGATCGACGACAGGCCGAAGGCCTTGATATGGCCGAAGCGCTGCACCAGGCGCGGCGTCAGGAAGGCGCCGGCGAGCATGCCGCCGAAATAGGCCGAGCCCATCAGGCTGATGGCCAGCGCCGGGAAATGTTCGAGCTCGGCGCGCACCGGCAAAAGAGTGGTGAGAACGCCATTGCCGGCCAATACGCCGGCGACGGCAACCAGCAGGGCGGCGATGGAAGCGTAGGGGGAACGCAAGGCAGCGAACTCGTGGCAGGAGGGTGTTGGACGCGGTGTATGGGAGGAGGCGGATCAACTGGCTGGCGGCGTGCCGTCTCCGAGGAAGGGCGGGCGCGAGAAACGGCGGATCAGCCAGGAGCGGAACAGGGCGATCTCCGGGCGGTCGAGGTCGTCGGGATGGATGGAGAGGTAATAGCCATAGCCGTCGTCGACATGGATATCGTAGGGCCGCACCAGGCGGCCGGCCCGGATCTCGTCCTCGAACAGCACGGGATCGACCAGCGCCAGGCCTTCGCCCGATAGGGCGTATTGCACGGCGAGTTGGGCGGTATCGAAGATGAGGCCACGGTCGAGCGATCCCGGCGCGACATGGGCGGCCCGGGCGAAATTCTGCCACAGGAAGGCGGGAGGGCGGCTGTCGAGCTTGACGTGCAGGAGGTCATTGGTGGCGAGGAAGCCGGCGATGTCGGTCTTGGCGGCTCGCGCTGCGACGTCGGGATGGCACAGGATGGTGAGCTTCACCATCCAGAGCAGGTCCAGCACCTGCGGCGCCACTCGAGGCGGCGTGTAGATCACGGCGACGTCGGCCTCGCGCTCGGCATTGCCGGGCACCGGACGGGAATCGATGTCGAGCTTGAGGTCGGGGAATTCGGCCCGGAAATGGCGCAGGATCGGCACGGCCAGGCGCTGGGCAAAGGTCGTCGGCAGCAGCACGCGGAGGGAACGCTGCGGCTCGCCCCGTTCGCGCATGATCTCCTCCAGCGTGGTGTCGATGCGCTCGAAGGCCTTCTCCACCACGGGCAGCAGGCGCCTGCCGGCTTCGGTGAGTGCCGGCTGCGGCGGCTTGCGGTCGAACAGGGGCACGCCGAGGAAGTCTTCCAGGCCGATGACGTGGCGGCTGACGGCGCTTTGGGAGACCAGCAGGCTCTGGGCGGCGCCGGTGAAGCTGCCTTGCCGCCCCACTGCCTCGAAGGCCCGCAAAGCGTTCAGCGGCAGCCAGCGCCTGTCCATGATGTCGAACCCCGTTGATCGCGGCGATCGGGAGAAAATCGCATCCTCTTACATCATCCGGTTCGGCTGAACTCAATGTTCTACGCGCGACCTGGACGAGGGGCATGATGACGCATGGAGGTTAGTGCCACAGGAGGAGAGGCGTCTGCGGGTCACGACGTTTCGGTTCGCGAACGGCGACACCCGCTGGTTTTGGCGCGATGCGGTTCACTGAAAGGAAAAACGCTTCGATGTGTCATAGCCGGGCTTGACCGGGCTATCTTCAAGCCCCGACCGCAAGATGCTGGATTGCCGGGTTGGGCCCGGCAATGACAAGGGTCGTGCAAATCCGGAAGATGTTTAAGCGAACCGTATTGGATCTTGCCAGGAAGATTCCACCGAATCGCGACATCTGAGCACAGGGCTCTCGCTCGCCTCGAGCCGGGGACGGTGCTATAGCCCCTCTATCAGCTCTGCGTTGCTGCCTCGCGTACCCCTCCATGCCCCCCCTTACTCCCCCCGATTCACGCCCTCTGACCGGCATCGCGCTGGCCTCGGTCGGCTATTGCCTGTTCGCCATCCAGGATGCCGCCGTCAAATGGCTGGTGGCGAGCTATGAGGTGCCGCAGATCCTGTTCCTGCGCTCGGTCGTCATCCTGGTGGTGGGCATGGCGATCGCCTGGCGCCAGGGCCAACCGCCGATCTGGCAGAGTCGCAACAAATGGGCGCTGACCTCGCGCGGCCTGCTTTTGCTGGTGGCCTGGCTCAGCTTCTACAATGCCTCGCGCTATCTGGGCCTGGCCGATCTCACCACCATGTATTTCGGTGCGCCGGTGATGGCGGTCGTGCTCTCCATCCTGATCCTGAAGGAGAAGGTCAACGTCGCGCGCTGGCTTGCCGTGATCGCCGGCTTCCTTGGCGTGATCGTCGCGGCCGATCCCTCGGGCCGGCCCGATTTCCTGCCGGCCGCCATGGTGCTGTTCGCCGCCTTCTGCTGGGCCTGGGGCACGGTGCTGATCCGGCTGATCAACCGCTCCGAGAGCACGGCCAACCAGATGATCGCCACGTCGGGCCTGTTCGTGCTGGTGTGCGGGGCGGCGCTGCCCTTCATCTGGAAGACGCCGGATGCCATGGGCTGGGGCCTGATGCTTGGCCTCGGCCTCGTCTCCGGCATCGCCCAGTACCTGCTCTATGAGGGCTATCGCTACGCACCGGCCTCGGCGCTGGCGCCGGTGGAATATACCGGCCTGGTCTGGGCCTTCATCTATGGCTATCTCCTCTGGCAGGATGTGCCCAAGCCCCACGTCTTCGCCGGCGCGACCCTGATCGTCGCCGCCAGCCTCGGCCTGGTCTGGTGGGAGGCGCGCGCGGCGCGGCTGCGGACGGCCTGAGCGGCGATGGAGCCGCAGGGAAGCTGCTATCAGCCTTTCTTCTTCTTGGCTGCACCGTGCCGCCACGCCATCGCCAGCGCATCCTGCAATTCCGCTTCGCTGGCGGCTGAGAGAGTAAGCGTGGTCCAGCCCTGCCGACCCCAGGCATTGGCAACAGGGCGGAAGACATCCGGGGCGAGCAGGCATTTGAATTCCTGCTCTTCCGGCGTGAAGAGGAGATTGGCGCCGAGGCCGTCGGGAGCGAGGGTGGCGTAGATGCGCACGGCCCTGAAGGCGGTACGCTCGAAATGCGGCGCCTCGCTGGTACCGCCCAGGGACAGGGCGATCCGTCTGAAATCGTCAGCAACGGCCATGATGGGTTTTCCCCGCTATTGTGGGGCGAGCCTATCCTTTTGCGGGCCGCGCCGACACCGCCTTGCCTAGGTTGAAGGGGCTGGCTAGGCAAGGATGATGAAGTCCATGCTCCGCCTTGTCCTCCTACTCCTGTTTGCCGCCGCGACGGTTCCGGCTGTCGCCGCCGCGCCGCCGGCCAAGCGCCATCTTGCCTGGGTCGGCACCGGCGTGCAGAGCGAGCGTGGCGCGCCGCCCAGCCGCTGGCGCATCCATCTCATCCTCGACGGCCAGGGCAACGCCCGCATCGACTATCCCAGCCTGCATTGCGGCGGGGTGCTGATCCGGCGCAGCCAGCACGGTGCCATTGTGCGCTACCGCGAGCATATCCGCTATGGCCGCGGTACCTGCATCGACGGCGGCACGGTGACGGCCTGGCGGCGCGGCAACCGGCTGTTCTGGCGCTGGAGCGGGGTGAACACCCGCTTTCCCGGCATAAGGGCGCGAGCGACCCTGGTGCTGTCCCGGCATCGGGGGCGGTAGGAGCGGAGGCACGCGGCAACAGGAGCTGTTTGGTCGGTGGCGTAGCCCCTCACCTCTATCCTCTCCCCGCAAGAGCGGGGCGAGGGGACGCAAATGTTGTGGATCTCCTTGCCGCACTGCGTCTCGCTCAACGGTTGGGCGAGGTGAGTCGATTTCCGCATGAAGCCCGACGCCGATGCCCTCCTCGCCCCGCTCTTGCGGGGAGAGGATACAGGTGAGGGGCAGCGCTACCCGGCGGAATCAAGGGCCGTTTTTCGGCGAAAGCCTCAGCCGACCCGCGTCTTCGCCAGCATCGTCTCGTCCAGCGCGTAGCCCATGCCGGGCGCCTCACTCAGCGTGATCATGCCCTCGCCGTCGACCGCCAGGGGCTCGGCCATCATGAAGTCGCGGCGTGGTAGGCTCCATTCCGGCGGGTCGTAGGGGAACTCGATGAAGGGCGCGTCGGCGAGGCCGGCGGTCAGGTGGCAGTTGGCGGCGACCCCCATGCCGTTGGTCCAGGTGTGCGGCGTGAAGGTGAGATTGTTCTCGGCCGCCATCGCGGCGATGCGGCGCAGGCCCGTGATGCCGCCGACCAGGGCGGCATCGGGCTGCAGCACGTCCAGGCAGCCGTCGCGGATGAGGTCGCGGAATTCGTAGAGCTCGCGCGTCATCTCGCCGCCGGCAATGCGGATGTCGACCATTTCGCGCAGGCGCCGCATGCCCTCCCGGTCGGAGCGGTGCAGCGGCTCCTCCATCCAGTAGACGCCGAGCCGTTCGAGTTCGCGGGCGACGGGGATCGCGTCCTTGAGCGTCCAGGGCGCATAGGCGTCCCAGGACATGCGCCAGCCCTGGTTGCAGTCGACCATCAGGTCGAGCCGGCTGCCGACGCGCCCGCGCACCGCCTCCAGCGCCTTGATGTCGGCCCGCCAGTCGCCGCGATGAAAGCGGATCTTCAGCGCCTTGAAGCCCTGGCCGAGATAGATCTCAGCTGCGTCGGCGAGCTCCTCGGGCTTGCGCAGCGTGCCGGAGGAGGCATAGGCGGCGACCTTGTTGGAGAGGCCGCCGAGCAGCTTCCACACCGGTTGCCCGGTGATCTTGCCGGCGAGGTCCCACAGCGCCAGGTCCAGCGGCCAGCAGCGGCCGTAATGGAACTGGATGTTGGAGAGGATGCGGTAATGGCGCTCGATCGCCATCGGATCCTGGCCGATGAAGAAGCGCTCATGGTCCTCGAAACCGGTCATGGTGTCGCCCGAGCCGTAGCCGGTGAGGCCCTCGTCGGTGGAAACACGCACGATGGTGGCGTCGAAGGCGGTGCGGGGCTTGGAATCCCAGCTCGCATGGAAAGGCGGGTCGAGGGGTAGGCGGTGGTGGGTGATCTCGATGCCGGTGATTTTCATGTTCTTCTCCGGGTGCGCGGACGTCCCGTCCGCCTCTTCCTCAATATCGAGTGCTGCGTTTCCAAGATGCGGACGGGACGTCCGCGCACCCGGAGTTAGGAATACGCCGTCCACACCGTCTTGAAGTCCATGTACTTCTCGATGGCGTGCGGAGAACGGTCACGGCCGAAGCCCGATTGCCGGAAACCGCCGAAGGGCGTGGCGAGCGAGGAACGGTCGAAGCAGTTCACCCACACCGTGCCGGCGCGGATGCCCGAGGTGAAGCGATGCGCGGCGTTCATATTGCCGGTCCATACCGCCGCTGCGAGGCCGTAGATGGAATCATTGGCCATGCGCAGCGCCTCGTTTTCGTCTGTGAAGGTGCTGACGACCACGACCGGGCCGAAGATTTCTTCGCGCGCGACGCGGTGCTGCGGCTCGACGCCGTCGAGGATGGTGGCCTCGACATAATAGCCGCCGGTCTCCGCCATCACCCGGCTGCCGCCATGGGCAACCGTAGCGCCTTCCCTCGTGCCGATGTCGATATAGGAGAGCACGCGCTCCATATGGCCCTTCTCGACCAGGGCACCCATCTGGGCGGCGGGATCGAGCGGATGGCCGAGGGGGATCTGCTGCGCCGCGACCTCGCCGATCTTGCGGACCAGTTCGTCCTTGATCGAGGCATGGGCGATCACGCGCGAGCCGGCATGGCAGGTCTCGCCCTGATTGTAATAGATGCCCCAGGCGATGCCGGAAGCGGCGGCGTCGAGATCGGCATCGGCGAGCACCACATGCGGGCTCTTGCCGCCGCATTCGAGCGCCACGCGCTTCATGTTGCTTTCGCCGGCATAGCGCAGCATCAGCTTGCCGACCTCGGTGGAGCCGGTGAAGGAGATCATGTCGACGTCTTGATGCAATGCCAGGGGCTTGCCGGCCTTCTCGCCGAAACCGGGCACGACATTGAGCACGCCGTCGGGCAGGCCGGCCTGCCGGGCGAGTTCGCCGAGGCGCAGCGCCGAGAGCGGCGACTGCTCTGCCGGCTTCAGCACCACGCAATTGCCGGCCACCAGGGCCGGACCGATCTTCCAGGCGGTGATGATCAGCGGATAGTTCCAGGGCACGATGGCGCCGATCACCCCGAGCGGCTCGCGCCTGACGATGCCGAGATCGTTGGGCCCGGTTGGCGCGACCTCGTCGAAGCTCTTGTCGGCGAACTCGGCGTAATACTGGATGCAATCGGCGCAGAAGGGCACGTCGACCGCGAGTGAATTGCCGATGACCTTGCCGACATCGAGGGTTTCGAGCAAGGCGAGATGCTCGAGATCGGCCCGGACAAGCTCGGCGAAGCGCAGGAGGATGCGCTTCTTCTCGGCTGGCGGCTTCAAGCGCCAACGCCCGTCCTCGAAGGCGGTGCGGGCTGCTTTTACCGCTGCCTCGATGTCCTCGGCGCCGCAATCGGCGACCTCGGCGATCACCCGGCCATCGATCGGCGAGGTCTTGGTGAAGGTCTTGCCGGAAAGAGCGGGAACGTAGCGGCCGTCGATGAAGGCACGGCCTTCCGGCTTGAGGGCTGCGGCCTTGGCTTCCCAGTCGGAGCGAGTGAAGGGGGTGGTGAGCATGATACTTCCTGGGACCGCCGGCATCCTGCCGGCTCTTGGAAACGAAAAGCGTGGGGAAAGGGAGAGCCGGCAAGATGCCGGCGGTCCCAGGATCAGGCCTGCGTCAGCACGCGTTCGGCGAAGCGGAGCAGATCGGCCTCCTCGATCGTACGGCGGTTGGAAACGCGCATCGCGGCATTCTCGGGCCGGGCCATCTGCTCGGCGAGGCGCGTGGCGGTGATGCCTGCGAATTCGTCGGCAAGCGAGACCTTGATGCCGATGGCGCGCACCAGTGTCTCGAAGGCGGCGGGCAGGTCGGCTGACGATGTCAATCCCATCGCCCGCGCCGCGGCGGCGAAGCGCCCGTCATCGTCCTCGATGTTCCAGTCGAGCGTGGCGATCATGCCGAGCGCCACCGAGCGGCCATGCTGTACCGGGCGCAGCGAGCCCAGTGCATGGCCGATATTGTGGGCGACGGCGGTACCGCAATTGTCGATGGCGATGCCGGCGAGCGCGGCGGCGCGCTGCAGCCCCTCGCGGGCGGCGAGATCGCTGCCCTTGCCGACGGCGTCAGGCAGATTGCCGACGGCGAGGCGGATGGCCTCATGCGCATAGACATTGTTGGCCGGCGTGGCGTTGCCGTTGGTGGTGGCCTCCAGCGCGTGGACGAGGGCGTCGATGCCGGTCCAGGCCGTCAGCACCGGCGGCAAGGAGAGTGTGGTTTCCGGATCGAGGATCACCTCGTCCGGCTTGAGCTCCTCGCCCCAGAGCCAGACCTTGGCCTTGTCCGAGCGGGTGAGGATGGCGGTGCGGGTGCATTCCGAGCCGGTGCCGGAGGTGGTGGGAATGACCAGCGAAACCAGGCGCTTGCGCGGGAAGGGGCGCTTGCACAATTCATAGGCCTCGGCGGATCGCCGGGCCGTGGCGGCGGTGGTCGCAACCGCCGCCACTACCTTGCCGAGGTCGAGCGCGGAGCCTCCGCCCAGTGACACCACCGCCTTCGCCTTGGTCCGCCGCGCCTGGGCGGCTGCGGCATCGGCCGAGGCGATGGTGGGATCGCCGCCGAACTCGGAGAAGACGGAGACGCCGAGCCCAGCCTTGCGCAGCGAAGCCTCGACGTCGTCGATCAGGCCGGTCGCCTTCAGGCCGGGATCGGCGACCAGCAGCACCTGTGCGCCCTTGCCGAGCCTGGCGGCAGTAAGCTCTCCGGCGAGTTCCCGGGCCCCTGGCCCTCCGGTGATGCGTGGCAGGTGGGAGAGCTGGTAGCGGGACATGCGGGATCTCGAGAAGTTGGGGTGCCGGTCTTCAGACCGGCATGGAACACTGAGCCGACCAGGTAAGGCCGGGTCCGAAGACCCGCCCCCCGGACATGGCGGCCCACCAACTCTATCTCTGCTTCCCGCGCGCCGTGTGCGCCTTTATTCGATGGCCCGATCCAAAAAAATGATAGCGCCGTTTCGCCGTGGCGATGCGTCGGAGCGCGCGCTAGGCTGATCGGACAAAAGGATCAGCCTGCCATGCAAAGCCCGATGGAACTTTCGCTCGAAACCTCGGAGCGGCCGCGCCGCCGCGGCCGGGAGGAGCGCCAGCGTGCCGGCAGCGCTGCCCCGACTTCGCGGCCCCAGCCCCGGCGGCCGTTTCCGGCGGTCAACGCCGTCTCGGCGGACCAGCTCGAGGCCATCCATCTCGCCTCGCTGCAGATCCTGGAGGAGATCGGCCTCGACGTGCTGCATGCCGAGGCCAAGGCCATTCTCAAGGCCGAAGGCGCCGAGGTCGATCCCAATTCCGACAGGGTGCGTTTTTCGCGCGGGCTGGTCGAATCGAAAATCGGCCTGGCGCCGCAGAGCTTCACGCTGCATGCGCGCAATCCGGCCCGCAACGTCGTGCTCGGCGGCGACCATCTTGCCTTCTGCTCGGTGGCGAGCGCGCCCAACGTGGCCGACCGCGAGGGCGGCCGCCGGCCCGGCAACCGCAAGGATTATCAGAACCTCATCCGGCTCGGGCACACGCTCGACAGCATCCATCTGTGGGGCGGCTATCCGGTCGAGCCGGCCGATATCCATGCCTCCGTGCGCCATCTCGATGCGCTCTGGGATATGCTGACCTTGTCGGACAAGCCCATCCATGCCTATTCGCTGGGCCGCGAGCGCAATCTCGACGCCATCGAGATGGCGCGCATCGCTCGCGGTATCGACCAGGAGACATTGGAGCGCGAGCCCTCGCTCTTCACCATCATCAACTCCTCCTCGCCGCTGCGCCTGGATACGCCGATGATGGAGGGCGTGATCCAGATGGCGCGCCGCAACCAGGTCACCGTGCTCACGCCCTTCACCCTGGCGGGTGCCATGGCCCCGGTGACGATCGCCGGTGCCGTGGCCCAGCAGAATGCCGAGGCGCTGGCCGGGCTGGTATTGGCCCAGTCGGTGCGGCCGGGCTCACCCTTCGCCTATGGCGGCTTCACCTCCAATGTCGACATGAAGACCGGCGCGCCCGCCTTCGGCACGCCCGAGCAGATGAAGGCGGCACTGGTCGGCGGGCAGCTCGCCCGCCGCTACGGACTGCCCTATCGTTCCTCCAACACCTGCGCCGCCAACACCATCGACGTGCAGGCCGCCTATGAGAGCGTGTTCTCGCTGTGGGGCGCGGTGATGGGCGGGGTCAACCTGCTGATGCATGGCGCCGGCTGGATGGAGGGGGGCCTGCATGCGAGCTTCGAGAAGATGGTGATCGACGCCGATCTCCTCGACATGATCACGCATTTCCTGATGCCGTTCCAGGTCGATGACGACGAGCTGGCGCTGGAGGCGGTGCGCGAAGTCGGGCCAGGCGGGCATTTCTTCGGTTGCGCCCATACCCAGGCACGCTACCGCAACGCCTTCTTCGCCCCGATGATCTCGGACTGGCGCAATTACGAGACCTGGCAGGAGGCGGGATCGCCTACCGGGTACGACCGCGCCAACCGGCTCTACAAGGAGCGCCTCGCTGCCTATGAGGAACCGCCGATGGATCCGGCCATCCGCGAGGAACTGGCCGCCTTCGTGGCGAAGCGCAAGGAAGAGGGCGGCGCGCCCACGGATTTCTAATCCGGGTGCGCGGACGTCCCGTCCGCTTCTTGGAAACGATACGCTTGATGGAAGGGAAGATGCGGACGGGACGTCCGCGCACCCGGGAAATCACCGCCTGTACCGCTCACTCTCGATCTTAGGATATCTCCCCCATGAAATCCCACACCCGTGTCCTCGTCATCGGCGGTGGCGTCGTCGGTTGCTCGGTGCTCTACCATCTCGCCAAGGCCGGCTGGACGGATATCACCCTGATCGAGCGCGCGGAGCTGACGGCGGGCTCGACCTGGCACGCGGCGGGCGGCTTCCACACGCTCAACGGCGATCCCAACGTTGCCAAGCTGCAGCAATATACCGTGGAGCTCTATCGGGAGATCGAGGAACTTTCGGGCCAGTCCTGCGGCCTGCATCTCACAGGTGGCGTCATGCTGGCCGGCACCAAGGAACGCATGGACTGGCTGAAGATGGCCCATGCCAAGGGCCGGTATCTGGGCATGCATACCGAGATCATCTCGGCCGCCGAAGCCAAGAAGCTGATGCCGCTGATCGACGAAAAGCAGTTCGCCGGCGCGATGTACGATCCGCTGGAGGGGCATCTCGACCCCTATGGCACCACCCATGCCTATGCCAAGTCGGCCAAGATCCTCGGCGCCGAGATCGTGCTGCGCAACCGCGTCGTCGACATGGCCCAGCGCGAGGACGGCAGCTGGGACGTCGTCACCGAGCAGGGCTCCATCCATGCCGAGCATGTGGTGAACTGCGGCGGCCTGTGGGCACGCGAATGCGGCCGCATGGTCGGGCTGGAGCTGCCCGTGCTCGCCATGGAGCACATGTATTTCCTCACCGAGGACATGCCCGAGGTCGCCGAGATCAACGCCTCCACCGGCAAGGAGGTGATCACCGCGCTGGATTTCGAGGGCGAGATCTATATGCGCCAGGAGCGCGGCGGCATGCTGCTGGGTACCTATGAGCAGGCCTGCGTGCCCTGGTCAGAGAAGGTGACGCCCTGGGATTTCGGCCAGAATCTGCTCGACCCCGATCTCGACCGCATCGCCCCGTCGCTGGAAGTCGGCTTCCGCCATTTCCCGGCCTTCGAGAATGCCGGCATCCGCCGCATCATCAACGGCCCTTTCACCTTCGCGCCCGACGGCAATCCGCTGGTCGGCCCGATCAGGGGCCTGCGCAATTACTGGGTGGCCTGCGGCGTGATGGCCGGCTTCTCCCAGGGCGGCGGCGTCGGCCTCGCTTTGTCCAATTGGATGGTGCATGGCGATCCCGGCTTCGACGTCTGGGGCATGGACGTCGCCCGCTATGGCGACTGGACCACGCTCTCCCACACCAACGCCAAGGTGCGCGAGAACTATGCCCGGCGCTTCCGCATCCGCTTTCCCAACGAGGAACTGCCGGCGGCTCGTCCCTTCCGCACCACGCCTGTCTATGACCGGCTGGAGAGCCGCAATGCCGTGTTCGGCGACATGAACGGATTGGAGCACGCGCTCTGGTTCGCGCCGTCCAAGGCAGAGGCCAGGGACGAGTTCTCGTTCCGCCGCGCCAACGATTTCCCGCATGTCGCCGCCGAATGTGCCGCGGTGCGCGAGGGCGTCGGCCTCCTGGAGATCTCGAACTTCGCCAAATACGAGATCAGCGGCAAGGGAGCGGAAGCCTGGCTCGACACCATCCTGCCGAACCGCCTGCCGGCCAGGGGGCGCATGGTGCTCACGCCCATGCTGAACGAGAACGGCATGCTGATCGGCGACTTCACCTTGGCCCGCGAGGCGGATGACCGCTTCATGATCTTCGGCTCGGGGCTTGCCGAGCAGTATCACATGCGCTGGTTCCAGGCCCATCTGCCCGAGGCCGGCGTTACCCTGCGCGCCCATGGCCTCGACCTCGTCGGCCTACAGGTCGCCGGTCCGAAATCGCGCGAACTCCTTGCCCGTCTCGTCGATGCCGACCTGTCGAAGGAGACCTTCCCCTTCATGGCGGTCGGCCGCTTCAATGTCGGCACCGTTCCCGCCCTGATCGGGCGCGTCACCTATACGGGCGATCTCGGCTATGAGATCTGGGTCAAGCCCGAGCACCAGCGCGCGCTGTTCGACCTGCTGATGAAGGAAGGGGCGGGCCTCGGCATCAGGCTCTTCGGCGGCCGCGCCCTCAACGCGCTGCGGCTCGAAAAGAGCTTCGGTTCCTGGTCGCGTGAATACCGGCCGATCTATACGCCCTGGGAGGCCGGGCTGGAGCGCTTCGTCTCGACCCAGAAGAGCGATTTCATCGGACGCGATGCCTTGCTGCGCGCCCGCGACGAAGGCCCCAAACGCCGCCTCGCCACCTTCGTGGTCGATGCCCTCGATGCCGACGTCATCGGCGACGAACCGATCTGGCGGGATGGCAAGGTGGTGGGCTGGGTCACCTCGGGCGGCTATGCCCATCACGCCAAGGCCTCGGTGGCGCTCGGCTATGTCGAGGCCGCCGCCTTCGACGCCACCGCGGCCTATGAGATCGAGATCATCGGCGAGCGGCGCCCGGCCAGGGTCGCGCCCGAACCGCTGTTCGATCCCAAGGGGTTGAGGATGCGGGGGTAGGAAAATTTGGAGCGCGGACATCCTGTCCGCTCTTCGAAGCCACACGCGTCATCGGAGACGCGTGTGCGCTGCACTTGAAAAGGCCCAGTCTTGCGCTCGCGCGCATAAGCCGGCCGCCACCGCATTCTGTTCGATGTAGTAACGAACGGTCTCAAAATGTTTCTCGTCCCTGATCCGCCGATCGAAATATTCGGGGAACCAAAGCGTTCCCTGTCGTCCCAGGGCTCGATTGATTTGGAGTGCCGTGAAAGACTTCCAGGAGTGTACGATTGCGGACAGCGCATGTCCGTCGATCGGTGTGCTCAGGACATGCACGTGGTTTGGCATGACACTCCAGGCATGGAGGCGATATCGCACTCCGTCGAAATGGAGCAGGGCGCTCTGTACGGTAGCACCTGCATCGGGATGGACTAGAAGAGCTTCGCCATGGCCCTTGTCCAGCGCCTCTTCGTAGCGCCGTCGTCGATCGGTGGAGTTCGGAGAGCGTTCCGAGCTTTCTGACTCCTGCGTCCAACGTTGAAGCAATTCGACCGGCAGAGAATCTGCAAGACGGAAGGTGATGCTTTGCGGATTCTCGCCGGCTTCCCAATGCGGAAGATAGCCTCGGGAATGCCACTCTGCTTCGGGCTGTAAGGGGCGTTTCTTATCAGCCATGTCTGCTCGCCCCTCAGATAGACTTATTCTTCTTTCCGCGCGCGGAGCGGGTGGGAAGAAGAGCGGACAGGATGTCCGCGCTCCAAACTATTGCCGCGAATAAAGCCCCGTGAAGCGCACGTTCTGCCCGCCGCAGGCGTCGTTGTCGATCACTGCGATATAGGGGCCGAGCTGGACCATGCGCGCCGCGCAGCGCCGGGGGCCGGCATTGGCCTCCTCGTAGCCCATCTGCTGGCCGCCATAATAGCCGAAGGCGAAGTCGCGCTCGTTGGCGTCACCCTCGACCTCGAACTCGCCGGTGTTGACATAGGAGCCGGTATCGTAGGTGGCGTTGCCGCGCACGAACATGCGCCCGCCCTGGCCGGTCTTGATGGTGATGACCGAGCGCCCGTCATAGGTGCTCCAGCGCCCGTCCCAGCGCGGCTGGACCTGGACCCGCGACAGGGACGACAGGGGCAGCCAGCTCGCAATGTCGGTGCCCTTGCGGTCGACATAGTTGGCGCAGGCGAAATCGCCCTCGATCTCGTTCACCACCACCTTGTCGCCCTCGACCAGGAAGGAACGCTGCCGGCAGGACGGCGAGAGGGACGGGCAGCTTTCGCGCTGGCTGGTCGGGCCCTTGATGAA
This sequence comes from Labrys sp. E2SS-1L, assembly GCF_057073705.1. Lineage (NCBI taxonomy): Bacteria > Pseudomonadati > Pseudomonadota > Alphaproteobacteria > Hyphomicrobiales > Xanthobacteraceae > Labrys > Labrys sp. E2SS-1L. The sequence continues at coordinate 296,584 of NZ_CP172712.1, read as the reverse complement.
GAAGGTACGCCCGCTCTCGGCGACTTCGTAGAGGCTGATGGCGGAAAGATCGTTCTGGAAGTTGAAGCCGCGGCAGACGCCGTTGGCGGCGAAGGCGGAACCGGTGGTGGCGGCGAGCAGCAATACGGCGCCCAGACTGGAACGGAACATGTCTTTTTCTCTGATCATTGCCTGAAATAAAGGCCTGTAAAGGTGACGTTCAACCCGCCGCAGGCATTGTTGTCGACCACCGCGATATAGGGGCCGAGCTGCGCCATGCGCATGGTGCAGGTGCCGTCACCGCTGCGAGCGTCCTCGATGCGACCCTGCTTCTCGCCGTCATAGGCGAAACTGAGCGTCGATTCCCGCGCCTCGCCGAAGACGTTGAATTCGCCGGTATTGACGCTCTGGCCATTGTTGTAGGAAGCCGAGCCGTTCACCGAGATATCGCCGCCCTTGATCTCCTTGATCTCGAGGATGGCGTTGCCCTCGGCGTTGCGCCAATTGCCTTCCCAATCGGGCTGGGCATTGCTCTTGCGCAGGGCCGAGAGCGGCAGCCAGAGCGCCACGTCCGATCCCTTGCGGTTGAGATAGCTCGCGCAGGCAAAGCCGCCGGCGGTGCGGTTCACCACCACGCGGTCGCCGGCGATCAGGAAGCTGCGGGCCTGGCATTCGGGCGAGGTCGAGGGGCAATCCTCGCCGTCCGAAGAGGCGCCCTTGACGAAATAGGTCCGGCCCGGCGCGGTGACTTCGTAGAGATCGACGCCGAGCGGATCATCCTCAAGATTGAAGCCGCGACAGATGCCGGCGTCTCGGGCAAGGGCGGGCGAGGCGGCAAGTAAAACGGTAAGCAATGCAAAGGACAGCGAACGGCGAATCATCATGCAACCCTGAAACCAATATCCTGCTAGGAAGCCGATTTTCGCTGTTTCGTCCACGCCAAGCAGACACCAGTACGCAAGCATCCCAGTCTATTTGCGCTTTCGGCTGGACGACGCAGAGTTACGGTATTTCCATCGCCCATTAAGCATCCGGCCTGAAGATCGGCGACGCCGACAGGATTGTTCCGTCCTCTTCTTGTCGACGGGGAGGCTTTCTTCTAACAAGGATCGACCAAGCTCCTCCCATCCGGACCTGCCTTTGGGCCGCCTTCGCCTCGACAAGCATTATGGCGATGCCATCCTCGACGATGGGACGGTGGTGATTTTCTATTCCGCAACCCTGCGCCTGGGCCTGTTGGCGTTGCATTATGCCAGCCTTGCCACGATCCGCCCCTGCGGCACGAGAGAGCTTCGCCAGTGGTTGCGTGCGGCGCCGATGACCCATGGGAGAGCGATCACGGCCCGATGCGGCGATATCGCCCTCGCCTGGCATTCCTGCGGGGCGGCCACGCCGGATGTGGTGCTTCATGACGAACCGGCCGGCGCCTTGCACTGGCAGGCGCGCATGCCGTTGGCTGAGGTGCGCATCACAAGGGCCGGTGAAGGCGAAGCGACCGGCCTTGGCTATTTCGAAACGCTCGCCATCGACCTGTGGCCGACGCGCTGGCCGATCCGTACCCTGCATTGGGGTCGCTTCACCGGCCGCCACACCAGCCTGGTCTGGATCGTCTGGGAGCATGAACAGCCGCGGCAATGGCTGTTCCTGGACGGCGTTCCCGCTTGTCTCGATCATTTCGACCTGCCGCGCTCCTTCGCCTTTACCGGGGCGGCCAGCGGCACCCTGATCTGCGGACCGGCCCGTACGCTGATCGCCCAGCCGGTATCGCAGCGCCTGCGCCTGCTCGGCCCGCTGCGCTACGGCCTGCCGGCGATGATCCGTAATTTGAAGGAAGAAAAGCACATGGCGCCGGCCAGGATCGCCTTCTCGGACGGCTCGGAGGACGAGGGATACGTGATTTTCGAAAAGGTCGCCCTGGCATGAAGCGCATCGGCCCTGTCGCCTATGGCGCCCTGTTCTGCGTCGGCCTGCCCGTCCTCCTGCTGGTGACGGCCTGGCATCTCGACGCCCGCCTCGGCATCGCCATCGAAGCCTGGCCGCTGGCCGGCGGCACCATGGCCGGGCTGGGCCTGATTCTGGTGGTCGCGGCCATCCTCGTATTGATGCTGCGCGGTAAAGGCCTGCCGATGAATGCCTATCCCACGCGCCGGCGCGTCGAGGACGGGCTCTATGCCTGGCTGGCCCATCCCGCCTATGTCGGTTTCACGCTCATCGTGCTCGGCCTCTCTCTCTGGGGCGGCTCGTTTGCCGGCCTGTTCATCCTGACGCCCTGGACCGGTTCGGCCGCCCTTGCACTGGTGATGGGCTATGAGGCGCGGGCGACCGATCGGCGCCTGGGCGCGCGCCGGCAGGACCCCGCGATCGGCCTGCCGGAGAATTGGCCACTGCCGGCCGATCTCCGTCGCAGGCTCGGCGCCACGCTTGCCGTCTTCCCCGCCTGGACCGTGGTCTATTGCGTCTTTGCCGCGCTGCCGCCGGCCGCCGATGCCTTCGATACCTATCTGCCGTTCGAACGGGACCTGCCCTTCTGGCCCGGCCTGGTGGCTGCCTATAGCTTCACTTATGTCTTCGCGCTGGCCGTGCCCTTCCTCGTGCCGGATCTCGCCTCGCTGCGCCGTTTCGTGCTGGCCGGCTGGAGCGGGACGGTGATCGGCGGGCTCGTCTTCGCGCTGTTGCCGGCCGTCGCACCCCTGCGCGGCGTGCCGCCGGACAATCTCATCGGCTGGTGGTTGCAGCTGGAGCGCGGCAGCGACGGCATCACCGCGGCATTGCCGTCCTTCCATGCCTTCTGGATCGTGGTGGCCGCCTTCTTCTGGCGTGAGCGCTTCGGTGCGGCCCTCATCTATCCGCTTGCGCTGCTGCAGCTCGCCGCCTGCCATGTGACCGGCATGCATTCTCTTGCCGATCTTCTTTGCGGCATTGTCCTGGCCTTGCTCTGCCTCAACATCGAGGCGGCCTGGCATGGCCTGTTGCGCCTGGCCGAGAGGGTGGCCAATGATTGGCGGCCGCTGCGCCTCGGCTCGATGCGCTTCTTTCCGCATGGTCTTTATATCCTGGCTGCGGGAGCCCTCGCTTTCCTCGCCACGGCGAGCCTGGCGCCGCCGCACCAGCTCGGGCCGATGGTCGCCATGCTGCTGGCGGGGCTCGCCGGCGCGGTGGTCTTTGGCCAGGCCGTCGAGGCGAGCAGCAAGCTTTCGCGCCCGCTCGGCTTTTTCGGCGGCCTGATCGGAGCCAGCCTCGCGGCCAGCCTGCTGACGGTGTCAGGCGTCATCGACGGTGCGATGCTGGCCGCCTGCGCGATCGGGCTCTGCATCGCCCAGATGCTGGGGCGGCTGCGCTGCCTGGCGCAAGGTTGCTGCCATGGCGCGGCGCTGGCCGTTTCGGCACCGCTCGGCGCCGGACTGACCTATCGCCATCCCCTGTCGCGGGTCGGGCTGATCGCGGGCATGCTCGGGCGGCCGATCGAGCCGGCGCCGGTGTTCTCCATGCTCGCCAATCTTCTCGCGGCGCTGCTGCTCTGGCGCGTGCTGGTGGTGAGTGGCGATGCCTGGCTGGTCGCCGGCCTCTATTGCTGGCAGCTCGGCATCGCCCGCTTCGCCGAAGAAGGGCTGCGCGGCGAACCGCAGACGCCGGTGCGCGGTGGCCTCAACCTCTATCAATGGCTGGCGCTGGCGGTGACAGCGGTGGGATTCGTCATCGTGCTGGCGGCGCCCTTCGTCCAGGCCGCCACACCGCATTGGCCGGAGCAATCGGCTCTGTTCCTGGCCTTGCCGCTCGCTTGCCTGTGGGCCCTGGCGATGAGCGTCGACTGGCCCGACAGCACGAGACCCCTTAGCCGGCTGACGCCGGGGCAGTAAGCGGGCGCCTATGCCCCCGATAAGACCAGACCATCAGCAGGATGCCTGCCGTCGACATGGTCCAGTAGTCCACCGGCGCCAGCCAGAACCAGTGGATGTGCCAGGGCACGAATTCGGGGCTGAAACGGGCGAGGCCGAAGGCCGGGTTCAGGACGAACCACAGGAAGTCCTCGCTCAGCCAGAAGATCATGATGCAGGCGATCACGCGCGCTTCCAGACGCCACGACCAGGTCCAGGCGAACACCAGCGGAAAATGGAAGAAGATCGCCATGAAGGGAAACACCCAGGCATGGTAGCCGGTCATCGGCCGCCCGCCCCAGACAATGTCGAGCAGCCAGTGATGCTCGATGCGCCAGGTCGGCAGGCTGGTGGCCCAGCCATGGCCGCCCTCGATCTGGATCTCGACATTGGCGAAGAAGAAGGCGAGCACGAGCACCATGGCGACGAGTGCCACGGGCTGGGCGAGGCCGCCGCGTCGCGGCGCGGCGGGGGCGTGGTTGGGAACGCTCACGCCAGGGCCTCCAGCACGATACGCATGGCATCCTGCCCGGCCTGCGGGCGACCCAAGGCGCGGGCCTGGCGGCGCATGGCTTCCAGGCGCTGCGGTTCGGCCTTCAGCAGGGCGACGTGATATTCGAGGCCGATCTCGTCGATGGCCTTCATGGCGGCGCCATTCTCCATGAGATAATCGGCGTTGCGCTCCTCCTGGCCCGGAATGGGGCTGCTGAGCAGCATCGGCACGCCCATGGCCAGGCATTCGGAGGTGGAGAGGCCCCCGGGCTTGGTGATGACCAGATCCGCCGCTGCCATCAGGCGCGGCACCTCATTGGTGAAGCCGAGCGGAAAGAGCCGGCCGGGTCGGCTCTGGGCCAGGGCCTGGAGTTCCGCCAGCGCTTTCTGGTTCTTGCCGGCCAGCACCACGAGCTGGAGCTCGGGATCGGCGGCAGTGAGGCGCTTGGCCACCGGTCCGACGCCGAGCCCCGCGCCACCCCCCATCAGGAGATAGGTGCGCCTCATGGGATCGAGCCCGAAGGCGGCGGCGCAGGCTGCGCGGTCGTGCTCCTGCGCGAAGGCCGGCATGATCGGAATGCCGGTGACATGGATCTGCCGGGCCTCGATGCCATGGGCGGTGAGGCGGAAGGCGACCTCCTGGTTGCCGGCGAAGAAACCGGCCATGCGCGGGATCACCCACATGCGATGGAGGTCGAAATCGGTGATCTGCACGAAGACTGGCACACTGATGCGCCCCTTGCCGATCTCGCGCATCAGGAGTTCGGCCGGCAGGAAATGCGTGCAGACGATGGCGTCGGGCGCGAACTCGTCGATGGCGCTGCGCAGCGGCCGGGTCGAGAGGCGCTCGACCGCCCGCCGCAATTTCTGGGAGACCGCGTCGGGCGGGGCCTCCGAGCTCGCCTGGTAGAGCATGCCCCACAGGGCCGGATGCTTGGTGACGAGCTTGATGTAGTAATCCGTATAGATCTTGCGGAAGGTCGAGGGCACATAGTCCATCACGTCCAGATGCTGCGCCTCGGCATCGGGCGCCAGCAGGAGCGTGGCTTCCTTCAGGGCCTCGGCGGCCCGCATATGGCCGGCCCCGGCGGAGACGCTGAGGAAGAGGATGCGATATGATCTGGCCAAGGCAGTCGGCTCCCTTCGCAAGGCGAAGACTTGGCGAAGGCGGGGCCGATTTGTCAACTGGACCGGGACCTTACAACCCGCTTTGCCAGGTCTTGATGCCGGCGATGGGATAGACCAGCATGATGACGTTGAGGGTGAGGTTGTCGCGGATGGCGTAGAGGGCCAGAAGCTCGAAGAAGATGGCAAGCGCCACAGTGACCCAGACGGGCAGGCGCGAGGCGATGAGGAAGCCCACCAGCATGAACAGGATATCGCTCACCGAGTTCAGGATGCTGTCGCCCTCATAGCCCAGCGCGATGGTACCCTCGCGATAGCGGTTGATGATCAGCGGGCTGTTTTCCAGGATCTCCCAGCCCGCCTCGACCACCAGGGCCAGGAGGGCCCGGAAGCCGAGCGGGCGGCCCCGGGCTACCAGCCAGAACAGGCCAAAGAGCAGGAAGCCGTGGATGATGTGCGAAAGCGTGTACCAGTCGGCGATGTGCTGGGAATTGTCGGCCGTGTTGGGATCGCCGACCCATAGTTTTACCGTGCCGCAGGTGCAGATCGGATTGCGACCCATGGCGTAGAGAATCAGCGCCGCGAGGACGATCAGGCCGGCGCCGGCCAGCCAGTAGCGCAGCGCCGGGGTGGCAGTGGCGCTTCTTGCGACCGTTTCGGAGGATGGGTTCATGACGCGGCCGGTTCCATTGTGACAGGCCGTGTGTCCCATCATCGGCCGGCATTGGCAAGCCGCTGGCGGTGCTGGAGAGCTTCGGGCGCCGGAGAAAGGGGCTCGGGCCGTTGATCGCGCCTTCGGAACGAAGGCTTGCTTCAATATATAACGTGTTATATAACTTGTTATATATCTAGGAGGCAGGCATGGTGGATGTCGTTCGGGAGTTTGGTTATCTCACCCTCGGCACGCGGTTGAAGCGACTCGGCGAGCGGCTGCAGGCAGATACGCAGCGCTTCCTCGAAGTGTTCGACGACAGAGTGCCGGCCAGCCAATATCCCTTCCTGGCAGCGCTCGCCCGGGAGGGGCCACTCGGCGTTGGTGAATTGGCGCAGGCAGTCGGCATCACGCAGCCGGGCGCGACGCGCAGTCTCGCCCAGCTCGAGGCGCTCGGGCTGGTCGAGGCCGGCCCGGCGCCGGACGATCAGAGGCGGCGTCTGGTCACGCTGACAGGAGAAGGCCATCGCCTCGTCGACACGACCAGGCAGCAGGCCTGGCCTTTGATCGAGGCTGCCGTCGCCGATCTGTGCGGCGACCTGACGGGGCCCTTGCTCGAACAGCTCTCCGCAATCGAGGACCGTCTTGCCGTCGCACGGCTGGATCAACGGGCCGTCCTGCCGGAAAGGAACAAGCCATGAGCCATTGTCTCGATCGTCCGGTCTGGACGGCCCTTTCCAGTGTGCATGCGACCTTGGCGGAGGGAAACCGGCACGCCCGCCGCTATCCGGCCGCGATCGTGCCGTTTGCCGCTACCGCATCGGACGACGCCGGAAGCCTGCAGGCGTTGGCCGATCTGGTGCCGGATGGCGACAGCGTCGTGCTCGCTCAGGCCGATGCTGTCGCAATCCCTCCTGGTTTGAGCGAGCTTTCCCGCGCCGCCGCCGTCCAGATGGTCGCTGAGACGACCTTTCCGCGCGTGGAGGATATCCGTGTGCGACAGCTCACCCTGGCCGATGCCCCCGAGATGCTTGCCCTGGCGACTGCGACCAACCCAGGTCCGTTCACACTGAAGGCGTTGAGCCTCGGTGACTTCTGGGGTGTGCGTATCGACGGCAGGCTGGCGGCCATGGCCGGCCAGCGCATGCGCCAGCCCGGCTATATCGAACTCAGCGGGGTGTGCTCGCATGCCGATTTTCGCGGCCGGGGCCTGGCGCGCCTGCTCTCGCTCTTCGTCGCCGGCGAAATCTGTGCAGGAGGCGATACGCCCTATCTCCATGCCTATGCCGGCAATGCGGTCGCCATTCGCCTTTACGAGAGCATCGGCTTTGCGCTGCGCTGCCGGATGCATGTCGTCAAGCTGGGCCGGGCTGGATAGCCTCAGGGGCTTGCCATTCCGGAATGAAGCCTATGCCGGCGACCTGGCTGAAGCGGGGGATCAGCGGACGTCAAACTGGGCCACGCCGTCGGCGATGTCGTAATAGTCGGATTTCGAGGCGACGAAGATGTGCCGCCGCGTGGCGAGCCCGGTCGGCCGGTCGAGCGTGCCGGCGGTGATCGAGATGCGGTCATCGCCCAGGGCGCGCCAGAACAAATTGCCGCCGCAGGTGGCGCAGAAGCCGCGCTCGGCCCGTTCGGATGAGCGATACCAGCGCAGCGTATCCTCGGCCGTCAGTGTGAGATCGGCGGCCGCGCAGTCGGTGGTGGCGACGAAATTTCCGCTGGTCTTGGCACATTGCGAACAATGGCAGGCACTGACGGGTGTCAGCGTGCCATGGATCTCGTAGCGCACGCCACCGCACAGGCATGAGCCGGTGGCGCGCAGAGACGTCGCGGACATGGATGATTCCTTCTCGATCCTGGCGTCATTGCAGCCGCCGATGCTCACTGCTTGTTGAGCAGGCGCTCCAGATAGTCCGTCTCCGCCTTCGGCCGGTTGGGATCGGCGAGGCGGCGGCGTAGCTCATTCAGCACTTCGCCGGCCCGCCTGGAAGGAGACGCCTCGGTCGAGCCGTCGGCATTGAAATCGGGGCCATCGGGCAGTTGCCGGCCGAGAGGATCCTTGCCGCCCCGGTTGTTGCCCTGTTGCGGTCCCTTGCCGTTCTTGCGGGCTTGCGCCATCTGCTCGGCAAGCCCCTTGGCCGCCTTGCGCAGGGCTTCGATGGCCCGTCCCTGCGAATTGACGGCATTTTCGCCATCCTGCTCGCCAAGCTGGTTTTCGGCGTCGCGCATGGCCTGCCCGGCCTCGCCCAGGGCACCCGGGGTCTCCGCGCCGCTATCGCGCAGATTCTTCTGCATCTTCTCCAATTGCTGGCGCAGTGCCTGCTGGCGCTCCTTCAACTGGTCGAGCGAGGGCGAAGCTTCGCCCTGACCCTGACCACCTTGACCTGGGCTGCCTTGGCCGGAGCCACCCTGTCCTTGTCCGTTCTGACCTTGCTGCCCCTGGCCGGAAGGTCCCTGTCCCTGGCCACCTTGACCTTGGTCGCCCAAGCCCTGGTCCCCCAGCCCCTGATCGCCCGGGCCTTGGCCGTCTTGTCCCTGGCCTTCCTGCCCCTGGCCCTCTTGCCCTTGACCCTCCTGTCCCTGCCCGAAAGGCTGGTTCTGGCGATAGGTCTGATCGCGCAGGCGTTGCTGGCGCAGGATCATCTTGCCCATGTCGTTGAGCGATTGCTGCATCTGCTGCATCGTGGGATCGCCCTGGCCGACGCTGTCCTCGGGATTGGCCAGGCTGTTGAGGATGTCGTCGAGCTGCGAGAGCAGCTTCTGGGCATCGTCCTTCTTGCCGTTCTTGGCCGAATTCTCAAGCTGGTCGAGCAGCTTGTTCAGCTCCTCGGGCGTGATGTTGCGGACGGGCTTGTCGCCAGGCCTCTGATTGTTCTTGAGGGCCTGCTGCTGGCGCTTGGCATAGTCCTGCAGGAAGTCGTTGAGGGCCTGGCGCAATTCCTGGGTGAGCTTCTCGATCTCCTCCGGCGAGGCGCCGCGTTCCAGCGCTTCCTTCAGCTTTTCGCGCGCAGCCCGGAGCCGGCGCTCGGCGATGCTGCCGTCACCCTCCTCGATGGCGAGCGCGATCTGCCACAGATAGTCGGCGGCATCGCGATAGGCGTCATCGGAATTGGCGCGATCGATCCGGTCACGCACGGTGCGCAGGCCGAGATAGAGGCCGGCATCCTTGGTGAAGTCCTCCGGGGCGATCATCAGCGCTTCCAGCGCGTATTTGACCTCGCGGGCTCGGTTGGCATCGACGGCCAGGTTGAGGCGCTGCTCCACCAGGGCGCGGGCCAGCGGGTTTTGGAAGTCGCGCTGGGGCAGGGTGACATCCTGCGGATCGCTGCGGCCTTCATTGCCGGCATCGTCCCGAACCACCAGCGTCATCTTGACGGCCGCTCCCGCCAGCGGATCGGCCGAAAGATTGCGCGTCGCCGTCACCGTGCCGGAACGGGCATGGCCGGCGGGCGCGGAGAGGGCGATCTTCGGCGGCTGGTAGAGGGCATGGCCGTCGGTGAGCAGCGTGCCCTGGCTTTCCACCGTGGTGGCGCCGTAGTCGTCGTCGATCTTGTAGCTGAAGATCATGCCGCCCTTGCCGTCCGGCTTCACCGGCCCTTCGAAGGCGATGGTGGGCGGCCGGTCGGGGATGACGGTGAAGGCAAAGTGCGTCTGGCTGCCATCGCCGTGGCGAATGTCGATGCCGGTGTCGGCCACCAGTTTGAGGCGCTTTTCGACGACCGTGGCGTCCTGATCCGCCGCCGTGGCGGGCACGTCCTCGGTGCCGGCCTGCGCCTCGATCTCGGCACCCTTGTCGCCGGCAAGGCGCACGACGAGGACGGAGCCCTGCGGCACCGGGATCGGCGCGCCCTGATTGGCCTGCGAGAGCACCTGGGGCGCGCGGCGCGTATAGGGCGGCGGCGTCACCCAGGCATCCATGCGCATGCCTGACAGCTCGCCATCCCGGCCCGAGAACAGTGCGGCGATGTCGTGCCGGGGGGAGGCGAGGGCATCGAGGAGGCGCGGCAGGCGTTCGGCCCCGGCATAGAAGAATCCGACGAACAGGGCCAGGATGGCGCCGACGCGCAGGCCATAGCGATCGAGTTGCGGCAGGCCCGGCGAAGGCAGGCCGAGGCGCACCCGGCGGCTTGCCTCCAAAGCGAGGCGCAGGTGCCGGCGCCACAGCGCTTCGGCGAGCGGGTCGCCGCCGCCCTGCACCAGCCGGTCCTGCCGGGCGGTGGCCGGGCGATGCGGCAGGCCGATGGCCTGGTCAATGCGCTGTAGCGCGGCATCCCGGCTGGGGAAGCGCAGCCGGGCGAGCGGCCAGAGCGAGGCGAGGAGCCCGCCAAGAAGGATCAGGAAAAGAACGAGACGCGGCAGGCCGGACAGGACAGCGAACAGATCGAACCAGCTCAGGGCCACGAAGAGGCCGATAATGCCCAGCGGCACGGCCAGGCGCGGCCAGGCCCGTTCCCAGAACTGGGCCAGCCTCGCACGCAGCACGAGCGTCTCGAAGGTACGCGCGTCGCGTGCCGCTTCCTCGCTCATGCCTGCCTCGGGATCAGCCATGCCATCATCCAAACATCTCGATCGGCGGCAGGATAGGCCGCCCAGCCGGGTGATTCCAGTACCCACCCATCATAAGCCTGTGCGTGGCAAATCCATGTCCATATGCGTGTTTGGCCTGAAAGCCTGTTCAGCCGGGCACAGATGTCGCTTCGAGCGCAGCGAATCGGCAGGCTTTGCGGCGCCCGATAGGGGTGATAGGCAGGCAATTCTTCGAACGAGCGAGCAGGACCGACAAGCCCGTGAACCACGACAATGCCCGCCCCGACCGGCTCTATGAAGATCCGGACATCGCCAGCTTCTATGATGTCGAGAACGAGTGGAGCGCCGATCGCGCCTGCTGCCGGTCTTTGGCGGCGGGCTGTGCCTCCGTGCTCGATCTCGGCTGCGGCACGGGCGATCTTGCGGCGGAAGTGGCGCTCGAGCCGGATTGCACCGTCTTCGGCGTCGATCCAGCCGCTGCCATGCTCGATATCGCCCGCCGCCGCCAGGGCGGCGACAGGGTGACCTTCGTGCAGGGCGACGGCCGCACCGTGCGGTTGGGCCGCCGTTTCGAGCTCATCGTGATGACCGGCCATGCCTTCCAGGTCTTCCTCACGCCGGAGGATCGCATCGCCGCTCTGCGCACGATCGCTGCGCATCTGGAGCCCGGGGGGCGTTTCATCTTCGACAGCCGCAACCCGGCCGTGGCCGAGTGGCGGGAATGGACGCCGGAGCAATCGAGCCGGCGGATCGAGCATCCGCGTTTCGGAGCGGTCGAGGCCTGGAACGATGTTTCGCATGACCCCGCCACTGACATCGTGACCTATGGCACCCATTATCGCGTCCTTGGCGATGGGCGGGTGCTCTCGTCCCATTCGCGCATCGCCTTTGCCCCGCGGTCCGAGCTGGAACAGGCGCTGAAGGAAGTGGGCCTCGAGGTGGAAGCCTGGTATGGCGATTGGGAATGCAGGCCCTGCACGCCGACGTCGCCGGACTTCATTCCCCTGGGACGGCTGCGCAGGAGCTCGTGACATCGATGACCGCCAAAATCCTCATGATCCAGGGCACGGGCTCGGATGTCGGCAAGTCGCTGCTGGTGGCGGGGCTGTGCCGCCATTTCGCCCACCAGGGCTTGAGAGTACGCCCCTTCAAGCCGCAGAACATGTCGAACAATGCTGCGGTTACCGAGGATGGCGGCGAGATCGGCCGGGCACAGGCGCTGCAGGCCCGGGCGGCGCGGGTTGCGCTCAGCGTGCACATGAACCCGGTGCTCTTGAAGCCGCAATCGGAGATCGGGGCCCAGATCATCGTGCAGGGCCGCATGCGCGGCTCGGCTAGGGCACGAGACTACCAGGCGCTCAAGCCCGCACTGATGGCCGACGTGCTCGACAGTTTCGAGCGTCTCAGAGCCGAAGCCGATCTCGTGCTCGTCGAGGGGGCCGGCTCGGCCTCGGAGGTCAATCTGCGCGCCGGCGATATCGCCAATATGGGCTTTGCCCGTGCGGTGGACGCCCCCGTGCTGCTGGCCGGCGACATCGACCGCGGCGGCGTGATCGCGCAGATCCTCGGCACCAAGGCAGCCATCGACCCTGAGGACGCCGCCTTGATCAAGGGCTTCATCGTCAACAAGATGCGCGGCGATGCCAGCCTGTTCGCCGACGGCATGGCCTTCATCGCCGAGCGCTCGGGCTGGCCGGCTCTCGGCCTGGTGCCGCATTTTCCGCAGGCCGGGCGGCTGCCGGCGGAGGATGCGCTGGCGCTCGGCTCCTATGGTTCGCGCCGTGCCGGTGCCAAGCTCACCATCGCGGTGCCGATGATGCCGCGCATCTCCAATTTCGACGATCTCGATCCGCTGGCCCAGGAGGCCGAGGTCGATCTCGTGATGGTGAAGCCCGGCCGTCCCCTGCCGGTGGCCGATCTCGTCATCCTGCCCGGCTCGAAGGCGACCATCGCCGACCTCGCCTTCCTGCGCACCGAGGGCTGGGACATCGACATAGCGGCCCATGTCCGGCGCGGCGGCCATGTCCTCGGCCTGTGCGGCGGCTATCAGATGCTCGGCACTGTTATCGCCGATCCCGACGGCATCGAGGGGCCGCCGGGCGAGGTCGAGGGCCTCGGCCTGCTCGATGTCGTCACCCGCCTCGGCGGCGACAAGCGGCTGGTGGCGGCGAGCGGGCAGAGCTGCGCGGACGAGGAGCCCTTCTCCGGCTATGAGATGCATGTCGGCGTCACCGAGGGGCCCGCGCTCGCTCGCCCGTTGCTGCGTTTCGATGACGGCAGTCTCGATGGAGCGAGTTCGGCCGACGGCCGCATAGCCGGCTGCTATGTGCATGGCCTGTTCGGCGACGACCGCCAGCGTGCGGCCTGGCTCGCTCGTCTCGGCGGACAGGGCAGCAACCTGGCCTATGACGCCGTGGTGGAGGAGACGCTGGACACCTTTGCAGCCCATCTCGCCCGCCATCTCGACATGGCGGCGATCGGGCGGATCATCGGGCTGTAGGGCGGAGGAGCTTCCGGATGCCCGTGCACCCCGAATTCCCTCACTGATATTGCTTGTAGATCAGGTAGAAGGTCAGCAGCCCGATCACGGCCGACAGGATCACGCAGGCCATATGGTAGAGGTCTAGGGCGCGGCGGATATCGGCCGCGCCGGCATCAGCCCGGCCATTGCCCATATAGGCGTCCTCGACCAGGGTCTCGCCATAGATGCGTGGACCGGCGAGGCGCAGGTCGAGCGCGCCGGCCATGGCCGCCTCGGGCCAGCCGGCATTGGGGGAACGGTGCTTGCCGGCATCGCGCCTGACGGCGGCGAGGGCGGCCCGCCCGCGGCGATGGCTGATGAAGGCGGCGGCGCTGATGACCAGGGCCGTCAGACGGGCGGGGATGAGGTTCAGCCAGTCGTCGAGGCGCGCCGCGGCCCAGCCGAAGGCCTCGTGGCGCGGGGTGCGGTGGCCGATCATCGAATCGGCCGTGTTGATGATCTTGTAGACGGCAATGCCGGGCAGGCCGAACAGGGCATACCAGAACACCGGCGCCACCACGCCGTCGGAGAAGTTCTCGGCCAGGCTCTCGATCGCGGCGCGGCAGACACCGGGCTCGTCCAGGGTTTCGGGATTGCGCCCGACGATCATCGAGACCGCCTTGCGGCCGCCGGCGAGGCCGCCGACTTCCAGCCCATGCGCGACGTCCTCGACATGATCGCCCAGGCTCTTCGAAGCGATCAGCGAAGAAGCGATCAGACCGAGCGGAATGAAGCCATAGGTGAGGGAAAGGCAGAGCCGCTCGACGACATAGCCGCCGACCCCGGCAACCAGCACGAGGACGCCGGTGGTGACGATGCCGGCGCCCCGGCGGGTGGAGGGGGCATCCTCCGCGAAATTCAGGCGCCGGTCGAGCCAGCCGATGAGGGCGCCCATCCAGGTAACGGGATGGCCGATCCGCGCATAGAGCCAGCGCGGATAGCCGAAGACCATTTCGAAGGCCCAGGCAATCGCCAGACTGAGAATCCTAGAGAACACATCCATCGATACGGCAAAACCAAACTTGATCGGCACCCAGCCCGTTCCGGGCCACCATGCCTCGCCAAGACTCAGAATTCGGTTAAGGATTTCCAAATTCCGCTCGGTTTCCACCCTTCCTGGAACCGCGGACGGGGACACCCACGGTCCCGGGAAGGGCACTGCGCCATTGAGGCTCGGCCATCTTCAGCCAGCGGACCTGGATATATGCCAAGTCCGCTTGACAGGAGGGAGGCACGAACACTAAATGGCGACGCTTCCGGGCAGCCGGGGCTGTAGCTCAGTTGGGAGAGCGCTGCAATCGCACTGCAGAGGTCGTGAGTTCGAATCTCATCAGCTCCACCATCCCGCTTCGCGCTTCAGGCGAGGCCGGAATGCCTGAAATACCCGGTAAAGCCTGCCTCTTTCCCCCAGTCGCGGTTGTTTTTCATTCGCCGTGCCGCCTCACATTAAGTTTACGCAATGGCATATGCCGCTGGGCGTGATCGGGCCCTGGCGGGTGGCACGGCGTGAACGATCGCGACGGGTTGAACTCTTCGCCCACAGGCATGAAGCAGAGCCGGGGCCGGACAGGCGTTTCGCGCTGAAAAAGGCGCTGGGCGCTGGAGACGCCGGTCGTCTTGCCGGCAGCCATTTCCTTTATACGTCCCTTATGCTCCCCAGCCGAAATAGGACGATCTCCTGATTTGAAGGCCTGCATCGGGCGACGGTATAGTGGCGCGCTGGGCTGGGCTTCGAACCGATCGAGGATGAGAATGAAGGCGTCGATTGCCGAACTCGGTGAGGCGCTGGCTTTCAATCGCTCTGGCGGCACCATCGGCGATCTTCCGCTTCACCTGATTTCATCGGAACAGATGGCGGAAGACGTCCAGGATGCTGCATTCGCTGCCCTGGACGACAATAGCGTCGGCTACTACGCGACGGCGACGATCCCGGCCACCCGGCGCATCCTGCAATGCGACGGTCCTGTATTCGGGCCGCTGCCCGGTGCAAGCATGATGTCCAGCCATAGTCCTTTCCGCCTGCCGCCGGGCGTGCTGGGGGCGGAATGGAGTCTCGGCCTGCTGCTGGGAGATTCCTATCCCGATCCGCACCGCCCGGTCACGCCCTCGCTGATCGAGGAAGCCATCATTGGTTGCGTGCCGATGATCACGATCCTCGGCCGCCGGGTGAGGGGGGCCGTGCCGCTCAACTCCTGGACGGCCACGGCCGATTTCGGCCTGCACGTGGCCTCCGCCAAGGGCAGGCCCGTGTTCGACCGCCAACTGGCCGATCTCGGAGGCCTGGAGGTCGTCGCCAGTATGAATGGGGCGGTGGTCGGCCGCAGCCGGGGCGAGCAGGTGATGCGCGAGGTCAGGCAGGCGATTGCCAGCCTTTCACTCTACCTTGCGCGTCGTGGCCGGCAGGTGCCGCCGGGCAACCTCATCGCCATCGGGGGCGGGCCGCTGATCCTGCAGGCGGTCGTCGGCCAGGCTTTCGCCGCCGATTTCGGCGACCTCGGCTCGGTCGAGATGGTGTTTGCCTGACGCCACGCTTGGGGAAGCCGGGCCTGTCAGGGATTGTGGGGCAGATATCCGGTATATTTTGTCTCGTCGCCAGGCCCGTGCGTCGCCATCCCCTGCCGCTGGAGTTCGTCGATGAGCAGGCGGCTGTGCATCGACAGGCCGGCGAGGGATTTGGCGCAAACGACCAGGTGCCGGTCGGCCCAGCCGTCGCTCAGGCGCAGCGCGACCAAATGCGGGCTGCCATAGCGCTCGACGGCAGCCTGCGGCAATACGCCGACGCCGATGCCGGCCTCGACCAGGCGGGCGACGGCATCGAAGCTGCGCAGCCTGACGCGATAGGCGATGCGCCGTCCGAGGCGCGCGGCCTGGCGGGCGAGATGGTCGGTGAGGGCGCCGCCGGCCAGGCCGACGAAGGGTTCGCCGATCAGTTCCGAAAAACCGATCTCCGGCCGGGCCGCGAGGGCGCTGCTCCTCGCCGTTACGGCCACCAGGCGATCGACGCCGAGCGTGCGGGTTTCCAGTTCCGCCAGATCGGCGGTGGCGGCGATCACGCCGAATTCGGCCGTGCCGGCGCTGACAGCCTCGACGATTTCGGCGCTGGTCCTTTCCTCGATGTCGATGTCGACGCCGGGGTGGCTGGCCAGGAAGACGCGCAAGGCCGCCGGCACCAGCTCGACCAGCCCCGCGGTGTTGGAGAGCATGCGGATCTCGCCCTTGAGGCCGGAGGAGAAGGACAGCAATTCGCCCCGCATCTGCTCGACCTGCGCGGTGATGGCGCGGGCGTGGTGCAGCAGTGCCAGCCCGGCCGCCGTCGGCTCGACGCCGCGGCGGCTGCGGTTGAACAGAGCAGTACCGAGCGCGGCCTCCATGCCGCTCACCCGGGCGCTGGCGGAGGCAAGCGCCATATGCATGCGCTCGGCCCCGCCGGAAATGCTGCCCGCCCGCACCACGGCGTCGAATAGGCGCAAATCGGTGAGATCGAAACGCATGGGCTCTTCCTTCGTTTTATCCGAAGGAAAGGATCGGATCTTCCCGATTGTCAACCGGGTTGCCGAATGTCAGGAAGCCCGTATGTCCGATCTTTTCCTGCTTGCCGGTGCCGGTCTGCTTGCTGGTGCGATGAACGCCATGGCGGGCGGCGGCTCCTTCGTGACGCTGCCGGCCCTGATTGCCGCCGGTGTGCCTTCGGTTGCGGCGAATGCTTCGAGCACGGTGGCGCTTTATCCCGGCGGCGCGGCCAGTGCCTATGTCTATCGCAGCGGCTTCGATCCGATCTGCGGCGCGCCGGCCGGTTGGATGCTCGCCGTCACGCTGGCGGGCGGCCTTGCGGGCGCACTCCTCCTGCTGTGGACGCCGACGACCATGTTCGACCAGCTGCTGCCCTGGCTGCTGCTGGTTGCCACCCTCATGCTGGCAGCCGGGCCGCGGCTCGGCGCCGCACTGCGGGCGCGCCTGGCGGCCGGGCCTGCCGTGGTGCTGGCGATCCAGGTCCTGCTCGGCCTTTATGGCGGCTATTTCGGCGGCGCCGTGGGGCTGATGATGATCGCGGCCTGGAGCCTGCTCGATGGTGCCGATTTCAAGGCGCTGAACCCGTCACGCACGCTGATGGTGACGGCGGCCAACACCGCCGCTGTGCTCTGCTTTGCGCTGGCCGGTGCCGTGCATTGGCCGCAGACACTGATCGTGGGAGGCGGGGCGCTCGCCGGTGGCTATCTCGGCGCCCAGGCCGGCCGGCGGCTGCCATCCGGCGCCGTACGCTTTGCCACGCTGGCGATTGCGGTCGGCATGACGGTGGCCTTTTTCGTCAGGGCCTATGGGCGAGGGTGAATTTGGAAATGATCGTTTCCCTTTAAGTTCGCCCTCAAGCTTTCTCTTTCCAGCTCCGTCTTCTTTTTCTATGGTCCGACCAATGGCGCGGCGGATAATACCAGCCGCCTTCGTCTTCGGAACCGACCTTCATGACATCCAAGCCGGCGAGTAGTTCCATCCTGGCCTTCCTCGTCGCCGGCGCCTATTTCATGGAGATGCTGGACGGCACGGTGGTGGTCAGCGCCCTGCCGCAGATGGCCGATTCCTTCGGCGTGCAGCCGATCGACCTCAATATCGGCATCTCCGCCTATCTGCTCACTTTGGCCGTGCTGATCCCGGCCAGCGGCTGGGTCGCCGACAAATACGGCCCGCGCGCGGTGTTCGGCTGGGCGATCGTGATCTTCACGCTCGCTTCCATCCTGTGCGGCCTCAGCACCAGCCTGCCGGTCTTCACGGCGGCGCGCATCCTGCAGGGCGTCGGCGGCGCCTTGATGGTGCCGGTCGGCCGGCTGATCGTGCTGCGCAACACGGCCAAGCAGGATTTGATGCGGGCGATCGCCACCATCACCTGGCCCGGCCTGGCGGCCCCGGTGCTCGGCCCGCCGATCGGCGGCTTCCTCGCCACCTATGCGACCTGGCACTGGATCTTCTTCCTCAACGTGCCGCTCGGTATCGTCGGCTTCATCCTCACCATGAAGCTGATTCCCGCCGGCAAGCCGGATGGCGCCAAGCCGTTCGACTGGACTGGCTTCGTCCTGATCGGCGCCGCCTGCTTCGGCCTGATGTATGGCCTGGACCTGATCTCGCGGCAGGATGGCTCCATGGCGCTGGCGGCGATCTGGCTGGCGGCGAGCGCCATGGTCACGTTGGCGGCGGTTCTCCATGCGCGGCGCGCCGCGCATCCCTTGGTCGATCCCTGGGCCCTGCGCATCCGCAGCTTCTCCATCACCATCTGGGGCGGCTCGATATTCCGCGTCGCCATCGGCGCCGTGCCCTTCCTGGCGCCGCTGATGTTCCAGCTCGCCTTCGGGCTCGACGCCTATCAGGCCGGCCTGCTGGTGTTGTGGGTGTTCGCCGGCAATATCGTGATGAAGCCCTTCACCACGCCGGTGCTGCGGCGCTTTACCTTCCGCCAGGTGCTGCTCGGCAATGGCCTCCTCAACGCCGTGCTGATCTCTTCCTATGCGCTGCTGACGCCGGCGACGCCCTTCCCGCTGATCTGCGCCTTGCTGTTCGCCAGCGGCCTGACGCGCTCGATGCAATTCACCGCGCTCAACACCATCGCCTTCGCCGAGGTGCCGGAAGCGCGGATGAGCGGGGCGAACACTCTGTTCAACGTCGCCCAGCAGATGTCGATGGGCCTCGGTGTCGGCGTGGCCGCAGCGGCGCTAAGGCTGGCGGAGCTGTGGTTTCCGGGTACGAATGGCTCGCTGCCGCTGGTCGATTTCCAGATCGCCTTTGCGGTGATCGGACTGATCGCCTTTATCGCCATCCTCGACATGATCGGCCTCGATGCCAGGGCCGGCAACGAGCTCAGGGTCCGGCGGGCGGGTGCGAAATAGCACCCCGGTACCGGTAACGCCTTGGTGTGAAGTTCGCCGATTGACAGAGCCGCTCTCTTTGGAAAGAGTCAAAGAAAGCAAAGCGTTTCGCGACGTGCCGCAACCGGCAGGAAGCGCAGGGACGCGCCGATCGGGGGAAAGCCATGTGCCATCTGTTCGCCTCCCAGCCGCCGGAGACCTATGAGACGCATACGCGTTCGGTGCGTATCGGCGGTCATGCCACCTCGATTCGCCTCGAAGCCGTCTATTGGGACATTCTGGAGCAGCTTGCCGTCGACCAGGGCATGTCGCTCGGCCGTTTCGTCACCCGCCTGCATGACGAGGTGCTGGACCTGCACGGCGACGTCCGCAACTTCACCTCGCTCCTGCGCTGCTGCTGCCTGAAATACGTCGCCGAACTGCGGCCGGCCACCTCGCGCCGGCCTGCCGCCTTCGACCTCGTCGCCGCGGAATAGGCATTCGAGAACAAGCGCTTATTCTCGAACGAATCCAAGGCCGGCAGCCATTGCTCTCGGTTCCGCCAGCTTCCTAGCTGCCTCGGCTGAAACCCGGCCTATTTTCCGAATTCTCGACGTGTAATGCAATATTACTACCCGGTGCCTGAAGCCGGCACCTAACCTCCTGGCCATAGTCGCAAACGAAGCAGGCGGTCATGATGGGTGGGACGCAGGGAGGGATGGGCAAGGCGCTTGCCGTCGTGGCGGGAGCGTTGCTGTTCAGCATCTCCACCGCCCAGGCGGACGATGATCTCGTAGCCGCCCAGAAGCAGTTCGTCACCAGCTGTGGCACCTGCCATGTCGTCGATCCCGCGGCAGGCCCGCGCCAGGGGCCGAACCTGGCCGGTCTCGTCGGCCGCAAGGCAGGAACCTATCCGGGCTACAAATATTCGGCTGCCCTCGCCAATGCCGGCTTCACCTGGGATGCCGACAATCTCGAGAAGTGGATCACCAATGCCCAGGCCTTCCGGCCGGGTTCGACCATGCCCTATCGCCAGGCCGATCCCGCCAAACGGGCGCGGATCATCGCCTATCTCAAGTCACTCAGCGTTCAAAAATAGAGGCCAGTTGCCATGGGCATGATTCACAGCATGATCCGCGTTCTCGACGAGGAGCGTTCGGTCGATTTCTACCGGAAGGCCTTTGGGCTTGATATCGCCGGCCGCTTCGCCTTCGAGAGCTTCACCCTGATCTATCTCAGCGACGAGACCGGCTTCGAGCTGGAACTGACGGTCAACAAGGGCCGTACCGAGCCCTATCAGCTCGGGGATGGCTATGGCCACCTGGCGATCTCCGTGCCGGACCTCGAGGCTGTTCATGCAAAGGTCTCGGCCCTCGGCCTCGCGCCCGGCGATCTGAAGAGCCTCTCCTTCCCGGATGGTTCGGGGGCCGCGCGCTTCTTCTTCATCCAGGATCCGGATGGCTACAAGATCGAGGTCCTGCAGCGGGGCGGGCGCTACAAATAGCCCGCCGGCCGCCTGCGCGCGGCCGCCCGGCATGACAAGAACGGCAGACCGGGGCGCCGATGGCAGCCCCGGCGCAACAAGCAGGGAGGACAACATGAAGAAAGCCAGGCAGGCAGGTGAACTGTCCCGTCGCGGTTTTATCGTCTCGGCTGCGACCGGCGTTGCGCTGGTGGTCGCCGGCGGGGCGCTTTACTGCCCGCGGGAGGCCTGGGCGCTGGACGCTACCGCGCTGAAGCCGGAGACGCTGGAAACGCTGATCCGGATGTCACGCGACATCTATCCCCACGATCGGCTGCCCGATCGCTATTACGCCATCGCCGTCAAGGATTTCGATGCCAAGGCCGGCAAGGATGCGGCCAGCAAGGCCCTGTTCGAGGATGGCGTGACCACGCTGGACGGGCTGGCCGCGGCGGCGGGCGGCAAGCGCTATGCCGACCTCGGCTGGGAAGAGGAGAGGCTGGCGATCCTGCGCAAGGTCGAGGCCTCGCCCTTCTTCGGCGCGGTGCGCTCGGGCCTGGTGGTCAGTCTCTACAACCAGAAGGAGGTCTGGCCCCTCTTTGGCTATGAGGGCTCCTCCGCCGACAAGGGCGGCTATATCAACCGCGGCTTTTCCGACATCGAGTGGCTCTGATCCCGGCCGGTAGAGACCGATTTCCAGCCCTCATTTCCTCCGGACGGGTTTTCCGCCGGCGGCACCCATTCCCTGAGCAAAGCGCGTTTCAACCAGAACGCATTTTTTCTCTCATTCTTTGGTTCGACGCGTCCTTGCGACCTGAGACGAGACCGTCTTTGCGCAGGACGCCTTGGAGGAGACGGAACCATGGCAGCTCCTTTTGATCTGAACGACGATTCCGTCGTGGTGATCGTCGGCTCCGGCGCTGGCGGCGGCACGCTGGGCACCGAACTGGCCCTCAAGGGCGTGAAGGTCGTGATCCTCGAAGCGGGCGGCCGCTACGAGATCGAGGATTTCGTCAACGACGAGTGGGAGAGCTTCGGCCAGCTTGCCTGGAAGGACATGCGCACCACCTCCGGAAGCTGGCGCGTGCACAAGGACTTCCCCAATCTGCCGGCCTGGATCGTCAAGGCGGTCGGCGGCTCCAGCGTGCATTGGGCCGGTGCCTCGCTGCGCTTCCAGGAGCACGAGTTCAAGATCCGCTCCACCTATGGCAGCCTGCCGGGCGCCAATCTCCTGGACTGGCCGATCACCCTGGCCGAACTCGAGCCTTATTACGCCAAGGCCGAGGACAAGATGGGGGTGACGCGCACCAACAACATTCCCGGCCTGCCCGGCAACAACAACTACAAGGTGCTGGAGGCCGGCGCCAAGAAGCTCGGCTACAAGGAAGTGCATACCGGCCGCATGGCGATCAACAGCCAGCCGCGCGACGGGCGCGGCTCCTGCCAGCAGATCGGCTTCTGCTTCCAGGGCTGCAAATCCGGCGCGAAATGGTCGACCCTCTACGCCGAGATCCCCAAGGGCGAGGAGACCGGCAATCTCGAGGTCCGGCCGAACAGCCAGGCCGTCAAGATCGAGCATGATGCGAAGGGCAAGGTCACCAGCGTGGTCTATCTCGACAAGGACGGCAAGACCCAGCGCCAGAAGGCGCGTGTCGTCGCGGTTGCCGGCAATTCCATCGAGAGCCCGCGCTTGCTGCTCAACTCGGCTTCGAACCTGTTCCCGGACGGCCTCGCCAACAGCTCGGGCCAGGTCGGCCGCAACTACATGCGCCACACCACCGGCTCGGTCTACGGCATTTTCGAAAAGCCGGTGCACATGTATCGCGGTACCACCATGGCCGGCATCGTCAGGGACGAGGCGCGCCACGATCCCAAGCGTGGCTTTGCCGGCGGCTATGAGTTGGAGACGCTCTCGCTCGGGCTGCCCTTCATGGCGGCGTTTCTCGATCCCGGCGCCTGGGGGCGTTCCTTCACCTCGGCGCTCGACAGCTACGACCACATGGCCGGCATGTGGATCGTCGGCGAGGACATGCCGAGCGAGGCCAACCGCATCACCCTGCATTCCTCCGTCAAGGACAAGGCGGGCATGCCGGTCGCCAATGTGCATTTCGACGACCACGAGAACGATACTGCCATGCGCAACCATGCCTATCGGCAGGGACAGGCAATCTATGAGGCGGTCGGTGCCGTCAGGACCTTCCCGACGCCGCCCTATCCTTCAACCCACAATCTCGGCACCAACCGCATGAGTGCCAAGGCCTCCGACGGCGTGGTCAACAAGCATGGCCAGACGCACGACATCAAGAACCTGTTCGTCTCGGATGGCAGCCAATTCACCAGCGGCGGCGCCGAGAATCCCACACTGACCATCGTGGCGCTCGCCATCCGGCAGGCCGATTTCATTGCCGCCAGCCTGAAGAAGGGCGAGTTGTAGGGACGCTGCGCGGGAGGCGCAGAGTGCACCTCCCGTGCCGCGAGATCCTGCTCGTGCCAATCTACTTGGCACTGCCTTTTTCTGAGACCGCAGGCATCCCTGCCCATAGGCGCTAACTTAAGTTGAGAACGCGCCGATTTCTTACCCTCCCCTGGAGGGGGAGGGGCGGCCTGTAAGGCCGGGGTGGGGTGAAATTAAGCAGGTTTTGTCAAAATGAGCGTAATCTCCGCGAGGGAGCCACCCCACCCCGACACTGCGTGTCGACCCTCCCCCTCCAGGGGACGGTAAAGGGCCCGCACCTCATCGGCAAAGTTAGCGCCTATGAGCAGGGACGCCTGCGATTCCCGAGAAGCTACACCCAGCAACCATGATTGGCAGTTGCCGAGTTGCCGGATATCGGCTGGCAGCGCTCAGCTTGCGATCCCCATCGGATTGGGCAAGTAACCGACGAAGCCGGCGATCTTCCAGCGTCCGTCGACCCGGTTGCACAGATAGAGGGTCTGCCAGTTGATGGTATCGCTGCTGCCGTCGGCCTTGGCGATGGTGCCGTCGAACTTCTTGTGCGCCACCGCCCGCTCGCCATTGATGTCGATGTCCCGAAGCGTGGTGATGCGATAGAGCACCTCGCGGCGAGGCTCGGCATAGGCGGTGGCCGCCGAGAGCCGGGCCTGGCTCAGCCAGCGGTCGCGGTAATCGTCGAGGCGCGGGAAGATCATGCGCCATTCGTCCGGATTGGCGGATTTGAGGCCGCTGAGGCCGAAGAAGGTCTCGGCGAGGAAATCGTCTTCCACCGCCGGCCAGTCCGCCTCGAGATAGGCGTCGATGTCGCGGCGGACCAGCATCTCCCACAGGGCGTGGCGTTCGGGATCGTCGGGGAAGGGATTGGTGTCGAAGGGCATGGATTCCAGCTACAGCCTCGCACCGCTCTGCGGGTCGAAGACGTGGACATTGGCCCTGTTGACATCAAGGTAGAGCGTCTCGCCGGGCTGAGGCGACAGGCGTTCGCGGAACACCGCGCGCATCTCGGTACCGTCGATGGTGCCGAACAGATGGGTCTCCGCGCCGGTGGGCTCGACCACGCCGACCACGAAGGGAAAGCCGGTCTGCGCATCGCCGACGATGAAATGCTCGGGGCGGATGCCGATCTCGACCGCCTGCCCGGAAGCGGCGGTGCTGTCGCCCATCGGCAGCAAGAGGCCGTTCCTGGTGCGCAGACGCGGCGCGCCATCGCCCTTCTCGACCGTGCCGGGAATGAAGCCCATCGAGGGCGAGCCGAGGAAGCTCGCCACGAAGCGGTTGGCCGGCCGGTCATAGAGCTCGAGCGGCGTGCCGACCTGCTCGATATGGCCGGCATTCATCACCACGATGCGATCGGCCATGGTCATGGCCTCGATCTGGTCATGCGTGACGTAGACGATGGTGGTCTTCAGGTCCTGATGCAGCGCCTTGATCTCGGTACGCATCTGCACGCGCAGCTTGGCGTCGAGATTGGAGAGCGGTTCGTCGAACAGGAAGAGCTCGGGCTGGCGCACGATGGTACGGCCCATGGCGACGCGCTGGCGCTGGCCGCCGGAGAGCTGGCGGGGATAGCGGTCGAGATAGTCGTGCAGGTTGAGCACGCTCGCTGCCTTTTTCACGCGCGGCTCGATCGACTGGGTGCTCTCGCCGCGCATGCGCGGGCCGAAGCCGATATTGGCGCGCGTGGTCATGTGCGGGAACAAAGCGTAGCTCTGGAACACCATGGAGATGTTGCGCTGCTGCGGCGACAGCTTGTTGGCGAGTTTGGAGCCGATCCACAATTCGCCGTCCGAGATCTCGTCGAGGCCGGCGATCATGCGCAGCAGCGTGGACTTGCCGCAGCCGGAGGGGCCGACCAGCACCACGAATTCGCCGTCGTGGACATCGAGGTCGATGCCCTTGAGGATCACGGCCGAGCCATATCGCTTTTGCAGCGCCTTGACCTGCAGGCCCGCCATGTCACGACCTCCTTTCGATGATGTCGCGCACGAAGCGCAGATTGCCGGCGGTCAGGCCGCCATCGACCGGCAGGACCGCCCCCGTCACGCCGGCGGCGAGCGGGGAGGCCAGGAAGACGGCGGCATTGGCGACGTCCTCGGGGCGCACCATCCGGCCGAGCGGGTAGTGGGAGACGACATCTTCGAGGATCGTCGGATCCTTGGCAAGGCGATGGTCCCAGGCCGGCGTACGCACCGAGCCGGGGCAGACGACATTGGCGCGGATGCCGTCGCGGCCAGCCTCCACCGCGATCGACTTGGCATAGGCGATCAGCCCAGCCTTGGCGGCCGAATAGGCCGGGTTGCCGTAATGGCCGAGCCCGTTGACCGAGGCGACGAAGACGACCGAACCGCCGCCGCGCGCCGCCATCGCTGCCATCACGGGCCGGGTGACATGGAAGGCGCCGGTGAGGTTGATGGCAAGCTCGCTGTCCCAGACCGCGTCGTCCACGTCAGCCAGCGTCTCGGCGCGGGTGAAGCCGGCATTGTTGACCAGGATGTCGGGGGTGGTGCCCTGGGCCACCAGTTGGGCAACGGCATCGGCGCAGGCCTTGGCGTCGGTGAGATCGAAGACGAGCCGGTGCTGCAGGGGCAGGCTTTCCAGCAGGGCCGCATCCCGGTCGGCGCCCGAGACCCTGGCGCCGGCCCGCAGGAAGGCGTCGATCATCGCCCGCCCGATGCCGCCGCCGGCGCCGGTGACCAGGACGTGGCGTCCCGAAAGGCCGAAGGGATCGGGGAGGTTGGCAGGATCGGACATCGGAAGACTCGTGGGAACGGATGGTTCTTTGCGAAGGAAAGCGGGCGCCATCTATGCATGGCGCTGGCGCGAAGGCAAAGCCGCATGGCGCCTCCCGCCGGCGAAGATTGGGGGTAATGCGATAGGACTGACAAAACCGCGCCGGCCATAGGCCGGTTGGTCAAATCTGCTTGCGCGGTTTTCGATTACGGGGAACATTAGCGCCCTCTAGCGGCGAGGCGCGCGGGGGCGCGGCAACGACCGCAGCAATGACAAGGACGGGGACGTTTCATGACAATGATCGGACGGATGGCGATGCTGCTCGCAGGCGCCAGTCTCCTGGCTTGCGCTTCGGTGGCGCAGGCTGGCACGGTGCGCGTGACCATCGCCGAATATTCGAAGGACACCGGCCCTTATTTCAAGGAAGCCGCGGAGGCGTTCCAGAAAGCCAATCCCGACACCAAGATCGAGATCGAAGTGGTGCCGTGGGACAATCTCCAGCAGAAGCTGACCACCGACATCTCGGCCGGCACCAATGCCGACCTCTCGATCATCGGCACGCGCTGGCTGCTCGATTATGTCTCGCAGGGCGTGGTCGCTCCGCTCGACAGCTACATTACGCCCGAATTCAAGGGCAGCTTCATCGAGACCTTCCTGTCGCCCTCGGTGATGGACGGCAAGACCTACGGCCTGCCGATCGCCGCCTCCGCCCGCGCCATGTACTACAACAAGGACGTCTTCACCAAAGCCGGCGTGACCGAGTTCCCCAAGACCTGGGCTGATTTCCAGGCCGCCGCCGCCAAGATCAAGGCGTCCTCGCCGGACGTGGCCCCCTTCGGCCTGCAGGGCAAGGAAATCGAGACGGACGTCTATTTCTACTACGGGCTGTGGGCCAATGGCGGGGCGATCGTCAAGGACGGCAAGTCCGGCCTCGACAGCCAGGCGGCGATCGATGCGGCCAAGCTCTACAAGGGCTTCATCGATGGTGGCTTCACCGAGCCGGGCGTGACCTCCTATGCCCGCGAGGACGTGCAGAACCTGTTCAAGCAGGGCAAGGTCGCGACCGTGATCACCGCGCCCTTCCTCTCCGGCCAGATCAAGAAGGAAGCGCCCGACCTGAAATATGGCGTGGCGCCGATTCCGCTCGGGCCTGACGGCAAACCCTTCACCTATGGCGTGACCGATTCGATCGTGCTGTTCGAGAATTCCAAGGTGAAGGACGAGGCCTTCAAATTCCTCGCCTTCCTGTTCACCACCGAGCAGCGCACCGCATTCGACAAGAACGAAGGCTTCCTGCCGGTGAACGCCAAGGAGGCCCAGGATCCCTATTTCGCCGACGATCCGGACAAGAAGGTGTTCGCTTCCCTCCTGCCCGGCGCCATCTTCGCGCCGGTGATCCCGGGCTGGGAAGACATCGCCCAGACCACCTCCAATGCGATCCAGACCATCTATCTGGGCAAGGGCGAGATCGAGCCGACGCTCAAGGAAGCGGCTGCCAAGGTCAACGGCATTCTAGAGAAGAAGTAACGGGATGACGGGGGGCGGTGGCGAATGATCGCTGCTCCATAGGTAAGCGATACGCTGCCCCTCACCCTTACCCTCTCCCCGTAAGAACGGGGCGAGGGGCGCCGAGCGTTGCGCTTTTATGCAAAATGCCACGTTTGCTGGCCAGAGCGCGACACCAAACTCCCCCTCTCCCTGTTCTTACGGGGAGAGGGTAAGGGTGAGGGGCAGTACAGTCCGTGCTGTAAAAGAGCAATCAGCCATTCCCTTCGCGCCGAGGAGACACCCACCGCATGGGGCGTGCGACACCCTATCTTCTGATCCTGCCCAGCTTCCTGATGGCGGCCTTCATCATCTTCTGGCCGCTCTATCAGATCGGCCAGATCTCGCTGCATGACGTCAACCGTTTCGGCCAGCTTCGGGAGTTTGCCGGCCTCGCCAACTTCCAGGCCCTGTTCGCCGATCCCGATTTCATCGCCGCGCTGTGGCGCACCCTGGTCTGGACGGTGGGCGTGGTGGCCGGCACGCTGATCGTCTCGGTGCCGATCGCCCTCATCCTCAACGACGATTTCTACGGGCGGAGCCTTGCCCGCGTCATCATCATGCTGCCCTGGGCGGTGTCGCTCGCCATGACGGCGGTGGTCTGGCGCTGGGCGCTCAACGGCGAGAGCGGCATGCTCAATTCCGGGCTGCGGGGCCTGGGCCTGATCAGCAGCAATATCGAATGGCTGGCGGACGCCACCACCGCCTTTCCGATGCAGATCCTGATCGGCATCCTGGTCTCGATTCCCTTCACGGTGACGATCTTCCTGGGCGGCCTCTCCTCGGTGCCCGACGATCTCTACGATGCCGGTGCGGTGGAGGGCGCGAGCCGCTGGCAGCAATTCACCCACATCACGCTGCCCCTGCTGAAGCCCTTCATCAACATCGCCTTGGTGATGAACACCATCAACGTGTTCAATTCCTTCCCGATCATCTGGGTGACCACGCAGGGCGGCCCGGCCAATTCCACCGACATCCTGGTGACCTATCTCTACAAGCTCGCCTTCCGCCTGGGTAAGTTTGGCGAGGCGGCGGCGGTGTCGATCATCATGTTCGCGCTGCTGCTGGTCTTCGCCGTCATCTATGTGCGGCTGGCCATGCGCGAGGAGGAACAGGCATGAGCAAGCTCAAGCGCTCCGTGCTCTACTGGATCCTGCTGGCGCCGCTGATCGTCCTCACGCTGTTTCCCTTCGCGGTGATGCTGGTGACGGCGCTCAAGCCGACGGAGGAGATGCTGTCTTCCTCCTGGTGGCCGAGCCGGCCGGTCTGGGGCAATTTCGTCACCATGTATACCGAGACGGCTTTCGGGCCGGCACTCGCCAATTCGCTGATCGTGTCGCTGGTCACCACCGTGCTGACGGTGCTCGTCGCCATTCCCGCCGCCTATGCGCTCAGCCGCTATCGCTTTGCCGCGCGCGGGGCATTCCGGCAGTTCCTCTTGATCTCGCAGATGCTGTCGCCGATCGTGCTGGTCTTCGGCCTGTTCCGGCTTCTGGTGGAACTCGGCAACCGCCTCGGCTTCCAGCTAATCGACAGCCTGAGCGGCGTCACCTTCATCTACATCGCCTTCAACCTCGCCTTCGCGGTGTGGATGCTGCAGAGCTATTTCTCCACCATTCCCAAGGATCTGGAGGAGGCGGCCTGGATCGAGGGCGCCAGCCCCTTCGCCACGTTGGTCAAGGTGTTCCTGCCGCTGGCGCTGCCCGCCATGGCGGTGACGGCGATCTTCACCTTCATCAATGCCTGGAACGAATATGTCATCGCCCTCACCATGCTGCGCAAGCAGGAGGCCTATACGCTGCCTTTGCAGGTGGTGAATCTGGTGGCCGGGCGCTACACGGTGGAATGGAACTATGTGATGGCCGCCGCCCTGGCGGCGACCATCCCGATCGCGATCCTGTTCACCTGGTTGCAGCGCTATTTGATGCGCGGCCTCGCCCTGGGGGCGGTGAAGTAGGACTCGTGTCATTGCGCGCAAAGCGAAGCAATGATGCAAACCATTGGCACAACCTATCGGGATATCCATGACCAAGCAGCATTTCGGCACCTCCCATGTCCCCCTGTCCCCGGCCGTGCGGGCGGGTGACAGCATCCATGTTTCCGGCCAGGTGCCGACCCTGGCGGACGGCTCGGTGGTGCCGGGCGGCATCGAGGCGCAGACCCGCCAGGTGATGGACAACCTGGCCAAGGCCCTGGCGCTGGCCGGGGCGGGGCTGGAGGATGTGGTCAAGACCACGGTGATCCTGGCCGACGCCCGCGATTTCGGCGCCTTCAACAAGGTCTATGGCAGCTATTTCCCCGCCAACCCGCCTGCGCGCACCACACTGGAGGCGCGGCTGATGATCGACATCAAGATCGAGATCGAGGCGATCGCCTACAAGCCGCTGTGAAAGGCCAGGGGTGAGGGAGCAAGGCTGTTCACTGAAGCGGAAACGCTCCGATTTGTCATAGCCGGGCTTCGGCCCGGCTATGACAAAGGTCGTGCAAATTCGAAGACGTTTCAGTGAACCGTATCAAGGGATGGGGAAGCGCCTCTCGACTCACCCCAAAATCCCGTTTCTCGGACTCGACAAAACCAGCTCTTTGTTTTATCGCTTATGCGAACAAACAGGGAACATTGTTATGAAGCTCGGTTACGTCGTTCATTACGTTCGCGATGTCGTGGAGACGTCGGCCTTCTACAAGCAGGCCTTCGGGCTGGAGACGCGCTTCATCGCCGAGGGGCAGTTCGCCGAGCTTGTCACCGGCGAGACGGCGTTGTGCTTTGCCGATGAGAGCTTCGTCACCGACATGGTCGGCAGCTTCCAGCCCAATCGGCCGGATGCGCCGCCGGCGGGCACCGAGATCGCGCTGGTGGTCGACGATGTCGAGATCGCCTACAAGAAGGCCCTGTTCGCGGGGGCGCAGGCGGTATCGCCGCCGGCGCAGAAGCCCTGGGGCCAGATCGTCGCCTATGTGCGTGACAACAATGGCTGCCTGATCGAGATCTGCACCAAGGTAGCGGTCTGAGCGGATGCAGCAGCTCAGCCGCTGACGATGATCAGCGTCATGATCACCGCGGCCACGCTGATGCAGAAGACTGCGCCGAGCACGAGCTGCACCAGGGCGTTGGCCGAGACATAGGTGCCGGCGACGCCGCCCAGTACGCGGATGGCCGTCTGCTTGCCCTCGCCGGCGGCGGCGATCGGATGCCCGCAGGACGGGCAAGCCAGGGCCTGCTCGGAGACACGCTGGGTACAGGCCGGGCAGGGGATCAACGCCATGGTGTCGCCTCTTGCTGGATGATCATGATGGGAAGGGCCTCGATCATTCCGGCGGCCTGCCGATCTCGAACTCGACCCGGCGGTTGCGCTGGCGGCCTTCGGGATCGTCGGCGCCGTCGGCCTTCTGGTTGGGGGCGACGGGGCGGGTTTCGCCATAGCCCTCGATGGTCAGGCGGCCGGGGCTGATCTTGCTGCGGGCGAGATAGGCCTTCACCGAGGCGGCGCGGCGCTCGGACAGAGCGAGATTGTAGTCGTCCTCGCCCTTGGCGTCGGTATGGCCACCGATCGCCACCGGCGCCTTGGGGAAGGCTTTGAGCACTTCGGTGAGCCGCGCCAGCACCGGCCTGGCATCGGCACGGATGTCGGCCCTGTCGAAATCGAACAGCACGTCACCCGGCAGGCTGATCAGGATCCTGCCTTCGCTCTCGCGGGCGCCGAACTGCTCGAGCAGCGCCTGCGTGCGGCTGCGCAGCTTGGCCGGCACCTCCTTGAGGCGCAGGCTGGTCGTCCCGCCGGCCGGGCCCAGCCGGCTTGCCGGGGTCTGCGGCGCAAAGCGGGTGGGCGGCAGGGCATAAGGCTGCCAGCGGCTCGTCCCGATGTCGCTGGGGCGAAACCCGGTCGGCTGCCCGCCGATCGGCTCGCGGCGATGCTCGATGATGAAGGCCGAGGCCGGCAACGCCGGAAGAACCAGGGCCAGCAGCGCCATGGCGGCGCCGAGGCGCCTCATTGCGCCTTGACCGGGATCTTGAGTGTCAGGCCGGGGGCGTTGAGATCATCGCCCGCATTGCCGTCGTTGAAGACCAGTCGCACCTCGCCGGCATCGGCCGGAATACGGCCGGGAAAAACCAGTTCCCCATCCATGCTCTGGCCGTTCTGGATGATCAGATAGGGATTGTCCTCGGGCTGCCGCAGGCTGAGCTTCTGATTGTTGCCGATCTCGAGGAAGGCGTTGACGTCGTTAAGATTGACGCGGTTGGTCTGGCGGCTGTCGAAGGAGGCGACGAGGCTGACCACCGTGGCGTCCTCGCCCACGGTGATCTTCTTGACGATCACCGTGACCCCGGCGGGAACGCTGGCCTGCACGCTGCCCTGATGCACCACGCGGGCGGCTTCCTCGGCCACAGAGGGGGCGACCGTCGCCAGCGCCAGGCCGGCGGCAGCCACCGCGTGCACAAAAAACAGCTTCATTCCAACGATTCCCCGCACTCCAAGTCTCCCCCGTACCCCAATGAAAACCAAAAGCCGGCTACAAGCTTATGGATTTCAGAGCGAAACTATCACCGGGCCTGTCGACAGTTCAACTGTGCGATCATCTACAGCTATAGGCTGTGGACAGAAAGGTTGAAGCTTCGGTCAGGCCAGGGCACTACGACAGCCTGGATGCGTCATTGCGGGGCCGGGCAGCTATACCTGGGGGAACAGGCGCGGAGACGCGCCGGCACGAAAGCCGGTCGGCGCGTCGCATCTCGCTGCGACGCGTGGCGGGTAAACGGCCTTCCCCATGTCGCAGGGAAGGCTGATCGGGCTTGCGCAGCCGGGCCGGCCTCAATGCCGGAAGTGGCGCGTGCCGGTGAACACCATGGCAAGGCCGGCCGCGTCGGCGGCGGCGATCACCTCGGCATCGCGCTGCGAGCCGCCGGGCTGGATCACGGCGGTGGCGCCGGCCGCGACCGCGGCTTCCAACCCGTCGGCGAAGGGGAAGAAGGCGTCGGACGCCACCACCGAGCCCTTGGTCAACGTATCCGGCAGGCCGGCCAGCTTGGCGGCATCGGCAGCCTTGGCGGCGGCGATGCGGGCCGAATCGACGCGGCTCATCTGGCCGGCGCCGATGCCGACGCTGGCGCCGTCCTTCACATAGACGATGGCATTGGACTTCACATGCTTGGCGATGCGGAAGGCGACGGCGAGGTCGGCCATTTCCCCGGGCGTGGGCGCACGCTTGGTCACCACCTTCAGCGTCATGTCGTCGACCACGGCATTGTCGCGCGACTGCACGAGTAGGCCGCCGGCCAGCGTCTTGGCGGTAAGGCCTTCGGCACGCGGATCGGGCAGGGCGCCGGTGACGAGCAGGCGCAGGTTCTTCTTGGCCGAGATGATGGCGATGGCTTCCTCGCTGGCCTCGGGGGCGACGATCACCTCGGTGAAGATCTCGACGATTTTCCGCGCGGTATCGGCATCGAGCGTGCGGTTCACCGCGATGATGCCGCCGAAGGCCGAGACGGGGTCGCAGGCAAAGGCCTTCTCATAGGCTTCCAGCAGCGTCGGCGCCTCGGCGACGCCACAGGGATTGGCGTGCTTGACGATCACCACGGCCGCCGACTTGGCTGGATCGAACTCGGCCACGCATTCGAAGGCGGCATCGGTGTCGTTGAGATTGTTGTAGGAGAGCGCCTTGCCCTGGAGCTGGCGGGCGGTCGCCACGCCCGGGCGCTTTTCGGGGGTGAGGTAGAAGGCCGCGCTCTGATGCGGGTTCTCGCCATAGCGCAACGCCTCGGCCAGCGTGCCGCCGAAGGCGCGGAAGGTCGGGGTATCCTCCTCCAGCGTGGCGGCAAACCAGTTGGAGATGGCGGCATCATAGGCGCCGGTGCGGGCATAGGCCTTGGCGGCCATGCGGCGGCGGAAGGCGAGGCTGGTCGCCCCCTCGTTCTCGGCGATCTCGGCCAGCACGTCGTCATAGTCGGCGACGTCGACGATCACGGTGACGTCGTCATGGTTCTTGGCGGCGGCGCGGATCATGGCGGGGCCGCCGATGTCGATGTTCTCGATCAGGTCCTCGAAGCTGCCGCCGCGGGCGAGCGTCGCCTCGAAGGGGTAGAGATTGACGACGAGAAGGTCGATCGGGCCGATGCCGTGGGCGGCCATGGCGGCGCGATGCTCTTCATTGCCGCGGATGGCGAGCAGGCCGCCATGCACCTTGGGATGCAGCGTCTTGACGCGGCCATCCATCATCTCGGGAAAGCCGGTGAGGTCGGAGACGTCCTTCACGGCCAGGCCCGCCTCCTCCAGCGCCTTGCGCGTGCCGCCGGTCGAGACCAGCTCGACGCCATGGGCAGCGAGGCCTTTGGCGAAGTCGATCAGGCCTGATTTGTCCGAAACGGACAGCAAAGCGCGGGCGATGGGGGCAGCAGCGGTCAAGGGGGCAATCTCCGAGGCAGGGTTTGGCCGCTTGATAGCGCAAGATGACGGGAAGGGGGAGATTTTTGGAGCGAGATCTTTCCGGGTGCGCGGACGTCTCGTCCGCATCTTGGAACCGTCATGCGTGCGGAGAGGAAGAGCGGACGGGACGTCCGCGCACCCGGGAAGCCCCACATTTACAGCCCTTCCCAATAGGGATACCGTATATCCATAATTATCGGCGCGTGCTGCCGCACTGGAACGACCCGCATGATCCTGAAAAGCCAAGTCGAATGGGCGCTGCATTGCTGTGCGATCCTCGCCGGCCTGCCGGCGGGGCGCTACCTCTCGACCAAGGCGCTGGCCGAGTTCCATGGCGTGCCGAAGGAATATCTCTCCAAGGCCCTGCAGCATTTGTCGCAGGCCGGGCTGGTCGACACCACGCTCGGCCCCTCCGGCGGCTACCGGCTGGCCCGGCCCCCGGCCGAGCTGACCTTCCTCGAGATCGTCGAGGCGGTGGAAGGGCCGGCGCGCACCTTCGTGTGCACCAATATCCGCGCCAACAATCCCTGCCGCCCCAAGGGCTATTGCGAGAGCGCGCCCTGCGCCGTGGCGCGCATCATGTGGGAGGCGGACGAGGCCTGGCGCGAGAAACTGCGCAGCGTCAAGCTCTCGGACCTGGTCGGAATCCTGTCGCAGGAGATCCCGGAGCAGCTGTGGAAGGATAGCTTCGAATGGGTGTTGGCGCGGGCTGGATGAAAGCCACGGCCGGCGCGAAAGCAAGGCCATCGGCGCCATAGTTGCGGTAGAGCTGGTCGAGCACTTCGTTGCGCGCCGGGGTGCGCCGTGCCGGACTGGCCACGCAGAATTGCAGCTCGGCCTCGATCGCCAGCGCGTCGACCGATTTGAGCGCCACGATCGGCGCGGGGTCCCGGAGGATCTCCTCGCAGCTCCGCAGCACGGCCCGCAGCGTCTCGATGCTGTCTTGCGGGCCCTGGCCGGCTGCGATCCGCACGCTCTGGCTGATCCAGTGGGTCTCGTCGGGGCGGCTGAGATTGGTCAGGCTGAGCTTGGCCAGCAGGCTGTTGGGCAGCACCACGAGATTATGGGCGCCGGTGACCAGATTGGTGGCGCGCCAATTGGTCTCGACCACGCGCCCTTCGGTGCCGTCGCTGAGCACGATCCAGTCGCCGATGGCATGGGAGCGCCCCAAGGTCAGCGCGATGCCGGAGAAGACGTCGCCGAGCGTGTTCTGCAAGGCGAGGCCGAGAATGACGGCGACCACGCCGGAGGTCGCCACCAGCGTGCCGACGGGAGCGCCGAACACGAAGCCCAGGATCGAGAGGCCGACGCCGAGATAGGCGAGGGCCACGAACAGGTCCTGCAGGAGATGGGCCTCGCGCGGGCGGCGGTTGAGGGCGAAATAGATATGCATCAGGCCGATCACGGCCCAGGCGAGGTGGGTCCACCACAGCACCCGCGCCGATTTGGCGACGAAGGCGGCAAGGCTGGTGGTTTCGTTGGCGCCGAGCTGATGCGGCCAGATGCCGTTGCACGCGGCGAGGGCCGTCATCGCCGAAAAGAACAGGAGCTGCACGATCAGGCGCGCCCTCGGCCGCCGGCGTCCCTGGAGATGCCAGACGATGATGCCGGCAAGCCCCAAGAGGTCGATCAGCAGGAGGGGCAGGAAAGCGGGATCATCGACCATGGCTGGGGCTCCGGGGCGGCTTGGCCGCTTATTTCTGCAGCGGGAAGGTCAGTTCCTTCTGCGTGCTGTCGACCACGAACACCGCCAGCAGCTTGGCGGGGCGGGTCTTGCTGGCATTGGCGCTGACGCCGTGGCGGTCGCCCGGCATTTCTGAGAAGTTCTGGCCGGCGTGGTAGACCGTCACCGGCCCGTCATTGACCTGGCTCTTGATCGCCCCTTCCAGCACGGTGGCATAGATGAAGGCGGAGGCGGGGTGGGTGTGGCCCTCCGAAAAGCCGCCCGGGCCGTATTCGACCAGCACGCCCTTCAGGCTCTTGCCGGGCACGTTGGGCAGCTCGTGCTCATAGACGAGCGAGACCTTGGCGGCCTTGCCGTCGGCGGCGGCCGGGGCGGTGAGCAAGGCGGAGATTGCGAGGGCGGTAAGGAGGGGGCGGATCATGGCTAGGGTTCCTGGTGGGGGGACGGGGTTAGGGCGAGATGCTGCGATTGACGGTTGCGCGCGGCGTCTGGGTCCCCCTCGCCCCGCTTGCGGGGAGAGGGGACGGGTGAGGGGCTGCGACATGCGGTGAGGGGCAGCGCAATACAATCCCCGTGGGCGGTGCTGCCCCTCATCCTCACCTTCTCCCCGTAAGGACGGGGAGAAGGGGCGGCCGGTGTCGCGTTCTTCGCGGCGAGGGGCCGCCGCCTCACTTTCTCGGATTGCTGGCGAACCATTCCTCGAAGCCGATGCGGCCGAGGCGGGGATTGGCGTCGCTGACCAGCGAGCCGTCCTCGAGGCGGGCGCCGAAATAGCGGGCCTCGCGATCGGCCACCACGGTGCGGCTGTCGCCCTTGGCCTTGAGGTAACGGGCGACGAGGTCGCTGAGGCGCGAGCGCTCCGGGCCGGCGATCTCCACCGTGCCGTTCACCGGCGCGGCCAGCGCCACCTCGGCCATGGCGTCGGCGACGTCGTCGGAGGCGATCGGCTGCACGAAGGCGGGCGAGAGATGCACGCTGCCATCCACGGCGCCGGACTGGGCGATGCTGCCGAGGAACTCCATGAACTGGGTGGAGTGCACGATGGTGAAGGGGATGCCGGCGGCCTTGATCAGCTTTTCCTGGGCGAGCTTGGCGCGGAAATAACCGCTGTCCTGCAGCCGCTCGGTGCCGACCACCGAAAGCGCGATGTGATGCCCGACGCCGGCCGCCTTCTCGGCCGCGATCAGGTTGCGGCCGGAGGTCTCGAAGAAGTCCAGCACGGCCTTGTCCTCGAAGGAGGGCGAATTGGCAAGGTCGATCACCACCTGCGCGCCTTCGAGTGCTTCGGCGAGGCCCTCGCCGGTGAGGGTGTTGACGCCGGTGTTGGGCGAGGCGGCGATCACCTCATGGCCCTTGGCGGCGAGGCGGGTGACGGTCTTGGAGCCGATCAGCCCGGTGCCGCCGATGATGACGATTTTCATGGGAGTCTCCGTTGTGATGTTTCCGGGTGCGCGGACGTCTCGTCCGCTCTTGGAAACGCTGTACGTGCAAGAAAGGAAGAGCGGGCAAGATGCCCGCGCACCCGGAAATTGCTCAGTAGTCCCAGAACACCGGCACCCAGCGGAAGGCCTCGCCGTCGATGGCGACGTGCCCGACGGAGGGGAAGGGCAAATGGGTGGCCACCAGCAGGCTGTTGGTCTCGGCCAGCTCCCGCAGCAGGCCGATGCGGACACGGGCAGCCTCCTCGGGATCGTGCTCGAAGCCGTTGAACCAGTCGGGGTGCTCGAAGCCGACCGCGAACATGGCATCGCCCCCGAACATCAGCCTGTCGCCGCCGGAGGCGAGGCGCACCACGCTGTGCCCCGGCGTATGGCCGCCGGTGCGGGAGACCACCACGCCGGGCGCCACCTCGTGCTCCTCCTCGAACAGCCGCAACTGGCTGGCATAGTCGGCCGCGAAGCGCTTGGCGGCGGCCCGCAGGGCGTCCGGGAAGCCCGGCGGCATGGCGACATGCGAGAAATCGGGCGCCTCCCAGAACCTGGCCTCGGCTTCGGCCACATGGATCCTGAGGTCCGGCCGCAGCCGCTCCTTCACGCCCTCGACCAGCAGGCCGCCGACATGGTCCATATGCATATGGGTGAGCACCACGTCGGTCACGGCGCCGAGGTCGATGCCGGCGGCCTCCAGCCGCTTGATCAGCTGGCCGGCCCGCGGCAGGTTGAGGTCCGGGTCGAGCCCCAGCCCGGCATCGATGAGGATGGTCTGCGCGCCGCTGCGCACCACCACCACGTTCAGCGCCCAGTCGAAGGCATCCTGCGGCAGGAACATGTCCTTCAGCCAGGCGGCCCGCACGGAAGGATCGGCGTTGTGACCCAGCATCTGGGTGGGCAGCGGCAGCACG
Organism: Labrys sp. E2SS-1L; assembly: GCF_057073705.1. Classification (NCBI taxonomy): domain Bacteria; kingdom Pseudomonadati; phylum Pseudomonadota; class Alphaproteobacteria; order Hyphomicrobiales; family Xanthobacteraceae; genus Labrys; species Labrys sp. E2SS-1L. The sequence continues at coordinate 258,943 of NZ_CP172712.1, read as the reverse complement.
CCGTCGCTGACCACAAGCACGTCGATCTCGCCGATCTGCACGGCATAGCGCGAGGGTACGAGCTCGTCGGGTTTGGCCCGGGCGGGCGTCAAGGTGTCGTTCAGGCTCATGCTGGCCTCCTGTTGTGTATGGCTCCGGCGCCGGTGGGCGCGTGCCGCTGGTGGTGATTGTTTCCCGGGTGCGCGGACGTCTCGTCCGCCTCTTCCCCTCCTGCGAGCGCGGCGCTTCCAAGAGCGGACGAGACGTCCGCGCACCCGGGAAGACGCCTCAGCTCAGCTCAGCCCGGCCTTGTCCAGCCCGTAGAGCTTGTCGGCCGAGCCCGGCACCGCCTTGAAGGCGATGGAGGCGCGGTTCCAGGTGTTGATGATGGCGATCGCGAAGGTGAGGTCGGAAACCTCCTTCTCCGAAAGCTGGCCGCGCACGCGCTCATAGAGTTCGTCGGGGATGCCGCCTTCCGGCAGCCGGGTCACCGCCTCGGTCCAGGCCAGGGCAGCGCGCTCGCGCGGCACGAACAGGTTGGATTCGCGCCAGATCGCCACGTGGTAGAGCCTCAGTTCGCTCTCGCCGTGGATCTTGGCCTCCTTCACATGCATGTCGAGGCAGAAGGCGCAGCCATTGAGCTGGGAGGCGCGGATGTTGACGAGATCGCGGAGCTTCTCCTCGATCACGCTGCCCTTCAGGGCCATGCTGAGATCGGAAAGCTTCTTGAAGAGGTCGGGGGATTGCTGGGCGTAATTCAGGCGCTGGCTCATGTCCGTTTCCCTTATTAAGGATATCTAATATCCTTATGGATACAAAATATCCGTAATATCTGGACAGTAAAGCCTTACCAGCCTAAGCTCCGGGCATAAGGCCTATGCGCAAAAGTATGGGGGCGGGGAATGGACATCGTTGGCGCCTTGCGGACCTTCCTGCGCGTGGCGCAGACCGGCTCCTTCACCGCGGCGGCTGTTGATCTCGATCTCACCCAGCCGGCGGTGTCGCGCCAGGTCTCGGCGCTGGAGGCGCGGCTCGGGGTGCGCCTGCTCCACCGCACCACCGTGGCCCTGGCGCTGACGGCCGAGGGCGAGCGGCTGATCCCGATGGCCCTGCGCGTGATCGAGGCGGTGGAGGCGCTGGGCGAGAGCGCCTGTCCCGGCGAGGCTGCCGTCACCGGCAAGGTGCGGCTCTCCCTGCCCGCACCGCTCGGCCTTGCCCTCGCCGAGCGCCTGCCGGAGCTGCTCGGCCGCCATCCCGGCCTCAGCGTCGATCTCCTCCTGCGCGAGGCGCCCTCCGATCTCGTCGGCGAGGGCATCGATCTCGAAGTGCGGCTCGGCCCCGTCGAGGATTCCAGCCTGACTGGCCGGCGCATCGGCTGGACCACGGCCTTCCTGGTGGCCGCACCCTGCTATCTCGCCCGGCGTCCCGCCCCGGCGCGGCCGGAGGAGGTGCCCCGCCATGACTGCATCTGCTACGCCCGCGCCGGCGACGGGCGGCTATGGACCTTCTCCGACGGCGCCGACGAGACGCGCCTTCGCATCGCCCCGCGGCTGACGGCCGACAGCGCCGTCGCCATCCACCGCGCCACCCTGGCCGGCGGGGGCCTCGCCATCCTCTCCCACATCCTCGCCGGCCCCGACATCGCGGCCGGCCGCCTCGTCAGCCTGATGCCGGACTTCCCGCCAGCCCGGCTGCCGATCACGCTGGTCTACCCCTCCCGCCGGAATTTGCCGCAGCGGGTGAAGGTGGTGATGGAGTTTTTGATGGAGGCAGTGAGGGGGGATGCGATGATGGGGTGAAGACCTCATTAACTTAGTAATAGCAAATTGGCAGAAAAAATTAGATTATCATCTTCTTGTTGCCAAGGTGGAGGACCCTCTCGTGAATTCCACGAAAAAGGGTGATGGGCTGGAAGATACGTTTTATGAGTATCTCCTCGGACAGAAGCGTCGAGGTGAACTGGTCTATGGTTTGCATCCATCACAAAATTGCGAGATCTTTAAAAAGAAAGAATACCATTGTAGGGAGAGAGAAGCTAACGTTCAATTCGACATTGTTATAGAGGTGCGCCAAAAAGGTAGAAAGGATCCATTTTCTTACATTGTTTTCGAGTGCAAGAACTACGAAGGTAGCATTCCGGAGACATGCGTAACTGATTTTTCCGATAAACTGGGACGAATCTTCAGGCATGCGGCCAAGGGTGTTTTAGTCGTATCTTCACGTTTGCAGTCCGGTGCGGATAAGCTCGCTAGGAGTCGATCCATGGGAGTCGTGAAATACGACCAGACTGGATTGGAAGTTGTGGCCGATCGTAGCGCTCGTTATTGCTTAGAGAATCGTTTCGTAAAATCACAGATCTTTCGAAATGAGCGTCCCATTAAGGCACTGAAATTCTCAGCTTTTTATGATGGGAAATTCTTTGGCACTATAGATCACTTTCTCCGAAGCCTTGAGCCGAGATTATCCCTCAATGATGAAATTGAGGATGGTGGCGCACGACTATCTGTGCCGTATCTCTCCGCGGGGGATATAGAAAAGTCAGCGCAGGAGGTTCTGGAGCAGGTGGGTTATAAGGCTGGCCCTGTCGATCTCAAGAAAATTTGCTCTATGTTGTCTATAGATCTACAATTCAGCAGGAGTTTGATTAAAGATGAGGGTGGTACGCTTATATTGGGCTCCGCAAATTTCGAGCGTAAATCAATCAGTATAAATTTTCATGACAATGGAAACAGAGAGAGATTTACATTAGGGCATGAAATTGGACATTTTTGTTTGAAAAACGGTCGGTATATTCGTTCTGAAACGACTGTTGAGCGAGATTTGTTTTTTGACGGCGAAGCCGAAGATTTCTTCAATTACGAGCGCCTTGAGTTTCAGGCCAATTCCTTCTCGTCCAATATTATCCTACCCAACCATGCTTTTCGTGCCGCAATTGGTATCGCCCGGGCCGAGCTTGATATTCGAGATCGTGGGCACGGCTACATATATGTTGATGACCAGCCATGCAATTTGCTGACCTATGTCCAATTGCTGTCAAACCTGTCTTTGTATTTCGCTGTCTCGAAGCAAGCGATCGAGATAAAATTGAGAAAGATGAATTTACTTACCGATCGAAGGAAAAGAAGAGAGAGTTTTCCGATTGCAGATCTGTTGCTAAATGATATTTCTGCCTTTCGGTCATGATCGTCGAAATTGATTTGTAATATAAAAAAGGACGCGTTATCAATAATGTTGGTCGTGGAAACGCGCACTAGCATTATATATTCTGGATACGACTTCTTGTTTTGAAGAAATACCAGCTCCCTTGTTCTGGCTGAAACGAGAGCAGGCGCCGTACAATCTGGGTGCCCTGCAATAAATGATGGTATTCTATGATGATGCATTTAAATTCACATATATTACTTTGTATTTTATATTTTATCGCAAAATTTAATTTAAATATTTATAAGTCTACTGTTTTTATATTTAGATTACCAATTTTCTGCCGAGCGAAATATTACCGTAAAAACAACCTGGATTAGATACAACGGCCTGATTGTCTCTTCCGTTGGTCAAAAACGGACCTTGGTATTCCGCTGTTTCGGCACCATGGATAATCACGAGGCGCTATCGCGGCAGCCGTAATTTCTGATAATGGTCATGAAGAACAAATTCAGGGGAAATCATGGAAGCTTCACCCGCTCAGGTCATTCAGTATTTCAACGGTGAGAAGCAAAATCTCATTCCACTATTCCAGCGGCCGTATTCGTGGCGTTTGCCGAACTGGAAGACTCTGTGGGACGACGTGTTGGTCCAATATGACTCTGACGATAAATCGGCCCATTTCATGGGAACCATCGTATCGGTTCCTGCGCGTAGTGTACCTGTTGGCGTCAGTAAATATCTTATCATTGACGGGCAGCAGCGACTCACGACTGTTTCTATTCTCCTTGCCGCGCTCCGCGACACGCTTGACAAAAACTCCTCCAATCGGATCCAGGAGGTCTATCTTACGAACCGATTCCGCGATCCCGAAGACACATTGAAGTTCGTCCCGACGCAAATCGACCGTGATCGTTATCGCGCGATGATCCTAGATCGCGTTATCTCTGATGATCAGAGCCTCATGTCCGAGGCATACGCCTACTTTAGGAACCAACTCCTGCGAGGTATCGATCCGAACGGTGACCCGATCGATTGTGCCAAGGTACTTACGACTGTCGAGCGCGCATTGCAGGTTGTCATGATTAATCTGGGCGACGATGATGATCCATACCTCATCTTCGAAAGCCTCAATTTCAAGGGTGAGCCGCTCACCCAAGCCGACCTAGTCAGGAACTACATTCTGATGCGATTCCGCCATTCGATGTCAGTCGGTGGGGAACAGGAACGAATCTACACGAAATATTGGGCGCCGATGGAGCAACGTCTCGGCGAAAACATCACCGAATTCCTCCGTCACTATGCAATGAAGGGCGGGGATAACGTCTATCAACGCGGTATTTATGCGGCGACGAAGGCTCTACTCAAAGGCATGTCTGAACCGGCCGAGGTCGAGGGTGAATTGGTCCAGATGACGAATTTTTCTGTCATCTACGCCAGTATACTGGACCCGTCTTTGGAGCAGAATCCATCTATTCGAAAACGGCTCACAAGCCTGAAAATTCTAGATGTGGGGACGTCTTATCCTTTACTCCTTCGGCTTTTTGAGGCGCGACATTTCGGTAAGATCGGTATCGATAGTCTCGAAAAATGCTTGGAACTCATAGAATCGTTCGTGGTGCGGAGGGCCGTTTGTGTCGTACCTACCAACGCACTAAATAAGCTCTTCTTGCAGTGGGCGCGGCAATTTCCGCAAGAGAACCACGTTGATTGGCTGCATTCTTCCATGTCCGCTGGTGCTGGCGGGCGGCGCTTTCCGAACGACGCTGAATTTGGGGAGAACTTCAAGAAATTCGCACAATATGGGCGCGGATATACGCGTTACATACTGCTGCGCCTTGAGGAAGCCTTTGGGCATAAGGAGCGGGTCGACCTAACCAACGCGACGATTGAGCATCTTATGCCGCAGACAATGACTCCAGAGTGGGAAGACGAAGTTGGCTTACAAGCAGACGCAGTGCACGCTCGACTCAAGGATACTTTTGGAAATCTGTCGCTGACTGGTTATAATACTGAATTGGGTAATCTGCCGTTTCGGGAAAAGAAGGCAAAGCTTGCAAACACTCATATTGAGCTCAACCGTTTCGTTCTCGAACAGGAGCGATGGGACGAGGGAGCGATAACACGGCGAGCGGAAGATATGTTCGCAACCGCGATTTCGCTTTGGCTTGGCCCAGTCGCTGAGACTGCGGTTGGGGTGCCAGCGGCCGAACAATCGGATCAGGAAACCACGAGCGTGTAGTGATGCACAATTCCAGTCACTGCCTATCGCGAGCGTCTTTACAGCTGGATTTATAGGTTTAGTGGACACAGTGTGACAGTGATAATTGAGCTGAATCAAGGCTGCTTTTTGAGGCACCTTAGGCCACCGCCATGATGGTGTAAGCAACCACTTCGCTTACCCCCGATGTCGACTGCCGACAAACAAGATGTGGCAAATCGGCAGCAAACTGCCGATTGCGCACGAGAGACCAGTGCTCTCAGACCTTCACCACCGTCGGCTGGCTCGGTGGCGGTGGCAGCAATTTGCCCCGCGCCAGGAGGTAGAGGCTGCCCACCGCCAGCAGGCCGATCACGATATTGGCGATGGCGAACAGGAAGGGCGCGAGCAATTGCGCCGGCGGGCTGGTGCCTTCCGCGGCCAGGCGGATCACGGCGGTCGGCAGGGCGGCGATGCCGAAGCTGAAGCCCCAATAGCCGGGCGAGAAGGGCTGGGCCATGATCCAGGGTAGCAGGCGCAGCAGGATCAGGCCCTGCAGGATGGCATAGCCGATCAGCGCCATGGCGAAGACATCGCCATGGCCGCCGCTGACGTTGAGATAGGCCACCGCGCCCACCGCCGGCGGCGCGAGCTGGATGCCGAGCGTGGGGCGCAGCCTTTCCGGCAGGGCCGGCCCGTGCAGCAGGCGGTTGATCAACACCGATTCCAGCGCCAGCCAGGAGAACACGCCGCCGCCGAAGGCAAGCTGGCCCCATTCCGGCCAGCCGAGGGCCGACAGCGTCGAGGCCGATACGAAGCTGGCCGCGACGGTCGGCAGATAGAGCACGGCCGTCGCCGTGCCGATGTCCCGCTCGCCGCGCCACAGGCCACCGGAGCGGTAGACGGCGAAGGCGATGGCGCCAAGGGTGCCGATGAGAGCCAGCACGAGGCCGCCCGTGCGGGAATAGGGCAGCAGGGCCTGGGCGGTCAGCATCGTCGTCACCGGCGCGAGGCCGATGAAGCAGCACTGGATCGCATCGGCGAATTCGGCGCGCGCATCGCCCGATGCAAACAGCCATTTGCCGGCGAACAGCACGATCAGCAGCGCCCAGACCAGGGCGCCGATGGCGAGGATCGCCTCGGAGATGCCGGCCGGCAGGGGCCAGAGGCGCTCAGCCCCGCGCCAGAGCAGCCCGAGCGCCAGCAGGCCGAGCGGAATGCCGAAGAAGGCGGCGGGCGGAAAGCGAAAACCGGAAGACGTCATGGCCTGTATCCACGGGGTATTGTGCAATGATGGCGCCGGGCCTGATCGTCCCGTCGCGTCCCTTTCAGAGCCTGGGAGAACTAGGCAGTCTGGAGACGCCTGGCGCTTCCCGATCCAGGATAGGCGCAAGATCGGGCGTGTTCAAAGCGGCGTTGGCGATTCCCACTTTCGTAAAAAAAGCCCCGGCTCATTTCCGCACCGGCGTACAGTCCATCACCTTCGTGCCATTGCCGGAATTCGTGACCTTCAGGCGCTGCTTGCCGCTCGTTTCGTCTTTTTCGAGATGATATTGCAGCGTGACGGGTGCCTCGCGTTTGCCGCCGACCGTCCGGGCCGGAAAGAACTTCTCATAGGCCTTGCCGTCCTTTCGGAGCCTGGCGACATTGTCCAGCGAGACGAGCGCCAGGTAGTTCTCGAGATCCGAGGCGACGACGAGCTTGTCGCCCTTGTCGCCATAGAGCGCGACCAGTTGCTGGGTGACCTTTTTCGCGGGGAGATGGGTGCAGGAGAAGGTCATGTAGTCCTCCGGCCGCTCCTGGGCCGTAGCCGGCACGGCCGCCAGGACCGCGAGCGCAACGGGTAGGATACGCCTCATCCCCGTCACACCGGATCGGCCGGCAGGAAGGCCCAGCTCATCGTGTGCTCGCCCTCCGGCAGGGTCATCACGATCTGCACGGAGCGGCGCGGTCCCTCGGGGTTGGCGAGATGCGCGGTCTCGGCCAGGGTGAACGGCACGTCGGCCAGGAACAGCCATTCCTTGCCGCTCGGCAGGGTGATGACGATCTGGGTGTCGCCATTGGCGGGCCGGGCGGCGACGGCGGGGTGGAGGTGGAAGCGCAGCAGCACCGGCTCCTTGCCCTTCCAGGGCTCGGCCTTGTGGTCGAGGAAGCTGTCGCGGCCCTCCAGCGCGCCGGTGATCTGGCTCAGCGTCAGCTCGCGCTGGTGGATCAGGCCGTAATCGTGGCGATAGCCGTCATGGGAGGCGGTGATGGTGCTGGCCGCCGGCGAGTTCTCGCGCTGCACCGGCACATGCTTGGGGCCGGAGAGGATGGCTCGGCCGCCCAGGCTCGGCGCGGTTGCGCCGGGCTTCCTCGTGCCGCCGGCGAAATGGCTGGAGGAGGCGTCGGCCACGATGGCGGTGGAATGGGCGCCGGTGGAACGGGCGAGGTGCCGCCAGTTCTCGCGGCCCGGCGCGGGCGCGCCGCAATTGACCACGATGCGGAAATTGTCGGCCGAGAACTCGAAGGCGAGCGTGCCGGCATGGGCTTCCTGCGAGACGTTCACCGGCGGCGGCTTGCCGGTATCGACCAGCAGCACGGCGCCATTGGCCTCCAGGCGCTGATAGCCGCCATGGGGGGCGTTCTGCACCGGCTTGCCGCGGGCGTCGTCATAGGCGAGCAGCGTGGCGATCAGATGGCTCTGGGTGTAGCCCATGCCGTTGAAGGCGGCGAAGGCGCCGTCGGCATGGCGGAAGAAGCGCAGCATCGGCATCATGCGGTCGATGGCGCCGATCAGTTCGGGCGGGGCGACGGCATTGCGCGCGGCGAAGGACTGGCGCAGGGGCAGGAGGTCGAGCAGCAGCTCGATATTGGCCTGCGGGTTGCGGGAGATGTGGATGCCGTCGGCCAGGATCTGGCGGTTGAGCTCGCTCACCAGCCAGCGCAAGGCCGGGCGGCGCAGGCCCGCCTTGTTGGAGAGGCAGAGGCTCACCTGCATCACCGCGATGGCGCAGAGCAGGCGCGGCATGCCGTCGGTGGTGGCGCGGCCGGCATGCAGGAGATAGCTCGTCTGCCAGGCGACCGAGCGCAGGAAAGCGCGGTAGAAGCCGCGATCGGCGCCGTCGAGGATCATCGGCGCCATCGAGACCCAGGCGAGCATGCGCCGCGCCGTCAGCAGCGGGTCGAGCGCCTCGGGCTGGAAGCGCAGGTTCGAGCGCACGAAATCGCCGACGAGGCGGCGCGCCACCTGCTTGCCGGCGGTGCCGTCGGCGGCCCTGAGATGCCTCAACCAGGTGAAGCCGAGCAGGGTCTCGCGCCAGGCTGGCGAGGGCGGGGCGATGGCGAAGGGGGAGACCTCGTTGAGCACGATCGTCTTGGCGACGAAGGTGAAGCGGCCGAGCACGAGTTCGGCGGCACGGGTGGGGTCGGCGGCCCTCAAATCCTGCGGGGCCAGCACCAGTTTTTCGGGATCGCCGCGGCCGAAGCGCCAGCGCATGAAGGGCAGGAGGTAAAGGCGCGTCAGCACGGCGCGGCCGGATTGCGCGGCAGCAGTGAGGGAGAGACGGAGCTTGGGGCCCAGAGTGCCTCGGCTCATTCCTGACGCGGACCTCCAGAGAAGGGAACGAAGGGACGGGCGCCCGAAGCGGGCATGCCGACGTCGGCGATAGGCTCCTTGTGGCCATTGCGTGAGCTTCGCGCAAGCCTCGGGCCGGCGATTTCAGCGACATGGCCCCAGTTTTAAACGGGGGAGGGGTGGTGGATACGCTGGCCGTCGCCCAGAAAGACGCGACAAGCCCTCTCCACAGGCTGGGGAAGGCTTCCCGCGCCTTACGCGGGCTACCCCTTCCGCCGCATGCGCGCGGCGAAGAAACCGTCCATGCCCGCCATCACCGGATCGGGATCGGGCAGCAGGCTCGGCAGCGTGCGCAGGAAGCCCTCGGGCGTGATGGCGCCCTCGATGCCGCCGATGTCGTCTGACAGCACCGGCTCCAGGGCGAAATCCTTATTGCCGTCGAGGAAGCGGGCGATCTGCTCTTCGCCCTCCTCCCGCTCGAGCGAGCAGGTGCAGTAGACTAGGAGTCCGCCGGGCTTTACCAGGCTGGCCATGCGGCCGAGCATGCGGCGCTGCAGGTCGGCCACCGCGCCGATGTCGCGGGCGGACTTGCTCCAGGCGACGTCGGGATGGCGGCGGATGGTGCCGGTGGCGCTGCAGGGGGCGTCGAGGATGACGGCATCGAAGGGCTCGGCCTTCCAGCCCAGGATGTCGGCCGTCACCACATCGGCCTCGAGGTCGAGGCGCTTGAGATTTTCGGTGAGGCGCTGCAGCCGCGCCGCCGAACGGTCGACCGCGGTGACCCTGGCGCCGGCGGCGGCGACCTGGGCGGTCTTGCCGCCGGGGGCGGCGCAGAGGTCGGCGACCCTCAGTCCCGCGACATCGCCGAGCAGGCGGGCGGGCAGGGCGGCGGCGGCATCCTGCACCCACCATTCCCCGGCCTCGTAGCCCTCCAGCGCCTTGACGGGGCCGTTATGGGCCGTGCGTACCGAGCCGGTGGGCAGCAGGCGGCCACCGAGCCGCTCGGCCCAGCCGGCGGCATCCGCCTTGACGGTGAGGTCGAGCGAGGGCTCGACGCGCTGGGCCGCCGCCATGGCGGCGGCGGTCGCGGTGCCATACTGGTCCGACCAGCGCTTGTAGAGCCAGGAGGGCGTATCCGCCTCGGGCGGGATGGCGGCGAGAAGCTCTTCCTTGCCGGCCGAGATCTTGCGCAGCACGGCATTGGCGAGGCCTGAAAAGGCCTGGGCGCGATCGTCCGCGCGGGCGAGGCGCACGGCAAGGTCCACGGCGGCGCGGTCGGGCACGTCGAGGAAGAGGATCTGGGCCGCCGCCGTGATCAGGATGGCTTCCAGTGGGCCGGATTTGCGCGGCATGCCCTTGGCGAGCAGCTTTTCGAGCAGGGTGCCGATGGTGCCGTAACGCCGCATCGAGACGCCGGCGATCATGCGGGCAAGCGCGAGATCGCGGGCTTCGAGCGAGGCGTCGTCGAAGGCGTCTTCGAGCGCCTGGTCCTGGCCGAGGACGCCCGCCACGGCCTTCACCGCGAGGGCACGGGCGGCAAGGCCGGGAACGCCGGGCCCGGAAGACGGGCGGCGAGCGGGAGAGGGAGGCTTGTTCAAGGGGCTTTGATCCGATTTGCCGCCTCAATAGAGGATTTGGCCGCGGCGCGGAACCCCCGCCGGGCGATGACAGCCCCGCAAACCCTCCTATTCGGCCGCTCCGGCCGCCCGCCTTGCCTCACCCGGCAATCCGTATCATCAAAGGCGTGCCGGGTGGGTAGGTCGGCAGGCGAGCAGGGAGGCGCTTTTGCGCAACATCGATTTCACCTCCTGGCAGAGCCTGCTGGCGACCGTGATCGGCCTTGCGCTCTTCACGCTGATCGGCGTCGGCATCCGCCTGCTGGCGATGTTCACCATCCAGCAGCGGCGCGAACGCCTGAACCGCCAGATCAACGAGCGGGTGCGCACGCTGATCGCGGCCTATCGCACGCTCGGCGGCTCCTTCACCGGTGACCTCACCGTCGATCCGATGCATCTGCGCGAGCTGCGGCAGGCCGCCCCTCCGGCCGAGGGCGAGGCAGAAGGAGAGGTGCCGCCCCTGGACCTCAGCGCCGGCAAGGTGGCGCGTTCCGACCGGGCACGCCGCATCCGCGACGCGGTCGAAGCGGCCTTGTCCGACATCATCCTGCTCGGCACCGAGGAGCATGTCCGCCTCGCCAGCCGGGCGGCGCGCGAGCTGGTCGCCGGCCATCCTGTCCACACGCAGGAGCTTGTGATCTCCCTGCGCGCCTTCATCCGCGAAGCCCTCGATCTCGCCCCGATCCCCGCCGATATCGAGCTGCCGGCCCAGGGGCCGGCCCGCCCCTCCGCCTCGGGCGGCGGCAAGGGCGAGCGCGGCAAGGAGGAGGGACGCCAGGGCGGGGGCGGCGGCAGCGGAATGGGAGGGGGAATGGGTGCCGGCATGGGCGGTGGAATGGGGTTGGGGCTGGGATCTCCCGGGCACGAGGACGACCCGTCGTCGGGCCATGGCACCTGAAGGGCGCCGGGCGAAAAAGGGGCTTTCACTAAAACGCGCTTTGCCCTCAGGCCAAAAAGGCTCTATCGCCTGCCCATGCCCATCGAGATCTTCGTCGACGCCGATGCCTGCCCCGTCAAGGAGGAGGTGTTCCGCGTGGCCGGGCGGCATGGACTCAAGACCCATGTCGTCGCCAACAGCTTCATGCGCCTGCCGCGCGATCCCCTGATCGACTTCGTGCTGGTACAGGCCGGTCCCGACGCCGCGGATGACTGGATTGCGGCGCGCGCGACGCCCGAGGCCGTGGTCGTCACCAACGACATCCCGCTCGCCAGCCGCTGCATCGCGGTGGGCGCCCAGGTGATCGGCGCCACCGGCAAGCCCTTCACCGAAGCCTCCATCGGCATGGCGCTCGCCACCCGCAACCTGATGGAGCATCTGCGCTCCACCGGCGAGATGACCGGCGGCCCGAGACCCTTCTCCGCCAAGGATCGCTCGGCCTTCCTGCAGGCCCTGGACACGGCGATCATGCGGCTGAAACGGAAGGGCGGATAAACCTTCCCCGGCCGGGAGAGCGAGGCCTGCGCCACCCTGTCGCTTGGCGATGGGCCGGCTTGCTCCTATCTAGGATGGGGCAGCCAGGAGACTTTCATGTCCGAGCATGACGAAGAGGCGAACCGGCTTTCGGCCAGGGCGAGGCGCTATGCCCGGGTTGGCGTCAATGTCGGCGGCGTGGCGGCCCGCATGGCCGGATCGCGGCTGATGGGGGGCGGCGGTTCCTCGAGCTCCAATGCGGTGGCGCTGGCCAAGGCGCTCGGCGGGCTGAAGGGGCCGCTGATGAAAGTCGGCCAGCTGCTCTCCACCATTCCCGACGCGCTGCCACCCGATTATGCCGCCGAGCTTTCCAAGCTGCAGAGCCAGGCGCCGCCCATGGGCTGGGCCTTCGTCAAGCGGCGGATGATGGCCGAGCTCGGGCCGGACTGGGCCTCGCGTTTCGGCAGTTTCGAGCATGAACCGGCGGCGGCCGCCTCGCTCGGCCAGGTGCATCGTGCCACCGCCAAGGACGGCACCGCGCTCGCCTGCAAGCTGCAATATGCCGACATGCAGTCGGCCGTGGAGGCCGATCTCGCCCAGCTCCAGGTGCTGTTTGCCCTACACCGGCGCTTCGATCCGGCCATCGACACCCGCGAGATCTACCAGGAGATCGGCGAGCGGGTACGCGAGGAACTCGATTATCGCCGCGAGGCCAAGCACACCGCGCTCTACCGCAACGCCTTCGCCTCGCTCGGCATTTCCGACGTGCGGGCGCCGCAGGTGTGGGCCGAGCTCTCCACTGGCCGCCTGCTCACCATGGACTGGCTCACCGGCGAGCGCATCCTCGCCTTCAAGGAAGCCGAGCTGCCGGTGCGCAACCGGCTGGCGGCGGCAATGTTCGCGGCCTGGTGGCAGCCTTATGCCCATATCGGCATTATCCACGGCGACCCGCATCTGGGCAATTACACCGTGTTCAGCGAGGGGGGCGAGCCCTCGGGCATCAACCTGCTCGATTACGGCTGCATCCGCATCTTCCCGCCGGCTTTCGTCGGCGGCGTGGTCGAGCTCTATCGCGGCCTCCTCCAGGACGAGACAGAGCGCGTGGTCCACGCCTACGAGACCTGGGGCTTCCGCAAGCTGAGCAAGGACCTGATCGAGACGCTGAATTTATGGGCGCGCTTCATTTTCGGCCCGCTGCTCGATGACCGGGTGCGCACCATCGCCGATGGTGTGGCGCCGTCCGAATATGGCCGCAGGGAAGCCTATGCCGTGCACCAGGCGCTCAAGCAGAAGGGCCCGGTGACGGTGCCGCGCGAATTCGTGTTCATGGATCGTGCCGCCATCGGCCTTGGCGGCGTGTTTCTGCATCTGCGCGCCGAACTGAACTTCCACCGCCTGTTCGAGGCGGCCATCGAGGATTTTTCGGTTGAGACGGTGGCGGCCCGCCAACAGGCCGCGCTTGCCGAGGTCGGCTTGTAGGCGGCGGCAAAAGGCCGGAAACGCGTCTCTCATCATTGCCGGATATCACGGCGATCCGGAACCTTGGCTGGATCGCAAGGAGATGCCCGGGACAAGCCCGGGCATGACAAGGTCAGAGCCTGATGTGGTGAAGGCTGCCGAAAATGCCTGGGATTCCCGGCTCAGGAGGCGGGGGCTTCGGTGCGGTGATGCAGCGGATGCCGCACAGCGGCGTGATGCACCCGGCGCGGCGTCATCGGGGCGGCGGGGGCTTCGGTACCCGGTGCCGTCTCCACGGCCGGATCGACGCCCTGGCCGGCATTGGCGTTCCACAAAGGCATGGCCGCTGGTGCGACCGGTGTCTTGGCTTCGTCATAACCGAAGCCGCGTTGGATCGAATAGAAGTCGGTGATGCCATCGGCCTGGGCGCAGGAGGCCGCCGCTGCCAGCCCACATGCGGCCAAAACGGAAGTGATCAAAACTCTCATCGTGTTTACCCTTTGGAATATTGCGGTGCTCTCATGTCATCGCCGTGTCAGAAGTAGAGCATAGCGTTGCCATAAGTATGGCATAAACACAGTGTTCGCGAAGTTGTGACGTTTGTTTCTGGCGTGTTGCTGAAATATTTATCAATGATTGTCAGGATTTGCTGATGCAACTTTTCATTGAGAATGAAAACTATTTGTGGTTGCGGCGGGATAAAAATTCAACGTAGTGGTGATGATGACATCTATGCGGCCGAGAACTGCCGTGGGTGCGGTGGTTGCCATCACCGACCCATCCGCCTATGACAGTCCTCCCACCTTTGATGCCCGAATGCCGCCATGACCCCGATGCAACCGGCCACCGACCTCGCCGATCTCCGCAAAGAAATCGATCGCATCGATGCTGCCATGCATGGGCTCTTGATGGAGCGCGGCGAGATCATCGACCAACTCATCGCCATCAAGCGCTCGCAGGCCTCCGGTTCAGCCTTCCGGCCCGGGCGGGAAGCCTCGATGATGCGCGACATCGTCGGGCGCCATCATGGCATCCTGCCGGTCGATATCGTCGAATCGATCTGGCGGGTGATCATCGCCACCTTTACCCATGTGCAGGCGCCCTACACGGTGCATGGCGACATCTCGCTCGGCAATGCGGCGATGCGCGATGTTGCCCGCTTCCATTTCGGCTTCGTGGTGCCCTATGAGACGCATGACGATGCCGGCGACGTCATTCACGCGCTGAGCCATTCGCGCGGCGACCTCGGCCTGGTGCCGGTGGCCGCTCCCGGCGCCTGGTGGCGGGCTCTGGAAGGGGAGACGGCGCCCAAGATCATCGCGAGACTTCCCTTCGTCGAGCGGGCCGATCATCCGGCCGCACTGCCGACCTATGTGCTGTCCAAGCCGATCGATGAGCCGCTTTCTTCCAGCGATGTCAGGCTGGTCTCGGCCGTGCTGCCGATGGCCCTGCCCAAGCTGCCGCAGGGCTGGAGCATTCCCGCCCATGCCGGCGCGGCCCTGCTGGTCGCCCTGCATCCGGGGCAGACCATCGTTGCGCTCGCCGAGGCCCTGCCGTCTGGCACCAGCTTCGAGACTGTCGGCTTCCATGCGCCGGCTTTCGTCCTGCCTCTCAAGTAACCTTCGGAATCCCCAGACATGAACGGTCCCGTTCCCCGCAAGGGCATCCTCGACATCGATGCCTATGTGCCCGGCAAGTCGGCGGCGCCCGCTGGCGTCAAGCTTTGGAAATTGTCGTCCAACGAGACGCCGCTCGGTCCGAGCGCCCAGGCCAAGGCTGCCTATGCCGCCGCCGGCGAGAAGCTCGAACTCTATCCCGACGGCGCCTCTTCCGCTTTGCGGGCGGCGATCGCGGCGCGCTACGGCCTCGATCCCGCCCGGCTGATCTGCGGCGCCGGCTCGGACGAACTTCTCTCGCTTCTGGCCTATACCTATCTCGGACCCGGGGACGAGGCCGTTTACAGCGAGCACGGCTTCCTGGTCTACAAGATCGCCACGCTCGCGGCCGGCGCGACGCCCGTGGTGGCGCCCGAGAAGAACTACACGGCCGATGTCGACGCCCTGCTGGCGCGGGTGACGGCGAAGACCAAGATCGTCTTCCTCGCCAATCCCAACAATCCGACCGGCACCTATCTGCCCTTCGACGAGGTCAAGCGCCTGCATGCCGGCCTGCGCTCCGATATCCTCCTGGTGCTCGATGCCGCCTATGCCGAATATGTGCGGGCGAACGACTATGAATCCGGCCTCGAACTGGTCGCGACCAGTCCCAACGTGGTGATGGCCCGTACCTTCTCGAAGATCTATGGCCTTGCCAATCTGCGCCTGGGCTGGATGGTAGGACCGCCGGCGGTGATCGATGCGGTCAACCGCATTCGTGGTCCCTTCAATGTCTCCGGCCCCGCCATGGCGGCCGGTATCGCCGCCATCCAGGATGACGCGCATGTGGCCGATGCCATCGCCCATAACGACAAATGGCTCGCCTTCCTCACCAAGGAACTCACCGGCCTCGGCCTGGGCGTGACGCCGTCCGTCGGCAATTTCCTGCTGGTGCATTTCTCCAAGGAAGCCGGCAAAGGCGCCAGGGATGCCGACGCTTTCCTGACTGAACGCGGCCTGATCCTACGGCGCGTCGATGCCTATGGCTTGCCCGATGCCCTGCGCCTGACCATCGGCTCGGAAGAAGCCAACCGCCTGGTGGTCGAAACGTTGCGCGAGTTCCTGGGAAAATAACGCGGATTTCTCCTTGTCCACACGCCCTTTCCCACCCTGGGAGAGGGGAGCCAATCCGGAGGCTTTATGTCTGATCTTTCCGCCTTTCCGATCACCAAGCGCTGGCCGGCCCAGCATCCGGATCGGGTCCAACTTTACTCGCTGCCTACGCCCAATGGCGTGAAAGTATCGATCATGCTGGAGGAGACCGGGCTCGCCTATGAGCCGCATCTCATCGACATCGGCAAGAACGAGACCTGGGGGCCCGAATTCCTGTCGCTCAATCCCAATGGCAAGATCCCGGCGATCATCGATCCCCATGGCCCGGGCGGCAAGCCGCTCGGCCTGTTCGAATCCGGCGCCATCCTGCTCTATCTCGCCGAGAAGACCGGCAAGTTCCTGCCCGCCGATGCCGCTGCCCGCTACGAGACCATCCAATGGGTGTTCTTCCAGATGGCGGCGATCGGGCCAATGTTCGGCCAGGTCGGCTTCTTCCATAAATTTGCGGGCCGCGAGATCGAGGACAAGCGCCCATTGCAACGCTATGTCGGCGAATCCAAGCGTCTGCTCGGTGTGCTCGAAACCCGCCTGGAAGGGCGCGACTGGTTGATGGGCGCCGACTACACCATCGCCGACATTGCCACGCTTGGCTGGGTGCGCAACCTCGTCGGCTTCTATGGCGCTGGCGAGCTCGTCGACTATGCGAGCTTGAAGCGCGTGCCGGCCTGGCTCGAACGCGGCCTTGCCCGCCCCGCCGTGCAGCGCGGGCTGGAGATCCCGAACAGAGGCTGACCTTCCCGGGACAGCGGGCTTTCTGCCGGCTTTTCAATCACTGATGACACGAAAAAAAGCGACGCGGCCGTTTCCGGCCGCGTCGCTTTTCATTTCGAAAGTCCAGGTTCGAGGGCCAGTAAGGGCCGCCGTATCAGGCAGGATTTGCCTTCCTAGGCCTCATCGTGCACAGAAGGTGAAAATTTCCAAGGTTCCCATGTCTGACGCTTCCTTTCTCTTCGACCGGCTCTGCGTGATCGGAATCGGCCTGATCGGCTCCTCTATCCTGCGGGCGGCACGCGGCTACGGACTTGCCCGGACGCTGGTGGCGGCGGACCTTTCGCAAAAGGTGATCGGGCGTGTCGAAGAACTCGGCATCGCCGATGTCGCTACCACGGATTTCGGCGCCGCAGTCACGGACGCCGACTGCGTCATCCTCTGCGTGCCCTCGGGCGCCTTCGGCGTGGTGACCGAGATCATTGCCCCGCATCTCAAGCAAGGCGCCATCATCTCCGACACCGGCTCGGTCAAGGGCGCCGTGGTGGCACAGATGTCACCCTTCCTGCCGGTGGGCGTACATTTCATCCCCGCCCATCCCGTGGCCGGCACCGAGCATTCGGGACCTGATGCCGGCTTTGCCGAATTGTTCGAGAACCGCTGGTGCATCTTCACGCCGGCCGAGGACATCGATGCCGAGGCTCTGGCGCGCTATCGCGCCTTCTGGGAGAGGCTGGGTTCCAGGGTCGAGTGCATGACGCCCGAGCACCACGATTTGGTGCTCGCTGTCACCAGCCATGTTCCGCATCTCATCGCCTACAATATCGTCGGCACCGCCGACGATCTGGAGGCGGTTACGCAGTCGGAGGTGATCAAGTTCTCCGCCGGCGGCTTCCGCGACTTCACGCGCATCGCTGCCTCCGACCCCACCATGTGGCGCGATGTCTTCCTCAACAACAAGAAGGCTGTGCTGGAAGTGCTTGGCCGATTCTCGGAGGATCTGGCTTATCTGCAGCGGGCGATCCGCTGGGGGGAAGGCGACAAATTGTTCGACCTGTTCACACGCACCCGGGCGGTGCGCCGTTCGATCATCGACCAGGGGCAGGAGACCGCTGCTCCCGATTTCGGTCGTCCGCATGGCAAGCAATGAAGCCTGTCGCCGGTGAGGCCTGTCGTATGGCCGCCATCAGCCTCGTCAGGGCCGCCAAATCCTGTCGTTTGCAGGCTAGCGGCTGGCTCGGTTGCGACCTTAATTAGCAGGTGACTTCTCTCCAAGGCGGAACGGAAAGACCATGACCGAAACGGTTATTACTTCGGAAAAGCAAAAGGTCGTGCTGGGCTTCGACAAGCGCTTCGTCATGATCGGCGAACGCATCAACCCGACGGGCCGCAAGCTGCTCGCCGCGGAGATGGCGGCCGGCGACTATTCGCGTGTCGTCTCCGACGCGATCGCCCAGGTCGAGGCCGGTGCCCAGATGCTGGACGTGAATGCCGGCATCCCGCTGGCCGACGAGCCGAAGATCCTGGCTGAATGCGTCAAGCTGGTGCAGGATACCGTGCCGGTGCCGCTCTCGATCGATAGCTCCATCGTCGAGGCGCTGGAAGCCGGCCTTTCCGTCTACAAGGGCAAGCCGCTGGTCAATTCCGTCACCGGCGAGGAAGAGCGCCTCGAGCGCGTGCTGCCGCTGGTTAAGAAATACAATGCAGCCGTCGTCGCCATTTCGAACGACGAGACCGGCATCTCCGAGGATCCTGACGTGCGCTACGAGGTCGCCAAGAAGATCGTCGAGCGTGCCGCCGATTACGGCATCTCGCGCGAGGATATCGTGGTCGACCCGCTGGTGATGCCGGTGGGCGCTATCAACGATGCCGGCCGCAAGCTGATGCACCTCCTGCGCCGCCTACAGACCGAGCTGAAGGTCAACACCACCTGCGGGGCCTCCAACTTCTCCTTCGGCCTGCCGAACCGCCGTGGCCTCAATGCGTCCTTCCTGCCGATGATGATCGGCGCCGGCATGACCTCGGCGATCATGAACCCGCTGCATCTGGAGGACATCCAGGCCATTCTCGGCGCTGACGTCGTGATGGGCCACGATCCCAACTGCATGAGCTGGATCAAGAAGTTCCGCGAGCCGCAGCCGGAGGCCGCAGAAGGCGCCGGCGCCGGCCGGCGTGAGCGCCGCCGCGCGCGCGGGTAAGGCGCAAATCCCCTCCCCGGGCCGGGTGCAAGGGATCCCCAGCCCAAGCTTCGTCCATCCGGCTTGCAGCACGGACCATGACGAATACTTAAAGGGTTGAGGCTAGACCCTCACCCCAGCCCCTCTCCCGACTCGGGAGAGGGGGGTCTCATGGCAAGGCCCCCGTCAATGACCAATCCGCTCGTCTTCTTCGCACCCTCCGGCAAGCGCGGCCGTTTTCCCGAAGGTACCTCCGTCCTCGAGGCGGCCCGCAAGCTCGGCGTCGACCTCGATTCGGTCTGTGGCGGGCGCGGCATTTGCGGGCGCTGCCAGGTCGAGGTCGGTGACGGCAAATTCCCCAAGCTCGGCATCGTCTCGGCGCCCGACCACGTCACCGAATGGAACGCAGTGGAGGAGCGCTACGTCTCCAAGCGCGGCCCGCTCGCCGAGGGCCGGCGCCTCGGCTGCCAGGCCAAATTGTGCAGCGACGTCGTCATCGACGTACCGCCCGATAGCCAGGTGCATCGCCAGGTCGTACGCAAGAGCGCCGCGATCCGAGACATCGCCATCGAGCCGGTGGTAGCGCTGCATTATGTCGAAGTGCGCGAGCCCGACATGCACGAGCCCTCTTCCGATTTCCGCCGCCTGCAGGAGGCGCTGGAGCAGCAATGGGGCCTCAAGGACGTCACCGCGCCGTTGGAATCGCTGCGCCTGCTGCAATGGTCGCTGCGCCAGGGCCAGTGGTCGGTGACGGTCGCCATCAGGCACAAGCGCGAGATCGTCGGCATCTGGCCCGGCCTGCATGAGCAGGGCGTGGGGCTGGCCGTCGACATCGGCTCCACCACCATCGCCGCGCATCTGTGCGATCTTGCCAGCGGCGAGGTGTTGGCATCCTCGGGCGTCATGAACCCGCAGATTCGCTTCGGCGAGGACGTGATGAGCCGCGTCTCCTATGTGATGATGAATCCGGGCGGCGATGTCGAGCTGACCACGGCGGTGCGCGAAGCAATCGCCGAGCTCGCCGTGTCCGTCACCAAGGAGGTCGGCCTCAACTCCAACGATATTCTCGAGATGACCGTGGTCGCCAACCCGATCATGCATCATCTCTTCCTCGGCCTCGATCCGACCGAGCTCGGCGGTGCGCCCTTTGCGCTTACCATCGATGGCGCCTACCAGACACGGGCGGCCCATCTCAACCTGCCACTCTCGAGCGGCGCCTATGTCTATGTGCTGCCCTGCATCGCTGGTCATGTCGGCGCCGATACCGCCGGCGTCGTGCTTTCGGAAGGGCCCTATCTCAGGCCGGAAGTGTCGCTGGTGGTCGATGTCGGCACCAATGCCGAGATCGTGCTGGGCAATCGCGAACGCCTGCTCGCCTGCTCCTCGCCCACGGGCCCGGCCTTCGAGGGCGGCCAGATCTCTTCAGGCCAGCGTGCCGCCCCCGGCGCCATCGAGCGCGTGCGCATCGACCCTGTTACGCTGGAACCACGCTACAAGGTGATCGGCTCGGATCTGTGGTCGGACGAGCCGGGCTTCGACAAGGCGGTGATTCGCACCGGCGTTACCGGCATCTGCGGTTCGGGCATTATCGAGGCGATCGCCGAGATGCTGCTGGCGGGCCTGATCACGCCCGATGGCGTGGTCGACGGTGCCATGGCGGCCCGCTCGCCGCGTATCGAAGAGGATGGGCGCACCTTCAAATATCTCATCCGCGAGGGCGAGCCGCGCATCGCCATCACCCAGAACGACGTGCGTGCCATCCAGCTCGGCAAGGCCGCGCTCTATGCCGGCGTGCGCCTCCTGATGGATCGCTACGGCGTTGCCGCGGTCGATCGCATCACCCTGGCCGGCGCCTTTGGCAGCCACATCGACGTCAAGCATGCCATGATCCTTGGTCTGGTGCCTGATTGCGAACTCGACAAGGTCGGCTCGGCCGGCAATGCTGCCGGCACGGGTGCCCGCATCGCTCTGCTCAATGCCTCGGCTCGCACGGAGATCGAGGATGTGGTGCGGCGCATCGAGAAGGTGGAGACCGCCATCGAGCCCTCCTTCCAGGCCCATTTCGTCGGTGCCATGGCGATCCCGCACAAATCCGACCCGTTCCCCCATCTGGAGGCCGCGCTCGGCGTCACCTTCAAGCGTGGCAGCGGCGATGGAGAGGGGGGCGGGGGCCGTGAGCGTCGGCGCCGGAGGGGGTGATCACGGCGACATGCCTCATGTCGTGATATCAGCCCCTCTCTTGGAAACATCAGGCCTTCCGCGATAGGAAGGGGTGATGTTCGCACTCCAAGGATTGCCCATGCCCGCTTCCTTCACCGGCTTCGGCGAGAAGGCGCTGCCTTTCTTCAAGGCGCTCGAATTTCACATGAATCGCGACTGGTTCCAGGAGAATCGCGGCCTCTATGACAGCGACGTGCTGGCGCCCTTTTCGGCCCTGATCGAGGCTGTCAACGCAGCCTGCATCACCAAGGGGCTGCCGATGCGCGGTACGCCGAAGAGCGCGCTCTTCCGCATCCATCGGGACGTGCGCTTCGCCAAGGATAAGCGCCCCTACAAGACCCATGCCGGCGCGGTGATGACCCGCTCGGGGGCCAAGAATGACCCGGGTCTCACCTATTTCCACATCTCGCCCGAAGGCTGCTTTGCCGCCGTCGGCTTCTACGACCTCGAGCCGAAGCAGCTTGCCGCCTTCCGCCAGGCGATCACCGCCACCCCCGAGCGCTTCCGCGCCATGACAGCCAGGCTTGCAACCGCGGGGCTCGCCTTCGATCCGCAATGGAGCCTCAAGCGTCCGCCGCGCGAAGCCGCCGGCATCGAGGATGCCGATCTCGTCGCCGCCCTGAAGTTGAAGTCGATCGTGGTGAGGAGGCCTCTGCCGGACGCGCTGATCCGCACCCCCGAGCTCGTCGATGCCTGCACGGGCTTGATCGAAGACGCTTTGCCGCTGCTCGATTTTGGCTGGTCGGCTTTGGCGGTGTTGGAGCCGGAACGCGGTTGAAAGACCGGCGAGAAATGAGGTCCGGGGAGGAGCGCATTCGCTCTGGGCGCCCTGATCGGGCTCTCTTCGAGCACAAACAAGGCCGAATGACACGGAAAGGGCTTGACCTTTTCCATACGAACGGGTTTTCGTGGCGCCCAGGCTGTCCCGGTAGCTCAGCAGGATAGAGCAACGGTTTCCTAAACCGTAGGTCAGGGGTTCGAATCCCTTCCGGGACGCCAAATTTCTCCAGCAGAATCAACGCCGTCACCTTTGTGGCCGATACGCGCGAAGCGAGAGCGCCGCATATGGCAACGGTTAGCTACGGCACAAAAGATGGCACAGCCGATTCCAGGCTTGTCCTCAGGGGATGAACTGGGAGGTCGCCAAAAACGGCTGAGGGTTACCTTGGCCCGTATGCACGGCTGGGCTGCTTGTCATCAATGAGACGATCGAGTTTGGCCTCGATGCGTCGGGTGGTCTCGACGAAGGCCTGCATCGTGGTCTCTGCCTTGGCGAAACGCTCGCGAGCATCGGAGCTACTGTCCTTCAGCTTGCCGATTTCGAGCTCGAGCTTGAGGCTGCGCTCCTCCATGACGGTGACGCGGCTGTTGAGCTGGCTCGACCACCAGACGACGCCCGCCGTCTGGACCAGGAGTGTGATCACCAGAGCAACGGGAATTTTCTTGTCCACTGCCCAATGTTCCGTCTCGCTTGGCATGGTCATGACCAGCACCCCGCCGCTCTGCCGCCTTCGTAATGGACCGCGAGGCGGCGGTTGCCATCGCGCGAAGTGGCCTGCACGTACCGCAGGCTATCGGTGATGACGCCGCATGGTCTATCGACCGGAACGCTTGCACACCCGCTCAAAGCGATCCCAATCGCCACCAGCGGCATAACAGCGATTGACCTGGTCGCTCGCATCGTTGAAGCGGTCTTTGGCTGCATCGTTCGCCCTTTCGATCTTGGCGGTGGCGTCAATGGCGCCCTGGTTGATGAAGTGCTGGCGGAAGTGGAGGGCACCGGCCAACGCAGCGACGATTGCTGCGATGGTCAACCAGCCGCGGACGGGGATGAGACGGAGCAAGGTGAGGGCGGTAGCGATCATGTCGCCGCCTCGCGATATTTTGCCTGCCGATAGGCGATGATGGCGAGGCCCACGATCGCTGCGGCGCTGCCGCCAGCAACCAGCAGGGCGAAGACGATATCGACCACGCCACCATTGCCGGTGATCGGCTGCAATGCATCCTTGGCCGCGCCGATCGTGGCACTGGCCGTGCCGATCGTGGCTGCAATGGTACCCTTGCCGACGATGGTCGAGGAGATCCTGGCGTCAGCGGGCGTGGCGGTCTCCAGGCCGACTGGCGGTGGAGGAATAGCGGTGGCGACTCCATTGGCCATAAGGAGAGCGGCTTCCCGCACACGAGTCGTGCGGGCGTTCCAGCCCTTGCCGAAGGCCGGCCAGGTCTTGAGGCCGCGCAGGAACCGCAGGCGGGCGTCCTGCAGTTCGTCGATGAGGTCGGTCACCTCATGTCTGCGGATGGCCTCGAGCGTCTTGACGCCCAGAATGCCGTCTACCTCGACCGCGAGAAGGCGCTGGAGCGTCTTCACGGCCTGGGCCGGGCCGGAATTCACGGCATAGTCGAACAAAGCATAGTCCAGACCAGCCGGCAGTTCCCGATAGCGCAAGGGCTGCGCATACTGCCTGTCCAGGATCCGGGCCGCTTCCGCCAGCGTCAGACGCTTGACCTCCTCCGGCGTGGCCTTGCGGCCAAGCCGGCGCGCAGCACCCAGAGTGGCAGCTGTAATCCCATATTTCGTGGCGCCGCCTGGATCACGCGGATGATTCACATACCCCCCCTCCGAGCCGAAGACGAGCGTGATGGTTTGCGCGAGGGAGTCGCTCATGGTGACTGCTCCATGGATAGAGAAATAAGGGCTCGCTGGAGGGAGCCTGTGATCAGTTCATCGATTGCGATGCTGTGTTGTTGGAGCCGCCATCCGACCTATAGGTGGTTTCTTATAAGGACCAGCAGGACGCGAGACGAAGGGCCCAAAAGTGCGGAACTGAGCCGGATAGCTCGCGGTCAAACAAGGCGCCGCTCCCTTTGAAACGTGTATTCTGGAGTAAAGGTGACTCGATTAATCTTATTTTTACTCTTAAATTCTACGTATTATTTGTATATATCAAGATATAATGATAAAATTTCTTAGAGATAGTACGAAGTTTATCGCGAGATAAGACCTAGAAAGCCCACGGCGTTTCTAGAAATTTCATTCAAGATGCTCTGAAATGTCTGACGGTGGCGGCCGAATTTTAGCTAGGAAAGGCCTTTTTGGACGAAATAGGTGGCTTTCCCATTGCTTTGCGAATAAACGAGGTTACCTCGTCCCAAACATCTGGAATCATATCGACAGGCCCGCGGGGGTAATGCCATTTCAGCCATGCGACAAACTTGCGCCATGGCGATCCCGGGACTGAGCGTGCATCGGTTCCCCAGCATCGCTTGACCAAACGGTCACGTTTTCGCTTACTGCCGCAAGTATATTGGATAGTACGATTATCGGCGATCAGGAGCCCTTCTTGTTCGGCAAGCCGGAAGGTCTGGCTCTTCGGCCAATCCTCGGGCAGCCACCGTCCACCGAAGCGGTCGACAACGACGGGTCGCAGCCCCTTGGCGACAATCTGTTTCGTCATGCCGTTGGGGCCGGCCTCGAAGTTGCTGCCATCGAATATCGTGACCTGAGGGCCGGCATCGAGTGAGTTGAAGATCTCGGTCCTGATCATGAAGGCATTGGACCGAATTCCCACATTGGGGAATGGTGTGTCATCGTTGAGGCATTCGTACCCGCCGCTTGCGCCGACGATCCCACAATCCGTGATAGCGTCAAACGCCGAGAGATAACGAGACAGCCAATTTGGAGCGAGAATTCTGCTCCACGATGTCAATGGGAGAACAAACTCTGTCCCGCAGGAGGCCGCGGCTTCCCGGATGACCGCCGTTGGAGGTATTTCGTCGGGGAAGCGCATAGTTCTAAAGCTAGAACAGGGCAGCGAGGACAGCACATTTGCATAAGCAATTGGCTCGTCGGATCCGTATCCTTTTGCGGCAACTACCAAGTCATACTCTTCGCCGGCCGGATAGGCTTTCAGGCTTCTAAAGAATGCGCAAACATATCTTGGATCGTTCAGTTTTCGCCACAAGAATATTACAGTAATGCGTGGCATTGATGTCTGAAAATCCTGAGCGCCCCAGTGGGGTATATAACGGGTGTACCTGTTCCACCATACCTACCTTAGGATGAAATCAGACGAGCTTGTCTTCAATGTGACGGCAGGCTAGCGTCGCCCGCGCATGAGGGGAGAAGTCAATGCGCGCGACGAAACCGGCCGGCAGCCGAGAGAACATTATTCAGGCCGTCGAAGAAGCAGGCTCCACCGACGAGACTTTCTTCGGCTATCCACCGCGCGAAAATGGCCTCTTTCTCCAACAGGATCCTGAAGAGTTCGGTTCGTTCGTCCACTACATGGCGACCAAGGTGAAGCCGGCCGAATACAGCATGGATATCGGCATCGCTTCGGGTGGCCAGACCAAGTTCCTGCGGGATTATTACTCGGCCGACAAGACCATCGTGGTCGACGTCGGCACACATCCTGTGTTCCCGCATTGGGCGCGCATCAAGAAGGATCTGAACAGCGACCTCATCGAGGAGATCATTTCAGATTCACATGCTCCGGAGGTTCGCAAGCGTCTGCTGAAATACGAAAACAAGATAGATTTCGCCTTTGTCGACGGCGATCATACCTATCACGGTTTGCGCAAGGACATCTACCTGACCAAGGAATTGCTGAAGGTCGGCGGGTACATGGTTCTCCATGACACGCTCGGCGTCTGGGACTGCAAGCGTGTCTTTGACGACCTGATCCAAGCCAAAGACTTCATCCTTATCCGCAATTTTGCAATTCGGTTCGGTATCTCGATCTGGCAGCTGCAACGCAAAAAGAGGATTCCTACGGCCTTCAATCGTGCGACGGGGAGAGGGAAGCTCTGACGTGCGGACCTGTTGATTTAGTGCCCGAGGGAACAATTTGCCCGAATCTGCTTGGATGCTGTTCTTCCGCGCGGTAGTGGAGCGATTGGATTTCGCAGAGCAGGAGAGCACGTGGCTGAGGTTACGATTGGCGTTCCGGTCTACAACGGTGAGGACCAGCTCGAGGAGTGTCTGGCATGCCTGCTTGGGCAGACGTTTCGAGACATCGAAATCCTGCTTTTCGATAACGCGTCGACGGATGGAACACAGGTAATCGCCGAGCGTTTCGCCGCGCTCGACAGCCGTATCAAATATACCCGCAGGCCCGAGAATGTCGGTGCTGTAAAGAACTTCATAACCCCGCTCGAACAGGCAACGACTCCCTATTTTATGTGGCGGGCGCATGATGATATCTCAGCGCCCGATTATATTGAGAAGCTCGTCGACGCACTGAAGCAGACACCAACCGCAGCCCTGGCAACAGGGACAATCCAATTCGAGCGCCCTAACGGCCGACCAACGAGAGATTACGCACCTTCGATCCCGACCAGACATGGCCTTTCAGCCATCCTGAACCTGATGTTCGGGTCGCACGCCGGCTGGTACTACGGTATCTGGAAAACGGATACGCTAAGGCCTCTGATTGCGAAGATCTGGACGGACTTCCCTTATGCCTGGGCCTCCGATCATCTGACCCTGTATCCCTTGCTCCTCGACCAGCAGGTCACATCGGCGCCAGAGACCAAATTCATTCAGAGAGTGACGCCCAAAGCGCATGGCCCCCGAACAGGCCAACGCCAGCCAATTCCAGAGCTTTTGAAGTTGCGCCGCGAGTTCCTGCGATGCTGTGATGCTATGGTTGAAGAGCGTGGTTTCAGTCCGATCACGAAACTGATGATCAAGGCCGCTAACCGCCTCTATGTCGGCAAGCGGGTCTATCCGATGAAGAAGATCATCAAGCGCACGTTGTTACGCTATTGACCCTGTTGTGGCCGCGCAGGTACACCAAGGACTGTAATGCCGGGAGGAACATCTTTGGTCACGACAGCACCGGCGCCAATGGTGGCATCACTGCCGATCTTGATCCTTGGCAGCACCGTTGCACCGGCCCCGACAAAAACGCCGTCTCCGACCTCGATCTGACCACAGAGCGTAGCCCCTGGGCCGATATGGACCCCATCGCCGATGATGCAATCGTGATCAACGCTGGCGCGGCTGTTGATGATCGAGCACGTACCTACCCGAACACAGGTCGCCACCACCGCTCCGATCAGAACTTGGGAACCCTTTGAGAGAACGGCATCAGAGGCGACCATAGCAGTCGGATGTACCAGCGAGGTATGTTTGAGCCCAAGGGCATCGAGATCCCTCGCGATGGCAAGACGGTCCCGACCGTAGCCACCGCCGATGGCTAGGGCATAACAGGGCACTGTTGAACTTTTCGCCCGGTTGTGCAGCCATGACCTTAGGCCCTCGATCCCGCGAAGCGTTTCGGCGCCAGCAAATGGCGATTCAATTTCTCGATTATCGATAACTGCGGCTACTGTTATGCCGAGATGGCCCAGAAGTTCGCGTAGAACACGGGAGTGGCCGGTACCGCCCCATAAAACAGCTTCGGTCATGTGCGTATTGTGTTCTCTATTTCACAGAGCACGATACCAGCCGATAACCCTCTACACCAGTTGGAAACGCTGGGTTGTTGGCACGAGCAGGTCAGCACCTTAGCAGGCCCCAGCGGTCATCTGGAAACCGTCTGTAAGGGGGGATACATTGCGGAATCATGATTGGGCGGCCGTTCTTCTGGGTAGCCAAGCAGCGGGTTGTTATTAGAGCCAGAAGTGGCATCTCGGGCTGGGTGCAGGGCGGTGTTATTGCCTTCCTCTCGTGTCGATCCAGCCATCGGTTTGAAGGGCGACGACGCCGGTCGTCGATGACGATGTGACTGAGATTCGCACCTGCGCCGATGTGTTAGTCATCACGTCAAAGGTAGCAGAGCCCCACGTTCCATTCGTACCTGGCATGCTAGTTACTGGCAGAACAAGGCTCGCCGAGCCAGCGCCGCCGGACATCGGCGTCTGATCGGCAATTTCCGGCGAATAGACGGACATCGTGACATAGTTGCTCGTTGTCGTTTGTACTGCGCCGCGGAGTCTGGCTTTCACCCGAATGCCAGACGGCACGGAGAGTGTAACGGTTGTTATGCCAGACGCGGAGTTTCCGTTCCGGTCCATGACCGGCGCGGTCCAAATGAAGTCATCGCCTACCTGAATAAAGGCAGTGATCTGCGACGAGCCGTTGGTGCGGATCGATCCGATACGCCGACGTGCGATATAGCCCGCAGGCATTGTCGGTGCCGTAGCGCTGAGTGATAGAAGCGCATCGATCGTTCCGTCATTGTCCTTACGGATCAGGTGGACATGATACCAGGTACTCGCTGCGATCGACCCCGTATCGAGACCACCATTTCCGGTGCCTGCAGCCCAAGCTCCAAGCCCCTTTATGATAGCCGAGCCAAGTGCCATGTTGTAAGCGCCGCCATCTTCATTGGCGCAACCACCTGCCGCGATACCAACGGTCGTGGTTGATGCCTGTGAGAGCGTCAGGCCGTAAATCGTGCCAGAAGGCCATGTCGAACTGCTCGATGTCCAGGCAGGGACACCGCCTGAGATGGCGAGTACCTGTCCCGTCGAACCAATGGCGAGCTTACTGAGCGTGTTGGCTGCGCTGGCGTAAAGCATGTCACCAGTTGCAAAAGTGGTGATATTCGTGCCGCCGTTCGCGATCGGCAATGTCCCGCTCACATGCGTTGACAGGCCAACCTTACCCCATGAGGGGGCCACTCCCACACCGCCGGAGCGAAGCACATTTCCACCCGCCACACCGGCCAATTTGGCAAGTGTGGTTGTTGTGTCCGCATAGAGTATGTCACCGACGGCAAAGCCGGCGTTGAGCCCTGCAAGTGCCTTTGGCGGAATGGCTATCGCGTTAGAGGCAAGCCAGCTGCCGCTACAGACATCCCATTCCGTTCCGCCGCGATTGATCAACTCGACATCCTCGCCGGGGTGGAGCGTCAAGGAAGTGTTGGCCCCTCCAAGCCCAGCCGGCGGGCAATAGATGAAATCGCTGCCCTGCCGGACAATGGTCACATCTGCTGTGCCGTGATTGAACACACGAATGGCAGCACCTGCAACGCCGGCGCCCCATGCGCCGCCTGCGGGCAGAGTTATGTTGAATGGACTAGCGGCGCTGGCCTGAATAGCCTTTCCGTGGTCGGCGGCTGTAAGTGTGATGTTGGCGTTTGCAAAGACGAAACCAGCGCAGTTGCCAAGTGCCCCTTTTACAAACGCAGTCGTTGCAATGCTGGTATCGCTGTCGCCGGCAGACGGCGTCGGCGCGACTGGATTGCCCGTGAATGTCGGAGAAGCGAGTGGGGCAACCGTTACATTATAGACGGAGTTGAAGAAGTCGAAGACATATTTAGTGTTGGCAGCGTTACCGTCAGCGGTACCGATAGACTGGTTGGGAACAATCACTGGACCCGTGAAGTTAGCTCCCGACAGGCCCGCGGCGCCGATATTTGCTCGGGCTGTTGAGGCTGCCGCTGTAAGTTCCGAGAGATTATTGGAGGCTAGAAGATCACCGCCGCCTGGAATGGAAACCCACGATGGATTTGTGCCGGTACCATTTGTGCGCAGAAACCAGCCGCTTGTTCCTGCGGCGAGGCGAGCCCAGGCTGTACCATTGTAGTAGAGGATATCCCCCTGAGATGGAGTGATCGCCGAAATGGCTGCCAGATCCGCGTCATAGGCTTGCACATCTGTGCCGATAACCAAGCCGAGCGTGGACCTTGCCGCTGCAGCATTGGCGGCGGTGACTAGCGAGGTGCCGGTTACCGACGCGCCGATCGCCGCGAGAGCCGTTGAAGTATTGGCGGCCTGAAAGACGGAGATGCCAGTTGCGCCGCCGCCAAGGTTTGAGCGCGCAACGGCTGCATTGGTCAGATCAGAGAGATTGCCTGCCCGTGTCAGCCTGGCATCAAAGGCAGCTTGCTGCGCCGTCGAAAGAGGTTTGTTCACGTCTGAGGTGTTGTCGGCATTGCCAAGGCCGATGTCCCCCTTCACCAGAACGACCGTGCCGGTATAGCCGTTGACGGAAGACACTGTGTTGGCCTGCGCGCCAGGCTGGATGCCGTCGAGTTTGGTTTTGTCGGCTGCAGACATCAGACCAGCCATTGTCTGGCTGGCCAGGGCGCTCAAGGTAACGACCTGCTCCTTCAGGCGCTGGCCCCACATGGTGATGCGGTCGAGCGCGCGATTGATTGTATTTGCCGGTAAAGGGCCGCCATCTTGCAGGTCGACCGATTGCGTGAGCGGCACGTCCCGGTAGATGATCAGCGTGGTGCCTGTTGCCGGCGCGGCCGCCATGGTTACGCTGCCGCCTGCAGGAGAGCCGGCGCCGGCGACCACATAGTCCACACCAAGCGCCTTGGTGGCAGTCGTCCCGTCTGCTGCCCGAATCTGCACCACCAGATCAGTGTTGGCGGTAAAGGGCGGCGGAAAGGCGAAGGTGGTTGTGCTGCCGTCGCCCGCATAGGAACGACGATTGTCATAGCTTGGAATGGTCATGTGGGGGGCTCCGGCGAACAGAATGCTGCCTTCGAGGCGAGGTTTTGGGGCCGAGATGGAGTTGGGGAGCGAAAGAAGAGGGCCCGGAACGGGAATGCCTCTCGGAGCGAAGCGAAACCGGCAGGCCGATCTCCGGCACCGTCCCGTGTGGCCGACATGTACGAAGCCCGGGCAGACCTAGGCGTGATCAGGCGAAGTTCGCTGGTGGCTGGAGAGATGGCCGTGATGCCATTGTCACGCTTCAAGTGACGAAACTCGGCCTTCCGATCGTTCGGGCAAAGGCATTCGATCCATGGGGATGGCGGGGTCGTCTTCGTTGCCGCCAAATTTGATTCTTCGTTGGCGCGGTTAAGCTGTTTTTCCCAGACGCCCCAGCCCGCCGAACAGGCTCCCGGTCGCATTGAGATAGCCACCGGTCTGGGCATTCCGGCCGGCGATGTTGGCGAGCCTAGCCTGGTAGTTCAGATTGTTGGCCTGGTTCCTGGCGTTCCAGCGAATGGCGGCGACGTCGAGCGCGCCCTCGCTGGCGGTGGAGCCGATGACGTCGGAAGGCGAGCCGTCGAGGTTGACGCCGGAGCCGCCCGTGAGTGCGGTTTGCGTGCCGATGGTGCTGTCCACCTGGTCCTGTTTGCGGCCGGCTTGGTACTCGCCGGTCATCGTTTCGATCTGGGCCTGGCGGCGATAGGCCTCGGCCTGGGCATCCGACTGGGCCTTGGCGGCGTTGCCTTGCTGGATGGCGCCGATGGCCGACAGGCCGGTACCGGCGATGGTTGCCGCAGTGCCGAGGCCGATGCCGGATATGGCGGAGCCGGCGGCGGAGGCCGCGGAAGCCAATCCGGCTCCGATGGCTGCGAAAAGCGGTGGGCACATGATCAGGGCTCCGGATCGATGTTGAGGGTGATGGAACGGATCGTCGACGGCAGCGGACCGTCGACGGTCAGCACGAGTTCGCCCTTGTCGCCCCAGCTCGTTTGTGGCCGGGTGTCGTAGAAGCCGGTGGCAAGTGGGGCGGTGGTGCCGAGATCATCGCTGGTATGGCGCGGTACGATCTCCTCGGCTGTGGCCTCGTCCTGGCCGACGCGTAGGGAGCCAGTGGCTAGGAAGTCGATCCGGGCGGAGATGATCTTCTTGCGCCGTCCCAGGCCTGACCCGTCGCCGGCCGAAGCGGGCGAGGGCATTAAGCGTACACGTGAGGTGTAAGGCAGGCCAACGGTGATCGTCTCGGCCGGTCGCCCCGAGGCGAGCGAGACGGTGCCGTCCGTAACGATCTGATCGGCCTCGCGCGCGCCATCCGCCAGGATTCCGACGCGCTGGCCCTCGAGATGGCTGAGGCCGGTGATGCTGGTGGCAGGGCCCCCGCCATATTGCAGGGCGCAGTCGAGATACCAGGCCTTGTCGGGCGCCGTGGTCGCCGCCTCGAAGGGCGCAGCCATACGCTCGATAGAGCGCCTGATTACGCCGCCGATCGTCCGCCGGACGATCAGCCATACTTCGTTTCTGCCCTGCCCCGGCATGGTGGCGCAACTCTCGACGAAGCCGTCGCCGCCCATGAGATGGCGATGCATGCCTGCTATGGACTGGTCCTTTTCATAGGTCAGTCCGATCAGCTCGCCCTTGCCGTTGGGCAGCCAAATCACGCTGTCGGGTTCTTGCGCATAGGCGAGTTCAGCGACGCCGGAGGCGAAGAGGTGATCCGAGAGTACCGAGATATCAGGTGTCGCATAACCCATCCCGCTGTCACCCTGGACAAACTCCCGTAGCGCCTTGCCGAAGCTGGAAACGAAGACCGTCGAGTTCCCAACCTTGGCTGGCCTGATCGCTTGGGAGGCATAGGCCGAGGTAAGTGATTGCCGGAAATTATTGGCCGAGAAGGGTAGGTTGGGGCTGTCGCGGCCCATGGTGCGGGCGGAGCCGGCGGTACCGATCAGGAGGTCCGAGCCCTCGGCGATCCATTGGATTTCATTGACATCGGTAAGGGTGAAGGAAATCGCGTCGTCGTCCTTCACCGGAACGGAGACGGAGAAATCCAGCTCGCGTCCGTAACCGCCGGTTTTGGTTGCCCAGAGGCCGGAAGGCTGGGCGTCGGTGCGGGCATAGACCTTGCGTTGCTCGAAAGTGGCGACATGGGCCGGCCAGCCGGGAGTCTCGCCCCAGGCACCGAAGCGCCATTGCAGAGTTCCGCGTGCAGACGGCAGCGGACCACCCGTGGGCTTTACCGTGATAACCGTGCTCGACGTGACACCGACGATCTGGAAAGGATGATAGACCGAATCTGAGCCGAGTAACGTTATGAAACGGCCGACGTCACTAACCTTGAACCCGGCGTCATTGTTGATTCCGGTGGCCTCGGATGCGGTGATAGCGATCGCGGGGGAATTAGCCGGCAACTCCAACATGCGCAGCGAGGCAATGTCCAACTCACTGCCTGCATTATTGCTGGCGATGTTGATCCGATAATAGAGATAGCTGGTGGTATTTGAAAACAGATAGGAGCGTGTTTCGTTGTTGCTCCAGCCAGTTTGTGCGAACTGGCTATCAAGCACGATCCATGTCGAACCATCGTTTGCTCCCTCGAAAGTCCACGACTTTGGGGCATTCATTGGCCCATTGTTGCTGGGGTCACCAGGGTTCAAATAGTTGCTGGCCTGGACGCTATAGCCGATGATGACCTTGGAGGCCGCGAATTGGTAGGACAACCAACCTACCTTGTTCGTATTTGCCCAGAAACTACTGGAGTCACCATCAAAAGCGCGGAACGCACCAAAGCCTGCCACGGAACTCGACGCTGAGCAAATGCCGAACGGCGCCGTATCGCTGGTCATGATCGGTACGGCATTGCCGGTGTTTGAGGGTGTCAGTGTGGTCGCGGTGTCATTGATCGGCAGGTAGGGGCCGTCCTTTGCTGGCACAACATCAATCGTCCAGCTTGTGTCGCTCTGACGCTTCACTCGCCTTGGCTGGTATCCCTTGTGCGTGATGTCGAGCACGTCGTTGGTCTGGTCGAAATCGAGCTGGAACAGGTCCGCGTCGGCGTAGGGATGCGCCACCTCCACGCTGCCGACCCGCCCGCCCAGCGTGTAGACCCTGATAACGCCGGCGTTGAACACCAGCATATAGGCCTGGCTCGCCGAGAAGATGAAGGGAATGAAGCGGGCGGGGCGCGAGGAATCCTTCACCTCCTGCACGAATTGCGTGCCGGGGCGGCGGGTGAGGCCGCCCTGGCGCATCACCATGAAGTTCTGGCATTCCTTCAGCCCGGTCTTGAAATGCTCGAGATCGGCGCGGCTGTGCAGTTTGGGGGAAAGCTCGCCGCGCGAGAACACCGGCTTGAGTTCATAAGCGCCCATCAGGAACGAGCCTCGATCCAGAAATCGTCTTCGGGGTCATCCGGCGTGCCTTCCAGGGCGTCGATCGCCTGCGCCTCGGACAGGGCTGCCTGCGTCTTCTGCCCGAGAGACTCGGCATAGGAGGCCTTGCCGGTGATGAAATGCGCCGCCTTCTGGGCCAGGGCCAAGGCGAGCACGTCGGTGAATTGCTGGTCGAACAAGCCGGTATTCTCGATGCGCCTGACATAGCGCACGGGGCGCGGGGCCGGTTCGTCGGCGAGGACCTGGCTGCCCTCGACCTTGTGGGGAATGGTCTTGGCGTTCTCGCTGCCATCAGCCGTCAGCGGCATCACCCGCAGGCAGTCGACCGGCAGGTCATAGGCATGGGCCCAGCCGAAGGCGGGCGGCGTTGCCGCGGCCGGTAGCGCGGTGCGTGCCATGGCGAAATTCCAGGGGTGGCGGCGCATCAGGCTCCAGGCCATCGGCCAGAAATTGCGCCGGAACCAGCGTGCCACGGCCGAATTGTCGTCGATGGAGGCCAGCGGCGCCTCGTCGAGATAATCGAGCGCGAGATTGCAGATCTCGGTGATCGAGAGATTGACAGACATGAGGGCCTCCAGGCCACGAAAATTGCTGCCGCGAAAATCGGTCTTGTCGGGGCGGCACGTCGATGAAGCATTGCGCGCCGCCCGGTTTGGTTTGAAGGACTGGGCTTACCTGAAGGCGTTGGCCTGCTTGTATTCGGCGAGCCGGCGGCTCACGACCTCGATCGGCGTCACCTCGTCGATCGCGGCGCCGGCATCGTCGACGAGCTTGGCCTTGATCGCCTCCGCCCGGATTTCGGCATCGACTTCCTCGGCCTCCTTCTGGGCCTCGCGCTCATTGGCCTTGTCCGGGATGAGCTCGAGATGCTCGTCCTCCTCACGCACCTTGCCGACGAGTTCGACTTCCTCATCCGCCTCGACGATGCGGCCGTCGACATAGGCCTTGGCCTTGACGAGATAGCGCGCCATTTCAGAAGCCCCCCACATTCAGGCCGGAGGGGTAGTTGACGATCGCCTCGCGGTCGGCGACGAGGCCCGCCGTCACCGTACCGGCGGCGAAGGTGCCGGCCACGGTGTACTGCACGCCGAGATAGCGCTGGCGCTGGGCGTCGAGCGAGAGCGCCGGCACCTGCACGCGCAGCCATTCCGAGCCGGCGGTGAGGCTGGCGGCCGGGATCGCCGGCGTCTGCACGATGACGTTGGGCGACGACAGGTCCGCATTGGCCGAGGTGACATAGGCGAACTGCACGGAGGTGCCGCCGGTGAGCGCGGCGTTGACGCGGATCACCAGTTCCAGGCTGTCGCCAGGGCCGGGATCACGGGCCTGGGTGAGGTCGATGGTATTGGTCGAGACGGCGCTGGCGGTGATCGCCTGCTTGTCCGACATGAGAAGTTGCTGGTCCAGGATCATGGACATGGCTCCGATGATGGGAATGAGGAAACCCCTCTCCCAAGTCGGGAGAGGGGTAGGGGTGAGGGCAGGAAGGGTAGGGGTGAGGGAAATGGGGCGCCCCGTACGCGATATCCCTCACCCCCCAGCCCCTCTCCCGACCCGGGAGAGGGGAGAAGGCGGCCTCAGACCACGCGGGCCTCGGTGTTGAGGAGCTGGTCGGTCAGCCGCACCGGGATGCCGCGGAACGAGAGGAAGGGCTGGCCCTGGGCGTCCGTCACCGTCTGGAAGGCGAGGGTCGATTTTTCCATGGCCTGGATGTCGCCCCAGGTCTTCACCGCCCGGTTCACATAGAAGGCGGGCTTGCCCATCTTGAGCGAGGGGATCTTGTTGATCGCTCGCACCATCAGCCGGTAGAGGTTGGGCGGCGTCGCCGACTGCAGGCCGCCGGCCGCGGTGGTGGTGTCGATATTGGCGATGCGCACGGCATAGCGCCAGTCGCGCACGGTCAGCCCGCACTTCCACTGATACTTGGTCTGGTAGGCCTGGTAGCGCCCGCCATTGGGGTCGAGGATCGGCGCCGAGGTGGTGACGTCCTGGTGGGTGAGCCCGGCCGTGGTGCCCTTGGGATAGATGCCGTGCAGGGTGTTCGGCCCCCACACCACCAGCCAGATCGAGGTGTTGGAGGCGCCGGTGCCGCCGGCATCGATGACGTTGACGCCATTGCCGGCGGTGAGGCTGGAATAGCGCGGCGACAGGCCGGTGATGCGGTCGGGGTTGACGCCCACCGATTCATAGAACAGCGCCTGGGCGAATTGCTGGTTCATCGCCTCGATGAAGGCGGTGTCCTCGGTCAGGCGGAAGGCGGCGGTGTTGCCGTTTAGATCGGCGAGGTCCTTGTCGATCACCGAATAGGTTTCCAGCATGCCGCAGACATCGGTGATCTGGGCCGTGGTGCTCTTGGCCGGTGGCACGCCGTAGTTGAGGCGCCGCCAGGTCGCCTGCGGCAGGCCGGTGCGGATCGTGGTCTTGTGCCCGGTGGGCAGATTGCCCTCGATCCAGGGAATGTCCTGCAGGGGTTCGTTGAGCTGGGAGAGGAGCTCGGCCACTACGGCGGGCTTGCCGTTGGGGTCGAGCCGCTTGGTGACATCAACCAGCGTGGGGTAGGAATTGCCGATCACGGCCATGGTTTGCTTCCTTTAAGAAAAGGTCTCACCGCCGGAACGGATCGACCGGATAGAGGGTCTCGGCTGCCGAGCGCGACCCGCCCGCCACACCGCCGGTTGCGAACTGGTCTTCCGCGTAGAGCGCCTTGCCGGCCCTCGCCATGGCCTGGGCCAGAGCAGGGGAGAGCACGTAGCCATCGGGGGAGATCAGGCCGCTCGACTTCAATTCGCCCATCAGCGTCTCGCCGCCGTTCTGGCGGATGAAGCGGTCGGCGAACTCGACGTTCTGGCGGAAGGCCTCGCTGTCCGTGTCGCCCCAGGCCCTGACCAGCGCCGATTGCGCGGCCTCGCCCCGCTGCACGACGGCCTGCACATAGGCCGATTGCTGTCCGGCCTGGTGCTGCACGAAGCGATCGTGGAGGGATTGGGCCTGCCTCGGCGTGAGGCCGGCCTCATGCGCCCAGCCCCGATAGGCGCTGGCGCTCTGGCCGTCATAGGCGAAGCCTTCGGGCAGCCCCTGGGGCAGGCGGAATTCGTAGCCTTCCGCCGTCTCGGGCCGGCCGAGCCTGGCATAGAAGGCCTGCCAGTCCTCGGGTTTGGCGTCGGCTGCCGGCGGTGTGAGGGCCTTGGCCTTGAACTCGTTGTACTCGGCCTGGATGCGGTCGGCGTGGCGCGCCGACTCGACCAGCGGATCAAGCGCCCTGTAGCCTTTGCTTTCGACCCATTGCCGGCTTTCCGCATTCTGCAGGCCCGCAAGGAAGTCCGTCGCGCCGCCGGCCGGCGACCCGTTGTTGGCCGGAGGAACGGTGGCGCCGTCCGGGGTTCCCGCCATGGCGGCCCCAGGGTTTGCCTGGTCAGTCATCAGATGATGCCTTGGTTGGAACTGGCGATGGCTTCCGCGCGCGCTGCCTGCGACAGCGCGGCCTTCTCCTCGTCAGTCAGGTTGAGAAAACGAAAAAGCCGCCCGAAGGCGGCTCGCTTGCCATCCGAAAACGCGCGGTCGTCGGGTGGGATACCTTCCCCGTTCACCTGGTAGAAACCGGTGTAGTCGGCGAGGTCGGCGAGGACGATCTGCACGTCCTCGTTCCGGGTATCGAAGACGTTGTGATAGGCGAGGGCGAGCTTGAGCGTGGCCTCGTCGCCACGGGCGCGCCGGAACAGCCTGGCGAGCGCCAGCCAGTTGATCGCAAGGGCGGCGCGCGCTGAGCCGCCGGAGGGATTGGGCATGCGGGGCTTCCGATGTGGGCAAAAAAACCGCCGAGGCGGGGTGGGGACGATCTCGAAGACGGCCGCGGGATCGCGCCCGGTTGAGGTCGTCCAGGCGGGATGGGCGGAGGACGAGAACGGCACGCCGTCGACGGCCATGCCGCGCTCTACACGATGATGGTATCGATCTCGCGCCGGGCCTGTTGGTTTAGGCGATCGGCCGCCTTGCCAGGGATTTTCGCGCTTTGGGCGCTGGAGGAAGACCGCAACCAGGCCAGGGGTATGAGCCCCCGGCGCTATCCGGCGGCCTCAAACGCAAAGCGCCCGACCTTGAGAGCCGGGCGCGATTTCTTATGCTCTCAATATGCCATAAAGGCCGAATTTCGTCAATCCGGTAGTCGGCAAAATTTCTGAAATTTTGTCGTCGCTGCTGGGGCAGCTCACTCAATTTCAGCAACGGCCTGCGTTTGGGAGGGCTTGAACGTTCGGTTGGCAGCCCGCCTAGACGATTCGTGGCGAGGAGACGCTCTGGGTTTCGAAAAACTCTTTGAAGACCTGGTAGGCAAAATCGAAGTCGCGGAAGAGGCGACGTTCGTCCCAATCCTCGTCGGGTAGTTCCCTCATGCGGGCGGGAAGAGTCCTATCGAAAGTCTGACGTTCAACGGATTTCCCATTGATGACATCAATGAAAATAATACGGAAATATCCCTCTTGCCCTTCTACGGTAATAATCTTATCCATTCTTTCGTGGTTTTTTGGGTTAGCCTCAAGCGTTACATCACCTGTTTGCTGATCTCGAAGCATATTCAATTTTTCTTCTATGTTTTCCCATGTTGGATTCCAGGTTGATCGGCGCCCGTAATGCTCGTCATCTAAAGTCCACGTCAATATAATGCGATAATCTTCGGAAATTCTCACTGTTGCTCTCCCGAGATTTTTTTAAAAGAACGGTCACCCTTTCTCCAGTATAGGGTGTGGCCTGTTGCCTCTTCAAATATAGTCCATTCATTCAATCCAGCAGCCTCGGCCGCCTTCGGAAGGTCCTTGCGGCACATTGGACATACCTTTTTGCCAGTGACGACCATGTTGAGGCTGCGTCCCTCAGTGCGTCCTTGGCGATGCAATTCTTGTAATACAAAAAGCTCCGCATGAGCATCTTGCATGGCTTCGTTGGCAGTTCGCCCATTTGGGTCCGGCTCTCTTCCGCTTTCGCGAATGGAATTAGCTGCCAGTGTATCAGCATCGGCATCGCCATGTTCTGATCTAGACCCCGGGTTTGTCGAGGAAACTGGTGGGCCATCCGTAACACCAATCGAAAAAACTTTTGGCTGGCGTAAGCTCTTGCCGGGATTATTCAATTGGTATTCACGTGCTTTGGCTTGCCATTTTGTCCTGGCAAGTGCCAAGCCTTCGTAGAGTTTCTGGACCCAATCTGTGTTGCGTGATGCAGGCTCGGGTTTTGCTGGAGATAGATTAGTTCCCTGTTTGTTCTTGTCAAGATTGTCGTTTGCCGTATCCGGGTTTGGCTCTGCCGGATCAATGTCCGAATCCTGGGTTGGCGTCTCTTGTTCGGCAGGAGCGCCTTCTGCGGGTGGTGTTTCGCCGGAACCCGGCGGTTTGTCCTGGCCGCTTGCGGTGAGGGGAGCAACCCGCTCTTGCCCGGGTTGCTGTGCGGGGCGCATGTCTGGCGCTTGGGGTGCATCCGGCGTACCCGGTGTCCCAAGTGGCGATATGCCGGGCTGAGTGGTACCGGGTAGCCCGGGCGTACCGAGCGGGATCGATTCCTGCCCCGGTTTTAGGGGCGAGTTCGGCTGGGTTTCTGCTGGCGGTGTGCCAAACCATCGGCCCGGTTGCTCGCCTTCGTCACCAAACCAGCCAGAGTACCAAGAGGGCTCGCGTCCCGCTTCTCGTACAGCGAGGATCGTCCCCGCTTCTCCTTCCCTGGTTCCCGGCGTAACGATGAAGTCGTATCCGCTGGAAGAGATCAGCTCGCGACCTTGAGGATGCCCGGCGGTTTGACGTAGCGCGTCGCTGGCCGCAATGTTGAAGCGTTGCAGGCGCTCGGCCTGATCTTGCTTTCGCTCATCTTCAGGCTTGTCGCCCCATTTCTCTGAACCGACAAGCAGGATGCCGGTTGCCTCAGGCGAGACTCTGACGCCCCCAAATGCGGGCAGCACATAAGTGCGGGGTATGATGGTGCCGGGATAAGGATCAGAAACCTCCGTGGCTCCGTTCAACGCTGCCAGAAGCAGTCCAAGCAGGGCGGCACTTGTTCCGGCGGCTCCTTTGGCGAAGTTGGCACCTCGCATTCGAAGCGGAGAGGTAAGGGGCTCCTGCGTCGGAGGCGGCACGCCGGGCTTAGGCGGGGATGGGGGCTCCAAAACGCCCGGTGTATTTCTAGCCGGCCTTACTTCCTGCGGTTGCGGGTTCCCGATGATCGACTTGCCGCTACTGTCGACTGTGGCGCCCGGCAAAGTCGGCATTCTCATGCCGCCGTTCTGGTTGGCCGCCTCGCCGGGCCGCTCGGGTACCTCGAAGGGCGGCTTGCTGGGCGTGTTGACGATGTGGCCTGGTAGGCGAGCGCCGCCATTGTCCTGTTCGGTGCCGATAGCGGGTACGTCGGTGACGATGGCAGGGTTGCGAAGGCCGGCATAGAGCGCGGGGCCGGGGCGGTGCAGGTCCTGGGTCGCAAGGGCGTGGGCGTCGGCGGGATCTCCACCGTTGAGGCGGAGATTGTTCTCGATCAGTCTGTCATACAGCATGGCGGTGAGGGGATCGAAGCCGTTCGTACCAGCCGCTCGCAGCCGGGCAAGTTCGCCCGCCATGGCAGGAGCGAGATCGATGGCGGTGTCTGTACGCGGCGGCCGCCAGGTTGGACTGGCTCCATCGGCATTCGGCCCGCCGCCACGCAAGGCGAGTGGGCTCGTCGGGGCTGTAGCCTGCACCGCCGGTTCGTTGAGGGCGGCGGCGAGCAGGCGGGTGGCTCTGGCATTGTCGCCTCGGCCGAAGGCCGCAAGCGCCGGCGCGGTGAGACGCGGCAAGCCTGTCAGCATGGCCTGGGCAAACACGGTCGCCTGTTGAGCGGCATCGCCGGATGCGGTGACGAGGGCGCGGAAAGGAGCGATGCGCTCGGCTAGCGGCTTGCTCTTGTCGCCGAAGGCGGCGAGCGCCTGGTCCACCATCGCCTTGGGCAGCAGCGCCCGCCCCTCGGTGGGCATGCCGAGCCTGTCCATGGCGGCATTGGTGGCTGCAAGCGCGGCCTTCAGCCGCTCGGGCGAGGTGCCCGCCTCGCTCCAGAGCCGGTCGATTTCGGGATGCAGGCTGCGGATATAGCCGTTGGGATCCTTGCGGCGGAACGCCTGGTTGAGGGCGATGGCCTGCCTGCCCCGCTCATGGAGTTGGCGCTCCGTCTCGAAGGCGGGACCCTGGCCTTTCGGGGCGCGGACGGCGAGCCAGGCGGTCTGCTCGGCCGGCGTCATCGCCCGGATGGCGGTGATGTCGGCGCCCAGGCCCAGCGTGCGCTCGAAGCTGCGATAGCGGCGCGCGCCGTCCTCCGGGCCATAGCTGGCGCTGAACTCGGCGGCGGTTGGTAGCCGGCCGTCATAGCGGCCGATGGTGGTCAAGGCTCGCGTGGCATCCTGGATGCGCGGTTCGAGATCGCCTTGGGCCACGGCCTGGCCCTGGCTGCGCTGGGCCCGGGCAAAGCTCACGAGTCCGCTGCGATCGTCTGCTGACAGGGACGCGACGACCGGATCGGGTGCCCTCTCCTCGACCTCGCCGGGCTGGTAGTCGCCCGCCGCCAGCCGCCGCGCCTGGTTGCGCCTGTTGTCCCAGCCATGCGAGGCGGCGGCGCCGCCCTGCGATCCGGCCGGACGCTCATAATCGGTGACGAACACGCCGGCTGCCTCGTCGGGCTTCCGAGTTGCCAGGAGCTTGGCCTTCACGCCCGCATGATCGGTGTTCAATTCGTGGTCGACGAAAGCGAGCTGCACGGAAAAATCGCGCCAGTCCTTGCCCCGGGCAGCCGCGAAGGCCTGCAGATTCCTGGCGCGGTCGCCGTTCCACTGGGCGATGCCGACGCTGTCGGAGCCGTCCGAACCATCACCCGGGTTCCGGCTCGAGGGCGCCAGGCCCGCGCTCTCATGCACGAGATTGCCGACGATGCCGGCCGCCTGCTCCCGGCTGTAGCCGCGCCCGATGAAATAGGACATCGCGGCGGATTCACGGTCGGCCTGGGCCGGGCCGATCACGCCCTTGGGCAGCGTGGTCTTGGCGCCCCAGACGAGCGCGCTCATCCTGTCGGGATCGCTGCCGGCCGTTCCCTTCGCCCATTCGATCGAGGAGCCGGCGGCAATGTCCCGCTTCAGCCGCGCCCTGTCGGCCGCGGGGATCGAGGTGGCGCCGTCGATCCTGGCGTTGAGTGCGGCAAGCGCCGGCTCGCGCTGGGACGGGTCACGCCGGATGGCGGCGAGAGAGGTCTGGTAGGCGGCGGTGATCGCATTGGTTTCGAAGGTGCCGCGCTGCCCATATTCGAACTGGCTGGCCTGGTTCAACAGGCTGTCATTGAAGCTGAGGAGATCGGTGGCGACACGCTGGCGATTGCCGGCCGAGATCGAGCCGAGAAAGGTAGTGTCGGCCTTGGCGATGGTTCTGGCGAAGCCGGCGGTAAAGCCCGTCGCTTCCGCCGGCATGGTCTTGGCGGCCTCGGCCAGCGCGGCCTGCCGCTGCTGCTTGTAAAGGCCGAGCTTGTTGTCGTCGTCGAAGGCGGCTTCCTGCCGGAGCCTCTTTTGGTAGTGCTCGAGGCCGGCGGCCGCCTCGCTCAGGCCGCCGCCGAGGGCCTGCAGGCCCTGGCCGATCGCCTCGGCGCCGGTGCGGATCTGGGGCGTGGCGCCGGGAGTTAAGCCGATTTCGGCGCGATAGTCGGGAAAACGGGGCATGGTCGATCCACCGGGCAAAAGAAAATCCCCGCCGGGAGCGGGGGTGAGGATGGGAAATGTCCAAGGATGGGGGAGGCTTGGGGGGGGCCGGCTTGCAGCCGCGGCATTCGCCGGAAGCAGGAATGGGCCTCGCGATAGGCAAGTCTCTCGGCACGGTATGCGTGTGCGCGGATGGAGAGGTGATGTCGCACCGTCAAACCTGGTGCAAGGCCGCCGGGAAGTCAGTGAGTCACAGCGTTTGAGAGCGGAGGGAAAGGGGATTTAGGACTGAGGGCTGTCCTTTTGCGCCTGGATCCCCTTCCCGAGCCTTCGGCCCGCCGGGGATGACAGGTCAGGCCTCGATGCCGTTGGCATCAGCAGAACGCTGCGGTAGGAGCGGGCATGAAAAAAGCGCCTGGACCTTTCGGTGGGGCGCTTTTTCTCAGGATCTTAATTTGCCATATCGGGTAATTGCCGTCAACCCCATAGTCGGCAAAGAATATTCAATCCGCAGCGCAAATCACCGAGCTCGGCATGCTGATCCTGCAGGATGCAGGCCTTGAGTGCCTTGAGATAGCGCTTGCCATCGGGCGCGTCGTTGAGGGCGGTGAACATGTCCTCGTAGCGCCGGCGCGCCTTGGCGATAGCCTCGGCATCGCCGGCTTCCTCGCCATGGCCGCCACCGCCCAGCATCAGCATGTCGAGCGAGCGCGGGTTGGGCGAGGCAAAGCCCATGACCTTGGCATAGCGGATCACGGCAATGGCAAAGCGGCAGCCTGCCTCATATTGCCGGGCATTGATCTCCTGCTGCAGGCAGAGGCGCCCGAACACCGAGCCGGCAAGCTGGCTGCGCGCGTCCCCGGGCCGGACGCCCATGCGGATGCGATTCCTTGTGGCCGTGGCGGTGATTTCGGCGACGCTCTCGCGCTGGAGCCGGCCCGAAGGTTCGCGTTGGCGGATCTTCAAGAAGGGAGAGGGGCGCATCTCAGGCGGCCTCCTGGCTAGGGGAGAAAGGAGAAGGGTGCAAATAGCGGTGCAAGCCAGGCGCTCTGGGGTGGAATTACCGAGCCGGCTTGTGATTGGGCGGGGCACTTTGAACCCGTTTCCAGTTTTTAGTGTTCGAGCTGACCGGCACACATCTCGGCGGGCGAACCGGTGGGAGAGAAGTCGAGGAAGCGCCAACTATCGAGAGGCAGCGCCGTCTCCGGCCGCAGGACGTAGCTTTCCCAACGCTTGTCGAAGCCATGCTCGCGCCGGATATCGTTGAGATGCTGCAGGGTGGCTCGTCGATGCGCTTGCGCCTGGCGATCCTGCTCGGCCGTTTCCTCGCTCTCGCCGCCTTCGACCTGATTCTGGGATGGGCCGAGCTGGGCGAGGAGGGCTGTTACGGCCCGATGGTTGCGGCCGAGGGCCCGGGCGATCTGGCGCAGATTGGCACCCTTGGCACGCAGGGCGCGTGCGGTTTCGAGCTGATCCGCCGCACGATAGTGCCGGGGCTTGCTGTTCGGCATCGCCATGTCGATCTCCGATGAGAGGGGCTGGGAGGAAAACGAGCCGGAAGGACGGGCGCTCATCGCAGCCAGGCGGTGACGAGGCTGACGATTGCAGCCAGGAGCCCGCCGGAGAGGGCGCACAAAGCGAGGGCAAGGAGGCGGGTGCCGGCATCGTGGCCAGCCTCCGGCCATGCGTCCCCTGCGATGTCGTGACGGGCGAAGCCCGGATCGTCCGGCTGCTGCATGAGGCTGCCTCCTTTTTGTGTCGTCAGGCCATGAGCCGTCACGGCGCCGCGGCCTGCCTCCGGACTTCCGGAGGCGTCGTGGGGCGCGCAAAGCGCTTGCCTGATTTGTTTTTTCGTATGGCCTACCGGGAGACGCTGGCCCCCGATGCGAATGGCGCTGGGGGAACGTGTACTGGCTATGA
The DNA here is from genome assembly GCF_057073705.1 of Labrys sp. E2SS-1L. Taxonomy (NCBI): domain Bacteria; kingdom Pseudomonadati; phylum Pseudomonadota; class Alphaproteobacteria; order Hyphomicrobiales; family Xanthobacteraceae; genus Labrys; species Labrys sp. E2SS-1L. Next base: position 214,327 of record NZ_CP172712.1, on the reverse strand, counting down.
ACTGAATGTACCCATTATGGGTTCATTAAGCAAGAGGAATGTTCCCAAAAATAATTCTGGTCAAGACGGGATTTCTGGGGCAATGTACCCGTATGGGGAACAATCTCAAAGCGTTGCGCACCGCCAAGGGCCTGTCGCAGCAAGCGCTGGCCGAGGCAATGGGGACAAAGAGGTCCCAGCTCGTGAAGCTGGAGCGGGGCGAGCGGCGCCTGTCGGACATATGGATCGTGCGGGCCGCCGCGGCGCTGAAGGTCGATCCCGGCGATCTGATGTCGAATCGTCTGCAGCTTGCCTCCTTCGATCCCGACGAGCACCAACCCGACGGCTTCTTCGAACCGGAGGCGCCCGAGGCGCTCGATCCCGATGCGCCGCCGCGCATTCCCGGCAATGGCATCGTCGAGATCGATGCCCGTGCCGGCATGGGCGGTGGCGGGCAGGTGGCGCACGCCTATTACCGCGACGGCGATAAGATCGAGACTCGGGATGCGGTGAAACCCGATGCCTGGGTGTTTCCGCCCTGGTTCCTGCGCGGCATCGGCGCCAAGCCGGGGGAACTGCTGATCATCGAGGCCAAGGGCGATTCCATGCGCCCGACGATTGCGCCGGGAACGCCGCTGATCATCGATACCCGCCATCGCATTCCCTCGCCCGACGGCATCTATGCCATTCGCGATCGCTGGGGCGACATCCAGGCCAAGCGTATCGAGACCTCCAAGATCCTCGGCGATAACACCATCCGGGTGATCAGCGACAATGGCGGCCATGTCCAGATCGCCCGTAGCGAGGACGAGCTGCAGATCGTCGGCAAGGTCGTCGCCGGCTGGCATTTTTTCTGATTTGGTTCCGGCTTCTGATTTGGTCCCAGTCTGGCTTGACAAAATGTACCCATATTGGGAGCATTGTTCCCATAAGCCACGGGATTTGCCCGTGATGGGAGCTGTCAGCCATGCCCGACTATACCCTGGCCTTCGAGGAGCTTCATCTCGTTCAGATCGGCGGCCTGCTGGCCGGACCCCTCGATGGCGCCGCTCACGTCTGCTTTGGTCTTTCCCGCACCGCAATGCGCTTCGACAGCGTGAAGCTCAATGTCTGGAACCGGCAGGAGCGCAAGGCGTCTTTCACGACGCTGAGGGAGGGCGATCCCTGGTTTGACGAAATCTGCAACGCCCTCGTCGTCGATGCCGTCTATGGCGCCCTGATCGCCGATGCCGTGGAAGGGCACTGGCGCCAGAAGCCCAGTGCCTATGACCGCGCCCGTGATCGCCGGGAGGCGGCGTGAAGACGGCGCAGGCGAAGCCAATACCGAGGGAAGAGGCGATTTCCAATCGAACGGTCTATCGACTTTTTCGGAAAATGCGCCAGGGTTGGACTTTCGTGTGAGGGGCGCAGCGCCAAAGCCCTACGTCTGATCCTGAAGGGGCCGCGCGCGGATGTATTGCTATCTGACCATTCGTCCGCCTTCTCCGGCTTGCGCACCGTCGGACACGCGGCGGCTGGTCGCATTCCTGCAAACCTTGCCGGATTTGCGACAAAAACATCCTGTGTCGTTCGGCCATGCGCCCGGAAAGCCCTGGGTTGACCTGACGATCGTCAAGACGACTGATTCCGGTGAGTGGGCCAGCAACGGCGAGTTCATTCCGTTCTTCGATCGCGTGGTGCTGGTCGGCACCGAGAGCCCGCCCTGCTTTGGCTGGTATTCGGACCTTGCCACACGGATCGCCGAATTTCTCGGCTGGGAAGCGATGGAAGATGGCGAGAACCAGCTGATTCATCCGAAGAGGGACTATCCGGAGTGAATCTGCGTCTGTTGGCCCTGCCAATACAATCGTGATGGCATCACCGCCGGCAACCACGTCCCGAAACTAGGCTCCTACGGCGTCGAGCCGTGCCTTGAGGTCTGCAACCTGCTCTTCCAGCGTGCGCACGCGCTCCTCAAGCTCGGCAATGGCCGATGGGGATGCCGCCGCGGCGCGCGGTGCCGGGGCGGCGATCATGGAGACCTCGACATCGCCCGAAAGCAGATGCGCGAAGCGGTCCTCGCGCTGCCCCGGCGCGCGGCCGATCTCCTTGACCAGCGGCGGGCGGGCGCTGGCGAGCAGATCGAGCTCCTGCCTGATCTCGTCGGCCGAGCCGAAGCTCGCCATGCGGTCGGTCCGGGTCTGCAATTCGTTCAGCGTCTGCGGGCCGCGCAGCAACATCACCGCCAGCAGGGCCGATTGCTGCTTGGTCAGGTTGAAGCGCTGGCCGGCGAGATGCTCGTAGCGCTCGACGCGCGAGCCGAAGGCGCGGCGCACCAGTCCCTGCTGTTCCAGTGTCGCAAGCGTATGCCCGATCTCCCCCGCCTCCAGGGCCATCACCGGCTCGCGCGACGTCTTCTGGTTGGCTGCAGCCTGCAGCGCGTTGAGCGTCAGCGGATAGGCGTCCGGCGTCAGCAGCTGCTTTTCGATCAGGCAGCCGAAGATGCGGGCTTCCATGGCATTGAGAAAGGGCGGTTCCTGGGACATGGGAAAAGCGGCCTGTTTGCGCAAGGAGGATCAGATTCGAGTGCTACCCGCTCACCGGCCATAACTCAACTGGCCGGCAGGCATTCCTTCATCGGCTTGCGGGGGGCTACGCTCTGATCCATACCGGACGCATGAGATGGCTGCCTCTGCGACGGGTGCAAGGCCGACAAGGGGAGGGCAGCATGAACGGCAAGACGGCGCTTATCACCGGCATGACGGGACAGGACGGTTATTACCTCACCAGGCTGCTGCTGGAGAAAGGCTACCAGGTCCACGGCATCAAGCGGCCATCTTCCTCCTTCAATACGGCGCGGCTCGACGCGATCTACCAGGATCCTCATGTGGAAGGACGGCGCCTGCATATCCACTATGCCGACATGCAGGATGGGCAGAGCCTGGTGCGGGTCATCGATGCGGTGCAGCCCGACGAGATCTACAATCTGGCGGCGCAGAGCCATGTACGCGTCAGCTTCGATATGCCCGAATATACCGCCGACATCGACGCCATCGGCGCGCTGCGCCTGCTGCAGGCCATCCGCACCCTCAAGCTGGAAGGGCGCTGCCGTTTCTACCAGGCTTCCACTTCCGAGCTCTATGGCGGCCAGAGTGACCGGCCGCAGGACGAGAGCTCACCCTTCAATCCGCGCAGTCCCTATGCCATCGCCAAGCTCTATGCCCATTGGACCACGGTGAACCACAGAGAGGCCTATGGCCTGCACGCCTCCAACGGCATCCTGTTCAACCATGAAAGCCCGGTGCGCGGCGAGACCTTCGTCAGCCGCAAGATCACCCGGGCGGTGGCGGCCATCGAGGCCGGCCGGCAGGACAGGCTCTATCTCGGCAACCTCGGAGCCCGGCGCGACTGGGGCCATGCCCGCGACTATGTGGAGGGAATGTGGCGCATGCTGCAGCAGGACCAGCCCGGTGACTATGTGTTGGCGACGGGCCGGGTCCATTCGGTGCGCGATTTCGTCGAACGGGCCTTCGCCCATGTCGGGCGTTCACTCGACTGGGTTGGCGAGGGTATTGCGGAGAGGGGGCTCGACCGGGCCAGCGGACGCGAACTCGTCACCATTGACCCGCGTTATTTCCGGCCAACCGAGGTCGATTGTCTCATCGGCAATGCCGCCAAGGCACATGCCGTGCTGGGGTGGCGCCATCACACTACCTTCGAGGCGCTGGTGACGGAGATGATGACTGCCGATATCGAGACCGAGCGCGGCAACAAGCTGGATGAAGGCGGAGGTCGAGAAAGTTAGGATCCGGCAGATTTGATCCTGTCTTCATGGGCAAGATACCAGGCATAGGTCCGGGCCAGGCCATCCTCGAGTCCGATTCGCGGGCGCCAGCCGAGTGCAGTGATGCGCGAGGAATCCATCAGCTTGCGCGGCGTGCCGTCCGGCTTGCTGCGATCATGCGTGGTGGTGCCGGCATAGCCGACGACGCGCTTCACGGCCTCCAGCAGTTCCAGGATGGTGATGTCCTCGCCAGCCCCGATATTGATCGGCCTTTCATCCGAGTAGTCCCCGGCGAGGCGCACCAAAGCGTCGGCACAGTCGTCGACATGCAGGAATTCGCGCCGAGGCGTGCCGCTGCCCCAGATCTCGATCGCGGGCGCTTGGCGCAATTTGGCTTCGTGCACTCGCCGGATGAGGGCGGCGAGGACATGACTCGACGCCAGGTCGAAATTGTCGTGCGGGCCATAGAGATTGCAGGGCATGGCGGCGATGAAGTCGCAGCCTTGCTGGCGCCGATAGGCCTGCACCAGCTTGAGGCCGGCGATCTTGGCGATCGCATACCACTCATTGGTCGGCTCGAGCGGGCCTGACAGCAACTGATCCTCGCCGATCGGCTGGGCGGCATCGCGTGGATAGATACAGCTCGAGCCGAGCATGACAAGCTTGCTCACGCCGGCGCGGGCGGCCGCATGCACCACATTGGCCTCGATGGCGAGATTGTCGTAGAGGAAATCGGCCGGAAAGCTGGCATTGGCCAGGATGCCCCCCACCTTGGCGGCGGCGAGGAAGATCACTTCGGGGCGCATCCGCTCGATCCAGGCTTCGGTATCGGCCTGCCGCCGGAGGTCGAGCTCGGCCCTGCCCGCCGTCAGCAGCGTGCAGTCTTCGCCCTGGAGCCGCCGCATCAGGGCGGCGCCGACCATGCCGCGATGGCCGGCAATCCAGACCCTTTTGCCCTGCAGCGACATCGTGGGCCTCCATCCTGGTTCTGTCTTCGTCCTCCTATAGCAGGCCTGCGCTACCTAGACCCGTCGCAAGACCGGATTTCATGCCTCCTTTTCGCCGAGCGTCGGGCGCACGCGCAGCCAGTGCAGCAGCAGGGCCACCCCGAGGAAGGCGGTTCCGCCGAGATCGGCCCAGGCGTCGGCGGCCAGCAGCAGGGCGCCGCCAATGGTTGCCAGGATCCGTTCGAGCGCATTGGCATGGCGCAGCGCATAGCCGGTGGCGCCCATGGCGAGCCCGACCAGGGCGAGGCAGGAGGTGGCCGTGGTCAGCAGCACCTGCAGCCATTCGCCGAGATCGGCGGGCCAGCCGCCGCCCGGGGCCAGCATCAGCAGGCGCAGGCCGTCCGGTGTCAAACAGAACATGAAGGGCACCAGGAAGGCCGGCAGCGTGTATTTCCAGGCCTGGATCATGGTGCGGAACGGCGTGCCGCCGGTGATTGCCGCCGCAGCAAAGGGGGCGAGCGCCGTGGGCGGGGAGACGTCTGCCAGCACGGCGTAATAGAACATGAACATGTGGGCGGCCGGTTCCGGCACGCCGACGCCAGTCAGCGCCGGCACCAGCATCACCGCGGCGATGATGTAGCTCGCCGTCACCGGCACGGCGGTGCCGAGGATCCACATGGCGATGGCGGCGAGGATGATCACCACCACCCGCTCGCCGCCACCGAGCGTGACGATGATCGAGGAGATGGTCAGGCCGAGGCCGGTGAGGTTGACGACGGAGACGATGATGCCGGCGCAGGCGCAGATCGAGGCGATGCCGAGCACCGAGCGCGAGCCATCGATCAAGGCCTCGATCATGCGTGTCGCTGCGGGATCGGGCGTACGCCCGGCGCGCAGGGCCAGCCAGGCTTCGAGGCCGGAGGCGAGCGTGGCCGCCGCCATGCCCCAGAACACGCAGACCGAGATGCGCCCGTCGAAGAGATTGACCAGGCCGATCTGCGCCGACAGGCCGGATTTGCCGAAGCCATAGGCAGCGAGGCCCGCGACCACGCCGATGGCGAAGGCGCGCGGGGTCACCAGGCGGGAATGGCCGCGGATCATCGACAGGCCGAAGGCGATGGCGATCGACCAGAACACCGCCAGGAAGGAGGTGAAGCCGAGGATGAGGAAGACGGCGATCGCGCCGAGCGAGAGGAAGTGGTAGCCCTCGCTCACCGTCAGCTGCCAGAGCGAGGCGTCGGAGGTCTTTACCGGCGTGACCTTGAGGCGGCGGGCATCGGCCTCCGTCATCAGCCAGCAGGAAAGGTAATAGAGCAGGGTCGGGATGGTGGCGTAGATCAGGATGTCGAGATAGTCGACATTGAGATACTCGGCGATGATGAACGCGGCTGCCCCCAATGTCGGCGGCGATAGCGTGGCGCCGATGCCGGCTGCCGAGAGCATGCCGCCGGCAACGTTGGGTGTGTAGCCCGAGCGCCGCAGCATCGGCCAGGCGAGCGAGGCGATGGTCACGGTGGTGGCGACGCCCGAGCCCGACACCGTGCCGAGCAGGAAGCCCGAGGTCACCACGGCGCGGCCGGGTGCGGAGGGCGAGGGCGTCTTGCCGAACAGGGCGAAGGCCCAGTCGATGAAGAACTTGCCGGCCCCGCCGCGCTCCAGCACCGCGCCATAGATGGTGAACAGGATGATGAAGGTGGCGGCGACGTCGAGCGGCGTCGAGAACAGGCCTTCCAGCGTCAGGGCGTTCTGGCCGATGATGCGCTGCAGGGAGAAGCCGCGATGGTCGAAAGGCTCGGGGATATAGGGCCCGAAATAGCAATAGAACAGGAAGATGATGGCGATCGCTGGCAGGATCCAGCCGACGGTGCGGCGGGTCGCCTCCAGCACCAGGAGGATCAGGGCGCCGCCGAGCACCAGTTCCTCCGGTGTCGGGCGGGTGGGCCGGGCCTTGTAATCCTCGATGGTCAGGCAGAGCACCAGGGCTGTGCCGATGCAGAGTGCGACCAGGATCCAATCGAGCACGCGGGTGGTGATCAGGAGCCGGCTGCGCGTCGCCAACGGCATCAAGGCGAAGGTGAGGCCCACCACCACGAGCTGCAATGCCGCTGGCAGGCTGCGGGCGAAGATGCCGCTCTGCAGCGCCAAGGCGAGGCAGGCGAGGGCGCCGATCAGCCCGGCCAGCCATTCCTCGATCGAGGCGGCGCGCGGCGTGCGGTCGCGTATCAGCGGGAACAGAGCGAAGACCAGGGCCAGCACGATGGCCAGGAAGCTGACGCGATAGATCGTGGTGTTGACGGCGAACTGCGTCCAATAGAGCACATAGGCCGAGAGGCCAAACAGGCACAGGCCGGTCACCCGCCCGAGCCAGCCGGACAGATGTGCCGCCGGCCCGCCCTCATTGTCGGAAGCGAGCTGCTCGAATTCCTCTTCGGTCAGCTCGACCCTGGTTTCGGTTTCACGCATGGGGCCAATCTGATTTGCTAACCTGCATAGGAGATCTTCCTGGAACGGCAGGCTTCCAACCGGTTCTCGCAGCCGCTGGGTCCCCAGGACGGAAAGAGCCGGCAAGGATGCCGGCGATCCCAGGGGTCACTTCAGCACGCCCTTGGCCTTGTAATAGGCCTCCGCCGCCGGATGGAAGGGCACGGCCGTCTTGGTCGCGGCCGTGGCGAGCGAGAGCTTGCGGGCTTCGGGATGGACCTTGTGGATCTCATCGAGATTGTTGAACAAGCCATCCAGCATGGTTGTGATCAGGCTGTCCTCGGCCTTGGCCGAGACGATCAGCACATTGGCGATGCCGAGGCCGGCGACGTCGCCGGTCAGGCCGGCATAGGCGTCTTTCTTGAGGAGGAAGGGGCGGTAGAGGCCCGGATATTTCTGCTCGACCACGGCGAGTTCGGCATCGGCCGGGATGAAGGAGATCGGCGGCTGGCTGGTGGTGGCGAGGTCGCGCACTGCCGAGGTCGGTACACCGCCGATCCAGAAGAAGGCGGTGACCTTGCCATCCTTGAGCGCGCCGACCGATTCGGCTACGCCGAGATTGTCGCGCGTCACGTCGGTCTTGGGGTCGAGCCCGGCGGCGGCCAGGATACGGTCGGCAATCGATTCGGTGGAGGAGCCGGCCGAGCCGATGGAAACGCGCTTGCCCTTGAGATCGGCGATACGGCTGATGCCGGCATCCTTGCTCGCCACCACATGCAGGAAGGAGTCGTAGAGTACGGCGAGCACCGCGACATCCTGCTTGCCGTCCTGCTCATAGGCGCCCAGGCCGTTGACCGCGTCATAGGTGGAATCGAGCGTGGAAAAGCCGAGCTCCGCCTCGCCGGCATGCAGCAGCTTGGCATTGTCGACCGAACCGCCGGTGACCTGGGCCGTTGCCTGCAGATTGGGGACCTTTTCAGAGAAGATCTTGGCCAGGCCTCCGCCATAGGGATAAAAAACCCCACCTGTGCCGCCGGTGGCAACCACCATGCGGATACGCTTTTGCGCCAATGCGGGCGCAGAGAAGGCTGTCAAGGCAAGCCCGGCGCCGGCGGAAAGCAGGCCGCGACGGTTGAGGAGCATGGTGGACATGTGGATCTCCCTGGATGCTATTCGTTATGGTTGCAGGAGATCATAGGGAGCAATCGCCGATCTGCAAGCATGCTCCGCCGGCTTGCCGAAACGCTACGGCAATCGGAGAGCTTTTCATGAGAAGAGCGTAGAGCCTCGGTAGATCTGCCTCACGAAGGCCGGCCGCCCTCCCGGGCGATCGATTCGTGATTGCGCAGTACGAGCTGGCTCAAGCCATGCTTGGCGGACAGGCGGGTCAGGTTGGCTTGGCGCGCGGCGAGATTGGCGGCGGCCGAGACGCTGTCGTTCCGGGCGGAAATGCGCACCCGATCGCCCAGCGGGCCGGAGAACGGCACGCCGGCGGCGAACAGGCGCAGATACCAGTCCCAATCCCAGTAGTAGGGCAGCTTGTCGTCGAAAGGGCCGAGATTCTGGTGCAGGCTGCGCGGATAGACGACGCCAGACACCAGCAGGCGATTGTCGCGGCGGATGGCTTCGGCGTCGGCATGAGCCTCGAAGGTGAGTTCGCTGCCGGCGTCGGCGCGATCGCCCTCGGCAACGATGCGGCCGGAGGCATAGAGAAGGCCGCGGCTGTCGGCCTTGGCGAGCACACGCTCGAGATGATCCGGCTCGGCCCACCAGTCGTCGTCGTCCAGGAAGGCGATGCGCCGGCCGCGCGCCGCGGCGACACCGAGATTGCGGGCCGGAACCTGGCCGCTGCCACCGGTCAGCAAGGTGTGGAGGCGATCGACGCCGAGTTCTTCAGCAAGGCGCGCCCCGCTGCCATCGCCGTCATCCACCACGACGAGCTCGAAATCCCGGAAGGATTGAGCCTGCGTCGAGGCCAGCGCCCGCCGCAGGAGGTCGGGGCGGTCCTTGGTGGGGATGATGATGCTGAGTTCAGGCTGGGACATGTCGGATATGGTCAGGTGCTGCTGGAGATCGAAAAGCCTTCCCGCGATGGCATCTTGCGATTTGACGGAGTCACCCGGAATCGAAAAGACGAGTCGAACCAATGAGTTAGAGCAAACAAGCGTTCAGTCATGAACGCGCTTTGCTCTAGGCGGGAAGAGCCTGCTCTCTCCTCAGCGGCTGGGCTTGCCCTTGATCAAATGCGGCAGCATGCCTCTGCGCTTGGCCTCGTAATAGTAGCCGCTGGAATAGAGCCGCACCGCCCGGTCCGGGCTGCCGCCGGAGACGCGCCAGGCATTGGCGAGATAGGCGGCGCCATAGGTGAGGTTGGTATCGGCGTCGAACAGACCGGCGGCGCCGCCTTGGTAACCCATGCCACGGGCGGTATCGAGGCGCATCTGCATCAGGCCCAGATAGGGGCCGTTGCGTGCGCCGGGATTGAAGCCGCTTTCACGCTTGACCACGCGGCGCAACAGGCTCTCAGGCACGTTGTAGCGGGCGGCGTGCTTGGTGATGAGGGAATCGACATTGCCAATGGGCTTGAGATCCAAAGGCTCGGCTGCTGCTTTCTGCACGGCCACCGGTGCCGCCGTGGGGATGCTGGCGGTCTGGATTTCGGCCTCGTGCGCGGCAGGCGCCGCCGGGCTCGCCTCGGCGATGTCGCGTGGGCGGGCCGGCGGCAGGGGGATGGTGGCGAGCGCGGCTTCGCCGCCTTTCATCGCCTCGAGGGGTGCCGCGGCAACGGAAGTGGCCGCAGCACCGGAACGCTTGGCGCGCTTTTCGAGCTTGGCCTTGGCCTTGAGGACCGGGCCGGGTGCTTCGACCGCCATGGCCTGGGAGGGAGCCTGTTTTGCCTGTGTCTGCGCCTGTGCCAGACCGGGGAGGGTGAGGAAACCGGCTGTCACACAGCCGGCCAGCGCAAATCCAAGGTTTCTCAAGCGTCTCGTCTCCGCCATCCTCAAGGGCTCGTCCCTCCGTCGTCGACATCGAATTTCACGCCCTGCGCCAGCGGCAGGGTCCGGCCGTAATTGATGGCGCTGGTCTGGCGCCGCATATAGGCCTTCCAGGCGTCCGAGCCGCTCTCGCGACCGCCGCCGGTTTCCTTCTCGCCGCCGAAAGCGCCGCCGATCTCGGCGCCCGAAGGGCCCATATTGACATTGGCGATGCCGCAATCGGACCCTTGGGCGGAGACGAAGCGCTCGACCTCGCGCATGTCGGTGGCGAAGATCGAGGAGGACAGGCCCTGCGGCACGCCATTCTGCAATGCGAGAGCCTCGTCGAACTCGCTATATTTCAGCACATAGAGAATCGGGGCGAAGGTTTCGTTAACGACGGGGCCGACCTGCTTCGGCATCTCGACCAGGGCCGGACGGGCGTAATAGGCCTCCTGCGGGCCGGCTTCCGCGACGCGGGCGCCGCCATGCACGGTGCCGCCGGCCTTGCGGGCCTCCTCGAGCGCCTTCTGCATGCCGTCGAAGGCAGCCTTGTCGATCAGGGGGCCGACCAGCGATTCGGTGGTGAGCGGATTGCCGACGCTGATGCCAGCATAGACCTTCTTCAGCTTGCCGACGAGGTCGTCATAGACGCTGTCATGCACGATCAGGCGGCGCAGCGAGGTGCAGCGCTGGCCCGCCGTGCCCATGGCGGCGAAGGCGATGGCGCGCAGGGCGAGATCGAGATCGGCCGAGGGCGTGACGATCGAGGCGTTGTTGCCGCCGAGCTCGAGGATGGATCGGCCGAAACGGCGGGCGACACGCTCGCCGACGATACGGCCCATGGCGGTGGAGCCGGTGGCCGAGACCACGGGAACGCGCGGATCGTCGACCAGAACCTCGCCGACCTCGCGGGCGCCGAGGATGAGGGTGAGCAGGCCGTCCGGCACGCCGCCGAAGCGTGCGGCAGCACGGTTGAAGATGGCTTCCACGGCCAGTGCCGTGAGCGGGGTCTTCTCGGAAGGCTTCCACACCACGCTGTCGCCGCAGACGAAGGCGAGAGCCGCGTTCCAGCTCCACACTGCAACCGGGAAGTTGAAGGCCGAGATCACGCCGACGACGCCAGCCGGGTGCCACTGCTCCATCATGCGATGGTCGCCACGCTCGGTGGCAATGGTGAGGCCATAGAGCTGGCGCGACAGGCCGGTGGCGAAGTCGCAGATGTCGATCATCTCCTGCACTTCGCCCAGGCCCTCGGAGGCGATCTTGCCAACTTCGAGGCTGACCAAGCGGCCGAGCTCGGTCTTGGCGGCACGCAGTTCCTCGCCGAGCAGGCGTACCAGTTCGCCGCGCTGCGGGCCGGGCACCTTGCGCCAGGCTTCGAAAGCGGCCTGCGCCTTGCCGATGGCGGCCTTGGCTTCGGCCGGGCTGTCGTCCTTGACGGCGCCGATGGTCTCGCCGGTGAGGGGGCTGCGAACGGTGCGGGAGCCGCCGGTAAAGCGGCTGGCCGGAACCCCGAGAGCCTCGAGAAGCTGGCGGGTTTCGGCGGCAGGACTGGTCATGATGACTCGCTCAATTCAACGCGATGTGGCGACGCTCATACCTTTTTTGGCGGTCATGGGGAACCCCTGCGACGCCTGGCGGATTCTCAGCTGCTTTCCGCGGCGGCATAGACCCTGGAAAAATCCAGTTTTTCGAGGTCGTTTTCGTGCTGGAGAAATTGCAAATAGCCGGCATCCCAGATGCCGAGGCCGAGGGCCATGCATGAATCGATGGTGAGCAGATGACGCCAGCTGCGCGCCGGCGTGAGGTCGAGCCTGGTGCGTTCGCGGGTGTTGTAGAGCCACTTCGGATTGACCTCCCGTACCACATAGGCATCCTCGCGCGGGTCCGAGCCGATGCCGGCGGCGTGGCCGAACAGCTTGCCGAGCATGGGGCTCGCCGTGTTCGGCTCGAGCGACCACATGAAATCCTCGTTGTAGGTGTCGTGCTCGTCCTCGCTCATGTCGCGGGTCACCGCCGCGAAATCCTGCGTGGCCCAGCGCGGGAAGTCGGGGACGGCGACAAATTCGAGGCGGCGCGGCTCGACATCGGCGAACATGTCGTTGGCGAAGGGAATATCGGTCGGCAGCGCGGCCGGATGCAGGGGATCGGCGCCGGTGTGAAGCAGGATGCGGTGTTCGATATTGGTCGCTGGTTCGTCGAGGCCGATGAAGACATAGAGCATGCCGGCCCGCGGCAGTGCGCTGGCAGCGGGCGGAAGCTCGGCAAGGTCGATCTGGAGCGTGAACTCCATGGCTTCCCCCTTGGCCGTGCGAGGCCAGGCGAGCGAGGCCGGCAGGTCCGGCAGGCCCCCGATCCGGCTCTGGCCGATATCTCCGGCTCCGGTCCCCAGCAGGATCGCAATGGCGGGCAACTCATGGGGCAGGATGCGTTCGGCATGGGCGCCGAGGCCGACATTTTCGAGCAATTGGCGGGGAGAGGGGACGGGATCGGTCATGGGAGCTCGCGAAGTTCGCTGCGGTTGGCGACCCTCATACTGTCTGAGGTCGTCACGAGAAACCTCCACGTGTCTCCCCTCTCCCCGGTGGGGAGAGAGGGGGGACGCTGGTGAACGCTTGCTCATTTCCCTCACCCCTGCCGCTCTCCCGACCCGGGAGAGGGGCTTGCCAGCCCGTCGAGAAAGGCCTTGATCCTGTCGCGGTCATCAGGCGTCGGGTTGTAGACCAGCATGCTGAGATCGGGCCGGCCATCGACGGCGAAGGACGAATATTCCAGCGTGATCGGGCCGAGCACCGGATGGCGCAGGCGCTTGACGCCGTCGCCATGGGCTCGGACGTCGTTGTCGCGCCACATCGTCTCGAATTCGGGGCTGAGCCGGCAGAGTTCCTCGATGAGTGGTGCCACTTCCGCCGCTGCCCCGGCCCGTGCCGTATCGGCCCTGAACGTCGCCACCACGAAGCGGGCCACGCTCTCCCAGTCATATTGGGCGGCGCGTACGCTAGGGTCGAGGAACATGAAGCGCAGGACGTTGCGCTGGTGGGGTGGCAGAGCGCCATAGTCGGTTAGAATCGCGGCGGCGGCCTTGTTCCAGGCCACGATGTCCCAGGTCGCGGTCTTGACCAGGGCCAGGCTCGGATGAAGCGCGTCGAGCACGCGCTGCAGCCGTGGCGTGACGTCCTCGCCCTTGCGGTAGCGTACTTCGGGCGGGCGCCCGAGGCCGATGAGGAAGAGGTGCTCGCGCTCGACTTCGGTCAGCAGCAGGGCGCGGGCGATACGGTCGAGCACGTCGGCCGATGGCGCGCCGCCGCGCCCCTGTTCGAGCCAGGTGTACCAGGTCGGACTGATATTGGCGCGCTGCGCCACTTCTTCCCGGCGCAGGCCGGGTGTGCGCCGGCGCGCCGGCCCGAAGCCGAAGGCGGCCGGGTCGAGCTTGGCGCGGCGATCCCTCAGATAGCTGCCGAGCTTGATTTCCTGCGTGATCTGCCCGTTCATCCTGTTAGCCATTATAATACGATAAGGTCACTACTTTACCAGGATAAACCAAGGGCCAATGCTTGTCTCCATCTTGCTAGGAGACTTGCTCATGCGCGTATTCGTGACCGGCGCGACCGGATTTGTCGGCTCGGCCGTCGTGAAGGAATTGATCGGGGCGGGCCATCAGGTTCTCGGCCTGGCCCGGTCGGAAGACAAGGCGACGGTTCTGGCTGCGGCGGGCGCCGAAGTTCATCGCGGCTCGCTGGAGGACCTCGACAGCCTGAGGGCCGGCGCTGTCAGCTCGGATGGTGTCATCCACCTCGCCTTCAACCATGATTTCTCGACCTTCGCCGCCAATTGCGAGGATGACCGCCACGTGATCGCGGCGCTCGGCTCGGCACTTGCCGGTTCTGACAGACCCCTGATCGTGACCTCGGGCACCGCCATGGCCAGCACCGTGCCCGGCGAGCTGGCCAAGGAGGACGGCGCCGTGATCAGTTCGAAAGTAATCCCGCGCGCTGCCTCGGAGGAGGCGGCCGCGGCCGTGGCCTCGGAGGGTGGCAACGTCTCGGTCGTACGCCTTCCCCAGGTGCACGATACGGTCAGGCAGGGTCTCGTCACCTATGCCATCGCGGTGGCCCGCGAAAAGGGGGTGTCGGCCTATATCGAGGAGGGCCGGAACCGCTGGTCGGCGGCCCATATCCTCGATGTCGCCCGCCTCTACCGGCTCGCGCTGGAGAAGGCCGAACCGGGTGCGAAATACCATGCGGTGGGGGAGGAAGGCGTGTCGCAGCGGGAAATCGCGGAAGTGATCGGCCGAGGCCTGAAGGTGCCGGTCAGATCCATCCCCCTCGGCGAGGCCGGGACCCATTTCGGCTGGCTCGGCCTGTTTGCCGGGCACGACATGCCGGCTTCCAGCGAGCAGACCCGCAGGAAGCTCGGATGGCAGCCCACCGGCCCCGGTCTGATCGCCGATCTTGAGGCGATGGATTACGCCGTGTGAGGGGCAATTCCCCTCTCCCGACTCGGGAGAGGGGAGCCTTATGCGAAATTCATCGGGTCGATGTCGATGTCCACCGCCAGCTGTCCGCTTACCTTCGGCCCGGCGGCGAGCCAGGCGCGGATATAATCCTGTAGGGCGAAGTCCCGAGGGGCTTGCAGGATCAGGCGCATGCGGTGGCGGCCGCGGATCACCGCGATCGGCGCCTCGGCCGGGCCGAGTACGCGCAGGGCAACGTCGAAGGGGGCCGATTTGACGAGCTGGCGGGCGAAGCCCTCCGCCTTGCCGCGATCCTCGTCGGAAATGGTGAGGGCGGCCATGCGGCCATAGGGCGGCAGGCCGGCCTTGGCGCGCACGGCGATCTCGCGCGCATAGAAACTCTCCTTGTCGCCGGAAACCAGCGCCTGCATCACCGGATGCGAGGGATCATAGCTCTGTAGCAAAGCGCGGCCGGGGCGCTCGCCGCGCCCGGCCCGACCGGTGACTTGGCCGAGGAGTTGGAAAGTGCGTTCGGCCGCACGCGGATCGCCGGTGCCCAGGCCGAGATCGGCATCGACAACGCCGACCAGCGTCAGAAAAGGGAAATTATGGCCCTTGGCGACGAGCTGCGTGCCGATGACGAGGTTGGCCTCGCCCTTGGCGACGGTGTCGAGCTCCTGGCGCAGGCGCTCGGCGCTACCATGGATGTCGGAGGAGAGGATCACGGTGTGGGCCTCCGGGAAGAGACCTGAGACCTCCTCGGCGATGCGCTCCACGCCGGGGCCGCAAGGGGTGAGCGTGTCTTCGCCTTCGCAGCTCGGGCAATGGCGCGGCACCGGCGCAGTATGCCCGCAATGGTGGCAGACCAGGCTCTTGCGGAAGCGATGCTCCACCAGCCAGGCCGTGCAGTTCGGGCATTGGAAGCGATGCCCGCATTTACGGCAAAGCGTGAGCGGGGCATAACCGCGCCGGTTGAGGAAGAGTAGGGCCTGCTCTCCCGCTGCCAGCGTTTCCTTCACCGCCGAGACCAGACTGGGCGCAATGAATTTGCCGCGCTCGGGCCCACCTTCGCGCATGTCGACGGTAGTGATCGACGGCAGCGCCCGCCCACCGAAACGCTGGGGCAGGGTGATATGGGCGTAGCGGCCGCGATCGGCATTCACCCTCGATTCGATCGAGGGGGTGGCCGAGGCCAGCACCACCGGCGCATCGATCAGCCGGGCACGCACCACCGCCATGTCGCGGGCATTGTAGCGCGGCCCGTCCTCCTGCTTGTAGGAACCGTCGTGCTCCTCGTCGACGATGATGACCCGCAGGTCGACGAAGGGCAGGAACAGGGCCGAGCGGGCGCCGGCCACCACTGCAACCTCGCCCTTGGCGATGCCATGCCAGAGCCGAGCCCGCTTGTTGGCCGATACGCCCGAATGCCATTCGGCCGGGCGCACGCCGAAGCGCTCGGCGAAGCGGTCGAGGAACTGATTGGTCAGCGCGATCTCGGGCAGCATGATCAGCGCCTGGCCGCCCTGCCTGACGGCTTCGGCCACCGCCTCGAAATAGACCTCCGTCTTGCCCGAACCGGTGACCCCTTCCAGCAGTATCGCCGAGAAGCGCCGCGCCGCCACGGCCTGGCTCAGACTGGCGGCGGCCAGCGCCTGGGCTTCGTTCAGGCTGGCGCTGCCGAAGGCGAGATCCGGTGTGCCTGCCACCGGTTCCGGTGGAAGGGCCAGGGGCTCGACCGCGCCGGCATCGACCAGACCGTCCACCACGCTCGGCGACACCCCTGTCGCCTCGATCAGAGCGCGCTTTTCGTGCACGAAACCATCGGCGAGATGATCGAGCACCCGCCGGCGTGCTGCTGTCAGCCGCTCGGGCTCGTGCTTGCCCAGGCGGTAGCCGAGCCTCTGTTTCTCCGGCGGCAATTCCGGCGCCCGCAGGGCCATGCGCATGATCATACCGCGTGGTGTCAGCGTCCAGTTCGCCACCCACTCGATGAAGCGACGCATCTCGGCGCCCAGCGGAGGGATTTCGAGGCGTTCCTCGACATATTTCAGCCGGTTGGAAGAGGCGGGCAGCACGCCGTCGCCATCCCAGACCACGCCGACCACCTCGCGCGGGCCGAGCGTGACGCGCACGACATCGCCCGGCATCAGCGTGTTGCCGAAAGGCACTCGGTAGCTATAGGTGCGCTCCAGCGCCACCGGCAGCAGCACCTCGACGACTTCGCCAGGATTAGCCATGGAGCCCCATGCTCCGGGAGGCTTGCCTCGATGGATTAGGCGCAATGATCATCCCCGACAGGTCGGGGAGGGGGCTGAGTCTGTCAAGGACCTGCCCGTCAGAACGTGCCGACGCTAGCAGGATGACGTAGCGGCATGAAAGGCTTGGCTGGCCTGATCTTCCATCGCTATGGTTCCTTCGATGGCGGGGAGGCTCATCGAGAAGCAAGACGGGCCGGTTATTGGGATCAATGCGGCTAAAAGAAACCCATGGGAGTACGGAAATGGCTCAGATCGACAAGGATGAGGCTCCAGGCTGGCATGCCATCGATGCAGCTTGCGAGCGTCTCTATCCCGGGCAGAAGGAAGTCCATGTCGCCGCGGTGCCGCCGCCAGGCTTGGGAGGCTCCAGCGTCCTCAACGGTGTTTCCGTCTATCAAGGCGCCGGCGACACACCGCATTGGCACTATGTCACCTATGGCTTGACCGAGCTTTTTGGCAAGGAATCAAGCGATCCGGACGAGAGTGGTTTTGGTTTCGAACTCACCTTTCGTCTCAAGCGTGGCGAGGAGATGGAACCACCCAAATGGCCGTTCGAGATGTTGCAGGGGCTGGGACGCTATGTCTTCAACACCGGCAATGTGTTCGAACCCGGACAGTATCGCCAACGTCTCGCTCCGATCGTTCAGGAAATCGAGACGCAGATTTTCAACCTGATCTTCATTGCCGATCCTGACCTGCCCGATCTCGACACCCCAAACGGCAAGCTACGTTTCGTCCAGGCGGTCGGCATCACCGGTGACGAGATGGATGCCGTCTGGAATGTTGGAGTCGATTTGGTCGCGTCGCTGTTGGCCAGCCGCTCGGCCAAAAGAGTGACGGATATTGCCAGGGCCAGTATCCTCGCCGATCCCGTTGTGCTGAGCGTCGTCGAGGACCGGGCCCGGCAGGATGGCTCACCCACCGAAATCATCTATGGCGATCGTGTCGAGGCCGAAAGGGACAGTTCGACCACCACGCTGATCTTCAGCGCGACGACCTTGCGTTCTCTGCTGGCGGTGCTGCCCTATCGCTGGCGGTTCGGCCGGGAGCTGTCACTCTATCATCCGGAGTGTGTGGTGGTGTGGGGAAGAGGTGACGCGAATACTGTTCGCAGCGACGGCATCCATACGCATGTCACCCTCGATGACCAGGGCTATCGCGAGCTTCTGGCGACGGTGCGTCCCGTCGCCGGCAACTATACGCTGACCTCCCTTCCCGGGCTCAGCCTCCAGGTCGAAGCCACGGAGATTCGGGATGGAGAAGGTAAAGTCGTCTACCGCATCGGCGCAGCAAACTGAGGCTGGGCTGGGCGGGTACCCGGATCTGTCCGGAAAATCCGCCTGCTGGGCTCTCTACTTCGTCTTGAGCAGCATGATCGACTGCACGCCTTCTTCCTCGCTGGCGTCGAAACGGGCGGTGACGCCATTGGGCAGAGGATAGAAATAGGCGCGGTTCTTATCGAGGGGGAAAAGTTCCTTCGTCGGCTTGCCCATCAGACGTTTCAGGGTGATCAAGGGATCACCGATTCTGACGCTGCCCACGCTGCCGTTGAACGGTTTGGTGAGTTTGATGCTTTCGACCTGCTCGCCGGTCGAGAGGTAGAGCGCAAAGCCGTCGGCGGGATAGAGTGCGAGGCGTTCGCCCATCGCGCTGGTATAGGGCTCTGGCTGGCGGGTGGAGCCAAAAATGCGTTGAGCCTCTGCAACGCTGGCTCCCAATCCGACAGGGACACCTTCGATAGCGGGCGCGGTCGCGGAGGTTGTGGGCGGGGGGGCCAAGCCGAAACGGCTGTCATAGCCGGTGAGTTGGATCGCGAGGATGTCCCTGTCGCGGGCATAATAGTCGGAGAGCTCTGTGATGTTGGCCTTGGCATTCTTTTCCGTGCAGGGCGCCGGCCGCTCGGCCGCTAGCTTGCGCTCGCTTTCGGCGATCGCATCGCGTCCTGCCTCGCTGAGGAAGGCAGGCAGAGCCACCGCCTCCAATTGCCATTTGCCGCGATGGCAGGCGTCCGCATAGGCGTTGTGTCTGATACGCGCTTCAGTCAGGCGCAGCAGGGAGTTGACGATCGTGTCGTTGAGGCGACCCTGATCCAGTGTCCGGGAGCGCTCGACGAAGAACTTTTTCAGGTCGGGATTCAATCCGCCGTAGGTGGAAGGAGGCGGCGCGGGACCTCCGAAGACGGCGATATTGATGTCCTTGAAACTGTAGAAGCCGATGGAGTAGCCGAGCTGGAACAGGGCCAGCGGAATGGCCGCGATCGCTACCAGGGTACGCGGCCAGCGGCGCGGTGGCTGGCCGGGAGAGCCATCGCGGCGCAGCATGGTGAAGGCGAGCCCCAGGGCGACGATCGCCATCACGATGCCCAGCAGATTCAACTCGGATTCGAACACCACCTCGCCGTTGACGGTCCGCTTGTCGGAAGCGCCCAGGAAGAGCCAGAATGGCAGCACGCCAAGAAGAATGGCAGCCAGCGGGCGGTTCATATTGTGCCAAAGACCTTGCGTGGGCTCGCTCACGAACAGGCTCCCTATCATTGCTGCGTCGGGCCGATGGGCCCGATTCGCGCGCAAATCTGGGGGCAGGCGCTTGGGAAGGTCGAGTCCCCCAGGGAACAGAGGCTGGCGAGGGGAGCTCGGTCCGTTTGAGAAGCGCAGCTATCGAGATCGCCCGCCAGGTCGCTTTAGGCGGCGCTCAGCCCTCATATTCCGCCCAACATTGAGGGGTCTCATAGACCCTCACGGAAGCGACCAGCGGCAGCAGCGGCTTGATCCTGTCCCAGATCCAGATCGCGATATTTTCCGCGGTCGGATTTTCAAGCCCTTCGATCTCGTTGAGGCAATAGTGGTCCAGGCGCTGCAGCAGCGGACCGAAGGCCGCCTCCACGTCGAAGAAATCAACGACGAAGCCGGTATGTGGATCGACCGGGCCTTCCAGCTGCAGTTCGACACGATAGGAGTGCCCGTGCATTCGATGGCAACGGTGGCTTTGCGGGACGTTGGGAAGGCGGTGCGCGGCCTCGAAGGTGAATGCCTGCGTGATCTTCATGGAATACCGAGCATTTTATGGGTTTGCAGTGTCAATCGCCACCGTGGATTCGCCAGGCAATAGGCGACCGCAGCTGCCGTGTTCGCCTCGCGCTCCGGTCCGTCCATGGGTTGGAGCAGCAGATGCTGGAAGGACAGATCTTCGAACTGGCAGGGGTCGAGCCCGGCTTGAGGGTAGACGAATTTGAGTTCGTCACCCGCGCCGACCACGATCGGCGCGCCGGCCTTTGGGCTGACGCAGAGCCAATCGATGCCCGAGGGGGGAGCGACGGTGCCGTTCGTTTCGACCGCGATCTCGAAGCCCGCTTCATGCAGGGCCGTGACGAGATCGGTGTCGACCTGAAGAAGAGGCTCGCCTCCCGTCAGGACGACGAAGCGCTGCCCCTCGTCACCGGCGGTCCAGGTCTGGCTCACGGCGCGGGCGAGTTCATGCGCGCCGGCGAAACGTCCACCGCCCGTTCCGTTCATTCCGACAAAGTCGGTATCGCAGAATTGGCAGATGGCCGTCGCGCGGTCAGCCTCCCGCCCGGACCACAGATTGCAGCCGGCGAAACGGCAGAACACGGCGGCCCGGCCGGCGTTACGACCTTCGCCCTGAAGCGTGTAGAAGATTTCCTTAACGGCATAAGTCATGGTCGGAGGCCCGTCGAAACGAAGGGGCGAATAGAGCATAAACGCCTCTCTCCGCAACCTTGGAGGATGGTCGCCGACAATTCTCATGTCATTCCGGCGGCATTATGCGCATGCAGCGACGGTGACAGCGACGGTGATGTGGCGATCCCCGGACCGGTACGTCTTCAGCGCCGACAGGCGGGTCTTGGAACCCGCCCATCTTGCCTCCTTGCTTGCACCTTCCCCCTTGCTCGTCTAATCAGCCGGCATTCCAATCAAAGGTGACAGGTCATGGCGACGCAAAAGCTCCTCCTTCTTCCTGGCGACGGCATCGGTGTCGAGGTGATGGCGGAGGTCAAACGCCTGATCGCCTTCCTCAACCAGACCGGTCTCACCTCCTTCGAGACGGAAGAGGATCTGGTCGGCGGCGCCGCCTATGACGCCCATGGCAAGGCGATCTCCGAAGATGCCATGAAGCTTGCAGACCAGGCCGATGCGGTGATGTTCGGTGCGGTCGGCGGTCCGAAATGGGCCGACGTTCCCTATGAGGCGCGTCCGGAAGCCGGCCTCCTGCGCCTGCGCAAGGATCTCGGCCTCTTCGCCAACCTGCGTCCCGCCGTGTGCTATCCGGCGCTGGCCGAAGCCTCCTCGCTCAAGCGCGAGCTGGTCGAGGGCCTCGACATCATGATCGTGCGCGAACTCACCGGCGGTGTCTATTTCGGCGAGCCCAAGGAGATCGTCACGCTGGAGAACGGCGAGAAGCGTGCCGTCGATACCCAGGTCTACACTACCCATGAGATCGAGCGCATCGCCCGCGTCGCCTTCGACCTCGCCAAGGTGCGCCGCGGCCTGGTGCATTCGTCCGAAAAGCACAATGTCATGAAATCGGGCGTGTTGTGGAAGCAGGTCGTCACGGAGGTCCACAAGGCCGAGTATGCCGACGTCAAGCTCGAGCACATCCTGGCCGACAATTGCGGCATGCAGCTGGTGCGCACGCCCAAGCAGTTCGACGTGATCGTCTGCGACAATCTGTTCGGCGACATGCTCTCCGACGTCGCCGCCATGCTGACGGGTTCGCTCGGCATGCTGCCCTCGGCCGCGCTCGGCGCCGAGGATGCCAAGACCGGCAAGCGCAAGGCGATGTATGAGCCGGTGCACGGCTCGGCGCCCGACATTGCCGGCAAGGGCCTGGCCAATCCGATCGCCACCCTCGCTTCCTTCGGCATGGCGCTGCGCTATTCCTTCGGGCTTTCCGAGGCCGCCGACCGCCTCGACGCCGCCATCTCCAAGGTGCTGAGCGAGGGGCTGCGCACCAAGGATATCGCCAGCGCCGGCCAGAACGCCGTCTCGACCAGCGAGATGGGCGCGGCCGTGATCAAGGCGATGGGGTAAGGTTGAAGAGAGGACTTCTCAGCGACATGCAGGCATGTCGCTGAGACCGCTCTTGCTCCTCAATGAGTGGCCTCGCCCCAGGAGCGGACTGGAAGTCCGCGCTCCGAACCTAGCGCCGCCACAGGCCTTCGCGTTCGAGGTCGTCCATCGTGCGTGAGATGCCCTCTCGCAGGATGGCGGCCATGTCGTCGATCTGGGCGCGGGTGATGGTCAGCGGCGGCGACATCACGCACATGTTGACGATCGGCCGCACCAGCAGGCCGAGTTCCTGGCAATGGCCGTCGATGCGCTTGCCGATGGTCTCGTCGAGCGCCCCACCCTCCTCGCCGGCAGGCCCGGCGACGCATTCGATGCCAGCCATCATGCCGAGGCCGCGCACCTCGCCGACCAAAGGCAGGTCCGCAAGGTCCCGGAGCCGGGCCTGAAAATAGGGCGTGACCTCGCGCACATGGTCGAGGACGCCGTCTTCCAGGATATCGAGATTCTTCAGGGCGACCGCGCAGCCGATGGGATGGCTGGTGTTGGTCAGGCCATGGGCGAACATCGCCTCGGGATGGTTGGAACGCCTGAGATCCGCGAGCAACCGATCCGAGATCACCACGCCGCCCAGCGGGAAATAGCCCGAGGTGACGCCCTTGGCGAAAGTGATCATGTCGGGATCGAGCCCGAATACTGCTCCCGAAGCGAAGACATGGCCGAGGCGGCCGAAGGCCGTCACCACCTCGTCGCAGATATAGAGGATGTCGTTGGCCCGGCAGATCTCGCGGATGCGCGGCAGGTAGCCCTCCGGTGGCACGATGACGCCGCCCGAGGCCTGGATCGGCTCGGCGACGAAGGCTCCGATCCGCTCGGCACCGACCCGAGCGACGGTGTCGCGGAACTCGTCGACCAGGACATCGGCGAATTCGACCACTGTCTTGCCGCCGGGACGGCGGAAGGGGTTGGGTGACGAGAGCTTGACGACGAGATCGCCGGCGCTGTCCATCCAGTCATTGTCGCGCGGACGGGCATTGAGCGAGGCGGAAAGATAGGTCGAGCCGTGATAGGCGCTGCCGCGGCTGAGGATCAGCTTCTTGTCCGGGCGGCCGCGCACATTGTTGTAGAACTGCATGAAGCGCAGCGCCGTCTCCACGGCCGAGGATCCGCCGGTGGTGAAGAAGACATGGTTGAGGTCGCCCGGCGCATGGGCGGCGATCCGCTCGGCCAGGGCGACGGAGGGCGAGCTCGTGGTGTACCAGGGCGAGCTGTAGGACAGCGCCATCGCCTGTTCGTGCATGACGTCGGCGAGTTCGCGGCGGCGATGGCCGATATTGGTGCACCACATGCCGGCCGGGCCGTCGATCAGGCGCTTGCCGGCGGCATCGGTGATGTAGATGCCGTCGCCCTCGCCGATCAGCGGGCGCGCCTCGTCGCCCATGGTTTCCGCGACAGGCCAGGGCTGGATCAGATGGCGTTTGGCGCGTTCGGTGAGATCTTCCTCCGCTGCCGCCATCGCCGTCGAGCCAATCGTCGTCATCGTCGTCACCTCGTCTTCACCAGCTGGGACATGTCCTTTGGTCGTGCCGGGGGAAGGATGGACCTTCCCTCGCCGGGCCCCCCAAAAAACGCAGGCCTGTCAGCACTCCCGCTACGAATGTTCGATTATATAATTGCTATACGTTCGTTCAGTTATAATCATGATACTGAACGAACGTATAGCAAAAAATCGCATTGACAATCCCACCGTTCTCACCAAGCATGCTGGAAAGACGCCGGCTCGGATCGGGCGGCGGGACAGGGTGGCTTCACCAGGATGAACACTTCCACGAGCACGGGCCGCACGCGGATCAACCGGGCCGAGCGCCGGAGCGAGTTGATCGATGCGACGATCGATTGCCTGGCCCGTTACGGTTATGAGGGCACCACGATCGGCGTCGTTGCCGAGGCGGTCGGCATGTCCCGCGGCATCGTGAACTTTCATTTCGAGACCAAGGAACAATTGCTGCTGGAGACGTTGCGTTTCCTGTCGGACGAATATCGCGATCATTGGCGCGCTGCCCTTGCCCAGGCCGGGCCATCGGCTGCGGAGCGGCTCTGGGCGATGGTCCTGGCCGATTTCGACCGCAGGATCTGCACGCCGCGCAAGCTGGCAGCCTGGTGCGCTTTCCGGGGCGAGGCGAAGGCCCGTCCGACCTATCGCAGCATGTGCAACGACACAGACCAGGAGAATCTCGGTGTCGTCGCCGATCTCTGTGCCGAACTCGTGCCGGCGGGCATCGATGCGCATAAGCTGGCGCGCGCGATCGTGTGCATGCTCGAAGGCCTGTGGCTGCATCTGATGATCGCCCCCAAGAACCTGTCGCGGGAGGAGGCGCGCGACGTCGCGGCCTCGCATCTGGCCATCGTGCTGCCTGAGCATTTTATGCCGTCGGGACCTATCCCGGCGGTGCGTTCGTCCCTGGGCCGTCCCTTGCCGGAAGCCCAGCCGTCCTGAGCGAGCAAGAAGGAGGAAGAGCCGACTGTCGGCGCGGATACGAAACGCTTTCGGGCAGGCTCGTCCGTAGAGCGACGACCTCGATGGAATGTTCTACCCGGACAGCCGGGGCGGATGCGCCGAAGAGCGCCGGTTTCCGCTCGTCCGGATCCTGAATGACGCCGAGCGGGCTTTCTCGGTGCGAACAGCCGCGTGCTTCCGTCTGAAGCGAGGCGTCGTGGCATCGTCAAGAGCAAAGCGCGTTCGAGTATGGACGCTTATTTGCTCTAACTCCTTGTTCTGACGCGTCTTTGCGATTCTTGGTGATTCCACCAAATCGCAAAACGCTTCAGGCCCCATCACAGCAATTGCACCCCTTTGTACAGGGCTGCAATCCCCATCCGTCGGCGTCTGGCGTCGGCGGCAATGATGACGCACGTCCAGAGGAGACCCTCATGCCGTCTTGCCCGACGCCGATTTGGAGATCGCGTTCTCGCCGAAGTCGCCTCCGACCGCCCCAGCTCTTGGCTCTCGCCGCTGCGGCCATGGCCGCCCTGATGGCTACCGGGCCCGCAATGGCGGGCGACAGGGTCGTCAACGTCTATAGCTGGGCCGATTACATCGATCCCTCCACCCTGGAAGGCTTCAGCAAGGAGACCGGCATCAAGGTCGTCTACGACACCATGGATTCCAACGAGGTGCTGGAGACCAAGCTCTATGCCGGTCATTCCGGCTATGACGTCGTCGATCCCACTGGCCCCAATCTGAAGCGCGAGATCGCAGCCGGCGTGTTTCAACCGCTGGACAAGGCCAGGATCCCCAATCTCCAGCACGGCTGGGACAAGGTGTTCCAGCGCCTGGCCTTCTATGATCCGGGCAACCGATACGCCGTGAACTATATGTGGGGCACCACCGGCATCGGCTACAATGTCGAGATGGCCAGGAAGCGCCTGGGCGATGTGCCGATCGACAGCTGGAGCATCGTGTTCAAGCCGGAGAACCTGGCCAAATTCGCCGATTGCGGCGTGAGTATTCTCGATACCCCCGACGAGCTGATCCCGCCTGCCCTGAAATATCTCGGGTTCGATCCCGATTCCAAGGACCCCAAGGATATCGCCAAGGCGGGAGAGCTGCTCAAGGCCATCAGGCCCTATATCCGGACCTTCAGTTCCTCGGGTTATCTGAGCGCGCTCTCTGCCGGCGATCTCTGCCTGGTGGTCGGTTGGGCCGGGGACGTCATCCAGGCGCGCAACCGCGCCATCGAAGCCCATGCCAAGTCGCCTGACAGCCCCCTGGTCGACATCCGTTATGTCGTGCCGAAGGAAGGCGCGCTGATCTGGGTCGACGGCTGGGCGATCCCCAAGGATGCCGAGCATGTCGAGGAGGCCCATGCCTTCATCGACTACATGATGCGCCCGGAGATAGCTGCCAGGAATACGGAGTTCATCTCCTACGCCACTGGCAATCTCGCCGCGCAAAAGTTCATCAAGCCCGAGATCCTCAAGGATCCCGCCATCTTCCCTGATGAGGCCACCATGGCGCGCCTGTTCACCACCACGGCGCCGGACGCCAAGATTCAGAAACTCTGGACGCGGACCTGGACCAACATCAAGACCAACGAATAGGGTTTCGGGCCAGCAGGCGCGGCAGGAGCTTGCCGCGCCTGGGCCGGGCGCCACTTATTTCGTCTTGCCGGCCGAGACGTCCATGATCAGCCGTGCCAGCAGATAAAGGCGCGGCACCACCGAATCGAGCTCGACATATTCGGCGTCGTTGGAATGGGCGCCGAAGCCACGCAGACCGAGGCCTTCCAGCACCGGTCCCTTGGCCTTCAGTCCCGCAAAGGCGGCGTCCGTGCCGCCGCCGCCGGCCTTGTCGATCACGCTCAGCTTCTGGCCGATCTCGCCATAGATGGCGCCGGCCCGTGCCGCCAAGGCGCGCCCGGCGTCGATGGGCTGCAGGGGCGGGCGGCGGCGCTCGAACAGCGCCTCGATCTTGCTGTCGGGCAGGAGCTTGTTGGCGATGCGCTCCTTCACCGTCTTCTCGATGCGGTCGAAATCGGCCATGCGCAGCATGCGCACATCGGCCTGGGCCGTTGCTTCGGCCGGGATGACATTGCGGTTGGTGCCGGCCTTGGCCACCGTCCAGTTCAGCTTGAGGCCGAGCTTGGGATCGGAAAGATCGCGCATCTGCAGAATCTGGTGCGCCAGTTCATAGAGCGCGTTGACGCCGCGCTCGGGTGCAGCCCCGGCATGGGAGGCCTTGCCCTCGACCTTGAGGGCGACGGCGCCGATGCCGGCGGTGGCGAGGATGATCTGGTCGGTGCCGATGCCCCCGCCTTCCAGGGAAAACACGGCGTCCTGCTCGGCGCCGAGCTCGGTGAGAAGCGCGCGCGAAGCGGGCGAGGAGATCTCTTCGTCGCCGTTGATCATCACCGTCAGCGTGCCGTAGTCCTTGAAATTCAGCTCCTTCAGCAGCGCAACAGTGCTGAGGGCGAGGGCAACACCGTGCTTGTCGTCGGCGATGCCGAGGCCATAGGCCTTGTCGCCCTCGATGCGGAACGGCTGCTGCGCCAGCATGCCCTTGAGATAGACCGTGTCCATATGGGCGATCAGAGCGATCTTCCTGGTGCCGGTGCCGGTGAAGCGGGCAAGCACGACCTTGCCCGGTTTCTCGGGCGTGTCCTGCATGCGATAGACGCCCTTCGGCTCGATCTGCTGCACCTCGCCGCCCAGGGCCTTGAGCCGGTCCGCGATCAGGGTGGCGATCTCGGCCAGGCCATCGGGGTCCTTGCTGCCCGATTCGATCGAAACCAGCGCCTTCATGGTGTCGATCAAGGCTTGGCGCTGTGCTTCGGCCTGCTTGAGCACGGCTTCTTGCGGGGCGGCGAAGGCGGGGCTGGTCTGCGTGGTGACGGCCAGAACCGGCAGCGCGGTCATGATGATGGCAAGGGCAGCGGCACGAGATCGCGAGCAACGAAGCATCTGGTTCCTCTCGGACTGCGATCACCCTCCAATGACCCGGGCAGATGATGCATAAATGCCGCGCATTCTCAAAATAGTATGCGGGATGACGGTAAATACCCCGCACCAACGGCTCTGTTCGCTGTGCGACCTTTATTCCCGCTGCTTCTCGCCCTACATTGTTCTTGCCGTCACGCGACTTGCATCGGCAGGCGATACGGGACGCGAGATGATCATACCGCTCTATGACGACAACCCGCACCGGCGCATCACGCGAGCCTATGTGAATTGGGCGCTGATTGCCGCCAATGTCTCGGTTTTCGTGTTCTTCCAGTCCGGCTACGTGCCCGGCACCTTCGTGGCGGATACGGCGGGCTTTACCTATTCCTATGGCATGATTCCGGTGGTTCTGTTCCAGAAGATGCAGCTGCCGGCCGAATATATCAGGGTGCCGGAATGGCTGACGCCGATCACCTCATCCTTCGTGCACGGCTCATGGATGCACCTGACCGGCAACATGCTGTTCCTGTGGGTGTTCGGCGACAATGTCGAGGATGATCTCGGGCGCTGGCGCTACCTGTTCTTCTATCTGGCCTGTGCCGTACTGGCTTCCTTCGCCTATGCCCTGACCGCACAGGACTCCACCAGCCCGCTGATCGGGGCATCCGGGGCGATATCGGGCGTGGTGGCTGCCTATGTGCTGCTGCATCCCAAGGTGAAGATCTGGGTGCTCCTGTTCTTCCGCATTCCGCTGAAACTGCCGGCCTATTGGGCGATCGGGGCCTGGATTCTCTACCAGGCCTATTTTGCGCTTTATGCCTATTTCGTCACCTCGACAGACGATGTCGCCTGGTTTGCCCATCTTGGCGGACTGGTCGCCGGCGCCATCCTGGTGCTGCCGCTCAAACGCGCCGATGCGCCTTTGTTCGACAATGCGCCGCCCCAGGCGCAGAACGACTGGCGCGACACGTTCGATTGAGCGAGGTGGCAGGGCAGGCTTTTTAAACGCGGCTGGAGGCACCGTGCTCGCCGGCCGGCGCGAACCGGCCGGCGTAACGATTCATTCAGATCACCGGCGCGTCATGTCGAGGAGCAGCCCGGCGGCCAGCGCGGCGCCATCGGTGCGGATCGATTTCGCCAGGGCGGCGGCCCGGGCGCGGGTTTCCGGCGCCAGAGCGATAGCGAGCGCGGCGGAGAGCGAGTCGAGGCTCGGGGCCGGGCCGTCATGAGCCACACCGATGCCGAGTGCCGCCACTCGTCCGGCCCAGAACGGCTGGTCCACCAGCTGTGGTACGATCACCTGCGGCACGCCCGCCCGAGCCGCCGCCGTGGTGGTGCCGGCACCACCATGATGCACCACCGCCGCAACGCGCGGGAACAGGGCCTGCTGGTTGACGTCGCCGGCGAGGAAGCAATCCTCTGCGGCCTCCGCAAGAGCGAGTCCGGCCCAGCCGCGCGCGAGCAGGACGCGGTGGCCCTGGGCGCGGATCGCCGCGATCGCCACGGGGCCGGCCGCCTGGGCCGTCGGCATCGACATGCTGCCAAAGCCCGCATAGACCGGCGGCGGGCCGGCTGCCAGGAAGGCTTCGAGATCGGCCGGGAGCGGGCGCTCGTCCGGCAAGATCCAGGCACCGGTCTGTACCACTGTGCTTGCGGCCGGCGGCCACGGGCTCAGGATCGGGTCCGAAGCCAGCCAGGGACTGTCGGTGAAGACATGATCGCGCACATTGGTGAGCGCCGGCAGGCCGATCCGGACGCGCAGGCCATTCACGGCGGCACCGAACAGGGCGTTCATGACCTCGCTATTGTGATCCCACAAAGCCCGGTTGTCGGTGATCCCCGGCGGGCGAGGGTGACCGGGATAGGCATAGGGCGGATGATGCGGGGAAGGGATGAAGAGCGGGCAATAGCTGACATGGACATAGGCAAGACCCCGCTCTTCGGCCACCGCCTGTGCCGCGGCGGTGGAGGGAAACAGGCCGCAACCCACCACGGCATCGCAACCCTCGGCCGCCGCGGCCATTGCCCGATATTGCCCCTCCAGGACCTCGCCCGCCACCTGGGGCAGGTCGACAGGTCCCTTGCGCACTTCCGCCAACCAGGGCCGCAAGGCCCGGAAGGCGGGCACCAGCCTTACGCCCGCGCGGGCCAGCACCGCCTCGAACTCCTCATCCGGCGGCACGCAGGCCAGCACCTCGAGGCCGAGATCGCGGAGCCGCGCTCCCAGCGCCGCCACCGGTTCGATATCGCCGCGCGATCCAAAGCTCGTCAACAACACACGCATCCGGCACCCTTTCCCTTGATTGCGGTCGAGGGTTGGTTTGATAGCGCCGGAACCGGGTCTTGCCGCAAGGCCCTTGTGCGTTACATATAAGAAACGGAGGGAGGCAGAGTGCCTCCTCCGGATCTATATTCGATGTCGCGGCGCCCTGGGGCGCCGTTTTGTTTAAGTGCCGGGCTGCGCGGCCGCCGGTACAACGGGTTTTGCTTTGCGGACAGGAGGCTTGGTGGGCTTGGCCTTGGCCGGGCTGGCTGGGGCCGGCGTGGCGGTGGCAGCGGGCGTCGCCGCCGGCGGGTTTTCCGCATAGGTCTTCAAGAGCTTGGAACCATAGAAATTTTCCAGCGCCTTGCGGCTCGACTGCACGACCAGAACGCCTTCGATCAGGCCCGGATCCTGGTTGGCGGCTACGATGGCGCCGACCACGCCATTGACCTGCCCTTGATTGCCGACCACGAACGGGGCCGTCTTGGCAGGCCCGCCTGCCAGATCCGTGACCGTCAGTGTGCCCTTGACGTAATTGGCGTCACCGACCAGCAGGGACAGGGCGGGATTCTTCAAATGATAATCGGTCAGGATGATCGACAGGTGCTTGGCTGCGCCGGTTTGCGGCAGGTGCTGCACGTCCTGGCGCACAGCTTCAGTCAGCCGCGGGGCGAAGCTTCCCGGAACTGGATTGCGCGCGGAGGCAATGGCCGTCAC
This sequence comes from Labrys sp. E2SS-1L, assembly GCF_057073705.1. Lineage (NCBI taxonomy): Bacteria > Pseudomonadati > Pseudomonadota > Alphaproteobacteria > Hyphomicrobiales > Xanthobacteraceae > Labrys > Labrys sp. E2SS-1L. The sequence continues at coordinate 184,085 of NZ_CP172712.1, read as the reverse complement.
CGTCACGTCCTTGACGTAGGCCTCGCCGGGCTTGGGAAACATGCCGGCGGTTGAGCAACTGGCGAGACTGGTTGCAACGAAAAGGACGCCGGTGACTTTCAAAACTGTATCAAACATGGGGGGACCTGCTTTCCTTGGGAGCGTGGCTGGAGATCGTCTTCTTGTTCGTGCTCCAAGCCTTTGCTGCCAAAGTCACGGCGAAGGGAGGCCGCGCCAGTCATTGCGTAGGGTTAGGGAGTACCGAGCAAACCTGAGTCCGAGCACAGCGAGCAGGTATGCTTCGCGCAAGTCGTGTTTGGTAAGATTTTTGCTTATCAACAGTTTGTTGTTGTTTCCAATTAAGTATGAGGAAGGCAAGAGCAAAGTGTTCGATAATAAAAACAATAAATGGTAACCTGTTACTATGTTGAGTAGCAGAATCGGTCGGGCCGAGTGGTAGTGCAGTTGGAGCGATTGATCGCCGGAGGTGGCAAACAGTATCGACGTCCTCCCCGAGGCCGAGTGGGACATTCGTGCTGACTTGTCCGGCGTGTCGCGGTTCGTGATGCGCTCCACCGACCGCCGAGAATGCCCGTGACTGGAACTCGCCCGGTCGCTTCACACAAATGTCGCGTTGACACAAAAAGCCGCGCCCTTTAGCTGACTTGCGTCATCAAGTTCAGCGGCGGCGGTCTTGTCGCGACGTGACGTGTCGGTTCGCCGACAGCGCGGGAGGGACAAGGCCATTATGCGGTCGTTTCATATCGCTCATTGTTCCGGTTCCCCGTCTGGAGAAGCCCCATGAAAGTGCTCGTGCCCGTGAAGCGGGTGGTCGATTACAATGTGAAGATCCGCGTCAAGGCCGATGGTTCGGGTGTCGATCTCAACAATGTCAAGATGTCGATGAACCCCTTCGACGAGATCGGCGTGGAGGAAGCGCTGCGTCTGAAGGAAGCCGGCAAGGCGAGCGAAGTGGTGGTGGTTTCGATCGGTCCGGCCCAGGCGGCCGAGACGCTGCGCTCGGGCCTGGCCATGGGCGCCGACCGCGGCATCCTGGTCAAGACCGACGCCACCGTCGAGCCTCTGGCGGTGGCCAAGCTCCTGAAGGCGGTGATCGGTAACGAGAACCCGGGCCTGGTCATCCTCGGCAAGCAGGCCATCGACGACGACATGAACGCCACCGGCCAGATGCTGGCGGCGCTGCTGGGCTGGCCGCAGGGCACCTTTGCCTCCAAGCTCGAGGTCGGCGGCGACAAGATCGACGTTGTCAGAGAGGTCGATGGCGGCCTGCAGACGGTTGCGCTCAACCTGCCGGCAATCATCACCACGGATCTGCGCCTCAACGAGCCGCGCTATGCTTCGCTGCCCAACATCATGAAGGCCAAGAAGAAGCCGATCGACGAGACCAGCCCCGAGGCGCTGGGCGTCGACATCGCGCCGCGCCTGACCGTGGTGAAGACGGTGGAGCCGCCGGCCCGCCAGGCCGGCAAGAAGGTCGCCTCGGTGGCCGAGCTGGTCGACAAGCTCAAGAACGAAGCCGGCGTCATCTGAGCGCAGGAGGATTGATATCATGACCACTCTTCTCATCGCCGAGATCGACGCCACCGGCCTCAAGGACGTCACCAACCGTGCCCTCACCGCGGCCCTCGAGCTCGGCGGCCCGGTGCATGTGCTGGTGGCCGGCGCCAACACTCAGGCTGCCGCCGAGTCCGCCGCCAAGCTCCAGGGCGTCGAAAAGGTGCTCGTCGCCGATGCCGCCTATGAGCATCGCCTGGCCGAGCCGACGGCGGCCCTGATCGTCAGCCTGGCCGGTTCCTACGACGCCATCGTGGCGCCCTCGACGGCGGCCTGGAAGAACGTGCTGCCGCGCGTCGCCGCCCTGCTCGACGTCATGCAGATCTCCGACATCGTCAAGGTCGTCTCGTCCGATACGTTCGAGCGGCCGATCTATGCCGGCAACGCCATCCAGACCGTGACCTCGGCCGACGCCAAGAAGGTGATCACCGTGCGCACCGCCTCCTTCGCCGCCACCGGCGAAGGCGGTTCGGCGGCGATCGAGCCGGCGGCGTCCGCCGCCGATCCGGGCCTGTCGACCTTCAAGGGCGAGGAACTGGCCAAGTCCGACCGTCCGGAACTGGCCTCGGCCAAGATCATCATCTCGGGCGGGCGGGCCATGGCCAACCGCGAGAACTTCGCCACCTATATCGAACCGGTGGCCGACAAGCTCGGCGCCGCCATGGGGGCCTCGCGCGCCGCGGTCGATGCGGGCTATGCCCCCAACGACTGGCAGGTCGGCCAGACCGGCAAGGTGGTCGCGCCCGATCTCTACATCGCCGTCGGCATCTCCGGCGCCATCCAGCATCTGGCCGGCATGAAGGACAGCAAGGTCATCGTCGCCATCAACAAGGACGAAGAGGCCCCGATCTTCCAGGTCGCCGACTACGGCCTGGTCGCCGATCTCTACACCGCCCTGCCGGAGCTCAAGGACGAACTCGCCAAGCTCGGTAAGTAGGGACAACGGGCGGCATCCGCCCGTCTTTATCGGATGATTTGAGTGTGCCGGCCCTCACGGGCCGGCACATTTTCTTTGGAAACATGGCCGAGGCCGAAATGCATCTACCATGATGGAGATCGTCATTGCTTCGCTACGCTCGCAATGACGTTTGTATGCGGTGGCCATCGATACCCCCAACGCTGTTCCCTTCGCCCTTGCGTTCCCTGCCGGCCCATGGCGAATTGCGCTTCCTGTGCCGTCCTGGAAAGCCTGCTTGGTGTCGAAGTTCCTGATTGTTATTGCCGCCCTGGTTGCGGCGCTCTATCTGGCGGCCTTCGCCGCTTTGGCCTTTGCCCAGCGCTCCTTCGTCTTCCAGCCGGGCGGCGAGGTGCTGCCACCCGCCATAGCCGGCGCCGAGGTCGTCAAGCTGCGCACCGAAGATGGCGAGACACTGATCGCCTGGCATGTCGCGCCCGTGCCGGGCAGGCCCCTTCTGCTCTATTTCCACGGCAATGGCGGCAATCTCACCCTGCAGACCGAGCTGTTGCGCGCGTTGGTGGCCGGCGGCAACGGCCTGATGGCGGTGGAATATCGTGGCTATCCCGGCTCCACCGGCTCGCCCTCCGAGCAGGGCTTGCTGCTCGACGCCGAGGCTGCCTATGCCAAGGTGCTGGCTCTCGGAACGGCACCCGAGCGCATCGTGGTCGTCGGCCAGTCCCTGGGCTCGGGCGTGGCGGTCGCCCTGGCGGCCCGACACAGCGTGGGCGCGTTGGTGCTCGATTCGCCTTTCACCTCGGCTCTCGCCGTGGCTTCCCGCCTCTATGGCATGTTCCCGGTGCGTTGGGTGATGCTGGATCCCTTCCCCTCCGACGAGCGCATCGCCAAGGTGAAGGTCCCGCTGCTCGTCGTGCACGGCACTGCCGATGGTGTCATTCCTTTCGCGTTCGGCAAGAGCCTCTACGACCTCGCCAACCAGCCCAAGACCTTCATGCCCGTGGAGGGGGCCGGCCATCTCAGCCTCGGCTATGTCCTGCCCGAGGTGCGGGCGTGGATCGACGGCGCGATGGCGCGTTGATCGATTGCCTCGCCGGGCCGTGCGAGGCGCAGATGGGCGGGATTGGGGGAGGCGGTGTTGTGAAATATCAGCGAGACTCGAAGATGACGCGCTAGCCTGGGCTCATCGAAGTGCCAGACAGGGGAGAGATTATGGAACTGCGTCATCTGCGCTATTTCATCGCTGTCGCCGAGGAACTCAGCTTCCGGGCCGCCGCCGCTCGGCTTGGCGTTTCCCAGCCCCCTCTGAGCACGCAGATCCAGGACCTGGAATACGAACTCAAGACCCAGCTCTTCCTGCGAAACAAACGGCGTGTCGAATTGACCGCCGCCGGCCTCGCCTTTCGCGATCATGCGACTGCGATCCTTGCCCAGGTGGACGAAGCCGCCGAACAGACGCACGCCATTGGCCGGGGGCAGATCGGGACGCTCGACCTTGCCACCACCGGATCGGTGCTGATGGGGCCGCTGGCGGGTCTGATCGCCCGGTTTCGCCTGCGCGTGCCGGAAGTCCAGGTGCGTATCCGCGAGATGCCGCCGCTCGAGCAGGAGGCCGCCCTTCACGCACGCAAGATCGACATCAGTTTCCTGCGGGGGCCGGTCGGCGATCCCGATCTGGTCACCGAACTGGCGTGGGAGGAAAAAGTCGGTGTGGCCCTGCAGCAGTCGCATCCGCTGGCGGTCAATGAGAGGATCGAACTCTCCGAATTGAGGAACGAGCAGTTCGTTTTTCTGAGGGTGAAGAATTCCCGATTTGCCCGCTATCTCAAGGAATGCTGCATCGAGGCGGGATTTGACCCCAATATCACCCAGCAGGTCGTCGAATCCTATTCGCTGCTCAGCCTGGTTGCTGCAGGTCTCGGTGTCGCTCTCGTGCCGGAGGCCGCGAAGGAAATGCTGCGACCCGGTGTCGTCTACCGGGCGCTGGTTGAGCCGGCGCCGATTGCCGATGTCATCATGCTGTATCGCTCTGATCACTGCGCCGTGGTGAACCGGTTCCTGGATGAGACGCGTGCCTATTTTCTTGTTTCGCCTTAGGCAAGACCGGAATGCCTTTGGGTAATCTTCCGTCGGTGGCGCTACGATACCCGTTTCCATGATATGGAATCGCGCCTCCTGGCGCTGGGATTTTGTGCTCTAAGCGTTGCTGCATACGGCGCCATTGCGATCGGGAGTGTGGCGGACGACGTTTGGGAGAACGCACCGTTACCGGACCCCTTTGGGGAACTGACCGCTCCTTCGGCAAAATCAGAAACAATGACGGCGCCGACCGTGGAGGAAATATATGCTCAGATTCTTCAGATCCCTGTTCGGGCAGGTGGTCATAGCGCTTGTTCTGGGAATAGTGGTCGGCATTCTCTGGCCGGGCTTTGCCAGCCAGTTGAAGCCGCTCGGCGATGCCTTCATCAAGCTGATCAAGATGGTGATTGCGCCCCTGGTTTTCGGCGTCGTCGTCCATGGTGTCGTCGGGGCGGGGGATCTGAAAAAGGTCGGCCGGGTCGGCGTCAAGGCCATCGTCTATTTCGAGGTGGTGACGACGATCGCCCTGTGCCTGGGCCTGCTGATGGCCCATTTCTTCCAGCCGGGCGTCGGCATGAACATCGATCCCAAGACACTCGATGGCAGCGCGCTCGCCAATTACACCGATCATGTGCGCGAAGTCACCGGCGGGGTCGACTTTCTGCTGCGCGTCATTCCGACGACTGTCACGGATGCTTTCGCCAAGGGGGACATTCTCCAGGTCCTGCTGATTGCCATCCTGTTCGGCGCTGGGCTGTCTTTGCTCGGCGAACGTGGCCGGCCCGTGGCCGACTTCATCCACATCGCCACCGACGTTCTCTTCAAGATCATCGGCTTCATCGTCCGGCTCGCTCCGCTGGGCGTGTTCGGCGCCATCGCCTTCACGGTCGGCAAATACGGGGTCGGCTCCCTGCAGCAGCTCGGCTATCTCGTCCTCCTGTTCTATGTCAGCGTGATCTTCTTCGTGCTGGTGGTGCTCGGCATCATCATGCGGATGGCCGGTTTCAGCCTGATCAAGTTCCTGATCTATCTGCGCGAAGAACTGACGATCGTCCTGGGCACCGCCTCGTCCGACAGCGTGCTTCCGCAGATCATGCGCAAGCTTGAGAGGATGGGGATCAAGGATTCCACCGTCGGCCTGGTCATCCCGACGGGTTATTCCTTCAATCTCGATGCCTTCTCCATCTATCTCACCCTGGCTGCGGTGTTCATCGCGCAGGCTACCAATACACCGCTCTCGGAAACCGATCTCCTGGTCGTGCTGGGGGTCGCCCTCCTGACCTCGAAGGGGGCGCATGGCGTACCGGGATCGGCCATCGTCGTTCTCGCCGCTACCCTGTCGGCGCTGCCCGTCATTCCGGTGATCGGCCTGGTCCTGGTGCTGTCGGTCGACTGGTTCATGGGAATGGCGCGGGCGCTCGGCAATCTCATCGGAAACTGCGTCGCCACCGTCGTCATTGCCGTGTGGGAAGGCGATATCGACAGAGCACAGGCCAACCGCGTCCTGAACGGCGAGCGTGCCGGCCCTTACGAGAAGACAGCCCAGGGGACCGCTCTGCCAGGCGAAGAGGCTTCCTCGTCTCGCTAGGGCATGGAAACTGCATCTTAGCTGAATGCGCTCTGTTTCCTCAGCCTCCCTCCGCGTCCTGCAGGGGGAGGTTTTTCTTTGGCGGCGCAGCCGGCAGTGGCAATCCGACCGGTCCAAATGGCCCTCTGCTATCGATCGATTTCGGTGATAATAAATATCTCAATAATATCACCCGATCCGAATGATATATTGGACGTATAAGAGGAACGGCAACATAACGAGGGAGCGTCCGCAAAACAACGGGAGGGAGAACCGGTGTCTGCTTTGGAAGCACTCGATCAACATCTGGGAGGCATCGCCGGCGACACGCAGGGACTGCCATTCGGCAATCCCCGCCAATTTCGCGAGGATCGCGATGGTGCCGTCGGTCATGGTTGCGTGCAGGCTGTGTTGCGAGCCCTGTCGATCCTCAAATGCATTGCCCAGGATCCGCGCGGCATGACGCTTTCGGAAGTCGTTCGCGGCACGAGCCTGGCGCCATCGACGGCGCATCGCCTGCTCACCACGCTGCAGAGCGAAGGCTTCGTGCAATTCGAGACCGGGGCCTTGCGCTGGTTCGTCGGCCCCGGCGCCCATCTGGTGGGGGTCGCCTGCCAGCCACAAAGGCGGCAGGCGCTTTCATAAGGGGGAGACGCGCCGGGGGACCGCCATGCCGCCTGACGGGTCTGGGCACCGGCGCGGGACAGGACGATCAGATCGTCGCTACGCGCTTCGGCAGGACGAGATCGCCGACGGTGTAAGTGTGAAACTCACTCCTGGAAACCTCGTCGAGCTTGCGGAATTTTGTCGCGAATACGGGGTCGGAAAAGAACTCGCCGACATTGCCGGCGCCCTGGATTGCCTCGATGTTGACGACTGTCAGTCCGTCCGTGCTCCTGGCCAGGGTGCTCCACAGGAAGCCTTCCTTGTGCTCGGCGACAAAGTGCACCACGTCCTGGATGACCGCGAAGGCCTCCTCCTGCTTGCCGGGATGGGCGTGAATGACGTTGACGACGAAGGTGGTCGGCACAGGGGCAGCCGAAAAAGCAGCCGGGGATTTGGTGTCCATGAGTGTCTCCGATGAAAACGCGGCGGGCTCGCCGCGGCCCCATCTGGATATCGAGGGCAAAATAGCGGATAAATGGTCCGGTAATCGTATCACATCGGAAATTTATTCCGTAATTGTCACCTATGGACCGGCTCGGAACGCTCAGCATCTTCATCCAGGCCGCCGAAGCCGGAAGCTTCGTGGCCGCGGGGCAGCGCCTCGGCCTGTCGGGGTCGGCCGTCGGCAAGGCGATCGCCCGGCTCGAGGAGGAGATGGGTGTGCGCCTGTTCCATCGTTCGACCCGGAGCATGGCGCTGACCGAGGAGGGAGGCTTCTTCCTCGATACTTGCCGGCGCATCCACTCCGAGTTCGAGGCCGTGAAGGCGCAATTGTCGCGGTCGCAGGCAATTCCGCGCGGGCAGTTGCGCGTGAGCCTGCCGCTCGCCGGTATGCTGCTGATGCCGACGATCGCGGCCTTCATGGCGGCCTATCCTGAGATCGATCTCGATCTCGATTTTACGGACCGGCTGGTGGATGTGATCGAGGAAGGTTTCGATGCGGTAATCCGCACCGGCGAGGTCAGGGACACGCGCCTGATGAGCCGCAAACTCGGGACCTTCAAGCACAGGATCGTTGCCGCGCCTGCCTATCTCGCCGCCAATGGTACGCCGAACGTGCCGGAGGACTTGCTCGGCCATCGCTGCCTGCACCATTGCTATGCCAATTCGGGCAGGCTCGAACCCTGGCCGCTGGTGCGGGACGGGCGCGAGCTCAAGCTCGATTTGCCCCAGACCACGATCGCGAGCACGCTGGAGCCCCTGATCTATCTGGCCGAGCAGGCCTTCGGCATCACCTGCCTGCCGCCCTTTGCGGTCGCTTCGGAACTGGCACGGGGCAGCCTGACGTCTCTGCTGGAAGACCATCTGGCCGAGGCCGGGACCTTCCGCGTGCTGTGGCCGAGCAATCGATATCTCTCCCCGAAAGTACGGGTTTTCGTCGACTATATGGCCACCAGCCTGTTCGCAGCTTGATCCGTGCAGCAGCTGGTGAAGATCAGAGTGAGCCTTCGGCAGATTTTCAGTTATTGCGAGCCCGGTGAAGCAATCCTCAGGCCGCGTATATCCGCCTTGCCGAGACCGGATTGCTTCGACGTCCCTACTATCGGACGAGATTCCGCCTGCCCCTCACTCGATTTTGCTCTGCCAGTTGCGCACGATGTCGCCGAGCACGGCAAGCTGTTTTGCCAGGTCGGGTTTGATTTCGGAAAGCTGCTTGATGTAGTCGGCCAGGGCGCTATCGAAGCCATCGGGATTCTGTCTGCGCAGATTGGCCAGGCGGTTGAGCGTGGAGGCTACCGTAAGCTGAACGTCGTCCTGGAACACATCGCTCTTGGCATAGGTGGTGCCGAGGGACGCCAGGGTGATCGGGTAGGGCACCACGGTCTTGCGGCCCTTGGTGTTCGGCAGGTTCTCCTCGAGGGCAGGCTGATAGTCGTCGGCGCAGGCGACGACCGTGTAGAGGCGGGTTTGAGAGCCGAGCCTGATGTCGAAATTTCCCTGGTCGGACGTGCGTGCGACATCGAGGCGCTTGGCGTCCGCGTTCGCTTCCTTCTGGCAAGCGCCGTCGGGCACGACCTGGACCCCGGTCGCCCAGGCCCGCACTTCGGCACGCAGGGGCTGCATGGTGTCCTGGTCGACGACACGTCCCCGATGAGGGACCTGGCTTTCGTCGCCGATGGCTGACGACACGAGCGCCAGCAATGCCGCTATCGGAAAGATAGCCAAGACAGGAAGACGCCGATAAGCCATATGATCCCTCCCACGATCCAGATCGTTCCGTTTAACGTGCCAACTCCCGCCGTTCGGAGAACCTGGGCATCTGCTGGCGTCACCTGCACCCTTTGGTCGCTGAGCGTGTTTGCTCCACAGTCGACGATGATCGCCTGCGGACGAACCAGGCCCTGGATCTGATAGCTGGGGGCGGGTCCTCCGGCATTGACCTTCAGGCTGGCGGCCCGATCCCAGCCGGCAATGTCATAGGTGCGACAGGTCGCTTTCGGCGGCACTGGGACGGAGGCCTGCACGATGGCATTGGAGCCAAAGATCTCCAGGTGATTGCCGCCGGCGGTAGGGCTTTCGATGATTCGTACGGCGGTCTGGGCGATCACGGCGTGGGCGAAGTAGAAACTTGCTACGCCGGCCAGAACCGCAAGGAGGGCTGCAGCGCCTGTCGAGAGAATGATATTCGGTCTTGGACTGGCCGCTGCCGCAGGTTTTGCCCAGCGACGCAGCAGTTGAACGACCGCTACGATCAGACAGACATCGACGAGCGCGACCAAGACTAGCCGCCACTCCAGGCCCAGGCCGGAAAGCTGGATTACGCTTCCAACGGCTCCAGCTGCCACCAGGGCCAACAGAAGCTTCCAAAAGGACTTCAAAACGTTGGCCATGGTCATGAACGCCCGGCAGCCTGGCGAAAAGATGGTGACGATATTAAAACCTTGGACCCAGCGGTCCGAAAGCGCTTCGAGATCTTGCGAATACGCTGCCTGCCGTGACGCGCGCGTGTATTGCGCAGGTCAATCCAGGTTTTCGGGAAGGCGGGCGATGACCTTGATCTCGAAGTCGAAACCCGCCAGCCAGTTCACGCCGATTGCCGTCCAGTTCGGGTAGGGGAGGCGGTCGAAGATCCGGTTTTTCACCGCCATGATGGTCTCGAACTGGGCTTCGGGATCAGTATGGAAGCTGGTCACGTCGACGATGTCGTCGAAGCCGCAACCCGCCGCCTTCAGCGTTGCCCTCAGATTGTCGAAGGCCAGTTGCACCTGGCGCTCGAAGTCGGGTTCCGGCGTGCCGTCGGGGCGGCTGCCGACCTGGCCCGACACGAACAGGAGGTCGCCCGATCGGATTGCAGCCGAATAGCCGTGCGCCTCGTAGAGCGCATGCCGATCCGCCGGGAAAACTGCCTCACGCTGTGCCATGTCCTCAGTCCTTTTCCATGATTGGGTTACGTGCGGATCTCGCTCGATGCTGCTAGGGCTTCACACAGCCCCACCGCATTTGATATACGTTACGTATCTCGAATTATGGGCATACGTGTCGTATGTCAACCTAGATACGATGCGTATATGAAAGGAACTGCGATGGCTGCCAGACGCCGGGCCGAGACGATGGAGGAGAACCGCGCCAAGTTGATCGCGGCCGCGCGCAGGGCGTTTGCGAGAACCGGATATGCTGCGGCCTCGATGGATGAATTGACGGCGGAGGCCGGCCTGACGCGCGGGGCGCTCTACCATAATTTCGGCGACAAGCGCGGGCTTCTGGCCGCCGTGGTCAACCAGATCGACGCCGAGATGGCGGCGCGCGCGCATCAGGCGGCCATCCACGCCCAGGACGAATGGGAAGGTCTGCTGATCGAGGGCGTGGCCTATATCGAGATGGCGCTCGATCCGGAAGTGCAACGCATCGTTCTGCTGGACGGGCCGGCGGTCCTCGGCGATCCCTCGCTATGGCCGAGCCAGAACAATTGCCTGCAGGTGACGAAGCGCACGGTCGAACGCCTGATCGGGCAAGGCATCATGAAACCGCTGGATGCCGAAGCCGCGGCCCGGCTCTTGAGTGCGGCTGCACTCAATGCAGCCTTGTGGATCGCCGCGAGCGAGGATCCCGAGAAGGTTTTGCCGAAGGCCGTGGAGACTTTTCGCGCCCTGGCGACAGGTCTGCGCCAGCCCTAGAGCAGAACGGATTGGCTCGATCGTCTTTGCGATTTGAAGTGACGCAGGCAAATTGCAAAACGCTTTGAAATGCTTCTCTCATGCAGTTGGAATGTCGCCGGATTTGTTACTCCCACCTCCTCGGCCGCCAGTGACAGAGTTGCGGTCGCCGGCTGAAAACGAGGCTCGGCCGAATGGGAGGCGTGCGATGACGATTCCGGCTGGAAATATCGGCAGGGAAGAGGAGGTCGGCGAGGCCGCTCCTCGGCCGCCATGCCATGTTTGCGCGGAACGAAATTTCTGATAGCATTTTGCAACCAGAATAATTTTGCAATCGCATGTCGGATCGTCAGTTGCTCGTGCGTCCTTGAGGTATCGCCGCGACAGGCCTGGAGCAAAGGCGCTCGGACGTGAACGCTCGTTGCTCACATATCCTGTTTCGTCGCGTCCTTGCGCTTCCCGTCCTTCCCGACGAAGCGCGAGATGCGATGCAGCCCGCGGCACAGGAACGGGTGGACCATGATGGACAGGAATTCCTATCGTTGGGTGATCGTCGCCGCAGGCGGCTTGCTCGGATGTGTTGCCATCGGCGCGATGTTCTCGTTGCCGGTGTTCCTCAAACCCATGTCGGCAGCGACCGGTTGGTCGGTGACCGGCATTTCGACCGCCATGACCTTCGGCTTCCTGGCGATGGCGCTAGCCAGCATGGTCTGGGGTAATCTGTCCGACCGCTTCGGCCCGCGTCCGGTGGTGCTGGCCGGCGCCGTCCTGCTTGCCGCCAGCCTGGCCCTGGCCAGCCAGGCCGGATCGCTGGTCGAGTTCCAGCTCGTCTTCGGCGTGCTGGTGGGTGTGGCGGTCGCCGCCATGTTCGCGCCGATGATGGCCTGCGTCACCGGCTGGTTCGATACCCAGCGCAGCCTGGCTGTGTCGCTGGTCTCGGCCGGCATGGGCATGGCGCCGATGACCATGGCGCCGCTCGCCGCCTGGCTGGTCACCATCCATGACTGGCGGACGTCGATGCTGATCATCGCAGCCATCGCTGCTGCCGTCATGATTCCGACCTCTCTGCTGCTGCGCCGGCCGCCTGCCCTGGAGCAGGGCAACGAAGCAGCTCTGGCCAACGAGCCGCAATCGGATATGACGCTGCGCCAGGCGGTGCGTTCGCCGCAGTTCATCGTGCTGATGCTGGCCAATTTCTTCTGCTGCGCCACGCATTCGGGGCCGATCTTCCACACGGTGAGCTATGCCGTGACTTGCGGCATCCCGATGATCGCCGCCGTCACCATCTACAGCGTCGAGGGCCTGGCAGGCATGTTCGGACGCATCGGTTTCGGCGTGATGGGCGACCGCTTCGGCGCCCAGCGCATGCTGGTGATCGGGCTGTTCGCCCAGGCCTTCGGCGTGCTGTTCTATGCCTTCGCCAGCCAGCTCGGCCAGTTCTATGCCGTAGCCGTGGTGGTGGGCTTCATCTATGCTGGCGTGATGCCGCTCTATGCCGTGATCGTGCGCGAGAATTTCCCGCTCAAGATGATGGGCACCATCATCGGCGGCACGGCGATGGCCGGCAGCCTGGGCATGTCACTCGGCCCGTTGCTGGGCGGCATGATCTACGACTACTTCAATACCTATATGTGGCTTTATGTCGGCTCCTGGGGCATGGGCATCGCGGCGACGCTGATCGCTCTGACCTTCCGGCCTTTCGCCAAGCCGCGGGAGCAACTGGCTCCGGCCGGGTGAGAGCCTTCGATACTGCACCGGCGTCGAGGGGAGCTCAGGCCTTTCAACGCCGGTGGCGCGAAAAGGATGTCCTTGATCCGGAGCGAAACAGCGTTACGAATCTGGCTGATTGAGAAAACCAGAACCGGAGGCCATCTTCATGCCGTCACTCAAGCGGTGGAGGACGCCCCTTCTCGCGACGGCAGCCGCGATCGCCTTCCTCGCCTCGTGGATCGCTCTCTCGCCCTACAGATCCTCCTGCACCACTGAGGTCGTGGCGGCGGAACAGGCCATGCGAGCTTCGGATCAAGAGCTGAGGGCCGTCAGTGCGACTGACCAGGCCGCCATCTGCCAAGTCTATCGGCGGCGTGTCGACGTGCTGAAAACGGCGGCTCCAATCATGCGGCGATGCGGGACGGCGCAACTGAATCCCGATGCCGACTGGTCGGCGAGAGTGACCGAGCTCGGCTTCTATCAGGGGCTGCTCGCGCAGCAATGCGGCTGATCGCGACTGTATTCTCGATCAATATCGTGGGCTTTCGCTAACCCCTCTGCAGGGCGAGATGGACGCCCATGCCGACCAGGATCGCCCCGCCCACGCGGCGCATCAGTCGCTGCACGCCGGAGGAACGCTTGAGCCGGCCGATGATCACGGCGGCCAGCATCACGATCACCACATCGACGAAACCGAACAGGACATTGGCGACCGTGCCCAGGATGGCAAATTGCAGCCAGAGCGGAAAAGCGGCGGCACCGTCGACGAATTGCGGCAGGAAGGCCAGAAAAAACAGTGCGGTCTTCGGGTTGAGCACCTCGACGGTGACGCTTTGCGCGAAGGCCTGGCGGGCCGAGCGAGTGGCGCCGGTCGTCCCGGCATCCGTGCTTTGCCGCGCCCGGAACAGGGTGATGCCAAGCCAGATCAGGTAGAGGGCACCGGCGAGCTTGACGCCGGCATAGACGATGGGCACCGCATGGAACAGCACCGACAGGCCGGCGGCCGCTGCGGCGACATGGACATAGGCGCCCAGATGCAGGCCGAGCGCTGCCATCAGCCCGGCCTGGCGCCCACCCGCCATGGTTCTGGCCGCGGCATAGAGCATGGAGGGGCCCGGCAGTACGGAAAACAGGGCCGTCGTGACGATGAAGGCGAGCAACACGTCAAAGGAGGGCATATCGTCGGCTTCCATCGGCTTCGGGGTTGGGCGGCGACCATAGCACCCGAGATCGACGCTGTCGCAAGTGGCGGCCGGACCGCGACACATTCTCGCCTCTTGGCGGGACCGTTCGTCAGAGCTCCAGTTGCGCCTCGATCGCGGCCTTGTCGATTACAGACCATACCGTGACGATCTTCCCGGCCTTAAAAGTGTAGAACACGTTCTCCGTGAACGAGACCCTGCGCCCGTCAAGCTTCAGGCCGAGGAAGCCGGACTTTGGCGTGCAATCGAAGGCGAGCCGGGCCGCCACAAGGGGCGGTTCGCAGACCAGGAGCTCGATGTGGAAGGCCAGGTCGGGAATGTCCTCGAAATCCTTGATGAGCATGCCGCGATAGCCTGACAGCCCCAGCCGCCGGCCATTATGCTCGACAGCCTCATCGACATGATGCCCGAGTTCGCTCCAGTCCTGCCGGTTGAGGCAGGCGATGTAGGCCCGGTAGAGGCCTGCGAGAGTGGTGACGTCCATTGGGCTTGCTTCTCGCTTCCTCCGGGGGGCCTCACGCCGCCAGCGTGAGGACGAGGGGACCGGTGCGGGTTGCCACCACCGTATGCTCATATTGCACGGTCGGGGCGCGGGGTTCGCTGAACAATGTCCACGGATCGTCGCCATCCGCAGCCCATTCGGCGCCCAGGGAAAGGAACGGTTCCACCGTGAACACCAGGCCTTCCTGCATCTTCCGGCGTTCGGAGCGATCAGGCCAGGTCGCGAGCTCCTTGGGCTCCTCATGCAGGGATCGGCCGACGCCGTGGCTGGCGAGATTGCGCACCAGCGTATAGCGGTTCTTGCGGGCGAATTCGCCGATGGCGTTGCCGATATTGGCGAGCGGCAGGCCGGCGCCAACCTGGCGGATACCCGTCCACATCGCCCGCTTGCCGTCCCTGAGCAGGCGCTGGGTGGCCTTGGAGACCGGCTCCACCGCGAAGGAGGCGCCGGTATCGGAAAAAAAGCCATCCTTCTCGGCGGAGACGTCGATATTGACGAGGTCGCCGGGCTCGATCCGGCGCTGGCCCGGAATGCCGTGGGCGATCTCCTCGTTGATGCTGATGCAGGTCGCGCCGGGGAAATCGTAGCAAAGTTCGGGTGCGGAGCGGGCTCCCTCCCGTTCGAGCAGCCTGCGGCCGATCGCGTCGAGCTCGGCCGTGGTGATGCCCGGTTCGAGCGCAGCGCCCATCGCCGCCAGCGTGTTGGCGACGATGCGGCCGATCTCCTTGAGCTTGAGCAATTCGTCTTCGTTCGAAATCGTCATGATCGGTCGTGCGTTCTCAAATCAATTGAACAAGGTGGAAGGAGCGTGCCGTCCCAGCTCCCATGTGCCGGAAGGCGGGGCGCGCGGCCGAGGACCCGGCCTTGCTTGCGGGTTTCGCCGCCCGATCCGCCCGCATCGCCAATGCGAGACTTTGCCGCCTTAAATAGGGCACGCCAGGCTTCGGCTGCAAGGCCTTAGGCCGTGGTCAAGCCGATGGCGGCGCCATCTCCGCAAAGAGCCAGTCGCGAAAAGCTTTCACTTTGCGCTGTCGGATGGCGTCGGGGGGATAGACGACATAGAAGCTGGAGAGGGATTTGAGAGCGTGTCCGAAAGGGCGTACCAGCCGACCGGCAGCGAGATCGGCGGCGACCAGCATGGTCCGGCCGAG
Organism: Labrys sp. E2SS-1L; assembly: GCF_057073705.1. Lineage (NCBI taxonomy): Bacteria > Pseudomonadati > Pseudomonadota > Alphaproteobacteria > Hyphomicrobiales > Xanthobacteraceae > Labrys > Labrys sp. E2SS-1L. The sequence continues at coordinate 168,647 of NZ_CP172712.1, read as the reverse complement.
TACGACGCCTTCGCCCTGCGCCGCGGATTCGACGGCGAAGGAATAGGAATCGAAGGTGAGCCCGCTATGCGGATCCACGCCCTCGACCCCGGCACTGGCGAGCCAGCTTGCCCAATTGATCGGAAAACCGTCATGGATCAGGGTGTGGTGCCTGAGATCCTCGGGCCGGCGCAGCGCATGAGCGCCCTCCAGCAGCTTCGGGCTGCAGACGGGAAAGACCTCTTCGCCCATGAGGAATTCCGAGGTCAGGCCCGGATAGGTGCCGCCGCCATAGCGTACGGCAATGTCAATGCCGTCGCCCAGGAAGTTGGTCAGCCTGCCGGTGGTCGAGACCCGCACGTCGATATCGCCGTTTGCGCGATGGAAACGATAGAGGCGTGGCACCAGCCAGCGTCCCGCAAAGCCGTCGGAGGTGCTGACGTTCAGGGTCGAGCTCGACTGGTGGGCCGTCGCCGCAGCGGTGGCGCCCCCCAATTGGTCGAGCACGTCGCGAACCGCCCGCGCATAGGGGGCGCCGACGGTAGTCAGGCGCACCGTACGGCTCGTGCGTTCGAACAGGAGGACGCCGAGGCGGTCTTCGAGAGTCTTGATCGCCCGGCTGATGGCGCCATGGGTGACGTTGAGCTCCTGCGCCGCCCGGGAAAAACTCAGATGCCGGGCTGCGGCCTCGAAACTCGGCAGGGCATGAAGGGGTGGAAGTTTACGAGCCATGATATCTGTGAGTTTGAATCACAGGAATATGCCGAATTTTGGTTTGTCTGTCGAGAATCTGCTGCCCACAATGCGCAGGATTTGTGATCAATCCTCACGAGGACAGTATGGCAACGATCCATCCCTTTCTCTGGTTCAACCTGAATGCCCGGGAGGCCCGGGACTTCTATCTATCGGTCTTCAAGAACGCCAAGGCGCTCGGGGATACCGAGTTCACCGATTGGATCTCCGGGACGAACAGGACGGTTCCGCATGCCACCTTCGACTTCGAACTCGAGGGGCTGCGCCTGACGGCGCTGAACGCCGGGTCGATGCCGCCCTTCAATGAAAGGCTCTCGCTCTATGTCGAGACGTCAGATCAGGCCGAGACCGACTATTACTACCAGGCGCTCACGGCCGATGGCGGCTCCGAAAAGCCGTGCGGCTGGCTGACGGACAAATATGGCGTCTATTGGCAGGTCATCCCGGAGGTCACACTGCGGCTGATGGCCGATCCCGACCGCGAGAAGGCGGATCGGGTCAGACAGGCCCTATACAAGATGACCAAGATCATCGTCGCCGATCTCGAGGCGGCCTATGCGGGCCGGGCCTGACCCATCCCTGTGACAGCAGACAATCGGAGGTTTCCCATGGCCGCGTTCACGGGACAGAAGATCATCGTCGTCGGGGGGAGCTCCGGCATCGGCCTTGGCGTCGCCAGGGCGGCCCTGGAGAACGGTGCGGACGTGGTGATCGTCGGCCGCTCACCCGACAAGCTGCGGGCTGCGGAGCAGAGCCTCGATGCGGGCCTGCAGGTGCGATCCGTCGTTGCCGACATGACGGAGGAGGCCGATCTTGCCCGGCTCTTCCAAAATGCCGGCGCCTTCGATCATCTGGTGTCGACGGCCGGAACGCCACCGCCAGGCGATCCTATCGAACGCACCGACATGGCAATGGTGCGGCGCTTCGTCGACAACAAGCTGATCGGCGCCGTCATGCTGGCCAAGCACGCCGCCGCCACCTTGAGGCGGGACGGTTCGATGATCTTCACCTCCGGAATCAACAAGGACCGGCCGCCGGTTCCCGGAGGCGCGGTCGTTTCGGCGATCGCCGGTTCCTTCGGCTTCTTCGCCCGCGCCCTGGCGCTGGAACTGGCGCCGCGGCGCGTGAACATCGTCTCGCCTGGCTGGGTGGATACGCCGATGTGGGACGAGATCGTCGGAGAGGCCAAATCCGGCTTCTTCGCGGGCATGGCGGGCCGCCTGCCGGCGGGCAGGATCGCGACCCCCGCAGATGTCGCCCCCGCCTATCTCTATTTGATGCAGAGTGCCTTCACCACGGGCGAGACCATCCATATCGATGGCGGGCATTGCCTGATCTAGGGAAATCACGGTTTCATCGAGCTGCATTTTTCCAGGCAGCCCGTTTCGTGATATTCTTCCGGCAGGTCGGGCCGCATGGGACGCACTTCTCCTCGCGAGAGGCCGGCGTCAGAATGCGACCATTTCGACCGACAGGCCTGCAGGAAAGCTGCGACTGCGGTCTTCCCACGCGCCGATTGCCTCGATAAGATCGAGCAAATGGCAGGGAACTGGAAATGACGGTGGATATCAGGACGGTCGGGATTGTGGGCGCCGGGCAAATGGGCAGCGGCATCGCGCATGTCGCCGCTCTGGCCGGGTTGAACGTGGTGCTCAACGACGTGTCGGAAGATCGGGTCAACAATGGCCTGGCCACCGTCAACGGCAATCTCAAGCGCCAGGTCTCCAAGGGTTTCATCACGCAGGCCCAGAACGACGAAGCACTCTCCCGCATCAAGGCCGAGCCCAATGTGGAAGGTCTGGGTGCTTGCGATCTGGTGATCGAGGCCGCCACCGAGAACGAGGCCGTCAAGGTCAAGATCTACGGCAATGTCTGCCCGCATCTGAAGCCGGAGGCGATCCTCGCCACCAATACCTCTTCGATCTCGATCACGCGCTTGGCCGCGGCTACCGATAGGCCCGAGCGCTTCATCGGCATTCACTTCATGAATCCGGTGCCGGTGATGCAACTGGTCGAGATCATCCGCGGCATCGCCACGGATGACGGCACGTTTGAATCCGCCAAGGCCTTCATCACCAAGCTCGATCGCCAGGTTGCGGTGGCCGAGGACTTCCCGGCCTTCATCGTCAACCGCATCCTGCTGCCGATGATCAACGAGGCGATCTACACGCTCTATGAGGGCGTCGGTACGGTCGAATCCATCGATATGGCGATGCGGCTCGGTGCCAATCATCCCATGGGCCCGTTGCAGCTGGCTGATTTCATCGGCCTCGACACCTGCCTGTCGATCATGCAGGTGCTGCATGAGGGCTTGGCCGATTCCAAATACCGGCCTTGCCCGCTGCTGGTGAAATATGTCGAGGCCGGTTGGCTCGGCCGCAAGGTCAAGCGCGGCTTCTACGATTATCGCGGCGAAAAGCCGGTTGCGACGCGCTGACAGGGCGCCGATTTTCCAGCTCCGAAAAGCACGGCCGCCTTTCCTCGCCAGGGGAGAGGCGGCCGCTTTTTTGTCGGACGCCAGGCGGGGGGTGGGAGGGACGCTCCCGCTCGGCATATCTTCTTGTTAACTCCCCTGGGCTATGAAGAAGCTCTGCCCTTTTGAGGCCAAAACTTCGGATTAGGTTCGGAGCACATAGTGCTGATGTGGTTAATCGGACACGCCGTCCGACAATCGTGCGGCAAGACTGTGGCGGCCATACCGCGCGGCCCGGTCGCGTGATAGAGGGCTGCCTATGATCCCTTTTTGTGCCGGACCTTACGTTTCGGCAACCAGCGTGGAAGTTCCTGCTATGAAGCAGTCTACCCCTCTTGTTCTGGCCGCCGTTTCCGTTTTGGCCCTGGTTCTGGCCTCGCCGGCCTTGGCACAGGACAGCACCCCGCCAACGGCGGACATTCCGGTTGCCGCGCCTGCGGCTCCTGAGGCACCTGTTGCCCCGGCCGCTCCCGCTGCTGCCGCTGAGGCGCCCCAGCCCGCCAGCCCCGCTCCGGCGCCGGCCGCGCAGGCTGCTCCTGAACCGGCTGCTCCTGCACCGGCGGCGACGGTCTCGGCTCCCGATGCCTCGGCACCTGCCGCTCCCGTGGCTCCGACGGCTCCCGCGGCAGCCGACAATGCTGCCCCCGCGGCGCCTGCCGCCACGCCGGCCAAGCCCAAGGTGGCCAAGAAGCCGGTTCCAGCCGGTCCGTCCTACGCCGCCTCGACGCCGATCAAGATCCCGGCCACGCCCTGGTCCTCGATGCCGACATTCGATGCCGGCTCGCTCGACCGTCTCAACGGCTTGTCGCAATATTATGCCCAGATCGCCCGCAATGGCGGCTTCCCCGCTGCTCCGCCCGCCGGCTTGTCCCAGGGGGCCACGGGCAGTGCCGTGCTGGCGTTGCGCCAGCGCCTGGTGATGGAGAAGGACCTACCGGAATCCGAGCGCGACAATCCCAAATGGGATGCCAGGCTGACCACTGCCGTCAGCCGCTTCCAGCAGCGCTACGGCCTGCAGGCCACCGGCAAGATCGATGAACGCACCCGCGCCCAGATGGCCGTCTCGGTGCAGCACCGCCTGGTCCAGATCGGCCACAACATGGAGCGGGTCGGTGCCCGCTTCATCGATTTCAACCGCCGCTATGTGGTGGTGAACATCCCGAGCGCCCAGGTCGAGGCCATCGAGAATGGCGAGGTGGCGCGCCGCTACATCGCCGTGGTCGGCCGTCCGCAGAATCCCTCGCCCGAGGTGGACGCCACCATCAGCGCCATCAACTTCAATCCGACTTGGACGGTGCCGCAATCCATCATCAAGAAGGAAATCGGCCCGCATATGGTGCGCGATCCCTCCTATCTCTCGCGCCAGAGGATGTCGGTGATCGACGGTTCGGGCCGCACCATCGATCCCAAGACGATCGACTGGTCGAGCGGCAAGGCTGCCAACTACACCATTCGCCAGGCCTATGGCGCCGGCAATTCGCTCGGCCAGCTGCGCATCCAGATGCCGAACTCGGATTCGGTCTACATGCATGACACGCCGTCCAAGCGCCTGTTCGGCTCGGTCGACCGCTTCTTCTCGCATGGCTGCGTGCGCGTGCAGGGCGTGAACGATCTCGCCGCCTGGCTGCTCGGCTCCGGTTGGGACGCCAAGCGCGTCGGCCAGGAGATTGCGACCGGTGCCCGCAAGGACCAGGCCATCCCGGACCGCGTTCCGGTGCACTGGGTCTACATGACCGCCTATGTCACGCCGGACGGCACCGCCCATTTCCGTCCTGACATCTACAATCTCGACTTCGGCTCAGCTTCGCGCATCGCCGATGCGCAGGTGGTCAACCCCTACTGATCGGGTCGATCTTCGGATCCATGAAAAGGCCCAGCCCGTCGTCCCCCTCGTGGGCGAAGACGGACTGGGCCTTTTTTCTTGCCTATTTATACTGGCGGCAGCGATATCTGCCTCTGTGTCATTGCAAGCGTAGCGAAGCAATCCAGGGGTGGAAAACGTGGCGGCCACAATTCCTGGATTGCTTCCCTACGCTCGCAATGACGGTGCTTGACCGGACAAGCACCAAGACCGCTGGTATCAGTTCTTGTCTTCGACGGCCGCGCTTTCCGCATCCGTTTCGGAGCGGTCGAGCAGGGCGAGCATGGCCTTGCGGGCACCGTCGGCATCGCCGGCGAGGATCGGCTCGGCTACCGCGCGGTGCATCGGCACGGTGTAGGGCAGCAACACATTGCCGGCACGCGAGACCTTGAAGGACACGGCGAGCGAAGCCTCGATCGCCGGCTGGAAGGCGGCCAGCAGCACATTGTTGGTGGCCCGCACGATCGCGCGGTGGAAGGCGAGATCCGCGTCGATGGAAAGCTGGATGTCCTCGGCATTGGCCATCGCCTCGAAGGTTTCGGCGATGGAGGCCCGCTGCTCGGGCGTGGCGCGCAGCGCGGCGAGGGCCGCGGCCTCCGGCTCGATCATGCGGCGCAGCTCGAACAGGTCCTTGACGAAGCTCTTGGTCGCGCCGCCCGAGGTCTGCCAGACCAGGACATCGACATCGAGCCGGTTCCAATTGGCATGGGGCTGCACGATGGTGCCGCGGCGCGGGGTGGAGGAGAGCAGGCCCTTGCCGGCCAGGAGCTTGATGGCCTCGCGCAGCGAGGCGCGGGAGACGTCGAGTTCGCGCGAGAGGTCGGCTTCCGTCGGCAGTGCCATGCCGACCGCCCATTCTCCGGCAACGATGCGCTGGCCGATCAGCGCCGCCGCCTGGCTGTGGCGGGTTTGTGCTGCACCGGAGCGAGAGCGGCTTGCGCTGCGTGCCATTGACGACCCCTTGTTTTATCCGAAACAGGCTTTTGCGCGATCCGTTGGTTTGATTGTCCGCTAAAGCCGACGTTTCATGTTCCCTGATCTATTTGTTGCATTCCTCCTACCATACCGCCAAGCGCTAAGATCGTCCCGATGAGCTTAGCCACAAGATAGAGTCGCAAAGAATAGAAGGGTTCAGATCTGGGCTGTGATCACGATTGCCATGCGCGAACACTCCCCTGAGCCATGTCGTGACGTTGTGTCCGGGGAGGTGACACCTATATGCTCGCCGCGCTTGTTTCATGTTGTTGTGAGGAGTCGTTCGTGCCCCGTTTCATCCCGGCCATTGCCGTTCTTGCCGCCCTGCTGGCATCGCCCGCGCGGGCCGACGACACCCTGGCCTCTCTCGATGCCGGCGGACTCGTGCTCACCAAGACCGACAAGATCGCGCTCGTCTCCGAGGATCTCTATCTGTCGATCAAGGCGGTGAAGATCAGCTATCGTTTCCGCAACCTCACCAATGCCGACTATGAGGCCTTGGTAGCCTTTCCGATGCCCGACATCACCGGCGACGGGCCCGGCGGCATCACCGACATTCCCGATCCCACCAGCGACAATTTCCTGAAGTTCACCACCAAGGTCGACGGCAAGCCGGTGGAATCGCAGGTCGAGCAGCGCGCCTTCATGAAGGGCACGGACGGCAAGCCCGATGTCGAGATCACCGACAGGCTGAAAACTCTCAAGATTCCGATGCTGCCGACCATCGAGGCGACCGAGAAGGCCATCAATGCCCTCAGCGAAGCCGATCGCAAGGCCCTGGCCGATGCCGACATCGTCTATCAGGACAGCTACAACGCCGACGACAAGGGCGAACGCCAAGTCTATTACCCGCTCTGGACCCTGCGCTCGAAATTCTGGCGCAAGCAGGTGTTCCCGGCCGGCAAGGACGTGATCGTCCAGCAGGACTACGTGCCCAGCCATGGCGGCGTCTCGTCTCTCGTCTTCGGCTCGCCGGATCTCGATGCCAAGCAGCGCAAGTCCTACGAGAAGGATTTCTGCACCGATGCGGCCTTCACCAAGGCGGCGGCAGCCTTGCGCAAGCGCGCTTCGGCCGATGAAGGCAAGACCTTCGTCAGCTACGAACAATATCTGGCCTATGTCATCACCTCCGGCGGCAACTGGGCCGGCCCGATCGGCGATTTCCGCCTGGTGGTCGACAAGGGCGATCCCAAGACGCTGGTGTCCTTCTGCGGCGAAGGCGTGAAGAAGATCGGCCCGACCACGTTCGAGATGGTGGTGAAGAACTACGTGCCCAAGACGGACATCAAGGTGTTGCTTCTGGTGAGCGAGGAAAGGAAGTGAAGTGACCTGGCGGGACGGGCGCCAACTGGGGGCGCCCTGCCGGCCCCGATCTGCCACCGCTGCTTCGTGTTTGCGCTTGTCGAACGGCGCTGGCCGCATTAGGCCGTGTTGACCGGTACGGTTGCCTTGCCACCGCGCCTCCCACCACGCTTCAGCTCCGTCCCGCCATGCCCGAACTCAGTTCCTTCCGTCGTATCGTCGTCAAGATCGGCTCCTCCCTGCTGGTCGACCAGGCCAAGGGCAAGCTGCGCCGCGAATGGCTGGCTTCCCTGGTGGCCGATCTCGCCCGTCACACCCAGCGCGGCGCCGAGGTGATCGTGGTCTCCTCCGGCGCCATCGCCTTGGGGCGCACGCTCCTGCAACTGCCCAAGGGCCCGCTGGCGCTGGAATCGAGCCAGGCGGCGGCGGCCGTCGGCCAGGTTGGGCTGGCGCAGGCCTGGGCCGAGACCCTCAGCGCGCAGGGGCTGACGGCGGCCCAGATCCTTGTGACGCTCGGCGATACCGAGGAGCGCAAGCGCTATCTCAATGCCCGCCGCACCATCGACAAGCTTCTCGAGCTCAATTGCGTTCCGGTGGTGAACGAGAACGATACCGTCGCCACCACCGAGATCCGCTATGGCGACAATGACCGGCTCGCCGCACGCGTCGCCACCATGGCCGGGGCGGACTGCCTGGTGCTGCTCTCCGACATTGACGGCCTTTATACCGCGCCGCCGCATCTCGACCCCGCCGCCACCCTGATACCGGTGGTGCAGCGCATCACCGCCGCGATCGAGGGCGTGGCCGGCGATGCCGGCTCCGAGCTCTCGCGCGGGGGCATGCGCACCAAGGTCGAGGCGGCCAAGATCGCGGTGGGCGGCGGCACCACCATGGTGATCGCCTCGGGCAAGGTGGAGCAGCCCCTGCTGCGTATCGAGGAAGGCGGACCCTGTACCTGGTTCCTCACCCCCTCCAATCCCGTCACTGCCCGCAAGAAATGGATCGTCGGCCATCTCGAACCGCGCGGCACGCTGCATGTGGACGCCGGCGCTGCCAAGGCCCTGCGCGGCGGTGCCAGCCTGCTGCCGGCCGGGGTGAAGCGGGTGGAGGGCACCTTCTCGCAGGGTGACGCGGTGATCATCCGCGATCCCTCCGGTGCCGAGATCGGCCGCGGCCTGGTGGCCTACGACATCGGCGAGGCCGCCCAGATCGCCGGCAAGAAGAGCCGCAGCATCGAGGACGTGCTCGGCTGGGCCGGCCCCAGCGAGATGATCCACCGCGACGATCTGGCTCTGTTCAGCCGCTTCGAGGACCTCAGCACCGTAACGGTGGAGTAGGTCTTTGATCTCGCACACCTTCCTCGGCGTCGGCGAATTCGACAGGGCCTTTCATTTCCATAGCGTTTTGCGATTTGACGAAGTCGTCTGGAATCGCAAGGACGCGTCGAACCAAGAAGTTAGAGAAAAAAAGCGTTGAGCCATCAACGCGCTTTGCTCTAGGAGGCCGTGCTGACGGAGCTGGGACTGGTGCTGCGCTTTCGCGAAGATGAGCGGCCCAATCAGCGTCCCTGGGCGGGTTGGGTCAGGCCGGACGTCTCGCGCCCGATCTTCCTGATCGGCCGGCCCTTCTTCGACGGACAGATACCAGCACCCGGCAACGGTCCGATGGTCGCCTTTCTGGCGCCGGACCGGCCCGCCGTGGCTCGGGCCTGGCAAGCGGCCCTTAACCATGGCGGCACGGATGAGGGTGCGCCCGGACTGCGGCCCGAGTATCATGCCGACTATTACGGCGCCTATTTCCGCGACCCCGATGGCAACAAGCTCTGCGTGTGCTGCCACGATGCGGTCGCGGGACAATAGGCCTCCCACTCGCTCAAGGACCCCCGATGTTCCGTCTGTGCACACTTTTCGCCCCGCTCGCCATGCTGGGCGCCTGTTCCACCACGCCGCCGAAGGTGGAGATGGTGACGCGCGGGTTGGAGCGGCCCATCGTGGCTTGCCGCACCCAGCAGCATGTCGGCACGCTGCATGCTTCAGGGGAGCAATTCCAGCGCGAGTTCGACAACCACATGGCCGATGGGCGCTGCCGCCGCTTCACGGCCGGGCAGAAGGTGCGCGACCGCACCAAGACCAGCTTCGTCGACCCCGGCAACGGCGTGCGCTACTATATCTACCAGGGCGGCTGATGAATGCCATCCGGGGCGAAACGGCCTGGCGGTAGGGACCCCGCAGACCTGGTCGTCAGCCTTTACGAAGCCCATGCCGATGCCTGGGACGAAATACGGCGTCGGCATTTCCTCGAGGAGGCCTGGTTCGACCGGTTCCTGGCGCTTCTGCCGGCAGTGCAGGCTTCTATCCTCGATATCGGCTGCGGTGCTGGCGAGCCGGTCGCCCGCCATTGCATAGAACGGGGGCATCGGGTGACCGGCCTGGATGCTGCTCCCGCCCTGGTCGGGCTCTGCCAGGCGCGCTTCCCGGGCCACGACTGGCTGGCCGGCGACATGCGAACCTTGGCGCTTGGCCGGACTTTCGACGGCATCATCGCCTGGAACAGCCTCTTCCATCTCCCGCCGGCGGACCAGAGGGGGATGTTCCCGATCTTTCGCCGGCATGCGAATCCGAAGGCGGTGCTGATCTTCACCAGCGGTACCGGGCATGGCGAGGCAGTCGGCACATTTCAGGGCGAGCCGCTCTATCACGGCAGCCTGGATGTGCGGGAATACCGCCACCTGCTGGAGAGCAACGGCTTTGATGTCATCTCCCACGTGATGGAAGATCCCGATTGCGGCGGGGCGACGATTTGGGTCGTCCGGCTTGCCTGAAGGGGTGCCTGCCTTTGGAGGCAGCGTGCCCGGGGCGGTCGTGCTGTCTTGATGCGAGGCGAAGAGGGTGAGCAAAAGCGATATCTCCAGGGGCGATCTGGCCTTGGGCCGGACGATCCGTTCGTGGTCCGGTATCGGCAGTGCGGCGGAGGTGGTGCAGCACGCCTCGCTGCTGTGCCGCAGGCTCGCTTCCGATGGCCCCGGCCTGGTGCTGGTCGAGAGGGGCCGCAAGATCATCCGCAGCGATGGCGTCGAGCTGACGGCCTCCGCCGGCCAGATCGTGCTGGTGCCGGACGGCTGCGATTTCGACGTGATCAACCAGCCGGCATCCGACGGCCCCTATCGCGCCGTCGCCCTGAATTTCGCGCCTGCTCTCTTTCGGGACCTGCGGGTCGCCAATGTTCCGCCCCTGCGCAGGATCGAGGTCCTTGTCGATCCATCCGCAGCGTTCCGGCATGCTTGCGATGTCGCGGCGCGGGCCATCGCGGAACGGGAGACCTTGCCTGAGGCAGTGGCCGCGGCGCGTGTGCGCGAGATCCTGCTTTGGCTGGATGGGTTCGGCTATGGTTTCGAACTGCGCGGCGGCAACGATCTCGTGGCGCGCCTGCGCCGGATGCTGGTGGCCGAGCCGGCTCGTTCCTGGCGTACCGCCCCGGTCGCAGCCTCGATCGGCATGAGCGAGCCGAGCCTGCGCCGCCATCTTGCCGAACGCGGCACCAGCTTCACCAGCCTGCTCATCGATGTCCGCATGACGGCTGCGCTCTATCTGCTGCAATCGACCGACCAGCCGGTTACACGGATTGCCCTCGATGTCGGCTATGACTCCGCCTCCCGTTTTTCTGTGCGGTTCCGCAGTCGCTTTGGTTTTGCACCCAGCGAAATCAGAGGTCATCATCGTGAGTTTGATCGGAACAGCACGGAATTCGAGCTGGATGGCGCTGCCGCGATGCCAACGGGATGACAGGATCGCTTCCCTGAACGAAGGAAGCTCAATCATGAAATACATCCTGGCCAGCGCCGTGGCGCTGGGATTTGCCGCCACCCAGCCCGCCCCGGCCTTTGAACTGGCGAGTGCCGATATTGGCGAGGGAGCTGTACTCGCCAAGGCACAGGTGTCCAACGTCTTCGGCTGTTCGGGCGGAAACGTCTCGCCCGCTTTGAACTGGAAGAACCCGCCCGAAGGCACCAGGAGCTATGCGGTGACGCTCTACGATCCCGATGCGCCGACGGGTTCGGGCTGGTGGCACTGGATCGTGTACGACATTCCGGCCTCGGCGACATCCCTGCCGTCCGGGGCGGGGGACGGCAAGGCGCTGCCAGCGGGAACGGTCCAGGGGCGCAACGATGCCGGCATGCCCGCTTTCATGGGCGCCTGCCCGCCACCCGGCCCAGCCCATCGCTATGTCCTGACGATCACCGCGCTGAAGGTGCCCAAGCTGGATCTGCCTGCCACGGCCAGCGGCGCGATGATCGGTTTCATGATCCGCGCCAATGCCCTGGCCTCGGCCACGATTACCGCGACCTACGGCCAGTAAGGTAGGGGAGTGCGCGGACTCTATGCCCGCGCCGCAGCCTCGGCTAATTCCGCCATTGCCTGTGTTGCCGACCGAAGGCGTTCATCGCCCATATGGCGAGACAGTTTGGTCTTGGCCGATTTCCATACGGGAAATGCCTGTGTGAGGAGGCCGCGCCCGGACTCGGTCAATTCCAGCCGCTTTCCTGCGCGGCCACGGCCACCTTCGGCGCGGACCAGACCTCGTGCCTCCAGGTTCTGAACGTTTCGGCTGAGTGTCGTCGCATCGACTCCGGCGCTGATTGCAAGGTCAACGAGTGTCGCTGCTTCGGACGCTCCAATTCCAACCAGGAGGCTGAATTGCTCGGCCGTCAGCCCGAGCGGCTTGAAGCAGGCGTTGTAATAACGCGTGACCGCCCGGGCGGTCGCGCGAGCCCGAAAGCCCGGACATTCCGCGGCAATGTCCTTGAGAGATTCTGGATCAAGCCTGCTCACGTTGGCACTCTCGACAACCGGGTGGGACCGCAATACTGTATATACATTATTTGGAGATTTTGCCATGGCCGCATATGTGCATGTCAATCTGCGGGTGACAGACCCAGCCAAGCAGGCAGCACTCGCCCCTCGCTTTCAGGCGGCTCTGCAGGAGGCTGGCGGACGGATTCTGCATTTCGGCCGTGTCGCACAGGTGCTTGAGGGCGATGAGACGCCTCTTCCCATGGCCGGCGTGTTCGAGTTTCCGACCCTGGCCCAGGCGCTGGCCTTCTACAATTCCGAAAAGTATGCGCCGATCAAGGCCGAACGCCGAAAAGCCCAGCAAGCGAGGATGTTCGTCGTCGAAGCCGGTTGAAGTGTCCGCGCCCCGGCAGAGGCGGGCAGTTTCGCCGGCTTCCGATTTGATGTGCCGCGAGGAAGCTATCCCTTGTTGGCGACCGCCACGCCGAGTGCCGCGATGGCGAGGCCGGCGATCTGGATGGGGGTGAGGGCTTCGCCGAACATGCCCCAGGCCATCAGGGCGGAGACACCGGGTACCAAATAGAGCAGCGCCGCAACCTGGGCCACCGCGCCGCGCTTGATCAGCACCATCAGGAGCAGGATGGCGCCGATCGACATGCCGAAGACGGACCATGCGAGGCCCGTCCAGGCGGCGACGGAGGCCCAGTCGAAATGGCCGCTCTCGGTCGCGAGGCCGCCGATGACGATCGGCACCATGGCGCCGGCATATTGCACGGCGGTGTTGGTGGCGAGATCGGCGCCGCGCCCGCGCCGCTTCTGCCAGATGGTGCCGAGCGTGATCGCCACCATGCCACCCAGGCAAACGAGCAGTGGAACAAGCGGAATGCCGCCATCCCCGCTCGCGCCGAGCTTGGGAATAAGGGTCAACCCGGCGCCGGCCGCGCCGATGACGATGCCGAGCGCACGCCGGCGCGAGACCTCTTCGCCGAGCAGCGGCCTGGAGAGGAGACCGGTGAGCAGCGGTTGCAGGCCGGCGATGAGCGCCGATATGCCCGAAGGCAGGCCGTGTGAAACGGCCCAGAACACGCCGCCGAGATAGAGGCCATGGATCAGCAGGCCGGCCACGAGCGCATCCAGCCAGGCCCGGCCGTTCTGGGGCCAGGAGGCGCCGCTCCACAACGCATAGACGCCGAGCAGCAACCCCGCCGCCACGAAGCGCAGGCCGAGAAAGGTCAGCGGCTCGGCATGGGGGGCCACCAACCGCGCCGTGACGAAGCCCGTCGACCACAAGGGCACGAACAGGGCCGCCAGCACGGAGGACGGCAGGGCGGGACGGTGAACGGCGGAATCGGCGCTGGACATGGGAGCTCAAAAGCGTTTTCCAGAAAAGCCGATAGACTTTTCGATCAAGAAAACGCGTTGAAATAAAGAGTTAGAGAAGAAGTGCGATTCGGAGAAATTGCACCTTGCTCGAAAAACAAAAGCCGCCGTCCGGTTGCCCGAACGGCGGCTTTCAAACGTCAAAACCTCAGGCCGCCTTCTTCTTGGCCGGAAGCAGCTTGCGGTTGATCAGCACCTCGGCGATCTGGATCGCGTTGAGCGCGGCGCCCTTGCGCAGATTGTCGGAGACAACCCACATGTCCAGGCCGTTCTCCACCGTGATGTCCTCGCGGATGCGGGAGATGTAGGTGGCATCCTCGCCCGAGGCCTCGTAGGGCGTGATGTAGCCGCCGGGCTCGCGCTTGTCGATCACCAGGCAGCCCGGCGCCGAACGCAGGATCTCGCGGGCTTCGTCCGCCGTCACCGGCTTCTCGAATTCGATGTTCACGGCTTCCGAATGGGAGATGAACACCGGCACGCGCACGCAGGTCGCGGTCAGCTTGATCTTGGGGTCGAGGATCTTCTTGGTCTCGGCCACCATCTTCCATTCTTCCTTCGTGTACCCGTCTTCCATGAAGACATCGATATGCGGGATCACGTTGAAAGCGATGCGCTTGGGAAACTTCTTCGGCTCGACCGCGTCGTTGACATAGATGGCCTTGGTCTGGGCGAAGAGTTCGTCGAGACCTTCCTTGCCCGCGCCGGAGACCGACTGGTAGGTGGCGACGACGACGCGCTTGATGCCGAAGCGATCATGCAGCGGCTTCAGCGCCACCACGAGCTGGGCGGTGGAGCAGTTGGGGTTGGCGATGATGTTCTTCTTCGAGAAGCCTGCGACCGCATCGGCGTTCACTTCCGGAACGATCAGCGGTACGTCGGCGTCGTAGCGCCAGGCCGAGGAATTGTCGATGACGACGCAGCCCTGCGCGCCGATCTTCGGCGACCATTCCTTGGATACGTCACCGCCGGCCGACATCAGCGCGATGTCGGTGTCGGAGAAGTCATAAGTGGCCAAGTCCCGCGTTTTCAGCGTTTTGTCGCCATACGAAACTTCCGTGCCCAGGCTGCGGCGCGAAGCCAGAGCAACCACTTCATCGGCGGGGAACGCCCGCTCGGCCAGAATGTTCAGCATCTCGCGGCCCACATTGCCTGTGGCGCCCACGACGGCGACCTTGTAACCCACTGTCTTAAGTCCTTCTCCGTGAATTGTCGGATGTACAACCGTCTCCCATATGGGAGCGGCGCGCTGGAATATCATTGTGCGCCGCCGCATGCAATTGAACGTTTAGTGTTGCGGCTTGGTGGTTCGCAGCAAGATTGCGCCGAATATGGCCGAAAGGATGGAGCCCAGCAGCACGCCGATCTTGGTCTCGTCGAGCAGGTTCGGGGCATTGGCATAGGCAAGGCCGCCGATGAACAGGCTCATGGTGAAGCCGATGCCGCAGAGCAGCGCCACGCCGTAGAGATGGCGCCAGCTGGCATTGGCTGGCAGTTCGGCCCAGTTGGCCCGGATGGCGAGGGCCGCGAAGGCAAAGACGCCGATCTGCTTGCCGACGAACAGGCCGAGCGTCACCCCGAGCGTGACGGGATCGACGAAATTGCCGAGCGACAGGCCGCCGAGGGCGACGCCGGCATTGGCGAAGCCGAAGACCGGCACGATCAGATAGGTTACCCAGGGGTGCAGCCCGTGCTCGAGCTTGTGCAGCGGTGTGTGATCATGCTCGTGCCCGCCCTTGCGGCGCAGCGGGATGGTGAAGGCAAGCGCCACGCCGGCCAGCGTGGCATGTACGCCCGACAGATAGGTCAGGACCCATAACACCGCGCCGAGCGCCAGATAGGCCGGTAGGAAGGTGACGCCGCGCCGGTTCATCACGGAAAGCACCACCAGAACGAGGAAGGCGCCGTTGAGCATCCAGATATTCAGCGAGGCGGTATAGAACAGGGCGATGATCACCACCGCGCCGAGATCGTCGATGATGGCGAGCGCCGTGAGGAAGACTTTCAGCGAGGCCGGCACGCGCGGGCCGAGCAAAGCGAGCACGCCGAGGGCGAAGGCGATGTCGGTGGCCGAGGGAATGGCCCAGCCCTGCAGGGTGCCCTCGGCCCGCCAGTTGACCGCCACGAAGATCAGGGCCGGCACCACCATGCCGCCGATTGCGGCGATGCCCGGCAGGGCCCGGCGCGGCCAGCTCGACAATTGCCCGTCCAGCACCTCGCGCTTGATCTCCAGGCCTACCAGCAGGAAGAACAGCGCCATCAGCCCGTCATTGATCCAGTGCAGCAGGCTGAGGCCGCCGACATAGAGGTGGAGCGTGTGGAAATAGGCTTCGCCGAGCGGGGAATTGGCCACGATCAGGGCGAGCGCTGCCACCGCCATCAGGATGATGCCGCCGGCCGCCTCGGTGGCGAGGAAGCTCCTGAGAAAGGATGGGCGGCCGGTCTGAGACATGAATCGGGGTCCTTGCGGTTGGGGAAACCCGTCTCAGGCTGCGCATTTCCCAGGGATCGTCGGGGTGTCCTGGAAGGGTAGAAAAAACCCGCTGCAATTGACAGCATTTTCGGGAGGTGGCTAAGCGGGCTCGGGCGTGGTGTGCCGGTCTTCAGACCGGCAATTTCCGCTCTGCCTATCCGTGCCGAAGCGCTTGCCGGCGGGGACAATGCCGGCATGAAGACCGGCACACCGCGTGTCCTGCGCCGTCCTGCAAGGTCGGGCGTCCTGGATGGCGCTGGGCCGATCCCTAAAGCGTTTTGTGATTTGATGGAATCACCAAGAATCGCAAAGACGCGTCGAACCAAAGAGTGAGAGCAAAAAAGCGTTCACGCCTGAACGCGCTTTGCTCTAGGGAACAGCACCCCCGCCGCGTCATTTTTGCAACAAAATCCAGCCATTTTGGCAGGGCCCAATTCCCCTAACGTAAAATTGCGGCCGTGAATGCCTTCGCTGGTGTTCCGGCCTTGACATGGGAATGCTTTGACATGGATCTGACCAGACGTGCCGCCCTGCAACTGGCCGGAACGGCCTGTGCGAGCCTGGCGACCGGATGGGGCGGTGCCCTTGCCGCCACGGATGCCTTCGGTCCGGAGATGGTGATCGCGAAGGCGAGGGAGCTGGCGGCCAAGCCCTATGTCGGCCCCGGGGATGCCCTGCCCGAAAGCCTGAGCCAGCTCAGCTATGACGATTTCCGTCGTATCAACTTCCGCACCGACCGTACCTTGCTGCGTGACGGCGGCTCGAATTTCGGCCTGCAGCTCTTCCATCGCGGCAGCATCTTCAAGCATCAGGCCAAGGTGAATCTGGTGGCCGATGGCACCGTCAAGCCGCTGTTCTATTCGCCCGATCTGTTCGATTTCGGCGACAGGGGGCCGCCGCAAGGCCTGCCGACCTCGCTGGGTTTTGCCGGCATACGCCTGCTCTATCCGCTCAATCACAGCGGCAAGATGGACGAGCTCGCCGCCTTCCTGGGCGCCAGCTATTTCCGCTTCCTCGGCAAGGGGCAGCACTACGGCCTCTCCGCGCGCGGGCTTTCGCTCGGCTCG
Source organism: Labrys sp. E2SS-1L (assembly GCF_057073705.1). Classification (NCBI taxonomy): domain Bacteria; kingdom Pseudomonadati; phylum Pseudomonadota; class Alphaproteobacteria; order Hyphomicrobiales; family Xanthobacteraceae; genus Labrys; species Labrys sp. E2SS-1L. The sequence continues at coordinate 151,597 of NZ_CP172712.1, read as the reverse complement.
GGCGGGCCGGGCGAGGAGTTTCCCGATTTCGTCGAATTCTGGGTCGAGACGCCGCAGGCCGGCCAGGGCAGCATCGCCGTGCATGCCCTGCTCGACGGCCCTTCCGTCACCGGCGCTTATCGTTTTACTTTCGAGCCCGGCACCGGTGACGATGTCGCAGTGCAGGCCACCCTCTTCGCGCGCAAGGACCTCAAGGAGATGGGCCTGGCACCGCTGACCTCGATGTTCCTCTATGGCGAGAATACCCTCAACCGCCCGCGGGACTTCCGCCCCGAAGTGCATGATTCCGACGGGCTGGCCATCCAGTCCGAGAGCGGGGAATGGCTATGGCGTCCGCTGCGCAACCCCACGCGCAATTCCGTCGCCAATTTCTTTTCCAAGGACATCAAGGGTTTTGGTCTCCTCCAGCGCGACCGTGCCTTCGGCAGTTACCAGGATCTGGAGGCTCTCTACGACAAGCGCCCCGGCTATTGGGTCGAGATGAAGAGCCGGCTCGGGCAGGGGCGCGTGGTGCTGGTGGAACTGCATTCGAATGCCGAGACCGACGACAATGTCGTTGCCACCTGGGTGCCTGACATCCAGCCCAAGGCCGGCAGCGAGACCCAGATTTCCTATGTCATCCATGCCGTTGCCGGTCCGCTGCATCAGGGCGGCCAAGCCTATGCCACGTTCGAAACCCACAATGCCGCCGCCACCACCGCCGGCAAGCCCAGCGTCACCCGCTTCCTGATCGATTTCGTCGGCGACCGTCTGAAGGACGTCGCCCTCGACGTCAGCAAGATCGAGCTGGTGATCTGGGGCTCGAACGGCACGGTCTCGGGCCCTTCCGTGGTGGCCAATCCCGCCATCAACGGGGTGAGGGCGAGCTTCGACGCCGAGCCGCCGCCCGGCGAGGACGTCGATTTGCGAGCCTTCCTGCGCCTGGGCTCGGAGACGCTGACGGAGACCTGGACCTACCGGCTCGACTCGGCCCAGCCGGTGTGAGGGATATCGGAGCGCGGACATCACAGCGACATGCTTGCATGTCGCGATGTCCGCTCTTCCCATCCTGCAACCGCTGCGATTCCAAGAGCGGACTGGAAGTCCGCGCTCCGGATCGCGCCAAATTTACGCCGCATAAACCATCCCGGTAACTTCCGATGAAGCCGAGGCCCATTCCCGGGTGCGCGGACATCTTGTCCGCCTCCAGGAAACGCCCCGCAGGGCCGGAAAACCGCTGAAAATACGGTCAAGCACCCGGAAATTGGCTGTCCCCTGCCATATACCGGCCCTTAACCCGCCTTGCCTAGCGTGAGCCTGAGCTATTGGTGTTGCGTTCCCGTCAGATTTCCGAAAGGACGTCTCGATCCGATCCGGATTGCCGCACCTTGCAACTTTGAGGTTTACGGCAATGCGGACCATGCGACGCGGCTTTGCACAAAGCTACGCTCTTCCCGACGAACTGAAGAGCATGCTGACGCGCAGGCTGAACGAATTGCTCGGCATGGCGCTGATCGGCTTCACGGGCCTGGCCGCCATCGCGCTGGCGACCTGGTCGGTGCAGGATGCCAGCTACAACCATGTCGGCGGCGCCCTGCCGATCCGCAACTGGCTCGGCTTTTCCGGTGCCGTCACCGCCGATTTCCTCACCCAGATGTTCGGCATCGCCTCGATTTCGCTGCTGGCGCCGCTCGCCTTCCTGGGCTGGCGCCTGCTCGCCCACAAGGCCTTCGATTCGCAGCGCATGCGCCTGATCTGCCTCGTCGTGGGCGTTCTCCTGGCGGCTGGCTGCCTGTCGGGCTTGCCGGTCACCGCGCATTGGCCGCTGCCCACGGGCCTGGGTGGCGCGGTCGGCGACTGGGTCTTCTATCTGTTCACGCCGCTGTTCTTCGCCGGCAAGTCGGTGATCGGCCAGGCCGTGCTGACGCTGGCACTTGGTTTCGGTGCCTTTTTCACCCTGGCCATCGCCTCCGGCTTCTTCTTCCAATATCGCGAGGAGGAGCGCCCGGCACCGGAAATGCCGATGCGCATCCGCGGCCAGCCGCGCCGGATGAGCGAGGAGGAGGATGAGGAGGACGAGCGTTCCGCCGTGCTCGGCGCCCTGATGCATTGGGGGCTGATGGCCAAGAGCGCGCTGTTCCGCAAGCGCGTCAAGGTCACGCCGAGCCGGATCGAACGCCAGCGCTATGAGCGCGACGGTCGCGAGCCGCCGATGTACCGGCCCGGCGGCATTTCCGATCTCTTCGCCCGCGTCAAGGCGGCCGCCCACCTCATCGCTCGCCCCGTCTCGGCGCAGGCCGAGCCCGGGCCGGCCCGCCGCGAGCCGGCCTTCACGCCGCGCACCGCTCCGCGCGCAGATGCCCGGCGTCCGCATGAGGCCGTGTCACTCGACGGCCAGGAACTGGACGATCGACTGCCCGAGGCGATCGATCAATATTCCGGCAGCCAGCCGGGCTATCAGCCTTATGACGACGAGGACGAGCTGCCGCCGATGCCGCCGCCGCGCCGGCCGCTGATCAGCGCCGAGGAGGCTGCGCGCCGGGTCGAGCCCGCCATCACGACGACACGGGTGGCCCAGCCGAGCGCGGCGCCGAAGCCGGGCAAGCGTCTCCAGCGCGAGAGCGAGCCGGACTTCCCCTTCGAGCATCGCTACGAGCTGCCGCCGCTTTCGCTGCTGGCGGAACCCCGCAAGCAGAGCGGTGTCGGCGTCTCCCAGGAGGCGCTGGAACAGAATGCCCGCCTGCTCGAAGGGGTGCTGGAGGATTTCGGCGTGCGCGGCGAGATCATCAATGTCCGCCCCGGCCCGGTGGTGACGCTCTATGAACTGGAGCCTGCTGCCGGCATCAAGGCTGCGCGCGTCATCGGCCTTGCCGACGACATCGCCCGCTCGATGTCGGCGCTGTCGGCCCGCGTCGCCGTGGTGCCCGGCCGTAACGTCATCGGCATCGAGCTGCCCAATTCCAAGCGCGAAATGGTGTATTTCCGCGAGCTTCTGGCCTCGGAGGATTTCGAGAAGTCGAAGTTCAAGCTGGCGCTCGCCCTGGGCAAGACCATCGGCGGCGAGCCGGTGATGGCCCAGCTCGAGAAGATGCCGCATCTGCTCGTCGCCGGCACCACCGGCTCGGGCAAGTCGGTCGCCATCAACACCATGATCCTGTCGCTGCTCTACCGGCTGAAGCCGGAGGAGTGCCGCATGATCATGGTCGACCCCAAAATGCTCGAGCTCTCCATCTATGACGGCATCCCGCATCTGCTGGCGCCCGTCGTCACCGACATGAAGAAGGTGGTGCTCGCGCTCAAATGGGCCGTGCGCGAGATGGAAGAGCGCTACAAGAAGATGGCCAAGCTCGGCGTGCGCAATATCGACGGCTACAACCAGCGTGCCGCCGAGGCGATGGCCAAGGGCGAGACGGTGTTGCGCACCGTGCAGACCGGCTTCGACAAGGAAACCGGCCAGGCCCTCTACGAGCAGGAGGAGATGGACCTCTCGCCGGTGCCCTACATCGTCATCATCGTCGACGAAATGGCCGACCTGATGATCCAGGAAGGCAAGAACGTCGAAGGGCCGATCCAGCGCCTGGCCCAGATGGCGCGCGCCGCCGGCATCCATCTGATCATGGCGACGCAACGTCCCTCGGTCGACGTCATCACCGGCACGATCAAGGCCAACTTCCCCACCCGCATCTCCTTCCAGCTCACCACCAAGATCGACAGCCGCACCATCCTGGGCGAGCAGGGCGCCGAGCAGCTCCTCGGCCAGGGCGACATGCTGCACATGGCCGGCGGCGGGCGCATCTCGCGCGTGCATGGGCCCTTCGTCTCCGACGAGGAGGTGGAGAAGGTGGTCACCCATCTCAAGGCCCAGGGCCGGCCCGACTATCTCGACGCCATCACCGCCGACGAGGACGAGGGCGGCGACGACGAGGCCGCCGACGGTGCGGTGTTCGACAAGACCGCGATGGGCTCCGAAGACGGCGGCGACCTCTACGACCAGGCGCTCAAGGTGGTGATGCGCGACAAGAAGTGCTCGACTTCCTACATCCAGCGCCGCCTGCAGATCGGCTACAACCGCGCCGCCTCGCTTGTGGAGCGCATGGAAAAGGAAGGCATCGTCGGCCCGGCCAACCACGCCGGCAAGCGCGAGATCCTGGTCTACAGCCGCGACGTGCGGAACGGCGAGGAGGAGAGCCAGGAGGACGAGGAGTAGGGGAGGGGCGCACGGGCATCCTGCCCCTTCTTGGAAGCGGCGCATTGGGGATAATGGAAGAACGGGCAGGATGCCCGTGCGCCCGGCGCCGCCGCCAGCTCGGCTCTTGATGGCGATAAGCCTGCCCCGGATAATCCATGCGCGCCTGTATCCCCGGAAACCTCCACACAGTACTGCCGCCTGATCCAGCTTGACCTCGGCCCATAGTCCTGCTGCCGTAGCGGTATGAGGCGGGCCACGGCGGCCTGTGCAGGGGGAGGCGGCATTGGGCATTCTTTCGCGGATTTTCGGGCGGGGCGCGGCAAAGCCTGCCGTCGAAGCGCAAAGGGGCGAGGTGGAGGGGGACGATGAATCCTGGCTCGTCAACGCCTATGCCACCTTGCGGGAAGTGCTGCCGCTCGACTTCCCGCACCGGCTGATCAACCGGCGCGATCTGTCGGATCCCGAGATGGCGGGGCATCTCGAAGGCTTTGCCGGCTATGTCATGGGCCGGGGTGATGGCCGGATGACCGCGCAGCGTTATCATCTGTGGCGCCACATCCAGCGCGTGCGCAACCAGGCGAGCTTTACCGTCGCCGACGAGGATTTGCCGGCGATGGGGGCCTGGGCACGCCGGGCCAATGCCGTGCTGTTCTTTCCGGACGGTTCGGTGCGCGATGCCGACATGAATGCCTTGATCACCGCGGACGGCAGCACGGATACCGCCGCCGCCTTGCCCTATCCGCCGGACGCCTTGGAGCGGCGGACGCGCACGCTTGCAGCGCTGGAAGGTTTCACTCCGAAGCCGCTGGCCAGCATGCCCCCGTCGCTCGGCATCGGGGAAGTCGAGCTGCGGCCGGCGGGCGAGGTGCTGGCTCGGGCGCTCGGCCTGATCTGCGTGGCGACTCAGGGCGAGTCGATGGGCAAGGGAGACGGCAGCCTCCTGACGAAATTGCGCGAGCGCAATCCGGCCGGCATTGCCGCGCTGACCCCCAGAGAGCAGGCTTTCATGCTGGCCGAAGCGCCGGACAGCCAGACCACCGTTGCCATGGGCTGGCGTTACGAGGCAGTCAATATTCTGGCTTGGGCGCTTTCGATCGACGGCATCGAACCCGGGCCGGCGGACAGGATCGTTGACGCCGGAACCCTTACTTTGGCCATGCTGAAGAGCGCCCAGGACAAGGACCTGCCCGCACGTGTCAGCCTGCGGCCGGCTGCCGAGATTCTCGATGCCCTCGATCTTGCCTGGCGCCAGCACTGGATTGTCAGGCAGGCTCGGCAGAATGGCACCGAGCCGGTGGGCCTCGACGGCGGCGTGGTGATGGAGCGCCATTTCGCCCTCAACTGGCTGACCGGCTTCCACAACCCGCCCGGCACGCTTTGGGACGATACGGATACGCCGAGCTGAAAGTGATGATGCCCGTGCCTTCTCGAAAACGCCGTCACCCCATCCTGTCGATATCCCGCCGCAGCACGATGGCGGTGGTGAGGTCGTCGACATCCTCGAGCAGGGCGACGCTGTCGCGGATGGTATTGAGGCGGCCGATCGAGGGGGCCTCGACCTCGACCACGAGGTCGAGCTGGCCGCCGATCGAGGAGACCCGCCGCACTTCGGGATAGGCGGCAAGCTGGTCCAGCACGCGGGGCGCGGGCGTGCGCACCAGATTGATCATCAGGAAGGCGCCGACCGCGCCGTCTTCCAGCGTGCCGATATCGGCGCGGTAGCCGCGGATGATGCCGGCTTTTTCCAGCATCAGCACGCGCTCGCTGGTGGCGCTGCGCGACAATCCGATGCGGCCCGCCAGAGTTTTCAGCGGAATCTTGGCATCGCGCGTCAGGATGCTGAGAATGGCGCGGTCTTTGTCGTCGAGGTCCTTCATCGCCGCCCTTCTTAGCCGCCGACGAATTGCCGGTCAAAGCCGGCAAACGTCCGGCCGGACCGGCCGATAAACGGATGCCCCGGCGCACGGTCCGGGTGAAGCTTGGCGCTATCGTAGCCTCGCCGAAAAGCTTGTTCCATGACCGATCTGACCCATCCCGCACCCTCCCTGTCTCCAGCCGAGGCGCAAGCGATTGCGCGGGATTTCTTTGGCGTCGAAGGCGGCATCAGCCCCCTCGCCAGCGAGCGCGACCAGAATTTCCGCATCATCGCGCACGGCGAATCGGGCTTCGTGCTCAAGATCGTCAATGCCAGCGAGCCGCAGGAGCAGAGCGACTTCCAGACCGCCCTGCTCGACCATCTCGCCCAGCATGCGCCCGGTCTTTCAGTACCGCGGCTCAGGCGCGCCAGGGACGGCCAGGCGCTCGCCGTGGTCGAGGCGCAAGGTGGGCCTTTCCGGGCGCGCATGGTCGAATGGCAGCTCGGCGAGCCGCTGGCCAAGGCCGAGCGCACGCTCGAAACCCTCGGCGATCTCGGTCGCGTGCTCGGCGACCTCGACCGCGCCATGCAGGGTTTCATCCATCCTGGCGCGCTCCGCAGCTTCGAATGGGATATCCGCACGGCCGGAGAGGCGCGCCAGCGCCTCGGCTTCGTCACCGATCCGGAAAAGCGAGCCCTGCTGACCCGCTTCCTCGACCGTTTCGATGCGAAGGTGGCGCCGCGCCTGCCCGGGCTGCGCGCTGCCGTCATCCACAACGACGCCAATGACTGGAACGTGCTCGTCGATGCCGACGGCTCGGGCCGCGTCGCCGGGCTGATCGATTTCGGCGATGCTCTGCATTCGTTGCTGATCGCGGAAGTCGCCGTCGCCTGTGCCTATTCGATCCTCGATCTCGACGATCCGATCGGGGCCGCCGCCGCCATCGTCGCCGGTTTCCATGGCGCCTATCCGCTGCAGGAACAGGAGATCGACGTTCTCTTCGACCTGATCGCCATGCGCCTGGTGATCAGCGTGACGATGTCAGCTCAGCGCCACGACAAGATCGCAGACAATCCCTATCTCTCCGTCAGCGAAGCGCCGGCCTGGGCGTTGCTGCAGCGGCTCGATGCCATCAATCCCGTCTTCGCCATCGCGATCCTGCGCCAGGCCTGCGGTTTCGACGCCGCGCCCGGTTCCCGGGCTGCGATCGGCTGGATCCGGGCCGAGGCCAAGGGCTTGCACTCCGTGCTGTCGCAGCATCCGGCTCGCATGCGCAAGGGGCTGGTGCCCTATGGCGATCCGGCCAATCCGATGACCGTGGCCTCCGCGGCCGAGGAGCCGGAAAAGGCGACGGCCTGGTGGGATGAACATTGCGCGCGGGAGGGCATCGATCTCGGCATCGGTCCCTGGGGCGAGGAGCGCACCGTCTATACCAGCCCGATGTTCGAATCCCGCCTGGTGGCGGGCACGCGGCGCACGCGTCATCTCGGCCTCGACCTGTTCCTGCCGGCCGGTACCAAATTGTTCACGCCTTTGGCGGCGAGCGTGAAGGAAGTGGTGATCGAGACCGAGGCGCTCGGCTATGGCTGCCTGATCAAGCTCGAACACGCCCCGGAGGGCTGCCCGCCCTTCGTCAGCCTCTGGGGGCATCTGGCGCATGAGGCCGTCGGGCGCCTCAAGCCGGGCGACCGCCTGGAGGCCGGCGATCTCGTCGGCGAAATGGGTGCGCCGGCCGAGAATGGCGGCTGGGCGCCGCATCTGCACCTGCAGCTGTCAACCGCGACCGGCCTTACGGCCACGGAGATACTCGGTGTCGGCGAAGCCCCCTATCTGCCCGTCTGGGCTGAGCTCTTCCCCGATCCGGCCGATTTCGCCGGCGTGCCGCCCGAGACCTTCCACCAGACCGGCCGCAGCCGTGAGGCGATCGTGGCCGAGCGCAAGCGCGGGCTGCTGCCCAACCTCTCGATCTCCTACCAGGAGCCGATCAAGTTCGTGCGCGGCGAGGGCGTCTGGCTGATCGACGATCGCGGCCGGGCCTATCTCGATTGCTTCAACAATGTCTGCCATCTCGGCCACGCCCATCCTGATGTCGTGGAGGCGCTGGCGCGCCAGGCGGGCATCCTCAATACCAATACGCGCTATCTGCACGACAATATCGTCGAGTATGCCGAAAGGCTCACCGCCACGCTGCCCGACGATCTGACGGTGGCAAGTTTTGCCTGCACCGGCAGCGAGGCCAACAGCCTGATGCTGCGCATGGCCCGCACCCATACCGGCCGGGACGAGGCGATCGTGCTGGACTGGGCCTATCACGGCACGACACAGGCCCTGATCGACCTCAGTCCGTACAAGTACAAGCGCAAGGGCGGCGAGGGCCGCAAGGCGCATGTCTTCGAGGCCGCCATCCCCGACAGCTATCGCGCCCCGGTGGATTGGCCGGTGGCGGAGATCGCCAGCCGCTATGCTGAGAGGGTGGCCGACGAGATCGCCGAAATGAAACGGCAGGGCCGGGCGCCCGGCCTGTTCATGGCCGAATCCATCCCCAGCGTCGCCGGCCAGGTCTTCCTGCCGGAAGGCTATCTGAAGGAAGTCTACGCCATGGTGCGCGCGGCCGGGGGTCTGTGCGTCGCCGACGAGGTGCAGGTCGGCTTCGGGCGCGTCGGCAGCCATTGGTGGGCCTTCGAGCTGCAGAACGTGGTGCCCGACATCGTCACCATGGGCAAGCCGATCGGCAACGGCCATCCGATGGCCGCGGTGGTGACCACCAGGGAGGTTGCCGCTTCCTTCAACAACGGCATGGAATATTTCAACACCTTCGGCGGCAATCCGGTCTCCTGCGCCGTCGGCCTTGCCGTGCTCGACGTGATCGAGCGTGACGGCCTGCGCGCCAACGCCCTCGCCATGGGCGACTATCTCCTGGCGCGCTTCCGCAAGCTGCAGGAGCGGCACGAGATCATCGGCGACGTGCGCGGGCAGGGGCTCTTCCTCGGCATCGAGCTCGTCACCGACCGCAAGACCAAGGCGCCGGCCACCGAATTCGCCCGGGCCGTCAACAACGGCGCGCGCCGGCGTGGTGTGCTGATGGGCACCGAGGGGCCGCATGACAACGTCCTCAAGCTGCGCCCGCCGATGATCTTCGCCAAGGCCGACGCCGATCTCCTCATGGAAGTCCTGGAAGAGACCTTCGATGAGGTGGCGGCGCGGCAATAGGCTGTGAGGAGGCCGGGAAGAACGAGACTGCCTTCTCTCCTTGAGGGAGAAGGTGCCCCGAAGGGGCGGATGAGGGGAGAAACGCAATCTTTTCCGAGCAGCGCCGACACCCCTCATCCGTCATTGCTTCGCAATGCCACCTTCTCCCTCAAGGGGAGAAGGCTTTTGGGCGTGCCATCCGACATCAAACCACCCGGATGCCTCGAATGCATTCGGCAAAAACCAGAGAGGAACCTGCCATGAAGACCAAGAAACTGACGATGCTGCTCGCCGGCGCGGCCATGATCGCCGCCACAGCTGCGGCCCAGGCCGATCAGGTGAAGGTCGGCATCGCCGCCGAACCCTATCCGCCGATCGCCTACAAGAATGCCTCGGGCGAGTGGGAAGGCTTTGCGCTCGACTACGCCAAGGCCGTGTGCAAGACCGCCAAGCTTGACTGCGTGATCACGCCGATGGCCTGGGATGGCATGATGCCGGCGCTGAAATCGGGCAAGATCGACGTGATCTGGGGCTCGATGTCGATCACGCCGGAGCGTCAGAAGCAGATCGCTTTCACCCTTCCGATCTACAACACGCCGTCCGTATTCATCGGCAACAAGGACGACAAGTTCGACTTCGGCTCCGGTGGCCTCGCCGGCAAGAGCATCGGCGCGCAGGTGAGCACCATCCATGCCGCCTATATCGAGAAGGCTCATCCGGAGGCGACGCTGAAGGTTTACAGCCAGCAGGATACCGCCAATTCGGACCTGGCGGCCGGGCGCATCGACCTGATCATCGGCGATGCCGTGGGCATGCAGGGTTTTCTGACCAGCTCGGACGGGGCCTGCTGCGAGGTCAAGGATTTCCCCAAGGATCCGAGCTTCGACACCGGCATCGGCGGCGGCATGCGCAAGGACGACACCAAGCTGAAGGCCGCTTTCGACGACGCCATCCGCGCCATCTACAAGAATGGCGAATTCGAGCCGATGGCCAAGAAATACTTCAAGTTCGAGGTCGGCACGCCGCCGAAGTGAGATAGGCAGAGTGGCCTTCCCGTGTGCACGCACGAGACATCCGCGCACACGGGAATCTGCTTGCCCTCATCCCCGCGCCGCCTTGAAGATGGCGGCCTGATGCTGCAGACAGGGCGAGCCGGGCGTGTGGCGCGAGGGCAGCATCCAGGAGCCGCCGACAGCGACGATGTTGCGCACTGCGCCATAGGCCGGCAGCAGCGTCGTCTCGATGCCGCCCGTGGTGACGAAGCCGACGCCTTCGAAGATGTTGGCGTAATCCGCCAGCACTGCGGGGCCGTTGGAGGCCTCCGAAGGGTAGTATTTCATCAGCGCATAGCCATATTCGCAGGCCTGCATCGTCTCCGAGGCCGTCTGCACGCCGGGGATATGGGGCAGACCGCTGGCGGCGACCAGCGCCTGCAGCGCGGGCGTGAGGCCGGGGCTGACCGTGAAGTCCGCGCCGGCGTCGAGGGCCTGGCGCACATGGCTCGCCAGCAGCATGGTGCCGGCGCCGAACAGGCAGCGGGGATGGCGCGCCTTGGCAGCCTTCAGCACCGCCGGCGCCTCGGGCGTGCGGAAGAGGATCTCGATCACGGGGGCTCCCGCTGCCACCAGGCCGTCGATATCGCTTAGACCCTCGTCTGGATCCTTGATCGCCATCACCGGCAGGATCGGCGTTTCGGCGAGGCGAGCCCGCAATTCGGCAACATTTGTCATTTTTCCTCCAGACCTGTTCTTTCCAAACTATAGTGTTTTGCGATTTGACGGAGTCCCCTCGAATCGCAAAGACGCGTCGGAACAAAGAGTTAGAGCAAATGGGCGTTCACGCCTGAACGCGTTCTGCTCTAGACAGCATCGCCTCTACCTCGGCCCGGTCGGGTGTGCCCAGCCGACCGCCGAAGCTGCGGCATTTGAGGGCGGCGGCGACATTGGCGAAGGCGATGGCCTGCGGGATGGATGCCCCTTCGGCGATGGCGAGGGTAAAGGCACCATGGAAGACGTCGCCCGCCGCCAGCGTGTCGACAGCCTCGACCGCGGGCGGGCGCAGTTGCTCGATCCGGCCTGTTTCACGGTCGAGCCAGAAGCAGCCCTCCGGCCCGGCCGTGACGGCGAGGAAACCAGCGAAACGACCGGCCAACACACGCAGCGCCTCGCCTGGGCTGGAGGTGCCGCTCAGCGCCAGCGCCGCCGGTTCGGAGAAGACGACATGGCTCGCCAGCGCGGCAAGTTCCATTGTCACGCCGGCCGGGCCGGTATCGGCATCGAGCACGGCGGGGCGGCCGGCCGCGCGCGCCGCCTTCAGCACGGCGGCTGCACCCTCGGGCCAGCGTATGTCGACGAGCGCGGCGTCGGCACGGGCGACCAGTTCGAGCGGCAGCCAGGACGGATCCTGGCCGAGCGCCGGATCGTAATAGGGCACCACCAGCCTCTCGCCATGGCGGTCGACCAGCACGGTCGAGATCGGCGAGCGTGCGCCCCGGGCCCGACGGATGAAGCGGCAGTCGATGCCGGCTGCCGTCAGGTCGGCGACGATGCGCTCACCGATGGCATCGTCGCCGACGCGCGAGAGCAGGGCGCTGCGCCCGCCCAGCTTGGCGATCGCGGCGGCGGCGCTGGCGGCCATGCCATGGGCCACCTCGGTTACCCGGCTGGGCAGGACCTTGCCGGGACCGCTCGGCAGGCTATCGAGCTGGAAGATCGAATCGAAGGAAGAGGCGCCGCAGCACACCACATGCACGATCTTGCCGGCTGACTCGGGCACCGCTCTCTCCCTCTGCGATGAAAACAACGTCATCGAACGAAGGGGGCCGCGGCGCGGTATTCGAGCGGATGATCGCATTTGTCATAGCATTGCCCGCGCCGGCGGTGGAAGGGCGCCGCCCCACCGGTGGTCGCGACTTTTTCGACCGGATGCCATATCGGCCTCGACGCCGGCTAAGCGAAGGCATAGAACCGCGGGATGGCCAAGTTCTTCTATATTCTCGTGCCCTTCGCCATTCTGGCGGTCGCCATCGTGCTCGGCATGGGCCTGCACAACATGCTCAAGGGTGGCGATGGCTGGCGCTCCCAGCGGCTGATGCAGATGCGCGTCCTGCTGCAAGCCGTGGCGATCATCATCATCATGGCGGCGATCTATTTCGCTCACAAATAAGTGAAGAACGTTTTTCAAGACCCACGATATCTTGAATATAGGCTTCATCTTGCATTCACATTTCGCAACGTAACCTTGGTTCTCTTATTAACCGAGGAACGATTCATGTCGAATTTTTTCAAGATTGCCTTAGCTTCATTGGTGATTGCTGCTCCATTGGCGAGCGCTCAAGCGCAAAATTTCTTTCCGCGCCAACAACACCAGCGAGACTGGAGAGAACATCGCCCCGGCACCTGGGGTGGACAGCACCGCGGACCCGACCGCTATCCCAGGGGATGGGGACCAAATCGCCGGCCGGATGGTGCCGGCTATTACCACGGCTATCGCGGCTATCGCGATTACCGGCCGGGCTATCGTCGCCACCGTGACGGCATGTGGTACCCCGTGGCAGCGTTTGCGCTTGGTGCCCTTCTCGGCGGTGCCCTGAGCCAGTGATCCCATGAGGGGCTCGCGGCGGCTTGGTGAGCCGCCGCATGGCCTATCCCGGTCAATGGCATCGCGCCATGGGTGCCATAAACCTTCCTGCGTTTACCTTTGAGTTACATCCGGCCCCTAGGGTCCGCCCGTCCGGTGCCTGTTGGGGATAACGTGGTGCCGGCACAAGGCCCGGCCGGATGCTCTCCTGGCCGGGCCACTAGAGGCATTTCAGCCTCTCCGCTTCCCGGCCCCTGGATTGCGTCGCTGCTCCGGCAATGACAATGATCCCTGAAAGCCAAACAAACTCGGGCAAGCGCAATGGTTCGTCTCAACAAGATCTACACCCGTACCGGCGACGACGGTTCCACCGGGCTCGGCACCGGCGAGCGCCGTTCCAAGGCCGATCTGAGGGTCGAGGCCTATGGCACGGTCGACGAGGCGAATGCCGTGATCGGCCTTGCCCGCCAGCACAGCGCCCGCGAGGACGCCGATGTCGACGCCATGCTCGCCCGCATCCAGAACGATCTGTTCGATCTCGGCGCCGATCTGTGCACGCCCGAGGGCGGCGAGAAGGAAATCACCTGGACGCCGTTGCGCATCGTACAGGCCCAGGTCGACCGGCTGGAGCAGGAAATAGACGCCATGAATGCCGACCTCGCGCCGCTGAAGAGTTTCGTGCTGCCGGGCGGCACGCCCTGCGCCAGCCATTTGCACATGGCGCGTACCGTCAGCAGGCGAGCAGAACGCGTGATGGTGGCGCTGTCGCAATCGGTGGGCGAACTGGTCTCCGCCGAGGCGCTGGCCTATGTCAACCGCCTCTCCGACCATCTGTTCGTGGCCAGCCGCTACCTCAACCACAAGGCCAGCGGCGACGTGCTCTGGGTGCCTGGTGCGAACAGGTGAGCTCCCCGCCCCCGAGAGGGGCGAAGGCATTTGCGTGATCTCCCGTCACGTCCACGCAATCATTGCGCGTAATTAATCCGAACCCACCCCATTTCGGCCGGTTTGGCCATCTTTCATTTACCTTGATGAATCATGATCATGGCCATGAAAAAGACAGTCGTGTCCGCCCTTGCGCTGCTCGCCCTCTCCGCTTTGCCGGCGTCGGCCGCCTCCTTCCAACAGTGCCTTTCCGCCATCGGCGCGCGCGCCGGCGCGGCGGGAGTGTCGTCATCGGTTATCAACCGGCAGTTCAGCGGCCTGCAGCCGGACATGACCGTGATCGACGCGATGAACAAGCAGCCCGAGTTCAAGACACCGATCTGGGACTACATGGCCTCGCTGGTCGACGCGCAACGCGTGGCCGACGGCAAGCAGATGCTGTCCAGATATGGCTCGGTGCTCTCGGGCGTGCAGCGGCGCTACGGCGTCGACCCGGCGGTAGTGGTCGCGGTCTGGGGCGTCGAGTCCAATTATGGCGAGAGCAAGGGCACGCGCCCGCTGGTGCAGTCGCTGGCCACGCTTTCCTGCTATGCGGGCCGCCGGCAGGGCTATTTCCAGGGTGAGCTCATCGCCACGCTGAAGATCATCCAGCGCGGCGACGTCAATCCCGATCATCTCGTCGGTTCCTGGGCCGGCGCCTTCGGCAACACCCAGTTCATGCCCTCGACCTTCCTGCGCCTGGCCGTGGATGGTGACGGCGATGGTCGCCGCGACGTGGTCGATTCCGTGCCTGATGCGCTCGCCTCCACCGCCAACTACCTGGCCCGTTCCGGCTGGACCTCCGGCACGCGCTGGGGCTATGAGGTGCGCCTGCCGCCCGGCTTCAAGGCGGGGCTAGCCGGCCGCACCAAGAAGCGCCCGCTCGGTTCCTGGGCCGCGATGGGCGTGACACGCATCGATGGTGCGCCGCTGCAGGGCGGCAATGCCCGGGCTGCGATCCTGTTGCCGGCCGGGCCGCAAGGGCCGGCCTTCGTGGTCTTCCGCAATTTCGATGCGATCTATTCCTACAATGCTGCCGAGTCTTATGCCCTGGCGATCGCCCATCTGTCGGACCGCATCCGGGGCGGCAGCCCCTTCGCGACGCCCTGGCCGACCGACGACCCTGGCCTGTCGCGGGCGCAGCGCAAGGAATTGCAGGCCCTGCTGGCCCGCAAGGGCTATGATATCGGCACGCCCGACGGCTCGATCGGCAACAAGACCATCCAGGCCATCCGCGACGTGCAGCGCCGGCTCGGCCTGCCGGTCACCGGCCACCCTGGGTTGAAGGTGCTGACCGCCCTGAAGCGCGGATGATCGCCAAAAAGCGCCATTTTTCCAGGGGCTAGTTGGCATCAGCCATTATGATGATTGCGTCTGCGGCATCACTTGCCCTAGAATGTCGCCGAGAAAAGTTGTAGAACCGCATCATGTCAGCGACCACAGTCATTCACTTCGATCGTTCCGCCAAGGCGGCCACGCCGGATGCATCGCCCTCGCGCGAGCTTCCCTCCCGCGACCACCAGCGCACGGGCTGCCCGTTCCATGACGTGCGTTCGATGCTGCGCGACGTCGGCTTGAGGCCCACCCGCCAGCGCCTGGCGCTGGGCTGGCTGCTGTTCCAGAAGGGCGATCGGCACATCACCGCCGAGATGCTGCATGACGAGGCCTCCAAGGCCCGTGTGCCGGTCTCGCTCGCCACCGTCTACAACACGCTGCACCAGTTCACCGAAGTCGGTCTGCTGCGCGAATTCGCCGTGGACGGGTCGAAGACCTATTTCGACACCAATGTGCACGAGCACCATCATTATTTCGTCGAAGGCGACAATGAGGTGCTCGACATCCCCGGCGAGGTCAACATGGCCGAGATGCCGCAGGTGCCGGCAGGCTATGAAGTTGCGCGCGTCGACGTGATCGTGCGTCTGCGCCGCAAGGACTGAGGCACCCTCCATCGAGTTTGATGAAACGGCGCGGCTCGACCGCGCCGTTTTCTTTTGCACATCTTCGTTCCAAGCAATCGAGCCCACTGTGGTCTATTGTCGGGCGATCGAACCGAGGGGTGCCGGCGGTGGGCGCATGAATCGCTATCCGATGTTCAATCCGCAGCTGCTGAACAGCTTCGTGTCGGTATGCGACACCATGAGCTTTACCCGTGCCGCGGAGCGCGTATCCCTGTCGCAGTCCACCGTCAGCCAGCAGATCCGTCGGCTGGAGGAGATGCTCGGCAAACCGCTGTTCGAACGTTCCTCGCATCAGGTGCAGCTCACCGAGGAGGGGGTGAAGCTGCTGGGCTATGCCCGGCGCATCATCGCCCTCAACGAGGAGGCGCATGATGCCCTGACGGGCCTGTGGCGCGACGGCGTACTGCGGCTGGGCATGCCCGAGGATTATACTGTGCCCACCGCCGACCTGCTCGCTGTCTTCAGCCGGGAGCACCCGCATCTGCGGCTCGATGTCACCAGCGGCCTGAGCGCGGATCTGCATGCCGCCTATGGCCGCGAGGAACTCGACCTCATCCTGGTCAAGCAGCGCCGCAGCCAGCCGCCACGTGCTGCCCGGCCCGAACCCCTGCTATGGCTGGACAGCCTGGCCCATCCGGCCATCGAGCAGGCGCCGGTGCCGCTGGCGGTGTTCCCGCCCAATGGGCTCTATCGCGAGGAACTGTGCCAGGCCCTCGATGATCTCGGCCGACGCTGGCGGGTCGGCTACAGCAGTGCCAGCCTCGGAGCGCTCATGGCGGCGTCGGCCGCCGGCCTCGGCATCACCCTGCTGCCTGCCGGCTGCCGGCTGCCCAGCCATCGCATATTGGGGGAGGCCGAGGGATTGCAGCCGGTGACCGATTTCGAGCTGGCGCTGTATTTCCGCGACGGTGCTGTCGATGCCGTCGTCACCCTGGCAGAGCGGCTGATCACCTTCTGCGGGCTGGAGGCCTAGGGTGCGGAAATCGCCGCTCCCTTCTGCATGAAGATTGGCTATTCATTTGCGCTTCGTGGAGAGCCTCCATCATTGCTAAATCGAATGGTCAGCATTGGCAAATCTCGCTGCCATCGAGATTGGCTCTCCCGTAAATTGGGAGCCCAGACAACCGATCGAAGGCAGGAAACCACCGTGGAAAACCACCAGCAGCCAAGCCTCAGGGCGGTTCTCAGCCACAGCGGAAACCGCAGCGCCGCCTCGGCAGTCAGGGGCATGGCCGGTGCCAGCGCCGTGGCTGCGATGGCCGGCACCGGCCGCCCAGGCGGCGAAGCCGGTGCCACCACGCTGCGAGATCGCCATTATTATCTCCGCGACGTGCGGCTCGAAGAAGGCTTCGAGTATGACGGCGAGACGGTGATCGGCACCCGCACCGCGCTCTACACGCTGGAGATCAAGGACGGCAAGATCGCAGCCCTGCTTGCGGCCAACGCCGGGCTGGCCGACGGCCTGCCCCGTTACGGGGCGCATGGCCAGCTCCTGCTGCCGGCGATGCGCGACATGCACATCCATCTCGACAAGACTTTCTATGGCGGCCCCTGGCAGGCGCCGCGCCCGCGCCAAGGCAAGACCATCATGGACATGATCGCGCGGGAGCAGAAATTACTGCCCACGCTGTTGCCCGTCGCGCAGCAGCGTGCCGAGGGGCTGATCGCCCTGTTGCAGTCCAAGGGCAGCACGGTGGCGCGTGGCCATTGCAACATCGACCCGATCAGCGGCTTGAAGGCCCTGGAGCATGTGCAGCGGGCGCTGGAGAACCACCGAGGAGATTTCTCCTGCGAGATCGTCGCCTTCCCCCAGCACGGCCTGTTGCACTCCGGGGTCGAGGGGCTGTTGCGCGAGGCGATGACCATGGGTGCCGCCTATGTCGGTGGGCTCGACCCGACCAATGTCGATGGCACCATGGAAAAATCCCTCGACGCCATGTTCCAGATCGCTCTCGATGCCGGCAAGGGTGTCGACATTCACCTGCATGAGACCAGCCCGGCCGGCGTGGCGGCGATCAACTACATGGTCGATACGGTGGAGAAGAACGCAGCGCTCAAGGGCAAGGTTACCATCAGCCACGCCTTCGCGCTTAGCACGCTCTCGCCACAGGCATTGTCCGAACTCGCCACCCGCTTTGCCGCGCAGGGTATCGCCATCGCCTCGACGGTGCCGATCGGCAGCTTTGTGATGCCGCTGCCGCAACTCAGCGAGAAGGGCGTTTTCGTGATGACCGGCACGGACAGCGTGATCGATCATTGGTCGCCCTTCGGCAGCGGCGACATGCTGGAAAAGGCCAATCTCTACGCCCAGCTCTATGACGGCTCGGACGAGTTCCACCTCTCGCGCGCCTTGTCGATCGCTACCGGCGGCGTGCTGCCGCTGGACGACAGCGGCAAGCGCGCCTGGCCGAAGGCCGGCGACGAGGCGGGTTTCACCCTGGTTCCCGCCAGTTGCTCGGCCGAGGCGGTGGCCCGCATGCCTGCGCGTACGGCCACCTTCCAGCAGGGCCGCATGGTCTATGGCAGCGTCGGCCAGGCCTGAGGGCCTGAGCCGAAAGCAGCGTTCCTGCCCGACGGGGCCCCGATTTCGTCCCTCATCTTCCGGCAGGAAACACACGCCTGCCGCCGACCCAGGTCTCCGCGACTTTGGTCTTCCAGATCAACTGGGGATCGACGGCAAAGATGTCCTGGTCGACCAGGATGAAATCGGCCCATTTGCCCGGTTCGAGGCTGCCGAGGCTCTTCTCCTGGTGTGCGGCGTAGGCGGCATCCAGGGTGAAGGCGCGGAACGCTTCAACCCGCGTCATCGCCTGCTCGGCATGCCAGCCGGCGACGGGCTTGCCTTCGTGATCGGTGCGGTTGATAGCCGCGTGCAGGCCGAAGAACGGATTGGCCGATTCCACCGGAAAGTCCGAACCGCCGGCAATCACCGTGCCCTGGTTGAGCACAGTTCGCCAGGCATAGGCGCCGCGGATGCGCTCATGGCCGACCCTGTCTTCCGCCATGTTCATGTCGGAAGTGGCGTGGGTGGGTTGCATCGAGGCGACGAGGCCGAGGCTCTCGAGGCGGGGCAGGTCGGTGAGCGCCAGCACCTGGGCGTGCTCGATGCGGTTGCGCAGATCGCGCCCGCCCACTTCGGCGAAAGCGCCCTCGAAGGCGTCGAGCACTTCGCGATTGCCGGCATCGCCGATGGCGTGAACATTGACCTGGAAGCCGGCCTTCAGTGCCGTCTCGATATCGGCCTGCATCGCCTCGGGTTTCTTGAAAAGCAGGCCGCGATTGCCGGGATCGTCGCTATAGGGCTCGATCAGCGCAGCGCCGCGGCTGCCCAGCGCGCCGTCGGCATAGAGCTTGACACTGCGTACCGTCAACCGGTCCTGGCCATAGCCGAGCAGCGGGCCTCCAGCCGAGACTTTCTTGAAATCCTCGCCGACGCCGCCAACCATGGCGTAGATCCGAGCGGTGAGGCGGCCCTCGTCGGCGAACTTTCTGTAGACATCGATGTCGGCGGCCTCGACGCCGGCGTCATGCGCCCCTGTCAGGCCAAGCCTGGCCATATGAGCGAGGGCGGCGGTGAGATTGGCGGAGCGATCGGCCTCGGTCTTGGCCGGCAGCATCTTGACGACGAGGTCCATGGCCTTGTCGACCAGTACCCCGGTGGGATTGCCCTGCGCATCGCGTTCGAGGCGCCCGCCATCGGGATCCTTGGTGTCCCTGGTGATGCCGGCCAAGGCGAGCGTCTTCGAGTTGGCCCAGCCGGCATGGCCGTCGACCCGCTCGAGCCAGACCGGCCTGTCCTTCACCACGGCGTCGAGCTCGGCGGCGTTCGGAAAGCGCCCGAGCTTCCAGATCACCTGGTTCCAGCCGCTGCCACGAATCCAGGCCGCCTTGGGATTGGCCGCAGCATAGGCACTCACTTGCTTGAGGGCGGCCTTGAGACTGGCGGTCGAAGACAGATCGATCGTCGTCAGCGTTTCGCCGAGGCCGCCGACATGGCCATGCGCATCGATCAGGCCTGGCAGCATCACCTTGCCACGGCCGTCGCGTTTGACGGCACCTGCATGGGCCTTGACCAGTTCCTTGTGCGTGCCGGTGGCGATGACTTTGCCGTCTTCGCCGAAGACCAGAGCGTCGAAGCGGACGAGCTCGCCGTTGCGGACGGTATAGCCCTTGACGTTCTCGATCAGGACCGGCTCAGCCAGCACGGGCGTGGCCACCATGGTGGCGGCCGCAACGAGGGTCGCGAATCCGACCTTCCTCATACCCAGTTCCCCCCTGTACGATTCCCCTCGCGGGCATCATCGGCATGCAGCGGTGGGAGGTAAAGCTCCGGATGGGAAAGGATATGGCCGTGCCCGGCCGGTTCCCGATGCCACGGCGCTCAGCCTTGCCTGCCTTCGTTGCCAGGACGGCCAATGCCGTTGGCGACGAGATCGATCGCCAAAGCGAGGATCATCGCGGCCGCGCCGATCACGAAGAGCAGGCGGTAATTGCCGCCGCTCTGGGCGAAGAGGAAGGACAGGGCATAGGCGGCACCGGCCTGGAACAGGGCGAACCAAACCGTCGCCAGGCTCCAGGCCCGTTTTTGCTGGGCAGAGTGGTGCGGCAGGAGTTCGTGGATGCGGCCGATGACCAGCGGCACCGTGCCGGTGACGAAGGCACCCACGATCAGGCTCGAGCCGATCAGCCATGCCTGCCCGGCCATACCGGCAGGCAGCGCTACCGCGACGGCCTCGAGCAGGAAGGCCATGCGCAAGGCCGCGCCGAAGCCGATGCGATCGGCAAGGTGACCGGCCAGCAGAGGGCCGATGGTGGCGCCGATGCCGAAGATGATCCAATAGAGAGCGCCGACCTCGACGCCTTCACCCAATCCCCGCGCGACGAAATCGACCAGGAAGATCATGTGCGGCACCCAGCCGGCGGCATTGAGGGCGTATTCGGCATAAAGGGCACGCAGGCTTGCCGTTCGCGGGGCATGGCCGGACGCGGCGGGCCGGGCCATGGCATTCTCGCCGCGCGGCCAACCGCTCCAGGCGGTGGCCATCAGCAGTAGCGAGAGTGCACCGAGGCCAAGCCAGGCTTGCCGCAGTCCCTGCTGCAGGAGCAATGGCACCAGCGTGCCGGATGCGGCAATGCCCGCCCCGATCCCCATGAAGATGGCGCCGCCGGCAAGCCCCCGTCTTGCCGGTGCGATATGGGTGAGGACGGTTGGAGCTGCCAGGACCATCAGCACGCCACCCGCCAGCCCGGCGGCAAAGCGCCAGGCGAAGAACCAGGCAAAGCCGAACGGATAAGAGCAGGCGAAAAAGGTGAGGGTGGCCAGGGCCATCATGGCCCTGAGAGTGGCCACTGTCGAGAAACGCCCGGCCATCGGCCGGCCCATGAGGGCGCCGGCAAGATAGCCAGCCAGGTTGGCGGCGCCGAGATAGGCGGCCGTCGAGGCCTCGAACCAGCGCGCATCGACGATCGCGGGCAGCAGCGGCGTGTAGGCGAAGCGGGCAAGGCCGATGCCGATCAGGCTGGCACAGAAGGCGGACAGAATGGCCCTCCACAGATTGAGGCTGCCCTCCCGGGAATTCCCGCCACGGTCCAAGATGGTGGTGCCGGCCATTCGTCGACCCTCGATTGTCACGCTTGACGACCATACGAGCCTGTATCAATCTATAAAAACGAATATAAAAGATATGAGTTATCTCTTTTTAAGATTAGCCAATTGGTGGCGGATGCGACCGGCATGGACATATCCGATCTGAAGGTTTTCGAGGCCGTATCCCGGCTCGGCAGCATGAACCGGGCCGCCCAGGAGCTGAACACCGTCCAATCCAATGTGACGGCTCGCATCCGTACACTCGAACAGGACCTTGGCGTCAGCCTGTTCCAGCGCCATGCGCGCGGTGTCTCCACCACGCCGGCGGGGCAGCGGGTGCTGCCCTTTGTCAGCCGCATCGCCAGGCTGCTCGCGGATGCGCGAATGGCCGCGCAGGACGAGGGCGTGCCGAGTGGCGCCCTGTCGCTCGGCAGCCTGGAAACGACGGCGGCCCTGCGGCTGTCCGGCCTGCTCAGCCGGTTTGCCAAGGCCTACCCCGCCGTCCGGCTCGTCCTCGCCACCGGCACCACGCGCAAGCTCGTGGACGAGGTGCTGGCATGCCGCCTCGAAGGCGCCTTCGTTGCCGGCCCTGTCAGCCATCCGGAACTGAGCTGGCAGGTGGTCTTCCGGGAAGAACTCGTCCTCGTCACCGCGCGCAACCATCGCAGCATCGACGAACTGGCTGCGGTCGCGGATCTGAAGACGATCGTGTTCCAGATCGGTTGCTCCTATCGCCAGCGGCTCGAAGCCTTGCTGGCCGAGAGAGGAATCGTGACCGCAAGGCCGCTGGAATTCGGTTCGCTGGAAGCGATCATCAGCTGTGTCTCGGCCGGCGTCGGCGTCACCTTGTTGCCGAGAAGCGTCGTGGCTGGCACCTGGCAGGAGGGCAGGATCGCCATCCATGACCTCCCGCCCGGGCGATCCGAGGTCGATACGCTGTTCGTGCGCCGGGCGGATGGCTATGTTTCGAGCGCCCTGTCGGCCTTTCTCGACATGGCGCAAGCGAGCTTTGGCGCGAGCGGCACCTGAAGGCGCCGAGCCATGGACAATGTCGTAACGACCGTGAATACGGCAACGCTTCGACCGTCGTCCTCCGTTCCTAGAGCTTCAGCCAGTCGAGCGTGCCCAGGGAGACCAGGGTCGCAACCAGGATGGTGCCGGCATAGATCAGGCTGTGGCGCCAGCTCTGCAGCGGCGAGCGCTGGCGCAGCAAGGCGGGGCGCGCGAGAATGAAGGCGGCGATCAGCAACGCCACCACCAGGCCGCCATGCTGGATGCCGGTGGCCAGGTCATGCAGGATCACCATCGAGCAGATCAGCAGGGTCGGGAACCAGGCATGCCGGAACTCGGTGCGAAGCTTGGCGAGCAAGGGGGCAAAGGGCTGCATGATATCCTCAAGAGCAAACGTTCGGCCGCGTTCTGAAAGCTGAAGCTGGCGGAGTAGATGCCGATTGCGGCGCGAGCGTGCCGTGTCGATGGTCACACCGCGGAAATAGAGAGGAAACGCGGTGTTCTGCCCCGGAATCGGCCGGCAGCCTTAACAAAGCGTAAAAATCCGATCGATTTTTCTGCCGCTCCCGCCTCCTACCCGTCCGGTGGCAGACCCCGCGATCCGGGCATGGCAGACGTCGCCAAATAGGCAGTAGCGGCCTGACTGGAATCCTTCTATAAACGCACCATCCCGCGCCGCACAAATCGCCTCGCGAGCGCGAATTCCGCTGACCTATCATAGGCTTGGGGACGCTCCCCGGCCTTTTTCAGGGAACCTGCCATGGCCTCTCTCGACAGCTTCAAAGCCCGCAAGACACTTCAGGTGGGCTCGAAGACCTATACCTATTATTCCTTGAAGGCAGCGGAAGCGAACGGTCTTCCCGGCATTTCCGCCTTGCCGGTCTCCATGAAGGTCCTGCTCGAGAACCTCCTGCGCTTCGAGGATGGCCGCAGCGTTTCCAAGGGCGACATCGAAGCCATCGCCGCCTTCCTCACCAATCGCGGCAAGGCCGAGCGCGAGATCGCCTTCCGCCCCGCCCGCGTGCTGATGCAGGACTTCACCGGCGTGCCGGCCGTGGTGGACCTTGCCGCCATGCGTGACGCCATGAAGGCGCTGGGCGGCGATCCCACCCGCATCAACCCGCTGGTGCCGGTGGACCTGGTCATCGACCACTCCGTCGTCGTCGACTATTTCGGCAACAACGACGCCTTCAAGAACAATGTCGCCCGCGAATATGAACAGAACCAGGAGCGCTACCGCTTCCTGAAATGGGGCCAGTCGGCCTTCGACAATTTCCGCGTGGTGCCGCCGGGCACCGGCATCTGCCACCAGGTCAACCTGGAATATCTGGCTCAGACGGTGTGGACCAAGGAAGAGGACGGTGTCACCGTCGCCTATCCCGACACGCTGGTGGGCACCGACAGCCACACCACCATGGTCAACGGCCTGGGCGTGCTCGGCTGGGGCGTCGGCGGCATCGAGGCAGAGGCCTCCATGCTCGGCCAGCCCAATTCGATGCTGATCCCCGAAGTCATCGGCTTCCGCCTCACCGGCAAGCTGCCGGCCGGCGTCACCGCCACCGACCTCGTGCTCACCGTCACCCAGATGCTGCGCAAGAAGGGCGTGGTCGGCAAGTTCGTGGAGTTCTTCGGCCAGGGCCTCGACGCCATGACGCTGGAGGACAAGGCCACCATCGCCAACATGGCGCCGGAATATGGCGCGACCTGCGGCTTCTTCCCAGTCGATGCCGAGACGCTGCGCTATCTCGACAAGTCCGGCCGTGATGCCGACCGCATCGCGCTGGTCGAGGCCTATTCCAAGGAACAGGGCATGTTCCGCACCGCGGCGAGCTTCGATCCGGTGTTCACCGACATCCTCGAGCTCGATCTCGCCACCGTGCTGCCTTCGCTGGCCGGTCCCAAGCGCCCGCAGGACCGCGTCCTGCTCTCCGATGCCAAGGCCGGCTTCCTCGCCGCGCTGGAAGGCGAGTTCAAGAAGCCAGACGAGGCCGGCAAGACCCAGGCCGTCGCCGGCACCGACTATGGCATCGGCCACGGCGCGGTGACGATCGCTGCCATCACCTCCTGCACCAACACCTCCAATCCCTCCGTGCTGGTCGCGGCCGGCCTGCTCGCCCGCAAGGCGGCGGCCAAGGGCCTGAAGTCCAAGCCCTGGGTCAAGACCTCGCTCGCCCCGGGATCGCAGGTGGTGGAAGCCTATCTCAGCCAGTCCGGCCTGCAGAAGGACCTCGATGCCCTCGGCTTCAACCTGGTGGGCTTCGGCTGCACCACCTGCATCGGCAATTCGGGCCCGCTGCCCGAGCCGATCTCGGAGGCCGTCAACAAGGGTGACATCGTCGCCGCCGCGGTGCTCTCGGGCAACCGCAACTTCGAGGGCCGCGTCAATCCGGACGTCAAGGCCAACTATTTGGCCTCGCCCCCGCTGGTGGTCGCCTATGCGCTGGCCGGCTCCCTGCAGGTCGATCTCACGCTGGAGCCGCTCGGCACCGGCAGCGACGGCAAGCCCGTCTTCCTCGCCGACATCTGGCCCGATGGTGCCGAGATTCAGGCGGTGATCGACGAATTCGTCACCCAGGCGATGTTCAAGTCCAAATATGCGGACGTCTTCAAGGGCGACGAGAACTGGCAGAAGATCTCGGCCCCGGCCGGGCAGACCTATGCCTGGGACGAGCGTTCGACCTATGTGCAGAACCCACCCTATTTCGACGGTATGACCAAGACGCCGGTGCCGCCCACCGACGTGCACAAGGCCCGCGTCCTTGGCCTCTTCCTCGACTCGATCACCACCGACCACATCTCCCCGGCCGGTTCGATCAAGGCGGCGAGCCCGGCGGGCGAATATCTGCGCGACCATCAGGTCCGCCCGGTGGACTTCAACCAGTACGGCACCCGCCGCGGCAACCATCAGGTGATGATGCGCGGTACCTTCGCCAATATCCGCATCAAGAACCAGATGCTGCCGGGCATCGAAGGCGGCCTGTCCATCCATTATCCCGATGGCGTGGAAGCCCCGATCTATGACGTGGCCATGCGTTACAAGGCCGAGGGCGTGCCCCTGGTCGTGTTCGCCGGCAAGGAATACGGCACCGGTTCCTCGCGTGACTGGGCGGCCAAGGGCACCAAGCTGCTCGGCGTGCGCGCCGTGATCGCCCAGAGCTTCGAGCGTATCCACCGCTCCAACCTGGTCGGCATGGGCGTGGTGCCCTTCACCTTCGCCGAAGGCACCTCCTGGCAGACGCTGGGCCTGAAGGGCGACGAGACGGTGACGATCGAGGGTATCGAGACGATCAAGCCGCGCGCCACCATCGAGGCCGAGATCACCTTCGCCGACGGCAAGGTCGTCAAGGTGCCGCTGCTCTGCCGCATCGACACACTGGATGAGCTCGACTACTTCAAGAACGGCGGCATCCTGCAGTTCGTGCTGCGCAACCTGGCGGCATAATCCCGGGAGGGCGGGCCTCTCGACGGCATGTTTGCATGTCGCGGTATCCGCCCTCTTCCGGTATCCATGCATGGCGGTGTCTCCTGAGATCACCGCCTCGCTCTCTTCTCGACCGTTGTCGTTTCAAGAGCGGACAGGATGTCCGCGCTCCGAGGAGATCCCATGTTCCCCGACAGTCTCATCGCCGGCTACAAGTCTTTCCTTGGTGATCGCTTCTCCCGGGAAAGCCAGCGCTACGAGACCTTGGGAACCACGGGGCAGAGCCCTGAAGTGCTCGTGATCGGCTGTTGTGATTCGCGGGTCTCGCCCGAAGTGATTTTCGACGCCGGGCCCGGCGAGCTGTTCGTGGTGCGCAACGTCGCCAATATCGTGCCGCCCTATGAAGCGGGCGGCCAGTTCCACGGCACCAGCGCCGCGCTGGAATTTGCGGTCGAGGCGCTCAAGGTCAAGCATATCGTGATCATGGGCCATGCCAGCTGCGGCGGCATCCGCTCCTTCGCCGAGAAGCGGGCGCCGCTGTCCTCCGGGGATTTCATCGGCAAATGGATGTCGATCATCGCCCCGGCGGTGGATACGCTCGAGGATCCCGGCGAGACGCCGTCCGAAGACTACATCACCCGCCTCGCTCTGGCCGCCGTGGAACAGAGCCTTGCCAATCTGATGACCTTCGGCAGCGTGCGCCGCCGCGTCGATGCCGGCGAATTGCAGCTCCACGGCGCCTATTTCGGCATCGCTTCCGGCCATCTCCTGGTCCGCGATCCCGAAACCCGCCGCTTCGAGGCAGTGGTCGCCGACATCGGTACGCCGCCCTCCCTGCTGCGCTGCGACTGAGGTGAGGACGTTGCAGGCGCGACGCCTGCGACCCCGGGATATTGCACCGCCTGTCTAAAGCAGGGCCGGTGTCCTTATATCCTGCTTACGCGTTATGCTCCAAATAATACACAATATTTATTTGTGTAATGGGCATGCCATTTCATAAAATGCCTTCGATGTCAGCCCGCCGAACAATTGCGGCAGGGCAGGATAACGTCCTTATCTTTCCCTCGTCCGACCGAATGCTTTCGCGGGCCGGCGTAAGAACAAGGCATTTTCAGAACCGCTTCCGCCATGTCGCATTCAGTCCCGAAAAAACTGGACATCGTGTCCAGGGTAACCATTCACGTCTTTGCTGCCGAAGTCCTCTTCGCCGCCTTGCTGGCGGCCTGTGGATCGAAGGCTTTTGCGGCGACCTTCGCCGCGCTGCTCGCCCTGTTTGCCGTGCTGCAGGCGATGGCGGCGTTCGGGGCTCGTCGCCGGGCGCCATCCTCCTCGCTGACGGAATGGGACGGCATCGCCTGGCTGCTGCTGGTGGCGACGGGGGCCCTGCTGTTCCTGCGCTGATCTCGTCTCGGCGAAGCGCGCCCTCACAGCGGCGGCAGGCGGCGCTTTACCGGCTGCGACTTGACGATGGCGGTGTTGGTCTCGGCCTTGTCGATGAGGCGGTCGAGGATCTCGTCGAGCTGTTCGATCGAGCGCAGGTGCAGCCGGGCGACGAAGCAGTCGTCGCCGGTGACCTTGTCGCATTCGGAGAATTCCGGGATTTCCTCGATCAGCCTCTGCACCCGGGGCAATTGGCCGGGCAGGGGGCGGATGCGCACGATCGCCTGCAGCGTATAGCCGAGGGCCTGCGGATCGACGTCCACGGTGAAGGCGCGGATCACGCCGCGCTCCTCCAAGCGTCTGAGACGTTCCGAGGTCGAGGGGGAGGACAGGTTCACCCGGCCCGCCAGTTCCTTCAGCGAGATGCGGGCATTCTCGACCAGAATGTCGACGATGCGTTTGTCCACTTCATCAAGCATGATGCCAATCCACGATTTTTCCTTCGTGATTTAGGAGGATGTCATATCTTGCCTAATCCTATCCATATAAAACTGCACGGTGCCCGAATAGAATTCAGCCTCCTTTGTGAGGTGCATGCCATGGACAAGCTCCGCGGAACGGCCGAGATGACGGCGGCCATGATCATATCCGGCACGATCGGCTGGTTCGTCATCCTGTCCGGCCAGCCGGTCATCGACGTGGTGTTCTGGCGCTGCCTGTTCGGGGCGGGCACGCTCGCCTTGATCTGCCTGGGGCTCGGCCTTTTCAGGCGCGACGTCATCACGGTGCGGCAGATCGGCCTCGCCGTGGTCGGCGGCGTCGCCATCGTGGCGAACTGGCTCATGCTGTTTGCCGCCTATCCGCGCGCCTCGATCTCGATCGCCACCGCCGTCTACAACACCCAGCCCTTCATGCTGGTGGGTTTCGGCGTGCTGTTCTTTTCGGAGAAGTTGACGGCGTCAAAGCTGTTCTGGCTCGGCCTCGCCTTTGCCGGCATGCTCGGCATCGTGCAGGCCAAAAGCGGGGCTGCGGGGACCGATTATCTGGTCGGCATCGGCCTGGCGCTCGGCGCCGCCTTCTTCTATGCCATCGCCGCTCTGGTCGCCAAGAAGCTCAAGGGCGTGCCGCCGCACCTGATCGCGTTGATCCAGGTGATCGTGGGCACCCTGATGCTGGCCCCGCTCGCCAGCCTATCCCATCCACCCGTCGGCGAACAGACCTGGGCCATCCTGGGCACGCTCGGCATCGTCCATACCGGACTGATGTATATCCTGCTCTACGGCGCCATCCAGAAGCTGCCGACCAGCCTCACCGGCGCGCTCTCCTTCATCTATCCGGTGGTGGCGATCCTGGTCGACCTCGTCGCCTTCGGCCACCGCCTGGACTGGCTGCAGATGGTTGGTGCCGGCGCCATCCTGGTCGCGGCGGCCGGCATGACGCTCGGCTGGTCGCCCTTGCGCCGGAACGAGGCAGCGGTGCCGGGGACGCCGGCTAGCCCCCGATCCTGAGCAGGAGGACGCCGAGAAGGGCGGTGGCGATGCCGAACCATTGCAGCGCCGACAGCCTTTCGCCGCGCAGCACCACGCCGAGGGCGGCGGTGACAGCGCCGGACAGCGTGCTCAGCACGGTGACCACCGCGACGGCCCCGGTGAGCGCGCCCAGGGCCAGCGTGCCGAAGCCGCACAGGCTGAGCAGGCCGATCGCGGTGATGAGGAGCCAGAGCGATGAAGGCGGTGGCTGGAACTCTGCCGGCCGCACCGCGAGCATGCCGGCAAGACAGATCAGATTGGTGGCATAGAGCAGCCACAGCGTCGCCGTGGTGCCGAGCCCGGGCAGCGCCAGGTGTCCCTGCAGCCAGAAGCCGATACCGAAGAACAGAGCCGCCGCCAGTGCTAGGCGCAGAGAAGTCCTCGAACCCGCCGAGGCGCTGTCGTCATCCGGCGCGTAGACCGTGCAGGGTACCCCGATGAAACAGAGCGCCAGGCCCGCCAGGGCCCACCAGCCCAGTATCTCGCCGGTTGCCAGTGACAGCAAGGTGGTGATCACACCATAGGTAGCGGTGAGGGGGGCGACCAGGGCGGCCTTGCCGCGAGCCAGGGCGGACAGCAGGGCCAGCATGCCCAGGAAATTGCAGAGGGCGGCGGCAAGGCCCCACAGCCAGGCCTCCGACGGGGCCGACGCCGTCTGGCCGCGGATGCCAGGCAGGACCAGGACCAGCAGCGACAGGCCGGCAAAGCCGATGGCCTGGCTGAAGAACAGGGACTGGCGCACCCCGAGCGCCCGCGCCGCCGCGCCGCCGAGGAAATCCGTGCCGCCCCAGCACAGGGCTGCCGCCAGGCCGAGAAGAATTGCCATGTTTGCGTCCGCTGTTCGGCCGTGGAAGGAACGTACTTCTTTGAGGCTTCGTCCCTCTTAGCTGCAGCCCTTGCCTCCTCGGAACGCAGAGCCATGCCAAAGCGCGGCAATATCCAGCCAAAACGCGCAAGGGCGCCGTCAGCTCCCGGAACGCAGCCGCCGATGGGCTTCGGCGTGCAGGTCGTCGAGCCCCATGGTGATGCGATGGCTGACCGCGTCGATCTCTGCTGCGTCGGCATCGCTGGCTACGGTGAGGGCCTCCGACCACAATACACAGCCGCGCCCGAAGGGCAGGACCAGGCTGGCCTTGTCCCAGTTGTCGAGGTCTATGCGGGCGCTGGTCACCGCCGCGAACAGGAAGATCGGCCGTCCGGTCGCCCGCGCCAGCTGCACCGCGCCCTTGCCGGCGACACGCGCGACCTTGGGCACGTCGGCCGTCATCAGCACATTGGTGCCGGTTTCCAGCGCCTGGCGCATCGCCAGGAAGGCGGGGATGCCGCATTTGCCCCGGATCTTGGCCCGGGTCTGGGTGCCCGAGCCGCGGATGGTGCCGTAGCCGGCCCGCGCCAGTGCCGTGGCGATCACCGAGCCGTCGAAATGCAGCGAGACCAGCACGCTGGTGCGCGGTGCCCCGCGCAGGGCTGCGACGCTCAGCATTTGCTGGCCATGCCAGGTCAGTGCGATGAAGGAACCGTCCGTCCTCTCCCAGGGCCGCTGCTCGCCCGGCAGAGGGGCGAAGCGCGTGGTGCGCATCACGCCACTGATATAGGCATGCAGCCCATAGCCGGCTGCCCTGGCAGCCCATTGCTTCCTGCGGATCATCGTCCAGCTCCCGAATGCGGGCGCAACCTAGGGTGAGCGGATTGCACGGGCATTGCGGGCAGGCGGACGCCGCCCAGGAGAGCCGGATATTGAACTTAATCCCGCGGCAGCGGGATTTCCGGCCAATCCTCGGTGGCCAGGGGCTGGATTGCCCGTTCCAGATAGGTGGAGAGCACCACATAGCTCTTGGTGCCCCTGACGCCCGGCAGGACATAGAGCTGGGAGAGGAAATGCTCCATGGCCCGCGCGTGTCGGGTGCGGACCTTCATGACCACGCCGGTATCGCCGGCTACCGAATGCATCTCTTCCACCTCGGGAAAGCGGCGCAGTGTCATCATGCGTTCGCTCTTGCCCCAGCCCTCGGTGTCGACATGCACGAAGGCGAGGAAGGGCTTGCCGATGGCCTGGGCGTCGAGAACGGCCGTCGTACCCTTGAGCACGCCGGATTCGCGCAGCCGCTTGACGCGTTCATGCACGGCCGGAGCGGAAAGTCCCACATTCTGGCCGATCTCGGCATAGGTCTGGCGCGCATCCGCGCTCAGCGCACTTAAGATCTTTCGGTCGAAATCGTCGAGGATACGGTCTGGCCTTTCATTCGGCTGAAGATCCTTCGTTTTTGATTTCATTCGGCAAAAATCACTTTTTATCGAAGATTTTTCTGCTCAGAATAGCCCAACCAAGGAGCTCTGATCATGCAGATGATAGTGCGAAATCCTGCTGAAGGCATCTATGAAGCGACACCGGACTACGTCCACGCCATGGAAGTGGTGAGGCCGCAGCGCCTGCTTTTCTTCAGCGGTACCATGGGCCTCGATCTGGCGGGGAGGGCGCCCGCCGGTCTGGCGGAGCAACTCGACTGCGTATGGTCCAATATCCGGCGCATCCTTGCCGAGGCCGGCATGGGCGTGGACAATCTGGTGCGCGTCACCAGCTATTTGCGCGATGCCGCCTATGTCGAAGCCAATCAGGCGGCGCGGCTCGAGGCTCTTGGCAGCCGCCGCATCCCGACCACGGCCATCGTGGTTGAAACGCTCGAACCGGGCTGGCTGGTGGAGCTGGAGGCGATTGCCGCGGGATGAGGATGGCCGCAGTCCGCAACACCCTCTCCCGGCCCGGGAG
Organism: Labrys sp. E2SS-1L; assembly: GCF_057073705.1. Lineage (NCBI taxonomy): Bacteria > Pseudomonadati > Pseudomonadota > Alphaproteobacteria > Hyphomicrobiales > Xanthobacteraceae > Labrys > Labrys sp. E2SS-1L. Next base: position 120,228 of record NZ_CP172712.1, on the reverse strand, counting down.
AGGGAGACTTCGGTGTTGCGATCAAGTCGGGGCTGGCATCGTCTCGCTCGGCACCAGTCATTGCCTCCCCCCGGCGGGGAGAGGAGAAGGGTGAGGCAGTAAAGCCGCTGCCTGCAGCGCTGTCAGCCTCACTCCATTCCTTCGAGCTCTATGATCATGCTCTCGATCAGGTTGAGGCCGATCTGCCAGAAGGCAGGATCGCGCGCGTCGAGGCCGAAGGGGGCGAGCAGTTCGGAATGATGCTTGGTGCCGCCGGCCGCCAGCATGGCGAGATAGCGTTCGGCAAAGCCGTCATGCGCCTTTTCGTAGACGGCATAGAGCGAATTCACCAGGCAGTCGCCGAAGGCGTAGGCATAGACGTAGAAGGGCGAGTGGATGAAGTGCGGGATGTAAGTCCAGAAGGTCTCGTAGCCCGGCCCGATCTTGATGGCCGGCCCGAGGCTTTCCTCTTGAACGGACAGCCAGATCTCGCCGAGGCGGTCGGCGGTCAACTCGCCCTGGCGGCGCTCGACATGTACCTTGCGCTCGAAGGAATAGAAGGCGATCTGGCGCACCACCGTGTTGATCATGTCCTCCACCTTGGCGGCGAGCATGGCCTTCTTCTGCGCCGGGCTGGCCGCCCCTGCCAGCAAGGCGCGGAAGGTCAGCATCTCGCCGAACACCGAGGCGGTCTCGGCCAGGGTCAGCGGCGTCGGCGCCATCAGCGCGCCGTTGTGGCCTGCCAGTACCTGGTGGACGCCGTGGCCGAGCTCATGGGCCAGCGTCATCACGTCGCGCGTCTTGCCCTGGTAGTTGAGCAGCACATAGGGATGGGCCGAAGGCACGGTCGGGTGGGCGAAGGCGCCGGGCGCCTTGCCGGGGCGGACGGGCGCATCGATCCAGTTCTCGTCGAAGAAGCGCTGGGCGATGCCGGCCATGCGCGGCGAGAAACCGGCATAGGCCTCCAGCACGGTGCCGCGCGCATCTTCCCACTTAATCGGCGTGCTCTCGACCTTGGGCAGCGGCGCATTGCGGTCCCAGTGGTTGAGCTGGTCGAGCCCGAACCACTTGGCCTTGAGGCGATAGTAGCGATGCGACAGGCGCGGATAGGCTTCCTGCACCGCCGAGACCAGCGCATCGACCACCTCGCGCTCGACCCGGTTCGACAGATGGCGCGAATCGGCGACATCCTCGAAGCCGCGCCAGCGGTCGGAGATCTCCTTGTCCTTGGCCAGCGTGTTGGTGATCAGGGTGAACAGCCTGAGATTATCCTTGAAGGTGCGGGCGAGGGCATGGGCCGCCTTCTCGCGCTTGGCCGGGGAGGGATCCTGCAGCAGGTTCAGGGTCGGCTCCAGCGTCAGTTCCTGACTGTCCTCCACCCGGAAACGCAGGCCCGAGATCGTTTCGTCGAACAGGCGGTTCCAGGCTCCGCGACCGGTGACCGACTTGTCGTGGAACAGTTGCTCGACGCGATCCTCGAGCTGATAGGGCTTCTCGATGCGGATGTCGTCGAGCCAGGGCTTCCAATGGGCGAGCGCCAAGTCTTCTTCGGTCTGCTGCTCGACCGCCTCGGCCAAGGCCGCATCGTCGATGCGGTTGAGCTCCAGCGTGAAGAACAGGAGGTGGGAGGAGGCGGTGGTCAGCTTGTCCTGCACGTCGCCATAGAATTTGGCGCGGACGGGATCGGTGGTGTCGCCGGCATAGACGAGGCCAGCGAAGGAGGCGATGCGCCCGAGCCTGTCCTCGAGGCCCTCATAGGTCTTGATGATGGTGGCGAGACGGCGGGCGCCCTCCTTGCCGGCCAGAATCTCGGCGAGCTTGCCCTTATGGGCCTCCTCGAAGGCAAGACAGTCGGCCAGGCCCCTGTCGAGATCGGCGGCAATCTCGGGCGAATCGATGCCCGGGTAGAGATCGGCGAGATTCCATTCAGGCAATCGGCCGAGTTCGCTGCCCTTCCGGTCGGCCCTGGTCTCCGGCGAATCAGCCTTGGATGCCTCGGATGAAGAGGAACCGGAGGATGCGGAAAAAGATTGGCCGGCCATGAAAACTCCTTGAGACCGCTTGGCACTACGATTGCGGTTATCGTTCGAACGGCATTCCTGAATGCCAGCCGGAGGCTGACACTCCGTGTTTGCAACAAAGCCGGGCCGGCGATACGGCCCCGTGATGATCCCACATATCGCCGTTCGCGGCCGCGGTTTCAACCATCTCAGCGGAATGTGACTTTGATGAAACGTCGTTAAGCAGTCCTTCACGCTTCTCCTCCTAGATGATCCGAAACGGCACACGGGGCGCTTCGCCCGGGTGAAATCGTGGCGCCTCTCCGGAGGGTGGCCTCGTGCTGGCGCGCGGCGATGCCGGGTTTCCGCAGGGATCGGCATCCGATCGCTGCGCCGGATGAAATGGGACGGGGGATTGATGGGCTCGACTGTTCTGATCGCCGACGACGATCCGGTGCAATGCCGGCTTCTCGAGGCCATGGTGAGGCGTTTTGGCTATCATGCCTGCCTTGTCGACAGTGGCGAAGCGGCGCTGCGTGAACTCGAAGGCGGCAAGATCGATCTTCTCGTCCTGGACCTGGTGATGCCTGATCTCGACGGCATGGGCGTGCTCGGCCGCATGCGGGCCCGCGGCCTGCAGGTTCCGGTGATCGTGCAGACGGCCCACGGCTCGATCGATGCCGTAATCTCGGCGATGAAGGCGGGTGCGGCCGATTTCGTGGTCAAGCCCGTGGGGGCGGAGCGTCTGCAGGCCTCGATCCGCAATGCTCTCAAGCACCGCGCGCTGGAACGCGAAGTGGCCGTGCTCGCCAAGCGCGTCACGGGTCAGCTCGGCCTCAAGGATCTGGTTGCCCGCGGTCCGGAGATGGAGCGGGTGGTGCGCCTGGCCGAGAAAGCGGCGGGGTCGACCATTCCCGTGCTGATCGAGGGCGAAGCGGGCACCGGCAAGCAGATGGTGGCGCAGGCGATCCATGGCGGCGGCGAACGCCGCGGCCGGCCGTTCGTGGCCGTCAATTGCGGCACCCTGCCGGAGGCCGAGGCCGAACGCATCCTGTTCGGCCAGGACAAGAACGCGGCCGGTGCCGTCGACAAGCAGGCCGGCAAGCTGGCGGAGGCCCATGGCGGCACGCTCTTTCTCGACAATGTCGGCGAATTGTCGCCCGTCCTGCAGGTCAAGCTGCTCGACGCGCTGCGCAGCGGCGAGATCGAACCGCTCGGCGCCCGGCGGGCTGTGCGTACGGATTTCCGCCTGATCTCCTCGACCAGCCGCAACCTGATCGATCTGGTCAAGGCGGGGCTGTTCCGCGAAGACCTCTATTATCGCCTCCATGTCTTCCCGATCATGCTGCCGGCGCTGCGGGTGCGGCGTGAGGATATCGCCGACCTTGCCTGGCATTTTCTCGCACGCTTCGGGGCCGAGGAAGGCAAGGCCGTACGCAGCATCAGCGCCGAGGCCCAGGCGCTGCTCACGGCCTATGACTGGCCCGGCAATGTGCGCCAACTCGAAAATGCGATGTATCGCGCGGTGATTCTCGCTGAAGGCGACGAGATCGGCGTGCCGGACCTGCCGCAGATCGCCGCCCGCGTGGATGGGTTCGACGTGCGCATCCCTTCTGCGCCGCTGCTGCCGCCCAAGCCGGTGCACATCGGTCCGGCCATGATCACCGGGACACCGCTGCGCGAGATCATCACGGTGCGCGAACCCCACACCATGACCATGCTCGATGCGCGAGGGGACGTCCGCACGCTGGAATCGCTGGAAACGGACATGCTGAAATTTGCCATCCGCCATCATCGCGGGCAGATGACCGAAGTCGCGCGCAAGCTCGGCATCGGACGATCCACGCTTTATCGCAAGCTCAAGGAACTTGGGCTTGACGAAGCGTCGATCGGCGTGAGAGCCGGAGAAACGGGCGAGTCTCACCAGGCGGCGTGAACGGTTATGTGATCGTTTGCACACCAGAATTTGTCTTGAATCTGGCATGGTACTTGTCACTATCGACACAATTGCAGGCGGCGTTGGGACATTGGGCGCCGGAGATTGAGGAATCTTATGAGTTACCGCGCTAATTTGTTGAGTTCGGTCGCTCTGGCTTTGAGCTTGAGCGCCATATTGCTCCCGGCCTATGCCCAAGACAGCGGTACGCCCACCAGCCATAAGCCCGATGCTGCCGCGCCGTCGGTTCCCGGCCTGAGTGCCGGCGAAAAGCAGAGCGCCTTCGCCCCGGCCGTGCCGCAGACCGCGCCGGCCGCCGCTTCGCCGCAGGAGCGGGTGAGCGTGCAGCATGTCAAGCCGGACGCCGCACCGGCTTCGACCGCGACCCTTGCGCCCGCGCCGGTCGGCCCCGTTCCGGTGCCGGCTCCCGTCGAAATGGCACCGAAGCCGGCCGAGACGGCCGTTGCCCCGGACACGCCGTCCTCGATCTCCGCAACGGCCCCCAAGGACGGGGCCACGCCGACGGGTTCCCAGTCCGTGGCTACCGCTTCGCCGGCCGGGCAGCCCGCCCCCAGCATGGCACCGACCCCGGAAATCCCCGCTGCCGTTCCGGCCGAGACGCAGGCACCCAAGGTCGAGCCCAAGGCTGAGCCCGTGCCGCCCGCTGAGGCCAGCACGCCTGCTCCCGCGCCATCGGTTGCTCCTGCCGCCGTCACCATGAATCTCGCCGCCAGGCTTGCCGATTACGTCGCCAAGCGTGGCGCCGACGCGCAGGCCATCAGCGATTTCTACGCGCTGCGCGGCGCGACGCCGCTCTGGATCGACAATGGTGCGCTCACGCCCGCGGCCAAGGCCTTGGTCGATCGCATGAACCGCGCAGGCGAGGATGGCCTTGACGCCTCGGCTTTCCGCGTTGCCGGGCTCAACGCCCTGAGCGGCGCGAGCGCCGATGCCCAGGCGGATGCCGAGATCGCGCTGAGCGCGGCTGTCCTTACCTATGTCCGCCAGGCTTCCTCGGGCCGGGTCGACACCCGGCAGATCAGCCGCGACATCGCCAAGGCTCCCAACATGCCCGACCCGGTGGCGGCGCTCGCTTCGGTGGCGATCGCCTCCGATCCTGTCACGGTGCTTGACGGCTACAATCCGGCCTCGCCGCAATACCTGGCGCTGAAGCAGAAGCTGGCCGACGTCAGGGCCGCCAATGCCGCCGCCGCCGAAGCCACTCTGCCGGAAGTTCCTGCCGGTCCCACGCTGAAGGTGGGCATGACGGACACCCGGGTTGCGGTGCTGCGCACGCGCCTCGGCCTGACGGCCAGCGATGCCGACAGCGATGTCTATGACGAGGCATTGCAGGCGGCGGTGCGCGACTTCCAGGCCACCCGCAATCTCAAGGCCAGCGGCACGCTTGGTCCAGCCACGGTGGTCGCCCTCAATGCGGCCCTGCGCCAGCCGCGCGTCAATACCGAGAGCGAGATCATCGCCAATATGGAGCGCTGGCGTTGGTTGCCCCATGACATGGGCCTGACCAATGTCTTCGTGAACGTGCCCGAGTACAAGGTCTGGTTCACCAAGGACGGCGTGCTGAGCTATGAGGCGCGGGTGGTGGTCGGCAAGGCCAATACGCCGACGCCGATCTTCTCCGATCAGATGAGCTTCGTGGTGGTCAATCCGTCCTGGAACGTACCGCAGTCGATCATCAAGAAGGAATATATGCCCAAGCTCGCCCAGGATCCCGGCTATCTCGAGCGCCGGGGCTATGAAGTGAGCTATGTCGGCGGCCAGATGCAGGTGCGCCAGCCGCCGGGTGAGCGCAATGCGCTCGGCTTCATCAAGTTCATGTTCCCGAACAATTTCTCGGTCTATCTGCACGACACGCCGCAGCGCAACCTGTTCTCGCGTGACGAACGGGCCTTCAGCCATGGCTGCGTGCGTGTGGATAACCCCTATAAATTTGCCGAGCTCGTGATGGGCAATGGCTGGACTGAGGACAGCGTCCGCGGCCTGCAGGGCGGGGAAGAGCAGCGCATTGATTTGGAGAGGAAAATTCCGGTCCACATCGCTTATTTCACCGCCTATGTGGACGGTGACGGCGAATTGCAGCGCCTCAACGACATCTACGGATATGACCGGAAGGTGATTTCGGCGCTTGGCCTTCCCGGCTGAAATCTGTTATGCAACGATTTACCATGTTTGGTAAGGGTTGGCGTTCGCCAACCCGCGTTCGTCTTTTTGCCACGTTTCCCAAGCAAAAGGCCACTCCCAAGGCCGGTTTCAACGGCTAGATATTAGGGGTCGAACGGTGCATCAACGGTGCTTTAACCAATCTCGGCAAGACTCCGGCAATCCGGACCTGGCGCCGAGCGTCCCATTTGTGGAAATACGCTCGGCTCTGGTTCCCTCGCCTATTTGCCGAGAGTGCTAATCGTGCAGAACCCACTCAGCCTTTTGCCCCGGATCAAAGTTTCGCGTACCGGTCGCATTCTGGCCATTTCCCTCGCATCCACCGTGATGACGACGGTTCTGGTCGGGCCGACGCAGGACGCGATTGCCAATGGCGATACTCGCTCGCTCTATATGCGCCACCTGCATACGGGCGAGACCATCAACATCACCTACAAGCGTAACGGCTCCTATGATTCCGCCGCGCTGAAGAAGATCGACTGGTTCATGCGCGACTGGCGCCAGAACCAGGCCGTGCGCATGGATCCGCGCACGCTCGATACGCTGTGGCTGGTCTATCGCCAGGTTGGCGCCTCCCAGCCGATCAACATCGTCTGCGGCTATCGCTCGCCCGGCACCAACGGCATGCTGCGCCGGCGTTCGCGCGGCGTCGCCAAATTCAGCCAGCACACGCTCGGCAAGGCGATCGACTATTTCATTCCCGGCGTGTCGCTGTCGAAGCTGCGGGTCGCCGGTCTTCGCCTGCAGCGTGGCGGCGTGGGTTACTACCCTTCGTCCGGCTCGCCCTTCGTCCATATGGATTCCGGCGGCGTACGCATGTGGCCGCGCATGTCGCGTAGCGAACTCGCTTCCGTCTTCCCCGACGGCAAGACGGTGCTGGTGCCTTCGGACGGGCGTCCGATGCCCGGCTACCAACTGGCGATGAACGAAATTCGCCGCAATGGCGGCTCGGCTGGCGGTGGTGCCGGCGAGGATGACGTCGCCGAGACCAGCGGCGGCGGCTTCTTCGCAGCCCTGTTCGGTTCGCGCAGCAATACGACCACCAGTGCCCCGCCGGTCGAAGTGGCCCAGGCCTATGCGCCGACCACGCGCAGCAGTGCCCGCATACCGGCCGTGGCGCCGCAGCCGGCGGCTCAAGTGGCTCCTCCGGCGATGCAGCAGATGGCGATGGCCGATGAATTGGCGACCTCGCCGCGTCGCATGGCGCCTGTGCCGCTGCCCGAGCGCCGTCCCAATGATATCGACGCCGCACAGGCTGCCGATGCTGCGACGGCACAGCTCGCCTCCGCCGATACCGGTCCGCGCATGATCTGGCAGACCGGGGCGAATGGCGCGGGTGGCGAGGTGGCTGCCAATGTGCCGTTGCCGCCGCTGCGTCCGGGTACGGCGGCCGAGGAGAGCCAGGCGGCCCCCGTGCAGCTCGCTTCCCTGGATGCTCCGCCGGCGGTGCCGGCAACGCGGCCGGTGCTCGATCCCAAGCCTCCGGTCTTCGCAGACCTTTCCCAGGGCAGCGAAGGCTTCATGAAGCGTAGCGCCAACCGTCAGTCGCAGCGCGCCCTCGGCTTCGCCGATCCGGCGCCCGTGACCAACACGGCCCGGCCGCCACGGCCGGCTTTGATCGCGACGCGCTTCGAGAAGCAGAACTTCGCTTCGCTGTCGGCGCCGGTTTCCGCTGCCCGCAACAAGCAGCAGGCGACCCTGGTCAAGCCGGACCTGCGCACCACGGCTTCGCTGATCGCGGCGCCGTCCAAGACGGTGGTGGTGCGCTTCGGCGTGGCGGCCTATCAGGACCTGCGGGCCGACAAGTTCACCGGCGCCGCGGTCAAGCCCCTGCGCGTCGCCAGCTTCGCGCCGATGCCGGATATCTTCACCGGCTCGATCGCCTCCAACTAAGCCAGAGTTTTTACCAGCGCACCGGTTCGCCCGGTGCGCTGGCTTCGATCGCCAGGGCATGAACGCCGCGCGCAAAGGCAGGCTTCAGGGCTTCGTTGACCAGGCGATGGCGCTCGACGCGGCTGCGTCCGCTGAAATGCGGCGAGACGATCTTCACCCGGAAATGGCTTTCGCCGCCCTCGCGATGACCGGCGTGGCCGGCATGGGCAGCCGATTCGTCCAGTACCACCAGACGTTCGGGCGCAAGCGCCGCTTCCAGGCTGGTTTCGATCAGATCTTGCATGGATGACGTCACGTTCGCAGGTTTCCTATTGCCCTGACTTTGGCCCAATTCTCCGCGATAGAGGGCCCTCGTCTCGAATCACGTTATTCCTGCGCTAAAACAAGGCTGATTCAAGAGGCCGAAATATCTATCCGCGACCTGGCCAATCCTAGAGCAAAACGCGTTCGTGACCGAACGCTTATTTTCTCTAACTCCCTGTTTCAACGCGTCTTTGCGATTCGTGGTGATCCCGTCAAATCGCAAGACGCTCTAGCGAGACCCTTTCGTGCCGACTGACCTGATCAATCCCGCGCCGCGCCGTTCTTCCCGCCGCATCTATCTGCCGACCATCCTGTTCGCCCTGATCGCAATCGCCTGGTCGGGCTTCTGGTGGTACGCCTCCACTCGGCTCGAGGCCGAATGGGCGCGCTTCCTGGCCAAGCAGGCCGAGCTCGGACGCCAGATCAAATGCGGCGAGCAGACCATCGGCGGCTATCCCTTCCGCCTGGAAATGCATTGCGGCCAGGCGACGGTGGAGAGCGTCAGAGCCAATAGGCCCTTCAGTGCCGCACTCGCCGAGGTGAATGCGGTGGCCCAGGTCTACCAGCCCAACAAGGTGCTGCTCCAGGCCAAGGGACCGGTAACGCTGGTCGACAAGAGCGATGCCGGAGCGACGCTGACCGCCGATTGGAAGAGCGCCGAGGCCAGCATGTCGATCTGGACTTCCGGGCCGCAGAATGCCGCGGTGGTGATCAAGGGCCTCAGCGGTACCGTCAAGCGCGGTGACCAGGCCGTCAATCTGGTCGAGGAGGGCAATGTCGAGGTCCATATCCGCCTGGCCGAGGGCACCAATGCCGCGCCGGGCGCCTATGATCTTGCCGCCGATGTCGACGCCAAGGCGATCGCGCCGCTCGACGATTTCCTCGGCGCTCCTTCCCCGATGAAAGGGACTTTCCGCGGGGTGATCACCAAGATCGACCTCAGGCCCATGCCGATGCCCGAGCGCCTGCGCGATTGGGCCGCCGCCGGTGGCACGCTGACCATCACGCAGGCCCAGGTCGAGCGTGGCCCGAGCGTCGTCAAGGCAACCGGCACAGTCGGGCTGGAAACCAGCGGCTTTCCCTCCGGCGACCTGACGGTGGCCCTCGCCGGCGTGCCGGAACTCGCCCAGACGCTCAAGCAATCGGGCCGGGTGCCAGATATGGTGGCGACGACCCTCACCGTCGGCCTGCCCGTGCTGGGCAAGCCCACCAACATCGATGGCAAGGCAGCGGTCGAAGTGCCCCTGACCATCGCCGACGGCAAGATCCGCGCCGGTGCCTTCCTGCCTGGCCTCAAGCTGCCGCGCCTGTTCGTGCCCGAATAGGGGCGAGGGCGCGCGCTGACAACGGATCCTCCTCATGGGTTGAACGAGGGGCTCGCAGCTTTATGCTGCCCGCAACAAACCATTTGGGGGAATCACATGCTTCGTTTGCTTGTCGTCTGTCTCGGCCTGCTTTGCCTTGCGCCCGCCGCGATCGCACGGGAGGCGCCGTCGGCACCGGGGCTCGACGCCGTGCTGGCATCCGGCGTGCTCAAGGTAGGATCCACCGGCGACTACCGCCCCTTCAGCTACAAGGATCCGGCGAGCGGCGAGTTCTCCGGTTTCGACATCGATCAGGCCAAGAGCCTCGCCGAGACACTCGGCGTGAAGCTCGAGATCGTGCCGACGACCTGGTCCAATCTGTCGGCGGATTTCGAAGCCGGCAAATTCGACGTCGCCATGGGCGGCGTGTCGGTGACCTTCGATCGCCAGAAGAAGGGCCTGTTCTCCACCCCCTATATGCGCGAGGGCAAGACGCCGATCGCCCGCTGCGCCGACAAGGGCAAGTTCGAGACACTTCAGGATATCGACAAGCCAGGGGTGACGGTCGTTGCCAATCCGGGCGGCACCAACGAGAAATTCGCCCGCGCCAGCCTGAAGCAGGCCAAGATCGTGATCTTTCCCGACAACACCAAGATCTTCGACGAGGTGGCGGCGGGGCGGGCCGACCTGATGATGACAGACGCCTCCGAGACCCTCTATCAGGAAAAGCTGCATCCGGGCGTGCTGTGCGCCGTGCATCCCGACAAGCCTTTCAATTTTGCCGAGAAAGCCTATTGGCTGCAGCGCGACATCGGCCTGAAGGGGTTCGTCGATCAATGGCTGCACCAGTCGATCGAGACGGGCGCCTACCAGAAGATCTACGACAAGTGGTTCAAGTGAGTCGGTAGACCGGATCGGGTTACTGCGCCAGGATCGGCGCCAGGGCATCGAGAAGCGGGTCGGGGGAGAAGGCTTCCCCTCCCGGTTCCCAGGCATATTGAAACTCGGCGATCTCGATGCCCACGAAGGCCTGCTCGGCGATCACCTCGCAGCAAGCGCGGAGATCGGCGAGCGACAGGCCGCCTTCGCAAGCATAGTCGGTCGGAACGACGCCCGGATTCAGCACGTCGCAATCCAGGTGCACATAGACCGGACGGCCGGCAATCGCCTTGCGCAATTCGGCGGCCAGGTCGCCGCGTGGCTCGACCAGCGGAATGCCGTGCCTGTCGATCAAATCCTGCTCGAATGGGTCGAGATCGCGCTGGCCCACGAGAACGAGCCGGTCGAGGCTCAAGCCTGCTCCCAGACTCGAGTCCCAAAGTCCGGCGGGACCGGAAATGGCGAGACCGCCAAGAAAGCCCGAAGCCGAGGCCTCCGGCGTATTGAGATCGCCATGGGCGTCGAACCAGACGATGCAGGCATCGGGACGATGCCTGGCAACGGCCGGCAGTGTCGCGAGCGAGACCGCGCAGCGGCTGGTGGCTGCAATGGAGACGTCTCCCTTCGCCAGCACGTCGTCGAAGCGGGCCTGCAACTGTTTGAGCGCCGGCAGCGCGACGTCCAGTTCCTCGCGCCAGCCGGTATTCAGCGCAGGTTCCGGCGTGCCGACCACGAAAGGCGCGATGCCCGTCCGCCGTGCCAAGGCGTCGCCGATCGCCCGGGCTCCCGGCATGGCCAGATCGTTGTGATCGCCAGCCCGCCCCTGAAATACCGTATATGCAAACTGCCTGGTCAATGCTGTCGCCTCAGATTTGGCCACGGTCACCCCGGGGGCGACAGACGGCTCGATAGCACCCCCTGATGGTATCGGCAGTACTCGCCCGGTTTCAAGGTTGATCGTCCTGCCGGCCGCTTCTCGCCTTGCCCGGCTTCAAACCTCCACGACAAGGCTCGGATCGTGGTTCGGGTTCTCCACTTCGATGATGGATTGCTTGCCCCTTCGATAGGCATAGATGTTGCCGCGCGGATTGCTGACGATGCGGGTGTCATGCACGCGATAGTCGCGGCTGGCATGAATGTGACCATGTATCCAAAGGTGCGGCCGGTATTCGGCAATCAGGGAGGTCAGATCGCTGGCATAGGCCGCATCGATCGGCTCGCTGACGGCATTCTGCCAGAGCGAATGGGGGTGCGGGGCGTGATGGCTGATCACCACGCTGGGGCCGTTGAACGGCCGGGCAAGGGTGTTTGCGATTGCCGACCGGTGCCGGCCATGGCTGAGCAGAGCGTCCCTGGTTTGCCAGCGCCGATAGTTGGGCCCGGTCCGGATCAGCTTGTGGTCGTTCATCTGCATGCCTGCGGCGACCTGCCCCTGAAAGGGGCTGCCCGCCACGGCGTAGTCGGTCCACAGCGTGGCGCCGATGAAGCGCACCCCGCTGGCGGTGAGAGTCTCTCCCTCGGCAAGCAGGTGAATACCTTCCAGCCGCGCCCGATCGCGGGCTTTGCGCAGTTCCGTTTCCACGTTCTCCCGATAGAAGTCGTGGTTGCCGGGAACATAGATCAGCGGCAGGCCGCGGGGCAGGACATGCTGCGCGAGCCAAGGCAAAGCCCGGTCATGGAGGCGGTTGCAGACATCGCCGGCAATGACGACGGCATCGGCCCCGGCAGGTGTTGGAGCAAGCGTATAGGGGCTGTTATCGACGTGGAGATCCGACAAGACCCAAAGACGCATGATCGACCTAGGTCTTGCTTTGCTCGGTAGCGTCAGGGCTGTCCGGCTTCACCTCGTATTTCATCAGGATCGGCACCTGGGTGGCGGCGAAGATCAGGGTGATCGGCATGGTGCCGAAGACCTTGAAATTGGTCCAGAAATCATCCGAGAAGTTGCGCCAGACGATTTCGTTGAGCACCGCCAGGAACAGGAAGAACAGGCCCCAGTTCAGGGTGAGCTTGCGCCAGCCCTCGGGCTTGAGGTCGAAGGCAGCATCGAGGACGATGCGGATCAGGGGCTTGCCGAAGGCGAGGCCTCCCAGCAGGATCAGGCCGAACAGCGTGTTGACGATGGTCGGCTTGAGCTTGATGAAGGTCTTGTCCTGCAGCCAGAGCGTCAGCACACCGAAGACCAGCACGAAGATGCCCGAGACCAGCGGCATCACCGGAATGTGCCGGGTGAGCACGAGGCCGGCGATGAGCGCGATCACTGTGGCCGGGATGAACACGGCGGTGGCCGTGAAGATGTTGCCGCTCGGCCCCTCGAACAGGGCCGGCGCCATGAAGCGCTCGACCAGGGGCTTGAACAATTCCGGCTTGTAATTGGCGAGGAAGAACAGGACCAGCGGCCCCATTTCCAGCACGAGCTTGAGGACGGGATTGACCTTCTGGCGCGGAGCGCCTGCGGTTTCAGCGGTCATGGCTCACTCCATCCCGGCAATGGCGCGGGAGAAGTCCCGGGCAGAGAAGGGTTCGAGGTCATCGATGCCCTCGCCGACGCCGATGTAATGCACGGGCAGGCCGAATTTGGCGGCCAAGGCCACCAAGATGCCGCCGCGCGCCGTGCCATCGAGCTTGGTCATCACCAGGCCGGTGACGCCAGCGGTCTTGCCGAAGATCTCGGTCTGCGAGATGGCGTTCTGGCCGACGGTAGCGTCGAGCACCAGCAGCACCGCGTGGGGCGCGCTCGCGTCGATCTTCCTGATCACGCGCACCACCTTGGCGAGCTCGTCCATCAACTGGGCCTTGTTCTGCAGCCGCCCGGCGGTGTCGATCAGCAGCACGTCGGAACCGTTTTCCTGCGCGGCCTTGAGGGCGTCGAAGGCGAGACCCGCGGAATCGGCACCCTGCTCGCGAGCCACGATGGGCGAGCGGGTGCGCTCGGCCCAGACCTTGAGCTGCTCGATGGCGGCGGCGCGGAAGGTGTCGCCGGCCGCTAGCGTCACCTTGAGGCCGTCGGCGCTGAACTTGGCGGCGAGCTTGCCGATGGTGGTGGTCTTGCCCGAGCCGTTGACGCCGACCATCAGGAGAACGAAGGGCTTGTGGGACCGGTCGATCTCCAGGGGCTTGGCCACCGGGGTGAGGATGGCCTCGACCTCGCTGGCCAGGACCTGGTGAACCTCCTCTGGCGAGATCTGGCGATCGAAGCGCCCCTTGCCGATCGCGGCGGCGATACGGGTGGAGACGTCGACGCCGAGATCGGCCTGGATCAGGACGTCCTCCAACTCCTCGAGCGTGGTGGCATCGAGCTTGCGCTTGAGCACGATGTCGGTGATGCCGCGGCTGATGGCGTTGGACGAACGCGACAGGCCGTCGCGCAGGCGGCGCCACCAGGATTTCTTCTCGGCGGGCGCGGGCGGCGAGGCCGGCTCGCTGGTGCGCGGAGCTGGAGACGGCTCCGGTGCGGGAGGCGGTGCCGGCGCAGGAGCTGGCGGCGCAGGAGTTGGTGGTGCAGGCGACCCGGGTTCCAGGGGAACGATCAATTCGGCCGCGGCCAGGGGCACGGGTTCGATCAGGGCCTCGAGCGGCGCCTGTGCTGGTTCTGGCGCCGTGCCGGATTCCTCGACGGGAGCCGGCGTCGCCTGCTCGGCGGCTGGCTCGGGCCTGGTCTCGGTTTCCGGCGTCGTGGCGCCTCGCCCGAACAGCCGTGAAAAGAAGCCGGGCTTTTGCTTGTCGCTCTCAGTCATCGAAACGGTCTGAATCCCAAAAGCGTTTTGCGATCAGGCGGAATCGCCTAGAATCGCAAAGACGCGTCAAAACAAGAAGTTAGAGCAAAATGCGCTCGGTCGTCGACGCGTTTTGCTCTTGGGTGGCCAACCTGCCACCGAAAAATGGTCTCATGTTGAAGGAACCTCTAGCCGACAATGCCCGATCACGATAGCGCTAAGCGATGATATCGCTCGATTTGACCACGCGGCTCATTCACCGCGACGCCCTGATCCTGATCCTCGACAAGCCTGCCGGCCTGCCCGTGCATGCGGGGCCGAAAGGCGGGCCCAATCTCACGGCCATGCTGGAGCAGCTGCGCTTCGGCCTGCCTCGCAATCCGGAGCTGGCGCATCGGCTCGACAAGGATACGTCCGGCTGCCTGGTGCTCGGGCGGCATGCCAGGCCCCTGCGCACTCTCAACGATCTCTTCGCCAAGGGCGGCGTCGAGAAGACCTATTGGGCGGTGGTCGAGAGCGGCCCGACCGAGGACAGTGGCCTGATCGACATGCCGATCGCCCGGCGGTCGCCCGAGCGCGGCTGGTGGATGAAGCCGGCCGAGGACGGCTTGCCGGCACAGACCGATTTCCGTGTGCTGGGTCGGGCGGGGGAACATACCTGGCTGGAGCTGAAGCCGCGCACCGGCCGTACCCATCAGCTGCGCCTGCATTGCGCCGCCTCCGGCTTTCCGATCGTCGGCGATCCGATCTATGGCAGCGCGCCGCGCGAGGGCGGCCCGGTGCTGCATCTGCATGCCCGAGGCGTGAGCGTGCCGATCCTGCCCAAGAAGCCGGCTGTCACGGCGGAAGCAGCGCCACCTGACCATATGGGCGAGCACCTTGCGGCCCTCGGCTATCGGGGACCTCTCAGCCCGACGCCGCCGGAACTGGTGCAGCCGGTGCCCGAGCCGGTCCGTCGCCGCGGGCTCAGGCCGAAATAGGCATGAGAACCTTCCGCCTTGCGGGCTGCCGGATTCACACATCTCGACGTGGCAAGAAAAGGCGCGGGTAATCCTTCCCCGAAGCCGGGGAAGGATTACCCGCGCTCAATACTGCCAATATTGAGATGTGTGCAGCCGATAGCCTGCAAGGGGGAAGGCCTAGCGTTCTACCCCGCTGTATCAGCCAGCTCCGCCAGGATCCAGTCGCGGAAAGTGCGGATCTTGGGCTGGTTGCGGCGCATTTCGGGATAGACCAGGTAGAAGGCCCGATCGCTCGGCAGTACCAGCTCGAAAGGCTGGATCAGCCGGCCCTCGGCGAGGTCGTCGTCGTAAAGGGCGGTCGAGAGGATGGCAGCTCCCTGTCCAGCCTTGGCCGCCGCGTTGATCACCGCCTGGCTGCTGAGATTGTAGACGAGCTTGGGCATTTCATAGCTGACGCCGGCTGCTTCGAACCATTCGCGCCACCAGTAATCGCCGGGATCGAGAAGGGGGATGCGCAAAAGATCGGCCGGCGTGTAATGCGGGCCGAGACGAGCGACGAGGTTGCGGCTGAGCATGGGCGTGTAGTCCCCCGGGAGCAGGCGGTGGGCCTGCAGGCCGGGCCAGTCCCCGGTGCCGAAGAAGATGGCGACATCGGTTTCTTCACGGGTGAAGTCGATAGCACGGTCGGTCGCTTCGATACGGACTGCCAAAGTGGGGTGGGCGAGCTGGAAGGCGCCGATATGGCGGGCAAGCCAGCTGGTGGCGAAACTCACCTTGGCGCAGACGGTCAGCACACCCTCGACGCCGCCGCGGGCCGCTGCATAGGCCTCCGCCATCAGGGCGAAGGCGTCGGTGATCGCCGGCGCCAGGCGCTGGCCGGCTGCGCTGAGCTCGATCTGGCGCGGCTTGCGCAGGAAGAGCGGCCCGCCGAAACGTTCCTCCAGGAGCTTGATCTGGTAGGAGACGGCAGCCTGGGTCATGCCGAGCTCGGCGGCCGCACGGGTGAAGCTCAGATGCCGCGCCACGGCCTCGAAGACTCGGATAGCGGCCAGCGGCGGCAGCAAAGTGCTCACGATGCATCAGCTCTCTTTATGGGTACTGCTTGAGCTTCAATTCGTCAGAACCCGAAATTCATGGAAAATCTCCGGATGAAACGGCCAAAAGCAGGGCCGATCTGGAGATTTGGCCATGATAGTGGCGCGGATAGAACGTATAGGGCAAGCTTATTCATATAGGGCCGATACGGGGCATGGCGAGACGCAGCCGGCCCGTCGGCCAGCCTTATTGAGGGAGGCGCTGCGTGAGCTCTCCGATCACCTGTTGTGCGACATCGGTGTTATCGATGGCCATGCGAAGAACGATCGGCCTGAGCCTGACGCCAGCGCCCGCGCTCTGATCGATCGCTATCGATAGAGAGGGGGGCGGAAGGAAAGCGGCTTCTTGATCGTCTTAAGACGCCATGGCCTCTTCACCCCGGTTGCCGAGGCTGGCGGTCCTGCCGACCTCCTCCAGGATCCAGTCGCGGAAGACGCGGATCTTCGGCAGGTTGCGGCGGGCTTCGGGATAGACCAGGTAGAAGGAATGTTCGCCGGCGACTTGATGAAAGGGCTGGATCAGCCGCCCTTCCGCCAGATCCTGGGCCCAGAGGGCGCAGGAGAGGATGGCGACGCCCTGGCCGTCGAGTGCGGCGGTTCCGACGAAGGCCTGTGAGCCGATGCAGGGAATCTCCACGGGCCCGCGATGGACACCGCCGAAGCGATCCTGCCCGCGCGTGATTGGCGGTGCGGACTGCACTTCGCTGCGCGAAGGGCCCCTGGGGCGGCGGGCGACTTTGACGAGGTCGAACCAATCGTCCCACCACGTGTCGCCGGGATCGAGCAGTGGCAGGCGCCGGAGATCGGCTGGCTGCTTCACGCCGCCGATGGTGGCGGCGAGCTTCGGGCTGAGCATGGGGGAGTATTCACCCGATAGCAGGCGATGGCTGCACAGGCCCGGCCAGTTGCCGTCGCCATGGCGGATGGCGAGATCGATGTCGCTGCGTGCAAAGTCGACTGCTTGGTTGATGGCGTCGATCCGCACGGCCAGGGAAGGGTAGCGGATCTGGAAGGCGCCGACATGGCGGGCCAGCCAGGTCGTGGCGAAGGTGATCGAGGCCGTGACCGTGAGCACGCCCTCCGCATCACCGCGCGCCGAGGCATAGGCCTGGGCGAGCAGGGAGAAGGCTTCGCTCACCGCCGGCGCCAGGCGCTGGCCGGCCTCGGTGAGCTCGACCTGCTTGGGGCGGCGCAGGAAGAGCGGGCCTCCGAAACGTTCCTCGAGCAATTTGATCTGGTAGGACACGGCGGCCTGGGTCATGCCGAGTTCGTTGGCGGCGCGCGTGAAGCTCTGGTGCCGTGCCACGGCCTCGAACACCCGGATGGCGGTGAGGGGAGGAAGCGGAAGGGTCATTTGCGATAAGCCTGTTTTATGGCTCCAAATCGAGCTTCAATTAGCCACATCCCGCGCGGAATGGGAATATCCCTGTCAGATATTGCTAATTGCCGCACAGGAGATTTGGCCATGACGGCCGTTCAATTCAATCGCATAGGGCAGTCTTATTGCGGTCATGCGGATAGCGAACGCGTGGCCAAGCCGAATGAGACATTCATCAGGCCCCGCTTCATCGGTCCCTATGATCTCTCGGATCATTTGCTGCGGGATATCGGCGTGCTCGACGGCAATACCGGGCGAGGCAAAGGAAACAACGGCGCTTTCTCGGCGCGGGACCTGATCGACCGATATCGGTAAGCCCGGGAACAGCTTCAGGGTGCACGGGCATCTTGCCCGTTATTCCTTACCGCAAGCGCAGTATTTCCAAGAACGGGCAAGATGCCCGTGCACCCGGAAATCACCGTTCCCAGGGGTTACTCCGCCGCCGGCCTGACGCCATAGCGGTTCTCGATATAATCGATCACCATCTGCTTGAATTCGTCGGCGATGCCGGGGCCGCGCAGGGTTGCGGCCTTCTGGCCGTCGATGAACACCGGTGCGGTCGGCGTCTCGCCGGTGCCGGGCAGGGAAATGCCGATATCGGCATGCTTGCTCTCGCCGGGGCCGTTGACGATGCAGCCCATCACCGCGACCTTCAGCGTCTCGACGCCCGGATAGCGTGTCTTCCAGTCCGGCATGGACTCGACGATGAAGCCCTGGATGCTCTGGGCGAGTTCCTGGAACACGGTCGAGGTGGTGCGGCCGCAGCCGGGGCAGGCGGCCACCAGCGGCACGAAGGTGCGGATGCCCATCACCTGCAGGATCTCCTGGGAGACCTTGACTTCCTGGGTGCGATCGCCGCCGGGCTCGGGCGTGAGCGAGACGCGGATGGTGTCGCCGATGCCGGCCTGCAGCAGCGGCGAGAGAGCGGCGGCCGAGGCGACGATGCCTTTCGAGCCCATGCCGGCCTCGGTGAGGCCGAGATGCAGGGCATAGTCGGAACGGCTGGCCATCTCGCTGTAGACCGCGATGAGATCCTGCACCGCCGAGACCTTGGCCGAGATGATGATGCGGGACTTGGGCAGGCCCATCTCCACCGCACGATCGGCCGAGAGCAGGGCCGACTGCACCAGCGCCTCCCAGGTCACTGTGCGGGCGTCGACCGGCGCCTCGCTCCTGGCGTTCTCGTCCATCAGATGGGTGAGCAGCTCCTGGTCGAGCGAGCCCCAGTTCGCGCCGATGCGCACCGGCTTGTCGTGGCGCATCGCCATCTCGATGATGGCGCCGAACTGGCGGTCGCGCTTGTCCTTGAAGCCGACATTGCCGGGATTGATGCGGTATTTGTCGAGCGCCTGCGCACAGGCGGGATGGTCGGCCAGGAGCTTGTGGCCGATATAGTGGAAATCCCCGATGATCGGCGTGGTCACGCCGATGCGCATCAGCCTTTCCTTGATGCGCGGCACCGCAGCGGCGGCTTCGTCGCGATCGACCGTGATGCGCACCATTTCAGAGCCGGCGCGGGCCAATGCCGCGACCTGCCGTACCGTGCCGTCGATATCGGCCGTGTCGGTGTTGGTCATCGATTGCACCACGATGGGCGCGCCGCCGCCGACCAGGACGCCGCCGACATCGACGGGAACGGTAGGGCGACGGGACATCAGGCCAAAGCGCGCATAGGACGGGATCATCGGGCACCGCTGGTTTCGTTTGGGGATGACATGGACCTCACCGGCTGGCACGTCAAGGTCTTGGGGGGCCGGTCTTCGGACCGGCCTGGAACCACGCCGCCAGCAGAGCCGAGACGGCGGGTCTGAAGACCCGCCCCCCACGATCAGAGAGCCGGCCCTTGCGCTCCGCTCGAACCTTTCTACCATCGCATCTTGCAAAGGATGTGATGGGTTGATGATGATCGGCGCTGGTGCCACGGCTCGCCTGTTCAAATGGTTCGCGGCCAAGCGCATGGAACTGGCCCTGGCCGTGCGCGTCACGGTGGCGGCAGGCCTGACTTTCGTTGCGGTCAAGCTGGTGGACCTTTCCCAGTCGAGCTGGGCGGTGATCACCTCCATCATCGTCATGCAGGCAAGCCTTGGCGGCTCGGTCAAGGCGGCGATGGACCGGATGGCCGGTACGCTGCTCGGGGCCCTGTGGGGCGCGGTGGTGTCGGTGGTGCTGCCGCACCATGAGGGCAATGTCGCGCTGGGCCTTGCGGTACTGACCGCTGTGGCGCCGATGGCGGTGGCCTCGGCGCTGCGGCCGAGCTTCCGGGTGGCACCCATCACCGCGCTGATCGTGTTGATCCCGGCGGGCGGCACGCTGCTGCCGCCCTATGCCTATGCCGCCGAGCGCGTGGCGGAGATCGCGCTCGGCATCGTCGTCGGCGTCGGCGTCGCCCTGTTCGTTTTACCGGCGCGGGCGCAGGGCGCGCTTGCCGCCGCGGCCGCACGCGTGGCCGATCTCAATGCCGAGCTCCTGCTTGCCCTGACCGGCAGCCTCCTCGACGGCAAGGGCCGGCCGGAGCTTGCCGGCATCAACAAGCGCATCCGTGCGAGCCTGCGCCAGATCGATGCCGCCGTCGAGGAGACGGTGCGCGAGCGCAGCGCCCATCTCAGTCATGCCATCGATCCCGAGCCGATGGCGCGCACGCTCTACCGTGTCCGGCACGATCTCGTCATCATCGCCCGCGTCTGCGTGCGCGCTTTGCCGGAGCGGGTGGCGCCGACCCTCACGGAGCCTCTGGAGGCGATGCGGGACGCGACCGTCGGCCTGCTGCGCGGCATCGCCGAAGCCCTGCGGCGCGGCTTTCTCGGGCCGGATGCCGCGGGCTTCGATGCCAGCCTTTCCGCCTATGTCGCCGCCATGGACAAGCTGCGCGGTGCCGGCGTGCTGCGGGACCTGCAAAGCGAGGAGGTCGGCCGCCTCTACGCCCTGCGCTTCGGCTTCGAGCAGCTCGGCCAAGACATCAAGGACCTGGTCGAGCGCAGCTCCGACCTTGCTCGGGAGTAATCGGAGCGCGGACATCTCAGCGACATGAAGACATGTCGCTGAGATGTCCGCGCTCCGAAGCGTGATTTCCGACGGATCGGGAGGCGCCGTCAGCTCTGTTGCTCGATCGCCGAGCGGGCGATGGCCGCGTCTTGCTCCGGGCTGCCGCCCGAAACCCCCAGGCCGCCGATCAGGGCTCCCTCAACGTCGAACAAGGGCTCGCCGCCTCCCACCAGCAGCAGGCCGCCATGGTGGATATGGTCGAAATGCAGGAGCGGTTCCCCGATTTTCAACGGCGCGCTCAGGGCAGCGGTGGGGGCCTGGAACATCACCGAGGTTCGAGCCTTGGCGATGGCAAGCTCATTCGATGCCAGCCAGGCGCCGTCCATGCGGGAGAAGGTCACCAGGTTGGCGCCCTTGTCGAGCACGGCGAAGACCGCCTTCATGCCAGTCTTCTCCGCGGCGGTGCGCGCCTTGGCGACGACGCCATGCGCTTCTTCGAGCGTGATCTCAGGCATTCTGGCTCCACTCGGTTTCCTGCCATTGCCTGGCGGCCTTGATGGTGTCGAGGGGGCGCATGGTGCGATAGAGATGGTCCTCGGCCGGAATGATCTCGACCATGGCATCGATCATCTCCTGCGGATCGTTCTGGTCCGCCAGGGCGCCGGCGAAGTCCGGCATGGGCACGACCACGCTGCCGGCGTCATACCACTGGGTATGGCTCTCCGCACCGGTGTCGTTGAAGCCGGTGCCGAACACGCCCGGGTTCACGGTCGCGACCTTGACGCCATAGGGCGCCAGCTCGGCCCTCATCGAGCCGGCGATGGCCTCGATGGCATGCTTGGTGGCGCAATAGACGCCGACGAAGGGGATGACGAGGATGCCGCCCATCGAGGAGGTCCACACCACCTTGCCGGCCTTGCGCGCCACCATCTTCGGGACGATGCCCTGAACCAGCCTGATATGGCCAAAGACGTTGATTTCGAACGATTCACGCATGCGTTGCATCGGGATGTCGATGACGGAGCCGCTTTCCATCACGCCGGCATTGAGCACGAGGATGTCGGGATCATAACCCGCGGCATGCGCGATATCGATGTCGTCGAGGAGGTTGAGCTTGATGATCTCGAGCTTGACGCCCGCGGCCGCGGCGTCGGCGCGCAGGCTGCGCACCAGGGGCCAGGATTCGGCGGTCGCGACGACTTGGTGCCCCTGGCGGGCCAGCTCGATCGCCGCGCCGCGGCCGAAACCGGAACTGGCGCCGGTGATCAGGATTTTCTTCGACATGGTCTTCCTCCGTTCTCGATGATCGAGATCCGGGAACCACCCTAAGGAAGCTTGACTGCTGCAACAATCTCGCCAATTCTTGATGTTGAGATGAGAGATATTCATCAATTGAAGAGCGGCGATCTCTTCGCACTCACCGTGTTCCTCTCGGTTGCCGCCCATCGCAATTTCCGAGCGGCGGCGATCGAGCTCGACGTCACGCCCTCGGCAGTCAGCCATTCGGTCAAGAGTCTCGAACAGCGCCTCGACGTTCGCCTGTTCAACCGCACGACCCGCAGCGTCTCCCTCACCGATGCGGGGGAACGTCTCGCCGCCAAGCTCAGGCCGGCGGTGTCCTCGATCGCCGAGGCGCTGCAGGTGGTCGACGATTTCCGCGAGGCGCCCAGCGGGACGGTGCGGATCAATTCCAGCGAGGGCGCGATCCGCCTCGTGCTGCTGCCGGTGCTGGCACGCTTTGCCAGGGACTATCCGCAGGTCCATCTCGATATCGTCAGCGACGGCCGGCTAAGCGACGTCGTCGCCGATGGCTTCGATGCCGGTATCAGGCTGGCCGAGGCGGTGCCGCAGGACATGATCGCGGTCCGCCTCACCGAGACGGCACGCTTTGCCGCGGTAGCGTCGCCGGGCTATTTCGCGGCCCATGGCCGGCCGGCGGTGCCGCAGGACCTGCATCGCCACGCCTGCATCCGCTTTCGCTTCGACAGTGGCGCGATCTATCGCTGGGAATTCGAGCATCACGGCACGACGGAGACGATCAACGTCACGGGGCCGCTCACGCTGACCGACCAACCCCTGATGGTCGAGGCGGCGATCCAAGGCATCGGCATCGCCTTCGTGCCCGATCATCTGGTGGTGGGCGCCCTGGCGGACGGGCGCCTCGAACGCATTCTCGAGGACTGGTGCCCGGCTTTTCCGGGGCTATGCCTCTATTATCCCGGGCACCGCCACGTCTCGGCCGGGCTGCGCGCCCTGATCGCCGCCATCCGCGCGGGATGACGGCGTGTCTAATACCCACCCCTTTCAAGGTGTTTGGAACGAACCGCGAAAAGGCTGGGATAGGGCACTACGACCCCTCATCCGCCTGCCGGCACCTTCTCCCGCAAGGGGAGAAGGGATCATTTCGTCAGCCGCAACGCCAGCCGATCGCCTTCTCCCCCTGCGGGAGAAGGTGCCCCGAAGGGGCGGATGAGGGGTTTCGCCGCTCGTCCGAACTTCACACATCAACACCCTGAAAGGGGGGGTGTCTAATACCAGGCCTCATAAAGCTTGACCTGTCATCCCCGGCCGAGCTTCGCGAGGGTATCGTCACAAGCCTTGCTTGTGACTGGGATCCAGGGGCAGTAAATCGCGCTCGCTGGCCACTGGATCCCCTTCCCGGGGTCTTCGACCCCGCCGGGGATGACAGGTCACGAATTTTGCACGCTGGTATAATTCACAACCGGCTCGACAGGGCCTCGACGATCCAGCCCCATTCGCTGGCCGCCAACTGGCCGGGCGGATCGCCGCGCAGGATCGCCATCAGCTCCAGATAGCGCTGCGAGCGGGCATGGTGCTTGCGATATTGCTCGAGCTGCCAGTCGAGAAAGGCCGCATCCGGCTCTTTCTTCATGGCCCGGGCCGAACTCTCCAGCCACGCCTCAGCAATGGCATGACCGGTGTCCGAATCCGGCGCGATGCCCTTGTCCATGGCCGCCCGGACCCGCGCAAAGGTCTGGTCCGAGGCCTGGCGGTAGGCGGCGGGGTCGAAGCCGTCATGCCATAATTCGCGCATGCTGGCCTGCATTTCGTCCATATAGCTCTTATCGGTGAGCATGCCCATCAGTTCGGTCCAGGCATCGAGCTGGGCTGCCGTGGGGTCGTCGGGCAGGTCGGGCGTGGCGGCGGCGATCATCTTGTCACGCCAGGCCGGATCCATGCGGGCATCGGAGCCGGCTTCGGCATAGAAAGCTTCGATGGCGGTGCGGAACTGGGTCTGGGAAAGGGCGGTCACGGTCCAAAGTCTCCTCAGATCTTGCGGCGTGGGATCGGCGAGCCTCAGCGTGGCGCGCAAGGCCGCGGCGATGCGGCGCTTGGCGGAGATCTCGGCCTCGATGGCGTCGAGGCGCAGGGCCAGGACGTCGGCGAGGCCGAGGCGGCGGGCGATGAGGCGCGCGATGTCGCCGAGCTTCACGCCGGCATCGCGCAGGGCGAGGATGAGATCGAGCCGGGCCCGGTCCGCTTCCGAATAGACGCGGTAGCCGCTCCCGGCGCGTGCGGTCGGCGGCAGGAGGCCCTTGTCGGAATAGAAGCGGATGCGCCGGACGGCGATGCCGCTCAGCCTGGAGAGTTCGCCGATAGTGTAGGTTTTCTCGCTCATGCGGCGGGTTCTACGGGCTCCACCAAGTGGAGAGTCAAGCGGCTATCCCGGCTGCGTTTTCGCCCGCTTCGGCAAGGCGATATCTCAGCCGCCCGTATTCCGCAGGGCCTTGCGAATTTCGGCATCCGTTGGGAAGCCGGGGGGAGACCATTCATTGAAGCCACCCCGATAGATCTCGATGGAGGGGCCAGTGCCATCGAGCTTATCGGCAAATTTGTATACTGCCCAGAAGGCAGCACTGCGGTGCAATGGCTCGGGGGGCTGGCAGACCGCGCGCAGCTTTCCTTCTTGTTTTTGCCAGATTGTCACGTCGGAGACGTCATAGACAATCTGTTTTGGGCGGCAATCCGTGCCCCAGGGAGAATGTTGCCTCAGAAAGGCGCTGAATCGCGCCACCTCGTCGGAAGAGAGACGAAAACGATAGCGCACATAGAGTGGATCGTTCCCCTGGGAAGTACCCGTGGCGCTCCTATGGGTTCCCAGCCGGTACTTTTGAATATAGCTGTCGCCATCCGCCGACAGCCAGAGGCCTGAGCTACCCCAGGCACTACCGCCAGTAATACCGAAGCTGCCGAACGACAGGTTCTTGTCCTTGGCAAGGGCCGGCATGGCGGCGCTACCAAGGACGAGTGAAGCCAGCAGTACTCTCAATGCGGCGGAGCGGGCCATGGCTGGACGCCTTTCATTCGCGCCAATTCTTGGGGTCGCTGACGGGATCGAGCGGTTGGGACCGGCGGCGAGCCGAGTGGGAAGATGTCACCCGCACCGGTTGCCACGGGCCGGGCGTGCCGACTTCACGGTACCGGCGCCAGCGCAACAGGGCGAACACGCCATCCGACAGCATCTGGAAAAGCAGGGCGAGTGCGACGACCACGGCAGCGGTCATGGCCCCCTCCAGGGACGCATCGGCCTTGGCAATCGCCGGATGGGGTACGGTCATGACGATGGAGGCTGCCGACGGAGCAGGCTCGATGGGCGGTTCGATCTCGACCGTCGTTTCACGCCAATCCCGATAGCTGCTCCTAAAAGCCCTGAGGCCCTTGAAAGGCGAGCAGCGCGTGATCGCGCGCAGAATTCCGGCATCAGCCATGATGTCCGATGACGCGTCCTTGGAACGGACAAGGACAGGCTTGGCTGCGAGGCTGCCATCCGCCTTCAAAGACAGTTTGATCCGCAGGGGTTTGTCGACCGTCTTCGCCTCGGGCCAGCAGGTTCGGATAGCCTCGACGAGAACCTCTCGCGGTCCCGCCGAAGGGGCGATCTGTGCCGCCAGAGCGTCAGCCTCCTGAAAACCGAGGATGAACAGTAAAAGCAAAAGGAGAGAGAAGTTGCGCGGTGCCGGGGGGCGAGTGGACACCCCTCTGCCGCCCCCGATCGGTGTGGCCAGGGAACATACAAGCCCGAACCCAATGCGCACTGGAGTGACACCTTTGTGCCGTAACCCTCACCAAGATGGACTTGGCGGCGCGGGTTTTGCAAGAGGTAATCGGAACCGCCGCAGTGATTCAGGGAGCGTTCAACGGGCCGCCTTTTCACGGCAGTGGCGGCAGATGCCGGCGAGCTCGATGACCTGGCCGCGGGGGGTGAACCCGATGGCACCGGCAGCGGTGGCCAGGGCCTTGCCGACGGTGTCCGACTCCGCCTCGCCCACCGTGCCACAGCTCTCGCAGATCAGGAACATCACCACGCTGCCGTCCTTGTGGTCGTGCGCACAGGCGATGAAGGCGTTGCGGCTCTCGATGCGATGGGCAAAGCCCTGTTCGAGCAGGAAGTCGAGGGCGCGATAGATGGTGATCGGCGCCGGGCGCTTGCCCTCGCCATCCTCCAGCTTTTCGATCAGCTCATAGGCACCGATCGGCTGGTGGGTGGCGGCGAGAGCCTCCAGCACCTGGCGGCGGATCTGGGTCAGCCGGACGCCACGCTCGGCCGAAAGGCTTTCCGCCCGCGCCAGCACGGAGGAGCTGCAATGGCTGTGATCATGGCCTGGTTCGGCGAAGACCGGTGCTGGCTCGTGATCGTGGGCGTGGCGGTGGGCCATGGAAACCTCTCGCCCCCTATGTAGCAATGGCGCGGCGCCATTGCCAGTTCTCTGGGATCGCCGGCTTCCAGCCGGCTCTTGGATACACAACGCTGGCGGGAAGGGCCGGCTGAAAGCCGGCGGTCCCGGCAAGATTACGGCC
Source organism: Labrys sp. E2SS-1L (assembly GCF_057073705.1). NCBI lineage: Bacteria > Pseudomonadati > Pseudomonadota > Alphaproteobacteria > Hyphomicrobiales > Xanthobacteraceae > Labrys > Labrys sp. E2SS-1L. The sequence continues at coordinate 93,801 of NZ_CP172712.1, read as the reverse complement.
TGACCGTACCCTGGCCCTTCACGCGATATTTGAACGAGCAGAGCTGCTCGGCGCCGACAGGCCCACGCGCATGCATGCGGCCGGTGGCGATGCCGATCTCGCCGCCGAAGCCGAATTCGCCACCGTCCGCGAACTGGGTGGAAGCATTGTGCAGCACGATGGCCGAATCGACCTCGGCCAGGAAACGCGCTGCCGCGGCCTCGTCGTCGGTGACGATGGCATCGGTGTGGTGCGAGCCGTAGCGTTCGATATGGGCGAGCGCCGCGTCGAGGCCCGAGACCACCTTCACCGAGATGATGGCGTCGAGATATTCGGTGGCCCAGTCGGTGTCGTCGGCCGGCTTCACATGCGGATCGACCGAAAGGGTGCGCGAATCGCCGCGGACCTCGCAACCGGCCTCCAGCAGGGCCTTGACCAGCGGCTTGAGGAAGACCGGCGCCACGGCCTGGTCGACCAGCAGCGTCTCGGTGGCGCCGCACACGCCGGTGCGGCGCATCTTGGCGTTGAGCACGACGGCGACGGCCATGTCGAGCGCGGCGCCGGCATGGACATAGGTGTGGTTGACGCCTTCCAGATGGGCGAAGACCGGCACGCGAGCCTCCGCCTGCACCCGGGAGACGAGATTCTTGCCGCCGCGCGGCACCAAGACGTCGAGATTGCCGTCGAGCCCGGCCAGCATGGCACCGACGGCGGAGCGGTCGGGCGTGGGCACCATCTGGATGGCGGCCTCCGGCAGGCCGGCGGCCTGCAGGCCGGCGCGCAAGGCCTTGGCGATCTCGCTGCAGGTGCGGAAGCTCTCCGAGCCGCCGCGCAGGATCGCGGCATTGCCGGCCTTGAGGCAGAGGGCACCCGCATCGGCCAGCACATTGGGGCGACTTTCGAAGATCACGCCGACGACGCCGAGCGGGGTGGAGACGCGCTCGAATTCCAGGCCGTTCGGCCGCGTCCAGCTCGCCAGCACCCGGCCGACCGGATCGGGCTGGGCGGCGACTTCGCGGATGGCCTGGGCGATGCCGGCGACGCGCTTCTCGTCGAGAGTGAGGCGATCGACATAGGAGGCGATCTGGCCGCGAGCCAGAGCATCGGCGACATCCTGCGCATTGGCGGCGAGGATGGCGGCTTCACTGGCGAGGATGGCCTTGGCCATCGCCTCGAGCGCGGCATTCTTGGCTGGGGCCGGGGCGAGCGCCAGGATCCGCGCGGCCGAACGGGCCGCCTGTCCTACTTTGCGCATGACGGCAATGACATTGCCGTCTTCCATTCCCCGGTTTTCGTCGGGCATGGTTCACCCTGTCGGTTTTTCAAAAGATCAGGCTGACGTGGTTAGGCCGGATCGACAGTGGTTGCAAGGCTGTTTGGAGCGCGGACATCCTGGCCGTTCTTTGTTTTTAAGAGCGGACAGGATTGTCCGCTCTCCGGGCTTCAATGCCCGCCGCCACCGCCGCCGCCTGCCATCTGCGGCTTCTTCAGCATGAAGATGGAGAAGCTGAGCAGGCCGAACAGCAGTGTCAGCAGCAGGAACACGTCGGAGAACGCCATCACAAGTGCCTCGCGCCGCATCAGCCCGACCAGCCTGGAGACGGTCATCTGGTCGGCTGCCGCCCCGAAAGCCACGAAACCGGCCTTCATGTTCTCATAGGTCTGCATGACATTGTCGCGGCTCCAGTTCACCGCCTCGCCCAGGCGCGACAGATGCAGGTCCTGGCGCTTGTTGAGGGCGGTGTTGATGATGGCAAGGCCGACCGCGCCGCCGAGATTGCGCATCAAATTGAACAGGCCGGAAGCGTTCTTGATGCGGGCAGGGGGCAGGGTGCCCAGCGCGATGTTGGAGATCGGCACCATGCAGATCATCAAGGAGACGCCGCGCAGGATCTGCGGCAGCAGAATCTCGTAGAAATCCCAGTCATGCGTGATGCCGGTCATGATCCAGGTGCCGGCCGCAAAGCCGATGAAACCGCCGGCGATCATCAGGCGCGGATCGACGAAGCGGGTGAGGTTGCCTGCGATCGGCGCGGTGAAGAACATGCACAGGCCGGTGACGAACATGGTCTCGCCGATCATGCGGGAATCATAGCCGCGCACGCCAGCAAGATAGACCGGGAAAAGATAGGTCAGGCCGTAGAGGCCGACGCCCAGCACGAAGGAGAGCAGCGAGCCGGTGGCGAAGTTCCCGTCCTTGAAGGCATAGAGATCGACGATGGGCTGTTTGGCCAGCAGCACACGGGCGAAGAACACTACGGCACCGACGGCCGCGAGCACGGACATCACCAGGACGGGCGTTTCGGCGAACCAGTCATGCCCCGGCCCTTCCTCCAGCGCATATTCGAGGCCGCCGAGGAAAACCGCCATCGAGATCAGGCCGGTCCAGTCGAAATTGCTGAGCAGAGACAGATCCGGCTCGTCGAAATCGACCATGGAGAAGGTCATCAGCGTGACGATGACACCGGGCACCACATTGATGAAGAACAGCCAGTGCCAGGAGATCGCATCGGTGAGGATGCCGCCGACCGTCGGGCCGATGGTGGGGGCGAGCGTCGCCACCAGGCCGATCATCGGCGAGACGATGGCCTGCTTGGAGCGCGGGAAGATGGTGAAGGCGGCCGCGAACACGGTGGGGATCATACCGCCGCCGATGAAGCCCTGCAGCGCGCGGTAGATGATCATCTCGTTGATGTTCGTCGCGGTGCCGCACATGAAGCTCATGACGGTGAAGCCCGCGCAGGAGACCGCGAAGGTCCAGCGCGTCGAAAAGGCGCGGGAGAGGAAGCCCGAGAGCGGGATCATCACCACTTCGGCCACCAGATAGGCCGTCTGCACCCAGGGGATCTCGTCGCCGGAGGCGCCGAGGCCGGCCTGGATCTGGGGCAGGGAGGCGGAGACGACCTGAATGTCCAGGATCGCCATGAACATGCCGAACACCATCGCCAGGAAGGCGATCAGCTTGCGCTTGTCGATGGTTTCTTCGGCGGGCACCGGTATGGCGGTTGCTGTTGCGGTGGCCATGGCGGCCTCCTTGGAAGCAGATAGCCTTCTCCCCATGCGGGAGAAGGTGGCACGAAGTGCCGGATGAGGGGTCTCGCATCCTTGCCGGAGAGAGCGCGGCGCGACCCCTCATCCGGCCCGGCTTCGCCGGTCCACCTTCTCCCGCAAGGGGAGAAGGCCCTTGTCTTGCCTTACCCCTTCGGGCCGGTGCGGCTGTCGACCGTCACCACCACCGACAGGCCGGGACGCAGCTTGCCGCTGAGAGCGATGTCGGCGGGAACCTCGATACGCACCGGTACGCGCTGGGTGATCTTGGTGAAGTTGCCGGTGGCGTTCTCGGGCGGCAGCAGGCTGAAGACAGAGCCGGAGGCCGGCGAGAACTTGCCGACGACGCCTTCGAAGGTGTCGCCGTCCATGGAGTCGACCGAGACTTCCACCTTCTGGCCGGGAACCAGCGGGGCGAGCTGGGTTTCCTTGAAGTTGGCGGCGACATAGATGCTCTTGAGCGGCACCAGAGCGATCAGGCGCGAGCCGGGCGAGACATACTGGCCTGGCTGGGCGGCGCGGTTGCCGACCACGCCATCGGTGGGGGCGCGCACCACGGTGGCGTCGAGGTCGTTCTGCGCCTTGGTAATGGCGACGTCGAGTTCCTTGGCGCCCTGCTCGGCCTCGTCCTTCTGGGCCTGCGTCACGGCGAGATTGGCCTTGGCCGCGATCACATTGGCCTCGGCGCTGTTCAGGCTCGCCTGGGCATTGGTGAGGGTGGCATTGGCGCTGGCAAGGCCGGCATTGGCCTTGTCACGGTCAGCGGTGGCTTGGTCGAGCGTGGCCTTGGAACCGAAATCCCGGGCAGCCAGCGCGTCGGCGCGATCGAAGGCGGCATTGGCGCGCACGATTTCGGCCTTGGCGGAGGCGACGCCGGCCTGGGCCGACTCGATGCCCGCCTTGGCCGAGGCGACGCCGGCATTGGCGGTTTCGATCGCCGCCTGCTGGGCCACGACCTGCTGGTCGATGCGGGCAATGGTGGCGTTCTGCGTGGCGCGCTTGGCCTTGGCGGATTCGAGCGCGGTGCGATAGTCGGTGTCGTCGAGCTTGACGATGACGTCGCCAGCCTTGACGCTGTCGCCATTCTGCACCGGCACGGCGTCGACATAGCCCGAGACCTTCACGCCCAGGGTCGAGACGTCGGCCTGCACATAGGCGTCGTCGGTCTCGACCATGAAGCGGCCATTGGTCCACCAGTCATAGCCGTACCAGCCGCCGGCCGCGAGGGCGACGACCAGCAGGATCGGCAGGACGGTGCGGGCCTTGGATTTCTTCTTGCCGGCCGTCGCAGCCGGCTTGGATTGCACCGGAGCCGCGGGAGCCTCGGCCTTCTGGGCCTCTGCCTTCCCCGTCTCGGGCGCTGCCGGCGCGTCGGTACGCTGGCGCTCCAAGGTCACGACATTGTCGGTGGCATCGGCCGGGCCGGTGGCGCCCTGGCCACCCGGCACGGCATTGTGGTCGCGAGCTGCGTCCATCGTGGTCTCCCAACCGGAAGGTGAGACGCCCCTGGACAACTCGAAAAAGTTGCCTGCAAAACCAGACCGTGTTGATCTTGCCCCGGAGCATTCTACGATTTGGGTGGCTATGCCGAGGATCGCAAATATGCATTAGAACAAAGACTTGGAGTAAAATGCGCTTCCGTGGAAACGCGCTTTGCTCCGGTCGACAAGATCAATACCGTCTGGCTGGGACTGTCAGGATCGAACCGAACGGTTCAGTCAGTTTCCGTTGACTATCATGTTGCGCTGCGATACGCAATAAAAATCGAACCGAACGGTTCAGTCAATTTTTGGAGGGATTTCAGTCATGCTCGCCGAAAGCCCGGCACCTGCGAAAGAGCCGGCTACCGACCCACCGGCCGCCGACAATGCCAAATGCCGCCAGATCGTCGATGGCGCTCGTCGTGTCTTCCTGGCCCATGGTTTCGAAGGCGCCAGCATGAACGATATCGCCAAGGAGGCAGGCGTCTCCAAGGGCACTCTCTATGTCTATTTCGAGAACAAGGAGCGGTTGTTCGCGGCGATCGTCGACGAGGAACGCTCTTCCCATGTCGAGCGCATCTTCGAATTCGACTATAATTCGCCCGACGTCGAAGGCACGCTGCTGGAGCTTTCCGCCGCCATCACCGCTTTCATCTGCCAGCCGCGCATCATCTCGGCGATGCGGGCCGTGATGGGTATCACCGAGCGCATGCCCGATATCGGGGCGCATTTCTACAATGCCGGCCCCGGCCATTCCCGCAAGCAACTGGCGAAATATCTCGATCTGCGCGTGGCCGCCGGCCAGCTCGACATCGACGATACGGAGCTGGCCGCTGCCCAGTTCCTGGAAATGTCGCACGGCCCCTTGCTGAAGCCGATGTTCTTCATGGCCAACAACACGCCGCCGACCAAGGCGCGCATCCGCGAGGTGGCGCAGTCGGCCGTGCGGGTGTTCATGGCCGCCTATGGCGTGAAGAAATAGAGGCGCAACGAGATCCCTGATGTCGGGGAGGGGGACCGCTAACGCCGGCTCCGCGTGGGGGCGCCATCTGACCACGTCCCCGCCCTCCATCGGTGCTCATCCTCCGCCGATGCGTATCCGCAGAAAATCACCCTTGATGGTGATGGCCGGCTTGATGCCCGGCCTGTTCGGCAGGGCGCTGTCGACCAGCGAGGCATGGCCGCTCACCGCGTAGTTCACTGCCTCCGCGCCGGCGAAGCGCAATTCGGCGTCGATGGCGTTGCCGCCGAGGTCGATGCTCTCGTCCTTGTCGATGCGGGCATAGGAGAGGCGGGCACGGATGGCATTGCCCTCGATCGAGACGTTGCGTGCATGCCCGTCCAGCGCGATGTCGCCGGCCCGGCTGTTGACGTCGAGCGAGGCGAAGCTGCCCGACAGGCGGCTCGAAGTGGCGTCCTGCACGATGGAGACGGCGACGTTTTCGGGCAGGGTGGCGGTGAGTTCGAGCCGGCAATCGGAGGCGCCGAACCAGGCACCATTGCCGGTGTCGACCTGCAATTGCGTACCGACCAGCCGAATCGAGCCGGCATTGGTGCAGCCGGCGCCACTCCAGCTCGAGCTCCAGAAGCCGAACCAGCCGTCCGGGCGGCCGCGGAGTTCGGCGCGATAGGGACCGGTGCGGCTGGCCGTCAGCCGGACCAGGCTGGAAGGGCCGCTGACCGTCACCGAGGTCACCGAGGCGACGTCAAGTTCGCCGAGGCTCGTGTGCGCCCTGCCTGGGGCCATCCCGGCGACGGCGAACAGGACGATGAGGATCAAAGGCCTTCGCATGGCTGTCTTCCCTTTTTGAACCTTGGGAAAACGACGCCGGAATCCGGTGCATTCGGCGACCTCGATCGCGATCGGGGACGAATCCGAGCGTGATCGAGGACATGAATGGTGTAGATTCGTCCCGTTCCGGAAGCATCCCCATGATCTTCGTACCCCTGCCCTTCGTCAGCGCGCTGCTCTTTGCCATCCTGCTGGTGCAGATGGTGCGGCAGGGCGATCGTCCCTGGCGGGACAATGCTTTTTTCCTGCTGCTGCTCGGCTTCACCGCGCTCTCGGTGCTGCTTGGCCTGCGCTGGGGGTACGGGGTCAGGATTTTCATCCCGCTTCAGGCCACGCTGGCTGCCTTGACGCCGGCTCTGGCGTGGCTCGCCTTTCGCGGTCTCACTGCCGAAGGCCCGGCACTGCGCTGGGCCACGGTGTGGCCTCATCTCGTGCCCGCCGGCCTTGTCGGGCCACTTTTCGTGACTTCGTCGGTGGCGGTCGATCTTCTCGTCATCCTGTCGTTCCTCGGCTACGGCCTTGCTTTGACACGCCTGGCGCTGGCCGGCCCCGACATGCTGATCACGCCCCGGCTGGACGGCGTGCTGCGATCCTACCGCGCGCTGCAGATCACGGCCGGGGCCTGCCTGATCGGCGGGGTGACGGACGTCATCATCGGTTTCGACATGCGCTGGATGGGAGGCGTCATTTCCGAAGCCATGGTGTCCGGCGGCAATGTCGTGCTGCTGCTGGTGCTGGGCGTGGCGGCCGCCTCGGCGGGATCGGCGGCACCGACCGAGGAGGCCGAGCCATCGGCGGTCGAACCGCCAGCCCGGCCTGGCAGCGACGAGGACAAGGCGGTGGCGCTGGCCCTCGACGCCCTGATGGCGGATCGTTCGCTCTACAAGGATGTCGATCTCAATCTCGGACGGCTCGCCCGGCGGCTGAACCTGCCGGCGCGGCGCGTTTCCTCGGCCGTCAACCGCATCCACGGCATGAGCGTGTCGCACTATGTCAACAAATACCGGATCGAGGAGGCCTGCCGCCTGCTGGCGACCACCGATACGTCTGTCATCCAGGTGATGATGGAGGCCGGCTTTCTCAGCAAATCCAATTTCAACCGCGAGTTTCTGCGCCTTACCAGCGTCAGCCCCATCGCCTGGCGGCGGGGGCAGCGTTCTGCGCCGGCCGGGAGTGCGGAGAATGGCAAGCAAAAGGCCCCGCCGTGGCGGGGCCCCAAAACGCAACTCGACATTACGCAACTCGACATTACGCAACGCGACTTGACGCAACTCGAACGCAACGCAACTCAGTAGCAGACCCGCACGCGGGCCCAGTGGCCGCCATAGTAGTCTTCGACCCAGCGCTTCTGGATGTAGCAGCGGCGGTACTGGCGGTAATAGACGGGGCGGTATTCGTCGTAATAGCCGCCACCGTAATAGCTGTTGTTGTAGGCGGAGCCGGCGAGGAGGCCGCCCAGCAGGCCGATGCCGGCGCCGGCGGCGAAGGCGCCACCACGGCCATAGCGGGCTTCGGCGGTGCCGGTGGTGGCGATCGCGGTACCGGCCAGCGTGGCGGCAACCAGGGCTCCGGTCAGGATCTTCTTGAACATCGTCTCGTTCCCATCTCTCGTCTTGCGCGGGCTGCGCTTGCTCTGATGGGGTGAGGATGTCACCGCGGCCCCGTTATTTCCGTGCGATTCGACACCGGGAAACACGGCATGCCAGCGCTCCTGAACCAGGGTCACGCTGCTGTTTCCTTTCGTCGCCAGGATGACGTAACGTCTGGCGGTTGCGGAGGAATGGCATGCGGTCGGGGTGGCGAGTTGGCGTCTGGTTGGTTCTGGGCTCTTTCGGTCTGGGCCTGGCCTTCGTGTCGCCGCCGCCGGCCGTCGCTGCGCCCTGTCCAGGTGAGCCGACGGCCTGTGCGACGACGGACAGGACTCCACTGGGCCTGTCCTATCAGACGGCACTCGCCATCCTCCAGGATATGGACAAAAAGGATCGGCAGGCTCGTATCGAGCCCCTGCGCAAGACGCTCGAGGCCAATCCCGCGGATGACCTTGCCAGGCTCGAGCTGATCATGCTGGGCGGGGACGACCGCAAGCAGGCCGCGATCGCCGCCTCTCTGGCCGATCTCCTCGCCAAGGCCGGCAAGGTAGCCGATCCCGTGGTCGCGGCCCTGGCGCGCCTGCTCAGCATTCCCACCATCGATGCCGAGGGGGAGGAGGCCGATGCCAGGATCGCGGCACTCGTCGAGGCGGCGCTCGCCGATATCAAAGCTGTGCGCAGCGGTGCCGCGCGCGGCGGACAGGCCGGGCCGACCAGGGATGATGCCGATCTGCTGGCCGGCCTGATCGCCAGGCGGGCGGTTTTCGATCTCGACGAGGCGATCGAGGACTATGACCGTGATGTCGGCAAGGCTCAGGCCGCTTTGCTGCAGGCGTCGATCGAGGCTTTCTCGGCCCGGCTCGAGCGGGCACCGCGCGACCCGGCCCGTTTCCCGCTTCTGGTCGAGGTGTTGCGCGACAATTACTACGACGCAGGCAGGTATGACCGCCTCGTCGAGATCTGCCGCCGCTGGACCGGTGTCGCGCCTGCCGATCCGAAGGCGCGCAGATCCCTGGTGAGTGCGTTGGCGGCGCGGGCCGACGAACGCAATCTCGCCGACAAGACGGCCTCGGCCCTCGCCGACGCCGAGGCCCTGGCTGTCCTGGCCAGGCCGGCGGCAGGTTCGGCCCGCCTCGATGCGATTGAGAGCGAGGCGCTCGTCGCCAGCCATCGCGTCAGGGCGGTGGCGCAGGGCAAGACCGAGCCGGTCCGTGCCGCCGCCACCCTCGCCGAAGGGCTGCAACAGTTGCATGCGGGGACGCAGGGCGATCCTGCCCAGGGCAGCGGCGACGACCTGATCCTGGCTGCCGCGATGCTGGCGGGCGAGCGCATCGACAAGCAGGACGCCGCCACGGCCGAAGCCATCGAGACGAAGCTGCTCTCCGTTCTGGCTGAACCAGAGCGCCGGGCGCAACTGCGCGACATGATTGCCGCCCGCTACCAGACGAAAGGCGAGGTGGAGGCGGCGATGCGGCGCTATCGCCAGTCCATGGCGGAACTCGCGGGGGTGCCGCTTGACGGAGAGAAGAGCTGGCGCTTCTTCGCGGCGGCGCGAAACCTGTTCGAACTCGGCCGGCGGGATGCTCGCCGCTTCGATACCGACGCCCATGCGCGCGCGCTGATCGACTATGTCGCCGAGCCTCGCTTGCGCACGCTCGAGGGGCTGGACGGCAAGGAGAGGGCACGCCTGCTCCTGCAGATCGCCGCTGCTCTGCATACCCTGGCCAAACGCCTGGAGGAGGCTGGCATCGAGGCGCCGCGCATCGGGTTGCTGGAGCGCGAGGTCGCCCTGCGCGAGCCGCTGGCGCGCGATCCCGCCGAGCGGGCCGATCGGCTGGATGGCCTCGCAAACGCCTATCGCGACCTCTCCGACGCCTTCGATGCGGCGAACCGGGAGAAGGAGGCGCTGGATCAGGCCCGCAAGCGCGTGGCGATCCGGCGCGAGCTGAAGGAGAAGAATCCCTTGGGCTTCGACGAACTCAGCGACACTGTCTGGGCCCTGCGCGATCTCGGCGACGAGCAGCGCCATGTCGGCGACGACAAGGGCGCGCAGGCCAGCTACCAGGAAGGAGCGCAGGTCGGCGCGACCTTACTCGAGCGCTTCCCGGACAGGGGTGGCTCCTATGAAGCGATGTCGGCGATCCAGGTCGCGATGGGCCACGCGGCCCGCTCCACCATGATGAAGCTCATCCACTACAAGCGGGCGCAGGCGACCAATCTCGCCCATCTCGACAAGCTCGGCGACAAGAAGTTCGACCAGGACTTCCTGGCGGTATCGAGCATCAATATCGGCGATACCTATCTGGAAGCCGGCAAATACCAGGCGGCGCTGACCCATCTCGGCCAGGCGCTCGAGGCGAGCGACAAGAGTCTGGCCGAGGATCCGGAGAACAACAGTCTCCTGCGCCGCCGGGCCCGCATTCTCGACAAGATCGCCAGGGCCGAGCAAGGGCTGGACCGTACCGAACCGGCCATCGCCACGCGCCGCCGCCAGATCGAGCTTCTGGAAAAGCTGGCGCGCCTGCGCGGCGCCGCGGTCGAAAACCAGGCCGACGCCTATGAGGCGTTGATCGGCCTGCTCTCCCGCAGCGGCGACCATGCCGACGAGATTGCCGAGATCCGGCGCAAGGTGGCGGCGCTATGAGGCGGCACGGCCGCGTCATTGCGCTTCGCTCGCAATGACGGTCAAGCAACAGAATTACGGCTGTACTGCTAGCCGCCGATGGTCCCGATCTTGGCGAGGAGCTCGGCCACCAGCGCGTTGTCGAGGCCTTCGTCCGTCTGCCAGACGACCTCGCAACGCCGGCTGATCAGGAAAGTCTGCGGGATCGAACGCAAGGACAGCATGGTGATGAGCTCTCGCTTGTTGTCGATGCCGACGAGGCCGTAGGGATTGCCCGCCTTTTCCAGATAATGCAGCACCGCTTCGTCCTGGTCTTGGACGGCGACGCCGGCTATGCGGACACCCTTGCGCTGGAGGGCAACGAGGTAGCGATGCTCTTCCCGGCACGCCTGGCACCATGAGGCCCAGAAATTCAGGACGGTGACCTGGTCCTGCAGCGCTTCGAGCGTGGGGGCGGGAATATCGGCAAGGCCCGCGAGGGGCTCGACCTGGAAGGGCCCGAGCACGGTGCCGTTCGAATCAGGCGGACCCGCCTCCTTGGCATGGACCGATGTCGTCAGACTGGCGGCGAGACTCGCCAGGAACGCCCTGCGGCCCATCATGGCGCTTCTCCCTTGCGACACCTTGCTTACCATAGGTTGCGAGATGGCTTTCGCAACTGGGCGCAGGCGATTGCGAACAGGCTTGAAATATCGGCGCATCGGGCAGAGCCCATGCTCGTCGAGCAGATATAGCCATACTCGCGCCCTGTGATATAATGCTCGTGACGTCCCCCAGAACCGCTGCGGTGCTTCTTGTCGGATGCCGGTGAAGCCAGAACGACCTTGAAGTCCCCTCAAGCCGAGGGGCAGGCGGCTTTCACCCGGCTTTGGGCCCGGCTCGAAGCCTATGAGTTCGACAAGCCCGACGATCTCATCCCCTTCACGGCAAAGCTAGCGGCCGAATGCGGTTGGAGCCGCGACAAGGCCCGCCGGGTCGCTTTCGAATATAAGCGCTTCGTCGCCATTGCCCTCTCGAGCGGGCATGGCGCCTGTCCCTCGCGAGCGGTGGACGAAGCCTGGCATCTGCATCTGCTCGACACCAGGCGCTATTGGGGCGAGTTCTGTAGTGAGGTGTTGCAGCGCAAGTTTCACCATGAGCCGAGCCGCGGCGGCATCGCGGAGGATTTGCGCTTCGACCGCCTCTACCGGCAGACGCTCGCCAACTATCGCCAGTTCTTCGGCGAGGAACTGCCGGCCGAGATCTGGCCGGACCCGGATGCGCCGGGTCTCGCCGTTTCGGCATCGTCGGGCAGGCAAGCCTTGCTGGCGCGCCTGCGAGCGCTCTTGAAGCGTGCCGTCAAGCCCCTGGCTTTCCTGGCCCTGCTGCCGGCGTTGCCGGGCTGCGCCGCCATCTACAACTCGTCGAGCCCCGGTGCCCTGCAAGGGCCGGGCTTCCTAGCGCTCTATGTCGTGCTTCTGGCTGGCGCCTTCGTGCTCAGCCGCGCTTTGCAGGACAGGGTGAACGGGCCAGCCATGCCTGGGGATGCTGGCGTTCTGCTCGGCCCGTATCATTTCGCCTATCTGGCCGGCGGTGCCAATCGGGTGCTCGAGACGGCGCTGACGCAGCTCTATCTCGGCGGGACTATCGCCATGCATTCGGACGAGGCAGTGCTGCTTCGCCCGGTCCCACAGCGAGCTCCTGCCGTGGAGCGCCTGATCGGTGACAAGCTGGCCGAGGGGCCGCTGCGAATCGGGCACACCAGCATCGACATAGCTGTCGAACCGATCCGGCGGGACCTGCTTGCCGCCGGCCTGGTGCCCGGGCCGGACGAATTGGCCCGGACACAGGAGATCCCTTTCCTGCTGTTCGGCCCGCTGCTTCTGCTCGCCCTCCTTCGCTTTTTCTTTGGCATCGCCAATGAGCGCCCGATCGCCCTGCTGGCCTTCTGCCTGGTGGCGACGCCATTCCTGATTGCAATCGCAGCGATGAGGCAGCCGCCGCGCACACCGGCCGGCGGAACGCTGCTTCGGCAGGCCGAGGAGCGGCTCCAGGCGCGCGGCAAGCCGGCAGCCAATAGTCCGAGATTGACCGAATGGGTTGCCCTGCACGGCCATGCCGGGCTGGCCGGCCTCGGCCTCACGGCATTTTCGCTCTTCCTCGCCAACCAGCCGGCCTCGGCCGCTAAGGCTGGCGGAGGCGGCTCCTGCGGGGCCGGTTGCGGTGGCGGTGGAGGGGGCGGTTGCGGTGGTGGTGGAGGCTGCGGCGGCTGAAGCGTCTTGCGAGTTGCTGGCATCACTTCGAATTGCGAAGACGCGTCGAAGCCTGGAAGTAAAGAAAAAGTGCGGTTTCGGAGAAACCGCACTTTGCCGTGGGGGAACGAAAGCCGGGTCGGTGCGCTCGCATCCCTCTCCCGGCCGGGAGAGGGATGGAGCAGGCACACTCTCAGTAGTTCGCGTCGGGAACGGCAGCCTTCTTGCGCTCGATGAACTCGCGCAGGGCCTCGTCCTTGCCGGGATCGATGGCGGGTGCCTCGTAATCGGCCAGCGTCTTCTTCCAGATCTTGTTGGCGCGCTGGGCGGCGTCCTGCTTGCCCTCGGCTTCCCACTGCTCCACCGAATTGTTGTCGGAAATGTTGGAGCGGTAGAAGGCGGTCTCGAAATTGGCCTGGGTGTGGGCGCAGCCGAGGAAGTGGCCGCCCGGCTCGACCTGGCGGAAGGCGTCCATGGCCTGGCCGTTCTCGGACATGTCGACGCCCTTGGCCAACACATGCATGGCGCCGAGCTGGTCGAAATCCATCACGAACTTCTCGTAGGAAGCCGAGAGGCCACCTTCGAGCCAGCCGGCCGAGTGCAGCATGAAGTTCACGCCGCCGAACATCGCCGGGATCAGCGTGTTGGCGCTCTCATAGGCGGCCTGGGCATCCGGGATCTTGGAGGCGCAGAGCGAGCCGCCGGAGCGGAAGGGCAGCTTCATGCGGCGGGCGAGCTGGCCGGCGCCATAGATGGCGAGCGCCGCTTCCGGCGTGCCGAAGGTCGGCGCGCCCGACTGCATCGAGAGGGTGGAGACGAAGGTGCCGAAGATGGCCGGCGCGCCGGGGCGGACCAGCTGCAGGAAGGAGACGCCGGCCAGTACCTCGGCCAGCACCTGGGTCAGCGTGCCGGCCACCGTCACCGGGCTCATGGCGCCGGAGAGGATGAAGGGCGTGATGATGCAGGCCTGGTTGTTCTGGGCGTAGACGTCGGCCGCGCCCAGCATGGTGTTGTCCCACACCATCGGCGAATTGGCGTTGATCAGGCTCGTGCACACCGTGTTCTGCTGGATGAATTCCTCGCCGAACAGGATCTTGGCCATATCGACCGTGTCCTGGGCGCGCTCGGGCGCGGTGACCGAGCCCATGAACGGCTTGTCGGAGAGGCGCATATGCGCATAGATCATCTCGAGATGGCGCTTGTTCACCGGCAGGTCGACCGGCTCGCACACCGTGCCGCCCGAATGGTGCACATAGGGATTGGCATAGGCCAGCTTCACGAAATTGCGGAAGTCCTCGATCGTGCCGTAGCGCCGGCCCTTGTCGAGGTCATGCACGAAGGGCGAGCCGTAATTGGGGGCGAACACCGTGTTGTTGCCGCCGATGACGACGTTGCGCTCGGAATTCCGGGCATGCTGGGTGTATTGCGAAGGCGCCGTCTGGATCAGCTTGCGGGCGAGGCCGCGGGGAAAGCGCACCCGCTCGCCCTTGATGTCGCAACCGGCAGCCTTGAGCAGTTCGAGCGCGCGCGGATATTCGCGGAACTCGATGCCGACCTCTTCCAGCAGCGTCTCGGCATTGTGCTCGATGATCTGCATCGCTTCTTCCGAGAGCACCTCGGTGAGCGGGATGTTGCGGCTGATATAGGGCACCGAGGTGCCGCCGCGCTGCACGCGGGCGGCCCGGCGGGCGTCGCGCCCGCGGCGCGAGGCGGACGGAGCTTCGGTATGCGTGGCGTTGTCGGCTGCGTCCGTCATGGCGTTCTCCCGAGAATTCTGGACCTGAGACTTGAATAGGGGAATGCGCCGCCCGCCTGCGGCTCAAGCGCGCCGCGGAATTGCCGGAAAGCGACGTGTGCGGCGGAGGCAGGATATTGAAGATGGCTGTGCGAGGGCCGGCGACCGCCGAGGGCAGGCTGAAGCGACATCGAAACCATATTGTTGCTGAAAGCTCGAATCCGGCAGTGGCAATGCTATGTTGCTCATCGTTCTTCAACGGCAAAGGGGGAGACAACGATGGAAGTTCTGCAGCGGTCCTGGCCCTGGTTCGTCATTCTCGGCGTGATCGCGGTGATCGGCGGTATTCTTGCGCTGATCCATCCGGGCTTCGCTTCGCTGGTGGTGGTGGTCTGGGCAGCCTGGGCCTTCATCGTGCTGGGCGTGGGGCAATTGGTGCATGCCACGGTGATCCGGGCCTGGGGCGGCTTCCTGATGACGGCGCTCATGGGCATTCTGGCGCTGTTGCTCGGGGCGTCCCTGCTGCTCAATCCCCTGGCCGGTGTGGTCTCCCTGACGGCTCTGCTGGGCGCGATGTTCCTGGTCTACGGGATTGCCAAGGTGGTCGTCGCCTTCAACATCCGCTCCTCCACCAACTGGACCTGGTTACTGCTGTCGGGCCTGATTTCGATTCTGCTGGCGGTCCTGATCTTCTCGGATTTCCAGCAATCGGCCTCCTCGCTGCTCGGTATCCTCCTTGGCGTCGAGCTGCTGTTCTACGGCTTCGCCTCGTTGATGACCGGCATGGCGCTACGCAGCAGGGTGGGCGGAAACCGCTGAGATTGCCAGGCGTGTCGTGACGGATCAGGTAACCGACAGTCTGGTCATCCTGCTGCATGGCGTGGCCGCCTTCGGCTACGATCTCGACCCATTGGCAAGCGTGCTGCGGCGCTCGCTGGCCAAAACGGCCGTGGTCGCCCCCGATGCGCCCTTTGCCTATGAGCAGGGGCCGGGCCGGCAATGGTACAGCCTGGAGGGCGTCACGCCGGAAAACCGGCTGGCCCGCATCGCGGCGGCGCGGCCGGCCTTCGATGCGCTGATCGGCTCGCTCGTTGCCGCACACGGATTGGCTGGCCGGCTGGACCGCGTCGCCCTGGTCGGCTTCTCGCAGGGCGCGACCCTGGCCTTCGATGCCGTGGCCCGCGGACGCTGGCCTGTGGGGGCCTTGGTGCTGCTTTCAGGCCGCTTCGTCACGCCCGCTCCTTTTCTACCGGCCCATACCACGCCGGTGTTGCTGGTGCATGGCAGCGCGGACGGGGCCGTGCCGCCCGAGGAAACCCGGCGGGCGGCCGGGATGCTTCAGGGAGCAGGCATGATGGTGCAGAGTCACATCCTGCGCGGCGTCGGCCACACCATCTCGCCGACCGGGATGAAGCTGACCCGTCGCTTCCTGCGGGAAAGGCTGTATGAGGCAGCAATACAGTTCACTTGAGCGTCTTCGAGTTTGCTCGACCTTTGTCATTGCCGGGCTTGACCCGGCAATCCAGCCTCGATCTCTGCATTGCGCGGGCGGCTGCTGGATAGCCGGGTCAAGCCCGGCAATGACAATTCGGAATGCTTCCTTCTTAAATGAACCGCATTAGAACGGAGCGGTCACAAGAAGACTATCAACACATGCAAGCGCCGATAAAACTGGCCTGGATGTCACAAACTCGAATCCCGGATCGTCATGGCCTCGGTACCAACAAGGAGACCGACCATGACCGCCAAGCTCAATCCCCTCGCCGCCGCTCCCGCCCTGATGAAGGAGTGGCAGCGCGTTTCCTCCATCATTGCCGCCAATATCGATCCAGGCCTGTGCGAACTCGTCGAGATTCGCGCCTCCCAGATCAATGGCTGCGCCAATTGCCTCAACATGCACACCGTGTTCGCCCGCGAAAACGGGGAGACGGAGCAGCGCGTCTATTTGCTGCCAGCCTGGCGCGACGCGCCCTGCTACACCGATCGCGAGCGGGCCGCTCTCGGCTGGACCGAAGCCCTGACAAGGCTTTGCGAGGGGCATGCGCATGAAGCGGCCTATGAGGCCCTGAAGGTGCATTTCAGCGAGGAGGAGCGCGTCAAGCTCACCTTGCTGATCAATGTCATCAATGGCTGGAACCGCATCGCGGTCGGTTTCGGCGGCTGGGTCGATCCGGCCGTGGTGAAATCCGCCAGGGTGGCCGCCTAGCTGCGGAGGCAAAGAGATGGGCGCGGCGAGCGTTTCAGTTCGTTGCGTCCTAAACCGCAATCGACCTCCGCAGCATTTGAGAAGCCTGCCGCACCGGTCGTTCACGACATGCCTCTACAGCGTCAGACCCGATTTCGGATTCGGGTCTGACGCTGTAGGCTGTTGTTGCCGCATTGTTTTTATCTAGAGCATGTCCTGCGATCGATGAATCGATTGTGATGTGACAGGTGGCTTGTGAGCTGATTCAACATCTGCCTTGTGGGAGAGGTTGATGATGGGAAGAGCCCTGAGCGGAGATCTACGGTCACGGGTCCTGAAGGCCTCGGCAGAAGGCATGTCGGCGCGTCGGGCTGCAGCGCGGTTCGGTGTCGGCGTTTCGAGTGCGATCCGCTGGATAGCACGAGCGAAGGTAGGCGAGTTGGCGCCTCGGCGGCCTGGCCGTAACCGCTCCTCCAGCCTCGATGTGCATGAAGCCTTCATCGTCGGGCTGATCGAGGAACGTAAGGACATCACGCTCAACGAGATGGTGCGGCGGCTGGAGACCGAGCAATCGGTCGGGATCAGCCGCAGTGCCCTGAGCGCCTGGCTTCGTGGCCATGGCTGGACGTTCAAAAAAAGTCCGCACATGCACTGGAGCAGGATCGGCCCGACATCCTGAAACGCCGCCAGGCTTGGTTCGACGGTCAACTCGATCTCGATCCGGCAAGGCTCGTGTTCATCGATGAGACGGGGCTGTCGACGAAGATGGCGCGCTTGCGTGGAAGAGCGCCCCGTGGTGAGCGTTGCCGGGCGGGCGTTCCCCACGGTCATTGGAAAACGACCACTTTCACCGGCGCCCTGCGGTTGACCGGGATGACCGCGCCCTTCGTCTATGACGGCGCCATGAACGGCAACGCATTCCTTGCCTATGTCGAGCAGGTCCTGGTCCTGACCCTTGAGCCCGGCGACGTTGTCGTGATGGACAACCTGCCGGCCCACAAGACCGCCGGCGTGCGTAATGCGATCGAGACGGCAGGTGCGAGCCTGCTCTATCTGCCGCCCTACAGCCCCGACTTCAACCCAATTGAAAATGCGTTCTCCAAACTCAAGGCGCTGCTACGGGCAAAGGCCGAAAGGACCATCGATGCCCTATGGGAGGCAGTCGGCTCGATCATCCACCTCTTCAGCCCAGCCGAATGCGCGAACTACTTCCAGGCAGCGGGCTATGAACCAACTTAAACAAGATACGCTCTAAGATCGGCGCTCACTTTTCGCTGCGATGCCCCAGGATGTTGATGCAGGCGGCAAATCCCATGATGAAAGCGGCTATCCGGCGAGGTGCCTTCCTGCCTTCGGCAAAGCTGCGATATCCCGGCCTGGAGCGCTGGCGACCGCTCTTGGCGAAAACCACCCTGTTGGCGATCGTCGGAGCATGCTGGGTTCAATCGGTCTGCGCCGATCAGCCGCCGCAGAGGACCATGATCTGTCGCGAGGGTGACAATGCCATGGAGTTCGTCCTTGATGGCAAAGGCACCGCAAAGCTGAAAAAAACCACAGGCCTCGCCCTTCTGCTCTTTCCGGATCTGCGCGAAGAGGATTGGACGGTCAAGGTCGTGCTGGAGCAAGGTGTATATGGGCTGCAAGTCGCCAATTCCCGCGGTGCACTGCTTTCGATCCCCTCCATCGCAGCGAAGACGATTGGGCGGATGACGTGGAACCACCCCGAAAACTCGAAGGTGGACCTTCTCTGCGATATCAACGTCAGACGGTGATCGGCCCGATAGCGGTGCTGCCGGAAGCATATTCCGGGTATGGCTAGGTTCCATTCGCGGGAACTTGCCCCGAATCCGCTGTCTTTCTACAAGAAGGCCTCTCTCCCACGGTTTTGGACATGCCAGAGCTTTCTTTTTCGCGCGCAGGCGCCTTCCGTCACGGCGGTTTCGCGCGCTATTGGCTGGCGCGCTTCCTCGGTAGTTTTTCGGCCCAGATCATCGGCGTTTCCGTCGGCTGGCAGGTCTATGACCTCACGCGCGATCCCTTCGATCTCGGCATCGTCGGCCTGGTGCAGTTCCTGCCGGCCTTCCTCCTGGTGCTGGTCACCGGCGCAGTGGCCGATCGCTTCAACCGCGTCAGGATCATGGCGCTCTGCCTCGCAGGCGAAGCACTGTGCGCCCTGGCCTTGATGCTGTTCGGCCTGTGGGGCAGCCAGACGGCCGTGCCGATCTTCGTCACATTGGTGGTGTTCGGCACGCTCAGGGCCTTCTTCGGCCCGGCCCAGCAGTCGCTGATGCCCAATCTGGTGCCGGCGGAGGATTTGGCCAGCGCCATCGCCTGGAGCACCTCGTCCTGGCAGATCGCTACCGTGGTCGGCCCGGTCGCGGGTGGCCTGCTCTACGGCCTGTCGGCCAATATCGCCTATGGCACGGCGCTGGTGCTGCTCGGCTTCGCTGCCCTGCTCACCATCACCATCGCGCCACCGCCGCAATTGAAGGCAGCCAAGGAGAAGCCGAGCTTCGAGACGCTGGTGGCGGGCTTCCGCTATATCTGGCACGAGAAGATCGTGCTCGGCGCCATCTCCTTCGATCTGTTCGCCGTTCTGCTCGGTGGCGCTTCGGCGCTGCTACCGGTTTATGCCCGCGACATCCTCGATGTCGGGCCCTGGGGGCTCGGCATGCTCAGGGCGGCGCCCGGCGTCGGTGCCATCGTGGTGGCGGCCCTGCTGTTGCGCCACCCGATCAAGGACCACGCCGGCGTGGTGATGTTCGTCTGCGTAGCGCTGTTCGGGCTGTTTACCGCTGTGTTCGGCGCCTCCACCGTGGTCTGGCTTTCCATCCTCGCCATGGCGCTGATGGGGGGCTTTGACATGGTGAGCGTCTATGTGCGCGAGACCCTGATCCAGCTCTGGACCCCCGATGCGGTGCGCGGCCGGGTGAACGCTGTCAACCAGGTCTTTGTCGGTGCCTCCAACGAACTGGGCGAATTCCGCGCCGGCATCTCTGCCGGACTGATCGGTGCGGTGCCCGCCGTGATCTTCGGCGGCGTCGCCACCATCGCCGTGGCCGGCCTGTGGTGGCACTGGTTCCCAGAACTGCGCAAGGCGCGGCATCTGAGCGGGCGGGTGTGATCGGGGGGAGGTCCGAAGACCAGCCCCCTACAGCACTGCCTCGATCAATCTCGGTCCGCGCTGTCCCATCGCCGCCTTGAAGGCGGCGGCAAGGGCGGCATGGCTTTCCGCCCGTACCGCCTCCACGCCCATGCCCTCGGCAAGCTTCACCCAATCGAGATCGGGATTGCCGATGTCGAACATCGATTGACCCCTGGGACCGACACTGCCGAGGCCGACGCCCGCCACCTCGTCCATCAGCACCTTGTAGGCCCGGTTGGCGTAGATGACGGTGGTGACGTCGAGCTTTTCGCGCGCCTGCGTCCACAGCGACTGCAGCGTGTACATGGCGCTGCCGTCGGCCTGCAGCGACACAACCTTGCGGTCGGGGCAGGCGATGGCGGCGCCGGTGGCCACCGGCATGCCGTCGCCGATCGCCCCGCCGGAGAGCTGCAGGCTGTCATGGGGGGCGGCCGTCTCGTTGAGCGGGTAGAAGGGAAAGCCTGAGGAGATCGTCTCGTCGGAAATGATGGCGTTCTCGGGCAGGAAATGGCCGGCGATGCGCATGATGCCCTCCGCCGTGATAGGACCATCGGCAGGCAAGGCAGGCGGGGCGTGCGCGGAGGCCTTGCCGGGCGTGGCGGCGCCGATCGCCTCGGCGAGGGCCTCGAGGGCGCCAGTGCCGTCCTCGTGCGGAAAGGCGAGCACGAGAGGCCGGCAGCCGGTTGGCGTCAATTCGCTCGGCTGTCCCGGATAGGCGAAGAAGGCGATCGGCGCCTGTGCCCCGACCAGGATCAGGGTCTGGGTGCCCTCGAGGAATTCGAGGGCGGGGCCGGGGCGATAGGGCAGCCTTTCCACGCGAATGCGCCCCGCGCCGCGTTCGACGCGCGGCACGAAGGTGTCGCAGATCAGCCGCGCTCCGGTCTTGGCGGCGATACGGCCGGCGGCTGCGAGTGCACGGCCGCGCAGGGCCTCGCCGCGCAGCAGGAAGGCGACGGGGCCGCCAGCCTTGAGGGCCGCCACCGATTGCGCCACGGCGTTGTCGGAGACGGGTGCGGGACCGAGGACGGGCAGCGGCGCGGCCGGCCTGTCGGCGGCGAGCCAGGCGGTGTCGGCCGGCAGGATCAGGCTGGCGATCTGGCCGGGCGCGTTGCGGGCGGCCTGCACGGCACGGGCAGCATCGGCGGCGACGCTGCGGGCGTTGGGCGAGGAATGCACCCAATGCGAGACCGGGCGGGCAAAGGCGGCGACATCCGAGGTCAGCGGCGCATCGAACCCCTGATGCGCCGAGGCATGGTCGCCGATGATGTTGACCATCGGCACCGGCACCTTGCGGGCATTGTGGAGATTGGCCAGGCCATTGGCGAGGCCTGGTCCGAGATGCAGCAATGTCGCGGCCGGCTTGTCGGTCATGCGGGCATAGCCATCCGCCGCGCCGGTGACCACGCCCTCGAACAGGCCGAGCACCGGCCGCATGCCCTCGATACGGTCGAGCGCGCCGACGAAGTGCATTTCCGACGTGCCGGGATTGGCAAAGCAGACCTCGACGCCGCTATCGACCAGCGTGCGCACCAGGCTTTCGGCGCCGTTCATGCTGTTGGTGGCGGGGAGGGGCTGATGCATGATAGGCGTCCATGAGCTGAGAAATATGCGGTCCCCCACCCTTAGAGCAAAGCGCGTTTAGACGGAAACGCTGCATTGCTCTAACTCTTTGGTTCGACGCGTCTTTGCGATTCTTGGTGATCCCACCAAATCGCAAAACGCTCTGGGCGCAAAGGACCGGGCATCTCAAGCTTGATGGCGCAAGGCTCAGCCGCAATCCTTGGCGATCAGCGGCGAAAAGGCCCAGCCATGGACGCCCTTGCTGAAGCCATCCTGTTCCAGGCGCGAATCGCCGCGCCACCAGGTGACCTCGACCCATTTGCCTTGCCGGCCCTGGCCATATTGCACTTCGTCCTCGGGCTTCATGCGGGCGATTAGGCGATGCTGCGGGCCGGGGCCGGCCCGCAAGGCGACGAAGCCATCCGGCGTCTTGCGCAGATGGCACAGTTCCATGGCGGAGCCTGCGGCCGGCCAGAGACAAGCGAGGCAGACGGCGAGCAGCGGGGGACGAAGGGAGCGATTCATGGCGGAGTCCGGTGCGTGACTATGGCGTAAGAGCCACAGGCAGCGGGATACCGCCGTGACGGTGCGCACAAGGCGAGATCCTTCCTTCTCCCCTTGCGGGAGAAGGTGCCGGCAGGCGGATGAGGGGTTTCGCAACCTATCTAGGTCGTGCTTGCGAGTGAGCATCAGAAAAGCCAGGTCATAAGACCCCTCATCCGGCGCTTCGCGCCACCTTCTCCCGCAAGGGGAGAAGGGAATAGCTCGGCTGGCGATCAGCCTCGGCGACAGGATTTCCCTCGACGTCGTTTTCTGGCCATGTCCCGGCCCATATGCGACATCGTTCCGGCGCGTCTTCTATAGAGCTAGTCGGCAACGGGATGGCATCGGTGCCGCGTCCTGCGGTGATGGTCGCACGGGTTTGCGAGATGGTCGCACCCAGGCAGCAACCGCGGCGGCGAAGGCGCTAAGGTCGCCCGCAACGCATCCGGAGTCGCAGGCAAATGGCAGTGTTTCCAAAAAAGGCGAAGGTCGTCATCGTCGGGTTGGGCGGGATCGTCGGCGCATCGATCGCCCATCATTTGATCGAGCGGGGCTGGGACGACATCGTCGGCATCGACAAGTCGGGCATCCCGACCGATATCGGCTCGACCGCCCACGCCTCCGACTTCTGCTATGCCACCAGCCATGACTTCCTGTCCTGCTGGACCACACTCTATTCCATCGATTTCTACGAGAAGATGGGCCATTACGCCCGCGTCGGCGGCCTTGAAGTGGCGCGTGTGGGCGACGATGCCCGCATGGACGAGATCAAGCGCAAGGTCGCCTCCGGCAAGGCCTTCGGCACCCGTGCCCGCCTGATCGAGCCGGCCGAGATCAAGGAGAAGTTCCCGCTGATCGAGGAGCATCTGGTGCAGGGCGGCCTGTGGGATCCGGATGCCGGCCTGGTCATCCCGCGCTCGCAGACGGTGGCGGGCAAACTCGTCGACCAGGGCGAGGCCGCCGGCAAGCTCCAGGCCTTTGCCAACACGCCGGCCACCTCGCTCATCATCGAGAACGGCCGCATCAAGGGCGTGGTCACCAGCCGTGGCACCATCGAGGCCGATCATGTCGTGGTTTGTGCCGGCCTGTGGGGCCGCCTGATCGCCGAGATGGCGGGCGAGGACCTGCCGGTGATGCCGGTCGACCATCCGCTGACCTTCTTCGGGCCCTATAACGAGTTCGCCGGCACCGGCAAGGAGATCGGCTGGCCGCTGATGCGCGACCAGGGCAACTCCGCCTATATGCGCGACACCGGCGATCCGACCACCGCCGAAGGCGGCCAGATCGAGTGGGGCTATTACGAGGAGACCAATCCGCGCTTGTGCCATCCGCGTGACCTCTTGGAAAAGCACGAGGCGCGCCTGTCGCCCTCGCAGCGTGACCTCGACATGGAGCAGATCATCGGCCCGCTCGAACGCGCCATGGAGCTGACGCCGATCCTCGGCGAACTCGGCTACAATGAGGGCCATTCCTTCAACGGCCTCTTGCAGGTCACCACCGATGGCGGCCCCTCGATGGGCGAAAGCCAGAAGGTGCGGGGCCTGTGGTATGCCGTCGCCATCTGGGTCAAGGACGGCCCCGGCATGGGCAAGCTGATTGCCGATTGGATGACCGACGGTCGCACGCCGATCGACCACAACAAGATCGACTATGCCCGCTTCTCCCCGCATATGCTGGAGGAAGGCTTCATCGAGGGGCGTTGCGGCGAGGCGGCCCGCAAGATCTACAATCCGGCCGTGCATCCGCGCGAGCCCTATGACACCGGCCGCAACATCCGGCGCTCGCCCTTCTACGAGCGTGAGAAGGAGCTCGGCGGCTATTTCATGGAGCTCGGCGGCTGGGAACGAGCCCATGGCTACGCCGCCAACGAGCATCTGCTCGAAAAATACGGCAACCGCGTGCCGGTGCGCGAGAACGAGTGGGACAATCGCCATTTCTGGCGTGTCTCCAATGCCGAACAGCTCGCCATGAGCGAGGATTGCGGCATCATCAACCTCTCGCACTTCGCCATGATCGACGTCGAGGGCCCCGACCATGTCGCGTTGATGGAATGGGTCTGCGCCGCCAAGATCGGCGGTGACGCCAATGTCGGCAAGGGCATCTACACCCATTTCCTCGACGAGGACGGCATGGTGCGCGCCGACCTCACCGTGTTCCGCATGGCCGACCGTTGCCGCGTGGTCGACGGCGCCGATGCCGGCCCGCGCGATCTCAACTATCTGCGCCGCGTCGCCCAGGACAAGGGCTTCGACGTCACCGTCACCGATACATCCGAGAAATACGTCACCATCGGCATCTGGGGCCCGAATGCCCGCGTCAACCTCAAGAAGGTGGTGGAGAATCCGGCCGGGCTCGATCCCGAGAACTTCCCCTTCGCCGCCATCAAGCCGCTCCGCATCGGCGGCAAAGACGTTTCCGCCTTCCGCATTTCCTATGTCGGCGAGCAGGGCTGGGAACTGCATATGCGCTATGAGGACGGCCTCGCCGTCTGGGACGCGCTGCGCTCCACCGGCGTGATGGCGGTCGGCGTCGAGACCTACGCCAATTCCCGCCGCATGGAAAAGAGCCTGCGCCTGCAGAATGCCGAGCTCAACACCGAGTACAATCTGATCGAAACCGACCTCCAGCGCCCGAAGGTCAAGGAGGCCGATTTCTGCGGCAAGGCCAAGCATCTGGAGCACCGCGCCCGCGCCCACCAGCCGGCCATGCTCTGCACGCTGGTGATCACCGACAATGTCGATGCCAAGGGTGTCGCACGCTATCCCGTAGGCATCCTGCCGGTGATGGATCCGGAGACGGGCGAGACGCTGGTCGACGAACTCGGCCGGCGTTCCTACACCTATTCGATCGCCTATGGTCCGACCATCGGCAAGAACATCGCGCTTGCCTATCTGCCGCGTGCCTATGCGCAGGAAGGCCGCAAGTTCCAGGTCGAGTATTTTGGCGAGACCTATCCGGTCGAGGTGGTCGGCGTCGGCTACAAGCCGCTCTACGACCCCGAGAACACCAAGCCGCGGAGCTGAAGCAGATTTCCCCTTCCTCCTTCCAGGGGAGGGGGAGCCCCCGAGTTCTCCACGTCACAATTGCCCGCTCTTGTTGACGTTTGGGGCCGGCACGCGGAAGTAAGGGATCTCAATCCCCAGCCCTCTCCCGGTGTGGGAGAGGGAGCCCGCCATGCCCAAGAAACCGATAGCCAAACCCATCGCCAAGAAGAAGATCGAGCGCTTTCCCGAGCCGCCCAGCATGCCGCCCGAGACCTCCGTCATCGCCATCGGCGATATCCACGGGCGGCTCGATCTGCTGGAGCCGCTGCTCGTGCGCATCGAGAGGCGCGCCTCGCTGCTTCCGGGCCTCAGGCATATCGTGGTCAGCGTCGGCGATCTCATCGACCGCGGCCCCGATTCCGCCGGGGTGATCGAGCGTCTGATGAATGGCGTGCGGGGCTGCGAACTCATTGTGCTGCTCGGCAATCACGAGGACGCTCTGCTCGGCTTTCTGGACGATAAGCCGATCGGCGACGCCTGGCGCAGCTTCTTCGGGGCCGATGCCTTCCTGCAGAGCTACGGCATTGCCAGCCGGCAGAACTACAAGGTCGAGAAGACGCCGGACCGCCTGCGCCAGGACATGCTTGCGGCCATACCGCAGGCCCATCTCGATTTCCTGCGTGCCCTGCCCACCTCTTACGGCATCGGCGACTATTTCTTCGCCCATGCCGGCGTGCGCCCCGGCGTGCCGCTGGCCGAGCAGGATGACCGCGACCTCGTCTGGATCCGCGAGGAATTCCTGCATTCCAAGCAGCGTTTCGAGAAGAAGATCGTCCACGGCCACACCCCTGTGCGCAAGCCGGACTTCAACCGCAATCGCATCAATCTGGACACCAAGGCCTATGCCTCGGGCATCCTGACGGCCGTGCGGTTCGAGGGCATCGAGGCCGTGGTGTTCTGACCTCCTTGGAGCGCGGACTTCCAGTCCGCTTCTTCTTATTTGCTAGCGCTGTGTTTCCAAGAGCGGACAAGATGTCCGCGCTTCCGGCCCCTTGCAGCCCGGCCCGCGCCCCCCTTATTGTGTCGCATGGAGGGAGCGCATCATGGGGCCATTCCATCTGCCCGCTATCCCCGACGATGTCAGCGTCATCGCCTTCGGCGACGTGCATGGCTGTTACGACAAGCTGGAGATTCTGCTTGAGCAGATCGAGGAACGCCTGGCCTCCATGCCCGAGCGGCGGCACATCGTCGTCTCCGTCGGCGATCTCGTCGATCGCGGCCCGGATTCGGCCCGTGTGGTCGAACGGCTTGCGGCCGGCTTGCCGGGCTGCGAACTCGTGGTGCTCAAGGGCAACCACGAGGCCATGATGCTCGACTTCATCCGCGGCGGCGAGGACGCCGAGGCCTGGCTGCACAATGGCGGCCTGCGCACACTGGCGAGCTATGGCATCGATCTGGAGCGGACCCTGGCCGAGGGCCCGACGCTTCATGGCCTGCGCCGCGCCTTTCTCGACGCGATACCGGAACATCATCTCGCCTTCCTGGCAAAGATGCCGCTCAGCTATGGCTGCGGCGATTATTTCTTCGTGCATGCCGGCGTTCGCCCGGGCCGTCCGCCCGACCGTCAGGACGAGGAGGACCTCTTGTGGATCCGCAACGAGTTTCTCGACTGGGACGGTGATTTCGGCAAGCGCATCGTGCACGGCCATACGCCGGTCGATATCGCCACCTTTCGGCACAACCGCATCAATCTCGACACCGGTGCTTGTTTTGGCGGCCCGCTGACCGCGGTGCTGCTGGAAGGGACGGAGGCGACGATTTTCTGAGGCGCCTCCGTCGCTTCGCCTGTTGAAACCTCTGGTCAAAAGCTGCCGATTGCTTGCCCCAGCCGGGCGCAACTGCGAGTCTCCGCACCAGATAGCAGCTTTGCCACCAGGAGAAACCGATCGTGCCGCCAGAGACCGGCAACCTCGTCACCGCCGACCTGATCGCCGTGCTCGTGGCGGTCACCGCGGGGCGGCCGCGGGTGATGACGGTGCGCGAGGGCGGGGGGCTGCCTTCGGGGCCTTTCGAAGCCGGACATCGCTCGCTGCAAACGGGGCTGCGCGCCTGGGTCGAGGGGCAGACCGGCCATCCGCTGGGCTATGTCGAGCAGCTCTATACCTTCGCCGACAAGGACCGCGACGCCGAGGGCCTGCAGCGGGCGATCTCGATCTCCTATCTCGGCCTGACGCGGGAAAATGCCGCCGGAAGCGAAGAGACCGGTTGGCGCGACTGGTACGAGTTTTTCCCCTGGGAGGACCATCGTTCCGGCCTGCCGGCCTTCTTCCAGGCCGGGATCGTCGCTCCTCTCAACGCCTGGGCCGGGGGGGGTGAGACTGCGGGCCTGCGTGAGATCCGGTCACAGCGGGTCGCCATCACCTTCGGGCTGGCGGGCTTTGCCTGGAACGAGGAACTCGTGCTGCAGCGCTACGAGTTGCTCTACGAGGCCGGGCTGGTGCCGGAAGCGGCGACTGGTGATGCCCAGACGGTGCCGGGGCGCCCGATGCTCGCCGATCATCGCCGCATCCTCGCCACCGGCATTGCGCGACTGAGAGCCAAGATCAAATATCGTCCCGTGGTGTTCGAGTTGCTGCCGGCCACCTTCACCCTGCTGCAACTCCAGCGCAGTGTCGAGGCCCTGGCCGGGCGGCTGGTGCACAAGCAGAATTTTCGCCGCCTGATCGAGCAGCAGGAACTGGTGGAGGAAACCGGCGAAATCGCCGCCGAGACTCTCGGCCGTCCGGCCAAGCTGTTCCGCTTCCGCCAGGCCGTGCTCGCCGAACGTGTTGCCGCCGGCACCAAACTCCCACTGGCGCGGGGGTAGGGGCTCGCCTCCCCGAGTTTGGCACGGTTCCCTTCTCCCTTTGCGGGTGTCGTCAACTCCCTTGAGTTGACTAGAGGTGCCCCACAGGGGCGGATGAGAGGTCTCGCACTCCGTCCAGAAACGACGCTTCGAGCGAACGCCAAGGCTGGCAAGGTCGAGAGACCCCTCATCCGGCGTTTCACGCCACCTTCTTCCGCAAGGGGAGAAGGGGAGTCGCGGTTCGCTCTCTCGATTTTGCTTCGATCTCTTATGCTCTAAGTGAACATAATTAGCTTGACATCGCTTATGCTCAGGTTAAGCATATGCCCGATATATGCTCAATAGGAGTATAAATATGGGCCCCGATACTGCCGTCCTCACCCGCACCGCGCCGCTCTATGAGCGGGTCAGGCGTGTCATTCCCGCGATGGAATGGCCTGTCTTCGCCGATGACGTCGACGCCATCCTGGCGCTGAAGCGCGAGCGCAACGCCGTCATCCTGGCGCACAACTACCAGACGCCGGAGATCTTCCACTGTGTCGCCGACGTGGTGGGCGACAGCCTGGCGCTCGCCCGCAAGGCTGTCGATACCGACGCCGACATCATCGTGTTGGCGGGCGTGCATTTCATGGCCGAGACCGCCAAGCTGCTCAATCCCGACAAGACGGTGCTGATCCCCGATCTCGGCGCCGGCTGCTCGCTGGCCGATTCGATCACGCCGGAAGATGTGCGCCTGATGCGGGCGAGCTATCCGGGCGTGCCCATCGTCACCTATGTCAACACCTCGGCAGCCGTGAAGGCCGAATCCGACGTCTGCTGCACCTCGGGCAATGCCAGGCGCATCGTCGAGAAGCTCGGCGTGCCCCGGGTGATCATGCTTCCCGACGAATATCTTGCCCGCAACATCGCCGCCGAGACCGATGTCGAGATCATCGCCTGGAAGGGCCATTGCGAGGTGCATGAGCGCTTTTCGCCGGCCGAAGTGCGCCAGCTCCGGGAAGACCATCCGGGCGTTGTCGTGCTCGCCCATCCCGAATGCCCGCCGGAAGTGGTGGCAGAAGCCGATTTCTCCGGCTCGACCGCGCTGATGTCCGACTATGTCGCCGAGCACAAGCCCGCCCGCGTGGTGCTGCTGACCGAATGCTCGATGAGCGACAATGTGGCCGTGCAGCACCCCACCGTCGATTTCGTGCGCCCCTGCAATCTCTGCCCGCATATGAAGCGCATCACGCTCGCCAATATCCGCAAGGCGCTGGAGACCGGTCAGCACGAAGTCACCATCGATCCCGCCATAGCGGCTCCCGCGCGCCGGGCCGTCGAAAGGATGCTCGAGCTATGACCGATCATCCCCAGCTCTATCGCGACCGACCGGTGGTGGTCGGGGCCGGCCTCGCCGGACTGATGACGGCGCTTTCGCTTGCGCCCGAGCCGGTGGTGCTGTTCTCCCATGCACCGCTCGGTGCGGAGACTTCGACCGGCTGGGCGCAGGGCGGACTTGCCGCGAGCCTGGCCGATGACGACACGCCCAGCCTCCACCTCGACGACACGCTGGCCGCCGGCGCCGGCCTGGTGGATGCGGCCGCTGCCCGCGCCATCCTGGAGGCGGCCCCCGAGGCGGTGCGCCGGCTCGCCGCACTCGGTGTCGTTTTCGACAGGAACGGCGAAGGCTTCCAGCTTGGCCTCGAAGCCGCCCATGGCCGCCGCCGCATCGTGCATGCCCATGGCGACGCCACCGGGCGGGAGATCGTACGGGCCCTGGCTGCCGCCGTGCGCGCCACGCCCTCGATCGCCGTGCTGGAGGGCGTCGAGGCACGGCGCCTGATCGTCGAGGACGGCGCCGTTGCCGGCATCGTCTGCGTCGGCCCGAACGGCGAGGCGATGACGATTCCGACCGCCCGCGTGGTGCTGGCCACCGGGGGCATCGGTGGCCTCTTCTGCGACAGTACAAATCCTCGGGGCAGCCAGGGGCAGGGGCTCGCTTTGGCCGCTCGCGCCGGCGCCTTGCTCGCCAACCTCGAATTCGTGCAATTCCATCCGACGGCGCTCGATACCGCGGCGCGGCCGATGGCGCTGGTCAGCGAGGCCGTGCGGGGCGAGGGCGCCGTGCTGATCGACGAGACCGGCGAACGCTTCCTTCGCCACCTGCCGGGCGCCGAGCTCGCCCCGCGCGACGAAGTCGCCCGCGGCATCTGGCAGCATCTGGTTGCGGGCCACCGCGTCTATCTCGATGCCCGCCATCAACCCGGCGCGGGGTTCGCGCGCCGTTTCCCCGGTATCGATCGGCTCTGCCGGGACGCGGGCTTCGATCCCGCCTTGCAGCCGCTGCCAGTGCGCCCGGCCCAGCACTACCACATGGGCGGCATTGCGGTGGATGGACAGGGCCGAAGCTCCCTGCCGGGTCTATGGGCCTGCGGCGAAGTCGCCTGCACCGGGCTGCACGGCGCCAATCGACTGGCCAGCAACTCCCTGGCCGAGGCGGCGGTCTGCGCCGTCTGGGTCGCCGACAGCGTGGGGAATGCGCCGGCAACGAGCCGCCTTCTCGCAGGAGCGCCCGTCGCCGCGAAGGTCGCCGACCTGCGCACCGGGGACGCCGAGCCAACGCGCACGATCCTGTCGCGCGCGCTCGGCTTGGTCCGGGATCGTGCCGCGCTGGAGGTGGCGGTCGCGCAGCTCCTGCCGCTGGCCACCAGCGCGCGGCCTGCTGCGGGACCGGCTTTGGTCGGCCTGATGCTGGCCGTCTCCGCCCTCAACCGGCAGGAAAGCCGGGGCGCGCATTGGCGGGCGGATTTCCCGTCCAGCCGTTCCGAGGCGGTGCCCTCGCTGCTCTCGCTCGACCAGACCCTCGCCATCGCCCGCGAGGTCGCCCTCTCCCTTTGTTTCGCGGAAAGTGCCTGACATGTCCCTTTCTCCTCTCTCTCCCCTGTTGTTCGAGCCCATCATCCGCGCGGCCCTGGTCGAGGATCTCGGCCGGGCCGGCGATCTCACCACCGATGCCATCGTGCCCGCCGATCTCAAGGCGACCACCGTGCTCGCGGCGCGCCAGGACGGCGTGGTCGCCGGCCTCGACATCGCCGCGGGCACCTTCCGCCTGCTCGATCCCCAGGCCGTGATCGCGGTGGAATGCGGCGATGGCGCCAGGGTCTCGCCGGGAGCCGTCATCGCTACCGTGACCGGCTCGGCGCGGGCCCTGCTGACGGGCGAGCGCACGGCTCTCAACATCCTCTGCCGCCTCAGCGGCATTGCCAGCGCGACGGCCTCGGTGGTGGAGGCGGTGAAGGGGCACAGGGCCACCATCGTGTGCACCCGCAAGACCACACCGGGGCTGCGGGCCCTGGAGAAATATGCGGTCAGGGCCGGCGGCGGCGGCAATCACCGCTTCGGGCTCGACGATGCCATCCTGATCAAGGACAACCATGTCGCCATCGCCGGCGGCATCCGCCCGGCGCTCGAGCGGGCCAAGGCCGCGGCAGGGCACATGGTCAAGATCGAGCTGGAGGTCGATACGCTTGCCCAGCTCGAGGAGGCGCTGGCCGTCGGCGTGGATGCCGTGCTGCTCGACAATATGAGCCCGGACCAGCTGCGCGAGGCGGTGGCCATGGTCGGCGGGCGGGCGCTTACCGAGGCCTCTGGTCGGGTCACGGCAGCAACGGCGCCGGCGATCGCGGCCTCCGGCGTCGATCTCATCTCCGTGGGCTGGCTCACCCACAGCGCGCCGATCCTCGACATCGGCCTGGACTATCGGGCCTGAGCGGCCTGGCCGCATTGCCGCATCCCCTTGCTGCCGGATGCGCGGCTGTTATGCTGCCGCCATGCAGAATCGTACGGTACCCTTTCCCATCCCGCCGCGCGCGCTGGCGGGGACGACCATCATTGCCTTCGGCGACGTCCACGGCCATCTCACCCTGATGGAAGAGATCCTGGCCAAGGCGCAGGCCCGGGCCCGGACCAAGCCGGACCGGCGCCACATCGTCATCAGCCTCGGCGATCTCGTCGATCGCGGCCCCGACTCCCGCGGTGTCGTGGCCCGGCTGATGGGCAGCCTGCCGGGCTGTGAGCTCCATGTGCTCAGGGGCAATCATGAAACCTTGCTGATGTCCTTCCTGGCCGGCGACCCGGATGCCGATGTCTGGCTCAAATGGGGCGGCATGGCCACCGTCGGCAGCTATGGCGTCGACATCGAGGGAGCCGACCCGCATTCGAAGCGGGATGTCGAGCGTATCAGGGCCGAGTTCCGCGCCAGGATGCTGCCCGACCATTTCGACTTCATGCGTACGCGACCTTTGAGTCTCACCTTCGGTGACTATTTTTTCGTGC
This sequence comes from Labrys sp. E2SS-1L, assembly GCF_057073705.1. Taxonomy (NCBI): domain Bacteria; kingdom Pseudomonadati; phylum Pseudomonadota; class Alphaproteobacteria; order Hyphomicrobiales; family Xanthobacteraceae; genus Labrys; species Labrys sp. E2SS-1L. The sequence goes on along the minus strand of NZ_CP172712.1, from coordinate 61,747 downwards.
ATGCCGGCGTGCGGCCGGACGTGCCGCTGGCCAAGCAGAAGGAATATGACCTGATCTGGATCCGCGACGAGTTCCTGCCGTCGGGCCAGCTCTTCGAGAAGAAGATCGTGCATGGCCACACCTCGGTGGAGGAGCCGGATTTCCGCACCAACCGCATCAATCTCGACACCGGCGCCTGCTATGGCGGCAAGCTGACGGCGGCGATCTTCGAGGATGACGTAGCCGAGGTGTTCGCCTCCATCCCCGCGCCGCCCGGTACGCATTTTCCCTGAGCGGGTCGGGGAGCTGACGGGCAGCGCGACTTCGACGATCAGACCTGACGCGACAGCGTCAAACACCCTGAAAGGTGCGCCATGCAGAGCCTTCCGCCCTCAATGCGTGACCAGCCACTCCATCGGGTGGTCTTCGTTGCGGGGGGCGTAGAGTGGCGGCACCGGGTTAGGGATCTCTTCGAAGCGCGGCTTGACGCCGAGCAGCGGCCCGACACGTTCCAGGATCTTGCCGGTGGTGACGCCGGCATTCCAGGCGGCCGATGAATAGCCATAGGTCTCGGGCAGGCCCTTGGGCTCGTCATAGAGCACGAGCACCAGATATTTCGGCTTGTCGAAGGGAAACACCGCCATGAAGGTGGTGAAGTTGAGCTTCTTCGAATAACGACCGTTGATGACCTTTTCGGCCGTACCGGTCTTGGCGCCGACGCCGAGGCCGGGAACATTGGCCTTTTTGCCGGAGCCGTCGGTGGCGTTGAGGCGCATGATGTAGCGCATCACGTCCGAGGTGTGTTTCTTCAGGACCAGCTTGGATCCCGCCAGGGCATCGCTTTCGCTGCGCGCCAGGAATGTCGGCCTCATCAGATGGCCGCCATTCATCATCGCTCCCACCGCCATCATCGCCTGCAGCGGCGCCACGGCCATGCCGTGGCCGAAGGCGATGGTGATGGTGTTGATCTCGCTCCAGCGCCTGGGCAGGATCGGCATGGCATTCTCGGGCAATTCCGTGATCAGCCGCGTGGTCTGGCCCATCATCTTGAGAAAGGCCTTGTGGGCATCGACGCCGAGGGCGAGGGCCATTTTGGCCGAGCCGATATTGGACGAATAGGTGAACACCTCCGGCAGGCTCAGCATGCGCCGGCGGGCATGGTCGTCGTGGATGGTGAAACGGCCATATTTGAGCGTGGTACGGGCATCGAGCATGGAGGCGGTGGTGAACTTGCCCGATTCGATGGCCATGGCGGAGGTCAGGGCCTTGAAGGTCGAACCCATCTCGAACACGCCGACATTGATGCGGTTGATCCGGTTGGGATCGAGCGCTTCGGCGGGGTTGTTGGGATCGAAATCGGGCAGGGACACCAGCGAGATCATCTCGCCGGTATTGACGTCCATGATGGCGCCGGCCGCCGCCTTGGCCTGGTAGTGCTCCATCCCGGCGACGAGTTCATCGCGCATCACCGCCTGGGCCCTCAGATCGATCGACAGGCGGACCGGCTTGAGGTCATGCGGGTCCGAGGCATAGCCGAGCGCCTGCAATTCGGAGAGGCCACGCTTTCTGTCGATATAGCGCTCGATGCCGGCGATGCCCTGATTGTCGATGTTCACAGCGCCGAGCACATGGCTCACCGTCGGCCCGTTGGGGTAGATGCGCTTGGCCTCGTTGAGGAAGCCGATGCCCGGCAGGCCGAGCGCGTAGATGCGGTTGCGTTGCTCGGGCGTGATCTCTCGCTTGAGCCAGATGAAGCCCTTGCCCGAGGAGAGTTTCGCTCTCAGGTCGCGCGCGTCGAATTCGGGCATCTGGGCGGTGAGCAGTTCGGTCGCCTCGTCGACATCGATGATCTTCCTGGGCTCGGCATAGAGCGAGGGCACCTGCACGTCGGTCGCCAGGATCTTTCCGTTGCGGTCGAGAATGTCAGGGCGGGATGCCGCCAACTGGTCGGCCGCCGAGCGGCGCGCGTCATATTGCTCGTCCGGCGCGATGCCGAACTGCACCAGCCGGGCCAGGATCGCCACATAGATGCAGACGAACCCCACCACGATGAGCGTGATGCGCCCGGCGCTCTTCTGCAGCTTGGTGGGGGCTATCGGTCGCCGCCTGCGCCTTTCGGCCGGCATGGTGGGCTCGCTCGCCCGGGTGTCACGAGGCGGACTATCGATCGCAAGGGACGGATGGCCCGCTATTGCCTCCTGGTCCTGATCTGCCTCGTCGACGGTGGGCGTCTGCATCGCCGCTTTCCCCCAATGCCTTGCAGGCAGCCGCGATCCGTCCGGGCCAGGACCCGACGGTTCGTGCTGCATCTCGATCTGACGTTGACGACACGGGGCGCCCGTGGATTTCGCCCGCTATCCAAAATGGAGTTGGTGTCTAAAAATGGTTCGCTCTATTCATGGAATAGCAATAAAGCCGCTGAAAATGCGGGTAAAGAGTATCAATTCATTAACAATTCGTACGGTTATCGAGGTCTTAACGTAGAGGTAAAAGCTGGCGCCAGCCTGTGTTTAGTGGGGGTAAGTATCAGACATCGGCCAAGCGGGTCTCGTATTGCCGTGCCTGGGCTTGACCTGCTCATTCCCCGTTCAGGTATTTTCCGCTCGCGAAGGGCCGGCGGGCCCGGCAATGACTAGGTCGCGCCGGCTCAGGCGGCCTGGCCTGGATGGCTTTCCACGGGGTGCAACAGGTCGCGGATCATGCCGCGGGCGATTTCTTCTTCGCCCATCAGGATCACGTCAGCCCCGAGCCCCTTGAGATAGTCGACGGCCTCTTCGCTGTGAGCCCGGGCGAGAATGCGGATGGACGGATTGAGCTTGCGGGCCTGTTCCACCAGATGGCCGGCTTCGAAGGCGTCGGGAATGGCGACGACCAGCCATTTCGCGCCGGCCAGATTCTGCAGTTCCAGCGTCTCGTAGTCGCCGGCCGGCCCGGAATAAACCTCGATGCCCGCGGCTTTGAGCTTTTCGACCTCGTTCTGCGATTCTTCGATCACCACCAACGGTATACCGGACTCATGCAGGGCCTTGGCCACCCGGCTGCCGACGCGGCCATGGCCGACCAGGATGGCGTGCTCGCTGAGCTTGGTCGGCTGGACGACCTCGATGTCGTCCTCCTCAGGCAAAGGTGCGGGAGCGGCTTCCGCTACGGGCGCGCCAGGCTGGGCCTCGGGCTGAGCCGGCGCCTCAGGCTCGGCCTCCGGTCTGGTCTCAGCTTTAGGTGCCGCAGCCGGCTGGCGTTCGGGGCGCAAGACGAAACGGTCGAGCGCCATGAACAGGATCGGGTTGATCACGATGGAGATGAGCGCGCCCGCCACCACCAGATCGCGTGCCGTACCCGGGATGATCTGCAGCTTGACGCCGAGCACCGCCAGGATGAACGAGAACTCGCCGATCTGGGCCAGGCTCGCGGAGATGGTCAGGGCCACGCCCTTGGAATAGCCGAAGCCGCGCACGATCAGGAAGGCGGCGATCGACTTGCCGACCACGATGATCAGGAAGGTGGCGAGCACGGCAAGCGGATGCTGGAGCAGGATCGCCGGGTTGAACAGCATGCCCACCGAGACGAAGAACAGCACCGCGAAGGCGTCGCGCAGCGGCAGCGTCTCATTGGCGGCCTGCTTGCTGAGCGGCGATTCGGCCAGCACCATGCCGGCGAAGAAGGCGCCCAGCGCGAAGGAGACGCCGAAGAGCACGGCGGCGCCATAGGCGACCCCCAGCGAAATCGCCAGCACGGCCAGGCGGAAGAGCTCACGCGAGCCGGTATGGGCGACGAAATGCAGGACCCAGGGGATGACCTTGCGCCCGACTACCAGCATCAGCGCCACGAAGGCGGCGACCTTGACGGCGGTGACCATCAGGGTGGCTGCGATCGAATTGAGGCCGAGATTGGCGGCAAGGCCGGAGGGGGCGACCTCACCCGGTGCATGGCCGCCGAGTAGGCCGGCCAGAGGGGGAATCAGCACCAGGGTGATCACCATCACCAGATCTTCGACGATCAGCCAGCCGACGGCGATGCGCCCGCGTTCGGTCTCGATCAGCTTGCGTTCCTGCATGGCGCGCAGCAGCACCACGGTACTGGCGACCGAGAGGGCGAGGCCGAAGACCAGGCCCGTGCCGAGCCCCCAGCCCATGATCCAGGCAAAGCCCATGCCGAGCAGTGTCGCCACCGCGATCTGGCCCAGCGCCCCGGGAATGGCGATGGCGCGGACGGAAAGCAGGTCCTTCAGCGAAAAATGCAGGCCGACGCCGAACATCAGCAGGATGACGCCGAGTTCGGCCAGTTCGTTGGCGAGATTCTGGTCGGCCACGAAACCGGGCGTGAAGGGGCCGATCACCACACCGCCGAGCAGATAGGCCACGATCGGCGACAGCCGCAATCGCTGCGCGGCGAGCGCGAAGATGAATGCCAGTCCCAAACCCGCCACGATCGTTGCAATCAACGGTGTCTCGTGCGGCATGGAACCTCCCTTCGCGGTCGTAACGAGCCTTCGACGTGCTTACAGCACCCCAGATCTGTTTGATGATTGCCTTGCGGCCGCTTCACCATAGGAGAGTTCCGTAGTGAGCGCTCGTTAACAATCGGAAAGGTCGCCATCAAACCACGCCGAAAGCGCGGAATGAAGCTGTCGCGACGCGTAAAGCATGCCCCGGTGGATGAAGCCGATCAAGGCTCCAGTTCGGTATCCCAATAGAGATAGTCGAGCCAGCTTTCATGCAGATAGTTCGGCGGGAAATGCCGGCCGTTCTGGTGCAGGTCGCTGAGGGAAGGGGCGTAGGGCTTCTGGTTGGGATGCATGCCGGCCTCGGCGGGCATGGCGCCGCCCTTTTTCAGATTGCAGGGCGAGCAGGCGGCGACGACGTTTTCCCAGGTGGTCTGTCCGCCCCGGGAACGGGGGATGACGTGGTCGAAGGTCAGATCCGAGCGCGTGCCGCAATATTGGCAGGTGAAACAGTCGCGCAGGAAGACGTTGAAGCGGGTGAAGGCTGGGTTCCGGCTGGGTTTGACGTAGGTCTTGAGACACACCACCGAGGGTAATCGGAACTCGAAGGTGGGACTTCGCACCACCTTGTCATATTCGGAGATGATGTTGACCCTGTCGAGGAAGACCGCCTTCACCGTATCCTGCCAGGACCATAGCGACAGCGGATAATAGGACAGCGGCCGGTAATCGGCGTTCAGCACGAGGGCGGGGCACGCCTCGGGCGAGACCGGCGGATGAAACACAGCAGGCGAAACATGCGCTGTCACGAAGCGCTCCCGTCACCATCAGTCCAGCCGAAAAGGCCGATTCGGCTGTTCGTCCAACACAATGTAGGATTAACGTGTCGGTCTTGTGAAGGGGGTAGGTCCACCGGCCGGCCTCCCATGCCGCCGCATCATCCCCGCAACTGGTGCGAGAGCCAGGCCAGCGTACGGTCGGGGATGCCGAGTTCGTCGAGGTGGTCGTGGGTGGCCAGCACGTAGTCGGGATTGGCGCCTGAAAGTCCGACGCCGCCGCGCACCACCTCCAGAAGCTGGCGATCTGGCAGCTTGCCGCAATATTGATGATGCGCCCGGTCGGCCCGGTAGGCCAGTGCCCGGACATGGCGCCCGTCCTCGAGCCGGGCCTCGTGCAAAATCTCGATATAGACGCTGGTGGCCTGCTCGCGACGACGCAGATAATCCACCGTCGTATCCCAATTTTCGGAGGCAACGCGGAAGGCAACGCCCCGGCAGGAACCGCCCCGGTCGAGGCCGAGCACCAGGCCGGGCTTTTCGGGTGTGCCGCGATGAACATGCGACCAGATGCACAAGGCCCGGTGCAGGCCGCGAATCAACGCGTTCTGCCGTTCCTCATAGGCAAAACCGGGATTCCACATCAGGGATCCGTAACCGAAAACCCAATTGGCTTCAGGGGCGGGCAGAACGGGCTGGTTCACTCGGCGGCCAGATGGAATGCATCGAGATAGTGGAAGGGCAGGCCAGCGAGCGTGTCGCGCAGCACGGTGAGGTCCTGCTTCAGGCGATCGAAGGCCGGCAGCAGGGAGAAGGTCTGCTCGTTCATATAGATCGAGCGATTGATCTCGATCTGGATGACATGGAAGCCAGCGCCGGGATTGCCATAGTGCTCGGTGATGTAGCCGCCAGCATAGGGTTTGTTGCGTGCGACCGAATAGCCGAGATTGCGCAGCGCCTCATCGGCGCAATCCATGATCAGATGCGAGCAGCTCGTGCCGTAGCGGTCGCCCAGCACGATGTCGGCCCGAGGCCTGTCCTCGCGTGCCAGGCCGCAGGACGGCATGGAATGGCAGTCGACCAGCAGGGCCACGCCGAATTCGCGGTGGATCTGGCCGAGGAGACGGCGCAGCGTGCGATGATAGGGCTTGTAGAGCTCCTCGATCCGGCGCAGCGCCTCATCAACCGGCAGGCGGTGGGCATAGATTTCCTGATTCTCGCTGACCACCCGCGCCAGCGTGCCCAGGCCGCCGGCCACCCGCAGGGAGCGTGTATTGGCATAGTTCGGCAGCCGGCCGTCGAACATGCGGGGGTCGAGCTCGTAGGGCTCGCGGTTGACGTCGAGAAAGGCGCGCGGAAAGCGCGCGCTCATCACCGCCGAGCCGGTGGCGGCGACATCGGCGAGCAGGAGGTCGACGAAGGCATCCTCGGAACGGCGCAGCGAAAGCGGATCGAGGCGGGAAGCCTCCAGGAAGGAGCGCGGATAGACCCGGCCGGAATGAGGCGAGTTGAACAGAAGGGGCGCCGAATAGGCAGCCGGCTCGACCACGTCGAAGGGAGGGCTGAGCTCGATTTCCATGCCGTCCACGGACTCCAGCGGCGGTTGCTTTCACCTTCGCGACACGTCCCCGAGGGGACGCGGGCAAGCCAGGCGATACCGACATATCTCGACAAAATCATGCGCAGGCAAGCATCACAAGTCCCACCGCATGATTTTCTCCATCGCGAACAGAAGCAACCCCAGGGTCTGTCATCAGTTAGGGAGGCGATTTGACGGGTGCGGCCGGGGGCGGTGAAGTCGAACCATACCTGATGACAGGCTCTAGCAGCATCACGAATTCGGGATTAACTCTATTGCGATGTAAACGGGGCGTTTACCCTGACGACGGTTTATAGAGTTCGAACAAGCTCCGGCCCTGCCGGGGATTCGGGACGCCATCATGAACAAGATTCTCCTTGCCGAAGACGACAATGATATGCGCCGCTTTCTGGTGCGCGCCCTGCAGAATGCCGGACATGAGGTGATGTCCTATGACAACGGCCTATCGGCCTATCACCGGCTGCGGGAAGAGCCGTTCGAATTGCTGCTCACCGATATCGTCATGCCGGAAATGGACGGCATCGAGCTGGCCCGCCGGGCCACCGAGCTCGATCCCGACATCAAGGTGATGTTCATCACCGGTTTTGCGGCCGTGGCGCTCAATCCGGATTCGCAGGCGCCGCGCGACGCCAAGGTGCTGTCCAAGCCCTTCCATCTCAAGGATCTGGTCAACGAAGTCGACAAGCTTTTGAAGGCCGCCTGAACTTTCCTCAAAAATAGCGGGAGAATGGCTTGCGTGGCCTGATTCAACCTGCTATCAGGCCGGCCTCCGCAAGCGATGGGCGCGTAGCTCAGCGGGAGAGCACTACGTTGACATCGTAGGGGTCACAGGTTCAATCCCTGTCGCGCCCACCATCGCTTCTTCGAACGACGAAAAGACCCAGGGCATCGCAAGCGCGGTGCCTTTTGCGTTTCCGCAGCCCTCGCTGGCTTGGTGTTCTGCCGCTTCTGGCGCATCACACAGGATCTGCCGGCCACATTGACGAAACGCCCTTCAAGCCCCGAGCATATGCGGTGCTCTCGGACGGGCATTCGGGCGGCTTGAGGTTTCCAAAGGCGGGGCTCGCACAAGGTCAAGGATCCGATGCTCGCCAGCGACGGAAACATGGTGATTTGAACGGTCTGGCGCGCGCGACTGAAGAGATTGGAAGATTTGCTTCAAATCATATTTGAATAAATCGAATTGCGTTGCAAATTTAGCACGGTAAAAATCGTACGTTTAGCCGAGTGAATATGTAAAAACTGTTGCTGTAAAAGCACATACTCGCGAGGGATGGCGTGGTAGAAAAGTTCGTCACTCGGCAAGATCTGGGTTTGCGGACATGAAGTTACGGATTTCGATAGCCGCGTTCTTGCTTGCCACGGCCGGTGCTTCGGCTGCCGATCTGGCGCCTGCCGCAGTCGAGCCTGTCGTTCCCGCAACTGCTTATGACTGGACGGGCTTCTACGCCGGTATCAATGGTGGCTATGCCTTCGGATCCAGCCACGACGTAACGATGTCGGAGCTGTTTCCGGCCACTGGCCCCCTCGTGGACGGGTATGGCAGCCTTTCACCCAAGGGGGGCTTCGGCGGCGTCCAGGCTGGCTATAATCGGCAGGCGGGCAATTTTGTTCTCGGCCTGGAAGGCGATATCCAGGGCGGCGGCATCAGCGACAAGGCCGGACGCATCGGCACCGCCACGGGTTACTTCCTGAGCACGAAGAGCCAGGTCAACTGGTTCGGCACGGTTCGTCCGCGAATCGGCTACGCCTTTGACAACATCCTGATTTATGCGACCGGCGGTCTGGCTGTCGGCGGGGTCAAATACACCCAGAACTATGCCAATGGCGATTTCCTCGCTCACCCTCGTACCAGCGAGACCAGAGTCGGTTTCGCGGTTGGCGGCGGCGCGGAATACGCTTTCAACGAGCATTGGACCGCCAAGCTCGAATATCAATATATCGATCTTGGCCGGTCGAAAATCAGCGCGACCGAAATCAATGGTGGCGAGCCGACGGATTACACCATCCACACCAGGCTGCGCACGGTTTTCCATACCGTTCGTCTGGGCGCGAACTACAAGTTCTGATCATTCGATCGCGGAAGGCGCAGGGCTTGGCAAAGGTCGGGCAGCGCGTCACGGCGAATTCACACCAGGTGTCCAATTCTACATCCGCGGCTGATCACGACTCCGGAAGAGACCGGCCGCCAGAGATCCCCGAGCGACCTAACCCCGCCGACGAGGCGGGGTTTTCCTTGCGGTCAGAGTGCAGGTTATGGCCAGAAAACACTTGCGCCCGCCATTGCCAATGTTGCAGCTTGGCACTCGTGATCATTCATGCTCGGTCTTTGGTAAGCTGACTGTTCATAGCCGGCAAAGACGGGTGCTGTCCCTGATTTAACCGAACCACCTACTGATGTGGCGTCCATTATTGCTTGGCCGCTGTCCCGGGGTGGGTCGTTTTGTGTTCCGATGGGGAGGGATACATGGGCGCGGATCTGTTTGAGAAGACTCTCGCGGGGATGCCGCGACAAGGACGGTTCGTGCAGGCGAGCATTCTCCTCGGCTGCGCCGCCTTGCTGGCTGGCTGCGGCGCCTCCTCGGCACCGACGCCGGTGGTGGCGACACCGACGGTTGCGGTGACCTCCGAAGAACTCGTCGGCAAATGGGGCCTGGCCTCCTATCGCGAAGAAACCGACAAGGTTCGTACCGAGGTCGCCGCCAAGGCAGCCTGCTCCAATCCCTATGTGATCGGCAAGGGTGCCCAGGGCGGGGTGACCATGCATCTGGCCGACCAGGCGACGCCGCAGGAAGTCTATCTCAAGACCGCCTCCGATGGCGGGGTCTATATCGGGCCGCAGGGCAAGCCCGGGGAGCGGGCGGACCGCCAGATCCTGTCCTATGACAAGGGCGTGCTGGTGACGCGTTGGGTGGATCCCGGCGTTGCCAAGCGCTACGGCACGATGATGTTCGTGCGCTGCGCCACGGCATGAGAGGAGAGCTTGCCATGACGAGGCGCTCCTGGATCACCCGGCTCGGTGTCGGCTGCATCGCACTTGCCCTGGGACTGGCAGGCTCGATGCCGCAGGCTTTGGCCCAGCCGCGCCCTCTCGATCCCAGCAAGGATCTGGAAAAGCCCGGCTTCGTGCCGGATGCCGCCGAGGAGCAGCTCCTGCCCGAATACCGGCCGCAGCCGGTCTATTATCGCTCCAACGAGCCGCCCGGCACCATCGTGATCCAGACCGAGGAACGCTTCCTCTATCTCATCCAGGACAACAAGACCGCCATGCGCTACGGCATCGGTGTCGGGCGCGAGGGTTTCCAATGGTCTGGCCTGTTGAAGATCTCGCGCAAGCAGGAATGGCCCGATTGGCGGCCGCCGCCGGAGATGATCAAGCGCCAGCCCTATCTGCCACGCTTCATGGCGGGCGGCCCCGGCAATCCGATGGGGGCCCGCGCCCTCTATCTCGGCAGCACCAGCTACCGCATCCACGGCACCAACCAGCCCGAGACCATCGGCTATGCCGTGTCCTCGGGCTGTATCCGCCTGGTCAATCCGGACGTGATCAATCTCTATGACCGCGTTCCCGTCGGCACCCGCGTGGTGGTGCGCCAGGCACCCAAGCTCTAGTCGAGATCAGCCCGCCTCGCCCTTTCGGCGAGGCGCTTTCGTTTGTCCATCATCGAGCAAGGCACGGGGGGATAGCCATGCATCGGATCATTGTGGGGATCGTGGCGGTCCTGCCGCTGCAACTCGGGTTGGCGAGCGGCCCGCAGGCGCAGACCTTGGAGGCTGTCAAGGCGCGCGGCCAGCTCCTGTGCGGGGTCAATGAGGGGCTGGTGGGCTTTGCCAGCAGATCGGCCTCCGGCGAATGGGCGGGCTTCGACGTCGATTTCTGCCGCGCCGTCTCGGCCGCCGTCCTCGGGGATGCCGCCAAGGTGGCGTTCGTGCCGCTGTCGGCGAGCGGCCGTTTCGAAGCCCTGCGCTCGGGCAAGATCGACATCCTCTCGCGCAACTCGACCTGGACCTTGTCGCGCGAGCTCGACTATGGGCTGAGCTTTGCCGCCATCACCTATTTCGATGGCCAGGGTTTCATGGTGCCGCGCAGCGCCAAGGTGAATTCGGCCCTGGAACTTGGCGGCAGCAAGGTCTGCGTGCTCAAGGACACCACCACCCAGCACAATTTGGCCGATTATTTCGAGGCCAATTCCATGAAGTTCGAAGCGGTGCTGGTCGGATCGGCGGCCGAGGCGCTGGAGCGCTACAAGAAAAAGGATTGCCTGGTTCTCACCTCCGACGTCTCCCAGCTCTATGCCCAACGCCTGGACCTCGCCGATGCCGGCGAGCACCTGATCCTGCCCGATGTCATCTCCAAGGAGCCGCTCGGCCCGGCCGTGCGCCTGGACGATCCGAAATGGCGCAATCTGGTGCAATGGGTGCATTTCGCCATGGTCGACGCCGAGGAGCTGGGTGTCTCCAAGGCGACGCTCGATCAGGCCAAGGACTCGACGCGGCCGGCGATCAGGCGCCTGCTCGGCACGGAGGGCAAGCTGGGCTCCGGGCTCGGGCTGGCCAATGATTGGGCGGCCAATGTGGTAGGACAGGTCGGCAATTACGGCGAGGTGTTCGAACGCAATCTTGGTGACGCCACCAAGCTCGGCATACCGCGTGGCCTCAACCAGCTGTGGAGCCTGGGCGGCGTCCAATATGCGCCGCCGGTCGAATAGGGCCGGGCACTCAGGTCGAGGATGACGGCGGACCGGCTTCGCGCAGCTTGACCAGTGTCCACAGCGCCTGGTTCAGCGGCGCCTCGAGGCCACGTGCGGTGGCCCGGCGCAGGATGGCGCCGTTCAGATCGTCGATTTCCGTGCGCCGGCCCCTGGCGAGGTCCTGGGCGGTGGAGGAATATTGCTCCGCCATGCTGGTGCCGAGCCCAAACACGGTGTCCTCCAGCGTCGGAGGCAAGGTGACGCCGTAGGCCTCGGCTACGACACGGCACTCGGCCAGGATCCCCTTCAACAGCACATCCACGCCCTCGCGGCCGACCAGCCGGCCATAGGGCAGGGCGGCGAGCGCCGAGAGGGCATTGAGCGCGCAATTGACCGCCAGCTTGGTCCACAGCGTGCCGACGACATCCGGCGTGACACGAGCCGCAATGCCGGCGGCCGCGAACAGGCCCGCGAATTCCTCGCTTCGGGGCGAGAGGCCGATTACCATCTTGCCGCCGCCCTTGTGGCGGACATAGCCGGCGGCGGGCGCTTCGAGCGCGGCATAGACGGCGACGGGCACGGCCGGCCTGTCGAGGATATGGGCGAGCCTGTCGGCATTGTCGATGCCGTTCTGCAGGCTCCAGACCGAGCAATCGGCGCCAATATGGGGAGCGATGGCGGCGGCTGCCGCCTCGGTGTCGAAGGATTTCACGCAGAACAGCACCAGTTCGGCCCCGGCGACGGCCTCTGGTCTGGTATCGGCGAAAACGGCGACGTGCCAGCGTTCGCCATTGTGCTCGAGCAGCAATCCTCCATCCCTGACGGCCTCGACCAAGGCCGGGCGCCCGATCAGGGTGACGTCATGGCCGGCCTGGGCGAGCAGGGCGCCGAAGAAGCAGCCGACGGCGCCGGCACCCATCACCGCAATCTTCATGATGATGTTTCCTCGGCAAATATGGACAGGGCCGCCGCAACCCACGGTCCCGGCTCATCGCGCAAAGCTCGTGACGGCCGCTTCGAATCGGCTTGGGACCTGAGAGAGAGGCGCGGCATGCTCATGATCTTACCGATAGGCGAGGCCTCTATCCATGCCGATCATGGCCGGCGGTCGGACCGCCGCCAAGGATAGACGGGTTCTCCCGGTCGGCAAGGCCGGCGATAGGCGGGCCACGATGCGATCGCGACGCCCGCGCCTGGAGGCTGTCATGGCAAGGTGCGCGCCAAGGCCAGGGCCTCCCGGGCGAGCGTATCGACGTCGATGCTGGCACGGGCCCGATTCACCAGAAGGGTGGGCAGATCGAACCAGGCTGCTTCCAGGGCATCGTCGGCGGCGACGGCCTCGCCGGATTGCCAGCGGCAGAGCACGCCGACCAGCACATAATGGTGACCGCCTTCATCGATTGGACGGGCATCGATGGAATCGAGGGCCGCGAAGGCCTTCACGGCGTGGGCCGTGACGCCGGTTTCCTCCTGGAGCTCGCGCAGGGCCGCCTGCAGAACGCCTTCGCCGGGCTCGATCTTGCCGCCCGGAAAGCCCCACAGGCCCTGGTCGGGGGGATTGGCTCGGCGAACCAGCAGGAATTCCTCGCCGCGCAGCACCACGGCGAGCACGGCGGCGACCGGACGGGGCAGATTGTCACTTTCGGCCGGATCCGAGGCCATTGTCTGTTTCTCCGGAACTGCCTGCGGGTTGAAGGCTCAGCTATAGGCGCTGCCACGGTGCCATGCCAATCCCGCGGGGCGGTAATTGCGACCTCGCGCGTCTGCCGCATCACACGGGCTTGCCGGCGGTCTGCAGCCCTGCGAAAAGCCTGCTCTCGACCCGCATGAAGAGGCCCAGGACCATGAAGCTCGGTATCGAAGGAAAATCCGCCATCGTCTGTGCCTCCAGCCGAGGGCTCGGCAGGGCTTGCGCGCTGGCTCTGGCGCGTGAAGGCGTGAATGTGGTGATCAACGGTGTCACGCCCGCCACGCTGGAACGCACTGCGGCCGAGATCCGCGCCACGACGAGGGCAACGGTCACGCCGGTGGTAGCGGACGTCGCCAGCGAGGAGGGACGGCGCAAGCTACTGGAAGCCTGCCCGCAGCCCGACATCCTGGTCAACAATGCCGGCGGCCCGCCACCGGGGGATTTCCGCCAGTTCGGCCGCGAGCAATGGCTGGCCGCGCTCGATGCCAACATGCTGGCGCCGATCGAACTGATCAAGGCGACGCTCGACGGCATGATCGCTCGCCGCTTCGGGCGCATCATCAACATCACCTCCGTGACGGTGAAGGCGCCGATCTCCTATCTCGGCCTGTCGAATGGTGCCCGTACCGGCTTGACCGGCTTCGTCGCCGGCCTCGCCCGCGACATTGCCCGCCATAATGTGACGATCAACAATATCCTGCCGGGTTCCTTCGGCACCGATAGGCTGCGGGACAATGCGGCTGCCTCGGCCAAGCCGGGGCAATCGCCCGAAGCCGTCCTGGCGGAATGGCAGGACGGCGAGGCTTCCGGACGTTTCGGCGATCCGGACGAACTCGGTTTGGTCTGTGCCTTTCTCGCCGGTGCGCAGGCCGGCTACATCACCCGCCAGAACATCCTGATGGATGGCGGCAACTTTGCCGGATCGTTCTGAGGGGCTTGTTGCAATTGCGGGGCGATCGGACTGAAACGCCGGTTTCTCCGGCGCTCCCCGCCTCCTCCAAGGAAAAGGGGCTGGCCTTGAAGGCCAGCCCCTTGTCGTTCTGCGCAGTCCGGTTCCCTTCGTGGAACGGATTCAGAGCTTGGCCAGGATCTGGCACAGCTTGATGAGCTGCGCGTCATAGTCGTCGCTGGCCCCGAGGATCAACTTGCAGCGTTTCTTGAGGGCAATGCGCTGGGCGCTGCTCATCGAAGCGAGCTGGCTGGAGACATTGCCTATATTCACGCCCGTGCCGGGAACGCCCGGGGTACCAGGAGTTCCTGGACTGCCGGGTGTGCCGGGCGTTCCGGTGTCGGAACCGGGGACATTGACGCCCACGCCGACGTTCACGCCTGTGTTGTTGTTGAGCGAGGCGCTCACATCCGCATCGGCGAGCGAGGAGTTGACGCCGACATTGGCCTTGACGCCGGTGCTGGGTGTCGCCGATGCACTGACATTGGCCGTGGCGGCGTTGCCGACCGAGGCCGTCGTGTTGGAGTTCAATCCGCCGCTGTTGAGGCTGGTGTTGCTGTTGGCGCTGACCGGGCCCACTTTGGCGCTGACGCCGACATTCGCACCGCCAACGGCACCACCGACCGCGCCCACGGCACCGCCTACGGCGTTGCCGACGCCACCAACAGCATTGCCTACGCTACCGCTCAGAGCGGCCTGCGGAGCGACAAGAAGCAAAGTAGTCGCCAGTCCAGCGAACATTGCAACCTTGCGCCAGTCCTTCCGATAGTGCTCAGACATGTCGACCTCCACCTGGAAAACTCGAACATTCGGCCGGAACTCCGGGGAAGGGAGCCTTGGGTGCTTTCTCGATCGACCGGAAGCTGAATGTCGATAGAAAAATATGCCAAAATACAGTAAATCGCAATGTTGAATTATTAAAGATAAATCGATTTATTTAAACTACTTGGGTTGTATTATATTTTGTACAATCAGTAATTTAAAATATACTTACATAATTTGGTGCATTACGAACTCACTTAAGGCAGCTTAGGCCTATTTATGCTTTCGTTTTCTGCTGTTCCTGTGGGATGCAGGTGGATTTTGTCATAGATGAATTGCGTCTGGAATGTGACGCTTGTGGGGCGAAATTGGGTAGCAGGCTGCCGCCGCCATGATGATACTGAAGTATTAGATCGTGTCGGAGAGGTATGACTGTAGCTCCAAATAGGTATTGCTTTATTTGGTATTATAATACCTAATATCTGAGGTAAAAAAGCCGCCCTTCATCGTGAAGGGCGGCTTTCGCCTCGTCGCTTCCGCTCAGAATGGCGAGTCGGGGTAATAGAAATCCTTGGCGTTGTCCTTGGTCACCAACGTGGCATCGAGAATATAGGAACCGCGCACGGGCAGCTTGTCGTAGAGGCCGGCGGCGGTGAGATCCATCGCCACGGCCACCATGGCCGGCGGATAGAGCACGTCGGCCGGAATGGTGGCGTCGCCGTCCATGACCTTCTTGACCATGTCCTTCATGCCGGCGCCGCCGAGCACGAATTTGATGTCGCTGCGGCCGGCCTGCTTGATCGCCTCCAGCACGCCCACTGCCATGTCGTCATCCTGGCACCAGACCGCGTCGATCTTGGGGTGCTTGGTCAGGAAGTCCTGCATCACCTTGAAGGCGTCGTCGCGGCTCCAATTGCCGAACTGGCTGTCGATCACCTTGACCTCGGAGCCCTTGAGGCCCTCGTTGAAGGCATTGACGCGCTGCTCGTCGATGACGATGGGCAGGCCGCGGATCACCACGACGTCGCCCTTGCCGCCGAGCTTTTCCTTGACATAGGCGGCCGAGACGGTGCCCAGACCCGGATTGTTGCCGGCGACGTAGAGATCCTGGATCGGATCGCGCAAAGCGCGGTCGACCACGGTGATGAAGACGTTCTTGCCTTTGACCTGGCGGATCGGGTCGGTCAGCTCGTCGGAATTATGCGGCAGCACCACGAGGGCGTTGATGCCCTGCGTGGTCAGGTCCTCCAGGGCGTTGGCCTGCGCGGCGCCATCCGGCGAGGTCTTCACGATGACCTTGAGGCCGGGATAGCGCGCTTCGAGCGCCTTGGCCTCCTGCTGGGCGTGATAGACCACGCCGCCCGTCCAGCCATGGTCGGCGGCCGGGATCGAGACGGCGATGGTCTTGCTGTCGGCAGCGTGTGCCGCTGCCCCGGCGAGTGCGAAGAGACCGGCCGCCATCAGGCCGGTCAGCATTTTGCGCATGATATCCTCCCTAGCGCTTTTCATTCTGTCGGGGGCGGGTTCGTCCCGCCCGCTGCATATGGACCGGCGGGCTCAGCTCCTCCGGGCGAGCGAGCGCTGCACCAGCATGGCGATGATGATGATGGCGCCCTGCACGGCACCGACCAGATATTCGGAGACGAAGTTCGACAGCACCATGATGTTGGAGATCACTTCCAGGATCAGCGCGCCGCAGATGGTGCCCCAGATGCGCCCGACGCCGCCGCGCAGTGCCGTGCCGCCGACCACCACCGCGGTGATCGCCTGCAATTCCCAGCCAAGGCCGGTGGTGGAGGTGGTGGAGCCGAGCCTGGGCACATAGACCAGCACGGCGATTGCGACGCACAGGCCCTGGATGATGTAGGTGAGCATGCGCACGCGCCCGACCGAGATGCCGGAATAGCGCGCGACATCCTCGTTGGAACCGACGGCCATGACATGCCGTCCGAACGTGGTGCGGTAGAGCAGGAAGGCACCGATGACGGCCACTGCGATGATCACCCACACCGGGAAGGGCAGGCCGAGAATGGTGCCGAAATAGACCGGGCGATAGTCGGCCCTGAGCTCCATCGACTTCATGGCGATCGAGCCGCCATCGGCCAGCCAGATCAGGAGCGAGCGGAAGATCGCCATGGTGCCGAGTGTGACGATGAAGGGTTCGAGCCGCCCCGCGGTGACGCCCAGGCCGTTGGCGGCGCCGCACAGGGCGCCGAGCAGCAGGGCCAGGACCATGCCAATGGCGAGCAGCATATAGCCATCGCCGATCATGGCCTTGTTGAGGAAGAGGATCATCACGCCCGAGACCAGCGCCGCCATCGAGCCGACCGAGAGGTCGAGGCCGCCGGCGGTGATCACGAAAGTGGCACCGACGGCGATGGTGGCGATGAAGGCGCTGCGGGCCAGGACGTTGGTGATATTGTCGAGGTCGATGAAGCGGGCGTTGACGAAGTAGCCCAGGACCATCAGCACGGCGAGCGCCGCGAAGGGCGCGACAGCGCGCAGGTCGAAATCCTGGAACCGGCTTGTGGTCTTGGTCGGGGCGAGTTGCTCGCTCATACCTGTGCTCTCGCTTCTTGCCTGGAAACGCCGGTGGCGTGCACCACGATTTCGGCCTCCGTCATCGCCTCGCCGCTGACTTCTCCGGCGATCTGCCCACCCCGCATCACCAGGATGCGATGGCATACGCCGATCAGCTCCTGCATTTCAGAGGAGATCACGATCACGCCTTTTCCCCGGGCGGCCAGCGCCGCAATGAAACGGTAGATCTGCTCCTTGGTGCCGATGTCGATGCCGCGGGTGGGTTCGTCGATGATGACGATCCTCGGCTCCAGCAGCATCATCTTGGCGAGCAGCAATTTCTGCTGGTTGCCGCCGGAAAGCTGGCCGGCGAGCAGGGTCTTGGAACGGGCCCTGATGTCGAAATCCTGGAAGGCCTGGTTGAGGGCGCTCCATTCGCGCGCCTTGTCGATGAAGGGCCCCGAGGTGAAGTGATCCAGCGCGGCCAAGGTGAGATTGGTGCGCAGATCCTGCGCCAGCAACAAGCCCTTGCCCTTGCGATCCTCCGAAAGATAGACGATGCCGGCTTCCATGGCCTGGCGGGGTTCGCGAAAATGCACCGGCCGGCCGTCGAGCCTGAGGCTGCCGCTGCCGGAGCGCAGGCCCAGCAGGCCCTCGAACAATTCGGTTCGTCCTGCCCCGACCAGGCCGGCAAAGCCGAGGATCTCGCCGGCCTCGAGGCCGAAACTGACATCGGTGGCAAAGCCGGGCACGTTGAAATGCTCGACGGCGAGCAGCGGCTCTTCGGCTGCTGCTGCGTTCGCCTCCGCCGAAGCCTTGGCCGGGTAGAGATTGGCCATGTCGCGCCCCACCATCAGCTGCGCCATGTCGATGGGCTGGAGTTCGGCGGCGGGCCTGGTGGCGATCCATTTGCCGTCGCGCAGCACGGTGACGCGGTCGGCGATGGCCTTCACCTCGTTGAGGCGATGCGAGATGTAGAGCACCGCCGTGCCCTTGGCGCGGATGGCGCCGATCACCTTGAGGAGCGCGTCCGTCTCCACCGGGGTGAGGGAGGCCGTGGGTTCGTCGAAGATCACCACGCGGTGCGGCACTGCCAGGGCGCGTGCGATCTGGACCAATTGGCGCTGGGCGATGGAGAGGCGCTCGACCACCCGGGTCGGCGCAATCTCTGCCCCGAGTTCGCGGACTGCCCGAGCGGCCTCCCGGTTCATGGCCCGGTCGTCGACCATGGGACCACGGCGGATTTCGCGGCCGAGGAAGATGTTCTGTGCCACGGTGAGATGGGGGGCGAGCAGGATCTCCTGATGGACCAGCACAATGCCGCGATGCTCGGCGTCGACGGGGCCGGTAAAATGCACCGGCTCGCCGTCAATGGCCAGGCTGCCCTTGCTCGGCTGGAGATGGCCGGCCAGGATCTTCATCAAAGTGGACTTGCCGGCGCCGTTTTCGCCGATGATGGCGTGAACTTCGCCTGGCTTGAGGTCGAGCGCGATGTTGCTCAGCACCTCGATGGTGCCGAAGCTCTTGGACAGGCCACTGGCGGCCAGCACCGGCACGGTCTGGTTCTGCGCGGCAGCCCCGTTCGCTTCCCTTTCGGACAAATCCGGTTCCTGGTTTCCGTTTCCCGCCAACGTTCTCTTCGCCATCTGCCCGGGCGAATGAGTTACGTACCTCGCAATTGTCAGATTAACGGGACGGCAGGTTCTGTCAATCACGCTTTCCAGATCGGGGCAGCATGAAACGCTCCGCCAATATCATCGCCTGCCAGAAAATCGTTCGCGATAGGATTGCGGAGTTGTCGCCAGATGCCGGGCGAAGCCACGCCGCATGGTCTCCTCGCAGCCGAAGCCGCAGCGAGCGGCGATCTGCTTGAGGGGTTGGACGGTGTCGGCGAGCAGCGTACGCGCCTGTTCGACACGCAGCCTTTCGACGGCGCGGGCCGGCGGCATGCCGGTCGCCTCCCGGTAGCGGCGCTGAAAGCTGCGTTCGCTCATGCCGGCCCGCGCAGCAAGGGCAGGGACCGACAGGTCGGCTGCAAGGTTTTCCCGCATCCAGCCATGCAGGGTTTCGAAGCGGGAGGCGCCATGCTGGAGCGCCAGGGCAGCGCTGTATTGCGACTGTCCGCCCGGACGCTTGAGGAAGACCACCAGCTCGCGCGCCACCGCCAGCGCCATGGCGCGGCCAAGGTCGTGTTCGACCAAAGCGAGAGTGAGGTCGATGCCGGCGGTCACGCCGGCCGAGGTCCATAGATTGCCGTCCTCGATGAAGATCGGATCGGCTTCCACCTGCGCTGCCGGGAAGCGCTCGGCCAGCAGGGCGCAGGAATCCCAATGGGTCACGGCGCGCCTGCCGTCGAGCAGGCCGGCGGCACCGGCAAGGAACGCACCTGTGCAGACCGCCGCAACCCTTCGCGCGGTCGTCGCCCTGGCCGCGACCCAGGCAACGAGCACGGCATCCTCGGCGGCCTGATGCACGGCACGCCCGCCGGCGATAACCAGCGTATCACAGGTGTCGCCCGCATCCGGCAGGGGCTCGGCTTGCAGGGTCAGTCCGGCCCAAGCCGCGACCTGGGCCTGCCGGGCGACGATGCGCAGGCGATAGGCCGGAGGCAGCCCGTCATCCTCCAGGAGGCGATTGGCGGAGGCGAACACCTGCATGGGGCCGGCGATGTCGAGGAGTTGAAAGCCCGGGAAAGCCAGCAGGTCGACGGCGCGGGGTGGCCTGCCGGTCCACCGCCCGTCGATTGGGTTTGGCGTAAAGTGTGGGTCAAACGACATTTGCGCCAGAAGCTGCCGCGCTAGAGTGGCCCTGTCAACCTGAAGATTTGGAACGGAGCACCCACATGATCCTGCAGATCGGCTTTCTGGTTTTTCCCAAGGTGCAACTGCTCGACCTGGCCGGGCCTTTCGATGCCTTTGCCGCCATGCCGGGCGTCGTGCAGCACCTGATCTGGAAGGATCTCGATCCTGTGATGGCGACCTCGGGCTGGCCTGTCCAGCCCACGACGACACTGCAGGACTGCCCGGTTCTCGATGTGCTGTGCGTGCCGGGCGGGGCTGGCGTCAATCCGCTGATGGAGGACGAGGTCGTCCTCGACTTCCTGCGCCGCCAGGCCTGGAGCGCCCGCTTTGTCACCTCCGTTTGCACGGGCTCGCTCGTGCTGGGGGCAGCGGGGCTTTTGGAAGGAAAACGGGCGACGACGCATTGGGGCTCGCATCATCTGCTCGAACCGCTCGGCGCGGTGCCGGTGGCCGAGCGCATTGTCGCTGATGGCCGGCTGGTTAGCGGCGGTGGCGTCACGGCGGGTATCGACTTCGCACTCGATATCATCGCCCGGTTGCGAGGCCGCGAGGAGGCCGAGGCCGTGCAACTCAAGCTTGAATATGCCCCGGCGCCGCCCTTCGATGCCGGGTCTCCGGCAACGGCACCGGCCGGCGCGATCGAGGTGGCGAGGGCTTCCGCCTCGAGCTATGTCGAGGAGCGCGAGCGCATCGTTGCCAGGCTGCGAGAGAGGAAGGCCATCGCCGCCGTCTAAAGTAAAACGCCATGGGGATCGTTCGAGAATGAGCGCTCCGTCTTCTCCAGCCTTGCCGGGGACGACGGAGCGTCGTTTCTCAACGGCGCCTCAGTACCCGGGCAGCCTGCTCGCCCTATCTCGGGGGGGGGGCGGGGCCGAAGTGTTGCAGGCCATGCTGTATCAAGGCTCGAGGGCCTCGCCCAAAAAAGAGGTTTGTGACCGAAGGGGTAGAGACGCATAGTCAGGACGCTTTCTCGAACTTTTTGACTTGAGTGCGGTGTCTCACGTGGCGGCTGACCCCAAAGAGGGGCCCTCATGCGGAACTTGCTGCTTTTCCTGGTCGCAGCGACGATGCCGTGGGCACCGCCCTCGTCTGCGGGACAACTCGCCGTCGATCTCGAGCTGGTTCTTGCTGCGGACATTTCCTTTTCGATGTCAGACGAGAATCTGGCCGTTCAGACCGATGGCTATGCGCAGGCCTTTCGCGATCCCGAGGTCGTTGCGGCCCTCTCCACCGGGCCCTTGGGCCAGATTGCAGTCAGCTATGTCGAATGGTCGGACGGGCAGCGCGTCGTGGTGCCATGGACCTTGCTCCGGAACAGGGCGGATGCCGAGCGCTTTGCATCCCGCATCATGGCCGGCTCGGTGAAGCGCTCGGCTGGCACCACCTATATCACCGGCGTGATCCGGTTCGGGACAAGGATGATCGAGGAGAATGATTTCGCTGCCCTGCGTCGGGTGATCGATATTTCGGGCAATGGCGAGAACAACAGGGGCGAGGCGCCTGACCGTGCTCGCGACCTCGCAATTTTGCGGGGCATTACCATCAACGGCCTGCCTATGCCGACCTGGGTCGACCCCCGCCGGCTCGGCGAGGTGCCGGCGGATATCTATTACCGCGATCACGTCATCGGTGGCCCGGGGGCCTTTCTCCTGAAAGTGGACGACAGGGCCAATGTACTGAGATCGATCAAGTCAAAATTGCTGCGCGAGATCGCGGCCAATTGAGTGTCCATGCTCGACCGTGCCGCCCCGGGCAGTTCCGGCCAAGCGCTGCGTTTTACCCAGCCGGGCCGGCGAACAGGATCAGGTTGCCGTCGGGATCCAGGACGATGAAGGTCCTGGCGCCCCAGGGCTCTTTCCTGAGCGGCTGGTGGAAGACCACGTCTGTTGCTTGGAAATTCAGGAAAAGCTGCTTGATCTCGGCGGCGCTGTCGACCGTGATGGCGGCAGAGAGCAGATGTTCGCGCTGCCTGACATCGCCGACATAGACCGGCTCGCACACCAATCTGAGGGCCAGCAGGGCCCTGTCGCGGCTGACCTGCCCGTAGAAGGGCGGATTGCCATAGACGAAGTCGATGCTGAAGCCGAGCCTGGTGGTGAAGAAGTCGCAGGAGGTCTTGATGTCGGTGACGAAGAGCTGAGCCGCGGCCGAGCTCAAAAAGGGTTCCGGCAGGGTCGGTGCGGAGATATCCGTCATGGTCGAAGCTCCCGTCTTGAGCGCCTCCCATCCCATGAAGCCTGATTGGCGGGCGACGAGCTCCAGAGCGTCGGCAAGCTGGAAATTCGCCTCCAATATCTGATGATCGTCGAGGCCGTGGAACCGCGGCAAGGCAGCCCTGATCTCGGCGGCGACCGGGTGATAGTGCTCGCGATGCCAACGCAGATATTGCTTGGCCTGCTTCCTGAGGTTTTCGAGGTTCGGCATGGGCGCAATCGTGTTTTCGATTGTAGGCGGGCATTGCCCTTCCGGCGGTCCGCCGGTGCGCCCTACGCAGCGCCGAAAGAGTGCTGCAGGGGGCCTTCGCTGTCAATCATCGCAGCGTTGCGAGCCAGAACACGCTGCCCATGCGCCACAATGGCCCTTGTCTCACCTGTGTCTTCCATCATGTCCGCCGTGGCAGCAGAAATTTGAGAAAGGCTCTTGCGTAATCTATCTTTCGATATATCTTAAGATCCATCTTAAAGATAGAACGAAAGGTATATCGTATGTTTGGACGACATCATGAGGGCCGCGGACGCGGCGAGTTCTGGGGCCGCGGCGGTTTTCGTGGCTGGGGCCGCGAGGGGCAGCAGGAATGTGCACCGGGTCGCGGCGGGCGCTGGGGGCGCGGCGGTTTCGAAGGCGATGGTCCGGGCGATTTCTTCGGCAGGGGCTTTGGTGGCCGTGGCCGGGTCTTCGGCCATGGCGACCTGCGCCTGGTCATCCTGGCGTTGATCGCCGAGAAGCCGCGCCATGGCTATGAGCTGATCCGTGCCATCGAGGAAAAGTTCGGCGGCGCCTATGCGCCGAGCCCCGGCGCGGTCTATCCGACGCTGACCCTCCTGGAAGAGCAGGACCATATCCGCAGCGAGGCGTCGGAGGGCACCAAGAAGCTCTACACCATTACCCCCGAAGGCGAGGCCTTCCTTGCCGAGAACCGCGACGCGGTCGATGGCGTCATGGCCCGCATGGATCTTGCTGCCAGCGCCTTCTCCGCCCGTTCCACGCCGGAGATGGTGCGCGAGGCCCTGCACACGTTCCGGCACGCTCTGCAGATGCATCGCGGTCCCTGGACGCAGGCCGAGGCCGAGCGGGTCCGCGCCATCATCGAAAAGGCTGCCCGCGACATCGTCGGCGGACAGGGCTGACGGTCAGCCGGGTGAAGGCCACCCTTATCCAGGAAACCTTGCAGGATCACGGATCCTGTTGGTTTTAATGCTAGGATAAAGCTGGCACTTCCCCGGCGATCCAGGAAGCGTAGAAGCAGGGTGCCGTTGCGGCGCCCTGTTTGTCGTTTCAGGTAATTTTTTCAATTCATTGTCTTTAGAGGCTGCTACCGTCGGCCCTTGTCGGTTGTGAGTATTTGATGAACGCCGCCGCCATGGATGGCTTGCCCATTCCCCAACGCTTCCTGGCCTTCCTGACCATCGCCATGGCGCTGACCATGGCAGTGCTCGACAGTGCCATCGTCAATGTCGCCTTGCCTTCGATTGCGGGCGAACTCGCGGTCTCCCCCGCGGAATCGATCTGGGTGGTTACCGCCTATCAGCTCGCGGTCACCATCTCGCTGCTGCCTCTGTCCTCGCTCGGCGACATCATCGGCTACAAGCGCGTCTACTGGGCGGGGCTGGCCGTGTTCACCGCGGCCTCCTTTGCCTGTGCCCAGGCCTCGTCCCTGCCGGTGCTGGCGCTGGCGCGGGCGGTGCAGGGGCTTGGCGGGGCCGGCATCATGAGCGTCAACATCGCCCTGGTGCGCTATATCTTTCCCAAGGCCTCCCTGGGTTCGGGCGTCGGCTACACGGCGCTGGTGGTGGCGGTGTCCTCGGCGGCCGGGCCCAGCGTGGCCTCGGCCATCCTGACCGTGGCGAACTGGCAATGGCTGTTCCTGGTCAACGTCCCCATCGGCCTCATCGCCCTCTTCGTCGCAGCCCGGGCCTTGCCGCAAACGCCGGCATCCGGCCATCGCTTCGACTGGATCAGTGCCGTCCTCAATGCTTTTGCCTTCGGCCTGCTGATCGCCGGCTTGGATGGCCTCGGCGATACCGCAACCATGCCTGTGGCCCTTGCCATGATCGGCGGGGCCGCGGTGGCGGCCCTCGTCTTGGTGCGGCGCTCGGTGAAACTGCCGGTGCCCATGCTGCCGGTCGACCTCCTGCGGCGGCCGGTCTTCTCGCTGTCGATGGCGACCTCGATCTGCTCCTTCGCGTCGCAGAGCATGGCCTATGTGGCGCTGCCTTTTTTCCTGCAGCGCACGCTCGGCCATTCCGAGGCGGCGACGGGATTCCTGATGACGCCTTGGCCGCTGATGACCGCGCTGATAGCGCCCATCTCGGGCCGGCTGTCCGATCGGATCTCGCCCGAGAAACTCGGCATTGCCGGGCTCTGCCTGCTGGCCGCGGGGCTGGCGGCGGTCGCCAGCATGGGCGAGCGGCCCGACAGCTTCGACATCGCCTGGCGGCTTGCTTTGTGCGGCTTCGGCTTCGGCCTGTTCCAGTCGCCCAACAACCGCATCATCATCACCAGCGCGCCGCGCGAGCGCAGCGGCGGGGCGAGCGGTCTGCAATCGACCGGCCGGCTGCTCGGCCAGTCGATGGGCGCCGCCGTCGCGGCCGTCATCTTCAGCCTGGTTGCGCAGGGACAGACGGAAATGATCGCCTGGATCGGCGCAGGCCTTGCGCTGATCGGGGCGGTGTCGAGCGGACTGCGCAAGCCGGGCTAAAGCGCGCTCCGGAAAAGGCAATCGACTGTTCGATCAGCAAAGTGCGGTTCGAGGCAATCGCACTTTGCCCTGAGGACGATGGCAGCAGCGGCCCCTGTCAGCTCGCCTCGGTACCGCCGTGGGAAGGCCGCACCACCACCCGCACGCCCACCGGGGTGTTGTGATAGAGGGCCATGATGTCCTGGTTGAGCAGGCGGATGCAGCCCGACGACATCGACTTGCCGATCGAGGTCGGATCGTTGGTGCCATGCAGGCGATAGAGGGTGTCGCGGTCGCCCTGATAGAGATACATGGCGCGGGCACCGAGCGGGTTTTCGACACCGCCCTCCATGCCGCCTGCAAATTTGGCGGCCAGCGGGTCGCGCTTGACCATCTTCGGCGGCGGCGTCCAGCGCGGCCATTCCGCCTTGCGCCGAATGGTGGCCTTGCCGCTCCAGCCAAAACCTTCGCGGCCGACACCGACGCCATAGCGCGTGGCGGTGCCGTCGTCATGGACATGGTAGAGAAAACGATTGTCGGGATCGACGATGATGCTGCCGGGCGCCTCACCGGCGGGGGCGACCACGACGCGCCGCAAATATTTGGGATCGATCGCCTTCAGATTGATGGGCGGATAGTCATGGCCGTTCTCCGTGCCGCCGGCATAGATCTCGCGATAGTTGAAGCCGCTGTCGCTCGATCTATCGAACAGGGAGCCGATGGTGGCACGCGAGGAGGCGCAGCCGGCGAGCAGCAACGGAGCACCGAGAACAAAGACACGACGAGATAAACCGGGCATCACAACCTTTTCCGAACAGCCATCAGTATCGAAGTCACGCCAAAGGCCGGCGCCACGACATTCCGTTAGGTAGGCCTACTATTTCATGCAGCGTTCACGCAAGCCAATACCGACGTCAGGCGCCAACGTTTTGCCGAAGCGATCTGCGGATAGCCGGACTCGGCGGGAATCGCAAAGGCTCGCGAGCGGCAGGCTGTGGGGCAAATGAGCGCCCTTGCGAAAGGTGCCGGACCACAAGCTCGGACGAGCGGGCCGGGCCAATAGCGGGCTCGATCTGCGGGAACCCGATTGCGGATAAGATCGGCCACCCAATCGGGTTTCAGCTGCCTGGCAGCCATCGCTCTTTTGAGCCGTTGTCGCAGATTGAATATACGATGTCCCCGGTGCGACAGCGCAAGGCGCCCCTGTCAGGCTACCTCGCATTAAGAAGCGTTCTATAGTAATCCGTGCTTCACCCAGTGCAGGAACAGCAAGTCATGTCCGACGGCGATCTCGATCTCAACTCACTCCCCGATGACGAGCTCGTCGAGCAGATGCACGACGACCTCTATGACGGCCTGGCCGACGAGATCGTCGAGGGCGTCAATATCCTGCTCAAGCGCGGCTGGACGCCCTATGACGTGCTGACCAAGGCGCTGGTCGAGGGCATGCGCATCGTCGGCGTCGACTTCCGCGACGGTATTCTGTTCGTGCCGGAAGTGCTGATGTCCGCCAATTCGATGAAGGCCGGCATGAACGTGCTGCGCCCGTTGTTGGCTGAGACCGGTGCCCCCAAGGTCGGCAAGATGGTGATCGGCACCGTCAAGGGCGACATTCACGACATCGGCAAGAACCTCGTCACCATGATGATGGAAGGCGCCGGCTTCGAGGTGATCGACCTCGGCATCAACAACCCGGTCGAGAACTATCTCGAGGCGCTGGAGAAGCACCAGCCCGAGATTCTCGGCATGTCGGCTTTGCTCACCACCACCATGCCCTATATGAAGGTTGTGATCGACACGATGAAGGAGAAGGGCATCCGCTCCGACTATATCGTGCTGGTCGGCGGCGCGCCGCTGAACGAAGCCTTCTCGGAAGCCGTGGGCGCCGATGCCTATTGCCGCGATGCCGCCATTGCGGTGGAGATGGCCAAGTCGCTGATCGGCAAGCGCCAGGGCATGGCGGGCTAAGCTCGGTCGCAGACCTGTGCGGAGCGGTCGATGCCGTTCCGCCCTTGGAGCGGCGGCCGATCTCGGGGAGTGGGCGATGACCAGTCCTTCGAAACAAACAGATGGGCCCCGCTCGACGCTGGTGATCGCCTGCGGGGCGCTGGCGCGTGAATTTCTGGCGGTGAAGACGGCCAATGGCTGGGACCATATGGAGGTCACCTGCCTGCCGGCGATCTGGCACAACTACCCCCAGAAGATTCCGGACGGCATCAGGCGCAAGATCCGCGCCAATCGCGCCAAATATGACGAGATCCTGGTGCTATACGGCGATTGCGGCACCGGCGGCCTGCTCGACGCAGTCCTCGCCGAGGAGGGCGTCGAGCGCATCGACGGACCGCATTGCTATTCCTTTTTCGCCGGCGCGGACGTTTTCGACCGCATGCAGGAGGAGGAGATCGGCACCTTCTACCTCACCGACTTCCTGGTCCGGCATTTCGACCGCTTCGTGATCAAGGGCCTGAAGCTCGATGTCCATCCGCAATTGCTGCCGATGTATTTCGGCCATTACAAGCGGGTGATGTTCCTGGTGCAATTCCCCGACCCGGTGCTCGAGCGCAAGGCGAAGGCCGCCGCCGAGCGGCTGGGGCTGCCCCTCGAGGTGCATTACACCGGACTGACCGGGGTGGAGCGCTTCCTGGAAACGGGCCAGGCCCGGACATAGGGCGCGTCGCGGCCAAGACGGCTCGCGGACCGGTCCGGCTGTACCTTACCGATATGTCATTTGCTCCTCTAGCGACTGTAGAAGCTAGGCTTTCTTCTCATCCTGAAGAGGAGAGCAGGACGATGGGGCACTTTTTCGATCGATTGTTGTCGGGTGGCAGGCATGGCGCCGGCGGCCATCACGGTGGCCACGGGTCTGAGGGGCGCCATCAGGGCGGATGGGGCCGGTCTCCTGCCCAGGATGGACTTTCACCG
This sequence comes from Labrys sp. E2SS-1L, assembly GCF_057073705.1. NCBI lineage: Bacteria > Pseudomonadati > Pseudomonadota > Alphaproteobacteria > Hyphomicrobiales > Xanthobacteraceae > Labrys > Labrys sp. E2SS-1L. The sequence goes on along the minus strand of NZ_CP172712.1, from coordinate 33,719 downwards.
AATGTTGCGCAACGCGTCATGGCGTGCAGCAAATGCGGTGGCGACAATCCGGCCGATGCGCACTTTTGTGCCCAGTGCGGTGGCCGGGTGCTGCCCAGGGCGAAATTCTGCACCGCCTGCGGAAAGGCTGCCGCGTAAACGCAAAAAAGCGGTCATGCCGGCCCTGGGAAGCACAATTGCGATGGAGAGGCTACACGGGAAGCTGTTTTTGCTGTATGGCAGCGCCCCAGAAAATCTCCTCCTTCGCGTAGGTATGCCGTGACCGCCAATCCCCTGTTCAACTCTTTCGCCGGCTTGCGCTGGCGCTACGTGCTCGCCCACGCCGTGATCGTGGCAGCCGCCAACTGGGGCGTGCAGTATGTCGTGCCGGGCACTTCCGATTTCCTGACCTGGGGCGCCTTCATCTTCCCGGTCGCCTTCTTCATCACGGATCTGTGCAATCGGCGCCATGGCGTGGAAATGACGCGCAAGGTGGTGATGGCCTCCTTCGTGATCGCGGTGATCGTCTCCTTCGTGGCGGCGGACCCGCGCATCGCCATCGCCAGCGGTGTCGCCTTCATTTCCGGCCAGATGGTGGATGCGCAGGTCTTCAACCGCTTCCGCCAGCATGCCTGGTGGGTGCCGCCCTCCATCTCCAACATCCTGGCCTCGACGGTCGACAGCGTGCTGTTCTGGGTGATCGCCTTTGTCGGGACGGACGTGCCCTGGGTCAGCCTCGGCTTTGCCGACTATGCCATCAAGATCGCCATGGTTTTCGTGGTGATGCCGGTTTACGGCTATCTCGTCTTCCGCGACAGGCTCGCTGCCAAGACGGTGTAGTTTTGGAGCGCGGACATCCTGTCCGCTCTTGGAAATAGAGACCTACAAGAAATGGGCGCGGCTTGATCTGGCTGCGCCCTTTTTGCGAGTTCTATGCTTCAAGAGCAGACAGGATGTCCGCGCTCCAAATCTTACGGGCAGCCCTTGGTGATGGCGTCGAGGGCCTGCGGCAGGCCGTCGAGCGAATAGCGGTCGGTGGTCTTGTTGCCGCGCTTGGAAGCGCCGGTGAAGACCGCCTCGCGGCTCTTGCGCATGGTATTGACCACGGTGCCTTCCTCGGCGGCGTTCTTCACCCAGGCATTGCTGCCCTTGGTGTAGAGCGTATAGGAGGAGCGGCCGATCTTCAGCGTGGCGTCGCCGCCATCCTTCATGCCGAAGCCGGTGATCATGCTCAGCTCGTTCTTCACACCTTCGCCAGGGCGGCGGGTGATGAAGAGCGTGGCCGGATCGCGTTTCAGCCGCGCAGGCTTGCGGTCCTTCGGGCTGGTGATGGCAAAGCAGGACTTGCCCTTGGCCGTGCCGTTCTGGAAGGCCTGCCAATCGCCGAACTGGCCGAGCGGCGTCGGCTGGGCGCCGGCTGCGGCGGCCGGCGCCGGCGCTTCGGCCTTGGGTTTGCGAGGTGCTGCCAGAGCCGAACCGGTGAATGCGACGACGGCGGTGGCGATGAGCGCGATGCGAAGGGTTGAGGACATCATGCTGGCTCGATCGATCCCGAAGTAAGAGGGCAGAAAGCGGTGGCGCCGATCATCGTGAATCGGAGCGCCTCGCGCAACTGCGACGAAAGACAGGGATTCCGGCGAAAGTTCGACCGGAACGGCTCGCAGCCTACGCGGACGCGGTGAGCAAATGGTTAAATCGGGCCAAAAGAACCATGGCGTGCAATTCTGGCTCCGCTCAACCCGCCGCGTTGCGGCCGGCCACCAGCCAATAGACCGTGCCGGCGACGATGCCGATGGCGGTGAGACCGAGCAAGGCACGGTAGAGCAGCACGATGGCGAGGATGTTCAGGCTCATCACCATCGGCGCCACCGCAAAGGCGAGCGCCATCCCGATGGCATAGAACATCCAGCTTGCCTTGCCCATGGTTTCGCCGATCACAGCCACCAGGGCGATCGGGGCGAGCCAGATCGCCAAGGCAGCGGTTGCGGCTTGCCGGATCATCGCACCGATGTCTTCCACGGGAGTCCCGTCGATCAGCGTCGCCAGGGTCTTGAGGCCCAACAATTCGGCGGTGCCGGTGAGCTCTTGCCCGAAATCGTGATTGGCAAGGCCCATCACGCCGACCACAAGCGCGGCGATCGCGGCCAGGACGGCGGCGAAGGCCACCAGCACCAGACGGTCGACGAAGCCAATGACGCCACGCGGGCTATTGGGGGAGGGAGGAGAGGACATCGAACTCCTGGGACCGCAGGCTTCTCGGCAACAACCATCAGCGAAGATTGTTGCGACACCTGCTCGTGGCAATGCCCATAGGGGGAGAAGAGATGCAGGCTGGAAGCCTGCGGTCCCGGAGGGTACTATTCCCCGTCCGCCCCGTGGGCGTAGAAAGCCTCAACCGCCAGCTTCTTCATGGCGTCGGCCTCGATGGCGAGGCGCTCGCGGGCCCGCATCTTCTGGCTTTCGCTCTTGAGCTGGCCGCAGGCGGCGAGGATGTCGCGCCCGCGCGGCGTGCGGATGGGCGAGGCGTAGCCGGCATTGAAGACGATGTCGGAGAAGGCCTCGATCGTCTCCCAGTCCGAGCATTCGTAGAAGGTGCCGGGCCAGGGGTTGAAGGGAATCAAATTGATCTTGGCAGGGATGCCCTTAAGCAGCTTGACCAAAGCGCGCGCCTCGGCCGGGCTGTCATTCACGCCCTTGAGCATGACATATTCGAAGGTGATGCGGCGGGCATTGGACAGGCCCGCATAGTTGCGGCAGGCATCCAGGAGCTCGGCGATCGGATATTTCTTGTTCAGCGGTACCAGCTCGTTGCGCAGATTGTCGTTGGTGGCATGCAGCGAGATGGCGAGTGCCGGATTGACGTCGTCGCCCAGCGGGCCGAGCATCGGCACCACGCCCGAGGTCGACAGGGTGATGCGCCGGCGCGACAGGCACAGGCCGTCCTGGTCGGACATCACTTTCAGGGCGGTCGTGACGTTGTCGTAGTTGTAGAGCGGTTCGCCCATGCCCATCATCACGACATTGGAGACGTAGCGCCCGCCGTCACGCGGCACGATCGCCCCTTCCGGCGCTTCCTGGCCCGGCCAGTCGCCGAGACGGTCGCGCGCCACCAGGAGCTGGGCCACGATCTCGGCGGCGGTGAGGTTACGCACCAGCTTCTGCGTGCCGGTATGGCAGAAGGAGCAGTTGAGCGTGCAGCCGACCTGGGAGGAGACGCACAGCGTGCCGCGGCTCTCGTCGGGGATGTAGACGGTCTCGATCTCGGCGCCCTTGTCGGCGGGGCCGGTGGAGGGCATGCGCATCAGCCATTTGCGCGTACCGTCGGCCGAGATCTGCTCGGCGATGATCTCCGGGCGGTCGAGCGTGTAGGACTGCTCCAAGAGGGCCCGCAGATGCTTGGACACGTTGGTCATGGCATCGAAACGGCTGGCGCCGCGAACATAGAGCCAGTGCGAAAGCTGGTTGACGCGCATCTTCACCTCGCCGGCGGGTACGCCCACGGCAGTGAGAGCTTCGGTCAGCGCCGCGCGATCCATCCCGGCGAGGGAGGGCTTGGCGGCGGGAATAGTGGTTTCAGCAGCGGCAACGGGCGCAGTGCTCGCTGCCTGTTCGAGCGGGAGGGCCGACATGCAAAATTCCTGATGTTGGCCGGCGCTATAGCACAGCCAGCCCAAAAGGGCGACCGGCAAAGATGCATGGTGGGCGCGCGCTGGCCTCATCCGGACGCAGCATGCGAAACGGCGCGGATCGCAAGATCCGCGCCGTTTCGTCGGAAACCGTTCGGGCTCAGGCCGCGGCCTTCACCGCGGTCGAGACGGAAGCGATGGTCTTCAGCACCTGGGAGGCGATCTCGTAGGGATCGGCCTGGGAGTTGGGACGGCGGTCTTCCAGGTAGCCCTTGTAGTCGTTGCGCACGAAGGAGTGCGGCACGCGGATCGAGGCGCCACGGTCGGCCACACCCCAGGAGAAGGTGTCGATCGAAGCGGTCTCGTGCTTGCCGGTGAGGCGCAGATGGTTGTCCGGGCCGTAGACGGCGATATGGGCTTCCTTGTTGGCGGCGAACGCTGCCATCAGGGCCTCGAAATAGGCCTTGCCGCCGACTTCGCGCATATGGGTGGTCGAGAAGTTGCAATGCATGCCCGAGCCGTTCCAGTCGGTGTCGCCGAGCGGCTTGCAGTGCCATTCGATGTCGATCGAGTATTGCTCGGTCAGGCGGAGCAGGAAGTAGCGGGCGAGCCACATCTCGTCGGCAGCGGCGCGGGAGCCCTTGCCGAAGATCTGGAATTCCCACTGGCCCTTGGCGACCTCGGCATTGATGCCTTCATGGTTGAGGCCGGCGGCCAGGCAGATGTCGAGATGCTTTTCGACGATCTCACGGGCGATGTTGCCGACATTCTTGTAGCCGACGCCGGTGTAGTAGGGACCCTGCGGAGCGGGGAAGCCATGTTCGGGGAAGCCGAGCGGGCGGCCATCCTTGTAGAAGAAATATTCCTGCTCGAAGCCGAACCAGGCGCCGTCATCGTCGAGGATGGTGGCGCGGGTGTTGGAGGCGTGCGGGGTGACGCCGTCGGGCATCATCACTTCGCACAGCACCACGGCGCCGTTCAGGCGCTCCGGATCGGGGACGACACGGATCGGCTTGAGTACGCAATCCGAGCTCGATCCCTCGGCCTGCTTGGTCGAGGAGCCGTCGAAACCCCAGAGAGGCAGTTGCTCGAGCGTGGGGAAGGCGTCAAATTCGCGGACCATGGTCTTGCCGCGCAGGTTGGCGGTCGGCCGGTAACCGTCGAGCCAGACATACTCGAGCTTGTACTTCGTCATTCTTAGGATACTCGCTGGTGTGAATGGAATGGACGGCAGCCGGTTCGCCGGGCTGCCGCCGGTTGCAGTGCAATAAGCAGGAAGCGTGCCAGAGCGCATGGTGCGGCGCTTTTGTCGCAGATGATGGCCCTCCCGTCGGCGCAGACGCGGCGAAATCCGCGTCTTTCCGCGCCATCGACGGAAGAAAGAGGCACGAGCTGTCATTGCCGGGAGTGCTGCCTTCATGCGCAGTGTCCCGATATAGCCCAGAATGCACATAGTTTAGGCAAACACTGCCTGCAAAGCAGGCAAATGATAGGAAGGGGAGGATCGCTGTGCTAAGACTTGATCCTGGTTTGGTTGCGCCCCAGGGCGCGCCAGGCAAGGGAGACGAGCATGACTGCGAGTACCCGGCAAGAGACCGCCAAGATCTACCTCTTCCCTGCGCGGCCGCGTATGGGGTCCAGCCTCGGGCGTGACGAGACCCGGCTTTCCTCGCGCGAGACCCAGCCCTTGCCGCCCGTCGACGTCGACGGCGCCTGGTATCACCAGGCCGCCATTCGCGATGCGGCCGATCCGCGCAAGCGCTGACGATACGGGCAGACAGGACAGGTCCGATCCACCCCCGCCATATCCGTTGGCTGTGTCAGGGCCGGAAGGTGTCCGGCGCCGATTTCTCACTTCCGCGCCAAAGCTTTTCACCGCGCAGCCCCTTGCTTCACCTTCCTTCCATGCCGATACTCGCGCCGACTCGAAACACGAGCATTTCGTGATTTGGCGCGATCGCCGTGAATCGCAGAGACGCTCTCGCCAATCCGTCGGATTGGCTTGGAAACAATGAGCTAGAGCGAAGGAGCGTTTTCGTCTAAACGCGCTGTGTTCTAGGCAACCGCGGAGGCTGGGCGCGCCGCGCACCGGCCCGCAACAGGGAGACCAGCATGGCAGACGCCAAGATGATGTCACAGATAACCGGCAAGGATGGCTTCATCGCCGCCCTCGATCAGAGCGGTGGTTCCACCCCCGGCGCCCTGCGTCTCTATGGCATCGCCGAATCCAGCTATAGTGGCGACGAAGAGATGTATCGCCTGGTGCATGAAATGCGCGTGCGCATCATGACGTCGCCCGCTTTCTCCGGCGACAAGGTGATCGGCGCCATCCTGTTCGAGAAGACCATGGACGGCGATGCCAAGGGCAAGCCGGTGCCGACCTATCTGTGGGAAGATCGCGGCGTGGTGCCTTTCCTCAAGGTCGACAAGGGCCTGGCGGCAGAAGAGAACGGCGCCCAGGTGATGAAGCCGATGCCCGAACTCGATGCCCTGCTCGCGCGCGCGGCGAAGAAGGGTATCTTCGGCACCAAGATGCGCTCGGTGATCGCCAATGCCGACAAGACCGGCATTGCCGCCGTCGTCAAGCAGCAGTTCGAAGTCGGCAAGCAGATCCTCGGCCATGGCCTCGTGCCGATCATCGAGCCGGAAGTCTCGATCAAGAGCCCGACCAAGCAGGAAGCCGAGGCCATCCTGCGCGATGAGATCGCCCGGGAACTCGACGCGCTGCCGGCGGGCGAGCAGGTGATGCTCAAGCTCACCATCCCGACCGTCGCCGATTTCTACAAGCCGTTGGTCGACCACAAAGCCGTGGCCCGTCTGGTGGCCCTCTCGGGTGGCTACACCTGTCCGGATGCCTGCGAGAAGCTCAGCCACAATCATGGCATGATTGCTTCCTTCTCGCGCGCTCTCGCCGAAGACCTGCGCGTCTCGATGAGCGATGCCGAATTCAACGATACGCTGGGCAAGGCAATCGATCAGATCTACAAGGCGAGCGTCGTCAAGGTCTGATCCCGAGAGCGTTTTGCGATTTGGTGGCATCGCCAGGAATCGCAAGGACGCGTCGAACCAAAGAGCTGGAGCAAAACAGCGTTTTCGTCTGATCGCGCTTTGCTCCAGGGCCGTTCGAGATCACTGGCCGCGAGCGGGGCAGGGTGCCCGGCTCGCGGCCGGATTCGTTTAGGGAACGCAATCTTGATGGCAATCGGGGAGTTCGGGTCGTGACGATCGGCATTGCTGCCTTCGGGGCCGAAGCGGGCCGGGCGGTCTGGGCAGCCTGGGCCGAGGCTGAGAGGCTGGGCAAGGGCGACCTGCATGGCTTTGCGGTGTTCTACGCCCTGGCGCCGGATGGTGAGCCGGTCAGCCTGGAGTGCCAGCGCGGCGGGCTCGAGACCATTCGCGCCCAATGGTCCACCCGACCTGATCTTGCCTGGATGATGGCCTCGCCGCTGGCGGCGGTGATCACCAGCGGACCTGATCGCCCCGAGCCGCTTGCCCAGTTTCTCGCCGCAAGCCGCAGGGGCTTCGTCACCGGCCACCGGTTGCCGAACAGGGTAGGCGCTTCCGGCTTTCCTGTGAACAGGGAGGCGCTGTCGCTGATCGAAAGGGGCGTCCGTCCCGATGAAGCCGTGCGTATGGTGCTCCAAGCCAATCCGCGCGTCGATGCTGGCCTGATCGCCGTGACGCCCCATGCCGTCGGCGTGGAGGACAGCGAGTTGGTGCGCGAGCGCGCCGATCGCGGCCAGGCCCATGTTCTTGCCACCGATGGGCGTTACGGCCTGGCCCTCTTGCACAACTCCATCGAGCCGGCAGCGGGCCTCGCCGACAGCGCCGCGCGACGGGGCGCCGCAGTGCTGGCCGGGCACGAATCATAAGGCCGGGCTATAGCGAAGTAGAGGCCGGCATACCGGTCCGGAACGACCCAGGGACCTCATCATGACTGCCACCTGCGACCTGATCTTCCGGCAGGCGAAGATCTTCGACGGCACGGGCGCCACGCCGCATCTCGCCGATGTCGCCGTCATCGGCGAGCGCGTCGTCGCCCTCGGCGAGAAGCTGCCACACCAGGCCAGGACCGAGATCGACGCCGCCGGGCTTGCCCTCGCGCCCGGCTTCATCGACGTGCACACCCATGACGACCGCGCGGTGATCGCCACCGACATGGCGGCCAAGCTCAGCCAGGGCGTGACCACGGTGGTGGTCGGCAATTGCGGCATCAGCCTCGCTCCGCTGCGGGCGAAGGGCGAGGTCGTGCCACCGCTCGACCTGATCGCCAAAGGCGAGCATGAATTGTTCGAGCGTTTCGCCGATTATTTCGAGGCGGTGGAAGCGGCGGGAACCACGGTGAACGTCACCTGCCTGGTCGGCCACACCACGCTCCGGCTCGCCACTATGGACCGGCTCGACCGCCCGGCCACCAAGGCCGAATGCGCCCGCATGCGCGATTTGCTCGACCAGGCGCTGGCGGATGGGGCCATCGGCCTTTCGACCGGGCTTTATTACCAGCCGGCCAATGCCGCCTCGACGGCGGAGGTGATCGCCGTCGCCGAGCCGCTGGCGAAATATTCGGCCATCTACACCACCCATCTGCGCGACGAGGCCGATCACCTGCTGGAAGCGATGGAAGAGGCCTTCGCCATCGGGCGCGAGGCCGATGCGCCGGTGGTGCTGTCGCATCACAAGGCGACCGACCCGCAGAACCATGGCCGCACCCGCGTGTCCCTGCCGATCATCGAGAAGCGGGCGCGCGAGCAGCCCGTCACGCTCGACGTCTATCCCTATGCGGCGTCCTCCACCGTGCTGGAGGCCAAGCGTGCCGGCCAGGTCGAGCGCATCCTGATCACCTGGTCGAAGGCGCGGCCCGATCTCGCCGGCAAGACGCTCGACGTCATCGCCCGCGAGCTCGGCGTCTCCAGGGAGGAGGCGGTGGCGAAGCTGCAGCCGGCCGGTGCCGTCTATTTCACCATGGACGAGGAGGACGTGCGGCGCGTGCTGCAGTTCCCGCTGACCATGGTGGGCTCGGACGGGTTGCCGCACGACGTGCGCCCGCATCCTCGGCTCTGGGGCACCTTTCCCCGCGTGCTCGGTCATTATGCCCGTGATATCGGCCTGTTCGGCATGGAGGAGGCGGTTCGCCGCATGACGGCATTGCCCGCCGCCCGCTTCGGCCTCGCCCAGCGCGGCGTGATCAGGCAGGGCGCCTATGCCGACCTCGTGCTGTTCGATCCCGAGACCATCCGGGACAAGGCGACCTTCGACGATCCCACCCAGCTCTCGGCCGGCATTCGTTCGGTCTATGTCAATGGGAGCCTGGCCTGGAGCGAGGGCAAGGCGGCCGGCCCCCGCGCCGGCAAGGTGCTGCGCAACCGCGACCTGGTGGCGAAGAATTTCACCGCCGCATTTGCGTGAAGAAGAAGTGGTGAGGGCGCGCTGAGTGAGGCGCAACGATCCCTCCCCGGTTTCGGCTATCGGATTCATACATCTCGACGAGGCAAGAAAAGGCGCCGGAGTCCTTCCCCGACTTCGGGGAAGGTGGCCGAACGCAGTGAGGTCGGAAGGGGGAGAGTGGTGGTTTTCGGACCAAAATTGGCACTGTCGCGCCACGCTCCCCCATCCGCCGCTTCGCAGCACCTTCCCCGAAGCCGGGGAAGGATAATGGCGCTCTATTCCGAGAGCTGTCCTGACCACCCTCACTTGGGCGGCATGCCGATATCGTATTTGAAGTATTTCCCGGCGATCTGCTTGAATTCGCCGCTGGCATAGACGGCCTTGATGCCGGCATCGAGCTTGGCTTTCAGCTCGGTGTCCTCCTTGCGCAGGCCGCCGCCGATGCCACCCTCGAACAAGGGATCCTTGGGGAAGCCCTTGGAATCGCAGCAGGCGCCGTCCTTGCCTTCCAGGAACGGCCCGACGGAATCGGCGTCGCCCAGCACCAGTTCGATGCGCCCGGCGGCTAGGTCAGCCATGGCGGCATCGAGCGTGGCATAGTTGCGGATCTCGGCCTCCGGATAGGCCTTCTGCACATATTGGGCGTGGATGGTGCTGGTCTGCACGCCGACCGCCTTGCCCTTGAGGCCGCCTGGCACGAATTCGAACTTGTCGTCCTTGTTGCCGATGAACTCAACCGGCGTGTTGTAGATCGGGATGGTGAAGGCGATCTGCTTCTGCCGCTCCGGCGTGATCGACATGCCCGCCCAGATCACGTCGATCTTCTTGGCGAGGAGGGCCGGCATGATGCCGTCCCAGGCGGTGGCCACCACCACGCAATCGAGTTTGGCCTCCTTGCACACCGCCTTGGCATAGTCGGGCAGGAAGCCCTGCCAACTGCCCTGGCCGTCCAGCGAGAAGAAGGGCGGGATCGGCTCGGCCGAGACGCTGATCCTGACGGGATCGGCGTGCGCCACGGCTATTCCCATCAGAAGGGCCGCGCCCGCCAGCAAACTCGTCTTGAAACTCTTCATGGACCCAATGTCCTCCCTTTGCTCCCGCTCTGTCGGCGTTTTTGATTGGGCCGAGAGGAAAAAGCCTCCGGCGCGTGGCAGCAGAACGTATTCGTCAGACAAGGTCAATCGGCCCGATGACGGCCAAAGCCGGCAGTTTGCCGGTGGCGGAGCGGTTCGCGACGATGCCGGTGGGGGGCCGATGCCTATTCCTTCCCGGCCGGTTTACGCCACACTCGCTCGAAGGGCAGGCGCCAGGCGTTGGGGGCGATGAGCTGGTGGATCGACTTCGGGCCCCAGCTGCCCTGGTCGTAGAGGCGCACGGGCGGCGGATTCTCGAGCAAAGGCTGGGAGACTTCCCAGAGCCGCTCGATGCCCTCGGCCGTGGTGAACAAAGTGTGGTCGCCGCGCATGGCGTCGAGGATCAGGCGCTCATAGGCCTCCAGCACGTCGCCGATCAGGCCGGTTTCGCTGAGGGCGAATTGCAGCGAGAGCTTGTCGAGCCGGAAGCCCGGGCCGGGGCGCTTGCCGTAGAAGGAGAGCGAGACCTTGGAGGCGTCGGCGAGGTCGAAGGTGAGGTGGTCGGGGCCTTGCGCACCGACGCCGGAGCCCGCCGGGAACATGCTCTTGGGCGGCTCGCGGAAGGCGATCGAGATGATGCGCTGGCCTTCGGCGAGGCGCTTGCCGGTGCGCAGGTAGAAGGGCACGCCGGCCCAGCGCCAATTGTCGATGGCGCATTTTAGGGCAATGAAGGTCTCGGTGTCGCTTTCAGGGTCGACGCCCGGCTCCTCGCGATAGCCGATATACTGTCCGCGCACCACCTCGCGCGGATCGAGCGGCACCATGGAGCGGAACACCTTGTTCTTTTCCTCCGAGATCGGCTGGGGCTCCAGCGCGGTCGGCGGCTCCATCGCCATGAAGGCGAGGATCTGGAACAGGTGCGTCACCACCATGTCGCGATAGGCGCCGGTGGATTCGTAAAACGCGGCGCGGGTGCCCAGGCCCAGCGTTTCCGGTACGTCGATCTGGACGTGGTCGATGAAATTGCGATTCCAGATCGGCTCGAACAGGCCATTGGCGAAGCGGAAGGCCAGGATGTTCTGGGCCGGCTCCTTGCCGAGGAAGTGGTCGATGCGGAAGATCTGGCTCTCGTGGAAGACCTCGTGCAGGCGGGCGTTAAGGGCGACGGCACTGGCCAGATCCGTGCCGAAGGGCTTTTCCATGATGATGCGGCAGCGGTCGACGAGGCCCGCCTCCGACAGCATCTGCACGGCCGAGAGTGCGGCGTTGGGTGGCACGGACAGATAATGCACGCGGCGGGCTTCAGGGCCGAGTTCGGCTTCGGCCCGCGCCACAGCTTCCTTGACCGGGCCGGCACCGGCCGAGATCGGCACATAGTCGAGGCTGGCGGCAAAGGCTTCCCAATCGGCCTGGGAGACCTTGCGGGTGGAGAATTTGTCGAGCGCGTCGCGTGCGATGGCACGGAAGCCGTCGGCATCGATGTCATCGAGCGAGACGCCGATGATGCGGCAGCCCGGGATGAAGCCGGCACTGGCCAGATGGAAGAGGCCGGGGATCAGCTTGCGGCGGGAGAGGTCGCCCGTGGCGCCCACCAGCACCACGACCTGCGGCTTGCCCGGGCCGACGCGCGAGGAATTCTTGATCAAGGCTCTCGTTCCCATTGGTTTTGCACTGCGCCGGCGCGCCACGCCGCGGGCCGATCCAGGCCCGTCCTTGCCTGAAGCCGCCATCGCCGAGCCCCATACCGGTTCGAGGCAGGAATAGGGGCATAGACGGGAGGGATGATCAAGGGCGGCAAGAAAAAATGGGCGGCGCAGAATTAATTCGCCTGGCGCGGTCGATGTCATATCGTCGCCGCAGTTTTGCGCAGCTTAGAATTAATCTAATCTGGAGCCCGAACATGTCCTCCGCGTCCTACCGCCCCGTTCAAAAAGCCCTGCACTGGGCGATCTTCCTGCTGGTGCTTGCCTGTTATGGCCTCACCTATAATGAAGTGTTCTTCGCCAAGGGGGACCCGATCCGGGATCTGTCCTGGTGGAGCCATATCTCGCTGGGCCTCCTGCTTACGGCCTTGATCGCCGCCCGTCTCCTCGCCCGCCTGGCGCTCGGCACCCCGCCCTTGCCCTCGACCATGTCGGGCATGGAGGTCGCGGCGGCGAAAGGAGCCCATTTCCTCCTCTATGCCCTGATGATCGGGATCGTCGGCCTCGGCATCACTCTCACCTGGCTGCGCGGCGATGCCCTGACCTTTTTCGGCCTGTTCACCATACCCGCCCCCATGGCCCCCGATCGCGATTTGGCGCATCTGGTCAAGGAGGTGCATGAGCTGTGCGCCGATGGGATCCTGGTCGTGGCCGGCCTCCATGCCGTTGCAGCGCTCTGGCACCATTATGTCCGGGGCGACGATGTGCTGACACGCATGCTTCCAGGCCGCCCGGCGCGGTGATGCAGGGCGGCGACACGGACGTCTTGGCTTCTTGTTTGATCTGGCTCAGACTCTTGCTTCGATACCCCTTGTAGCTTCGTTCCGGCACCCCACATCATTCTCAGCGAATGCCTGCGGGGTTCGCAAATCTGTATGGCGCCTGGACGATGCTACGGGTCCCCGGGCGTGCTGGAAGGGACATAGAATGAATTTTGAACGCTATACCGAACGGGCCAGAGGCTTCGTGCAGTCGGCGCAGTCGCTCGCTTTGCGCGAGGGGCATCAGCAGTTCGCTCCCGAGCATCTCCTGAAAGTCCTGCTCGACGATCCCGAGGGATTGGCGGCGGGCCTCATCGATCGTTCCGGCGGCAATTCGCGCCAGGCGCTGAATGCCGTCGAGGCCGCGATCAAGAAGCTGCCCAAGGTGCAGGGCACGGGTGCCGGCCAGGTCTATCTGACGCCGGGACTCGCACGTGTGTTCGAGGCGGCCGAGAAGGCGGCCGACAAGGCTTCCGACAGTTTCGTCACGGTCGAGCGGCTGTTGCTGGCGCTCGCCGTCGAGAAGGATACCGAGGCCGGCAAGGCGCTGGCGGCTGCCGGCGTGACGCCCCAGAACCTCAACAAGGCGATCGAGGCCCTGCGCAAGGGCCGCACCGCCGATAGCGCCACGGCGGAGAACGCCTATGACGCCCTGAAGAAATATGCCCGCGACCTCACCGCCGATGCCCGCGAGGGCAAGCTCGACCCGGTGATCGGCCGCGATGAGGAGATCCGCCGCACCATCCAGGTGCTGTCGCGGCGCACCAAGAACAACCCCGTGCTGATCGGCGAGCCCGGCGTCGGCAAGACGGCGATCGTCGAGGGCCTGGCGCTGCGCATCGTCAATGGCGACGTGCCCGAGAGCCTCAAGGACAAGGCTTTGCTGGCGCTCGACATGGGTGCGCTGATCGCCGGCGCCAAATATCGCGGCGAGTTCGAGGAGCGCCTGAAGGCCGTCCTGAACGAGGTGACATCCGCCGACGGCGAGATCATCCTGTTCATCGACGAGATGCACACGCTGGTCGGCGCAGGCAAGGGCGAGGGGGCGATGGACGCGTCCAACCTCTTGAAGCCTGCTTTGGCACGCGGTGAGCTGCATTGCGTCGGTGCCACCACGCTCGACGAATATCGCAAGCATGTCGAGAAGGATCCGGCCCTGGCGCGGCGCTTCCAGCCCGTCTTCGTCGAGGAACCCACGGTGGAGGACACCATCTCCATCCTGCGCGGCCTGAAGGAGAAGTATGAGCAGCACCACAAGGTGCGCATCACCGACAGCGCGATCGTGGCGGCGGCGACCTTGTCGAACCGCTACATCACCGACCGCTTCCTGCCGGACAAGGCGATCGACCTCGTCGACGAGGCCGGCTCGCGGCTGCGCATGCAGGTGGATTCCAAGCCCGAGGAGCTCGACGAGCTCGACCGGCGCATCGTCCAGCTCAAGATCGAGCAGGAAGCCCTCAAGCGCGAGAACGACGACGCCTCCAAGGATCGCCTCGCCAAGCTCGAAAAGGAGCTGGCCGATCTGGAGGAGCGTTCGTCCGAACTCACCCAGCGCTGGAAGTCGGAGAAGGACAAGCTCGGCCGCGCCGCCGATCTCAAGGGCCAGCTCGACAAGGCCAAGAACGAACTGGCCGAGGCCCAGCGCCGCGGCGAGTACCAGCGCGCGGGCGAATTGACCTATGGCATCATTCCCAAGCTCGAAAAGGAGCTGGCGGAGGTCGAGGCGTCCGAAGGCAAGGTCGGCATGGTGGAAGAGGCCGTGACGGCGGATCATGTCGCGCAGGTGGTCTCGCGCTGGACGGGCGTGCCCGTCGACAAGATGCTGGAAGGCGAGAAGGACAAGCTCCTGCGCATGGAGGACGTGCTGGCGACCCGCGTGGTCGGCCAGGGCGAGGCCGTGCAGGCGGTTTCGACCGCGGTTCGGCGCGCCCGCGCCGGCCTGCAGGATCCCAACCGGCCGATCGGTTCCTTCATCTTCCTGGGCCCCACGGGCGTAGGCAAGACGGAGCTGGTGAAGGCGCTTGCCGCCTTCATGTTCGACGACGACACGGCGATGACCCGCATCGACATGTCCGAATATATGGAGAAGCATTCGGTGAGCAGGCTCATCGGCGCGCCTCCGGGCTATGTCGGCTATGACGAAGGCGGTGCGCTGACCGAAGCCGTGCGGCGCCGGCCCTACCAGGTCGTGCTGTTCGACGAGATCGAGAAAGCCCATCCCGACGTCTTCAACGTCCTCCTGCAGGTGCTGGACGACGGCCGCCTGACGGACGGGCAGGGCCGCACCGTCGACTTCCGCAACACTTTGATCATCATGACCTCCAATCTGGGGGCCGAATATCTGGTCAACCAGAAGGAAGGCGAGGATTCGGACAAGGTGCGCGAAGAGGTGATGGCGGTGGTGCGCAGCCACTTCCGGCCGGAGTTCCTCAACCGGGTCGACGAGATCATCCTGTTCCACCGCCTGAAGAAGGCGCAGATGGGCGCGATCGTCGATATCCAGATGACCCGGCTGCAGAAGCTACTCGACGAGCGCAAGATCACGCTGCATCTCGACGATGCCGCGAGAACCTACCTTGCCGACAAGGGCTACGACCCGGCCTATGGCGCACGTCCGCTCAAGCGCACCATCCAGCGCCTGGTCCAGGATCCGCTGGCCGAGATGATCCTCTCCGGCAAGGTGAAGGACGGCTCGACCATCGAGATCGGAGCGACCGGTTCGGGCCTGGTCATCGGCGGCCAGGCAGTGAATGCCAGGGCGGCGTAAGGAAATATCAGCCGAAAAACGAGAAAGCGGGCCTTCGGGCCCGCTTTTTTATGGCAGCTGAAGCTGAAACAGCCACCATATGAATCGCGGCAACTATGCGCTAGAGCAAAACGCGTTCAAGTGTGAACGCTTATTTTCTCAAACTTTTTGTCCCGACGCGTCTTTGCGATTCTTGGCGACTCGGTCAAATCGCAAAACGCTATAGGCTCAAAAATGGAACCCGATTGTCGGGTCGGTGCGTTGAGAAACGTCCTTGGAGCGTAGCGCCATCGACGACAATCGAGGAGAAACGCATGACCGCGACCATGAGCGGGCTGAAACCCGCCACCGAACTGGCAGCCTTGAACGAGGCCCGGATCCCGAATGAGAACGAGGAGTATCGCCGCGCCCGAACCGCACTGCTTGCGGAGGAAATCGAACTTCGCCGCCATATCGAACGCGTGGCAGAAATGCGCCGCGCGCTGCCGCCGGGAGCACCCGTGACAAAGGATTATGTCTTCGAGGGGGAGAACGGGCCTGTTCGTTTCGCAGACTTGTTCGGCAGGCATGAGAGCTTGATCGTCTACAACTACATGTTTGGTCCCGAGCGCAAACGCCCGTGTCCGATGTGCACCGCGCTCCTCGGCGCGCTGGCGGGTAATGCGCAGGATATCCAGCAGCGCGCGGCGCTTGCCGTCGTCGCGCGCGCCCCGATCGGGCGGCTCACCGATTTCAAGCAGGAGCGGGGCTGGCGGCATTTGCCGCTCTACAGCGACACCAGCGCCGAATTCGGCCGTGATTTCGGGACCTGGCGCCCGGACGGGGATTATCCGGGCTACAATGTCTTTACCCGGCGCGACGGCTCCATCCGTCATTTCTGGGGCGGCGAGATGGGCGGCGTGACCGCCGATCCCGGGCAGGACCCGCGCGGCGCACCCGACTTCACGCCGCTCTGGAACGTGCTCGACACCACGCCAGAGGGGCGCGATCCGCATTGGTATCCGAAGGTGGACTATGATTGACCGATAGCGACAGTGCTGCGAGGCAGCACGGCTGCGCCGGGGCCGGCATGGCCGGGCCGGTCCGGCGCAGGTGATGTCAGCGCTCGATGGTCTTGTTCCAGCGATTGTTCCATTCGGGGCGCTTGGCGTTGATGGCGTCCCAATCGAGCGTGATGACGGTCTTCATATAGCCGTTGAAGGCATCGAGCTTGGATTGGGCGACGGGATTGGAGGCCTTGGTGCTGGGATTGGAGGGAATGATGTTGCCGGCATTCAGGGCCTTTGCCTGCGCTGCCGCCGACATCAGATAGGCGGCCAGCTTCTGCGACAGCTCCGGCTCCGAATTCTTGGCGGTGACGCACTGGGCGATCATCAGCAGCACCGAGCCTTCCTTGGGCTGGACATATTCGACCGGCAGGCCCTTGTCCTTCAGATTGCCGA
Source organism: Labrys sp. E2SS-1L (assembly GCF_057073705.1). Lineage (NCBI taxonomy): Bacteria > Pseudomonadati > Pseudomonadota > Alphaproteobacteria > Hyphomicrobiales > Xanthobacteraceae > Labrys > Labrys sp. E2SS-1L. The sequence continues at coordinate 17,004 of NZ_CP172712.1, read as the reverse complement.
TCGCCGTCGGCGTCAGCGGGAAGATCGCGGCTTCGCCCGTCTGCACCATTTCCGACAATTTGGCCGAGCTTGGAATGAACTCCAATACGTTGGGGGCAATGTCCTGCTTGATCTTGGTAAAGCCCGGCTCGACATTGCCCTCGCTGCCTCCTTCGATGCGGTTGACCATCAGCAAGGCATGCAGGCCATAGGTCGAGGTGGCGGCGGATTGGAAGACGAGCTTGTCCTTGAATTTCGGGTCGGCCAGGTCGAGCCAGGAGGTCGGCGCCGGCCAGCCATTCTCGTCGAAGATCTTCTTGTTGTAGCCGATGCCGGTCATGCCCATGTCGATCCCGGCTGCCATGTCGCCCTTGATGCGGGCGCTGGCCGCGATTTCGTTCAGTTCGGGCGAGGGCTGCAGCTTTTCGCACAGGCCCGAGGAGATCGCACGCATCATCACACCGTCATCGAGGAAGATGAGATGCATTTGCGGGTTGTCCTTGGACGCCGTCGCCTTGGCGAGGATGTCGGTCGAGGTGCCGGGCACGACGACGATCTTCACCCCATTGGCTTTCTCGAAATCCGGGAAGACGGCTTCGGTGAAGGTCTTCTCGTAGGGGCCGCCATTCATGCCGACATAGAGCGTCTTGTCTTGGGCCAGTGCGGCAGATGATGCGCTGATGGCCACGGCGAACGACGCGGCGGCTCCTGCCAGAAATTTCAGGTTCATTCCAATCCCTCTCGTGATGTGCAGGCCCATGTCGGTTTTCGGTTGTCGGCCTGGCGCGGACCTGCACCCCGCGTGGGCCATTTTCCGGAAGGTTCTTACCCTTTGCCGATCAGCACCCTGTCGAGCCCGAAGGCACGGTCGAGGATCAGCATGGCGCAGGCCGTCAGGGCGATCATCAAGGCCGAGACCGCCGCCATCATCGGATCGATCGACTCCGTCGCGTACATGTACATGCGCACCGGCAGCGTGACGGTCGATGGAGCAGTGACGAAGATCGACATCGTCAGTTCGTCGAAGCTGTTGATGAAGGCGAGCAGCCAGCCGCCGGTGATGCCCGGCAGGATCAGCGGGGCGGTGATACGGCGGAAGACCGTCCACTGCGAGGCTCCGAGCGTTCTTGCCGCATGCTCGGCACTGCGATCGAAGCCGGTGAGCGCCGACAGCACCAGCCGCAAGACATAGGGCGTGATGATGACGGCATGGCTCAGCACCAGCCAGGCGAAGCTGCCCTGCACGCCGATGAGGGCGAACAGGCGCAGCAGGGCGACGCCGAGCACCAGGCTGGGAATGATCAGCGGCGAGAGGAACAGCGCATTGAGGGCGTCGCGCCCGGGGAACTCGAAGCGGTCGATGGCCAGGCCCGCCGGTACCGAGAATAGCACGGCGATCGAGGCCGAGAGTGTCGCGACCCAGATGCTGTTCCAGAACGAGGCGACGAAGTCGGGATGGGCGAACACCGCCTTGAACCAGCGCAGGGAGAGGCTGGTGGTCGGCAGGGTCAGGGTGTTTTCGGGGGTGAAGGCGACGATGCAGATCACCACCAGCGGCGCGAGAACGAAAGCCACCACGAGCGTGTGGAAGATGAGGGCGAGGGGGCCATTCTTCTGCATCGATCTACCCCAAAGCCTTTCTCGCCCGCGACTCGACGATGCGGTTGTAGGTCACCATGATCGCGAGATTGGCGACCAGCACGACGATGGCGATGGTGGCTCCCAGCGGCCAGTTCAGCTCCTGGAGATATTCGTCATAGACCAGTGTCGCCGCCATCTTGAGGCGGCGTCCGCCGAGCAGGCCGGGGATGGCGAAGGCGCTGGCCGACAGGCCGAAGACGATCAGGCTGCCGGAGAGAATGCCGATCGTCGCCTGCGGCATGACGATGCGGCGGAAGCTGGTGAAGCGCGAGGCGCCGAGGGTACGGGCAGCCGCCTCGACCATGGGATCGAGCTTCTGCAGTGCGGTCCAGACCGGGATCACCATGAAGGGCAGCATCACATGGACCAGCGCGATGACGATCGCCGTTTCCGTGTAGAGCAGCCGTACCGGCCCGAGCCCCATCAGTTGCAGGGCGGCGTTCACCAGGCCGGTCGGGCCGAGCAGCATGCTCCAGCCAAAGGCACGCACCACCACCGATACCAGCAACGGCCCGATGATGACGAGGAGGAAGACGGAGCGCCAGGGTTCGCGCATGCGCGAGAGGATGTAAGCCTCCGGCATGCCGATCAGCGCGCAGATTGCCGTCGTGATCGCGGCTATCTTCAGCGTTCGCCAGAAGATCCCGAGATAATAGGGGTCGGTGATCACCTTGACGTAGTTGTCGAGGGTGACGGCATCACCAATGCCGGTCGAATAGTCGTAGACGCGGAAGGAAAGCGTGACCGTAAGGATCAACGGGACGATCACCATCACGGTGAACAGCAAGAGGTTCGGGCCCGCCAGCAACCAGGGGGTGGCTCCCTTGCGGCCGGTCATGACGCGGCACCCGGCAGGGGTAATTCCAGGCGGGCGCTGGCGGCATCCCAGCGCAGGGACACCGCGTCATGAGGGCCAGCCGGCTCCTGTCCGTCGTTGGGAGCGGAAACGGTCAGGGGCCCGGCTGGTGTGTCGACGTTGAAGAGCCAGTAGCTGCCGAGGAAGAAGCGCGAGGCGATGCGCCCGTCGACCACGCCCTCTCCCGGCCTGCCCAGCAGGATGCGTTCCGGACGAATTGTCAGGGTGATGGCCGCCCCGTTCTCGGCATGGTCGGCCTGTGCCGGCAATTGGCTTCCGCCTGCCAGCGCGACGCCGAGAGCGCCATCGGTATGCCAGATCGCCTCGAGCCGGTTCATCTTGCCCACGAAGCCTGAAATGAACGGCGTAGCCGGGCGCTCATAGAGGCGATAGGGCGGGTCGACCTGCGTCATCCGGCCGGCTTCCATCACGACCACGCGATCGCTGATCGACAGGGCCTCGGCCTGGTCGTGAGTCACCATGATGGTCGTGGTTCCCACGCTTTGCTGGATGCGCCGCAATTCGAACTGCATCTCCTCGCGCAGCTTGGCGTCGAGATTGGACAGAGGTTCGTCCAGCAGCAGCACTGGAGGGCGGATGACCAGGGCACGCGCGATGGCGACGCGTTGGCGTTGTCCACCGGACATCTGGCGCGGATAGCGGTCCGCAAATCCACCGAGTTGGACGAGATCGAGGGCTTCGGCGACGCGCTTGTCGCGCTCCGGTCGCGATACGCCCCGCATCTCCAGCCCGAATGCTACGTTCTGGGCGGCCGTCATGTGCGGGAAGAGGGCGTAGTTCTGGAATACGATGCCAAGACCGCGTTTCTCGGGCGCAAGGCCCGTAATGTCCTGGCCATCCAGCACGATGCGCCCGTTGGTGGGTTCCACCAGCCCCGCGATCATTTGCAGCGTGGTGGTCTTCCCGCAGCCCGAGGGACCGAGCAGCGAGATGAACTCGCCCTTGTGAATCGCGAGGTCGACGTCGCTCACCACAGTCAGGGCGCCGTATCGCTTCGACAGCGATTCCAAGGCCAGGAAACTCATCTCACCTCACAGAGAACGTTTGGGGCCTTCAGCCTTGGCGGAAGCGAGGCGATGGAAACGCATTGGGGACTAGGCAGTCAACATTAAATTCCGTAGAATAGAATTCGGAATAATTTAATTCTGGTATATAGAAAAATTATACATTTTATGACTAAAATTTTCTGAAATAAGGAATACCATTGAGATGGCCGCTTCCGATGACATGGCGATTTCCACCGTAAGGCGGGCTCTGGAGCTCTTGCGCATCCTGGCTGGCGGTCCGCCGGAAGGAATGCGCCTGAAGGATATTGGCGAGGTGGTGGGCTATGGGCAGTCGATGGTCCACCGGCTCTTGCAGGATCTGATCCTGGAAGGCGTCGTCGAACAGGTATCCGGGAGCAAGCGTTACCGGCCGGCCCTGGAATTTTTCGTCCTGGCGGCGCGGATCGGGGAATCGAGCGGGCTGCGCAGATTGGCCGGGCCGACCTTGCTGCGGCTCTCGGCGACGCTGAGCGAGTCCATTTTTCTGCTGGTGCGTACCGGCTTTGACGCCGTCTGCCTCGACCTTGTCGAGGGGCCCTATCCCATCCGCTCGTTCACCGGTGATATTGGCGGCAAGGTGCCGCTCGGCCTGGGACAAGGGAGCCTGGCCATTCTCTCTCACCTTCCCGAGGCGGAGCAGGAAGCCGTGATCCGCTTCAACATGCCCCGGCTGATCGACAAGGGCTTCCTGGATGAGGCCACCTTGAGGGTGGCGATCGCCAAGGCCCGCGAACAGGGCTGGGCCGATCTCAACTCGGGCTTGATTCCCGGCATGGCGGGCGTCGGTGTTCCCGTCTTTGACGCGCATGGCCTGGCGGTCGCCTCGCTCAGCGTGGGCACGCTTGCCGAACGGCTGACGGAGAGCCGGCTCGCCGGCGTCGTCAAGGTGATGAAAGCCGAGGCCGAGGAACTCAGCCAGCGCCTCAATCCCTTTGACATGACGCTGCGTCACCCCATGCGCAGCCTGGCATTCGCCAAGCCCGTCTCCTCCGGGCGGAGCTAGAGGCTGCCATGGGCCATGGATAGCGTGCCGATGAACACTTGCGGGAGTACCTGATGGCGCGTCTGACTTATCCGAACTACTCCAGTCATTGCGGATGGAATGCGATGCTGCCGGCGCGGGAGGCCCGTGCCGCGCTGGAGGGCGACATCCGGGTTCGCTATGCCGTCATCGGCGCCGGATATACCGGCGTGGCGGCGGCGTGGCGCCTCGCCGAGCTCGACCCCACCGCCGAGATCGTGCTGCTCGAATCCGGCAGTGTGGGTGAGGGCTCCTCGGCCCGCAACTCCGGTTTCCTCGGCCGAAGGGTGATGCCAAAGGACGCTTCCGACGACATGGCGGCGAAGGCGCAAATCCTGTCGCGCTATCAGGCGGAAGGGTTCGACTGGCTCAAGGATCGGATCGACGCCCACGGCATCGATTGCCAACTCAAGCGCACCGGCTATATCCGGACGGCCGCCACCGAACGCGGCAGGGCGGTCGTGGAGGCTGCCCGCGACATTGCCCGCAAGAACGCCATCCCCCATGAGGTCCTGTCACGGCTCGATCTGGAGCGGCGGATTGGCACGGCCTATTACACCATCGGCCTTCATCTGGAGGACAACTACCTGCTGCAGCCCGCCGCATTGATCCGTGGCCTCGCCGATGCGCTGCCATCCCAGGTGACGCTGCACGAGAACACGCCCGTGCTCGCCATGCGCCATGACGGCAAATGGCGTCTGGAAACACCGAATGGTGTGGTTACCGCCGATAAGGTCGTGCTCGCCACCAATGGCTTCATTACCAAATTCGGCTATCTGAAATCGCGCCTGGTGACGATCTACACCTATGCAGCGGTCACCGCGGCGATGCCGGATGCCGACAGTCGCTGGGCCGGTGCCGATGCCGATTGGGGCGTCCTGCCCTCGCATCGCTTGGGCACGACGCTGCGCCGCATCGGCGACAACCGGCTGATGGTTCGCAGCCTCTATTCCTATGAAGATGAACTGGACGAGCCACGCGTCATCCGTGCCTTGAGGACACGTTTCGAGCGGCGTTGGCCGGCGCTGCGCCATGTGCCGTTCGAATATGTCTGGGGCGGGACGACGGCCTTGACCATGAACGGCTCGCCCTGGTGGGGCAGGGTGGATGAAAACCTCTATGCCTCCGGAGGATGCAATGGCGGCGGCATCGTCAAGGGAACGCTGCTCGGCAAGCATATGGCGGAAATGATGACGGGGCACGGCGACCAGAGCGAATTGTTCGCCTCGCTGGGACTGGCCAACTGGATCGCACCCGAACCGTTCCGCACAATGGGATTCCGGGTGATTTCAGCCTATGAACGGCACCGCGCCGGCCTCGAAATGTAGAGGCCGGCAAAGCCGCAATACCGATCAGTCCTTCGAATCGCTGGTGCCCTTGCGGATGCCTTCGAGGTTGATCCACAGTGCGATCAGCGTGCAGACCGCGCCCGAGAGCAAGTAGACGCCGGAGGAGGCGAGGCCGAACCAGGAGGCCAGCGCCAGGGCGACGAAGGGGGCAAAGCCCGCGCCGAACAGCCAGGCGAGGTCCGAAGTCAGGGCTGCGCCGGTATAGCGGTAGTGGATCGGGAAATTCATGTTCACCGCACCCGAAGCCTGGCCGAAGGTCAGGCCGAGCAGGATGAAGCCGCCGATCATGTAGATGAGCTCGCCCGTCTGGCCGCCATTCAGCAATTGCGGCGCATAGCCTGAATAGATGGCGATCGCCATGGCACAGACCGCGATCAGGTTGCGTCGGCCGAAGCGGTCGGCGATCGGGCCGGAGGCGACGATGGCGGCGAGCCCGAACAGGGCGCTGAAGATCTCGATGATCAGGAACTGCACCACGCTCTCATTGGTCTCCAGCACCACCCAGGCAAGTGGGAACACCGTGACCATGTGGAAGAGGGCGAAGCTCGCCAGCGGCGCGAAGGAGCCGATGATGATGGTGCGGCCCTGGGCAGCCACCGTCTCCGCGATCGGCTTGGGCTGCAGTTCCTGGCTCTGGAACATCTCGGCATATTCGGGCGTGGCGATGATGCGCAGGCGCGAGAACAGCGCCACCACATTGATGGCGAAGGCCACGAAGAAGGGATAGCGCCAGCCCCAGTCGAGGAAGTCGCCCGGGCTGAGCTCGGTGTAGAAGAAGGCGAACAGGCCGCTGGCGACGATCAGGCCGAGCGGGGCGCCGAGCTGTGGGATCATCGCCCACCAGCCGCGCTGGCCTTCCGGGGCGTTCAGGCTGAGCAGGGCCGGCAGGCCGTCCCAGCTGCCGCCGAGCGCGATGCCCTGGCCGATGCGCAGCAGCGCCAGCAGGACGCCGGCCCAGGCGCCGATGGTGCCGTGATTGGGCAGGAAGGCGATCGCGGCGGTGGAGCCGCCGAGCAGGAAGAGCGCGATGGTCAGCTTGACCTCGCGGCCATAATGCCGGTCGAACAAGGTGAACAGCGCCGAGCCGAAGGGACGTGCGAGGAAGGCGAGGGCGAAGATCGCGAAGGAATAGAGCATGCCCGTCAGCGCATCGAGATGCGGGAAGGCAAGCTTGGGGAACACCAGCACGGAAGCGATGGCATAGACGAAGAAGTCGAAATATTCCGACGTCCGGCCGATGATCACGCCGATGGCGATCTCGCTGGGCGTGATGGTGTGGCGCTTGGCGCCGTGCTGGCCCGCGGCCCCGGCCGGATGCATGGAAGTCGTGGTGCTCATCGTCCCTCGGCTTTCTCCAAAGCCCCTAGCCCGCTCGACGGAAGCCGTGCAGTATGGGGGTCCCTTGCGTACCTATTGCCGTCTTCATGATGATATTGTCATTGGACAAAATGTCCAATGGGCAGCCTGAAACCGGAGGCGTATCGGCACGACATGCGAATGCTATCCCGAATGCCGTCCCTTAGCTCCGTCCGCTTGCGCAAGCTTGCCCGCCTGGCCATGGCACTGCCCCTGGCGGGCCTGCTGGCGGGCTGCAATGCCGTGGTGCTCAGTCCCTCCGGCGACATCGCCGCCCAGCAGCGCGACCTCCTGGTGTTCTCCACCGTGCTGATGCTGGTGATCATCATCCCGGTGATGGCGCTGACGGTGCTGTTCGCCTGGCGTTATCGCCAGTCCAACAAGGCGGCGCGCTACGAGCCGGATTGGGACCATTCGACCCAGCTCGAACTCGTGATCTGGGCGGCCCCGCTCTTGATCATCATCATCCTCGGCGCGATCACCTGGACGGGAACCCACCTGCTCGATCCCTACCGGCCGCTCGAACGCGTGGCCGCGGGCAGGCCGGTGACCAAGGAGGTCAAGCCGCTCGAGGTCCAGGTCGTGGCGCTCGACTGGAAATGGCTGTTCATCTATCCCGAATATGGCGTGGCCAGCGTCAACGAGATGGCGGCTCCCGTCGACCGGCCGATCAATTTCAAGATCACCGCCTCGGCCGTAATGAATTCCTTCTATGTGCCGGCACTGGCGGGCATGATCTATGCCATGCCGGGCATGGAGACCAAGCTGCATGCGGTGATCAACGCGCCGGGCGAGTATGAAGGCATTTCGTCCAATTACAGCGGCGCCGGCTTCTCGGGCATGCGCTTCCGCTTCCACGGGCTCGACCAGGCCGGCTTCGACCAGTGGGTCGCCAAGGTCCGTGCCGGCGATGCCGGAACGCTCGACCGCCCGGCCTATCTCGCACTGGAGAAGCCGAGCCAGAACGTGCCCGTACGCTATTACAATGCGGTTGCCGATGATCTCTATCACGCCATCCTGAACATGTGCGTCGACGCCAACAAGATGTGCATGGACAAGATGATGGCGGTGGATGCAAAGGGCGGGCTCGGCAAGGAGGGCATCAACAATGTCCGGCCGCTGCTCTACGACAAATATGCCCGTCGTGGTGCGGTGTTCGGCCCTGAGCCCTATTTCGTCTCCTCATTTTGCGAGGTGCCGCGGTCCGGCGCGCTCGATACCTGGAAGCGCAGCGTTCCGGCGCTGAGCCCCAAGCCCGCCGGCCTCACCGGGGCCAGCCTGTCGATCCCGCCCGCCTCCCGCCAGTTGCCGCAGCTCTCCGCTGCGCAGCCCGGCTAAGTGCAACCTCATTCACGAGCGGTTTTTGCCATGTCTTCTGAAACGGTTGCGGTGAGCCCGATCTTCGGTCGGTTTACGCTTGAAGCCATCCCCTATCACGAGCCGATCCTGGTCGCGACCTTCGCGGCGGTGGCCATCGGCGGCATCGGCCTCCTCGGTGCGCTGACCTATTTCCGCGTGTGGGGCTATCTGTGGCGCGAATGGTTCACCAGCGTCGACCACAAGCGCATCGGCGTGATGTATATCGTGCTGGCGCTGGTCATGCTGCTGCGAGGCTTTGCCGATGCCATCATGATGCGCCTGCAGCAGGCGATCGCCTTCGGCGGGTCCGAGGGCTACCTGCCGCCCCATCACTACGACCAGATCTTCACGGCGCATGGCGTCATCATGATCTTCTTCGTGGCGATGCCCTTCGTCACCGGCTTCATGAACTTCGTGGTGCCGCTGCAGATCGGTGCGCGCGACGTCTCCTTCCCCTTCCTCAACAATTTCTCGTTCTGGATGACGGCGGCCGGCGCGGCCATCGTGATGATGTCGCTGTTCGTCGGCGAATTCGCCAAGACGGGCTGGCTCGCTTATCCGCCGCTCTCGGGTATTGCCTACAGTCCGGATGTCGGGGTCGACTATTACATATGGGGCCTGCAGGTCGCCGGCGTGGGCACGCTGTTATCGGGCGTCAACCTGATCGCGACCATCGTCAAGCTGCGCGCCCCCGGCATGACGATGATGCGCATGCCCGTCTTCACCTGGACGGCGCTGTGCACCAACGTGCTCATCGTCGCCGCCTTCCCGGTGCTGACGGCGGTGCTCGCCCTGCTGTCGCTCGACCGCTATGTCGGCACCAACTTCTTCACCAACGACCTCGGCGGCAATCCGATGATGTATGTCAACCTCATCTGGATCTGGGGCCATCCGGAGGTCTACATCCTCATCCTGCCGGCCTTCGGCATCTTCTCGGAAGTAACGGCCGCCTTCTGCGGCAAGCGCCTGTTTGGCTACACCTCGATGGTCTACGCCACGGTGGTGATCACCATCCTGTCCTATCTGGTCTGGCTGCATCACTTCTTCACTATGGGCTCGGGCGCCAGCGTCAACTCCTTCTTCGGCATCACCACCATGGTGATCTCGATCCCGACCGGCGCGAAGATCTTCAACTGGCTGTTCACCATGTATCGCGGCCGCATCCGCTTCGAGCTGCCGATGATGTGGACGCTCGCCTTCATGCTCACCTTCGTGATCGGCGGCATGACGGGCGTGCTGCTGGCCGTGCCGCCGGCCGACTTCGTGCTGCATAATTCGCTGTTCCTGATCGCCCATTTCCACAATGTGATCATCGGCGGCGTGCTGTTCGGCATGTTCGCTGGCGTCAACTACTGGTTCCCCAAGGTCTTCGGCTTCCGGCTCGATCCGTTCTGGGGCAAGATCTCGTTCTGGTGCTGGGTCGTTGGCTTCTGGGTCGCCTTCATGCCGCTCTACATCCTCGGCCTGATGGGCGTGACCCGGCGCGTCAGCCATTTCGAGGATCCGTCCCTGCAGATCTGGTTCGTGATCGCCGCCTGCGGCGCCGCGATCATCGCCGTCGGCATCGCCGCGATGCTGATGCAGTTCTTCGTGAGCTTCCGCAAGCGCGAAGAGCTCAAGGACGTCACGGGCGATCCCTGGGATGCCCGTACGCTGGAATGGTCGACCTCCTCGCCGCCGCCGGCCTACAACTTCGCCTTCACGCCGGTGGTGCATGATCTCGATGCCTGGGCGGACATGAAGCGTCGCGGCTACAAGCGCCCGCTGGAGGGCTACAAGCCCATCCACATGCCCAAGAACACCGGGGCCGGCATCATCCTGGCCGGCTTGAGCGCGGTCTGCGCGGTCGCGCTGATCTGGTATGTCTGGTGGCTCGCAATCGCCAGCTTCGTCACCCTGCTGGCTGCGATCATCATCCATACCTTCAATTATAACCGCGACTTCCACATCCCCGCCGAGGAGGTGGCCACCGCCGAGAATGCCCGCACGCGCTTGCTGGCGGCGGCAGGAGAACGCTGATGTCGCAGACCATCCTGATGCCGCAGACCGAGGCCGCAGACAGCCAGGCGCCGGTCTTCCACCTGCCGGAAGAACCGCATCATCCGGAAGGGTCGAGCACCATGCTCGGCTTCTGGATCTATCTGATGAGCGACTGCCTCATCTTTGCGATCTTGTTCGCCACCTATGGTGTGCTCGGCGGCAATTACGCTGCCGGTCCCTCGCCCAAGGATCTGTTCGACCTGAAACTGGTGGCCTTGAACACCACCATGCTGCTGCTCTCCTCCATCACCTATGGCTTTGCCATGATCTCGATGCAGGAAAGCAAGGTCGGCTCGACCCAGGCCTGGCTCCTAGTCACCGCTTTGTTCGGCATGGCCTTCGTCGGCATCGAACTCTACGAGTTCTCGCACATGATCCATGAGGGCGCGACGCCACAGCGCAGCGGCTTCCTCTCCGCCTTCTACACGCTGGTCTCCACCCACGGCCTGCACGTTTCCACCGGCATCCTCTGGCTGTTCACCTTGATGGTGCAGGTCGCCCGCTACGGCCTGACCTCGGCGAACCGCCGGCGCCTCATGTGCCTGAGCCTGTTCTGGCACTTCCTTGACGTCATCTGGATCGGCGTCTTCACCTATGTCTATCTGATGGGGATGCTGCGATGAGCGCCCACACCCACCAAGACTCCCACCACGGCGCCCATCACGACGAGCATGGCTCTTCGCATGGTTCGCGCAAGAGCTACCTGATCGGCTTCGGCCTTTCGGTGGTGCTGACCTTCATCCCGTTTTGGCTGGTGATGACGGGCGCGCTTGAGTCCAAGGTCGCGACCTCGTTGATCGTGATCTCGCTGGCCGTGATCCAGATCATCGTGCACATGATCTATTTCCTGCATATGGACGCCAAGTCCGAAGGCGGCTGGAACCTGATGGCCCTGATCTTCACCATCGTGCTGGTGGTGATCACGCTGACGGGCTCGCTGTGGGTGATGTACCACCTCGTCAACAACATGATGCCGATCTCGGCGCATGACATGCGCAACATGCCGTGAGCCTGATGCGATGACGACGCCGGGTGGCCGGCCGGACCGGCCACCACGTTCTCGACGTGGTTTCACCGTCTTGGTGGCGGCTCTCGTCGTCGCCTTTGCCGGCTTTTGTGCCCTGGGCGTGTGGCAGGTCCAGCGCCTGGGCTGGAAACTCGACCTGATCGCCCGCATCGATGCCCGTATCCATGCCGAGCCAACGCCACCGCCGGGCCCGGCAGCATGGCCCGCAATCGCTGCGGACAAGGACGCTTACCGCCGCATCCGCCTGGCGGGTGAATTCCTCGATCGCCCGCCCGCCTTCGTGCAGGCGACCACGGCGCGGGGAGGCGGCTTCTGGACGCTGTCGCCGCTGAAGACGGAGCAGGGCTTCGTGGTGCTGGTCAATCGCGGCTTCGTGCTGCCGGAAGAGCGTGCCAAGGCGGGCAATGCTGCCGGGCCGGCCGAGGTGATTGGGCTGCTGCGGCTCAGCGAGCCCAAGGGCGCTTTCCTGCGCAGCAACGATCCCGGGGCCGATCGCTGGTATTCGCGCGACGTGGCTGAAATCGCCGCCGCCCGCGGCCTCGGTGCCGTCGCTCCCTATTTCATCGATGCCGAGCGGCGGCAGGCCGGCGAAATTCCAGCCGGCGGCATGACGGTGGTCGATCTGCCCAACAACCATCTGGTCTACGCACTGACCTGGTTTGCCCTCGCCCTGATGACGCTTGGCGGGCTGGTCTATACCGTGCGCGAGCGAAGAGCGGGTTAATCCCTCATTTCAGCCGCCGCTTCTCCAGCTTGCGCGCCAGGGTGCGCCGGTGCATGCCGAGACGGCGTGCGGTTTCGGAAATATTGAATTCCGTCTCCACCAGCGTCTCGTGGATGCGTTCCCATTCGAGATTCTTGATCGAGGTCGGGGTCTGCGTGGTCGGCACGCTGGTGTCGCCGTCGCTGCGCTGGAAGGCCGCCTCGATATCGTCGGTATTGGAAGGCTTGGCCAGGTAATGGCAGGCTCCCAGCTTGATCGCCTCGACGGCGGTGGCGATCGAGGCAAAGCCCGTCAGCACCACGATCTTCATGACGGGGTCATGGCCATGCAGGGCCTTCACGCATTCCAGCCCCGAGCCGCCGGCAAGCTTGAGGTCGACCACGGCAAAGCCCGGTGCATGGCTTGCGAGCAAAGCCTGCATCGGTTCGAGGCCGGCCGCGACCTCCACGGCATAGCCGCGGCGCTCGAAGGATTTGCGCAGGGTTCGGGCGAAGGTCGCATCGTCCTCGACGATGATGAGGCGGCGTTCAGCCGGGGAGGGGGGCATCGGTTACTCCTTCGGGCGACAGCGTCGCCATCGGCAGGGTCAGTTCGACCAGGGCGCCGCCATTCAAGAGGTTCTTGGCCGTGACGGTGCCGCCGAGCTTGCGGGCGACATTGACGACCAGGAACAGGCCGAGCCCGCCGCCCGGCCGATTCTTGCTGGAATTATAGGGTTTGCCGAGCTGATCCAGTATGTCCTTGCCGAAACCCGGCCCTGCGTCGGTGACAGAGAGCGTGAGGCGGTCGCCGCGCCGCTCCAGGGCGATGCCCACCCAATTGGGCGAGGCTTCGAGCGCATTGTCGAAGATGTTGAACACCACCTGCTTGAGGGCGTTGTCCGAGACGATGGAGACATCCGTGCCGAAGGTGTTGTTGTAGTCGAGGCGGGCGGGGGAACGGCTGGCGCGCCATTCCTCCACGAGCTCGTTGAAGAAGCTGATCACGCTGGTGCGCCGGGTGCCTTCGCCACGCACCTCGCCCGATGACATCAGGATGCCGGTGACGATCGTCTTGCAGCGGTCGAGCTGGCCGCGCATTTCGGTGAGTTCGGCGGCGATCTCCTCGTCTTCCCGGAACATCGCCATGCGCTGCCAGTCGCTCAGGATCACCGAGAGCGTCGCCAGCGGCGTACCGAGCTCATGGGCGGCGCCGGAGGCGAGCAGGCCCATGCGGACGATATGGTCCTCTTCGGCCGATTGCTGGCGCAGGCTTGCCAGATGGGCATCGCGGGCGCGCAGGTTGCGGTTGATGCGGGTGACGAAGAACACCAGCAGGATCGCTGCCAGCACGAAGCAGATGAAGGTGCCCTGGACATGCAGGTCGGCCAGGTCCGTGCCGCTCTGCACCGGGATCGGCAAGGGGCGGTTGAAGGTCGCCAGGCCGACGAAGCAGGCGCTGGTGGCCGCCAGCAGCGTCCAGGTCGACCACGCCTCCAGCAGGACGCCGCCGATGATGACCTGCAGGAGGTAGAGATAGATGAAGGGATTGGAGGCGCCGCCGCTCAGATAGAGCTGTACGGTGAGGGCGGCGACATCGAGCATGAGCTCGAGGAAGAGCTCGGTATTGCCCACCAGACCCTGGCTGCGCAGCCGGACCAGGCCGACGACGTTGAGCGCGACCAGGAAGCCGATCACCACGGCCATCTCGAACAGCGGCAGGGGAATGCCGAGCGCGAGGTCGACGAACAGGATGGTGATCACCTGCCCGATCACGGCGAGCCAGCGCAGCTGGATCAGCAGAGCAAGGTTTTTCTGGTCGGTGGTGTCACGAATGGTGGTCATGACAACTTACTAGAGCGTTTTCCAGAAAAGTTGATAGCAGAACGGTTGGCGAAAATGCCGCGGGGGCGGGCCGTCGTCGAGCCATTGCCGGCGGTTACCCGGCCTCAGCTCCTCAGCTCTTGTTGGTGCCGGTCGCAATCTCGGCGACGGGGGCTTTGCTCATCAAAGCGTTGATGCGGTCGCGCTCGGCCTTGAAGGAGGCGAGCAGCTCGCCATTGAGCTCGCGGCCCTGAGGCAGCTTGATGCGCATCGGATCGACGAAACTGCCGTTGATCTTCACTTCGTAATGGATATGCGGGCCCGTCGCCAGGCCCGACTGGCCGAGATAGCCGATGACCTGACCCATCTTGACCTTGGCGCCGACGCCTGTGCCCGAGGCGAAGCTGTTCATGTGCGAATAGGTCGAGAGATAGCCGTTGGCGTGCTGGATCTCGATGTGGCGGCCATAGCCGTTGGTCCAGCCGGATTTGACGATGGTGCCGTTGCCGGTGGCCAGGATCGGCGTGCCGACCCGGTCGGCCCAGTCGACACCCGTATGCATCTTGTAATAGCCGAGGATCGGATGGCGCCGCATGCCGAAGGTGGAGCGCATCTCGCCGCCATTGATCGGCTTGCGGGTCAGGAATTTGCGCGCCGATTTGCCGTCCTCGTCGTAATAGTCGACCTGGCCGTCGTCGGGGCTGGCGAAATGATAGTAGCGCTTGAGCTCGCCATTCACGGTCAGCGCCGTGTAGAGGATGTCGCCGACCGGATTGCCGGCGTCGTCCTGCTCGTAGAAGAGCTCGAAATTGTCGCCCGGCCGGGTGTGGCGGGTGAGGTCGACGTCATAGGCATAGACGCGCAGCAGGCGCTCGATCATTTCCTTGGGCACCTGCTGCTTCAGGGCCGTCTCGTAGATGGAATAATAGAGGCGGATACCGGTGCCGCTGTCGCCTTCATCCTCGTCGTCGCCGCCCTGATTGTCCTGGGCGTTGGCGGCGATGTCGGTCGAGCTCGGATCCTGTACGGAAACATAGCCGCCGGTATCGGCAAGCACCACGGTGCCAAGATGCTTGTCGGCATTGTAGACCGACAGGCGTACGGGCCTGGAATGGGGGTCCTCTTCCTCGCCCGGAGCGACCAGAACCCGTAGGCGCAGCCCGCCATGCAGCTTGCCGGCATCGCCGAGCGCCTTGGCGATCTCCTGGATTTCCTGCGGTGTTGCGCCGAGGCGCCCCAGAATGCCGGCGAGCGTGTCCTTGTCCTCCACCGTGATGGTCTGCTCGCGGGAGGAGACTTCGGGCGCCGTCTTGGCGATGTTGGTGAAGTTCTCGGGCACGATGGTGATCTTGAGCGCCGAGTCGGGGTCGGTCTGCACGTCGGTCTCGCGCAGGGCCGTCAAATCGGCGCTCTCGGCGCGATCGTCGTCGGCGGCGAGCGCCACGAATTGCGGTGGGATGATCGCGGCGGAGGGATCGTTACCTTGGGTCTGTGCCCGCACCAGCGCGAGCACCTGCTCGTCGGGCAGCAGGGGGCCGGAGGTCGGCTGGAAGTTCACACCGACGAGGTCGCGGTTGGCCACGGTGACCTCGCCGTCGTCGGGCGCCTGCTCGACATGGGCGGTGGCGGGCGCCAGGGCCGCGTCCGGATCGGCGGAAAGAGCCTGGGGATTATAGGGAGGCACCTGGGAGGCGAGGGGGCCAGAAGCAATCTGCAGGCTGGCGAGCACGCGCGCGAAGGGCTTGACCTTGATGACGTCCTTGTCGCCCACCTTGGTGGTGGTGGAGACGCGAATGACCTGATGCGCTTCCATCGTATCGGTCTGGATCAGGATACGATCGGTCTTCTGGGTAGAAGTCTGGGCCTCGCTCTCGCGCACGACGGTGGGGGCGATCTGCGGTGCATGGCCCACGCTGTATTCGCCGTCCAGAGCGGCATAGACGGCTCCGCCCATGAGGCCGGCACCGCACAGGCCCGTGAGGACCGTTCCCGTCAGCCAGCGGATCGAGACCTTGCGCCGATCGGGCGCTCGCCCGCCATCTGCCGAAAGCGGCGCCTGCGTTCCGGGATCCACGATCCCGTACCGATCCTGCCGCCTGTCTCTATAGGTCGTCCGTGGTGACAAATTCGATCGTTCCGCCAGAAATACGCTGAACCCAAAACGCCGAGGCGTGAGGCGGGCGCATGGTTGGTAGGAAGTTGCCCTTTTCTTGGGGGCGGACCGTGCCCTAGCTGGGCGCGCCGGTCAATTCCAGATCCATCTTAACCCCTGATCAATTGGGCCGATTTGGGGCGATGCATGACGATTCCATGAAATTCGGGGTGGAATTGATGATCGGGCGGCTGCCCATATGGAGCGGGGATAGGATCCGAGGGGCTAGCTATGGAACCCGCGCGCGCTGCGCGCGCGAGAGGGCGAGGGCCGTGCTTTGAAAGGAGGGCCGGGACGGTTGCGTGTCGAGGCCCCGAACAGGGAGACGGCGTCCAGGGCTTGAAATGCCAGTGTCGAATATCCATGTAGTGACAAGCGGTTAGCGGGGTACGCCGGGTAGCTTTCCACAGGCCCTCCAAAAAAAGCGTCATGCAACCGTCAAAAAAATGAAATCGGCTGTTGACGGGCGGAAAGAGCCCCTCTATACAGCACCCATCGACGGACGGCGCTGCCGCGAATGAGCGGCGGGGCTGATTTGTTGCCTCTTCTGCTTAAGATCGCAAGGTTCTGAACCTGGTGAGAGCTGGGTCGAAGAGGCGTCTGGAAGATTGAACGGGTTCGGCTCGTTCCA